>NZ_FNYJ01000010.1:45161-69021 GCF_900108875.1 Pseudomonas sp. NFR16 | reverse complement strand
GTCTAACTCGTTGAATCTCAAGGAGTTTTCCGTTTCGTCTGCGCCGGAAGTGGGGCGAATTATAGAGACATTGAGAGGGGCGTCAACCCCTAATTTCATTAAATTGTCATATCGGTCAAAAGTCAGCTGATAAGCGAAGAGGCGAACCTTACGGCCCGCCTTCTCGCGCGTGATTACAAACTTGGGAATGCGAACTGCGAAGCCTCGTGGCTGGCCCGCTGCGGCCAGCGCTGGGTGATGGCCTTGCGACGGGTGTAGAAACGCACGCCATCCGGACCATAAGCATGCAAGTCGCCGAACAGTGAACGTTTCCAGCCTCCAAAGCTGTGGTAAGCCACCGGCACAGGCAACGGCACATTGACGCCGACCATGCCGACCTCAATCTCATCGCAGAACAGCCGGGCGGCCTCACCGTCGCGGGTGAAGATGCAAGTGCCGTTACCGTATTCGTGGTCGTTGATCAGTTGCATCGCCTGCTCGAGACTGTTGACTCGGACGATGCAAAGAACCGGACCGAAGATCTCTTCCTTATAGATACGCATCTGCGGGGTGACCTGATCGAACAAGCATCCGCCCAGGAAGAAACCCTCTTCGTGACCTGAAACGGTCAGACCCCGACCGTCGACGACCAGCTTTGCACCCGCCGCCACCCCGTCTTCTATATAGCCGCTGACTTTGTCCCGATGCTGACCGGTCACCAGCGGTCCCATGTCGAGGCCGCAGCTAGTGCCTGCGCCAATTTTCAACGCCTTGATCTGCGGAACCAGTTTGTCCACCAACGCATCGGCAACCTGATCGCCCACGCAAACGGCGACCGAAATCGCCATGCAGCGCTCACCGCACGAACCGTAGGCCGCGCCCATCAATGCGCTGACCGCATTGTCGAGATCGGCATCCGGCATCAGCACCGCGTGGTTTTTGGCGCCGCCGAGTGCCTGAACACGCTTTCCGCGAGATGTCGCTTCCTTATAGATGTACTCGGCGATCGGCGTAGAGCCGACGAAGCTGAGCGCCTTGACTTCCGGCGCCTCAATCAGCGCATCGACCGCGGCCTTGTCGCCGTGCACGACGTTCAGGACGCCCTTGGGCAAACCTGCCTCATGCAGCAACTGAGCGATCAGCAGCGTCGAGCTTGGATCGCGCTCGGACGGCTTGAGGATAAAGCAGTTGCCACAGGCGATCGCCAATGGGTACATCCACAGAGGCACCATGGCCGGGAAGTTGAACGGTGTGATTCCCGCCACGACACCCAGCGGCTGGAAGTCGGACCAGGCGTCAATGTTCGGGCCGACGTTACGGCTGTACTCACCCTTCAGAATCTCGGGCGCGGCACTGGCGTACTCGACGTTTTCGATCCCACGCTTCAATTCGCCGGCAGCATCTTCCAGGGTCTTGCCATGTTCTTCACTGATCAACTGAGCGATGCGCGCTTCGTTCTGTTCCAGCAGTTGCTTGAAGCGAAACATGACCTGGGCGCGCTTGGCAGGTGGCGTGTTCCGCCATGCCGGGAACGCCGCCTTGGCCGAATCGATCGCCTGCTGCACGGTTTCGCGACTGGCCAGCGGGACCTTGTGAATCGACTGCCCGGTGGACGGATTGAACACGTCGGCGGTGCGACCGGTGTCGCTGACCAGTTCGCCGTGGATCAAGTGTTGAATGTTGCTCATGGGTTGACTCCGAAAAAGGGTGCTCGCAGGCGCAGCCTGAGCCACGCCTGTTGATAAGTCAGGTAGGTCAGTCGATCTGGTTGAGCGCTTCGCCGACCGCGTCGAACATGCGGTCCAGATCCTGAGGTCTGCTGTTGAACGTTGGTCCGAACTGCAGCGTGTCACCACCGAAGCGGACATAGAAACCGGCTTTCCACAGCTTCATCGCGGTCTCGAACGGGCGAACGATTGCGTCGCCATCGCGGGCCGCAATCTGAATCGCACCTGCCAGGCCGTAGTTGCGAATGTCGATGACATTTTTGCTGCCTTTAAGACCGTGCAGCGCATTCTCGAAATGCGGCGCGGTCTCAGCGACTTGCTGCACCAGATTTTCACGCTTGAGGATATCCAGCGCCGCCAGCCCCGCAGCGCAAGCGACCGGGTGTGCGGAATAGGTATAACCGTGGGGAAATTCGACCGCGTATTCAGGAGTCGGCTGGTTCATGAACGTCTGGTAGATCTCGCTGCTGGCGATCACTGCGCCCATCGGAATGGCGCCATTGGTCACCTGCTTGGCGATGCACATCAGGTCAGGGGTCACGCCGAAGCTGTCTGCGCCGAACATCGAGCCGGTACGACCG
Organism: Pseudomonas sp. NFR16; assembly: GCF_900108875.1. Lineage (GTDB taxonomy): Bacteria > Pseudomonadota > Gammaproteobacteria > Pseudomonadales > Pseudomonadaceae > Aquipseudomonas. Next base: position 66,734 of record NZ_FNYJ01000010.1, on the reverse strand, counting down.
AAGCCGGTGATCACCTCGTCGAAGATCAGCAGGATATTGTGCTGGTCGCAGATTTCACGGAGGCGTTTGAGGTAGCCCTGCGGAGGCACGATGACGCCAGCAGAGCCAGCCATCGGCTCGACGATCACGGCTGCGATGTTGGAAGCGTCGTGCAGTTCGATCAGCTTTAGCATCTCGTCTGCCAGCGCGATGCCGCCCTGCTCTGGCATCCCCCGGGAATACGCGTTGCTTGCCAACAGTGTGTGAGGCAGATGATCGACATCCATCAGTTGACCGAACATTTTGCGGTTGCCGTTGACGCCACCAAGGCTTGTGCCCGCAATGTTCACGCCGTGATAACCCCGGGCACGCCCGATCATTTTCGTCTTGGTCGCCTGACCTTTCAGGCGCCAGTAAGCGCGAACCATCTTGACCGCCGTGTCGGCACACTCCGAACCCGAGTCGGTATAGAACACATGATTCAGGTTGCCCGGCGTGAGCTCGGTAATTTTTTCAGCCAACTGGAATGACAACGGATGGCCGAACTGGAAAGCAGGCGAGTAATCGAGTGTGCCCAGTTGCCTGGCCACGGCTTCCTGAATCTCCTTGCGTGTATGACCCGCGCCGCAGGTCCACAGACCAGAGAGGCCATCGTAAATCTTGCGCCCCTTGTCGTCAGTCAGATAGCTGCCTTCGGCAGCCACGATCAGTCGCGGATCACGCTGGAAATTGCGATTGGCCGTGTAGGGCATCCAGTGAGCATCGAGTTTCAACTGACTGGCCAGCGACATATCGGACGATTCGGGCATGTTCATCGGAATAACCTCACAAGGACGTGGGTGGCCTGTCTTCATTCCCTTGAAACAGGATCGGAAAGCAGTGCCGGTTGCAGCCACGTTGCCACGGGCATAAAGTCGGGAAAATCCTGCTTTTATGATCTTTAGTTGGCTGACTACTAAACTATGAGCACTCGACGTTCCGACCCGCTGGCACAAGTCAGTGATTTTGATATCCGCCTGCTGCGCATCTTTCGTAGCGTCGTCGAGTCGGGCGGTTTTTCCGCAGCCGAAAGCGCGCTGGGGATTGGCCGATCCGCGATCAGTCAGCAAATGAGCGATCTCGAACAACGCTTGGGACTTCGTCTCTGTCAGCGTGGGCGAGCGGGGTTTTCGCTGACAGAAGAAGGTCGTGAGGTGTATCAGTCATCGCTCCAGCTGCTCAGCGCACTCGAGAGTTTTCGTACGGAAGTGAACGGTCTTCACCGACACCTTCGAGGGGAGCTGAACATTGGCCTGACTGACAATCTCGTGACCCTACCCCACATGCGCATCACCCACGCGCTTTCACAGTTGAAAGAGCGCGGGCCGGATGTGCACATCAATATCCGGATGATCGCCCCCAACGAGGTCGAGCAAGGTGTGCTCGACGGTAGCCTTCATGTGGGTGTCGTGCCTCAGGCCAGCGCGTTGTCGGGTCTGGAGTACCAGCCGCTGTATAGCGAACGCTCGCTGCTGTACTGCGCAGTGGGTCATCCCTTGTTTTATGTGGATGACACCCAACTGGACGATGAGCGGATCGCGAATCAGGAGGCGATCGCCCCGACATTTCGACTTCCTGCCGATATCCAGGCGCACTATCAGGCGCTTAAATGCACGGCCAGTGCTTCGGATCGGGAAGGCATGGCATTTCTCATCCTGACAGGGCGTTACATCGGCTATCTGCCAGATCACTACGCGACATTCTGGGTTCAGCAAGGCCGACTGCGGCCGCTCAAACCGCGCACTCGCTTTTATGATCTGAGTCTGGTGACCGTCACCCGCAGAGGTCGTCGCCCTCATTTGGTGCTGGAGAGCTTTCTTGAAAGCCTGGCTGCGACACGATGAGGCCTGCAAGCGCGAACAGCGTCACCAGACAGTGCCGTCGAGACGACGCCATGAGTAGCTAACTGATTGAAAAAGTTGGTAATAACAAGATTTGCGAACCGACTACCTGATCAGTTGGACAGGTTTTTGCAATACGAGTCAGGTTGGCGCCGTTCATGCCGCGTCGACTTGGCCCACCACAGAAACCGAGAGCACGACATGCAGCCTGATGCGCCAGAGAATAACGACCTGATCTACGGACTGAATGATCGTCCCAGCCCGGCGCCCGCCACACTGGCGGCGATTCAGCATGTGCTTGCGGCATTCGTCGGCATCATCACACCACCCCTGATCATCGGCTCAGCCTTGGGCCTGGGTGCGTATCTGCCCTACCTGATCAGCATGGCACTGATGGTTTCTGGTGTAGGCACATTCATCCAGGCGCGTCGTCCGTTCGGAATCGGCGCCGGCATGATCTGCCTCCAAGGCACCAGCTTTGCGTTCCTGGGGGCAGTGCTGTCAGCAGGCTTCATGGTCAAGGCGCGCGGCGGCAGTCCGGAGGACATCATGGCCATGGTGTTCGGGGTATGCTTCTTCGGTGCGATTGTGCAAATCGTGCTCAGCCGGTTCATCGGACAGCTTCGTCGGGTCATCACGCCGCTGGTCACAGGCATCGTCATCACATTGATCGGCGTGAGTCTGATCAAGGTCGGCGTCACGGACCTGGGTGGTGGCTTCAACGCACCGGATTTCGGCGAGCCCCGCAACCTGCTGCTCGGTACGTTCGTGCTGCTCGTGATCATCCTGCTCAACCGTTCGAATACACCCTGGATTCGCTTGTCAGCCATCATCATAGGCTTGGCGGTCGGCAGCATCGCGGCCTGGTTTTCCGGAAAGCTTGCGCCGCAAGCCATCGGCGACGTCGCGCTGATCAGTGTTCCGATCCCCTTCAAGTTCGGATTCAGCTTCGACTGGGCAGCTTTCCTGCCCGTTGCGCTGATTTATCTGATCAGCAGCATTGAGACCGTTGGCGACCTGACCGCCAACTGCATGCTGTCTCGCGAGCCCATCAAAGGCCCCGGCTATATCGCTCGTTTGAAAGGCGGCGTGCTGGGCGATGGTGTGAGTTGCATGATCGCGGCGACATTCAGCGCGTTCCCCAACACGACATTCGCCCAGAACAATGGAGTTATTCAGCTGACGGGCGTGGCCAGTCGATACGTGGGTCTCTACATCGGACTGATCCTGTTTTTGCTCGGACTTTTCCCTGTCATCGGCGCGATTCTTCAGCAGATTCCCAAGCCGGTGCTGGGCGGGGCGACGCTGGTGATGTTCGGCAGCGTGGCCGCGGCGGGTGTGCGCATCCTTGCCCAGTCGCCGCTGGACCGACGCAGCATGTTGATCATCGCCACTTCGTTCAGTGTCGGGCTGGGTATCGCCGCACAACCGACGTTGCTCCATCATTTGCCACAACTGGTTCAGAACCTGTTTGACTCCGCGATCACCAGCGGCGGGCTGACCGCGATCGTCATGAGTCTGTTGCTGCCTGAGAAGAAGGAGGCCAGCGCTGAAAAAAAGCAGGAACTTGAAGCGTTCGAGCATTAATTTGCATCGCAGGCGCTTGTCGGATCGACGCGGGTGCGTTATCTGTTCACCGCGTCGCACACAATGATCCGTCTGGAAACGCACATGACCCTTGAAGTCCCTGCTCACAGCGCCAGCGCCACGAAACCGGCCAGCCGTATTCGTCAGAAGAACGAAGAAGCGATCATGAAAGCCGCCGAGGACGAGTTCGCTCGCCACGGTTTCAAAGGCACCAGCATGAATACCATCGCGCAGAACGCCGGTCTGCCAAAAGCCAATCTGCATTACTACTTCACCAACAAGCTGGGGCTGTACATCGCGGTCTTGAGCAACATCATTCAGTTGTGGGACAGCACGTTCAACAACCTGAAGGTCGACGATGACCCGGCTCAGGCGCTGACTCAGTACATTCGCGCGAAGATGGAGTTTTCTCGTCGCCAGCCGCAGGCGTCGCGGATCTTCGCCATGGAAATCATCAGCGGTGGCGAATGCCTCAACGAGTACTTCAGCCAGGATTATCGACAGTGGTTTCAGGGCCGTGCGGCTGTGTTCCAGGCGTGGATCGATGCCGGGAAAATGGACCCCGTGGACCCGGTGCATCTGATTTTCCTGCTGTGGGGCAGCACTCAGCACTACGCGGATTTCTCGACTCAAATCTGTCAGGTGACAGGCCGCAGCCGTCTGACCAAGCAGGACATGGAAGTGGCAGGTGATAACCTGATTCGCATCATTCTCAAAGGCTGCGGGCTGACGCCGCCGATCTGAAGCCTCAACGAACGCCAGCTGGACACTTCGATGCCTTCAACCCTTATCGGCCCATGCGAATTTCGCGAAGAGATTCGCAAGAGCCGCTTCATCACCCTCGCCGCGCCTATAAACAGCCCCGCCGACGCGCAGGCGTTCATCGAACAGCACAGCGACTTGAACGCCACACACAATTGCTGGGCCTGGAAACTCGGCGCGCAATACCGCAGCACCGACGACGGCGAACCGGGCGGCACTGCCGGCCGACCGATTCTGGCGGCTATTGAATCGCAGGATTTCGATCAAGTGGTGGTGCTCGTCATTCGCTGGTATGGCGGCATTCAACTGGGGACCGGCGGGCTTGCCCGGGCCTACGGCGGCGGAGCGAACAAGTGCTTGCAACAGGCTGACCGCCGCGCCTTGATCAATCGGGTTGAAGTGATCTTTGATTGCTCGTTCAGCGAACTGGCCCTGGTGAAATTGCGCCTTTCTGAACTCGACGGGCGGGTGCAGGAAGAAGTCTTCACCGCCGTAGGCGTGGACTTGAAGGTTGCGCTGGCCCCCGAGCAGATAGACACCTTTCAACGTCAGCTTTCGGACATCAGCCGTGGACGCATCGTATTGCATCGGCCCTGACATCGAACGACGGATTTAAACACGTTGCCCACATCAGCTGTGCACCTGCCTGTGGACAAGCTGAGCACATCCCAGCGCAGGCCTTGATCCACATGGGCTGCGGAGTGATGATCATTTTTTGATCGATCACACCCTGTGCAGAATAATTCAGCCGGAAAACAGTGAGTTAGGTCGCCTTATCACAAGTCGATCCTATGGCGAGGTCGCTTATACCGTGGTTTTAAGCTTGCGCACATTAACTGTGGAGCATCCTGTGGATAACGCGTGCAAGGTTGTCCACAGCACCGGGAATACCTCGCCCGCACGGGCTTGGTCATTTTTTGTACAACGTAATTGAACCTTTGTGACATCCCCTAACGCTTACCTCGCAGGATCTTCAGCAGGGTGAATCAACCCGTCGAAAGCTTCGTTCGAAAAATGTTACTCACCAGCGCCGATCCATCTGCTACGTTGCGACACCTCAGCTTCACCTCATGGAAGCCGACTGACGCGAGCCAGAAAAACCAAATTCCTTCTGGCGAGCGCGGTCCACTCTGAGAGCACAGTGGTTTCGTTCTTCAAGGAGTTTAAATATGTCTGCCAAGAAAACTGCACTGATCATCGGTGCGTCTCGGGGCCTGGGCCTGGGCCTGGTAAAGCGCCTGACCGAACAAGGCTGGGATGTCACGGCGACCGTCCGCGACCCGCTCCATTCGGACGCCTTGAAGGCTGTACCCGGTGTCCACATTCAGACCCTGGACATGGACGAGCAATCGTCGCTGGAAGTATTGACGCACAACTTGAAAGACCAGAGCTATGACCTGCTGTTCGTGAACGCCGGGATCAGCGGTCCGAAACATGACAATCCCACCGACGCCACCGCTGGCGAGCTGGGCCAATTGTTCCTGACCAATGCTGTCGCGCCGATTCGGCTGGCCAAGCGCTTCGTCAACCATATCCGTCCAGAGACCGGCGTTATCGCGTTCATGAGTTCGGTACTTGGCAGCGTAACCATGCCGGATGCGCCGGAAATGGCGCTGTACAAAGCCAGCAAAGCCGCGTTGAATTCGATGACCAACACATTCGTGACGCAACTGGGTGAAAACAAGCCCACCGTTCTGTCGATGCACCCAGGCTGGGTTCGCACTGACATGGGTGGCGAAGGTGCGGACATTGACGTGCAGACCAGTGTCAACGGCATGGTGGAGCAGCTCGAGCGATTTGCGGGCAAGGGCGGACACCATTTCGTGAACTACAAAGGTGAGACGATTCCCTGGTAATCGTTGCCGATTTGGCGGAGCGGCTCAGGGCTGGAGGGCCGCTCCCCTACGAAGATGGCTGTGCTCAACGCTTGATCGAATCGCGCGCCCCCTTCTAGAATTCCCACCCTCGCCACGTGCATCATCCGACGCCGTAGCGACCCTGGATCAGCAGACAGGGCAAAACTGAGCTGGCGACCTGAACCCACTTTCAGAGGAGCCGGCACCATGCCCGCGATCCGTATCTGGTTGAAAAATCCCCTCGCTGTTTTCACTGCCAACGATCTCGACGCCCAAGGTGGCGTGGTCGTGGAAAACGGCGTAATCGTCGAAATGCTTGCCACAGGCCAGGCGCCCTCGCAGCCTTGCGATGAAATCTTCGACGCCCGCGAACATGTGCTGCTGCCTGGCCTGATCAACACGCATCATCACTTCTATCAGACGCTGACCCGCGCATGGGGTCCGGTGGTCAACCAGCCGTTGTTTCCGTGGCTCAAAACCCTCTATCCGGTCTGGGCGCGTCTGACGCCGGAAAAGCTGGCGCTGGCAAGCAAAGTGGCGCTGGCGGAACTGTTGTTGTCCGGTTGCACCACTGCCGCTGACCATCATTACCTGTTTCCCGACGGGCTGGAAAACGCGATTGATGTACAGGTCCAGAGCGTGCGGGAACTGGGCATGCGGGCGATGCTCACGCGCGGCTCAATGAGTCTGGGTGAAGCGGACGGTGGCCTGCCGCCTCAGCAAACCGTGCAGCAGGGGCACGTCATTCTCGAGGACAGCCAGCGTCTGATCGAGACCTATCACGAGCGCGGCGACGGCGCCCGGATTCAGATCGCCCTGGCGCCCTGCTCGCCGTTTTCCGTCACCACGCAAATCATGACCGAAAGCGCGGCCCTCGCCGAACAGCTGGACGTGCGGCTGCATACACACCTGGCCGAGACGCTGGACGAAGAAGACTTCTGCCTGCAACGGTTCGGCCTGCGCACGGTGGATTATCTGGAAAGCGTCGGCTGGCTCGGCCCACGCACCTGGCTCGCTCATGGGATTCACTTCAACGAGCAGGAAATCGCCCGACTGGGCAACGCGGGCACGGGTGTCTGTCATTGCCCGACCTCGAACATGCGACTGGCTTCCGGCATCTGCCCGACACTGGATCTGATCGCTGCCGGGGCGCCGCTGGGTCTGGGCGTGGATGGATCGGCGTCGAACGACGCATCCAACATGATGCTCGAGGCCCGGCAGGCGCTGTATCTGCAACGACTGCGCTACGGCGCTGAACGTATCACACCGCAATTGGTGCTGGGATGGGCGAGCAAGGGGTCGGCGCGGCTGCTGGGGCGTAGCGATATCGGCGAGTTGGCGGTCGGAAAACAAGCAGATCTGGCGCTGTTCAAACTTGATGAACTGCGTTTCTCCGGCAGCCATGATCCGGTCTCGGCGCTTCTGCTGTGTGGCGCGGACCGGGCAGATCGCGTGATGATCGGCGGTCAATGGCGCGTGATCGATGGCCAGGTCGAAGGGCTGGATGTCGCGGGCCTGATGGCCGATCACCGACAGGCAGCGGCAGCGTTGATCCAGGGTTGATGCCACGAACCTTGAAGCTGCTGCAGATTTGCCAGCGTTTGCAATTGCTGGCAAATCGGCCGCGTCGTCACACCCCCAACAGCGACAGCATCACGAACGTGGCAAACAGTACGAAGTGAGTCATGCCTTCGATAGCGTTGGTTTCGCCGTCGTTGAGGTTGATCGCACTGACCAGCAACGTGACGAAAATCATCAGCGTCTGGACCGGCGTCATCGCCATCTGGAACGGCTGACCGGTATAGAGCGCCATCGCTTCCATGACCGGGACCGTCAGGATGACCGTCGACAGCGACGCCCCCAGTGCGATGTTGACCACCGACTGCATGCGGTTGGCCAATGCCGCGCGCAAGGCCGTGAGAATTTCAGGCGCCGCCGAGATCGCGGCCACCAGGATCGCCGTCATCACCGGCGGCGCGCCGCTGCCCTCCAGTCCCAGATCGACGGTCTTGGACATCACCTCGGCCAGCGCGCCGATCACGACGACGCCAAAGACCAGCGTACCGATCGAAAACGCCAGGTTGACCGGCTCACTGTGCTGCTCGGGCTGATCCTTGCGGCGTTTTTTATCCGGGTAGCTGTAACTGAAAAAATAACTGTGCGGCCCCACCTGCATGCGCAGGAACAGGGCGTACAGCACGATCATCGCGCCGATTGTGAAGGCCGAGTAGACCTTCCAGTTGGATTCGGGAATGAACTCCGGCACGACCATCGACACTGCCATCGCGGTCAGGATCATTACGCTGTAGGACCGCGCGGAGTCATCGTTGTAGGACTGCTCGCCATGTTTGAGCCCGCCCATCAGCGCGGCCAGTCCGAGAATCCCGTTGATGTCGAGCATGACAGCCGAGTAAATCGTGTCGCGCACCAGCGTTGGCGACGGTTCGTTACTCATCATGATTGCCAGGATGACCACTTCTACCAGCACCGCTGACAGCGTCAGGATCATCGTGCCGTAAGGATCGCCGACCTTTTCGGCCAGCAATTCGGCGTGGTGAGCGACGCGCATCGAGGCACAGATGATAAACCCCACCAGCGCCACACCCGCCAACAACGCGACCGTGTGCCCATTACTGAGCAGAACGTGTTCCAGCGGATAGGCGATGCACGTTGCGATGATCGCCAGTAGTAGAAATTTTTCCTGCTTGAGAATCGTGCCCATCGCTGCCTTTATCCCTGCGACCGATGCCGCACGTCCATGAAGTATTCCGGATTGAAGCCGTTGAGAGTGCTGATTGTAAATAAAGGTTTCACAGCGACGCCCGGATGTTCGGAGGTCTTTTGTCGCACCCCTTGCCGCAGGTATGAACCGTCCGGTCAGGTTTTTACCCAGCCTGGCCTGATGAATCTGTAGAATGCCGACATTGCACCTGATGAGAAACGCACATGTACGACTGGTTGAACGCCCTGCCCAAGGCAGAACTGCACCTTCATCTGGAGGGTTCGCTGGAGCCGGAATTGTTGTTCTCGCTGGCTGAGCGCAACAAAATCGCCCTGCCGTGGAACGACGTCGATGCCCTGCGCAAAGCGTACGCCTTCAACAACCTGCAGGAATTTCTCGACCTCTATTACCAAGGCGCGGACGTGCTGCGCACGGAGCAGGATTTCTACGACCTGACCTGGGCTTATCTGGAACGCTGCAAGGCGCAGAACGTGATCCACACCGAACCGTTCTTCGACCCGCAGACCCATACCGATCGCGGTATCCCGTTCGAGGTCGTGCTCAACGGCATCGCCCACGCGCTGAAGGATGGCAAGGACAAACTGAACATCAGCAGCGGCCTGATTCTCAGCTTCCTGCGTCATCTGAGCGAAGAGGAGGCCGAAAAGACCCTCGACATGGCGCTGCCCTTCCGCGACGCATTCGTGGCAGTGGGTCTGGACAGTTCGGAGCAGGGCCACCCTCCCAGCAAGTTCAAACGTGTGTTCGACCGCGCACGCAGTGAAGGCTTCCTGACCGTGGCCCACGCAGGCGAAGAAGGCCCGCCGGAGTACATTTGGGAAGCGCTCGATCTGCTGAAAATCGAGCGGATCGACCACGGCGTACGTGCGATCGAAGACGAGCGCCTGATGCAGCGGATCATCGACGAACAGATCCCGCTGACCGTCTGCCCATTGTCCAACACCAAGCTCTGCGTGTTCGACGACATGAGCCAGCACAACATCCTCGACATGCTCGAGCGCGGCGTGAAAGTGACCGTCAACTCTGATGACCCAGCGTATTTCGGCGGGTATGTCACCGAGAACTTCCATGCACTGCACACGCATCTGGGCATGACCGAAGCGCAGGCGCAACGCCTGGCGCAGAACAGTCTGGACGCCCGACTGATCAAACCGTGATCGTCACCACAGGTTAGAGACAGTCACAGGTTGCCGGCCGCGCACGTAAACCGTGCCCGCGCCGGCAAGCTGCATCGATGCCCACTTCGACACCACATCCACGCCACCGACCTGAGAGCAGCTACCGGCTACGCCGCTGCGGCAATGCGGTTGATTTCACGCTGCCCGTTGGAAGACACCTGCAGCGTACTGGCTTCCTCGGTCGCCCGCAGCCAACCCAGTTGCAGGAACAATTGCAGAAGTCCCGCGCCCAGCGCACCTCCAAGATGCGGACTGCTTTCATTGCAATCAGCGCATGCGCAAACGGTCTCCCGCCGTCGGTGGGCCAGTGCCGGAACGAAAATGCCGCGCTCGGCAAATCTGGAAACGCCCACGCTGGTGACTTCCAGGCGCTGCTCGGATTGCTCGATCCAGCCGGCGCCCAACATCCGCTGATACAACCCGGTCGCCATCTCGCCGCCTAGGTGATCTGAACAGACGCGCGCCCTGCGCAGTGGCAACGGCGGCAACGGTGGCGCGAGGCTGCGGTTGATCAGCTCGGCACTGACCATCGACGCACTGACCAGCGCCTGAACCGCCACGCCCACTTCCGGAGCGGCCAGTCTGAAGAAGCGCTTGCGCCCGCGCACCTCTTGACGCAGCAATCCACCAGAAGCGAGTCGCGCGACATGCGCACCTACGGAGGCGGTCGACAACCCGACCATCAGGGCCAGTTCGTCAGCGGCGCGCGACGTTCCGTCCATCAGCGCCCACATGATCGCGCTGCGTTTGGGATCGGCCAGTAACGCAGCGATCTGGCTGATGCAAGGTACGTGTTCCATGTCTTCACTCCCTGTTGAACATTCATCTGTTGCGATGACCCGGCAATATCGTCTCAATCTGAAAACCACGGCGTGAGATCACTGTTGTAGTTCACGCCTGATCGCTATCCGTACACGGGTCCGACCATGATGGTCGTCCGGAGCGCGCTGGGGCCTTGATCTGCATCAGCCAAGGCGAATTCCGAATGTCAGAATCAGCCCGCATTACAGCTCCGGAATAAGGATCATCACAGTTACGGACGGTGTTCTGTTAAATCGGATCGACTGCGGTCGCATAGTATAAGCCGTACCTCCACCAGATAATTAAGCGGGACGTCCCGGCCACGGGAGGATGTAAGCCATCCTGACGAACGTTGTGCAAAGTTTGCCCGTTACAGATGTTAATGCAAGCGGCGATACGGCCACATAACCGTTCAAAACCGGGCTTCAGAAGGCATTCCTCGAAAATTCGAAAAAGTCGCGATGGCAAATGCCTACAACCAAAGGTCAAAAAACTTTCAAGAAATAAATCTCTCTGAGCGTGCATGATTTCAGCACCCGCAACTGATCGAAAACAGCCCACTTTATTGATCGGTATTTTTATGTAAGAAGTTTCTACTTTTTTAGTAGTAATAAGCTGCAAAGGGAGTTTTTTTTTCTACTCACCGAACACGTCCGGACCGGTGTTGATTGTCGGGGAGGGATTGGCAACGCCGTGCGCGTTGCCAATAAGCTCAGATTCGGACATCTTCGCGCTGCATTAACGCATCACGCTTTTGCTGAGCGCGACGAGTGATCGTCGCCAGGCCTGCCGCTAGAACGCCGCACAGGGTAATGACGGCCGCCATCGGCACCGCGGTACCGTCGTGCAGCACACCGACCAGGGCCGCGGCGCCTGCCGCCACGCTGAACTGCAGACAACCGAGCAGCGCCGACGCGCTTCCGGCACGCTTGCCCTGCCCGCTCATCGCGCACGCCGAGGCATTGGGAATGATGCAGCCCAGACTGGCGATGTACACGAACAGCGGGATCAGCAGCGGCCAGAGCTTTTCGGTGTGCATCGACGCGATTCCGAGCAACGTCAATGCGGCGGCCAGATAGATCCAGACCGTTCTGGACAACAACCAGGCCGGCCCGTAACGACCCACCAGGCGGGCGTTGACCTGAGCGATCAGGATGAAGCCCGCCGCATTGGTGCCGAACAGCCAGCCGTAGTGTTCTGCCGGCACGCCGTAGAGCTTGATGAACACGAACGGCGAACCCGCGATGTAGGAGAACATGCCGGCCATGGCGATCCCGCCGGTCAGCGCGTGGCCGAGGAAAATCCGGTCGCCGAACAATCGCCAATACGAACCCAGGGCACCTGACAACGGCAGACGAGGATGATCGGCCGGCATGCTTTCCGGTAATCCCTTGAACACCGCGGCGGCGGTGAACGCGCTGAACACCGTGAGCGTCAGGAAGATGGTCTGCCAGCCGTAGACGTTCACCAGCAGGCCGCCCAGCATCGGCGCCAGAATGGGTGCAAGTCCCATGACCAGCATGAGCTGCGAGAACACTTTCGCCGAATCCACAGGCGAGCACTTGTCGCTGACGATCGCACGCGACAACACCATCCCGGCGCAGCCACCCAGCGCCTGGACAAATCGCGCGGCGATCAACCATTCAAGGCTTGGGGCGAGTGCGCAGGCAAGCGATGCAAGGGTGAATAATCCAACGCCGAACAGCAGCGGAATCCTGCGGCCGAAACGGTCGGCAATCGGGCCGTAGACCAGTTGGCCGATGCTTAAGCCCAGGAAATAGGAGGCCAGGGTCATCTGGACGTGTTTTTCGTCCGTGCCAAAGGCCAAGGCGATGGCTGGGAAGCCGGGCAGATAAAAGTCGATGGCCAAGGGGCCGAAAGCGCTGAGTGCGCCGAGGATCAGGATCGTTCTGAGGTTCATCAATCTTCCTAAACGGTTTGACGCAGCGCGACAGTTTACCAACGTTGAATCTTCTCAGGCCCGCCGTACGGAAATTACTAAAAGTTTTTTCAGAGTGGGCGCCATCAGGCGGAAAGCCGGAACTTATCGCGCCTGACCGGGCATCGGTTAATGGATTTCCTACAGCGCTTTTACAAATAACTCACAGATCCGCTTCTAAACTTTTTCCATAAGTTCGAGGGTTACGGAAATGAATGCGCGCTGGGCGGTGCTGTGGTGTGTGGTGGTTGTCGCCGGATGTCAGTCTACCCACGACCAGTTATTGGCCGAAGGTTACCCACCGGCGTTTGCGGATGGCTTTCAGGATGGCTGCGGCAGTGGGCGGCAATCGGTGGACATCATGAAGGGGCAATACAAAAAGGATGTCCCGCGTTATCTGCGTGACACGATCTACGCGCAAGGGTGGGGCGACGGATTCCGCCAGTGTCAGGCGCAGTTGGAGAATCGCAATATTCAGGATCAGGGCCGCGACAGTATCTGGAATGATCGCGACCGGGCCTGGGAGCAGCAGAAGACGCAAGACGCCGCCAAGGCCTACCGCTCTCACTGACGTGCAGGTCGTTGGCGGATCGACGAGGAAACTATCCGCGTGTCGGCACGGCCCAACGTTCATGAGTCTTGAACAGGGAGCACATCATGAGTAGGGCCTTCGTCAATGAAGACCACGCTGCCGCACAGGCCAGTCAGCCGGTGGAGCGCCAGATCAGCGGCAACCCCAATTACGTAACCGCCAATGGGCTTGCCCAACTGCAGGCGCACGTGGCGACGTTGCAGGCGCAGCATGGCGAGCAGACATCGCGCGGAGAGAGTGCAGACAAGCAGCGATTGGCCGACATCGAACGCGACCTGCGTTATTTCAATCAACGTCTGCACAGCGCTCAAGTGGTGACGCCAGCGATCTCCACGGAAAAAGTACAGATTGGCAGCTGGGTGACGTTTGTTGATGAACACGATCACTCACAGCGCGTGCAGCTGGTGGGCGAGGATCAGGCCGATGCCGCCAGCCAGCTGATCAACTGGGCCTCGCCCTTGGGCAATGCGTTGCTGGGCGCAGAAGTGGGTGATGAGGTCACCTGGCAGCGTCCGGCGGGGGATCAGATTATCGAAATTCTGCAGATTGAGGCCGATACGTGATTTGGCAGAGGCATCATCGGGATCTTGATCGCTGGGCGTGTGCGTTCGTTGTGGGATGTGTCAGGCGGTAGAGCGTTGTCGGATAGACAGACGTCCTCGCGAGCAAGCTCGCTCCCACAGAGATGGGGGTCAGCCTATATTCCGCGGTAAAAAAACGGAGCCCTGAGGCTCCGTTTTTGTGCGCATCGCGGATCAGGCCAGTTTTTTGTGGCGTACGCGGTGCGGTTGGGCGGCGGCGTCGCCCAGGCGTTTCTTGCGATCGGCTTCGTACTCGGTGTAGTTACCTTCGAAGAACACAGCCTGCGAATCATCTTCGTACGCAAGGATGTGAGTCGCCACGCGGTCAAGGAACCACCGATCGTGGGAGATCACAATGGCGGCGCCCGGGAAGTCCAGCAGCGCTTCTTCCAGCGAACGCAAGGTTTCGACGTCGAGGTCGTTGGACGGTTCGTCGAGCAGCAGGACGTTGCCACCCTCCTTCAACGTCAGCGCCAGGTGCAAACGACCGCGTTCACCACCGGACAGGTCCTTGACGAACTTCTGCTGATCGCCGCCCTTGAAGTTGAAACGGCCAACATAGGTACGCGACGGGATTTCATAGTTGCCGATCTTGATCATGTCGGAACCGTCGGAAATCTGGGCGAACACGGTTTTGCTGCCGTCCAGGTCGTCACGGCTCTGATCGACGCAGGCCAGTTGCACGGTTTCCCCGATTTCAATGGAGCCCGAATCCGGTTGCTCTTTGCCCATCAGCATGCGGAACAGGGTCGACTTACCGGCACCGTTACCGCCGATCACGCCGACGATGGCGCCTTTTGGCATGGCGAACGACAGATTGTCGATCAGCACGCGATCGCCGTAGCCTTTGGTGACGTTCTTGAATTCGATGACCTTGTCGCCCAGGCGCGGACCGGCCGGGATGTAAATCTCGTTGGTCTCGCTGCGCTTTTGGAATTCCTGCGACTGCATTTCTTCGAAGCGCTGCAGACGGGCCTTGGATTTGGACTGACGGGCCTTGGCGCCTTTGCGCACCCATTCCAGTTCTTCCTTCATGGCCTTTTCATGGGCCGACTGCTGCTTGGATTCCTGGGCCAGACGCTCGGACTTGGCCTCAAGCCAGCCGGAGTAGTTGCCCTCGTAAGGAATACCGGCGCCGCGGTCGAGTTCCAGAATCCAGCCGGCGACGTTATCCAGGAAGTAACGGTCGTGCGTGATCGCAACCACGGTGCCCGGGAAGTCGTGCAGGAAATGCTCCAGCCAGGCGACGGAATCGGCGTCCAGGTGGTTGGTGGGTTCGTCGAGCAACAGCATGTCCGGCGCGGAAAGCAGCAGGCGGCACAAGGCCACGCGGCGTTTCTCACCACCGGAGAGGTGTTCAACCTTGGCGTCCCAGGCCGGCAGACGCAGCGCATCGGCGGCGACTTCCAGTTGACGTTCGAGGTTGTGACCGTCGCTGGCCTGAAGAATGGCTTCGAGCTTCGCTTGCTCAGCGGCGAGCTTGTCGAAATCGGCATCAGGCTCGGCGTAGGCCGCGTAGACCTCATCCAGTCGAGCCTGAGCGTCCTTGATCACGCTGACTGCTTCCTCGACCACTTCGCGAACGGTCTTGGTCGGGTCCAGCTGTGGCTCCTGGGGCAGATATCCGATGTTCAGTTCAGGCATCGGGCGCGCTTCACCGTCGAACTCGGTGTCGACACCGGCCATGATCTTCAGCAGCGTGGATTTACCCGACCCGTTGAGGCCGAGGACGCCGATCTTGGCGCCCGGGAAGAATGACAGTGAGATGTTTTTCAGGATTTCCCGCTTCGGCGGAACAACTTTGCTCAGCCGATGCATGGTAAAGACGTATTGAGCCATGGAATGAAAACCTGGTTAGGACTGTGAATAAAGGCGCGAGCCGAGTCGCAAAAGTCGCTTTTTTTAGCTTCGCAACTTGCCGTCGGGCGATTCCGGGCCTTGAATTGATCAATACTTGACCGCAACAGCTGCGGCAAACTTCCGAGCACCGGTATTAAAGCTGGAGCAATGTTTGCAAGCGTCGAGTCAGGCGTACAGAAATCGGGCGCAGCGCGCGTCGCGCAAAGCTACCCGAATGCTGTCGACAGGGCAAACCGTGCGGCCCAATGGGGCTGGCACTTAGCCACAAGTCAAGGCATGCTAGCCGCCCTTTGGGCGTCGAGCATATAGTGCATTTCGCACACGCTGATTCAGTCCGGCAGTCAGGATCACAGTTTGTCCACACCAACACCCACTTCACCCTTGCGCCCATCGAGAAGCGCGACGGCAGTGCCTTTTCGAGGCTCGCTGAAAGGCGCGCTCGCGGTGCTGGTGCTGCTGATGCTTGCGCTTCTGCTCTGGCAGCTGGTCGAGCAGTTCCAGCAAACTCAAGAGCGTCAACATCAACGCGCGGTGGATTACAGCATTCAGCTGGCCGACCGGCTCAGTCTGAACATGGCGTTAAACGCCCAGGTTGCGCTCAATCTGCTGGATGATGCGAAGGGCCCGCCTCAGAACGCCGACCAGACGGCATCGATGTTGACTCATTTGCGTCAATCCGTGCCGGGCCTGGATAGCGTCGCGTGGCTCGACGCCGATGCAAAGGTCACTGCAGACAGCGACCGGGCGAGCAGCGACGCCAGCTTTTTGACTCAGATGCTGCCGTCCATCCAGGGACACACCTACTATTACGCAAACGCCAATGACAGTGCGTCTTTTTACCTGTTCGTTCGTCAGCCTGGCGCCGGCAATGATCGCTACTGGGTGCTGCGACTCAATACAGCCGCGCTCAGAAGCCTGACGCGCCAGAGCGATCAGGACTACCAACCGGCGTGGCTGTTGGAGAATCGCGACAATCAGCGGCAGATTTATCGCGGCGGTGCACAAGATGCGCAACTGACCGACGGCAACATTCAGACCGTGCTGCTCGAACCGCTGACCAACAGCGACTGGCAGCTGCGCGGCCTCTACGACGCGTACAAGACCCGTCAATCGCTGATCGCGCCGCTGATCGGCAAATGCCTGATCGCCCTGCTCTGCTCCATCGTTCCCCTGTTCGCCTTGCGCAGTCTGCGTCGGCGCCAGTTGCAGTTGCACGAAAGCCGTCGTCGCTACAAAGACATCTTCGAAGGCACCGGCGTCGCACTGTGCGTGCTGGATCTCTCCGGCTTGTCCGAATACCTGAAACATTTGCAGCTCTTCAGTAGCGAAGACTTGAGGGCGCGCCTGCTCAAGCACCCGGATCAGCTGGAAGGCCTGCTGCACCAACTGCGCATCGCTGAAGTCAATCAGGTCGCGGCGCAGTTGCTGCAAGCCGAATCGGCGGAGAACGTCTGGCAGCAATTGATCGAAGGATGCCCACGCTCCCGGCAAGGCATCGGCGTGCAGATACTGGAAGCTGTGCTCGACGGCCGGCGCCAGCTGGAACTCGAGATCCTCCTGCCCGATGCAGGCGGCAACGATAAGCATCTCTGGCTGGTGGTGCGTTTTCCCGAGCATGCCGAAGATTTCAACGCGGTCATCCTGAACATCAACGACATCACCAATCGCAAGCAGACCGAGCTCGCGCTGCAGGAACGGGAAGGCTTCTGGTCCGACGTGGTGCGCACCGTTCCCGATCATCTGTACGTTCAGGACGTCACCAGCCGCCACATGATTTACAGCAACCACCATCTGGGCCACACGCTGGGTTACAGCCGCGATGAGCTGCAGCAGATGGGCGAGCATTTCTGGGAAATTCTGCTGCACCCGGAAGACACCGATCAATACGAATTCCTGCGTCTGGCGCGCACCGAAGAGGGCCGCAGCGACCTCACGCAGTGTCAGTTGCGCTTTCGGGATCGACAGGGCCGCTGGCGTCGCTTCGACATTCGCGAACAAGCGTTGGCGCCGGACAAGCACGGCAAGGTCACTCGTATCATCGGAGTGGCCAAGGACATCACTGAACAGATCGAAGCCAGCCAATCGTTACGTGACAGCGAGCAGCGCTACCGGATGCTCGCAGAGAGCATCAGTGACGTGATCTTCTCGACCGACCAGAGACTGCGGCCCAACTATGTCAGCCCTTCGGTCAACGCCGTACTGGGCTATGCCGCTGACTGGATTCTGGAGAACGGCTGGAACTCGATCATCGCCAACCCGCAGCAACTGGTTGCATTTCAGGCGCTGCTTCAGCGTATCGGCAAATCGCTGTCGCAACCCGAAGCGCTCGCCGAATTGCGCACGGAGATCGGCACACAGTTGTTCCTCTTCGACTGCCTGCGCGCCGATGGTCGCAAGATTCCAGTGGAACTGCGTCTGGTGCTGGTGTGGGACGAATTCGGAAACTTCGAAGGCGTTCTCGGCGTGGGCCGGGATATCAGCCAACAGCGCCGTGCGGAAAAAGACCTGCGCATGGCGGCAACAGTCTTCGAGCACTCAACCTCGGCGATCCTGATCACTGACCCTGCCGGCTACATTGTTCAGGCCAACGATGCGTTCAGTCGCGTCAGTGGTTATGCCGTTTCTCAGGTGCTCGACCAGTTGCCCACCATGCTGACGGTCGAGGACCAGCAAGAAGCGCATATGAGCTACATCCTCAAACAGCTGCATCAGCGCGGCAGTTGGGAAGGTGAGCTGTGGCTCAAGCGTCGCGATGGCGAACATTATCCTGCCTGGGTCGGCATCACAGCGGTGTTCGACGACGAAGGCGACCTGGCCAGTTACGTATGCTTCTTCAGTGACATCAGCGAGCGCAAGGCCAGCGAGCAACGCATTCACCGCCTGGCCTATTACGACGCCCTGACACACCTGCCCAATCGCACGCTGTTCCAGGACCGACTGCACACCGCGCTGCAGCAGGCTGAACGGCAGAATGCCTGGGTGGTGCTGATGTTTCTGGATCTGGACCGCTTCAAGCCGATCAACGACTCGCTCGGACACGCCGCGGGCGACCGGATGCTCAAGGAAATGGCCTCGCGGCTGCTGGACTGCGTGGCAGACGATGACACCGTCGCGCGCATGGGCGGCGACGAGTTCACCCTGTTATTGCAGCCAGGCGCTTCGCAGCAGGCCGCGCTGACGCGTGCCATTCATGTGGCCGAGCAGATTCTCGCCAGTCTGGTGAAACCTTTCGTGCTGGAAGGCCGCGAATTCTTCGTGACCGCCAGTATCGGTATTGCGCTCAGCCCGCAGGACGGCAACGAACTTAGCCAGTTGATGAAGAACGCCGACACGGCGATGTACCACGCCAAAGAGCGCGGCAAGAACAACTTCCAGTTTTATCAGGCTGACATGAACGCCAGCGCCCTGGAGCGTCTGGAACTGGAAAGCGACCTGCGTCATGCATTGGAACAGGAAGAGTTCACGCTGTACTACCAGCCGCAGTTCAGCGGCGATGGCAAGCGCCTGACCGGTGCCGAAGCGCTGCTGCGCTGGCGCCATCCGCGTCGCGGTCTGGTGCCGCCGGGGGATTTCATTCCGGTGCTCGAAGAGCTGGGTCTGGTGGTCGAGGTGGGCGAATGGGTGCTCCAACAGGCGTGTCAGCAGCTGCGCGAATGGCATAAGGCGAAAGTCCGGGTGCCAAAAGTGTCGGTGAACATTTCGGCGCGGCAGTTCTCCGACGGCCAGCTGGGCACGCGCATCGCCAACATCCTCAAGGAGACAGGCCTGCCGCCTGCCTGCCTGGAGCTGGAACTGACCGAAAGTATCCTCATGCGGGAAGTCAGCGAAGCGATGCAGATTCTGGCGGGGCTCAAGCGTCTCGGCCTGAGCATTGCGGTCGACGACTTCGGCACTGGTTACTCGTCGCTGAACTACCTCAAGCAGTTCCCGATCGACGTGCTCAAGATCGACCGCACCTTCGTCGACGGCCTGCCATCGGGCGAGCAAGACGCTCAGATCGCCCGCGCCATTATTGCGATGGCTCACAGCCTGAACCTGGCCGTGATCGCAGAAGGCGTGGAAACCCATGAACAACTCGAGTTCCTGCGCGAACACGGCTGCGACGAAGTGCAGGGCTACCTGTTCGGTCGCCCGATGCCGGCCACCCGCTTCGAAGCTCAATTCAGCAACGACGCGCTGTTCATGCTTGATTGAGAGCAGCTCCCCTCTGTAGGAGTGAGCTTGCTCGCGATTGCGGTCGTCCTGACAGAAATGCGGAGACTGATACACCGAATCGCGAGCAAGCTCACTCCTACAGGTGCCGCGTCAGTCTGGATGAAAACCGCTTGTCCAAGACATGACCGGCTTTCATATGCCAGATAAAACCCGATGTTGTAGAATGCCCCCCTTTTCTACTGCCCGATCCCCGAGGACCGCCATGTTCAGCCGTAATTTGACTATCGCCAAGTACGACTCCGACCTGTATGCCGCTATGGAACAAGAAGCCAAGCGCCAGGAAGAGCACATCGAGCTGATCGCCTCGGAAAACTACACAAGCCCTGCAGTCATGGAAGCCCAGGGTTCGGTGCTGACCAACAAATACGCTGAAGGCTACCCGGGCAAGCGTTACTACGGTGGCTGCGAATACGTCGACATCGTTGAGCAACTGGCCATTGATCGCGCCAAAGAGCTGTTCGGTGCCGACTACGCCAACGTTCAGCCGCACGCCGGTTCCCAGGCCAACAGCGCCGTTTACCTGGCCCTGCTCAACGCTGGCGACACCATTCTGGGCATGAGCCTGGCCCACGGCGGTCACCTGACCCACGGCGCCAGCGTGTCTTCCTCGGGCAAGCTCTACAACGCGGTTCAGTACGGCATCGATGGCAACGGCCTGATCGACTACGACGAAGTCGAGCGTCTGGCGGTCGAGCACAAACCAAAGATGATCGTGGCCGGTTTCTCGGCGTACTCGCAGATTCTGGACTTCCCGCGCTTCCGCGCCATCGCTGACAAGGTCGGCGCTTACCTGTTCGTCGACATGGCCCACGTGGCCGGTCTGGTCGCCGCTGGTGTCTACCCGAACCCAGTTCCATTCGCGGACGTCGTCACCACTACCACGCACAAAACCCTGCGCGGCCCACGTGGCGGCCTGATCCTGGCGCGCGCCAACGCCGAGATCGAGAAGAAGCTGAACTCCGCTGTATTCCCGGGTGGCCAGGGCGGTCCTCTGGAGCACGTGATCGCCGCTAAAGCAATCTGCTTCAAGGAAGCTCTGCAGCCAGAGTTCAAGGCTTACCAGCAGCAAGTCGTGAAAAACGCCAAGGCCATGGCTGGCGTGTTCATCGAGCGCGGTTTCGACGTGGTGTCCGGCGGGACCGAAAACCACCTGTTCCTGCTGTCGCTGATCAAGCAGGACATCTCCGGTAAAGATGCTGACGCCGCGCTGGGCAAGGCCTTCATCACCGTGAACAAGAACTCCGTGCCTAACGATCCGCGCTCCCCGTTCGTCACCTCCGGCCTGCGCTTCGGCACCCCGGCTGTGACCACTCGCGGCTTCAAGGAAGCAGAGTGCAAGGAGCTGGCAGGCTGGATCTGCGACATCCTGGCTGACCTGAACAACGAAGCGGTCATCGACGCCGTTCGTGAGAAAGTCAAAGCCATCTGCGCCAAGCTGCCGGTTTACGGCGCTTGATCTGACGCAGCAGCAGTTGCATGAAAAAGCCCGGCTCCAGAGCCGGGCTTTTTGTTTCAGGGCGCATTTTTTTGAAGGAGCGCTTTGTCCCGCGATCTGGCGCGCAGCGGCAGCAGAATCGGATGATGCGGTGCATCAGGCAGA
>NZ_FNYJ01000010.1:0-44661 GCF_900108875.1 Pseudomonas sp. NFR16 | reverse complement strand
TTCTGCGCTCGACACAAATCCCTTGTAGGAGCGCGGCTTGTCCCGCGATCTGGCACGCAGCGGCAGCAGAATGGGATGACGCGGTGCATCAGGCAGACCGCATGTGCAGGTTTTACGACGGCTGCGTCGCCGATCGCGGGACAAGCCACGCTCCCACAGGTAGTGCGTTTGACACAAAACCTGGCAACGTCACAAATCCCTTGCAGGAGCATCATGTCTTCGCGAGCAAGCGCGCTCGTGCAAGGTTACGCAGTGCGCATGAGGGCTCAGCCAGCCGCCACTTTGGCAAACCCTTCTCGTATCTTTTCTTCCGGCAAGTCATCGGCAATGAACACGATCACGCTTTCGCGCTGTTCATCGGGCGCCCACTCCACGTCGAAGTCGAAGCCATACAGTTTCAGCACGCCCTGAAACACCAGCTTGCGGTCTTCGCCCGCGATGTTGAGGACGCCCTTGTAGCGCAGCAATTGCTTGCCGTGGTCTTCCAGCAGCGTGTTCATGAATTCGCTGAGTTTGTCGATATCCAGCGCCTTGTCGCTGCGCAGGACCAGGCTGCTGATGCGGTCGATCGATCGGCCCGCTGGCGACGCCGGACGCAACACCATGCCCCCGACGTCGGCATTGAGGTTGAACCCACGCACGTCCAGCAGTTCGGCCAGATCGATCTTGCCATGCTCGACCACGCGTATCGGCGCGCGGCGGTTGATCCGTGTCAGGCGCTCGCTCAAGGCAGTGAACGCGGCCTCGTCTACCAGATCGGTCTTGCTCACGAGCAGGCGGTCGGCAAATCCGATCTGCGCCTGGGCGATGGTTTGTTCCAGATGAGTGTCGGCATGGGCCGCGTCGACGAGCGTGATGATGCCGTCGAGGATGTAGCGCTCGCGAAGCTCTTCATCGATGAAGAAAGTCTGGGCAACAGGCGCCGGATCGGCCAGCCCGGTGCATTCGATCACCAGCCGGTCGAAGAAAATAGCGCCGCTGTCCAGCCGCTCCAGCAGCAGAACCAGTGCCTTGGTGAGATCGGTGTGGATGGTGCAGCACACGCAGCCGTTGGACAGGGTCATCACTTGCACGGGCTCATCGCCGAGCAATTGGGTGTCGACGCCCGCGTCGCTGAATTCGTTTTCGATCACGGCGATCTTCAAGCCGTGCTCTTCCTTGAGCAGGTGACGCAGCAACGTGGTCTTGC
The DNA here is from genome assembly GCF_900108875.1 of Pseudomonas sp. NFR16. Taxonomy (GTDB): domain Bacteria; phylum Pseudomonadota; class Gammaproteobacteria; order Pseudomonadales; family Pseudomonadaceae; genus Aquipseudomonas. Next base: position 43,472 of record NZ_FNYJ01000010.1, on the reverse strand, counting down.
CTGCGCCGAGAAAACCACTCAGCACCGTGACGGGAATGGGTTGCGAAACGGTCATGCCGACTCCTGCTTTTAGATGCGTGCCGACGCACGCTTGTGGGCGCGAATTCGTTCCCGCAGCGTCGGCACAGACAATAAAGTATCCAAATGAAAACGCGCCACGACAAGCGTGGCGCGTCAGTCAAACGTGTCGATAGCCTAAGCCATCAACAGCACTTGGGCCCACCCTTGCCACCGTAGCGTGCGTCCTGACGTTCGCGAAAGAACGCTTCGTACGACATCACCGGCTTGTCCGGGTGTTTGTTCTGCATGTGCTCGACGTAATTGTCGTAGTCAGGCATCCCGACCATCAGACGCGCGGCCTGGCCGAGGTACTTACCCAGACGACTCAGATCATTGAACATACGCAGCTCCTCGCCTCACAGCGCACTCAGTGGGTTTTCGGGAAGGCCTGGAATGGCGCTTCCTTGTCGGTACGCTCTTTCTTGACCCATGCCGCGCGACCCACTTTGATTGCGTAGAACAGGATGCTCAGCACCACGAACAGGAACAGCGTGGTGAGTGCCGCGTTGGTGTAGGCGTTGAAGATCACGTGCTGCATCTGTTCCATGCTCTTGGCAGGCGCCAGCACCTGACCGGCATCCGCCGCCGCGCTGTACTTCTTCGCCAGCGCCAGAAAGCCCACCGCCGGGTTGGAATCGAACAGCTTGATAAAGCCTGCGGTCACGGTGCAGATCAGCAGCCACGACGCGGGCAGAATGGTCACCCATGCATACTGCTGGCGCTTCATCTTGATCAGCACGACCGTTGCCAGCATCAAGGCGATCCCGGCGAGCATCTGGTTGGAGATGCCGAACAGCGGCCACAACGTGTTAATGCCGCCCAGCGGATCGATCACGCCCTGGTACAGCAGGTAACCCCACAAGGCGACGCAACCACCGGTGCCGATGGCGTTGGCGGTCCAGGACTCAGTGCGTTTCAGCGCGGGCACGAAGCTGCCGAGCAGGTCCTGCAGCATAAAACGACCGGCGCGGGTACCAGCGTCAACGGCGGTCAGGATGAACAGCGCTTCGAACAGAATCGCGAAGTGATACCAGAACGCCATGGTGTTCTGGCCGGGGAAAGCCTGATGGAGGATCTGCGCGATACCCACAGCCAGCGTTGGCGCACCACCGGCACGGGCCAGGATGGTGTTCTCACCGATGTCCTTGGCCGTCGCAACCAACTGATCCGGGGTGATCACGAAGCCCCAACTGCTGACCATCTGCGCGACCGCGTTGACGTCCGTGCCAACGATGGCCGCCGGGCTGTTCATCGCGAAGTACACACCGGGCTCGATGACCGACGCGGCCACCATGGCCATGATCGCCACGAACGATTCCATCAGCATGCCGCCGTAACCGATGTAGCGCGCGTTGACTTCGTTATCCAGCAGTTTTGGCGTGGTGCCCGACGAGATCAGGGCGTGGAAGCCCGACACCGCACCGCAGGCAATGGTGATGAACAGGAATGGGAACAGCGTGCCCTTCCAGACCGGGCCGGAACCGTCGGTGAACTGGGTCAACGCCGGCATTTTCAGCTCGGGCGCGAGGATCAGAATGCCGATCGCCAAGGCAATGATGGTGCCGATCTTCAGGAAGGTGGACAGGTAATCACGGGGCGCCAGCACCAGCCAGACGGGCAGCATGGCGGCGACGAAGCCATAACCGACCAGCATCCAGGTGATCTGCACGCCAGTGAAAGTGAACAGCGGCGCCCATTCAGGGCTGGCCGCGACCTGACCGCCGATCCAGATCGACAGCAGCAACAGCACCACGCCGACCACAGAGATTTCGCCAATGCGACCCGGGCGGATGTAGCGCATGTAAATGCCCATGAACATCGCGATCGGGATGGTCGCCATGACCGTGAACATGCCCCACGGGCTTTCGGCCAGGGCCTTGACCACGATCAGTGCCAGCACCGCGAGGATGATGATCATGATCAGGAAGCAGCCGAACAGCGCGATGGTACCGGGAATTCGACCCATTTCTTCGCGGACCATGTCGCCCAGCGACCGGCCGTTACGGCGAGTGGACAGGAACAGGATCATGAAGTCCTGCACCGCACCGGCCAGCACCACGCCGGCAATCAGCCAGAGCGTGCCGGGCAGGTAGCCCATTTGCGCGGCAAGCACCGGACCGACCAGCGGGCCCGCGCCAGCGATGGCAGCAAAGTGGTGACCGAAGAGGATGTGCTTATTGGTGGGAACGTAATCGAGCCCGTCGTTGTTAAGCACCGCGGGCGTGGCCCGGGTCGGGTCGAGTTGCATGACACGTGTTGCGATGAACAGGCTGTAGTAGCGATAGGCGACCAGATAAATGGCCACCGCAGCCACCACGATCCAGAGTGCGTTGATCGCCTCCCCGCGACGCAATGCAACTACCCCCAGGGCCCAGGCCCCAAGAATCGCAACAATCAGCCAGGGCACATGGCGCAGCAGACTATTATTATTTTTCATTTTTTATTTCCAGCTGAGTGGACTTATTTGGAGCAGCAAAAAGAGTTTAGCGCTGCTGAAGCGAAAGGCCACCCCCCACGATGGTCTGACGCCGGTTTTGTCCTATAGTCAACTCAGCTATGGCCAAGCACGCACTGGAGAAGTCGGCTTATGACAGCATCCCATGAAGACCGTCGGCGCTTTAAACGCATTTCGTTTGACGCCAGGACTGAACTGACCCAAGGCGATAAAAGCTGGCCCGTTCACTTGATCGATCTCTCGCTAAAAGGCCTGCTGATCGAGCGGCCTTCGCCCTGGCTTGGCGACCCGGACCAATCATTCATTGTGGACATCCACCTGAACGTCGATATCGATGTGCAGATGGAAGTGCGCCTGACCCACGACGACCATAATCATCTGGGCTTCGTGTGCGAGCACATCGGACTGGATTCGGTCACCCATTTGCGTCGGCTGATCGAGCTGAATCTGGCCGATCACGACGAGCTGGAGCGAGAGTTGGCGGCGTTGATCGAGGTGTGACTGCAGGCCGAAATCCAGTCCTCTGCAGGAGCGCTTGCCTGCGATGCGATGGCGGACCCGACCTTTGATTGCCGGTGCACGAATGTTTTCGCCAGCAAGCGCGCTTCTACGATGTTTTTGCCGCTCCCTCCGAATTACTCCTCGAACAACGCATCCAGCGCCTGATCCAGTCGCGTCACGCCAATCACGGTCAGGCCCTGCGGCGACTCTTTCGGCGCATTGCCTTTGGGCACGATCGCCCGTTTAAAGCCGTGCTTGGCCGCTTCCTTGAGGCGTTCCTGCCCACTGGGCACCGGACGGACTTCGCCTGACAGCCCCACCTCGCCGAACACCAGCAGATCCCCCGGCAGGGCGCGGTTGCGCAGGCTGGACATGACGGCCGCCATCAACGCAAGGTCAGAGGCAGTCTCCAGCACTTTCACCCCGCCCACCACGTTGAGGAACACGTCCTGATCATGGGTCGGAATGCCGCCGTGCCGGTGCAGAACCGCCAACAGCATCGCCAGCCGGTTTTGATCAAGGCCCAGCGTGACGCGGCGCGGGTTGGACAAATGGCTGTCATCGACGAGCGCCTGGACTTCTACCAACATGGGCCGCGTGCCTTCCCACGTTGCCATGACCACGCTGCCGGCGACTTCCTCCTGCGCCCGGGTGAGAAAGATCGCCGAGGGATTCGAGACTTCTTTCAGACCTCTGTCGGTCATGCCGAAGACGCCAAGCTCGTTGACCGCGCCGAAACGGTTCTTCACTGCGCGCAACAGGCGCAGGCGACCGTCTGACTCGCCTTCGAAGTACAGCACGGTGTCGACCATGTGCTCCAGAACACGCGGGCCCGCCAGCGCACCTTCCTTGGTCACGTGGCCGACCAGAAAAATCGCCGTGCCGCTCTGTTTCGCGTAACGCACCAGCAACGCCGCGCTTTCCCGAACCTGCGACACGCCGCCGGGGGCCGATTGCAATTGTTCGGTGAAGATGGTCTGGATCGAGTCGATCACCATGACTTTGGGCTGCTCGACGCGCGCGGTCGCGATGATGGTTTCGATGCAGGTCTCGGTCATCACGCGCAACTTGTCCTGGGGCAGCCCGAGGCGCCGGGCGCGCATGGCAACCTGCTGCTGCGATTCTTCGCCGGTCACGTACAACGCAGGCATGCGCTCGGCAATGGCGCACAGGGTCTGCAACAGAATCGTCGATTTGCCGATGCCCGGATCGCCGCCGATCAGCACCACCGAGCCATCGACCAGACCGCCGCCCAGCACACGGTCAAGTTCGGTCGAGTTGGTGGAGAACCGCGGTATTTCCTCGACACTGACCTCCGCCAGGGTCTTGATCTGCGCCTGCTGGCCGGTCCAGCCCGCGCGACCGCTCGGGGCCGCTGCCGTGCTGCTGTCGATGACTGTTTCGACCAGGGTATTCCAGGCGCCGCACTCACCACATTGCCCGGCCCATTTGGGAAAGGTCGCGCCGCACTCGGTGCAGCCATACATGCGCTTGGCCTTGGCCATGAAACCCCCGATGCGAAAAAAGGCAATGATACCCCATGGCTCAACACGCTGCGTCCAACACCGGTGCAGGCCGCCTTTTTGGGGAATTGGATAAAACTAACCGGGCATGAGCCGGTCGATTGGAGGGATTACGCGGGATGCGGATAGCTGACATACACTGCATCCACAACACTCATCTGTAACAAAGGAACACACCCATGAGCGTACTAAGCGAGTTCAAAGCCTTCGCCGTCAAAGGCAATGTGGTCGACATGGCCGTCGGTATCATCATTGGCGCGGCATTCGGCAAGATCGTTTCGTCGTTCGTCGGCGATGTAATCATGCCGCCCCTGGGGCTGCTGATCGGCGGCGTGGACTTCAGCGATCTGGCCGTGACCCTGCGCGCTGCCGAAGGCAATGCCCCCGCTGTGGTCCTGGCCTACGGCAAGTTCATCCAGACCGTGGTCGATTTCATCATTGTCGCGTTCGCGATCTTCATGGGCGTCAAGGCGATCAACCGTCTGAAACGCGAAGAGGCCAAGGCTCCGACGCTGCCGCCGACTCCCAGCAAAGAGGAAGTGCTGCTGGGCGAGATCCGCGACCTGCTCAAGGAGCAGAACAACAAACCCGCCGCGCCGATTCAGGTGACGCCAGACCGGTTGGTCTAAGCAAAGCGCCTGGCCATAGCCCGCGCGGCTTGGCGTGAAATTCTGGGAAGGAATTCATTCGCGGTGCCGGCCCATCAGACGCCAGGTCTTTAGCTGGATGTAACGGCGTCTGGTGAATGAATGTGCTTCCACCGCGACGGTATCCGCCAACTGATACCTGCCCTACCAATAATTCTCCACTGCGATCTGCCCCGGCTTGCGGGTCAATGCCAGCCGCATGTCGCGGGCCTTCAGCACTGCGCGGGTGTCTTCGATCATCTGCGGATTGCCGCAGATCATCACGCGCGAATGTTCCGGGCCAAGCGCTACCCCGGCGGCCTGTTCCAGCTCACCGTTTTCAATCAATGTCGTGATGCGACCATGCAGCGCGCCGGGAAGCTCTTCGCGAGTGACGGTCGCGATGAACCGGAACTTGTGCGCGTATTCGGCCAGATAGTCGCGCTGGGTCAGCTCAGCGATCAGTTGCTGATACGCCAGCTCCTTCGCCTCACGAACGCTGTACACCAGAATGATCCGCTCGAATTTTTCCCACACTTCGAAGTTCTGAAGTATCGACAGGAACGGGGCCACGCCCGTCCCGGTGGACAACATCCAGAGATCGCGGCCATCGGTAAATCGATCCAGCGTCAGATACCCGACCGGCTGTTTTTCCACCATCAGCGTGTCGCCTTTTCGCAGCCTGCTCAGCTCGCTGGTGAACTCGCCGCCCGGTACGACAATGGAGAAAAACTCAAGAAACTCATCGAACGGCGAAGAGACGACTGAGTACGCCCGCCATACCGTGCTGCCGTCGGCTTTGGTCACGCCCAGTCGTGCGAATTGTCCGGCGGTGAAGCGGAAACCGGCATCCCGCGTCGTACGAAAGGTAAACAGACTTGGCGTCAGCGGGGTAACGTCCAGCAGCGTTTGCCGGGTGAATTTCTCTGCACTGGCAGTCATGAGGGCGCTCCTGGCTCCTGTCATTCCAAACGGACGTCCAGTTTCCCGCAAACCGACGCGGATAAACACCGCAGGTTTGTAGTGGTATCACGAAGCGCCCGCCTCGCTTTTAAGATTGTTTGGCTATTGGGGCTATCGCGCCAAGCTCTCAGCAGCCTGGCGTACGTCGTAACCCGTTGATTCGATGAGGGGTCGCTGGAGCGAGTCGGACAGGTCAACATGGCCCGGCGCCAGACTGCGATGGATGCGTGTATCGCGTCCTTATTTTCTTCCTAGACTTTGATCACATGGACGAAAGCGCGATCCGGCCTGGAGGCTGATGATGGAAGACATGATGGCTGCAACCTCGCGCATGGAGGTCGTGAGTGCTGAGCACGACGGCCTCACCGTACGAGAAGTCGAAGTACTGAAATGGTCCGCCGAAGGCAAGACAGCAGCGGAAGTCGCGATGATTCTGGAGTTGAAAACCCGCACCGTGAACTATCACATTGGCCGCGCGATTCAAAAGTTCGGCGTTGCCAACAAGACCTGCGCAGTGGTGAAAGCAGCCCGCAGAGGGCTGTTTTGAGGCACACGGCCCCGACTGGAAAAACCTCGGATACGAACGCACAGAAAACACGTAAAATCGGCGCTTTTCGCGAGCCCGATCACTGCGGCGCTTACGTGACCCACGCCGATTTCTGATTGCGTCCTCAACGATGGATTTTCCCGCTCATGCCCCTGCTTACCACGCCCTTTGCCCAGCTTGACCTGATCCGCCAGCCGGAGCAGTCGGACGAGCCTTTGCAGGCTTTCGATGCCGCTGACGAATACTTGCTCAATCATGTGGCCGAACATGGGCTGACGCTTCAGACCCGCGTGCTGGTGCTCAATGACAATTTCGGCGCACTGGCCGCCAGTCTGGCGCCCCACGCGGCGGTGTTCAGCAGCACCGACTCGTTTCTGGGCGTGCAGGCGCTCGAGAAGAATCTTGTGCGCAACGATCAGGCCTACGATGCCGTGCCGGTGATTCCTGCGAGCGAACCGCTGCAGGGGCCCTTCGACTGGGTATTGATCCGCGTCCCGAAAACCCTTGCCCTCCTCGAGGAGCAATTGATTCGTCTGCAAGGCCAGCTGGCGCCGAACGCCAAAGTGGTCGCGGCAGGCATGATCAAACACCTGCCGCGCTCGGCGGGCGAGCTGATGGAGGAATACATCGGGCCGGTGCAGGCCTCGCTTGCGGTGAAGAAGGCGCGGCTGCTGTTCTGCACACCACAAGACAAGCCAGCCCAGACTTCGCCCTTCCCCACCCGTTATACGCTGGACGATCCGAAGATCGTTCTGATCAACCACGCCAACGTCTTCTGCCGCGATGGTCTGGACATCGGCACCCGTGCGTTTCTGCCCCACTTGCCTAAAAACCTGGGATCGGCGCGTGTGGCTGACCTGGGCTGCGGCAACGGTGTGCTCGCGATCGCAAGCGCGCTGGCTAACCCGGACGCCCATTACACGCTGGTGGACGAGTCGTTCATGGCCGTGCAATCGGCCCGGGAGAACTGGGACCTCGCGCTGGGTGAGCGACCTGCGGTGATCCGGGCCGCCGACGGCCTGGCGGGCCAGGAAACCGATTCGCTCGATGTGGTGCTGTGCAATCCACCCTTCCATCAACAGCAGGTCGTAGGCGACTTCCTTGCCTGGCGGATGTTCCAGCAAGCGCGCTCGGCGCTGGTGACCGGGGGATCGCTGTACATCGTCGGCAACCGGCATCTGGGTTATCACAGCAAACTGGCACGGCTGTTCAGGGGTGTCGAGCAAGTGGCGGCGACGCCCAAGTTCGTCATTCTCAAAGCGCGCAAGTAATCTCGACTGCGGGCACAGCGTCCGGTCAGGCGGATGAATGGCCAGCCAACAAAAAACCCGCCGAAGCGGGTTTTTATTGCGCAAGCGGCGCTCAGTGAGTCTTCATCCCGGCAGCCGTCATGAACATGCGCAGCAGGCTGGCGACGATGAACAGCGCGAAGACGCTCCCGGCCCAGATGATCGCCAGCCAGCCCAGTCGCTTCCACAGCGGCGTGTTCTTGGCGGGGTCTTCTTCATGGGCAGGTTTATCGTGGAAAGATTCTTTGCCAGACATCACAGGACCCTCGTCTCAAATTCCGCGCCGGTGCAGCACGCATCGGCGCGGACCGTACTCAGTGGTAGCCGTCTTCGTGGGTCACCTTGCCGCGGAACACGTAGTAGCTCCAGAAGGTGTAACCCAGGATGAACGGGATGATGAACAACGTACCGACCAGAATGAAGCCCTGGCTTTGAGGCGGCGATGCGGCGTCCCAGATCGAGATCGACGGCGGCACGATGTTCGGCCACAGGCTGATGCCCAGACCGCTGTAACCGAGGAAGACCAGCACCAGCGTCAACAGGAACGGCGTGTAATGCGCGTTGCGTGCCACCGCTTTGAACAGGCCGTACAGGGTCACCAGCACCAGCGCCGGAACCGGCATGAACCAGAACAGGTTCGGGATGCTGAACCAGCGATCGGCGATGTCCTGATGCGCCAGTGGCGTCCACAGGCTGACGATCGCCATCACGACCAGCAGAACGATCGCCAGCGGCCGCGCCAGGTCGTGCATGGCCTTCTGCAGATCGCCTTCGGTCTTCATGATCAGCCAGGTGCAGCCCAGCAGCGCGTACGCCACGATCAGTGCCAGACCGCAGAACAGCGAGAACGGCGTCAGCCAGTCCAGTCCGCCGCCGGCATAGGCCCGGTTCACCACCGGAATGCCGTCGATGAATGCCCCCAGCGCCACGCCCTGGAAGAACGTCGCCACCAGCGAGCCGCCGATGAACGCCTTATCCCACAAATGACGCTTGGCATCAGTGGCCTTGAAGCGGAACTCGAAGGCCACGCCACGGAAAATCAGGCCAATGAGCATGAAAATCAACGGCAGATACAGCGCCTCGAGGACGACCGAATACGCCAGCGGGAACGCGCCGAACAGGCCCGCGCCACCCAGCACCAGCCAGGTTTCGTTGCCGTCCCAGACAGGCGCCACGGTGTTCATCATCACGTCACGGTCGGTTTTGTCCTTCATGAACGGAAAGAGAATTCCGATCCCGAGGTCGAAGCCATCCATGATGACGTACATCATGATGCCGAAGATGATGATCACGGCCCAGATCAGTGGAAGATCGATACCCATGGCTCAGTTCCCCTCACGCAGGCTGGAAGGTTCGCCTTCGCCGTCGCCTTCATGGGCGGCGGAGAGAGGGCGTGCGGGTGTGCGTTTCTGGCCAGGCCCGCCATGTGGCGTATCTTCGCCTTCATGGGTTTTCGGCCCTTTGCGCACCAGACGCATCATGTAGCCGAAGCCTGTACCGAACAGCGCGAAGTACACCACCACGAACAGCACGAGGGTCAGACTCATTTGCCCGACGCTGTGGTTGGACGATGCATCGGCGGTGCGCATCAGGCCGTAGACGACCCATGGCTGACGCCCGATTTCAGTGGTGAACCAGCCTGCGAGCAGCGCGATCAGGCCGGACGGGCCCATGCACATCACCAGCCTCAGGAACAGCCGGTTGCTGTATAACCCGCCGCGCCAGCGCAGCCAGGCGCTCCAAAGACCGACGGCAATCATCAGCATGCCGAGGCCAGCCATGACCCGGAACGACCAGAAAATGATGGTCGAATTAGGACGGTCTTCAGGTGGAAACGACTTGAGCGCCGGAATCTGTTTATCCAGGCTGTGGGTCAGGATCAGGCTGCCCAGATAAGGAACCTCGATTGCGTACTTGGTCCTTTCCTCTTTCATGTCCGGAATGCCGAACAGGATCAGCGGGGTCGGTTCGTCACCGACGTTTTCCCAGTGCCCTTCAATGGCCGCAATCTTGGCCGGCTGATGTTCCAGAGTGTTCAGACCGTGAGCGTCGCCGACCATTGCCTGAATCGGCGCGACGATCAGCGCCATCCACATGGCCATCGACAACATGCGACGAATGGCCGGGTTGTCGCGGCCGCGCAATAAATGCCATGCCGCCGAAGCGCCGACGAAGAAAGCAGTGGCGACGAACGCGGCAATTGCCATGTGCGCCAGGCGGTAAGGGAACGACGGGTTGAAGATGACGGCCAGCCAGTCCACCGGCACGACGCGACCATCGACAATGTCGAAGCCCTGAGGCGTCTGCATCCAGCTGTTGGAGGCCAGAATCCAGAACGTCGAGATCAACGTGCCGACCGCGACCATCGCGGTGGAAAAGAAGTGCAGCCCACGTCCCACGCGGTTCCAGCCGAACAGCATGACACCCAGGAATCCCGCTTCCAGGAAGAAGGCGGTCAGCACCTCATAGGTCAGCAACGGGCCGGTGATCGCCCCGGCAAAATCGGAGAACCGACTCCAGTTGGTGCCGAATTCATACGCCATGACCAGCCCGGAAACCACGCCCATCCCGAAGTTCACGGCAAATATCTTGGACCAGAAATGGTAGAGGTCCCGGTAGGTATCGTCGTGGGTTTTCAGCCACAGGCCTTCGAGCACCGCGAGAAAGCTCGCCAGACCGATGGTGATGGCAGGGAAAAGGATGTGAAATGAAACAGTGAATGCGAACTGAATTCGGGCGAGATCGAGTGCCTCTAAACCGAACATAGGTCTTCCTCTATCAGGTGAAACCGGCTTCAGACCTCGGGGCCTGCAGCATCTGCCCCCACGGATTTATTGAGTGCGACATTGTGCGTTTGTTCTTTTTAGTTCGCGCTCAGGTTGTCGACGCGGGAGTTGTGTCAAGCGGCCCGGTCAATCAATCCGTGTAAAGACATTGATTCAGGTCAACCGACCCTCAAAGAGTAGTCTCATTTTGTCACATGCTCCGCGTGGTCTTTTGTCGCGTGGCGAGTTGCCTCACCCTCAGATGCAGAGCAGTTCGCGCGTGACCGGATCAGTTGAGTGTCCCGGCGGGCTTGGGCGGCGCCGAGAATCAGAGCAGCCGCGCGCAGCGGGCTATCTCGCCGGGCATCCGGCGGCAGTGAGCCGTCTTCGCCGGAGTGATTGCTTACAACGGCGAACGGATGAACCCCAGCAACGCCGAGACAAGTCGCCGGTAGAGAGCGTCGACCTCGGGCGCCAGTCCCTTCGCCCGCAAGCTGCCGTGCACCAGCCCCGATCCCGCATCGAATTCAGTCGTGACGCCCGCTTCGCGCAAAGCACGCTCGTAGCAGACACCGTCGTCGCGAAGCGGATCGAATTGGGCGACCGCGATAAATGCCGGCGCCAGACCGCGGAAGTCGGTAGCCTGGAGCGGTCGGGCGTACGACGAATGCTCGCCTTCCTTCATGTAGAGCTGGTCATAAAACGCCAGCTCGGAGGTGCTGAGCAGTGGCGCGTCAGAACATTCCGTCCGCGAGGGCAGATTATCGGCGCCACCCAGCGCGGGATAAATCAGGGCTTGTCCCACCGGCTGTCGGTCGCCGGCGTCACGCAACGCCAGACAGACGGCGGCTGCAAGATTGCCGCCCGCGCTGTCACCGGCAATGGCCACCCGACGCGGATCGATATCCAGCCGTTGGGCCTGAATCTGCACCGCATGCCAGACTGCCAGGCAATCGCCGAAACCGGCCGGAAACGGATGCTCCGGCGCCAGACGGTAATCCACAGCAATCACCACCGCATTGAGATCGGCCGCCAGTGCGGCAGTCAAGAAGTCATGGGAATCAAGATCGCCCACCACCCAGCCACCACCATGCAGGAAAACCACGCATGGCGCCGGATGCTCGGGGGAAAGAAGATGCGGCCGATAGCTGCGCACGGGCACGCCAGCCAGGGTGAAATCCCGGACCTCCAATCCTTCCGGACGCACCGGGGTGAAGGCCTCGCACATGCGCGAGTAAGAACGGCGCTGGTCATCGAAATCAGGCGAGTCGCTGCTCAAGCTCAGCGTTCGCGCAATGAAGTCAGCCATGGCGGGTGAAAGTCGGTAGGACATGACAGCACTCCCCTCAGCGTTGAACTGCTCATCCCGCAGCCGACAAACGCACGAAGCAGTCAGGCCTCTCAGCGGTCGTCACCAGGGACGCTGCCGACAGGCCGGACTGCCAGGTGATCAGCCTGTCCGCCGCTTATTTATTAACGGCCACCTGTACGGCAGCTGCTGCATCCTTTCCGTCAAACGTAGTGACGCCATCGAGCCAGCGGCGCATGTCGTCCGGATGATCCTTGAGCCACTGTCTGGCAACATCGTTCGGCGCCTTGCGGTCCATGATCGGCACCATCATCTGACTCTCCTGCGCCGCCGTGAATTTCAGATTGCTCATCAGTTTACTGACGTTCGGGCAACGGGTCGCATAGTCCGGGGCGGTCACCACCGACACGGTTGCGGCGCCTTCGTGCGGGCCGAACACGTCATCGCTGCCGGTCAGGTAGGCGATTTTCATGTTGATGTTCATCGGGTGCGGGGTCCAGCCGACGAAAACCACCCATTCGTTACGCTTGATCGCACGTTGAACCGCAGCGAGCATGCCGGCCTCGCCGGATTCGACCAGCTGGAAACCGCCGAGGCCGAACTGATTTTTCTCGATCATGCCCTTGATGTTGGCGTTCGCGCCGGTGCCGGGCTCAATGCCGTAAATCTTGCCACCGAGCTTGTCCTTGAATTTGGCAATGTCGGCGAATGTTTTCAGCCCGCCTGCGGCCACGTAATCGGGCACGGCAAGCGTTGCCTGGGCATCGCTCATGCTCGGGGCGTCGAGGACTTTCACCTGATTGGCGGCCAGGAACGGCGCGATGTTCTTGTCCATCGCCGGTTTCCAGTAACCCAGGAACACGTCGAGACGATCATCACGCAAGCCGCCGAAAACGATCTGTTGGGCCGCGCTGGTCTGTTTGACGTCGTAACCCATGTTTTGCAGCAAGACCTCGGCGACGGCGCTGGTGGCGACCACGTCGGTCCAGTTGACCACGCCCATGCGCACACTCTGGCACTTGGCTGGCTCCGCCGCCAGCAACACAGTGCTGCTCAGCATCAACACACCGCAACTGATGTGACGAATAAATCTCTTCATGCGTGCTCCTCGGGTCGGCTCGTTATTTTATTCAGCTCTTTGCGGCAGTTTTAAGGCTTCAAGACCCACGGCAATTCGAATGCTGCCGCGTAGATGCAAATTACGCAGCAGCCCCTTGCATGAAGCGCACCAGCGCGACCTGTGCTTGCACTGGGGCGACATTGAATGAGTAGCGATGATGAGCAAATTGCAGGATTTGCATCCGCCGCGCTCGCGCGCATCAGGCTTCCCTCGATAAGCCTGATGCGTTGCAGACGCGGGTGGGATGCGTACCTGTATAAGGCGCTGCGGTTAAAGCACTTTATCCAGGGTAATCGGGAACTCCCGAACCCGCTTGCCAGTAGCGTGGAAGATGGCATTGGCGATCGCGGCAGCCACACCGACGATGCCGATTTCGCCGACACCTTTTGAGCCGAGGTCGTTGACGATGCTGTCATTTTCCTCGACGAACACCACATCGATGTCGCCAATGTCGGCGTTCACCGGGATGTGATATTCAGCCAGGCTGTGGTTCATGACGCGCCCCAGATTGTGATCGGTCTGGGACTCTTCCTGCAGGGCCTGACTGATGCCCCACACTACGCCACCGAGTATCTGGCTGCGCGCCATCTTCGGATTGACGACCCTTCCCGCCGCCACTGCACTGACCACGCGGTTGACCTGAACGGAGCCCAGGTCTTCATCGACTCGTACCTCGACGAACACCGCCGAATGGGTCGCCGTCGCGTAGCCTTCGCGTTTCTCATCCGGTTCGCAGTCGATCTGAACGTCGAGCACGTCGTGCGAAGAGTCCCTGACGATGTCGGCGTAGGAAAAGCGCTGGTCGTCGATATGCAGATAGCCGTCGCCAAAGCCCACGTCCTTTATGTCCACGACAGCGTATTGCGGGTTGGCCATGCGCACGGCATCGAGCAGCTTGGCGCGCAGTGCATGGCAGGCCTGCTGGACGGCAGTCCCTACAGACGAGACCGTGAAAGATCCCCCTTGAAGCGGCGCCGTCGGCAACGAGGAATCACCCAGGACGAAAGTGACGTTCTGCGGCATCACGCCTGCGGCTTCGGCCGCGATCTGCGTCATGACCGTGTAGGTACCCGTCCCGATGTCGGTGGTCGCACTGCTGACGGTCAGTTTGCCGTCGCTGTCGATGCTGGCCTTGGCACTGGCCTTCATCTGCATGGCTTCCCACACACCGCCCGCCATGCCCCAACCGACCAGCTGGCGACCTTCGCGCATGCTCCGAGGCTCCGGATTACGCTTGCTCCAGCCGAATCGTTCAGCGCCCTGCTCATAACAGGCGCGCAGCTCTTTGCTGGAGTACGGCTTGTCTTCATTGCCGTTGCGCTCGGCGAAATTGACCACGCGCAGTTGCACCGGATCGATGCCCGCTGCGCAGGCAAGCTCGTCCATGGCGCACTCCAGCCCGATCATGCCCGACGCAGCGCCCGGCGCGCGCATGTCCAGCGGCGTATAGACGTCCAGCGGCGCCAGTTTGTAAGTCAGCTGCACGTTGTCGCACTGGTAGAGCATTCCGCTCCACTCCACCACGTGCTCAGTGAAATCCTCGAACCGCGACGTCTGGCCGATCACGTCGTGTCCGACAGCGACCAGTTTGCCGTCCGCCGATGCACCCAGGCGCAGGCGCTGCAAGGTATTGGGGCGGTAGCCGAAGGTGAACATCTGCTGGCGCGTGAGCGTCACGCGCACTGAACGCTTCAGGTGCAAAGCGGCCATTACGGCCAGCGGCAACTGATATTGGGGACGCAAGCCGGAACCGAATGCGCCGCCGACAAACGCTGCAAAGATCCGGATCTTGTCCTTGCCCAGGCCGAATACCTTGTGCAGATAGTCCTGACAGTTCTGGGGGCCTTGGGTCTTGTCATGGATTTCCAGGCAGTCGTCGTCACGGTACAGCACGGTGGACGCGTGCGGCTCCATCGGGTTGTGGTGTTCGTTCGGCGTGGTGTAGTGGGCGTCCATGGTCACCGCCGCGCTGGCGAAGCCGGCCTGGAAATCGCCTCGCGGCTTCGGCGTCTCGGCCGGCGCGGTGTGGGCCGTTTCCTTTACAGCAGTGAGATTGGTCTCGTGACCATCGACCTGGTATTCGATTCGCACAAGCGACCCGGCGTAGCGAGCGAGCTCGAGCGTATCGGCGACCACCAGCGCCAGAGGCTGGCCGCTGTAGAGCACGCGGTCGTTATAAAACGGTCGGAAGGGCGAGCCTTCGGCCGAGTCGGCGTCGGTGTAATCCTCATCGTAGCTGGCGATGTGGGGACGATTGGTGTGGTCGAGAACCGCTACCACGCCCGGCACCTGCATCGCTGCGGAAGTGTCGATGCTGACGATCCGTCCGCTGGCGATGGTGCTGGACACCACGCTTGCGTACAACAGGCCCAGTTCCTGGTATTCGCCGGCGTAACGTGCCTGTCCGGTGACTTTCAGCAGACCGTCGACGCGGTCCATCGGTTGCCCGAGCGACGGCGTGGTGCCAGGTGGAGACATTTTTGCGTTCATCAGGATTGCCCTCCCACAGCGGCATCGCTCAAGGCGCGCACAATTGCGCGACGCGCCAGCTTGATCTTGAAAGCGTTGTGCGCAAGCGGCTGAGCATCACGCAGCATGGCATCGGCCACCGCGACGAAATTCTCGCGGGACACCGGCTTGCCCACCAACAGCTGCTCGACTGCTTTGTCGCGCCACGGCTTGTGCGCAACGCCGCCCAATGCCAGACGCGCATCGCTTACCACATCGCCATCCAGCTCCAGCGCGGCGGCGACAGAAACCAGCGCGAAGGCATAGGATGCGCGGTCGCGGATCTTCAGGTAATGACTGTGCCGGGTGAACCTTGCCGGTGGCAGCTCAATGGCGGTGATCAGCTCATCGTCGGCCAGTTGGTTGTCGCGCTGCGGTGTGTCCTCGGGCAGACGATGGAAATCGGCGAATTCGATGGTGCGTTTGCCAGCGCGGCCCTCGACGTGAACCACGGCTTCCAGCGCCGCCAGCGCCACGCACATATCCGAAGGATGGGTGGCGACGCATTCGGCGCTGGCGCCAAGGATTGCGTGAATCCGGTTCAAGCCGTCTTTGGCGGGACAACCGCTGCCTGGCTCACGTTTGTTGCAGGGCACGCTTGCGTCGTAGAAGTAGTAGCAGCGGGTGCGCTGCAAGAGGTTGCCGCCAGTGCTTGCCATGTTGCGCAACTGCGGCGACGCGCCAGCCAGGATCGCCTGGGACAGCAACGGGTAACGTTGCTCGATCAAGGGATGCCACGCGAGGTCGGCATTGCTGACCAACGCGCCAATCATCAATCCGCCGCTGCCCGTCTCGCGCACTTCCTTGAGCGGCAGCCCGGTGATGTCGATCAGATGCTCGGGGCGAGCGATGTTTTCCTTCATCAGATCAAGAAGGTTCGTCCCTCCCGCGATGAAACGGCTGGCCGGGCCTGCGAGATTGATCGCTTGGCTGACATCTTCCGGCTTGCTGTAGCTGAACGGATTCATTGACCACGCCCTCCCTGGTCCGGCGCCGCGCTCATCTGCGGCAACACCTCTTCGACCGCCGCGCGAATGTTGCTGTAGGCCCCGCATCGGCACAGATTGCCGCTCATCAGTTCCTTGATTTCATCATCAGTGCGCGCCCGACCTTCATTGGCCAGGCCCACGGCCGAGCAGATCTGACCCGGTGTGCAATAGCCGCACTGAAATGCGTCATGCTTGATGAAGGCTTGCTGCATCGGGTGCAGCACATCGCCGCTGGCCAGACCTTCGACAGTGGTCAGCTCGGCGCCATCGCACATCACCGCCAGTGTCAGGCAGGCATTGATGCGTTTGCCATCGCGCAACACGGTGCAAGCGCCGCATTGGCCGTGATCGCAGCCTTTTTTGGTGCCTACCAGATCCAGCTGATCACGCAGCAGGTCCAGCAGAGTGGTCCAGGGCTGCACTTCCAGTTGTCTGGTCTGGCCGTTCAATGTCAGGGCAATGGTGTGCTCTGCGAAGGCCTGTTGGTTCGTCGCGCTCATGGGAAACCTCACGGTAAGTACTCGTTCAGCGCAGTTGATAGCCATGTGATGCTCTGCGTCTTAAGGGGTACGACTTGCGGGTTTTGGCAAACGTTCACGGTTTGTGATGAGCGTGCGGGATCACGGGCGGCCGGCTTACTGCGGGTATGGGCTGACTCCAGCCTCGGTGGGTGCGTGCTTGCTCGGGAAGACGTCAGTTCATCCGGCATGGCTCTATCTGCGGCAAATCCGTACCCCGCACGGAATGTGGGAGGTCGGCATGGGTAAGAACATGCCCGCAGGTGAAAAATCGCTTTGCGCGCCCGGATCCTGCACCTTGAGACTGCAATCGGGGCAGGTACGCCTGGCTCTTGAAGACCGATCAACGCCAGCAGCCTTTCCCGGGGGACGCTGGTATGATGCGCCGCTTTTTGCAAGTGGCAGAATTTGTGCAAGCCGTTTCGGCTAGCTGTGCTTTGCTGTTTTAGTCGATTACATAAATGACGCGGAGCGTCACCGGGGAGCCATACATGCTGGAGCGGCTGTTTCAACTCAATGCACATAACACCAATGTGCGCACCGAAATTCTGGCCGGGGTCACGACCTTTCTGGCCATGGCCTACATCCTGTTCGTGAACCCGAGCATTCTCGGCGAGACCGGCATGGACAAGGGCGCCATCTTCGTCGCCACCTGCCTGGCCGCCGCCATCGGTTCCACGGTCATGGGCCTGATCGCCAACTACCCGATCGCACTCGCGCCGGGCATGGGTCTGAACGCCTTCTTCACCTACACCGTCGTGCTGCACATGGGCCACACCTGGCAAGTGGCGCTGGGCGCGGTGTTCATTTCGGCGGTGATGTTCTTCCTGCTCTCGATCTTCCGGATCCGCGAATGGATCATCAACAGCATCCCGCTGCCCCTGCGTTCGGCGATCGCCGCCGGTATCGGCCTTTTCCTGGCACTGATCGCGCTGCACAACGCCGAAATCGTGGTCAGCAATCCGGCGACCATGGTCGGTCTGGGCGACCTGGCCAAACCGGCACCGATCCTCGCCGCGCTCGGTTTCGCACTGATCGTGGCGCTGGACGCCCTGAAAGTGCGCGGCGCGGTGCTGATCGGCATTCTCGCCGTCACCGTGATTTCCATCGTGCTGGGTTTCTCGCCTTTCGGCGGTGTGATTTCGATGCCGCCATCGCTGGCACCGACCTTCCTGCAGCTGGACATTCCTGGCGCGCTGAACATCGGTCTGGTGAGCGTGATCTTCTCGTTCCTGTTCGTTGACCTTTTCGATAACTCGGGGACCCTCATCGGCGTCGCCAAGCGCGCGGGGCTGATGGGCAAGGACGGTCATATGCCGAAAATGGGCCGTGCCCTGATCGCCGACAGCACCGCCGCCATGGCTGGTTCACTGCTGGGCACATCGACCACCACCAGTTACATCGAATCGGCGGCCGGCGTCAGTGCCGGTGGCCGTACCGGTCTGACAGCCATCGTGGTCGCCGTGCTGTTCCTGCTGGCGCTGTTTTTCGCACCGTTGGCGGGCAGCGTTCCGGCGTTCGCCACGGCGCCTGCGCTGTTGTTCGTTGCAGTGCTGATGACCTCGGGCCTGGCTGAAATCAACTGGGACGACATCACCGAAGCCGCGCCGGTGGTCATCACCGCGCTGGCGATGCCGTTCACTTATTCCATCGCCAACGGCATCGCCTTTGGTTTCATTTCCTGGACAGTGATCAAGCTGTTGTCGGGACGCGGCCGTGAGCTGAATTCGGCGCTGGTCGTGCTGTCGATCTTGTTCGTGATCAAGCTGGGCTTTTATCCATGAGTTCTACGTTCGACCCTTCGAGCTACACCCTTCAGCTCGATGAAAAAGCCGACCGTCTGCGTGAGTTGCTGGCGCCGTTCGACGCGCCGCAACCCCAGGTGTTCGATTCGCCGCGCGAGCATTACCGCCTGCGCGCTGAGTTCCGCCTGTGGCGCGACGACGGCAAGCGGCACTATGCGATGTTCGCTCCGGGCGACAAGCACACGCCGATCCTGATCAACGATTTCCCGATTGCCAGCCAGCAGATCAACGCGCTGATGCCAGTGCTGCGCGATCGGTGGGAAGCCAGCAAGACGCTTAATCACAAGCTGTTCCAAGTGGATTTTCTGACCACGCTGGCGGGCGACGGCATGATCACGCTGTGCTACCACCGCCCGCTGGATGACGCCTGGAAGCTGGAGGCCGAACAATTGGCGGCGGAGCTCTGCGTCAGTGTGATCGGGCGCTCCAAGGGCCAACGCCTGGTGGTCGGCCGCGACTACGTGACCGAAGAGCTGGAAGTCGCGGGCCGCACCTTCAGCTATCGCCAACCGGAAGGTGCGTTCACCCAGCCCAACGGCACCGTGAACCAAAAGATGCTGAGCTGGGCCTACGAAGCGCTGGGCCAGCGTGAAGATGACCTGCTGGAGTTGTATTGCGGCAACGGCAACTTCACCTTGCCGCTGGCCACACGGGTACGCAAAGTCCTCGCGACGGAAATCAGCAAGACGTCGGTCAATGCGGCGCTGAGCAATCTGGCGGACAACGCGGTGGACAACGTGACGCTGGTGCGTCTGTCCGCCGAAGAGCTGACCGAAGCGCTCAATGACGTGCGTCCATTCCGGCGCCTGGCAGGGGTCGATCTGAAAAGCTACGAGTTCGGCAGCGTTTTCGTCGATCCGCCTCGCGCAGGGATGAACCCCGATACCTGCGAGCTGACCCGACGGTTCGAGCGCATTCTGTATATCTCCTGCAACCCGGAAACCCTGGCCGCCAACATCGCTCAACTGCACGACACCCATCGGGTGAAGCGCTGCGCGCTGTTTGACCAGTTTCCGTATACGCACCACATGGAATCGGGCGTGTTGCTGGTACGGCGCTGATCTGCTTTTCCAGTTTCATATCCACATTGTGAGAACGAGTGAGTTCGCGATTGGCCGTGTCAGGTGTATTGATGTTCAAGGCACCGATGCCATCGCGAGCAATCTCACGCCTACAAGGTTTGTGTCTGTCCGGAGATCCGTATGGGAGTGAGCCTGCTCGCGACGGCTGATTTCCAGACGCTGCATCTCTAGAGCATTCACCGGCCTCTTCCCCGCTGAAGCCGGTCCTACAGCGTGGGGCCATGTCCTTGCGCTATGCACAGGCCTTATATCCCGCCGCTTTCGTCATTAAATTTCTGACAGTAAGCGGCACACATCCGCTTACAGGTGTATAACACTCGGCCGTCTTTCGATTTGATGGATGTCCTGCCTTGAGTTCCGAATCGCCTGCTCCAGCTTCAGAATCCTCCTCTGAAAGCGTCATCCGCCAGCCTGGCTTCTTCGCTTTTCTGACGGCCCGCCTCGCCGCCGTGTTCGCCATGCAGATCCAGGCCGTGGTTGTCGCCTGGCAGGTCTACGACATGACGCGCAGCCCGATTTCGCTGGCGTATGTCGGTCTTGCGCAGTTCATTCCCATGTTGCTGTTGCTCATGCCCGCAGGCGACCTGATCGACCGTTATGACCGCAAGCTGATTCTGACCATCAGTTGGAGCGTGCAGGCGTTTTGCAGCCTCATGCTGATGTTGTTCTCGGTGACGCACCATCAGGACACCCGCCTCATTTACGCCACGCTCGCCCTGTTCGGCTGCGCCCGGGCCTTTACCGGGCCCGCGCTGCAGAGCCTGTTGCCGCAGGTCGTGCCTCGGGAAAAACTGGCGTCGGCGATTGCCACCAACAGCATGATCATGCGCATCGCCACGATCGCCGGCCCTCTGGTGGGCGGCGGTTTGTATGCCGCCGGTGGCGGCGGGCTGACCTATACGGTGTGCATGGCCAGCTTCATTGCCGGCGTGCTGTTGCTGACTCGGGTACCGGTGTTGTACGCCGGGAAGAAGCAGACTCTCGAATCCACGGCGTGGAAACGCTTCACGGCCGGCATTGCGTTCATCCGCTCGCGTCCGATCATTCTCGGGACCATCTCGCTGGATCTGTTCGCCGTGCTGCTGGGCGGCGTGGTGGCGCTGCTGCCGATCTACGCGCACGAAGTCCTGCATCTGGGTCCGCAGGGGCTCGGGGCCTTGCGCAGCGCGATGAGTCTGGGCGAAGTCGCGACCGGCTTGTACCTGAGCGTGCGGCCGTTCGACCGTCACGTCGGCATGGTCATGTTCATCGCGGTGGCGGTGTTCGGCCTGGCGAATCTGGTATTCGCGCTGTCCACGTTGTTCTGGCTGTCGCTGCTGGCGCTGATGATCGCCGGAGCAGCGGACATGGTCAGCGTGTACATCCGCTCGACGCTGGTGCAGTTCTCGACGCCCGATGACATGCGTGGCCGGGTCAACGCGGTGAACATGCTGTTTATCGGTTCTTCCAACGAACTGGGCGAATTCCGCGCCGGGAGCAGCGCAGCGCTCTGGGGGGCGGTGCCCGCGGCGGTGATTGGCGGGTTGTGCACGCTGGGCGTGGTGGGGACCTGGATGGTGGGCTTCAAAGCGTTGCGTCAGGTGAACCGCTTTGCGGATGCCTCGCCCGCCGAAGTCACTGAGAAACAGACTGCGCGAGTCTGACGGGACCAATGCGCACGACGGACACGCAGATCAAGGTGCAGCGCCTGACCCATTGATTCGCGAATCAACTCGCCCGGGACGCCGTCGATGCCGGCGCCCCGAATTACGTGGAATCAAGAGGCCCTTCGCCTCACTTATAGCGCCTTGATCTCACCTATTGCCACCGGGCGCGGGCCTTCGCCGATACCATTTTCAAGCGGCGCCCCAAACGCCTCCAGGCTAATCTGAAAGCGGTCTGCGGACTGCGTCTTCACGCCATCGGCGAATGACAGCGTGGCGGTGCCGAAGTAATGAATATGCACATCGCCAGGGCGCAGAAACTGCGCGTACTTGAAGTGGTGGTATTCAAGATTCGCCAGGCTATGGCACATGTTGTCTTCGCCGCTGAGAAACTCTTTCTCCCAGATCACCTCACCGTTACGGATGATGCGGCTCATGCCCGCCAGATGGCGGGGTAACTCACCGATGCGCAACTCGGGCCCGTACGCGCAGTAACGCAGCTTGGAGTGGGCGAGGTAGAGGTAGTTGCGCCGCTCCATGACGTGATCGGAGAACTCGTTGCCCAGCGCGTAGCCGAGTCGATACGGCTGACCGTCGTCACCGATGACGTACAGACCGGTCAGCTCAGGCTCCTCGCCCGCGTCTTCAGCGAACGGCGGCACCGGAAAGTCGCCGCCCGGACGCACGACGATGCTGCCGTCGCCCTTGTAGAACCATTCGGGCTGCGCGCCGATCTGGCCATGATCCGGCTTGCCGCCTTCGATGCCCCATTTGAAGATCTTCATGGTATCGGTCATACCGGCTTCGACCTGACCGTCATGCTGATGCATCTTGTCCCTGGCCGACGCGCTGCCCAGATGGGTCAGACCGGTGCCGCTGATCAGGCAGTGGGCAGGGTCTTCGTGATCCAGCGGTGGCAGGAGCCGGCCACTCTGCAGCAGCGGCGCGTAATCAGGACCCGGTTCGGTGCCGCGGCCTTGCACTTCAGCTTGCAGACTTCGCCGGCTGCGAATCGCCGCCAGGGCGAGTTCGCGAGTGCTGGTCGTGTTGCGGACGACATCGATCCGCGAGCCCTCGACAACGCCGACCTGGCGCTGTCCCTGTGGGTTTTCAAATTGAACCAGGCGCATGGTCTGAAACTCCGAAAAAGTGAGAACGATGTAAACCTGTGGGACGAACGCCACCCAAGCGTCGGATATGACGCCCTCTTCGCGAGCAAGCTCACGCCTACAGGTCTGCGTCGTCGTAATGGGCTAGCGATCGACATCACTCGATGATGTTGAACTCGCTCAGGTATTCGTCGGAGATTTCCAGGCCCAGGCCCGGCGTGTTGTCGTCCAGCTGGATGTAGCCGTTGACCGGCTGCGGCTCGCCTTTGAACACGTAGTAGAACAGCTCGTTGCCGACCTCGACGTCGAACACGGGGAAGAATTCGGCCATCGGCGACGCGGTGGTGGACATGGTCAGGTGGTAATTGTGCATCTGGCCCGCGTGCGGGATGACCGGCACCGACCAGGCTTCGGCCATGGCGTTGATCTTGCGCGCTGCGGTGATGCCTCCGACGCGGTTGGTGTCGTACTGAATCACGTCGACGGCGCGACGCTCAAGCATGTCTTTGAAGCCGTACGAGGTGAACTCATGCTCGCCGCCGGAGATCGGCATGATGCCCATCTTCTTCAGCTCGATGTACCCTTCGAGGTCGTCCGCAATCACCGGTTCTTCCAGCCAGCGCGGTTCGAACTCCGCGAGTTTAGGCAGCATGCGGCGCGCGTATTCCAGGGTCCAGCCCATGTAGCATTCCAGCATGATGTCGACGTCGGGGCCGGCCAGTTCGCGCAGCGCGCGGACTTGCTCGATGTTGCGGCGCATGCCGGCCGGGCCGTCCTTGGGTCCGTAGCCAAAGCGCATCTTCATCGCCGTGAAACCCTGACTCAGGTAGCCCTGCGCTTCCTCCAGGAAGAGGTCCAGGTTGTCATTGGCGTACAGCTTGGAGGCGTAGGTCCAGATCTTCTCTTTGGTCCGTCCGCCGAGCAGTTTGAAAACAGGCTTGTTCACGGCCTTGCCCATGATGTCCCAGATGGCGATGTCGATCGCCGAGATCGCCGCCATGCCAATGCCCTTGCGGCCCCAGGCATGGCTCTGGCGATACATTTTCTGCCAGATGTATTCGTTGTCGAACGGGTCTTCGCCAATGGCGATCGGCGCCATGTAGGTGTCGATGATTTCTTTCGCCACACGCGGCGCCAGCGCGCAGTTGCCAATGCCGACCAGGCCACTGTCGGTCTCGACTTCAACAACCAGCCAGCCGTGGAAACGGAACGAGCCCATGGCATCGCCGCGCTCGAACAGGATGTCGCTGGCGTTGGTGCAGAAGTGCGCCTGAGGTGGCACGACTTTGCCTTTCCATTCGAATACGCGGGTACGGATTGCTTTGATTTTCATGAGGAAGTCCTTGCCACTGCTGGTTGTGCCCAATGATTCCGTGGGGTTCGGGTCAGGGCTTCTTGTAGTTGTCGTTCGATCCGTTGCAGTACGCCGCAGGCTCTGCATCACGTGTCGATGAGAGAATTTAGCCAGCCGCGCAAGGGCTCCGCTAATCACTTATGCGTATCCAGTGATAGCTACAGGTGATGGGTAGCGATAGTTGATGGGCGTGGGGGTTATAGGGACGTAACGCACAAGCTGTGGGAGCGTGGCTTGTCCCGCGATCGGCGACGCAGTCGTCGTGGAACCGGTCAATGCGGTCTGCCTGATGTACAGCGTCGTTCGATTCTGCTGCCGCTGCGCGCCAGATCGCGGGCAAGCCACGCTCCTACAAGGGATTTGCGGCGTTGCCAGAGCTTGTGTCGAACGCAGAAGTTGTAGGAGCGAGCTTGCTCGCGATCGGCGACGCAGTCGTCGTAGAACCTATGCGGTCTGCCTGATGTACAGCGTCGTTCGATTCTGCTGCCGCTGCGCGCCAGATCGCGGGCAAGCCACGCTCCTACAGGGGATTTGTGGCGTTGTCGGAATTTGTATCGAATGCAAAAACTGTGGGAGCGTGGCTTGTCCCGCGATCGGCGACGCAGTCGTCGTGACCCCGGGCCAGGCGGTCTGCCTGGTGAACCGTGTCATCCGATTCTGCTGCCGCTGCGCGCCAGATCGCGGGACAAGCCACGCTCCTACAAGGGATTTATGGCGTTGCCAGAACCTGTGTCGAGCGCAGAACTTGTGGGAGCGAGCTAGCTCGCGGAGGCTGACTCCCAGTCGCTACTGACGGGTTGCCCTTGAACAGAGGCTCCCCGAGAAATCTCAAGTAAGACGCACGCAAAAAAGCCGCGAAGCGTCTGTTCAACGCCCCGCGGCCAGAAGGTGGTGTCTCGAAAGGGTTAATCGGTCAGACGTTGCTCTGCCCCATCCGGCAGGCGATTTCGAACGCCTGGCGAATCGCCCCGACATTCGCTTTGCCTTGCCCGGCGATATCGAACGCCGTTCCGTGCGCCGGTGTCGTGATGGGGATCGGCAACCCGCCCTGGACCGTCACCCCACGGGAGAAGCCCATCAGCTTGATCGCGATCTGGCCCTGATCGTGATACATCGTCACCACCGCGTCGAAAGCGTTGGCATCGCCCTGCACTTTCAGGAAAATCGTGTCCCCCGGATACGGCCCGTCGGCGTTCATGCCCTGCGCCTGCGCGGTTTTGACTGCAGGCCCGATGATGTCGATTTCCTCGCGCCCGAACGAGCCGTTGTCGCCGTTGTGCGGGTTCAGCCCGCAGACACCGATACGCGGCGCCTGCAGCCCGTTGCGCTTGAGCGCCGTGTCGATCAGCCGGATCGCCTCGACCACCCGCTCCTGCGTCAACATCCCCGGCACAGCCGACAACGCCACATGGGAAGTCACCCGAGAGGTCCACAAATTGTCCATCACGTTGAATTCGCAGAACGGACCGGTGAAGCCCAGCAACTCTGCGAACCAGTGAAGTTCGTCGTTATGGTTCATCCCGGCCATGTGCAGCGACGTCTTGTTCAACGGCCCGAACAGCACGGCGTTTGTGGTTTTCGCGGCCGTCAGTTCCAGCGCAACTTTCAGGGTGTCGAGGCAATAGCGGCCGCCGATGGCGCTCGCTTCGCTGCGTGGGAAGTCGCCGACGGTGTCGCCGCGAAAGTCATAGAACAACGTCGTGTCGTCACTGAGTTGCAGCGCGTCGAGGGTGTTGATCTGCCGATACGGAAACGACAGCCCGGCGATGTCCATGCCGCGACGCATTTCTGCCTCGTCAGCGATCAACAGCACCTGCGCCTGACTGCGGACGTTTTCATCGCTGAGCAGACGGGCAATCAGTTCCGGACCAATGCCTGCAGGGTCGCCCAGTACCATCGCGATTCGGGTTTTGTTCATGCCTGACTCCTCATCTGTTCCTGCTCCGCACGTTCTACGACGGCAGGTTCACAGCGGTAGATACGCTGCGCAGTGCTGTAGAAAAGACGCTCCTGATCGGCCGCCGGCAGATCACGAACGATGTACTTGAAACCGCTATAAATGTCGTCGAACGTGCCGCACAGGCTGTCGACCGGAAAGTTGCTGGCAAACATCGCGCGATCGGCGCCGAACATGGCGACGATCTCGCGTACGATCCAGGCGTTGTCCTGCGCACGCCAGGGTCTGCCGGGCTGTCCGAGCCCGGAAATCTTCACCACCACATTCGGTTGTTCGGCCAGTCTGGCCATCGCGCCGTGCCAACCTGCAAGGCCTTCGTCACTGCGGTCGGACGGCAATCCGGCGTGATTGAGAATCAACGTGGTGGCAGGAAAATCTCGAGCCAGCCGTTCGGCTTCCGGCAAATTCCACCAAGGCGTCTGCAGGTCAAAACGCAGCCCCAACTCATGCAGCGCGGCGTAACTGCGCCGCCAGTGTTCGTCGCTCATCAAGGTGCGCTGTGCGCCCACCTGTTCAGGCGCTGTCGGCCCGCCCGGCTTGTGCCGAACGCTGCGCACGCTGGGGAACGAAGCTTGCTCGGCGAGCAATGCAATCGCATCCGGATGATCGAGCCAGGCTTGCGCCACCACCGCGTTGGGCACGCCGTAACGCCTCGCGATCCGCTCGATGAAGCGCGTTTCGCCGATGGGGTCCTCGGGGTCCCACTCGGTTTCGACGTAGACCGTCTGGACCACGTGATGCCCGGCGGCGTCGGCGAAGTATTCGGGCGGCAGATACCGTCGTTTGATCGATGAGTAATCGCCATACCGAAACGGGATATTCGCGCCCTCCGCAAGCCAGGGATGGTAGTTGGTCTGCGGGTCCCAGAAGTGGTGGTGGGCATCGATGATCGGCCCGGCGTAAAGCGCATCAGCCATTGTTCACCTCACGCTGGCCGTCCAGACCGATGAGCAGCGTGGCGAGTACAAACAGCGCCGCGCAGATGGCGAAGAACGCCAGCACCGCGCCGAAGCCACCGAAAAACTGCAGGATCAGGCCCACCAGAATCGGCACGAAGATCCCGCCGATGCTGCCTGCCAGGTTCATCACGCCACCGATCAGACCGACGCGCGCCGGCGCGGCGAGCAAGGCCGGGAAGCTCCAGTACAGGCTGCCCCACATCAGGAAGAACGCGGTCATCGCGAGCAAGGCGACGGCGGCAATGGGATCGCTCAACTGAGGCAACAGGAGCAGCGCACCCAGTGCAATGACACCGGAAAACGTCAGCAGCCCTTTGACCGCGACGCCGCGCCGCACGCCCTTGCGGATCAGGCCATCGCACAGGAAACCGCCCGTCAGCGAACCGAGCGAACCGCAGATGAAGATCACGAATGTCGCGAAACCGATGCCCTTGATATCAAAGCCGCGCGCCTGCGCCAGATAGCTCGGTCCCCAGGTCAGCAGCCCGAAATACACCATCGCCCAGGTCGAACGGCCAATCAGCAGGCCCGTCAGTGACCTCGCCGCGATGCCCAGGCCTTTGACTTTCGCTCGCGCGGCTTCGGCGGCCGGGGTTTCGCGACCGGCGTTGATTTTCTCAAGCTCGGCTTCGTTGACCTGTGGATGCACCGAGGGATCGTCCCGCAGGTACCGCCACGACACCCAGCCAAGCAGCAACGTGGCGACGCCGGCAATCACGAACGCCGAACGCCACGAGCCCAGCACGACGATCAGGTAGGCGATGATTAACCCGCCCAGTGCGACACCCAGCGGGCTGCCGCTGTCCATCATCACCGCGCCGCGGCTGCGCTCGCTCGGGGCCAGCCACAGTGAAATCAACTTGCCGCCGGAGGGGAACAATGGCGCTTCTGCCGCGCCGAGGAACATTCGTGCAAACAACAGCGATGCACCGCCGGTTGCAAAGCCGGCCAGCACCTGAAACGTGCCCCACAACCCGGTTGACCAGGTGATCACGCGGCGCGGTCCGAATCGGTCGATCATCCAGCCACCCGGAATCTGCAACAGCGCGTACGCCCAGAAGAAGCTGCTCAGGATCAGCCCCTGCATTGCCGGCGACAGGGTGAATTCCTTGGCGATTGTCGGCATCGCGATGGACAGCGAAACGCGGTCGATCAGATTGACCATCGTCAGCACGAAGATGATTGCGAAAATGCGCCACCGCACGGTACTGGACCTGGCAACGTCGGCAACACTGGAAACGGGAGGGGCATACGGTTCACCTGTCGCTGACAGGTGCACGTTGGCGCTGCTGCGAGCCATGGGTGCGTTCCTCGATCTTGTTGTTTTTATTGGTGGCGATCTGCCGCGAGAACGCCGTGGGTGAACGCAACTATCAGAGCTGCAGCGATAACCGTCTAATCAAAAGTGGACATAGGGTGATAGCTGCAAGGTATAGGAGCCGGTTGATCCGGTAATCGCCCTGCCCTTCAAGGAAAGAATTGAAACGAGCTTAGTTCTGCATCAGCCTCCCGCCATCAGATGTGACGAAATGTGAAAAAAATGTCGAAAACATATACATGTTTGAGTTAGATTCGCATTTAGATTAGCAAACACACATCTTGTAGCAGTTCTGTCCCGCGTAGGAATTCCGCCTTGAAACGTCATTTCCCCGTCAGTCTTCTCCTGGTTGGCGCGTGCAGCGCTCTGCCCGTCGCGCATGCAGCCGACGACCTTACCTTGCCCGCAACCCAGATCGAGAGCAGCAGCGATACCGACGATGACATGAGCGTGGGGTATGAAGGCAAGGCGTCGTCCAGCACCACCAAACTGGGCCTGACCGACAAGCAAACGCCACAGGCAGTGACCACCATCACCCGACAGGCGCTGGACGATTTCAAGATCAATGGTGTGAAGGACGCCTTGCGCTCGGCGCCTTCTGTGACCGTCGAGCAAACCGAGACCGACCGCACCGAATTCACTTCACGCGGCTTCGACATCAACACGTTCGAATATGACGGCATGGGCATGCCGTTCGTGGGCACGGTGCTGGTGGGCGAGCAGGATCTGGCCGAGTACGAACAGATTGACGTACTGCATGGTGCCAACGGTCTGATGAGTGGCGCGGGTAACCCGTCCGCCACCGTCAACTTCGTGCGCAAGCGTCCTACCAAGGATTTCCAGGCGCAGATCCAGACCAGCGTCGGTTCCTGGGACAACCGTCGCATCGACGTCGACGTCGCCGGCCCGCTGACCGATACGGGCAACGTGCGCGGCCGTTTCATCTACTCCCATGACAAAGGCAACTCCTGGATGGACCGCTACAGTCACGAGCGCAACGTGGCTGCCGGCCTGCTTGCTTTCGATGTGTCTGACGCCGACACCGTGACCGTGGGCTTTTCCCAGCACAACAGTGATTCCAACGGCAGCACGTGGGGCAACCTGCCTCTGGTCGACGCAGCCGGCAACGCCATTCATTACAGCAGTCGCAGCAGCAGCATCGGCCAGCCGTGGACGTATTGGAACCTGCACACCACACGCACCTTCATCGAGCTCAAGCACGACTTCGGCAACGACTGGAATGCCACGGTCACGGCGACCGGCGTGCAGGAAAAGCAGAACACGAACATGCTATACGTCGGCGCGGTCAGCGGTGACGACGCGTCTGCCTACGCCAACCACACCAGCAGCGAAGCTCACCAGTTGCTGGGCGAGGCCAAGGTACAAGGTCCTTTCAGCCTGTTCGGGCGCGAACACCAGCTGACCTTCGGCGCCGCTTATGGCCGTACTCATCAGAAAGGTCAGGAGTACGATGAGAACGAAGAGGATCACAGCAGCTTCGAGACTCCGTTCGGCGGAATTCTAACGGGGAACACCCCGAAGCCGCCGTTCGGTTACACCAGCGATGATCTTTCGCAAAATTTTCAGGACACGCAAAAAAGCATGTTTGCCGGGGCGCGTTTCAGCCTGACCGACGATCTGCACTGGATCGCCGGTGCACGCATGCTAAGTGCCGATGGCAAAGGTGACAACTATGGCGCCGATTATTCCACTCGTGCGCACGGGAAGGTGACGCCCTACACCGGCTTGGTCTATGACATCACTGATACGTGGAGCGTCTATGGCAGCTGGACCAAAATTTACAGCCCGCAATACAACGTCGGCGAAGACCACTCCGTACTCGACCCGCTGGAAGGCAAAAGCATGGAAGTCGGCGTCAAGGGCGGCATGATGGATGAGCGCCTGCATCTGACCGCCGCCTTATTCAAAACCGAGCAACGCAACGTCGCCGTGGATGCGGGCTTCGACGGGGAACAAGAAGTCTACACGCCGGAAAACTTCAAGAGCCACGGCATCGAGTTGCAAGCGTCCGGCGAAGCCTTCGATGGCCTCGACGTGCTCGCCGGCTACACCTACGTGCGCATCGACAACGACGACGGCGAGAAGGCGCGCAAATACGTGCCGACCCACAGCTTCCGCGGCATGGCGACCTATCGTCTGCCCGGCATCCCGCAGATGAAAGTCGGTGCGCGGGTCAGTTGGCAGACTGCGGTCGAAAACGACGACAACAGCGCCATCAAGCAGAACGCCTACGGGCTGGTCGACCTGATGAGCAGCTACGACATCGACAGCAACTGGAGCACGTCGCTGAACCTCAACAACGTCACCGACCGCAAATACCTGCTGTCGTTGTACAACAACGCCCAGACCGCAAGCTACGGCGCACCGCGCAACCTGACAGCCTCAGTGACCTGGAAGTATTGACCGTGTCCGATGCCTTCGCAGCAGGCTGACGCGAGCCGCTGCAAAGGGCAAAGGTACAGGCATTTGTCACTCCAGCCAGCGATCGTAAAGCGCCGGGAAACTCTGCATCAACCAGTCAACGAATGCCTGAACCTGAGCGCAAGCTGTGACCTGCTCGGGTACAGCACGGAAACAGGTCTGGGCCGTGGTCGGTAGCGCTTGAGCACCTCGACCAGTGAGCCGTCGGCAAGGTATCGGTCCAGGGTCAAACCGGGTGCCTGAAGGATGCCGAAGCCTGCAACTCCGCACTGCACGTAGGCACTGGACTCATTGACGAGGATGCCATGACGGCTCACGTGACTCGTATCGCTGCCGTCCTGCAAGAACTGCCACGGAAGTTGCCGACGATTCTGGCCGGACAGGAAATTCACGCCTCGATGGTGGGCCAGTTGATCGGGCGTGTGCGGCTCGCCATAGGTCTGAAGATAGCCTGGCGCGGCGCAGGTAATCATGGTTGCCATTGCGACGCGCCGTGCGACGAGGCTCGAGTCCGGCAACTCACCAATCCGCAGTACGCAGTCAACGCCTTCCGCCACGAGGTCTACAGCTCGGTCGGTGACACCCAGTGTCATTTCGATGTCCGGATGAGCGACAGCAAAAGCCCGCAAGCTGGCGATGAACGCAGGCTGAGAAAATGCCGTGGGAATGTCGATGCGCAGTTTCCCGCGCAGTGAGGCGCCCGACGGGGCGAACATGGAGGTGGTCTCGGCAATGCTGCCCAGGATGCCCATCACACGCTCGTAAAACTGCTCTCCCTCGGTCGTCAATCTGACTCGCCGAGTCGTGCGCTGAAAAAGCCTTACGCCAAGCGAAGCTTCCAATTCCTGAATGGCGCGGGTCACCTGGGGCCGCCCGATCTGACTGGCATCCGCGGCCCGAGTGAAGCTGCCCGTTTCGGCGACGCGGGCGAACACCTGCATTGACTGAAGCAGCTCCATGGCGACCCCGTTTATTGCCTGACGAAAGAAGTTTTACGCATCCATTGTTGCTCCAGAGCATAACAGTCAGTTGGGCATCCAGGCATTTATTGCCGTACGCCGGCGCACAACAATGGCGGCACTTCACCGACGATGCGGTGACTCTTCTGGAGAAACGACATGAAAGCCTGGCTTCTCAACGACTTCGGTCTCGACAATCTGACCATGAGCGATACGCCCACACCCGAGCCCAAGGCCGGCGAACTGCTGGTGAAAGTCGGCGCTGTTTCGCTCAACTTCCGCGACAAGGCAATCGTTGACGGCATCTACGAGCCGCACACAGTGCCCAAGCCGTTGATTCCGGTCAGCGACGCAGCAGGCACCGTGATCGCGGTGGGTGATGGCGTCAGCCGTTTCAGCGTGGGCGACCGCGTCAACTCGCACCTGTATTCCCGCTGGATCGACGGCCCGCCCGGCCCGAACGAACCGGACTTCTGCTTCGGCTCTCCGTTGCCCGGAGGCTTGGCCGAATACATGATCATCCACGAAGACAGCGCCGTCATGGCGCCTCACAACATGTCTGACGAAGAGGCATCGACGTTGCCGATTGCCGCGCTGACGGCATGGTATTCGTTAGTCGATTACGGTCAGATCAAAGCGGGCGAAACGGTGCTGGTGCAAGGCACCGGCGGGGTGTCGATTTTCGCCATCCAGCTGGCGACGGCTCTGGGCGCCCATGTGATCGTGACGTCCAGCAGCGACGATAATCTGAATGCCGCGATGAAGCTTGGCGCTGTCGCCGGCGTGAACTATCGAACCCACGCCAACTGGGAAGAAAAGGTCCTGGAGCTCACCGGCGGCAAGGGCGTGGATCTCCTTCTGGATGTCGCTGGAGGCAAAGGAGTCAATCAGTCGATTGCTGCAACCAAGGCGGCAGGCAAGATCGCCCAGATCGGCTTTCTGACAGGACAGACGACCGAACTGAGCCTGATGCCGCTGATCTTCCGCCAGACAACCCTGCGCGGCATTGCCGTCGCGCCCCGCTCTTCGTTTGACCGGATGAACGCCTTTCTCGATCAGAACGCGATTCGACCCGTGATCGACAGAGTTTACGACTTCCAGCAAGCGCGGCAGGCCTATGAGCACTTGGCAAAAGGTGCGTTCGGCAAAGTCGTGATCAAGATTTCCTGACGCCCTTCGGCATAGATCCCGACGTGATGCCGCACGTGTATCGGGGCCAGGTTGTGGTCCCGATATCACACATTCTCAACTGTCCCCAAAAACGAATCAGTGAGTCTCTTATTAGCTGGATTGTTAACGTTTCGAAGCATCCCTAAAGTACACCCCATGCCGCAGCCACTGAGCCATTCGCCAGATGCGGCGCCGCTTTCGACCCTTAACTTTTTCGACTCATAAAGGAATGCACCGATGACTACTTACAAGCGCCTGGACAAGAACGACGCCGTACTGCTGATGGTTGACCACCAGACCGGTCTGATCTCGCTGGTGCAGGATTTCTCGCCGAACGAATTCAAGAACAACGTTCTGGCCCTGGCGGATTGCGGCAAGTTCTTCAACCTGCCGACGATCCTGACCACAAGCTTCGAACAAGGCCCGAATGGCCCGCTGGTGCCGGAGCTCAAAGAGATGTTCCCGGACGCGCCGTATATCGCCCGTCCAGGTCAGATCAACGCGTGGGACAACGAAGACTTCGTGAAGGCGATCAAGGCGACCGGCCGCAAGCAACTGATCATCGCCGGCGTCGTGACCGATGTCTGCGTGACGTTCCCGACCCTGAGCGCACTGGCCGAAGGATTCGACGTGTTCGTGGTGACCGACGCGTCAGGCACGTTCAACGAAGGCGTGCAGCAAGCGGCCTGGAATCGCATGTCGGCGGCCGGTGCGCAGCTGATGAACTGGTTCTCCGTGGCCTGTGAGCTGCATCGCGACTGGCGCAACGACATCGAAGGCCTGGGTAACCTGCTGTCGCAGCGTATCCCTAACTACCGCAATCTCATGAACAGCTATACCGCGCTCGCCGGCAAGCAATAATTCCCCGCGCATCAGACGGCGCGGCCGATTCTGAACCTTTCCCTGCCAAGCCAGGCCCTGCTCATGCGGGCCTGGCTTGTTTATTTGACGCCCACTCACCCACCCCGCGCACGTGACAGGAGGTAAAAACGCCAAAATAGATGGCCATTTGCCCTAAAGCTGAGAGAATCAAAGTCGATAGGCAAATACATATAGATGAATAGGCTCTCTCCGATGAATCTGCGCAGTCTGAATATCGCTCCCCGATCATTGACCTGTTTCGGTTTTTTCGCCTTGTTGATTACCGCCGTTGGGCTGTTTTCCCTGCAACAGGCTTCCCGGCTGAAGGAAACGCGAGAGACATTGCAGGACAACGTCTTGCCGACCTTGCTTGCCATCGATCAGATCAAGAACGATCTGCTGACCATTCGCCTGGGCAACACCAGTCTGCGAGCTGCACAAAATGAGGACGCTGCCGCTCACGCACGCAAACGCGTCGATCAGGGTCGCCTGGATCTGGAAAAGGACGTCAAGCAACTCAAGCCGCTGCTGCTGACCGAGCGAGGCCTGGCGGCTTATGCCGAGATGGCGCGCAATCTGTCCGCTTACCTCGATATTCATTCCCGCTATCTGCAGGCCGTGGCGGAGAAACGTGAAGACGTGATTACGGCAATGACCCAGCCCGGCGGGGAGCAAAACCGCGCCGCCGACTTGCTGGCCCAGGATATCGCCGCTGTTTCGGACCTGGCCCGGCAGAAGATGGCCGCCTCGGACGCAGCCGCCGATGACACTTACGCCCAGGCGGTTCGTGTGGTGATCGCTGCGATCCTGATCGCGTTGGTTGCAACCCTTCTGCTCGCCACCCTCTTTACCCGCAGCCTGATGGCGCCGATCCAGAAGGCCTTGGCCGTGGCCCAACAGATTGCCGAAAACGATCTGGGCAAGCCCATTCTGGTAGACGGTAAAGACGAACCCGGCCGTCTGTTGGCGGCACTGTCGGTGATGCAGCAAAACCTGCGAACCACTTTGTCCGAACTGTCTCACTCATCGAACCAGCTCGCTTCGACCTCAGAAGAAATGACCGCCGTTACCGAAGACGCCTTGCGCGGTATTCAGCGGCAGGACGACGAAATCAATCAGGCTGCTACCGCGATCAACCAGATGAGCACGGCGGTGGAAGACGTGGCGCGCAACGCTGCACAGGCATCCGAAGCGGCGCGTCATTCAACGCAGTCTGCCGAGAACGGCACTCGCCGGGTCGATGAGACGCTGCAGGTCATTCACGAGTTGCATACCACTGTCGGCACCACAGCGGTCGAGATCGACGGCCTGGCTGGTGAAGTACAGAACATCAGCGCCGTGCTCGATGTGATTCGCGGCATCGCCGATCAGACCAACCTGCTGGCCCTCAACGCGGCCATTGAGGCGGCGCGTGCTGGCGAGGCCGGACGCGGTTTTGCAGTGGTGGCCGACGAGGTGCGCGCCCTGGCCCATCGCACGCAGCAATCGACCGCCGAGATCGAAAAGATGATCGGCTCGATTCAGTCCGGCGCCAGCAAGGCCGTCGACGCCATGGGGCAGAGCAGCGAGAAAGCGCGTGCCAGCCTTGAAGTCGCCGAGGCCGCGGGCCGGGCGCTCGCAGAAATCACGGCGGCCATCGTGCACATCAACGAACGCAACGTGAGCATCGCCTCCGCCACCGAAGAACAGGCACAAGTGGCCCGTGAAGTGGACCGCAACCTGACCAGCATTCGCGACCTGTCGCTGCAGACCTCGGCGGGCGCCAATCAGACCTCCGCGGCCAGTTCGGAACTGTCGCAACTGGCCGTCGGGCTCAACCGACTGGTGCTTAATTTCAAGATGTAACCGAGACGATCCCAGGCGCACGCTCTGTCAGCTCACTCTATGGGGCAGGGCTGGCGCCGATTGCACGCCAGACAGCATCGGGACTGCCCGTTGGCGTCTGCCGTGTTCGCTGCTCAATCTACGCCGCTATAACCTCAGGCTATCGGTGTATGTGATGTTTTGAGTAGACGCGACATAGCAACTTTCACACACTCCCCGCATGGCCGATCGACAGGTCGGCTTCTCATAACAAATACAAGAAAGAGGATCACCATGCGAACCGCATCTTTTCGACGCGCGTCCCGTTTGCTGTTCGGCTGCACGCTGGCCTGCGCCACAGCGCTTCCCGTACTGGGCCTTTCCACTTCCGCTCTCGCCGCATGGCAACCTGACAAAAACGTCGAGATCGTCGTGGCCGGTGGTCCTGGCGGCGGTACTGATCAGCTCGGTCGCCTGATCCAGTCGATCATCAGCACCCACAAGCTGCTCGACGTCAACACCGTGGTCCTGAACAAGGGCGGCGGCAACGGCGCCGAAGCCTTCCTCGACATGAAGGTCTCCAAAGGCGACGCCGACAAACTGGTCATCGCCACCAACAACATCTACCTGCTGCCATTGGTTTCCAAGCTTGGCTATGAGTGGCAGGAACTGACGCCGGTTGCGGCGGTTGCCGAAGATGACTTCATCCTCTGGACCTACAAGAATGCGCCGTGGAAAGACGCAAAAGGCTTCTACGATGCCGTCAAATCCGATGCGTCGAACCTGCGCATGGGCGGCAGCCAGTCCAAGGATGTCGACCAGACCCTCACCCTGTTGCTCAATCAGACCAACCACACCAAGCTGGTGTACATCCCCTTCAAAAGCGGCAGCGAAGCGGCGACCCAGCTGGCGGGCAAACACATTGCCGCCAACGTCAACAATCCCGCCGAAAGCATCAGTCAGTGGCGCGGCGATCAAGTGCAGCCGCTGTGCGTATTCAGCAAGGAGCGCATGGGTTACACCGACAAAGTCGCCGGCGACAAGTCCTGGTCGGATGTGCCCACCTGCCACGAAGCAGGCCTGGGGATCGATCAGTACCGCTTCCCGCGCACCGTCTTCATGCCCGGCAATGTCAGTGCCGAGCAGCGTGCGTTCTATACCGAGCTGATGCGCAAGGTGTCGGAAACGCCAGAGTTCAAGGCTTACGTGAAGCAGAACGCGCTGGTGCCGACGTTCCTGGAAGGCGATCAGTTGACTGCCTACATCGAGAAAGACACCGCCCGCGTAACCCCGGTGTTCAAGGAAGCCGGCTGGCTGCGCAACTGATCCGCCCTGCCGCCGCTTGCCTGCGCCGCAGGCAGTGTCGGTCCTTCGCTGGAGGTGTTCGATGGCACATTCTTCTCACTCGTCTTCACTGGTCTGCACCCGTTGGGTCGAACTCGGGCTCGCCCTCTTCACCCTGCTGATCGGCGCGGTGGTCATGTCCGGCAGTGTCGAGCAAGGCATCGGCTGGGGCGACGCCGGCCCGGAACCGGGTTACTTCCCCTTTTACATCGGGCTGTTGCTGGCGACGGCAAGCCTGGCCAACGGCGTGCTGACGCTGATTCGCTGGAAACCGTTGAGCACAAGCTTCGTCAGCCGCGGCGCATTCCGCCAAGTGCTGTCGGTGTTCATCCCGATCGCCCTGTTCGTCTGCGCCATGCCGTTCTCCGGCATTTACGTTGCCTCGGCCGTGTTCATCGCCTGGTTCATGTGGCGTGACAAAGTCCGCGCCAAGCCGTACGGCAAACCCATGATCGTCGCAGTGTCGGTGGGTGCGGTGCTGGCGAGCTATCTGATTTTCGACCTGTGGTTCAAGGTCCCGCTGGACGCAGGCCCGATGGGCGACTGGATCGCCATGGCCGGGAGATCGCTGAAATGAGCGAGTTCGACTCTCTGCTGCAAGGCATGAACCTCATCCTCACGCCCGGTCACATCGGTCTGATGGTCGTGGGCGTTCTGTTGGGGATTCTGGTCGGCGTTCTTCCCGGACTCGGCGCCCCTAACGGCGTCGCGCTGCTGCTGCCGATCACGTTCACGATGTCGCCGGTGTCGGCCATCATCCTGCTGTCGTGCATGTACTGGGGCGCGCTGTTCGGGGGCTCGATCACCTCGATCCTCTTCAACATACCCGGCGAACCGTCATCGGTCGCGACGACCTTCGACGGCTATCCCATGGCGCGAGAAGGCCGCGCCGCCGAAGCCCTGACGGCCGCGTTCAGTTCGGCGCTGATCGGCGCGCTGGCAGGCGTGCTGTTACTGACGTTCTTGTCCACGCGCATCGCTGAATTCGCCATGACGTTCAGCTCGCCCGAGTTTTTCGCGGTGTATTTGCTCGCCTTCTGCACGTTCATCGGCATGAGCAAGAATCCGCCACTGAAAACCGTCGTCGCCATGATGATCGGTTTCGCGATGGCGGCGGTCGGCATGGACACGGTTTCCGGCAACCTGCGCCTGACGTTCGATCAGCCGGTGCTGATGACCGGCATCAGTTTCGAAGTCGCGGTGATCGGGCTTTTCGGGATCGGCGAGATTCTCTGCACGGTCGAAGAAGGTCTGGTGTTCCGTGGTGAGCATGCGCGCATCACGCCAATGGTGATCCTGCGGACCTGGGCGAAATTGCCGCGCTACTGGTTCACGATCCTGCGCAGCACTGTCGTCGGTTGCTGGATGGGTGTGACACCGGGCGGTCCGACGGCAGCCTCGTTCATGAGCTACAGCATCGCGCGCCGCTTTTCGAAGAACCGCGACAACTTCGGCAAGGGTGAAATCGAAGGCGTCATCGCCCCGGAAACCGCCGACCATGCTGCGGGCACCAGCGCCCTGCTGCCGATGCTGACCCTTGGTATTCCAGGCTCGGCAACGGCCGCGGTGATGCTCGGAGGCTTGATGATCTGGGGGCTGCATCCGGGCCCAACGCTGTTCGCCGAGCAGCACGACTTCGTCTGGGGCCTGATCGCCAGCATGTACCTGGGCAACGTGGTCAGCTTGTTGGTGGTGCTGGCCACGGTGCCGCTGTTTGCGTCGATTCTGCGGATTCCGTTCTCGATCATCGCGCCGATCATCATCATGGTCTGTGCAATCGGCGCGTACTCGGTTCACAACTCGATGTTCGACGTGCTGCTGATGCTGGGCTTTGGCGCGCTGGGTTATCTGTTCAAGAAACTCGGCTATCCCATCGCGCCGCTGGTGCTGGCGGCCGTACTGGGTGACAAGGCCGAAGATGCGTTTCGTCAGTCGATGCTGTTCTCCGACGGGCACCTGGGCATTTTCTGGTCCAATCCGCTGGTCGGCAGCCTGACCACCGCGGCGCTGCTGATGCTGTTCTGGCCGCTGATCTCGGCCGGCATCAAAACCGCCTTCGGCTGGCGCAATCGTCACGTAATCAAGCCGAAAACGCTGTGATGACACGCAATGCTGGAAATGCCCTGCAGTTCTTGTCAGGCTCGCCGCACCCTTCTGCGCGAGCCACTCACATGACCAGGATTCCCGAGGCCAACGTTATCCACAGCCGTCTGCGCTTGCGCCAGTTGCGGCTGATGCTGGCCTTGCAGGAATTCGGCTCGCTGCGCCGCGCCGCCGACAACATCGGCATGACCCAGCCGGCCGCCACCAAGATGCTGCACGAGGCCGAGGACCTGCTGGGGGTCGAACTGTTCGAGCGCCTGCCGCGAGGCATGCGCCCGACCCCGTTTGGGGACACGGTCATCTATTACGCACGCATGGTGTTCGCGGAGCTGAGCGGCATGCGCGAGGAACTGGTGGCGCTGGAGTCCGGCAATCTGGGGCGCGTGGCGGTCGGCGCCATTCCCGCCCTGGCGTCAGGATTGCTGACGCGCACCATCGCCACCTTGAAGCAAAGCCATCCGCGGTTGTCGATGAGCATTCAGGTCGACACCAGCGATGTGCTGGTGCAAGCCCTGTTGCAAGATCAGCTCGACGTCGTGCTGGGCCGGATTCCCGGCGGCGCCCGGGCGGAAGAACTGCTTTTCGACAGCCTTGGCGAAGAGGCGCTGTGCGTGATCGCAGGCGCACAGAACCCGCTGGTCCACGCTACCGACCTGAGCTGGGCGGCGTTGCAGAACGAGACCTGGGTGCTGCAACAACATCCAAGCCCCATGCGCGCGATCGTCAATCAGGTTTTTCATAACGCCCGCGTCGACATTCCCAACAGCATCGTCGAAACCACCTCGATCATGACGCTGCTCTCGCTGGTCCAGAACACCGACATGCTCGGCATCACGCCGGTTTCAGTCGTGGAAGACTACGCCGGGCGAGACCTCCTGGCCGTCCTGCCCATCAGCTTCGAAGCACGCCTGCCGCCTTATGGGCTGATCACCCGCAGGCATCGCATCCAGTCATCGGCCATGCAGGCGTTCATCAACTCGGTGAAGGCGGAGCAAGGCGGTAACTAAAGTCTGATTATTCGAACATCGCTGCGTTTTGACCAAATAGGAAAACGCCGTAAGACAGCCCTCATCGCCCGTGTAGGACTGTTCTGAAACTGCAAAACCTGCTTCCTCGCACTCCTTACCTCATCCGTTGGCCTGCCCCTATCCTCGAGGACTTCACTCAGAAAGGAATCGGCGACATGGCATTTGACGGATTTATCAAACTGGACGGCATTGCAGGCGAGTCGCTGGATCAGCGGCACAAAGACTGGATCGAGATCGTTGCCTATAACTTCGGCGTCAACCAGAGCACCTCGGCGAGCGCCAGTTCGAACGGCGGAGCGGGCTCGGGGCGGGCCAGCCTGACGGACTTCAGCTTCACCAAACGCCTGGACAAATCCAGCGCCCGGCTCTTCGAAGCCAGTTGCTCTGGCGAGCACATTAAAGAACTGACTTTGTGTCTGTACCGCGCCGGTGGCGAAAAGCTCAAATACTACGAAGTGCGCCTTGAGGAAGTCATCAT
The DNA here is from genome assembly GCF_900108875.1 of Pseudomonas sp. NFR16. Taxonomy (GTDB): domain Bacteria; phylum Pseudomonadota; class Gammaproteobacteria; order Pseudomonadales; family Pseudomonadaceae; genus Aquipseudomonas. Next base: position 2,884 of record NZ_FNYJ01000010.1, on the reverse strand, counting down.
CTCGGACTTCTCGCAAAACGGCGAAAGCGGCGAGCCGCTGGAAGAAGTGCAGATCAACTTCGGCCGGATCAACATTGTCTACACCCAACAGAAACGCAGCGACGGCGGCGCAGCAGGCAATGTCTCCGGCGGCTGGGACCGCATCGCCAACAAGCGCTTCAGTTGAGGCGCCGGACATGACCAAGCCGTACGTCTTTATCAACGACCGAATGCAGACCTACTTCTCCCTCAAGGACCGCTTGAGTGGAAACGACAAGTTCGACCAACTCAATGCACACCTTCGAAACATCGTGGTGGTCCCCGGCCAGTTGGTCATCGTGGGCGACCTGTCGACCCGCACGATAAACAGCGAAGAACTGGAGTTGATGAGCTATGCCAGCGGCGTGCACAAGAACTTGCGACAAAACCAGGCCGCCGGTGATGGGCATGTAATTAAAAACTATGACCTGCTGCAAAACGTCCTCGGCTACAGTTCGCTGGGCATCGGTTCAGCAACCGGAAGCTGGAAAAGCCATCTCGACGGTGTGAAGAAGACCCTCGACGACATCGAGCGACTGCACAAGCTGTCGCTCGCGCGGGGCACGCCGATTGCGCGGCAGGAATTTCTCAATCAAAGACAAGTGCTGTTCGCCGAACTCGATGCCCAACTCGAAGGCATCGCACGCTGGGGCACCAAGCTGCGTAATCGAGGATCGATCAAGAAAATGCTCGGGATTTCGACCAAGAGTTATTTGCATACGGGTGAGATTCAGGGATATGCAAAAAAGATTGCCGGGATTTCCAAGGCCTCCAGAATTCTTAAAGCGGGGACACCGATCGGGATTGGGTTGAACAGCGTTTCCACTTATCTGGAAATCAAAGAAGCCTGCTCAACTGGACGCGAGGAGATGTGCAGAAAGACGAAGTATGTGGAAGGATCGAAACTGGTTTCAGGTACCGTCGGAGGGATGGTCGGAGGTACCGTCGGTACCACGGCACTCACCCCTTTGTGCATAGTCGTGTTTAGTGTTCCAAGTGGAGGCTTGGGTTCAATTGGATGCAGCCTTCTCGCGGCATTGATAGGTGGATACGCCGGCGGTCTGGGAGGTGAAAAGTGGGGTGAGAAATTCGGCGAAATGCTTTACGAATGGAGGTCCTGAAGGTGGTTTTGATTGCTGCAGGTTTTATCTGGTTAGTGTCCTCATGCCTAAGCCTTATAGTTATGATGTGGTTCGCATACAAAAATATCGATATTATCGAACAACATTTGTCCGACTGCGAGGGCATTACCGCTACAAGCAACCTTTGGCAAGGAGGGATCATAGGTCGGCACATGCGACTTAGCATAGTCTTCGCCACAATGTACATGCCTGGCGTGATGTATCGCCGAGGAGATATCACAAAAGATGCTCACCTAAATATTCCTTTCCAGCTACGAAGAAAGATTTGGGCAATTTACATTTGGCTTTTCATCAATGCCGGATTCCTGGCTGTGTTGTGCTACGCGGTCGAGACTCCTCGATAGCCGATGATGACTTATATACGCGGGACCCTGCATCGTCGGGCCTAATCGCGAACAATGCCCATCTCACCTTCCTCGCTACCTGAGAGGTTCGATATAGGGATCTATCCTCGGCGTTTCTACAACGGCATTGCCATGGCTATCTGATGCTAATTTGATAAAGTCGTAGGCGAAATCGGTGGCGAAGATTTTGGAGAAAAGCTTTATGAGTGGAAGCCGTGATGCCAGTTCTAGCTATTCTAGTTTTAATTTGGTTTGTTTCCAACGTGATCAACCTGCTGGTGTTGATACGATTCACCTACAAGAACCTCGACATCATTGAAGATCATCTTTCTGACTGTGAGGGCGTCGTCAACACCAGAAACCTGTGGGGAGGAGGCGTCATTGGGAGGCACATGCGGCTCAGCATAATTTTCGCAGGCATGTGGATGCCCAAAATAATGTTTCGCCGAGGTGATTTCACTAAAAATGCTCACTTGAATATCCCCCGCCATCTGCGCTGGCGAATTTGGGCAATAAACATCTGTCTCGTTTTTAAATGTACGTGCATTGCTGTGTTGTCTTACGCGATTAAAATCTTCAAATAGCTATGAACCGGACATATCCAAAAATTAAAGATATGCCTTGTATCATTATCACAGCGCCGCCTCTTGGCTCGACAAAATAGGTGGAAATTACCCGGAAGACCCAGTCATTCGTGGAAGACTACGCCGGGCGAGACCTCCTGGCCGTCCTGCCCATCAGCTTCGAAGCACGCCTGCCACCTTATGGCCTGATCACCCGCAGGCATCGCATCCAGTCATCGGCCATGCAGGCATTCATCAACTCGGTGAAGGCGGAGCAATCCGACACCAAAGTCTGATTATTCGAATCATCGCTGCGTTTTGACCGCATAGGAAAACGCCGTAAGACAGCCCTCATCGCACGCGTAGGACTGTTCTGAAACTGCAAAACCTGCGTCCTCGCACTCCTTACCTCATCCGTTGGCCTGCCCCTATCCTTGAGGACTTCACTCAGAAAGGAATCGGCGACATGGCATTTGACGGATTTATCAAACTGGACGGCATTGCAGGCGAGTCACTGGATCAGCGGCACAAAGACTGGATCGAAATCGTTGCCTATAACTTTGGCGTTAACCAGAGCACCTCGGCGAGCGCCAGTTCGAACGGCGGCGCGGGCTCGGGGCGGGCCAGCCTGACGGACTTCAGCTTCACAAAGCGCCTGGACAAATCCAGCGCCCGGCTCTTCGAAGCCAGTTGCTCTGGCGAGCACATTAAAGAACTAACCCTGTGTCTGTACCGCGCCGGTGGCGAAAAGCTCAAATACTACGAAGTGCGCCTTGAGGAAGTCATCATCTCGGACTTCTCGCAAAACGGCGAAAGC
>NZ_FNYJ01000008.1 GCF_900108875.1 Pseudomonas sp. NFR16 | reverse complement strand
AAGAGCCTTTCGTCTCAACCGAGGCGCGCATTCTACAGCGTCCTCATCATCTGTCAAGCGGTTATTTTCAGAAGTTTTCAAAGTTTCCTTTGCAACTTCAACCACTTGCGCTTCGTTCGACTTGGCGTCTCACGTCAGCGGGAGGCGAATTCTACAGCGTTACAATCTGCTGTCAACCACCTTTTTCACCGCTGCCGATTAAGTGACCTGAATCGAAGCCCCTCCGCGCTGCTTACTTCGTCTAACTCGTTGAATCTCAAGGAGTTTTCCGTTTCGTCTGCGCCGGAAGTGGGGCGAATTATAGAGACATTGAGAGAGGCGTCAAGCACTAATTCAAACTTTTCTCGCTGTATCCAATTTATGGGATCTCCGCCGCGATAAACGACCCGCAATCACAGGAAGCCGCATGAGAAGAAGAAGCGCGCCGATGCTCGCATAAATGGACCACTCTTTGAGATCCGCCCGGACGATCCAGAACATATGCAGCAGACCAAGCCCCAGCACCGCATAGATAAGCCTGTGCAACTTCTTCCACCGCGTGCCAAGTCGGCGCTGGCTATAGCGGTTGGAAGTAACGGCCAGTGCCAGAAGACAGAGGAAAGCCAGCGTTCCGACGATGATGTAGGGCCGCTTGACCAACTCCACGCCAAGTTGAGCCCAATCGAAACCTAGAATGAAGAAGCTATAAGCCAGCAAGTGCAGCACGACATACGCGAAACACCACAGCCCAAGCTGACGACGCACTGCTATCCAGCCCGCCCAGCCGGTGATGCGCTGCAGCGGGGTCATGGCCAACGTCACCAGCAACGCGATGAGCGTACCCAGTCCAAACCGGTCGACCAGCGCCTTGCCCGGATCAGGCCCGAGATCGAGAATCCATGCCTGATGGAACCACAGCGCCGGTGCAACACATGCCGCGACGAAAACAGACAGACGCCAGAACCAGAAGCGCATCAATAATTCTTCCGCAAATCCATCCCCGTATAGAGAGAGGCGACCTGCTCCCCATACCCGTTGAACATTTCGGTCTGCCGGATGTTGGGGCTGAACAGGCTGCCCGGCAGACGCCGCTCGTGGGCCTGAGTCCATCGCGGATGATCGACCGTTGGATTCACGTTGGCGTAGAAACCGTATTCGTTGGCGGCGATGCTCTGCCAGGTCGTCTTTGGCTGCTCGCTCACAAGACTGATGCGCACGATTGATTTCACGCTTTTGAAGCCGTACTTCCATGGAACGACCAGCCGCAACGGAGCCCCGTTCTGGTTCGGGAGCTCGCGTCCGTACATGCCGACCGCGAGGATTGCCAACGGATTCATTGCCTCATCAAGGCGCAGCCCTTCTACGTAAGGCCAGTCAATCAAGGCGAAGCCGGAACGCTGCCCGGGCATGCTCTGTGGATCCTGCAGTGTTTCGAAACGGATGTACTTCGCGCTGGAAGTAGGCTCGACCTGCTTGAGAAGCTCGGATATCGGAAACCCGATCCACGGGATGACCATCGACCAGGCCTCGACACAACGAAGCCGATAGATTCGCTCCTCCAGCTGGTAAGGCTTGATGAAGTCTTCGAGCGCATACCGGCCGGGCTTACCGACCTCTCCGTCGATGACAATGCTCCACGGCTGGGTCTTCAGCGATCCGGCATTGAGCGCAGGATCGCCCTTGTCGGTGCCGAACTCATAGAAGTTGTTGTAATGCGTGGCGTCCTTGTAGGGCGTGATGGCTTCGTCTTTAACCGTGACGGCCTGCCACTGAGTCGAGGTGAGTCTGGCTTTGAGCCAGGCAGGAGCTGCGCCGGGATCGACGCCGGCATATTGCGAGACCTCGTCCGCCAAGGACCAGCGCGGCAGCGCAGTGGCGGCGAATCCGGCAAAGGTTGCACCGAGCACGGCACGGCGAGAGAGGTAAAGGGATTCAGGTGTAACGTCCGACTCTTTGCAATCGGACGCTGATGGCGACTTGATCAGCATACTGACTCCGCAGCGATAGAGAACTGATGTACCTATGACTGCGGAGTATGCGGGAAATTGTTTACTTATGCCGACGCAGGCGCAGCAGATACTGGATCGGACCCGAGGCTGCGTAGCCCAGGAAGATCAGCAACAAAATGCGCGGCGGATCACTGAACACCACGGCGAACACCAGCACGACGGCCAGGATGGCGACGAAAGGCACCCGGCCTTTGAGGTCCAGTTCCTTGAAGCTGTTGTACTTGATGTTGCTGACCATCAGCATGCCCGCTGCGGCAACCAGTAAGGCGACCAGGAAGGACAGCTTGGAGCCTTGAATCCCGTAATCGCTGAACGCCCAGACCGTACCGGCCACGACGCCGGCAGCAGCCGGGCTGGCGAGTCCGATGAAGTAGCGCTTGTCGGCCTTGCCCACTTGGGTATTGAAGCGCGCCAGACGCAACGCAGCGCCCGCTACATAAATGAAGGCGACCATCCAGCCAACCTTGCCCATGTCGCCAAGTGCCCAGCCGAACGCCAGCAGCGCCGGCGCCACGCCGAAGGCCACCATGTCGGAGAGCGAGTCGTATTCAGCGCCGAATGCGCTCTGCGTATTGGTCATCCGCGCCACGCGACCATCCAGGCCATCGAGCACCATCGCTACGAAGATGGCGATCGCGGCGAACGCGAAATATTTACTCGCGCCGACCTGATCGCCCGCGCTCATGGCGCTCTGAGCGCTCATGGCACTGATGATGGCGTAGAAACCGGCAAACAGGTTCGCGGTGGTGAACAGGTTGGGCAGCAGATAAATACCGCGATGGCGGACCTTGCGCCCTTCGGCATCGTGCCCTTCTTCAATATGTTCATCGATCGGTAGCAGGCTTTCGGCGTCAGAGGCCTTGTTCGGCTCTTCGGGACGTTCGCTCATGGACAACACCTTGCAGCTGGGAAATTTCGACAAGTGCTCGCGGCGCCACTGCGCCGGCAAACGATGCAGCTTTATACCAGATGAGCCCCCATAACGAAAAAGCGCGACCCGAAGGCCGCGCTTTTCGTAAACCGGAACCAGATGGCGTGACGCTTAGTTCTTGGTCTGGTCGACGATTTTGTTCTTGGCGATCCAAGGCATCATCGAGCGCAGTTGCTCACCGATGATCTCGATGCCATGAGCCTTGTTGTTACGACGCTTGGCGGTCATCGACGCATAGTTGCTGGCGCCTTCGGCGATGAACATCTTCGCGTACTCACCGTCCTGGATGCGCTTCAGAGCGTTGCGCATGGCCTGACGGGATTCGGCGTTGATGACTTCAGGACCGGTCACGTATTCGCCGTATTCGGCGTTGTTGGAGATCGAGTAGTTCATGTTGGCGATACCGCCTTCGTACATGAGGTCAACGATCAGTTTCAGTTCGTGCAGGCACTCGAAGTACGCCATTTCTGGCGCGTAACCCGCTTCGACCAGCGTCTCGAAACCGGCTTTCACCAGCTCGACGGTACCGCCGCATAGAACGGCTTGTTCGCCGAACAGGTCAGTTTCGGTTTCATCTTTGAACGTGGTTTCGATGATGCCGGTACGGCCACCGCCCACGCCCGAAGCGTAGGACAGCGCGACGTTTTTGGCGTTGCCCGAGGCGTCTTGGTAAACAGCGATCAGGTCAGGGATGCCGCCGCCTTTGACGAATTCGGTACGTACGGTGTGACCTGGCGCTTTTGGCGCGATCATGATCACGTCCAGATCAGCGCGTGGCACGACCTGGTTGTAGTGAATCGCGAAACCGTGGGAGAAGGCCAGGGTGGCGCCTTTCTTGATGTTCGGCTCGATTTCGTTCTTGTACAGCTGGGACTGGAACTCGTCCGGGGTCAGGATCATGACCAGGTCAGCAGCGGCAACGGCGGTAGCGACGTCAGTCACTTTCAGGCCATGGGCTTCAGCCTTGGCGACAGTGGCGGAACCTTTGCGCAGACCAACAGTGACATCAACGCCGGAATCTTTCAGGTTGCACGCTTGAGCGTGGCCCTGAGAACCGTAACCGATGATGGCAACTTTTTTGCCCTGGATGATCGAAAGGTCGCAGTCTTTGTCGTAATAAACTTTCATGAAATTCCCCTGTTATCTCGGCCGTTCAGGCCATTCGCTAAATGTAGGTTAGATGCTCAGCACTTTGTCGCCGCGAGCAATGCCCGTGACGCCGCTGCGTACGGTTTCCAGGATGGCAGTGGTGCCGATGGCCTGGATGAAGCTGTCCAGTTTGTCGCTCGTCCCTGTCAGCTGCACCGTATAGACGCTGCTGGAAACATCGACGATCTGCCCACGGAAAATATCGGTGGTGCGCTTGATCTCGGCACGTTGAGCACCGGTGGCCTTCACCTTGATCAGCATCAGCTCACGCTCGATATGGGCGCTTTCCGACAGATCCACCAACTTGACCACTTCAACCAGCTTGTTGAGGTTCTTGGTGATCTGCTCGATCACCTCATCGTGCCCGACGGTCGTCAGCGTCAGACGCGACAGGGTCGGGTCTTCAGTGGGCGCCACGGTCAGGCTTTCGATGTTGTAGTTACGCTGCGAAAACAGCCCGACGACGCGAGACAAGGCACCCGGTTCGTTTTCCAGCAGTAGCGAGATGATGTGCCGCATGGTTATGTCCGCTCCGTCTTGCTCAGCCACATGTCACGCATCGAGCCGTCTCTGATTTGCATCGGATAAACGTGCTCGGCGACGTCGACCTGGATGTCGAGGAACACCAGGCGATCCTTCATGGCGAACGCTTCTTCCATTTTCGGCTTCAGGTCTTTCAGATCGGTGATCTTCATGCCGACATGGCCATAGGCCTCGACCAGCTTCACGAAGTCGGGCAGCGACTCCATGTAGGAATGCGAGTGGCGGCCGCTGTAGCTCATGTCCTGCCATTGACGAACCATGCCAAGCACGCCGTTGTTGAGCAGGATGATCTTCACCGGCAGGTTGTATTGCAGGCAGGTCGACAGTTCCTGGATGTTCATCTGGATGCTGCCCTCGCCTGTCACGCAGGCGACGTCTGCATCCGGAAAGCTCAGCGCAACGCCCATGGCCGCCGGCAGACCGAAGCCCATCGTGCCCAGGCCGCCAGAGTTGATCCAGCGGTTAGGCTTGTTGAAGCGGTAGTACTGAGCCGCAAACATCTGGTGCTGACCCACGTCGGACGAAACGTAAGCATCGCCCTTGGTGACTTCGCACAATGTTTCGATGACCGTCTGAGGCTTGATCAGGCTGCCGTCGCCACGGTTGTACGGGAACAGATCCCCACCGGCACGCCACTCGTCGATCTGCTTCCACCAGGTTGCCACCGAATCCTTGCTTGGCGTCTCGCCGATTTCCTTGAGGGTGGTGACCATCTCGGTCAGAACGCTCTCGACCGGACCGACGATAGGCACGTCAGCCTTGATGGTCTTGGAGATCGACGCAGGGTCGATATCGATGTGAATGACTTTGGCGTTCGGGCAAAACTTCGATGGTCCGTTGATGACGCGGTCGTCGAAGCGTGCGCCAACAGCCAGAATCACGTCAGCGTGGTGCATCGCAAGGTTGGCGGTGTAGCTGCCGTGCATGCCGAGCATGCCGACGAACTGGCGATCGGTGCCCGGGTAAGCGCCCAGTCCCATCAACGTATTGGTCACCGGAGCATTAAGAAGCTGCGCCAGTTCGGTCAGTTGCGCCGAGCCGTTGCCCATGATCACGCCGCCGCCGGCGTAGATGATCGGGCGTTTGGCCGCGACCAGCATTTCCACGGCTTTGCGGATCTGGCCGGAGTGACCACGAACTGCCGGGCTGTAAGAACGCAGCTTGGCTTTCTTAGGGAATACGTATTCGAACTTCTCCGCCGGGTTGGTCATGTCTTTCGGAATGTCGACAACGACTGGACCAGGACGGCCGGACTGCGCCAGGTAGAAGGCCTTTTTAAGAACTTCCGGGATTTCCGACGGGTGTTTGATCATGAAGCTGTGCTTCACGATCGGCCGGGAGATACCGATCATGTCGGTTTCCTGGAATGCGTCGGTTCCCACCATGGTGCTTGGAACCTGCCCCGACAGCACGACCATCGGGATCGAGTCCATGTAGGCCGTGGCGATACCGGTGATCGCGTTGGTGGCGCCGGGACCAGAGGTCACCAGGACCACGCCCGCTTTGCCGGTGGCACGAGCATAACCGTCGGCCATGTGAGTGGCAGCCTGTTCGTGACGAACGAGGATGTGGCTCACAGCCGGTTCTTTGAACAGCGCGTCGTAAATATGCAGGAGGGCACCACCCGGGTACCCATAGATATGCTCAACGCCTTCGTCACGCAAAAAGCGGACGACCATTTCAGCGCCAGATAAAAGCTCCACGTTGTTCACCTCTAAAACGCCAGAATACCGTCCACACAAACGAGGAGACGGGTCTTAATAGGTTTACTGCAAAGCAGAGCATGAGCGACGGTGGTCGCCGACTACGTCAGCACTGACTGAGCAAGTATTGGGATCGCCCCTTAAGTGTTTCGGGGTCTTCCCACCCAGCGCGAGGTAACGCGTTGCGGGTGTTACAGGTCGGCGCGGGTGTGCGCCTCATGATCTACCGAGACGGTCTGCTTCTGGCAGTCCCTCTACAGCGAACTTTGGATTGTTCTGATTCGCTCCCTGCAAGTCAAGTCATCCATGCGCTTTCTTCACCCACCGGGCATGAAAAAGCACCGAATGAGGTCGTCGTGGCAGGCTTGTGATAGTTTTCCGCCAGACAGCCACAGACGTTAAGGAAGCAGTAATGCGCTGGATGATTTTTGCCGCCACGCTGGCATGTGCGGTCAGCCCGGCGGTCGGTCAGGCGGCCCAGATCTACAAATGGGTCGACGCCCAGGGCGTGACTCATTTCGACGCGCAGCCGCCGGCAGGACAGCCTGCGCAAGAGATCGAGACGCAAAAACCCGTCGCACCGCCTCCGCCTTCACCCTCGCCGTCCAGCGGCGCCGAAGAACAGGAAGCCACGGACGCGAAAATCAGAAGGCAGGTCGCGGCCCAGGATGCCAAGCGCAAGGAGGCGTGCGAAAGGCAGCGCACCAACCTTGCGCAGCTACAGAACAATCCGCGAGTGCGCGAAGAGGTAAATGGAGAATTCCGGCGTTTCACCGAAGAGGAACGTCAGGCCCGAATCGTCGAGGTCAAGCAGTACCTCGACGACAACTGTAACTGAGGTCAGGTCGATTCGGTGATCAGGCGATCGAAGTGAGCCAGCAGGGCTTGTAGCTCACGGGTTTCGCGAGCGCGGGTGGCGTACACCATCTGCGCCATTTCCAGGATGCCGGAGGCATTGGGCAGCGCCAGGTCCTGCTCAAGAATGGTCTTCATGCGCGGCAGGAAAATCCACTGCAGCCACTGATCGAAATCCAGCGTATCGACGCAGAACGGCTCGCGGCTGGCGAGCTCTTCGTCGCTGGGCGGCACCTCCCTCCACCAGCCCAGCACACGCAGCTCGCGTTCGATCAACAGTAGTTGGTCAGCGATCTCCGGGAAGCGTTTATCCATTAGCTTTCTGCCGCGCCAGGGCTGCACCGGCCGCATCGCCCTGCTTCTCGCGGGATTGCGCGATCAGTCCCCAAAGGCTTGCCTGAAGACTGGCGCGGCCATTGGCATAGGTCAGGCCGCGACGGGCCAGTTGCTCGGCCTGCGGGGCGTCGCCTTGAGCCAGGCGAACCTGTGCCAGACGATAGAGGACCTGAGGCTCACGCGGCGCGACCCGCTGAGCGCGCTCGAGGCTGGAGGCCGCGCCGTTGAGATCGCCGCTGCTTTGTTGCTGTTGAGCGGTGGTCAGCAAGGCCAGCACCGGGCCATCAAGCTGCTCGTCAGCCGACAGGCCACCGCTGGACGCAGACGGAATGCCGGTTGGTGCCGATGAAGATGGCATGTTGTAGGTGTTGCTGGTGGCCGCTGGCGGCGTATAGGTGCTGCCCGCCGGCGCCTGATTGACCGGTGAAGTATCGATCGGGGCGGTGCTGATGGGGGCGTTATTGCTTGGCGGCACGAACGTCGAGATCGGCGCCGCACTGGCATTGGCGCCGCCTGGCACCATCACCACGACGCCTGAATCCTCGGGAATGGCCTGAGGTTGGGCCTGGTTCTGGACCGGCGCGCGATACGTGTTGTTGCGGTTCGATGAAACGCGCTCGCTGTTGGACACGCGCGACCCGGAGTCCACCACCGGAATGGCGCTGCGCGTCTGACTTGCACAACCGTTAAGCAAAGCCAAGGCCGTTAAAGCCGGAATCCACCACTTGTTCACTTGACACCCTCTTTGCTTAGTTCAACCAGCCTTTGACCCAGTCCATCACCGAATCGGCAGGCGCTGTCGGTCCACCGCAGGTCGGGCCGGGTTGCGGCTCACTGCCGCGAATATACGGCATCTGCACCGCGTTCGGGCAGCTTGGATCAGTGCCCTGTCCGGTGCTCGCATTGACCCACGCCTGCACGACGTTGTCAGGCATCGCCATATCCAGCGGCAGCGGATCGGCTTTTTTCATGAAGCTGGTCCAGATCTGCAACGCGCCAGTCGCACCGGTGAACGGCGTCTTGCCGTTATCGTCGCGCCCCATCCAGACAATCGCCAGCAGATCCTGACTGAAACCTGCAAACCAGCTGTCTCGGGAGTCGTTCGTGGTGCCGGACTTGCCCGCCAGATTCAGCGTGCTCGGCAAGACGTTGTACACCGACTTGCCGGTGCCTTCACGCATGACCCGCTGCATGGCGTTCTGCAGGAGATAGATCGAACCCGGATCGAAACGTTGCTGGATCTGGAACGGATAACGTTTGAGCGGCTCGCCCTCCGCCGTGAGCACGCTGCGGATTCCGCGCAATGGCGTATTGAAACCTCCGCTGGCGATCGTCTGGTACATCGTCGCGACTTCTATCGGGCTCAAGGCGCCAGCGCCCAGCAGCATCGACGGAAACGCCGGCCAGTCACGGGTCACGCCCAGCTTGGTCAGCGTCTTGAAAACATTCGGCACGCCCAGATCAAGCCCCAGCTTGGCGCTCGACAAGTTGTAAGAATGCGCCAGCCCCTGGTACAGGAAGATATTCCCGTGGGCCTTGTGATCGAAGTTCTGCGGTTTCCAGATCTGGCCATCCGCACCTTTCACCTGAAACGGCTCGTCCGGCACCCAACTGGTGAGGGTGTACTGTTGAGGCCGCTCCAGCGCAGTCAGGTAGATAGCCGGCTTGACCAACGAGCCAATCGGTCTGACCGCATCCAGCGCCCGATTGAAGCCGGCAAAGCCCGCCTGACGGCTGCCGATCAGCGCCTGAACCTCGCCAGTCTCGGGGTTGGTCACGACCATCGCCGTTTCCATTTCGTCCGCGCCCTTGCGCCCGGCAATCTTCGCGAAGCTCTCACGCACTGCAGCTTCGGACTTCATTTGCAGGATCGGATCGAAGCTGGTGAAGATCCGCAGCCCTTCCTCGGTCAAGTCTTCGTCCCGGTAGTCCTGACGCAACTGGCGTTTGACCAGGTCGAGGAAGTCCGGGAACGAGCTGTCGGCCAAAGAACCTGTCTTGGTGACGCCCAGCGGCATTTTCTTCGCCGCCGCCACCGCTTCAGGCGTGGCGACGCCTTGCTGCTCCAGCAGGTCCAGCACCAGATTTCGCCGCTCCAACGCACGGTCCGGGTTGCGACGCGGGTTGTAATAAGAAGGCCCTTTGACCAGACCGACCAGCAACGCCACCTGATGCAGCTTCAGCTCGGACAGCGGCTGACTGAAGAAATACTGACTCGCAAGGCCAAAGCCGTGCACCGCACGCTGACCATCCTGACCGACGAACACTTCGTTCAGGTAAGCCTCGAGAATCTCCTGCTTGCTGTAATGGATCTCCAGCAGCACAGCCATCATCGCTTCGGTCAGTTTGCGCGTGATGCTGCGCTCGTTGGTCAGGTAAAAGTTTTTCACCAACTGCTGAGTCAGCGTCGACCCGCCCTGGCGCATCTGGCCTGCCGATGCGTTGACCCAGAAGGCACGGGCGATGGACTTCGGCGATACGCCAAAGTGGTGGTAGAAATCGCGGTCTTCGACGGTGACCAGTGTGTCGAGCAGATAAGGCGGCGCCTGATCGAGCTTGATGAGGATCCGGTCTTCAAGGTTCTTCGGATACAGCCCGCCGATCATCAGCGGTTCAAGGCGCGCAACGGCAAGCTTGGAGCCGTTGGCCGCGGTCAGGTCGGCGACGTAGTCCCCGGAGAAGCGCACGTGAATCTGCTGTGCAGGATCGGCGCCCTCATAAAACTGAAAGCCGCGGGTATTGAGATCGACGCTGTTGCCGTTCACCGACGCAGCACCTGGCCCGTTGGCGACGCTTTCACGGCGATAGCCCAGCGCATCGAGCTCGATCAGGAAGTCGTCGCGCGACAGCTTCTGGCCGACGAACAATTCCAGCGGACGAGCGTAGACCTTGGCCGGGATCGTCCAGCGCTTGCCGGAGAATTTCTCCTGGACAATGGAGTCCAGGTAAACGGCGAAGCAGGCCAGGATCACCAGGCCGACAAGACTGAGTTTCAGGGCCCAGCCCAACAGGCTGCGAACGCGGCTGTTGGCGGGTTTCGGGGATTTTTTTGAAGTACGGGATCGGGTCATGGCGGCGGATTATACGCACTTTCCAAGTCATCGGCAGAGCCGCTCACAGCGGTTTGCAGCGATGCGCCAAGCGGCCATAATGGCCGCCTTCAGACACCTCTCCACCGATTTGTAATCTTTCAAGGATCGTCCGTGAGCCAGACATTGATAGCAGCCCTGCAAAACCCCGCTCTGTTTCCACATCCGGTGGAGCAGTTCCAGCTCATTGAAACGCATATTTCCTGGGTGCTGCTCACGGGCCCTTATGTTTACAAGATGAAAAAGCCGGTCAATTTCGGCTTCCTTGATTTCACCACGCTGGCCAACCGCAAGCATTTCTGCGAACAGGAATTGATGCTCAACCAGCGCCTGACCGATGATTTGTATCTGGAAGTGTTGCCGGTGACCGGCAGCGCCGAAGCGCCGCAGCTGGGCGGTGAAGGCGAGGCCATCGAATACGTTCTGAAAATGCGCCAGTTCCCTCAGGAGGGTTTGCTCAGCACGCTGCAGACCAATGGCGAACTGACCACGGCGCACATCGACGACATGGCCAGACAGGTCGCCGAGTTTCATTTGAAAGCGCCGGTGGTTGCGGCCGATAAGCCGTATGGTTCGCCGGACAGCGTGATGGCGCCTGTCGTACAGAACTTCGAGCAGATTCTGCCGTTTCTGAGCGAAAAGGCAGACCTGATCCAGTTGCAGGCCTTGGAAGCCTGGGCGAAAACCAGCTTCGAGCGCCTCAAGCCTCTGATGGCGCAACGCAAACTCGAAGGTTTCACCCGCGAGTGTCACGGCGACATCCATCTGGGCAACGCCACATTGATCGACGGCAAGGTCGTGATCTTCGACTGCATCGAATTCAACGAGCCGTTCCGCATGACCGACGTGTACGCCGATGTCGGGTTTCTCGCGATGGACCTGGAAGACCGTGGCCTGAAAAGCCTTTCGCGTCGCTTCGTCAGCCAGTATCTGGAGCTCACCGGCGACTACGCAGGCCTGGAACTGCTCAACTTCTACAAAGCGTATCGGGCGCTGGTCCGCGCCAAGGTCTCCCTGTTCAGCCTCTCAGCCGATGCCGATCACGTGCAGCGCGCCACCACGCTGCGCCAATATCGCAACTACGCCAATCTGGCGGAAAGCTACAGCGCGATTCCGTCGAATTTCCTGGCGATCACTCATGGGGTGTCCGCCGTTGGCAAAAGCCATGTCGCCATGCGCCTGGTCGAAGCGCTGGGCGCCGTTCGCCTGCGTTCCGATGTCGAGCGCAAGCGCTTGTTCAAAGACGGCAAGGACCTGTATTCCGCCGCTGCCAGCGACGCAACTTACGCGCGCCTGAACGAACTGGCAGCGGTCGTCCTGCACGCGGGGCTGCCGGTCGTGATCGACGCGACCTACCTGAAACTGGAGCAACGCCTTGCGACGGCGCACATTGCCGAATCAACCGGCGCGCCTTTCCTGATTCTCGACTGCGCGGCGCCTAAAGCCGTCATTCAAGGTTGGCTGGCCCAACGTCAGGCACACAATCAGGACCCTTCCGACGCGACAATGGAGGTCATCGAAGCTCAGCTTGCCAGTCGCGAGGCTCTGACCGCGGATGAAATCCTGCGTAGCCGGCATGTTGAAACCAACATCAGTGGCGATCTGGACAGGCTGGTCACTGACATTCGCCAGCGCCTGCCGGGGCTGTAAGGCAAGACTCCGCCGGTGGTCGAGTCGTGGAGATATCGCTTCACGGCTCGAGACTGGTGGCATTATAATGGCGTCAGAATTCCAACAAGGGGACGCCAGATGAACCAGCCCAAGCAGCTCGACTCACCGCTGTTCGCGTTACTGCGCAAAGACGACATCACCGCTTTCAATCTACAGCGCCCCACAACAGGTCCCATCGATTTGTCCGGTGGCGACTTTCGCGGTCTTGACCTTCGCGAACTCAACGCTGCCGATATCGACTTCAGCGATGCGTACTTTCGCTCTGCGGACCTGCGCGGCGTTGACTTCCGCACCACGCTCCTCGAAGGCGCCAGCATTGCTCACGCTCAGATTTCCGGGGCGTACTTCCCTCCTGAGTTGAGCGCGGACGAGATCCTCATGTCAGTCAACTTCGGCACTCGCCTGCGTTACCGCACCCGCTAAGTCCTGATCCCCACAGCAAAAACACCGACGCCCTGCATGCGCCCTCATGCCGGGCCCGTGCCGTGCTGCCTGCCAGTGAATGACCGTTCGGCGCCTTGAGCCGACTTTTGCAGGTCATCACCTTCCGCACCCGCCATCGCAACTACACTCATTCTTACGGCTTGTCCTGAAGTTTGCGTCAAGTCCTGGAGCTGTTTAACAAGGAGCTACAGTCACAAGGACGCATGTCATGATCATGGATGATGAACTGCAACGCATGAAAAATCTGGGGAAGACCTCGGCTCAATGGCTGCATGCTGCAGGCATACATAACGCGGCCGACCTTCGTCGTGTTGGCGCCATTCACGCTTATCGCGCCGTCAGAACCAAAGGCTTTCGCGCTTCGAAAGTACTGCTCTACGCGCTCGAAGGCGCGCTGCTCGACCTGCACTGGTGCGACTTATCCATCGACCGAAAAAACTCGCTCAATCAACAGCTAGAAAGACTGGGCAGTCGGCAGACTGCCTCTCAGGTCATGCAGGCAGGAAAATAGTTGGAAATTACCTGTTGACTTACAAATGAGAATCACTATGATTATCACATCCAGTCGCGAGGCTGGTTGGTAACCTGAATGGCTCCTTGGTTCGGACGTTCAGATTATCTCCTCATCAGGCTAATCACGGTTTTTGACCCGGCTTTTTGCCGGGTCTTTTTTTGCCTGAAGAAAGCCGAGAGGCGTTACGAACCCACGCCCAGATGCAGCAACAGATCATCCAGCAGGCTCGTCGCACCCAACCGCAACCTCCCCTGCTCCAGCCAGAAATCGCCGAATCGGGCGCTGGCCTGTTCCATGTAAACCTGCGCCTCTGCCAAGGTACGTACGTTGCCCGAAGCCTTTAGCCCGACATGCGCGCCCGTCTCGGCGATGGCTTCAAGCAGGATGCGGCTGGCTTGCGGAGTGGCGCTGACGATCTGCTTACCCGTGCTGGTCTTCAGAAAACCGGCGCCTTCCTGAATAGCGACCCGGCACACGCCGTAAATCATTTGCGGATCCCGCAGCACACCGGTCTCCAGCGTGACGGTCAGGCTGCCGCGTCGCGTGCATTTCGCCTTGCACGCCGCAATCATTTCGCCGCCGATGTGCTTATTACCACCCAACAGCGCATGGAAGGGATAGACCAGATCGATTTCGTCAGCGCCTGCCAGAATCGCCGCCTGGGTTTCCGACTCGACGGATGCGATCGTCGGGCTGCCGCCGGTGAAATTGACCGCCGCGACCACTTTGACGTCTCGCGCCCGCAGGTTATCGAGGGTGCGCCGCGCCAATCCTGCGAATCGGGGCAGAACGCACACGGCGGCCACATCGCCGACAGGCGTGAGCGCGCGCTGGCATAACGCAACGATCCGTTCCTGAGTGTCATCGGCGTTCAACGATGTCAGCTCCATCAAGCCAATCGCCTGTTGTGCCAACGCTTCGCTGTTGTCGTTTACTGCGTTCATTCCGCCTCCTCAATGCTGTCGTTGAGCCGACGATAATCCAGCGAGGGTACGAAGAATTGGTGTCGGGACGGTGAGAGAGCCAGCCTACGCGAGTATCGGAAATGTCTTTAGGACGTTGCCTGCAAGCGCAGTGTGTAGAAACGAGCGCGCGGCAGACCTGGCCACTGGCTCAACGCGCGATCACCAGCGGATGGCCTCGCTCGGGATGAACCTGCACCAGTACGTCCAGCCCGAAGACCGACCTGAGCGGCTCAGGCGCCAGCACGACCTGCGGCGAACCTGACAGATAAGGTCTACCGTTTTCGAGCAGCAACAGGTGGTCACAGTAGCGCGCGGCCAGGTTCAGATCATGCAGGATGACCAGCACGGCACCACCGCGATCGGCAAATTCACGCACGGCCTGCAAGGTGGTGTGTTGGTGCAAGGGGTCAAGCATGGACGTCGGCTCATCCAGCAACAGCGTTTGCGCGCCCTCGCCCCCTGCCAATTGTGCCAGCACTCGCGCCAGATGCACCCGCTGACGCTCACCCCCTGACAAGGTCAGGTAATTGCGATCCTGCAGATGAAGCGAGTCGACGGCCTCAAGTGACGCACGAATGATCTCGGCGTCGCGTTGCCGGCCCGTATCGTGTGGCAGCCGCCCCATGGCGATCACCTCATGGACGTTAAACGCAAAGCTCAACGTCGAGCTCTGCGGCAAAACCGCCAGGCGCCGCGCGCGCTCACGACCGCTCCATTCAGCCAGCGCACGGTTGTCCAGGCTGATCCGCCCCTTCGCGGTTTTCAATTCACCGCTCATGGCGCCGAGCAGCGTGCTCTTTCCTGCGCCATTCGGACCGAGCACACCCAGAATTTCGCCTGGGGCAAGCGTCAGGTCGACATTCATCAGAACGTCCTTGCCGTCGCGGTGAACGCAGAGGTTTTCGGCGATCATCATCAGGTCCGCCCTCTGACCAGCAGGAATAAAAAGAACGGCGCGCCGAGGAACGCCGTCACGATGCCGATCGGCAATTCCGCCGGAGCCAGCACCAGACGGGCGAAGACGTCGGCGAACAGCAGCAGGCTCGCACCGGCCAGCGCCGACGCAGGCAACACCACCCGATGATCGGGGCCTGCGATCAGCCGGACCAGATGCGGCACGATCAGACCGATAAACCCGATCAGTCCGGCCGCCGCCACAGCCGCCCCCACGCCGAGCGCGATGCACAGAATCAGTTCGCCCTTGAGACGCTCCACCTCGATACCCAGGTGACGCGCTTCGGACTCACCCAGCAACAGCGCGTTCAACGCTTTCGCCCGACGCGGCAGCCAAACGATCACAAGCACGCAGACCAACAACAGCGGCCATAAACGCGCGTAACTTGCGCCATTGAGCGTGCCCAGATTCCAGAATGTCAGCGTGCGCAACGTCGCGTCGTCCGCCAGATACGTGAAAAGCCCGATGATAGAGCCGGCCAGCGCCGTCATTGCCACGCCCGCCAGCAACATGATGCCGACGCTGGTCTGGCCATCGCGCCTGCCTAGCCGGTAAACGATACCGGTCACCATCAATCCGCCAGCGAAGGCACAGAGGGAAAGCAGATACGGTGCGAAGGCTTCCGGCAGCCCACCCAGTGAAGCGCCTGCCACAATGGCGACGGCCGCGCCGAGTGCTGCGCCGCTGGAAACGCCAACCAGACCGGGGTCGGCCAGTGGATTGCGAAACAGGCCTTGCATCGCGACGCCAGACAGCGCCAGCACTGCGCCCACTGCCAGACCGAGCAACGTGCGCGGCAGACGGATCTGGCCAAGGATCAATTCGGCCTGCTGCAAGTCGTGGCCGGCAATCGGAAAGCCGAGCAGGCGCAGGCCGGCGCGCAAGGTATCCATCAGCGGCAGACTGACCGGCCCTAGCGCAAGAGATAGCCAGACGGCCAGTAGACACGCCAGGCTCAACACAATGAACAGTGTTCGCGGTTGCAGGATGACCCTCATTGAGCGGGCGACACCTTGGCGTTGATGGCGGTATCTGCAGGATAGAAGGCTTTGCTCAAGTGCTTGATCGCCTCAGGCAGACGTGGGCCCAAGCCACCCACCAGCAGTGTTGGGTCGACTTCCACGAATCTGTTGTCACGCGCAGCCCGAGAGGCCGCCAGTACCGGGTTCTGCTTGAGCAGGGCGTCACGCGCCGAAGCGCCATTCTGGGCCCGGTCGGTGAGCACCACCACCTCGGGACTGAGCCCCGCCATGGCCTCGGCGGAGAAAATCTTATAATCGCTGTGGGTCGCCAGATTGCGGCCTCCAGCCTGCTTGATCAACCAGTCGCCAACGGTCCCTGCGCCCGCAACCATGGGCGCGGCGCCCGCATGACTGACCAGCAGCATCACGCCAGGAGCCGACTGATGTTGTTGCGCCTGATCGACCCACGTGTGCTGACTGTCCAGTTGCCGCGCGAAGCTCTCGCTGAGACGACGGGCCTCATCCTGTTTGCCGAGCAATGTGCCAAGCGTTTCCAGATTACCTTTCAGCGCAGACACATCGGCGCTGGCGGATAACACTTGCACCTTGATGCCGGCAGCACGCAGTTGTTCGATGACGGCGGGAGGCCCCATTTCTTCGGTCCCGACAATAATGTCCGGACGCAGACTGAGGATGCCTTCCGACGACAACTGACGCTGATAACCGATGCTGGGCAGCGCTTTCAGCGTTTGCGGGTGCTGACTGGTGGTGTCGACGCCGACCAGCTGCGACTCGCCGCCCAATGCCACGACCCACTCGGTCAACGCGCCCCCGGCACTGACCCAGCGTTGCGGCGATGGAGTGTCGGCCAAGGCCAGGTTTGCAATCACCAGGCCGGTCAGGATCGCGGTCAGTCGGGTCATGAAACGCATAACGGGGAGATCCCTTATAAGGAAGGTAAAACGGAGTGCGCTTGTCAGCGGTTCCTCTGGTACGTCGTGTCGACTCGCGATTCAGCAAGCTGGCACACTGTCGATGCTGCAGATCGAAGCCGGGCAATTTGATAATTATTTGCATTTACGCGTCAAGCGCGAAGGAGCCTACGCTGAAATACCTGTGCAACAGCGACCGCGTCAAAGAGGGCAAGAGCGTTGGCTTTGAAGTCGAGGGCCTGGCGCTGATGGCAATCCGTCGCGCCGGGCAGATTTACGTCTACCGCAATCGCTGTCCTCATCGGGGCGTGGCACTGGAATGGCAGCCGGACCAGTTTCTGGACAGCAGCGCCAGCCTGATTCAGTGCGCCACTCACGGCGCCCTGTTTCTCATAGAAAGCGGCGAATGCGTTGCGGGCCCCTGCGAGGGTCAGGCCCTGGGCGCAATCGCCTGCGCCGAAGATGCGGACGGTGTGTGGATCAATTTGCCAGAACAGGCACGGGATGATTGAGATCATGCAGATGGATCTGTAGTCGCCGGTCGATGCGCACTTCGTCGGGCGTCAGTTGCACCCCATACGCCAGAACTTCCACGCCGGCCGCCACCGCTTCGCGCAGGGCTGCCGCGTAGGCGGCGTCGATCTCTTCCGCCGGCCGTACACCCTCGACACCCGTCAGGTTCACGCAATACAGCAGCACTGCCCGCACGCCTTCCCGCGCCAGCGTCGCCAGTTCACGCAAATGTCTGGCGCCGCGCTGGGTGACGGCGTCAGGAAATGCCGCGACATTGCTGTCGTCAAAACCCAGCGTCACGCTCTTTACTTCAAGAAACAACGCACCCTGGGGATAAACCAGACGAAAATCGACGCGACTGTTTTCCTGCCCGTAAGCGACTTCGCGCTTGATTGCAGTGAACCCGTTCAGTTCTGTGATCACGCCTGCCAGCAGCGCCTCTTCCACCAACCTGTTGGCGCGGCCGGTGTTGACGCACGCGAAGCGACCTTGAGGTGTTTCGCTGATCTCCCACGTGCCGGGCAGCTTGCGTTTGGGATCGTTGGAGCGGCTGAACCAGACCCGGCCGCCCGGCATCATGCAATTGAACATGGAGCCGGTGTTGGGGCAGTGAATCGTCAGCATTTCGCCGCTTGGGGTTTCGATATCGGCCAGGAACCGCTTGTAGCGCTGGATCAGCCGAGCTTCTTCGAGAGGAGGAGAAAAACGCATCAGCCTTGCCAGCTCCGCAGGCCACGTCCGATCCGCTCGACGGCTTCCTGCAGGCGCGGCAGGCTTTGCGTGTAGGCGAAACGCACGTGATGACCGGCCTGGTATCGGCCAAAATCAAGCCCGGGAGTAAACGCGACGTGCTCGGTTTCCAGAAAATGCCGACAGAACGCGAACGCATCACCGCCGAAGGCGCTGATGTCCGCATATAAATAGAACGCGCCTTCCGGCTCGACGGCAATATTGAAGCCCAACTCACGCAATGCAGGCAGCAGGAAGTCCCGACGCTTACCGAATTCGGCACGACGCTCTTCGAGGATAGCCAGCGTTTGCGGCTCGAAACAGGCCAGGGCAGCGCTCTGCGCCATGCTCGGCGCGCTGATGTACAAGTTTTGAGCGAGTTTTTCCAGATCACCGACCGCCGCTTCCGGAGCGACCAGCCAACCAAGACGCCATCCCGTCATGCCGAAATACTTTGAAAAGCTATTGAGCACAAATGCGTCGTTATCCACTTCCAGGACACTGGCCGCGTCGGTGCCGTAGGTCAGGCCGTGATAGATCTCGTCAACCACCAGATGCCCATCGCGCACCTTGAGCGAGGATGACAGCGCGGCCAGTTCATCGCGATGCAGCAACGTGCCCGTCGGGTTGGCCGGGGACGCGACCAGGGCGCCGACACTGTCCTCGTTCCAGTGGCTGGCGATCAGTTCAGGCGTGAGCTGGTAGCGGACGTCCGGACCGACCGGCACCAATTGCGCAGCGCCCTCGACCAGACGCAGGAAGTGCCGGTTGCAGGGATATCCCGGATCGGCCAACAACCAGTGCTTACCGGGATCGACCAGCAGACTGGTCGCCAGCAACAACGCGCCCGAACCGCCTGGGGTAATCAGGATCCGCCGCGGATCGATGTCCAGGCCATAACGGCTGGCGTAGTAGCCGGCAATCGCGTCGCGCAGTTCAGGCAGGCCACGGGCTGCGGTGTAACGGGTTTTTCCGGCTGCCAGAGCGGCCTGACCGGCTTTGACAATAGGTTCGGCCGTCGTGAAGTCGGGCTCGCCGATTTCGAGGTGAATGACATCGTGCCCCGCCGCCTGCAGTTCATTGGCCCGCGCCAGCAGTGCCATGACATGAAAGGGTTCGATGGCGCGACTGCGCGCACTGTAGGGCTGTGGCATTGGCCTTCCTTTAATGACGATTGTGCGAAACAAGCTGAGGATTCTACCCAAGCGACCGGCGCGCTACAGGATTTATCGACCGCCGCTTTGAAGTCCCGCAACCGACAATCCAGAAAACCGGGCGTTATCGCAGGAGGGGCTAGACTGATGGCACCGCAAAATAATATAAAACCCGACGCTTTGGCTGCGGTCATAGTTCACGGGCGCGTTGGAGAGCCAAGCTCGACAACCGGGAGTAGCGCGCCCCGATTCGATCTGGTAAGTTCGCCCGCTTGCAGCCGCAGGGCCGGCGGGTGTCGGCGATGGATCATTACCCTGCGCAATGGCTTAGAAGAGTGAGAGGCGGTCCGTTCATGCCCACCGAAGAAAAGCAAAAAAGCAATTCAACAACGATCAGCGGTTTTACGCCGTACGTTGAGACGAAGGGCGAGGAATACATGGGCAAGCCCATGCGAGCCCACTTCACCAAGATCCTGAATAAGTGGAAACAGGACTTGATGCAGGAAGTCGACCGCACGGTTGATCACATGAAGGACGAAGCGGCCAACTTTCCTGACCCTGCTGACCGTGCGAGTCAGGAAGAAGAGTTCGCGCTGGAACTGCGCGCACGCGATCGTGAACGCAAGCTGATTAAAAAGATCGACAAGACGCTGCAGTTGATCGAAGACGAAGAGTACGGCTGGTGTGAGTCCTGCGGCATCGAGATCGGCCTGCGCCGTCTGGAAGCCCGCCCGACTGCCGATATGTGCATCGACTGCAAGACGCTGGCTGAAATCAAGGAAAAACAGGTCGGTAAATGACCTCGGATTTTCTGTAATAAAGGACGCTTCGGCGTCCTTTGTTTTTTCCGGAAGTGCAGCTGACAGGCCGGCCCACCCGGGACGTGCATGAATCGGGACCAATACCCGCCGTGCTCCTACAGGCATTGAGGTAACGTCCGGTTTTTCGCACATCTCATTTCCAGTACCATCAGCGCGCATGAACTCCCCTACCTATATAGGGCGCTTTGCGCCAACCCCCAGCGGCTATCTGCACTTCGGTTCCCTGGTCGCGGCGCTCGCGTCTTATCTCGATGCACGCTCGGTCGGCGGCCAGTGGCTGATGCGCATGGAGGATCTGGACCCTCCCCGTGAAGAACCCGGCGCTCAGGCGGCCATTCTCAAAACCCTCGAAACCTATGGCTTCGAGTGGGATGGCGAGGTGGTCAGACAAAGCGACCGGCATGCGGCCTATCAGGAAATGATCGATCGCTGGTTCAGCTACGGGCTGGCGTACGCGTGCACCTGCTCGCGTAAACAGCTGGAGCCTTTCCACGGGATCTACCCCGGATTCTGCCGCAACGCCGGGCACTCGCCCGACGACGCCGCCATCCGCATTCGCGTGCCGGAGCTGGAATATCGTTTCGAGGACCGGGTACAAGGCGAATTTCGTCAGCATCTGGGCCGTGACGCGGGCGACTTCGTGATCCGCAGGCGCGACGGCCTGTACGCCTATCAACTGGCCGTCGTGCTGGATGACGGCTGGCAGGGCATCACCGATATCGTCCGAGGCGCAGACCTGCTCGACTCGACCCCGCGCCAGCTTTACTTGCAAGAACTGCTCGGCCTGCCGCAGCCTCGCTATCTGCACGTCCCGCTGATCACCCAACCAGACGGGCACAAACTGGGTAAATCCTATCGATCCCCACCGTTGCCGCCAGACCAGGCCACGCCCTTGCTGCTTCGGGCCTTGCGCGCCCTGGGTCAACCCGCGCCGGGCGAGCTGGCGTTCGCAACGCCCAGAGAAGTACTCGACTGGGGAATTGCACACTGGAACGCCGATCTGATTCCTCGCGTCGGCACGATCGAAGAAGCTCGAATAGACTGAGCCAGAGCGGTTGCTTCAAATCACAGCACAAAAGGTGGCCGAAACGTCGCTTGCAGCCTGATAGCCATCCGTTACCATGCCGCTCCTTCGGGCTGTCGTGTCGGCGTCACTCACTCTAGGAGGCCAAATGTACATTTATCGATTGGTCCTGCTCCTGGTGGTAGGCATCTACCTCTTTTCCCCCGCCATCATGGATTGGTGGATCGACGCGACAGGCGCCTGGTACCGGCCTTATATGTTGTGGCTGATCCTCATCGTGGTGACCTTCATCCTGCAGAGCCAACGAGATGCCGATGAGCTTTAGCCTGACGCAGATGATCCTGATCAGCGCCGCGTACCTGCTGGTGCTGTTCAGCGTTGCCTGGGTCAGTGAGCGCGGGCTGATCCCGCGCTGGATCATTCGCCACCCGCTGACCTATACGCTGTCGCTGGGCGTGTATGCCAGCGCCTGGGCGTTCTACGGTACGGTCGGCCTGGCCTATGAATACGGCTACGGGTTTCTGTCCAGCTATCTGGGGGTTTCCGGGGCGTTTCTGCTGGCGCCGGTGCTGCTTTACCCGATCCTGAAGATAACTCGCACTTACCAACTGTCGTCGTTGGCGGACCTTTTTGCGTTCCGCTTTCGCAGCACCTGGGCCGGAGCGTTGACGACCGTCTTCATGCTGATCGGGGTTTTGCCGCTGCTGGCACTGCAGATCCAGGCCGTCGCCGACTCCATCGCGATCCTGACCCGCGAGCCGGTGCGCAATTACGTGGCGCTGGCGTTCTGCGTCCTGATCACCCTGTTCACGATTTTCTTCGGCTCACGCCATATCGCGACGCGGGAGAAGCATGAAGGGCTGGTGTTCGCCATTGCCTTCGAATCGGTGATCAAGCTGGTCGCCATCGGCGGCATCGGCATTTATGCGCTCTATGGCGTATTCGATGGCCCGCAGAGCCTCGAGCAGTGGCTGCTGCAGAACCAGAGCGCTCTGGCTGCCCTTCACACGCCGCTGCAAGAAGGCCCCTGGCGGACGCTGCTGCTGGTGTTCTTCGCATCGGCCATCGTCATGCCGCACATGTACCACATGACCTTTACCGAGAACCTCAATCCGCGCTCGCTGGTCAGCGCCAGCTGGGGCCTGCCGCTGTTCCTGCTGTTGATGAGTCTGGCCGTGCCGCTGGTGCTGTGGGCCGGACTCAAGCTGGGCGCCACCACCAGCCCGGAGTACTTCACCCTGGGCATCGGCATCGCCGCGCACAACAAAAGTCTGGCGTTACTGGCGTATGTCGGCGGGCTGTCCGCCGCGAGCGGCTTGATCATCGTCACCACCCTGGCACTGTCGGGCATGGCGCTCAATCACCTGGTGCTGCCGCTCTATCAGCCACCGGCAGAGGGCAACATTTACCGCTGGCTCAAATGGACCCGTCGCGGCCTGATTGTCGCGATCATCATGGCAGGTTACGGCTTCTATCTGATGCTGGGCGCCAAGCAGGATCTGGCCAACCTTGGCATCGTGGCCTTTGTCGCCACCCTGCAATTCTTGCCGGGCGTGCTGTCAGTGCTCTACTGGCCGGCCGCCAATCGTCGTGGGTTCATGGCCGGTCTGATCGCCGGAATCGTGGTCTGGATGGTCAGCATGCTGTTCCCGCTGATCGGCAATTTCCAGGGGTTTTATATCCCGCTGCTGAACATGATCTACGTGCTGGACGATACCAGTTGGCACATGGCCGCCATCGCATCACTGGCGGCGAACGTGCTGGTGTTCACGCTGATTTCCCTGTTCAGCAATCCCAGTCCTGAAGAAGCGAGCGCCGCCGAGGCCTGCGCAGTGGATAACGTCCGGCGTCCGCAGCGTCGGGAGCTGCATGCGGTTTCGCCTCAGGAGTTTGCCACGCAGCTCGCCAAACCGCTGGGCGCGAAGGCTGCGCAGAAGGAAGTCGAGCAGGCGCTGCGCGATCTCTATTTGCCGTTCGACGAACGCCGTCCCTACGCATTGCGTCGCTTGCGCGATCGGATCGAGGCCAATCTCTCCGGTTTGATGGGGCCAAGCGTGGCGCAAGACATGGTTGAAACTTTCCTGCCGTATAAATCGGGCAGCGAAAATTACGTGACCGAAGACATCCATTTCATTGAAAGCCGACTTGAGGACTATCACTCGCGCCTCACCGGCCTTGCCGCCGAACTCGATGCCTTGCGCCGCTACCACCGGCAGACGTTGCAGGAGTTGCCGATGGGAGTCTGTTCCCTGGCCAAGGATCAGGAAATCCTGATGTGGAACAAGGCCATGGAAGAACTGACCGGTATCGGCGCGCAGCGCGTGGTCGGATCGCGCCTCGAGACCATTGTCGATCCGTGGAAACAGCTGCTGCTGGGCTTCATCAACGTTCCGGACGAACACTTGCACAAGCAGCGTCTGGCGCTGGATGGACAGACGCGCTGGCTCAATCTGCACAAAGCGGCAATCGACGAGCCCCTCGCGCCTGGTAACAGTGGCCTGGTCATTCTGGTGGAGGACCTGACCGACACGCAGATGCTCGAAGACAAGCTGGTGCATTCTGAACGTCTGGCCAGCATTGGCCGGCTCGCTGCAGGTGTGGCGCACGAAATCGGTAACCCGATCACCGGCATCGCCTGTCTTGCGCAAAACCTGCGTGAAGAACGTGAGGAAGACGGTGAGCTGACCGAAATCAGCAGCCAGATCCTCGAGCAAACCAAGCGGGTGTCACGCATCGTCCAGTCATTGATGAGTTTCGCCCACGCGGGCGGGCACCAGCATGCAGACGAGGCCGTCTGTCTGGCCGAGGTCGCACAGGACGCCATTGGTCTGCTCGCCCTCAACCGACGGAATTTCGAAGTGCAGTTCTATAACCTGTGCAACCCCAGCCACTGGGTCGACGGCGATCCGCAGCGGCTGGCGCAGGTGCTGATAAACCTTCTGTCCAACGCCCGCGACGCCTCACCTGCCGGCAGCGCGGTGCGTGTCAGAAGCGAAGCCTCCGAACATACGGTCGATTTGATCGTCGAAGACGAAGGCACCGGAATTCCCAAAGCAATCATGGATCGCTTGTTCGAACCGTTCTTCACCACCAAGGACCCGGGGGAAGGAACAGGACTGGGGCTCGCACTGGTCTATTCCATCGTTGAAGAGCATTATGGACAAATCACCATCGACAGCCCGGCTGACCCCGAGCATCAACGCGGAACCCGGATTCGGGTGACATTACCGCGACATGTCGAAGCGACGTCCGCTGTGAACTGAGACCGTCGAGAGAATCGAATCAATGCCTCACATTTTGATCGTCGAAGACGAAACCATTATCCGATCTGCCTTGCGCCGTTTGCTGGAACGCAATCAGTACCAGGTCAGTGAAGCCGGATCCGTGCAGGAAGCTCAGGAACGTTTCAGCATCCCGTCGTTTGACCTGATCGTCAGCGACCTGCGCTTGCCAGGTGCTCCAGGCACAGAGCTGATCAAGCTGGGTCAGGGCAAGCCGGTATTAATCATGACCAGCTACGCCAGCCTGCGCTCGGCCGTGGATTCGATGAAAATGGGCGCGGTGGATTACATCGCCAAACCGTTCGACCACGACGAAATGCTCCAGGCGGTCTCGCGAATCCTGCGCGACCGCCAGACCGTGCAGAGCATCCAGGCCGAGCGGGCCACTGCCGCCAAGGCTTCAGCCAGCGACAAAGCGGGTCCTGACAACAGCAATGGCGAGATCGGCATCATCGGCTCGTGCCCGCCGATGCAGGATCTGTACAGCAAGATCCGCAAGGTCGCGCCCACCGATTCGAACGTGTTGATTCAAGGTGAATCCGGGACCGGCAAGGAACTGGTCGCGCGTGCCCTGCACAATCTTTCTCGCCGGGCCAAGGCGCCGATGATCTCGGTCAACTGTGCGGCTATTCCTGAAACGCTCATCGAGTCCGAACTGTTCGGTCATGAGAAAGGGGCGTTCACGGGCGCCAGCGCGGGTCGTGCGGGTCTGGTGGAAGCGGCGGATGGCGGAACGCTGTTCCTCGACGAAATCGGCGAGTTGCCTCTCGAAGCTCAGGCTCGACTGCTGCGCGTGCTTCAGGAAGGCGAGATCCGCCGGGTCGGTTCTGTGCAGTCGCAGAAGGTCGATGTCCGCCTGATCGCCGCCACTCACCGTGATCTGAAAAGCCTGGCCAAAGTCGGGCAATTCCGTGAAGACCTTTATTACCGTCTGCATGTCATCGCGCTGAAGCTGCCAGCGTTGCGAGAGCGCGGGGCCGACGTAAACGAAATCGCCAACGCGTTCCTTGCACGGCAGAGTGCCAAAGCCGGGCGGAATGATCTGCGATTCGGCCCGGACGCCGAACAGGCCATTCGTCACTACGCCTGGCCGGGGAACGTGCGGGAACTCGAGAACGCCGTGGAGCGCGCGGTAATTCTGTGCGAAAGCCCGGAAATTTCCGCGGACCTGCTGGGCATCGACATCGAGTTGAGCGACCTGGACGTCGAAGAATTCATCGGTCTGGCGCCGCAGGCGGCCAATTCGGCGAGTTCAACGGCGCATGAGCCGACCGAAGATCTGTCCTTGGAGGATTACTTTCAGCACTTCGTTCTCGAACATCAGGACCACATGACCGAGACCGAGCTGGCTCGCAAACTCGGGGTGAGCCGTAAGTGTCTGTGGGAACGTCGTCAGCGCCTGGGCATCCCGCGCCGCAAGACCGGAGTGGCCAGCGAAACCTGACCGTTACACCCATCGCAAGGCTCTGGCACGCGGCATACCGAGCTTGTGAAAAAACTGTTACCTCACATGCAGGACGTAACAAAAGCCGGGGCGTACGGTAACGAATCCCCGGCTTTTTTTCGGCCTCAAAAAATAGCGTCAATTTGCCACACCCTCGAAAACAAAGGCCTGTAGCTGATTTCGCAAAAGTTGGCACAGGTCCTGCTATATCTATTCGTACAAGAACAACAAAAATCAGTCACCCGTAAAACAACACAATAAAAACAAGACGAATCGACTCACGCATAACAAGAACAACACGGCGGAGGCGCAGCTAACTGATTCTTTTGGAGAGGCGTTGCATTTGGGACTTGTCCCGCAACCAGGCCGAGAACAACAAAAAACTACCCTAAGGTAGAGCCTGAACTGGTTGGACCGATTGATCACTGCAGCACAGCGACCAAAGCAATCCGTTTGCTCTTGACTCCCGATTGGGAGGTTTCACAGGCGAAAGCCGTGAATTGGGCGCTCAACAAAAACAAAAAGCCCAACAGACAATAAGAATAAGAGCACGCACTTTGGGGGAGCTTCGGCTCCCCCAGTAGCTTACAAGACACCCTCCTCGCATCCGGCGCCACGCCAGCTTCACCTTTCCCCTCCCGTTTCATCCCGTACACGCAGCTTCAGACGGCCTTCTCGCAGCGTCCTACACCATCCCTCGACTAAATGCTAGAATCCCCGCCCATCGTGCGGTCATTCTTCGAAATTGGCCGAATATTCCTTCAAACAGTGCATCCCATGCTGAAGAAGCTGTTCCAGTCATTCCGTTCCCCTCTGCGCAAGCCGCAGCAACACACGCGCACAACGCCCGAAGTGCTCAGCAGCAGCCAGCATTCGTTGCAGCGCGCACAGTTCAGCCGTTATGCCGTGAGCATTGTCGAGCGTCTGCAGACCGCCGGCTATCAGGCCTACCTGGTCGGTGGCTGCGTACGCGACCTGATGCTGGGCATTACGCCGAAAGATTTCGACGTCGCCACCAGCGCCACGCCTGAGCAAGTCCGTGCCGAGTTCCGTAACGCGCGCATCATCGGCCGTCGCTTCAAGCTCGTTCATATCCATTTCGGTCGCGAAATCATCGAAGTGGCCACTTTCCGCGCCAATCATCCGCAGGATGACGAAGAAGAGGACAGCAATCAGTCCTCGCGCAATGAGAGCGGCCGGATTTTGCGCGACAACGTGTATGGCACGCTGGAAGAAGACGCGCAGCGCCGCGACTTCACCATCAACGCCCTTTATTACGATCCGGTGACCGAGCGCGTACTGGATTACGCCAACGGCGTGCACGATATCCGCAATCGCCTGATCCGCCTGATCGGCGACCCGCAGCAGCGCTACAAGGAAGACCCGGTGCGTATGCTCCGTGCAGTCCGTTTCGCGGCCAAGCTGGATTTCGGAATCGAAAAACACAGCGCAACGCCGATCCGGCCGCTGGCGCCGATGTTGCGGGATATTCCCTCGGCGCGTCTGTTTGAAGAGGTGCTGAAGCTGTTCCTGTCGGGGTACGCCGCATCTACGTTCGAGATGCTGGTCGATCTGGAGCTGTTCGATCCTCTGTTCCCTGCCAGTTCCAAGGCGCTGGAGTACAACCCGACCTATACGCACACGCTCATCAGCGAAGCCTTGGCCAATACCGACTTGCGTGTTCAGCAGAACAAACCGGTAACGCCTGCTTTCCTGTTCGCTGCGTTGCTGTGGCCTGCCCTGCCGGCTCGCGTGTTGCGTCTGCAGGAGCGCGGGATGCCGCCGATCCCCGCCATGCAGGAAGCTGCGCACGAATTGATCGCTGAGCAGTGTCAGCGCATTGCGATTCCCAAACGTTTCACGATGCCGATTCGTGAAATCTGGGACATGCAGGAGCGCCTGCCACGTCGCTCCGGCAAGCGCGCCGATCTGCTGCTGGACAATCCACGCTTCCGCGCTGGCTACGACTTCTTGCTGCTGCGCGAAACTGCGGGCGAGGAAACCGACGGGTTGGGCGACTGGTGGACTGAGTATCAGGACGCCAACGATGCCGGACGTCGGGACATGATTCGCGATCTGGGCAGTAAGTCCGAAGCGACCGGACAGGGGCCGCGCAAGCGTCGCCGCAGCGGGGGCGGCAAGCGCAAACGCGCTGGCGCCGACGCATCGGAATAACACCATGACGGAACGCGTGTATATCGGTCTGGGCAGCAACCTGGCCGATCCCGCCGAGCAGTTGCGCGACGCGATCAAGGCATTGGCGCAATTGCCAGAGACGAGCCTGTCGGGCGTTTCCTCTTTTTATGTCAGCGACTCGCTCTTGCCGGGTCAGCCGCGCTATACCAATGCGGTGGCTGGGCTCGACACCTCGCTGGATCCGCTGAGGCTACTGGATGGTTTACAGGCGATCGAGAATGATCAGGGCCGCGAACGCCTGGAGCGCTGGGGACCGCGCACGCTCGACCTGGACATCCTGCTGTTTGGTGACCGCCTTATCGACGAACCCCGCCTGAAGGTGCCGCACTATCACATGCACGCCCGGGCATTTGTGCTCTATCCACTGGCCGAACTGGCGCCGGGGATTACCCTCGCCGACGGCCGCGCGCTGGATGACTTGCTCGCCGCCTGCCCGTTCGAAGGCCTGGAGCGGCTGTCGGTCTGACAGCCCATCGCCCTTAGCAGCGCGGGCTGCCTGACATTTTGCAGGCCTTGCGACTGCTTCGCGCCAGATCGCGGGACGGGCCACGCGCCTGCATGATCGCGGACACATCGCATTTCTGCCTATGGCGTTGCGATCGTGGCGGTCGCGGGCATACAGCAGGCTTCGGTAACATCCTGACCCAACCGGTAACACCCGGAATTGACTTCCCGCCCCCTCCTCACGAAGATAAGCGTCCCGAAGCCGGACTCCCGGCCACAAGGCGCGGAACAGGTCTTTGTAAACATCGCGCAACGACGATGTGCCTGAGTTCCAGGAATGAATCACGCGTTGCTCGCCGTAGTGTTCACAGCGCCTGAATGAGGACTTTTTCATGCCAGATATCACCGTTACGTCCCTGCTGGGCCTGAAGCAAAAGGGTGAAAAAATCACCATGCTGACCTGCTACGACGCAACCTTCGCTCATGTCGCCAGTCAGGCGGGTGTCGAGGTGCTGCTGGTCGGCGACTCGCTGGGCATGGTTCTTCAGGGGCACGACAGCACCTTGCCGGTCACCACGGCCGAAATGGCCTACCACGTCGCCAGCGTCAAACGCGGCAATCAGGGTGCGCTGATCCTGGCCGACCTGCCGTTCATGTCCTACGCCACCGCCGAGCAGACCTTCGCCAACAGCGCGATGCTGATGCAGGCCGGCGCGCACATGCTCAAGATCGAGGGCGCGGCGTGGCTGGCCGATTCGATTCGTCTGCTGGCCGAGCGCGGCATTCCGGTGTGTGCGCACATGGGCCTGACGCCGCAAGCGGTGAACGTGCTGGGCGGTTACAAGGTTCAGGGCCGTCAGGAAGCGCAGGCGCGGCAGATGCGGGCCGACGCCATCACGCTGGAGCAGGCGGGTGCAGCGATGATTCTGCTGGAATGCGTGCCGAGCGAACTGGCGCAGGAAATCACCCACGCCGTGAAAATCCCGGTCATCGGCATCGGCGCCGGCAGCGCCACCGACGGCCAGGTGCTGGTGTTGCATGACATGCTTGGTCTGTCGATCAGCGGCCGCGTGCCTAAATTCGTGAAGAATTTCATGACCGGTCAGGCTGATGTTCAATCGGCTATTAGCGCCTACGTCAATGCAGTCAAAGACGTGAGCTTCCCCGCCCCAGAACACGGATTCTCGGCATGAACACAGTCAAGACAGTGCGCGAGCTGCGCGCAGCCGTCGCTCGCGCCCGCGGCGAAGGCAAGCGGATCGCGCTCGTTCCAACCATGGGCAATCTGCACAGCGGCCACATTGCGCTGGTCAAGAAAGCCGCTCAGCGTGCCGACTTCGTGGTGGCAAGCATTTTCGTCAACCCGCTGCAATTCGGTCCCACCGAGGACCTGGCCACCTATCCACGCACGCTGGCCGCTGATCAGGAACAACTGCTGCAAGCCGGTTGCCACCTGCTGTTCACCCCGACGGTTGAAGAGATGTACCCGCACGGGATGGCCGATCAGACCATCGTTCGGGTTCCGGTTGTCTCGGAAGGCCTGTGCGGCGGCAGTCGCCCAGGGCACTTCGACGGCGTTTCAACGGTGGTCAGCAAGCTGTTCAACATGGTCCAGCCGGACCTTGCGATTTTCGGCCAGAAAGACTTCCAGCAACTGGCAGTGATCAGCGCGATGGTTCGCGACCTGAATATGCCGATCCAGATCATCGGCGAGCCGACCGTGCGAGCCACCGACGGCCTGGCGCTGTCTTCGCGAAATGGCTACCTGACTGAAACCGAGCGCGCCGCGGCACCCACGCTGTATCAGGTCATCAGGCAGATCGGCGACAGCCTGCAAAAGGGCGAAAAGAATCACGCGCTGCTGCTGGACGATGGCAAAAAGGCACTGGAAAGCGCCGGCATGCGCCTCGATTATCTTGAAATACGTCAGGCAACGAGCCTGCGCCCAGCGATGCCAGAGGATAAGGATCTGGTGATCCTGGCCGCAGCGTTTCTGGGCAAGACCCGGCTGATCGACAATCTTCACCTGTTCAAGGAATAACGCGCAGTACACTGGTATTCGCAACTATGCTCACCAGCCCGGGGTGAGCTTGTGAATGGGTGCCGCGCATGCTCTATATGGCACCAGGCAATGAACTTAGCCCCACCAGCAATGCCATACCGGTACAGTTCGTCCGAGAAAGGCGACTTTACCTTGTGAGAAAAAGTACCGAGCAAAGGTAAAGCGAGGCGCAGACATCGGCGTTGCCGGGGATTAGTCTCTGACGTATTAACGAATTCGTGTCCACCTGGCTTTTCAGTGTCCAAAAAGGCAGTTCAAGTACAAGGAAACCCGCAGCGATGGCGTACTACCGCACTCCCCATGACGTCACTACCCTGCCCGCCTGGCAGGCGCTCACCGATCACCGCAAAGCCATGCAGAACTTCAGCATGCGCGACGCATTCAACGAAGACCCGCAGCGTTTCAACGACTTCACTCTCAGCAGCGCCGGGCTGTTCCTCGACTACTCGAAAAACCTGATCAACGCCGAGACCCGCCAGCTGCTGGTCAATCTGGCCAATGAAGTCGGCCTGAAGGACGCGATCAAGGCGCAGTACGACGGCGAGCCGGTCAACTCCTCGGAAAACCGACCGGCGCTGCACACCGCACTGCGTCGTCCAGTAGGCGACAAATTGCTGGTCAACGGCACCAACGTGATGCCCGAAGTGCATAAAGTGCTGAACCAGATCACCGATCTGGTCGGCCGCATTCACGACGGCCTGTGGCGCGGTTACACCGAGAAGCCGATCACTGACGTGGTCAACATCGGCATCGGTGGCTCCTTCCTCGGCCCTGAACTGGTGTCCGAAGCGTTGCTGTCCTACGGCCAGAAAGGTGTCCGCTGTCACTATCTGGCGAACATCGACGGCACCGAGCTGCACGAACTGACCGCAAAGCTGCGCGCCGAGACCACGTTGTTCATCGTCTCGTCCAAGACGTTCAGCACGCTGGAAACCTTGAAAAACGCCACCGCCGCTCGCGCCTGGTACCTGGCGCAGGGCGGTTCGGAAGCCGAGCTGTACCGTCACTTCATTGCCGTGTCGAGCAACAACGCCGCCGCCGTGGCATTCGGTATTCGCGAAGAGAACATCTTCCCGATGTGGGACTGGGTCGGCGGCCGTTATTCGTTGTGGTCGGCCATCGGTCTGCCCATTGCCCTGGCCATCGGCATGTCCAACTTCAAGGAGCTGCTGTCCGGTGCATACACCATGGACCAGCATTTCCTGAACGCCGACTTCGAAAAGAACATGCCCGTTCTGCTGGGTCTGCTTGGCGTCTGGTATGGCAATTTCTGGGGTGCTCAAAGCCACGCGATCCTGCCCTACGACCACTACCTGCGTAACATCACCAAGCACTTGCAGCAGCTGGATATGGAATCCAACGGCAAGAGCGTTCGCCAGGACGGTGTTCCGGTCAAGACCGATACCGGCCCTGTGATCTGGGGTGGCGTGGGTTGTAACGGCCAGCACGCGTACCACCAGTTGCTGCACCAGGGCACGCAGTTGATTCCGGCCGACTTCATCGTGCCGATCGTGAGCTTCAACCCGGTCTCGGATCACCATCAGTGGCTGTACGCCAACTGTCTCTCGCAGAGTCAGGCGCTGATGCTGGGCAAGACCCGCGAAGAGGCTGAAGCCGAACTGCGCGCCAAGGGCATGCCGGAGGACGAAGTGCAGCGCGTCGCGCCGCATAAGGTCATTCCGGGCAACCGTCCAAGCAACACGATCGTGTGCGAGCGCATCAGCCCTCGCCGCCTCGGTGCGCTGGTCGCCATGTACGAACACAAGGTATTCGTCCAGAGCGTGATCTGGGGCACCAACGCCTTCGATCAGTGGGGCGTGGAGTTGGGCAAGGAGCTGGGCAAAGGTGTTTACAGTCGCCTTGTCGGCACCGAAGAAACCCCGGCCGAAGACGCGTCGACTCAAGGCCTGATCAATTACTTCCGCGGTCGTCACCGCGGCTGATCGATCCGCTGCTGCACCTCGAAACCCGCCCCCTCGCAAGAGGCGGCGGGTTTTGTGTTGATGGGGGTAACGAGCCCGGATTCCGAACCCCGGAGAGTCCAACTACTCTGATGACATGACGAGCCCACAAGAATAAAGGAGACGCCATGTTCAATCTCAGCGATTTCCCACACGCCGACGCGACACGTAAAGCCGCTCAGTTGAGCGCCGACGATTACCAGTGCCTGTACCGCCAATCCGTCGAACAGCCTGATGCCTTCTGGGCCGAACAAGCGAAGAAATTTCTCGACTGGTCTGCCCCATGGGAGCAGGTCCAGCAATATGACCTCACGACCGGCGCGGCATCCTGGTTCAAGGGCGGTCAGTTGAACGTCAGCTACAACTGCATCGACCGGCATCTTCCTACGCGCGGCGATCAGGTGGCGATTGTCTGGGAGGGTGACAATCCTGCCGAGTCTGCCGAAATCACTTACAAGAAACTCCACCATAATGTCGCCCGCCTGGCGAACGTGCTCAAAGAACGCGGGGTCAAGAAAGGCGATCGAGTCTGTATCTACATGCCGATGGTCCCCGAAGCGGCTTATGCGATGCTCGCCTGCACCCGCATTGGTGCCGTGCATTCGGTGGTGTTCGGCGGATTCTCACCTGATGCACTTCGCGACCGCATTCTTGACGCCGACTGCCAGACCGTCATCACCGCCGATGAAGGCGTGCGCGGCGGCAAATACATTCCGCTCAAGCAGAACGTCGACAAGGCGCTGCAGAGCTGTCCGAACGTCAGTACGGTGCTGGTGGTGCAGCGCACCGAGGGTGAGGTGGACTGGGTCGAGGGCCGGGACGTCTGGTATCACGAGGCGCTGCACGGCATCAGCGACGACTGCCCGCCAGAACCCATGGACGCAGAAGATCCGCTGTTCATCCTGTACACCTCCGGCAGTACCGGCAAACCCAAGGGCGTGCTGCACACCACGGCCGGCTATCTGTTGCACGCGGCGCTGACCCACAAATACGTGTTCGATTACCGGGAAGGCGAGATCTACTGGTGCACCGCCGACGTCGGCTGGGTCACTGGCCACAGCTACATCGTCTACGGCCCACTGGCGAATGGCGCAACCACGCTGATCTTCGAGGGCGTACCGAATTACCCTGACACTTCGCGTTTCTGGCAGGTCATCGACAAGCATCACGTGAATATCTTTTACACCGCGCCGACTGCCCTGCGCGCCCTGATGCGCGAAGGTCCGGAACCGCTGAAGGCCACCCGCCGGGACAGCCTGCGCGTACTCGGTACGGTGGGTGAGCCGATTAACCCGGAAGCGTGGGAATGGTATTTCCATGAGGTAGGAAAAGAGCGCTGCCCCATCGTCGACACATGGTGGCAGACCGAGACCGGCGGCATCATGCTCACCCCGTTGGTCAGCACCACGCCGCTCAAACCGGGCTGCGCCACTCAGCCGATGTTTGGCGTACAACCTGTTCTGCTTGACGAAAAGGGCAAGGAAATCGAAGGCGCCATCAGCGGCCTGCTGGCCATCAAGGCCAGTTGGCCGGGGCAGATTCGCGGCGTGTATGGCGATCAGAAACGCATGATTGAAACCTACTTCAAGCCGTACCCCGGTTATTACTTCACCGGCGACGGGGCGCGCCGTGACAGCGACGGGCATTACTGGATCACCGGCCGCGTGGACGACGTGATCAACGTGTCCGGGCATCGCATCGGCACCGCCGAGGTTGAAAGCGCGCTGGTCCTGCACGATGCCGTCGCTGAAGCAGCCGTGGTCGGGTATCCCCATGACGTCAAAGGCATGGGCATTTATGCGTTCGTGACGACCATGGCCGGCATCGAGCCGAGCGATGCGCTGCAAAAAGAATTGCGGGAACTGGTCAGCAAGGAAATCGGCAGCTTTGCCAAACCCGAACTGATCCAGTGGGCCCCGGCCTTGCCGAAAACCCGCTCCGGGAAGATCATGCGCCGCATCTTGCGCAAGATCGCCTGCAACGAACTGGACAGTCTGGGGGATATATCCACCCTGGCGGACTCCAGTGTCGTGGAGGGTCTGATCGACAAGCGTCTCAACCCATAGCGAACGCGCGCCTGCAGGCTCGGCGTTCCCTCCACGATCACCGGGTCTGCATGGAATTTATCCGCACACGCATCGAAACCCAGGTCATGAGCATGACAGGCCTGGCCCTGGGTCAGCTGGACATGGAAAACCCCAAAGGCGATCCCGGCCTGTTCGGGCCACAGGCGGTGTGCTGGCAGGTGCATGGCGACTTCCCCAGCATGCTGATCGGTGGCATCTGCGCCCTGATGCTGCAAATGCTGCATCCCCGCGTATTGGCGGGCGTTTGGGATCACTCCAATTTCCGAGAGGACATGATGGGACGGCTGCGGCGCACCGGACAGTTCATTTCCGGCACGACCTTTGGTTCGACCCAGGATGCCAACTGGCTGATCGACAAGGTGCGCGGCATTCATGCGCAGATCAGCGGCACCGCCCCAGACGGCAGCACGTATGCCGCCGATGATCCGCAGTTGCTGACCTGGGTGCATGTGGCCGAAATCAGCAGCTTCATGGCCGCGCATCTGCGCTATCTCAATCCGGACCTTTCATTACAAGATCAGGATCGGTACTACGCCGAAACCGCGGTCGTGGCCGAACGTCTGGGCGCGCGAGACGTGCCGCGCTCCTTGCAGGAAATTGCCGCTTACCTGCAGCGAATGCGTCCGCAGCTGCTGTGCGATGAACGCACCCGCGAGGTGCTGAGCATTCTGCGCAACGCCCCGGCGCCCAGCCGTATGGCCAGGCCAATGGGCAATCTGATGATGCAGGCCGGTATCGAGTTACTGCCGGCCTGGGCCAGCGGCATGTTCGATATCCAGATGAGCGACTTCAAGCGCAGACTGATTCGCGCCGGAGTGAACCGTACCGCGCCTGTGCTGCGCTGGGCCGTGCGCAACGCCTCGGTTCATCGGGCCAGACGCCGAGTGGGAGTGGCTTGATTCGTCCAACGCCCCCCATCAACTGCGCAAGCCCCTTACTCGACAAGAGCCATTGAAGCTCTGGGGATTGTCGTGGAACGTCAGTCTGTCCCGCGTGAAGCAAAACGACAAAGGGCTTAAATTACCCCCGTCATTCATGCCACCATGTGCGCCCTTGATTCCGCCGTGCCGGGTATCCCGCTCAACGCGAACGAACCGGCGCCAGAGCCACAACAATGAGGATTCGTACCATGCAAGACGTCGTAATCGTTGCCGCCACCCGGACCGCGGTCGGCAGTTTCCAGGGCTCGCTGGCGACCATCCCTGCCGTTGACCTCGGTGCGGCGGTCATCCGTCAGTTACTGGCACAGACCGGGCTGGACGGTGCGCAGGTCGACGAAGTCATCATGGGACAGGTCCTTACCGCGGGCGCGGGACAAAACCCTGCGCGCCAGGCCGCGATTAAGGCGGGCCTGCCGTTTGCCGTTCCTGCGATGACCCTGAACAAGGTCTGCGGCTCCGGCCTGAAAGCGCTGCACCTGGCCACTCAAGCCATTCGCTGTGGCGACGCCGACGTGATCATCGCAGGGGGTCAGGAGAGCATGAGTCTGGCCAATTACGTCCTGCCGGGCGCGCGCACCGGTCTGCGCATGGGCCACGCCACCATGGTCGACACGATGATCAGCGACGGTCTGTGGGACGCCTTCAACGATTACCACATGGGCATCACCGCCGAAAACCTGTCGGAAAAGTACGACATCAGCCGTGAGGCGCAGGACGCTTTCGCGGCGGCGTCGCAACAGAAGGCTGCCGCCGCCATCGAAACCGGACGATTTGCCGACGAAATCACCCCGATCCTGATCCCTCAGCGCAAGGGTGACCCGATCGCCTTCGCCACCGATGAACAGCCGCGCGCAGGCACCACTGCCGAATCGCTGGCCAGGCTCAAACCGGCTTTCAAGAAAGACGGCACGGTGACCGCCGGCAACGCTTCCTCGCTGAACGACGGCGCCGCTGCAGTGATCCTGATGAGCGCGAAAAAAGCCGAAGCGCTGGGCCTGCCGGTATTGGCGCGAATCGCCGCGTACGCCAATGCCGGTGTGGATCCGGCGATCATGGGCATCG
This sequence comes from Pseudomonas sp. NFR16, assembly GCF_900108875.1. Classification (GTDB taxonomy): domain Bacteria; phylum Pseudomonadota; class Gammaproteobacteria; order Pseudomonadales; family Pseudomonadaceae; genus Aquipseudomonas. Next base: position 170,662 of record NZ_FNYJ01000008.1, on the reverse strand, counting down.
GCCCGGTGAGCGCCACGCGCCGTTGCCTGGACAAGGCAGGCTGGTCGCTGGATGAACTGGACCTGATCGAAGCCAACGAAGCCTTCGCCGCACAATCCTTGTCGGTGGGCAAAGAGTTGGGCTGGGACATGGAGAAGGTCAACGTCAACGGCGGCGCCATCGCCATCGGCCACCCGATCGGTGCATCGGGCTGCCGCGTGCTGGTCACGCTGTTGCACGAAATGATCAAGCGCGACGCCAAGAAAGGCCTCGCGACCCTGTGCATCGGTGGCGGCCAAGGCGTCGCCCTGGCACTGGCTCGGTAGTTATCCGCGCCGGAGACGCCCGAACGATTGCCCGCGCCGGTGGGTTCGCGGCAAGCCCCTGCAGCCGATGCTCTGTCATCGGCTGCAATCCCGCCTCGGAACGGGTCCGCGCTCTTACGACTCTCTAAACCGATTGATGCTGCCTGCGCCGTTGCTTGCCAATAACACCGGCAGGACCAAACTGCTAAACTGGCGCGCCTTATTCCTGCCCCAAGGCGCCGCGCATGTCTTCGTTGAATCAGGCGCTCAGCGTCGCCCTCGATAACCGTCAATCTCTGCTCGCCGAACTGCACACCCAAGGCACTGACTGCTATCGCCTGTTCCACGGCAGCCAGGAAGGCGCCGGCGGCCTGACAATTGATCGCTATGGTCCACAGTTGTTGGTGCAGAGTTTCCATAACAGCCTGGATCGCGAGTCATTGCTGGCGCTGCACGAGGCGGTCAATGCGCGTCTGGACCTGGAGCTGATGCTGGTTTACAACGACCGCTCGCAGGGCAACTCGCGGATTGATCGCAGCGACGCGGTGTACAAGGCGGACGAAACCGCGCTGGGCGATCTGGTCGGGCATGAATGGGGCTTGAATTACCGGGTCCGCGGCCGGCACGCCGGACAGGATCCGCTGCTGTTTCTCGACCTGCGCAACGCCCGGGGCTGGGTCAAGGACCACGCCAAAGGAAAGAGTGTCCTCAACCTGTTCGCCTATACCTGTGGCGTTGGCTTGAGCGCAGCCGCTGGCGGGGCGCGCGAGGTGTGCAATCTGGACTTCGCCGAAGGCAATCTGGCGGTGGGGCGCGAGAACGGGTTGCTCAATCCGCAGCTGCCGACGATGCAATTCATTCAGTCCGACTACTTCCCGGCGATTCGCCAACTGGCGGGCTTGCCCATCGCATCCCGTCGAGGCCAGAAACTGCCTGCGTACGCCCGCCTCGAACCGCGCCAGTTCGACCTGGTATTGCTTGACCCGCCGGCGTGGGCGAAGAGCGCCTTTGGTACGGTCGATCTGCTGCGTGACTACCAGAGCCTGCTCAAACCGGCGTTGCTGACCACCGCTGACGCTGGCGTGTTGATCTGCTGCAACAACCTGGCGAAGGTGAGCATGGAAGACTGGCGCGATCAGGTCCTGCGTTGCGCGAGCAAGATCGGCCGCCCGGTACGCGACTGTCAGGTGCTTTCGCCCGGCGCCGACTTTCCGTCACAGGACCAGCAGCCGCCGCTTAAGACATTGATACTGCAACTCTGATTACCCACCGAACGGATAGAAATTTCCCGCGAGCATTGAGGCGATCGACTTCGGAACCAGATTGGCGTGCCATACTCCAAGCACCTCCCATCGAGAGAGTCGGCGACCTACATGCCCAACGGATTGAAACGCGCCATCGGCGCCTTGCTGGCCGTCTTCGCAATCTACAGCTTGCTGGGGTTTCTGATCCTGCCGGGCATTGCGTTGCGGGTGATCAATCAGCAATTGGCCAATTACGCTACGGTTCCGGCGCGAGTCGAACGTCTGGAGCTCAATCCCTACAGCCTGAAAGTGACGCTGTGGGGCCTCAATATCGGTGCTCCCGGCAAGGAGCAGATTGGTTTCGAGCGCCTGTACGCCGACCTGCAGATCGACAGCCTGTGGACCAGGGCCCTGCACCTCAAGGCTGTGGAACTGGACAAGCCCAAGACCGAACTGCTGTTCTCCAAAGACGGCACGCTGAACCTGGCGGGCCTGTTCAAGTTGCCGCCCAGCGAACCCGCCAAGCCGGACGAGCCGCCCTCGAAGCCGTTCCCGCTGCGAATCGACGAAATCAAGCTGGCTGACGGTTATGTGCATTTTCAGGATCTGCGCCCCAGCGAGCCGATCGAGTTTCTCTACGACACGTTGAATTTCGAGCTGAAAAACCTCAGCACGCTGCCCGAGGACAATGCCGACATGACGCTGGTCGCCGCCGGCCCCGAGGGCGGGCAAATCGACTGGGTCGGGCGAATCAGTCTGGTGCCGATCACCTCCGAAGGCACGCTCAAGGTCACCGACGGCAAGATGAAAGTCTGGTGGCCGTACGTGCGCGACGCGCTGCCGTTGGTGCTGAAAGACGGCGTGCTGAACTTCAATACCCATTACAAATTGAGTCTGGCCAAAGAAACCGAGCTGTTGCTGGACAACACGTCGTTGAGCGTCGCGCCTTTCGCCATTGATGCGCCTGATGGTCGGCCACTGGCCCGCCTGAAGAACCTTGAGGTGAGCGACACTTCCATCGATCTGGCCAGGCAATTGGTCAGCGTCGGCAAGATTCGCAGTCAGGGCCTGGAAACCTGGGCCGCGCGGGAGCCTGACGGGCAGCTCGACTGGCAGAAGCTTTTCGCCAGTCAGCCGTCCAGGGCTCAGGCCAAGAAAGACGAGGCGGCGAAGCAGGAACCGGCCACCGCTACGGGCACCGAGACTACCGCCAGACAGGAGTCCGCAGCACCGGGCAAGCCGTGGCAGGTTCTGTTGCGCGACACCCAATTGCGCGACTACCGCATTCATCTGGCCGACAAAGTGCCGAAGGAGCCCGTGGTGCTGGACCTCGGGCCGTTGAATCTGGACATGACGGGCTTCGACAGCCTCAATCAGTCGCCTTTCAAGCTGAAGCTCGATACCGGGCTGGGCAAACAGGGCAAGCTCACCGCCGAGGGCGAGGTCAATCTGGCGCCTGTTCGCGCGAAGCTCAATGTCACCACGCGCGACATCGACCTGCGGATCGCTCAGTCTTACGTGACGCCGTTCATCCGCCTGGAAGTGCGCAGCGGCATGCTCAACACCGATCTGGCAGTCGACCTCAAGAGCACCGAACCACTGGCGCTCGGCATTACCGGCAAAGCTCAGGTCGACCAACTGCATACCCTCGACACGCTGAAATCGAGGGATTTCGTGAAGTGGCAGCGCGTCAATGTCGAGGGCTTGGACTTCCAGCTCGGTGACAGCCTCAACATCGCCGCAATCAACCTTGAGCAACCTTACGCCCGCTTCGTGATTGCCGATGACCGCACCACCAACATCGACGACCTGCTGATTCCGCAGCCTGTCGACAAGGCCCCTGCAGCGCCCAAGGCAAAAACTGCGTCTGCCGACAAACCGATGGCCATTCACATCGGCGAGGTCAATATCAACAATGGCTCGGCAAACTTCGCCGACTTCAGCCTCACACCGAATTTCGCGACCGCCGTCCAACAACTCAACGGCAAGATCGGCACCCTGGACAATCGTCAGGACAAGCCTGCGCCGGTGGACATCAAGGGCAAGGTGGATCGCTACGCGCCGGTGACCATCAAAGGAGCGCTCAATCCCTTCAACCCGCTGGCGAGTCTGGACATCGCCACCAGCTTCAAACGCGTCGAACTGACGACGCTTACGCCCTACTCCGGCAAGTTCGCAGGCTATCGAATTCGCAAGGGCCGCCTGAACCTGGACCTGCATTACCTGATCACCAAGGGCCAGCTTAAAGCGGAAAACAAGGTCGTAGTGGAGCAGTTGCAGCTCGGTGAGAAGGTCGACAGTCCGGATGCGGTGAACCTGCCGCTCAAGCTCGCCATTGCCCTGCTCAAGGACGTGGACGGCAGGATTTCGATCGAGCTGCCGGTGACCGGCGATCTGAACAATCCACAGTTCAGCGTCATGCCGATCGTTTGGCAGACCCTGCGCAATCTGGTCGTGAAGGCGGCTGCCGCGCCGTTCAAGTTCATCGGTGGCCTGATCAGCGGCGGTGGCTCTGAAGACCTGGGCACTGTGGCGTTTGCACCCGGTTCGGACGACCTAAGCAGCGAAGCTCAGGCATCGCTGGACAAACTGGCCAGCGCACTCAAGGAGCGTCCGGCACTGCGCCTCGAGATCGAAGGCACCAGCGCCGAGGCCAGCGACGGTCCGCTGATTGCTCAGCAACGTCTGGAGCGCGAGTACCAGAGCACCTATTATAAGATCCTCCAGCGCCGTGGTGACAAGGTGCCGGCGCAGGCAAGCGACCTGCAAGTGCCGGAAGACGAGAAAGCACCGATGCTGGAAGGCATTTACCGCACGCGCCTCAAGCAGCAGCCACCGGCGCAATGGGTTGATCTGGGCAAGGAAGAACGTCAGAACAAGATGCGTGATGCTGTGCTCAAGTCGTGGAGTTCCAGCGCGCTGCTGCTGCGTCAGCTTGGGCAGGCGCGCGCCGGCAGCATCAAGGACTATCTGGTGGACAAGGGACAATTGGCCGATGATCGGGTCTATTTCGTTGACGCAAGCCTCGGCCAGCCGGAAAAAGACGGCCGCGTCGTGAGCCCTTTGCACCTGGATAGCGAGTAATTACTTTTGAAGAATGTGCGTACGAGGATAGCGATCGTTCTCGGTTTGATGGCGTCGACCGGTTTGGCTCACGCCGACACGCTGCGCTGCGGCAGCCAGTTGATCAGCGAAGGCGACCGTATGTTCGAAGTCCAGCAGAAATGCGGCCAGCCGGTCAGTCAGGACATCATCGGCTACAAGGAAACCGTCAACCATTTCCGGCAGGTGGATCAGGTGCAGGTTCAGGAATGGATCTACGGCCCGAACAACGGGATGTATCAGTACCTGCGGTTTGAAGGTGGCAAGCTGGTGGAAATCAACAGCAAGCGGGGCAAATAGCACCGTTCAAAAACCTTGGGCGCTTGCTCGCGAAGACTGGTTTTCAGCAGAAACATCTCCACCTCACACACCGGCCTCTTCCCGGCTAAAGCCGGTCCTACAGCGGCTGCAAGTTTTTCGTAGGACCGGCTTTAGCCGGGAAGGCGTCGACTGTTACGCCGTAGAACTAAGGGTGCGTTAAAGACAGTTGGCTCACTCCCACAAGGGCATTGCGGCGTGGCGTGGTCTCGCGCCAGGCACCCGAACCGGTGGGAGCGAGCTTGCTCGCGAAGGCTGATTTCCAGACGCTAAATCTTCACGATATGCACCGGCCTCTTCCCGGCTTAAGCCGGTCCTACAGTGGCTGCAAGTTTTTCGTAGGACCGGCTTTAGCCGGGAAGGCGTCGACTGTTACGCCGTAGAACTAAGGGTGCGTTAAAGACAGTTGGCTCACTCCCACAAGGGCATTGCGGCGTGGCGTGGTCTCGCGCCAGGCACCCGAACCGGTGGGAGCGAGCTTGCTCGCGAAGACTGATTTCCAGACGCTACATCTTCACGATACGCACCGGCCTCTTCCCGGCTAAAGCCGGTCCTACGAAGGTTGCAAGCTTTTCGTAGGACCGGCTGCAGTCGGAAGGCGTCGAGCGTTTCAAGAATCGCGGCGTCTCCCGACCCCGCACATCGCGCTATTTTCAGATTCTGAATTGTTTCACCAGTCCACCCAGACGGTCGCCCAGGGCGGTCAGGCTGCGTGCGGTTTGTGCGCCGCCTTGCGCGTCGTCGGCGACTTCGTCCACGGCCTGAGCGATCTGGGTCATGCTGCGGCTGATCTCCTCCGCGACAGCGGTCTGTTCCTCGGAGGCGCTGGCAATTTGCGCGTTCATGTCGTTGATGGTTTCGATCAACTGGCCAATCGCATCTAGCGACGTGCCGGCTTCGTTGGCGAGTTCACCGGTTGTCTTGCCGGTGTCGCTGGAGCGACTCATGGCGACCACGGCATCCTGCGCGCCACGTTGCAGCGAGCTGATCATGTCGTGGATCTCCTGAGTGCTTTGCTGGGTGCGGCTGGCCAGCGCGCGAACTTCGTCGGCGACGACAGCAAAACCACGCCCGGCATCGCCCGCGCGCGCCGCTTCGATGGCCGCGTTGAGCGCCAGCAGGTTGGTCTGCTCGGCAACCGAGCGAATCACATCCACCACCGTTGCGATGGATTGCACATCCTGACGCAGGTGATCGAGCGACGAACTGCTCGCGCCTATTTCGCCAATGAGCGCGTGAATGCTGTCGATGCTTTTATTGACGACGGTCTTGGCATCCAGCCCGACATCGCTGGTTTTGCGCGCGGCCTGGGAGGCGCCCTGCGCGCTGATCGACACTTGATGCGCCGCCGAGGACATCTCGTGAATCGCGGTGGCGACCTGGTCGGTTTCCTGCCGCTGGCGGCCCATCGCCTCCTCCGACCGTTGCGCCTGAGACGACATGTCGCCCACCAGGCTGTTCAACTGCCCGGTCATCTCGGCAATCTGGCGAACCAGCCCGTGGATCTTCTCCACGAACTGGTTGAACGACCTGGACAGCGCGCCCAATTCATCATTGCCGCTCTCAGGAAGACGACGCGTCAGGTCGCCGTCGCCGGCGGCGATGTCGTCCAGATTCTGTTTGATCACCAGCACCGGCTTGACCAGGCCGTTGCCGAGCACCAGCCCGACCAGTGCGACGATCAAGAGAAACACCGCGATGATCGCGACGATCAGCGCGGCAGAAGAGCCGATGCGGCTTTGCGTGGACTGCGCGATGGCAGCGACCTGATTATCGATGTCGTCAAGGTTGGCCTGCGTGCCAAACGCCAGGTCCCACTTCTGCAGGTATGAGGTGTAGCCCAGTTTGGGAATCGGTTTGTCGCTGCCCGGCGTCGGCCAGTCATAGCGGAAGAAATGAGTGCCGTCTTTGGCCTTGTCGACCAGGCCACGGATGACATAGACGCCGTTGGCATCCTTGGCGTCGGAAAAGTTCTTGCCGATGTCGAGGTCCTTGTCGGACCAGAACACGCGCACGTAGGACGAGTTGTAACCGAAGAAGTAACTGGCCTTGTCGTACTGCAGGCTCTTCAGGACTTTGAGCGCGCGATCACGAGCGTCCATGTCGCCAGGCGCGGAAGCGTCGTAGATTGGCTTGATCGCCGCCTCGCCGATCTGCTGATAATTCTTCAGCGACAGTTTGCGTTCCTCAAGCAGCAGCGCGCGAGTTTGCTCCACTTCCTGAGTGGCGAGCTTTTGCAGCACGACCCAGGTGATGCAGCTGATGACCGCAGCCAGCAGCAGGCTCGGGATGATGGCAAGGAGAATGACCTTGCGGCGTAGATTCAACGTCACGACTATTTCCTTGTATGCAGGAAGTATCATTTTTGATGATAAAAAATGACCAGTAGCTCTTGTAGTTAATGGTCGCGGGACGACAGCTTCACCTCACCGTATCGCAGGTTCAGGCCAGATCTTTAGGATCCTATTTATATAAATTACAGGCGAAATATGTCACAAGGCTAGTATTCGATTTCAAGATCGATAACCATGATGGAGAGGCTTCCACTATTGCTTTGGATGATGTATTTCAGCGCGGGATGCGGTGGCTCTTATCCCGCGTGATGACCGCCCTTTCAGGGAGAAACATGATCGTCTGGCGTCTTGAAACGGCCAATCACTGCCAAGGTGCCGGATCACCAAAGAGCTGACCTTGCACACCCTTGATGTCCATTTCTGCGAGCACCTGATGCTCTCCTGCGGTCTCGACGCGCTCGGCAATCAATGGCAGATCGATGCTGTGCGCGGCCCGCTGCACAGCCTCGATGAACAGGCGCTTGTGGTTCTCCTGATCGATGGCCCGGATGTAACTGCCATCGATCTTCAGATACGCCAGCCCCAGATGCGCCAAGTTACCGATGATGCTGAAACGCCCACCAAAGTGCTGCAGCGCCAATGAGAATCCCGCCTCTTGCAACCGCCGGGTCAGTGTTTCCAACAGCGCCTGCTCCGGCAGTTGCTCTTCGCCGATTTCCAGGGTCAGGCGCGGCCCCAGCCCAGGGTGTGCACGCAATGCTTCAACGGTGCGGGTCAACGCTCTGGAGTCATTCAGCGTCGCTGCCGAAAGATTCAACGCCAGACGCTGGTCGTGCGTCTGCAGATGCTGAAGCACCTGCTCGAGCATCAACAGATCGTGCCGGGACGACCAGCCAAAGCGCTCGATCCATGGCAGGAAGCGCCCGGCGGGAATCGTCTGGCCATGCGCATCGACCACGCGGGAAAGCACTTTGTAATGCAGCACCTGGGTGGGCTCTCTGGCATCGACCACCGGCTGAAAAAACAGCTCAAAGCGACCGTGGATCAAGGCCCCGTCCAGCAATCGATGCCAGGCATGATGGTCTTCGCCCAGATCGCCAATTGCGCCACGTTCAATGCAGTTCCACGTAGGATCGCCGCCCGCCTCGGCCTGCGACAGCGCCTGATCGGCCAGCCCCAGCAGGGTCAGCGACGAGTCGCCGGGGCTGTACGGCGCAAGTCCCATGTACGCCACAGGCGCAACATCGCAGGCACCGGTCGTTTCGAGGCTGCGCAGCGATGTTGCAAGGTTATGGGCGAGTTGCAGGGCATCTTCGCGCACCATGCCGGGCGCAAGTACCGCGAACTCACCGCCCCGAATGCGGCTGATGAAGTTGCGCGTCTGTGCAAAGGGCTCGCACTGACGCACCAGCAGCTCGGCGACCGCGACGATGAGGGCGTCGGCGTGCTGGCCGCCCTGACGCTCGTTCAGCCCGGCCAGATCCTTGACCCGCAGCAGCAGCAAATAACCTGCGCGGCTGTCTTCCAGCTGACTGACACGCGCAGTGAGTTGCATATCGAAGTAGCGCCGGTTGGACAGACCGGTAAGACTGTCCTGATAAGACTCGACACGCAGCTGCTCGCTGCGCTCGGTGTTCTCCTCGAACAGCGCCTTGAGTTTCTCGACCATCTGGTTCATCGCCTGAACCACACGGCGCAGCTCTGGCGTACGCGGCAACTCGGGCGAGGTGAGAAACTCACGACGGCCGATCGCCTGAGACTGCGCCACCATGTAGTCCAGAGGTTTGAGCTGACGACGCAAGAGCAGCCCGCCCGCCAACGCACTGACGACGCCGCAGGCGACCAGCCAGCCGAGACTGCCGAGCGCGCTTTGCCACAGCTTGGCCAGCGCGAACATGGGATGGCTGACCACTTCCACTCTCGCCGTCTGCTGCCAGCCCCGGCTCACGATGGCTTCGCCGGCGCCGGGCTCGAGCCCTGTCGCGTCGACGAACCATTTCGGTACATCCTGAATGCCGGTCGCCGCGCGGCGTTCGACGATTGCAGCGCCGCTGGCCAGATCAACCACACGAATGCTGGCGTAATAGCCGCTGTCAAAGATCGACGTCACCATCAGTTCGATCATTGCCGGGTCGTCGATATTGGCGCTGAGCGATAACGCCAGCGAGGTGGCGGCGTCCTGCGCGTGGGAACGCAACTGGTTGACGTACTGCGCCCTGGAGCTTTCCAGGCTGACGACGAAGCCACCGGCGAAGGCGACCACCAGAAACAGACAGATAGCAATGAACAGCTGCTTGAACAGTGACATCAGTGCTCCTCATTTCCAGGCTCGGTCGGGAAGCCTTCGGCACCCATTTTTTTTAGTACGTCCTGCCAGCGCGACAGACGTTTGCTGTCACCTGTTTTTTTATTGCCCTGCGGGCCAGGCAGCCACACGCCTTGCGCGTTGAAGGCGTAGACCGGCAACAGATCCGGGCGCTCGCTGGCAGGTTTGATGTCGTTGATCAGGCTGTCGAGCACCAACGGCACTGCGTTCGGGCTCGAATAGTAGGTCAGCACCATGTGGGCGCGATTCAGGCGCAGCGCTTTGACGTAGGTAATCAGCAGTTTCTCGCTCGGAATACCCAGTCGGCGGAGGCTGAAATATTTAGCGATGGCGTAGTCTTCACAGTCACCGGCGCCCAGGATCAAGGATTCGACAGGCGTGGCCCAGTAATCGACCTCATGCCACAGGTCGATGTCTTCTTCGTAGCGCAGCTGCTTGTTGAAGAACTGATTCACCACAGCCAGCTTGTCCATTTCACTGACCTGCTTCTCGGTTGCCAGCAGATCCTGCCAGGCATCGATGCGTTGCCGTCCGCCCCCCGACGGCCCATACAAGGTTTCGGCGCGGCGACTGATTTCGGAAAAATCCCAGTCGGCGGCAAGGTAACCCACATACGCCATGCACATCGTCGCCAGCGCGAATAGCAGCCGACTCCGGAAGCGCTTATGAGCTGGACGTACTGCCAATTTTTTTATCCATCTGGCAGGCGGGTAACTCAGGCGATGGTGAGCGGTCGGCGGGCAAAAGACAATGGCGTCTTGAGATCACCGACCGAGCGCATCATGGCTTGCGCTTGCGCGGCCCGGTATTGAACGCAGGCACCTTGCGCACCGGCTTGACGTCAGGCGCCTGGGCCACGGATTCACCGCTGTCGACCCATTTACCGAGATTGCGCTTACTGCCACCGGCGCTGGCTTTGGGTTTCTTCGGCTTCTTCGGTTTTTTCAGGATTGCCCCGGTGGCGTCTGTGGCAGGAACGCGATGCTCGGGCTCGAAATCCGGCTCTTCCTTGCGTTGCAGCGTCTGACGCGTCAGCACCTCGATCGCGCTGAGCAACTCGACCTCGTCCGCACACACCAGCGAAATCGCCTCGCCGGTCTGGCCCGCGCGCCCGGTTCTGCCGATGCGGTGAACGTAATCCTCGGCCACGATCGGCAGATCCAGATTGACGACGGTTGGCAGATCGTCGATGTCCAGGCCACGTGCCGCGACATCAGTGGCCACCAGAATCTGCACTTCACCTGCCTTGAAACGGTCCAGCGCACGCTGGCGAGTGGCCTGGGGTTTGTCGCCGTGAATGCCGTCGGCGTTGATGTTCAGGCCTTGCAGGCGGTCCACCAGTTGATCGACGCCAACGCGGGTTTTGGCGAACACCAGCACCTGGCTCCAGCGCAGTTTCTTGAGCAGATGGATGAACAGCTCGCTCTTGCGCTTTTTGTCCACCGGCACGACCCACTGCTTCACCGAAGACGCCGCGACGTTACGCGGACTGACCTCGATGCTCAGCGGATTGTCGAGCATCTGGCCGGCCAGCAGGCGAATCGGGTCCGAGAAAGTCGCTGAAAACAGCAGCGTCTGGCGGCGTTTGGGCAATGCGGCGTAGATGTCGCGCAGCTCTTCTGAAAACCCGAGATCGAGCATGCGGTCGGCTTCGTCGAGGATCAGCGTCTGAACCTGAGAAAACTTCACAGCGTTCTGACGATGCAAGTCCAGCAAGCGACCGGGCGTGGCCACCAGCACGTCGACACCACGGCGCAGTTTCATCATCTGCGGGTTGATGCTGACGCCGCCGTACACCGCATAGGTGGCCAGAGGCAAATGCTCGGCGTATTGGCGAATGGCTTCGTGGACCTGTTCGGCGAGTTCACGCGTGGGCACCAGCACCAGCGCGCGGACCGAGTTGGCAGCGACTTTCGGCCCTTCCATGGTCAGGCGCTGCAACAGAGGCAGTGCGAAACCCGCGGTTTTGCCGGTGCCGGTCTGGGCAGCGGCCATCAAGTCGCGGCCTTCGAGCACGGGAGGAATTGCCTTGGCCTGAACGGGGGTTGGCGTCTGGTAGCCGAGTGTTTCGAGAGCACGCAGCAGGGGTTCGATCAGGCCAAGAGAGGCGAATGTCATTTGATTACCGTTGAAAAAAAGGGTCAGCGCACAGGTCTGGTGAAAGACAATGGCGCGCAGTTTACCCTTTCTGCAGCGGTTTCTGCTTGCGCCACTGCGGCAGGCCGATCAGCACCACGGCGCTGATGATCACGGCCATGGCCGCCGCTTCCGCCGCCCCGATGTGTTCGTCGGCGAACAGCACGCCCAGCAGGACCGCCACCGCCGGGTTGACGTAGCAATAACTGGTCGCGGCGGCCGGGCGGACGTTTTTCAGCAGATACATGTACGAGCTGAAGGCAACGATCGAGCCAAATACCACCAGATAGGCCATGACCAGCCAGCCCGACAGACCGGGCGACTGGGTCACGCGCTCCCCGCTGGCAAAGCTGCCCACCAGAAGGACTGCGCCGGCAACGAGCATTTCACAGGCGCTGGCCATCGGTCCGCCCGGCAACGGCAGGTAACGGCTCCAGACCGAACCGAACGCCCAGGTGGCGGCCGCGAAGATCACCAGTGCCGCGCCCATCGGACTGGCTTGAAGGTTGGAGCCCAGATTCAACAGCGCGATGCCCACCAGCCCGAGCAGGATGCCGGCCCACTCCAGACCGGTATTGCGATGCCCCCACATCAGACCGAACAACAAGGTGAACAGGGGCACGACGGCGACTGCCAGCGCGGCAACGCCCGACGCAACGCCCGCGTGCTCAGCCAGGGTCACGCCGCCGTTGCCGCAGGCAAGTAACAGAAAGCCGATCATGCCGGCGGCTTTCCATTGCTTGAAGGTCGGCATCGGTGCGCCGCGAAATCGCATGAACGCAAACAGGATCGAGCCTGCGATGGTGAAGCGGACACCGGCCATCATCAGGGGCGGCCATGTTTCGATGCCGATGCGAATGGCCAGGTAGGTTGAGCCCCAGATCACGTAAAGCGCGAAGAAGGCACCGATGAGCAACAGCGGAAAACGGCGGGAGGCAGGCATGAAAGGCTCGAATACAGTCGTTTATTGTTGGAATGATTCTAAAAATGTCCAAGCCGCTGGCGTCAGCTACAACTGAGGTTTATTCGACCCGTACAATCTTTTATCGCGCGCACGCTCTGGCCTCTTCCCGGCTGAAGCCGGTCCTAAAAACAATGCGCTACGTCGGTCCTACCGATTCCCGGCTAAAGCCGGTCCTACAGGGAGGCGCAGGTTGCCGCGCTGCAAAATTGATGTCCCTCATACGGACCAACGCTCGGTTACAGCCGGTCCTGTTGACCCGCCGCGAGGCCTCGATGCTTGCTGATGGCGTCGGCAATCTTCTTCGCAGGGACTTTTTGCAGCGTGCACAGCAACTGGTGCGAGACGCCGGCGAGCCCGTGGGTATCGCGCAGTTGGTGGCCCAGGTGCAGCGTCAGGTTGGCAGCCATTTCCGCGTCGGCCATGGCCCGGTGAGCCTTGCCGGTGTGGGGCAAGCCGGCCCAGCTGGTGAGTGTGCCGAGTTTGTGGTTCGGCGCATGGGGAAGAAGGCGCCGCGCCAGCAACATTGAGCAGGCGAAGCTTTGCACGCGGTTGCGCTTGATGCGGGAGAGCTCGAAATCCCAGAATTTCTGGTCAAACGAAGCGTTATGCGCCACCAACGGCGTCGAGCCGACGAACTCGACCACCTCGTTCATCACCCGCTCGGCGGGCGGCGCGGTGCGCAACATGCTGTTGCTGATGCCGGTCAGCGACTCGATGAAGGAAGGGATGCGCACGCCGGCATTCATCAGGCTCTGATACCGCTCCACGATCACGCCCTGCTCTACGATCACCACGGCAATTTCCGTGGCCCGGCAACTGCTGCTGGGCGATATCCCGGTGGTCTCGAAGTCGATGACGGCAATGCGTTCTTGCATGTGTGAACCTTTCTTGAATGACCTAATTGCCTGTAGGACCGCGCTTGCCCGCAAACCGGCAGCAAACGATAGAAGCGTGTCGGCGATCAGCTTTTGAGCAGCAACGCGCCTTCGATCGGCACATATCGGCTGGCAGCACGGATCAGCGAATTGGCCGTCAAGCCAGGCACTCCGTAAGCCACTGCCTCGACGCCATGCTTGCTGATGATGCGATCGAGCAGCAGATCGAAATCGCCATCGCCCGAGGCCAGCACGACCTCATCGACATGGGGCGCGACGTCCATGATGTCGATCGTGATGCCCACGTCCCAGTCGCCCTTGGCCGAGCCGTCCGAGCGCTGAATGTAAGGTTTGAGCTTGACGGTGAAACCCAGATTTCGAAGGATTTGCTGGAATTGCTGCTGCTTGCTGTCGCCTCGATCGATGGCGTATGCATAAGCTTCGACGATCTGCCCGCGCCGACTGATGTCGGCCCACAGGGCGGCGTAGTTGAAATGGCAACCATGGGCCTGACGCACGGTGTAATACAGATTTTGTACGTCGGCGAACACCGCGATCTTTCTCACCGGAACTCCTCGATGCGCTGACAAGCGACAAGGGCCCGAACACCGGACCGGCGCTCAGTATGCCAGTTTGAGAAGTGGATTGAAGGGCTGCATGTCAGCCTGACAGGCAATGCCGCACTAAAGCGTGAGCGCGAACAGCGCGCTGCGGGGGTATTGAAAAAGCGCGCTCCCAGCGTTTGCGGTGGGCCAGTCAGCTTTTTGTGTGCTGGTCCACTGCTATCGCGGGCAAGCGCGCTGCTTGGGTTTGAAGGGCGGAATCAGTGGTCAGACGTAGGAATCGTCGTCATCGCCGCCGAAGAAGCCACCGTCGTCATTGCTATAGTCGGTATCGGTGAAACCACTGGCGTCATTGCCCCAGGTGTCGTTACTGGTGACACGCTGCTGGTCATCGCCCCAACCGCCATCGCTGTTGCCTACGTTGGTATCGCTGGCGTGCTGGGCCGGTTCCTCCTGGATGATTTCCACGATTTCCTGCGGCTGGCTGTTGTGGTGGAACAGGCTGCTGATGCCTTCCGCCAGCATTACCCCACCCGCCACGCCGGCAGCCGTTTTCAGCGCGCCGCCAAGAAAACCGCTGCCAATGGGCGCAGCCGGCGCCGCTTGCGGCTGGGCATAGCCACCTTGTGGCGGTGCGTTGTACGGAGGCGGGCTGGCAGGTCCGCTGTCGCGCCAGCCGCCGGCCGAAGGCTGCGGGCTGGAAGGACGCGAGAACGACGACGCCGGCTGCTGTGCCTGAGGCTCGCGCGAGCCACCGCCAAAAATGCTCGACAGGAACCCTCCGCTGCTTTGCGCTGGGGCCTGGGTCTGCGCCCTGGCGCGTTGAAGCTCGGCCTGCAACTGTTGAATCTGCTCGTCGCGCTGGCGGCTCTGGGTTTCCAGCTGCTTGATCGCGACTTCCTGCACCAGAATCGCCTGCGCCATGTAATAAGGCGCGGCGGGCTGGCGAGTCAGGTGCTCCTTGATCAGCGCGTCGGCCTGCGCATCTCGTGGGGCCGAATCGGTTTCTGCCTGCTTGAGTTTGGTAAACAAGCCGTCGATCAGGGTTTGTTCTTCGCTGTTCATGGCGACCTCGTTAGATTGCCGTAGGAATTCTGTTGGCTGGGCGTATGCTCAGACACATTCAGTAATGGGGCTGTTCAGGTGCGTTTCAATAGAATGTAGAAAAAGTTAAGAAGCGCCGCCTTCGCCCATCTGGTTGGCCCGTTCTGCAGCTCTACGTTACAGTGTCGGCCTGCTTCTGCCTGTGACCTTTCAATGAATCCGCTGACCATTCTTCAAGACTCGCTGTACTTTTTCCGGCGTAACTTCGCCAGCATCCTTACGCTGTGCCTGCCGCTGGTGATTCTGGAAGCTGTCACCAAACAATGGCTGGCAGTCGGGCAAAACTCGGCGACGTGGCAGTTGCTGATCGGCCTGCTGTTCTATCCGCTGTACACCGGCGCGCTGATTCTTTTTCTGGATGCGAAGACCCGCGGCGAAGTGCCGGCCACGCGTGATCTGTTCGCCACGACACTGCGCATGTGGCCTACGTTTGCCGTACTGACCATCCTGAGCACCTTGTTGATCATGGCGGGCATGTCGCTGTTCATCCTTCCCGGCGTGTGGGTGATGATCAAACTGGTGTTCTCCGAGTACCTGCTGGTATTGCGTGGCATGGGTCCGCTTCAAGCCATGCGCGAGAGCTTTAGCATGACCCGGGGCCACGTGGTGCGCATTCTGCTTTGCGTGTTGTGCGTCTACATTCCACTGTCGGTGCTGGAAGCGGTGAGTTACTACGTGCTGCCCGAACAACAAAGCCCGCTGCTGTCGCTGGCGGTAGACAGCACCTCAAGTTTTCTGCAGTTGTTCATCAGCGTCGTGATGTTCCGCCTGTTCATGCTGATCGACGAACCGGCGCGGTCGGCCTGAGGAGCGCCCATGCCCCGTCCGACGCGTTATGCCCTGTATCTCGCGATCGCGCTGGTGCTGCTTGGCGCGCTGATCTATGACGTGACCTGGCACCCGGCGCGTCATGAGCAGACTCCCGTCAGTTGCAACGTCAAGGACGCCGCGCCGCCCACACTGTTACCCGGCCAGGCGCTCAAGGTCATGACCTGGAACATCCAGTCTCTGGCGGGCAAACGCTACGTCTTCTGGTACGACATGGCTGACGGCAGCGGCCCGGATGAGCGCCCTACTGCCGAAGACATTGCCTACAACCTCGATGAAGTCGCGCGCGTGATTCGCGACGAGCAGCCGGACGTCGTGCTGCTGCAGGAGGTCGACGACGGCGCCAAGAACTCTGGATACGGCAATCAGCTCGCGCTGCTGCAGGAGCGTGTCACTGACCTTTATCCCTGCAGCACCGAGGCGTTCTATTGGAAGTCGGATTTCATCGCGGATCGGCACATCTTCGGCAGTGTCGGCATGAAGCTGGCGACCCTGAGTCGCTATCAGCTTGAAAAGGGGGAGCGCGTGCAATTGCCCTCGGCACATGGCGATCTGATCGGCCGCCTGTTCGCGCCGCGCCCGGCGCTGTTGGTGAGCTATCTGCCAATACGCGGCGGCGGGGATCTGGCGGTGGTCAATACGCAGTTGAGCGAGCCGCAGCCGGGTGACGACACGGCGCAACGGCAGGTGCAGTCCATCACCAGATTGCTGAATGCGTTCGAGCAAAGCGGCAGCCTGTGGATCAGCGGCGGCGACTTCAATTTGTTGCCGCAAGGGCAATACCCGCGCTTGCCGCCCGAGCAGCGTCAGCGCTACTTGCCCCAGAGCGAGCTGCAGCCGATGTGGGACAACTTCCCGATGATCCCCAGCAACGCGGAAGCCAATGGCGACGAGCGGCGCAAGTGGTACACCCGCTTCCCCAACGACCCACGCGTCAGCGGGCCGGATCGTACGCAGGATTACGTGTTCCACAGCCCGAAACTCAAACGTGTCGATGCTCAGGTCCGTCAGGCGGACACATTGCTGATCTCCGACCATCTGCCGGTGATCGCCCGGTTTTTGCTGCCCGCCGGAAAATAACGGCTTCTCTGGCTTATGCCTCCGTGCCGCAGAGCGGGGTCACTTCCTCGGCTTGACCCGTGCCGTTGGCTCGGCCACCAGCGGATCGTCCGGCCAGTAATGTTTGGGATAACGCCCCTTCAGGTCCTTCTTGACATCGGCATAGGTGTTGCGCCAGAAACTGGCGAGATCCTGAGTGACTTGCACGGGGCGTCGGGCGGGCGAGAGCAGGTGCAGTTTGACGATCTGCCGGCCATTGGCGATGCGTGGCGTGTCGGCTAGACCGAACAGCTCCTGCAGGCGCACCGCCAGAATGGGCGGGTGTTCACTGTAATCCAGGCGCACCGATGACCCGGATGGCACGCTGAGGTGATGCGGCGCCTGTTCGTCCAGGCGCTGCGGCAGCGGCCACGGCAGCAAGTTATGCAGGATCGACGACAAATCCAGGTTGCCGAAATGGCTCAACCGCGTGACCTTTCCCAGATACGGCAGCAGCCACTGTTCCAGGCGCTCCAGCAGGGCGTCGTTGCTGACGTCCGGCCATTCGCTGGTGCCCGGTTTCTGCAGATCGAGCTGGCGCAGCAGCCCGACCCGCGCCTGCCATTGCCGCAGTTCTGGCGTCCACGGCAGCATTTCCAGCCCCTTGCGTCGCACGAGCGCAAGCAGCGCCTGGCCGCGTGCCGAATCATCCAGCCCGGTCAGCGGCTCGCGGCTGATGATCAATTCGCCGGCCTTGCGCTGACGCTCGGCGCGAAACACGCCTTCGCGCTCGTCCCAGTCCAGTTGATCGAGCTGAGTGATCTGCTCGGCGAGCACTGAATCGAACAACGCAGGATCGAACTCGGCCGCCAGATAAATCCGTTCTTCACGCTGGCCCTGCCGGCTGCCCAGGTCGGCGATCACCAGCCACGGCTCTTTCATCAGCGCATCCGGCTCTCCGAACAGCGCCGCACGCCCATTGGCCAGACGGTATTCCGCGCCACCTTCGCGTCGCTGACGGGCAACACGGTCGGGATAAGCCAGCGCGAGCAAGGCGCCAAGCCAGCGAGGATGATCGGGATCGGCGACGACCTGCTCCGGCGGGCGTCTGAGGTAACCGCGGTATTGTCGCGAAAGCTGCCTGGCACGCTGCACGCCTCCCTGCGTACCCTGCGCTGCACGCTCAGTTCCGGCGAGCAGGGTCAGTCTGCTGTGTAGATCGGCACCGGCACCGCGCAAAATATCGCGTTCACCCAGCAGCGCCGCGACGTCGCACGCCAGCGCGCCGAGCCCCAGCTCCTGACCGCGCAACAGTAAATGGGCGAGGCGCGGATGGGCGGGCACCTCCGCCATCGCCTGTCCGTGGGCGGTGAGTTTCCAGTCTCCGCCCGATGTGCGAACCAGCGCACCGAGTTGCGCCAGCAAATCGCGGGCTTGCGCATAGGCCGCCGCCGGTGGAGTGTCCAGCCAGGCCAACTGGACAGGCTCTACGCCCCAGCGCGCCAGTTGCAGCGCCAGCCCAGCGAGGTCGGCCTGAAGGATTTCCGCCGTGCCATAGGCCGCCAACTGATCGTGCTGCGCTTCGGACCACAGGCGATAACACACGCCCGGCTCCAGACGCCCTGCCCGGCCTGCCCGCTGAGTGGCGCTGGCCCGGGAAATGCGCTGGGTATCCAGACGCGTCATGCCACTGCCCGGATCGAAGCGCGGAACACGCGCCAGGCCGGCATCGACCACCACACGCACGCCGTCAATGGTCAGGCTGGTTTCGGCGATATTGGTCGCCAGCACCACTTTGCGCATGCCCTTGGGTGCGGGCTCGATGGCTGCGCGCTGGGCGTTCAGATCCAGCTCGCCATGCAGCGGGCACAGCATCACGTCGCTGCGCTCACCCAGCGCGTCGGCCAGTTGCTGATTGACCCGCCGTATTTCTGCCTGCCCGGGCAAGAACACCAGCAGGCTGCCTGACTCATTGCCCAACGCATCAAGGACTGTCTGCACCACCCGTGGCTCAATGAATTCGCCCGGCACAAAAGGTCGCCCCCACTGCATGATCACCGGAAACATGCGCCCTTCGCTGCTGAGCACCGGGGCGTCGTCGAGCAGGCTCGACAGCCGCTCGCCTTCGAGCGTGGCTGACATCAACAGAATCTTCAGCGCTTGCTCATCGCGAAACAGCGCACGGCCATTGAGACTGAGCGCCAGCGCAAGATCAGCGTCCAGGCTTCTTTCATGGAATTCATCGAATATCAGCAGGCCGACGCCCTCAAGCGAAGGATCATCCTGCAGGCGGCGGGTGAGAATGCCTTCGGTGACCACTTCGATGCGCGTGTCGGGGCCAACCTTGCTGTCGAGCCGGATGCGGTAGCCCACGGTCTGCCCCACGCGCTCCCCAAGCTCCGAAGCCAGCCGCTCGGCTGCGGCCCGTGCGGCGAGGCGTCTGGGTTCGAGCATCAGGATGCTTTGCCCCTGCAGCCAGGGTTCGTGCAGCAGAGCGAGTGGCACCCGCGTGGTCTTGCCCGCGCCGGGTGGCGCTTCAAGCACGGCTTCGTCACGTTCGGCGAGGGCCTGGCGCAAGGCAGGCAAGACGGCATCAATAGGCAGAGAATTCATGGCGGCTCCAGAAACAGGCTGCCGATTATACGGAGGCGGCCGCTGCTTTGTTTGCCGTCACAACGAACCGTCGCGCAACTCGGATAGTCTTATTGATTAGGCATTTGCCTTGTATAGTTGCGACTTCCTCTGAGGAGATCCCCATGCGCATTCCTTCGCGTTTGATCGGCGGCGTTCTGGTTGCCAGCCTTCTGACTCAGCTGACCGCTTGCGGCAGCATCTTTTATCCTGACCGTCGTGGACAGATTCAAGGCAGCGGCCGGATGGACCCGGCAATCGTCGTCCTCGATGCCATCGGTCTGCTGTTCTACATCATCCCCGGCGTGATTGCCTTCGGCGTCGACTTCGCCACCGGCGCGATCTACCTGCCAAGCGGCAAGCAGGCGCAGATCGATCCCGAGAAGCTCGAACCGGCGGTTCGCACCGACGGCACAGTCGACAATGCCAAGCTACAGGCCATCATTCAGACTGAACTGGGCCGCACGCTGCCACTGGACGATCCGCGTCTGATCCAGCACAAAGGCAGCACCGAGCAGCTGGCGTCGCTGGGCCTGGTGCCCTCCGCCTGATGCATTCAACGTTCTGACAAGGAAGCACCATGAGCAGCAGCCCCGAACACGCCCGGTTATTGCGGCTGGCGACGCGAGCTTCACTGGCCGTTGCCAGCGTCCTGATCATCAGCAAGGCGGTGGCGTGGTGGCTGAGCGGATCGGTCAGCCTGCTTGCGGGCCTGACGGATTCCCTGCTCGACGGGGCGGCGTCTTTTCTGAATCTGCTCGCGGTGCATTACGCGCTTCGCCCTGCCGACGACGATCACCGATACGGTCATGGCAAAGCCGAAGCGTTGTCTGGCATGGCGCAATCGCTGTTCATTGCCGTCAGTGCATTTCTCATCGGATTTCAGGCGATCCAGCGCATCCAGCACCCGCAAGCGCTCAGTGCCCCGGGTCTGGGCATGTTGGTGATGTTGCTGTCGATCGTGCTGACCCTCGGCCTGCTGGCGCTGCAACACAAGGTGGTCAAGGAGACGGGCTCGGCGGCGATCAGGGCCGACTCGCTGCACTATCGCTCGGATCTTCTGCTTAACTTCAGCATCATGCTGGCCCTTGGGCTGGCATACGTCGGCTATGCGCAACTGGATGCTTACTTCGGTCTGGCGATCGCGTTCTACATCCTGTGGAGCGCGGTTTCCATTGCCCGGGAAACGGTTTCGGTGTTGATGGACGCCGAACTGCCAGCGGATGTCAGCGCGCGCATGCTGGCGCTGGCCGAAAGCGTGCCCGGCGTGCTGGGCGCGCATGACCTGCGCACGCGGATATCCGGGAATCACTGGTTCGTGCAATTGCACCTGGAGCTGCCGGGCGCATTGACCCTGACCGTCGCCCATGAGTTGTGCGAGCACGTTGAGAAAGCCATTCGCGACGAATACCCCAAAGCCGAAGTGCTGGTCCATGCCGACCCGCAGGAAGTCGTGAAGCGGGGCAACAGTCCAGTCTTGAACTGATGCCGGTCCGCTTCACATCATCAGGCGTGCTTACTGCTGAACGCTGTATCCACGTCCGGCGTAACAACTCGCCATCGCCTGGCGGTACAGCCCGAGCACTTCCGGCGCTGGCTGATAGGTTGCCGTAGCGGGATCGAAGTTGCTCTGCTGCACGGCGTAGCGGTAGCAATCGTAGCGATCCTGCTCGATTTGCTGCTGGGTCTGGCCGTTGGACGGGTAAGCGATCACGTCATAAGGACCGCCCTGCTGCGGCGCCTGCTCAGGCGAATACACCGGCTCGACGTTCTGCGGCGGCTCGGCCACGACGTACTCCTGAGTGCTTTGCTCATAGGTGTAGTACGTGCCTGCGGCCAGGAAAAACAGCGCGCTGCCCAGCCAGACCTGCTGCGCATAATCGGGCAGGTAGCGCACACGAACGCCCCGCGGCGGCGCGACCACAATGTAGCGAGGGCCCTGCGGGCGATACCAGTAGCCGCCTGAATAGAAGTAGTCGCTGCCGTGATAGGGCACGCGTGAATAGCCGCCCGGGATGCGATCTATCTCGTAACCGGGGCGGTAACGCGGCCCGGATCCCCAACCCTCGTTGTGGCCACCCGGCGGTCTGCCGCCCTGCCAGTTGCCGTTATCGGGACGACGGTCGCCGCCTCGCCACGGGCTGTCTCGCGGCAGGTCGCGGTAGAAGCCCTGACGCGGTTCCTGAGTCTGCACCGCTGTATCAGGTCGGCTCTGGATGGGCAGATTGCTCTGACGATCCTGAAGTTGACGCTGTTGCAACTGCTGTTGCTGCTGGCGTTGTTGTTGCTGCAACTGTTGCTGGCGTTGTTGCTGCAGTTGATCCTGACGCTGTTGATTGCGTTCGCGATCCTGCTGCTGGCGCTGTTGATCGAAGCGCTCTTGCTGGTTCTGCTGGATCTGCCGTTGCTGCTGCAACTGCTCCTGCTGGCGCTGCTGCTGGCGCTGCTGTTGCTGACGCTGTGAATCCTCGTTGAAGCTACGCTGCTGGTTCTGTTGCTGCTGACGCTGCATCTCGAACCCGCGCTGTTGCTGCTGACGTTGTTGCTGTTGCTGTTGATTGTTATCGTCCGCCAGCGCCTGAGCACTGATGCTCAAGGCCAAGAGACTGACACCTGTCAAACGCCAGATGCGCATGTTCATGCTTTCCTCACTGCGGCGCGGATACCTGTGGATAGGACTGCATTCTGGGTGCGCCGTTCGCCGCACTCTATCAGCGTGCCGCCTGAAACTGTAGGCGTGAGCTTGCCTGAAATCTGTCGATCCAGGCCGTCGCAGGCACGTCTCGCTCAAAGAGCAGGCATTTGAGCCTCGGCGGTTATCGCAGGCACAAAAAAAGAGGGCTCATTGGCCCTCTCTTGGAGACTTCGTCCTGGCTCGACGCTTTTGACGCCGGCTCACCTCGCATCGTCTTCTGGACATTGCGCAGCCCGGTGGCCTGGTCAACCCTGTCGGGCTGGAGGCCGCGGCTGGCCTGATTCGGCGGGCCGCGCTGGACGCTATGTCCGGGCAGTGATTCTGGTTAAAAGAATAGGCCTGACCGGGCGACAGCGGATTGCGAATATTGCTGATGAAAACACCACTTGCGCAATTTTTCACTTCGGATGAATAATTCAGCGCAATCGATCTCATAAAGGTGCTTATCGTGAGCAAGCTCGACAGATATGATTTGAGTATTTTGGCCGAATTGCAGCGCGATGCGCGCATCTCCAATCAGGAGCTGGCCGAACGCATCGGGTTGTCCCCTTCGCCCTGCTCACGACGCGTGAAACAGTTGGAGGACGACGGTTACATCGAGCGTCAGGTGGCGTTGCTGGATCGCAAGAAACTGGGCCTGAGCCTGACCGCTTACGTGCTGATCGGCATGGACCGCCACACACCCGACCGATTCGAGAATTTCGAACAGCACATCCGCAACCTGCCACAGGTGCTGGAATGCAGCCTGGTCACAGGAATCGACGCTGATTACCAGCTGAAGGTCGTGGTGCCGGACATGGATCACTATCAGAAATTTCTGCTCGGGCATCTGACCCGCATCGATGGGGTCACCAGCGTGCGTTCCAGTTTCGTGCTCAATCAGGTACTGGCGAGCACCGAGCTACCCTTAGTACACCTGCGCGGCGGGTAGGCCCGATTCACTGGAGATATACGATGGAACCCGAGGTGTTCGAAGAGTGGATGATGACCATCCTGGTGACGGTCCTCATCGGTTTCATGTGTTTCATCGTCTGGGACCTGGCGAAGAAATCCAGGGCTGGACGCTTCGGCACGATGATCCTGTTCGGCGTGCTGGGGTTGGGCGTGCTGGCGTTCGTGATCAAAAGCGTGGTGATTGCGTATCTCGAGCAGCACGGCTAGCGCCTGACCGCAGCGTCAGACCGCAACTACACTGCGGGAGCGAGCATGTTCCGGGCAGCTTTGGAACGCGCGGCCGGTAGAGAAGCCGCCGTCTGCGCAGGAGCAAGCCTGGCTCCCCCGCTGCGTCGGTCAGAGTTTCGCCGGCACTTCTCGCCACTGCCCCTGATCCAGCCCGTCGATGCTCCAGTCGCCGATGCGCACACGCACAAGCCGCAAGGTGGGCAGACCGACTGCTGCAGTCATCCTGCGCACCTGTCGGTTGCGGCCTTCCTTGATGATCAACTCCAGCCAACTGGTCGGCACGCTCTTGCGGAATCGCACCGGCGGATTGCGCGGCCACAGCTCGGGTTCTTGCAGTTGACGCGCCTGTGCCGGCAACGTCGGGCCGTCGTTCAATTCCACGCCGCTGCGCAGATTGTGCAGTTGCTCCTCGCTGGGCTCGCCCTCCACTTGCACCCAATATGTTTTCGCCAGTTTGTGTTTCGGGTCAGCGATGCGCGCCTGCAACTGACCGTCATTGGTCAGCAACAACAAGCCTTCGCTGTCCCGGTCAAGGCGACCTGCTGGATAGATGCCGGGGATATCGATGAAATCCTTGAGCGTCGCGCGGCCCTCGCCATCGCTGAACTGGGTCAGTACGTCGAACGGTTTGTTGAACAGGATCAGGCGGGGCTCGGCAGGCGGCGCTTTCGCGACGCGGCGAGGAGCGCCGGAGCGGTCAGGCGCGGGGCGGCGGGGAACGGGACGTTGATTGCGGGGCATGGGGACTCGAAACGGCGTAAGCGAAAATACAAAGGGCCACTTTAGTGGCCCTTGTCCTGAATGACCATCAGCGGAATGGCGGCTCGTCGAAACTGCGCAGTTTGCGCGAGTGCAGCGAGTTGAGCTGAGTGCGCATCAGGTCCAGCGCGGCGATGCCGATCTTCAGGTGCTGAGTGACGGCGCGCTCATAGAAGGCGTTGGCCGAACCCGGCAGCTTGATTTCGCTGTGCAGCGGTTTGTCGGAAACGCAAAGCAGCGTTCCGTACGGGACCCGCAGGCGATAGCCCTGGGCCGCGATCGTGCCGCTTTCCATGTCCACCGCCACGGCGCGGGACAGGTTGATGAGCGGTCGTTCCTGTGCCCAGCGCAATTCCCAGTTGCGATCGTCGTACGTCAGCACAGTGCCGGTGCGCAGACGCTTCTTGAGGTCGTCGCCACGTTCGCCCGTCACCTGCGCGGCTGACTCCTGCAACGCCAGCTGCACCTCAGCGAGGGCCGGAATCGGGATGTTTGGCGGCAGCACCCGGTCCAGAATGCCGTCGCGGCGCATGTAAGCGTGGGCCAGTACGTAGTCGCCGATGGTTTGCGACTGACGCAGTCCGCCGCAGTGGCCGATCATCAGCCAGCAATGGGGGCGCAGCACCGCCAGGTGATCGGTGATGTTCTTGGCGTTGGACGGGCCGACGCCGATGTTCACCAGGGTCACGCCGTGACCGTCTTCGGCGATCAAATGGTAGGCAGGCATCTGGTAACGATGCCAGACCACACTGGAAACGATGGCCTGAGCTTCGCCATGATCCATGCTCTTGTCGACGATAACGTTGCCCGGCAGAACCATCTTCACGAAGCGCGGATCGTCACGCAGTTTTTCCAGGCCATGAACGATGAACTGGTCGACGTAGCGGTGGTAGTTGGTCAGCAGAATCCAGGGCTGAACGTGACGCCAGTCGCTGCCGGTGTAATGCACCAGACGGCGCAGCGAGAAATCGACGCGTGCAGCATCGAACAGCGCCAGTGGCAGCGGATCGGTATTGGCCCAGTCGTACAGACCGTCGGCAATGCCATCGGTCGCCGCCGAAAGGTCAGTGCTCGGAAACACCCGTGCCAGCGTGGCGGCGGTCACGCCGGTGCCGGCCAGTTCGTCGCCCTGCTCGACCACGTAAGGATAGGGAATATTCTGCTCGCTGACGCCCACTTCGACCGTGACGGTGAAGTCGTTCATAAGCGGAACGAGCTGTTCGATCAGGTATTTACGGAATGCGGCCGGGTGCGTGACGGTGACGCTGTAAGTGCCGGGCAACTGCACCTTGGCATAAGCGCGGGTGGTGAGCGGCACTTCGCCGTGGCAGTGATAGGTCAGGCGCAATTCCGGGTAGCGGAACAGCAGACGCTCAGCGGCGTCGGGCTCAACGCGGTCTTTCAGGTAGCGCTTGAGGGCCTGGCTCAGCGCGGTGGTTGCACGTGCGTGCAGCTCGGCAAGCCGGTCCACGGCTTGCTCGGCGGTTTCTACGACAATAAAAGCTTCGGTCACGATACGCATCCTTCTGATCTTGCAAGGCACCATCTTGCCTGCAACGGCAAGGGAAGGCACGACAAGCTTAGCGAATCATGCTTTTGATTCTGGCCGGAGGCCGTAGCACTCTGGCTTGCCGACGATCTGCCGGGAACCGGCAGCAAAGCCTGGCGATCTCGCTGTGCCAGACACACTGCATTCGCGACCGTTGCAACCCCGATTGCCCCCGCGGGGACCGCGTCCACCCAGCTAAACCTGCGGTGACGATCTGGCCACCAGTGCCTCGACATTCACCCCTCGCGGCAGCGCGCCATACACCCGCCCCGGCTGTTCGATACGACCGGCGATAAAACCGTCACTGACCGCCGAATGACCGGCCTCAAGCAGCAGCTTCGCCTGCAAACCCACCGCAATATCCTCCGTCAGTTGCCGGGCGCGATACTGAATGTCGCTGGTGTCCTGAAACGCCGCTTTCAGCCGATCGATGTGCGCCGCCAGTCGTTGGTCGCCATGACCGTCGCCCAGTTCATCAAACAGCGCATCGAGCACGCCCGGCTCCTTGGACAGTGCGCGCAGCACATCCAGGCACTGCACGTTGCCCGAACCTTCCCACGTCGAGTTGACCGGGGCTTCCCGGTAAAGCCGTGGCAGGATGGTGTCTTCGACGTACCCCGCGCCGCCCATGCACTCAGCGGCTTCGTTGATCATCGCGGGCGCGCGCTTGCAGATCCAATATTTGCCCACAGCCGTGACCAGCCGGGCAAAGCGCGCCTCGTGAGGATCATCCAGCCGTTCAAGGGAACGGCCCATGCGCAAGGTCAGCGCCAGCGCCGCTTCGCTCTCCAGCGCCAGATCGGCCAGCACGTTCTGCATCAGTGGCTGCTCGCTGAGCAGACGGCCGCTCACGCTGCGGTGCGCGCAGTGGTGCGTCGCCTGGGTCAGCGCCTGACGCATCAGTGCACTGGAACCGTTCATGCAGTCGAAACGGGTCATGGCGACCATCTCGATGATCGTCGGCACGCCCCGCCCTTCTTCGCCGACCATCCATGCCAGGGCGCCGCGGAACTCCACCTCGCTGGACGCGTTGGACCAATTGCCGAGCTTGTTTTTCAGCCGCTGAATGTAGAACTCGTTACGCGTATCGTCCGGCCGATGACGTGGCAACAGGAAGCACGTCAGCCCCTTGTCCGTCTGCGCAAGCGTGAGAAACCCGTCGCACATCGGCGCGGAGCAGAACCACTTGTGGCCCACCAGTTCATACGCCTGGCCAGGACCCGGCTGGCCGACCGGGTAGGCGCGCGTGGTATTGGAGCGTACATCCGAGCCGCCCTGCTTCTCGGTCATGGCCATGCCGATCGTCGCGCCCGCCTTATGAGCGATGCCGACGTTGCGAGGGTCGTATTCGGTGGCAAGGATCTTGGGCAGCCAGACCTCGGCCAGTTCCGGCTGCAAGCGCAAGGCCGGTACGCTGGCGAAGGTCATGGTCAACGGGCAGCCGCTGCCGGCCTCGGCCTGCGTGTGCAGATACGTCATCGATGCGCGGGCGACATGCGCACCTTCGCGCGGATCGGTCCAGGGCAGCGAAGGAAGACCGTGCTCGACGGCTGTCTGCATCAACTGGTGATACGCCGGGTGAAACTCCACCAGATCGATGCGATGACCATACCGGTCATGGCTGGCGAACACCGGTTTGTTCTGATTGGCGAGAAACCCCGCTGCCATGAGCGGTCCCCCGGCCAACGCGCCGTAAGCATCGATCTTCGCCTGCGCCCAGCCGGCCCCGAAGCGCCGCGACCACTCCTGCAATGGCAGGTCGACCCGGTAGAGGTTGACACCATCGAGCGAAGGCGGCTGGTTGGTGACTTCATGGGTCTCGGCGAACTGATGCAGATTCATGAGGCGACTCCGGTCCGTTGAACGCGCAGCGAGCGCGGGCAACCGTCAGTGAATCACGCACCTGATGACGAAAAAAGTGCCATAGCCGACTAAATGACGGCGCTTTTGCCTTGCTCGCCGTTCCCGATGACAGCCTGCGGGGCGCCTTCACCCCACTGGCGCTGTCGCCCGCTCAATTTCCAGGCTGATCCGGAACTGACTGCCGTTACCCAGCTCGGATTGATGACTCAGGCGCCCGCCCTGCAGCTCGATCAATTGTCGGCAAATGGCGAGACCGATGCCCAGCCCGCCGTATTCGCGCGTTGTCGAGCCATCGACCTGAAAGAAATTCGCGTACAGCGTTTCATCGTCCAGGCGGCTGAAACCAATCCCGGTATCGATCACGTCAATGATTAACCGGGTGCGCTGCCTGTCGACGAACTGAGCGTTCACACGCACCCGGACCGAACCGGTTTTGGTGAACTTGATGGCATTGTCCAGCAGACACTCCAGACACTGCCGCAGCTTGAGCGCGTCGCCTTCAAGGCTGTCCGGCAATTCTTCATCCAGCTCGATGGTCAGGGTCAGCGCTTTGCTGCGCGCCAGCGGCTCGAACGTGCTGCGCAGTTGAAACAGTAAATGGCGCAGGCTGAACGCCTCGTTCTGCACCGTGACCCGTCCGGCCTGCAGCTCGGTCAAGGTGAGGATGCCGTTGACGATGCCCATCATGTTTTGCGCCGAGTCGGCGGCGGTCTGGCGGTAAAGCTCGATCTCGCCTTGAGCGCCGTCCATCTGCATCAGCTCGAGCGAGCCGATGACGCCATTCATGGGCGTGCGCAGTTCGTGAGTCAGCGTGGCGAGAAACTCATCCTTCAAGCGGTTGCTGACTGCCAACTGTTGATTGAGCTTTTCCAGATCCCGGCTCGACTGCTCCATCAACTGCGCCTGACGATCGCGCATGGTGTTGATGCGGTCCGCCAGCGCCAGCGACAGCAGCGCCACCTCGACCACCGAGCCGATCTGGCTGGCATACATCGTCCAGAAATTGTTCGGCAGACTGCCCAGCAACATCGTCGCATTGATCACTCCGCCCGTGAGGAAGGCTGACCAGGCGAAGACAAAGTACCGCGCCACCCGCCGCCCCTTGAGCCAGACAACGATGCCGATCAACAGAATGACCGGCGTGAACAACAACACCAGCCCGGTGATCAAGCGCAGAGCGATGCCGTAATCAAGCGCCAGCGACAGGGTCATGATCAGCGCGGCACAGGCCATCATCAGCAGCAAGGGCACATCGAGCCAGCCGCCCAGCGTCGGCGTCTGCAGAAATTTGCGGGCGAACTGGCTGGCGAAGAGGATCGCTGCCGCGATCAGAAAGGTCGTGGACGTGTTGGCCCACCAAGGGTTGTCCGGCCAGAGAAACTCAATCCCGGCGCCATTGACCGAGACCTGATACAGGCCGAAACACGTGATGTAGAGGATGTAATAAAGGTAACTGGTGTCGCGCACGCTGAGGTAAATGAACAGGTTGTAAATCAGCATCACCGCCAGCACGCCGTAGATCATTCCCAGCACATAGAGCCGGGACGGCTGCTCCTCGATGTAAGCGTGGCTGGCCCATAGATTGAGCGGTGCCTGGACCGAGCCATGGCTGGAGACGCGCAGATAGACGGTCTTGCTTTCATTGGCGTTCAGGTTGAGATCGAACAGGTAGTTGTTCTGTTTTATCTGTCGGCTGGAGAACGGCAGCATGTCTCCGGTCTGCCAGGTCAGGCTCGGTGCGGCTTCGTCATTCGCCAGGTACAGGTCGGCGTGGTCCATCGGCGGATACGCCAGTTCCAGCAGCCAGTCGGCAGACGCCACCGGGTTGGACGGACGATAAGTCAGTTGCACCTTGAGCCAATACGTCGAGCGCGAATACCCGGCATTGAGCGAGCCGGCGTCCAGCGGGCGGAACCGGGCGGCGCCTTCGGGCGAGGAGACGTCTTCGATCGTGGCGGCGCCCGTCGGGTCCTCGAACACCTGCGTCGCCCGCCCCAACGACAGCATGCGCGTGGTTTCGTCGAACTCGACGGCGCCCGCCAGCATCGGCAGCACAAGGCATAACAGGGTCAGTAGAAGGCGCATGCAACACCGCCCGCTTCATTCAGGGCGGTCAGGCTGATCCCCGACGCTTCGGGGGACGACTTCACGATCCGGGACAAACCCTGGACACTCGGGACAACCGAGAATTCTGCCAGCAGGCTTAACGGGCAACGCACTTGCATTCACTCTTTTGACAGGAACGGATGAAACGCCGAGACATGGCGATTGATAGCTAGATGACACCATCTTAATCGTCCAACGCCAAGCTTTCGTTAGCCTTTCGGGACGACCGGCATCATTCTCCCTGAAAACACCGAAACAGAGCCATCGGCGGCGCAGGGGCGAAAATTCTGACGGCGACCGGCGGCCCGGCAAAAACTTTAGTGGTAAGCTCGCGCACCATGAATATTTATAGCTCCCGCCCTGTTGTCCTCTGTCTCTCCGGCCACGACCCAAGTGGCGGCGCCGGCTTGCAGGCAGATATCGAATCCCTGCTCGCGCAAGGGTGTCACGCCGCCCCGGCGGTCACCGCTCTGACCGTTCAGGACACCGTGAACGTCAGCGATTTCCGGGTGCTGGATCGTGAATGGGTGCTGGCTCAGGCCAACGCCGTGCTCAACGATTCGACCGTGGCGGCCGTGAAGCTCGGCATGCTGGGTTCGCTTGAAATGGTCGATACCGTCGTCGAACTGCTGCAGGCCCATCCACACCTGCCTCTGGTGTGCGACCCGGTGCTGCGGGCCGGCGGTGGCGGACGACTGGGCAAGGACGAAGTGGGTTATGCCATGCGCGAGCGGTTGCTGCCACTGGCGACCATCGCCACGCCCAACCTGCCGGAAGCCCGCATTCTTGCTGAACTGCCTGAAGGCACGGCAGATGAGTGCGCTCACAAACTGCTGCCGTTCTGCGAGCATTTGCTGATCACCGGCGGCCACGGCGACGAGCAGCAAGTGCACAACCGCCTGTACATTCGGGGCGGCAAGACCCACACCTTCACGTGCCAGCGCCTGCCCGGCAGTTATCACGGGTCCGGTTGTACCCTGGCCAGCGCACTGGCCGGTCGCCTGGCGCTGGGGCAGGACCTGATCGGCGCCGTGCAAACCGCGCTGGACTACACTTGGCGCACGCTGCGTGATGCGGAACAGCTGGGCCAGGGCCAGTTCGTTCCACGCCGCCTGCCGCTGGATTTCTGCTCGTAACGTACGCCACGAACAAGAGGCACTCTCGATGAAACTACGTGGCCTGTATGCCGTCACTGACAGCCAGCTGTTGGCGGGCAAGTTCCTGTCTTACGTCGAAGCCGCCCTCGATGGCGGCGTGACGTTGCTGCAATACCGCGACAAATCCGGCGATGAAACCCGTCGCCTGCGTGAAGCCTCGGAACTGCTCAAGCTGTGCGAGCGCTATAAAACACGCCTGATCATCAACGACGACGCCGAGGTCGCCGCGCGGCTGGGTGTCGGCGTGCATCTGGGCCAGACCGATGGCTCGCTGCCGGACGCGCGCGCCCTGTTGGGCCATAAGGCGATCGTCGGCGCCACCTGCCACGCGCAGGTCGAACTGGCCGAGAAAGCCAAGGCCGATGGCGCCACCTATGTTGCGTTTGGCCGGTTCTTCAATTCCAACACCAAGCCGGGCGCGCCGGCGTGCAGCCTCGACCTGCTTGATCAGGCTCGCAAGCGTATATCCCTGCCCATCGCCGTCATCGGCGGGATCACGCTGGAAAACGCCGCCCCGCTGGTGGCCCATGGCGCGGACCTGCTGGCCGTGGTGCACGGACTGTTCGGCGCCGACACCGCGCAGGAAGTCACTCGCCGCGCGCGTGCGTTCAACGATTTGTTCAAACCGGCCTGACCCATTTCGGGCCGTTTTGCGCTTCCTTCTACCGACTCAAACAGAGACTTCATCATGTCCCGTTCCGAAACCCTGTTCGCCAACGCTCAGAAGCACATTCCCGGCGGCGTCAATTCGCCCGTTCGCGCGTTCAAGAGCGTCGGGGGCACACCGTTGTTCTTCAAACATGCCGCGGGCGCCTACGTCACCGACGAAGACGACAAGCGTTATGTGGATTACGTCGGTTCCTGGGGTCCGATGATTCTCGGCCACAGCCATCCCGAAGTACTGGATGCCGTGCGCAAGCAGCTGGAACATGGCTTGTCGTATGGCGCGCCGACGGCGATGGAAACCGAGATGGCCGATCTCGTCTGCTCGATCGTGCCGTCGATGGAAATGGTGCGCATGGTCAGTTCCGGCACCGAAGCGACCATGAGCGCGATCCGTCTGGCCCGTGGTTTCACCGGCCGGGACAGCATCATCAAATTCGAAGGCTGCTACCACGGTCACTCCGACAGCCTGCTGGTCAAGGCCGGCTCGGGTGCACTGACCCTGGGCGTACCAAGCTCGCCGGGTGTTCCCGCCGCGTTCGCCAAACACACGCTGACCCTGCCATTCAACGACATCGAGGCGGTCAGGACGATGCTCGACGAAGTGGGCCAGGAAGTGGCGTGCATCATCGTCGAACCCGTGGCAGGCAACATGAATTGCGTTCCGCCGGCACCGGGCTTCCTGCAGGGCCTGCGTGAAGAATGCGACAAGCACGGCGTGGTGCTGATTTTCGACGAAGTCATGACCGGTTTTCGCGTTGCACTCGGCGGCGCCCAGGCCTACTACGGCGTCAAGCCGGATTTGAGCACGTTCGGCAAGATCATCGGCGGCGGCATGCCGGTCGGCTGTTTCGGCGGCAAGCGCGAAATCATGTCGCACATCGCGCCGCTGGGCCCGGTGTATCAGGCTGGCACGCTGTCCGGCAACCCGCTGGCGATGGCCGCGGGCCTGACGACCCTGCGCCTGATCAGCCGCGAGGGTTTCCATGACGAACTCAGCGCCTACACCACTCGCATGCTCGAAGGCCTGCAACAGCGCGCCGACGCTGCCGGCATTCCGTTCGTGACGACTCAGGCGGGCGGCATGTTCGGCCTCTATTTCACTGAAGCGAAAGAAATCGTCACTTTCCACGACGTGATGAGCAGCGATGCCGAACGCTTCAAGCGCTTCTTCCATGCAATGCTCGAAGGCGGCGTGTACCTGGCGCCAAGCGCATTCGAAGCGGGCTTCACCTCGATCGCCCACGGCGAAGCCGAGTTGCAGCTGACGCTGGACGCGGCCGAAAAGGCGTTCGCTCAGCTGAAATAACGGGCAGACCGGGCGGAACGGATTCCGCCCGGCATCAGCGCCGTCTGGTTTTACGACTGCTGCGCAGCCGATCGCGGGACAAGCCACGCTCCTACACCACAGTGTTAGCTGCGCTGCATCCGTACACTGGGCAATGGAGGCTTTGTAGGAGCGTGGCTTGTCCCGCGATCTGGCGCGTAGCGGCAGCAAACGTCCATCAGCCAGCGTTTTCAGGAGCAGCCACGGCCCGAAAGCGTCATTATGCAGCGGCAAAACCTCCTGAATTCAGCGCTGTAAGGCCCGTGCAGCAGAAAATCAGTAAAGACTTTGTAAGGTTGGCCCCGCTTATTTCATAATGCGCAGCCAGCACGTTTAGCTGGACGGGCATGCCCGCACCTTTTTCAGAGGTAAGTCGACTTCCATGAATCGCACCGGCCGCACCCTTGCATTGGGCTGCCTGTTGCTTCTTCATCCCCTGCTGGCTAATGCAGGTGGCAACTCGTTGTTGATCCCAGCGGTGGGTCGTTGCACCCTCAATACCCAGCCAGACAACCTGCCAGCAGCGTTGTCGGCCTGCCAGCAGGCGGCTCAGGGCGGGGATGCGCAGGCACAATATGAGTTGGGACAGTTCTACTACGATGGCAAAAGTGCGCCTCGCGACCTCACTCAGGCACTCAACTATTTCGAACAAGCCTCGTTACAGGGCCACGCTCAGGCGCAGTATCAACTGGGTCTGATGTTTTTCCGTGGCGAAGGCGTTCAGGCCAACAACATCCAGGCGTATATCGTGCTGAAGATGGCGGCGGTCAATGGTTCGGAAGATGCGCTGGATCAGGCTGACGAAGTGTCGGGGCAGATGAAGAAAGAAGATCTCGATGTTGCCACTCAAGTTCTGGGGCAGATCTTCCGTAAGTATCTTCTGGAGTTGCAGACGGCCGAAGGGCGTACCCCTTTTGCTCCGTTTCCCGATAGCGCGAAGCCCTGAGCGGCATTTCCGAGCAAGCGCTGCGAATGATCGCTTTGCTGACACAAGCCGCCGCCTCGGCAACGATAGTCGCTCCCATCGAACGCTGACCGGTCAGAAACCTACTTATCAGGCATCGGCATCGGAAACGGCATGACATTGCCAGTCTGACGCGCTTCACTGATTTTCGCAGTGCCCATACGCTCGACTTCATCGATGCGCACAATCGAATGCATCGGCACAAAACTGCGCACCACGCCATCGAACTGTGCTTTCAGCTTCTCTTCGCTGGGGTCAACCACAACGGTCGTGCGCTCACCGAAGACGAATTCCTCCACTTCCAGAAACCCCCACAGATCGCTCTGGTAGATCTGCTTGGCGTACATCTCGTACACCTGTCCCTGGTTGAGAAAAATCACCTTGTAGATTGGAGCTTCGCGTTTGGTCATGACTGGCAGGCAATGATCGGTGTTTTGAAAAGGGCGCGAACTATAGCATGCCGCTCGTTAGGGAACGCTAGGAACCCGAGGCCCGGCTCACTATAATGCGCGGTTCTTCGAATCACCTGATGAACCCGCATGTCCAAGAAGCTTTACATCGAAACCCACGGCTGCCAGATGAACGAGTACGACAGCTCGCGCATGGTTGATCTGCTGGGCGAACATCAAGCACTGGAAGTCACCGCGCGCGCTGAAGATGCCGACGTCATCCTGCTCAACACCTGCTCGATCCGCGAGCGAGCGCAGGACCGCGTCTACTCCCAGCTTGGCCGCTGGCGTGAACTGAAGCTGGCGAATCCCGAAATGGTGATTGCCGTCGGTGGCTGCGTGGCCAGTCAGGAAGGTGCGGCGATTCGCGATCGCGCGCCGTATGTCGACGTTGTCTTCGGGCCGCAGACGCTGCACCGCCTGCCAGAGATGATCGACGCCGCTCGCGTGACACGTTTGCCGCAGGTCGACGTCTCGTTCCCGGAAATCGAAAAATTCGATCACTTGCCAGAGCCTCGCGTCGACGGCCCAAGCGCCTACGTATCGGTCATGGAAGGCTGCAGCAAATACTGCACGTTCTGCGTCGTGCCTTACACCCGCGGCGAAGAAGTCAGTCGCCCGTTCGACGACGTGATCACCGAAGTTTTCCACCTTGCCGAGAACGGCGTGCGCGAAGTGACGCTGCTGGGCCAGAACGTCAACGGCTATCGCGGCACGACCCACGATGGACGCCTTGCCGATCTGGCTGAGCTGATCCGCGTCGTTGCCGCAATCGACGGCATCGACCGGATTCGCTACACCACCTCACACCCGCTTGAGTTCTCGGACAGCCTGATCCAGGCCCACGCCGAGGTCCCGGAGCTGGTCAAGCATCTGCACCTGCCGGTGCAATCGGGTTCGGACCGCATTCTTGCGGCAATGAAGCGCAATCACACCGTGCTGGAATACAAATCACGCCTGCGCAAGCTGCGTGCCGCCGTGCCGGATATCTGCATCAGTTCTGACTTCATCGTGGGCTTTCCCGGAGAAACCGAGAAAGACCATCTGCAGACCATGAAACTGGTGGAAGAAGTCGGCATGGACTTCTCCTATTCGTTCGTTTACAGCCAGCGCCCAGGCACACCTGCCGCCGATCTGGTGGACGACACCCCGGAAGAGGTGAAAAAGGAGCGGCTCAAGCAGTTGCAGAACCTGATCGATCGTCAGGGCTTCGAAATCAGCCGCCGGATGGCGGGCACGGTGCAGCGGATTCTGGTGACCGACTACTCGAAGAAAGACCCCGGCGAGCTGCAGGGTCGTACCGAGAACAACCGGATCGTCAACTTCCGGTGCGACAATCCCAAGCTGATCGGGCAGTTCGCCGACGTCTACATCGACAGCGCACAACCCCACTCGCTGCGTGGGTCGCTGTTGCAATAACGTCCTACGGTGCACGCATGACTCTGTAGGAGTGAGCTTGCTCGCGATTGCGTTTACGCGGTCACCGGCGATGTGCCTGATACAACGTAATCGCGAGCAAGCTCACTCCTACAGGGGTTGTAGCGCTTGCTGACTCAACCATTAGTAAGTGAGCCCTTTCGGACACTGCCGACAGGGGTTATCCTTCGTTTCACCTTCATTGCCGTCGGGCGGCTAAAAAACCACTTTGAACGCACCTATCGAACCACATCGTTTCAGCCTTGAACCTATCGAGGCCCATCGCTTCGCCAATCTGTGCGGGCAATTCGACGAGCATTTGCGCCTGATCGAACAGCGCCTGGACATCGAGATCCGCAATCGCGGAGGCCAGTTCGAGATGATCGGCGAACGCAAACAGACCACTTCGGCAGAAAACCTGTTGCGCCGGCTGTACCGGGAAACCAAAAGTACCGAGCTGTCGCCAGACATGGTTCATCTGTTCCTGCAGGAGTCCGGCGTCGAAGAGCTGGATAACCACCCTGCCGCCGAAGTCGGCGTCGCGCTGCGCACCAAAAAAGGCATGATTCGCCCCCGCGGCCTGAATCAGCAACGCTACGTCAAGGAAATCCTCGCCAACGACATCAACTTCGGCATCGGCCCGGCCGGTACCGGCAAGACTTATCTTGCCGTGGCTGCGGCAGTCGATGCGCTGGAGCGCGAGCAGATTCGCCGCATCCTGCTGGTGCGTCCGGCAGTCGAAGCGGGTGAAAAACTGGGCTTCCTGCCGGGCGATCTGGCACAGAAGATCGACCCGTACCTGCGCCCGCTTTACGACGCGCTCTACGAGATGCTTGGCTTCGAATACGTCGCAAAACTGATCGAGAAGCAGGTCATCGAAGTTGCGCCGCTGGCCTACATGCGCGGCCGCACGCTCAACAACAGCTTCATCATTCTGGACGAAAGCCAGAACACCACCGTTGAGCAGATGAAGATGTTCCTGACCCGTATCGGCTTCGGCTCCACCGCCGTGATCACCGGTGACATCACTCAGATCGACCTGCCCAAAGGCACCAAATCCGGCCTGACTCACGTCATCGAAGTGCTCAAGGATGTGCCGGGGATCAGCTTCACCCACTTCAAGCCCAAGGACGTTGTGCGCCATCCACTGGTACAGCGCATCGTCGAAGCCTACGAGCGCTTCGAAGAGCGGAACAACGACCAGCAACCCTCCCGGGACAACCGCCGCGATGCTTGAGCTGGACCTGCAAATCGCCAGTCAAGCCAGCGCCCCGAGCGAAGCCCAGTTCCGCCTCTGGTGCGAAATGGGCCTTCGCCAGCGCACGGCTGACTCGGAAATGACCATCCGCCTGGTCGATGAAGCCGAAGGCAGGGAGCTGAACCACACGTGGCGTCACAAAGACTACGCCACCAACGTGTTGTCGTTCCCGGCCGATGTGCCTGACGAACTCCTCGATATTCCATTACTGGGCGATCTGGTGATCTGTGTTCCGGTCGTCGCCCGCGAAGCCGCCGAGCAAGGTAAGACCCTCGATGCGCACTGGGCGCATCTGGTGATTCATGGCTGCCTGCATTTGTTGGGCTACGATCACATCGACGATGACGAAGCCGAAGAAATGGAAGCGCTGGAACGAGAGTTGCTTGCAGAGCTTGGCTATCCCGATCCCTACGCTGACGATGAAATCGTCGGCAACCCCCATTCAGAAACACCTGGCAAGGACCACGAGTAAGGGCTATGAGCGAAGACCGATCGAGCAACGGGCAAAAGTCATGGTTGGGCAAACTGACCCAGGCATTTGCCCATGAGCCGAAAAACCGCCAGGAGCTGCTTGAGCTGCTGCGCGAAGCCCACCAGAACAAGCTGTTGGACAGCGAAGCGCTGGCGATTGTCGAAGGTGCCATCCAGGTCGCCGACCTGCAAGTGCGCGACATCATGGTGCCGCGCTCGCAGATGGTCAGCATCAAGGCCAGCCAGAGTCCTCGTGAATTCCTGCCAGCCGTCATCGATTCGGCGCACTCGCGCTATCCGGTGATCGGCGAAAGCCACGACGATGTCCTCGGCGTGTTGCTGGCCAAGGACCTGTTGCCGCTGATCCTCAAGGAAAACGGTGGCGCGGACGATGTGAAAAACCTGCTGCGTCCGGCGACCTTCGTTCCCGAATCCAAGCGTCTGAATGTGCTGCTGCGTGAATTCCGCGCCAACCACAACCACATGGCCATCGTGATCGACGAATACGGCGGTGTGGCGGGTCTGGTGACGATCGAGGACGTGCTGGAGCAGATCGTCGGCGATATCGAGGACGAGCACGATGTCGAGGAAGACAGCTACATCAAGCCGCTGCCCAGTGGCGACTTCCTGGTCAAGGCACTGACGCCGATCGAGAGCTTCAACGAGTTCTTCGACAGTGAGTTCTCCGACGACGAGTTCGACACGGTCGGCGGTCTGGTGATGAATGCGTTCGGGCATCTTCCCAAGCGTAACGAAATCACCGAAATCGGCGCCTATCGTTTCCGCATCCTCAATGCCGACAGTCGTCGCATCCACCTGCTACGTCTGAGTCCGATCTCCCGCTCGTAACGTCGTATCCCTCATAAGGAATGTAAATGCGCTGGATCACCCGCCCCGGCTGGCCCGGTAACCTGCTGGCCATGGTGGCTGGCGCGCTGATCACCCTGGCTTTGGCGCCGTTCGATATCTGGCCACTGGCGATCGTCGCGCTGGTGGTCTTTTATCTTGGTCTGCGCGACCTCAAACCCCGCCAGGCCTTGTGGCGCGGCTGGAGCTATGGCTTCGGCCTGTTCGGCGGCGGCACCAGCTGGATCTACGTCAGCATTCACACGTACGGCGAGGCTCCGGTCTGGCTGGCGGTCTTCCTCATGGTGCTGTTCTGTGCGTCAGTGGCGTTTTTTTTCGCCCTGCCCGCCTGGCTGTGGGCGCGCTGGATCCGGCGCAGTGAAGCGCCGCTGGCCGACGCTCTGGCCTTCGCAGCACTGTGGTTTGCCCAAGAAATGTTCCGCGGCTGGTTCCTGACCGGTTTTCCGTGGCTTTACTCCGGCTACAGCCAGCTCGACGGCCCACTCAAGGGTCTGGCGCCGCTGGGCGGTATGTGGCTGATCTCGTTCAGCCTGGCGCTGACCGCAGCGTTGCTCTGCAACCTGCCACGGCTGCGGGGGCGCAAGCCCTTCCTCGCAGGCGGCGTCGTATTGCTGCTGGCGCCATGGGTCGTCGGTCTGGCATTGAAAAATCACGCCTGGACCGAACCTTCCGGGGCGCCACTGAAAGTCGCTGCGATGCAGGGCAACGTCGAACAGAGCATGAAGTGGGACCCGGCGGCATTGAACGCCCAGCTGGCGCTGTACCGCGACATGACGTTCACCTCGCAAAAAGCCGATCTGATCGTCTGGCCGGAAACCGCCGTGCCGGTGCTCAAGGAATCGGTCGAAGGCTATTTGTCGATGATGGGCAAATTTGCCGCAGACCGGGAATCGGCGATGATCACCGGCGTCCCGTTGCGTCAGAGAGGCAGCCATAACGAGTGGCGCTATTACAACGCGATCACGGTGACCGGCGAGGGCGACGGGACGTACCTGAAGCAGAAACTGGTGCCATTCGGTGAGTACGTGCCGCTGCAGGACCTGCTGCGCGGGTTGATTACGTTCTTCAACCTGCCGATGTCGGACTTCGCCCGAGGTCCGGCCGAGCAGCCGTTGTTGCAGGCCAAGGGTTATCAGATCGCGCCGTTCATCTGCTACGAAGTGGTTTACCCGGAATTCGCTGCAGGGCTTTCGGCGCAGAGCGACCTGTTGCTGACGGTCAGCAATGACACTTGGTTCGGCACTTCGATCGGGCCGCTGCAACATTTACAGATGGCACAAATGCGGGCGCTGGAAGCGGGCCGGTGGATGATCCGCGCCACCAATAACGGCGTCAGCGCGCTGATCGATCCTTTCGGAAAGATCACCACCACTGTGCCGCAATTCGAGCGTGCGATCATGTATGGCGAAGTGACCCCGATGCACCAGCTCACGCCATACCTGCACTGGCGCTCCTGGCCGCTGATCATCCTGTCGGTGCTGCTGATCGGTTGGGCATTCTTCGCCGGCAGGATTGCGAAAGCGGTGTGAGGGGTTGAGACACTGTAGGACCGGCTTCAGCCGGGAAGAGGCCAATATGTGCGTCATCCGTTTCGCGGCAGAACCACTCACGCCTTCCCGGCTAAAGCCAGTCCTACGGGACCGGCGCGTAAGTGGTAGGTAGAGCCGTCGATCCAACAGTCAGGCCAAGATCGGGCCCGTCGGGCGCCTGCGGCCTGGGTCACTGATAAAACAACCGGTACCCTGCCAGCCCCGCCGCTTCGTTCAACAGCAGCCCGCTCTGCCAGACTGCTCTGGCTTCAGGGGTCCAACCGCCAAACGGCCTGGCGTTGTCCACACTCAAAAAGCCGACCGGCGCCGGCACGACAGTGAATCCGGCCTTCTCGAAACTCCACACCGATCGCGGCATATGCCAGGCCTGAGTCACCACGACAACCCGCTTGATGCCCTGCGGCAGCAGGATCGCCGCGCTCATACTGGCGTTTTCCCATGTCGTGCGGCTCTCTCCTTCCTGCCAGCGCACCGGCACGGCGAAGTCATCACGCAGCGAGTCCGCCATGATCGCGGCCTCGCTGGGCGGCTCACCGTAATGCAAGCCCCCCGTGGTGAGGATCGGCAGCCCGGACGCCTTGGACAGGCGCGCCGCATAGCGCATCCGCTCAAGCGCCACGCCTGTTGGAATATCGCGGCCCCAGGTCGGATCCTTGCGCTCACGCCCTGAACCCAGCACGACAATCGCGTCAGCGCGCTGGGCCAGCGTCGCCCACTGGTCTTGTTGCAGGGGAGGAATGCTTTCGATGGCCGTCGCCGACCACTGCACCACAATCGGCAGACTCATCGCCCACAGCCCGGCAATCCCCACGACGAAAAGCAGGCGCGCCGTTCTCGGCCGGCGACTTCTCAGCCACCAGGCAAAGGCTATCAGCAGCAGAAAAAGACCGGGAGGCAGCAGCAGGTTCTTGATGAAATAACGGAAGGGCATCAGGGCATCTCCAAAGATGCCCGAAGCCTAAAAGTATTAGCGCTAAGCAGCAACGCTTAGTAAGACGGGATCAAACCCGCGAAGGTTAACGCTTGAAATGTTTGCTGTGACTGTAACGACTCAACTTTGCCGACACCTTGGCGCGACGCTGGTCCTTGAGCCAGATGACATTGGCTTGAGGATGCGGCGCACGCATCGACTCTGAAGGCTCCCGTGACGTATTGGAACTCCCCTTCTTGATGTTCGCTGAATCCTCGTTGAAGACAACTTCAGTCTTTTCCGGACAAGCATCCAGATATGCCTCGATCAACTGGAATTCGGCGTGACTCAATCCACGCAGTTCCAGTTCAGCGGGATGCTCGTTACGAAGCCGCACTGCTGTTTTCGCCATGTCCAGGGCAAGCCCCAGACGATCAATCAAACGGTCATACAGATCTGGTTTCTTTACTTGGTGCCGCATCTCTGCCATCCGCTCACCTCACTGAAGATAAACATACCCTCGTAAATGAGCTTAGCGGCACTGCGAAAACCGGCGCGATGCCGCGACCAACGGCGGCTGCAAGGCGCTGACCGGCCGAAGTCAGCAATCAGGGTTTCCCTCGATAGTCAGCCCTCATGTATGCTACGGCGCTTCCTGTAATTCCACTTCCGCCCACCCGGGCACGAACGCATCGCAATGCCCTCGGCACAGTCCGGCACGCGATGCCCAACCGATCCGGGAACGCCGAGAAGAGGTCAAGGGTCACCAATCTCTAGTCAAAAGTAGCCATGCACGAACTCTATCAGCCCCGTGAAATCGAAGCCGCCGCCCAGACCTTCTGGGAAGAGCAAAAGTCTTTTGAAGTCAGTGAACAGCCAGGCAAGGACACCTACTACTGCCTGTCGATGTTTCCTTACCCTAGCGGCAAGCTACACATGGGTCACGTGCGCAACTACACCATCGGCGACGTGATTGCCCGCTACCAGCGCATGCAGGGCAAAAACGTACTGCAGCCAATGGGCTGGGACGCATTCGGGATGCCTGCAGAAAACGCGGCGATGAAAAACAACGTCGCCCCGGCCAAATGGACCTACGAAAACATCGCCTACATGAAGAACCAGCTCAAGAGCCTGGGTCTGGCGATCGACTGGTC
This sequence comes from Pseudomonas sp. NFR16, assembly GCF_900108875.1. Classification (GTDB taxonomy): domain Bacteria; phylum Pseudomonadota; class Gammaproteobacteria; order Pseudomonadales; family Pseudomonadaceae; genus Aquipseudomonas. Next base: position 128,615 of record NZ_FNYJ01000008.1, on the reverse strand, counting down.
GCGCGAAGTCACCACCTGCAAGCCGGATTACTATCGCTGGGAACAGTGGCTGTTCACTCGCCTGTTCGAGAAAGGCGTGATCTACCGCAAGAACGGCACCGTTAACTGGGACCCGGTCGACCAGACCGTCCTGGCCAACGAGCAGGTCATCGACGGCCGAGGCTGGCGTTCGGGCGCGGTGATCGAAAAACGCGAAATTCCGATGTACTACTTCAAGATCACCGCATACGCGGATGAGCTGCTGGAGAGTCTCGATGAGCTGCCGGGCTGGCCAGAACAGGTCAAGACCATGCAGCGCAACTGGATCGGCAAATCCCGCGGCATGGAAGTGCAGTTCCCGTACGATCAGACGTCGATCGGCGAAGCCGGTGCGCTGAAAGTGTTCACGACCCGTCCGGACACACTGATGGGCGCGACTTATGTTGCCGTTGCCGCCGAGCACCCGCTGGCGACACTGGCTGCGCAGAGCGATCCTGAGCTGCAGGCGTTCATTCACGAATGCAAGAGCGGCAGCGTCGCCGAAGCCGACGTCGCCACTCAGGAAAAGAAAGGCCTGCCGACCTCGCTGTTCGTCGAGCACCCGCTGACTGGCGAAAAACTGCCGGTCTGGGTCGCCAACTACGTGCTGATGCATTACGGCGACGGTGCGGTAATGGCGGTCCCGGCTCACGACGAGCGCGATTTCGAATTCGCCACCAAGTACAACCTGCCGGTCAAACCGGTGGTGCGCACCAGCGCTGGCGATCAGACGCCTGCTCCCTGGCAGGACGCGTACGGCGAACACGGCCAGTTGATCAACTCGGGTGAGTTCGACGGTCTGGATTTCGCCGGGGCGTTCGATGCGATCGAAGCTGCCCTGATCAAGAAGGCGCTCGGCAAATCGCGCACCCAGTTCCGTCTGCGTGACTGGGGCATCAGCCGCCAGCGCTACTGGGGCTGCCCGATCCCGATCATTCACTGCGACGCGTGCGGCGATGTTCCGGTTCCGGAAGACCAGCTGCCGGTCAAACTGCCGGAAGACGTCGTGCCCGACGGCGCGGGTTCGCCTCTGGCGCGCATGCCTGAATTCTACGAATGCAGCTGCCCGAAATGCGGCGCACCGGCCAAGCGTGAAACCGACACGATGGACACCTTCGTCGAGTCGTCCTGGTACTTCGCCCGTTACGCCTCGCCTCATTACGAGGGTGGCATGGTCGATCCGAAAGCCGCCAACCACTGGCTGCCGGTCGATCAGTACATCGGCGGTATCGAGCACGCGATTCTTCACCTGCTGTACGCGCGCTTCTTCCACAAGCTGATGCGCGACGAAGGCTTGGTTACGTCCAACGAGCCGTTCAAGAACCTGCTGACCCAGGGGATGGTGGTGGCCGAGACGTTCTATCGTCTGGAAGCCAACGGCAGCAAGACCTGGTTCAACCCGGCCGACGTCGAATTCGAACGCGACGCGAAAGCCAAGATCATCGGCGCCAGGCTGATTGCCGACGGCCAGCCGGTCGAAATCGGTGGCATCGAGAAGATGGCCAAGTCGAAAAACAACGGTGTTGATCCGCAGTCGATGATCGATCAATACGGCGCCGATACTTGCCGCCTGTTCATGATGTTTGCTTCGCCGCCAGACATGAGCCTGGAATGGTCCGACTCGGGCGTGGAAGGTTCGCACCGCTTCCTCAAGCGCGTGTGGCGTCTGGCTCAGGCCCATGTGACCGCCGGATTGCCGGGCGCCCTCGACAAGGTCGCCTTGGGCGATGACCAGAAAGGCATCCGCCGCGCCATCCATCTGGCCATCAAACAGGCCGGTCAGGACGTAGGGCAGCATCACAAATTCAACACCGCCATCGCGCAAGTGATGACCCTGATGAACGTGCTGGAAAAAGCACCGCAGGCTTCTGCCCAGGACCGCGCGCTGCTGCAGGAAGGTCTGGAGACCGTCGCGCTGCTGCTGGCCCCTATCACGCCACACATCAGCCACGAACTGTGGACGGCGCTCGGCCATGCCGATCCGATCATCGACGCCGGCTGGCCGGTCGTCGACGAGTCGGCGCTTGTGCAGGACACGCTGCAACTGGTGGTGCAGGTCAACGGCAAGCTGCGTGGGCAGATCGAAATGCCCGCCAGCGCCAGCCGCGAGGACGTCGAAGCCGCCGCACGGACCAACGAAAATGTCCTGCGCTTCATCGACGGCCTGACCATCCGCAAAGTAATCGTGGTGCCTGGCAAGCTGGTGAACATCGTCGCCAGCTGACTGGATCGGGCGCCTGGCGGTGACAGGCGCTGAACACACTTCCAGAGCCCGCGATTTCGGGCTCAAACGGATTCAAGGGGAGCAACAAGATGATCAAACGCAATCTGCTGGTAATGGGCCTCGCGGTATTGCTGAGCGCCTGCGGTTTCCAGCTGCGTGGTACCGGCACCAACGCCTTGTCGATCAAGGAACTGGACGTCAGCGCGCGTGATGCCTACGGCGACCTCGTCACTCAGTTGCGTCAGACCCTGACCAGCAGTGGCGTACACGTCTACACCGGCGCGCAATACAAGCTGTTCCTGGCGCGTGAAGAAGAAAGCTCGCGCAGTGCCAGCTACACCGGTGCCGGCCGTTCCGCCGAATACCAGCTGACCGACGTGTTGAAGTATGAAATCCGTGGCACCAAGGACGTCGTCCTGATCAGCGACAACGTGCAGGTGCAGAAGGTCTACGTGCACGACGGCAACAACCTGGTGGGCTCCGACCAGGAAGCTGATCAGGTCCGCCAGGAAATGCGCAGCGATCTGATTCAGCTCATGCTGGCTCGTCTTCAATTGCTGACACCAGAAGGCCTGGATGAAATGCAAGCCAAGGCCGACGCTGCCGCTCGCGCCGAAGCCGACGCCGAAGCGGCTGCCCAGCGGGTTCGCGACGAGACGCCACAGCAGTCTCCCATCGAATTCCCGACCAAGTGATGGCATCGGGGCCGGTTCGCCGGCCCTGATCTTTTCTGACCCATGAAACTCGCCCCCGCCCAACTCTCCAAACACCTTCAGGGCGCATTGTCGCCTGTCTACATTGTCAGCGGCGATGACCCGCTGCAATGCCAGGAAGCGTGCGATGCCATTCGCGCGGCGGCCCGTCAGCAAGGGTTCGACGAGCGTCAGGTGTTCAGCGCCGATTCGAGCTTCGATTGGGGCACGCTGCTGCAGGCGGGCGCGAGCATGTCGCTGTTCGCTGAGCGGCGCCTGCTGGAACTGCGCCTGCCGTCGGGCAAGCCCGGTGACAAAGGCGCTGCGGCCTTACTCGAATACTGCAGCCGCCCGGCGGAAGACACGCTGCTGCTGATCAGCCTGCCCAAGCTGGACGGCGCCGCGCAGAAAACCAAATGGGGCAAGGCGCTGGTTGAAGGCCAGCAAACCCAGTTCGTGCAGATCTGGCCGGTCGATGCCAGCCAGTTGCCGCAGTGGATTCGCCAGCGCCTTTCGCAATCAGGACTCGCTGCAACCCCGGATGCGATCGAACTGATCGCCGCGCGGGTTGAAGGCAACTTGCTCGCTGCCGCGCAGGAAATCGAAAAGCTCAAGCTGATGGCCGAACAGGGCCAGATCACGGTGGAGACCGTTCAGGCGGCCGTGGCTGACAGCGCCCGCTTCGATGTCTTCGGCCTGACTGATGCGATTCTCAACGGCGAAGCTTCTCACGCCCTGCGCATGCTCGAAGGCTTGCGCGGCGAGGGCGTCGAGCCGCCGGTCATTCTCTGGGCGTTGTCGCGCGAATTGCGCGTGCTGGCGAACCTGGCGCTGCAATACAGCCAGGGCGTGCCACTGGATAAGGCGTTCAGCCAGGCACGCCCGCCCATCTGGGACAAGCGCAAACCGTTGATGAGCAAAGCCTTGATGCGGCACTCAGCCCGTCGCTGGGGTCAGTTGCTGATGGACGCCCAACACATCGATGCGCAGATCAAAGGTCAGGCAGAAGGCTCTGTCTGGAGCAGCTTGAGCCGGTTGTCGTTGCTGATGGCCGGGCAGCGGCTGGCGTTGCCGTCGGAATAAGCCTGTCGACCCACCTTCCAGGCGCGCTTGCCCTATCGGTATGCCAGGCACATCCGGCTATCCGAACGATCGCAATCGCGGGCAAGCGCGCTCCTGCAAAGGAGTGCGTCCTGGCGATAGCACAGATCAATTAGACCCCGGCCTCGACCTGACGCAAGATCTGCCCCGTTTCATCCCTCACCAAGAGAGCATCCGCCATGAGCAAGCCAAAGAGACGGCCGAACAAGGCCAAATCCATCATCGCCCAGCCACTGTTCCGCAGCCGTCAGGAACAACCCACCAAGGGCAAAGGCAGCTACCGCCGCGAAGCCTTCCAGTCGAAAAACTGGGAGGCTTCTTCCGTTATGGCGGCCTGAAAACTTCAGGTTACTGACTGACGTCCCCGCCAACAGGGCCGGCATGTTAAGGTCTGCACCTTACGGTTTATACCTGTGGACCCCAGAATGCCCTTTAGCTTTCCCCGTCGTTGGCCTGTACGCCAACTGATCGCTGCCTCTAGCTTCTTCATACTGGTTGCCTGCGCCGAACAGCCTACCGCCGCAGTGGCTACCCCGCTTCAATCCGCTTCCGCGCCACAAGCCTCCAAAAATGTGCCCGCAGCCTCCAACGCCGTGGCGCAGCCGGACGACAACAATTTCGAAATCCAGCCTGCCATGAGTTTCAGCGAATGGCAGAGCATGTTTCGTGCGCAGGCGTTGAGCGCGGGCATTCGTCCTGAGGTGTTCGATAACGCTTTTGCCGGCGTCACGCCTGACATGAGCGTTGTGAAGGCTGATCGCAGCCAGCCGGAATTCACCCGCCCAGTGTGGGAATACCTCGACAGCGCCATGTCAGCCGTGCGCGTGCGCAAGGGTCAGGCGCTGCTGGCGCAGTATGCAGACGCGCTGACAGCCATCGAGCAGCGCTACGGCGTCGATCGTCAGGCCTTGGTCGCGGTCTGGGGCATGGAGAGCAGCTTCGGTCAGTTCCAGGGCACACAGTCGGTCATCCGTTCGCTGGCAACGCTGGCGTATGAGGGTCGCCGTCCGCAATTCGCACAGGATCAGTTGATCGCCGCTCTGCAGATCATTCAGCACGGCGACATCGACGCGCCAAGCATGCTGGGTTCCTGGGCCGGCGCGATGGGACAGACGCAATTCATCCCGACCACCTATAACACGCACGCAGTGGATTTTGATGGCGACGGCCGTCGCGACATCTGGAACTCGCCGACCGATGCGCTCGCCTCGACGGCGCACTACCTGCAAAGCTCCGGCTGGCAAAAGGGCCAGCCGTGGGGGTTCGAGGTTCAACTCAATCCAGGCTTCGACTACGCCCTGGCCGACGCATCCACTCGCAAGACCATTGCCGAATGGCAGCAGATGGGTCTGAAGCTCGCGAACGGTTCGACGCTGCCTGCTTATCTTCAGCAACAACAGGCGGCCTTACTGCTACCGGCGGGCTACAAGGGGCCGGCGTTTCTGGTGATGGACAATTTCCGGGCAATTCTGAAATACAACAACTCGTCGTCTTACGCGCTGGGCGTGAGCCTGCTGTCCGAGCGTTTCAGCGGCGGTGGGTATGTGACCGGCAACTGGCCTCGTGGCGACCGTCCATTAAGCCGCTCTGAGCGTATCGAGCTGCAGACGCTGCTGTCAGCCCGTCAGTACGACGCAGGCGCGCCGGACGGGATCATTGGCGCGAATACCCGTAAGGCGATTCGCAGCGCACAGCAGTCATTCGGCTGGCCAGCGGATGGCTATCCGACCCAAGAGCTGCTGAATCAGCTACGTGGGCAGTAAAGCCCCTGTAGGAGCGCGCTTGCCCGCGATTGATACAACGCGGTTTGCCTGCCATGCCGCGTAATCGTTTGTTCCCCGGCAAGCGGGCTCCTGCAAGCGCGCGACCTCTATAAAAAAGGGGCCGGATATTGCTATCCGGCCCCTTTTATAAGGTCGATAACGCTGGCGATCAGCCCGCCGTCAGCAACGACTTGGTCAGTTTGGCTTGCTCGTCGGCGTGATACGACGAACGAACCAGCGGGCCCGAAGCGACGTTCTTGAAGCCCATCTTGTAGCCTTCTTCGGCAAACCAGGCAAACGTGTCCGGGTGCACGAAGCGTTGAACCGGCAGGTGGTTGCGAGATGGCTGCAGGTATTGGCCCAGGGTCAGCATGTCGATGTTGTGCTCGCGCATGCGATGCATCACTTCAATGACTTCCTCATCAGTCTCACCCAAGCCCAGCATCAGGCCGGATTTGGTTGGCACGTGAGGGACCATTTCCTTGAAGCGCTTGAGCAGCGTCAGCGACCACTGATAATCCGACCCCGGACGCGCGGCCTTGTAGAGACGCGGCACGGTTTCCAGGTTGTGGTTGAACACGTCTGGCGGCGTGGCAGCGGTGATTTCCAGCGCGATGTCCATGCGGCCGCGATAATCGGGCACCAGCGTTTCCAGCTGCACGTTCGGCGACAGCTCGCGGATTTCACGGATGCAATCGGCAAAGTGCTGAGCGCCACCGTCGCGCAGGTCGTCGCGGTCCACCGAGGTGATCACCACGTACTTTAGCTTAAGGTCAGCGATGGCAACGGCGAGGTTTTTCGGCTCGTCGACATCCAGAGGCTTCGGACGGCCATGGCCGACGTCGCAGAACGGGCAACGACGGGTGCAGATGTCACCCATGATCATGAACGTCGCGGTACCGCCAGAGAAGCACTCACCCAGGTTCGGGCAAGATGCTTCTTCGCACACGCTGTGCAGCTTGTGCTTACGCAGCAACGCCTTGATGCGGTCGACTTCAGGGGAAACCGGAATGCGGACACGAATCCAGTCCGGCTTCTTCGGCAGTTCAACCGTCGGGATGATCTTCACCGGGATGCGCGCCACTTTTTCCGCGCCACGCAGCTTCACGCCCGCTTCAACTTTCGGCCGTGCAGCACGCTCAGGCGTCACCACATTCACTGCCGGGATCAGGGTTTGCACGGCGTCTGCCGTCTCATGCGCAGTAGTCATATCAATCGATTCCGCCCGTTAGGGTCGTCTGCTCAGCGTAGTCGAGGTGTTTGACGAGCTGCGCACGCAGCCGGGCACTAACCTCGGCAAATTCAATCGGTCCTGCGTGCTCGCGAAGCTGGGTCATCGCCAGGCCCGCATACCCGCAGGGATTTATCCGTTTAAAAGGGTCCAGATCCATATCGACGTTCAACGCAAGGCCGTGAAACGAGCAGCCGTTGCGAATCCGGAGGCCCAGCGATGCGATCTTCGCACCCTGAACATAAACCCCCGGCGCTTCAGGTTTGGCGGCGGCGGTGACGCCATAACTGGCCAGCAGATCGATCAGGCTGTGCTCGATCCGGGTCACCAATTCACGTACGCCAAATCCCAGGCGACGCACATCCAGCATCAGGTAGGCCACCAGTTGACCAGGGCCATGATAAGTCACTTGGCCACCGCGATCGACCTGTACCACCGGAATATCGCCCGGCAACAGCAAGTGCTCGGGTTTACCGGACTGACCCTGAGTGAAAACTGGCGGATGCTGAACCAGCCACACTTCGTCGGCGGCATTGCGATCGCGGCCATTGGTAAAGCGCTGCATGGCCTGCCAGGTGGGCTCGTAGTCGATCAATCCGAGATCGCGAAAGCCCAGACGCCCCTCCATCAGAGCACCATGTGCACGATGCCGGTGGCGCGTAGCTCGCTGTTGATATCGTAAAGCTGATCCTGACCGGTGGCGACGATGTGCAGCTGCAAGGTGGTGTATTTACCGTTGCTGCTCTGGCGCTCGGCCACCTTCTCATCGTTGATCTTCGCGTGTTTGGTGACGATCTCGATGACTGTGTCCTTGAAACCCACACCGGTGTCGCCGATCACCTTGATCGGATAGTCGTTGCAGGGGAATTCGATTTTTGGCGCTTTTGCTTCGGAATCTGTCATGGCAGTAACGGCCTCGTAAGCCGGAAAACGGACAGTCCCTGCCGCAGTCACGGCAGGGGCGTACGGAGCGTCGATCATTGAGTGTTCAATAATCGATCAATCGGTGATCAGTTGAACAGACCGTAGAAGAACATGCGGATGCTATCCCACAGGCGGCGGAAGATACCACCCTCCTCGACTGCATCCATAGCGATCAGATTAGCGCTATGCACCACTTTGTCGTCCAGCTTGACTTCCACCTGGCCAATGACATCGCCCTTGGCGATCGGCGCAACCAGCTTGGGGTTCATGGTCATGCTGGCGGCGAGCTTTTTCAATTCGCCTTTAGGCATGGTCATCGTCAGGTCTTCGGCCAGACCGGCTTTGACCTGATGCTCTGCGCCTTTCCAGACCGGGGCCTGAGCCAGCTCGGTGCCTTTCTGATAGAAGGTCTGGGTTTCAAAGAAGCGGAAGCCGTAGGTCAGCAACTTCTGGGTCTCGGCAGCACGAGCCTGTTCGCTGTTGGTGCCGAATACCACGGCGATCAGGCGCATGCCATCACGCACGGCCGACGACACCATGCAGTAACCGGCTTCTTCGGTGTGACCGGTTTTCAGGCCGTCGACCGTTTTGTCGCGCCACAGCAGCAGGTTGCGGTTCGGCTGTTTGATGCCGTTCCAGAAGAACTCCTTCTGCGAGTAGATCGCGTAGTGAGCAGGGTCTTCGTGGATGATCGCGCGAGCCAGCAGCGCCATGTCGTGGGCTGTGGAGTAGTGATCAGGGTTCGGCAGGCCGGTCGGGTTCATGAAGTGGCTGTTGACCATGCCCAGGTCGCCAGCGGTCTTGTTCATGAGGTCGGCGAACGCGTCTTCGCTGCCGGCGATGTGCTCGGAGACCGCGACGCTGGCGTCGTTACCCGACTGAATGATGATGCCGTGCAGCAGGTCGCTGACGGTCACCTGGCTGCCGACCTTGATGAACATCCGCGAACCGCCGGTACGCCAGGCGTTCTCGCTGATGGTCACCGGATCGTTTTCACCGATCTGGCCGCGGCGGATCTCCAGGGTGGCGATGTAGGCCGTCATCAGCTTGGTCAGGCTCGCCGGTGGCAGGCGCTGGTCACCATTGTTTTCAACCAGAACGTTGCCGCTGTTGGCATCCATCAGCACATAAGCCTTGGCAGCCAGTTGCGGTGGCGATGGCGTCATCTGTTCTGCCGCGAACACGGCAGGCGCGGTGAATAGCGGGATAAGCAGGCAAAGGCGTTTTGCAAAGGTGGTGATGTTCATCCGTCTCTCGAAAATGCTAATGGGCAAACATGCCCTCGCGGGCAAAGCGGTGGTGCCGGGCTACCCCGGCAAACGGGCTCACATTCTACAGAACGCCCCGTGAAAAGCTGCTGACAACGCTCGCTCTGGCGCCAAGTCGTCGGTCAGGCAGCGTTGACTGGACCTCGTTGCCGAGGACCGATCACTGATCCGACGTTACGACGCTCGGTGAACCCAGATTGGCCGACCTTACGCTGTTTTGCAGTTGTTGGGCTTCACCCGGCGTGTCGACCGGTCCCATCCGCACGCGATAAAGCGTCTGTTGATTGCGTGCGATCGAACTCACGAACACCGGCGCCCGTACCATCCCGCTCAGCTTGGACCTCAGCAGTTCCGCAGCGTCCGGGTTGGCGAAGGCTCCCACTTGGAGAAACAGCCCAGACGGCTGTCCGGAAGCGTTTTTTTTTGCATCGATCGGCACTGGCGAGACCGGCGCGGCGTGCTGTTGCGGCGGTGGCGTCCATTGTTCGATGGTGCCGGCAGAGGCAGTGATTACAGGTGCCGCGGCCTGCTGTCGAGGCGGTGGCGGGTTGCTACTGGCCACTTGCGGCTGATCGAGCATCAATGGCGCGGGCTTGCCGCGTTGCGCCCAATACTGGGCTGGATCGATACCTTCGACTTTCACGCGAGCGGTGCCGATCTCGGCGTAACCGAGCTTTTTCGCCGCTGCGTAGGACAAGTCGATGATGCGATCGGAATAGAACGGCCCGCGATCGTTGACGCGCAGAATCACACTGCGGCTGTTGTCCAGATTGGTGACGCGAACATAGCTGGGCAGCGGCAGCGTCTTGTGCGCCGCGCTCATGCCATACAAGTCGTACACCTCCCCGTTGGCCGTGTTCTGGCCATGGAACTTGGTTCCGTACCAGGACGCCGTGCCCGTGGCGACATATGCCTTCGAATCGCTGAGCGGGAAGTAGGTCTTGCCGAGCACCGTGTACGGGTTGGCTTTGTACGGGCCAGTGTGCAGGGTCGGAATGGCGTCCGGAATGCGCGAAACATCGACATCCCACCAAGGCGCACCATCTTTATGTGCCCTGTTGATGTCCAGCCCCGGCTGGGCGCGGATCACATTGCCCTGCTGTGTCGTCGGGCGACTGGTGGAGCAGCTGACAACGAGCAATGTCAGTGCCGCGAAGGCCATCAGTTTCAATGGTTGTTGAATCGGCAATGACCGCATTACTTGACGTCCCGAGCTTGAACAAGCAGTTCAGACAGCTGATGCACGGCCATTGCGTACATCACGCTGCGGTTGTAACGCGTGATTGCGTAAAAATTCTTCAAACCCATCCAGTATTCAGGGCCATTGTCGCCATCCAGGCGAAAAGCCGTGACCGGCATATCATCGCGCAGCGCATCATGACTTGCCCAGCCCAGGCCTCGCAACTCCCCGACCGTCCTCACTGGCTCGATTCCGGGGCTCAGCCCCTCGTCCACCCGGTCGCCACGCACACTGGCACGACTGACGACAGGCTCACCCGCCACCCAGCCATGGCGTTTGAAATAACTGGCGACGCTGCCAATCGCATCATCCGGATCGTTCCAGATGTTGATGTGGCCGTCGCCGTCGAAGTCGACCGCGTACGCCCGGAAACTGCTCGGCATGAACTGCGGAAGCCCCATCGCCCCTGCGTATGACCCCTTGAGCGTCAGTGGATCGACCTGCTCCTCCCGCGACAGCAGGAGAAACTCGCGCAGCTCCTTGCGGAAGAACTCGGCGCGCGCTGGGTAATCGAAACTCAGCGTCGATAACGCATCGATTACCCGGTAACTGCCGGTATTACGGCCGAAAAATGTCTCAACCCCGATGATCGCGACGATGACTTGCGCCGGCACGCCGTACTCCTGCTCGGCGCGCGCGAGGGCAGCCTCGTGCTGCCGCCAGAAATCCACGCCCCGCGCGATGCGTGCGTCGGTCAGGAACATCGGTCGGTAATCCTTCCACGTCTTGACCCGCTCTGCTGGCCTTGAAATGGCGTCGAGAATGGACTGCTTGCGCTGGACATCCCGAAAAACATCAATCAACTGTTCGCCGGCAAAGCCGTAATCTCGGGTCATCTCACCCACGAACTCAGCGACTTGAGGAGAGCCTTCATAGTCACCGGCAAGCGACTCCTGCACTGAACCGAGGATGCCCATCAGACCGACCAGCGGCACATATCGAGCAGCCCAGCCACGCACTACTTGCATTGAGTTCTTCACCTTAATCAAACCTGAGCGATCCACTTGCGATGGGTATGGATCGACATCAAAACCCCAAACGCTGACAGCAGCGTCACGAGCGAAGTTCCGCCGTAGCTAATGAAGGGCAGCGGCACTCCCACCACCGGAAGCAGCCCGCTGACCATACCGATGTTGACGAAAACATAAACAAAAAACGTCATGGTCAGACTGCCTGCCAGCAACTTGCCGTAAAGCGTCTGCGCCTGGGCGGTGATAACCAGCCCGCGACCGATCAGCAGCAGGTAAATCAGCAACAGCGCGCAGATGCCGACCAGCCCGAACTCCTCGCCAAGGACTGCGATGATGAAGTCAGTGTGGCTTTCCGGAAGAAAATCCAGATGCGACTGGGTGCCCAGCAGCCAGCCTTTGCCGAACACGCCGCCCGAGCCGATCGCCGCCTTGGACTGGATGATGTTCCACCCGGTGCCCAGCGGATCGCTTTCCGGATCGAGGAAGGTCAGGATCCGCTGCTTCTGATAGTCGTGCATGAAGAAGAACCACATGCCCACCGCTACCGGCACGGCGGCCGCGATCACGCCGATGATCCAGCGCCAGCGCAGGCCGGCCATGAACAGCACGAAGGTCCCGGACGCCAGAATCAGCAGCGAAGTCCCAAGATCGGGCTGGCGGACGATCAGGATGAACGGCAGGCCGATCAGCCCCAGACTCACGGCGACGTGCTTGAGATGGGGCGGCAGCGTGCGTTTGGACAAGTACCAGGCGATGGTCGCCGGCATGATGATCTTCATGAATTCGGACGGCTGGAAACGGATCACTCCGGGAATGTTGATCCAGCGCGTCGCACCCATGGCGTTGTGGCCCATCACGTCGACCGCCACCAGCAGCAAAACGCCCAGCACGTAGGCCACCGGAACCCAGCGCGCCATGAAGCGCGGTTCCAGTTGCGCAATGACGAACATGGAAACCAGGCCGATGCCGAACGACGTGGCCTGCTTGATCAGCAGATCCCAGCTTTTGCCGCTTGCCGAATAAAGGACGAACAGGCTGCCGGCGGCCAGCGTCAGCAAGAGGATGAGTAGTGGGCCATCGACGTGAATTTTCTGCAGAAAGGTCGCGCGACGACGCATCACGTCTTCGCTGGAGAGGATGCGGTCGAAATTACTCTTCACGGGCCGCGGTCTCCGGAGGCAAGGTGTTACTGGCGTATTCGGGTTTCAGACGGCCATCCGGGCCCAGCAGCCAGGCGTCCATGACCTGACGCACGACAGGTGCGGCGGCACCGGAACCGGACTCGCCGTTCTCGATCATCACAGCCACCACGATTTTGGGGTTGTCGGCCGGCGCGAAGCCGACGAACAAGGCGTGGTCGCGATGGCGCTCCTGCACTTTGGAGCGGTCGTACTTCTCGCCTTGGCGAATGGCCACGACCTGTGCGGTACCGCTCTTTCCTGCAATCCGGTACTGAGCACCGATCGCTGCCTTGCGCGCCGTGCCGCGCGCGCCGTGCATCACCTGCTGCATGCCGTGATTGACCTTGCCCCAGTCGGACGGGTCGCGCAGCACGATGTCCGGCATCGGGTTTTCGTCCACCGGCTTTTGTCCTTCGATGGTCCGGGCCAGATGCGGCCGGTTCCACTTGCCCTTGTTCGCCACCAGCGCAGTGGCCTGAGCCAGTTGCAAAGGCGTGGCCTGCATATAGCCCTGGCCGATGCCGAGGATGAGGGTTTCACCCGGGAACCACGCCTGACGCCGGGTAATGCGCTTCCAGTCGCGGGAAGGCATCAGGCCGGGAGATTCTTCGAACATGTCCAGCGACACTTTCTGCCCGATGCCGAACTTGTTCAGGTAGGAAGACAGCCGATCAATACCGACCTTGTGCGCCAGGTCGTAGAAGTAGGTGTCGTTGGAACGCATGATCGCGGTGTCCAGGTCGACCCAGCCATCGCCGGTGCGGTTCCAGTTACGGTATTTGTGATCGTAGTTCGGCAGCATGTAGTAGCCGGGGTCGAACACGCGGGTGCTGGCCGTCACGACACCGGTGTCCAGACCGGCAATCGCCACCGCAGGCTTGATGGTCGAGCCCGGCGGATACAAACCGCGCAGAATACGGTTGAACAGAGGCCGATCGACCGAGTCACGCAGCTCGGAATAGGCCTTGAAGCTGATACCGGTCACGAACAGATTGGGGTCGAAACTCGGCTGACTGACCATCGCCAGCACTTCGCCGGTGTTCGGGTCCAGGGCGACCACCGCGCCACGGCGTCCGCCCAGCGCGACCTCGGCGGCCTCCTGCAACTGGATATCAAGGCTCAGAACGATGTCTTTGCCCGGTACCGGATCAGTGCGCTTCAACACGCGCAACACACGCCCGCGGGCGTTGGTCTCGACCTCTTCGTAGCCGACCTGACCATGCAGCTCAGGCTCGTAGAAGCGCTCGATGCCGGTCTTGCCCATGTGATGGGTGCCGCTGTAATTCACGGGATCGAGGCTTTTCAGCTCTTTCTCGTTGATTCGCCCCATGTAGCCCACGGAGTGCGCAAAATGCGCGCCCTGCGGGTAATGGCGAATCAGTTGCGCCACCACTTCGACGCCGGGCAAGCGGAACTGGTTGACGGCGATCCGGGCTATCTGCTCCTCGGTCAGCTCGAACAGGATCGGCACCGGTTCAAACGGGCGACGCCCTTGTTTCATGCGCTTTTCGAAGATGATCCGGTCATCAGGCGTCAGCTCGAGCACTTCGATGATCGTATCGAGTACCTGGGCCCAGTCGCCGCCCGAGCGTTCGCGGGTCATGCTCAGGTTGAAGCTGGGCCGGTTGTCGGCGATCACCACGCCGTTACGATCGAAGATAAGCCCGCGACTGGGCGGAATCGGCTGCACGTGGACGCGGTTGTTCTCCGAGAGGGTCGAGTGATAGTCGTACTGGATGACCTGCAGGAAGTACAGCCGCGCCACCAACACGCAGATCAGCACGATCACCGCAACTGCGCCGACCACGACCCGGCTGCGCACCAGGCGTGCGTCCTTTTCGTGGTCTTTCAGGCGAATCGGCTGAGACATTTAGGGCGTGTTCACAGTGAAGGCAGCAGCGCTACTTGTGATAAGGGTGACCGGACAACACTGTCCAGGCACGATAAATCTGTTCACCGATGAGAATGCGCACCAGCGGGTGCGGCAACGTCAACGGCGACAACGACCAACGCTGCTCGGCACGGGCACAGACTTCCGGCGCGAGCCCTTCGGGACCGCCAACCATCAGATTCACGGTTCGCGAATCCAGACGCCACCGATCGAGCTCGCCCGCCAGTTGCTCGGTGCTCCATGGTTTGCCCTGCACTTCAAGCGTGACGATCCGCTCGCCCGGCTGCACTTTCGCCAGCATGGCCTCGCCTTCCTGACGAATCAGGCGTGCCACGTCGGCGTTCTTGCCACGGGTGTTGAGCGGAATCTCTACCAGTTCCAGCGCCAGTTCGGACGGCAGACGCTTGGCATACTCATGCCAACCCTCTTCCACCCACTTGGGCATGCGTGAACCGACAGCAATCAGACGCAGACGCACAATGAGCCCTTATTCGTTACCCGGGGTGTGATGGGCACCGCTGGCTGCACGGCTCTGCTCGGCGCCTTGCCACAGACGTTCCAGGTCGTAGAACTGGCGAGCGGCGGCGGTCATCATGTGCACGATCACGTCGCCCAGGTCCAGCAGAACCCAGTCGCTTTCGCCTTTGCCTTCTTCGCCCAGCGGCTGTGCGCCCTTGGCTTTGACGTTTTCGCGGACCTTGTCCAGCATCGCGTTGATCTGACGGTTGGACGTACCGGTGGCGATCACCATGTAGTCGGTCAGGCTGTGCTTGTCCTTGACGTCGATGACCAGGATGTCCTGTGCCTTGACGTCTTCCAGAGCAGCCTTGGTCAGTTCAACCAGCTCTTCGCCGGATACGGATTGTTTTTGCTTTGTCATAAAAAACTCATTCAGTTCAATTGGGCGCACGGTACAGTCCGTGCGCCTCGATGTAGGCCAGTACCGCGTCTGGCACCAGAAAACGTACCGATTTACCGCTGGCCAGCAGTTGGCGGATCTGGGTGGCAGACACCGAAAGCGGCGTCTGCCAGACGAATGTAATGTGTCCGCCAGGCCCTTTCAGGGCCTTCGGATCGCTGACCGCGCGTGCTGCCAGCAGGTTACGCATGGCGTCTGGCGACTCGCTGTCGGCGTCCGGGCGTTGCAGCACCACGATATGGCAGTGCTCCAGCAACTCTTCCCAACGATGCCAGGTGGGCAGGCCGCAAAAGGCATCCCAACCCAGCAACAAAAACAGCTGGTCATCGGCGGACAGCTCAGCCCGCATCGATTCCAGCGTGTCGATGGTGTAAGACGGCTTGTCGCGCAACAGCTCGCGATCATCCACCGTCAAGGGCGGCACGCCTTCCACCGCGCAACTGACCATCGCCAGACGGTCTTGCGCAGAGACACTTGGCGTGTCGCGATGAGGCGGTCTGGCGCTGGGCGTCAGACGCAACTCATCGAGTTCAAGCAACGCGGCGACTTCAAGCGCGCCGCGCAAATGGCCGATGTGCACCGGATCGAACGTGCCACCCAGCATGCCGATGCGTTTCGGCTTGCCACTGGCCCGAGCCGTGTCGCTGGCTGGCTGGGCAACAGCACCCGCACCATTGCCCGGGCGCTGACCGATATCGGCCAAGTCAGGCCGGCCCCTGTCCGCGCAACTGGCGACCATCACCAATGACGACGTATTTCTCGCACGTCAGGCCCTCGAGTCCGACCGGACCGCGTGCATGAATCTTGTCGGTGGAAATACCGATTTCAGCGCCCAGACCGTACTCGAATCCGTCGGCGAAGCTGGTGGGCGCATTGATCATGACCGAGCTGGAGTCGACTTCAGCCATAAAACGGCGCGTCTGGCTCTGCGAATCGGAGACGATGGCGTCGCTGTGATGCGAGCCGTAATGGTTGATGTGCTCGATCGCCTGATCCAGACCGGTCACGACGCGGATCGACAGGATCGGCGCCAGATACTCGGTGTGCCAGTCTTCTTCGGTGGCGGCAACGGCATCGATCAACTGACGGGTGCGCTCGCAGCCACGCAGTTCGACGCCTTTCTCGCGGAACTGGGCGGCCATCTGAGGCAGGAAGTCAGACGCAATGGCCTGATCCACCAGCAGCGTTTCCATGGCACCGCAAATGCCATAGCGGTAGGTCTTGGCGTTGAAAGCGATGCGTTGAGCAGCAGCGAGGTCGGCGTGGGCACTGACATACACGTGGCAGATGCCGTCCAGATGCTTGATCACCGGCACCCGGGCATCACGACTGACGCGCTCGATCAGGCCTTTGCCACCCCGTGGAACGATGACGTCGACGTACTCAGGCATGGTGATCAACGCGCCGACGGCCGCACGGTCGGTGGTCTCGACCACCTGGACGACCGCTGCGGGCAGGTCAGCTTCGGCCAGGCCGCGCTGAATGCAGGCAGCGATGGCCCGGTTGGAATTGATGGCTTCGGAACCGCCGCGCAGGATGGTGGCGTTTCCAGACTTCAGGCAAAGACTGGCCGCATCGATGGTCACGTTCGGACGCGACTCGTAAATGATCCCGACCACGCCCAGCGGTACGCGCATCTTGCCGACCTGAATACCGGACGGCTGGAAGTTCATGTCACGGATGGTGCCCACTGGGTCCGGCAGACCGGCGACCTGACGCAGACCGGCGATCATGCTGTCGATACGCGCCGGGGTCAGGGCCAGACGTTCGAGCAGTGCCGGCTCCAGACCGTTCGCACGGCCGGCGGCAAGATCCTGTTCGTTGGCGGCAGTCAGCTCGTCCCGGGCGGCATCCAGCGCTGCGGCGGTCGCAGCCAGCGCGCGGTTTTTCTGCGCAGTACTGGCACGGCCGATCACGCGCGAGGCGTCACGGGCGGCGCGACCCAGGCGGGTCATGTAGTCAAGAACGGACTCAGTCATGGTCTCAGAGGTCTTGGCAGAGAGGAAAGCGGCCGATTATAGCTGCCGGGCGGGCTGAACGACAGCGGCGACAGGCGGATGGTCGATATAAGCCGGATTTGCTGGACGAAACCGTGAAATCCAACTCACACGCCTGCCCGCTTTCACATTTTGTGCCGTTCCAGCCGTGCCCATTCAGCTGCAATTAAGCCCGACATTGTTATCATCACCGCTCATTCCAAGATCATGCATGCGATGCCACGACAGACCCCGCGCGCCCTGCCCGACAGCTTCTTCCACCGCGATGCCCAGACGCTTGCCCGCGATCTGCTGGGCAAGGTCATCCGCCATAAGGTCGGTGAGCTGTGGCTGTCGGCGCGCATTATAGAGACCGAGGCCTATTACGTTTCGGAAAAAGGCAGCCACGCCTCCCTTGGCTACACAGAAAAACGTAAGGCTTTGTTTCTGGATGGCGGACACATCTATATGTACTACGCCCGTGGCGGAGATTCGCTGAATTTCAGTGCCGAGGGGCCGGGCAACGCAGTGCTGATCAAGTCCGCTTATCCCTGGGTCGATGCCTTCTCCGATGAAAACAGCCTGGCGCAAATGCAGCTGAATAATCCCGACGCCAGCGGTCAGCTGCGCACACCGCAGCGGCTGTGCGCCGGGCAGACACTGCTGTGCAAGGCGCTCGGGCTAAAGGTCCCGATGTGGGATGCCAAACGTTTCGATGAAGAACAACTGTTTGTCGAAGACGTGGGGCAGCAGCCTTCGCGGATCATTCAAACCACGCGCCTGGGCATCCCGACCGGGCGCGATGAACACTTGATGTACCGGTTCGTCGACGCCGATTACGCGCGGTTCTGCACACGGAATCCGGTCAGACGCGGGCAAGTCGAAGGCCGCGATTACCTTTTTTTCGAGCAAGGAAACTGACCCATGGGTGCATGGCTCGACAGCATTACCTCCTGGCTGAGCGCCAACCCGTCCTGGCTTGGCGCCGCGATTTTTTTGATCGCCTTCGTCGAATGCCTGGCCATCGCCGGCATCATCGTGCCGGGCACTGTCGCACTCTTCGCGGTGGCAGCACTGGCCGGCAGCGGCATCCTGGAGTTGAGCGAAGCGCTGCTGCTGGGCTTCCTGGGCGGCCTGCTGGGCGACTTCGTGTCTTATTTCCTGGGCCGCCGTTTCCATCAGAACATCCGCCGTCTGCCCGGCCTGCGCCATCATCCGGAGTGGATCGGCGGCGCCGAGGCTTACTTTCAACGTTATGGCATTGCCAGCCTGCTGGTCGGGCGCTTCATCGGCCCGCTGCGGCCCATGCTGCCGATGGTCGCCGGCATGTTCGACATGCCGTTGGTGCGTTTTGCCGGAGTCAGCCTGATTGCGGCCGCCGGCTGGTCGGTGGCGTACATTCTTCCGGGCTGGGCCACCGGCGCAGCGATCCGCCTGCCGTTGCCGGAAAACTTCTGGCCGCAGGCAGCAGTGGTCGGTGTCGCACTGGCAATCCTGCTCGGCGTCGCCGTTCAGAGCAGCACGCGCCAGAAGCGCTATGCCACCAGACTGATCGCCGCGACGTGTTTCATTCTGTTGGGAGCCGTGTTTCTTGGCTGGCCGTATCTGGCGGATTTCGATCAGGGTCTGATGACCCTCGTTCAGGCGAGCCGAAGCGAAGCGGCGGAAAACTACGCCGTGATGATCACAGGTCTTGGGGATTTCCGGACCCAATTCTGTGCGGCTGCGTTGCTGGCGATTCTGTTGCTGCTCACTCGCCAATACCGGCACGCCATCTTTGCAGTGGGAACTACGCTGGGGGCCGCGGTCGTCAACCAGAGCATGAAATACACCTTCGCCCGCGCACGCCCGGAAGTGCTGGCCGAGCCATTGACCACTTACAGCATGCCCAGCGGACATGCATCCGCCTCGTTTGCCTTGTTCATGACGCTGGCCGTGCTGGCCGGGCGCAGCCAACCGGTGCGACTGCGCCTGACCTGGCTGTTGCTGGGGGGAATTCCGGCGTTGGCGATCGCGATGTCCCGGGTGTACCTGGGCGTCCACTGGCCGACCGACGTACTGGCCGGCATGATGCTGGCGTTTTTCACGTGCTCGGCGAGCCTGGCGTTCGTGCAGAACAAGCAATCACTGCCAGCGCTGCCGATTCGTGTGTGGTGGTTGATCCTGCCTGCGATGGTGGCTCTGCTGGGAGGATTTGCCCTGCACTCGTTCGGACATGGCCTGATTCGCTATCAGTATTGAGGGCGCGCCCTTTGGCTGGCGTCGGGCGTATCAGGCCTGCATGTCGCCCTGCATTTCGTCGAGCAGATCCTGAATGGCGTCGAGGCGTTCCTCGGCGTCGTCTATTTCCAGCAGTTCGATCTTATCTTCCTCCGCGAACGGCAGCAGATAGGCCAACTGATTGGCCAGCGACTGTTGCCCACTGGCCGTCAGCCCCATATTCAACGCCGCCACCATCGGGTGCTCGGCCAAGGCCGCCAGAAGTGCCACGAGGTCATCGTCCTCTTCCTGAAGCGGCTGCTCCTGCGGATCTTCCAGCCATTCCACCTCGGCCAGCAGCAGGTTGTCACGTTGCGACTCTGCGTCGATCACCCGAAAGCGCCGCCCGCCGACCACCCGGATACCCAACAGGCCGTTGTCCTGCTGCTGGAAATCAGTGACCAGCGCCTCGCAACCGATCTGCGAGAACCCCTCAGGAACGTCACCCACCTCGCTGCCTTCAGTGATGCAGACCACACCGAACCCTTCACCCTGTTTCATGCAGCGGCCAATCATGTCCAGATAGCGTGCCTCGAAGATCTGAAGATCCAGCACACACCCCGGGAACAGCACAGCATTCAGCGGAAACAACGGCAACGACATAAACCCACCCTCAAGCAACCAGAGACACCGCCAACGGCAAAAACAGCGCCGTGGCGACACCCATCAGACTCATCGCCAGCGCCGCGAAGGCGCCGCATTCATCACCTTCCTGCAAAGCCGCCGAGGTACCCACTGCGTGCGCCGTCAGCCCCAGCGCCATGCCGCGAGCTTCCGGACTCTGCACGCCCGCCAGGGTCAGCAGACCGGGCCCGAATATGCCGCCGATGACGCCGGTGATCAACACAAAAACCGCTGCCAGCGCTGCAACGCCACCTATCTGTTCAGCGACCAGCATGGCAATCGGTGAGGTCACTGACTTGGGCGCCATCGTCATCAGAATCATGTGGTCGGCGCCCAACAGCCAACCGAGCGCGACACATGACCCGGTTGCCAGCACGCCGCCAATCACCAGCGTAGTCAAGACCGGCCAGAACAACTGACGAATACGCCGCAGATTCAGATAAAGCGGCACTGCCAGCGCAACCGTCGCCGGCCCGAGCAGGATGCTGAGAATGTCGGTGCTTTTCCGGTATTCGACGTAGGTCAGCCCGCAACTCACCAGCACGACAATAACCACGACCATCGACACCAGCACCGGTTGCAGGAATACCCACCGGGTTTTCTCATAACCGGCGAGCACGATCTGATAGGCGCCCAAGGTGATCGCAATGCCGAACAGCGGATGATGAATGACCGAGAGCCATGCGCCTTGCCAGTCCAGACTCATGACGGCTCCCGGCGGCTGGACTGGCGATCGATGAGTTTCTGCATCAGCCAGCCCGCAAAGGTGAGCGAGATCATCAGCGACAGCACCAGCGAGCCTACAATGGCCCAGAAGTCATCGGCGATCTGGTCGGCATAAACCATCACGCCGACGGCAGGCGGCACCAGCAACAGCGGCAGATAACGCAGCAGACTGCTGGCGGCCAGGCTGATGGGTTCGCTGACTTCGCCCCTGATCATCAGGTAAATCATCAGCAGCACCAGGCCGATGATCGGCCCCGGCAGTATCGACAGGAATAAATGATTCAGCGCCGTTCCCACCAATTGGAACAGCACAAGCCAGGTCAGGCCTCTTAGCAACATACAGAACTCCACAAATTCGCGGCGACATTATAAGCATGCAGTTTCGTCAGCTATGGCTCGGCATTCGCAAACCTTGGGATTCTTGACCACAGCCCTGCGGCGTGCTGATCTTCATCGCGTCAGGCGATGATGATGTGCAAGCGCGCCGACCGAAGAGGCGCCAGACGCCGCCACCGAACCAAGCAATAAAAGAGCCTATAGCCGCAGAAACCGGAAAACACAAAACCGCAGGACGTCAACGTTTCACAAGGAGAGTAACGATGCCCTATGTACCCGTCGCAGAACTCAAGAGCTATGAAGGCAAGGAACTGGGAAGTTCCGAGTGGCTGCTCATCGATCAGGAACGAATCAATCTGTTCGCCGAGGCAACCGGTGATTTTCAATTCATTCACGTCGATCCGGTCAAGGCCGCGCAGACACCCTTTGGCTCGACCATCGCTCACGGCTTCCTGTCGCTGTCGCTGATCCCCAAGTTGATGGAATCGCTGCTGGTGTTGCCGGATGGCTTGAAAATGGTGGTCAATTACGGCCTGGACAGCGTGCGCTTCGTGCAGCCTGTGAAGGTCGATTCGCGCGTTCGTCTAAAAGTTGCGCTGACCGAAGTCACTGAAAAGAAGCCCGGGCAATGGTTGCTCAAAGCGACGGCAACGCTTGAAATCGAGGGTCAGGACAAGCCCGCCTTCGTTGCAGAACCCCTGTCACTCTGCTTCGTGTAAATTTCTCAAAACGTGAAACAGTCGTAACAGACTGTTTCACCACGCTTACCGGCTGCGGCATACTCGCTGCGGCTGTGTGAGCGACTCGACACAAGTACGCGATCTGATCACGCCGACATATTTATTTGCGGGATTTACCATGCGCGCGCTTGCCCCTCTGGCCCTGACCCTTCTGCTTACCGCCTGCGGTGACGGCGAATCGCTGTTGCCTCCCGACGCTCGCCTGCCCGACGGCGGCCGTTATCGAGGCGACATCGTCAATGGCATGTTGCAAGGCAAGGGTCGTATCGATTACCCGAACGGCAGCTGGTACGCGGGCGGGTTCAAGAACGGCCAATGGGATGGCCAGGGCGAATGGCATGCCAGCAATGGCGACGTGTATCGCGGCGGTTTTCAGAACGGACTGTTTCAGGGGCAAGGGGCGCTGACCACCAGCGCGGGCAGTTATGTTGGCGGCTACAAACTGGGGCGACGTGACGGCGAAGGCACGCTCAAAGAGCACGGCATGAGTTATCGCGGCGAATTCAAGGCCGATCAGTACGAGGGCCTCGGCCACCTGGAACTGGACGACGGCAGCCAGTACCAAGGCCAGTTCGCGCAGGGCAAACCCAACGGCGAAGGCCAGCGCAGCGATGCGGCAGGCAACCAGTTCAGCGGCAAGTTCGTCGACGGCCAGCTCGAAGGCACCGGCAATTTCAACAGCGCTGACGGTGATCAGTATGTCGGCGGCTTCCACAACAACCAGCTCAATGGCCGCGGGCGTTACGAAAACGCCGACGGCGATGTCTGGTCGGGGCAATTCAAGGACGGCGCCTTTACCGGCAAAGGCGAATTGATCGGTGCTGACGGCACCCGTTATCAGGGTCAGTTCCTGAACTGGCGGTTCGCTGGCGAAGGCCGTCTGCAGATGCCGGACGGCAGCACCTACGTCGGGCATTTTGAAAACGACAATTATCATGGCGCAGGCGTGCTGACGACCGCCGAAGGCGAGATTCAGAGCGGCACCTGGTCCAACGGCCAGCGCGTGCGCGACGCGTCGGGCAAGTTGTTGCCAGACCCGCTGGAGGTCGGCCTGCTGGCTCAGGGTCCGTTACTCGAGAAAGCGCTCGCCGCGGTGCCTGCATCAACGCCGGCCATCGAGCTCTACAGCCTGGTCGTCGGCGGCGATGGCAAGCAGAGCGTGTTTCTGCGCGAGGCGGACTTCGTCAACAAATTGCTCGCCACGCGCTTCGGCGCATACGGTCAGGTGTCGCTGGTGAACCATCGCGATCACATGACGGATCGACCGCTGGCCACACGCGAGAACATCAACCGCGCCGTCCAGACGCTGGCCAGACGCAGTGGTCCGGAAGACCTGATTTTCATCTACCTCACCAGCCACGGCACACACGAGCATGAGTTGGTGCTGGACGAGCCACGCCTTGAGCTCTCGGACCTTCCGGCCAACGAGATGTCGGGCGTGCTTGCGCCGCTGAAAAATCGCGACAAAGTGGTGGTGATTTCTGCCTGTTACTCGGGCGGTTTCATCCCTGCGATCAAGGATGAACACACGATGGTCATCACTGCTTCGCGGGCGGACCGGGTGTCGTTCGGCTGCTCGGAAGAGGCGGATTTCACCTATTTCGGAGAAGCACTTTTCGGCAAAGCACTGGCTGAGAGCGACGATCTGATTCAGGCCTTCAACGAAGCCAAAGCCATCGTTGCCCAGCGGGAAACCGACGAGAACTTCGAAGCCTCCGAGCCGCAGATCTGGGCGCCCAAGGCGGTCGTCACACGCTGGCAGCAGCTGCGCAAGAGCCAGGCAGAGCGGGCATTGAACACCGTCGGACGCTGACTTCGCGCGCCTGACCTGCCCCGCGATCTGCCGGAATGGGCGATCACTACGCTCGCGCCTGCTGCAGCGACCCTCGGCTACAAACGGCTCCCCGCTGATCACCAGACAAGCCTCGCACCCGCGAGTCCGGGCCAGCGCTCAGATGAATATTTGAGCGCCGGGTGAAACCTGTCCGCTCGGCGCGCAGTCTGTTCCGATAGAGCGCCTATGCTTGTGACGTATCAAGGGAGAAAGACCATGTACTTGACGCCGCAACACATTTTGCTTGCCGGAGCGACTGGATTGACAGGCGAGCATTTGCTGGATCGCTTGCTCAACGAACCCACCGTCAGCCGCGTGCTGGCCCCCACTCGCCGTCCGCTGGCCGAACATCCGCACCTGGAAAACCCTGTTGGCGAGCTCATTTCGCTGTTGCCCGAACTTGGCGGCCAGATCGATATCGCTTTCTGCTGCCTGGGCAGCACGATCAAGCAGGCGGGCTCGCAGGATGCCTTCCGTGCAATCGATCTGGACATGGTGGTGGCGTTCGGCAAGCGGGCCCGGGAGCTGGGCGCGCGTCATCTGGTGGTGATCAGTGCTGTGAATGCAGACCCCGAATCGAGCATTTTCTACAGCCGCGTCAAAGGCGAAATGGAAGAGGCGCTCAAGGATCAGAACTGGCCGCAACTGACAATCGCCCGGCCCTCGCTGCTGATCGGCGAGCGTGAGGACCAGCGGCTCGTCGAACAACTGGCTGCGCCCATCGCCAAGTTGATTCCGGGTAAATACGGCGGCATCGAGGCCTGTCAGCTGGCTCGCGCCCTTTGGCGCCTTGCGCTGGAAGAACAGGACGGGATTCGGGTCGTGGAGTCCGACGAGCTGCGGCGATTGGGCAAATAGCTACGCCGTTGCTCGCGGATGGCCTTCAGCGCCGAAATCTTTGTACCGGATGAAAGATTGTGCGCAAGCTGCATCCCTGCTGCTGCCGATGGCACTCGCGGCCGCCTACATCCCACCCGTTGCCTGAAACCCAACGCCCAGCGCAGTCAGGATCGAAAGCGGCAACAGCACCGTGTCGAGCAGCGCGCTGCCGGGCAGATCGAGCATCGGGTATTTCGGCGCTTCTGCTCCGAAACGGTCCTTCTCGCAGCAGCCACCTTCAATCGCATACAGATCCAGCCGCGTGCCGGAATACACCACCGGAGCGCCCGGCTGGTTAGCATCCAGTGTGCGCACGGTCGAGCAGCCCGTGGCGAGAACCAGCCCCAGCGTCAGGACAAAAAGCTTCTTATTCATCGGCGCCAAAATGGTGTTCGCCCCAACGGGGCAGCATGTCTTGAGGGATGTTCAACAGGTTGAGAATGCGCGCCACGACGAAATCGACCAGATCGTCGATCGTCTGCGGCTGGTTGTAGAAACCGGGTGAAGCGGGAAGTATCACCGCCCCCAGATTCGACAGCTTCAGCATGTTCTCCAGGTGAATGCTGGAGAACGGCGCCTCGCGCGGCACCAGAATCAACTGCCGGCGCTCCTTGAGCGTCACATCAGCGGCGCGCTCGATCAGGTTGTTACACGCGCCGGTGGCGATCGCCGACAAAGTGCCCGTCGAGCACGGCACGACAACCATCGCGCTCGGGGAACCTGAGCCGGAGGCCACCGGCGACATCCAGTCTTCCTTGCCGTAAACGCGGATCTGCCCTGCTTCAGCGCCGGTGTATTCGGTCAGAAACGCCTGCATCATCTGCGGCTTGGGCGGCAGCGCGACATCGGTTTCGGTGGCCATCACCAGTTGGGCGGCCTTGGAAATGAGAAAATGCACTTCGCGATCTTCCCGCACTAGACAATCCAGCAAGCGCAGACCGTATTGCGCGCCGGACGCGCCGGTCATCGCCAGCGTGATGCGTTCCGGCCCGCTCATTTCAACGCCTCGGCCAGCTTGCCATGCAGCCCGCCAAAGCCACCGTTGCTCATGATGACTACGTGCGTGCCGGGCTGTGCCTGACTTTTCACCCGTTCGATGATGCCTTCGAGGGAATCGCATACCACCGCCGGAACCGTGCATTCGGCAGCCGTTGCGCCCAGATCCCAGCCCAGATTGGCCGGCGAGTACCAGACCACCTGATCCGCCTGCGCGACACTTTCCGGCAGTCCGTCACGATGCGCGCCGAGCTTCATCGAGTTGGAGCGCGGCTCGACGATGGCGATGATCGGTGAATCTCCGACTTTCTTGCGCAGGCCGTCCAGCGTGGTGGCGATCGCGGTCGGGTGATGGGCGAAGTCGTCGTAAATCGTGATGCCGCGCACTTCGGCGACCTTTTCCATGCGGCGTTTCACGCTTTTGAAAGCACTCAGCGCCGCAACGCCTTGCTGCCCGACCACGCCCACGTGACGCGCCGCCGCGAGGGTCGCCAATGCGTTCGCTACGTTGTGCTGACCGGTCATGTCCCAGTCGACGACGCCCTGCGTCACGCCTTCGAACAGCACTTCGAACTTCGAGCCGTCTTCGCTCAGCAGTCTGGCCTGCCACTGACCGCCCTGCCCGGTGGTCTGCACCGGCGTCCAGCATCCCATCTGAATGACCCGCTGCAATGCAGGCTCGGTAGTGGGATGAATCACCAGGCCTTCGCTTGGAATGGTGCGCACCAGATGGTGGAACTGGCGCTCGATCGCAGGCAGATCGGGAAAAATGTCGGCATGATCGAACTCGAGGTTGTTCAGGATCGCGGTCCGCGGGCCGTAATGGACGAACTTCGAGCGTTTGTCGAAGAAGGCGCTGTCGTATTCATCGGCTTCGACCACAAAAAACGGCGTGTCGCCCAGACGCGCAGACACCGCGAAGTTTTGCGGCACGCCGCCGATCAGGAAGCCCGGGCTCATGCCGGCATGCTCCAGCACCCACGCCAGCATGCTGCTCGTGGTGGTCTTGCCGTGAGTGCCCGCAACCGCCAGCACCCAGCGACCGCGCAGCACGTGGTCAGCCAGCCACTGCGGACCGGAAACGTAAGGGAGCCCTTTGTTCAGGACGTACTCGACGGCCGGATTGCCTCGGGACATCGCATTGCCGACCACGACCAGATCAGGCGCCGGTTCCAGATGCGAAGGGTCATACCCTTGCATCAACTCAATGCCTTGCGCCTGCAACTGCGTGCTCATCGGCGGATAGACGTTGGCATCGGAGCCGGTGACTTTGTGGCCCAGATCCTTGGCGAGAACCGCCAGCGATCCCATGAACGTGCCGCAGATACCCAGAATATGAATGTGCATGACCGACCTCTTAAAACGTTCGCGCAGGTTAGCGTAGAAGGCGGTGGATGCGCACGGGGGAATTGCGCAGAACGGCGGCCGCGCTTGAGGATGCCCCACGGGGAATACCTCGAAGGACCGCCTCTCGGGTCAACGCGTCACAGGACCGGCTTTGGCCGGGAAGGCGCCGGTCGGCTCACCGCAGACCTGATGGCGACCACACCGGCCTATTCCCGGCTGAAGCCGGTCCTACTGGCTGACCGCGACACGCTGCAAAATCGCGGGTGAATGCCGGTCCTACTGGCTGACCGCCTCACGCAGCAATCCGTTGGGTGAACGCGTCGTAGGACCGGCTTTAGCCGGGAAGGCGTCGGGGGGCTCACCGCAGAACTGATGGCGACCACACCGGCCTCTTCCCGGCTGAAGCCGGTCCTACTGACTGACCGCGACACGCTGCGAAATCGCGGGTGAACGCGTCCCACTGACTGCGTCACGCCGCAATATCGTGGCTGAAGCCGGGCCTGCTGACTGATCGCGACACGCTGCAATATCGTGGGTGAATGCGGGGCCCTGCTGACTGACCGCCTCACGCTGCAATCCGCTGGGTGAACGCGTCGTAGGACCGGCTTTAGCCGGGAAGGCGTCGGGAGGCTCACCGCAGATTGGGACAATTCATCCAAGCTTCATACACACAGGGCTTCAGCGGTTGATCCCATGTTTGCGCAACTTTCTATAGAGCGTATTGCGGCTCACCCCTAGCTCCCGGGCGGCATGGGTCATGTGCCAGCGCTGGTTTTCCAGAGTGGCAATGAGCGCCGTGCGTTCGGCGTCGTCCAGCGGCGAATCACTGCGCTCTGGCTCGGGCGTCATGCGCGCGACGGTGGCCTGCGAAGCGGCCTGACGGACCGCCGCTGGCAGATCGGCCAAACGAATCAGATGGTCTTCGCACAGCGCCGCCAGCGTCCTCAACACGTTGCGCATCTGCCGCACATTGCCTGGCCAGTTGAAGGCCAGCAGCACATCCCTCGCCTCAGGCTCGATCATGACGGCATCGCCGCCGGCTTCTTCTTTCAACAGGTAGTCCAGCAACTGGGCCTTGTCGCTGCGCGCTCGCAACGGCGGCAAACCGATTTCCAGGCCGCTGAGTCGATAGAAGAGGTCCTCGCGAAAGCTGCCATCCTCTACCCGCTCCAGCAGATTCCGGTGAGTCGCGCTGATGATTCGTACATCTACCGCATGCGGCTCGCCACCGATCGGCACCACCAGCCGATCCTCCAGCACACGCAACAAACGGGTTTGCAATGCCACCGGCATGTCACCGATTTCATCAAGAAACAATGTCCCACCATCGGCCTGCTGCAACTTGCCGCGCATGCCCTCCTTGCGCGCCCCCGTGAAACTGCCGCCGCGATACCCGAACAGTTCGCTTTCAATCAGGGTTTCCGGAATCGCCGCGCAATTCAGGGCCACGAACGGCTTGCCGGCACGCCGACTGGCCTGATGCACGGCTTTGGCGAACGCCTCTTTTCCCGAGCCGGTTTCACCATTGATCAACAGCGGCACGTCGCGCTCGAACACCTTCAAGGCCCGACGAAAATCGGCTTGCAGCGAGGCGTCGCCCAGACACAAGCCGCTTGGTAGCGAAGGCACTGCAGGTCGGCTGACAACCGGTGTAGCAGGCGCTGTCATCTGCGGTCGCGATTGCCCACGCAGCACGGCGAAGAAGCCTCGACCGTCTCGCGTCCTCAGCGGCCAGCAGGTTGCCGCGTCAGCCGATGCACGTGCCAGCAAGTCGCTCAAGGCGCAATCGAACAACGCCTCGACGGGACGACCGATCAGCTCGCAGCGTCCCAGGCTCAGCAAATTCAACGCGCTCTGGTTCACCGCGCTGATGCAACCCTCTCCGTCGAACGCCAGCAACCCTTCGCTGAACAGCCCGACAGAATCCGCCTGTAAATGAAAGCGCAGCAGCCATTGATTATCGAAATGGCGCAGAAAGTAGCTGCTCTCAATCATTTTTGCCGACAGGTTGACCAGCGCCATGGTGTGGAACTGGCTCTGGCGGGTGACATCGTGCCGCGCCGAAGACACGTCGAGGACCGCGAGCAGGTCGCCATGAGGGTCGAAGACCGGACTCGCCGAGCACGTCAGCCCGGTGTGCCGGCCGCGAAAATGCTCGTCGCGATGAATCGTCACACACTGGCGCTCCACCAGACAGGTGCCAATACCGTTGGTGCCCTCGCGCGCCTCGCTCCAGTCAGCACCCAGCCACAGACCGGCGCGCTCGAAGATCCGCCGCTCGCCAGGCTCGGTGACGCAGTTGAGGATGATCCCGCGCGCGTCGGTCAGCAGCACGGCGTTACCGCCAGAGAGCTGCTGATGCAGGCTGTTCATTTCGCCACCGGCGATGGTCAGGACCTGCTGCAGCCGCTCGCGGCTCTCAAGCACGCGGGCGTGTTCGAGCACCGTCGGCGCCATGGCCTGCGCCGGATCGAGGTGGTAATCCTCAAGGCATCGCAACCAGGAGCGGGCGATGGAAGGGTCGGCGCCAGGGCCGTAACGATGGTGGGCGTTACCCTGCGCAACGGTCAGGACCTGTTGCGCATGTCGAGCGAAATGGCGGCTGTGCATTGTTATTGTTCTTCCTAGGTTGCGGCTCTCCCGGGGAGTCGCGGACCAGCATCCTCCTCGTGCCCGGCCATTGCAATGCTTGCTCCGGAACGCACCGCCAGACCGTTGCACATCCGGTACAAATTGTCACACGCGCTGTATCAAGGGCGACGCAAATCGGCCCGCCAGCGATCTGATTTCTTCGGTAAAACCCTTGTAAACCGGCGTCCGGACGGCGGTGGCCCGCGCTTTGCTCTACGCTTTGATCAAGCGCAGCAGCGCGTTATCCCCACACAATCACAAGAGCAAGGAGATACTCACCATGCGTTATGCCCATCCCGGTACCGAAGGCTCGCTCGTTACCTTCAAGACCCAGTACGGTAACTACATCGGTGGCGAATTCGTGCCTCCGGTCAAAGGCCAGTACTTCGAAAACACCTCGCCCATCACCGGCAAGCTGATCGCAACTTTCCCTCGCTCGACTGCCGAAGACATCGATAAAGCGCTGGACGCCGCCCACGCCGCGGCGGATGCCTGGGGCAAGACTTCCGTGCAGGAGCGCTCACTGACGTTGCTGAAAATCGCCGATCGCATCGAGCAGAACCTTGAGTTGCTGGCGATCACCGAAACCTGGGACAACGGCAAAGCAGTCCGCGAAACCCTCAATGCCGACATTCCGCTGGCCGTCGACCATTTCCGTTATTTCGCTGGCGTGTTGCGTGCTCAGGAAGGCACCGCCGCCGAGATCGACGGCAACACCGTCGCGTACCACATTCATGAGCCGCTGGGCGTGGTCGGCCAGATCATCCCGTGGAACTTCCCGCTGTTAATGGCCGCCTGGAAGCTTGCGCCGGCGCTGGCAGCCGGGAATTGCATCGTGCTCAAACCTGCGGAGCAAACGCCGCTGGGTATCAGCGTGTTGATGGAGTTGATTGGCGATCTGCTGCCCAAAGGCGTGCTGAACGTCGTTCAGGGTTACGGCCGCGAAGCCGGTGAAGCGCTGGCCAGCAGCAAGCGCATCGCCAAGATCGCCTTTACCGGGTCCACGCCGGTGGGCTCGCACATCATGAAGCTGGCGGCCGACAGCATTATCCCGTCCACCGTCGAGCTGGGCGGCAAGTCGCCGAACATCTATTTCGAAGACGTGATGAACGCCGAACCCGAGTTCATCGATAAAGCCGCAGAAGGCGTGGTGCTGGCATTCTTCAACCAGGGCGAAGTCTGCACCTGCCCGTCGCGTTGCCTGGTTCAGGAGTCGATTTACCCGCAATTCATGGAGGCGGTGATGAAGAAAGTCCTGAAAATCAAACGGGGCGACCCGCTGGACACCGACACCATGGTGGGCGCTCAGGCGTCGCAACAGCAGTTCGACAAGATCCTCTCCTACCTCGACATTGCCCAGGGTGAA
This sequence comes from Pseudomonas sp. NFR16, assembly GCF_900108875.1. Lineage (GTDB taxonomy): Bacteria > Pseudomonadota > Gammaproteobacteria > Pseudomonadales > Pseudomonadaceae > Aquipseudomonas. The sequence continues at coordinate 97,478 of NZ_FNYJ01000008.1, read as the reverse complement.
GGCGCCGAGCTGCTGACCGGCGGCAAGGTCGAAAAAATGGAAGGCTCGCTCGCGACCGGCTATTACATTCAGCCAACGCTGCTCAAAGGCAATAACCGCATGCGCGTGTTCCAGGAGGAAATCTTCGGCCCGGTGGTCAGCGTCACGACCTTCAAGGATGAAGCGGAAGCCATCGCAATCGCCAACGACACCGAGTTCGGTCTCGGTGCGGGCGTGTGGACCCGCGACATCAACCGCGCCTATCGCGTAGGTCGTGCCATCAAAGCCGGCCGCGTCTGGACCAACTGCTATCACCTGTACCCGGCCCATGCCGCGTTCGGGGGTTACAAGAAATCCGGCGTCGGCCGCGAGACTCACAAAGTAGCGCTCGAGCATTACCAACAGACTAAAAACCTGCTGGTGAGTTACGACACCAACCCGCTGGGCTTCTTCTGACAAAAGCGCTTCGGCGACCAGTCAACGGCCTCTTCGGAGGCCGTTTTTATTGCGCAACCCCTCAGGTGCTGGCTGCAAAGCCAGGGCGTCATGACTTTGGATTGCGCTTTCTAAACCGCTTAGGCACAGTCGAAATTGTCTGTCCCCGTGCCAGGCGCGCCCTCCCCCTTTCATGCATTACACAATGAAGCTGAGGCCCAACCATGCGGATCGTTCAAGCCACCCTGGAGCACCTGGACCTGTTGACACCGTTGTTCGTCAAATACCGTGAGTTTTACGGCGAACTGCCTTTTCCTGACTCATCCCGCGCCTTTCTGGAAAAACGCCTGCGCCGCGAAGAGTCCGTGATCTATCTGGCCTTGCATGACGAAGACGACAGTAAGCTGCTGGGCTTTTGTCAGCTCTATCCCAGTTACTCGTCGCTGTCTCTGAAGCGCGTGTGGATCCTCAACGACATTTATGTCGCAGAAGACGCCCGTCGCCAGTTGGTGGCCGACCACCTGATCCAGAAAGCCAAGAAAATGGCCCGCGAAACCCAGGCCGTGCGCATGCGTGTCTCCACCAGCGCCAACAACGACGTGGCGCAGAAAGTGTACGAATCCATCGGCTTTCGCGAGGACACCCAGTTCAAGAACTACGTCCTGCCGATCAACTGAATAACGCACAGATCCCGTGCAGGAGCGCGCTTGCCCGCGATGGCGTCGGATCAATCGGCATTCGGCGTTGCAGGCATGCCGCGCTCATGCGCACGCGCCCGCCGAGCTCTGTGCTCCATCACTACCAAATGTTTCGATCGCCGATCCGGCGCCAGCAATATCCTGTTTCTTCCCTCTATAATGCGGCCCAACTCCCTTCGACTCATCGTCCGCACGACCCGGATCGGGTCTCACAACCAGGTGCCGTACATGGATTTCAACCCGCTTGACCTGATTCTCCACCTCGACGTCTACCTCGACATGCTGGTGACCCACTACGGCACTTGGGTCTACGCGATTCTGTTTCTGGTCATTTTCTGCGAAACCGGTCTGGTCGTGACCCCATTCCTGCCGGGCGATTCATTGCTCTTTATCGCAGGCGCGGTGGCGGCTGGTGGCGCGATGGATCCGGTGCTGCTGGCGTGCCTGCTGATGGCCGCGGCGATACTCGGCGACAGCACCAACTATGTGATTGGCCGAACCCTGGGCGACCGGCTGTTCCGCAATCCGGATTCGAAAATATTCCGCCGTGACTACCTGACCAAAACCCAAGAATTTTACGAGCGCCATGGCGGCAAAACCGTGACGCTGGCGCGCTTTCTGCCAATCATCCGCACCTTCGCGCCGTTCGTGGCAGGTGTGGGCAAGATGCATTACCTGCGCTTTTTGAGCTTCAGCGTGCTGGGATCGGTGCTCTGGGTGGGCGGTCTGGTGGCCTTGGGCTTCTTCTTCGGCAACATCCCTTTCATCAAGAAAAACCTGACGCTGCTGGTGCTGGCAATCATCCTGATTTCGCTGCTGCCGATGATCATCGGACTGGTCCGCAACCGCATGGGCCGCTCCGCAGAAGCCCGCTGATCCATGTGGTCGCTGGGGAACTGGCTCAAGCGCCGCACGCTGGCGCGCAATCCTGTCGATCCCGCCGTCTGGGAGCGTGTGCGTCAGCGACTGCCGATCCTCGACGGCCTGAGCGCCGAAGAGGACCGCTATCTGCTCGACAGTTGCGTACTGTTCCTGCGAGCCAAGCACCTCACCGCGCTCGAAGGCGTGAATCTGGATGACGAGTCGCGGCTTTTTCTTGCCGCGCAGGCGCAGTTGCCGCTGCTGGCGCTGGGCGATCTGAACTGGTATCAGGGGTTTCACGAGATCATTCTGTACGGCGATGACTTCGTCAGCCCGCAGCGTCACCGCGACGCCAGCGGCGTGGAGCACGAGTGGGACGGCGAGCACAGCGGCGAGGCCTGGTCGCAGGGGCCGGTCATTCTGGCGTGGCCGGGTGTGCTGTCGAGTGGTGGCTGGGAGGCCTACAATCTCGTCATTCACGAACTGGCGCACAAACTGGACATGCTCAACGGCGATGCCAACGGCCATCCGCCACTGCACCCCGACATGCGCATCAGCGACTGGGCCAGCACCATGCAAAGCGCATTCGACGATCTCAACCGGCAGCTGGACGCCGACCCGGACGCCGAAACGCTCATCGATCCTTACGCCGCCGAGAACCCCGCAGAATTCTTCGCCGTGATCAGCGAGTATTTCTTCAGTGCCCCGGATTTGCTGGTCGAAGCGTATCCGCAGGTGTATCAGCAGCTCAGAGCCTTCTACCGTCAGGACCCGCTTGCACGGCTTACGGCACTTCAAGCGCAAAACCCGGTCTATCAGGCTCACGACGACGCCCGGGGCTGATTGGCGTACATGGCAACCGCTGCCGAATATGCCTATAATCCGGCCCACTTTTTGGCGTTGGACGCCAGATTCTGAATGGTCAACCAAGGGGGCAAAGCCCAATGAGCTACAGCAAGATTCCGGCCGGTAAAGACCTGCCGAATGACATCTACGTCGCAATCGAGATCCCGGCCAACCACGCGCCGATCAAGTACGAAATCGACAAAGAAAGCGACTGCCTGTTCGTTGACCGTTTCATGGCCACGCCGATGTTTTACCCGGCCAACTACGGTTTCATCCCAAATACCCTGGCTGACGACGGCGACCCGCTCGACGTGCTGGTCGTGACGCCTTACCCGGTAGCGCCAGGTTCGGTCATCCGCGCCCGCCCGGTCGGCGTACTGAACATGACCGACGACGGCGGCGGCGACGCCAAAGTCATCGCTGTTCCACACGACAAACTGTCGCAGTTGTACGTGGACGTGAAGGAATACACCGACCTGCCACCGCTGCTGATCCAGCAGATCGAGCACTTCTTTGCGAACTACAAGGATCTCGAGAAGGGCAAGTGGGTCAAGATCGAAGGCTGGGCAGGCGCCGATGCCGCTCGCGAAGCGATCACCAAATCGGTCGCAGCCTACAAGGGCTGATTCGACTTGCCGTCTTCAGGGCGCCCGTTACGGGTGTTCTGAAGGCTGCGCCCTCCTGTTTTTTGTCTTTAACGCGATGCCCTCCCGCTGCAAAGCGATTCATCGCTGTCTTGAGTTCAACAACTTCGCAATCCATTGCCTTAGCGTACTGATGCACCACGCCCGCCGATTCGCCTGAATTATCCGATTTTCCCCCTCGCGGATGTTTAAAAAGATCCACCTCCAGACAATCTGTTTATTCGGATAAAGCGCTTACCCGTTTCTGGCAACAATCGATGCTTCATTATCGCGCTGCGTCTCAATACCCAAGGCTCTATAAAGCGAGTCATTAAAACGCTCACAACTTTGCAGCCACTTCATTGCATTGCGGGCACTGTTGATCGTAATCAAAACAGTGAACGAAACAGCCTACATACCTGCTTGAGTCTTGTAATCCGGCCACTCAATCGTAACGTTGATCGCCCACTCATTTGAACACTTCGTTCATTTAAACAAAGCGCGGCCGCCCGTAAACTTCGGGTCATGAATACATCAGGTGATCGACTACGCATCCTTTTGCGAGAGTGCCATCTCTCTGCAACAGACTTCGCCGCCAACCGCAAGGTAACGCCGCAACACGTGAACAACTGGTTCAAACGCGGCATTCCGATGGCGCGCATGGAAGAAGTGGCTGAACTGCTGAGCGTCAATGCGCGATGGCTGCGCAGCGGCGAAGGCCCCAAACACCCCGGAGAGGTACGAGACAAACCCGGCATGGACGGCATTCATAAAGGACGACCCGAGCGCCACGGCGCGCGCGATGAACTCGACATACCGTTTTATTCCGAATCCCGCACGCAGGGCTCGGAGCGAACCGCCGTGCGCGAGATACCCAATCATAAGGCGCGCCTGTCACGCAGGATCATCGATGCCATGGACGTGGAGCTGCACAACGCAATCTGCATCGCGATGGTCGGCAACAGCATGGCCGACAAGATCCAGGACGGCTCGCTTATCGCCGTCGACCGAGGCCGGGTGCAGGTCATCGACGGCGAAATGTACGCCATCGAACACGACGGCATGCTGCGGGTGAAATACCTGTACCGCCTGCCCGGTGGCGCATTGCGGCTGCGCAGTCACAACGCTGGCGAATACCCCGATGAAGTCTTCACTGCCGAACAGATTCAAGAACAGAACATCCAGATTCTGGGCTGGATCTTCTGGTGGGCGACCCTCAACAACCGCCGCCACCCTGCGATACTGCCTTGATTCATAAGGGAAAGGACAATTGGCTGCATATCAACGCTGGGCAGACGCATCGAACATCAGTATCCTGCACGCCTTCGTTTCAACATCCACCGGCTATTCGCGGGTGGATGACGGGCCCGGTCTGGTATTCGTTACTGGCCTCGCCGACCTGACAAGCGCCTCCTTGCAGCGCGCACTTTTGCGGATGGGTGCGGTTAGCCAAAAACTAATCAAACCCGTCACCGAGAAGCCGGCCACAAGCCGGCTTTTTATTGTCCGAAATAATCCTGACTCGTCCGAACACTATTGCCTGCTTACCTGTCACGCGCGTCTCCAGGCTGATGTCGACGCACGAAAACTCGCCTGTGTAAGGGTTGCCATTCCCTCTTCCAAGGGGCTCCTTTCTGACGCCAACCCCCTGACTGGCTCCTTCTGCGCTGTCATTTCTACACCGCCAAATAACCGTCAAAATCCCACCACCCACATTTAAAAACTCATCAAAAAACCGGGTTTTTTTGACGCCTCTCCGACATATGGTCGCAATTTTTTCTCCCCGCCGGGTCATATCAGCAAGGTCGCTGATGGGAAATTGGCATCTACTGTGTATCCAGCCAGTCTTCGGAGATAACTGCATGATTTTCAATGTAAAGGATTTTGGCGCCGTGGGCGATGGCGTGACTGATGACACCGCCGCCATCCAGAGTGCTATTGATGCAGCGGCCGCCGCCGGCGGGGGTCAGGTTTATGTGCCTACAGGTACTTACATTGTTTCAGGTGGTGAGGAGCCTTCCGATGGCTGCTTGATGCTCAAGAGCAATGTGTACATGAACGGCGACGGGATGGGGCAGACCAACATCAAGGTTGCCGATGGTTCTGACACGAAGATCACCGGGATCATCCGCTCGGCCTATGGTGAGGAAACCCATGATTTCGGTTTGAGCAATCTGACGCTGGACGGCAACCGGGACCACACCACCGGCAAGATCGACGGTTGGTTCAACGGATATATCCCGGGTCAGGAAGGTTACGACTCGAATGTCACCCTGGATGGCGTCGAGATCAAGGACTGTTCGGGGTACGGTTTTGATCCGCACGAACAGACCGTCAATATGGTGATCAAGAACAGTGTCTCCCACGGCAACGGCCTGGATGGCTTCGTGGCGGACTTCCTCAGCGACAGCACCTTCGAAAACAACATTGCCTACGACAATGATCGTCATGGCTTCAACGTGGTGACCAGCTCGCACGATTTCACGCTCAGCAATAACGTTGCCTATGGCAACGGCGGGGGCGGGATTGTGGTGCAGCGCGGCAGTGAGAACATTCCTTCGCCGGACCACATCACGATCACGGGTGGCGAGGTGTATGGAAATGGCGCCGAGGGCGTGCTGATCAAGCTGTCCAGCGACGTCTCGCTGACCGGTGTGAATATCCACGACAACAGCAGTGCCGGAGTTCGTATTTACGGCAGTAACCACGTCGACGTCAGCGATAACGTGCTGAGCAACAACTCGCTGGGGGCGCCGGTTCCGGAAATCATCATTCAGTCCTACGACGATACGCAGGGCGTATCGGGCAAATATTACACCGGCAGCGACAACACCATTCAGGGCAACACCATCAGCGGCAGTGACCTGTCGACCTACGGCGTTGCCGAGCGTAATGAAGACGGGACTGATCGCAACGCAATCATCGGCAACACCATCAGCCACACCAGCAAAGGCGACACGCTGGTGTATGGCGATGGCAGCTATGCCAGCGACACGGTGCCGGTTACCACCATTCAAGGTACGGATGGCAATGACACACTGCTGGGCACCGCTGGCAACGAGATCATTTATGGCGGTGCGGGTAACGACGTCATCAATGGCGGCGCTGGCGACGACACGCTGGTGGGCGGCGCCGGAACGGACACGCTGACCGGCGGCGCGGGTGCCGACGTCTTCCGCTTCGCGAATCAGTCCGACAGCTATCGCAATGCGACCAAGAGCTTCGATGACCTAATCACCGACTTCGATGTCACACAAGACAAGATCGATCTCGCCGGCCTGGGCTTCACCGGGTTGGGCAACGGTCGCGGCGGCACCTTGCAGATCAGTTACAGCGCCAGCAACGATCGCACCTATATCAAGGACTACGATGCCGACGCCAACGGCAATCGATTCGAGCTGGTTCTTGCCGGCAACCTGACCGGCACGCTGACTGCGGATAACTTCATTTTCAATCGCGTCGTCACTGGCACGGCGGGCAACGATACCTTGTCGGGTACCGACTCGGCGGAAACGCTGCTCGGCCTGGCTGGCAACGACAGCCTGAACGGCGGCGCAGGTGACGACAAACTCGACGGCGGCGCGGGCATGGACACGCTGACCGGCGGCGCCGGGGCCGACACCTTCGTGTTCTCCAGCCGCATGGACAGTTACCGGAATTACAACGCCGGGGGTGCGAACCTTGGCGACGTCATCACCGACTTTGATGTCAGCGCGGACAAGATCGATCTCTCGGCACTGGGCTTCACCGGTCTGGCCGACGGCAAGAACGACACTGTTTACCTGGTGCTCAATGCTGACGGGACGAAAACTTACGTCAAGTCTCTGTCCGCCGATGCCAACGGCAACCGCTTCGAGGTTGCGCTGGAAGGCAACTACCTCGACAAGCTGACCAGCGCCAATTTCGTCTTCGCGACGACGCCAACGGTCAACCACGCCCCGGTGGTGGCATCGCCGCTGCTGGACCAGAACGCGACTGAAAACACGCCTTTTAGCTATGTCGTGCCGGCCACCAGTTTTACCGACCCGGACAACGACAGCCTGAGCTACACCGCCACGCTGGCGGACGGCAGCCCGCTGCCGCAATGGCTGACGTTCGACGCAGCAACGCGCACGTTCAGTGGCACGCCGAGTGACACCGCGTCAGGCACCTATGCTGTTCTTGTCACCGCTACCGATGGCAGCAAAGCGACGGTCAGCGACAGTTTCACGCTCGCCGTGCAGGACGTTACCGGGACGCCGGGCGTCATCAATGGCACGCCGAACAGCGACAGGCTCATCGGCACGGTCGCCAACGAGCAATTATTCGGCGGTGCCGGCAACGACACCCTCGATGGCGGCGCTGGCAACGACGTGCTGATCGGTGGCGCCGGTTCTGACAAACTCACCGGCGGCGCGGGGGCGGACGTGTTCCGTTTCACTTCCAAACTGGACAGCTATCGCACCGCGACCACGAGCAGCAGCGACCAGATCCTGGACTTCGATGTGTCGGCAGACAAAATCGACGTGTCTGCGTTGGGCTATACCGGCCTGGGCAATGGCCTCGATGGCACGCTGCAGGTGACGTATAACGCCACCACCAACCGCACCTACCTCAAAGACAACGTGGCGGACGCCAACGGCAACCGGTTCGAGGTCTCGCTGGCGGGCAATCTGGTCAACAGCCTCACCACCAGCCACTTTGTATTTGCCGATCACAGCATGCCGGGCAACGTAGCACCTGTAGTGGTCATCCCGTTGCTGGACCAGAACGCCACCGAGAATTCGCCGTTCAGTTACACCGTCACCGACAACAGCTTTGCCGACGGCAATCGAGATGTCCTGACCTTCTCTGCGACGCTGGCGGACGGCACCCCGCTGCCGGCCTGGTTGAACTTCGATGCGGCCAGCATGACCTTCAGCGGCACGCCGTCGGACACTGCAGCAGGCAATTACAATGTCCTGATCAAGGCCACTGATCCATCCGGCGCTTCGGTCAGCGACAGCTTTGCCCTGGCAGTAGCCGATGCCCCAGCCAATACCGTAACCGGCACCGACAACGCCGAGACGTTGAATGGAACAGCCGGCTCTGACCTGCTCCTGGGCCTGGGCGGTAACGACACGATCAAAGGCGGCGCCGGCTCGGACATCCTCGACGGTGGTGCAGGACGCGATTCTCTGTATGGCGGCGAAGGTGCCGACACGTTCCGCTACTTGAATGTGCTCGACAGCTACCGCGACTACGACGCAGGTGGCGCAACGGCCACCGACACCCTCTACGACTTCACTCAGGGTGTGGACAAGATTGATGTCTCGGCGCTGGGCTTTCTCGGCCTGGGTGACGGCAGCAACCATACGCTCTACCTCAGCCTGAACGCTGCGGGGGACAAAACCTACATCAAGTCCAGCGAAGCCGACGCCGACGGCAACCGATTCGAGATTGCCCTGAGCGGCAACTACATGGACAGCCTGACGGCCGACGATTTCGTGTTCGGCGAGCGAGCGCAGCAGGACATTCTCTATCTTCCAACGCTGGGTCAGTCCAATGCGCGGCTGCTTCGGATGACTGAAGACGACGACCAATCCGGCACCTCGATGCTGGTTAATGACCTCAGCAAGTACACCACTTACGACGTGCGCAGCCAGTTCACCGACGCCGACGGTGCCGGTATCGACATCGCGGTAGGTGGCAGCACGGTCAACGGCATGTCGACGTTCGGCGCGGAAGAGCTGAAGTTGTGCTGGTGGCTCACCGACACGAACCAGCCTGGCCCTGCCCTGCTGCGCGCTGTCGCGCTGCTGCAGGATCAACTGACGGAACTCAAGTCCATCGACAACGTTACGATGGGCATCATCTGGGGCCAAGGCGAGGAAGCGGCGCAGGAGATCGCCCGTTCGACAGACAAGGAAGCTGCAGCGGCCGCCTACAAGGCTGCGACGCTGTCGGTTTTCGACTATCTGCATGATCAGTTCGGCAACTTCAATGTGTACATGATGGAGACCGGCCACTACGACGAGGACGCGGCGCGTGTGCGCGGCTACTCCGAAGAGAAGATCGCTGACATCGTGGCCGGCGTTGGTTATGTCAGGGCGGTTCAGGAATCGATTGCCGCCACACGCGACGACGTCAAGCTGGCAGTCGATTACACTGACCTGCCACTGCGCCATGAGGTCGATCCGTTGGTGTACCCGGATGACGTCTGGCACCTGCACGAGGAATCGGCAGAGATCGTGGGTCAGCGCCTGGCCGATTACATCGCCGGGGATCTCGGTTTCCAGGGCGATGCAGCCGACAACAACAGCGTGCAAGCGATCTATGACGGCGCCCACAACGAAGGCGGCAAGATTTTCGGCACCGACCAGGACGACACCCTGGTTGGCAGCAGCGGCGACGACACACTGGACGGCGACCTCGGCGCCGACATGATGATGGGTGGCGACGGCAACGACATCTACGTCGTCGACAATACGTTCGACAGCGTTGTCGAGAGCAATACCGCCCTTTCGCAAGTCGACACCGTGCAGGCTTCGGTCAGCTGGACCCTGGGGGACAACCTCGAGAATCTGATACTCACCGGCGTGTCGGCCATCGACGGTACGGGCAACGCCCTGCGTAACTTTATGTCGGGCAACGCTGCCGACAACGTCCTCAACGGTGCGGGCGGCGCTGACAACATGACCGGCGGCAACGGCAACGACACCTACTACGTCGACGACGTCGGCGATGCGGTCATCGAAACCAACAGCGATCGGGTCTTGGGCGGCATCGACAGCGTTCACAGCTCGCTCGCCGCGTACACCTTGGGCAGCAATGTGGAAAACCTCTACATCGACGCGAGTGGCGCCGCCAACGGCACGGGCAACGCCCTGGACAACACGCTGTTCGCCGGTGTCGGCAATAACGTCCTGGATGGGCGCGACGGCAATGACACCGTGTCGTTCGAGCGGGCGCTGGCGGGTATCACCGCAACCCTGTCGACCTCGGCGCAACAGAACACCGTCGGCGCAGGTCTCGATACACTGAAAAACTTCGAGAATCTCACCGGCAGTGCGTACGACGACAGCCTGACCGGCAACAGCGCCGCGAACGTGCTCAACGGTGGCGCAGGCAACGATACCTTGGTCGGCGGCTCTGGAGATGACCGCCTGATCGGTGGCCAAGGTACTGACAACCTGATTGGCGGCACCGGTGCAGATACCTACGTGTTCGGGGCGTTGTCGGATATGGGCGTCGGAACCCTGCGCGACGTGATCAGTGGATTCAAATCCGCCGAGGGCGACAGACTCGACTTCACTGGCCTGGATGCCAACCCGTTGACCGCACAGGTCGATGCCTTCAGTTTCATCGGCAACAATGCATTCGATGCGACCAACGCGACCGGGCAATTGCGGTTCGCCGATGGCGTGCTGTACGGGAGTATCAATGCCGATGCAACGCCGGAGTTCGAAATCCAGCTGACAGGGGTCAAGGAACTGCACGCCAGCGACTTCACCGCCTGATCGATACACGCGTTTCCCGGCACCACAAAGGCCCTCTGACTGAGGGCCTTTTCTTTTTCGTTTCGGCGCGTTTTGCTGGAACAGGGTTTGAACGAGGAAGACTTGACGAACGAGCTGTGTACCGACTGAAGCGTCGCCAGGGCGATGATCAGAACAGGCTCTGCACCTGCTCAAGCACGGCGCGGTTCATTTGTCCGGTGTGCGTGTGCAAGCTGACGTAGCTTTGCAGCATGTCGAGCTTGGTGTTCAGCAAGTCACGGCGAGCCTGGAACACGCGTTGCTGGGCATCGAGGATATCCACAGTGGAGCGCACCCCACCTTGAAAGCCTTTTTCCGTCGAAGTCAGCGCTCGCTGGTTGGACTCGACTGCGCGCTGCATGGCCTTGCTTTTGGTGAACCCGGCGACCACGCCCAGATAATCCGTTTCAATATCTTCTGACAATTGCTGACGCTGGACGTCGTAATCGGACTGCGCGCCCGCCAGTTGCGCTTGGGCTTTTTCGACCGATGCGCGCACCGCACCGCCACGGTACAGCGGGATGTCCAGCTGCACGCCGACGTAATAGCTGTCCTGACGCGGGTCGAGCTCCTGATACTGGCGCGTTTCGCGTCGGGTCGTCTGAGTGGTCAGCGACAGCGTTGGGTAGTGGCCGGCGCGCTGGCTGTCGACCTGGGCTTCAGCCACCTTCACGGCCGCCAGCCGGGCCGCCAGTTCCGGGCTGGCGTCACGGGCAATCGCGGTCCAGAACGGCAGGTCTTTTTCCGGAGGAAGAGGGCTTTGGGCAGCGAGCGTTTCGCCCATGGGTTGAATGTCGTCGACGGCAACGCGAGTACGCCCAGCCAGTGCTCTCAGGGCGGCTATGCGGCGGGCACGAGCCTCCGCTTCCTGGGCTTGCACCAGGTCGAATCGCGCCTGCGCTTCATCGATGTCAGTAATAGCGCCCTGCCCCGATTGATAGAGCTTCTTGCTTTGGATCACCAGCCCGCTGATGGCAGCTTTCTGTTGGGTGATCAGCTTGATTTCATTCTCGGCCCTGGCCACCTCGAAATACGCCTTGGCAACGCGATCGTAGAGACTCTGGCCCGCGACATCGAATTGATGGACACCCAGCTGCCCCCGGGCCTTGCCTTCCTGATAAGCGGCCCAGCGGCCCTTGTCATAGAGCGGTTGTTGCGCCGCCAGCGTCACATTGTTGGACTGATAGTCGTTGCTGTTCACGTAGCTGCTGTCGGTGCCGCCATCGGTGCGCCCGCCGTAGCCATACCGCGACGACAACGAGACCTGCGGGTACAGACCGCCACGGCCGATTGCCTCTTCATGTTGCGAGGCGTCGTAAGCGTGCCCGGCTGACTGGATGGTGGGGTCGTTCAGCCGCGAAGCATCGAAGGCGGCGATCAGACTGAGGCCGGGCTCAGCGGCCCACACTGGGCTGAACGCCACCCAACCGGTACACACACCCAGCAACGCGCGCACACTGCACGCACGATAGAAACGACGTGCAATCACGCTTATTCCTCCTTGAAAGCGGCGAGCAGGCGTTCGCGCAGGGGTTTCATCAAGTAGTTCATGAGGGTCCGCTCACCGGTGACCACGGTGACGTCGGCCAACATACCGGGACGTACCAGCAAGCCTGCGTCTTGCAGCGAGACCACGGTCTCTGCCGGGATCTCGACCTTGGCCGAAAAGTACGGGCGGTGGGTCTGTTCATCGATGAGTTGATCGGCCGAAACGGTGCTGACCGTGCCCACAACCGTGGGCGTGTCGACCCGTTGCAACGCGGTGAAATGCACGTGCACAGGCAGCCCCGGGCGCAGCTTGTTGGCCATCAGCGGCTCGAAACGCGCGGTGATCGCCATCGGCGCGTCCAGTGGCACCACCTGCATCAGGCTCTGGCCCGCCTGGGTGACCCCGCCGACGGTGTGAATGGTCATGTCCATGACCTGCCCGGAGACGGGCGCACGAATCGCCCCGTTTTCCACCTGAAACTGCAGTGCGCGAATCTGGTCGGCCAAGCCCGCGGCCTCTGCCGACACATCACTGAGCTGCGTTTCGGCGTCGCGACGAAACTCCTGCTGAGTTTGCAGGGCCTTGAGTTTGCTTTCGTTGATGGCCTGCCGGGTCTTGCCGATATCGCCCACTCCGGACGCGATCTGCCCCGCCAACTGCGCGGCATTGCGCTCCGCTTCGAACAACTTGTTACGCGGGACATAGCCTTCACGCGCGAGATCGCGCAGGCCCTCGAGTTCTTGTTGCTGGAAGCTCATCTGCGCGTCGTAGTTGCGCTTGACGCCGTTATAGCCGCTCAACTGCTGCTGCAGCGACTCAACCTCATGCTCAATGATCTGCACACGACTGGCCAATTCCGCGCGCCGGGTCAGAAACAACTGAGTCTGCAACGCCATGGCGGCCCTGACCCGGGGCTCGTCGGCGCGTTCCAGCAACTCCGGGGGCCACTCAATCTTCTCCTCGCCCAGACGTTCGGCATTCAGCCGTGCTTCGACGCTGCGATCATTGAGTAATTTACCCATCGTCACGTCCAACTGCGACTGCGGCTGGACTGTATTGAGCTGCACCAGCAATTGCCCTCGGGTCACACGATCACCCTCGCTCACCAGTAGTTGATCGACCACCCCGCCGACCAATGACTGCACAGCCTTGCGTTCGCCAGCGACCACTACCGTGCCACTGCCGACCACACCTTGATCAAGCGGCGCAAGACAGGCCCACAGCAGAAAGCCACCGAGCGCGAGCACCAGAAACCCGACGCCATAACGCGCCGCACCCTGCGCGTCGGTGCTGGCAACGGGTGTGAGCCCGGCGTTGCGTAGAGCCGTGCCCTGCTCGCCGCGTGTCAGAGGAGCGGAATTCACGTCACGCATCCTTTCCGGCCTCTCTGACCACGGCCGGCTTTGGCGCGGGCATGAGCGCCTTGAGCACCCGATCACGCGGCCCGAAGGCTTGCTGCGTGCCGTCCCTGAGCAACAGAATCTGGTCGACAACCGCCAGCACGCTTGGGCGGTGGGTGATCAGCACCACGGTGCTGCCTGAGGCCTTGAGCGCATTGATGGCCTGGATCAAGGCCAACTCGCCCGCCTCATCCAGGTTGGAATTGGGTTCGTCCAGAATGATCAACGTCGGGTTTCCATAAAGCGCTCGTGCCAGGCCCAGCCGTTGTTTCTGACCGCCAGACAGGCCCAGTCCACCGGGGCCGAGCGGGGTGTCGTAGCCTTCCGGAAAACGCAGGATCATTTCGTGGATGCCTGCGTGGCGGCTCGCCGCAATCACCTTGTCGGCGTCTTGCTCGCCGAACCGGGCAATGTTGTCAGCGACAGTGCCGGCGAACAGTTCGATGTCTTGAGGCAAGTAACCCAAGTGCGGGCCCAGTGCATCGTGGGACCATTGACTGATTTCAGCGTCGTCGAGCCGCACGGAACCGCCGAGCGGCGGCCAGACGCCCACCAGCGCCCTGGCCAATGTCGACTTGCCGCTGGCGCTCGGGCCGACCACTGCCAGCACCTCACCTTTGGCGAGGCTCAGGTTGATCCCGCGCAGGATTGGCTGAGTTGCCCCAGGCGGGCCGACGTAGAGCTGCTCAAGGCGCACTGCACCGGTGGGTGGCGGTAACGGCATGCGCAGGCGCTGCCGTGGGTGCTGGGTCAGCAACTGGCTCAACCGCTGGTAGCTCTGGCGCCCGGAGTTGAATTGCTTCCAGGAGCCGATGGCGATTTCCACAGGCGCCAACGCGCGTCCCAGCAGCAGCGACATCGCGATCATCATGCCCGCGGAAAGCTGTCCTTCCAGAACCAGCAACGCACCCAGCCCCAACGATAACGATTGCCCGGAAATTCGCACGAACCGCGTGGCAGAAGTGATACGCGCGCTGCGGTCGCTGGCTTGCGCCTGAGCGGCGATGATCCGTTGCTGCAGCAAGCTCCAGCGCTGCCGGAGCGGCCCGAGCATCCCCAGGGCCTGAATCACCTCGGCGTTCTGCAGAGTGCTGTTCACATACGCCGCCGACTGCACGCCCAGCCGGTTGGCTTCACCCAGTCCCGTTCGTGTCGCCAGCTCACCCCACAAGGCCAGACCTGCCAGCACCAGCGCGAGCACCAGCGTCAGCACGCCGAACCAGAAGTGAAAAATGAACGCCACCAGCAAAAAGATCGGCAGCCAGGGCGCATCGAGCAATGCAATCAACCCCTGCCCGGTGATCAGCTGACGCAGCGTCGCCAGGTCAGTGAGAACTTGCGCCGGGTTGGCGTTGTGTTCGCGCAAGCTGCGGGCGAACGCAGCATCGAAGATGCGCTCCCCGAGT
Organism: Pseudomonas sp. NFR16; assembly: GCF_900108875.1. Classification (GTDB taxonomy): domain Bacteria; phylum Pseudomonadota; class Gammaproteobacteria; order Pseudomonadales; family Pseudomonadaceae; genus Aquipseudomonas. Next base: position 82,245 of record NZ_FNYJ01000008.1, on the reverse strand, counting down.
GCATCGTCCAGCCCTGCGCTCATGCGGATCATGACCTGGCCACGAATCCATTCGATGAGCCCACTGAACATGAACAAGCCCAGCGCAATCAGCGTCAGCATGAACAGCGTGGTCTCGTTTCGGCTGGTCAGCACACGATCGTAAACCTGCATCATGTACAGCGACGGCACCAGCACCAGCATGTTGATCACGCCGCTGAACAGGGCCAGAGACCAGAACACTCGCCGATAGCTCAGCAAAGCAGCATCAATGTCATGACGCGGATCGAGTATGAAACGCATAAGAGTGAACCGTCGGGAAGATAGTCAGTCTGCTCGCATCCGTGCGCTGAATGGCACATCGAGGGCGGGACTAAAGCCCTGAAACCCGGTCGTTGATACCGCGCATTAATGACAGCACTGGCATGAAGAAGTGCCATTGCGGTGCCATCTTCCGATGGACTGCACTGCATGGATTATTCAGGCGAACCATTGCCGACGGTCGGCCAGAAATCTCGCGCTTGTCTCTTCCATTGGCATCGGCATCTTCAAACGCCCTGCCTCGCCAAGAACTCTGCGCAACTTCCTCGAAGACTGCCTGCGCGTGATCCTCTCTACTCCCCCAACACATGCGCTAAAAAAAGCTGCGCCGCTGTGGACAAAGCTGCTCGCGATCTCACGCACGCTGAGAGCTCACGGCTGGCCCAAGGCTCGTTCAAGCGGACGATGCTGGCGCCATTGAGCCGATAAATCGCGGCGCTGCCTTCGGGCAGGATGCCGATGCCGACGCCCGCCTGCACCATCAGGCACAGCGCGTCATAGCTGGCGACTTCCATGCGGATTTTCAGCGAGCGGCCGAGATCGTTGGCGGCTTTGATCAGCTGGAAATTCAGGTGAGTGCCGCTGCGCAGCGCCACGTATTCGTAGTCGAGGGTGTCGTTGAGGTCGACGCTGTCGCGCCCGGCAAGCGGATGCTCATTGGGCACCAGCAACACGAGGCGGTCGCTGCGGAACGGGAAGACTTCAATGTCCGCACCATGGGGCAGGCGCGTGAAGATGCCGATGTCCGCACGGTTTTCGGCAACGGCTTTGGTGATCGCCAGGCTTTGCTGTTCCTCCAGGCTGACATGGATCAGCGGGTAAAGCGTCATGAACGACTTGATCAGCCCCGGCATGAATTGAGTAATGGCGGATATATTGGCCAGAACGTGCACGGAACCGCGCCGGCCGTGGGAATAGTCGCGCATCTGCACGACGATTTCGTTGAGGTTGTTCAGTGCGCTGCGGGCCATGAACAACAAGGACAGACCCGCATCGGTCGGCGTGATGCCCTTGTTGGTGCGGGTAAGCAGCTTTGAGTCGAGCAGCTCTTCCAGCTCGCTTAGCCGTTTGCTCACTGCCGCCGCCGCGATGTGTTCACGCTTGGCGGCGGCGGCAATGGTGCCTTCTTCGACGACGCTGACGAAAAGGCGCAACGAAACGGGGTCGAGCTTCATGTGAGGTACCGGGCGTACTGGCCTGAGTGGCCGCCATAGTACCTCGTCAGGCATCGACTCAGAACGCGCCGGACAACAGATGCCCTGCGTTCGGAACCTGCGCCTTGAGGCCCAGGGTTTTCAGCATCTGGTAAACGGTGGCGACCGACGCCGACAACACCGGTTTATCCAGACGATCCTGTACGACCTGGATCGCCGGCAGCGAAGGCATCTGCACGCAGCACGACAGCACCACGCCATCGGCCTGACCGATGTTCAACTTGTCGGCGTGGGCAACGAGATTCATCGGGTCCAGACGACCGACTTCAAGGTTGTCGGAGACTTCCAGACTGATGGAATCAACCACCTCGATGCCGGCCGCTTCGATGTAGTCGATGACCTGCTGGGTCAGTGGCTTCATGTACGGCGTGATGATCGACACCTTCTTGTAATTGAGCATGTTCAGGCTGTCGATCAGTGCACCTGCCGAACTGAGGACCGGCGCGCTGGATTTGTTCGCGGCAACGGTCTTGCCCAGTCGCTTCTGGGATACGCAGTGATAGCCCGCGCCCTGGCACATGATCGCTACCAGACAGGCATAAGCCATGACATCGACACGCGCATCGCTGAGCTCAAGGGCGCAGCGGTCGCTGTCGATGTCCATCTTCTTCAGCTCTTCAGGGCTGACGTGCATCATGCGCATGCGCGACGAGTGGAACGTGAAGCGCTCTTGCGGGAACAGGTCATACCGCGAGGTCAGCATCGCCGGAATTTCAGTTTCCATGGTGGTGTTGGAGCTGGGGACGATCTGGCCGATTCGAAAGTTTTTCACAGACTCTCCTTTCATTTCGCCAAGGGCGGCGGGTCATGTGAGACCGATGGTAGGAGTGCTGGAAAGAGGCGTACATCAGGCATTGGCGAGCCTGCCATCGCGCACGACGATGGCAGCGCAGCGGGCAACGTTACGAGCGACCGGACGAGCCTTCTGACTGGCGGGCCAGTTGCGCGTTGGTCAGCAGAATTTCGGCAAATTCCGACGCAGCGCCGAGCAACGGCTCGCCCCGTCGCGTGAGGATTCCGTAGTCCTGCGGTGCAAGTTTCAGCGGCGTGTTGAGCACGGTCAGCAATCCGCTTTCCAGATGTGGCTGCGCCATCGAAGCCGGCAGCATCGCGATCATGGGACCGGACTGCAGCACTTGCAGGAAGGTCTGCATCGAAATGGTATCGATGGTGTTCTTCGGTGTGGAGATCCCCGCCGCCGAGAAGGCCTGCTCCATGCGGGCGCGAATGGGGGTCCCGATCGGGTACAGAATCCAGGGCCAGTTGCCCAGCTCCCGCAGCGGTGTTTCGTCCAGGCGGGTCAATGGGTGACGGCTGTTGACCACCATGCAGAAAGGCTCAGGCGCCAAGGGCTGGAAATCGTAGACCTGCTGCTGGTTTTCATGGGTATAGCGCGCAACGGCCAGGTCGAGCTTTTTGTCGTCGAGCATTTCCATGAGGTGATCGCTGGTCTGCTCCACTACTTCGATCGACAACAAGGGCCAGCGATTCTTCAGCTGCACGATGGCGTCCGGCAGCACGACTGCCGTGGCCGCGAAGATGGCGCCGACCTTGAGAAAGCCATGGCCGCCTTCACGCAAGCTGCTGATCTGATCGACGAACTTGTTCGCATCATTCAAGGCAATCTGTGCGTACCGCACCACATGCTCACCCAACGCAGTCGGCGGCATATTGCGGGGCAGACGCTCGAACAGGTCGAAACCCAGCAGACGTTCGATCTCGCGCAGCATCTTGCTGACCGCAGGCTGGCTGAGATTCATGTGCAGCGCCGCGGCGTGCATGTTGCGCGTGCGGGCCAGCGTGTCGATGAGCACCAGATGCTTGAACTTGAGCCAGTTGCAGACCGTCGAGAAGGAAATGTCGGACATGAGCACAGCCTCGAATCGTGATAACCCAGTGTTATCGATTATTGAGCAGATGTCATTGGAGTTTATCGGCGCCGCTCATTAGGGTCGGTAGGAAAACCATAAGAACGTCGAGGACTGCTTTCATGCCCATTCAACTTACCCCGGAAAACACCCTGCCCGCCGACGGCCTCAACGGCACGCTGATTGGTCGCGCCTGGGTCCCGGGCAATGTCGGCGGGCCTTCGCCGATCGTGCTGCGCAGCGACGGCGTGTTCGATCTGTCATCCGCGTTCGTCACGTTGAGCGAGCTTCTGGAGCGTGAATCGCCTCTTGAAGCGGTGCGCGCGACTCAGGGTCGACGGATCGCCAGCGTTGACGAGCTGCTGGCCAATTCGACCGCCACGCCTGATCTCGACAAGCCTTTCCTCCTCGCCCCGGCGGATCTGCAAGTGATCAAGGCGGCGGGTGTGACCTTCGCAGCCAGCATGATCGAGCGCGTGATCGAGGAACAGGCCGCAGGCGATCCGGCCAAGGCAGAAAGCGTTCGGTCCATTGTGCACAACGCAATTGGCGACAATCTGCGCAGCATCAAGCCGGGCTCGGAGCAGGCCAGCAAGCTCAAGGCGTTGTTGATCGAACAGGGCATGTGGTCACAGTACCTTGAAGTCGGCATCGGTCCGGACGCCGAGATTTTCACCAAGGCGCCCGTGCTCGCAGCCGTCGCCAGCGGCAGCCAGATCGGCATTCATCCAAAATCGGAATGGAACAATCCAGAGCCCGAAGTGGTGCTGGCGGTCAATAGCCGCGGGCAGATTCATGGCGCGACCCTGGGCAACGACGTCAACCTGCGCGACTTCGAAGGCCGCAGCGCACTGCTGCTCAGCAAGGCCAAGGACAACAACGCGTCCTGCGCCATCGGCCCTTTCATCCGCCTGTTCGACGAGACCTTTTCCATGGATGACGTGCGCAATTGCGTGGTCGATCTGCAGGTCAGTGGCGAAGACGGCTACGTGATGAAAGGCTCCAGTTCCATGTCGCAGATCAGCCGCGATCCGCAAGACATCGCAGGGCAGACCCTCAACGCCAACCATCAATACCCGGACGGCTTCCTGCTGTTCCTCGGCACACTGTTCGCCCCGACCGAAGACCGCGACACCGTCGGCGGCGGCTTCACTCACAAGCTCGGCGATCAGGTCAGCATCAGCAGCCGCCTGTTGGGTGGCCTGCATAATCAGGTGACGCACAGCAATCAGGCGACACCGTGGACGTTCGGCGTCGGCGCGCTGTTCCGCAATCTCGCCGCGCGCAATCTTCTGACGCAACAGGGCAAAGACGTCTGACGATGGCTGCGGAAGCCGGTTGGCCTGTGACCGACTTCTATGGATGGCCCGCTGTCTGACCGATCCAGCGGTATGCAACATGACGCCTCGCTGGCGCATCGAAAACCTAATTCCAAGAGAGACCCCGAATCATGTCCGACACGCCTGTACGCCCCCTGCGCAGCCAGCAATGGTTCGACGATCCCAACCACGCGGACATGACCGCGCTTTACGTCGAGCGCTACATGAACTACGGCCTGACCCGCGAAGAGCTGCAATCGGGGCGGCCGATAATCGGTATCGCCCAGACGGGCAGCGATCTGGCGCCGTGCAATCGCCATCACCTGGAACTGGCTCAGCGGGTCAAGGCAGGGATTCGCGATGCGGGCGGCATTCCCATGGAGTTCCCCGTTCACCCGATGGCTGAGCAGACGCGCCGTCCGACCGCGGCCCTTGACCGAAACCTCGCGTACTTGGGCCTGGTGGAGATTCTCCACGGCTATCCGCTGGACGGTGTCGTGCTGACCACCGGCTGCGACAAAACGACACCGGCCTGCCTGATGGCCGCGGCCACCACCGACCTTCCGGCGATCGTGCTGTCTGGCGGACCGATGCTCGATGGCCGCCATAAAGGCGAATTGATCGGTTCGGGCACCGTGCTGTGGCATGCGCGCAACCTGCTCTCCGCCGGCGAGATCAACTACGAAGGGTTCATGGAAATGACCACTGCCGCGTCACCGTCGGTGGGCCATTGCAACACCATGGGCACGGCGCTCTCGATGAACGCACTGGCCGAAGCGCTGGGCATGTCGCTGCCCGGTTGCGCCAGTATTCCTGCCGCCTACCGCGAGCGCGGACAGATGGCCTATATGACGGGCAAGCGCATTTGCGACCTGGTGCGCGAAGACGTACGCCCCTCGCAGATCATGACCCGCGAAGCTTTCGAGAACGCTATCGCAGTGGCCTCTGCCCTTGGCGCGTCGAGTAACTGCCCGCCGCATCTGATCGCCATCGCACGCCACATGGGTGTCGAGCTGAGCCTGGACGACTGGCAGCACATCGGCGAAGACGTACCGCTGCTCGTCAACTGCATGCCCGCGGGCAAGTACCTGGGCGAAGGTTTTCACCGGGCGGGCGGCGTACCCGCGGTGATGCATGAATTGCAGAAAGCCGGGAAGCTCCATGAAGCGTGCGGCTCGGTGTCGGGCAAGACCATCGGCGAGATCGTGCGCAATGCCGTCGCGCACGACGCCGATGTCATCCGCCCGTACGAGGACCCGCTCAAGCACCGCGCAGGCTTCATCGTGCTCAGCGGCAATTTTTTCGACAGCGCCATCATGAAGATGTCGGTGGTCGGCGAAGCCTTCCGCAAGACCTATCTGTCGGAGCCGGGCGCGGAGAACAGTTTCGAGGCGCGGGCCATCGTGTTCGAAGGACCGGAGGACTACCATGCGCGCATCAACGACCCGTCGCTGGACATCGACGAGCGTTGCATTCTGGTGATCCGTGGCGCGGGTACGGTGGGTTATCCGGGCAGCGCCGAAGTGGTGAATATGGCGCCGCCGGCAGAGCTGATCAAAAGCGGCATCGACTCGTTGCCCTGCCTGGGCGACGGTCGGCAGAGCGGCACCTCGGCCAGCCCCTCGATCCTGAACATGTCGCCGGAGGCCGCGGTAGGTGGCGGTCTGGCGCTGCTGAAAACCAATGACCGCCTGCGCGTGGACCTGAACAACCGCAGCGTCAACGTATTGGTGAGCGATGAGGAAATGGCCGAGCGGCGTGCCGCTTTCGAGCCCAAGATGCCGGCTTCGCAGACGCCATGGCAGGAGCTGTATCGTCAACTGGTCGGGCAGCTGTCCACCGGCGGCTGTCTGGAACCGGCCACGCTGCACCTGCGCGTGATCGCGCGAAGCGGCGAGCCACGGCATTCGCATTGACGGCAGTCGATCCGCCCGCCACTGACGCGCGGATCACACCAACTTCGGCAAGCCTTTCTCCATCTCCGCAAAGCGGTTCTTCAACAGCGAATGCAGTTGCTGGACCGCAGGCGAAAACTGTTTGCGGTGCGGGCAGACCAGATGCAGCGGGGTCGGCTCGCCGGGGTAATCCGGCAACAGCAACTCCAGCGCGCCCGACCGCACGTCATCGCACACATCCAGCCAGGACTTGTACGCCACGCCCTCGCCCGCGACGGCCCAGCGTCGCACCAGGTCGGCATCGTCGGTCAACAACGGGCCTGACACTGAAATCACCCGCCCGCCCACTCGCCACTTGTCATACACGCGACCGCTGAGCGTGAACAGAAGGCAGTCATGACGCGCCAGATCGTCAGAGACCAGCGGCCTGCCCTTGCGCGCCAGATAATCGGGCGCGGCCACCAGCACCCGCCGATTCCAGGGTGCCAGCGGCAAGGCGATGTATTGAGCGTCTTCGATCACGCCGTAACGAATGGCGACATCGACCGGGTCGCGGAACATGTCGGCGACCTGATCGGAAACGTACAAACGCAGGTTCAGCGCAGGATGTTGCCTGCGAAAAGCGGTCAGCCAGGGCAGCAGCAGGTTTCGCCCCAGATCGGAGGGCGCAGCCACCTGCAGCGTGCCCTGCAATTGCGCGCTTTCGCGTCGCAGTTTTTCCCGGCCATCCCGCAAGGTGTCCAGCACGCTCTGCGCGGTCGGCAGGTACTGCTCGCCTTCGGCAGTCAGGCGCAGGCTGCGCGTGGAGCGAGCGAACAGCCGGATGTCCAGCTCGCGCTCCAGGCGCTTGATCGCCGCAGCAACTTGCCCAGGCAACAAGTCGACCTCGCGGGCGGCATTGGAAAAGCTGCCCAACGCCGCGGTACGGACGAACAGCGCCAGGTCATCAATGCGGATCATTTTCACTCCAGCCGTGAAAGTGTTGGCGAATTCTGCCGGTTTTTCTGAAGGAGGAACAAGAACATGATAGGTCCAACTTCAAATCGAAACCCTCTACGGAGAGCGCCATGAAAGCAATCGCCTTTACCCAACACGGCTTGCCCATCGAAGACCCGAACGCGCTGATGGACATGGATCTGCCCAGGCCCACTCCAGGGCCGCGTGACCTGCTGGTCGAGGTCAAAGCGATTTCGGTGAATCCGGTCGACACTAAAGTGCGCGCAGGTTCCGCCGCAACCGAGCCCAAAGTGGTCGGTTGGGACGCGGTCGGCGTGGTTCGTGAGACCGGCAGCGAGGTCTCGCTTTTCAAGGTCGGCGACGAGGTGTTCTACGCCGGTTCCATCGCGCGTCCTGGCAACTACAGTGAATTCCATCTGGTGGACGAGCGCATCGTCGGCCACAAACCCAAGTCCATCGACAACGCCCACGCGGCCGCATTGCCGCTGACATCCATCACTGCGTGGGAGCTGCTGTTCGATCGACTGGGCGTTACCGAAGGCGGTGGTGAAGGTGACAGTCTGTTGATCATCGGTGCCGGCGGCGGCGTCGGCTCGATTCTGGTTCAGCTTGCTCGCCAGTTGACGAAGCTGACCGTTATTGGCACCGCGTCCCGTCCCGAAACCCGCGAATGGGTCAAAGGCCTCGGCGCCCACCACGTCATCGATCACAGCCAGCCGCTGGTCGAGCAACTCAAGGCAATCGGCGTTGGCCAGGTCAGCCATGTCGCGAGCCTGACGCACACTGACAGTTATTTTCCTCAACTGATCGAAGCGCTGCGCCCGCAAGGCCAACTGGCGCTGATCGACGACCCGAAAACCCTCGATGTCGTCCCGATGAAACGCAAGGCACTGTCGCTGCATTGGGAGCTGATGTTCACGCGTTCGCTGTACGAAACCCCGGACATGATCGCGCAGCATGAGTTGCTGGACCGCGTATCGGCACTGATCGACAAAGGCGTGCTCAAGACCACGCTGGGCGAGCACTTCGGCGCGATCAACGCCGCGAACCTGCGCCGCGCTCATGCCGTGATCGAGAGCGGCAAAGCCAAGGGCAAGATCGTTCTGGAAGGTTTCTAACCCCCTTTTTTCATCATCAAATGGCCTGCTCCGGCAGGCCACGGAGCACTGTCATGTCCATGAAAAAGCATTTGGCGTGGTCGGCACTGGCCTTGTCAGTCGCACTCGCCAGCCAGACCACGTTCGCAGCCAGCGTTTCGGCCATGCCGGGCAACGCGCCAGCGGAAAAAACCATCGGTCAGTTGGAACAGGTCTTCACCTTTCACGACGCCATGCCGACCGGCGTGACCGTCACTGAAACCGGGCGAATCTTTGTCAACTACCCACGCTGGGGCGATGACGTGCCCTTCACCGTGGGCGAAATTCGCGACGGCAAAGTCGTGGCCTATCCCGATGCTGCATTCAATCGCGAAGATCCGAAAGCACCGGCCAAAGGGCTGATCAGCGTGCAAAGCGTGGTCGCGGACGGCCAGGGCCGAGTCTGGCTGCTCGATACCGCTGCGCCGAACTTCGCCGCGCCCAAAGCGGGCGGCGCCAAACTGGTCGCGGTTGATCTGGCCAGCAACAAGATCGTCAAAACGCTGGTGTTCCCGGCCAACGTGATCCTGCCAAGTACCTACGTCAACGACATGCGCTTCGATTTCCGCACAGGCAAAGAGGGCACCGTTTACGTCACCGACTCCTCGGTTTCAGGCCCCGGCGCAATCATCGTGATGGACATTGCCAGCGGCAAGGCGACACGCCGTCTGAGCGGGGCGAAATCCACGTCGGTCGACCCCGACTTCGTTCCGGTGGTAGAGGGCCAGGCCGCGTTGATCACTAAAGGGCCGGACGGCAAGGCCAAGACCCTGGGCGTGGCGTCCGACGGCATCGCGCTGTCCGCTGACGGCAAGATCCTGTATTTCTGCCCGCTTTCCAGTCGCCACCTTTACTCGGTCCCGACCGCTCTGTTGCGCGACCCGAACGTCGGCGAAGCGCAGCTGGCAGCGGCCGTGAAGGATCTCGGCGAGAAAGGCGCCTCGGACGGTCTCGAAGCCGACGCCAACGGCGCCGTGTACGCCGGCGATTACGAGCACAACGGCATTCGTAAACGCCTGGCCGATGGCAGCTGGCAGACCATCGTTCATGACCCTCGCGTGCTGTGGCCGGACACGCTGTCGGTCGGCCCGGATGGCTACCTGTATTTCACCGCCAACCAGTTGCAGCGTCAGGCGGGTTTTCATGACGGCAAGGATCTTCGCGAAAAACCTTACAGCCTGCTGCGCGTGAAGATTGACGCCGCGCCGGCTCCCACTCGCTGACAGAGGGCCAGGGCCATGAAACCGGTCATTCGTCTGGGCAACATCGATCTGAGCTTTCACGCCGCCAGCGCCGCAGTCGTGCAGCGGATTCTGGAGCGGCACGGGTACGAGGTGATCATCAGCACCTCACCCCACGAAACAATGTTTCTGCGTTACGGCGCGCGCGAGGTCGACATGCTGGTGTCAGCCTGGCTGCCGGCCAGCCATGGCGGCTACCTCGCGCCCCACGCCGCGAACACTCGCAAGCTGGGCGTGCTGTATCAGCCTTATTGCATCTGGGGCGTGCCCGAGTATGTGCCGGTCGACCAGGTCGCCAGCGTGATGGACCTGGCTCGACCAGAGGTGGCATCGCGGATGAGCCATCTGATTCAGGGCATCAATCCGGGCGCCGGTATCAGCCGGTTTTCCAGGGCGATGGTGGAGCAATATGGCCTGGCCGAGTTGGGCTACCACTTTGAAAACGGCAGTGAAGCCGACTGTTTCACTCGCTTCGAAAAGTCTGTAGAACGCCGCGAGTGGTTCGTGGTGCCGCTGTGGCATCCGCAGTTTCTGCATCACCGTTACGCCATCCGCGAACTGGCAGAACCCAAAGGACTGCTCGGCGGCCAGGACGACGCCACGTTGATCGTGCGTGAAGAAGTGGCTCAGCGCATGGCGCCCGAACTGCTCGATGAACTCACTCGCCTGTCCCTCGGCAACGCCGTGGTCAGCGAGCTTGATTACCTGATCTGTCGCGAAGGCTTGGCGCCGCTCGCGGCGGCCGATACCTGGCTTTTTCGTCAATCTGCCTGACCTTTTGAATTCGGAGAACACCATGCAACTCACTGCTCTGGCTAAATCCCGCTACACCACCAAGGCGTATGACGCCACCCGCAAGATCCCGCAGGAGACCATCGAGACGCTGCTGGACCAGTTGCGTCACAGCCCTTCTTCGGTGAACTCGCAGCCGTGGCATTTCATCGTCGCGTCTGACGATCAAGGCAAAGCGCGCGTGGCCAAAGGTGCCGAAGGCGGTTTCGTGTACAACGAGAGCAAGATTCTCAACGCCTCCCATGTGATCGTGCTCTGCACGCGCACCGAGATGCCCGAAGCTCACCTGCAAGCGGTACTGGCGCAGGAAGAGCGCGACGGGCGCTTTGCCAACGACGAAGCCAAGGCCGGTCAGGACAAATCCCGCCGTGGCTACGTGAACATGCACAAATTCGATCAGAAGGACGTGCAGCACTGGATGGAGAAACAGACCTATCTGGCGCTGGGCACCTTGCTGTTGGGCGCGGCTTCTCTGGGTGTGGACGCCACGCCGATGGAAGGCTTCGATTTCAAGAAGCTGGACGAAGAACTGGGCCTGCGCGACAAAGGCTTCACCAGCCTGGTGATCGTCAGCCTGGGCTACCGCAGCGAAGGCGATTTCAACGCCAAACTGCCGAAATCGCGTCTGCCGGCCGAGTCGGTATTCACCTTCCTGTGATCCGGCGTCACGCCGGGATCTGAAACAGGGCTTGCAGCAGGAGCGTGCCTGCCCGCGACAAAAACGTGCGACGACGCAGATGCGTTGGAGGCACGACGAGTCGCGGGCAAGCGCGCTGACCATTGCGGCGCTCGGTGAAAATTCACGCCCGAACCGTTCCCCGCCCGGCACCTCTCATTTGCCCCATCGCCGCCGCTCTGCTAGTGTCGCGCCGGTTTAACGTCTACCGGGATAGCCGCCATGGCCCGCAAGAAAGCTGCACTGGATTTCGAACAGTCCCTCACGGATCTGCAAACGCTGGTCGAGCGTCTGGAGAACGGCGAGCTGTCGCTGGAAGATTCGTTGACCGCTTTTGAACAAGGTATTCGCCTCACGCGTGAATGCCAAAGCGCCCTGGCTCAGGCCGAACAGAAGGTCCAGGTTCTGCTGGAGCGCGATGGCGAACTGGCCGAGGAACCCTTCGACGCGGAACAGCCCGAATGATTGCCGAATATCAGGCCTCCAGCCAGGCTCGCGTCAATGCGGCGCTGGAAGACCTGTTCGATGCACCCGCCCCTGAACTGACCCGTCTTTATGCCGCCATGCGCTACAGCGTGACCAATGGCGGCAAGCGCGTGCGCCCGCTGCTGGTCTACGCCGCGTGCGAAGCGCTGGGCGGCAACGCCGAACAGGCGAATGGCGCCGCCTGCGCCGTCGAGCTGATCCACGCATATTCGCTGGTCCACGACGATTTGCCGGCCATGGACGACGATGATCTGCGTCGCGGCATGCCGACCACCCACAAGGCGTTCGACGAAGCCTGCGCGATCCTCGCGGGCGATGGCTTGCAGACCCTGGCGTTCAGCGTGCTCAGCGACAGCCGGCTGACGCCGCAGGACGCCGACACCCGCCTCAAGATGGTCGCCACCCTCGCCCACGCGGCCGGGCCTGCGGGCATGGTGGGCGGGCAGGCGATCGATCTGGGATCGGTCGGCATGAAACTCGACCAGACCGCGCTCGAGTTCATGCACCGTCACAAGACCGGCGCGTTGATCGAAGCCAGCGTCAGGCTCGGCGCCCTGGCCAGCGGCCGTGCCAGCAAAACACAGCTCGACTCGCTGCAGATCTACGCTCGCGCGATAGGCCTGGCCTTCCAGGTGCAGGACGATATCCTCGATGTCGAAAGCGATACCGCGACCCTCGGCAAACGTCAGGGTGCAGACATCGCCCGCGACAAGCCGACCTACCCTGCGCTGCTGGGTCTGGATCAAGCCAAACAGTACGCGCTGGAATTGCGCGATCAGGCGCTGGTGGCGCTGCGACCTTTCGACGCGGCAGCCGAGCCACTACGGGCGTTGGCCCGGTACATCGTCGAACGCCGCAACTGATTGCCCGTCCCGGTCACGCTGCGATCAGGCGGGTTTTCCCTTGCCTGACCGGGCACCGCGCACATTTTTCTCATCCGATGGATTTATCGCGCCCGCGCGCGCTCCTACAAGAGCGTCCGCCGCTCAAACAGACCGAGCTGAGCATCGCATTGCTGTCCCGCGTGGGCAGCTTGCGATGCATCAGGTAAACTGCCGCCTCTTTTACTTATAACGATTCGCCTGATGCCCACGACGTTCAAAGAGATTCCCCGCGAGCGCCCGTCCACGCCACTGCTCGACAAGGCAGCGACGCCGGACGGCCTGCGCCGGTTAGGTGAAGCCGAGCTCGAAGCCCTGGCTGATGAACTGCGCCTGGAGCTGCTCTATACCGTTGGCCAGACGGGCGGCCATTTCGGCGCCGGCCTTGGTGTCATCGAACTGACCGTTGCCCTGCATTACGTCTTCGATACCCCCGACGACCGGCTGGTCTGGGACGTCGGTCATCAGGCGTACCCGCACAAGATCCTCACGGGTCGTCGCGAGCAGATGTCGACACTGCGCCAGAAAGGCGGCGTGGCAGCGTTTCCGCGCCGCAGCGAGAGCGAGTACGACACCTTCGGTGTGGGCCACTCCAGCACCTCAATCAGTGCTGCGCTGGGCATGGCCATTGCCGCTCGCCTGCAAGGCAGCGAGCGCAAGTCGATCGCGGTCATCGGCGATGGCGCCCTCACCGCGGGCATGGCGTTCGAGGCGTTGAACCACGCGCCGGAAGTCAACGCGGACATGCTGGTGATCCTCAACGACAACGACATGTCCATCTCGCGCAACGTGGGCGGACTGTCGAACTATCTGGCGAAGATTCTCTCCAGCCGCACGTACGCCAGCATGCGAGAAGGCAGCAAGAAGGTGCTCTCGCGTCTGCCCGGCGCGTGGGAAATTGCCCGCCGCACCGAGGAGTACGCCAAAGGCATGCTGGTGCCGGGTACGCTGTTCGAGGAGCTGGGCTGGAATTACATCGGCCCGATCGATGGCCATGATCTGCCAACGCTGATCGCCACGCTGCGCAACATGCGCGACCTCAAGGGCCCGCAGTTCCTGCACGTGGTCACCAAGAAGGGCAAGGGCTTCGCGCCGGCGGAAGTCGATCCGATCGGCTACCACGCCATCACCAAGCTCGACCCGCTCGATGCGCCGGCCGAGCCGAAAAAAGCCAGCGGTCCCAAGTATTCCGGTGTTTTCGGCCAATGGTTGTGCGACATGGCCGAGGCTGACGAGCGCCTGGTCGGCATCACGCCGGCCATGAAGGAAGGCTCTGATCTGGTGGCGTTCAGCGAGCGCTTCCCCGAGCGTTACTTCGACGTCGCGATCGCCGAGCAGCACGCCGTGACCCTTGCGGCCGGTATGGCCTGCGAAGGCAGCAAACCGGTCGTGGCGATCTATTCGACGTTCCTGCAGCGCGGCTACGACCAGTTGATTCACGATGTCGCGGTGCAAAATCTCGATGTGCTGTTCGCCATCGACCGTGCCGGTCTCGTAGGCGAAGACGGTCCGACTCACGCCGGCAGCTTCGATCTATCTTACCTGCGCTGCATCCCCGGCATGCTGGTGATGACGCCAAGCGACGAGAACGAACTGCGCAAGATGCTGACCACCGGGCACCGCTTCAACGGCCCTGCCGCCGTGCGTTACCCACGCGGCACCGGCCCGAATGCCGTGATCGAAAGCAGCCTCGAGCCGCTGGAGATCGGCAAGGGCATCGTCCGCCGTCAGGGCAGTAAAGTGGCGATGCTGGTGTTCGGTGTGCAGTTGTCCGAAGCGCTGGTCGTCGCCGAGAAGATCGACGCGACCGTGGTCGACATGCGCTTCGTCAAACCGCTGGATGAAGCGATGGTGCGCGTGGTGGCCGCCAGCCACGATCTGCTGGTCACGATCGAAGAAAACGCGATCATGGGGGGCGCAGGCGCGGCGGTCAGCGAGTTCCTCGCACGGGAAGACATTCTCAAGTCGGTGCTGCATCTGGGTCTGCCGGACGTTTACGTCGAGCACGCCAAACCTGCGCAAATGCTCGCGGAATGCGGACTGGATGCCGCAGGAATCGAAGCGTCGATCAACGAGCGTTTGCAAAAAATCCAGAACGCCTGACTGCTCCTCTGTTCATTCCCGCGCTCGGCGTGGGAACGATCACTGAAACCGCGTTTCATGCAGGAGCGCGCTTGCCCGCGATAGATTTTTCCGACGACGGAGACGTGTCGGATGGACTTTCGCATCGCGGGCACGCGCGCTCCTACAGAGATCGCGTCAGACAAGAACAAACATGACCCTGCCCCGCTTTATCCTCACCCTGTCTCTGCTGCCCGCGTCCCAAGCCTTCGCCGACCTGCCCGACCGCGAAAACGCGCTCAAACTCCCCGACGTGCTGATCAGCGCCAATCGCCAGGTGGAACAGCGCGACGCCAGCACCGCCGCGAACACGGTGTTCACGCGCCAGGACATCGAGCGTCTGCAGCCGACCGACCTCACCGACCTGCTCAATCGCGTGCCGGGCGTGCAAATCGCGCCCAGCGGCGGACGCGGCAGTCTGCCCGGCATCTACATCCGCGGCACTAAAGCCGCGCAGAGCCTGGTGTTGGTGGATGGCCAACGCATCGCCAATGCCACGTCGGCCGACAGCGCGCTGCAATACCTGAGCGTCGATCAGATCGAGCGGGTGGAAGTGCTGCGTGGCTCGCGTTCAGTCGTCTACGGGGCCGACGCCATCGGCGGCGTGATCCAGATCTTCACCCGACGCGGCGCCGAGCAAGGCCTGCAAGCGCGTGTGCACAGTGGTTTCGGCAATCGCGACAGCTGGCAGCACAGCCTGGGACTGTCAGGCGGGGACGACCGGACGCATTTCAACCTCAGCACCAGCCTCGACGAGACGGCAGGCATAAACCGCACGGGGCCATCGTTCGCCAGCGATGCCGATCACGATGCCTACCGCAACACAGCGTACAGCCTGAACCTCAGCCACTGGCTGAGCGATGACGTGGAAGTGGGCCTCAACGCGCTGGATAACCGGGGCAAGACCGAGTTCGACAATCCGTTCGGGCTGTTCGACCCGGTCACCTTCAACACCGTTGGCCAGCAGCAGTACAGCGATTTCGAGCTGAGCAGTCTGGGGACTTACATTGATGCGCGCGTCAATGAACGCTGGAAAACCCGCCTCGAGGTCGGGCACAGCGAAAACCGCGAGAAGACCTTCGACAAGCTCAGCGACGATCGCTATGTCTTCAACACCTACCGCGACTCGATCAACTGGCAGAACGATCTGACTCTTGATGCGCGCAACAGCCTCATGCTCGGCGCGGACGCCTACGAAGACCGGGTCAACAGCAGCACCGCGTTCGACGAAGACAGCCGATGGAATCGTGCTGCGTTCGTCCAGCATCGCTACAAGGGCGACGGATTCTCCACGGAGCTGGGCCTGCGTCACGATCAGAATCAGCAGTTCGGCAGCCAGAACACCTGGAGCGGAACATTGACCTTAGCGCTCAACGACGCCAATGACCTGTTGGTTTCCTACAGCGAAGGCTTCCGTGCGCCGACCTTCAACGATCTTTATTACCCGGACTTCAGTAACCCTAATCTCAAGCCCGAGCATTCGAAAAGTTACGAGCTGCAGTGGCGAAGCCGCTTGAGTGATACGAGCAAGCTGGAGGCGTCGCTGTATCGCACCGACCTGCAGGACGCCATCGCGCTGGACAGTGACTTCCGACCGCAGAACATCGCTTCGGCGCGAATCAATGGATTTGAAGCCGCGCTGGAGCAACAGCTGTTCGGCTGGACCGGGAAGCTGGGCGCCTCGATCATCGACCCGCGCGACCGAGACACCGGCCGCACGCTCAACCGGCGTGCACGCAGAACGCTGAATCTGGACCTGGATCGTCAATTCGATCGGCTCGGCGTAGGCGCCAGTTGGCAGGCGGTGAGCAGCAGCTTCAACGACGAAGCCAACACTCAGGCTATCGGCGGTTACACTCTGTTCGGTGTGCGCAGCAGCTGGAAAGCCAGCGACGAGGTAAAGCTGGAATTCAAGTTGGATAACGCCTTCGACAAACGCTACAGCCGCACGCTGTACAGCTTCGATGGCGGCAATTATGGCTATCGCGAAGAAGGCCGGACGTGGATGTTCGGCGTCACCTGGACGCCTGAGTTATGACTCGCCACAGCATGCCGCCACTGGCGCCGTCTGGTCTTTAGAAAAACGGCAAGTCACCTGTGGAAGTAAGCTTGCTCGGGGCCGCCATCGGATGAAGACTGATTCCAGCCACTCCCTCTCCACAGCATGCACCGGCCTCTTCCCGGCTGAAGCCGGTCCTACAGACGTCCTATGCTTTCGTAGGACCGGCTTTAGCCGGTCGGGCAGACGCCGCAAGGTTTTCGTAGGACGGTTTTAGCCGGTCGGGCAGACGCCGCAAGGTTTTCGTAGGACGGTTTCAGCCGGTCAGGCAGGCACCGCAAGGTTTTCGTAGGACGGTTTTAGCAAGTCAGGCAGACGCTGCAAGGTTTTCGTAGGACGTTTTTAGCAAGTCAGGCAGACGCCGCAAGGTTTTCGTAGGACCGGCTTTAGCCGGGAAAGCGTCGGGTGTTACGCCGAAAGGGCATTGGAGGCGGTTGGCTCACTCCCAAAAAAGCATCAACGTCGGCACGTTCAGCGATCTGACGATATCGCTTCACACAATTTCGCAACGGCCTCGATCATCTGCCCGCTGGCGCGCTCCAGGCCTTTGTCGGGCACGGACAGCAAACGCTGCGCCCTGACTGCTTTCAATTGAGGCCATGCTGTCCAGGCCTTCAACAGCGCGGCATCACTCGCCACGATCACATCGGGATCACGCTGCAATACCGACTCCAGACTCACCTGCGGCGCTGGCAGGGTCAGGTCGTCGAAGACATTTCGCGCACCGCACACGCTCAGCGCATCACTGATGATCTGCCCGCCCCCGACCGTATACAGCGGCCGGTCCCATACCTGATAAAACACGTGCATCGGGGCGTCGCGCTGATAACGCTCACGAAGCCCGGACAGCCGCTGGCGAAATTCACCGGCCAGCTGACGCCCACGTTCGCCCCGGCCCAGGCGCTCGCCGATCTGTTCGATCTGATCCGCCAATTGCTCCAGCGTATGCGGCTCTGTGACGAAGGTCGGAATGTTCAGCCGTTGCAATTGATCACGCTGCGCGACGCCAACACTGCCGGGCCAGAGCAACAACAGATCAGGCTGGAGGCTGAGCAGCCGCTCCATTTCCAGTTGGCCGTAACGACCCACCGAGGGCAACGCCTGTACCTGCGCGGGACGTTCGCCGCCGTCAAGCACGCCAACCAGCAGATCGGCCGAATTGAGTTCGATCATGATTTCAGTGAGCGATGGCGCGAGGCTGATCACGCGCTCGACGGCCAGCGCACGGCTTACCATCAGCGCCAGCAAGCAGGCGATGAACAGGCGCATCAGGCCAGCTGACGAGGAATGCGATAGAGGTACAGCAGAACAACGCTGGAGAGCGCCAGCAACGCGAGCGCCACGGGCTCCAGATAAGCGAAGACCGCCAGCGCCGCAATCCACGCGGGCAGGCCTGCAGCGAGGAAGGCCACGCGCCGGTCGGCGGCCAGTTTCAGCCAGGCCGCAGGCTCTGCAGGGGTGTCGAGCGCCTTCTGCATTGCGATCAGAGAGCGCTTGTACACACCGAATGGCTTGAGGCTGACGAACATCGACGCGACGCCCGCGATGAACAATGGCATGGCGAAAACCGTAGGACCGGTCGCCTCGCCGCCGCCGAAGAACATACAGAGCACCAGTAACGGGCCCAGGGTCAGGGCCATCTGCCGCCACCAGGCCAACGCCAGGCGACGGCGCACATTACCGCGTGTCACGCAGGATCGACCTCGCTTTGATGCTCATTGCCCATCATGTGGCCGAGTTTGCCGGCCTTGGTCGCCAGATAAAGTTTGTTGTGCGGGTTCTGGCCGGTGTGCAGCGGCACGCGTTCGGCCACGTTGATACCCATGTCAGTCAGCGCTTTGACCTTGCGCGGGTTATTGGTCATCAGTCGAAGCGATCTGATGCCCAGATGCTCGAGCATCGGCAGGCAAATGGCGTAATCGCGCTGGTCAGCGGCGAAGCCCAGACGCTCGTTCGCTTCAACCGTATCTGCACCGCCGTCCTGCAATTCATAGGCACGGATCTTGTTCATCAAGCCGATGCCACGCCCTTCCTGACGCAGGTAAAGCAACACACCACGACCTTGCGAGGCGATTGCGCGCAAGGCCGCTTCCAGCTGGGAGCCGCAGTCGCAGCGCTGACTGAACAAGGCATCGCCGGTCAGGCATTCGGAATGCACGCGCCCCAGCACAGGGGCGCCATCTGACACATCACCGAGGGTAAGTACGACATGCTCGCGACCGTTTTCCTCTTCGAGGAAACCGTTCATTGTGAAAGTGGCAAAAGGGGTAGGCAGCTTGGAAGCCGCGACAAATACGACGGGCACCGTGTGCTCCTGATCAGTATGAGGGCTGGAAATTCGCAAGGCCGCATTGTAACAGCACGTTCCAGCAGACGCTTAGGCTGAATTGTCGGCTATTCAGATCAGGAAGTTTGATCATTGTCCGGCGCTGCCAGCGCTGTGAACATCGCTTGCATCGAACGGATAAGGCTGCTTCCAGCGAGCGAATATCGGCTTCAGCCGGCCGGACCGCACCAGACGCGCCATGCGCTCATCGAACACTTCCCGCAAGGCACGGCCGCGAGCGTTATCGGCAAAACTCAGATACAGCGGGATCGCGGTCAGGTACGTCGTGCGGTAACTCTGAGGGGCTTTGGTCTGGCCGAGGATGAAGTCGACTTCCGGCTTGGCATCAATGTACAGATCGGCGCGGCCGTGTTCGAGCATTGAAAGGATGTGGTCCCGGCGCGCCACTTCATTGAAATGCACCACGTTGGGCAGGTAGTGCTGGAACTCGTATCCGCGGACCCAAGCCAGGCGGTAGCTGCCCAGGTTCTGCAGGGTCGGCGCAGGGTGGGAAGCCAGCCCCAATGCGTAGACTTCATCGATGTCGTAATGCCATTTCGGATACAGCGTGCCTTCGACCTCGTTCTCGTAGGCGCCGACCCAGGCATCGGCCTCACCTCGCTGCACCAGCCCGACCGCCCGGGTGTAGGGCTCGATACGGGACTGCACCTTGACGCCAGCGGGCTCGAACACCTCTCGCATCAGGTCCCAGCCCAGGCCGGTCCCGTCGGCTTCGGTGTAGGCATTCCATTGCTCGCTGACCAGCACGATGTCGTCGGGCTTCTCGGTCCGAAGGTCGCTGCCGCCTGGCTCCGCGGCCACGCAAAGCCCCGTCGCCAACAGCGACAGACCCAGCAGCAAGACCTTCCCGATACCGCCCATGAGTGTGGTTCCTATATCACTCCCCACAGCCAGACTAGACCCTGCATCGCCATCCAGGCAAAAACCCCGGCCAGAACGTCGTCGAGCATGATGCCGACGCCTCCGTGCACGTGCTTGTCGATCCAGTGAATCGGCCAGGGCTTGAGGATGTCGAAGAAGCGGAACACCAAAAACCCGACCAGCAGCCAGACCCAGCCTTCCGGCACGAGCCAGAGCGTGATCCACATCCCGACCATCTCATCCCAGACGATGCCTTCGTGGTCATGCACGCGCAGATCATCGGCCACCTTGCCGCACAGCCAGAAGCCGAACAGCATGGTGATCCCCAGCATCAGCCAGTAACCCCAGTCCGGCAGCATCTGCCACAGAGGAATAAAAGGCACCGCGACCATCGAGCCCCAGGTTCCGGGCGCTTTGGGCAAGGTGCCTGAACCGAAACCGAAGGCCAGAAAATGCCAGGGATTGGTCCAGACCGACGGAGGAACGTTCTCCGCCGGGACCTGATTAGGATGATCTGTCACCGTGTCTCCCGAAAATGTTGGTAGCCCCGAGTCAACGGGGTGACGTCCTGGCCCAGGTCGTCGAGCAATGCCACGCCCTGGCCTGCAACCACTTGGCCGATCACCGATATGGGCCAGCCCGCCGACGTCAGATTAACAAGCCGCGATGGTGGCAGGGTAAACGCGAGCACGTAGTCATCGCCGCCGCTTAGAGCGGCATTCAGCCCTTCGTCTCGTCCGAAAAATCTCAGCAGCGCGTCGGACATTGGAATTCTGTCCCGCTCAATCAACAAGCGAACGCCCGATGCCACGGCAATATGGCCGCAATCGGCCAGTAAGCCGTCAGAAATGTCCAGCGCCGACGTGGCGTTGCCGCGCAGTGCCTGACCCAGCGCCAGCTGCGGCTGGGGCGACCAGTACCGCGCCAGCAGGGCCTGAGTGGTAGACGCCTCGCTGCTGCGCTGGTTCAACACCAGTGGCAGCGCACCGGCGCCATCGCCCAGCGCGCCACCCACGCAGAGCAGATCGCCAGCTCGCGCACCGGCACGTGTCAGCGCCATGCCCGCAGGCACCGCGCCGAACACCGTGACGGTGATGCTCAGCGGTCCGCGCGTGGTATCGCCGCCGATCAGACGCAGCGAGCAGCCCTGCGCCATCAGATTCAAGCCGCGCGCGAACGCTTCCAGCCAGGCGGCAGAAACTTCCGGCAGGGTCAGGGCAAGGGTGAATGCGAGGGGTTTGGCGCCCATGGCTGCCAGGTCGCTGGCAGAAACGCCGAGGGCACGCTGGCCCAGCAAGAAAGGATCGCAGACGTCGGGGAAGTGCATCCCGGCGACCAGTGTGTCGGTCGAGACTGCGAGTTGTTCGCCGGCAGGCACCGCCAACAGGGCGCAATCATCACCGATGCCCAAGGCAACGCCTTCGCCGGGCTGCGCGCAGGGCGCAGCGGCGAAGTAATTGCGGATCAGCTCGAATTCGCCCATGGCGTCATACGCTCCGGTCTGGAAATCCAGACGCCTCAGCGCTTGTGAGCCTTCACTTCGACTTCGCGCAGACGCGGAGCCAGCTTGTCGAGTACGCCGTTGACGAACTTGTGACCATCGGTCGAGCCATAGACTTTCGCCAGCTCGATGCCTTCGTTGATGACCACGCGATACGGCACGTCGATGCGCTCGAGCATTTCCCAGGTGGACAGGCGCAGTACCGCCAGTTCAACCGGGTCCAGCTCGTCGATGGTGATGTCCAGGCAAGGGGTCAGCGCGACGTCGATCTCGACCTTCTTCGCAGGAACCCCGTGCAGGATTTCGCGGAAGTAAGCGGCATCGACGTCACTGAAATCGTTGTCGACCCGAAACTGGGCTTCGATCTCGTTCAGCGACTGCTTGGCCATGTGCCATTGATACAGTGCCTGCATGGCAAGCTTGCGCGCGGCACGGCGCTTTTCGCTCTTGGAGGGCTTGCCAGCATCGGCCGGGCGAGGGTCGCGCGGGTTGAACTGATCGCTTTCGTCGTTAATCACTTGGCCTCCAACTGCGCCAACAGGCTGACCATCTCGATGGCGGACAGGGCAGCTTCAGCGCCTTTGTTACCGGCTTTGGTGCCGGAACGTTCGATGGCTTGTTCGATGGAATCGACCGTCAGTACGCCGAATGCGACCGGAACGCCGAACTCCATGGAAACCTGGGCCAGGCCTTTGGTGCATTCGCCAGCCACGTATTCGAAGTGCGGAGTGCCGCCGCGGATGACAGCGCCCAGGGCGATGATCGCGGAGAATTCGCTGCGTTGCGCAACTTTCTGCACCACCAGCGGGATTTCGAAAGCGCCAGGCGCGCGGATGATGGTGATGTCGCTTTCGCTCACGCCATGGCGAACCAGGGCATCAACGGCACCGCTCACCAGGCTTTCCACGACGAAGCTGTTGAAGCGGCCAACCACCAGGGCATAGCGACCTTGGGGGGCGATGAAGGTACCTTCGATGGTCTTCAGGGTCATTCGGCTGAGTCTCGTGTTCTCGTATTAAAGAGCAAGCAAGCGCGCATTCGACGCGCGCGTGCAGGGATTTTAGGCCACGAATCGGCGACCGCAGGGACAAAAGCCGCGAAAACCCGGCGGGCTTCACGGCTGCTGACCTGCCGGTCTTTATTCGGAGGGCACGTATTCTACAACTTCCAGATCGAAACCGGATATCGCGTTGAACTTCATTGGCGAACTCATCAGGCGCATTTTGCGCACGCCAAGGTCGCGAAGGATCTGCGAACCGGCACCGACCGTGCTGTACGTGGTCGGCGTCTTGATCGGCGAGCCACCGGCGGTTTCCCGTACATGGGCCAGAACGGCATCGCCGTCAAGGGGATGCCCCAGCAGCAGAACGACACCGCTTCCCGCCTCGGCCACCGCAGTCATCGCGGCGCGCAGGCTCCAGCGGCCGGGCTGCTTGACCATCAAAAGGTCGCGCACGGGGTCCATGTTATGAACCCGCACAAGCGTCGCTTCTTCAGCGCAAATCCTGCCCAGCGTCAGCGCCAGGTGAACGTCGCCTTCGACCGAATCGCGGTAGGTCACCAGGTTGAACTGGCCCAGTTCACTGTCCAGCGGCTGTTCGGCAATCCGCTGAACGGTACGTTCATGGATCATCCGGTAATGGATCAGGTCGGCAATGGTGCCGATCTTGATGTTGTGTTCGGCAGCGAAAGCTTCGAGTTCCGCACGACGGGACATGGTGCCGTCGTCGTTCATCACTTCACAGATGACGCCGGTCGGCTCGAATCCGGCCATGCGCGCCAGATCACAGGCCGCTTCGGTGTGACCGGCGCGGGACAACGTGCCGCCAGCCTGTGCCATTAGCGGGAAGATGTGGCCGGGGCTGACGATGTCTTCAGCCTTGGCATCCTTGGCGGCTGCGGCCTGCACGGTGCGCGCACGGTCAGCGGCGGAGATACCGGTGGTGACGCCCTCGGCGGCCTCGATGGAAACGGTGAACTTGGTGCCGAAGCCCGAGCCATTGCGCGGCGCCATGAGCGGCAGCTTCAGCGTTTCGCAGCGCTCGCGAGTCATCGGCATGCAGATCAGGCCACGTGCGTAACGGGCCATGAAGTTGATGTGCTCGGCCTTGACGCATTCGGAAGCCATGATCAGATCGCCTTCGTTTTCGCGATCTTCGTCATCCATGAGGATAACCATCTTGCCTTGGCGAATGTCTTCAACCAGTTCTTCGATGCTATTGAGCGCCACTCGGCACCCCCTTCGATTCAGGATTTGAGGTAGCCGTTGGCGGCCAGAAAGCTTTCGGTGATGGTGCCACCCTGGGCAGGCGTCGGGTCGGCGGCCTTGTCACCGAGCAGCAAACGCTCCAGGTAACGCGCCAGCAGGTCGACTTCCAGATTGATCTTACGGCCCGGGCGGTAGTCGCCCATGATGGTTTCCGCCAGCGTGTGAGGGACGATGGTCAACTCGAACTCGGCGCCGTTAACGGCGTTCACGGTCAGGCTGGTGCCGTCGACGGTGATCGAGCCCTTGTGCGAGATGTACTTGGCCAGCTCGCGGGGCGCGCGCATGCGAAATTGAATCGCGCGGGCATTTTCTTCACGGGACAGCACTTCGCCGACGCCGTCGACATGACCGCTGACCAGATGCCCGCCCAGGCGAGTGGTCGGGGTCAGGGCTTTTTCCAGGTTGACGCGGCTGCCGGTCTTGAGATCGACGAACGCGGTCACATCGAGGGTTTCGCGGCTGACGTCAGCCCAGAAACCATCGCCTGGCAGCTCGACGGCGGTCAGGCAAACGCCGTTGACCGCGATGCTGTCGCCGAGCTTGACGTCGGAAAGGTCGAGTTTGCCGGTCTCGACATAAACGCGGACATCGCCGTCTTTAGGAGTAATGGCGCGGATGCTGCCGATGGATTCGATAATGCCGGTAAACATGGGTCCTCCGGGAGAACAGGGCCAGCGCAGAAAGCGAAAGCCGGAATTATACGCTCGGGCCGTGAGCAGGTATCGCAATGACTCGCCAGTCATTACCGACCGCGCGCATTTCGATGATTTTCAGCTCCATCGCCTCGCTCATCTGCGCCAGCGGCAGGTCCAGTAACGGGCGGGCCGATGAGCCCATGAACTTGCCGGCGACGAAAATCTGGAACTCGTCGACCAGACCCAGACGGGTGAACGCGCCCGCGAGTCTGGGGCCCGCTTCTACCAGCACGTCGTTGACGCCACGGGACGCCAGCTCGACCAGCAACTTGCGCAGATCGACATGCCCTCCACTGCTCGCCAGTGCGAGCATTTCGTGGCCTTCCTCGTGATACCGCTCGCGCGCCGAAGCGGCCGCGCAGGTGACGACCAACGCGCTGCCGGCCTTGAAAAAGGGCGCATCGAGCGGAACCCGCAGACGCCCGTCAATCAACACGCGCAGCGGCGGACGAGTGACCGCCAGCGCCGTCAATTCCGCACTGAGGTCCAGCTCGTCGGGCCGAACGGTCAGGCGCGCGTGGTCGGCCAGCACCGTGTCGGCACCCGTCAGCACCACGCTCGATTGCGCCCGAAGACGCTGCACCGCCGAACGCGCTTGAGGTCCTGTGATCCACTGGCTCTGACCGCTGGCCATGGCCGTGCGGCCGTCCAGACTCATCGCCAGCTTGACCCGCACGTACGGCAAGCCGTGTTCCATGCGTTTGAGAAAGCCTTTGTTGATCGCCCGCGCTTCACCCTCCAGCACGCCGCTCTGCACGGCGATGCCCGCGCTCATCAAACGCAGAAGCCCTCGACCGGCGACATCCGGGTTGGGGTCCTGCATCGCGGCGACGACACGCGCAACACCGGCATTGACCAGCGCGTCCGCGCACGGCGGGGTGCGGCCATGGTGGCTGCACGGTTCAAGGGTGACGTAAGCAGTGGCGCCCCTGGCTTTTTCCCCCGCATGGCGCAGCGCGTGGACCTCGGCATGGGGCTCGCCCGCACGCACGTGCCAGCCTTCGCCGACAATCTCGCCGTCACGCACGATCACGCAGCCAACGCGCGGATTGGGGTGCGTCGAGTAGACGCCCTTGCGCGCCAGCTCCAGCGCTCGCGCCATATAGGCGGCGTCGAGCACGCTCTGCTCTGTGGGGGACATGCTCACTCTTTAACCGGCTCGCGGGCCAGTCGGTCGATTTCTTCGCGGAATTCGTTGAGGTCCTGGAACCGTCGATACACCGAAGCAAAGCGGATATACGCCACTTCGTCGAGTTTCTGCAGTTCGCCCATCACCAGTTCACCGACGATCAGCGACTTGACCTCGCGCTCGCCGGTCGCACGCAACTTGCTTTTGATGTGGGCCAGCGCCGCTTCGAGACGCTCGACGCTTACAGGGCGCTTTTCCAGCGCGCGCTGCATACCGGCGCGCAGCTTTTCTTCATCGAATGGCTGTCGGCTGCCGTCTTGCTTGATCAGACGCGGCAGGACCAGCTCGGCGGTTTCAAACGTGGTGAAACGCTCGCCGCAGGCGACGCATTCGCGACGTCGGCGAACCTGATCGCCTTCGGCAACGAGGCGCGAGTCAATGACTTTGGTGTCGTTGGCACCGCAAAAGGGACAGTGCATGGTGGCAGGCAACAAAAAAAGGGAGGGCCATGGTAGCGCATCCCGCTGGCAAGACAAGTCCGGGCCTTTGAGGTATACAGACGCCCATTCGCTGCAGCCAAAGTCGCCGCCCTCGGCGATACTGCTGATGCCCACCCGTATTTTGTTTTGCTGGAGCTGTTCATGACGCTACGTACGCTTGCTGTAATCAGCCTGGTCGGCCTGCTGGCTGCCTGTAGCACCGCTGAGCCGCCCAAGCCCGCCGCCCCGGCCAAACCTGCAACCAACGCCATCAAACTGCCGGACAGTCCGGGGCCCTTGCTGCCTTATCAGCGGGAATTGAGCGGCCAGTTGCTCGGTGTTCCGGCAGGCGCCGAGGTGGAGCTCGCGCTGTTGGTGATCGATGATCGCAATCGCCCGCAAAAACTGCTGAGCAGCACCAAGCTCACGGGCAACAATCAATCCCTGCCGTTTCAGTTGCGCTTCAATCCCGAAGCGTTTCCCCATGGCGCCCGCGTCGAGCTGCGTGGACGGGCCAGCCAGTCCGGGCAATTGATCCTGCATCTGCCCTCGGTGCTGATCACTCAGCCGACGACGCAGGCGCTGGGCCAGTTGCAGTTCGCTCCGGCGCCATGACTGCGCCGTCTCACCTACAAGCTGCTCTGAGCGATCTGTTGGGTGACGCACGTCTGGTGGCCGAAACGCTGCCCGACACCGATCTGAAACTGTGGCTGATCGACGCCGACAACATGGATCGCGCGTTCAGCCCCGAAGAAACCCGACGGATTCTCGAAGAGCCGCCTTACTGGAGTTTCTGTTGGGCAAGCGGGCTGGCAATGGCCCGGTTCCTCGCCGAACACCCTCAATGGGTCGAGGGCAAGCGCGTGCTGGATTTCGGCGCAGGTTCAGGCGTGGCCGGCATCGCGGCAGCGAAGGCTGGCGCGATGGAGGTGGTGGCCTGCGATCTTGATCCGGTCGCCCTCGCCGCTTGCCAGGCCAACGCCGAACTCAATGATGTGCAGCTGGGGTATTCGACGGATTTTTTCGCGGAGACCGATCGTTTCGATCTGATTCTGGTGGCTGATGTTTTGTACGACCGAGCGAATCTGCCTCTGCTGGACCAGTTCCTGACCCGCGGCAGCCAAGCGCTGGTCGCGGATTCGCGGGTGCGGGATTTTCAGCATCCGCTGTACCGACGGCTGGGCATTCTCGAGGCGCTGACACTGCCCGATCTGGCTGAGCCTTGGGAGTTTCGCAGAGTGAGTCTGTATCACGCGGCGCGCTGACCGGCGACTCAATGATGAACGCTCTGCCGGGGCGAGATTTCTGTCGCGCCAGTGACCCCGCTTCCGACAATCCCCGCAGCCCTTTATAGTTGCCGTCATTAGCGCCTATTTCGAGATTTGTGATGAGCCAGGAAACGCCGTACATCTTCGATGCGACCACCGCCACGTTCGATCAGTTGGTCATCGAAAACTCCTTCCATAAACCGGTGCTCGTGGATTTCTGGGCTGAGTGGTGTGCGCCGTGCAAAGTGCTGATGCCGCTGCTCAAGCAGATTGCCGAGAGCTACCAGGGCGAACTGCTGCTGGCCAAAGTCGATTGCGACGCCGAGCAAGACATCGTCGCCCGCTTCGGGATTCGCAGCCTGCCGACGGTCGTGCTGTTCAAGGACGGCCAGCCGGTGGACGGGTTTGCCGGCGCGCAGCCTGAATCCCAGATTCGCGCGTTGCTCGAGCCGCACGTGCAGATGCCGCCGCCCGCTGCAGCCGACCCACTGCAGACCGCGCAGGAGATGTTTGCCGCGAGCCATTTCGCAGAGGCTGAAGCTGTTCTGCAGACCATCCTGGCCGAGGACAACACCAACGCTGCCGCGCTGATTCTGTATGCCCGCTGCCTGGCTGAACGTGGCGAGCTGACCGAGGCGCGTGCCGTGCTGGATGCCGTGAAGGGCGACGAACACAAAGCCGCGTTGGCCGGTGCAAAGGCGCAATTGACCTTTCTGGGTGAGGCCGCAGCGCTGCCGGATGTCGCAGACCTGAAGACGCGTCTGGCGCAGAATCCACAGGACGATGAGGCTGCGCATCAGTTGGCGATCCATCAGTTGTCGCGTCAGCAGTACGACGCAGCACTGGAAGGCTTGCTCAAGCTGTTCATCCGCAACCGCAACTTCAACGAAGGCCAGCCGCACAAGACGTTGCTGCAAGTGTTTGACCTGCTCGGCAATGATCACCCACTGGTCACGACCTACCGTCGCAAGTTGTTTGCTGCGCTTTACTGACCTCACTCAGGTCCACGGGGTTGACGATCCGCCTGACCGCTCTGTGTCAGGCAATCATCTGAGCATCACTCGATCCAGTGATACACCGGCGCATCGCCATGGCTCTCGACTTTGACGTTGGCGCTGTGGCGCATGCGCACCATCAAGCGCTTGCCCGCCGCCGTGCTGCCCGCCAGCCCCTCCAGTTGCCCCAGCAGATCCGGCCCGCTCATTTGCCCGGCTTTGCGCAGCAGGTCCTGCGCAATGTCCCAGACTGCATCGTTACGGCTGGCGACCGGTCTGGCTGCCGACTCGCTGACCGGTTGGCTCTCCTGCACTGGCACGCCGAGTTGAGCGCCCAGTCGAGCCCAGTCGCTTTCGTCCATTTCCACGGTCAGGTCCACAGGCAGGTCGCCAACGGTTCCACGGATTCGCAGCATGATGTGTGTCCTCTGGTTGACTGGCCGGCATGGTCCCACAGGATTATCCGCGCCGCACGCAATCCCCTGACACGGACATATCAGATATGTCGGGCAGCGCCAGGCTGGCTGACCCGATGCAATCCGGGGACAGGCCACGCTCATGGGTTCCCGGCGAAAAATTTAAGAACGGGCGCGCATTATTGTTATAAGATCACATAACAAATTTCAGACCTTCTTGCGGAGCCCTCTCACATGCGTCGTCTGCTTCTCGCTTTGCCCCTCGCGCTGCTTCCTCTGGCCATGACCCACGCGGCCGACGAACATGACCACGACCATGAACACGGCAGCCTCGGCGCTCACGTCCATGGCGTGGCGCGACTGGATCTGGCGCTGGACGGCCGCACCCTGGAGCTTGAACTGGATACGCCAGCGATGAACATCGTCGGCTTCGAGCACGTGGCCACCACCGATGCAGACAAAATGAAGCTCGCACTGGCGCGTGAAACCCTGCTCAAGCCGCACGGCCTGTTCAGCATTCCTGAAGCGGCGGGATGCACCGTGGTCAAGCAGCAGCTCAACAGCCCGCTGTTTGGCGACAAAGACGACGAGCATGACCACGGCGATGGTGACGACCACGATCACGCCGAAATCCACGGTCACTATCAGCTCACTTGCAGCGTGCCAAACGTGCTGAACAAACTTGATCTGACCCAGCTGTTCAAGAGCTTCCCGGCGACCCAGACCGTTCAGGTCCAACTGGTGACGCCGAAGCGTCAGATGGGTGCCGAAGTGCGCCCAAGCAATCCTGTGGTCAAGTTCTGACCAGCCTCGATGCACACGCGACCGGGACTTCCCGGTCATTCACCTCATGATGTGACTCAGGCCATGACACAAGCACTCATCGAACTCTCGGACCTGGGCTTCAATTGGCCGGGGCATCCGCTGTTGCTGGACATCCCGGAATTTCGCCTTGAGCGCGGCGAAACCCTGTTCCTCAAAGGCCCCAGCGGCAGCGGAAAAACCACGCTGCTGGGTCTGCTCGGCGGCGTGCAAAAGCCCGGTCGCGGCACTATCCGCCTGTTGGGGCAAGACCTGACGCAACTGTCAGCGGGTGCTCGTGACCGTTTTCGGGTGGATCACACCGGCTACATTTTTCAGCAGTTCAACCTGCTGCCTTTTCTGTCGGTGCGAGAAAACGTCGAGCTGCCCTGCCACTTCTCGGCCGTGCGCGCCGCCCGGGCGACCCAACGCCACGGCAGCGTTGCGCAGGCCGCAGCGACGCTGCTCGCCCACCTGGGTCTGAAGGACCCGCAACTGCTGGGGCGGCGCGCCGACGCGCTGTCCATCGGCCAACAGCAACGGGTGGCCGCGGCGCGCGCGCTGATCGGCCAACCGGAACTGGTCATCGCCGACGAGCCCACCTCCGCGCTCGATGCCGACGCCCGCGAGGCGTTCATTCAACTGCTGTTCGCGGAATGCCGGGAGGCCGGTGCCAGCCTGTTGTTCGTCAGCCATGACCAGAGTCTGGCGGCGCTTTTCGATCGCAATCTGTCGCTGGCCGAACTCAATCGCGCTGCCGTCGCTCCCGAGGTCTGAGATGTATCTTCTTCGCCTGGCGCTGGCCAGCCTCGCCAATCGCCGTTTCACTGCCTTTCTCACCGCCTTCGCCATCGCGTTGTCGGTCTGTCTGTTGCTGGCTGTCGAGCGTGTGCGCACCGAAGCACGCGCCAGCTTCGCCAGCACCATCAGCGGCACGGATCTGATCGTCGGCGCGCGTTCGGGCTCGGTCAATCTGCTGCTCTACTCGGTGTTCCGCATCGGTAACGCGACCAACAACATTCGCTGGGACAGTTTCGAGCACTTCGCCGCCAGCCGACAGGTCAAGTGGGCGATCCCCATTTCCCTCGGCGACAGCCATCGCGGCTACCGAGTGATGGGCACCAATGCATCGTATTTCGAGCATTACCAGTACGGTCGTCAGCAACATCTGGAGATGGCCGATGGACGGCCGTTCGACACGGATCCTTTCGAAGTGGTACTGGGTGCCGAGGTGGCCGAGGCGCTGCATTACAAGCTCGGCGACAAACTGGTGCTGGCTCACGGCGTGGCGACCGTGAGCCTGGTCAAGCACGATGACAAGCCGTTTACCGTGGTCGGCATCCTCAAGCGCACCGGTACACCCGTGGACCGCACGCTGCACATCAGCCTGGGCGGCATGGAGGCCATTCACATCGATTGGCACAACGGCGTGCCGGCTCAGGGCGCTGGCCGGATCAGCGCCGATCAGGCACGCAACATGGACCTGACGCCCACCGCGATCACAGCGTTCATGCTGGGTCTGAACAGCAAGATTTCCACGTTCGCACTGCAACGCGAGATCAACGAATTCCGGGGCGAGCCGATGCTGGCCATTCTTCCCGGCGTTGCCCTGCAGGAGCTGTGGAGCCTGATGGGCACGGCCGAGAAAGCCTTGTTCGTAATCTCGCTGTTCGTGGTACTGACTGGACTGATCGGCATGCTCACCGCGATTCTCACCAGCCTCAACGAGCGTCGCCGCGAAATGGCGATTCTGCGCTCGGTGGGTGCGCGGCCCTGGCATATCGCCAGCCTGTTGGTGCTGGAGGCGTTCGCGCTGGCGCTCGCCGGCTCAGTCAGCGGTCTTGCGCTGCTGTACATCGGCATCGCTGCGGCTCAGGGATATGTGCAGGCCAACTACGGTTTGTATCTGCCGTTGTCGCTGCCGAGCAGTTATGAGTGGACGCTGCTGGGCAGTATCCTCGGCGCGGCGCTGCTGATGGGGACCGTGCCGGCATGGCGTGCCTATCGCCAGTCGTTGGCCGATGGCCTGTCGATTCGTTTATGAGGACGTCGTGATGCGCGCGCTGTGGATGCTGATTTGGTTACTGGTCGCGACGCCGATCTGGGCGCAAGACCTGCGGGTGCTGACCTGGCAGGAAATGATTCCGCCCGACGCGCCACCGGTGAAGCTGATCACCGCCCCCATTCATAACCTGTCCAGCATGGCGGATACCTTGTCGGTGGAGTCGGCGCCTGCCGCTCACCAATTGGCACCCGATGCGCCGGTGGTCAAGTCTCTGGACGGCCAGATGGTGCGTTTGCCGGGCTACATCGTGCCGCTTGAGGTCAGCGAGGAAGGCCGCGTCACGGAGTTTCTGCTGGTGCCGTATTTCGGTGCCTGTATCCACGTTCCGCCCCCGCCGCCGAATCAGATCGTCCACGTCACCAGCGAGCTGGGGGTGAAGGTCGACGAGCTTTATCAGCCGTACTGGATCGAAGGGCCGATGCAGGTCAAATCCTCCACCAGCGAACTGGCCGATGCCGGGTACCAGATGGAAGCGGACAAAATCCTGGTGTACGAACTGCCGGATGAATAAACACCCAACGAGCAACACAAATCCCTTGTAGGAGCGCGCTTGCTCTGGGCCGCACTCGGACGAAGGCTGGCTTCCAACCAATGCATCTCCACAGCCTGCACCGGCCTCTTCCTGGCTGAAGCCGGTCCTACAGATGCGGCAGGCCTTCCGTAGGACCGGCTTTAGCCGGGAAGGCGTCGGGTTTTACGCCGCAGATCGAAGGGGGCGTCGAAGACAGTTGGCTCACGCCCACAGATTCTTTTCGTTTAACTGCTCGTCCATTGAGCTGTGTCAAAACCCGTGCAGTAGACGCTTCGTAACATAAGGCATTCCTTTTTTAATGCCTTTACGGAGCCCTCATGAACAAGTCCTTGCTCGGCGCGTCGCTTTTCGCGCTCGCACTTGGTGCCCCACTCGCCGCCCATGCCCATCAGGCCGGTGACATCATCGTTCGTGCGGGCGCGGCCACCACCGCGCCTAACGAGGACAGCGGCAACCTGAAATTCGATGGCGTCAAGGCGCCGGGCACCAAGGCGACACTGGACAGCGACACCCAACTGGGCCTGACCTTCGCCTACATGCTGACCGATCACGTCGGCCTCGAGCTGCTGGCCTCAACGCCCTTCCAGCACACCGTTGCGGTCAAGGGCCTGGGCGCAGGGCTGGACGGCAAGCTGGCGGACGTGAAACAGCTGCCGCCGACGCTGTCGTTGCAGTACTACCCGATGGAAGCTCACTCAAAGTTCCAGCCGTACGCAGGCCTGGGTGTGAACTACACCTGGTTCTACGACGAAAATCTGGCCAGTGACCGCAAAGCACAAGGCATGAATAACCTGCACATCAAGAACTCGTGGGGCTGGGCCGGACAAGTGGGCATGGACTACATGCTCACTGACAAGGTGATGGTCAACGCCGCCGTGTGGTACGTGGACATCGACACCCAAGCCACGCTGGACGGCCCGTCAGCGTTGGGCGTCGGACGCACGAAGGTCAACGTGGACGTCGATCCGTGGGTTTACATGCTTGGCTTTGGCTACAAGTTCTGACGGTTACGCAGGGCACAAAAAAAGGCACCTTGAAGGTGCCTTTTTGCGTTGAGCGGCTCAGCGCCCCAACAACCGTGCCAGGCCCACTTTCAGCGGGGTCGGTGCCGGCACTGTGAAGCGCTCGAGCAGCCGCTGATTGTTGGCCCGGGAATGCTTGATGTCACCCGATCGCGGCGGCAGATAGGTGACCGCAGGCAGACTGCCGACCACGTGTTCGAACGCCGCGAGCAACTCATTCAGCGAGGTGGTGGCGTTCAGACCGACGTTAACCGCGCCCTCCTCCACGACCGGCTTCTCGAAACCCTGCACCACGAGATCGACCAGATCCTCGACGTAAAAGAAATCGCGGGTTTGCTCGCCATCGCCGAACACCGAGATCGGCAGGCCTTTCTCTGCACGCTCGGCAAAGATGCTGATCACGCCTGAATACGGCGACGACGGATCCTGGCGCGGGCCGAAGATATTGAAGAAGCGAAACACGACCGGCTCCAGACCGTGCTGTCGACGGTAAAAATCCAGGTAATACTCGCTTGCCAGTTTGTCCGAAGCGTAGGGCGTCAACGGTGCCTTGGGCGTGTCTTCGACAATGGGCTGGCCTTCACCGTTATTGCCATAGACCGCCGCGCTGGACGCAAATACCACACGCTTGATTCCGGCCTGACGCATGGCTTCGCACACGTTTAGCGTGCCGATGAAGTTGCTCTGGTGGGTTTTCACCGGATCGTCCACGGACGCCTGCACCGACGCGACCGCCGCCAGATGCGCAACGGCCCGGCAGCCCAGCGCGGCACGTGCGACCAGTGCCGCATCGGCGACATCGCCTTCGATCAGCTCGAGCCGGGGATTGTCCAGCGGCAGGTTGCTGCGCTTGCCCGTCGACAGATCGTCGAGGATGCGCACGGCGTAACCTTTGGCGAGCAATGCGTCGGTCAGGTGTGAGCCGATGAAACCGGCGCCGCCGGTAATGAGGACAGGAGCATCAGACATGTCGGTAGTAGCGGTCCAATAAGCTGGGCAAACCGGCACGCCATGCGCGAGGCTTGATACCAAAAGTGTGAAGGATTTTCTTACAGGCCAGCACGGCGTTCTGCGGCTCTTCTGCGGCATCCGGGCTCGCGGCATGCGCCTGAGCGGTCGGCGCTTCCACGGCCAGCGGACGCAGCAGTCGCGCTTCGGTCAGAATGGCCTGGCCCAGCGCCAGCGGCGTAGTGGCTTCATGACCTGCGTAATGGTAGGTGCCCCACAGCGGCGCGGCGCAATCGAGCTGCTTGAGCACTGAGATGATGACTCGCGCAGCATCGTCGACCGGGGTCGGATTGCCGCGCCGATCGTCGGCCATCAAAAGCTCCTCGGCCTTTTCGGCACGCGTCAGGAAACGTCCAAGCACGCCGTCGGCGCTGTTATCGAGCAACCAGCCAAAGCGCACCAGCACGTGCTGCGGGCAGGCCGCCCTGACGCTTTGCTCGATGCGCCACAGTGCCTGGCCCCGAGAGCCGAGCGGCACCGGTTCGTCCTTTTCGCTGTAAGCCGTAGCCCGCGAACCGTCGAATACCCGATAGCTGGAAGGTTGAACAAGGATGATGTTGTGATGCTGGCACAGTTCGGCGAGACGCTCGACCGAGCGCTCCTGACTTTCCAACCGTTCGGCGCTTACGCTCTGCGCCTGAAACCAGTCGAAATAATAAGCAAGGTTGATCAAGGCATCCGGGCGGGTGTCATCGAGCAGTTGCGTCAGGCTGGCCGCATCCCAACCGTCTTGCGGTGGACGCGGAGCGAGGAAGCCAATGTCTTCCTCGGCACCCAGACGAATCAACGCCTGCCCAAGGGCATTCCCGCCGCCCAACAGCATAAGGCGCATTCGCATAGAGTCAGGAGGCTCTCAGAAAAATTCAGTGAAAAACGCCCGCAAACATAACACGTCGGTGGAATAACTCCCAACAGGTGGCCCGGCGATGCTGTGACGGCACGGTCTGCCTTTGGGCGTGAGCGTGCTGACGAGCCTGGATTTCAGACGGTGCACGTGTGGCGGATGCACGGGGCTCTTCGCGAGCAAGCTCGCTCCCACCGAGTTTGCGGTGTTTGCGGGCGCGATGTCACTGCACGATTTTCGCTGGGAGAGCCAACTGTGTTCAACGCCCTCTTCGACCAACTGCGTGACACCAGACGCCTTCCCGGCTAACGCCGGTCCTACGCAAACCTTGCAGAGTCTGTACGACCGGCTTCAGCCCCCAAGAGGCCATTGCTGCCGGCAGAGGTATGGTGGCTGACCTGAAGCCTTGGCAAGCGTGCCTCACCGAGAACGCTGCGATCAGCGGGCCCGCAGCCTCGCCGATCACCGGTCCTTGCTTCTGCTGCTCGGCGCCCGCATAAATTTGTCCATGAACCTTCTCAAGACTCACGATCCGGTGCTCGACGCGTTTCACCCTGCTGTTGCCGCATGGTTCAGACAGACGTTCCCGGCTGTTACTGCGGCCCAGGCGCAGGCATGGCCGCTGATCAAGGAGCGCCGATCCACGTTGATCGCCGCGCCCACGGGCTCAGGCAAAACCCTGACGGCGTTCCTCGCGGTCATTGATGACCTGGTGCATCAGGGCCTGGCGGCTGGCGGCGCGCTGCCCGACCAGACCTTCGTCGTGTACATCTCGCCTTTGAAGGCGTTATCCAATGACATCCAGATCAATCTGCAAAACCCGCTGAGCGGCATTACCGAGCAACTGAGCCGCCAAGGCCTGCCGGGGCTGCGCATCAGCACGGCGGTGCGCACCGGCGATACCCAACAGAAAGAGCGCAACGCGATGCGCAAGACTGCGCCGCATATCCTGGTGACGACGCCAGAATCGCTGTATGTGCTGCTCGGTTCCGATTCGGGTCGGCGCATGCTGGCCGGCACCCAGACCGTCATCGTCGATGAGATCCACGCCATTGCCGCCAGCAAGCGCGGCAGTCATCTGGCATTGAGCCTTGAGCGGCTGCAAGCGTTGTGCGAAAAGCCGCTGCTGCGCATCGGGCTGTCGGCGACGCAAAAACCGATCGAGCGGGTGTCGCGCTTTCTGGTGGGCAGCGACCCGCTCAACCGCCCTTGCGCCATCATCGATATCGGCCACGCGCGTCCCCGGGATCTGGCGATCGAAGTACCGCCGGTGCCGCTTTCAGCGGTGATGTCCAACGATGTCTGGCAGCTGGTCTACGACCGCCTGGCAGCGCTTGCGCGAGAGCACCGCACGACGCTCATCTTCGTCAACACGCGACGTCTGGCCGAGCGCATGGCGCGGCATCTGAGCGATCGGCTGGGCAAAGAGGCCGTGGCTGCGCATCACGGCAGTCTGGCCAAAGAGCAACGTCTGGATGCCGAGCAACGGCTCAAGCGCGGCGATCTGCAAGTGCTGATCGCGACCGCGTCCCTGGAGCTCGGGATCGATATCGGCGATGTCGATCTGGTGTGTCAGATCAGTTCGCCGCGTTCTATCGCAGCATTCCTCCAGCGTGTCGGACGTTCCGGTCACCATGTGGGCGGTACGCCCAAGGGACGACTGTTTGCCGTGTCGCGCGACGACCTGATCGAATGCGCGGCGCTGCTGGACTGTGTTCGCCGCGGTGAGCTGGACACCTTGCTGATTCCCAAGGCGCCGCTGGACGTGCTGGCGCAGCAGATCATCGCCGAGGTCAGTTGCCAGGAATGGCACGAAGACGCGCTGCTTGCGCTGTTCCGTCAGGCTTCACCTTACGCCGAACTCGACGAAGGCCATTATCAATCGCTGCTGAGCATGCTCGCCGAAGGCTACAGCGGGCGTCAGGGCGTGCGCGCGGCCTACCTGCATCGGGACGCCGTCACCCGCACCTTGCGGGGCCGGCGAGGCAGCAAGCTCACGGCCGTCACCAGCGGCGGAACGATCCCGGACAACGCCGACTACAGCGTGATCCTCGAACCTCAGGCGCTGAACATCGGCACGGTGAACGAAGATTTCGCGGTGGAGAGCATCGCCGGTGACATCTTCCAGCTCGGCAATACGTCCTACCGGATTCTGCGTGTCGAATCGGGCCGCGTACGGGTTGAAGACGCTCAGGGCGCGCCCCCGAACATTCCATTCTGGCTGGGAGAAGCGCCGGGGCGCAGCGACGAGCTGTCGTTTGCCGTGGCGCGCCTGCAGGCCGAGATCGATCAACAGCTCAGCGCCCATCCCGGCCAGATCCGCCCGTGTATCGACTGGCTGATGCAGACGCTGGGGCTTGATAGCGCCAGCGCCGAACAGATCGTCGATTATCTGGCTCGTGCGCACTCGACCCTCGGCGCCCTGCCCTCGCAAGACACCTTGGTGATGGAGCGCTTCTTCGACGAGTCCGGTGGCACGCAACTGGTCATCCACACGCCTTTCGGGAGCCGGGTCAACCGCGCCTGGGGTCTGGCGTTGCGCAAGCGTTTCTGTCGCACGTTCAACTTCGAACTGCAGGCCGCCGCCAGCGAAGACGCCATCGTGCTGTCGTTGTCCACCAGCCACAGCTTTGCGCTGGACGAGGTCTGGCGATATCTGCATTCCAACAGCGCCGAGCACCTGCTGATTCAGGCTGTGCTTGATGCGCCCCTGTTCGGCGTACGCTGGCGATGGAACGCCGGCGTAGCGCTTGCGTTGCCGCGTTACACCGGCGGGCGCAAGGTCGCGCCGCAACTGCAACGCATGAAAAGCGAAGACCTGATCGCTACCGTTTTCCCGGACCAGATTGCCTGCCTTGAAAATCTGGTCGGCGAACGTGAGGTGCCTGAACATCCATTGGTGGAACAAACGCTGGACGATTGCCTGCATGAAGCGATGGATGCGGACGGCTGGCTGGCGCTGCTGAGGCGAATGGAAAGCGGCAAGGTGCGACTGATCAGTCGGGATCTGCCAGCGCCATCTCCGCTGGCGGCTGAGATTCTCAACGCCAAGCCGTACACGTTTCTCGACGATGCGCCGTTGGAAGAGCGCCGCACTCAGGCCGTGCTCAATCGTCGCTGGAGCGATCCGGAGTCGGCCGATGACCTGGGTGCGTTGGACGTCGATGCAATCATGGCGGTGGCTGAAGAAGCCTGGCCGCAGCCGCACAACGCCGATGAGATGCATGAGGCGCTGATGACCCTGGGCTGCGTCAGCGGCGTCGAGGCGCGCGAGCATGGCGAGTGGATGACCTGGCTGGAGAGCCTGGCCCGCTCAGGACGGGCGACGCGATTGCAGGTCAATCCCGATCAAGCGCTGTGGATCGCGCTTGAGCGCCTGACCTGTCTGCAGACGGTTTATCCGGCCGCCGAAATGCATCCGCCCTTGGCGGCGCTGCCGGGTTTCGATGAAACGTGGGATGAAGATCAGGCGCGCATCGAGCTTGTGCGCGCACGTCTCAGCGGCTTCGGGCCGCTCACCCTTCCTGCCATCGCCGCCCCGCTGGCGCTCTCACCGGGCGAGGTGACTCGGGCGCTCGCTCACCTGGAAGCCGAAGGTTACGTTCTGCGCGGGCGTTTCGATCCCGGCGCCAGCGAGGAGCAGTGGTGCGAGCGCCACCTGCTGTCACGCATTCATCGCTACACCGTCAAACGTCTGCGCCGGGAAATCGAGCCGGTCTCGCTTCAGGATTTCACCCGGTTTCTGTTCGACTGGCAGCACCTGTCTGCCACGACACAGAGCCAGGGCAAAGCTGCATTGCCGGAGGTCGTCGATCAACTGGAAGGGTTTTCGTCAGCCGCGGGCGCCTGGGACAGCGATATTCTTCCGGCCCGGCTGAAGGACTATTCCCAAAGCTGGCTGGACGCCCTGTGTCGCTCCGGCAAAGTGGTGTGGATGCGCTTGAGCAGCCGCAACAAAGCCAGCACGGCTGCATTGCGCAGCACGCCCATCGTGCTGTTGCCCCGCACGCAAGTCCGCCTCTGGAGCGGGCTGACCGAGCAACCGGCGCCGAGCGAGTTGTCGTTGCGTGCCCAGAAAGTCCACGAAGTGTTGTCGGCCCACGGAGCCATGTTTTTCGACGAGCTCACCGGCGAGGCCCACCTGCTGCGCACTGAACTGGAAACTGCACTGCAGGAACTGGTCGGCGCCGGGCTGGTGAACGCTGACAGCTTTGCCGGGCTGCGGGCGCTGATCACTCCCGCCAGCAAACGCGCGGCCCACACCAGCAGACGCAATCGCGGAGCATTCATCGGCGGCATGGACGATGCCGGTCGTTGGGCACTGCTGCGCCGGGCGCCGCCCCGTGATACCACAGCCAGGCAGACGCTCGATGCCGACACGCTGGAGCACATTGCGATGACCCTGCTGCGTCGGTATGGCGTGGTGTTCTGGCGCCTGCTTGAGCGGGAAGCCGACTGGCTGCCGACGTGGCGCGAATTGCTCAGAACGTTTCATCGCTTGGAGGCGCGGGGCGACATTCGCGGCGGGCGCTTTGTTGCGGGGCTTGCAGGCGAACAATTCGCGCTGCCAGAGGCAATTCCCTTGCTGCGAGAAGTCCGCAAACGTCCGCTGGACGGCAGCCTGATCGGTGTCAGTGGCGTCGATCCGCTGAATCTGGCCGGCACGCTATTGCCTGGCGCAAAGGTGCCAGCAGTGGTCGGCAATCGCCTCGTGTACCGGGATGGAATACCGATCGCCGCGATCATCGCGGGCAAGCCGCAATACTGGGGCGAACTGGACGAGCACAACATGCTGGCGGTTCGGGATCGCTTGTTCAGGTAAACGCTGCCCGCTTGCTTACACTGATTTCAAACCGGGCTTTCCGAACCGTCTTTGTTGACCACTGACGTCTTGCCCGGCACCGGCTGTTGCTCGTCGCCCTCATCCATCGCCGGAAATTGCCCATTGTGCGGACTCATCACCAGTTGTGGATAAGTTTGCGCGAAGCGAACATCCGTAGACTTATCCACAAGGCGCTTGAGCTTGTCGTTGAACGCTCGGCTGACCGCATATTGCCCGCCGGATGATGTGCGGAACTGCGCGGTGATCACGATCCCGTTCATGTCCATGCGATCCAGACCGAACACTTCCAGCGGTCCTTGCAGCTTACTGGCCAGCAGGAAGTCATCGCTGATCGCCTGCCCGGCTTCGCGAATCAACGATGTCGCTGAATCCACGTCCGAATCGTAAGTGAACTGGAACGAGAAAAACGCGTAAGCGAATTGCCGCGACTGGTTCGTTACGGCCTTGATCTGCCCGAACGGCACGGAGTGCACGAACCCTTTGCCGTCGCGCAGGCGCAAGGTGCGGATGGTCAGGCTCTCGACAGTGCCGGCATGACCCGAATCCAGCACCACCCAATCGCCAATGGAGATGGTGTCTTCGATGATGATGAACAGGCCCGTGATCACGTCCTGCACCAGTTGCTGCGAACCGAAGCCGATCGCCAGACCGACCACTCCGGCACCTGCCAGCAGCGGCGCGACGTTGATCCCCAGATTCGCCATGGTAGTGATCGTGCAGATCACCACCAGGATGATCTTGATCGCGTTACGCAGCAGCGGCAGGATCGTCTTCACGCGTGTGCTTGGCTGACGCGACGAGCGATGGTTGGCGGGCGGCTTCAGCGCTTCCTGAATCGCCGTGTCCATCACGACCCACAGCAGCCACGTCACCAGGAAGATCAGTCCGATACTGCTCAGCGAATCACTGATCACCTTGCCCAATGCGTTGCGCTGAGCAAACTCGAACAGCGAAAAACCCCAGATACGGCCAAGCAATTCAATGAAGCCGATCGCCAGGCCGATGCGCAGCACTGCGTGCAACAGGCTGAGCAACCGTTCTTTGTAAACGCGCCCGGTCCGCGCCTCGGCCGGCTTGAACATGTGCTGAAACAGCGTGCTTAGAAACACCGTGCCGATCAGCAGGACGGTCGTGAGCAACGCGCAGCGCAACGCCTCCTGACTGTCTTCGCCGGCACCGATCAGATTCACCGCCGATACCAGAATCATCAACAGGATCGGCAAGTGCCACAGGCTGGAAAAAATCTTGAGCGTCTGTTGCAGCGCAGGACGTGCCAGTCGCGCACTCAGCGGCCGGTTGCGAATCAGATGCGCCACGGGACGACGCATTCTGATCACCACGATGCAGAACATGATCGATGCCATCAGCCCGGTAAAGGCCGCGACGCTGGTGGTCACGTTGCCGCCCAGTTGCCGGGAAATCTGTGGACTGGTGAGCGCATCGCTCAATGCCGCGAGGAAACCGATGATGAACAGTGGATGAGGCGCGTAATTTCGAATGATGCGCACCGCGGCGCGCTTGTGACCGGAGTTGAACAGCACCACCACCGACATCAGCACGGACGTTGAGAAAATGCCGCTGCTGGTTGAATACGCCAGACAAAGCGCCAGCGCCCGACCGATCGAGGCTTGCATGAAGTGGCTGACATACAGCGTCAGCGGCAGGCAGATCAGCGCTGGAATCATAAACGGCACGACGTAACTCATCACGCCTTGCACGCGCACGCGAGTCGCCAGCGCGCGGTGCCGAGACAGGCGGGAAACGAAAAAAGCGCCGATGCGGTTAAGCAAAGCAAACGCGCCGATCCACACCACCGACAGGATGAGGAAGTCTCCGACAATGCTCCAGGGCGAGCGATTCAGTGGTTTATTGACCAGCGCGTCCAGCTCATCGGCAGCCCGATCGGCACGCAACCGCCAGGAATCGAGCAAGTGAGCATCCAGATCGAGCTTGTTCTGAACGCTGTCGATACTGGAACTGATCGCTCCAAGCAATCCGCCCTTCACCAGAATTTCGGGTTTTGCGGGTTCATCTGCAGGGGCGGAATCAGCGGGAGCGCTGGACTGCGCGGTAGCAGGCGCAGGTGCCTCGGCAGCCTGCACATTGATGCTGCCTAGACAGAACACCAGGCAGAACAGCAGAACAGATTTGAAATTCGACAAAACGCAGGTCACTCCTTCAGTCATGAGGGACGGCGAAATCAAAGCCCACAGAAACTGATCGAATTTCGTCCGGCAAGTTCGCCGCCAGCGGCAACCCTTATCCGCGCCCAGTGATTCAACGCGGCGGATATTTTTATTTTCGAAAGTGCCTTGACCGAGGAGAACGATCGTTCTACCTTTTAAAGCATGAACACATCAACGACAGACACACGCGAAAAAATTCTCGCGACCGCCGAGCAACTGATCTACCAAAACGGCATCCAGGCCACGGGCATGGACCTTTTGGTGAAGACCTCCGGCGTGGCCCGAAAAAGTATTTATCGCTACTTCGCCACCAAGGACGAAGTCGCCGCCGCCGCGCTCAACGCGCGTGACGTGCGCTGGATGCACTGGTTCAAGACCGAAACCGACAAGGCGCAGACGCCTGAGGCGCGCATTGTCAATATGTTCGCCGTGCTCAAGGGCTGGTTTGAGTCCGAAGGATTTTGCGGCTGCGCGTTCATCAACACGGCGGGAGAGATTGGCGATCCCGACGACCCGATTCGCCTGATCGCCAAATTGCACAAACAGAAGTTGTTCGACTACACGCTGCAGCTTTGTGAGCAGCTGGATATCGAGCAGCCATCAGCGCTGGCTAAACAGTTGCTGATCCTGATGGAAGGCGCCATCACCACCGCCCGCGTCATGGGTGATTACAGCGCCGCCGACAGTGCACGAGATGTTGCGCAGCTGTTGCTCCAACAGGCCTTGCTTTAACGGCCTGCGTGTCAAGAACGCTCCATTATCGCTGTACTTACTCTTTCCTGGAGGCTTAACCATGTCGTCCAATGCCCAGACTCGCCCGCCACTTCCCCCCTTCACTCGCGAATCCGCCATCGAAAAGGTCCGTCTGGCCGAAGACGGCTGGAACAGCCGCGATCCTGAAAAGGTGTCGTTGGCCTACACGCTCGACACCAAATGGCGCAATCGCGCCGAGTTCGCCACCAACCGGGAAGAAGCCAAAGGCTTTCTGACGCGCAAGTGGGCGAAAGAACTCGACTACCGCTTGATCAAAGAGCTCTGGGCATTCACCGACAACCGCATCGCGGTCCGTTACGCGTACGAATGGCACGATGACTCAGGTAATTGGTTCCGGTCTTACGGTAACGAAAACTGGG
Organism: Pseudomonas sp. NFR16; assembly: GCF_900108875.1. Classification (GTDB taxonomy): domain Bacteria; phylum Pseudomonadota; class Gammaproteobacteria; order Pseudomonadales; family Pseudomonadaceae; genus Aquipseudomonas. The sequence continues at coordinate 38,907 of NZ_FNYJ01000008.1, read as the reverse complement.
AATTCAACGAAGACGGGCTGATGGCCAACCGTTTCGCGTGCATCAACGACCTGCCGATCAAGGAGTCCGAGCGCAAATTCCACTGGCCACTGGGACGCCGTCCTGACGACCACCCTGGCTTGTCGGATCTGGGGCTGTAGTTTCCAGGAGAATTCCCAATGAAAAGCCCCCGGCAGCTGAGCTGTCCGGGGGCTTTTTTCGTTCGATGATCAGCTGCGTTTACTGGAGCGGATCAGAATGGGATATCGTCATCGAAGCTGTCGAAATCAGGAGCCGGTTGTGGCGCCTGTTGTGGAGCTGGACGCGATTCGCGTTGTGGCTGAGGAGCAGCCTGCGGACGCGATTGCTGTGGACGAGGTGCGGAATTCTGATAACCGCCACCGCCTTGGCCTTGTGGAGCGCCTTCGCCTTGTGGACGGCCGCCCAGCAACTGCATGGTGCCTTGCATGTCGACGATGATTTCAGTGGTGTAACGCTTGATGCCGTCTTTTTCCCACTCGCGGGTCTGCAGCTTGCCCTCGATGTAGACCTGCGAGCCCTTGCGCAGGTATTCACCGGCGATCTCTGCGACTTTGCCGAACATGGAGACGCGGTGCCATTCGGTCTTCTCGACTTTCTGGCCGGTCTGCTTGTCGGTCCACTGCTCGCTGGTCGCCAGACTCAGGTTGGTCACGGCATTACCGTTAGGCATGTAGCGAACTTCGGGATCCTGGCCGCATGTGCCGACCAATATGACTTTGTTAACCCCACGGGCCATAACGTTCTCCTAGGCTTCACACGTTTCCGACGCTGGATTGACCACTTCGTCGAAAGACGCCCGATCCAACAGTTCTTTGTCAAATTTGATATAGATGGCGGCTTCATCCGCCACCACTACTGCATCTGTTACTCCGCGTATCGCCAACACGCGCTCCGCCAGGCCTGTGTCGCGTTGAGCCTCGGGCGACAGCGGCAAGCGAAGGCTGGTTACATACGGAGGTTCGCGCATGGTAACAGCAAATGCCAACCAGAGGGCGGCCAGACCGGCGCCACCCAGGAACACCACATCCAGTCCACCGTGCTGAAACAACCAACCGCCGAGGATCCCGCCAGCCGCAGAACCGAGGAATTGACTGGTGGAATAAATCCCCATCGCCGTGCCTTTACCACCCGCCGGAGACACCTTGCTGATCAGCGAAGGCAGCGACGCCTCCAGCAGATTGAACGCGGTGAAAAACACGACAGTGCCAATCACCAGTGCCCTGAGCGTGTCGCCGAACTCCCAGAAGAATAGCTCAGTGAGCATCAGGACGATCACGGCGCCGAGGAGAATACGCTTCATCTGCCGCTTCTTCTCACCGTAAATGATGAACGGGATCATGGCGAAGAAGGAAATCAGCAGCGCGGTCAGATAGACCCACCAGTGCTGCTCTTTGGGCAGACCGGCTTTCTCGACGAGCGCCAGCGGCAATGCGACGAAACTGGACATGAGCATCGCGTGTAACGCGAAGATACCCAAATCAAGACGCAGCAGATCCGGGTGACGAAGCGTCGCGCCGAGCGCCTGACGCGCCAGGCCCGACTCACGATGCTGAAGGGTCACGGTGGACTTGGGCACCACGAACGCGATGATCGCAATGCCGACCAGCGCCATGGCACCGGTGGCCAGGAACAGGCCGGACAATCCGAACGCGCTGGTCAGTATGGGGCCCACCACCATCGCGATGGCGAACGAGACACCGATCGTCATGCCGATCATCGCCATCGCCTTGGTGCGATGCTGCTCGCGAGTCAGGTCCGACAGCAACGCCATGACTGCGGCCGAAATTGCGCCGGCGCCCTGCAGGACGCGACCGGCAATGACGCCCCAGATGGATGTCGACTGCGCAGCCAGCACGCTGCCCAGCGCGAATACGACCAGTCCCAGATAAATGACCGGGCGCCGGCCTATGCGGTCGGAAATGATGCCGAACGGGATCTGCAGGACAGCCTGGGTCAGGCCGTATGCACCAATCGCCAGCCCGATGAGCGCCGGACTCGCGCCCGCCAGGTCCATGCCGTACGTAGCCAGGACCGGCAAAACCATGAACATGCCAAGCATACGGAACGCGAACACCAGCGCCAGACCGCCCGCCGCGCGGGTTTCGCTGCCGCTCATGCGCTCGCTATGAGAATCGTGCATGGAAGAACCTCGTATGAACCGGCGGCGATTCTACCAGTCCCATCGATGTACAGCACATACGACGCTTTGCCGCGCATCGTCGCCGCAACCGTTGAAAGGACGCTGGAGCGTTCCCATTAGATAGTGTGCATCCATCCAGTATTTGACCGTATACTGCTACGTTTTCGACGCCCGCCGTGCGAGGCCACTTTGGACAAGATCCTGATTCGTGGGGCCCGAACCCACAACCTGAAAAACATCGACCTCACCCTGCCACGCGACAAGCTGATCGTCATCACCGGGCTATCCGGCTCGGGCAAGTCGTCGCTGGCGTTCGACACGCTGTATGCCGAAGGCCAGCGTCGCTATGTCGAATCGCTGTCGGCCTATGCCCGGCAATTCCTTTCGATGATGGAAAAACCGGATGTCGATACGATTGAGGGCCTCTCGCCGGCCATCTCCATCGAACAGAAGTCGACGTCCCACAACCCGCGCTCCACCGTGGGGACCATCACTGAAATCTACGACTACCTGCGCCTGCTATACGCACGCGTGGGCACGCCGCGTTGCCCGGATCACGATATTCCGCTGGAAGCGCAGACGGTCAGCCAGATGGTTGATCTGGTGCTGGCCGAGCCGGAAGGCAGCAAGCTGATGCTCCTAGCACCCGTGGTCCGCGAGCGTAAAGGCGAGCATCTTGCGGTGTTCGAAGAGCTGCGCGCGCAAGGCTTCGTGCGTGCCCGGGTCAACGGAAAACTGTGCGAACTCGATGAATTGCCAAAACTGGATAAACAGAAGAAGCATTCCATTGATGTGGTCGTCGACCGTTTCAAGGTGCGCTCCGACCTCCAGCAGCGTCTGGCGGAGTCCTTCGAAACCGCCCTGAAGCTGGCCGATGGCATCGCGCTGGTCGCACCGATGGACGACGAACCCGGCGAAGAGATGATCTTCTCCGCGCGTTTCGCCTGCCCAATCTGCGGCCATGCGATCAGCGAACTCGAGCCCAAGCTGTTCTCCTTCAACAACCCGGCCGGCGCGTGCCCGACCTGCGACGGCCTGGGTGTAAAACAGTTCTTCGACACCAAGCGCCTGGTCAATGGCGAACTGACCCTCGCCGAGGGCGCCATACGTGGCTGGGACCGGCGTAACGTCTACTACTTCCAGATGCTCGGGTCATTGGCGAAGCACTACGGCTTTAGCCTGGAGGTGCCGTTCCGCGAACTGCCGGCTGATCAGCAGAAAATCCTGCTCAGCGGCAGCGGCACGCAAACCGTCGACTTCCGCTATCTCAATGACCGCGGGGACATCGTAAAGCGGGCACACCCGTTCGAAGGCATCGTCCCCAACCTCGAGCGCCGCTACCGCGAAACCGAGTCGACCACCGTGCGCGAGGAGCTTGCCAAGTTTCTAAGCACGCAGCCGTGCCCGGACTGTCGGGGTACGCGTCTGCGTCGCGAGGCTCGTCATGTCTGGGTCGGCGAGAAAACCCTCCCCGCCGTGACCAGCCTGCCGATTGGCGACGCAACTGACTATTTCGGTGATCTGAAGCTCACTGGCCGTCGTGGCGAGATCGCCGACAAGATCCTCAAGGAAATTCGCGAGCGACTCCAGTTCCTGGTCAATGTCGGACTGGATTACCTGACACTGGACCGCAGCGCGGACACCCTGTCCGGCGGCGAGGCGCAGCGTATCCGTCTCGCCAGTCAGATTGGTGCCGGCCTGGTCGGGGTGATGTACATCCTCGACGAGCCGTCGATCGGCCTGCACCAGCGCGACAACGATCGGCTGCTCGACACACTTCGCCATCTGCGGGACATCGGCAATACGGTCATCGTGGTCGAGCATGACGAAGATGCCATCCGCCTGGCCGACTACGTGGTCGATATCGGTCCGGGGGCTGGCGTCCATGGCGGCAGCATCGTTGCAGAAGGTACGCCGCAGGAAGTCATGGACCATCCTGACTCGCTGACCGGCAAGTACCTCTCCGGACGCGTGAAGATCGAGGTGCCGGCCAAGCGCACGCCGCGCAACAAGAAGCTTTCGTTGAAGCTCAAAGGCGCGCGGGGCAATAACCTGCGCAACGTCGATCTGGAGATTCCGATTGGCTTGCTGACGTGCGTGACGGGTGTTTCGGGGTCGGGCAAATCGACGTTGATCAACAACACGCTGTTTCCGCTCAGCGCCACCGAGCTGAATGGCGCCACGACGCTGGAGGCCGCTACCCACGACAGCATCGACGGGCTGCAGCATCTGGACAAAGTCGTCGACATCGACCAGAGCCCCATCGGTCGCACGCCGCGCTCGAACCCGGCAACGTATACCGGACTGTTCACGCCCATTCGCGAACTGTTCGCCGGCGTGCCCGAATCACGTTCCCGAGGTTATGGGCCGGGCCGTTTCTCGTTCAACGTAAAAGGCGGACGCTGCGAAGCCTGTCAGGGCGACGGTCTGATCAAGGTCGAGATGCACTTCCTGCCGGACATTTACGTGCCGTGCGATGTGTGCAAGAGCAAGCGCTACAACCGTGAAACCCTTGAGATCAAGTACAAGGGCAAGAGCGTCCATGAAGTGCTGGAGATGACCATCGAAGAGGCCCGCGCCTTCTTCGACGCCGTCCCGGCCCTCGCGCGCAAACTGCAAACACTGATGGATGTCGGGCTGTCCTACATCAAGCTGGGGCAGTCAGCGACGACGCTGTCCGGCGGCGAAGCGCAGCGGGTCAAGCTCTCTCGCGAGCTGTCAAAGCGCGACACTGGCAAAACTCTGTATATTCTCGACGAACCCACGACAGGTTTGCATTTCGCCGACATCCAGCAGTTGCTGGACGTGTTGCATCGTCTGCGAGACCACGGCAACACCGTGGTGGTGATCGAGCATAACCTTGACGTGATCAAGACCGCTGACTGGCTGGTCGACCTCGGGCCCGAGGGCGGTTCCAAAGGCGGACAGATCATCGCGACGGGCACACCGGAGCAGGTTGCGCAGATGAAGCAGTCCTACACGGGTCACTACCTCAAGCCGCTGCTGGAGCGGGATCGCGCCTGATGGTGTAAACCCCCGCCGACAAAAAAGCCCCTGTCACGATGCGCGTGGCAGGGGCTTTTTTTAAGCTGCGGAAAATCAGAACTGCGATTGCAGATAGTTTTCCAGGCCGATGGACTTGATCAAGCCGAGCTGCTTTTCAAGCCAGTAAGTGTGATCTTCTTCGGTGTCGGCCAGTTGCACGCGCAGGATGTCGCGACTGACGTAATCCTTATGCTGCTCACACAGCGCAATGCCTTTACACAACGCTGCGCGAACCTTGTACTCAAGGCGAAGATCGCTGGCGAGCATTTCCGGGACGGTTGTACCGACGTCCAGGTCATCCGGGCGCATACGAGGCGTACCCTCGAGCATCAGAATCCGACGCATCAACGCGTCAGCGTGCTGTGCCTCTTCTTCCATCTCGTGGTTGATACGTTCGTAGAGCTTGCTGAAACCCCAGTCCTCATACATCCGTGAGTGGATGAAATATTGGTCGCGCGCAGCCAACTCACCGGTCAGCAGCGTGTTGAGGTAGTCAATTACATCCGGGTGGCCTTGCATCGCCGTGAATCTCCTCTCTAAAGGCGATAGTTTGAACCAACATAACCGGAAGGTCACTTCAACGCAGGCAAAAAAGTGAAGAAAAGTACCGAAATTCTGACATTTGGTGTCGAAAATACGCGTAAATGAGGAGGGTTCCGTTTATCACTTAGAATCAGCGCAATAATTCCGCAAACCACAGTGGGCGTTGGCGTTTTGCATTGATATGAAAAACAAAAAACCGGGCACTGGGCCCGGTTCTTTGTACAGACTGACGTCTTATTCAGCGGCTTCTACAGAACCACCGACAGGACGATCGACGAGCTCAACGTACGCCATAGGCGCGTTGTCGCCAGCGCGGAAGCCGCACTTCAGGATACGCAGGTAGCCGCCCTGACGGGTTGCATAGCGCTTGCCCAGATCGTTGAACAGCTTGCCGACGATTTCTTTCGAACGAGTACGGTCGAAAGCCAGACGACGGTTAGCAACGCTGTCTTCCTTGGCCAGAGTGATCAGCGGCTCGGCAACGCGGCGCAGTTCTTTGGCTTTCGGCAGGGTAGTTTTGATCAGCTCGTGCTCGAACAGCGACACCGCCATGTTTTGAAACATGGCCTTGCGGTGCGAGCTGGTACGGCTCAGGTGACGTCCACTTTTACGATGACGCATGGTTCATTCCTTACCAAACACTACGTTCGGTGATTACGACGATCAGGCAGTCGCCTTGTCGTCCTTCTTAAGACTTGCAGGCGGCCAGTTGTCGAGGCGCATGCCGAGGGAGAGACCACGAGAAGCCAGAACGTCCTTGATCTCGGTCAAGGATTTCTTGCCCAGGTTCGGAGTCTTCAACAGTTCTACTTCGGTGCGCTGAATCAGGTCGCCGATGTAGTAAATGTTCTCCGCCTTAAGGCAGTTGGCCGAACGTACAGTCAGTTCCAAATCGTCAACCGGACGAAGCAGGATCGGATCGATCTCGTCTTCCTGTTCGACAACTACCGGCTCACTGTCACCTTTGAGGTCGACGAACGCAGCCAACTGCTGTTGCAGGATGGTTGCTGCACGACGGATAGCCTCTTCAGGATCCAGAGTACCGTTGGTTTCCAGATCGATAACCAGTTTGTCCAGGTTGGTACGCTGTTCGACACGGGCGTTTTCCACCACGTATGCGATGCGACGAACCGGGCTGAACGAGGAGTCGAGCTGCAAGCGACCAATGCTGCGGCTTTCGTCTTCGTCGCTCTGACGCGAGTCTGCTGGTTCATAACCGCGACCACGAGCTACAACGAGCTTCATGTTCAGGGCGCCGTTAGACGCCAGGTTAGCGATTACGTGATCGGGGTTAACGATCTCGACATCATGATCCAGCTGAATATCGGCAGCGGTAACCACCCCCGAACCCTTCTTCGACAAGGTCAGCGTAACTTCGTCTCGACCGTGCAGCTTGATAGCCAGACCTTTAAGGTTCAACAGGATTTCAATGACGTCTTCCTGTACACCTTCGATGGCGCTGTACTCATGGAGTACACCGTCAATCTCGGCCTCGACTACTGCACAGCCGGGCATGGAGGACAACAGGATGCGGCGCAGCGCGTTGCCCAGGGTATGGCCGAAACCACGCTCGAGAGGCTCGAGAGTGATCTTGGCGCGGGTTGGACTGACAACCTGCACATCAATGTGGCGGGGTGTCAGGAACTCATTTACCGAAATCTGCATGGATGCACCTATTTTCTAGCCCTTACTTGGAGTAGAGCTCGACAATCAGGCTTTCGTTGATGTCGGCGGACAGATCACTGCGAGCTGGAACGCTTTTGAAAACGCCAGATTTCTTCTCAGTGTCTACTTCTACCCATTCTACGCGGCCACGTTGGGCACACAGATCGAGAGCCTGGACGATACGCAGTTGGTTTTTCGCTTTTTCGCGAATAGCGACCACGTCACCAGCACGAACCTGGTAGGACGGAACGTTAACGGTTTTGCCGTTTACGCTAACCGACTTGTGCGATACCAGCTGACGAGATTCGGCACGAGTAGAACCGAAACCCATACGGTATACGACGTTGTCCAGACGGCATTCGAGCAGCTGCAGCAGGTTCTCGCCAGTTGCGCCTTTCTTGCCGGCAGCTTCTTTGTAGTAACCGCTGAACTGACGCTCGAGAACGCCATAGATACGACGGACTTTCTGCTTTTCACGCAGCTGGGTGCCGTAGTCGGATTGGCGGCCGCGGCGTTGACCGTGGATGCCTGGGGCTGCTTCGATGTTGCACTTCGATTCGATAGCGCGCACGCCGCTCTTCAGGAAGAGATCGGTGCCTTCGCGACGAGCGAGTTTGCATTTTGGACCAATGTAACGAGCCATTCTTTACAATCTCCTGGATTACACGCGGCGCTTCTTCGGCGGACGGCACCCGTTGTGCGGGATTGGCGTCACGTCGGTGATGCTGGCGATCTTGTAGCCACAGCCGTTCAAAGCACGGACAGCGGATTCACGACCTGGACCTGGACCTTTGACATTGACGTCGAGGTTTTTCAGGCCGTATTCCAGCGCAGCTTGACCAGCACGCTCAGCAGCTACTTGAGCAGCGAACGGGGTGGACTTGCGGGAACCGCGGAAACCCGAACCACCGGAGGTAGCCCAGGAAAGAGCGTTACCTTGACGGTCGGTAATGGTCACGATGGTGTTGTTAAAAGAAGCATGGATGTGGGCGATGCCATCAACCACTGTCTTTTTAACTTTTTTACGAGGACGAGCAGCAGGTTTTGCCATGATTTAATTCCTGTCGATTCGCTGGGGCGATTACTTGCGGATCGGCTTACGCGGACCTTTACGGGTACGCGCGTTGGTCTTGGTACGCTGACCGCGTACTGGAAGACCGCGACGATGACGCAGACCGCGATAGCAACCGAGGTCCATCAAGCGCTTGATTTTCATGTTGATTTCGCGACGCAGGTCACCTTCAGTGGTGAACTTCGCGACTTCGCCACGCAGCTGTTCAATCTGCTCGTCGCTCAGATCTTTGATCTTCGCCGCCGGGTTAACCCCGGTGGTAGCACAGATTTTCTGTGCAGTCGTGCGACCAACACCATAGATGTAGGTCAGCGAGATAACAGTATGCTTGTTATCTGGAATGTTAACGCCTGCAATACGGGCCATTCAGTGGGACTCCAATTGACAGCTACCTACGCCCCGGAAGCCAAGAAATAGGGCGCGAGATAATATCGCTGTAATAACAAATAATCAACCCAGCAGCGCACTAGCTGCTGGGCTTTTAGCACAGATCACACTCAGCCTTGGCGCTGCTTGTGACGTGGTTCCGCGCTGCAAATTACTCGAACAACACCTTCGCGGCGAATAATCTTGCAGTTACGGCACAGCTTTTTCACCGATGCACGAACTTTCATCACCAACTCCTCGAACCTTATGGGTGCTTCAGCGCAGCATGCCGCTGCCGTAGCCCTTCAGGTTGGCTTTCTTCATCAGGGATTCATACTGGTGCGAAACGAGGTGAGATTGCACTTGGGACATGAAGTCCATAACAACCACGACCACGATCAGCAACGAGGTCCCGCCAAGGTAGAACGGCACGTTTGCGGCAACCACCAGGAACTGGGGCAGCAGACACACGGCCATCATATAGAGAGCACCGAACATGGTCAGACGAGTCAGCACGCCATCAATATAACGCGCAGACTGCTCACCAGGACGGATACCCGGAATAAAGGCACCGGACTTCTTCAGGTTTTCCGCTACGTCTTTCGGATTGAACATCAACGCCGTATAGAAGAAGCAGAAGAAAATAATCCCTGCACTAAACAGCAGAATATTCAACGGCTGACCAGGAGCGATCGACTGCGAGATGTCCTGCAACCAGCCCATACCTTCAGACTGACCGAACCAGGCACCCAACGAAGCCGGAAACAGCAGAATGCTGCTTGCGAAAATAGCCGGAATGACACCGGCCATGTTCACTTTCAACGGCAAGTGGCTGGTCTGCGCAGCGAAGACCTTGCGGCCCTGCTGACGCTTGGCGTAGTGAACAGCGATACGACGCTGACCACGCTCAATGAACACCACGAAACCGATAATCGCTACTGCCAGCAAACCGATGGCGACCAAAGCGAAAATGTTGATATCACCCTGACGCGCAGACTCGAAAGACTGCCCGATCGCTCTCGGAAGACCGGCGACGATACCCGAAAAAATCAACATCGAGATACCGTTACCAACACCGCGCTCTGTAATCTGCTCGCCCAGCCACATCATGAACAGCGCACCGGCCACGAAGGTGGTGACTGCAACGAAGTGGAAGCCGATATCAGCAGAGAAAGCAACGCCCTGACCGGCCAAGCCAATGGACATGCCAATAGCTTGAACCAGGGCCAGGACGACGGTGCCATAGCGGGTGTATTGGCTGATCTTGCGACGACCAGCCTCACCTTCCTTCTTCAACTGCTCCAGCTGTGGGCTGACAGCGGTCATGAGCTGCATGATGATCGATGCCGAAATGTACGGCATGATCCCCAGTGCAAAGATGCTCATGCGCTCCAGCGCACCACCGGAAAACATGTTGAACAAGCTAAGAATGGTCCCCTCATTCTGTCGAAACAGGTCCGCCAGCCGGTCAGGGTTGATACCTGGAACTGGGATATGCGCACCGATCCGGTAGACGATAATCGCCAGGAACAGAAATCGCAGTCGAGCCCAGAGCTCGGACAACCCGCCGCTTTTGCTGAGCGCTGAGAGAGCACCTTGCTTAGCCATTTATTCCTCGAACTTGCCGCCAGCTGCTTCGATAGCCGCACGCGCACCTTTGGTGGCTGCGATACCTTTGAGGGTGACCGCGCGAGTAACCTCACCGGACAGCATGATTTTCACACGCTGTACGTTTTGGTTGATCACGTTGGCATCCTTCAGGGACTGCACAGTTACAACGCCTTCAACTTTAGCCAGCTCGGAGGTGCGAACTTCTGCACGATCCATAGCCTTCAAAGAGACGAAGCCGAACTTTGGCAGACGACGATGCAACGGCTGTTGACCGCCTTCGAAGCCCGGAGCGATGGTGCCACCGGAGCGGGAGGTCTGACCTTTGTGGCCGCGGCCACCGGTCTTGCCCAAACCACTACCGATACCACGGCCCGGACGATGCTTCTCGCGACGGGAACCCGGCGCAGGACTCAGATCATTGAGTTTCATCGATTAACCCTCGACTCGCAGCATGTAGTAAGCCTTGTTGATCATCCCACGGTTTTCCGGGGTGTCAGCGACTTCTACAGTGTGACCGATGCGACGCAGACCCAGACCCTTAACGCACAGTTTGTGGTTAGGGATGCGGCCGGTCATGCTTTTGATCAAAGTGACTTTAACGGTAGCCATGATCAGATGATCTCCTCAACGTTCAAGCCGCGCTTGGCAGCAATGGACTCAGGAGACTGCATGGCCTTCAGACCCTTGAACGTTGCGTGAACAACGTTGACAGGGTTGGTCGAACCGTAGCACTTGGCCAGAACGTTCTGAACGCCGGCAACTTCCAGGACAGCACGCATTGCGCCGCCGGCGATGATGCCAGTACCTTCAGAAGCAGGCTGCATGTAAACCTTGGAAGCACCGTGAGCGGACTTCATGGCGTACTGCAGAGTGGTGCCGTTCAGATCAACCTGGATCATGTTGCGGCGAGCAGCTTCCATTGCCTTCTGGATCGCAGCAGGCACTTCACGCGACTTGCCACGGCCGAAGCCAACACGGCCCTTACCATCACCTACCACGGTCAACGCGGTGAAAGTGAAGATACGGCCGCCTTTTACGGTTTTTGCTACGCGATTAACCTGAACCAGCTTCTCGATGTAGCCTTCGTCGCGTTTTTGGTCGTTATTTGCCATAACTTAGAACTCCAGCCCGCCTTCACGAGCAGCATCAGCCAGCGCCTTGACGCGACCGTGGTACTTGAAGCCGGAACGATCAAAAGCCACTTGCGATACACCGGCGGCTTTCGCACGCTCAGCGATCAGCTGGCCAACTTTAGTGGCCGCGTCGATGTTGCCAGTGGCCCCATCACGCAGTTCTTTGTCCAAAGTCGAGGCGTTTGCCAGGACTTTGCTGCCGTCGGCCGAAATGACCTGGGCATAAATGTGCTGCGAAGAGCGGTACACGCAGAGACGCACGACTTCGAGTTCGTGCATTTTCAGGCGTGCTTTGCGAGCGCGACGCAGTCGGGTAACTTTTTTGACGGTCATTTGCTATGCCCTACTTCTTCTTGGCTTCTTTACGACGGACGACTTCGTCCGCGTAACGCACGCCTTTGCCTTTGTACGGCTCTGGACGGCGGAAGTCGCGGATCTCAGCGGCCACTTGACCAACCAACTGCTTGTCGATACCACGGATCAGGATATCGGTTTGGTTGGGAGTCTCAGCGGTGATGCCTTCCGGCAGTTCGTAATCCACTGGGTGCGAGAAGCCAAGAGCCAGGTTCAGCACCTTGCCTTTTGCTTGCGCTTTGTAACCGACACCGACCAGCTGGAGCTTGCGCTCGAAGCCTTGGCTTACGCCCTGGACCATGTTGTTTACCAACGCACGAGTGGTACCGGCCATTGCGCGAGTCTGCTGATCGCCGTTGCGAGCAGCAAAACGCAGCTCACCGGACTCTTCAACAATTTCAACGGACGAGTGAACGTTCAGGTCGAGAGTGCCCTTGGCACCCTTCACCGAAAGCTGCTGGCCGACGAGCTTGACTTCGACGCCTGCTGGCAACTTAACGGGGTTCTTAGCTACGCGTGACATGCTTATCCCCCCTTAGAACACAGTGCAAAGCACTTCGCCGCCGACACCGGCAGCGCGCGCAGCACGATCCGTCATCACACCTTTGTTGGTGGAGACGATAGACACGCCGAGACCGCCACGAACTTTTGGCAGATCATCAACGGACTTGTACTGACGCAGGCCTGGACGGCTAACGCGCTTGACTTCTTCGATGACTGGACGGCCTTCGAAGTATTTCAGCTCGATGGACAGCAACGGTTTGGTTTCGCTGCTGATCTGATAACCCGCAATGTAACCTTCGTCCTTGAGAACTTTGGCTACAGCTACCTTCAACGTGGAAGATGGCATGCTTACGACGGGCTTTTCAGCCATCTGGGCATTACGGATACGAGTTAGCATGTCCGCTAACGGGTCCTGCATACTCATGGGCTAGACGCTCCTGATACAAAAAAAATGAGCCTTGCGGCTACAACCTATCGCCTAAAAATTCCGGGCACGTGAAGACACGGGCTCTGGCGAGCCGGCAATTCTAGACGTACCCCAGAAACGAATCAAGCCCCAAAAGGGGCTTGATTCGAATTCAGGCATCACGCCGGTCGGTTTCGACGAATCCGAGCGGCGCGTTGCGAGAAGTACGGCTTACCAGCTGGCTTTAACCAGACCTGGTACGTCGCCACGCATTGCTGCTTGACGCAGCATGTTACGGCCGAGGCCGAACTTGCGGTAAACGCCGTGCGGACGACCGGTCAGACGGCAACGGTTACGCATGCGCGAGGCGCTTGCGTCACGTGGTTGCTTCTGAAGTGCGACGGTCGCTTCCCAACGTGCTTCTGGACTTGCGTTCAGATCCACGATGATCGCTTTCAGCGCAGCACGCTTGGTAGCGTACTTGGCAACGGTGAGCTGACGCTTCAGCTCACGGTTTTTCATGCTCTTCTTGGCCATGGTCCTACTCCAATCAGTTGCGGAACGGGAACTTGAAAGCACGCAGCAGTGCGCGACCTTCTTCGTCCGTACGAGCAGTGGTGGTCAGGGTAATGTCCAGACCGCGCAGGGCATCGATCTTGTCGTAGTCGATTTCCGGGAAAATGATCTGCTCTTTCACGCCCATGCTGTAGTTGCCACGACCATCGAAGGACTTGGCATTCAGGCCGCGGAAGTCGCGAACCCGAGGCAGGGAGATCGACAGCAGACGATCCAGGAACTCGTACATACGCTCACGGCGCAGAGTCACTTTGACGCCGATCGGCCAACCTTCACGGACTTTGAAGCCAGCGATGGATTTCCGAGCGTAAGTCACAACGACTTTCTGGCCGGTGATCTTTTCCAGGTCAGCAACAGCGTGCTCGATGACTTTCTTGTCGCCGATCGCTTCGCCCAGACCCATGTTCAGGGTGATCTTGGTAACGCGTGGAACTTCCATCACGTTCTCAAGCTTAAGTTCTTCCTTAAGCTTGGGTGCGATTTCCTTCCAGTAAATCTCTTTCAGTCGTGCCATGGTCTTCTACCTAGCAGTGTTCAAGCATCAACCGCTTTTTGGGTCGACTTGAAGACACGAATTTTTTTGCCGTCTTCAACTTTGAAACCAACGCGGTCAGCCTTGTTGGTTGCGCCGTTGAAAATGGCGACGTTGGAAGCGTGCAGTGGCGCTTCTTTCTCGACGATACCGCCCTGTACGCCCGACATCGGGTTAGGCTTGGTATGACGCTTCACCAGGTTGATCCCACCAACGACCAGACGGTCGTCAGCGAGAACCTTGAGCACCTTACCGCGCTTACCTTTGTCTTTGCCGGCGATCACGATGATCTCGTCGTCACGACGAATCTTTTGCATGTCGGATCTCCTTACAGCACTTCTGGGGCGAGCGAGACGATCTTCATGAACTTCTCAGTACGAAGTTCACGGGTCACTGGCCCAAAGATACGGGTGCCGATCGGCTCTTGCTTGTTGTTCAACAGAACAGCAGCGTTGCCGTCAAAGCGGATGATGGAGCCGTCTGCACGACGAACACCGTGGCGAGTGCGGACTACAACAGCAGTCATCACTTGACCTTTCTTCACCTTACCGCGCGGAATTGCTTCCTTGACGGTCACTTTGATGATGTCACCGATACCAGCGTAACGACGATGAGAGCCACCAAGCACCTTGATGCACATAACGCGGCGAGCGCCGCTGTTATCGGCCACATCGAGCATGGATTGAGTCTGAATCATATAATTTCTCCGACCCCTAGCCCTTAGACTTCCACAGCGCGTTCGAGAACATCAACCAGCGCCCAAGATTTGGTCTTGGCCATCGGACGAGTTTCACGAATAGTGACTTTGTCGCCGATGTGGCATTGATTGGTTTCGTCGTGCGCGTGCAGCTTAGTCGAACGCTTAACGTATTTACCGTAGATCGGGTGCTTGACGCGACGCTCAATCAGAACGGTGATGGTCTTGTCCATCTTGTCGCTGACAACACGGCCAGTCAGCGTACGGACGGTTTTTTCGGCTTCAGCCATGATTACTTACCTGCCTGCTGGTTGAGCACAGTCTTCACGCGAGCGATGTCACGCTTAACTTGCGAGAGCAGGTGAGACTGCCCCAACTGGCCAGTTGCCTTCTGCATGCGCAGATTGAACTGGTCGCGCAGCAAGCCGAGCAGTTGCTCGTTCAGTTGCTGTGCTGATTTTTCACGAAGTTCATTCGCTTTCATCACATCACCGTCCGCTTAACAAAGGAGGTGGCGAGCGGCAGCTTTGCAGCAGCCAGGGCGAAAGCCTCACGCGCCAACTCTTCGGAAACACCCTCGATTTCATACAGGACTTTGCCTGGCTGAATCTGGGCAACCCAGTATTCGACGTTACCCTTACCTTTACCCATACGAACTTCGAGGGGCTTTTTGGAGATAGGCTTGTCCGGGAATACACGGATCCAGATCTTGCCACCACGTTTTACGTGACGGGTCAGAGCACGACGCGCTGACTCGATCTGACGAGCGGTGAGACGACCACGAGCTACAGACTTCAGCGCGAACTCGCCGAAGCTGACTTTGCTACCGCGCAGTGCCAGACCACGGTTGTGGCCGGTCATCTGCTTGCGGAACTTCGTACGCTTTGGTTGCAACATTTGGCGTACCCCTTACTTAGCAGCTTTTTTACGAGGCGCTGGTGCTTGCGGTTTCAGCTCTTCCTGGCGACCACCAATTACTTCGCCTTTGAAGATCCAAACCTTTACACCGATCACACCGTAGGTGGTGTGAGCTTCGTAGTTGGCATAGTCGATGTCGGCACGCAGGGTGTGCAGTGGCACACGACCTTCGCGATACCATTCAGTACGTGCGATTTCAGCACCGCCGAGACGACCGCTCACTTGGATTTTGATGCCTTTGGCACCAATGCGCATGGCGTTCTGTACTGCGCGCTTCATAGCGCGACGGAACATTACGCGACGCTCCAGCTGCTGAGCTACGCTCTGCGCAACCAGCATACCGTCGAGCTCCGGCTTGCGGATCTCTTCGATATTGATGTGCACAGGCACACCCATTTGCTTGGTCAGGTCCTGACGCAGTTTCTCAACATCTTCACCTTTCTTGCCGATCACGATGCCGGGACGAGCGGTGTGGATGGTGATACGTGCAGTCTGAGCCGGACGATGGATATCGATACGGCTTACGGACGCGCTTTTTAGTTTGTCTTGGAGATACTCACGCACCTTCAGATCAGCGAACAAGTAGTCCGCATAAGTCCGACCGTCTGCGTACCAGACGGAGGTGTGCTCCTTGACGATTCCCAGGCGAATGCCAATGGGATGTACTTTCTGACCCATCTCTTCGACTCCGTTACTTGTCAGCAACCTTGACAGTGATATGGCAAGACCGCTTGACGATGCGATCAGCACGGCCTTTGGCACGTGGCATGATGCGCTTCAGCGAACGCCCTTCGTTGACGAAAACGGTGGAGACCTTCAGGTCATCAACGTCTGCGCCTTCGTTATGCTCGGCGTTGGCTACGGCCGACTCCAGCACTTTTTTCATGATCTCGGCGGCTTTCTTACTGCTGAAAGCCAACAGGTTGAGCGCATCGCCCACCTTCTTCCCGCGGATCTGGTCGGCGACCAAGCGGGCTTTCTGGGCGGAGATTCGAGCGCCCGACAACTTAGCGGCTACTTCCATCGTTCCTTACCCCTTAACGCTTGGCTTTCTTGTCTGCCACGTGCCCACGATAAGTGCGGGTACCGGCAAACTCGCCCAGTTTGTGGCCGACCATGTCTTCGTTCACGAGAACAGGAACATGCTGACGACCGTTATGCACAGCAATGGTCAGACCGACCATTTGTGGCAGGATCATCGAACGACGCGACCAGGTTTTAACTGGTTTGCGATCGTTCTTTTCCGCCGCCACTTCGATCTTCTTCAGTAGGTGAAGATCAATAAAAGGACCTTTTTTCAGAGAACGTGGCACTGTCGTATCCCTCTATTTACTTGCGACGACGGACGATCATTTTGTCGGTACGCTTATTACCACGAGTCTTCGCGCCCTTAGTCGGGAAGCCCCACGGCGATACCGGATGACGACCACCAGAGGTACGACCTTCACCACCACCATGTGGGTGGTCAACCGGGTTCATGGCAACACCACGAACGGTTGGGCGAACGCCACGCCAGCGCTTGGCACCAGCTTTACCCAGCGAACGCAGGCTGTGCTCGGAGTTGGAAACCTCACCCAGAGTTGCACGGCATTCGGACAGGACTTTACGCATTTCACCGGAGCGAAGACGCAGGGTCACGTAGACACCTTCACGAGCGATCAGCTGAGCCGAAGCACCAGCGGAGCGAGCGATCTGAGCACCTTTACCAGGCTTCAGCTCGATACCGTGAACGGTAGAACCCACTGGGATGTTGCGCAGCTGCAGAGCATTACCTGGCTTGATTGGAGCCAGTGCGCCTGCGATCAGCTGGTCGCCAGCACTCACGCCCTTCGGCGCGATGATGTAACGACGTTCGCCGTCTGCGTACAGCAGCAGTGCGATGTGAGCAGTACGGTTTGGATCGTATTCGATACGCTCGACAGTGGCAGCAATGCCATCTTTGTCGTTGCGACGGAAATCGACCAGACGATAATGCTGCTTATGACCACCACCAACGTGACGAGTAGTGATACGGCCATTGTTGTTACGACCACCAGACTTCGATTTTTTCTCGAGCAGCGGTGCGTGAGGAGCGCCTTTGTGCAGCTCCTGGTTGACCACCTTGACCACAAAACGGCGGCCAGGGGAAGTCGGTTTGCATTTAACGATTGCCATGATGCACCCCTTCCTTACTCAGCACTGCTGCTGAAATCGAGATCTTGGCCTGGCTGAAGGGAGATAACTGCCTTCTTCCAGTCATTACGCTTGCCCAGACCGCGAGCAGTGCGCTTGGTTTTACCCAGAACATTCAGGGTAGTCACGCGCTCTACTTTCACGCTGAACAGGCTTTCGACGGCCTTCTTGATTTCCAGCTTGGTTGCATCAGTAGCAACCTTGAAAACGAACTGACCTTTTTTGTCTGCCAGAACCGTAGCCTTCTCGGAAACGTGCGGGCCAAGCAGAACTTTAAATACGCGTTCCTGGTTCATCCCAGCAGCTCCTCGAATTTCTTCACGGCCGACACAGTGATCAACACTTTGTCGTATGCGATCAGACTAACTGGATCGGAACCTTGTACGTCACGCACATCAACGTGCGGCAGGTTACGAGCAGCCAGGTACAGGTTCTGATCAACAGCGTCCGACACGATCAGAACGTCGGTCAGGCTCATGTTGTTCAGTTTGCCCAGCAGGTCTTTGGTTTTCGGCGATTCAACGGCGAAATCCTGAACCACGACCAGACGATCAGTACGAACCAGCTCAGCGAGGATGGAGCGCAGTGCTGCGCGGTACATCTTCTTGTTGAGCTTCTGAGAGTGGTCCTGAGGACGTGCTGCGAAAGTGGTACCGCCGCCACGCCAGATTGGGCTACGGATAGTACCGGCACGAGCACGGCCAGTGCCCTTCTGACGCCAAGGGCGCTTACCGCCACCGGAAACGTCGGAACGGGTCTTTTGCTGCTTGCTACCTTGACGGCCGCCAGCCATGTAGGCCACGACTGCTTGGTGAACCAGCGTCTCGTTGAACTCGCCGCCAAATGTCAGTTCGGAAACTTCGATCGCTTGAGCGTCATTTACATTTAATTGCATGTCAGCTTCCCCTTAACCGCGAGCCTTGGCTGCTGGACGTACAACCACGTTGCCGCCAGTAGCGCCAGGAACAGCACCCTTGACCAACAACAGATTGCGTTCAGCGTCCACGCGCACTACTTCCAGGGACTGCACGGTCACGCGCTCAGCGCCCATATGACCGGACATTTTCTTGCCCTTGAATACACGACCAGGAGTCTGGCACTGGCCGATAGAGCCTGGGACGCGGTGGGATACGGAGTTACCGTGGGTGTTGTCCTGACCGCGGAAATTCCAACGCTTGATGGTACCGGCGAAGCCTTTACCTTTCGACTGACCGGTAACATCTACCAGTTGGCCAGCTGCGAAGATTTCTGCATTGATCAGATCGCCGGCCTGGTACTCGCCTTCTTCAAGACGGAATTCCAGAACAGTACGACCAGCGGCAACATTCGCTTTAGCGAAGTGACCTGCTTGAGCTGCAGTCACGCGCGAAGCACGACGCTCACCGACAGTGACTTGCACTGCACGATAGCCATCGCTTTCTTCGGTTTTGAACTGGGTGACGCGATTCGGCTCGATCTCAATGACCGTGACCGGAATGGAGACACCTTCTTCGGTGAAAATACGGGTCATGCCCGCTTTTCGACCGACTACACCAATAGTCATGTTGTAAACCTCATGAGTGTACGGGGCTTTCACCCGCTATGGCCGCCCATTTCAGAGCGTTACACGACCAAGACCCAAGTCTTAGCCGAGGCTGATCTGCACTTCCACGCCTGCCGCAAGATCAAGCTTCATAAGTGCATCAACGGTTTTATCCGTTGGCTGGACGATGTCCAGAACGCGCTTATGAGTGCGGATCTCGTACTGGTCGCGCGCGTCTTTGTTGACGTGCGGAGAAACCAGAACGGTGAACCGCTCTTTACGGGTAGGCAGTGGAATCGGACCACGCACTTGAGCACCAGTACGTTTCGCGGTTTCCACGATTTCCTGGGTGGATTGGTCGATCAGGCGATGGTCGAAAGCCTTCAACCTGATACGGATTTGCTGATTTTGCATTGGATTTCAGACTCCAGGCTACTTCCCACCGAGCGCAATACGCCCGTTAAAAGGAGGCGCAATTCTATAGACGAGCTAACAGAGTGTCAACCCAATAAAAAAGCCCCCGCAAGCGGGGGCTTTTTCTCAAATCAACGCTTAAGCGATGATTTTGGCTACGACGCCAGCGCCGACGGTACGACCGCCTTCACGGATAGCGAAACGCAGACCGTCTTCCATTGCGATTGGCTTGATCAGAGTGACGGAAACTTTAACGTTGTCACCTGGCATAACCATTTCGGTGCCTTCCGGCAGTTCGCAGCTACCAGTTACGTCGGTAGTACGGAAGTAGAACTGTGGACGGTAGCCTTTGAAGAACGGAGTGTGGCGACCGCCTTCTTCCTTGCTCAGCACGTAGATTTCAGCTTCGAACTGAGTGTGAGGCTTAACGGTACCTGGCTTAACCAGAACCTGACCACGCTCAACGTCGTCACGCTTGGTACCACGCAGCAGAACGCCGCAGTTCTCGCCCGCACGACCTTCGTCCAGCAGCTTGCGGAACATCTCAACGCCAGTGCAAGTAGTCTTGGTGGTGTCACGCAGACCCACGATCTCAACTTCTTCCTGGATCTTGATGATGCCACGCTCAACACGACCGGTAACTACAGTACCGCGACCCGAGATCGAGAACACGTCTTCGATTGGCATCAGGAACGGCTTGTCGATGGCACGAACTGGTTCTGGGATGTAGCTGTCCAGAGTCTCAACCAGCTTCTTAACGGCCGAGGTACCCATTTCGTTGTCGTCTTGGCCGTTCAGAGCCATCAGCGCAGAACCGATGATGATCGGAGTGTCGTCGCCTGGGAACTCGTAAGTGCTCAGCAGATCACGAACTTCCATCTCGACCAGTTCCAGCAGCTCAGCGTCGTCAACCATGTCAGCCTTGTTCAGGAAGACAACGATGTACGGAACGCCAACCTGACGGGACAGCAGGATGTGCTCACGGGTCTGTGGCATCGGACCATCAGCGGCCGAGCAAACCAGGATCGCGCCGTCCATCTGGGCAGCACCGGTGATCATGTTTTTCACGTAGTCGGCGTGGCCTGGGCAGTCAACGTGCGCGTAGTGACGTACGGACGAATCGTACTCAACGTGAGCGGTGTTGATGGTGATACCACGAGCCTTTTCTTCTGGCGCGCTGTCGATTTTGTCGAAGTCGACTTTAGCCGAACCGAAAACTTCGGAGCAGACGCGAGTCAGAGCAGCGGTCAGAGTGGTTTTACCGTGGTCAACGTGACCGATGGTGCCAACGTTGACGTGCGGTTTGTTACGTTCAAATTTTTCTTTAGCCACGACAGTGAACTCCTAGCCTAAAGGGGCTGAATCAGCCTTGTTTTTTAACGAGAGCTTCGACGATGTTCGACGGAGCTTCGGAGTATTTGGAGAATTCCATAGAGTAGCTTGCGCGACCCTGAGACATGGAACGAACGTCGGTTGCATAACCGAACATCTCGCCCAACGGAACCTCGGCGCGGATAACCTTGCCGGAAACCGTATCTTCCATACCCTGGATCATGCCGCGACGACGGTTCAGGTCACCCATCACGTCACCCATGTAGTCCTCAGGTGTTACAACTTCTACCTTCATGATCGGCTCAAGCACCACACCACCGCCCTTCTGGGCCAGTTGCTTGGTCGCCATGGAGGCAGCCACCTTGAACGCCATCTCGTTGGAGTCGACGTCGTGGTAAGAACCGTCAAAGACGGTAGCCTTCAGGCCGATGAGCGGATAGCCGGCAACAACACCGTTCTTCATCTGCTCTTCAATGCCTTTCTGAATGGCAGGGATGTATTCCTTAGGAACAACACCACCGACCACTTCGTTCACGAATTGCAGACCTTCCTGACCTTCATCAGCAGGAGCAAAACGGATCCAGCAATGGCCGAACTGACCACGACCGCCGGACTGACGAACGAACTTGCCTTCGATCTCGCAGTTCTTGGTGATCTTCTCACGGTAAGAAACCTGCGGTTTACCGATGTTGGCTTCGACGTTGAACTCACGGCGCATCCGGTCAACCAGGATGTCCAGGTGCAATTCGCCCATGCCAGAGATGATCGTCTGACCAGTCTCTTCATCAGTCTTGACGCGGAAAGACGGGTCTTCCTGAGCCAGCTTGCTCAGAGCGATACCCATTTTTTCCTGGTCATCTTTGGTCTTCGGCTCAACAGCAACCGAGATAACCGGCTCAGGGAAGTCCATACGCTCGAGGATAATTGGCTTATCCAGGGCACACAGGGTTTCACCGGTGGTTACATCTTTCATGCCGATCAGGGCAGCGATGTCACCCGCCAGTACTTCCTTGATTTCTTCACGGGTGTTGGCATGCATCTGAACCATACGGCCCACACGTTCTTTCTTGCCTTTCACCGAGTTCAGAACCGAGTCACCGGAGTTCAGAGCACCCGAGTAAACGCGAACGAACGTGATCGAACCCACGAACGGGTCGGTCGCGATCTTGAACGCCAGAGCCGAGAACGGCTCGTTGTCGTCGGCATGACGCTCGTCATGACGAACAGCCGGATCGTCCTTGTCGAGTTCCTTGTCATCAGGGTTGATACCCTTGATCGCAGGAATTTCGACCGGAGCTGGCAGGTAATCGACAACGGCGTCGAGAACCAGGGGAACACCCTTGTTCTTGAACGAAGAACCGCAGACAGCCAGAACGATTTCACCGGCGATAGTACGCTGACGCAGAGCAGCTTTGATCTCTTCGATCGACAGCTCTTCGCCTTCCAGGTACTTGTTCATCAGCTCTTCGTTGGCTTCGGCAGCAGCCTCGACCATGTTGCTGCGCCACTCGGCAGCCAGCTCTTGCAGCTCGGCCGGGATTGCTTCGCGACGAGGGGTCATGCCCTTGTCAGCGTCGTCCCAGTAAACCGCTTCCATGGTCATCAGGTCGATCTGGCCCTGGAAGTTATCTTCCGAACCGATAGCCAGCTGAATAGGCACTGGAGTGTGACCCAGACGCTGTTTGATCTGACCTACGACGCGCAGGAAGTTCGCACCAGCACGGTCCATCTTGTTGACGTAAACAAGACGTGGAACACCGTATTTGTTGGCTTGGCGCCATACGGTTTCCGACTGAGGCTCAACGCCCGAGGTACCACAGAACACAACGACGGCGCCGTCGAGTACGCGCAGCGAGCGCTC
Organism: Pseudomonas sp. NFR16; assembly: GCF_900108875.1. Taxonomy (GTDB): domain Bacteria; phylum Pseudomonadota; class Gammaproteobacteria; order Pseudomonadales; family Pseudomonadaceae; genus Aquipseudomonas. Next base: position 16,023 of record NZ_FNYJ01000008.1, on the reverse strand, counting down.
TACTTCGATGGTGAAGTCAACGTGGCCCGGGGTATCGATGATGTTGAAGCGATAACGGTCTTTATGCTGTTTGACAGAGCCCTGCCAGAAAGCAGTGGTCGCAGCAGAAGTAATGGTAATACCACGCTCCTGCTCCTGAACCATCCAGTCCATGGTCGCGGCGCCATCATGCACCTCGCCCATTTTGTGGTTTACGCCAGTGTAAAAAAGGACGCGCTCGGTGGTGGTGGTTTTACCAGCATCCACGTGAGCAACGATACCGATGTTACGGTAGCGGTTAATCGGAGTAGTACGAGCCATAAAGCCCTCGCAAAAATAGTGACGCTGAGATTAGAAGCGGTAGTGCGAGAAAGCCTTGTTGGCCTCAGCCATACGGTGCACGTCTTCACGCTTCTTGACCGCAGCACCTTTGCCTTCAGCGGCGTCCAGCAGTTCGCCAGCCAAACGCAGAGCCATAGACTTCTCACCGCGCTTGCGCGCGAAGTCTACCAGCCAACGCATTGCCAGAGCATTACGACGGGACGGACGAACTTCGACCGGAACCTGGTAAGTAGCACCGCCAACACGGCGCGACTTTACTTCGACCAGCGGAGCGATGGCGTCGAGAGCTTTCTCGAAGATTTCCAGGGGATCGCTGTTCTTGCGTTCTTTAACCTTTTCCAGCGCGCCATAAACGATACGTTCGGCAACGGCTTTCTTGCCGCTTTCCATCACGTGGTTCATGAACTTGGCCAGGATCTGGCTTCCGTATTTTGGATCGTCAAGCACTTCGCGCTTGGCTGCTACGCGTCTTCTTGGCATGGATAAGCCCTCAAACGGTCTTCAGGTTAGCTCGGAAACAGAATCCAGAGGATTCGCCCGACCTTACTCTTATCGACTCAGAAAAATAGAAACTGCTGTTTACGTCAAGCGACCTTATTTAGGACGCTTGGTACCGTATTTCGAACGACCCTGGTTACGGCCTTTAACGCCGGAAGTATCCAAGGAGCCGCGAACGGTGTGGTAACGAACACCTGGCAAGTCTTTTACACGACCGCCACGGATCAGGACGACGCTGTGCTCTTGCAGGTTGTGGCCTTCACCACCGATGTACGAGGAAACCTCGAAACCGTTGGTCAGACGCACACGGCATACTTTACGCAGTGCCGAGTTAGGTTTTTTCGGCGTAGTCGTGTACACGCGAGTGCACACACCACGACGTTGCGGGCAGTTCTGCAGCGCAGGCACGTCGGATTTCTCGACGATACGCTTACGCGGCTGACGTACCAGCTGGTTGATAGTTGCCATCTACTAGCTCCACTGTTGTCTTGCGACGCTATTGTCTTACAAGAAAAGCAAAATGGCCGGACATACGTCCCGCCAGATTTAGGGGTACAAGAGTCTAAAGAGGATCCTGCCCCCAGTCAAGGCAAAGCCCCGACCTCCCCACCCGCCCTCTCACAGTAAAAAACCTGTCAGCAAAGGTGGGCATTGAAATCAGGGCCCCGCTCTTAATTACTGCTTGAGTTCAACGCTTCGGTCAGGGCGGCTTCGACTTCGCTGGCGCTCACACGCAGCGGTTTGTCAGCATCACGGCGACGCTTGCGCTCGCGGTGATACGCCAGACCTGTACCGGCCGGAATCAGACGACCCACGACCACGTTTTCCTTCAGACCGCGCAGGTAGTCGCGCTTGCCGGTCACTGCTGCTTCCGTCAGAACACGGGTGGTCTCCTGGAAGGAGGCCGCCGAGATGAACGATTCGGTCGACAGCGATGCCTTGGTGATACCCAGCAGCACGCGCGTAAACTTCGCGATGAATTTCTCGTCCTGCGCCAAGCGCTCGTTTTCGACCAGTACATGCGTCAACTCCATCTGGTCACCCTTGATGAAGCTCGAATCGCCAGACTCAGTGATCTCGACTTTACGCAGCATCTGACGAAGGATCGTTTCGATGTGCTTGTCGTTGATCTTTACGCCCTGCAGGCGGTAAACGTCTTGAATCTCGTTGACGATGTATTTCGCCAGCGCACTGACACCCAGCAGACGCAGAATGTCGTGTGGATCGCTCGGACCGTCGGAGATAACTTCGCCGCGGTTCACTTGCTCACCTTCGAAGACGTTCAGGTGACGCCATTTCGGGATCAGCTCTTCGTACGGATCGCTGCCGTCATTTGGAGTAATGACCAGACGACGCTTGCCTTTTGTTTCCTTACCGAATGCAATCGTACCGCTGACTTCCGCCAGGATGGACGCTTCCTTAGGACGACGCGCTTCGAACAGGTCGGCAACGCGCGGCAGACCACCCGTGATGTCGCGGGTCTTGGACGTTTCTTGCGGGATACGGGCAATGACATCACCCACGCCCACTTGAGCACCGTCCGCTACACCTACCAGGGCGTTTGCCGGCAGGAAGTACTGAGCCGGTACGTCAGTACCTGGCAGCAGCAGATCCTTGCCATCGGCGCCGACCATCTTGACCGCAGGACGAATATCCTTGCCTGCCGCCGGACGATCTTTGGCATCCAGTACTTCGATATTGGTCAGACCGGTGAGTTCGTCGGTCTGGCGCTTGATCGTAATACCTTCTTCCATGCCCACATAGGTCACGGTACCTTTCATTTCGGTAACGATCGGGTGAGTGTGCGGGTCCCACTTAGCTACGATAGAGCCAGCGTCGACCTTGTCGCCTTCCTTCACCGAAATCACTGCACCGTAAGGCAGCTTGTAACGCTCACGCTCACGGCCGAACTCGTCAGCGATCGCCAGCTCGCCGGAACGCGAGACTGCGACCAGATTGCCGTCGAGACGCTCAACGTGTTTCAGGTTGTGCAGACGGACGATACCGCCGTTCTTCACCTGAACGCTGTCGGCAGCAGAAGTACGGCTTGCCGCACCACCGATGTGGAACGTACGCATGGTCAGCTGGGTACCCGGCTCACCGATCGACTGTGCAGCGATAACGCCGACAGCTTCACCGATGTTCACCTGGTGTCCGCGAGCCAGATCACGGCCGTAGCACTTGGCGCAAATGCCGTAACGGGTTTCGCAGCTGATTGGCGAGCGTACGATCACTTCGTCGATGCTGTTCAGCTCGATGAATTCGACCCACTTCTCGTCGACCAGCGTGCCGGCCGGAACGATGACGTCCTCGGTGCCAGGCTTGAACACGTCGCGAGCAATGACACGACCCAGTACGCGCTCACCCAGAGGCTCGACAACGTCACCGCCTTCAATGTGCGGCGTCATGACCAGGCCTTGCTCGGTACCGCAATCGACCTCGGTAACGACCAGATCTTGCGCCACGTCTACCAGACGACGGGTGAGGTAACCGGAGTTCGCGGTTTTCAACGCAGTATCCGCCAAACCTTTACGAGCACCGTGAGTCGAGATGAAGTACTGAAGTACGCTCAGACCTTCACGGAAGTTCGCAGTAATCGGCGTTTCGATGATGGAGCCGTCGGGCTTGGCCATCAGACCACGCATACCGGCCAACTGACGGATCTGGGCAGCAGAACCCCGCGCACCCGAGTCAGCCATCATGTACATCGAGTTGAAGGATTCCTGGTCAACGGTCTCGCCGTGACGGTCGACAACTTTCTCTTTCGAGAGGTTGGACATCATCGCCTTGGAAACTTCATCGTTGGCCTTGGACCAGAGGTCGATCACCTTGTTGTACTTCTCGCCCTGGGTTACCAGGCCGGAGGCGTACTGACTTTCGATCTCTTTCACTTCATCGGTAGCAGCGTCGATGATGCGCGCTTTTTCATCAGGGATAACGAAGTCGTTAACGCCGATGGAAACACCCGAAATCGTCGAGTAGGCAAAACCGGTGTACATCAACTGGTCAGCGAAGATCACGGTCTCTTTCAGACCAACCACGCGGTAGCACTGGTTGATCAGCTTGGAGATCGCCTTTTTCTTCATCGGCTGGTTGACGACGTCGTACGAAAGACCTTTTGGCACAACTTGATACAGCAGCGCACGGCCGACAGTGGTGTCGACGATACGGGTACCGCTCACGCTGCCGCCATCACGATCATTGACGGTTTCGTTGATCCGCACCTTGACCTTGGCGTGCAGAGCAGCTTCGCCGGCACGGAACACACGGTCAACTTCCTGCAGATCCGCGAACACACGACCTTCGCCTTTGGCGTTGATCGCTTCACGAGTCATGTAGTACAGACCCAATACAACGTCCTGCGAAGGAACGATGATTGGCTCACCGTTGGCTGGCGACAGAATGTTGTTGGTCGACATCATCAGTGCGCGCGCTTCGAGCTGGGCTTCCAGCGTCAGAGGCACGTGAACAGCCATCTGGTCACCGTCGAAGTCGGCGTTGTATGCCGCACAGACCAACGGATGCAGCTGGATTGCCTTACCTTCGATGAGAACCGGTTCAAACGCCTGGATACCCAGACGGTGAAGGGTCGGAGCACGGTTGAGCAGCACTGGGTGTTCACGAATCACTTCGGCGAGAACGTCCCAGACCTCAGGCAGCTCGCGCTCGACCATCTTCTTGGCAGCTTTGATGGTGGTCGCCAGACCGCGCATTTCCAGCTTGCCGAAAATGAACGGCTTGAACAGCTCGAGAGCCATTTTCTTAGGCAGACCGCACTGATGCAGGCGCAGGGTCGGACCTACGGTAATAACCGAACGACCCGAGTAGTCAACGCGCTTACCGAGCAAGTTCTGACGGAAACGACCTTGTTTACCCTTGATCATGTCAGCCAGGGATTTCAGAGGACGCTTGTTGGAACCGGTAATCGCACGGCCGCGGCGACCGTTATCGAGCAGCGCATCCACAGCTTCCTGCAGCATGCGTTTTTCATTGCGCACGATGATGTCTGGAGCAGACAGATCCAGCAGGCGCTTCAAACGGTTGTTACGGTTGATCACTCGACGATACAGATCGTTGAGGTCAGAAGTCGCAAAGCGGCCGCCGTCCAGTGGTACCAGTGGACGCAGATCTGGCGGCAGAACCGGCAGAACGGTCAACACCATCCACTCAGGCAGGTTGCCGGAACCCTGGAAGGCTTCCATCAACTTCAGACGCTTGGACAGCTTCTTGATCTTGGTTTCGGAGTTGGTTTGCGGAATTTCTTCACGCAGACGGCCAATCTCGTGTTCCAGATCGATAGCGTGCAGCAGCTCGCGGACGGCCTCGGCACCCATGCGGGCGTCGAAGTCATCACCGAACTCTTCAAGCGCTTCAAAATACTGCTCATCGTTCAGCAGCTGACCTTTCTCAAGCGTGGTCATGCCTGGATCGATAACGACATAGCTCTCGAAGTAGAGAACGCGCTCGATATCACGCAGGGTCATGTCCATCAGCAGGCCGATACGGGACGGCAGCGATTTCAGGAACCAGATGTGAGCAACCGGCGAGGCCAGTTCGATGTGAGCCATACGCTCACGACGGACCTTCGCGAGCGCGACTTCAACGCCGCACTTCTCGCAGATCACGCCACGATGCTTCAAGCGCTTGTACTTACCGCACAGGCACTCGTAATCCTTGACCGGGCCAAAGATCTTGGCGCAGAACAGGCCATCACGCTCGGGTTTGAACGTACGGTAGTTGATGGTTTCCGGTTTTTTTACTTCACCGAACGACCACGAACGGATCATCTCAGGCGATGCCAATCCGATACGGATGGCGTCGAACTCTTCGACTTGACCCTGGTTTTTCAGCAAATTCAGTAGGTCTTTCAAGGCCTTTCCTCCTGGCGGAGCAGAGGGCGGTCATACCGACCCACCCTCGATTCGCGTCACGTGTTATTCGGTTTCCAGATCGATATCGATACCGAGCGAACGGATTTCTTTGATCAACACGTTGAAAGACTCGGGCATGCCCGGCTCCATACGGTGATCGCCGTCCACGATGTTTTTGTACATCTTGGTCCGGCCGTTCACATCGTCCGACTTCACTGTGAGCATTTCTTGCAGAGTGTACGCCGCGCCATATGCTTCCAGCGCCCAGACTTCCATCTCCCCGAAACGCTGACCACCGAACTGCGCCTTACCACCCAGCGGCTGCTGGGTAACCAGGCTGTAAGAACCAGTGGAACGCGCGTGCATCTTGTCGTCCACCAAGTGGTTCAGCTTCAGCATGTACATGTAGCCAACAGTTACCGGACGCTCGAATTTGTTACCGGTGCGGCCGTCAAACAGCTGCATCTGGCCACTGTCCGGCATGTCCGCCAGGCGCAGCATCGCCTTGATTTCGACTTCCTTGGCACCGTCGAATACCGGGGTCGCCATTGGAACGCCGCCACGCAGGTTCTTAGCCAGATCGAGGATTTCCTGATCAGACAGGTCATCCAGGCTTTCCTGACGACCGCCGATCTCGTTGTAGATCTCGTTCAGGAACTTGCGCAGTTCAACAACTTTACGCTGCTCTTCGAGCATGCGGTTGATCTTCTCGCCCAGCCCCTTGGCCGCGAGGCCCAAGTGGGTTTCGAGAATCTGACCAACGTTCATACGCGAAGGTACACCCAACGGGTTGAGGACGATATCCACAGGCGTGCCGTTGGCATCATGTGGCATGTCTTCAACCGGCATGATCACGGAGACCACACCCTTGTTACCGTGGCGACCGGCCATTTTGTCGCCCGGCTGGATGCGGCGACGAATGGCGAGGTAGACCTTGACGATTTTCAAGACGCCTGGAGCCAGGTCATCGCCTTGCTGCAGTTTGCGCTTCTTGTCTTCGAACTTGTCGTCCAGCAGACGGCGACGATCAACAATGTAAGCCTGAGCTTTCTCGAGTTGCTCGTTCAGCGCGTCTTCGACCATGCGCAGTTTGAACCACTGGCCATGCTCGAGGCCGTCGAGTACTTCGTCGGTGATTTCCTGACCTTTCTTCAGGCCAGCACCACCTTCAACAGTACGACCCACCAAAGCAGAACGCAGACGCTCGAACGTTGCACCTTCGACGATACGGAACTCTTCGTTCAGATCCTTGCGGATCTCGTCCAGCTGGCTTTTCTCGATCGACAGAGCACGTGCATCACGCTCAACGCCATCACGAGTGAATACCTGAACGTCAATGACCGTTCCTTTGGTACCGGTAGGTACGCGCAGGGAGGTGTCTTTAACGTCGCTGGCTTTTTCACCGAAGATTGCGCGCAGCAGTTTCTCTTCCGGAGTCAGCTGGGTCTCGCCCTTCGGAGTGACCTTACCTACCAGGATGTCGCCGGCGCCGACTTCAGCACCCACGTAAACGATACCGGCTTCGTCCAGCTTGTTCAGCGCTGCTTCACCCACGTTCGGGATGTCAGCGGTGATTTCCTCTGGGCCAAGCTTGGTATCACGGGCCACGCAGGTCAGTTCCTGAATGTGGATCGTGGTGAAGCGGTCTTCCTGAACAACACGCTCAGAAAGGCAGATGGAGTCTTCGAAGTTGAAGCCGTTCCATGCCATGAACGCGATGCGCATGTTCTGACCCAGAGCCAGTTCACCCATATCGGTGGACGGACCGTCGGCCATGATGTCGCTGCGCTGAACGCGATCGCCTTTGCTCACCAGCGGACGCTGGTTGATGCAGGTGTTCTGGTTCGAGCGGGTGTACTTGGTCAGGTTGTAGATGTCGACGCCGGCTTCGCCCGGTTCAACTTCGTCATCAGCAACACGAACGACGATACGGCTGGCATCGACGGAGTCGATCACGCCGCCACGACGGGCAACAACGCAGACACCGGAGTCACGGGCGACGTTGCGCTCCATGCCGGTACCCACCAGCGGCTTGTCGGCACGCAGAGTCGGAACAGCCTGACGCTGCATGTTGGAACCCATCAACGCACGGTTGGCGTCGTCGTGCTCGAGGAACGGAATCAACGACGCAGCCACCGAAACAACCTGCTTCGGCGAAACGTCCATCAGGGTGACGTCTTCCGGCGCCTTGACGGTGAATTCGTTCAGGTGACGAACGGCAACCAGCTCATCGATCAGCTGACCTTTGTCGTTCATGGCGGCCGAAGCCTGCGCGATCACGTGATCGGCTTCTTCAATAGCGGACAGGAACACGATCTCGTCGGTGACCAGGCCTTCTTTCACAACGCGGTACGGGCTTTCCAGGAAGCCGTACTGGTTGGTGCGAGCGTAGGCAGCGAGCGAGTTGATCAGACCGATGTTCGGACCTTCCGGCGTTTCGATCGGGCAAACACGACCGTAGTGCGTCGGGTGTACGTCACGCACTTCAAAGCCTGCGCGCTCACGCGTCAGACCGCCTGGGCCGAGTGCAGAAACACGACGTTTGTGCGTGATCTCGGACAGCGGGTTGTTCTGGTCCATGAACTGCGACAGCTGACTGGAACCGAAGAACTCTTTGACGGCAGCGGCAACCGGCTTGGCGTTGATCAGGTCCTGAGGCATCAGGCCCTCGCTTTCTGCCATCGACAGACGCTCTTTGACCGCGCGCTCAACACGCACCAGACCTACACGGAACTGGTTCTCGGCCATTTCGCCGACGCAGCGAACGCGACGGTTACCCAGGTGGTCGATGTCGTCGACGATGCCTTTGCCGTTACGGATATCGACCAGGGTCTTGAGGACCGCGACGATATCTTCCTTGCACAGCACGCCCGAACCTTCGATTTCGGTACGACCGATACGACGGTTGAACTTCATCCGGCCTACAGCAGAGAGATCGTAACGCTCTGGGCTGAAGAACAGGTTATTGAACAGGGTCTCTGCTGCATCCTTGGTAGGCGGCTCGCCAGGACGCATCATGCGATAGATTTCGACCAGAGCTTCCAGCTGGTTGCCGGTCGAATCGATCTTCAAGGTGTCGGAGATGAACGGGCCGCAGTCGATGTCGTTGGTGTACAACGTTTCGATGCGAACGACCTGAGCCTTGGCAATCTTTGCCAGGATCTCGGTGTTCAGCTCAGTGTTGCATTCGGCAATGATTTCGCCAGTCGCCGGGTGCACGATCGCCTTGGCGGTGGTACGGCCAATGACGTAATCCAGCGGAACTTCCAGCGCCTTGATGCCGGCTTTTTCAAGCTGGTTGATGTGGCGAGCCGTGATACGACGACCTTGCTCGACGATCACTTTGCCCTTGTCGTCCTGGATGTCCAGAACGGCAATTTCGCCACGCAGACGCTGAGGCACCAGCTCCAGGCTCAGGGATTCGCCCTGAACGTGGAAAACGTTGGTGGTGTAGAAAGCGTCCAGCACTTCTTCAGTGGTGTAGCCCAGCGCACGGAGCAGAACCGATGCAGGGAGCTTGCGGCGACGGTCGATACGGACGAATACACAGTCCTTTGGATCGAACTCGAAGTCCAGCCACGAACCACGGTAAGGAATGATGCGAGCGGAATACAGCAGCTTGCCAGAACTGTGCGTCTTGCCACGGTCGTGATCGAAGAACACGCCTGGGGAACGGTGCAGCTGGGAAACGATAACACGCTCGGTACCGTTGATTACGAAGGTACCGTTTTCAGTCATCAGGGGGATTTCACCCATGTAGACTTCTTGCTCTTTGATGTCCTTGATCGCTTTGTTCGACGACTCTTTGTCGAAAATGATCAGGCGCACTTTTACCCGCAAAGGTACGGCGTACGTCACACCGCGCAGCACGCATTCCTTGACATCAAACGCCGGTTCGCCCAGACGATAACCGACATACTCCAGAGCAGCATTGCCGGAGTAGCTGATGATCGGGAAAACGGATTTGAAGGCCGCATGCAGGCCCACGTCGCGGAACTGATCTTTAGTCGCTCCCGCTTGCAAGAATTCACGATACGAATCCAGCTGGATGGCCAGGAGGTAAGGCACATCCATGACGTCCGGCAACTTGCTAAAGTCCTTGCGGATACGTTTTTTCTCAGTATATGAGTAAGCCATCAGCGTTCCCCAGCTTGGTCACCTGCTTGTTTGGCCTCCCCCGACGGGAGCGGCCAGAAAATCTTGCAAACCCCATGGTTTGCGCCACCGGTCGAGGTGGTTGAAGCACGTTAATGGCGCCGACCTGATCGGTCGCCAATAACGGAAAAAGGCCGGTGGCAGAAGCCACCAGCCATCAGCCTTTCGCTCAACGCTTGGGCTGGAGACGCAAGGTCGATGCTTACTTCAGCTCGACTTTAGCGCCTGCTTCTTCCAGAGCAGCTTTGGCTTTGTCAGCAGCGTCTTTTGCTACTGCTTCCAGGACCATTGCTGGAGCGCCGTCAACGACTGCCTTGGCTTCTTTCAGGCCCAGACCGGTCAGTTCACGAACTGCTTTAATCACGTTCACTTTCTTGTCGCCAGCTTCGGTCAGCATGACGTTGAACTCGGTTTGCTCTTCAACAACGGCGGCAGCAGCAGCTGGACCAGCCGATGCAGCAGCAGCGCTAACACCGAATTTTTCTTCGAAAGCTTTGATCAGCTCAACAACCTGCAGAACGGACATTTCAGCTACGGCGTTGAGGATATCGTCTTGAGAGATAGACATGACTCTAATTCCTGAATTGTGTGAGGGCCTATGCGGCCTTCGAAATAAACAAAAATACGCGGGAAGAGGTGTGCGGCCTTAGGCTGCAGCAGCTTCTTTCTGTTCGCGAACTGCCGCCAGAGTACGAGCCAATTTGCTGGTAGCGCCTTGGATCACGCTCATCAGCTGGGAGATTGCTTCGTCACGGGTCGGCAAGGTTGCCAGTACGTCGATCTGATTAGCTGCGAGGAACTTGCCCTCGAACGCAGCTGCCTTGATCTCGAACTTGTCCTGACCTTTCGCGAACTCTTTGAACAAACGGGCAGCAGCACCAGGATGTTCGTTAGAGAAAGCGATCAAGGTAGGGCCGGTGAACGCATCGTTGAGAACACTGTATTCAGTGTCAGCAACAGCGCGCTTGAGCAGGGTGTTACGTACGACACGTACATAAACGCCAGCTTCACGAGCCTCTTTACGGAGTCCGGTCATCGCGCCTACTGTCACGCCGCGGGCATCAGCCACAACAGCAGACAGAGCGACTTTGGCAGCCTCGTTGACTTCAGCGACGATGGCCTTCTTGTCTTCGAGTTTAATTGCCACGGGTTTAACTCCTGCTTGTTACCGTTTCATCTGGCCGGAGCCGGATGTCGTTTTGGTGTCTGATTCGGTAAGGAACCGGGAGCACCATCTGCGTAGGCTTGTGGTTTAAGACTTTCGTCGCCTACGGTCTTGGATAGCCCCCGCCAGGCAGGGACCCCAATTTTTGCAACGATGCAGCAGACTGCATCGTGCGAGTCTTACGCGTTCAGAGAACCTTGGTCGATGACCAGGCCTGGGCCCATAGTGGTGCTCAGAGTAACGCGCTTGACGTAAATACCTTTCGAGGAAGCTGGTTTGATACGCTTCAGATCAGCGATCAGTGCTTCAACGTTTTCCTTCAGCTTGTCGGCTTCAAAGCCAACCTTGCCAACGGAAGTGTGGATGATGCCGTTTTTGTCAGTGCGGTAACGAACCTGACCAGCTTTAGCGTTCTTGACAGCAGAAGCTACGTCTGGCGTAACGGTACCAACTTTCGGGTTAGGCATCAGGCCGCGAGGACCGAGGATCTGACCCAGCTGACCTACGACACGCATTGCATCCGGGGAAGCAATAACGACGTCATAGTTCAGGTCGCCGCCTTTCATTTCGGCAGCCAGGTCGTCCATACCAACGCGATCAGCGCCAGCGGCCAGAGCAGCTTCAGCGGCTGGACCCTGGGTGAAGACAGCGACGCGGACAGTCTTGCCAGTACCGTGTGGCAGCACGGTAGCGCTACGAACGACCTGGTCAGATTTACGCGGGTCTACACCGAGGTTAACAGCGACGTCGACAGACTCGCTGAACTTAACGGTCGACAACTCGGTCAGCAGCGCAGCTGCATCGTTGAAGCTGTAAGATTTGCCAGGCTCGATCTTTGCAGCGATCGCCTTTTGGCGTTTGGTCAGCTTAGCCATTACACACCCTCCACGTTAAGGCCCATGCTACGAGCGGAGCCGGCGATAGTACGCACGGCCGCTTCCATGTCAGCAGCAGTCAGATCGGCATTTTTAGCCTTGGCGATATCTTCCAGCTGTGCACGGGTAACGGTGCCAACTTTAACGGTGTTCGGGCGAGCCGAGCCGCTGGTCAGGCCAGCGGCTTTTTTCAGCAGAACCGACGCAGGCGTACTTTTGGTTTCAAAAGTGAAGCTGCGGTCGCTGTAAACAGTGATGATCACAGGAGTCGGCAGACCTGGCTCAAGACCCTGAGTACGGGCGTTGAAAGCCTTGCAGAATTCCATGATGTTAACGCCGTGCTGACCCAGAGCAGGACCGACGGGCGGGCTTGGGTTAGCCTGAGCAGCTTTCACTTGAAGCTTGATGTAAGCGGTAATCTTCTTGGCCATGAGGCACTCCAATTACGGGTTCAAACGCCTCGAAAGGCTCCCCGGTTACTTGCGCGTTTATCCCAGTGACGACAAAACCCCACAGCCCAAGGCTGCGGGGTATGGGATTCCTAGCTCAGTTATGCCTTTTCGACCTGACTGAACTCGAGCTCTACCGGAGTAGAGCGTCCGAAAATAAGCACAGCCACTTGGATCCGGCTCTTTTCGTAGTTAACTTCTTCGACGGTCCCGTTGAAATCGGCAAACGGACCATCGGTAACGCGAACCACTTCACCTGGCTCGAACAGAGTCTTCGGCTTCGGCTTGTCGCTGCCATCAGCAACACGACGCAGAATGGCCTCAGCTTCCTTATCAGTGATAGGAGCAGGCTTGTCTGCAGTGCCACCGATAAAGCCCATGACGCGAGGCGTGTCCTTGACCAAGTGCCAAGTCCCCTCGTTCATGTCCATCTGAACCAGCACATAACCAGGGAAGAATTTACGCTCGCTTTTGCGCTTCTGGCCGTTGCGCATCTCTACCACTTCTTCGGTAGGGACCAGAATTTCGCCAAAACCATCTTCCATGCCTGCCAGCTTTACACGCTCGATCAGAGAGCGCATAACATGCTTCTCGTAACCCGAGTAGGCATGCACTACGTACCAACGCTTAGCCACGGGACACCCTTAGCCAACAATCAAGGAAACAAGCCAGCCGAGCAGGGAATCTAATCCCCACAACAGCAGCGCCATAACCAGAACGACAGCTACCACGATGAGAGTAGTCTGCGTGGTTTCTTGACGAGTAGGCCATACGACTTTACGAATCTCGACGCGAGCTTCCTTGGCCAACACGAAGAAAGCCTTACCCTTGCCAGTCTGGAGAGCTACGTAAGCTGCAACAGCGGCAATCACGAGCAAGGCCAGCACGCGATACAGGATTGGCTGCGCCGAATAGTATTGATTTCCGACCACGCCCACAACGACCAGAAGGACCACTACGAGCCACTTCAGAAGATCAAAACGGGAGTCTGAGGCTTCAGCCTTTGGATTCATCTACTAAAATCCTGTGAAAAGAAAGCCAGACACGTTAAGCGAATCTGGCAGGTCAGGAGGGAATCGAACCCCCAACCTACGGTTTTGGAGACCGTCGCTCTGCCAATTGAGCTACTGACCTAAAAGCATAATCAGGCCGACCATTATGCGGACCCGACAGGGAGATTTCAACAGCTAATCAGCGAGACCGGACACAACCTCGCCAACACACTGCCAGGTAGCTACGAAAAACCCTCACCCAGGCAGCAAAAACCTGGCGAATCGCAACACCTAAAACAAAGGCAGATACTTTCATATCTGCCTTAGTAATGGAGCTCTTGAGCGGATTTGAACCGCTGACCTCACCCTTACCAAGGGTGTGCTCTACCAACTGAGCTACAAGAGCAAAACACATCGCACAACCAGCAAAACTTGGAGCGGGTAGCGGGAATCGAACCCGCATCATCAGCTTGGAAGGCTGAGGTTCTACCACTAAACTATACCCGCCGAGCATGCTGCTTAGGCTCGAAAATATGGTGGAGGGGGAAGGATTCGAACCTTCGAAGTCGTAGACGTCAGATTTACAGTCTGATCCCTTTGGCCGCTCGGGAACCCCTCCTAAGCGAGGCAGCATTCTATATCATGCCACCCTTCTGTCAACCTTTTTCTCAATAAAAACTTGAGGTTACATACGTTGACGCTTGCTTCACAGCAGTTTCAGATTTCTCTGCACTGCGAAGCGGGCGCCATTCTATGCAAACTAATCGGTGGTTGCAATGCCCTCGCAAGACATTATTTTACTTTTTAATTTCGGGAAGTCCTGCGCTAACGTACCCAGCAAAGGCTCATCAACCAGCCGACGACTTTCTGGCTCTATGCGCAACCAGTAAATGGCGCCACCCTCATCTCGGCGCTGTCCAAACCGTGTCTGAATGTCGAGACTGGTCAGCCGCTGTTCGAGAGTTCTGGCGTCGGCTTGCGAAATATCTCCACCCAAATAGAGACACTGACTAAATGCTGCCCTGGAAAGCTCTGTCTGGCTGGAAGAGCCTGATTCACTGAGCAACCGGATATCCTGTCTTAAGCCCTTGAACGACGCCAGAGGCGCCACCTCCTTCGGCCTCAAAGGAGCGTCCTGGTGATGCCAAACGTAGTAGAAGGCATTCAACATTAACAACAGCAAAAACACCCAACGCATAGCACCCCCAACCAGCGGCCTTTTTGGCGCCTTCTCACTTAGCAAGCAGCCTCAGGCTCAACTCACCGCCATTAAAGCTGCGCTCTACGCCACCCACACATAAACGCAGTGAGCCATCACCCTCAATGCCAAGGACAGTGCCCTCGATCACACGATCTCCCGCGATTAATGACACCTCTTTCCCCTGCCAGAGGTGATTGCGCTCCCATTCGTCCCTAAATGCGTTGAAGCCTTCTTCGCGATGTCGAGCGATATAGAGCCCAAGGTTGTGACTCAGCCTAGACGCAACCTGGTTACGGTCTAACATCCCGCCCAACTCGACCGCCATAGACGTCCAGGCTTGATCAACCTCATTGGCGCTGCGCATGTTGACGTTCACACCGACGCCTATGATCACGTGACATACATCCGCAGGGTCTCCTGTGAGCTCAAGTAGAATGCCGGCAAGCTTACGATCACCCACGAGAATATCGTTCGGCCACTTCAAGCCGGCTTTCGCGACACCTAGCTCTCGGAGGGTTTCTACCAACGCCAGACCCACAAGCAAGCTCATGCCCTCAAGCTGGCGCATACCACCTTCAACACGCACAGCAAGGCTGTAATAAAGATTCTCGGCGAAAGGACTGACCCACTTCCGCCCACGCCGCCCCCTGCCGGCCGTTTGCTGCTCGGCGAGAACCAACAAGGGCAGCTGCGTGCCGGCTCCAATCAGCCGCATCGCCTCGGCATTTGTAGAGTCAACAACATCATAAACACGCACAGGCCATGGTGCGCCGTGATCGTTATCGGCGATTTCACCTGCATCCAGCAGATGTAACGGCCCGGCCAGGCGATACCCCCGCCCGCGAACTTTATGAACCTCAATCCCGAGCTCCGCTTCCACCTGCTGGAGCTTTTTCCACACAGCACTGCGGCTGACGCCAAGTACACGGCCTAGGTCTTCGCCGGAATGAAAAGCACCATCTCCAAGAAGCTTGAGCAACGTTCGCATCGAAGTCTCACCTGACAATAAGGCACGCATAATAGCGATAGCCGCTCCCAACGCCTAGAAAATCGCCCTCGCTAGCGCGCGCCAATTGCCAGCGTACGGGCTTACATTCCCACTCGGGTGGTTTCAGGAACCCAGCCGATCCTGGGATTTAATTTCACGCGCAAAAACAAAACCCCATCTGCTTTCGCAAATGGGGTTCTGGAATTTAATCTTGACGATGACCTACTCTCACATGGGGAAACCCCACACTACCATCGGCGATGCATCGTTTCACTTCTGAGTTCGGGATGGGATCAGGTGGTTCCAATGCTCTATGGTCGTCAAGAAATTCGGGTACCGAACCGTGGCCTGGGGCCGCGCTTCAGCCAATCGGGTATGTGATCAGGTCTGGCCTGTATGCTGCAAACTTTCGGTGCGTGTCGTCTTCACAGTCACCGCAATCTGTGCTCGTCCGAGTCGCAGATTGCTTGGGTGTTATATGGTCAAGCCTCACGGGCAATTAGTATTG
>NZ_FNYJ01000004.1:441155-594091 GCF_900108875.1 Pseudomonas sp. NFR16 | reverse complement strand
GCATCAAGAAGTACACCGAAGAATACGGCGTCACCGGGCAGACCTTCGTCGCCATCGACTCGGGCGCCAACGTCAATTTCGACCGTCTGCGCCATGTCGCCGAGCGCGCCGAACTGGGCGAAGGTCGCGAGGCGATCATTGCCGTGACCATTCCCGAGCAGCCGGGCAGTTTCAAGGCGTTCTGCGAGGCCGTCGGCAAGCGTCAGATCACCGAATTCAACTACCGCTACCACACCGACCGCGAGGCGCACATCTTCGTCGGCGTGCAGACCCACCCGGAAAACGACCCGCGCAAGGCGCTGATCGCCAGCCTCTCGGCGCAGGGCTTTCCGGTATTGGACCTGACCGACAACGAACTGGCCAAGCTGCACCTGCGGCACATGGTCGGCGGGCATTCGGAACGGGTCAGCGATGAAGTAGTGCTGCGCTTCGAATTCCCCGAGCGACCGGGCGCGCTGTTCAACTTCCTCAACAAACTGGGCGGCAAGTGGAACATCTCGATGTTCCACTACCGCAACCACGGCGCCGCCGACGGCCGCGTGGTGGCCGGGCTGGTCGTGCCGGAGGAAGAGCGCCATCTGGTGCCGCGAGCGCTTGCGGAAATCGGTTATCCGTATTGGGACGAGAGCAACAACCCGGCGTACAAATTGTTTCTCGGCTGAGTCGCCACTGCGTAGCCCGGCGGGAGTGAGCCAACTGTCTCTGACGCCCCTTCTATCTACGGCGAACACCCCGACGCCTTCCCGGCTAAAGCCGGTCCTACGAAAAGCTTGCAGCATCGGTAGGACCGGCTTTAGCCGGGAAGAGGCTGGTACATCCGCTGGATAGGCAGCGCCGCATTACCCGTGTAGGAGCGCGCTTGCCCGCGTACGGCTACGCTCAGAGCATGGCTTCTATATAAGGAAACAAACCGCGATGGAACACTTCGCCGCATTGAAAATCCTGCACATGGTCACCACGGCACTCTTGTTCGTTGGTGCGCTGGCGATGATCGTCTGGATCGTTCGCGGCCGCAGGGCCGGAGATCTGACGGTGCAGAATCGCGCCATGCAGAAGCCTTGGGTGTTTGTCTGGTTGCTGATGGGGTTGTGCCTGCTGACCTTGCCGGTCAGTGGCTGGTGGCTGGTGCATTACGCCGGTTGGCCATTGGGGCAGACCTGGCTGCTGGCTGCGAGCGTGTTGTACACCTTTGGCGCACTGAGCTGGGCGTGGCTCGCAGTGCGCGTCAATCGCCTGCGCCGTCCGGTGATCGTGGGTAATCCCAGGTTCACGCTGGCGCTGGCAATCTTCAGCGCCGTCTGCTTCGTGTCGATTGCCGGGTTGATGGGCGCCAAGCCCGTCTAAATAAGCCTTGATCGGCTTGCCCCGGCAGATCGTCTTCGTCAGTCGCGCAGCGAAATCACCGGCCAGCCGCGACGGGTTGCTTCGGCGCGCAGCTTCTCGTCAGGATCGACGGCCACCGGATTCGCGACCTGCTCCAGCAGCGGCAGATCATTCATGGAGTCGCTATAGAAGTAGCTGTCTTCCAGATCGAAGCCGTTTTCCTCGATCCAGCGATTCAGGCGCGTCACCTTGCCCTCGCGAAAGCACGGTACGTCGGTCGTGCGCCCTGTGTACCGGCCGTCGACCATCTCACATTCGGTAGCCAGCAATGTGTCGATGCCCAGGCGCGCAACCACCGGCGCAGTGACGAAGCGGTTGGTGGCGGTGATGACAACCAGCTTGTCGCCAGCATCCCGATGCCTGGCAATCAGAGCCATGGCCTTGGGCAGAATCAGTGGTTCGATGCAGTCGCGCATGAAATCCGCATGCCACTCGTCAAGTTGTGCCATCTCGGTGCGACCCAGGATTTCCAGGCTGAAATTCAGGTAATCGGTCAGGTTCAACGTCCCGGCCAGATAGTCCTGATAGAACGCGTCGTTGCGGGCCTTGTAAGCGGCGCCATCAAGAATGCCCCGCTCGCACAGATAGTCGCCCCAGGCGTGATCGCTGTCGCCGCCGAGGAGGGTGTTATCGAGGTCGAACAATGCCAGGCGCATGGGTTACTCGCTGAAATAACTGAAAAAAGAGCACAAGAATACGAGGTTTGACCAAGAGATCGCATCTATTAATGCAGTTGTCACGATAAGCTGTCGACGGCTCGTTGCTGCCTTCACGATCTTTGTGGAACAATGCGGCGACATGCGTTTGCGAGGTTGTAGCCGTGATCGACCCCGATGGTTTCCGCCCTAATGTCGGGATAATTCTGACAAATGATGCTGGCCAGGTCTTATGGGCTCGCCGTATCAATCAAGATGCCTGGCAGTTTCCGCAAGGGGGAATCAACCCTCAGGAAACGCCGGAAGACGCGCTCTATCGTGAATTGAATGAAGAAGTCGGGCTGGAAAGGCATGACGTTGAAATTCTTGCCTGCACCCGCGGTTGGTTGCGCTATCGTCTGCCGCAACGTTTGGTCCGCACGCACAGCCAGCCGCTGTGCATCGGCCAGAAGCAGAAATGGTTTCTCCTGCGCCTGATCTCCAATGAGCAGCGGGTGCGGATGGATTTGACCGGTAAACCGGAGTTCGATGGCTGGCGCTGGGTCAGTTATTGGTATCCGTTGGGCCAGGTGGTGACATTCAAGCGCGAGGTGTATCGACGCGCACTCAAAGAGCTTGCCCCGCGCCTGTTGGCGCGCGACTGACACGGAGTTCGACCCCGAGCCATGCTCAATACGCTGCGCAAGATCGTCCAGGAAGTTAACTCCGCCAAGGATCTCAAGGCGGCGTTGGGGATTATTGTGTTGCGCGTCAAGGAGGCCATGAGCAGCCAGGTCTGCTCGGTCTATTTGCTCGACCCCGAATCCAACCGCTTCGTGCTGATGGCGACCGAGGGCCTGAACAAGCGCTCAATCGGCAAAGTCAGCATGGCCCCCAACGAAGGTCTGGTCGGTCTGGTGGGCACGCGCGAAGAACCGCTGAATCTCGAAAACGCCGCCGATCACCCGCGTTATCGCTACTTCGCGGAGACCGGCGAAGAACGTTTTGCCTCCTTCCTCGGTGCTCCGATCATCCACCACCGGCGTGTGGTGGGCGTGCTGGTCATTCAGCAAAAGGAACGTCGCCAGTTCGATGAAGGTGAAGAAGCCTTCCTGGTGACCATGAGCGCGCAGCTCGCGGGGGTCATCGCCCATGCCGAAGCCACCGGCTCGATTCGCGGCCTGGGCCGGCAAGGCAAAGGTATCCAGGAAGCCAAATTCGTCGGCGTGCCGGGCTCGCCTGGCGCGGCAGTGGGCACGGCGCTGGTCATGCTCCCGCCGGCCGATCTTGAAGTGGTCCCGGACAAGTCCGTCACCGACATCGACGCCGAGCTTAAGCTCTTCCAGAACGCCCTAGAGGGCGTTCGTAGCGATATGCGCACGCTTTCGGCGAAATTGGCTACGCAATTACGCCCGGAAGAGCGTGCGTTGTTCGACGTCTACTTGATGATGCTCGATGATGCATCGCTGGGCAGCGAAGTCACCAATGTCATCAAGACCGGCCAATGGGCGCAGGGCGCGCTGCGCTCGGTGGTCAACGAACACGTCAAACGTTTCGAGCTGATGGACGACGCCTACCTGCGCGAACGTGCATCGGACGTCAAAGACCTCGGCCGCCGCTTGCTGGCGTACCTCCAAGAAGCGCGTCAGCAGGCACTGGTATACCCCGACAACACCATTCTGGTCAGTGAAGAACTGTCCCCGGCGATGCTGGGTGAAGTGCCGGAAGGCAAGCTCGTCGGTCTGGTTTCGGTACTGGGTTCGGGTAACTCCCACGTGGCGATTCTGGCCAGGGCCATGGGTATTCCTACCGTCATGGGCGCGGTCGATCTGCCGTATTCCAAGGTCGACGGCATTGAGCTGATCGTCGATGGCTACCACGGCGAGGTCTACACCAACCCGAGTGAAGTGCTGCGCAAGCAGTATTCCGTGGTGGTCGAAGAAGAGCGCCAGTTGTCTCAGGGGCTTGATGCCCTGCGCGAGCTGCCGTGCGTCACTTTGGACGGGCATCGCATGCCTTTGTGGGTCAACACCGGTCTGCTGGCCGACGTCGCCCGTGCGCAGCAGCGCGGAGCAGAAGGCGTGGGGCTGTATCGCACCGAAGTCCCCTTCATGATCAACCAGCGTTTCCCGAGCGAAAAGGAACAACTGGCGATCTACCGCGAGCAACTGGCCGCTTTCCACCCGCTGCCTGTGACCATGCGCACGCTGGATATCGGCGGTGACAAGGCGCTGTCGTACTTCCCGATCAAGGAAGACAACCCGTTCCTTGGCTGGCGCGGCATCCGGGTCACCCTCGATCACCCGGAAATCTTCCTGGTGCAGACCCGCGCCATGCTCAAGGCCAGTGAAGGCCTGAATAACCTGCGGATTCTGCTGCCGATGATTTCCGGCACTCACGAAACCGAGGAAGCGCTGCACCTGATCCACCGTGCGTGGGGCGAGGTGCGCGACGAAGGCACCGATGTGCCGATGCCGCCGGTGGGCGTGATGATCGAAGTCCCGGCTGCGGTGTATCAGACCCGCGAGCTGGCGCGCCAGGTAGACTTCCTCTCCGTGGGCTCCAACGACCTGACGCAATACCTGCTCGCGGTCGATCGCAACAA
The DNA here is from genome assembly GCF_900108875.1 of Pseudomonas sp. NFR16. GTDB lineage: Bacteria > Pseudomonadota > Gammaproteobacteria > Pseudomonadales > Pseudomonadaceae > Aquipseudomonas. The sequence continues at coordinate 589,468 of NZ_FNYJ01000004.1, read as the reverse complement.
CCCACGCGTGGCTGATCTGTACGACTATCTGCACCCTGCGGTGCTGCAGGCGCTGCAGAATGTCGTTCGAGATGCCCATGCCGAAGGCAAACCGGTGAGCATCTGTGGCGAGATGGCGGGCGATCCGGCAGCGGCGGTGCTGTTGATGGCGATGGGTTTCGACAGTCTGTCGATGAACGCCACCAACTTACCGAAAGTGAAGTGGATGCTGCGCCAGATCAACCTCAGCAAAGCCAAGGAACTGCTCGATCAACTGATGAAGAACGACAACCCGCAAGTCATCAGCAGTTCGCTGCAGCTGGCACTGAGAAACCTGGGGTTGGCGCGGATGATCAATCCGGGGTCCGTCAAGGGTCATTGAGCCTGGGCCGGTCCTCCCAGGGGCCGCCCACTAGATCGAGTTCCGCGGGGCTCGGTCCCACAACGTTCGGTTCGCAGCGTCGGTCAGAGCTGCAGGTCTATCTCTCCCAATCGCCCGCCATACGGGCCGAAACTGCGCTCGATCAACCTGCGGCTGCCGTCGGCGTTGACGAAAAGCACGGTACTGGCGCGCGTTCCGTAATTGGGGCTGGCGATGAATACACTCGACAGCAGTTTCTCGGTCGCCAGCCCGACACCGGTGTTTGGCAGTTCTGCGTCTGGCGCAGGTTGGGGATCGGCGAGTAATTGCAGCAGCGCGTCAGGTTGTGGATCGTCCAAGTGCGCCGACAGCTGCGCTTTGGCTTTCACCAGCTTGGGCCAAGGCGTATCGAGGCCTGCGTTGGATACGCCGTAGATTCCTGCCTGCAAGCGCAAAGGCGTCGGGTTGGCAGCGTTGAGAAAGTGCAACTGGTCGCGGTTGCCCACCAGCAGGTTGAAACCGCCATATTCGCTGGCGCGTGCAGCCACTTCGCGCAGGTAGTCGTCGATGGACAGCGAGCCGGTCAAAAAATGAGCAACCAGCTCGCCCCTCGACCGCCTGCCCTCGGGTTGACCTGGGTCGCGGATATTGGTCAGGGCTGCAAAGCGGCCGTTTTCATTCACGCCAAGCCAGGTGCCGCCTGCTTCCAGATCACGACCGGCGCAGACCTGCGGTGCTTCCTCCCAGCGGCCCAGTGGCAGCGTGGGGCGCGCGTAAAACTCGTCACGGTTGGCTGCCAGTACCAGTGGCTGCGCATGGGTCGGGCGCCAGGCAAAGACGATCAGGCACATGAAAGACTCCTTTTTTGCCACTCTACCCACACCGGGCGCTGACATCCATCGCACGCTGCTAGAGCCGATCGGCCCGCTCCGGTAACATGCCGCACTGATTTCGGGAGACGCCCATGGAATTTCTGCTCTATCTGGCTTTGGGCGCATGCGCCGGGGTGCTGGCCGGTTTGTTCGGGGTGGGCGGCGGCATCATCATCGTGCCGGTGCTGGTATTCAGCTTCACGTTGCAAGGTTTCGACAGCTCGGTTCTGACCCATCTGGCGGTTGGCACGTCGCTGGCAACCATTGTCTTTACGTCGATCCAGTCGGTCCGCGCACACCACCGCATGGGCGCCGTGCGCTGGGCGGTGTTCGCGTGGATGACCGTTGGCATCCTGATCGGTGCAGGCCTGGGCTCGCTGACAGCCAGCTACATTGCCGGGCCGCATCTGCAGAAAATCATCGGCGTGTTCGCCATACTGGTCGCCATTCAGATGGCTCTGGACTTCAAACCCAAGGCCAGCCGGGGCGTGCCGGGCAAGCCCGGGTTGACCGCAGCAGGCATCGTGATCGGCTGGGCCTCGGCGATTTTCGGGATAGGCGGCGGCTCGTTGACCGTGCCATTTCTGACATGGCGCAGCCTGACCATGCAGCAAGCGGTCGCGACGTCGTCGGCCTGCGGATTTCCGATCGCGGTGGCCAGCGCCATAAGTTTCATGATTCTTGGGTGGCACGATCCGCTGCTGCCACCGCATAGTCTCGGTTTCGTGTATCTGCCGGCGCTGATCGGCATTGCCGTGACCAGCATGTTCTTTGCGCGATTCGGTGCAAAGCTTGCGCACAGGCTGTCACCCAGGCTGCTGAAACGACTGTTCGCGCTGCTGCTCGTAGTCGTCGGTACCAGTTTTCTGATCTAGTTTGCTTTGTCGCTCAATGAGCGTTCTATTTTAAGGAGTCGCAATGCTGCCTTACCCGCAGATTGATCCGGTAGCCGTGGCCATCGGTCCGCTGCAAATTCACTGGTACGGCCTGATGTATCTGGTCGGTATCGGCAGTGCCTGGTATCTGGCGTCCCGTCGCCTGAATCGCTTCGACCCGACGTGGACCAAGGAAAAGCTCTCGGACATGATCTTCTGGGTCGCGATGGGCGTGATCGTCGGGGGACGGCTGGGTTACGTGCTTTTCTACGATCTGCCGAATTACATCGCCAATCCGTTGCTGATCTTCGAAGTATGGAAGGGCGGCATGGCGTTCCATGGCGGCTTCATCGGTGTGATGATCGCGACGTACTGGTTCGGTAAGCGCAACGGCAAATCGTTCTTCCAGCTGATGGACTTCATCGCACCGATGGTGCCGATCGGCCTTGGTGCCGGGCGCATCGGCAACTTCATCAACGGCGAGCTGTGGGGCAAGCCGACCGACCTGCCGTGGGCCATGATCTTCCCGCCCTACAGCGACCCTGCTCAGTTGCCGCGTCACCCGTCGCAGCTATATCAGTTTGCGCTGGAAGGTGTGGCATTGTTCGTCATTCTCTATTTCTTCTCGCGCAAGCCGCGTCCGACCATGGCCGTATCCGGCATGTTCGCGCTGTTCTACGGGATCTTCCGTTTCGTCGTGGAGTTCGTCCGCGTGCCGGACGCCCAGTTGGGTTATCTGGCCTGGGGCTGGGTCACCATGGGTCAGATTCTCAGCCTGCCGATGATCATTGGTGGTCTGGTGCTGATCTGGCTGGCCTACCACCGCGCGCCTGCTGCCAAGAACGCAGCCGTTTGATTCGAATCGCCGGGCCCCGGGCTCGGCGGATTCACGCTACAGAGGGCCTTTGGGCATGAAGCAATACCTTGAACTGTTACAGGACGTCATTGCCAACGGAACCCGTAAGGGCGACCGCACCGGCACTGGCACCACCGCGGTGTTCGGACGTCAGATCCGTCACAACCTGGCCGATGGCTTTCCGCTGTTGACCACCAAAAAGCTGCACTTCAAAAGCATCGCCAATGAGTTGATCTGGATGCTCAGCGGCAACACCAACACCAAGTGGCTCAACGACAATGGCGTGACCATCTGGGATGAGTGGGCGACCGAAGAAGGCGATCTTGGACCGGTGTATGGCGCGCAATGGACGGGCTGGCCGACGAAGGATGGCGGCAAGATCAACCAGATCGACTACATGGTCGATTGCCTGAAGAATAACCCCAACAGCCGCCGCATCCTCTTCCACGGCTGGAACACCGAATACCTGCCGGATGAAAAGCTGTCTCCGCAGGAAAACGTGAAGGCGGGCCGTCAGGCGCTGGCTGTGTGTCACCTGCTGTATCAGGCATTCGTTGCAGACGGCAAGCTGTCGATGCAGCTGTATATCCGCAGCTCCGATGTGTTCCTCGGTTTGCCTTACAACATCGCGGCGCTGGCATTGCTCACCCATATGCTGGCCCAGCAGTGCGACCTGATCCCTCACGAGATCATCGTCAGTCTTGGCGACACGCATGCGTATTCCAACCACGAAGAACAGATCGCCACTCAGCTGACCCGCACGCCGAAAAAGCTGCCGCAGCTGAACATCAAGCGTCGCCCGGAATCCATCTACGACTACCGTTTCGAGGATTTCGAAATCGTAGGCTACGACGCTGATCCCAATATCAAAGCGCCGGTCGCGGTCTGATTGAGGCGTCGCCAAGCCTTCCTTATCCAAACGACGGGAGCCCAAGTGCTCCCGTCGCTGTTTTTGCCTTTTCAAATCAATCAGTTATCTTTACATATCCGTTAAAAGGTCGTGCACTATGCATTCGTGAATGCTGATCGCGGCAGATATGCCCTTTTGAACACTGTGGCTATATCAAAGAGCACATACTTACTATGTTCCATCTGGTTAAAAGTGATCTGTTTCCTTTATGAACGGCGAGACAGCAGTCGTATTGTTGCAGCCTCGTAATAAGTGTTTTGCACGTTCGTAAACAAAATCACTCCGATAGATATTTTCAATCTATTGAGTGTATTTATTGAGTTCAAATCTGCTGATGGGTTGTTCTATAGTCGGGGTCTTCCTATAAGTCTTTAGCCTGACAACGCGTTTGGAATTAATCATCCATGACCACGACGAACTTCAGCACGGACACCTTCTCGGAGCACACCTCCGGCTTGTATCGCACCGCAGCGCGCATCCTCAACGAAGCAGGCATCCAGATTAACGGGTCGGCGCCCTCCGATATCCGCTTCAATGGACCGGGCGTCATCGAGCGCGCCTTCGCGCAGGGCAATCTGGGGTTGGGCGAGGCCTACATGGATGGCCTGTGGGACAGTGAGCAACTCGACGAATTCTTTCACCGACTGTTGAAAACCGGCATGACCGATGACGTCAAGCCAATACGTCTGGTGTTTTATGCGCTCATGGCCAAGTTCATGAACAGGCAGAACATCCAGCGTTCCAAGACCGTGGGCGAGGTGCACTACGATCTCGGCAACGAGTTCTATTCCAATATGCTCGATTCGCGCATGACCTACACCTGTGGTTATTGGGAGAATGCGAGCAACCTGGAGGAAGCGCAGGCCGCCAAGCTGGACCTCATCTGCCGCAAGTTGCAGCTCAAGCCCGGCATGCGCGTGCTGGATATCGGCTGCGGCTGGGGCAGCTTCATGAGCTATGCGGCGGAGCACTATGGGGTAGAAGCCGTTGGCGTGAGCATTTCCAAAGAACAGATCGCCTGGGCCAAGGAGCGTTACAAGCATCTGCCACTGGAGTTTCGTTTTCAGGACTACCGTGAGCTCGACGAAGAGTTCGACGCCATTGCGAGCGTGGGAATGTTTGAACACGTCGGGCGCAGGAACCACCGCGAATATATGCAACTGGCTCATCGTTGTTTGAAGCCGGGCGGTCTTTTCCTCCTGCACACCATCGGCAAGAACCAGCGCAACTCTTATCCTGACCCATGGATCGACAAATACATATTTCCCAATGGCGACTTGCCGTCCATTGGCCAAATGGGCGATGCCATGGATGGTTTGTTTGTTGTCGAAGATTTGCACAACTTTGGCGCGGACTACGACAAGACGCTCATGGCGTGGCACGATAACTTCATGAAGGCCTGGCCGCAGTTTCAAGATCAGTTGGGCGAACGCTTCTATCGCATGTGGCGTTATTACCTGCTTTCCTGTGCAGGTGCTTTCCGTGCGCGTGATATCCAGTTGTGGCAATGGGTACTGTCCAAGGGCGGCGTGCCGCACGGATACCACCGCAGCCAGATTTAAGAAGCCGCGTATACGCATGAGCGTGCTGGCTCTGGGTCGCATTCAGACGCTTGCGGCTTTAGCCGACGCGCTCATGCGTTCGTTAATGGACTGGCAATCCGTCCTGCCTATCGGCCAACGAATAAACGATTGAATTCCTCTATTCACCCAGTGCGGCATCACAATGAGCTTACGCGCCGGGTTTTGCTTATCGTTCTCCACATCGAACAGATAAAGGCAGGCCGCTGAAGAGGCCTGCCGAACAGTGATCACTTGTGGAGAAACGCGCATGAGCAACAAATTGACCACCGCATCCGGCGCCCCTGTCGTCGACAATCAAAACATCCAGACTGCTGGCCCTAATGGCCCTGCACTGCTGCAGGATGTGTGGTTCCTGGAGAAGCTGGCGCATTTCGACCGCGAAGTCATTCCTGAGCGCCGCATGCACGCCAAGGGCTCGGGCGCATTCGGCACGTTCACGGTGACCCACGACATCACGCGCTTTACTCGCGCCAAAATCTTTTCTCAGATCGGCAAACAAACGGAGATGTTCGCCCGTTTCTCGACCGTCGCCGGTGAGCGGGGCGCTGCGGACGCTGAACGCGACATCCGCGGTTTCGCGTTCAAGTTCTACACCGAGGAAGGCAACTGGGACATGGTCGGCAACAACACGCCGGTGTTCTTCTTGCGCGACCCGCTGAAGTTTCCCGACCTGAACCACGCGGTCAAACGCGATCCGCGCACCGGTATGCGCAGCGCCGAGAACAACTGGGACTTCTGGACGCAACTGCCCGAAGCGCTGCATCAGGTCACGATCGTCATGAGCGAGCGCGGTATCCCGCGCAGCTACCGTGAGATGCATGGTTTCGGTAGCCATACTTACAGTTTCCTTAACGCGCAGCACGAGCGCTTCTGGGTCAAGTTCCACTTCGTTTCGCAACAGGGCATCGCCAACCTGAGCGACGCCGAAGCCGAAGTGCTGGTGGGCAAGGATCGCGAGTCTCACCACCGCGACCTGTACGAAAACATTGAAAACGGCAACTTTCCGCGCTGGAAACTGTTCGTGCAGATCATGCCTGAGAAGGAAGCGGGCGCTTACCACATCAACCCGTTCGACCTGACCAAAGTCTGGCCGAAGGCTGATTATCCGCTGATCGAAGTCGGTGTCGTGGAGCTCAATCGCAACCCGGAAAACAACTTTGCCGACGTCGAGCAGGCTGCTTTCGCGCCTTCCAACGTGGTGCCGGGCATCAGTTTCTCGCCGGACAAAATGTTGCAGGGTCGTCTGTTCTCCTACGGTGATGCTCAGCGCTACCGGTTGAGCGTCAACCACCACCAGATCCCGGTGAACTCGCCGCGTGCCGCGTTGCATGTGAACAGCTACCACCGCGACGGCCTGATGCGTATCGACGGCAACCGGGGCGGCATGACGTCTTACGAGCCCAATACCAAGGGTGCGTTCCAGGAACAACCCGACTTCAGAGAGCCTCCGCTGTCCATCGAAGGTGCGGCGGGCCACTGGAACCATCGGGTTGACGGTGATTACTACTCACAGCCGGGCAATCTGTTCCGCTTGATGAGTGCGCAGGAGAAGCAATCGTTGTTCGACAACACGGCTCGCTCGCTCAGAGGTGTGTCGGCGCCGATCATCCAGCTGCACATCGAGCACTGCACGCTGGCCGATCCTGAGTACGGCGCAGGCGTCACTGAGGCGGTCGAGCGCATTCACCACGGTTGATCGACAGCGTTTTTGCAGCACGCTTGCCCGCGATCGGGGACTGTCAGCGACGATAAGTCGATTGGCTGAACCTGTTCGCGGGCAAGCGCGTTTGTGCGTCGGACTTTTCCGCTTCGCGTCAGTGACCGTGGCTGCGGCCGACATGGGAATGTTCGACATCAGGCTGAACAACGCCACCGCTCACTTCCAGCCGATCCAGAATCCCGCAATGATCCGGCGCGCCTTCGCTGCAGCGCTGACGCAAATCAATCAGTTGTTCCTGCAACGCCAGCAGGCCCGAGATGCGGGCGCTGACATGCTGGATGTGCTCGTCAATCAGCGCATTGACGCTCTCGCACTGGTCGTGCGGACTGTCGCGCAGCGCCAGCAGGCTGCGGATTTCATCCAGCGTCATGTCGAGACTGCGGCAGTTGCGGATGAACGTCAGCCGTTCCACGTGTTCTTTCGAATACAGCCGGTAGTTGCCTTCACTGCGAGCGGGCTCCGCCAGCAGGCCTTCACGTTCGTAGTATCGAATAGTTTCCACCGGGCAATCCGTGAGCTTTGCCAGCTCGCCGATCTTGAAAGACGCCTTCATCGCTGTCGACCTCAATTAGTGGCTTGACCCTATAGTGGCTACAGGGTGTTCACTTGGCAACACGCACACCAAGAGACTCAATCGATGAGTGACTCTGTACACAAGCATTCTCCCCACGATCACGCCGGTCACGTTCACTCAGCGCATGGCCCTGCGCCACAGGATCAAGCCACCGGCAAGTTCACACCTGTCCACAAACATGAGCCCCACGCGCATGCGTGCTGCTCCCATGACAGCGCACCGGCGGTGGTGACGGTGGGTAATGGCTCGAGCGCCGACGGGCGTTTGAGCAGTTTTCGCATCGAAGCCATGGATTGCCCCACCGAGCAGACGCTGATTCAAAACAAGCTAGGCAAGATGGCTGGCATTCAGAAGCTAGAGTTCAACCTGATCAATCGCGTGCTTGGCGTGTGGCACGAGTTGCCTTCGACCGAGCCGATCACTGACGCTATCGGCTCGCTGGGCATGCAGGCTGACGTCATTGAAAAGGGCGCAGACAAGGAAACTCAATCGCTGCCTGCGGCCAGAAAGCCCTGGTGGCCGCTGGCGTTGTCCGGCGTCGCCGCGGTGATTGCCGAAGTCGTCCACTTCACGGACGCTGCGCCGACCTGGGTAGTGGCGCTGATTGCGCTGGTCGCGATTTTCAGCGGCGGACTGACGACCTATAAAAAGGGCTGGATCGCCCTGAAGAACTTCAATCTGAATATCAATGCGCTGATGAGCATCGCGGTGACCGGCGCCGTATTGATTGGCCAATGGCCAGAAGCGGCAATGGTGATGTTTCTGTTCACCGTGGCCGAGCTGATCGAGGCCAAATCCCTGGACCGCGCGCGCAACGCCATTGGCGGGCTGATGCAGCTGACGCCGGACACCGCGACGGTGCTGCAGGAGGGGGAGTGGCGCGACGTCGAGGTCAAGAGCATTGCGCTGGGCAGCACCGTCCGTGTGAAGCCGGGCGAGCGCATTGGTCTGGACGGTGAAGTCGTGGCCGGTCAGTCGAGCATCGATCAGGCGCCGATCACCGGTGAGAGCCTGCCGGTAGAGAAGGGCGTGGGCGACAAGGTGTTCGCCGGGACTATCAATCAGGCCGGCTCGCTGGAATACAAAGTGACTGCTGCTGCGAACAACTCGACGCTGGCGCGGATCATTCATGCAGTCGAAGCAGCGCAGGGCGCGCGGGCGCCAACCCAGCGTTTCGTCGACAGCTTCTCGAAGATCTACACCCCTGCCGTATTCGCTCTGGCGCTGGCCGTGGCAGTCATTGCGCCGTTGTTCATGGGCGCGCCATGGTTCGACTGGATCTACCGCGCGCTGGTGTTGCTGGTGGTTGCCTGCCCTTGCGCACTGGTGATTTCGACGCCCGTGAGTATCGTCAGCGGGCTGGCGGCTGCGGCGCGCAAAGGCATTCTGGTCAAGGGCGGCGTCTATCTTGAAATGGGCCACAAGCTCGACTATCTGGCGCTGGACAAGACCGGGACGATCACTCATGGCAAGCCGGTGCAGACCGATTACGTGCTGCTTGACGACTCCTTGGGCGAACAGGCGCTGACGATTTCAGCAAGCCTGGCCGCACGCTCGGATCATCCGGTTTCCCAAGCCGTTGCCAATGCGGCGCAGCTGCCTGCGCACCTGCCGGTCGAAGCGTTCGAGGCGCTGCCGGGCCTTGGTGTGAAAGGCGAGGTGCAGGGGCGTCTGTACCATTTGGGCAATCATCGTCTGGTGCACGACGCCGGTCTGTGTTCGCCGGCACTCGAAGAGCGGCTTGAAGCGCTGGAGACCCAAGGCAAGACCGTGGTGCTGTTGTTCGATGCGTCGGGTCCTCTGGCGCTTTTCGCAGTGGCCGATACGGTCAAGGAAAGCAGCCGCGAAGCCATAGCCCAGCTGCACGCACTGGGTGTCAAAACGGTGATGCTGACCGGCGACAATCCGCATACGGCGAAGGCGATTGCGGCGCAGGTGGGCATCGATCAGGCCCGCGGCAACCTCATGCCGGGCGACAAGCTTCAGGCCATCGAGGACCTTTACGCACAGCATCATCGTGTCGGTATGGTCGGCGACGGCATCAACGACGCTCCGGCCTTGGCGCGGGCCGAGATCGGCTTCGCGATGGCCGCTGCGGGAACCGATACCGCTATCGAGACTGCGGATGTGGCGTTGATGGATGACGACCTGCGCAAGATTCCGGCATTCATTCGCCTGTCCCGAGACACCTCGGCGGTGCTCAAGCAAAACATCGCCCTGGCCCTGGTGATCAAGGCGATCTTCCTGGCAGTGACGTTTGCCGGCGTTGCCACCATGTGGATGGCCGTCTTCGCCGACATGGGCGTGAGCCTGCTGGTGGTGTTCAACGGCTTGCGGTTATTGAGGAAGTAAGCGGTCCGACGTCGCCCGTGAATACGCTGCGCAAATGTGTCGGAATGCGGCGTGGTTCCGATCAGCAGAACCTCGCAGACCCTTGAGCGAGTGAGCCAATGCCTTCCCGGCTAAAGCCGCTCCTACGAAGAGCTTGCGGCATATGTAGGACCGGCTTCAGCCGGGAAGGGGCGGTGCAGGCTGTAGAGATGCAGTGTCTGGCGATGCATCTCCCAGCGGATGCCCTGGCCTCTTCGCGGGCAAGCGTGTATTACCTACCGTATTTCTCGCGTCCCCAGGCGATCATGTCTTCGAGCAGTGCCTTCAGTACTGCGCGGGTGGGTTCGGCCAGATCGGTGCGGTAGTGGAACGGGACGAACTCATCCATGTAGGTGCTTTGCGCCAGTTCCAGCTGCACGGCATGAATGTGTTGGGCGGGATTGCCGTAGTGACGGGTGATGTGGCCGCCCTTGAAGCGCCCGTTCAGCACGTGGCTGTAGTGAGTGGCGGCGGCACAGGTGGCTTCGAGGCGCTGAGCCAGAGACGCGTCGCAACTGGCACCGTTGAACGTGCCGAGGTTGAAGTCCGGCAGTCGGCCTTCGAACAGGTGCGGAATATGACCCCGAATCGAATGGGCGTCGAACAGCAGCGCATAACCGAACTCGTCGCGCAGGCGATCGAGCTCGTTGCGCAGGGTGTCATGGTACGGCGTCCAGATCTGCTCCAGATATGATGCTCGCTCTTCCTCGCTCGGCGCCTGGCCGGCCTTGAACAGCGGATCGCCTTCGAACAGCGTCGACGGATACAGCCCGGTCGTGGCGCCGGCATACAGCGGCTTGTCATCTGATGGACGGTTGAGGTCGATGACGAAGCGCGAATATTCGGCGGACAGTACGCTGGCGCCCAGGTCATGGGCGAAATCATAGAGGCGCGGGATATGCCAGTCGGTGTCGGGCAGGCTGACCGCTTCGTCTACCAGTCCGTCGCGTACGGTGGGCGTCAGGTTCAACCCTGGGTGGGGCATGCTGATCAGCAACGGTACGCTGCCGCGAGTGAAGCTCAGAACCTTGTCCACGATGTTCTCCCGAATCAGAAATAGCTGTCAGAACGTGCTCAGTACGCCGTGACGCACGACGCGTTTGTCCAGATCGCCGCCCAGCCAGTAAGCCAGGTCAGCGGGTCTTTCGATGTTCCATGCCACGAAATCGGCGACCTTACCGACTTCGAGCGAGCCGTGGGTATCGGCCATGCCCAACGCTTTGGCGGCATGAATGGTCGCACCAGCCAAGGCTTCCTCAGGTGTCATGCGAAACAGCGTGCAAGCCATGTTCAGCATCAGTCGCAGCGACAGGCCTGGCGAGGTGCCGGGATTGAGGTCGGTGGCGATAGCGATCTTCACGCCGTGCTTGCGCAGCGCGTCCATGGGCGGCAGTTGGGTTTCACGCAGGAAATAAAACGCGCCGGGCAGCAACACCGCGACGGTGCCGGACGCCGCCATGGCGATGGCATCTTCCTCGGTCATGAATTCCAGATGATCGGCCGACAGCGCCCGATAACGCGCCGCCAGACTCGAGCCGTGCAGCGACGAAAGCTGCTCGGCGTGCAACTTGACCGGCAGGCCCAGCTGGCCCGCCGTGATGAACACCTGCTCGACCTGCTCAGGCGAGAACGCCAGGTATTCACAGAAGGCATCGACCGCATCCACCAACTCTTCAGCCGCCAGTGCCGGCAGCATTTCGCTGCAGATGTGGGCGATGTAATCGTCGGCGCGGTCCTTGTATTCAGGCGGCAATGCATGGGCCGCCAGGCAGGTGCTGCGTACCGTCACGGGCAGATTTTCACCGAGCTGGCGAATGACGCGCAGTATTTTGCGCTCGCTGGCGAGGTCCAGCCCGTAGCCGGATTTGATCTCGACCGTGGTGACTCCGTCCTTGAGCAAGTGCTGCAAACGGCGTTCAGCGCTGGCATACAGGTCGGCTTCACTGGCAGCGCGGGTGGCGCGCACGGTACTGGCGATGCCGCCGCCAGCGGCTGCGATGTCGGCGTAGCTGACGCCTTGCAGCCGTTGCTCGAATTCACCGCTGCGGTTGCCGCCGAAGACCGTGTGCGTGTGGCAGTCAATCAAGCCTGGCGTGACCCAGGCGCCATTCAGGTCGACGCTCTCGATGCTGCCTTGATCCGGCACTTCGTTGCGCGGCCCGATCCAGGCAATGTGCGCTCCTTCGGTCACGATGGCGGCGTCCTCGATGATCGAGTAAAAACCGTTTGCCATGCTTGCAGCGTGACAGTTGTGCCAGAGCGTTTTCATCAGTACCTCCAGAGAGTGACGTTCTGTGGGCGTGGGCTTGTTCACGAAGGGGCGTTACCTGCATGAGCAAACTCAGGCCCACCGGTTATTCATTGGCCGTAAGATCGCGCGCTCATCACCTTGGGCTTGACCCAAAGCCGGTACGCAATCACCAGCAACACAATCCAGACCGCGCCCACCACCAGTGCGGGCCGGGTGTCGGGGAAGTAACCCAGCACGCCGAAAACGAACAGCATGAAGGCCGTGGCAACCATCGGCGCGACGGGCCAGAACGGCACGGGAAACTTCAGCTGCGCCACCTCTTCTGCGCTCATCGAACGGCGCATGACGATCTGCGTGACCAGAATCATCAGCCAGACCCACACGGTCGCGAAGGTCGCAATCGAGGCGATCAACAGGAAAACGTTTTCGGGAATCAAGTAGTTCAAGACCACGCCGCACAGCAGCGCAACCCCCATCACCACAACTGTCATCCATGGCACACCCTGTTCGGAAAGCTGGGCGAAACGTTGCGGCGCCTGCCCTTGGCGGGCCAGGCCATACATCATGCGCCCGGCGCCAAAGATGTCACTGTTGATGGCCGAGACAGCGGCAGAGATCACCACGATGTTGAGGATGATCGCGGCAGAGGATATCCCCAGATGGTCGAAGATCTGCACGAAAGGGCTGCCCTGGCTGCCAATCTCCTGCCAGGGATAAAGGGACATCAGCACGAACAGCGTCAGCACATAGAACAACAGGATGCGCAGCGGCACGGCGTTGATCGCACGCGGGATCACCCGTTCCGGGTTGCGCGCCTCACCGGCAGCGACGCCGATGATCTCGATGCCACCAAAGGCGAACATCACGACGGCCAGCGAAGCCACCAGACCGCCGACGCCGTTAGGCATGAAACCGCCATGCACCCACAGGTTGCTCACGCTGCTGATGCCGTGGCCCGACGCCGAACCGATGCCGAACAGCATGATGCCGAAGCCTGCGAGGATCATCGCAATGATCGCGCCGACCTTGAGCAATGACAGCCAGAACTCCATTTCGCCGAAGACCTTGACGCTGCACAGGTTCAGCGCGCCGATCAGGAACACGATGCCCAGCACCCAGATCCAGCGGGGAACATCAGGGAGCCAGAAACCCATGTAAATCCCGAATGCGGTGACGTCGGCGAGACAGACGATGATCATTTCGAAGGCGTAGGTCCAGCCCAGGACAAAGCCTGCCAGCGGGCCCAGATAGGTCGTTGCGTATTGGCCGAACGAGCCGGACACCGGATTGCGCACGGCCATTTCGCCGAGGGCGCGCATGACCATATACACCGCGGCGCCCGCGATGATGTAGACCAGAAGGACCGCAGGCCCGGCCAGTTTTATCGCCGAGGCCGAGCCGTAGAACAGCCCCGTGCCAATCGCCGAACCCAGCGCCATGAAGCGAATGTGACGGGCGCTGAGCCCGCGTTTCATATCTGTTGCGTTTTGCGATTTCATTTCACACTTTCCTAGTATTTCTTTGCTGTGAAACGACGGTGAGTACACATCCTTGCAGGAGCGCGCTTGCCCGTGATTGCAGTGTGTCAGCCATTGCTTTCATGTTTGACACACCGCAATCACGGGTAAGCGCGCTCCTACGAAAGAACGGCGTCATGCCCTCACCCTCATTCCAACGACAGGCCCTCCTGGCCTGTCACCGATCAGAAACTCGGCAGCAGATCAGCAGAAACCAGCTCGCTCAGGCAGTTCGAAGCCAGCAGCTCGGTGGCGGCTTCGATGTCCGGGGCGAAAAAACGGTCTTTCTCGTAAAACGGGACCTTCCCGCGCAGCGTCGTGCGGGCGATTTCCAGTTTTTCGGAGGTTTTCAGGCCATTGCGCAGGTCCAGGCCCTGACACGCAGCCAGCCATTCTACAGCCAGCACGCCTCGGGTGTTTTCTGCCATTTCCCACAGACGCTTGCCGGCCGCCGGCGCCATCGAGACGTGGTCTTCCTGGTTGGCCGATGTCGGCAGACTGTCGACGCTGTGAGGATGGGCCAGCGCCTTGTTCTCGCTGGCCAATGCAGCTGCAGTCACCTGAGCGATCATGAAGCCGGAGTTGACCCCGCCGTTGGCGACCAGAAAAGGCGGCAGCTGGGACATGTGCTTGTCCATCATCAGCGAGATACGGCGCTCGCTCAGCGAGCCGATTTCGGCGATGGCCAGCGCGATGTTGTCGGCGGCCATGGCGACCGGTTCGGCGTGGAAATTACCGCCCGAAATCACCTCGGCCTCGGCAGCGAACACCAGCGGGTTGTCGGACACCGCGTTGGATTCGATCGCCAGCACTTCGGCGGCCTGACGCAGCTGAGTCAGGCAGGCGCCCATGACTTGCGGCTGGCAACGCAGGGAGTAAGGGTCCTGAACCTTGTCGCAATCGCGGTGCGAATCGGACACCTGGCTGCTGTCGCCCAGCAGGTTGCGATAGGCCGCAGCCGCGTCGATCTGGCCGCGCTGGCCGCGTGCGGCGTGAATGCGGGCATCGAATGGCGAGCGCGAGCCGAGCACGGCTTCGACGGTCAGCGCGCCACAGCTCAGTGCGCCAGCGAACAGGTCTTCCGCTTCGAACAGACCGCGCAGGGCGTAAGCGGTCGACACCTGAGTGCCGTTGAGCAGCGCCAGACCTTCTTTGGCGGCAAGCGTCAGGGGCTTCAGACCGGCGACCGCCAGCGCTTCCACTGCGTTGAGCCACTGGCCCTTATAACGCGCCTTGCCCTCGCCGAGCAGCACCAGCGACATGTGCGCCAGCGGCGCCAGATCGCCGGAAGCACCCACCGAGCCCTTCAGTGGGATGTGCGGATAGACCTCGGCGTTGATCAGGGCGATCAGCGCATCGATCACCTGACGACGGATACCGGAGAACCCCCGGCTCAGGCTGTTGACCTTGAGCACCATGATCAGGCGCACCAGTTCGTCACTGATCGGCTGACCCACGCCAGCGGCATGAGACAGCACCAGCGAGCGCTGAAGGTTTTCCAGATCGGCGCTGGCGATGCGGGTCGAGGCCAGCAGGCCGAAACCGGTGTTGATGCCGTAGGCCGTGCGGTTTTCGGCCAGGATCTGCTCGACGCATGCCACGCTGGCGTCGATCTGTTCATCGGCACTGGCGTCCAGTGTAAGGGTGACAGGTTGCTGATAGATCGCGCGCAATTGCGCCAGGGTCAGCTGGCCGGGGATCAGGTTCAGCGGGGTCGCCTTGTGGGTATCGGTCACGATGCTGCTACTCCTTCATTGATGTCTGTCGCCTCAGAACCGGCTCCTGCCTGTACCGCGCTTTTGGCGCTCGAGCTGCGACTGTTGCTGTTGTGATGGGGCGCTGCCGCATACTCGCGGCAGCGCTGGAATACGGTTTCCAGTGATTCTTCGTTTTTGAGCAGGGTCACGCTGCTGGCGATATCGGGCGCCAGCCAGCGGTCTTCGTCGTAGGCCGGGACGCGCTCGCGCAACAGGCGCCAGGCGACTTCGGTGCCCACGCCAAAGCGCGGGCCCTTGAAGAACTCGAACGCCTGAGCGGCCAGCAAATACTCGATGGCGAGAATCTGAGTGACGTTTTCCAGCACCTTGTGCAGTTTCAGCGCGGCGCTGGTGCCCATGCTCAGATGATCCTCCTGAAGCCCCGACGTGACGTAGTTGTCGATGACCGCCGGTTGCGCCAGTTGGCGGTTTTCAGCGCACAGCGACGCCGCGACGTACTGCACGATCATCATTCCGGAGTTCACGCCGGGCTGGCTGACCAGAAACGCGGGCAGGCCACTGACGGTGGGGTTGATCAGTCGGTCCAGGCGCCGTTCGGCGATGGAGCCCAGCTCGGCCATCGCAATGGCCAGCAGATCGGCCGCCATGGCGACGGACTGGCCGTGCGGGTTGGCCTGGGAGACTACGCGATAAGCCTGCGGCGTGCCCAGCAACAGCGGGTTGTCGGTGGCCGAGTTGAGTTCGATCTCGATCTGCCGCGTGGCATGGGCCAACTGGTCGCGTGTTGCACCATGCACTTGCGGGATGGAGCGGATACTCAAGGCGTCCTGTGTGCGAATGCCCTGACTGTTGGCCAGCACCTCGCTGCCCGCGAGCAGCCCGCGCAGATTTCTGCCGACCTGCTGCATGCCGGGGTGCGGCTTGAGCGCGATGATGGTTTCATCGAAAGCATCGAGCTGGCCGCGCAGGCCTTCGAACGTCATGGCGCTGATCACGTCGGCCCACTGCATCAGGCGATTGACGTCAGCCACTGCCAGGCAACTGAGACCGGTCATGCACGGCGTACCGTTGACCAGACACAGACCGTCCTTGGCGCCGAGCTCGACCGGCGACAGACCTTCTTCACTGAGTGCCTGCAGCGCTGAAACCGTCTGGCCCCGATAGCTCACCTGGCCCACGCCCAGCAGCGCGACGCCGATGTGCGCCATGTGCGTCAGATAGCCCACCGAGCCCTGCGAAGGCACTTGCGGCGTGATGCGATGATTGAGCAGCGCTAGCAGTGCTTGCACCACCTGACGATGAATCCCTGATCTGCCCTGGCTGTAATTGATGATCGCGGCGCAGGTGATGGCACGGGTCTGCTCGTCGGGCAGTGCAGGCCCCACGCCACAGGCATGACTGAGCAGCGTGTTGCGTGACAGGCGACTCAGTTGCTCGCGCTCCAGCGAGACGTTGCACAGCGCGCCCAGACCGGTGTTGACGCCATAAGCGCGCTCACCGCTGGCAACGATGCTTTGCACGATCGCCTGCGCATTGTCGATGCGCGCCCAGGCGCTTTCGGACAATGCCAGATTGGCGCCGTGGCGGGCGACAGCGACGACATCCTGCCACGTGACCGGTGCGTCACCGATGATGACCTGTTCTGCTCGCGACATGACTGCAGCCGTCCTTAAATAGTCGCCACGCGCCGCTGAACGAAACGATCAACGTATTCGTCTGCTGGCGAGTAAAGGATTTCTTTGGGAGTCCCGACCTGTATCAACCGGCCGTCCTTGAGAATGGCGATGCGGTTGCCAATGCGTACGGCTTCGTCGAGGTCGTGGGTGATGAACACGATGGTTTTCTTGAGCGTCGATTGCAGCTCCAGCAACTGGTCCTGCATCTCGGCACGAATCAGCGGATCGAGCGCGCTGAACGCCTCGTCCATGAGGATGATGTCGGTATCGGCTGCCAGCGCACGGGCCAGGCCGACACGCTGGCGCATGCCGCCAGACAGTTGATGCGGGTACTTTTTCTCGTAACCCTGCAGGCCCACGGTGGTGATCCAGTGCTGAGCGCGCTCGGCACACTGCGCCTTGCTCTCGCCACGTATGGCCAGTCCGTAAGCGACGTTATCCATCACGGTCTTGTGCGGCAGCAGGCCGAAACTCTGGAACACCATGCTGATCTTGTGCCGGCGGAAGTTACGCAGCGCTTCCATGTCGTAGGTGAGGATATTCTCGCCGTCGACGAGAATCTCGCCGCTGGTGGGGTCGATCAGGCGATTGAAGTGCCGCACCAGGGTCGACTTGCCGGACCCTGAAAGTCCCATGATCACGAAGATCTCGCCGCTGCCGATGGACAGCGACAGATCGTTCACGCCCACCACGCAGCCGGTCTGCGCCAGAACCTGATCCTTGCTATGGTTCTGGCGAACCATGGCCAACGCGTCTTTGGCGCGGCTGCCGAAGATTTTGTAGACGTTCTTGACGACGATTTTGTTTTGCTCAGCGCTCATTATTTGCTCGCCTCATGTCGTGGGCGGCCATAGGCCTGAGTGATGCGGTCAATGACCACCGCAAGGATCACGATGGCCAGACCCGCTTCCAGGCCGCGACCGACGTTGAGCGTCTGAATGCCCACCAGCACGTCTTCGCCCAGGCCACGCGCGCCAATCATCGAAGCGATGACGACCATCGACAGGGCCATCATGGTGGTCTGATTGATCCCGGCCATGATGCTTGGCAGGGCCAGCGGCAGTTGCACCCCGAACAGTTGCTGCCAGCGATTGGCGCCGAAGGCGTTGATCGCTTCCATCACCTCGCCGTCGACCTGACGAATACCCAGATCGGTCAGGCGAATCAGCGGCGGGGCGGCGTAGATGACCGTAGCGAAGATCGCCGGCACCTTACCCAGCCCGAACAGCATGAGTACCGGGATCAGGTACACGAAACTCGGCATCGTCTGCATGATGTCCAACAGCGGCATCAGCACCGAACGCAGACGATTGCTGCGTGCCGAGAGAATGCCCAGCGGCACGCCGATGAGCACCGATATGAACGTGGCGACCAGCATCAGCGCCAGGGTCTGCATCAGCTTGTCCCACAGCCCGACGGCGCCGACCAGGAACAGCAGACCGATGATGATCGCCGTCGTGGTGATTTTGCGCGTAGCGTGCCAGGCGATGATGCCGACAATGGCCAGCAGCACCCACCACGGCGCAATGCGTAACAGGCCTTCGAGTTTGACGATGGCCCATAACAGCGTGTCGGAGATGTGCCGGAACACATCGCCGTAATTGGTGACCAGCTTGTCGACCCAGTCATTGACCCAGTCGGCGATGGAGAACGTGAAGCTTTCGGGGAACATAAGCGTGTCTCGATCTATGAAGTGTTCGCTCAACGTCTGTAGGAGCGAGGCTTGTCCCGCGATCGGCGGTGTAACCGTCGTAAAACCTGCCATTGCACTCTGCCTGACAGGTCGCGTTTACAGATTTGCCGCCGCTTCGCGCCAGTTCGCGGGACAAGCCACGCTCCTACAGGCAGCGCTGCCCGTCAGAGTGACGCATCAACTTTCTTGGCAGCATCTTCGCTGACCCACTGATGCCACACTTCAGGATGTTCCTTGAGGAAGATCTTCGCCAGTTTCGGCGACTCGATGCGGTCCTTGGTCATGCGCGCCAGATTCTGGTTGAGCAGGTCGATCGGGATGTTGACCTTTTCCATCACGGCGACCAGTTCAGGGGCCTGATCGTGGAAGGCTTTGGACAGGCCCACCTTGATGTCGATGGTCTTGTTGACGCCGGCTTTCTCTTCCAGACGCACCATGTCCACCTGACCCATCAGCGGCGTCGGCGACCAGTAGTAAGCCAGGATCGGCTCGCCACGCTTGTAGCTGGACAGAATCGCAGCGTCGAGCGCCGGGCCGGTGCCGGGGCGGAAGTTGGTGTATTTGCTTTCCAGCCCGTAGCTTTTCAGCATCTCGCTGTTTTCCAGCTCGCACGTCCAGCCTGCCGGGCAATTGTAGAAGCGACCTTTTTCAGGCTCTTCGGCGTCCTTGAACAGCGCCGCGTATTTGCCCAGATCAGCGATGGATTTCAGGTCCGGGGCCTTGGCCTCCAGTTTGCGTTTGGCATCGCCTTCAATCACATAGCGCGGCACGTACCAGCCTTCCACGGCGCCTTTGACCGGTGCGCCCACGCCGACGACTTTGCCGGCGGCCTCGGCCTTGTTCCAGACCTCGCTGCGGCCCACCCATTCTTCGGAAAAAATCTGGATGTCGTTGGTGCTCAGGGCGTTCTCCATGGTGATGGAGTTGCCAGGCAAGCTGTCCACTTCACAGCCATACCCCTTGTTCAGCACGACTTGCAGCACGTCTGTCAGCAGCATTGCGCTTTCCCAGTTCAAACCGGCGAATTTCACCGGCTTGCCGGACTCGCACCATCCCGCCGCCTGACTCGCGCCGCTGGCAAGCACACCCACTGTCAGCAACGTGGATAGCAGGGCCTTTTTGGTTTTCATTGTGAGACGCTCCTGGTCTTGAGTTGGATTACGGCAGTAAGCAAGTGGCATCCAGCCGATGGGAAGGACACTTGGTGGTCCCGTCCCGCTTCACTCCAGCTTAAACAGACGTGCATCAGCGGCGGTCAGTTCATCGCCGTTCCAGCAGGTACAACGTGATGCCGTGCGTTGGGCGCATCCTGCTCTGGGGGCAGGATCAAGCGATCCGCAATTCTGCCGGGCCACTTCTTCGCCGCCACGTAATACAGCGCAGCAGGCACCACCAGGCCGATGATCCATGAGATATCGGTGTCATCCAGGCTGGCCACCAAAGGTCCAGTGTAGAAATGCGTGGAGATGAATGGCATCTGGATCAGCACACCGACGACGTAAATGCTGATCCCGATCCAGTTCCAGCGTCCGTAGCGGCCGTCAGGGTCCGAGAGGGCAGGAATGTCGTAGCGCTCTTTGGTGATGCAGTAGAAGTCCACCAGATTGATTGCGCTCCAAGGCGTGAAGAACGCCAGCAGGAACAGGATGAACGCGGAGAAATCCTTGAGGAACGAGTCTTTACCGGCCAGGGCCAGCGCAGTGGCGATGCCGACCATTGCGAAAATGTAGGTCAGGCGCAGTGCGCTGGAGATGTGACGGTTGCCGCGAAAGCCGCTGACGATGGTCGCCATCGACATGAAGCTGCCGTAGGCATTGAGTGTGGTGACGGTGACTTTGCCGAAGGCGATGCTGAAATACAGCGCCGCCGCAACAGCGCCTGTGCCACCCAGGCTGACGATGAACTGCACTTCGTGGTGAGCGAACTGTTTGCCTGCCAGCGCTGCCGCAAAAACGCCGAACACCATCGACACCTGCGCGCCGATCACTGCGCCCAGGCCAACGGCCCAGAACGTCTTGCTGGCCGACGTGCTGCGCGGCAGGTAGCGCGAGTAGTCTGCGACATACGGACCGAACGCGATCTGCCACGACGCCGACAGTGAAATGGCGAGCAGAAAGCTGCTCAGCGAAAAGTGCTTGTTGCCCAGCAACGCGCCGACATCGTTGCCTGCCAGCAGCGCGCCGAACAAGTAGATGAAGGAGACCACGCCAATGAGGCTGGCGACCCGGCCGATCATGTGAATGACCCGGTAGCCGAAGATGGTCAGGACCACGATGGCCGCAGCGAAAATCACGATGCCTTGCCAGTCGGGAACCTGAATCAATTGAGCGACCGCCTGCCCGGCCAGCAACGAGCCGCTGGCCGAGAAACCGATGTACATCAGACACACCAGCACCAGCGGGATCACGGCGCCGTAGACGCCAAATTGCACGCGGCTGGAGATCATCTGCGGCAGGCCGAGCTTCGGACCTTGTGCGGCATGCAGCGCCATGACCGCTCCGCCCAGCAACTGACCGACGAACAGCCCGATCAGCGACCAGAACACATCGCCGCCAAGCACCACCGCCAGGGCCCCGGTGACAATCGCGGTGATCTGCAGGTTGGCGCCCAGCCAGAGTGTGAACTGGCTGAACAGACGGCCATGCCTTTCCGCGTCAGGGATGTAATCGATCGAACGCTTTTCGATTACGGAAGAATGTGCAACACGATCATCTGGAACAGCCATTTCAAACATTCCCCTGGAGCGAGTGTTGGTACGCGGACTCTGCTGGACGCACCCCCTGTAGGAGTGAGCTTGCTCGCGATGGCGGTGTATCAGTCATCCGTTATGTCGAATGTGCCGACGTCATCGCGAGCAAGCTCACTCCTACAGGATTCGGGATATCCGTCCGTATGCCGCCTTACTTGTTAATCATCGGCAGGTTCAGGCCCTGCTCTTTGGCGCAATCGATCGCGATCTGGTAGCCCGCATCGGCGTGGCGCATCACGCCGGTTGCCGGGTCGTTGTGCAATACGCGGGCGATGCGCTCGGCGGCCTCGTCGCTGCCGTCACAGACGATGACCATGCCCGAGTGCTGCGAGAAGCCCATGCCGACGCCGCCGCCATGGTGCAACGACACCCAGGTCGCGCCGCTCGCGGTGTTGAGCAGGGCATTGAGCAGAGGCCAGTCGGACACGGCGTCGGAGCCGTCGCGCATGGATTCGGTCTCGCGGTTCGGACTTGCCACGGAGCCTGAGTCCAGATGGTCACGACCGATCACGACCGGTGCCGAAAGCTCGCCACGGCGAACCATTTCGTTGAACGCCAGACCCAGCTTGGCACGCTGGCCCAGGCCGACCCAGCAGATACGTGCCGGCAGACCCTGGAAACTGATGCGCTCGCGGGCCATGTCCAGCCAGTTGTGCAGGTGCGCGTCGTCCGGGATGAGCTCCTTGACCTTTGCGTCTGTCTTGTAGATGTCTTCCGGGTTGCCCGACAGCGCTGCCCAGCGGAACGGGCCGATGCCACGGCAGAACAGAGGACGGATGTAGGCGGGTACGAAGCCTGGGAAGTCGAACGCGTTGCTGACGCCTTCCTCTTTGGCCATCTGACGGATGTTGTTGCCGTAGTCGAAGGTCGGAATGCCTTGCTTCTGGAACGCCAACATCGCTTCGACGTGCTCGGCCATCGATTGCTTGGCGGCTTTGACCACTGCGGCAGGCTCGGTGACAGCGCGATCGCGGTATTGCTCCCAGGTCCAGCCTTTTGGCAGGTAGCCGTTGAGCGGGTCGTGGGCGCTGGTCTGGTCGGTTACCATGTCCGGACGCACGCCACGCTTCACGAGTTCCGGCAGTACTTCAGCGGCGTTGCCCAGCAGTGCGATCGAGATCGCCTTGCCTTCGGCGGTGTACTTGGCGATGCGCGCCAGAGCATCGTCCAGGTCGTTGGCCTGTTCGTCGACATAACGGCTTTTCAGTCGGAAATCGATGCGGCTCTGCTGGCACTCGATGTTCAGCGAGCACGCGCCGGCCAGCGTCGCGGCCAAGGGCTGTGCACCGCCCATGCCGCCCAGACCGGCGGTCAGCACCCAGCGTCCCTTGAGGTTGCCATCGTAATGCTGGCGACCGGCTTCAACGAAGGTTTCGTAGGTGCCCTGGACGATGCCTTGGCTGCCGATGTAGATCCAGCTGCCAGCGGTCATCTGGCCGTACATGGCCAGGCCTTTGGCGTCCAGTTCGTTGAAGTGTTCCCAGCTTGCCCAGTGCGGAACCAGGTTGGAGTTGGCGATCAGCACGCGTGGGGCGTTGCTGTGGGTCTTGAAAACGCCGACGGGTTTGCCCGATTGCACCAACAGGGTTTCATCGTCGTTCAGTTGGGTGAGGCTCTCAACGATCTTGTCGTAGCACTCCCAGTTACGCGCCGCGCGACCAATACCGCCATACACCACCAGTTCGTTGGGGTTCTCGGCGACTTCCGGATCCAGGTTGTTCATCAACATCCGCAACGGCGCTTCGGTCAGCCAGCTCTTGGCGGTCAACTGCGTGCCACGTGCCGCGCGGATTTCCACGTCGCGGCGTCTGGTCCATTGCTGAACGGGGGTTTTGTTGTCAGTAGTCACGTAACAATCCTCGGTGATCAATCCGGCCCAGGCACTGGGCTGACGGTGCCTGTGTCGAACAGGCGGAATATGGGTTTAGCAGATCGAGCGCCGCGGTCGATGAATCTCGACAGAGGGCGGCACATACTCATGCGTACTCATATTTACTTGTACATACAAGCATATGCAACCGAAGGGCCAACTTCTCACGCGTATTGGAAAATCGCCGCAAAGCCGCAGCGTGTCGCGCTCAAGAGGATTGGGCGGAGAATCTGGCAATAAGAACTGGCGTTACGCGAAAGCCTGTTTTGTTACTTTTGGGTGCGCACGCCCCAAGCCGGTGCGTCGGGTAACAGGCGCTGAGTCGATCAGCGCCCCGCCACGGCTCAGCGCGCTGATGAGCGGCCAGCGACGCTGCGCAACAGCATCACGCCGGCCAGCGCAGACAGAATCGAGCCCATGAGCACGCCGACTTTCACTTCGTCGATCAGATGCGGCGCGCCGGGGAACGCCAGATTGCCGATGAACAGGCTCATCGTGAAGCCGATGCCGCACAGCAAGGCGACACCGTAAAGCTGCGGCCAGTTGCTGCCTTCGGGCAGAGCGGCGAGGCCTGAGCGGATGGCCAGGGCCGCGGCCAGGAACACACCGATCTGCTTGCCGACGAACAGGCCCAGCGCGACGCCGAGCGGCACCGGATCCAGGAGGTTACCGGGCGTGATGCCGGACAGTGACACGCCCGCATTGGCAAAGCCGAAAATCGGGACGACGGCGAAGGCCACCCAGTAGTGCATCTTCTCTTCGAGAAACAGCAGTGGCGAGCGAGCCTCTTCCTCGCGCGTGCCCAGTGGAATGCACAACGCCAGAGCGACGCCTGCCAGCGTCGCGTGGACGCCTGACTGCAGCACGAAAAACCACAGCAGCAGGCCGAGCAGCAGATAGGGCAGCAATCGCTGGACGCCCATGCGGTTCATGATCACCAGCACGGCCAGCGTCACGAACGAGGCACCGAGCATCGGCAGGTTCAGGCCTGTGCTGTAAAACAGCGCGATGATCGTGACCGCGCCGAGGTCGTCGAGGATCGCCAGAGCAGCAAGAAACACTTTCAGCGAGGTCGGAACGCGCTTACCCAGCAGCGAGAGCACGCCCAATGCGAATGCAATGTCGGTGGCGGCCGGAATTGCCCAGCCGCTCAGTGTTTCGGCGTTGCCCATGTTGATAGCGATGTAAATCAGCGCAGGCACCAGCATGCCGCCCGCCGCCGCAAAGCCGGGGAGGGCGCGCTGGCCCCAGCTGGCCAGACCGCCCGCCAGCACTTCACGCTTGATCTCCAGGCCCACCATCAGAAAGAAGATTGCCATCAAACCATCGTTGATCCACAGCTCCACCGACAGTCCGGCCCAGACGCTGTGCAGCGATGCGAAATAGAGAGGTGCGATCGGTGAGTTGGCAACGATGATCGCCGCCAGCGCCGCGACCATGAGAACGATGCCGCCAGCAGACTCCGAAGCCAGAAAGCCGGTGAGGATGGCGAGCGCTCTTGGGCTTTCTTTCTGAGGGGTAAGCGGATTCATCGGCGTCCTTGTGCGGGTTGAAAAGAACGCAAATTAGCACAGGTGGTATGAGGCAGTGCAGGCTCGCTGTTGCCGAAGGCGTGGGAGCGTGACAAGCGTGTTGCTGCAATTAGGCACTCAGATCGCGGTCAGCTCGATCACGCAGACCCGGCTTGCACGCGGCGCATAAAGGACCACTTCCAACAGCGAGCCTTCGGCGTTGTCCAGTTGCAGACAATCATGGCGCTCCAGCAATTGCGGAGGGTGATCGCCCACGTTGGCCGCCATCTGTTCGGCCGTGCTGAACACCAGAAACGCGTTGGCTGAACTGAAGAACCGTTGCGGCTGCAGCACGTCGATCCATTGAAGGCGCGCGCGGTAACGCGTCGGCTCGTAGATCAGGTTGAAATCGCGGATCGGGCCATCGAGCAGCGTGCAGTTCACGTTGCTGTCGCCGCTGAATGCGAACGGGTCCGAGGGCAGCAGTGGCTCGCTGTCCTTGCCATCGATGTTCAGAATCATGCCTGCGCCTTGCAGCACCGTGATGATCCGCAGATACCCGGCGAACAGCGAAAAACCACCCGATTCGCCGATGTCCGCAATCGACAGGCGCCAGCCAAAGCCGTCGAGGCCTTGGCCGGCGTCGCGGGTGATCTCTTCAGTGCTGCCGCCACCATTTTTCCAGGGCATGCGTGGATAATCGGCGGCGCGGAGAACGGTCAATCGGGTCATTTGCTGAAGCGTCCTTCAAGACGATGACGGGAGCCGGGATGGATCAGGCGTGCGGCGGTGACCGGCTGTCGGCCGGACCAGGTCCGGCGGCGCACCAGAAGGCACGGCTCGCCGGTCTCGATCTGCAACAGTTTGCATTCGTCGGGCTCGGCCAGTATCGCTTCCACCACGTGCTCGCCTTCGGTCAGCGGCGCAACCTGGTTGAGGTAGGCGTAAGGCGTCTGTCTGGTGAAATCCTGACGCAGGTATTCGGGCGCGACGAGCGCGTTGACGAAGCGGTCTTCGATTTGCACGGGGATATCGTTTTCGAAATGCACGATCAGCGAATGGAATACCCGCTGTCCTTCACGCATGTCCAGCGCCAGCGCGCGTTCGGAGCCCGCGGCTTCCTCGCACAGAATGATCACCTGGCAGGTATGGACGTGGCCCCGGGCGGCGATTTCATCGGCGATATTGTGGACTTCGAACAGGGCGGACTGTGTCTTGGGTTCTGCGACGAAGGTACCGACGCCTTGCATGCGCACCAGAAGCCCTTCGGCGGTCATTTCACGCAGGGCGCGGTTGATGGTCATGCGGCTGAAGCCCAACTGGGTCACCAGCTCGCTCTCGGAGGGCACGCGATGATGAGGCGGCCAGCTGCCGTTCTGAATTTGCTGGGTGATCATTTGCTTGACCCGAGCGTAAAGCGGCGCCGGACTGTCACCCATCTGGGCGGCCAGCGGAGAGTTGGCAGGCGGAGTCGGCACAGAGAAAATCCTTGTTATGGCGTTATGAGACGAAAAGAAGACATGACCAACAGCGTCCACGCTAACCATTAACGCGTGTGCCGACAAGCTTGCCGCAGTTTACCGGGCAGGCAAACGTCTGTATATGTATAGACAATTTCACGCGAGGGGTGCGAAACCATGTCCGTTTTCTTTGCCGAACGCGCGTTGTTGCCCACAGGCTGGGCCAATGACGTACGTTTTGAAGTCAGCGCAGATGGGCTGTTGACGAGCGTTCAGGCGGGTGCCGATCGTCAGGGCGCCGAACTGCTCAGCGGGCCGGTGGTGCCGGGCATGCCCAATCTGCATTCGCACGCATTCCAGCGCGCCATGGCGGGTCTGGCGGAAGTGGCGGGCAACCCCAATGACAGCTTCTGGACCTGGCGCGATCTGATGTACCGGCTTGTTGGCCAGATCAGCCCGGAGCAACTGGGCATCATCGCCCGCCAGCTGTACATCGAAATGCTTAAAGGCGGTTTCACCTCGGTCGCCGAATTTCATTACGTGCATCAGGACGCCGATGGCAAGCCTTACGCCAATCCCGCCGAACTCGCACTGCAGGTCAGTCAGGCAGCCCGTTCAGTGGGGATCGGCATGACGCTGCTTCCCGTGCTTTACAGCCACTCAGGTTTCGGCGGGCTGGCGCCCAACGAGGGCCAGCGCCGGTTTATCAACAGCACGCAAAGTTACCTGGACCTGCACAATCAGCTGCGGCCTTTCATCAGCGAGCAGCCCGCGCAGGCGCTGGGTCTGTGTTTTCATTCGCTGCGGGCGGTGACGCCCCGGCAGATCAGCGAGGTCATGTCAGCCAGTGATAAGCACTGTCCGGTGCACATTCATATTGCCGAGCAGCAGAAGGAAGTGGACGACTGCCTGAGCTGGAGCAGCCGTCGTCCGTTGCAGTGGCTGTTCGAGAACGTCGATGTAGATCCGCGTTGGTGCCTGGTCCATGCCACGCATGCGCAAGCCGATGAAGTGACCTCGATGGCCCGAAGCGGCGCCGTCGCGGGGCTGTGCCTGACCACAGAAGCAAACCTGGGTGACGGGATTTTTCCGGCCGTGGATTACATCGCTCAGGGCGGACGCTGGGGCGTCGGCTCCGACAGCCATGTGTCGTTGAGCGTGGTCGAGGAACTGCGCTGGCTCGAATATGGCCAGCGTCTGCGTGATCAGCGTCGCAATCGCCTGCACCGGGCAGATCAGCCGATGGTCGGCCGCACGTTGTACGACGCTGCGTTGTCAGGCGGCGCTCAGGCCATGGGCCAACCGATCGGTGCGCTGGAAGTCGGCAAGCGTGCAGACTGGCTGGTGCTCGACGGTAACGATCCGTACCTGTCGACGGCTTCGGGGGATGCGATTCTCAATCGGTGGCTGTTCGCAGGCAGCGACCGGCAGATTCGCGAGGTGATGGTCAACGGGCGCTGGGTAATCCGCGACGGGCGACACGCTGACGAAGAGCACAGCAGCCGGGCGTTTGCGCAGGTGCTGCGAGAATTGCTGGGCTAACCCGCAGCATGCGGGAATGAATGTTCTGCAGAACTGAGCTTGCCCGCAACTGCGGCTGGTCGGCATCACATTGCCGGATATGCCTTAATCGCGGGCAGCTCGCGCCTGTCTGGAAGCGGCGCTATTGCGCTGACTTCCCAATCTGCGAGTCGTCGACTCTCCAGATCAGCTTGGTCGTGTCGTAGCCCTGCTGCTGCGCTTTGATCAGCAGGTCGTTGCGCACGCTGTCGGAGACGTGGGCGGTACGCGACAGCAGCCAGAGGTATTTGCGATTCGGGTTGCCGACCAGCGCCAGCTTGTAGTCGTCGCTGACGTACAGCACCCAATAGTTGCCTTTCGCAAGGCCGGGCAGCAGTCGCGAGAACCAGTTATCGAACACCACCCACAGCTTGTCGGTCTTGCCCTGAACCTGAGGCGAGGCCGTACCGGTCGCTTCTTCCCACTTGCCTTCCTGGGTGCGGCAACGGTTGGTGACCGCGATATTGCCGTCATCCTTCAGGGCGTAATGCGCCTCCGATTGCGCGCAGTTGCGCTGGAAAAACATCGGCAGTCGTGCCAGTTCATACCACGTGCCCTGATAGCGCTTGAGGTCGACGTGATCGACAGTTCTGGGTGCCATGGA
Organism: Pseudomonas sp. NFR16; assembly: GCF_900108875.1. Lineage (GTDB taxonomy): Bacteria > Pseudomonadota > Gammaproteobacteria > Pseudomonadales > Pseudomonadaceae > Aquipseudomonas. Next base: position 560,759 of record NZ_FNYJ01000004.1, on the reverse strand, counting down.
TTCACCTTCCGGGGTTACTGAGCAGGCCGACAGCCACACTGCAGCGGCCATCATTGCGGCCAGTTTCATCACGCGACGAGTATTCATTCCAGGCCCTGACCCGTATGCAAAACGACTTTATCGGCAGCGTACTGAACGCTGATGAACGTCTTCTGATCACCCCAGGTGCAGCTGGACATGCCCAAGGCACCTGAGCATTCGGTCGGCTTGCCCAGCAACTGCTCGATCTCGGCCTTGGACATGCCGGCTTTGATTTTCGAGTAGTTTTCCTGGTTGATCTTGCTGCACGCCGCAAGCAGCACGCAGAACGACAATAACGCTAGAGAGCGCAAAGACATGGAATGAAGCTCCTGAATCGAGAGGGGGCGACGGCACGGTGAGGGGCTGGCCCGGGTCACTGGCGCGATGCCGAAAGCTTAGAAGAGAAAACCGCAGGTCTGGTTCCGTGGAGGCAGAACTTCCATTCGGGGCGGCTTCACGATCCCTGCCTATTTGCCGGAACAAGGCGGCGAACGGGCTTAAAACCGCGAACCACGCTCCTTCAGGAATTCTACTTCCTCAGGCGTCGATTCTCGGCCGAGCGCGGCGTTGCGGTGGGGGAATCTGGCGAACCGCTCGATGACCACGCGATGCTTTTTGGCGTAGTTCAGCGTGCTGGTGAAGTATTCGCGATCCGTGGCAGGCAGCAGATCGAGCAGGGCGGTGAAGCGGCGAATCGCTTCATCCTGAGCGGCAAGGTCCTCGGTGTGCTCGAGCACCAGATAAATGAACGTGCGTTGCAAAGGCGTCAAGGCCAGATCGCGATGAAGCTTCAGGCCGTGGGCGACGAGCGCCTGAGCGCGGGCGTCTCCGGCATACGCGTTGGGTGTGTCGCGGAAGATCATGCGCGGCAGCTGATCGAGCAACAGCACCAGCGCCAACCAGCCTTGCGGCGTGGCCGTCCATTCGGAAAGCCCGCCTTTGAGCGCAAGGTCCACCAGACCGCCGAAGCGATTCAACGCGTCGGTGTCCTGGGATTTCTTCTTGCCGAACCAGAGCCTGTTCTTCTCCCTCGCGGCCTCTGCTGGCGATTCAGCGGAGCCGAACCACCAATCCAGCAGCGGCAGCCAGGGCGCGCTCATGATCCGTTATTCCTTGTGATAGGACGTAGCGCGTTCCACTTCTTCTTTCGAGCCCAGGAACACAGCCACGCGTTGGTGCAGGCCTTCAGGCTGAATGTCGAGAATCCGCTGATGACCGTCAGTGGAAGCGCCGCCAGCCTGTTCGACCAGGAACGACATCGGGTTGGCCTCGTACATCAGGCGCAGTTTGCCTGGCTTGGAAGGCTCACGCGCATCGCGCGGGTACATGAACAGGCCGCCACGGGTCAGGATGCGGTGCACGTCGGCAACCATCGCGGCCACCCAGCGCATGTTGTAGTTCTTCTTCAGAGGGCCTTCTTCGCCCGCCAGCAGCTCTTCGACATAGCGCTTGACCGGGGCTTCCCAGTGACGCTGGTTAGACATGTTGATCGCGAATTCCTGAGTGGATTCCGGGATGCGGATGTCTTCATGGCTGAGCACGAAGCTGCCCATTTCGCGGTCCAGGGTGAAGCCTTTGACGCCGTCGCCCAGGGTCAGAACCAGCATGGTCTGCGGGCCATAGATGGCATAACCGGCGGCAACCTGTTGAGTGCCCGGCTGCAGGAAGGCCTTTTCGTTCAGCGCTTCGTTCTGGCTCAGGTACTCGTTAGGGCAACGCAGCACCGAGAAGATGGTGCCGACCGGGGCGTTGATGTCGATGTTGGACGAACCGTCCAGTGGGTCGAACACCAGCAGGTAAGCGCCTTTGGGGTATTTGCCCGGGATCTGGTAAGCGTTGTCCATTTCCTCGGAAGCCATGCCTGCCAGGTGGCCGCCCCATTCGTTGGCTTCCAGCAGGATTTCGTTGGACATCACGTCCAGTTTCTTCTGTACCTCACCTTGCACGTTCTCGGTACCCATGCTGCCAAGCACGCCGCCCAGCGCGCCTTTGGATACCGCGTGGCTGATTTCCTTGCACGCACGCGCCACCACTTCGATAAGGAAGCGCAGATCGGCAGGAGTGTTGTTGCTGCGGGTCTGCTCAATCAGATAGCGACTCAGGGTAGTGCGGGACATGGAGAGCTCCGAAGATGGGAATAAAAAACGCGCACAGTTTAGCGCGAGTGGGGAGTTAATACTGCCTGTCAGACCGGCTTCGTAGTGATTGAGTTCACGAACTACATGAGCGTATTCGTTCAATAGTTACAAGTTCATGTGCATCCTGCGGGATTTCCCCATTGCGGGATCGGTTCAGTGCTGGCGCCGACGCGATATTTATTTGCTGCGTGAAGTGCGCAGCGTGCTCAACGCCATCCACCCCAGAAACACGACGCCCAGTACCAGCACGCTCCACAGACCGATGCGCTTCCAGTCGGGCCCGCTGACTGCCGGCAGCGCGGGCGTCATGGCAGGCACGGGCGCTACGCCCAGCGACGCTTTACCGAACGACGCGGCTTTTTCGGGCGTGACACCCGGCACCAGCGTGCTCAGCGGCAGGCTGGCGCCCTTGATCTTGTCGTTGCCGATGGCCAGGCTGTAGGGCGGTGCGCCGCGCGCCAGAAACACCAGTTGCGTGGCCCGCACGGCAAAGCTCAGCTTCGGCGCATCCTTGCCCAGACCACCACCTCGATCGTCCACTTCGAGTTTCAACTGCTGGACGACATTGCCCGGCAATTCCATTTCATCCTGCACGGCATCCTGGCCATTCTGAGTCAGGCGATACAGCAGGCCGCTGTCGATCATCTGCCAGGGCGCATTGCTGTCGCGGCGTGCGTAAAGCGTTGCAGGGGCCAGGCTGTTGGGCTGAGCGATGTCGACCTTCATGCGCTCCAACGGCAACGCCACAGGCAGCTGCCACACGTATACGCCCGGTTTCTCCACGCGGCCATTGATGGTCGGCGACCAGCTCAGTGGCAGCACGCCGGGGCGGGTACTGACCAATTGCGCCGAGGTCAGTGTGGGCGCCGATTGCGGCGTGCTCCACAGCAACCGCAAGTAACGCGCGGTTCGCCCGGGCAATGTCACGATGCGCTGTTCGACCAGTTCGTCGGCGAAGGACAGCCGCGCCACCTGACCCTCTCCCCAGCGTTGCCAGTGTTGCAGGTCGTCGCTCGCTTCGATGCTGAAACGCTGGAACCCTTCGCGCTCGGTGCTCCAGTCCAGGATCAATTGATCAAGGGGTGCTTTGATGGCGCTGGTGTCCAGCAACCAGCCGCGCAGAACTTCTTCGCCGGCTTCGATTTCGCCTTGGGGCTGAACCTCGACCAGCGTGCCCTCTGGCGTGCGTTCGACGCGGATGCGGGGTTCGGCGTCCCTGGCGTCGTCGCTGTTGTAGAGCGCGAACCACTTCACTGCGACCGGCGTTTCATCCGCCGCGCGCTGCGGCTGTCCCAGGGTGATCGCATAAGGCTGGGCCTGGCCGTCGGCATTGAACACGCGCACATCGTTCAGATTGCCCTGGCGCGCATTGAGCTGCAGCCCGAGCGGCAGTTCGAGGCTGTACCACGGCCCTTCTCCGCTGAGGGTCAGCGGCGTGTGACTGGCGAAATCATCCGGCAAATCCTCCGCCTGAGTCAGCAATGCTGCGCACAGCAGAGAGCCGAACATGGCGGCCTTGAAGATGCACTGACGGCTCAACGGGTGACTCCTTACGCGCTTCATTCCGGTGCCGAATCGGTAGGCGCAGCATCGATTGATGACTGACTTCTTGTAGGGTTTTTCGGCGGTAATGGTGCGAAATATCCCACTACAAGCAGCAGAATGCCAACGCCGATAAACGAAACAATGCGCTCCAGTCCGCCGCGATTGCTCAGCTCGACGAAGAACAGTTTGGCCACGACCACGCCGATCAGCGCGGCGCCGACTATCCACATCTCACGGCGTGCACGCAGGTGGCCGCCGATCATGAGTGCCAGCGCCATCAGCGTCCAGACGATGGAAAGACCGGCCTGCACACGCATGGATTCAAGCAGTGCATCAGTCTGCCAGGCGACGCCAGCCCAGTGATGCGCCGTTCTCATGACCACCGCTGTAATCAGCGCAAACAGGGACGCGCCGGCGATCAGCAGAGCGGCTTTCTGCGCGTGGTCGACGCTGACGCCCAACGGCGGCAACTGTTTGCGAAGCCAGCTGAAAATGCCCGCCAGCGTGATCAGCAGGCCCAGCTCCAGCGGGTTGAGCAGTGGAATGTACGGCAGGGGATCGGCATTGCCGTCGCTGAAGCCGTTCGCCAGCCAGAACCAGGTCAGCATCAGCGCTGCCAGCGGTGCAGCGGCCCATACACGGTATTCCTTCGTGTACGTATCAATCGGCCACGGCCAACTGCGCGGCGCCGTCATTGCCAGCAGATACAGGCTCGGCAGCAGCGCCCAGCCCAACCATCGCCACGCATTGTAGGCCTCGGACATCACGAGCAGACCGTACCTCAACTCCAGCGACAGCACGCCGATGATCAGCCAGCATCCGAGTACGTGAGACGCACTGCGCAAGCGCGATTCCAGCGTGCCGTCGAGGCGCTTGAGGGTCAGCACGTGAGCGACGAACACTGCAAGCCAGCTCAGCCAGCCGAAGTCGGCGGCGGGGTTGTAGTAAGGGTTGAAAATCATCAGGCCCAGTAAAACCGCGCTCGCCGGTGTCAGCAGGCAGCACAGTTGCGCCAGCCCGGACCATTTCAGGCGCAAGGCGAGCACGGCCCACAGCGCGACGCTGAGCGCGCCCAGCAGCAGAAGGGTCGGGACTTCGCGTGGTCCCGCTACGTAATGGGTACTGACGCATAGGGCGATCGACCACCACAGCGCGCCCCAGATCAGCAACGAGGGTTGCAACACCCGTTCGCTGAACGCCAGACGCAACGTGCCGATGCGTTCGACGGTGAAAGCGCTGATCAGGCCGGCGATCGAGATGATCGAAGGCGTCCAGAAATCCCCATGATTGAAGCTTGGCGAGTACCAGCGTCCGACAATGCCCAGAAAGGCAAAGCCTGCGCCCAGCTGCAGCAGCAAGCCGAAGAACCGCGCAAGCAACCGATCCTGACGCATGCCGAGCCAGAACACCGCGGCGCCCTCGATGGCCCACGCTACGGTGGTCCATTGCGCGCTGAGTCCCAGCGGGACGGCCAGCGTCGCGAAGACCACGCCCAACGCCAGGCAGGTCTCTACCAGCAACAGCGCCCGGTCTGACGCGCGCCCCGCGAGGAACCGGGCGATACCCATATAGAGAACCCCCAACACCAGCGCGCTGAATGCAGCGCCGAATTCAACGTGCTGAATCAGCGCGTATTGCAGGCCGAATCCGGCGATAGGCGTCCCGAGCAGCAGCGTCCCATCCACGTAATGGCTCTGTCGCGCGGACCAGCGCATCAACGCTTCACGACTGCCGTCCGCGGGGCCAATCGCGTGTTCCTGTAACTTGCGCCGGGCGAACAGAAGTCCGATCGCCAGATACATCAGGAAGAACAGGATGAGAAACGGTTCGGTGCTCCAGAACAGCGCTGGCGTATAGGCGTTCAGGCCCCAGGCGAAGCCGATGCCGAATGTGCCGATGAAGCCGATCAGGTTCAGCGTGCGCCAGGCCTTGAACCACGCGATGGCAAAAATCCCGCCGTTGAGTAGCGCGAAGTAGCTGAACAACGCCACATGGCTGCCGTCGCCGGAGGAGGTGAGCAACGGCGCTGCGAAACCGCCCAGTGCCGCGACGCAGGCAAGCGCCAGAGCGTTCTGGGTGAGCGCCAGAACGGCTGAGAAAACCGTGACGGCCACCAGCAGACCGAAAGCCATGCCGGGCGCCAGCAGCGTATGGACCTTCATCGCCGCGAAGACCGTCAGGTACAGCACGGCGACGCCGGTACCCTGCAGCATCAGGGCGAAGGAGGCATTGCGTTGGCGCAGCCACCAGCCCAGTCCGAGCAACGCCAATGCAGCAGCCGCGACACCGGCGTATCGGGCCTCGATCGGTACGACCATGCCTTCGGTGGCGTAACGCAGCAGAAACGCAAGGCCGAGAAACAGCAGAACCACGCCCACCCGCAACACCGTGTTGCCGCCGAGAAGCCAGTCTTTGGCGCGAAGGACTGCGCGATCGAGCAGGTTCGGCTGAGCGGGTGAATGACTGACGGAGGCGGCGCGGTGGGTGGTGTCTGGGGAGGGACGCCATTGGGCGGAGGTTGCGGGTTCCGGCGCGGCGGGCTCGAGGTCCGGTAGATCCCATATCAACTCTGGACCGGCATCCGAAATGGGCTCGATGTCCAGCGGGGTGGCTGCGGGAGCGCCCGGCAGTTGCACAGCCGCCGAATCCAGTTGGTCGAGGCGCTGCTGAATGGCCTGTAGATCCAGTCGCGTTTGCGCCAGCTCGGCCTTTTGGCGGGCAGCTTCATGGTTGATGGCCGACAGGCGAAGGCTCAAACCTGCGGACAGCCCGATCGCTGCGCCGACTACGCCGCCAATCAGTGATTCGTCGAGCACCGCCCCGATGACCATGCCAGCCAACAAAAGAATCCATTGCACGCGAACACATCCTTTTCAGCCGCAGACCGGCGATGGCGAGGAGTATATCGGGCGCCGGGCGGGAGGAAACATTTTGTGTCGGAGACTGAGGACCCGGTCACTGCCGGATTGCTGCGCTTGATGCAAACCCCCTGTAGGAGCGCGCTTTCGTCCGGATGCGGTCCAGACCAAGCGCGCTCCTACTGGTGTTTACAGGTTATTAATCCAGCGCCTTCCAGATGTCGTTGGCGTACTCACGGATGGTCCGGTCAGACGAGAACCAGCCCATCCGCGCCGTGTTGAGCACCGCCGAGCGCCACCATTCGGTGGAGTCGTGCCAGCGTGCCTCGACCTTGGCCTGGGCGTGCCAGTACGACTCGAAGTCAGCGCAGACGAAAAAGCGGTCGTAGTTGATCAACTGATCGATCAACCCAGCATAACGATACGGATCGTCCGGGGAGAAAACCCCGCCGCGAATCGCCTGAAGCACATCGTTCAGACGTCCGGACGCCGCAATGTCGTTATGGGCGTTGAATTCGCCGGCGTGCTTGCGCGCTTCGACTTCCTGCGCGGACATGCCAAAGATGAACATGTGCTCAAGCCCCACTTGCTCGCTCATTTCCACGTTGGCGCCGTCCAGCGTGCCGATGGTCAGCGCGCCGTTGAGGCCGAACTTCATGTTGCTGGTGCCGGAAGCCTCCAGGCCCGCGGTGGAAATCTGCTCCGACAGGTCGGCTGCCGGAATGATGCTCTCGGCCAGACTGACGTTGTAGTTAGGCATGAACACCACTTTCAGGCGCCCGCGCAGGGTCGGGTCGTTGTTCACGGTGCGCGCGATGTCGTTCGCCAGTTTGATGATCAGCTTGGCCGAGTGATAACTGGCGGCCGCCTTGCCGGCGAAAATCTTCACGCGCGGCACCCAGTTGGTGCTTGGATCGGCACGCATGGCCTGATACAGCGCCACGGTGTGGAAAAGGTTCAGCAGTTGGCGTTTGTATTCGTGGATACGTTTGACCTGCACATCGAACATCGCTTCGGGATTGATGACGATGCCCATCCGCTCCTGAATGATCGTCGCCAACGCCTGCTTGCTCTGGAGTCGCTGAGCGGCAAATTCCTTCTGGAATTTCGGATCGTTGGCCAACGGCTCGAGTTTCAGCAGCGCGGTCTCGTGATTATCGAGCACCTGTTCGCCCAGTTCGTTGACCAGCATCGAGGTCAGCTGCGGATTGGACTGGAACAGCCAGCGGCGGAAGGTGATGCCGTTGGTTTTGTTGTTGATGCGCTCCGGGTACAGCTTATGCAGCTGCGCGAACACCGTCTTGCGCATCAGTTGAGTGTGCAACGCCGATACGCCGTTGACGCTGTGCGAACCCAGGAACGCGAGGTTACCCATGCGCACGCGGCGGCCGTTGTCTTCTTCGATCAGCGACACGGCACGCAGCAGGCCGAACAGGTCCGGATCGTCCTTGTGCTCCAGGCGTACGTCGTCGATGTGCTGCGCATTGATCATGTAAATGATCTGCATGTGGCGCGGCAGCATGCGTTCCATCAGCCCCACAGACCAGGTTTCCAGAGCCTCGGGCAACAACGTGTGGTTGGTGTACGCGAGGGTACCGACAGTAATGCGCCAGGCTTCGTCCCACTCAACGTCATAGATGTCGATGAGGATGCGCATCAGCTCAGCCACCGCGATCGAGGGGTGCGTGTCGTTCATCTGGATGGCGGCGTGTTCAGGCAGGCTGTTGATCGAGTAGCCCATGTTCTTGTGGCGACGCAGCAGATCCTGCAGCGATGCCGACACGAAGAAATATTCCTGCCGCAGGCGCAGCTCCTGACCGGCTTCGGTGCTGTCGTTGGGGTAAAGCACGCGCGAGATACTTTCAGCCCGGACGACTTCGGCCACGGCACCTACGTGGTCGCCCGCGTTGAAGCGCTCCAGATGCAAGTCTTCGACGGCACGCGCACGCCACAGGCGCAAGGTGTTGACCGCTTTACCGCGCCAACCCACGACCGGCGTGTCATACGCAATGGCGCGCACGGTTTCGCCCGCTGTCCAGACCTGCCGCGTTTCGCCAGAGGCGTCGAGCACCGGCGCTCCGGCGGCATCCAGAACCGGCTGGACGCTGCCGCCAAAGCCGATCTGGTAAATCACTTCCGGGCGTTCGAATTCCCACGGGTTACCGAAGTCCAGCCAGTTTTCAGTCTGTTCCTGTTGCCAGCCATCCACGATCGCCTGACGGAACAGGCCGTGTTCGTAACGAATGCCGTAGCCGTGTCCGGCGATGCCCAGCGTGGACATGCTTTCCATGAAACAGGCGGCCAGACGACCCAGGCCGCCGTTGCCCAGGGCCGCGTCGGGCTCCAGGGTGCGGATTCTTTCCAGATCGACCTTCAGGTCTTTGAGCGCTTCACGCGCGACTTCCAGGATGCCCAGATTGCTGAGGCTGTCGAACATCAGTCGACCAATCAGAAACTCGAGCGAGAGGTAATACACGCGCTTTTTTTCCTGCCGATAGATGTAGCGCGTGTGATTCATCCATCGCTCTGCCATCTTGTCGCGGGTCGCCAGGGCGATTGCCATGAACCAGTCATGGTCGAACGCGTGGTCGGCATCCTTACCGACGGCATACTCGAGTTTGGTAAGCACAGCTTCACGGAATGCTGCCACTTCAGCGTCACGAACGTTGGGTTCCGGAGACATCGGGTACGACCTCAAGTTGGTTAGACGATTAAATGGGGTTGTTTGACTGTAGGGGGTGTCGTCGGTTATTTCCTGCCCGGCGGGTAAAATATCCGCTTGCATGACTCACGGTTCGACTCAGACATGCCGCTCTGGTTCGCAGCTATTTGAACGTATAAAACGCTTGCATCGATCGTTCCACTCGCGTCTGACGTGTGTCGTTTCATGCGACAGTGATGATCATCTTCACCGCCGGGCGTGCGAAAACAAAGGTCACAGTGAAGCAGTAACAGGCAAGCATGATCATTTGTCGATTCGGGTTTATGATGCCCAACGGCAGATAAATAGAAGCCCCTGAATTGGACTTATGGAGCACCTATGCAGACTTTGTACCCGCAGATCAAACCTTATGCCCGGCACGATCTGGCAGTGGAAGAGCCTCATGTGCTGTATGTCGATGAAAGCGGCTCGCCGGATGGCTTGCCGGTGGTATTCATCCACGGCGGGCCGGGTTCGGGATGCGATGCACAAAGCCGACGTTATTTCGATCCGAATCTGTACCGCATCATCACATTCGATCAGCGCGGATGTGGTCGCTCCACGCCCCACGCCAATCTTGAAAACAACACCACCTGGCATCTGGTCGAAGACCTTGAGCGCATCCGCACGCATCTGGGTATCGATAAATGGGTACTGTTCGGCGGTTCCTGGGGCTCGACGCTATCGCTGGCCTATGCCCAGACGCATCCGGATCGCGTCCACGCGCTGATTCTGCGCGGCATCTTCCTGAGCCGCCCGCAAGACATCAAATGGTTTTACCAGGAGGGTGCGAGCCGACTGTTTCCGGATTACTGGCAGGACTACGTCGCACCGATTCCTCCCGATGAGCGAGGCGATCTGCTCAGCGCCTTCCACAAGCGTCTGGTGGGCAGCGATCAGATTGCCCAGATGCATGCGGCCAAAGCGTGGTCAACGTGGGAAGGGCGGGTCGCAACCCTGCGCCCGAATCCTCAGGTGGTCGACCGTTTCTCCGAGCCGCAGCGCGCCTTGTCGATCGCGCGCATCGAGTGCCACTACTTCACGAACAATGCTTTTCTCGAAGAAAACCAGCTGATCCGCGATATGCACAAGATCGCGCATCTGCCAGGCATCATCGTGCATGGCCGCTATGATGTGATCTGTGCGCTGGACAACGCCTGGGAGCTTCATCAGGCATGGCCGAACAGTGAATTGCAGGTCATCCGTGACGCCGGCCATTCGGCTTCGGAGCCCGGCATTACCGATGCGCTGATCCGGGCCGCCTCACAAGTGGCGCGACGCCTGCTGGATCTGCCCCCCGAAGAGGCTTGATTGTTGATCCGGAATACCCATGCGGGCGCGAATCAATTCGTGCCCGCCAGGTTTTTGTGAACTCGAGAGAATCCCGGGAAGATCCATAAATGAAAGGTTTGCTTCAGCGCGTGCGCAGTGCGCGCGTCGATGTCGAGGGCGTGACGGTCGGCGCCATCGATCAGGGTCTGCTGGTGCTGGTGGGCGTTGAGCCTCAGGACACGCAGGCCAGTGCCGACAAATTGCTGCACAAGCTGCTTAACTATCGGGTGTTCAGCGACGCCGACGGCAAGATGAACCTCTCGTTGAGCGATGTCGGTGGAGGTTTGCTGCTGGTTTCTCAGTTCACGCTGGCGGCAGACACCAGGAGCGGAATGCGCCCCAGTTTTTCGAAGGCGGCACCGCCAGCGTTGGGAGCTGAGTTGTTCGAGTATTTGGTGTTGAAGGCGAAAAGCTCGCATCACACGGTCGAAACGGGCCAATTTGGTGCGGACATGCAGGTCCATCTGGTCAATGATGGCCCTGTGACATTTTTGTTGGAGAGCTGATTGCGCTGTTTTGCCTGCTGTACCCGAATTTATTAGGCAAAAAGCCATAAATACTTTGCTTCCCCTGATGCGTTGTAACGCGAGCTACTAGATAATCGCGCGCTACAAAGACGGGCTATCGTTCGTCCAATCGGTAAAAACGCAGATTGGTCCGACATCGTTTGGGGAATCATTGGCCCCTTTCGGAGTCGGAACAATGCTCGCCAACCCGGCATTTGAAAGCTGGCCGTTGGTTTCTTCATCTGTTTTCGGCGAGGGTTGCTCGTGATTGTTAGTCCATGTAATGCACCAAAGACCCCTGGCAAGCGCCTGCGCAGTGCCTTGTTGGCCGGGTCGGCTTTGTTTTGTCTGTTCGGCGCCGGTCAGCTTTGGGCGTTCGATCTCGACGACGTGGCGACAAAGGCCAAAGAACTGGCCGGACAGAAATTCGTAGCGCCAAAAAGTAACCTTCCGGCGGAATTCCGCGACATGAAGTTCGCGGACTACCAGAAGATTCGCTTCCTTCAAGAGAAGGCGGAATGGGCCAATGACAAGACCCCGTTCAAGATTTCCTTCTACCACCAGGGCATGCACTTCGACACCCCGGTCAAGATCAACGAAGTGACGGCCACCACCGTCAACGAGATCAAGTACGACCCGAGCCGTTTCAATTTCGGTGACCTGAAGTTCGATACCAAAGCGACCGAGAACCTGGGTTATGCCGGCTTCCGCGTCACTTACCCGATCAACAAGGACGACAAGCAAGACGAAATCATGACCATGCTGGGCGCGAGCTATTTCCGCGTCATCGGCAAAGGTCAGGTTTACGGTCTGTCCGCCCGTGGCATGGCGATCGATACCGCGATGTCGTCGGGTGAAGAATTCCCGCGTTTCACCGAGTTCTGGATCGAGAAGCCGAACACCGATGACAATCATCTGGTGATTTTCGCGCTGCTCGACTCTCCTCGCGCCACTGGCGCGTACAAGCTGACGCTGCGTCCTGGCACCAACACGCTGGTAGACGTGCAGTCGCGTATGTACCTGCGTGAGAAGGTCGGCAAGCTGGGCGTCGCCCCGCTGACCAGCATGTACCTGTTCGGCGCGAATCAGCCTTCCAAGGTCCTGAACTACCGTCGCGAGCTGCACGACTCCAGTGGTCTGTCGATTCAGGCGGCCAACGGCGAGTGGATCTGGCGTCCGCTGAACAACCCGAAACACCTGGCGGTCAGCAGCTTCTCGGTCGAGAACCCGCGCGGTTTCGGTCTGCTGCAACGCGGTCGCAACTTCAGCCATTACGAAGACCTGGACGACCGCTACGACAAACGTCCGAGCGCCTGGATCGAGCCTAAGGGCGATTGGGGCAAGGGCACCGTCGATCTGGTGGAGATCCCGACTGCCGACGAAACCAACGACAACATCGTTGCGTTCTGGAAGCCGGAAACCCAACCGGAGCCCGGTCAGCCGGTCGACTTCAACTATCGCCTGCACTGGACCATGGACGAGGATTCCATTCACTCGCCTGATCTGGGCTGGGTCAAGCAGACCCTGCGCTCCACCGGCGACGTCAAACAGTCCAACCTGATTCGTCAGCCTGATGGCAGCGTGGCTTATCTGGTCGATTTCGTCGGCCCGAATCTGGCCAAAATGGGTGAAGACCCTGCGATCCGCAGTCAGGTCACCACCGATGACAATACTGAGCTGGTTGAAAACAACCTGCGTTACAACCCTGTCACCAAAGGCTGGCGCCTGACGCTGCGCCTGAAGGTCAAGGATCCGAACAAGTCGGTCGAGATGCGCGCTTATCTGCTGCGCGAAACGCCTGCCGAGCCTGGCAAGGAACCTGCCGTCATCACTGCTGACAAATCAGACAAGAAGCCTGAGAAAAAAGCAGACGCCAAAGCCGCGGTAGTGGCCGTGGCGCCGAAGGATGACAAGGCAGAAATCGTCAAGACCGACGCGGTGAAGGCCGGCGACGCGAAAGACACCAAAGATGCCAAAGTGGCCAAGGCAGACGCCAAGGACGCTGGCAAAGCCGACAAAGCCGATGCAGCCAAGCCTGCCGACGCTGCGAAAGTAGCTGAAGCCAAGTCCGATGAGGCTTCCCGTCCGGAAGCCGCGCTGGGCGATGCTGCAAAAGCCAACAAAGGCGCCAAAGACACCCCGCAGCCAGCTGTAGAGGCTGCATCCACCCAACAGGGGCCGGCCATGATTCAACAAGTCCTGACCGAAACCTGGAGCTACCAGTTGCCAGCCGATGAGTAATTCACAAGCCGTGCCAGAGTCTCTGACCGAGTACCTGGCACACCTGCCAATGAGCGACGAGCAGCGGGCAGAACTTGCCAGTTGCACCTCGTTCGCAGAGCTGCATGAACGCCTTTCGGCGCAGACCGTGGCCGATCCTGCCGAAGCCGCCCAGGCTTCGGTGGGTCGCCGTCTGACCCTGACCACCGCTGATGAGCTGCATGACGCCGAAATGCTGAGTGTCGACGCCAGCGGTCGCGTGCGCCTGAAGGCCACGCCGCCGATTCGCCGGACCAAGGTTGTGCCTGAGCCCTGGCGCACCAACATCCTGCACCGCGCCTGGCGCCGGATGACCGGCAAGACCAATCCGCCAAAGCCCGATCAGAGCGATCTTCCGCGTGATCTGCCCAAGGCGCGCTGGCGCACCGTCGGCTCGATCCGTCGCTACATCCTGCTGATCCTCATGCTGGGCCAGACCATCGTGGCTGGCTTCTACATGAAAGGCATCCTGCCGTATCAGGGCTGGTCGCTGGTTTCATTCGATGAAATCAGCCATCAAACCCTCTGGCAGACCGCCGTTCAAGTGATGCCGTATGCGCTGCAGACCAGCATCCTGCTGCTGTTCGGGATCTTGTTCTGCTGGGTGTCGGCCGGTTTCTGGACTGCGCTGATGGGCTTCCTCGAATTGCTCACTGGCCGCGACAAGTACCGGATTTCCGGCGCCAGCGCGGGCAACGAGCCTATCGAAGCGGGCGCGCGGACTGCGCTCGTCATGCCGATCTGTAATGAAGACGTTCCTCGCGTTTTCGCGGGGCTGCGTGCAACGTTCGAGTCGGTCGCGGCCACCGGTGATCTGGACCGTTTCGACTTTTTCGTGCTCAGCGACACCAACGAAACCGACATCGCCGTTGCTGAGCAACAGGCCTGGCTGGACGTCTGCCGCGAGGCCGGCGGCTTCGGCAAAATCTTCTATCGCCGCCGCCGTCGTCGCGTCAAGCGCAAGAGCGGTAACCTGGATGACTTCTGCCGTCGCTGGGGTGGTGACTATCGTTACATGGTCGTGCTCGACGCTGACTCGGTCATGAGCGGCGAGTGTCTGACCAGTCTGGTGCGCTTGATGGAAGCGACGCCGGACGCCGGTATCATCCAGACTGCGCCACGCGCGTCGGGCATGGATACGCTGTACGCGCGCATGCAGCAATTCGCGACTCGCGTGTACGGTCCCCTATTCACGGCCGGTCTGCACTTCTGGCAGTTGGGCGAATCCCATTATTGGGGTCACAACGCAATCATCCGCATGAAGCCGTTCATCGAGCACTGCGCCTTGGCGCCATTGCCGGGCAAGGGCGCATTTGCCGGTGCGATTCTGTCCCACGACTTCGTTGAAGCTGCGCTGATGCGTCGCGCGGGCTGGGGCGTGTGGATCGCTTATGACCTGCCGGGCAGTTACGAAGAGCTGCCGCCGAACCTTCTGGACGAGCTCAAGCGTGACCGCCGCTGGTGTCACGGTAACCTGATGAACTTCCGTCTGTTCCTGGTCAAAGGCATGCACCCGGTTCACCGCGCAGTGTTCCTGACAGGGGTGATGTCTTACCTTTCGGCACCGTTGTGGTTCTTCTTCCTGGTGCTGTCCACCGCGTTGCTGGCGGTGAACACGCTGATGGAGCCCACGTACTTCCTAGAGCCTCGGCAGCTCTATCCGCTGTGGCCACAATGGCACCCGGAAAAGGCCGTCGCGCTGTTCTCGACCACCATCGTTCTGCTGTTCCTGCCCAAACTGCTCAGCATCATTCTGATCTGGGCCAAAGGCGCAGTGGGCTACGGCGGTCGGATCAAGGTCACGTTGTCGATGCTGCTGGAGATGCTGTTCTCCATGCTGCTGGCGCCTGTGCGGATGATTTTCCACACGCGCTTCGTTCTGGCTGCGTTCCTTGGCTGGGCTGCCACGTGGAACTCTCCGCAACGTGACGACGACTCCAC
Organism: Pseudomonas sp. NFR16; assembly: GCF_900108875.1. GTDB lineage: Bacteria > Pseudomonadota > Gammaproteobacteria > Pseudomonadales > Pseudomonadaceae > Aquipseudomonas. The sequence goes on along the minus strand of NZ_FNYJ01000004.1, from coordinate 545,458 downwards.
TCCGTGGAGCGAAGCGGTCAAGCGTCACGGTCCGCAGACGCTGCTCGGTTTCGGGTGGGCATTGCTGGTGATGTGGTTGAACCCAAGCTTCCTCTGGTGGCTGGTGCCGATTGTCGGTTCGCTCATGCTGTCGATCCCGGTTTCGGTGATTTCCAGCCGGACCAATCTGGGTCTCAAGGCGCGTGACGAAAATCTGTTCCTGATCCCTGAAGAGCACACGCCGCCACAAGAGCTGGTGTCGACCGATCAATATACCCACGAAAACCGCTGGCACGCGCTGAATGACGGTTTCGTTCGTGCCGTGGTCGATCCCAAGCAGAACGCGCTGGCATGTGCGCTGGCGACCTCTCGCCACCGTCATGCCGAACCGATCGAGTGGATGCGCGTCGAGCGCGTGCGCCATGCGATCAAGGGCGGTCCTGAGCATCTGAACAACCATGAGCGCCTGCAGTTGCTGAGCGATCCGGTTGCGCTGGCTCGCCTGCACGAGTTGGTCTGGGCCGAAGGCAACACTGCGTGGCTGGATGCGTGGCGAGCGTCGGTCAAAGCCGATCCTCACGCGCCACTGTTGCCGTTGCAGCCAGCGACTCACGCCAGCGAGGCAACCCTCGTCAACGCCTGAGTGAACGCGTGATAAAAACGCCGCCGAAGAGCAATCTTCGGCGGCGTTTTCGTTTGCTCCACTGCTGCGATGGCGCTGCAATGGGACCGGTTTTACCTGGCAATCCAAGTAGGACCGGCTTCAACCGGGAGGCGTCCGTGCAGGCGCCGTCAGCTTGGGATAGGGCGCCTTACGCCTTGCCGGCTAAAGCCGGTCCTATTTCTGCGCTCCCATATCGGCGTGCCATCAACTCATCCGGAACTTGCCCACCATTTCCTTCAGCTGCACGCCCAGCCGCGCCAGTTCGATGCTGGATGCTGCGGTTTCTTCGCTTGCGGCGGCGGTCTGCTCTGACACGTCGCGCACGTTCAGGACGCTACGGTTTATCTGTTCGGCCACGCTGCTTTGCTCTTCACCGGCCGCAGCGATCTGCTGGTTCATGGCCTGAATGTTCGACACGGTGCGCGTGATGTGGCCCAGCGCGCTGCCAGCCTGACGGCTGAGGTCCACGCTGCTGTCAGTCAGATCACGGCTGGCATCCAGCGTGCTGACGACGTGCTGAGTACCGTTCTGCAGTGCCGCGATCAGCACTTCGATCTCTTCGGTTGACTCCTGAGTGCGTTGCGCCAGGCTGCGCACTTCGTCCGCCACGACGGCAAAACCGCGCCCGGCCTCTCCAGCCCGCGCCGCCTCTATGGCCGCGTTCAAGGCCAGCAGATTGGTCTGCTGCGAAACCGACTTGATGACGTCCAGCACCCCGCCGATCTTGTCGCTCTCAAGCTTGAGCTTACCCATCGCTTCGGTGGAGTTATTGACCTCGCGCGCCAGACGCTCGATCTGAACGATGGCGTCATTGACCACTTTGTCGCCCTCGCGGGCCTGCTGGTCTGCCTGGCGTGCGGCTTCGCTCGCTTCCTCGGCATTACGCGCGACCTCCATTACGGTGGAAGTCATCTGATTCATCGCCGTTGCAACGAGGTCGGTTTCGTCTTTCTGACTGTTCACTCCAACGCTGGTCTGTTCGGTGACGGCCGACAGCTCCTCCGCGGCGCTGGCGATCTGGGTCACACCGTCGCCAATGCCGCTGATCAACCCGCGCAGGCTGACCATCATGTCCTGCATGCTGCGTTGAAGAGCACCCATTTCATCGCGACGCCTGACATCCAGATCCTTGCTCAAGTCGCCTTGCGCAATGCGCTCGGCCGCCTTGAGGGTTTCGCGCAACGGCGTGATGATTTGCTGAGTGATCAGCCACGCTGCAAGCAAGCCGAGCACCAGCGCGATAGCCGCCACGCCGCTGAGCATCGTGCGCGATTGGGACGCCTCGGCATCGCGTCGCAGGCTTTGCAGCGCCGTGATCTCACCGGTGGACGTCAGGAGTGTGTCGCTCAGGGCCTCCATCGATTCCTGAGCGGCCTCGGCGCTGACCTGCAATTCCTTGAACTGCCGCAGGCTGTCGCGGTAGCCCTGCAGCGTCTTGCGCGCTGTCAGCAGCTCGCCGATGGTGCTCTCGCTTTGGTCACGAGCGATTTGCTCGACCTCCTGGAGCGCCTCGTCGATGGCGGTGATGGCCGCGACTTCGTAGGATTCTCTTCCGCTGAATACGTAAGCCTGCACTTCATAACGCGCGTTCTGCACTTGGGCGCGCAATTGTTGAATATTGGTGAACTCATCCAGTCGCTCGCTGCTGTCCTGTTCTTGACTGACGGCTTTGAGCACTTCGCTTTCAACCTTGCTGATTGACGCGATGGCCTGGTCGGAGAGGTTCGCCAGGCGGATACGCGATGCCTCGCGGGCTTTGAGCTGTTGGCCCAGCTCGGCAAAGGTCGATTCCAGCGTTCGCACCGTTTCGCTCTCGCTGTGAAGAAGCTTGAGGATATCGGGGGGCGGAGAATCCTCGCGCAGCACCGCCAGGTGCGCCTCGATTTCGTTGATGCGCGCTACGACGCGGCTCGCATTGTCCGGCGTATTTTCATCACGAAAGATAATGCGTTCGGCGCGCAGATCCTTGGTCATGGCGTTGAGCTGGGCGATCGACGTCAGCGACTCCGAACGCTCAATCATGATGTCCAGGCCATGCCAGCCAGTAAGCGTGATGGCCAGTGTCAGCAACAACACCAGGCCGAAGCCTAGCGATAATTTGAGTTTGACGCTGGCGTTGGCCAATGCCCGATTGAAGGTGTGCAACATGGGACGTCTCCTGCGGATGAGCGATAAACGCGCATCGGCAGGCGAGACGGGAATGTGACCTGAACAGGTCGTAGGATATTTCTGAAGCTGAGCGTGAGGTGACGAATGTCGCAAAATGGCCCCGAAGGGCCGATTCGCGGGTCGGACTCAGCGGGTGATCTAGACGCGAAAGCGGCCAACCAGTCCCTGCAGATGCGTGCCCAGTCGCGCCAGCTCCATGCTGGAGGCAGCGGTTTCCTCGCTGGCCGCCGAGGTCTGCTCAGAGACATCGCGCACGTTGAGAACACTGCGGTTGATCTCTTCGGCGGTAGCGCTCTGCTGCTCGGCAGCGGCCGCAATCTGTTGGTTCATCGACTGAATGGCCGATACCGTCCGCGTGATGCTTTCCAGTGAGCTGCCGGCCCGACGGGTCAATTCGACGCTGCTGACGGTCAGGTCACGGCTGGCGTCCATGATCGTAGCGACCTGCTGGGTGCCGTTCTGCAGGCTGGCAATCAGCACTTCGATTTCTTCGGTGGACTTCTGCGTGCGTTGCGCCAGGCTGCGTACCTCGTCGGCCACCACCGCAAATCCACGTCCGGCTTCGCCCGCGCGTGCCGCTTCGATGGCTGCGTTCAGCGCGAGCAGGTTGGTTTGCTGAGCGACCGACTTGATCACATCCAGCACGCTGCCGATCTTGTCGCTTTCGCGTTTGAGTTCGCCCATGGCCTCGGTCGAATGGCTCACTTCGCTGGCCAGGCGCTCGATCTGGGCAATGGCTTCGTTTACCACCTTGTCGCCTTCACGGGCCTGTTGGTCGGCAGCGACGGCGGCCTCCGATGCTTCCTCGGCGTTGCGTGCGACCTCCTGCACCGTTGCGGTCATCTGGTGCATGGCGGTGGCGACCTGATCGGTTTCAACCTTCTGGCTGTTGACGCCTGCGCTGGTCTGTTCGGTGACCGCTGACAGCTGTTCGGCCGCGCTGGCGATCTGGGTGACGCCATCACCGATGCCGCCGATCAGCTCGCGCAGGCTGACGGTCATTCGTTGAATGCTGCCTTGCAACTGGCCGAGTTCATCGCGACGGTCGACGCTGAGGTTATGTGTCAAGTCGCCGGACGCCACGCGCTCGACGGCAACCAGCGTCTGACTGAGAGGAATGACGATCTGGCGGGTAATCGCCCATGCCGCGATGACCCCGAACAGCAGGGCCAGAGCGGTGGCGATGGTCAGCATCGACCGCGCTTGCTGGCTGTCTGCATCGCGCTTGGCGTTCTGCGAGGCCGTCAGCTTGTCGCTCAGGTCCAGCAACTGCTGGCCCAGCGCGGTCATTTTCTCCAGTGCCTGGCGACTGACCTGCTGGGCATCGCGGTACTGGCCGACGGCGGCGCGATAACCTTTGAGGGCCAGGTTCGCGCGTTGTAATTGAGGAATGTATTGCGACGAAACGTCACCGGCCAGCGAGTTCACGCCCATGATGGCTTCATCGATCGCCGCATTGGCGTTTTTCTCGAAGTCCGGATTGCCGCTGAAGGTGTAACCGCGCACCTGGAAGCGGGCTTGTTGGATCTGCTTGCTGACGTCTACCGCGCTGTTGAACTGCAGAATATTGTCGTGCTGGATCAGCGCTTCTTCGATCTTCTTGACCTCATCCACTGCGGCGTCTGCCGTTGCGCCGAGGTTGCTGCGGCTGGCCTCACGCGCCTGCAAGGCCTTGCTCATGTCGTCGAAAGCCTTGCGGTAGTCCGTTGCGGCCTGGATTTGCGCGTCCAGCAACTTGAGATCCTCGCCGGCAGTGATCACGCCGCGAGTCCTTTTCAGGTCGCCATCGAGCTTGTCCAATGCGGTCATGACTGCCGTCGCCGCTTCCGGGCTGAACTGAGCTTCATAGCGCATACGGGCAGTGCGCAAATCCATCGTCTGTTCGCTGATCTGCGAGATCGCAGCGAGCTTGTCGCCGCGCTCGATCAACGACGTCAGGCTCAACCAACCCGTGGCGGTGATGATCAGCGTCAGTAACAGCACCAGCCCGAAACCGATACCCAGTTTGAGGCTGACGCTCACATTTCCAAGGCGGTGGGCAAACCAGCGAGACATGATGATTCCTTGCGGATTATTGTTATGGACGCAGGGTTATCGGCACGATTGCACCGGCCTGAAGCCAAGAGAAGGCGGCATATCGGCCAAGTGTTGGATCGCCGATGGAAGCCGATTGCCAGGCACAAGACGGGCTAGAAGGGCTATGCGGCATGGCGTCGTCTCGCGCCAGGCACCGCACCGGTGGGAGCGGGCTTGCCCGCGAAGACTGACTTCCAGCCGCGCATCTCCACCGGACACTCCGGCCAATTCGCGGGCAAGCGCGCTCCTACAGAGATCCGGGTATTCCCGAACTCTACGGCCACACCCAACTCCCGTAGGAGCGCGCTTGCCCGCGAAGGCTGACTTCCAGCCGCTGCATCTCCACCGGACACGCCGGCCAATTCGCGGGCAAGCGCGCTCCTACAAGGGTACGCGGGGCTGACTGGTGACAAAACCTGTGAGGCAAGCTTGCTCATGAACGCTGACGTCCAGACGCTACATTTCCACAGCATGCACTGGCCTTTTCCCGGCTGAAGCCGGTCCTACAGGCGCTGCAAATGTATGTAGGACTGGCTTTAGCCGGGAAAGCGTCGGGCGTTACGCCGTTGATCGAGGGGCTGTTAAAGACACTTGGCTCACAGCCTCAAGGGCATTGCGCCATGGCGTGGTCGCGCGCCAGGCACCGAACCGGTGGGAGCGAGCTTGCTCGCGAAGGCTGAGTTACAGCCGAAGCATCTTCAGCGGATGTGCCGGACTCTTCGTGAGCAAGCTCACTCCCACAGAAATCTCCGGGCCATTCCCGACCTCTACGGCCACACCCAGCTCCCGTAGGAGCGCGCTTGCCCGCGAAGACTGAGTTACAGCCGCTGCATCTCTACCGGACACTCCGGCCAATTCGCGGGCAAGCGCGCTCTTACAAGGGCTATGCGGCATGGCGATGGCTCGCGCCAGGCACCGAACCCGTGCAGCAAGCAACCTTACCGGGATTGTTCAGAACAGTCGGGCGAGGAGGGCTGTGACGGCGGTTTCGACGCGCAGGATGCGTTCGCCCAATTGCACCGGGTTGAGGCCGGAGGCGCGCAGCAGGTCGACTTCATAGGGGATCCAGCCGCCCTCAGGGCCGATTGCCAGCGTGACAGGCTGATCCACTGCACGCGGGCAAGCAGGGAACTCGCCCGGATGGCCAACCAGTCCAAGCGTACCCTCGACAATGGCCGGCAGCCGATCTTCGACGAAGGGCTTGAAGCGTTTTTCGATGACGATCTCAGGCAGCACGCTGTCCCGCGCCTGCTCAAGTCCCAGAATCAGCTGCTCGCGGATGGCCGCGGGCTCCAGAAACGGGGTCTGCCAGAAGCTTTTCTCGACTCGGTAGCTGTTTATCAGAATGACCTTCGGCACGCCCATCGTTGCGACGGTCTGAAAAACCCGGCGCAGCATCTTGGGGCGTGGCAAGGCCAGCACGAGGGTCAGCGGCAGTTTGCCAGGCGGCTCGCGGTCAAAGCTGACGCAAAGTTCTGCCTCACGCGGTTCGAGTCTTAGCAGTTCGGCAGTGCCCAGCAGGCCGCCCACCCGCCCGACACGCAGGCTGTCGCCGACTTCGGAACGATGGACCTCCTGCATGTGCCTGAGGCGCCGATCACGCAGAATCACACGATCGGCCGCGATGAAATCGGCCTCTTCCAGTAACAGCAGGTTCACGGCTGAGTCGCTGGCGGCTGGTCCTGCTTGTCGTCCGTAGCCTGGTCGTCTGGGTGATCACCCCGTTTGGTCACCATCGAACTGCACAACACGCCAATTTCGAACAGCAGCCACATGGGCACTGCCAGCAGCGTCTGCGAAAAGATGTCCGGAGGCGTGAGGATCATCCCGACCACGAAGCAGCCGATCACCACGTACGGGCGGATCTTCTTGAGGTATTTGACGTCGACAATGCCGATCCACACGAGCAGCACCACGGCGACCGGGATTTCGAACGCGACGCCGAAAGCAAGAAACAGCGTCATGACGAAGTCCAGATAGCTGGAAATGTCCGTCATCATGGACACGCCTTCCGGCGTCACGCTGGCGAAGAAGTGGAATATCAGCGGAAACACCAGGAAATACGCGAAGGCCATGCCGGCGTAGAACAGGATGATGCTGGAGATCAGCAGCGGCACGGCAACCCGCTTTTCATGCTTGTACAGACCGGGCGCGATGAAGCCCCAGATCTGATACAGAATCACCGGCATGGCCAGAAACAGCGCAACCATCATGGTCAGCTTGAACGGCGTCAGAAACGGCGAGGCCACGTCGGTGGCGATCATCGTCGCGCCTTCAGGCAGAAACTTGCGCAGTGGCGCAGATACGAAGGTGTAGATCTTCTGCGTGAAATAGAACAGTGCGCCGAAGATCACGAAGATCGCCAGCACACAACGCAGCAGGCGCGAGCGCAGTTCAGTGAGGTGCGAGACCAGTGGCATTTGCTGGTCGTTTTCCGGAATTTCGCTCATGGGGCTCGTGGTGGCTGTGACGAATCGTTGGCGGAAGGCTCGTTCTGCACTGCAGGTGCAGACGTGGTGACCGGCGTCGAAGCGGGATGAGCAGGCTGCGCAGGCACCGGTTCAGGGCTGACTGACGCGCTTTCAGCCGGCGCGGCCGGGCCGATGTCCGCACTTGGCGTAGGTGTGGCGCCCATGACCGGCGATGTCGAATCGCTGGCCGGCGGCGTCTGCGCCTGAGCAGTCGGCGGTGCAGGTGGCTGCTGAGGCTGCATGATTTTGCGCGCTTCTTCTTCCAGCGAAAGAATGTGCTCGTTGTGCAGCTGACGGCGAATCTCGTCAGCGCCGATTTCGCGCTCAACTTCCTGTTTGATCGCATTGAAGCTGCGTTTCAGACGCCCGACCCAGAGCCCGGCGGTACGTGCTGCCCCCGGAAGGCGCTCGGGACCCAGCACCAGCAGGGCAACGAGACCGACCAGCAGCAGTTCAGAGAAGCTGATACCAAACATGCGTCACGACCTAGTCTTTGCGGATGGGCTCTTCTACTTTCTGCGCCTGACCGTCGATGGTGTGCGGCTGGTGCAGCGGCTGAGTCTGGGTCGGCTGCGCACCTGGCTGTGGCTGAACCGGAGGCTGTTCCGACGGTTTTTCATCGTCGTTCATGGCCTTGCGGAAGCCCTTGATGGACTCGCCGACATCGGTGCCCAGGTTCTTGAGCTTCTTGGTGCCGAAGATCAGTACCACGACCACGAGAATGACGATCCAGTGTTTCCAGTCAAAAATACCCATGACACGTTCCTCACAAGAAATTCCGGACCCGCAGGCCCCTGTGTTTATTCCGCCGAGCGCGCTGCCTTTTCGGCGTGACCGGACAGACCGAAACGGCGGTCCAGTTCATCGAGTACGGCTTGTGGGTGTTGACCCAGTGCTGCGAGCATCACCAGGCTATGGAACCACAAGTCGGCGGTTTCGTAGATGACATCACTGCAGTCCCCGCTGATGGCGGCGTCCTTGGCGGCGATGATGGTTTCGACCGACTCTTCGCCGACCTTCTCCAGAATCTTGTTCAGCCCCTTGTGATAGAGACTGGCGACGTAGGAAGAGTCTGCAGCCGCGCCTTTGCGCTCTTCGAGCACTTGCGCCAGGCGAGACAAGGTATCAGTCATGTTCAGTGTCCTGCTTGATAAATGGCATCTGGGTCTTTGATCACCGGATCCACGGTTTTCCAGCCGGCGTCCTCAAAGACGCGGTAGAAGCAGCTTTCGCGCCCGGTGTGGCAGGCGATGCCGCCAATCTGCTCGACCATCAGAATGATCACGTCGGCATCGCAGTCCAGGCGCAGTTCGTGAAGCTTCTGCACGTGACCCGATTCTTCGCCTTTGCGCCATAACTTGCCACGCGAACGCGACCAATAGATAGCGCGGTTTTCGGCAGCGGTCAGGCTCAAGGCTTCACGGTTCATCCAGGCCATCATCAGAACGCGTCCGGTTTGGTGGTCCTGCGCGATGGCAGGAACCAGACCGTCACGGTCCCATTTGATCTCGTCCAGCCAGTCTTTCATCGTCGGCTCCGGCCGCTCTGTGGATGGGTTAGTGTGCCAGCGACCTGCGCGGATGGCTATCGGCGAACGACCAGATATAAGCCTGCCACCAGCATGAGAAGCGCAGGCCAGGCGCTCAGCGCAATGAGCGCGTCACCCGTTTGCGTGTGCGCGGTGGCCAGGACCACGCCACCTGCGAGCAGTCCGGCGCCGATCAGGCGCAGCGCCCAGTGATCGCTGTTGCGCGAGTAGGGCGGTGGCGGGTCGGAGGTGTGCGGCTGCGACAAGCGTTCGAGCAGGTCGCGGGTCATATTGGCCAGGTGCGGAATCTGCTCGACCTGGGATTGCAGATTGCCAATCAGCGTTTTCGGGCTGACACGCTCACGCATCCAGCGCTCGAGAAAGGGCTGCGCCGTGCTCCAGAGGTCCAGTTCCGGGTACAGCTGACGGCCCAGACCTTCGATGTTGAGCAGGGTCTTTTGCAGCAAAACCAGCTGCGGCTGGACTTCCATGTTGAAGCGGCGGGCGGTCTGGAACAGGCGCATCAACACCTGGCCGAAGGAAATATCCTTGAGCGGCTTCTCGAAGATCGGCTCGCACACGGTCCGGATCGCGGCTTCGAATTCGTTGAGCTTTGTCTCTGCCGGGACCCAGCCCGAATCGATGTGCAGTTGCGCCACCCGGCGGTAGTCACGCTTGAAGAAGGCAAAGAGGTTGCGCGCCAGATAGTCCTGGTCTTCCGGGGTCAGGCTGCCGACAATGCCGCAGTCGATCGCGATGTATTGCGGATCCCAGGGCGCGACCGTGCTGACGAAAATGTTGCCGGGGTGCATGTCGGCATGGAAGAAGCTGTCGCGGAACACTTGGGTGAAAAACAGCTCGACCCCGCGTTCTGCGAGTTTTTTCATGTCGGTGCGCTGGTCGGCCAGGGTCGCCAGGTCGGTGACCTGTACGCCGTAGATACGCTCCATCACCAACACCTTCGGCCGGCACCAGTCCCAGTAGACCTGCGGCACATAGAGCATGGTCGAGCCTTCGAAATTGCGGCGCAACTGGCTGGAGTTGGCCGCCTCGCGCAGCAGATCGAGCTCGTCGTAAATGGTCTTTTCGTAATCGGCGACCACGTCCACCGGATGCAGCAGGCGGGCGTCCGCCGACAGACGTTCAGCGATTTTCGCGAGGATGAACAGCCAGGCGAGGTCCGAACCGATGATCGGCTTGAGCCCCGGACGCACGACCTTCACGACCACTTCTTCGCCTGTCTTGAGACGCGCGGCATGCACCTGCGCCACCGAGGCAGAGGCCAGCGGGGCAACGTCGAAGCGGCTGAACACCTCGCTGATCTTCGCACCCAGTTGCGATTCGATCAGGGCGACGGCTTTCTCTGACTCGAACGGCGGCACGCGATCCTGCAGCAGCATCAGCTCGTCGGCGATGTCCTCTGGCAGCAGGTCGCGACGGGTCGAAAGCAACTGGCCGAACTTGATGAAGATCGGCCCCAGGTCCTGCAAGGCCAGGCGCAAACGCGCGCCTCGATTGAGCTCGCTCTTGCGTCGCGGGATCCACCGCCACGGCAGCATGAAGCGCACGGCAAGCAGCCACCACGGCAGTGGCAAAGCGAACAGCAAGTCATCGAGGCGGTAACGGATTACGACACGCTGGATGCGAAACAGACGGCGGACGGCAAGCAGGCTCATGCGGTATCGCTGGATTTGAGAGATTGGGCCAGACGCTCGAAGCGGGCTTCGAGGCGTTCCAGGTCTTGTTTGGTCTGATCCAGTTCGGCGAAACGGGCCTCAGCCTCGCGCCTGCCAACCAGAGTGCGTGACTCTTCAGCCAGATATTCGGCCAGATTATGGCTCAGGCTTTCAGCACTTTCGCGGGTCCAGCGCGCGCTGTTGCGCAGGTGCCCGCCGATCAGCGGCGTGGCGACGGGGCCGAGCCAGCGTTGCAGCTCGTATTCCCAGTCCAGGTCCAGGTCCTGAAGCACACCGACCAGCTCAAGCAGCACAGCGCTTTCGCCTTCCAGGTCGACTTCGGGGCTGTGCAGGACGGCGTTCTTGTCCTTGCTCAGGGCCAGGCGCATCAGGCTCGCTGCCGGCGCGCGCAGCGTCACATCGGCACCGCCTTCCCAGTTCGCGGCGAGCATCAGGCCCTCGTCGCTGGGCAGGATATGCAGGTGAAAGGCAGGGCCGGTGCATTCAATCGCGACGACTTTGCCACTCAGCCGGTCAAGGCGCGGCAAAGCGGTGCTGTCCATCTGCAGCACGCGATTGATGCCGTGTTCGGCGCTGGCGAGCAAGCCACTGATCAGCATCAGGGTTTGATACCCCGGTGCAGGGCAACGATGCCGGAGGTCATGTTGTGATAGGTCACGCGGTCGAAACCGGCCTGGACCATCATCGACTTCAGGGTTTCCTGATCCGGGTGCATGCGGATCGATTCGGCCAGATATCGATAGCTTTCCGAGTCGTTGGTGATCAGCTTGCCCGCCAACGGCATGAAGGCAAACGAATAGGCGTCGTAGACCTTGGACATGACCTTGTTGGTCGGTTTGGAGAACTCCAGCACCAGCAGCCGGCCGCCGGGCTTGAGCACGCGCAGCATCGAGCGGATGGCGTCTTCTTTGTGCGTCACGTTGCGCAAGCCGAAGGCGATGGTCACGCAGTCGAAGTAGTTGTCAGGGAAAGGCAGCTTTTCAGCGTCCGCCTGAACGAACTTGATGTTGCCGGCCACGCCACGGTCCAGCAGGCGGTCACGGCCGACCTTGAGCATGGACGCGTTGATGTCAGCCAGCACCACTTCGCCGGTAGGCCCGACCAGGTGCGAAAATTTCTTCGCCAGATCGCCCGTGCCGCCTGCGATGTCCAGCACCCGGTTGCCGGTACGCACGCCGGAAAGCTCGATCGTGAAGCGCTTCCAGAGGCGATGCATGCCGCCGGACAGGACGTCGTTCATCAGGTCGTACTTGGCCGCAACGGAGTGAAAAACTTCGGCGACTTTTTCGGCCTTCTGGCTTTCGGCCACGGTTTTGTAACCGAAGTGAGTGGTGGGTTCGGCATCGCTGCCTTTGCGCGGATCGTTCATATCGCTGTCACCGGAATAAAGTGCCGCCATTCTAATCGTCGGGGCTGGCTTTGTCTTGACAAGGCTCACCGTGAACAGTTTCTTCGCCAGATGCCGCTGGTATAGTGGCCCGACGATTCACCTGGACGAAGGAGCCCGCCGATGGCCCGCATTACCGTAGAACGCCCGCATGCGCTGGGTAAGGACAAGGCTCGCGAGAAGGCCGAGTTGCTGGCTGAGAAGCTGGGCGATAAATATGGCATCGAGCACAGCTGGGACGGCGACGTTGTGTCGCTGGAAGGCAAGGGCGCCAAAGGCACAGTTCAGGTCGAAGACGCTCTGGTGCGGGTAAATATCGAATTGAATTTCTTCCTGTCTGCAATGAGCAGCACCATCCAGTCCGAGGTCGAGCGGCAGCTGGATAAAGCCCTGACGGCGTAATGCCTTATTTTGTAGGAGCGTGGCTTGTCCCGCGATCGGCGACGAAGTCGTCGTAAACCTGAGTACGCGGTAGTCCTCGGACAACGGATTTGCCGCATCTACGACTGCTTCGCAGCCGATCGCGGGACAAGCCACGCTCCCACATCGCCCACCCCAACCTAGGGTGAGCTTTCTAATTTTTCTCTCTACTTTGTGCCCATGCCCCGACTTCCATGGGGCGGTTCCTCTTACCCTTCGAGCGTGAGGTGCACCATGGTCAAAGTTATCCTCAAGAAAAAAGTCGAAGTCGACGAAGCGAAGACGTTTTCCGAAGTCCGGCTGTATGCCCGCAAGATCTGGCTGGCCGGGCTGGGCGCTTACGTCAAGGCTGGACAGGAAGGCGCCGACTACGTCAAAGAATTGATCAAGACCGGCGAGCAGACCGAGAAGAAAGCGAAGAAAGTCATCGATGAATCCGTCGACGCCGCCAACAGCGAAATCGAATCGGTGAAGGACGACGTGACGAAGGCCAAAGGTCGGGTCGAAGTGCAGCTCGATAAAATCGAAAGCGCATTTGATCGCCGTGTGGCCAGCGCCTTGAATCGCATTGGCATACCGTCTAAACATGATGTTGAGACACTCTCTGCTAAGCTCGATGAGCTGACGGCATTGCTTGAACGTGTCGCGCGTAAACAATAAGGAGAGCGGGATGGCTGGCAAAAAGAAAACCGAAAAAGAAGGCAGCTCCTGGATTGGCGAAGTTGAAAAATACTCCCGCCAAATCTGGCTGGCTGGTTTAGGCGCTTACTCGAAAATCAGCAATGACGGCAGTAAGCTTTTCGAATCTTTGGTCAAGGATGGCGAGAAGGCCGAGAAGGAAACCAAGGCGACCGTTGGCAAGAGCGTCGACACGGCGAAGGCTTCGACCAAATCCCGCGTTGGCGACGTTAAGGATCTGGCATTGGGCAAATGGGGCGAGCTGGAAGGGGCTTTCGACAAGCGCCTGAACAGCGCCATTTCGCGCCTGGGCGTGCCGAGTCGCAATGAAGTCAAAGCGCTGCACAGCAAGGTCGATCTGTTGACCCGGCAGATCGAGACGCTGACCGGAGCGTCGGTCACGCCGATCTCGAAGACCGCCGCAGCCAAACCTGCCGCTAAGCCTGCGAGCAAAACCACTGCCAAGCCTCTGGCCAAAGCAGCGGCCAAGCCGGTCGCCAAGGCCGCGAGCAGCGTCGCCAAGAAAACCGCAGCGGCCAAACCAGCAGCTTCCAAAGCAGCAGCCAAACCGGTTGCAGCAGCCTCCAAGGCAGCCGCTTCCACCGCCGCCAAGGCAAAAACCGTCGCCGCGAAGCCTGCACCGAAGGCCGCAGCGAAACCGGCTGCCAAGCCAGCGGCGAAACCAGCAGCAGCGGCAAAACCAGCCGCCGCGAAAAAGCCTGCAGCGGCCAAAAAGCCCGCCGCAGCCGCCAAACCGGCAGCAGCTTCTACATCGGCTCCCTCTGCCAGTGCTACACCCACCGCGTCAGCACCGTCGGCCCCTGCCGCTGCACCGTCGCCAGCCTCCACGGCGTCGACACCGTCCAGCCAATCCTGATTCCCGGCTGGCCACACCAACACCCGATCTGTGAGAGCTGGTCGGGTTTTTTTGTAGGTGACTTCTTGCCTGTGTAGGAGCGCTGAAGCCAGCGTGATTCAGTCCTCCAGATAGTGCCGCGCCAACTGCTCGGCGGCGTGTCGCGCACCCGGTTTGAGGTGCGGCGCGACCAGCATCATGATCTGGTAGACCACCACTCGCGTTTCGCCTTCGCGATCAAGGATGCGTTGATAGTCCAGCGAGAACAGCAGGGTCATGGTGATCTGTTCCACCAATTGGCCCAGCGCCTGAGTATCACTGGTCACCTGGCCTTCGGCTTTTAGGCGCGCCAGTAGCGAGGCGAGGGTGCGCTTGATCGCGTTCAGCAGGTTGCGAATGCCACGCGCCAGCTTCGGCAGACGACTGGCAAGGTTCGACAGGTCCTGAAACAGGAAACGATAGTGCGACAGACGCTCGACGATCAGGTGCAGAAACAGCCAGTAATCTTCGGCGTCCAGACGAGCATCCGCAGGTGGGTCCAGCAAGGGCGCCAGTTCGTTCTGGAAGCGCTCGAACAGCTCCATCACCAACGGCTCCTTGCCATGAAAGTGGTAGTAGAGATTGCCCGGGCTGATCTCCAGTTCGTTGGCAATTTCCAGCGTCGAGACGTTGGGTTCGCCCTGACGATTGAACAGCGCCAGGGCACATTCGAGTATGCGGTCGCGGGTCTTCATCCAGTCTTCTTAATTCGGTGCGTGTGCAGTGATGGGGCAGGCGCGCGGACTCAACGGACTCGCACATACGTCCCCGGCGCGGCTTCCATCGGTGGGTGATTCTGGTTACCCAGCGCCGTGAGCGTTTCGCGCTGCGGCCCTGATCGCGCCTGAATCCACTCGAGCCAGCTCGGCCACCAACTGCCGTCGCTGCGCTGCGCGTCGTAATACCAGGCACGCGGATCGCTGCTCAGTTTGCCGTTCTCGACAAAGTTGGACTTCGGGTTGCCCGGCGGATTGAGGATGCTCTGCACGTGGCCGCTGTTGGAAAGCAAAAATCGGCGCTCGCCTCCCAAGAGCAGCGTCGAGCGATAGACCGCGTCCCAAGGCGTGATGTGGTCGTTGATGCCCGCTACGCTGAAGCTGTCCACCGTGACCTTTTGCAGATCGATCGGCGTACCGCAGACCTCGAGGCCGCCAGGATGGGTCAGCGGGTTGTGCTTGAAGAAGTCCAGCAAGTCACCATGCAGCGCGGCGGGCAGGCGGGTGCTGTCGTTGTTCCAGTACAGAATGTCGAAGGGTGGCGGCGCCTTGCCCAACAGATAGTTGTTCACCCAGTAAGTCCAGATCAGGTCGTTCGGGCGCATCCAGGCGAACACCTTGGCCATATCCCGACCCTCCAGCACGCCGCGCTGATAGGAGCGGCGCTTGGCGGCTTCAAGCGTCTGTTCGTCGATGAACAGCGTGGCCGGACTCTCGATCTGGCTGTCCAGCAGACTGACCAGATAACTGGCGCTCGAGACCCGGCGCATCTGTCGCTTGGCCTGAAGATGGCCTTGCAACGCGGCGATGGTCAGCCCGCCCGCGCAAGCCCCCATCAGGTTGACCTCGCGCGCGCCGGTGATCGCGCGGCACACGTTCATCACCTCCTCGGCGGCTTGTACATAACTGGACAGGCCCCATTCGCGATGTCGGACATCCGGGTTGCGCCAACTGATGATGAAGGTCTGCAGGCCGTTCTTCAGCGCGTACTGCACGAAACTGTTGGTCGGACTGAGATCGAAAATGTAGTACTTGTTGATCTGCGGCGGCACGATCAGCAGAGGGCGTGCGTACTGTTTTTCGCTCATCGGCTTGTACTGGATCAGCTCCAGCAGTTCGTTGCGAAACACCACGGCGCCTGGCGTGACCGCCAGCGTGCGGCCGATCTCGAACGCGTCTTTGGTGGTCTGGCTGGGCAGACCGTTGTTGTGCATGAAGTCGTCGAGCATGTGGCTCAGACCTTTGATCACGCTGGTGCCGCCTGAGTTGAACAGCTCCTTCAGCGCCATCGGATTGAGCAAGGTATTGGTCGGCGCGAGGGCGTCGTTGAGCAGCGCAAAAATGAATTGCGCGCGCGAGCGGTCGTCTTCACTCAGGTTGCTGTCGTCGATCCAGCTGCGTACCTGATGCTGCCAGCTCAGATAGGCCTGCAAGCCGCGCCGATAGAGCGGGTTGTGCGCCCAGGTCGGGTCACTGAAACGGTTGTCGTGAGGGTGCGGCTGATAAGGGAGGTCGCCCAGCATGACGCGGCCCAACTGGCCGCCGAGCGCCAGCGCGTGGCGCGCGGTGTAAACCGGATGTTTAAGGCCTTGCAGCGCCACGTTGCGCAGGGTCGAAAACAAATCCCGCCCGCGCAGGCCGGTGATCGCGCTCTGCGCGTTGATGTACGTGGAGGGTATGGGATAGGGGTTTTTCGCCGGTTTGTCTCGCATGGGTCAACACTCCTTCGTCAGGCCATAAGCAAATAAACCTGCGCGCAACCCTGAATCAGCTGTTGCGCGCTGCCCTGCGCCTTGGCAATCCCGCCGATGGCGCAGTCAATCAAGTGACTTCCGTACTCCCGAGGTGCGACCGGCTTCAGCGTTGTAAGGGTCATCCGGGGTAAGCGATGCCGGTACCGACGCCTTCCCGGCTGAAGCCGGTCCTGCTGGTTTCCCGGCTTAGGCCGGTGTTAGCGGTTCTCCAGCGGCGTAGAGGTTTCCCGCCGAAGCTTATTGTTGAAGCACGAACGCCTGCCGGCCATGGCACGATCTCATTTCAGGGTTGGCGCACGACGGGGGCTGGTTGCGGGTGCATGACGGCGCGCTGCCGCTCCTGCTGAAGAAACTTCATGATGATGGGCGCGACGGCCTCGGCCCGGGTGATCAAAAACAAGTGACCATCATCGATTATGTGTAGCTGGGCATTGGGTATGCGCCAGGCCAGTAGTCGCATGTTGATCAGCGGGATCAGTGGATCGTCGTCGCCGGCCAGCACGAGAGTCGGCTGGCGGATCTTGTGCAGCCAGTGAATGCTGGTCCAGCCCATGCCGGCGAACAGTTGCCAGTAGTAGCCCATTTTTCCGGACGAGCGGACCTTGGCCGCATGGTTGGCGGCCAGATGCGGGTCGCGCCGAAACGCCCCGCCGTAGATTTCCGGGGCGATCCTGATGACGTGGGACGGCTGGATATAACGCCGCGGACTCGCCATCAGCCACAATACTCTGGGCTTGCCCGGCACCATCACTGCACCGGCTGCGGTGGCGGCGAGCACCAGTTTCTTGCAGCGTTCCGGGTAGTCGTGGGCAAACTGTTGCGCCAGCGCGCCGCCCCACGACACGCCGATCGCGTTGACCTGACCGTAATCCAGGTAATCGAGCATGCGTGCGGCAAGTTTTGCCAGACCGGGAAACCGGTATGGACGGCTTGGGGTCGATGAACCACCCACGCCGGGCACGTCGAAGGCGATGACTTCAAGGTCCGGATCCAGCGCGTCGACGAACGGAAAGACCAGCTCCAGGTTGGCGCCGATTCCATTGAAGATCAGCAGCGGCGTGAGATGACTCTTGCCGGGGCGCACGGCCGTGCGGATGTTGTGGCCATCCAGATCGATGGTGCGAAATACAAACGGTTGCGGCATGCGCGAAGCCCTGTGGGTTAAACGCCGGTCATGCAGTCCTGCGCTTTTTCCGGTCCTGAAACCGCGTCGGCGGTTCCTGTGTGTTCGATGCTTGCCGTTCCATTTACAGCGTGTCGCTGATGACAGATACAAATCACGCAGGCGTATCGATTCAATCGCGGGACAAGCCACGCGCCTGCGGTTAAACGCTATCGTTCGTGCACATACGTCCCCGGAGCTGCCTCGCCTGCGGGATACGCTTTATTGCCCAGGCTGGCGGGCGCCTTTTTCAGCTTGCCTGAGCGTTCGGCCTGCCAGTTATGCCAGTGCAGCCACCAGGAATCAGTGTGCTTGGTCGCATCTTCCTGCCATCGCTGAGCATCTTCGGGCAATTCAGGATTGGTCATGTAACGTGCTTTCGGGTTACCCGGCGGGTTCAGGATGCTCTGGATATGCCCGCTGTTGGACAGCACGAACTCGGTCTTGCCCCCGAACAGTCGCGCCGACTTGTAGCAAGAGACCCAAGGCGTGATGTGATCATTGGTGCCTGCCAGGCAGAAGATGTCACTTTTGACCTGTTTCAGATCGATTGGCGTGCCGCAGACTTCCAGGGCGTTTGCGCGCGTCAGCGGATTATTCTTGAACATCTCGATCAAGTCGCCATGAAACGCTGCGGGCAGACGTGTGGTGTCGTTGTTCCAGAACAGGATGTCGAAAACCGGCGGCTCGTTGCCCAGCAGATAGTTGTTCACCCAGTAATTCCAGATCAGGTCGTTCGGTCGCATCCAGGCAAAGACCTTGGCCATGTCTTTGCCTTCCAGAACCCCGGCCTGATACGAATGACGCTTGGCCGACTCCAGCGTCTGCTCGTCGACGAACAGAGAGACCTGAGTGTCCAGCGTCGTGTCGAGCACGCTCACCAGCAGCGTCAGGGCGTTGACCTTCTGCTCGCCCAGCGCTGCGTAATGCCCCAGCAGCGCCGTGCAAGTGATGCCGCCAGAGCATGCGCCGAGCATGTTGACGTCCTTGCTTCCGGTGATCTTGCAGACCACGTCCACAGCCTCCTTCACGGCGTCGATATACGTCGACAGCCCCCATTCGCGCTGTGCTTTGGTGGGGTTGCGCCAACTGATGATGAAGGTCTGCACGTTGTTGCGCAGGCAGAAGCGCGCCAGGCTCTTGTCCTGGCTGAGGTCGAACACGTAAAACTTGTTGATCTGCGGAGGGACCACGAGCATCGGACGCTCGTGAACCTGTTCGGTGATCGGTCGGTACTGAATCAGCTCCAGCACGTCGTTACGGAACACCACCGCGCCCTCGGTGGTGCCGAGATTCTTGCCGACCTCGAACGCGTCCATATTGACCTGGCTCGGCATGCCGCCGTTGTTCACCAGATCCTTGGCCAGGTGGGACAAGCCGTCGAGAATGCTTTTGCCGCCGGTTTCAAAAAAGCGTTTGACCGCTGCCGGGTTGGCCGCGCCGTTGGTGGGCGACATCGCCTCTGTCATCAGGGTGATCACGAAATGGCCGCGGCTGATGTCCTGTGCAGACAGGTTGCTGTCGTCTATCCAGTCGTGCAGCTCCTTGCGCCAGGCAAGGTAAGTCTGCAGATAGCGGCGATAAAGGGGGTTCTGGCTCCAGGCCGGATCGGCAAAGCGGCGGTCGTCGCTTTCCGGGGTCAGCGTGGATTTGCCCAGCAGGACGTTTTTCAGTTCAAGCCCGAAATGGGCCACGTGCCGGGCACTGTGGAAAGGTTGTTTGATGGCTTGAGTCAATACCATGCGAGCCGTGGTGAGCAAATCCTTGCGCCGCAACCCGACGACGGGGTTCAGCCCCAGCGTATGTTCAGAGGCCTGACGCGGCAGATCATCATTACTCTTGTCACTCATCTACGACGCTCCATTGTCCTGAGACGAGTACTGACATCCCTGTGAAAAGCGCAACAGGCCAATGCCAGCACTGCTCTCGGGTGACCGATGATTAACACAACCGGACGCGGACGTTCGCCAACGACCAACCCGATGGGGCTGTGACGAATACGGCTTCCACGGTCCACGCCGGCAGGCTCCTGCAAAAAAGTCCGATGCAGATGGCTTGCCATGATCATTGGTTACGCGAGATTTAAAAAAATCGCAAGCAGGGTCAGTCATTGACCGCTGCGCGGCCTATTGAAACAAATGCGATTAGAAAGCGCGTCCTAAAACGCCCGCCGGTATGCAGGGCGCGGACTAGAGCATCAGCCGAATGACTTGCTCGGAAGGGTCGCGGGATTTTCCGGCTGCTTTGAGCTCCGCCAGATAGTCGTCCCACAAAGATTCCTGGCGCTGGGCCAGTTGCTCAAGGTATTCCCACGTGAACAATCCGCTGTCATGACCGTCGTCGAAGGTCAATTTCAGTGCGTACTGCCCGGCAGGTTCAATTTTGCTCAGGCCCACGCCCAGCTTGCCGAATTGCAGAATGGGATTGCCGTGCCCTTGCACCTCGGCCGAGGGCGAATGCACGCGCAGAAATTCCGCAGGCAGATGGTATTCCTCATCAGGGCCGTATTTCAGGCTGAGGATTTTTGAGGCTTTGTGAAGCTGGATCGCGGTAGGAATTCTGGACATGATTTTTGCGCCTCACACTGAACGTTGTAGGAGTGAGCTTGCTCGCGATTGCGTCGGATCAGGTCAATACATCGTTGCCTAACGCCGCATCGCGAGCAAGCTCACGCCTACAGGGACTTGCGGTAATTACAGTATGTAGCGCGACAGGTCTTCGTCTTCGGCCAGCTCGCCCAGATGGCTGTTGACGTACTCGGCGTCGATCTTGATGGTCCCCGAATCCTGCGCCGTCGCCAGATCGCCCGCGCTGAAAGACACTTCTTCCAGCAGACGCTCCAGCAGAGTGTGCAGACGACGAGCACCGATGTTCTCGGTTTTCTCGTTGACCTGCCAGGCGATCTCGGCAAGGCGCTTGATGCCTTCAGGCAGGAACTCGATGTTCAGGCCTTCAGTCTTCAGCAGCTCACGGTACTGCTCGGTCAGGGACGCGTGAGGCTCGCTCAGGATGCGCTCGAAGTCCTGCGGGCTCAGCGCCTTGAGTTCAACGCGAATCGGCAGACGACCCTGCAGCTCAGGCACCAGATCGCTCGGCTTGCTCAGGTGGAACGCGCCCGATGCGATGAACAGGATATGGTCGGTTTTGACCATGCCCAGCTTGGTGTTGACGGTGCAGCCTTCGATGAGTGGCAGCAGGTCGCGTTGTACGCCTTCGCGTGACACGTCTGCACCGCCGACGTTGCCGCGCTTGGCCACTTTGTCGATCTCGTCGATGAACACGATGCCGTGCTGCTCGACGGCTTCCAGCGCCTTGCCCTTGAGCTCTTCGTCATTGACCAGACGGCTCGCCTCTTCGTCACGGACCATCTTCAGGGCGTCCTTGACCTTCAACTTGCGGGACTTCTTCTTGCCCTTGCCCATGTTGGCAAACAGGCTTTGCAGCTGGTTGGTCATCTCTTCCATCCCGGGCGGCGCGGAGATATCCACACCCATGGCCTCGGAGACTTCGATCTCAATTTCCTTGTCGTCCAGCTGACCCTCACGCAGACGCTTGCGGAAAAGCTGACGCGTATTGGTGTCGCTTGGCGAAGCCTCTTCCTGAAAACCGCGGGCCTGAGGCAGCAGCGCGTCGAGGATACGGTCTTCGGCAGCGTCTTCGGCGCGATGACGGACTTTGGTCATTTCCTGCTCGCGCAGCAATTTCATCGCAGCGTCCGCCAGGTCACGAATGATCGACTCGACGTCGCGACCCACGTAGCCGACCTCGGTGAACTTGGTCGCTTCCACCTTGATGAACGGCGCGTTGGCGAGCTTGGCCAGGCGACGGGCGATTTCGGTTTTACCGACACCGGTGGGGCCGATCATCAGAATGTTTTTCGGCGTGACTTCTACGCGCAGTTCTTCGGGCAGCTGCATCCGGCGCCAGCGGTTACGCAGCGCAATGGCGACGGCGCGCTTGGCATCGTCCTGGCCAATGATATGGCGATTGAGCTCGTGGACAATTTCACGGGGAGTCATGGACATGGTATTCGACGGTCCTCTAGGCGAGTGAGTGGGGCGGGTGGCGATGGATTGCAACCGTGGCGCGACTTACTCGACGAGGTCCTGCTCCTCAATGGTGATGTTGTGGTTGGTGAAGACGCAGATGTCGCCAGCGATGTGCAGCGCCGTTTCGGCGATTTCCCGGGCAGACAGTTCGGTCTTCAGCAGCAGGGCGCGAGCGGCGGCCTGTGCGAATGCGCCACCGGAGCCCATGGCAATCAGGCCGTCTTCAGGTTCAACGACGTCGCCGTTGCCGGTGATGATCAGCGAAGCATCTTTATTGGCGACTGCCAGCATGGCCTCCAGACGGCTCAGGGAGCGGTCGGTGCGCCAGTCTTTGGCGAGTTCTACCGCGGCGCGCACGAGGTGGCCCTGGTGTTTTTCCAGCTGGGCCTCGAAGCGTTCGAACAGAGTGAATGCATCGGCGGTGGCGCCTGCAAAGCCGGCGATGACCTGGCCGTGATAAAGACGACGGACCTTTTTGGCATTGCCTTTCATGACGGTATTGCCCAGGGAAACCTGGCCGTCACCCGCCATGACGACTTTGCCTTGGCGGCGCACTGAAACGATGGTGGTCAAGGGGAGAGTCTCCACGCTGTGGGGCGAAAATGCCCTGATGGAAACTCATATGGGGGTGGGGTCGGGTATTTCAACCGTGGGGGATGAATGGCCTCCGTCAGTGCCGCACGCAGCTTCTCGCCCTGCAGGAGCGCGCTTACCCGCGAAGGCGTTGTGTCAGACGGCATATCCGTTTATGACACACCGTTTTCGCGGGCAAGCGCGCTCCTGCATTGGGATCCGCAGACGCTTAACGGCTCTGACGCTGTTGCAGCAACAGGTTGCTGAAACCGCCGCCTGCGAGCTGCTTCTGCGCTGTCGTCAGTTGCTCACGGTTGCTGAACGGACCGACCAGCACGCGGTACCAGGTTTCATCCTTGACGGTTCCAGACTCGACCGTCGCCGCCTGGCCGAGCAGGATGATCTGCGCGCGAACCTTTTCAGCGTCGGTCTGCTTGCGGAACGACCCCGCCTGCAAGAAGAACGTGGTCACCGGAGCAGGTTTGGCGACCGGCGGCGCAGGCGGTGGTGTCAGACCACTGAGCGCGGCCTGGGCGCGCGCGGTGTCGATCTTCGCGGCCTGTTCCGGCGTCACGGGCGTCGTCGGCGCGACGACGGCAGGTGGCGTCTTTTCTGGCACTGCTTCGTTCGGAACGATGACTTCCGATTCAGGCAGCAGCGTGTAGAAATCATACTTGGGCTTCACTGGGGCCGTCGGGCTGGGCGGCGTCTTGTTCGCTTCAGCGATTTTCGCCGCCTTGGCGTCGGCCTTGGCGCGCTTGATGTCGTCTCCGCCGCCGGGTTCGAGTTTCATCAGGAACACGATGAACGCCCCGACGGACAGACCGATCGCCAGCCACAGCCATCCCGGAATCGGCTTCTTTGCGGGGGCCTCGTACCGGCTGGCGCCGCGCTTGGGAGCAGGTTTCTTTTTGACTGCCAACTTACATACGCTCCAGAGTTTCCAGACCCAGCAGTTGCAGGCCTTGCTTGAGGGTGCGACCAGTCAGGTGCGCCAGGCGCAGACGGCTTTGCTGTTGCTCGGGATTTTCCGCGGCCAGGATCGGGCAGTTCTCATAGAAACTGGAGAACAGACCGGCCAGGTCATACAGGTAGGCGCACAGCACATGTGGCGTGCCTTTTTCGGCGACGTTGTTCACGGTCTCGCCGAACTGCGCCAGGCGTGCAGCCAGATCCTGTTCCTGCGGCGCTTCGAGGACGATCCGGCCTTTGCTTGGGTCGAAGGCCTCGCCCAGCTTGCGGAAAACACCGGAAACACGGGTGTAGGCGTACAGCAAGTAAGGCGCGGTGTTGCCCTCGAAGCTCAGCATCTGATCGAAGTTGAAGCTGTAATCGCTGGCGCGGTGTTTGGAAAGATCCGCGTACTTGACAGCGCTGATGCCCACAACCTTCGCGATGGTGCGCAATTCGTCTTCGGCCACCTCAGGATTTTTCTCTTTCACCAGCACGTAGGCGCGCTCTTCGGCCTCGTCCAGCAGGTCGACCAGCTTGACGGTGCCGCCATCGCGGGTCTTGAACGGGCGGCCATCGGCGCCGTTCATGGTGCCGAAGCCCATGTGTTCCATTTGCATGCCGTTGGTCACGAAGCCTGCACGGCGCGCGACTTCGAACACTTGCTGGAAATGCAGAGCCTGACGCTGATCGACGAAGTACAGCGCGCGGTCGGCCTTCAATACATTGCTGCGGTAGCGCACGGCTGCCAGGTCGGTCGTCGCATACAGATAGCCGCCGCCGGCTTTTTGCACGATAACAGGCAGCGGCGTGCCTTCGGCGGTCTTGAATTCTTCCAGGAACACGCACTGCGCGCCATTGCTCTCGACCAGCAGACCGGCCTTCTTCAGGTCGGCGACGACATTGGCCAGATCGTCGTTGTAGGCGCTTTCGCCCATGACGTCTTTGGGCGTCAGTTTGACGTTCAGGCGTTCGTAGACTTCCTGACAGTGCGACAGCGAGATGTCCTTGAAGCGGGTCCACAGCTTCAGGCATTCAGGGTCGCCGGCTTGCAGCTTGACCACCAGTCCACGAGCGCGCTCGGCAAACTCTTCGGATTCATCGAACCGGCCCTTGGCCGCGCGATAGAAGTTTTCCAGGTCCGACAGCTCGTCGCTGGTCGCCGGCGTTTCCTGCAAATAGGCCAGCAGCATGCCGAACTGCGTGCCCCAGTCGCCGACATGGTTCTGGCGAATCACAGTGTCGCCAAGGAATTCGAGCACGCTGGCCACGCCGTCGCCGATAATGGTCGAGCGCAAGTGGCCGACATGCATCTCCTTGGCGAGGTTAGGCGCCGACAGATCGACCACGACGCGCTGGGCCGGGCCGTTCTTGCGCACCGACAGTGTCGGGTCCGCCAGGGCGGCATCCAGACGAGAGGCCAGGGCCTGGCTGTTCTGGAAGAAGTTGAGAAAGCCCGGGCCTGCGATATCGACCTTGCTGATCTGATCGTCGGCAGGCAGTGCCGCAACGATTTTTTCGGCCAGATCGCGGGGTTTCATGCCGGCAGGTTTGGCCAGCATCATCGCGATATTGCTGGCGAAGTCGCCGTTTTTCTTGTCCTTGGCGTTTTCCACCTGAATCGCCGGCGTCAGCCCTTCCGGCAAGACGCCTTGGGTGACGAGTTGGCTCAGAGCTTGTTGAATCAGCTGGCGAATGGTGTCTTTCATGAGGCTCTCTTCAACCGCAAGCGCGGCAGCGCCTGGAGGCGCGGGTGGAAAAACTGGGCATTATCCGTTGCCGGGGCCACCTTGCCAACCGCGATGGATGTGCGGTTGTGATTTTGCACGCGATCACATGACCTAGAGGTTCGCCTGCATCTTTAGTACAAATCCACCGGATCGACGTCCAGCGACCATCTGACCTGTCGCCCGCTGGGCATGCCTTCCAGCGCCAGCAGCCAACTCGCCAGCAACTTATGCAGCGGCGCCCGGGCATTCGCTTGCACCAACAGCTGAGCCCGATATCGACCGGCACGACGCTCCATCGGAGCCGGAACCGGGCCCAACAGTTCAATGCCGCCCAGCGCCATTTCCTTCAGCAGATGCTCGGCCTCGCTGCAGGCCTCATCGAGGAAGCCCTCCGCCTGCCCCGGTTTGTGGGCTTCGGCCCGCAGCAGCGCCAAGTGAGAAAACGGCGGCAGGCCGGCGGCACGGCGTTCGCTCAGCGCTTGCTCGGCGAAGGCGAAATAGCCTTGCTCGGTCAGCTGGATCAACAGCGGATGTTCGGCCAGGTGGGTCTGAATGATCACCTTGCCTGGCTCTTCGGCACGACCGGCGCGGCCTGCCACCTGCACGATCAGTTGCGCCATGCGTTCGCTTGCGCGGAAATCGCCGGAAAACAGCCCGCCGTCGGCATCGAGAATCGACACCAGTGTCACGCGCGGAAAGTGATGCCCTTTGGCGAGCATCTGGGTGCCGACGAGGATGCAGGGATTGCCCTTCTGGATCGTTGCAAAGAGCTGGTTCATTGCATCCTTGCGCGAGGTGCTGTCGCGATCGACGCGCAGGACAGGGTAGTCGGGAAATAGAATCGCCAGACGCTCCTCGGCGCGCTCGGTCCCTGCGCCGACGGGGCGCAGATCGACCTTGCCACACGCCGGGCAATTGCGCGGCACGCGTTCCACATGGCCGCAATGATGGCAGCGCAGTTCGCCGGAGCGTTGATGAACCGTCATGCGTGCGTCGCAGCGATTGCATTCCGACAGCCATCCGCAGTCGTGACACAGCAGCGTCGGCGCGAATCCGCGCCGGTTGAGAAAGACCAGCACTTGTTGGCCGGCGGCCAGGGTCTGTGCGATCGCCTGATGCATGGGGCTGGAAATGCCGCTGTCCAGCGGGCGACTTTTTACATCCAGGCGCAGGAATCGAGGTTGCTGCGCACCGCCCGCGCGTTGGTTAAGGCGTAGGAGAGCGTACCTGCCGGTGTAAGCATTGTGCAGACTCTCCAGCGATGGCGTTGCCGACCCCAGCACGATCGGAATGTCTTCCTGACGCGCCCGCACCAATGCCAGATCCCGCGCGTGGTAACGCAGGCCTTCTTGCTGTTTATAGGAACCGTCGTGCTCCTCATCGATGATGATCAACCCCGGGTTCTTCATCGGTGTGAACAGCGCCGAGCGCGTGCCGATGATGATGTCGGCCTCGCCGTCGCGCGCGGCGAGCCAGGCATCGAGACGGTCTCGATCATTGACAGCCGAGTGCAGCAACGCAATGCGGGCGTTGAAGCGCTGCTCGAACCGAGCCAGCGTCTGCGGGCCGAGGTTGATCTCGGGGATCAGCACCAGCGCCTGCTTGCCGGCCTCCAGGGTCTCGCGGATCAACTGCAAATAGACTTCGGTCTTCCCGCTGCCAGTGACACCGGCGAGCAGCGACGCATGAAAGCTGCCGAAGCCGGAACGAATCGCTTCGTAGGCGGCACGTTGTTCAGTGTTCAGCGGCAGCTCGGGCTGGGCCAGCCAGTGCTCATGCCGCTCGATGGGCGCATGGCCGCGCACCTCGACTGTCACTAATCCCTTGGCGAGCAGCAGATTCAGACTGTCGCGGTTGAGCATCAGCTTGCTCAGCAATTGGTGAGCGACGCCGTGGGGATGTTGCGCGACGGTTTTCAGCGCTTCTTTCTGCTTGGGCGCGCGCGCGATGCGAGGATCATCGACGCTGGCGCCGGTAGCGATCTGCCAGAACCGCTCCTGTCGGGCCTCGGCCGGTTCACCCTGGCGCAGCAGCACCGGCAGGGCCCAACTCAACGTATCGCCCAGGCTGTGCTGGTAATACTGCGCCGTCCACAGGCACAGCTTGAACAATGCGGGTGGCAGCGGCGCCTCGGTATCCAGCACAGCGATGGCGGGTTTGAGCTTGTCGGCCGGCACCTCGCTGTGATCGGTGATCTCGATCAGAACGCCGATCATTTCCCGGCGGCCGAACGGCACGCGCAAGCGCATGCCCGGCTGTAACGCACTGCGTGCGATCCCTGCAGGCGCAAGGTAGTCGAACAGACGACGCAAGGGCGAGGGCAGGGCAAGGCGCAAAATGGCGTCGGGCACGCGGCGGATATCCTGTTACGGAGTATGACGAAGGCGGCGATCTTAACAGACGACCGGTATTAAGGTTGGCGTTGCGGACCGTTTGGGTGCGACGAGGGTGGGTAGCAAGAGAAGCCGGCCTTAGATGCGCGCTGCAGCGTTGAGTCCCGCCAGATCGTTCTTCTATGAAGGGCGATTCCCTGCCGTGGCCGAGGGCGCACGGCTGGCAAGGGTTTTCACACAGGCCGCTTGCGTGATTTGCACGGTCTGTTAATATGCGCGGCCTAATTCCGTGCGGTATTCAACAATAGTGTTGGGTGGCGGCACGCTAGCCTGAGGAAATACCCATGAAAGCTGATATCCATCCAGTTTACGAAGCCGTTGACGCAACTTGCAGCTGTGGCAACGTCATCAAAACCCGTTCCACCCTGGCCAAGCCTCTGAGCCTGGACGTGTGCAACGAGTGCCACCCGTTCTACACCGGTAAGCAGAAGACTCTGGACGTCGGCGGTCGTGTCGACAAGTTCAAGTCGCGTTTCGGTGCGTTCGGCGCAACCAAAGCGAAGTAAGAGTGGTATTTCTGGATCGCTCCCCGAGCTTTTCCAGGCTGCTCAAAAAGGCGTCCCTTGCGGGCGCCTTTTTTGTGTCCGCGATTTGGCTTGGCGCCGCTCACGCACTGTGTCCAGCACCCGCGTCATTGCCTGCTGCGCAGGTTCAGCGCGTGGTGGATGGTGACACCTTGCGCCTCACTGACGGTCGAAGCGTGCGCATGATTGGACTGAATACGCCAGAAACTGGCAAAAAAGGTCAGTCCGCCGAGCCCTTTGCCGAAGTCGCGAAGCGTCGATTGCAGGCGCTCGTTAATGAAAGCGGCGGACAGGTCCGTCTACGCATCGGCGAGCAGGCTGCAGACCGTTACGGCCGCACGCTGGCTAACGTCTATGGGCGTGACAGCGCCAACCTCGAGGCGCAGATGCTTGCCGAAGGGCTGGGCTATCTGGTCGCCATTGACCCGAACGTCGCGTTGGTGAGTTGCCAGCAAAGCGCAGAGCGTACCGCGCGTCAGGCAGGGCTCGGCCTGTGGCGCAACGATCCGGTGCAGTCGGTGCGGCAAATCAGCCGTGGAGGCTTTGCCTTGATCAGCGGCACCGTCAGCAGCGTTCAGCGCAATGGCGGCGGAATCTGGATCGAGCTGGACCACATGCTGGTGCTGCGGATCGCGCCCGAGCTGATCGGTCAGTTCGACGCCAGCCGGTTGTTGCGTTCGAAGGGCAGCGCAGTCGAAGCGCGCGGCTGGATCGTCGACCGTTCACGTCGTGGAGGGCTGAAACCTGGACAGCAGCGGTGGATGATGAGCATCACCCATCCCGCAATGTTGAATACAGTTCAAAATTAAATTGTAGACATTTTCTGGGTCTTTTGTTTTCACTCCGCGCCTTGTATTCCGCGGCTCTACGCTAAAAGTCGTAGATGCGGCCACTTGACACAGGTGACCCGCCAGTCTTGTTAGGACTTTATGACTTGCGTATGCTCGTCGGTCCGTCTGTCCAACAGCAAAAAAGCGGAATGCCCACATGTCAGATTTGAAAACTGCCGCTCTCGAATATCACGCCAAGCCTCGTCCAGGGAAACTGAGCGTCGAACTCACCAAGGCCACCGCCACCGCCCGCGATCTGTCGCTGGCGTACAGCCCGGGCGTTGCCGAGCCAGTCCGCGAAATCGGTCGCGATCCGGAACTGGCCTACAAGTACACCGGCAAAGGCAACCTGGTCGCAGTCATCTCCGACGGTACCGCCATTCTGGGCCTCGGTAATCTGGGGCCGCTGGCTTCCAAGCCGGTCATGGAAGGCAAGGGTGTTCTGTTCAAGCGTTTCGCCGGTATCGACGTGTTCGACATAGAAGTCGATTCGGAAAGCCCGCAAGCGTTCATCGACACCGTCAAGCGCATCTCCATCACTTTCGGTGGCATCAACCTGGAAGACATCAAGGCACCTGAGTGCTTCGAGATCGAAAAGGCGCTGATCGAGCAGTGCGATATTCCTGTATTCCACGATGATCAGCACGGCACCGCAATCGTGACGGCTGCGGGCATGGTCAACGCTTTGGAAATCGCTGGCAAGACCCTGGAAGAGGCGAAAATCGTGTGCCTGGGCGCCGGTGCTGCCGCCATCTCCTGCATGAAGTTGCTGGTGAGCATGGGTGCGAAGATTGAAAACATTTTCATGATCGACCGTAACGGTGTCGTTCACGCTGGCCGGTCCGACCTGAACCAGTACAAGGCTCAGTTCGCCCACGCCACTGACAAACGCACCCTCGCAGACGCGCTCGATGGCGCCGACGTGTTCGTCGGTCTGTCAGGCCCGAACCTGCTGAGCGCAGAAGGTCTGAAGTCCATGGCCGCCAATCCGATCGTGTTCGCGTGCTCGAACCCGGATCCGGAAATCTCGCCAGAGCTGGCTCACGCCACCCGCAGCGACGTGATCATGGCGACCGGCCGTTCGGACTATCCGAACCAGGTCAACAACGTACTGGGTTTCCCGTTCATTTTCCGCGGAGCACTGGACGTTCGCGCCAAGCGCATCAACGAAGAAATGAAGATCGCCGCTGCCAACGCCCTGCGCGAACTGGCCAAAGAGCCTGTTCCTCAGGAAGTCAGCG
This sequence comes from Pseudomonas sp. NFR16, assembly GCF_900108875.1. Classification (GTDB taxonomy): domain Bacteria; phylum Pseudomonadota; class Gammaproteobacteria; order Pseudomonadales; family Pseudomonadaceae; genus Aquipseudomonas. The sequence continues at coordinate 515,571 of NZ_FNYJ01000004.1, read as the reverse complement.
ACGCTTACGGCGGCATCAAGCTGGAATTCGGTCGTGAGTACATCATTCCGAAACCACTGGACGTACGCCTCCTGACCGTCGTTTCCGATGCCGTGGCCAAGGCTGCGATCGAAAGCGGTGTGGCGACCCTGCCGTATCCGAAGCACTACCCGCTGACCAGCGTGGATGACGTGTTCAACGGATAAAGCAGCCGCCCATAAAAAACCCAGCCGCGTGCTGGGTTTTTTTATGGGTGCGAATTCTGTTTTGGCTGTAGGAGTGAGCCAATTGTCTTTACGCCCATTCAATCCGTGGCGTAACACCCGACTTCTTCCCGGCTAAAGCCGGTCCTACGCAAAGCATACAGCGCCTGTAGGACCGGCTTCAGCCGGGATGAGGTTGCTGCATGCTGTGGAGATGCAGCGGCCCGGCGTCAGTCTTTGCGAGCAAGCTCGCGCCTACAGGGATCAGAACAAATCGATCGGCGCCGATTCGTCTGCCGGGAGCGGACTGCCCGGTGCCGGGTTGCCATTGAGTTCGTTCACGCTAGGCGGCGTATCTTCGCTCTTGAACAGTTCAAAGAACGCGCCCGCCGTGCTCGGCGTGGCAGAGCGGCCGCTGACCGGGTCGATGCGCAGACTGAGGATGCCATCCGGCTCGGCCTGAACGTGCGGTGGCTTGTCCTTCAGCGCCGCGCTCATGAATTTCATCCAGATCGGCAGTGCAACCGTGCCGCCGAACTCATGACGCCCCAGGCTTTCGGGTTGATCGAAACCGGTCCAGACCGTCGTCACGTAATCGGCGTTGTAGCCCGAGAACCACGCGTCTTTCGAGTCGTTGGTGGTGCCGGTCTTGCCTGCGATGTCCGGGCGATTCATTGCCAGTGCTCGACGACCGGTGCCACGCTTGATCACGTCCTGAAGCATGCTGTTGAGAATGTAGGTCGTACGGCCGTCAACAATGCGCTCTGCGACGACGGGCGCAGGCGCAGTGCCGGAGTTGTCCAGCGCGTTCGGCGCGGCGTTGGCGGTCAGGGCCGGAGTTTCCGGAGCGGCATAAGTTGAAGCGCTGCTGATCGCTGCCTCGCTTACGGCCTTCGGATTCGGATCATTGGCCGGAACGGTCGCCGGATTGGCGACGAACAGGGTCTTGCCTTCGCGGTCCTCAATCTTATCGATCAGGTAGGGGCTCACCTTGTAACCGCCGTTGGCGAAAGTGCTCCAGCCGCTGACGATTTCCATCGGCGTCAACGTCGCGGTACCCAAGGCCAGCGACAGGTTAGGCGGCAGGTCCTGCTTGTTGAAGCCGAAACGGGTGATGTAATTGATCGCCGTGTTTACGCCCAGGCTTTGCAGCAATCGGATCGACACCAGGTTGCGCGACTTGTAGAGCGCTTCGCGCAAGCGGATCGGGCCCAGGAAGGTGCCGGTGTCGTTCTTCGGGCGCCAGACCTTGTCGATGGCTTCGTCCACAAACACGATCGGCGCATCGTTCACCAGGCTTGCAGCGGTGTAGCCGTTATCCAGCGCGGCCGAATAAAGGAACGGCTTGAAGCTGGAGCCCGGTTGACGTTTGGCCTGCATCGCGCGGTTGTAATTGCTCTGTTCAAAGGCAAAGCCACCCACCAGCGCCCGAATCGCACCATTTTGTGGGTCCAGCGACACCAGTGCGCTTTGCGCCTGTGGTATCTGGCTGAATTTGAGCGAATTGTCAGGCTGACGCTGAACCCGAACCAGATCGCCGACGTGGGCGACGTCTGACGGCTGCTTGGGATTGGCGCCGACGCTGTTGGTGTTCAGAAATGCCTTGGCCCACTTCATGCTGTCCCAGGCGACCGTTTCTTCCTTCTCACCGTTGCGGGTCAGTACGCGGATTCCGGTCTTGTCGACCTGGCTGACGATGGCCGGCTCAAGACCGCTGATCGGACGCTGCTTGGTCAGTTCCTGCACCCAGCCGTCGCGGGTCAAGCCCGGAAAACGGCTCTCAGGCCCGCGATAGCCATGGCGCTGGTCATATTCGATGAGGCCGTCCTGAACAGCTTTGTTGGCGTCTTCCTGAAGATTGCTCGGAACGGTAGTGGTGACGCGGAAACCTTCTGTGTAGGCTTCGCTGCCGTAGCGACCGACCATCTCGGCGCGGGCCATTTCGGCGATGTACGGCGCGTTAACTTCCGGGCTCTGAACGTGGTAGCTGGCGTTGATAGGTTCGGCCAGGGCGGTCTGATACGTGTTCTGGTCGATCTTGCCCAGCTTGAACATGCGACCCAGAATCCAGTCGCGGCGCTCTTTGGCGCGAACCGGGTTGGCCAGTGGGTTGAATCGTGACGGCGCTTTGGGCAGGCCGGCAATCATCGCCATCTGGGCAACGCTCAGGTCACGGATCGATTTTCCGTAGTAAACCTGTGCCGCAGCCTCGATACCATAGGCCCTGTTGCCCAGATAGATCTTGTTGACGTAGAGCTCGAGAATCTCGTCCTTGGTAAGTTGGCGCTCGATTTGCAAGGCCAGAAGAATCTCGGTGGTTTTGCGTGAAAAACTGCGCTCGCTGGTCAGGAAATAGTTCTTGGCGACCTGCATGGTGATGGTCGAGCCGCCGGACTGGATGTGGCCGCTCTTGACCAGTTGGCTGGCCGCGCGCATCAGGCTGCTAGGATCGACCCCGTAATGGTTGGCGAAATTGTCGTCTTCAGCGGACAGAAGGGCATGAATGAAGTTGGGCGGAATATCGGCGAAGCGGATCGGAGATCGACGCATTTCGCCAAATTCTGCGATCAGCTTGCCGTCGCTGCTGAACACCCGCAAGGGGATCTGCAGCTGAATATTGCGCAGCGCGTCGACCGACGGCAGATTCGGAGCCAGGTACAGGAAGGCGCCGCTCAGACCGAGCAGCAGGCCGCAGACGATAGCGACGATGGACCACCAGAAAAACTTCAGCAGGCGTATCAAGGCTTTTGGATTTCCAGAAAAAAGAATGGGTTAAGCGCAGGCATTTACAAATGAACACGCCTTGAAGCTTTGCTACACGAAAAAAACGCTGGGCATTATAAGCATTTTTCGTCGTCGAGAGTTATTTGCGCTACTGTCAAGGCTGCCGACAGTGGTGTTGGGCAAAAAAATATCCGTAAGTGACGGAAACGCATAGGGAATCGGTTGTGTTCGAACTCTTTAGTAAGAAGGCCAATACCCTTCTAGGGATCGATATAAGCTCCACCTCGGTAAAGCTCCTTGAATTGAGTCGTTCCGGTACCCGTTACAAGGTTGAGTCTTACGCGGTGGAGCCGCTGCCGGCAAACGCCGTGGTCGAGAAAAATATTGCCGAGCTTGAAGGTGTTGGCAATGCGTTGACGCGCGTGCTCGTCAAAGCCAAGAGCAACGTCAAAATTGCGGCGGTTGCCGTAGCCGGATCGGCGGTGATTACCAAGACCATCGAGATGGACGCCGGCCTGTCCGACGACGAGATGGAAAACCAGCTCAAGATTGAAGCCGATCAATACATTCCCTATCCACTGGAAGAAGTCGCCATCGATTTCGAAGTCCAGGGCTATTCGGCGCGTAATCCAGAGCGTGTCGAAGTGCTGTTGGCAGCGTGCCGCAAGGAAAACGTCGAGGTTCGCGAAGCTGCACTTGCACTGGCAGGTCTCACCGCACGTGTCGTCGACGTTGAAGCCTATGCGCTGGAGCGCTCGTTCGGTCTGCTCTCCGCGCAATTGGGTCAGGATCACGAGCAATTGACCGTCGCCGTCATTGACATCGGCGCGACGATGACCACCCTCAGCGTTCTGCACAATGGCCGCATCATCTATACCCGCGAACAACTGTTCGGCGGCCGTCAGCTGACCGAAGAAATCCAGCGCCGTTATGGATTGTCCGTCGGGGAAGCGGGGCTTGCGAAAAAACAGGGCGGTCTGCCTGATGACTATGTGCTGGAGGTGCTGCAGCCATTCAAGGATGCAGTGGTCCAGCAGGTTTCCCGATCCCTGCAGTTCTTCTTTGCCGCCGGGCAATACAACCGTGTCGACTACATCATGCTGGCGGGCGGGACAGCATCCATTGCCGGACTGGATCGACTGATCCAGGAGCGCCTCGGTACGCCGACCATGGTCGCCAACCCCTTCGCCGACATGGCCCTGAGCGCCAAGGTCAACGCTGGCGCGCTCGCCAGCGATGCGCCGGCGCTGATGATTGCGTGCGGTCTGGCGTTGAGGAGTTTCGACTGATGGCACGGATCAACTTACTCCCGTGGCGTGAGCAGCAGCGCGAAGAGCGCAAAAGGCGATTTCTTCTGGCCTTGGTCGGCGTGCTGGTGGCCGGCATTGGCGCCATCCTGCTGGCTGATCAATATTTGAGCAGCGCCATCAGCCATCAAAATGCACGTAACCAGTACATCAAGACGGAAATCGTCCAGCTGGACGCGCGCATCAAGGAAATCAGCGAGCTGAAGGCCCGCCGCAAGCAACTGCTGGAAAGGATGAAGATCATTCAGGATCTGCAAGGCAACCGGCCCATCATCGGGCGTATTTTCGACCAACTGGCGCGTACGCTGCCAGACGGTGTGTATTTCAGCGAAGTGAAGATGAACGGGCAGTTGATCAGCATCTCCGGCGCGGCCGAGTCCAACAATCGCGTGTCGGATCTGCTGCGTAATCTGGATGCGTCCGACTGGCTCGAGGCGCCAAGTCTGACTGAGGTGAAAGCCAACAGCGCCGTCGGCGTGGATCAGTCCAACACCTTCCAGTTGACCGTGCGTCAGACGCAGCCTGCTGTCGATGGAGTCAAGCCATGAACATGAAGGAGTGGCTGGACAGCCTGCGCAAGATCGACCTCAACGACCTGGCCCTGAACAACATCGGCTCGTGGCCGGCAGCGGTGAAAACCATTGCTGGCGCGCTGTTGCTGGTGCTGGTGCTGGCCGGGGGGTACTTTTTCTACATCCAGGACATGCAGACTCAGCTGGATCAGGCGCGTCATGATGAAACCGCGCTCAAGGAGCAATTCTCGAGCAAGGCATTTCAGGCTGCCAACCTGACGGCTTACAAAAACCAGATGGTGGAGATGGAGAATACCTTCGGCGCGCTGCTTCGCCAGTTGCCCAGCGACACCGAAGTGCCGGGGCTGCTGGAAGACATCACCCGGACAGGGCTGGGAAGCGGCCTTGAGTTCGAGGAGATCAAGCTGCTGCCCGAAGAGGCTCAACAGTTTTACATTGAATTGCCGATTCAAATCACCGTAACCGGCAGTTACCACGACCTGGCGACCTTCGCCAGCGGCGTTGCAAGTCTGCCGCGCATCGTCACGCTGCACGATTTCGAAATCAAACCGGTCGACGCCAAGTCTCCTGCGAAGCTGCGCATGAGCATCCTTGCCAAAACCTATCGCTACAACGACAAGGGACTTCAGAACATCGACAGCAAAGGGCCAGCGAAATGAGGGCGGTGCGTTGGTTGTGCATCGGCGTCACGCTGATGGGGCTGGCAGGTTGCGACAGCTCGAACGAATTCGATGACCTGAAACAATTCATGAGCGACGTGCGCGCGCGTCCGGTGGGTGCAATCGAGGCCATGCCGAAATTCCGTCCGTACGAGGCTTTCACCTATGCGGCGGCGAGCCTGCGCAGCCCGTTTCAGCCGCCGATCAAGATTGATCTGGTGAACCGGCAGAAGGGTTCGCATCTGGTCCAGCCTGATCCGACGCGGGTCAAGCAGTTCCTGGAAGGCTTCAATATCGATGGTTTCGAGATGGTCGGTACGTTGAGCAATGAATCCGGTATGTTCGCGCTGCTTCGCGGGGCAGGCGGCGTGCATCGAGTGAAGGTGGGTGATTACCTGGGACGAAATGATGGCCGCATCGTGGCGATCACCGAGTCGGAGGTCCAGGTAGTGGAAATCGTTCCGGATGGAGAGGGGGCGTGGCTTGAGCGACCGCGCAGCATTTCCCTGAAAGAGCGCTCATGAAGACGACAAGCAAGCGAAGCACCTTCAGATCGGCACAGTGGTGGAAACTGAACATGACTAGGATTCTTTCGATTATCGGCGTATCGCTATGGATGGCGATGCTTTCCCCGATTCTCCAGGCGGCCAACCTCAAGACCCTGGATGTCGCTGCGTTGCCAGGGGACCGGGTCGAATTGAAACTGTCATTCGACGGCCCGGTTGCCGCGCCGCGTGGCTACACCACCGAACAGCCTGCGCGCATTGCGCTGGACCTGCCAGGCGTGACCAGCCAGTTGGCGATCAAGAGTCGTGATCTGGGCTCGGGCAATGCACACAGCGTGGTCGTGGTCGAAGCCAAGGATCGCACGCGGGTCATCATCAACCTGACCACGCTTGCGCCTTACAGCTCTCGGGTCGATGGCAACAACCTGTTTGTCGTCGTCGGCCAGGGCGCGGCTTCGGCACAAGCTTCGCAGCCAAGCACTGCCCAAGGTGCGCCGCGAGTCAGCGTTCCGCCTGCTGCTTCCAAGGCGGCTGCGCGCCCCTATGCGCCGGGCCCCAGAGCGGTCAAGAACGTTGACTTCCAGCGCGGTGAACTGGGCGAAGGCAATGTCATCATCGAGCTGAGCGACACTGGCATCGCGCCTGATATTCAGGAGCAGGGCGGCAAGATTCGTGTCGACTTCGCCAAGACCCAATTGCCCGATCCACTGCGCGTGCGTCTGGACGTCAAGGACTTCGCCACGCCGGTGCAATTCGTCAATTCAAGCGTCACCGGCGACAAGACGAGCATTTCCATCGAGCCGTCCGGCGCGTTCGATTATTCCGCCTATCAAACCGACAACAAGCTGACCATCAGCGTGCGCCCGCTGACCAACGAGGATCAGGAGCGGCGTAACGCGGAAAAACTGGTGTACACCGGCGAGAAGTTGTCGCTCAACTTCCAGGACATCGACGTTCGCTCGGTCTTGCAACTGATCGCTGACTTCACCAACCTCAACCTGGTCGCCAGCGACACCGTTCAGGGCGGCATCACGCTGCGCCTGCAAAACGTGCCGTGGGATCAGGCGCTGGACCTGGTGCTCAAGACCAAAGGCCTGGACAAGCGCAAGATCGGCAACGTCTTGCTTGTCGGCCCGGCTGACGAAATCGCCGCCCGCGAACGTCAGGAACTGGAGTCGCTCAAGCAGATTTCCGAGCTGGCGCCGTTGCGTCGCGAGTTGCTGCAAGTCAACTACGCGAAGGCCGCCGACATTGCCAAGCTGTTCCAGTCGGTGACCAGCGCGGAGTCCAAATCTGACGAGCGCGGTTCGATCACGGTCGACGAGCGTACCAACAACATCATCGCCTACCAGACGCAGGACCGTCTGGACGAGCTGCGCCGCATCGTTTCGCAACTGGATATCCCGGTCCGTCAGGTCATGATCGAGGCGCGCATCGTCGAGGCCAACGTTGACTACGACAAAGCGCTGGGCGTGCGTTGGGGCGGGTCAAGTACCCATGGCAACTTCACCGCTGGCGGGAACGGCACCGTCACCGGCGCCGGCAACACCAACGGGCCCTATGTGGACATGGGCGTGAGCAACCCGACGTCGACGATCGGCCTGGGCTTCCTGACCAACAACACCATTCTTGACCTTGAACTGAGCGCGATGGAAAAGACCGGTAACGGTGAAGTGGTCTCCCAGCCAAAGGTCGTCACCTCGGACAAGGAAACCGCGAAAATCCTGAAAGGTACGGAAGTGCCGTATCAGGAAGCCAGCTCCAGTGGTGCCACGTCGGTCTCCTTCAAAGAGGCCTCGCTCTCGCTGGAAGTGACGCCGCAGATCACGCCGGACAACCGCATCATCATGGAAGTGAAAGTCACCAAGGATGAGCCTGACTACGTCAATACCGTGCTCGGCGTGCCGCCGATCAAGAAAAACGAGGTCAACGCCAAGGTGCTGGTCGCGGACGGCGAGACCATTGTAATTGGTGGTGTGTTCTCGAATACGCAGAGTAAAGTCGTCGACAAGGTGCCATTTTTGGGCGATGTGCCGTATGTTGGCCGCCTTTTCCGGCGGGATGTGGTCTCGGAGAAAAAATCCGAGCTGTTGGTGTTCCTCACTCCGCGTATCATGAACAACCAGGCGATTGCTGTGAGTCGTTGATTCTGTGCGAAATTTAATACTTGTGGGACCGATGGGCGCTGGCAAAAGCACCATCGGTCGCCTGCTGGCCAAAGAGCTTCGACTGCCGTTCAAGGATTCCGACAAGGAAATCGAGCTGCGAACGGGCGCCAATATCCCATGGATCTTCGACAAGGAAGGTGAAGCGGGCTTTCGGGACCGTGAACAGGCCATGATCGCCGAGCTGTGTGCGTTCGATGGCGTCGTGCTGGCGACCGGTGGCGGCGCGGTCATGCGTGAAGAGAACCGTCGTGCATTGCACGCTGGCGGCCGGGTGGTCTATCTCCACGCCTCGGTCGAGCAGCAGGTGGGCCGCACGGCGAGGGACCGTAACCGACCGCTTTTACGCACCGCCGATCCTGCACGCGTGCTGCGAGAGCTGCTGGCGATCCGCGATCCGCTTTACCGCGAGATTGCCGATGTCATCATTGAAACCGATGAGCGGCCGCCGCGTATGGTGGTTCTTGACATCCTTGCTCTGTTGGCAGAGCTTCCTCCCCGTTAAAGCGCAGACGGAAATGCGCTATCCTCGGCGACCATAAAAAGCAGGGTCGCCTTATGGCCTTGCGCCATAGTCGGTGTCGGCGTCCTGAAGGCGTGCACAGACATCCAATCGTTCAACAGTGTGGGGACACATGCAGACACTTAAGGTCGAGCTTGGCGAGCGCAGCTATCCGATTCACATTGGCGAAGGCTTGTTGGATCGGCCCGAATTGCTCAAGCCATACATTGCCGGCAAACAGGTAGCAATCGTTTCCAACGCCACAGTCGCGCCGCTGTACATGGAGCGCCTGAGCAAGTCGCTGGCCGGTTACAACGTCCTGCCCATCGTGCTTCCCGACGGCGAAGCCTTCAAGAACTGGGAAACTCTGCAGCTCATTTTCGACGCCCTGCTGACAGCGCGCCATGACCGGCGCACGACCGTGATCGCGCTGGGTGGCGGCGTGATCGGCGACATGGCGGGTTTTGCCGCTGCCTGTTATCAGCGCGGCGTGGACTTTATTCAGGTCCCGACCACGTTGCTCTCGCAAGTGGATTCTTCGGTCGGCGGCAAGACCGGGATCAATCATCCGCTGGGCAAAAACATGGTGGGTGCCTTCTATCAGCCCAACGCTGTGCTGATCGATACCGCTTCGCTGAACAGCCTGCCTGAGCGTGAGCTGTCTGCGGGGCTGGCCGAGGTCATCAAATACGGCCTGATTTGTGACGAACCATTCCTGACATGGCTCGAAGACAATATGGACAAGCTTCGCGGCCTGGATCAGGCGACGCTTACGACCGCCATTGAGCGCTCATGTGCGGCAAAGGCCGCGGTGGTGGGCGCCGATGAGCGCGAATCCGGTGTCCGGGCCACGTTGAATCTGGGCCACACCTTCGGCCACGCCATCGAAACCCATATGGGTTACGGCGTGTGGCTGCACGGTGAGGCCGTTGCAGCGGGCACGGTGATGGCGCTTGAAATGTCTTCGCGTCTTGGCTGGATCACTGAGCAGGAACGAGACCGCGGTATTCGTCTGTTTCAGCGCGCCGGTTTGCCGGTGATTCCGCCTGAAGACATGACGCCTGAGCATTTCCTCGAGCACATGGCGGTGGACAAGAAGGTGATTGACGGTCGTCTGCGCCTGGTGCTGTTGCGCCGCATGGGTGAGGCAGTGGTGACCGACGAATATCCAAAAGAAGTACTACAGGCCACGCTGGTTGCGGACTACCGCGCCTTGGTGGATCAGCTTAGAGGTTAATGAGAAATCCATGACTAGTTTGCACGCCGATGAGGCCTTCCTCGGTCATTACCAATTGAGTCATGACCCCTTTGCTACGCGGGTCCCCGGCTTCAAGTTTTTCCCGGCCCAGCGCAAGCCCGTGCTGGGTCAATTGCATCATCTGGCCCGTTACAGCCAGTTACTGTTGCTGGTCACAGGCCCTCACGGAAGCGGCAAGACCTTGCTGCGTCAGGCGCTGGTGGCAAGCACCAACAAGCAGTCGGTGCAAAGCGTGGTGGTCTCGGCGCGTGGCGCTGGCGATGCCGCGGGCGTCCTGCGTCAGGTCGCTCAGGCGCTGAACGTCGCCCAGCCGGAAATGCAGGCGATCCTTTCGCAAGTGGTGCAGCTGGCGCTGACCGGGCAGGAAGTCTACGTGCTGGTGGACGATGCCGAACAACTGGGCGAATCGGCACTCGAAGCGTTGATGGGATTGGCGGCAGGCACGCCTGAGGGGCGTCCGCACGTGTTCCTGTTCGGCGAGGCTTCGATCATTGATCGTCTGGATCAGCTGTGCGCCGAGAGCGGTACAGAGGAAGAGCGATTCCACGTTATCGAGCTTGCGCCGTACACAGAAGAAGAAACCCGTGAGTATCTGGCTCAGCGGCTGGAGGGAGCCGGTCAAGGCATCGAAGTATTCAGCGCCGAACAGATCGCCGATATTCACGAACAATCCAATGGATGGCCGGGCGCGATCAACCAGGTCGCGCGCGATTCGATGATCGAAGCCATGATCGCCAGCCGCTCTGCGGTCAAGCGTCCAAGTATGGGGTTCAAAATGCCTAAGAAACACGTGTTGGCTTTGGGTGGGGTTGTTGTCGCAGCGGTATTGGCGGCGTGGTTGATTCCAGGTCGTAACAATGCACCGGCGACAGCGCCCGCAAACTCCCAGGCACAACTGCCGCTGGGTCAAGGCCAGGCGCCTGCTCAGCAATCGAACAACGGCGGTCCGGCGATTGAATTCGCCGGTAATTCGCAGCCGATGCCGCTACCGTTGGTCGGTAACTCCCAGCCGGTGATGCGCGGTCCTCTGGCCGAAGCGGCCGGCTCGGGTGAGGGCGATGGAGAAGATGGCGGTCCAGCCGCTAACCAGTCGCTGCAGCCGCCGACCGTCACCACCACCGCTCCGCCTGCGGGCGCTGCGGCGGGTCCTGCGCCGCAGATGGCCCAGACGCCGGTGCCTACGCCGCGCCCTGCGCCAGCCGCCAAACCGGCTCCAGCACCTGCGCCTGCGGCGAAGCCTGCACCTGCGCCGACTCAGGTCGCGACCGCCAAGCCAGCGCCGACCCCGGGCGCCAAGCCTGCCGCAGCGGCCTCCGCGTCTGCCGGTGGCACCTGGTACGCCGGTCAGGCCCCGACGCATTACGTCGTGCAGATCCTGGGCACAAGCTCTGAAGCCACGGCGCAGAGCTATGTCAAAGAGCAGGGCGCCGAGTATCGTTATTTCAAGAAAACCCTGCAGGGCAAGCCGCTGTATGTGGTGACTTACGGCAGTTTTGCGGACCGCAACGCTGCCCTCGCCGCTATCAAGGTCTTGCCAGCGAAGGTTCAGGCTGGTAAACCTTGGCCTCGCACTGTCGGCAGTATCCAACAGGAACTGGCCGCAGCTCGCTGATGACGCAGCAGACAGGCATGTAACGCTCACCCGCCTTGCATGCCCGGACCTTATCCAGGTCGCTCGCATCGCACTCCCGAATATCACGCATGAGCGTGCTGCCAATGAGCAGCGCGCCTTGCGGCGTCTGCGTCTCAGGCGCGTATTGAACTTCGGGCTCTCATTGGTCAGACTCGCAACAAAGCTCTGGCTAGCACGAGAATCGTTTTAAAACCTTTCATGAATGCGACATAAATTTGCGACGTTTCGTCGCCAAATTTGTGAGGTTTTGTGTCGGTGTGTACAATGACCTCCCTTTTGCTCCCGCAAAGCTGGCGTACGTTCAGCGTGGACGGTAAATGGTTGAATTGAAAAGAAATTTGTCTCGATAAGAGGCAGCCTGGTGAGAATGTGTCTATGAAAGCAGGTCTGTACCATCCAGAAGAATTCAAGGATAACTGTGGTTTCGGCCTGATCGCCCATATGCAAGGCGAGCCCAGTCATCACCTGTTGCAGACGGCTATCGAAGCCCTGACCTGCATGACCCACCGTGGTGGGATCAACGCCGACGGCAAGACCGGTGACGGTTGCGGGCTGTTGATTCAAAAACCCGACATGTTCCTGCGCGCTGTGGCCAAAGAGCACTTCAGCGTCGAGCTGCCGCGCCAGTATTGCGTAGGTATGGTCTTCCTCAATCAGGACGACGCCAAGGCTCAGGCCGCCCGCGAAAACATGAATCGCGAAATCCTCGCCGAAGGCCTGACGTTGATCGGCTGGCGCGAAGTGCCGATCGACACCAGCGTGCTGGGCCGCCTGGCGCTGGAGCGTCTGCCCAAGATCGAGCAAGTGTTCATCGGGGGTGAAGGCCTGAGCGATCAGGAATTCGCGATCAAGCTTTTCTGCGCCCGTCGCCGTTCGTCGGTATCCAACGCCGCCGACACCGATCACTACATCTGCAGCTTTTCGCATAAGACCATCATCTATAAAGGTCTGATGATGCCGCGTGACCTCACGGCATTCTATCCAGACCTCAACGACGAGCGCCTGCAGACCGCGATCTGCGTGTTCCACCAGCGCTTCTCGACCAATACCCTCCCCAAGTGGCCACTTGCTCAGCCATTCCGGTTCCTCGCCCACAACGGCGAGATCAACACCATTACCGGCAACCGCAACTGGGCGCAGGCCCGTCGCACCAAGTTCAGCAACGACCTGATGGACCTGGACGAGTTGGGCCCGCTGGTGAACCGCGTGGGTTCCGACTCTTCGAGCATGGACAACATGCTGGAATTGATGGTGACCGGCGGCATCGACCTGTTCCGCGGCGTGCGCATGCTCGTTCCGCCTGCATGGCAAAACGTTGAAACCATGGACCCGGATCTGCGTGCGTTCTACGAATTCAACTCCATGCACATGGAGCCGTGGGATGGCCCGGCCGGTATCGTGATGACCGAAGGTCGCCACGCGGTCTGCCTGCTCGACCGTAACGGTCTGCGTCCGGCGCGCTGGGTCACCACCAAGAACGGCTACATCACGCTGGCTTCCGAGATCGGCGTGTGGAACTACACCCCGGAAGACGTCATCGCCAAGGGCCGCGTAGGGCCGGGACAGATCTTTGCCGTGGACACTGAAACCGGCCAGATCCTCGACACTGACGCCATCGACAGCCGCCTGAAGTCGCGCCACCCGTACAAGCAGTGGCTGCGCAAGAACGCGCTGCGCATTCAGGCGACCCTGGAAGATCACGACCACGGCTCGGCGTTCTACAACCCTGATCAGCTCAAGCAGTACATGAAGATGTTCCAGGTCACGTTCGAGGAGCGCGATCAGGTTCTGCGTCCGCTGGGCGAGCAAGGTCAGGAAGCGGTAGGTTCGATGGGCGACGACACGCCAATGGCCGTGCTGTCGCGCCGCGTGCGCACGCCGTACGACTACTTCCGTCAGCAGTTCGCGCAGGTCACCAACCCGCCGATCGACCCGCTGCGCGAAGCGATCGTGATGTCGCTGGAAGTCTGCCTCGGTGCCGAGCGCAACATCTTCCAGGAGTCGCCAGAGCACGCTTCCCGCGTGATCCTCAGCTCGCCGGTCATTTCTCCGGCCAAATGGCGCTCGCTGATGAACCTGGAGCGTCCAGGCTTCGATCGCGCGATCATCGACCTGAACTACGACCAGAGCATGGGCCTTGAGGCCGCTGTGCGTAACGTTGCCGATCAGGCCGAAGAGGCCGTTCGCGCCGGTCGTACCCAGATCGTGCTGAGCGACCGTCATATCGCGCCGGGCAAGTTGCCGATCCATGCGTCGCTGGCCACCGGCGCGGTGCACCACCGCCTGACCGAAAAAGGCCTGCGCTGCGACAGCAACATCCTGGTCGAAACCGCGACCGCTCGCGATCCGCATCACTTCGCTGTACTGATCGGCTTCGGCGCGTCGGCGGTCTACCCGTTCCTGGCTTACGAAGTGCTCGGCGACCTGATCCGCACCGGTGAAGTGCTGGGCGATCTGTACGAAGTCTTCAAGAACTACCGCAAAGGCATCACCAAGGGCCTGCTCAAGATCCTGTCGAAGATGGGCATCTCGACCATCGCCTCGTACCGCGGCGCCCAACTGTTCGAAGCCATCGGCCTGTCCGAGGAAGTCTGCGAACTCAGCTTCCGTGGCGTGCCGAGCCGCATCAAGGGCGCGCGTTTCGTCGACATCGAAGACGAGCAGAAAGCGCTGGCCGTTGAAGCCTGGAGCCCACGCAAGCCGATCCAGCAAGGCGGTCTGCTGAAGTTCGTGTATGGCGGCGAGTACCACGCTTACAACCCTGACGTCGTGGCGACGCTGCAAGCGGCCGTGCAACAGGGCGACTACAGCAAGTTCAAGGAATACACGGCGCTGGTGGACAATCGTCCGGTGTCGATGATCCGCGACCTGTTCAAGGTCAAGGAGCTCGACACGCCAATGAGCATCGACGAAGTCGAGCCGCTGGAAGCGATCCTCAAGCGCTTTGACTCGGCCGGCATTTCGCTGGGTGCGTTGTCGCCCGAAGCGCACGAAGCGCTGGCGGAGGCGATGAACCGTCTGGGCGCGCGTTCCAACTCGGGCGAGGGCGGCGAAGATCCGTCGCGTTACGGCACTGTCCGCAGCTCCAAGATCAAGCAGATCGCGACCGGTCGTTTCGGCGTGACCCCTGAATACCTGGTCAACGCTGACGTCCTGCAGATCAAGGTCGCGCAGGGCGCCAAGCCGGGCGAGGGCGGTCAATTGCCAGGCGGCAAGGTCAACGGCCTGATTGCCAAGCTGCGTTACGCAGTGCCGGGCGTGACGCTGATTTCGCCTCCGCCCCACCATGACATTTACTCGATCGAAGACCTGTCGCAGCTGATTTTCGACCTCAAACAGGTCAACCCGGCGGCGCTGGTATCGGTCAAGCTGGTAGCGGAAGCGGGCGTCGGCACCATCGCCGCGGGTGTGGCGAAGGCCTACGCTGACCTGATCACCATTTCCGGCTACGACGGCGGCACGGGCGCATCGCCTCTGTCGTCGATCAAGTACGCCGGCGCGCCATGGGAAATCGGTCTGGCCGAAACCCATCAGACCCTGCGTGGCAACGACCTGCGCGGCAAGGTCCGGGTGCAGACCGACGGTGGTCTGAAAACCGGTCTGGATGTGATCAAGGCCGCGATCCTCGGCGCCGAAAGCTTCGGCTTCGGCACCGCGCCGATGATTGCACTGGGTTGCAAGTACCTGCGCATCTGCCATCTGAACAACTGCGCCACCGGCGTGGCGACCCAAAACGACAAGCTGCGCAAGGATCACTACATCGGCACCGTCGACATGGTGATCAACTTCTTCACGTACGTGGCGGAAGAGACGCGCGAATGGCTGGCGAAACTGGGTGTTCGCTCGCTGGAAGAACTGATCGGCCGTACCGACCTGCTCGACATCCTGCCGGGCGAAACCGCCAAGCAGCAGCATCTGGACCTGACGCCTCTGCTGGGCAGCGACCATGTGCCGGCTGACAAGCCGCAGTTCAGCCTGGTAGACCGCAACCCGCCATTCGACAAAGGCCTGCTGGCCGAGAAGATGGTGGAGCTGGCCAAATTGGCTATCGAGGGTAAATCCGGCGGCGAGTACGAGCTGGATATCTGCAACTGCGACCGTTCCATCGGCGCGCGGATTTCCGGCGAAATCGCCAAGCTGCACGGTAACCAGGGCATGAAAGACGCTCCGGTCACCTTCCGCTTCAAGGGCACGGCGGGTCAGAGCTTTGGCGTATGGAACGCCGGCGGCCTGGACATGTATCTGGAAGGCGACGCCAACGACTACGTGGGCAAAGGCATGACCGGCGGTAAGCTGGTCATCGTGCCGCCCAAGGGCAGCCCGTTTAAAACCCAGGAAAGCGCCATCATCGGCAACACCTGTCTGTATGGCGCCACGGGCGGCAAGCTGTTTGCCGCTGGCACCGCAGGCGAGCGTTTCGCGGTCCGTAACTCCGGCGCCCATACCGTTGTGGAAGGCACTGGCGACCACTGCTGCGAATACATGACCGGCGGTTTCGTCTGCGTGCTGGGCAAGACCGGCTACAACTTTGGTTCGGGCATGACCGGTGGTTTCGCTTACGTGCTGGATCAGGACAACACCTTCGTTGACCGGGTCAATCACGAACTGGTTGAAATTCAGCGCATCAGCGGCGAAGCGATGGAAGCCTATCGCAGCCACCTGGAGCGCGTTCTGGCCGAATACGTGACGGAAACCGACAGCGAATGGGGCCGCAATCTCTGGGAAAACCTGGATGACTACCTGCGCCGCTTCTGGCTGGTGAAGCCAAAAGCCGCCAACCTCAAATCCTTGCTGTCGAGTACCCGTGCAAATCCGCAGTGAAGCAACGGCAAGCTACAAGCTTCAAGCCGCAAGTTAACGGCAGTGCGTGATTTGCCTGCGAACATGGTTCTTACGGCTGCAGGTGTGTGACCTGCGGCTGTTGTGTAGAGGTTCTAGAGAATGGCTGAACGTCTGAGTAACGACTTCCAGTTCATCGATGTCGGGCGTAAAGACCCGAAGAAGAAACTGTTGCGGCAACGCAAGAAAGAGTTCGTGGAAATCTACGAACCCTTCAAACCCCAGCAATCGGCCGATCAGGCCCACCGCTGCCTGGGTTGCGGTAACCCGTACTGTGAATGGAAGTGCCCAGTGCACAACTTCATTCCCAACTGGCTCAAGCTGGTGTCCGAAGGCAACATCCTTGCGGCTGCCGAGCTGTCGCACCAGACCAACACCCTGCCGGAAGTCTGCGGTCGCGTGTGCCCGCAGGACCGCCTGTGTGAGGGCGCGTGCACGCTGAACGACGGTTTTGGCGCGGTCACCATCGGTTCGGTGGAGAAGTACATCACCGATACTGCGTTCGCCATGGGCTGGCGTCCGGACATGTCCCGTGTCGTACCGACTGGCAAGCGCGTTGCGATCATCGGTGCCGGCCCTGCGGGTCTGGGCTGCGCCGATGTACTGGTGCGCGGCGGCGTGACCCCGGTCGTGTTCGACAAGAACCCCGAGATCGGCGGTCTGCTGACATTCGGTATCCCGGAGTTCAAGCTCGAGAAGAGCGTGCTGAGCAACCGTCGTGAAGTGTTCACCGGCATGGGTATCGAGTTCCGCCTCAATACCGAGGTCGGCAAAGACGTCACCGTCGACCAGTTGCTGGAAGAGTACGATGCCGTTTTCATGGGCATGGGCACCTACACCTACATGAAGGGCGGCTTCCCGGGTGAAGACCTTCCGGGCGTGCACGACGCGCTGGATTTCCTGATCGCCAACGTCAATCGCAACCTGGGTTTTGAAAAAACGCCGGAAGCGTTCGTGGACATGAAGGGCAAAAAGGTTGTTGTACTGGGCGGTGGCGACACCGCGATGGACTGCAACCGCACGTCGATCCGTCAGGGCGCCAAGTCGGTCACCTGCGCGTACCGTCGTGACGAAGAAAACATGCCGGGCTCGCGTAAGGAAGTGAAGAACGCCAAGGAAGAAGGCGTGAAATTCCTCTACAACCGCCAGCCCATCGCCATTGTCGGTGAAGACAAGGTCGAGGGCGTGAAGGTTGTCGAGACGCGTCTGGGTGACCCCGACGCGCGCGGTCGCCGCAGCCCTGAGCCGATTCCAGGCTCCGAAGAGATCATCCCGGCTGATGCCGTGGTCATCGCTTTCGGCTTCCGCCCAAGCCCGGCGTCGTGGTTCGAGCAGCACAGCATCGAGACTGACAGCCAGGGCCGCGTGGTAGCGCCGGAGCAAGGAAAGTTCAAGCACCAGACCAGCAACCCTAAGATCTTCGCCGGTGGCGACATGGTCCGCGGTTCCGATCTGGTGGTGACTGCCATCTTCGAAGGCCGCAATGCGGCTGAAGGGATTCTGGATTACCTGGGCGTGTAAACACGGCAGCTTCGAGCTGCAAGCCACAAGCTGCAAGCCGTGCGCGTATTGCTTCTGCTTGTGGCTTGAAGCTTGCCGCTTGTGGCTGGCCCCATGCGACAAATCGACCCGATAAATAAAAGGCACGGTACTGACCGTGCCTTTTGCGTTGGTGTCTGAGAAAATGCCCGCACTTTTTTTCCGGATGCCGACATGATTGCCCTGAAGAACGACCGTTTCCTTCGCGCCCTGCTCAAGCAACCCGTAGACGTCACGCCGGTATGGATGATGCGTCAGGCGGGTCGCTACCTTCCGGAATACCGCGCCAGCCGCGCCAAGGCCGGGGACTTCATGAGCCTGTGCATGAATCCGGCGTTCGCCTGTGAGGTGACCCTGCAACCGCTGGAGCGTTACCCGCTGGACGCGGCAATTCTGTTTTCTGACATCCTCACTGTTCCCGATGCGATGGGCCTGGGCCTGTATTTCGAAACGGGCGAAGGGCCGCGCTTCAAGAAAACTGTCACCACGCTGGCTGATATCGAGGCGCTGCCGATTCCGGATCCGCAGAAAGACCTGGGCTACGTCATGGATGCGGTCAGTACCATTCGCCGCGAACTCAATGGCCGCGTACCGTTGATCGGCTTCTCGGGCAGCCCGTGGACACTGGCGACTTATATGGTCGAAGGCGGCTCGTCCAAGGACTTCCGTAAGTCCAAGGCCATGCTTTACGACAATCCGCAGGCCATGCACCTGTTGCTGGACAAGCTGGCGCAGTCAGTCACCGCTTACCTGAACGGCCAGATCCTCGCGGGCGCGCAAGCCGTGCAGATCTTCGACAGCTGGGGTGGCAGTCTCTCGGCGGCGGCGTATCAGGAGTTTTCCCTGGCCTACATGCGCAAGATCGTCAACGGCCTGATCCGTGAGCACGACGGGCGCAAGGTGCCAGTGATTCTCTTCACCAAAGGCGGCGGCCTGTGGCTGGAAAGCATCGCCGACGCTGGCGCAGATGCGTTGGGTCTGGATTGGACCTGTGACATCGGCGAAGCCCGTCGTCGCGTGGGCGGCAAAGTCGCACTGCAAGGCAACATGGACCCGACCGTTCTGTATGCGCGTCCGGAGGCCATTCGCCAGGAAGTCTCGAACATCCTCGCCAGCTACGGCAGCGGCACTGGCCACGTCTTCAACCTCGGCCACGGCATCACGCCTGAGGTCGACCCTGCCAACGCCGGTGCCTTCATCGAAGCCGTGCACGAGATGTCAGCGAAATACCACCAGTAAGCGCTGAACCCCACATATAAAACGCCCGGACTTGCCGGGCGTTTTTATTTCGGCGTGGTCACGCTGCTTCGAATTTTTTCAGCGTGTGAATCCTGTCAGTGGTCGTCGAGATCGTCATGGCAGTTAAAGCGTGAATCCACTGTTCACGCTTTACTGTCAGGCAATGTAGACGCTGACGATGTGAAACGAAGCCAGGTTTTGTACGAGCACGGTCAAACCTTCACGTTCACTGCCAATGGTGGGACTTTCGCGAGTTTCAGCGCGGCGCCCAAGGCAACCAGCAGCAGGATGCCAATGAAGATGCCGATGCCATTCCAGCCCGCATAATGCCAAAAGACGCCGCCGCCGGTGCCGGCCACGCTTGAGCCGACGTAGTAGCTGAACAGATACAGCGATGATGCCTGGCCCTTGGCCTTGATGGCGCGGCGGCCGATCCAGCTGCTGGCGACGGAGTGAGCGCCAAAGAACCCGAAGGTGAACATCAACACGCCGACGATGACAATCGCCAACGGGCTGAAGAGGGTGAGCGTCACGCCGACGAGCATCAACAGAATCACGGCCCACAGCACGTTGCGGCGCCCCAGTTGATCGGCAAGCGCACCGATTTTCGCGGAGCTGTAGATGCCCGACAGGTACACGACAGAGAACAGGCCAACGACCGCCTGACTCAGGTTGTACGGGTCTGCGAGCAGGCGGTAGCCGATGTAGTTGAACAGCGTGACGAAGGCGCCCATTAACAGGAAGCCCTCCAGGAACAGCCACGGCAGGCCGGCATCGCGAAACTGCAAGAGGAAGCCGTCCATCAGATTGCGGCCGTTGAGTGGACGAGCACGGAAATTGCGCGACGGCGGCAGAATCTTCCAGAACACACAGGCGGCCGCCAGCGCGATGACGCCCATGATCGACAGCGATGCATGCCAGCTGACGAAATCGCTCAATACGCCGGTGATCACGCGACCGCTCATGCCGCCAATCGCGTTGCCTCCGATGTACAGGCCCATCGCCAGGCCGATGTGTTGCGGATGAATTTCTTCGCTCAGGTAGGTCATTGCCACGGCAGCCAGCCCGCTCAACGATAATCCGACCAGCGCGCGCATGAACAGCACGCCTTCCCAGGTCGGCATGATCGCGCTGGCGATGGTGAAAATCGCCGCCGAAAACAACGAGAAGACCATCACTGACTTGCGCCCCAGCCGGTCAGAGATGGGTCCGGTGATCAGCAGACCGATGGCGAGCATCGCGGTGGATACGGAGAGAATCATGCTGCTCTGCGCAGCATTGATTGAAAAGTCGCGAGACAGCACTGGCATCATCGGCTGGACGCAATAGAGCAGGGCGAACGTCGCAAAGCCGCCGGAAAACAGTGCCAGTACGGTGCGAATGAACGCGGGAGTGTCTTTTTCAATGTAGGAGTCGCCGAGCGGGATGGCGGCTTCGATGACCTCAGACGCGGGCGCGGTGGGAGATGCAGCAGTATTCACAGGTGACCTCAAAAGGGGAGCAGTGCGGCGATGGGAAAAAGCATATAGCCGGCTAACGATCCTTTCCAATATATTGTTCGACCTGTTTGATAGCTTCTACGACCTAATTGGAACGTCATGGAATTACGTCATCTGCGCTACTTCATCGCGGTGGCTGAAGAACTGCATTTCGGCCGCGCCGCTGAATCCCTCGGAATCTCGCAGCCGCCCCTCAGCCAGCAGATTCAGGCACTTGAGCAGGAGCTGGGGGCGCGTCTGTTCGAGCGTACCAATCGACGCGTGGCGCTCAGCGAAGCCGGCCGACTGTTCCTCGATGAGGCGCGCCTGGTGCTGGCGCAGGTCGAAAAGGCCTCTGACGTCGCGCGAAGAGCGCAACTCGGTGAGCTGGGCGAGCTCAAAATCGGCTTTACCGCGTCGGCACCTTTCACCTCGAGCATCCCCAAGGCCATCTTTGCCTTTCGCCAGCGTTACCCCGCCGTGCACTTGGCGTTGCAGGAAATGAGCAGCAAGGAGGTCGCGGAGCGACTGGAAGAAGAGTCGATGCAAGTGGGCATCATGCGGCCATTGCCGTTGCCGGACTCACTGGTTGCGGTCGAATTGTTGCGCGAGCCGCTGGTGGCGATTCTGCGCTCCGATCATCCGCTGGCCGAGGGCAGCGCTGAGGGCATCCACCTCAGGGAGCTGGCGAGCGAGCCCTTCGTGTTTTTCCCACGTACCTACGGCAGCGGGCTGTACGCGCAGTTGCTGAGTCTTGCTCGAGAGGCAGGCTTCAGTCCTTTGTTCACGCAGGAAGCAGGCGAAGCGATGACCATCATCGGGCTGGTGGCGGCAGGGCTGGGAGTCACCGTCCTGCCGGCCTCGTATCAGCGCATGCGCATCGACGGTGTGGTGTACAGGACTTTGCTCGACCCGGACGCCACGTCGGCGGTCTGGCTGGTGCAACGCCGGGAACAGAAATCGCCGATGGCCAAGGCCTTCATCGAGCTGGTGACGCGCAAGGCCGGATGAGGACTCGACATGTTGCTGGCTTGCGCGGCGAGGCGTCAGCGGCTTGCCTTGCCTCTTGCAGGGCTCAGCAGATAGCTCGTGCCATCAGACAGCGTCACACGGAAAAAGCCCTCCGAGGCGTAGCTGACCTGCCAACGTCCCTCAAGGCTTCTTTCATACGGTTGCAGTGCAACGCCCGGGTAGACGAACCGCACTTCTTGCATGGAGGTCAGCGCGAACAGCACTGCGCCGAATAAATCCCGTGCATCGTAGTCGGCATCCGATTTGGCTCTGTCTTGCCAACCGTCGTTCGTGAGGTCCTGTTTGGCGAGCAGCGTTCCAGATGCCCCGGTCAGGGTGAAGCGCACGCCGTGGTCTCGTTTCTTGATTTCCAGCAGTGGGGCTTGTTGTCCGTCATCCGGCTGATGTTGGGCATGCAAGACAATCGGCAGCTTCAAATGAGGCACCTGCGCCGGCAGCGTTTCTCGGTCAGCGCATGCGCCCAGTAGCAACAGCATGCTGGCCAATAACAAGTTTCGGATCATCGACTTACCTACGATTCTGAAGGGCGCCGCCAGCGTTTGCGCAATCGGCACATGGCAGGCGGGCGCAGCGGCCGTCATTATCGGGCCGTTACCGCATACAGGCAAATCATGGTCACGCAAGGCGATACCGTGATGGAGCCGTTCGCCGTTTGCCCGCTGCAGTTGTCGTCCGGTTATCCGATTTCTCCTGGGCACTCGCCCTTGTTGCCCGGATTGCCTAGACTCGGGACCATTCATGCGGTCGCCGGGCGACCCTTCATGGCAAGACAACGACAGGGAGTTCCTACATGCGGCGTGTGGTGTTCAATCAGAAAGGCGGCGTCGGGAAATCCAGCATCGCCTGCAATCTGGCGGCAGTCAGTGCCCATGAGGGTTACCGTACGCTGCTGATCGACCTGGATGCTCAGGCAAACTCGACGCAATACCTCACGGGGCTGACCGGCGAGGAAATCCCGATGGGCATCGCCGACTTCTTCAAGCACACGCTGTCTTCGGGACCCTTTTCCAAAAAGAATCAGGTGGACATCTACGAGACGCCCTTCGAGAACCTGCACGTGGTGACGGCCACGGCGGAGTTGGCTGATCTGCAGCCCAAACTTGAGGCCAAGCACAAGATCAACAAACTGCGAAAGCTGCTCGACGAGCTCGACGAAGACTACGACCGCATCTATCTGGACACGCCTCCAGCGCTGAATTTCTATGCCGTTTCCGCGCTGATCGCCGCCGATCGCGTGCTGATACCCTTCGATTGCGATAGCTTTTCCCGTCAGGCCCTGTATGGCCTCCTGAAAGAAGTGGAAGAGCTCAAGGAAGACCACAACGAAGACCTGGAGGTGGAGGGCATTATCGTCAATCAGTTCCAGCTACGTGCCAGCCTGCCGCAGCAGATTCTCGACGAACTGATCGCCGAGGGGCTGCCGGTCCTGCCGATTTATCTCAACAGTTCGGTCAAAATGCGCGAATCTCATCAGGCCAATATGCCGCTGATCCATCTGGATCCCCGGCATAAGCTGAGCCAGCAATTCGTTGAATTGCACCATTTGCTGGAGAGCAATACTGCGCATTGAAACCGCGATCAAGTACCCGGATTTCAGAGTCCTCGATGCCCGACTGGGTGTCTTCCCGCTAGTGTGGCTCTCGGGCGCGCAATCGCCTGAAGAGCCTGATAATCACGCGATATGCAATGACCGCGGCGACTAGGTCGATCAACCACATGGTGGGAAAATAGAGGTTTTCCGGGTTGGATATACCCAGAAGATTCGCCGCATGCATCCAGTATTCAAGTTGTGCGAACGGCATGGGATATGGATACGTATGCAGAAATAGAACCGCTGATGTCAGCAAGGTTAAAAATAGTAAAACCCTGCACGCCTTACGGGCAACTGCTTGCATGTGCAATGACCTCTATCCACCCATAAGCCTGTAATCCTGTGGATCTCACGGGAATTTTGTCGGTGCTGGCGACGCGTTGCGGATCATCGTGAAGTCGGAATGATGCTGAAGCGTTATGCAGCCTTGTGAAATACCTAAAGGTCCGATTGGTTCAGACAAAAGCTCTCGTGTGACGCCGTTGACCCATGTGAAGTCGTCAATCTTTCCGTCATCCCTATACAGCGCAAACCATTCGCTATGATCGGTGGGTGTATCAGTCATCCAGGTCGGAATGTCTTTAGCCAATGTGTAAACCCTGCTCAAGAATCCTCCTCCTGGTCGATCAACGATCCAGTATTTCCCCGGAGGCAATGGACCGTTATCTGGGATGGCGAAACAGCCGCCCCTATTCCGGTAGATGCTGTTGCCAGAGAAAGCCATGAAGCTGCCAACACCATAAATAGCTAAGGAGGAAGACTCTGCGTTGTTAATTATGAATCGTCCGTGAAAAGGCATTGAAACTCCCGTCGATAATTGCCTGTGGCATCCACACAGCATTTGCCGAATACTCGAAATCCGACTCGATGACGGTACGCGGCGCCATGTTCTGGTGCTGTCAGTTCCTTCGCGTTAGCGTGTAGGGAAAATCGCAAAGGCTGATGCTCTGCAACAGTGCTAGAGAGGTGCCGATGGGAGGTCAGGCTGGATGGATTTAGCCAGGCGCTTTGCCCGCTTACGCGCCTGATCTGCCTCATCCTTGGGAATGGAAATGGCGGCGTCCATATCAGCCACCAGTTGGTCCTGGCTGGCGATCAGTCGATTGATACCTTCGCAACAGCCACATTTCACAGCCTGTGCGTGGGTCGCCACTGCAATCAGTGCATCAATGAACGTCGGGTTGCCTTCGCAGATGAACCCGACCTGTTCGCATGCCGGGCACCACACCGGGTCGCCCATGCGCGCGAGCTGTCGACCTTCGCACGTCAATGTTCCTGATGCCTTGAGTACGGTGCCGCCTGTCGTAGTCGAATCGCCTTCTCTGATCACGAATGTCATCGCTTGTCGCTCCAGGGTGCCGGTGTGAGCGATAACCCTAGACGCGGTTTTCGATGTTGTTTCGGGCTCAGAGCCGTTTCAGAAGAAGCCTACAACGCGCGCTGTCGGACGCTTCGGACGCTGTAGAAACGGCTTTCAAATCCCTTGGCTGCTTAGCCAGGCGGTCAGTTGCTGGAGCGGCATGGCGCCACTTTGCCGAGCGACTTCGCGGCCGTTCTTGAACAGGATCAGGCTGGGAATCGATCGAATGCCCAGTTGCGCCGACAGTTGCGGGTTTGCCTCACTGTCCAGTTTGGCCAGGCGCACGCGGCCACTCAACTGCGATGCCGCTTGTTCGAACGTCGGAGCGAAAGACTTGCACGGCCCGCACCAGTCCGCCCAGACATCCACCAGCAACGGCAGATCGCCTTTGATCTGGCCTGCATAGTCGCCTTGAGTGAGGTTGAAGGGTTTGCTGAGCAGAACAGCCTGTTTGCAACGGCCACACTTGGGCTGATCGCTCAGCCGGTCAGCGGGAATGCGGTTCAGGCCATTGCAATGCGGGCACGGGATCAACAATGAGTCGGACATGACAGACACCTGGAGATGGGTTAATGACCGATAAGTGGAGCCGGCAGGCGGCTTTATCAAGCTGGGTAACGTCACACTGTACCGCAAGCTTCAAGCGTTTCTGTTACTGGCCTGGCGGCAGGTTCGGGCCTAGCCTGCTGCTGTGACTTTGACGGGAGGCCTGCATGAAAACCTTGGGTGTATTGGGCGGAATGAGCTGGGAATCCACCGCCACCTATTACAAATGGCTCAATGAAGGCGTGCGCAATGAGCTGGGCGGGCTTCATTCGGCACCGTTGCTCCTGCACTCCGTGGATTTCGCCGGCATCGCCGCGCTGCAGAAGTCAGGTCAGTGGGAGCTGGCGGGCGAGCAACTGGCCGAAGCGTCCAGAGGGCTAGAACGCGCCGGAGCGGGCGCGATCCTGTTGGCGACGAACACCATGCACAAAGTCGCGACCGCAATCGAAGGTGCGGTGGACATTCCGTTGCTGCACATCGGCGATGCCGTTGGCCAGGCCCTGCAGGCCAGAAACGTGACGTGCGCCGCGCTGCTCGGCACGCGCTTCACGATGCAGGAAGACTTCTACAAACGTCGCCTGTCCGAGCGCTTCGGTATTGAAGTGGTATTGCCGGATCCGGATGCCATGGCAGAAATCGACCGCATCATCTTCGCCGAACTCTGCCTGGGCCAGTTTCACCCGCCTGCCCGCGCTTTCTATCTTGGCGTACTCGAACAGCTTCGCGAGCAGGGCGCTCAGGCCGCGATTCTTGGCTGCACTGAGATCGGCCTGCTGCTGGATGGCGTGCAAAGCCCTTTGCCGCTGGTCGACAGCACCGAGGAGCACGTGGCGATGGGGCTGACATGGTTGTTGAAAGGATGATGAAGTTATTTCCCACAGCATTGGCGGTATCTTCGCGGGGCTAGTTTCACTGGGCGCGAGTCCACCCTTCTGATCACCAGATCGCAGATTCACTCACACGTGAAGGCCGTGCCCATTCCTCGATTCGTCCGCCGATTCCGCCTGTTTATCGTGATCCGCGGCGCTACCGCCTGACCTTTTATCCAATAGAACGCCCTGATTGGCCAGCTAGCCGCAGGCATCGCCCCCGGATAGCTTCCCGCTCAGGGGCGTTGCAGTCGCTTGAAACCATCGCCCCTGTCCATTCATTGTCTGGGAGTCGTCGATGATCAGCCAGATTCAGGCCGCCGTTTCCGCCATCATCTCGAGTAAAACGCCAGCGCCGTCGGCTGGGGAGAAAAGTGATCAACCTGCTGTGGATAAGACAGAGCCGGCAGCCGCAGACAAGGCGAGCTTTTCCACGCTGGCCAGTCAGCTCAACGACTGCGCCACGCGAGCAGCCAAACGGGATGCCGGGATGACCCACGCCGAACTGGGGCAATACGGGCGCAATCGCATCAGTGAGTTCCTGATCGAAAGCCGCACCGTCAACAGCGGCACCCGCGCCATGGAAGTGCCCAAGACGAGTGACCCCGAATTGCTGGACCGTGCGCGCGAAGCCAATGCGTTCGTGACCCGGACACTGGCCGGTGACAAGAACGCCAAGAGCCCGTTTGAAAATCTCTCGCGCGAACAACTGAACCTGATTGCCTTTGACGACAGCGCCACCTTTACCCTCAACGAGCGACGCGCGGCGTGGCATGGCGTGCAAAAGCTGGACGAGGCGTGGCGCAAGGTTGCGATTCCCGAAGGCGTCATCGAGCAGACGCGCACCGGCAAAGCGTCGAGGTTTTACAAAGAGGCGTTGAGCTACTTCAAGGCATTGCCCGCGATCGAGAAAGCAGTCGATTACCCCAACGATGCCGAGGCAATCCTTGAGGCGCGCATCAAGGACGACAAGACACTGCCAGCCCTGCCGGGAACCTCGATGCGACAAGCTGCGGATCGCAAATTGACGCTGTACGACATTCTCGCGGGCATTGTTGACGCTTCCAGGGACAAGAAAACCGATGCTGCCAACCCGGTTCACACGAAGAAATTCAGCCCGAGAACCTCGCCGGTCGCCACGAGCTGGACCGAAAAATTCCTCAGTAAGGAGGTCGGGAAAGCGGCGGCCAGGCCGGCTGTTCAGCCAGCGGTAGCAGGTAGCCAGACCACTCCCGCCGCCGGGCAGCTTGCACCCGCCGACAAGACCGGATCAGCGGCACTCACGACGAACAACTGATCTCCAGATGCTTGCCCCAGTCCGGTGGACGCTGTGCATAACTGTCCATTCCGGCCTGCTCTTCGAACGGTTTGCACAGTACCTGATGGAGGCGGCGGACTTCGCTGTAGTCGCCTTGTTCGGCGGCTTCGATGGCACGCTGGGCCAGGTAGTTACGCAGGATGTACAGCGGGTTGACGGCGTGCATGCGCGTGCGGCGGTGTTCCTCGCTGGAGGCGGGCTCCCGCGCACTGCGCGCTTTGTAAGCGTCGGCCCAGGCATCGAAACCCAGCATGTCGACGAAGTCGTCGCGCAGGCGGCTCACGGCGACTTCGGCGGATTCGTCTCCCAGGCGGCGGAAGAACAGGCTGTAGTCGACGCCGCTGTTCTGCATCAGTTGCAGCAGGCGTGCGATCAGGTCCGCGTCGTCTTCTTCGGCGGTCGTCAGCCCCAGACGACGGCGCATCAGGTCAAGGTAATGTGCCTGGTACAGCGGCAGGAACAGGCCCAGCGCTTCCCGCAAGGCTTCGACGCTGATGAACGGCGTGAGTGCCTGAGCCAGCGCGCTGAGGTTCCACTGTCCGATCGGCACCTGATTGCTGAAGGAATAGCGACCTTCGTGATCGGAATGGTTGCAGATGAAGTGTTGGTCGAAGTCGTCGAGGAAGGCGAACGGGCCGAAGTCGAACGTGATGCCCAGAATCGACATGTTGTCGGTATTCATCACGCCATGACAGAAGCCGTAGGCCTGCCATTTGGCGATCAATTCGGCCTGACGCTCGACAATCGTACGAAACATCGCCAGATACGGTTCAGGCTGTTCACGGCACTCGGGGTAGTGCAACGCCAGCACGTGATCGGTCAGTTCTTTGAGTTGTTCGTTCTGCCTGGTGTAGAAGAAATACTCCAGGCTGCCGAAGCGCACATGACTTTGCGCGAGGCGCAGCACCATGGCGGCGCGCTCCTGGGTTTCGCGCCAGACCGGCGTGCTCGAGCCGATCACGCAGGCCGCGCGACTGCTGGGAATGCCCAGCGCGTGCAGCGCCTCGGAGGCCAGGAACTCACGGATGGAAGAGCGCAACACCGCGCGACCATCGCCCATGCGTGAGTAAGGCGTCTGGCCGGCGCCCTTCAGGTGCAGATCCCAATGCTCGCCGGCCTCGTTGTACACCTCGCCGAGCAGCAGGCCTCGACCGTCGCCGAGGCGAGGGTTATAGGAGCCGAACTGATGACCGGAATAGACCATTGCGCGAGGGTCAGCTTCGGCCCAGAGTTTGTGACCGCTGAAGAGTTCGGCGAACACCGGCTCTTCAGCTTGCGAAGGATCCAGATCCAGCAATGCCAGCGCCGCATCGCTGGCCACCACCAGTCGGGGTTCGGCGATCGGCTCGGGCAGCACAGACGTGGAAAACGCGTCGCCCAGGCGGGCAAAGCGGTTGTCGAAGGTCAGCTCGTCGAGGGCTTTCAAGGGATGCCTCCAGCAGAATGTTCAGCCATTCTGCTGGCATTACCGATGTCAG
Source organism: Pseudomonas sp. NFR16 (assembly GCF_900108875.1). GTDB lineage: Bacteria > Pseudomonadota > Gammaproteobacteria > Pseudomonadales > Pseudomonadaceae > Aquipseudomonas. Next base: position 486,813 of record NZ_FNYJ01000004.1, on the reverse strand, counting down.
TCGAGCCTGACGTCCGGCGGCTCGGGTACGTCCTTGGGAGCAGCTGGCACCGGGGCGGGCGCTGAGAGGGTTTTGTGCTCCTGTTCGATCGGCACCATCTTGTACTCCTGCCCCTGCATGTTCTTGAGGTAAACCTCCATTTGCCGGAACGAGATGTTGATGTGCTGCTTCTTGAATTCCTTGTTGATGAACCGGTTGATCTCGTCGAGCACCGGGTTTCGGTCGCCCAGGTCGCGCACGTGCATGCGCAGTTCGTGGTCCAGCGTGCTTTCGCCGAAGTTCAGGAAGTACACGATAGGCGCCGGCTCTTTCAGCACGCGGGGGTTCTCGTTCGCAGCTTTGAGCAGCAGGCTGCGCACCAGGTCCAGATCCGAGCCGTAATCCACACCCAGTTTCAGCGTGACGCGGGTGATGGTGTCAGTCAGCGACCAGTTGATGAGCTGACCGGTGATGAACGTCTTGTTGGGGACAATGATGTCCTTGCGGTCAAAATCGGTGATGGTCGTGGCGCGAATGCGGATTTTGCTGACGGTGCCGGACAGGTTGCCGATGGTGATGGTGTCGCCAATCCGGACCGGACGCTCGAACAGGATCATGATGCCGGAAATGAAGTTGGCGAAGATTTCCTGCATGCCGAAACCCAGGCCGACCGACAGCGCCGCCACCAGCCATTGCAGTTTGTCCCAACTGACGCCCAGCGCCGAGAGCGTCGAGACGAAACCCACGCCGGCAATCGTGTAGGACAGCAGCGTCGTGGTGGCGTATGAGCTGCCCTGCTTGAGGTTCAGCTTCGACAGCACCAGCACTTCAAGCAGGCCGGGCAGGTTGCCGGCCAATACGAAGGTGATACCGATGATCACCAGCGCGCCGATCAGGTCGCCGAGGCTGATGGGCACCATGCTCATGGTGGGACCGGTGCCGCTGGTGTATTCGTAGAGCGTGATGTTGTCCAGATACGAGAAGACGGTGATCAGGTCGGCCCAGACGAAATACAGCGCGCCGATGAAGCCCCCGATCAACGCGAGTCGGATAAGTCGCAACGATTGCTGGTTGACCTGTTCGATGTCCAGTGTCGGCTCTTCGATCAGGGTTTCACCTTCGCCCGCTTCCTTGGCCGCCTGACGTTTGCTCAGCGCGCGCTGGTACGCGAGGCGACGGGCGGCCACGCTCAGCCCGCGGACGAATGCCGCCTCGATGACGAGCCAGAGCATCAGCAGATAAAGGGTGTCGATCAGGCGATCACTGAGCTTGAGCGCGGTGTAGTAGTAGCCGAAACACACCGCGAGAAACAGCGCGACCGGCAGCGCCGTGAACGCAAGGCCGACAGCGCGGCGGAACAGCGATGCGTTCTGGTGCGCCGGGCTGGTCAGCAGCAAGCGTCCGAGCAGCCAGGTCATCATCGCGTAACAGGTGAGCACCACTGCGATACCGATGACATCGTCGGCCAACGCCGAAGGTTCGTGCTCGGCGACGGCGACGACGGTCACCAGCGCAAGGACCACCAGACCGAGGCGTCGAATCCAGCCACGGAGGAACTCGACCTGAGGTTTGTCCCAGCGGAAGTGCAGCTGCGCGACGCCGCCCGGTGCAAGGATGCGATAGGCCGTATAAAAAACCAGCCAGGCGAGCGACACCTGCAGCAGGGCGGCGCCCAGGTTGATGTTCTGCCCGCGGGCGTCGATTTGCAGCGCAAAAGCGCAAAGCGCGAGGGCGAGTGACAGCGGCATGGCCAGCAGGATGTTGATGAGGATGGCGAGCGGCGTCTGCCATTGTCGGTCACGCTTGAAGTGGCCGATGTCGCCATGCAGGCGGTTGAGCTTGTCGTAGAGCGCCTTGCGTTTCCACATCAGCGCGCCAATCACCAGCAGCAACGGGAGAAAGATAAGCGGACGCTGAGTCAGCCCGTCTTTCAGCTCGCTGATGCTGGAGGTCCACGGCAGCGTCGTGAGTTGCTTCATCAGGCGCGGCTGAACGCGTTCGAACCACTCAAGGTCCAGCGGTTTGTTGCTGGGAATCCAGAACATCTGCTCATCCAGCGTCTCGCGCAGGCTCATCGCTGTGCTGACGAGCTGCTTCTGATTGAGCTGCAGGGTGATGGATTCATTGAGCAGCGCACTCAACTCGCGATTCAGGCGCTCGAGCAGATCGCTGCGCGTGGTTGCCAGGTCCAGTAACGTTTTGCGCAGGGCGGGGGTGACGTCTTCCGGCTTCTGCGTCGCGAGCAACGTTTCGACATAGGCGCTCGGGCTGCTCATCTGTTCGCGCTGTTGATTGACCTCGAACTGATACAGCCGGATGTCGGCGATTTCGTCCGCCAGGCCGCTGTCGAGCTTCAGCTTGGGTAACGATTGCTTCTGTTTGTAGAGGATCTTGGAGAGCAGCAAGCTGCCGCTCAGCACGTTGATCTGCTCATCCAGCGCTTGATCGGTCTGGGTGAGGGCATCGAGCTGAGTCTTGGTCTTGAGGTTCTGCTGGGTCAGCTCGTTGAGCCGGTCAGTGCCACGCAGCAGGTAATCGGACAGCTTGAGGTTGGCGGCGCTCTCGGTTGCCAGCAGGCTGCTGCCGCCCGCTTTCTGCGCCTCGATCGACAGCTGCGTCACGGTTTCCTGGGACTGTGCGCGGCGTTTGTCGTTGATCAATGTCTGCAGGTCCTGGATTTCCTGATCCTGACGATTGACCTTTTCGGTGAACAGATCGTGCTGGCTGCCGCCCAGGTCCTGAAGCTGGCTGTTGCCCGCCAGTTCCTGACGACGCAGGGCGATCAGCGCATTGATAGAAGCTAGTTCGGCGTTGAATTGATTGCGCTGATCGGCGTTGATTGCCTTGCCGCCGTCCTTGCCTGACTTGAGGATGCTGTTGATCGTCTGAATACGCGTCTGCGCGCTGCTGATTTCGGCCTGAGCCCGTTCGGGGCGGGTCTGCGCAGTGATGGTCAGGCTGTTGGCATCATTCAGCGCCTTTTGCAGATCGGACTGCTGAGTGCTGCGCTGGCTGAGGATCTGCTCGAGCTGCGGCACATCGAGGTTGGCATAGCGCTGAGCGACCGGCATCGGTTTGCTGGCTTTGAGCTTGGCCAGCTCGCGCTGGTTTTCGCTGGTCTGCCGCGGCGCATCGGTCAGCTGTTTCTTCAGATCATCGAGCTTCTGCTGATTGTCTTTCTGCGCGGCGATGAACGTGAGGGTCTGTTCCAGGACTTGCTGCAGCGCTTTCTGATCATCGGCCGAGAGCTTGCGGTCGGCGATTTTGTCCAGGCTCTGCTGGACGGCTTCGCTGGAAGGTGGAGGCGTATCGGCGGCGAGCGCCGGAACAGACGACAGGCATAGCCCAAGCAGGGCCGAGGCAAAAAAAGTACGCAGCGTGAACATAGACACCGGGTCGAGCGATCAGGAATGAGGAGCAGTTTAGAGGAACAACCCGGGACCCGGGCGGCTACCTTCGGGGAATCTGACGCCCACTTTGAGGATCTTGTTCCCCTCCATAACCGCAACCGTCCAAATAGTTCCGTTCCATTCGACCTGGTCGCCCACAATCGGCGCGCCGCGATTTTTCTGAATGATGAACTGGCTCAGCGGCATATTTGAATCCAGCCCGTCGAGCTTCAGACCGTACAGCGCCGCGACAGCCCCGAGCTGAGCGTCTCCCTCCAGAACGAAGTCACCGAAAAAGCGCAGATCCAGACCGCGTTGTGGTGCCTGACTGAACAGTTTTCCGAGGGCTGGAAGGTCGTGTTCATGCCCGATCACGCACAGCAGGTCACCTACTTCCAGCACCGTACTACCCGACGGATGGAGCAGTTGCTGCCCTCTGAATAGCGCCGCGATCCGCGTGCCTTCCGGCATTTTCAACTCTCGCAGGGCCGCGCCGATGCACCATTTTTCTGCGCCGAGGCGATACACGAACAGCTCCCACTCACTGGTGACGTGCACCTCAAGCGCCGCACGGGAAATAGGCGCCGGATCGGGTGGAACCGTCACTTTCAGCAGTTTGGCGACCCAGGGCAAGCTCGTGCCTTGAACCAGCAGCGAGACCAGCACGATGAAGAACGCGAGATTGAAGTAAAGCTGAGCATGGGGCAGGCCCGCCATCAACGGGAACACCGCCAGAATGATCGGCACCGCACCGCGCAGTCCCACCCAGGCAATGAAGGCTTTCTCTCGTCCGTGGAACACCTTGAACGGGAGCAGCCCGGCAACCACCGACAGTGGACGGGCGACCAGAATCATCCACAGCGCCAGTCCCAGCGCGGGCAGGGCGATTGGCAGCAGATCGTGTGGCGTGACCAGCAACCCGAGCACGAGGAACATGCCGATCTGAGCCAGCCAGGCCATGCCGTCGAGCATGTGCAGAATACCGTGGCGGCTGCGGATAGGCTTGTTGCCCAGCACCAGGCCGCACAGATAAACCGCCAGGAAGCCGCTGCCGTGGATGGCGTTGGTCAGGGCGAAAACCGCCAGACCGCCTGCGATGACCAGAATCGGATACAAGCCGTTGGCCAGATTGATCCGGTTGACCAGCTGCAGCATCAGCCAGCCGCCGCCCAACCCGATAATTGCGCCGATGCCGAACTCTTGAATCAGATGGCCCAACAGGCTCCAGTGCAAGCCGGTCTGGCCGCTCGCGAGCATGTCGATCAGCGTCACGGTCAGGAACACCGCCATCGGATCGTTGCTGCCGGATTCAATTTCCAGGCTGGCCGTGACCCGCTCGTTCAGGCCTTTGCCGCCGAGCAGCGAGAACACCGCCGCTGCGTCCGTGGAGCCGACGATGGCGCCGATGAGCAGTCCCTGGATGATGTTCAGGTCGAACAGCCAGGCCGCGACCATGCCGGTCAGCCCAGTGGTGATCAACACGCCCACGGTTGCCAGCGACAACGCCGGCCAGAGCGCCACGCGGAAACTGGCGACCCGAGTACGCAAGCCGCCATCGAGGAGAATGACCGCCAGCGCCAGGTTGCCGACCAGATAAGCCGTGGGGTAGTTATCGAAGATGATGCCGCCGCCGTCGACACCGGCGGTCATGCCGACTGCCAGGATGATCACCAGAATCGGAATGCCGAGTCGCGATGACAGCGAGCTGACCAGAATACTCGCACCCACCAGCAACGCGCCGATCAGGAACAGGCTGTTGATGGTCGTGGCATCCAAGTGCGGTACTCCAGACGAAAATGATAAATGCATCCGTGAACTGACCATGCAGTCCGCGTGCCAAGAGATTTAACCTGTTGAATTGGTTGGCTGTCAAAGCGTAATTGCGCAAGGGGTGGACTATTACCCCGACACCTTTCGGCCATGGTGCAAGGCAGCACCTCGGCAGCAGGGTGGATCTTTGACGCTTGAACTGGTGCGTGAGCTGGCGCCTGCGCTGTCAGCAGTATCGGTTCCAGTTGAAACGGAGAGCGTTCAGGCTCGGGGCATTTGCATATTGTCGATAAGGGGCGGCGTAGATCCGTTAGATCCGCGCGAAATTGTGGGTGGGCCTCGGGCTGACTATCGCTCACTTGCGGCTCGTACGGCCTGTGTGGTCTGGATCGGACGGATGCTGGCCAATATTTTTTGGATTCAAAGGCCGTGAATAGCCTGTTCTTTTCGTAAGCAATAATTATGTATGGCTGCCTTGCGCGCCTGTTGGTGGATTCTGCAGATTCACTCACTGACAGGATGTCGAGTTATGAAAGATGAATGGAGAAATATAGGCGCATTGCTGCGCAGACTCGAAGAGCTTAAGCGCAGTCGTGACAGCAGTCGTGACAGCGGGCAAGTCTTGGGCTGGCAGGGAGGCAGGGACTCGGAGGACGAAGGCTCGAATAAGCCCAATCTGGTCTTGGACAAAGACGGTTGGCCCGTCGAGCTGGCCGCTGAGAAACCAGGTGCCTCTGATGTAACGCTGCTAAGCAACTGGCTCGATCAGCAAAACGTGCGCTATGAATCGCCGCGTGAATATGCACGCGCTCAGGCACAGAGCTTTCTGTTCCAGCACCTTCTGGATGACACTGACCCGGACGATTTGCTGATCACCACTCTGTATATCAATGGTCTTGACGCTGTGCCCCAGAGGGCCAATATCGCGCACTCCCTGACGCTGACCGACGCACTGATGAGCAACTGGCAGCAGAGTGGAAACGGACAACTGCTCGATCACCTGTCGACGCTGCGTCATTACCGGGACGGTGGCTATCCGGCGCGGATTTCCCCCGCGCCACTGGGACTATGGGATTGCTTCGCCTACGAGGCCATTTACCGGAAAACCAGCCCCCAGCGCTTCGACGCAACCACCCACGTCCCCCTGGATCCGGTGGTGTTCAAGGCGTATGTCTGGGAGGCGGACCTACAGGCGCATTACGAGGCCGAACTTACGCGCTTCTGGGCCAAACATGGTGCTGACTACAACCTCTTGATCAAGGCCGCGCTCTTGAAGTCAGCTTATGTGCAGAATGCCGAAGGCTCACTGAGCACAGAGGACAAGTCGCTGATATTGCGCAGTCTCGGCCTCGACCCTGGCCAGAAATGGGAAACGTTGACGTTCAAGCAATTCGTCGATGCGCCGCTTGACCATCATATTACGTTCCGTGAGCTCATCGTGTACCGCTACGTCGCCACCGACATCATTGTGGTGAGGGATGAGCACACGGATCGGCTAGTGGTTTACTTCCCGGGAAACTCCTCGCCTCTGCACGGGTTTGCAGACCTGCCGGCGCTGGCGGCATGGTTCGCGCTGCAATGCAAGGATCCACGGCGACGAAAGGCGTTGGAGCGCCATTTCAGCCTCGAAGACGATCCTGATGGTCTGTTCTACACCGGCCTTCACAAAGCTTTGGCAGGTCTGGCGATGTACCCGCATCTTCTCGATCAGGCGTCCGGTTACTGGAACCCGTCCAGCGAGATTCACCTCGGCGCGGCGCTCTCGCCGTGGCCGTTTTCGCACTTCCGACAGAACCTGCAAACGCGTCTTGAGAAGGACGGCCGACAACTGATTCGTAATCGCGCCGACTACAACAAAGAGGTGGCCGCTCAGTTGCTGAGTGATGCAATAGCCGCAGCAGGCGCGATCGCGATGGTGGTGCCTTACACATGGGTGCCTCTGGCGGCGATGTCGGTGGCGTTGATCGGGCTGGGCGCAGATGAGGTGATTCATGGCCGGACACTTGAGGAGAAGAAAAATGGCACGGGCCGCATTGTTTTCGGCGTTTTGAATGCCGTACCGGCAATCATCGAAGGAGCGGGGACAGCCCACAGCTTTCTGGGCGCGGCCGCGCGTGCCGGGGATAAAGCAATACCGGGCGCTGCGGATGAGGTCTCGAGCGTAATCGCCACGCGCGGGAAGGCGGACCAGGATGCAGCGGTTGCCAAGCATGAACAAGTCCAGGCAGATCATGCGGACGAGGTTGTCGATCACGCCAAGGAGTCCCCTGCTCAAAGGGCCGATCGCCTGAGCCATGAAGAACAGCAACGATTGGCCACCAGCCGCCAACGCGCTGCACGCTACGACAGCGCGACTGCTTTTGGGGTAGAGCCGCAAGGCTTGAGAGAACTTACTCCGGAAACTCGCAAATCGCTCGCTCAGTTCGAATACGACGCGCCACTGGACCCGTCTGGCGCCTGGAAAATCGATGAGTTGGGAGCCGTCTATGAAGCGCGCGATCCGGTGACCGGTAGGCCGCTTTACTATGCTCGCGTGCATTCAAAGCTGTATCCCGTCGAGCGCGTACAGGCCGTCGGCCAGTACCGGATCTACGCCCTGGACGACCCGACGCTTAAGGGACCTTATGTCAAGAGGCTCAACGGCTTCTATTCCGATATCGACCTGCGTCCCGGCTTGCGAGGTGGAGACAGTTTCATTGGAGAGTTACCCCAAGCTGCCCCGCCCGCCGGGAAGAGCGGAATCACACTCACACCTGCCAAGCCACCGTTGACAATCGAGATCCCCATGGACGGCATCGAAACAAGGTGGACAGAGGGCCCGGATGGGGGGCTGGTACGCCGATATTTCGCCAACAATGTTCCTGCAGGGACGAAGGTCACTTACAACGCCGAGGTAGGCTGTTGGGAAGCGGGGAATGACAAATTTCTGTGGCTGGACAACAAAGGCCGGTGGCGTACAGGAACCGAAAAAGCCTATCTGGAGATCAAGGATAAATTAAAGGCAGAGGTGCGTAACCTTTGGTATTCATTTCGGCGTGTGCCAGGTATTCCTGCCAACGCAGAGCCGATTGAGCAGATGGTGCACCAGGTCTGGCTGGGTCGACAGTTGCCGGACGAGTCGCTGATAAAAACTATCAAAGCCAACATGAGCATAAGTCCGGAGCTTAAGTTCACGATGCATGTTGATATCGATGACATTGAAGCGCTGGGCAAGCTATCCCCTCACGAGCATCTGCAAAATGTGTTCGCCGACTATCCCAACATGACTATTTCCAGGCTGCAGGATGAGCCTTTCTTTAGAGGGTTCATGGGCGACCCGGATACCTGGGCAGCGTTTTCTTATTTTCGCCAAGGAGAGTCTGCAAACTACGCCGCGGCTTCGGATATTTTGAGGTACCGACTGATCAGGGAGTATGGCGGCATCTACATGGACTGCGATGACATCATTGGGCGATCATTCTCCGGGGGCGAGTTGTTGGGCGGTCCTAATGATGTGCTGGTAGGCGGCACGTTGGAAAGCCCGACATTGTCGTTCAAAGGTCCCGGTAACAGTCATTTCGCGAGTCGGCCCGGCAATCCTGTCTTAAGAGAAATGGAGCTGGAAATTCAGGTCCGCTTCAGCAGGCAGCGAGCCGAACTTGAAGCATTGAAATCTTCCAGACATCAATCCACAACAGGGTTGGCTGCCTATATGAAGCAAATATCGGAAATCACCGGCCCCAAGCTGTTCTTTGATGTGCTCAAGCGAACCCGCCCCGATTATGCGGATCTTCTCAACGACGGGTTTATGATTGATTTCAATGTGTACTCGTCCGAATACTACCGGCTGCTGGAGCGAGTGAAAGCGTTTTACCGCCCGTTTACTTCACGTTTCAGGATTTTTCCAGGCGCTGCAAACTCCTGGAATGCAACAAAGGCGTGACTCACTGCTGATCGCAGATGCGCGGTTATGACTTCGACCCGTGTCAGGGGCGGGCCTAAAACCACTCATCCTGCATCGACAGGCAGGCGTCGTCCCGGCGTTCGAGAATCGCCAGGTCGTGATGGCATCCCGGTACTTCCCACGTCAGGAAGTACCGGGCAGCTTGCAGCTTGCCGTTGTAAAAACGCGTGTCGGACTCGTCCGCCCCATTCAATCCCTCTTGGGCGCGAATCGCTTGCTCCAGCCAGCGCCAGCCAATCACGGTATGGCCGAATGCTTTCAGGTAGAGCGCTGAGTTGGCGAGGGTGGCGTTGACTTTGCCCTGTGCCAGATCGGTCAGCAGCCCGATGGTGACGGCTTGGAGGCGTGCAACCAGCTGCTCGAGCGGCTCACGCAAGGCATCGAGCGCTTCATGCGTCTGTGCCTGCTCGCAGGTGTGGGCGATCAGCCTGATCAGTTGCCTGAGGCCTGCGCCTCCATTCTGCGCCAGCTTGCGTCCCAGCAAGTCGAGCGACTGAATCCCGTGCGTCCCCTCGTGGATCGGGTTCAGCCGGTTATCCCGGTAGTACTGCTCCACCGGGTATTCCCGGGTGTAGCCATGACCGCCGAGAATCTGAATCGCCAATTCGTTGGCCTTGAGGCAGAACTCCGAAGGCCAGGATTTGACGATCGGCGTCAGCAGGTCGAGCAGTTCGTGGGCCTGTTTGCGCTGGTCTTCACTTTCGCCGGTCTGGGTATCGTCGAACAGGCGCGCGGCGTATAGCCCCAAATCAAAGGCGCCTTCGACATAGGCCTTCTGCGTGAGCAGCATGCGTCTGACGTCGGCGTGCTGAATGATCGATACCGGCGCGGCCTGTGGATTCTTGCTGTCGGGCAGCCGACCCTGCGGACGCTGGCGTGCGTATTCCAACGAATACAGATACCCCGCGTAGCCGAGCATGACCGCGCCCATGCCCACGCCAATCCGTGCCTCGTTCATCATCTGGAACATGTAGCTGAGCCCCTGATGCGGCTTGCCGACCAGATAGCCCACGCACTGACCGTTGTCGCCGAAGTTCAGCGCTGTGGACGTCGTTCCGCGCCAGCCCATCTTGTGAAACAGCCCAGCGAGTAACACGTCGTTTCGCGGCCCCAGACTGCCGTCGTCGTTTACCAGGTATTTCGGCACGATGAACAGCGAGATGCCTTTCACGCCGGGTGGCGCGTCGGGAAGCTTGGCCAGCACCAGATGCACGATGTTTTCCGACAGTGGGTGATCGCCTCCGGAGATGAAAATCTTGTTGCCGCGCAGGCGACAGGTCCCGTCTTCCATGGGTTCGGCGCGGGTCCGGATGTCGGAGAGCGATGACCCGGCGTGAGGTTCTGTCAGTGCCATGGTTCCGAAAAACCGGCCCTCGATCATGGGCTGCAGAAAACGGCTTTTCTGTTCGTCGCTGCCAAAGCTTTCGATCAGGTTCGCCGCGCCCATGGTCAGGAAGGGATAGGAGGTTGTGGCGGCGTTGGCCGACTGGAAGTGCGCGAAGCAGGCTTGCGACAGCAGCGTCGGCAGCTGCATGCCGCCGGCTTCGAAGTCGCGCGCGGCATTGAGGAAGCCTGCTTCGAGAAACGCGTCGACAGCGGGCTTCACCTCCGGGATCAGGACCGCCTCGCCGTTCTCGTAGCGCGGCTCGTGCTCGTCATTCTTGCGGTTGTGCGGCGCGAAGTATTTTTCGGCAATGGTGCGCGCCGTGGAGATCGCCGCATCGAACGTCTCGCGACTGTGCTCGGCAAACCGTTCACGTCGCGTCAGCGCTTCGGCATCCAGCACTTCATACAGCTCGAAAGCCAGATTGCGCGAACTGAGCAACGTCTCGGACATGGCAGCGTACCTTTCAATGAGTTGCCGTCGAGTCTAGGTAGGCGCAGAAGGGGTGAACAGGAAGATTGATTTGCGTGATGGAGGGATAGTACGTGGGGTGAATGCCTTGCAGCGGATCTGTGGGGGTGAGCGAACTGACTCTCGCAGAAATGCGTGGAGCATCTGCGGCCGTCCGACTCACCGGCGGTGGGCCATTAAGGCGCCGCCGCTGGCAAGCCAGACTGCCATGGATCTCAGCGATCAATCAGCCGATGGTCATGAGGCTCGCATTACCGCCCGCTGCCGCCGTGTTGACGCTCAGCGCGCGCTCGATCACCAGGCGTTCCAGGGCAATGCCGGTTTCGCCTTTGGACAGGCCGTGCACGCCGATAATCGCGCCGCCACGTTGGGCAACCTGCTCGCAGATGGCGCGTAACTGGTCCGAATCACCGTGGTGCAGAACGGCGTCGAGCGAGACGTCCTCCTTGTTCCAGTCGGCCACCAGTTTGATGCGTGCCTGTACATCCTTGGGAAGGCGATTGCGCAGCGATTTTCCTGGTTCTGCGTCCGGAACGATGGCCGTGCTGCCCACAGCCATGACAGCGGCGAGTTGCGCCAGCAGGTCGGTTTCGTCTTCGGCCAGGCACAGCACGTGTTCGCGCGGCAGAATGCTGTAGCTGTTGCGCTCGCCGGTTGGACCGATCAGCGCGCGGGTCACGCCGCTTTGTGACTGCTCGGCAAACTGCACGCACAGGGCTTCCAGCTCCGGCTTTTGCTGGCTTGCCGCCCAGGCCTTGAGGCTGTTCAGCGGCTTGAGCATGGCGTCGCGCATCCGCGTATCAGGAGCCACCTGTGCGTCCCGCGCAGCGAACGACTTTTGCACGGCATCGACCGGTCGCGTCGACAGCAGGCGGTACAGGTACAGCGGGCCACCCGCTTTGGGGCCGGTGCCCGACAGGCCTTCGCCGCCGAACGGTTGCACGCCGACCACGGCGCCGACGATGTTGCGGTTGACGTACATGTTGCCCGCATTGACGGTGTCGATGACCTTGGCGATGGTCTCATCGATGCGCGTATGCACACCCAGCGTCAGGCCATAACCGGAGGCGTTGATCTGGCCGATCAGCTGATCCAGTTCTCTGCGCTTGTAGCGAACGACGTGCAGCACCGGACCGAAGATCTCGCGCTGCAGCTCGTCGAAGCTTTCCAGCTCGATCAGCGTCGGCATCACATAGGTGCCGCGCTTGATTTCATCGCTGTCGGCAATCGCCACCTGATACACCGCGCGGCCTTTGTCGCGCATGGCTTGAATGTGTTTCTCGATGCCGGCCTTGGCGTCGGCGTCGATCACCGGACCGATGTCTACCGACAGGCGCTCGGGGTTGCCCAGGCGACTTTCGGCCATGGCGCCTTTAAGCATCTCGATCACGCGATCGGCGGAGTCTTCCTGTAGGCAGAGGACGCGCAGGGCCGAGCAGCGCTGACCGGCGCTGTCGAAGGCCGATGAGACGACATCAATGACCACCTGCTCGGTAAGCGCCGAGGAGTCGACGATCATTGCGTTCTGGCCGCCGGTTTCAGCGATCAGCGGAATCGGACGCCCCTGAGAGTCGAGACGACCGGCAATGTTGCGTTGCAGCAGACGCGCGACTTCCGTGGAGCCGGTGAACATCACGCCTTTGACGCGATCGTCGCCGACAAGGCGGGCACCTACGGTCTCACCGCGCCCCGGCAGCAATTGCACCACGCCCTCAGGAATGCCGGCTTCAAGCAGGATGCGCACGGCTTGAGCGGCCACCAGCGGCGTCTGCTCGGCAGGCTTGGCCAGTACCGGGTTACCGGCCGCCAGCGCTGCTGCGACCTGACCGCTGAAGATCGCCAGAGGGAAGTTCCATGGGCTGATGCACACGACCGGGCCGAGCGGGCGATGAGCGTCGTTGCTGAAATCGTTGCGTGCTTGCACGGCGTAATAGCGCAGGAAGTCCACGGCTTCGCGCACTTCGGCGATGGCATTCGCGAAGGTCTTGCCGGCTTCACGGGCCAGCAGGCCCATCAGCGGCTGTATTTCGGCTTCCATCAGGTCGGCCGCGCGCTCCAGGATGGCGGCTCGCTCGGCGGGTGGCGTGGCTTGCCAGATCGGGCCGGCACTCAAGGCGCTGAGCAACGCGTTGTCGACGTCTTCCAGGCTTGCTTCCTGGACATGACCGACCACATCACGCAGGTCGGACGGGTTCAATACGGGCGTCTGAGCACCTGCGCTTACCGGGCTGCCCAGCATCGGCGCGGCTTTCCAGTCGTTATGAGCCGTGGCAAGCAGGGCAGAGGACAGCGACGCCAGGCGATGTTCGTTGGCCATGTCGATGCCGGCGGAATTGGCGCGCTCGCTGCCGTAAAGCTCACGCGGCAATGGAATGCGCGGATGTGGCAGGCCAAAGCCGCCTTCCTGGGTGGCCATGCGCTCGATAGTCGAGACGGGGTCGGCGACCAGTTCCTGGATCGAGATCGACTGATCGGCGATGCGGTTGACGAACGAGGTGTTAGCGCCGTTTTCCAGCAAGCGGCGAACCAGATACGCCAGCAAGGTTTCGTGGGTGCCGACCGGTGCGTACACGCGGCACGGACGATTCAGCTTGCCGTCGGCGACCTTTCCGACGACCTGCTCGTAGAGCGGCTCGCCCATGCCGTGGAGGCACTGGAATTCGTACTGGCCGGGGTAATAGTTCTGGCCCGCGATGTGGTAGATGGCCGACAGGGTGTGGGCGTTGTGGGTCGCAAACTGCGGGTAAATGACTTCCGGCACGGAGAGCAGTTTGCGGGCACAGGCGATGTAGGAAACGTCGGTGTACACCTTGCGGGTGTAGACCGGATAACCTTCCAGGCCTTCGACCTGGGCGCGTTTGATCTCGCTGTCCCAGTAAGCGCCCTTCACCAGACGGATCATCAGGCGATGGCGGCTGCGGCGAGCCAGATCGATCACGTAATCGATCACGTACGGGCAACGCTTCTGGTAAGCCTGAATCACGAAGCCGATGCCGTTCCAGCCCGTCAGTTGAGGTTCGAAGCACAGACGCTCAAGCAGATCCAGCGACAGCTCCAGACGATCTGCTTCTTCCGCATCGATGTTCAGGCCGATGTCGTACTGCTTGGCGAGCAGGGTCAGCGAGAGCAGGCGCGGGTAAAGCTCTTCCATCACTCGCTCGTATTGCGCGCGGCTGTAACGCGGGTGCAGCGCCGAGAGCTTGATGGAGATGCCCGGACCTTCGTAGATGCCGCGGCCGTGGGAGGCTTTGCCGATGGAGTGAATGGCCTGCTCGTAAGACGCCAGGTATTTCTGCGCGTCGTGCTCGGTCAGCGCCGCTTCGCCGAGCATGTCATAGGAGTAGCGAAAGCCTTTGGATTCGAACTTGCTGGCGTTGGCCAACGCTTCGGCAATGGTTTCGCCGGTCACGAACTGCTCGCCCATCAGGCGCATCGCCATGTCGACGCCCTTGCGGATCATCGGTTCGCCGGACTTGCCGATGATGCGGCTCAGCGAGGAAGTGAGTCCCGCTTCATTGTGGGTGCTGACCAGTTTGCCAGTGAGCAGCAGGCCCCACGTGGCGGCATTGACGAACAGCGACGGGCTATTGCCCAGATGCGGCTGCCAGTTCCCAGTGCTGATCTTGTCGCGGATCAGGGCGTCGCGGGTGCCCTTGTCAGGAATACGCAGCAGCGCTTCGGCCAGACACATCAGCGCCACGCCTTCCTGCGACGACAGCGAAAACTCCTGCAGCAAGCCCTGGACGATGCCCGCACGGCCGCCGGCGCTCTTTTGGTTGCGCAACTTCTCGGCAATCGACGCGGCGAGTTTGTGAGTTGCATCGGCCATCTGGGCAGGCAGGCGCGCCTGCTCCAGCAACATGGGTACGACTTCAGGTTCAGGGCGACGATAGGCCGACGTGATAGCGGCGCGAAGCACCGACTGAGGCAGGATGCTCTCGGCAAACTCCAGAAACGCCTGATGGCCGTTTTCGGCGGGCGGCTCGCCGTGGTCATCGTCTTTGGCGTTCAGGCCATTGAGTTCGTTCAGGGTTGCACCACCCTCGAGTTTCTCCAGGTAATTGAAGATCGCCTGTTTGATCAGCCAGTGCGGCGTCCGGTCAATGGACTGTGCAGCTGCTTTCAAACGCTCGCGGGTCGGGTCGTCGAGTTTGACACCCAGGGTGGTGGTCGCCATGTCTTGTCCTCATGAAAGCCACGATTCGTGTGGCTATGGATGACGTCAAGAGTAGCTGCGCTCAGGTCCGGGTGCAACCGGGTGCAACCGGTTTTTGCCGAATATTTCCGGTGCGTTGTCTGGCTGCCTGTGACGCCCCGCATGAAGCACTGTTTGCGTGCTTAACTGCGCGGAGTGACCTGTTTCGGCGCTAAACAGGCTAAGAAGGCGCATCTGATCACCGAAAAATTGTAAGAAGGTACAACTTATCCATCATTTCGGGTTGCACCTGCTCGGGCGCGTCCACTAGCATGCGCCGCCTTGGTGCAGCCAAGTGTTCTCTACGGCGCCGACATCGCGGACGGGCGTTACGTACGCGAACGACGAACCTGCGAATCTGCGGTGCGCAGTGCAATCGGTCTCGTTCGCGCCCATAAAAATAATGGCAGGTCATCACAATGAGCGTCAGCAACCCTACCTTGATCACCTTTGTGATCTACATCGCGGCAATGGTCCTGATTGGGCTCTTGGCGTACCGCTCCACCAACAACCTTTCGGATTATATTCTCGGCGGCCGCAGCCTCGGCAGCGTCGTCACGGCGCTTTCTGCTGGCGCCTCGGACATGAGCGGCTGGCTGCTCATGGGCTTGCCGGGAGCGATCTACATGTCCGGCCTGTCGGAAAGCTGGATCGCCATTGGCCTGATCGTCGGCGCTTATCTGAACTGGCTTTTCGTCGCAGGCCGCCTGCGCGTGCAGACCGAACACAATGGCGATGCCCTCACACTGCCGGATTATTTCTCCAGCCGTTTCGAAGACACCAGCGGCCTGCTGCGTGTCATCTCGGCCATCGTCATCCTGCTTTTCTTCACGATCTATTGCGCGTCGGGCATCGTAGCGGGCGCTCGGCTGTTTGAAAGCACGTTCGCCATGCCTTATGAAACCGCTCTGTGGGCGGGCGCTGCGGCGACGATTGCCTACACGTTCATCGGCGGTTTCCTGGCCGTTAGTTGGACCGACACAGTCCAGGCAACATTGATGATCTTCGCCCTGATCCTCACGCCGATCATCGTGCTGCTGGCGACCGGCGGCGTCGATACGACTTTCCTCGCGATCGAGGCCAAGGATCCTGCCAGTTTCGACATGCTCAAGAACACCACCTTCATCGGCGTGATTTCGCTGATGGGCTGGGGACTGGGCTATTTCGGCCAGCCGCACATTCTGGCGCGCTTCATGGCCGCAGACTCGGTCAAGTCGATCGCCAGCGCGCGGCGTATCTCCATGGCCTGGATGATTCTCTGTCTGGGCGGCACCGTTGCGGTGGGTTTCTTCGGTATCGCCTATTTCTCGGCGCACCCGGAGCTGGCAGGGCCGGTCAACGAAAACCATGAGCGGGTGTTCATCGAGCTGGCGAAGATCCTGTTCAACCCATGGATTGCCGGTGTGCTGCTTTCGGCCATTCTGGCGGCCGTCATGAGCACGCTGAGCTGCCAGTTGCTGGTGTGTTCAAGCGCGTTGACCGAGGACTTTTACAAGCCTTTCCTGCGCAAAGGTGCCTCCCAACGCGAACTGGTCTGGGTGGGCCGGGCGATGGTCCTGCTGGTGGCGCTCATTGCGATTGCGCTGGCGGCCAATCCGGAGAACCGGGTGCTGGGGCTGGTGAGTTATGCATGGGCCGGCTTCGGCGCAGCGTTCGGCCCGGTGGTGCTGATCTCGGTGATCTGGAAAGGCATGACCCGCAACGGCGCGCTCGCAGGGATCCTGGTCGGGGCGATCACAGTGGTGGTCTGGAAGCACTTCGAGTTGCTGGGACTGTATGAAATCATCCCGGGCTTCATCTTCGCCAGTGCGGCCATCGTGCTCTTCAGTTCAATCGGCAAAGGCCCGACGCCCGGTATGCTGACTCGCTTCGAGGCTGCGGAGAAGGAGTACAGAGCGGCCTGATCCGTCTGGCTCATGAAGAAACCCGCGTTCGCAATGACGCGGGTTTTTCATTTCAGCCTCAGCGCCTGAAAGGGCTCAGCCTTTGTTGTGATCGGTATCGAGGTTGAAGAACATCGCCTTGCCGCCTTCGCTGGTATAGCCCGTGTTGTCCTGACAATAGACGCCGGCCTTGAAATACAGCTGCTGTTTGCTCCACGTCGCGCTGATCCGGTCGTTCCAGACCATGCCGCGAGCGGTCACGCTGAGCAATCCTGCCTTGTTCAGATGGATGACGTAATTGAAGGTCTCGTTGAGCGGCACGTCTTCGGCAATGGTGATGACGCGGGCTTTCTTGTCCTTGGGATGAAAGCGCACCTTCGCAACGATGTTGCCCATGTGGGTTGCGTCTTTGTACTGATACTCCACTTTGAGCAGCGGCTGGGTGCTCTCATAAACGTGGATCTGACCGATGACGATCTTCCCGGACGACGGCACCTGAATGACCTTGAGCTTGGCGCGCAGGAAATTGTCCGCGTCAGGGTAATACCAGTTATGAAGGGTGCCGTCGGACCAGGTTTCGCGCAGTTCGGTGCGGGGGTAAATGGCGTTGGCTGTCTTGCTGCCGGTGACCGGAACCCAGAAACTCACATTGGATGAACCGGATTTGAAATATTTACCGTCATAGCCTTGGAGCAGTTGCTTCGTTTCAATCGTGGCGGGGGGCGAGCCCACAGGAATGCTCAGATTCCACGTGCCTAAATCAATCATTTTCTCTTTCGTCCGATGTGTCTCATTGCCAGCAAACGTGTCTGGCGCAAGGGTTAGGGGGCGCTCCTTATACGGTTCAGAAGTGGATTTGTTAACGGCAATCCGTCGAGTGGCTGGCGTCAATGTGCCTGCATTTTTGTTGCGGGACAGGCAGGGGCTGACGTACGGTGCAGCTACCGTTAGTCGGGAGGCAAACGGATTTGCGATGGCAAAACGGTGGCCTTCCTTCTCTTTTCCACATTCGGGGCTAGAGTATCTGCCTATCGGATCATCGGCGGAGCCTGTTCCCCCGGGCAGTAAGTGAATGATGAGTAGTAGCAGCATGGATCGCGTGCAACCCCTGCCTCCCAATGGCAAGTCAGTCCTATTGGTAGTCGATGACTACCCGGAAAATCTCGTCACCATGCGTGCGGTCCTGCAACGACAGGACTGGGAAATCGTGACGGCCAGCTCAGGCATGGAAGCGTTGGGCCTTCTGCTCGACGTGGACGTGGACCTTGTCTTGCTCGACGTGCAGATGCCGGAAATGGATGGCTTCGAAGTCGCCCGTCTGATGCGCGGCAGTCAGCGCACACGCCTGACGCCCATCATCTTTCTGACCGCTAACGAACAATCACGCGACGCCGTGCACAAGGGTTATGCCAGCGGCGCGGTTGATTACCTGTTCAAGCCGTTCGACCCCAATATTCTCAAGCCCAAGGTGCAGGCCCTGCTGGAGCAACAGCACAACCGGCGTGCGTTGCAGAAACTCAGCCGAGAGCTGGAAACGGCGCGGGCGTTCAATGCTTCGGTGCTGGCCAACGTCGGCGAGGGCATTCTGGTGGTCAATGAAGACGGCATCATCAGCTTTGCCAACCCGGCCATTTGCCGCTTGCTGGGCATGTCCGATGACGAGCTGCGGGGCACGGATCTGTGCAGCTACCTTCAGGAACCCTGCTTCACCGAATGGAGAGAATCGGGGTTCTACCACCACTACCGCCGCGCCGACACGTATCGCGTTCACGATGCCGTATTGCGTACGCCCGAGGGGCGTCAGGTGCCGGTGGCCTTGTCCTGTGCGCCGCTGCCGGAAGAGCAGAAAGCGATGGTGCTCAGCGTGCTCGATATGTCCGTGGTACGCGACCTGTATCGTCAGCTTGAACAACAGGCCGTGACTGACTCGCTTACCGGCCTGCTCAACCGCCGGGGCTTCTATCAGACGGTCGAAGGCATGCTGTTGCGCAACGAGCACTCGGGCAAATACCTGGTGGTGTTGTACCTGGATCTGGACGGCTTCAAGCACGTCAACGACTCGCTCGGGCACGACGCAGGCGATCAGGTGTTGCAATGGGTCGGCGAGCAATTGAAGGATTGTTTGCGCCCTTACGACGTCCTGGCGCGAATGGGCGGCGACGAATTCGTGGTCGTGATCGACGGACTGGATTTCCCCGAACACGCGGCCAAGGTTGCCGAAAAACTCATCGAACGTGTCTCGGCTCGCCGTCATATCGACGGGATCGAGGCCACGCTGGGCGCGAGCATCGGTATTGCGGTTTACCCTGACTGTGGCACGAATCTGGATGGTCTGCTGCGGGCGGCGGACATCGCCATGTATGAGGCCAAACGGGCAGGCCGACATCAGTATCGATTCTTCGATCAGTACATGAACGGCCGCGCGCGCTCGCGTCTGATGCTCGAAGAAAGCGTGCGTACCGCCATCGATGGCAAGGATTTTTCGATGGTGTACCAACCGCAGATCAACGTCACCACTGGCCGGATCCGGGGTTTTGAAGCGCTGCTGCGCTGGCAGCATCCCGATGCGGGCGATGTGCCTTCCGGCGTGTTCATTCCATTACTCGAGGAGACGCGCCTGATCAACAAGCTGGGCAGCTGGATTTTTGAGCAGGGCGCCGCTCAGCGGCAGCGCTGGAATGGCGTGTTCCCGGACGATCTGGTCATGAGTGTCAGCGTCAGTCCGGCGCAGTTCAGCATGCCCAACCTGGCAGCGGAGCTGCAGCGGGCCATCCATTTGCACGGTCTGCATCCACGTCAGCTGGAAGTCGAAATCACCGAGCCTTCGCTCGTCCATAATCTGGTTCACAGCCGCCAGCAGTTGCGAAGCCTGCACGACATCGGCGTGCGAGTGTCGCTGGACGACTTCGGCGCAGGCGACAGCTCACTGGCGCATCTGCGCAATCTCGATCTGGACACGCTCAAGCTGGACCGGCATTTCATCGGCGGCATGATGGGCTCGCCTCGGGACCTGGCTGTCGCGCGCAGCATCATCGATCTGTGCCGGATGCTCGACATCGACGTCATTGCCGAAGGCGTCGAAACCCAGGAGCAATATGACTGGCTGGTGGCGAACGGCTGCCAGCTCATGCAGGGGTTTCTGCTCGCGCATCCCCTGGAGCCCAAAGAAGCAGAGCGCTTCGTGCATCCCGTTCAGTTGCCGGTCGCCGAGCGGCTGCTCGATCAGGGCTGACGGGGTAGACTGGCGACTTTTCAGCGACACGACCGGACCATGACTTCCACAGCATTGATGCCGCTCAAATACCTGCAGGCTTATCCGCAAACCCTGCAGGATCAGGTTCGTCAGCTGATCGTGCAGAATCGGCTGGGCGATTATCTGGAGCAGCGCTACCCCGATCGCCACGAAGTGCAGAGCGACAAGGCGCTGTATGCCTACGCGCTGGCGCTCAAGCAGGAGCATCTGCGCAACGCCCCGAACATCGATAAGGTCTTGTTCGACAACCGACTCGACCTCACGCACCGTGCGCTCGGCCTGCACACCACTGTTTCACGCGTGCAAGGCGGCAAGCTCAAGGCAAAGAAAGAAATCCGCGTGGCTTCGCTGTTCAAGGAGGCCGCTCCGCAATTCCTCAAAATGATCGTCGTGCACGAACTGGCGCACTTCAAGGAATCGGAGCACAACAAGGCGTTCTATAAGCTGTGCGAGCACATGCAGCCGGGGTATCACCAGTTGGAATTCGATCTGCGCGTCTATTTGACCTGGCGCGACCTGCAGTCTGCCGATCGATAGGCGCTGTCGTAGCACAGGGCGCTCGGTGCGCGGTAAGCTGCTTGCTCTCACACCCCAAAGGATCTGGCGATGGACGTCAGCAAGACCAAAAGCAGTTTCTATCGCCGTCTGTATGTGGCGTATCTGATCGACAGTGAAATCGCCGCGAGCGTACCGGCGCTCACCGAAGTCACTGGCATGCCGCGACGCACCGCGCAGGACACGATTGCGGCATTGGCCGATCTGGATATCGTCTGTGAGTTCGAACAGCTGGACGGCGCCCGCAATCATGCAGGCGGTTATCGAATCCGGGAATGGGGCGCAATCGACAAGCACTGGATCGAATGCAACATACAGCAGATAAAGACGGTGTTGGGTTATCCCTGAAGCCGCCTCCGAAGGCTGCGGGATCAGTCCAGATCCCGCCGCATGCCGATGTGCGGAATACCGTCCTCGACGTAAACCTCGCCCACCGGATTGAACCCGTACCGACTGTAATAGCCCTGCAAGTGGGCTTGAGCGGACAGATAGATCGGCTGATCCGGCCACTTTCGTTCGGCATGATCCAGCGCCTGCAGCATCAATTCGTGGCCCATTCCTTTGTTGCGCATCGAGGGCGCAGTCACCACCCGGCCGATGGTGACATCGCCATCCTGTTGAATCGGGTCCAGCAGGCGCAGATAGGCAACCAGCTCGTCGTTCTGCCATGCCATCAAATGGCAGGTGTCACCCAACAGATCCTGGCCGTCGACGTCCTGGTACCAGCATTTCTGCTCGACCACGAAGACTTCGGCACGCAGTTTCAAGATGGCATACAGCTCTTCCTTGCCAAGATCGGTATGGTGTTTGCAAATCCAGTTGATAGACATGAAGCCGGCTCACGAAAAGAAATCCATGCCGGATACTAAACGCATATGGGCGTCAGTCCAAAGCGGCCCTGAAAGCGTGGGCGCCGACACGGTTCGCACATTGCTCGAATTTCTTGAACTGCGGCACAAACATCGCCTTCATATGAGTTGTGAAAAGTGCCGAAGAGGTCTTCAATGGAGGCCAGCTGCTATTGCCGTAATCGCTGTTTCGCCGGGCTGATCAACGTGCCCGTCGCTCGCATCAGGGACGTTACCGTGCCGCATTAGTGCAGCTGAACATTGCAGGCAATCCGTCTGCCTAAGGATCTTGAGCATGCCGCGTTTGCTTCTAGCCATGGCCTTGCTGGGAATGCTGCTGATCGCAGATCAGGCATGGGCGCAAAAATTGCGGCTGGCCGGCGACGCGTGGGCTCCTTACTCGGATACCTCGCTGCTCAAGGGAGGGCTTTCCACGGATCTGATCCAGACTGCATTCGCCCGCGCTGGCTACTCCACCGAATACGAACAAGTGCCTTGGGCCAGAGCTGTTCACGGGGTGAGTGAGGGGCGTTACGACGTGCTGATCAACGCTTGGTACAGCGAGGATCGGACCTTGATCGGGCAGTTCTCGCAGGCGTACCTGATCAACCGGTTGCGTTTCATCAAACGCAAGGACGCTGATGTCGACTTTCAAAATCTCGTGCAATTGCATCCCCACTCCATCGCAGTGGTGCGCGGCTACGCCTATTCGCCTGAATTCGATGCCGATGCTCTGCTCAAGAAGGTCCCGGTGGCGAGCTTCTCTACCGCCGTGCGCATGCTGGTCGCGGGCAGGGTAGAGCTCACCGTGGAGGATGAATACGCGGCGCGGTTCGCGCTCAGTCACGAACCGGCGCAGGTGCGGGACAGCGTCGAATTCCTGCCTCGCTCACTGAGTGAAAACAGCCTGCACATTCTCGTCAGCCTGAAACATCCCGATCACGAGAAAATTGTCGCGGACTTCGACAAGGCCATCGCCGCCATGAAAGCCGACGGCTCCTACGACACGCTCTTCAAGCTGCACGGTCTGTGATTGCAGGCTCTTTAACGGGTTCTTTGATCAAATGTGCCGCCAGCGTTCTCAGTGGGCCAAGCTGGCGACAGATCAGCGCGAGTTGAGTCTGCACCAGACGCTGCCCCTCATCGATCTCTTCCGGCATTTGCTCAAGCTCGGTGGCCAGTGCTTCCTCTGCATCGCTGTGCACGGCCACCGGCTCGCGCATGGCCAGGCTCTGGGCAATCTCGTCGATGCTCGACGCCAGACTTGCGCCAGCCCCTTCGATCAACTGCTCGCGAACTTCGCTGGGCAATTGGGTTTCCCGGTGCGCGCCAAGTCCCGACAGATAACTCAGCAGCGTGTGTGAGAGCACCAGAAAGCGGAAGCCCACATCGGCTTCCTTGCGGAAATGGCCTGGCTCCATGAGCATGTTCGCCAGTGTCGTCGAGAGCGCGGCATCTGCGTTGTGGGCGTTGCGGCGGGCCAGGCGATAGGCCAGGTCGTCGCGCTTGCCCTGCGCGTACTGCTGCATGATCTGGCGCAGGTAGATGCTGTTGCAGGACAGCGTGTTGGCCAGCACCTTGTTGAGCCTGCGACCTTGCCAGTCGGGCAGGAACAGGAACACCGCAAGACCCGCGATCAGGCTGCCCAGCAGCGTATCCATCAGGCGCGGCAGGAACAGGCCGTAGCCGTTACCGACCTGATTGAAGCAGAACAGAATCATCACCGTGATCGCCGCCGTCGACAGGGTGTAGCGTGTGGTGCGATTGACGAAGAACACAACCCCGGCCAGCACTGCGCACATCGACTGCAGCACCGGTGTGGTGATCAGGTCGAACAGAATCCAGCCTGCCGTGAGGCCGATCGCCGTGCCGATGATGCGTTGCCCGAGCTTGCGCCGGGTTGCCCCGTAGCTTGGCTGGCACACGAAAACCGTGGTCAGGATGATCCAGTAGCCCTGCGAAGGGTGAATCAGATGCACCATGATGTAGCCGATCACCAGCGCCAGCGGCAGGCGCAGCGCGTGGCGAAACAACAGCGACGTGGGCGTCAGCTGCAAACGCAGCCGGGTCCAGACATCCTTGAGGTTACGCGGCGACCGGTCGAGCAGGCTGCTGTCAGTCGCATCGGCGAGGGCATCGGGATTACTGGCATCGCTGAGCAGCCGGTCCAGCGTACCAAGGTTGTTCGCCAGAGCACGCAGTGAGCGAAGCAGGCCGCGCCAGGCGGGATTGCTTTGAATGCGCAGGTGTTCGAGGGACGCGCGCAGGTCGTCGAGCGCGTGGGCGAAACTGTCGTCGTAGACGAACGGCTGGCGCAATTGAATGGAAATCGACAAATCGCGGCAGGCATTGCCTTGCTGGCGCAGCAGGCGCTGACAGCGGAACAGCACGTCGCTGTGGAAGAAGGCCTCGGCCAGCGAGTTATAGGGATAATGCGATGAGCTGGCGCGCTCGTGGATGTCCTGGGCAAGAAAATACAGCTTGAGGTAACGACTGACCTTCGAGCCGGGACGACCACTGCCGACGCGGTTGAGGATGATTTCCTTGGTGACGTTGAGCGCGGCAACGACCTTGCCGTTCTGTTTCGCCAGTTCCAGACGTTTGGCCTCGACATCCAGCGTACGGATAGGCTCGAACAGGTCGGACTTGAGCTTGAGGTACAGGCCGAGCTCTCGAAACAGCCGCGCCAGCGCTTGCTGCACGGGCTGATTGGAGAACAGCATCTGCCACAACACCGACAGCAGGCCGTACCACGCGGCGCCGGCCACCAGCAGCATCGGTTCATGCCAGAAATCCGTGACTTCACCTCCGCGCTGGTCCACGCCGATCATGGTGTAGACCGAGAGAATCAACGTGGCGTAGGCGATGGCGCCGTAGCGCTCTCCCAGAGCGCCCAGCATGGTCAGGCAGAACGCCGCCAGGGCGAACGCGCAGATGAAGACGACGGGGTAGGGGAACAGCAGCTCCACGGACAGCGCTGCGATGCTGAAGCACACCAGCGTCACGGCCAAAGCGTTAAGGCGGCCTTGCCAGCTGTCGTCAGTCTCGGACAGCGCGCTGGCGATGACCCCGAGGAAAAGCGGGATCAGCAGCGACATTTCGTTCTGGTACCAACACAGCGCCATGCTGCCGGTCAGCGCGATGAACACCCTGACGCTGTAGGAGAATTTGTCCAGCGCCCACAGGCGGCGGAAGGTATTGCGCAACGATTTCGATGCCATGAACGCTGACGGCCCTGTTCGCGATTGATTCTGCTGACGGATATGTACAGCGCCGGATGCGTGCTGTACATCCGCTTAGCAAAATTTATTCCGCGAGTCTGGGGGCAAGTTGTCGCTCAAGCACACAACGGTGGAAGTGAGCCGACTGTCTTTAACGCCCCCTTTCGACCCATGGCGTGACACCCGACGCCTTCCCGGCCGAAGTCTGTCCTACGAAAGGCTCGCAGCGTCTGGAGGACCGGTTTCAGCCGGGAAGAGGCTGGTGCATGCTGTCGAGATGCGGGTTGCTACGTTGTCAGCCAAAAAGGTGAACGTCAGACAAACTGCGCTGCCGCGTACGCGGACGCCCAGGCCCACTGGAAGTTGAAGCCACCGAGATGACCGCTGACATCCAGCACTTCGCCGATGAAATACAGCTTGGGCGATTTCAGCGATTCCATGGTTTTGGAAGACACTTCGCGCGTATCGATGCCGCCCAGCGTGACCTCTGCGGTGCGATAACCTTCGGTGCCCGCCGGCACCACCTGCCAGTTCGACAGCTTCCCGGCGATGTCGGCAAGCTCAGCGTGGGTGTACTGCTTCATGGGCCTGGACACGAACCACTGCTCGGCAATCAGGTTGGCCATCTTTTTCGTGAACAGCTCGCCCAGCAACGTCTTCAACTCACTGTTCGGGCGCTCCGCTTGCTGAGTGCTCAGCCATTCATGAGCGTCGTGATCGGGCAGCAGATTGATTTCCACCGTATCGCCCGGGTTCCAGAACGATGAGATCTGCAGAATGGCTGGCCCGCTCAGACCGCGATGCGTAAACAGGATGTTCTCGCGAAAACTGGTGTCGTTGCAGCTCACCAGACAATCGACCGACGTGCCGGACAGTTCGGTGCACAGCTCTTTGAGCTGGTCGGTAATGGTAAATGGCACCAGCCCGGCGCGGGTCGGCAGCAGGGTGTGGCCGAATTGCTTGCCGACCTGATAACCGAAACCGGTTGCGCCCAGCGTCGGGATCGACAGCCCGCCGGTGGCGATGACCAGAGATTCGCAGTTGATGGCACCCAGCGTGGTTTCCAGCCGATAACCGCTTTCGGTCTTCTCGATGGTCTGCACAGAGGTGTCCATGTGCAGGTTCACCCCGGCGTCATCGCATTCGCTGAGCAGCAGGCCAAGGATGTCGCTCGACTTGTTATCGCAGAACAGCTGGCCGAGTTTCTTCTCGTGGTACGGCACGCCGTGCTTGCCCACCAGCGCGATGAAGTCCCACTGGGTGTAGCGCGCCAGCGCCGACTTGCAGAAGTGCGGGTTCTGCGACAGGAAGTTGGCGGGCTCGGTGTACATGTTCGTGAAGTTGCACCGCCCGCCGCCCGACATGAGAATTTTCTTGCCGGGTTTATTGGCGTGATCGATCAGCATGACCTTGCGGCCGCGGTTGGCAGCCGTGAATGCGCACATCAAACCTGCGGCGCCGGCGCCGATGATCACAACGTCAGTAACGGGCAAAGCGGTGTCCTCTGGGGGAATATCGAAACATGATCGTTCCCACGCTGAGCGTGGGGACGATCAGGGGGTATTCAGGCGGTTTTAGAGAATCCGCACGCGCAACGACTTACCCTTGATCTTGCCGTTGTTCAAGCGATCCAGTGCCTGTTTGGCGATGCTGCGCTCAACCGCCACGTAGGCCTGGAAATCGAAGATCGCGATCTTGCCGACTTGGGCGCCGGGAATCCCCGCTTCGCCGGTCAGCGCGCCGAGAATGTCGCCGGGGCGCAGCTTGTCCTTGCGACCCGAGCCGATGCACAGCGTTGTCATCGGCGGGAGCAGCTTGCCGCCCTCTTTGCGCGTCAACTGATCGTATTGCTGCCAGTTCAACGGGGCCTTTTGCAGTTCTTCGACAGCCCGCGCACGCTGGCTTTCACCTGGCGCAACGAGGCTGACGGCGATTCCGGTCTCGCCTGCACGGCCGGTGCGGCCTACGCGGTGGATATGGATTTCGGAGTCACGGGCCAGCTCGACGTTGATCACCATGTCCAGGGCATCGATATCCAGGCCGCGAGCGGCGACGTCGGTCGCCACCAGCACCGAGGTGCTGCGGTTTGCGAACATCGCCAGCACCTGATCGCGATCGCGCTGCTCCAGATCGCCGTGCAGGCCGACAGCCGACATGCCTTTGGCGCACAGGTGATCGACCACTTCCTGAACTTGTTGTTTGGTGAAACAGAACGCTACGCAGGATTGCGGACGGAAATGGTCGAGGACCTTAACCACCGCTTCCAGACGCTGCTCGGGCGCGATTTCGTAGAAAATCTGCTCGATCTGACTGTCGGCGTGCAGCGCCTCGACCTTTACGGTCTGCGGATCGCGCATGAATTTGGAAGCCAGTTGCTTGATGCCGACCGGGTAGGTGGCCGAGAACAGCAACGTCTGACGGCGCTCTGGCGTCTGCTCGATGATGTCGGCGATGGCATCGTAGAAGCCCATGTCGAGCATGCGGTCGGCTTCGTCGAGAACCAGTGTGTTCAGGCCATCCAGCACCAGCGAGCCCTTGCGAAGGTGCTGCTGAATGCGGCCCGGTGTGCCGACGATGATGTGTGCGCCATGTTCCAGCGAGCCGATCTGCGGGCCGAAAGGCACGCCTCCGCAGAGGGTGAGCACCTTGATGTTGTCTTCGGACCGGGCCAGACGACGAATTTCCTTGGCCACCTGATCGGCCAGTTCGCGTGTCGGGCACAGCACCAGTGCCTGGCAGCCGAAGTAGCGCGGGTTGATCGGGTTCAGCAGGCCGATGCCGAAGGCCGCGGTCTTGCCGGAGCCGGTCTTGGCCTGGGCGATCAGGTCCATGCCCTTGAGAATCACCGGCAGGCTCTGCGCCTGAATCGGCGTCATCTGGGCATAACCAAGGGACTCCAGGTTAGCCAGCATGGCGGCGGAAAGGGGCAGCGTGTTGAAAGCGGTGTTAGTCACGGGACGGGCCTGCAAAACAAAATGTCGCGCAGTGTATCAGGTCGAAGCCCCCGGCTTGGGGCTGGGGGCGATAAATGGTGGAGGATTCGGCAGCCCGTCATGTTCGCGCTGACCTCACAAACGCTGTGGGAGGAGCCCGCTCTGTTGAACGCGCCCTCCGATCAACGGCGTAACACCTGAAGGCTTCCCGGCTGAAGCCGGTCCCACGGAAAGCCTGCACCGTTTGTAGGACCGGCTTCAGCCGGGAACAGGCCAGTAGGGTGAGGAAAGATGCAGTGGTTGCAAATCAGTCCTCATGAGCCAGCCTGATCCCACAGCGGGCCTGAGTCTGGCTCGATCACGCTTCGATCTCAGGCTCGGTCTGCGGCTTGCGCGGCGGGTTTTCCGGAGGCATGCGCGGTGACAGTTGCAGGAAGATCGAAGCAGCCAGCATCGCCAGCACACCCACGCAAAGGAACGTCAGCTGGAAGGCGCCCAGTACACTGCTGACCTCGCCTGTCGACACGTCATCGGTGAAACCGCCCAGCAACGCCGCCGCACACGCCACGCCAAGGCTCAGCGACAGCTGCGCCACCACCGACAACAGGCTGTTACCGCTGGCGGCGCTGGCGTCGTCCAGGTCAATGAGCGTCACCGCGTTCATCGCCGAGAATTGCAGCGAGTTGACGCCGCCCAACAGCGCCAGATGAACCAGCAAAAACCAGTAGGGCGTGTCGGCGCTCACCAGCGCCATGCTCGCCAGCAAGAGGCCCAGCAACAGGGTGTTGCCGGTCAATACAATGCGGTAGCCCAGTCGCTCGATGGCCCTCGTCGCCAGCGGCTTGGCGAACATCGCCGCCAGCGCCAGCGGGATCATGCTCATCCCGGCGTGGGAAGGCGAATAACCCAGGGCGACTTGCAGCATCAGCGGCACGAGAAACGGCAAAGCGCCGCTGCCCAGGCGGGCGAACAGGTTGCCCATGATGCCCACCGCGAAACTGCGCGTGCGGAACAGCGAGGCAGAGAACAGCGGCGCCTCGATATGGCCCGCGCGCAGCCAGTACGCCGCCAGACAAGCCATCCCGCCGAACAGCAGCATCACGACGCGCAGGTGCGGCAGATGCAGTTCACCCAGACCCTCCAGGGCGATGGTGATCAACACCATCGATGCGCCGAACAGCCCGAACCCCACCAGATCGAAACGGGTGCGCCCGCCGCCTTGCAGATCGGGGATGAACTTGCGCACGGCGAAGCAGCCCAGAATCCCCACCGGAATATTGATCAGAAAAATCCAGTGCCAGCTCAGGTATTCCACCAGCCAGCCGCCGACGGTCGGGCCCAGCAGCGGGCCGAGCAGCGCAGGCATGGTGATGAAGCTCAGGATGCGCACCAGTTCGGTCCGCGGATAGGCACGCAGCACGATGAGCCGCCCGACCGGCATCATCAAGGCACCGCCCAGGCCTTGCACCACGCGGGCGGCGACCAGCATGCCAAGTGAGTTGGACGCCGCGCACAGCAATGAACCGAAGCTGAACAACAGGATGGCGCTGAAGAATATGCGCTTTATGCCAAAACGGTCGGAGATCCAGCCCGAGGCTGGAATCAGCAGCGCGATGGTCAGCATGTACGCAATGATCACCGACTGCATGCGCAGCGGATCTTCCGACAGCGAACCGGCCATCGAAGGCAGGGCCGTGTTGAGAATCGTGCCATCCAGACTCTGCATGAAAAAGGCGATGGCGATGACCCAAGGCATCCAGCGCAAGGTTCGGGCGTCCAACTGCGGCGTCGAGGTCGGCATATGAAGTTCGAGGTCCTTTTTGTGTCGGTCATTGTAGGCGTGAGCTTGCTCGCGAGAGCGTTCTGTCTGCCCACGGAGCAGCACCTGACGTTGCGCTATCGCGAGCTCACACCTACATGGATTGCGTCTGGCTACAGCGTCAGTGTCAGCTTGCTGATCAGCGCTCCCGGCAGCAGATTCGAGGCTGTCTGACGTTGACTGTAGGTACTTGTCGACAGAATGAGTTCCCTTTGCGCCGTCAATTGTTCCAGCGAGTCGCCCAGCAGGCTGAAGATACTGTCGTCGAACCGCATGGTGCTGACCGGCGCCTTGATCTTGCCGTCTTCCACCCAGAAGGTTGCAAAGCGGGTCATGCCGGTCATGCGCCCGGCGTTGCGGTCGGAGAAGTTCAAGTACCAGAGGTTGCTGATGTACAGCCCGGTGCCAAGCGCCTCTAGCACGTCGTCCAGCGCCAGGGCGCCAGCATTCATGCTCAGCGCGCTGGGCGACTCGCCCCAGCCTGCGCCGTTGGCGACAAGGCCGTATTCGGCGGCGCTGCGGGAATCGATCAGCCGGTCTCTGGCGATGCCATTCGCCACCAGCGACAGATCGGAGCGCCGATACCCTTCGCCCGAAAACGCCGGCGACAACGACCCGGTCACCTGCTCGTCCAGACTCACCAGCGGGCTCAACGCGGCATGAGCGTCGTACAACCGTTGCAGCGGACTGGTTTTGTTGGCCAGCGACTGGGCAGAGAACCCACCCCAGCAGAGCATGCCGATGACTTCCTCCAGCGCAGCCGGAGCGAGGTAGGCGCGGTATTGACCGGGCGCAAGCTTGTGCGCCGGACGATCGAGAAACTCAAGTTGCTCGCGGGCCAGCGCGAAGCGGCGGGTGAATGCCTCGTCGTCCCATTGGTGACCGGCGTAGTTGGCTTTCACCGCCTGGCCGTTTTCATGAAACAGGGACCAGTCGAAGTTGAAGCTGTTGGCCTGATGCCAACCCGCCGCGCCGCTGGAACTGGCGAAACCCCGGTAGACCGGACCTGCCGCGTAGATGCCGACCAGATCGAGCCTTTCGCCGAGTTGCGCGATACGGTCCACTACCTGCGCGCTGTCCGGCAGCGGCGTGTCCTGCACGTTGCTGCTGTGCCACGGCTCGTCGTTAAGCAACAGATAAGGATCTTGCGGCAAGAGCGTCAGGGTTTCGCGCAGTTGCTCAAGCGCCTGCTTCAAGCGCTGTTGATCCACGTCGCTTTCGCCTGACAGCGTCAGGTCCAGATTGGCGTGGCGACCGCTGGCGATCAGCTTGAAATAGACGCTGGCCTGCTGCACATGCCCCGCCTGCCTGACCTTGCCGTGGTTGAAACGGATGAAATCCGACGCTTCGGCGTTATAGCCGAGCGTGAAGCGCTCTTCGGATGTGATGGCAGCGCTCAACCCGTCGGCGAGTGCATGGAATTGATCTTGATGGGACATCAGGCGTCACCTCCGAAAACGTCGACATTGGCGAATACGCAGGCTGGCGAGGCGTGGCCCACGCGAACCACCTGGTTGGGCTCGCCCTTGCCGCAGTTCGGCGTGCCGAGCACCTTGAATGTGCTCGCATCGCCGACCGCACTTAGGCTGCGCCAGAATTGCGCGGAAATGGCGCGGTAGTTCGGGTTTTTCACCACGCCCTTGATTTCGCCGTTCTCGATCAACTGACCCCATTCGCAGCCGAACTGAAACTTGTTTCGCGCGTCATCGATCGACCAGGAGCGATTGGTACTCATCAGAATGCCGTGCTCGATGCCGCTCACCAGTTGCTCCATCGATTGGTCGCCCGGTTCGATGTTGAGGTTGGCCATGCGATCGATCGGCGCGCGGTTCCAGCTGCACGCGCGGCTGTTGGCCACGCCTTCCATGCCCGATCTGTACTGCGACAGCGCGCCACCCAACGGCCGTTCGAGAATGCCGTCCCTGATCAGAAATTGTTTGCTGGCGGGCGTGCCATCGTCGTCGTAACCGTAACTGGCGAGCTGTTCGGGAATGTCGGGATTGAACGTCACGTTGAGCAGGCTGGAGCCATATTGCAGGCTGCCGAAATCGCTGACATTGACGAAGCTGGTGCCCGCGTAATTGCGCTCGTCGCCCAGGATGCGGTCCAGCTCCAGCGGATGGCCGATGGATTCGTGAATCTGCAGGATCATCTGGTCGGGCAGCAACAGCAAATCACGCGGGCCGGTGGGCGTGTTGGGCGCCATGATCAGTTGCAGCGCCTGATCGGCGACCTGCCTTGCGGCACCGATGATGCCGCAAGCGTCGATGACTTCCGCGCCGCCCTGCTGGCCGAAGTTCTCGCGGCCCAGGCTGCGGGTCTGGCTGTCCTGGCCGTCGTATGCGGTCACGCTCAGCCCGGGAAACACAAAACGGTGCGCCTGACGGATCTGCGCTCCGGCGCTGTTGAGATAGATCTGCTCGACGTTTTCCAGTCCCAGACTGACCTGCCAGTTCACCAGGCGTTCGTCATGCGGAACGTTGGCGGACTCACTGCCAAGCAATGCGTAGCAGTCGCTCAACGATGGAAAGGCGCTGTTCAGATTGGGTGAAAGATAATCCGCGCAGCTGGTGGCGACAGGCTGGTCGCTCAGATCGAGCAGAGCGTGTGAGGCCAGCATCCGGGCCTGGTTTTCGGCGCGCTCAAGAGCCGCCTGCAGGCCGCGTTGCGAGATGTCGTTGGTGGCGGCATACGCTTCCACGCCATTGACGCGCACCGTCAGCATCGCGCCTTCGTCGGTGCTCAGTTGTGGCGGTTCGGCGATGTTCTTGCGCACCGAGAGGTGTTGGCTGGTCTGTTTGACGTAACGCAGAGAGAAAAACTGAGCGCCGCTGCGCAGGGCTGCGAACCGCTGCTTGAGGTGAGCGGAAAAGTCGAACATGCAGGAAAGCTCCTTGGCGATTCGGACAGGCAACGGTCCGAATCATAGCGCGCTTGAGCCCTGCGGCGGGACGTGAATTCCCGCACTGTAGGAGCGTGGCTTGTCCCGCGATCTGCCGGGAACCGGCAGCAAACTCAGCAAATGCGGTTTTCCTGGTACACCGAGTTTGCCGATTTTACGACGGGTTCCCCGCCGATCGCGGGACAAGCCACACTCCTACGAGTGCGCGTCGTCCTCAGGCTGTGTGGCCTATCTCCCGCATCGGCGTGCCGCGCACCGGCGCATCGCCTGCCACGTAGTACTTCGCGGTGCTGCGCGGCAAAGGCGCGCGGCCGCGGATTTTGTCGGCGATCTTCTCGGCAATCATGATGGTCGGCGCGTTGAGGTTGCCGGTCGTGATCAGCGGCATGATCGAGGCGTCCACTACGCGCAGGCCTTCCATTCCATGCACGCGGCCCTGACCATCGACCACGGCCATCTCGTCGTTGCCCATCTTGCAGGAGCAGGACGGGTGATACGCCGTTTCGGCGTGTTCGCGGACGAATTGATCCAGCTGCTCATCGGTCTGGACCTCGATGCCTGGGCTGATTTCGCGACCACGATATTTGTCCAGCGCAGGCTGTTGCATGATTTCGCGGGTCAGGCGGATGCCGTCACGAAATTCCTGCCAGTCCTGCTCGGTGGACATGTAGTTGAAAAGGATGCTCGGGTACTCACGCGGGTTTTTCGATTTCAGTTGCACACGGCCGCGGCTCGGCGAGCGCATCGAACCGACGTGGGCCTGAAAGCCGTGTTCGCGCACGCCCTTGCTGCCGTTGTAATTAATCGCAACGGGCAGGAAGTGATACTGAATGTTCGGCCACTCGAACTCCTTGCGCGAGCGAATAAACCCGCCGGCTTCGAACTGATTGCTGGCGCCGATGCCCTTGCCCAGGAACATCCACTCAGCACCAATGGCGGGCTGGTTCCACCACAGCAGCGACGGGTACAGCGAAACCGGCTCCTTGCAGGCGTATTGCAGGTACATCTCCAGATGGTCCTGAAGGTTCTCGCCAACGCCCGGCAGGTCGTGAACCACAGGGATATCGAGCTTCTGCAGCAGCGC
Organism: Pseudomonas sp. NFR16; assembly: GCF_900108875.1. Taxonomy (GTDB): domain Bacteria; phylum Pseudomonadota; class Gammaproteobacteria; order Pseudomonadales; family Pseudomonadaceae; genus Aquipseudomonas. The sequence continues at coordinate 453,184 of NZ_FNYJ01000004.1, read as the reverse complement.
CGCAGGACCCACGCCGGAGCGCTGCAGAATCTGCGGCGAAGCGATCGCGCCGCCGCACAGCAAGACTTCCTTGCGCGCGCGGGCTTCGATGCGGGTGTCGCTGTCGCCCACCAGATAAGCCACCCCAACCGCGCGCTTGCCGTCGAACAGGATCCGGTCGGTCAGGGCATGGGTGACGATGGTCAGGGTCGAGCGCTTCTTGGCCTCGTCCAGATAGCCGCGTGCCGTACTCGCGCGGCGGCCGAATGGCGTGACCGTGCGATCCATCGGACCGAAGCCTTCCTGCTGGTAACCGTTGAGGTCGTCGGTACGCGGATACCCCGCCTGCACGCCCGCTTCGACCATTGCCGCGAACAGCGGATTGTTGCCGGCTTTGGGCGTGGTCACGCTGACCGGGCCATCGCCACCGTGAAAGTCGTTGGCACCGATGTCGCGGGTTTCCGCCTTGCGGAAGTACGGCAGGCAGTCGAGATAGGTCCAGTCTTCCAGTCCTGGATTTTTCGCCCAGCCGTCGTAGTCCAGCGCATTGCCACGGATGTAGCACATGCCGTTGATCAACGACGAGCCACCCAGGCCCTTGCCACGGCCGCACTCCATGCGACGGTTGTTCATGTGCGGCTCTGGCTCGGTTTCATATGCCCAGTTGTAGCGACGGCCTTGCAGCGGGAAGGCCAGCGCGGCCGGCATCTGGGTGCGGAAGTCGGCGCGGTAATCCGGGCCGCCCGCTTCGAGCAGCAGAACAGTGACGCCCGCGTCTTCGGTGAGACGGGCTGCCAGGGTGTTACCGGCCGAGCCTGCGCCGATGATGATGTAATCGAATTCTTGGGACATTGAAGATGCTCCCTCTTCAGAAAGTGGGCGGTCGAGAGAAGCAGGGGGGAGCAATAGGCATGCTCGACCCCTTGCGCCCCATGCTAATGCGCTAGCCGAACTGGCCTCGGGACTTGTAGGAGTGAGCTTGCTCGCGAGAGCGGCGGATCAGTCAGCAGAGATGCAAGATGTACTGACGCCATCGCGAGCAAGCTCACTCCTACAGTGATTGCGTTCGACTGTAGGAGTGGGGCGGGTCAGAACACCGAGGCGTAATCGCCCAGCTCGACCTGTACCGATTTGATCCGGGTGTACTGCGCCAGCGAGCTAATCCCGTTTTCGCGGCCCACGCCCGACTGTTTGTAGCCGCCGACCGGCATCTTCGCGTCGGACTCGCCCCAGGCGTTGATCCAGCAGATACCGGCTTCGAGCTGATGAATCACGCGATGAGCGCGGTTCAGGTCCCGCGTCACGATGCCGGCGGCAAGGCCGAAATCGGTGTCGTTGGCGCGGCGAATGACTTCTTCTTCGGTGTCGTAGCTCAGAATGCTCATGACCGGGCCGAAGATTTCTTCTTTGACGATGGTCATGTCGTCGCGGCAATCGGTGAAAACGGTCGGGGCGACGAAGGCGCCGTTGCCGAACTCGCCCTCGGTCAGGCGATGGCCGCCGATCAACAGACGGGCGCCTTCTTCCTTGCCTTTGGCGATGTAGCCCAACACGCTTTCCATGTGCGCAAAGCTCACCAGTGGGCCGAAGTTGGTGTTGTCGTCCTGCGGGTTGCCGACGCGGATGCGCTTGACGCGTTCGATGATTTTGGCTTCGAAGGCGGACTTCAACGCGCTCGGCACGAAGACGCGGGTGCCGTTGGTGCAGACCTGACCCGAGCTGTAGAAGTTGGCCATCATCGCGATGTCGGCAGCGCGATCCAGATCGGCGTCCTCGAAAATGATCAGCGGCGATTTGCCGCCCAGCTCCATTGTCACTTCCTTGAGTGAGGAGCTGGAGGCGCTGGCCATCACTTTCTTGCCGGTATCGGTCCCGCCAGTGAACGAAATCTTCTCGATGCGCGGGTGCTCGGTCAGCCAGGTACCGACTTCACGGCCACTGCCGGTCAGGACGTTGAAGACGCCGTCTGGAACGCCTGCTTCGGTGTAGATTTCCGCCAGTTTCAGGGTCGTGAGCGAGGTGACCTCGCTGGGTTTGAAGATCATTGCGTTACCGGCCGCCAGCGCAGGCGCGGATTTCCACAAGGCGATCTGGATCGGGTAGTTCCACGCGCCGATGCCGACGGTCACGCCCAGTGGTTCGCGGCGGGTGTAGACGAACGAAGTGTCGCGCAGCGGAATCTGCTCGCCTTCGATGGCCGGGACCAGACCGGCGTAGTACTCAAGCACGTCAGCGCCGGTGACGATGTCGACGTATCTGGTTTCGGAAATGGATTTGCCGGTGTCCAGGGTTTCCAGCGCGGCCAGTTCGTCGTTGCGCTCGCGCAGGATATCAACGGCACGGCGCAGGATCCGCGAACGCTCCATGGCGGTCATGGCGGCCCAGATCTTCTGGCCTTTCTCGGCGCTGACCACAGCGCGCTCGACGTCGGCTTCGGTCGCGCGCTGAACCTTGGCAAGGACTTCGCCGTTGGCGGGGTTAATGGCTTCAAAGGTCGCGTCGCTGCTGGCGTCGACGTAACCACCGTCAATGTAGAGTTTTTGCAATTCGAAACGGGCCATAAAGTCCTCGCAGTTGTCTGTGATGGGCGTTGAGCGGGTGCGCCGTGCGCAGTGCCGATCGCTGTTCGGCGGCCTGCGTCCCTGTCAGGAGCAGCGCGCCGCTTTTGCCAGTTGCAAATCCATGTATTCGTAGGCGATCTGTTGCGCCTGTCCGGTATCGAACGCATCGCCCGACAGCGCGCCGCGCAGCCACAGACCGTCGATGAGCGCCGCCAGGCCGCGTGCTGCGGTGCGTGCGTCATCCAGTGGCAGGACGCGGCGGAACTGGCAGCACAGGTTTGAATACAGGCGGTGATCGTTGATCCGTTGCAAGCGGTGCAACGAAGGCGAATGCATGCTGGTTGCCCAGAAGGCGAGCCAGGTTTTCATTGCCGGTCCATTGACCTGACTGGCGTCGAAGTTGCCTTCGATGATCACCTTCAGATGAGCGCGGGGGCTGTCATCGGTCAGCGCCTGACGACGCTCGGCGACATTGATGATCAGCGCGTTCATCAGATGGCGCATGGTCGCTGCGATCAGGCCGTTCTTGTCCTGAAAGTAGTGACTGATGATGCCGTTGGAGACGCCCGCCAGCTTGGCGATCAGTGCAATGCTGGCGTCGCCCATGCCGACCTGATCGACCGCCGAAAGGGTGGCCTGAATCAGCTGTTGACGGCGTATGGGTTGCATACCGACCTTGGGCATCTGTGAGTCTCCTTGGCTCGCCGGGTGATCGTGAAGGACTGAAAAACGGCCTCCAGTCTAGTGCTTTTTAATTGAACGTTCAATCAACAAAAAACCATGGGCGTGCGGAAAGGTTGTGAATGGCAGCGTCTGCGAGGCCGAAGTCGATCATCTGTGCTGATCGTTCCCCACGCTCTGCGTGGGAATCCCGCCCCTGACGCTCCGCGTCATACCGTTGGACGCGGAGCGTCCCGAGATGCATTCCCACGCGGAGCGTGGGAACGATCAGATCAGATCTGCTAGAGGTATTGCGTTAAGCGTGTGTCGCGATCAACCGTGATTCTTGCCAAGCAATGCGTGGTACAGCTCGCTGTCGCCCAGGATGCCGACCAGCTGGTTGTTCTCTTGCAGCACCAGTTTGTTGCCGGTGTGGTAGCGGATCTGCAGCGCCTCGCGCATGCCGATGTCCGAATGCACGACCGTCGGTTTGCGGCCCAGGTTTTCCACGGACTGCCCCGGTTCCCAGCTTTGCAGATCAACAGCCGCGCCGTGCTGATGCAGGCCCTTGATAGTGTTGCCATCGGCCAGGTCGATCCAGGAATCGTCGCCCGGATCCAGGCAGACCTGGGAGCCGTTGATGCGCGTGCAATCGTTGATCGGGCGCATCAGGCTGCGGCCGCACAGCACGTTGAGCGGGTTGGTGTGGGCCACGAACGTACGCACATATTCGTCCGCCGGGTTAAGCACGATTTCTTCCGGAACGCTGTACTGAATGATCCGGCCATCTTTCATGATCGCGATCCGCGTGCCGAGCTTGAGCGCTTCGTCCAGGTCGTGGCTCACGAACACGATGGTCTTGCTCAGTTTCTTCTGCAACGCCAGCAGTTCGTCCTGCAGGCCCTGGCGGATCAACGGGTCGAGCGCGGAGAACGGCTCGTCCATCAGCAGAATGTCGGCGTCCATCGCCAGCGCACGGGCCAGACCGACGCGCTGCTGCATGCCGCCGGAGAGCTCGTCGGGCTTCTTGTTGCGCCATTGGGTCAGGCCGACCAGTTCGAGTTTCTCGTCAACCAGCTGGCGACGTTCTTTCTCGGGACGACCCTGCATTTCCAGACCGAAGCTGATGTTCTCGCGAACGGTCAGCCACGGCATCAGGGCGAACTTCTGGAACACCATGGCGATGCGCTTGGTGCGCATCATTTTCAGTTCCGCCGGTGTGCAGTTGGCGATGTTGATCTGTTTGCCTTCGTGCTCCACGAACAGCGAGCCGCGGCTGACGGTGTTCAAGCCGTTGATGCAGCGCAGCAGACTGGATTTGCCCGACCCGGACAAGCCCATCAGCACGCAGATTTCGCCCTTGTTGATCTCCAGGCTGGCTTTCTCGACGCCAACGATCTGTCCGGTCTTCTTCAGGATTTCTGGCCGCGTCAGGCCCTGATCCAGCAGCTTGAGAGCCTCACGCGGGTCTTTGGAGAAGACGACGTCTACCTGGTCGAATTTGATGATGCTCATGCGTCGGCCCTCACTTTAGCGTCGGGTTGTTTGCAGATACGGTCGAGCATGATCGCCAGCAATACGATCGCAAGGCCTGCTTCGAAGCCCAGTGCGATATCAGCAGTGTTCAGTGCGTTGACCACGGGTTTGCCCAAGCCATCGGCGCCCACCAGTGCCGCAATCACCACCATCGACAACGACAGCATGATGCACTGAGTGATACCGGCCGCAATGCTGGGCATGGCGTGAGGCAGTTCGATTCGGGAAAGCAGTTGACGACGGGAGCAGCCGAAGGCTTTGCCGGCGTCGAGCAATTCCTGCGGTACGTCGCAGATGCCCAGATAGGTCAGACGGATCGGTGCGGCAATCGCGAACACCACCGTGGAAATCAGACCGGGAACCACACCGAGCCCGAAGAGAGTCAGGGTAGGGATCAGGTACACGAAAGTCGGGACTGTCTGCATCAGGTCCAGGATCGGGCGCATGCAGGTGTAAAACATCGGCTTGTGCGCGGCAACAATGCCCAGCGGCACACCGATGACCACGCAGACCAGCGTCGCGAACAGCACTTGCGCGAGGGTCTCCATGGTTTCCTGCCAATAACCCAAGTTCAGGATCAGCAGGAAGGAAATGACGACAAAGGCGGTCAGGCCCCATTTGCGCTGGATGTAATGGGCAAGCAGAGCTATCAGGCCGATCAGGACGAAGGGGTTGAACCAGGTCAGACCCGAGGTCAGTCCGTGGATCATGGTTTCCAGCGACGATGCGATGGCGTCGAACGTGCTGGCGCCATGTTGCGTCAGCCAGTCAACGAAGCCTGCAATGTACTGGCCTAGGGGGATTTTGTGATCAGTCAGCATGATATCGGTTGTCCGCGTGCGGGATGAAATGAGGACAACAGGCGGGCGTACCCGCCTGCGTGTCGAGTTACTTCGTCAGCTCGGCTTTTGCGGCCTCCAGGCCAGGTTTACCGTCCACTGTGGTCACACCTGCCAACCAGGTGTCGAGTACTTGTGGGTTCTTCTTCAGCCATGCCTTGGCTGCGGCATCAGGCTTCATCTTGTCGTCCAGAATGTTGCCCATCAGGGAGCTTTCCATCGGCAAGGTGAAGGACAGATTCTTCAGCAGTTGGCCAACGTTGGCGCACTCGGTGGTGTAGCCCTTGCGCACGTTGGTGTAGACCGTCGCCTGGCCGAAGTTGGGGCCGAAGAAATCGTCGCCACCGGTCAGGTACTGGATTTTGAAACGGGTGTTCATCGGGTGCGGTTCCCAGCCCAGGAACACGACGTCGGTGTTGCGTTTGGTGGCGCGGTCGACTTGCGACAGCATGCCCGCTTCGCTGGATTCCACGACCTTGAAGCCTGCGTCTTTCAAGCCGAAGGCGTTCTTGTCGATCATGCTCTGGATCAGGCGGTTGCCGTCGTTGCCGGGCTCGATGCCGTAGATCTTGCCGTCGAGCTCTTTCTTGAATTTGACGATGTCGGCGAAATCGTGAAGGCCTTTGTCGTAGAGGGCTTGCGGAACGGCGAGGGTGTATTTGGCGTTTTCAAGGTTGGCGCGGACGGTTTCAACGGTGCCGGCATCGCGATAGGCCTTGATGTCGTTTTCCATGGTCGGCATCCAGTTGCCGAGGAAGATGTCCATGTTCTTGCCATCGGCCAGCGACTTGTAGGTCACGGGCACGGAAATCATGGTGGTTTTGGTCTTGTAACCCAGCGACTGCAGCACCACGCTGGTGACAGCGGTCGTCGCAGTGATATCGGTCCAGCCTACGTCAGAAAAATTGACCATCTTGCAAGCGGCGGGCTCTGCGGCCTGAGTCAGAACGGGCAGACTCAGCACAACGCCCAGCAACAGCTTTTGTGAACCTTTCATGGTTGGACTCCTTAGGTGTTTTCTTCTCGTCATCAGCCGAGGCTGACGCGTTTTCTGGTGTCGGCGAGTCAAGGGGGAAAACAGCTCTATCACTGCGTCTGGCGATTGAGTCGTTAACGATCATGTAACAGGGAAAAACAAACGCCTACAGGGTGCGTCGTAACCAGTACATAGGGGGTCGTATCCAGTGTCAGTGACGTCGCTTACAGATTTTTTCCCCGCCCGCCGAGCGGTTTTCGAGTGTCTATGCGGCAAAAAGTGTCGAAAACAGTGAGGCCTCTTTCTGGCGAGTCGGCTCTTGCGCGCGCATGTGCAGCGGCGACGTTCGTGGACATGAGTGAGTCGGTGTGAGACGCCGCCCTTCGAGATAAAAGGCTGATGATGCCGCCATCTCGACGGATGACAGCTTCAGCGTAGCAGTTCCGTCGCCGGCCGCGCGGCGCGCCGGGAACCCTGTTTTGCGGAGGTTTGCGGTTAATGGCTATCAGCGTTTTCGACCTGTTCAAGATCGGTATCGGCCCCTCCAGTTCTCATACCGTGGGGCCAATGCGTGCAGCGGCGTTATTCGTGCAAGGGCTGCGCGAGCGTGGCCAGCTGGCGTCGGTCACGCGCATCGAAGTGCAGTTGTATGGCTCGTTGTCGGCAACCGGCGTCGGTCACGGCAGCGACAACGCAGTGATCATGGGGCTGATGGGCGAGTGGCCTGACGCAATTGATCCATCGCAGATCGGCCAGCGCATCGCAGAGCTGCGGGAAACCGACACGCTGAAGCTCAACGGCGATCATCCGGTTGCCTTCGTCTGGCAGCGCGACATGTTGCTGCTCGACGAAAACCTGCCGTATCACCCCAACGCCATGACGCTGATTGCATTCGATGCACGAGGCGAGGCGTTTCGCGACACGTATTACTCGGTCGGCGGAGGCTTTGTCGTCGACGAGGCGCAGGCCGCCAGTGGCGTTCTCGATGCGGACAACACGGTACTGCCCTACGACTTTTCCAGCGCTGATGAGCTGCTGATGCTGTGCGAGAAAAACAATCTGCGCGTGTCGGAATTGATGATGGCCAACGAAAAGGTCTGGCGCAGTGAGGAAGAGATTCGCGCCGGCCTGATGCGCTTGTGGAAGGCCATGCAGGATTGCGTCGAGCACGGCCTGAAAGAAGAGGGCATCCTGCCAGGTGGCCTGAATGTACGTCGTCGAGCGGCGCGTCTGCACCGCAGTCTTCAGGAACTCAATAAACCCAATGTCATTGGCTCGACGTTGAGCGCAATGGAGTGGGTCAACCTGTTCGCCCTGGCGGTCAACGAAGAAAACGCCGCAGGCGGGCGCATGGTGACGGCGCCCACCAATGGCGCGGCGGGGATCATTCCGGCCGTCCTGCATTACTTCGTGAAGTTCAGTGATGAAGTCAGTGAAGCGAACGTGGTGGATTACTTCCTCGGCGCGGCAGCAATCGGCATTCTCTGCAAAAAGAACGCCTCCATTTCCGGAGCCGAAGTCGGCTGTCAGGGCGAGGTCGGGTCGGCATGCGCCATGGCAGCCGCGGGGCTGGCGGATATCCTTGGGGCCACTCCCGAGCAACTGTGCAACGCCGCCGAGATCGGTCTGGAACACAACCTTGGCCTGACCTGCGATCCGGTCGGCGGTCTGGTTCAGGTGCCCTGTATCGAACGCAACGCGATTGCTGCCGTGAAAGCCATCAACGCCGCCCAGATGGCGTTACGCGGGGACGGTAAGCACTTCATCTCCCTGGATCGCGTCATCCGCACCATGCGCGACACCGGCGCGGACATGCACGACAAATACAAAGAAACGTCGCGCGGCGGATTGGCTGTCAGTGCGGTTGAGTGTTGAGGCGTTGATTCGGCGGCACCTGATCTGACGCCTTCGTGAGCCAACTCACTCCCACAGGGTTTGCGTCGTAGGCAGCGATGACTGGCAACGGCCAACCCGTGGGAGTGAGCCAGTTGTCTTTAATAGCCCCTCGATCATCGTAATACCCAATGCCTTCCCGGCTGAAGCCGGTCCTACGAAGAATTTGCAGCGTCTGTAGGACCGGCTTCAGCCGGGAAGAGGCAGGTGCATGCTGTGGAGATGCAGCGTCTGGAAATCAGACTTCGTCAGATGGCGGCCCCGAGCAGGCGCGCTGCTACAGGGGGGGCGTGGCGTTTTTGGCGAGCGACGTCACGTCGCGAAATAGGTGGGAGTGAGCTTGCTCACGAGGCCTTGTGCCCGTCGTCGATCATGGGGGCGCAACATGCCGCTGCTCGCTTTTCGCTCACGTTTCGAGCCTGCCGCTGCCTTTTGGCGCGGAGGCTGCCGAACATGGCGCAAAGCCATGTCACACCGACCTTATCCGCTGCGCCGCCTGTCACCTGTGCATGCGGTGACACTCCAGCTTGTGCTGGCATTTGGGCACTTCACAAAAGTGCTACTGAATTGCTCAGCCCGCCCTCTGTTATAAGGCCTTGCGTCCAGCAGGTCGCGAATCGAACGCTCATGTCGCTCCCGAATAGACGCATCGCGACGTCGCAATCAGGATTTATTGAATGCCCATTCAAGTTTAGGCATGGCATTTGCGTTGCAATAACAAAGCTCTCCACTGATGAGAGCCAACAACAAGAGCCTCTTCTTGGGGCCATCAACCGCTTTTCGTGTGAGGAGATACCGTGATGACTTCGTTCAACTCCGGGGCACAACCCCAGAACCGTGCGCCTCAATCCATCGGCTTTTTGCTGCTGGACAATTTCACACTCATTTCCCTCGCATCAGCGGTTGAGCCACTGCGTATGGCCAACCAGCTTTCTGGCCGTGAGCTGTATCGCTGGACCACACTGAGCGTCGACGGCGGCCAGGTCTGGGCCAGCGACGGCCTGCAAATCACCCCTGACGCGGCCATGCACAAGGCGCCGGTGCTCGACACCGTAATCGTCTGTGGCGGCGTCGGCATTCAGCGCACGGTCACGCGCGAACATGTGAGCTGGCTGCAGAGTCAGGCGCGTCAATCCCGCCGCCTTGGCGCTGTGTGCACCGGCAGCTGGGCACTGGCCTGCGCGGGCCTGCTCGATGGTTTCGATTGCAGCGTGCACTGGGAATGTCTGGCCGCGATGCAGGAAGCTTTTCCGCGCGTTGCCATGAGCACTCGCCTGTTCACCCTCGATCGCAACCGCTTCACCAGTTCGGGCGGCACGGCGCCGCTGGACATGATGCTGCACCTGATCAGCCGCGATCACGGGCGTGAACTGTCCGCTGCAATCTCGGAAATGTTCGTCTACGAGCGTATCCGTAATGAGCAGGATCATCAGCGCGTGCCGCTCAAACACATGCTCGGCACCAATCAGCCGAAGCTTCAGGAAATCGTCGCCCTGATGGAGGCGAACCTTGAGGAGCCGATCGACCTCGACGAACTCGCGGTGTATGTCTCGGTGTCCAGGCGTCAGCTGGAAAGGCTGTTCCAGAAATACCTGCACTGTTCGCCGTCACGCTATTACCTCAAGCTGCGCCTGATCCGTGCGCGTCAGTTGCTCAAACAGACGCCGATGTCGATCATCGAAGTGGCGTCGGTCTGCGGCTTCGTTTCCACGCCGCACTTCTCCAAGTGCTACCGCGAATATTTCGGCATTCCACCGCGTGACGAACGCGTCGGCTCCAACACGGCACAACAGGTGGCGATGATGCCGATTCCCCAAGCGATGGTGCTCGCGCCGCTGTCGGGCCCGCTGTCTGCACTGAGCCAGGCGCGTAATGAGTCGACGTTTGCGAGTGTGAGGTTGTAACAGGCTCACGCATTATGTGCGTGCTGTAGGAGCGCGCTTGCCCGCGATTGCGGCGTGTCAGTCGACACATCGGTTGCAGGCAACCTCCATCGCGGGCAAGCGCGCTCCTACACATCCAAGTTAAGTGTCAGGCCTGTACGCGGCCCTGGTTATACGTCGCCAGCGCCGGCAACAGCTGCTGATCGATCGCCTGGCGCACCGCCGGGAGGATGGTGGCACTGCCGCTGAGCATTCTTTCCACCAGTTGTCGCAGCGCTCGGGCGCGGTCTTCGGTCAGACCGCAGACGACCTGGGCGCACGCCTGTTCGGCGCTGGCGCCGGAGGGCGTTTCAAAGCCGATGGATCTGAGTTGGCCGATGAGATCGTCCTGGTCGATCAGGTCCGCATGCATCATGACGTTGGCTCCTTTATTGGGAATGATTCGATTCTGGTGGGGCCCGAAGGGCTCGGCAATACCTGTCGTCGGCAATGTCTGACATACGCATAACGGTGTCGTTTTCGGCTATGTAACTGTTTAGTTAATTCGGCATAATGGCCTCATTCAAAATTGCGCAGGTCATGGTTTGGTCACCCTCTAGCCTGCGCAAGTGCCTCAGCCCCGGTTTTGTAACGGCTTAACCGGGGATTTTTTTGCCTGCCGTTTGGATGCCCAGGGTGCTGCAGGGTATGAGCGGTCTGCGCGACGGCGGCTGTTTTGGTAAACTCCGCAGCCTTCCAGGAGCCGCCATGAACTACCGTCACGCCTTCCACGCCGGCAACCACGCCGACGTTTTCAAACACATTGTCCTGACTCGATTGCTCGCGCTGATGTCGCGCAAAGAGCAGCCTTTTGCCTATCTCGACACCCATGCTGGCCTAGGGCTGTACGACCTGCAGGGCGATCAGGCGACACGTACCGGTGAATGGATCGAAGGCATCGGCCGTCTGTGGGATGCCGAAGACGTGCCGCCGATGGCCGCGGGTTACATGAACGTCATTCGTCACATGAACCGCAAGAACGGTGAGCTGCGTTACTATCCCGGCTCCCCGGAGTTGGCGCGTCGCCTGACTCGTGAGCAGGACCGTGTGCTGCTTAACGAAAAGCACCCCGAAGATGGCGCGCTGCTCAAAGACAACATGAAATACGACCGTCGCGTCGCGGTGCATCTGGGTGAGGGCTGGTATGTGCCCCGGGCGCTGCTGCCGGTTCAGGAAAAGCGCGCGGTCATGCTCATTGATCCGCCTTTCGAGCAACTGGACGAGATGAAGCGTTGCTCCGTTGCGCTCAAGGAGGCCATCGCGCGCATGCGCCAGACCGTCGCCGCCATCTGGTATCCGGTCAAAGACCAGCGCGCCCTGAAACGCTTCTATCAGGACCTCGCCGAAACCGGCGCGCCGAAGCTGCTGCGGGTTGAGTTGCTGGTGCATCCGCTGGAAACGCCCAACAGCCTCAACGGCTCCGGGCTGGCGATCGCCAATCCGCCATGGGGGCTGGAAGAAGAGTTACGCGAGCTGCTGCCGTGGCTGGCCGAGAAGCTGGGTCAGACTCAGGGTGACTGGAAGATGGATTGGTTGATAGCGGAATAGCCCATTCTGAATTCTGCGTAATAACAGCCTGTTCCCGGCTAAAGCCGGTCCTACGGGGTACGCGATCCTCCGGTAGGACCGGTTTGGCCGGGAATTGGCCTCCTGCATCACCCCA
>NZ_FNYJ01000004.1:440152-440975 GCF_900108875.1 Pseudomonas sp. NFR16 | reverse complement strand
ATTCTGCGGCGTGACAACCGACGGGTTCCCGGCTAAAGCCAGTCCGACGGGGTACGCGATCCTTCGGTAGGACCGGCTTCAGCCGGGAAGAGGCCAGTCGCATCACCCACATTTCTATGGCGTGACAACCGACGGGTTCCCGGCTAAAGCCGGTCCTACTCGAGCAACCACTCACAACTCCACAATGGATACTCGTCCCGCTGCCTCACCAGACCTGCCCGTATGGGGTTGTTTACAACATAGCGAGCCATCTCGACGAGGTCCTCTTCAGCCCGCACTGAGTGATCGTGGTAACCCTTCTGCCATGTGAGTATTTTCGCATCGTGAGCCTTGTTTACTTCGAACGCACTTCTGCCCTTGAGCGCTTGCATGAGCGTGGGGAGCGATTCTGACTTAAGTTCGAACAGCCAATGCAAATGGTCGGGCATAACCACCCAAGCCATGGAACGAACACAGTTTGAGGAGTGCAGGCGCTCCATTTCCGTGACCACCCTGCGGCCTATCTGAACATCACTGAATATCGGCAGGCGATCCTTTACCACAGTGGTCACGAGATAGACGGTGCCTGGCTGGGAAAATCTACCGACGCGTAAAGATCGGGCATGTTTGAGTTGCTGCATTCCATTGCTCCTCTTTGTGTGAGGACAAACAATAAAAGCAAGGGGCAGTTTTAAACATCACGAGTAGTTGTCGTGAGATTTCTAGCGGATGGCGATCAGTAGGACCGGCTTCAGCCGGGAATTGGCCAGTCGCATCACCCCAATTGGGTGGTATGACAACCGACGGGTTCCCGGCTAAAGCCGGTCCTACGGGGTACGCGATC
>NZ_FNYJ01000004.1:309055-440047 GCF_900108875.1 Pseudomonas sp. NFR16 | reverse complement strand
CAGTAGGATTGGCTTCAGCCGGGAAGAGGCCGGCTGCATCACCCCCATTCTGCGGCGTGACAACCGACGGGTTCCCGGCTAAAGCCGGTCCTACGCGGTACGCGATTTGTCAGTAGGACCGGCTTCAGCCGGGAAAAGGCCGGCTGCATCACCCACATTTCTACGGTGTGACAACCGACGGGTTCCCGGCTAAAGCCGGGAAAAGGCCAGTCGCATCGCCCACATTTCTATGGCGTGGCGACCGACGAGTTCCCGGCTGAAGCCCGTCCTACGTTAGTCATGAGCAGCGCATCAGGTGCGCGCGGCAGGTCTGCGGTTCTGGCCTAGTTCCCGGCCAGGCTCGGTGGCATGCAAACGCCCGTGCCGCCAATGCCGCAATAGCCCTGTGGATTCTTCGCCAGGTATTGCTGGTGGTACGCCTCGGCGAAGTACACGGTCGGCGCCTGGTCGATTTCGGTGGTGATGGCGCCGTGGCCGGCCTTGGTCAGTTCAGCCTGGAACACCTCGGCGCTGGCTTTGGCTGCGGCCAGTTGCTGCGGGGTGGTGGCGTAGATCACCGAGCGGTATTGCGTGCCGATGTCGTTGCCTTGACGCATGCCCTGAGTTGGGTTGTGCAGTTCCCAGAACATCGCCAGCAGCGCTTCGTAGCTGACTTTTTCCGGCTCGTACACCACTAATACGACTTCGCTGTGGCCGGTCAGGCCGGAGCAGACTTCTTCATAGGTCGGGTTGGGCGTGAAACCGCCCGCGTAGCCGACGACCGTGCTGACCACGCCTTCACGTTGCCAGAAGCGACGCTCGGCGCCCCAGAAGCAGCCCAGGCCGAAAATCGCGAATTCGACGTTTTCGAAGAACGGTCCCAGCAATGGACGGCCGTTGACGAAGTGGGTTTCTGGCAAAGCCATCGGGGTTTCACGGCCCGGCAAAGCCTGCTGGGCGGTAGGGAGTTCGTTTTTGTTCACAAGAATTTCCGAGCGCAAGACCATGAGGCAAATCCTCTCTGGGGGCAGGACAACCGACAGGGTTTGTCAGTGAATGGCAGATATGGGGTCAGTTTCAGCGGATACAAATGCAGGGCGGCAAGTGTGCCGTACCACAGGTGTGCGGGGAAGGCCTCAGGCTGCAGGACCGCGTGGATAACGCCTGAGGGCGTTGATCAGGTCCTCACCCGGAATCGGCTTGTCGAACAGGTAGCCCTGACCCACATCGCAACGGTGGCGACGCAGAAACGCCAGTTGCTCGGCTGTTTCGATGCCTTCGGCGACCACCGTCAGCTTGAGGTTGTGCGCCATGGCGATCACCGCCGATGTGATTTCCATGTCGTCCTGATCATCCGGGATATCGCGAATGAAGCTGCGATCGATCTTGATCACGTCGATGGGGAATTTCTTCAGGTAACTGAATGACGAATAGCCGGTACCGAAATCGTCCATCGCCAGGGTCAGGCCGAGGGTTTTCAACGACTCCAGTTGCAGGCGCGTGTCTTCGGTCGCCTCCAGCAGCAGGCCCTCGGTCAGCTCCAGTTCAAGCAGCGACGGATCGAGTTGCTCCTCGCGCAGAATGTTGGCGAGCGAGTCGACCAGTTCCGGGTCCGAAAACTGTTTGGGCGATACGTTGATGGCCACATGCAGTTTGCCGTAACCGGCGGCGGTCAGTTGCTTGCTCATGCGGCAGGACTGGCGCGCGACCCATTTCCCGATCGGAATGATCAGCCCGGTCTCTTCGGCCACGCTGATGAACTGGTCCGGACGGATCATGCCTTTTTCGGGATGATTCCAGCGCAGCAGCGCTTCCATGCCCAGCAGGCGACCCGTTCGCAGGCACAGCTTGGGCTGATAGAAGACCTCGAGTTCGTTCTGAGTCAGCGCGCGGCGCAAGTTGTTTTCAACGAAAAGCTTGTAGCTGGCCTCGGCGTTCAGCGCCTCGGTGAAGACTTGCACCTGGTGTTTGCCGTTGGCTTTGGCCTTGTGCAGCGCAAGACCCGCGTTCTTCATGAGTGTCTGCGGGTCGCGGCCATGAATGGGCGCGCACGCAAGGCCGACCGAGCCGGTGACGCTGATCAACTGGTTGTCGACGAACATCGGTTTGTCCAGCGTCGTCAGCACCTGACTGGCAACACGCTGGCCTTCCTCGGGCCCAGTATCGTCCAGCAGCACGGCGAACTCGTTACTGGCGAAGCGCGCCAGAATGCCGGTAGGGCTGAGGCTGTTGCGCAAACGCCGGGCCAGGCTGATCAGCAGTTTGTCACCGGTCTGATGGCCGAGGCTGTCGTTGATGCGCTTGAAATTGTCTATGTCCACCAGCAACAGGCTGATCGGCGTCTCCACGTCGCGTGCGAAGTGCTCGTCAAGCGTGCGAATGAACGCAGGACGGTTGCCCAGATTGGTCAGGTTGTCGGTGTATGCCAGGCGCTCGATGCGCTGTTGCGAGAGCTTGGCCTGGGTGATGTCTTCGTAGATGCCGATGTAATGAGTGAGCTCGCGGTTATCGCCATACACCTTGGAAATCGACAGTTGGCCCCAGTACGGTTCGAGGTTCTTGCGCCGGCTCTTGAATTCGCCCTGCCAGCTGTTGCCGCTCGCCAGGCTTGAGTTGGCGTCGAGCAGCAGCGAACCGAGATTTTCCAGTGCCGGCAGTTCCGACAGGCGATGGCCGTGGACTTCATCAGCGGTGTACTGAGTGATCTCGGTGAAGCTTGGGTTGACGTACTCCACGACGCCGTCGCAGTTGACCAGCAGGAATGCGTTGGCGCTTTGCTCCACTGCGCGCTGAAACAGGTGCAAGGCATTGGTGGCAGTGCGTCGGTTGTGGTTATTGATCGCTTGAGCAAACTGGTCGGCCAGCTCACCGGCAAACGCGATTTCATCGGACTGCCAGTCGCGCGGCGTGCCCGTCTGTTCGAGGCACAACACGCCGATCACCTGGCCGTCTATGCGGATGCTGGCGTCGAGGATAGCGTTGATGTCACGAGGGCCCAGGCTCTGGGCCAGCTCACGGGTGCGCGGGTCGAGCTGCACATCGTTGGCATCGATGGCGCGACTGGTGTGCAAGGCTTCCAGATAGCTGGGGTAACAGCTGATGTCGATCGGCGCGGGCTTGTGGTATTGATCCGTTTCGCGGCGATATTCGGCAATGGGTTCCAGCGTCTTGCCGTTGAGATTCCAGATCGCGGCGCGGTCGATGTCGTAGATCTCGCAGGCGCTTTTGGTGATCAGTTCGGCCGCTTCTTGCAGCGAATTGTTGGAGCTGTAGCGATGGCGCGCCAGGCGCAGAATCAGGCTCTGTTGTGCGCGCACGCGCTCCAGATGCTGTAGCTGCTCGTGCTGAGCGCGCTGGTTGAGCTCCAGAGCGATCTGCAGGCGCGAATTCTGCACTTCCAGGTCAGGGCTGAACGCCAGTTCGCTGGCGTCGAAGACTTCATCGACCACCATCAGGTAGCCGCGCAGCAGGTGTCGGTTATGTTGCTTGTAGCCTTCGCCGATCTCGAGCAGGCCCAGAGGACCGCGCAGCGTGTGCAGGGTGTAGCGGATCAGATAATGGGTATTGCTCGCCAGCTGCATCTGCACCGCGTCGTGCAGTTGATAGCGCGCTTCAGGCTCCATCAGGCTGGCGTAAGGCGAGCCGATCAGCGCGCACAGCTCCATCGCTGGCATGCTGAAGTGCTTTTCGCAGTTGGGGTCCAGATAAAGCATGGCCCAACTGGCTTCATTAAGCCGCTCGAAACGCAGCATGCCGAGCCGCGAGGGCACCGGCAGCTGCGTCACGACCTCGGCCGCCGGTCTTCCGGCAGCATCAGGTTGGCTTTTCATGAAGGAACTCGCTTTAAGAGTACGGTCGCGCATGGGCAAGGAGCCCATCGTTAAATCGCGTGTCGCAAGGTTGCATCATGGCGAACGGGCTGACAAGTGAGCGCGATGGCTTAGTGCTATAAATCTGTCGGCAAAACGGGGTTTAACTGAAGGTTGTTGGTCGGATTTGTCGGAATGGGTTGGTAAGTGGTTGTTATTAGTGTCCGACCGGCTCGTTGGGAAGCACCTGGGCCTTGGAGATTTTGCTGCGTTCCCGGCAGGTCGCGGGCAAGCGCGCCTACAATTCAAGAGAGCGTCAAACCCACAAAACATCCGTCCAAAAAAAGCCCCGCCAGATAAGCGGGGTTGAGGTACGAGCGTGGCAGCTCGAAAAACTGCGAAGGCCCGCTCAATGAAGAGCGGGCCTTTTGAGGCTTACAGCAGGATCGTGCGGATATCCGCCAGCACTTCGCCCAGACGCTTGGTGAAGCGCGCAGCAGCGGCGCCGTTGATCACACGGTGATCGTAGGACAGCGACAGTGGCAGCATCAGACGCGGCTGGAATGCCTTGCCGTCCCAGACCGGTTGCATGGTGGCCTTGGACACGCCCAGGATCGCGACTTCCGGCGCGTTGACGATCGGCGTGAAGCCGGTGCCGCCAATGTGACCCAGGCTTGAGATGGTGAAGCAGGCGCCCTGCATGTCGTTGGCCGACAGCTTTTTGGAACGCGCTTTTTCAGCCAGCTCGGCAGCTTCCGCAGCCAGTTGCAGCAGGCTCTTCTGGTCAACGTTCTTGATCACAGGGACCAGCAGGCCATCCGGGGTGTCCACCGCGAAACCGATGTGGAAGTACTTCTTGCGAATGACGGCTTTACCGCTTGGCGCCAGCGAGCTGTTGAAGTCCGGCAGTTCCTTGAGCAGGTGCGCGATGGACTTGAGCAGCAGTGGCAGCACGGTCAGTTTCACGCCAGCTTTTTCAGCGACGGCTTTCTGCGCAACGCGGAAAGCTTCCAGGTCGGTGATGTCGGCCTGATCGAACTGAGTCACGTGCGGGATGTTCAGCCAGCTGCGGTGCAGACCGGTCGCGCCCAGTTGCATTAGGCGGGTCATCGGCACTTCTTCGATTTCGCCGAAACGGCTGAAATCGACTTCCGGAATCGGTGGGATGCCCATGCCGCCGGCAGCGCCGCCAGCGGCTGGCGCGTCCTTGGACTTGGTCATGATCGATTTGACGTAAGCCTGCACGTCTTCTTTCAGCACGCGACCGTGCGGACCGGTGGCCGTCACTGCGCTGAGCTCAACGCCGAATTCACGCGCCAGCTGACGAACAGCCGGACCTGCATGAACCTTGGCACCGCTGGCTGCAGGTGCAGCAGCCGGAGCAGGAGCGGCTTCAGTTTTTGCGGCTGGAGCGGCGGCTGGAGCGGCAGCAGGGGCTTCAGCCTTGGCCGGAGCCGGTGCTGCTGCCGGAGCAGGAGCAGCAGCCGGCGCAGCGCCAGCGACCTTCAGTTTCAGGATCAGGTCGCCAGTGCCGACTTCATCTTCGACCTTGACGCTGATGCTCTCGACGACGCCTGCCGCTGGAGACGGGATCTCCATCGAAGCTTTGTCGGATTCCAGAGTGATCAGGGACTGGTCAGCCTCGATGCTGTCGCCGACCTTGACCATCAGCTCGATGATGCGAGCCTTGCCTGACGAACCGATGTCCGGAACGTGGATGTCCTGAACAGCAGCTTCGGCGGCTGGAGCTGGCGCAGCAGGGGCAGCGGCTTCGGCCGGTTTTTCAGCGGCAGGTGCCGCCGGTGCAGGCGCAGCGGCAGCCGGTTCAGCAGCGGGTGCGGCGGCAGCTTCGCCTTCCGCTTCCAGTTCGAACAGCTCGTCGCCTTCTTTCAGGCGGTCGCCCAGCTTGACCTTCATGGCCTTGATGACGCCAGCCTTGGGCGCCGGGATTTCCATGCTCGCCTTGTCAGACTCCAGCGTCAGAACGCTCTGGTCCGCTTCGATGCGATCACCGACCTTGACGAACAACTCAATGACTTCACCTTCACCGTTGCCGATGTCGGGTACGCGAATTAGCTCACTCACAATGTCTCTCCTCAGGAGAACCTGTTCCTCGACTGCGCTGTTCCATTTGCGACGAAACAGCCTGGATGCTCATTTACCGAAGTAAATTCCGCATCGCCGGCTGTTCCGCGCAATCTGTCAGCGCTCTATACGATCTTCACGCAGACGCTCAGCAGTCCAGCGGGTTGCGTTTTTCAGGGTCGATGCCGAACTTGGCAATGGCTTCGGCCACGACCTTCGGTTCGATATCGCCGCGATCGGCCAAGGCTTCCAGGGCGGCCAGCACAACGAAGTGACGGTCGACTTCGAAGAAGTTACGCAGCTTCTTGCGGCTGTCGGAACGGCCGAAACCGTCGGTGCCCAAGACTTTGTATTCCTTGGTCGGAACCCACTGACGGATCTGGTCAGCGAAGAGCTTCATGTAGTCGGTCGAAGCGATCACCGGACCTTTACGGCCGTTGAGGCATTCTTCAACGTAGCTCAGTTGTGGCTTCTGGCCGGGCTTCAGGCGATTGCTGCGCTCCACGGCCAGGCCGTCGCGACGCAGTTCGTTGAAGCTGGTGACGCTCCAGACATCGGCACCGACGTTGAACTGCTCGCGCAGGATCTTCGCGGCTTCGCGTACTTCGCGCAGGATAGTGCCCGAACCCAGGAGCTGCACGTGGTGCGCCGCTTCCTTGGTGTCTTCTTCGAGCAGGTACATGCCCTTGACGATGCCTTCTTCGGAACCGGCCGGCATGGCTGGCTGGACGTAGGATTCGTTCATCACGGTCAGGTAGTAGAAGACGTCCTGCTGTTCTTCGAACATCTTCTTCATGCCGTCCTGAATGATCACCGCCAGCTCGTAGCCGTAGGTCGGATCGTAGGTGCGGCAGTTCGGGATGGTAGAAGCCAGGATGTGGCTGTGACCGTCTTCGTGCTGCAGACCTTCACCGTTCAGGGTGGTACGACCGGCGGTGCCGCCGACCAGGAAGCCACGGGTGCGGCTGTCGCCTGCGGCCCATGCCAGGTCGCCGATACGCTGGAAACCGAACATCGAGTAGAAGATGTAGAACGGAATCATCGGCTGGTTGTGGCTGCTGTACGAAGTACCTGCAGCGATGAAGGAGGACATCGCGCCTGCTTCGTTGATGCCTTCTTCGAGGATCTGACCTTTCTTGTCCTCGCGATAGAACATCACTTGTTCCTTGTCGACCGGCTCGTACAGCTGGCCCACGGACGAGTAGATGCCCAACTGACGGAACATGCCTTCCATACCGAAGGTACGGGCTTCGTCCGGGATGATCGGAACGATGCGCTGACCCACTTCCTTGTCCTTGACCAGCTGCGTCAGGATGCGCACGAAGGCCATGGTGGTGGAGATTTCGCGGTCGCCGGTGCCATCAAGGATGGCCTTGAGGGTTTCCAGCGGCGGCGTCGGCAGGCTGAAGCTCTCCGCGCGACGCTGTGGTACGAAGCCGCCCAGCGCAGCACGACGCTCGCTCAGGTAACGGGCTTCGGCGCTGCCTTCTTCCGGTTTGAAGAATGGCAGGGATTCGAGCTGATCGTCTTTGACCGGGATGTCGAAGCGGTCGCGGAAGTGACGCAGGCTGTCCACGTCGACTTTCTTGGTGTTGTGCGCAGTGTTCTTCGCTTCACCGGCGCCGGTGCCATAACCCTTGATGGTCTTGGCCAGAACCACGGTCGGCTGACCTTTGTGGTTAACCGCCTGATGATAAGCAGCGTACACCTTGTACGGGTCGTGGCCGCCACGGTTGAGTTTCCAGATTTCGTCGTCGGACATGTCCGCAACCATCGCCTTGAGTTCTGGCGTGTTGAAGAAGTGCTCACGTACGAAGGCGCCGTCTTTGGCCTTGTAGTTCTGGTACTCGCCGTCGATGACTTCGTCCATGCGACGTTGCAGGATACCGTCGACGTCCTTGGCCAGCAGTGGGTCCCAGAAACGTCCCCAGATAACTTTGGTCACGTTCCACTGAGCGCCGCGGAACACGCCTTCCAGTTCCTGGATGATCTTGGCGTTGCCGCGCACCGGGCCGTCGAGGCGCTGCAGGTTGCAGTTGACCACGAAGATCAGGTTGTCCAGCTTCTCGCGACCGGCCAGGGCGATGGCGCCCAGGGATTCCGGCTCGTCGGTCTCGCCGTCGCCCAGGAAACACCAGACTTTCTGCTTGCCTTCCGGGATATAACCGCGGTGCTCCAGGTACTTCATGAAGCGCGCCTGATAAATCGCCTGGATCGGACCCAGACCCATCGAAACGGTCGGGAACTGCCAGAAGTCTTTCATCAGCCACGGGTGTGGATAAGAAGACAGACCGTTGCCATCGACTTCCTGACGGAAGTTGGTCATCTGCTCTTCGGAAATACGGCCTTCCATGAATGCACGGGCGTAGACGCCTGGCGATGCGTGACCCTGGAAGTAGATCAGGTCGCCGCCGTGTTCGTCGGTCGGGGCCTGGAAGAAATAGTTGAAGCCGATGTCGTACAGGGTCGCACTGGAAGCGAAGCTGGAGATGTGACCGCCCAGATCCGGATCGCCGATGTTGGTTTTCACAACCATTGCCAGGGCGTTCCAACGTACCAACGAGCGAATGCGGCGTTCCATGAACAGGTCGCCAGGCATGCGTGCTTCGTGGGTGACAGGAATGGTATTGCGATAAGGCGTAGTGATGGCGTAAGGCAGCTGCGAACCACTTCTTGTGGCCAGCTCACCCATACGGGTCATCAGGTAATGAGCACGGTCTTCGCCTTCTTTGTCGAGAACCGATTCCAGGGCGTCCAGCCATTCCTGGGTTTCGACGGGATCGAGGTCTTGCATGGCTTGCTCCAGGGCGGAAAGGCTTCCAGAATCGGTTGCCTGAGTTTGTTGCGACTGGCCTTGTGGGCAGACGACGTAAAAAATTCTTGGATGACCGGCGTGGTACCCGGCGTTGTGTAGTTTTACTACAAATCTCCGGCCAATTCAGCTTTTTGACTTGTATATACAGTAGTAAAACTACAGCTTAGCGATGTTTTCGCTCGCGTTGCAATGTCAGATAAAACGGTAATTCCGGTTAAAAGATCAAATGAAAAACCTAAAATCAGTGCTGGCAATCAAAGAAAACAAATCTCCAGCAATTTTTAACCTTTGTTCGACAGTCCTGTCAGCGACAGGTGCTGGCTACCGGGGCAGGTAGTCTTTCGAACGCCGATCTAGGATAGACCATGAGCCTACCCTCGCTGGCTGAGTTGCCGGCCATCCTGCTGCCGTTGGTCACTCGTGCACAACAGTCGTTCCGCGCATCGCTCGACGCGCTGACGGACGCCGACAAGGCTCGGTTCGACACTTGGCCCCATGCTCGACTGGTGGCGTTCGACCGCGTCTGCGGCGCCAGCGATTTCGTGGCCGAGCATGTGGCCCGCGATCCACTGATGCTCCTCGAACTGGCCGAATCCGGCGAGCTGGAGCGCAGTTTTGGCGAAGGCGAGCTACACGCCCAAATTGCGCGAGCGGTCATTCAAGCGACCACCGACGATGAACTGGGGCGTAATCTACGTCGTCAGCGCACGCGCCAGCAAGTGCGAATTATCTGGCGTGATCTGACGAGGCAGGCCGATCTGGTGGAAACCTGCCGTGACCTTTCCGACATGGCCGATGGCAGCATCGACCTTGCCTATCGATGGCTTTATGAGCGTCATTGCCAGCAATTCGGCACGCCGACCGGCCGTCGGACGGGCGAGCCGCAGCAGATGGTCATCCTCGGCATGGGCAAGCTGGGCGCCGTGGAGCTGAACCTTTCCTCGGACATCGATCTGATCTTCGCCTATCCCGAAGGCGGCGAGACTCAAGGCGTGAAGCGGGCGCTGGATAATCAGGAATTTTTCATCCGGCTCGGCCAGCGGCTGATCAAGGCACTGGACCCGGTGACGGTTGATGGCTTCGTGTTTCGCGTCGACATGCGCCTGCGTCCGTATGGCTCCTCTGGCGCGCTGGTACTGAGCTTCAACGCGCTGGAGCAGTACTACCAGGATCAGGGCCGTGACTGGGAACGCTACGCGATGATCAAGGCCCGGGTGGTCGGTGGCGATCGGGCCAAGGGCGACGAGCTGCTGGAGATGCTGCGCCCGTTCGTCTATCGGCGGTATCTGGACTTCTCCGCGATTGAAGCGCTGCGCACGATGAAGCAGTTGATTCAGCAGGAGGTCCGGCGCAAAGGGATGGCCGAGAACATCAAGCTGGGCTCGGGCGGCATTCGCGAAGTCGAATTCATTGCGCAGGCCTTTCAGTTGATCCATGGCGGGCGCGACCTCAGCCTGCAACAGCGGCCGTTGCTCAAGGTGCTGCGTACGCTCGAAGGGCAAGGCTACTTGCCTGCGGCGGTGATTGACGAGTTGCGCCAGGGCTATGAGTTTCTGCGTTACACCGAGCACGCCATCCAGGCGATCGCCGACCGTCAGACCCAGATGTTGCCCGATGGCGCGCAGGATCAGGCGCGTATCGCGTTCATCATGGGCTTTGCCGACTGGAACAGCTTTCACGAAAAGCTCATGTATTGGCGTGGCCGGGTCGACTGGCATTTCCGTCAGGTCATCGCCGACCCGGATGAGGAAGAAGGTCAGCCAGAAGGTGGCGAGGAGATCGTCGGAGGTGAGTGGCTGCCTCTGTGGGAAGAGTCCCAGAACGAGGAAAGCGCCTGCCGCCAGTTACAGGAAGGCGGGTTCGCGGATGCGGAAAAGGCCTTGAAGCACCTCAGCAATCTGCGCAACAGCTCCCAGTTGCGCTCGATGCAGCGGCTGGGACGCGAACGCCTGGACGCCTTCATTCCTCGCCTGCTGGCGCAAGCGGTCGAACACGACAATCCCGATCTGATCCTTGAGCGGGTCCTGCCGCTGGTCGAGGCCGTGGCGCGGCGTTCGGCCTATCTGGTCTTGCTGACTGAAAACCCTGGCGCGTTACGCCGTTTGCTTACGCTGTGTGCAGCCAGCCCGTGGATCGCCGAGCAGATTGCGCGTTTCCCGCTGCTGCTCGATGAATTGCTCAATGAAGGCCGTCTGTTCAGCCCGCCGCAGGCCCCGGAACTGGCCGCCGAGCTGCGCGAGCGTTTGACGCGCATCCCCGAGGACGACCTCGAACAGCAAATGGAGGCGCTGCGGCATTTCAAGCTCGCGCACCGTTTGCGCGTGGCCGCCTCGGAGATCACCGGCAGCCTGCCGCTGATGAAGGTCAGCGATTACCTGACCTGGCTGGCCGAGGCGATTCTGGAGCAGGTACTGGCGCTGGCATGGCGTCACACGGTTGCCCGGCATGGCGCGCCGCGTCGCCCTGATGGCAGCGTGTGCGACCCGGGTTTCGTGATCGTCGGTTACGGGAAAGTCGGCGGCATCGAGTTGGGCCATGGTTCGGATCTGGACCTGGTGTTCATTCATGATGGTGACCCGCAGGCCGAAACCGACGGTCCCAAACCCATCGACGGCGCACAGTTCTTTACCCGGTTGGGGCAGCGGATCATTCACTTGATCACGACGCAGACCAACTCTGGGCAGTTGTATGAGGTGGACATGCGCTTGCGGCCTTCGGGTGCCGCCGGGCTGCTGGTCAGCTCCCTCGGCGCGTTTTCCCGCTATCAGGAGAAGGAGGCCTGGACATGGGAGCATCAGGCGCTGGTCCGTGCACGGGTGCTGGTCGGCAGTGCCGATGTGGGGCGCGGGTTCGAGGCTGTGCGTGCCGCCGTACTGGGGCGCGAGCGCGATCTGGACACGTTGCGCCAGGAGGTCAGCGAGATGCGCGCTAAAATGCGCGACAACCTCGGGACTCGGGCCACTGCGGCGGGCAAGGGGCCAAATGCCTTCGAAGCCACGGCCTCCTTCGATCTCAAGCAGGACGCCGGTGGTATCGTCGATATCGAATTTATGGTGCAATACGCGGCCCTGGCGTGGTCCAGAGAGCATCCCGCACTGCTTCGCTACACCGATAACATCCGGATTCTCGAAGGCCTGGAAGAGGCGGGTCTGATGCCTGCCGCCGATGCCAGCCTGCTGCGCGAGGTGTATAAAGCCTACCGTTCAGCGGCCCATCGACAGGCGCTGCAAAAAGATGCGGGCGTTGTCTCCGGCGATCAGTTTGCCTCCGAGCGGCGCGAAGTGATGCGGATCTGGGTGCAGTTGGGGTTGAGTTAAGGCATGCAGGATTCTTCACTGAATCCTGGGGCCTCATCGCGAGCGAGCTCACTCCTACAGAGATTGAATATCCCCTGTAGACGCGCGCTTGTTCCTGCAGTGGTCAATTACCCCTGTAGGAGTGAGCTTGCTCGCGATGACGTCAGTGAAAGCGCTGCAAGGTCTGGATGTAATGGACCTATATAAAGCTATGACAGGGAGGCGTCAGGCTGTGTGGAAGCGTCACGCAGTCTGATGAGCCTCCCTGCTCGTTTCTGGTCGTTTTTGGATTGAGCATGAGAATTCTGATCGTAGGGCCCAGCTGGGTCGGTGACATGGTGATGGCGCAAACGCTGTTCCAGTGCCTGAAGCAGCGTCACCCGCAATGCCAAATCGATGTATTGGCGCCCGAGTGGAGCCGGCCGATCCTTGAGCGCATGCCAGAGGTGCGCACGGCCTTGAGCTTTCCGCTCGGCCATGGTGCGCTGGAGCTGGCGACTCGTCGCCGTATCGGCAAATCCCTCAAAGGCCAGTACGACCAGGCGATCCTGCTGCCGAATTCCTTGAAGTCGGCGCTCGTCCCGTTCTTCGCGGGCATCCCGAAGCGCACCGGCTGGCGTGGCGAGTTTCGCTACGGCCTGCTTAACGACGTGCGCACGCTGGATAAGCAGAAATATCCGCTGATGATCGAGCGCTTCATGGCGCTGGCCTACGACAAGGACGCCGAGCTGCCGCGTCCGTACCCAAAACCTGCTCTGCGCATCGAGCCCGCCAGTCGTGATGCCGCGCTGGCCAAGTTCGGCCTGTCGCTGGATCGTCCCGTGCTCGCGCTGTGTCCGGGCGCCGAGTTCGGCGAATCCAAGCGCTGGCCATCCGAGCATTACGCCAGTGTCGCCGAAGCGAAAATTCGTGAGGGCTGGCAAGTGTGGCTGTTCGGCTCGAAGAACGACCACGCGGTTGGCGAGAGCATTCGGGAGCGGTTGATTCCGGGGCTGCGCGAGGAGTCGACCAACCTCAGTGGCGGCACTTCTCTGGCCGAGGCCATCGACTTGTTGTCCTGCGCCGACGGCGTGGTGTCCAACGATTCGGGCCTGATGCATGTCGCCGCTGCACTGAATCGGCCCCTTGTTGCCGTCTACGGTTCGACATCACCGGGATTCACTCCGCCGCTGGCCGATCAGGTCGAAATCGTTCAGTTGGGCATCGAATGCAGCCCGTGCTTCGAGCGCACCTGTCGTTTCGGTCACTACAACTGCTTGCGCCTGCTGGAGCCCGAATCGGTGATTCAAGCCCTCGGTCGCCTGGGCGGCACGCCGGTCGAGGTCGCCTGACTTGCGGGTACTGCTGATCAAAACCTCGTCGCTGGGTGATGTGATCCATACATTGCCTGCACTGACCGACGCTGCTCGCGCACTGCCTGGCATCCAGTTCGACTGGGTGGTGGAAGAGGGGTTTTCCGAAATTCCGGCGTGGCATCCGGCTGTCTCCACGGTGATCCCGGTGGCGATTCGGCGGTGGCGTAAAAACCTTTGGCAGACCCTGAAAACGGGCGAGTGGCGGCGGTTCAAGCAGCGTCTGCGCGATACTCGGTACGATCTGGTGATCGACGCCCAAGGCTTGTTGAAGAGCGCCTGGCTGACGCGTTACGTCAAGGCGCCGATCGCCGGGCTCGACAAACTTTCTGCGCGTGAACCAATGGCCGCGCGCTTCTACGACCGGCCGTATCCTGTGGCCCGTGGTCAGCATGCGGTCGAGCGTCTGCGCCAGTTGTTCGCCCAGGCGTTGGGCTATGACGTCCCGGCAGGGCTCGGTGACTACGGACTGGATCGAAGCCGTCTGCTCGATGCCGATGGCGGGGCGCCTTACGTGCTGTTCCTGCATGGGACTACCTGGGTGACCAAGCATTGGCCTGAGGTGTATTGGCGCCAGCTTGCCGAGCGCATGATCGGCCAAGGGCTCGAGGTTCATCTGCCTTGGGGCAACCCTGCGGAAAAGGCACGCGCCGAGCGCATCGCCCTTGGCCTTGATAAAGCGCACGTCCTGCCCAAACTGAATCTGGCGGGCGTTGCCAGAGTGCTGGCCGGTGCTCAGGGCTGCGTTGCCGTCGACACCGGGCTGGGGCATCTGGCCGCTGCGCTGGATGTGCCGACGTTGTCGCTGTTCGGCCCGACCAACCCCGGGCTGACCGGCGCTTATGGCAAATCGCAGGTTCACCTCGCGGGCGATTACCCGGCCTGCGCGCCGTGCCTGCAGAAGAAATGCACTTATCAACCGACGCCTGAAGACAAGCGTCAGTTCGATACCGAACGCGAGTGGCCGATGTGCTTCACTCGCCTGAATCCCGAGCGAGTAGCGAGCCAGTTGGGTTCGCTGTTGCTGGCAAAGGAACATCCGTGATGCAACTGGCATTCGTGCTTTATAAATACTTTCCTTTCGGCGGCCTGCAGCGCGACTTCATGCGCATTGCGCTGGAGTGTCAGCGGCGCGGCCATTCGATCCGCGTCTACACGCTGATCTGGGAAGGTGACGTGCCTCCTGGCTTCGAAGTGCTGGTGGCGCCAGTCAAGGCGATCTTCAACCATCGTCGTAACGAAAAACTGACCGACTGGATGAATGCCGACCTGGCCAGGCGTCCCGTGGATCGTCTGATCGGCTTCAACAAAATGCCTGGGCTGGACGTGTACTACGCCGCCGACGGTTGCTATGAGGACAAAGCGCAGAACCTGCGCCACGGCCTGTACAAGTACTGGGGCCGTTATCGCCATTTCGCCGACTACGAGCGCGCCGTGTTCGCCAAGGATGCGAAAACCGAAGTGCTGATGATTTCCGAAGTCCAGCAGCCGCTGTTCATCAAGCACTACGACACCCCGCTCGAACGATTTCATCTGCTGCCGCCCGGGATTTCTCAGGATCGCCGCGCGCCCGCCAATGCTGCCCAGATCCGTGCCGAGTTTCGTCGCGAATTCAATCTGGCCGATGACGACTTGCTGTTGGTGCAGATCGGCTCGGGCTTCAAGACCAAAGGCGTCGATCGCAGCCTCAAGGCGCTCGCGGCGCTGCCCCCGGAATTGAAAAAACGCACGCGACTGTTTGTAATCGGGCAGGACGACCCCAAGGTATTCCAGCTGCAAAGCACGGCGCTCGGGTTGAGCGACAACGTCACTTTCATGAAGGGGCGCAGCGACATCCCGCGTTTCCTGTTGGGGGCGGACCTGCTTATTCATCCGGCTTACAACGAGAACACCGGCACCGTGCTGCTTGAAGCGCTGGTGGCTGGGCTGCCGGTGCTGGTCAGCGCGGTGTGTGGTTATGCTCACTACATCGCTGAGGCCGACAGCGGCCTGGTACTCGACGAACCGCTGGAGCAAAGCCAGCTCAATCAATACCTGGCCCGCATGCTCAAGGACGATGCCGCGCGCAGCACCTGGAGCCGGAACGGGCTGGCATTCGCCGACACGGCTGATCTTTACAGCATGCCGCAGCATGCTGCGGATGTGATTCTGGCGGAGCACCACGGATGAAACTGATCCTTGCTGAACCCTTCAAGAGCCTCTGGGCCGGGCGCGATGCGTTCGAGGCGGTCGAAGCGCTGCAAGGCCAGGTCTATCGCGAGCTCGAAGGCCGGCGCACGCTGCGCACCGAAGTCGACGGGCGCGGTTATTTCGTCAAAATCCATCGCGGCATCGGCTGGGGCGAAGTGGCGAAGAATCTTCTGTCGGCCAAGTTGCCGGTGCTCGGCGCCGGCCAGGAATGGCAGGCGATCAACCGTTTGCATGAAGTCGGCGTGCCCACCATGACGTCCGTGGCCTACGGCGAGCGCGGCAACAATCCTGCCGCCCAGCATTCGTTCATCATCACCGAGGAGCTGGCACCGACCGAAAGCCTGGAAGACGTCAGCATCAACTGGCGCAACGAGCCGCCAGAGCCGCGGATGAAGCGCGCCTACATTGCCGAGGTTGCGCGGCTGGTCGGCATGATGCATCGCGCCGGGGTCAATCATCGCGACTGCTACATCTGCCATTTCCTGCTGCACACCGACAAGCCGGTCACGCCCGAAGACTTCAGGCTGTCGGTCATCGACCTGCACCGTGCCCAGACCCGCTCTGCGATCCCGATGCGCTGGCGCAACAAGGATCTGGCGGCGCTGTATTTTTCAGCGATGGATATCGGCCTGACGCGCCGCGACAAGTTGCGCTTTCTCAAGGGCTACTTTCAGCAGCCGCTGCGCAGGATTCTGGCCGAAGAGTCTGCGCTGCTCAGCTGGCTGGAGGGCAAGGCCGAGAAGCTGTATCAGCGCAAACTGCGCTATGGGGATGCGCTCTGATGGCGGGCTGGAATCTTGAATCTGCCTACGCTGAGCTCGCTGACGATTTCGGCACGCTGGACGCCGTATTCGCCCTCAAAGGCGAGCGCCTGACGCGTGATCCGCTGTCGGAAGTGATTCGGGTCGAGCGCAACGGCGTGAACTACTACGTCAAACGCTATGTGGCGGCAGGCAAGGGTTTGCGCCGTTACCTGGGCCGACCACGGGTCAAGTCCGAGTGGCAGAACCTCAAGCGTTTCGCCAAATGGGGCATTCCGACCGCCGAAGTCGTGGCCTGGGGACTGGAGCGTAATGGCGCCGCTTATGATCGCGGCGCGTTGATCACCCGCGAGCTGCCGCGCACCGAGGATCTGTCCGATCTGGCCAAACACAAGGATCTTCGCCTGCATGACCGCGCCTGGGTCGACGCCATCAGCCGGCAGGTCGCGCGCTATACCCGGACGATGCACGACCACCACTTCACCCACAATGACCTGAAGTGGCGCAATCTGCTGGTGGACGACCAATCGACCGTATTCCTGATCGACTGCCCCAACGGCGCGTTCTGGGTCAGCTTCATGTTGCGTTATCGCATCACCAAGGATCTGGCCTGCCTGGACAAAGTCGCCAAATATCACCTTTCCGCGACTCAGCGTCTGCGCTTTTATCTGCAGTATCGCGGGCGCGAACGCTTGAACGATTCGGACAAGAAGCGCATCCGTCATATCGTCGGTTTTTTCGAGGGGCGTGAATGAGTGTTTTCATCGCAGACGCCGACCGAGGCTTGCTCGAGCGTCATGGTCTGGCTGATTTCGATTCGCTGTGGGATGTCGAACTCGATGCCGTGGACGAGCCCAATACCGGACGCGGCGGCTGGAGCAGCGTATTCCGGCTGGAGCTGGAAGGCTCCGGTTACTACCTCAAGCGCCAGAGCAATTACTTGACGCGCACGCTGCATCACCCGCTGGGCGAGCCTTCGTTCTCCCGCGAGTTTCGCAATATCAGCCTGTATCAGAAGCTCGGCATCCCGGCGCTGCACGCCGTGTTCTACGGCGAGAAGAAGATCGACGGCGAGCGCCGCGCAATCCTGATGACCCGCGCGCTGGACGGCTGGACCGATCTGGATACTTTGCTGCAGCAGTGGAACGACCTGACCGCGACCCAGCGCCTGGCGATTCTGCAGGCGTGTGGCACGCTGGCCCGTACGCTGCATCAGGCGGGTCAGGTGCATGGCTGTTTTTACCCCAAACATATTTTCCTCAAGGCCCGTGGCGGCGCCTATCTGGCGCAGTTGATCGATCTTGAGAAAACCCGCAAGTCGATCTTCGGCCAGCGTGATCGGGTCAAGGACATCGAGCCATTGCTGCGTCGGGCGCCGGTCTGGAATGAGGCCGAGATCCGCGAAATGCTGTCCGCCTACCTTCAGGCCCCCGGCGACAGCGGACTGGTCGATGCATGGTGGCAGCGGCTGGCGAAACGAGGCAGTCATAAGCGCAGCGGCCGGTAAGCAGGATTTGGATTGGCATGCAGGTCTGTGACAGTGAGCTGCGTGCCTGATGGGCCACTGATTAGGGGTCGAGCTGATGAAAGAGGGCGCCGATGCGTTTGTCTGAACTGAAAAACGCCGGTCGCACGCCAGCGCTGCCAATGAGCATTGCGCTGGCCGACGCTGCGGGTCCGGCCGAATTACAGCTGTTGAGCCTGCTGCGCGTCCTGCCGGGCCAGCGTTATGTGGGCGCGGGAATCTGGCGGGGCCGGCCGGTGCTGGCCAAACTGCTGGTCGGCCAGAAGGCGCCCCGGCATTTTCAGCGCGAGCGCGCCGGTGTCCAGTTGCTCGCTGCGCAGGGCCTGACCACCCCGTTGCTGCTCGCCGACGGGCTCGAGGACGGCGAGGGCGGCTGGCTGCTGTTCGAGTTTCTCAATCAGGCTCAAAGCCTGGGCGAGGCGTGGACGGCGGTGGAACATCTGCCAGCGCTGGCCGATGAACAGCAAGCCGTGCTGGGTGACGCGTTAACCGCAGTCGGCCAGATGCACGCCAAGGGGCTTTGGCAGGAAGACCTTCACCTGGACAACCTGCTGCGTCAGGACGGCAAGCTGTACTTGATCGACGGCGCGGGTATTCGTGTGGAGGAGGCTGGCAAGCCATTGTCCCGGCAGAAAGTGCTGGAAAACCTCGGCGTGTTCTTCGCCCAGCTGCCTAAATCGCTGGAACCCTTTACTGAAGAATTGCTCGTCTACTACCTGCTGAGCAACGGCGAACACGGTCTGCCGGTCGAGGCCCTGCAGAAGCAGATCGACAAAGTACGCAGCTGGCGGCTGAAGGATTATCTGACCAAGATCGGCCGGGAATGCAGCCTCTTCGCCGTGAAAGACGGGCCGTTTGCCTTGCGCGCAATCCGCCGCGAGGAAGAAGCCGCGATGCTGCCGGTGCTCGACAACGCTGATGCGCTGATCGACAGCGGTCATCTGTACAAGACCGGTGGCGCGGCCAGCGTGGCAAGAGCCGACGTCGCAGGGCGGGCCCTGGTGATCAAGCGTTACAACATCAAGAATTTCGCGCACTGGCTCAAGCGGTTCTGGCGGCCCAGCCGTGCCTGGCATTCATGGCGTGAAGGCAATCGGCTGATGTTTCTCGGCATTGCAACGCCCAGGCCGCTCGCGCTGTTGGAGCAGCGGTTTTTCTGGCTGCGGCGCAAAGCGTATCTGATAACCGAGCACCTGCCGGGGCCCGACATCATCGAGCGGTTCGCGCCCTACGTGGCTAATGCAGATGCTCCCGAAAGAGAGTTGCAGGCGCTGGACACGCTGTTTGCACAGCTGATTCGTGAACGCATCAGCCACGGCGATCTGAAAGGGCATAACGTGTTCTGGCAGCAGGATCGATGGGCGTTGATCGATCTGGACGCCATGTGTCAGCACGGCTCCCAGAGTGCATTCGCCGCTGCGTTCGCCAGGGATCGCGCGCGTTTCATGCGCAACTGGCCCGCCGACAGCGCGCTGCACCAATTGCTGGAGCAGCGTATTCCCACCGTCTCGAAAACCCTCGAATAAGCCTGAGGGCGCGACTCACCGCAGGGTGAATCGCGCCCGTTCACGCTCAGGCCACGTGTTTGAGTTTCATCTGCACGAGTGCGTCAGTCAGCGACGCGAGGTCATCGAAGGGCTTGAGATGCACCTTAGGCCAGGCGTCTCGCTCGATGTAAAACTTGCCTTCGCCATTGAGTCGCACAGGCGTTCGCTTGAGCGTTCTGTCCCGAGAGCGATGGATGATCATCGGGTGCGCCGAATCGCTCTGTTCCAGCAAGAACATGCCGGGATTATAGAGGCGATCGCCGAGCGGAACCGCCAGTTGCGCGCGGGGCTTGAGCTCGATTTCAACCCTGAAATCGTTCTTGAGAAACACCTGCCCGCTCGCGATGCCCTGACTCACGTCTTCGCCGGGATCGAGCATGATGCCTCGGCCTTTGCCTGACGCTACGTCCAACACGCGCACACCGATGGCGCGCTCCAGTTCGGCAATGCCGGGCACGCTGTTCTTGAAGGTGTTGGCGTGTGAATTGCCGACCAGCGCTATCCATTTGTGCGCCCCCATGACGCTTTGATGTCTGCGGATCGTTCGTGAGGCGAAATAGCTGAACACCTGCTGGCGCGTCGAGCCGGACGTCGTTGGGAGGTTGCGGATGAAGTAGGAAGCTGCGCAATCGATCGCACGAACCTCGACACCGTGGCGTCGGGCTTGCAGCAACAGGTTCTCGAAGGTATAGACGCCCTCCTTGTCGGTGCGGAAGCCTTTGTCCATGGCCTTGATGTCATGCAGCAGGGTCTTGCTCATCAAGCCCGTTTCGGCGAACAGATCGAGGTCAGCCTGATGCAGGTCCGTCAGCAGATGCTCCATATAAAGCGTCTTCACGTTTTGCTTCGACAGATACTCCAGGTTGTCCAGGATCAGGCGCTTGCTCGCAATCGCGCCATGGGATTCGCCGATGACAACGCCAGAAGTGTTTTCGTAAAGCTCTTCCAGAAACATGCTGATTGGCGTGTCAGCCTTGATGTCCGGCATGGCCACGCGAGCGGGCAACTTGGCGGACAGCACCTCGCGGGCGCTTTTTTGCAGCGAGGCGGCCAGTTCGAAAAACGTATTGCGAACCTCTGCCAGCTCGGTTTCCGGGAAGAAGTAGTTCGGGTTCAGGCCCCGATGCCGGAAGTAGGCGAGCTCATGAAAGATTGGTCGCATGGTCGCAGGTAGCTGATAGCTGTCATCGATCAACGATATCTGAATGGCGTTGAGTGCCGGGTCCTTCGGCCATTGGGAAGCCTGCGCTCGCGCCCAGTAACCGTCGGCATGCCACTGGAAACCGTGTTCACCGGCGTAGAGATTGGCCGCCAGCTTGCGCTGCGAGACGAAGGATTTGCGCTGCGGGTCCAGACCCCATTCCAGAGGCGAGCGGCGCTCCAGCAAGTTGTACAGCGCATCATCCAGTGCCGTCGAAGGCTCTGCTGCCGCGGCGCTCGTGCCTGCCGTCGGCGTGACGTGGGCGCATGGGATTTCTACCCGGAAATCGCCTCGGGTCTGTGTCGCGCCGAGGGCATCGTCAATGTCGCGGGCAATCAGTTGAGCCTGGCCCTGCGGCACCTCGACGACACGAAGACTGATTACCCCCTGCAGCTCACTGATGCCTGGCTGCTGCTGCCAGTTGTTTGCGATCCGATGGTCGAGCAGCGCGATCCAGCGGCGTTGAGGCTGAGCCTGAACGTCATCGCTGATGACCTTGTTGCCGAAAAACGCTGACATCTTGTGCTGCGCCAGCGGGTCGCCCAGTGCCGCGCTCACCTCGCTGTCGGCGTAGTCATAGCTGACCGAGGAGCTGAACGGCTTGACCTCGATGCCGTGTCGATGGGCGGCCTTGATCACGTGGTAGTAATCGTATTTGTCGCTGCGGCTCTTCAGCGCACCATCGTTGACGGTGTCCAGATAGTGTTTGAGCTGATGCGAACCGCTGCGGGTCTTGCTCCCCAGCGCTTTGTATTTCTGCAGCTTGTGCACGTGCTGATCGGTCTGCAAATGCTCCAGATAAAGCACCTCGATTTTCTGCTCGGCAAGCAGCGGCATGTTGTCGATCAGCAGCTGTTTGCTGGCGATCAGCGTCGGCGCCTCGCCGATCACCAGACCATTGGTGTCCTTGAGCGCCGCCTTCAAGAAAGCTTCGACGGAGGGGTCGCCCTCCAGTTGGGGCAGCTCTGGCTTGGTCTTCAGGACGGGCTGCTGGAAGAACGCCGCTGCGTCGCGGTACAGGTTCTGACGCAGCGTGGAGTAGGTTTCGCGCCCGGCCAGGAAAATGTCGTCGAACATGAAGCGAAGATGGCCGGTGCTGTCGCTGTAGCTCTCGGCCTGTCGGACGCTGACGATGCCAAACACATAAGGCTGCAGGGCTTCGGGCATCTCATAATCGCTCACGCTGCTCGCGGCAGTGGTCAGTCCTGCAGCGGTCTCGTCAAGCGACTGATAGACGGGCAGGACGCCGCCGCGCAACTTCAGCGGCTCAAGGATTTCCCACAGGCCTTGCTCGTTGCGTCGTACCGGCTGCCTGCCGAAAAAGGCGAACGGATTACCCGGATCCACGATCTGCCAGATACGGATGCTGGCGTCGTACTGGACCTGAAAAACCTGGTCGTGCATCGAGATGTAACACTTGCCGCGGAGCATCGTCACGCCCTGGGCATGGGCAGCATCAAGGCGCGTGCCTTCGGCCAGCGACACGTTCACGACGTAAGCGGGGTTCGCGTTGTCTTGCTGCAAGGCTTTCCAGGTTCCGCTGACGTCGGTTTCTGCGAAATGACCGGTGGGCTGCAGAGTGTCCGGCCGCAGTGCATGGGTACGGTACAGCGGCGCGTGACGACGGGTTTTGGAAGCAGCCGTCCAGAACACTTCATCCTGCACGATCACCGGTGTGAGAGGGCCTTGGGTTTTAACGCCCGGCAGGCTGGATGTGGGGATAGCTTGATCGCTGCGCGCGACGCGTTTCAGCACGCCGCCCAGGCCCTTCATTCCAGAGTACAGGTCGCCCGCCGAACCTGCTGCATTCAGCCATGCGCTGAGGACATACAGACTTGCGGTTTCATGGTCGCGCTCATGCAACGCTGCCAATGCGCGATAGCTGTCGACGCCGGCCATGACCATGCCGACTGCGAAGCTCGCTGGCGGAAAGGGCAGGGTCAGCACGATTGCGACCATCTCCACGCTGCTCCAGATCAGCCGGGCCAGCATGTCGGCGCGCCCGGTAGTCGTGGCCTGTGCATCGGCAATCTTGCGCTCGATGATGTGGTTGAAGCACACATCGTGCAGATCGGTCAGAGGCCGATCCGCGAAGGCGGGCGCCATGCCTTTGCCCTTTTTCAGGTCGGCCAGTGCGAACGCCAATGAACGCCCGGCGCCAGCACGACCGCGCTTGAGGTAGTAGTCGCCCATGCCGTCGCGCAGCAAGGTGTTGCTGAACGATTCGAGTGGGCGAAACGCGTATCCGTCCGGCGCCTGCGGTGTATAGAGCAAAGCCTGCGACGCTGCGCCCGGACCTTCAGGGCGCAGCAGGTAACAGCCCTGCAGGGTTTCAACCTTCACGGCGACCGCCAGCACATCGACTTTCAGTTGCAGCGGGTAAACCGGGAAACGGGCGCGCAGGACAGGATCAGTCGAATGCAGGTTTTCGAAGGTGCGGCTCAGCCACTGATGCTGCCCGACATCGATCTGCCCTTTGAGCAGGCTGCGCAATGCATCGGCGCTCATCTGCAGTTGCGTCAGCAGCAGGCTCTGGCGTCTGCGCCAGGCGTAGCCTTCGCTTTGAGGATCGAGCAGTTGGCTGCGGATTTTCTCCACATATCTGTCGAGCACCCATTGACCGTGCACAGAGCGAGCGACTTTGCTCGGGGTCAGCATGCTCAGGTCCACACCGGCAGGGCCGTTGAACGATGCCGTGGTGTCGGCGGTGGGCGTGAGCATGCCCAGGCTGTCGTCATAGCCGTCACGCAACATGCGCGTGTAAGTCAGGGTTTCTCGGGGAGAGGAGATGATGAGCTGATCAGGATCGACAGTACCGTCGGGCAGCCCCAGCAATTCGTTGATCTTCCGTGAAGCGTGGTCGTGTACGAACGCCTCGAAATCCGGTACCTGAGTGTGGGCCTGTGCCTCGTAGCGTGAGCGCGCGGCAACAAGGGCATCCTCCAGCGCCACCAACTGCTGGCGCTGTTCCTTCGAGGCATTCAAGTACCAGTCGGGCGTGTGCTGACGTTGCTCGGCCAGCTTCATTTGTATGTGTGCCGACACCAGCCCGCGCAGGCCGGCGTCATAATCGGGACAGGTCGAGTAGCTGACGAAATTATCGGGTGGTGCGGGAAGCTCAGCCAACCGTTGCAATTGGGTTGCCAGCGCAGCCTGATGCGTTGGCGCGACGTGGGCCACGAGAAACTCGCTCAACTCCGTGCTGCGACTCCAGCTCACCAGTTCATTGAGCAGCTGGCGTTCACTGGTGAAGTGTTGAAAGCGCTGAGCACGCGGAATGTCCGCCGCGTACAGCATCAGGCTGTCGAGCTCGCCCGCGTCGTTGAGCGTGCGCAGCACCAGAACGCCGCCCAGTGTATCGCGTCCGTTGAGCACCAGTCGCTGGATCGTGACGTTGTGATTTTTTGGCGCCGTGGTCGCCGGATTCAAGGACTCGATCAGCGCATACCCGCCTGGCGAAAGATGCCCCTGAAGCGCCGCAGCATAGCCGTGGGTCAACAGTTGACGATGCATGACCTCGCGCATCTGTCGCTGAGTCGTTTCCGAGCCGTAGATCTGCCGTTGTGCCTGCCCAAACGCTCTGCGCAGATCCAGTTCGTCGATGAGCTTCGCCAGATACGCGAGTGTCAATCGCTCGTGACTCGACGTGAGCGGGCGGCCGTTCAGCGTGACCTGCGTTTCAGTCAGAAAGCTCGACCCCGCCAACGAGTCGCCGGGGTGCAAGCCGATCAGCCCGAGCTGGGTCAGCGAGCGGCTGTTGGTGTAGGTCTGCGCCACGCCGGGCAGCGGGCGCTGGGTCGACAAGCGCAATTGGTCAGGATCGACGTCATGACCCAGGTCGTTGGCAATGCGTGCGCGCAGGTGGCTGCGGGCGTAATGTTCTGGCGAAGCCGCGTCGCCCATTACACTGGTCAGCACGCTGATCGCCTGGCCGGTTTCCTCCAGCGCGCGGGCATAGTGCTGACGTTCCTGGACCGTTGCCATTTTCAGCCAGTCCGGCCACCTTTGGCGTTCACTGCGCAGCCAGCGGCGATGTTCGATCGCTACGATCATGCCGTCGGGCCCCCAGGATTTCGGCATGCGCATCAGGGCATCCAGACGCGCGGCGAAGGCCTCGGTGCCCACGGCGCTCGTTGCGAACAGTTCGTTGATGTCGCCACGCTGCTTGTCTAGCAGGCGGTCGAAGGCGTAGTCGAAGGCCGAGCCCTTGATGCGTGTCAGCCGCCAGTCCGAGGCAGTCCAGTTTTCCAGGAAGAGGTCGCCCTCGGCCTGAATGCCCGACCAGGCGTCGCGAGTGCTTTCCGGCAGCGTGCGCAGCAAAGGCAGGCGCAGAACGGGATGGTTGATGCGTCGGGTCAGCTCGTCCGTCATCGCCTGTTTTGAAGTGAAGCCTTCACCGCTTTGCCCCGGCAAGGACAGCAACGTCTGGCCGTTCTCTGCGGTGGAGATGATCGCGCCGGCGATCTCGATCCAGCGTCCTTCGTCGATCTGCAACTGCAACGAGCTGAATTCGACGCGCGCTTGCTCGTCAGCCCCCGGCAGGCAGCGTTGATAATCGGCGTGCAACTCGCCTTCCTCGATGCTCAATGACACATCGTCGCGCAGGGCCAGTTCGAGCCCCGTCACAAATAATTCACGTCGCGAAATGTCCCGGGCACTGGCCTGGCTCCAGAACTGCGCGATGCGCGCGTTCAGATGATCGACCTGCTCCGTTGGCGTTATCCCGATCGGGTCATCCGTACTGGTACTGGCCGCAGGCAGATGATCGAGCTCGGCTTCAAATATCCTGGACAGCGTCGTCAGGCGATCGAGCGCGGGCGGATTGAATGTCTGTGTTTCCATGGCGTATTGCGTTCCTGTCATGAACTCCGCGAAGGGTCGCAGAGCCGGGCGCCGGGCCCGTCGATTCGTTGAGCTTCGAATCAATCAGAACGCTGATGGGGTGAGGTGCTAAATAGTTATCGCGTGGGCCAGGCTGTGCGGTGACACCCATCTGAATAGATCGCAACACGCTTCATTTACCCGCGACCAAATCCGGCGCCGTTACGCTATAATCCCGCCCTTTAGCTGCCCGCCGCACTCGCGCCAGGCACACCTTATTTGTCAGGCGCATGACGCCTGCATGCAGACTGAAGAGGCTAGACCCTAGTGGCATTGACGATCCTTGGCCTGTCCGGCGCCCTTAGCCATGATCCTTCCGCAGCCCTGTACATCGACGGCAAGCTGATTGCTGCTGCCGAAGAAGAGCGTTTCGTTCGCGACAAGCATGCCAAGAACCGCATGCCGTACGAATCGGCCAAGTTCTGCCTCGAGCAGGCGGGCATCAAGCCCTCGGACGTCGATGTCGTGGCCATCCCGTTTGCCCCGATCAGCCTGTTCGGTGAGGCGCGCTGGCACTATGCCAAGCGTTACTGGTACGCCCCGGATCGTGCGCTCGACGCCATCCTGATGGGTAACCGTCGCTACAAGCGCTATCGCAACAAGATCATCTGGTGCCTGGAGCAGTTGGGTTTCGACCCGAAGAAGATCAAGATCGAACCGGTCGAGCACCACCTGGCACACGCCTCCAGCGCTTATCACTGCTCCGGCTTTCAAGAGAAGACCGCGATCCTCGGCATCGACGGCAAAGGTGAATACGCCACGACGTTCTTCGGCTATGGCGAAAACGGCAAGATCCACAAGATCAAGGAATTCTACGATCCCGATTCCTTGGGCGGCCTGTACGGTGCGATCACTGAATTCCTCGGTTTCGAGATGCTCGATGGCGAGTTCAAGGTCATGGGCATGGCGCCGTATGGCGACGCCAGCAAGTACGACTTCTCGCGTCTGGCCAGTTTCGAGAACGGCGAACTGGTCATCAACACCGAGTACGCCAACGTCATCGGCCTGCGTCGTTACAAAGAGAAGGGCAAGGGCTTCTATTTCTCGCCGAAGCTGATCGAGTGGCTGGGCCCGAAACGTGAGGGCGACATCGCCGACGAGCCTTACATCCATTACGCCGCCAGCATGCAGGCGCTGTTCGAGAAGCTGGCGCTGCAGATGATGGATCACTATCTGGGCGACATCCTCAAGGAAACCGGCAAGATTGCCTTCGCGGGCGGTTGCGCGCTGAACGTCAAGCTCAACCAGAAGATCATCGCGCGTCCCGAGGTGAAAGAACTGTTCGTGCAGCCTGCTTCCGGTGATGCCGGGACCGCTGTCGGCGCCGCTGCGTACGTGTCCCATGCTCGTGGCGTGCCAGTCGAGAAGATGGAGCACGTATACCTTGGCCCTTCGTACAGCAACGAAGATGTCATTGCCGCCTGCGCGCGCCATCCGAGCCAGCCGAAATGGCGCAAGCTCGAGAACATGCCCGAGCAGATCGCAAAGATCATGGTCGATGGCAATCCCGTGGCCTGGTTCCAGGGACGTATGGAGTTCGGTCCACGCGCGCTCGGCGGTCGTTCGATCATCGGTTGCCCAAGCGTGGCCGGCGTGGCCGATCGCATCAACCATCAGATCAAGTTCCGCGAGCGATGGAGGCCTTTCTGCCCGTCGATGCTCGACACCGTCGCTCCACAGATGATCAAGATCGATCACCCGGCGCCCTTCATGACGTTCACGTTCGAAGTGGCTGAAGAGTGGAAGACCCGCGTTCCGGAAGTCGTCCATGAAGACGGCACTTCTCGCGCCCAGGTGCTCAAGCGCGAATACAATCCGCGCTACTACGACATGATGAAAGCGCTGGAGAACCTCACCGGCAACGGCGTGTCGCTCAACACCTCGCTGAACCGTCGTGGCGAGCCAATGATCTGCTCGCCGACCGACGCCTTGAATATGTTCTTCGGCTCGGACCTGCAGTACCTGATCATGGAAGACATCCTGGTGGTCAAAGACGGCGCAGACGCTTATGACACGCTCGGCTGAGCGCCATGTTCTGCAGTTCTGTCACGGCTATGACGGGCCGTTTCTGGACTGCGCCCGGCAATATGCCAGCCTGTTCGCAGGCAAGGGATACCGTGTCACCACGGTATTCCTGACCGGAGCCGCTGACCCTGAGGTGGCATCCGCCTGCGCCTCGGACGAAGTGCTGTTCATGGAGTACAGCTCCAGGGCCATTCGCGGCCTGAAGCTGGGCGCCATTCGTGATCTGCGGAAGATCGCTGCTTCGCGGGATTTTGTCTTCTGCATCGCTCATCGTTTCAAACCGGTTTATATCGCACTGTTAGCCACCGGTTTGCCGGTGATCGGCGTACATCACGCCTACGGTGACTACACCCGACGCAGCCGCAAGCTGTTCGCGCACCTGTTCCGCATGCGCCTGAGCCTTCTCGGGGTGTCCGATGCTGTGCGTGATGATCTGCGAAAAGCTCTGCCGAAATGGCCGACCGGCCGAATTCAGACGCTTTATAACCGCATCGACGTGGACGGGCTCGCGACTACGCTGTTGCCCCGTGAACAGGCCCGCGAAGCACTTGGGCTCGCTCAGGATGCTTGGGTCGTCGGCAACGTCGGACGGCTGCATCCGGACAAGGATCAGGCCACGCTGCTGCGCGGGTTCGCTCAGGCATTGCCGAATCTTCCGGCCGACAGCCAGTTGGTTATTCTCGGTACCGGACGGCTGGAGCAGGACCTCAAAGAGCTGGCAATGGAGCTGGGTATCGGCCATCAGGTGATGCTATTGGGGCAAGTGCCCCAGGCCAGTCGCTATTTCAAGGCGTTCGATGTGTTTGCCCTGAGTTCGGATCATGAGCCGTTCGGCATGGTGCTGCTCGAGGCCATGGTCGCCGGCGTGCCACTCATTGCGACGGCCTGCGGCGGGGCAAAGGAAGTCGTCGAAGGTGTGGGCATTCTCTTTCCTCTGGGCGATGGCGAGCATCTGGCTCAGGGCCTGGTGCATCTGTCGCGGCTGGATGCCGAGCAGCGACAGTCCTGTGCTTTGTTGATGATGCAGCGTCTGCACGACACCTTTTCGGATGATGCCGTGCGCAAGGTCTTCTGGCGCTTGCCCCAAGTCACCGATAGTCTGCCGGATATGTAACCCGCTTTTAACTGGCTAAAAGAACCATGGACGAGTTCACCGTCAGTGCGGGCTCGTATTGCTTTCAAGTTGATCTATCGGATTTGTAATGGTCAGTAGTATTTGGTCGTCTCGCTTTCGTTTTTGCTCATCACTCTTTGCTGCTCTTGCGATACTTGCCATGTTCCTCGGTTCATTCTGGTGGCCGGGCACATCGAGTGCGTGGGCGTCGTTCATCCGCATCGCATTGCTCTTGTCGCTGCTCGCTTCGTTCGGGCTGTTCAGCCGTCGTTCGCTGTCGCTGAATCCGCTGATCATCGCGATGGCGGTGCTGTTCGGCTATATGTTCCTGAACAGCTTCTTTTCCGGGGATAACTTTCAGTCCACGCGTCGATTGGTGCTTATCTGCCTGTTTATCGCAGCGGTCAGCGCGATTAAGCCGCAGTCCGTCCTTAACTGGACGCGCATCATGCAGATCGGCGTCTGTCTCGCGACAGGCTTTGCGCTGTTTTCGATGGTCAATCTCATGAGCCACGGCGCCTTCAAGTTTGGTTACCGGGAAATGAAGCTGGCCACCTCTGGCGTGATCAATGTCGCTGATTTCGGCAATACCATCGTGGCAGGTATGCACTATGCCTTCTTCCTGATCGCGGGCGCGTGGCTGATGCTGACGGCTGAAAAGCGCCGCGAAAGCCTCTTCTGGCTGCTGTGCTGCGCCGTTCTGGCCGTGTACCTCTATTTCACGTTTGCCCGCAGCGCGTGGATGGGTGGTGCGGCCGGCTGTCTGCTGCTGGTCTGTGTGATGACTCAAGGCAAGGTCCGTCGCAGCCTGTTGATCGCCATTGCTGTCGGTATCGTGGCGATTGCGATTCTGGGCTTCCGGGAGCTGATGTTCGAAGTGAACGTGCGAGGCGTCACCGGGCGTAATGAAGTCTGGAGCATGATCTTTTCGCGTCTGACGGATCACTGGTGGTTTGGCCGAGGCGCGGGCACGGCGCTGGGTCAGGTGCGCCTGCACACAGGGCAAATCGTCGGCAACACCCACAGCCTTTATCTCGAAGTGCTCTATCAGCTGGGTATCGTCGGTCTGGCCCTGCTTGTGATCGCGATGGCATTCGCTGCGGTCAGTCTGTCCCGTGCGCTGGCGCGTTCGAAAGAGGCGGGACTCTGGATCGCACTGCTTGCAGGCATTGCGGTTGTCATGGTGGTTGAGCTGCACACGTTCATTGGCACGCCGGGACTTGTGTGGATGTGGCTGTGGCTCCCGCTCGCCGGGGCCATCGCTGTGTCGAGGGAGGTTGCGCACCGTGAAGGTTGAGAGCAGGGGCGATGCCCGCTGGCTGATCGCGCCGGATCTGGAGTTGCAGCTCCAGGATTTTGTGACGGTGCGCGACGCCTTCAGCGGGCCGGTGTTCCTGCTCGCGTCAGGTCCGTCTGCCAGCCATTTCCCGCTGCATGATCATCGGAACTGTCCGGTCATTGCCATGAATGGCTCCGTGCTGCGGTGCATCGAGCAGGGCATCCGCCCCTTCTTCTATCTCTGCGACGATCCTAACTTCGTCATGGGGCGCCCGGAACTTGCGATCAAGGGCGCGCTTCATGGCGAGCGTCTGGCAATGAGTCTGGACGTGCTCGAGCAGATTCACGCGGCTGACCGCACGGCTCTGCAGGGCAAAAAGGTCTACCTGCTGGAGCGGGTCAATCGCAGCGACCGCAAACCGATCCTCTCCGATCGCGCGTATGCCTGGTCAATTCGTCACGATCCTGAGCTGATCTCGAACTTCTCGCTGTTGCGGCGTAAGCCTAACCGGATCGGGTTCAGCCTGAATCTGGCGCGGGGCTATTTTGGCAGCCGGACCATCCCTTTTGCAGGGCTTCAGTTGTCTTGCCATCTGGGGTTTCGCCAGGCGTTTCTGATCGGCGTGGATTTGCGTCAGCAGGGCGGGCGTTTCTACGAGCAGGGTCAGGCTGCGCTGCCGAGCAGCCTGGATGAGGATTTCGAGCAGTACATCTTGCCCAGCTTTGAGCTGATGGCAAAAAAGATTGCGCCGCGCACCGGCTTGCAGGTGTTCAATCTGTCGCTGGAAAGCCGCTTGCCCCACAGTGTCGTGCCGAAACTGACCGTCCAGCAGCTTGATGAGCTGCTGCCACGCGGCTGACGTCGTGTCAGCCGA
The DNA here is from genome assembly GCF_900108875.1 of Pseudomonas sp. NFR16. Classification (GTDB taxonomy): domain Bacteria; phylum Pseudomonadota; class Gammaproteobacteria; order Pseudomonadales; family Pseudomonadaceae; genus Aquipseudomonas. The sequence goes on along the minus strand of NZ_FNYJ01000004.1, from coordinate 409,314 downwards.
GCATGGCCTGAAGGTCTGAGACGAAGCGCGGGCTCCGGATCGGGGCCTCAAGGCTCTGGATATAAGCGTTCAGGAATGTCGCGCCGGCATCCTCGCCCAACAGCCAGGCGCGATCTTCCTTGTAACGAAGCAGATGCTGAAAGTTGCGCAACCGCTTGCTGCGGCTCAGCGACGGGCTCTGGCAGCGCATGTCCGAGATGTCGATCAGGCCGAGTGCGTTATCGGGCGTGAGAATGACGTTGCCCAGATGCAAAGAGCGGAAGTAAACGCCCTGGTCATGCAGCCGTGCGATGAAGGCGCCCAGCTTGGCGCGCAAGGCATCGCCTTCGTTATTCTGCTTGATGGCCTGCCGCAGGGTCATTCCCGCCAGTGGTTCATACCGCACGGCATCTCTTTTGATGCTGCCGATGCGGTATGTGTCGACCATGCGCGGGCAGCGAATCTGCCGTCGCTCAAGGGCAGCAATGTTGTCGGCGAAGCGCTTGGCATAAGGGAACAGCAGTGCCGAGCTCAGCAGGCGCTTGCGACGGAACAGCTTGAGGATGTCGCCATCGGCGAGCAGCAGGACCTTGTCTCCCGACCCATCGGCTTCCAGCACTGTCGCGTTTTCTCGCAAGGCCAGATAGTCGCTGTGTTTCATCGAGTGCATCAGTTCCACTACCTGAAAAATTCGCCATCTTACCCGACTCGGGCGGGCTTGGCTCCCCGGCTCGCCATTCGGAGAGCTGTGTTAAGATAGCCGACTCATTTTTTATCGCGGATCCCCATGAGCAGTCCTGAACCTCGCGGCAAATCCACTCTGGCCATCTATTTCCGGTTGCTGACGTACGTCAGGCCGTATATCGGCCTGTTCGTTCTGAGTATCGTGGGCTTCCTGATCTTCGCATCGACCCAGCCGATGCTCGCTTACATCCTCAAGTATTTCGTCGACGGTCTGGCCAATCCAGAGGCGCGACTGTTTCCCGGTGTGCCCTACCTGGGCGACCTTCAACTGTTGCAGGCCGTGCCCTTGATGATCGTCCTGATCGCCATCTGGCAGGGCGCAGGTTCCTATCTGGGCAACTACTTTCTGGCGCAAGTCTCACTGGGGCTGGTGCACGATCTGCGTCTGGTGCTGTTCAACAAGTTGCTGACGTTGCCGAACCGGTATTTCGACAACCACAACTCCGGGCACCTGATTTCCCGCATCACGTTCAACGTCACCATGGTAACGGGGGCCGCGACCGACGCCATCAAGGTTGTCATCCGCGAAGGCATGACGGTCATTTTCCTGTTCGGCGCGTTGCTGTGGATGAACTGGGAGCTGACCCTGGTCATGCTGGCCATCCTGCCGCTCATCGCAGTGATGGTGAACAGCACCAGCCGCAAATTCCGCAAACAGAGCAAGAAGATTCAGGTCGCGATGGGCGACGTCACCCACGTGGCGTCCGAGACCATCCACGGCTATCGCGTCGTGCGCAGTTTCGGCGGGGAAGATTACGAAAAAGGCCGCTTTGAAAAGGCGAGCCGCAGCAACACCAAGAAACAGTTGACGATGACCAAGACGGGCGCGGTCTACACCCCGATGCTGCAGTTGGTGACGTACACCGGCATGGCCATCGTGATGTTTCTGGTGCTTTATCTGCGCGGTGACTCTTCAGCGGGCGATCTGGTGGCGTACATCACCATGGCCGGTTTGCTGCCCAAGCCAATCCGCCAGTTGTCCGAGGTCAGTTCCACCATTCAGAAGGGCGTTGCCGGGGCCGAAAGCATTTTCGAACAGCTCGACGAAACGCCTGAACAGGACAGCGGTACCGTTGAGCGTGAACACGTCAGCGGCCGGCTGGAGGTCAAGAACCTGTCGTTCACCTACCCTGGCACGGAAAAACGCGTCCTGGATGACGTCAGTTTTGTTGCCGAAGCGGGTCAGATGGTTGCGTTGGTCGGTCGTTCAGGCAGCGGTAAATCCACGTTGGCCGGTCTGATCCCGCGCTTCTACGATCATAGCCAAGGCCAGATTCTGCTCGATGAGACTGCGATCGAAGACTACACGCTGCGCAACCTGCGCCGGCATATCGCGCTGGTGACGCAGCACGTCACACTGTTCAACGACACGATCGCCAATAACATCGCCTACGGTGATCTGGCAGGGGCGCCGCTGGCCGACATTCAGCAGGTGTCGGCGGACGCCTTTGCCGATGAGTTCATCGACAAGCTGCCGCAGAAGTACCAGACGCTGGTTGGAGAGAACGGTGTCTTGCTGTCCGGTGGTCAGCGTCAGCGCCTGGCGATTGCCCGCGCGCTGCTCAAGAACGCACCCCTGTTGATCCTCGATGAAGCTACATCGGCGCTGGACACCGAGTCCGAGCGCCACATCCAGCACGCGCTGGACAAGGTCATGAAAGGGCGGACCACGCTGGTGATTGCGCACCGTCTGACCACCATCGAGAAGGCCGACCTGATTCTGGTCATGGATGAAGGCCGCATCGTCGAGCGCGGGACGCACGCCTCTCTGCTGGCACAAAACGGTTATTACACGCGTCTGCACGCCAAACAGTTCGAAGATGAGCCCGCCAGCAACGCCGGTCAGGTAATCGATGCATGTTGAATGCGTTGCGATTCTGGCGTGAACGAGGCTGGACGGTTATCGATGCAGCTGCCTACGAGCAGGCATGGAGCCGGTTTGGCGGCAGCGTGGCGACCCATCCTCGGGTGATCGAACGTCTCGCAGGGCTGGTCGGTCTACCCGTCAGGTATCTGGGCTGGCAGGCCGATGGTGACATCATTGCTGCCGTCGCCTGCTGGGGGCGAGATCTGGCGCTGTCTAGAAAAGTGCTCAAGCAGCAGGGCAAGCGGGGATTTTTCGACCTCGGCAACGCAGAGGTCATCCTCCCCGTTGCGCAAGACGTTCGTGTGCCAGTGCGCCAGCGCATGAGCTACGTCTCGGAGCTGAATCTGCCTTTTGTCACAACGCTCAAGCCGCAGGCCGAAAGCCTGGCCCTTGCGCGCGAGCCTGAGGATTACTCGAAGAAATTTCGTTACAACCAGCGTCGCGAGCAGCGTTTGCTCGAGGAGGCGGGTGCGGTATTGCGTCCCGTGCAGGATTTCACACCTGCTGAGCTTGCGGCGATGTACGAGCGGCTGTTTCAGGCCCGCTGGAACTTCGAAGTGCCCGGCAAAGCGCATCTGGGCGATGTGTTCACGCTGATGCGTGAGTTCATGACGGGGTCGGTGATCATGCTCGACGACCGGGCGATCGCGATTCAGGTGCTGTATCGCGTCGAGTCGCCCAACTGGGTGTCAGTCGAGTACGTCAACGGGGGCGTCGATCCTCAACAACAGGCATTGAGTCCTGGCAGCGTGCTGAGTTACGTCAACACGCAAAGCGCCTGGTCCGACGCCCGATCGCTCGACAAACCGCTGCGCTATTCTTTCGGGCGTTCCGACCGCGAATATAAAGATCGTTGGTGCCGGACGGTGCCGGTCTACAAGGTCTGATCCCACATGAGCGGGCATAAACAAGCACTCCTTAAAAAGCATCGACGCGCCAAGCGTGTGTCGATGCTGTTCATCCTGGCAGCTCTCGTTGCCGCCGGCCTGTTCATCGCCTGGTGGTGGGTTCCGATCCTGCTGGTCGTCTGCTGGGTCGCGCACGAGGCGTGGTTCTCGGATCACCTTTTCTATTCGCCGGCGAGCGACTACCTCTATACGTTTCCTGCTGATACCGACGTTCGCCCTGTCAGCCTGGTCAACGGCACCTTGCGCCTCGACTCGGCCGTGGAAGCGGGGCAGACGCTGGTGCTCGAGCTTGAGCTGCGAAGCACGTGGCTTGGGCGCTGGGTCGATCCTTATGTCAGCGTCGGCGACGACCGACAGGAGTTCGAGCGGGGGGCGCGTGGCAAGCGCTATCTGAATCTTTCCGGGCAGCACGCAGCGCTGGTGGCTGACGGTCTGCGGCTTGAAGGGCATCACTGCCGCGTCTCGACCCCGACGAAACTCTACGTCCTCAGTCACCCGGATTACGCCGACAAGCGCGTCATGGTGCTGGCGCCTCATGCCGATGACGCCGAGCTGGCGGCATTCGGGCTGTACAGCAAGACGATCGACCCGACCATCGTGACCCTGACGCAAGGCGAGATCGAGGCCGAGGGCTATCAGCGGCTGGGCCTGAGCCCGGCTGAAGCGGCCCGGTTGAAGGGGCGTCTGCGGACCTGGGACAGCCTGGCGGTTCCGCTGTGGGGTGGCGTCGCGCAAGACCGCTGCGTGCAACTGGGTTACTACTGCCTGCAATTGCCCGCGATGCGCGAGGCGCCCACACAATCCTTCGGGTCGCGAGAGTCGCAGGAGAGCGATATCCGCACGGCGCGCCGCCACAATCCGTTCGCGCTGCCGGGCGACGCGGATGGAAAACCCTGCTGGGACAATCTGGTGGCCGATCTGGTGGCGCTGCTCCAGCGTTTCGAGCCAGAAGTCATTGTGATGCCGCACCCAGAGCTCGACCCCCATGCCGACCACGTCGCGACGACGCAGGCGCTGTATCAGGCCGTTGCGCAGAGCACCTGGAAACCGTCGGTCGCGCTGCTTTACGCCAATCACCTCCACGATAACGATCGCTGGCCGATGGGGCGGGCGGGTAGCGGCGTAGCGTTGCCGCCGTTTGTTTACCAGACTTCCAGCGACAGCCTCTGGAGCCCCTCGCTGGACGCGTCGACGCAGATGGACAAAGCGATGGCGCTGGCCATGCAGCACGATCTGCAGGGGCGTCCGCCGTTCAAGCGGCTGGCGCGGCGCTGGATCCAGCGCGTGCTGGTCGGCCGCCAATGGCCTGCGACGGGCGAAGACGAGTTCTTCCGCAAGGCCGTGCGTCGCCATGAGGTGTTCATGGTGCGGCCTTTCGCCGACTGAAACGGGTCACACAGGGCAATTCCCGGGAGCTGAGCGCCGTCCGATACAGGCTGTGCTAAGATTCCGCCCTTGTCCATTTCAGCTACGGGTTGTTCGATGAAGTTGTCCATGCCGCGTTTTGATCAGGCACCAGTGTTGGTAGTCGGCGACGTCATGCTCGACCGCTATTGGCATGGCGGAACGTCGAGAATTTCCCCTGAAGCGCCTGTTCCCGTGGTCAAGGTCGATCAGATCGAAGACCGTCCGGGTGGCGCAGCCAACGTCGCGCTGAACATTGCAGCGCTTGGTGCCAAGGCTTCGCTGGTCGGCGTGACCGGTCAGGACGAAGCGGCCGTCAGCCTCACCGACAGTCTGAAGGCCGCCGGTGTGAATGCCTGCTTCCAGCGCATCGCGCACCAGCCCACCATTGTCAAACTGCGCGTCATGAGCCGCCATCAGCAGCTGCTGCGGATCGATTTCGAAGAGTCGTTCACCACCGACCCTGTTGCACTCAGCCAGGAAGTCGACGCGTTGCTCGACGGTGTGAAAGTCATGGTGCTGTCCGACTACGGCAAAGGCGCCCTGAAAAACCATCAGGTGCTGATTCAGGCCGCCCGCGAGCGCGGCATTCCCGTGCTGGCTGACCCCAAAGGCAAGGATTTCACGATCTATCGTGGCGCCACGCTGATCACACCTAACCTGAGCGAGTTCGAAGCTATCGTTGGACATTGTTCCGACGAAGCGGAACTTGTGGCCAGAGGTGCCCGTCTGATGGCTGATTTGGAGCTTGGCGCATTGCTGGTCACTCGTGGCGAACACGGCATGACCCTGTTGCGTCCAGACCATTCGGCTCTTCATCTGCCTGCCCGCGCACGCGAGGTTTTCGATGTGACTGGCGCGGGTGACACCGTGATTTCCACATTGGCAGCCGCCATTGCGGCAGGAGAAGACCTGCCGCATGCCGTCGCATTGGCGAATCTGGCAGCCGGTATCGTCGTAGGCAAACTGGGCACGGCGGCCATCAGCGCGCCAGAGCTTCGCCGCGCGATCCAGCGGGCGGAGGGTTCCGAGCGCGGCGTGCTGACGCTTGACCAGTTGCTGCTTGCGACCGATGACGCCCGCGCCCATGGCGAAAAGATCGTTTTCACCAACGGTTGCTTCGACATTCTCCACGCAGGCCATGTGGCTTATCTGGAGCAGGCGAGGGCGCAGGGAGACCGGCTGATCGTCGCAGTGAATGACGACGCCTCGGTCAGTCGCCTGAAAGGACCGGGTCGGCCGATCAACAGCGTCGATCGTCGCATGGCGGTGCTTGCAGGCCTTGGCGCAGTGGATTGGGTGGTCAGCTTTTCAGAAGGCACTCCCGAGAATCTGCTGACCCATGTCCGCCCGGACGTGCTGGTCAAAGGAGGGGATTACTCGGTCGATCAGGTCGTGGGCGCTGACATCGTCACTGCCTATGGCGGAACGGTCAAAGTGCTTGGGTTGGTGGAGAACAGTTCGACGACAGCGATCGTGGAGAAAATCCGGAGCCGCTGACTTCGGCTTTACTGCACCTTTTGGCGAATTTTAAGGTAAGGCAGTTCGATGAGAGTCATGCTGGTGGTGATGGATGAGCAGCGCGTGATACTGGACCGCCTGTACGAGATCGTGCAGCACCATTGTGACGAGTGCATCATCTATCGCCTCAGCAAGGCTCAGCAGCTGAAGTTGGGGACGTTTCTGGCGTCGGTTGATTATCAACGCTTTGATCGCGTGGTGATTTTCTCCAGACTGAAACGTCTCGCCCCACAGGTTCCGGTGCTCAAATGCGTGCCGGGCCTGGTGTTCCTTGAACACGATGCCTATCAGAACTACATGCCCGAGAGTAAATACCGCGGCCGTTATTCGGCGCTCTACAGCCGACTGCCGTGGTCCCGCGTGATCGTATCGGGCAGCGTCGTGGCCCGTCGTTTTCGCGATGAAGGCATCGACGCGGTGTTCGTCTCCAAAGGGTACGACGACGCGATGCTGTGCAATACCGAGACTGAACGAGACATACCGCTTGGCTTTCTGGGCAGTCTGAAAAGCACCGAATACGGCCGCCGCAAAGCCTTTCTCGAACGCATGGCGGCCCAGACCGGCATGCTGGTAACGCGCACTGAATCCGGCAAAGACTACCTGCACATGCTCAACCGCATTCGTATCTTCGTGAGTGCTGACATCGGCATGGGCGAGTTCATGATCAAGAACTTCGAGGCCATGGCCTGCGGCTGCGTTCTGCTGGCGTGGAGTCAGGGCGAGGAAGATGATCTGCTCGGCTTCCGGGATATGCATAACGTTGTGCTGTATCGCTCGGAAAGCGAAGCGCTGGAAAAGCTCAAGTGGCTGCAAGACAACCCTGAACTCGCCGAATCCATTGCCCGCAACGGCCAGGCGTTTGCGCAAACCCGCTATTCATTCACACGTGTGGGCCGTGATCTGGCCGCAGCGATACAGGCCGACATGCGCCCCTGGACGCCGCCCGGTATGATCGCCCGTCTCTGGGCAAAACTGCGCTACGGGATGAAGGTGGCCGGCTGAATGGTGGAGCAACAAGACCCGATAGCTCGGGACTCGCTGGATCGGGATTCGCTGGATCTGGAGCAACTTCCGGGCGGGCATCAGGACGTGCTCGGCATCCTGCCTCTCAGGCTGCAAGAGAGTCTGCGTCGCAGCGCTCGCGTTATACTCGTCGCCAATAATCCGGCCATCCGCCACGCGGACGTTGAAGCGCTTGGCCTTGACGCCAACGACACCGTCGTGACGTTCAATCAGTGCATCAAAGCGGACTTGCTGACCCCCACGACGGTCAACCTGTTCGTGCATGGTTTCAACGGGCCGGACCGGTATTTTTTTGGCCTGCCCCCGCGGCCTGAGATCAATCGGCTGATGCAGCACCCACAGGCCCGCTGTTTCACCCTGCTGGTGGGTTGTACAGGACACATCAGCCCGCTGCCCGATGTAGCGTTGTATCACGATCGCATTCCACTGCCTGCGCTCTGGAACTACCCGGTCGAACGTCCGGGAGGTAAGCGTTATGTCGGGCCGTCCACGGGCTTCAACGTATTGGTATTGCTGGACTGGCTGCGTCAGCACCACGGCTATTCATTCGAGTTATTGACCTTGGGTTTTTCCAATGAGGCGGGAAAACTCTGGAGTGGTCACGCCTGGGAGTATGAGCGCGAGTGGCTGATGCAGTCGGACGTGGTCCGTATCGCGTTGCAACCGCGCGCCTGGTGGCAGAAAATCCTGCGCCTCAAATGAGTGGCTCACGTTTATATCTGAAAGCGCTGAGTGTGGGACATGGATGGGTTGGCGGAGTGAAATGACGTGTTGAAAATCGCAGTCGCGTTCTTCGGGATTCCTCGTAATTCCGAGATCTGCTTCCCGTCCATTGAAGAAAACATCCTCGCGCAGTTGCCCTCGACTGCTGAGGTTCGCTGTTTCTATCATCTTTATAAAATCGACGAAGTTCACAACCCGCGCTCGGGTGAAGCGGCTGCGCTTGATGCCGACAATTATGCCGTTTTCCAAGGCATGTCTGGTCGGCTTGACTTCACGGACGGTGTGCTTGACCGCTGGGATTTCGAGCGCGTCAAAGAGCAGGGCGACACGTGGGGCGATGAGCACGTTTCGTTACGCAATCTGATCTATCAGCTTAATTCCCTGCGCGAAGTGACGGCGATGGTCGAGGCATTCGAGCCAGACTTCGTGGTGTTCGCCCGCCCGGATAATTTCTACCACAAGCCGCTGCCGGCTTACGTATTCAAGCGCCCGCTGGCGCGTCGCATGAACGTCTACATTCCGGACTGGCAATGGTGGGGCGGCCTGAATGACCGCTTCGCGATTTGTGGACGAGATGTCTACAAAGCCTACGGCAACCGCATCGAACGTATATTCGCCTTCTGCGAGGCCACGGGAAGGAAGCTGCATTCCGAGCGGCTGCTCAAATTTGTCCTTCAGCAAGCCGGCGCCAAGGTGTGCCTGATGAACACCACTGCTTCACGTGTTCGCATCACTGGCGCATATGCGGACGAGTCCTTCTCGCCGAAACGTGGCATGGGCAAGCGCGAGAATCGCTACTTCCACGCCTTCGCGCGCGTGCGCACGTTTCTGGATCGACGACTCCGAGACGTGCCGGAGCAATAGACGCCCCGCGTTAACCCTTCAGCTCGCGGATCTTCCTGACGAGCTGGCGCGCTTTCACCCGCAGCCGCTTCATGGGCGAGCGGGTTTTCTTGCCGGGCGCCAGCCCTTGCTGGACGATCCAGTCTTTCCAGCGAATGCGCTCGTCGCGCACCACCCAGCCATCCTGCGCGGCAAAGCTCTCTGCCAGATAAAGGCCTCGGGTGCCGGCCGGTGAAAGCTTGTCGTTTTTCAGGGTGAACAGCTGAGGCAGCGGCGCGCCATTTTCCAGCGGCATCAAGTACAGGTCGGGTTTGCTGCGGTTGAGTCGCGCAACGAGTTGGTCGTTCTCGAGGCTCTCATCGACGTGGAAAAGACTGAGCGGCCGCGCCTCTTTCGGCACTTCCAGGCGCATGTCGTAGATCAGTTGCAGCGACGCAGTAGGCAGGTGCACATACGCGCGAGGGCGTTCGATCAGGGTCATGCTGCCGCAGCGTACCGGGCGAGCGGCACCCGAAAGCGGGCTCAGGCGAAACGGCATGGCTTCGCGGTAATGCAGGGCTGCGGCGTAGGGCGCCGGCAGCCAGGTGTCGTTGAAGCGGCCGCCCAACCAGCCTTGCGGCGTCTCGATCAGGCATTCTTCGGCCACTTCCTGAATGGCCGTGTGCAGCGGCAGATTCAGCTCGTGCGCAGGGACATATCCGGAAATCAGCTTCAACACCACATCGCCGCGATCCTGCCGACGCTGGCGCACGAGCACCCAGTAATCGCGGTTCTGCCAATTAAGCGTCAGGCGCACCGAGACGCCGAGATTGGCGAGCTCCGTGGAAAAGCGCTCGCTGTTGTCCACTTCTATCTTGCGGCGGCGAGAGAGGGTCTGGGCAAAATTCAGCGGCATCCCGACGCTCTGGTAGCTGAGGCTTTCGGGAGTGGCTTCGACAAACAACGGCAGGGTCTTGAAGTTGCTGGGGTTTTTCCGAATCAACGTTCGCGGCATATCGGCTCCTTCTTGCGTTGGGGTCGGCCGCCCGGTTCAGGCTTGGCGACGAATCACGGCGGCGGCGGTTGCCACGTTATGGGCCAGGTGCAGCGGATTGATCGTCCCGACGATAGCACCAGTGACGCCGGGATGCCCAAACAGCAGCTCGAAACTGGCTTGCACAGGATCGACACCGGGACTCAGGCAAACGTGCCCGCTCGCCAGCGCTTTTTTTATCAGTATTGCTTTGCCGTGAGCAGCAGCGTAGTCGAGGACCGGCTTTTCGCCTTGCTCGTTGAGGTTGTAGGTGACCATTGCGCAATCGCCGTCCTGCAACGCTCGCAATCCGCCCTCGACGGTTTTGCCGGAAAAACCGAAGCCTCGAATCTTGCCTTCGCGCTTGAGGTCGGCCAGCGTCTGGTAAACCTCGCACTCAGTGAGTACGTGCAGGTCGTTGCCGTCCGAGTGCACCAGCACCAGATCGATGAAGTCGGTTTCCAGCCGCTTGAGGCTGCGCTCCACCGACAGCCGCGTGTGGGCTGCGCTGAAGTCGTGGCTGGATTGGCCTGCTTCGAACTCTTCGCCGACCTTGCTGACGATCACCCAATCCTGGCGCTGCCCGCGCAACAAAGGGCCAAGCCGCTCCTCGCTGCGTCCGTAGGCAGGGGCGGTGTCGATCAGGTTGATGCCCAGATCCCGCGCCAGCTTGAGCAGCATCTGTGCCTCGTGATCATCAGGGATCGTGAAGCCGTTAGGGTATTTCACACCTTGATCACGGCCCAGCTTGACCGTGCCCAGGCCGATCGGTGACACATGGATGCCGAGATTGCCCAGCGGGCGATGCAAGTCGTGCAGGGTTTTCATGGCAGCAGCAGATCCCAGACAGGAGTGGCGAGCGGCGGCTTGGGGAAGTCGCTGTGCGTGGGTTGCGGGATCGGGTGAATGGCGTCACGGGACAGAGACGCCAGCACGCGGTCGGCGAAGTCAGGCGCCAGCGCCAGCTTGGTGGGCCAGCCGACCATCAGCCGACCTTGTACGTCGAGGAAGGCGTTGTCCGGGCGCACGAGGCCGGTCTGCTGAGGTTCTGCGCGGTCGACCCGCAGCGTGGCGAATTGCGCCTGACTGAGATCGACCCATGGCAGCAGCTGCGTGAGTTCTTTTTTCGCAGCGGCGATCTGCTCCACCGGGTCGCGCGCGACACCTTCGGCCTCGGCAATATCGCCGCCCAGATACCACACCCATTGGCCGTCCGCTGCGGGGTGAGTGGTCACGGTAATGCGCGGCTTCGGCCCGCCGCCCAGGCAATGCGCATACAGCGGCTTGAGCGTCGGGCCCTTGACCAGCACCATGTGCAGCGGACGACGCTGCATGGCTGGATGGCTCACGCCGAGGGCGTCCAGCAGCTCGGCATTGCCATCGCCCGCGCTGAGCACGATGCGCTGGGCGTGGATGTCGCGACCGTCTACACGCAAGCCCACCAGTTCGCCTTCGTGACGCAACGGTTCGATGAGGGCCCCGGCCAGCAGGCTGTCGCCGGCAAGCCGGGCCAGGTTTTCAACGAGGCTCGGGACGTCGATGACCAACTCGGCCAAGCGATAAACCTTGCCCTTGAAGCGTGGGCTCTGCAGCGCTGGCGGCAGTTCCGAGCCCTTCACCTGATCGACTCGGCCGCGCACGGCTTTGCTCGCGAAAAAGCTGGTGAGATTGCCTGCGATGGTGCCTGGCGACCACAGATAATGGGCTTCAGACAGCAGGCGTACGCCGGACAGATTCAGTTCGCCCTTGCCAGCGAGTGCCTCACGCCAGCGCCGAGGCATGTCGGCAATGGCTTCCGAGGCGCCGGACAGTGCGCCGTGCAACGCGTACTTAGCGCCACCGTGAATGATCCCTTGAGACTTGAACGTCTGCCCGCCGCCAAGGCTGGCGTTTTCCACCACGACTGTCGAAAAGCCCTGCCGGCGCAGACGTGCGTTGAGCCAGAGCCCGGCAACGCCAGCGCCGACTATCAGGACGTCAGTGGAAATAGCGGATGACATGCGCACCTCGAATGGCGAATCGAAGTGGCCATTATAGGGGAAGCCGCTTTTCAATGACCTCTTTAATGACCCGCCGTTTTCGAGAACAGCTGGATGACCACCACGCCCGCGACGATCAGGCCCATGCCGGCGATGGCGGGCAGATCCAGTTTCTGTCCGTAAATGAACAGCGCCGCAATGCTCACCATGACGATGCCCATGCCCGCCCATACCGCGTAGGCAACGCCCACCGGAATGGTGCGCACGACCAGGGTCAGCATCCAGAAGGCGACGGCGTAGCCAACGATGACGAGCAGCAACGGCAGCGGGGTGCTGAAGCCCTTGACTGCCTTCATCGAGACGGTACCGATGACTTCAGCGCAGATGGCAATGGCGAGCAGGTAGTAAGCAGGCATGGCGAGACTCTCAGTGACAAACGTTCTTGATTCCTGAGCCCATTCTAGGCGTTGCCCAGATGCGGTAAAGTCATTACCTATCTGACTGGCTGATAGGTTGTAGTTGATGCAGTGGAGTCTCGAGCAAATCCAGCTATTCGTCAGCGTCGCTGAGCAGCGCTCGTTTTCTGCCGTGGCGCGCGCCTCGAAACGCGCGCAGTCGGCGGTCAGCAGCGCGATCGCAATGCTCGAATCCGACTTGGGAGTGAGTCTGTTCGACCGAAGCAGTGGCCGGCAGCCGCGTCTCACCGAAGCGGGCAGTGCGTTGCTGGAAGAAGCCCGGGAGCTGCTGCGCCAGTGTGAACGACTGGATGGCCGGGCGCTGGCGCTGATGCGGGGTCAGGAAGCGCGCCTGCGTCTGGCGCTCGACGAGGCCATGCCTTATCAGCCGGTGCTGGACAGTCTTGAGGCGCTGGACGATCGGTTTCCGAGTGTCGAGGTGCAACTGGCCAGCGGCGCCCAGGGCGACGTTGCACGCAAACTGCTGGAGCGTCGCGCCGATCTCGGTCTGCTGTTCCATCATGAACAGATGCCTCAAGCCCTGGAGCGGCGAGCGCTGGGCAGCGTCGAGATGGTGACGGTCTGTGCAACCAGTCACCCGTTGGCGGATCAGCCGCTTGTTACGCGCCAGCAGTTGGCGCGGCATCGACAGCTGCTCATTACGCCGCAGCAGAGCGGTTACCCCGGTGGCGAGCAATTGAGCCCGCAGGTATGGCGCGCCGACAGTTTCTACGCCATGGCAGAACTGCTGATGAGAGGACTAGGCTGGGCCTGGCTGCCGCGACACGTGGTGCAATATCCGGCCTATCAAAATCAGATGATCGAGCTGAGCAGCGAATGGACGCCGCCGGCGCTGGTGGTGGAAATGGTCTGGCGACGCGATGAGCCACTCGGGCCTGCCGCGCGCTGGCTCGCCGAATGTTTCACTCATCATTTGAAGGCCATTGGCTGATAAACTCCGCGCCCATGAATAGAACTCTCTACACCTTCCTGTTTCATCTTGGACTGCCTTTTATTGCACTGCGCCTCTGGCTTCGTGCCCGCAAGGCGCCTGCGTACGCGCAACGAATCGGTGAGCGCTTCGCCTTTGGGCTGCCTGCCATGCAGCGTGGCGGTATCTGGGTTCATGCCGTATCGGTGGGCGAGAGTATTGCTGCAGCCCCCATGATTCGAGCGCTGCTGACGCAATACCCGCAGCTTCCGGTGACCATCACCTGCATGACCCCGACCGGCTCCGAGCGCATTCAGTCGATGTTCGCCAACGAGCCGCGCGTGCAGCATTGCTACCTGCCTTACGACTTCCCGTGGGCGGCTTCGCGCTTCCTTGATCATGTCCAGCCGAAGATCGGTGTGATCATGGAAACAGAGCTTTGGCCCAACCACATCCATCAGTGCGCGAAGCGCGGAATAGCGACGGTCCTTGCCAACGCCCGGTTGTCAGAACGTTCGGCGCGGGGATACGCACGGTTCGCCAGGCTTACGCGGCCGATGCTCGCCGAGATGAGCCTGATTGCCTCACAGACGCAGGTCGAGGCTCAGCGCTTTCTCGATCTGGGCGCGCGTGCGGAGTCGGTGGTCGTCACGGGCTCGATCAAGTTCGATCTGACGATTGATCCGCAACTGCTGGAGCGCGCGGTGCAACAGCGTGAGGCCTGGGGGCTTGTTCAGCGCCCGGTATGGATCGCAGCCAGCACCCATGCCGGCGAGGATGAAGTGGTGTTGTCCGCCCATCGCGACGTGATGCAATCGCACCCCGACGCTTTGCTGATCGTGGTGCCGCGTCATCCCGAGCGTTTCGGCAGCGTGTTCGAACTCACGCGCCAGCAAGGGTTTTCCAGCGTCCGACGCTCCACGGGCGATCCCGTTACGCAGGCAACGTCGGTGCTCGTTGGCGATACGATGGGCGAACTGCTGTTTCTCTATGCGTTGGCGGACATCGCGTTCGTCGGCGGGAGTCTGGTGCCCAATGGCGGGCATAACCTGCTCGAGCCAGCGGCGTTGGATAAACCGGTGTTGAGCGGTCCGCACCTGTTCAACTTCCTCGAAATTGCCGCGATGCTGCGCGGTGCGGGAGCGTTGGAGGAGGCAAGCGACTCGGCAGCCCTGGCTGCAGCGGTCAAGCGACTGATCGAACATCCCGAAGCCGCGAAGGCCATGGCCGATGCAGGGCTGGCGGTGATGAAAGCCAATCAGGGCGCGCTGCAGAAATTGCTGAACGGTATCGGCCGCTTGCTGCACTGATTCCGTGGCAACCGGGTTCTGACGCTGCATCCCCGCCGGATGCACCTGCCTGTTCCCGGCTGAAGCCGGTCCTACAGACGCTGCAAGGTTCGTAGGACCGGCTTCAGCCGGGAAGGCGTCGAGTGTCACGCCGTTGATCGAAGGGAAAGTTAAAGACAGTTGGCTCACTCCCACACGATTCTCCGGGCATTGCCGGATTCTCCGGCCAGACACAAAACGTGTGGGAGCGAGCTTGCTCGCGAAGGCTGATTCCCAGACCCTGCATCTCCACAGCCTGAACCGATCTCTTCCCGGCTGAAGCCGGTCCTACGGACGTTGCAGGTTTGTAGGACCGGCTTCAGCCGGGAAGGCGTCGAGTGTCACGCCGTTGATCGAAGGGAAAGTTCAAGACAGTTGGCTCACTCCCACACGATTCTCCGGGCATTGCCGGATTATCCGGCCAGACACAAATCCTGTAGGAGCGAGCTTGCTCGCGAAGGCTGACTATCCACCGTAGCTTATCCAGCGCCAGACCTCGATCCTGCGGGTCTGACGTCTGATTATCGCTCGGTCGGCCTTTCGAAGTTCTTCGCGGCTTCTTTCGCCAGATCAGGCGGGAGGAAATCTTTGTCCGGGTTGTAGTCCGGTTTCAGGAAGCGCGACAGATCCTGCAAGTCGCCGGGGCTCAAGGTGCCAGCGGCCTGTTTCAGGCGCAGGTTGTCGAGGATGTAGTCGTAGCGCGTGTTGTTGTAGTCGCGCACCGAGGCGTAGAGCTGACGCTGCGCATCCAGTACGTCAACGATATTGCGTGTGCCGACCTGATAGCCGATTTCCGTGGCTTCCAGCGCGCTCTGGTTGGAAATGATCGACTGCTTGCGCGCCTGCACCTGCTCCACATCGGTGTTCACCGCGCGGTGCAGGTTGCGGGTGTCTTCCACCACCTGGCGGCGCAGCCCTTCGCGCTGCTGTTCGGACTGGCCGAGGCGGGCGTAGGCTTCGCGGACTTGCGAGCTGGTCAGGCCGCCGCTGTAGATCGGGATGTTCACCTGCAGGCCGATGGTGCGCTGCTCGACGCTGCCGTGAAAGCTTTGCCCGGTGTAGTTGGGATTGGTGAAGCCCAGCGGGTCGTTGTCGCCTTTTTCGTACTGCGCCACGGCATCGACTGTCGGCGCATGACCGGCCTTGCGCTGGCGCAACGTTTCTTCCGCAGCGCTGACAGCGTAATTGCTGGCCAGCAGGTTGAGGTTCTGTTGGGTCGCCGTATCGACCCACGATTTGGCGTCGTTAGGCGTCGGCGCCAGCACCGGCAACGTGTGAACGATGCCTTCGATCGAGTTGTAGTCCCGGTTGGTCAGGGTAATCAGCGCCTGAAATGCATCATCCACCTGACGCTTGGCAACGATGCGTGCTGCGCGGGCCGTGTCATAACTGGCCTGCGCCTGAAGCACGTCGGTCTTGTCCGAAAGCCCGACATCGAACCGCTCGTTGGCCTGATCGAGCTGACGCTTGAACGCGGCTTCCTCAGCTTTGGTCGAGGCCAGATTGTCCTGGGCGCGCAGCACTGCGAAATAATCTTCGGCGCTTTGCAGGATCAGGTTCTGCTCGGTTGCCGACAGTTGGAGCATGGCCTGTTCATTGACGTTCTTGGCGGCCTTGAGTTGGAACCAGCGATCGGCGCGAAAGATCGGCTGACTCAGGGTCGCGCGGTAGACCGTACCGCTGCGGTTGATCACGGCAGAGGGTTCGTCGATTTTGGTGCGAGTGTCGTTGATGTCGGCGCCGCCCGAAATGTTCGGCAGCAGGCCTGCGCGAGCCTGAGGCACAATCTCTTTCTGCGCGTCGTAGCTGGCGCGCGCGGCCGCCAGGTCGGCGTTGTTGTTGACCGCTTCCTGATAAACGCTCACCAGACCGGTCTTGGTCGGCAGTGGCAAGTCAGCTGCCCCGGCCATCGCACTCGAAGCACACGACACGGCAATGGCCAGTGAAAGGTTGCGCAGCATAGACATTCCCTAGTAGTTGTTGTCGCCAAATCTTGGTCCGATGGCTTTGGCGTCGCGTAGCGAGTGTAGTTCCGGACGATGTCGACAACAATCCGGCAAAACAGCCATTTAACAAGTGTTTGAATTCCGCGCTTGGCGTTTGCCACACGCGACGTCTAGACTGACGCCGTTCTTGTCGGGGTGCCTTGCTATGAGGCTGAGATCGGATAATCCGGATCCCGTTGAACCTGATCAGGTTAGCGCCTGCGTAGGGAACAAGATTTCTCGTCTCCCGGCGAGTCCTCTTGAGTGTCGTCCGGGGTCGTTTTGTTCAAATTCTGAACAGTCCTCGTCTATCGATTCTCAGCATCCGTGTCTATTCCAGGGTGCATCCGTCCGTTCGAATCAGGCTCATGCTCCGACAAATCAATCCGCCGCTGGATGATGTCTGGAGAGCCCGTGATGAGTACAACACTAAAAAACGCCAATCTGAGTGAGTCCGCCCAGGTCGATTCGGGGTCGGTTCAGCCGTTCACCCGTTCGCAGAAAATCTACGTTCAGGGCTCGCGTCCGGACATCCGCGTGCCGATGCGGGAAATCAGCCTGGACATTACCCCCACCGACTTCGGTGGCGAGATCAACGCGCCAGTCTGTGTGTACGACACCTCGGGCCCGTACACCGACCCCAACGTCATCATCGACGTGCGCAAAGGATTGGGCGACGTACGCTCGGCGTGGATCAATGACCGTGGCGACACTGAACGCCTTGATGGCCTGAGTTCCGATTTCGGCCGGCAGCGCCTGGCCGATGCCGAGCTGACCAAATTGCGCTTCGCCCACGTGCGCAACCCGCGCCGCGCCAAGGCCGGGGCCAACGTCAGCCAGATGCATTACGCGCGTCAGGGCATCATCACCGCCGAGATGGAATACGTCGCCATCCGCGAGAACATGAAGCTACAGGAAGCTCGCGCTGCCGGTCTTTTGAAGCAGCAACATGCCGGCCACAGCTTCGGCGCGAGCATCCCTAACGAGATCACCCCCGAGTTCGTGCGCGAAGAAATCGCCCGAGGCCGCGCGATCATCCCCGCCAACATCAATCATGTGGAACTGGAGCCGATGATCATCGGCCGCAACTTCCTGGTGAAGATCAACGGCAATATCGGCAACAGCGCGCTGGGATCGTCCATCGAGGAAGAAGTGGCGAAGCTGACCTGGGGCATTCGCTGGGGCTCGGATACGGTGATGGACCTGTCCACCGGCAAGCACATCCACGAAACCCGCGAGTGGATCATTCGCAACTCGCCGGTCCCGATTGGCACGGTGCCGATCTATCAGGCGCTGGAAAAAGTCGGTGGTGTCGCTGAAAACCTGACGTGGGAGCTGTTCCGCGACACGCTGATCGAGCAGGCAGAGCAGGGCGTCGACTACTTCACCATCCACGCCGGCGTGCTGCTGCGCTATGTGCCGCTGACCGCCAAGCGCGTCACCGGGATCGTCAGCCGTGGCGGCTCGATCATGGCCAAGTGGTGTCTGGCGCATCACAAGGAAAACTTCCTTTACACCCACTTCGATGAAATCTGCGAAATCATGAAGGCCTACGACGTCAGCTTCTCGCTGGGCGATGGCCTGCGTCCGGGATCGATTGCCGACGCCAACGACGAAGCGCAGTTCGGCGAACTGGAGACCCTTGGCGAGCTCACCAAGATTGCCTGGAAGCATGACGTCCAGTGCATGATCGAAGGCCCGGGCCATGTGCCAATGCAACTGATCAAAGAGAACATGGACAAGCAGCTGGAATGCTGCGACGAGGCGCCGTTCTACACGCTCGGCCCGCTGACCACCGACATCGCCCCCGGCTATGACCACATCACGTCCGGTATCGGCGCTGCCATGATCGGTTGGTTCGGTTGCGCGATGCTCTGCTACGTCACGCCCAAGGAACACTTGGGGCTGCCAAACAAGGATGACGTGAAGACCGGGATCATTACTTACAAGATCGCGGCCCACGCAGCTGACCTGGCGAAAGGGCACCCGGGCGCACAGATTCGGGACAACGCCTTGAGCAAGGCGCGCTTCGAATTCCGTTGGGAGGACCAGTTCAACCTTGGGCTTGATCCGGATACGGCCCGTTCCTATCACGATGAAACCCTGCCGAAGGACTCGGCGAAGGTCGCGCATTTCTGCTCCATGTGCGGGCCGAAGTTCTGCTCGATGAAGATCACCCAGGAAGTGCGCGAATACGCGGCCAATCAGAAGATCGAGGCGGTTGATCTGTCTGTGGCCGAAGGTATGCGCGAACAGGCCGAGCGCTTCAGGCAGGAAGGCAGTCAGCTTTACAAAAAGGTCTGACGGGGTTTTACCCCTGTTGATTGATCGTTCCCACGCTACGCGTGGTAACGCCCTTCTTGACGCTCTGCGTCAAGGGGCGCTGAGCACCCCGTGCGGCATTCCCACGCAGAGCGTGGGAATGATCGTCGTTTAAACAATTGAGATTGCGACGTGAACACACCCAGCACTTACTCACCCGACATTCCCGTCCCCGCCAGCAAGCGGGTTTTCGGCGGGCGCGATCTGTTTTCCCTGTGGTTCTCCCTCGGCATCGGCCTGATGGTGCTGCAAACCGGTGCGTTGCTGGCGCCGGGGCTCGGCATGTCTGGCTCGATGCTCGCGATCGTCCTGGGCACTCTGGTGGGCGTCCTGCTGCTCGCGGCTGTCGGCGTAATCGGCAGCGACACCGGCCTGTCGTCGATGGCCGCGCTCAAGCTCAGCCTCGGCACCAGAGGCGCGGGCGTGCCGGCGATTCTCAACCTCTTGCAACTGGTGGGTTGGGGTTCGTTCGAAATCATCGTCATGCGCGACGCGGCCAGTTTGCTCGCTGCCGGGGCATTCAGCGAAGGCAGTCTGTGGACAAGTCCGCTGCTGTGGACGCTGCTGTTCGGCGGCCTGGCAACCCTGCTCGCGGTCAGTGGGCCGCTCACATTCGTGCGGCAGATTTTGCGCAAGTGGGGCATCTGGCTGCTGCTCGCGGCGTGCGCGTGGCTGACCTGGAATCTGTTCGCCAAAGCTGATCTGGCCGCGCTCTGGTCCCGGGCCGGCGATGGTTCGCTGCCTTTTGCGGTTGGCTTCGATATCGCCATTGCGATGCCGCTTTCCTGGCTGCCGCTCATTGCCGATTACTCCCGTTTCGGCAAACGCGCGACGGGCGTATTCGGCGGGACAGTCCTGGGGTTCTTCATCGGCAATTTCTGGCTGATGACGTTGGGCGTCGCCTACACCCTCGCGTTCGCACCCAGTGGCGAAGCCAATGCGTTATTGCTGGCGCTGGCGGGTGCAGGGATGGGCGTTCCGCTGTTGCTGATCCTGCTGGATGAATCGGAAAATGCGTTCGCCGACATTCATTCGGCTGCCGTTTCAAGCGGGATTCTGTTGAAGGCCAAGGTTGAACATCTGGCGCTGGCGATCGGCATCATCTGCACGTTGATCGCGTGCTTCGCCCCGTTGGCGCAGTACCAGAACTTCCTGTTGTTGATCGGCTCGGTGTTCGCGCCGCTGTTCGGCGTGGTGCTGGTGGATCACTTCATCCTGCGCCGTCGCAGCCATGGCGCCGCGACGACCGGTCTGCGCTGGCTGACCTTGCTGGCGTGGCTCGGCGGGATTTTCACCTACCATCTGCTCGCCAATCTTTATCCGGATGTCGGCGCAACACTGCCAGCGCTCGTCGTCGCTGGCGTGTTGCAGATGATACTGGCACGCGGACAGGCATCTGCACTCGGTGTTGACCTGCGTCAGTAACTCGGTGAACTGGGCCTGGAACAGAACAACCAGGCTCAATCCGGGCAAACGACTCAAAGCGAGTCAAGGTTCGGGAATCCCCAATCCGTCAGAGGTGCGAGCTGGGACAGAAAAGTGAGGTGCTCGATGGTTTTGAGCTTCTGCAGATGCTTTAGGTCGGCCGGGCCGCCGAAAGCGAGGGCTGGGACGAAGCCGTACATTTCGTCGGGTTGTAGTGGGCCAAGTGTTTTCAGCGCTTCGCAGAAGAGCCCTTCTAAATCATTATTCTCCGGCTTTTTCGAGGCGAAGAAAGACTGCACGCTTATATCCGGATTGATAGCAACCGAATTAGTTTTTCGAAGTGAGTAACGGGCATACACCGAGCAGATCGTTAAACGGCTGCCCGTTTTTTCTTGCCATAAGTACAGATCGCCAAAGGCGCTTTGTGCGATAACGTGAAATTGATCATGCTGATTGATACCGGAGTCAACTAGCCAGTCCGAGATAAAAACATCGTATTCGGCAGGATTGACTGTCCAGAATATTCCGTCACCATAACCGCTCCAGCCGTATTTTTCCCAATGAGAAATCAACAGGGGCGGAAGTCTATCTTTGTATTTTTCACGTTTGGAAAGGGGGACTTCTCTTCGATGCACAGAGGGGCCCATTTTTTTTAAAAAATATTCGAAATACTCTTCCATTTGGCCTCATACTTACACTCCCTTCGTCGTTTACAGGGAGCGTTAATCCGCCCAGCGAGAACTCGCTAAATATCTTCTAGGCCGATGTGCCTCAGTGGCTCAATTTGCGAGAGAAATAAAAGATGCTCAATAATTTTGGCCACTTCAATTGATCTCTCTTGAGCCGAGCCTCCCAACGCCAGCACCGGGACAAATCCATACATTTCATCGTGTTTCAGTCTCCCCAGGCGCTTCCTCGCGGCGTCGAAGAACGCTAAGGGATCGCAATGTTCACGATCAAGAATCGCGAAGAACGTCGAGATGTTCCTGTCCTTTGATACGTTTGACCGCATATAGGAGTAGCGCGCCCAGCAGGCGTCGATCATTAAGAAAGTCTGAGTGTTTTCTCCCCACAAATGGAGGTCACCAAACGCATTACGAGCGATGACATGATAGCTATCGACGACGATTGTTGGATTTTGTTTTACCCACTCTGTGACGATGGGCTCAAATTCCTGAGGATTTACGGTCCAAAAAAGGCCATCCGCATAGCCGCTCCATCCGTACTTCTCCCAATAACTCAGCAGCTGATCAGGAAGCCGTCTCCTGTATCTCGCGATACTCGATATCGGCACCTCTGCTCGGTAGAAGGGCGCACCAAATTCGGTTAGGAATACATTAAGAAAATCGTCCATTAGTTTATGCATCCCTCGAAATACGCTGTCCGGCGCGGTGAGCGGAGTTTTGCCGGGATTTAAATGATCGCCTCGGCACCTGCATAAGCAGAATGCCTGCCAACGCTCAGTCGAGTCGAAATGGATCGGTCCAAGCTGCATCGTTTCGTTATCCCGCGGCGAGCTTCAATCCATTTTTTTCGGATCAATTAAAGGCTATCAAGATCCGGAAACCCCCAGTCCGTTAGAGGTGCGAGCTGGGACAAGAAGGTTAAGTGCTCGATTGTTTTGACCTTCTGCAGATGCTTCAGATCGGCCGGGCCGCCGAGAGCGAGGGCAGGTACGAAGCCGTACATTTCGTCGGGCTGTAGCGGGCCGAGTGCTGTCAGTGCTTTTTCAAACAGATCTTCAAAGTCATTCGAAGCGTGATCAAATGACGCAAAGAACATTTTGATCTCGTCATCAAAGCGTTCGGTGGGTATATGTCGAGTAGACTGCATGTATCTAGCATAAACGGAATTAATTGTTAGCCAGCTTCCGGTGTTTTGCTGCCACAAATAAATGTCACCAAATGCTCCTCTTGCGATCACATGGTAGGTGTCAGGATCTGGAATGCCCGACTCCAACAGCCATGAACGCACAGCTACCTCGTACTCGGCTGGATTGACGCACCAAAATACTCCATTTCCATAGCCACTCCAGCCATAGCGATGCCAATGCGATAATAATTGCCGAGGCAGTATCCCCGTATACCTTTCTATAGATGATATGGGAACTTCTCTTCTGTATGTTTCCGGACCCACTTCTTCAATCAAACAAACATAATATTCGTCCATGGTCTTATCTACACCGTTCAAGTCTTGCGGTGATTTTGGCGCCGTCACGCATATCTACGCCCATTTTGCTCGCAGCGTTGTCCAGGCCATCTATTCGGCCTCGCCACTGAGCGCCGATACTTGAATTGACTCGCGCATCTCCGAAGTCAGAAACGATATCTTTTCCTCCCGCAAATAAATCGGGGTTATGCAATGCGGCAAGGGCGCTCATCTTCTCTCGCGCGATGGTCTTCGCCGCGCGTCTTGCCTCCATCAGCGGAGTGCCGTTTAGCTCCATTTTTCCCATCGCGTCTTTAATGAAGCGATCCTCCAAGGCCTTTCTGGCGCTCCTAGCCACTTTCGGATCTCTCACCTTCTCCCCAGCCGTATACGCCTCCCGCCCGCGCAAATACTCATCCACGGTCAGGTCATTCAGGCCTCTTTCCTGTCCCACCAGTTGCCTGTCGAACTCCGGGATCTTGCACAAGCGCCAGCATTCGGTCCCAACGTGCGGCGTTAAACCAGCGGGCGGGGCCAAAACAACCAACCAGGCTCAATCCCGACGAGGACTCAAAGCGAGTCAAGGTCCGGGAATCCCCAATCCGTCAGCGGCGCGAGTTGTGAAAGAAAAGTGAGGTGCTCGATGGTTTTGAGCTTCTGCAGATGCTTCAGATCAGCCGGGCCGCCGAGGGCAAGGGCAGGTACGAAACCGTACATTTCATCGGGTTGTAGCGTGCCGAGTTTTTTTAGAGCTTGTTGGAATAGGTCGTCAAGATCATTAGACTCCCGATTACGACTTGCAAAAAATAGCGCGATTTCGTCGTTGAATTCATCGCTTTGCACTACCTCTTGGGTTTTATGAAAGCGTGCGTAGGGGGCCGTTACGTCCAGCCAATTCCCTGTTTTCTCATGCCAAAGGTAAAGGTCGCCGAAAGCACTTCTGGCGATCGTGTGATAAAAGCCGGAATCGGGGATTCCTGAATCATCCAGCCATGAGCGGATCACTTCCTGATACTCCGCAGGATTGACGGTCCAGAAAAGTCCCTCGGCATAGCCACTCCATCCGTGCTCCCCCCACTGCTTCAGGAGTTGGTGAGGGAGTTTCTCAGCGTATTTTTCCACTGATGATAGAGGTACCTCTCTTCTCTCCAGCGCAGGGCCCAGTTTTTCAAGGAAATATTCGTAGTACTCTTCCATAGTTACCTCTAGTTACAGCGTTCCAGTTTGGCATTGACTAACGTCGTAGCACGATTGTTCAAGCTGACTTTATTTGCCAAAGCATCAAGCCCCTCAATTCGCTGACGCCATTGCGCTCCGATGCTGGCGTTTACCGACCGGTCTCCAAAGTCAGATATAAAATCTTTGCCTCCTGCGAAGAGATCAGGATTGTGAAGGGCCGCGAGCGTCCTCAGTTTTTCCCTAGTCAATGTCGCAGCCAACTTGTCAGCATGTTGCTCAGAAAGCCCCTGCTTACGCAGTTTTCGGCTGATTTTCTGGGTCAGGTTGACCGCAAGGTTTTCGCGCGCTTTCTTCGCCACCCTCGGATCCCTAACCTTTTCCCCAGCCTTAAACGCCTCCCGCCCGCGCAAATACTCATCCACGGTCAGGTCATTCAGGCCTCTTTCCTGTCCCACCAGTTGCCTGTCGAACTCGGGAATCTTGCTGTAATGCAGGTTGCTCGCGTTAAAGCATGGCACCTTGTATTCCGGCATGCCCAGCGGTTTCTTCCCGCCCGGTCGATCGGTCTCCCGATGGCTGTCGAACCTAGGCTCCGGTGTGGTCGAGCTACTCGTTCCAGCCTTGGCAGGCTGCAAGTCAGGCCGCCCCTTGAGGCCCTCTTCATGCTTGAGCATCCACTGCGCCAGCCGCGCGCCTTTGCTGCTGGCGCGCATCTGACCGGCGAGTACCGACATGTTGCCGCGGCCTCGGGTCAGGTACTCAACCACTGCGCCGAGCAGCAGGATCACCACTTCGGTATGCCCGCGGGCGATATGGTGTGCCGCTTGGTCGACCACCCACGGGTCGTCCTGTGAAATCGGGTTCAGCCCTTCGTTGCCTTGGGTCCCGCCCCATGCGACCTGAATACCGCGCACGTAGTGGTCCAGCAGCGCGGGCAGGCCTTGGACGAAAAACTCGGCGACCGACGCCAGCCCCAGTACGCCCAGAATCCAGCTGCTGGCTTGCAACCCGACAGCCATGCCGGCGAATGCGCCTGGCCCCGCGCCTACGCCACCCGCCAGGGCGCCTACCCCCGCACCCATCGCGCCTCCGGCCAGGATGCTGCCGACGATGATCATGGCCATGTCGCCGACAACGCCCATCAGATCAGAGAGCACGTCGGATATTTCAATATCTGCGAATCGCTGCCGCAGTAATGCGCTGGCTTCAAACTCGGCGCGATAAAAGGCAGTTCTGATGTTGTCGACGCGGCGCAGAACAAGTTCGACGGAAGGCGCTTGCTCATTCAGGTAATTTCGAAAGTCGCCCAAGCCGCTGCTTTGAACTTCAAGCCTAAGGCGATCTTCAATTTCAAACCACGAAGGCAGCAAGTTCCATAAGCGCATCCCGTCTCCCTGACAGTTCTAAGAAATCAGGGCGGAACTTAATGATTAGGCGAGTGAGGCGTCAATAAACAAGGAGTTTAGTAATGGTGGAAGTTTGAGGGTGGGAATGTTTAAAGCTTGGAGGATGTGTATGAAAGTGTATGTAGGAACTGAATATAGATAAGGTGGTTATTTGAGAGGGGATATTACGAGGCAAGCCGGCGCGTTCTCAGCAACCGGCTTGCGTTCAGACGATCAGCTGCGGCCCGGAAACAGCTCAGGCTTGATGATCCCGTTAAGCTGCGGATAGGGAATCTTCAGCTCGATGTGACCCATCGAATAGGGTGCGATGGTGTCCACCGGGTATTTCAGAATGACGGCACCGTACGTCAGGGCGACGTTTGAAGTTCGCTTGAATGGCCACATCTTCTGAAAGTCGGCGTCCTTGTCCAGCTTGGTGCTCACTTGCCAGGCTTGATGCGCCAGTTCGGCCTTTTCCCAGAACGCGCTTTCCTGGCCCGGTACCAGCATGTCGGCCAGCGTCAGCACGCGCTGCTGCTGGCGTGAATAGTTGATGAACGCACGGCCCGGATTGCCGTGAGCGCCACCGGTATCCAGGTAGCTCGACAGCTCCACGACGACGATTCCGTCATGCTGCTCGCGTACTTTGGCTTGAAGGTAACTGCTGTTGCGCGCCTGGGCACGGCTCAAGAATTGCTCCTGATACGCCTTGATCGTTGGCGGAACGGGACCGTCGGTGTCGCTGCGGGTCAATTGCAAGAGCGTGCGCTGAACGATTGCATCCAGTTTGGGCTCGTCCGGGAAATGTACGGTGTCGATGTTTACCAGCGGGCAATCGTCTGTGGTGCAGCCGGGCTTGATCAGTTCGGAGGCGTCACGCTGAACGGTCAGCGGACTGCGCAGATTGGGTTGGAAGAGGCTTTGGCAGGCGCCCAGTATCAGGGCCAGGCAGGCCAGTGAAATGATCTTCAGAAACGACATGTTGATCCTTGGCATTGGCATAAAGGGCCATCACTCGGATGTAACGGCAACCAGCTTCGACTACGGGTGGCGCAATCAGTTCGCCACTGGGCGGATTAGAGAACCTTTCGGTTGCTGTCGTCTACCCTGAGGGCCGGATTTGCCAACTCAAAGGGCTGCATCCAGCGCAGCAGCGCGTTAGGATGGGCCAGGACACAGGTGCTCAAGCAGTGAGAAAAGTATGACTGATACCCCGAAATCGATACCGACGAAGCACGAGATCACTCAGCGCGAAACCTGCTTCAAGGGGTTCTACCAGCTGGATCGACTGCACCTGCGCCACGAACTGTTCGACGGCGGCATGAGCCCGGAAATCAAGCGCGAGCTGTTTGTCCGACACGACGCTGTCTGCGTGCTGCCTTACGATGCCAAGCGCGATCAGGTCGTGCTGATCGAGCAGTTCCGGGTGGGCGTGGTGGGCAAGTATCCCAACCCCTGGCTGATCGAAATGGTTGCGGGCCTGATCGACAAAAAAGAGGAGCCTGAACAGGTTGCTCACCGTGAGGGAGAGGAGGAAGCTGGGCTTGTCTTCGAGGCACTCTGGCCGATCACCAAGTATTTCCCTTCGCCCGGAGGCAGCAACGAATTCGTTCATCTCTACCTGGGCAAGTGCGACAGTGAAGGCGCAGGTGGTCTGCATGGCCTGGAAGAGGAAGCCGAAGACATCCGTGTGTCGGTCTGGTCCTTCGAAGATGCCATGCAGGCTGTGAAAGACGGACGCATCGTCAATGCGGCAACTATCATCGCAATACAATGGCTGGCGCTCAATCGCGCCGAGATAAGGGGGCTATGGTCTTGAATCTTCTGCGCGAGCGCTATCGTGTCGACCTTGCCGGGCTGCAAGCAGCCTGCGAGGCGAACTACGCTCGCTTGATGCGTTTGCTACCCGATATGCGCAATGCACAGCGCTCACGCAAGGTCGCCGTCACGCAAGGCGATCAGATGCTGGGCGTGCTGGCGGTCGAGGTCATACTCGACTGTCCTTACACCACCACGCTACAGGTGCGCCAAGAGCACAGCCTGCCCTGGCTGCCGGTGCCTGTGCTGGAAGTCCAGGTCTATCACGACGCGCGCATGGCCGAAGTCATCGGCGCCGAACACGCGCGGCGTTTTCAGGGCATTTATCCTTACCCCAACGCCGACATGCATCAGCCCGATGAAAAGGCCCAACTCAATCTGTTCCTGGGGGAATGGTTGAGTCACTGCCTGGCGTGTGGGCATGAGTTTGAGTCGGTGCGCTGAAGTTGTAGGCTCTTTCCAGCTAGCTTAACGCTCAAGTCTTCCGGCCTTGTAGGCTGTTTCTGAAATTTTCGCTGCGCTGGGATTTGGCTTTATTTTTCAGCGCTCCTGGAGCTAGGTTTGCACGATCTTTTGTTTGAGGTCGTGCTATGGCTTATCTTGGAACTCATCTTTATTCCTGCGATGCGATTCCGTTTAATTGGAATGACACCTGGGTTGTGGTTGTTTCAGGCGACGGTCCCAATTATTGCGGGCATTCGCTATTGAGGGTTGGGTATAATTACTTTCACATAGATAAGTGGAATCGGCCTTATCATTTAACTGAGACTGATTATAAGAGATACGTGCAAGAGGGAGGGAAAAACGAGATATTCAGACGCAAGGTTTACGTCCCGGATCCCGAGAGCGCGCAACGGAAGATTGAAGCGTTGAGCGTAGAGATATGGTACTGGCTGTTAGTCCCCAATAACTGCGTGAGTTTCGTTGAAGCAGTGTTATCGGCTGGTGGGGTGAGTGAGGTCAGCGTGACCAACTGTCCGAGATTGTGGAAGTGAGCATCGTAAAGGTTTTGGTTTATGGGATATGGTCTGGTCTGGTGGTCCAGTTTTTTACGGATTTGATTTTTTATTCCCCGGAACCTCTTACATTGGCGTCGGAATGGTCCTCCTTTATTGGAGGGTTTGCGCTGGGTGCATATTTGTCGAGCTACATTTCTTGGGGGTGGTCGTTAGGTGGGGTTGCAGGCTTATTTGCGGGGTCTCATCTTCCTATATTCCCGCTGATGTATTTTTCGACTCCGGGAAGTTACGAAGATATATTGGGCTGGCTGCTTTTAGGTGGGGGTATAGGCTTGCTGCTGGGCGGTTACGGCCTCGACAGCCTCTTCAAGAGATCTGCCCTGCGCCGAAAGACTTCAGCTCACAAGCACCACAACTGAGAGCTAGCCCTCACTTCGGCATTTGCCCGTCGGCGCTCCAGCCACCATAATCCGGCCATACCCGCTCAAGGAGATGGCCATTGCCGAGCACACCTCTGAATTCGTCCTCCGTCCTGGTGGTGCAACTGTCGGACAGCCACCTGTTCGCTGAAGCGGACGGCAAGCTCTTGGGCATGGCCACGCGCGACAGCCTGAGCGCCGTCGTTGATCGGGTGCTGGCCGAACAGGCGGCGATCGACCTGGTGCTCGCCACGGGCGATTTGTCTCAGGACGGCTCCGTCGAGTCTTATCAGGCGTTTCGCCAGTCGAGTGAGCGCCTGTCCGCGCCCAAACGCTGGCTGCCTGGCAACCATGACGAACTTCGGGAAATGGCGATCGCCGCTCAGCAGAGTGACTTTCTTGAGCCTGTCGTGGACGTTGGAAACTGGCGTATCACGATGCTGGACTCTGCCGTTCCGGGCTCCGTGCCGGGCTATCTGGAAGACAAACAGCTGCAATTGCTTGCTCAGGCGTTGAGCGAAGCACCGCAACGTCATCATCTGGTCTGCCTGCACCATCATCCGGTGCCCATTGGCGCGGCGTGGATGGAGCCGATCGGACTGCGTAACCCCGAGGCTCTGTTCTCCGTGCTGGAACGCTTTCCTCAGGCTCGGGCGCTGCTTTGGGGCCACGTGCATCAGGAATACGATCAGCAACGTAACGGCTTGAGGTTGATGGCGTCGCCGTCCACGTGTATTCAGTTCGCGCCCGACAGTGAGGATTTCAAGCTCGACGCGCTGGCGCCGGGATATCGCTGGTTGCGGCTGCACGATGACGGCCTGATCGAAACCGGCGTATCGCGGATTGACCCCAGTCTGTTCGAAGTCGACCTCAGTGGTGCCGGTTATTGATGGAAATGCTTCGAACCTCAGCGGTTGATCAACAAACGAGTTTTCCCTGGGTTGTCCCTGTAAACTGCGTGGCTTTGCGTGTTGATGCGCTGCATCTGGAGATAACCGCGTGAACCAGGATCACCCGACGCTTCTTTATATACATGGCTTGAACAGCTCGGCGATGTCGAAAAAAGCCACACAGCTGGCTGAGTTGATGAAAACCCTGGGTTTGAGCGAGCAGTTGCGGGTGCCAGAGCTGCACCATCATCCGCGTCAGGCAGTGGCCCAGCTTGAGAACGCCATCGAAGAACTGGGCGGGCGGCCATTACTGGTCGGCAGCTCGCTCGGCGGCTACTATGCGACTCACCTGGCGGAGCGTCATGGCCTTAAGGCCGTGCTGATCAACCCGGCGGTGAATCCGCATCAGTTGTTCGACGGCTTTCTGGGCACCCAACAAAATCTATATACCGGCGAGAGCTGGGAGCTGACGCACGATCACGTGGCAGCGCTGGCAGAGCTCGAAGTGCCGGCCCCGCAAGATCCTCAGCGTATCCAGGTGTGGCTGCAGACCGGCGATGAAACTCTGGATTATCGTCGCGCGCAGGCATTTTACCGAGCTTGCGCGTTACGCATCGAGGCCGGGGGCGATCATGGTTTTCAAGGATTCGCGTCGAAACTGCCCGCTCTGCTCGGATTTGCCGGTTTCGCGCCAGAACTGCTCCAGGCGATCGATCTGTCGGTGCTGTAGCCCGGCCGGATCGACGCATGTGCTGAAACAACAATGTAGAACAGTGTCACTCCGAAATTTCATGAACGACTTGATGACGAGACCCCATGGCCAATCCCAGCGCTAGCTCTTATAACGCAGACGCCATCGAAGTCCTCTCGGGCCTCGACCCGGTCCGCAAACGGCCGGGCATGTACACCGACACCACGCGGCCGAACCATCTGGCGCAGGAAGTCATCGACAACAGCGTCGACGAAGCGCTGGCGGGGCACGCCAGATCGGTGCAGGTCATTCTCCACGCCGATAACTCTCTTGAAGTGGCCGATGACGGTCGCGGCATGCCAGTGGACATCCACCCGGAAGAAGGCGTTTCCGGTGTCGAACTGATCCTCACCAAGCTGCACGCGGGCGGTAAGTTCTCCAACAAGAACTACCAGTTCTCCGGCGGTCTGCACGGGGTGGGTATTTCCGTGGTCAACGCGCTCTCCACCCAAGTGCGGGTGCGGGTCAAGCGCGACGGCAACGAATATGAAATGACCTTCGCCGATGGCTTCAAGGCCAGCGAGCTGGCCGTCGTCGGCACAGTGGGCAAGCGCAATACAGGCACCAGCGTCTTTTTTGCGCCGGACCCGAAATATTTCGACAGTCCCAAATTCTCCGTCAGCCGCCTCAAGCACGTGCTCAAGGCCAAGGCTGTCCTGTGCCCGGGCCTCTTGGTCAGCTTCGAGGACAAGGGCACCGGCGAGAAAGTCGAGTGGCATTACGAAGACGGGCTGCGCTCGTATCTTCAGGATTCGGTGAACGAGTTTCTGCGCCTGCCCGACGAGCCCTTCTGTGGTTCATTCGCGGGTAACAAGGAAGCCGTCGACTGGGCGTTGCTCTGGCTGCCTGAGGGCGGCGACAGCGTTCAGGAGAGCTACGTCAACCTGATCCCGACCGCGCAGGGCGGTACTCACGTCAATGGTCTGCGCCAGGGCTTGCTCGATGCCATGCGCGAATTCTGTGAGTTCCGCAATCTGCTGCCGCGTGGCGTGAAACTGGCGCCGGAAGACGTCTGGGAGCGGATCGCGTTCGTTCTGTCGATGAAGATGCAAGAGCCCCAGTTCTCCGGCCAGACCAAGGAGCGTCTGTCGTCTCGTGAGGCGGCGGCGTTCGTCTCCGGCGTGGTCAAGGACGCATTCAGCCTGTGGCTCAACGCTCATCCTGAAATGGGCATGCAGTTGGCGGAGCTGGCGATCAACAACGCCGGACGCCGACTCAAGGCAAGCAAGAAAGTCGAGCGAAAACGCATCACTCAAGGTCCGGCGCTGCCGGGCAAGCTGGCCGATTGCGCCGGCCAGGATCCGATGCGCGCCGAACTGTTTCTGGTCGAGGGTGACTCTGCCGGCGGCTCGGCCAAGCAGGCGCGGGACAAGGAGTTTCAGGCCATCCTGCCGCTTCGCGGCAAAATTCTGAACACCTGGGAAGTCGATGGTGGCGAAGTGCTCGCCAGCCAGGAAGTCCACAACATTGCGGTCGCCATCGGGGTTGATCCAGGCGCGGCGGACATGAGCCAGTTGCGGTACGGCAAGATCTGTATCCTCGCCGATGCCGACTCCGACGGCCTGCACATCGCCACCTTGCTGTGCGCCCTGTTCGTGCAGCATTTCCGTCCGCTGGTCGACGCCGGCCACGTGTACGTCGCAATGCCGCCGCTTTACCGCATCGACCTGGGCAAAGACATTTATTACGCACTGGACGAGGCTGAGCGCGATGGCATCCTCGATCGTCTGGTGGCCGAGAAGAAGCGCGGCAAGCCTCAGGTCACGCGATTCAAAGGTCTGGGCGAGATGAACCCGCCGCAGCTGCGTGAAACCACCATGGACCCGAACACCCGTCGTCTTGTCCAGCTGACGCTGGATGATTTCGAGGCCACTTCGGAAATCATGGACATGCTGTTGGCAAAAAAACGTGCAGGCGACCGCAAGACCTGGCTCGAATCCAAGGGCAACCTTGCCGAGGTGCTGGTCTGATGCGAGCCTGGTTTGCAGCCCTGTTGTTGCTCGCTGCCCCAGTCTTCGCCGCACCGTTGCCCGAACTGAAATTGTTGTCCGAGCACCCGGTCGACGACATGATCGGCGGCAATCTGTCGGGGCTGGCGTCGTGCAATGGCGTGTTGTGGACGGTTTCCGACCGCGATGACACCTTGCTGTACAGCCTCGACACCTCGGCGACGGTCTGGAAAGCCCGTGGCCAGGTGATCGAGATTCCGCCGATTCCAGACAGCGGGCTGTCTTCGACCTTGCGTGCGATGGCCAAGGCCTCGGCGATTCTTCGTGGGGGCGATCTGGATTTCGAGGGCGTGAGCTGCGATGCCGCCGGCAACCGGTATCTGGTCAGCGAGGCTTACGCCACGGTGCTCAAGGTACCTGTCAACGGGGCGCCGGTCTGGCTGGAATTGCCGGGCAAGCTGGTCAAGGAAGCACAGTCGGCAGGGATGCTGCAGCACTTCAATGCGATTTTCGAAGGTATCGCGATCAATCCGGCAGGCGATCAGTTATGGCTGGCCGCCGAGCGTGACAAGCGAGGTCTGTTGACGGCGCGCCTTGGTAAAGACGGCTGGGCCTGTGATGCGAGCTGTATTCTGCGGGTCGAGTCTGGCAATGACATTCTGCCGCCGCAAGTGGGCGGGAAGGCCGTTGGCAAAGACTTTGCGGACATTTCGTTGTACAAGGGCAAGTTGTTCGCGCTTGAGCGCGCGGCCTACCGCATCTGCCGACGCTCTCTGGAGACCGGGCAGCTCGAAGCGTGCTGGTCATTCGCAAAGGAAGCGCTGCAACCCAATCGCCTGTATGACCAGAAATACGGCCTGACCGAAGCGCTGGTCATCGATGACAGCGGTGCATGGGTCGGGGTCGACAATAACTTTGGCGCTCGCGCCGACGGAGAAAAGCGTCCGATCGTCTGGCGCTTCGCTGCGCCAGCCGGTGGCTGGGGCGGCAAGCCTTGACACAGGCACCACCCGGCAGACGCGCCGGGCGTCTCATGCTGATCATCGTCTGGGCTGCGGGGCTGTTTCTGGCCACGCGTTTTTTCGGCGATTGGGAGCAGCGACAGGAAAACCCGAACACCAGCGTTACTTCACGGCAGGGTGATGGCTATGTCGAAGTGCAGTTGACGAGCAACCGTCAGGGGCACTTCGTCATGAGCGGGCAGATCGACTCGCACCCGGTACAGTTCATGCTCGACACGGGAGCGACCAATGTCGCCATTCCCGAACCAGTGGCGGACACGTTGCGCCTGGAGCGTGGCGAGCGGGTTCAGGTGAGTACGGCCAATGGCCGCACCGAGGCATTCCGGACCACGCTGCAGCGGCTGCAAATTGGCGACATCGTCTTGAGCAATGTGCGCGCCCTGGTGGTGCCCGGCCTGGACGGTGAGCAGGTGCTGCTGGGCATGAGCGCCATCAAACAACTCGAATTCACACAGCGCGGCGGCACATTGCTGCTGCGTCAGACGACAAAATGATGAGGCCCGCATGAGCGACTCCCTTGACCTCAGCCTGGATGGCGTAGAACGCCGATCACTGGCTGACTTCACCGAACAGGCCTACCTCAACTATTCCATGTACGTGATCATGGACCGCGCCTTGCCGCACATCGGTGATGGCTTGAAGCCCGTGCAGCGGCGGATTGTCTACGCCATGAGCGAACTGGGCCTGGACGCCGACGCCAAGCACAAGAAATCGGCGCGCACGGTCGGTGACGTACTCGGCAAGTTCCACCCGCACGGTGACTCCGCGTGCTATGAGGCCATGGTGCTGATGGCTCAGTCGTTCAGCTATCGCTACACGCTGGTCGATGGTCAAGGTAACTGGGGTGCGCCGGATGATCCCAAGTCGTTCGCGGCCATGCGCTACACCGAGGCGCGCCTGTCGCGCTATTCGGAAGTGCTGCTGACCGAACTCGGTCAAGGCACCGCTGACTGGGTTCCCAACTTCGACGGTACGCTGGACGAACCGGCGGTATTGCCAGCACGTTTGCCGAATATCCTGCTCAATGGCACCACCGGTATCGCCGTGGGCATGGCGACCGACGTTCCGCCGCACAACCTGCGTGAAGTCGCGTCTGCCTGCGTGCGTTTGCTCGATGAGCCCAAGGCCACCATCGAGCAGCTGTGTGAGCACGTGCAAGGGCCGGACTACCCGACCGAAGCCGAAATCATCACGTCGCGCGCCGACCTGCTGAAGATCTACGAAAGTGGTCGCGGCTCGGTACGCATGCGTGCCGTTTACCGTGTCGAGGATGGCGACATCGTGGTCACCGCGCTGCCGCATCAGGTTTCCGGCGCTAAGGTGCTGGAGCAGATCGCCGCGCAGATGCAGGCCAAGAAGCTGCCGATGGTCGCGGACCTGCGTGATGAGTCCGATCATGAGCACCCATGCCGCATCGTGATCATTCCGCGCTCCAATCGCGTCGATCCTGAAGAGCTGATGCAACACCTGTTCGCCACTACGGAGCTTGAATCCAGCTACCGGGTGAACATCAACATCATCGGCCTGGACGGCAAGCCGCAGCTCAAGAACCTCAAGGCGCTGCTGTCTGAGTGGCTGACATTCCGCATCAACACGGTGCGTCGTCGCTTGCAATTCCGTCTGGACAAGGTGCAGAAGCGCCTGCACCTGTTGGAAGGTTTGCTGACCGCTTACCTGAATCTGGACGAAGTGATCCACATCATCCGCACCGCCGAGCATCCGAAGGCCGAGCTGATTGCCCGTTTTGAGCTCTCGGAGATCCAGGCCGACTACATCCTCGACACCCGGCTGCGTCAGTTGGCGCGTCTGGAAGAAATGAAGCTGCGCGGCGAGCAGGATGAACTGCTCAAGGAACAGGCCAAGCTGCTGGCTCTGCTGGGCAGCGAGACCAAGTTGCGCAAGCTGGTGCGTTCCGAACTGATCGCGGACGCCGAAACCTATGGCGATGATCGCCGCTCGCCAATCGTGGAGCGTGCCGAGGCCAAGGCGTTGTCAGAAAACGAGCTCATGCCGACTGAGCCGGTGACGGTCGTGCTGTCAGAAAAAGGCTGGGTGCGTTGCGCCAAAGGCCATGACATCGACGCAACAGGGCTCTCCTACAAGGCAGGCGACGGATTCAAGGCAGCAGCGGCGGGGCGTTCGAATCAGTTCGCTGTGTTCATCGACTCGACAGGGCGCAGCTATTCGCTGGCAGCGCATACGCTGCCTTCTGCTCGAGGCCAGGGCGATCCACTCACCGGTCGCCTGACGCCGCCACCTGCGGCGACGTTCGAATGCGTGCTGCTCCCCGATGATGACGCGCTGTACGTGATCGCCTCCGACGCCGGTTACGGTTTCGTTGTGAAGGGTGAGGACCTGCAGGCGAAGAACAAGGCGGGCAAGGCGCTGTTGAGCCTGCCGACGGGTGCCAAGGTCATCTTGCCGCGTCCTGTGCCAGATCGGGAGCAAAACTGGCTGGCGGCGGTTACGACCGAGGGCCGCCTGCTGGTGTTTAAAATTGCCGATCTGCCGCAGCTGGGTAAGGGTAAAGGCAACAAGATCATCGGCATTCCTGGCGAACGCGTTGCCAGCCGAGAAGAATTCGTGACCGACCTGGCGGTGATTCCGGAAGGCGCCACTCTGGTGCTGCAGGCTGGCAAACGTACGCTTTCTCTCAAAGCTGACGATCTGGAACATTACAAAGGCGAGCGCGGAAGACGTGGCAATAAGCTACCACGTGGATTTCAGCGCGTGGATGCCCTGTTGGTGGAAACTGGTGCTTAAGAAGCTGATTTGAGCGTCCGATCTTCGTTTCGTCACGAAGATCGACGCAGAATCGCTGGAGTCATCGCGCATATTCACGGATGATATGACGTCTTGAGGTGCAGGCGTGGCTGAGTGCCTTCATGGTTTCTTGAGTATTTGACATCGTGGCGCGCCTTGGGTGCCCACTTGGACGGAATGATGAATTTTCTACGCGTTCCTGTTGTTCTGTTGTTGACTGGCGTTTTAGGTTTGGCCGGATGCAGCGTTCATCAACCCACTTCGCTCTATCAGTTGGACAGCGGCGAACCTGGGCAACCGAAACAAAGTGCCGGAGTCGCAGTTTTGCTGGGTCCGGTTGCCGTTGCCGATTATCTGCAACGGGAAACATTACTGCAGCGCCAGCCGGACGGCAGTCTGACGGCTTCGACGGACGGTCGGTGGGCGGGCAGTCTGTCGGCGGATATCGATCAGCTGTTGCTTCGCCAGCTGGCCTGGAAGCTTGATAGCCAGCGCGTGGTAATGGCGCCGGCTGCAGCCAACTTCACGCCGGATGTGCAAGTCGTGCTGTCGATCACCCGTCTGGATTCGGGCGAGAACCAGCCTGCGGTGCTCGATGCGCAATGGCGTCTGCTGGATCGCCGAGGCACCGTTCGCGACAGCAAACTGGTTCACCTTGAAGAGCCGCATGCCGGCACCTCCGCTGCTCAGGTCAAAGCGCAAGGCGTATTGCTGCAGCGTCTGGCCGATCAATTGAGCGTGGCGGTGAAGCCGATTGCCAGCCAGCCGCTGGTTGCAGACGAACCGAGAAAGGCCGCCCAACCGGCCAAGACCCGAACCGATCAAGACAAGCCAAAGATTCCAATGGCTTCCCCGATTCGCACCGATCTTGAAGTGTTCCGCTTCTGATCCAGGCGCAAACAAAAAGCCCGCAGTGATGCGGGCTTTTTTGTGGGTGGCATACAGTTCGTCAAGATCGAAACCGTATATATCCATTCGCCGCTGACCGTTTGTGGGAGCGCGCTTGCCCGCGAATGCGT
Organism: Pseudomonas sp. NFR16; assembly: GCF_900108875.1. Lineage (GTDB taxonomy): Bacteria > Pseudomonadota > Gammaproteobacteria > Pseudomonadales > Pseudomonadaceae > Aquipseudomonas. The sequence goes on along the minus strand of NZ_FNYJ01000004.1, from coordinate 372,563 downwards.
GGTGTCAGTCGCCGCAGCGTTGGAGGGATATCGCGTTCGCGGGCAAGCGCGCTCCTACAACGGATTGCGCACGCCCGACCGGGTATCAGACCTTGCGCGCCTCGTGCATGCGCGCAAGTTGGCGTTCGAGCATCGATGGATAGGGCTCCATCAGGCGTTCGACGCAGCTGGCACCTTCCGGGCTGGCGATGGGGCGAATGCGAGCACGCTGACGAATGGTGTGGTCTTCGCTGATCTTGCGTTCCACCAGCAGCAGGTTGCGACTGTGTTGCGACAGCGCCAATGCGTCCTGCGCGGTTTCGGTCAACAGCAGGTCGATCTGGTTCATGCCGTGCAGGCCTTCGCCCAGCGTCAGACCGAGCTGCAATTGCAGGGTGATGCCGCTGTCTGCGACTTCAATCTGCAAGGCGTGGCTCAATGCACGAAGAAGCTCGCCACAGCAGATGGCATTGGTCAGGTAATCATCGCCGCTGTCCTGGGTGCTGAACACCATCAGCGAGCTGCCGTCATTCAGCGTGTGAAGCTCGCTGTCGTACAGCGAAGCAGCCTGATCGATGCAGTCGCGATAACGCTCGAGCAGCTCGGTCAAGCGGGCGCGTGGCAGGCGACGCAATTGTTCCTGAGAGCCCAACTGCACGGCAAGCACTGCGCTGTATTGCGGCTGTGAAGGAACGACCGGGAGCATCGGCCGCGGCGCAGGCTTCTGGGCCACCGCGGAGTCGTCGCGCAGATCGGCAAACGGATCGTCTTCGTCCTCTTCGTCTTCCTCGGCAACGATACGTCGTGCAGGGATCGCCGTGGCGCGCGGCTTGGGCGCATCGTCGAAATCGTGATCACCCAGATCGCTGGCGTCGAATTCGGGCGAGCTGTCATCATCGGCGTGCTCGGGCTCAGGGACTGGCTCCGGTTCCGGCTCAGGCGGTGCGTAAGATGCCTTGAGCTGGCGAGCCAGATCGCCGATTTCATCCTGACGATCTGTTGCCGGCGTGTAGGGATCGATGTAACGCAACCACATGCGCAATTGCAGCATGGGCGTGGAAATGTGACGCCCCAGGCGCAGGCTGAGCGCCAATGCCAGCGCCAGCAGAATACCCGCGAGAATGCCCATGCTTTGCAGGCTGATGGTCAGCGGTTGCTGGAACTGAGTCATGTCCAGACTGATGCGCAGGGTGCCCGCGACGACATCCTGGAATGTGACCTTGATCTCGTAGAGCCCTTCGGCTTCGCCCAGCAGGCCGTTTTTCGGGCGCTGGCCGGCTTCGGCAAGAATGCGGTTGTCCACGCTATAAATAGCGGCGTGAGCGACCAGCGGGTTTTTGACCAGATTGCCCAGCAGCACGTTGAGGCTGAGGATGTCGTTGGACACCAGCAGCTCTGTCGCGGAGGTCGCTGTTTGCGTGGTCAGGGCCTGCCCCAATGCGTCCGCCTGTTCGTGCATGGCTTGCTTGAACTGCAACCCCATCACGCAGGCGTAGATCACCAGCGCCAGCGCGACGAGAATCACGTTGTGGCTGGCGATGCGCAAAGCAATCGGTACACGTCGATGACGCAATGCCCGGAAGATCAGCAAGAAGAAATTATCGGTTTTTACTGGCGTGGGCCGGTTCACTGAGCACGGCTCTCTTGGAGAAGTTGCCGCGCAGTATAGCGAGCGACCCAGTAGCGGCAAAGCGCTCGCTGTGCCCGGTGGTCACTGAAAGTGAGTAGAATGCGGTTTTTTTCCACTGCGGGGGTGCGCCTTGCGCGAAATTGTCCTGATAAACATCACCGGTGAAGACCGTCCGGGTCTCACTGCGGCCATCACCGGCGTGTTGGCCCAGGGTGGCGTCGATGTTCTGGATATTGGTCAGGCAGTGATCCATGACACGCTGTCGTTCGGCATTCTTGTCGAGATTCCGGACACCGAAAGCGGCGCGACGGTACTCGATCAGGTTCAGGTCAAGGCCGACGAACTGGGCCAACAGGTCTTGTTCACTCATGTCAGCGAAGACGACTACCAGCATTGGGTCGACGACCAGGGCAAGGACCGGCACATCGTCACGCTCTTGACCCGCAAGGTCACGGCCGAGCAATTGCAGACGGTCAGTTCGATCACCGAAAAGTACGGCCTGAACATTGACCGCATCGACCGCCTCTCCGGCCGGATGCCGCTGGACATGCCAAGTGACAAGGGTAAGGGCTGCATCGAGTTTTCCGTGCGTGGCGAGCCCGCCGACGCTCAGCAGATGCGCGCGGAATTCCTGCATGTGGCTCAGGAGCTGAACGTCGACATCGCCTTCCAGCAGGACTCCATTTTCCGTCGCAATCGTCGTCTGGCCGTGTTCGACATGGATTCGACGCTGATCGAAGCCGAAGTCATCGACGAGCTGGCCAAGGCTCACGGCGTTGGCGAGCGCGTGTCCGAAATCACTGAGCGCGCCATGCGCGGCGAGTTGGATTTTCGCGCCAGCTTCAAGGAGCGCCTGGCGCTGCTCAAAGGGCTGGACATCAAGGTGCTGGACGAAATCGGCGCATCGCTGCGTCTGACCGAGGGCGCCGAAACACTGTTTGCCGAGCTTAAGCGTCTGGGCTACAAAACCGCGATTCTGTCGGGAGGCTTCACCTATTTTGCCCGTCAGTTGCAGGCAAAGCTGGGCATCGATTACATCTTCGCCAACGAGCTTGAAGTCGTGGACGGCAAATGCACCGGCGTTGCCGTCGAGCCTATCGTCGACGCTCAGCGCAAGGCGGATCTGCTGCGCGAGCTGGCGAGCAAGGAAGGGTTGAGCCTTGAGCAGACCATTGCCGTCGGCGACGGCGCCAATGACCTGCCGATGCTGGCGATTGCCGGACTGGGCGTGGCATTCCGGGCCAAGCCGCTGGTCAAGCAGTCGGCCAGGCAGGCGATCTCGACGCTGGGGCTCGATGGTGTGCTTTATCTGCTCGGCTTCCGCGACCGGGAAGGGCGAAACGCGTAGACCGTTGCTGATCGGCTATCCCTCAAACCTGCGGATGCGCGCGCACGGTTTGAGGGGAGCGGTAGGGGATTACAGCACCGTCCAGAGCGAATCGAATTCCTGTTCCGGCGCGGATTCGTTCTGTGCGACGTTCTTCTTCGGCCCTTCGAGCATCTGATACTCGAACTGGTTGTAGCTGCCGGTCGTCGCCCGACGATTGCTCAGGCTGGCCCGACGTTCCTCTCCGCTGGTGTTGATCATGACCTTGCAGCCATCGTCGAACGGCAGGCGAGGGGCGACCACCGTTGCCGGAACATCGATGGCGCGCACTTCCGGAAGCAACAGCGCGCGCAAGTACTGACTGCTCTGCTCGGCCCGCAGCAGTTGCATGCCACAGGCCTGCGCGAACGGCGCGATCAATTCGACACCCATTTGTGTGCCACCACTGCGCACCTGGCGAACCCAGCGCACTACCGCGATGCTCCAGCCATGGCCATGGTCCTGAATGCCGATCATCTCTCCGGCCTGAAGTTGGTCGGGGACTTCCTTGGGCCAGGCCAGGCAATAACCACCGGGGCTGTGATTGACGATGTGCAGGCTGTACGTCGGGAAGCTCTTCTGCGCATCGGCGGCAGCGCTGGCTTCTGTTTCTTCACGCTGATATTCGATTTCTTCAAACGGAAGCATGGTGTTCGACGTGCCGCTGCGTTGCACATCCACGGCTTGCGCCCACGGGTCGTGCCGAGTCGGCTCCAGCGGTTGCAGCGTGTATTCGGCCGTTTTGCTCACCGCGGCTACCTGCAACAGATCACTGAAGCACTTCTGGCCGCCGACGAAGTAATGCAAGGCGCTCATGCCAACGCAGACCGTCAGCGTGCCTTGGCCCGGCGTGCGCTGGAATGCCCGTTCTGAAACGTCTCCCCAGGCAGCGGCCAGATGTTGCAGTACATCCGCAGACAAACCCGGTGGCACGTGCAGATAGGACTGCGATCGCTGCTCGACGGGCGTTTCAATATAGCGCAGCAGCGCGGCGGACAAAGGGCGTGGGTCGATGCCAAGCAGATTGCCGCGTTGATCTTCGGCGTACAGCGAGGTGTAGCGTGGAGCGGTGTCGGTACTCGGCGACACAGCATACAGGCTGGAGCCCTCGACCAGCGGCTGCTGCAGCGTGACCATCGAACTCCACGCGTCCAGTGCGTCGGCGAGCTTGCCGATGTTGTGCTGACGCATCTGATTGCAGCGAGAGCAACCCATCAACAGGGCCACCGTGTAAGTCTGTTCGACAGTCAGCGTGTGCGTGTGGTGAGCCTGATTGTCGGCAACCGGAATATTGTGCAACTGGTGCTGACGCGCGATCTGGTAGATCTGGTGCAGCTCAAGCCACAAGCCGTCCTGCACCGGACAGTAAAGCTGGTTGGCGCGGATCAATGGCCCGTTCAGGCAGTGCAAAGCCCGCTGCAATGCGGTGGTGAGCAGCGGGATGCGGTCTCTGCTGAGCCTGGGCGCGACACGGGCGATGATCTGTTTATAGCCGATCGCCAGATGGTTCTGCAGGGCCTGACACAGGTTGGCGACCTTGCGAGGACGCTCTTCCAGTACGACGGACTGGTTGAGGAAATGCCGCTCCAGATGCTTGCACACGAACGACACTTCCGGGCGCAGCAGCTCAAGCAGTTGCATGCGGTTGTCGCTGGGGGTGAGTAGTTGGTTGAGCTCGCCCAAGCCTTGATACAGCTGGCGGGCCATTTCGCCGAGGTTCGCTTTGGGCAGCGTGGCGATCCAGCGCCTGAGGTCTTTTGGGGTCGCGTCACAGAACGACAGGCTCGACTGCGTCGGCACAGGTGCGCGCAACAACAGAGGAAGACTTAAATTACTCATGTGACAGGCAAACTCCAACAACTACCGGCACGGTCGGCGGCGATTTCAACGGTGCGAAGGGCACGTTGGCCGAGCGAAACGAGCAAGTTTACGTCAATTGAAAACGAAGTTTCCTACAACACCGATGAACGACTTTAGCAGCATCAGCTCGACATCGCAGCTTTAATATCAAAGTGACATTGTCGCGCGGCCGATCCATCTGAATTGTGAAGCGCATCGGCGCTGTCGACGAAAGGCCGAGCAGCGCCAAAAAAGCGTTTCAACATTTTTTTTACGCAAGAATCACGCCTGTGTCGGCAGTGCCATTGCCTGACCCATCTGCACGGGCGACCCTGCCGCCAGCGTTTCGGCCCATTTCACCTGATTCGGCCCGAACAGCACGATGGCAGTGGAGCCCAGTTTGAAGCGACCCATTTCGGCGCCCTTCTCCAGATGAATCGGCGCACGTGCAGCCTCATCGTAACGGAAGGTCTTGAGCTCGCGTTTCGGTGGCGTAACCAGCCCGGCCCAGACTGTTTCGATGGAGGCCACAATCATCGCACCCACCAGCACCACGGCCATCGGACCACGTTCGGTGTCGAACAGGCAGACTGCACGTTCATTGCGGGCGAACAGCTCCGGAACGTTTTCAGCAGTGGTCTGGTTGACCGAGAACAGACGACCCGGCACGTAAACCATCTCACGCAGCGTACCGGCCAGCGGCATGTGCACGCGGTGGTAATCCTTCGGCGAGAGATAAACGGTGGCGAACTCGCCGCCCATGAATGGCGCGGCCAGGCGCGCATCGCCACCGAGCAGCTCCAGCACGCTGTAGCTGTGGCCTTTGGCCTGAAAAATCCGCCCGTGCTCGATCGGGCCCAGTTGGCTGACGGCGCCGTCAGCGGGGCAGAGGATCGCGCCCGGCGTCTGGTCCAGAGGGCGAGCCCCCGGTTTCAGCGCCCGCGTGAAGAAGTCGTTGAAGTGCTGGTACGCCGTGACGTCCTCCACTTGAGCCTGGGACATGTCGACCTGGTATCGGCGTGCGAACCATTGCGTGAATGCGTTCTTGAACCAGCGCACGCGGCATTCAGCCACGCAGCCGGCGAGCCGCGACAGCAGATGGTGAGGAAGCAGGTATTGAAAAAGAATGAACAGACGCTGTTTCATCAAGATTCCTAAAGCGTTTGAAAAAGGGAGAAGCGCTGCGACGCCAAGTGGGCGGCCCGTTATTTCTCGACCGGTGTATCCGGATGATTGCCCCATTCGCCCCACGATCCGGCATAGCCTTTGATGCGTGGATAGCCCAGCGCTTTGGCCACCAGATAGGTGAAGCCGGAGCGATGGTGGGTCTGGCAATGAGTGATGACTTCTTTATCTGGCGTGATGCCCAGGCTTTCGAGGATTTGCGGCATATCCTTGCGAATGCGCAGGCTGCGCGCCTGATCCATGCCCGCCGTCCATTCGAAGTTTACGGCACCCGGAATGTGACCGCCTTTGGCCGCGACCACTTTCTCGCCCGAGTATTCGGTCGGGCCGCGTGCGTCCCAGATAGCCACATCCGCAGCGCCGAGGCGGCTTTGCAGGTATTCGCGGGTGGCGGTGGGTTCGTCATGCAGCGTCAGCGGAGCCGGTCCACCGGCAAGAGCAGGTACTTCCGTGGTCAGCGGCAAGCCTTCGGCTTGCCACGACAGCAGTCCGCCGTCGAGATAGTGGTATTTCGAGTGTCCGATGACATCCAGCAGCCAGATGAAACGTCCGGCCCAACCGCCGCCTTCGTCGTCGTAGACCACATAGACCGCATCGGGGTTATGGCCAAGTTCGCCGAACAACGCTTCGAGCTGCGCATGAGTCGGCAGCAGGCCCGGCGCGGGCGGCAGCCCCAGTTGCGTACGTTTGGGGTCGACGAAGCGGGCGCCGGGAAGGTGGCCGGCCTCGTAACGGGCGGGGCTGGTCAGGTCGACCAGAATCAGCTCTGAAGCGCCGAGGCGTGCCTGCAGATCTGCGGGCTCGATCACCAGTGGCAAGCTTGAGAAGGCAGACATGTAAGGTCTCCAGATCGGAAAAAGAGGCGAATTGTAGCTCAGCCATCAACCATTGCGATGGCTAAAGGTGGTCAGAGCCTTCTCGATACACTGCCCGGTTTTACCGAATGCTTGCACTGACATTTCCGAGAACAGCCCGCCGCCTTGATCGGCTACCACCAGCATCACGACGCGTCCATTGCTTGCGAGCGAGCGAACAAGCAAGTTCTCGCCGCTGAACAGGTTGCGCAACTGCGGCGGCATCAGCGCCGAAAACTGCGCGTTGTTGCCTGGCGTCAGACGCAGCTGAGTGGCCTGCGCCATCAGGCGCTGCAACACTGTGCTGTCTTTGTAGGGGACGAGCAGGGCGGCGGCCGATTTATCCAGGCCGGCGATCTGATGCACGCGCAGGCTGTCGGTCTTGCGATCGATCATCAGCAGCGCCACCCGTTGCATGCCGCAGGCGACCAATGCGTCTCTGGCGAAGGTCGTCAGGTGCATCGCGTTGGTGAACAGGCTGGGTTCCTTGAGCAGGTCCGCGCAGAGTTTGCGCCACACTTGCAAAGCTTCGGGAGTGGGAGGTGAGGCGGGCAGCAGACCTTTGTGGACTCTGCGCGCATCCCATGGCCACAACAGCGCTTCAGCCGGGTGCCAGACGCCTGGCGCCGCATGTTGACGACCGCTGGCGGCCGCGTTCTGGTGCACCTGTTGCTGCAAATCCATCAAAGGCTGTTGCAGATAAAGGCTGGTCAACAGCTGCCAGCGCAGGTTGTGAGGTGTGTCCCAGGCCTGTTGCGCCGACAGCGCGAGGCCGTTCGCCAGCAGGATGGTGTTGGCCGGCTGATTGAGCCAGCGGCGCAAGGGCAGGTCGGCGTCCAGTTGCTGTTGCTGCTTGAGAGGATCGTCGTTCTCGTGGGCGATTCGCAGCACCTTGACCAGATTGCGCTGCTCGCTGATCAGCAGGTTATAGCCCTGCGTGACCCAGATCGGCAGACGCCAATGGGTAGCCAGCGCCTGGCACAGGTGCAGCAGGCGCACGCCAAACAGGGCTTTTTCCACCGTTTTGGCCGACTCGCCCTTGTGAATGACCCTCAGCTCCCATTCTTCCAGCAGCTTGGGGTGAGCCAACGCCATTGGCCATAGAGGCGAAAGAAACAAAAGGCTGCCTAGATGGATGTCCTGCCACAGACGCGCAAGCTGGTTGGCGAACAGGCCGTAAGCCTGTTGCGTGGCGTGCTGGCTGATCAGTTGCAGTTGGCGCAGCGCTACAGGAATGTCCTGCAGTTGCGCGCTGGGCAAGCGCGCAAGCAGCGTTTCGGTGCGAGCGAGTCCCAGGCGATTGAGCGCCACTTCAAGGCTTTCAGCAGGTTCTGTCAGGCCGCCGGTGTGGAGATTGGCCTCGCGCAAGACGCTGAGCACCAGTGCCGGGCTGTCCTGCATCAGGTCGGCGATGTCACGCAGGGAACGACGGCTGTCCGTCAGTGCTGCCTGCACTTTGCCGTGGGCAAGCGCTGGCACCGGCAAGGCCAGTCCATCGAGCTGCCTGATCCAGTTTTCGAGTGTTTGCGGGACGGGGAGCGACGAGGCTTTTTCAGAGTGCATTCACAAGGCCCATACGGCTGGGTGGTTTTGATCAATGTCGAATAATGGCATCATGATGGCCTTCGCGTCGGGGTGCCCGGATCAGACGCCAGTCAGGATTTTCGCTTGATTTGACTATAGTCTGGCGCACTCATGCCGATAAGTAGAACAAGAGTTTTGAACGCTTCTCGCACAATGACCTTGAACCCGACTTAAGTAAGTAATCTTTCTCTATGGCAAAAATTATCGGCATCATCGTCGTTTTCGCGAGCGTCCTCGGCGGCTACGTACTCTCCCACGGTCAAATCGCTGCGCTGATCCAGCCTTTCGAGGTATTGATCATCGGCGGTGCGGCGTTCGGCGCATTTTTGCAGGCGAACCCGGGTTACATGACCATGCACGTCATCAAGAAATCCTTGAAGATGTTCAGTTCACGCTTCACCCACGCTTTTTATCTGGAAGTGCTGGGGCTGATCTACGAGATCCTCAACAAAAGCCGCCGCGAAGGCATGATGGCGATCGAGGGCGATATCGAAGAACCGGAAAACAGCCCCATCTTCGCCAAATATCCCAGCATTCTGAAAGACACCAAGATGATCGCATTCATCTGCGATTACCTGCGCATCATGTCGTCCGGCAACATGGCGCCGCACGAGCTCGAAGGGCTGTTCGACATGGAACTGCTGAGCATGAAAGAAGAGCTCGAGCATCCTTCCCATGCCGTGACCGGCGTAGCTGACGGTATGCCCGGTTTCGGTATCGTCGCGGCGGTACTGGGTATCGTGGTGACCATGGCATCGCTGGGTTCCGGCGACAAGGCCGCGATCGGTATGCACGTAGGTGCGGCACTGGTCGGTACCTTCTTCGGTATTCTCGCGGCGTATGGCTTCTTCGGCCCGCTGGCCACTTCCCTGGCGCACGATGCCAAGGAAGAAATGAACGTTTTCGAAGCGATCAAGGCTTCGCTCGTGGCGTCCGCTTCGGGTGTGCCGCCGTCACTGGCCGTAGAGTTCGGTCGCAAGGTCCTGTATCCCGCCCATCGCCCCAGCTTCAGCGAGCTGGAACAAGCTGTTCGCGGTCGTTGATCCATGGAAAATAATCAGCCGATTATCGTCAAGCGCGTCAAGCGCTTTGGCGGAGGGCACCACGGTGGCGCCTGGAAAATCGCCTTCGCCGACTTCGCAACGGCAATGATGGCCTTCTTCCTGGTGCTGTGGTTGATGTCCTCGGCCACGCCTGAGCAATTGATCGCCATTGCCGGTTATTTCAAAGACCCTGTGGGCTTCTCCGACAGCGGATCGCCCTACGTCATTGACCTGGGCGGCTCCCCGGAAATGTCGCCTGACCAGACGCTCAACCCTGAGGTCAAGTCGACACCCGCACCGGATCGCGTGCCTGTCGATGCCGACAAACAGGATTCTGCGGCCGAACAGGTCGAGCAGGAGCGTCTGGAAATGCTGCTGCAAGAGCTGCAGACCAAGGTCAACGAGAACCCGCAATTGGCGAAGTTCAAGGACCAGATCCTCTTTGAAATTACGCAGGACGGCCTGCGCATCCAGATCATGGATGCTGAAAACCGCCCGATGTTCGATATCGGCAGTGCGCGTCTGAAACCGTATTTCGAAGACATCCTGCTGGCGATGGCAGACACCATCAAGGCGGTGCCGAACAAGGTCAGCATCAGTGGTCACACCGACGCAACGCCTTATGTCGGCAACAACGGCTTCGGCAACTGGGAACTGTCGGCCAACCGGGCCAACGCTGCGCGGCGTGCCCTGGTGGCCGGAGGTTACCCTGATCCGCAAGTGGCGCGCGTCGTCGGCTACGCCTCGTCATCGCTGTATGACAAGGACCGGCCGGAAAACCCGATCAACCGCCGCATCGACATCGTGGTCCTGACCAAAAAAGCGCAGAGTCGTATTGAAGGCGATCAGAACGCAGGCGAAGCGCCCAAAACGGACGCCGCACCTGCTCCCGCCTCACCGACGGCTCCGGCCGGCAAACCTGGCGCATCCATCAGTGCGCCAGCCGTAGACCCACAGGCCTACGCCCAGCCGCACGAAATCCGTCAAAAGCTGAACATCTTCGATCAAGGCCAGTTGAAGATCGACGAAACCAAGAACTGACTCTGACGCAGAGGTCGCCTGGCCCGGCCTCTTCGTGAGCAAGCTCACTCCCACCGGATCTCGGCTGGCTGAAACCAGGTTTCTCCACATCCCAAGCTGTTGCCCCCACTGTAGGAGCGCGCTTGCCCGCGAAGGCGGATTCGTGGGCGCCGCATCTACAGCGGCTTTCCCCTCCGCGGGAGCGAGCTTGCTCGCGAGTAGGGTCGGTTCATCCCCTCAAAAGAGGGTGGGCAAAATCAGGCTTTCACGCCCGAGCTTTTCCCGCAGTTGGCCGGCAAAGGGCGCATTGAGACGCTCACGTCTTGGCTTCAGTAACTGCTCTCGGGCAAGCTTGCGATGATTGATCGATAGCTGTTCATACGTTGCTGCTGCACGCGGCCGTCTTCCAGCGCCTTGAGCAGCGCGCAGCCGGGTTCGCGGTCATGCTTGCAGTCGCGGAAGCGGCAGCGGCCAAGCAGATCGTTGAATTCGATGAAGCCTGCTTCGACGTCGGCACGGCTGACGTGGCCCAGGCCAAACTCACGGATACCGGGCGAGTCAATCAGATCGCCGCCACGCGGAAAGTGGAAAAGGCGTGCGGTGGTCGTGGTGTGTGTGCCTTGCCCTGAATACTCCGACAGGGGGCCGACCCTTGTTCCGACTTCCGGCAGCAGGCTGTTGACCAGCGATGATTTGCCTACGCCTGACTGGCCCACGAACACGCTGATATGGCCGTCGAGCTGGTCTTGCAACTGCTGCATGCCGTTGCCGTGATGCGCCGAGACTTCCAGCACCGGATAGCCGAGCGTGCGATAAACCGCCAGCAGGGCATTCAGCGCCGGAGCGTTTTGCTCATCGATGAGATCGAACTTGTTCAGCAGCAACAGCGGACGAATGCCGGCGTGTTCGGCTGCAACCAGATAGCGGTCGATCAGGTTGGCATGGGGCTCGGGCATCGGCGCGAAGACGATCACGATCAGGTCGACGTTTGCCGCGACCGGCTTGAGCTGGCCGCGCGTGTCGGGGCGGCAGAGTTCGGTAGTGCGGGGCAGCTGCGCAACGATGACGCCAATGCCCTGATTGCCAGCCCGCCAGACCACTCTGTCACCGGTGACGAGCGCCGGCAGATTTGCCCGCAGATGGCAGCGGAATACCTGCCCGCTCAACTCACCTTCCTGGGCCTCGACTTCCACCTGCACGCCAAAATGCGCGATGACCAGGCCTGTCTGTTCAGGGCCCAGATCGCCGCCTTCCAGTGTCTCCAGTGCTTGAGATTCGCGTTTGGCGGCACGCGCGGCGCGCTCACCCTGAATCTTTTCGATGCGCCAGTTCTGGCGGCGGTTAAGTTGGCGTTTGGCCATGGGTGTTCAGTGTTCCATTTATATGATGCGTAAAGCATCCGAAGAGTGAAGCGCGGGGGAGTCTAGCATGCCAGCCTGAGCTAAACTGCGCGCCTACGTTGAGGAGCCGAATTATGCAGAACAAGCAGAACCTGATCTGGATCGACCTGGAAATGACCGGTCTTGACCCGGATAACGACGTCATCATCGAGATGGCCACCATCATCACCGACAGCGAATTGAACACGCTGGCAGAAGGTCCGGTGATCGCCATTCATCAGAGCGATGAGCTTCTGAACGGCATGGATGAGTGGAACACGCGTCAGCACGGCGGCTCGGGCCTGACCCAACGGGTACGTGACAGCAAAATTTCCACGGCAGAAGCCGAAGCGATGACCCTGGACTTCATCAAGCAATGGGTGCCGGAACGCAGCTCGCCGATCTGCGGCAACAGCATCTGTCAGGACCGCCGCTTCCTTTATAAACGCATGCCGACGCTGGAAAACTATTTCCACTACCGCAACCTGGACGTCTCGACCCTCAAGGAACTGGCGGCACGCTGGTCGCCTGAGTTGAAGTTCAAAAAGGGCAGCACGCATCTGGCGCTGGACGACATTCGAGAATCGATCGCCGAGCTGCGCTTCTACCGCGAACACTTCATCAAAGTCTGACCTCAGCCCCGCGTCTGCAGGATGCCACCCAAGCGACATCTGCGTCGTTGCCCTCTTTTGGTGCTCCGGCGCAGTGGTTAGACTGCCCCTCTTTTCGCAGGGACTGCCGCCATGCTGCTGATGCTCTACCTGATCGCCATCACCGCTGAAGCCATGACCGGCGCCTTGTCCGCCGGACGTCGTGGCATGGACTGGTTCGGCGTCGTGCTGATCGCGTGCGTCACCGCACTGGGCGGCGGTTCAGCGCGTGACGTGCTCCTGGGGCACTACCCGCTTACCTGGGTCAAACACCCGGAATACCTGATTCTAACCAGCGTTGCGGCGCTGGTGACCATCTTCATCGCGCCGCTGATGCGTCATTTGCGCTCGCTGTTTCTGGTGCTTGATGCGCTTGGATTGGTGGCGTTCACGCTCATCGGCTGCATGACCGCGCTGGACATGGGGCTGAGCCTGCTGGTGGCCGCGGTCAGCGGCGTCATCACGGGTGTGTTCGGCGGCATCTTGCGAGACATCTTCTGCAACGACATCCCGTTGATTTTTCGTCGTGAGCTCTACGCCAGCGTCTCGTTTGCCGCCGCGTGGTGTTTCATCGCGTGCCAGCAATGGGGATTGCCCATCGAGCAGGGCACCCTCATCACCTTGTTCGGCGGGCTGCTGCTGCGCTTACTGGCCATTCGTTTTCACTGGGAAATGCCCAAGTTCATTTACAAAGATGGGCATTGATGCAGCGGGCCTACATCGTTGCAGCGTTCTGCCGGGCTTCATGCTGGCGCAACGCCCATTCCACATGTTCGCGCACCATGTCCGAGGGATAGGCCAGTCGTGCTTTCAGCGCTTCGATCACCGGAATGCTCGACGGTGCGTTGCCCAACCCGACCGCCAGATTCCTGAGCCAGCGCTCGTAACCCGCGCGTCGCAATGGCGAGCCTTCGGTGTTGCTGAGGAAGGTCGTTTCATCCCATAAAAACAGCGTGGTCAACTCAGCGTTGTCCAGCCCGTGCCGGGGTTTGAAGTCATTCTGATCGGTCGGCCGGGCGAAACGATTCCAAGGGCAGACGATCTGGCAATCGTCGCATCCGAATACTCGATTGCCGATCAGGGCGCGCAGCTCTTCCGGGATCGAGGTTTTCAATTCGATGGTCAGGTAAGAGATGCAGCGTCTGGCGTCCAGCACATAGGGCCCGACGAAGGCATTGGTCGGGCATATGTCCAGGCATGCGCTGCAACGGCCGCAATGCTCAGTGGCGTGGGGAGCGTCCACCGGCAGCGGCAGGTCGACGAACAGCTCGCTCAGAAAGAAATAGCTGCCTGCCTTGCGGTTGAGCACCAATGTATTTTTACCGATCCAGCCGAGTCCGGCCTGTTCTGCGATGGCTTTTTCCAGCACGGGCGCGCTGTCGACAAAGGCCCTGAAACCAAATGGGCCGATGGCCTGCTGGATGCGCTCGGCCAGCTGCTGGACCCGCTTGCGAATCAGTTTGTGATAGTCGCGCCCCAGGGCGTAGCGAGAGACGTAGGCTTTCTCCGGCTGACTCAGGCGCTGAGCCATCTCAGTATCGCCGGGCAGATAGTCCATACGCAGCGAAACGACCCGCAGCGTCCCCGGGACCAGTTCGTCGGGATGCGAACGTTTGCTGCCGTGAGCTGCCATATAGTCCATCTCGCCGTGATACCCGGCTTCAAGCCAGCGCTGCAAGTGCTGCTCATGTTCCGCCAGATCCAGCCCCGAGATGCCGATTTGCTGGAAGCCGAGCTCGCGGCCCCAGTCCTTGATCGATCGAGCAAGGTCGGACAGCTCGGCCGTCGTGAGCGGCGCTGAGTTTGTGGATGGATCTACAGTTATCGCGGACATGCAAAGAGGACACCGGGGCGCAGGTGCGTATAATTCTGCCAGACATCGGAGCTCAAAGACGCATGTTGCACAGCAAACCCCCATTTCCCGACGCACTGTACAGCGCCGCGCAGGTGCGCGACCTCGATGCGCGCCTGATCGCCGCCGGCACGCCCGGATTCGAGCTGATGCAGCGTGCCGCCCATGCCGCCTGGCGTGCACTGCGCCGCCGATGGCCGGATGCCAGGCAACTGACCGTGATGGCAGGGCATGGCAACAACGCCGGTGACGGCTATCTGATTGCTGTTTTGGCTCAACGAGCCGGCTGGCAGGTCAGTGTGCTGGCAGTGGGCGATGTTTCGGCGCTGAACGGAGATGCCGAATCTGCTTATAAAGAAGCGCGAGCAGCAGGCGTCGAGATCAAGGGCTGGCAGCAGCAGGCGCTTGTCGGGATTGTCGTTGATGCGCTGCTGGGGACCGGGCTCAAAGGGGACGTTCGTTCGCCGTACAGCGAGGCGATCCAGGCCATCAATGACTGCGGTCTGCCTGTCATGGCGGTCGACATCCCGTCTGGATTGTGTGCAGACACTGGCAGGCTGCTGGGGCAGGCGGTAAGTGCCGACCTCACCGTGACATTCATCGGTCTCAAGATCGGGCTCTTCACGGGCGATGCGCCGGATGTGGTCGGTGAGCTGGTATTCGATGATCTGCAAGCGGACGCCGATGTCGTTGCGCAGGCGCAGGCCATCGTCACGCGGCTGGACACCTTTAATCTACCGAAACTCGATGCGCGCCCACGCACTGCGCACAAAGGCATGTACGGGCGTGTTCTGGTGATTGGCGGCGATCTGGGTTTTGGCGGCGCGGCGTTACTGAGCACTGAAAGCACCCTGCGTTGTGGTGCAGGCATGGTCACGCTGGCGACCCGGCCTGAGCACATCACTGCCGCCCTGGCGCGTTTCCCTGAAGTGATGAGCGCAGGCGTCAGCTCAGCCAACCAGCTTCACGGGTTGATCGAGCCGGCCTCTGTTCTGGTGGTCGGCCCAGGCCTTGGGCAACACAGTTGGGGGCGGGCGCTTCTGTCCGCTGCCGCCAATGCCGATCGGCCGCAAGTATGGGATGCCGACGCCTTGAACCAGCTCGCGTCCGGACAGGTGAAGCTGCCAGAAAACTGTGTGATCACGCCTCATCCCGGCGAAGCTGCGCGCTTGTTAGGCGTGAGCACCAGGGAAATCCAGAGTGATCGCCCCGCAGCGGCGAAAGCGCTGGCCAAGAAATTCAATGCGGTCTGCGTGCTCAAAGGCAGCGGCAGTCTGATCGCCAGCCCGGACGGACGACTCGCGTTGGCCGATCACGGGCATCCGGCGATGGCGACAGGCGGGCTGGGTGACGTTCTGGCCGGGGTGATCGGGGCATTGCTGGCGCAGAAAATGGCCCCTTTCGACGCCGCGTGTCTGGGTGTCTGGCTTCATGCGCTGGCCGGAGAAAAGTGCGGAGCGAGCGGGCGCGGGCTGGCTGCCGCTGATCTGATTCCTGTTATTCGTCAGCTTCTGGAGGAGCAACAACCGTGTCTGAGTTAACCCTGCACCTGATCGGTGAAGAGGCCATGACCCACTTTGGTGCGAGAATCGCCCAAGTCACTGAAAGCAATGGGATTATTTTTCTTCAAGGCGATCTCGGGGCTGGCAAGACGACATTGTCGCGCGGAATCATCCGCGGCCTGGGTCACGTTGGCGCGGTAAAAAGCCCGACGTTCACGCTTGTAGAACCTTACGAAATCGGGAGAAATCGCGCGTATCACTTTGATCTTTACCGACTTGTTGATCCAGAAGAGCTAGAATTCCTCGGCATACGCGACTACTTCGAAGGAGAAGCGCTTTGCTTGATCGAGTGGCCTGATTTGGGTGCAGGCTTTTTGCCAAAGCCTGACCTGATCATTACCATTAGGCCGCACGCGGAAGGTCGAGCGCTGACCTTAAGCCCGAAAAGCTCGCGCGGCGAGAAGTGGTGTGCCGCTTTGGCTTTGGAAATCAAATAGATATGGGGTTAGGTATGCGCATGCGCGCGCTGGTTACTGTGATAGGACTGTTGCTGACGACATTGGCTGTCGACGCGTTGGCCGCTACACAGGTACGAAGTGTCCGCTTATGGCGCGCTCCGGATAACACTCGACTGGTGTTCGACCTGTCTGGCCCGGTCCAGCACAGTGTTTTCACGCTCCAGTCCCCGGATCGTCTGGTCATTGACATCAACGGCGCCACGCTGGGTGGTTCGCTCAACATTCCGACCGCCAACACCCCGATTACCAGCATGCGGTCTGCCCAGCGTACGCCGGACGACCTGCGCGTGGTCATCGACCTGAAGAAAGCCGTGACCCCGAAAAGCTTCACGCTGGCCCCGAACCAGCAGTACGGCAATCGCCTGGTGGTCGACCTGTATGACAATCCGGCCGATGCCAACCCGACGCCGACCGTTGCCGACACGCCCGCCACGTCGGCGCCGGCGACACCAGCCGTGCCGGTCAGCCCCTCCAAGCCGGAAATCAAGCTGCCTCCAGTGCCGAATGGCAAGCGCGACATCGTAGTCGTGGTCGACGCCGGCCACGGCGGTGAAGATCCGGGCGCCTCCGGGGGGCGTGGTCAGAAAGAAAAGAACGTCGTGCTGGCGATCGCCAAAGAGTTGCAGCGTCAGATCAACGCCGAGAAAGGCTATCGCGCTGAACTGACCCGCACTGGCGACTACTTCATTCCGTTGCGCAAACGCACTGAGATCGCCCGCGCCAAAGGTGCCGACCTGTTCGTCTCGATTCACGCCGACGCCGCGCCGTCTTCTGCAGCGTTCGGCGCCTCGGTATTTGCCCTCTCCGAGCGCGGCGCAACGTCCGAGACCGCGCGCTGGCTGGCCGACAGTGAAAACCGTTCCGACTTGATCGGCGGTGCTGGCGCTGTGAGCCTGGATGACAAGGACCGGATGCTTGCCGGCGTGTTGCTGGACCTGTCCATGACCGCTTCGCTGACCTCCAGCCTTAATGTAGGGCAGAAAGTGCTGACCAACATCGGCCGCGTCACGTCGCTGCACAAGTCCCGGGTGGAACAGGCAGGGTTCATGGTGCTGAAGTCCCCTGACATTCCGTCGATCCTGGTCGAAACCGGTTTTATTTCCAACGCTGCCGAGGCCAACAAACTTGAAGGAGCAAGTCACCAACAGGCGCTGGCCCGCTCGATCACCGCAGGCGTGAAGCAGTTCTTCCAGCAGAATCCTCCGCAAGGCACCTACATCGCTTGGCTGCGGGACAACGGCAAGCTGGCGATGGGGCCGCGCGAGCACACAGTCCGCTCCGGCGAATCGCTGAGCATGATTGCCGTGCGTTACGACATGAGCATGGCGGCGCTGCGCAACGCCAACAATCTGAGTTCGGACGAATTGAAAGTCGGGCAGCAACTAAAGATTCCGAGCGCAGAACTGGCGGGTGAGCCATGACCGACCTGCTGCTGGACGATCAAGGCTTCGAGGTTTCCTCCGGCGCCGACAATGCGGCCGAAGCTGCCCGTATCCAATTGCTCAGCCCAAGGCTTGCGAACCAGATCGCTGCCGGTGAAGTGGTCGAGCGTCCGGCATCGGTCATCAAAGAACTGCTGGAAAACAGTCTGGACTCCGGTGCGCGACGCATTGATGTCGACGTCGAGCAGGCGGGTATCAAGCTGTTGCGCGTGCGCGACGACGGCGGCGGCATTTCGGCGGACGATCTGCCACTGGCCCTCGCGCGGCACGCCACCAGCAAGATTCGCGAGCTCGAAGACCTTGAGCGTGTGATGAGCCTCGGATTTCGCGGCGAGGCGCTGGCGTCGATCAGCTCCGTGGCGCGCCTGACACTGACCTCGCGCACCCGTGACGCCGATCAAGCCTGGCAGGTGGAGACCGAAGGCCGCGACATGGCTTCCCGCGTCCAGCCAGCCGCGCACCCGGTGGGTACGTCGGTGGAAGTGCGCGATCTGTTTTTCAACACTCCCGCGCGGCGCAAGTTTCTCAAGGCTGAGAAGACCGAATTCGATCATTTGCAGGAAGTGATCAAGCGCATGGCGCTGGCGCGCTTCGATGTGGCTTTTCACCTGCGCCACAACGGCAAGACCATTCTCAGCCTGCACGAGGCCCGTGATGATGTTGCCCGCGCCAGACGTGTGTCGGCAGTGTGCGGGCCGGGCTTTCTTGAGCAGGCGCTGCCGATCGAGGTTGAACGCAACGGCCTGAAACTCTGGGGCTGGGTCGGGTTGCCGACGTTCTCCAGAAGTCAGGCGGACTTGCAGTATTTCTTCGTCAACGGCCGGGCCGTGCGAGACAAGCTGGTTGCCCACGCGGTGCGTCAGGCCTATCGCGATGTGCTGTTCAACGGGCGCCACCCGACCTTCGTGCTCTTTTTCGAGGTCGATCCAGCCGTCGTCGACGTCAACGTTCACCCCACCAAGCACGAAGTTCGCTTCCGTGACGGCCGCATGGTTCACGATTTCCTTTACGGGACCTTGCACCGTGCGCTGGGCGATGTACGCCCCGAGGATCAACTGGCGGGGACCACGTCGGTCACTGCGCTTGTCCGCCCCAGCGGGCCAGAGGCTGGCGAGTTCGGCCCACAAGGCGAGATGCGTCTGGCCAATAATGTGCTCGAGACTCCGCAGGGTCCGGCCTGGAATCCACCCACTGGAGCAAGCAGCTCAGGTAGTGGCGCCGGTTATCAATACCAGTACACGCCGCGTCCGGCGTCGGTGTTGCCGGCCGAAGAGGCGCGCGCCGCCTACAGCACGTTTTTTGCGCCATTGCCGGGTACTCCGGCCAACCCCGAGCCCGGCACGCGCGTTGATCTGCCCGAGTCTCAGGGCGATATTCCGCCCCTTGGCTACGCGCTCGCGCAGCTTAAAGGCATCTATATCCTTGCTGAAAACGCCCACGGCCTGGTGCTGGTCGACATGCACGCCGCCCACGAGCGGATCATGTACGAGCGCCTGAAAATCGCGATGGCCAGCGAAGGCTTGAGCGGGCAACCGTTGCTGGTGCCCGAGTCCATCGCCGTTAGTCAGCGTGAGGCCGATTGCGCTGAAGAGCACATGGCCACCTTCCAGCAGCTGGGTTTCGAATTGCAGCGTCTCGGTCCCGAGAGCCTGGCGATCCGACAGATCCCGGCGTTGTTGAAGCAGGCCGAGGCAAACCGGCTGGTGCACGACGTTCTCGCTGACCTGATGGAATACGGCACCAGTGACCGGGTGCAGGCTCACATGAACGAGCTGCTAGGAACGATGGCGTGCCATGGTGCCGTGCGGGCCAACCGGCGTCTGGCGATTCCGGAAATGAACGGCCTGCTGCGCGACATGGAAAACACTGAGCGAAGTGGCCAGTGCAACCATGGACGACCGACCTGGACCCAGTTGGGCCTGGACGACCTCGACAAACTATTTTTGCGCGGTCGCTGATGAGTGCTCTTCCTCCGGCCATCTTTTTGATGGGGCCGACTGCCGCTGGCAAGACCGACCTGGCCATCGAGCTGACCAAAGTGCTGCCCTGCGAGTTGATCAGCGTCGATTCCGCGCTCGTTTATCGCGGCATGGACATCGGCACGGCAAAGCCTTCAAAAGCGCTTTTGGACAAGTATCCACATCGGCTGATCGATATCCTCGACCCGTCGCAGAGTTATTCGGCCGCGGACTTTCGCAGTGACGCTTTGGAAGCGATGGCTGAAATCACCGCTCGAGGGAAAATTCCCCTGCTGGTCGGTGGCACCATGTTGTATTTCAAAGCTCTATTGGAAGGCCTGGCGGACATGCCGGCAGCTGACGCTCAGGTTCGTGCACAACTGGAAGCCGAGGCGGCCAGTCGTGGCTGGCAGGCGTTGCACGATGAGCTGGCGAGCGTCGATCCGGTGTCGGCGGCAAGAATTCATCCCAATGATCCGCAGCGTCTGGTTCGGGCGCTGGAAGTTTATCGGGTCAGCGGGATGAGCATGACCGCACATCGCGAGCAACAAAGTGCGCAAACTGCTCAAGCTAGCGCTTCGGGGCGTCATCAATTGCCCTATACTGTCGCAAATCTCGCGATAGCACCGACGGATCGCAAGGTGTTGCATGACCGGATCGCTCTTCGTTTCAGGCAAATGCTCGATGAGGGATTCGTGGAAGAAGTTATAGCGCTGCGTTCGAGAGGGGACCTTCACTCGAATTTACCGTCTATAAGAGCTGTAGGGTATCGCCAGGTCTGGGACTATCTGGACGGCAAACTGACCCATGACCAGATGCAGGAACGCGGCATCATCGCCACGCGCCAGTTGGCCAAGAGACAGTTCACCTGGTTGCGAAGCTGGGAAGATTTACACTGGTTGGACAGCCTGGCTTGCGACAATCTGCCACGCGCCTTGAAATACCTGGGATCGGTCTCCATATTGAGCTGAGTCCTTGCAATAGCCGTCTATCCTTGGGGGGTAACGGCCCAAGCCGATGTTTTCGAATTTATTCTATTGATCCTTAAAGGAGTGCGGCACATGTCAAAAGGGCATTCGCTACAAGACCCTTACCTGAACACTTTGCGTAAAGAAAAGGTTGGGGTTTCGATTTATCTGGTAAACGGCATCAAGCTGCAAGGCACCATCGAGTCCTTCGACCAGTTCGTGATCTTGCTGAAGAACACTGTCAGCCAGATGGTTTACAAGCACGCCATCTCTACCGTCGTTCCGGTTCGTCCTATTCGTCTGCCTAGCGCGTCCGAATCCGACCAGGCTGACGCAGAGCCAGGTAACGCCTGATAGGAGTCTGCTTTGTTCTTTGAGCGCCACGGTGGTGGTGAACGGGCCATCCTCGTTCACTTGGATGGTCAGGACCCTGAGGCGCGCGAAGATCCGCAGGAGTTCCGGGAACTGGCTCTTTCGGCAGGCGCCGATATCGTCGCATTCGTCAACGTGCCACGGCATCGGCCAACGGCCAAATATCTGGTAGGCAGCGGCAAGGTCGAGGAACTGCGCGATCTGGTCAAAGCCGAGAAATCAGATATCGTCATTTTCAATCATGTCCTTACACCCAGTCAGGAACGCAACCTCGAGCGAGTATTCGAGTGTCGCGTGCTTGACCGTACGGGCCTGATTCTCGACATCTTCGCCCAGCGCGCGCGCACTCATGAAGGCAAGCTGCAAGTCGAACTGGCTCAGCTTGAGCACATGAGCACCCGTCTGGTACGCGGCTGGACTCACCTCGAGCGTCAGGGCGGCGGTATCGGCCTGCGTGGACCGGGTGAAACCCAGCTGGAAACGGACCGTCGTCTGTTGCGGGTTCGTCTGCGTCAGATCAAGGGCAGGCTTGAGAAAGTCCGCAGCCAGCGTGATCAGGCGCGTCGCGGTCGTTCACGGGCCGATATTCCCACCGTTTCCATCGTCGGTTATACCAACGCCGGCAAATCGACCCTCTTCAATGCGGTCACCGATTCTGACGTCTACGCTGCTGACCAACTGTTCGCAACGCTCGACCCGACCCTGCGTCGCCTCGAGCTCAACGACCTTGGCCCGATCGTACTCGCGGACACGGTGGGTTTTATCCGCCATCTGCCGCACAAGCTGGTCGAGGCCTTTCGGGCTACGCTCGAAGAGTCGAGCAATTCGGATTTGCTGCTGCATGTCATCGACTCTCACGAGCCTGAGCGCATGGAGCAGATCGAGCAGGTGATGGTGGTGCTGGGCGAGATCGGTGCCCAGGACTTGCCGATGCTCGAGGTGTATAACAAACTCGATTTGCTCGAAGGGGTCGAGCCCCAGATACAACGCGATGCCGATGGCAAGCCGCAGCGGGTCTGGGTTTCTGCTCGTGACGGTCGTGGTCTGGATCTGCTTCGGCAAGCGATTGCCGAATTGCTGGGCAACGACCTGTTCGTTGGAACTTTGCGCCTGTCGCAACGCTTCGCCCGGTTGCGCGCCCAGTTTTTCCAGTTGGGTGCGGTACAGAGCGAAGAGCATGATGAAGAAGGCCAGAGCCTGTTGGCTGTGCGTTTACCCCGAGTTGAACTCAATCGCCTGGTGAGTCGCGAAGGACTGCAGCCGCTGGAATTCATCGAGCAACACACTTTGCAATAAAAGCCTGAAAAAGCGGTTGTGCTGCTTTGACGGGCATTCTGTAGCATTGGTCGGCGCGCCGCGGGCGCGTCTTTGCTTTATCAGATGGAGAGCGCTATGGCTTGGAATGAGCCGGGTGGCAACTCGAATAATCAGGATCCTTGGGGTGGCAAGCGCAAGGGCGGCGACCGCAAGGGGCCACCAGATCTCGACGAGGCCTTCCGAAAGCTGCAGGAAAGCCTGAATGGGTTGTTCGGTGGTGGCAAGAAACGTAGTGGTGACGGCGGCGGTAGTGGCGGCGGTTCGGGCAAGGGCGGTGGCTTCGGCCTGCTCGGCATCGGTCTGGTCGTGCTGCTTGCGATCTGGCTCTACAACGCAATTTACGTGGTCGACGAGCAGGAGCAGGCCGTTGTCCTGCGCTTCGGCAAATACTACGAAACGGTCGGTTCGGGTCTGAACATCTATTTCCCGCCATTCGATCGCAAATATCTTGAAAACGTGACGCGCGAACGTGCGTACAGCAAGCAGGGCCAGATGCTGACCGAAGACGAAAACATCGTCGAGGTGCCTCTGACCGTGCAGTACAAGATCACCAACCTGCAGGATTTCGTGCTGAACGTGGATCAGCCTGAAGTCAGTCTGCAGCATGCAACTGAAAGTGCACTGCGCCACGTTGTCGGTTCTACCGCAATGGATCAGGTGCTCACCGAAGGTCGTGAGTTGATGGCCAGCGAGATCAAGGAGCGCTTGCAGCGTTTCCTCGATACGTATCGCACCGGCATCACCGTGACTCAGGTGAACGTACAGAGCGCTGCGGCACCGCGTGAAGTTCAGGAAGCGTTCGATGACGTGATCCGCGCCCGTGAAGACGAGCAACGCTCGCGCAACCAGGCCGAAACCTACGCCAACGGTGTGATTCCAGAGGCTCGTGGTCAGGCTCAGCGCATTGTCGAGGACGCCAACGGTTACCGCGATGAAGTGGTGTCGCGTGCCAAGGGTGAGGCAGATCGTTTCACCAAGCTCGTCTCCGAGTATCGCAAGGCTCCCGAAGTCACTCGCGAGCGTCTGTATCTGGACACCATGCAAGAAGTCTTCAGCAACACAAGCAAGGTGCTCGTGACCGGCGACAAGGGTCAGAACAACCTGCTTTACCTGCCATTGGACAAAATGATCGAAAGCAGCCGCACTGGCTCTGCTCCGTCTACCGGCGCAGCAGCGACCGTAGTCGATCCGGGCTCTCGGGCCGCGGACATGCAACAGCAACGCGACACGCGCACTAGGGAGACTCGCTGATGAGCAATAAATCTCTGGTCGCCCTGATCGTCTGTGTCGTGCTGGCAGTCGTTGCGTGGAACAGCTTCTATATCGTTGCCCAGACCGAGCGGGCAGTTTTGCTGCAGTTCGGTCGAGTGGTTCAGGCCGATGTTCCACCGGGCCTGCACGTGAAGATTCCTTACGTGAACCAGGTGCGCAAGTTCGACGGCCGCCTGCTGACCCTCGATGCACCGACTCAGCGTTTCCTGACGCTGGAAAAGAAAGCGGTCATGGTCGATGCCTATGCCAAATGGCGCGTGAAGGACGCTGAGCGTTTCTACACCGCGACATCGGGCCTGAAGCAAATCGCCGATGAGCGTCTGTCGCGCCGTCTGGAATCCGGTCTGCGTGACCAGTTCGGCAAGCGCACCCTGCACGAAGTGGTATCGGGTGAGCGTGACGCATTGATGGCCGATATCACGGCGTCGCTGAATACGATGGCCGGGAAAGAGCTGGGCATCGAGGTTATCGACGTCCGGGTCAAGGCTATCGACCTGCCGAAGGAAGTGAACCGCAGCGTGTTCGAGCGCATGAGCACCGAGCGTGAGCGTGAGGCGCGTGAGCATCGCGCCAAGGGTAACGAGCTGGCTGAAGGCATCCGTGCCGATGCCGATCGTCAGCGTCGTGTGCTGCTGGCTGAAGCCTATCGCGAGTCCGAAGAGGCGCGCGGTGACGGTGATGCACAAGCCGCCGCGATCTACTCTAAGGCCTATGGTCAGGACCAGGAGTTCTACGCGTTTTATCGCAGCCTGCGCGCCTACCGCGAGAGCTTTGCCAACAAGAGCGACGTGATGGTGCTCGATCCGGGCAGCGAGTTTTTCCGCTATCTGGAGAAAGCCAAGCCGTAATCGCGACCCGCGAACGATGCCCCCGCCGGGCGGCAAAACTGTCTGGCGGGGTGATCGCGCGCTAAAACGTGTGTATGATGCGGCAGCCGGGAAATTCCCGGCTTTTTTGCGTCTACACGATTGATTGGCCGTGGCGTGATTCGTGCGCGGCAGTTTTTTCGAGGACAGTGTTCGCAACGCTGCGGCGCACAAGGCATCGGGTTGTTTCCGGTCTGGCGCCCGCAGAATGCTGTCTGCTTCACTCAAGGCTCGCCCCGAGGGGTTGGCCGCCCGGATCATAGGGGAAAGGCGTAATGGCAACGGTTGACCGCTGGCTGCTGCCGGATGGCATCGAAGAAGTACTGCCGCCGGAAGCTGCGCGCATAGAAGTGGCGCGTCGTCAGGTGTTGGATCTGTTTCAAAGCTGGGGCTACGAGTTCGTCGTAACCCCGCACATCGAATACCTCGAATCACTGCTCACAGGTGCTGGCCAGGATCTGGATCTGCGCACCTTCAAGGTGGTCGATCCGCAATCGGGTCGGCAGATGGGTTTCCGGGCGGACATCACGCCGCAGGTCGCCCGCATCGACGCGCACACGCTGCGTCGCGAAGGTCCGAGTCGTCTGTGCTATGCCGGCAGCGTGCTGCACGCGCAACCACGTGCACTGTCATCCTCGCGCAGCCCGATTCAGTTGGGCGCCGAGTTGTATGGCGATGCAAGCCCGAGCAGCGACGTCGAAGTCATCAGCCTGATGCTGGCAATGTTGCAACTGGCGGACGTGCCCGACGTCCACATGGATCTGGGGCATGTCGGCATCTATCGAGGTCTGGCCCGTGCGGCAGGCTTGTCCGGCGAAGTCGAACAGCAGCTGTTCGATGCGCTCCAGCGCAAGGCCATCGATGAAGTCATCGCCCTGACCGAAGGTCTCTCGGCGGATCTGGCCGGCATGCTGCGTTCGCTGGTCGGCCTGTGTGGCGGCCGTGAAGTGCTGGTGCAGGCGCGCGAGCGTCTGGCAGCGGCGCCAGGGCCGGTGCTCGAAGCGCTGGATGATCTGCTGGAGATCGCCGAACGTCTGTCGACGCGTTTTCCTGAGCTACCGTTGTACTTCGACCTGGGTGAGTTGCGCGGCTACCACTACCATACAGGCGTTGTATTTGCGGTCTTCGTGCCGGGTGTCGGTCAGTCGATCGCACAAGGTGGTCGCTATGATGACATCGGTGCGGACTTCGGGCGCGCGCGTCCGGCGACGGGCTTTTCCACCGATCTGAAGACCCTGGTCACGCTGGGGCGGGCAGAGATCGAGTTGCCGTCTGGCGGTATCTGGATGCCCGACAGTACCGATGCGGCGCTCTGGCAGAAGGTCTGTCAGCTGCGCGGCGAAGGTGAGCGCGTCGTTCAGGCATTGCCGGGCCAGCAGGTTCAGGCAGCGAAAGAAGCCGACTGTGATCGGCAATTGATTCAGCACGGCGAGCTTTGGCAGGTAATGCCGCTGGCCTCTTGAGTTTTCCAGTCGGCGGCAGCCGGCACCAGTTTGCGTGAATGAGGACAAGTGTTATGGGTAAGAATGTCGTAGTCCTGGGCACCCAATGGGGTGATGAGGGCAAAGGCAAGATCGTTGATCTGCTGACCGAACATGCTACCGCGGTAGTTCGCTATCAAGGCGGCCACAACGCCGGTCACACCCTGGTGATCGATGGCGAGAAAACCGTTCTGCACCTGATTCCGTCCGGTGTGCTGCGCGAAGGCGTGCAGTGCCTGATCGGTAACGGTGTGGTCGTGGCGCCTGACGCACTCATGCGTGAAATCAACAAGCTCGAAGAGAAGGGCATTCCTGTGCGCGAGCGTCTGCGCATCAGCCCTTCCTGTCCGCTGATCCTGTCCTACCACGTCGCACTGGATCAGGCGCGTGAGAAAGCCCGCGGCGAGCACAAGATCGGCACCACCGGTCGTGGCATCGGCCCGGCTTACGAAGACAAGGTTGCACGCCGCGGCCTGCGCATCGGTGATCTGTTCCATCGCGAGCGCTTCGCCGCCAAGCTGGGCGAACTGCTGGACTACCACAACTTCGTACTGGTCAATTACTACAAAGAGCCTGCGGTCGACTTCCAGAAGACGCTCGACGAGTGCATGGAATACGCCGAACTGCTCAAGCCGATGATGCTCGACGTCACCGCTGCGCTGCATGAAATGCGTCGCGCCGGCAAAGACATCATGTTCGAAGGCGCTCAAGGTTCGCTGCTGGACATCGACCACGGTACCTACCCGTACGTCACGAGCTCCAACACCACGGCTGGCGGTATCGCCACTGGTTCCGGTGTGGGCCCGATGTTCATCGATTACATCTTGGGCATCACCAAGGCTTACACCACTCGCGTCGGTTCCGGTCCGTTCCCGACCGAACTGTTCGATGACGTGGGTGCCTTCCTGGCCAAGCGTGGTCACGAGTTCGGTGCGACCACCGGCCGTGCCCGTCGTTGCGGCTGGTTCGATGCCGTCATCCTGCGTCGCGCCATCGACGTCAACAGCATCTCAGGCATCTGCCTGACCAAGCTGGACGTGCTGGACGGTCTTGAAACCATCAACATCTGTGTGGGTTACAAGAACGAAAACGGTGCTGTGATCGATGCTCCGACCGATGCCGACAGTTACATTGGTCTGGAGCCTGTCTACGAGCAGGTGCCGGGCTGGTCGGAATCCACCCTGGGCGCCAAGACGCTGGAAGAGCTGCCTGCCAACGCTCGAGCCTACATCAAGCGCCTGGAAGAACTGGTCGGCGCCCCGATCGACATTATTTCGACGGGCCCGGATCGCAACGAGACCATCGTTCTGCGTCACCCGTTCGCTTGATAAGTCGTTGAAATACAAACGAAGGGTCGCTTAGGCGGCCCTTTGTTTTGCCCGCTCGATATAACTCTGCACAACGGCACGACCCTTGCTGTAAATACCGTCATAAAAGATGCCATCATTTTAATGGCGTTTGTTGTGGGGGATCTCCTGTGTCGGCCGTTCTTTCTCTTCTGCGCAGCCGCTTGCTGCGGCCCGTATTCATCGCCCTCGGCATTGCCCTTTTGGTGCAGGTGTTGGTGGCGGTCGCCCTTACCCGGAGCACAGTCACTGCGCTTGAGGCCGATCTGGCTACGCGCCTGAGTGTAGATTCGCAACACTTGTCCGGGGAACTGGAGCAGGCGAGCCGCGACGTAACATCCAGTCTGGAAGGGTTATCGCGCAATACGCGTCAGCGATTGAGCGCAGGCCTGTCCGCCCGTCTGAAGGACGAGCAGGGTCAACTGCGTACGACGCTGGAAAAGGACTTGAAGGATTCGGCGACCGACATGGCCGAGCTTCTCGCTGCCGTCGCCCCGCGCGCGATGTGGGATGGGGACACGCCGACATTGTCGGAATTTGCCCGGCGCGCTCAACGCAATCCCAACGTGCTGTTTGTCGTCTACGACGACGCGCAGGGCGAACACCTCACCCGTTACCTCAACCGTGAGAACGAATCGATCAAGGCGCTCCTGGCCAAAGGCGAGGGCGAGCGGGCGATGGACAAGGTCCTGAACGCAGCGCAAAAAGATCCTTCCGTTTACTACGTCGAAGCGTCCATCAGCCCCAATGGCGTGGAAATCGGCAAAGTGCGCATGGGCGTCTCGACCCGTGCTGTGGAAGACAACCTCGCAGCGCTGGACAAGCGCTTCACGGCGTTGATCGGCAGTGGCGAACAATTGGTTTCCGACAGTCTGGGTGGGGCTGCGACTGAAAGCTCGGCGGCGTTACGTTCGCGCCTGCAAAACGCGCAGTCGTCCGCTTCCGCGATGGCGACCAATACCGGTTCGGCGGTGCAGGAAGCGGCCTCGACGTTGCGCTGGAGAATCGGCGTCGGTCTGGCGCTGGTGGGCTTGGGTGTGTTGATAGCGCTGGCGATCGTTCTCGGGCGCCGAGTGGTGCTGCGGCTGCAATTGCTCAACCGCGCG
Organism: Pseudomonas sp. NFR16; assembly: GCF_900108875.1. GTDB lineage: Bacteria > Pseudomonadota > Gammaproteobacteria > Pseudomonadales > Pseudomonadaceae > Aquipseudomonas. Next base: position 344,034 of record NZ_FNYJ01000004.1, on the reverse strand, counting down.
CTGGATGATCTGGCCGCCGGTGAGGGCGATCTGACCAAGCGCGTGAAGCTCAACAGCAACGACGAAATCGGTGAAATGGCGGCAGCGGTCAACCGCTTCGTCGATAAGCTGCAACCGATCGTGCGAGAGGCGGGCGACGTCGCTCAGCAGACGGGTGTAGAGATCGGTGCGATGAGCAAGCGCAATGCCGGAGCGGATGCCGCTGCCGAGCTGCAACGTGACGAAGTGGCGGCGAGTCTTCAGGCTCTGTCGCAGATGGCCGACGAAGCACAAGCGGAAAGCCAGGCCATGCAAGCGGCTTTGCGTCAGGTGATCGATATTCGTCAGGCGACGGACGAGAACACGCGCACCTCCAATCAAGTCGGCAATCTGATTGAGGCGCTGGCCGGTCAGGTTGAAACCGGGGCGCAGGTCATTGAGCGCCTCGCGCAACAGAGCGAGCAGATTGAGGTGGTGTTGGAAGTGATTCACGGCATCGCTGAGCAGACCAACTTGCTGGCGCTCAACGCTGCCATTGAGGCGGCTCGAGCGGGCGAGACCGGGCGCGGGTTCGCCGTGGTAGCCGATGAGGTCCGCGCATTGGCGAGCAAGACGCAAAGCTCGACCGGTGATATTCAGGAACACATCGCCAAGCTGCAGTCTGGCGCGAAAGAGGCGGTCGCGACCATTGGCCTGGCGGGTCGTCAGGCCAAGGAAGGGCTGGCGGTACTGCGTGACAGCGCGCGGCTGCAGCAAACGGTTCAGGCTTCGGTCGAGCAGGTGCACGCCGCCATCGGGCTGGCGACCCGAGCGGCTGAGCATCAGGCCAAGGGGGCGCAGGCGGTGAGAGGGCGCGTGGAAGTGATCCATGCCCAGGCCGAGAAAGCGGCGCAGGCAGTTGTCGAGACGACGGCGAGTGGCAAGACGCTGGACAGACTGGCAGCACAGCTGAAAGCGAGCCTGGGGCAATTCCGCGCCTGATCCGGTTCTGGTCGACTACGTGCAAGGGTCAGTTCGCTCGCAATCGCCGTACATCAGGCTGGGGTGCGGGGCGATCGCGAGCACGCTCGGCCTGCAGATGAGGCGAGCGTCAGTTGCTAAATCCCGAACTCCAGAAAGCACAAAACCGAGCACTTGGCTCGGTTTCGTTTGATTTGGTGCCCAGGAGAAGACTCGAACTTCCACGACCGTAAGGTCACCAGCACCTGAAGCTGGCGTGTCTACCAATTTCACCACCTGGGCATGGCGCTGATTTAATTAGATTTTTCGTTTCAATGCAACTGAATTTTTCGAAATATCGATCGAGCGTTGCAGGTTGAGTGTTTGAAGCGGAATTTTAATGGCCCGAGCAGACAGACCAGTATCTCCAACGAGGAGGTCTCGCCCATGGCATTCGATTGCTGTCGCAGACAAGGAAGGGGAACTGATCTACGCTCAGGGCTGTTTTCCGGCGGCGATAAAATTTTCAAACCGCAGAAAGCACAAAACCGAGCACTTGGCTCGGTTTCGTTAAATTGGTGCCCAGAAGAAGACTCGAACTTCCACGACCGTAAGGTCACCAGCACCTGAAGCTGGCGTGTCTACCAATTTCACCATCTGGGCAAGGCGTTGATTTCATTCGACTAATTCTTCAAAAAGTCGCTTGATTTTCAACTACAACGTGGCAGTGCCGTCGTTGTGGGGCGCATCTTACGGATGAGTTTGGGGGCTGTAAACCCCCGAGATGAAATTTTTTTTGAAATAGCGAAATGTCTCAGCAAATGCTGTCTTCGCGTTTCAATCTGGTATATGCCAAACTAATTGCATACAGATAAGGTGAACTCATTCTAATGGCCGATTGGCAGTCCCTCGATCCCGAGGCCGCTCGTGAAGCGGAAAAATACGAAAACCCCATTCCTAGTCGTGAGCTGATTCTGGCGCACCTTTCCGAGCGCGGATCCCCAGCGGCCCGCGAGCAGTTGGTGGAAGAATTTGGCCTGACGACTGAAGATCAGATCGAGGCCTTGCGCCGCCGTCTTCGCGCCATGGAGCGCGATGCTCAGCTGATCTATACGCGCCGCGGCACTTACGCCCCTGTCGACAAGCTCGATCTGATCCTGGGCCGCATCAGCGGTCACCGTGACGGCTTCGGATTCCTGGTGCCTGATGACGGCTCCGACGACCTGTTCATGAGCCCCGCCCAGATGCGTCTGGTGTTCGACGGTGACCGGGCGCTCGCTCGGGTTTCGGGCCTGGATCGCCGGGGGCGCCGCGAAGGCGTTATCGTCGAGGTCATCTCCCGAGCCCACGAAACCGTGGTCGGCCGTTATTTCGAAGAGAGCGGGATCGGTTTCGTCGTGCCGGACAATCCGAAAATCCAGCAGGAAGTGCTGGTGACGCCCGGTCGCAATGCCGATGCCAAGATCGGCCAGTTCGTCGAGGTGAAGATCACCCACTGGCCAACGCCACGCTTCCAGCCGCAAGGCGATGTGGTCGAAGTCGTGGGTAACTACATGGCGCCTGGCATGGAAATCGATGTCGCGCTGCGTACGTACGACATTCCTCACGTCTGGCCTGAGGCTGTGCTCAAAGAAGCCGCCAGGCTCAAGCCGGAAGTCGAGGAGAAAGACAAAGAGCATCGCGTCGATCTGCGCCACCTGCCTTTCGTCACGATCGATGGCGAAGACGCCCGCGATTTCGACGACGCCGTTTATTGCGAAGCCAAGCCGGGCAAACTGCGGCTGTTCTCCGGTGGCTGGAAGCTTTACGTGGCAATTGCCGACGTCTCCAGTTACGTGAAGATCGGCTCGGCGCTGGACGCCGAATCCCAGGTGCGCGGCAACTCGGTGTACTTCCCCGAGCGCGTGGTGCCGATGTTGCCAGAGCAGCTCTCGAACGGTCTTTGCTCGCTGAACCCGCACGTCGATCGTCTGGCGATGGTCTGTGAGATGACCATCTCCAAGACCGGCGAAATGACCGATTACGTGTTCTACGAAGCGGTCATTCACTCCCATGCGCGCCTGACCTACAACAAGGTTAGCTCGATTCTTGAACACCCGAAAACAACCGAAGCCAAGCAGCTTCGCGGCGAGTACAGCGAGGTCGTGCCCGATCTCAAACAGCTGTATGCGCTGTACAAGGTGCTGCTGGGCGCTCGTCACACTCGTGGCGCAATCGATTTCGAAACTCAGGAAACCCGGATCATTTTCGGGTCCGAGCGCAAGATTGCCGAAATCCGTCCAACTACACGCAACGATGCCCACAAGCTGATCGAAGAGTGCATGCTGGCGGCGAACGTGGCGACTGCCGAATTCCTCAAGAAGCATGAAATTCCGGCCCTCTATCGCGTTCATGATGGTCCGCCGCCTGAGCGTCTGGAAAAACTTCGCGCGTTCCTTGGCGAACTGGGCTTGTCGCTGCACAAAGGCAAAGACGGTCCGACGCCCAAGGATTATCAGGCGCTGCTTGAAACCATCAAGGATCGTCCGGATTACCACCTGATCCAGACCGTCATGCTGCGCTCGTTGAGTCAGGCAGTGTACAGCTCGGACAATAACGGCCACTTCGGCCTGAATTACGAGGCGTATACCCACTTCACTTCGCCGATTCGTCGTTATCCGGACTTGCTGACTCACCGCGCGATTCGCAGCGTGATTCGCTCCAAGCAGGAAACGCCGCACGTTCGCCGCGCAGGCGCTGCGACCATTCCCAAAGCGCGCATTTATCCTTATGACGAGGCGGTGCTGGAGCAATTGGGCGAGCAGTGCTCGATGAGCGAACGCCGTGCTGACGAGGCCACGCGTGATGTCGTGAACTGGCTCAAGTGTGAGTTCATGAAAGACCGTGTAGGTGAGTCGTTCCCGGGCGTGATCACGGCTGTGACCGGCTTCGGCCTGTTCGTCGAATTGACCGACATCTACGTCGAGGGTCTGGTCCACGTCACGGCATTGCCGGGCGACTACTACCATTTCGATCCGGTTCATCATCGTCTGGCAGGCGAACGCAGCGGCCGTAGCTTCCGACTGGGAGATACCGTCGAAGTGCGCGTCATGCGGGTTGACCTGGACGAGCGCAAGATCGACTTCGAGATGTCCGAGAAGACGACCAGCGCTCCGGTCGGTCGCAAGCGCAAAGCGGCTGAGCCCGTTGCCGCCCAGCAGCCCAAAGAGAAGGAAAAGGAAAAGGCCACCGCGTCCCGTCCGAGTCGCCGCAGTGCCAACAAGGAACCGGTCGTCGAGGCCTACCGCCCCAGTGATGCCGCCGCGAAAAACGCTGAAGTCCGTAAGAGTCGGGAACTGAAGAAAGCCTTATTGGCAGAAGCTAAGGGCGGTAGCAAGGCATCGTCGGGAAAGCCGCCAAGGAGTGACTCCGCTCCGGCAGGCAAGACGGCAAAACCGAGCAAACATCGTAAGGGCCCGCCGAAATCGGGCTCGGCGCCTGCTGCGAAGAGCGGCGGAGTGCGCAAACCTAAGGCCAAGTCATGAGTGCGTTGGAAAAAATCTACGGCGTGCATGCCGTAGAAGCGTTGTTGCGTCACCATCCCAAGCGGGTCAAGCAGATCTGGCTGGCTGAGGGGCGCAGCGACCCGCGGGTTCAGGTCTTGATTGATCTTGCTGCTCAGAACCGGGTTTCCGTCGGGCAGGCCGAGCGTCGTGAGATGGACGCCTGGGTCGAAGGTGTTCACCAGGGCGTGGTGGCGGACGTAAGTCCGAGCCAGGTCTGGGGTGAGGCGATGCTGGACGAGTTGCTGGATCGTACGGAAGGCGCGCCTCTGATTCTGGTGCTGGACGGTGTCACCGACCCGCATAACCTCGGCGCCTGCCTGCGCACCGCCGATGCGGCCGGTGCGCTGGCGGTGATCGTGCCCAAGGACAAGTCCGCAACGCTGACGCCAACGGTGCGCAAAGTCGCTTGCGGTGCGGCAGAAGTGATTCCGCTGGTCGCGGTCACCAACCTCGCGCGCACGCTTGAAAAGCTTCAGCAGCGCGGTCTGTGGGTCGTCGGCACGGCCGGTGAGGCCGAGCAGGAACTGTATCAGCAGGATTTGACCGGTCCGACCATCATGATCATGGGCGCCGAGGGCAAGGGCATGCGCCGACTGACCCGCGAACATTGTGATTATCTGGTTCGTTTGCCAATGGCCGGCAGTGTCAGCAGCCTCAATGTGTCGGTGGCGACCGGCGTCTGCCTGTTCGAAGCCATGCGCCAGCGCAGCGTGAAGGCCGCCGCTTCGCGCAAGTAGCGAGTTTCAGGCAGCAAGCGGCATGCTGACTCCACCCGCGATCAGCTTGTCGCTTGCGGCTTACGGCTCAAGTCTGCCTTTGTTCAAATAATCACCAATTTCCTTGCGCCGCCTCTGGTGCTTCTCTACAATTGCGCCCCTTGCTGTCATGGCAGGCGCTCTTGTGCCTGTCCCTGTGCAAGATAAACCAGTGTTATTCACTCCTTGTCTGACCGCTTTGGCGGCAGGCTACAACCCGTAAGGAGCATTCATGCGTCATTACGAAATCATCTTTCTGGTTCACCCGGACCAGAGCGAGCAAGTCGGCGGCATGGTTGAGCGTTACACCAAGCTGATCGAAGAAGACGGCGGCAAGATCCACCGTCTGGAAGATTGGGGCCGTCGTCAACTGGCCTACGCAATCAACAATGTTCACAAGGCTCACTACGTGATGCTGAACGTTGAGTGCACTGGCAAGGCTCTGGCCGAGCTGGAAGACAACTTCCGTTACAACGATGCCGTGATCCGTAACCTTGTCATCCGTCGCGACGAAGCCGTTACCGGCCAGTCCGAAATGCTCAAGGCTGAAGAAAACCGCAGTGAGCGCCGTGAGCGTCGCGACCGTCCTGAGCACTCCGACGCTGAAGGCGTTGACAGTGATGACAGCGACAACAGCGATAACGCTGACGAGTAATCCACGGACCTTTTGAGGAGCCTATTACATGGCACGTTTCTTCCGTCGTCGTAAATTCTGCCGCTTCACAGCTGAAAATGTGAAGGAGATCGATTACAAAGATCTCAACACCCTGAAAGCCTACGTATCTGAAACCGGCAAGATCGTTCCTAGCCGTATTACCGGTACCAAAGCTCGTTATCAGCGTCAGCTGGCTACCGCTATCAAGCGCGCCCGCTTCCTGGCCCTGCTGGCCTACACCGACAGCCACGGCCGCTGAGACCAGGTTCAGTCGACAAAAAGCAGTAAGGGATAAATCGCATGCGCGCCTTGGCTGAATTCATCATGCGCGGCCGCGTGCAAGCCACTCTCGTAGTGGTGGGATGTGCGGCGTTGCCGCTGTTGTTCTGGTTGAGTGCTGCCGCAGGGTGCCTGGTGCTCCTGCGACGCGGGTTGAGTGACGCCTTGAGCGTTCTCGCCTGGGCTCTGCTACCGGCGTTGGTCTGGTGGTATTTCGGTGAACCTCGCACCCTGATGGTGTTGTTGGGTTCATGGGGGTTGGCGGCCGTGTTGCGCGCCAGCGAGTCCTGGGTCCGCGTGCTGCTGGTCAGCGTAGTGGCGGGATTGTTGTACGCAGTGATTCTGGGAGCGGTTTTCCGCGAGCCCATCGAAGCCATGGCGGGGGAGTTGCAGAAACTCCTGCCCCATGTCTTCGGTGATGTCTACCAACAGATGTCGGTAGAAGAGCGAGCGCGACTGGGAGCATTGATTACGCCGGTCCTTAACGGCCTGATCGCAGCGTTGTTGCAGATCGTCAGCGTGGTATGCCTGATCCTTGGGCGTTACTGGCAGGCGCTGTTGTATAACCCGGGTGGTTTCGGTCGCGAGTTTCGCAGCCTGAGACTCCCGCGGGCACCGATGCTGGTGCTGCTGGTGTGCATGTTGGTGGGGCCGAACTTCGGTCCGCAACTGGCGATGCTGACACCGTTGTGCAGCGTGCCGCTGATGTTCGCGGGGCTGGCTCTGATTCACGGTCTGGTGGCTGCAAAGCGCCTGACCCGTTTCTGGCTGGTGGGGTTGTACGTCACGCTTCTGCTGTTCATGCAGCTGATTTATCCGTTGCTGGTGGTGTTTGCCATTGTCGACAGCCTGATTGATTTTCGCGGCCGGCTGGCGTCGAAAGATGCCGATGACGGTTCTGCGAACGGTGAAGGTTAAAGTTAAGAGGTTATTACCAAATGGAACTCATCCTGCTGGAAAAAATCGCCAACCTGGGCAACCTGGGCGATAAAGTAAACGTTAAGGCTGGCTACGGTCGTAACTACCTGCTGCCTTTCGGCAAAGCCACCGCTGCAACCGCTGCCAACCTGGCTGCGTTTGAAGAGCGTCGCGCTGAGCTGGAAAAAGCCGCTGCCGAGAAGAAAGCTTCTGCTGAAACTCGCGCTGCTCAACTGGCTGAGCTGGAAGTGACCATCACTGCCACTGCTGGTGACGAAGGCAAGCTGTTCGGTTCGATCGGTACTCACGACATCGCTGATGCACTGACCGCCTCCGGCGTCGAAGTTGCCAAAGCTGAAGTTCGTCTGCCGAACGGCACCATCCGTAACGTCGGCGAATACGACGTTGCCGTGCACCTGCACAGCGATGTTGAAGCTACCGTTCGCGTTGTTGTGGTGGCTGCTTAAGCCGTTCGATTCCCGCGCTTCGGTGCGGGCGTCTGACCGGTTGGCGACGCGCTTGTCAGCCGGTTAGCATTGGGCACGATCCTGTTCGCAGGTCGTGCCCTTTGTCATTTCTGAGTATCCTGATTCAAACCCCCTGATTCCGTGTGGCCATGAACGATATTTCCGCTCCCGAGCAATACGATCTGCAAACCGCTGCCCTCAAGGTGCCTCCGCATTCCATCGAGGCCGAACAGGCCGTGCTCGGTGGTCTGATGCTGGACAATAACGCCTGGGAACGCGTGCTGGATCAGGTTTCGGATGGCGACTTCTATCGTCATGACCACCGTCTGATCTTCCGCGCCATCGCCAAGCTGGCTGATCAGAACCTGCCAATCGACGTCGTGACGCTGTCCGAGCAACTGGACAAAGAAGGCCAGACTTCTCAGGTCGGTGGTCTCGGTTATCTGTCGGAACTGGCGAAAAACATTCCCTCGGTCGCCAACATCAAGGCCTACGCCCAAATCGTGCGCCAGCGCGCGACGTTGCGTCAGTTGATCGGCATCAGTAACGAGATTGCCGACAGCGCGTTCAATCCCGAAGGGCGCACCGCGGAGGAGATCCTCGATGAGGCCGAGCGGCAGATTTTCCAGATCGCCGAGGCAAGGCCCAAGACGGGCGGGCCGGTCGGCGTCAACGATCTGCTGACCAAAGCCATCGATCGCATCGACACGCTGTTTAACCTGGGCGAGGGCATCACCGGCCTGTCCACCGGTTACACCGATCTGGACGAGAAGACCAGCGGCCTGCAGCCTTCGGACTTGATCATCGTCGCCGGACGACCGTCGATGGGTAAGACCACGTTCGCGATGAACCTGGTCGAGAACGCGGTGTTGCGCAGCGAAAAGGCGGTTCTGGTCTACTCGCTTGAGATGCCAGGTGAATCGCTGATCATGCGTATGCTGTCTTCGCTCGGGCGTATCGACCAGACCAAGGTGCGTTCCGGTCAGTTGGACGACGACGATTGGCCGCGGCTGACGTCGGCGGTCAATCTGCTCAATGACCGCAAACTGTTCATCGACGATACCGCAGGCATCAGCCCGTCCGAGATGCGGGCGCGCACCCGGCGCCTAGTGCGCGAGCATGGCGATGTCGGGCTGATCATGATCGACTACCTGCAACTGATGCAGATTCCGGGCTCGAGTGGTGACAACCGGACCAACGAAATTTCCGAAATTTCGCGATCCCTCAAAGCGTTGGCCAAAGAGTTCAACTGCCCGGTGGTCGCCCTTTCTCAGCTGAACCGCTCGCTTGAACAGCGCCCGAACAAGCGGCCGGTCAACTCCGACTTGCGTGAATCCGGAGCGATCGAGCAGGACGCCGACGTCATCATGTTCGTGTACCGGGATGAGGTGTATCACCCGGAGACCGAGCACAAGGGCATCGCTGAAATCATCATCGGTAAACAGCGGAACGGTCCGATCGGCTTCGTGCGGCTGGCCTTCATTGGTAAATACACGCGCTTCGAGAACCTGGCGCCGGGCAGTTACAACTTTGATGATGACGAGTAAAACCTAGCCGAATGGTCGGAATTGGTTATTTTTTGTGCTATTCTCCGCGCCCGCGATTTTCCACGAGAAACTCGCCTCCCTGATTACGAACACTGGTCATCGACATGCAAGCAGCCAAGCCGTTATTTGACTATCCGAAGTACTGGGCCGAATGTTTCGGGCCAGCGCCTTTCCTGCCGATGAGCCGGGAAGAAATGGATCAGCTTGGCTGGGATTCCTGCGACATCATCATCGTCACCGGCGATGCCTACGTCGACCATCCGTCGTTCGGCATGGCGATCATTGGCCGGCTGCTGGAGTCGCAAGGCTTTCGTGTCGGCATCATTGCTCAGCCGGACTGGAAATCCAAAGACGACTTCATGAAGCTGGGCGAGCCGAATCTGTTCTTCGGCGTCGCGGCTGGCAACATGGATTCGATGATCAACCGCTACACCGCCGACAAGAAAATCCGTTCGGACGATGCCTATACGCCGGGTGGCATGGCGGGCAAGCGTCCCGATCGCGCCAGCCTGGTCTACAGCCAGCGCTGCAAGGAAGCGTACAAAAATGTGCCGATCGTGCTCGGCGGCATCGAGGCCTCCCTGCGTCGCATCGCGCATTACGACTATTGGCAGGACAAGGTCCGCAACTCCATCCTGATCGACGCCTGCGCTGACATCCTGCTGTACGGCAACGCCGAGCGGGCCATCGTCGAGGTCGCCAATCGTCTTTCTTATGGTGAGTCGATCGAAAGCATCACCGACGTGCGCGGCACGGCGTTCATTCGTCGCGACACGCCGGAAGGCTGGTACGAGGTCGACTCCACGCGCATTGACCGTCCGGGCAAGATCGACAAGATCATCAACCCATACGTCAATACGCAGGACACCCAAGCCTGCGCCATCGAGCAGGAAAAAGGGCCGGTCGAAGACCCGAATGAAGCCAAGGTCGTGCAGATTCTGGCGAGCCCACGCATGACCCGCGACAAGACGGTCATTCGTTTGCCGTCCATGGAAAAAGTGCGTAATGACCCGGTGTTGTACGCCCATGCCAACCGGGTGCTGCACCTGGAAACCAACCCCGGCAACGCCCGTGCGCTGGTACAGCGGCATGGCGAGGTCGATGTCTGGTTCAATCCGCCGCCCATTCCGATGACCACCGAAGAAATGGACTACGTGTTCGGCATGCCTTACGCACGTATTCCGCATCCTGCGTACGGCAAGGAGAAAATTCCCGCTTACGACATGATCCGTTTTTCGGTGAATATCATGCGGGGCTGCTTTGGTGGCTGCACCTTCTGCTCAATCACCGAACACGAAGGCCGGATCATCCAGAACCGCTCCCATGACTCGATCATTCGTGAGATCGAAGAGATTCGTGACAAGGTGCCTGGCTTCACCGGCGTCATTTCCGATCTCGGCGGTCCGACCGCGAACATGTACCGCATTGCGTGCAAGAGCACTGAAATCGAATCCGCATGCCGCAAGCCGTCGTGTGTGTTCCCTGGCATCTGCCCGAATCTGAACACCGACCATTCGGCGCTGATTCAGCTCTACCGCAGCGCCCGTGATCTGCCGGGCGTGAAGAAGATCCTCATCGCGTCCGGCCTGCGCTACGACCTTGCGGTTGAGTCGCCGGAATACGTTAAAGAGCTTGTGACCCACCACGTCGGTGGTTACCTGAAGATCGCCCCGGAACACACCGAGGAAGGTCCGCTCAACCAGATGATGAAGCCGGGCATTGGCAGCTATGACAAGTTCAAGCGCATGTTCGAGAAGTACTCGAAAGAAGCGGGCAAGGAGCAATACCTGATCCCGTACTTCATCGCGGCCCACCCTGGCACGACCGATGAGGACATGATGAATCTGGCGCTGTGGCTCAAAGGTAACGGCTTCCGCGCCGACCAGGTGCAGGCGTTCTACCCGTCGCCGATGGCCAGTGCGACCGCCATGTATCACTCGGGCAAGAACCCGCTGCGCAAGGTCACGTACAAGAGCGACGCGGTCACCATCGTCAAGAGCGAGGAGCAGCGCCGTCTGCATAAGGCGTTCCTGCGCTATCACGATCCGAAAGGCTGGCCAATGCTGCGCGAAGCGCTTGAGCGCATGGGCCGTTCAGACCTCATTGGTCCGGGCAAAAACCAGTTGATCCCGCTGCATCAGCCGGAAACCGACAGCTACCAGAGCGCGCGTCGCAAGAACTCGACGCCGGTGGGAAGCCACAAGGTCGCCAAGACTACTAAGATTCTCACCCAGCATACCGGCCTGCCCCAGCGTGGCAGCGACGGCAGCAAACCGTGGGACAAGCGTGAAGAGGCCAAGGCCGCTGCGGCTGCTCGCAACAAGCAGGCGGCCAAGGAGCGCGCTGACGCTGCGAAAGGCGGGAAGGGCGGCAAGAGCAAGAAACCGTCCCGTCAGCCGGTGTTTCCACGCTGAATGATGCCGCAGTGAAATACGCCAGCTTTCGAGCTGGCGTTTTACTTTCTCCTTTTCACACCTGCGCTCCAATGACCACGATTCGCACCGTGACCCCCGGCAAATTGGCGGTTCCCGCGTAAATAACCCCACCCGCCTCATTTCCGTGCGACCCTTGCACCGTCCGCCGAAGCTGGCGCGATTTTGGTGCTGTGCTTAGCTGAGCGAGCATCATCAACGCCGAAGGCGCCTGACTTGCCTGGATGGCATAAGTCTTGCGCGGTTCCGCTACCGTCCAGGCTCGCAGGAGGCACGCCGTGTCGATTCACATTGCCTTGCACCACGTCACGCATTACCGCTACGAACGAGCGGTAGAACTGGGTCCGCAGATCGTGCGCTTGCGTCCTGCGGCTCACAGCCGCACGCGTGTGTTGTCCTATTCGCTGAAAGTCCTGCCTGACAATCACTTCATCAACTGGCAACAGGATCCGCAGGGTAATTACCTGGCCCGCCTGGTGTTTCCGGAAAAGACCAACGAGTTGCGCATCGAGGTCGACCTTGTCGCCGAAATGGCGGTGTTCAACCCTTTCGATTTCTTCCTTGAGCCATACGCTGAGTACATCCCGTTCACCTACGCCAGGGAAGAGCATCACGAGCTGTTGCCGTATCTGGAAAAACTCCCGCTGACGCCGAAGTTTGAGGCGTACTTGAACAGCATCGACCGCACGCCGATTCCGGCCATCGACTTTCTGGTCAATCTCAATCAGCGGCTGGCCAACGACATCGGTTATCTGATTCGTATGGAGCCGGGCATTCAGACGCCTGAGTTCACGCTCGAAAACGCTTCCGGTTCCTGCCGCGATTCCGCCTGGCTGCTGGTGCAATTGCTGCGTCATCTGGGGTTGGCGGCGCGTTTCGTGTCCGGCTATCTGATCCAACTCAAAGCCGACGTTGCGGCGCTGGACGGTCCTTCTGGTACCGATGTCGACTTCACCGATTTGCACGCCTGGTGCGAGGTCTATCTGCCGGGTGCGGGATGGATCGGTCTGGACGCGACGTCGGGACTTTTCGCAGGCGAGGGCCACATTCCGCTGGCCTGCAGTCCCGAGCCGTCTTCTGCAGCGCCGATCAGTGGTCTGGTCGAACCGTGCGAAACCCAATTCAGTCATGACATGTCGGTGGAGCGCATCTGGGAAGCGCCGCGTGTCACCAAACCTTATACCGAAGAGCAGTGGCTGGAGATTCAGGCGCTGGGCCGTCAGATCGACACTGACCTGTGCGCCCATGACGTGCGCCTGACCATGGGCGGCGAGCCGACGTTCGTGTCGATTGACGATCGTGACGGCAGCGAATGGAACACTGCCGCGCTCGGCCCGAAGAAACGGGCGTTGTCGGCTGAGCTGTTCCAGCGTATGCGCAAGCATTATGCGCCTAAGGGCATCGTCCACTTTGGCCAGGGCAAATGGTATCCGGGCGAGCAGTTGCCGCGCTGGTCGCTGAACTGCTTCTGGCGACGTGACGGCGAGCCGGTATGGCGCAACGACGCCTTGATTGCCGATGAGAACGAAGACTACGGCGCCGACAGCGAAACGGCCGGGCGCTTCCTGCGCAGCGTTGCCGAACGGCTGAAATTGCCTGCGCGCTACGTGTTCCCCGCTTACGAAGACAACTTCTACTATCTGTGGCGCGAGGGCACGCTGCCGCAGAACGTCACCGCCGAAGACTCCCGGCTCGGCGACGAACTCGAGCGTGCGCGGCTGAACAAAGTGTTTTCCCAAGGGCTCGACAAGGTCGTGGGGCACGTGCTGCCACTGGCCCGCACGGCGGCCGATGATCGCTGGCAAAGCGGCCGCTGGTATCTGCGTGACGAGCATTGTCGGCTGGTGCCGGGCGATTCGGCCCTGGGCTACCGCCTTCCGCTCGCCTCGCAGCCCTGGGTCAAGGCGGCCGAGTATCCGTACATTCACCCGAATGACCCCAATCAGGAATTCCCGGACCTGCCGGACCGTGAAGCGCTTCAATCCCGGCTGGACGGGCTGACCGAGCAGGCGGACCCTGAAGCCGAGCGGGCGCCGGTCATCGACGAGTCCGCCGACTGGCTGACCCGTACGGCGTTGAGTGCCGAGGTGCGCGGCGGCCGGCTTTATGTGTTCATGCCGCCATTGCAGTCGCTCGAGGCCTATCTGGAGCTGGTCGCGGCCATCGAATCGACTGCGCAGGAACTGCATTGTCCGCTGCTGCTGGAAGGCTATGAGCCGCCGAGCGATCCGCGTCTGGCCAACTTCCGCATCACGCCGGATCCAGGTGTGATCGAGGTCAACGTGCAGCCGTCGTCCACGTGGGACGAGTTGGTCGAGCGCACGGAGTTCCTGTACGAGCAGGCGCGGCTGACCCGCCTGACCACCGAAAAATTCATGATCGACGGGCGCCACACCGGCACCGGCGGCGGCAACCATTTCGTGCTCGGCGGCGCGACACCAGGCGACTCGCCTTTCCTGCGCCGGCCTGATCTGCTGCGCAGTCTGTTGAGCTATTGGCACAACCATCCCTCGCTGTCCTATCTGTTTTCCGGGCTGTTCATCGGGCCGACCTCGCAGGCGCCGCGTGTCGATGAGGCGCGCAACGACTCGCTTTACGAGCTGGAGATCGCCTTCTCACAGATGCCAGCGCCTGGCGAGGAATGTTCGCCATGGCTGGTGGACCGGCTGCTGCGCAACCTGCTCATCGACGTGACCGGCAACACGCACCGCGCCGAGTTCTGCATCGACAAGCTCTATTCGCCGGACGGCGCCACGGGGAGGCTGGGGCTGCTGGAGCTTCGTGCATTCGAGATGCCGCCCCACGCGCGAATGAGCCTTGCGCAGCAGTTGTTGTTGCGCGCGCTGGTGGCGCGCTTCTGGCGTGAGCCTTATGCCCCGGCGAAGCTGGCACGTTGGGGCACTGAGTTGCATGACCGCTTCATGCTGCCTCACTTCATCGAGCAGGATTTTGCCGATGTGATCGTCGAACTCAACGCTGCGGGTTACCCGGTGCGCGCCGAGTGGTTCGCCGCGCATCTGGAGTTTCGATTCCCCAAAGTCGGTGATTACGCAGTCAGCGGCATCGAACTGGAGCTGCGTCAGGCCCTGGAACCCTGGCATGTGTTGGGCGAAGAGGGCGCCGCCGGTGGCGCGGTGCGTTATGTCGACTCGTCTCTGGAACGCCTGCAGTTGAAGGTCACCGGTCTGCCGCCGCAGCGCTACATGCTGACCTGCAACGGCGTTCCCGTGCCGCTGCAGCCCACCGGGCGAGTGGGTGAATTCGTGGCCGGCGTGCGCTATCGGGCCTGGCAACCCTTCAACGCCTTGCAGCCAACGATTCCGGTTCATGCGCCGCTGGTATTCGACATCCTCGACACCTGGATGCAGCGTTCTCTGGGCGGCTGCGAGTATCATGTCGCGCATCCTGGAGGTCGCAATTACGAGACCCTGCCGGTGAACGCCAACGAGGCCGAAAGCCGACGCCTGTCGCGGTTCTTCCGCGTCGGCCACACGCCCGGCAAGCTGTCCGTCCCTGCGCTGACCATCAACGATGAACTGCCCATGACGCTGGATCTGCGTCTGCACCGATAAGATCACGGCCCGGACCGATCGCCTGACCCGAACGTCAGGCGATCCGGCACCGCAAGCGGCCGCAAGGAAGCGAGCCTCTGCGTGTCATTGTGTCTGCGCTAATCTGACTCCTTTAGTTGTCTGCCGAGCCTTCCATGCCTGACCTGCTTGACCGATATCCGCTTTCTGCGGGTACTTATCACGAAATGCTCGACGCCAGCGGCGCGGTTCGGCCGCATTGGCTGCGCCTGTACGAGCACTTGCAGCGCAGCACGCCCGCGCAATTGATCCAGCGTCAGGCATTGCTCGCCCGGCAGATTCAGGAAAATGGTGTCACCTACAACGTCTACGCCGACCCCAAGGGCGCAGATCGTCCGTGGGAACTGGATCTGCTGCCGCATCTGATTCCGGTCGACGAGTGGCAACAGGTCGCTGCCGGAATTGCCCAGCGCGCGCGATTGCTCAACGCCGTGCTGGCTGATCTCTACGGCCCGCAGCAACTCATTGCCGACGGTTTGCTGCCGGCTGAACTGGTCTTTGGCCACAACAATTTCCTTTGGCCTTGCCAAGGGATGAAGCCACCGGAAGGCACGTTTCTGCATGTGTATGCGGTGGATCTGGCGCGCACGCCGGATGGACGCTGGTGGGTCACCGCCGACCGGACTCAGGCTCCATCGGGCGCAGGCTACGCGCTGGAGAACCGCCTCATCGTGTCGCGGGCTTTCCCGGAGTTGTACCGCGATCTGGAAGTGCAGCACCTGTCCGGCTTTTTCCGCTCGCTGCAAGAAACCCTTGCGCGTCAGGCGCCGAGCAGCCACGAAGCGCCACTGGTTGTGCTGCTGACGCCGGGTCGTTTCAACGAAAGCTATTTCGAACATCTTTACCTGGCAGGGCAGCTGGGCTATCCGCTGGTAGAGGGCAGTGACCTGACCGTGCGCGACGCTACGGTGTACCTCAAGACCCTCAGCGGACTGCGCCGGGTGCACGCCATCATGCGGCGTCTGGACGATGACTTCTGTGACCCGCTGGAGCTGCGTACGGATTCCGCGCTCGGTGTGCCGGGCCTGCTCGAAGCCGTGCGTCAAGGCCGGGTACTGGTGGCGAATGCGCTGGGCAGCGGCGTGCTGGAGTCGCCGGGCTTGCTGGGTTTCCTACCGAAAATCAATGAACACCTGTTCGGCGAAGAATTGCTCCTGCCGTCCATTGCAACGTGGTGGTGCGGCGAGCCGCCGGTGCTCGCTCAGGCACTTGAGAAGCTGCCTGAGCTGTTGATCAAACCGGCTTTCCCGTCTCAGAGTTTTGCCCCGGTCTTCGGTCGCGATCTTGACGAGGGTCAGCGTCAGGCATTGGCCGCGCGCATGCAGGCCAGGCCCTACGCCTACGTCGCTCAGGAATTGGCGCAGCTGTCCCACGCGCCGGTCTGGCAGGGCGAGGACGGCCAGCTGCAACCTCGTGCCATCGGCATGCGCGTCTATGCCGTGGCGACGGCAGACGGATACCGCGTGCTGCCGGGCGGGCTGACCCGCGTCGCCGCCGATGCCGATGCCGACGTGGTGTCGATGCAACGCGGCGGGGCCAGCAAGGACACGTGGGTGCTGGGTGAGCGGACGCTGGGCAGCGAGCCGTGGAAAGGTCGCCGGTCGCTGGGCGTGCATGACCTGATTCGCCGCGATCCCTATCTGCCCTCGCGTGTCGTCGAGAACCTGTTCTGGTTCGGCCGTTATTGCGAACGTTGCGACGACAGTGCGCGGCTGCTGCGCATTATGCTGGCGCGTTATGTCGATGGCGATGACCCCGCTGCGCTGCAAGCCGCCGTCGAACTGGGCGAGCGGTTGAACCTGCTGCCCCGCGAGGACGAGGAAACAGGCACGGCGCTGCACGAGCGTCTGCTGGCCGCGTTGCTCGGCGACGAGTGGCCGTTCAGTCTTCGTTCAAACCTGCAGCGGCTGCAGTGGGCGGCCTCTCAGGTGCGTGGCAAGTTGTCCCGCGAGAACTGGCAGGCGCTGGTCGAGCTGCAGCGCGAAGCGATGAGCCTTGAAACCGACGCCCCGGACTTCGGTGAGCTGCTGGACTTTCTCAATCGGCTGGTGATGTCGCTGGCCGCGTTGTCTGGCTTCGCGCTGGATGACATGACCCGCGACGAGGGCTGGCGCTTCTTGATGATCGGGCGTCGCATCGAGCGCCTGCAATTCCTCAGCACGACGCTGGCGGCTTTTCTGCGCAGCGATGCCGTGTTCGATCAGGACGCACTGGACTGGCTGCTTGAGCTGGGCAACAGTAGCATCACGTACCGCTCGCGTTACCTGGCGCTGCCGCAGCTGATTCCTGTGCTCGACCTGCTGCTGCTCGATGACCAGAACCCGCATGCCGTGCTGTTCCAGCTCAAGCTGGTGGCGCGATCACTCAAACGCCTGAACGACGATTTCGGTGCGCCTGCGGACAACAGCCTGACTGTGCTGACCCAGCGTCTGGCGGTGTTTGATCTGGGATGCCTGGAAAATGGCCTGTTCGGCGAGAGCAGTGTCCAGGCTGCGCTGCACGGGCTGGCCGATCTGCTGCAAAGCGTTGGTGATATCAGCGGTCAGGTGTCTGACCGGCTGGCGTTGCGCCATTTCGCCCATGTCGATGATGTCAGCCAGCGCACGGTGTCCGTCTGATGAACAGCGCTCATTACCAGATCCTTCACGACACTCACTACAAATACGACAGTCCGGTTTCGCTCGCTCAGCAGCTCGCGCATCTGTGGCCCAGATGCAGCCCGTGGCAGCGATGCCTCGAACAGGATCTGCAGATCAGCCCGACACCGACCACGCGCCGCGATGAGCTGGACGTCTTCGGCAATCCGCTGACGCGCCTTGCATTCGAGCGTCCCCACGATGAACTGCAGGTCAATGCGCGACTGCGCGTCGAAGTGCTGGAGCGTCCCGCGCTGGATTTCCAGCAGTCGGCTTCGTGGGATCACACGCGTGGCACCTTGACCTACAGCGCGTCGAAAATGTCGCCGGACATTCTCGACGCCTGTCGTTATCGCTTCGAATCGCCCTATGTGCACCTGAAGCAGTCTTTCGTGGCGTTCTCGGAAAGCTGCTTCCCGGCGGGGCGCCCGATGCTGCAGTGCGCGCAGGCATTGATGGAGAAAATCTTCGACGAGTTCACGTTCGATAGCGAAGCGACCCAGGTCGCGACCCCTTTGGTGCAAGTGCTGGAAACGCGCCGTGGCGTGTGTCAGGACTTTGCCCATCTGATGCTGGCGTGCCTGCGCTCTCGCGGGCTGGCGGCGCGTTACGTCAGCGGCTATCTGCTCACACAGCCGCCTCCGGGCCAGCCCCGGCTGATCGGCGCTGACGCGTCGCATGCCTGGGTTTCGGTTTTCTGTCCGTTGCTCGGCTGGGTGGATTTTGATCCGACCAACAACATTCAGCCTGCGCTGGAACACATCAGTCTGGCGTGGGGCAGAGACTTTTCTGACGTCTCGCCGCTGCGTGGCGTGATTCTGGGAGGGGGTAATCACGACCCCGAAGTCCGGGTTACCGTGATGCCGATTGCAGAGTAACGCGGGCGTGATATCGGTTGCAGTCGCGGACTTGCCCGCGATGCGCAGGTGAGTCCGGCACATCTGTATCGCCGGACAGGTCCATCGCGGACAAGCGCATTCAGCAAGGGCTTCTGACCCGCAGCAGGCAGGTCAGCGGTCTGCAATCAATTCATTCAGCCGGTTTTTCTTCGCCTGGCTGCTGCTCGGCGGTATGTTCGTCCGCCATGTCACCCTCGGTCAGCGCTTCGGCTTTCTCAGCCTGTTTGCGTTGAGCCTTTTCCTCTTTCTTCTGCTCCTTGGCCAGATCGCGTTGGCGTTTGGCGAAAGAATAGTTGGGTTTGGCCATGGGCAGTCCTCAAGTCGGGCGATAAGTCCGTTCATTCTGCCTGAGTTCGGCGCTCACTCGGGCCTGTATTTTCGCGGAGCCAATGTGCTGTCTGGCAAAAGACCTGCGAGCGTCGCGTGGTCAGGCATGGCGACCGGCCTGGGCGTACTGGCTATAGTCCTGACGCGCGCTGTCGTAATCGCCGCCAGCGCCACAGGCATAGGCCGCGAGCAGGCTGCGGAAAAAGTGGTTGAGTTGCATGATGATCGTCCTGATAGATGAGTGACAGAGCGATCATAGAAGGCCACAGTGCTGCCCGCCGCTTGATTGTCTCGATGGCCCTGATAGAGCCCTTCTGAACAGTTTCATAATCAGGTGTTGATAAATTGTTTAAAGTTAGGGCAGTCTTTGTATACAAAAATCAGCAGTACCCACTAGGAGACGTACCATGATTCGCAAGCTTGTAGTCGCATCCTTCCTGACCCTGGCCAGCGGGCATTTGCTGGCGGCGGAATGTTCGGTCGAGGTCGACTCCACTGACCAGATGACCTTTTCCACCAAGGCCATCGAAATCGACAAGAGCTGCAAGGAGTTCACCGTCAACCTGAAACATTCCGGCAGCCTGCCCAAGAACGTCATGGGCCATAACCTGGTGATCAGCAAAGAAGCCGATATGCAACCAATCGCCACCGATGGCCTGAGCGCCGGTATCGACAAGCAATATCTGAAAGAAGGCGATGCGCGTGTCATCGCCCACACCAAAATCATTGGCGCAGGCGAAACCGATAAGGTGACGCTCGATGTCTCGAAACTCGATCCGGCCGAGAAATACGGCTTCTTCTGCTCGTTCCCCGGCCACATCAGCATGATGAAAGGCACGATCACGCTGAAGTGATGCAGGCCTTCTAAGGCTTCATCCTGTGCAGGAGCGCGCTCGCCCGCGACAGATGCATCCGGCGACGAAGATGTGTTGGATTCAAATACGCATCGCGGGCGAGCGTGCTCCTACAGCGTTACTGACGTCTTCAAGACGCCGTCATCTTGAAAATGCCCTGCGCGTTGCTGCTGTCGAAGTTCAGGTCGATCTTGCCGCTTTCCGGATCGACCTTGCGCTGGATGAACTCAACGAACGAGCCTGGCACCTGATGCGTCTTGAGCGTGCCCGATGCATCGAGCAGATCCCGGCTGACGGTGCAGGCCTTGTAGGCCGTCTGCATGACGCGTCCCGAACCCGATACCTCGATGCTGTCCTTCATGGGCCGCTCGCGGCGAATCTGTTCCTCGACCGTTGCTTCCAGATCGGCGACTCGATCGGTGAGGTGGTTGAAGCTGTTGCCCTCGGTTGCAATCCAGGCCATTTCTGCACTTTCGCTGAGCAGTTGGCGATAGTCGGCTTCGCTGACGACGCCGTGTTGGCGGGCAAAGGCGCGATAGAGGCCGGGTAGCAGACGCCTCGCTTCGTCCAGGCTGCAGTGGCGAGTGACATGCAGACGTTTGAGGGTGCTCAGGTCCTCGGTGCCCAGCGGGTCGCGGCTTGAACTGACCACGCGACCGACTGCCTGCTGGAACGCTTCGCTCAGGCGGCCGGGATGCAATTCGGAGACGAAGAACTGCGCGATATGCTCGGGCAGGTCCATCTGACGATAGCCCCAACCGGTCATGTTCAGTTTTGTCAGCGGATAGGTGCGCACGTCGGTGAAACCCAGCGGCTCCAGCAGGCGGGAAAACGCCAGGCGGCCTCGCGGCAGTTCGCCGTTGTCAGCCCAGTCGACGGTGCGGATCGCGCCGTGGTCGAACACCACCTTGCGGCCCGATTCGAATTGTTCGTTCACATAACGCAGACCGTCCGGCACGGCTTCCACCAGCTTGTGGAACAGGCACAGGTTCAGGGCCTGTGCGATCCAGACGCGATGGATCGCGTCTTGCGACCAGGAGAAGTCCTGCAAGCCCTGAGGGACCTCGACACGGTGTTCGAGCCAGTCAGCAGCGGGCTGGCCAACGGTGGACGCAACAAGATTGAAAAGGCCTTGGAAAGCGGTCATGGATAGCGGCTCTGGGCAAGAATGTCAGGACGCTATGTAAGCTGCGATGACGAGCGCCATCAAGCGAAAAAAAACGACGGGTTCATTCCGTTTTCTATTGAATGCCCTCACATGCCGACGAGCTGACATCCTCTGAATCAACTGCGGGAGCTAACTCGCCCACGAGGAGTACGGCTCAGCCACCCAAATGTATTGGATGACTGGCCCCTTCCTCGAGATGCGGCCAGGACACCGCTCGCTCCTCGGCTTTCGCACGTTTCGGGTGAATCAACGCGGTTGCTTACGGCGCGTAGGGCAAGTCGCGTTTGTGCTGAGTTTTGCGATAGGTGTTGACGATGATGTCGAAGGCCTCCTGACGCAACGGCTGGCCGTGCAGGAATGCATCGATCTCGGCATAGGTCACGCCGTGGGATGCCTCGTCTGGCTTGCCCGGTACGAGGTCCTCGAGGTCGGCCGTCGGGACTTTTTCGACCAGGTACTCCGGCGCGCCGAAGCTGCGGGCGATCGCGCGCACCTGGTTTTTCACCAGACCGCTCAAAGGCGCCAGGTCGCAGGCGCCGTCGCCGAACTTGGTAAAGAAGCCCATGACGGCTTCGGCGGCATGATCGGTGCCAATCACCAGACCGCCGCGTACGCCTGCGATGGTGTACTGCGCGACCATTCGCGTGCGGGCCTTGACGTTGCCTTTGACGAAGTCGACCGCAGCGTCGGGCTGACCCTCGAACGCTTTGACCTGCTCGACCAGTGCCTTCACCGACGGCGCGATGTCGACGGTGTGGCGTTCGTCCGGATTGATGAAGTCCACCGAAGCTGTGGCCTCATGCTCGTCATACTGAATGTGGTACGGCAGGCGTACGGCGATGAACTGATAGGCGTTGTCGCCGGTGCTGTCGCGCAACTCCTTCACGGCGCGTTGGGCCATCAGGCCGGCGGTCAGCGAGTCGACGCCGCCGCTGATGCCCAGCACCAGCACCTTCAGGCGAGCGTTTTGCAGGCAGTCCTTGATGAACTGAATGCGACGGGCAACTTCGGTTTCTAGCTCGCCCTGAGTGGCGAAGGGGGCCTGAACCTTGAGTTCCCTGGCGATCTCGAGCTGTACGGCTTGCATGATTTACTCCTCATGAGGAAGAAGAAAAAGAGGCATTCAAGAAAGTGAAAAGCGGTGCTCGACTCAGGCTGGCACCTTGAATACGTGACGCAGGTAGGACACGAACTCCGGGTCCTTGCACTGCGTTTTCCCGGGCTCGTCGGAAATCTTCGCAACAGGCTGGCCAGCGCAGGCAGTCATCTTCAGCACGATGCTCATCGGTGCGATACCGGGAACGTCGGCGGTCAGGTTGGTGCCGATGCCAAAGCTGACATTGATCCGACCACGCAATGCCCGAAATATTTCCAGCGCTTTGGGCAGGTTCAGGCCGTCGGAAAACACCAGGGTCTTGCTCATCGGATCGATGCCGAGTTTCTGGTAATGCCGGATGCATTTTTCCGCCCACTGCACCGGATCGCCCGAGTCGTGGCGCAGGCCGTCGAAGAGCTTGGCGAAGAACAGATCGAAGTCATTCAGGAAGGCGTCGGTGGTGATGCAATCGGTCAGGGCGATGCCCAGCAGCCCCCGGTATTCGCGGACCCAGCAATCGAGCGCGGCGATCTGGCTGTCGATCAGGCGCGGCCCCAGTTGCTGGTGCGCCATGATCCATTCATGGGCCATTGTGCCCAGCGGCTTGAGGTCGAACTTTCGCGCCAGATGGACATTGCTGGTGCCGACGAACTGGCCGGGGAAGTCCTTTTTCAGGACCGAGACAACGTCTTCCTGCACGGCAAAAGAGAAGCGTCGACGCGTGCCGAAATCGGCAACCTTCAGCTCGGCGAGTTCGTCAGCCGTGGCGGCCGCGGTCAGCCAGTCGAACTTGCGATACAGCTGATCGCGCGCCTGACTGAGCAGCGTTTCAGGATTGCGGTGGCGGTTGCGCACTTCGCTGACGATGGCCAGGATCGGCACTTCAAACAGGATCACGTGCAACCAGGGACCGGCAAGACGGATGCACAGTTCGTCGTTTTCGATACTGGTGTGCACGTAGCGAAGGTTGAAGCGGAACAGGCCGAGAAAGCGCAGGAAATCCGGCTTCATGAAGTTGATGCGTTCCAGAAAACCGGTTTCTTCCACGCTCAGGGACAGATCGCAGAGCTGTTCGATCTGCTGACGGATTTGTGTCAGATAAGGGCGAAGATCTTCGTTGTTGCGGCAGCGAAACTCCCACTCCACATCCACGTTCGGGTAGTTGTGCAGCACAGCCTGCATCATGCTCAGCTTGTAGAGGTCGGTATCGAGCAGGTTTTGCACGATGCGATCCGCGAAAGCGCTCTCACTCATTGTGTCGCTCCAGCCAGCAGCGGCCGCCCAGGGTGCGGCCGTGGAATCGGGTCGATGTCGCATACAGCCTTGTGGCAGCAGCAATATTGGCGTCCTGCCACTACGTCCAGCCTGTCATTGACGATGGCGGACATAATGCCAGTCGTCGTGCGAGAGGGGCAGAAATGTTTCAGCCATTGATTGCGTGCACCTGATAAACACGGGCTGAAACGCCTATGCGTGGACTGCCGAAGCTCCAATTTGTAGGACCGGCTTCAGCCGGGAATGCGTCAGGAGGCATGCTGCAGAATCGATGGTGCTCATACCGGCTGCTTCCCGGCTGAAGCCGGTCCTACGAGTGTGCGTTGTTATTGCGGTGTTTGACACGAACGCGAGTTGTCACTGCGGTGTGGGCTCGTTGAGCTGCTCCAGCATCCACTCCACGAACACACGAATTTTCGGGACTTCCGCCGCATGTTCCGGGTACGCCAGGTAGTAAGCGTCGTGGCTGGGAAGTGCGTGCTGCCAAGGGATGATCAGCTTGCCGTCAGCCAGCTCTTCTTCCACCAGAAAGCGCGGCAGGAGCGCCACGCCGCAGCCGACCTGCGCCGCACGTATGCACATGTAGAACGTTTCAAAGCGCGGGCCGTGATAGCTGTGTTCAGTCTGATGGCCCTGGCTGTCGAACCAGTCATGCCAGGCTTGCGGTCGGTGAGCGTTCTGCAGCAGCACCAGTTCGGCCAATTGCGTCGGATCGGTGAAAGGTTTGTCCGGCAGGATGTCAGGCGCGCAGACGGCAACCAGTTCTTCGCTGAACAGCTTGACGCTTTCAGCGCCCGGACGGGCCCCTTGGCCAAAGTAGAACGACATGTCACAGCGACTCTGCGCCAGGTCGTCGCTCTCCTGTTCATTGACCAGATCCAGATGAATGTGCGGATGCCGCAATCGCCAACCCTTCAACCGCGGCACAAGCCAGCGCGCCCCGAAGGTTGAAGGTGTCGATACACGCAGTACTTCGGTTTCGCCGCCGTAGGAACGCAGAAAATGCGTCGACATCTCCATCTGCGTCAGGACCTTGCGAACTTCGCTCAGGTACAACGCGCCGGCGGGCGTCAGCTGCAAACGGCGCCGCACGCGCCGGAACAACAGGTGCTGCACCAGTTCCTCAAGCTGCGCGACCTGTTTGCTGACAGCGCTCTGGGTCAGGTTCAGCTCCTCGGCGGCGCGAGTGAAACTCAGATGGCGGGTGACCGCTTCGAAACATTGCAGCGCGGTCACCGAGGGGAGGTGGCGTTTGTTCAGCATATTCAGGCTTGCCCGCAGTCAGCATGAAAAAACGGAATGATATCTCGCTTAATCGTCGTTTGTTCAGGCACTTCCATCCAGCTATTACTACAGGCTGACGCTATCACCGTATGGCCGCACCCACTTCAGTATTGCGCATTCGCGTTTACGGCCCATCCGACCTCAGGAGATATCATGCTAAACGACCTGCTCACCCGCCTCGGCGTCGACCCTGCTCTTTATCAGAAGGGCGACAAGCCTGTGCACACCCCGATCGATGGCAGTCAGGTTGCGTCGGTAAGCTGGGAAGGCGCCGCTGAAGTCGAGCAGCGCATCACCCGCGCCGAACATGCTTTTCAGGCCTGGCGCAAAGTGCCTGCACCGCGCCGTGGCGAGTTGATTCGCCTGTTCGGCGAGGCCCTGCGCAAGCACAAGGCCGATCTGGGCGAACTGGTTTCCTGGGAAGCCGGCAAGATCACCCAGGAAGGCCTGGGCGAAGTGCAGGAAATGATCGACATCTGCGACTTCGCTGTCGGGCTGTCCCGTCAGATCTACGGCCTGACCATCGCGTCCGAACGTCTTGGCCACCACATGCGTGAAACCTGGCACCCGCTGGGCGTCGTGGGTGTGATCAGTGCGTTCAACTTCCCGGTGGCGGTCTGGTCATGGAACACCGCGCTGGCGCTGGTGTGCGGTAACTCGGTGATCTGGAAACCTTCGGAAAAGACCCCGCTGACCGCCTTGGCATGCCAGGCGTTGTTCGATCGCGTTGCCGCTGAGTTTTCCGACGCTCCGCCCTACCTTGCTCAGTGCGTTGTCGGGGGCCGTGAAGCCGGAGAAACCCTGGTCGACGACGCCCGCGTTGCGCTGATCAGTGCAACGGGCAGTACGCGCATGGGCCGGGAAGTGGCGCCGAAAATCGCCGCGCGTTTCGCTCGCAGCATCCTCGAACTGGGCGGCAATAACGCCATGATCCTGACCCCGAGTGCCGATCTGGATCTGGCCGTTCGCGCCGTGTTGTTCAGTGCCGTTGGCACCGCCGGTCAACGTTGCACCACCCTGCGTCGTCTGATCGCGCACAACTCGGTCAAGGCCGAGTTCGTCGAGCGCCTGAAAACCGCGTACGCCAAAGTGCGCATCGGCCACCCGCTGGAAGGCAATCTGGTGGGCCCGCTGATCGACAAACAAAGCTACGAAAACATGCAGGAAGCGCTGGAGCAGGCACTGAGCGAAGGCGGCAAGGTCTTCGGTGGCAAGCGCCAGCTGGACGACAAGTTCCCGAACGCCTATTACGTGTCGCCTGCCATCGTCGAGATGCCGGAGCAGAGCGACGTGGTGCGCAGCGAGACGTTCGCACCGATCCTCTATGTGGTCGGCTACGACGAGTTCGAGGAGGCGGTGCGCTTGAACAACGACGTGCCGCAAGGCTTGTCCTCGTGCATCTTCACTACCGACGTACGTGAAGCGGAGCAGTTCATTTCGGCGCTGGGCAGCGATTGCGGCATCGCCAACGTCAACATTGGCCCGAGTGGTGCAGAGATCGGCGGCGCATTCGGCGGAGAGAAGGAAACCGGCGGCGGCCGTGAGTCGGGCTCCGATTCCTGGAAAGGCTACATGCGTCGCCAGACCGCTACTGTGAACTACTCCCGCGAACTGCCGTTGGCGCAAGGCATTACGTTTGATTGATTGAGGCGCGGTCAATAAAAGTGCCGCGTTGACCTTATTCGCGAGCAAGCTCGCTCCCACAAAAAATGGTGCGCACCTTCCGGCCGTATCCACTTTGTGGGAGCGAGCTTGCTCGCGATAGCGTCAGAACAAACAACACCGAATTTGAATCATCGTTGTCTCTTTCCGAGGTTGTGCGATGCCGTTACACGAAGAATGCTTGTGGGAAACGCTGACACCGCAGAGGCCTGAGGCGTCGGCGTTGAAAGGGGAGGTTACGGCTGATGTCTGCGTGATCGGCGCAGGGATTACCGGGTTGTCGGCAGCAATTCATTTGCTCGAGCAAGGCAAGAGCGTGGTTATCGTCGAGGCTCATCGTACGGGGCAGGGCGGTTCGGGGCGCAACGTAGGACTGGTGAACGCTGGCCTGTGGATTCCGCCTGACGAGATCGAAGCCGGTTTCGGTGAGAAAGTCGGCAGTCAACTCAACACCATGCTCGGCAACGCGCCATCTCTGGTGTTCAGCCTGATCGAAAAATATGGCATCGAATGCCAGGCCACGCGCAAAGGCACTTTGCACATGGCACACAACGGCAAAGGCGAACTGGACCTGCGCAGCCGCGAGGAGCAGTGGAAGCGCCGCGGTGCCCCGGTCGAGCTGCTCACCGGCAAAGCCTGTCAGGAGGCCACCGGCACCCGACAAATCACGTCGGCCCTATTGGACATGCGCGCGGGCACCATCAACCCGATGGCGTACACCAGCGGGTTGGCCGCTGCCGTCACCAAACTGGGCGGGCTGCGATTCGATCATTCGCCGGTCAAGCAGCTGGAGCGACAGGGCCAACGCTGGTGCGTGATCACGGAAAACGGCTCGGTCCTCGCCGATCAGGTGGTCATCGCTTCCAATGCCTACACCGAGGGTGAGTGGACCGAGCTGCGTCGGCATTTCTTCCCCGGCTATTACTATCAGGTGGCTTCGGCGCCTTTGACCGAAGAGGCGGCTCAGCAGATTTTGCCGGGGGGCCAGGGGTCCTGGGATACCCGCCAGGTGTTAAGCAGTATTCGCCGCGACGCCGACGGACGCCTGTTGCTGGGCAGTCTGGGCAATGGCAATCAGAAACCGGGCTGGTTCCTCAAGGCCTGGGCCGATCGGGTCCAGCAGCACTACTTTCCGTATCTGAAGAAGGTCGAGTGGGAATGCACCTGGACGGGCTGCATTGCGTTTACGCCCGATCATCTGCTGCGGGTGTTCGAACCTGCACCAGGATTGGTCGCGGTCACCGGTTTCAACGGGCGCGGCAATACCACCGGCACAGTGGTGGGCAAAGCGTTCGCCGATTACCTGTGCACCGGTGACAGGTCCGTCCTGCCCATTCCTTTCGCCGACATGCAGCCGCTCTCGGCTATTGGTTTGCGCAGTGCTTTGTACGAAGCTGGCTTTTCGCTATACCATGCCGGTCAGTGCCTCAGAGTTGTCATCTGAGGCCAGATGTCTGTCTTGGACCAACGCGTAGCCGCGCATCCACTAACCTGAAATGGTGCGTCCCGTAGCGGCCCCGCACCGGCGGTGTGCAGTTCGGTGACGCAGGCTGTAACAACAGGGTTGTACAGGTCAGGTTGGCGCGGTTGCGCGCATTATTCGGGAGGGTTGCTCTTTCAATGTCGCAGGGTTGCACCTTGCGCGGTTTAGACGGTTGCACGCCCAGTTAAAAAGGGCTCGAATCAGTCGCATAACAACAAAACGATGACTTTTTTCAGAATAAAAAACCGATGGCACGCCACTTGCTCAGAGCAACTCTGTGGTCGCAGTGCTAATTAAAAAACCTAGGAGCACCAACTCATGTCGCAGACGTTTTACAGGAAAGGCTTTCTGGCACTCGCAGTTGCTACTGCAATGGGTGCGGCTACTTTTGCGCAGGCTGACATCAAGATCGGCGTCGCGGGCCCGATGACCGGTGCGAACGCCTCGTTTGGCGAGCAGTACATGAAAGGCGCTCAAGCAGCAGCCGACGCGATCAACGCCGCTGGCGGCGTCAACGGCGAGAAGATCGCAATTACCGCATACGATGACGCTTGCGAGCCCAAGCAGGCCGTAGCGGTCGCCAACAAGGCGGCGTCGGACAAGGTAGCCGGCGTCGTCGGTCACTTCTGCTCCTCATCCACCATTCCAGCTTCTGAAGTCTATGATGAAGCCGGCATCATCGCGATCACCCCAGGCTCCACGAACCCGACCGTTACCGAACGCGGTCTGAGCGCCATGTTCCGTATGTGCGGTCGTGACGACCAGCAGGGCGTCGTTGCCGGTGACTACATCGTCGATGTGCTCAAAGCCAAGAAAGTCGCGGTCATCAACGACAAAGACACCTACGGCAAAGGCCTGGCTGACGCCACCGCCAAACAGCTGACCGCTCGCGGTGTGAAGCCTGTGCTGGAAGAAGGTCTGACCCGTGGCGAGAAAGACTTCAGCGCCCTGGTCACCAAAATCCGCTCTACCGGCGCTGATGTCGTCTACTTCGGCGGCCTGCACCCGGAAGCCGGTCCTCTGGTCCGCCAACTGCGTGAGCAAGGTCTGAAAGACGTCAAGTTCATGTCCGACGACGGCGTTGTGACCGACGAACTGGTCACTACCGCCGGTGGCGCACAATACGTTGATGGCGTGTACATGACCTTCGGTGCCGACCCGCGCCTGCTGCCAGACAGCAAGGCTGTGGTGGAGCAGTTCCGCAAGTCCGGTTACGAGCCTGAAGGCTACACCCTGTATGCATACGCTTCGGTTCAGGCCCTGGCCGCCGGCTTCAACGGCGCCAAGTCCAACAAAGGCGAAGACGCTGCCAAGTTCCTGAAAGCCCACCCGGTGAAAACCGTCATGGGCGAGAAAGCCTGGGACACCAAAGGCGACCTGAAAGTCTCCGACTACGTGGTTTACCAGTGGGACAAGGACGGCAAATATCACCAGCTCGAAAAGCAGAAGTGAGTTGAGCTCCTAGTCGGAAGCGTCGTGTCCCGGACTTCGGACCTCGACTCGACGCTCTCCGGTAATCGGGGCTGCGCAGGCGCTGCCCCGGATTTCTTCTGTTGCCATCGTGCCGTCCCGCTGTCTCTCACGAGGAGACAGACCGGTATGCGCCAGGTTGGCCTTTCAAGTTCGTGAGCGTGCGTGATGGATGGTATTTTCCTGCAGCAAATGGTCAACGGCCTGACCCTCGGTTCGGTTTACGGCCTGATCGCCATCGGTTACACGATGGTTTACGGCATCATCGGCATGATCAACTTCGCCCACGGCGACGTGTACATGATCTCCGCCTACCTCGCAGCGATCGGCCTGGCCGTGCTGTCCTTCTTCGGCATCGAGTCGTTCCCGTTCCTGATTCTCGGCACGCTGATCTTCACCATCGTGGTGACCGGTGTGTACGGTTTCGTCATCGAGCGCGTGGCTTACAAGCCGCTGCGTAACTCGACCCGTCTGGCGCCGCTGATCAGTGCCATCGGTATTTCCCTGATTCTTCAAAACTACGCACAGATTGCCCAGGGCCCTCGCCAGCAAGGCGTTCCCACCCTGCTCGAAGGCGCCATGCGCTTCGAAGTGGGCAGCGGTTTCGTGCAGATCACCTACACCAAGATCTTCATCCTGATTGCCGCATTCATCGGCATGGGCGTACTGACCTACATCATCAAGTACACCAAGCTGGGCCGCATGTGCCGCGCGACGCAGCAGGACCGCAAAATGGCGTCGATTCTGGGCATCAACACTGACCGGATCATCTCCTACGTATTTGTCATCGGTGCAGCCATGGCGGCGCTGGCCGGCGTGTTGATCACCATGAACTACGGCACCTTCGACTTCTTCGCCGGTTTCGTCATCGGCATCAAGGCCTTCACCGCCGCGGTTTTGGGCGGCATTGGCTCGTTGCCGGGTGCGATGCTCGGCGGGTTGATCCTGGGGGTTGCCGAGTCGCAATTCTCCGGTCTGATCAACTCTGACTACAAAGACGTGTTCAGTTTCGGCCTGCTGGTAGTGATTCTGATCTTCCGTCCTCAAGGCCTGCTGGGTCGCCCACTCGTGGCGAAGGTATAACCATGTCTGCTCCTACTAAACCCATCGATATCAAACAAAGCCTGATCGACGCAGTAGTCGCCGGCTTGCTGGCGCTGATCGTGTTCGGTCCCATCGTCGGCATCGTGCTGGACGGCTATGGCTTCAACATGCAACCGGGTCGCGTCGCGGCGCTGGTCGGCGTGGTAGTGGTCGGCCGCTTCCTCATGAGTCTGTTTCTGCAGACGCCCAAGGGCGTGGCCATCGCTCAGAGTTTCGAAAGCTCGGGTTCAGGCGTGCATGTACTGCCGCCAGGCTACAAAACACGACTGCGCTTCATCATTCCGCTGATGATTCTGATCGCGGTGATTTTCCCGGTGTTCGCCGACAAGTACCTGCTGACCGTGGTCATCCTCGGGCTGATCTACGTATTGCTCGGTCTGGGTCTGAACATCGTGGTGGGCCTGGCCGGTCTGCTCGATCTGGGCTACGTGGCGTTCTACGCCATTGGCGCCTACGGTCTGGCGCTGGGTTATCAGTATCTGGGCCTGGGTTTCTGGTCGGCATTGCCATTGGCGGCCATCGCTGCGGCGTTTGCAGGCTGCATTCTCGGCTTCCCGGTCTTGCGCATGCATGGCGACTATCTGGCGATCGTGACCCTGGGTTTCGGCGAAATCATTCGTCTGGTGCTCAACAACTGGCTGTCGTTCACCGGTGGCCCGAACGGCGTGCCGGTGCCTTCGCCAACGTTCTTCGGCCTGGAGTTCGGTCGGCGTGCCAAAGACGGCGGCGTTCCCATTCACGAATATTTCGGTTTCGAATACAACCCGGACCTGAAATTCATCTTCATCTACGCCGTGCTGTTCCTCGTCGTGCTGGCCGTGCTGTACATCAAGCACCGCCTGACCCGCATGCCGGTTGGCCGCGCCTGGGAAGCATTGCGTGAAGACGAGATCGCCTGTCGCTCCATGGGCCTGAATCACGTGCTGGTCAAGCTTTCGGCGTTTACCATCGGTGCGTCGACGGCGGGTCTGGCGGGGGTGTTCTTCGCCAGTTACCAAGGCTTCGTCAACCCGACGTCGTTCACCTTTTTCGAATCCGCGCTGATCCTGGCCATCGTCGTGCTCGGCGGCATGGGCTCCACCGTGGGCGTAGTGATCGCCGCGTTCGTGCTGACCGTCGCGCCGGAAATGCTGCGCAGCTTCGCTGAATACCGCGTGCTGCTGTTCGGCATCCTGATGGTGCTCATGATGATCTGGCGCCCACGTGGCCTGATTCGCATCAGCCGTACCGGCGTACAACCACGCAAAGGCGTGCTGGCAAAAGTGGAGGGCGCGTGATGAGCGACGAAATCGTTCTTTCCGTCGAAAACCTGATGATGCATTTCGGTGGCATCAAGGCACTCAGCGACGTCAGCCTCGAGGTACGCCGCAATTCGATCTTCGCCCTGATCGGCCCCAACGGAGCCGGCAAGACCACGGTGTTCAACTGCCTGACCGGCTTCTACAAAGCCACCGGCGGGCGCATCGAGTTGAACGCCCGCGGCAAGAAGACCAACGTCATCCAGCTGCTGGGCGAGCAGTTCCGCGCCAGCGACTTCGCGTCGCCCAAGCGTTTCGGCAGCCGTCTGTTCTACAAAATGTTCGGCGGCACGCATCTGGTGAACCGGGCGGGTCTGGCGCGCACGTTCCAGAACATTCGTCTGTTCAAGGAAATGTCGGTCGTCGAGAACCTGCTGGTTGCCCAACACATGTGGGTCAATCGCAACATGATTGCCGGCATTCTCAATACCAAGGGCTACCGCAAGGCCGAAGAAGACGCCATGAATACGGCCTTTTACTGGCTTGAAGTGGTGGATCTGGTGGACTGCGCCAACCGCCTGGCCGGCGAATTGTCCTACGGCCAGCAGCGCCGACTGGAGATCGCCCGCGCCATGTGTACGCGTCCGCAGGTCATCTGTCTGGACGAACCGGCCGCAGGCCTCAACCCACAGGAAACCGAAGCGCTGAGCGGCATGATTCGCCATCTGCGTGATGAACACGACATGACCATCGTGCTGATCGAGCACGACATGGGCATGGTCATGGGGATTTCCGACGATATCGTCGTGCTCGACCACGGCAACGTGATCGCCAAAGGCAAGCCGGAGCAGATTCGCAACGATCCGAAAGTGATCGCCGCGTACCTGGGTGCTGATGAAGAGGAGTTGGTATGAGTAAGCCGATCCTCGAACTGAAAGAGATCGACGTGTACTACGGGCCGATCCAGGCCCTCAAGAAAGTATCGCTGCACATCGACGAGGGCGAAACCGTCAGCCTGATCGGCTCTAACGGCGCGGGTAAATCCACGCTGCTGATGTCGATCTTCGGCCAGCCAAGGGCGGCCAGCGGGCAGATCATCTATCAGGGCACCGACATCACCCACAAGTCGTCGCACTACATCGCGTCCAACGGCATCGCGCAATCGCCCGAAGGCCGCCGCGTATTCCCCGACATGTCGGTGGAAGAAAACCTGATGATGGGCACGATCCCGATTGGGGATAAGTACGCCAGCGAGGACATGCAGCGCATGTTCGAGCTGTTTCCGCGGCTCAAGGAGCGTCGTAATCAGCGGGCGATGACCATGTCCGGCGGCGAGCAGCAGATGCTTGCCATCGCCCGTGCATTGATGAGTCGCCCCAAGTTGTTGCTGTTGGATGAGCCGAGCCTTGGCCTGGCGCCGATCATCGTGAAGCAGATCTTCTCCACGCTGCGTGAGTTGGCGCAGACTGGGATGACGATTTTTCTGGTCGAGCAGAACGCGAACCATGCGTTGAAGCTGTCGGATCGCGCCTATGTGATGGTGAACGGCGAGATTCGTCTGACGGGCACCGGTAAGGAGCTGCTGACCAACGAGGAGGTCCGGAACGCCTACCTTGGCGGGCATTGATTTCAGATTGTACGGTTTGATCCCTGACGCCCTGGGCACTACGCCCGGGGCGTTTTGTTTTTCCGCCAATGGTTTGAGGCATCGTTTTGCACAGCGTCAGCCAATTGTGGAAAACAATTTTGAAGTGCTCTCAAAACGCGACAGTTAGCCGCTGCAAACGGTTGTTTTGTCACGGTTTTGACTTGTTCAGTTTTACTGTGGAACTGACTGTGAATAAGTTGGTGGCAGTTGGCTACAAGCCTTTGATTACGGGGCTTTCAGAGGGTTGGTTGATTTTTGATCGGTGATTTCCGCCGGTATTTCGAGGGTGTTTGTCAACGCTTGATAAGCTGGTTTTTTATACAGTTCACTGTGTCTGACGGCCTGTGGATAACTCTGTGCGCAACCCTTGGAAAGGCCGCCGCAGGTAGCGCAATCTCTGGCTTGTGGCTCTTGATCCTGTCCACTTGAGCAGGTCTGAATGCAGTCAGGCGTCAGATACGTCCGTGCAGGTCAAGCGAAACTCTCTCGGGGGTCGCCCACAGGCTGTGTATGACGGGGCATGCAAACATAATGAGTTGCCCCCGGATTTTGTGAGTCTGGCTGTGGATAACGTGGGCAAAACCGCGTGCAGGCCTTATGTTGCAAGGCTTCGCTGCTTCTGTACGTTTTTTGTACTGCGTCATGTTGTACGACGATGGTTGCGCGAAGACTTGATCCAGAGCCGCCCGCGCGGGCATTCTCCAGAACTTTCCTACATCAAACGCAGATTGCGTTAACCAACGCTTATCCCATAAGCCGCAACCCTCAGTCAGGAGAACGATATGACTTCTACCGTGTTCATTACCGGTGCTACTTCCGGGTTTGGCGAAGCCTGCGCGCGCCGTTTCGCAGAGGCCGGCTGGTCACTGGTGTTGACCGGTCGCCGTGAGGAGCGTCTGCAGGCGCTGAGCGCTGAGTTGTCGAAGCAGACCAAGGTTCACACCCTGACACTGGATGTGCGCGATCGTGAGGCGGTCGAGAAGGCTGTCGACGGTCTGCCCGCCGAGTTCGCGAAGATCCGAGGCCTGATCAACAACGCCGGTCTGGCGTTGGGTATCGATCCTGCGCCCAAATGCGATCTGGACGACTGGGACACGATGATCGACACCAACGTCAAAGGGCTCGTCTACACCACCCGCACGCTGCTGTCTCGTCTGATCGCTTACGGACGCGGCGCCAGCATCGTCAACCTGGGATCGGTCGCGGGCAATTATCCGTATCCGGGCGGTAACGTATACGGCGGTACCAAGGCATTTGTCGGGCAGTTCTCGCTGAACCTGCGCAACGACCTGGTCGGCACCGGCGTGCGCGTGACCAATCTTGAGCCTGGCTTGTGCGAAAGCGAGTTTTCGCTGGTGCGTTTCGGTGGCGATCAGTCCAAGTACGACGCGACTTACGCAGGCGCAGAGCCGATCCAGCCGCATGACATCGCCGAAACGATTTTCTGGATCATGAACACCCCGGCGCACGTCAACGTCAACAGCCTGGAACTGATGCCTGTCAGCCAGACCTGGGCAGGTTTCTCAATTGATCGCAGTCGCGGTGAGAAGTAAGCCGTTTCCCCGACCGTTTCTCGCGCCGGGAGGGTTCAGAGTACGTTCGTGTGGGAGTGAGTTGCTTACGAGGAGGGGGGGCAACCGCTGAATCTTTAGCGGATGTGATTGCCTCTTCGCGAGCAAGCTCGCTCCTACAGGGGGCCGGGCGAGGCGCAGAATCAGGCGTCGAACAC
>NZ_FNYJ01000004.1:170806-308725 GCF_900108875.1 Pseudomonas sp. NFR16 | reverse complement strand
TGTGGGAGTGAGCTTGCTCACGAAGACGGTATTCCAACCGCTGCATCTCCAGCGGGTGTACTCCTCTCTCCGCGAGCGAGCCCGATCCTTCATGAAATCAGCTCAGGCGTTGAAGTACTCGGCCAGCCCGAGGTAACAGGTCGCCAAGTGATACGGCGTGGTGGAGGGCATGTCGCTGCGGCTGATCCGGCCTTGACTGTCCAGGCACTCATTCCAGCCGCCGGGATGCAGGAAGCGTTGCTGCAAGGCGTCCAGTTGACGCGCGAGCAGATCTTCGCTGCCCGGACGCAGCGTCAGCGCCCTCAGGTATTCAGCCTGAGCCCAGATGCGCTGGGTGGCGTCCTTGACCGAACCGTCCACTTCCAGCATGGCGGCGACCGCGCCGGTTTCCTTGTCGACACCCTGCGCCTGTGCGTGAGCAAATGCCGTGGTGAGCGAGCCGTGCAAGGGCGTGCCACGCAGGTGTGCTGAAGCCTCCAGCAGATAGAACCACTCGAATTGATGACCTGGCTCCGACCAGTTATCCCCAGCCTCCAGCGGTTTCTCCAGCATGACGCCGAGTTCGACATCAACGAAACGCCGCTGCATGCCTTGCGCCAGCGCATCGAGCGCCGCCAGCGTGTCGGCGTCTTCCCGCACCTCCAGAGTGGCCAGAAACGCTTCGGCCAAATGCATCAAAGGGTTTTGCAGAGGGCCAGCGTCAAGCGATGACCAGTCTTCGGCCAGCACGGATTCGTACAATCCGTCCCCATCGGCAAAGCGCTCGGCGATGACCGTCAGCGCAGCATTGAGTACCGATTCGACCAGCGGCTCACGGACCTTGCCCCAGTAATGCGCGCAGGCGAAGACGATGAAGGCGTGGGTGTAGAGGTCTTTGCGACGATCCAATGGCGCGCCCTGTGGATCGATGCTGTAGAACCAGCCGCCATGCTCGGCATCGTGGAAGTGCCGCTGTAACGAACGGAAGAGCGCAGCGGCGCGTTCGCCTGCTTCAGGCACGGCCGAATGACCTATCAGGCTGGAAAACAGAAACAACTGACGCGCACAGGCCATGGCCCGGTAGCGCTGGGGCGGCAATGGCTGATGCTGGGCGTCAAGCGCCTCGAACGGCAACGCCATCTCCGCATTCCACCCCGGGCCCTGCCACAACGGCACAACCACACGCATGAAGTGTTGTTGTACCTCGGCGAATAGGGCGGACAGTGAGGACTTGGCGGTAGAGAGGGAAGCGTCAGGCATCGGATGGCGTCACGGCAGGGGTCAGATTGCGCGACATGGTAGCAGGAGGCGTGCATGACGGGGTGAATGGCGGATCGATTGATCTGCGCGGTTTGTAGGAGCGTGGCTTGTCCCGCGATCGGCGACGAAGTCGTCGTCAAACCTGGGCATGCAGTCTGCCTGACATACCGCGCCATCCGATTCTGCTGCCGCTGCGCGCCAGATCGCGGGACAAGCAACGCTCCTACAGGATTAGCGTCCTTTCAGATCAGCCGGCAAACAACCACACGCCGGTAGCCGCCGACACTGCACCGGCTACTCGAACGATCGGTGCGGCGGCGGTCGGCAGCAAGCGCACAACGGCATAACCCGCCGCATGCAGCGCAGCGGTTGCGCCGACGAATCCAAGGGCATAGCCCCAAGGGCTCGACATTTCAGGCAGTTCCAGGCCATGCGCCACGCCGTGGAACATCGCGA
Source organism: Pseudomonas sp. NFR16 (assembly GCF_900108875.1). GTDB lineage: Bacteria > Pseudomonadota > Gammaproteobacteria > Pseudomonadales > Pseudomonadaceae > Aquipseudomonas. The sequence goes on along the minus strand of NZ_FNYJ01000004.1, from coordinate 307,030 downwards.
ACAGGGCCGTTGCACCGACAGCCATGAACAGTGGAGGACGCACGGCCAGCGCGACTGCCAGGCCCAGCGCAAACACGGAGGCCGCGATACCGCTTTCCAGTCCCGGCACGTCCAGGCCTTCAAAACCCAGCAGGCCGCCGATCAGCATAGTGCCGACGAATGTGCACGGCAGTGCCCAGCGGGCGGCGCCTTTCTGCTGCGCGGCCCACAGGCCGACAGCAATCATCGCCAGCAAATGATCGAGTCCGCCCAGCGGGTGGCTAATGCCGGCAACCAGACCACTTTCATCGTGGCCCGGATGCGCGAACGCCAGAGCGGGGGCAAGCAACAACGTGGCTGCGCCGAGGAATTTTTTGTAGTTCATGGACATGAAGGGTTTTCCTTGAGGGCCTTGGAATGGATGAAATCAGGCAGCGGTCAGCAGGCCCTGGCGCTCGATGAAGGCGATGATGTCCTCCAGGCCATGGCCGGTTTTCTGATTGCTGAACACGAACGGCTTGTCGCCGCGCATCTTTTTGGTGTCGCGGTCCATCATTTCCAGCGACGCACCCACCAGCGGCGCCAGGTCGATCTTGTTGATCACCAGCAGATCGGATTTGCAGATCCCCGGACCCCCTTTGCGCGGCAGTTTGTCCCCGGCTGATACGTCAATGACGTAGATCGTCAGGTCCGACAATTCAGGACTGAACGTCGCCGACAGGTTATCGCCACCGGATTCGACGATGATCAGATCCAGTCCTTCGAAGCGGCGATTCAGTTGGTCCACCGCCTCAAGATTGATCGACGCATCTTCGCGAATCGCCGTGTGCGGGCAGCCGCCGGTCTCGACGCCGATAATGCGCTCGGGCGCCAGCGCTTCGTTACGCACCAGAAAATCGGCGTCTTCGCGGGTGTAGATGTCGTTGGTCACGACCGCGAGGTTATAGCGCTCGCGCAGGGCCAGGCACAGGGCGAGGGTCAGCGCGGTCTTGCCCGATCCGACCGGGCCGCCGATACCGACACGCAAGGGTTGGCTGTTCATTCAGTGCTCTCCGTTGATCTTTTTTTGCGATTCGTGGTGGTGCGACGGTCAGGACCCGCATCTCAGGACCGAAACAGCCGGCTGTATTGCCGCTCATGCGCCATGCTTGCCAACGACAGGCCGAACGGGGCGCTGCCGATGTGTTCGGGATCGAGTGCCGAGGCGTTCTGCTGGGCGTTCTGCAGCAACGGCAACAGCTCGCTGGTCAGGCGCTGCGCGGCTTGCTGGCCCAGCGGCAGGGTTTTCATCAATACTGCGAGCTGGTTTTCCAGCCAGCTCCACAGCCACGCCGCCAGCGCATCCTGTGGACTGATTTGCCAGGCTCGCGCGGCCAGCGCCCAGCCGAGGGCCAGATGCGGTTCGCCGATCCGCTGCAGAAAGTCTCGCGCCGGCTCATCGAGTTCAGGCAGGCCATTGAGCAGTTGCTGGAGCGAATAACCCATCTGGCGACTTTCCAGATGCAGCTCGCGGGTTTCGCGGCTGGCGCGGTGTTCTTCACTCAACTGCATCAAAGCGGCCCAGTCGTTTTGCGCCGCGGCATTGCAGTGAGCCAGCAACAGCGGGGCCTCGAAACGCGCGAGGTTGAGCAGCAACTGATCGCCAATCCAGCGCGCGGCGCTGGGCGGATCGGTGACCCGGTGCTGTTCCACCGCCATCTCCAGTCCCTGGGAATAGCTGTAGCCGCCGATCGGCAGCTGCGGACTGGCCAGACGCAGCAGCGCCCAGGCCTTGTTCATTTGCGTACGCCGAACTGGTGAATGCGCGGCGCGTAATTGAAGTCCTCTTCACCCGCACGCGAGTGGTGGTGACCGCCGCCGTAGGCGCCGTGTTCCGGTTGAAACGGCGCTTCGATGGACTCGGTCCTTGCCCCCAACTGGTCGAGCATCGCCCTGAGCACGTAGTCGTCGAGCAGTCGCAGCCAGCCGTCGCCGACTTGCAATGCCACGTGGCGGTTGCCCAAGTGGTAGGCGGCGCGGGTCAATTCGAATGCACTGCTGCAGGTCACATGCATGAGCTGCTCGGGGCGAGCGCAGACACGCACCACGCGTCCGTCCTCAGCTTCAAGAAAGTCGCCGTCACGCAAAGGCTGCTGACCGCGCTCAAGGAACAGCCCGACATCTTCACCTTCGGCACTGAAACAGCGCAGACGGCTTTTGCTCCGGGCTTCGAAATTCAAATGCAGCTCGGCGGCCCATTCGGCTTGGGGTTCGATTCGTTTATGAATCACCAGCATCGGAAAATTCCAACAATGTGCGATGCGATTGGTAGAGCAAGTGGCTTGCCAACAGGCAGCGTAGACAGAATTTGCCTACAGACATTGCAGATGTGGTTGAGGATGGGGCGCAGGCGTGGGCGGTTTTGGTGCCGTGAGGGTTTTTATGCACTGATTAAGGGCGTTCTACCAAGCAACAGGACCTCGCAGAAATCCCGCCGTTGCGACAGGGGGGAGTTACTCGGTGCTGCCCAATCCTTGCCAGCGCTTGGCGCCTATAAAAATGAAGCGTAGCTGCTGGGTAATTTTGGCGCGGGGCGTGAGGTGCTCCGCAAGCGTGAGAGGAGGCGGGTCAATCAGTTCGGGCAGCATCGCGAAGACGCTCTTGACCACCAGATCGGCCATCACGGAAAGGTCATCGGTATTGAGGTGCTGAAACTTGGGCATCGACGCCAGATCAGTCGCCAGGTCGGCGATGATGGCTTCTCGCAGCGTACCGAGTGCCTGACGCACCTTGAGCGAGCCGCCATATTGCTCGCGGGCGAGAAACAGAAACTGCGAGCGATTGGCCGCTACCACGTCCAGGAAGATGCGCACCGACGCGTCGATGATACCGCTGTTGATGTTTTCGTTGTGGCGCACCAATCGAATGGTTTCGCGGAACGTCTGGCCGACCTCGCTGACCAGCGCCAGGCCCAGATGATCCATATCGTCGAAATGCCGGTAGAAGCCGGTGGGCACGATCCCGGCGGACTTGGCCACCTCGCGCAGGCTCAGACTGCCGAAGCCTCGCCCGCTCTCCATCAGGCCCCTGGCTGCATCGAGCAGGGCGTGGCGGGTCTGCTGTTTCTGTTCGGCGCGGGGCAACATGAGGCGTGCGTATCTGAAGTAAGGATGGGCAGCACTCTAACAAATGCGTTTGCGCTGCGTCGAACCGGGTTTATTCAGGCATGAAAAAGCCCGGCGCACGGGCCGGGCGTTTCACGAAAGCGCAAACTCAGGATACGCGCTGATATTGCTGAATCAAGCGATCAGGACCATTGTCGGCAACGCGCTGATAACGGCGAGCCAGGTTGTTGCAATTATCGTCACCAGCCACACGTTGATACTGGTTGATCAAGCGGTCCGGACCGTCCTGAGCCAAGGTTGGCAAGCCAGCTGCCTGAGCCGATTTCACTTCGCCGAGCACGGGCTGTTCGCTGGCAGGCATCGCGAATGCGCTCGAGGCGAGAAGTGAAAGGGTCAGGGCAATCAGTTGGCGCTTCATGACGTGGTGTCTCTAAGAGGGTGGTCTGTGAACATGTTGGCGATTTTACCGACGCACTCCGGATAAAGAAGTTTAAAGAGCTGATGGTGACCATCGATAAAAATGATTCAGCCGCCGAGGCCTTGCATGACGCGGCTTTCAGCGCTTTCGGGCAGCCCGTTCGACACGGGCTTGCACGCGCGTGCGGAACTTTACGAGCAGTGATTTCCAGATTTCATCAAACCCATAGGGCTTTTGTCAGTCGAACGGCTTAGACGTGTAAGACGCAGCCAGGAAGGGGCGTCGGTATTTTGGGGAGAAAACGCAATGACGCGAGGCCGTAAGATTTTCGCCTGGACAGCCGCCATTCTGGTGCTTCTGCTGGCCATCCTGATCATTGTGATCGCCACCTTCGACTGGAACCGGCTCAAGCCGACCATCAATGAAAAGGTCTCTGCAGAGCTGCATCGACCGTTCGCCATCAACGGCAATCTGGCTGTGCTCTGGCGGCGCGAGCCTGAAGAAGGCGGTTGGCGGGCATGGGTGCCTTGGCCTCACCTGTCGGCTGAAGACATTGCGCTGGGGAATCCCGAATGGTCGAAAAATCCGCAAATGGTCACCCTCAAGCGTGTCGAACTGCGCCTCTCGCCCTTGCCGCTGCTTGCCCAGCGCGTGGTGATTCCGCGCATTGACCTGACCGAACCCAATGCCAGAATCGAGCGCCTGGCCGATGGTCGTGCCAACTGGGTATTTGACCTGCCAAAAAGTGACCCCAACGCCGATCCGTCAATCTGGGTGGTGGATATCGGATCGATCGGGTTCGACAAGGGGTTCGTCAGCTATAACGATCAAATGATCAACACTGCGGTTGACGTGGTTATCGATCCATTGGGCAAGCCGATTCCGTTCAGTGACATTGTCGGCAGCAGTGAAGCCAAGAAGGTCCAGGACAAAGGTGCCTCGGCGCAGGACTACGCATTTGGATTTAACGCCAAAGGCCAGTATCACGGACAGAAGCTCAACGGTACCGGCAAAGTGGGCGGCCTGCTGGCGCTCAAGGACGCAGCCTTGCCGTTCCCGGTGCAGGCGGATGTCAGCGCGGGCAATACGCGCGTTGCCGTGGCCGGTACTGTCACCGACCCACAGAATCTGGGCGAACTGGACCTGCGGCTGAAGCTGTCCGGCGACAGCCTGGGGAACCTGTACCCCTTGACCGGCGTGACGCTGCCCGATTCTCCACCGTACTCAACCGATGGTCGCCTGATTGCCAGGCTGCACGATGCGGCGGGCGCCTCGTTTCAGTACAAAGGCTTCGACGGCAAGATCGGCGATAGCGACATCCATGGCGATCTCGGGTTCGTCGCCAGTCAGCCACGGCCCAGACTCACGGGCGCGCTGGTGTCCAATCAACTGCTGATGGCTGACCTCAAGCCACTGATCGGCGCCGATTCCAACGCCGAGCAGAAAAGCCGTGGCGGCGAGAGCAAGCAACCGGCGGACAAGGTCTTGCCTGTCGAGGAGTTCAAGACCGACCGCTGGAGCGCGATGGACGCTGACGTGGAATTTACCGGCAAGAAGATTGTGCAAAGCGCCGAGTTGCCTTTCACCGACCTTTACACCCACGTGATCCTCAACGACGGTCAGTTGAGCCTGCAGCCACTGCGTTTCGGCGTAGCAGGGGGCAAGCTCGACGCGGATATCAAACTCAACGGCCACACCCAGCCGTTGGAAGGTCGCGCAAAACTGACGGCCCGCAACTTCAAGCTCAAGCAGCTGTTCCCGACGTTCGAGCCGATGAAAACCAGTTTCGGTGAGCTTAATGGCGATGCCGACATCAGTGGCAAGGGCAACTCGGTCGCTGCGTTGCTGGGCACCGCGAACGGGGAGCTGAAGATGCTGGTCAACGATGGCGCGATCAGCCGCGACCTGATGGAAATTGCGGGCCTGAACGTGGGCAACTACGTCGTCGGCAGGCTGTTCGGCGACAAGGAAGTGAAGATCAACTGCGCGGCATCTGATCTGGGCATCAAGGACGGGCTGGCGACGACCAGGCTGTTCGTGTTCGACACCGAGAACGCAATCATCTACATCGACGGCACAGCCAATATGAAGACCGAGCAGCTGGACATGAAAATCAGTCCCGAGTCCAAAGGTTTCCGCGTGTTCTCGCTGCGCTCGCCGCTGTATGTTCGCGGACCGTTCGTCAAACCGAGCGCCGGCGTGCAATCAGGTCCGCTTTTGTTGCGCGGCGCGGGCATGGTTCTGTTGGGCGCTGCGGTAGGCCCCGCGGCCGGTTTGCTGGCACTGGTCGCGCCAAGTGGCGGCGAACCGAACCAGTGCGCTCCATTGCTTGAGCAAATGCGTTCGGGCAAGGCGCCAAAGACTGTTCAGTAGTTTCGACATGTAGTCTCGACATGCGCTGATCAAGCCTCTGGGACTGAGCCAACTGTCTTACTGTCCCATCGATCGACGACGTACGCCTTCCCGGCTGAAGCCGGTCCTACGAAAAGCTAGCGGCGACCGTAGGACCGGCTTTAGCCGGGAGGAGCCGGTGCAGGCTGTTGAGATGCAGTGGTTGGAAGTCAGCCTTCGTTCGATGGCTGCCCTGAGCAAGCTCACTCCCGCCGAGATGTGCGGTGTCGGCTTACGCTGCGGACAAGCCGCAATTGCGCAGGACAAACCAACAGCCGTGAATCCTGTCGGCAAGCCGCTTCTGCCGCAGGCGTAAGAGCGTGGCTTGCCCGCGATCTGCCGGGAATTGGCAGCAAAATCGGTGAATGCTGGGTGTCAGGCGTAATGCCGCGTCTGGTTTACACCTGCTTCGCGGCTGATCGCGGGCGCGTACAAGACAATTGGCTCAATCCCACATTTTTGCAGCGTGCACATATTGGCGACCCATAAAAAAGCCAGGACGCAGGTCCTGGCTTTTTGCATTGCTGCTCGACGTTACAGGCCGTCAAGAATGTCCGCCATGTCATCGGCGTGTTCTTCTTCCTGCGCCAGGATCTCTTCGAAGATCCGGCGGGTGGTCGGGTCTTTGTCGCCGATGTACTGGATGATTTCGCGATAGCTGTCGATTGCGATACGTTCAGCAATCAGGTCCTCGGTGACCATTTCTTTCAGCGTGTTGCCCGCGACGTATTGCGCGTGAGAGTTCTTCGACAGCAGGTCGGGGTTGAGCTCGGGCTCGCCGCCCAGTTGCACGATACGTTCTGCCAGCTTGTCGGCATGCTCGGCTTCCTGCTCGGCGTGCTCCAGGAATTCGGCTGCTGCTACCTGGGCTTTCACACCTTTGGCCATGTAGTAATGGCGCTTGTAGCGGAGCACGCAAACCCATTCGGTCGCCAGCGATGCATTAAGCAGGCGAATGATTTCTTCACGGTCGCCGTCGTAGCCTTCGGTCACGGCACCGTTTTCAACGTTGTGGCGCGCGCGCTCTCGCAGGGTACTGACGTCGGTCAATTGCTGTACTTCGCTCATCATTATCTCCAGGGGCTAATCCGGTTGCCGTCTCGCTCTTGATGTCGCTGCCGTGTGATGCCTGACAGCGGCCCGGCAAGATCGGGTCTTAAGGTGTGAGTGGCTTGCGCGGGCAAAAGTTTTATTTGTTTTCGAGGTCGCCGCCGCGCCGCCACTCCAACCGCTGGGCTTGCGTCGTGTTACATCGTTTTCTCGTTGGTTTCACGCTGCTCGCAGGTCATGAAGCCCTTGCTGTCAACACGGCCATTGGCGTCGAAGTTCACGTAGTAGGCCTGCTGATGGCCTTCTTTGTTGAGGATGTAGTTGTTGCAGGTGCCTGGATGCACCTTGCGCTGCAAGCGTGTGGACGGCTCGCCGCCGATGGTCAGAACCTGCTGCTCGGTCATGCCGGTGTCGACTTGCTTGACCAGCGGCTCATTGCGATAGGTCGCGAAGTCCACCGGGTTCTGCAGGGTTGTCGACGTACAGCCGGCCATTGCGGCCATTGCAAACACGACTGCCAGAGATTGCTTGTACATAACCGTCACTCCACAGGAAAGGCCACGCTGGCCGATGCAGTTATGAGCGGTGGGCAAGTGAAAGAGTTCGATCGAATTGATGGCGATGGGGCATTACACGCATTTGTCATCATTGAGGAATGGTTTGCGGCTAGTGTCTGTATGGGCGCGCTTTCTCACGAAGTTGTCGATGCAAGCGCAACAAGCCGTCGCCAGCCAGAGGCCTTCGCGGGCAACCGCGCTTCTAAAAATACAGCACAAGGATCAGTCGCTCATGACGCAAGAACAGGCCACGCGTTATCCGATCGTGCTGGTTCCAGGTTTGTTGGGATTCGTGAAACTGGTGGTATATCCCTACTGGTTCGGCATCGTGCCGGCGCTGCGCAAGGGCGGGGCGACGGTGATCCCGGTAATGGTCTCGGCGGTCAACTCCACTGAAATACGCGGCGAGCAACTGTTGGCGCGCGTACAGGAAATCCTAAGGGAAACCGGTGCTGCGAAGGTCAACCTGATCGGCCACAGCCAAGGCGCCCTGACCATCCGCTACGTGGCCGGGGTTCGTCCCGACCTTGTCGCGTCGGTCACCTCCGTTGCCGGACCCAACCATGGCTCGGAACTGGCGGATTATCTGGAAGCGCACTATCCCCCCCACACCGTCAAAGGACGTCTGGTCAACGCGGCGATTCGCCTGACCACCTTGCTCATGGGCCTGCTGGATACGGGCTACCGCGGAACCCGGCTGCCCACCGATGTCGATGCCGCGCATCACTCGCTGACCACTTGCGGCGTGGCACGCTTCAACACGTTGTTTCCTCAGGGATTGCCGAAAACATGGGGCGGGCAGGGCGAGGAGCTGGTCAACGGCGTGCGCTATTACTCCTGGTCGGGCACCTTGCAGCCAGGGCGAACGGATCGCGGTAAGAACCGGTTCGATACCACTAATCTCACCTGCCGAATATTCGCTCGCACGTTCACGAAAGAGCGGGGTCAATCTGATGGCATGGTCGGGCGATTCAGTTCGCACCTGGGCACTGTCATCGGTGATGACTACCCGCTCGACCATTTCGATATCGTCAACCAGCACCTCGGTCTGGTGGGCAAGGGAGCCAATCCCGTGGGGTTGTTTCTTGAGCACGCCGCACGTTTGAAAGCCGCTGGTCTTTGACATTGCAGCCGTTGTTCGTGATCAGTCGATCCATCAGGGATCGCTAAGGAAGTGAGGCGATGAGCGAAAGAGAAACGTACGAAATCGAATACACACTGGCGGGCGAACATCATGTCGATGTGATCGACAACCTGGATGTGCCCATCATTGCGGTGGTCCACGAGCTGGCGCACAAGCACCACGTTGCGGTGGACGACGATCCACTGGATGCAGGTAATCCGCGCGTTGACCTTCCGCACGTGGCGGGGATCACCGACGTCTCGATTCACGCCGCCGGCAGCGCCGACGAAGCCTGATCAGTCAGCGCTGCGGATGGGCTTTGCGCAATGGCGTGGTCCAGCGTTCCGCCAGGATCACGCCGCCAAGCGTCAGTGCTCCGCCAATGAAGTGATACGACGCCAGTTGCTCGCCCAACGCCAGCGCCGCGACCAGCGCGGTGAGGATCGGCACCAGGTTGAAGAACAGTGTCGTGCGGCTCGGGCCCAGAATGCCGATGGCCTTCATCCACAGGAACGGCGCCACCATTGATGTCGGGATGCACGCATATAGCACCAGCGGAATGTTGCTGGGGTTGAGCCCGGTTTTTGGCGACAGCGCAAACAGTGGAAACAGCGCGACGATGGCCACCAGTATCTGCAGGTAAAGCAGCTGCAGCGGCGGCAAGCGCAGCTGCCATTTCTTCAGCAGCGTGCTGTAGGTTGCGTAGGCGAGGGTCGCGATCAGCATCATCAGATCACCCAGATTCACGCCGTGGGCGATCAGTACGCCCCAACTTCCCTGAGAAACCACCAGCAAAACGCCTGCAAACGAGACGATCGCGCCGATCAAAGCCCCGGCCGTCAGTGCCGTGCCGAGCGTGGCGATCGACATGCCCAGCGTCATGACGGGTACCAGGGACAAGATGATCCCCATGTTGGTGGCCGTGGTGATATTCGCGGCGTAGTACGCCAGGCTCTGATAGATCGCCATGCCCAGCACGCCGAGAATCGCGATCTTGCCGATCACCGGTTTGATCTTCGCGCGATTGCGCAGCACGGGTCCGAGAAGGAACGGGGTGAACAGCAAACCGGCCAGCACCCAGCGATAAAATCCGATCTCCGCAGGGAATATTCGACCTGCGGCTGCTTTGGTAATGACGTTATTGCCTGCCCAGATCATGACCGTGAGCAGTGGATAAAGGTATTGCATGGCGGCGCCGCGAGTTGAATGAGGCGCCATTATCGGCTTGTCACAACGGGCGTCCAGTCCAGGGTGCGGATTGCATGAAATATACCGCAACATTTTTGACTACACTGCTCAGAAAGCTGCGCGGGGCGCGGCGGTCCTGGAGAAAGTCGATGAAAATACTGCGTGCTCCATTGCTGGTCATGGGCTTGCTGATGTGTGCTCAAGGTTATGCCGCCACCGCGCAACAGCAGAAGATGACCACCTGCAACGCTGATGCGACGGCCAAATCGTTGAAAGGCGACGAACGCAAGGCCTTCATGAGTACCTGCCTGAAGGCCGCGCCAGCGCCCGCCGCGACTCAGCAGGAAAAGATGAAAACCTGCAACGCCACTGCGTCGACACAGGCGTTGAAGGGCGATGAGCGCAAGGCTTTCATGAGCGATTGCCTGAAGAAAAAGTGACGCATTTGTCACCCGATCATCGCCACGGTACAGGGGCTGAGAGAGCGAATGCATTCGCCTGGCGGCAACGAAACCGATGCGGGTGTGATGCCCGCATTGGCCGATGGCGAAGGAAGTCGCGTCCGGAGGTCGCTGCATGACAGCCCGCGCGACTAACGACGCGTCTCGACGCTGGTTCTCGACCGGGAAGGCTGGCAGACTGCCCATCTTTTCAAGCCGCTCGTTTTGAGGCTGTATGCCAACGTTTTCGCCGCGTCATGTGTATCTGGCCAGTTGCATCCTGGTGTTCGGTGGTCTGCTGCTGGTGTTACCGCTCAAACTCCTGCCCAGCCTTCTCGCCGGTTTGCTGGTTTATGAACTGGTCGACATGCTCACCCCACAACTGCAACGTCTGATCGCCGGCGAACGGGCGCGTTGGCTGGCAGTGGCGTTGCTGGGCACGCTGGTGGTCAGTGTGCTGGCGTTGCTGTTTGCCGGTGCGATCAGTTTCGTGCTGCACGAAGCCGAGAATCCGGGCGCTTCGCTGGACAAATTCATGATTCTGGTTGATCGCGCACGCGGTCAGTTGCCGCCCTTCATCGACAATTACCTGCCCGCCAGCGCCACCGAATTTCAGGTGTCGCTCAGTGCCTGGCTGACCAAGCACATCGGCGAGTTGCAGTTGCTGGGCAAGGGCGCTGCGCACATGTTCGTCACCCTGCTGATCGGCATGGTGCTGGGGGCAATCATCGCGCTGCAACGCATTCCCGATGTCACCAAACGCAAGCCGCTGGCCGCCGCGCTGTTCGAGCGTTTGCACCTGCTGAGCCAGGCGTTTCGCAACATCGTTTTTGCACAGATCAAGATATCGCTGCTCAACACCGCGTTCACGTCGGTTTTCCTGGCAGTGATCCTGCCGTTGTGCGGCGTGCACCTGCCGCTGACCAAGACGCTGATTGTCCTCACCTTCCTGCTCGGGCTGCTGCCCGTGGTGGGCAACCTGATGTCCAACACGCTGATTTTCATCGTCGGCATGTCGCTGTCCATCTGGGTCGCGCTCGCGGCGCTGGGTTACCTGATCGTGATCCACAAGGTCGAGTATTTCCTCAACGCACGGATCGTCGGCGGGCAGATCAGCGCCAAGTCGTGGGAGTTGCTGCTGGCGATGTTGATATTCGAAGCAGCGTTCGGCCTGCCGGGCGTGGTGGCCGGGCCGATCTATTACGCGTATCTGAAAAGCGAGTTGCGCAAGGCCGAGCTGGTCTGACTGCAGGAAAACACTGCCTGTAGGAGCGCGCTTGCCCGCGATCGGGTTCTGTCAGACGACATCCATGTCGCCTGTTCAGGCCTCTTCGCGGGCAAGCGCGCTCCTACGGTTCCGTGCACATCTCAGCCATAACGTTTCTTCGCTTCGATCGCCAGGCCGCTGCCGATGCTGCCGAAGATATTGCCTTCGACATGTCGGGCGTTGGGCAGCATGGCCGACACGCTGTTGCGCAGCGCCGGAATGCCGCTCGAACCGCCGGTGAAGAACACCGTGTCGACATCCGTCACACCCACCCCTGCGTCGCTCAGCAGGCGGGTGACGCTCTCGCGCACACGCTCCAGCAACGCATCGATGGATGACTCGAACAGCTCGCGGGTCAAATCGACGTTCAGGCCGGTTTCGATGCGGTCCATCGGCACGACGCGATTGGCAGCGTGGGTGAGCTGAATCTTGGTCTCTTCCACTTCCATCGCCAGCCAGTGCCCGGCGCGCTGTTCGATCAGTTTGAACAGGCGATCGATGCCCAGCGTGTCCTCGATGTCATAGCGCATGCTACCCAGCGCCAGCTGCGACTTCTGCGAATAGACCGAGTTGATGGTGTGCCAGGTCGCCAGGTTGATGTGTGTACTGGTAGGCATGTAGGCGCCGCTTTTCATCCGGCTGCCGTAACCGAACAGCGGCATTACGCCTTGCAGGCTCAGTTGCTTGTCGAAATCGGTCCCGCCGATGTGCACGCCGCCGGTGGCCAGGATATCGCTCTGGCGGTCATCGACCAGCCGACGCTGCGGGGACAGGCGTACCAGCGAGAAGTCCGACGTACCCCCGCCGATGTCGACGATCAGCACGAGCTCTTCACGCTCAAGCGTCGACTCATAGTCGAAGGCAGCCGCAATAGGCTCGAACTGAAACGAGACCTCCTTGAAGCCGATCTTGCGTGCGACCTCGGCCAGGGTGTCCTGGGCTTCCTGATCGGCCGCAGCGTCGTCATCGACAAAATGCACCGGGCGACCCAGTACCACGTGCTCGAACGACTGACCGGCTGCCGCTTCCGCGCGCTTTTTCAGCTCGCCGATGAACAGCCCGAGCAAGTCCTTGAACGGCATCGCGGTGCCCAGCACGCTGGTGTCGTGCTTGATCAGCTTGGAACCGAGCAAACTCTTGAGCGAGCGCATCAGACGGCCTTCGTACCCTTCCAGGTATTCTTGCAGGGCCAGCCGGCCATAGACGGGGCGACGCTCCTCCATATTGAAGAACACCACCGAAGGCAAGGTGATCTTGTCGTCCTCCAGCGCGATCAGCGTTTCCGCTCCTGGGCGCAGCCAGCCGACCGTGGAGTTGGAGGTGCCGAAGTCGATGCCAAGGGCACGGGCTGGGGATGAGGTGCTCATGTTCTGCGTTCCGGTCAAAAAAACGGCCGCGCAGTGTATGCGAGTGTGCGACGGATTCGTAGGGCGCGACGTCGGTTTTTCGCGCATCGGGCGTCTATTTCACAACGACGGCTTGAATCAGGGGCCGGCACCCCCAATCTTGCAGGCAACTCTTCATTGCATTCGGCCCGGTTTGAAACTTGTTTCAAGCACGTGAGGCCGTGTGCCGATAACCTTGCAACATTCAGCGCGACCAGCGTTCTCATCTGGTAACGCGGTAGGCAACTGTGCTGGATACTCCGGAATGGGTGACCGTTAGATGGACTTCAAAGACTATTACAAGATATTGGGCGTTGAGCCGACCGCGGACGAGAAAACTATCAAGACCGCCTATCGCAAGCTCGCGCGCAAATATCACCCCGATGTCAGCAAAGAGCCTGGCGCGGAAGACAAATTCAAAGAAGCGTCCGAGGCTTATGAAGCGCTGAGCGACCCTGAAAAGCGCGCCGAATACGACGACATCCGCAAATACGGCCAGCAGGGCCGGTTCCAGCCGCCTCCGGGGTGGCAGGGGCGCGGCGCCGCAGGCGGCGGATTCAACAGCGGCGGTTTCGAGGGCGGAGACTTTTCCGATTTCTTCAGCTCGATCTTCGGCAATCGTGGGCAACAGGGCGGGCGTACGCGCAGCACCGGCCGTAGAGGGCAAGACGTGGAAATGGAACTGGCTATATTTCTTGAGGAAACGCTGTCGACCGAGTCCAAGCAGGTCAGCTTCAAGGTGCCGCAGCACAGTGCCAATGGTCAGCGGATGGCCGATATCACCAAGACCCTGAACGTGAAGATCCCGGCCGGCGTCACCGATGGCGAGCGCATCCGGCTCAAGGGCCAGGGTGCACCGGGCATCGCGGGTGGTGAGAACGGTGACTTGTACCTGACCATCCGACTGGCGCCGCACCCCAAATTCGATGTCGAAGGCCATGATCTGATCATCACGGTGCCACTGGCGCCGTGGGAAGCGGCGTTGGGCGCGAAAGTGGCGGTGCCGACGCTGACAGGCAAGATCAACCTGACCATTCGTCCGGACAGCCAGAGCGGCCAGCGACTGCGGGTCAAAGGTAACGGTCTGTTGAATAAGCAGGGCCAGCGCGGCGATCTGTTTGCGCAGTTGAAGATCGTCATGCCCAAGTCCACCGATGACGCCACCAAAGCCCTTTGGGAGAAGCTGGCCGACAAGGCCGCATTCGATCCGAGGGCTCACTGGAGTAGCTGATCATGAGCGATACCCTGGTCGTAGACATGCAGGAATTCTGTCAGGTGGTCGATTTGCCGGCCGCCTTCGTCATCGAGATTGTCGAGCACGGCATTCTCGAGCCCCAGGGACAGCGACCGGACGATTGGGTGTTCGACACCTATTCGTTGTCGGTCGCCAAGCGCGCGGTCAAGCTTCACAACGATCTGAAAATGGAATGGGACGGGGTGGCGCTGGCGTTGAATCTGTTGGACCAGCTCGAACAGGTGCGCGCCGAAAACCGCATGCTCAAGCAGCGACTGGGACGGTTTCTGGAAGGCTGAGGCGTTCTGCTCTTGTCCTGAAGTCGGTCCTACAGGTTGAGCGCGGTGCACCCTGGGTTGCGCAGCGCAGGACCGCGGTTGTACGCGGGAAATGCGGTGTAGGACCGGCTTCAGCCGGGAAGCGGCCGTTTGGCGCACCATCATATTTGCGGCGTGACTCCCTGCGCTTTCCCGGCTGAAGCCGGTCCTACAGGTCGAGCGGGGTGCACCTGGGTTACGCAGCGCAGGACCGCGGTTGTACGCGGGAAATGCGGTGTAGGACCGGCTTCAGCCGGGAAGGGGCCGTTTGGCGCACCATCATATTTGCGGCGTGACGCCCTGCGCTTTCCCGGCTGAAGCCGGTCCTACAGGTCGAGCGCGATGCACCCTGGGTTATGCGGCGCGGGAGTGCGCGTTTTCCAGATCAGGCTCTCTTCGGTAACACCACCATAAACGTGGTCCCGTCGCCGAAGTTCGAGGTCACGGTGATGCTGCCGTTATGAGCGTTGACCACTTCCTTGACGATGTACAACCCCAACCCCAGGCTGGTGGAGGGGTTGCGGGTGCCAGCTTCTTCGTTGAGTGAGCGCACCAGCGGATCGAAAATGCTGCCGATCGCCTCTTGAGCAATGGGTTCACCGTCGTTATGCACGGAAAGGCTGACGTGGCTTTCGCTGCCCACCAAGGACACGGTGATCTTATGGGTCGAGGCGCCGTGTTGCAGGGCATTGCCGATCAGGTTCCGCAGCATCTGATCGATCCGTGAACGGTCCCAGTCGCCCTGAGTGTCGCCACTGCTGGTGAAATCAGGATCGCAGCCAGGATGCCCTGCGCTGGCTTCATCGATGGCGTCGCGGCAGGCCACGGTCATCTCCATCGGCTTTCGCTCGATGGGCAAAGACACGCCCAGTCGGCTGCGGACGAACTCCAGCAAGTCGCTGACCATTGTTGCCATGTGCCGGCTGCTGCTCTTGATCCGGGTCACATAGGCCATATCGGCATCGCTCAAACCGGCTTTGCGCATCAGAATTTCCGACGACATGCTGATAGCCTGCAGGGGCGCGCGCAGGTCGTGACCGAGAATCGCGAGAAAGATGTCCCGAGAGCGGGTGACGCGATCGGCATAGGCCGCAGTGGATTCGGCCAACGCTTCGTCGATGGCCTCGTTGAACCGGATCATGTCAGAAAAGTGGCTGATCTGCGGAGCGCCCAGGCTTTCAACCCAGAAGCGAATCACGGTGGCACGCAAGTGCCGGAACTCGGAAGTCATCTGCACCAGATCAAAACCGACCGTGTGACGAAGCTCGCCATGACTGGCGGCTGCCTGATCCAGCGTGGGCGACTTGCCGACGTCCTCTCCCTGAGCCTTGGCGATCTGTTCGGCCTGGGTCTGCGCGGTATTCATGTCCCGCGCCGCAGCAAGCAGGATCGCCTTGGCGTGGTCGCGCAGCTCCACCGAGCTCATCGAATCGGCAGCCGGCGTCAGCGTTGCGGCAAACGTTTCCCATTCGTCGACGATACGGTCCACGTTCCCAACAATGAAATCGGAAAGACGCATGGGGGACTACCTTGCTGGTGGGGCGATGAGGGGCGAGGCGGCCATCTTAACGCCATGTTGTTGCAGGAAGTACAACGGATTTAATGACCAGCGCAACACGCTGTAGCAGCACGGCTTGCCAGCGGGGCGTTCTCGGGATCGCTGCCGCCGGCGAGCCAAACTGCTGAGGGGTGCGCGTTGGAACAGGAAATACCGCTGCGCCATCGGCAGCACGCCTGCCCGCCTACCCCACAACAGCACGCCGTCGGCCTTGACCTGACAGGCCTGCGGATCGACGTCGATCTTTGGCAGGTCGTCGTAGCTGGTATGGCGCAGGGAAAGGCCGGTCCATCCCGGCGTGATGTTGTGCCAGCAAGAACAACGGGTTTTCGCCTGGGGTACTGTCATTTCTGACAGTAGACGGAGCGTTCCTACAGGCTTACGGTTAAACCGCACAGCGTGCCCGAGGCAGTGGCAGGCAGGACGATTAGTCCAGATACAAGCATGGATGTTGTGCAAACGGAGATTACCAATGGCTTGGCAGCGAGGAACTGATCATGGACGTGACGACATTAACTGACGAAAATTTTGACCAGAATGTGTGGCTATCACCCTTTATCACCCAAGGTGGCGCGGTTTCCGTGGTGCTGTTTACCAATGGGGTCAAAGCCAGTGGTGACGAGAAGAAGAAAGCCAGCGAACGGATGAGCGATGTCCTGACGGAGCTCGCTGCAGATTATAAGGAGAAGGTAGGGCTGAAGTTCTTCGAGGTGAATTTCGCAGCTAACAAGGAGATTGCTACTCGCTACGACGTTCAGTCGGCTCCCACCCTTCTCCTGTTGCAGATAGAAGAGGTGATAGGCGGTTACATCAAAGAAGACATCAAGAAAAAAATCGATAAAAAGCTGGAGTAGAGGAGACGCGCTACGTCTCCTCCGCCGTCGGTCAGAACAGCCGGTCAGAACAGAAAGTACCGCTGCGCCATCGGCAGTACGTCGGCAGGCTCACACCACAGCAACACGCCATCTGCCTTGACCTGGTAGGTCTGCGGATCGACGTCGATCCTGGGCAGATAATCGTTGTGGATCAGGTCCGCCTTGGTGACGCTGCGGCAGCCTTTGACCACGCCGATCTGTTTCTTCAGGCCCAGTTGCTCGGGAACGCCTGCGTCCATTGCCGCCTGGCTGATGAAGGTGATGCTGCTGGCGTGCAGCGAGCTGCCGTAACTGGCGAACATCGGGCGGTAGTGGACGGGTTGAGGTGTCGGGATCGACGCGTTGGCATCGCCCATCAAACTGGCGGCGATGGAACCCCCTTTGAGGATTAGCGTCGGTTTGACGCCGAAGAACGCCGGGCGCCAGAGCACCAGGTCGGCCCATTTACCGACTTCGATCGAGCCCACCTCGTGACTGATGCCGTGGGTGATCGCCGGGTTGATCGTGTATTTGGCGATGTAGCGCTTGGCGCGGAAGTTGTCGTTGCCTTCGCCGTCGCCCGGCAGCGGCCCGCGCTGGCGCTTCATTTTGTCAGCGGTCTGCCAGGTGCGCATGATCACCTCGCCGACGCGGCCCATGGCCTGACTGTCAGAGCTGAGCATCGAGAACGCGCCCAGGTCGTGAAGGATGTCTTCGGCGGCAATGGTTTCCCGACGGATGCGGCTCTCGGCGAAGGCCACGTCCTCGGCGATGCTCGGGTCCAGGTGATGGCAGACCATCAGCATGTCCAGGTGTTCGTCGATGGTGTTGCGGGTGAACGGCCGGGTCGGGTTGGTCGAACTCGGCAGCACGTTGGGGAAGCCGCAGGCCTTGATGATGTCCGGCGCGTGACCGCCACCGGCGCCTTCGGTGTGATAGGTGTGGATGGTGCGATTCTTGAACGCGCCAAGAGTGGTTTCGACGAAGCCGGACTCGTTCAGGGTGTCGGTGTGAATCGCCACCTGAACATCGTATTGATCGGCAACACTCAGGCAGTTATCGATGGCCGCAGGCGTCGTGCCCCAGTCTTCGTGGAGTTTGAGGCCGATGGCGCCGGCTTTCACTTGCTCGATCAACGGTTCCGGCAGGCTGACATTGCCCTTGCCGGTGAAGCCGATGTTCATCGGGAAGGCTTCGGCGGCCTGCAGCATGCGTTTCATGTGCCACGGTCCGGGCGTCACGGTCGTTGCATTGGTGCCGGTTGCCGGCCCCGTGCCGCCGCCGATCATCGTGGTCACGCCACTCATCAGCGCTTCTTCGATTTGCTGCGGGCAGATGAAGTGGATGTGCGTGTCGACGCCGCCAGCGGTGAGGATCATGCCTTCGCCAGCGATGACTTCGGTTGATGCGCCAATGGCGATCGTGACGTCCGGCTGTATATCCGGGTTGCCCGCTTTGCCAATTGCAGCGATGCGGCCGTCCTTGAGGCCCACGTCAGCTTTGACGATGCCCCAGTGATCGACGATCAGCGCGTTGGTGATCAACGTGTCGACCACTTCGGCGGCGAGTAACTGGCCTTGGCCCATGCCGTCACGAATGACTTTGCCGCCGCCGAATTTGACTTCTTCGCCATAGACAGTGAAGTCCTGCTCGACCTCGATCCACAGGTCAGTGTCCGCCAGACGCACACGGTCGCCGACGGTAGGGCCGAACATGTCGGCGTAGGCTTGTCTGGAAATTTTCATGCTGCATCCTTAGATGTGTTCTGGATGACCGCAGCGCGGCCTATCGCGAGCCACCTCACTCCTACAGGGCGTTATGTGACTTGTAGGAGTGAGCTTGCTCGCGATGACGTCAGTTCAGAGGACGAAGATCAGAGATTCCCCATCACGCGTCCGGCAAAACCGAAAACCCGCCTCAATCCGGCCAGGTCCACCAGCTCGACCTCGCGCGCCTGACCCGGCTCGAAGCGCACGGCGGTGCCGGCGGGAATGTTCAGGCGCATGCCGCGACTGGCCGCGCGGTCGAAAGTCAGCGCGTCGTTGGTTTCGAAAAAATGGAAATGCGAGCCAACCTGGATCGGCCGGTCGCCGCTGTTGGCCACGCTGAGGGTGATTGTCCGGCGTCCGGCGTTGAGCTCGATCTCGCCGGGCCGGATCTGGTATTCACCTGGAATCATGCGCTCTTCCTCGACAGTAACTTGTAGTAAATGGCGGTAGCGTGATAGTCGCCGTCCGGATTGCAGGCGTAGTCCGGGAGTTTGCCGGACAGTTCGTAACCCAGCGCGCGATAGAAGTCTTCCGCAGGCGAACCCGCGAGGGTGTCCAGATACAACAGGCCGCGCTGGTGCTGCTGCGCGGCCTGCTCGACAGCGTGCATCAGTTGCGTCGCCAGCCCTCGACGGCGCGCGTGATGGAGCACGAGCAGTTTCTGCACTTCGGCGCGGTTCAGGCCATTGGCCTTTTGACAGAGGGCCAGTTGCACCGTGGCCAGGACCTGCTCTTCCTGCACCACTACCCACATCAGTACCTTGCCTTGTTCCACCTCTGTTTTGATGCCCTCCCACCAGCCGTAGGCCTCGTCGGCGCTCAGGTCAGCCATGAAACCGACTGACGCGCCGTGATGCACTGCGTCCAGTAACAGCGCCACGAGGCCGTGGCGATAATGCGCAAAGCTTTCACTGGTGACACGTCGTAGCTGAGCGGCGTTCATGAGCAGAAGTCCTTTCAGAGGGGAACGGATCAGGTGTTTGAAGGGGCCTGCGATGGCGGGGCGGACGCACCCGGCGACAGGTCCAGCTGCATGAAAGTCAGGTCCAGCCAGCGCCCGAACTTGGTACCGACCTGCGGCATCTGGCCGGTGGTGATGAAACCCTGGCGCTCGTGCAGGACGATCGACGCTGCATTCCCGCTTTCGATGGCGGCGACCATCATGTGTTTGTTGCAGGCACGCGCCCGTTCGATCAGTGCACTCATCAGCAGCGGACCCAATCCTTTACCCCGTTGGTCGGCGCGCACGTACACCGAATGTTCGACGGTGTGGCGAAAGCCTTCGAAGGGGCGCCAGTCGCCGAATGACGAGTAACCCACTACCTGTTGAAGGCCATCTATAGCGACCAGAATCGGGTAAGCCTGGGCCTGACGCGCGGCGAACCAGGCCTCGCGATTGGCCAGGTCCACGGGCTGCTCGTTCCAGATCGCGGTGGTGTTGAGAACGGCGTCGTTGTAGATGTCCAGCACGGCAGGCATGTCAGTCAGCAGTGCGTCACGAATCGTATAAGTCATGTTCGTTTTCACTTGTTCCAGAGACGTATCAGGCAATCGGTTGGTGCACGGTGACCAGTTTGGTACCGTCCGGGAAAGTCGCTTCCACCTGAATTTCCGGGATCATTTCAGGGATGCCGTCCATTACTTGCTCGCGGGTCAGCAGCGTGGTGCCGTAGTGCATCAGTTCGGCAACGGTCTGGCCATCGCGCGCGCCTTCCAGGAGGGCTGCGGAAATGAACGCCATCGCTTCCGGGTAATTGAGCTTCAGACCCCGTGCCAGCCGCCGCTCGGCGACCAGGCCTGCGGTGAAGATCAGCATCTTGTCTTTTTCGCGTGGAGTCAGGTCCATGTTGTTTTCCGTTTCAAAACCAAATAAATGAAAGCGCTGCGACCTCTGTAGGAGCGTGGCTTGTCCCGCGATCGGTTGCGAAGCAATCGTAATTCCTACTGGCCGGGTATGTCTGACACACCGCGCTTTCCGGGCTTGCTGCCGGTCCCCGGCAGATCGTGGGACAAGCCACACTCCTACAAGGGAACGGTGTCGTTACGTACTCCAAATCCTCGGTGCCACCGCCTCCCGACCCAACAGGGCAGGGCGCAGCAGTTTCCATAGTTCGATCAGCCAGGCCCGCGCATGCAGGGCTTCGTCGGCCAGGCAGCGAGCAACGATCAAGCCCGGCAACTGGCTCAAGTCACCGCGTACTGGCGAATGTTCAGCCAGCGCGCGGCAACGCTCCATCAATTCAGTATCGATTTCGCCAGTCACGATCAGCGTCGCGAACACGGGTTTACCGCCCAGGCCGACGGGAGAGTCCAGCAGTCCATCGTCGCCGGTGATGCGCTGGCGCTCGTGCCACAGCAACTTGCCGTCGCGGCGAATATCCAGATGCGCCTGGAAGTGGCCCTGATCGAAGCGCTCGCCGCTGGCCGGGCGTCCCAGTGCAACCACGTCCCAGTAAAGCAGACGGGCATCGCCCTCAAGATCGATCTGCGTCGTAAGTTCGGCCTTGGCCTGACTGAAAACGATCGTCTCCTGCGGCAGCCATTCCAGCGTCGCGCCCGTGGCCACACGGATGTTCAGTTGTTGATACGCCGGGCCCGCTGCGCGATACCACTTGGCAGCGCCCGGGCTGGTCAGTTGCGCCCAGGCATTGGCGCCGACGCTGGCGCTGATGTCCAGACGGTCGCCACCGGCAATGCCTCCGGGCGGGTGGACGATGATGTGCTGACAGACTTCTGGACCTTCGGCGTACAGGTGTTTCTGCACCCGAAGCGGACCTTTGTGACGACGCTGAACAGGTCGCGTGCTGTCGCCGAAGCGCCCATAGCCCAGCTGCAACTCGGCATGCCAGCTGGGAGTGAACAGCGCGGTGTGGGCAGGAAGATTCATGAGTTCATTATCGATTTAGCGGGCGTCTACCTTATCCGATCGGCGCGTCAAATGGTGACCAGACCACGCACGCCTTCGGCCTCCATGTTTTCGCCGCGGCCTTGCTGAATGATTTCGCCCCGGGACATGACGATGTACTGATCGGCCAGCTCAGCGGCGAAGTCGTAGAACTGTTCGACCAATAGAATGGCCATGTCGCCCCGGGCAGCCAGTTTCTTGATCACGGCGCCGATTTCCTTGATGACCGATGGCTGAATCCCTTCGGTGGGCTCATCGAGAATCAGCAAGCGCGGGCGGCTGGCCAGTGCGCGACCAATCGCCAGCTGCTGTTGCTGACCCCCTGATAGGTCGCCGCCACGGCGTTGTTTCATCTGCAAGAGCACTGGAAACAGTTCGTAGATGAACGCCGGGACTTCCTTGGCTTCGGAGCCGGGAAAGCGCGACAGGCCCATCAGCAGGTTTTCCTCGACGGTCAGGCGACCGAAGATTTCACGCCCTTGCGGCACGTAGGCAATGCCCGACTGCACGCGCTGATGCGGCTTGAAACCGGTAATCGGCTTGCCTTCCCATTGCACCACGCCTTCCTTGGCGGGCAGCAGGCCCATCAACACCTTGAGCAGCGTGGTCTTGCCTACGCCGTTTCGGCCCAGCAGGCACGTGACCTCACCGATCTTCACGTCAAAAGACAGACCGCGCAGGATGTGGCTGCCGCCGTAGTACTGGTGAAGCTTTTCGATCTGGAGCATGGCTTGTTACCCAGAAACTTGATGATCGTTCCCACGCTCTGCGTGGGAATGCCGCAATGGACGCTCTGCGTCCCCTCTCTGACGCGGAGCGTCAGCGGATGCATTCCCACGCGGAGCGTGGGAACGATCATCCGTGTTGTCACTCACCGGCCGAGATAAACCTCGATCACTCGCTCATCGGCCTGCACTTCTTCAAGCGACCCCTCGGCCAGCACGCTGCCCTGGTGCAGCACAGTGACGTGGTCAGCGATAGTGCCGACAAAGCCCATGTCGTGCTCGACGACCATCAGCGAATGCTTGCCCGCCAGTGTCTTGAACAGCTCGGCGGTGAATTCGGTCTCGGCATCGGTCATGCCCGCCACCGGCTCGTCGAGCAGCAGCAACTGCGGGTCCTGAACCAGCAGCATGCCGATCTCCAGAAACTGCTTCTGGCCGTGGGACAACAGACCTGCCGGGCGCGAGACCGACGCGGTCAGGCGGATGGTTTCCAGCACTTCGTTGATGCGGTCGCGCTGTTCACCGTTGAGCCTTGCCCGCAGACTGGCCCACACCGATTTATCGGTTTTCTGCGCCAGTTCCAGATTCTCGAACACGCTCAGCGCCTCGAACACGGTCGGTTTCTGGAACTTGCGGCCAATCCCCGCCTGAGCGATTTCCACTTCGCTCATCTTCGTCAGGTCCAGCGTCTCGCCGAACCACGCGGTGCCGTGGCTTGGGCGCGTCTTGCCGGTGATCACGTCCATCAGCGTGGTCTTGCCCGCACCGTTGGGCCCGATGATGCAGCGCAGCTCACCGACACCGATGTACAAATGCAGATCGTTGAGCGCTTTGAAGCCATCGAAGCTGACGCTGATGTTCTCCAGCGTCAGGATGGTGCCGTGACGAGTGTTCAGGCCCGGGCCTGCGACCTGACCCAGCCCGATGGCATCGCGACTGGTGCCGGCGTCGCTGTTAGGGTCCAGCACCGGATCGAATGCCGGGGTCGGAGTGCTTTTCATTGCTCGCCCCTTTTCTTGATCAGGCCGATAACGCCTTTGGGCAGGTACAACGTCACGACGATGAACAGCGCGCCGAGGAAGAACAGCCAGTATTCTGGGAACGCCACGGTGAACCAGCTTTTCATGCCATTGACCAGACCTGCGCCCAGCAGCGGCCCGATCAACGTGCCGCGTCCGCCCAGCGCCACCCAGACCGCCGCCTCGATGGAGTTGGTGGGCGACATCTCGCTCGGGTTGATGATGCCGACTTGCGGCACGTAAAGCGCGCCCGCCAGGCCGCACAACACCGCGCTCAAAACCCAGATGAACAGCTTGAAGCCACGCGGGTCGTAGCCGCAGAACATCAAGCGGTTCTCGGCGTCGCGCACGGCCGTCAGCACGCGGCCGAACTTGCTGCGCGCCAGCTTCCAGCCTACGAACAGACTGCCCGCCAGCAATGCCACCGTGAGCAGGAACAACACGGCGCGAGTGCCTTGGGACGTGATGCTGAAGCCCAGAATGCTGCGGAAGTTGGTGAAACCGTTGTTGCCACCAAAACCGGTCTCGTTGCGGAAGAACAGCAACATGCCAGCGAAGGTCAGCGCCTGGGTCATGATCGAGAAATACACGCCCTTAATGCGCGAGCGGAAGGCGAAGAAACCGAACACCAGCGCCAGCAGGCCTGGCGCCAGCACCACCAGGCACATGGCCCAGAGGAAATGCTGAGTGCCGACCCAGTACCACGGCAGTTCGGTCCACGACAGAAAGGTCATGAACGCAGGCAGACTGTCGCCCGACGCTTCACGCATCAGGTACATGCCCATGGCGTAGCCGCCCAGCGCGAAAAACAGCCCGTGCCCCAGCGACAGCAAACCCGCGTAACCCCAGACCAGATCCAGCGCGAGGGCAACGATGGCGTAACAGAGGATCTTGCCCACCAGCGTCAGCGTGTAGGCCGAGACTTGCAGCGGGTTGCTTTCGGGCAGCAGCGACAGCAGCGGCAGGGCGATCAGCAGGGCGAGGATGACCACGCCCACTGAAATCGTGACTTTGGTGCCAGCGCGTTGCGCGGCGGTGACCATCATTGGCTGGTTCATCAGTCGATCACCCGTCCTTTGAGTGCGAAGAGGCCTTGCGGACGTTTCTGAATGAACAGAATGATCAGCGCCAGGATCAGGATCTTGCCCAGTACCGCACCGATCTGCGGTTCGAGAATCTTGTTGGCGATGCCCAGGCCGAAGGCCGCCGTCACGCTGCCGGCCAGTTGACCGACGCCGCCGAGCACCACCACCAGGAACGAGTCGATGATGTAACTCTGGCCGAGATCCGGGCCGACGTTACCGATCTGGCTCAGGGCCACGCCGCCCAGACCTGCGATGCCGGAGCCAAGCCCGAACGCCATCATGTCGATGCGTCCGGTCGGCACGCCGCAGCAGGCGGCCATGTTGCGGTTCTGGGTCACGGCCCGGACGTTCAGGCCCAGGCGCGTCTTGTTCAGTAGCAGCCAGGTCAGCAGCACCACGAACAGCGCGAAGCCGATAATGATGATCCGGTTGTACGGCAGCACCAGATTCGGCAGCACTTGAATCCCGCCGGACAGCCATTGCGGGTTCGCCACCTCAACGTTCTGTGCGCCGAACACCACGCGGATCAGCTGAATCAGCATTAGGCTGATGCCCCACGTTGCCAGCAAGGTTTCCAGCGGGCGGCCGTACAGGTGACGGATGACCGTGCGCTCCAGCGCCATGCCGATGCACGCGGTCACGAAGAACGCGACCGGCAGCGCCACCAGCGGATAGAACTCGATCGCGCCGGGCGCATATCGCTGGAACATGATCTGCACGACGTAAGTGGCGTAGGCCCCAAGCATCAGCATCTCGCCGTGAGCCATGTTGATCACGCCCAGCAGACCGAACGTAATGGCCAGACCCAGTGCCGCGAGGAGCAGGATCGAGCCCAGCGACATGCCGCTGAACGCCTGGCCGAGAATCTCGCCGATCATCAGTTTGCGCTTCACCTGGGCCAGACTGGTTTCTGCCGCCAGTCGCACCGTAGGATCGGTTTCGACATTGGGTTCCAGCAGGTTTTCCAGCCGCGTGCGGGCCAGCGGATCGCCGGTTTCACCCAACAGGCGCACTGCGGCCAAGCGTACCGTCGGGCTGGTGTCGACCAGCTGCAGGTTCGCCAGCGCAAGGGTCAGTGCCGCATGCACTGCATCGTCCTTCTCGCTGGCGACTTGTTGCATCAGCAGTGGAAGCTGCGCCGGACGTGCACTTTTTTGCAGAGTCAGCGCTGCGGCCAGACGCAATTTCGCGTCTGCCGCAAGCAATTGGTGACTGGCCAGCGCGGTTTCAACCAGACCGCGCAGGCGGTTGTTCAGGCTGATCGTCTCAGGTTCGTCAGGGTTCGGGGCGTCGGCCAGCGCCGGGGCATTGGGGTCGACCGCCGTGAAGGTATCGCCACTCTGGATGAACGCGCGATTGCTGCTGTCAGCGGCGACACGGCCTTCCTGCAGGGCAATCAACAATTCAACGCGCGCCGGATCGGGCCGAGCGGCCCAGGTTTCCAGCAGTTCGGCGCGTTGCGAGGATTCGGCCGCGACAAAGTCACCGGCGTCGCTTGCATGGGCTGCCAACGGCAGCGACAGACACAGCGCGAGAATGAGGCGGTAGAGAAATCTGGGCATATCGGTGTCCTGGAAGCACCCGCATGACATGACGCCGCGGGAAACTCTGTAGGAGCGAGGCTTGTCCCGCGATCGGCGGACCCGTCGTAAAACCTGCAAACACGGTATGAGAGATACACCGCATGTGATGGATTTACTGCCGCTTCGCGCCAGATCGCGGGACAAGCCGCGCTCCTACAGGAGGTGTCGGGCGCGGGGCCCGACAATGTGTCAGTTACTCTTCACCGCGTAGTCAGGCTTCTTGTCGTTGCCTGGAATGAACGGGCTCCAAGGCTGGGCACGGATTGGCTCTTTGGTCTTCCAGACGACGTTGAACTGGCCGTCGGATTTGATCTCGCCAATCATCACCGGCTTGTGCAGGTGGTGATTGGTCTTGTCCATGGTCAACGTGAAGCCCGACGGCGCTGCGAAGGTCTGGCCGGCCATGGCTTCGCGGACTTTGTCGACGTCAGTGGACTTGGCTTTCTCAACCGCTTGGGCCCACATATGGATGCCGACATAAGTGGCTTCCATCGGGTCGTTGGTCACCGCCTTGTCGGCGTTCGGCAGGTTGTGAGCTTTGGCGTAGGCCTTCCAGTCTGCGACGAACTTGGTGTTGACCGGATTCTTGACCGATTCGAAGTAGTTCCAGGCAGCCAGGTTGCCCACCAAAGGCTTGGTGTCGACGCCGCGCAACTCTTCTTCACCCACCGAGAACGCAACGACCGGAACATCCGTCGCTTTCAGACCCTGGTTACCCAGCTCTTTGTAGAACGGTACGTTGGAGTCGCCGTTGACGGTGGAGATCACAGCGGTTTTGCCGCCTGCGGAGAACTTCTTGATGTTCGCCACGATGGTCTGGTAATCGCTGTGGCCGAACGGGGTGTAAACCTCTTCGATGTCGCTGTCCTTCACGCCTTTGGAGTGCAGGAAGGAGCGCAGAATCTTGTTGGTGGTGCGCGGATAGACGTAGTCGGTGCCCAGCAGGAAGAAGCGCTTGGCTGCGCCGCCGTCTTCGCTCATCAGGTACTCGACCGCAGGAATTGCCTGCTGGTTAGGCGCTGCGCCGGTGTAGAACACGTTAGGCGACATCTCTTCACCTTCGTATTGCACCGGGTAGAACAGCAGGCCATTGAGCTCTTCAAACACTGGCAGTACCGATTTACGCGATACCGAGGTCCAGCAGCCAAACACCACAGACACTTTGTCCTGAGTGATCAACTGACGGGCCTTCTCGGCGAACAGCGGCCAGTTGGACGCGGGGTCGACGACCACTGCTTCGAGTTTCTTGCCGTTGACGCCACCTTTGGCGTTGATTTCATCGATCGTCATCAGCGCCATGTCCTTGAGGGACGTTTCGGAGATGGCCATGGTGCCGGACAAAGAATGCAGAATGCCGACCTTGATGGTGTCAGCGGCCTGAGCCGTCCAGGTCAAACCCATCGCGGCGATCGATGCGGACAAGGTGAACGCTTTAAGCAAACTACGACGCTTCATTGGCTAGCTCCATTCTTTGATTTTTTAATAGTGACGGCTGTTGGCGGTGCAGATGTTGAGTCTGCTTAGGCTTTAGCAAACGCTGGGCCAAGCGTGTAAACGTCGCAAAATCGAATGAAAGCGTCGCGAAGACGGCGCCCGTCGCACCAATCTGGGGTCTGGCTGGCGGGATGGTGCGCAAGGTGCGCTGAACTGGTGCGCAGATGTTGTCCGGGTCGACAGGTTTTTACCGCATCAGGAGCGTGAGGCGCGCCGCATGAGTGAGCGGGCAAAGAGAAGGGCGGGGCCTGAAACCGGAAATGAGGAGGAATTCATCACTAAACCACCCAAAAGGTTCCAGGCCCCGCAGGACGCAATCTAAGCTGTTGTTGCCGATTTGGCAAAGCGCGAAATGGCTATCCGATCGAGCAACCATATTGCCATCATGGAAATCCCGACGAGCGGAAAGGCCACGCCGAGGATCACCATCACGATCGTCGCGATTTTCCAGCGGGGAAGGTCATGGCGCAGCGGCGGAACACCGAACCCGTTTTGTGGGCGACGCTTCCACCAGATGACGATGCCACTCACCGAGCTGAGCAGCACCATCAGGCAGATGAACAGAATGATCGCCTGATTCACCCAGCCGAACATCTTGCCCTCATGCAGCATGACGCCCAGTTCGGTCGCTTTAGACACCGCGCTGTAATCGGTATATCGCACGTCCGCCAATACCTTGCCGCTGTATTGGTCCACATGCAGCGTGGCGTCGTTGCGCGGGTCGTCGGCGAAGACGGAAACGGTGAAGACGCCATCCGCCGTTTTCGGCGCTGTAATGCTGTAGCCAGGCTCAATGGCGCGCTCGCGCGCGATGTCGACGATACGCTGCAAGGTGATCGTCGGCGCGGCGGGGGCGCTGGACGTACCGTGTTGATGCATGTGTTCGGCATGGTCGCCCCCGGCAGAAACCGGCATCGGGGTGTTTTCCATCGCCCAAGGCACGGTCTGGACGCTGGCGTTGTTCAGATCCCCTGCCTGCTTGTCAGATTTAGGCACCTCGTTCCACATGGCGGCCGGGAAGGTGTTCCACACATCGGCGTACATTTTTCCCCACATGCCGGTCCAGGTCATGCCGCTGAGGAGCATGAACAGCAGCGCCACCGAGCCCCAGAACCCGGTTACTGCGTGCAGGTCTCTCCACAGCACACGGCCCCGGGCCGAGACGCGGGGCCACAGCACGCCGGCCGACGAGCGTCCGCGCGGCCACCACAGGTACAGACCGGAAACCACCAGCACGATCCCCCAGCCCGCCGCGAGCTCCACCAGCCGATCACCTGCAGTGCCGATCATCAATTCGCCGTGCAGCTCTCGAGCGATGGCTTGCAAATTGTCCTTGGCATCCTGGGTGCCGAGGATCTTGCCGGTGTAAGGGTCGATGAACAGGTTAACGTCACGCCCCTCGCGCTTGATCACGAACTGGGCACTGCTCTGGGCATTCACGGGCGGCAGGTACTTGCTGATCGGCGCATCGGGATAGGCTTCAAGGACCCGCTTCTGCTGATCATCGGCTGTCAGCATGTGGTGACCGGGTTTGACGGTCAGCAGCTCGCCGTACATCAACGGATCCAGCTGCGGCTTGAACAGGTAAATGATCCCGGTCAACGCCAGCAGGATCATGAAAGGTGCGACGAACAGACCGGCATAAAAATGCCATCGCCACGCGAGGTTGTAGAACGACACATTTGTTCTGGACATGGTGAAGCGCTCCCGTCAGGGATAAACACGGCGCAATACGCCGAGCCCTGAAGGGTCAGCGATGCGAATGGTTCGAATCAGGCGACTGACGAAAGCGGAGGGGCGCGGCTGCGTGCGTTAGCGAAGACATTGCGCTGGGCATGGCCCCGTTGCGGAACGGCGTTGTAGAAATCGGCGGGTCTGGGTGGAACCGGTGCGACGACGGCCAGCGTCTGGGTCAGCGCCGGGCAACTGAACAGCAGCGTGCAGTATCCGCACTTGGCCCAGATGACATGATCGATATCGGCGGCGTCGTTGCTCTGTTGGTGTGCGCTGTGTTCGCTTGCGCCCATCTCCATCGCGCCGGGCATGTCCATGCCTGAAGGCATCGACATGTCCATCGTGGCGGGCATCCCGGTGTGATGCTCCATCGGCATCGACTGGGAAATCAGCGGCCCGATGAAGATCATGAGCATCGCAAACAGGCTCAGCCACGCGCCCTGCATTTTGCGAGGAGCCTTGGCTGTTCGGTTGCGTGCTGCGGGTGTGATGCTCAAGCGTTTTCAGAGCCAGCGTGGTGAAGCGTTAATGGGCGTGGGTCGCAGCAGTGCTATCCGGGGCCTGCTTCTGCACCTGAACGTCGACGGTCACATCGCCGCTCTTTTCGAAATGCAGGGTCAACGGGAAGCGCTGACCGTCAACCAGTCTGGAGCGGTCTTTGAGATCCAGCAGCATGACGTGGTAGGCCATCGGCGCGAACGTAACCTGACCTGCGGGCGGGATTTCGACGGTCTCGACGTGCTGCATTTTCATCAGGCCGTCCTTGCTCACGTGCTCGTGCAACTGAGCGGACCCTGCGATCGGGCTGTCCACGCCGGTCAGGCGATCGGCCGCACCGGTGTTACTGATCACGAAGTATGCGGCCACGGTGGGCGCATTCGGCGGCAACTCAATCGACCAGGGCGAGGCGATCGTCAGCGGGCCCTTCGTAAAATCATGAGCTTCGGCATAGCAGGTCGGCAACAGCAATGCCGCCAACAGCGTGAATATCTTCAACACAACGCAGTCTCCCTTTCATTCAGTACGCAGGTTATAGCGCGAGCGAACGGTCAGACTCTTGGAGAAGCGCGAGGATTGAGCGTGGGCCACTGCAGACGCGGCGGGGCATGAAGAACCACCACCGCCGTCGGAAAGCGTACGGGTTCAACGAGTGAAAACAATCCGAAACCCATGCCCGTCGGGACCGCGACCATCGTCAGAGAGCCTGAGCAGCAGGCGCAGTGCTGCATGATCGTGTGGGGCTGAGGGGCAGGGATGTGCTGATCGCCGGTACTGATTTGCGTGGCGAGCACACGGGAGCCGCCGCTGCCGGTACAAAAACTGCCCCATGCCCATTGTTCGCCCTGCGAACGCGGCATGGTCGGCGTCATCGGCATCGCCAGCATCCCGAACAGCAGCGCGAAACACGCAATCCAGGCGATAGCTCGGCGACGTTTAAGGCGTATGACGTTCTTTTGTTGTTCTTTCATGCCGGCCATTTAGCCTGAACGGTCTTGATAAGTAAAAAACTGGGGTGCGGCGTTGTGTCGCACATTGCTCATTGGGCTGGTACAGCGGTCACGCGAATCTCGACGTTGAGCCAGGAACGCATCGCTCCGAATATCGCTGCCAGATTATCCATGCTGGGGTTGCCGTGAGCAGAGAGCATCCGGTGCAGACTTTTGCTGGGCCTCTCGGTTTCCTTCGCCAGTGCCTCGAATCCCAAGGTTGCGTTGACCAGATCACGGAGCAAGATCCGGGCTACTTCCGGCTCGCCATTGAGAAAAAGGGTCGCGGCCTCATCGAGCAGCCCTTGGGCAAACTCGGGGTCGCGCTGACTTCGCTCGATTGTGGTGGTTCTGTAGCTGCGGGTCAGAGCCATCAGGCGCCTCGCTCATGTCTTTGCTTTTTATGGGCCTTGAAGTCCGCAATCATTGTTCGGGCGCGCTTGATGTCCGCGCTTTGCCCTGACTTCGTCCCGCCTCCGAACAGGATGATCAATCGCTCGCCTTCCCGGATCAGGTAAATTCGATATCCAGGCCCCCAGTTGATCCGGTATTCCCCTAATCCATCGAGCCATTTGATGTTTGAGGTGTTGCCGGACTCCATTCGCGCCAGTGCTGTACTGACTTTCACCGCAGCCGCGGCTGGGAGAGTAGAAAACCAGGCGTTAAACGGGCTTTTCTGATCGTTGGTTAAGTATTCTCGAACATCAATCATCGAAGTGATGGTAACGCTTAAGTTACCTTTCCGGCCATCTGCTTTTTGGGAAGTGAGTGTCTCCTCAATCGATCAGTCCGGTGCGGTACATATTTATTGTCTTGCCAAAAAGCTGTCCAGCGCCTCCCGCAACGCCCCTACATCCCCAAACATGCTGTCCGCCTCAGGCAAGTCCGGTCGCTTGAGTATCAGCACGGGCAGCCCGCGTTCCCGTGCGACTTCAAGCTTGGGTTCGGTGGCGATGCTTCCGCTGTTTTTGCTGATGAGCACGTCGATGTCGCGACGCGCAAACAGATCTCGCTCATCGGCCAGAAGAAACGGCCCGCGCGCCCCGATCACTTCGCATCGTGCGTTGCCAGCGCAGGCTTCGAGCGCCCGCATCGTCCAGAATTGATGCTCCGGAATCTCGTGGATGTGCTGCAACGGTTCGCGGCCGAGGGTGAACAGCGGGCGCTCGAAAGGGGCGAGGGCGGTCATTAATTCTGCCCAGTCGCCGACCTCTCGCCAGTCATCGCCAGGGCCCGCCTGCCAGGCGGGGCGGCGTAGCGCCCAGCACGCGATGCCGGCGATCCGGGCAGCGGCCACGGCGTTGCGGCTGATCTGCGCGGCGTAAGGATGAGTGGCATCGACTATCAGATCGATCCCCTCGGCGCGGATGAATTGCGTCAGGCCTTCTGCGCCTCCATATCCGCCCACGCGCACCTGACACTGCAGATCGTTCGGCACTCGCCCGACGCCCGCCAGGCTGTAGATGTGCCGCGGGCCCAGGGTTCGGGCGATGGCGAGTGCTTCGGTCACGCCGCCCAGCAGTAACACGCGTTTCTCTGCCCCGGCGCTCACTGCAAAGCTCCGGCGCGGCCGACGATGCCGCCCTGGCGATCGATGGCGAACACTTCGACCTGAACCTGCGCCGGCACGACGCTACGGGCAAAGGCCAGGGCGTGCTGGCAAACCGCATCGCCCAGCGCGATCCCCGCCGCGCTCGCCATCGCCAGCGCCTGTTGGCTGGTATTGGCTTCACGGATATTCAATTGCAGCGCCTGATCAGCCCCGACATCGGCAGCCCACTGCGCCAGTTGCTCAAGATTGATGCTGGAGTGCCGGCTGTGCAGGTCCATATGCCCGGCAGCCAGTTTGCTGATTTTGCCGAAGCCTCCGCACAGGCTGAGTTTGTCCACGGGCACTTTGCGCAGGTGTTTGAGCACCGCGCCGACGAAGTCGCCCATCTCGATCAGCGCGATGTCAGGCAGCGCATACACGCGGCGCATGGTGTCTTCGCTGGCGTTGCCGGTACAGGCGGCAATGTGCGCATATCCATTGGTCTTGGCGACATCAATGCCCTGATGGATCGAGGCGATGTAGGCCGCGCAGGAAAACGGCCGAACGATCCCGCTGGTGCCCAGAATCGACAGGCCGCCGAGGATTCCCAGTCGAGGATTCATGGTCTTGAGCGCGAGCTCGCTGCCGTTTTCGACGCTGATCGTGACCTCGAATCCTGCGTGGTAACCGAATTCGTCCGCCAGGCGCGTCAGGTGTTCAATCATCATTCGGCGTGGCACGGGGTTGATCGCCGGTTCCCCAACGCCCAGCACCAATCCCGGCCGGGTGACAGTTCCTACGCCCGGACCCGCGACAAACCGCACGCCGGGTTCAGGTATCAGACGAACCCTTGAAGACAGCAGGGCGCCATGGGTGACATCGGGATCATCACCGGCATCCTTGATCGTTCCGGCTTCGGCGCCATCGGCAAGCAGGCGACAGAACTCCAGGCGCATCTGAACCTGCCTGCCCTTGGGCAGTGTGATCTCGATGCCGTCGTGCGCTTGCCCCGTCAGCAGCAGTCGCGCGGCAGCCAGCGACGTCGCGGTGGCGCAGCTTCCCGTGGTCAGGCCGCTGCGCAGCGGCGCAGGTTGCTCGCCGGTCTCTTCGCGCATCAGGGCTTGATCGCTTCGAGCAGGGTGATAGGCAGCGCCTGACGCCAAGTGTCGAACTCGCCCAACGGCCTGGCGTGCGCCACGTGGATGCGGGTCAGCTCGCCGCCGTGGCGTTCGCGCCAGTTGACGAGCATTGCTTCGCTTTGCAGCGTGACGGCATTGGCGATCAGCCGACCACCGGAGCGCAGTTGCTGCCAGCAGGCTTCCAGCACGCCCTCGCGGGTGACGCCGCCGCCGATGAACACAGCGTCCGGCGGCTCTAGGCCCCGCAGTGCGTCCGGCGCTCGACCACGCACCAGCTGCAGGCCGGGAACGCCCAGCGCATCGCGGTTGTACTCGATCAGCTGCTGACGGCCCTCGTCGGACTCGATGGCGACCGCGCGGCAACCCGGATGTGCTCGCATCCATTCGATGCCGATCGAGCCGCAACCCGCGCCGACATCCCATAACAGTTCGCCTGGCACAGGTGCCAGGCGGGCAAGCGTGATGGCGCGGACGTCGCGCTTGGTGAGCTGGCCGTCGTGGCGAAAAGCCTCATCCGGCAAGCCGCCCACTCGCGAAAGGCGCAGGGTGTCCGGTTGCGCGCGGCAGTCGATCGCGACCAGATTCAATGCCGCGATTTCAGGGGGTCCCCACTCGCTGGCGATTGCGTCAACGCGTCGCTCGGCGTCGCCGCCCAGATGCTCCAGTACGGTCATCCGACTCGGCCCGAAGCCACGTTCGCTCAGCAACGCGGCAATGGCCGCAGGGCTTTGGCCATCATCGCTCAGCACCAGCAAGCGTACGCCGTCATGCAGCTGAGCACTCAGCGCTGCCAGCGGGCGGGCGACGACTGACAGCGTCACGACGTCCTGCAACGCCCAGCCCAGGCGGGCGGCGGCCAGTGAGTAAGAAGAAGGCGCGGGGATCACGCGCATCTCATCCGTGGGTACCTGACGTGACAGGGTGACGCCCACCCCGTACAACATCGGGTCGCCGCTGGCCAGCACGCACAGCGGCTCGCCACGCTGTTCCAGCACAGGCTGCACGGAAAAAGGACTGGGCCACAGGCGACGTTCAGCCTGGATGCAGAGCGGCAAGAGGTCGAGCTGGCGCGAGCTGCCAAACACCTGACGCGCCTGCAGCAGCGCGTGCCGGGCATTCCTGCCCAACCCTTTGTAGCCGTCTTCTCCGATTCCCACGACTGTCAGCCACGGCGCCATGTATTGCCCTCAAACCCGTTGCATGCGAAGGGCCTTTTACAGGACCTGTCAATAAGGTCGGCATGATAACGCGCCGACCGGCCCGATTCGTAAGGCTTTATGTGCGCCGAGGTAGGTCATTTCCGAAACTTTCGTAATCGGGCCGGTTGGCGAGCGGTGTTTGCTGACGTCACACACGGCGCATCCCTATCGTTCGTCGCTCTTGGAGCAGCAGAACCCTGAGGCCATGTCCGAACCCTGTGCGTTCATCACCACGATTACGCCCCATCCGACAGACCGTCTTTTCATGCCTGCATCCAAAGCAGGCATAATACGGCCCCTGTAACTATCCGTTTCACGATTGCCCAGTCCGATCCCATCAGGTGAACCCTTGACCGAGCCGTTGTCCGCTCGCCCGCTTGCCGCACCCCTACGCCCCTCGGCCTGTCCGGGGTTGTTGCGTATCGTGCCGGCGCTGGATGGGGGAATCTGTCGGATCAAACTGCCCGGCGGGATGATTTCGGCTGAGCAGGCGCAGGCTGTCGCTGACGCCGCCGAGCGGTTTGCAGGCGGGGTAATCGAGGCCACCAACCGTGCCAACTTGCAGATTCGCGGCATCGGAATGGACGCTGACAGTTTGATTGCGATGCTCCTGGACGCCGGTCTTGGGCCCAGCAATCCTGCCAGCGATGACGTGCGCAATCTGATGCTCAGCCCAATGGCTGGCGTCGATCCGCAGCAGGTGCTTGACGTCCGGCCACTGGGCGCTCGCATTTTACAGTCATTGGAAAATCACCCGCGCCTGCACGAACTCTCGCCCAAGTTTGCGTTGTCGCTGGATGGCGGTGAAGGTTTGGCGATGCTCGAACATTCGCACGATCTGTGGATGTCTGCTCTGGTCATCGGCGGCCAGACGCTCATTGGTTTCGGCCTTGCCGGTTGTCCGGCGAGCCATTCGCCGCTGGCGGCCGTGACGCTCGATACGGCGCACGAAATGGTCATCGCCGTGCTCGAATTGTTCCTCGATCAGGCGCGTCCCGACCAGGTCCGGATGCGAGATCTGCTCAAGGACATCGGCGCGTCGCGTTTCATCGAACTGCTCGCCGCGCGATTGCCACACCCGCTTGATACCGACCCGCTTATCACCGGCTGGCAACGGCGTCCCGCCCAGACCAACGCCCACATCGGCGTTCAACCTCAGTTGCAGTCAGGCCTCACCTCCGTGGGCGGCGTCGTGCCTTTGGGGCGTTTGACGCCGTCCATGTTGCGCAGCACAGCGAAGCTGTCTGTCGAACTGAGCGACGGCACGCTGGCCATGACGCCGTGGCAGAGCGTCATGCTGCGTAATGTCCCGGCGCACCAGTCAGGGTCGGCACTCGACTGCCTGCGGGCCGCGGGCCTGCTGTGCGGCGCCGATGAGCCGCTGTCGAAACTCATCGCGTGCACAGGCTCGGCGGCATGCGCAAAGGGGCTGGCGGACACCAAGGCCGACGCCCTGAAGCTGGCAGCCTTGTTGCAAAGCAACGGCGTCAGTCAGGCGATTCACCTGTCCGGATGCACGCGCTCATGCGCCGCTGCACACGTCGCGCCGGTGACCTTGCTGGCCGTTTCCGACGGCCGCTACGACCTCTATTTTCGTCACGCAGAACGGCCGGGATTTGGCCAGCTGCGTGAGCGTGACCTCACTATTGAAGCAGTTGGCGCGTTGTTGATCGCCGACTCACGGAGCAGCACCGATGATTGATTACATTCGCGACGGTCAGGAGATTTATCGCAACTCCTTCGCGATCATTCGCGCCGAAGCCCGGCTTGAGCACATCCCGGCCGACCTGGAAAAACTCGCCGTACGCGTGATTCACGCCTGCGGCATGGTCGATGCGGCCGAAGGTCTGCGCTTCTCGCCAGGCGCGGGTGCGGCGGGGCGTAAGGCGTTGGCCGGCGGTGCTCCGATTCTGTGCGATGCGCACATGGTTGCCGAAGGCGTCACCCGCGCGCGGCTGCCGGCCAATAATCAGGTGATCTGCACCCTGAAGAACGACAGCGTTCCCGACCTTGCACGTGAGCTGGGCAACACCCGCTCGGCCGCAGCGCTGGAGCTGTGGCGTCCGCATCTGGAGGGCGCCGTAGTGGTGATCGGCAACGCGCCGACCGCGCTGTTCTATCTGCTGGAGATGATCGACGCCGGTGCGCCGAAGCCTGCCCTCATCCTGGGCTTTCCGGTGGGCTTCGTCGGCGCGGCGGAGTCCAAGGACATGCTTGCGGCCGACAGTCGCGGCGTGCCTTTTGTGATCATGCAGGGGCGCCGCGGAGGCAGCGCCATGGCGGCGGCCGCCGTCAACGCCCTCGCGACGGAGATCGAATGATGCAGGCTCGCGGTCGTTTGATCGGACTGGGTGTCGGGCCGGGTGATCCGGAGCTGATCACCGTCAAGGCGCTGCGTCTGCTGCGCGAGTCGCCGGTGGTGGCGTACTTCGTCGCCAAGGGCAAGAAGGGCAACGCCTTCGGGATCATCGAGGCCCATCTGCAGGCCGCTCAGACGCTCATGCCGCTGGTGTATCCGGTGACCACCGAAACGTTGCCTGCACCGATGTCCTACGAACAGATCATCAGTGATTTCTACGACACCGCCAGCCTGGACGTTGCCGCGCACCTGGATGCAGGTCGCGATGTAGCGGTCATTTGCGAGGGCGATCCGTTCTTCTACGGTTCCTACATGTACCTGCACGACCGGCTCGCCGAGCGATACGAAGCCGAGGTCGTTCCCGGTGTGTGCTCGATGCTTGGCGGCGCTTCGGTATTGGGCGCGCCGTTGGTGTACCGAAATCAGAGCTTGTCCGTGCTCTCTGGCGTGCTGTCGGCCGAAGAGCTGAAGCGCAAGCTGGTGGACGCCGACGCGGCGGTGATCATGAAGCTGGGCCGCAATCTGCCGAAAGTGCGCCAGGTGCTGGTCGAGACCGGGCTGGCCGAGCGGGCGCTGTATGTCGAGCGCGCGACCATGGCGAACCAGAAGGTCGTGCCGCTGGCGGAAGTCGATCCGATGTCGTCGCCTTATTTCTCGCTGATCATCGTCCCGGGCGAAAGGTGGCAAGGTTGATGGGCGCCTCTGACGGCAAGGCGCCGGCAATCGTCGTGTTGGGCAAAGGTGCGTTGGCCACGGCGCGGCGAATTCAACAGCTGTACCCGGACGCGCTGATCCACGGCATGGCCGAGCGTGTCGACGGCGTGGACCTCACCTATTCGGGGTTCGGCGCAACGCTGCGGCAGCTGTATCAGCAGGACACGCCTATCATCGCGTTGTGCGCGGCAGGCATCGTCATCCGCACGCTTGCGCCGGTCTTGCTGGAGAAGGGCGCCGAGCCGCCGGTTCTGGCGGTCGCTGAAGATGGCACCGCTGTGGTACCGCTGTTGGGCGGGCTGGGCGGAGTCAACGTCATGGCGCGGGAAATCGCCGCTGCGCTGAACACCTCAGCTGCGATTACCACCAGTGGCGAGCTGCGGTTCGGCACTTGCCTGCTGAACCCGCCTCCAGGCTACGCGCTGGGCGATCTGGAACTGGGCAAGCGATTCGTCAGCGATCTGCTGTCCGGCGAAAGCGTCCGCATCGAGGGTGCGGCGCCCTGGCTGGCGCAGGCTCAATTGCCTGAAGACGAACATGCCCAGCTTGCGATTCATGTCGATTACCGCGAGCGCGACCCCTCAGCGCATGAGCTGCTGATTTATCCGCGCAACGTTCTGGTCGCCGTCGAGGGATCGCTGCCCGATCCGGCCGAGGCGGTGAAGACTGCGCTGCACGATTCGCGCATCGCCTTGCAGTCGCTCGCCTGTCTGGTGGCGAACAGCGGCGAGATGGCGAATGCTGCGCTGCACGCCGCCGCTCACGCACTGGGCGTACCGCTGCGCTTCGTGGAGCAGACGTCGGCCACCGAGATAGCGCAGCAGGTCTTGCCGCAGCTGCTGCCCCCATTGACTCCGATGAAAGGGCTCGCGATCGCAGTCGCGGCACAGCCGCTGGATGTTAAACGGATAGGCCGTAGCCGTGGCCGCCTGGCTGTCATCGGCCTCGGCCCGGGCGCTGCTGAGTTCATGATCCCTGCCGTGAAGGCCGAACTGGCGCGTGCGAATGACGTGCTGGGCTACGAAACGTACGTGCGCATGGCTGGTCCGTTTCGCGCCGATCAGGTGCTTCATTGCACGGACAATCGAGAGGAGATGCAGCGCGCCCGGCATGCCTTCGAGTTGGCCGCGCAAGGCCGTTCTGTGGTTGTCGTTTCATCCGGCGACCCCGGTGTCTTTGCGATGGCGGCGGCCGTGCTTGAAGCGCTGCACGAATCCGATAACAGCGAGTGGCACGCGGTCGATCTGGCAATCCTGCCGGGCGTATCGGCCTCGCTGGCGACCGCGGCTCAGGCCGGCGCGCCGCTGGGGCACGACTTCTGCGTGATGTCCCTGTCCGACAACCTCAAGCCTTGGGACATCATCGAAAAGCGCCTGGACCTCGCCTGTCAGGCCGATCTCGCACTGGCGTTCTACAATCCGATCTCCCGTTCGCGTCCCTGGCAACTGGGGCGGGCGCTAGAAATCGTGCGTCAGCACCGTAGCCCGCAGACCCCGATCACGCTGGGCCGCGACATCGGCCGCCCGGGGCAGACGTTGCGCATCATCACCTTGGGAGAGCTGACGCCCGAGCAGGTCGATATGCGCACGATGGTGCTGGTGGGTTCATCGACCACGAGCGTGTTCCCCCGCGCCGACGGCTCGCAATGGGTCTATACGCCACGGTGGTATGGCGATAAGCCTGCCAAGTGAGCACGTGACTCGCGTCAGGCATCGGGGTCTTCAACTTCGGGAAGGGGAACGGCGGGTACCTTGTCAGCCGTTACCCTGTCTACGGCAGGAAGCATGAACCGCGTCAGTAGGCAGGAATAGCGGCAGGAGTCTGCTAAAAATTGGTCACATGTGGAGGGTGGAGTGAACGGGCGGTGCTTGTTAGCTTGAGCCCTCCCATGAAGGGCAATCTGCTAAAAGGACTTTCCTATGATTCACACTTTGTACGACCGCCAGCCTTTGAACCTCAACACTTCCGTTCACCCATCAGTCCTGGATTCAATCGATGCAATTCCGCCAGTCGGGCACCTGAGCCCTGACCTTGATTCCGCAGTGAGCAGCGCTGCGCAAAGCGCGCTCGTCGCGCCAGAACATCTCATCATTTTCAGTGGAAACCTGTCTGCGGAGCATAAGGACTACGTCACTAACTCACTGCTTTATTCGGACCTGGCCGCGGCTCATCGAACCCGTAAGATTGCCAACCTCTCCGAACGCCGCAAGGTCTGGTACAAGGACAAGACCGAGATCATGAAGGGCCTGGGTTGGGCGGGTTTCGCGGACTCCATGCGCGCGCATTCCGCAAGCTCGCGCAAATTCACCATGGACCAGGTCGGCCTGGAAATCCTCGCCAACGCGCTCGCGGCGGCTGCTGTGCCAGGCATATCCACTACGGTGTTGCTGAATCTGGCGTCAGATGCGATCAAAGCCCTGCGTCAGGGCGGCGAGCCGCTTCGTCTGTTCCAGAAAGAGTCCCGTACTCATCAGGATGGAAAATTCAACATCGCTGTCTGCATGGAGTCACCAGAGGGCGACGTGGTACTGGTCAGCACTAATATCTACTTCATCACTTCCCACAGTGTCTCGAACGTTCTGTTCTGGGAGTGGCAGTCGAGCGACGTGGATGTGGCGTCGGCGGGTGACAAGCTGGTGCTCAACGAAGGGCGTTTTCAAAGAGGCAAGCAGAGACTGGCCGATCGCCTGGATGACTACATGTTCAATCACATCCTGAGCCTGCCGCTGGGCGACTGAGTTTTGCGAGCGCATGGTGCCTGCCACCGGCTGGCCCATGCGCCTTCTTTGCCGATCACCAGGAAGGTGTGCAATGGCGTCACAGCGCGTGGAAGCCGCGGTTGCTTACGGTAATCTCCTGACCTTTTCCCCCGACATCTCGGCCGAGGAGAAAAGCTCGATTCTGAACGTGATCGCAGTGGCAGACATGGCGGCCAGCAATATGTACGACAGGGACGAATCCTGGACGGTCTGGATGCACATCTACACCCAGCGGCTCGCTGCTTACGGCCTGCAGCGCACCAGCTTCATTACCCCGGAATCCAGAGTCCTCGGTCATCCAGACGACTGGGCCGACGAGCTGTTTCAGATCGTGGGCTCTTACGGGTCGGGACAACTTGCTCAGATGGTCCGCAGGTGTTTTTCCGCCGCCCGGTTGAATCGCACCGTAAGCGCTTTTTTCGATCACTCGGCCGTGGCAGGGAAAGGGCGATTTTTGCAGCTGGCGCCCTGCGAAAAAACCGCTGCCGGAGAAGTCGTGGTGCTGATGTGCGGCGTTTATTTGAGTTTCAATACCGATGCGGTGCACGTCGGTGGCAAGCGGGTGATTTTGCACGTCAAAGGGGGCCGGTATGTGCTCAATCGAGACATTAACCAAGGGCGGCGCGACGAGTTGGCGCGCTACCTCGGCAATCGGCTCGAGCACGTGCTTTCCCGCGCTCTGGTGTGAACCTACGGCAGCAGATAGCCCCTGATGCCGTGAAGATGATCTGTGCAGCCAGGGCGCAGACGAACAGCCCCATCAGTCGGCTGACGATTTGCAGTCCCTGGTCGCCGAGGATGCGCTCGATGCTGTTGGACAGGTACAGCACGACGCCGACGGTCAGGCTGGCCAGCGCGATACTGATGATGGCCGTGAGCTTGTCATCCCAGTGAGGCTGGCTCACGCCCATGACCAGCAACGCCCCGATGGTCCCGGGCCCTACCGTGATAGGAATGGTAAGCGGAACGATCGCCACGTCCTGCTGAACGTTGTCGGTCTGGACCCCTGATTTGCCTTGTGCCATGCCCAGTGCGGAAATGAACAGCACACTGCCGGCGCCGATTCGGAAGGCGTCGGCGGTAATGCCGAAGACGCTGAAGATCACGCGCCCGAAGAGGTACAGCAACACGCTGGAGACCAAGGTAGCGAGAGCGATTTTCCACGCCAGCTGACGACGCTCCTTACGTGAGTATCCGCGGCTCAGGGTGATGAAACAGGAGAGGACGAAGAATGGGCTGTAGAGCACCAGCATCTTCAGGTAAACGCTGAACAGCACGTGAAGCATGGTTTTGGCTCATCGCGGCAGACTGGGACGGGGGCAAGTCTATCAGGCGCTACCGACAGTTGAGCGTCAGTTTTGCTGATAACGGTCTTCGTCGAGTGCCTGTCCGGCCGTCTGATTCAGGGCGCGTTGCTCGACCCAGTATTCCACCAACTCGCGCAACTGAGACAGTTCGACCGGTTTGGACATATGCCCGTCCATTCCTGACTGGCGCGCGCGGTCCTTGTGTTCGGCGAGGATATGCGCCGTCAGCGCGACCACGGGTGTACGCGCTCGCTGGTTGCCTATCTCCCATGCGCGCAACTGCTGAGTCGCCGAGAAGCCATCGAGAACGGGCATTTCGCAGTCCATCAGCACCAGGTCATAGCGCTGGGCTTTCATGGCGCTGAGGGCTTCTTCGCCATTGCTGGCAGTGTCGGGCTGCAGGTTAAGCTTGCCGAGCATGCCGCGGATGACTTTGGTGGAGATGCTGTTGTCCTCGGCCACCAGAATCCTGAAATCCGAAGGCACGTCGACTTCGTTGTTCACGGCCGCAGCAGGCGGGTAGGTCGCGTTGCCTTTGTTGCGCTGGTTCAACTCATCGGCCAGCGTGGTCTTCAGGGTATAGCCTGCCACCGGTTTGGCGAGAATGCGCTTCACCCCGGCATTGCGGGCGATAACCTTGCTTGGCGCGTTGCTGATGCCCGTCAGCATGATCAGCAGGATGTCGTGGTTGAGACTCGGGTCTTCCTTGATCTTCGCGGCCAGTTGCATGCCGGTCATGCCGGGCATGTTCTGATCGAGCAGCACGATGTCGAAATAATCCCGCAGGTGGGCCTTGGTTCTGAGCAGCGCCAGCGCTTCCTTGCCCGACGGCACGGCGCTGACATTCAGGCCCCAGGCACTGCATTGTTGCACCAGCACTTTACGGCACGTGTCGTTATCGTCGACCACCAGCACCCGCGCGCCCTTGAGCGGGCTGTCCAGGTCCGCTGCCGGCTGCTCCAGACGTTCAGCGTCCAGCGGCAGGCTCAACCACAGCGTACTGCCCTGATTGGTGCCGCTCTGAATACCGAATTCGCCGTTCATCAGCAGGATCAACTGCCGGGCAATCACCAGCCCGAGATGGCCGCCGACTTTACTGGCGGCCAGGAAGTTCTTGCTGTGCAGTTCGGCGTGCAGCAGCGCGTCGCGTTCCTTGGGCGTCAGTGGTGTGCCGCTGTCCTGTACGGCGATGCGAAGGCGCGGTTTTCCGCCGCGTGAATCGAGGGCGACGACCAACAGAATCTCGCCCTCGTCAGTCTTCTTTAACGCGTTCTCCAGCAAGCTGAGCAAGGTCTGTCGCAGGCGCGTGGGGTCACCGCTGATCACCCTCGGGACCTGAGGCTGGATGAAACTGATCAGCTCGACACTCTGCTGCTCGGCCTTGGCGCGGAAGATACTCAGGCAATCTTCGATCATGGCATTGAGATCGAACTGAACGTCATCCAGTTCGATCTGCCCCGATTCAAGCTTGGTGATGTCGAGGATCTCGTTGATGAGCGTCAGCAGTTCGTTACCGGCGCTATGGATCGTCTGCACGTAATCGCGCTGTTTGACGGAGAGCGGCGTGCCCAGAAGCAATTCGGTCATCCCGAGCACGCCGTTCATGGGCGTGCGGATCTCGTGACTGATCTTGGCCAGGAACTCCGCTTTGGCGTTGATCTCGGCAGTGCTGGCCGCCAGTTCGCGGCTGATGCTGAAATTGTTTTCGGTGATGCTGCGATGGCGCTCACTCAGGGCAATGCTCATCAGCAGGCCGCAGAGACAGAAGACGGCCAGCACAGCAATGATCAACGTCTGCGCCGCGATGCTCGTCAGCCACAGCATCGCGGGCAGTATCACCAGATTGCCCAAGGTGAACACGATCATTGCGATGACAAATGGACGCGCAGGTGAATAGCCCTTTTGCAGGTGGAAGACCGAAACCAGCGTAATCGTCACGGTCGTCAGCGCTACCAGCAGGAAGGTCAGAATATTCAGGGGCAGGGTGTCGACGAACAGCACCAGCAGTGCGCCGAAGCCGACGATCAACAGCACGCTCATCAACAGG
The DNA here is from genome assembly GCF_900108875.1 of Pseudomonas sp. NFR16. Lineage (GTDB taxonomy): Bacteria > Pseudomonadota > Gammaproteobacteria > Pseudomonadales > Pseudomonadaceae > Aquipseudomonas. Next base: position 263,309 of record NZ_FNYJ01000004.1, on the reverse strand, counting down.
CGATTAAGTGCTTCGACGCCACGCTGAACGAAGAAACAATAGGCGAACATCAGGCCGGTGGCAGCGGCGAGCAGCAACGCGAGGTGTGCGCTGGGCGTCTGTGCCAGATGCCAGTGAGGCAACCAGGGCGCCTGCAGGTTGAGCAACAGCAGCGCGCTGAGCCCCAAAAATGTTTCGCAGGCCGCCAGCCAAAGGCTGCTGACCGATCGCGACTGGGCGAAGCGCGTGATGTTCTGCACGATCAGCATCGCCAGGGAGCCAAAGAAAAGCCCCAGCAGCAGCGGGCGTCGTTCGTCCGCCGCGCTGGAGACGGCTGATTCCAGCGAAATATTGGGACGCAGCTCCTGCTCGGATTTCAGCCGCAGATACACATCCAGCGGTTTGTCGCTGAGCGGGACCGGGAGCAGGAAGTCCACGGAAGATAACGGTTGCGCCTCGCGCGGCACCTTGTTGCCGGAACGTGAATGGCCGACCAGGCTGTCGCCTTCGAGTACATACATGTCCACGGTGGCGAGGTCAGGCGCGAAGATGCGCACCAGTTTTTCGTGATTCGAGGGAGCCAGGCGGTAACGCAGCCAGAGTGCGGCGTCACGCTCGGTAGCGCGAACCTTGTCGAGCTCCACCGGGCTGAATTGGGAATCGTAATGGGAGGAGCGGATGTCGCTGAGTTGCAGGTTCGCCTGATCGTCGACAAGCGCTGACCATCCTGCGCTGACCTCGGCCGATGCCGATGATATCCAGAGCAGGGTCAGCAGGGTGACTGTCAAACGTGTGGCAATCCTGAGCCAGCGCACGGCGAAATCCCTTCGTGAATGAAGCCAGTTAACTCTGGAGGCCACCGCAGGCGCGAGCAGTCATCTCCGATAATAGAGGATGACTGCCCGAACCGAGACTTACTCCAGATGTTCGCCGCGTTCCCGGGCAATGGCACGGTAGCCAATGTCCTTGCGGTAGAAACAACCTTGCCAGTCAATCTTTGCAGCCAGTTCGTACGCGTGTTTCTGAGCGTCGCCTACGCTGTCGCCCAGCGCAGTCGCGCACAGAACCCGACCACCCGAAGTCACGACCTGACCGTCTTTCAGAGCGGTACCGGCGTGAAACACTTTGCCCGACAGCTGGGCTGCCGCATCCAGACCATTGATCTGCTCACCCTTCGCGTAATCGCCAGGGTAGCCGCCTGCGGCCAGTACGATTCCTAGGCTTGGGCGTGGATCCCACTGGGCTTCGATGGTATCCAGCGTCTGCGCCAATGCTGCTTCGACCAGCTCGACCAGGCTCGACTGCAGGCGCAGCATGACCGGCTGGGTTTCAGGATCGCCAAAGCGGCAGTTAAATTCGATGACTTTCGGATTGCCTGCCTTGTCGATCATCAACCCAGCATAGAGGAAGCCGGTGTAAACGTTGCCTTCGTCGGCCATGCCTCTGACGGTCGGCCAGATGACCTGGTCCATCACGCGCTGATGCACATCGGCGGTCACGACCGGAGCAGGGGAGTAGGCGCCCATGCCGCCGGTATTCGGGCCGCTGTCGCCATCGCCGACACGTTTATGGTCCTGGCTGGTGGCCATTGGCAACACGTTCTTGCCATCCACCATGACGATGAAGCTGGCTTCTTCGCCATCGAGGAATTCCTCGATCACGACGCGTGAGCCGGCATCACCAAAGGCGTTGCCGGCGAGCATGTCGCGCACGGCTTCTTCGGCTTCCTGGAGCGTCATGGCGACGATGACGCCTTTACCCGCAGCAAGGCCATCGGCCTTGATCACGATCGGCGCGCCTTTTTCACGCAGATAAGCCAGGGCAGGCTCGATCTCGGTGAAGTTCTGGTAGTCGGCGGTCGGGATCTTGTGACGCGCCAGGAAATCCTTGGTGAACGCCTTCGAACCTTCCAGCTGCGCTGCGCCCTGGGTCGGGCCGAAGCATTTCAATCCACGGGCGCGGAACAGGTCCACGACACCGGCGACCAACGGGACTTCCGGACCGACGATGGTCAGCGCGACGTTCTTTTCGGCGAAGTCAGCCAGTTGTTCCAGCGCAAGGACGTCGATGGCGACGTTCTCGCACTTGGCTTCAATGGCGGTGCCAGCGTTGCCCGGCGCGACGAAGACCTTCTCGACACGAGCGTCCTGCGCGACTTTCCAGGCCAGGGCGTGTTCACGGCCACCGCTGCCGATGATCAAAACATTCATTTCAAAAACCTCGATGACGCTAATTCTGTGAGGGCGTTCGCCTGAGTGGCGGCGAAAACCTGTAGGAGTGTGCTTGCACGCGATTCAATCAGCGCGGCGTTTCAGATGCACCGCGTGATAGCCATCGCGGTCAAGCGCGCTCCTACAAAACCGTTTCGTATCAGTGACGGAAATGACGCATGCCCGTGAACACCATTGCAATCCCGGCTTCATCGGCAGCGGCAATCACTTCGTTGTCACGCATCGAGCCGCCTGGCTGGATCACCGCAGTGATGCCGACCTTGGCCGCGTTGTCGATGCCATCACGGAACGGGAAGAATGCGTCCGATGCCATGACCGCGCCCTGAACCTGCAGGCCGGCGTGCTCAGCCTTGATGGCTGCAATGCGCGCAGAGTTCACACGGCTCATCTGGCCAGCGCCGACGCCGATGGTCTGGCGATTCTTGGCGTAGACGATGGCGTTGGATTTGACGTACTTGGCCACTTTCCACGCGAAGATCAGGTCATGGATTTCCTGCTCGGTTGGCGCGCGTTTGGTCACGACTTTCAGGTCGTCCGCGGTGATCATGCCGATGTCGCGGCTTTGCACCAGCAGGCCGCCGTTGACACGTTTGTAGTCCCAGGCCGGGGCGCGCTCGGCATCCCACTGGCCGCTGGTCAGCAGACGCACGTTGGCTTTGCTGGCGACGATGGCCTGGGCTTCGACGCTGACGCTCGGGGCGATGATCACTTCGACGAACTGGCGCTCGACGATGGCCTTGGCGGTCTCGGCATCCAGTTCACGGTTGAAGGCAATGATGCCGCCGAATGCTGACTCGCTGTCGGTGGCGTAGGCCAGTTCGTACGCCTGGCGAATGCCGCCTTCAGCGTCAGGGCTGACCGCCACGCCGCACGGGTTGGCGTGCTTGACGATGACGCATGCCGGTTTGACGAAGCTCTTCACGCACTCGAGCGCCGCGTCGGTATCGGCGACGTTGTTGTAGGACAGTTCCTTGCCTTGCAACTGAGTCGCGGTGGCGATGCCGACTTCGGCCGGTTTGGCTTCGACGTAGAACGCCGCGCTCTGATGCGGGTTCTCGCCGTAGCGCATTTCCTGCGCCTTGATGAACTGGGTGTTGAAGGTGCGCGGGAACTCGCTGCGGCTTTCGGTCGACAGGGTTTCAGCGCTCTGATCGACGCTGCCCAGGTAGTTGGCGATCATGCCGTCGTAGGCCGCAGTGTGTTCGAAGGCCTTGAGCATCAGGTCGAAACGCTGAGCGTAGGTCAGGCCGCCAGCCTTGAGGCTTTCCAGCACTTGGCCGTAATCGCTGGCGTTGACCACGATGGCGACGTCTTTGTGGTTTTTTGCAGCCGAACGGACCATGGTCGGGCCACCGATGTCGATGTTCTCGATGGCGGTCGGCAGGTCGCAGCCTGGCTTGGAAACAGTCGCTTCGAACGGATAGAGGTTGACGGCAACCAGGTCGATCGGCTTGATGCCGTGTTCGGCCATGATGGCGTCGTCGGTGCCGCGACGGCCCAGGATGCCGCCGTGGATTTTCGGATGCAGGGTCTTGACGCGACCGTCCATCATTTCTGCGAAGCCGGTGTAATCCGCGACTTCTACCGCTGCGACGCCGTTGTCCTTGAGCAGCTTGAAGGTACCGCCGGTGGAAAGGATCTCGACGCCGAGGGCTTCGAGTTCACGGGCGAATTCAAGGATCCCGGTCTTGTCGGATACGCTGATCAAGGCGCGGCGGATCGGCAGGCGGGTAGTCTGGTCGGTCATCTCAACTTCCATCAAAAGCAAAAGAATTCAGCAAAAAAGCGACCCGGTCAGGTCGCTTTTTGTGTTTTGGATGCTTACAGCAGATCGTACTGCTTGAGTTTCTTGCGCAGGGTGCCACGGTTCAGCCCCAGCAGCTCGGACGCCTTGGTCTGGTTGCCCTTGACGTAGTTCATCACGCACTCGAGCAACGGCGCTTCGACTTCCGAGAGCACAAGGTTGTAGACATCAGTGACGGCAGCACCTTCAAGGTGAGCGAAATAATTGTGCAACGCCTTCTCGACGCTTCCGCGCAGGGTCTGGCCCTCTTCGCTTGGCGTATTCAGGTGTTGTTTCAAATTGACGTTGTCGCTCACGGGCGTTGTTCCACTCACTAAAGTCTCTGTCATCATCGTCATGCGGCCACCTCTTCTTCGTTCCCTGCTCCCGGGCTTTTATCGCGTTGGGAGAAGAACTCCCGAACGTTGGCGCACTGTGCTTCCGTATCTTCCAAACGATTGAAATGGGCGCGAAACTCCCTGGCGCCCGGCAAGGTTGCGAGATACCAGCCGACATGCTTGCGTGCGATCCGCACGCCCATCACATCGCCATAGAACGTGTGGAGCCCGGCCAGATGCTCTAGCAGAATGCGTTCCACTTCACCCATTGGCAGCGCAGGAAGCTTCTCCCCGGTGCGCAGGTAATGTTCTATCTCGCGAAAAATCCATGGGCGCCCCTGGGCGGCCCGGCCAATCAACAACCCGTCTGCGCCGGTCGCGTCGAGGACGTGCCGGGCTTTTTCCGGTGAATCGATGTCGCCATTGGCAAATACCGGAATCGACACCGCCTGCTTGATCGCCGCAATCGTGTCGTACTCGGCTTCACCGGTGTAGAGATCCGCGCGGGTCCGGCCATGTACCGCCAATGCCTGTATTCCGGCTTGTTCGGCGATCCGGGCGACCGTCAGACCATTTTTGTTCGCCCGGTCCCAGCCGGTGCGAATCTTCAGGGTGACCGGTACCTCGACTGCTGCAACCACTGCATGCAGGATTTCGGTCACCAACTGTTCATCTTTCAACAGTGCGGACCCAGCGGCCTTGTTGCAGACCTTCTTTGCCGGACAGCCCATGTTGATATCGATGATCTGTGCGCCAAGTTCGACGTTGGCACGTGCTGCATCCGCAAGCATCTGCGGGTCTCCGCCGGCGATCTGGACCGAGCGTGGCTCGGGATCACCTTCGTGAATCATGCGCAGCCGGGATTTGCGGCTGTTCCACAGGCTCATGTCACTGGTGACCATTTCCGAGACCACGAGGCCCGCGCCGAGCTGGCGGCAAAGCTGCCGGAAGGGCTGGTCGGTGACGCCCGCCATGGGGGCGAGGATCAAGCCGTTTTGCAATGTGTATGGGCCGATGCGTACCGCCGACATAGGGTGACCTGTTGTGGGGCCGAATCACGAGGTCTGGTCCGAAAAGTGCTTCTGCACCCAATCAGACGGGACCCAGAGTATGAAAAAGGGTGGGCATGATACCCGCTCTCGATGACTGGATAAAGGCTGAATTGGATAAAATCTGAACAGCTGCTTTCTTATCGCGAACAGTTAGGTTCGGGTGCGCATTGTCATAAAACTGTCGTCGGATTTCGGTCGGCTCTGGCCCGATCGCGCTGCCGCATTTCAGTGCGCGGGATCGGCAACCACCAAGGCTGGATTTTACTCCGGCGAGCGAAAACTCAAACTGTAATTCACCGCCTTCGCTCCCGGATCGAGAATGTCCAGCGCGATGTGGATAGGCGTCTGCGGCGGCATTTCGTCCTTGCCGGCAAGTTCGCCACTCAGGTATTCGCCGGGTTTGAACCGACGACTGGCAATCAGCTGACCACTGGCATCGGCAAATCGCAGTTCGAGCAACGGGAACGGCTGCGAGAACGATGCGCGATTGTAGATGATGGCGTCCACCACCAATGCGCCCTGGAATTCAGGATGGCTGCGCACCACCAGATTGCTGCTCTTGAGCAGCTTGATGTCGACTTTCGACGGGACCTTACAGCCCACTTCCGGGCAAATCTGCTGGAACCAGGGACGGTATTGATCCTGTCGCGCGAGCTCGTCGAAGTGATACCAGATGTACTGGCCCGCCAATGCCGCAAGGGCGATCAGTACCAACAACATCCACAGGAAGCGTCGGCCCCAGCGGGGCTTGGGTTTCTGCCAGGCGAGTTGCAGCGGGTCATCCGTCAGATCGAGCAACGCCGGATCGCGCAGCCCGGGTTCGCTTCGCCCACGCTTGCCGTGAGGCGGCTCTGGGGGGTCATCGCCTTCTTCGCCGTAATGGCGGTCTCGCCCGTCATCATCATCCAGAGCGGAAAATCGCTCGGAAACGTGCGGCTCGTCCGGCTCGGCATCGTTCTGCAACCGTTGAGCGTGGGCGGGCTCGTCGTCCAGGTCATCGTCAGGGGGCAATGAGAAGGAAGGCTCGGTGCGATGGTCTTCGTGCTCACCGACGTGCGGATCTGCCCGGTTTTCATAGAGGTCCGGCCCGTCGTGGTCTTCGATCACCTCGGCGCGCAGCTCTGGCAACTGGCTGACATCGTCGTGGCTGAGGCCCTGATCCCAGGATTCCTGGCCGACATCCGGCTCATCACGGCGTGCGCTTAATGACTCGACGGCGTCGTGATCGCGGGGCTGGCTCGCGCGCCCGAAGGATTCCGGCAGCTGGATTTCCCGCTGTTCGAGACGGGCGAGCTCTACGTCCAGATCATCCAGGTCAAGGCTGTCGAGGTCGACCGGGCGTGGGTCCTGCCTGACCGGCAACGGCGCGGGCGCAGCGACCACGACCGACTGCGGCGCAATGACTTCGGGCCTGGCCTCGACCGGCTCAGGCGGCGTCGTCCCTGATTCGGTGGTTTGAGCAGTGTTCTGCGCCCCGGCGCGTTGTTCCAGCAGTTGTCTGGCAGCGTTGAACACTTGCAGGCACGAGCCGCAGCGAACCATGCCTCGTGCCACGCTCAACTGGGCGTGGCTGACACGGAAGCTGGTCTGGCAATGCGGGCACTGAGTGACGAAACTGTCGGTCATGCGGGTATCCGGGGTTAACGAGCGCCTGAAATCGGGATCTTAAGGCAAATGGTTTCTAGCGACGACGACCGGTGATCCGCACCCAGCCATCGCGGTTGGCGATCGGGTCAAGGTCGAATGTGTCGGCATAGGCGGCAGCCACTTCATCGCCTTGCTCGGCAAGAATACCGGACAGCGCCAGGCGGCCACCGGGTTTGACCAGGCTGGCCAGCTGAGGTGCCAGCGAAACCAGCGGTCCGGCCAAAATATTCGCGACCAGCACGTCAGCCGGTTCTTGCGGCAGATCTTCAGGCAGGTACAGCGGGAATTTTTCCGGTGCGACATGGTTGCGTCCGGCATTGTCGCGAGAGGCTTCCAGCGCCTGCACATCGATGTCCGTGCCTATGGCATGCCTGGCGCCCAGCAGCAGCGCGGCGATGGCGAGAATGCCCGAGCCACAGCCGAAATCCAGCACGGTGCAGTCGCTCAGGTCCTGACCGTCGAGCCATTCCAGGCACAAGGCCGTGGTCGGGTGTGTACCAGTGCCGAAAGCCAGACCCGGGTCGAGCAGCAGATTGACTGCGTTCGGCTCAGGCGCGGCGTGCCAGCTGGGCACGATCCACAGGCGCTGGCCAAAACGCATCGGCTGGAAGTTGTCCATCCAGCTGCGTTCCCAGTCCTGATCTTCGATGACTTCGTGCGTATGTTCCGGCAGCTCAGCGCCTGTGAGCAGGGTCAGGTGGGCCAGCACCTGATCAGCGTTGGTGTCCGCTTCGAACAGCGCGAGCAAGTGAGTGTGGGACCACAGTGGCGTGGTGTTCAGCTCGGGTTCGAAGATCGGCTGGTCCTCGGCATCCATGAACGTGACCGATACAGCGCCGACTTCGAGAAGGGCGTCTTCGTAGGTTTCGGCTTGTTCTGGGCTGATGGCGAGACGGACTTGCAGCCAGGGCATGGCGGGTTACCTTCGAATTTTGAAAAGAATGAGCGGCGCAGCGCCACGAAAGACCGGCAAGTTTACGGGGTTCGCGAGGAAACAACAAAGTGGGTGTCGCGATCTGCGAGGTGCCTGTGATCTGGCGGGGTGGTGAACAGGCAGGACCGGCTTTAGCCGGGAAAGCGTCAGGCGTCATAACGCAAGGTTGATGTCGTCCACACAGGGGTATTCCCGGCTAAAGCCGGTCGTACGGGATCGCGCGACTCAAATACAACAAAGCCGCTCGAAAGCGGCTTTGTGGTCTGTGGCACGTGCTGGCGGATCAGTGCTTCTCGCCGGCCAGTTTGTGTTCCAGGTAGTGGATGTTGACGCCGCCTTTGCAGAAGCCTTCATCACGGGTCAGATCACGGTGCAGCGGAATGTTGGTCTTGATCCCGTCTACCACGATTTCGTCCAGGGCGTTGCGCATGCGCGCCATGGCTTCGTCGCGGTCTTTGCCCCAGGTGATCAGCTTGCCGATCAGCGAGTCGTAGTTCGGTGGAACCGCATAACCGCTGTACAGGTGCGAATCGACGCGAACGCCGTTGCCGCCCGGTGCGTGGAAATGCTTGACCGTGCCTGGGCTCGGCATGAAGGTTTTCGGGTCTTCGGCGTTGATCCGGCACTCAAGCGCGTGACCGTGAATCTTCACGTCATCCTGGGTGTACGACAGCGGATTGCCAGCGGCGATGCTGAGCATCTCCTTGACGATGTCGATGCCGGTGACCATTTCCGACACCGGGTGCTCGACCTGTACGCGGGTGTTCATTTCGATGAAATAGAACGCGCCGTTCTCGTAGAGGAATTCGAACGTACCGGCACCGCGGTAACCGATGTCGATGCACGCCTTGACGCAGCGAGCCAGCACTTCGGCGCGGGCTTTCTCGTCGATGCCCGGAGCCGGCGCTTCTTCAAGCACCTTCTGGTGGCGGCGTTGCAGCGAGCAGTCACGGTCGCCCAGGTGGATGGCGTGGCCCTGGCCATCGGACAGTACCTGAACTTCCACGTGACGTGGGTTGGTCAGGAACTTCTCCAGGTAGACCATCGGGTTGCCGAAGGCTGCACCCGCTTCGCTGCGGGTCAGTTTGGCCGAGGCGATCAGGTCCTCTTCCTTGTGCACCACGCGCATGCCGCGACCACCGCCGCCGCCAGCGGCCTTGATGATCACCGGGTAGCCGACCTTGCGGCCGATACGCAGCGCTTCTTCTTCGTCTTCCGGCAGCGGGCCGTCAGAGCCCGGAACGGTAGGCACGTTCGCTTTGATCATTGCGTCCTTGGCCGAAACCTTGTCGCCCATCAGGCGAATGGTGTCGGCTTTGGGGCCAATGAAGGCAAACCCGGATTTCTCGACCTGCTCGGCGAAATCGGCGTTTTCAGCCAGGAAGCCATAGCCAGGGTGGATCGCCGTGGCGCCGGTCACTTCAGCCGCCGCGATGATCGCCGGGATGTGCAGGTAGGACTGAGCAGCCGATGCCGGACCGATGCAGACGGATTCGTCGGCCAGACCCAGGTGCATCAGGTCCTTGTCAGCCTTGGAGTAAACGGCGACGGTCTTGATGCCCAGCTCTTTGCAGGCACGCAGGATCCGCAGGGCGATTTCACCGCGGTTGGCGATCAGAACTTTTTCCAACTTCGCAGGTTTCAACATCGTTGGCTCTCCGCGGTTCAAACGATGGTGAACAGCGGCTGGTCATACTCAACCGGCTGGCCGTCTTCGACGAGGATGGACTCGATCACGCCGCTGGTTTCGGCTTCGATGTGGTTCATCATTTTCATCGCTTCGACGATGCAAAGGGTGTCGCCTTTCTTCACGGTCTGGCCGACTTCAACGAAGGCTGGCGAGGATGGCGAAGCTTTGCGGTAGAACGTGCCGACCATTGGCGAGCGGGCAACGGTGCCGTTGAGCTTGGCAGCGGCTGGCGCTTCGGCAGCGGCAGCGGCGGCTGGCGCAGCGGCCGGAGCAGGTGCAGCAGGCGCTGCAACCGGGGCCGGCGCGTAGTACTGCTGTGCCGGAGTCTTGCTGTGACGGCTGATACGAACGGATTCTTCGCCTTCACGGATTTCCAGCTCGTCGATGCCAGACTCTTCCAGCAGTTCGATCAGTTTCTTGACTTTACGGATATCCATTAATCATCAACTCCCAGGGGACGGTCAGGGGTATTCGGTAGCCGGTTCAGGCTGTGTGGCTCAGTGCGAAACTGCGCCGTTCACGCCTTTGAACGGGTGGCCAGTTGTTCCAGGGCGGCCTCCAGGGCCAGTCGGTATCCGCTGGCGCCAAGGCCGCAGATCACTCCTACAGCGACATCTGAAAAGTAGGAGTGATGGCGGAAAGGTTCGCGTTTGTGCACGTTCGAGAGGTGCACTTCGATGAATGGGATGCTCACTCCCAGCAACGCGTCACGTATTGCAACACTTGTGTGAGTAAAAGCAGCCGGATTGATCAGGATGAAGTCCACGCCTTCATCGCGGGCAGCGTGAATGCGGTCGATCAATTCGTACTCGGCGTTGCTCTGCAGATACATCAGATGGTGACCGGCTTCGCGCGCACGCTTTTCCAGATCCTGGTTGATGTCGGCCAACGTGATCGAGCCATAGATGCCCGGTTCCCGGGTGCCCAGCAGGTTCAAGTTAGGTCCGTGAAGAACCAGAAAAGTCGCCATCGTGTGTTCCTTGTTGTGTGCGTTTTCGACGCTCGCATCAGATGCGAGCCGTTGATGCGCAGCGACTATGCCGGAAACCGCAATGGACTGTCCAGTTACCGGCAATATTCAGCACGATGTCCGATATTCACGCAAAGTTTGTGACTATGAGGCTAAATTTGGTCATTTGCTCTAGACAGGCGCTCAGAGAAGGCCTGAACGTCGATTTCGCCGACGACACGAACATTTTCCAGCTCGTTTCCATCTTTTCCGAAAAACAGCAGCGCGGGCGGTCCGAACAATTTGTAACGGTCGAGCAGCGCACGTTGCTCAGCATTGCTGTCCGTCATGTCAAAGCGAATCAGGCGAAACCCCGTAAGCTGGCTGACGATCTTCGGGTCCGGCAGCACGTCATGTTCGATCACTTTGCAACTGATGCACCAGTCGGCGTACCAGTCCACCAGCACCGGTTGTCCGGCGTTTTTCGAATCTTCGAGGATCTGTTCCAGCTCACTCGTCTTATTGATTGTCTGCCAACGGCCGGTCATATCCGGGGCGGAGGTCTGTGGTCCCGAGGCCACCTTGTCGTTGCCCAATGGGCGCAGCGGGTCGGTGCGCCCGCTCAGTGCGCCGTACCAGCAGGACAGAGCGTAGACCAGCAAAAACAGGCCCAGCAGTTGCGCAAGACGGCCACGGGTGGATTTTTCACCGAACTCCAGCGCACCCAGAAACAACGCAACGCCGGCCCAAAGCAGGCCGATCAGGAGCAAGGTCGCCGGGCCGGGAATGACCCGACTGAGCAAACCGATCGCCAGCGCCAGCAGTAAAACGCCAATCGCGTTTTTGACCGTGACCAGCCAAGGCCCGCTCTTCGGCAGCCAGGCCGCGCCACCCGTCGCGACCAGCACCAGCGGTGCGCCCATGCCCAGCCCGAGTGCGAACAGTTTCAGCGCGCCGCCCACGGTATCGCCGCTGGCACTTATATAAAGCAGCGCGCCCGCCAGCGGAGCCGAAACGCAAGGCGAAACCAGCAGACTCGAAACCACGCCCAGCACTGCGGCGCCCCACAGCGAGCCGCCCTGCGTGTTGCCGGCGATGCGGTCCAGGCGATCGTTCAGGGCGCGAGGCAGACGCAACTCGAACGCGCCGAACATGGCGATGGCGAATATCACGAAGAACAGCGAAAAAGGGACCAGCACCCAGGCCGATTGCAATCGCGCCTGCAAATTGAGGCTGGCGCCGAACATGCCCATCAGCGCGCCAAGCATGGCGAAACAGATCGCCATCGGCAGCACGTAAGCGAGTGAGAGCGAGAACCCGCGCAGGCCGCCAATCTGCCCGCGCAGTACGACGCCGGAAAGAATCGGCAGCATCGGCAACACGCACGGCGTGAATGTCAGACCGATTCCCGCGAGGAAAAACAGCGCGAGCTGTTTCCAGCTGAAGTCCGCCGTGCCTGCGCTCGGGGGCAGCGATACGTCGGCTTTGGCAGCGGTTGATCCCGCGATGCTCAGGCGTTCGGTTTCCGGCGGGTAGCACAGGCCTTTGTCGGCGCAACCCTGATAGGTCACCACCAGCGTGAAGGGGCGTGTGTCGCCAGCCTTGCGCGGCAGGTTGATGTCCAGAATGCCGTGATACACCTCGACATCGCCGAAGTACTCATCGTGCTTCTTCTCGCCGTCGGGTAACTGCGCCGCGCCCAGGCCAATGTCGGCCGGTTCGGTGCGGAATTGAAAGCGGTGGCGATACAGGTAATAGCCCTCGGTGGCGACGAATTGCAGCTTGATCGACTCGGCAGTGCTGTCGATGAGGTTCAGCTGGAATGCTTCACGGACCGGGAGAAAGTCCTTGCTGTTGTCGACGGCGCTGCCCAGTGCCGGGCTGCCGAACGTCGAGCCAGGCCTGTTATCCAGCAGACTCGCGCTGAAGGCGGGCAGGGCGAAGGTCAGCAATATCAGACAAAACAGGCGGCGCATGGTGGTCTCGCATGACAAAAGTCCGCGCATGATAGCGGAGTGTTTGCAGGCGTGCAGGCGCACGGCGTCGTGCAGAATATTTGCGTGCTGACGAAGCCCGTGGGTCGGCTCGGTGGCGATGGCGGGGTGACTAAACGATATCAGCCGGTGTGTGTTTGCTCGCACCGGACGAAACGAATCCGTCCTGCAACCCGTGCACCTGATTGCGGCCGGCCTTTTTCGCCCGGTACAGCGCCTCGTCGGCCTGAGACGCCATCATCAGTGCGTCGTCGTGTTCGCCCAGCTCGACGACACCGGCGCTGAACGTGCAGAACAGGTCGACAGGCTGAGCGGGGTAATGGATTTCGGCGAAGCGACGACGAATTTCATCGAGGACGTCATGAGCGGCCTGCAGATCGGTGTCGGGCATGACGACGGCAAATTCCTCACCGCCGTAACGACCGATGTAGTCAGTCTTGCGCAGCCGCTGCTTGAGAAACAGTGCGAGGCTTTTGATCACCCGATCGCCCATGGGGTGGCCGTGGCTGTCATTGACCTTCTTGAAATGATCGATATCGAGCATCGCAAAGCTCAGCGGCTTGCTTTCGCGACGCGCCCGAAAGCTGCAGTCTTCCAGCAATTGCAGGATGTGGGTGTGGTTGTACAGCCCCGTCAGACTGTCGCGCACCATCCGTGCCTTGAGGTTGCGCGCTCGCGCGGCGCGGTTGCGAACGGTGGTGATCAGATGGCGCGGCTTGATCGGTTTGGTCAGGAAGTCATCGCCGCCTTCGCTCATGGCGTCGAGCTGTTTGTCCAGATCGTCTTCGGCGGACAGATAAATGATCGGCACGCTGACATAGCGGTCGTTGTGGCGAATGACCTTCGCCAGCTCAGTACCCGTGCAACCGGGCATGTACATGTCGAGAATGATCAGATCAGGCTGGAAATCTGCCAGCTCGGCCATCGTCTGAATGGGATCGAACAATGTCCGCGTGACGATTCCGGCGCTGTTGAGCAGGCGCTCGGTGTGCGTGGCCTGGGCGCGGGAGTCATCGATCACCAGCACCTTGTAGGGCTCATATTGGGCCACGCGGGTGAGGATTTCGATCTTCTCCAGCAGGCTCGAGGCTTCGAGTGTCCCGGTCAGAAACTCTTCGCCGCCTGCGCGCACGGCGGCCAGTCGCGTCGGAGTGTCAGTCTCGTGATGACTGAAAAACAGCAGCGGCAGTCTCTGCTCAAGCCCTTCCTGCATTTTCGACGCGAGCTTGAGGCCTTCGCCGACGCCGCCGAAGTCCACGTCCATCACCACCGCCGCAGGCAATCGCTCGGCGAGCGTTGCGTGAAAGGCGTTGACGCTGTCCAGTGACTGCGCGCTCAGGCCGAAGAATTCCAGCTGTTTGGCCAGGCGTTCGCCTCGTTCGTGGTCTTGCAACACGATGTAAATCGGTTTGCGAAGGGGCGGCAAGGAAGTCTGATCCAGTCGGTCGCCATGCCTCAGGCCGGTGCGGGACAGCCGCTGCATCAGGCGATTGAGGTCAGTGATCAGCAAGCTGCTCAGCCGGCCGCGATTGGCTTCCACATCGGCCAGCGACTGTCCGATTGCCGTCGCCAGCTGCGCATGCTCGAACTGCTCGAAACGCTCTGCAAAGCGCAATAGCCGCTGATTGGCTTCGCTCAATTCCGCCAGATCCGAAGCCGACCACTCGCTTTGCTGCAGGCGCTGCCAGACCTCCAGGATCTGACGAGCCTGGTGGATGACGCGCTGGGCGAAGTGATGTTTAAGGCGGTCGCGGCTCGGATCTTCTGCTTCAGTCATATCCTGACTACTTATAGGGGAAACCCCGATACAAATGCTGGCGCTATGCTAGCACTACTTTTATCGCCCAAGTGCACCGCAAGTCATTTTGTTGTCATTTTTTCAGACCTTGGGGCGTCAATTTTCCAGCTGTCGTTGCGAGTTCTGTGCCTAAGCTGACGGAAATTTGATGAGTAGCACGTAACAATAGGCGCCTGAGCTTCCCGGCTTGAGCCGGGAAATCCCTGACCTTATGCGAAGAGGGTCGGGCAGAACCCGGTTAGATGAACGTCATCGGCCGCGCTATGGGGTGACGAACATGAAGGTCTCCATGTGCAGGCGCGACGATGACGTTCCCGGACGCGTCGGTAATGCAACTGGACAACGGGTCGCGTTCCTGCCAAACGCACCTTGCTGTAAGGTTGCGGTCAGAAGCACTGAATTCGTGACTGAAAGGACAAGGCCATGCTGGATTGGAAGAAGCGCTCGGGCAGCGCGGGAACTGAACGCGTTGACGAGAAGCCGGTGGGCAAGGCGCCTCGAGGTTATTGGGGCGGTCTGTTCTTCAGCCGTGCGGTGGGCGCGGTGGTTGGCATCTACCTCGTCGTGACCATCGTGCTGGGTGTCTGGTGGAGCAGTGAACCGGCGCTGTTCCCGGTTCAGCAGCAGGCGCAAGCGGCCGCTGAGCGTGAAGGCAAGCAGATGGTGATCGGTTACACCACCGTCGAAACCCTCAAAACCGTCGCTTCGACGCTGCTGGACAAGCCCGGCGGCTACATTTCCAACGACCGTTTTCCTCCGGGATTGTGGTTGGACAACACGCCAAGCTGGGAATACGGCGTGCTGGTTCAAGTCCGTGACCTGAGCCGGGCCCTGCGCAAGGACTTCGCCCGCTCCCAGTCGCAGTCGGCTGAAGATGGCGATCTGGCGCGCGCCGAACCGCTGTTCAACTTCGACAACAAAAGCTGGGTGCTGCCTTCGAGCGAATCGCAGTACCGCGATGGTATCGCTGCATTGAGCCGATATCAGGCACGCCTGTCCGACCCGAACCAGAAAGGCGCACTGTTCTACACCCGTGCCGACAACCTCAATAACTGGCTGGGCGACGTGGGCACGCGCCTCGGTTCGCTGTCTCAGCGTCTGTCTGCCAGCGTTGGCCGCGTCAAACTCAACAGCACGCTGAAAACCGAGGCGCAGTCCACCGTGACCGTGAAACCGGGCGAAGTGCCGCAGGTAGACGAAGAGATCGTCGAGACCCCATGGATGCAGATCGACAACGTGTTCTATGAAGCGCGTGGTCAGGCCTGGGCGCTGTCGCATCTGCTGCGTGCTATCGAAGTGGACTTCGCTGACGTGCTGGCGAAGAAAAACGCAACGGTCAGCGTGCGTCAGATCATTCGCGAGCTGGAGGCTTCGCAGGAGCCGATGTGGAGCCCGGTGATTCTCAACGGCAGCCCGTTCGGCGTGTTCGCCAACCACTCTCTGGTCATGGCCAATTACCTGTCGCGAGCCAACGCGGCGGTTATTGACCTGCGCCAGTTGTTGTCCCAGGGCTGATCGGTGTCGGTTTCGGATCAGGAAGTGGCTCATCGTGCGGCCTCCGATGCCGAGCTGATCGCGTGGGTTGATCGGCAGGATCAACTGCTCGGTGCGCTGCCGCGTGCCGAGTTGCGCGAACGAGGGCTGATCGGGCGTGGCACCTACATCCTGCTGTTCAATTCCTCCGGTGAGCTTTGTGTGCACCAGCGCACGCTGAGCAAGGCGATCTATCCGGGCTACTGGGATGTGGCGGCCGGAGGCATGGTTCAGGCGGATGAAACGTACGCGGAGTCCGCCGCGCGGGAGCTGGAAGAAGAGCTGGGTGTGTCGGGCGTCGAACTCACCGCTCACGAGCGGTTCTTCTTCGATCAGCCAGGCAACCGTCTGTGGTGCGCGGTGTTTTCAGCGGTCTGGGACGGACCCTTGAAATTGCAGCCTGAGGAAGTTATCCAGGCGCGGTTTATCGGCATCGAGCAGGTGCTGCTCGAAACCGTCGAAAAGCCTTATTGCCCGGACTCTCTGGCCGCGTTGAAGCGCTATTTGGGCGACGTCGCAAATGTCCCGTAAATTGGCGCATATTTGCACTTAGCAACGCCGCTTTTTGCCGTTACACTGCGCGACTTTTCAAGCTGGACCGCCCTTGCGGTCCAGTAGCGCTGCCCCTGCCTGAGTGGGGCTTCGCGGTCGGCCCGCAGACTGGTGTTCTGACGCTCTGCCCGACCAGACTTTGGTCCTCAAGAAGAGGATTGCCAGTGGCCAAAAAAGCCGCATCGTTCGCCGCCCTCGGTGGCCTGGTATTTTCAACCGACGCCGGTCGGCATTGTCCCGAATGCCGTCAGCCTGTCGACGCCTGCACTTGCAAAACGTCGGTCATCGCGCAGGGTGATGGCATCGCCCGTGTTCGCCGCGAAAGCAAAGGCCGTGGCGGCAAGACGGTGACGACCATCACCGGCGTGCCATTGGCCGAAGACGCGCTCAAGGAATTGGCGACTACGCTCAAGCGTCGATGCGGCACCGGCGGCGCGCTCAAGGATGGCGTGATCGAGATCCAGGGCGATCACGTCGAGACGCTGCTGGCCGAGCTGTTCAAGCAAGGCTTCAAGGCGAAAAAGTCGGGCGGCTGAGTCGTCTGGTCTTCCCGCCCCGGTTTCCGCTGTCGGTCTGGCGCTGCCCCGTCAAAGCAAACTCTGTCTGTTCTCGTGGGTCTACTGCCCCATGCGGGCTGGCGCCAAACCGTCATTTCCACTCTTTACACTGCGCCCAGCCGGTCATGGCTGGCGCTTTATGACTTCTATATAGGGGACTTCGATGTCCGTACGACGCACACGCAAAGACGATGGCAGCCAATGGACCGTGGCGGACAGCCGCAGTGTCTACGGAATTCGTCATTGGGGGGCCGGTTACTTTGCAATCAACGAAGCCGGCCGCGTTGAAGTTCGCCCCAATGGCCCGGGCAGTTCGCCCATCGACCTGTACGAGCAAGTCGACGAGCTGCGCAAAAGCGGCTTGTCCCTGCCGCTGCTGGTCCGCTTTCCTGACATCCTGCAAGACCGCGTGCGTCAGTTGACCGGTGCGTTCGACGAAAACATCGCGCGCCTCGAATACCAGAGCAAGTACACCGCGCTGTACCCGATCAAGGTCAACCAGCAGGAAGCGGTGGTCGAGAACATCATCGCCACGCAAGACGTTTCCATCGGCCTGGAGGCCGGCTCCAAGCCAGAACTGATGGCCGTGCTGGCGCTGGCCCCCAAGGGCGGCACCATCGTCTGCAACGGTTACAAGGACCGCGAGTTCATCCGTCTGGCATTGATGGGTCAAAAGCTGGGCCACAACGTTTTCATCGTCATCGAGAAAGAATCCGAAGTCGAGCTGGTGATTGAAGAAGCCGCTGAGCTCAAGGTGGCGCCACAAGTCGGGCTTCGCGTGCGCCTGTCGTCGCTGGCGTCGAGCAAGTGGGCCGACACCGGTGGTGAAAAATCGAAGTTCGGCCTGTCCGCCGCGCAATTGCTGTCGGTGGTCGAGCGCTTCACCAAGGCGGGTCTGGACCAAGGCATTCGGCTGTTGCACTTCCACATGGGGTCGCAGATCGCCAATCTGGCGGACTATCAGCACGGCTTCAAAGAAGCGATCCGCTACTACGGCGAGCTGCGCAATCTGGGCCTGCCGGTGGATCACATCGACGTGGGCGGCGGGCTGGGTGTGGATTACGACGGTACCCACTCGCGCAATGCCAGCTCGATCAACTACGACATGGATGACTACGCCGGTGTCGTGGTGGGCATGTTGAAAGAATTCTGTGATGCCCAGGGTCTGCCGCATCCGCACATTTTCTCCGAAAGCGGTCGCTCGTTGACGGCGCACCACGCGATGCTGGTGATTCAGGTTACCGACGTCGAACGTCACAACGACGAAGTGCCGGAAATCACTGACAAGGAAAGCCTGCCCGAAACCCTGCAGTGGCTGGTGGACCTGCTCGGCCCGACCGACATCGAGATGGTCACCGAAACGTACTGGCGTGCAACGCACTACATGAGCGACATTGCGGCGCAGTATTCGGACGGCAAGATCACCCTGGCGCAAAAAGCGTTGGGCGAGCAGTGTTATTTCGCGGTCTGTCGTCGCCTGCACAACTCGCTCAAGGCGCGTCAGCGTTCGCATCGTCAGGTGCTGGACGAGCTCAACGACAAGCTGGCCGACAAGTACATCTGCAACTTCTCGGTGTTCCAGAGCCTGCCGGACACCTGGGCGATCGATCAGGTACTGCCGATTATCCCGCTGCACCGTCTGGACGAAGAGCCGCTGCGTCGCGCAGTGTTGCAGGATCTGACCTGCGACTCCGATGGCAAGATCAACCAGTACGTCGACGAGCAAAGCATCGAGACCAGCTTGCCCGTGCACGCTTTGAACGAAGGCGAAGACTATCTGCTGGGTGTGTTCCTGGTGGGCGCGTATCAGGAAATTCTCGGCGACATGCACAACCTGTTCGGCGATACCGACTCGGTGAACATCTATCAGAATGCCGATGGCAGCGCCTACTCGGCCGGCATTGAAACCCACGACACCATCGAAGACATGCTGCGTTACGTGCACCTGTCGCCGGAGGAGCTGATGACCCATTACCGGGACAAAGTCGCGAGCGCCAAGATCAGTCCGCGCGAGCGCACCCAGTATCTGGATGCGCTGCGTCTGGGCCTGACACGGTCCTCGTACTTGTCTTCCTGACACGCCTGCCGGCTGACCGAAACGGGCCCTTCACGGGCCCGTTTTTTTTTGGCTGCCGACGATCCAATGCGACGTTGGCAGAGCCAGGAGGAAAGCGACTCCTACAGATTTTTCCGGCTTTGCTGTCCTCTGCTGTAGGTCCTTTCCTGTTCTGCATTTGTGCCCTCTACTTGGCGCATTTTCTCCGCCAGAATCCGCGGCCACTCACCAGCCGAGGTCATCCGCGCCATGCAATCCCTTGTCAACGCCACGGGGCTGCGTCTGGACATCCAGCGCCCCAAACGCTCATTCGAGGTGCTGTCATGCAAGGGCGCCGAGCCGTTCAACCGCCCTTATTTCTTTGAACTCCAGATCGTCAGCGAGCAGGGCCCGCTGGACGCGCACGAGTTTCTGTTCAGCGCGGGCTTCCTGCATCCGCACCCCTCGCAGCCCTGTATCCATGGGCACATTCAGAGCATCGTGCGCAGCGGTGGCGGGTCGGGGCACTCCCAGTCGCAAGGGCAGGCGCCGACTCGTTACGACATCACGTTTGGTCCCCGTCTGGGCCTGATGGCTTTCCGGCACAACCGCCGGATCTTTCAAGGCATGTGTGCCAGAGCAATCATCGCGCAGCTGTTGCACGAGCATGGCATCGCCGATGGCCTTTACCTCTGGCAGCGCGCTCTGCCCTGCGCAACTCGTGACTACTGCGCGCAGTATTTCGAAAGCGATCTTCAGCTGCTTCAGCGGTTATGCGAAGAGGAGGGCGTGCACT
Organism: Pseudomonas sp. NFR16; assembly: GCF_900108875.1. GTDB lineage: Bacteria > Pseudomonadota > Gammaproteobacteria > Pseudomonadales > Pseudomonadaceae > Aquipseudomonas. The sequence goes on along the minus strand of NZ_FNYJ01000004.1, from coordinate 243,441 downwards.
ATCGCTTCGAGCATTCGCCGAAGCGGCACGTCGTCATCTTCGTCGACGCGCCCCCTGATCGTCCGAGTGCGCAGCCGCCCCGCGCAAGCAGTCGATCGCGCGGCAATGCGGCTGGCAAAACCGCCTCGCCCCTGCGCAGCCGCGCCACCCTGCAACGCGCATGCGTGGCAGGCGAGCTGTTTTCGCTCGCCACACATGATGAAAAGGGCCGGATAAAAGTGCGTTTTGAGTGGGGCCATCAGGGCGAGGGCGCGCGTTTCAACGATTGCTGGATCGTGCTGGCCGATCATCTTGATCGGCGCCCCGAGCAGTGGTGGGGCGGGATGGAGGTCGTGGTCGATTTCGTCGATGGCGATCCGGATCGTCCTTACATCAGTGACAGGCTGTGGGACCCCGACATCAATCCGCAGACCTGCCCCGATCCGGAAGCGTCACGGCGCATGATCACCACGCGAATCAATCCTTCGATGCTGATGGATGACACGCACGAAGTGTGCGTCGACGACCGATTGGTCGTGCGCATGGCCCAACATTCGGAAATGCGTTTTCGGGTCGGCAACAGCGAAGTCACGATCGATTCTAAGAGCATTTCCCTGAGCGGGCTGAGGATCATACTGACGTCCATCGCCGATGCCGCCGAGCACCGCAATGATCACACTACATTTCCAGGCTTGGCCGCGGGACCGTGTTAATCGAACCATCCGCCGCTGCGGTTCAGGCGTCTGGCAATGTACCCCAGCGTCAGCGCACGCAGCGTCATGAACAGCAGGAAAGCCAGCCACAGCCCGTGATTGCCGAAGCCGCTCGCCATCCAGGCGAACGGGACGGTCAGCGCTGCGGTGACCAGCATCGCATTGCGCATTTCCCGGGCGCGGGTGGCGCCGATGAACAGGCCGTCCAGCAGGTAACTCCAGACGGCCAGCAGCGGCAATACGGCCAGATACGGCAGGTAAATGAAGGCGATCTGACGCACGGCTTCGATGTTGGTCTGCATCTCGACGAACAGGTGCCCGGTAAACAGAAAAATCACCGCGAAGGCAACACTGCAGATCAACGACCAGCCACCGGCGACATTCAGCGAGCGACGCAGCGCATCCCGATCCTTCGCCCCTATGGCGTGTCCGCAAAGCGCTTCCACCGCATGGGCCAGGCCGTCCAGTGCGTGGGCCATCACCAGTAGCCCGTTGAGCAGCAGCGCGTTGGCGGCCACGGTCGCATCACCCAGCCGCGCACCCTGCACCGTGACCAGGAAGAACACCGATTGCAGCACCAGGCTGCGAATGAAGATGTCGCGGTTCACCGCCAGCAGGGGCCGCCAGCTTTGCCAACGCTTGAGGGCCGACAGCGCCAGTTGCCCCGGATAGTCGCGCAGCCCCTTGTGTGTCAGCGCCAGGCCGAGCAGCGCGCCGATCCACTCGGCCAGCACCGACGCCCGCGCGCTGCCGACGACGCCCCAGTCCAGTCCGATGACGAACCACAGGTTCAGGGCGATGTTGACCGCGTTGGTGGTGAGCAGAATTACCAGCGGCGCCCGCGCGTTTTGCAGGCCGAGGAACCAGCCGACCAGCGCATAGCTGGCCAGTGCAGCCGGCAGGCCGAACAGGCGCGTGTGGAAGAACTCGCGGGTCAGGTCGTCAAGGTCGGACGAGGGCTGCATCATTCCGAGCGCCAGATGCTGGAATGGCAAACCGATCAGACCCAGCAGAACAGCGAACCCCATCGCCAGCAGCAGCCCTTGCAGCAGGACCTGGCGCAGCGCCGCGCCGTCGTTGCGGCCTGCAGCCTGCGCAGCGAATCCGGTGGTGCCCATGCGCAGAAAGCCCATGGCCCAGGCCAGAAAGCTGTACAAGGTACCGCCCACCGCCACGGCACCCAGTTGATGAGCGTGCGGCAGATGGCCGATCACTGTGCTGTCCACCAGCGAAACCAGTGGCACCGATATATTCGACAGAATCATGGGCGCCGCCAGCGCCCACACCTGTCGGTGAGTGACGCGGTCGCGCCAGTCAGTGATGAAATTGGACATGAAGACTCCCGCAGAAGGCCGGCATTGTAAGCCGACTGGCATGAGAACAAACGCACAAAGCCACGGTCTATTCCCGCGCCGCGCTTCACGAACAGGATTGCGGTGCTATAACTTCTGCTCCCTCATCACTGCCGCCCAATGAGTGCCTCATGCTTAACAAAGGATTGTTCCTGGCCTGCGCGCTGGTACTGCTCAGTGCCTGCGATTCCTCCACGTCCGATAAACCCGCACCTGCCCCGGCCCAGCCTGCGGCCCCTCAAGCAGCGGCGGTCGAGACGGCGAAACCCAAACCTGCTGTCGACCTTCCTGCGCTGAGCAAGCGTTACGCCGGACGCGAGCTGACCGTCGTCGATGTCTCGGAAGTCCAGCTCGACGGCGCCAGCACGCTTTCCTTGAGTTTCTCGGTGCCCCTGAATCCGGATCAGAAATTTGCCGAAAAGGTGCACCTGGTCGACAGCAAGGACGGCAAAGTGGATGGCGCATGGGAGCTGTCCGACAACCTGATGGAGTTGCGACTGCGGCACCTGGAGCCCAAGCGCAAGCTGGTGCTGACGATCGATGCTGGCTTGGTGGCCGTGAACAACAACGCGCTGGCTGCCGAGTATTCGGCCCGGCTCGAGACGTCCGATCTGCAAGCCACGGTCGGATTTGCCAGCCGCGGCAGTCTGCTGCCGACGCGCCTGGCGGAAGGGCTGCCAGTGATCGCGCTGAACGTCGACAAAGTGGACGTTGAATTCTTTCGCATCAAGCCCGATTCACTGCCTGCATTCCTGAGTGCGTGGGAAGGTTCGTCCAGCCTGCAGAGTTACGAGTCCCAGGAGCTGCTGCCCATGGCAGATCTGGTTTACGGCGGCCGGTTCGACCTCAATCCCGCCCGCAACACCCGCGAAACGGTGTTGCTGCCGATCGCGGGCCTCAAGCAACTGCAGCAGCCCGGGGTCTATCTGGCAGTGATGCGCGCGTCGGGCACTTACCACTATTCCCAGCCCGCGACGCTGTTCACGCTCAGCGATATCGGCTTGTCGGCGCATCGCTACGCCAACCGGGTGGACGTCTTCACTCAGGCGCTCGAAGGCGGCAAGGCGCTTGGCGGCGTCGATCTGGAACTCTACGACGACAAAGGCCGGGTGGTCGGCCAGGGCAAGACTGACAACGCAGGACATGCTGAACTGCCGCTGCCCGCCAAGGCTCAAGTGCTGCTCGCTCATCAGGGCGAGCAGACCAGCCTGTTGCGTCTGAACACCGCTGCGCTGGACCTGGCCGAATTCGATATCACCGGCCCGCAGGCCCACCCGTTGCAGTTCTTCATCTTTGGCCCGCGCGACCTGTATCGGCCAGGCGAAGTGGTGCTGCTCAACGGCCTGCTGCGCGACAGCGACGGCAAAAGTGTGAAACCGCAGCCGATCACAGTGGAAGTGCGTCGTCCGGATGAGCAGGTCAGTCGCAAGTTCGTGTGGGACGCCGATCCTTCCGGACTGTATCAATACCAACTGCAGTTGTCGGAGGAGGCCCCGACGGGTCGCTGGCAACTGGTCTTCGATCTGGGTGACGGCAAGCCGCAGCTTTACGAGTTCCAGGTTGAGGATTTTCTGCCAGAGCGTATGGCGCTGGAGCTCAAGGGCAGCGAAACGCCGTTGACGCCTGACGCGCCGCTGGACGTCGCCATTAATGGTCGCTATCTCTACGGTGCACCCGCATCGGGCAACCGGTTGACCGGCCAACTTTACGTGCGGCCGCTACGTGAGGCTGTTCCGGCGCTGCCGGGTTATCAGTTCGGTTCCGTGACCGAAGAAGACCTCAAGCAGGATCTCGAGATCGAAGACAGCACGCTGGACGCCAACGGCAAGCTCGATCTGAGTATCGACAGCCAGTGGGCCAAGGCCCGCTCGCCGCTGGAACTGGTGCTGCAAGCCAGCCTGCAGGAGTCGGGCGGTCGGCCGATCACCCGGCGCCTGACTCAGCCGGTCTGGCCGGCTGAAACCATGCCGGGCCTGCGCGGGCTGTTCGACGGTGAGGCCACCGACGGTGACGGCCCGGTGGAGTTCGAGGTGCTGATGGCCGATGCCCAAGGGCACAAACTGGCTGCCGACAACCTCAAGGTGCGCCTGGTGCGTGAGCGTCGGGACTACTACTGGAATTATTCCGACAGCGATGGCTGGAGCTATCACTACAACGAGAAATTCCTCAATCTTTCCGAAGAGACCCTCAGCGTGAAGAAGGACTCGACGGCGAAGATCAGTTTCCCGGTGGAGTGGGGCCCGTATCGCGTTGAAGTCGAGGATCCGGCCACCGGGTTGATCAGCAGCGTGCGGTTCTGGGCCGGTTATCGCTGGCAGGACAATGCCGAAGGCGGCGCAGTGCGGCCTGATCAGGTCAAGCTGGCGCTGGACAAACCGGCCTACGCCGACGGCGACACCGCGAAGGTGACAGTGACGCCACCCGCTGCCGGCAAAGGCTACCTGTTGGTCGAGTCAAGCGAAGGCCCGCTGTGGTGGCAAGAGATCGACGTGCCGGCTGAAGGCAAGGCCTTCGATGTTCCGCTGGACAAGAAATGGGCGCGGCATGACCTGTACGTCAGCGCCCTGGTGGTGCGTCCCGGCGAGCGCAAGGCCAACGTCACGCCCAAGCGCGCCGTGGGTGTCCTGCACCTGCCGCTGGACCGTTCGCAGCGCAAGCTGGCAGTCAGTATCACCGCGCCTGAGAAGATGCGGCCCAAGCAGCCGCTGAAACTCAAGGTTAACGCGAAGAACGCCGATGGCTCGGTTCCCAGGGATGTGCACGTGCTGGTTGCAGCGGTGGACGTCGGCATTCTCAATATCACCGAATACGCCACGCCGGATCCGTTCGCCAGCCTGTTCGGGCGCAAGGCGTATGGCGCCGACCAACTGGATGTCTACGGCCAACTGATCGAAGCCGGTCGCAATCGTCTGGCGAGTCTGGCGTTCGGCGGCGACGCTGCCCTTGCCAAGGGCGGCAAGCGCCCCGAAACCAGCGTGACCATCGTCGCGCTGCAAAGCGCGCCCGTGACGCTGAACGAGCAAGGCGACGCCGAAGTGAGCGTCGATATTCCCGACTTCAATGGCGAGCTGCGGATCATGGCGCAGGCCTGGACCGACGAACGCTACGGCATGGCTGAGGCTAAAACAGTGGTCGCAGCGCCGTTGATTGCCGAGCTTTCAGCGCCGCGATTCCTGGCGGGCGGCGACCAGACCAAGCTCGCGCTGGACCTGTCGAATCTGTCCGGCAAGGCTCAGAAGCTCAACGTACAGGTGACTGTCGACGGTCAGTTGAGTCTTGCCGACGGCGATGGCAGCAAGGCGCTGAGCCTGAGTCAGGGGCAGCGCACGACGTTGCAGATTCCGGTGAAGGCCCAGGGCGGTTTCGGCCAGGGCGTGATCAGAGTCACTGTCAACGGGCTGGATCTGCCGGGCGAGAACCTGCCGGCGTTTACCCGCGAATGGACCCTGGGTGTGCGGCCTGCATACCCGGCAATGCTCAGGCAGTATCGCGCCGTGCTCAAAGATCAGGCCTGGAGCTTGCCGGAAGGCGCACTCGACGCGTTCGAACCAGCAGGGCGCGAAGCCTTGCTGTCGGTGTCCAGTCGTCCGCCGCTGAACCTCGGTGAGCAGATCCGCGCCCTCAAGGCGTATCCCTACGGGTGTCTGGAACAGACCACAAGCGGCCTGTACCCGGCACTGTACGCGGATGCCGCGACGCTCAAACGCCTTGGTCTGGAAGGTGAGTCCGATGCCGAGCGCAAACGCAAGATCGAGCTTGGCATCGAGCGCCTGCTCGGCATGCAGCGCTACAACGGCAGCTTCGGCTTGTGGGGCGCGGACGGCGAAGAGGAATACTGGCTCACGGCTTACGTCACCGATTTCCTGCTGCGGGCTCGCGATCAAGGCTACGCAGTGCCGCCGGACGCCCTGAAGAAGGCCAACGAGCGCCTGCTGCGTTATCTGCAAGAGCGCAATCAGATCGAGGTCAATTACAGCGAAAATGCCGACCACACCCGCTTCGCGGTGCAGGCCTACGCTGGCCTTGTTCTGTCGCGCAGCCAGCAGGCGCCGCTGGGTGCGTTGCGCAGCCTGTTCGAGCGCCGTACGGACGCCCGTTCGGGCTTGCCACTGGTGCAGCTGTCTATCGCGCTGGAAAAAATGGGCGACAAACCGCGCGCCGATCAGGCATTGATGGCCGGTCTGGCGGCGGGGCGCAAGGCCGATGACTGGCTGGCCGACTATGGCAGCCCACTGCGTGATCAGGCGCTGATTCTGGCGTTGCTTGAGGAAAACAAGCTGGCGTCCGACAAGGTCGAGGAGCGGCTATTCGCACTGTCCGATCAGGTTGCCGCCAGCCGCTATCTGTCAACCCAGGAGCGCAACTCGCTGTTCCTCGCCGGGCGTGATCTGCTCGGCAAGCCGGAAGGCCAGTGGGCCGCGACGCTGAACAGCGGCAGCAACAATCGTGAGCTGAGCAACGACCAGCCTGGCGTCAAACTCGACAGTTCGGTGCTGGCGTCGCCGCTGACCGTGCAGAACGGCGGCAGTCAGACGCTCTATCAGCAGATGACGATTTCCGGCTATCCGTCCCAGCCTCCGGTCGCGGGCGGGGAGAACCTGGGCATCCGTCGCGAGTACCTGGGCATGGATGGCGAAGCGCTGAACCTCAACGCGCTGAAAAGCGGTGAGCTGGTGCTGGTGCATCTGGAAGTCAAAGCCAAGGAGCGTGTGCCGGATGCGCTGGTCGTGGACCTGCTGCCGGCAGGTCTTGAGATCGAGAACCAGAATCTTGCGCAAAGCTCCGCCAGCCTCGAGGACGCCAGCGATTCAGTGAAGCAATGGCGTGAGTCCATGGAGAATGCCGGGGTCAAGCATCAGGAGTTCCGTGGCGATCGTTACGTTGCGGCGGTGGACCTGCAGGGATTCAATACCGTTCACTTGCTGTACCTGGCGCGAGCCGTGACACCGGGCACCTACCGTGTGCCGCCGCCGCAAGTGGAGTCGATGTACCGGCCAAACTGGCAAGCACTGGGCGATGCGCCTGCTCAGTTGGTGGTAAAAGGGAAGAAGTAAGACGCGCAGATGCAATGTTCTGTTGGAGCGTGGCTTGTCCCGCGATCGGCGACGAAGTCGCCGTAACCCTGTGAATGCGAAGTCTCAGACAGACCCCAGGTGCAGGTTGTGCTGCCGGTTCCCGGCAGATCGCGGGACGAGCCACGCGCCTGCTGGGCAAATCTGTTGATCAATGAATAATCCAGCTCAGCAGCCACAGCCCCAGAAACAGCCAGATGATCCCCATGATGATCGAGGCGCGCATGAAGGCGCGAATGGCCGAGTAAAGCAGCATCAGACCGATGATCAGCGCAACGATGCTGATCAGCGACGTGTCCATGCCAAGCGTACGCGACAATCCTTCGACAAAATTGCCACCGGCATGAGTGAACATGTTGAACAACCAGCTGAGCCCGTCGACGACGAAGCGGATCACGGCACCGATTACCTGGCCGAGCCATTCGAAAACGCTTTCTACCTGCATATCTGCTTCCTGATGAAAAAGAGGGATCGAAACAAGGACTGTTCGCTTTGGCCGTTCCTGCCCGTGGCGAGTTCCGTGAAGCATAAAGGCAGTCGGGCATGAAGCGCGGATTTCTTGTGAACGGCTGCAGGACGCAGAGTCTCTGGCTGGCCTCTCGCCGCCTACTGCGGTGGACCGTTGCAGGGTTTTTGCTGGTGTGTCTGCTGCTCTGGCTCGCTGACCGCATCTGGCCGCTGCCGCTGCCCAGGGACGATCTGGCGCGCGTGGTGCTGGCTGAAGACGGCACGCCCCTGTGGCGTTTTGCCGATGCCAACGGCGTCTGGCGCTATCCGGTGACGATCGATCAGGTCTCGCCGTATTACCTTGAGGCGCTGTTGACCTACGAAGACCGCTGGTTCTACCAGCATCCGGGCGTGAACCCGATGGCGCTGGCGCGGGCGACCTGGCAGAACCTCAGCGGCGGTCACGTGGTGTCTGGCGGCAGCACGCTGTCGATGCAAGTCGCCCGGCTGCTCGATCCACATTCACGCACGTTACCCGGCAAGTTGCGCCAGTTATGGCGTACTGCGCAGCTGGAGTGGCATCTGTCCAAGCAGGACATTCTGCTGCTGTATCTCAATCGCGCACCTTTCGGCGGTACCTTGCAGGGCGTCGCCGCGGCGAGCTGGGCGTACCTTGGCAAATCGTCCCGGCAATTGACCCGCGCCGATGCCGCCCTGCTGGCCGTGTTGCCACAGGCGCCGAGCCGGCTGCGCCCCGATCGGCATCCGCAACGTGCGCAGGCCGCGCGGGACAAGGTGCTCAGACGTCTGGCCGACTTTGGCACCTGGCCGCAGCAGGCGATCGACGAGGCGCTCGAAGAACCCTTGCTGCTGGCGCCGCGGCAGGAGCCGAGTCTGGCGCCGCTGCTGGCCCGTCGCTTGAACCGACCCGACAGTCCGCCGCTGATACGGACCACGCTCGACGCCGGCTTGCAGCGCAGGCTCGAAGACCTGTTGATGGGCTGGCGTGCGCGGCTGCCTGAGCGGACTTCGGCGGCGATCCTGGTGGTCGAGGCGCAGAACATGGCGGTGCGCGCCTACGTTGGTTCAGTGGACATTGGCGACGCCAGACGCTTCGGTCATGTGGACATGGTCAGTGCCCTGCGCTCGCCCGGCTCTACGCTCAAACCCTTCCTGTACGGCAAAGCCATGGACGCCGGGCTGATCCACTCTGAGTCGCTTCTGCAGGACGTGCCGAGGCGATACGGCGATTATCGGCCGGGCAACTTTTCTTCAGGTTTCAACGGGCCCGTCGCCGCCAGTTCGGCGCTGTCGATGTCGCTCAACCTGCCCGCGGTTCAGCTGCTCGAAGCCTATGGCCCGAAGCGCTTTGCGGCCGAACTGCGCAACGGCGGCGTGCCATTGACCCTGCCGCCACTGGCCGAGCCTAATCTCGCGTTGATTCTCGGCGGCGCGGGCAGTCGTCTGGAAGATCTGGTGGGCGGTTACAGCGTGTTCGCGCGAGGAGGGCGCAGTGCCGATATCCGCTTGCAGCCCGACGATCGCCTGCGCGACCGACCCATGATGTCGCCGGGTGCGGCCTGGATCATCCGGCGCATTTTGAGCGGTCAGTCACGCCCTGATCTGGACCCGCACGCAGCGCTCGTACAACGTCCTCAATTGGCGTGGAAAACCGGCACCAGTTATGGCTTTCGGGATGCGTGGTCGATCGGCGTAGGCCCCAGATTTCTGATCGGTGTCTGGATTGGCAGACCGGACGGCACACCAGTGCCGGGGCAGTTCGGGCTCGCCTCGGCTGCACCCATGATGTTGCAGATTCACGACCTGCTGGTTAACCGCGACGCTCAGCGCAACATTGCTGCGCCGGTGTTGCCGGTGCCGTTGAGCGTGGGTGTCGCGGCGGTGTGCTGGCCGCTGGGGCAGCCGATGAGCAAGAGCGATCCGAACTGCCGACGGCAGCGTTTTGCGTGGACGTTGGACGGCACGACGCCGCCGACGCTGCAAGCGACCGACCAGCCACTGGGGTTGGGCCTGACGGAAACAATCTGGGTGAACCCGGCCGGCCTGCGCGTCGCGGCCGGGTGTCCACAGGCGCAGCCACGTGAGGTCGCGCTCTGGCCTTCGGCGCTGGAACCGTGGTTGCCCAAGGCCGAGCGGCGAGAGGCGCGCTTGCCTGCCAGTGATCCCGCCTGCCCGCCGCAGGGTTTGAGCCTTGCGCCGGCGCTGTCGATCGTCGGTGTTCGTGAGGGCGATCAGTTGCGCTTGCCGGCTGGCAGTCAGCAATTGCTGCGTCTGAAGTTGTCGGCGCTCGGCGGCACGGGTCGCCGCTGGTGGTTCATCGATGGCGCGCCGGTTGGCGACACGGCGAACCAGGACAGCTACAGCCACACGTTCACCCGGCTGGGGCGCTATCAGTTGAGCGTCCTGGATGAGAGCGGGCAGACGGCGCGGGTAGAGTTCAGCGTGGTGGATTGACACTGCGCGGCGTCAGCGAGCTGCGCAGGTCAGATTCGAGTGGTCAGGTGCAACTGGTCAGGGTTGTGACTATCTGGGCGGGTATTGCTGGAGGATTTTCTGCACGGTCTGGCGCAACGCCAGCTCACGCGCTGCCGGGTTGGCGGTGCCGTCATTGACGATTTGTTCGGTGCTGCCGCGCCAGACCAGCTTGCCGTCCTTGCCATCGAGCATGTCGATCTGCAGCGTCGACACCTTGTAATCGACGTTACGCGTCTCGGAGCCGATTGGCCCGCCCCAGTAACCGCCCCACGGATTGCCCCAGTAGCCGCCACCGCCATAGTTGGTGGTGACCATTTGCTGGCGATTCTCGACGATCAGCCACGCCTGCACCTGTACATCGGCACGGGCGCCGGGTGCCGCCATGCGCAGCCCGCGCTGGTCGAGCTGTTCGCCGACCGACTGGCGAATGCGCTGTTCGGTCAGGTCGCTTTTGATGCGGGGATCGTCCGGTTGATATTGCAGGCCGGGTTCTTTCCAGGCCCAGGTTCGATAGCCACCGAAATCCCGCTGTGCGTCGAAGTCACGGTTGACCCGATCGGTCTGGCAGGCGCTGAGCAGCAGGGCGACACACACGACAGCGATACAGCGGAACATGATGATTCTCCAGAAGCACTGACTGATGAGAAGACAGCGTGGATCAGGACGGCGGGTAGGCGGTCAAGGCGCGTTGCACCGCCTGACGCAGCGCCTTGGCGCGGTCTGACTGATCGCCGCCGCTGCTGGTCTCGGCGCTGGCGCTCCAGACCGGCTGGCCGCTGCGCGCGTCGAACATGCTGATGCTCACGACAACGACCTGCTCCTGATACGTGCGCACGATCGGCACGCTGGCGTAGCCGCCGTAACCACGCCGATAGCCATCGTAATAGCCCACCCCGGCGCCGCCGTAGTAAGGATCGTAATAATCGTCGCGCACCTGACGCAGCCGGGTTTCCATCCGCGTGTTGGCCGTCACGCGCAGGTCTGCGCCTTGCGGGTTCTGCGAAGGGCGCAGGCCACGCTGATCAAGGCCATTGCTGATAGCTTCGGCCACCTGAGACGAGTCGGCCCACATCGTGCCGGGCGGCAATTGCCCGTTCAGCCAGGTCCAGTTGCGATAGCGCCCGAAATCCCGGGGCGCTGCGGGATACGCCGTCATGTCGATGGCATTGGCAGCTTGCGGCGGCGCCGGTGGGATGGCGGCAGAAACGGCGGTGTAAGGATTCTGGCTCTGACAGGCAGCCAGGCCAAGACAGGCAGTGAGCAAAGCGAGGCAGCGTTTCATGATGGTCTCCGCAGATAGCCTCAAACAGGTCGGCACATCCAGTGCAGATAACGCCCCAGTCCGGCAAAACTTGGGTGACGTCGATGCGCGAGCTCCATTTCCAGCAAATCTGCGAGTTCGGCCCTGGCCTGAAACTCAACTGGCATGTAATCGTGAAAAACCCGAACGCCACTCTGGGTTTCGACTCGCCACATGCCTCCAAGTTGCGCCGCTAATTCGCGCGGATCAAGAGGTTGTTGCGGGGTCAGGCTCTGTTTTTCACCGGCCAGGGTGTTGCGGCGCATTTTCTTGAAATGGCCCTTGAGCAGATTGCGGTAAACCAGCGCGTCGCGGTTGTAGAACGCCAGCGATAACCAGCCATCGTTTCGGGTCAGTTGATGCAGCACCGGCAGGATTGTGAACGGCTCGGCCAGCCATTCCAGCACGGCGTGGCAGATCACCAGATCGTAAGGCTCGCTCAGTTGCGACGGCAGATCCTGCCAGGGCGCCTGGATGAATGTGGCCTTCTGGCCCGCGTCGGCGAAACGCTGACGGGCGCCCTCGAGCATGGGTACGGCGGGTTCGGCGAGGGTGACCTCATGCCCGCGCTCTGCCAGCCACAACGACATATGACCCAGCCCGGCGCCGATATCCAGTACGCGAAGCGGGCGGCCCGGCAGGCTTTCCGTCAGGTCCGCCTGCAACACGGCCAATCGGATCGCGCCTTTGGCGCCGCCATAGATTTTTTCGGCGAAGCGCGTCGCCAACTGATCGAAGTGCCGGTCACTCATTTGCTGAACCGCTGTTCGCTGTCGGCCAGCTTGGCGCGAACGACTTCGTTCATGTCCAGTCCCAGCTCGCTGCACATCAGCAGCAGGTACAACACGATATCGCCCACTTCCTGACCGGCATGCGCCAGTTCATCGGCTGGCAGCTGACGCGACTGGTCTTCGGTTTTCCACTGAAAGATCTCGACCAGCTCGGCCATTTCCACGCTGGCCGCCATCGCCAGGTTCTTCGGGCTGTGAAATTGTCGCCAGTCGTTGGTATCGCGGATGCGATGCAGGCGTTGAGTGAGTTCGTCGAGGTTCATGGGCAAGTCTCCTGAAGGTGCGTAGCTTCAGGGGGATGAGGGATAGACGCAAGAGGCCCGTGAGCGCAGTCGCCCGGTGTACGGCGGGATTCGAGGTGTAGGAGCGTGGCTTGTCCCGCGATCGGCTGCACAGCAGCCGCAAACCTGGCGAGTAGATTTTGCCTGATGTCACGCGACCGACAGATTTGCTGCCGCTTCGCGCCGCATCGCGGGACAAGCCACGCTCTTACGCAAGCTTTACTCTCACTCCGACGCTGGCTGCCAACTCCCCGTCATGTGCACGATCCCTTCCTTGCCTTCAACCTTCAATTGACCATGGGATCCGGCCGCGCTGGCCGACAGCGTCACTTCGCTGGGCAGACGCACGGGCTTCTGGAATTCGACCGAGATGTCCACATTCGAAGCGGGCAGGTGATCATCCAATGCGGCCAGTGCCCGGCTTTTTATCCACAGGCCGTGAGCGATGGCCTTGGGGAAACCGAACAGTTTCGCGCTGGCATCGCTCAAATGAATCGGGTTGTAATCGCCGCTCACCTTGGCGTACTGGCGCCCGATGTCGGACGGCGCGAACCACGTCGCCAACTGCGTCATCGGCAGTGGCTCGGGCTCACGCACCGCTTCGGGTTCACCCTCGACATGCACGCCGCGACACAACATCGTGCTCTCTTCCTCCCAAAGCAGGCCCAGCGCGTCTTCGATCTGCGTGATCAGGCTGAACGTCGCCCCCTTGGCATGGGGCTTGAGATGGGCCACCCGCACACTGACCTGCGCCTTGATCACGCTCCCCAGCGGGCGGCGGATACTGATGCGGTTATACAGGTGCACAAGCCCCAGCAAAGGAAACGGGAATTCCTTGTCCGTCAGCAGTTTCATCTGTAACGGGAACGCCAGCACATGGGGATACGTCGGCGGCAGCAGGCTGCCCGGCACGTATTCGCAGACCTTGGAAAAGGCCCTGACCTCCTCCGGATACACTGACACCCAGCACCTGAGGCCCTGATCGGGCAGTTGCGTGCCGCTGACCTTGCGGCGCAGCGCGGCCTGCATGAACAGCCCGGGCAATGCCGGTGGGGCGTCCAGATAGCGCCAATGTGCACTCATCGAGTTTCTCCCGTTCTACAGACTCGTTATCAGCGGCTGCGCTGCAGTTGCAGCATAGAAGGTTCAAGCGCCGATGACGCTCTGGCCGCACACGCGGAGCACTTGCCCGCTGACTGAGCCTGAACCCGGCTGGCTCAACCACGCCACAGCCTCGGCGACGTCCTGCGGCAAGCCGCCTTGGCCCAACGAACTCATGCGCCGCCCGGCCTCGCGCAGGGCAAATGGCATGTGCGCCGTCATGCTGGTCTCGATAAAGCCCGGCGCCACTGCGTTGATGCTGATGCCGCGGGCCTTGAGCGATGGCGCCAACGCACGTGCGAGCCCGATCAGTCCGGCTTTGCTGGTGGTGTAGTTGGTCTGCCCGCGATTGCCCGCCAGCCCGCTGATCGACGCCATGAGAATCACGCTGCCGTTGTCGTGCAATGCACCCGCATCGATCAGCGCCTGAGTCAGCACCTGTGGGGCGTTCAGATTGACATTGAGGACCGAATCCCAGAGGTCGCTCGTCATGTTCGCCAGCGTTTTGTCCCGCGTGATGCCGGCGTTGTGCACGACGATGTCGAGCCCGCCGGGAATGTGTTCGATCAACTGCGTGGCGGCGTCCGGCGCACAGATATCCAGCACCAACGCCTGACCGCCAAGACGTGCGGCGAGGGCTTCCAGGTCAGACTTGGCCTGTGGAACATCCAGCAACACAATATCGGCGCCATCCCGGGCAAGGGTCTCTGCAATCGCGGCGCCGATGCCTCGTGCGGCGCCGGTCACCAGCGCCTTGCGCCCGGCCAGCGGGCGACTCCAGTCCTGCACCTGATGAGAACAGGCGCTCAGGCGGATCACCTGCCCGGATATGAACGCGCTTTTAGGCGAAAGGAAAAAGCGCAGCGCCCCTTCGAGTTGATCTTCGGCGCCGTCCTCCACTTGCAACAGCTGAACCGTGCTGCCGTTGCGCATCTCCTTGGCCAGCGAGCGACTGAAGCCTTCGATGGCTTGCTGAGTGCTGGCTGCCAGGGGATCGCTCTGCGTATCAGGTGCGCGGGCGAGAATCACGATGTGCGCGCTGCTCTCCAGCTTGCGCAGGATCGGTTGAAAGAACTCCCGCAGCTGTGACAGTTGTGAGGCGTGGCGCAGTTCACTCGCGTCGAAGACCACGGCCTTGACCTTTGATCCTTGCTCCGCGGACCAAGGATGAGCGCCCGTCACCGCGCCGCCGAAGCTGAGCAGTACGTCGGTCATGCGCGGCGCAAAGCTGCTCACGCGTTCGGCCAGCGGGCCACCACTCAACAGCAAGGCGCCTTCCACCGGCCGCAGACGCCCGGCCTGCCAGCGTTCCAGACGTGCAGGGGCGGGCAGCCCGACAGCTCCGATCAGCTTGCGACCGATGTCCGAGTTGGCGAAGTCAATGTAGCGATCGGATGCCATGGAACACTCTCCTTGAGTCTGGGTTCAAACCAGTGGACCACGCTGGTAGGTAATAGGTCCTACGCTGTTAGCTGCCAAAGCTTGTGGGGTGAGCC
Organism: Pseudomonas sp. NFR16; assembly: GCF_900108875.1. Lineage (GTDB taxonomy): Bacteria > Pseudomonadota > Gammaproteobacteria > Pseudomonadales > Pseudomonadaceae > Aquipseudomonas. The sequence continues at coordinate 228,413 of NZ_FNYJ01000004.1, read as the reverse complement.
AGCTGTCTTTAACGCCCCCTACGACCTACGGCGTAACAGCCGGCCGGTCCTACGGGAAGCTTGCAGCGTCTGTAGGACCGGCTTTAGCCGCGAAGGCTGCACAGCAGTCGCAAAATCAACCACCGCGTTATGCCTGACACACCGCGTTCTTCGGTTTTGCTGCCAGTCCCCGGCAGATCGCGGGCAAGCGCGCTCCTACGGTAGGTGCAACAACTCGGGGTTCTGGGAAAAATTGGACTTTCAACCAACCGATATCCGGTATGTGTGAGCTTGCTCGCGATCGCTCTTGGACAGGCTGCACAGCGTCTGGCCCGATACGAAATGTTTGCGTCACCGATGCCTGCAAAATCCAGAAAAGAAAAAGGAGATTTCAATGAGTCAGACACGTCGCGTGGCCATCGTCGGGGGCAATCGCATCCCGTTCGCCCGCTCCAATGGCGCGTACGCCACCGCCAGTAATCAGGACATGCTGACCGCCGCGCTGGAGGGCCTGATCGAACGCTTCAACTTGCACGGCTTGCGCATGGGGGAAGTGGTGGCGGGCGCAGTGCTCAAGCACTCCCGCGATTTCAACCTGACCCGCGAGTGCGTGCTCGGCTCGCGCCTGTCCCCACAAACGCCAGCCTATGACCTTCAGCAGGCCTGCGGCACGGGCCTGGAAGCAGCGCTGTTGGTGGCCAACAAGATTGCCCTCGGCCAGATCGAGTGCGGCATCGCCGGTGGCGTCGATACGACCTCAGATGCGCCGATTGGCGTGAATGAGGACCTTCGGCAAATACTGTTGCAGGTCAACCGCAGCAAGACCACGGCAGACAAGCTCAAGGCGCTGAGCCAGTTGCGCCTGCATAACCTCAAGCCCGAACTCCCACGCAACGGCGAACCGCGCACCGGTTTGTCCATGGGCCAGCACTGCGAGCTGATGGCTCAGACCTGGCACATTCCGCGCGATGCACAGGATCAACTGGCGCTGGAGAGCCACCAGAAAATGGCCGCCGCTTACGCGGAAGGCTGGCAGGACGATCTGCTCACGCCCTTTCGCGGCCTGACACGCGACAACAACCTGCGCACCGACGCCTCGCTGGACAAGCTCGCCTCGCTCAAGCCTGCCTACGAGCGCAGCGCGAAAGGCACGTTAACGGCCGGCAACTCGACGCCTCTGACCGATGGCGCCTCGCTCGTCCTGTTGGCCAGCGAAGACTGGGCGCGCGAGCGCGGCTTGCCTGTTCTGGCTTACTGGCGGGACGGCGAAGCGGCGGCAGTGGATTTTGTGCGCGGCGAAGAGGGCTTGCTGATGGCGCCGGTCTACGCCGTTCCACGCTTGCTGGCGCGCAACGGCCTGACGCTGCAGGATTTCGATTATTACGAAATCCACGAGGCCTTCGCCGCTCAAGTGCTGTGCACCTTGAAGGCCTGGGAAGACCCGGAGTACTGCAAGCCCCGGCTAGGCCTCGACGCGCCGTTGGGGTCGATTGATCGCAGCAAACTGAACGTGAAAGGCAGCTCCCTCGCAGCCGGCCACCCCTTCGCTGCCACCGGCGGCCGCATCGTCGCCAACCTCGCCAAGTTACTGAGCGTGGCAGGGCAGGGACGCGGGCTGATTTCGATCTGTGCGGCGGGCGGGCAGGGGGTGACGGCGATACTTGAGCGTTGAGCGCGTTCGTACACCAGGTGCGCTTGTTTCACGCAAGGCACGATACGGCGTCCTGCGACCGCCAAAATTTTGGAGCGGGGGCGTAAACTCTCGTCTTCTGACAAAAGGCACACATATGCCCCACAGCGGACTTGGCCTATCGCGCAACCCCGAAACTCAGCGCCAGCTTCCAGAGCTGACTGATCTGCCGCGTCCACTCTATGCCAGGGCCGAAAGCCTGAGCGCTGGTTCGTGGACGCCGACTCATCGTCATGAATGGGTGCAGTTTTCCTACGCCATCAGTGGCGTTTTGGGGGTACATACCGAACAAGGCAGCTTTTTCGCGCCGCCGCAATGGGGAGTGTGGATTCCGGCCGGACTGGATCATGAGGTGGTGACGTCGACGCGTGCCGAGATGCGCAGCCTGTACGTGCGCAAGCAGGACTGCCTCTGGGCGAATTCGCGCTGTCGAGTGCTGGAAGTCACGCCCCTTGCACGGGAATTGATCAAGGCGTTCTGCCAATTGCCGGCTGATTATCCCGAGGCTGGCAGCAGTGAGTCTCGGCTGGTTCGAGTATTGCTTGACCAGCTTGCTGTTCTACCCGAGGTAGGGTTTTCGCTGCCGTTGCCTCGTCACCCACATTTGTTGAAGCTGTGTGACGAATTGATCAAGACACCCGATCTATCGTCCTCGCTCTCCAGCTGGGCGGTACGGTTAAACATGTCGGAAAAAACCGTGACGCGATTGTTTCAACGTGAAACCGGGCTTAGCTTTCGCAGCTGGCGCCAGAGAGCTCGGCTATTGTCGTCGCTCAATCCGTTGCAGGCGGGTGAGAGTGTGACAAACACGGCCCTGATGTGCGGATATGATTCAACCTCTGCTTTCATTGCCGCTTTCAAGGGCTTTTTTGGTACGACACCAGGTGAGCTCTTCAGCATCTGAACAATACAGTGCCCGTGTGGCCGAAAAACTACCGCTGTCTGTCGATCGTCGAAATTTGGCGTTTCAATTCGGCCAATATCGATCTGCGGGCATGAAAGCTGCTTGCCAAGGAGTAGGTCATGTCTTGGGACCAACCGAACGGATTCAATCGGCCTGACCCCCTACTCGCTGGCAAAGGATTGCCGTATAACGAGCAGCAATCGCGTGTTTGGCAACGAAGGACCCAGAATAAAAGCTGATGAAGACTCCAAAACGCATTGAACCCCTGATCGAGGACGGTCTGGTAGACGAGGTGCTGCGCCCACTGATGAGTGGCAAAGAGGCAGCTGTTTATGTGGTGCGCTGTGGCAAAGAGCTGCGCTGCGCGAAGGTTTACAAGGAGGCGAACAAACGTAGTTTCCGTCAGGCTGCGGAGTATCAGGAGGGCCGTAAGGTCCGCAACAGCCGTGATGCTCGAGCCATGGCCAAAGGGTCGAAATTCGGCCGCAAGGAGGCCGAGGACGCGTGGCAAAATGCCGAAGTGGCCGCGCTGTTCAGGCTCGCCAACGCCGGTGTGAGAGTCCCAAAACCGTACGACTTCCTTGAAGGCGTGCTGCTTATGGAAATGGTCAGTGACGAGTATGGCGATGCGGCGCCGCGTCTCAATGACGTGACCCTCGAGCCCGATCAGGCGCGCGAGTATCACGCCTTTCTGATTCAGCAGATCGTGCTCATGCTGTGTACCGGACTGGTGCACGGTGACCTTTCCGAGTTCAACGTGCTGCTTTCTCCGGACGGCCCGGTGATCATCGATCTGCCTCAGGCGGTCGACGCCGCAGGCAACAACCACGCATTCAGCATGCTGGAGCGCGACGTCGGCAACATGGCTTCGTACTTCGGTCGCTTTGCGCCTGAATTAAAGCAGACCCGTTTCGCTCGGGAAATGTGGTCCTATTACGAGGCAGGCACGCTGTCCCCGGCCACGGTGTTGACCGGTGTGTTCGCAGATCCCGATGACGTCGCCGACGTCAACAGCGTGCTGCGCGAGATCGAAGCGGCGCAGCGTGACGAAGCGCGCCGCCAGGCCGCCCGCAACGCCGATGACTCCCCGGCCGATAAAGCCGAAGAACCGCCTCCGCCGTGGATGCAGTAAACCGAAAACGCCAAGTCATCACTGCTTGGCGTTTTTTCATATCAAGGCCTTAATCAGTTTGGAACGACGGTTATATAGCCCTCACCGCCTGGAGTCGATGTCAGTTTTGCTCCCCGAGTTAAAGGGATAGACCAGTGCTGGCGTTACTGCGCCCGCGCTTCATATTGATTGGTGATAGTGGTTATCGCGAAGTGTTTTAACGCTCGGTATATTCTCCGCTCACTTTGGAGCGCAACACCCACCCGACTCCAGATCCTTCAATATCGGGCAGTCCGGTCGGTCATTGCCCTGGCAATGCTCCACGAGGTCCTGCAGCGTGTCCCGCAGTCCGGCGAGCTCTTCGATCTTCTGGTTCAACTCGACGATATGTTTGTGCGCCAATGCTTTAACGTCGGCGCTCGCGCGACCACGGTCTTGCCACAGGGTGAGCAGCTTGCCGACCTCTTCCAGGGTAAACCCGAGATCGCGGGAGCGTTTGATGAAGGCCAGGGTGTGCAGGTCGTTGGCGCCATACAGGCGATAGCCGCTGTCGGTGCGGGTTGCGGCCTGCAAAAGGCCGATGGATTCGTAGTAGCGAATCATCTTGGCGCTCAGGCCGCTTTGCTTTGCTGCTTGGCCGATGTTCATGGCGCGTCTCCTTGATCGGACGTGTGCCCGGTCATTTTCCAGGTTTTGAGCAGCAAGGCATTGCTGACGACGCTGACGCTGGACAGGGCCATTGCGGCGCCCGCCAGCACCGGGTTGAGCAGACCGAACGCCGCGAGCGGGATGCCGATGAGGTTGTAGACGAAGGCCCAGAACAGGTTCTGACGGATCTTCGCGTAGGTCCTGCGGCTGATGTCCAGCGCCGCCGGAATCAGCCTTGGATCGCCGCGCATCAAGGTGATACCCGATGCGTGCATGGCAACGTCGGTGCCGCCGCCCATGGCGATGCCGATGTCAGCCGCAGCCAGGGCCGGTGCGTCATTGATGCCGTCGCCGACCATGGCCACCACACCGGTTTTTTTCAGTGCGACCACTGCTGCGGCTTTATCGGCGGGCAGGACTTCGGCGTGAACGTCGGTGATCCCCAGTGCTTGTGCGACGACGTTCGCGCTGCCGCGATTATCACCCGTCAGCAGATGACTGCTGATGTTGCGCCTGCTCAGTTGCTCGATGGCCTGAGCGGCGCCAGGCTTCAGGGTATCCCCGAAGGCGAACAGGCCCAGCACCCGGCGCGCGGGTTTCAGTTCGATCAGCCACGATAACGTGCGGCCTTCGGCTTCCCACTGTTGTGCGGCGTTTGCAAGCGCGCCCATGTCGAGGTCGCTTTCTTCCAGCAGGCGCCTGTTGCCCAGTGTTAGGTCGCGGCCATCCAGTGTGCCTGCGATGCCTCGTCCGGCCAGCGAGCGGCTGTTCTCGATTTGCTCAGGCTTGAGCCCACGCGCGCTGCACGCATCCAGCACAGCGTTGGCGAGTGGGTGCTCGCTGCCGCGCTGCAATGCGCCCGCCTGTTGCAACAGCATGTTGTCGTCGCCGTCGACGGCCGTCATGTGGGCGATGCGCGGCGTGCCGGAAGTGAGTGTGCCGGTCTTGTCGAAGACCACCGCGGTGACGCTGTGAGCGCGCTCCAAGGCTTCGGCGTCCTTGATCAGAATCCCGTAGCGTGCCGCGACGCCGGTGCCGGCCATGATGGCGGTCGGCGTGGCCAGGCCCAGTGCGCAAGGGCAGGCGATGACCAACACCGCGACGGCGTTGATCAGCGCAGCTTCCAGCGAAGCGCCTGCCAGCAACCAGCCGCTCAACGTGACTGCAGCGATCAGCAACACGACCGGTACGAACACCTGACTGACTTTGTCCACAAGCTTCTGGATGGGTGCTTTGGCCGACTGCGCCTCTTCGACCAACCGAATGATGCGCGCCAGGACTGATTCGGCGCCCAGGGCGCGGGTCTGCACCAGCAGCCGACCTTCGCTATTGATCGCGCCGCCGGTGACCTTGTCGCCGGGTTGCTTGGGGATGGGCAGGCTTTCGCCGCTGATCAGCGCTTCGTCAGCGTGGCTTTGACCTTCGATGACCTCGCCGTCCACCGGAAATCGCTCGCCGGGTTTGACCAGCACCTGATCGCCGACCTTCAGCGCGCTGATCGCCACTTCACGCTCCTGGCCGTCGATGACTTGAATCGCCCGTTCAGGCCGCAGAGCCTCCAGCGCTCGAATTGCACTGGCGGTCTGGCGTTTGGCGCTGCTTTCCAGGTATTTGCCGAGCAGTACCAGCGCGATGACCACCGCCGACGCTTCGAAGTACAGATGCGGCATGCTGCCGGGCGTCGCGGTCAACCATTGATAAAGGCTCAAGCCGTAACCGGCGCTGGTGCCCAGTGCAACGAGCAGGTCCATGTTGCCGGCGGCCGCCCGAACGGCCTTGTAAGCCGCGACGTAAAAACGCGCGCCGAGGAAAAACTGCACGGGTGTTGCCAGTAGAAACTGAACCCACGGCGGCAGCATCCAGTGCACGCCAAGTGATTGCACCAGCATCGGCAGCACCAGCGGAAGCGCCAGCGCGATGGCCAGCAAAAGATGCCAGCGCTCATTGTCGTGACGTAATCGCTGATCGGCAGCCTGAGTTGCAGGATCCTGCGCCAGGCTGGCGCCGTAGCCCGCCTTGTCGACAGCGGCAATGAGGCTGGCAGGGTCGACCTGCTCGAGCACTTCGACGTGAGCGCGTTCGTTGGCCAGGTTGACGGTGGCGCTCTGCACGCCGGGGACTTTGCGCAACGCGCGTTCGACACGACCCGCGCAACTGGCGCAGGTCATGCCGGTGATCGGCAGATCGAAGGTGACGGGACTGGACATGGAGATCACTCCTTGAGGCTGTTGCCCACAAGGATCAACCTTGCCACGTTGGCAAGGTCAAGTCCCGATTTTTCACAGAGCTAGCGGCAGGGCGGCGTGTGCCCCAAGCCCTCAGTAATTCAGATCGGCCTTCTTCAGATACATGCCCTGTGGCCCGGACGCGATGCGGTATTTGAGGACGTCGCCGGCATTGATATGCAGGCGCGTATTGTTCTGCGCCTCGATGCCTGGCGAACAGCCGGGCATCTGGCCGGGCAGTACGCGCAGGCGAACGGACAGGTCGCCCGCGGGCAGGTTGAATGAGCGGGATTCTTCCTGGAACAGACGACCGACCAGTTGGTCTTGCATGTAGATGCCGATCTCGCAGGACGTTGCGACTTCCAGCCGCTCACGGGAAATGATGAGCACGCCGTAGTCCTGATCGGCCTGAGCCCAGGAAGCGGAAGCCAGCAGGCCGATGAAACCTGCGATGCGGAAGGCTGACCAGCGCATGGCCGATTCTCCTGATATTCGTGGATGAAACACTTTGGCTCAGGGCATCGCGGAATACCAGCCCGGCAGATTGACCAGAAACTTGACCTTCCTATGATGGGAAGGTCGAAGATGCCGTCATTCACTGTTTTTCACTGGAATGAGGAGTCACCCATGCAGGTATTCAACGTTCAAGGCATGACCTGCGCACATTGCGTGCGTGCCGTTACCGATGCCATTCAGGGTCAAGACCCGTCGGCGCAGGTGCAGGTCGATCTGGCGAAGGGAGAAGTGAAGGTGCAAAGCCAGCTGGCGGCGGAGCGGGTGGTCGGACTCATCGAGGAGGAAGGCTATACCGCGATGCACGCTCAGCAGGCACTGTGACTTGGCACGCACTGAGAGTGACCGGTTTGGCCTCTTTTCGGCTAGTGCCGGTCCTACTGAGGGTCGACTACAACACCGCGTACACTGCGTGGCCGGTTTGGCCTCTTTTCGGCTAGTGCCGGTCCTACTGAGGGTCGACTACAACACCGCGTGCACCGGCGAAATTGGTTTGGCCTCTTCCCGGCTGAAGCCGGTCCTACTGAGGGTCGGCTAAAACACCGCGTACACTGCGTGGCCGGTTTGGCCTCTTTTCGGCTAATGCTGGTCCTACTGAGGGTCGACTACAACACCGCGTGCACCGGCGAAATTGGTTTGGCCTCTTCCCGGCTGAAGCCGGTCTTACTGAGGGTCGGCTAAAACACCGCGTACACTGCGTGGCCGGTTTGGCCTCTTTTCGGCTAATGCTGGTCCTACTGAGGGTCGACTACAACACCGCGTGCACCGGCGAAATTGGTTTGGCCTCTTCCCGGCTGAAGCCGGTCTTACTGAGGGTCGGCTAAAACACCGCGTACACTGCGTGGCCGGGTTTGGCCTCTTCCCGGCTAAAGCCGGTCCTACTAGGATCGGCTGAAACCGACCCTACTGAGCGCCGCGTGCATTCGTAGGACCGGCTTCAGCCGGGAAGGCGTCGGTCATTGCGCTGAAAAATCAGCAACTCGCCACTCAATAGTGATACCACTTCAATTCCAGCATGACCTCGTTCACCGGCGAGCTCAATTGACTGAATTCGCGTTGCGCACTCAGGCGCAGCCCAAGGTTACGTGACAGTTCCCACTGCTGATTCAGACTGATCGTGCGCCGCACTTCGCCGTTGATGAAATAGTCGCCCTTGGTCTCCAGGCTGAGGTTGCCCAGCCCGTTGCGCCACAGAACGCCGGTGTCGAAACCGGCGGCGGGTGAGACCAGCGCGTCGAAGTCATTGTTGTGCTCGATCCGCACGGTGCCCAGCGCAAAGCCCAGCACGTCGTCACCCAGTTTCCAGGTTCCGCCGGCACCGCCGTTGACATGGCTTACCAGATTCTCGTCGCCGTGCTTGCCCAGCACGCGCTCCAGGCCGCCCGCGACCTGCCATGACCACGGCTGCAACAAGTCATTGCGCGGTGTGAGCGAGCGAATCGTCGCCAGGTCCAGTTGCTGCAACTGCCAGCGGCTGTCCTCGTACTGACGCAACTTCAGTTGGAGGATCTCGATCTGAGCGCCCAACGGAAATCCGTAGGCGTTGTCGTTCAAGTCGTGATAGGCCATGCGCAGGCCGTACTCGGCGAAAGCCTCGTTGTCACGCGTGCCTGCGCCCAGTTGCCAGGTTCGCGATTCGTGGCCGTCCTCAGGCAATCCGGGGCGCTCGATTTCCAGCGCCGGGGGCGGGTTGGTGCTGATGGCCCGCAGCAAGTCATAACTGCGCTGCGCTCGCGCCGAATCCCGCTCCTGGCCATTGGCGCGGTAGCGCTCCAGTCGATACGCCGCGTCCTGAATCAACGCGCGTCGGTCCTTGGGCAGGGCCAGATAATCAGCGCTCTGCATTTGTTGCTGGTCGGCGCTGACCTTGAGCACCCACTGTTGCTCGTCATGGCTCAAGGGCTCGGCACGGCTGAGCAGCTCGCGCTCCTTGGAGGGCCGATAGTCGATTTTTTCCACCAGACCTGCGTCCTTGACGGCGCGAACGGTGTCGGTCGGAATCGCGGTCAGACGAAATTGCGGCGTCAGGTTCAGGCTCGGACGGGCCACCTGCAGCAACTCCAGCAGGCGATACGAGCAGTTTTCATCGAAGAAGAAATAGCCGAAGCGAATCTGTTTGAGTTCCCACACATGCTCGACCATGCGCCGGGTTTCTTCTGGCGTCAGGTTAAGGCGGTATTCCCACAGGTCGCGGTTTTCCAGACTGCGGTACTCGGAGAGTTTTTCCTGATACGGGACCAGCGCGAACAGCCCGGGATAGCCGCCCATCAGGCCTTTCCAGGCGTACAGGATGCTGTTGTCCGAACCTTCGATGTAGGCGCCGAAGTTGATCGCGTAACTGAGCAGCGCGGTTTTGTTGGCCTGCACGTCAGCCTGATCGATGCGCAACAGCGTGTGGCCGAACATCGAAGACGGGCTGTTGAGATACGCAGCCGGAAAGATCAATACCGTGCTGTCCGGGGCGACGTCGGAGAACCATTTGTTGAACTCCTTGCAGTCGACGGCGGGCAGATCGGCAAGCTTCAATTCGTCGCGCAGAAAACGCGTGCGCGAGGGGTAAACACATTGCGGATGCAGGTCTTCTTTGCCTGGCACCACGGGGCGATAAATCGCCTCCAGGGTCGCGGCCAGCTCGGCCTTCGGGTCGTGAGCACCGTTGGCAGCGAGGAAAAATTTCGGGTCATCAACGTAGCTTCGCCAGCCACCGAGCTTGCCGGCTTCGTAGTGGCCGATGGAAATCCAGAATCTGGATTGGGCCAGTTGCTGCAAACGATCATTGTCGACATGAGGCGCGGCATACAGCGGGGCGCAGACACAGAGCGCCAGCCAGGCAAGGCGTTTGAGCATAGATTGGCAACTAATCAGAAGTGGGCAATGACAGTGAAATCCTGCCTTCCGGGAGGAAGGCAGGTGGCACGACTTTAGGCCTGGCTTGCGTATTTAGCCAGAGTCGGATCGTTCTTCAGTACGTCGAGGGTGTTGCTGTGGACATCTTCAGCGGTGGCGTCTGCCTTGTTGAAGATTTGCTGATAGTGCTCGTGGGTGACTGCGGCGAAATGCGCACGGTCTTCCGGTGCAACGCCCAGTACGACCGCGTAGGTCGTCAGTGCTTCGCCCTGGCCCATCGCCATGTCTTTGGAAAGCTCGTCCATCATGCCGTTCATGGCAAACCAGGATTTACCGCCATAAGTCAGCGCGCTGTTGGTGGAGCAGCCGTTGGTGCCCGAGGTCATGCCGAATGTGGCGTTACCCGAGGTGCCGTTGGTGGTGGAAGCGAGGAAGTGAGCCGGAGTGCCGCGTTGCCCTTCAAACAGCATGTTGCCCCAACCGCAGTCCGGACCGCCAGGCGCTTGAGCCATGGCGTTGATGGACACAGCGGCGAAGAGAGTACCAAGAAGAATCCGTTTCATAGCTTTAGTCTCTGTTGTTTCAACCAAGGGTCGGATCCTGGCAAGCGCCAGGGCGGGTCGGTTATTCGATTTGTACCGACCGCGCAGGTTGGAGTTTAGGCACGTTCTGAACGTTCCGTGGTTTATTGCAGATTGTTGCATGTAGTCCAGCGCCGTGGGGGAGAGTAGGCGGGTTCGTCAGGTAGAAAAACATTCCGCCGTCTCTTGCCTTGCCAGTCTGGTGCGGCGAGCGCCAGAATGCCCCCATCTGCCCCGCCTGATGTAAGGATGTCCGATGCCCGATCCTGTTGCTGCCAGCCTGCGACTCGCGCCCGAAGCGCTTACCCGTCCCTTTTCCGCTGAACAGTTCAGCTTCACGACAACCAACGATCTGGAACCCTTTCGCGGCGTGCTCGGCCAGGAACGAGCGGTCGAGGCGCTTCAGTTCGGGGTCGCCATGCCGCGCCCCGGCTACAACGTATTCGTCATGGGCGAGCCCGGCACGGGCCGCTTCTCCTTCGTCAAGCGCTACCTCAAAGCTGAGGGCAAGCGCATGCAGACCCCGTCGGACTGGGTTTACGTCAACAATTTCGATGAGCCGCGCGAGCCTCGCGCACTGGAACTCCCGCCCGGCAGCGCCAGTTCGTTCATCGCCGACATCAATGGTTTGATCGACAACTTGCTGTCGACTTTTCCTGCCGTGTTCGAGCATCCGTCCTATCAGCAGAAGAAAAGCTCGATCGACCGCGCGTTCAATCAGCGTTACGACCGCGCACTGGACGTCATCGAGCGTCTGGCGCTGGAAAAAGACATCGCCCTGTACCGCGACAGCAGCAACATCGCCTTCACCCCGATGCTGGATGGCAAAGCGCTGGATGAAGCCGAGTTTTCACAGCTTCCGGAAGCCGAGCGCGAGCGTTTCCACAGCGACATCTCGGCACTCGAAGAGCGCCTGAATGAAGAGCTTGCCAGCCTTCCGCAATGGAAGCGCGAGTCCAACAATCAGATGCGCCAGCTGAATGAAGAGACCATCATTCTGGCCTTGCAGCCACTGCTGGCGCCGCTGTCCGAGCAATACGCCGAGAACGCCGCGGTCTGCGCTTACCTGCAGGCCGTGCAGGTCAATCTGCTGAAAACCGTGGTCGAGCAACTGGTCGACGACAGCAAAGCCGATGCTCAGGCGCGCAAGCTGCTCGAAGAGCAATACTGCCCAAGCCTTGTCGTCGGTCATTCGGCGAGTGGTGGTGCGCCGGTGGTCTTCGAGCCGCACCCGACCTACGACAACCTGTTCGGCCGCATCGAGTACAGCACGGATCAAGGCGCGCTCTACACCACTTACCGGCAGCTGCGCCCGGGCGCGTTCCATCGCGCGAATGGCGGCTTTCTCGTGCTCGAAGCCGAGAAGATGCTCAGCGAGCCCTTCGTCTGGGACGCTCTGAAACGCGCACTGCAATCGCGCAAATTGAAGATGGAGTCGCCGCTGGGCGAGCTGGGTCGTCTCGCCACCGTGACCCTGACCCCGCAGATGATTCCGCTGCAGGTCAAAGTCATCATCATTGGCGCGCGGTCGCTGTATTACACATTGCAAGACCTGGATCCTGACTTCCAGGAGATGTTCCGCGTGCTGGTGGACTTCGATGAAGACATCCCGATGGTCGATGAGAGCCTGGAGCAGTTCGCCCAGTTGCTCAAAACCCGGACTTCGGAGGAGGGCATGGCGCCGCTGACGGCCGACGCTGTCGCGCGTCTGGCCACTTACAGCGCCCGGCTTGCCGAGCATCAGGGGCGGTTGTCGGCGCGTATCGGTGACCTCTTTCAACTGGTCAGCGAGGCGGATTTCATTCGCAGCCTGGCCAATGACGAGCGCACCGATGCAGGCCATATCGAGCGCGCGCTCAAAGCCAAGGCCACGCGTACCGGGCGGGTGTCGGCACGGATTCTCGACGACATGCTTGCTGGCATCATTCTGATCGACACCGATGGCGCTGCCGTCGGCAAGTGCAACGGCCTGACGGTGCTTGAGGTCGGCGACTCGGCTTTCGGTGTACCGGCGCGGATTTCCGCGACGGTTTACCCGGGCGGCAGCGGGATTGTCGACATCGAGCGTGAGGTCAACCTCGGCCAGCCGATCCACTCCAAAGGCGTGATGATCCTCACCGGTTATCTGGGCAGCCGTTACGCGCAGGAATTCCCGCTGGCGATTTCCGCCAGCATCGCGCTGGAGCAATCCTATGGCTATGTGGATGGCGACAGCGCTTCTCTGGGCGAGGTCTGCACGCTGATTTCGGCATTGTCCAAGACCCCGCTGAAACAGTGTTTCGCGATCACCGGCTCGATCAACCAGTTTGGCGAAGTGCAGGCGGTGGGCGGGGTCAACGAAAAAATCGAAGGCTTCTTCCGACTCTGTGAGGCGCGGGGTCTGACGGGCGATCAGGGCGCGATCATCCCTCAGGCGAACGTCGCCACGTTGATGCTCGATGAGCGCGTGCTGCAGGCGGTACGTGCCGGGCAGTTCCACGTCTATGCGGTGCGTCAGGTCGATGAGGCCTTGAGCCTGCTGGTCGGCGAGCCTGTGGGCGACGCGGACGAAGACGGCCAGTTCCCGGAAAACTCGGTCAACGGCCGCGTGGTGGATCGACTGCGCGATATCGCCGAAATGCTCAGCGAAGAGGACCTCAAGGAGCTCGAAAAAGAGGCGCCACAGTTACAGCCGGAGCTGAAAAGTTGACTGTTTGACGTCAACTAACAGGGGCGCCTAGTGGCCAAATGACCATTCGGCGCCCTTTTTATTTTCACGCTTTTCTTACGGGGCATTTGTTCGATATTGTCGTGTTGCAGCAGTTGTCAAAGGGACTGACGCGCTCTCTTCGCCGTTCAAGGGGGTGAATACTGCAATCAATGAGGAGCTCGCCATGCCGCGCAGCCTCTGTCTTACTCGCCAATGTCTGGGTCTGGTGACCCGAATCGAATGTGTCGTACGCCCGCTGTCTGGCGATAATGGTATGTGGACCTTGCTCTTCGCAGCGGGAATGTCAGGAGAGCAGCCTTCGGCGCTCAAGGCTCAGGGACCGTTCCATGGTCCAGTGGCCGCCGAGTCAGTGCTCGATGCGATTGCCGAAAGCCTTGCGCTGCATGGCTATCAGACGGCTGAGGAAATCCCGATCTGGAGCCTGCACCTGCAGGGCGAGCTCCGACGAATCAATGGCGATGCCTCTCAGCAACAGCGCAGTACTCCCGTCAATTGAGGTGTGCCGGCAGCACGGTGAATGCGGCGGTTGTGTTCCTGCGCGTGCAGGGCACCACGGCGCTTTCGGGGAGCGTTACGTCGGCTAATTGTTTCGAGTGGTGTCAGGGCGGCTTGTAGCGCGCAGCGATCGCCCTATACTCGGCAGCTTTCAATCAACTGTGAGTTTCAATGGAACGCTTTATCGAAAATGCCATGTACGCCTCGCGCTGGCTGCTGGCCCCCATCTACTTCGGTTTGTCGCTGGGACTTCTGGCGCTGGCGCTGAAGTTCTTTCAGGAAATCTTCCACGTCATCCCCAATGTCTTCTCGCTGGCCGAGTCAGACCTGATACTGGTGCTGCTGTCGCTGATTGACATGGCACTGGTCGGGGGGCTGCTGGTGATGGTGATGATTTCCGGGTACGAGAACTTCGTTTCTCAGCTGGACATCGACGAGGACAAGGAAAAACTCAACTGGCTAGGCAAGATGGATTCATCTTCCCTGAAGATGAAAGTCGCCGCGTCTATCGTCGCTATCTCCTCCATCCACCTGTTGCGGGTGTTCATGGATGCCAAGAACATCGAGCCTCAGTACCTGATGTGGTACGTGATCATCCACATGACGTTTGTGGTCTCGGCGTTTGCAATGGGCTATCTGGATAAAGTCACCAAGCACTGACGGCCCGGCCTGTGCGCGGCGTGTTGCCGTGCGCAGCGCGGGTTGACCATTACCGCTCCGGCCTCCTTGTGCTAGGCTGCTCGGCCTTTTGGTTCGGGGCACCTGCGGGTGCTCCATAAGCGGAGCAGTGTCATGTCCGAAGTCAATCTGTCCACCGACGAAACGCGCGTCAGCTACGGCATCGGCCGTCAGCTGGGTGACCAGCTGCGCGACAACCCGCCACCGGGTGTCAGCCTTGACGCCATTCTCGCGGGCCTGACCGATGCATTCGGTGGCAAGCCGAGCCGCGTCAGCCAGGAAGAAATGGCTGCAAGCTTCAAAGTCATTCGCGACATCATGCAAGCCGAAGCGGCTGCCAAGGCTGAAGCCGCCGCCGGCGCTGGCAAGGCTTACCTGGCCGACAACGCCAAGCGTGAAGGCGTGACCACCCTGGAATCCGGTCTGCAATTCGAAGTCATCACCCAAGGCGACGGCGCTCAGCCGACGCGCGAAAGCAACGTGCGCACCCACTACCACGGCATGCTGATCGATGGCACCGTCTTCGACAGCTCCTACGATCGTGGCGAGCCAGCTGAATTTCCGGTCGGTGGCGTGATCGCTGGCTGGACCGAAGCCCTGCAACTGATGAAGGCCGGCAGCAAGTGGCGCCTGTACGTTCCGAGCGAGCTGGCATACGGCGCGCAGGGCGTGGGGAGCATCCCTCCACACAGCGTTCTGGTATTCGACGTCGAGCTGCTGGACGTTCTGTAAGGCGGTACAGCTGAGCCGTACGGCTCAAGCGTCAGGCTGAATGATTGCCGAGCAGGCTGCAGGGCTCGCTCGGCAATGTCGACGCGGTCGTCATGATCAATGCAGTTCCAGCGTCGGGCGCAACGCCCGGGCGTAGCAGAACAGAAACAGGTTGCGCACCATTTCCTTCTGAATGCCAGGTTCGCACGAACTCAGGCTGATCACATCCAGGTCACCCTGATCCCGCAATTCATCCAGCGCGTCCTCATGCAATACCGCACACACTTCACCCGTTTCGCGATGCAGAATTCGCAGGTAAGGGTGTGGGCGATCCAGCCAGGCGTCTATCAAATAAGTCATGTTCGTTCTCCTTGAGGTTTCAATGAGAATAATTCTTATCCGCAGAATAGCAAGGATCTATTTGAGATTAATTCGCATCTTTGCGTCGGGGTTGATGTGGGTCAGCTGTTCGCCGCTGCGGCGTGCCGGAGGTCGATGATCCGTGCGGGCACAAAAAAGCCCGTCGCGTGGACGGGCTTCTTCAGGTGCCGAGCCGGATCAGTGAGTGCGGGCGACGGCGAACTCGCTCAGCTCGATCAGTGCATCGCGGTACTCGCTGGCTGGCAGGACATCCAGGCAGGCGATGGCGCGGGCGACATAGTCACGAGCCAGTTGCGCGGTGTAATCCAGCGAGCCTGATTGCTCAACCGCTTCGCGAATGCTTTCCAGATCTTCCAGACCGCCTTTCTGAATCGCCTTGCGTACCAGGGCCGCCTGTTCCGGCGTGCCTTCGCGCATGGTGTAGATCAGAGGCAGCGTCGGTTTGCCTTCTGCAAGGTCGTCGCCGATGTTCTTGCCCAGGGTTTCGGCGTCGCCACGGTAGTCGAGCAGATCGTCGACCAACTGGAATGCAACACCCAGATGATCACCGAACGTGCGCAGCGCTTCGCTTTGTTCGGCGCTGGCGTTGGCCAGTGCAGCGGCGCTGTGAGTCGAGGCCTCGAACAGCATGGCTGTCTTGCCGCGAATCACTTCCATGTAGGTTTCTTCGGTGGTGCTGGCATCGCGCACCTTGGACAGCTGCAGGACTTCGCCTTCAGCGATGACGCGCGTTGCCTTGGACAGGATCTGCATCACGGGCATCGAACCCAGTTCGACCATCATTTCGAACGAGCGCGAATAGAGAAAATCACCGACCAGCACGCTTGGCGCGTTGCCCCACATCGCATTGGCGGTCGAGCGGCCACGGCGCATCCCGGACATGTCGACGACGTCGTCGTGCAGCAGGGTCGCCGTGTGCAGGAATTCGATGGTTGCCGCCAGCAGGCGCAGATGGTCACCGCCGCTTCCCAGTGCCTTGCCGCACAGCAGAACGAGCAGCGGGCGCAGGCGTTTGCCGCCGGCGGAAGTGATGTAGTCGCCGATTTTCGAGACCAGCGGCACGCGCGACGTCAGCTGCTTCTTGATAATGTGGTCGACGGCTGTAAAGTCGTCCGCCACAGCGCGGTAGAAGGCTTGGGGTTGCATCAGCGAGGCGTGCTCCAGAAGGGTTGCGCGGCATGCTAGGTTGCAGGCCCCACCCTGTCAAGGCGTGACGTAACGCAGCTTGCAAGGCGTTCGCGGCTTGCGTACAATCGCGCACCCTAACTTTCCTGGGCAGCACCTGCCTTACGCAATTGCATGACGAGCCTTTCCAGCCCCATGCAGCCATGCCAGCCGATACTCTTCTTATAAAGAGCTGGGTGAGCAGGATTTTCGGAGATATACCATGTCGTACGCAGTAATCGTTACTGGTGGCAAGCAGTACAAAGTCGCCCCAGGTGAATACCTGAAAATTGAAAAACTGGAAGTCGCTACTGGCGAAACCGTTACCTTCGACCGCGTTCTGCTGGTTGCCAATGGTGACGACGTCAATATCGGCGCTCCAGTCGTTGCCGGTGCTACCGTTGTGGCTGAAGTGATCTCCCAGGGTCGTCACGATAAAGTCCGCATCATCAAGTTCCGTCGCCGTAAGCACCACATGAAGCGTATGGGCCACCGCCAGTGGTTCACCGAGATCAAAATCACCGGTATCCAGGCCTGATTTTTCAGCCTGATACCCTAATAGGAGTATTGAACTCATGGCACACAAAAAAGCTGGTGGTAGTACCCGTAACGGTCGCGACTCAGAAGCCAAACGCCTTGGCGTGAAGATGTATGGCGGCCAGGTAATCGTTCCGGGCAACATCATCGTGCGTCAGCGCGGCACCCAATTCCACGCTGGCTACGGCGTTGGCATGGGCAAGGATCACACCCTGTTCGCTAAAGTCGAAGGCGTGATCAAGTTCGAAGTCAAAGGCGCCTTCGGTCGTCGCTACGTAAGCATCGTGCCTAAGGCTCAAGCCGCGGCATAATCTTGCGTTAGCAGATCAAGCCCTGTCTCGCGACAGGGCTTTTTCGTTTGTAGGGACTGTGCAAAATTGGTCGGTGAGTCTCTTGCAAAGCTGTTTGTGTGGGCCGTTGTGGTGTGAAGCGCTGGTTTTTGATCGGTACCGCAACGCTCATCTTTGCAAGAGCCTTATGAATTTATGTTGTTTGCTCGTCTTTGTGACGGGAGGCGTGCGTTATGAAATTTGTTGATGAAGTATCCATTCGGGTGAAAGCCGGTGACGGCGGCAACGGTTGCATGAGCTTCCGTCGCGAAAAATTCATCGAAAACGGTGGTCCGAACGGCGGTGATGGTGGTGACGGTGGCTCGATCTACATGGTCGCCGACGAGAACCTCAACACGTTGGTCGATTATCGCTACACCCGTCACTTCGATGCGGAGCGTGGCTCCAATGGCGGCAGCACCGATTGCACCGGTCGCAAAGGTGAAGACCTGATCCTGCGCGTGCCGGTCGGCACGACCGTGATCGATGCCAGCACCCAGGAAATCATCGGTGACCTGACCAAAGCCGGTCAGCGTCTGTTGGTGGTGCAGGGTGGTTGGCACGGCTTGGGTAACACCCGCTTCAAATCCAGTACCAACCGCGCGCCGCGTCAGACCACGCCGGGCAAGCCGGGCGAGCAGCGTGACCTGAAACTGGAAATGAAAGTGCTGGCGGACGTCGGTCTGCTGGGCTTGCCGAACGCAGGCAAAAGTACTTTCATTCGTTCGGTCTCGGCCGCCAAGCCGAAAGTTGCCGACTATCCGTTCACCACGCTGGTGCCGAACCTGGGTGTGGTCAGTGTCGATCGCTGGAAAAGCTTCGTTATCGCTGACATTCCGGGGCTGATCGAGGGTGCGTCCGATGGCGCAGGCCTGGGTATTCGCTTCCTCAAGCACCTGGCGCGTACTCGTCTGTTGCTGCACCTCGTCGACATGGCGCCGCTGGATGAGTCCAATCCGGCTGATGCTGCCGAGGTCATCGTCAACGAGTTGGTCAAGTTCAGCCCGGCGCTGTCGGATCGTGATCGCTGGCTGGTCTTGAACAAGTGCGACATGCTGCCGGAAGATCAGCATGAAGCGGTCAAGGCGCAGATTGTCGAGCGTCTGCAATGGACTGGCCCGGTGTACATGATTTCGGCAATTGCCAAACAGGGCACCGAGCGTCTGAGCCACGACATCATGCGTTACCTCGAAGATCGCGCCGACCGTCTGGCCAATGATCCGGCCTACGCCGAAGAGTTGGCCGAGCTGGATCAGCGTATCGAAGACGAGGCCCGTGCCCAACTGCAAGCGCTGGACGACAAGCGTGCACTGCGCCGCAGTGGCGTGAAGAGCGTGCACGACATGGGCGATGACGATTGGGATGATGATTTCGAGGACGATGAAGATGGTCCGGAAATCATTTACGTCCGTGAATGATCGAGTGAAGTAAACTACAACGCCGCTTTGATAGCGGCGTTTTAGTATGTCGAATTCGGATTCTCTGGCTTAAGGTTGAACGATCATGCGGAGCAAGGTGACAGGTGCCCAGCGTTGGGTTGTCAAGATCGGAAGTGCGCTGCTGACGGCGGACGGCAAGGGTCTGGACCGCAACGCGATGGGTGTTTGGGTCGAGCAGATGGTGGCGCTGCATGAGGCGGGCGTCGAACTGGTTCTGGTCTCTTCCGGCGCGGTGGCTGCCGGCATGAGTCGTCTGGGCTGGGCTGCACGACCGAGTGCCATGCATGAGCTTCAGGCGGCTGCGGCTATCGGTCAGATGGGCTTGGTGCAGGCGTGGGAGTCCAGCTTTGCGGAATACCAGCGGCATACGGCGCAGATTCTCCTGACCCATGACGATCTTTCCGACCGCAAGCGCTACCTCAACGCACGCAGCACGCTGCGCACGCTGGTCGAGCTGGGTGTCGTGCCCGTGATCAACGAGAACGACACTGTCGTCACTGACGAGATTCGTTTCGGCGACAACGACACCTTGGCTGCGCTGGTCGCCAACCTGGTCGAGGCTGATCTGTTGGTCATTCTGACTGACCGCGACGGCATGTTCGACGCCGATCCTCGCAACAATCCCGAGGCGCAACTGATCTACGAGGCGCGTGCCGATGATCCTGCGCTCGACGCCGTTGCCGGTGGCACTGGCGGGGCGCTGGGGCGTGGTGGCATGCAGACCAAGCTGCGTGCGGCGCGTCTGGCGGCGCGGTCAGGCGCGCACACGGTCATCGTTGGTGGCCGCATCGAGCGGGTGCTGGCGCGTCTGAAGGCTGGGGAGCGTCTGGGTACGTTGTTGTCTCCGGAGCGCGGCATGCTCGCCGCCCGCAAGCAATGGCTGGCAGGGCACCTGCAGACCCGAGGCACGCTGGTGCTCGACGATGGTGCCGTGAAGGCCCTTACCGAGAGCAACAAGAGCTTGTTGCCTGTGGGGGTGAAGATTGTGCAGGGCAGTTTCCGCCGCGGTGAAATGGTGGTGTGTGTGGCGGCCGATGGACGAGAAATCGCGCGTGGCCTGAGCAATTACAGTGCGCTGGAAGCACAAAAGATCATCGGTCTGCCGTCCGATGCGATCGTCAGGGAGCTGGGCTATATGGCCGAGCCGGAGCTGGTTCATCGCGACAACCTGATTCTGGTCTGAATCCGGTCACTAATAGAAGGAAGTTGTGATGCGAGCGCTGAAAGGGATGGTGGGTGCATTGTTGATGCTGCCCTTGCTGGCATCGGCCGAAGAGATCGGTCAGGTGTCGACGGTTTTCAAGTTTGTCGGGCCGAATGACCGGATCGTCGTCGAGGCATTCGACGATCCCAAGGTGGACGGGGTGACGTGCTACTTGTCCCGCGCCAAGACCGGCGGGCTCAAAGGTGGGCTGGGTCTGGCGGAAGATCGGGCCGAGGCGTCCATCGCCTGTCGCCAGGTCGGGCCGATTCACTTCAAGGAAGAGCTCAAGGATGGCGATGAGGTCTTCAAGGAGCGCACATCGCTGGTCTTCAAGACCATGCAGGTGGTGCGTTTCCTGGACAAGAAACGCAATACGCTGGTGTACCTCGTTTACAGCGATCGTGTGATCGAGGGCAGTCCACAGAATGCGGTGACGGCAATCCCGATTCTGCCGTGGTCCCCAGCGCCCGCGCCTTGATGGCGTGCTCGAATGGAGGTCTCGGCTTGCATCAATGGCTGGCTGGGGCCTTCAGGCCTGGCGCAGGCAAGTCGCGTTTCTCCATGTGTTGCAGCAAGTCATGAGCTGGTCATGCGCAAGAATCGCAGGCAATAAAAAACCGACCCTGAGGTCGGTTTTTTAACAAGCGGGTCGCTTAGGCTGCAGCAGCAAGGTTCAGAGCCTTGATGTGGCCATTCAGGCGGCCTTTATGGCGAGCAGCTTTGTTCTTGTGGATGATGCCTTTATCGGCCATACGGTCGATAACTGGCACGGCCAGAACATAAGCAGCTTGCGCTTTTTCAGCGTCTTTTGCGTCGATGGCTTTGACTACGTTCTTGATGTAGGTACGAACCATGGAACGCAGGCTGGCGTTGTGGCTGCGACGCTTCTCAGCCTGTTTTGCACGTTTTTTGGCGGAAGGTGAGTTGGCCACCGTCGAGCTCCTCGAAAGACTTGGGAAATAGCTAACAAAATAGGCCGCGAATCATGCCGATGAGTTTGATGCTTGTCAAGGGCAGTTGATGCGTTCCGCTGAGTGGTCGCAGTGTGATGCCGAGGTGATTTCTTTCCGGCGTACGACCTGTAAACTCGCGGTTTTTGGCTCAGTGCTGTTTTGCGGCGCGGAGTATCGCATAAATGGATCGCGCTTTGGCGCTTCCTTTGGTCGGGCGCACAACCTTTAGATGAACCTACTCAAATCGCTAGCCGCCGTCAGCTCTATCACAATGCTTTCGCGGGTGCTGGGCTTTGTCCGCGACACGATCATCGCCCGGGCGTTTGGCGCCGGAATGGCGACCGATGCCTTCTTCATCGCCTTCAAACTGCCCAACCTGTTGCGCCGGATTTTCGCCGAAGGCGCCTTCTCGCAGGCGTTCGTGCCGATTCTGGCTGAATATAAAAGCCAGCAGGGCGAGGAGGCCACTCGCACCTTTGTCGCGTACGTCACGGGGATGCTGACCCTGGCGCTGGCGCTGGTCACAGTGCTGGGCATTATTTTCGCGCCGTGGGTCATCTGGGCGACTGCGCCCGGCTTTGCCGACACCCCCGAAAAGTTTCAGCTGACGTCCGATCTGCTGCGCGTGACGTTTCCTTATATATTGCTGATCTCGCTGTCCTCGCTGGCCGGCGCCATCCTTAATACCTGGAATCGCTTCTCGGTCCCTGCGTTCGTGCCGACGCTGCTGAACCTGGCGATGATCTTCTTTGCGCTGTTCCTCACCCCGTATTTCAATCCACCGGTCATGACCCTGGGCTGGGCCGTGCTGGCGGGCGGATTGCTTCAACTGCTTTATCAACTGCCGCATCTGAAGAAGATCGGAATGCTCGTTCTGCCGCGCATCAACCTGCGCGATACCGGCGTGTGGCGAGTGATGAAACAGATGCTGCCGGCGATGCTCGGCGTGTCAGTCAGCCAGATATCGTTGATCATCAATACGATTTTCGCATCGTTTCTCGTGGCCGGTTCAGTGTCGTGGATGTATTACGCCGACCGTTTGATGGAGCTGCCATCGGGCGTGCTGGGTGTTGCGCTGGGTACGATTCTGCTGCCGATTCTTTCCAAGACCTACGCGAGCAAGGATCGGCATGAATATTCGCGGATTCTCGACTGGGGGCTGCGCCTGTGCTTCCTGCTGGTGCTGCCGTGTACGCTGGCGCTGGGCCTGCTCGCCGAGCCGCTGACCGTTTCGCTGTTTCAGTACGGCAAATTCGATGGCGAAGACGCGGCGATGACTCAGCGGGCGCTGGTGGCTTATTCGGTCGGCTTGCTCGGCATCATCGTGATCAAAGTCCTCGCGCCGGGCTTTTATGCGCAGCAGAATATTCGCACGCCCGTAAAGATCGCGATCTTCACCCTCATCGTGACCCAGTTGTTCAATGTGTTGTTCGTCTATGTCATCCACTTGGCCCACGCCGGTCTGGCGCTGGCGATCAGCATGGGGGCCTGCCTCAATGCAGCGCTGTTGTTCTGGCAGTTGCGTCGGCAGGATCTGTTCCAGCCGCAGCCAGGCTGGGCGATTTTCCTGATCAAGCTGGTTGTTGCGGTGTCGGTGATGTCTGCCGTGCTACTGGGGCTGATGCAGGTGATGCCTTCCTGGTCAGACGGGCAGATGCTCCAGCGCTTCCTGCGGCTGGGCGTGCTGGTGGCCGCCGGGATCGGCGCGTATTTCGGGACATTGCTGCTGTTGGGTTTCCGCCTCAGGCATTTCGCCCGCAAGGCGATCTTGTAGGATCAGTCGTCGGTTTTTGCCGGTTAACGTCGATTGTTGCGGTTTGCCCGGATCTGTCGCCTGTCGTTGACGACGGTGTGTGGTTATAATCGGCCACTTTATGAGCAAGAAGCGCGTTATGCAGCTGGTTCGAGGCCTTCACAATCTGCGCCCCCAGCATCGGGGCTGCGTCGCCACCATTGGCAATTTCGACGGTGTTCACCGTGGTCACCAGGCTATTCTGGCGCGACTGCGTGAGCGTGCCGTGGAGTTGGGCCTGCCCAGTTGCGTGGTGATCTTCGAACCGCAGCCGCGTGAGTTCTTCGCGCCCGAGACCGCTCCTGCGCGTCTGGCCCGGCTGCGTGACAAGCTCGATCTGCTCGCCGCCGAGGGCGTCGATCTGGTGTTGTGTCTGGCGTTCAACCAGCGCCTGAGCAAGCTCAGCGCCGCCGAGTTCGTCGACACGGTGCTGATAGACGGCTTGGGTGTGAAACACCTGGAAGTGGGTGACGACTTCCGATTTGGCTGTGATCGGGTCGGCGATTTCGACTTTCTGATGAAGGTCGGCGCGCAAAAGGGATTCACCGTCGAAGCGGCGCAGACCGTGGAGATCGACGGCGGCCGTGTCAGCAGCACTCAGGTCCGCAACGCCCTGGCTGCCGCCGATTTCGCGTTGGCCGCGCGTCTGTTGGGCCGACCGTTCGAGATTTCCGGACGTGTGCTGCATGGGCAGAAACTGGCGCGCCAGCTGGGCACGCCTACAGCCAACGTGCAATTGAAGCGTCGTCGCGTGCCGTTGACCGGTGTCTATCTGGTCAGTGCCGAAATCGACGGCAAGGTATGGCCCGGCGTCGCCAACATCGGCGTGCGCCCGACCGTGGCAGGGGACGGACGTCCTCACCTTGAGATTCACCTTCTGGATTTTGCCGGCGATATCTATGGCCGGCGCTTGACGGTGGTATTCCACCAAAAGCTGCGTGATGAGCAGCGTTTCGCCTCCCTTGAGGCGCTGAAGACGGCGATCGATGCGGATGTCGCTGCCGCCCGTGCCCATTGGGGCATGGTCAACCGCTAACTTAGAGCTTGAAATGACCGACTACAAAGCCACGCTTAATCTTCCGGACACCGCCTTCCCGATGAAGGCCGGCCTGCCCCAGCGCGAGCCGCAAACTCTGCAGCGCTGGGACAGCATTGGCCTGTACCAGAAGCTGCGTGAAATTGGCAAGGATCGTCCAAAGTTCGTCTTGCACGACGGCCCTCCGTACGCCAACGGCAACATCCACATCGGTCATGCGGTCAACAAGATTCTCAAGGACATGATCGTCCGTTCGAAGACCCTTTCGGGCTTCGACGCGCCTTATGTTCCGGGTTGGGACTGCCACGGTCTGCCGATCGAGCACAAGGTCGAGGTCACCCACGGCAAGAACCTGCCTGCGGACAAGACCCGCGAACTGTGCCGTGCTTACGCGGCCGAGCAGATCGAAGGCCAGAAGTCCGAGTTCATCCGTCTGGGTGTGCTGGGCGACTGGGCCAATCCGTATCGCACCATGGACTTCACCAACGAAGCCGGAGAAATCCGCGCGCTGGCGGAAATGGTCAAGCACGGTTTCGTGTTCAAGGGCCTGAAGCCCGTCAACTGGTGCTTCGACTGCGCGTCGGCACTGGCCGAAGCCGAAGTCGAATATCAGGACAAGAAGTCGTCGACCATCGACGTTGCCTTCCCGATCGCAGACGCCGACAAGCTCGCCGCCGCGTTCGGCCTGCCGAGCCTGAGCAAACCCGCCGCGATCGTGATCTGGACCACCACCCCGTGGACCATCCCGGCGAACCAGGCGCTTAACGTTCATCCCGAGTTCAACTACGCGCTGGTCGATACCGGTGAGCGCCTGCTGGTGTTGGCCGAAGAGCTGGTCGAAGCCTGCCTCAAGCGCTGGAACCTCGAAGGCACGGTGCTGGCCACCGCTCCAGGTTCGGCCCTGGAACTGATCAATTTCCGCCACCCGTTCTACGATCGTCTGTCGCCGGTGTATCTGGCTGAATACGTCGAACTGGGCGCCGGCACAGGCGTCGTGCATTCCGCGCCCGCTTACGGCGAAGACGACTTCGTGACCTGCAAGCGCTACGGCATGGTCAATGACGACATCCTGACCCCGGTTCAGAGCAATGGCGTCTACGCGCAATCGCTCGAGTTCTTCGGCGGCCAGTTCATCTGGAAAGCCAACCCGGCCATCATCGAAAAACTGCAGGAAGTCGGTTCGCTGTTGCATACCGAAACCATTTCCCACAGTTACATGCATTGCTGGCGCCACAAAACGCCGCTGATCTACCGCGCCACTGCGCAGTGGTTCGTGGGCATGGACAAGCAGCCGACTTCGGGTGACACCCTGCGCAACCGCGCAGTCAAGGCCATCGAAGAAACCAGGTTCGTGCCGGCCTGGGGCCAGGCGCGCCTGCATTCGATGATCGCCAACCGTCCGGACTGGTGCATCTCCCGTCAGCGCAACTGGGGCGTGCCGATCCCGTTTTTCCTGAACAAGGAGAGCGGCGAGCTGCACCCACGCACCGTCGAGCTGATGGAAGAAGTCGCCAAGCGCGTCGAGAACGAAGGCATCGAAGCCTGGTTCAAGATGGACGCCGCTGAACTGCTGGGCGACGAAGCCTCGCAGTACGACAAGATTTCCGACACCCTGGACGTCTGGTTCGATTCGGGCACCACGCACTGGCACGTTCTGCGCGGTTCGCATCCGATGGGCCACGAGACCGGTCCTCGCGCCGACCTGTATCTGGAAGGTTCGGACCAGCATCGCGGCTGGTTCCACTCTTCGCTGCTGACCGGCAGTGCGATCGACGGGCATGCGCCGTATCGCGAACTGCTCACCCACGGCTTCACGGTCGACGAGAACGGCCGCAAGATGTCCAAATCGCTGGGCAACGTCATTGCGCCGCAAAAGGTCAACGACACGCTGGGCGCCGACATCATGCGTCTGTGGGTATCGGCCACCGATTACTCGGGCGAAATGGCCGTGTCGGAAACCATCCTGCAGCGCAGCGCCGATGCATACCGTCGTATCCGCAACACTGCACGTTTCCTGCTCTCGAACCTGACCGGTTTCAATCCGGCCACCGACCTGCTGCCTGCCGATGAGATGCTGGCGCTGGATCGCTGGGCGGTGGATCGCACCCTGTTGCTGCAGCGTGAACTGGAAGAGCATTACAGCGAATACCGCTTCTGGAACGTCTATTCCAAAGTGCACAACTTCTGCGTGCAGGAGCTGGGCGGCTTTTATCTGGACATCATCAAGGACCGCCAGTACACCACCGGCGCCGACAGCAAGGCGCGTCGTTCCTGCCAGACCGCGTTGTTCCATATCTCCGAAGCGCTGGTGCGCTGGATCGCGCCAATCCTGGCATTCACTGCGGACGAGCTGTGGCAATACATGCCGGGCGAACGCAACGAGTCGGTGATGCTCAACACCTGGTATGAAGGCCTGAGCGAGCTGCCGGAAGGCTTCGAGCTGGACCGCGCCTACTGGGATCGGATCATGGCGGTCAAGACCGCGGTCAACAAGGAACTGGAAAACCAGCGGGCGGCGAAAGCCATCGGTGGCAACCTGCAGGCTGAAGTGACCCTTTATGCTGAAGACGACCTGACCGCCGATCTGGGCAAGCTCGGTGACGAACTGCGTTTCGTACTGATCACCTCCAAGGCCAGCGTTGCGCCGTTCGTCAGCGCACCGGCCGATGCCGTGGTCACCGAAGTGGCCGGCTTGAAGCTCAAGGTGGTCAAGTCCGGTTACACCAAGTGCGCACGTTGCTGGCACTTCCGCGAGGACGTCGGCGTTCACGCCGAGCATCCGGAAATCTGCGGTCGTTGTGTCGACAACATCAGCGGTGCTGGCGAGGTCCGTCACTATGCCTAACGCGTCGGCTGGCCGTATGGGCCGCTTGAGCTGGCTGTGGTTGAGCGTGCTGGTCGTGGTCATTGACCAGGCCAGCAAGTTCTACTTCGAGAATCGCCTGGAGTTGTATGAGCAGATCGTCATCCTTCCTGATTACTTCAGTTGGATGCTGGCTTACAACACGGGCGCTGCGTTCAGTTTTCTGGCCGACAGTTCCGGCTGGCAGCGCTGGCTGTTCGCGCTGATCGCCGTGGTGGTGAGCATTGTGCTGATCGTCTGGCTCAAGCGCCTGGGGCGTCACGAGACCTGGCTTGCGATTGCCCTCGCCCTCGTACTGGGCGGAGCGCTCGGCAATCTTTACGACCGGATCTTCATCGGCCACGTCATAGATTTCATCTTCGTGCATTGGAAAGAACACGGCTTCCCGGCCTTCAATGTCGCGGACAGCGCCATCACCGTCGGCGCGATCATGCTTGCTCTGGACATGTTCAAGAGCAAGAAAACTGGAGAAACCGTCAATGACTGAACAGTCGATGACCGACAACGCTGCACAGGAAACACGCATCGGTCAGAACACGGAAGTCACGCTGC
The DNA here is from genome assembly GCF_900108875.1 of Pseudomonas sp. NFR16. Classification (GTDB taxonomy): domain Bacteria; phylum Pseudomonadota; class Gammaproteobacteria; order Pseudomonadales; family Pseudomonadaceae; genus Aquipseudomonas. The sequence goes on along the minus strand of NZ_FNYJ01000004.1, from coordinate 201,071 downwards.
ATTTCGCGCTGCACCTGGAGAATGGCGACACGGTCGACAGTACGTTCGACAAGGCGCCGGCCACCTTCAAAGTCGGCGACGGCAGCCTGCTGCCTGGCTTCGAGGCGCTCATCTTCGGCTTCAAGGCCGGTGACAAGCGCACCCTCCAGGTCCAGCCGGAAAACGCCTTCGGTCAACCTAACCCGCAGAACGTGCAGATCATGCCCCGCTCGCAGTTCCAGAACATGGAGCTGGCCGAAGGGCTGCTGGTGATCTTCAACGATGCGGCCAATACTGAATTGCCAGGTGTGGTGAAGGCGTTCGACGATGAACAGGTCACCGTTGATTTCAACCATCCGCTGTCCGGCAAAACGTTGACCTTCGAAGTGGAAATCTTCGAGGTGAGGGCGCTCTGAGACATCAGGGAGTCTGTGGCCCCGACATGGCTCGGGGCCTTTTCGTTTTTATGTTTCATTGCGCGTAGATACGAGGCACATCATGCAAATCAAGCTCGCCAACCCACGTGGATTCTGTGCCGGGGTGGACCGTGCGATCGAAATCGTCAATCGCGCGCTGGAAGTGTTTGGCCCGCCGATCTACGTGCGTCATGAAGTGGTTCATAACAAATTCGTCGTCGAAGACCTGCGCAGCCGTGGCGCGGTGTTCGTCGAAGAGCTGGATCAGGTGCCTGACGACGTCATCGTCATTTTCAGCGCCCACGGCGTGTCCCAGGCGGTGCGCAGCGAAGCCGCCGGCCGTGGCTTGAAGGTGTTCGACGCCACATGCCCACTGGTCACCAAGGTTCACATCGAGGTCGCACGCTACAGCCGTGACGGGCGCGAATGCATCCTGATCGGGCACGAAGGCCATCCTGAAGTGGAAGGCACGATGGGGCAGTACGACGCCAGCAATGGCGGCGCGATCTATCTGGTCGAGGATGAGGACGATGTCGCCAGGCTCAATGTGCGCAACCCCGAGAAACTGGCGTTCGTGACCCAGACGACGCTGTCCATGGACGACACCAGTCGGGTCATCGACGCCCTTCGGTCGCGTTTTCCGGCGATCGGCGGTCCTCGCAAGGACGACATTTGTTACGCCACCCAGAACCGTCAGGACGCGGTCAAGCAACTGGCTGACGAGTGCGACGTCGTGCTGGTGGTCGGCAGTCCAAACAGCTCCAACTCCAACCGTCTTCGCGAACTGGCCGAGCGCATGGCGACTCCGGCCTATTTGATCGACGGCGCCGAAGACATGCAGCGCAGCTGGTTCGACGGTGTCGAGCGCATCGGCATCACGGCAGGTGCATCGGCTCCGGAAGTGCTGGTGCGCGGCGTGATCCAGCAGCTGCACGAGTGGGGTGCGACAGGGGCCGACGAGCTGGCGGGACGTGAAGAAAACATCACGTTCTCGATGCCCAAGGAACTGCGCGTCAAGCAGGTTCAGTAACCGGCGTCATGCGCACGGGTCACGGGTGAAACCCTCTTTGCGCAGGTTGACCCGCCCGGTAACGGCGATCGCTACCTGATAATGGCTGGCGGCTGATTCTTTTAAGCACACCGCCAGCGTGCCGTTAGCGTTATTGAGCAAGCGCCCGGTGTTGTCGAAACCGATGCGCGTCATCACCTTGCTGTTGCCCACCACCCTGACGTTGCGCTGGCCTGCGTTCTCGGCCAGCAACGTTTCATCATCGTCGCGAAACTGATTCTGATTGTTATCCACGAAAACCTGCCAGCCTCGGCTCCAGTCATTCTCCAGTGCCTGCATGATCACCGGCTGACTGCGCACGATGGCTTCGGAGCGCGCCATTCGCAGCCCGCTCGCCAACTGATGGGCGGTGTCCTGCCGTCGCTGTGAATCGACCAGCGCGCCGAATGCGGGGATCGCAAGCGTCGCCAGAATCCCGAGCATGAGCAGTCCTGCAAGCAGCTCGATGAGCGTCAGACCTCGTTGCTTCATGTGACCGATCTCCCTGACCGTGGCGCGCCCAAGCAGACGTCACTGCCGTTGCCCTGGCAACCCCGAGGGTGTCAGCCGATATGTCCGCAAGCCGCCGTTACACATCCATCGGGCAAGTTTCCGTGTGTCGACTTCACTGGGGGCTGCACAGGGATTTGGAGGTGTTGAATGCAGGCAGCATCGAGTCAGACAGGGATGACGTTGATTGAGGTTCTGGTCGCACTGTTGATTCTCAGCCTCGGCGTACTGGGGGGCGCGATGCTGCAGCTCGGCGCGCTGAAATACACCGACAGCTCGGCGCGCAGCCTGCAGGTCAGTTTCATTGCCCATGACTTATTCGAGCGCATGCGCGCCAACCCTGAGGGCAATTACGCGCTGGCCTCGCTGGACCAGGCCCCCGTCACCGAAAATCCTGATGTGCCTCGCGATCAGGACCTGTTCGATTTCGCCACCCAGTTGCGGCAACGGCTGGGCGACGATGCTCAAGCCAGCATTGCGCACCAAGGCTCGTCGGTGCGCATGACACTGACCTGGAACGACTCCCGAGCCGGGCAGGACATGGCAGACACGCAGACCTGGACGCTGAGCAGCAGGGTTGGCGCAGAGCCGGGAGCGCGACCATGAAGGCGCGGGTGAAAGGATTCGGGCTGGTGGAAATCCTCTTGGCGCTGGTGCTGGGGCTGGTCATGTCGTTGGCCCTGATGCAGGTATTCGTCAGCGCCAAAAGCACCTACTTGAGTCAGACGTCTTCGGCGGCCATGCAGGAAGATGCCCGTTTCATCCTCAGTAAAATCGTGCGGGAAATCAGCCTTGCCGGCATGTTCGGCTGCCTGTCGAACGTGACGGATGCCAGCAACGGCGGCAGTTTTTCAGAGGCGTTTGACGAGCCTGTCAGGTGGGACGCTAACCGACGTTCGCTGACGCTGGCGACCGCTGCGGTTGAAGGTGGTGGGGCCTGGCACACCTGGGTGGTGCACACGGACTGCGTGTCGGCTGCGACGGCATATTCCAGTGGCAAGGCGCCCGGGGTGGCGGCGGGTGAGCTGGCGCTGCCAATCCGCCGACAGGTCTATCAGTTCAACAAGGCGCGTGGCGAACTGGCGCTGAACGGGCAACCGTTGATCAGTCACGTTCGCGCGTTCAGCGTGCTCTTCGGCGTGGCCCACTCCCGCGATCAGCAAAGCGTCGCGCGCTATGTGGCCGACGCCGACAGCGCCTTGATACGCAGCGTACGCCTGACGCTCACGCTGTTCGACCCCGACGCCCGGATGCCGGAGCAGACCTTCAGCGTGGTTGCGGCTGTTCGCAACCGGCTTGGGTGAGCGGCTTGAAGATGCGTGCCCAACGGGGCGTCGTATTGATCGTCAGTCTGGTGTTTCTGCTGATGCTGACGCTGTTGGCGACGTCGTCGATGCAGAACGCCACGCTTCAGGAGAAGGTCGCGGGCAGCCTCAGACTGAACGTCGCCTCGTTCCAGTCCGCCGAAGCAATCCTGCGGATTGCCGAGGCCACGGTCACCCGACCCGGTTTCGAGCGTGAGCAATGCTCGACTGCCGCCAGCTGTTTGCCGCCGCCAGAGGCATTGACGCTGGTCAGTGGCGGTTCTGCCGGTGGGTCCGGCATAGAGTGGGTTGCGGCGAACGGCGGCTTCTATGGCATTCAGCACTTAGGCAAAACTGACACTCCGGCAGGCGTGGCGCCAGGAGAAGGGCCGTGGACGTTGTACCGCGTCACCGCCGTGGGCCTTCAGGGCTCGTCGCGAACCGTGCTGGAGAGCGTGCACACCGAGCAGCGCCGCATCATGTGGCGGCAACGGCGATGAGGGGAGGCACAATGTCTGTGTGCAGCAGAGGCTTCACGTTGATCGAGCTGCTGGTGGTGGTCGCCATCATCGGAATTCTCGCCGTGGTGGCTTATCCGCAGTACAGCGAGTACAGCAAGAAGGCGCGTCGCACCGAGATCGCCGCCTTGCTGGTGGACGAAGCGCAGAAGCTTGAGCGATTTCACTCACGGGCAGGGCAGTATTCCGATGTCACGGGGCCGCCGGCTTTCAGCCATCAACCCTCCGTGGGCAACCGGTTTTACGCCATCGAGACAGAGCGCTCCGAGCGCGCTTTCGTCCTTACGGCCCGACCGATTGCGGGCACGCCGATGGCTGGCGACCGCTGCGCGAGCTTCGTGCTGGATAACACGGGCAGGCGCGATAATGAGGGGATGTCGGGCGGTGCCAGTGTGCAGGGTTGTTGGGGGCGTTAGCTGCCTTACTTCCAACAGTCAGCTGGAGTCTTGGTGCCGTCCTGGGTGATGCTCAGCGTCCCGCAGCTGTCGGCAGTCTGGGCATTAATCGGCGTCGCCTGCAGGGTGTAAGTCGTGGGAGTGGGGGTGCCGGAAAAGCTCAGAGTGTACTTGTTGTTAATCGAGTTGGCGTTCGTGATTCCGATTTTCTCCAGCGCCGGTGCTGGCACGGCGTAACTGTTGTTCTGAGCATAGTAGCGCTCCATACGGGCAACTGCGTCAGTGAGCATCGCCATTCCTTCAGACCGATATCCGCGTATTACATATTTCGTATAAGCCGGATACGCGATGGTCGCCAGAATCGCGACGATGGCGACGGTGATCATCAGCTCGATCAGGGTGAAACCGCGTTGCGAGTGTTTTGAACGATGCATTGAATACTGCCTCATTGCGCAGGATAAGGAATGACGCGCCAGTTCTGACGACCGACGTAGCCCGTACCGGTGTTGACGATGATCGAATCGCCGTCCGAAGGCGTCGATGTTTTCTGATCACCCGTGGAACTGATAGCCACGCCGCCAGCTGCCATGCTGATGCCACTCACCACGTTGTCGTTGTAATTGTCGGCCGTCGAAATGGTGCCGTTACGACGCAGGTTGAACACAGTGAAAGTGGTCCTGCCACCGGTGGTCGGGTCCAGACCGTACTCCCAGCCACTGACGCCAGGGCTGCAGACATCGGTGCTTGGCGTACGGGTCGAGGCGAACAGAACACTGCCGCTGATACTCAGCGGATCCACCATGCGTTCGCCCAACAAGGCGTTGTTGACGGTCAGGTTGAGGTACCAGCCGGACTTGGTGGTCCAGTCCACCGGGTTGGTGCTTACGAGGCGGATGTTGTTGGTCGCCGAGCCGAAGACCGCGTTATTGACCTGTGAAGTGATTGTCTGTTGTTGCAGGCTTGATCTGGCCAGGACCGGTGTGGAAGCGGCGGCTGCGCCGGCTGTCTGCTTGTCCCAGATCCCATAAAGCGTTTGCAGATCCGTACTGGTTTTATCCGCCGAAGTGAAATAACGGCCTGTGCCGAAGATGACGATCGTCCCGGCAGAGGAGGGGTGAGCCACGACGGTAGGTGCCGCCGTGATCGACTGCACCGCTGCACCTGAAGCATCGCTGACGGTGGCGGTGTACAGCGGTTTGTTACCGAATGCCACCTTGAAGTTGGCCGCTGTCGCGTTGGCGACCAGCGATGAACCGATCAAGTCGAAGCGCCACAGATTGCCCAGCAGGTCACCGGCGTAGACGTAGTCGGCGATACCGTCCGCGTTGGCGTCCAGTACCACGGGCGATGACAGACCGTTGTTGCCTACTACCGAAGTGGTCAGTTTGCTGACGACCCCGCCCGTGGCGGCGTTGAGGACGAACAGCGAGGCGTTGCCATTGTTGCCGTTGTAGCCGTTGCCGACGATGACGGCCCATTCTCCGGTGTGCAAGCGCGAGATCACGGGGGTCGAAAAGGTCGAGCCGAGGTCGACATCGTTCTCCGATGTGAACTCCCACAGCAGGCTGATGCTGTCCGGATTGGTGATGTCCAGCGCGAAGATTTCACGTCCGCCGCCCCCCAGCGTGCCGACCAGAATGGTGCGCCAGGCGCCTGAGATGTAAACGTCCGCGACAACTGGGGTGCCGTCCACGTAGTAACGGTGCAGCGCGGAGTTGCTGTTGTAGTCCTTGTTCGTCAGGGTGCTCAGATTCTGGATGACGGCCGATGGAATGAACGCGAACTTCTCAACGCCTGTCGCGGTATCGAACGCATGGAGCATCCCGTCGTTTGCGCCGACATAGATCTGACCCCGACGATCGTTCTGACTGGTCTTGAATGCGGTGTAGCTGCTGGTGGTGCCAACGGTGCCATTCAGCGTGTCGGCGACGGATGCATCGTACAGCGCGCCGGTGACCACCACCGGCGAAGAGTTCACCAGGTCGCCGATCAACGAGGCGCGCCGACGATACGTCGACGTGGCTTTACTGACATCGCCCTTGATGAAGTCGACCTGGTCGGACGTCAGCGTCGATTGCAGCGCAATGTCGGCGTAGGTCCGGTTTCCCAGATTGGTGTACGTGAATGGCTGCAGGGCATTGCCTGCCTGATTGGCCATCTGGATGTTGCGTTGGTTCCAGGCTGGAACCTGCTGCGAAGCGACCCAGTTCTGGACCGTACTGCCGGTGGGATTGGTCGTGGTGTAAGTGATCGTGGTCTTGATCAGGTCTCCGCTCCAGGTCGCGACGTTGAGGCTGTTCAGATACCGCGATGAAGAGTTTTCGGTGCCCAGCTTAGGTAAAACGGCAGGCGTGGCAACCGAACTGTTCTTCTGCAGAATCTGGTTGAACGCAGACGAAAGCTGGTCTTTCAACGTCGCAGCGTTGCTCACCAGGAAATAATTGTCCGGCGTTCCGCTGGTGTTGGAATCCCATTGGCCGCTGACCGGCAGGCTACTGCTGGTGTTGTTGGCGTCTCCGAAGCCGCCCCATTTCGCTGCGTACCACAGCGGGTCTTTCAGGTTGGTAACAGCGCGGGAAGAGGACGCTGTGAATCGGCGAGGGTGGGTATCGCTGCGCGTCGGGTTGAAAAGGCTACCGTTCGAGCCGTTGCGTCCCGGGAGCAGGTCACTCGTTCCTGTACAAGCCGTACTGGGCGCACAGTCCCCCGGCAATCGGGTGCCTGGCGTATCCAGCGAGTAGTGCTGGTTGCCGTTACCACCGCCGGTGACTTCAAGGTAGATGCCGTCGTTGGTCGTGCCCGAAATGGTGTAGCCCATGTGCGACTCGGCGGCTGACACCGAGTAAGCGGTCTGCAGCGTCACATCGACACTGCCCAATGCGTTGACGGCCACCGTGTACAGGACGATAGCGTCCATGTCGTAGTCGCAACCCTGACCGCAATCGTCGAACACGACCCGAAACACGGCCTGGGCACGACCCTCATTGATGGTCTTATCTGTCGGCTGGCCCGGCATGTTGTACATCGAGTCGATATAGAAGCCGGTAATCTGCTCGGTGACACCGTTGGTCACCTTGCCGAAAGGTACCAGCGTGATGGTGCCGGTACCGACCGGCATCTGAATGCGCGGCAGTGTCGAGGACAGTGCGATGGAGAAGGTCTGCACCTTCTGGTTGCCCAGCGAGGTGATCGGATTGGTGTTGGCATAGTAGGCGACCGCACCGGCGTTGAACGTACCCTGTTTGGTCGGCTCTTCCGGCAGGCCGCGAATGTTACCCAGGCTTGCAGCGGCTTTTGCAGTGGGCGCCGTGTCATTGATGCCGACGGTCTCACCGATGTTGACGTTCTTGCTGCCCGAGCCTACATCGTTGTTCCAGATCGTCTGGCCCAGCGTCTGCACGTTCAGCTTGTTCAGGGCCGTCGTCGCGCTTGGGGAGGCGGTCGAGCTGAATGCACTGCCGGGCAAATCGGAGTCATACGTCGGGTTCACGTCACTGAACAGCGTCTCGAACGGTTTGGAGCAGCTTGGGTAGGTTGGCGTCGTGGCGTCGGCACTGGGCGTGGCCGAGTATGGGTTGGTCCAGGAAGTCAGGCCGCTGAGACCGAGCAACGTGTCCGCCGCGCCGGACAGATAGCCGCTGGTCGGTGTCGTCGCGCCGCTGAAGTAGCGCATGGTTTCGAACATCATTTCTGCCAGCGGGTTACCCCAGTTCGGGCAGTTCGAGTTAGTGATGGTGTTGCCGGACGTGCTGCAACCGGACGAAAACGTCAGGTCATCGAGCGTGCCCACAATCCCGGTGTCGTTGAAGATGCCGGTGGAAGCGTCGATTTCGTTGGAGAAACTGCTGATGGGCTTGCGAATCGCGCCGCCCTGGATGTTGTTCTGATAAGTCCCGGTCATCAGGCCGAAGTACATCTGATTGCCTTCACCGAAGTCGTGAAGGATGCCGGTAGGTTTGTATTTGCCGTTCGGGTACAGCTTGCAGTTGCTCTCGATAAAACCGGTCTTGCACACCTCGACGCGAACCCGATAGTCCGTTGGCGAAACGAAAACGTCCTGGAAACTGGTGTTGGTGGCGTAGGAACCCCCTTGGGTCACTTCGCGGGAAACCCAGCCAAAAATGCGGATGTTCGAGACGTTGGACAGCACGCGCAGCAGCGGGACGCTGGATTGCGTGTTGTTGGCGAACAGCGTGTAGTTGCTGCCGGTCGGGTTGGACAGAGGCGTGTAGTCGGAGAGGTTGTAGCCGTCCACTGTCGGGCTGCGGTATTCCTTGCCCCAGGTGTGAGCGTCGGTGGGAATGTACGCGCGCTGCAGAATCGTCTGGCTTGTACTGTCCGTGCTGCGATAGCCGCCATACAGCACTTTGCGCAGAGCATCGACGCGGGAAGTCGTCAGGTAGTTGAGGTAATCACCGCTCCAGCTTCCCGGGCATTTTTTGAGGTTGGCGACTGTCGTTTTAGACGAGGCAGTGAAATAGTTGTTGCTGTAGGTGTAGCAGGTCAGCGAGTCGAAGTAGCCCAGATAAGTGATCGATGGCTTGTAACGAATATCGATCGAGCCATCACCATCCAGATCCGACGCATCGTTGTACGCCGGGAAGAACAGTTTGTGATCGCGCCCGACCACCAGCATGTTCAGCGGCGGCACCGAGTTGTTGACGAACAGCGGCAGCTGCGCCGGCACCTGACTGACGGCGGCTCGGGCTGCGGTCGGCAAAAGCAGGAGGCAGGCCATGGCAACGATGAAACTGCTGAGCGGATTTGGCTTATTCATGGTTGTTCGCTATCAGGTATGCACTCATGAGTCGGACACGGCAAAAACGGATCGCAGGATGACGCGCTGGGTCGAAGTATCGCTGGAGCAGCGTACGGTCGATGCGCAGGCGGTGACTTCGTAATAATGTCGGCCGCAGTCCTTGGTCAGCAACGCGCAGTTGTTCTGGGCCTGCCCGTCGAGCAGTTTCAAATCCGTGACATACCATTCCACTTCGACGTTGGCGCCGGTGTATTCGTTGTTCTGGTAGGTGGTCACCAGATTGATATTCGCCGTATTCGCCGCCGTAAAGGCGGGCGCATAGTCGCCATTGACCAGCGTGGTGGGAATGGCCATGCAGGGTTTATTGGGGTTGCCTGCAATCACCGAACATTGCCACTGGTTGATGCTCTGCTCACCGATCCGCAGCCCCGCTTCGGCAGCGTTGGTCAGGGTTTTCTGCAGCCTGAGATTGCCCGTGATCCGGGACTCGAGCGACACCCCGCGCATGCTCGAAAGTGCCAGCAGGGTGATGATCAGCAGCATCATGATTGCCACCAGCAGCGTCGCGCCGGTCTGGCTGCGGTTCGACTGCATGACGAAGCGGATCGAGCGCCTCATTGCATCTGGTTCCTGATCATGATGGTTCCCTGCACGATCTGATAAATGCTGTTCACATCGGCGTAGGTGGTGCCGTAGCGACCGTTCCAGTCCTTGAGCGCGGGCGAGACAACGCTGGTGTTGTCCCGGATCATCGAGGTGCCGGGGCTTTGCATGAGTACGCTGTAGCGCACCGCTGCGATCGTGCCGGTCGGTGTGGTACTGAAGGTGCTGACGGTTTTTGAATCCGCGGCGCCCGAACCGTATTCGAAACGCAGGTCCTTGACCCCGCTGACCAGTTGCTGGGTCGTGGTTCCGCTGGTGCAGGTAATGGCACCGTTATCGGTTCCCGTTCCGGCAACGAAAGCGATCTTCTCGACGATTTTTGGACGCGTCGTCGAGGGCACTGTTCTGGCGGAGTAAGGGCTGGTGATGCTGTCCTTGTCGGCGTTCGCCAACACACCGCCCTGGCAGGTCACGTCCAGCTTGTTGGTCGCCTGATACTGAATGCACAGCGATGTATCCGACAGCGCAACCACCGCAGCGCCCGCCGGGAATGTGCAGCCGCTCAGCGTGGCGTCTGCGGGAATGCTGGCGCCGAGATTACTGCGATAGCCGGCCTTCAACAGCTCCTGGCTCAGGATCGCAAGGGCGAAACGGCCGTTTTCCTGGTTGCCCATCTGACCTTGTTGAAACAGGTAGGCTCGCTGGTTGGAAATGAAAATCTGCGTGACCCCCAGAATCAGGAACATTCCGATGAGCATGGCCACCATCAACTCGATCAGCGACAGACCCTTCTGCCGGCTGCGCAGGACTGCTGAGATCATCGGATGCGCGTCCTCAATCGGTAAGTGCAGGTACCAGCGATCGTCGATGAGCTGCCGGACATGCATTCAGCCTCGTTCTTCACGGTCCAGGCCACCTGGATCTGAAGCTCGGTGTTAGTCGCGCTGGAGGTCGTGCAGGCGTCGACATTATCGGCGTTATCTTTTGTAGGGGTTTTGCAGATATAAAAGTTCGATGCCAGTAAGGTATCGGCACCGGGCAGCGTGGCTCCAGCCCGGATGGCCCAACAGCCAATCTGTTCTGAGAGGGTGGCCGGTGTCGGGATGCACTTGGTCGCGGCAGCCGGGAACGGTGCGCCCGGAGCCTTGAGACATGAGTTCGCGTCCGTGCAGTCCGCTGGCGCGCTGCGGATGATTTCGACCAGATCGTCCACCAGCATGATCGCGGCGTTGCGTTGTACCGAATCTTGCGTGTATGGAATGGCTTTGCTCTGCAGCGCGACCATGCCCAGTACGCCGATGACGATGATGATCAGACTGACCAGCACTTCAATCATGCTGAACCCGGCGTTGCGGCTCGGTGCTGAGATCATCATCAGCAGCCACTCGGTTTGGTGGCGGTGGGAGGCGAAATCCGGCCACTGGTGAGCAACGTGACGTACTGCGAGGTGGTCGATGAATCGGTGGGGTAGTTGATCTGGAAGCAGGCGTTCGTTGATGCGGTTCCGGTGGTCGTGAAGTCCACGCTGTTCACTGCGGAGCTGATCGCGACGCCCGTCTGCAGCCCGCCGCTACCGACTTTTCTGAGCGTCACGGTGCCGGTGACCACACTGATTTCCGTGGTGTTGACCGGCGCGCTCACAGTGACTCTCGCCCCGCGCGTCACTGCCTCGGACCGCGCGTACTGGAGCAAGTCGTAAAGCTCGTCAGACGCCGCCCGAACGTTCATGCGATGCAGCAGGCTCGAAAAGCTCGGCATTGCCATCCCCGCAAAAATGGCCACGATCACGACCACCACGATCAACTCGATCAGGGTGAATCCGTGGCTACTGCCCTTGTCAGGACCTTGACAGCTGCGACGCAAATTCAGGCGCGTAGGTGGACCCGAGAGCCCGGAGCTGAAATCCATAAAGGAAATTCCGTTTTTCGTTCGAAATATGGTGATACTACTCAGGTTGGAAGTCGCTATGTAGTGGATGTCTGGAGTTATTCGCCAGACCAGTGGCATAGCGTCCGTTTTTCGCATTTCTTGAGTCATGTCGACGACTATTCGACAGACGATAACAGCGCTCACTTTTTTTGATGATCGAGTTCAGCATGTCCAGGCAACACGTGATTATCGTCGGCGGCGGCGTCATCGGTCTGTTGACCGCCTTCAATCTGGCTTCCCGGGTCGCGAGCGTCACCTTGCTCGAGCGCAGCGGGGTAGGGCGGGAGTCTTCATGGGCGGGCGGCGGCATCGTTTCGCCACTCTATCCATGGCGATACAGCCCGGCGGTGACGGCACTGGCGCACTGGTCGCAGGACTTTTACCCGCAGCTCGCCGAGCGACTGGCGGATTCGACCGGTATCGATCCCGAAGTGCACAAGACCGGGCTGTACTGGCTCGATCTGGATGACGAAGCAGAAGCGCTGGCCTGGGCGGCCCGGCAGAACCGGCCGTTGAGCGCTGTGGACATCTCGGCGGTGTATGACGCCGTTCCGGTGATGGGTGGCGGCTATTCGCGCGCCGTCCACATGGCCGACGTTGCCAATGTGCGCAACCCGCGGCTGGTCAAATCCCTGAAGGCCGCATTGCTGGCGCTGCCCAATGTCGTGGTGCATGAGCAATGTGAAGTCCGTGATTTTGTCCGCGACGGCACGCGAGTCATCGGCGTGAGCACCGCCGCAGGCGATCTCCTCGCCGACAGCGTGGTGCTGGCAGCGGGCGCCTGGAGCGGCGATCTGCTTACCAGGCTCGATCTCGCGTTGCCGGTCGAACCCGTGAAGGGCCAGATGATTCTCTACAAATGCGCGTCTGATTTTCTGCCGAGCATGATCCTCGCCAAGGGCCGCTACGCCATTCCGCGTCGCGACGGTCACATCCTCGTCGGCAGCACCCTCGAGCATGAGGGATACGACAAGACGCCCACCGAAAATGCCCTGCACAGCCTCATGGCTTCAGCCGTTGAACTGCTCCCCGCGCTGGCCGACGCCGAAGTGGTGGGGCATTGGGCAGGACTGCGGCCCGGCTCGCCAGATGGCATTCCCTTCATCGGGCCGGTGCCGGGCCATCAAGGCCTGTGGCTGAACTGCGGGCATTACCGCAATGGCCTCGTCCTCGCCCCCGCCTCATGCCAACTGCTTACCGACCTGCTGTTGGGCGACACTCCGATCATCGACCCATCACCCTACGCGCCGGCAGCGCGGCTGCAGGGTTAGGTGTTCGATGCAGTGGTCATTGCCCCCTTTGAGCTGATGGATCGTTCCCAAAAGGGTACGACCATACCCTTTTTGGGAACGATCAAATCCCCGTCGTGAAAGGCCGATTCACTCGAGACCAAGCTTCTTCAGGCGGTACCTCATTGATCGGAACGTGAGGTTCAGGCGCTGCGCGGCGGCGGTACGGTTCCAGCGGGTTTCTTCCAGGGCCTGCAGGATGAGTTTGCGCTCGACGCTTTCGAGGTAATCTTCCAGATTGTTGATGTCCGACAGGTTGGGGCCGGGCTGGGACTGCGTGCTGGCGGGTTCGGCCAGGCGCAGGTCTTCGGTGTTGATCTGGTCGTCTTCGCAGAGCGTATAAGCGCGTTCGAGCATGTTTTCCAGCTCGCGCACGTTACCGGGAAAGCGATAGCCTTTCAGCGCTGCCAGTGCGTGAGGCGGCAGCCGGGCAGGGGCGTCGCCTGCGGTTTCGGCCAGACGCCTGAGGACATTGTTGGCGATCTCTTCGATGTCTTCGCGACGCTCACGCAGCGGCGGAACCCGCAGTTCGATCACGTTGAGCCGATAATACAAATCCTGCCGGAAGCGACCGGCCGCCACTTCCAGACTTAAGTCCTTGTGCGTGGCGCAGAGGACACGAACGTCGATCACCTGTTCCTGTTGCTCGCCCAGGGCGCGGACGGATTTCTCCTGAATCGCGCGCAGCAGTTTTACCTGCATCGCCAGTGGCAGATCGGCAACTTCGTCGAGAAACAGCGTGCCGCCGCTGGCTGCCTGGAACAGACCGGGTTTGTCTTCGTGGGCGCCGGTGAAGCTGCCTTTACGATGCCCGAAGAACTCACTTTCCATCAGCTCGGTTGGGATCGCTCCGCAATTGACCGGCACAAATGCTTGCTCGACCCGAGGGCCCTGCTCATGGATGAGACGCGCGACCAGCTCCTTGCCGCTGCCAGACTCGCCGCTGATGTAAATCGGTGCCTGACTGCGCGCCAGTTTGCCGATCTGCTTGCGCAGCGCTTGCATCGGTGGCGAATTGCCGAGCAGACGATGATCGAGGCGCGTGTCATTCGACGGTGCCTTGGGCAAGCGCAGCGCACTGCTGACCAATTCGCGCAAACGGCCGAGGTCCACAGGCTTGGTCAGGAAATCGAAGGCGCCGGCCTTGAGGGCCTGAATCGCGGTGTCGACGCTGCCGTGGGCGGTGATCATCGCCACCGGGACCTGCGTATGGCGTTTCTGGATGTGTTGCACCAGCTCCAGGCCGTTGCCGTCCGGCAAGCGCATGTCCGTCAGGCACAGATCGAACGCCTCGCGCGCCAGCCAGTCCTGCGCTTCCTTGACGTTGCGGGCGCTGCGCGTGTCCAGTTTCATCCGCCCCAGAGTGATCTCCAGCAGTTCGCGGATGTCCGGCTCATCGTCGACGATCAGGATCTTTTGCCGTGGGCTCATGCTCAACTCAATTTGAACGGATGGGCAAAGGTGATTCGCATGCAGCTTCCGCCACCTTGCCGGGGTGTGTAATTCAGGCTCGCCTGATTGCTTTCGCACAGCTCGCGCGAAAGGTACAGGCCAAGGCCGGTCCCTTTGCTCTCCGTGGTGAAAAAGGGCTCGAATATCTTCGTCAGATGCTCTTCGGCAACGCCTGGGCCGTCGTCCATGACATCCAGGCTCGGCAACTCGCTGTAGGGCGCATGGAAAAGCCGCAGCCAGACCTGAGCGTTCTGGTGCAACTGGCCGCTGTAGCGCAACCCGTTCTGCACCAGGTTGGTCACCACTTGCTGCAGTTGCTCGGCATCCATGCGCGTTGTCAGCGTGCCGGGACTGATGTCCAGATGCACGGTCTGGTCGGCTGGCAGACTGCCGCGCAACTCTTCGACGTAGTGTTCGAGCCACTGCTTGAGATCGAGCAGATGAGGTTCGGTCTGACGTCGACGAGACAACTGCAGAACGTTCTCGATCACCAGATTCATCCGTCGTGATTGATCTTGAATGATTTGACTGAGACGTTGGTCCGCCCCGCTCAGTTCCTCGGACTCGCCCAGCAGCTGCGCCGCATGGCTGATCGCGCCCAGCGGATTGCGGATCTCGTGGGCGATACCGGCCGTCAGCCTGCCCAGCGCGGCGAGCTTGAGTTGCTGAGCCTGCTGGGAAATCTGCGACAGGTCGTCGAGAAACACCAGCGTGTGTCGATGGCTGCCACGGGTCAGCGCAACGAACCCGGGACGCAGCACCGGGCCGATGGCAGACGTGGTAATGCTGCGCGGGACCATCGTGGGGTTGATCAGCCACTGGCGCAGACGCTCGACCAGTTGCGGGGAGTAGGCGTCGATGATCTCGCCCAGCAAACGCTCGTGTCCCAACAGGTTCAACGCGCTCTGATTGGCGAGCAGTACTTCGCGGTTGGAGTCCAGCACCAGAATCCCGGTGCGCATGCGCTGAAGGATCAGTCCGTTGAGCTCTTCAAGATTGTCGACGTCGGCAGCACGACGCTCGGCAATGTCCTCGCTGACCTGCAGGCGACTGGCGAGGGTCTGCACCAGCAGCGCAGCGGCAAAGCACAATGCGCCCAGCGAGCCTGCCTGAACGAAGTGGTTGGACGCGGCCGGTTTGTGATAGCTGATATAGAACGTCAGGTAAATGATGCCGATCGCCGAAACCGCCGCGATCAACAGGCCGGTATGCCTGCGCAGCAACACGTTGCTGATGGCCACCGACGCGACGATGAGGTTACCGATGCCGCTCGGCGCGCCGCCGCCGGCATAGAACAGGGCAGCGAGCATCAGCGTGTCGGTCATGGCGAGCGTGAACAGCTGGCCCTGACGGCTGGGCCGTTCGAGCAGCACGACGACCAGAATGTTGAACACCAGATACAGCCAGCAACCGGTGCGGAACAGCTCGATGTCCGCCAGCTCCAGCAGCTCGGCGTCCAGGCTGCTGGAGATGAGCAGCACCAGCAGGATGCCGATGCTGAGCCGGTAAAGATGGTACAGCCGCAGAATGCGCTGGGCCTGCGGGGTTGCCAGCGACAGGCTTTCAGCGGTCACGGGCGGCGGGGCCCTGCAGCCGGTGCGCTTCGGTGCAATACCACTGCTGGTTCTGGCTCAAGGCGCGGTCGCGCGGGAGATGCACACCACATTGCGCGCAACGCACCATCGGTGCAGCGTCGGGCTCAGGCGATGCGGCCCTGGGCCTGGCGGCCGGCCTTTTTGTGGCGCGTTTGAACAACCAGATGATCGCCATGACCAAGGCAATCCACATAATCAAGCGAATCATGTCTACCAGCTTATGAAGTGAAGATGCCGCAGTGTAGCCAAGGCATTGTCGGGCGCACAGTGATCTGCAGCGCTCAAGATTGCCGGAAATGAAAAAGAGGCCCCGCAGGGCCTCTTTTCGTCTGACGCTTTGCCGGGACTGGATCAGTCGAACAGGCCAAAGGTCATGTAGCTGAAGATCGAGCGGCTTTTCGGCGTGCCGTCGTCGTCATCGTTCTTCTTTTCTTCTTCGGCTGGCTGGTTCTCAGGCAGCAGATCGGCAGGAATCGCTTCCTTGGCGTCCTGGTACTGCTTGATCACGTCCTGGTTGGCGCGAGTTTCTCCCGGCGGCAGCGGCGGACGGCTCTCGATCAGGCCCAGTGTCGCTTTCGACAGCCACGAGCGGTTGTCCGGGTCTGGCGTGCGGGGTTCGAACTTGCCGTCGGCCAGTTGCGGATGGTCCGGGTAGTTGGCTTTCAGGACCTGGAGGCTGGTGTCGGCCAGATCGTCCAGTTGCAGACGCTGATACGCCTCTACCATCACCGCCAGGCCGTCGGCGACCGATGGGGTTTCCTGGAAGTTTTCCACCACGTAACGGCCGCGGTTGGCGGCAGCGACATATGCCTGACGGGTCAGGTAGTAGTCAGCCACGTGGATTTCGTACGCGGCCAGCAGGTTGCGCAGGTAGATCATGCGCTGCTTGGCGTCAGGGGCATAGCGGCTGTTCGGGTAGCGGCTGGTCAGTTGGGCGAACTCGTTATAAGAGTCGCGCGCGGCGCCCGGGTCACGCTTGGTCTGGTCCAGCGGCAGGAAGCGGGCGATGATGCCGACGTCCTGGTCGAACGATGTCAGGCCTTTCAGATAGTAGGCGTAGTCGACGTTCGGATGCTGAGGGTGAAGACGAATGAAGCGCTCGGCGGCGGATTTCGCGGCTTCAGGTTCGCCATTCTTGTAGTTGGCGTAGATCAGTTCCAGCTGTGCCTGATCGGCATAGCGACCGAACGGGTAGCGCGATTCAAGCGCCTTGAGCTTTTCAGTGGCGCTGTTGTAGCTGTTGTTGTCCAGATCGGCCTGCGCCTGCTGGTACAGCTCGACTTCGCTGAGGTTTTCGTCGATGACTTCTTTCTTCGAAGAACAGGCAGCGGTAAGTCCGAGGATGGCTATCAGCAGCAGGTGTTTCACTTGCATGGCGGCTTGCGTCCCTATAACGGCCTGCTGTCTTGCGCAGGACCGTCCTGTTATGATGGGCGCCCCGTGGAACCCCCGGGACAAAAGACGCCGTATTTAACCACAAGCGCACAGCCGAAACCAAAGGCCCGTGCCACCTCCTAGTTTGAGCATGTCTGAGATCATAGAACTCCGCGCAGAGGTGCCGTCCGAATTGGGCGGTCAACGCCTCGACCAAGTCGCCGCCCAATTATTCGCAGAGCACTCGCGCTCGCGCCTTTCCGCCTGGATCAAAGACGGCCGCCTGACAGTGGACGGTGGCGTTCTGCGCCCGCGTGACATCGTGCATGGCGGCGCTGTGCTGGTGCTGCAGGCCGAGCAAGAGGCGCAAGGCGAGTGGGTGGCTCAGGACATCGAACTGGACATCGTCTACGAAGACGACCAGATTCTGGTGATCAACAAACCGGCGGGCCTCGTCGTGCACCCGGCTGCCGGCCATGCCGACGGCACGTTGCTCAACGCGTTGCTGCACCACGTGCCGGACATCATCAATGTCCCGCGTGCCGGCATCGTGCACCGTCTGGACAAGGACACGACCGGCCTGATGGTCGTGGCCAAGACGATCCAGGCGCAGACCCAACTGGTCGCGCAGCTGCAGAAGCGGACCGTCAGCCGCATCTATGAATGCATCGTCATCGGCGTGGTGACGGCCGGCGGCAAGATCAACGCACCGATCGGTCGTCACGGGCAGCAGCGTCAGCGCATGGCCGTGATGGAAGGCGGCAAGCCTGCCGTCAGCCATTACCGCGTTCTGGAACGTTTCCGCTCGCACACCCATGTGCGCGTCAAGCTGGAAACCGGCCGCACGCACCAGATTCGCGTGCACATGGCCCACATCAACTTCCCGCTGGTGGGCGATCCTGCCTACGGCGGCCGCTTCCGCATTCCGCCGGCGGCGAGCGCCACAATGGTCGAGTCGCTCAAACATTTCCCGCGTCAGGCCTTGCACGCGCGCTTCCTGGAGCTCGATCATCCGACGACCGGTCAGCGCATGAGCTGGGAATCGCCGCTGCCGGATGACTTTGTCTGGCTGCTGTCCCTGCTCAAGCAGGACCGTGAGGCGTTCATCGGATGAGTGAACTCGTGACGGACTGGCTGACACCTGACTGGCCCGCGCCTGCAGGCATCAAGGCCTGCGTCACGACGCGTGCGGGCGGTGTCAGCGCGGCGCCGTTCGACAGTTTCAATCTCGGCGATCACGTCGACGATGATCCACATGCCGTCGCCCGGAACCGATCGACGCTGACCTCGCGGCTGCAGGTCGAGCCCGCATGGCTGAAGCAGGTTCACGGCATTGACGTCGTCGAAGCGACGCCGGCCGAGGTCATGCAGGCTGACGCCAGCTGGAGCAGGACGCCTGGCATTGCCTGCACCATCATGACAGCCGATTGCCTGCCGGCCTTGTTCTGCAATCGTCAGGGCACACAGGTCGCCGCTGCCCATGCCGGCTGGCGCGGGTTGGCGGCAGGTGTTCTGGAGGCGGCTGTCGACAGCTTCGATGATGCGCCTTCCGAGATTCTGGTGTGGCTGGGGCCGGCGATCGGCCCGCAAGCGTTCGAAGTCGGCCCCGAAGTGCGCGAAGCCTTCATGGCCACTCACCCGCAAACTGCAGATGCGTTCGTGCCCAGTGCCAATCCGGGCAAATTCATGGCCGACATCTATCAGCTGGCGCGCGCGCGTCTGGCGGCCCACGGGGTAACGGCGGTGTATGGCGGTGGTCTTTCGACCTACAACGACGAGCGCTTTTTCTCCTACCGCCGAGGTGCGCGCACCGGACGGTTTGCGTCGTTGGTGTGGATCGAGCAATAGTCTTTACGGCGATATCTGTAGGAGCGTGGCTTGTCCCCGCGATCGGCTGCGAAGCAGTCGCGTCCATGGTTATTGGCAATGGTAGATGTATCGTGAGCTCTGGACTTACGGCGACTTCGTCGCCGATCGCGGGGACAAGCCACGCTCCTACAATTTCCGTGTTTATTCCTCATATTCCTCCCCGACAAGCTAACGTTGATCTGTGTCAAGCGCCTGCCGCTTGAATCCTGCGTAATCGGCCACATCTAAGGGCTATCTGGCAGGTTTTCTTCATTAAGGTGTGTTCATTGCTCCGGCCTGCCCATTTAGGAAGGTGACCAATGCGTATTGACCGTTTAACCAGCAAGTTACAGCTCGCTTTATCCGATTCTCAATCTCTGGCGGTGGGGATGGACCATCCCGCCATCGAGCCTGCGCACCTCATGCAGGCCTTGCTCGACCAGCAGGGTGGTTCGATCAAACCCTTGCTGTTGCAAGTCGGCTTCGACATCAACAGCCTGCGCAAGGCGTTGAGCAAAGAACTCGACCAGCTTCCCAAGATTCAAAACCCGACCGGCGACGTGAACATGTCGCAGGACCTCGCGCGCCTGCTCAATCAGGCCGATCGTCTCGCTCAGCAAAAAGGTGATCAGTTCATTTCCAGCGAACTGGTTCTGCTCGCCGCAATGGACGAAAACAGCAAGCTGGGCAAGCTTCTGCTTGGCCAGGGCGTGAGCAAAAAGGCGCTGGAAAACGCCATCAGCAACCTGCGCGGCGGCGATGCGGTCAATGACCCGAACGCCGAAGAGTCGCGTCAGGCGCTGGACAAATACACCGTCGACCTGACCAAGCGCGCCGAAGACGGCAAGCTCGACCCGGTCATCGGCCGTGACGATGAAATTCGTCGGACCATCCAGGTTTTGCAACGGCGAACCAAGAACAACCCGGTTCTGATCGGTGAGCCTGGCGTGGGTAAAACCGCGATTGCCGAAGGTCTTGCGCAGCGCATCATCAACGGCGAGGTGCCGGATGGCCTGCGCGGCAAGCGTTTGCTGTCACTGGACATGGGCGCGCTCATTGCCGGGGCCAAGTTCCGCGGCGAGTTCGAGGAGCGCCTGAAAGCCGTGCTCAACGAGCTGTCCAAACAGGAAGGCCAGATCATTCTGTTCATCGACGAGCTGCACACGATGGTCGGCGCGGGCAAGGCCGAAGGCTCGATGGACGCGGGCAACATGCTCAAGCCCGCGCTGGCGCGTGGCGAGTTGCACTGCGTTGGCGCCACCACGCTCAACGAATACCGCCAATATATAGAGAAGGACGCGGCGCTTGAGCGACGCTTCCAGAAAGTACTGGTGGACGAGCCGAGCGAAGAGGACACCATCGCCATCCTGCGTGGCTTGAAAGAGCGTTACGAGGTTCACCATAAAGTCGCGATCACTGACGGCGCGATCATCGCAGCCGCCAAGCTCAGTCATCGTTACATCACGGACCGTCAGTTGCCGGACAAGGCCATCGACCTGATCGACGAGGCTGCCAGCCGCATCCGCATGGAAATCGACTCCAAGCCGGAAGTGCTCGATCGCCTTGAACGTCGCCTGATTCAGCTGAAGGTGGAATCTCAGGCGCTTAAGAAAGAAGACGACGAAGCCGCGAAAAAACGCCTGGAAAAACTTCAGGAAGAAATCGAGCGTCTGGAACGCGAATACGCCGACCTGGAAGAAATCTGGACGTCCGAGAAGGCTGAGGTCACCGGTTCCGCGCAGATCCAGCAAAAGATCGAGCAGTCCCGTCAGGAACTGGAAGCGGCTCGCCGCAAGGGCGATCTCAACCGCATGGCCGAGTTGCAGTACGGCGTGATACCGGATCTGGAGCGCAGCCTGCAAATGGTCGATCAGCACGGCAAGCCTGAAAATCAGCTGCTGCGCAGTAAAGTGACCGAGGAGGAGATCGCCGAGGTCGTGTCCAAATGGACCGGGATACCGGTGTCGAAGATGCTCGAGGGCGAGCGCGACAAGCTGCTGAAGATGGAGAGCCTGCTGCACGAGCGTGTGATCGGTCAGAACGAGGCGGTGGTGGCGGTGGCCAACGCGGTGCGTCGTTCGCGAGCGGGGCTGTCGGACCCGAATCGTCCAAGTGGTTCGTTCATGTTCCTCGGTCCGACCGGTGTGGGTAAGACTGAGCTGTGCAAGGCGTTGGCCGAATTCCTGTTCGACACCGAAGAGGCCATGGTGCGGATCGACATGTCCGAGTTCATGGAGAAGCATTCCGTGGCTCGTCTGATCGGTGCGCCGCCAGGCTATGTCGGTTACGAGGAAGGCGGCTATCTGACCGAAGCGGTGCGTCGCAAGCCGTACTCGGTGATTCTGCTGGACGAGGTCGAGAAAGCGCATCCGGATGTCTTCAACATTCTGCTGCAGGTGCTCGAAGACGGGCGTCTGACCGACAGCCATGGTCGCACGGTGGACTTCCGCAATACGGTGATCGTGATGACCTCCAACCTGGGCTCGGCACGCATCCAGGAGCTGGTCGGTGATCGCGAGGCGCAGCGCGCTGCGGTGATGGATGCGCTGGGCTCGCACTTCCGCCCGGAATTCATCAACCGGGTCGACGAAGTGGTGATTTTCGAACCGCTGGCTCGTGATCAGATTGCCGGTATCACTGAAATCCAGCTTGGTCGTCTGCGTCAGCGTCTGGCTGAGCGTGACCTGAAACTCGAGCTGACGCCTGAGGCAATGGACAAGCTGATCGCTGTCGGTTACGACCCGGTCTATGGCGCACGGCCACTCAAGCGTGCGATCCAGCGCTGGATCGAGAACCCGCTGGCTCAGTTGATCCTGTCCGGTGGCTTCATGCCCGGCACCAGCATCAAGGGCTCGGTGGCAGACGACGAGATCGTGTTCGGCTGATCCGCTGCTTCTATATAGAAGCGCGAAAGGGGCTCCCATCAGGAGCCCCTTTTTTTCGCGACGGCATTTGCCTGCGAAAGCAGGTTTTTCGCGGCTTGCGGGCCTTCTCGAAAAAAAGTCGCAAATCATTGTCTTAAAAGCAATTTAGAGGGTTGACAGGTGTTTCTGGGAATGTAGAATAGCGCGCCTCAGAGACGTGAACGCAGCGATGCAGACAGGTCGAAGAGGCTGAAAATGCAGTAGATTCAGGGTTGTAAGTGCAGGACTCGTCTTGCAAAGATGTACTGAATTTGTTGTATCGAAGCGCGTCAAACGCTACATCTGAAATTGATAGATCGTTCCGTGATAGCTCAGTCGGTAGAGCAAATGACTGTTAATCATTGGGTCCCAGGTTCGAGTCCTGGTCACGGAGCCAATTTCATGACGTAGTACCGTCGGGGTATAGCGCAGTCCGGTAGCGCGCCTGCTTTGGGAGCAGGATGTCAGGAGTTCGAATCCCCTTACCCCGACCATTATTTGGGTCGTTAGCTCAGTTGGTAGAGCAGTTGGCTTTTAACCAATTGGTCGTAGGTTCGAATCCTACACGACCCACCATTTTTGACCTGGCTTCATCGGGTTGAATCTTAGGGAGTGACGCCAATTGCGTCACCCGCTTAAGGAACGCCTTACAAGGTGTTTCTCTGTTTCATCGGGGTATAGCGCAGTCCGGTAGCGCGCCTGCTTTGGGAGCAGGATGTCAGGAGTTCGAATCCCCTTACCCCGACCATTTTCGCCCCAGCAGTACCCGGGCAGAAAATCCGGCTCCGACGCCACTTGTGTCGAAGCCCACAAAAAGGCGTCCTTCGGGACGCCTTTTACATTTCCGCTACTTTCCTTGCCTTCCCTCATTCCTCGGATGCCGCACGGTTTTCGCATGAATCTTCATTCGTTGCGAATCTGCGGCTCTGGCAACAGTCCGTTCACTCGCCCAGAGCCGCGGGTTGCAAGGAGTTCATTGCGCCTTGGGCGTATCGCCCCAATAACGCTCGATCTGGTTCTTCAGATCGTCAGGAATCGGCGCGAAGTCCAGCGAGCGCGCAAGCTCCTGACCGCTTTCCAGTGTCCAGCGAAAGAAATCCTGAACGGTCTTCTGACGATCTGCGTCTTTGGGCTGTTTGTACATCACGATAAATGTCGCCGCGGTGATTGGATAAGCGTTGTCGCCCGGCGCATTGAGCAACGACAAGTCGAAGTCCTTGGCGGTTTTCCAGTCAGCCGTTGCAGCAGCGGCCTGGAATGTTTCAGCGCTGGGCACGACGAAATGTCCGGCAGCGTTTTGCAACAGGCCGAAGTTGAGCTTCTGCTGCTTGATGTAGGCGTACTCGACGTAGCCGATGGAATTGGGCATCTGCTTCACGTAGGACGCTACGCCTTCGCTCCCCTTACTGCCGATACCGACGGGCCATTTCACAGAAGTGCCTGCGCCAACCTTGCTTTTCCACTCAGGGCTCAGGCGCGACAGATAACTGACCCAGTTGTACGTAGTCCCTGAATCTTCCGAGCGGTAGACCACGTTGATTCTGGCGTCCGGCAGTTTGAGCTCGGGGTTCAGCGCCACCAGCGCGGGGTCGTTCCAGCGCGCAATTTTGCCCAGGTAGATGTCGGCCAGCACGCTGCCCGTGAACTTCATGCTGCCGGGCTTGATCGATGCCACGTTGATCACCGGCACGACGCCGCCGATCACCGACGGAAATTGCTGCAGGCCGAGTGTCTGCAAGTCGGCCGGGCTCATCGGTACGTCAGTGGCACCGAAGTCGACGGCGCCGTCCTTGATCTGCGCCACACCGGCACCAGAACCGATGCTTTGATAATTCACCCTGACGCCGGTCTTCTGGTTGTAATCGGTCGCCCATTTGTAGAGCACCGGATAAATGAATGTGGAGCCCGCGCCGGTCACCTCCTGCGCCGCGCCGGCGCTGCTCGGCAAAGACAGGTTGAGCGCAATGCCAAGGCCTGCGGCCAGCATCATTCGGGAAAATTGAAACATGGGTGACTTCCTGTAATCGGGCGACATCGGGGTGTGATGTCTTAATGTGATCACAGTAATCAGCATGTTTTTATGACAGAAAATGTCGGAAAGCAGGGGGCTGAATTCAGATGAGTGCCTATTCCCGCCTGAAGCCGGTCCTACAGACGCCGCGAGTTTTCGTAGGACCGGCTTCAGCCGGGAAGGCGTCGGGTGTGACGCCGTTGATCGATGGGGGCTTCAAAGCCCGTCCGCTGACTCCCACAGTTCGGGAGATCAGTACGTCCGCGAGGGCGCGGCGAGGTCCTGAGGTTCGCGATAGCGTGCCAGGTTTTCCTTCGCCGCCTGACGCAGCAGGCTGATATCGATGCCTACGGCCACGAACTGGCAACCCCAGCCCATGTAGCGTCGGGCATCTTCCTCGGCGGGCGCAAGGATGCCGCAGATTTTCCCCGCCGCAAGGATGGCATCCACCGCACGGCGAATGCTGGCCTGGACGTCGGGATGCGACGGATTGCCGATATGGCCCATGCCGGTCGACAGATCTGCCGGGCCGATGAACACGGCGTCGACGCCTTCAACCGCTGCGATCGCTTCCACGTTTTCGACGCCTTTGCGCGATTCCACCTGCACGATCAGGCACAGCTCCTCGTGAGCCGTGTTGAGGTAATCCGGCACAGCATCCCAACGCGTGGCGCGGGTGAGGCCGCCGCCGACGCCGCGAATGCCGTGTGGCGGATAACGCATTGCCTGCACCAGCGCGCGGGCCTGCTCGGCGGACTCCACCATCGGCACCATCAACGTCTGCACGCCGACATCCAGCAATTGCTTGATCAGCACGGCATCGCCGGTCACGGCGCGCACGACGGGTGCGGTGCTGTAGGGCATTACCGCCTGCAGCTGCGAAAGGATGCTCGGCACGGTGTTCGGCGCATGTTCGCCATCGATCAGCATCCAGTCATATCCCAGCCCGGCGACGATTTCAGTCGCATAGCCCGTGGCGAAACCGGCCCAGATTCCATACTGCGGCTCGCGTCTGGCCAAAGCGGCCTTGAACGCGTTGTGAGGTATTTTCATAACCATTTCCTGTCAATGCGTGTACGGACGGTGAAGCTGACATTCAGGGTTGAGCGTGACGCCAAACCCCGGCTGATCAAGCCTGGACAGTCGCATGCGCCCGTTTTCCGGCACCGGCTCGCCGAGCAGTTGTGGATGGAACATCGGCACGACTTCATCAGCCTTGGGCGCCATCATCAGAAACTCGGCGAACGGGCTGTTGGTGCGCGTTGCGACGAAATGATAGCTGTAGACTGAAGATCCGTGCGGCACGACCAGCGTGTTATGGGCATCGGCCAGCGCGGAAATCTTGATCAGCTCAGTAATCCCCCCGCACCAGCCGACATCCGGCTGGATGATGTCGCAGCAGCCCATTTCCAGCAGCATGCGGAACCCCCAGCGCGTGGCTTCGTGCTCACCGGTGGTGACCAGCATGCCTTTGGGAACGTTCTTGCGCAGCTCGGCGTAGCCCCAGTAATCGTCAGGCGAAAGCGCCTCCTCTATCCATTTCAGTCCGAACGCTTGCGCGCCGTGGGCCAACCTTGTTGCGTAGTTGAGGTCCAGGCTCATCCAGCAATCGAGCATCAGCCAGAAATCCTTGCCCACGCGCTCGCGCATTACGGCGAGCGCCTCGAGGTTTTTGCGCAGGCCTTCTTCGCCTTCCGCCGGGCCGTGGTGCAGGGGCAGCTTTCCACCGATGAAACCCATTTTCTGGGCAAGGTCCGGGCGGGCGCCGGTGGCGTAGAACTGCAGCTCATCGCGCACCGCACCGCCCAGCAATTGATGAACCGGCTCCTGACGCACTTTGCCGAGCAGGTCCCACAACGCCAGGTCGACGCCGGAAATGGTATTGATCACCAGCCCTTTGCGGCCGTAGTACTGCGACGACAGGTACATCTGATCCCAGATTTTCTCGATGTCGGTGACCTTCGCGCCTTCGACAAAACGCGCCAGATGTTTCTCGACGATGTACGCCGCGGGTTCGCCACCGGTGGTCACGGCGAAGCCGACGTTGCCTGCCGAGTCTTCGATTTCCACCACCAGGGTGCCGAGCACATTGATCCCGAAGCTGCGGCGGCTTTGACGGTATTCCGGGTATTTGCTCATTGGCGTGGCGATGTGGTCGTCGATCCAGTGGCCGTCGCCCTGGTCGTGATAATCGGCACCGCCGCCCCGCAGAACGAAAGCGCGGACGTGTTTGATGGTGGGCGTGCTCATGGAGGACTCCTGTGATCCGAGAGAATGGCGATCAGTGTTGATAGGTCGGTAACGTGTGGGGTGTCCCGGTTCTGGGTGAGCGAATGCCCATCACCAGCGCCGCAGCGATCAGCGTGGTTACTGACAGCAGATAAAGCCCCGCCGTCGGCGTCTGGAATGCGCCTTCGGCCCAGTTCTTGATGATCGGCGCGACGAATCCGCCCAGCGCGCCGAACGAATTGATCAGAGCAATGGCGCCCGCAGCGGCGCTGCCCGCCAGGAAACTTCCCGGGAAGGTCCAGAACACTGGTTGCACGGCGATGAACCCCGATGCAGCAAAGCACAGCGCCAGGATGCCCAGTAGCGGGTTGGCGAACGTCACCGACGCGGCGATGCCCAGACCTGACACCACCAGCGTCAGCGCCGCGACCGTCCGACGCTGGCTTGTGCGGTCGGCAATCGCAGGGACGCGCCAGGCGGCAATCAGCGCGCAGACCCACGGAATGGCGCTGACGAGGCCGACCATGAGGCCGACTTTGCTGCCCATCAGGCCCGCGACCTGGCTGGGCAGATAAAACACCACGCCGTAAACGCTGGCCTGGATCAGCAGGTAGATCACGCACAGATACAGCACCGCTGGTTGGCACATGGCCTTGAGCACGCTGCCGTGGCGCTGTTTTTCGCTGTCTTCGGCATCGAGCACGGCCTGCAATTGCTGACGCTCAGCAGCGGTCAGCCACTTGGCATCGGCCGGGCGGTTGTCCAGATAGAAGTAGGCCCACACGCCGACGGCAGTCGCCATCAGCCCCTCGACTGCGAAGAGCCATTGCCAGCCATGGCTGCCCAGCACGCCATCGAGTTCAAGCAACAGGCCGGACAGCGGGCTACCGAAGATGAACGCCAGCGGCGCGCCGAAGTAGAAAAAGCCCATCGCCCGGCCTCGCGCGGCATTGGGGAACCAGTAGGTCAGGTAGAGGATGACGCCGGGGAAAAACCCGGCCTCGGCCACGCCCAGCAGGAAGCGCAGCACATAAAACGTCGTTTCGGTGTGGGCGAAGACCATCGCCGCAGACACCAGGCCCCACGTCACCATGATCCGGCACATCCACAGCTTGGCGCCGATCCTGTGCATCATCAGGTTGCTGGGAACCTCGAGCAGCGCGTAACCGGCGAAGAACACGCCAGCGCCGAAAGCGAACGCGACGTCGCTGATTCCGGTGTCAGCCTGAAAAGCCTGCTTGGCGAAGCCGACATTGGCGCGATCGAGAAACGCCATGATGTACATCAGCAACAGAAAGGGCAGAAGACGCCATGAGACCTTGGCCAGCAAGGACGCGGGGAGTGTGTTCACGACAGTTTCCTTTTTGGAATTATTTGACTGCGTAAGCCGGCGTGTCGCCGTTCCGGTCCTGGCCGGAATGAGAAGGACTCTACTGCTGCGAAGCGATGCGTGACTAATCGTTTTTAGCTTAAGATCGATACCTTCAAGGTATCAGTCCTCGGAGGCCATTCAGTGGCTGATAACGTCTCTTCGCAGCAGCTGTTCAGCCGTCTGCGCTACAAGCATCTGCAAATGCTGGTTGTGCTCGGGTCCAGTCGCAACCTGCACCGCGCGTCGCTGAACATGCACATGTCGCAGCCTGCCGCGACGCGCATGCTTCACGAAATCGAAGACATGTTCGGCTGCGAACTGTTCGAGCGCCTGCCGCGTGGCATGCGCCCGACGGCCTTGGGCATGGAGCTTCTGCGCTTCGCCGAATCCGCGCTCAGCGGGCTCGATCGCTGCGCGGCCGACATGCAGGCGCGGCTTCACGGTGGCTACGGCTATCTGGCGATCGGGACGATCATGGGCGCGGCGCCTGATCTGGTCATGAATGCCGTGGCCGAGATCAAGACGCTCAACCCTCAGTTGCGCATCCGGATCATGGGCGATACCAGCGATCAGGTGATTCAGCTGCTGGAGCAGGGCCGCATCGATCTGGCCATCGCGCGTCGCAATGCGTCCACCGACCGGGAGCACTATGCGTTCGAACCGCTTGGGAACGAGCAGCTCATGGTCGTCGTGCATCAGGGCCATCCGCTCGCCAGGCGGCGCAAGCTCGACTGGGCCGAGTTGGTCAGCGACTGGCCCTGGATTCTGCAACCCGAGAGCAGCCCGGCGCGCATGGCATTCGATCAGGCGCTGGAGCGGCTCGCACTGCCTGCACCTGCCGACATCATCGAATGCAGTTCGGTGTATTCGATGCAGCAACTGGTTCAGCTCACCGATGCAATCATGGTGCTGTCCGAGTCGGCGCTGCGCGACTACCTGAAGATGGGACTGGTCAAGGCGCTGCCCGTGAAGATCGAGGAGCGGATGGCGCCGTTCGGTCTGTTGACGCGTCGGGGCGAAGCGGCGAGTCGCGAGTTGTTGCAATTCATCGAGTTGCTGCGGCGCCGTGCCGCTGTGCAGCCGATTGCGTCGGATTAATGACTGATTTCTGTCCGTGGATGCGCATTCAGGGTGTGGGGTATAGACTCCAGACAGTCTTTTCAGAATCGGCCGGTATATGAAAGCGCCCATTCCTGTGTGTGAGAACGAGCGCCTTGAGGCGCTGCATCAACTGGAAATTCTCGATACCCCGGCCGAAGCCTCGCTCGACCGGATCACCCGTCTGGTGGCACGTGTGCTCGATGTGCCGATTGCGCTGGTTTCGCTGGTCGATGAGGACCGACAATGGTTCAAGTCCCGCACGGGGCTCGATGCGCCGGAAACCCCCAGAGAAATGGCCTTCTGCGCCCACGCCATTCTGCAGAGCACACCCTTGGTCGTACCCGATGCCGCCGAAGACGAGCGCTTTCGTGACAACCTGTTAGTGACCGGCGCGCCCCATATCCGTTTTTATGCCGGTGTGCCCATTCGCACCAGCAGAGGCTTCGCCGTGGGCACCTTGTGCGCGCTGGATGAGCGTCCCCGCGAGCTGACTCAGGAGGAGCTGGACATCCTTCGCGATCTGGCCGACATCGTCAGTCGTGAAGTGCAGCTGAGGGAGAACCTGATGCTGGCGCGCTTGCAGAAAAACCGCTCTGACGCACTGTTCAAGGCCAGCGAAGCGGGCTATCGGTCGATGTTCGAACTGGCTTCCGTGGGCATCGCGCTGGTGGCGCCGGACGGTGGCTGGATCAGCGTCAACACGGCGCTGTGCGAGATCCTTGGCTACACGCCGGAGGAGCTCAAACACCTGACCTTCCAGGACATCACCCACCCGGATGACCTGCACACGGACATGGAATTGCTCAATCAACTGGTCGGCAACGAGATCGACCGGTATCAGTTGGAAAAGCGTTATCTGCGCAAGGGCGGCGCGTCCGTGTGGGTCAGCCTGAGCGTGACCAAGAAGCTGTCCGAGAACGGCGATCTGGATTACTTCATCTCCATCATTCAGGACATTCAGGCGCGCAAAGAACTGGAGCAAGAGGCGCGGCACGACGCGCTCACCGGCCTGCACAATCGACGCGCGCTGGATGCATTACTGCCGATCGCGCAAGCGCGGGCGGACCGCTCCAGGTTGCAGCTGGCGCTGATGTTCATCGATCTGGATGGCTTCAAGGGCATCAACGACACCTACGGGCATGATGCGGGCGACGATCTGCTGCGTACCATTTCCGCTCGCTTGCAAACCTGCGTACGAAGGACTGACAGCCTGGTGCGGCTGGCGGGTGACGAATTCATCGTGGTGCTGGAAGGCATTGTCCCGGGCGCCGACGAAGCGCGGGAAGTGGCGAAAAAGCTGCTGGCGGCGATTGCCGAGCCAATCATCATCAAAGGCGACGTCATCCGCAGTAACGCCAGCGTCGGGTTCTCCATGTACGAGCCAGGCTCGGGCAAAGCGCCGGACGAACTCATGCGCGAAGCCGATCGCTGGATGTACAAAGCCAAGCACTTGGGTAAAGGGCGGGTGATGCCGTAGTCGGCATGGAACGGCGAAAAACGTGCGCGAGCGAGCAGGCGCACGCCCGCGGATAATGCGGGGTTGACTGGTATCGAGCCGGGCCACAAAGCATGTGGGGCGAGCTTGCTGGCGAAGGGCGAGTTCCAACCTCAGCATCTGCACCGCCTGCAC
>NZ_FNYJ01000004.1:34680-170595 GCF_900108875.1 Pseudomonas sp. NFR16 | reverse complement strand
TTCCCGGCTGAAGCCGGTCCTACTGACGCCGCAAGGCCTTTTCCCGGCTGAAGCCGGTCCTACTAACGCCGCAAGGCCTTTTCCCGGCCAAAGCCGGTCCTACTGACGCCGCGAGGCCTTTCCCGGCTGAAGCCGGTCCTACTGACGCTGCGACCTTTTCGTAGGACCGGCTTTAGCCGGGAAGGCGTCGAGTGTTACGCCGCTGAGGGCCGGGGCGTTAAAGACAGTTGGCTCACTCGCGACGTTGAGAATCTGCCGTATGCACGGCAGGCCGTCGCCTTTAGTGCAGCTTCATCCTCGGTTCGGTTCCGCGACCGATCCGGCTGCCGAGCATCAGCATCAGCGTGCGGAACGTGCCGTACAGCGCCATTTGGTGCATGCGGTACAGCGAGACGTAAAACATCCGCGCCAGCCAGCCTTCGAGCATGACACTGCCGGTCAGGTTGCCCATCAGATTGCCGACCGCCGAGAACTTCGACAGCGAAATCAGCGAGCCGTAATCCTTGTATTTGTATTCCGGCAGGTCGCCGCCTTCGATCCGCAGCTTGAGCGATTTGACCAGCAGCGAGGCTTGCTGGTGCGCCGCTTGCGCGCGTGGCGGGACGTTGCGGTCGGTGCCCTTTTGCGGACAGGCCGCGCAGTCGCCGAACGCGAAAATGTTGTCGTCACGGGTGGTCTGCAGGGTCGGGCGCACTTGCAGCTGATTGATGCGGTTGGTCTCCAGCCCGGCAATGCCTTCCAGAAACGCCGGTGCGCGAATGCCTGCTGCCCAGACCTTCAGGGTCGCCGGAATCACCTGGCCGGTCGCCGTCACCAGACTGTCGGCAGTCACTTCACTGACCGCCGAGTTGGTCAGCACGGTCACGCCGAGCTTTTCCAGCGTCTTGTGCACCGGCCCGCCGATCCGTTCAGGCAAGGCAGGCAACACCCGAGGACCGGCCTCGATGACCGTGATCCGCAGGTTTTCCGGTTTGATCTGGCCCAGGCCATAGGCCGCCAGTTCGTGGGCGGCATTGTGCAGCTCTGCCGCGAGCTCGACGCCTGTCGCACCGGCGCCGACGATCGCCACGTTGATTTCTTCGGTGGCCGCCAGCTCGCTGGCATGCGCACGCAGGTAACGATTGAGCAATTGCTGATGGAAGCGTTCGGCCTGTTTGCGCGTGTCAAGGAACAGGCAGTGCTCCGCCGCGCCCTTGGTGCCGAAATCATTGGTGGTGCTGCCGACGGAAATCACCAGCGAGTCGTAACTCAGGCTGCGCGCCGGGACCAGTTCCTGACCGTTTTCATCCTGCGTTGGCGCCAGGTGAATCTGCTTGTTTTCGCGGTCCAGCCCAATCATCCGGCCGAGCTGAAACTGGAAGTGATTCCACTTGGCTTGGGCAACATAGTTCAGCTCATCCTCGTAGGAGTTGAGCGAGCCTGCGGCGACCTCGTGCAGCAGGGGTTTCCAGATGTGCGTCAGATTGGCGTCTACCAGCGTGACGCTGGCGGTGCCCTTCTTGCCCAGCGTTTTACCCAGGCGGGTAGCCAGCTCCAGACCACCAGCGCCTCCGCCGACGATCACGATACGATGAGTCATGGGGATATCTCATAAGGCTTAAGGAATTCTCTTCAGGCTCTATCCGAGCGAGCGCCAGGCAGCTCATAGCGTCAGATAGCTCAGTAAACGGCTCAACAGGCCCAGTCCGATCACCACGACCAGCACCACCACAAGGAGCAGCCAGGGCTTGAATGGCCGGCGCTCGACTTGGTGCTGAGGTGCTCGAAGGTACTCTTCGACACGCTTTTGGTCGTCAGGGTTCAGGCGGCTGGTCATTCGAGCCTCGGCATGAACATTGATCGGCGTCATCAAGCAGTGACGACCGATGCATTAGATTCGTTGACGTCGTCGTCCAGCGGTTCGATACGCAGGACATCGTCCAGACGGATAATGCCGCTTTGTAACACTCGCGCGGTAATTCCGCCATGTCCGCGCACCGCCTGAAAGGTCCCGTGGCCAAGGCGTTGTTCCAGTCTGGCGCACGGCTGGCACCAGCCGGTGGTCTCGAACACCGCCTGGCCTATGCGGAAGCGACGGTTTTTCAGGCTGAACAGGTTGATGCCGCTGACTGCGATGTTACGTCGCAGGTCCCGAGGCAGGATGGGGTTGTCTTCCCCGCGCCCCATCAGGGCACTGACCACCGCCAGATGCTCCCATTGAATCAGCGTCACCTGGCGGGCATTGCGCGGACCGGGACGGGCATGATCGCCCGTCAAGCCGGCCTCGCGGCGTGCTTCGACCGCCTCCAGTTCGATCATCTCTTCTCGCGACTGCGGACGTACGCCTATCCAGCGCACGCGACCGCGCTGCGGCACGTCGGCGATCAGGGCTTGCAACGGACTCATAGACTGATTCCCACGTCGAACACCACGCTGCGGCCCAGATTGGTCCGCAGAAAATCCGGGGCGTCCGGATGCGCGAACAATACCCGCGCAAAGGTCGGCCCTACCAGCGAAAGCGAGCGCCAGCCCTGGCGCAGGTACTCGGTGGGCGGCGGGAAGTGGCTGTTCAGGTCCAGCACTTCGCGTTTGAGGCTGGCGAACGCGATGATGTCCAGCTCGCTGAGATCCAGGCCGCGCTCCTTGTAGTTATGGGCTTTCTTGCGCAGGGTCGGCGCCAGGCGTCTGAGCAGTTCAGCGGCCGGGATGCGCTTGGGTTTGGCTTCGCGGCGCACCAACTGACTGAGGGAAAAGGCGCTGCGCCGACGCTGTAACTCCTCGCGCCACTCATCGTTGAGCCGACGGCCTTCATCGAGCACGAAGAACACCTCGAAACACGCATCGCGAAAGAGTACGTCCGGCGGCTCTTGCCCGGCGGGCAGAAAATCGTCGGTGCGGTGAGGAATGCTCAAGCCTTGCAGCAACCGTTGGCACACCCAACGCTCGCGCTCCCACTTGCGCGCATTGGACAGAAACGCATTGGCTTGCTCGGCCTGGATCGTCAACAGACGCAGGTAGTCGGAGTCATCCATGACGGCAAGCTTAGCGCTCTGGCGTGAAGATGAAACGCCGACTTGGACATAAAGTTGATCCAGAGGAACGGCCCAGTGCGCGACGGCGGCCTATAAATCCCGCTGCTTGCGAAATTGCCCGGGCGGCATGCCGTGGGCGTGACGGAAGCGTCGTGAAAAGTAAGCTTCATCGGCGAACCCGCACAGCCGCGCGACTTCTCCGACCGGTTTGCTGCCGTTGAGCAGCAGCGTGCGCGCCAGGTGCATGCGCCGTTCGAGCACCAGCTCACTGAAGGTTTTACCGACTTCCTTGCGCAGCCAGTGGGTCAGGTAATTGGGTGACAGGAAGGCCGCGGACGCTGCCTTTTTCAGGCTCAGGTCGGGATCGCTGAGGTTCTTGCGCACGTACTCCGACATTCTCGCCAACGCATCACGGCGGCTGCGTTCGGCGGCGTTGTCATCGGCCAGCAGCTTGATCGGTTCTGCGTACAGCTGGCAGATGGTGCCGATCAATTGCAGCAGATAGCCCTTGAGAATCTCGCGCGTGCCGAACTGACGATCCTTGTCCAGATCGCGCATGCGGTCAAGCAAACGCTGGACCTCGGCAAAGTCTTCGGCACCGAGCGTGAAATCCAGATGCTCCTGGAACCGGAACGGCGACAGCTCGGGTGCCAGCGCGATGGCGACATCTTCAAGGTCCAGCGGATCGCACTGCAACTGCGGCAGCAGGAAGGTCTGGGCGAAGTTGATCAGCAGGAAATTGCCTTCCGGCGGATGCGGGATCAGATGCAATTTGTGCGGCAGGATGAACGCCAGCGTGTTGCGCGGGAAGGGCCGCACGACGCCGCCGATGTGCTGCACGGTGTCACCGCCGAGGTTGATCTGGATTTGAAAATATTCGTGACGATGGGGCGCGGTTTCAGGCTTGCCCTCGGTTTTGCCACGGATGTAGAAGTCTGGCCGCTCACTGCGTTGCTGCATTCCATAAGTGGGTACGCGGTTGGCAGATTCCATGATGCGGTTCCTCACTGCGGTGTTTCTTATTGTCGGTTGTCATATGACCTGATTCAAAACTTTTTCGCTGTCGCTCGCGAGTCTTTTTGTCCAAAAACTTTGCGGAAGGTTCGAAATGAAAGAGCCGCTCTACTACGCCCATTTCCACACAAAAAAGTCAGACAAGGAGAGTTGCCGACGCTCGGGAATTTCTTGGACAAATAATTACCGGCTGGTTCCGAAATCCCAAAACGTTCTAAGCAGCGGGTTGTTTAAAACCGGTCGTACGATAACTTAAGGCTGCGCTTCATCACTCGATTCCAATAAAAACAACGAGGAATTCACATGTCGAGCAATCCCGATATTCGGGCTATCGATGCCGTCTCCGCCGCACCCATGGCGGCAGCACCGGCCCGCCCAACTTCCCATCGTCGCTGGTTCATGCTCTCACTGTTGTTGATCGCCACGATCATCAACTACGTGGACCGGGTGAACATCTCCATCGCCGCGCCGTTCATGGCCAAGGACCTGGGGCTGGATAAGGTCCAGATGGGCCTGATTTTCTCCGCTTTCGCCTGGACGTATGCCTTCGCGCTGGTGCCCGCCGGTTTCATCGCCGACCGTTTCGGTTCGCGACTGACCTATGGCGCCTCGCTGATTTCCTGGTCGGCCGTGACCGTCTGCCAGGGGCTGGCGGGTGGCTTCGCTTCGTTGTTCGGGCTGCGCCTGGCCATCGGCGCCATGGAAGCGCCGGCATTTCCGGCCAACAGCCGCGCGGTCACGGTCTGGTTTCCGGCAAGAGAGCGCGGCATGGCGAGCAGCATTTACGTCTGCGGTCAGTATCTGGGCACTGCGCTGTTCACAGGCTTGCTGTTGTGGCTGGCAACGACCTACGACTGGCGCCACGTGTTTTACAGCACCGGCATCGTCGGCATCCTGTTTGGCGTCGCCTGGCTGTACCTGTACCGCGATCCGTTGAACTGCAAGAAGGTCAGCAAGCAGGAGCTGCAGTACATCGAGGACGGTGGTGGCCTGGTGAAAAGCAGCCAGGAAAAGAACAAATTCAAGTGGGCGCAAATTGCCGAGCTGTTGAAGTATCGCCAGGTGTGGGCGATCTGTCTGGGCAAGTTCGCCAGCACGTCGGCGCTGTATTTCTTCCTGACCTGGTTCCCGACTTACCTGATCGAAGAACGCCACCTGACGATGGTCAAAGTAGGTATCTTCGCCGTGTTGCCGTTCATTGGCGCGACCGTGGGCGTCTTGCTGGCGGGCATTGTGTCGGACTGGATGATTCGGCGCGGTACGTCGCTGTCTTTCGCCCGCAAATTGCCGCTGGTCGTCGGCTCTGCGCTGGGCATGTCGATCATGCTGGTCAACTTCACCGATTCCAACGAAGTCTGCATCGCGTTACTGACCATCGCCTTCTTCGCTCAGGGCATCGCGTCGGCCTCATGGGCAGCCGTGTCGGAAATCGCCCCTAAGGAACTGATCGGCCTGACCGGCGGCATCACCAGCCTGGCGGCCAACATTGGCGGCATTGTCACGCCCATCGTGATCGGACAGATCCTTCATGTGACCGGCAGCTTTGCCTACGCCTTCTGGTTCATCGGAGGGGTGGCGTGCATTGGCACCCTGTCGTATTCGCTGCTGTTGGGCCGTATCTACCGGATCGAGCTCAAGGCGAAGTAAGCGCAAGCATGTGTGTGTGACCTTCTGCCGGACTAGGCAAAGGCGTACGCGAGTACGCCTTTTTTATGGTCGACGGGATTGAGTTTTTTAGTCCAGCGCGAACACGGTTTTGTCCAACTTTCGGGCGAATTGATCCCGTAGTCTCAGGATCAAACGGCCACCTCCTGCAGCGCGATGCCTGTCACGGTGATAAGTAGCGAGCGCTGCAGGCCTGAGGAATTTCCATGAGTGAGTTTGTGATCGATCCGCCGCGTGTCTCGAGCCTGCCGGTCAGCGGCAGTGCCGGACGCTTCCCGGCCGGCAGGGTGTTCTGCCTGGGGCGCAACTACTACTGGGGCGACACCCTTAACGCGGTTCGCGAAGTGCCGGCGTTTTTCATGAAGCCCGCGACCTCGGTCATCGATGCCTCCGGCGAGCTGGATTTCCCGACCCAGACCGAGCAGTTCTGCCATGAGATCGAACTGGTCGTGGCCATCGGCAAGGACGGCTTTCAGATCACCGAGCAAGAGGCGCTGGATCACGTCTGGGGTTATGCCGCAGGGCTCGACCTGACGCGCCGCGACCTGCAAATGGCGGCCAAGGCCGTGGGCAATCCTTGGGAGCCGGCCAAGGCGTTCGATGGCTCGGCGCCCATCACCCCCATTCTGCCAGCCAGCCGCAACGGTCACCCGCGCCAAGGCGCGATCTGGTTGAGCGTCAATGGCGTCGAGCGGCAGCGCTCGGATCTGGAAAGCCAGATCTGGTCGGTCAGTGAGGTCATCAGCCAGTTGTCACATTCGGTCAGCCTGCGCGCTGGCGATCTGATCATGACCGGCACGCCGCCAGGCGTCGCTGCCCTGGACGCGGGCGACGTGATCACCGGTGGCGTCGCCGGCATCGGCGAGTTCGAAGTGCGCATCGGCAGCCGCCGCGCCGATTGAACCCCGTTAAGCGATTTCGCAAGCACTGCATTCAGACAGGAAACAAGGAGAACAATAATGACTGATCAATCCCTTTCCAAAATTGCCTTGGTCACAGGCGCTGGCAGCGGCATCGGTCGCTCGGTCGCGCTGGGCCTGCTGGAAGATGGCTACAAAGTGGTGGTCACCGGGCGCCGGCTGGAGCCGCTTGAAGAGCTGGTCAGCCTGGCGCGAGAGCAGGGCGGGGAAGCCCTGGCGGTGTCGTCCGATGTTCGCGATCCGGCCAGTGTCGACCACCTCTTCGCCACGATCGAGGAGGTTTACGGTCGCCTCGATGTGGTGTTCAACAACGCGGGTGTCAACGCCCCGGCCGTGCCGATGGACGAGCTGCCCATCGAGAAGTGGCTGAGTGTGATCGACACCAATGTCACCGGGGTGTTCCTGTGCAGCCGCGGCGCTTTCGGGCTGATGCGCAAACAGTCGCCGCAAGGTGGACGCATCATCAACAACGGCTCGATCTCCGCCCACGTGCCCCGTCCGTTCACCGCGCCTTACACCGCCAGCAAACACGCCGTGTTGGGCCTGACCAAAAGCCTGGCGCTCGACGGTCGTGAATTCAACATCGCCTGCAGCCAGATCGACATCGGCAATGCCTTGACCGAACTGTCGGTGCGCATGACCAAGGGCGTGCGCCAGGCCAACGGCTCGATTGCCGTGGAGCCGATGATCGACGTCAAGCACATCGCCGATGCCGTGCGGTACATCGCGGCACTGCCGCTGTCGGCCAACGTGCTGAACATGACCGTCATGGCGACCAACATGCCTTTCGTGGGCCGTGGTTGATCCTGTCCGATTCGATATGAGCGAGATCCCGATGAAACCTGAAATTCTCCAGCTGAGCCCGATCCTCATCCCGGAAATCAATGCGCGCCTCAATGAGCTGTACACCGTGCGGCCTTATTTTCAGCAGACCGACAAGGCGGCTTACCTGCGCGAGCATGGCGCCACTATTCGCGGTGTGGTCACCGGCGGACACACCGGCATCACGCGCGAAGTGATGGAGCAACTGCCGAAAGTGGAAGTTATCGCGGTCAACGGCGTCGGCACGGATGCGGTGGACCTGGCCTATGCGCGGGATCGCGGTATCCGCGTGACGGCGACCATTGGCGCACTGACCGAAGATGTCGCTGACCTTGCCATTGGGCTGCTGATCTCGGCCTGTCGCGGGCTGGGCACTGCCGACCGCTACGTGCGTTCCGGCGAGTGGGCGCGGACTGCCACGCCGCTGGTGCCACTGCCACTGGCGCGGCAGTTCAGTGGCATGCGCGTCGGTATCGTCGGACTGGGCCGGGTAGGGCGCGCGGTCGCCACGCGTGCAGCGGCCTTCGGCTGTCCGATCAGCTACACCGACCTGCAGCCGATGAGTGACGTGCCGTACACCTTCGTCAGCGATCTGGTGGAACTGGCCAGGCAAAGCGACGCCCTGATCGTCGCGGCCGCTGCCGACAAGGCCAAAGGCATCATCAATGCCGCTGTGCTGGAGGCGCTCGGCGCGCAGGGCTATCTGATCAACGTCGCGCGCGGCAGCCTAGTCAACGAACCTGACCTGATCGCCGCGCTGCAAGCCGGCACCCTGGCAGGCGCGGGACTGGATGTTTTCGTCGACGAACCTCACGTGCCAGACGTCCTGTTCGGCCTGGAAACCGTCGTGCTGCAACCGCACCGCGCCAGCGCAACCGTTCAGACCCGCACGCGCATGGGCGAAATGGTGCTGGCCAGCCTAGCCGCCGTGCTGGCAGGTCAAGAACCGGTCGGCGCCGTGGCGTGAGCCGAACCCGTCAACGCCGCATCACCCTCGTCGGAGCGCGGCTCAGAGCAAGCGCGCTCCTGCGCCTTCGGCAGAGGCGGTTCGATGTCGGATTCTGCTCTGAAGGCTGTGGCAACAACCTCAAAACCCGGCAGAGCCCAATGCCAGTTCGGTGACCAGAAAATCGATGAACGCCCGCGTTTTCATCGGCACTCGTCGGGCGGAGGGGTAGACCGCGTTCACAGAAATCGCCGGGGCTTGCCACTCGCACAGGACGGGGACCAGACGACCATCGGCGACGGCGCGTTCGATGATGAAGTTGGGCAGCAAGGCGATGCCCATTCCCGCCACGGCTGCCTGCGCCAAGATGTCGCCGTTATTGGCGTGGAGCGGGCCGCTGACGGTCACGCGTTGGGTTTCCTTGCCGTTGCACAGCTGCAGGCTCACGCCGCTCTGCAGATAGCCGTAACTCAGAAACCTGTGGTTGCCGAGGTCCTTGGGCGATTGCGGCGTGCCTTCGCGGGCCAGGTACGCCGGGGACGCCACCATGATCCGCGGCGCCGGTGCCAGCGAGCGGGCCACCATCGAGGAGTCCGGCAGGCTGGCGATACGAATCGTCACGTCGAACCCACCTTTCACCGGATCAACCTGCTCGTCGCTGAGCACCACCTGCAACTCGACGTTCGGGTGCTGCTCGTTGAAATGCGGAATCAGCGGCCCCAGACGGCTCAGCCCGAACGACATCGGCGCGTTGACCCGCAGCACGCCGCGTATCTCGCCCATGCCGGTGCGTGCGCGCTGTTCGGCTTCGTCCAGCGCCGCGATGACATCTCGACACGAGTCGTAGTATTCGGCGCCTGCTTCTGTCAGATGCAAGCTGCGAGTGGTGCGTTGCAGCAACTGCACGCCGATGGCTTCCTCCAGCGCCTGAATCTGCTTACTGACTTTTGAGCGTGGTACGTCCAGCGCGCGCGCTGCGGCGGCAAAACCGTTGGCGCCCACCGTCGCGACGAAAGCGCGCATGCATTCGATCCGGTCCATAGCCGTCCCTGAATTGGAAACAATGAGTCTCAATTCTATGGGATTGTTCCAATGCCGCCTAGTCCGTAAATTCACTTCCAAGCCAGCCAACACGCGCAACACAGCGCAGCGGCTAACCCCAATTTCTCACTCTGTTTTTCGACATCTAAAGGAACATGCCATGTCTATCCGCGAACTGCTCAACCCAACCAACTCCGCTCTGATCCTGATCGACCACCAGCCACAGATGGCATTCGGCGTTCAGTCGATCGACCGTCAGACGCTGAAGAACAACACCGTGGGCCTGGCCAAGGCCGCCAAAATCTTCAACGTGCCGACCATCTACACCTCGGTCGAAACCAAGAGTTTCAGCGGCTTCATCTGGCCGGAACTGCTGGCAGTGAACCCGGAAAGTCAGCCGATCGAGCGCACCTCGATGAACTCCTGGGAAGACAAGAAGCTGGTCGAAGCGGTGAAGGCCACCGGTCGCAAAAAGCTGATCATCGCAGCGCTCTGGACCGAGGTCTGCCTGAACTTCCCGACGCTGGATGCACTGGCCGAAGGCTACGAGGTTTACATCGTGACCGACGCTTCCGGCGGCACGACCAAAGAAGCTCACGACATGTCGGTGCAACGCATGATTCAGGCAGGCGCAGTGCCGGTGACCTGGCAACAGGTTCTGCTCGAATTCCAGCGCGACTGGGCTCACAAAGAGACCTACGAAGCTGTGATGGAACTGGTTCTGGAACACAGCGGTGCCTACGGCATGGGCGTCGATTACGCGTACACCATGGTGCATGGCGCACCGCAACGTAAGCTCGGTTAACTAGCCACACACTGATATCGCCTGTGCAGCACCGCTTGCCCCAAAGCCGTGCTGCACAGGCGTTTGTGCGTCCGGATTCCCGTCAGCGCGACGGGTGACCTTCGCTGACGCGGTGAAGGACTAGACTCACCCTGTCTCCTCTCCCCAAGCCTGCCATCATGATCGGCGCCCAGGTTCTCACTTCCCAGACCATGACCCTCGCGTGGTTCCTGTACGCGCCGATGGTGTTGTGGACGGCATGGCGTTGCCCGTGGGTCGAGCTGTTCACCGACACGCGGCGCCAGCACCTGCTGTTCGGGACGGTCTTCGCCCTGTTTCTGCTGTGGTTGATGCGGCGGGATTTCGACAGCGGCGTCTCTTACCATTTTCTCGGCATGACCGCCGTGACATTACTGCTGGACTGGCCGCTGGCTATCGTCGGCGGGCTGATTGCGCAATTGGGCATGCTGGCGATGGGCAGGCAGGATCTGGCCGCGATGGGCGTTAATGGCCTGCTGTTGATCGTGCTGCCGGTCTTGATCACCGAAGGCTGTGCGTTGATCGTCGAGCGCGCGCAACCCAGGAGCCCTTTCACCTACATCTTCTGCTCCGGATTTTTCGCCGCCGGGCTGGCTGCATTGCTGTGCCTGCTTTTGGCAATGGGCGTGCTGTGGCTTGACGGCCTTTTCGCAATGCCGGAATGGCTGGGGGATTTCATCGGGTATCTGTGGCTGATCATCTTTCCCGAAGCCTTCATCAACGGGATGATCGTGACGGCGCTGGTAGTGTTTTGCCCCGAGTGGCTTGAGACGTTCAATCGCACGCGCTATCTGTCAGCGCCGTGGCGGGACGAGGACGACACCTGATGGCCGCCTTCTGTGGGAGTGAGCCAACTGTCTTTAACGCCCCCTCTGATCAACGGCGTCACACCCGACACCTTCCCGGCTAAAGCCGGTCCTACGAAAAGCTTGCAACGCCTGCACGACCAGCTAAAGCCGGTCCTACGAAAAGCTTGCAACGCCTGCGCGACCGGCTAAAGCCGGTCCTACGGAAAGCTTGTAACCCCTGTAGGACCGGCTTCAGCCGGGAATAGGTCGGTGCATGCTGTGGAGATGCAGTGTCTGGAATTCAGTCTTTGCGAGCGAGCTCACTCCTACACGAGGTGTGTCTGGCCGGAGATCAGTAGGAATGAGTCTGCTCACGAAGGTGGACTTTTGAATGCCGCAAGATGCGAAGACTGTCCTGGCCTCTTCATGCACAAGCTCGCTCCCGCAGACTGGATTCGACTCCGCAACTGTGCTCGATCAATGCTGGCGCGGGTCGAAATCCCCTGAAAATAATTCGTCTTCGGCATCGGGCGCCACCGGGATGGCATGTTCTTCCGACGCCCACGCGCCCAGATCGATCAGTTTGCAACGGTCAGAGCAGAACGGTCGGAACTTGCTCTCCGGGGTCCATTCCACAGGCGCTCCGCAGGTTGGGCAATCGACGGTCATTGGTTGGCTCATCATTGGCCTCCACGCAAAGTTAGATAAAAGTGATGCAGCCGCTGAACTTCGCTTTTCAGCCACGCCGGGTCGCGGTCGTTGACGATCACGTCATCCGCGCGGCTCAGGCGCTCTTCGCGGCTGGCTTGGACATTGAGAATCGCCCGGACCTGCTCCTCGTTGGTCTTGTCACGCAGCACGGTGCGTTCGATCTGCAAGGCCTGCGGCACGTCGATGACCAACACCCGCTGCACCATCTGATGCTGAGAGGTCTCCAGCAACAAGGGTGAAACCAGAATCGCATAAGGCGATTCGGCTCGCGCCAGGTACTGCCGGATTTCCTCGCGAATCAGCGGATGCAGCAACCCTTCCAGCCAAACGCGCTGTGTTGGGTCCTTGAAAATCAGCTCTCGCAACGCGGCGCGATTCAACGTGCCGTCGGCTTGCAACACGCCAGCCCCGAAATGCTCGGCAATCTGCCCAAGGGCAGGGCGACCGGGCTCGACCACCCAGCGTGCGGCCTGGTCGGCGTCCACCAGATGCACGCCCAGCTCGACAAAACATTGCGCAGCCGCACTCTTGCCACTGCCGATGCCGCCGGTCAGGCCAAGAATCCAGGGTTGTGCGGCGGGTTGCGTTTCGGAAGCCATCATCTGAAACCGGCGATCTGCAAATACGAAGTGGTTATTTGATCACCCCAGAGCAATGCGATCCACCCCGCGATAGCCAGATAAGGG
The DNA here is from genome assembly GCF_900108875.1 of Pseudomonas sp. NFR16. GTDB lineage: Bacteria > Pseudomonadota > Gammaproteobacteria > Pseudomonadales > Pseudomonadaceae > Aquipseudomonas. The sequence continues at coordinate 158,168 of NZ_FNYJ01000004.1, read as the reverse complement.
CCGAAGGGAATCGGCGTGCTGGTCTCGACGTTGCGCAAACGCAGCAGAATCAGGCCCAACACCGCGCCGACGAGCGAGGACAGCAAGATCGTCAGCGGCAGAATCTGCCAGCCGCCCCAGGCGCCCAGCATGGCCAGCAATTTGAAGTCGCCGTAGCCCATGCCTTCCTTGCCAGTCACCAGCTTGAACAGCCAAAACACCGCCCACAGCACCAGATACCCGAACACCGCGCCCCACAGCGCATCGGTCAACGACGCAAAAAGCCCGAACGTATTGACGATCAGGCCAAGCCACAGCAGCGGCAGTACGATCACGTCCGGCAGCAATTGGTGATCGGCGTCGATCAGGCTCATCGACAGCAGGCCCCAGCTCAACACCAGCACGGCCGCAGCCTGCCAGCCGAAGCCGAAATGCCAGGCGACGAACGCCGACAGTAATCCGCACACCAGTTCGACGAGGGGATAACGCTTGCTGATGGGCGCCTTGCAGCGGGAGCATTTGCCGCCCAGAAACAGGTAACTGACGACCGGCAGGTTCTCCCAGGCGCGGATTCGGTGCGCGCAATGCGGGCAGCGAGAATGAGGCAGCAGCAGGTTGAAGGTCTCGGGTTTCGGCTCGGCCGGGAGTTCCAGCACTTCGCGCGCCTGAGCCTTCCAGTCCTGCAACATCATCTTGGGCAGGCGATAAACCACGACGTTGAGAAAGCTGCCCACCAGCAGCCCCAACACCAGCGCGCACACAACAAAGGCCAGCGGGGAGCTGGCCAGAAGGTCGAGAACAGGCATGTTAGACGACGTTTCCGAGCTGGAAGATGGGCAGGTACATGGCGATCACGAGCCCGCCGACAATGACGCCGAGGACGGCCATGATCATTGGCTCCATCAGGCTGGTGAGGCTGTCTACCATGTTGTCGACTTCCTCTTCGTAATACGTCGCGACCTTATCAAGCATCGAATCCAGCGCGCCGGACTCCTCGCCGATGGCGGTCATCTGCACGGCCAGCATCGGGAAGACCCCCGTGCTGCGCATCGAAAAGTTGAGCTGCATACCGGTGGAAACGTCTTGTTTGACCTTATGCACGGCGTTGCGGAAAACCACGTTGCCCGTCGCGCCGGCAACCGAGTCGAGTGCATCGACCAGCGGCACACCCGCAGCGAAGGTGGTTGAAAGCGTCCGGGCAAAACGGGCGACCGCCGATTTGAACAGAAGCGGGCCGATCACCGGCACCTTCAACAGCATGCGGTCGATGCGATCCCTGAATTTCTCCGAGGTCTTGTAGGCTTTCCGGAAGGCCATAAACGCGACCAGCAGGGCGCCCAGAAGCATGTACCAATAACTCTGGACGATTTCCGAAAGGCCAATGACCATCAGTGTAAAAGCGGGCAGTTTCGCGCCAAATCCGGCGAACACGGACTGGAACTGCGGTACGACTTTTATCAGCAGAATGCCGCTCACGATGATCGCCACGATGACCACGGCAATCGGGTAGGTCATGGCTTTTTTGATCTTGGCTTTGAGGAACTCGGTCTTTTCTTTGTAGGTGGCCACTCGATCGAGCAGCGACTCAAGCGCACCGGCTTGTTCACCCGCGTCGACAAGGTTGCAAAACAGGTCGTCGAAATACTGAGGCTTCTGCCGCAAGGCCGTGGCAAAACTGTGCCCGGCAGCCACTTCCTGTTTGATGTCGTCAACGAGCTTGCGCATGTTCGGGTTATCGGAGCCTTCGCTGATAATGTCGAACGACTGCAATAAAGGAACGCCGGCTTTCATCATCGTGGCCATATGGCGGCTGAAGAACGCGATGTCCAGCGGTTTGATCTTCTTGCCGGAGCCGAAGATCGAAACGGCTTTCTTCCGGACTTTCGTCGGGTTGATGCCTTGCTTGCGCAACTGGGCTTTGACCAGCGCGGGGTTGTGGCCGTTGATTTCGCCCTTTTGTTTGACGCCTTTCTTGTCGAGCCCCTCCCAGGTGTAGACGCTGACTTTTACTGCTTTGGTCGCCATGCTTAATCCTTGGTCACCCGGTTGACTTCCTCAAGGCTGGTCACGCCCTGCATGGCCTTCATCAGGCCGGAGGTGCGCAGGTCGTTGAAGCCGTCCTTGCGCATCTGTTCGGAAATCTCGATGGAGTTGCCTTCCTCCATGATGATGCGCTCCAGGGCGGGAGTGCTCTTCACCACTTCGTAAATACCGACACGGCCTTTGTAGCCGGCGTTGCATTGTTCGCAGCCCACTGGAGAGTAAAGCTTGAACGTGCCGATTTTCTCTTCCGGGAAACCTTCGGCAATCAATGTCTCGCGCGGGATGTCGACTTCTTTCTTGCAGTGCGGGCAGAGCTTGCGGGCCAGCCGCTGGGCGATGATCAGGTTGATGGCGGTAGCAATGTTGAAAGCCGCCACGCCCATGTGGTGCAGGCGAGTCAGTGTTTCCGCCGCGCTGTTGGTGTGCAGCGTCGACAGCACCATGTGGCCGGTCTGCGAGGCCTTGATCGCGATCTCGGCGGTTTCGAGGTCACGAATCTCACCGACCATGATAACGTCCGGGTCCTGACGCAGAAATGCCCGCAGCACCTGGGCGAAGTCCATGCCCTGACGCGGGTTGACGTTGACCTGGTTGATGCCTTCCAGGTTGATTTCGACCGGATCCTCGGCGGTGGAGATGTTGATGTCCGTTGTGTTGAGAATATTCAAACCGGTGTAGAGCGAAACAGTTTTACCCGAGCCTGTAGGACCGGTGACCAGAATCATGCCCTGCGGTTTGCTGAGCGCTTCCAGATACAGCGCTTTCTGCTCCGGCTCGTAACCCAGTGCGTCGATGCCCATCTGCGCGCTGGTCGGGTCGAGAATCCGCATCACGATCTTCTCGCCCCACAAGGTCGGCAACGTGTTGACACGAAAGTCGATGGCGCGGTTTTTCGAAATGCGCAGCTTGATGCGCCCGTCCTGCGGCTTGCGGCGCTCGGAAATATCCAGACTGGCCATGACCTTCAAGCGCGCAGCGATACGGCCGGCCAGGTGCGTCGGCGGTTTGGCCACTTCATGAAGGATGCCGTCAGTACGCAGGCGAACCCGGAAGATCTTCTCATATGGCTCGAAATGCAGGTCCGAAGAGCCGAGACGGATCGCGTCCATCAGCATCTTGTTCACGAACCGGACCACCGGCGCGTCGTCGGCATCCTGACCGCCAATGGAGGTCTCTTTGCTTTCGTCTACCGCTTCGACTTCCAACCCCAGGTCAACATCGGCCAGATCGCCCATGCCACTGTGGGTGTCGAAGAACTTCTCGATGGCGACGGTGAGCTTGTCGTCCTCGACCAGAATCGCTTCGGTATTCAAGCCGGTGCTGAACTGGATGTCGGTAATGGCCTGGTGATTGGTCGGGTCCGATACACCAATAAACAGCTTGTTACCCCGTCGCCATAAAGGCAGCGCCGAGTGCTGGCGCACGAGCTTTTCGCTGACCAACCCCTTGGGCTGGCTTTCCTTATCGAGGGTATTGAGGTCAAGAAAGGGAATGCCGAACTGGTCGGAAGCTACTTCGGCAAGGGTCAGACTTTTTACCAGCTTGTTCTGTACCAGATAGCTGACCAGCGACACCTTGTCGCGGCGAGCCTGCTGATACGCCTGCTGCGCAGACTTTTCATTCAGGAGCTCAGCCACGACAAGCTGCTTGGCCAAACCCGTAAGCACGACATCAGTCATTACAACCACCAGACACAGACAGTGTGTGGTTTATAGCGCAGTCGGGCTTGGCTGCCAAATGTACGCCGCAGGGGTGACAATAATTGTCACTTTTTGCTGGCGCCGGTCCTGTATTCCTCATCAGCGCACAAAAGAAATGCAACAGGAGAGCAGATTCGCGAATTGGCACGAGGTATGCGTCTATGCTTGCGGAGCGACACCTAATTGACGATCGGAGAAGTACGTTATGCAAGCACAAAAGGGCTTTACCCTCATCGAACTGATGATCGTGGTAGCGATTATCGGTATCTTGGCGGCGGTGGCGCTGCCTGCTTATCAGGATTACACCGCGCGCGCTAAGGCATCAGAAATTATTTTGGCTGCGAGCAGTGCTCGCACTTGCGTTACCGAGGCGGTGGCAAGCAAGGGTGCGACGGGGCTCGATGCATGCGCTACCGGTTTCGTCGCTACGCAGTACGCGAAATCTATTACCGTAAACGCAACTACCGGCGTTATTCAGGTTAAAGGTCAGCTCAAAGCAGCTGACGATACACAGGTCACGATGACTCCTACTATCGATGCTAACAAGAACATTACCGCATGGACTTGCGCCGGTACTCCTACGAACTGGATGCCTGGCTCTTGTAAATAACTGGTTTCGCTTTAAGGTGCGTAATAGTACTGTTGATTTACTGTTCGTTGAGAAAGGGACAGTAATGCCGAAATAGCTCAGTCGGTAGAGCAGCGCACTCGTAACGCGAAGGTCGTAGGTTCGATTCCTATTTTCGGCACCAAACCCTCTCCGCGCCATCACTCACGATGGCGCATTTTCAGCTCAAAAGTTTTCTCACAGCCGCCAAATCACAAGTGGCTGACTTCCAACCTTGTATAGGTCACCTTGCCGCCTTCGGTGGGGTAGCCGACGTTGTCCAGCGTGTAGACGCCGGCCTTGAAGTAGAAGGCGTATTTGTACCAGGTCGGCGCGAGCTGGATTTGCGGGCCGGCGTTGTTGATCAGCACGGTCAGTTTGCCTTGCTTGTTCATTTGAATGGCGTACGCGAAGGCTTTGTTGAGCGGCACGTTAGGCACCGTATAGGCAACGGGACTTTTCACGTCGGCGGGGTTCACGCGGTATTCGAGGTCGATATTGCCTGTGCCGTTGGCGAAGCGGTACACAACCTTGAGCAAGGGCGTAGCGGCATCCTTGGCATGAATTTGCGCCACCACCACTCGCCCGGTGGAAGGCACCTGGTTGACCGAAAGCGTGCCTTTGAGCGTGTTCAGGCCGCTGTTGTACAACCAGTTACGGGCTTTGCCGTTGGTCAGGGTTTCTCGCATCTCGGAGCGTGGGAAATCGCTATGACCGGTGTGCGAACCGGTGACGGGCGCCCAGAAAACAACTTTGTCACCGGTGTTGGTGAAGTAAGCGGTTTTGAGCTTTGGCAGCGCTGCGGCGGTGGTCAAAGGCGGAGTATCAACAGGAAGGGTAAGGTTCCAGACGGTCAGGTCAATCATGGCCAAGGCTCATGTGGGCTGTTCCCTTGCCCGAGAGTTCAGCCATTCATACGTAGCACTATTCGCCGTCCCTGACGCTACTGACGGATTAACGACCGATCGACGCAGTCCTTTAACGCATTCAGACAGGTGGCGTAGCGCCGTTTGCTGACGTTGGCTGGCGCGTTATCGAAGGTGCAACAGACGCCCATTACAACGGCGAAAGAAGCAGCATTTGCTGATTGCGGACTCGATAAAAAGCCCGCGTTGCGCGGGCTTCTCTGGGGCGAAATATTGAGCGTGAATTGACGATGTCAGCAGGGGATCAGAACCGCCGCTCCAAAGGCAATGCATCGCAACGCGCAGTCAGTCTTTCGCCGCTTGTTGCTGGTCTTCCACATGCAGCCTGGTCACGATCGCGGCGGCTTCCTCTTCGGTGTCCACCACAAACACTTCTCCTGCGTCGGATGTCACCTGAAACGCTGTCGTTGCGTTTTCCGCGAGATAGTCGGCGGGCAATTCATCGTGCTCGAGTTTTTTCAACGAAACGGCCATGGCGCTCTCCTCAAATGATCTGCAGGTGTGACCCCGCCGATTTTCGATTGGTTCGAGCTGTGTCAGGCGGTCAGCTAAACCGCACACAAACTTCAGGTGCGTATCAGGCGTGCGCTCGCTTGCGATTGGCAACCGTCCCAAGCAAGCGCACTTGTGCCTGCCGTTGCATCAAACGCTGAGCCGCATCGACAGGTCGACGGCCTTCACATCTTTGGTCAGGGTGCCAATCGAGATGTAGTCGACCCCGGTTTCGGCGATGGTGCGTAACGTCGCATCGGTGACGCCGCCGCTGGCTTCGAGCTTGGCACGACCGGCCGTGAGGCGGACGGCTTCGCGCATTTCGTCCAGGCTCAGTTCGTCGAGCATGATGATGTCGGCGCCGCCTTCGAGGGCTTGATGGAGCTCGTCCAGGCTTTCGACTTCGACTTCCACCGGTTTGCCAGGCGCGATCTTGTGCGCGGCGGTGATGGCTTCGGCGATGCCACCGCAGGCCGCGATGTGGTTTTCTTTGATCAGGAAGGCGTCGAACAGGCCGATGCGATGGTTATGGCAACCGCCGCAGGTCACGGCGTATTTTTGTGCCAGGCGCAGGCCGGGCAGGGTCTTGCGGGTGTCGAGCAATTTGACCTGCGTGTCGGCCACCATGTCGGCGTAATGCTGCGAGCGCGTCGCGACGCCGGAGAGCATCTGCAGGAAGTTGAGGGCGCTGCGCTCGCCGGTCAGCAGTGAGCGCGCCGGACCCTCCAGATGGAACAGCACTTGATTGGGCTGCACGCGCTCGCCATCGGCGACTTGCCAGTGAACCGCAACGCGCTGGTCCAGCTGCCTAAATACACTGTCGACCCAAGCGGTGCCGGCGATGACGGCAGCGTCGCGCGAGATCACGGTTGCCTTGGCGAGACGCTCGGCGGGAATCAGCTGAGCGGTGATGTCGCCAGTGCCGACGTCCTCGAGCAACGCACGGCGTACGTTGGCTTCGATTTCGGCGGTCAGCGTGGCAAGGCGTAGATTCGGCATATCGGACTCCACTTACTAGTTGCCCCGAGTATAAGGCAGGCAACTGTACCAACCTACCGGACCCTCACCATCCAGTTGAGTGCATGACCTGCACTCTGTCGGTTTTTTTGCCGTCTATGCGACAGATTGCGTTTTTCGCGGTCTATCGCTGCACATGCCGCTTCGTCCGCTCCTATTATTCCAATCAGGGCGAAGAGTCCGCTGGCGGGCGGACACGATTTACAAGATAATTCGCCTAGCTTTTGACGTCATAGCTTTGACGTTCGCCTGTACACCCCAGGGACAAAAATTCAAGATCCGGTCATGTGCAGTCTCGGCCTGCGCTTGGGATGAGGTTGTGGCTGTTGAGTAGCCGCTGTGTAGTCGGTTGATAGGAGTCCTTGATGCATAACGACGGTAATAAAGTGGTGCCTTTGAGCAAGTCGAGTCCGGAAAATCCGGGATCCTCGCCTGTTGCTCGGCTGCCCGTCGTTCTGCTGCAGGTGCGCGACAAAGCCGCCCAGCAGCTCAAGGAAAGTCTGCAAACGCTGTTTGATAATGCCGATGACACGTTGTTCGAGATGGCCGACCGCGCCCACAACAACGCCGAACAGAACATTTTCTTCGAAGCCATGCGCGACCTGCGCCTGAAGCGCAAGAGCATCGAGCGCAATTTCCTCGACAAGTTCTTCGAAGCCTTTTTGCGCCTCGGCCACTACGAAGTCGTTGAGCCGATCCTCACCGAGCCTGTGTCTTTCGACAAACTCGCACTGGTTCACAACGATGATCTGGAAAGGACCGTGGCCGTGGATGCCATGGTCACCAAGGTCATGAACCGCGACGGCGTTGCGTTGGGTCAGTTGACGACGCGGCTGAACGAACTGATCCCTCAGACCGTGACCGACGAAACCAATCCGCTCGGTCCTACACTGCTTTGCGATTTCTTCCTGCAGGCCGGTCGCAGCCTCGGCGTCGAGATCAAGGTCAAGCTGATCATCCTCAAGCTGTTCGAGAAATACGCGCTGGCCAATGCTGATCAATTGTATGAAGAAGCCAACCAGCTGCTGATTTCGGCGGGTGTCCTGCCTGAATTGAAAGTGCTGCCGTCGCGCCGTTCGACCGATCGTTCGGCCAGCTCGGCGGCCGCGAACGAGGCGCAGCGTGCCGATAACGCGTCGCTGATTCAGGCCACTGAAAAGCTCGATAACAGCGTGCAGGAAGTCTTTTCTGCGCTGCAAGAGCTGCTGGTCCACGTGCGCGGCAACATTACGCCGCGCCCGGACAATGTCGGCGAGGCCCGACCGATTTCGAGTCAGGACCTGCTGCGTCTGCTGTCTCATCTGCAGCAGTACGTGCCGAAAGCCGAAACGCCGGACGACTTCGATCTGCGCACTCAGCTGGAACAATTGATTGGCCGGGTCAGCGCGCGAAGCGGCAAGTTTCGCGTGGTCGGGCCTATGGATGAGGACGTCATCAACCTCATCTCGATGCTGTTCGAATTCATTCTCGACGACCGCAACCTGCCGGGCTCGTTGCGCGCGCTGATCGGTCGTCTGCAAATCCCGATGCTGAAAGTCGCCGTCATCGACAAGAGCTTTTTCAGCCGCGGCAGCCACCCAGCGCGGCGCCTGCTCAACGAGATCGCATCGGCGGCGCTTGGCTGGGGCGGACGTGACGACACCCAGCGTGATTCGCTCTACACCCGCATCGATCAGATTGTGCAGCGGCTTTTGCATGATTTCGTCGACGATCCGGCGATTTTTACCGAATTGCTCGTGGATTTCCTGGCGTTCACCAGCGACGAACGTCGTCGCAGCGAATTGCTCGAACAACGCACCCGCGACGCTGAAGAAGGGCGCGCGCTGGCTGAGCTGGCGCGTCAGCGTGTGCAACAGGCGCTGAATGATCGTCTGTTGGGCCGGACGTTGCCGGAAGTTGTCGTGCGTCTGCTCCAGGAAGCGTGGAGCAAGGTATTGCTGCTGACCTGCCTTAAGCACGGCGAGGAGTCGGTCGAATGGAAATCCGGGCTGCAGGCCATGGATGACCTGATCTGGAGCGTCGAATCCCACGACGAGCCAGAGGCGCGTCAGCGTCTGCTGGAACTGGTGCCAGGCCTGCTCAAGTCGCTGCGCGACGGCCTGAGCAGCGCGGCATTCGATCCGTTTGCGACCAGCGAATTTTTCAGCCAGCTCGAAGCCCTGCACGTTCAGGCCTTTAATCACGTGACGCGTCCGGCGTCCGACGATGCCGAGCAGGTCCAGAACGAGCCATCCGATGGCACGCCGATGATGGCGGTCGTTGAGGAGATCGTGCTGGTTGCGCCGGGCGAACAAGTGCTCAGCGAGCCTTCGATGCATTTGCCTGCTGATGATGAAGGTCTGCTGCAGGTCGATAAGCTGCGCATGGGCAGCTGGGTCGAAATCCAGGAAGACGAAGATCACAAGCTGCGGTGCAAACTGGCGGCCATCGTCGAGCCGAGCGGCCGCTATGTGTTCGTCAACCGCACAGGCATGAAGGTCCTGGAAAAGACTCGCATGGGGCTGGCGGTCGAGTTTCGTCGCGGCACGATTCGTGTGCTGGACGATGCGCTGTTGTTCGATCGCGCTCTGGAGTCGGTGCTGGGAAATCTGCGCAAGCTCAAGGGCTGATTCGCAGCGTGGCGGCGCATTGGCTGCCACATCCTTTCTCATCGCGGGCATACTGGCTGCTGTCGAATGATGCTTTAAGGACCCCTTCATGCAACTGGACCCCGGCACGGGCTGGTGCCACGGCGCTCAGCATTGCCCTTCGCCCAATTTCAATGCTCGTCCCGAGGGCGAGATCTCGCTGCTGGTGATCCACAACATCAGCCTGCCCCCCGCGCAGTTCAAGACCGGAAAGGTTCAGGCATTTTTTCAGAACCGGCTGGATGTCACCGAACATCCCTATTTCGAAGGCATCGCCGACTTGCGCGTCTCTGCGCATTTTCTGATCGAGCGGGACGGCGCCGTCACCCAGTTCGTCTCCTGTCTCGACCGGGCTTGGCATGCAGGCGTGTCGGTGTTCGAAGGCCGTGAGGCGTGCAACGATTTTTCCATCGGCATCGAGCTTGAAGGCACTGACGATCAGCCCTTCACCGATGCGCAGTATCAGGCGTTGATCGCGCTGACGCGGCAGTTGCAGTCGTCCTGGCCGGCGATCACCCCGCAGCGCATCTGCGGCCATAGCGACATTGCTCCGGGACGCAAGACCGATCCCGGCCCGTGCTTTGACTGGGCCCGGTTTCGTTCGGCTTTAGAGATTTGAATTGAGGAGCGGGAGATGAGTTTTCTGGTTTTGCTGCTGGCGGTCTGGATCGAGAAGTTCTCGGCCCTGCGCCAGCGTGTTCAGCGTGATGGGCCATGGCTGCAGCAACTGGCGCGGCTTGAGTCCAATCCGCGCAGCGCCAGCCGTCCCTGGTGGATTCTGACGCTGACCGTGTTGCTGCCATTGTTGGTGCTGGCGCTGGTGTTAGTGATCGTCGGCTCGGTCGCCTATGGCTGGCTCGCGTTGCCGATCCATCTGTTGGTGTTCATCTACAGCCTGGGGCGTGGCGACATCAAGGCCAACCTGGGTTCCTTCCGCGACGCCTGCCGACGGGGCGATCAGGAGGCCGCGGTGCTGGTCGCCGAGCGCGACCTTGGCGTTCAGGCCGAGAACGAAGAGCAGCTTTTGGGTGGTGCTCAGACTTATCTGTTGTGGCAGGTCTACCAAGGTTTCTTCGCCGTAATCTTCTGGTATTTCGTGCTTGGCCCGGTGGCGGCGCTGGCCTACCGGCTGTTGGCGCTGGCGTCCGAGCATGGCCGCACGCCTGCACTGGTGGAGCGCGCGACCCAGTTGCGACACGCCTTTGACTGGGTGCCGGTGCGTCTGCTGGCTGCGAGTTTCGCCTTGGTGGGCAATTTTGTCGCGGTCAGTCGGGTGATGCTCAGCGAGCTGCTCAACTGGAATATCAGTGCCTCCGGCCTGATTACCAAAGTGGGTTGCGTCGCAGGCGAGGTGCCTGCTCCCGTGGTAGGCGTCGAGGGTGTGAACAGTCTCGACGTGCTGTGGGAACTGCTGATTCGCGCCGCGATTGTCTGGTACGTCGGATTTGCGCTGTTCACCCTGTTCGTCTGAGATCCGGCAGCCATCGTGGCTGCAACTGCTTGAACATCGATGATCAACCTCTTGCGAAGGAGTACTGCATGTCGAACCCGCGAATCGAGCGCATCCTGATCACCAACGACGACGGCATCGACGCGCCGGGGCTGGAAGTGCTGGAAGCCGTTGCCCGCGAGCTGGCGGAAGAAGTCTGGGTTGTCGCACCCGAGCAGGATCAGAGCGGGATTTCCCACGCGCTTAGCATCCATCACCCCTTGCGGGTCAAGGCACGCGGCGAGCGGCGTTTCTCGGTGTCCGGAACGCCAGCCGATTGTGTCGCCATTGCCCTTGGTCAGTTGATGGAAGAGCGGCCACAACTGTTGCTTTCCGGCATCAACAAAGGCGCGAATCTGGGCGTGGAAACCATGTTTTCCGGCACCGTCGGCGCCGCGATGGCGGGGCTGTTGATGGGCGTACCGTCAATTGCCCTGAGCCAATTCTTCACCCGCCGCGATGCGGTGAAATGGGAAACAGCCAGAGCGCTCGCGCCTGACGTCATTCGTCGTGTGATCGGCATGGAGTGGGCCGCTGACGTTTGTCTGAACATCAACTTTCCGGATGTCGCCCCCGAACACGCCAGGCCGCTGCAGATCACCCGGCAGGGCATCGGGCGCATGGACGGCTTGAACATCACTCAACGCACCGACATGCGCGAACAGGGTTATTACTGGCTGAACATTGATCGTCATGAACGCCCGGATTTCGACGACAGCGAGACCTTCGTCGTGACCCAAGGTGGGATTTCTGTCACACCGTTGCGATTTGAGCGAACGGACCTCGAGGTCATGGAGCGGCTGAAAAGTGGCCTATCCAACTGATGGCGCCTGAGGCTGAAAACGTCCATTGGCAGTGGCAATTCTGACCCGCCACTGCCCACTCAACGTTTTTAGTTGTCATACGGATGCCCTCAAACGAGTGAGTCCTCTTCCTTTTTGTTGCCAGAGATGGCATTTCGCTAGTTGTTCGGCCCACTTTCATTTCTTGCTTAATAAGAATCCTTTGCTATAGCTAAAAGCCTCTCACGTCATCTAATGAGGCAATGGAATGTCAGTCGCAAAGAAAATGAGTGTGGGACAGCTGACGATGTTGACCGCCGTCAACATGTTGGGCTCGGGCATTGTTCTACTGCCAACCAAACTTGCAGAAGTGGGCGGTATTTCAATCCTCTCCTGGCTCATTACCGCAACCGGCTCCCTCGCTCTGGCGTACGCGTTTGCACGATGCGGCATGCTCAGTCGCAAGACGGGCGGCATGGGCGGATACGCTGAATATACGTTCGGCAAGTCCGGCAACTACATCACTAACTACACCTACGGTCTGTCGTTATTGATTGCCAATGTGGCGATCAGTATTACTGCCGTGGGTTATATCCAGACGCTGTTTGACATCAAACTTGACTCGCTGCAGGTCGGCCTCGCGACCATCGCGTTATTGTGGATAACCACGTTCGCCAACTTCGGCGGCGCGAGCATTACCGGCAAGATCGGTGCGGTGACGGTCTGGGGCGTCATTGCCCCAGTGGTGCTGGTTTCCACCATCGGCTGGTTCTGGTTCGACGGCAGCGTCTATGCCGCAGGCTGGAATCCTCACGATAAACCCTGGTATGAAGCGGCCGGCGCCTCGGTGGCGATCACGCTGTGGGCATTTCTGGGACTGGAATCGGCTTGCGCCAACGGCGACGCAGTTGAAAACCCTGAGAAGAACGTACCGATTGCGGTGCTCGGCGGGACGCTGGGCGCGGCGGTGATCTACATCGTTTCCACCAACGTGATCGCCGGCATTGTCGACAACGCCGAACTGGTCTCGTCCACAGCGCCGTTCGGCCTGGTGTTCGCCAAGATGTTCACGCCGATGGTCGGCAACATCGTCATGGGCCTGATGGTGCTGGCCTGCATCGGCTCGTTGCTGGGCTGGCAGTTCACCGTGGCGCAGGTGTTCAAAAGCTCTGCGGACACCGGTTACTTCCTGCCGATCTTCGCCAAAGCCAACAAACATGGCGTGCCGATCATCAGCATGTTGATCCTGCTGGCGATGCAGACTGCCATGGCGCTGCTGACGATCAGCCCCGATCTGGCCAAGCAATTCGACACGCTGGTCAATCTGGCCGTGGTCACCAACCTGGTGCCGTACATCCTGTCGATGGCCACGCTGATGACGCTGCAAAAAGTCTCGAACGTTCCGGCCAACAAGGCACTCGTTACCAACATCGTTGCGGGCATCGCTGCGGCCTACAGCTATCTGGCGCTTTACAGCTCGGGCGCTGAGGCGCTGATGCTCGGCGGTGTCGCGACGATTGTCGGCTACACGCTGTTCGGCTTCGTCAATACGCGGTTGATCCGCCTCGAAGCCTTGAACAACAGCGTTCCGACTCAGACCGTCGCAGCGCAGCACATTGTCGGCGAGCCCATCCCGGTCAATGACCTGCCGGCCAACGCCATGAATCACGCCACCCTGGAGACCCAACCATGACGGAATACAGACACCTGCTTGGCATGCTGGCGCTGCTGGTCAGCAAACAGCCGGACAAACGCAGCGTGTTCGGCCGGGCCCTGATCCAGCTGATCAGCGATGTCGAGGAGCGCTCCATCAGCGTGCTGACCTCTGAAAGCCTGAGCGATGCCAAGTCGATTCTCAGCTCCGATCCTGCCATTCAGTGTGTGCTGCTCAGCTGGGAAATGGACGACAGCGAGGACCATCAGGAATGCATCGACCTGCTCACCGCGCTGCGTGAGCGCAACACGCGCGTACCGGTGTTCCTGATCAGCGACCGCAGTACCGCGTCCAGCGTGCCGTTGATCGTGATGCAGCACGCCGATGACTTCATCTGGTTGCCGGAAGACACCAGCCGATTCTTGAGCGGGCGAATCATGGCGGCCATCGAGCGCTATCGTCAGGCGGTCCTGCCACCGATGTTCGGCGCACTGCTCAAGTTCGCGCGCAGCTACGAATATTCCTGGCACACGCCTGGCCATGCCGGCGGTACGGCGTTTCTGAAGAGCACGGCGGGGCGCGCGTTTTATGAGTTCTTCGGTGAAAACCTGCTGCGATCCGATCTGTCGATTTCGGTCGGCGAACTGGGTTCGTTGCTCGACCACAGCGGCCCCATCGGCCAGGGCGAGCGCTACGCGGCCAAGGTATTCGGCGCGCATCGCACGTACTACGTGACCAACGGCTCGTCGATGTCCAACCGGGTGATCCTCATGGCCAGCGTCACGCGGGACCAGATCGCCCTGTGTGACCGCAATTGCCACAAGTCCGCCGAGCATGCGATGACGCTGTCAGGCGCCATTCCCACGTATCTGGTGCCGACCCGCAACCGCTTCGGCATCATCGGGCCAATCCTGCCGCAGACGCTGAGCGCCGAGGGCGTCAGGGCCGCGATTGCCAACAACCCGCTGGTCAAGAACCACATCGACCCGACGCCGGTGCACGCGATCGTCACCAACTCGACCTATGACGGCCTGACCTACAACGTCACCCGTGTCGAGGAGCTGCTCGGGCAGAGCGTCGATCGGCTGCATTTCGACGAGGCCTGGTACGGCTACGCGCGCTTCAATCCGCTGTACAAGGACCGCTTTGCGATGCACGGCAGCCCGGACGATCACGATGAATCCCGGCCCACCGTGTTCGCCACGCAGTCGACCCACAAACTGCTTGCGGCGTTGTCCCAGGCGTCGATGATTCATGTGCGCAACGGGCGTAATCCGATTCCGCACGGTCGCTTCAACGAGTCGTACATGATGCACGCCTCGACGTCGCCCAACTACGCGATCATGGCCTCGTGCGACGTCAGCTCAGCGATGATGGAAGCCCCAAGCGGGCAGATTCTCACCAACGAGTCGATCGAAGAGGCTGTCGCCTTCCGCCAGGTCATTTCGCGCATGCGCGCCGAGATGCTCGGGCATGACGACTGGTTTTTCTCGTGCTGGCAGCCGCCGTCCGTGCAGGTCGACGGCGATGCATTGGCGTTTCACGAGGTCGATCCGGTGCGGCTGAAAACCGATCCGAGTTGCTGGGTGCTGCATCCGAATGAAGTCTGGCATGGCTTTGGCGACATCGAAGACGGCTACTGCATGCTCGACCCGATCAAGGTGTCGATCCTCAGCCCCGGCATGGGCGACGACGGCAACCTGCTCGACTTCGGGATTCCCGCATGCGTGCTCAGCGCCTACCTCGGCCATCAGGGCATCGTGGTTGAGAAGACCACTGATTTCACCATTCTCTTTCTGTTCTCCATCGGCATCACCAAAGGTAAGTGGGGCACGCTGGTCAACGCGCTGCTGGACTTCAAACGCGACTACGACAGCAACCTCGAGCTGGAGCTCTGCCTGCCCGACCTGCTGACCGCCAACCAGTTGCGATACGCCGGCATGGGCCTGAAAGATTTGTCTGAAGAAATCTTCGCAGCGATGAAGCAGACCAGGACGACCGCTGCCATGTCCAAAGCGTTCGGCACGCTGCCCAAAGCGGAATGCAGCCCGGTGGAAGCGTACGAGAAGCTGGTCAAGAACGAGGTGGAGCAGGTGACGCTCGAGGAAGCTGCCGGGCGCATCGCGGCGACGGGCATCGTGCCTTATCCACCGGGCATCCCGCTGCTCATGCCGGGTGAGAACGCAGGTCCCGCCGACGGCCCGCTGCTGGCCTATCTGCGCGCGTTGGAAAGCTTCGACAAGTCGTTTCCGGGGTTCACCCACGATACCCACGGGATCGAAAACGAGGCGGGGGTTTATCGGTTGCTGGTACTGAAATAGGTCGGTTGAGTTCAGCCTCGGCAGTGACTGAGACTCACCCTTGGCGAGCAAGCTCGCTCCCACGGGCCAGGCGTCTGGCCGGAGCCCGGTGACGTCCGCAGGTTTGCTTGTAGGAGTGAGCTTGCTCGCGATGGCTGATTTCCAGATGCTGCAACTCCACAGCCTGACCGGCCTTTTCCCGGCTAAAGCCGGTCCTACGACAACCTTGCAACATCTGTAGGACCGGCTTTAGCCGGGAAGGCGTCGGGTGTTATGCCGTTGATCTTAGGTGGGTTTATGGGCAGTTGGCCCACTTCTCCAGGTCAGGCGTCTTACCGGAGCCGCGTGTGATTACTGCCTTTGTGGCTGGTTTGAATCAGTGGCTCTGGACCTTCTGCAGGGCCTGTTGGGTCAACGAAACGCACTCCCTGGCGCCGTCATCGTTATGCCGGGCCAGTGCGGATTCGGCGCGGTGTACGGTGGTGTCGACGTCGCTTTTCACGGCATCGCTCAGGTTCGGATTGGCGACTTTGGCGTCCCGGATTTTGCTCAGGTTAATCTGGCACAGGCTGTTGTCATCGTTGGCAGACGCCGCGAAGGGCAGGGCGAATGCAGTCAGGAGCAGGCCGGTGAGCAGGGCGTGTTTCATGTTGTTTTCCGCAGAAAGTAGGTAAGGGGTTCGTGGTCTGCACGAACTTGCTGCATCAGACAGCAGATTTAGGATTTCTGCCATCTCATCCCGATCACCTGCCGCTCCTCTCGCAGGCATTCTGCGCACGCGCCGTTCAGGGCCTGCGTTACCATGGCGCAGCCCCCCACACCGCCAGAAGCCGAAACGCACCGATGGACATCGATCTCGCCCGTACTTTCCTCGAAATCGTTCGCCTGGGCAGCCTCATGGCGGCCGCCGAAAAGCTCCACGTCACCCAGACCGCCATCACCGCGCGGGTGCAAAAGCTCGAAGGCCATCTGAACTGCAAGTTGTTCATTCGCAATCGCACGGGCGCCCGCCTGACCTCGGACGGCGAAGCGTTCGTGGTTTTTGCCAATCAGCTGGTGCAGACCTGGGACGCTGCGCGACGAGACTTGCCGTTGCCCGACGGCTATCGGCACGTGCTGCGCATTGGCGCGGAAATGAGCCTGTGCAACCCGTTGATGTTGAGCTGGGTGAGGGAGATCAGAGCGTCGATTCCGGACTACGCGCTGCATTCCGAAGTCCGAGAGGGCGAGGCGCTGATGAAGGATGTCGAGCGGGGCGTGCTGGACGCCGCGCTGGTCTACCAGCCCGCCTACTGGCCGGGCCTGCAGGTGGAGGAGTTGCTGGAGGAAAAGCTGATCCTGATCCGCGTGGTCGACAAGCCCGAGCCGTACGTTTACATCGATTGGGGCCCGGCCTTTCGTCAGCAACACGACGCCGCGATGCCAGAAAAATCCAAGGCGGCTGTCGCCTTCAACCTCGGCCCGCTGGCGCTGCAATACATTCTCGACAACGGCGGCTCCGGTTACTTTCGCACGCGGGTGGTGCAGTCCTACCTTGATCGCGGAATCATCGAACGAGTGCCAATGGCGCCGGAATTCAGCTATCCGACGTATCTGGTTTACGCGCGGGACAATCCCTCGCCGACACTGCCTCGGGCGTTCGAGCTGTTGCGCACGATCGCCCGGGAAAGCGAAGACTGGTCGCAGCGCTGGGATCCGCTGATCTGAGACGAAGCACCTGCGTCAGTTCACCAGACTGATGATGCCGATGACCTTGCGATCAGCGTCCAGCACCGGCAGGTGTTTGCTTCCTTGCGCGGCAAGCAGCTTCATGGCGTCTGCCATTGAATGATCGAGGGACAGGCTGTGCTCGCTACGTGAAATCACCTGTGCCGTGTCGATATCATCCCGGTTGCGCCGCAGCGCGTTGGCCTCGGTCTTATGCAGAATGGCCTGAAGATCGTCACGGGAAACGTCGACGAACGCTCCGATTTCATCCAGCGCTTTGTCCAGATCCGCCGCGATGAAACCTTCGACCGCCTGTGGGCCAGCAATCGTCGCCGCTTTGGCCTGCGCTTTGGGATACCGCACCCGCGTCAGGTTGTTGTAGACCAGCGCGGTCAACAACAGGCAGCCCGCGTTGAGCATGACCGGCGCCAATACGTGCATGCCCATCGCGGACAGCTCATGTTTCGAGGTGACGATGCAAATGGCGATGGCCGCGCCTGGCGGATGCAGGCAGCGGCACACGCACGTCAGCAAAATAGCCAAACACACCGCGATACTCGCCGCGGTAATCGTATTGCCGAACAGATGAATGCACGCCAGTGCAGCCAGCGCCGAAATCAGATAACTGCCAAGAACCGACCACGGCTGGGCGAGCGCGCCGGTCGACACTGCAAACAGCAGCACCGCCGATGCACCGACGGGGCCGAGTAAATGCAGCGCCACATCAACGCCAAACACCTGTTGGCAGACCAGCGCACTGATGAAAATGCCCAGACACGCGCCAATCGCCGCGCGCGACCATTCCGCCGGGTGAGTGTTGAGCGAGTGGGGGATGAAGCTGCGCAGAAGCGTTTTCAAACGAGACTTTCCAAGGGTGAAAAACGGAGCCCGTCCATGTCGACAAGCTCCTGCACAAGGGGCGAGTGCCAGATATTTCAAAGGCATTACGAACGGGAAGGCTGATGCGGCAGCTTCCCATCGTGGCAAAGCTCGCCAATTGTGGTGAGAAATACGCAGGCAGGCAAATTCGAAATTTTGCAGATTCAGTGCAAAATTTTTGAGTTAAATGCCGGGGAGTCGCTGAGGCTTGTCCAGAAGATCAACCGCCGTGAACTGAGAGCGCTCGATTGAGCAGGGAAGAGCAACAGGCCATCAACGCAGCGGGGGATCGAGCACTGGCTCGCGCTGCGTTAATGGCCTGTGATTACAGGCTGCGCGACTGACTCATTTGACGAGCTCGCTGAGCAGGTCGCGCTTCTTCAACTTCCAGCAGATGCATGGCCAACACATCAGTCAAAAAGCGGAACTGATCGTTGAAGCCCACCACCTCGTTACTGAAGTGGTTACCCGCCGACGGCATCATGAAGGCGTCGAAACGCGTGTCTTCAATCAGGCTGTGGCGAGCTTTGCGGGTGATGACATGTTGTGAGTAATAGTTATTACCAAATTTGGGAAAACTAACGTGCAAAGTGACGTCTCGGGTCATGTCGATTACTCCGCATCAAACAGAAAGTTGAACATTGAAAGGTGCTGATAAGTGTCAGCTACTTGGCCTTAGTTGGCCCGTGCCATAACACGACTATCGTTTTCGTCTGCGGTAGCAGGTACCGACTCCAGATCGAAAAGTTTGAGGGCGACGACGTAGCTGGTGAAAGCTGTCAGCGTCAAGCAAGTAAGGATATGTACGATCATTTTCCTGCCCTCGGTTCGTGTTTGGGTGTAAGGCCATATTACGCTCCTGAATTTTGAGCGGAAGGCAAAAGCAGGAATGTTGGATATCGACAGGAATGATGATTAGCCGCGGAACGTTTCATTCGGGCCGTCTGGCAGCACGCCAGACCGTGATAAATGCGGGCATGGCGCCTGACGCGGCGCCATGCCGATAGCGCGTTGGAGGTTAGGCGCGGATGGTTTCGCCGTAGCGATAAGTCGCCAGGCACGCCAGCAAAAGGCCGCTGATGGCGACCAGTCCGCCCACCAGTCCGACGTTGGCGATGCCCAACTGGCTGATGACCATGCTGCCCAGCAACGCACCGCCGCCGATGCCGATGTTGTAGATGCCCGAGTGCAGCGACATCGCAACGTCCGTCGCATCCGGCGCCATCGCCAACACCTTGGCCTGCATCACCAGGCCAAAGCACATGATCGCCATGCCCCAGACAATGCTCAGCGTGGCGATCCAGGATGCCTTTCCGGACAGCGGCAGCAACAGAATCAGACACAGCGCCAGCGCGCCGACGGCGGTAATCAGCAGCCCGCGCGGATAACGGTTGTTGTAACGGCTGAACACGATCGAGCCCAGAATCCCGGCGCCGCCGAACAGCAGCAGCACGATGGTGGTCATCTCGCCGCTCATCTTCGCGACGACCTGCGCAAACGGTTCGATGTAGCTGTAAGCGGTAAACTGCGCGGTGATCACCAGCGCCGTCAGGACATACAGCGACACCAAAGCCGGACGCTTGAACAGAATCGGCAGACTGCGCAGCGAACCCGAGTTCTGGCTGGGCAGCAGCGGCAGCGACTTGATTAGCACCAGCACGGTCAAGCCGGAGGCCACCGCAATCGCCAGAAACGTCGTGCGCCAGCCCAATGCCTCGCCCAATACGCGCCCCAGCGGAATGCCCAACACCATCGCCAGCGACGTGCCGGTCGCCAGCAATCCAAGCGCCTGAACCTGTTTGCCCGCCGGCGCGACACGCACTGCCAGTGACGCCGTGATCGACCAGAACACGGCATGCGCCAGCGCGATACCGACCCGGCTGACCAGCAGCATCCCGAAACTCGACGCCATGCTGGACATCACATGGCTGGCAATGAACAGCAGGAACACGAACGTCAGCAACTTGCGCCGCTCGATATTGCGCGTCATCAGCATCATCGGCAGCGACGTCAGCGACACGATCCACGCATACACCGTCAGCATCAGACCGACCTGCGCCGTGGTCATGTCGAAGCTGTGCCCGATGGCGCTCAGCAGCCCCACAGGCACGAACTCAGTGGTGTTGAAAATGAAGGCCGCCAGGGCCAGCGCAATGACGCTGAGCCAACTACCAGTGCGAGCATCGGTTGTGTTCATTGAATGACGCATCAGCCTCAAAAGGAGATAAAGCGGTAAGGGCGACGCCTTCCCCATAAAACGCCGACAAGCAGAAACGCCGCACAAGGCTCGGCGCCAGGGCGGTGCATGCGATCAGCAAACTATTATGGGTATGGGGAGGTACAGCCAGATGCCGCGGATTCTACGCCGCTGATATCGTTGTGACAACCGAGGTCATGGGGGGGCATGCTCTCAAAAACACCTCATCGGCTTTCTGGTCTGGGCATCGTGCTCGGTACCAATGGGCGCGCAGTTAACTTGTCCTTGGAAGGCGGTTATTCGACGGCTGTCTCCGAGCGTTGGTCTTCCTCGGCTGACGTTGGTGCCGGCGTGGGATGGCAGGAGTGTTTGAGGGCATCAGCATGTTCCTCGCGGTCGACTTTAGCCCCCACCTCGACAGCGAACCGCCCGAGGGCCGGCGTGGCAGGGTCGGGGTATGGGAGAACTGCTAACTCGCCGTCCGTCTGTTCCCGGGCACTCACCTCCCGACATGGCTTCGAACCTCCATTAGCAGGCATTTTTTTGTTTGAGAATGGAGGTTCATCCCATGGCAACTGATCCATCAACCACTGAAAAACCAACGCCCGAGAGCGAAGGTGAGCTGGGCTTTGATCCGGATTCTCCCGATCTTGACGACCCACAAGTCGACCCGACCCATCCCGCCCGCACCAGCAACGACCCCGAGCCCACGCCGCAGATCAGGGGTGGGGAGAATGATGTGACTAAGCGGGGGAATGGGGTGGTTTAGTTGGGTTGGGGACAAGGCGGGGGTATTTTGGGCTGCTGAGAGTGTAGTACCCAATTCCTGCCGCAAAAAAAGAAGACGTTCTAGGACGTCTTTTTTTGCGGACATGAGGCCGGGGTAATTTGAAACAAGGCGGTATCTAACTGTTCTGGCTAGTAAATAATTGTTTGTTCAACGTGCTTGAAATACCAGTTGGGAAGCTGCGTGGCCTGGACTCCGATGGACGGTGCTTTTTGAGAACCGCCCCAAAAACGAATAGGGGCCGAATCTATCAACTAAATGCTCGCGCTGTTGATTGTTGCCCCTGCGCTCGCAGGTACAGGGGCTCCTAGCAAACGATACCGTCAATGATTGCTGTTTTGGCTAAGCCGACTCTCGAAGTATTGCGCAGTCTCTTTGTCGGTGCAGTACAGGTAGCAACCCTTCATCCCGCGTGTCATCAGGGTTCGGTATGTATTTTTGATGATCAGGTCTGTTTCATTTTTCGCGAGGGCCGGTTGCTCTTTCATCATTTTTTTCCAGCCGCGAATCGATTTATCGTGCTTGTCGCGCTCATCCGGGGATGTCACTACCTTACCGTCACGCACGACTAGGTCTGGCCCGATGATCACCCCGATGTAGTCGACTTCCAAACCTTGGCAGGTATGAATGCAGCCAACCTGCTCGATGGAGTTCTCAGCGATGATCCATAGGCTGCCATCCTGATTAAGGTTCCATTGACGTTTGTAGTCACCAATGACGATGTCAGCGGCGGTGGGGTCTTTCTTGCTCATCCAAGGCCAACAATAGCCCGCGACCACACGAGCTTTGTTTCCGTGGTTTTTCTCGTTGATTGCTTCATGCATCGCCTGAGGTGAGTCGAACACTTTAAACTCGTACTCTTTAGTCTCGAGCGTCGGATTTGCCGTTGAGCGAATGCCTAGCGTGTCATCCAGCCATGCCAGGTAACCGTCAGATCCACTGCAGCGAAACTGCGAAGACAGCACGTGTTCTTCAACCACAGCACCCTTGGCTTTTGCAAAGGCGCGTATCGCCTGCTTGCTGCCGATATCGCTCAACGTTACACGTTGGTCCTCATCAATAAAGAAAATGGAGCATTTCGCTGAGTCAATCAGTTCCTTGATCTGGTTTTCCCCAAGGTTTCCATAAAGCCCGCTTTTCTCATTCAGCCGATGAGCTTCGTCCACGATGAGCGCATCGAATGTGTTGGGCTCAGTGTCGATGAATGCCCCAGAGCCTGAAAAGAAATTCGAGAAATGGCTGCGCTTGATGGTGCCAACCAGTTTGCTTTCGTAGACCTTGCGAGGGGCGGCATTCTTGGAGACGTATTTGCTCATCAGCTTCAATTCGGTGAGCTTCACCAGCAGATTGATAGCCAGAACGGTTTTTCCGGTGCCCGGTCCACCTTCTATGATCATCACTTTGGGTGCTTGGTCCGAAGCCTCGCTTGCCGCAGCAAGCGCCGACTCAAAAATTGCTTTCTGATCGTCAATCAATACGAACTCGGGTTTGCCTTTCATCAACCCCGCGAGGGCTTCGGCTAGCGCCTTGGATGGGCGAATTTTTCCTTCGGACAGCTCGTAAAGAACCTCTTTGTTGTCGCCATGACTTATATGCTTTTTCAGAAAGTTTCTGAGTTTACTGAGCTCTTCCGGGCCTTTCAGAAACAGCGGAGCCTTGCTGATGTGGGGCTCATAGTGAGCTGAATCTATGACGCCGTCGCTGACGTAGTTATGGAGGTAGGCACACGGACGGATTTCGATGCTTTTGTCATACACCGCCTCGTTGAAGCCTTCCAACAGCGCTGCATATGACCAAACCTGATAGGACGGGTGAATGGTCTCGATGAGGCCGCCACCCAATGCCGTTTTGACGATGGCATCCTTGGTTGTGGCGTTGGCCTTGCTCCATTGCTTCAGCTCGATCAGTACGGCCTTTTTTGCCTGGTTTTCGTCGCGACCGGTGAGTAGAAAGTCGATTCGCTTCGACGACTGCGGAATGTGCAATTCAATGGCCAGGCCTGCATCGCTCGGGAGGTCCTCATCTCTAAGGACCTTGGCCATGTAAGTCAGGGACCCTTGCCACGACCTGATTTCCGAGGAGCCAACGTTCTTGCCGGTAGCTTCCTTGTAATGCCTGAGGATGACATCCTCAATGTCATCGTTATCGTTGTCTTTAAGAAATTGCTGTTTGGTCGCAGCGTAAACGATCACGGGTTGTCCTTAGGTGCGTATTGGTCAGAGTCGGTCGTACTTTTTGCTGCTGCTTCTGGCTTTATCCACGGGGTACTTTTGGCCATTCGAGGCGAGTTTCCGTGTCACCGCCTCGTTGAGGTCAATGCCGAGCACGCTGCTCAGGCGAACCAGGTACATCAGTACGTCCGCCAATTCGTCTTTAACGGCTAGGCCGATTTCGGGATCTTTAGCTACGGAGAGCGAATCGGCATCGCTCATCCATTGGAAAATCTCGCACAGCTCTCCTACCTCGCCAGTGAGCGCCAAGATGAGATTTTTTGGGGAGTGGAACTGCTGCCAGTCGCGATCATCTGCGAAACGCTGAAGGGATGCGGCAAGCTTCACTACGTCGACCAGTGGCGCGGATGGGCTGTCTGAGTCACTCACAAGGCTATCTCTTGAGTATCGGGGGGCAAAAAAATGTGTAGGAAATCTGGCGTAAGATTGTAAGAGTTTTCGCCACTTGCGCAGCTTTTTTGTGTTTTTTCTCACACGCTCTCTGCTAGCCGTATAGCTTGCCAGTATTCGCTAGGTACTTTGAGCGTGGCTAAGAAGGCCGCGACGACCCCCATGCCCACCGACTAGCGGCCTTTTCTCCCTCTGTTCGTTAGTTTGCAGAATGGGCCGTTTCTGGCTGGCAGGTGATGGCAATCGGCATCAGACGAACGGATGTTGGCCGTGACGTAAATTATTGCTGGGGCTGGACACTTCCTTCCCGAACTGGTCAGCGGCAACAGCCCTGAGCGGGCCTCCGGCAATACACCTTTGCTCTTCTTCGACGGGAAGCGCGTCGGCGGAGGAGGTGAGGATTTTTTTCAGCTGATTTTTTAGAGACGAGAGTAATGGACTTAAGGTGGCAACAATCGGAACACCCCCTCCAATTGTCGCCACTACTAATTTTTTCTGTCAGGACATGATAATGGTATTTTTTATTTCGTTAAGCACCTCTTCTAGTGGGGTTTTATGTTCGAGCTTTAGCTTTTCAAGTGCTGATATTAGATCTGTGTCAGTTAATGGTATAATTAGGCCGTGGCCATTTTTAAATGAGTCTCTACATCTCTCAATGAATAATTCTTTTTTGGATATCTCTCTGCATGTTATGATTCCAAGCATTCCTCGATTAACGGTTAATCGTCCAATCATTTGATCAAGCTCGGGGTTTTGTATGTCCTTTGAGTAGTTCTTGCATTCGATAATTATATACGGGCAGGGTATCTTGTGAATCATATGGAGTGTATGAAAAAAGCCTTCCTTAGCTGAGTTTTCGAAGTATATATCAATCCTTTTTCTGCCCTGGTTTATCTCGGCTTCGAGTACAGGTGATGAGGCGTTTGGGTAAAGTAGCATTTCAAGAATACCAACTATTGTTTTGTGATAGTCTGATGCCGTTGATGGCCCCTGCTTAATCGAGCGTAGCTTCGCAATCAGGTGCTCTACTACTGAATTCAAGTTGAGCTCGGGAGCAATTGAATCAGAAGGGAGAGATCTAACCTGCTGCGCTTGCTGATCTCTAAAGGATTTAAAAACTAGTGGGTGTTTTTCTGTGAAGTCGAATAACCACTCCTTGGTAAAGTCTTTTACTACATTTTCTTTTAGGCTCTTTTTTGAGATATAAGGAGTTCCATCCTTGCGATGCTCGACCCATATGCTACCTGTTCTTATGTGCTCATGTTGGAGATATTCAAGTACATGTTTATTATAGTAGTTCTCAGGGGCGTAAGCCTTGCTATAAGAAACGATTCCTTTCGGGGTGAGAAGAATCTTTTTTCCTTCAATAAGCAGGGTGTCTTCATGAGTAAATATCCACTTTTTTCGGGATGTATCCCATATAGGTCCGGCGGAAACACCAGCTGTTAATTTTATTTTATGTAGTTTGCATTGGGCCTGTGTATAGGTAATGAGGCTGCCTCGTATGAGGTTGGTAGTCATGTCTGAAACTTTATCTTTGCCGATTCCTGGAATAAATAGTCTAAAGTCTTCTAGGTCGGTAATTTTTCCGGACTGTATTGCCTTGCTTCCCATGATACTTTCGAAAAGTTTCTTTGCATCCTCACTACCAATTCCGTTACCCCTAGGTTTCCCTGCAGAAAGCCCGAGGCAGGTCTCATTAGGCTCATGAAGATGAGAGAAGAGTTCAAAGGCATCGTCCTCTTTCCCTTGGCGAACTAGATCTAAGAAATGAGAAAAAAAGGATCTTACTGAGCTGGCAGCCTTTATCGACCAGCGATCCGGTCTTAATCCAAGAAGATAAGGGTCCACAAATAATCGCGTATCAAAATCAGTATCAATATCGACAAAGTCAAGTTCGAATTGAGTTTTGGAGAGTTTGAATCGTTCCGAAAGCTTCATGTCTTGCCTTTTGCAGTGGTCTAAGCTAGATAAATATTAAAATTAAAGTGCGGAGGTGCCGGAGGCTGATTATCCTTGTGGTTCACGAAATGCCAGATTCGAAATAGATGGCTTCAATCCGAGAATATTATCTGCATCCTTGACCTCTAGGGTTTAGCGAGTTTCTTTGCGCAACCGTGAACTCTAGCTCAATAGAGGCATTTTGCAATCAGTGGGATGAGCGAGCGCTTGGTAGTGGAGGCTCGCAGCCTACGAGAAGGACGCAGAAGTATCCCTATACGCCCACGGCCTTGGTGGATTAGATGACGGCGTTTAGGATGAAAAAGCAGATAATCTGTCTAGTCCTGAAATTGTTTGAATACCCATGATTGTTCTAAACGACGGGCGAGCAACCGTATTGTTAGCATGTAGTAGGACCGAGTCGCCTCACTTCGCCTATCGAGTTAATGATCGAGAAACCACGCAACATGCTTTCTCTGCCAAGCCCAGGGCGTGTCTCGCTGCCAGCGTGCTGCGATTGCAGCTTGGATAATCGCGGCCTGTCGCAAATGGCGTTGCCGCGTTGCATGCGATCCGGTCAAGACGCCAGTCAAGAACAGCTCCATATCGAATGGCTTAGTCATGACCGCCCTCCAATGTACGCAGCGACCACGTCGATCCGACCGTGTCCCAGCTCATAGCTGATTTGCCTCCGGGCCTCACGATCAAGGTACCGTTGTACCTGGCAACATTGGCCGCCGTTGATAGGGGCGGGGTGTTGGGTGATTTGCTCGTAGCGCTCACATGCGTACGCTGCCCGTAGCTCATGAAAGCCTTTGATGTTGTGGGCATGGAGGATATCCCGCGCAGGTCGGACGACTTCCTGCAGAACCTTCACGTAGCTTTCATTAGGCGCAACTAGATTGCGGCTACCGGAACGCGACGCCTGCCGCGCAAAACCAAGCGCATCAAGAATGTGATCATCCACCGTAATCCATCGGGGTGCTAAGGCGCCGACGCGGCCGCCCTTGGTGCCGTCTTGAATGTTGATCTTGCCGAATTCTTTGGCCTCACGACTCAGCCGTGGCAGGTCAGCCAAGATGGCCTCACGCAAGCGCATACCGGTGGCTCGCGCTAACAGAACGATCGCTGCGGCCCGTAGCTGATCTCGATGACAAAGCGCGTCGACGATCTGCTTCACCTGTTCACGGTCTTGGCCCTGGGGCACCGACTGTCGAACCCCGGCGCGTTGCATACCCAGCGCCTTGCTCGGGCTTGGCAACTTCACACACTGATCACCGCGAAGTGCTGCCATTGTCCTGTTAACGGTGGATAGCCGATTTTGTGCGGTGCTTACGGCGAGGTCACCGCGCCCGATCACGTCGCGCAGGTACGCCGCATAGTCGGCCAACACCTTCCGATCAATCTGCCGCGCATCGTTGATCCCGGGCCCCTGTTCGGAGCGGCACCACTTCACGAATGCTAGCCACCGATCACAGTGCGCCTTGACCGTGCCGTAGTGGCCACCGCCGAACATGTCTTTCAACGCCTGCGGCCCTGCATAGTTCAGTTGCCTGCCGTAGCCGAAATTGCGGCCATTGCGTCTACCCACTAATGCCATGTCTGTCACCTCATCTTCCGATCTCCGACCCTCGCCCCACGTCATCCCGCCAAGAATGCTGAGTGTTATCAGGGATCAAGGCCCCTGCGACCTGTGGGGAATGTCCGCTACGCTGGACTGGCGGCTCCTTACGACCGGGAGCAAGGGCATCTCATGATCTGGCCTCCTGAGCACCGTTACCGGTGGGCGGGTGGAGGCTGCACTGGGTGACGAGACCAGCGCCGCGAGATCCTGAGCCAGGTGCAAGCAGCAATGCGATGACCGGGGCATGCCTAACTGTCAGTTAGGTGCAGTCCATTCCCTGGTCTGCGGCACCATCATCTGCATGGCTGTTGCTGGTGACACCGGCGTTTGTCACGCCGATTGTCACGAGGGGGAATGCCGCAACGCCCTGTGCGATCAGGGCTGCAGCAGTGGTAGGAGTGCCCGTCTCTTTCCAGAAGAAAGAGACGGGCGCAGGTTGGCGCAAGATTCGGCCAAGCGGATAGGTTGCTGCAGGGCAGCGGAGTAATCGTCTGGCGCATGAGGGCCATGATCTGAAGTAGGCATCCATCACCGGGGAGGTGACCGGGCGAGCTGCCTGACGCGAATCGCCATTAGGGGAGAACCACCGCGGGAGCGGCGTGACCTTGAAGGTTCGGGCCACCTGGGGTGCTGTCAACGACAGCGCTTGCACGGCCAGTTCTACGCTTGTGAATAAATCCGGTCAAGGGCCGAAATTCAGCGTTACTCTGGACTTGGAGTGAGGTTATCCACATATGGAGTTCCGTGGTAAACCCCGGACAAGGTCGTGGCTTTTAGTTTTTCGAAGTGAGGTCCTTCCAAACAGGGCGGCTTTGCAGCCCTGTTTGGAAGGACCCGCGCTTACAAGCGGATAAACGAGACTGCTTGCCCTGAATCTCGAGCGCTCAGTTGTTGTTGCTACCGTTATTGAGCCTGTACAGCGCTAGCGGATCGGCACCACGTTCTTGTCTCTGGCTTGGCCGTATGCAGAGGCGAGCAGGCTGCCGGTCGCGGCTTTCTGGATGTACTCACTCCACCAGGCCATCATCGGGCGCCGGCGCTCGATGTAGTCGGCTCGGTTGTAGGCGCTCCGCACCTCATCCTTATCGACGTGCGCCAGTGCCACTTCGATGAGCTCCGGATCCCACCCATGTTCATTCAAGATGGTGCTGGCCATCGAGCGCATGCCGTGGCTCACCAACCGATCCTGGAACCCCATGCGCTTCAACGCCATGTTGGCCGTTTGACTATTGGCGTGGGTGCGTGGGTTTCTGTCTGCTGGGAAAACGTATTCGCGATGGCCACTGTGTGTCTTCAATGACTCCAACAGTGCGACAGCGTGATCACTAAGCGGGATGCTGTGTGGGCGGCGCTTTTTCATCCGCTCCGGTGGGATGCTCCAGACACGCCTTTCAAAGTCGATGTCTGCCCAGCGAGTAGTCGCTGCCTCGGCGGGGCGAGTCATCGTGTGCAACTGCCATTCGATAAGGCAGCGGGTGGTACGTTTGATGCTGATGTTCGCTATTTCCAGCATAAGCTCGGCGAGTTCTTCGGGCGGAACCGCAGCCATGTTCTCTTTCTTTGGCTACTTGAATACAGTCCTGATGCCGGTGAGCGGGTTGGCGAAGATCAGGCCGGAGTTTACGCCGTAGGTCATGATCTCGTTCAGCCGCTGGCTAAGACGTTTGACTGTTTCAAAGCTGTCTTTCGCTCCGATTGGACGAAGCAATGCGATCACCATCGGCGCGGTGATTTTGCGAGTGGTGCCGTCCTCAAGTCGGGGAGTACGTGCAGCGTGAGCGACTTCCAGATGTCCTCGGCGTATGCCGGGGTGACCGAGTGTTTCTTAAGCTCGAACCAGGCGGTGGCCACGTTCTCGAAGGTGTGTTCCGTTTCTGCGCGCTTGGCTTCATTGAACATATTGCGCTGCACCTTCGGATCGATGCCCTGGGCGAGCAGCTCGCGCGCATCGACTGCCATCTTTCGTGCATTCGCCAGTGACAGTTCGGGATAGGTCCCGAAGCCAATGTTGATACGCTTTTTGGTCACCGGTTCGCGGTAGTTGAAATTCCACAGCAACGAGCCGTTGCTGCGTACGCGGAGCTGCAAACCGTCACCTTCAGTAAGGACGTAATCCTTGGACGCCGGTTTGACTCCCTTGAGCTGTCGATCGGACAGGCGGAGGTTCTGAGCAGGCATGAGACTGTCCTCAAGCACTGATTCGGTATTCCAAAGATTAGCACCAGGTGAGCTGGAATACCGTCTGGAATACCCGAATGGCTGGAACTCAAAAACTCTCAAAAGACCGCAAAAGCGCTGGAGGCCGCGTATTTGCGTGGTTGCAGGCACAAAAAAAGACGTCCGTGGACGTCTTTAGATGTAAAAGTGGTGGAGCCGGGGGGATTTGAACCCGCGTCTAACACGCATTCTGTGCGGCTTTCAGCCAAAAGGCTGGCATAAAGCTGTCATTAACGAACGTCTGATTTCCTTTCCTGCACCTCTCGTCGAGTGTGGAGGTCGCCGATAAAAAGGTAATTCGCGTAAATTACGCTGAAGATGGCGGAGCATTGCACTAGCGTGAGAAAGATAATCACACCTAAGCTGGCGGCCTTTGCTACCTCTCTGTATTCAATATAAGCAGGGATGCCGCTGACTAAAAGTTTGCACAGATATATGAGTGTTATGCAGAGTGCCACCGATCCTGATTCCATAATGCTTCCCACGATGCTCTCCAGCCTGCGCGTATCTTGCATTGTAGCGGTGAAATCAGCGATTTTGATCTTGTCAGGGTCTTGCAGCCTCTTTATAGCATTGGGATAAACAAATGCTATCCATATGCCCATTATCGTGAATACCATGCCAGAAATGGATAACAAAATATTGCAGTAGTCTTTGAAATCGGAATAGCTGAACCCTAGGCGTTGAGCAAAAGCCGCGCCTCCAACGGCAGATGCTACTAGGGCCATGATAATCAACTTAACCATTAGCGATGTCCTGCTTCGGTAGCATATCTCTCCTGATTGGTGCCAGATAACGCTCTCGGTTTTCTTTTACTTTAGCATAAATTTCATCTGCTTTGAAAACCGGTTGATTATCATCGTCCAGTGAAATGTGATCGGTCAGCCTGTATTTACTTGCCCATACTATAGAGTTTGACTTGTCTAATACGAAGCCGACATCTTCCCATGATTTTGTGTCATGATTTGCAGCGTAAGTCTCGATGATCTGCTCGAGCTCTTCAACTGTGGGCTTTGCTTCTATCCTTAGCTCAACTTGACGGATCGAGTTGTCTTCAGCAGATATGTAAGGCACCTCGAAGTTTTGAAAGAGCTTCGCAAACCCCTTTCTTTTATTCACGTCTTTGATCGAGACAGTCTCGCGTCTGACTATTTGCGTGACTTTTCTCGCTAGTTCTTGCATTTCTGCGGATGATGTCGATAGGGACTTCATCGATACATCAAATTGGAAGTAGTATTTATATGGATCATCATCGTCGTTTAATTCGAATCTAGTAAAACCTTTTTCGGTCGTTGAGACAACATATTCGGGTAATGGGACTCGGAAGTTCAAGCACCCGCTCACCCAGTCTTGAAACATCGCTGAGTCGGTTCTAGAGTTGTCAAATTTTAAGGAGGCAACTATGTTTAGCTCGGGGACAACCCAGTAGTAGCAAGGCCTCCCCCAGATCATTTGCTTGCTTCCTTTTGCCTTGGTCTGTTCAACCACTTGTTCTATAGAGCCGTCTGGGTTAACTGTGATGCCGTATAACGGGCCGTGGCGGTCGGAATCACCCTTCCATAATACTAGAAAGAAGTCTCCAGTCTCACTATCACTATGAATTGCGTGACAATAACAGTGCGTTTTATTTTTATATTTAGATGAATCCCACGGGTTTGTGGCTTCGAAATTACGATCATCTTTCCATTCCTTAAGCCTAGCGAAAGCATCAGCTAGATCCAGCCCTTTAGGGATGTCACTGAAATGGCGGTACAGTCCACATTTGTTCACAGCAAAGAAATTGAGATAGCCACTTTGAAGCATTGTGAAGTCCCTTTCGTCCCAGGCTACGCTTGGAATCGCTCCTGGGTGTGGTTGAGGTTATGGTCCCCAATCTATCACCGGCTATGGTGGGTCGCCAGCTTCAACCAACAGTTTGACCTTCGTTTCGGATCGCTGGAAAAAGATCCTTTCTGCTTTGGCACCAGCATCCTCACCACTTGCCGGCATCCAACGGCCGTATACCCGCGCAATCATCGTCCAGTCGCTATGACCCATCTGCTTGGCGACCCACATAGGGTGCTCGCCGGCGGATAGCATCATTGAGGCGTAGGTGTGTCTCGTTTGGTAAGGCCGCCGGTACCGGACGCCTGCCTTCTTTACTGCGTGAGCCCACATCGTTTTCCGGATCGGACCGTCGCCGGCCCAGCGTTCGAGCGTCCGAGGATTCTGAAACACCTCATCCCCAGCCAGAAAGGTGTGCTCCTTCTGCGCTTTCAACGCCGCCATCGCTGGCCCCAGTAGCTTTACTGCTCGCCGGCCAGCAGCAGTCTTCGGTATCTCCGCTGCTCCCTTCGACGCTTGTGTCATTGCCCGGGTGATCATCACCTCGCCGCGAATCCAATCCACATCGCCCCAATCCAGAGCTACCAGCTCGCTCGTGCGTAGTCCGGTCCACAACGCAAACTGCACAAGGTTGGCGGCCTGTCCGGTGACGGCAGCAATGATCGCGCGCTGCTCTTCTGGGCTGAACGGATCGACATCATCTTCATCTGTCGGTGCGGCCTTGCGTTTATACGTCCAGCCAGCCATAGGGTTGTTCTCGATCAACTCCTCGTCGACCGCTTCGGTCATCGCTGAGCGCAGGCAGCTCTGAATGTTGCTCAGCGTCTTGTTGCCGATCTCCAAAGTGTCAAGCCAGTCCTTGATGATCTTCCGCTTCAGATCGACCATCATGTGCGCGCCGAGGGCTGGCACAAGCCGGTGCTCCACGAGCTTGCGATAACCCTCGAAAGTGCTGCTGGAAAGGTGCTTCTTTTTCGATGCGAGCCACCTGGTGAGGAACCCGGCGACAGTCTCTTGCGAGGCTTCAGGCGCAAACTTCGCTGCCCTTGCCGAGCCTGGGAAGGTGACCGAGTAATCGAAGGTGCCGATCGAAATTGCATGCTCGATCGCCGCCTTGTGCTGCTCGGCCTTCTTCAGGTTAGTGGCGGTGGGCTTGAGCGTGATGCGCTCGCGGCACCGGACGCCCCGATACATGAACGTGATTTCGATGCTCGAATCGGAGATCGCCCGAACTCCCCGCCCGTCTCTACCCATGATTCATATCCCTGTGTGTCTATCAGCGTCCGGCCGTCCGGAGCCCTGAACCAGATTTCGCCAAGCCGCCAAATTCCATCACGGATCTTCGAGCGAATAGCGTCCTCGCTGTAGCCAGACTCGCTGGCGAATTTCCTGATGGTCATGTAGCGCATTCGGTCCTACCCCTGATTCGTCAGGTTTTCTGTTCGCCTTGAAGCTGATACGTCAGTCCCGGCCGATGCCTGGGCGCCGCGGCTGAGGATCGACATCGATGAAACCGCTACCCTTGAAGTCACCATCAGTAGCCCGCGCCATATCAATTTCCAACTTCGCGGTTTGGTTAACCTCGGCAGCGACGGCCGCAATGGCCTTTGCTTGGTCTGTGTTCACTTTTCCAGTGAGGACTCCCTCCATCGTTCGGCCCAAGATGTCTCGCAAGTCATTCAGATTTTTCATGCTCTTTCTCCAGTCGTTTTAACTTGGCCACAAATCGGCCGAGGGCTTGTGCTGCCCTTTGATAGGTCAGCGGATAGCGAGCGATGCTGTTACGGGAGATCTTCTCTTGCACGGTGATGAGCTCGAGATTGTCTGCTTCGGTGTTGCTACGGTTGCCGTCTTTGCAGATCACGTTGTATCCGGGCGCTATCGGGCCTTTGAGCGATATCCACGCGGCGCGCGCAGCGGGAATCCAGTCGACGTTGGCGTCACCTGTGTCTGAGACCTTACACATAGGACGGCCGCCCTGAATGCGCACTTCCCCTACTTCCACCCTTGTTGTGTTCCTGTAGCCGTTTCTGCGCTTTTCGATCATCCGCTCGCTGTGACGAAGGCCTCTCTCGCGGATGTCAGGGCTGTTAGTCCGGCGCAGCCCCAGCTTCGATGCGTGCCCGCGTATGGCTGATACGGAACGCCCTAGCGCGCTGCATATCTCAGCCATTTCGCAATCGGCGTACATGGCCCGCAGCTTGGCGTCGCACTCAGGTGTCCACTTCTTGCGCACGATCCGTCTCCTGCGAATGGTCGACGATCACCTCGATCTCCCAACCCGTTTCGTTGCCGGCGCCACCGGTGGATTTGCTGAAGTGAAAACCGCGGCATCGGGCATTGGTGCCCTCCAGGCTGAGCCCGTGCTGCTTCGCGAGGATCTCGCACAGCGCCGCGGTTACCTCGGCTGCCGGCACTGTCGCCCGGTAGGTGGTGATGTTGGTGCGGCTGGTGTGCGATTTCATCCCGACCTCCCTGACTCGGCGACGGCCCGCATCTTTAATTCAATGCCGCAGGCGTTGGCCAAGCTGGTGAGCTGGCCAACGGTGGTTTCTGGGTTTTGCAGCGCCTGGCCGAAGCGGATAAGGCGCTCGCCCAGGCTGCCAAGTTCGGTTTGCAGCTTCAGAGGGCTGCCTTCGGCGGTAGCGATTGTCATAGCTGCAGCCTCTCATCCTGTGGGAGCGGGGCGGCCAGCAAGCCGCCATTTTCAAGTGTCGCGCCGGCCGGTGATGCACGGTTCTGCTGGGGTTTAGGGGCGGCCTGCTGTAGAAGCGAATCAGGCAGACATGAGATGCCGCCTTGCACGGTGATGTAGCAAGTCACCGATCGTTTGCTGTCGTGCTGAATGTCTATCGGCACTTGGGGCTGATCAGCGCGGGCGAGGCTGGCCAGCGAGAGCAGCAGGGCGAGGATTAGGAGGCGCATTTCTCAGCCTCCAACGCAGCGCGATAGCCGCTGAGGAACACCACGTAAGAGCGCTGGGCATACTCATCGGCGAAGCCGGTGCCGCTGAACTCGAGATCCTCCCTGCGGAAGCCGCCAGGGTTCAGGGTGGTGAAAACTTTGCGCGGGTCCATGTCGGCGGCCACTTCCTTCACACGATCGTCGATCTGGGTAGGGCCGCTGGCGCCGAGCTCGCGCTGAATGCGGGCATACACCTCGTCGCGATGGACAGCCACGCTGGTTGGCGCCTGGATGCCGAGCCGAGCCTGTAAGCCTTGGACGCTGAGAAGGGTGACGACAATCTCGTCGCCCAGGTGGATTGATTCGCTTGGTCGCCGGGTAAGGATCAGCATGGTATTTCTCCATTTTTCAGGCCGAACGAATCCCGGCCGCGTTTGTTGGCTTTCGCAAAAAGTCAGTTGGGTTGTGGGTCAGTCGACGCTGATCACCGGACTGCGCTCGCGCACAAGCGCACGCCGCTGATCACGCGAGGAATACGCCATCGTGAGAGTCCTGGTCGTGGTGCTGCTGCGGGGAAGGGGTCATACCTGTGGAGAAAACGATCAGGCCAAGCCTGAAAGCTTCAGCAACAAGAGCTGCACGGTTCGAAACGCCGAGCTTGAAGAAAATGCGCTCAACTGTCTTTTTCACGGTGCTTGGAGCGCAGCCCATTTCGCGAGCAGCTTGCTTGCCTGAAAGACCGGTACTAATCGCCATTGCAGCCCGTAGCTCTTGTTCGGCAAGAATTCCGGTGGTGCCCTGGAGTTCGCCGAATGTGATAAGTGTGCTCATTTCAATGAGTCCTCAATCCGTTGGAATGATTCAGAATATAAGCAGGTTGATAATTCGAGTCAAGAAGTTAGCTCATATTTTTGCTTATGAAGACCACTCAGGCACAAAAAAGCCCGCCAGAGCGGGCTTCTACTTCCAAGCTAAATTCAGAAAAATGATGCTCCCCAGAAGACTCTCCCAATGATTTCTATCTCACGAGCGGCCATTTCAGCTGCGGTGTAGACCTCGTCAGGGTGCTCCAACTGGTTGAAGCTGCGCATCCGGATTCCGCCACCTGGAACTCTATACAGGGTTTTTACTCTGAGCTGACCATCGTGCTTCAGGGCATAGATTTTCCCGTCAGTCACCGCTGTTTGCCCGGTGTTAACGCCGACGGTGCTGCCATGCGGTAAAACCGGTTCCATGGAGTTGCCACTCACCACAACGCAGACAGCCTGGTCAAATTGCACACCTTGGGATCTCAGGGACCGTTTGCCAAACCGGAGTTTGGCCGTCGAGCTTTGTTCGATAACAGTCCTGCCGCTACCTGCTGACAACTCAACTTCCCTCAAAAATGGAATCTCGACCTCGTCATCGTCCAATGGCGTTTGATCATCCCAGACTTCAATAGGCTCTAGTGCGACGGAGACGCCAGGATCTGGAGCGTCATCATTTTCACCCTGCTCCGATAGGACCTTTTCGGCAAAAGCCGCTTCCTGACGGAGTCTCGCCTCAATGGGGCTCAAGTCCGTCATATTCCCTGAACCGGTAGCGAGCCAACCACCAGACACATCGCAGGCTTCGGCAATGTTGAATAGATAAGTTGACCGCAGCGTTTTTCCAGATTCGAGTTGGCTGATCGCGGTTTGCGCGATGCCAACCTTGAACGCGAGTTGCTTCTGCGTGAGGCCCGCGTGTTTGCGTGCTGCTTTGATTCGTTCGGAAAGATTCATCCGCTTATCCTATAAGAGGACTTATGGGGTTGCAAAGAAGTCTGCTTCTGTGCAGTCTATAAAAAGACTTATCAGGAGTTGAATTTTGAGCGATTCAATCAGTGCGCTTATCTCTCATTTTGGGAGCCAGACCGCCACAGCGAAGGTGCTCGGCGTGTCTCAACCGACAGTTTCTTACTGGCTTTCAGGTCAGCAAAGAATCAGCCCGGAGAAAGCCATCCTCGCGCAAATGAAGAGTAACGGGGCCGTCTTAGCGTCAGACCTATGCCCGCTGATTGCAGAACTCGCAGCTCTCCAAACCTTGAACGAATCATCACCTAAATCACTGGATAGCACACCTCGGCCAGATGGCGCTGTGATTCTATCCAGTGGTGCTCAGTAATGGCCGGCGGCGCGCATGAAGTAACCCTTTAGCGGGCTTCATCGCGAAGCGGGGAAGGCTTGGAGCCGCAAAGATGCTCGGCTGTACGGCGCCCGCTCTCGCAAATGCCTTAAGGGCGGGTAGGACCATTTTTGTGGATCAGGTGGGGGACGGTACGGCGAAGGCGTTCGAGATTCGCGACTTCCCAAGCCGGGAATCGAGCATCTTTTCCCCTGGCTCCAGACTGGTTGGCGTTTGCTGAGATACTGCACGTATCTTGAAAACACTGGCTCAACGAACAGTAATTTTCGGAAGGCAGAATTTTGATTATCGACAAGCGCACGACACTTCGA
Organism: Pseudomonas sp. NFR16; assembly: GCF_900108875.1. Lineage (GTDB taxonomy): Bacteria > Pseudomonadota > Gammaproteobacteria > Pseudomonadales > Pseudomonadaceae > Aquipseudomonas. The sequence goes on along the minus strand of NZ_FNYJ01000004.1, from coordinate 121,374 downwards.
ATCACCGGACCGCCTTAAAGCGTCCTTTCAGAATCTGCATTTCTGATTCCCAGAAAGCAGAAAACCCGCTTGCAGGCGGGTTATCAAAGCCAGTCCCTTGCAGGGGACTTTGTGTACTTCTTCGTTCAAGGGGAACGATATGTCACGTCCAGAAAATACCATCGGTATCGCAACGGCGCAAGACCCGTTGGAGCGATACACAGTTCATCAATCTAAATTTTGGGGGCCATTGGGCCGTGAAATGTTTCAGCTGATGCCATCCACTGGCAGCGGCGACGCATTGAAGGAGGCTTCCTCTTTAATGGCTGGTGTTATCGGCATCGTCAAACAATTCATCGATGAGCCTGAAGGCGCAAGCGGCAGTGTTCTGTTCGCGGTGGGCTTCCTCATGGAAAGCGCAAAGGCGTTGCTGGATGGCGGTACTTACGGGATTGAGATGCAGACTGCCCAAGGCGGTGTGCAATGAACAGCTCTATCCCAACGCTTAAGGAGCTGGCCGACGAGGCAGAGTTCCAAATGCTCGCCGCCAGAGATCAACTTGAGTGGTTTGCCGCTATTGCACGGGCGATCTCGCGCGACGTGGAGCACAACGCCGGCCGTGACGTTGTCGTGCTGGCGCAACTCGCGAACTACCTTGGAGACACTGGAGCACCAGGTACGGACTCAGCGATCGATCTGTTCGGGCAGATCGCGCGCAACGAATCCGCGCCACGAAAGGCCAGCGCGTCAAATCGTGGCGCAGCATCGGAGGGCGCTCAATGAACGCACATCCTGCTGTTCTCGTCATCGAGGGCGAAGTTCTCTCCGAAGTCACGGTTACCGCTGAACAAATGGCCCGTCTCAACGCAGCGCGAGCAACCTTCAGTGAACTGCGTTCGATCCTGCTGGCGCAGATCGTCCCATCGCTCGACGGCGGCTGGAAAAACCCACTCGCAACCGAGATCGGGAGCCGACTTGAGTCGATCACCTTCGCAACCGGCAACTTCCTCTGGAAGGCCCGCCACACGGGCGCTTCGCACAATGCGATCAATATCGGGGGTGGCCAATGAATCTCATCACCACCCACGCGTTAGCCATGTCGTCCCAGGAGATCGCCGACCTGGTCCACGCTCGTCACGACAGCGTTAAGCGGACCATTGAGCGACTGTCCGAGAAAGGTGCGATTCAACTCCCACCATTGGTGGAAGTTAAAAACCGCCTTGGCCAGAAGGTAGAACAGTACGTTTTTTCAGGAGAAAGGGGTAAGCGCGATAGCTTCGTCGTAGTCGCTCAGCTCAGTCCGGAGTTCACCGGCGCGCTAGTCGACCGCTGGCAAGAACTAGAAGGCCAGACTCATACGACGTTGCCCGAAGATCTCCCGAGCGCGCTCCGGCTCGCTGCCGATCTGGCCGAGCAGAAAACCGCGCTGGCGCTGGAAAACAAGCGGCAGGCCGCGAAGATTGCCAGCCTTGAGGACTTCTTCATGGCAGGCGAGACGCCTTTCCAGTTCGTGAAGCGCTTGAACGGTGTGAACTGCTCGCTCATCTCACACACCCTCATGGAAATGCGGTGGGTGTTCAACGAAGCCGAATCGGGCGCCCGTCCTCATTACAGGGTGTACAGCCGGACGCGCGAAAAAAAATGGCTGACCGAGAAGCCGCGGAAGATCCGTGGCGAAGGGCAGTCGACCTTTATCCGCTATGACCTGGTGCTGCTGATCGAAGGCGCAAAAAAGCTACATGACCTCTACATGAACCAGAAGTTGCCCATGAAAAAGACCTGGGACGGTCGCTTTTCCTATCTCAAATCCACTCCGGAGACGTCCCTGTGAGCATCCCCGATAAACCTGAAGTCGACCAGCAAGCAATGGTCATCAACGAAGCCTACATGGAGCAGTTCACGAACGATCAGTTGGCCTACAAGGCCTGGGTAGGCACCGACTTGGTGGCAGAGATCCTGTTCGACGAAGCTGAGGGCGTCGAGGTGCTCATGCAGGACGCACGGCACGAGGCTGCACACGCGGCAATCGCGTTGCGCGTATTGGTGCGTCGCCTTACAGGAATGGACCCTGACGCACTTCGTAAGGCGGTGAACCAGCGGCATCTTGAAATGCTGGTTCTGCAGCCAGAAACCGAGCAGTTTCCGGCCTGGGAGACCAAGCAATGAGCATGGATCTGATGGTCAAAGCCATGAAAACAAAGGTTGGCCACCCGCTGCGTAAACTGGTCCTCATCAAGCTTGCCGACAACGCCAGCGATCAGGGCGAGTGCTGGCCGTCCTACCAGCACATCGCGGATCAGTGCGAGATCAGCCGGTCGACGGTCAAGGTGCACATCCGGGAGCTTGAGCAGGTCGGACTGCTTCGGCGGGAGTTCCGACGCAAAGGCGAATTGAATCAGTCAAATGTGTTCCATCTGTCGCTTGATGGTGGGGCGGTAGACGACCGGGGTGGGGCGGGAGCTGCCCTACCTCGGGCGGAATCTGCCCGAGGGGATGGGGCGGAATCTGCCCCCAGAACCAGTCACTCTTCTGAACCAGTCAAGGAACCTAAACCTACGGGCAAATCGGATTCAAAAGAAGGGTTCTCAGTATTCTGGAAGCTGTACCCGCGAAAGGTCCAAAAGGCCAAAGCAGAAGCTGCATGGAAGAAGCTCGGTGTGACGCCGGAGATGCTCGCAGTCATCACTGCCGCGCTTGCACGCCAAGTCACTAGTATCGACTGGTTGAAAAGCAATGGGCAGTACATCCCTCATCCGACCACCTGGCTCCACGGTCGGCGCTGGGAGGATGAGCTTCAACCTGCCGCAGCTTCGGCTTCCCGCCACACAGGCTTCGACCAGATCGACTACGAGGAAGGTCTCGTGCTCGGCGCCGATGGCCAATACCGAATCGCGGGGAATCTCTGATGATCATTCGACACACCATCGAGACCACGCTGCGTGAGTGCGTGGACCATGGCCAGTTCAACGACTCGCTTGTTGAGCAATTCGGCACTGAGCCTCACTGGTATGGATGCCCACGCTGCAACTTTGACAAGCGTCACTCCCGCGATGCAGTCATTCGTGCCATCGGCGTGACGGCCCATCGTGACCGCCTGACAAACGAGCGCCTGCTCGATGCCGGTATTCCGTTGCGCTTCCAAAGTTGCTCCCTCGACACCTGGGCGGCTGGCGACAATCCGGACAAGCTCCGCGCCTGGCATATGGCGACCGGTTACGTCGATGCGTTCAGCGAGAACTTCGGCGTCGGCCGCTCGGTGATGCTGCTGGGTCAAGTCGGCACCGGCAAGACTCACTTGGCCACCGGCATCCTGCAGCAGCTGATCAGAAACTTTGGCTCGCAGGGGCTAATCGGTCGCTACACCACTGCTGGCGGCATCATCCGCTCGGTAAAGGACACGTTTGGAAATCGCAACCGGTCAGAGTCTGAGGTCTATGCCGAACTCGTCTCTCCGCATCTGCTGGTGATCGATGAGATCGGCGTTCAGCACGGGACTGACTTCGAGCGCACTGTGCTTTTCGAGGTCATCAATGGACGATATGAGCAGCGTAAGCCGACCATCATCGTCTCCAACCTCGGTATGGCTGATTTGCGTCAGTGCGTGGGCGATCGGGCTGTGGATCGGCTTCGCGACAAGGGCGGCCTCGCAGTGCTGTTCCGCTGGGAATCCGCGCGAGGTGCCGCATGAGTCGCGAACTGTTCAACGTCGACGCTGAGCATGGCCTGCTTGGCGCTCTCTTCATTGATCCAAACCTGCTGGATGAAATCAGCACGAAAGTCAGCGTGTCCGATTTTCACGAAATCGAAAACGCAGCGCTCTTCCGGGCGATCCTTGACTGCCACGAAGCGGGCGATCCGGTGGACGTGGTGATGGTCGCTGAGCACCACCCGTATTTGCCCAGCGGCGACAGCATGTTGGGCTATGCGGCGACCATCCAGGCGAATGCACAAGGCACCTCGAGCTGGAAGACGTACGCACGGGTGATCCGTGAACGCGCAGTGCTGCGCAAGGTCGTCGAGACGGCCTATGCGATCAGCGAGTCAGCCAATGATGATCTGCCGGTCGCCGAGATCATCGCGCGCGGACAGCAGGCTATGGCTGACCTGCGCGATCTGGAGGACGGTGAGCCGGACTATCACAAAGTCAGCGACATCCTCATAACCGTGACGGACACCATCGACGCCAAATTTAACAAGACGGCGTCGAAAGGACTGTCCAGCGGTATCCCGGATCTGGACAAGCTGATACGCGGCCTGCGCCCCGGCAACATGGTCGTCGTGGCAGGTCTGCCCGCGTCAGGTAAGACCATCCTCGGCGTTCAAATGGCCCAGCACGTCACCACACAGCTCGCTGGCGCTGGTCTGGTGTTCAGTCTGGAGATGACCAAGGAAGAGCTGGTAACGCGCAACATCGCCTCGCTGGGTAGCGTTGACCTTACCCGGTTGGACGAGGGTGACACGTTGGAGGATGACGACTGGCCAAAGATCACTGGCGCGGTCGCTCAACTCTCCAAAGCCCGACTTTACGTCAGCGATCAGGCGGGGATGACCGTGGCACGTATCCGTTCGATCGCCCGCCAATGCCAGCGCCGCGAGGGATTGGACGTCATCGTGGTGGACTACATCACGTTGATTGCCGGCGCCGGCGGACAGAACCGCACGCTTGAGGTGGGCAAGATATCCACTGCTCTCAAGAACCTGGCCAAGGAGCTCAAAGTGCCTGTAATCGTGCTGGCGCAGCTCAACCGCGGCCCAACCAACCGTCCGGACAAGCGCCCGCGGCCGAGTGACATCCGGGATAGCGGCCAGATCGAGCAAGACGCCGATGTGGTGATCCTCGTGCACCGCGATATGGAAAGCGAAGAAGGCCAGAACGGCGTCACTGAGCTGATCGTCGGCAAGTGCCGACATGGGAAGCAAGGGACGTGTCTGGTTCAGCAGGAGGGCAAGTTCGTTCGCTTCGTTCCGTTCGGTGGAAAGGTGCCCAGCGACGAAGAGGTGGAAATGGGGCGAGTGGTGAGATTCACCGGTCGTTCGAAGGGGAGACCCGATTATGAATAATCTGCTCAAGACGCTGACCGTAGTGATGACTGACGCAGAGATTCGTCGGCACGCCCAACTCGGTCATGTCCGGGCGCTGCGTGATGCCCGCCACCCGCAATTGCACTTCCGGTACTCAACGGTTGATCGCAATCGCGGCTCATGGCACGTCGTGATCGGCGGCAAGTGGGGCAAGGCGGGCAGTTATCCGGGAATCAACGCCAAGCTGATGCAGGCCACTTTGCCTGAGATTCTGGCACGCCGCGCTGCCGATCCGGACGCGACGTCCACCACCACCAGCTGGCGCACCGTGGGCGACGTGCTGGCCTGGTACACCGACCGCATGGGCCGCGACCGTGGCCTTTCCGCCAAGCGTAAGGCCAGTGCGCTGTCGGCGCTGCGCTGTCACCTGGTGCCGCGCCTGCATGATCTGGAGTTGGCGAGCCTCGACCGTTCGGCGCTGGATCGGCTTCTGATGTGGCCGATGCAGGAGCGGTTTGCGCTGTCCTTCGTGCGCTCGGTCTATGGGGTCCTGGCCGCTGCGTTCCGGCAGGCCGCGCGGCTGAAGCATGTCGCCGTCAACCCGATGGCCGACCTCAAGTTCACTGACTTCGTGCGAACGCGGATCAGGCCCAAACCGGCGCGCCTGCGTGGTGATGACCTGCCTGCGCTCCTACAGGAACTGGGCGAGCGGATCGAGGCAGCACCGGTTGAAGTGATGTTGCCGCTGATGATGCTTTGCCACGGCACCCGGCTGAGCGAGACGCGGCTGGCGCGCTGGAAGAATATCAACCTGGTTACCCGGCAGTGGTTTATCCCGGCCGACGACACGAAGACCAAGGCCGAACACACGCTGCCGCTGACCGAGCAGGCCTGCGCGCTCCTACGGCGGTACCGCGACCTGCAACACCGTGGGGGTTACACCGGCCCCTTGTTGTTCCCCGGCAACAACGGCGCGCCGCTGAGTTCGAGCAAGGCGTGCACGGTGTTCGTCAGCGTGAGCAAGGGCGAATGGTCGAGCCACGACTTGCGCAAGGTGGCGCGAACGGCATGGGCCGACCTGGGGGTGGATTACATGGTGGGCGAGATGTTGCTGAACCATGCCATGAAGGATCTGGACGCCACCTACATCCACACCACCGCCGAGGGCATGAAACGCAAAGCGCTGGAGGCTTGGCATGCCCACCTCGATCAGCAAGGTTTTACCGTCTTTCACGGTGGGACATATGCGGGACAGAACCTCGGGGCATCTGCCGCGCAGACCGCTAACGGCGCGGCTCTCAGCGCGAATCAATATCCATCCCAAGGGAGGAGCCAAAACAAAGAAGGCGCCGCCCGCCAGCCAGGAGACGGCCATGAATAACGGTTCAGCGGCAGCGCCGCGCAAAGCCATGAGCGACATCGAATGCCAGTTTCTCAAGATCGCCGGTGACGAGCTGGCCAAGGTCAAGATGGGCGGGCCGTCGGCACTTGCCACCCTGCTGACCATGATCGCGAGCTGGCACTCCAGCCGCTTACAGATTGGCTTCCACGACTACGGGCAGCGCTGGCTGCTGGAAGGAAACGCCAAGAACATCGCCGCTGACCGGTTGCTCCGCGACCTGTTCGGCCTGGGCGACCCAGACCCGAGGAAAGCCGCATGAAGAAGCGTACGTACACAGACAAGCCGCTGGGCGATACCGAGTATCTGCTGGAGCAGTGGGGTAGCTGGCGGATGTCGGGGATGGGCGTGCCTCGGTACGTCTCTCAACTGGCGTCGGTCATCGCCCAGGCAAACCCATGCGCTGATGGGTTGAGCTACGTGATCACCGACGATGTTGCGATGCTGGTGGATGCTACGGTTGCTCGCCTGATCAAGCGTAATCAGCAGATGGGGGAATTCATCTGGTGGTACTTCGGAGCGAAGTGGACGATGGTGCGGATTGCCGAGGCCCACCGGATGTCGGAGCGATCAGCGCGTGAGGTGATCCGGAACGGGGTGTCATGGATCGACGGCGCTTTGGGAGATATTTGCGCAGCGGCGTAGAAAGTTCTTTCCGGACGGATAAACACCTGTTTTCATGGCACGGTGTTCAACGCATTCAGCGCGACACCCCTAACAATGAGACCCCGGCCAAGCGTCGGGGTTTTTTATTGACGGCGGTCTTTTGACTTTGCCCTGATGTCGATATGATGGCGATCTCACCATCATCCAGAAGGGATTCTTATGCGTTCGTTGTTTGCAAAATCGTTCGGCGGATTGAGCGGGCCGGTATACCTGCGGCACTTTATATTCGGCGCCGTTATCGCGGCATTGCTCATCAGTCTGTCGCTCAGTGGCAACCATAAGGCGAATTACGGACTCATCGTCTTTGCCCTGATAAACACCGTGCTGTATCCATACGCAAGGTTCGTTTACGAGAGCGTGGTGGGTTACATCGTCGGCAATAACCAGTTCTACTTCAACGCAGTAGCTTTCCTCATAGCGAAGTACTTCACGATTGCGATGTGCTGGGCGTTCGCGATTTTCGTGGCCCCAGTTGGATTGATTTACCTGTTGGTCCGTAACAGTAGAAATCCGACGGTGTGACGAACACCAGAAGCCCGGCCATTGCGACGGGCTTTTTTGTTGGTGTCAGTCATTGCCCGGCTCAAATTCAATTTCTGCACCTAATTCGCGCATTTGCTGGTAGATCGCGTCGAGTTGGTCCTCTGGCAATGACAACCTGGCCGCAATGAAAAACAGCATTTGCGCGCTCAGTTCGCGAGGACTGGCCCCACCGGTGTATTTGCGCCATTGGCGACCATCGGAAAGCCCGGCTATAGCGGCCATTTCATTGCCCGTCTTGCTCAGTTTGCCCTTCAACGCTTCCAGATCGGAAGTGGAGGGCGGCGTGTAGTGTTTGATGATTTTCATATCGGCCTTACGAGAAACCCCGCTTTCGCGGGGCTTGTGGATCAGGAGAAGTATCTGGTCAGTGCCAAGGTGGCTGCTGCTACCGCACCTACTAGGCCAGATGCGATGGCCACTGGGTACCAGAACATCTCTCGGCTGAGCTTGCCCGACTCGGCGCGCAGCTTGGTGGTTTCCGCGTTCAGCTTGCTGGTCTCTGCCATCAGCTTCGCGATCTCGGAGTGAATCTTTTCGAGTTCGGCGGTGGTCATTGCGTTGCTCATGTGCTTCCCCTTGGGGTTGTCGGGCCGGGCGGTATGCGCTTCCCATGTGTTGTATGTTAGGCCCATTGGGCCTAATGGTCAAGCCTTTTTATGTGATTATTTTGCGTCGCCATAGTCAGGGTGGGCCTACGGGCAGGGCCTGAACGCGGTATAGCCGGTCGTCACGCGGACGGGAAGAACACCGGCAGTTGAAGCGCCTGATACCTCTGATGCTCTGGGCGGCTTGCACGGACGGAAGGGAGAGACCTTCACTTATTTATCGTTGTTGTTGGATCGTACGCGGGCATAGATTCCAACGCACTTTAGAGACGCCTTGGCTTTCAGCAACGGTCCACAATAAGCTTAGGAATGGCCGGCTGGGGAGTGAGCTTTCCGGAACGCCTGCGTTCCTGACCGCAATGATCCAAGCCTCCAGTTCGCTCATTGAATAAGCGTCATGGAGCATCACGCATTTGAGCCCACAATGCATGTAGTGGATTTCATATGTGTTCGGCGGAAGGATAGGCCGCAAATCTAAGAGCCAATTTCCATCATTCTGCACGTCACTCTCAACGCTCAAGCTGGAGACCACTCCACGCTGGTGACGCCGAGGCGTTCTGCCTTCGGCTTGCTAAGCTTGATAACTGGGTCACTTCGATATTTAGGTAGTTCGCCGAATCCGGCATCAACCGTAGCCCAGTGCCACGCTTCGGCGTTGTCCATCCTCGCTGCCCGGATGTAGAACGATTTGTAAGCGCCGTCGAGCAGGTAGTCAATGCGGTAATGATGTTCCTGCGCCATGTCAGAAGCTCCTTGATTTTTAATCACTACCGATGACTGATTGTCTGACGTGGCAAAAATTCACCTGCGTTTCATAGAATTGGGCATCGCTATGCCTCGCACGGCAATGCATTGACGCACCGTACGACCGAGGAGGCTTGGCTATCGAGCGTTGCCCTGATGGATTAGATGGCCAACAGATCCGGAGCGATGCCCAAAGCAGCAACGATCTCCTCGTGAGTCGCCTTTTGTGGACCCAGGGCCTGCTCCGCAGACGTTAATTTGAAACGCCGAACCCATCCCCGCCGAGTGCGGATTTTTCATTTTCCGATCCCGAAAGGGTGGTCTGTCGGATGTCGACGAACATGCCAGAAAAAACACCTGACTTCTGGGCGCACGTCTGGCTGATCCTCTCCACGCCGCTCTGGCAGGGGGCAATCATGGCCGCAACCATCTCGATGCTTCGAGTGCTCTATGAGGGCAAGGAGGCTAACAAGTGGCGCGTTCTGCTTGAGGCTCTTATGTGTGGTGGTCTGAGCCTGTCGGCCAGCAGCGTCATTGAATGGATGGCGTGGCCGTCCAGCCTCTCCGTTGGTGCCGGTGGGGCAATTGGATTTATCGGGGTGACGGCGATCCGGGAACTGATCATCAGGTTCCTCGGACGCAAGGCGGACTCAGCATGAAAGCGATTGCAGCTGCATTCATCATCGCGCTGGTGGGCGTACTCCTGGTGGGCATCCAGCAATACCGCGTCATCGCACTGCGCGGCGAGGTGGCGATCGAGACCAAAGCTAAAGCCGACGCCGTCGCGGCCAACGCCGAGAGCCAAGCCACGATCACCACCCTACGCGCCGAAGCCAAACGGAACGCAGACTATCAAGCGGACCTTGCCAAGCGGCTGAGGGCCAGTGAACAGAAAGCCCTGCAGGCGAGGAAGGACTTTGAAAAACTCAAGCGCGAGAGCCCGGCTGTTCGCAAGTGGGCTGATCAGCCTTTGCCTGACGGCCTGCGCGGCAAGCCACCCAGCACCGGTAAAGACAACAACGGTAAGGCTCGAACCCCCTGAGCTGGTTCCGTGCGAGCGAATCAGCGAGAGCGACGAAGACGTCGTTTTGAATGGTGATCTCTGGGCATTGAAGGATCGGGCAGTGAACCTACTCGATACCTGCGCCGATCAGGTCGACGCCCAGATCCAGCGGAGCAAATCGAAGTGAGAAAACAATGAAACTGATACTCAAGCGAGTAGCAGAACAGGTTGAAGTGACCGGCCTGAGCGATGGGTCACGGAAGTATGTGCCAGGGAAGATGCACCAGCATTCTCCGTTCGCGCTACACACCGACTCAGGGGAGATTCTGCCATGTCAGGTAAGCACCAACATGGCAAGCAACGCTGGCGATGTGGTCCGACTTACCGTCGTGTTCACCGTCGATGGGGATTCTCTGCGCGTTGAAGGTGATGACGCAGAGTAGCCGCCACGTTTTTTGACGCGTCCGTTTCGTGGCGCGCCTCAAGAAGCTGTAAGGCGCAGGATCAATTTTGCCAGGACTTCGACCGACCAGGGTTTGGAAACGTATGTGATTCCTGATCTCAGTTTATATGCCGTGCCGAATACTCCCGAGGTAACAATGATAGGAAGGCCGGGAATCATTGACATCGCTTTGGCGGCCAAGTCCCCGCCGGTTATCTCACCCGGCGTACGGAAGTCCGTCCATAGCAGCCTAATCACATCGCGGCCTTCCTGCATGAACCTCCACGCGTCATCTGCATTAGCAAAAACCAGCGGCCTGAATCCGAGATCCGTTACCAACTCAACCATAACGTCCAACTGTGCAGGGTCATCTTCGACCAGCATCACTGAACCGGACCGGAGTGGTAGCGGAGTTAATTCGAGATCAGTAATCAAGTTGACTCCTTTCTGTCTGTCAGCGAAGGCGAACAGCGTACGTCAATGGCGGCTGTAAGGGCCAGCCGTTGTGAGCCCCGGAATGATGTGCCTTCCAGCCCTGCGGGCGCATATAAGCTGAGGAATGATCATGTCCTGTTCAGGATGTGCAGCACGCCGAGCCAGGGCAGCGAAGTGGTTCGCCATTGCAGCTGACCGAGCAGGTTTATTAATCAACCCCTCACGCAAGGTCGAACCGGATGCCAAGGCTCAAGACGCTGGGAAGCAGACTGCAGACCCACTGTGATCGCCTGACGGTGATCGCTTCCGACTCTTGGCGAGCAACGAAGACCACCGCCCACCAGCGTGGTTACGGTTACAAGTGGCAGAAGGCGCGGGAAGGATGGTTGCGCGCGCATCCCCTGTGCGCTTACTGCGACCGTGAAGGGCGAGTGTCTGCAGCCACTGTGGTTGACCATGTCGTGGCCCACCGAGGCGATATGAAGGTCTTCTGGGACAAGGCGAACTGGATGTCTCTTTGCGCTTCGTGCCACTCCTCCGTCAAGCAGCGAGAGGAGAATGCGGAAAGGCGCGGGTCTTGACCATTCGTCGGAAACGAGATGGATTCTCATTTGAATGCACTTCTTTGGTGCATTAGACAAAGTCTATGGGTAGGGGTGTCCTGAAAGTCTGGGCCTTTTGTACTCCAGACCGCGCCCGATCCCATTCAGAGTTTTTTTCCTCCCATACGGTTTTGTTAATGGCTTTAACATCCAAAAAGCGCCTATTTATTGACGCGCTGAGGAGAGGTGCGTCCAATAAAGACGCAGCCATTGCAGCCGGATATTCAGAAAAGTCGGCGTCTGCAGCGGGCTCTCGCATGGCGAAGGACCCGGATGTAGTGGCCGAATTGCACAAGCTCAACGCCCTGCATCCTGTTAAGCCAGTTGTTAAAGGTTCTGTTAAAGCGCCAAAGGCTGAACCAACGCCTGAGCAAGACCATGAGACCGCGGCTGAGCCGGATGAGGACTATGTCAGCGGGTCGTTCGATCTGAGCAAGGCGCTGCATTATTCCGATCCGAAGGCTTACTTGCTGGCGGCCATGAACGACCCGGAGACCGATCCCAAACTGCGGATCGATGCCGCCAAGGCACTCATGCCGTTCGTTCACCAGCGCAAAGGCGAAACCGGGAAGAAAGAGGCCAAGGTCGATGCGGCGAAAACTGCGGCGACCGGGCGATATGGCACCGGCAAACCGCCTCTCAAGGTGGTCAGATAATGGAGTGGTCAACAGCGTGCCCTGACTGGGAGCGCCGCATTCTCTCGCGGCAGTCGTTGATTCCATTTCCACCGCTGTTCCGGAGCGAAGCTGAGGAGGCCCTCGACCTATTCAAGTCGTTGAAAGTGGTGGACGTCCCTGGTCAGCCCACATTCGGCGAGTGCTGCGAGCAGTGGGTATTCGATTTTGTGTCCGCAGTGTTCGGCGCCTACGACGCCGAGACTGGTCAGCAGAAGATCCGCGAGTTCTTCCTGCTCATCAGCAAGAAGAATTCGAAATCCACCATCGCTGCCGGAATCATGGTAACCGCCCTGGTGCGCAACTGGCGCGAGAACGAAGAGCTCCTGATCCTGGCCCCGACGATCGAGGTCGCACAGAATAGTTTCAAGCCCGCCGCCGCAATGGTGCGCGCTGATCCGGTCCTCGATGAAATGATGAATGTGCAGGATCACCTGCGCACCATTACGCATCTGAACACGAAAGCTTCATTGAAGGTGGTCGCCGCTGACTCCGATACGGTGTCAGGTAAGAAGTCCGGCAAGATCTTGATCGACGAGCTCTGGGTGTTCGGCAAGCGGCCCAATGCCGACGCAATGCTGATGGAAGCCACTGGCGGGCTTATCTCCCGCGACGAAGGATTCGTGATTTTCCTCTCTACCCAGAGCGACGAGCCGCCGGCGGGAGTATTCAAGGAAAAACTGGATTACTACCGCGACGTGCGCGACGGCAAGGTCAAGGACAAAAAGTCGCTGGGCGTTCTGTACGAGTTTCCCCAGTCGATGATTGATTCTGAGGAGTACCTGCAGCCTCACAACTACTACGTGACAAACCCCAACATGGGGCGGTCTGTCAGCGCCGAATGGCTTGAAGATCAGATGATCAAGGAGAGCCAGAAGGAGCCTGGCAGTCGGCAAAAATTCCTCGCCAAGCACCTGAACATTCAGATCGGCATGAACCTACGCGCCAATCGCTGGCCTGGTACCGATTTTTGGGAGCGGCAGGGCAAAGCCAAGAAGGTCACCCTAAGGCAACTGATCAAGCGCGCCGAGGTAATCGATGTCGGCATTGACGGCGGCGGACTTGACGACTTGTTGGGTCTCGCGGCTGTTGGTCGTGATGCCATAACACGCGAGTGGATTGCCTGGACGCGAGCATGGGCCCACCCATCGGTGCTCGATCGGCGAAAAAGCGAGGCGCCGCGGTTCCATGATTTCGCGAAAGACGGCGACCTTATCCTCGTCGACCGCATCGGTCAGGACGTAGACGAAGTGGCCGAGCTGGTGCTTGAAATTTACGAATCCGGTCTGTTGGACATGATAGGCGTGGACCCGGCAGGCGTGGGCGCGATACTCGATGCGTTGATCTCCCTGGGCATCCCGAAAGAGCTGGTCATTGGCATCTCGCAAGGCTGGCGGCTGTGTGGCGCGATAAAAACTACAGAGCGCAAGCTGGCCGAAGGAGGCCTAGTCCACGGTGGTCAGCCGCTGATGGCCTGGTGTTGTGGCAACGCGAAGGTAGTACCAGCGGGGAACGCGATTCTGATTACCAAGCAGGCTTCTGGCACCGCAAAGATTGACCCCCTGATGGCGCTGTTCAACGCAGTCGAGCTGATGTCGCGCAACCCAGTGGCGCGCGGCAACGTCGACGATTTCTTCGATGATCCGATAATGGCAGGGCTCTGATGGCGAGCGATAAAAAATCGGGGCGGATTCGCTCCGCGCTGCAGAGCTGGCTGGGCGTTCCTGTCGGCTTGACGAGCGAAGCGTTCTGGCAGGAGTGGTTTGGCAGTTCTACTAGTGGAAAGAACGTCACCGTCGACGGATCGATCCGGCTCTCGACGGTCTGGGCATGCGTGCGCTTGCTTTCCGAGTCGGTTTCGACGCTGCCGCTCAAGCTTTACCGCCGCCTGCCCGACGGGTCACGAGAGTCGGCAAAGGACCACCCATTGTTCCGGGTGTTGTGCAGGTCACCCAACGCGGAGATGACCCCGCAGCGATTCATGCTGATGGTGGTTGCCAGCATTTGCATGCGTGGCAACGCCTTCGTGGAGAAGAAGTTCGTCGGCAGTCGAATCGTTGCGCTCGACCCGCTCTTGCCTCAGTGCATGACGGTCAAGCGTCAAACCAATGGGCGGCTGAAGTACACCTACACCGAGAACGGCGTTGAGCGCGATATTCCTGAGAAGAATCTGATGCACATCCGTGGCTTCGGCCTGGATGGCGTCTGCGGAATGCTGCCGGTGACGACGGGCCGTGACGTGATTGGTGCCGCCCTTTCGGCGGAGGAGGCCGCCGCCAAGGTTTTTGCCAACGGTCTTCAAGCGTCTGGCTTCCTCACAGTGGAAGGTGGTGCGGCACAAGGCGCTGGCACACTCACACCGAAGCAGCGCGAGCAGTTGAAAAAGGCGCTGGCAGCGTTCAGCAGCTCCAAAAACGCCGGCAAAACCATGGTGCTCGAGGCGGGCCTGAAATATCAGGGCATCACCATGAACCCGGAAGCAGCGCAGATGCTGGAAACCCGGGCGTTCAACGTTGAGGAAATCTGCCGCTGGTTTCGTGTGCCGCCATTCATGGTCGGGCACATGGACAAGCAGTCGAGCTGGGCCGCCAGCGTGGAAGCACAGAACTTGCACTTCCTCACCAACAGCCTTCGGCCGTTGCTGGTGAACATCGAGCAGGAAATCACCCGCTGTCTGATCGGCGAGGCGGATGCTGATGAATTCTTCGCGGAGTTCTCGGTTGAAGGCTTGCTTCGCGCTGACAGCGCAGGCCGCGGTGCCTGGTACAACACGGCGCTGATGAATGGCTGGATGAGCCGCAATGAGGTGCGCCGGCTGGAAAATCTGCCGCCGATTCCGGGAGGCGACACCTATACGGTCCAGTCGGCCATGGTTTCTCTGGAGAGCTTGGGACAAACCGACGACGTCTCCGCCAGGTTCAACCGGTTCATGTCCAAGGCGCTCACGGCGCACAAGGACGGCGACACCCAGGCAACACGGCAGCTGCTGCAGGACATCTGCATGGCGCTGGACGGCGGCGATCCTGACGCGCCGGCCATGGCTCACGCCCTTCTTTCGGTAACTCGGCTCAAAGTCACAGAGCCAGCGGAGTAATCATGACGATAAAGAACCTTCCGGCGGCGCCGGCGGTACGCCCGCATGCGCGCGTCGAGTCTGACCTGCTGCCCAAGGCCATGGAACGCTGGAACCCGGCAATCAAAGCGGCAGCGGGCGACGATGCGGCGACCATCACCATGTACGACCCGATCGGCATGGACTGGTGGACAGGTGAGGGCGTGACGGCCAAGCGGGTCAGCGCTGCGCTGCGCAACATCGGCGACAAAGATGTGACGGTGAAGATCAACAGCCCCGGCGGCGACGTCTTCGAAGGCCTGGCCATTTACAACCTGCTCCGCGAGCACAAAGGCAAGGTAACTGTGCAGGTGCTGGGGCTTGCGGCGTCTGCCGCGTCGTTCATCGCTATGGCTGCAGACGAGATTCAGATTGCCCGGGCCGGTTTCATGATGATCCACAACGCCTGGACCATCGCTGGCGGAGATCGCAACGATTTCATGGAAGTTGCGCAATTCCTCGACCAAATCGACGGCACCCTGGCCGATATCTACTCCATCCGAACCGGCGACGAGGCACAGTCGATGCGCGGCCTGATGGACGTTGAGACGTGGATGGGCGGCAGCGCCGCCGTCGATGCAGGGTTCGCTGACGGCTTGCTTCCGTCCGATGCGATACAGGAAGACGCGAACGCCCTAGCTCCTCAACAAGTGGCTGCCCGCAGGCTGGACACGATCCTGGCCAAGCAGGGCATGCCGCGGTCTGAGCGCCGCAACCTCATTCAAGAACTCAAGGGCACGCCCGGCGCTGCCCTCGACGGTACGCAAAACGCTGCCGACACCCCGGCCGAATTGGCCCAACCCATTGCCGATCTGCAGGCCGCTCTGGCGCGCTTCTCGGCAGCTGCGAACCGTTAAAGGAAATTGAAATGACTGACAAGACCACCGCCGAGTTGCTGAAGGATGTTTCTGCAGAACTCGCGAAAGCCTCCAGCGATTTCAGCAAGAAAGCCGAGAACGCACTGGACGAAGCCAAAAAGGCTGGCGCCCTGTCCACCGAAACCAAAGCCGCCGTCGATGAACTGGCGCTGAAATTCAACTCGCTGACCGAAGCCGAAAAACAGCTGAAAGCCAAGCTGGGCGAAGTCGAGCAGGAATTCGCCCGCTTGCCATCGGCAAGTGCTCCGCAGATCCGTGACAGCCTGGGTGGCGTTGTCATCAAAAGCGAAGCGCTGAAACAGTTTGCAGCCAGCATCGAGGGCGGCAAGCGCGTCAACATTCCGGTCAGCGCTGCATTGCTGTCCACTGACGTGGCTCAGGGCGTGGTCGAGCCGCAGCGTCTGCCCGGCATCGACGTTGCGCCCAAGCAGCGCCTCTTCATTCGTGACTTGATTGCGCCGGGCCGCACGACCTCACCGGCGATCTTCTGGGTCCAGCAAACCGGTTTCGTCAACGCTGCGAAAGTCGTGGCCGAGGGCACTGCCAAGCCCTACTCGAACATCAGCTTCGCGTCGAAGCTGACAGCGGTGTCCACCATCGCTCACATGTTCAAAGCGTCGAAACAGATCCTGGACGACTTCGCGCAGCTGCAATCGACCATCGACACCGAGATGCGCTACGGCCTGAAATATGCCGAAGAGCAGGAGATCCTGTTCGGCGACGGCACCGGTGTGCATCTGCACGGCATCGTGCCCCAAGCTTCCGCATTCGATCCGGCGTTCGAAGTCGAGAATCAGTCCGGCATCGACGATCTGCGTCTGGCAATGCTGCAAGCGCAACTGGCGCGTCTGCCAGCGAGCGGTCATGTCCTGCACTTCATCGACTGGGCGAAGATCGAGCTGACCAAAGACACCCTCGGCCGCTACATCCTAGCCAACCCGCTCGGCCTGGCCGGTCCAGTGCTCTGGGGCCTGCCAGTGGTCGCCACCGAAGCAGTCGGCTTCGAGGGCAAGTTCCTGACCGGCGCTTTCCAGACCGGCGCACAGCTGTTCGATCGTGAAGACGCCAACGTGGTGATCTCCACCGAGAACGCCGACGACTTCGAGAAGAACCTGATCTCGGTTCGTTGCGAAGAGCGTGCCGCCCTCGCGGTCAAGCGTCCGGAAGCGTTCATCTACGGTGCATTCACCGCTCCGACCACTCCGTAATCTGATCGGGCCGCCCGTGCGGCGGCCTACTGGAGCCAATCATGAAACTGAAGACTCTCAAGCCGCTTTATCTGGGCGGCCAAACTCTGGTCGAGGGCACTCCGTTCGAGACCATTGAGCAGCATGGCCGCGAACTGATTCAGAAAGGTTATGCCGAGCCGGATTCGTCGGAGGGTGACCCTGCGGTGACGCTGAGTGAAGAGGACGCAGCAGGTGTAGGCGTCCTGACCAGTGATTCTGTAAGCGTCCAGGTCGAGGGCGGCAAGGGCAAGAAGTCCGCTTCGAAATCAAAGGCTGAATGACATGTCGGTGATCGATATCGAGGTGGCCATGAGGCACTGCCGCGCAGAGGAAGCGGACCGTGATGACGTCCTGATGAAGCTGGAGGCGGCAGAAGAATCTGCTGCCATCTATCTTGATCGGTCGTTTTATCCCGATGTTGAAAGCCTCGCCGCTGCCGTGCTTGACGGCTCGGCCGGCGAAGATCCCATGGTCATTAACAAGTCGATCACTGCGGCATGCCTGCTGATCCTTGGTCACCTCTATGCGAATCGTGAGGATGTGGTCTTGGGGACTACAGGCACCGAGCTGCCGATGGGGTCGCGCTCGTTGCTCGCGCCGTTCCGCATCAACCTGGGGGTTTAATGAAAGCCGGAGATCTGCGGCACCGTGTCACCTTCGAGCAGAAGGTCACGACTTACGATCCCGACTCCAACGAGCCGCTGGTTGAGTGGGTCGAGTTCGCGACGGTCTGGGCGGCAATCAAGGACCTGAGCGTGCGGGAGTTCATCGCCGCGCAGTCGACTCAGTCGGAAGTGACCTGCAGGATCGTGACGCGCTACCGGGACGGCTTCGACGCCACGATGCGGGCTCGCCATGACGGCAAGGTCTACAACCTGCATGGCGTGCTGCGTGATCCCGTCTCCGGCAAGGAGTACCTGACCTTTCCGGCAAGCGAGGGCGTGAACGATGGCTGACTGGGTTGAATACAAGCTGACCGGCGCCGATGACCTTTCCGCCAAGTTCCGCGGCCTGGCTGAAGAAATGCGCCGTAAGGTCGTGACGCCGGCGGCCAAGGATGCCATGGATCTTGTTCTCGCCGACGCCAAGGACCGCGCCGCGCGGATCGACGATCCGGAAACCTCCAACTTCATCCCGAAAAACCTCGCAATCGTTGAGCGCAAGGCCATTGGTGTGGAAGTCGGCGCGGTGGTGATGTCTGTCGGTGTGCGCAAGCGCAGCCGGGGGCAGGGCGGCGGCAACACATTTTATTGGTGGTGGGTTGAGCTCGGCACCGAGAAGAATCGCGCCAAACCTTTCCTGCGGCCGGCGCTGGCCAACAATCGCGAAGCCGTGTTCAGGGAATTCTTGAGCTCCGCCAAGTACCAACTGATCAAGCTCGGGGTGAACTGATGCTGGCTCCTATCGTGGCGGTCTGCAAATCATCACCGCCGGTGACCGCACTGCTCGGAGATAGTCCGATTCGCCTGTATCCGCACGGTGATGCCCCGCAAAACGTGGGCAAGCCTTACGCAGTCTGGCAAGTGGTCAGCGGATCGCCGATCAATTACGTGAACGGTCAGCCCGACACCGACCGATACGGCCTGCAGATAGATGTTTACGCGGATACCGCGACCTCGGCAGACGCCGTAGTGACGGCGATGCGCAAAGCAATCGGTCGCCACGCCTATGTCACAGGTTTCGGCGTCGACACGCGCGATGCCGAGACGAAGAACTACCGAAAAGGTTTCGATGTGTCCTGGCTGGTCAGCGCATAGCCGGAAAACCTGAAAGAACGACCCGCTCCGGCGGGTTTTTTTATGCCCGCTCATAAGTGATTTCACAGGAAATCGGGGAGTACCAAATTGACCATCAACACCCAAGGCACCGAGCTGTTCGCGCTGGACCCGGCCAACAACTCCATCATCGATGTGGGCTGCTTCACCTCGCTGGACGGTATCGACACCGCGATCGCCCAGGTCGATGTGACGTGCACCAAATCCCGGGCGCGCGAGTACGAAGCGGGCCTTGCTGAACCTGGTTCCGCATCGTTCGGCCTGAACATCGACCCGAAGAACCCTGCGCATCTGCGCCTGCACCAGTTGAAGAAGGCAGGCACCAAGCTCAAGTGGGTCGTGGGCTGGTCCGACGGTTACAACTTCGACACCGAAGAAGGCATTGCACCGCTGGTTGGCGCCGCGGGCGCGCTGGCGGCGATCGTGCTGAATGCCGCAGGCGCGGACTACACAACGGCGCCGGCCGTGTCCATCACCGGCGGCGGTGGCAATGGTGCTACTGCCACTGCGCAGATTGCCGACGGCAAAGTCACCGGTTTCACCATCACCAATCCGGGCTCCGGCTACACCAGCGCGCCGACGATCCAGCTCACCGGCGGCGACGGCACCGGCGCTTCCGCTCGCGCACTGGTGAACGAAGGTGCTGATTTCGAGCTACCGAACACCCGCACCTGGCTCACCTTCGAAGGCTACATGAACGCGTTCCCGTTCACCTTCGGTCTCGGTGACGTCGTGAAGTCCAATGTCGGCATTCAGGTCTCCGGCGAGATCGAGCTGATCGCGAAAGAAACTGCCGAATAAGGACGGTCCATGGATCTCAGCATTGCATCACTCAAGGCTGCGGGCGCGTTCATCGCGCCTCCGGTCAAAAAGGAAATCACCTGGCACGCGAACGGGAGCGCTCAAACGGCGACGGTTTACGTGCTTCAGGAATCGTTCGTTTCGCTGACCCAGCGTTGGGACGCACAGGAGCGTGGCGTCGATCTGGCCGCACAACGCATTGCGTCGTGCATCACCGACAAAGATGGCGTGCCTGTATTCACCATTGATGACGTCGTCGGCGGGCCTGAAGCCGGTCATGGCGCGCTGTGTGCCGAGTTGGCGATCGTGCTGCTCGCCGCCATCAGCGAGGTCAACAGGGTGCCGGAGGGCGCATTCGAAAAAAAATCGAACCCGAGGAAGAGCTCTGGCACGAGCTCGCAATCGTCCTCGGGGCCACGGTCGCGGAAGCCAAGCAAAGAATGACCTACGTCGAGTCGGTGAACTGGATGCGGTACCGGCGACAAACCGGGCCGCTCAATCTGGGGACCCGTCTCGATGAGGGGTTCGCCATGCTGGCCACTGTCTTCAACAACGCCATGGGCGGCAAGGCCAAGTTCTCGGACTTTATGCCTGACCGCGGTTTTGGCACCGAGCAGAAGAAAGCCACGCCGCAGGATCTGTTGGCGCTGTTGCAGAGCGTGAAGGGGTGATTTATGGCTGTTGATTCGCTCGGCCAACTGACGGTCGACCTGGTGGCCAACACCGGCGGCTTTGAAAAAGGCATGGACCGCGCCCAGCGCTCTCTGAGGGCAGCGACACGCGAAGCCGAAAAGCAGGCCAAGCAGCTCGACAGCCTTGTCGGTCAGATTGACCCGGTCGTTGGCGCCTATAGCCGCCTCGACAAAATGGAAGAGCAACTGCGCAAGCACCGCGCAGCTGGTCGCCTGGACAAGACTGATTTCGATGAGTACCTGAAAAAGCTCAACGAACAGCGCGACGCCATTGGCAAGACCGACGCGGTCATGACTAAGGGCGCGATGTCGGCTAAGGCCTACAATGCGGCGCTGCGCGGTGTGCCTGCGCAGTTCACCGATATCGCAGTTTCGCTGCAGGGCGGACAGAACCCGCTGACCGTGTTTTTGCAACAAGGCGGCCAGTTGAAGGATATGTTCGGCGGGCTTGGCCCTGCCGCAAAAGCCTTGGGCGGCTACGTGCTCGGCCTGGTCAACCCTTTCACTGTCGCTGCCGCCGCGGCTGCCGTGCTGGCGCTGGCGTACAAGCAGGGCAGCGACGAGGCCAGTGCTTATCGGCAAGCGTTGATCCTCACCGGTGGTGCATCCGGCGAAACAGCTGACGGTCTTGCGACCTTGGCCAAGGCCGTCAGCCGCACGACGGGTACAGTCGGAGCGGCGTCTGAAGTACTGGTTCAACTTGCAAGCTCCGGGAAGATACCGGCCAGCAGCTTCGATTCTATTGCCGTGGCCGCGTTGAAGATGCAGGAGGCCACAGGCAAGGCGGCATCGGAAACCGTCGCTGACTTCGAGAAGTTGGCCGGCGATCCCGTGAAGGCTTCGAAAGATCTCAACGACCAGCTGCATTACCTGAGCGCGGCAACCTATGAGCAGATAGCGGCGCTGCAGAAACAAGGTGATCAGCAGGGTGCGGTGGCGGTCGCAGAGGAAGCCTACGCTCAGGCGCTGAGCAGTCGCGCAGACAAGATCAAGAGCAATCTCGGGACCATCGAAAGCGCCTGGAACACCGTCAAGTCGGCTGCGAAGGGCGCATGGGACGCCATCCTTGATATCGGGCGCGAGAAAACCTTCGAAGAAAAGATGTCGCTCCTGCAGGAGCAACTGAACAACGCCGCTCGGCTGGGTAACGGGCCGCGTGGCGGTGGCGGGCGTGGTGCTTCGCAGGTGCAGTCGGATATCACCGATCTTGGCCTCACCCATCAGGAGACGTTGAACCGCGCTGCTGCCAAGGCGCTTTATCAGGACATCCAAGACAAAGCGATCAAATCGCAGGAAAGCTTCAATAAGGGGCTGGAAGACACCGCGAGCAAGGCGGACAAGATGGCGGCCGAGCTGAAAAAGGCTCGTATCGAAATCGAGAACATCAACCGAGCGGCGAAGATAAACGGTACCGCCGGGGTAAGTGACGCTGATGCGCAGAAACGTTTTGACGGCATCCGCGACAAGTACAAAGAAACGGCACCCAAGGCTTACCGAGAGGACGCCGGAACAAAGGCGCTGGATGACGCTCGGCAGCAGTATGCCGTGCTTCAGCAGCAGGGTGCGTTGATCGGCGATCAGAACGCCGCCAGTCAGGCTTTGGGCGCCAGTGCGAAAAAGCTGGTCGAGTGGGAACAACAGCTCGCCGACATCAAGGCCAAGAAGACGCTGACGGCCGATCAGAAATCGCTGCTGGCCAGCCAAGACCTGATCACGGCTCAGCTCAAGCGCAACGCTGCGCTCGAGAACGAAAACACGCTGCGTGAAAAGGGACTGGAAACCCAGCGTAAATTCGCGGCGTTCGACGAGAACCTGAAAAGCCAGCTGGCCAGCGCGCAGCAGGGCCTCGACAACAACCTTGCTGGTGTTGGCTTGGGCGACGTCCAGCGGCAGCGCCTGCAAGAGCAGCGCGGCATCCAGCAGTCGTATCAGTCGCAGCTTGATCGCCTGACATCGGATTACAACAAGAGCAGCAAGGACCAGTTCAGCACCGACCTTTACAACAAGGAGACGGCTGCGCTCCAAGGAGCGCTCAATCAGCGTCTTGCGATGCAGCAGAAGTATTACCAAGACGTCGATGCGGCGCAGGCCGATTGGACCAATGGCGCATCGGCGGCGTATCAGGATTATCTGCAAAGCGCGAAAGATGTCGCAGGCCAGACGAAGAACCTGTTCTCGAACGCGTTCGGCGGAATGGAAGACGCCATCGTCAACTTCGCGTTGACGGGCAAGGCGTCGTTCGGCGACTTCGCCAAGTCGATCATCGCGGATCTGGTGCGGATCGAGGCACGGCAGGCGGCGTCATCCGGTCTGAAAGCGCTTTTTGGCATTGCCTCGACTGCGGCAGGAGCATTATTCGGCAGTGGCGGCTCAGCAGGTTCGACCCAGGCGGGATACACGGGATCTGCTTATCAGAGCTGGCTTTCTTCCCAGCACTGGGATGGCGGCTACACCGGTGACGGCGGCAAATACGAACCGATGGGCGTTGTGCACGGCGGTGAGGTCGTCATCCGCAAGGAAGTGGTTCAGCAGCCAGGCATGCGCCAATACCTGGAGCAGTTGAACAAATCGGGCAAGCCCGGCTATGCGGAGGGCGGCTACGTTGGGTTGTCTTCTGCCGGTGCCGGAACTTCGGCTCCCGCGTCGAACGGCTCAGTTGTCATTCAGCAGAACTTCACAGTGGACGGCGGCGGCAGCAACGCTTCTGACCGCGATGCGAAGGCTGTAGGTCAGGCTTACGCTGATACAGCGAAGCGTGGTGCACAGCAGGCGATCGCCGAAGAGCTACGCCCGGGTGGCGCCATTTGGAGGGTTGTAAATGCCCGTTGAAACATTCACCTGGTGCGAGAGGCTTGGAGCCACAAGCAACCCCGAGTATCGCACCCGGTCTAGCAAATTTGGCAGCGGCTACGAACAGGTCGTGGGCGACGGTCCCAACAACAAGGAAGAGTCATGGCCGCTAACATTCGTGGTCAAGGAGCCGGTGGCGCTTGAGATCAAGCAATTCCTCGATCGCCACGCCGGGGTCAAATCGTTCTTTTGGACACCGCCACTGGGCGAGCTGGGCTTTTACCGCGCTTCAGCCCCCGCAGTATCGCCGGCCGGTGCCGGGTTTTACACGCTGACCACCACGTTCACTCAGTCCTTTCTTCCATAGGTTGCCGATGTCACTGATCCAAAAAATCCAGACGCTTGAGCCTGGCAGTGAAGTATTGCTGTTCGAATTGGATGGCAGCGACTACGGCGCCGACGTGCTGCGCTTCCATGGACACGCGATACCGCACACGGCCGCCGAGTTGCTTGCTGCTGGCGCCGACGCCGATCAGCTGCCTGCCAAGGCGATCTGGTGGCAGGGTAATGAGTACAGTGCCTGGCCGATGCAGATCGACGGCATCCAGGCCACCGGCGACGGCACAGCGGTGCGTCCGACACTTTCGGTTGGCAACGTCAGCGGCAGGATCACCGCGCTGTGTCTCGCCTTCCAGGACCTGCTTGATTTCAAGCTCACGATGCGAACTACGCTGGCGCAATACATCGATGCGGCCAACTTCCCCACGGGAAATCCGAATGCCGACCCGGCTCAGGAATCAATTGAGGTCTGGTATTTGGACCAGAAGACCTCTGAAGACGGAGCGACAGTGTCATGGGAGTTGGCCAGTCCTGGCGATGTTGGCGGTGAGAGCATCGGCCGGCAAATGACCACTCTATGCCACTGGTGCATGACCGGCGGATATCGCGGCCCGAACTGTGGTTACACCGGTCCATACTTCGACATAGATGGCAACCGGACAGACAACCCCGAGCAAGATGAATGCAATGGACTGCTCACCACTGGCTGTGAACCTCGGTGGGGTGCGAACAACGAATTGCCCTTCGGCGGCTTCCCGGCCGTGTCATTGATTGCGCGGAGCTGACCATGCTGAAACACATCCTCAAGGCAGTTCAGACGCACGCTGCCGCAGAGTACCCGCGCGAGTGCTGCGGGTTGCTGATCCGCAACGGTCGCAAACAGCAGTACCTCCCGTGCGTAAACACCGCCAAAGACCCTCAAGAAGAGTTCCAGATTGATCCAGAGGATTTTGCCGACGCCGAAGATCAGGGTGACGTGATCGGAATAGTTCACTCGCACCCCGATGCGACCAGCAGACCTTCGCCGCGCGACTTGGCGATGTGTGAAGCGACCGAACTGCCATGGCATATCCTGAGCTGGCCCGAAGGCGACTTGCGGACGATTGTCCCGACCGGGCATACGCCGCTGCTGGGACGGCCGTTCGTACACGGTGCTTGGGACTGCTGGCAAGTCTGCGCTGACTGGTACAAACGAGAATGGGGGCTGGAGTTTGAAGCCTTCAAGCGGCAGGACGGATGGTGGGAGCAGGCCGACGGCCCGAGCCTGTACGAGCAGGCCTATGAGGCGGCGGGGTTCGAGCGTGTCGGTTCACCGCAGCGCGGAGATATGATCGTGATGGAAGTAGGGCGGACTAAGCATCCCAACCACGCCGGAATTTACCTTGGCTCTAATCCAAATCTGCCCGGTGAACCCACGGCTGTTCATGGAGCCGGGCCATTCTTGCTGCACCACCTTTACGGCAAGCCGTCAGAGATCATCGTTTTCGGTGGGCCTTGGCATGACAGAACACGCCTGATCCTCAGGCATCAAGACGCGAAACAGTGAGCGGCAAAGCCGCAGGAGAAATAATGGCTCAGGCTTTTGAAATGACCTCTAAGGGAGAGGTACGCACCGTCGACGCTGAAATACGCGACGATGCGGAGAGTGCAACTGATCAGATCAAGCTGTTACTTGCGAAGACTGAGCTTATTGGTTCTCTTGTACAGCCTTTATCTCCCCAATAATCTGCAGAGCAGCCTCAAGTGGGATTTTATAAGCGGCGAATTGCTCAGGCGTAAAAGATGAGCTTTCAGGAGCAAGATATTTGTTGAGTTGGTTTTCGAGCTTATCTCGCTCTTTAGACGTGCGATACAGGACCGCAGTCAAGGCCTGAACTGTCCGAACTAGCCCAACAATCATTGCATCTTGATGATCGTATTTTGGCGAATTACTCATGCATAGCTCCTTCTTGTGCTCGCGCCGAAGTTGGCGCAATCCCCAGTCCATGGGCTCGCAGGCAACGGACCGAGGTGGTTCGTTGTTTATTTCGTTTCTGTTCGAACGATCAACCGCCATTGGACAGCCACTCTCGGGTCCGCATGTTGGTGACGGTTTTGTGGTGGGAATCCATCACCGGCATTCGACGTGATCTCATGACCGCAGCCATGGCATCTGTATATTCCCGATGCAGGGACCTTATCTCCGATGTCGTACAGCAGATTCCACGGCACCCCACCCAGGAGGGAAGGCGGGACATTTTCTTGCGATATGTACTGAGCAGTGTCCCGCGTAATTTTAGCCATGATCATTCCCTCGATTATTGGATGGCGACCTGACACTACTCCTTCCGAAAGCCATCCCGTTACTGGCCTTTTGTACACACTGGATGGGCAGCCAGCCCGATGCTACCCTCGGCCTTTTCTAAATGAGGGATCATCATGCGAATTTTGATAGGGGCACTAGCAATTGCCCTTCTTTCCGGTTGTGTTGGGACTGGTGACCTTGAGCGAAACGACCCAAGCATCGCTGCGATTACCACCAAGGACCCCAAACGTTACGCGCTCTGCGTGTTCCCCAAATGGCAGAACGCTCGTACTGACGCATCAATGACCGAGACCGAAAACGGCTATCGCCTCCTCGTAGCCAGCAACAATATGGCCGATGAGATGCTAGACGTCGTTAAAACCGCGAAGGGTAGCTCGGTTGTACTACGGCAGCGCATGGCTTGGTCGATGATGCCTGGACGCAGCGCGGTGGAGTCAGCAGTGAGATCTTGTCTGTAACCTGCCTCTCTCAATGCCGCCTCCGGGCGGTTTTTTTATGCCTGGAGAAAAAATGGCCGCAACAGCTGCACACCATGATCCTGTCACCACAATCATACTTACTGGACCACTTCGAACGAAATTCGGGCGTACCCACAGGCGGCAGCTGGACACAGGAAAGGGATGGGAGGCGTTTAAATCCTTGAACTACACCCTGGATGGCTTTGAGGAAGAAATCAAAAGGCTCGCGCGCCTAGGTATGCGATTCGCCGTGTTCCGAAATGGAGAGAATGTAGGAGTAGAAAGCCTAGATATCGGCGGCACCCGTGAATTGAAAATTGCACCGGTTTTGGCGGGCAGCAAGCGCGGGGGCATTCTGCAAAGTGTTCTCGGTGCTGTTTTGCTGGTGGCTAGCATCTGGTTTCCAGCATTAGCCGGCCCCGGCGTTGCGCTTTTAGCCGGCGGAGTCATCCAGTTATTAAGTCCACAGGCGTCAGGACTTCGCCAAAGCGCCGCGCCTGAAAATCTTCCGTCCTACGCTTTTGGCTCAGCCAAGAACACAACAGCCAGTGGCAACCCGGTACCTATCTGCATTGGTCGTAGGCGCTGGGGCGGCGCGATCATCAGCGCATCGATCTACGCCGAAGACAAAACCTGAATTCTGACTGGAACACCCGGCCGCCAATTGGCGGTTTTTTATGCCTGGAGAAAAGCATGGGCGCAGCTGAAAAGATCGACATCACCGGCGCCAAAGGCGGCAGCAGCAGCCCGAAGGCGCCGACCGAGGCTGCTGATAGCCTGCGCTCGACCAACGTCGCGAAGCTTCTAATTGCCGTCGGTGAGGGTGAATTCGACGGGGTGCCGACGGCTCGCGACCTTTATCTCGACAACACTCCGATCAACGACAAGAGCGGCAATGTCAATTTCCCCAATGTGAAATGGGAGTGGCGCAGCGGCGCAGTGGACCAGTCGCATATTCCAGGTATCCCGTCAGTCGAGAACGAAACAACGGTAAACGTTGAATTGCGCAGCGACACGGCGTGGGTGCGCTCTATCACCAACACTCAGCTATCGGCCGTGCGCCTGCGGTTCGCTTGGCCGGCGCTCCAGCGGCAAGACAGCAATGGAAACGTTGGCGGCTACCGCATTCAATACGCGGTCGACGTCGCCACGGATGGCGGTGCCTACCAGCAAGTGATGACGGAAGCCGTTGATGGCAAGACCACCACTCGCTATGAGCGCTCTCGTCGTATAGACCTACCGCCGGCTGCTTCGGGCTGGCAGTTGCGCGTACGTAGACTGACCGCGAACCAGAACAGCAACAAGGTGGCTGACACCATGCTGATCGCTGGTTACACCGAGGTGATCGACGCGAAGCTGCGCTATCCGAATACGGCGCTGCTTTACATCGAGTTCGACGCTGAGCAGTTCACCAACATTCCAGCGGTGACCGTAGACTGTAACGGCCGCAAATGGCAGATTCCGAGCAACTATGATCCTGTCGCCCGCAGCTACACCGGCGTCTGGGACGGCACCTTCAGATCGGCTTGGACCAATAACCCGGCGTGGATCACTTATGGGATTTGCACCGTTGACCGCTTCGGCCTGGGCAAGCGCATCAAGCCCTTCATGGTCGACAAGTGGGAGCTGTACCGGATCGCTCAATATTGCGACCAGTTGGTGGGTGATGGCGCGGGTGGGCAAGAGCCTCGATTCCTCTGTGACATGAACCTGCAGGGCAAGGCCGAGGCCTGGACGCTGCTACGCGACATCTCGGCTATCTACCGCGGCATGACTTACTGGGCTCAAGGTCAGCTGGTCGCTCAGGCTGACATGCCGCGCACGCAGGATATCGACTACGTTTTCACTCGTGCGAACGTTGTCGACGGCAAGTTCACGTATGGCAGCGCCTCAAGCAAAACCCGTTACTCCCGTGCCATAGTCAGTTTCGACAACCCGGCGAATAACTACGACACCGACGTCACCGCATATTCCGATCCGGAGCTACAGCGGCGCTTCGGCGATAAGCCGGTCGAGATCAGCGCCATAGCCTGCACCCGAGCATCCGAGGCCCAGCGCCGTGGTAAATGGGTGGTGCTGAGCAACAACCAGGACCGGACAGTCACGTTCAAGACCGGCATGGAAGGCTCAATCCCGCTGCCTGGCTATATCATCCCGATCGCCGACTCGCTGCTCGCTGGCCGCGAGATTGGTGGCCGCATTTCCGCAGCTGCAGGTCGTGTCGTTACTCTGGACCGAAACACTCTGGCAAAAGCCGGCGACCGCCTGATCATCAACCTGCCCAGCGGGCAAGCTGAGGGCCGTACCGTGCAGTCGGTATCCGGTCGCGCTATCACAGTAACAACGGCCTTCAGCGAGACGCCAACGGCAGAGTCGCAATGGGCGCTCGATGCCGACGACCTCGCGATCCCGCTTTACCGCGTGCTCAGCACCAAGCGCACTACCGAGGGCGAGTATGAGATTTCGGCCGTGCAGTTTGAGCCGAGCAAGTTTCCTTACATCGACACCGGTGCGCGCTTGGAGGAGCGTCCGATCAGTGTCATCCCGATCACAGTCGTTCCGGCACCGGCGAGCGTCACGCTGACGTCGAATACTGCGATCGCTCAGGGCTTGGCCGTCACCACCATGACGATCAGCTGGCCGGCGGTGAACGGGGCGGTTGGATACGACATCGAGTGGCGCAAGGACAGCGGCAACTGGATCAAGGTGCAGCGCACCGGTGCAACCAGCGTCGACATCGAAGGCATCTACGCAGGCGCTTACGTTGCGCGAGTGCGGGCGGTGAGCGCTTACGACATCTCGTCGATCTGGGCCACCTCGATTCTGACGCAACTCAACGGCAAGGAAGGTCTGCCACCCGCAGTCACCTCGCTCACGGCCATGCCGTTGATCTTCGGCATCGCGCTCAGGTGGACTTTCCCGCCTGGCGCGGAGGACACGCAGCGCACTGAAATCTGGTACGGGCCTACCACGGATCTGGAGGCCGCGACCAAGCTCAGCGATCTGGCCTACCCGCAGTCGGAGTACAACCTGCAAGGTCTGCTGGCTGGCATGACGTTCTTCTTCTGGGCAAGGCTGGTCGACCGCACTGGCAACATCGGTCCATGGTATCCGGCTGGCACCGGCGTGATGGGGCAGAGCAGTTCAGATGGCGCGCCGGTCCTTGACCTGATCAAGGGACAAATCGGCGAGACCGAGCTTGGCCAGGAGCTGCAGGACAAGATTGATCTGATCGAAGGGCTTCAGGATCAGATCGATGCACTGGATGGCCTGTCGACTTACAAGCCCGGCGAAACGTACGTGTCGGGTGATATGGTGGTCGGCAATGGCCGGATCTATCAGGCCATTGCCGACGTCCCTAAAAATACGCCGCCACCGAACGAAGCCTACTGGATCGACATCGGCGAGACGGTGCAGACGGCCAATGGCCTCGCGCAGCAGGTGGAGACCAACACGGCAGACATCATCGATCTCGACGGTGTCGTGACCGCGCAAGCCTCCAGCCTCGAGGCACTGAGAGCCAATTATCGCGAGGATGATGGCGACGGCGATCTGCAGGATGCACTCAACGGCTGGGACAGTGCAGCGAGTTTCGCTCAGGAAATCACTGTGCGCTCTACTGCCGACGAGGCGCTGGCCCAGCGCATCACCCAGCTGCAGGCCGAGGTCGGCGACAACATCGGCGCGAAGATCAACGAGCTCGAGCAGGTCATCGCGACCAATGAAGAAGCTACCGCGCTGGCGCTCCAGCAGTTGCATACGGACGTCGATGGCAACAGCACCGACATCCAGACGCAGTCGCAGATCATCAGTGACATCGACGGCAAGCTAGACGCCTCGTGGTCGGTGAAGATGCAGTACAACTCCAAGACTGGCCAGTATGTGACGGCGGGGATCGGGCTCGGGATCGAGAACACGCCTGCCGGGTTGCAAAGCCAGTTCCTGGTGTCGGCAGACAGGTTTGCGATCGTGAACACCATCGCCGGCGGCGCCGTGGCGGTCCCATTTGCTGTTCAGGGTGGTCAGGTCTTCATCAATCAGGCGTTCATCCAAGACGGCACGATCACCAATGCGAAGATCGGCAGCTTTATCGCCTCCACCAACTACGTGGCCGGGCAGACTGGCTGGCGCCTCAACAAGGATGGAACGCTCGAAATCAACGGTGTGGTCGCTGGCAGCGGTCGTCTGACCGTAACCAACCGCGCCATCAAGGTGTTCGATTCTGCCGGCACGCTTCGTGTCCAGCTTGGGGATCTGTCCGCATGAGTTTCGGACTGAAAATATGGGACGAACTTGGCAACGTCGTGCTCGATGAAAGTTCGTTCACCATGCGGGTGGTGTATAGCGGGATAGTAACTGGAGGAAAGACTGCTTCCTCTCAAACAATCTCCATTCCCGGCATTACTACGGCGAATGCAAGCGCTTTCGTTGTTCCCATAGGTGCTTATAGTGATTTCGATAAGCAACTTGAAACCGAAGTAATCAGCGGTGCAGTCCGTGTCTACAACTATAACCGCAGCCGCCCCGAATACAGCGCGACCACTCAAGTAACCATGCGGCTCATTGTAATAAGGTTCAACTGATGACGTTTGGTCTGCAATACAGCAATGACGATGGTGTCGTCACGGTTGATTCTGAATTTACGCGGCTGGTAGTTTTGGCAAAAGGAACGTACAGGCCGACTCAAGAATCTAACTTGGGATCGGTGACGACATTTCCGCGAACCATCACCAGCCAGGAGCCCCCGCTCATTTTCTGCAGGCCGACAGGTTCATCGGGTGTCGGCGCAGTCTGTTACGCCCGCGTCATCGGATCGCCCGGCGCATGGACGGGATTTTACATCCGGACCTATAGCACCGGAACCTTACAACCCTACGGCACTTACTTTGCCGCTGGGTTTGGTGCGCAGGCGGTGGCCGATTGGGGTATGCGGCTCTGGGACGCTAACAAGAAATTGCTGTTTGATTCCGACACGCCGTATGTTCGGTTTACGCGAGCCTTCCAGAACTGGACCTATGTCAAGAGCGACAAGGATACGCAAGGCTACACACGCAATTATTATCGCGTAGCGTTCAATTTCCCTGCTGGTGAGCACATGCTTGTAAATACCTTCGGTATGGATATGTGCGATGACAATGGATTCAGTCGCCAGTTAGCAAATTGGTGGGATTTCTCCGGAGGAAATCTGTTTGCCATTACCTCTGGCAACTACAACCCATTTGCTTTCTACATGCCGGCCGTCTTTGCCAAACTTTAAAAGGAACATAGCTCTATGCCTTGGTATAAAGCCGGGACGGTTTCCGTTACCCAAAATTCGAATGCGGTGATTGGTGTGGGCACTGCGTTCATTGCCAACAGCAGAGTAGGGGACGCATTCAAAGGTCCCGACGGCCGATGGTACGAAGTCGTGAACATCGCCAGTGATACCGCGTTGGCGATTTCTCCACCTTACGCCGGCCCGACTGCAGCTGGCGCTGGGTATTCGATCACGCCGGTGCAGGGATATGTGAAGGCCTCGGCGGATCGGCTCAGCAAGATCAGCACCGAAATTGCATCGGTTGAAACGTCTGTTCAAGCCGCCGCGGCCAGTGCGACTGCTGCGGACCAATCCGCAGTCGCCGCCGGGCAGTCGAGCGCGGACGCCGGCGCAGCGTCGCAGTCGGCGCTTGATGCGGCAGAGCAGGCTGGCGCCGCCAAGCTCGCAGCGGAGACGGCTGAAGGCAACGCTGCCGCGTCGGCGGGAGCCGCTGAAGACTCGGCGGATCGCGCGGAGCAGGTGGTGGGCGCCTTTGACCAAAACGCCCAGGCCAAGACGGATGCGTTCAACCAGAATGCCGCAGCCGCCCAGGCTGCAATTGATCTGTCGGTCGATGCTGCAGGTGATTCCGCCAGCGCTGCCGCAGACAGCGCCGCGCAAGCGGCACAGTCGGAGCAGAACGTCGCGCACAAGGTGAACGTCTCCGACATCGTGGATGGGCTGACCAGCACGGCGGTCGACAAACCTCTGTCGGCGAATCAGGGCCGGATCCTGAAAGGGCTGGTCGATAGCGCCGGCAGTGCCTCGGCAACACTCGTCACCTACGAGTATGTGGCCACCGCGGGCCAGACCTCATTCAGTGGTCCCGATCGCAACGGCCTGACCATGGCCGGCGTCGTGCCAGGCAGCGCGCTTGTCACAGTGAACGGCGCTGATATTTCGCAGACGACTGAGTGTTCGCTTACCGCAACGACGTTAACGCTCAACGGAGGTCCGGCGCTGCCAGCAGGCGCTGTGGTTCAGATCCACGCGTTCGGAACGTTCGCGGTGGCCAACACCTTCACCCAGGCTCAGGTCAACGCGCTGCTTACTCCCAAGCTGAGTCGTAGCGATATCGTAGGTACTGTCTCTCAGGCTAGCGGAGTTCCTACCGGGGCGATCATTGAGTCTGGTTCTAACGCCAACGGCAGCTACGTCAAGTATGCCGATGGCACCATGATCTGCACTCGACGCATGGAGCTAGGCTCGAGGGCGATAACCACCGCGTATGGGTCGACGTATATCACCCCATCCGTGGGCTCCAGCGCATACCCCGCATCATTTCTGGCTGGAACCACACCGGTTAACGCCATCTTGGTAGAGAGCAACGGCGGGGTTACTTATGCGGCGTCTGGTTTGAACTCTGTCCCTTCTTGGCCTGCTGTCTACGTCTGCAGCCCAACGTCAGTGACACTCACTCTCAACTTGAACATGACTGCTATAGGGCGGTGGTACTAATGGCCGGTGCAAGAAACCTCGCAGCTCTAGGAGCCTGGCCGCTATCGGCCTCTTTGCTATCCGCGGCAGGTCTGTTCGGCCCTGCCAACCTCCTTGGTACGGTCTCGCAGTCTGGCGGCATACCTACAGGCGCTGTGATCGAATACGGCACAAGTGCTACCGGCGACTACGTCAAGTTTGCCGATGGGACAATGATTACCAACCAGGTGGTCACAATCCCTGCGCAGACTTGGACCAACGGCACAGGCGTCAGGTATGTACTGGTCAGTTTCACGATGCCGGCTGTATTCGCTGCGCCACCAAGGATGTTTGCGCAGCCAGTAGAAGGCGCAGTGTCTACTCGAGGTTCGTGGGTGTCGAACATTGCCCCTAACAGCACCAGCACTGCTACCGCGTACCTGGCTACGCCGACTGCAACAACCAGCAACGCACAACTGACGATCAACGTCATGTCAATTGGAAGGTGGTTCACATGATTATCAAACTCTCCCCTCAGCGCCGGGATGACACGCTGGAAGTGACCAAGCAGGGTGACGTCTTGACGCTCAACGGCACAGCGCTGGATTTCGGCCCGCTGCCCGATGGCGCGACGTTGCCCATGAGCGCGGTGTCGGGCGATTGGATTGCAGGCGATGTGGAGCGTATTGATGGCGAGCTCGTCATCAGGCTGATCCTGCCGCTGCCGGCCAACTATAGCCAGGAACAGGCCTTTCCCGAGGACCTGATCGACGTGCCCGACGGGCCTGTCGCATTCCCCCAGCCCCTCGAGGAGCCTGAAGCATGATCGACTTTTCCCAGGCAGTGACCAAGGAAATGAAAGCCGCTGCAACGCTGGAACTGACCCGAGGGCAGATCGCGGCCCGGCGCTACGATGCAGAAACCGCAGGCATCACCGTCGGCGGAATGTTTGTGGATACCGGCCGCGACAGTCAGGCGCTGATCACCGGTGCCGCGCTGTCGGCGTTCATGGATGACACCTACGTCTGCAACTGGAAAACGCCCGACGGCTTTATCCAGCTCGACGGGCCGACGCTCATTTCCGTGTCCAAGGCGGTGCGGCAGCACGTGCAGGCGTGCTTCGACCGGGAGAGCGAGCTCATCTCTGCACTGGATGCGCGCACGTTCACCGAGGAAATGCTCAAGCAGGGCTGGCCAGCATGATTGCGATCGGCAAGTTCGACACCCATCCCGCCGTGCGCTTCATCAGCCGGTGGGATGTGGCCACCCAGGAGCAACTGACGTTCAACGATCCTGTGCACGGCGCGCTGGCGGTGCCCGCCGATTTCTACAGCGATCTGGCCTCGATCCGGATCCTGCGTGAGGTCTGCCGGTGGTCCTCGATCGGCGCGCTGGTGGGCTGGGCGTTCGCGTGGGGCTGGCTGGCGCCGGCGCTGTTGATACTCGCGATCACCACCCTGGCACTTTACGGGCTGCTCGCCGGTTACGGGATGCGCGCAGCCATCCTGCACGACTGGCTGTACACCACGGGTGTTCTGTCCCGGGCCGACTGCGACGCCGTGTTTTATCGCGCGCTCACGTCCGGTGACGGTACCGCGCGATGGCGGGCCGCAATCTTCTGGATGGGCGTCAGGCTCGGCGGATCCACCTCATACACCAAGACCCCGACAAGTTCGGGGTTTTTTACGTCTGGAGAAAAGTAGATGCCCCAAATGACCCGAGGCGTACGAAACAACAACCCGGGCAACATCGACTACAACCCGCGCAATCAATGGCTGGGCCAGCTTGATCCGGATCCGGCTATCGAGAAGCGGTTCGCTCGGTTTGACACTGCCGAGAACGGCATCCGCGCGCTGGCCAAGCTGATCTTGGCCTACCGAGGCAAGGACGGAATGCCCAGCGTGGGCGGAGTTGGAATCGATACAGTAAGGGAAGTGATCAACCGGTGGGCGCCAGGTGTGGAGAACGACACCGAGTCCTACATCAGAGCAGTGGCGGCGGGTGTCGGTGCGCAACCCAATCAGCCGATCGACCTGCGCAGCCTGCAAACGCTGATCGCGATCACGACAGAGATCATCAAGCATGAAAATGGGGGTGTGCCGTATTCCGCTGCCACTATTGCGAACGGTGTTTCCAGAGCGTTGAGCTGACTAAGTCAGTGGTGGAGTGAACTGGTTATCGACGCTCCGGGTCAGTTCTTGGCCCCAATGTTCCAGCGCCTCTGGATCTGGCCTGGCCGAGCACGTAAGTCACTCCGCCGTCTTTTGTGCTTTCCACAAAACCCAATAGCTGCCAGCCCTGCACGAGCAATTCATTTGCTTCTTTTGCAGTATGGGCTTCTTTAACGACAGCGACATTTTCGAGCAGCATAGGTGAATACCCTTCGGTGGGACCGTTATGTAAATAGAGCAGGGTCGAGATCACGGGTTCACTCAAGCGAAAAATTTAACGGATGGGTTATATGCTGGATTCGGAGGCCTGATCCACACGGTTGACCGTCTTTGTCCAGGCTTCAAGCAGCTTCTCTCGCATGCTAGCGTAATCGGCATCATCGAGAATTTTTGCATCGATGAGCGCTTGGGAAAAACCGCACAAAAACTGATATCGCTCGGCGGCATGACGCGCATTGTCAGTAGTGAGAATGTCACTCATCGATGACACCCAGGTCGCATAGACCTGATCAGGCAGCCCTATAGGAAGGCCTGCGGTCTTAAGAGCCGCCTTCGGTTTCGCCACGATGGTGATTCCTCTGTCCATTGAGCCTTGAACCTTACGCAATCGACAGCATCCTGGCTATGACAGCCATGTGCCGTCACGGGGAGGAATCCCTCCGTTTTAGGCGGAACAGCATCTGCCTAAGTGCGCTTATTTATGCCTACCTAGATTCGCCGGCGCGCAGCTCAATCGCCCGGCACTGAGTTGCCAAGTCGCAACGCGACTCGAACCCGGCGCACCGGGAAGGGCACCAGACATCAGTTTGGCATCAAGCCGCTCGTCGCCCAGCAGGTAATTTTCGGGATCGGTTCATGGGGATGGGGCATCTGAAAATATGCGTCAAGCAAAACTCATTAACTAGAGAGGATAAAATGATGGCTAACACCGGAAACTCCAATCCAGGAAACTTTGCTAACGATCGTGAAAAGGCCTCCGAGGCTGGTAAAAAGGGCGGCCAGGCTTCTGGCGGTACGTCGTCTCAAACCAACCAAGGTGGACGTGGTGGCAATTTCGCGAATGACCATCAGAAAGCGTCTGACGCCGGTAAAAAAGGCGGTCAGCACAGTCATGGTGGGAATAAGTAACAAGCCGCCGATTTAGATGTAATTGCTACATCTTGCGAAAGATGTGAACGAAGGGCCCGCAGTGATGTGGGCCCTTTGTCATCGAATCATCATTTTCCCAATCGAAACCGGCAAGCGGGTCTGTCGCTGATGCTGTCATTACCCTGTCATTTCTGAGCCAAAACAGCCCCAAAAGGCACAAAAAAAGCACTTGCGAGTAACGCTAAGTGCTTGAATTGTATAGCTTGTGTGGTGGAGCCGGGGGGATTTGAACCCCCGTCCGCCAGTACTCCGCTTTCGGGCCTACATGCTTAGCCGTGTCTATTAAGTTAACCCTCAGCGACCCGACGGGCAGGGTGCTTTGGGCGAGCTGTGTAAGTTTTAGCCGATTCGTCCACAGCGTACTGCACGGCGATCCTGTTCTGTATGACAATCATTTCGGGTTTACAGGCATCCCCTGATGATTGCTGGAGCCGAAGCTACCAGAAGGAAGGCTAGCGCCGCTTACGCAGCGAGAGCTTGTTCCCCGTAGGTTTCGTCATTGGCAACTATAGAAAGTTGCAACAGTGGATTTACGACTTCTGTTACCAAGTCGGCATGCCCCTAGAGTTTCATCACCGGCGTCGAATCCTAATCGGCCCCAATTCTGCTGCTCTAGCAGTCAGGCCGCGGAGTGTACCCGAATCAATGAGATACGTCGACTCCGCGCCTCGTGTCGCGTCACCCAGCCAGCCCGGAGGCTGGCTATCGTGTCTGCGGCACTTACTTGGCGTTGCCGCCGTCGGAACCGTCACCGCCGGTTTTCAGCGAGGTGATTTCCTTGGTGGTCAGCTCGATGCATTCCTTGTCATTGCCAGCCTTCTGCGCAGCGGTGGCGCTGGCGATGGTCTTCTCCAGCTCCTCTTTGGAGTCTGCACTCATGTTGGTGCTGGTCGAAGTGTGAGCATCCTTCAGCGTCTGCAGGTTTGCGCCGCACAGGTCATCAGCGGCGAATACCGGGGAACCCAACAGTGCAGCGGTAAGAAACAGTCCAGTCAGTGCTGTGCGCTTCATGTGTATCTCCTTGAGCCTGTGGACTCGGTAGGGCCGGTGTGTCAGGCCGATGTCCGAGATAGAGGAATAAGCGCCAGCGGGTTGTGGCGCTTAAAGAGATGGACTGTCCGCTATCGCAGGGGTTCTATTTATTTTGCGAATGGTGGGAAAAAGCCATGTTGCAGTATGTTTCGGCGAAATGGGGCAATAATTGCCCCATTTGTGTGCATCAAGCGGTTCTTGGTCGAGTGACCCGGTCGACCAGATAGACCAGTCCATGGTAGTCGATGCCTCCATGCTGGGTGAGGCCGATCTCGCATGTCCTGCTGGTTGAAATGCCTTCGCTGCAGTACTGCACGGCGTCTTTGAGCGTGCGCAGCGAGTGAGCGTTCAGCTCCGGCGTGGTGAAGCCTTTATCACCGGCAAACCCACAGCAATGGATGCCTTCGGGAATGACCACGTTGACGCTGCACAGCCTCGCCAGCTCGATCAGCGCCTGGCTTTCGCCCAGGTGCTGAGTGCTGCAGGTGACGTGCACGGCGATGGCCTCCTGTTGCGGCGTGAACACGAGTTTGTCGAGCAGGTGCGTGCGTATGAATCGCACCGGATCGTAAAGATCCAGTGGCGACGGTTTGAGGTCTTGAACCAGCCGCAACGTGCACGGACTGGTGTCGCAGTAGATCGGATCGAGCCCGCCGCGACTGGCTTTGGTCAGTGCTGCCAGCAATTGCTGGCGCTTTTCTTCGGCTGGCTCGGCGTAGCCTTTGGACGCGAACGGCTGGCCGCAGCAGAGGCTGTCCTGGTTCTCGGGAAACACCACCTGATAGCCCGCTTTTTCCAGCAAGCCTCGGGTTTTGTCCATCAGCGACATCTGTTCATGATCGCCCGCGGCAGGACCCATCACGCGCGACACGCAGGCCGCCAGGTACACCACCCGCGGACGCTGATCTTCGATAGGCGGGGTGAAGCGAATCGCGTTTTCCGGCTGAGGCATGGCTGGCGTCCACTGCGGCACTCGACCCGATGAAGCTTTGCTGAGCGCTGCGGAAATCCGCGTCAGCCTCGGAGCGCCCAGCAGCATGCGTGCGCCGTTGGCGGCGTGCAGCGTGAAGCGCGCGCCTTGTAACGCGGTCGTGAAGTGATGCGCGAGCCAGCCTGCGGCTTGGCCATGAGTCGCTTCCTGGGCACGCAGTTTTTTCACCAGCTCGCCGGTGTTGATGCCCACCGGACAACGCTGCGCGCACAGCCCGGTGGCCGCGCAGGTTTCGATGCCCTGGTAGTGATAGTCGCGCTCCAGCTCGCGGGTATCCTCACCTGCGCGTTTCTTCGCCTGAATGTCCCGCCATATCACGATGCGCTGGCGCGGGCTCAGTGTCAGGCCTTTGGAAGGGCACACCGGCTCGCAGAAACCGCACTCGATGCACTTGTCGACAATCGCGTCGGCGGCGGGCAGCGGTTTGAGGTGCTTGAGGTGGATGTGCGGATCTTCGCTCAGTACTACATCCGGATTGAGAATGCCGTTGGGATCGAGCAGCCGTTTGAGGGCCCACATCAATTGATACGCATCGCGGCCCCATTCCAGCTCAACGAAAGGCGCCATGTTGCGGCCCGTGCCATGTTCGGCCTTGAGCGAGCCGTTGAACTCGACCGCCACCAGTTGCGTGACGTCGTCCATGAACGCTGAATAGCGGGCGATCTCGGACGGGTCATTGAAGCCCTG
Organism: Pseudomonas sp. NFR16; assembly: GCF_900108875.1. Taxonomy (GTDB): domain Bacteria; phylum Pseudomonadota; class Gammaproteobacteria; order Pseudomonadales; family Pseudomonadaceae; genus Aquipseudomonas. Next base: position 82,139 of record NZ_FNYJ01000004.1, on the reverse strand, counting down.
CGTGAAGACGAAGTGCAGATTGCCCTCCAGCGCGTGGCCGAACAGGATGGCTTCGTCATAGCGATGCTTTTCGAACAGTTGAATCAGGCGCCGCACGCCGATCGCCAACTGCTCGATGGGGAACAGCACGTCTTCGATGATCACCGTCGTGCCGGTTTCCCGGACCGCGCCCACGGCCGGGAACATGTCTTTGCGGATGGCCCAGAGGCGCGCGTTTTCGGTCGGATCTTCAGTGAAATCGATCCGCTGATCCACGGGGAAGTGCGCAATCGATGCCATGATCTGCGCCAGTTGCTCGTGCAGCAACGGCTGACTGGCGGCGCGGGCTTCGATCAGTAGCGCGCAGGCGTTGTCCGACAGCTCGCGTACGAACGACGGCATGCCGGGCTTATTCTCCACCGAGCGCATGCTGCGGCGGTCGAGCAGTTCGACAGCCGCGACGGGCTGGCTTTTCAGGACGGTCACGGCATTGCAGCAGGTCTCGACATCAGGAAACACGATCAGCGCTGAGGCTTTGTTGGCGTGGTCCAGCACGGTGTCGTAGGTGACGGCGCTGATGAAACCCAGCGTGCCCTCGGAGCCGACGAGCAGGTGGCTGAGGATGTCCAGCGGATCATCGAAATCGACCAGAGCGTTGAGAGACAGCCCGGTGGTGTTTTTCAGACGGTATTTGTGGCGAATCTTTGCGGCCAGTTCGGCATTGGCGCGGGTCTCGCGTCCCAGTTGCGCGAGTTGATCAAGCAGGTGCCCATGGCTTTTTCGGAAGGCGGCGACGCTGCCTGCATCTTCTGTGTCGATGCGCGTGCCATCGGCCAGCACGATGCGCATCCCCGCGAGGGTGTGATACGTGTTTTGCGCGGTCCCGCAACACATGCCGCTCGAGTTGTTGGCCACGATGCCGCCGATTTTCGCGGCGTTGATCGACGCCGGATCCGGCCCCAGTTTGCGACCGAAAGGCGCCAGCCAGACGTTCGCCTGAGCGCCGATCACGCCCGGTTGCAGGCGAATCTGCGTGCCGTGCTCGCGGATTTCGCGGCCGTTCCAGTTATCCCCCAGCACGATCAGCACTGAATCGCTGATGGCTTGCCCCGAGAGGCTGGTGCCGGCGGCGCGGAAGGTCACCGGCACCTTGTCAGCTTGGGCGCACTTGAGCAGCGCGACGACTTCGTCTTCGGATTCGACACGCACGACCAGCTTGGGAATCAACCGGTAAAAGCTGGCGTCGGTCCCAAACGCGAGGGTCGAGAGCGGGTCGTCGAAACGACGTTGTACGGGAATCAAACGCTTCACATCGGCCAGGAAGGAGGCGGGCAGGCTCATGCGTTCTTCCTCATCAGTTTTCTCGGGGGCGCCGCGGCATCTGACGTGCCGCGTGCGTAATGAAGGGGTGCTTTCAGGCGCCTGTGTTGCCGGCCAACGACTCACGAACCAGCGACTCGCGGCTGATCTCGCTGATTGTCTTGGCGCCGGTCAGCACCATGGCCACGCGCATTTCTTTCTCGAACAGATCGAGCAGATTCTTCACGCCAGCCTCGCCGTGGGTCGCGAGGGCATAAATGAACGCACGACCGATCAACACGGTATCGGCGCCCAGCGCGATCATGCGTACCACATCCAGGCCGCTACGAATGCCGGAGTCCGCGAGGATTTTCAGGTCGCCCTTCACCGCGTCGGCGATGGCTGGCAGGGCGCGAGCACTGGACAGCACGCCGTCGAGCTGGCGGCCGCCATGGTTGGACACGACGATGCCATCAGCGCCGAATTTAACCGCGTCGCGGGCGTCATCGGGATCGAGGATGCCTTTGATCAGCATCGGTCCGTCCCAGAATTCACGAATCCACTCAAGGTCCTTCCAGGAAATGGACGGGTCGAAATTCGCGCCCAGCCAGCCGATGTAGTCCGCCAGGCCCGTGGGGTTGCCGCGATACGTGGAGATGTTGCCGAGGTCATGGGGGCGGCCGTTGACGCCGACGTCCCAGGCCCATTGCGGATGGGTCATGGCTTGCAGCACGCGACGAATCGGGCCGTTCTTGCCGCTCATGCCTGAGTGGGCGTCGCGGTAGCGGGCGCCGGGCACGGGCATGTCGACCGTGAAAATCAGCGTCTTCACGCCCGCAGCCTTGGCGCGCTCCAGCGCATTGCGCATGAAGCCGCGATCTTTGAGCACGTACAGCTGAAACCACATCGGCCGATCAATGGCCGGGGCGACTTCTTCGATGGGGCACAGCGAAACGGTGGACAGGGTGAACGGAATGCCTTTGGCAGATGCCGCGCGCGCCGCCTGCACTTCGCCTCTGCGCGCATACATCCCGCACAGGCCGACAGGCGCCAGCGCGACGGGCATGCTCAGGGTTTCGTCGAACAGCCGGGTCTCCAGACTGAGTTCGGACATGTTCTTCAGGACCCGCTGGCGCAGGGCAATGCTGGCCAGGTCCGAGACGTTGTGGCGCAGCGTGTGCTCGGCGTACGCGCCACCGTCGGCGTAGTGAAACAGGAACGGCGGCAACTTGCGTTGCGCGGCGGCGCGATAGTCGGTCGAGGAGGAAATGATCATGAGGTCTCGCAACGTAGAGTGAGCGGGGACAGCGGCCGGGCGCGCAGCGGCGCACCCGGCCCTCGTCTCGTTAGTGCACCAGCATGCCGGTGAACCAATACGCTTGTGCGTAGGTGACGCAGCCGACGATCGCGGCGAAGAAAATGCTGTGCTTGAGGGTGAAGCGGAACAGGTCGGATTCCTTGCCCACCAGACCCGTCGCAGCGCAGGCGACGGCGATCGATTGCGGCGAAATCATCTTGCCCGTCACGCCACCGCTGGAGTTCGCAGCCACCATCAGCACGTCGCTGACACCCAGTTGATGCGCGGTGGTCGCCTGCAGCGAGCCGAACAGGGCGTTGGACGATGTGTCAGAACCGGTCAGGAATACGCCCAGCCAGCCGAGGAACGGCGAGAAGAACGGGAACGCTGAACCCGTACCGGCCAATACCAGCGCCAGCGTCGACGACATGCCCGAGTAGTTCATGACGAACGCGAAGGCCAGCACCATGCCGATGGAGACGATCGCCCAGCGCAGCTCGATCAGGGTTTCCTTGAACGTGGTAAGACCCGTTTTGACGCCGATGCGCAGGACGATCATCGCCAGAATCGCCGACACGAGAATCGCGCTGCCCGACGCTGCGAGCAGATCGAACTTGTAAACGGCGGGCATGGCGGTCGCGTTGGCGACAATCGGCGCACCCTTCATCACCAGTTGATCCAGGTGCGGCACCGGGAAGTTCATGGTCAGCGACTGCAAGGGCCCGCCCGCTGCGAACAGCGCCTTGAAGGGCTTCAATGTCCAGATCGTCACGATGACCGTCAGGATCAGGAAGGGCGACCAGGCTTTGATGATCGTGCCAACGGAGTAAGGCGATTTCTTGGTCGTGCGAGGCTGGCCGAAACCACCCGGGCCGCCGCCCATCACCACCGCGCCGCCACCGGCGCTGGCCACTTGCATATCGGCCGCACGAGCCGGTTGCCACACCTTCAGGAAGAAGGTCAGGGACACGAGGCTGACCAGCGCCGAGGTAATGTCTGGCAGTTCCGGGCCAATGTAGTTGGACGTCAGGAATTGGACGATGGCGAAGCTGCCGCCCGCGACGAGCGCAGCAGGCCAGGTCTCTTTGACGCCCTTCACGCCATCCATCATGAACATCAGCCAGAACGGCACGAACACCGAAAGCAGCGGCAACTGCCGACCCGCCATCGCGCCGATCTTGAACGCGTCGATGCCGGACACCTGGCCGGCGACGATGATCGGAATGCCCAATGCGCCGAACGCCACGGGTGCGGTGTTGGCAATCAGACACAGCCCTGCCGCATAAAGCGGGTTCAGCCCCAGACCGACGAGCAGCGCTGCGGTAATGGCAACCGGCGCGCCGAAGCCTGCCGCACCTTCAAGAAATGCACCGAAGCAGAAGCCGATCAGCAACACCTGAAGGCGTTGGTCATCGGTGATCGACATGACAGAGCTGCGGATGATTTCGAACTGGCCGCTCTTTACCGTCAGTTTGTACAGGAAGACCGCCGCAATGATGATCCACGCAATGGGCCACAGCCCGTACAGAAAACCGTAGACCGCTGAGGCGATGGCCATGTCGGCTGGCATCTGGAAAGCGAAGATGGCGATCAGCACAGCCAGCAGCAGGGTGACAGCGCCTGCAACGTGCCCTTTGAGCCGGAATACCGCCAGTGCGAGGAAGAAGAAAACGATCGGGATGACTGCAGCGAGTGCCGAAAGGCTCAGGCTGCCCAGAGGTGTGTAGAGCTGTTGCCAGGTTTGCATGTAGGAGGCCCCTAATTGTTTTTGGTTAGGCCCGGTGTGCATGTCTTACGTGCGCTGCTCCTGCAGGGGACAACTGCTTTCCTGTCGTCCTGCCGGCGCTGACGAACGAGTCGCACAGCTCACCAGCTCAGGTATTACGCCGTCGCGAAATGCCTGCGGCGAACGCGGTGTTTGACCGCCAGTCGCCGGCATTTATAAATTGGTAATACCAATTTACAATGTCTTGTCGCTAGGTTAAAAGCCTTGGCATTGGTGTGTCAATTTAAGGCGCTAAAACTTTTGTAGTACTAAGCGCCGTTTTTGCCTGAAACGGTAGTTTGTCCTACATCTGCCGGGTGAATGTCTGACCACAATCAGCGAGAATAAGCGCCCCCCGCAGCCGAGTCGGGGGAAGCAGGTTGTGGATGTGGAGCGAGGGGTATGGGCTTTGATCAGGTGCGTCAGCGCCGCTTGTCTGACGACATTGTCGAACAGCTGGAGAGGATGATCCTTGAGGGCACGCTGAGGGCAGGTGGACGTCTGCCGGCAGAGCGTGCGCTTGCCGAGCAGTTCGGTGTGTCGCGTCCTTCGTTGCGCGAAGCCATCCAGAAACTCACCGCCAAAGGGCTGTTGGTCAGTCGCCAGGGCGGCGGCAATTATGTCGCGGAGAATCTGGGCTCGACCTTCAGCGATCCATTGATGCACCTCTTGGAAAGCAGCCCCGAGGCGCAGCGCGACCTTCTGGAATTCCGTCACACCCTCGAAGCGTCCTGCGCGTATTACGCCGCCATTCGCGCGACCGATGTTGACCGCTTGCGGCTACGCGAGGCGTTCGATGCCCTGCAGGATTGCTACAGTCGGGTGGATGAAGTGAGCCGGGCGGAGGAGGGCGCGGCTGACGCGAACTTCCACCTCGCCATCGCCGAAGCCAGTCACAACGCAGTGCTCTTGCACACGATTCGCGGACTGTTCGACTTGCTGCGGCGCAACGTCGTCACCAACATTGGCGGGATGTACAAACAGCGCGCGGAGACCCGCGACATGCTGATTAACCAGCATCGTGAGTTGTATCTGGCGATCATCGAGGGGCGTGCCGATGACGCGCGTGAGGTATCCAGCCGTCATTTGCTGTACGTGCAAGAGGTGCTTGAGGAAGTGCGTCAGCAGGTGCAGCGCACTGCGCGCGCCGAGCGGCGCAACGGGATCTGATCGATAACGGCTACCTGTAGCAGCACGCTTGTCCGCGATGTCGGTGAGTCAGTGACGAATTGATCGTCTGACACCCTGCCATCACGGGCAAGCGCGCTCCTGCCGGTCTGGCTCAGACCGTAGAAGACCGAAAGAATCAGTCTTCCTTGCCCTTGTTGCGCACCGCGCGTTGCAGCTCGCGATTGGAGTCGCGCTCGCGCTCGGTATCGCGCTTGTCGTATTCCTTCTTGCCTTTACCCAGAGCGATTTCGCACTTGATCAAGTGCGCCTTCCAGTAAAGCGCGAGGGCGACAGCGGTATAACCTTTCTGGGCAACGGCAGCGTTGAGCCTTTCCAGCTCGCGCTTGTTGAGCAGCAGTTTACGGGTGCGTGTCGGGTCAGCGATGACGTGGGTGCTGGCTGTCGTCAACGGCGTGATATGGCTACCCATCAGCCAGGCCTCACCGTCCTTGAGCAGCACGTAACTGTCCACCAGCTGCACCTTGTTGGCACGCAGGCTTTTTACTTCCCAGCCAGCCAGGACCAGACCGGCCTCGAACTTGTGTTCGATGAAGTAATCGTGACGCGCCTTTTTATTTTGCGCGATGGTCCCTGTGGGATGTTTCTTGAGCTTAGCCATAGGCGACGCATTATAGGGATCAACGGTGCTCTCGGCTACGGGCTCGGCGATGCTTGAGCACTGTGCTTGAGCACGCAGAGTGAATCCCGGACAATGCGCGATCTTTTTTGCGTGCTGGACGTGTCGACGATGTCAACGGACAAGGTTTCGGTTCATGGGAGTTGGGCGAGTCGCTGGGTGTTCATTCTGGCGGCCACAGGCTCGGCCGTGGGCCTGGGAAGCATATGGAAATTTCCCTACATGGTCGGCGTCTATGGCGGCGGCGCGTTCGTGCTGGTATTCCTGGCCTGCATCGCGCTGATCGGCATTCCGGTCATGATTGCCGAAACATTGATCGGTCGTCGCGCCCGGCAAAGCCCCGCCAACGCACTGAAGGCCCTGGCAGTCGAGGCCGGTCATTCGCCGAAGTGGTCCTGGGGCGCATTCGCCGGGATGATCACGGCGCTGCTGATTCTTTCTTTTTATAGTGTCGTGGGCGGCTGGTCGCTCGAGTACATCATCGATGTCGGCAAGGGTGATTTTCAGGGCGTGACGCCGGAGGGCGTTGGCGGGTTCTTTGGCGAAATGATCGCCGACCCGTGGCGTCTGGTGGGCTGGCATACGCTGTTCATGCTGCTCTCGGCAATCACCATCGCCAAAGGCGTCAACGCGGGGCTCGAGCGCAGTCTGCGCATCCTCATGCCGCTGCTGTTCGTGCTGATGGTGATATTGCTGGGCTACAGCCTCACCACCGGGCATTTCATGGAAGGCCTGCATTTCATGTTCGACTTCACGCCGGAGAAGCTGCTTGACGGCCTGCTGCCGGCGATGGGTCACGCGTTCTTTTCGCTGAGTGTCGGTGTGGGTTCCATCATGATCTACGGCGCGTACATGACCAAAGGGGCGTCGATCAGTGCGACCGTGGTCGGCGTGGCGTTGCTCGACACCTTTGTCTCACTGCTGGCCGGGCTTGCGCTGTTTCCGATCGTCTTTGCGGCAGGCCTGAACCCGAGCGAAGGCCCTGGCCTGATGTTCGTCACCTTGCCCTATGCATTTGGTAACGTAGCGTTCGGTACAGTCATGGGTGTGGTGTTCTTCATCCTCGTCGCGGTGGCAGCGTGGAGCTCCGCGATTTCCCTGCTCGAGCCGATGGTTGCGTACCTGGTGGAGCGCACGAAAGTACGTCGCGGCTGGGTCACGTTCTGGCTGTCGTTCATCTGCTGGTTCGTGGGGCTGGGGACGGTTTTCTCGTTCAACATCTGGAAGCAGGCCAAATTTTTCGTGAACGAAGGCGGCGCGTTTCATCTCTACCAGTGGGGAGCGACGTCGGGGCTGGATTTCTTTGGCGTGATTGATTTCTTCACCTCGCGGATCATGTTGCCGCTGGGTGGATTGTGTTTTGTGATCTTCGCAGGTTGGGTGATGGGACGCGCCGCGGTACGTGACGAATTGTCCGTACGCAGTCCGGTCCTGTTCGCTTTGACGTTTTTTTTGATGCGCTATGTGGCGCCGATCGGCATCGTGATTGTCTTTGCCGCTCAGCTTTGGAAATGACGCTGACATGACTACGCATATTCAACGTTCGGCCCTGTTGCCATACCCCGCACAGGCGCTCTACGACCTGGTCAACGACGTGAGTCGCTACTCGGAATTTCTGCCCTGGTGCTCCGGCGCCACGGTGCTGGAACAGAGCGACAACGCGATGCGCGCGCGGGTCGAGGTGGCCAAGGGTGGTTTGAGTCAGCACTTCGTCACACGCAATACGCTGACTCCGGGCCAGACCATCGAGATGAATCTAGAGGAGGGCCCGTTCAGTCAGTTGCATGGCGTCTGGACGTTCAAGGCGTTGAACGAGAAGGCCTGCAAAATCAGCCTCGATCTTTCGTTTGATTACTCCGGACCTATCGTGCGGGCGACGCTGGGCCCGCTGTTCAACCAGGCCGCCAACACGCTGGTCGATGCATTCTGCCAGCGAGCCAAAGAGCTGCATGGCAGCTGACATGATCAGCGTCGAAGTGGTGTATGCAGCTGTGGATCGACAGGTGCTGCTCAAGCTCGATGTGCCCACCGGGACGACTGTGCGCGCAGCGGTTGAGGCTTCAGGAATTGCCCAGCACTTCCCGGAGCTTGAACGTGCTGAGTGCCCGCTGGGGATTTTCGGAAAAGTGGTGAGCGATCCGGAGCAGCGCAGGCTCGAGCCGGGCGACAGGATCGAGATTTATCGTCCGTTGCTGGCGGACCCCAAAGAGGTGCGTCGTCTGCGCGCCGAAAAGGCGGCAAAGGTGCGAAAGGCACAGAAGCCGATTTAAGTTTTTCATCGGCTCGATTGAAGAACAACAAAAAGCCCGGCAATGCCGGGCTTTTTTGTGCAGCTGAATTGACGCACAAACTGGGCGATCAGCGTGGGCTTGTGTCCAGCGGTTCCTGAGTTGGGACCGGCACTGTTTCGACTTTGTCGACGTCATTCTGGATCTGCTCAAGCAGGGAGCCAGGCTTGGGCGGCTCTTCCTTCTGAGGCTGATCGCCTTTGTTTTCGGGCGTTGCGTTGGTATCGCTGCCTTTGCCGAGAATGGCTTCGTCACGGCTCACGCCGGGTTTGAAGTCACCGGACAGGCTGGCCAGTTGATCGCTACCATTGAAGATCAGGCTGATGCGCTCCTGCTGACGCTCACCGCCACCGGGCTGCAAGCTGTACAGGTAGTCCCAGCGTTCAGGGTGAAAAGTGTCGGTCAACAAGGGATTGCCCATGATAAACCTTACTTGCCGACGGGTCATTCCGGGGCGTAACTGGTCTATCATGTCCTGCGTGACGACATTGCCCTGTTGGATGTCGATTTTATAAACCCCGGGGAATGAACAACCGGCGAGTGCGAGCAGTCCCACGAAGGTGAAACTGGTTAGCAAGAGCTTGGTGTTTTGCATCGGTGGGCGACTTCCACTATCTTGGCTGGGACAACGTAAACCCCGATCATACCTGCATTAAGAGAAGCTGCGAAGCAGCGTCTGCGAGAAAGCTGACCATGGTTGAAAATAGCGAACTACGCAAAGCTGGACTTAAAGTGACCCTGCCGCGGGTCAAGATCCTTCAAATGCTCGATTCTGCAGAGCAGCGCCACATGAGCGCGGAGGACGTCTACAAGGCGCTTATGGAGGCCAACGAAGACGTCGGTCTGGCAACGGTTTACCGTGTTTTGACTCAGTTCGAAGCAGCCGGGTTGGTGGTTCGCCACAACTTCGACGGCGGTCATGCCGTATTCGAACTCGCCGATGGAGGCCACCACGACCACATGGTCAACGTGGATTCCGGCGAGGTGATCGAATTCTTTCATAAAGGAATCGAAGAGCTTCAGAAACAAATTGTGGCCGAACACGGCTTCGAGCTGGTGGACCACAATCTGGTGCTCTACGTGCGCAAGAAACAGGCGTAAGTCTTTTTCTGTAGCAAAACAAAGGCGACCCTCGGGTCGCCTTTGTCGTTTCTGGAAGATGGTCAGGATTTCGCTGCCACCACCATCTTCTTCGCGTGAGCCAGCGACTCTTTGGTCAGGTCGATCCCGCCCAGCATCCGCGCCACTTCCTCGACGCGCTCGTTTTTGCTCAGTTTCGAAACCGCGGTCCGGGTCGCGTCGTTTTCACGGACCTTGTGCACGAACAGATGCTGATGTCCCTGCGCAGCAACCTGGGGCAGGTGCGTCACCGTCATGACCTGGCCGCGCTCGCCGAGGCGCCGCAGCAACTGCCCGACAATTTCCGCCGTTGGCCCGCCGATGCCGACGTCCACTTCGTCGAACACCAGTGTCGGGATTCGCGAGGTCTGGGCCGTGATGACCTGAATGGCCAGACTGATCCTCGACAGCTCGCCGCCCGACGCCACTTTCGCCAATGCCTTGAGCGGCTGGCCGGGGTTGGCGCTGACCAACAGTTCCACTTGCTCGAGACCGTGGGGAGACAGTTCTTTGTCTGCGTTCTCCTTGAGCTCGATATTGAAGCGCCCGCCGGGCATGCCCAGTCGCTGGATTTCGTGCTCAACCGCATGTGCGAGTTCGGGCGCCGCGCGATGACGCAGGTCGCTCAGCTCGCGAGCTTTTTCCTGATAATGCCGTGCATAGGAACCCAGCTCATGCTGCAGGCGTTCGACCGCTTCATCGTTGGCGTTGAGCGTCTCGATTTCGTCGAGCAACTTTTGATGCAGCGCAGGCACTTCGCTCGGCTGCACGCGGTGTTTGCGCGCCAGCGTGTAGATGGTGTCGAGCCGTTCTTCGATCTGTTGCAGGCGGGCCGGATCTGCTTCGAAACGATCGAGGAAGCGATTGATCTCGCCCACGGCTTCCTCGACCTGAATCTGTGCGCTGGAGAGCAGATTGGTCGCCTCGTTCAGCGCATCCGGCGAGTTGTTCACGCTGGTGAGCCGGTTGAGGCTGGCCGTCAGCGCATTCAGGGCGTTGCCTGAGTCGCTCTCGCTGCACAGCTCGACGACCTGCCGGCAGATACCGAGCAGGCTTTCGGCATTGGTCAGGGTGGTTTGCTCTTGTTCCAGATGCTCGAGCTCGTTCTCGCCCAGGCTCAGGCTTTCGAGCTCTTCGAGCTGGTAGCTCAACAGTTGATGCTTGGCGCGCTGCTCGTCGCCTGAATTGGCCAGGCGTTCCAGCTCCTGACGCGTCTGACGCCAGCGCTGCGCGGCCAGTTGAACCTGGCGGGCCAGATCGGTGGCGCCCGCGTACTCATCCAGCAATCGCCGATGCGTATCGGTTTTGAGCAACGACTGATGCTCATGCTGGCTGTGAATGTCGATGATCAGCTCGCCCAGCGCCTTCAGATCACCCTGCGGGCAGGGTGTACCGTTTATATAAGCGCGCGAGCGACCCTCGGCTGTGATCACGCGACGCAAGATGCACGGGCCGTCTGTTTCCAGGTCGCGCTCTTTCAACCATGCGCTCGCTTCGGGAATATCCGACACATCGAAGGTCGCCAGAATGTCTGCCTTGTCGGCGCCCGGTCTCACTACGCCGCTGTCGGCTCTGTCGCCCAGGGTCAGGCCCAGTGCGTCGAGCATGATCGATTTACCGGCACCGGTTTCGCCGGTGATCACGCTCATGCCTCGATCGAGTTCCAGATCGAGGTGTTCAACGATGGCGTAGTTATGTATGGACAGGTGCACCAGCATTAGGGCGGCTCCCAAACGATTTGTCTGGTTATTTATACAGTGTTTCGCTCACGCCTGACAATGCCCCGGTCCGGCTCGATTTGACGGGCGGTTGGCTGTTTTCTGCGCAAGTGCACTGTCTGTACACCGCCAGGCTTGGAAATCCGGTCATGGCGGAAAATTTGTGGGGTCATTCGCCTCATCCTGCATCAAAACCCCTTGAAGCCGAAAATTACGGCCCCATATAGCCGGGCAGAAGCGTGAGTTGAGCTCACGGACGTAATTAGAAGGAGAGAACTATGGCTGACGAACAGAACCCGGACACGCAGGCTCAGGATCAGGCTGGCGACGCGGCGACCTCCGGTGAGGATTTGGCAACTCGTGTGCAAGTGCTGGAAGAGCAACTGGCTGCAGCGCAGGACCAGTCCCTGCGTGTCGCTGCGGATCTGCAGAACGTCCGCCGCCGTGCAGAACAGGACGTAGAGAAAGCCCACAAATTCGCGCTGGAGAAATTTGCCGGCGACCTGCTGCCGATCATCGACAGCCTGGAGCGTGGTCTGGACCTGTCCAACCCGGATGACGAGAGCATCCGCCCGATGCGTGAAGGCATCGAGCTGACGCTGAAAATGTTCAACGACACCCTCAAGCGTTTCAATCTGGAAGCCATCGACCCGCACGGCCAGCCGTTCAACGCCGAGCATCATCAGGCGATGGCGATGCAGGAAAGCGCGGACGTGGAGCCGAACAGCGTTCTGAAGGTGTTTCAGAAGGGTTATCAGCTTAACGGTCGTCTGCTGCGCCCGGCCATGGTCGTGGTCAGCAAGGCACCGTCGCCTGTTACACCGTCAATTGACGAGCAGGCTTGAAATCAGCTGAGCGGGCCCCATCTAAGGGCCATGGTTTAAAGAATTACCGCAATTTGTAAACGCAGTTGCGGCAACCAAATTCAAAGTTTCGGGAGAGTCAAAACATGGGCAAGATTATCGGTATCGACCTGGGGACCACCAACTCCTGCGTCTCCATTCTGGAAAACGGTAACGTCAAGGTTATCGAGAACGCCGAAGGCGCGCGTACCACCCCTTCGATCATCGCTTACGCCAACGACGGCGAAATCCTCGTCGGTCAGTCGGCCAAGCGTCAGGCAGTCACCAACCCGCACAACACCCTGTACGCGGTGAAGCGTCTGATCGGTCGTCGCTTCGAAGAAGAAGTCGTACAGAAAGACATCAAGATGGTGCCTTACAAAATCGCCAAGGCTGACAACGGTGACGCCTGGGTTGAAGTGAACGGCCAGAAAATGTCGCCTCCTCAGATTTCCGCTGAAATCCTGAAGAAGATGAAGAAAACCGCAGAAGACTACTTGGGCGAGACCGTGACCGAAGCGGTCATCACCGTTCCGGCCTACTTCAACGACAGCCAGCGTCAGGCTACCAAAGACGCCGGCCGCATCGCCGGTCTGGACGTAAAACGTATCATCAACGAACCGACCGCAGCCGCACTGGCCTACGGTATGGATAAAGCCAAAGGCGACCACACTGTCATCGTTTATGACCTGGGTGGCGGTACTTTCGACGTTTCGGTCATCGAAATCGCCGAAGTCGATGGCGAGCACCAGTTCGAAGTGTTGGCCACCAACGGCGACACCTTCCTGGGTGGTGAAGACTTCGACATTCGTCTGATCGACTACCTCGTTGACGAATTCAAGAAAGAAAGCGGCATGAACCTCAAAGGTGACCCGCTGGCGATGCAGCGCCTGAAAGAAGCTGCCGAAAAAGCCAAGATCGAGCTGTCTTCCAGCCTGCAGACCGACGTTAACCTGCCGTACATCACTGCAGACGCTACCGGTCCTAAGCACCTGAACGTGAAGATCTCCCGCGCCAAACTGGAATCGCTGGTTGAAGACCTGGTTCAGCGCACCATCGAGCCTTGCCGCATTGCGCTGAAAGATGCCGGTATCGACATCAGCAAGATCAACGACGTGATCCTGGTCGGTGGTCAGACTCGTATGCCGCTGGTTCAGCAGAAAGTCACCGAGTTCTTCGGCAAAGAAGCCCGTAAGGACGTCAACCCGGACGAAGCGGTTGCAATGGGTGCTGCCATCCAGGGCGCGGTTCTGGCCGGCGACGTGAAAGACGTTCTGCTGCTGGACGTCAGCCCGCTGACCCTGGGTATCGAAACCATGGGCGGCGTGATGACTGCGCTGATCGAGAAAAACACCACGATTCCTACCAAGAAATCCCAGGTGTTTTCGACTGCCGATGACAACCAGAGCGCTGTGACCATTCATGTTCTGCAAGGCGAGCGCAAGCAAGCTGCACAGAACAAGTCGCTGGGTAAATTCGACCTGGCCGAGATTCCACCGGCTCCACGCGGCGTGCCTCAGATCGAAGTGACCTTCGACATCGACGCCAACGGCATCCTGCACGTCGGCGCGAAAGACAAGGCAACCGGCAAGACTCAGTCGATCGTGATCAAGGCCAACTCCGGTCTGTCCGAGGAAGAAATTCAGCAGATGATTCGCGACGCTGAAACCAACGCTGACGAAGACCGCAAGTTCGAAGAACTGGCGTCTGCCCGTAACCAGGGTGATGCGCTGGTTCACTCGACTCGCAAGATGGTCGCTGACGCGGGTGACAAGGTCACCGCTGAAGAGAAGACTGCGATCGAAGCTGCTGTCGTCGCGCTGGAAACCGCTGTGAAAGGCGATGACAAGGCTGCGATCGACGCCAAGGTCGAAGAGCTGTCGAAAGTCTCCGCTCCGGTCGCTCAGAAGATGTACGCCGAGCAGGCTGAAAAACCTGAAGCCGGCGCTCAGCCTGCTCAGGAAGAGCACAAGGCCGACGACGTCGTCGATGCTGAGTTCGAAGAAGTCAAAGACAACAAGTAAGCGCAGGCTCACTTGATCGCCGGTTGACCGCTTTCGAGCGGTCGCTGGTAGGATGTCGCCGCGCGGGAGCTTGCTCCCGCGTTGACGTGTCTGGAACACCCGAATTTTCAAGCTGCGCGAGGGTGTCTTCGCGGGCTGTGTGGCAAAGGCGGATGCTCCTGCAATCCGGCTTGTTCTGCCGCTTTCCTCGGTCGATCGAAGGCCGTTGAACCAAGACCAGGATCGTTGAATTGACGTGAGTTGGGTCCGGGCCTGAAAGGGGCTCAACGAGTTCGGCAAACTCAGGAGGGTTATGCCGGGCGTCCTCAAGAGTGCAGAAAACTTATGTCAAAGCGTGACTATTACGAAGTATTGGGGGTGGAGCGCGGCTCCAGCGAGGCGGACCTTAAAAAGGCGTATCGTCGTCTCGCGATGAAGTATCACCCTGACCGCAATCCGGGCGACAAAGCCTCGGAAGATGCGTTCAAAGAAGCCAATGAAGCGTACGAAGTGCTGTCCGATGCCAGCAAGCGTGCTGCGTATGACCAATACGGTCATGCCGGTGTCGATCAGGGCATGGGCGGCGGCGCCGGTTTCGGCGGCGCGAACTTCTCCGACATATTCGGCGATGTCTTCAGTGACTTCTTCGGCGGTGGCCGTGCCGGCGGCGGCGGACGTGGCGGCGCCCAGCGTGGCAGCGACCTGCGCTACACCCTTGAACTGAATCTCGAAGAAGCCGTGCGTGGCACCACCGTCAGCATTCGCGTGCCGACGCTGGTCAACTGCAAACCGTGTGACGGCAGCGGCGCCAAAAAAGGCTCTTCGCCTGTCACTTGCCCGACGTGCGGCGGCATTGGCCAGGTTCGCATGCAGCAGGGTTTCTTCTCCGTTCAGCAGACCTGCCCGCGTTGCCACGGCAACGGCAAGATCATTTCCGACCCTTGCGATTCCTGCCACGGCGAAGGCCGCGTCGAAGAATACAAGACGTTGTCGGTCAAGGTGCCGGCCGGCGTCGACACCGGCGATCGCATTCGTCTCTCGGGCGAAGGAGAGGCGGGCGTGCAGGGTGGTCCGACGGGCGACCTGTATGTCGTGATCAATGTGCGCGAGCACGCGATTTTCCAGCGCGACGGCAAGCACCTGTACTGCGAAGTGCCGATCAGCTTCACCGACGCTGCGCTGGGTGGCGAGCTTGAAGTGCCGACGCTGGACGGCCGCGTCAAACTGAAAATCCCTGAAGGCACCCAGACCGGCAAGCAATTCCGTCTGCGCGGCAAGGGCGTTGCGCCTGTGCGCGGCGGTGGTGCGGGCGACCTGATGTGCCGCGTTGCGGTGGAGACGCCAGTCAACCTGGGTCGTCGTCAGCGTGAATTGCTCGAAGAGTTCCGCGCCTCGCTGGAAGGCGACAGCTCGCATTCGCCCAAGGCCAGTGGCTGGTTCGAAGGCGTGAAGCGTTTCTTCGGCGATCTCTGAGGAGCAGGGCATGCGACGTATTGCAGTGATGGGCGCTGCCGGGCGTATGGGCAAGCATCTGATCGAAGCCGTTCAGGAGCGCGCGCCGCTGACAGGGCTGACCGCGGCGATCGTTCGTCCGGGCAGCACGATGATCGGCGCCGATGCGGGTGAGCTCGCGTCGATTGGTCGTATCGGGGTGCAGCTGACCGGCAACCTGGAGCAGGTGGCGGACGAGTTCGATGTGCTGATCGATTTCACGCTGCCGGATGTGATGCTGAAAAACCTCGCCTTCTGCCGCAAGGCCGGTAAGGCGATGGTCATCGGCACCACGGGCCTCAGCGCTGAGCAGAAGCAACTGTTGCAGGAAGCCAGCAAAGACATCCCCATCGTCTTCGCGTCCAATTTCAGTGTCGGTGTAAACCTGTCATTCAAGCTGCTGGAAATGGCGGCCAGGGTGATGGGTGACGACGCAGACATCGAAATCATCGAAGCGCATCACCGCAACAAGGTCGATGCGCCTTCGGGGACGGCGGTCAGCATGGGCGAAGTCATCGCGCGGACTTTGGGTCGTGATCTGGGCGAGGTTGCGGTCTACGGCCGTGAAGGTCATACCGGCGTCCGTGAGCGTGACACCATCGGTTTCGCCACGGTACGCGGTGGAGATGTGGTGGGCGATCATACGGTGCTGTTCGCCGCAGAAGGCGAGCGCCTGGAAATCACCCACAAGGCCTCCAGTCGAATGACCTTTGCCAAGGGCGCTGTACGCGCTGCGCTGTGGCTCGATGCCAAATCCCCGGGTCTCTACGACATGCGGGACGTGCTCGAGCTTCACTGATTGGCGTAGTTGAACCCGTGACAATGCGGGCGGAACAGCTGTTTTCCCTGTATCCTGCCCGCAGTTTTGACCCGCCGCGCGATGTCCTGTCGCATTCCTCTGCCTTCAAGGCGTTTTAGCGGTGGATTAAAAAAGCCTTTTTCTGTAAGCTACAGCTTTAGTGTGTCCACTAAAAGCGCGCAGATAATTCGATTAAAAAAGCGGGGTGACGTGTCTATACGTCATTCCGCTTTTTTACAACCTGCGATCGCCCTTTCAGGCTTTATTACGGGAGGTCTTCTTGACTAAGCCAGCCATACTCGCCCTTGCTGATGGCAGCATTTTTCGCGGCGAAGCCATTGGAGCCGACGGCCAGACCGTTGGTGAGGTGGTGTTCAACACCGCAATGACCGGCTATCAGGAAATCCTTACCGATCCTTCCTATGCCCAGCAAATCGTCACCCTGACTTACCCTCACATCGGCAACACCGGCACCACGCCGGAAGACGCCGAATCCGACCGCGTATGGTCGGCGGGCCTGGTCATTCGCGACCTGCCTCTGGTGGCGAGCAACTGGCGCAACAAGATGTCCCTGGATGATTATCTGAAAGCCAACAATGTCGTCGCCATCGCTGGCATCGACACGCGTCGCCTGACCCGCATTCTGCGTGAGAAAGGCGCGCAGAACGGCTGCATCATGGCCGGTGACGACATTTCGGAAGAAGCGGCCATCGCCGCAGCCCGCGGCTTCCCAGGCCTGAAAGGCATGGACCTCGCCAAAGAAGTCAGCACCAAGGAAACCTACGAGTGGCGCTCCAGCGTCTGGAGCCTGAAGACCGACAGTCACCCGGAACTGGCGGCAGGCGATCTGCCGTACAACGTCGTGGCCTACGACTACGGCGTCAAGACCAACATCCTGCGCATGCTTGTCGAGCGCGGCTGCCGCGTGACCGTGGTGCCTGCCCAGACGCCGGCCAGTGAAGTGCTCGCCCTCAACCCCGATGGCGTGTTCCTGTCCAACGGCCCTGGCGATCCGGAGCCTTGCGACTACGCGATTCAGGCGATCAAGGACGTGCTGCAGACCGAGATTCCGGTCTTCGGCATCTGCCTGGGTCATCAACTGCTGGCCCTCGCGTCCGGTGCCAAAACCGTCAAGATGGGTCATGGCCACCATGGTGCCAACCACCCGGTGCAGGATCTGGATTCCGGTGTTGTCATGATCACCAGTCAGAACCATGGTTTTGCGGTGGACGAAGCAACCCTGCCAGGCAATGTGCGCGCGATCCACAAATCGCTGTTCGACGGCACCCTGCAAGGCATCGAGCGTACCGACAAGGACGCTTTCAGCTTCCAGGGTCACCCTGAGGCGAGCCCGGGCCCCAACGACGTCGCGCCGCTGTTTGATCGCTTCATCACAGCCATGGCCAAGCGCCGCTAATCGGCGACTTGCGACTGTAGCGAGCAGGTGCACGCGGCGCGCCGGACACGTCCGACCCCGCGCCCGGCACCTCAGAGAATGTTCAAGACGGCTTGCCGACTGACATAGGATTCGAGTGACAACCCATGCCAAAACGTACAGACATTAAAAGCATCCTGATTCTCGGCGCTGGCCCGATCGTGATCGGCCAGGCCTGTGAATTCGACTACTCCGGCGCCCAGGCGTGTAAAGCCCTGCGCGAAGAGGGCTACCGCGTCATCCTGGTCAACTCCAACCCGGCCACCATCATGACCGACCCGGCCATGGCGGACGCGACCTACATCGAGCCGATCAAGTGGGCGACCGTCGCCAAGATCATCGAAAAGGAACGCCCGGACGCGCTGCTGCCTACCATGGGTGGCCAGACGGCTCTGAACTGCGCGCTGGACCTGGAGCGCGAAGGCGTTCTGGAGAAGTTCGGCGTCGAAATGATCGGCGCCAATGCCGACACCATCGACAAGGCTGAAGACCGCTCGCGTTTCGACAAGGCGATGAAGGCCATCGGCCTGGAATGCCCGCGCTCGGGTATCGCCCACAGCATGGAAGAGGCCAACGCGGTCCTCGAAAAGCTGGGCTTCCCGTGCATCATCCGTCCGTCCTTCACCATGGGCGGCACCGGTGGCGGCATCGCTTACAACCGTGAAGAGTTCGAAGAAATCTGCGCCCGCGGTCTGGATCTGTCGCCGACCAAAGAGCTGCTGATCGACGAATCGCTGATCGGCTGGAAAGAATATGAAATGGAAGTTGTCCGCGACAAAAAGGACAACTGCATCATCGTCTGCTCCATCGAAAACTTCGACCCGATGGGCGTGCACACCGGTGACTCGATCACTGTCGCGCCTGCGCAGACCCTGACCGACAAGGAATACCAGATCCTGCGGAACGCCTCGTTGGCGGTCCTGCGCGAGATCGGCGTTGAAACCGGCGGCTCGAACGTGCAGTTCGGTATCTGCCCGGACACCGGCCGCATGGTCGTCATCGAGATGAACCCGCGCGTTTCCCGCTCCTCGGCGCTCGCCTCTAAGGCCACGGGCTTCCCGATCGCCAAGGTCGCGGCCAAGCTGGCAGTGGGTTACACCCTGGACGAACTGCAGAACGACATCACCGGCGGCAAGACCCCGGCGTCCTTCGAGCCGTCCATCGACTACGTCGTCACCAAACTGCCTCGCTTCGCGTTCGAGAAATTCTCGAAGGCCGACGCGCGCCTGACCACGCAAATGAAGTCGGTCGGCGAAGTCATGGCGATCGGCCGTACCTTCCAGGAATCGCTGCAGAAAGCTCTGCGTGGCCTGGAAGTGGGCGTCAGCGGTCTTGATCCGAAGCTGGATCTGGGCAGCTCGGAAAGCATGAGCATCCTCAAGCGCGAGCTGACCGTTCCGGGCGCCGAGCGCATCTGGTACGTCGCCGACGCATTCCGCGCCGGCATGACGGTCGAGCAGATTTTCGACATGAACATGATCGACCCTTGGTTCCTGGTGCAGATCGAAGATCTGATCAAGGAAGAAGAGAAGGTCAAGACCCTCGGCCTGTCGGCAATCGACCGCGACCTGATGTTCCGCCTCAAGCGCAAGGGCTTCTCCGATGCGCGTCTGGCCAAGCTGCTGGGCGTCACCGAGAAAAACCTGCGCACGCACCGCCACAAGCTTGAGATCTACCCGGTCTACAAGCGTGTCGACACCTGTGCTGCCGAGTTCGCGACCGATACCGCGTACATGTACTCGACGTACGAAGAAGAGTGCGAAGCCAACCCTTCGACGCGCGACAAGATCATGATCCTGGGCGGCGGTCCTAACCGGATCGGCCAGGGCATCGAGTTCGACTACTGCTGCGTTCATGCCGCGCTGGCGCTGCGTGACGACGGGTACGAGACCATCATGGTCAACTGCAACCCGGAAACCGTATCGACCGACTACGACACCTCCGACCGTCTGTACTTCGAGCCAGTGACGCTTGAAGACGTACTGGAGATCGTCCGCGTCGAGAAGCCGAAGGGCGTGATCGTCCAGTACGGCGGCCAGACGCCTCTGAAACTGGCGCGTGCGCTTGAAGCGGCCGGCGTGCCGATCATCGGCACCAGCCCTGACGCCATCGACCGTGCCGAAGACCGTGAGCGTTTCCAGCAAATGGTCGAGCGCTTGAACCTGCGTCAGCCGCCAAACGCCACCGTGCGCAGCGAAGACGAAGCCATTCGCGCTGCAGCGAAAATCGGTTACCCGCTGGTGGTGCGTCCGTCCTACGTACTGGGCGGCCGTGCGATGGAAATCGTCTACGAAGAAGAAGAGCTCAAGCGCTACCTGCGCGAAGCGGTTCAAGTGTCCAACGACAGCCCGGTGCTGCTGGACCACTTCCTCAACTGTGCGATCGAGATGGACGTGGATGCCGTGTGTGACGGCACTGACGTCGTCATTGGCGCGATCATGCAGCACATCGAGCAGGCAGGCGTTCACTCCGGTGACTCGGCATGCTCGCTGCCGCCGTACTCGCTGCCGGCGCACATTCAGGACGAGATGCGCGAGCAGGTCAAGAAAATGGCCCTCGAGCTCGGCGTGGTCGGCCTGATGAACGTGCAGCTGGCCCTGCAGGGTGAAGACATCTACGTCATCGAAGTGAACCCGCGTGCCTCGCGCACCGTGCCGTTCGTTTCCAAGTGCATCGGTGTCTCCCTGGCGATGATCGCAGCACGCGTCATGGCGGGTAAAACCCTGAAAGAGCTTGGCTTCACCAAAGAAATCATCCCGAATTTCTACAGCGTGAAAGAGGCGGTCTTCCCGTTCGCCAAGTTCCCTGGCGTCGACCCGATCCTCGGCCCGGAGATGAAGTCCACCGGTGAAGTCATGGGTGTCGGCGATACCTTCGGTGAAGCCTTTGCCAAAGCCCAGATGGGCGCCAGCGAAGTGCTGCCGACCGGCGGAACCGCTTTCATCAGCGTGCGTGACGACGACAAGCCGCTGGTGGCTGGCGTTGCCCGCAACCTGATCGAGCTGGGTTTCGAAATCGTTGCAACCGCAGGTACCGCGCGCCTCATCGAGGCAGCCGGCCTGAAAGTGCGTCGCGTCAACAAGGTGACTGAGGGTCGCCCTCACGTGGTCGACATGATCAAGAATGACGAAGTCACGCTGATCATCAACACCACCGAAGGTCGCCAGTCGATCGCGGATTCCTATTCCATCCGTCGCAACGCCTTGCAGCACAAGATCTATTGCACCACGACCATTGCTGCGGGCGAGGCCATCTGTGAAGCGCTGAAATTCGGCCCTGAAAAGACCGTGCGCCGCTTGCAGGATCTACATGCAGGATTGAAGGCATGAGCATTACCAAATATCCAATGACCGTTCAGGGCGCTCGCGCCCTGGAAGAAGAACTGCACCACCTGAGCAAGGTCGAGCGTCCGCGCTTGAGTCAGGCAATCGGTGAAGCGCGTGAGCTGGGTGATCTGAAGGAAAACGCCGAATACCATGCTGCCCGCGAGGAGCAAGGCATGGTCGAGGCGCGGATCCGCGACATCGAAGGCCGCATGCAGAATGCCGTCATCATTGACGTCACCACGATTCCTCACACCGGCAAGGTGATTTTCGGGTCCACGGTAGAGATTGCTAACGTCGAAACCGACGAAAGCGTGACCTATCAGATCGTTGGTGAGGATGAAGCCGACATCAAGTCGGGCAAGATCTCCGTCGGCTCGCCGATCGCTCGCGCGCTGATCGCCAAAGAAGAAGGCGATGTCGTGGCCGTGAAAACGCCAAGCGGTGTGATCGAGTACGAGATTGTCGAGGTCAAGCACATCTGATCGATGTGCCGGAGGTCGTCCCTCGGGATGACTTCCGGCGACCCGGTTCGGCGGGAAGGGGCAGTAGTGATGCTTCTTGTCGTCGGTCGGTTCCTGTCAGGGCGCGTAAACCGCGCCGCTGACGGGTATCGTCATTATTTGTAGCGGTGTATGTTGGACAGCTGTTTGTTCGGCTGTGGGTTTTTGCGGTAGATCAGCGCCATCTTGCCGATGGTCTGCACCAGTTCCGCACGCCCTTGCTTGCACAGTTCTTCGATCACGGCGCGGCGCTCGTCGCGGTCTTCCAGCTTGATCTGAACCTTGATCAGTTCATGATCCACCAAAGCGCGGTCCAGCTCGGCCAGAACGCCTTCGCTCAGGCCATTGCCAGCTACCATCAGGACCGGCTTCAGGTCATGTCCAATGGATTTGTATTGTTTCTTCTGCTCGTTATTGAGCGGCATAATCTGACCCTTTTCGTCTGATTCTGTAAAATTGGTGGCCATTTTACCCGAGGCCCCGTGGCTCCGCCCAGTTAATCACGACGCATATCATCGAGGTGCCCCGTGGCCCAGCGTTCCAAGAGCAGCCATAACTGGCTGAGAGAGCATTTCAACGATCCTTTCGTCAAACAGGCGCAAAAGGATGGCTATCGCTCGCGAGCGAGTTACAAGCTTCTCGAGATTCAGGAAAAGGACCGCCTGATCCGTCCGGGCATGACCGTGGTCGACCTCGGCGCGGCGCCCGGTGGCTGGTCTCAGGTGACCAGTCGTCTGATTGGTGGTCAAGGTCGCCTGATCGCATCCGACATTCTGGAAATGGACAGCATTCCCGATGTGACCTTTATTCAAGGGGATTTCACAGAAGATGAGGTGTTCAAGCAGATCCTGGCGGCGATCGGTAATACACAAGTAGACCTTGTGATTTCTGATATGGCCCCCAATATGAGTGGATTGAGCGCTGTGGATATGCCACGCGCCATGTTCCTTTGTGAGTTGGCGCTCGACCTGGCGGGTCGGGTCCTGCGTCCGGGTGGTGATTTTCTGATCAAGGTCTTCCAGGGTGAAGGCTTTGATGTGTACCACAAGGAGGTTCGCAAAATGTTCGACAAGGTACAGATGCGCAAGCCTCTGTCCTCCCGCGATCGGTCCCGTGAGCAGTACCTGCTGGGCCGGGGTTTCAAGGGCGGTTACGAAGCACCGAGCGACTTTGAGTAAAGGCAATAGCTTTTTTCAAATGGCTTTATTCATGAAGCGTAACGAACATCTTGTAGTCAAAGTTTCACAAAGGGTTACAGACGCCGCCTGCCACGCCTGTAGGATCTGTAGTAAGTTAGGCCGGTGAATATCATGCGAGGCACGCTCCAGCGTGGAGCTTGCTTCAGAGGGTAGCTAATTGAACGATATGGCAAAGAATTTGATCCTGTGGTTGATCATCGCTGCGGTCCTGGTGACCGTGATGAACAACTTCTCCAGCCCGAACGAGCCGCAGACCCTCAACTACTCCGAGTTCATCCAGCAGGTGAAGGATGGCAAGGTCGAGAAAGTTGCCGTTGACGGTTACGTCATCACGGGCAAACGCAGCGACGGCGATACCTTCAAGACTATTCGTCCTGCCATTCAGGACAACGGCCTGATTGGCGATCTGGTCGACAATAACGTCGTCATTGAAGGCAAGCAGCCTGAACAACAGAGCATCTGGACTCAGTTGCTGGTCGCCAGCTTTCCGATTCTCGTGATCATCGCTGTTTTCATGTTCTTCATGCGCCAGATGCAAGGCGGCGCTGGAGGCAAGGGCGGGCCGATGAGTTTTGGCAAGAGCAAGGCGCGTCTGCTTTCCGAAGATCAGGTGAAAACCACGCTGGCTGACGTGGCCGGTTGCGACGAAGCGAAAGAAGAAGTCGGCGAGCTCGTTGAATTTCTGCGTGACCCGGGCAAGTTCCAGCGTCTGGGCGGTCGTATTCCGCGCGGTGTGCTGATGGTCGGTCCTCCGGGCACGGGTAAAACCTTGCTGGCAAAAGCCATTGCCGGTGAGGCCAAAGTGCCGTTTTTCACCATTTCCGGTTCTGACTTCGTCGAAATGTTCGTGGGTGTCGGTGCGAGCCGCGTTCGTGACATGTTCGAGCAAGCCAAGAAGCACGCGCCTTGCATCATCTTCATCGACGAAATCGACGCCGTGGGCCGCCATCGTGGCGCGGGTATGGGCGGTGGTCACGATGAGCGTGAGCAGACCCTGAACCAGTTGCTGGTCGAGATGGACGGCTTCGAGATGAATGACGGCATCATCGTCATCGCCGCGACCAACCGTCCCGACGTGCTTGACCCTGCGCTGCTGCGTCCAGGCCGTTTCGACCGTCAGGTCGTGGTAGGTCTGCCAGACATCCGTGGCCGTGAGCAGATCCTCAAAGTGCACATGCGTAAAGTGCCAATGGGCGACGACGTCAATGCTGCGGTTATCGCACGTGGTACGCCTGGTTTCTCCGGTGCGGACCTGGCCAACCTGGTCAACGAAGCTTCGCTGTTCGCTGCTCGCGTGGGCAAACGCATCGTCGAGATGAAAGAGTTCGAGCTGGCAAAAGACAAGATCATGATGGGCGCTGAGCGCAAATCGATGGTCATGTCCGAGAAAGAGAAGCAGAACACCGCTTATCACGAAGCCGGTCACGCGATCGTCGGTCGCGTCGTGCCTGAGCATGATCCGGTGTACAAGGTGTCGATCATCCCGCGCGGTCGTGCGCTGGGTGTGACGATGTTCCTGCCGGAAGAAGATCGCTACAGCCTGTCCAAGCGCGCGCTCATCAGTCAAATCTGCTCGCTCTATGGCGGTCGTATCGCAGAAGAGATGACGCTGGGCTTTGACGGTGTCACCACCGGTGCGTCCAACGACATTATGCGTGCCAGTCAGATTGCGCGGAACATGGTCACCAAGTGGGGCCTGTCCGAGAAGCTCGGCCCGCTGATGTATTCGGAAGAAGAGGATGGCGGTTACCTGGGCCGCGGCGGTGGCGGTCAAAACGCCAGCCTGTCCGCTGACACAGCGCGCCTGATCGACTCCGAAGTGCGCAGCATCATCGACCAGTGCTACGGCACCGCGAAGCAGATCCTTACTGACAATCGCGACAAGCTGGACGCGATGGCCGACGCACTGATGAAGTACGAAACCATCGACGCCGAGCAGATCGATGACATCATGGCTGGCCGCACACCTCGCGAGCCGCGTGACTGGGAAGGGGGTTCCGGAGCTTCCGGGACACCAACCGCGCCTGTCGGGCCGCGTCCGGAAACGCCGATCGGCGGTCCAGCTGCTGACCACTAAGGGCTGACATGACTTCTGTGCTTCACCCAACCCGGTTGCCTTGCGGCAACCGGGTTCTTGATTTATCCCGGACTCATGTCATGGGAATTCTCAACATCACCCCTGATTCGTTCTCTGATGGCGGTCGTTTCGCTAGGCGCGACCTGGCGCTGAGCCATGCCGAAGCCATGGTGCATGCTGGAGCGACGCTGATCGATGTGGGTGGCGAGTCCACTCGCCCAGGCGCGCGTGCCGTTTCTCCCGTGGAAGAGCTCGAGCGCGTGGCGCCTATCGTGGAAGCGATCAGTCGTGAGCTGGACGTGGTCATTTCGGTGGACACATCTACGCCTGCGGTCATTCGCGAAACGGCTCGGCTGGGGGCGGGGCTCATCAATGACGTGCGGTCACTGCGTCGTGATGGCGCGCTCGACGCTGCTGTGGCCACCGGGCTTCCGGTGTGCCTGATGCACATGCGCGGCGAACCGACCGACATGCAGAATGATCCCCACTACGATGATCTGGTCGGGGAGGTCAGCGCTTTTTTGCAGGCGCGTATGGATCAATGTGTCGCAGCCGGCATTCCGGCTGACAAGATCATTCTCGACCCTGGCTACGGCTTCGCCAAAACCCTTGAGCACAACCTGAGCCTGTTCAAGCATATGGAGGCGCTGCATGCACTGGGCCGCCCGCTGTTGGTGGGTGTGTCACGCAAGAGCATGATCGGCAAAGTGCTGGGCAAGCCGGTTGATCAGCGCCTGTACGGAGCGCTTGCGCTGGCCGGGATGGCGATGATCAAGGGCGCAAGAATTTTACGTGTGCATGATGTGGCGGAAACCGTCGACGTCGTGCGCATGATTGCTGCTGTTGAATCGGCAAAATAAGAAATCTGGAGCACCCATGAGCACTAAGAAATATTTCGGAACCGACGGCATTCGCGGTCGTGTAGGCCAATTCCCGATCACTCCCGATTTCATGCTCAAGCTGGGATGGGCTGCGGGGATGGCTTTCCGCAAGATGGGCGCTTGCCGGATTCTGGTAGGTAAGGACACGCGTATTTCAGGCTACATGTTCGAATCTGCGCTGGAGGCAGGTCTTTCGGCTGCCGGTGCCGACGTGATGCTGCTTGGCCCGATGCCAACGCCAGCCATTGCCTACCTGACACGCACTTTCCACGCTGAAGCGGGCATCGTCATCAGTGCTTCGCACAATCCGCATCACGACAACGGCATCAAATTCTTCTCGGGGCAGGGCACCAAGCTGCCGGACGAGATCGAAATGATGATCGAAGAATTGCTGGACACGCCGATGACGGTCGCTGAATCGGAGAAGCTCGGCAAGGTTTCGCGTATCAACGACGCAGCGGGTCGCTACATCGAGTTCTGCAAGAGCAGCGTTCCCACCAGTACCGATTTTGCGGGCCTCAAGCTGGTTGTCGATTGCGCCCATGGCGCGACGTACAAGGTGGCGCCCAATGTGTTTCGCGAGCTGGGCGCGCAGGTCGGTGTGCTGTCCGCGGCGCCTAACGGCCTGAACATCAATGACAACTGCGGATCGACGCACATGAGTGCGCTGCAGGCGGCTGTCGTTGCTGAGAAGGCTGATCTGGGCATCGGTTTCGATGGCGACGGCGACCGCGTGCTGATGGTCGATCATACTGGCGCGGTGGTGGACGGTGACGAGTTGCTGTACATCATTGCGCGCGACTTGCACGAGCGCGGGCGCTTGCAGGGCGGCGTCGTCGGGACCCTCATGAGTAACTTGGGTCTTGAGTTGGCGCTTGCCGATCTGAACATCCCTTTCGTGCGGGCCAATGTGGGCGATCGCTACGTCATCGCCGAGTTGCTTGAGCGTAACTGGCAGGTCGGCGGCGAGAACTCCGGGCACGTTGTCTGCTTCCAGCACACCACCACAGGCGATGCGATCATTGCCGCGCTGCAGGTGTTGCTCGCGCTGCGCCGTACGGGCGAGAGCCTGGCTCAGGCGCGTCAGGGGCTGCGCAAGTGTCCGCAGGTGCTGGTCAATGTCCGCTTCGAGGGCGGCTCGGTCGATCCGGTCGAGCATCCGGCGGTCAAGGAGGCTTGCGCCCGCGTGACAGCGGCCATGGGTGGTCGCGGCCGCGTATTGCTGCGCAAGTCCGGGACAGAGCCGCTGGTGCGCGTCATGGTCGAAGGCGAGGACGAAACCCTGGTCGCCGGCTATGCCGATGAACTGGCAAAACTGGTCGCTGAAGTTTGCGCCTGATTCGGCTTGCCAGTGTTGAAACTGTTGGGTAACATCTGCGCCCACTTTGACCGACGAGGTACAGCATGCGTCGCCCTATGGTAGCTGGTAACTGGAAAATGCACGGTACCTGCGCCAGCGTCGCTGAGCTGGTCGAGGGTCTGGCAAACATGACCCTCCCAAGCGGTGTTGACGTCGCGGTATTTCCGCCAAGTCTGCATATCAGCTTCGTTGTCGATTGTCTGGAAGGACAGCCGATCCAGGTGGGCGCGCAGAACTGCGCGCACGAGGCGGGACAAGGTGCGCTGACCGGCGAGATTTCTTCGACCCAGTTGGCGGATGCAGGTTGCAAGCTGGTGCTTGTAGGGCATTCGGAGCGTCGCCAGATCATGGGCGAGAGCAATGAAGTCCTTGTCCGCAAATTTGCGGCGGTCCAGGCAAGTGGACTCACCCCGGTGTTGTGCATCGGTGAAACACTTGAGCAGCGCGAAGCAGGCAAAACGCTCGAAGTTGTTGGTCATCAGATCGACAGCGTCATCGAGGAGCTTGGCATCGACGCTTTTGTAAATGCGGTGATTGCTTACGAGCCGGTCTGGGCCATTGGTACCGGGCTGACAGCCTCGCCGGAACAGGCGCAGGAAGTGCACGCAGCCATTCGTGCGCAGTTGGCGAAAGAGAATTCTGAAGTCGCGCAAGGTGTGCGTCTTCTATATGGCGGCAGCGTGAAGGCGGCCAATGCGGCTGAACTGTTCGGCATGCCGGATATCGATGGGGGCCTCATTGGTGGTGCCTCCCTGAATGCAGATGAGTTCGGTGCGATCATTCGCGCCGCGGGAAACTGAAAAAATGCTGGAAACAGTCGTAGTCGTTCTTCATCTGCTGGGTGCCCTGGGCGTTGTTGCTCTGGTTTTGCTGCAGCAGGGTAAAGGTGCGGACGCTGGCGCGTCATTCGGAGCAGGTGCATCAAATACTGTCTTCGGAGGCCAAGGTTCCTCTACCTTTCTTAGTAAGTTTACTGCTATACTAGCCGCCTGTTTCTTCTTGACCAGCTTGGGGTTAGGTTACTTTGCTAAAGAGAAAGCTCACCAGCTGACTCAAGTAGGTTTGCCAGATCCAGCAGTGTTGGAAGTGAAACAAAAACCGGCGACAGATGATGTTCCGGTCCTGGAAGGACAACAGAAACCAGCCGCTGCACCAGCTGACGTTCCTGCCGCTCCAGAACAGAAGTAACACGGGATTCGCAGTCGTTATTGGGACTGCAAAAAGAGTTGTAATGCCGAGGTGGTGGAATTGGTAGACACGCAACCTTGAGGTGGTTGTGCCCATAGGGTGTAGGGGTTCGAGTCCCCTTCTCGGTACCAATTAACAAGACAGCCCGCAGTAGCGGGCTTTCTTGTAGGTGGATGTGTCGGATTGACCCGATTCGGGATCAGTCGTATACTTCCGCCCCAGCTTTGTCGCGGGGTGGAGCAGTCTGGTAGCTCGTCGGGCTCATAACCCGAAGGTCGTTGGTTCAAATCCAGCCCCCGCAACCAGTTTTAGCGGAGCCCCTTTTCAGGGGCTTTTTGTTAGCTGGACACTTTATTACGCCGCTGTTGACGGCGTTTTTCATGATGGGCGCTTTGCCCATTTTTTATTTGCACAGCATGCACGAGGGGGTTCAGGTGTCGAGCAAGCTAGAACAGTTGCAGGCCTTGCTGGCCCCGGTGGTCGTGGCCCTTGGCTATGAATGCTGGGGTATCGAGTTTTCGGCCCAGGGTCGTCACTCAATGTTGCGCGTTTATATCGATAAAGAGGGCGGTGTGCTGGTGGACGATTGCGCCATCGTCAGCCGCCAGATCAGCGGTGTTCTGGACGTAGAAGATCCGATCAGCTCCGAATATACGCTCGAAGTTTCTTCTCCTGGCATGGAACGCCCGCTGTTCACGATCGAGCAGTTTGCAGCCTTTGCCGGGGAACAAGTGAAGATAAAGCTGCGCTCGCCCTTCGACGGTCGACGCAACTTTCAAGGCCTTCTCCGCGGGGTGGAGGAGCAGGATGTCGTGGTGCAAGTGGATGATCACGAATACCTGTTGCCGATCGATCTGATCGACAAGGCCAACATTATTCCCACGTTTGACTGAGACGTGCCAGATACTGCGGATCCCGCGGATCCAATGGCTTGCGAAAGGCGAGGCGTACGATGAGCAAAGAAGTACTGCTGGTTGTTGAGTCGGTATCCAATGAAAAGGGCGTACCGGCCGGTGTGATTTTTGAAGCGCTGGAAATAGCTCTGGCTACGGCCACTAAAAAGCGTTTCGAAGACGAAGTTGACCTGCGTGTGGAAATCAACCGCCACACGGGTGCATATGAGACTTTCCGTCGCTGGACTGTCGTTGAGGAAGACGATCTCGACGATCCGGCTATCGAAACGTGGCCGAGCAAGGTCGCCGAGACTCATCCCGGCGCCAAGGTCGGTGATGTAGTAGAAGAAAAGATCGAGTCCATCGAGTTCGGTCGTATCGCTGCCCAGACTGCCAAGCAAGTCATTGTGCAGAAAGTTCGCGAAGCCGAACGCGCTCAGGTGGTTGACGCTTATCGTGAGCGCCTTGGCGAAATCATTTCCGGCACTGTTAAAAAAGTTACACGAGACAATGTCATCGTCGACTTGGGCAACAATGCCGAGGCTCTGCTGGCGCGTGAAGACATCATTTCGCGGGAGACTTTCCGTGTGGGTGTTCGCGTTCGTGCATTGCTCAAAGAGATCCGCACTGAAAACCGCGGTCCTCAGCTGATCCTGTCGCGTACTGCGCCAGAGATGCTGATCGAGCTGTTCCGGATTGAAGTTCCGGAAATTGCCGAAGGTCTCATCGAGGTGATGGCTGCCTCTCGTGATCCTGGTTCGCGTGCAAAAATCGCAGTTCGCTCCAAGGACAAACGCATCGACCCGCAAGGCGCCTGCATCGGCATGCGCGGTTCGCGTGTCCAGGCAGTTTCCGGCGAACTGGGCGGCGAGCGTGTGGATATCGTGCTGTGGGACGACAACCCTGCACAGTTCGTCATCAACGCCATGTCGCCTGCCGAAGTGGCAGCGATCATCGTTGATGAAGACGCCCATGCCATGGACATCGCTGTCGGCGCGGACAATCTGGCCCAGGCGATTGGCCGCGGTGGTCAGAATGTGCGCCTGGCGAGTCAGTTGACTGGCTGGACCCTGAACGTAATGACCGAATCGGACATCCAGGCCAAGCAGCAAGCGGAAACTGGCGACATCCTGCGCAACTTCATCGACGAGCTGGAAGTCGACGAAGAACTCGCTCAGGTGCTGGTAGACGAAGGCTTCACCAGCCTGGAAGAGATTGCCTACGTACCGTTGGAAGAAATGCTCAACATCGACGGCTTTGACGAAGACATCGTCAACGAGCTTCGTGCTCGTGCCAAGGATCGCTTGTTGACTAAAGCCATCGCTACTGAGGAAAAGCTGGCAGACGCCCATCCGGCCGAAGACCTGCTCTCGCTTGAGGGTATGGACAAGGATTTGGCGATGGAACTGGCGGTGCGCGGCGTAATTACCCGCGAAGACCTGGCCGAGCAGTCTATTGACGATCTGCTCGACATCGACGGCATTGACGATGATCGTGCCGGCAAGTTGATCATGGCCGCCCGAGCCCATTGGTTCGAGTAAGTAAATGCGGCCTGAGGAGAGAAGTGCATGACGCAAGTCACGGTGAAAGAACTGGCCAAAACGGTCGACACACCGGTAGAGCGCCTGTTACAGCAGATGCGTGAGGCAGGTCTGCCGCACACCGCCGCCGAGCAAGTTGTGACCGATAACGAAAAACAAGCCCTGTTGACGCACCTGAAAAGCGGCCACAAGGCTAAAGTGGAAGAACCGCGCAAGATCACTTTGCAGCGTAAAACCACCAGTACTCTGCGCGTTGCTGGCAGCAAGAGCATCAGCGTTGAAGTGCGCAAAAAGAAAGTCTTCGTACAGCGCAGCCCGGAAGAGATCGAAGCCGAGCGCAAGCGCGAGCAGGAAGAACGTCGTGCGGTAGAAAACGCCGCTCGTCAAAAGGCTGAAGAAGAAGCCCGTCAGCGTGCCGAAGAAGAAGCGCGCCGTCAGCCTGCGCCTGCTCCGCAAGCATCGGAAGCGGTTGCTGCGCCGGCTCAGTCCGAGCCAGCGCCTCAGGTCGCCGCCGAGCCTGTGCAGGAAGCTCCGGTCGCTGCACCGGCTCCGGTTGCCGAGCGCAAGAAGGACGAACAGCGTCGTCCTGACAAGCCACGCAACGACGACAACAATCGTCGCGGCGGTGGTGGTGATGGCGAGCGCAAGAATGCGCCTCATCGCGCTTCGGTCAAGGAAAAGGCGCCGGCGCCACGCGTTGCCCCACGTACTACCGACGAAGAAAGCGATGGCTTCCGTCGCGGCGGTCGCGGCAAGGCCAAGCTGAAGAAACGCAACGCTCACGGTTTCCAGAACCCTACCGGTCCTGTGGTTCGTGAAGTGAAGATCGGCGAGACCATCACGGTGGGCGATCTGGCCCAGCAGATGTCGGTCAAGGCCGCTGAAATCATCAAGTTCATGTTCAAGCTGGGCACCCCGGCCACCATCAACCAGGTACTGGATCAGGAAACTGCCCAGCTGGTCGCTGAAGAACTGGGCCACAAAGTGACCCTGGTCAGCGACACCGCCCTGGAAGATTCCCTGGCAGAATCCCTGAAGTTCGAAGGTGAAACCGTTCCTCGTGCGCCGGTCGTTACTGTCATGGGTCACGTTGACCATGGTAAGACCTCGCTGCTCGACTACATCCGTCGTGCCAAGGTTGCCGCTGGCGAAGCCGGTGGTATCACCCAGCACATCGGCGCGTATCACGTGGAAACCGATCGCGGCATGGTGACCTTCCTCGACACCCCGGGTCACGCTGCGTTTACCGCAATGCGTGCTCGTGGTGCGAAGGCAACCGACATCGTGATTCTGGTTGTCGCAGCTGATGACGGCGTCATGCCGCAGACCATCGAAGCCGTGCAGCACGCACAGGCTGCCGGTGTTCCGCTGGTGGTCGCGGTCAACAAGATCGACAAGCCGGGCGCTGACATGGACCGCATCCGCAGTGAGCTTTCGGTTCACGGCGTGACGTCGGAAGACTGGGGTGGCGATACTCCGTTCGTCCCTGTATCGGCCAAGGTCGGTACCGGTGTCGACGAGCTGCTCGAAGCGGTTCTGCTGCAGGCCGAAGTGCTTGAACTGGTTGCCACGCCATCGGCCCCGGGTCGTGGTGTCGTCGTCGAATCGCGTCTGGACAAGGGCCGCGGCCCGGTCGCCACTGTTCTGGTTCAGGACGGTACGCTGCGTCAGGGCGACATGGTACTGGTCGGATCGAACTACGGTCGCGTTCGCGCCATGCTCGACGAGAACGGCAAGCCGATTAAGGAAGCCGGTCCATCCATCCCTGTCGAGATCCTCGGCCTGGACGGTACGCCGGATGCCGGCGACGAGATGAGCGTGGTTGCCGACGAGAAGAAAGCCCGTGAAGTGGCTCTGTTCCGTCAAGGCAAGTTCCGCGAAGTCAAGCTGGCCCGTGCTCACGCCGGCAAGCTGGAAAACATCTTCGAGAACATGGGTCAGGAAGAGAAGAAGACGCTCAACATCGTCCTCAAATCCGACGTCCGCGGTTCTCTGGAAGCATTGCAGGGCGCTTTGAATGGCCTGGGCAACGACGAAGTACAAGTGCGTGTAGTGGGCGGCGGCGTCGGTGGTATCACCGAAAGCGACGCCAACCTGGCGCTGGCTTCCAACGCTGTACTGTTCGGCTTCAACGTGCGTGCCGATGCCGGCGCTCGCAAGATCGTCGAGCAGGAAGGTCTGGACATGCGTTACTACAACGTCATCTACGACATCATCGAAGACGTCAAGAAAGCCCTCACCGGTATGCTTGGCAGCGACGTCCGGGAGAATATCCTGGGTATCGCCGAAGTTCGCGACGTATTCCGTTCGCCGAAATTCGGTGCGATCGCCGGTTGCATGGTCATCGAAGGCGTTGTGTACCGTAATCGTCCGATCCGCGTACTGCGCGAAGACATCGTTATCTTCGAAGGCGAGCTGGAATCCCTGCGTCGCTTCAAGGATGACGCTTCCGAAGTGCGTGCCGGCATGGAATGCGGTATCGGCGTCAAGAGCTACAACGACGTCAAGGTCGGCGACAAGATCGAAGTGTTCGAGAAGGTCCAAGTGGCTCGCAGCCTCTGAATCGCGAGCTTCAGGAGTCATGGCAGTCGCCGCATGCAAATGCCCGGCGTCTGTCATGGACTCTAAACGCAACGCCCGGTCCGGCTTCTGCCAGGCCGGGCGTTTGCCGCTTTCAGACTCTGCAGCTTTTGCTGCAGGTCAGTGACAGGTAACAAGACATGGCAAAAGAATACAGCCGTACCCAACGTATCGGCGATCAGATGCAGCGCGAGCTGGCACAGCTGATCCGTCGTGAGATCAAGGATCCGCGCGTCGGCCTGGTCACCATCACCGCAGTCGACGTCAGCCGTGACGTCGGTCATGCCAAGATCTTCATCACCGTGATGGGGCAGGACACTGCCGAAGAGATCGCTCAGTCGATCAAGGCGCTGAACTCTGCCGCAGGTTTCCTGCGCATGCAGCTGGCCCGCGAGATGAAGTTGCGCAGCGTTCCGCAGTTGCATTTCCACTACGACGAAAGTGTTGCCCGTGGCGCGCATCTGTCGGCGCTGATCGAGCGCGCAGTGGCTGAAGACGGTCAGCACGAGCCGGCGGCCAAAGATGGCTCGGAGGAGTAACGGCGTGGCTCAGGTCAAGCGCATCCGCCGCAATGTCAGCGGCATCATCCTGCTCGACAAGCCGCTGGGTTTCACTTCCAATGCGGCTTTGCAAAAGGTGCGCTGGCTGCTCAATGCAGAAAAGGCTGGCCACACCGGCAGCCTCGATCCATTGGCGACCGGCGTGCTGCCGCTGTGCTTCGGCGAAGCGACCAAGTTCTCCCAGTATCTGCTCGACTCCGACAAGGGCTACGAGACCCTGATGCAGCTGGGCAAGACCACCACCACGGCTGACGCCGAAGGTGAGGTTTTGCAGACGCGGCCGGTGACCGTTGGTCGCTCGGATATCGAAGCGGTACTCCCGGATTTTCGCGGAAATATCAGTCAGATACCGCCGATGTACTCCGCCCTCAAGCGTGATGGTCAACCGTTGTACAAGTTGGCTCGAGCAGGGGAAGTGGTGGAGCGCGAAGCGCGTTCTGTTACTATTGCGCGCCTGGAATTATTGGCGTGTGAAGGCGAGAGCGCGCGTCTGGCTGTCGACTGCAGCAAAGGCACCTATATCCGCACCCTCGTGGAAGATATCGGTGAGAAGCTGGGCTGTGGTGCGTATGTCGCCGAGCTGCGTCGCACGCAGGCCGGGCCTTTCACGCTGGCCCAGACGGT
Source organism: Pseudomonas sp. NFR16 (assembly GCF_900108875.1). Taxonomy (GTDB): domain Bacteria; phylum Pseudomonadota; class Gammaproteobacteria; order Pseudomonadales; family Pseudomonadaceae; genus Aquipseudomonas. The sequence continues at coordinate 47,568 of NZ_FNYJ01000004.1, read as the reverse complement.
CACGCTGGAAGAGCTTGAAGCGGTACACGCCGAAGGCGGCAACGAAGCAGTCGATCGCTTCCTGATGCCATCGGACAGCGGCCTGTTGGACTGGCCTCTGTTGCAGTTTTCCGAGCACAGTTCGTTTTACTGGTTGCACGGTCAGCCAGTCAGAGCCCCGGATGCGCCGAAGTTCGGCATGGTACGGGTGCAGGATCATGAAGGACGCTTCATCGGGATCGGTGAAGTGAGCGAAGACGGGCGTATTGCGCCGCGTCGGCTGATTCGGTCAGAGTGACCGAACCCGTCGAGTCAGGGTTGTCCTGGCACGGCGGTACGAGGGTGGCTGTCAACAGGCATGGTCACTCCTCACTTTTTAATACGAGAGTCTGCTCTCGGCCTGTTGAAACCGTTGCTTTGACGGTTTCCTGATATAAGGAATGCCCACATGGCACTCAGCGTTGAAGAAAAAGCTCAGATCGTAACCGACTACCAGCAAGCTGTTGGTGACACTGGCTCGCCAGAAGTGCAAGTTGCACTGCTGACCGCCAACATCAACAAACTGCAAGGCCACTTCAAGGCCAACGGTAAGGACCACCATTCCCGTCGTGGTCTGATCCGTATGGTAAACCAGCGTCGCAAGCTGCTGGATTACCTGAAAGGTAAGGACGTTAGCCGTTACAGCGCCCTGATCGGTCGTCTGGGTCTGCGTCGCTAATAACGACGTTGCAAGAGGTTGGTTGTTCGTCACGTCCCGCAGGTTTCGTACCGGTGGGCTGGCGGGCTCCCAGCCTCTAGTTTTATCTGGACTGCCGAAGGGTCCGATTCCCTCGCTGCCCAAGAATTCGCAAGAAACCAGTTCCCCCAAGAGCCACAAAGAAGGTAGGAAACCGTGAACCCGGTAATCAAGAAGTTTCAATTCGGTCAATCGACCGTAACCCTGGAGACAGGCCGCATCGCCCGTCAAGCCTCTGGTGCAGTATTGGTCACCGTTGACGACGACGTCACCGTACTCGTGACTGTGGTCGGCGCCAAACAGGCAGACGCTGGCAAGGGCTTCTTCCCGCTGTCCGTTCACTACCAAGAAAAAACCTACGCTGCCGGCAAGATCCCCGGCGGTTTCTTCAAGCGTGAAGGCCGTCCTTCCGAGAAAGAAACCCTGACCTCGCGTCTGATCGACCGTCCGATCCGCCCACTGTTTCCCGAAGGCTTCATGAACGAAGTGCAGGTTGTCTGCACCGTCGTTTCCACCAGCAAGAAAACAGATCCGGACATCGCTTCGATGATCGGTACCTCGGCTGCCCTGGCGATCTCCGGCATTCCGTTCGACGGCCCGATCGGCGCCGCGCGCGTTGCTTTCCACGAAAGCACCGGTTACCTGCTGAACCCGACTTACGAGCAACTGAAAGCATCGAGCCTGGACATGGTCGTTGCCGGTACCGAAGAAGCGGTACTGATGGTTGAATCCGAAGCCAAAGAGCTCACCGAAGACCAGATGCTGGGCGCTGTTCTGTTCGCTCACGACGAATTCCAGGCGGTCATCAAAGCCGTCAAGGAACTCGCCGCCGAAGCTGCCAAGCCGACCTGGACCTGGGCTCCGAAGGCTGAAGCCACCGACCTGCTGGGCGCCATCCGCTCCGAGTTCGGCGCAGCCATCTCCGAGGCTTACACCATCACCGTCAAGGCCGACCGCTATGCGCGCCTGGGCGAGCTGAAGGATCAAGTCGTTGCCAAGCTGGCCGTTGAAGAAGGCAGCCCGTCTGCTTCGGAAGTCAAAGCTGCATTCGGTGAAATCGAATACCGCACCGTTCGCGAAAACATCGTCAACGGCAAGCCACGTATCGACGGCCGCGACACCCGCACCGTACGTCCTCTGAACATCGAAGTCGGTGTTCTGCCCAAGACTCACGGTTCGGCACTGTTCACCCGTGGTGAAACTCAGGCGCTGGTCGTGGCGACGCTGGGTACTGCGCGTGATGCACAACTGCTCGACACCCTCGAAGGCGAAAAGAAAGACCCGTTCATGCTGCACTACAACTTCCCTCCGTTCTCGGTGGGCGAGTGTGGTCGCATGGGTGGCGCTGGTCGTCGCGAAATCGGCCACGGCCGTCTGGCTCGTCGCTCGGTTCAGGCCATGCTGCCGCCGGCCGATGCGTTCCCTTACACCATCCGCGTGGTGTCGGAAATCACTGAGTCCAACGGTTCCAGCTCCATGGCCTCGGTCTGCGGCGCTTCCCTGGCGCTGATGGACGCTGGTGTGCCGATGAAGGCGCCGGTTGCCGGTATCGCCATGGGCTTGGTCAAGGAAGGCGAGAAGTTCGCCGTTCTGACCGACATCCTGGGTGATGAAGACCACCTCGGCGACATGGACTTCAAAGTGGCCGGTACCGCCAAGGGCGTCACCGCGCTGCAGATGGACATCAAGATCAAGGGCATCACCGAAGAAATCATGGAGATCGCCCTGGGCCAGGCCCTGGAAGCTCGCCTGAACATTCTTGGTCAGATGAACCAGATCATCGGTCAGTCGCGCACCGAGCTGTCGGAAAACGCGCCGACCATGATCGCGATGAAGATCGACACCGACAAGATCCGTGACGTCATCGGCAAAGGCGGCGCGACCATTCGTGCCATCTGTGAAGAGACCAAGGCGTCGATCGATATCGAAGACGACGGCTCGATCAAGATCTTCGGCGAAACCAAGGAAGCCGCTGAGGCAGCGCGTCAGCGCGTTCTGGGCATCACCGCAGAAGCTGAAATCGGCAAGATCTATGTCGGTAAGGTTGAGCGCATCGTCGACTTCGGCGCGTTCGTCAACATCCTGCCTGGCAAGGACGGTCTGGTACACATCTCCATGCTGAGCGACGCTCGCGTCGAGAAGGTCACCGATGTGCTGAAAGAAGGTCAGGAAGTCGAAGTGCTGGTACTGGACGTGGACAACCGCGGCCGTATCAAGCTGTCGATCAAAGACGTTGCAGCTGCCAAGGCGTCGGGCGTTTAAGCGTCCCCGCCTCGCTACAGAGAAAGAGCCCTTCGGGGCTCTTTTTTTTCGTGTGCAATTAATAAGTTGCGCGCTTCAGGGGGCTGTGAATACGTTCAGAACATGCAAGTTGCAAGCGGAACTTTCCGTAAACGGGCAATCTGCACGATGCATCATTCAGCTATTGTTTATAACTCATTGATTTTAATGAAAAAACTGCGTTGGATAAGTTTGGCACACCGCTTGCGATATACCAGTAACCCTGCAACCAACGACGTTGGCGCAGATTTTGAGAAAAACAGGAGTTACTCGTATGAAGAAGTTCGCTATCGCTGCCGCTACTGCCACTGCTCTGACGCTGACTATGGCTAACGTAGCCATGGCTCAAACCTCTACTCAGGCTCCAATGATGGTAGCCGCAGGTGAAGTTGCCAAAACCAAAGAGGCTACTTCTGACACCTGGATCACCACCAAGGTCAAATCCGACCTGCTGACCGAGAAGGGCATCCCAGGCTCCGACATCAAGGTTGAAACCAACAAAGGCGTGGTTTCCCTGTCGTCGACCGTCGCGATCACTGAAGCGCAGAAAACAACCGCAGTTGCGATCACCAAGAAAATCAAAGGCGTGAAAGCTGTTTCGGCTGACGGCCTGAAAGCTGAGTAATACCGATTCGACGGAACCGAAAGAACGAGCGATTGACGGCCAGGGAGGCCGCCGGTTGATCGATTGAAGGTTCATGCGAAGGCCATAAGGATGTGGCCATTACAGGCCCCGACGCTCGCGTCGGGGCCTGTTCTATTTGGGGCGGAAAAAGAATGGAGCACAGCCGTTCAGGATTGGGAGTCAGCGCTTCGATAATCTGTCTCGATCAGGATTATCTGGGTATATTTGTACCCGCTCTGACACTTTGGTGTGATGGGCAACCGTCTTTTTTTGAATAACTATTACGTTGCGTCGCTCCGCCCGCTCATGGGCCGGGGGCGATGAAGGGCGTTTGCCCCGGTCGACACATTTGCGCTGCCAATCCAGCTACCCACAATAAGGCCAGACTGTCGCAATGAATACCGTCCCTGCAGCGAGCCTGCGCAACCCTCGGGCTGAAGTGTCGCCCAGCGTCTGGTTGCTCAGGTTGGGTTCCGCCATGCTGACGCTGGTCATCTTTCTGATGGACTGGCTCAGTACCCTGGATGTCGCAATCGCTGTGCTCTATGTTGCCGTGATTCTGATGTCCGGAGACCTCTTCTCGCGCAAGGGCGTGGCCACTGTCGCGTGGGTTTGTGGTTTTCTCACGCTGCTGGCGTACCTGCTATCTCACGGGACTGGCTGGCTGCTGCCGCCGTTCGCCCGCTGCCTGGTAAGCCTTGCGGCGATCGGGATCACCGGCCTGCTCGTTCTGAAATACAGGGGCTCCAAGGACGCGTTACGCGAGCAAGTGCGCCTGCTGCATCGCAGCGAGGCTTTCCTGGCGGGCGCTCAGCGTCTAAGCCAGACCGGAAGCATCGGGCTGAAACTGCCCAGCGCCGAAATGTACTGGTCCGACGAAGCCCGGCGTATTTTCGACTTCGATGACCAGCTGCAGCCGACGCTCGAATACATGATGGGACGCGTTCATCCGGAAGACACCGACGGGCTCAAGGCGCTGATCGAACAGGCATACGCGCAGCACGCCAATATGGAGACTGAATTTCGCGTGCTCATGGCTGACGGCTCGAGCAAATTCGTGCGAATGCTCGCCCAGCAGGCGCATGACGCGTCAGGGTGCTGTGAGTACATCGGCGCGTTGATGGACGTCACAGCGAGCAAGAATGCCGAAGAAGCCCTGCATCGCTCGCAGAGCCAACTGGCCCACGTGACCCGGGTCACGACGCTGGGTGAGATGGCGGCGTCCATTGCCCATGAAGTCAATCAGCCCCTGGCCGCAGTGACCACCAATGCCGAAGCCGGGTTGCGCTGGCTCAACCGCGATGTGCCGGACTTGGGTGAGGTGCGCAGCGCCATCGAGCGCATCAAAAGCGAAGCGCATCGTGCCAGCGAGGTCATCCGCCGTATTCGCAGTCTTTCTCGAAAGAACGACCCCAGCCACGTGCAGGTTGATCTTTTCGAGGTCCTGCAGGAATCCGTGGCGCTCATTCGGCGCGAGATCCGCCGCCATCGCGTCAGCCTCGAGGTGTATCCCGGCGACGGCGTTCACTTAGTCAAGGGCGATCGCGTGCAGTTGCAACAGGTGATCATTAACCTGTTGATGAACGCGCTGCAGGCGATGTCCGGTATGCACACCAAGGAACGCACCTTGTCGGTCGCGCTGGGTACGGCGATGAACGGCGATGTGTTGCTGCGTATCAAGGACAACGGTCCAGGCGTGTCGGAGCAGAATCTGCCTAGCCTGTTCAATCCATTTTTCACCACTAAACCTGAGGGGATGGGCATGGGCCTGTCGATTTGCCGCTCAATCATTGACGCTCACGGCGGCCGCATCTGGGCCGAAAGCGAGTTGGGTCATGGCGCGGTCATGAATTTTTCGCTTCCTGCCTACGAGCACATGCCGTCATGACGCCGGTCGACAAGAGCCCCATCGTATTCGTCGTCGACGACGATCCCGCCATTCGCGCCGGGCTGGACAGCCTCCTGCGCTCGGTCGGCATGCGCGTTTACACCTACGCTTCGGGCGCGGAATTCCTCCAGCACGCCTTCGAAGATGCCCCGGCGTGTCTGATTCTGGACGTACGGCTGCAGGGCGAAAGCGGCCTGGATTTTCAGGTACGCCTGGCTGAAATGAAGGTATCGATGCCGATCGTTTTCGTCAGCGGTCATGGCGACATCGCGATGTCGGTCAAAGCCATGAAGGCCGGCGCGCTGGACTTCCTGGTCAAGCCATTTCGCGAGCAAGACCTGCTGGATGCCGTCACCCTGGCCTTGCAGAAAGACAGCAAACGGCGCGAGACGGGCAAGGTGTCTGCCGAACTTCGCGCACGTTTTCAGACCCTGACCGCACGGGAGCAGGAAGTCATGTCCTACGCCGTGACCGGACTGATGAACAAGCAGATCGCTTCGGAAATGGGCTTGAGCGAAATCACCGTCAAGATCCATCGCGGCCACGCCATGAAAAAGATGCAGGCCCGCACGTTTGCCGATCTCGTGAAGATGTCCGAGGCGCTGGCAGGGGAGTAATCCCCGCCGTCGCCCGGGCGTCAGCAGTTTCGCTCGAAGACGGTTTTTAAAATGATGGTCTTCCTCCTATACCCGAGTATGAGTCGCTTAGCCTGATAGCTAATCGGAATCATGACTCGGTAATGTTAATTTTCCCTACGTCCTGAGTTCCTTCACGAACGCGTCGGTTCATTGCTCAGATCAAGAGTGGTGGAAGGGGAAAGCACATGCCATTGAATTTGATCAGCGACCGGAAATACGTTCGCTCCCTCGTGGCTGGCTGCCTCGCTCAGACCGCATGTCCGGCTCATTGAGGCGCCACCCATGAACACCGTCCTGATCGAGCCCGCCATCGACCCTGTGTCGCGGATCACTTGCCTGCTGCCGGCCGAGCCGGATCGTTCGGCCACGCCGGTGCCCGTGGTCAAGATTCAGCTGTGGGTGTGGGGAGGGCTCGCGCTCGGGATACTTGTGCTGCTGGGTGCGCTCCTTGGCCTGCTGTTCCAACAGGCACGCAATCAGGCCGTTGCCGATGTAAGCAATCTGAATCGCATTCTTGAAGCGCGGTTGACCAGCATTCTGCATGACACCCAGACCGATTTGCAGGGCATCGCGCTGCGCCTGGACGATGACCTCTTGCGCGGCGGGGCTGTTCCGGCAGGTGACGGGCGTCAATTGCGGGCGCTGAGTCGGCGGTTTCCTGCAGTGGGCCGTTTCGATGTGCTGTCGGCTCAGGGTGGCTTTCTTTTCGATTCCGATGCCCGTCCTGACGCGCCGACTGCCAGCCAGCAGCGCTTTCGTGATGAGCTTGCCCGACAGTCGCCCGGCGATACCGCCGGTGACTCGGCCGTGCTCGATCACGATGTCGCGCGAGAGCTCCTGTACATCGCGGTCCCGGTGTTCGACCGGCAGCGACATGTCGGCTGGATTGCGTCCGCGCTGCCGCTCAAATCCATCTTCGACGTCATCAGCCAAGTGAACGTCGGCGACCATGGAGTGATCACGTTACGCCGCTCGGACCGGCCCGACGCAGTCCTGCGCGTGCCCTCGGCGGCTGATTCGAAGCGAGACTACAAAGCCGATGGCATCGACCGGCTGGTGGCGCGGGGCAGCCAGGAGGGCGTACTGGTCACGCGGTCACGGGTGGACGGCGTCAAGCGTCTGTACGGTTACAAACGCGTCGGGGACTTTCCGCTGGTGCTGGTCACCGGCCTGGCCGCTGAGGATTATCTGCTGGGCTGGAAGTACACGGTGATCGCATCGCTGGTCGTCTGCGGCGTGCTGTACCTGCTCATCATCGGCCTGACGCTGCGCTTGCAGGCCAACCGGATTCGTCGCCAGCAAGTGGTGGATGAGTTACGTCAGAGCGCGTTTCACGACGAGCTGACCGGTCTGCCGAACCGGCGGTATTTGCTTGAGCGGGTCAATCAGGCCATCAACGATTGCGGGCGGGGTCAGCGTCTGGCGCTGCTGTATTTCGATGTGGACAACTTCAAGACCATCAACGATTCGCTCGGGCATGTTGCCGGGGATACGATCCTGCAGCGTCTGGCGCAGCGGCTGGTGGCCATGAAGCCTGCGGTGGACACGGTCGCCCGGCTCAGTGGCGACGAGTTTCTGGTACTGGTGGACGACGATGACCCCGTCGCGCTGGCGCATCTGGTCGCGCGCATGCTTCAGGTCCTGCAGCAGCCGCTTGAACTCGCCGGATTTCCGCTGTCGATCTCGGCGTCAACCGGCCTTGCGCTGTACCCCGCCCATGGCCACGATTTCGGCTCTTTGCTCAAAGCGGCCGATACCGCACTCGCCCAGGCCAAGCGCAATGGTCGCAATACCTGGGTGTTCTATGAGGCCGCCATGGGCGCGCGCGAATTGCGCCTGCTGCACATACAGACCGAACTGCGTCAGGCCTGCGAGCAGCAAGAGCTCGAGATCCACTATCAGCCGCAAATCGATCTGAAGACCGGCGAAGTCATTGGTGCGGAAGCACTGCTGCGCTGGAATCACCCCGGCCTTGGCCAGATCACGCCCGGCGAATTCATACCGGTCGCCGAATCCAGCGGCCTGATTATTCCGATCAGCCGCTGGTTGCTGAGCAAGGTCTGTCATCAAGCGGTGGCGTGGCAAGACGCGGGCTTTGGTGAACTGACCATGGCGATGAATTGCTCGGCGGTGCAGTTCCGCCAGGGCAACCTGGTGAGTGAGGTCAAAAGGGCGCTGTACGAAAGCGGCCTCAAGCCGCACCGGCTGGAGCTTGAGCTGACCGAATCCATTTTGATCGAGCATTCCGAGCGAGTGCTGGAAACCGTCCATGGGCTGAAGGCGTTGGGCGTGCGCATGTCCATCGATGATTTTGGCACCGGCTATTCAAGCATGGCGTACCTGAAGCGCTTTGCGGTGGACAAGCTGAAGATCGATCAGTCGTTCGTACGCGGGCTGCTCAGCGATCCGCAGGATGCCGCGATCGTCCAGGCGGTGATCACACTGGGGCACAGCTTCGACATGAAGGTGATCGCCGAGGGCGTCGAGGATTTCGCCATTCTCGATGAGCTGGCGTTGCGCGGCTGTGACGAGGCGCAGGGTTATTGCTTTGCCAAGGCGCTTTCGCCAGCGGCGTTCGATGTGTTCATGCAGACGCGTATCGAGTCCACGTTCATTGCAGAGAGATGGGTCTGAGCCGATCCCGAGGTTGTCCGAATGGTCAGAAAATGTCCGTCCGTCGACAATTGTTCCGAGTCATACGCCCGTATAATTCTCTGGTGCACGGCAGGTCGGTAACGTGTGAGCTGTTTCAATGCGCAACTTCGCGCTCTATTTTTCCGTTTAAAGGTAAGCCTTTGTCCAGCCCCCCAATGATCGCTGTGGTCGACGACGACAATGCGGTCCGAGCCAGTATTGACAGTCTTGTCCGCTCTCTGGGTTTTGTCGTCCGGGTTTTCTCCTCGGCGGAGGAATTTCTTGGATCTGCCGACTTCACCAACGCCGCATGCCTGATCACTGATGTACAAATGCCCAACATGAGCGGCGTGGAGCTGCACGAGCACCTGACGTCTCACGGATTCAGCATCCCCACTATCTTCATCACTGCATTCCCGGAAGACTCGGTACGCAAGCGCGCGATGACCGGCAGCGCGATATGTTTTCTCGCCAAACCGTTTCAGGCGAAATCATTGATCGACTGTCTGGAATCCACGCTGAAGTGACCGGAATGTCGAGCACGCTATTGCTCAAATCTGCACGTTGATAATCAGCCAGCCAGTCGGCTGACTTCGCAATAAACTTTCTGAACGGGCTCCAGGCGTGGGGGCGAGGAAGAGAGTTCATACATCGATGAGTGGCGCAGTCGCAGCCCAGCGACACAAAAATAATGTGCGTCTGGTCATCTTCAGAAAAAATTCAATCAGATCATGGCTTTGCGCCATTGCTCGAACTTTTCGGCTTCATTCATTGATTCAAACTTGAAGCAGCGTTGGGCCTCGGCGTCGGGCGACTCATTCGTGGGTCGAACGAAAGTTCGTCCTTGGCGTTGCCAAGTGGGGGATGAAGCAAACAAGCGTGCCGCTTATTTCTGACTCGCGTATTCGCTGGAGGGCGCGCAGGTCGACACGCTCGCCGGCTCGCCCGGCAGATGAATTTGAATCAAAGCCACTAATTGACTGATCTGGTAAGTGCAGTCGGTCATCACATGCAGGCTGTTGTAATCCCCTTCGATCACCGCTTTGTCCATGAGACTTCTGATCTGCGCGGCGAATTGGGCGAGCACGTGAGTGCGGTTCGCAACGTGCTGCAGGCTGGCGGCAAAGCTCTGCTCGTTCCAACCCGGCACTGCCTGCACTTCCATGTGCACGGGTCGCGAGGCGGCAGCAGCGCCCAGATCGTGAATGCGGTCGGCCAGAAATGCCACGCATTGCTCGGTCGCCTCGCCGAGGCGATGAAACATCCTACGCACCTCCACGAACGTGACATGCCGCGCACGCACCTCAAGGCTCAGAATGTGACGGTGGAGTTCCTGTGCCGTGCTCAGATGATCCTGCAACAATTGCACGAGGGCCAAGCGGTCGGACAGCCTGGTCGAATGACGGGCACCATAGTGGGGCGAGCCCTCTGACAGGGGGTAGCGCATGTGCACATTCTTATGGGCGTTCATGACGATCTTCCTCGCAATCCGATGTGAGCGGTGATCTGAATCCTGATGCCATAAACAATAAATGACTGAACGGCAAGCCTCACTCCTACCTGAATACAAACGTTTAGTACCTGCGGTTAGGTGCTTAATACTTGAGTATTGGCACGGCTCTCGGGCGGTGAGGGGCCCGTTGCGCATGTCCTGTATGTCGCTGCTAGATAAACTTAAATAAGCGGCAAGATAAAATATTGGCGCCATTAAACAAGCGTCATGCTGTTGTTTTATATCAATAAACGCGAAGGTTGATCGAGGTCATCAACCGAGGTGGAACTTTGGATAACGGTGTGCATAGATATTGCATACCACCCAGCTTATCGTTGGATAAGTGAAGAATTTACCCACTTGCCGCTGATACGTGAATGAAAGAATTGCTTGGCAGCATGGGTATTGAACTAGGGTTACCCATAATAAGTGCAATGATCTTCCGGGCCAGGCCTGAAACTCTTTTGTTGTGAGACTGAAAGCAATGCCCACTATCCCGCTGCTGATTTGCGACGATTCCAATATGGCGCGCAAACAGCTCATCAGAGCCTTGCCTGCCGATTGGGACGTTTCGGTCACGACGGCCACCAACGGACACGAAGGTCTGCAAGCCATTCGTCAGGGGCTGGGGCAAGTGGTGCTGCTGGACCTGACCATGCCGGACATGGACGGTTATCAGGCGCTCGCGGCCATGCGTGCAGAAAACCTGCAGGCCAAGGTCATCGTCGTCTCCGGCGACGTTCAAGAAGAAGCTGTCCGCCGTACCCTGGAGCTGGGTGCGCTGGCGTTTCTGAAAAAGCCGGCCGATCCGGTGGAGCTGCAGCAGACGCTGGAGCGGCTTGGGTTGCTCGGAGCGACAGGCCAGCCAACGCACGCTCCGGCGCCCAGAGTCGAACACTCCACCATCAGCTTCCAGGATGCGTTTCGCGAGACCGTCAACGTCGCAATGGGCCGGGCCGCAGCGCTGCTGGCGCGGGTGCTGGGCGTTTTCGTGCAGTTGCCGGTACCCAACGTCAACATGCTCGAAGTGGGCGAGCTGCACATGGCGCTCGCCGATGCACAGGCCAACGACCGCCTGACTGCCGTCTGCCAGGGCTATATCGGCGGCGGCATCGCCGGTGAGGCGTTGTTGCTGTTCCATGATTCGGAGCTCTGCGACATGGCCCAGCTCATGAAGATCGACGATCGCGACTACTCCGAAATGGAAATGCTCCTGGATCTGTCATCGATCCTGATCGGCGCGTGCTTGAGCGGCATCGCCGAGCAGATCGACATCGCTTTTTCTCAGGGTCATCCCCAGGTGCTGGACGTTCACAGTGGCATTGAGGAGCTGATCCGGATCAATCAGCAACGCTGGAAAAAGACGCTCGCAGTGGAGATCAGTTACAGCCTGGAAGGCCACAACGTCCATTTCGACCTGCTGATGTTGTTCACCGAAGATTCGGTAGAGCGGCTGTCACGAAAACTCGCCTACCTGATGAGCTGATTCATGAATGATCGTATCGACATCAAAGAGCTTCACTGGCTGCTGACGATCACCCAGAGCATCGACGTCGGCGTGGTGGTGCTCGATCAAGATTACCGCGTGCAGGTCTGGAACACCTTCATGGAAAACCGCTCCGGTGTGCTGCCGTACGAGGCGGCCAACCGGTCTTTTTTCGAGCTTTTTCCCGAGGTGAATCAATGCTGGCTGAGAAAGAAAATCGACAGCGTCATTACCCTGGGCACGCCGGCGTTCACCATCTGGGAGCAGCGCCCGTTTCTGGTCCGGTTCAAGAGCTACCAGCCGATTACCGGGCAAGAAGATTTCATGTACCAGAACACCACGATGTTTCCGCTGCGATCCACCACCGGCGAGGTGACGCACGTCTGCCTGGTCATCTATGACGTGACGGACGTGGCGACCAACCGCCTGCAATTGCAGACCGCCAACCGAGAGCTGCAGAAGCTGTCCAGCACCGATCGGCTCACTGGCCTTTATAATCGCGGACACTGGGAAGAGGCGTTGCGTCTTGAGTACGCGCGCCATGTGCGTTACGGCACCTCCGCGGCGCTGGTGATGTTTGACATCGATCACTTCAAGCGCGTGAACGACACCTACGGGCACCAGTGCGGCGATAAGGTTATCCAGCGCGTCGCCGATGTGATTCGGGGGCATATTCGTGACTCCGATATCGCCGGTCGCTACGGCGGCGAAGAATATGCAGTGCTGCTTCCCGACACCGATAAATACGGCGCCGGAATGTTTGCCGAACGCTTGCGTGTTGCGGTCCAGGAGCAGGAAATCACCCACGAGGGCGAAGCCATTCGCTGCACCATCAGCCTGGGCGTGGCCGACATGAACACCCCACTCAGCGAGCACAAGACCCTGATCGAATGGGCGGATCAGGCGCTGTACGCGTCGAAGAAAAACGGGCGCAATCAGGTTTCGTTGCACCAGGCGGGGTGAAGCGCCGTATGACCGGATGGAACATCTGTAAGCGCGAGCCAACGGCGATTGACGCCCTTTTCGATCTACGGCGTAACACCCGACACCTTCCCGGCTGAAGCCGGTCCTACGAAAAGCTTGCGGCGTCCGTAGGACCGACGCCATCCCGGCTAAAGCCGGTCCTACGA
>NZ_FNYJ01000004.1:0-34505 GCF_900108875.1 Pseudomonas sp. NFR16 | reverse complement strand
CTTGCGGCGTCGGTAGGACCGACGCCCATCCCGCCTAAAGCCGGTCCTGCGAAAAACTTGCGGCTTCCGTAGGACCGGCTTCAGCCGGGAAGAGGCCGGCGCATACTGTGGAGATGCAGGGGTAGGAAACCAGTCTTCGTCCGATGGGGGCCCCGAGCGTGCTCACTCCCAAAAACTGTCTGTTGGCCTAAGACAATTCGGCAAAATCACTCAGCACGTCATCGCGCAGGGCAATGAAACGCGCATCGCTGCGGTTGCGCGGTTGGGGCAAGTCGATGTCGACGATGCGCCGGATCCGGCCCGGATGCGGCTGCATCACCACCACGCGATCTCCCAGATAGACCGCTTCGTCGACGTCGTGGGTCACGTGGACCATGGTGATCTTTTCGTGCTGCCAGATGTTCTGCAGTTCTCTCTGCAGGCGGGTTCGGGTCAGGGCGTCTAGGGCGCCGAAAGGCTCGTCGAGCAGCAACACGCTGGGGCGATTCACCAGCCCTCTGGCAATAGCCACGCGCTGCGCCATGCCGCCGGAGATCTGATGCGGATAAGACTCCGTGAAGTCCTGCAGACCGACCAGATGAATGTGCTCGCGTACGGTGTCGCGTTTCTGCGCGGGCGTCAGCGGCGCATTTTTAAGGCCCACGGCGACGTTCTGCTCCACCGTCAGCCAGGGAAACAGGCGGTGATCCTGAAACACGATCCCGCGCTCCAGGCCGGTGCCTTTGATCGGCTTTTCGTCCAGCAGGATGCGGCCGTCGAATTCCTCATCCAGCCCCAGAATCAGCCGCAGCAGCGTAGACTTGCCGCAGCCGCTGGCGCCGACGATCGTGATGAATTCGCCGGGCGCGATGTCGAGCTGAACGTTGTCCAGCACTTGCAGGCGGGTGTCGGCACTGGCGCTGAAATGTTTGCTGATGTTCTCAAGGCGCAGGCCGTTGCCTTGCCGGGCCGCAGGCGTCTGCGCAGGGAGCGATTGAATGGCGGGCATGATTGATTCCTTTGAAATACGGGATAAGTCAGGATTGGCGATCAGCGCGGCAAAATGCCGTAGAGCCGTTGCATGCGCCGTTCCAGACGACGGGCCAAGACGTTGAGCGCCCAGCCGACGAGGCCAATGACGATCATGCCGAACAGCACCAGATCCATCATGAAATGCTCGCTGCCGTCGATCAGCGCGTTACCGATGCCTTCGCCGGAGACCAGCAGATATTCAGCCCCGATGGTGGCCAGCCATGAATACACCAGCGCCAGATAGATGCCTGTGAATATCGATGGCAGCGCGGCGGGAAGCATGACGCCGACGATGGTCTGCCAGCGGGTGAAGCGGTACACCTTCGCCACTTCCAGCAACGCAGGGGAAACGCTGCGCAGGCCGTCGCATGTGTTCACCACCACAGGCACCAGCGCCGCCAGCGAAAGAAACACCACTTTGGCGACGTCACCCAGGCCGAACCAGACCGAGATCAACGGAATCCAGGCGAACAGTGAGATTTGCTTGAAGGTGTTGAAACTGGGCCCGACCAGACGCTCGAACAATCTTGAGAAACCCAGCAGGCAACCGAGCACCAGGCCCAGCGTGGTGCCGATGAAAAAGCCACTGAGATCACGGGCCAGGCTGGCTGAAATCGCCCGCCAGAATTGCCCGGACGACACTTGCTCCCACGCAGTGACCGCCACTTTGCCCGGCGACACCAAGAGCCCGGAATCACTGAATCCCTGACTGGCGGCCAGCCACCACACTGCGATACCCACAATGGGCACGACCCAGCCTCGGTAGCGTGGACCTTGACTGCTTCGCGCAGCCGTCAATGTGCTCATGCCAGGCTCCTCGTCGGGGTCGTCCGACCTTTGTTCAGACGGCGTTCGATGAACTCGAAACTGCGATCGATCAGCAATCCGACCGTGCCGACCACTACGACCGCCGCCATCACCAGATCGAGCTGAAACAGCTGACGGCCGTAAGCGATCAGGTAACCCAGCCCTTCACTGGACGCGAGCAGCTCGACGACCACCAGCGACAGCCAGGCCTTGGTGAAACCCAGGCGCAGCCCGGTGAAAATCGGTGCCACGGCCGAGGGAAGCACGATGTCTGTCACGATCTGGCGTTGGCTGAAACCGTAAGCGCGACCCACTTCCAGCAGGCGTTTGGGCACTTCGTGAAACGCCTGGAGCGTGCACAACGTCACGGGCACCAGCGCGGCGTGGGCGATCAGCACGTACTTGAGCGGCTCGCCGATGCCGAACAGCAGCAACGCAAAGGGCATCCAGCCCAAGACCGGAATCTGCACCAGCGCGTTGAAGGTTGGCAGCAGGTAATCCTCGATCGTTTTCGACAATCCCATCGCCAGACCCAGGCCAATGCCCAGACTTGAACCGATCAGAAAGCCCACCAGCACGCGTTGCAGGCTGGCCGACGCGTTGAGCCACAAGTCGCCGCTGGTGATCAGATCTCCCAGCGTCTGATACACAAACGCAGGGGGTGGCAGCACTTGCTCGGACAGCCAGCCCCGCTCGGTGCCCAGGTACCAGAGCCCGAGCAGCGCCAGCGGCAGCAGCCAGGGCAGGGCGCCGTTGAGGGCGCGGCTTCGCCAGGCGGTTTTCGCCGCGTGCGCGTGCGGTACGCGTCGAGGCGCGCGCACCGGGGCCGCAGGCAGGCGTTCAATGGTCGCGCGCTTTTTGGCGGGCAGCGATTGCGCGTCAAGCGCAGGCGCATGGGCTCTGGCCATGTCATCAGCCTCCGTTATTGACGGGTTTGTCCGAAGACGCCGTCGCGTTGTTCGCAGGCTGCTTGCCGTCGGCGCCATAGGCGGTCCAGTAATTCTGCAGACCCTTGGCCTTCAGCGCGTTCTCCAGATAACGGGTTTCGAACCAGCCATCGATCGACACCGGCCGACGGATCATTTTTTCTTCCTTGGCCTGGTCGGCGACCGCCTGATAGCGCGTGCGCAGAAACTCGTCCACCAACGGCGAGGCGCTGTCGCGCAGGCTCAGATGATCGAAATCGGCTTTGAGCGACGCCACCGGCTCGTTGGTTTTGGCCCATTCGTTGAGTACGGCGTCGCGGTTGTTTTCATCGGATTCCCACTTGGCCGCATCGACCAGCGTGTCGACGACTTTCTGCACGTTGTCCGGGTGCTCTTTCTCGTAGGCGCCGCGAACCACGAGCGCGCACTGACGGGTGTAGCGCACTTCGTTTTTCGGGTTGTCGAAGATGATGTCGACCAGCCCCTGATCGCGCAGCTTGAACAGCTCGCGCCCACCGAATGCCGCATCGACGCCTTTGGAAACCAGAGCGGCCTGACTGCTGCCGCTGTCCAGGTTGATCACCTTCAGGTCGCGTTCGGTGAGGCCGTGATCGGCCAGCAGGTTGATCGAAACCAGATGGCCGTTGGTGCCGCGAAACACGGCCACTTTCTTGCCCTTCAGGTCCTCGATGGTTTTGATGTCCGAGCCCTTGGGCACGGCGAGGTAGACGTTGGAACGCACACCGATGGCCGCCAGCAGCTTGGTATCCAGGCCATTTGAGCGGCCCACCACCTGCGGCAGGTCGCCTTCATAGGCGAAGTCCAGTTGCTGATTCGACAGGGCCTCGTTGACCGCAGGCCCCGCGCCTTTGAAGAAGAACCACTGCACTTCGGTACCGGTGCCCGCGAAGGCTTTTTCCAGTAATTGCTGATTGCGCACGATGCCCAGCGGCGACCCGCTGAAGGTGACCGGATCACCGCCACCGGCGGACGCCACACCAATGCGAATCACGTCCGCTTCGGCCAAGGGCATCATCAGCAGCGCCGCCAGTGCGGTAGCTACGCTTTTCGTGCTGAATACAGATGTTCGCTTGGCCTTTGCCATGACGTTTCTTCCTTAGATAAATGAGAGGAGCGAGTCAGGCCGCCAAGTGTTTCTTGTCGGCTTCTGTCTTCGGCGAGAGGGTGTCGGGTGTGGGTTTGATCGCCTGGCTTGCACGACCGTCAACGCCCACCGGAATGTCGCCCGCAATGGTGGTACGACGCACCACGCGTTCGGCGTTGCCGTAGTCGTTGATGGCGATGTGTTGAGTGGCGCGGTTGTCCCAGATGACCACGTCGCCCTCGCTCCAGCGCCAGCGCACGGTGTTGTCCAGATGGGTGATGCGATCGTGGAACAGGCGGATCAGTTGCCTGGAATCATTACTGCTGACGCCCTGAATCTGCTTCACGAAATGGCCCAGCAGCAGGCTGCGTTCGCCGGTTTCCGGATGCACGCGCACCAGTGGGTGTTCGGTCTCATAGACTTCGGCAGTGAACTGCTCGCGGTAGCGCTTCACGCCCGCGTCGCCGGTATCCCGCGGCGCCGCATAGTCGTAGAGGTTGGTGTGCAGGGCGCGCAGGCTATCGGCCAGGGCTTTCAACGGAGTCGGCAGGTCGGCGTAGGCCGAGGCCGTGTTGGCCCAGACGGTGTCGCCGCCGTAGGGTGGAATCACCACACCGCGCAGGATGGAAATCTTGGGGTAGTTGGCGACGAAGGTCACGTCGGTGTGCCAGGAATTGGCCCGCGTTTCCTTGGCGTCGAGATGAAGAATGGCGCTGCTTTTCTCGGCCGAACGAACGGTGGGGTGCGGAACCTGATCGCCAAAGCGGCGGGAAAAACTTTCGTGTTCTTCGTCGTTGAGAAACTGATCGCGGAAAAACAGCACCTTGTGTTTGAGCAGTGCTTGATTGATGAAATCGAAATCCTGCTCGGAAATATCACCGGAAAGTCTGACGCCGCTCAACTCGGCGCCAATTCGTCCTGCCACGGGTTTGATCTGAATCGCCATCTGCCTGACTCCTGTTCAGGTTGTTGTGGCTCAGATCATAAAGATATAAATCGGCAGATTGCTAATCACCTTTTTTCATAAATATAGAAGGAGACTTTATGCGGCGTATTTATGAAGATAACCAAATAACATAAGGTTATTTCGGCTTTGCCGAGTGGCTTCATTTCGGTAAGTGGCAAACGGATCGGGCAGTGGAAAGACCAAGCGCCTAGTGTGTTCCCGATGTCCTGCACGGCAGCCAAGAACCCGCTGAATGCGGCGTGCCAGGCACACCGCATCCTCGGTTGCATCAGGTCTGGGGCACGTCGTCTTGAAGATTGGGGCCCTTCAATGTGCCCAGAGATTTGCGCAAACGACTCGCCAGCGAACTGCTGCCGTGCACGTTGTGATAGTGAAAGACCGCCGTTGCGCGTAACGCGTCCTCGGCCACCGGCAGGTTGGTGTGCAGCGAGCGGTAGCCCCAGAACAGGTACATGTGTCCGGGCTGCATGACGATCCGGGTAAACGCCTGTTCATCACGTGCAACCCGGTCTCTCAAGTAGCGCTGCACCCACTTGTTGTCCACCAGCACCTTGTCCAGCAGGTTGTGCAGGTAACTGCGCCGGATGGGCCGGCGATTGGGCAGCATCAACAGATCGCCGCGCTCTCCGGTCTGGGGCAGGCACACCGGCATGATCGTGGTGAGCACGTAGGAATCGTAATGAAAGATCAGCGACTCCCGACGCCCGCCGTTGCCGGTCAGGCAGCGCAGGGTCTGGGACATGCCATTGTCTGCCGGGCGCTGCCCGGTGACGCCGGCCGTGATGCGTCGGCAGAGGTCGACAAAGTCATGCGATATGCCCCAGTCATAAAGAGGCGTGCCTTGAACACTCTCGCGGCCAGACAGCGCAACGTAGTTGTAGCCAGCATCAGCCACGGTCTGACTGACCAGAGCGCGCAGTTCGTTCAATTGTCGGTCAGTGGCCCAATCCGGCAAGACGGCATAACCGTCAGCGTCGATGGCCTTGATCAGGCTGTTGACCTGAGCATCCGAAAAGGTTGTGTAGGGCATCGATTGCAACCTCAGTTCGTAGTCCGCGGAACGTGGAAAAGCCCTCGGACCTACTGCCTGAGATGTACCGATTCAGCCGGGCGAATCGACAGACTAGCACCTAGCACAAACTTATTTTCACGCCCTGATTAAATATTTCAAATAATTTCGATTCGCGTCAAAAAACGTTGTTTTTCGTCCGTTTTTGAAACAGATCGGCGCAGAAGCCGCCTGTGGTGCGGCTTCTGACTGTCACAGATTTGTGTCACATTGTGTTGCGGAGCTAACTCACAGGCGCTGCCGTTTCAGCCCTGAAACAACGGTTCTTCGATTCCGCACACGCCAGGTCGCAAAGCGAATACGCCGCCCGCCAGCGGTTGATGCTTCAAGTCGCCGCCTGGGCGAATCGAGGTCACGAAAAGCGTGTCCAGATCGCGGCCGCCGAAAGCGCACATGGAAGGTTTTTTCACCGGCACCGACAGTGAGCGATCCAGTTTGCCCTGCGGTGTGAAACGGTGGATCAGCCCCTCGTCGTTACCGCAGATCCAGTAGCACCCTTCGGCATCGACCGCCGCGCCATCCGGACGACCCGCAAACTCCATCATGTCCACGAACAGTCGGCGATCATGCGGTGTGCCGCTGTCGCTGTCGTACTCGAACGCCCAGATTTTCTGCACCGAAGGATGCGAATCGGAGAGGTACATGGTCTTGCCGTCCGGACTGAAGCCCAGCCCGTTCGGCACGATCATGTCGCTGACGTAAGCCTGCAGCGGCTCGGGCTGGTGCGCCGAATAGCGGTACAGCGACCCGACCACCGAGGCTTGTGCCATGTCGGTGAACATCGTGCCCGCCCAGAAGCGGCCCTGGCGGTCACAACGGCCATCGTTGAAGCGCATGCCCGGACGCGGATGGTCGACGTCGATCAGCCGCTCTGACGCAAGGCTGCCATCGCCCTGAGGACGAAGGCGAAACAGCCCGTCTTCCATGCCCGCCAGCCAACTGCCGTCACCGTAACCGGCGATGCAGGCCAGCATCTGCGGGGCCTCCCAGCGGGTTGTCTGATTATCGGCAGGGTTCCAGCGATACAAATGCCGCGCTGGAATATCCACCCAGTAAAGCGCTTGCTCTTGTGCATTCCAGACAGGGCACTCGCCGGTAGCATTGCGCGCATCAAAAATCAGCTCAGCCTGCATGGCGAACCTTCTGTGAAATGTGTCGGAGGGAGGCTGACGCGAGGTCAGCCGTTTCGCGGGACATTATTCGTCGCCGAATGGCCCCGAGGCCACGAAGGCACCGCCCTGATAGACCATCGCAGGATCGTCGGAGGCCGGCATAGGCTGCGCTTCGACTTTGCTGCGAAATTGCGCGGAGCTGTCCTTGGGTGAATAGCCCAGGTGATTGGCCAGGCGGTTGTCCCACCAGACTTTCTCATTGTTCGAAGCGCCGTACACGACGGTGTGACCAACGTTGGGCGTGAAAAGGCCGCGCTCGATCAATTGGGTCAGGTCGTCATAGCTCAGCCAACTGCTCAGCATGCGGCGGTTCTGTGCTTCCGGGAATGAGGAGCCGATGCGGATGCTCACGGTTTCGATGCCGTAACGGTCAAAATAGAAGCTCGCCATATCTTCGCCGTACGACTTCGATAGCCCGTAATAGCTGTCAGGACGACGCACGGCGCTGGCGTCGATGGTTTCATCCTGCCGATAGAAGCCGATGACATGGTTGGAGCTGGCGAATATCACGCGCTTGACGCCATGACGGCGGGCGGCCTCGTAGATATGGAAAACGCCGCAGATGTTCGGGCCAAGGATTTCTTCAAAGGGGCGCTCAACCGAAACGCCGCCAAAGTGGACGATTGCGTCAACACCTTCGACCAGCGCATCCACGGCTTTCTTGTCGGCCAGATCGCACTGCTGCACTTCTTCGTGAGGACCGGCAGCAGGCGCCATTTCAGCAATGTCGGACAAGCGCAGGACCTTGGCATAAGGCCGCAGCTTTTCGCGCAACACTTTGCCCAGACCGCCAGCGGCGCCGGTCAGCAGGATGCGATTGAGCGGGGTCTGGAAACTGGATTGAGTCATAAGGTGAGCCCTGATTCTGACGTTGTTGTTATTAAGGTCATGTGTTGTCGTATGACATGCCGAGGATTATCGGCAGCGCTCGTCGGCATTGTCAACGAAACCCCCTTCTTGTTTGTTGCCAGCCTGATTTTTCTCTGCTAATTTCAAAAATGTTAACGATGACATTTCCGCCTTAACAATAAAAACAACGGGATTTTTCGCTATGACAACTCGCCTCAAGAAAGGCTGTTCAGCCGTTTTATGTTCGCTCGCTATCGCTGTCGCCAGCGTTGGTGCCGTCACCGTCCAGGCTGCCGACGCCAAGGCCGGCCCGTTGAAAATCGGCGCCTCGTTCCAAGAGATCAACAACCCCTATTTCGTGACCATGAAAGACGCCCTGCAGGATGCGACCGGCAGCATCGGCGCGACCTTGCTGGTCACAGACGCGCGCCACGATGTGTCCAAGCAGATCAGCGACATCGAGGACATGCTGCAGAAGGGCATCGACATCCTGATCATCAACCCGACCGATTCGGTGGGCGTGCAGTCGGCGGTCAAGCAGGCCCACGACAAAGGCGTGGTGGTGGTCGCGGTCGATGCGCAGGCCAATGGCCCGCTCGATTCCTTCGTCGGTTCGAAAAACTACGACGCAGGCGTTCAGGCGTGCGAATACCTGGCCAAGAGTATCGGTGGCAAAGGCGATGTGGGGATTCTCGATGGCATTGCCGTGGTGCCGATTCTTGAGCGCGTGAAGGGCTGTAAAGATGCGCTGGCCAAACATCCTGACATCAAGATCGTCAGTATCCAGAACGGCAAACAGGAACGCGATCAGGCACTCAGCGTGACCGAGAACATGCTGCAGGCCCAGCCGAATCTCAAAGGCCTGTTCAGCGTCAACGACAACGGCTCGCTCGGGGCGTTGGCGGCGATCGAATCAAGCGGCATGGACGTCAAGCTGACCAGCGTCGATGGCGCGCCTGAGGCCGTGAAAGAAATCCAGAAGCCGAACAGCAAATTCATCGCCACGTCCGCTCAATACCCACGCGACCAAGTGCGTCTGGCCCTGGGGCTTGCGCTCGCGAAGAAATGGGGCTCACAAGTCCCGGCAACCATTCCGGTGGACATCCTGCTGGTGGACCAGGCCAAGGCCAAGACCTTTTCCTGGTAACGGGCCTGTGGTCGCCCGCTGACGCTTGAGAATCAGGCGGGCGCCACGGATTTGGAGTGAGTAGCGCAGTGATCCTGCTGCGACGAGGTGCGCATGAGCTGCCTTCTGCAATTGGAAAACATCTGTAAAAGCTATCCCGGCGTGCACGCGCTCAAGTCGATCAACCTTTCGGTCGAGCGCGGCGAAATTCATGCCCTGCTCGGCGAGAACGGCGCGGGCAAATCGACGTTGATGAAGATCCTTGCCGGTGTCGAACATCAGGACCATGGCAGCATTCTCATCGACGGCGCCGAGCAGCATTTCGCGACGTACAACGAAGCCATCGCTGCCGGCATCGGTATCGTGTTTCAGGAGTTCAGCCTGATTCCCTATCTCAATGCCGTGGAGAACATTTTCCTCGGTCATGAGATCGTCAACGGGCTTGGGCTCTTGCGCAAGAACGAGATGCGCGGGAAGGCCATCGCGCTGTTCGATCGCCTGGGGGTGAAGATCAACCTCGATTGTTCGGTGCAGCACCTGAGCGTGGCCGAGCAGCAGTTCGTCGAGATCGCCAAGGCCCTGGCCCTCGAGGCGCGCCTGTTGATCCTTGATGAACCCACCGCAACCCTGACGCCGTCCGAAGCGGAACTGTTGTTCGACATCATGCGCGAGCTGAAAAGCCAGGGTGTGGCGGTGATCTTCATCTCTCATCATCTGGAGGAAATTTTCCAGGTCTGCGATCGCATCAGCGTGTTGCGTGACGGTGCCAATGTGGGCGCGCTGACGGTTGCCGACAGCGACATCGACACGCTGGTGGAAATGATGGTCGGACGTCGTCTGGAGGCAAGCTTTCCGCCGAAGCCGACTCAGGCTCGTGGCGAGGTCGTGTTGCAGGTTCGCGACATTCAGCTGACCCGCAACGGCCCGCACAACAGCTTCGATCTGCATAAGGGCGAAATCCTCGGGTTCGCCGGGCTTGTGGGCTCCGGGCGGACCGAGCTGGCACTGGGCGTCATTGGCGCGTTGCCGGTGGTGAGCAAGGACGTGCTGTTGCGCGGGCAGACGGTCAACCTCAGCGATCCGGCTCATGCGCTGGCCAATGGCATCGGACTGCTGCCTGAAAGCCGCAAGAGCGAAGGGTTGATCGTCGATTTCACCATTCGCGAAAACATCTCGTTGAACAATCTGGGCAAGTACGAGGGCGCCGCGCACTTGCTCGACCGGCACAAGGAAGACGTGACCACCGAAGACCTAATGAAGCAGCTGTCGATCAAGGCGCCGACCTGCGAAAGTCGGGTGCTGAACCTCAGTGGCGGCAATCAGCAGAAGGTCGTCATCGCCCGCTGGATCAATCATCACTGCGACATTCTGATCTTCGACGAACCGACGCGAGGCATCGACGTCGGCGCCAAGGCGGAAATCTACAACCTGATGCGCAAACTCACCGAACAAGGCTTCGCGATCATCATGATCTCTTCGGAACTGCCGGAAATCATCGGCATGTGCGATCGCGTCGCCGTCTTCAACAAGGGCGCCATCGTCAACGTGCTGCAGGCAAGCGATATCAACCCGCAAGAGGTGATGCGCCATGCCACCGGGAGTCTGAACAGTGAACACCTCCATTAAAACCATGACGACGCAAACCGACCGCACCCGGCACAACATGAAGCTCAACTTCGCCAGGCTCATCCGCTCTCCGGCGTTCTACCCCTTTGTCGGGTTGGTGGTGGTGACGGTTTTCATGATCTTCGCCAGCGACAAGTTTCTCACTGGCGCGAACCTGGAAAACATTGCGCGGCAGGTTTCGATCAACGCAATCATCGCGGTTGGCATGACGTGCGTGATTCTCACCGGCGGCATCGATCTGTCGGTGGGGCCCGTGATGGCGCTGTCCGGGACGCTGACCACCGGGCTGATGGTGGCGGGCGTGCCTGCACCGATCGCTATTCTGATCGGATTGATGATCGGCGTGGGCTTCGGCGTTGGTAACGGCATTTTCGTCGCCTACCTGAAAATGCCGCCGATCATCGTCACGCTGGCGACGATGGGCATCGCCCGCGGCCTGGGCCTGATGTACACCGACGGGTATCCGATTTCCGGCATGCCGGACTGGTTCGCCTGGTTTGGTCGGGGCACGTTGTTCGGCATTCAGGTGCCGATCCTGATCATGGTGCTGACGTACTTCTTCGCCTGGGTGCTGCTGCAGCACACGCGTATCGGTCGGTATGTATACGCCATCGGCGGCAATGAAGAAGCGGTGCGGCTGTCCGGCGTGCGTGCCTCGCGCTTCAAGCTGCTGGTGTACTCGATCAGCGGACTGACGGCGGCGATTGCCGGGCTGGTGCTGTCGTCGCGCCTGATGAGCGGCCAGCCGAACGCCGGTGTCGGTTTTGAGCTGGATGCGATCGCGGCGGTGGTGCTCGGCGGTGCGTCGATTGCCGGCGGTCGTGGCGTGATCATCGGCACCCTCGTCGGCGCGATGTTGCTGGGCGTGCTCAACAACGGTCTGAACATGCTCGGCGTGTCGCCTTACGTGCAGAGCGTGATCAAGGGCGCAATCATTTTGCTGGCGATTTTCATCAGTCGGCAGCGGCATAAATAAACCGATTCGAACACTGCACCTGTAGGAGCGCGCTTGCCCGCGATTGCGTCATGTCAGACGACAACATGTTTTCAGGGCTGACGTCATCGCGGGCAAGCGCGCTCCTACAGGGCACCAATCAGCCTCATGAGGTAACCCGACATGGAAAACAACACAAAAACCACCATGCAAGCCGTCGTCTGCCATGCCCCGAAAGACTACCGTCTGGAGCAGATCAGCAAGCCGGTGGCGCGCATCAACGAGCTGGTGATCCGCATCGGCGCATGCGGCATCTGCGCCAGTGACTGCAAATGCCATTCGGGCGCGGCCATGTTCTGGGGCGGGGAAAGCCCTTGGGTCAAGGCGCCCGTGGTGCCGGGGCATGAGTTTTTCGGTTACGTGGATTCAGTGGGCGAAGGCGCCGAAGAGCACTTTGGCGTGAAGGTCGGTGACAAGGTGATTGCCGAACAGATCGTGCCCTGCGAGAAGTGCAAGTTCTGCAAATCCGGCAAGTACTGGATGTGCGAAGTGCACAACATTTTCGGTTTTCAGAAAGACGTAGCCGAGGGCGGCATGGCGCAATACATGCGCATCCCGAAGACCGCCATCGTGCACAAGATTCCCGAGTCGGTTTCGCTGGAAGACTCCGCGCTGATTGAGCCGATGGCGTGCTCGATCCACACCGTCAACCGCGGCGATGTGCAGCTTGACGACGTGCTGGTGATTGCCGGTGCCGGTACGCTGGGCCTGTGCATGGTTCAGGTCGCGGCATTGAAGACGCCGAAGAAGCTGGTGGTCATTGACATGGTTGACGAACGCCTGGAACTGGCGAAGAAATTCGGCGCCGACGTCGTGATCAACCCCAGCCGCGACAACGCCAGGGAGATCATCAACGGCCTCACCGACGGCTACGGCTGCGACGTGTATATCGAAACCACCGGCGTGCCGGTGGGCGTGACTCAGGGCCTGGACCTGATTCGCAAACTGGGGCGTTTCGTCGAGTTCAGCGTATTCGGCGCCGAGACCAGCGCCGACTGGTCGATCATTGGTGATCGCAAGGAACTGGACGTGCGTGGCGCGCACTTGGGCCCGTACTGCTACCCGATCGCCATTGACCTGTTCGAGCGTGGGCTGGTCACCTCCGAAGGCATCGTCACCCACGACTTCGGCCTGGACGACTATGCCGAAGCGTTCGAACTGGCGAACTCCACCAAGTCGATCAAGGTGCTGCTCAAGCCGGTCAGTTGATGCCTCACCCCTGTAGAAGCGTGGCTTGTCCCGCGAACGGCGACGGAGTCGTAAATCCGATGAATACGGTGTGTCAGAAAGACCGTATTGGCAGATTTTACGACGGGTTCCCCGCCGGTCGCGGGACAAGCCACGCTCCCACAGGTGATGCGCAAGACCTTCAATAACAAGAGAGCGCACGAAGATGGAATACGTCATTGGGGTCGACATCGGCACCCAGAGCACCAAGGCGTTGCTGGTCGATGGCCAAGGCCGGATCGTCGCGCAGCACAGTCACAGCTATAAGGTCGACACCCCCAGACCGCGTTGGGCCGAGCAATGGCCGCAGGTGTGGCTGGACGCCGTTGAAATCTGCATCGCCGCGTGCGTGCGTGACAGCGCCGTGCCCAGAGACAGCATCAAGTCGCTCTGCGTCAGCAGCCTGTACGGCGGCTCCGGGATTGCAGTCGATGCGCAGATCAAAGCGCTGTATCCCTGCCTGATCTGGATGGACCGCCGCGCTGAAGAACAGGTCGAGTGGGTCAAGGATCACGTCGACCTGGAGCGGCTCTACGCGATCACCGGCAACGGCGTCGACAGTTACTACGGCTTCACCAAAATGCTCTGGTTGCGGGATAAACAGCCGCAGGTCTGGCGTGACACCCGCTATTTACTGCCGCC
Organism: Pseudomonas sp. NFR16; assembly: GCF_900108875.1. Lineage (GTDB taxonomy): Bacteria > Pseudomonadota > Gammaproteobacteria > Pseudomonadales > Pseudomonadaceae > Aquipseudomonas. The sequence continues at coordinate 20,984 of NZ_FNYJ01000004.1, read as the reverse complement.
CAACAGTTACATCAATTACTGCCTGACTGGCGAAGTGGCGGTGGATCACAGTTCGGCCGGCAATATCGGAGGCGTCTACGACGTGGCATCGCGTGGCTGGTCGGTGGAGATGCTCGACGCACTGGGCATCCCGCCGTCGATGATGCCCGAACGGCTGGTGCATTCAGGTGAAGTGGTCGGCGGACTGCTCGAAGGGTGGGCCGAACGACTGGGTCTCAACGCCGGGATTTCCGTGCTGGGCGGCGGCGTCGATGCGGCCATGGCGACCTTCGCGGCAGGCGTGACCCAGGCCGGAAACCACGTCGCGATGATCGGCACGAGCATGTGCTGGGGCTACATCAATCAGCAGGTCGACGCCCGCCATGGACTGGTCAGTTTTCCTCACGTGTTCAACGGTGCCAAGGACCTCTACATTTTCGGCGGCGCGATCACCGCCGGGGCTTCGGTCAGCTGGTTTCGCGAGCAGTTCTGCCAGGCCGAAGAGCAGCAGGGCCGGGAGACCGGCGAAGACAGCCATGCCATTCTGGAACGTGCGGCGAGCACCCTTCCGGCCGGCAGCGAGGGCCTCCTGTTTCTGCCGTATCTGATGGGCGAACGCAGCCCGGTCTGGGACGCCAAGGCCAGTGGCAGCTTCGTCGGCCTGAACCTGTTTCACAGCCGTAATCACCTGTACCGCGCGGTGCTGGAAGGGGTGACGTTCGCGCTTCGGCACAACATCGAGGCGGGCACGCGCGGTGCGCAGTCGCTGGATCCGCGACTGATCGTGGTCGGGGGCGCCAGCCATTCGGATTTGTGGATGCAGATCATCGCCGACGTCACCGGTTTCCCGGTCTACACCATTGTTCAGGAGGTCGAGGCCGCCCTGGGCGCGGCGTTGCTCGCAGCCCATGCCGTCGGTCTTGTCGATGAGGATCAGGTGCACAAAGGCTGGGTCGAGCTGAGGCTGCGCGCCGAGCCCCAAGCGCAAAACGTCGCAGTCTATTCCCGGCTGTTCGCCGATTACGTGGCGCTGTATCCAGCGTTGAAACCGATCATGCATCGTCTTCAGGAAGCCTGAATGTGAACTCTGTCCGTTTTGATTTCAGTGGCCAACGGGTGCTCGTCACCGGGGCAAGCAGCGGCATCGGCAAAGCAGTCGCTCAGCAGTTGATCGACTGCGGCGCTGAGGTGTACGCCATGGGGCGCGATGCAGCGGCCCTTGAACAGCTCGCTGGGCAAGGCTGTAAGCCAGTGCGCGTGGAAATGTCCGATCAAGCGCAACTGGCTGCAGTTCTGGCCGATCTGCCGGTGATGAACGGTGTGGTCAACTGCGCCGGCATTTCGATTCTGGAAGCGGCTACCGATGTCAGCGCCGCGGCCTTCGATCAGGTCATGACGGTCAACGTCCGCGCCGCTGCAATGGTGGCGGCCAGTGCTGCCAAGGCCATGATTGAGGCAGGCGTGGCAGGCAGCATCGTCAACGTGTCGAGCCAGGCGTCTCTGGTCGCGCTGGACGATCACCTGAGTTACTGCGCATCCAAAGGCGCGATGGACGCGATGACGCGCGTGCAGTGCGGCGAATGGGGCCGGCACGGGATCCGGGTCAACAGCGTCAACCCGACCGTCACGCTGACCCCCATGGCGCAGATGGCCTGGAGCGAGCCGAGCAAGCGCGACCCTGCTTTGGCGGCCATTCCACTGGGGCGCTTCGCGGAAACCGCGGAAGTGGCCGCGCCGATCCTGTTCCTGTTGAGCAGCGCGGCGTCGATGATCAGCGGTGTGTCGCTGCCCATCGATGGCGGCTATACCAGCAAGTAGCGATCAGGTCTTGCAGGAGCGCGCTTGCCCGCGAAGCCTGCTTTCCAACCACTGCATCTCCACGGCATGCATTGGCCTCTTCCCGGCTGAAGCCGGTCCTACAGACGCTACGGGTTTTCCGTAGGAGCTGCTGAAGCCGGTCCTACAGACGCTACGGGTTTTCCGTAGGAGCTGCTGAAGCCGGTCCTACAGACGCTGCAAGCTTTTGCGTAGGAGCTGCTGAAGCCGGTCCTACAGACGGCGCAAGCTTTCCGTAGGACCGGCTTTAGCCGGGAAGGCGTCGGATGTGACGCCGTTGATCAAAGGGGGCATTAACAGACAGCGGGCTCGCTCGCACAGGTTTTGTATTCGAGATGAGGTCAGTCCAGCGACTCCTCACAACACCCCATTCTCCAGCTCCCCGACAATCACCACTTTGGCTTTCGGCAGAAACCGGTCCTGTATCCGCTCAAGCAGCATGGTGACCGCGCTGCTGCCTGCCCGTGAGGCATCGTGGGCGATGCAGGCGATGGGAATGCCGAAAATGTCAGCGAACGGAAGGCGGTCGATGCCGCAGATGGCGACGCTGTCGTGGGCGATGTTTCGATCGCGCAGGGCTTTCATGGCGCCCAGCGTGATCAGCTGGTTGAAGCCGAAAATCGCATCCGGGACCGGCTGTTCGCGCAGATAATCCAGTGTGCTCTGGTAGGACGGCTCCAGCGTGTAATCGCCCGCGAACACGTGCAGTTGCACCGGTTTGCCACCCTCGGCCAGGGCCGCCTTGACGCCTTTGAGCCGTTCCTCGGATATCCGCGAATGAGCCGGGCCCGTCAGCACCAGCATGCGTTCGGCCTGCGGACTTTGCGTCAGCAGATAGCGCGCGCCTTTCAGACCGCTGTGGTAGTTATCCAGCACCACATGGCTGAACCCACTGGCGTGCAGTGCGCGATCCAGCTGCACCACGGGCACATCGCCGTTGCTCAGGCGGCTGAGATAGCCGGGCTGGTACTCCGGTTCATCAGAGACCGGCGACAGAATGATCCCTGCCACGCGATAGCTGAGCAACGTGTCGACGGCTTTGGCTTCAAGCTCTTCGGATCCGTCGGTATCGACCAGCATGATGGTGTAACCGTGCTTTTTGGCTTCACGGGAAATCGCCTTGATCATCTCGCTGTAAAACGGGTTGTCCACCGAGGCGGTAATCACACCGATGATCATGCTCTCGCTGCGTTTGAGGCTGCGGGCGAAGGCGTTGGGGACGTAATCCAGTTCCTGAGCCACTTCGAGAATGCGCGCCAGGGTGGCGGGCTTGACCAGATCGGGTTTGTTCAGCGCGCGGGACACAGTGACAGGCGTCATGTTCACGCGGCGGGCAATGTCGGAAATAGTGACAGGCGTTCTTTTGCTCATGGGGCTTTTGGCTGCCTTGAAATCGGACAACATGAGGGCAGTCACAGTCGTCGCTCGATGACGCAAGGCTAGCACGAAGACGCCCGAAATGGACTCGACGGGCGTTTGGAATGTTATCGTTTTCATCGACAGTTTCCGCGGCATTGCAGGCAGGCATGCAAGTCGGTCGAACGCAGGGATGCATGCCGTAGTCCATTCGCTACAGCGAATATTTTCAATACGTGGCACAGGCTTGGGCGGATAATCGTGATCCACTCACGTTTTCAGGAGACTTCATGACCTCGTCAGCCTCATCTTCCACGCGCGACTTCTTCATCGCCGCCTGCGCTCTGCTGATCGCCATGGTCGGCACCACGCTGCCGACGCCGCTGTATGCGATCTACCAGCAACGACTGGGTTTTGATGCGAGCTGGTTGACGATCATCTTTTCGATCTACGCAGCCGGCGTGATCGCGGCCTTGCTGGCAGTCGGCAGTTGGTCCGATCAGCTTGGGCGCAAGCCGCTGCTGATTGCCGGCCTGACGATGGGCGCGGTGAGTGCGGTGATTTTTCTGCTGAGCGATTCGGTCGGCGGCCTGCTGATCGGCCGCCTGTTTTCGGGTTTCAGCGCGGGCATCATGACCGGCACCGCGACGGTGGCGGTGATTGAGCTGGCGCCGAAAACCTGGAAAAACGCCACGCTGGTGGCCACGGCCGCGAACATGCTGGGCCTCGGGCTGGGCCCGTTGCTCGCCGGTTTCACGTCGCAATACTTGCCCGACGCGCTGCACCTGGTGTTCTACGTGCACCTGGTTTTGTTGCTGCTCGCAGCGGTGGGGATCTTCCTGATTCGTGAAACGGTACAACGTCCGGCGACATTGAAACTGAGCATCCAGAAGCCCTCCGTTCCGCCCTCGGTGCGCAGTGTTTTCATCTCCGCCTCGATTGCCGGGCTGGCCGGTTTCAGCGTTGCAGGTCTGTTCACCAGCATGGTGCCGTCGGTGATGATTCACATCATGCAGGTGCACGCAGGATTACTGATCGGCGCGGTGATCGGCTTGTTTTTCGTGGCCTCGATCATCGGCCAGGCGCTGCTGCAATGGCTGCCCAAGGCACAACACATGACGCTGGGCTGCTTGGGCCTGATCGTGGGCATGATCTGTCTGGGGCTGAGCATCGCGACCGCGCAACTGGCGCTGCTGATTGCCGCAGGCGTGGTGAGCGGTATCGGTCAGGGCATGATTCTGCGCGCGGGAATGGGCGCCGTGACGGCCAGCAGTCCGCCGCATCACAAAGCCGCCGTGACGTCGGCGTTCTTCGTGGTGCTCTATGTTTCGATTTCGGTGCCAGTGGTCGCAGTCGGCTTCAGCGTCAGGGCGTTCGGCCTGGAGCATGTCGGCGAATTCTTCGCATCGCTGGTGGCGGTGGTCGCCTTGCTGGCGATGATCAGCATGAAGCGGGTGCAGTCGCGTCAGGCGCAAGCTGCCGCCGGGAGTTGAAACGATGAGCGTGAAAGTCGGCCTGATTTCAGACACCCACGGCCTGTTGCGGCCTCAGGCGCTTGAGGCGCTGCAGGGGTGTGATTACCTCATTCATGGCGGCGACATCGGCAACCCGCAGATCCTGGAAACGCTCAGCGCGATTGCGCCGTTGACCGTGGTGCGCGGCAACAACGACACCGATGACGCCTGGGCTGCCGACGTCCCTCACGAGGCTGTTCTGCGGGTCGGCAAATTGGCTATTTATGTCACGCACATTCTTGCCGACGTGCCTGAGACGCTGCCGCCGGATGTTGCCGTGGTCGTCACCGGGCATTCGCACAAACCGCTGCAGCAGACCCGGCACGGCGTGCTGTTCATCAATCCCGGCAGCGCGGGGCCACGGCGCTTCAAATTGCCGATCAGCGTGGGCGTGCTCTATATCGACGAGCACGAAGTGCGTGGCGAACTGATTGAGCTGGCGCTGAGCTGACGCGCTTACTTCGCGATCGGGTCCAGACCACTGGCCTTGATTGCGGGGGCTGCCGCCGACGAACTCATGAAGTCCAGAAACTGTTTTGCCTGTTCGGGGTGTTTGCTCTTGGTCACGACGCCCGCCGAATACAGCGTCATCTGTTGGGCCTGATCGGGAATCAGACCGATGATGTCGATGCCGTCCACCGGCTTCAGTTCGCTCAACTGCTGGAAGCCGATTTCGGCCTCGCCGTTGGCGACCACTTCACCCACCGGTTTTGCCGGAATCATGTGGCTCTTGCTTTGAATACGGTCGGCGACGTGCATTTGGTTGAACAGCACGCGTGACAGATAAACACCGCTGGCGCTGTCGGAATAGGCGATGCTCTTGGCGTCGAGCAGGGTCTGTTTGAAGGCGTCCATCGTGCTGATATCGGGATGCGGCGCACCATGACGCACGGCCATGGCGATGTAGGATTTGCCCAGATCGACGCGGGTTTTCGGATCGACCTGGCCGTCTTTGATCAGCTTGTCGAGCGCGGCGCCGACCATCAGTACGACGTCGGCAGGCTCTTGTCTGGCCAGTCGGTTGGGAATGGCTTGCGGCGTTGCGCCCATCGATGGCGCTACCTCGCCCTGCAGTTTGACGCCCACGCGCTGCTCGTATTCCGGCGTGACTGCCTTGAAGGCGCCCATGATGCCGCCGGAGCTCAGAACGATCAGTTGCACGGGCGCGGAGGCCGTTGCGGCATGAGTAAAAGCCGCAGGAATGAAGGTAATAGCGGCGCTCAGCAGGTAGGGCAGGATTTTTTTCATGAAGATTAACCTGGCAGTGTTGGATGTGGATCTGACGATAGAAAACAGCGCGGGCAGTATGTGGCAATTGTGCGATGAGTAAATCCCTTTCTTGCTCACGTCCCCCTTCACTGACGCCATTGCCGGCACCAGGTTCAGTCTGACGCGCCCGTGCAGCCGACGAGGCGCCCCGCCTCCGTCTCAAGAAAGCCGGGCCTGCGCCGATGTTCATATCGATCCCCATCATCTTTGTGGAAGTTCACACCGTCATGTTCAATAAACGTCTCAAACAAGAGTTGTTGGCCCTGCGCGAGGAGCTTTCGTCCGTGGAGCAGGTGAGAAGCAGTCTGGACAGCGAGATGCTTGGCATGCGTCTGGACCCACAAGGAAGGATCGAGTCAGTCAACGGCAATTTCGAAGACGAAATGCTCTACAGGAATTCGGATCTGGCTGGCCGGTTGATCGATGATCTGGTCCCGGCCCATGTCAAAGGCCTGGATTTCTATCACCGGCTGAAAAACGCGATCGGCCGCGGCGAACACCTGAGCGGGGCACTGCGCCTGCTGCGCGGGAATGGTCAGGAGGCATGGCTGCGCTCGATTCTGCAGCCGGTGCATGACAGCAGCGGCCGGGTGAAGTACTTCACCATTCACTCAAGCGATCTGACCCGCACGATCGAAAACTCCCGCGAGCATGAGAACCTGATCGAAGCGTTGCAGCGCTCGACTGCCGTGATCGAGTTCAACCTCGACGGCGAAGTGCTCACCGCCAACCAGCGCTTCCTCGGCGCGATGGGTTATTCGCTGGCACAGATTCAAGGCAAGCATCACCGGATGTTCTGCGAGCCGGAGGAATACAACTCTCCTGAGTACCGGACGTTCTGGGATAAATTGCGTCAGGGCGAATTCATCGCCGAGCGGTTCAAGCGAGTGGACAGCCAAGGGCGGGTCGTTTGGCTGGAGGCGTCTTATAACCCCATCTCAGACGCTCATGACCGGCTGTACAAAGTGGTCAAGTTCGCCACGGTCATCACTGAGCAAGTCAATCGCGAGATCGCGGTCGCGCAAGCAGCCACAATCGCCTTCAGCACCTCCAGGCAGACTGACGGCAGCGCTCAGAAAGGAGCGTCGGTGGTCCGACAGACCGTCGAGGTCATGCATGAACTGGCCGAACACATGGAGCAGGCCGCCGAGCGCATCGCTGCGCTGGACAAGCAGTCCCAGGTGATCGGATCGATCATTCAGAGCATCAGCAGCATCGCCGACCAGACCAACCTGCTGGCACTCAATGCCGCCATTGAAGCTGCCCGCGCCGGTGAGCAGGGCCGCGGCTTCGCCGTGGTCGCCGACGAAGTCCGGCAACTGGCGTCGCGCACCAGCAAAGCCACGGAAGAAATTGTCGGCGTGGTGCAGCAGAACCAGCACTTGGCCGAGCAGGCGGTCAATGTGGTCATCAGCGGCAAGCAACAGGCGCAACAGGGCTTGGAGCTGGCCGAACAGGCGGGCGCTGTGATCGTCGAAATCCAGGAAGGCGCGCAGCAAGTGGTCAGCGCGGTAGGGCAGTTCACCAATCAGCTGTCGAGCTGACGCTTCAAGCGCTTGGCGCTGCCTTGAAAGCCGCTCGTTTCCTCTCCAGGCCGATAAAAAACGGCGCCGGGCGATAAGCCCGGCGCAGGCGAGGTGCGCTACACCTTGAAGTGGCTGACCAGCATTTGCAGCTGATTGCCCAGGCGGGCCAGTTCGACGCTGGAGGCTGCGGTTTCCTCGCTCGCGGCGGCGGTCTGTTCGGAGACGTCGCGTACGTTGAGGATGCTGCGGCTGATCTCTTCGGCCACAGAGCTTTGCTGCTCGGCGGCTGCGGCGATCTGTTGGTTCATGGCCTGAATATTGGACACGGTGTTGGTAATGCTTTCCAGCGAGGTGCCGGCTTTGCGTGTCAACGCCACGCTGCTGTCCGTGAGGTTGCGGCTGCTTAGCATGATCTCCGACACCTGACGCGTACCGTTTTGCAGGCCGGCGACCAGCCCTTCGATTTCTTCGGTCGACTGCTGAGTGCGTTGCGCCAAGCCCCGGACTTCATCGGCCACGACCGCGAACCCGCGACCCGCTTCACCGGCGCGGGCCGCTTCGATGGCGGCGTTGAGTGCCAACAGGTTGGTCTGCTCGGCGACGGCCTTGATCACGTCCATCACTTTGCCGATCTTGTCGCTTTCCTGCTCCAGCACCGTCATGGCGTCTGTTGAACGGATCACTTCGCTGGCCAGTTTCTCGATCTGGGCGATGGCCTCGCCGACGACTTTGTCACCGTCGCGCGCTTCCATGTCGGCAGCCGATGCCGCGACGGAGGCCTGTTCGGCGTTGCGTGCAACCTCGTGAACGGTCGCTGACATCTCGTGCATGGCGGTGGCGACCTGGTCGGTCTCCACCTTCTGGCTGTTGACCCCGGCGCTGGTCTGCTCGGTGACCGCAGACAGCTCTTCGGCAGCGCTGGCGATTTGCGTGACGCTGTCGCGGATGCCGCCGATCAGTTCGCGCAACGTGGTGCCCATGCGCTGGATGCCCACTTGCAGCGTGCCCAGTTCGTCCCGGCGGGTGACGACCAGATCCTGTGTCAGGTCGCCTGAAGCGATGCGGTCGACCACGGTCAGGGTCTGCTGAAGCGGACGGGTGATCTGGCGGGTAATGATGACCGCCGCCAGGGCGCCGAAAATCAAGGCCAGCAGCGTGCCGCCAATCTGCAGCGTGCGCGCCTGTTCGGTGTCCTTGTCGCCGAGGGTTTTCTGGATGTCGACCAGTTGCTGACTCAGCTTGACGATGGCCGCGCCTTCATCCGTCATCTCGGCACGAGCCGCATTGATGCTGTCGTTGGCGGTCTTGAAGCCCAGCACCGAGGTGCGGTAGCCGATCAATGCGGCTTCCAGCTGGGTAAGGCGCTCAGCCTGAGTGCTGCCAAACGTGGCTTTGAGCTGCTCAAGACCGTTGATGGCGCTCGTCAGCTGCTGCGTGGCGGCCTGTTCGGTCTTGTCGGTGGCGTTGCCGGTGTAGCCGCGCACTTCGTAGCGGACCAGCATCACGTCTTCCTTGGCTTTGATAACCGTCTGATACTGCTCGAAGCGACGCTCATCGGCTGGATCCAGCTTCATCACGTCGTCATTGATGGCTGCGATCAATCCCGCCGCCTTTACGGCATCCACACCCATGTCCGCGCGCACCTTGGCGCTGGCACGGTAGCCTTCGCGCATCTTGTTCAGTGAGCTCTGATACGCCGCGACCTGGTCGCCCAGCGCCTTGATCGTCGGGACGTTGACGGGGTTGCTGAAGGTGTTCTGCAAGTGTTGCTGCTGGGCCTTGAAGCCGTCCAGCGCGTTCTGCACGTTTTGCGCAACCGCCTCGTCACCATTGGAGAGCATGTATTGCAGGCGGGTGACGCGCAGGTCCGTCAGCTTGGCTGACAGCTTGGAAATGTCCGAAACCCGGTCGCTGCGGTAGGTCATGTTGCCCAGGCTGGTCCAGCCGATCAGCGCAAGCAGGGCAGTGAAAACAAGTACAACACCGAACCCGAGGGCCAGTTTCAGATTGACGCTGATGTTCGCGAACCAGCTGTTCATCATGATTCTCCAGAATGTCCATTGTTCGAAATCGTCAGCTGGAGATTTGTTGTTGTAAAGCCAGCAAAACATTCAAATGTACGAATGCATCGGCGGCGTCGGAGAATTCTGAAAAAAATGTCAGAAATGAGTCGCGGGAAAATGTTTCAGCGCGCGAATTTCGCCTGAATTGATAGCTGCGGCGCAGGCAGGATTTGCGCGGCCCAGAAACAATCAAGCCCGGCGATTGCCGGGCTGGTAGGGGAGGGAACGTCTGGATCAGCTCAGGCGGTTTGCACCGACGTGATCGGCGCCATCAGCAGCGATGCGGCCCAGTTGAGTGTGTTCCGAACCGTTTTCAGCGACGCGGTTTGCACCGACACGATCGGCACCATCAGCGGCGACGCGGTTTGCACCGACACGATCAGCACCGTCAGCAGCGACGCGGTTTGCACCGACACGATCGGCACCGTCAGCAGCGACGCGGTTTGCACCGACACGATCGGCACCGTCAGCGGCGACGCGGTTTGCACCGACATGATCAGCACCGTCAGCGGCGACGCGGCCCATGTTGGTATGGGAAGAGCCATTTTCTGCAACGACCGGGGCATTGACGTATTTGCTGGCGTCTACGGCTGGAAGTGCGAACGCGCTGCTTGCCAATACAGAGAAGGCCAGGCCAAGGATCAGTTTGTTGGTTTTCATGATGTTTACTCCAGAACTCGTTAGTCAGTAACTTGCTATGTAGGCAATGTTACTCGGCGCTGGTTTATTAAGAAGTCAATACGATTGGTAGCGAACATCGCTCCAATTGATAGTTGCCAAAGCCGCGAGCCAGAGCCTCTGGGTGAATAAGGAGGGTCTGTCGGCAGCGGATTGAGACGATTGCGCAAAAGCTTGAGAGGATCAGACGCAACGGTGCGTCCCGTGAACTTTAACCTTGAGCCCACTGAATACACAGAGGACTCACCATCATGTTCACGCTCAACTCACTGCTGCGCAAAGCGACACGTCTCGACACCCTCGGCGTCCACCTGATCAGGCTTGGTGTGGCGATCATCTTTATCTGGATCGGCGCACTCAAATTCGTCCCCTATGAAGCCGACAGCATCACCCCGTTCGTGGCCAACAGCCCGGTCATGTCGTTCTTCTACAACCATCCGCACGAATACAAAGAGCATCTGACTCACGAGGGCCAGCTCGATCCAGTCAAACGCGAGTGGCAAGTCAGCAACAACACGTACACCTTTTCCGATGGCCTTGGCACCGTCGAGATCCTGATCGGCCTGCTGGTGCTGTCCTACGCGTTCTCAAAACGGCTGGGCATGGTGGGTTCAGTCCTCGCGTTCCTGACCCCGATCGTGACGCTGTCTTTCCTGATCACAACGCCTGAGGCCTGGGTTTCGAACCTGGGTGACGCCAACTTCGGTTTTCCGTACCTCTCCGGCGGCGGCCGGCTGGTGCTCAAGGACGTGCTGATGCTGGCAGGCGGCGTGGTGATGATCGCTGACTCGGCCCGGCAACTGCTGAATGAGAAAGCCTCACGCAGCGCCTGACCCGCACCGTTCAGGTCACCTGGAACGCAGCGCCTTCGAGGCGCTGTGTGCTTTCTCCAGGCTTTTATCGAGGCGTACGGACCATTTGGTTTCTTTATGACTGATCGGTCGCGTTCGTCAAACAATGGCGTCAAGTTTTGCGCCGTGGTTTGTATCAGACATGAAATATTTCAACTATCGACGCTGTGCTGAACGCAATACCGTGTCACTGCCGCGAGCCTTCGCTGCCGCCGAGCGCGCTTCATAAACCGGGACGGAAGTTGTGCCATGGAACCAGTCAAGCGATTCACCACCCTCGACAGTTTCAGAGGTGTCTGCGCACTGTTGGTGGTGTTCTATCACCTGCATGTCGTGGGCTCTTTTACCGAAATGCCATTTTTCCGAAGAGTGGACATCCTGCTCAATTTCTTCTTCGTCCTGAGCGGCTTCGTGCTGGCCCATTCCTATGGGATGAAACCGAGGCTCGGATTCAAGGACTTTTTCATTTCCCGATTCTTCCGTCTTTATCCGCTGCACCTGACAATGCTGCTGGTGTTCATCTCTTTTGAGTTGGTGCGCTGGGCCGCTTACAACAAAGGGTTCAACCTCAACAACGTGCCGTTCACCGGGCTGTTCGCGCCTGCGGAGATACTCCCCAACCTGCTATTGCTGCAAGCGTGGACGACGCTGACCGAAACCATGTCGTTCAACTACCCGTCGTGGAGCATCAGCATTGAGTTCTATATTTATATGCTGTTTGGCCTGGTGTGCATTTTCTCGATGCGCAACCGGTTTTTACTGGCGGCCTGCATCTCGGTGATCGCGTTCGGTCTGATCTTCACGGGTAACGAGCCGCTGGTGTGGCGCGCCATGTTGGGGCTTTCGTGTTTCTTTGCCGGCAACATCACGTATCTGGTTTATCGGTTGGTTCGCGACCGGTTCGTGCCGGTGCAATGGTCGATGACCGTGCTCGAATGCCTGCTGATGTTTGCGACCTACTGGCTGATCATGAACGACTTCGAACATCGCTCACCCATCGCCAGTCTCATGTTCTGCCTGTTGGTGCTGGTCTTCGCGTTCGAAGGCGGGCTGGTCTCGGCGCTGTTGAAAACCGGGTTATTCACCCTGCTGGGCAAGCTGTCGTATTCGATCTACATGACCCACGCATCGCTGCTGTTCTGCCTTTCGACCGTATTCATCGTGGCGCAGAAACTGACCGGTCGCGACATGGCACCGATGATCGAAGGTCAACGCTACATGGACACCGGCTCATTGCTGATCAACAACGGCTTTGTCGTGGTCGTTATCCTTGCGGCTCTGGGCTTGGCGGCATTGGCGCACACCTACATCGAGATGAAAGGTGTGGCGCTGGGCAAGCGCGTCATCAATGCGTCGCGGCGCAGGGCTTTGGTGAGCAAGGCTGCGATAACCGGCTGAGGCCGCCCATGCGCCGGGATCGCGAAGCGGCTCAGCCTCGGCGCAACCACTCGACGATCCCGAACCCGGCGGCGCGTCCGCTGGCGAAGCAGGCAGTGAGCAGATAGCCGCCGGTGGGTGCTTCCCAATCGAGCATCTCGCCGGCGCAGAACACGCCCGGCAACGACGTCAGCATCAGTTGCCCGTTCATGGATTCGAACTTCACGCCGCCCGCGGTGCTGATGGCTTCGTCCAGCGGGCGCGGCCTGATCAGCGTCAGCGGCAGGGTCTTGATCGCCTGCGCCAACAGGGCCGGATCGGCGAATGTCTCGGCGGGCGTCAGCTCACGCAATAATGCGGCCTTGAGGCCATCGAGTCCCAACTGGCTGTGCAAATGTTTGGACATTGAGCGTGAGCCACGGGGTTTGCTCAGGGCTTTGTTCACATCGCCGATGGCTTTGCCCGGCAACAGATCGATCTCCACCACGGCGGCGCCGTGCTGATTGATCGCCTCGCGAATCTGCGCCGACAGCGCATAAATCAGGCTGCCTTCGACGCCGTTGAGGGTCACCACACATTCCCCCAGTCGCTGCGGCTGACCGCTCAGGCCGATGGCAATGTTCTTGAGCGGCGCACCCGCGAATTTGCTGCTCAGCAGTTCACTCCAGGCGCTCACATCGAAACCGCAATTAGCGGGCTGCAGGGCTGCAACCTGCACATCGTGCTGCTTGAGCAGCGGCAACCAGGCCCCGTCGGAGCCGAGTCTCGCCCAACTGGCGCCGCCCAGCGCCAGCAAGGTCGCGGCGGGCGCGATGGACAATTCGCCTTCAGGCCCGGCAATGCGCAGGGTGTTATCGGGGTTCCAGCCAAGCCAGCGATGGCGGGTGTGGATAACTACCCCGGCGTCCCGCAGGCGCTTGAGCCAGGCGCGCAGCAAAGGCGCGGCTTTCATGTCGGTGGGAAAGACGCGACCCGAGCTGCCCACGAACGTCTCGATCCCCAGACCGTGAATCCACGCGCACAGCGCCTGCGCGTCGAAACCGCGCAGAAGCGGTGCAATCATCGGGGCACGCTCGGCATAGCGGGATAGAAACGCCGGCCAGGCTTCGGAATGGGTGATGTTCATGCCGCCCACACCGGCCAGCAGAAACTTGCGCCCTACCGACGGCATGGCGTCGTACACGTCGACCCTGAAACCTGCCTGACTCAACACTTCCGCCGCCATCAAGCCGGCAGGTCCGCCGCCGATGATGGCGACTGTCTGGGTGCAAGAGGAGGTGTTAGAGGTCATGGCGGGCTGCGGATCGATGAAAGAGGCCGCGCATTCTACCCCAGGCGTGCGACGAGCGAATGATCTGTGGACAACTGTTGAGCAAAAAACGTACAGAGGGCGCCAAGCCATGCGCAATACGGGCTCTATCGGCTTGCGCTCAGGTTATCCACAGGCCGCTCCACAGTGGATGTGGGTAAATCGGCACTGAGGCAGGTTTACAGTCCTTCAGATATCCACACCCGTTGGGCGCTGTGGTGCAGGATGCCGTGACGTCGCGCGAGGGCGTGCCGATCCTTGCTGTAGCCGCCACCGATCACGCCCATGAGCGGGATGTCGCGGCCCAGGCAATGACGCATCACGGCCTCGTCGCGGCGTGCAACCCCCGCATCAGTCAATTGCAGATAACCCAGGGCGTCGTCCTTGTGCACATCGACGCCGGCGTCGTAGAGCACCAGATCAGGCCGATACAGGGGCAACAGGTAATTGAGCGTGTCATCTACCACTTTCAGGTAATCGTCGTCACCCATGCCCATGGGCAGCGGAATGTCCCAGTCGCTCTGCGCCTTGCGCGCCGGGAAGTTCTTTTCGCAGTGCAGCGAGACCGTGATCGCGTCTTCGGTGTGTTCGAGGATTCGCGCCGTACCGTCGCCCTGGTGGACATCGCAGTCGAAGATCAGCACACGGTCGACCCGACCGCTCTGCAGCAGATAATGGCTGATGATCGCCAGATCGTTGAAGATGCAGAATCCCGCCGGATAATCGTAGTGCGCGTGATGGGTGCCGCCCGCCAGATGACACGCCAGACCGTGCCGCAACGCTTTCTCGGCCGTCAGCAGAGAGCCGCCCACCGCGCGCACCGTACGTCGGGCCAGATCCTCGCTCCAGGGCAGGCCTAATCGACGCTGATCCTCACGGGAAAGCTCGCCCTGCATGTACCTGCGGATGTAGGCAGGGTCGTGCGCCAGCGCAAGAATGTCCTCCGGGCAGACCTCCGGGCGAAACAATTGAGCATCCGTGGTCAGGCCGCTGTCGATAAGGTGGTCGTGCAGCAGCCGGAACTTTTCCATCGGGAAGCGATGATCGGGCGCGAACGTCGGGCTGTAGTCTTCGTGGTAGATAAGAGGCAGGGGCATGGCACTTACGCGTCGGGTTCGAAGGGGAATCTTGCCAGTTACGGTGTTCACCGCACAGCGATTTGCTGGGCCGGGGCGCTGGTAAACTGGCGGGAAATTTGAGGTGTCGGGCAGGAGAGACGTTCAATGGAGCCGATACTCGAGCTCAGCAGCGCGCGTTTGTTGATGCGTCAGTGGCGAGATGATGATTTGCCGGCCTTCGCGCAGATGTGCGCAGACCCGCACGTCATGCGTTACTTCCCGGCGTGCATGAGCCGGCTGGAAAGCGCCAAGATGATTGGCCGTGTCCGCGGGCATTTCGCCGAGTACGGCTTCGGATTGTGGGCACTGGAGCGTAAGGATACCGGCGAGTTCATCGGCTTCACCGGACTCAACGTCGTGGGATTCGAAGCCGCATTCACGCCTGCGGTCGAGATCGGCTGGCGGCTGGCCAGAGAACATTGGGGCCTGGGCTACGCCAGTGAAGCCGCATGGACCGTGCTGGGCTGCGGTTTCGAGCATCTGGAACTGGATGAGATCGTGTCTTTCACGGCCACGAGCAATCTGCCGTCGCAGAAAGTGATGCAGGCGATCGGCATGCAGAACAACCCCGCCGACGATTTTGCCCATCCCAACCTTCCGGAAGGCCATCCGCTGAGGCCTCACGTGCTGTATCGGATCAATCGCCAGGGCTGGCTCGCGACGCTGTGATTGCGTGCGCGAAACGGGCTGCAAACTCTGTATCATTTCGCAATCTTCCACGGCGTCGTCTTGACCGGCCCGTGGCCTGTTTTGTGATGACTGGTGTGTGATGACCGTTTGCGAGGAACCCCGAATGAGCCATGTGCTGGATGATCTGGTAGCGCTGTTGAGCCTGGAGCCCATCGAAGAAAATCTCTTCCGTGGGCGCAGCCAGGACTTGGGCTTTCGCCAGCTGTTTGGTGGGCAGGTGCTGGGTCAGTCGCTGTCGGCGGCCAGCAAAACCGTTGAAGACGAACGCCACGTGCACTCGTTGCACGGCTACTTTCTGCGCCCAGGCGATGCGTACCTGCCGGTGGTTTATCAGGTCGACCGTGTGCGCGATGGCGGCAGTTTCAGCACGCGTCGGGTCACGGCCATTCAGAAGGGCAACCCGATCTTCACCTGCAGCGCTTCGTTTCAGTACGACGAAGAAGGTTTTGAACACCAGAGCCAGATGCCGCAGGTGGTCGGTCCGGAAAATCTGCCTTCGGAACTTGAGTTGATGCGTCAGCGTGAGCACCTGATCCCCGAGCACATGAAAGACAAGCTGCTGTGCCCCAAGCCGATCGAATTCCGGCCGGTCACCGAGTCCGACCCCTACAATCCCAAACCGGCCGATCCGGTCAAATACGTGTGGTTCCGGGCTGACGGCTCGCTGCCGGACATCCCCGCGCTGCATCGGTACATGCTCGCCTACGCTTCCGACTTCAACCTGCTGACCACCTCGCTGCTGCCTCACGGCAAGACGGTCTGGCAGAAGGACATGCAGATCGCCAGCCTTGATCACTCGCTGTGGTTTCACGGCGAGCTGCGCGCGGACGAGTGGCTGCTCTACGCCATGGACAGCCCGTGGGCCGGCAATTCCCGCGGTTTTTCGCGGGGCAGCGTTTACAACCGGGACGGCAAGCTGGTGGCTTCCGTCAGCCAGGAAGGGTTGATTCGTCACCGCAAGGATTGGTCATGAGGCTGGCGCAGCTTCGGCATTGGGTGTTCGACATGGACGGCACGCTGACGGTTGCTGTCCATGACTTCCCGGCCATCAAGAGCGCGCTGCAGATTCCGCTGGAAGACGACATTCTCGGTCATCTGGCTGCATTGCCCGCCGACGTTGCGGCCGCCAAGCACGCGTGGCTGTTGGAGCACGAGCGCGAGCTGGCCATCGCCTCACGGCCGGCGACAGGTGCTGTCGAACTGGTACGCGAGCTGGCCGGGCGCGGTTACCGGCTGGGTGTTCTCACCCGCAACGCCCGCGAGCTGGCCCACGTGACGCTGGGAGCCATCGGCATTGCAGACTGTTTCGCCGTCGAAGACGTCCTCGGACGTGACGAGGCGCCACCCAAACCCGACCCCGGTGGTCTGCTGAAACTTGCTCAGGCCTGGAACGTCGCGCCCGCTGAGATGGTGATGGTGGGCGACTACCAGTTCGACCTGGCCTGCGGAAAAGCAGCCGGTGCACGCACCGTGCTGGTCAATCTGCCCGAAAATCCATGGCCGGACCTCACCGATTGGCATGCCGAAGACTGCCGGGTGCTGAAGACGATGATTGGTGCGGGTATTTGAAGGAAGATAACGCCGCAGCATTCCGCGCGGCGACCTATCTGTAGGCGTGAGCCAACTGTCTTTAACGCCCCTTTCGATCAGCGGCGTAATCCCCGACGCCTTCCCGGCTAAAGCCGGTCCTACGAAGAGGTCGCAGCGTCTGTAGGACCGGCCTCAGCCGGGAAGAGGCCGGTGCAGACTGTGGGGATGCAGCAGTTGAAAACAAGTCTTCGCGGGCAAGCGCGCTCCTACGGTTCGGAGGCCTGGCCGGGAAGCCGAGTGATGTCCGCGATTCCCCTGTAGCAGCGCGCTTGCCCGCGATGGCGGCAGGTCGGTCGGCATCGAAGTCTCAGGCCTCACCCCATCGCGAGCAAACTGAAAAAGGCGCGATCCGACACGCGCCCGTCACGCTCAATTGCCCTTGAACAACGCCGTCTGACCTTCGGGAGAGGTGAACATCGCGTCGCCGTTGTGACCCACATTTTTCACTTCGACCAGTCGCTGGTTCAGGCCTTCGGGATGGCGCTTGGTCAGGTAGTCGAAATAGTTGTGGCCGCGCGCCAGGCGCTGCGGGCCTTGGGCTTCAGCGCCGCAATCCTTGTCCAGCGCCGGATGCTCAGGGTCGGTGTCCAGCTCACCCAACAAGTAAGTGATGTCGCGTTTGACGTAGGCGGCCTCCAGCTCGGCGGCCGTTTCCTTGCCAGCATACGCAGGCAGCTTGTTCAGGCCGTATTTCCAGGTATCGAATGTCGGGCAGGTCGCTGCATCCACGGGCACCGGCCGCGTCGCGTCGAAATAGGCATACGACGACGGGTTGGCGATCACATAGCGCAGCTTGATCCCTTCCTTCTTCAACAGCGCGTCTTCCTTGCCCCCGATCATCGCGTAACGCTGCACGACCTGCGCGCCGCCGGAATGTCCGGCGATTACGACCTCTTTCAGATTAGGGAACAGCTTGCTGTCGCTCAGGCGCTTGAGGATATGGTCGATGACCACGAACGAGCTGACCGGTTTGGCGCCGATCGACTTGTCGCCCGCCATCCAGTCGTTGCCCCGCCAACGCAGGACCGCATCGGGCAAGTGATGGGCGACGATGTCTTTCTCGTCGAGAAACTGCGGCGCGATCAGCAGGGTTTTCGAGCGCTGTCTGGATTGGTTGGCAGCGCGCTCGGCGCTGCGCAAATAAGTCTGTGCGTTGCGCAGGCGGCCATGAAAAATGATGACCACCCGTTGGATCTGCGGGCTGGGCTTGACCCAGTTCTGGCTAAGGCCCAGCGTGGCCTGAGTCGTTCCGTTGATCAGCAGCCGGTCCGGGCTGATGGATTTGACCGCCTGATCCGCAGCATGAGCAGTGACGCTCATCAGGGTGCCCAACAACAGGATCGAAAGCGGTTTCATCATGTGATCAGAGGCTCTTGGCGGCGAAGGTATCGCATTGGTTGATTTGTCCCTGGGCAAAACCTGTCTTGAACCAGCGCACCCGCTGGGCAGACGTCCCGTGTGTGAACGAGTCCGGTACGACGCGCCCCTGGCTTTGCTGCTGCAGGCGGTCGTCACCAATGGCGTTGGCGGCGTTCAGCGCCTCTTCAATATCACCAGGTTCAAGCCAGTTCAAACGCTTTTGTGCGTTGTTGGCCCAAACACCGGCAAGGCAGTCAGCTTGCAGCTCCTGGCGAACCAGCAGACCCGCGTCGCCCTCCATGCGCATGCCACGCTGGCGGGCGGCGTCAACTTTAGCCGAAACCCCGAGCAAGGTCTGCACATGATGGCCAACTTCATGTGCGATCACATACGCCTGAGCGAAATCCCCGGCTGCCTTAAAGCGCTGGGACATCTCACGGAAGAATTCCATGTCCAGATAGACCCGCTGATCGCCCGGGCAGTAAAACGGCCCGCTGGCCGAAGACGCGAAACCGCAGGCCGACTGCACCTGGCCCCGGAACAGAATGAGAGTTGGATTCTTATATTGCCGGCCGCCTTGCTGGAAAATCTGGCCCCACGTGTCCTCGGTATCTCCCAGGATTGCACGCACGAAATCGGCCTGCTCGTCATTCGCCGGCGGTGCCTGGCGCGTCTGAGGATTGACCGCCGTGGATTGCTGCGTGCCCATCTGGCCGGCGATCTGCCCCAGAATCTGCATCGGGTCCTGACCGGTCAACAAACCGATGGCGACGATGATGACGATACCGCCCAGGCCCAGGCCCTTACCGCCAATGCGCATCCCACCCCCGCCACCGGTGTCATCGCGCGCATCGACGACGTTGTCACTGCGACGTCCTTTTTTCCAGAGCATGGTGGAATCCTCTTTTAGTCGTGTAGGAAGTGTAGACGGCAGGGGAGGCCGATCGTCTGACTGCTGGGACTAAGAGGTGGAAACGGAGGGAATGGTTCAGGGTGTGTGCTTGCGGCGTTTTCGTGTGCTTAGCGCGGAATGTTGGGAGTTACTTTTCCGCGCGCGTCCCCCCCATAACGCTTTCCGCACCGTCGCCTCGGATGTCCGTGTAAATGATCTAACAACATTAACCTCGTCTCCTATATGAGCGCTCAGCGTATAAAAAAGTAGAGGCATGCCAACGCGAAGCCGTTTGCATACAGGAAAAAGTAAAGTGCCCGGATTTGTTTCACCAGGGTCGGCGGCAACCTCATGTAAGCTTCGCGCGAAATTTCACCGCGTCTTTGCAATAAGCCAGGCATCATTACAACCATCGATATCGCGTTCAGTCGCGCGTGTCGGCCGAGAAAGCTTGTGCCGAAGGTGTTTCTATACCAAGAGATGAAATTTACGTCGTACAAAAATGCCTCGGCTTCATCGAGCTTGGTGTAGGCGAAATAGATCATGATACCAATGTTGGAAAATAGGCTACTCAATACTACGATTACCCACCAAACGGGATCAAAGCTCACTGTCTGGACTCCATTCGTAGAGTTTAGTCCCGAAAATTTCTGCCACGCTCTCTCCTGCCACACCCCCTCCAAATCCGCCCGCTGCCGCTCCCACGATCATGCAGGTTAAAGCCCCGGGACCGCTCAATGCACCCAGTACAAGACCACACGTATAAGTTGCTATCGATGTACCCAGCATTCCTCCTAAATAACCACCGCCCACACCACCTACCAGTTTCGCACCTTCTACAAATTTGGCTCGAGTACACTGCTCTTTTCGCCCGGTCGAACAAGCCTCTTCTATCTCTAAATAAGACGAGACACTGTTCAATCCAATCCCGATAGGCGTTCCGGCACGTAGCAACTTGGCAGCCTTCGCCACTCCCCCGACTTTCTTCGCATACCCCTGAATCTCCCCCGTATGCAGATAACTCTTCGTCGAGATCCCCAGCATCTTTTTGATCGATCCTTTCTTTTTCAGCCTCGTTCCCCTGCGCGCAATGCCTTGCAGTTGAGTATCGAGCTTGGCGAAGAGGGCTTTGCGCTGGTTGATGAACTCTTGTCGGGCGATGGGGGTGCCTCGGATAAGCGACAATTTGTACAGTCGCTCAATGTCATCCAGGGTGTTCTTTACGCTCTCCAAGTGTGCCCCCCAGCTTCCCGTGGCGGCGCCCAGTCCGAGCGATCCATACCCGAGCATGTGCTGCAAGAGGTCATAGTTTTTGATGACGAGCCCATCGGCCCCGGCCTGATGCTGGCTCAGTTGTCTGCGCACGTTGCGGGCGTAGTCCATCAGTTCGGTTTCCTCAACCGTCACTGTGCGCGTCGAAAGGTCGCCCATCACCACAATCTGGCCGGGCATGACCACGATATTGAGGAGATGCGCATTGAGCGTATCGAACTTTGCATTACCGCCGACGCGGTTTTTCAGTGTGGCGTAGGATTGCATCTGTTCGTTGATGAAGACGTACGGCTTGGTCATGTCCG
>NZ_FNYJ01000009.1 GCF_900108875.1 Pseudomonas sp. NFR16 | reverse complement strand
CGGACATGACCAAGCCGTACGTCTTCATCAACGAACAGATGCAATCCTACGCCACACTGAAAAACCGCGTCGGCGGTAATGCAAAGTTCGATACGCTCAATGCGCATCTCCTCAATATCGTGGTCATGCCCGGCCAGATTGTGGTGATGGGCGACCTTTCGACGCGCACAGTGACGGTTGAGGAAACCGAACTGATGGACTACGCCCGCAACGTGCGCAGACAACTGAGCCAGCATCAGGCCGGGGCCGATGGGCTCGTCATCAAGAACTATGACCTGCTGCAGCACATGCTCGGATATGGATCGCTGGGGCTTGGCGCCGCGACGAGCAGCTGGAGTGCGCACCTAGAGAGCATCAAGAAGACACTGGATGACATCGAGCGGCTTTATAAACTGTCGCTCACCCGAGGTACTCCCATCGCCCGACAGGAGTTCATCAACCAACGCAAAGTCCTTTTCGCCAAGCTTGATATTCAACTGCAAGGTATTGCGCGCTGGGGGACGAAGTTGAGAAAGAAGGGGTCTATCAAAAAGATGCTGGGGATCTCGACGAAGAGTTATTTGCATACGGGGGAGATTCAGGGGTATGCGAAGAAAATCGGCGGTATCGCTAAGGCGGTCAAAGTACTCAAAAAGGGATCAGCAGTTGGCATAGGGATGAATGTTTTGTCGAGTGCTCTGGAAGTCAAGGAGGCGTGCTCCGCTGGAAGAGACGACCTGTGCAGAAGGGCCCACTACGTGGAAGGCACAAAACTGGTGTCGGGAATCGCCAGCGGTTCTATCGGTGGCGCTGCTGCAGGTTATTTGATGACAAGTATCTGCACAGTCGTGTTCGCTGTTCCAACGGGAGGATTGAGTTCCCTCGGGTGTGGAATAGTGGGCGGGCTGGTAGGCGGATATGCTGGAGGAGCAATGGGCGAGTTGTACGGCGAACTTGCAGGCGAGATGCTCTATGATTGGGCTCCAAAGTGATGCCCCCGACTTTGGGTATTCTTTCCCTCATTCTGCTGTGCTGTACGCTCTTGACGACACTGACCATGGTCATTTTCGCTTATCGGAAAATCGATCTGCTCGAGGGTTATCTCGAAGGCTGCAAGTGCATATCGGACACTCGCTCCAACTGGGGCGGCGGCATCATAGGAAGGCAGATGCGGATGAACATGGTGTCGATAGTTTTGACATTTCCCCAAACAATGCACGCTAAAGGATATATAACTGCAGACGCCAACTTAAGAGTGCCTGAAAGATTGAGAAAACAGGTATTTTGGCACTACTTAGCCCTCCACCTGGTCTTCGGATGCATGATCGCATTTTACGCTGTCATTAAATTCCGGTAGGGGCGTCCCATCACCGCAGCACGCCGCCGCGACTGCGCAGGACGCAAACTTTTGGGAGTGAGCCAACTGTCTCTAACGCGATTTCGATCATTGGCATGACACCCGAAGCCTTCCCGGCTAAAGCAGGTCCTACGAAAATCTTGTAGCATCTGTAGGACCGGCCACAGCCGGGAGGAGGGCGGTGCATTTTCAGCTCAACGAGCACACAGGCCGAATTCGCAAGCAAGGCCGCTCCCAACTTCAGTGTTCCGGTTAGCGCCTTTTTGCCTTTCGCCTGCGCCACTGCCGCCCGACCCACCAGCGCCAATACGCCATCGTCCCGAAATACCCCACCAGACCCGCGACCACGCCTGCGACCATGGAACCCAGCAGAAACGGCTGCCACAGCGTGGTCAGCTGGCCGCTGATCCAGTCCCAGCTCAGTTCGTCCGGAAAGCTGCGCGGTGGAAGCCCCAGCAGCAGCGCGCCGATCTTGTAGGTGATGTAGAACACCGGTGGCATGGTCAGCGGATTGGTCAACCAGCACAGGCTGACGGCGATCGGCATGTTCGCGCGGACCCAGACGGCGAGGATCGCCGCCAGCAGCATCTGCAGCGGCATCGGCATCAGTGCCGCGAACAGGCCGATGCCCATGGCTCGCGCAACCGAGTGGCGGTTGAGGTGCCAGAGGTTCGGATCATGCAGGAGGGTGCCGAGAAATCGTAAGGACTTGTGTTCCCGGATGCTGTTCGGATCGGGCATGTAGCGCTTGAACAGATGGCGTGGCATACGTGAATCCGGCAGTGAGGGCGGAAAATTCGGGCAAGTATGCACGGATAGTGACCTGCGAAAATTCAGACTTTGTGACAATTAATAAATCGGCGGGAGCGTGGGTGGGCTAAGTCATGAGGGTGGATTTCACCCGATGACAAGGAAAGCCTTATGCGCACAGGGATGGTCGCGCTTGCGACGGGATTGCTGTTGTTGCGGTTTCTGCCCGTGTTGCCGCCGGTCTGGTTGTTGCTGGTCATGCCGCTCGTGGCACTGATGCTGCTGCCGTTTCGAACGTATCCGCTGGCCTTCTTTCTGTTCGGCCTCGCCTGGGCGTGCTTCTCGGCCCGATCAGCCCTGCACGACCGGTTGCCCGAGCGCTTTGACGGCCAGACGTTCTGGCTGGAAGGCCAAGTCGCCGGTTTGCCGCAAACCATCGACGGTGTCGTGCGTTTTCAGCTGCAGCAGCCCGAATCCCGACGGACACGGTTACCCGAGCAGATCCGGCTGGGCTGGTATGGCGGACCGCCGGTCAACAGTGGCGAGCGTTGGCGGCTGGCGGTCAAGCTCAAGCGACCGGGCGGTCTGGTCAATTCAGGCGCATTCGATTACGAGGCCTGGCTGCTGTCTCAGCGGATTGGCGCAACCGGCACGGTCGTCGACGGGCAGATGCTCGCGCCTGCGCAGCACAACTGGCGCGACGGCCTGCGTCAGCGTTTGCTCGCGGTTGATGCGCAGGGCCGGCAAGGCGGCCTGGCGGCATTGGTGCTGGGCGACGACTCAGGCCTCAGCCCCGCGGACTGGCAGGTGCTGCAAGACACCGGCACCATCCATCTGCTGGTGATCTCCGGCACGCACATCGGCTTGCTTGCCGGTCTGTTGTACGGGCTGGTTGCCGGGCTTGCCCGTTGGGGAGCATGGCCACGGCGTCTGCCCTGGTTGCCTTGTGCCTGCATCGTCGCCTTCGGCGGCGCGCTGGCTTACGGGTTTCTCGCCGGTTTCGAAGTGCCGGTGCAGAGGGCCTGCGTGATGCTCGGACTGGTCCTGCTCTGGCGGCTGCGCTTTCGCCATCTGGGTGTCACATGGCCCTTGTTGATTGCGCTGAATCTGGTCCTGATCACCGAGCCATTGGTCAGCCTCAGGCCAGGATTCTGGCTGTCGTTCGCCGCGGTGGGGATTCTCATGCTGATCTTCGGCGGACGGCTGGGTCGCTGGACCTGGCTGCAAAGCTGGACCCGGGCGCAGTGGCTGATCGCCGTCGGTCTGCTGCCGATCCTGCTGGCGCTGAACCTGCCGGTGAGCATCAGCGGCCCCGCGGTCAATCTGCTGGCCGTGCCGTGGATCAGCCTTGTCGTTCTCCCGCTGGCGTTGCTCGGGACGCTGTTGCTGGCCTTGCCTGTCTTCGGTGAGCCGCTGCTCTGGCTGGCGGGTGGCTCGATGGACTGGCTGTTCCGCTTCCTCGCTGTCATGGCCGAAGTCGCCCCGGCGTGGTCCGGCCCGCAGGTGCCCGGCTGGATCTGGCCCATCAGCCTGCTTGGCGCGCTCATGTTGTTGCTGCCTGAAGGCGTGCCCATGCGTCTGCTGGGTTGGCCGTTGCTGGCGTTGTGCGTTTTTCCTCCCCAGCAGACTGTGCCCGCGGGCGAGGTACAGGTGCAGCAGCTGGATGTAGGCCAAGGCTTGGCGATCGTGCTGCGAACCCGGCAGCACACCTTGCTCTACGATGCCGGGCCGCGCTTCGGCGAATTCGATATCGGCGAGCGAGTGGTGCTCCCCGCGATCCGGCGCGCCGGGCTCACTCGCCTGGACGTGATGCTGCTCAGTCACGCCGACGCCGATCACGCCGGTGGCGCCGCGGCGATCCTCGAGGGGCTGTCGGTCGACCGGGTACTGGCAGGCGACGTAGGGCGTCTACCTGCCGAGTTGCAGGCCGAGTCCTGTCGTAACGGCGAAAGCTGGACGTGGGATGAAGTGACTTTTTCCACGTGGATCTGGGAAAACGCGGCGCCAGGCAACCAGGCGTCCTGCGTGCTGAAAGTCGAGGCCAAGGGCGAACGTCTATTGCTGACCGGCGACATCGATGTCGATGCCGAGCGTGCCATGCTGGCCGATGGGTTCGATGCGCGCGCCGAGTGGCTGCAATCGCCTCATCACGGCAGCCGCAGCTCGTCGTCTCGCGCTTTTCTGCGAGCGGTCGGCGCCCACAGCGTGCTGATCTCGCGAGGGCGCAACAATGCCTTCGGCCACCCGCACCCGCTGGTGATGTCTCGCTATCAGTGGTCCGGCATGCGGGTGTACGACAGTGCCGAATCGGGCGCCATCACACTGCAGCTGGGCGCTCGGCAGGACGCGAGCGGGGAGCGCCAGAGCAAGCGCTTCTGGCGCGACTGATGTGCGGTTATTCATCGCCGCGATCGCCCAGCCGACGACGCGATCCGGCGAGCCTATGTTAGAGTGGCGCCACTTTTTTTCAGGGGGTGGTCGCTGTGTGGGAGCTGGTCAAATCTGGTGGCTGGATGATGCTACCGATCATTTTGAGTTCCATTGCCGCCGTTGGAATCATCATCGAGCGCCTCTGGACACTGCGCGCCAGCCGCATCACACCGCCGCATCTGCTCGGTCAGGTGTGGCGCTGGATTCAGGACAAACAACTGAGCGGCGACAAGCTCAAAGAACTGCGCGCCGACTCCCCGCTGGGTGAAATCCTCGCCGCAGGCCTGGCCAACTCCCGGCATGGCCGCGAGATCATGAAAGAATGCATCGAGGAGGCCGCAGCCCGCGTCATTCACGAGCTGGAGCGCTACCTTGCGACGCTGGGCACCATCGCGGCAATGGCGCCGCTGCTGGGTCTGCTGGGTACCGTGCTGGGCATGATCGACATTTTCAGCTCGTTTACCAGCACCGGCATGACCGGCAACGCGGGCATGCTTGCAGGCGGCATCGCCAAGGCACTGATCTGCACGGCCTCAGGCCTGACCGTGGCGATCCCGACAATCTTTTTCCATCGCTACCTGCAAAACCGCGTCGACGAACTGGTGGTTGGCATGGAGCAGGAAGCCATCAAGCTGGTGGAAGTGGTGCAGGGCGACCGCGATGTCGATCTGACCGGTGCCAAACCTGACCTCAAGGCCGCCGCGCGTGGCGAGGGCAGGAAGAAGTGAAATTCCGCCGTCGCAAACCTCGGGAGACCATCGACATCAATCTGGTGTCGCTGATCGACGTGGTGTTCATCCTCTTGCTGTTCTTCGTCGTGACCACGACCTTCACGCGGGAAACCCAGTTGCGCGTCGACCTGCCCCAGGCCGTGACCGGTGCGTCGGCCGACGATGTCGACAAGAAGCACGTGGACATCACGATCAACGCCGATGGCGTGTATTCGGTGAATAACACGCTGCTGGCGGACAGCAAGCTGGAAACCCTCATCGACGCCCTGCAGAAAGAATCGGGCGGCGACACCAATCTGCCGTTGTCGATCAGCGCCGACGGCAAGACACCCCATCAGGCGGTGATCACGGCGATGGATGCGGCCGGCAAACTGGGTTTCGCTCACTTGCGCATGACCACTGTCGAGGCCGCATCGGCTAACTGATGGCACTGACCGACCGATTGCTTGACGCCTGGTACAAAGGCCATCCGGCACTGGCTTTGCTGCGTCCGCTCGAAAGCCTGTATCGGCGGGTGGTCGACGGCAAGCGCGCGCGTTTTCTCGCCGGCCAGGGTGACATCTACAAGGCGCCCGTGCCGGTTATCGTGGTCGGCAACATCACCGTTGGCGGCACGGGAAAAACGCCGCTGATTCTCTGGATGATCGATTATTGCCGTCGCCGCGGGTTGCGGGTCGGCGTGGTCAGTCGCGGCTACGGCGCCACACCGCCGAGCCTGCCTTGGCGGGTATCGGCCGGGCAGAGCGCGGCCCAGGCGGGTGACGAGCCGCTGTTGATCGTCAAACGCGCAGGTGTGCCGTTGATGATCGATCCTGACCGATCCCGGGCGGTGCGAGCCCTGCTGGCACAGGAGCCGCTGGACCTGATTCTTTCCGACGACGGTCTGCAGCATTACCGGCTGGCCCGTGATCTCGAACTGGTGCTGATCGACGCCGCTCGCGGGCTGGGAAACCGGCGCTGCCTGCCGGCTGGCCCGCTGCGCGAACCGGTCGAGCGCCTGCAGAGCGTCGACGCGCTGCTTTACAACGGCGCGGCGGATGATCGCGATGACGGCTACGCGTTTCAGTTACAGCCCAGCGCGCTGGTCAATCTGTTGAGTGGCGAGCGTCACCCGGTCGATCACTTTCCCCAAGGCCAGGCGCTGCATGCGGTCGCCGGAATCGGTAACCCGCAACGTTTCTTCAAAACCCTTGAAGGACTACACTGGCGGCCTGTTCCCCATGCATTCGCCGATCATGCGGTGTTCAGCGCAGAGGCCCTTGCGTTCACGCCCGCGCTGCCCATCGTCATGACCGAGAAAGACGCCGTGAAGTGTGCATCCTTCGCGGCCCCCGACTGGTGGTACCTGGCCGTGGAAGCCGTGCCTTCCGCTGCCTTCGTCAGTTGGTTCGATTCGCAGTTAAACCGTCTTCTGCCATGATTCGCTCAGGATTTCCTATGGACACCAAATTGCTCGACATCCTCGCTTGCCCGATCTGCAAAGGTCCGCTCAAGCTCAGCGCCGATAAAACCGAGCTGATCAGCAAAGGCGCAGGCCTGGCTTATCCGATCCGTGATGGCATTCCTGTCATGCTGGAAAGCGAAGCGCGCACCCTGACCACCGACGAGCGTCTGGACAAATGACCGCACCGTTTACCGTTGTCATTCCGGCGCGCTACGGCTCCAGCCGCTTTCCCGGTAAACCCCTGAAAACCATCGCGGGCAAGCCGATGATTCAGCACGTATGGGAGCAGGCGCGCAAAAGCAGCGCCGAGCGCGTGGTCGTTGCGACCGATGACGCGCGCATCGTCGAGGCCTGTCAGGCGTTCGGCGCCGAAGTGCTGATGACCCGGGACGACCACAACTCCGGCACCGACCGGCTGGCGGAAGTCGCTGCGCTGCTGGGGTTGGCCAATGACGCCATCGTCGTCAACGTCCAGGGTGACGAGCCGATGATTCCTCCGGCGGTGATCGATCAGGTCGCCGACAACCTGGCTGCGCATCCCGAAGCCCGGATGTCGACGCTGGCCGAGCCCATCGAAGACGTGACGTCGCTGTTCAATCCCAATGTGGTCAAGGTCTGTTCCGATATCAACGGCCTGGCCCTGACGTTCAGTCGTGCGCCGCTGCCATGGGCCCGCGATGCGCTGGCAAAAAGCCGTGACACGTTGCCCGAAGGCGTGCCGTACCGCCGCCACATCGGGATTTACGCCTACCGCGCCGGTTTCCTGCATGACTTCGTCAGCTGGGGACCGTGCTGGCTGGAAAACACCGAAAACCTCGAGCAGTTGCGGGCCCTGTGGCATGGCGTGCGTATCCACGTCGCGGACGCCCTCGAAGCACCTCCGGCGGGTGTCGACACCGCTGAAGACCTGGAACGCGTGCGGCGTTTGCTGGAGATCTGATGAGCATGGGTTTTGCCGTTTCGATGCCACACACGCAGGTTCGCCCATGACCCTGCAGCTGCAATCCGATGTGTCACTCAAGCCCTACAACACCTTTGGCGTGGACGTGCGTGCGCGCCTGTTTGCCGAAGCGCGCACCGACGAGGACGTGCGTGAAGCGCTGGCCTATTCGGCGCAGAACCACATCGACCTGTTGGTGCTGGGCGGCGGCAGCAATCTGTTGCTCACCGGTGATGTCGATGCGCTGGTACTGCGCATGGCCAGTCGTGGCATTCGCATCGTTCATGAGGACTGCGATCGCGCCATCGTCGAGGCAGAGGCAGGCGAACCGTGGCACCCGTTCGTTCAGGATATGCTCGCCCAAGGCCTGGCCGGACTGGAAAACCTGAGCCTGATCCCGGGCACGGTCGGGGCTGCGCCCATGCAGAACATCGGTGCTTACGGCGTCGAGATCAAAGACGTTTTCCACAGCCTGGTCGCCATGGACCGGCTCAACGGTGAGTTGAAAGAGTTTTCGCTACAGGACTGCGCCTTCGGCTATCGCGACAGTGTGTTCAAGCATCAGACCGGTCGCTGGCTGATCCTGCGGGTGCGCTTTGCGTTGACCTTTGCTGCCCGACTGCATCTGGATTACGGGCCTGTGCGCCAGCGCCTCGAAGAGCAGGGCATCAAGGACCCGACGCCTGTACACGTCAGCAAAGCGATCTGTGCGATCCGCAGCGAGAAGCTGCCCGACCCGGCGGTGCTCGGCAATGCCGGCAGTTTCTTCAAAAATCCGCTGGTGCCGGCCGACGTTGCTGCACGCATCAAGCAGGCTCATCCCGGTCTGGTGACTTATCCTCAGCCTGACGGGCAGGTCAAACTGGCGGCGGGCTGGTTGATCGAGCAAGCGGGCTGGAAGGGTTTTCGTGAAGGCGATGCTGGCGTGCATGCTTTGCAGTCGCTGGTACTGGTCAACTATGGCTCAGCCTCCGGACACGACCTGCTCAATCTGGCTCAGCGGATTCAGGCCGATGTCCTCGAGCGCTTCGGCGTGACGCTGGAAATGGAGCCTAATCTCTGCTGAGGTCCTGGCCGGGCTTTGCCGTGGTCTTTGCCGTCAGGGCATGTCTGTCATCACGTTCAGAGGTCAAAGCATGAGTGAAACCCTGTGTGCCATCGTGCTTGCCGCCGGGTTGGGCAGCCGCTTTCGTCAAGTCGCCGGCAGCCATCGCAATAAGCTGCTGGCACAATGCACTGGGCGTGACGGGGTCGAGCGCTCGGTTCTCGAGCAGGTGTTGGTCAGCGTCCGCACCGTCGCGGACACCATCGTGCTGCTGACCCGCCCCGACTATTGCAGCGTGGCCGAACTCGCCCTGCGCCACGGTTGTCAGGTCGTCGTGCTGGACTCGCCCGGAATGGGCGACAGCATTGCCGCTGCCGTGGCGGCCGAACCTGATCATCGCGGCTGGCTCGTCGTTCTGGGCGACATGCCTTTCATCAGTCCCGAAACCCTTCGGTACGTTGCGTCGAGCCTTGAGGACGACGCAATCAGCGTCCCGGTGCATGTCGGCAAGTACGGGCATCCGGTGGGCTTTGGTCGGCATTTCGGTGCTTCACTGATGGCATTGACAGGCGAGAAGGGCGCCCGACGTCTGTTTCAGGGGGCGAACGTCAAAGAGCTCCATACAGAAGACTCAGGCGTGCTGTGGGATGTGGACGTGCCTGCCGCGCTGGTCTTCAAATAACCGGGTTTTCTTTATCGCCGCCATAAAAAAGCCCCACCTGCTCACACAGGTGGGGCTTTTTGTTGACTGAAGGATTACGCGAGCGGTTTAGGCTCTTTGTTCTCTTCCAGTTCTTCACCGTTTTCAGTCACGACAGCCTTGGCCGGCTCGACGTTTTCGCTGACAGCCGGGGCTGGAGCGGAGACGGCTTCGACGGCAGGAGCAGGGCTGGCAGCTTCTGCCTGAGCGACAGGTGCAGCGCTCGCGGCGGCTTCGGCTTCCTTCTGCAGACGCTCGGCTTCCAGGCGACGACGGCGAACTTCACGAGGATCGTTCGGCGCGCGACCGGTGCTGGCCATTGGCAGTGCCGGCTTCTCGGCGGCAGGCACCGGAGCAGCTGCAGCTTCGACGGCCACTGGCGCCGCGACGATTTCCGGCGCTGCTGTCTGGTCAGATGCCTCAACCACAAGAGCGTTGACCACTGGGGCTTCGGCTACAGCGGTTTCGGCTACAGGCGCTTCGGCTACAGGTGCGACAGCAGCTGGTTTCTCAATCGCTGGCTCGGCATCTTTCAGCGCTTCGACAGGTGCAGCGGCCGGGGCCTCTACCACAGGAGCCGGTACTTCGACGGCGACTGGCGCTTGTTCCGCAGCGGGGGCATCGACCTGCTCAGCCTGAGCAGCGGCTTTGACCTGACGCTCGAACGGGCTCAGCGACGCATCGAATTGAGCCACTTCAACTTCCGGCATGACCGAACGTTTGACCGGTGCATCCTGACTTTCGATGGCCGGTGCTTCGACGACAGGTGCCTGCATAACAGGCTCAGGCGCTTTCTCGGCCGGTTCTACTGCCGAGGCTTCGGCTGCCGAGTTGGCGCGCTCCGCCTGACGGTGGGCATCAGCCTCGGCCGGGGCGCTGATCACGCTTTCAGCGACGGCTGCGGTGACCGCCAGACCTGCGGCGATTTCAGTGCTGTTGCCCGAGTCACGGACTTCAGCGGCCTGTTCCTGGCCGCCTTCGCTGCCTTCAGAGCCTTCGATCACATCACCGTTGGCATCGCGCTGACGCTCACGACGGTTGCTGCGACGACGCTGACCACGGGAGCGACGACGAGGGCGATCGCCTTCGGCGTGTTCCTGGTTATCGTCCTGCTGCTCTTCGTTGCTCAGCAATGTTTCGTCTTCGGCAGCCGCTGCAGCCTGCTCGGCGCGCGGTTGACGCTCTTCACGCGGCGGACGTGGCTGACGCTCTTCACGCGGGGCGCGCTCAGGACGTTCTTCGCGCGGCACATTGACTGCCGGAGCGGCATCCAGCGGTTCGCGCAGTTCACGCACGCGCTCTTCGCGCGGCTTGCGGTCTTCGCGCGGTGCACGTGGCTGACGCTCTTCACGCGGCGCACGAGGTTGACGTTCTTCGCGCGGTGCGGCGGTTTCGTCACGGGCTTCACGCGGCTCGCGCGGGGCACGTTCTTCGCGGGGAGCGCGCTCTTCACGAGGGGCGCGTTCTTCACGAGGTGCACGCTCTTCGCGCGGTGCGCGTTCTTCACGCTCGGCACGCGGCGCACGCTCTTCGCGAGGCTTGCGCTCTTCATCGCGGCGGCCGTTACGGCTGCGGCTCTGCTGGCGACCGTTGCGACGCTCTTCGTTGCGGGCAGGGCGCTCGCTGGCCGGTTTCTCGACGACGGCGGCCGGGGCAACAGGCTCTTCCTTGGTCGCGAACAGGCTGACCAGGGATTTCACCAACCCTTTGAACAGGCTTGGCTCATGAGCGACAGGCGCGGGAGCGACCGGTGCAGCGGTTTCGGTTGGCACTGGCGCGTTGGCGCGGGCCGGCGCGGTCTTGACCGCTGCTTCCTGGCGAACCAGCGTGCGAGTGGCGGCTGTCGGCTGGACTTCTTCCACTTCGGCGGCAGCCGCGGCAATCTCGTAGCTCGACTGCAGACTGTGCGCTTCAGGGCTGTCGTCACGCAGACGCTGCACTTCGAAGTGAGGCGTTTCGAGGTGATCGTTCGGCAGGATGACGATGCGTGCACGGGTGCGCAGCTCGATCTTGGTGATCGAATTGCGTTTTTCGTTCAGCAGGAACGCAGCCACCGGGATCGGCACTTGAGCGCGGACTTCGGCAGTCCGGTCTTTCAGGGCTTCTTCTTCGATCAGGCGCAGGATCGCCAGCGACAGCGATTCGACGTCGCGGATGATGCCGGTGCCGCTGCAGCGCGGGCACACGATGCCGCTGCTCTCGCCCAGAGACGGACGCAGGCGCTGACGGGACATCTCCAACAGGCCGAAACGCGAAATGCGACCGACCTGAACACGGGCACGGTCGGCTTCCAGGCTTTCGCGGACCTTTTCTTCCACGGCGCGCTGGTTCTTGGCAGGCGTCATGTCGATGAAGTCGATGACGATCAGGCCGCCGATGTCGCGCAGGCGCAGTTGACGGGCGATTTCTTCGGCCGCTTCAAGGTTGGTCTGCAGGGCGGTTTCTTCGATGTCGCTGCCTTTGGTGGCGCGCGCCGAGTTGATGTCGATGGACACCAGCGCTTCGGTAGGATCGATGACGATGGAGCCGCCGGAAGGCAGTTCGACGACGCGCTGGAAAGCGGTCTCGATCTGGCTTTCGATCTGGAAGCGGTTGAAGAGGGGAACGCTGTCTTCGTACAGCTTGATCTTGCTGGCGTACTGCGGCATGACTTGACGGATGAAGGTCAGGGCTTCTTCCTGAGCTTCGACGCTGTCGATCAGCACTTCGCCGATGTCCTGGCGCAGGTAGTCACGGATGGCGCGGATGATGACGTTGCTTTCCTGGTAGATCAGGAAAGGCGCGGCGCGGTCCTGGGAGGCCTCTTTGATGGCGGTCCACAGTTGCAGCAGGTAGTCGAGGTCCCACTGCATTTCTTCGCTGCTGCGGCCAAGGCCTGCGGTGCGAACGATCAGGCCCATGTCGGCAGGTGCGATCAGGCCGTTGAGCGCTTCACGCAGCTCGTTGCGCTCTTCGCCTTCGATGCGACGCGAGATGCCGCCGGCGCGCGGGTTGTTCGGCATCAGCACCAGATAACGACCGGCCAGGCTGATGAAGGTGGTCAGGGCTGCGCCCTTGTTGCCACGTTCTTCTTTTTCGACCTGAACGATGACTTCCTGGCCTTCGCTCAGAACGTCCTTGATGTTGACGCGGCCTTCCGGGGATTTCTTGAAGTATTCGCGGGAGATTTCTTTCAGCGGCAGGAAGCCGTGACGCTCGGAGCCGAAGTCGACAAACGCCGCTTCAAGGCTGGGTTCGATGCGCGTGATCCGGCCTTTATAGATGTTGGCCTTCTTCTGTTCGCGGGCCCCGGATTCGATGTCCAGGTCATATAGGCGCTGGCCGTCTACCAGCGCAACACGCAACTCTTCGGGTTGAGTCGCGTTAATCAGCATTCTTTTCATGTAGTACCGTCGGTTTCCGGGCTGCCGGAAACGGCGTTCGGCACACACGACTTCTCACGGTCGGTGTCAGGGCGCGTCAGGAGTGTTTTAACACTCCAGTGTCTAGCGATATCCGGCCAGCGGGGCCGTAGTCGCGACGACGTTTCCTGCTTGCTGTGGTGACAAATGACACCCTGTCAGCAAAAGCTTTGTCAGGAGGAGGAATCAACCATCGGTAGCGGACGATATGAAGCGTCTTGAATAAAGCCTTTTGCTACACAGTCCGACGGTTGTGCGTCTCCACCCCACACGTATCCCTGATAATTCGGGTGCTGCCGCGCGCTGAATCCGCAACGGGTTGCATTTACCGCGATCTTCGATGGGAAGTTCGCGCGTCATGGCTCAAATAAGGCATGGTTTCCGAAGCATTCGCCCGGAGAGATTGCCTGCGACTGCACCTTGTGAACTGGCCTTGAACGTGGGCCTCGATGGCGAGTGACTCACTCCGCGATCGGGCTTGTTTCAGGCCTCATGTCACCTGCGCTCGTAACGCCTGCTGATCTTCCGTTGTCACCGAAAGCCCCGTAGGGCGGCCTCGCGCCCTCGTGAATTGCGTTGGTCAGGGCCGGCTGTCATACCGTTTGTCCGCTGTCCAGGCCGCTTTTGGCGGCGTTCGCGACTATAGCAGCAATCATTAAGTGCTTCAAATCCATAAAAAATTGTTATGATTTGCGCCATGACGAATATCACCCCCCCAACCCCCGGCGTCCAGCTGGTAGAGGTTGCGCCGGAACTTGCCGGTCAACGCATCGATAATTTTCTGATCACGTACCTCAAGGGCGTTCCCAAAACCTTGATTTACCGCATATTGCGCAAGGGCGAAGTGCGAGTGAACAAGGGACGGATCAAGCCCGAGTACAAGCTTCAGGCCGGTGACATTGTGCGCGTTCCGCCGGTACGCGTGCCTGAGCGCGACGAGCCGGTGCCGGTCGCTCAAGGGCTGCTGCAACGGCTCGAAGCTGCCATCGTCCATGAGGACAAAGGCCTGATCGTCCTCAACAAGCCCGCTGGCATCGCGGTTCACGGCGGCAGCGGGCTCAGCTTCGGCGTCATCGAAGCCTTTCGTCAGTTGCGTCCCGATGCCAAGGAGCTCGAACTGGTGCATCGCCTGGATCGGGACACCTCGGGTCTGCTGATGATTGCCAAGAAGCGCAGCATGTTGCGCCATCTGCACGAGCAGTTGCGCGGCGACGGCGTCGACAAGCGCTACATGGCGCTGGTGCGCGGGCACTGGGCGACATCGCAGAAGCAGGTCCGCGCGCCGTTGCTCAAGAGCAACCTGCGTTCCGGCGAGCGCATGGTCGAAGTGAACGATGAGGGCAAAGAGGCGCTGACGTTGTTCAAGGTGCTGCGCCGCTTCGGTGACTTTGCCACCCTGGTCGAGGCGCGTCCGATAACCGGTCGTACCCACCAGATTCGCGTGCATGCCCTGCACGCCGGTCACTGCATTGCTGGCGACAGCAAATACGGTGATGAAGACTTTACCCGGGAAATCCGCGATCTGGGCGGCAAGCGCCTGTTCCTGCATGCTTATGCCTTGACCGTGCCGCTGCCCGATGGCGGCGAGTTGAAACTCGAAGCGCCCGTGGACGAGATGTGGGCCAAGACTGTGGAGCGATTGAGTGCGCCCTGATTATGAGCTGCTGATTTTCGACTGGGACGGCACGCTGTCCGACTCCGTAGGCCGCATCGTCGATGCCATGCAAGCCGCCGCAAATCTCTCTGCAAGGCCTGTGCGTGATGAGGCGGCAATCAAGGGGATCATCGGCTTGGGGTTGCCTGAGGCGATTCGTACGCTCTATCCGGAAATCACTGCCAGTGACCTGATCGATTTTCGTCAGCACTACGCCGACAGCTATATGGCGATGGACGTTGAACCTTCGAAGCTGTTCGAGGGTGTGCACGAATCGCTGGAGGCGTTCCGCGCCGAAGGCTATCGGCTCGCCGTTGCAACCGGTAAGGCCCGTCGGGGGCTGGATCGCGTGCTCAAGGCGCACGGCTGGCAGGATTACTTCGACGCTACCCGGGCGGCGGATGAAACCGCCAGCAAGCCTGATCCGCTGATGCTTAACGAGATTCTTCAGCAGTGCGGTGTGCGGCCGGAAAAGGCGCTGATGGTCGGTGACGCTTCATTTGATTTATTGATGGCCCGCAACGCTGGCATGGATTCGGTGGCGGTGGGGTACGGAGCGCAGGCTCTGGACTCGTTGCGCCAGTACGAACCGCGCCTGGCGATCGGGCATTTTTCCGAGCTGCGCACCTGGTTGGGTGTGCGGACCGCCGAATCTTCGTTGTTGGGGTAATTGATCTATGTCGGACGAATGGAAGTCACCGTCTTCGCAGGATAAAGACGAGGGTGACAGCAAGCTTGATGCGAAGAGCTGGAAACTCCTGGAAAAGACGCTGTTGGCCAACGTGCAGGAGCATCGTCGTACGCGTCGCTGGGGGATCTTCTTTAAATCCCTGACCTTCATTTATCTGTTCGCTGCGCTGGCGTTGTTCTCGCCGCTGATGGATTTTGAAAAGGGCGCGTCGCGCAAGAGCAGTCACACCGCGCTGATCGAAGTCAAAGGCATGATCGCCGACACTGAAGCGGCCAGTGCTGACAATATCGTCGGCAGCTTGCGTGCGGCCTTCGAGGACGAAAAGACCAAGGGTGTGATTCTGCGGATCAACAGCCCAGGGGGCAGTCCCGTGCAGTCCGGTTATATATATGACGAAATTCGTCGTCTGCGCGCCAAGAAGCCTGACATCAAGGTATATGCCGTCATCACCGATCTGGGTGCCTCTGGCGCGTACTACATTGCCAGCGCGGCTGACCAGATCTACGCCGATAAAGCGAGTCTGGTGGGTTCCATTGGCGTGACGGCGGCCGGGTTCGGTTTTGTCGGCACCATGGAGAAACTTGGCGTCGATCGTCGTACTTATACGTCCGGCGAGCACAAGGCGTTCCTGGATCCGTTCCAGCCGCCCAAGGCTGACGAGACCGCCTTCTGGCAGAGCGTGCTGGACACTACGCATCAGCAGTTCATTGCCAGCGTGAAAGCAGGCCGCGGAGATCGCCTCAAGGACAAAGAACATCCCGAGTTGTTTTCCGGTCTTGTCTGGACCGGCGAGCAGGCGGTGGGGCTGGGTCTGGTCGACGGCCTGGGCAGTGCGAGCTATGTGGCGCGCGAGATCATCGGCGAGAAGGAGATGGTCGACTACACCGTCGAGGAGTCGCCATTCGATCGCTTCTCCAAGAAGCTTGGCTCCAGTGTGGCAGAACAGATTGCCATGTGGGCCGGTTTCAAAGGCCCAACGCTGCGCTGATCGGCCTGCGCCAATGAAAACCCGGCCATTGGTCGGGTTTTTTGTGGCTTGCGTTGGCTATCGGTCAGGGCAGCTGCACGCCCTCAGCCGTCAGCATATCCACCAGTCTAATCAGGGGAAGGCCTATCAGGCTCGTCGCATCTGAGCCTTCGGTGCTGCGGAACAGGCTGACGCCCAGTCCTTCTGCCTTGAAACTGCCCGCGCAGTCATACGGCTGTTCTGCGTGGAGATAGCGGCTGATGCTGGCCTGATCGAGCGCGCGCATGTGCACGGTAAAAGGTATGCAGTCGACCTGACAGTGACCGGTGCTGCTGTTATACAGCGCAAGACCTGTGAGGAAGCTCACGCTTTTGCCGCTGCTGGCAGTAAGCTGTTCCATGGCGCGTTCGAAACTGTGTGGTTTGCCGAGAACCTGCTCGCCCAGCACGGCCACTTGATCGGACCCGATGATCAGATGACCGGGATAATCGTGGGCCAGCGCCATGGCTTTCTCCCGCGCCAGGCGCATGACCAGTGTCCGGGCAGGCTCTGCGGGCTGGCGGCTTTCATCGATGTCCGGCGACGCGCAGACGAACGGCAAGCGCAGGCGATCGAGCAATTGACGTCGATAAGGCGAGCTGGAGGCAAGGAGTAAAGGCAGCATGGGGTTCTCCGAAACATGAAAGTCGAGTGTAATCAGAGGGTCAGGTTGCGAACAGTCCTGAATTTCCTTTGACAGTCGCAGGGCTCGTCCCTAGAATGCTGCGCCTATGTTGAATGACCCGATTCCACCTCACGTTGACCCGCGCAAATTAGCTGATCGTGGCACTACTCTTGAAGGAGAGTTGCCGCTGGCTGATTTGGAGAGACTCTGCGACCCGCTTGCTGACAATCTCGGTACAGTGCAGGCGAAATTCGTTTTTGAACGAGACGAGCAACGCGCCGTGGTTATCCACAGCGACATTGACGTCGAAGTCAAAATGGTTTGCCAGCGTTGTCTTGAGCTGGTCACCCTGCCGATCCACAGCGAATGCAGTTACGCCGTGGTAAAGGAGGGTGCAAATACCCAGTCGTTGCCGAAAGGCTATGACGTGCTGGAACTCGGCGAAGATCCATTGGATCTGCTGGCATTGATCGAGGATGAGCTTCTGCTCGCCTTGCCCATTGTGCCAACTCATGATCCGAAAGAATGCCAGCAGCCGGCGGGCCTCGATGAGCCCGAGCCGAGCGTGGACGAGGTAACGCGGTCCAACCCGTTCAGTGTATTGGCGCAGTTAAAGCGTGACCCAAACGTTTAGGAGTTAATCAATTATGGCTGTTCAGCAGAACAAAAAATCCCGCTCTGCCCGCGACATGCGCCGTTCGCACGACGCTCTCGAGGCTAGCACTCTGTCTGTAGAGAAAACCACCGGTGAAGTTCACCTGCGTCACCACGTTTCGCCAGAAGGCGTATACCGTGGTCGTAAAGTGATCGACAAGGGCGCTGACGAGTAATTTCTTGTCCGCTCCGGTCATCGCGATCGACGCAATGGGCGGGGACTTCGGTCCCCGCAGCATTGTTCAGGCCAGCATTGCCTGCCTGCTCGCAACACCCTCGCTTCATCTGACCCTCGTCGGTCAAGCTCCCCTACTTGAAGACCTCATCGCACGCCATTCCGGTGTCGATCGATCGCGCCTGCTCGTCGTCAATGCCACGGAAGTGATCACCATGGATGACCGGCCCGCCGTCGCATTGCGTGGCAAGCCGGACTCCTCGATGCGCGTGGCATTGCGTCTGCTGGCAGACGGGCAGGCTCAGGCGTGTGTCAGTGCGGGCAATACCGGTGCGCTCATGGCGTTGTCGCGGTTTGTGCTCAAGACCCTGCCGGGCATCGATCGGCCGGCCATGGTGGCCGCGATCCCTACTCAGCGTGGTTACTGCCAGTTGCTGGATCTGGGCGCGAACGTGGACTGCAGCGCCGATAACCTCTATCAGTTTGCGGTGATGGGATCGGTGGCGGCTCAAGCGCTGGGCGTGACGCGGCCCAAGGTGGCCTTGCTCAACGTGGGCACCGAGGACATCAAGGGCAATCAGCAGGTCAAGCTGGCGTCGAGTCTTTTGCAGGCTGCGCCGGGCCTCAATTATATCGGGTTCATCGAGGGCGATGGCCTGTACCGGGGCGAGGCCGATGTGGTGGTCTGCGATGGTTTCGTGGGCAACATCCTGCTCAAGTCGAGCGAGGGGTTGGCAACGATGATTGGTGATCGTATCGAAACCCTGTTCCGCCAGAACGTGATGTCCAGGGCCGTCGGTGCGCTGGCGTTGCCGCTGCTCAAGCGCCTGAAGGCTGACCTTGCGCCGGCTCGGCACAATGGCGCGAGCTTTCTCGGCTTGCAGGGCATCGTGATCAAAAGCCACGGTTCTGCCGGGGCGCAGGGGTTTCAGAGCGCGATCCAGCGGGCGCTCATCGAAATCCAGGAAAACCTTCCAGAACGGCTGCATGGGCGTCTGGAAGAGCTGCTCTAGAATCTGGGTCTGCGTCTTGCGCTAGAATGTGACCCCTGTGACTGCTTGGTCATCCAACTGACCAGTCGCAACACTTTGAATTATCTTGCGTTCGGCCTCGCCGGGCGTTCTTTTCGACGACAATAATCAGGGGCTTGTCAATGTCTGCTTCCGTCGCATTCGTCTTTCCGGGCCAGGGCTCGCAGTCCCTCGGCATGCTTGCCGAGCTGGGCGCGCAGTACCCGTTGGTGCTGGACACGTTCAAAGAAGCCTCCGATGCGCTGGGCTATGACCTCTGGGCGCTGACTCAGCAGGGCCCGGAAGAAACCCTCAATCAGACCGACAAAACCCAGCCTGCGATTCTCACGGCGTCCATTGCACTCTGGCGTCTCTGGCTGGCAGAAGGCGGCGCGCGTCCTGCCTACGTCGCCGGTCACAGTCTGGGCGAATACAGCGCCCTGGTCGCAGCTGGCAGCCTGTCGCTCGCCGATGCGGTCAGGCTGGTGGAGCGTCGCGGTCAATTGATGCAAGAGGCCGTGCCTGCAGGGCAGGGCGGTATGGCGGCGATTCTCGGCCTTGAAGACGCGGACGTCATCGCGGCCTGTGCCGAAGCGGCGCAGGGCGATGTGGTCAGCGCGGTGAACTTCAACTCGCCCGGTCAGGTTGTCATTGCGGGCGCCAAGGCGGCTGTCGATCGTGCCATCGAGGTCTGCAAGGGCAAGGGCGCCAAACGCGCGCTGCCGCTGCCGGTCAGCGTTCCGTCGCACTGTGAACTGATGCGTCCGGCGGCCGAGCGTTTCGCCGAGTCGATCGCCGCCATCGACTGGCAGGCGCCGCAGATTCCTCTGGTACAGAACGTCAGCGCCAGCGTCGCTGCCGATCTCCAGACGCTGAAAACCGACTTGTTGCAGCAGCTTTACAAGCCGGTCCGCTGGGTCGAATCGGTTCAGGCGCTGGCCGCCAATGGTGCCCTGCAACTGGTCGAATGCGGCCCGGGCAAGGTGCTTGCCGGATTGAACAAGCGTTGCGCCGACGGCGTGGCCACTCACAACCTCAATACCCCAGATGCCTTCGCCGCCACCCGCGCGGCGCTGGCCTGATAAGGAGAACTGCATGAGTCAGGGTAAAGTTGCACTGGTGACCGGCGCCAGCCGCGGAATTGGCCGGGCTATCGCCCTGGAGCTGGGCCGTAATGGCGCAATCGTGGTCGGGACCGCGACGTCGGAGTCCGGCGCTGAAAAGATCACTGCCTATTTCAAGGAAAACGGCATCGAGGGCTTCGGTCTTGCGCTGGATGTCGGCAGCGATGAGTCCGTCTCGGCTGCCCTGGCGCAGATTCAGGAGCGTGTCGGCGCGCCATTGATCCTGGTCAATAACGCCGGCATCACACGTGACAACCTGATGATGCGCATGAAGGATGACGAGTGGCATGACGTCATCAATACTAACCTGAACAGCTTGTATCGCCTGTCCAAGGGCGTTCTGCGCGGCATGACCAAGGCCCGCTGGGGTCGCATCATCAGCATTGGTTCCGTAGTGGGTGCCATGGGCAACGCAGGTCAAGTAAACTACGCAGCCGCCAAGGCGGGTCTGGAAGGCTTCAGCCGCGCGCTGGCGCGTGAAGTCGGTTCGCGGGCAGTGACGGTAAACTCGGTCACTCCGGGCTTCATCGACACTGACATGACGCGCGAGCTGCCAGAGGCACAACGTGATTCGCTGACGGCCCAGATTCCTCTGGGTCGACTGGGGCATGCCGAAGAGATTGCGCACGTGGTCGCTTTTCTTGCCTCGGAAGGTGCAGGCTACGTTACCGGGGCTACAATCCCCGTTAACGGCGGCATGTACATGTGACCAGCCGTATCGAAAAAATGTCATACGGGCTGTCTAAAATCCGTTATAAAGCTGAAATCTTTTAATGGGTCGAGGGCTGATGGGCGTATCGGGAATTGCGTTTAGCTTGAAATGCGCAAAACCTCTTCTATACACTTACCCATCGGCCAGCTGCCCGAATTTGTCCACTAGGAGTTAAAACACGGTATGAGCACCATCGAAGAGCGCGTCAAGAAAATCGTTGCCGAACAACTTGGCGTCAAGGAAGAGGAAGTGACCAACAGTGCTTCCTTCGTTGAAGACCTGGGTGCCGACTCCCTTGATACCGTTGAGCTGGTAATGGCTCTGGAAGAGGAATTCGAGACCGAAATCCCTGACGAAGAAGCCGAGAAGATCACCACTGTTCAAGCTGCTATCGATTACGTTACCGCCCACAAGGCGTAAGATTTTGTAGTCGTAGTTTGCTGTCCTGGAAAAACCGCACTGCCCTTGGCGTGCGGTTTTTTCTTTAGACAGGACCGCATTTCGTCAATAGAAAAAAGGAGAGTCCTGTGTCGCGTAGACGCGTCGTGGTCACCGGTATGGGTATGCTGACGCCATTGGGCACGGATGTGCCTAGCACCTGGCAAGGCATTCTGGCTGGCCAGAGTGGCATTGGCCTTATCGAGCACACGGACCTTTCGGCTTACACCACCCGCTTCGGCGGTTCGGTCAAGGGATTCCAGGTCGAAGATTACCTGTCGCCCAAAGAGGCGCGCAGGCTCGATCTGTTCATTCAATACGGTCTGGCTGCGAGCTTTCAGGCTGTGCGCAACGCCGGTATCGAAATCACCGACGCCAACCGCGAGCGTGTCGGCGTGGCCATGGGATCGGGCATCGGTGGGCTGACCAACATCGAAAACACCAGCCGGCTGCTGCATGAACAGGGCCCTGGCAAGATCTCCCCGTTCTTCGTGCCGGGTTCGATCATCAACATGATTTCCGGTTTCCTGTCGATCCATCTGGGCGCGCAGGGACCCAACTACGCAATCGCTACCGCTTGCACGACGAGCACGCACTGCATCGGCATGGCAGCGCGCAACATTGCCTACGACGAGGCGGACGTAATGATCGCCGGCGGCGCGGAAATGGCGGCCTGCGGTCTGGGCATGGGCGGTTTCGGCGCCTCCCGAGCGCTGTCCACCCGCAACGACGAACCGGCGCGCGCCAGCCGTCCGTGGGACAAGGGCCGTGATGGCTTCGTGCTTTCCAATGGTGCGGGCGCCCTGGTTCTGGAAGAGCTGGAGCACGCCAAGGCGCGTGGCGCGACCATTTACGCCGAACTGATCGGTTTCGGCATGAGCGGTGATGCTTTCCACATGACCTCGCCGCCGGACGATGGCGCTGGCGCCGCCCGCTGCATCGCCAATGCGCTGCGCGACGCGAAGGTCGCGCCCGAGCAGGTGCAGTACATCAACGCTCACGGCACGTCCACCCCGGCTGGCGACCTGGCTGAAGTGAACGCCATCAAGACGGTATTTGGCGATCATGCCTACAAACTGGCAGTCAGCTCGACCAAGTCCATGACTGGTCATTTGCTGGGGGCGGCAGGGGCGATCGAGGCGATCTTCAGCGTGCTGGCGATCAAGGATCAGGTGGCACCGCCGACCATCAACCTCGATGAGCCGGATGAAGGCTGTGACCTGGACTTCGTTCCGCACGAACCGCGCCGGATGCCGATCGATGTGGTGATCTCCAATTCCTTCGGCTTTGGCGGCACAAACGGTTCGCTGGTTTTCCGCCGGTTTGCCGAATGACATTGTGCTGGGTCGATGGCGTCGCGGCAGATTCCCTGTCCGTGAAGGACCGGGGATTGGCCTACGGCGATGGTTTTTTTGAAACCATTCTGGTCAAGTCCGGGCAGCCATTGCTTTTGCAGCGGCATCTGGAGCGTTTGGCGCTTGGCGGCAAGCGTCTGGGCCTGCGCCTGGATCTGCCGCTGATTGAACGCGAGTGTCGGTCGTTCGCCAGCCAGATGGGCCAGGGCGTGATGAAGCTGATCGTCACCCGCGGCGATGGCCTGCGCGGCTACGCGCCGGGTCATGACGCCCAGCCCCGGCGCATTCTTCAGGCCAGCCCGCTGCCGGTCTACCCGCAGGGCAACGCGGAGCAGGGTGTTCGGCTTTTTGCCTGTCAGACCCGCCTTGCCGAGCAGCCGTTGCTGGCCGGGCTCAAGCATCTCAATCGTCTGGAGCAAGTGATTGCCCGCGGCGAATGGCAGGACAGCGATCACGCTGAAGGCCTGATGCGCGACACGTGCGGGCGCGTCATCGAAGGTGTCTTCAGCAATCTGTTCCTGATCAAGGGCGGCGTGCTGCTGACCCCGGATCTGCGTCGTTGCGGCGTAGCCGGGGTGATGCGTGCGGAGCTGCTGGCGCTTGCCGAGCAGACGAGCATTCCCGCGCGGGAGCTTGATCTGCAGATGTCCGACCTGCAGAAAGCCGATGAAGTCTTCGTCTGCAACAGTGTTTATGGCATCTGGCCTGTACGCGGCGTCGAGCGACTGAACTGGCCCGTCGGGCCGCTCACCCGTAAACTGCAAAGTCTTGTTCGCGGGCTTCTGGATATCTGATTCGTGATCCGAAAATTATTCGTCTTGCTGGAAACGGGAGTAGTTCTGGCGGGG
The DNA here is from genome assembly GCF_900108875.1 of Pseudomonas sp. NFR16. Taxonomy (GTDB): domain Bacteria; phylum Pseudomonadota; class Gammaproteobacteria; order Pseudomonadales; family Pseudomonadaceae; genus Aquipseudomonas. Next base: position 129,499 of record NZ_FNYJ01000009.1, on the reverse strand, counting down.
CTCGCGCTGGGTGTGGCCTTCTGGCAACAACATACCGCGCTGCAGCAACCGTTGAACCTGAATCAGGAGCGCCTGCTCGACGTGCCTTCGGGCTCATCGCCGACGGGGGTACTGAACCGTCTTCAGGCCGATGGCGTGATCAAGGACGCCTTCTGGTTGCGGCTTTACTGGCGTTTCAACCTTCAGGGGCAGGCGCTGCACAGCGGCGAATACCGCATGGCGCCGGGCATGAGCGCCCAATCACTGCTGGCCCTGTGGCAAAAAGGCGAGGTCGTGCAATACAGCGTCACGCTGGTCGAGGGCTGGACCTTCCGGCAGGTACGTGCGGCGCTGGCCAAGCAACCGAAGCTTGAGCAGACGCTGAATAACCTCAGCGACAGTGAACTGATGGCGAAGCTGGGACACCCTGATGTGTTTCCCGAGGGCCGTTTCTTTCCCGACACGTACCGTTATGTGCGCGGGATGACCGACGCCGAGTTGCTCAAACAGGCCTATAACCGACTTGATGAGGTGCTTGCACAAGAGTGGGATCAGCGTGCGGCGGATGTGCCTTACGTCGATCCTTACCAAGCGCTGATCATGGCTTCGCTGGTCGAAAAAGAGACGGGGGTGCCGCAGGAACGCGGACAGATCGCGGGCGTGTTCGTGCGACGCTTGCAACAGGGCATGTTGCTGCAGACCGATCCGACGGTCATCTACGGTCTGGGCGAGCGATACAACGGCAAGATCACCCGCGCGTTCCTCAAAGAAGCCACGCCTTATAACACTTATGTGATTTCCGGCCTGCCGCCGACGCCGATTGCAATGGTCGGGCGCGAAGCCATTCATGCGGCCATGAATCCTGCGCCGGGCAAGAGCCTCTACTTCGTCGCGCGGGGCGATGGCAGCCATGTCTTTTCAGCTGATCTGGAGGCTCATAACGCAGCGGTGAAGGAGTTTCAGCTCAAACGGCGCGCCGATTATCGATCAAGCCCTGCGCCAATTGTCGCGCCGACGCCGGGCGTGGACCCTGTCCCGACGGCCGAGAAGCCGGCAATCGAGCCAGCGCCGGCACAACAAGTTCAGCCTGCCGAGTCAGCGCCTGCCGAGCCATCGCCGCCTGAGCACGGCTCCCCAGAAATCGCCCAGCCTGAGCCCTCTGCCAAAGAGCCATCGAATCCGCCTGCCGACACCGCTGATAACGCTGCGAAAGGCGAGCAGAGCCCGCAATGAATCTGATTAAGGACTGCCTGTGACTGGTTTGTTTATTACGCTGGAAGGTCCCGAAGGCGCGTTATATTTCCTTCCGAAACCGTGTAAACCAATATCAGTAAACGCTCCTCGCTGAAAGTGTCAACCTAGCATCTACCACTCTCCAGCCTCCGCCCCATCCATGGCCCGCTCATTTTGAAAGGGATCGAGAAGGTGCGGGTAGGTCGGTGCCTTGACGAATACATTTTCTTCTACCACGCTGTAAACCACGCCCTACCCACAACTAACCATTCAGGTACTAGGAAAACCAAATGCCAAAAGGCTGCCTAATCGTATGCGACGGAAATAACGGGGCGGGCAAGTCTTCGGTCATTCGCGCTATCGAAAAATTCTTGATTTCCGATAACCATCAGGTCGTTGTTACCCGCGAGCCCGGCGGAACCCCGGTCGGGGAGAAGATTCGTCAGGTTGTCCTGGATCCGGAAACCCCAGAACTCTGCGATACCACAGAGCTCCTGCTGTTCGCAGCTGCCAGAGCACAGCACCTGAAGGAAAAAATCATTCCTGCGATTGAGGCAGGCAAGGTGGTAGTTTGTGACCGCTTTACTCCAGCGACCGTAGCGTTTCAGCACTACGGAAGGGGGATTCCGTTGGACTTGGTGCGCAGTATCAACAGCTTCGCCTTAGAGGGCTTTGAACCTGACCTCAACATCATCCTGGACGTGGATCCTGAGATCGGAATGAAGCGCGTTGCCTCCCGTGGGGAAGGCCTTGATCGAATGGAAATGCAGCGGCTTGAATTCCTCTCCAGGGCTCGTGAGGGCTTTCTACGGCAAGCTGCTGAATCGCCGGCTACGTTTGTGGTTATTGACGCCTCAGAGCCGTTTGAGGTGGTGAGCCGCAACGTTCTCGCAGCTGTTTCAAACCTGCTGGCCGACATTGGATAGGGCCGGGGATGCGATACCTTCATATGTATCGCGCCCAAACTGTTGCTATTGCAACTGATAAAGTCAACATCTCAGCAAATTATATAGAACGAGCCGACTTTGATATGTCGGTTCCATTACATGCTGGGCTGCATTATCTGTTTATTCGTGGTGCAGGACTCACGACCTATGGGAAAAGTTATGAGCTTCGCAGCGGGATAAACTGTTTTCTAGATTTTGTAGCGGATCATAATTCACGCGTCATCCCAAGTTTGAAAATATTATCCCTCAGTGACATTGGTGTCGAAGAGTTTTCCCTATTTCTAGATTTCATTAGAAGAATTGGGTCGCGGATCTACCTGGCAATCAAACTTCGCTCCTCCCTGGGAATAGTAGCTAGAAAATTTGACGACGGAATGCCTGTCCTGCAGTTACCGCGCATTGAAGAACCAAAATTCGCTCCCACAGAACCGCTAGGGGAAGATGCTGACCGTGATTTCTATAAGGCAATGTATCAAGAGGTTGATAGACTGATAGATAAGCGGCGTTTTCAAGCCTCTATCAAGACAACGAAGCCATATGACAAGTGGGAAGTGTATGATATATGCCATGAGTTATATTCTCTTGAGTATCCTGACAGGTCAGATTGGAAGATTGATCCCTTGCGCGCGGCTGCCACTTTAGCAGTCGAAGGCTACCCATTTTATATTCCTGCTAACCATTTTGAATGCATGGAACGTGATGCCCGGACTGATCAAATCGGTTCCATGGGGCGTACTCCTCTAGAGTTTGTTTTGTCTTGCTGTATGAATAAGGCTTTCCTGAGAAGGAGGGCGCCTAATTCTATTAGTTATACTGAGCTGTTTCGTCTTATTTATCCCACTTCTCAAGATCAGGCTACGCTGGCGTTGTTTATTCAGCGACAGGCAGGGTGGAACAAAGAGACGGTGCTGGCTCTAGATAAGGATAATTTCATTCACATGATGTCCGAAGTCGCACATAACGACATTGTGCTAGTAAATTCGCATAAGCTGAGATCGCAAAGCCAAGGCGATTCATTTATCAAGCCAAAATTTATTGCTAGCACCAGTAATAGATCTGATCCTTATTCAGTTTATAATATCATTTGCTTGGCGAATGACTTGTCAGAAAGTTGCAGGGGCTACTTGAGGTTGGATGCCTCTTTGCTAGCTGATGACAAGCGTCATAGGTCTCCATTCCTATTTCTAGGGGACGCTCGTGTCCCATGGACTGCATCGGATCGAGTCAAATCCTTAGACGCTCAGGGACACTGGAATGCCGGTGTGAACGCCCTGCTCGGCGAAATGCAACTTATGGATGAGGGAGTGCCACTTACCACAGCCGCCGACATTCAGGGCCGCCTTAGGGTAACATCGCTTCAAAAGACACAAACGTCAAATAGCTTTCCGGTTGCTCTTACAGCTCTTCTCTATGGCCACTCAGACCCTGTCACCACTGATACCCATTATGATTCGTCAGTTTTCGCGATGGCAGATCGTAGGAAGCGGTTTCAGGCGTTTCAAGAAAACTTCATCAAGAAAGGCCAGCTCAAGCAGTTCACAGGTGCTCTTGGGAATCCTGGCCGAGATCGCTCAGAACTCCCGCGCTTCAGAATTTTCACAATCATTGGACATGATCGGCCTTTGTGGGCTTGCTCGGACTGCACCAAGCCTATATATCCCGGCAGTACACCATTGCCCGCTGGTACACGTTGTACGCGTCTGGATAAGTGCAATGGCTGTGGGCAATGGTGGGTACTGGAGGACTCTTTGCCCTTCGTTATGGAACGCCTGGCGACACTGGAGATTTCGGTAGAACAAGATCCCAGATCTTATCCAACGCACGCTGATGAAATTAATGTACTCCGATATGTTATAGAAAAACTTTACACCAAAGAGCTTATGAAGGACGCGAATGCATATCGAGAGAGATTCGATGTTTTGCTACCCTTTGATCTATCTTCCTTAATCGCCTACATTGAGGATTAAACGATGACCGTGGCTGACGTTGATGCTGATGGGGCAGAGGATGATGGCTTTGATCAGTTGATGGAGGAAATTGATCGCGAAGCACGCGAGGCGGCAAGAGCCCATTTTGATGATTTATACGCAACTTCACATGCTCATTCAAAAGCAGCCTCAGAGTATCTTGATGAGACCAATGCAGAGGACTCGGAAGATGGCCTCTTACACGCTTCGGATTACGATACAGCGCCGGTTGGTGGGCAGCGCAAGGGTGGGTTGAAGTTTAAACTAGCTGCGAGCCCCAACGGGGACTTTCCGATTTCAATTTACTCTAACTATAATGAAGCGCGCTGGCTCCTTAAGAAAGGCGGAGAGTTCAGTGATGTGGCAATCCTGATTGGCAACGCCCGAGAAGATTTGCAACCACTGAAGCGAGCCATTTCTTACTATTTTTTACCTTCTACTAATCCATTTGGGACAATCAGGAGTTTTGTTTCATCACAGAATTATGCTGATTCTATGAAGTATGTCCAGCACTACGTTTTTGAAGAAAACAAGTTGGATGGCTCGGAAAGCTCTATCTCAGTGATAAGTGCTGATATGCTCAATCAGGCGCTTGATGATGCTAAAATGCTGGGCTCACCCCACGCGTATAATATGCTTTTCTTTTATCTGAACTTCTGGTTGGCATTATCCTCGCAAAAAATGATTCCCGATGGATTATGTTTGGGTGTTGAAACGTCTGCGATCGATACCGAGGCCAGAAGGAAAGATATAATTGACTCAATAAATTCTTCCTTCGTTGGATGGAAACCTTATTCCGAGGAGGAACTCGTCGCGTTGCTAGACTACGCCTTTTTCTGGATAGATAAGGCTGTCCCTGTTATTGAAAATATCCAGAAGTACCTGGTTTCAGTACCAAGTAACCAGCGCGGTAATTACGATTGCAAACAACGAGACGGTCAATTTGAGGCAGCATTGAATGAAGCAGCAGATGAAGTGGTAATTGTTGGCTTCAAAATGTCGACAAACACTCATCGCCAGAAAGCCCAGACATCAGATAAGGTTTGGGAGTATCGCTGGTATCAATATAGTTGGCGGCTTAAGTATCAATACGCAATCGATAAGGTTCGCAACGCTGTGCTAATTCTGTTCTGTTTAATGACAGGCATGCGGAGAAAAGAGCTTGCTCCTCTTAAGTTTGACGATGTCAAAAGAGGAGGCGATGGAGTATGGCGAGTTTTCTTTGCAAGGTATAAGACTAGTTCGGATCCGAATTACGCCGGCGATGCGGATCATATCACAATTCCGGAGTATCTTGGTCAGGCTATTGAGTCCTTTAAAAAGTTACGAGAGTTTGACAATAATTACCTTAAGGGGTATCTGTTTCAGCCTGCGATTGCAACTCGTGAGGTAAACAGGACGAATAGAATGATTTCGAAGGCAGTTAGGGCCGTTGCCTTAGAAACTGGCGTTCCTCGATTGCATATTCATCGCTTTCGCAAGACCATCGCTGAACTTTTGATCAATGAGTCGGAGGCGAATATTGATGTAATTCGTATGATATTTGGTCACAGTTCCTATATCATGACACTCCGCTATATTGCGCGAAATCCATTCTTGGTCGCTTCAGTGGTCGATACCTTGAAAGAGCATTTTGCAGAAGACTTTGTTGAGGTCGTGCGGGCTATTCATACCGGAGTGTACGCTGGGGATGCAGCACATCGAATCGCCAACCAGATGCATAAGCGCCCGGAATTGTTTTCAGGCAAAGTGTTGAAGACGACGGTCATGCAGTACGTAAAACATCTATTTGAAGGCGGTTCATCTTTTCATATTCAACGCACCTCCCTTGGTACGATTTGTATGACGCAGACGTTCCATGAGCATGATCAACTGCCACCATGTCTGATATCCAATTCGGAGTTGATTTTTCCGGTGAAGCCTGACATCTCCCGTTGTCAGATCCATTGCGAAAAAAACATAATTCTCCAAGGATCTAAAGACGCTATTTTGCACAATTTGAAGTTTTACAGGACGCTCCTTTCAAACGGAACTAATCTTAAGGCGCAGGCACTCAGAGAACTTCAAGATAAAGTGGCGGCGAACGAGCGACTGCTCCAAGAGCTCTTAGATTCAGCTGCCATGCACCCTGACCAAGTCGCAAAACATGCTGATGAGGTCGTTCAGGATAGATCGTGATTGAGATAAATAACCCAGCGAGGCTTATACTGTGAGTGCATCCGACACTGAGGAGAGAATTATCGCGATCATCTGTGATCATTTCCTGTCCGGCGGTAAAGAAAAATTAACAGTAAGTAGTGTTTCTGAACGGGCCGGGATTTCACGTCAGGCATTTCATAAATCTTATCTTCATCTCAAACCCTTTGTCACTGGCCAGCGTACTGTTGATGACCTTCTTCTCAGGCAAGGTTCTAATCCATTTAAAGTCATACTCCAGATGCAGAATCTTGTAAGAAATCTGCAGTCGGAGCTTGAGGAAGTTAGATCTGGGCAATCCGCCAAATTTGAAGATTTTGAAAGAAATATCGTCACTTCATTGATGAGCAGCGATATCTTGACTCATCGTGCGAAGGAGTTGACGGCTGAACTTCGGAAAAAAGCGCTTCATGTCGAATTGCTCAAGCGTGAACTGACCGAAAAGGAGGTAGAGCTGACACTTGCTACAGCTGGGTCACAATCCTCTGCACCGCCTGCGTTGGCAAAAAACATTATGGTTCAGGTGTTTAAGCCTGACATGACGGCTGCGTTGGCTGACTTCTCTTCAAGTAAAGACAAGCAGGCGTACCTGGCGCACAAGGAAAAAGCCATTGCTGCCATGCAACTCAGGGTACTCAAAGTGCTTAGGCAAGGGACGATCAGGGTCGTGATTTTCCAGGAACGCTTTCTATGTTCATTAGATACATTTGTAGAGCGTAATTTCTCGAAGAACAGTGCTTCGGTCGTAGTGATCAATTTACCGCTATACTCACGCCTTGAGATCCGAGATTTCACCCGGGCCCTCAAGGGAGCTACCCCTCTAGAGATATATGTCCCTCACTGCGATAGTGATGCGGTCATTAATGCACAGCGCGGCTTCCAATTCGGGCAAATTCCGGATTTTGAATTCAAGGCTGTGGGTAGAGAACCTTTGCCCACAATCCAGGACGGGTACGACAAGGTAACGGTCTTCAGGGTTGAGCAGGGGGATTAAGATGATATCTATTGAAAGGCGAATACTCACATATCCAAGTGTTTTTAATTCTCGAAGCATTAGGTCGCATTACATACTTATCGCCGTCACCCAGGGTAAGAAGACCATGCTTAGCCATCCTAATCTTTACCTTGAAGACGTGAGTTCGTCTCTCGATACATCTAATCGGTACTCAAATGTCATATCGTTGTTTTATCGATACCTTTCAACGTTAGAGAAGTATCACAATGTTCCTGTTGCCAGCTATCATTCTCTGGTGGATAACCAAGATTTAAAGGAATGGCAGATTCAGCGCGAAGTTGATCGCGTGGTTGCTCAGTCGGCGAGTCCTAGCACCGAAACTATTGTGGAGGACGCTAAGAGAGTTTACGGCTTTTTTGAGTGGCTTCGAAAGAAGGACTACCCCAGCTGCGTATCGTTCGAATACACAACTTGGCAACCGAATTTTAGAGATGAGGAGCTTCTTGCTCACATAAAGAGGAAAGCCCTTACTGTTTTGGATGGTCGCGGAGTTCGGGCCTTGGACAAAGAGCATTTTCAAAGTCGCTCGTACACCCTGCCTACCAATCTTGAGATGAAACGTTTGATATCGAGCTATGAGGATCCGGTCTATGCTGCCATGTTCAAATTTTCACTCGGGACGGCAATGAGGCCCATGGATTTATGCAAGTTTCCTTATCTAGGTAACGGGCTGAACTGTCACATCATGCCTTATGAAAATATGAGTATAGATGGCACGACTGTTGAGTATCATATCTCTCGAAGCAAAGGTGATAAGTCCCGCACCATCGTCATCCACAAGCTTGATCTTAAGGCCCTTGACGACCATTATATCAAGCAATATTACGCTCCCCGGGCAGAGTTGTACGAAAAGCGGTTTGGGAGGCCTTGTCCACCTTGGATTTTATTTCTATCCTCACGAGGCATACCTATAACGCCAAAGATGATTTCTCGCCGAACGGTTGCGGCTCGGGAGCGTGCCCGGGCACAAGAACCGTCTATCCGAAAATCCATACGATTCTATGACGCCAGACACTGGTGGCCGACCATTTTTCTCATCCAACGGTTCAAGCACGGGCTGAAGGGTAGATGAGCGAGGTACGCGACGCCGCTGCCATGCAGGTGATCAAAGATCAGATGGGTCACACCCACCTGATCACCACCTACAACCACTACCTCGATCTCGCGAGATTGGTATTGCTTGCGCATGAAGGTTTTGTCAAAGAAGTCGCCACGCACCCCTCAAAAACCGTTGAGGAATTTCTGGAGTCTCCGACCTTGCTTTGATCCGATAAGGTATGACCTCAAGTCGATCAAACCCGAATACAGGTCAAGCATTTCCGCTGAGTGACGTACCGCGTGAGTAACCACAGCTGCGTATCTGGCATATGGCTGCTAGCCAACCGACCAGCCACTTCAGATCTGCTGGCAGTATGCTACCTTTGACTCTTCTCACCGGATCCAGGGATGAAGGCGATGGTTACAGGTAAGTCAATCAACAGCGTGAACCGAATCATTGCGCACTCGCATGGTGCCCGCGAAATGCTGTTCGTGATTGAACGAGATAAGGTCGATCAGAATCTACAGGTACGTCTGGCGATTGCTCACCTCGAAAAAGACGGTGATACGATCCTTCCTTCCGGAATCGGCAAAATCAGCGAATTCAATGCGCGCGGCAAGGAGGTCAAACGGCGTGATCTCCCGCTCATCAAAAAATCAGTCCCTCAGTACCGTAGCTGGAAAGACTGGCATGGCAACGATCACAGCGGCGTGCAAATCCGAACCATGGACGTATATCCCATCGATTTCGTTCGTCCGCCCATGGAGCACCTTTCTCTCAGCTTCATCGGTGGGAAGGAGTACATCGTGACGCGTCGGGTGAAAATCGATGAATCGCCCGAAGCACTTATTCATTTGGCAAGCCTAATGCTCGAATTCTTCCAAGAGTTTGAGATCTTTGACGTTGAGCGTCAGCGCATTGCACAGGTGCAGGCACGCCAACTGCAGTGGGATTTACTTCCCCCTGGGAAGTATCCTTGGAAGAGCGCCGAGGCCATTGTCAAACCCTACCTGGCTGGTCTGCGACCTTCAGAGCAAGGAGTGATCGAGCACCGTATCAGGGAGATTACTCGATTCGAGCCTGATTTTTTTGCCACGGGCCGTGGTGGCTACCAGGGCTACTTCGTCTTCGGCTTCATCAAGCGTGGGATCTACCTTCTAGAGAGTTCGCATTTGGATAACGCCACCTATAAATTTGGCGAGGATTGGGAAGTGCTATCGACCCTGACCAAAGACGAGATCATCAACGGCGATCACAATCATAAGCGTCTGATCCACGATAAAAGCTGGGGACGCAAGATCCGTGAAATGCTCGCATACGCTTAGCGATTACTGCTTCTCTTTGCGCAGATCAGACCCTTTCTACAAGGCTCGGCTTCTAGTGCTTTGTGACAGCCTCTAAGCCCGAGGCCGCCGTGTCCGTCTGATCGCATAGCAATCCTCGCGGTTGGGTTAGCTGAGCGGCGATTCGTCGCTGGATCAATTGAGCGTCTGGTTGTGATTGAATCGTACACCCTCGATCACCGCTGACCTCCCATGGAAAGGAATCTAATTTGAAACTTCAGTTCGTCCGCATCCGTGGTTTTCAGTCGTTTGGTGCAGAACCGGTCACCGTTGATCTGTCCGACCTTACATTTCTGATCGGGCCGAACGGCTCTGGCAAGACCGCGACTCTCCAGGCGCTCTGCCGCCTGTTTTCGTTCGACCCCAATCAGCGGCGACTCCGTAAATCGGACTTCTTCGTCCCGCATGATGAGACGCAGGCTCCCGATCAGCGAGCGTTGTGGGTCGAAGCGGAGTTCACCTTTCCCGAACTCGATGACGACGAGAATGAGCACCCGACAATTCCAACGCACTTTGGGCACATGCGCCTCGATACCCCGGATGGAGTACCTCGGGTCAGGTACCGCCTGGATGCGACCATTGGCATTGATGATGAAATCGAGCAGAGCCTCGTGTACGTCCTAGATGTGAATGAAGATGACGAGCCGGTCGACACCGCCCCGGTGCCCAGAGACGAGCGAAACTTTATCCAGGTTCACTACCTCCCGGCTCGCCGAGATCCGGCTGACCACATCACCTATGGCGCGAACGCCTTGCTGGGACGTCTGCTGCGAGCCGTGAACTGGTCGGAGCAGCGCGAGACGATCCAGCAGCTCACCACAGATATCTCCCAGAGCCTGACTCAGAATGAATCAGTGCTCAGCCTCAGCGCTGGTCTGACCAAGACTTGGAAAGAGCTCCACAAGGGCCAGTTTTTCACGCAGCCAAGCGTGACCTTCATGGCCAACGAAATCGAGTCGCTGCTGCGGCATCTTTCGGTGTCCTTCTCCCCAGGTCATGGCGAGCAACTGGTCGATTTCTCACGGCTGAGTGATGGCCAAAAATCGATGCTGTATCTCTCGCTGGTTTTGTCGTCCCAGTCTGTCGGGCGAGCGGTGCTGCATGGCAATGACGATTCCTTTGACGCAGAGAAGCTCCGCCCTGCGGTGTTCACCATCGTGGCCCTGGAAGAGCCAGAGAACAGCCTGTCGCCTCATTACCTGGGGCGAATCGTGTCATCCCTCAAAGGGTTGGTTGGTGACTCCAAATTCGCTGATGCCCAGGCCCTGATTGCGACTCATGCACCTTCGATGCTTCGGCGCGTAGATCCTTCGGCCATCAGGTATCTGAGGTTGGACGAGTCGCGCTGCACGGTGGTGACGAAGATTCGAATGCCACCCAACAAGAAGGGTGAGGCCTACAAGTTCGTGCGGGAGGCCGTACAGGCCTATCCAGAGGTTTATTTCTCCCGCCTTGTCATCCTGGGGGAGGGCGACAGTGAGGAGATCGTCCTGCCCCGTCTGCTCGCAGCGAAAAACCTGCTTGTCGACGAAGCAGCCATTACCATCGCGCCGCTGGGTGGTCGCCATATCAATCATTTCTGGAGGCTGCTCAGTGGCCTCAAGATCCCTTACGTCACGTTGTTGGATCTGGATGTGGCGCGTTTCGGCGGGGGATGGGGCCGTATCAAATACGTCGCGACGGAGCTTAACAAGCATCGCCCAGATGATCTGTACTTGTCAGATGATGAAATCAAAGACCTGCCAAGTTGGAACGATTCCAATGTCAAGATTCTGGAAATCGAAAAGAAAGCCGGATACGTATCCTACATCGCCGAGCTGGAGCCTCTTGGGGTATTTTTCTCAGCACCAATGGATCTGGATTTTTCGATGCTTAAGGCTTATCCGCACGCTTATGGCTTGGCCCCTGAAGCCCTAGTTATCCCGAAACTGCCTCAGGTCAAATCCGTGCTCGGAGATAGCCACCATGATCGCCTTCAATATTCCGTTATAGAACGTAAGCACTTCATCGCTTACCACAAGCTTTTCAAGCTCGACAGCAAGCCAAAGTCGCATATCGAAGCGCTTTCAAAACTGACAGATGATCAGATTCTCGCGGCCATGCCTGCGTCCCTTAATCGCCTGGCGGATTTTGTGATCGCCAAGATTGAAGGGCTGTCGGAATGATTTCTCAGAAGGTCTGGAAGCCTTCCGAAGGCATCGTTTTGGAGCCAAATGCGGAGGCCGCTGTCAGGGAGGTCAAACGGTGCGTGGCGCTGACTGCAGGCCCTGGCGCCGGGAAGTCTGAACTGCTTGCCCAGCGTGCTGACTTCTTGTTGACCACGGGGGCATGCCGTTACCCGAAGAGGATATTGGCCATCGCCTTCAAGGTGGATGCGAGCAATAACCTCAAAGAGCGGGTGTGGAGACGATGCGGGCCCGACTACGCTAGCCGGTTCGACAGCTACACGTTCCATGGTTTCGCGAAGCGGATTATCGAGCGTTTTCGCCCTGTTCTCACCGGCGACGATGCGTTAGATGCGGGATTTCGAGTGGTGCCCAAAGGGAAGGCACACCCTGTCCAGACCGAATTTGGGCTTCTCATCCCGCTGGCCCTAAAAATCCTGGACGTCTATCCCATGGCGGTGAACGCCATCAGGCAGACGTACAGTGACGTCTTCCTTGATGAGTTTCAGGACTGCACGGACGAGCAGTACACGCTGGTCAGCAAGATTTTTGGTGGTACGGCCCGCCGGATCACTGCGGTTGGTGATGTGAAACAGAAAATCATGGGCTGGGCCGGCGCGCTCGACGGCGTATTTGGAAAGTTTGAAGCGGATTTTGCAGCTACCCATCTCAACATCTACCGCAATTTCCGCTCGCAACCTCAGCTTCTCAGGCTGCAGAACGACCTCATAAAAGTGCTAGACCCCGGCTCTGAAATGTCCGCAGAACTCTTGGGCGGAGAGGGCGGTGAGATCCTGCTTCAGTCTTTCAAGGACTGCACCGACGAGGCCTTCAGCCTGGCCGATCAGATCAACACCTGGATCAACGTAGAGGGCGTTGCGCCCTCCGAAATCGCGGTGTTGCTCAGAAGCTACCCCGAGGCCTATACAGCCCGTTTGACCGCCGCTCTCGATGAGCTGGGTATCGCCTACCGCAACGAAAATCAGATGCAGGACATCACCACCGAGCCAGTAGCCTTGGTCGTTGTGGACTTTCTGCTGTGCCTCTATGGTTCGCGGGAGCCGAAAGCATGGACTAGGTTATTGCGGCGGATCATCCCTGCGGATGATGACGAGCATGGTGGTTCCGTTCGAAACGATTGGAACCGGTTCATCAAGGAGGCACGTAAGACTGCCGCCGAGGATCTCGCCGCAAAAAACTATGCTCAGAGGTGGACGTTGCTCAAAGAGTTTCTGTCGATGGTGGGTGTGAGCCTGCTGACGGGCCTCTCACCGGATTACGAATCGCGTGATCGCTTGAAAGAGATCATCCGCGATCTCAAGAAATACATTGATGCTGCAATGGAGCAGGAGCCTGACCTGCTCAAGGCGCTCGCTCAACTCTCGGATGACCAGTCAATCCGGATTCTGACCGTCCACAAGAGCAAGGGCCTTGAATTTGATTCGGTCATCATGCTCGGCGTTGAGGACGAGGCCTACTGGGGCAAGGACACCCATGAAGTCCGTTGTACGTTCTTCGTGGGGATCTCGCGTGCCAAAAGGCGCCTGCTCGTCACGACTGCTCAAACCCGCGATAAGCTGGCTGACATCAATAGTTGGCGAAGCCTGCGTAGGCCCCATGGGGAATTTCTTGGTTATGTTGAAAGATGGCAAGTACGTGAGGGGTGAGCCAAGCGCCCGTTTCACATCGGTGAAACTTGAACGCCTCGCCCCGCTCTATAGTGCGCCAGGGGGCGCGGTTTTGCCCTGAATTGGCAAACGTGCTGCCAAGCGCCACTGGCAACCTCGGGCGGGGTACTGCATCCCAGACGGTGTCAGCAGTCGTGCTCGCTTTTAAGCCAGTACTTATCCACCGTCGATCGGCTAACCCCCAACTGGCGTACGACCACCATCTTTGCATGCCCTTCAACCTGAAGCCTCCTCACAGCCTCCCTGGTTTCATCCGCGCGCTTTCCGCGTACGCCCCTTACGGCAGATTCCTGGAGCGTGCTACCGAGAAGGCCGAGTTCTAAATGATTCGCCACCTGGACGTCCCACGCAGCCTTGTAGTCGGATAGGTCATCGCCGCGTAGACGAGCTTCTACCGCTAGGAGCACCTGGCTAGTCGGAACACCGAGGAGCTCGCAGAGGGAATGCAGCTTGATCGCCGTGATGGCCTGCTGGCCCTGTTCAACTTTGGCCAGGTGGGGCCTGCTCAATACCTCGGCGCAAGCTTCACGCGTGAGGCCGGCAGCGACCCGAAGCTCGCGCAAAACCTGGCCTAACGTCGGCTGAAATTCCATCTTTTGGATGTGCTCACAAAAGAAAAGAATGAAGCCACGCTTTGACGCCCAGCATCGTCAGCGTATACCATTCATTAAGGATGCATTCCCAGTTTTCAATATACGGTAAAAAGACTCATGCGACTCCTTGCGATGTCGGATCTGCACGTCGAGTTCGAGCCCGTTGAGCTGCCCGATTCTTCCCTTTATGACGTCGCGATACTCGCAGGCGACATCAACATCAAAGGTCGAAGCGCCGATTGGGCAGGCGAGCACTTTTCGAAGCCGACGATTCTTGTCGCCGGCAACCATGAGTTCTACAAATCGAGCTGGGACAAAACGCTTGATCGATTGAATTCGCCCAGCGCTTCAAACGTGCATTTCTTGGAGCAGCGCACGCTGACCCTGGATGGTGTCCGCTTTGTGGGGTGCACAGGATGGGCGGATTTTGAAGGCACGGGCAACGCCCCCTTGGCGATGCTGGAGGCCCGCGCCCTGATGAACGATTACAAAGTCATTCGGGTTGAGCCGCAGTACCGAACGCTGGTGCCCCAGCAAACGCGAAGAGTTGCCCAGCAGTCGCGTGAATGGCTGCGCAAGGAGTTGGAGCAACCGTTCAATGGCAAGACGGTGGTGATCACGCATTTTCCACCACTGATGCATTTCGTCCCTGACTACGGCAAGCATCCGCATCTGCGTGCTGCTTATGGCAACAATTGGCAAGAGTTCATGGATATGAAAATCGACCTGTGGGTTTTTGGGCACACTCATGTGCCGGTGGACGAAACCATTAACGGCATCAGGTTCTTGTCGAACCCGAGAGGTTATCCAGGTGAAGAAGTGAATTTCGACAACCAGTGCGTGATCATGCTTTGAGTAGCTGGCGATCGCCGAACAGAGGTTCTTAAAGTGTATTTTCCAGCCAAGCTGATACACGCCACGAAGCTAACCTTTGAAGGCAAGATCAGCGGTTATTTGCTTGATGCTCGCCCAGCAGGTGCTGGCTTCAAGGGCGCAATGTTTTTCGACATCCGCCAGCGATCGAGCAACGGCGACACAGTCATCACCGATGACATAGCGACGATGGATGAGGATCAGGGTTATTCAATCGCAGTCACCGTCAGCGGTGAGCGGTATGTAATCGTCAGCTTCCTTTTGTTCATGGTTGAAGAGGTCGATGGTGTTGAGCAGACAGTGATTTATTCGATGACGCGAGACGGTTCTGACTCGAACGCATAACCCCCTCCTGAGAGCAAAAAGCACAGACTCACCAAGCTCCAAAAACCACACTCACCAAAGCCAAAAAGGCCCAAACCCGCCATTTATGGAAAAGGAAAATCCATGTCGGACATTGACGTGCAGCAGATGATCGGCCCGAGCTCCGTTATGCAGGGCGCAGATATCGAGCTTGAAGAAGCCATCCGGGTCACCCAGGAAAAATTCCCCGATCGCAGCTTTTGCATTGTTGACGAATGGGTTTGGCTCGATTTGGATGCTCCTGACCTTGTCGTCGAGGAGCTTGCTTTGGAGGGCATGCAGCCAATCATGCTGCTGGTCTTCAATGTGCTATTCGATAGCTCTACGAATTCCAAGTCCCATTGGTTTCGCTCGACACCTTTGTTGCGTTTCACCGATGAAATGTTTTTTCAGACGCAGAACAAGTTGTATGTCCTGCTGGGGCATGGCCGGCGCAAGTCGATGTCCCTTTCGGCTGTCGTGCGCCAGTTCTGACTATTTGAGGTGAGCCATGGCAAAAGCCGCAAGCAGCGAATCACCAGCGACTCCAACGCCGTGATCAGCGGCGTCGTCTTCGATGCGTTCGGTACCATAGTGCGCATCAGCCGACGGACGAACCCGTACCGCGAGTTGATTCGTGAGGGCCGGCGCCAAGGTGTCGAGCTAAAATCCGACAGCCTTCACATCGCGATGACGGCGAACCTGTCACTCGATGACATGGCTTTAACCCTTGGAGTGGCGTTGACGCCGTCGCGGCGCCAAGAGCTTTACCGCAGACTGGAGGTGGAGCTGTCTTCGATCGAGCCGTATGCGGATGCAATCGAAGCTATATCGCTCTTGAGCGCGGCTGGTATTAAAACCGGAATTTGCTCTAACCTTGCCGGCCCTTATGGCCCAAAAGTCCGAGAAATCTTCCCGCATATGGACGGTTATGCTTTCAGTTTTGAAGCGGGGGTTACGAAACCCGACCCCGGTATTTACCGACTCATCTGCGACCAGATCGGCGTGGAACCCGGCCACTATTTCAGTGACACATCAGGCCGGGTGCTAATGATCGGAGATTCGCAACGGTGTGACCGCGATGGGCCTCGCGACGCTGGCGTTATGGGGTTTCACCTGGATCGCTCCGGTCGCGGGAAAATTCAAGACCTCGTCCAGTTCGCTCGGACGGTGATCGATCGGAACACCTCTCAAGAAGCTTAACGCCTTGAAATGAGTCATGTGATCTATCACCCATCAAGCGGGATCAGAGGGGGGGGCCGGATACCTGACCCGTTGATGTTCCCTGCCTGACCAATCTCTGCCGGGCATTAGCTGTCACTCTTTCGTGGATGTTGTGCGCCAGTTTTCTGCTGATCAGATAACGCATTAGGCGAAAGGAAACGTACAGAAAAAGAACGGCAAGGAACCACCCTAACCAGTGCTGGTTCTGAATCGCATCTTGTACATAATCTTCTCGATTGCCCAGAACCAGGTGACAAATGACCTGCTTGTCCCACTCTTCGGCGAGCGGCGCGGTTGCGTTGGTAAAAAGGCAGTAGTCATCGCGCAGGTGCCAGCTACCAGCGTCAACGACGTATGAGCTAATCGGGTATCCGGCGCTGTATGCATGCCCTCCAGCAACCCAAAACAGGGTGTGGATTTTCTTCACGTACAGCAATGCATAGTCCGACCAGGAAAACATGATCGCCCCGAAACCCAAAATCACCCATGCCGACGACTGCCAGATCAGATCAAGCTTCAAGTACCAGTTTTTGGGGAAGGTAAATTCGAGTTTGTTGGCATCAAAAAACGTCATTGACCGGGAAATTTCACCGACACTCAGATTGTGCCGATCCATCCAGGCGAACAGTTAATGCATCGCGCGTGACGAAGTCAGGTTCAAACCGAACCACAGGTTGAGCCGTTGCATGTCCTCGAATGACTTCCAATGCCTTTGCACTCGTTCATCATGGAATGCTTGGGCTCCGCCGATCAGGCTTTGGATTCGGTAAAACACGAAAAATAACGATCGGGTTCTCAACAGCACGAATACCACGAGTGCCGCGAAGCCTAACAAGGGGGCGAATCGCTCAAAGAGATCTGCAGCCGCTGACAGCAACGAAAGGTATTTCTGATCCGGCGTTGCAACATCCATGTGCTCAAAAACGCGCAGTCTACGCCGATGCCGCACACTTGCCGACTACCGGCGTTGGAGGAGGCTGGCCGGCCAATCTGGCATTTAGCGCCAGCCAAATCGATACCCCATCACCGGAAATTCTCCCTTCGTGTTAGGTGATATCCCCCTTCGTGCTTGGCCAACGCAACGCGCGACGAAAGTCGACATACTTGTCGGGTAGGCCAATTACCCCGCATCGCCAGACTGACAAATGAGGTTGAGTGGTACCAGACACTTGCCTTGCTTGGCCAACATCGCACTTCACAAACTCTTCTGGAGCGGGTGCGATTTTGGCTTCGAGTTTGCCGATTAATAGCCTGTGACCTTAGGTGATGAACTCGCTGGTCTCCTCGTTGAGTTCATCATCTTTTTTTTCTCGCCCTAGGCCCGCTCATCTCGGCAACCTGGCCGATTCGGCCTCCCCGACCTTGACCACCTCTCGCGGCACTGCCTCCGCCATCACACTCTCGCACGTATCGCGGCTTCCGAAGCCCCACCGCTCAGATCACGCGTTGTACATCTGAATGTTGTCCCACCTTTTTTTTGCCATTTTCTCGGGGACGCGTCTTGCTGTCTTGGTGTCGGTCACCAAGCATGCAGCGGAGCGCGAAGGCCATTGGGAGAGTTCCGTGTTGACCAGCTTGGCTGGGCACAGGATAAGAAAGTCGCCAAGGCTGAGCAGGGGGAAGCCTCGAACCACTGGCCGATCCTTGTCGACGGTCACTTCACCCCAATCGGAATCGAAACGCTCCACCGAGTATGTATCGGTGATGAGAAAGGACGTGGTTGTTGTCTCTCTGACACCCATCAAATATGCAGTTCGGTAGACCATGGCCGGGAACGTCCGAGGAGCCATGCTCAGCGTAACGATTGTAAGGATCATGAGCACTGCTGAGGTGTTTCGCACTTTCGCTAACAAGTTGTCCCCAAGCGCAAAGAATACTACGGCTGGAGCCAGTGCCAAGCAGGAGACGAAGATGGCCAGCACGGTCAGTTTGACTGTGCTGCCAAAGTCGTCGGGCGTGGGGTAGGTCGATAGCACAAGCTGGACGGGGAACACCGCTGACAGCACCGTTGAAAACACCACGATGAAAAGCGGAAGTAAGGCACCGTAGCGGGCCTGCCACGTTTTGGCCCGTTCAGGTTGGGCCAAATACCCCGCGACATGGATTGCAGCGCTGAAGTCTTCCCTGCGCATCAGCATGATGAACACCACGGTCTCCGCCAAGGCCGACGCCAAAATGGTGAGCAATGGGTGGATCTCCAAAACGATGGTGATCATCTGAACGGTGACTCCAGCCAATAATGGCAGCACAAGCATCCTGACCATTTTGATCTGGGCATAGGGTTGCTTGTTAAACAGCGTGGCTCCCGATGCGAAGATCGAGGAGTTCATGGTGAGCACGAACATGTAGGCGACGACCAGGAGTCCGACCAGCAGCATCCAGGGTATGAGAGCGGTCTTGGTGTCCAGCGCCGAGGGGAACAGTCCGGGAAGACCGATAGCGTTCAGGTACGTGGACAAGATGGCAAAGCCGAAGAGTGTGGCGGCGCCGCTGAGCATTACGCTGACGATTATCCAGTGGTCAACAATGCGTTTTACATTCTTCTTGATGGCTCCATTGGGGATGGAGAACTGTGAAATCGTCATGCAGGACAGGGGCCTAGGCAGCAATAGATGAAGGGAAGAGCTTCACCTCGCATTACAGAATGGAAAGGGGAGTCTGATCATTTGATTCTCCTTTCCGCGAGCCCAGAATGTTACATGGCACCTCTCAGTTTTTGGGAACGACGTTTGCGCGGTGACAGGGTACAGACGGCTCTAGTATGGATGTCTGGGAAGTTCCAGACGTCCCATCCCAGGCTTCCGGGCAGGGCGAGAACATTCAGGTTCACGGCTGAGGACGATTCCAGTGGCGTCTCACAGTTGGCTCTGAAAGTCCTAACACCTTGGCAATCTCGACACGGCTGTGGCCGGCACCTTTCAGTGCCTGAACTGCAGTGGTGACTTGCGCTGCCTTGGCTACCCTCGGATGAGGTTTTTTCTCCGGCGCCGCATTGATCGCACTGTTGAGCAACGCCATGGCATTCAGGTCGGCTTGGGCGGTCGCCAGGACATCGGCTGCCGATGTCTGTTCGTGTGCCGCGTACATCAGTGCCAAGAAGGCGACTGGATGAACCTGCAGCGATCTGCAGATCTCATCGAGCGAATCGGTGGTGAGGGATGTCTTCCCGTTTTCCGCCAGGTTGATGTGTTGACTGGTGATCTTGCCACCCAGGTCTTGCTGCGACAATCCGCGCTCTGTTCTCAGAAGCTGCAGCGCTGAAGCCAAGGCGTTACGCAAGGACATTTTGGGCCTACTCACAAAACCGACGATATGCCGCGTTTGCCATGCGTCACTCAACTCTATATATTTGGTCGTGAGACGATCAGGGCGCAGGCCGCGTGAGGGCCGACGTGTTTGTGCGTGGCACTCGAGCTAGAGGTGGCTTGATTGGGGCGTGACATCGGTCATGCGACCGATCCACGACCAATATATAGATAAATCGAACTTGGGCGAATTTCGCTTTCAATACCGGCGTTATTGCTGGGCGCCGAGATAGGTTCGGGCCGATAGAGGTGATATCCGGGTGATGCAGCGCCGTGGTTTAAATCCGTCCTATGGCCCTTCACGTGCTGATTCGGCAGAGGTTCTCGTGAATTGAAAAATGTCGAACCTGCGCCTTGGGCTTCAAGCGTCATGTCTGAGCAAAAGGACGGCTTAAAGGCGACGTATTGGGTTAAGTCATTTGGTGCTTCCCTGAACGACTTCAGGTTCTACCGACTTCCCGCTGTCGTTGAGCGGGCGCGAAGGGCTGTTCTGGATACAGACATCGTCGGCTACCTGATCTGTGCGTTGGAGAGGCCTCCTAGAATGACAGGCCTGCTCTTTTGCGATCATCGCAACCTCTTGCCAGAGGGGCTGCCTATCCACACTCCACCCATATCCGATCGATATTGGGAGGAGGGTTATGAAGTGGTGGTGGCGGACGATGGTGGGCGTTATGTCGTTGCTCATTGGCTTCATGAGAATGGCGCGCTGGATCGTTTCGACATAGTTCACTAAGAGGCCCGCTGGCCTTGTTCCAGCATTTTGAAAAATAAGGGGTTCAGGCAGTGGGGGTTCCATCCAGCGTGTTAGTGGCACAACGAGTCGATTTTGGGTGCCCGATCACGGGGTACTTGTGTTGCACCGAATTCAGATCTCCAGTCCTGACGGGACTAGTCTTTAACGATGCAAGACGCCGCTTCCGGCAGGGGGCGCACATTCGGACGTCTGCGATTCAGAAAGTGTTTCTGTCGGAGGGGTACCTACTTTGCGAAACCTGGTCGGGGAGCACTTACGTGGTTGTGCACTGGCAGCATGAAAATGGCGAAATGACCAACGGACGGGTGCTCCATTGAGTTCGAGGTTAACCAGGACGCCGATGCTGTGGATGTTCAAGCAAGGCGCATCTGCCTTGAAGAACAGGCGGTGATCGACTCACTGAAAGCCTGAAAACGCTCCGATTTGTGGACGCGCGCGTCTCGATTGATGCCAGTGAAGTGACTGATCGACCAGGCTATCTCCAGGCGCGTCGAGACGTTGATGGTTTGGTCAGGCGAGTTTCTGTCCAGCCCATCCCGGGCGAAGGGACTGACACCGTGAATGAGATTTGAATTGACTCATTGCGAAACACTGCCCTGTTACTGGATTCAAAACGAGAAGGCCTCACGCTTGATGAGGCTTTCCCAAGGTTACGCGATGGGATGTCTCAAGTGAGGTAAGCAATGAGCGATGCGATCAACACGGTGACCGGATTGCTCACCCATGCGGGAACGCCATCTGAAGGTTTCACAGGATCGATGGAGGACGCGGTCGCAACTGTGCACGGAGGGCAAAAGCCTTTCTGCATCGTTGCAGAATGGAGAATCATCGAGGTGGACGTCGACGAAGCATTTCGACAGTTCCTTGCCCAGGATGGACTCTCGCCGCAGATCGTGTACGCGAGCAATGTTCTGTTTCACAGTCTAAATAAGCGGCAGCGTGGCGATTGGGTCAGGACGACCTTCATGAAATCATTCACACATGGTTTGTTGTTTGAGAGCGTCAACACGCTGTACGTGCTCATGGGGCATGGTACTCAAGTTCGCGGAACAGGGGAGGCCGTGCTTTCCATCGGAAGGTAATCAGTGCGTGTAAATGCATCTTCCAACCGGCTCGCTGACCGCCATTGATCACCAACTGCTTTGGTGCAAGCTCCTTGAGGTAATGATCCATCGATTCGTAGATCGAGTAGCGTCCGCACATGATGTCACCTGTCGAATTTTCGCTCTTACGAGATTGACCGAAAGCCAAGCAGAACGTTAACTGTATATACGTACAGTAATTCACGACAAGGCTTGCATCATGAGCATCACAATCCTCGGCCCATTAGAAAACGGCGGCGAAAAGCTGCCTCTCTACTCGTTCAAGGTGCCGGCAGGCTTCCCATCTCCGGCTGCCGATCACATCGAGAAGCACATTTCGCTGGATGAGCTGTTCGACATCCGTGCGCCGCACGTGTACTTGGTCAAAATCGAAGGGGACAGTATGCAGGGCGCTGGTATCTATTCCGGTGACCTTGTCGTCGTTGATCGAAGCGTCGAGCCCGTTTCGGGTGACATTGTCATCGCCGCGCTCAATACCGAGCCATTGTGCAAGCGACTGCATCTTCGTGAGAACGCAGTGATTCTATTGTCGGAAAATCCTAAATTTCCGGCCATGCACGTGATGGAGGGAGATGAGCTGGTGATCTGGGGTGTGGTGAAGTACAGCGTTCGCGATCATGACAACTCCTAAACCCGTCTTTGCGCTGATCGACTGCAACAGCTTCTACGCGAGCTGCGAGCGGGTTTTCCGGCCCGATCTCGCCAAAACGCCAATTGTGGTGCTCAGCAATAACGATGGTTGTGTGATTGCGCGTTCCTATGACGCCAAGCCGTTCGTAAAGATGGGCCAGCCGTATTTTCAGATCAAAGATCATTTGCGTCGTAACGGGGTCGTGGCGTTCAGCAGCAACTATGCGCTGTACGGTGATATCAGTGAGCGAGTGATGATGATTATCGAGTCGATGGTGCCGGCGCTGGAGGTCTACAGCATCGATGAGGCCTTCGCCGATCTCACCGGCATTCCTGGTGATCTGACAGCTTTTGGTCGTCACATACGCGCGACTCTTTTCAAGCGGACAGGGATTCCGGTCGGGGTGGGAATCGCTCGTACGAAGACGCTGGCCAAGCTTGCGAATTACACCGCCAAGCGTCTCCTGGACAAGACAGGTGGTGTGGTGGATTTGTGCGATCAATTCAAGTGTGATTGGACGCTGCGTAACACGGATGTGGGCGAGGTGTGGGGCGTAGGCAAGCGGATGAAAGCTCACCTCGAAGTTATGGGCATCAAGAGCGCGATGGACTTGGCCAAGGCCGATGCTTGGACGCTCAGGCAGAAATTCAGCGTGGTGATCGAGAAGACTGCACGTGAACTCGCCGGCACTTCATGCCTGGAGCTCGGGGAGGCTGATCCGCCCAAGCAGGAAATCTGCTGTAGCCGAATGTTCGGCACTCGTCTGACCGACATCGAGCCGATTAAAGAGGCCGTGGCCACGTATACCCAGCGGGCGGGGGAGAAGCTTCGGGCGCAAAATTCACTGTGCAAGAAGATCCGCGTGAGCATCCGTACGGGCATGTTCAATCCTGAGGAGGCCAAGTATGCGAATGGCGCTTTGGTCGAGCTTCCGTATCCTTCCAATGATGTGCGGCTCATGACGAAGGCTGCTACCGAGGCGGTTAATCGCCTCTTTAGGCCTGGCTTCAAGTACAGCAAAGCTGAAGTGCTGTTGATGGATCTGCGTCAGCCAGGCGAGTTTACCGATGACCTCTTCGCTCATTCGCAGCCGGCTATGGCCGATACATTGATGAGTGTGCTGGACGACATTAACGGTAGATGGGGCAGGGGGACGCTTCGGGTGGCCAGTGTTCCCAAGGATCCAGGTTGGGCGATGCGCCGCGATTTGATGAGTCAGAGCTATACGACGCGGCTGGATCAGCTTTGGACTGTCAAAGCCAACTAGGGACGAAAAATGGGAGCTGAGATGAGTGATACAAACCAAAACTTGCGTAGAGATTTGCAGGGGATTGCTGCTGACCTGAAGTGGTCAGCTGTGGAGCTCGTGCGCATTGCTGAGAGGTTGAGCCAAGCTGGGAATGACCCAGATGCCCAGGCGTTGCACCGCATGATCGCGATGTTTCAAAGGGAGGAAATTCGGCTGCAGGGTATGGTGAATGATGTGGCCGAGGGGCGGATCGTTCAGGTGGAAGCAGTGCCAGGTTGATTCTTATCGCGCTGGCAGTTCTCGATTTCGTCGTTACGTTCCAACAAGCTCTTGGATAAGGCGTTGAGCTGTGAAGCCAAGCTCTCCATTCTCTGACACACCTGGTTGATGTGGCCTTCAGGTGCACCACGTTGTACTGCTTCATCAACGATGGACTGAAGCGTCGAAGCGAGTTCGACTTGATTCTGGATCAGGTTGCTGTATGCGGCGGTCAGTGCGTCTTTCATGTTGAATGCCCTTTCGATGGGTGAGTCCAGTACATATGACGGGTTCGATTGGTGTACCGCCGTTGGCGGACGTATGTCGTAGCTAAGCCGCTCCGCGTTGCGGACGTCTACGACCTCAACTCTCGATTCCCCTACGACTCTTCCATGAAGTCGTCAAGATTGAGAGCTTGTGAGCCACCCCAGGAGTGAAGCATCTAGGGATTCTCCGAATAAGTCCCGGGCATGCGAAAATCGCCTGACCACCTGATCCGAGCCGCCCATGAGCCAAATGAGCTTTTCTGACTTCGAGTACGCCGGCAAGCGCAAGCAAACCCGCCGCGAGCGCTTCCTTGCCGAGATGGATCAGGTCGTGCCCTGGGCAGGGCTGTTGGGGCTGATCGAACCTTTCTACCCCAAGGCAGGTGGCGGTCGAAAACCTTACCCACTGGAAACCATGTTGCGCATTCACCTGCTGCAAAATTGGTTTTCCCTGAGTGATCCGGCCATGGAGGAGGCGCTCTACGAAATCACGCCCATGCGTCAGTTCGCGCGTCTGACACTGAGTGCGCCGATCCCGGAAGACACCATGATCATGAACTTCCGGCACCTGCTGGAGAAGCATCAACTGGCGCCTGCCATCCTCGCAGTCATCAACGGTTATTTGCAGGAAAAAGACCTGTCGCTGCGCCAGGGCACCATCGTCGACGCCACCATTATTCATGCCCCAAGCTCGACCAAGAACAAAGACGGCGAGCGCGATCCCGAGATGCATCAGACCAAGAAGGGTAACCAGTATTTCTTCGGCATGAAGGCCCACATCGGCGCTGACGTTGAGTCAGGACTGGTTCATCACGTCCACGGCACTGCGGCCAATGTGGCCGATGTCACCCAAGTCGCCGAACTGCTCCACGGGGAAGAAAACGCGGTCTATGCGGACGCAGGTTATACCGGTGTCGAGAAGCGTGAAGAGCACGAAAATCGTGACGTGATCTGGCAAATCGCGGCTCGGCGCAGCACGTATTCCAAGCTGAACAAACGCAGCCTGTTGTACAAAGCCAAGCGCAAGATCGAGTACTGCAAAGCGCAGACACGGGCCAAGGTCGAACATCCGTTTCGGGTCATCAAGCGCCAGTTTGGTTACGTGAAAGTACGCTTTCGTGGGCTGATGAAAAACACGGCCCAACTGACCACGCTGTTCGCCCTGTCGAACCTGTGGATGGCTCGAAAACTATTGATGGGTTTGGGTGAGTTGCGCGCTTAACACGGAAAACCGAGCGGAAAATGCTCTGCCGCACGCTGCGTTAGGCCGTTTTCAGGGCATAGCGCTGATTGCCTGGCGAAATACGGCCCGCCATCGCTGCGCGGCAAGTTGATCGGAGCATCCCTAAGCAGAAAGCATGAGCTTTCTCGGCTTGCGGCTTGGCTACGACCACTCGTCGCAGCGGCAGGATCCCCAAGACAATCGAGTCGTTTTTCATCTAGCTCGATGAGTTGACGGCGATAACTCATCCACGTCAACCTTAGGGCGGGTACGCATACTTGGGCCTGCACCGTGTTCAGGGGTATCAGTCGATACCTCCTATCAATTCGGGAGCCTATCAAACCCTATCGCCTCAAAATTTTGGTCTATCCTGCATGTGTGCCCATGCAGTCTAGCTGACGTACGAATGGAGCTT
Organism: Pseudomonas sp. NFR16; assembly: GCF_900108875.1. GTDB lineage: Bacteria > Pseudomonadota > Gammaproteobacteria > Pseudomonadales > Pseudomonadaceae > Aquipseudomonas. Next base: position 103,689 of record NZ_FNYJ01000009.1, on the reverse strand, counting down.
GGTTGGTGCATCCATTTTCTGCAATTAGTCTAGGAGAGATTGCATGGTTATCGACTTCGTGTACCAGTGTGCCTTAATAAATCCAGTGCGATTTTATCCAAATTCCACTGATGTGGATAATTTCTTGGATCAAATGGAGTATTTCTGCCGCAATGGAGGTAATGCGAATGGAGTGCAGCGTGATGTCGATGAGATTCTTCCCCAAATCGAAGAGCTCTTGAAAGAGTTGAAGGAAGCAATAAAGGTCGAGCGTCTAAACAAAGGCATTAAAGACGGTGGAGTTGATAAGCCTGAGTCAAAAGACTGAAGATTTGATCTGATCCTGATTTGGGATCAGATCTTACATCCAGAGAAAAAAATACATGAATGCTCTTTGTATATCAAAAGACGTGTTGGCCGAAGTTGAGAGTGTCCGTAGCAGTTTTAGGAGATTCGCGCCTTGGCCTCATTGGGTTGTAGATGATTTTCTAGATCCGAAATCGTTCAGTTCGATGCAGGAGCATTTGTTACTGCATTCTCACGAGTTCAGAGTTCTGGATGGCGATGATAATAAGGTTCACTATTGCTTACTCACAGAGTCAACTGTTGCGCAGTTTTTTTATTCGCTGGATTTTTATCATTTCGTCAGAAATCTGTGCGGTAAAGATATCGATCTAAACGACAAAAGTATGATTCAGTTGCGACTCGCCAATGAAGAAGTCCCTGCTTTTCCTCGGCATCATGATTTCACCCCATTGGGCAGGTCACTCGTTGTAATATTATACGTATCTCCAAATTGGTCGCCTGGATGCAAAGGGAGGCTTTTTCTACACCGCTCGTCTACAGCACCTCTCGATTCGGCAGTTGTAGTAGAGCCTATAGCTAACCGGCTGATTGCGTTTTACTCAGATAAAAAAAACTGGCATAGCGTTGAGCAGGTGAGCGGGTGGGAGCGGCTCACAATAATAAGCGAGTGGATTGTAAAGTAGCTGCTTGGGGTGTAGTGGCACTTTAGGGGCTCAAGTAGCTCCAGCTGTTTGCATGCCCTGGTTAATATTCAGTAGGGCTCGCGAGAATAATAACGACAAATTTTGACGACGCTAATCTCCCGGCTTCGGATCTTGTTAATAAATTGCACTGGGTTCAGATTTTGCTAATGCGGCGAAGTATCTCTTGAGATGCTTCTGCTAGCGAAGTATCTGCAGTCCAAAAAAAGCTTCCTCGCCATTACGTAATTTGGCCTCGGAATTTTTGTCCCATTCACAAGCACTGTTGACCTGCTATTCCATAGGCTGCTCCTCAGTGGAATTCGTTAAGGCCGTCCTAAAAACTTAGACCAAGTTATAGTGGGGCATGCCTTGCTAGCTATTAAAAAGTTAGCCTCTCATTAATCATATGGCGTCTCAGGCCGGGTGAGACCGCTGTAGTTGCTCAACTAGCGATAAAAATTAATAGGCACCCGTAGACTGAATTTCCTAGCCGTACCCTGAAGCCAGGTGCTCCATTGCCTGGAGGGAGTGCGGGCGGCTGCTCAGTTTGGTGATCACCAATAGCCCCTCCTCATGAGTGGCGATCTACAAGCAGGCTTTGAACGTATGGTCTTAGTGCCCGAGTAGCAGATTTGGACAGTAATGTGCAGGGTTGGCAAGCGGATTCCAACTCCGAAATGCTACTAGAGTGAAGAGCTTCCGTGAACAGGGACAATCTGACTCAGAAATATTGCAACCTGCGCCTGATTTTCGTCAAAAAAATAGCAAAGCGTAGAGCTCGATTACCGCCTATTGTTGATTAGCGCCGATAGCGGCGCTCCCCCCCCCCCTTCGAAATCAGCAGTGAAGCCGGGCCTACCTGATAGATTGAGGGAATAAAAATGATATATCTTGGTGATTCAAAAGTTGATTTCTCTGATGCAGGGCTTGTTAAATTTGTACAAAGTGAAAATACCGGCGGCCAGTGGAGCTGGCCGCTTCCAGAGTTCTCAGGTTACACGAAATCTCCAGTGCCAGCGTTTGGTCTAGGAGGAGCTATTTCAAATATTGATGTGCCTTGGAGTGTTATCCAATACTGGGTGCTCCTCGACAAAGGGCAGGAAATTAGCGTTTTTAAAATTGCAACATCTGCGAGTCGAAAGGTGGATGTAAAGGCAGATATAGTTCTCTTCTTACAGGATGGGCTCAATCAAGATGCTAAGGAGCGCATTGAGAAGGCGTTTAGAGCATATAGCTTATCTATGGGAGATGTAGATCGGTACGCGCAAGATTTTATTAAGAGTAATCCCGATATTAGTCCTTTCGCTTTTGGTTGCGCCAAAACCTGTTCCGCAGAAATAGTTAGTGATGAATTCAGAGATACAACACAGGAAGATTTTATTAGGCTGAGGCTGAAGGAAGACTATCGCATTCGCCTTCTGAGAGAGGAGCAACGAAGTCGTGAAACTAGACCTGTCCGTGGCCCAAATGAATTGGTTTGTCCGGAGGACAAGGAGTTCGCAAAAGCTAAACGTTCGCGTCCGCATAATTCCGCGGATGTAGAGATCGAAAAGCAGAAAAACAAAATACTTCAGCAGTGTGATTCCCTGAAAAGTATTGAAGATGACATGAGCAAAAGACGTGAGCGCAGTCGTTGTGATAACGAAATTCTAGTATGGCAAGTCGCTACGAGTCCCGCGCTGCCTGCTAGTCGATGGGAATGGGGATGGCATACCGTAAAAGTGGGATGTGTGAGTTTTGACCTGTATTACCCCCAATTTCAACTTTGTGATCAGGAGTATCATTTGATAATTGCGATCTCCGTACCTAAGACTATTTTGATGTACGAGAAGTCAATCCGTGATTGTGCTCAAGATTCGGCGCTTTCGGCAGTTGTTATAACTGTCGTCTTTACTGATTTAAATGCTGGCTTAGTGGCATTTAAGACTCTGTTTTGGCGCTGTTTGAAAAACAAATTTGTTGATCAGCTTCCTTGCCTTGATGGTGAGGTATATGTTGAGACAATTCTCGTAGGTGACTGGCACTGAGTACCTAAATGCTCATCAGTCTTTAACTCTGTTCAAAAGGCTGGTGGGCTCGTTTTCGACTGGAAAAATACGATATTCTAGTGATGCAATGGAAGAGCAGATCGAAGGTATCTGGGCCCGTCACATGTCCTACCTGATGACCTGTCTGGATCTTCCCGCCTTGGTAGGTGCTGGTGATCGCAGTACCATCGACTTGGTACTCAAAAACAGTGCCGGCGCCGGATAGGCCATGAGCATTGCCTGCGACCTGGAATTTACGGTTGTTCAGGCGTTCGGCGACTAGCGAAGATAGGGTTGTCACGAGAGAGCGTCCTTCAGTAAAAGTCTGGGTTTCCATTCCCCATTACCGTACCCGATTTGTTGCCGAGCCAAAAACGCGAATGGCGCTGTAGTTTGTAAGCAAATACGAGCGCGTGAGGATGGAAGCCCGCAGGGCCAAGACGCCTGCTGGTGGCTTGATTCACGACAGCCGTGCTCGAAGAGCCACGCCAAGCAAGCTCGCATGCGTCTCTAAGCTTGTTTCTTCGCTGAGATGCCCCATGGCCGGTTACGCATCGATCTGCCTGCTTCATACGGTGCTTCATGAGCTGCCTTTGATCCTGAGCTTCCTCAAGGAATACCCGCTGCTGCAGCCGCACATTTCGTTCTCGGATCGTTTTATCGACCCCGTTCACAAGGGCATCGACATCGTGGTGCGAATTGGGGGCCCGGATGCCCGGTATCCAGGGCTTGGCCATCGGTTCATTGGCGCTCAGCGTATGGTCTTTTGCGCTGCACCTAGTTTCTGCAGGAACTTGGCAAGCTCCTGGATGAAGCCGATCTTGAGGATCACCTCTGCGTTGCTTACGGCTACACCGATGGTCAGGTGGGCGCGTGGTACTTCGGTGACCGTCTGTCAGACGATCAGCAGCGCCGGTTGATTCATCCGCGACTTGCTGTTGGAGATGGCGAAGGGGAGGTGGCTGCAACATTGGCTGGGCACGGTATCGCGCAATTGCCGACCTGGCTTGTCCAGACACACTTGGATGAAGGCCGCTTGGTGGAAGTGCTACCTGAGCTCGCCACGGACGGGCTGCCGATGAACCTGGTGTGGCTCAAAACCTAGGAAAGACTCCCCAAGGTCAGCATCCTGCTGAAATACCTCGGCGAACACTTGGCACCTACGGCAGTGGTAAACCGACGGGCGTATCGGATCGGTAGAGCAGAATGGGGGACGCGCGAGTTACAGGAATGAGCGTAGGCCGCCGCTTGGACGGCCATTGAGTCCTGACGCTGTCAGGGGCTCACGAGTTAACCGATCGTGTGGCCCAGTTTTTTGGTCAGCAGGGCGTAGAACTTCACGCGCGTGCGAGGGTTGGCCAACTCCTCACAGCACTGCGAAAGTGCGTCTATTGCCGCCTGCTTGGTAACCTTCCCGCCATTCACCAGCGGCAGCAGTTTGGAGTCGTAAATGTACTGGAGCTCGTTGTAGTCATCACACTGGGCACACGAAACCAACGCGGCATCACGCTTGCCGTTCGGGTTTTCATCCTTGTAGGAATACTTGTCGTTGATCTCTCGAATCGTGGTTGGTTTTGCCATGGTCTTGCTCCTTCAGTCCGGGCAATCCTGGATGAATTCCTTATTGCCACCGGTATTAGTTATGTGATGGCGTTCTGCCTTAATTCAAGGGCTGGTTCAGGTTAACTCTGATTTTGTCGATAACGGGTAGGGCGAGACGCTGACCATTCATCCGCTCTAGGTCAAGGTTCTAAGGACTATTTCGCAGTGGCACCGCATGTGGGTGATGGTAGGCTGCTCGACCTGCTTCCAGCTCACCTGCACGAAGGGGTGGGCCCACATTCGTCCTGGAGTCTTACCCGCAGTGGATGTCTCAACCCCCAAGCCACCCGTGTCTCAACCGATCCGTAAACCTGATCACGACGTCAACAAGCGTTGGATGCACAGAGTGCTCGACCGGTTGTTGGACAGCTGGGGCATCGAACAAGCCTCTGCCTGGCGTCGGGGACGGGAGGTCGGCTGGGCTGAAGGTCGAGAGGACGGTGACAGGGCGGGTTACGATCGTGGCGTTGAGGACGGCAAACAAATCGTCGTACTCCGCCCAGGCCCTATGTCAGAGCCAGGTGCTCCAAGGGACAAGGAGCGAACACTCTTCAAGGAGTGGAACTTCAGGATTTCGCCGGAGGTGAGGCAGCGATTCATTGACGATGTGGCTCGTAATCTGCCCAAGCACCAACAACCTTCGAAGCAGCAATGGAAAATGATCCTGTCCACCACGCCTACCACTTCGGTGGTCGCCGGCGCCGGTAGCGGAAAATCTACAACCATGGTCTTGAGGCTCCTGCTGCTGAATCACTACTTGGGTGTGGATTTTTCAAGCCTGACAGTGGTGACGTTCACGAAAGAGTCCAAGCACGATTTCGCAGGGAAAGTTAGAGAGGTTTTTGGAAAGTGGGGGCGCACAATCTCTGAAGAAGAGTCCCTGGACATCGTTCGCACGTTCCACTCCCGCATACTTGCATTTACCCGAAGCATCAAGGGCCTTGAAAAAGTCAGGGCGTTTGAGTTCCTGGACAACAAAAATGATGAGGATGAAAAAGACGGTTCCATGCTCAACGTCAAGTTGAAGTCGGAACAGCTGGATCTGATGAACCGGTGCTACCACGAACTCTATGCCGGCAACGCCGTGTTCAAAGAGCTCATAGGTCATCTCGTTCGCCGATCAATCATTCTTGAGCAGCTCGACTAGGATCACCCTGACGTGCTGGATCGCAAACGCAAGGCCAAGGACATGGCCGCCTTAGATCAAACCCTATGCAACGCCTTGGAGGGGCTTTGGAGCAAAGCAGGGCGATGGCCGATCGAGGGCGTCGATCCAGCGGGCAGAGACGTATCCATACTGGGGCAAACCTTTCATGCCGACGGTTATATTCCAAAGTTAGGTGCGTATGTGCTCCTGGGTGTAGACAACAACGAACCTGGCGGACTCAAAACGCCTGGTCAGAGCTCGTACATGAACAGCAACGTCAAAGACAAACGTCTGCTGTTTCAGGCGTTCTGTTCTTCGCCGGTGATCTACCTGAAGAACTACAAAGAAGCTGCTGGCTCCGTTGATGCCATCAAACACCTTGCGACCAGTTGCCCAAAATTCAACTACGAAGTGCAGGGCGAGCTGGGCGGGCAGCCCATCATGGATGCGTTTTATTCGTCTGCATCCTTCATGGAAAACCTCGGTCTGGATGTCATCGAGGCGGTCAAGAAAATGAAATTGACGAACGACGATCCGGATCGCCGGTTTTTTGCGGCCCTGAGCATCTTCTGGAATAGATTCCAAGACATGCTCCGGGACATGAGTCCGCCGGTCATGACCTTCAACGCCATGTTCGCGATGTTTAGTGAGCGAGGCGCGTTGAATCTGCGTGTCATCCCGCCTCATGTACTTCAGCCCATGACGACGCTGATGATCGATGAGTTCCAGGATGTGGGCGCGAACACGATTTCCTGGGTGCGAGCGACGTTTGCCGAAATCGAACGCCGCAACATGCGGGTTCTGACGGATGGGCCTCCTGCCTATGCGTCGCTGATGGCGGTGGGAGATTACTGGGAGAGCATTTATGGCTGACGGGGCAGTTCACCTCACTTTTTCACCGACTTTGACAAGCAGTTCCCGTCCCCCTCCACGACTGCTGTGACGCTTCGGGACAACTACAGATCCCATCAATGGGTCATCGACGCTGCGGAACAGATCGTCATTCGTACCGGAGGCGCTTCCGACAAGGGAGGCCTTGCGGCCAACCCTCGCGTCATGAACGACAAGGCACCGGTGAAGGTGCTGGCCCCCGACTACGGGCATATGAAGCAAGAAGTTCTTCGGCACTACGAACAAAATGAAACCATCCTTCTCCTGTCGCGCAGAAGGAAAGACAGGGACGAGATATCCCGTCAGCTTGATCGCCCGACCAAGCGCGCCGCTGACGAAGGGCGTAAGGACGATATCAAGATCCTCACTTATCACGCCTCCAAAGGGCTGCAGGCTGATGCGGTTTTCCTGCTGGGCGACTGCGAGGTCAAGTCCTCCTCGCCCTACAAGAATGACCTCTACAGGCAGGCCAAGATGGGAAGCCAGGGCGACCCTTGTGGATACGACACCTCGCAATGCCATGAGGCCCTGCGCACGGCCTACGTTGCAATCACCCGTGCAATCAAGCCTGCTACTGGTACGTGGATCGTAAGGAGGCCAAAGTGAGAGTCATGGAGAAGGCGAGCCGCTACATTGATGAGTCCGCTGACTTCTGGGATGTCGATCAGAAGGCTTTGCTCCGCGTCGTCAATGCACCTGCCAAGAAGAAGCCTGGCGCCAAGCCATGGCAGGGGCCACGATTCTGATCGTGTTGTTCGATCTCGATGCTGATCCGGGCGAGGCACCTTGGCCTCGCTGGCTGCAGTCTTCAGTAAGGTAGCAGGTAGAAGCTGCGTCCATTTTGAAGTTGATTGCAAACGGTGCTTGGGTCGAAGCTTTGAGGGGATTCCACTCGCTGATGGCGGTATTGCTCACCGACGGCTTTGCTCCTGCTGTTCAGTCTTTACTCTTGCTGTTCGGTATTGAGCCAAATCTCAAGGGTTGGCGGGCTTCAAGTTCAGGTGAATTGGGTCGATACAGTCATAGGTTCCCCTGCAGGAGACGCTGGTCACACAAGCGCTCACGCAGGCGGAAGCGGAACATCAACGCACTGTCGCAGTCGAACAGATGCATGCGACATACGCTTCGATTTCGCTATTGGTTTAACGCACCATTCGTAAGGTTTGTTTCAAAATAGCTTTCGGGGCGCATGTTTCGGCTATAGAATGCCCGACCTTCGTTTTTAACGCTTGCGCGCGCATTTGCGCCAATGCGTATGCATTTGGCTACGGTTCGACGGTTGTGCGCTTGTGTTTGCGCATGCTAATTTGAATCAACGTGCATTTTCAGCGAGAGAATCCATGAGCTTACAGGCACTGATTGACCTTTCACGCGTTCGCGATCTTAACCGCGACAGTAACGACCGGCTTGAGCAAGCTCGCCAGCGTCAGCGTGATTATGACCACAAGATTGAGAAGCAGGTTGCCAACAAGGCAGTCGGCCACGCGCTGCTCGCGAAGACCTGCAGCCTTTAACTCACCTTTTTTGTAAGGAAAAGCAGCCTGATGGCTGCTTTTTTTATGCCAATGAATCCTTTCCTGATTTCCAGCTTCGAGAAGCAGACCCTGAGCAATCTGGTGACGCAATGCTTCGGCTCAGATTTCCCTGACATCCTTCAAAAGCCCCAAGTCGACTACATCTTCAACTACCTGAAGGACATGGGCGCCGTCTCTGTGCTGCTTGAGCGCAACTACGTCGACAAGGATTATCTGGAAGACTTCTCTCACTACTATGTGAAGCGATTCGGGAATGCTGGGCACCAGTGCGCGCGGATGCATTTCTTCACCAGGCCCGTGGATCACAAGCTTATCGACACCATACTTGAGGCTGGTGAAGGTTCAGAAGAGCTGGCCCTTGAACTCAATACGAGCTACCTGGGTTTCATGGTGATCAAGCCACTGCCCAAGACGTTCATTGGTAAGACCTGCTTGAAGGTCATGTCGGATTTAGATGCGCCGCCGGTAGTCGCTCAGATGGTCGAAGCGGACGCCAACAACGCGGTGGTTGAGAGCGCAGCGGTTGAGTCTGAGCCAGAGGTTCAGGAACCCGCTGTCGAGATTGGCCAGACCGGCCAGGTCGGCAAACGTAAATGCCGGTTGTCCCGTGAATACACGGTGGATCTGTTCGGCATCAAACTGAGTGTTTGGTCTATCGCTTTCCAGGAACAGGACAAGGTGGTATCGGCCTGTGCGTCGACCGCGATCTGGTCATCGCTGCACTCGCTGAAGTGGCGGGACGTCAAAGCCATCCATTCCTGCAGCGAGATCACCCTCAATGCGATCAACCACATTGACGGCTCTTCCAACAGCTTCCCCAACAAGGAATTGACCAACAAGCAGATCTTGCGCTGCCTTGATGTCGAAGGGCTTCGCCATCACTCCGAGGATCTGAAAAAGCAAAAGCTGTCGGAAGAAGACTTTCTGGCCACCGTCACGGGGCACATCGACAGCCATCTGCCTTTGCTCGTGATGGGCTCAGTCTCCAAGGTCACCGATGAGGGAACGCTGGAAGACTACGATGCCGGGCATGCGGTATGTATCCTGGGCTACAAAGTGGACAGCGACAGCGTCGTTTACGTGCACGATGACCGTCTAGGGCCTTATGCGCGTGCGAAGCTGGTAAAGCTCAACCGGTATGATCCTAAAGCAAGTGCCGATGATTGGGCGCTCGGGCTGCAACGGATGATCGAAGGCACCAATCAATGGAAGGATCCTCACGAGCTGATTGTCCCAGAATTTCTTGCGATGCCTACTGACACCAAGGCAAGGCTGCCATTTTTTTACGCCCATTACACCGGCCAGAAAATTTCAACAGCATTCGCAGACTTGGCCGGTCTTTTGTCCAGTTCGTCGACTGAACCAGAGACTCCAGCGCAGGAGCAGGCAGAGAGCCCGGCAGTTGAGGAGCTCACCTACGCGGTGAAATTGCGTTCGATCTCCGAAATTCGGCAGGAAATCAGAAAGCATGCTGCTCCAGCCGAGTATGTCGATCCTTCGACGGGTGAGTCTGTTGTGGTTAGTGCGGATGCTCTGGATGCCTGGAAGCGAGCCAAAGTCAAGTTCCTGACTTCCAGCTTCGCCCGCTTGCAGTGGGAAGTGCAGTTTTTCTACGGCAGGGTAAAAGCTTTTCGCGTCTTCATCGACGCAAGCGATATCCCGCAGGGTAACGCTGTTTCGGCCATCTACGTCGATAACGTTATTCTGAGCACACCGCTTCTGAAGATCTTCGCAGTACACGGCTCATACATTGCCGAGCGCGCAGCGCCCGTTCACTTCTATCAGTCATTCCTGTCGCGGTTGCGTGATCGTGAAGAGACGCTGGAAGATTACCTCGACGAAACCTATGGCCCACTTCGCGCGCCGATCAAGCTGAAGGAACAAGAGTTTCTGGACGGCCAGATTTCCACGAACCCTACTCGGCAGGTGTTGCGTGATCCCCAGCGCAGGCGACTTATGGAGCTTCATGATCGGTTCGCGCAGGAAGAGCTGACCTACCTGATTTGGGCAATAGCCCACGATGGTGCACTGCTCATTGGTGAAGAAATCCCCTTGTTGATTGGTGATGAACTGAAACCGTGTGGCCATCCTTGCATCACCAAGTTCAAGCCAGCGCGCATTGCGGGCGAGCTGAAGAAAGTGGATGGCGGCTGGCTCATCAACCCTAAGTCAGGGCGCTACAGCGGGGATTACGAAGACACGACCAGGCTTATGGGCAACTGTCTGGAAAAATTCAGGCTGTTCTTCCCTCAAGATACCTTCGACCTGGAAGAGTTAGCTCCGAGACCCTGACATTTGGCTACGACTGCTTGGAATGCTGGGATCAGCCTCAGCCTCAGCCTCAGCCTCAGCGGTTGCGGGAGTGGGAAATATCGAATCAAGAGCCTACAGAGGTTGGTCTCTAGAATGGGTGCTCAGTTGCGCACTGGGCTGAAGCAGGTCAATCGGGATGGTCGAACGATCCATGTTCGACCTTCCTTGTGCGCAGCTACGCGGATGCTGCGAGTATGTCCTGGGCGGTTTACATCATGTCAGTCCAGGGCAGGCCGCACCGCGATTACTGACCTTCCCACCACTGCTTGAGCCAGGGATACAGTGGGAAAGCCGCTAGGGCAAGCAGGTGTTCTTTGTACTCGCCTATCTGCTGCCAGCTGAGGCCTTTAGACAGCAACCCCGATACGATCACGATGACCACAAGCATTGGCCAGGCGCTCAACACGAGACGCATCCAGTTAAGCCCAGTGAATGCCTTGGCGATTTCGTTGTATTGCCGACGGTAATCACGACCGATGTACATGATGTAGGCAAAGCAGCAGATACCTGCGACCTCAGCTACGAATGGTGTGACTTTCACGTTTGCCAAAGCCCACATAATCCCGAGAATCATGCTTGCGAGGCCGCCCAGTCGGTTCATGTAGCGGTGTGCAGTCTGCATTTCGGGTGTGGTGATGCGAGGGTCGATACCCTTTACTGGCGTCATTGCATTTGTGCTCCGTTTTTCATGGTTAACCGGGGCGGACGCACCCGGCTTCTACCAACGTAACGGGCCTCGATCTTCGTTTCTACTCGATGCGTTGCACTTACTCATACCTGGCGAAAGGGGTCGTATTGGGCACCGTTCCGAGATCAATGGCCTGAGTAGTCGATGATCAGGTTGTTCAGGATGTGCGGATACCGGACGGCGTTTCGCCCTGTTTCGCCCGGTTATGGTGCCAATGGGGATCAAGCGTCGAGATTCAGCGCGATTTGCCAGACCATTTCGAGTGGCTGCTTGCTATCGATGACGAGGTAGATGAGGTCGCGCTGACTGCGAGGGAGTTTTTTGACCACATTCTTGGCTGCGGCCCTGACGCCCGCATCTGTGCCGTGGATCTTCGCCGCTAAAAGCAGGACGAGGGTAGCGTGGGTGAGGTTCATGGGGGCTCGTGGTACTGGGCAGCGTTTCAGAGGCTTACTCGACGGCAGATGCCTCAACCCTCTGCGGGAGGGGGGTTACTGGCGGGCTGGGATTGCCGGCCCTTTTTCGAGGCCGGCACACATTATCAACGCTTCCTAGGCGGTGTGGTGCGGTTGACCACCTGCTCTTCGGATCTTCGCTGATATTCAGTCGTGGGAGGCGGTGGCGGTGTTTGATTCTGATTGTTCTGGGGTTTCCTCGAATCGGTCATGCGCTGAGTTCTCTGAGAGTAATGAGCGCTGCAAGTAGGGCGATGAAACCCGCACCGTATACGAGCTCTGAATAGGCGAGCTCTAACGGCTTGGACTTTTCGTCGATCGCAGCTTTGAGTTTTTCCAGGGTATCGATGTAGCAGTTATAAATGTGTAGCTGTTGCTGATCAGCATCAACGTTCCTCAGATACTCAGCCGTGACCCTGCTCGATGGAAGGGCAGGGCAGTCACTGATCCGCAAGGCGCTGAAGGCATGGCCCCATGAGCAGCCGATGCAGATGGCAGCTGCAGCGAATGAGCAAAAAATCAGCACGGAGATCGGGGACGACAGCTGAAACAGCAGGCCATTCTTCAGGCCGGCCAACGCGCTCAGTGCTGCGATCACGATCGATACGGCAGTTAGGAATTTTGCGCACTTGTTTTCGAAATGATCGAACCTGGATTGCTCATCCTTGAAACGGTTCTGCAGGTAGCCGATGGTTTCTTCCATACCGCGATCCGTTTCCAGGTGAGATAGGGCTCAAGAGCTTGTATCGTGGATTGTAACTCTACCGGCACGGTTGTGGGCTGACCGGTCGGTGATGGGCGACAGACCTGGCACCGGGAGTATGAATGAGCATTGAAGCGTATCGCAGACAAGTCATATCGCATCAGCAAGCCATCGCCAAGCTGCAAAGTGACAAGGGCAAAGTGGCTGCGAAGGCAGCTGTAGCGTTGAAGAAGAAACAGGATGCCTCTTTAGCTGCCGCTCGCGCATCAAGCGTGTCCACCAGAAGCACCAAGGAACGCGAGGCTGTCCGCCACGCTGACGACCACGGCAAGGCCATGGTTGAGATTGCTCGAATCGAAAGCAAGATCGCTGATGAGCAGAAAAAGCTTGTCAGCGCCCAAGGCAAGGTCGCTCAGGAAGAGGCTAAGGCCCAGAAGAAGCTCGATGACGCCCGCAAGAAAGAGGATACCGCTCAGAAAAAACGCGACGATGACCTGAAAAAGCAGCAGCTAGCGGACAAACGTGCTGATGAGGCCCGCGCGCGCCAGCTGAATCATCTCAACGCAGGGCTCGTGAGGCATGAACATATGCATGCCGCGACCGCCCAGCAGATTGAGATGCTCAAGGCCCTGCCTGAAAGGATAACGGTGTTGTTCTTCGCATCCGATCCGGTCAGCGGTTCTTCGAGCCCATTGGCACTGGATGAGGAGTCACGCTCCATTCAGCAAGGAATCAGGGCCTCGGAATACCGTGACTCGGTTAACTTTCAGACTCGCTGGGCTGTGCAAGCCATGGATATTCTGCAGGCTATTAACGAGTTAAAGCCTACCGTCGTGCACTTCTCGGGTCATGGAACGCCCAATGATGAACTGGTGCTCAAAGACGATCAAGGCGGCCCTTGGGCTATCTCCAAGGAGGCCATTGTCAATGCGATTGCCGTCAGTTCGCGAAGCGTAAGACTGGTCTTCTTCAATACCTGCTTTTCCTACAACCAAGCCAAGGGCTTTGTTGGCAAAATAGATGCTGCGATAGGGATGAACAGAGAGATAGGTGATTACGCAGCACGTGTCTTCTCATCTCAGTTCTACTCATCGATAGGCTTTGGACTTTCAATCCCCATGGCATTCAATCAAGCCAAAGCCATGTTGATGATGATGGTGCCGGATGAAGCTGATATTCCAGAGCTTCACTACGATGAGAGTAAGCCAGAGGAAGAGCTCATGTTGGTGAACGTGGATATGCCATGACGGCTCCCACGGGGCGCTAATATTCGATGTCGTCTTCGAAGAAACCCGGATCTTCTATTTACCTTGGGGCGCGGGCCGGACGACTACGGACGTCGGGCCCAAATACTGTCCCCGGCGTCAATTCGACATGACCCCCAATCCGACGAGTGCAGTTTACGATGAGCGAGCAGAATGATGGAGCAGAGAATCCCGGCCCTGCTGCCGAGATAATTCAAAACTGTGGTGAGCCCATCAGATTTGCAGAGGTCGGGCCTATCGGAGGATTTGCGGGTGTATCTGCGAATGCTGGGCAGGGCCGGGGAGGCGGGGCGAGGTTTCGCTGTGGTAGCCGATGAAGTCAGAGCATTGGCGCACAGAACATCTCAATCCACGCAAGAAATTGAGGACATGGTGGCTGGTATTCAGAACAGCACATCCGGCGCAGTGGAATATATGGCACGCAACACCGCACGATCTCAATCCACGCTTGGCCTTGCCAGCGCAGCGTGAGACGCCCTGCGCCAGATCACCGAGTCCATTGCTCAGATCAACGAACGGAATCTAGTCATCGCGAGTGCATCTGAGGAGCAAGCACAGGTGTCACGAGAGGTTGACAGGAGTCTTGTAAATATACGTGATCTGTCTACTCAATCAGCAGCCGGCGCTAATCAGACAAGCGCTGCGAGTCATGAGTTGTCTCGACTGGCCACCAACCTGAATACGTTGGTGGCGCGATTTGTCGTTTGACGATGACGTTCTAAATAACTGACCTTTGCGTCGTCAGCCTAATGCGAGCTGATGACGCCCCAGAAGATGGCGCCTAACCGTCCGGTGTTTACATTAACAACTCTTTAGAGTGCAGCCCCAGAGGATGAGCTGGCGCATTACCATCCAGCGGCGTTTCTGTGGAAGAGAACAGGTGCCATTCCCCGATGATGTCGTTACGTGGCCGGTACGGTTTTTATCGAGCTAGGTTTGGGGATCATGCTTGGACGCTAAGACGCTTATTGAAAACCGTCTTAAATGAATGGTTACGTTCTGCCCGGGAGTCCAAGGGACTTGAAGCGCCGCCTGCGCGCAAAGGTGAATTGGGGGCTTCGGTATAAGGGTGGCCTCGGACATGTAAAGTCCGAGGCTGTTTAGCAGAGATCAATGCAACGAGTTTCCCCGTCCTTTCGCAACGTCCTTGGCGCTGATTTCTGCGCCGCTCTGTCCAAAGCGACGCAACACGAATGTGCTAACGGCTGCGAGCTCGGTATCGTTGTATGCGCGGCCAAAATCGGGCATGCGTTGATCGGCTCGCACCGCAGATGGCGTGTGGCCTTCCAGCAGCGTGGCGATCAGATTGGTGCCCGCTGGGTCGTTGACAGTCTTGAGCCCCATGAGCATGGCGATCGGTGACTGATTGCCACTGCCATCCGGACGATGACATGCGGCGCAAGCGTCCGAGAAAAGCTTGTGACCCAATGGGACGCCAGGTTGATCAGCGACCGCTGGTGCGGGCCTGGCAATGCCCTGGCTTTGCGCTGGCGTAGATTTGAGGTACACCGCAATCGCCTTAACGTCCGCAGGGTCGAGGAAGCGCAAGCTGTGTTCAACAGCATCCGCCATTGGCCCGCCAGCCCCACCATAACCAGGCGCGTAACCTTGCGACAGATAGCTGATCAACGATTCTTGAGGCCATGCGCCAATCCCGTACTTAACGTCTGAGCTGATGTTGTAAGCCCGCCAATTGCCGACTTCTCCGCCTGCCAGCGACTTCCCAGAGCTCATTGCCTGGAACACATTGCGCGGCGTGTGACATTCACCGCAGTGACCCGGCCCTTGAACCAAATATGCCCCGCGATTCCACTCTGCTGACTGCTTGCTATCGGGTACGAAGCGCTCGTTTGATGCGAAAACCAGATTCCAGAAAAACATACCCCAGCGTTGATTGAACGGGAACGAAAGATCGTTCTGCGGTGGTTGCTGATTGACCGGCTCCAGACTGAACAGGTAGGCCTTGATTGCGAGAATGTCTTCGCGGGACATCAGGGTATAGGAGGTATAGGGAAAAGCCGGGTAGTAGTGTTTGCCATCCTTGCCTACGCCTTTTTGTAATGCGCTGACGAACTCATCGTCGCTCCAGTTACCAATCCCGGTTTCCTTATCTGGGGTGATATTGGGGGAATACAGCGTGCCAAACGGCAGCTTGAAAGACAGGCCTCCGGCAAACGGTTTACCACCTGGAGCCAAATGACACGCGAGGCAGTCTGCAGCACGCGTCAAGTATTCCCCTTTGCTGACCAGCGCCGGATCGGCGGCCTGCGCTGTCAATGCAAATGCACCGATCAAGAGTGCGAGCACAAATTTAAGCATTTTCATGACGGCGCCCCTTAAACAGTGAAATAGCCGAAACGGCTGAGTGGCAACCGACGCTCACGGACTCCGCAAGCAGCATGAAGCGCATTCACCAGCGCAGCTGCGGCTGGCACCACGCCGGTTTCTCCAATTCCACCAGGGCTTTCAACACTGGGCATCACATGCACGTGTACTGCAGGGGCGTCGCTCATCCGAATCTGCCTGTACGCATTGAAGTTGCGCTGCACTACCTGGCCTTTCTCTATAAGGATTTCGTTAAACAGAGCTGCTGATAATCCGAACAAAGTGCCGCCCTCCATCTGCGATCTAACCGAAGTCGGGTTGTTGACGAATCCGCAGTCGACCACGGAGGTCAGCCGTTTTATGCGAATGCCTTTTTCTCCCTGCATCTCAAGCTCAATCACCGTAGCGACGAAACTGCCAAACACTGCGCTGACTGCCACGCCACGTCCGTGGCCGGCTGGCAACGCCTCTTTCCAGTTAGCCAGTTCCGCTACTTTCCTTAATGCGGCCTGTGCACGTGGCTGCTCCTGCATCAGACCCAATCGATATTCCACGGGATCGGCTTTCGCGTTGCGTGCTAGCTCATCGATAAAGCATTCGATTGGGAAGGTGCTGCGCAAAGGGCCTACACCACGCCACCAAGAAACCGGAATGGCCTTAGGATCTTGCCGGATGTAGCGCACCTGCAGGCTCTCCAGTGAGTAGACTGGCTCGATCGCTACTTCGACCGCGTCGCCATCTACGCCACTTTCCGGCAGTTGACCAAGGTAAGACGCGACGATTGAGGCACCTACAATACGGTGCTCCCAGCCCACCGGTCGAAGATCTTTGTCCAACGCTGCGTTGAGACGGTCGACATAATGGGGGCGATATTTATCGTGGGTCATGTCTTCTTCGCGACTCCAGATCAGCTTGATTGGATAGCTGACTTGTCGAGCGATATCAACGGCTTGAAAGATAAAGTCGGACTCAAGCCGGCGACCGAAACTGCCACCAATGAGCTGGTTATGGATAACCACCTTTTTCATGGGCATGCCGCTGATTTTAGCAGCACCCATCTGCGCAAAAATGGGTGCCTGGCAACCGACCCACAGCTCACACATATCAGGGCGAACATGGGCGACGCAGCTCATGGGCTCCAGGGGTGAGTGCGAAAGAAATGGTTGTTGATAGACTGCTTCGAAATGATTAGGCGCACTTTTTATAGCCGCTGTAATGTCGCCCGTTTGCTTAGCAAATACGCCATCTCTGGAACTTGCATCGAGCAAGGCGCTGTCCAGCTGAGCAGAATCTACGGAACCGTGGGCCCCGAAATCCCACTCGACCTCCAAAGCTTTTAGCGCCTGCTGGCAAGCCCAGAAATTGGTAGCTGTCACCGCTACCGCATTGTCCAGTCGAACTACGTCTCGTACGCCTTGAACTTTACGTGCCGCCTCGTCCTTGACGCTTCTGAGCTTGCCGCCGTACACCGGGCAGGTTAGCGAGGAGGCAATCAGCATGTCCGGTATTTTTAGATCGATCGTGAATTGCGCAGATCCGTTGACCTTGTTTGGCGTATCGAGCCGCTGCGCGGGAGTGCCCAACAGTTTGAAATCTGCGATGGGCTTGAGAGCTACGTCATTTGGAATCGGAAGCAGAGATGCTGCGTCTACCAAGTCTCCGTAATCTGCATGTTGGCCGTCAGGCCCTAAGACTTGACCGCTTAGAGCTCGGCATTCGCTTGGAGCGACCTTCCATCGTAGTGCCGCAGCTTGAACCAGCAATATGCGAGCGGTGGCGCCCGCTCGCCGAAGCGGTTCCCAAGTGAATCGGGTCGAAGTCGAGCCACCAGTCGCCTGGAACTGCAGCAGTGTGTCCGTATACAGAGCCCCGTTGGGAGGCGCTTCTTCGATGCTCACCTGACTGAGCGGCACTTCTAGCTCTTCGGCGACCATCATGCCTATGGCTGTCTGTACGCCTTGGCCCATTTCGATCTTCGGTGATATCACGGTAACGCGACCGTCGCGCGCGACCTTCACATATGCACCGAAGCCTGGCGCAGCATTGTCTCCCAGCCGGGCCGTCGCGACCGTTGCGGCGGCAAAGCTGCGGCCGACCATAGGAGGTAGCCAGGCACTTATAAATAAACCACCCAATGAAAGAGCGCTGCCCTTAAGAATGCTTCTGCGTGAGACCTTCGCAACCATTCGATCATTATCTGTCATGGGAATTTTCCTCAGGCCTTGCTCACGCTTTTGATGGCTGCGCGAATGCGGGTATAGGTCGCGCAACGACAAAGATTGCCGGCCATGGCCGTCGTGATCTGCTCATCGTTGGCGTCGGGGTGGGCTTGAAGCAGACCGACGGCAGACATGATCTGGCCAGGCTGGCAGTAGCCGCACTGAGCGACCTCATGCTCCAGCCAAGCCTTCTGCACTTGCTGACCCACCGGCAACTCTGCCATCCCCTCGATTGTGGAGACCCTGCGTCCTGCTACTGCGCTGACGGGCAGTACGCATGAGCGAGTGGCTTGTCCGTCCAGATGCACGGTACAAACGCCGCATTGAGCAATGCCGCAGCCATATTTAGTGCCTGTCATTCCCAGTACATCACGCAATACCCAGAGCAGTGGCATGTCATCAGGGACATCCACAGCGTGATCCTGACCATTGATCAGTAATGTCTGCATCGAAACCTCCGGCGTTGATCACGGTTTGCCGCTGACTCATTGCCCAAAGGGAACGTTGGCCTACAGCGGCGTGTTTATGTTGGTCGTAGCTGACCCGACGTAACGCTGACGTAGGGATTAGGAGCCACAAGGTAAGGACAGGGCGCGCGTCATCTGTCGCTTCAAAAATTGATACTACAGGGGCAGGATCAGGATGCGGAGCCCTTTTAAAAACATTTTTCACTGTTGCGTGACTCCGGGCCTTACGTTCTGGACGGCTCAATCAGCTTGTTCTGAGAAGAGACTGGAGGGCCGCGCATATTCAGCGGGCAGCTGAAAGAGCTGGATTTGTCAGGAAGCCATTCGACGCGGTTGGCGGGAGATTCTCGAAGGGTGGTAAGGGTGGGAAAAAGCGAGCATTACCGTTCCTCCTTGGATCTTTGAGATTTCGGAACGACTTGGCAGTCCCTGATGGTTAGGCGCAGCTGACCTCATCCACGCAGATGGCTATTTGGCTCTCGCAAACGAATACGCGTTCGGATAGCGAACCTGCCGCAGCGCGAGACGCAAAAGCCAACCAATGCGGCGCTGTACTGATCCGGGACTGGCAAAAATTCATTTCTTTACCGCTTTAAAAACTGAAGCTACTATCCGGGTCAGGATGAACTAAAACGTGAAGACCTGTGCATCCACGAAATAGATTATCAATGGACGGAATACTTCGCTTTTACCCCTATCAATGACATCACTTGTGCAGAGGATTTCATGACAAATTTATTAAGAATTGACGTAAGTGCGCGGGGCGAGCAGTCGGTCTCAAAGGCTCTTAGTCAAAAGTTTGAACTCGAATGGCAACGTCATCATCCGGAAGGCGAAGTATATCATTGTGACTTGTCAGAATCAGCACCACCATTTGTAGATATCGAGTGGATCGGCGCAGTCTTCACTCCGGTGGATGTTCGAGATGAAGCGCAGAAAGCGGCGTTAAAGATAAGTGATGATTTTATCGAACAGTTGAATCGTTGTGATCATTACCTCATCGCTACCCCTATGTATAACTTTGGGCTGCCTGCGGCGCTGAAGGCGTGGGTTGATAATATCGTTCGAGCCGGCGTTACCTTCAAAGCGAACTCAGACGGTTCTTATACGGGCCTGCTAAGTGGGAAGAAGGCGACACTCATCGTGGCTAGTGCAGGCGTTTACCTAGCTGATACTCCCACTTTTCCATATGATTTTCTCACGCCTTACATGCGCCATATTCTTGCATTTGTTGGCGTTACCGATGTAGCTGTCGTCCAGGCGGGCGGGACATATACTATCGATGGCGAGAAGGTCACGATAGATTTCTTCGTAAAGTCCGCAGAAGAAGACGTTTCCAGTGCTGCGAAGCGCTAATAAATTTTAGCGACTAATAGACAGGTAAATTATATGTATTTTTTACATCTCAGTTTGACCGAGAAGTTCGGTAGTGTTGAGCCTTATAGAGACGCACATGTAGAATGGGTAAAGAAATACGTGGATCAAGGCGTATTTCTTCTCGCCTCTGCGAAGGTTAATGGCTTGGGCGGTATGATCATGTCCAAGGGAGTTGATAAAAAAGAGCTCCGTTCCATCATCTCCGAAGATCCGTACTTTGCTAATGATCTGGTCGAATATCAAATAATCGATGTCGACGTCAGAATGGTTCAGCCTGAACTCAAGTTACTAGAGAGCGTTTGAATCAAGGCTCTGTTGCTATAATTCAAAGTGTTCAAAATGCTTGTGAGTGCGTGCATTGAGTGCTTGCTGTGAGTAAGTTTACCTCGTACCCGTATCAATGATACGGGTTTTTTCTATATTTCGCCGGCTTGGGTTTGACTGCTTCTCCAGCGAGCCGCTTTCAATGCAGTTCCGGCTGTTGCGTCAATGCTGTCATCACGACAGGTCAGCGCGCCAAAGATGAATACCCCTCTGATGCTCGATGCTGTGTGGGCAGTCTGTATAGCCAGATACGCCACGCAAACGCCACCCTAGGCAGTGCCGCCGGCATTTCTGATATCTATTAGCCCACATCCTACTAGAACCAAAGCAGGGACATGCCGTCAGGGACATTCACCAGCGATTCCAGCGTTTCATTGGAGCGGGGATCTTCGCGTCGATCGACCGAGGCTAGATTTGGTCGGAGTAAAGTTGTGTTCACGTGTATGGTATTGAGCAGCACCGTCATAAGCATGCCCGCGTGCAAATCGTCGATAACAGGGAATCCTTCCAGCAACCCCTGTCGGCGCCTTCTCCCAATCGCTACCGCACGATATCGATGCCGTTCAAGGCGGAAATCTTAACGTTCTGCATAAGAGCGGCAAGGGCCTCAGACACATCTGCTTGATGTGCCTGAGGCCTGCCTAATAGACTGAATTAGGGGGAATTTGGCTCTAATGAGAGCTTCCGGAAAGCACTATTAGGCGGTCTCTCTCTTCGCGTATTCAGGTCGGCTGATCAAGGTTTGTGCGTTCAACGTCTGTTTCGTCCTCAACATTTCCTCTGTCCAGGAATAAGAAAACCACTGCGGCTGTCAGGACGGTGATGGAAGTTAAAATCAACAGCAGAGTACTGAAGGCAGTACTATAACTAGCAACTAGCAACTCATGAGCGGTGTCTGGCAGGATAGAGGCTGCTGTCGCGAGATCTCCCGTGACAAGTCGTTGCGCGGCCTCATTCATGTTTTTCGACTGCTCGGTTGTTGACGCAGCAAGATGTTGTGCGGTCAATCCTGAAAGCACGGCACTGACGACTGCCACGGCAACACCTTCGCCAGCGACCCTGGTGGTACTGAATATTCCTGTGGCCATCCCTGCGCGTTCCTTGGGCACTACGCTGACCGCAAGGCCGTCCATCAACCCCCACGGCAGGCTGATCCCCGAGCCAATGACCAACAGAGGCAGCATTACATCAAGGGGTGTACTGCCGACTGGTTTGTGACTCAGCCAAAAGAGACCAACTGCCGAAACCGACAAACCGAGGCCGCAAATGGTGGAAGGTTTGAACCATCTGGTCATGTGACCTGCTGCGATCGGCAGAAACAGCAAGGGAGCAGAAAGCGCAATCATCAGTTGGCCAGCCGCGATCTCACTCATGCCATCAATTCCAACAAATCGAATGGGTAGCAGGATCAGTAGAACGACATATGCGTAGGCAGGAGCGGCGGCCAGCAGCTGTACGCCTACAAATCGCGGATAGCGAAAAAGAGAGAGATCAAGCATGGGTTGCGCGACCCTTCTCTCAATCAGCACAAATACGGCGAAGGACACCACAGCACAGACGAGCAAGCCGATCACTGCAGGATCGCTCCACCCATTTTCAGGCGCCTTAAGAATGCCGTAAGTGAACACAGTCAAAGCCCAGGTAAAGCTCAGCGCACCGGGCCAATCGACACCGTTCGCATCCGGGTTGCGCGAGTCCCGCATGTATCGCGCACCTAGCACCGTAGCAATCACTGCAAACAAGGTGATCAGAAGAAAAACAGTTTGCCAGCCGACAGTGGAGATCATCAGTCCAGAAGCAATGGGGCCAAAAGCCAACCCGATTCCGAAACTACTGCCGACGTAACTGAATGCTCGCACCCGTTCGGCGCCGTCAAATTCTTGCGCTAACGAAGCCATCCCGCCAGAAAATGCCGCTGCAGCAGCAACGCCCTGAGCTGCGCGCAAGAGGTCAAAGCAAAGAAGGTTTGGGGCGAAGGTCGATGCCGCAGAAAACACTGCGAATCCGGAAATACCTGCAATAAAGACAGTCTTGCGACCATAGTGGTCAGCAAGCGCGCCGGCGGCCATCAGTCCACTCCCAAACGTCAACATGAACGCGTTGGTCACCCAGTTCAAGGCCATGGGAGTGCCCTCAAAACTTCGGCCAATCGCCGGTATCGCGACTGCAGCTGCCGTGAAGTTCAAGGGCATGGTGATAGATGCGATGCAAACTGCGATCAGAATCAGCGTTTTCTGCATCGCAGTCAGCGCTATTGACGTTGGCATTATTGATTTCCTCGATCTTACGATGCAGGCGACTGGCATTTGTTGCGCGAGCCTGCGGGAGATCGGCAGAGGATAAAGACGTCGTAATCGTTTAAAAAACGCTTTAAATTCCGCGTATACCGGAACGAAATGATTGAATTGAAAGGGGCGAATGTGGATCGGCTAAGCGGACTGATGGCGTTTGTAAGAGCCGCCGAACTCGGTAGCTTCGTTGCCGCAGGAAGAGCTCTGGGGCTATCTGCCTCTGCGGTCGGGAAGGGCATCACCAGGCTTGAGCAGCAGCTGAGCGTCCGTTTGTTTCAGCGCTCCACTCGAAGTTTGCGTTTGACGGATGAAGGAAAAGAGTTCCTGGAGCGGTGCCGGCGAATCCTGGACGACCTGGACGACGCACAAGCCACTATTTCGCGCAGCACCGAAAAGCCGCGTGGTCGGTTACGCGTTAGCACTCCAACGGTCACCTATCACCTGCTGCTTCCCATTCTTCCTGAATTCCTCAGCCGCTTTCCTGACATAGATCTGGATATAGATTTCAATGACAACATGGTTGATTTGATCGACATGGGAGTAGATGTAGCCATTAGAAGTGGGCCCTTGTCGGACTCTCGATTCATGTCCAGACCGCTTCGCTCTGTGCAGATGCTGATCTGCGCTGCTCCGGTCTATCTTGAGGCGCATGGCATCCCTGAGTGCATTGAAGACTTATCGAGACACACTGCGATCAGATTTCGGTTTCCAACCAGTGGAAAGCTTCAGGAACTGCCGTTGTCCCTGACACCTGGAAAGCCGGAACCGCATCCTGAGACAGTGTTTACCTGCAACAACATGGAGGCATTACGTGGGGCTACGATCGCCGGGTTAGGGATAGGCTGCATGCCTGACTTCCTGGCGCGTGAGCCACTGGCTAGCGGCACTCTGAGAGCTCTTTTAAACGACAGTATCAGGAGACCAAATCCGTTGAGCCTGGTTTGGCCATCGAGCCGACACCTGTCGCCAAAGGTCAGAGTATTCGTTGACTATGTTGGGAAGGCATTGGCAGCAGTCGACGTCTAGCCACAAGGTGCGGCTACCGATTGCTATTTGGTGCTTCATTAGGAAGGGGGCTTGATGCGGGGGGTTGAAATGTACGCGATCAGTGCCCCCTTTTGAGCAAGGGCGAATCGATATCTCAGGCAGGCTCGGCACGATGCCAGACGAGTTTGGAAACCACCGACTTGCCTTTGGATTGAATCGGGATAGCGGTCGAAAGGGTGAGCACTGTGCCGTAAAGGCTGACCAAACGGGGTTGATTGTTTCCAATCCAATTTGGCAACAAAGAGACGAACACGCTATGGGTGACCATACTTTTCTCTTCATCGACCACAAAAGGGCCTGAGTATGCAACGTAGGTCGAGGCGGCTGCTTTGTACTCCTCAACAGTCCCTTGATAGAAATCATTGACAGCGAAGTTTGCTCTCTCAGCGAGCATGAATTGCGCTGACATGTATCCACCGGGTGTGTACATGATTATACCCTTTGGGTTAGGGCCCATTGGGTGAAAGGGTTCAGTGCCATCCACCGGTGTCTCAGTGTACGAGCGTAATTTCCAAGCACCAACGATCCTCTCGCGCAAACTCATTCCACATTTCCTATCAAAGGTTAAATGGCGGCTGACAATGTGATGGTGGTTCCTAACCATCATCAGGCTTACAGAAGTTCCTCTACATTTTTGATGGAGATTGCCCGCTTAGCTTGGAGGTCGACGCTCAGTCGCGCGAACTGTTCGCATTCATTGTCGTACCAGCGAAGAGCTTCTGCCTGTGAGGCTTTCCAGCTAACCTCTTGCACAGGCTCAGACTGGGCAGAGTGATCATCGTCATGGGCGACTGCAAAAAGGTTGCCGTCAGAACCCCCAATTATCCCAGCCTTGGCCTTCTTGATTTCCTCCGCAGTGATGGATCTGACCGCTGTGAGAGTCACCGAGGATCCGACATCTTCAACGCTGCTCATAGCCATCTCCGGTTCCAGTTTTCATCAGATCTTTCTCCAGTCGCATGCGGAGCACATGAGTGAATGACGAAATGTATGCTCGATCACTTCAAAAAATAAAGCAACAAGGCAATTAATGAAAATTCTTGTTTGATGGGGCGTCAGAGGCACAGGGAGGCACGAATGATTGGGCCAAAGCGGGGGAGAGTATGAAAGGGGTGCAGAATGGGGTGGATTCCCGCCTAGAAGCAGCCCCTTACTGAGATGGAACTCGAAATGTATCGATGACGTGTCGCTTGAGCAGATCGTAGGCTTGCTTCAGATTTCCCTGTTGCAACGGATAAACGACCCAAATATTCATTTGAAGCGAAAAGTCCGATACCTCGACAATTGATAACTCGTCGCTCAGTGAGCTTTCCTCAAATACTTTTTTCGGCAGCAGCCCCAGTCCCAAGCCGGCCGCAATCATGCGCATCTGGATAGCTGCACCATGAGTATCGACGGCAAGCTTCAGCACTTGCCCGTGTCCTCCCATTGCCGACTCCAACGCAGCTCGGTAACCACAGCCCTTTGGGTTCAAGACCCAGCCACAGTCAGACAAGCTTCTTATATTGGTCAGTTGCTCCACCACGGGATGCCTTTTGCTTTGCACCACTAAAATATCGAGAGTCGCTACGAATGTCCCATCGAGGCCCGGTGGCGGGCTACTGTGGGCCGGGAGCAACAGGGTTGCGACATCAAGCTCCCCCTTAGCCAGCAGGTGTTGAAGCTCGGAACTCCAATGGGTTGCCACCTGCATATCCAGCCCAGGAAAAGCTTTCCTGATTGATGACACTGCATCCAACACCACGACATCAGCCACCACCTGAATAAAACCCACCCGAAATTTCCCACAGGGCGACGCAGTTTCCTGGGGAATCCGCCGCAACTGTTCGGCATCGTGAAGCAAATCCAATGCGCCCTCATAAATTCGAAACCCCATCAGGTTTGGTACAGGGGGCCTGCTGGTTCGGTCAAAAAGCAATGTCCCAAGCGACTCCTCCAGATTTTGGATTCGTCGCGATACCGCCGACTGAGTCAGGCGTAGTCTTTCAGCAGCTTTTGTAAGGGATGCGCACTCCACTACAGCGGTAAAGGCCCTCAAGTCTTCTAATTGCATGCGAATACCTCATGATTACCAGAAAAACTATGCGTTTGATGAATTCAAACCGATGTCATAGGGTAGGTCAACCCTCGCTTGCTGATAGCGGGTGACACAAAAAATTTCAGAAAGGATTGCTCCAATGCCCTTAGCGCGAATTGATGTTGCAGCCGAAACCAGCTTAGAAACCGTCGCTGCAATAGGTGACGTCGTCTACGACGCCATGGTGAATGCCGCCGGAGTTCCGGAACATGACCGATTCCAGGTCATAAACCGGCACGCCAAAGACGAATTGGTTTATCCAGCGGACGGATACCTCGGCGTTACCTACACACCAAAAATAGTCTTTATTCAGATTACCTGGAATGCGGGGCGAACCATTGAGGTGAAAAAGGCGTTTTATAAAGCAGTGGCAGATGGGATTAATGCCAAGACCGGGATTCGTAAAGAAGATGTCTGGATCAGTCTGATCGATGTGAAGCGTGAAGACTGGTCATTCGGCAATGGTGAGATGCAGTACGCTCCCGTGGAATGATCGCTTCATTGAGAAGTGCTTCCGGTCAGGTAGTCCTTCATAAAGGGCTACCTGACGGCTGAACGAAGTCTTAGGTCATTTGAATCGTCGTCTGGAGAATGGTGCTTTCTGTGGAAATTGTTTTGGCGTTGGCCTGGTAGTTAGCTTGGGCCTTGATCAGCTCCACAAGCTCAGCACTGAGGTCAACGTTGGACTCCTCCAGAGCCGAACCATTGATGTAGCCCAGCGTGCCTGAGTCAGGCTCCCCTGTGACAGGGGTACCAGAAGCATAAGTCTCGCGCCACATCGTTCCCCTGCCGGTTCCAACCCTTGAGCGTTTGCAAACGTGGTAAGTGATACCTGGCCGATTACCCGGGATTCTCCGTTGGTATAGGTTGCAAACATATTGCCTGAGTGATCCACGCTCATGCTCGTAATTTGCCCGGTAAAATTCCCGTCTTGGTGCTTTGAGGTCGCTCCGCTACTCGCATCAGTTTGGGTGGTAGCAAGCATGTCCAGTTTCATGCCTGCGGGAGCTACGCCTGCACCATTGGCTGTCCAGGTAGTAACAGACCCCGTCGTATGTTTTTCAGCCGGTACCCAGTTTTTTATAACAAGTGCCATCGGCATTGACGCCAATGTTTGCAGTCGACGTAGGCGACGGGGATGTGATGAGATTGCCTGCAGAGTCAAATTTCAACTCGGTTTCATCCGCGACAACAGGATCGGTTGCTGGATCCGAAATACTTCGTCCGTCAATCAGCGTATGCATGCTCCATGTGTTAGTTCCTGTTTTAGTAAAATACTGATCTAGCGTGTGCGCATTACCTTGGTTGTCGTAGATGGTTGTACTCATGGTGGTTGAATATGAATCAGTGGCTTTAGGATCGAATGTTTTAGTGATAACGGGCATCGACGAATTTAAATTGGATGCAATAGAAATTTCGCCAGTAGCTTTGGGTGGCATGTTTGAGCTATCCACTCGTAGGTTCGTCAGGGCTCCCTTCTGCACGTTGCCATTGGCGTCGACGCCATAACCTTGCAGGTTGTCGCCATTATTGTCGATAACGTACCCGTTTGGGTCTGTGTGGAAGTTGCCTGCTCGGGTATAGAGTTTTTCCCCATTGTTACTAACCATGAAAAAAATTCCCCTGAATGGCAAGGTCAAGACTGCGTCCAGTACCGGTAGACAGCGTACCTTGGCTAAATTCCTGAGTCACTGCGGCGGTGTATACGCCGTTGCCCACATCTGTCCCACCTGAAGTACCGCGTATGGATTGGGCATACTGATCGGCAAATTCAGCCCGAGAGGCTTTGAAACCAACGGTTGCGACGTTCGCGATATTGCGGACTCAGACGATGACGGGTTGTATCGGTGTGAAGGACTCTTGAGTCGCTGTCATCCATTCACCCAAGTGCGCCGCGAGCAGAAAAAACCCGGCGCTTGGCCGGGCCTTCAGGCTACTGATACGTCGTCAAGATTTCTGTGCGTTCAGCGAATCGAAGAAAGAAGTTATACTGGAAGCTGTGGCTTTAAGCTGGCCTACCAGCGAGTCCATCGAGTTGTACTTGGCTGTTAAGGTGGCGGTCAGACTCTGAACGTGCAGGTCAAGTGCCGCCTGCTGGTTCTGGAGGTCGTCCTCCTGAGTGGTCAGCCTGCTCTTCCTGTCGTCGAATAGGCCCCCAGTTTGGGTGTACGGCGTGAGTGCGGTGTTCATCCTAGTTAGCAATCCGTTAGAGTCATCGGTGCCACTGAACAATTGCTGCACATCTCCGCCCAGTCCCTTGTCCATAGCGGCGGAAAACTTTTTGTCATCGAGCGACAAGGTACCATCGGTCTGAGAGGTGCTGATACCCAACTGCGACAGCACTGACAAGTCGCCTCCAGCTCCTGTGGTTGTCAGCACTCCACGCATCGCGGAGAGGATTTCACGGGGCATCGAATCGCCGGTCAGTGCCGCTGGAGTCACGGTTGCGCCAGTTGTTGGATCTGGGGTATCGCTAATTGTGGCCTTGGTCACAGTAGAGATCGCGGTGACCACATTGTTATACGCTGTGATGAACGATTGCAGCGAGGTCTTCAACCCGTCGGCGTTGGTGCTTACATTCACTGTTGAATCAGTGTTGTTACCCAGCAGCGTAAGGGTCATCCCCCCTACTGTCTTGTCAATTTTATTGCTGCTGCTGGTTATGGCCATCCCGTTGACAGTGAAAGATGCGTTTTCAGCCTGGTTGCCGATGTACCCTGCGCTGCTAGCGGAAGATGCATCCAACGCTGTATTCGAAGCGATGGTGAAGCCTGCGATATCGCTGCTTGTGGTGATATCAGCGCCTTTGCCAGTTATGGTGGAGCTGAACACCAAGCGCGTGCCGTTATCGTCGGTGATGAGGTTGGCGCTTACGTTGGTTGTCTTGCTCTGCGCGTTGATCTCTTTGGCTACCGATTCCAGCGTAGCGCCCGAAGGTATGGAGTAGCTTTGCGTAATGCCATTTTGAGTGACACTCAGGTTGCCAGTCGGAATGGCACTGCTGGTGCCGCCTGAAAACGCGGCGGTCGCGACGGAAGAGCTCGTGGCGATATTGTTGACGTGAATTTTATAGGTGCCAGGTACCGCATTGTTATCGGAGGTAACCGTCAGAGAGTTTTCATTAGATGACTTTGCCGAGAAACCGTTGAAAGCCGGGTTGTCATTATCTCCAAGCTTTTTCAGAACGTCCTGAAAGGCGGCCACTGCTGACTGCAATGTACCGATACCCGATAATTTGGTCGTAACCAGTTTTGTCTGAGTGGTAATCTGGGTTTGTTTTGCTAGCTTGTCTGCGTCGACAAGCGCGGTGACAATCTTCCCAATTTCAAGACCTGAACCTAGACCGGTGGCCGGGGTGATAGGACTAGCCATTTGTATCTCCTTTCAACGTTAATCAGGCGTGCTGGTAGGAAGCCGGCAGGCGTATGCTCGCTTTTGCATATATCACTGGGTCGCCGCTGTTTTTAGCGAATTCAAGTGTTAATTCAGTACTGAAGCGTTAGCTTCCGCAGGAAGATGCGGCGTCTGATTACCCACCCTCCATCGAAGTTACCAATGCTCGTAGTCACTCCACCCTTCCGGCAGGGCAGAGAACGCTCCACTGTGCAGACGGCGTTTCAAGCGCGCCGTTGTTGAACGTCTTGAACGCTCTGTAGAGCAAGATGAACAACGACGCTGGTTGTGAACTAGGTTTTACGATACGACCCTTTAAAAAATAAAGCAACACGACCTTGTGTCTTCTCCAGTCTGGAGAAACTTAAAAAAACCATATAAATCAATAGGATAAGAATTACTTTCTCCAGGAAAAAGCGGCTGAAAAAAATTTAATAAATTTTTAAAGGATGAATGGCAGTTGCATCCGGCAACCGGAGCCCCTATTGCAGGGGCAAGGAATTGCCACGTGCGGCTAAGTTTTGCCGCTTCTAATCAGATTATAAAAAGATATTGCTTTATAATTTGAAGTGAATATTATTTTGAGAATCCAGCCTTTTTTTGTCCTGCGTCATCCATCTAACCTTGGGCGGGTGATATAGGCGAACGGCGGTTTCTCAATCGCCAACAGATGCCCGTCTCTGTGTGTCCGCAGGCGAGGGCATATCCATATAAACAGTGGGAGACGTCGATGAGCGCTTCTGTTGATAACAGTGCTACCAGCGATTTTGTGAAGTCGTTGCAACAAGGTTCTTCAGGCAAGTCTGGCAATTCTTATACGGGCGACAGTTCGCTGGGAAAAGACGCGTTCCTCCAGCTCCTCGTTACTCAGATGCAGAACCAGAACCCTCTCGATCCTCAAGACAACAGTCAGTTTGTCGCGCAATTGGCACAATTCAGCAGTCTTGAAACGATGCAGAATCTGAGCACGTCTGTCGATGCAATCGGGGGAATGTATCAGGCGTCCCAAGCACTCCAAGCTTCAAGCTTGGTTGGACGCACGGTTGTGGTCGATAGCGGTTCAACGCACGTCGATACTAGTAAGGATCTGGTCGGTACAGTCAATCTGCCGAGTTCTAGTACGCAAACTACCGTCAAGATCTACAACAGCGATGGTGACCTTGTGCGGACTATTGATTTAAAAGAGCAAAAGGCAGGAGATGTAAAGTTTACGTGGGATGGCAAGGATGATGCTGGAAAGACGCTGGATGCTGGGGACTACAGCTTCAAGGCAACCGGCAGCCTGGATGGGAAGCTCACTGACCTGAAAACCTATCTCCCTGACACAGTCACAAGTGTAACGATGGGAGGAGCAGGCGCGGCAATGACGCTCAATCTAGCTGATGGGACAAACGTAGAATTGTCGAAAATTCGCCAAATCGGCATATAAAATCTATAGCATTAGTTGTGAATGCGCGCTCCAATGTGTGGCCATCATGCGATGGCTACGCTTTACGCCATGGTGAAATGCAGTGGACGGTGAGGATAGAACAAGCATTGGACGAGGGGCGTTTCAGACTATATGCACAGCGAATTACGCCTCTCAACCATTCGTCCCAAGGAATTCACGCGGAAGTGTTGCTGCGTATGCTCGATGCAGATGGCGCCCTGATTCCACCTGGAGCATTCCTCCCAGCGGCAGAAAGATTTCACTTGGCTTCTCGAATAGATCGGTGGGTGCTCATACAGGCGATCAAGTGGATGGAAGCCCTGCCAGTGGACGCCAAAGTCGAAACCCTCAGTATCAACCTATCAGGACAATCTGTCGGTGACCGGGCATTCCATGCGTGGACGCTTGAGGTGTTGTCGAGTGCGGGCTCCCCAGTTTGCTCGCGCTTGTGTTTCGAAGTCACAGAAACCTCTGCCGTAACGAATTTTGCTGACGCAGCCCATTTCATTAAGCAAATCAGAGCTGTTGGGGTGCGTGTCGCCCTCGATGATTTTGGGGCAGGGGCGTCATCGTTTGGATACCTTAAGACTTTGCCAGTCGACTATTTGAAAATAGATGGTCAATTTGTCAAAAATGTGGTGACTGATTCATTAGATGATGCGGCTGTCAGATGTTTTATTGACGTTGCTCGGGTTCTAGGGGTGAAGACAGTTGCAGAGTACGTTGAAAACATCACCGTCCAAAACCACCTCCGAGACCTAGGCGTTGATTTTGTACAGGGCTATCTTCTGCATAGGCCGTCGCCAATTGATGACCTGATCGGCTACCAGAGAGTGGCAACTGTTAGCAGGAGGAGACCTTTCATTTGCAGCTCGATAGATAGGCTATGCGAACTGCGCGCGTGGTTACCTTCCGCCTTTCCTGAAATTGCGCCGCTTGGCTTCACGTTCCGCCTCGAACCGGTCACTGATTCGCGCATCCAGTGAGTCAAGCGAGAATGGCCATTCGTTCTCAGGAATTCGCCAATGCTCGTCTACCACTTCGCCTGTTGGTCTATGAGTCAAGTGTACTGCAGGCTCCTCGTCGGGAGTGTGGGTGCAATATTGCATGCCCCAGGCACGGAGCATCAGCAGGATAGGATCAAGCGCCCGTCCCTTGGGCGTCGCGTAATATTCATAACGTTCCGGTTTTTCGCGATATAGACGACGCTCGATGATGCCATCCTGCTCCAGTCGTTTTAACCGCGTTGAAAGCAGGTACGAGGATGCTCCAAGTTGAGCTTGGATGTCGTCAAATCTGCGAACGCCCATGCTGAGTTCGCGCATGATTAAAAGCGTCCACCGGTCACCCACGGCAGCAAGTGATTTCGCAACAGGGCAGACCGTTGAGCTTGCTTCCTCTTCCCATCCCATTAATTGTCTCCATCGTACAACTGGCAATGCCTGACATATTGGCTGAGCGCCCGGCATCTCGATTCGTATGATCATAATATACATTGCAGGCGTAATTTATTGAAGACCGCCCATAGCCGGTCAGGGCTATATTCATGTTCGTGGTATTTTTTTGCGCTGAGTGGTAGCGGATTGAGGATATGAGGAAGAAGCAGTGGGCTGATAAATCATCCCACTCAAAGCTCAGGGCAGCGGCGAGGAGCGAGGGAGCTCCTCTAGCATGAAAGGATTTTCGGGCAGAGCGGTTGGCCTAACGGCAACCGCGCTATCAAGCCATGCTCGCTACCGTTTAAGAAGGAAGCAGGCTAACTCAGAACGCTTCTTCGTTGGATCGCAGGTCAATCTCCGCCGTCCAGGCGGAACGGGGTTGTCTATGAATCTGGAGGTAGACCTGAGCCACAGCGTCGTAATCCATCAGGCTCTTTTCCGGTCTGTTTCGAACGTTGAGCGTTGCTTGGGCTGTGCTGTGCTCGCGCATGATTCCCCCATCAAGGATGACATGGGCCACATGCACTCCCATGGGCCCAAGCTCTCTTGCAATGCTTTGCGAGATCATTCGTAACCCCGCCTTCGCGGAGGAAAAGTGGGCGTAATTGGCTTTTCCGCGAAGGCTGGCTGTCGCTCCACTAAACAGCAAGGTACCTCCACCGTGGATTGTCATAGTCTTAGATGCCTCTCGGCCCACTAGAAAGCCAGCAAAGCATCCGCCACGCCAGTGTTCTTCGAACTGCATTGCCGACATTTCCCTGATAGGGGTACGCGCGAAGCTGCCCCCATTGAACACCACCAGGCTAGGGGCTTCGTGGTTCTCGTGCCGTTGGTTGGCTGCCGCAAAAAGTTCGACTACCTGTTGCTCGTTGGAAGCGTCCATGACGGCCGGTTCGGCTGAGCCACCGTTCGAAATAATCTGGTCGATGACAGCTCGAAGTTTATCCTCAGTTCGCCCGGCGACCCAGACGTGAAACCCTTCAGCTGCAAAAAGTTTACACAGGGTTGCACCTAGCCCATTGAATGCCCCCACCCCTATGACAATAGCTGTTGGTTTTTTCATCG
Source organism: Pseudomonas sp. NFR16 (assembly GCF_900108875.1). Classification (GTDB taxonomy): domain Bacteria; phylum Pseudomonadota; class Gammaproteobacteria; order Pseudomonadales; family Pseudomonadaceae; genus Aquipseudomonas. Next base: position 70,642 of record NZ_FNYJ01000009.1, on the reverse strand, counting down.
CTCGACCCATCCAATTAGCACATTGAAGCTTCAAAAAATGAAGTATATTCTGGGAAGTGTCAGGCGACCATCTTCTATCCCAAGGAATTTCTATGCTGCGCAACTCGCCAATGCCTTTGGCCGTGCTCTGTGTCGTTGGTCTGGGTATTGGAGTGACGGGGAATGTCTCTGCATCTCAGGCGAATCTGGTCAGTGTTTACAGCGAAGCGCTTCAGAACGACCCGTATTTGGCAGCGGCCAGGGCTGAGTACGAAGCACGGCGGGAGGTGGTACCCCAGGCAAAAGCTAATTTGCTTCCCAACCTTTCTGCGGGAGCGACGGTAGGCGACACACGTACTGCGTTTGACCAGCCGTCTGTGACTTCAAACCGGAGCGGAAACGCCTACCAAGCCACGCTAATCCAGCCTGTTTTTCATATGGATCGTTGGTTTCAGCTCAGTGCGGCTGAAGCTGTCAATGACCAGGCAATGGCGCAACTGGCTGTGGTACAGCAAGACTTGGTAATGCGTAGTGCTCAGGATTATTTTGAAGTTTTGCGCGCGCAGGATAGTTTGGCTGCGACCAAAGCAGAGGAGGCAGCCTTCAAATATCAGTTAGATCAGGCTAGTGCGCGTTTTGCGACGGGCCTTGCAGACAAAACGGATACGCTTCAAGCCCAAGCAAGTTACGACACTTCGCGCGCAAATCGGATTGTCGCAGAACGTCAGGTAGACGACGCATTTCAAGCATTGAACACCCTCACGGATCATGAATATCGATCATTGCAGGGGGTTATGCATGAGTTGCCACTTGTGCCTCCTTCGCCAGCAAGTGCAAGCGACTGGGTCGATGCAGCTGCAAAGCAGAATTTGGACTTAAGGGTCAGCAATTACGCGGTTGATTCGGCGCACGAAACGGTCAAACAACGTAAAGCTGGCCACGCACCTACTGTGGATATCGTCGCACGTTTTCAAAAAGGTGATAACGACAGCTTAGGCTTCACTAATCCTAGCAAAACAGGGGCGAGGTACAGTGGGGACGTCGAGCAGCGCACGATTAGTCTTCAGTTGAATGTTCCGATTTACAGCGGCGGATTGATTAACTCGCAAGTTGCGGAGGCCGTCGCACGTCTCGATGAGAGTGAACATCAGCGGGAGGGGGTGCGGCGACGGGTGGTGGAGTCAGCGCGAAATTTCTATCGAGCCGTGATCACTGATGTTGAACAAGCGAAGGCTCGCAATCAGTCAATCATTTCAAATCAGAATGCTGTCCAAGCCACTGAAGTAGGTTATCGCGTCGGAACGCGTAATATTGTGGATGTCCTTGACGCGCAACGCCAGCTATTCACCGCAGTGCGCGACTACAACAATTCACGATATAACTACCTGTTGGATATCCTTGAGCTTAAGCGGGCTGCGGGCACATTATCTCCCGACGATCTGCAAGCACTACAGAGCTATTTCAAACCAGATTATGACCCTGACAAAGACTTCCTTCCTCCTGAGATTAGTCATGGAGCAGGTAAGGCTATAGCCCTAAATGGCATCCGTTGAAAAAATCAAAAAAAGCCCACGGCGAGTGGCGCAAAAATAAACTGGTACGCAGTGCGAAAATCAGTAGCGAGCTGGCTGAATAAGCTTTTTTGCTCTACCGATATGTAGTTCCTCTGGCAGGGTTGGCACAGGCCGGTTGCGGTTGGGGAGAAGAGCCGAGTGATGTAGTTATTACCGCTAGCTGTCAAATACAAACCCGTCATTACCGTGGAGATTTTCAAATGAGCATGAGCTATTTAGCAGGAAGTACAGCGCTATTGCTGGTGGATGTGCTTAATGATTTTCTTGATGAGAAAGGAAAACTGGCAGACTCCATTGGCCCTATGGTTGAAAAGACCAATCTCAGGTCGCAGTTGCAGCGACTGTTGGAGGGCGCACGCAAGGCTGGGGTAAAAGTGTTCTATGTGCCTCATGGGTTTCATGAGCACAGCTTCGATGGCGTGAAGCATGTGCTACCGCGCTGGCAGTTGGCACTGCAGAACAAGGTATTCTGGATCGGCGAGTGGGGGGCTGAGTTTTATGAGCCTCTGCGTCCCGTGGAAGGAGACGTTGTTATCTCTCGCCATCGTAGCTTCAACGCGTTTGAGGGAACAGATCTGCATGAGCAGCTGCGGGCAGCTAAAGTAGAAAATGTGGTTTTGGCGGGTCTTACTTCGAACACCTGTATCCAGGTCACCGGCACACAGGCTTTAGAATCTGGATTTCATGTGACATATCTAACTGACGCGGTCGCAGAGTTCGATGAGGCTGTGCACAAGGTCGCATTGGAAGTTTCATATCCTGCGTTCGGCCACGAAGTGTCCACTGTGAATGGCTTCTTGAGCGCCATTGTTGCTATTGGAAAAAAATAAGCAACGTCCTGTGGAGGATTGCCTCCCATACTGTTGAGTATTTATCTTTGCAATTGGCTACTGTTTTGTTAAGAAGCTGCAGCCTCTCCGTGTTTGGAGGGGCTTTTAAGTGACAGTGCTAATGCGCGAGTATGGCGTTTAAAATAATCCGTGTTTCCACATGTAAAGGTGAGGAATGGCGATGTCTCTCTCTCAGCAGGTGATTGCTACAAGTTTTGGAAGTCCCGATGTTCTAACATTGCTGGATTTAAATGTACCTTCCCCACGATCTGGTCAGTTATTGATTAAAGTCGAAGCGGCAGGGGTCTTGTTTGGTGACACGGTACGGCGCGCTGACCGTTATGTCTTACCTACGGAGTTGCCTTATGAACCCGGCAACGAAGTTGCCGGTAGCATCGTTGAGATGGGTAAATCTGTGTTCGGCTTTGAGATCGGTGATCGAATTCTGTGCCGAGTCCCTTCGAAAGGCTATGCACGTTATGCGGTAGTCGATGCAGCAAATGCTATGTACCTGCCAGAAGAGATTGAGTTTGGCGCGGCTACTGCACTACTGGGGCAGAGTGTGACAGCTTATCTGCTCACCCGACACTTGGTTGCACTCAAAGGCAAAGCTATTTTTGTTGAGGCCGCAGCGGGTGGTGTTGGAATCCAAGTGGTTCAGCTCGCGCGGCAAGCCGGAGCATCAGTGATCATCGGTTCTTCCAGCACCCAAACGAAACGGGATTTCGCGCTCGGCGTCGGTGTTGATCTAGCTGTGGATTTGAGCAGTACTGATTGGGTTGATCAGATGCTTGACGCGACCCGAGGTAAAGGCTTAGATGTTGGATATTGTTCTTCCCGTTCCACGGCGCAACGCCTTGTTAAATGTCTCGCCGAATTTGGTACGATAATTCATTACGGAGTAGAAAGTTGCGCAGCGCCGCTTTTGGAAAGCTGCGCAGGCGTTATACAGAATCAGCGTTTTACGAGGTTCTATCTACCAGGGTATTTCACTCCGGCCTATACCGCTCTGCTGAACTCTGCAGGAAGCTCACTCATGAAACTCGTCGTTTCCGGGCACCTAAAAATACATGCAGACACTAGGTATTCGTTGCAGGATGCGGCCAAAGCACACCGAGCGCTCGAAGAAAGAAGAAACATCGGAAAGATTGTCATCGAGCCATGGGGTAGGGAGCTTTGAAAATACTAAGGCTCAAAAGGTAATCCGGTGCCTACAGCTGCACCGGATCTTTTGGATTATGCCGCTTCCGGTGCCGGGCATATACCTGGTAACTGAGATGATATGTTGGCCGCAAAGGGTGCGCCATCATGACGCTGGACTGTTTCGGCTGTCCAGTTGTACATCGTCAACCCCTAAAACCATTCGGGCGTTCTTCAGGATTTCCTCTGATAAGTTAGTGCTTCGTGCCGCCCGTGCCAAGGTCAGTGCTCCAATCATGACTGAGTATTCATTCAATGCCTGCTGTCTTAACTCTTCAGGTGAAGATACCTCATCAAGGGCCTCCATATAAATTCCTAAGAGTTTTGCCAGTCCATCAGAATAGGTCGCATTAATTATAGAGTCATGATCTTCTTGAGACACTTCGCTGGAAAAGGCCACCACGGGACAGGTTTTCTCGCTTTTCTGTACTCTATGTTGAGACAGGTAATCGGTGATGATTAGCTTTCTTGCCGTTTCCTTGTTCGGTGCCCCATCAATCAGCTGCCTCCAAAACTGGACAGCCTGCTCAAACGCATGGTTACAGGCTTCGTTGGTAAGTGCTTCTCTTGATTCAAAGTGTCCGTAAAAGCCGCCTAGCGTGAGTCCCGAGGAAGACATGACTTCAGAAAGCGGGATATTTCTGAAACCACGTTCTCGGAAAAGCCTGGCGGCGTTTTCTACGATGGCTACTCTGTTAAGCTTTGCCTGCTGGCGCGATACTCTTGGCATGTGGCCTCTGTAATGTTCATAAGGTTCATACCATCCTGGCGATTAGTGTATGAGTCCTGAAGGAGCGAACTGGTGAGTTTTCTCCTGTTTTTTTGATCTTAGACGGTTAAAACGGGATTACTTTCACTAAGCAAGTGTGTGAAGGCGATTGCGTAATCAGAGGCTGACTGCTGGTTCTGAGCGGTTATGAGCTTTCCATCCACCACTACCTTCGAGTTCCAAGGGGACGTGTGGACGAATTTTATTCCGGCGCGCTTCATCACCGGTTGTGGGAAGTTTGGTATGAAGTCACCCCCATACAGATCTTCGACCTGTCGATCTTCATTGCGAGAAAAACCAGTAGCCGTTTTGCCGGCGGCGTGCTCAGGATTATTCGCGAGGGCGATTGCACCGTGGCAAATAGCCCCAATGAATTTGCTCTCGTTCCAGAAGTGATCAAGAATTTTTGCCAGCTCAGAATTGGGAAAGAGGTCAACAGCAGCACCTCCGCCGCCTACAACATCGTAGATTTGCGGATTCACGTCCGCGAGCGCAATAGATGCATTTACTCGATCCAGCAGAGATTTATCGGATAGAAATCGTTTGCTGACCAAGTCATTCGCTTCCCAGGATTTTTCAGAATATGAATCGCTGGTAGAGTCGAATTTCAGCGTTCCGCCCCTTGGACTGGCGAAGTCGATTTCATGTCCACGCTCGGCAAGATGCCAGTAAGGGTGGGTAAGCTCAGCAAGCCAGTAGCCGAGTTCTGAGCTACTGACCACGAACAGAATCTTCATGCTCTGCTCCTCAATAGGGGATTCAGGTTGGATAGGATTGCGCCCGACATGAATAGTCTCACCGAGGAGCAGCCATCATTTGAAATCGAAAGATGTTGGGTCTGCTATCGATCTGGTGGATGACTGGGATCCGCCATCCCTAGGAAGCCTTTTTGGTTTTTCTAAAATTGCGGCGTTTGATCTCTCGCTCTGTCTCATAGCCAACGCTCATGCGGCCTTCCAATGTGTCGAAAGAAAATGGCCATTCGTGATGAGGAATTTTCCAAAACTCGTCAACGACTTCACCGCTTGCCTTATGTCGAAAGTGGACAGCGGGTTCTTCGTTGGGAACATGGTCGCAGTACTGGATCCCCCATGATCGAAGCATCAGAAGAATAGAGTCCAGCGCTCTGCCTTTGGCCGTTGCGTAGTACTCGTATCGTTCAGGCTTCGCGCTGTAGAGTCGGCGCTCAATGATGCCGTCTTTCTCCAGCCGTTTTAATCGGGTAGATAGTAGAAAGGAGGACGCCCCCAGCTGCGCCTGGATATCGTCGAATCTGCGTACGCCGAAAACCAGCTCTCGCATGATCAGAAGTGTCCAACGATCCCCAACGGCCGACAGAGACTTGGCAATCGGGCAGAGCGTGTTACCTACTTCCTCTTCCCAACCCATGACGAAGATGCTCCCATTTCCTACCTAGTGTGATAGCAGCTCATCTCTGATGCAGCTGCGCTATTTTCGAACTGATCCTAATAAATATACATTACTCACTTCATCTATTGAAGCCTTGACCTTCCGAATCATTGCTTTATATTTTAAAGCTTGCAGATTCGGATTTCCTGCATTGACCAATAAAATCAGTACCTTCCGGGCGGTTTCCGCGATTCGTCACGTAAGCCAAAATGCCAAGAGGGCCGCTCTTTCCTTTTCGGAGCTCTCATGAATCATAACCCCTATTCCGTCGAACGTACGGCGCTGCTCCTCGTTGATCCTTATAACGATTTCCTCAGCCCAGGGGGCAAGTTGTATGAAATGATCAACGATACGGCGGAGCAGGTCGGGCTATTCGAAAATCTACGGGCCATTCTGCTCAAGGTAAGAACTGCGGGAATGCAGGTCTTCATCGTCCCTCATCATCGTTACCGCGAGGGCGACTATGAGAAATGGCAGCATTTGAGTCCGATGCAGCAGGCTGCCAAGCAAAGCAAGTCTTTTGCTGAGGGTAGTTGGGGGGGCGAATGGCACCCTGAGTTTGGCCCTCAGTCAGGCGACGTCATCGTCAAAGAGCATTGGGCTCAGAGCGGATTTGCGAACACCGACCTTGACGAGCAACTGAAGCAGCACGCTATTCAAAAAATCATTTTGGTCGGCATGGTTGCCAATACCTGTATCGAGTCCACCGCGCGGTACGGCATGGAGCTTGGATATCACGTGACGCTCGTGCGAGACGCCACTGCCGCGTTCAGCGCAGAGGCGCTGCATGTTGCGCACAACGTTAACGCACCAATGTTTGCTCATTCTGTGCTGACGACAGCCGAATTGATTGAGCTGCTGCCTGAGTAATGCATCAGCGCCTACGAGCTTTTTTTAGCTCGCATGATGGGTAGACCAGGTTGTGCTTCGAGTAATTCGTGGAATGTCAGCGACCAGCCGATCGATTTCACGTCTCGATAAACCATTTGAAAGAGACTAAATGAATGACCACTGAATATCCTGCCGCTCGTACGGCTTTGCTGGTTGTAGATCCCTATAACGATTTCATGTCCGAAGGTGGCAAGCTTTACGGGGCTATCAAGCCCACCGCTGATGAGTCGGGCATGTTTGATAACCTGCGCAAGATCATTCCCGCCGCGCGTCAGATTGGCCTGCAGATCTTTGTATTGCCGCACCACCGCTCTCATGCGGGTGATTTTGATGGCTGGCAGCACATGACCCCCTTTCAGAAGCAAGGTGTGCCGCTGCAAGCCTTCGCTGTAGGTACCTGGGGTGGTGAGTTCAACAGCGAGTTCGGCCCACAGAAAGGTGACATTGTTGTTCATGAACACTGGGCTCAGAGTGGTTTCGCGAACACCGACCTCGATCAGCAGTTGAAGCAACACGACATCCAGCGCGTGATTTTGGTTGGCGTGATCGCCAATAGCTGTCTTGAATCAACAGGTCGGTTCGCAATGGAGCTTGGGTATCACGTGACGCTTGTGCGTGACGCCGCTGCCGCTTTCAGCCCTGAAGGCATGCATGCAGCTTTCAATGTCAACGGCCCTACCTATGCACATGCGATTTTGACTACCGCTGAGCTGCTGGAGCGTCTGCCAGCCTGAGTAAGGCTATGCCTTCTAAGGTGAGAGCGTATTCCGCGCTCTCACTTAGGTTCCTTGATCGTCTCTTCCTCCAGGTAACTTCCATGAGCTCAAGCGACGCTCGTCTTCACCAAAAATTTCCCATCCTCACAGAGCTTCAAATCAATGATGCCTTGCGATTTGCTATCAGAGAGCCGCAACGCTTTGCTGCTGGTGAAGTAGTATTTGAGGTTGGGGCACACGGGGCCGCTATCTGGCTGGTTCTCGACGGTGCCATCAGCGTTGTTCGACGTGATGGTCTAGGTCGTGAAGCTTCAATCGGCAGTGGCGGCAGAGGGCATTTCACCGGAGAAATTGGATTGCTCGGAGGTCGGGCTGCTTTGGCTCAAGGCAAGGCTGGCCCTGATGGCTGTGTGGCGGTTCCTTTCGACGCAGCACATCTTCGGGCTCTAATTATAGGGTCGGCCGATCTGGGCGAGATCATCGTTCGGGCATTGATCTTGCGTCGGGTCGGAATGCTTGAATCTGACCGAGTTGGATCGGTGATCGTAGGGCACCGAAATGATATGGAGACAGTGCGTCTTCAAGGTTTCCTGACTCGTAATGGATACCCGCATTCCTTCGTAAGTATCGATGAAATGGACGATGAGACGCGAGGTCTCATTGAGCGTATAGGTATCCTGGATGAACAAAAACTCCCGCTGATGATTTGTCCCAACGGGAACGTGCTTGAGCAACCAACTGACGCGCAAGCAGGAATTTTTCTGGGGATTACGCCGGAAATCGATCCGCTCAAGGTGTATGACATCGCCGTAGTTGGTGCTGGCCCGGCGGGGTTGGCGACGGCGGTCTACGCCGCATCGGAAGGCTTGGAGATCGTCGTCCTTGATCAGCGAGCTTATGGTGGACAGGCTGGAGCGTCGGCGCGAATCGAAAACTACCTTGGTTTTCCAACTGGCGTTTCGGGTCAAGCACTCGCGAGCCGGGCGTTCGTTCAGGCTCAGAAGTTTGGCGCAAAAATGGGTATCCCCTTACAAGTCGAAAAGCTTGATTGCAGCGAGCCTGATCAGCCTCTGCGGTTGGTGTTGACGACGGGAGCTGTAATCCAGGCTAAAAATATCGTTGTGGCCACTGGTGTGCATTACCGAAAGCTTCCAGTAGAGACCGCTGGGCAGTTCGAAGGCGTGGGTGTGTCGTATTGGGCATCCCCAATAGAGGCCAATCTTTGTAAAGGTAAGGATGTTGCGTTGGTTGGGGCGGGCAACTCTGCAGGTCAGGCTGCAGTATTCCTTGCTCCCTTGGTTAAGCATCTTCATCTGGTCGTACGAGGGCGGGGGCTTGAGGCGTCGATGTCCAAGTACCTCATAGATCGGATTGCTGCTCTTCCAAACGTCACCCTCCATACCGATACGGAGGTGAGTGAGTTGCAAGGTTCAAAGCAAACCGGTTTGGAGCGTGCAGTGCTGCGTCACCGATCCACTGGATCTCAGCAGACTGTTGAACTGTGCCACCTATTTCTATTTATCGGTGCCGATCCCAATACACAATGGTTGAGTGGTTGCGTCGAGACGGATGAGATGGGTTTTGTACTCACGGGCGCAGCACTTTCAAAAGATGTGGAGAGGGAGTGGTTGGTGCTGCCTTTGGAGACCAATCGTAAAGGCGTATTTGCGATCGGAGATGTGCGGGCAAATTCGACTAAACGCGTAGCGTCGGCCGTTGGTGAGGGGGCGTCGGTGGTTGCGCAGATATTCGAGGCGATCACCCGAGGGTAAGGCGCAACCATTCAAAGGGATCTGCGTTCCCGAGCAGATTCCCTCTACGAACGTCTTATCTTGCCAGCATCTCGTGGCTTGTTCACCCTGCCGCGAAACCAATGCAGCAGCCCTGTCGGTGTATCTTCTAGCGGGCGATGTTGCAGAAGTGGCTCCCGAGCTTTTGTGCGAGTGCGTACAAGCTCGACCAACGCTCGCCGCAGCTCGCTGTGCTCGTCAAAAGTTGCTGTTATGTCTGTGCGATCCACTCGATAGATGACGCAGTCCGTAAGCGCGGTAAATCTTACTGCGGTGGGGGATTCGCTAATCACGCCGCCTTCACCCATCAGCTCCCCAGGCCCCATCCTACCCAGTTCGTATGGGCCATCGGATCGCTCCATGGTGACCGTAACAACTCCGGACTCAACGATGAGTAAGGCATCTGGGACAACAGCTAATTCAAGGATCACCGCGCCAGCAGGGTAGGAACTCAAACGCATGTGTTGCTCCAGCTCCAGGCGATCCTCGGATGAAAGCGTGCGCAACGCGCTCACGCTATCCAGCGCGGCCAATTGCCGTGTCGTCGCCACTGGGTGTGCGGAGCTTTGCCGCACGGATTCCGATGCCGCAAGTTGACGATAAATTAGGTCATGCAACTGGTTTCTGGCTATGCCTCGCCGGTCTCTGGAATGTACGTAGCCCGTGATTTCGTACTCCACGCTTCTCAAGCCTGACTTTGTGACGACTGCGCTACCTTCGGGTTCGGACATGAGTTCACGGCAACCTTTCAATGCCTTGGTGAGTGAGTCCAGGACGGAGGCCGGACGAAGCCGAACAGGGAGCTCTACCGTGACTGTCACTGAATGAAAGTGATCAGGGCGACTCAAGTTGACGATTCGTGTTTTCGCAGCCATCGCGTTAGGGATGACGACCATGCTTCCGGCTGAGGTCAGGAGGTAGGTTGAGCGCCAGTCGATCTCGACGACTTTCCCCTCCACGCCATCAATGTTGATCACGTCGTCGACCCTGAAAGGTTTTGTTGCATTCAATACGATGCCTGAAAATACGTCCGCCAAGGTGCTCTGGACGGCAAGCGCCAAGATAATTGCGACCGCCCCTGAGGTGGCAAGCAGTCCTTTGACCGGAAGGTCAAGGATGTAGGCCGCAGCTGCAACGAGCGCAACCAGAAAAACCCCTGCGCCGATCAAATCCTGCAATAGATGGCCCTTGCGTTCGATCCGTGATTCCAGCAGCAGGATCATCAACCCGGTAATGGCGCGAGCTCCAAAAAGCCACCAGGCAATTGCCAGCGTTGTGGCTAGCGTGTGTTCGGCACCATCGAACTGATCTGGAACAGTGTTCAAGGGGGTGAGGCCGGCTCCCAGTAGTCCAGCGCTGAACATAAGGAACAGAGCCGACCTAATAGCGATTTTCCAGTGGCTGCGGGTTTCTGAAATCAGGCGCCAAAGGATGAGGTCTGCGACCAGAATCGCGGCCGTCCAGAATAATGGATGGGGAAGCTTCATAAGATCCATCTGACACTCCTGGCTGGATCTGGCGTTTTCCCGTCAAGCGGGCCAGGAGCCAAAAAGGTAATTGCATCAAGCATACGCCTGCTAGCAGAGAGGGTAGCTTTATAAATTGAAGCAGTCAATCCGCCTTGCATTGTCCGCAAATGCCAACTGTTATTTGCTTTGATCGCAAAAAATCGTTGTCAGTGGGGCCAATCGCTGGTGTATGCTTTAAAAAATGAAGCTAGTAATTTTCCATTTCAGCTGAGAGGTAAGGGGTATGAAGGCTACTGGCTATTCAACTTGGCAGGGAACGTGGAAAGAGGGGGTGGGTACGCTTTCTACTGAAAGTGAGACGCTCAAAGATAAACCTTATAGCTTCTCAAGCCGCTTTGAAGGCACCCCGGGGGGGAGTCCCGAGGAGCTTCTGGGAACTGCGCATGCAGGGTGTTTCAACCAGGCGTTGGCAAACAACTTTGGTATGAACAACTTCGTCGCACAGTCGATTACGACATCTGTGGCAGTTGATCTGGGCTATGGCGATGACGGCCATCCAGCTATCAAGGGGGTGCACATTGTCACTCAAGCTGCAGTCCCCGGAATTTCGGAAGAAATGTTTCGGCATTGCGCGGAACGAGCTCGCACCAACTGTACGTTGGCCAAGCTGTTCAAATGCGAGATCACGATGGATGCGACGCTGAACGGGATCTGATCCGGCGGCTGGATGTGTTGTTTGCAAGTTGTCAGTGCTCGGCGCAAAACTCTTCAAGGAGGGTACGCAGCCAGATGCGGGCAGGGTGGTTGTGGGTTCGATCGTGCCAGACCATGGCGATTCCAAACCCCGCCACCGGTACCGGCGGGGCAAACATATCGATCCTGTCCGAGTAACGCTCGGCAAGTCTCTGTGGCGCAACCGCCAGGAGCTCGCACTGGGAAACTGCCTCGATCATGAACATGAACGACGACACGGCGAAGGCGACTTTTCGGGTTAGCCCGACCGCCGCCAGTGCGTCATCGGTCGCTCCCTTAAAACCGTCTCCTCTGGGTGAAACAATGATATGCCTGGACTGTATGAATCGATCGATTGGCATAGGTCGTTCACCAATGCTGCCTTTTCTCGCGATGCCAACGTAGCGTTCAGAAAGTACCTCCTTGTGTCGAAGCTCGCTGCCTTCCAAGCCTTCTGTCACCAGGAACGCGATATCGGTCAGGCCTCGCTCCAGTTCAGTTTTTAGAATCTGGCTGTCTGGAAGCTGCCTTACCATCACCTTCACGTTGGGGGCCACAAGATGCACTTTCAGCAAAAAAGGCATGAGGATCGCGATCTGCATGTAGTCGCTTGCGGAGATGGTCAGGGTGGCGCTAGCGGTGGACGGATCGAAGATGCGTGCGTTGCTCACCAACTCCCGCATTTGATCGAGGGTTTTACGTAGAGGTGCTTGAAGCTCTAGTGCCATCGCCGTTGGCAATACGCCACGCGAAGTCGGTATCAAGAGTTCGTCGCCAAATACCCCTCGCAGCCGAGAGAGCTGAGCGCTTAAAGCAGGTTGGCTGAGATTCAGGCGCTTGGCTGCGCGAGTGACATTGAGCTCCGCGAGCAACGCTTCAAGGGCCAGCAAAAGATTCAGATCGAGTTTTTTGTCATCCATAGTGTGGATAACAACACCTTTGAGATGTGAATTCAACAGATGGCGACTTCAGCGCCTGCGCATGTTTCATCGGACGCCAGTTATCGCTCATACCGCCTTATTCAAAGCGCCGATTGGGTGTTAGGAGATTAAATGGTCAAGGTCGCAATTGTTTATTCCACCGGGCATGGGCATACCCTCACCGTGGCTGAGCACATCCAGAAAGGTGCGAGCGCTTTCGCTGGGGTGCAAGTAGAACTCATGCGAATTATTCCAGAGCAGATCGGTGCTAATGGGCGATGGTTTGATGGAGCGATCATGGAGAGCCTCGCTGCAGCTGATGCCATTGTGTTCGGCGCCCCAACCTACATGGGTTCGATGCACGGCCTCTTCAAGCTTTTTCTCGAACACGCGTTCGCACCGTGGATGGGGCAGGAGTGGAAGGACAAAATTGGCGCTGGTTTTACCAACTCGAGTTCGCGATCTGGAGACAAACTCATTGCCTTGGAGCAACTGGCCATCTTCGGAGCGCAGATGAACATGATATGGGTCGGTGTAGGGGATCAGCCTGGTGGCAATTACTCCGCAAGTCAGAACAGTGATGTGAATCTAAGTGGCTCTTGGCTTGGGTTAGCTACCCAGAGCATTGGAGACGCTGCTCCCGAAGACTCCCCCCATGCTGGCGACAGGCTCACTGCAGAGCGTTTCGGTCGTCGGGTTGCCCGAACAACCGCTCGCTGGATGCTAGGCGCTCAAGCTTTTCCTGCTCAACCAGTTAGCGCCGCCGAGACGCGCAGGCGGAATATCGCAGGTGTCGAGGAGTGGAGACGTTTTGATGATTGATCGCAATTTCACGTGTCCTCAACGCCGTAGGGGCACGGCGGTTATAGCGCTTAGATCCTGATGTCATTGCAGCCTCATGATGCGCTCAGCGGGAGGCAATCAGCCCGAAGCAGCACACCATTTGTGTTTTCTTTCCATTTCTTTGCCCTGCGATATCACCATGAATGAAGCAGTAAATCCCAAGTCGACACCTACGTCAGAAGTCGACATAGAACAGCCGCCCAAGCCAAATCACTGGTGGCTAGTGGCGCGTTGTGCAGTTGTTCTATTGGCCGTGGCGACGGTGTGGGTTTTTGCCACGAACTGGAATTTCTGGACGGGGTTGAAGGCGGTTCAGACTACAGATGATGCGTATCTGGAAAGCAACGTCATTCCGCTGTCGGCCCGTGTGTCTGGGCTCGTCAGTGACGTATCAGTAAATGATTACCAGACCGTGCACCGCAATGATGTATTGGTGCAACTCTACGACGGGGACTACAAGGCTCAGGTCGCTCAAGCCAAGGCCGGCCTGGATAGGAGCTTGGCGCAAGTAACTGTTCTGGAAAAGCAACGAGCCCAGCAGGAGGCCACGATAAACGCGAACGCCGCTGGCGTCGTGGCATCTGCAGCAGGCGCAGAGCTGAGAAAGCTGGAAGCTAATCGACAGCATGATCTATTGACCCGAGGTAATTTTGCTTCACAGCAGGCGGTTGACCAGGCAGATGCCAGCAACAAACAGGCGGCAGCCGGGCATGTGCAACAGCAGGCGCAATTGATGGCAGTGCGTCGTGCCCTCGACACGATCGACTCCCAGATCCTGGTTGCTCAGGCCGATGTCGCCAGTCAGCGCGCCGCATTGGATCTAGCAATGATCAATCTGGATTACACCCATATCCGGTCGCCGGTTGATGGTGTGGTCGGCGCGCGACAGGTTCGTCCAGGCCAGTACTTGGGGATAGGTGCGCAGGTCATCACGGTTGTCAGTTTGCCGGAGGTCTGGGTTGTTGCAAATTTCAAGGAAACGCAGATGACTCATGTTCGCAAGGCGCAATCTGCGACCGTGGAAATCGATGCTTTCCCTGGCGTGGTCTTCCACGGGCATGTCGATAGTTGGGCGCCGGGTTCGGGCTCTCGTTTTGCTCTTTTGCCACCGGATAACGCGACGGGGAACTTCACTAAAGTCATACAGCGAGTGGCTGTGAAAATCGTGCTTGATGACTTGTCGAGTGAAGACGCGAATGCACTCTTAAGGCCGGGCCTTTCGGTCATTGCCTCGATTGATACCTCCTCCTCGGACAACCGCTAGCATGGCATTTGCGAGCAAAAACCCGCTGATCAACCTCTTGCATTTGTCCGATGGAATGCGAAACGAGTCAACTCGACCCTGGATCGGGATTCTCGCGGTAATACTCGCGGCATTTGTGTCTACGCTGTCTAGCCGGCTCACTAATTTTGGGGTTGCTGATATTGGCGGTGCATTAGGCGCGAGTTTTGACGAGCGGGCTTGGATCACGACCTCGTTCAGCTCAGCACAAATGTTGATGGGGCCATTAGCTGTCTGGCTTGGGCTGGTCTATGGGCCGAGGCGGGTTTTGCTGACGGGAACCTTGGTTTTTGGCTTTGCCGAGTTGCTTCTGCCAATGTGCAGAGAGCTTGAAGGCTTTCTCGTATTGCATTTTTTAGCTGGCTTGGGATCGGGAACGTTTGTGCCCCTGGCCATTGGCGTGGTCGTGAGGAATTTGCCAAAGCACCTGTGGCCCCTCGGCATTAGTGTATATGCCATGAATCTGGAGCTGTCCCTCAACATCGCGGCGACACTTGAAGGGTGGCATCTGGATCACGGCGGGTGGGAATGGATTTTTTGGCAAAACCTCCCCTTGGCAATTGCATTGGTGATCTGCGTTTATTTCGGAATACCGCGAGAGCCGATCAAGCAAGATGTAAAGGGAAAGGGTGACTATTGGGGGATGGCGTTCGCTGGCTTGGGCTTCTCACTCGTTTATGCTGCATTGGATCAGGGTAACCGTTTGGACTGGGGCTCTTCAGGCCTCGTGGTTGGGCTGCTGGTAGGGGGAGGGGGACTAATCGTTGCGTTTATCGTCCACGGCTATAAAAATCCTCAAGCATTTATTGATTTCCGGTTCCTTCTGGCGCGCAATATCATTCCATTGGTGTTGCTTCTAGTCACCGCGCGCTTGCTAGTACTCAGCAGCAACTTTATCGTCCCGCAATTTTTAACCCAAGTCGCGGGATTTCGACCACAACAAGTTGGCGAAATCCTCCTATGGGTGGCATTGCCGCAGTTTTTGATCGGGCCTTGTGTCGGTGTAATCCTGCGATACGTAGATGCCCGCATTTTGATGACTATTGGAATGAGCTTGATTCTCACAGCTTGCATTCTTGCTAGCAGACTGACATCGCTCTGGTCGGAAAGTGAGTTCATCCCATCGATGTTGATGCAGGCAATTGGTCAGACCATGGTTCTCACGTCCTTGATCTTTTATACCGTCCGACATCTCAACCCTGTCCTCGTCATTACTTTTGGGGCCGTCATTCAGACTGCCAGGCTCATGGGGGGGGAATTGGCAAGTGCCCTCGTGCAGAGCTTTGCCAGGGTCTCGACCCAAATACACTCCAATTTGTTGGGAATGCATGTTGTGGCGGGAGACTCGTCACTCGTGGAGCGTTTGTCTGGATTTACCCATGGCACCCTGTCCCGATTTGGAGTCGGGGATCCACTCAATACAGCTCGTGGGACGGCGTTGTTGGCCGGCCAGGTAAGGGCGCAAGCCCAGACCTTGGCCTATTCCGATGCTTTTCTGCTTGCGGCTGCGACCGCAGTTATGGGGTTATTTTTGATTGCTACCCTTCGCCCTCCACCGGCTTGAGCGCGTCAGAATCGATTAGATTAAGCCAGCTATCGATGCTTCATCAATTAAAGCAACTATTGCTTGACGCATGAGTAATGCAGGTTTAATAATTAAAGCGACATCTGCGCTCAGTAGTAGGCTGTCCTCTCGTATGAGACCCTGCTTCAAATAGATGATGCGTTAAATATATAATAAATGATGAGTGACATATTATGTGAGCCATCAGTCTACCAAGGGTTGAACCATGCTTTCATCATTAGTAGCCAGATCAATGGCCCGTCAGAATATTCATTACAGCTGGGTGATTGCGGCGGTGACGTTCTTGACGATGTTGGTGATGGCGGGGGCGGTGGGCGCACCAGGTGTTTTTATTCAGCCCCTCAAAGCTGAGTTTGGCTGGCAGACGGCAGATATCTCATCTGCATTGGCTATTCGATTTGTTCTGTTCGGTCTAATGGGCCCATTTGCTGCTGCTTTCATGAATCATTTCGGCATGCGCCGAGTGATCATGGTGGCGCTGGCGACCGTCATCGCAGGATTTGTACTGTCTCTTTACGTGATGACGCAATTTTGGGAGCTCGTGTTTTTCTGGGGCGTGCTTGTGGGGCTTGGGACGGGCTTAACGGCGATGGTGCTGGGCGCTACCGTTGCGACTCGCTGGTTTTCTGCGCGGCGAGGTCTGATAGTTGGAATCCTTGCTGCAAGCTCGGCGACCGGGCAACTGGTGTTTCTTCCTCTACTGGCAAAATTGACGGAGAATTTCGGCTGGAGGTCGGCGCTTTTCTTTGTCTGCCTGATGTTGGTGCTCGCGGCGGGGGCTGTTTGGTCATTGATGCGCGACCATCCTGCTGACCTTGGGCTTGCTCTGTACGGTGAGACCACTACTGTTGTGGCTGCAAACACGCCCCGAACAAGTTTGGGTCAAATGCTCTTGGTGCCTTTGGTGACACTGCGAGATGTTTCGGCATCCCTTACATTCTGGATCCTTTTCGCGACTTTTTTCATATGTGGGGCTTCCACAGCTGGCTTGATTCAAACTCACTTCGTATCAATGTGTGGAGATTTCGGTCTCGTCGCAACGACTGCTGCAAGCATGCTCGCATTGATGGGACTTTTTGATTTTGTGGGTACTGTGGGATCTGGCTGGCTTTCCGATCGCTACGATAATCGCAAGCTTCTTTTTGTGTATTACGGCTTGCGTGGCGTATCTCTCATAGTGCTTCCGTTCACGGATTTTGCCATCTCGGGTCTTTCCATTTTTGCGGTCTTGTACGGATTGGACTGGATTGCAACAGTTCCGCCAACAATCAAGATCACCGCTGCCACATTTGGAGTTCAGCGGGCAAATGTTGTCTTCGGGTGGATCTTCGCAGCTCATCAGCTAGGCGCGGCATTTGCTGCGTATGGGGCAGGGTTAATCCGTACGCTCCTGGCCACCTACACACCCTCCTTTTTTATTGCTGGGCTGTTGTGTTTTATTGCCGCGCTGGTCGCATTGGCCATTTCAACTTCTGCTAGGAGAGAGTCGGTGTCAGAGATTGAAAACCTCTCCTTTGTAGGTAAGAGCTCCAATGCGGCGTGAGTTCATGAAATTAAGAATCTGCGAGGGCTCTCGCCATGTCTTCTGACTGGAAAAAAGCCGGAGCACTGCTTATCGCAGTTGTCATATTCCTAGTGGACGTGTTCAGTTCGCTCGATATTGCTGTGGCGGTGCTTTATGTTCTCGTAATTTTGATCTCGGTCGATCTTTTTTCGAAAAAAATGCTGCTCGGCATCACCTGTTTATGCATCATTTTGACGATTATCGCGTTCATCATATCTCATGGCGTGGAGTGCAGTGATGAGTCCTGTGGAAGAGGCGGGATCAGCATTGCGGCTATCGGCATCGCTTCGTTGCTGGCATTAAAAAGTAGCGCAAGTCGGGAGCAGCTCAGGGCGCAACTGCAGCTTTTAGCGCGAAGCCAGGCATTCTTGGCGGGTGCGCAGCAACTAAGCCTGACTGGGAGCATCGGGTTCCGTGTCCCGTCAACTGACATGTACTGGTCGGAGGAAGCCAAAAGAATCTTTGAATTCAACAAAGCGGTGTCGCCGACTCTGGATTTGATGCTTGGGGTTACTCACCCAGATGACCAGCAGCGTCTGAGATCCATGTTGGAGGATGTGTGTGCTAGCCAAAGCCAGGTCGAAGTGGAGTTTCGTCTTGTCATGGCGGACGGCCGAATCAAGTACCTTCAAATGTGGGCCAGGCAATACGAGATCACGGGGCATGAGTGTGAGTTCATTGGGGCTCTGATGGACATCACCACTACTCGAAAAGCAGAAGAGGCTTTGCATCGGAGCCAGGCCGAGTTGGCCCACATCACCAGGGTGACAATGTTGGGAGAGTTGGCGGCCTCCATTGCACATGAGGTGAATCAGCCGCTCGCGGCGGTGTTAACGGATTCTCAAGCTGGCCTGCGTTGGCTGGGTCGAGTCCCACCCGACTTTCATGAGGTCACAAAAGCTGTTGAAAGGATTGGAGCGCAAGCTCAACGTGCCGCTGATGTCATACGGCGGGTGCGAGACCTTTCGAAGAAGGGAAAAATTTTTCAAGAAAAGCTTGAGCTCGACAGTCTGCTGGCCGAGTCATTACTGCTAGTTGAGCGAGAGCTTTATATCAACAAAGTGACAGTCAGCACCGAGACCGAAGCTTCTCCGGTCAGCATCTACGGAGACAAGGTGCAGCTACAGCAAGTTATTATCAATTTAGTACTGAATGCAATGCAGTCTCTATGCGCGACGCGTGATCACGGTCGAAAGATAGTCGTCTGTATTAAGCGCGGTGACGCAGATCATCTGGAACTGATCGTGCGAGATAACGGGGGTGGTATACCCGATCAGGATGTCGTAAACGTTTTCTCGCCATTTTTCACGACCAAATCCTCAGGCATGGGGGTAGGTCTTTCAATATGCAAGTCTATAATTGAGGCACATGAAGGCCAGATCTGGGCTGAAAATGAGTCGGCTGGATGGGTTGCTGTTGGTTTTCGTTTACCTTCATATGAACTGAGGGAGGGAATGCGCAAAAATGATGCATTTATGACGAACTAGTTCTTGGTCGGTAACGTTAATTGACGCTCTGTTATCGTAGTGGGTACTTCTTCGTCTGCTGTTTATTTTATATCTGATCGCTAATACCATTGTATGATGAATCTGAGTTGTAAATGTTCTACTGTGACTTCTCAGCTAGTTAGCCCGGCTAGCGGTTAAGTACGTGCATTAGGTTCTGCTTGAGCTGAGTGCCGAACCTATACGCGCAGGTAGGTAGAATGATGAAAACTTCAGCGTTGAAAGCCACCCCTTTTTCTGAAGACCCTATGAGGTTTTCAAAGAAGCTGCGCGTAGGCGTATCCACGGACGTGGAATATGTTTTTCTACAGTCGCTTCTGTGCAAATTGCGCATTGAAATGCCTAAGGTTCCCTTATGCGTTCAGCGAGTAGACCCATCAGCAATGCCGTCATTGCTGGCTTCTGGGGAGATTTCGTTCGGAATTGGCTTAGACTCGCGGAGTCACCGCCTCGCAAATACGCAGCTGTTGCGAACTAGTAAGTCTGTGGTTCTCCGTGCCGACACTGGGCCTGGGCCATTGTCATTGAAAGAGATCTGCTATCGCTCCCACGCATCTGTCAACTATTCGATCAATGTCGACCTGCAGATTAACGACATGATGCGAGAGCTCGGCCACAACAGAAAGGTCTCTTTAGAAATTCCTCACTTCGAAAATCTGCCGAGTGTGTTGGAAAGAACTGATTACCTAGCGATCGTACCTGATTACGTGGGTGAACAGTTGGTCAAGAGGGGAGGCCTGCGTTCTGAATTGATGCCGATTCAAGAAGGCAATTTTGGACTGTTCATGTCTTGGCGAGCAGGTGCAGATGACAGTCCCTCCACCCGCTGGCTTCGTTCTAGATGCTCCATGATTCTCGGATACCGATGAATTCGTCAAGACGATTGATTAAGTTTCAATCGTGGTTTTGTTAATAATACATATTGGTGAATAAGAGATGACTAAACCGAACGTTCTTACAACTGCTGGCGGCTCGCCAGTTGCTGATAATCAGAACTCTCGCTCTGCCGGTGCGCGAGGCCCACTCCTGCTTGATGATTTTCATTTGGTTGAGAAACTGGCTCATTTCAATCGTGAGAATATCCCTGAACGCCGTGTGCATGCTAAAGGTTCAGGAGCACACGGTACATTCACTGTTAGCCGCAATATCAGTCAATATACCTCAGCTAATATTTTCTCCGCCGTTGGAAAACAGACGCCGATCTTTATCCGATTTTCGACTGTAGGCGGAGAGCGTGGTTCTGCGGATACTGAACGTGATCCTCGTGGCTTCGCGGTCAAATTTTATACCGAGGAAGGCAACTGGGATATCGTCGGCAATAACACGCCCGTGTTTTTTATTCGTGATCCATTGAAGTTTCCTGATTTTATTCATACCCAGAAACGTGACCCACAGACCAACCTCAAAGATGCGCAGATGATGTGGGATTTTTGGTCTCACTCGCCTGAAGCGCTTCATCAGATAACTACGCTATTTTCTGATCGCGGAATCCCAGATGGCTACCGCCACATGCATGGTTTCGGAAGCCACACGTACAGTCTCGTCAACAGTTCGGGCGCTCGTTTTTGGGTCAAATGGCATTTCAAGACCCTACAAGGCATTAGGAACCTGGCGCCATCTGAGGCTGCGCGCTTGGCGGGCACCGATCCAGACTATGCGCAGCGAGATCTGTTTTCGGCAATCGAGCGTGGGGACTTCCCGAAGTGGCGTGTCTGCATTCAACTGATGACCGAGCATCAGGCAGAAACCCACGTTGAAAATCCATTCGACGTCACCAAGGTATGGTCTCAAAAAGAATATCCGTTAATCGAAGTCGGCGAACTTGAGCTGAATCGAAATCCTCTCAATTATTTTGAAGAAGTCGAGCAGGCTGCATTTGCACCTAGCAATATGGTGCCGGGAGTAGGGCTTTCTCCGGATAAGATGCTGCAGGGGAGAGTGTTCGCTTACGCAGATG
This sequence comes from Pseudomonas sp. NFR16, assembly GCF_900108875.1. Taxonomy (GTDB): domain Bacteria; phylum Pseudomonadota; class Gammaproteobacteria; order Pseudomonadales; family Pseudomonadaceae; genus Aquipseudomonas. Next base: position 49,626 of record NZ_FNYJ01000009.1, on the reverse strand, counting down.
CGCAACGTTACCGGGTCGGTACAAACCATCAACAGTTGCCTATCAACGCGCCGGTGAGCCCTGTCAATACCTATCAGCGTGACGGCTCGATGCGCTTTGGTTCTAACGGCGCAAGTTCACCGAATTATGAACCCAACAGCTACGCTGAATCGCCGAAACAAGACAGTGCATTTGCGGAACCAGGGCTGTCACTGCGCGGCGTAGCGGGGCGATACGATCACCGTGAGGACGCGGACTACTACAGCCAAGCTGGTAAATTGTTCAATTTGATGAGTGAGGAACAAAAGTCCGCTTTGGTTCTTAACATCGCTGGCGCTATGCGCGGTGTGTCTAAGGAAGTAGTAGATCGACAACTTAAGCATTTTTATCAGGCTGATCCTGCCTATGGTTTGTTTATTGCTGAGCTTATCAGCGAAATGCAAGCTCTGTAGCCGATGATGTTTTTTAGATGCGCAACGCAATGTTTCTATAGGCGTCACAATGTTATGAACAAAATAGTTGCTTATATAGTTTTGATCTCGATGGTTGGTTTCGGGAATGCCATTGCCAACGCAGCTGATGATGACACTTTGCCTCCTGTGGTGGCAGAGAGCGGAGCCGATCATGTGAGACCTCGATCCGTCGCATCTGACGGCGCGGATCATGTTCGTGCGCATTCGCTGGCATCGGACGGTGCGGATCATGTTCGTGCGCATTCGCTGGCATCGGATGGCGCAGATCATGTCAGTGCGCATTCGTTGGCATCGGACGGTGCGGATCACGTCAGTGCGCATTCCCTGGCTTCGGATGGTGCTGACCACGTCGGCGCAGGAGCCGTGGCCGACAGTCGTGTTGAACGCGGGCTTGCCTCGGATGGCTCCAACAACACGAAGACCGGCGCTGTGGCGGCGGATAAATGGGATCGTATGAAAGCACGGGAGCTCGCCGGCGAGCTCTGTTATGACTGTTTGACCCGGTGATTTTTGTAAACGCTTGGCTGCGCTTCCGAATGCTTCAAGGGGGCACGCTGGAAACCAAGGTGTTAGCTCAGACACTGAGTTTTGAAGACCCTAAAATAAAAGGCGGGTTTACCGATGTTGATCAAACCAATTCGCGCACTCGGGCATCTCGCTCTGGCCTCTACCTTGGTTGCGTTGGCTTCGCTTGCTTATGCATCCGAGCGAAAGGACATTTCTGATGCGGCGCTGGTGAAAGCCCTGCCCGGCTTCAGTAATGGGTATGCAGAGGTAAATGGGGTACGGCTGCATTACGTAAGTGGAGGGAAGGGCGAGCCAGTGATACTGCTTCCTGGTTGGCCGGAAACATGGTGGGCATACCATAAGATTATGCCGGAGTTGGCCAAGACGCACCGTGTGGTGTCTGTGGATTTTAGAGGCATGGGCTCTTCGTCCAAACCAGCTGGCGGCTATGACAAGAAAAGCATGGCGAAAGACATCTCTGAATTGATCCGTCAGTTGGGTTTCGAGAAGGCCGACGTGGTGGGCCATGACATCGGAGCAATGGTGGCTTTCAGTCTTGCGGCCAACCATCCCGACCAGGTGAGAAAGCTCGTGATGCTTGATGTCGCTCATCCAAGCGCCGGTTATCTGAAAATTCCGATGCTTCCGGAGTCCGGAACGTTCAATGAAAAGATCGATGAGAATCACCCTTACCTTTGGTGGTTTGCATTCCACCAAGTGAAAGGCCTTCCAGAAGATTTATTGGAAGGTCGCGCCGGTATAGAACAGGCCTGGTTCTTCCGTTATATGCTGAAGAACGAATCCGCTATTGATAAACGCGATCGTGCTGTATATGCGGCGGCGTATTCCAGCCGAGACGCAATACGCGCGGGAAATGGATGGTATCAAGCGTTCGATCAGGACATTAAAGACAACGAAACCTACTCCAAAATTCAAATGCCTGTATTGGGCCTGGGAGGGCCAGGTTATCCCCGTCTAAAGAGTGCTTTGGATGCTCAGGCGGAGAACTCTCAGACCTTCCGGGTGGAGGGTAGTGGCCACTTCATTTCCGAAGAAAAGCCGGCCGAGCTGCTTGTCCATCTCAAGGACTTCTTGCAGTGAATGGAGTTTTTTTGCTCTGAAATTTTGGTAATCAATACCTCGCTGCTCTTCCGCGCTAAGGAGTTTATCGTGAAAATTAAAAGAATTGGTTCTGCAAAATGGCAAGGCGGTTTCAAGGATGGTGGTGGCTCAGTTTCAACCGCTAGTAAAGCCTTGTCAGAATATCCGTACGCAGTGAGCACCCGTTTCGATACCAGACCAGGCACCAACCCAGAGGAACTCATTGGCGCGGCGCATTCCGCGTGCTTTACCATGGCGTTTTCAATGATTCTTGGAGAAGAAGGATTCACTGCCAGTCATTTGGAGACCTCCGCAACCGTTGCCATTGAATCCGTCGAAAAAGGTTTTGCAATCACGTCCATCTCGTTGGATCTAACGGCGAGTATCCCCGAGATAAGTAACGATCAATTTCAGCAGTTGGCAACGTTGGCAAAGCTTCATTGCCCAGTATCAAAGCTTTTCAACGCCGAAATTAGCTTAGAAGCTACGCTAGTTAGCTAATAAATGACCGCTCTAGGCTGCAAGAGCGGTGTGTTTCAGTTGAACGCCAATAATTTTTGTGAGGAATCGCCGTGATTTATCGTCATTTGGGAAAGTCAGGTCTTCGAGTTCCGGTTCTTAGCTTTGGTACGGCCAGCTTCGGGGGCGGAAATGAATTTTTTAAGGGATTTGGTTCAACAACCGCCAACGCTGCATCGCGCTTGATTGATATTTGCCTCGATCACGGGGTTTCCCTGTTCGACAGTGCTGATGTGTACTCCGATGGGCTATCCGAGAGCATTCTTGGTGAAGCGATCAAGGGCAAGCGTGACAGATTGCTGATCTCGACAAAACTCACGTTTCCAACCGGCGAGGGCCCGAATGACTATGGTTCCTCGCGGATGCATCTGATCGATGGCGTCGATAAAGCGCTAGCCCGCCTCGGCACCGATCGCATCGATTTGCTGCAGCTCCACGGCCAAGATTTGAACACGCCTGTTGAAGAGACACTCAGCACTCTGGATCAACTGGTGCGCGACGGTAAAGTGAGGTATATCGGGGCCTCGAACTTCTCCGGGTGGCACCTGATGAAATCGCTTGCATGCTCAGAGCGCCATGGCTACGCCCGTTATATTGCGCATCAGGCCTACTATTCACTTTTGAACCGCGACTATGAGTGGGAGTTGCAGCCGCTGGGGCTAGATCAAGGTGTGGGGGCCATCATCTGGAGCCCACTTGGGTGGGGCAAATTAACCGGTAAGATTCGGCGCGATCAATCGGCGCAACCGGGAACCAGGGCATATGATATTGCAGGGACTGGCCCGCAAGCTCCTGAAGAGCGTCTGTTCCGGATCATCGATGCGATTGATGTAATCGCTGAGCAAACTGGCAAGTCCGTTCCGCAAATCGCACTTAACTGGCTGCTGCAGCAAGCGTCGGTGTCAAGTATTTTAATTGGTGCACGTAATGAGGCGCAGTTGTTGGAAAATTTAGGGGCCATCGGTTGGAACCTGAACACCGAGCAACTTGCCAGTCTAAACACTGCTAGTGCACAGCAACCGTCCTACCCTACGTGGCATCAATCAGATTTTCCGATGCTTAGCGGTGGCGTGTAAACCGGTTAACGGTCAGAGGGCCTCTTACTGATAGTGGAGAGGCCTTTCTAAAGCTGCGCAATTGCAGTTGTTGCGCTTGGGCATGATTTGCATTGGAACCCTTTCTCATGCAGAGCATCCCCAGGCCTTTTAATTTTTTTGAAGGCTTTGTCATGACGCTGAGAGAAATGTTGAGCCGTCGGCCAGCGCTCGTGCTTGCAGCACCTTTCAATTCATTGTGGAGTGAGGAAGAGGCGTTTGACAGAGTCAATGCGCTCAGCGGCGAAGAATTCAGAAACGTCGCCGGTCGCCGTACTTTCCGCATTGAGTTAGCTAACACAGGGTATTTTGTCAAAATCCACCGAGGAGTGGGGTGGGGAGAGATATTCAAAAATTTGGTGACAGGTAAACTACCGGTTGTAGGTGCAACATCAGAGTTTCGTGCTGCGACTCACCTAAAGCAGTTCGGTGTGTCAACGCTGACCGTTGGCGCTTTTGGTGCAAAAGGGTTTAGCCCCGCCCGCACAGAATCATTCTTGGTAACTGAGGAGATAGCCCCCGCTGTTGATCTCGAAGTACTTACTAAAAGTTGGAAGATAGAGCCACCTTCTTTTGTGTTTAAGCATTCCTTAATAGGGGCGCTTGCTCGCCTGATTCGCGACATGCACGAGGCCGGCGTAAACCACCGGGACTGCTACCTTTGCCACTTTCTTCTGCACAGTGACTCCCTCAGCGGGATGATAAGGTTGTCAGTCATCGATCTTCATCGCGCTCAGATACGCCAATCGGTAACGGGGCGTTGGATGATTAAGGACTTAGCGGGGCTCGCCTTTTCGGCGCTGGATATCGGGCTCACCCAACGCGATTATCTGCGTTTTTTAATGATGTATTTTGAAAGTGACGCAGGTTCGATCTTCGAGGGCCGTAGACACGAATTGGAGGCGATAAAACTCAGGCTTGAAAAGTTTGCCAGGAGAAAAAACAAATATGGAGATTTACTATGAATTTCTCGTCAGCTGACCACTTTCATATCTCAGCATTTGTGTTTGGATCTTGGGCGCGCGCTGCGTATCTGCCAGTAATGCCGACCGCCGCTTTGTGCGGTTCGCTGCGTAGCCTCAAGAGATCATCGAGCGAGATTTGAAATGTCGACGACAATAGATAGGGGACGTGCCTATTTTCTGAGCCTCGCAGCTAAGCGAGGTTTCATAATAATCATGATGATGATCATTTTCTTGATAGACAGCATTGGCCCATTCGATATGGTTGCCGCTTTTTCTTATGTAGGAGTTGTGGCGATCTCAGGTGAAACTGGCAGCCGACGATGGATCCTGAGTGTTGCGTCCGGCTGCGGAGCATTGACTGTACTCTCATATGTTTTTTTTCATGGTCTCAATTTACAGTTCTCTCTAGAATCGTGTTTGTCTACCCTCGTTGCCATATATATTGTTTCGTATTTCGTTATGGGCCAAAATGAGACGAAAAACAAACTGCAATCCCAAAAAAAGGTGCTAGACCGTAGCCAGGCGTTGTTTGAAATAACGCAGAGTCTTAGCTCTACAGGAAGCATTTCGTTTTCGCTCCCATCGATGGATATGGAGTGGTCGGCTGAGGCGAAGCAAATTTTTGGATTCGATAGCCATCACTCCCCTTTGATGGGAGATTTAATCAGATTGACTCACGTCGACCATCACGACCTGGTGGTGACCACCATTCAGGGGCTTTGCCGCCAGCAGTCTTCAACCGATGCCGAATTCCGCATCATCCTGCCTGACCGTAAAACTAAAATGATCCGGCTAGTGGCTAAGCCATTAGGGCTAGCCGGTGATTTTTCTGAAATCACTGTGGTCTTGATAGACGTCACTTTTGCTCGTGAGTGCGAAGATCGTTTTCAGGAACGTCAAACAGAGATAATACGTATTAATCGCGTTATGACATTTAACGAAATTATTGCCTCTATAGCCCATGAGGTAAACCAGCCGCTTGCAGCTGTCGTTACGAGTGCTCAGTCAGGTTTGCGGTGGCTGAATCGTTCGACACCGGACATTGCCGAGGTGGAGCTGGCCCTGCTGCGGGTGGCGGAACAAACTAATCGTGCCGGCGCATTCATGAGTAATTTAAGAGGAAAGTCACTGGAGAGCGTGCGGGTCGTAGAGCCGGTCTGTATACGTGATATTTTGAAAGGTGCTGAAGTTTTCATGATGCGCGACGCTCGCCTCAATCAAGTAGACGTTCGTTTTCATATTGACGATGACATTCCCGTCGTTGCTGGAGACCTGGTTCAAATTCAGCATGTGGTAATGAATTTGGTTTCAAACTCAATTGAATCTCTATCGCTCAGCTATAAGGGCGTCCGCCAGGTGATTGTTCTTGCGAGCCGTAATATCAATGGTGATCTCTCCGTATCTGTTCGTGATAGCGGAGGTGGAATCAGAAGTGAAGATTTCGATAAATTGTTCACGCCATTCTTTACCACAAAGATAAATGGGGTCGGGGTAGGGTTGGCGATTTGCCGTTCAATCATAGAAGCTCATGGCGGTAGGATTTGGGCCGGAAGCGAGCGACATTCGGGCACGGTATTTAGTTTCTCATTGCCGCAGCTCGGCAAAGTGAGCATTTAATGGCTAGTACTAAATCGGCAGATGTTTTTGTTGTTGATGATGACTTGGCTATTTGTGAGTCAATCAGTTCTCTGTTGCGATCGATTGGATTGAAGGTGAAGACGTTCTCCTCTGGGTTAAGTTTTTTGAATGCGGCGGAATTGGAACATCCCGATTGTGTGATTCTGGACGTCAGGCTTCAGGGTGAGAGCGGGCTGGATTTGCCAACGATAATGAGAAGTAAGAACATAGATAGTCCCGTTGTATTCATCAGCGGTCATGGTGATATAAAAATGTCAGTCAGCGCTATGAAGACCGGCGCTTTGGATTTCTTGGCGAAGCCCTTTCGTGACCAAGAATTAATAGACAGTGTTGCGATGTCTATAAAGCAATGCAATCAACGTCGCAATACTTCAGAGATGTTGGCGTCACTACGCACTCGCTATGCGACGCTGACGATGCGCGAGCGGCAGGTCATGACACATGCTGTGAACGGTTTGATGAACAAGCAAATTGCCTCAATTCTAGAGCTTAGTGAAGTAACCGTAAAGATCCATCGCAAGCAAGCCATGGATAAAATGTGCGCAAAAACATTCGCGGATTTGGTCAAAATGGAAGTCATGCTCGCTGATGGGATCACCCAATAGAAGTTAAGCGAGTGGTAGGGTTATTAACTTTTTTGTGAGAGGTTAGGCGTATGGCTCGAAATGCCATCATATCAATTATCGATAACGAGGATTCAATTCGTTCGTCCGTAGGGAGTTTGATCAGATCTGCCGGGTTTTCAGTAGATCTATTTTGTTCCGCTGAAAGTTTCGTGTACTCGACCAACTTTTCAGAGACTGTATGTTTGATTGTCGATATCCAGATGCCTGGCATGAGCGGGCTAGAGTTGCAATCGCTGTTGGTCAAATCTGGAATTAAAATCCCTATCATCTTTATCACAGGGTTTGCTGACCCCTCTATTCGTAAACGAGCTATGGATGGCGGAGCAGTGTGTATTTTGGATAAGCCTTTTCAGAGTGATAATCTCATCAAGTGTGTTGAACGCGCGCTCAATGCTTCAGTTGACGCAATGTGACTTATTTCTCCATCTCAAAAAAGAAGCCCCTTCAAGGGGCCTCATGTATTATGTTGTTTTTCTAAGTTGTCAACGTTTTTTTACCGTTTTGAACTGATGGAGCCAAATTTTTTATTGAAGCCAGCGATCCTGCCCTCTGTCGTCGTTTGACGTTGTTGACCTGTATAAATTGGGTGAGAGGCACTTGATACATCCAGGGTGACGTAAGGATATTCTACGCCGTCTGTGTGGAGCTGAATCTTGTCAGTTTCAACCGTCGAACCAATGACAAAATATACGTTTGCTGCTGTATCGTGGAACAACACATTACGATAGTTTGGATGGACATTCTTTTTCATTTTGTCTTCCTGGCTTTAGCTGGCTAAATCTTGCTCTTAGTATAGGTTCAAAAAGTGAAGTGTCAATTATCCATGCGCTCGATTGTATGAATAGAGGAGCCGCTCGGCTTTGGCTTTGCCAAGACATAATAATTTGACTCTGGGTCGTCTGACTTAAGCTTGCCACGCTTTACAGAAATTTCGGCCTGCACATCAATATGAATCAAGTTCACGTGTCAATCATACTTAAGCGTTAGGCGTCGCTTCCATCATAATGCTTTGGTTTGTATATGTGCTTCAGAAGTAAAAGCGTATCATGTTCTGCATAGTACCGGTCACCTGAGGATTTTCAAAATGGAAGTCATTGTCAAAGAGCGAACTGAAGATCACATGTCCCATGATGCGATTAGCGCAGGCGTCACGATGTGGGAAGTGTTGCAAGGGGACTTATTGGTAGGCGTGTACCACCGAGAGTCTGATGCAATTGCATACAAAAATCTCTTGGAAAGTGGAGCGCTCAGCCACTTGGATCACATCACATCCGTTCATAAGTAAATTTTTAGGTTTGATGCGTGTTTGTACCTGGTTAAATACCATTCGATTGCGGCCTTCCCACGCCTGCTCTTGTGCCTAGGTAACAAGTTGATGGGCAGGTTCGGATACCGCAGAGCAGTTTTTCGTTTTTGATATTATCGTTATCCCTAAGATTGGCTGGGTATTTGCCAGCGTGCTGCCCTTCCTGGATGAAGGATCGGGCAGCACTATTTTTCACACCCTCTGGATTTTGATCCGACCCGTTCGGCGATTTTCCTCCCTTCTCCTCTGGACGAGTGATTTTTTGGTTTACTTCCGAGTTCATTTTTTGTTAGCGCTATTTTCGCCGTTATCTGTACTTGAGCTAAGCATTTCAAGCTGACAGTCTGCTCCCCCTGTTGATTTGGCCGCGACGCCTGCTGAGTCGAAGACGTATCTATGACTCAGCAAAGCATTTGTTGCAAAGCGCTCGCGAACGCCGGAGGTCAATCATCAAAACAAACGCTGAGATGAGTGCCGCAGGCTTTCGAGCTGCTTAACCTTGCTTTGGCAGGCGCGCGGATCGTGTTCAGCGACGGCGAAAAATCAGACCCAACGTTGGGATCTGAACGAAGACTCAATCCGATCTTGTACAAACACCTGAAACGCGGTTGCGCTGAGCGCCTCTGAGTAGAGGTAACCCTGTGCATGGTTACATCCGTGGGTTGCCAGTGCGTCACGAATACTAATCTCTTCGACGCCTTCTGCGATGACGGTCATGCCGAAGCTATGTCCTAGAGTAATTATCGCACGGACGATTGCTTCATCCTGGGGGCTCGTCAACATACCGCGAACAAATGACTGATCAATCTTGAGCTTATCCACGGCAAACCGTTTTAGGTAGGACATGCTGGAGTAGCCTGTCCCGAAGTCATCAATGGACATTCCTACCCCTAATGCTTTTAGCCCGTGCATCGTTGCAATGACATGTTCGGAATGCTCGATCAGGATTGATTCCGTCAACTCAAGCTCCAGTAGTCTCGGGTCGAGTCCACTCTCGTAAAGCGCCCATCTGACTTGCTGAACCAGGTTGCCTTGACGAAATTGCACTGCCGAACAGTTCATGGCCACGCTAAGGTTGCCAAGACCTGCCTCATTCCAAGCCATCGCCTGCGTGCAGACCTCTTTCACCAACCAATTTCCAATCGGCACGATGAGTCCGCTAGCCTCTGCGACCGCGATAAACTCATACGGTGGTATTTGCCCATGGGTTGGATGATTCCATCTCAGCAATGCTTCCGCACCAACCACCTCCTCTGTGACGAGATCAACCTGAGGCTGATAGAAAACCTGGAGTTCATTTCGTTCAAAAGCCTGACGAAGTTCGCTTTGAATGTGCAGAAAGCGCAACTCGCGCACGCCCATGGTTGCCTCGTAAAAAGCCCATGTGTTGCGCCCGTTTTGTTTGGCCTGCGTTAAGGCGGTGTCAGCGGCTTTAAGCAAGGAGGTAAAATCGTGGCCGTGGCTAGGGTAACGGGCAATCCCGGCCGAAACGGACACCGATAAATTGTAGCCATCGAACACGAGCGGTTTTTGTATGAATTGCAGGATACGCTTAACCAGTTGGGCGATCCGGCTTGGGTCACCATCATCTACCAAGACCAGGAACTCATCGCCGCTGATCCTCGCGACTTTATCTACCGAAGGCTTGAGGGCCTCAAGCCGTTGGGCAAGGCACCTCAGGATCGCGTCTCCTGTAACATGTCCGAGCGAATCGTTAATGGTCTTGAAGTTGTCTACGTCGAAATAGACAAGCGTCAGATGTCGGCCGCTGTCGTCTGAGATGGCCTGGTTAACGTGCTCCAAGAGATAGCGTCGGTTGGGTAAACCGGTCAGTTCGTCTTGAAAGGAGGATTCTCGTAACTCTTCTGCCATTTGTTGGCGGCGAGCGCGGTGGGTCTGCAGGCGCAAGCCAAGCGCGATGATGAGCAGATATGCGAATCAAGCCATCACCGTCCCAGTCTTCTATAGTGATCTTCAGTGCTTGGCTCAAAGGATTCTCCAGCATAGGTAGGTGAGGAAGGAGGTGATACCACGATTTTTCGGCTCGGAAGCAGTGTCGTTATGGATCGAGATTCTCTGCGATTAACTCGACCATCAACAGTGGGCTTTTGCTGTCGATCACCTTATAAATAATTTCTCGTTTGCTCCGTAGTAGCTTCTTCACAACATTTTCGCAGTCGCGCGGACAGCCTGATCGGTACCATGAATTCGCGCCGCCAGCAGTAGGGCAATGATCGCGTCTGTTAGGTTCATCTGGCGTCCAGCGGTTTTGGAATAAAGTTAGGACTTTAACCCAGTTTTGTACTCAATAGAGGTGACCCGCCTGTGGGCTTTGAACTAGCATTACACCACTGAGCATCATCATTAGGATCAAAGGAGCTTCACATGTCTCGTCTCGCAGAATTTCGCAAACTCGAACAGCAGCTGGCTGCTCAGCTGGCTGAGCTGGAAACACTGAAAAATGACAGCGGTTTAAAGAAAGAAATTGAGTTTGAAACCAAACTCCGTGATCTCCTAGCTAAGTACGGCTACAGCTTGCGTGACGTGATCAACATCCTTGATCCACAAGTAGCCAGTCGGAAGGGTGCACCAGTCGTTCAGGAGAAAGTGACTCGTCGCGCACGTACCGTGAAGGTTTACAAGAATCCTCATAATGGTGAAATCGTGGAGACAAAGGGCGGTAACCATAAAACGCTGAAAGCCTGGAAGGCCGAGCATGGCATCGATGTCGTGGAGTCCTGGGTTTCCCAGTGACATCTGAGCTATTAAATAAAGCCGCCTAAGGGCGGCTTCATTGTTACTGCAAGCCACCCTGATCCTGCGTAAGCGTCCGACGAACACACCTTCAGAACCCCCAAATTAAGGGCGATGGTGTCCACCTAAAAAAACGTGGACACCATCACCCTTAATGCAAGGAATCTCATGCACCAGCGCACCTCTTATCCCAAAACGTTCAAAGCCCAGGTCGTTCAGGAATGCCTACTTCCCAATGTATCCATCGCGAGCGTTGCCCTGCGCCATGGCATCAACACCAATCTGGTTCGAAAGTGGATTCCCATTTTCCGTGACCAACTACCATCCACGCTCCCGGCGTTCGTGCCGTTAAAGCTGGAGACGGCTTCGGTACCAGCCCAACAGGCAGTAGCCAATATCGAAATCGGCTTCGGTAAACAAACACTCATGGTGAGCTGGCCAACTTCAGATCCTGACGGTTGCGCACGTTTCATCCGTGGTCTGACTCAATGATCCGTATCGACTCCATCTGGCTCGCCACCGAACCTATGGATATGCGCGCTGGCACCGACACAGCATTGGCTCGTGTAGTCGCGGTATTTGGTGTGGCGAAGCCGCACTGTGCTTACCTGTTCGCCAACCGCCGTGCGAATAGGATGAAGGTACTCGTGCATGATGGTGTGGGCATCTGGCTTTCGGCACGACGGCTAAATCAAGGGAAGTTCCACTGGCCTGGTACTCATCGCGGTCTGGAAGTCGAACTCGATGCCGAGCAACTGCAAGCGTTGGTGCTCGGCTTGCCGTGGCAACGGGTCGGCGCTAACGGCGCAATTACATTGATTTAGCCCTGCCTCTCAGCTGTGGCGGATGAGTTGCTTTGGTAAAATCCACGGCATGACTTCCTCGCCCAATCTCGATCAGATGACGCCCGATCAACTGCGTACATTCGCTGCGCAGTTGCTGTCGAAGGTTGACACCATGGGCAGAAAGATCCACCGCGACGAGACGATCATCGAGCAACTCTCTCACGAAATTGCCATCCTCAAACGCCACAAGTTCGCCAAGCGCAGTGAGCAAATCAGTCCAGCTTAAGGCAGCTTGCTGGATGACCTGCTCAACACTGATCTTGAAGCTATCGAAGCAGAGCTAAACGCGCTTCGTCCCGCCCCGGCGCCGGACGAAACCCGTCAAAAGCCAAAGCGTGCGCCGTTGCCGCCCCAGTTCCCACGTACCGTCATTCGTCACGAGCCAGAGAACACTCAGTGCGCTTGCGGTTGCCAGCTTCAGCGCATGGGCGAAGACGTCAGCGAGAAACTGGATTACACGCCTGGCGTGTTCACTGTCGAACAGCACGTGCGCGGAAAGTGGGCCTGCCGCCAGTGCGAAACGTTGATCCAGGCGCCGGTGCCTGCGCAAGTGATCGACAAGGGTATCCCAACTGCCGGTCTGCTAGCCCATGTAATGGTAGCCAAGTTCTCCGACCATCTGCCGTTGTACCGGCAAGAAAATATCTTTGGCCGAGTAGGCTTGGCCATCCTTCGTTCAATACTGGCTCAGTGGGTAGGACAAACAGGGGTGCAACTTCAGCCCTTGGTGGATGCACTGCGCGAAGCAGTGCTCGCCCAGCGAGTTGTACATGCCGATGAAACGCCCGTGCAGATGTTGGCGCCGGGCAAAAAGAAAATGCACCGCGCCTATGTCTGGGCCTATTGCACGACGCCGTTTACAGCACTGAAAGCCGTGGTCTACGACTTCAGCCCTAGCCGTGCTGGCGAGCATGCGCGTAACTTCCTCGGCGCATGGAGCGGCAAACTGGTCTGCGATGACTTCGCAGGTTACAAGGCCAGCTTCGAGCTGGGTATCACCGAAATCGGCTGCATGGCCCACGCCCGCCGCAAGTTCTTCGACCTGCATGTGGCGAACAAAAGCCAACTGGCAGAGCAGGCACTGCACTCGATTGGCGGCCTGTACGAAGTCGAGCGGCAAGCCAAGGAAATGAGCGATGAAGATCGCAAGCGATTACGCCAGGAAAAAGCGGCGCCCATCGCAGGGAAGTTGCACGAATGGATGCTGGCTCAGCGCGAGCTTGTGCCCGAAGGATCTGCTACGGCTAAGGCTTTAGACTACAGCTTGAAACGCTGGGTAGCGCTAACGCGTTACCTGGACGATGGTGCTGTACCCATCGACAACAACCCTGTCGAAAACACGATCAGGACATGGGCGCTTGGTCGCTCCAACTGGTTGTTCGCCGGATCTCTGCGCAGCGGAAAACGGGCTGCGGCAATCATGAGCCTGATCCAGTCGGCGCGCATGAATGGGCATGATCCGTATGCCTATCTCAAAGATGTGCTGACGCGGTTGCCGACACAGCGGGCGATTGAGATCGCTGACTTGTTGCCGAATAAGTGGGTAAATAGTCTGGGCTAATCCTAGAGCTGTTTTTCCATAACGATGGTGCGTTCAGCTCCATGAAACTCATCGCGGATTTTCTGATAACCCAACGCGGCATAGAATTTTTCAGCTGTAATCGACGCTGGCACGCGCACAACCCCAATGCCAGCGAGGGCTGCGCTTCCGTGAATGACATCCATCAAATGCCGACCGATACCGCCTTTTTGGTGAGCTGGGTCAACGAAAACACTCCTGACTACGTCACCGTCGAGTGCAGCAGTACCGATGATATTTTCGCCTAGCAAGGCTACGAAAACCCTGCGTTTAGCGAGTTGTGCGATGACGGTTTCAGGGGCAAAGCTTCGTTCGACCTGAGCGATCACATCAGGCGGGTAGTCCTGTGAATTTGACTCACGCAGGGCGGCTAGAACTACACGGCTAATCGCTGCTGCATCTTTGTTGGTGGCGGTGCGAACGTGACATTCCATGCTGAGACCTCAATCCTGAATGATCACAGCTTAGCCCATCGCAATGTATCTTCCCCGGACGCTTACGATCCTGCGAGCGCTTCTTCCACATGCCCCATCAGGACATGACAAACACGTTCATTTGGATGTGGAGCTATTGACCAGGATGAGATACTGGTCTGTGTAGTGGCGTATTGCCCGAAGGTACTTGCCTACCAGCTAGGAGCAGCCGATGCATCGCAGTGAAGTTACCCCCACGCTGCTGAACGCCATCTTGGGAAACCAGGCTGCTATCACGGCTGCTCTTCAGGACGTTGCGAATTGGATTGAGAACAGCGGCTAACCCGAAGCAGCCAGTTCAGTGAGAGAACGGCTGCAAGTGATTGCTGACTCTCAAGGCCTGATTGGCGCTTGTGTAGGGGCACTAATGCAGCCGCGTATTCCAGACTGAATGATCTTTAAGTCATTCCTTAGTCAGCTGTTCGCTTTAGATCTGGATCTGCGGCGGACGCTGGTGCATCGGATTTTGGCTGTGTACGATTTCGCCTATCTTGGCCACGTTGCCGAGAGGCTTGACGCTTCGCATGTAGCGCTTGTGAAGTCGTCACGATTCCAAATGGCTGACCGTTCAAGTCCAAGCGTGGTGCATTTTCCACCATGCTATTCCAGTACCGGGATCCTTGGCACCAAGTTGAGATGCCTAGCTTGAGCTGTTCGCTGGTCAACCCTAGCAGCTCCAAGTGTTGCTCGGCATCCTTGAGAATGCCTTCTTTGAGCGGAACCTTCGGAGCCGGATTGACGGGAAACGCCAGGGGAAAATGCTTCTGCAATGGCCAGATTGCTTCTACGCCTGGATCTTGGTTGCGAGGCTTCGCCTGTGGGGGAGAATTACGCTTGGAATGTTTCCCGCGTTCGGCCTTTTGGGGTTCTTTCTCAGCCCGCAGGCGGTCACGTAGCTCAGCTAGTTGTTCAAAACCCATCGTTCTATTCACTGCTTCTAGGTTGATTGCGTGGCGTAAGGATATTGCATGTAGGCCTAGGTCGCAGCAGAAACAGGACGCGCTGCTAATTCGTCGGGGTTCCGAGTGGTTGCACAGAACCAGGCGTGACGGGATGGATGGGGGGATGCACCTGACGACCTCCACCTCGCTCAGACGTCCGAGCTCATGACGCTCAATTGCTGGAAACGATTCGCGCCAAAAATGGCCAAATCAGTAAGCCCCTAAGATCGAGCGTCGATGGCTAGGAACGAATGTTGGGTTTACAAACGGAGAGCATGGGCATTCGCGTTGTGTCTGTGGGTAGTAGGCGCAGTGCTTATTGGCTTTGTCCACATGAGCCTTCCAGATCGGGTGGGGAGTCTGGATAAGCTATCTCATGTACTTTCTCGAATTCTGGTAATTGCTCGGGCTTGGCGAAATGCACCGGTGGTTTTACAGCTGGTTTACCCGAGATTCCGAGTAGGACAGTTCGAGGAGCCTACCGGCGCAATGCCAAGCTTTTTGATGCTCCAAAACCTACCACAAAGGGGTTGCACACGGATGTCATTGAGTCTCTCCGCAATCACGTAGGCAGCGCCGCGAAATACCACTTACCTGGAGTCGAGCTCGACATAGCTGGACTCGCCACCACCGCTGGCGCCAGACAACCAGGCCCAAACAAATGACAGCGTCGTGCGACCCGCCGCATCGACCTCGACCTTACCGCGAGAGCGGCCGGAAAAAATCTCTCCATCGGTTGTGATGTAATGGAAGAGCAGATCGAATGTGTCGGGGCCCGTCACATGACCCATCTGGTGCCCTTTGCGGATTCTTCCGCCTCTGTAGGTGCTCGTGATCGCAGTGCCATCGACTTGGTACTCAAAAACAGTGCCGGCCCCGGGCAGGCCATGGGGGTTGCCTGCGACTTGGAATTTACGGTTGTGCAGGCGTTCGGCGACTAGCGAAGATCGGGTTGTCACGAAAGAGCGTCCTTCAATTAAAGTCAGGGTTTCCATCCCATTACCGTAACCCATTTGTTGCGAAGCCAAAGATGCATGTGGCGCCGTAGTTTGTAAGCAAATACGATGGCGTGAGGATGGAAGCCCGCAAGGCCAAGACGCGGGGCGGCTTGGTTCACGACAGCCGTCCTCGAAGAGCCACGCCAAGCAAGCTCGCCAGCGTCCCTCAGCTTGTTTCTTCGCTGAGATGCCCCATGGTCGGTTATGCATCGATCTGCCTGCTTCATACGGTGCTTCATGTGCTGCCTTTGATCCTTTGCGGCCAAAAGCAAAACAAGGGTGGCGTGCGGGAGGTTCATGGCGGGGGTCAGGGGGAAGTTGCCCCAGTTGTCATTGGGAATGGATACGAGCATCGTGTGACGCCGGGGCCCAATATTATGCCTCACCAGCGTCGCTGGCGAGCAGGGCGGCTGTCGGTCGTAATTGATTTGAGCTGCATGCGGCCTAGGGTGTGCCCGCTGAGTAAGCGGGTCAAATTGGAGGTGTTCGCCACTCCTTAGTATCGAGTTATAAATATATTGGTAGTTTCGTGGAACGGTTTTTTTTGGATGTTGGTATTTAAATGGATGGGCTGCGGATTTGAAACTCGTCAATATATTAGTTATTCGGCACTTCGTCGTGATTTCGATATGGGCTTGCATACTTGGCTGCAAGTGTCTATATTTCAAAGACGTTAGTTCGTTTTGTATAAGCCCTCCAAAAAGTTTGGAAGGAGGGGAGGCTGTGTCTTTGAATAACGGAGATGCATGGGATGTCTGAGAAGATTGATTTGCGCCCGACTCCTCGGATTGCCCACTATTTTCGAGATGTCGATCTGACGAGCACGTCGCGTCCGGAACTGATACCTGCCGATTTCCCCATGAACTGTGACAGTGGCGATGATCAGTGGTCTGCCACCTTTTTGCTCAGGATAGCCGTGCGTCTGCATCACCTGTGGGCCACCTATGGCAACCGCAACGGCGAGAGGACGATCATGGGCGCGCAACCGGCGGTGTGCTTCTCTCCCTTCAACCTGGCTGACCTCATCGCTGTTCGCAACGGCATTCCCCCTGAAAACGAAGCCGCCACTTGGTTTGCGCTGACTTTCCCAACGGAGGCGGCGCAGAAGGGCGGCATCCTTCCATGGACTGAAGGTGCCGATGAGCATTCGGGTCTGGCGGACGGCGCAGGACTCAGGTTGCCTGATTTGTTCAGCGACTTTGGGTCAATCAACGCTGGTGACTCCAACTGCGCTGTAACTGATCGCGCTGAATCTTCTAGCGGCAGCTCAGAATGGCGGTGGTATTACTCTGGAGACTATGGCCACTGCGTGGAGGAAATCGGAATCGATGGTGTGGAGGATATCGGGATGGATGAGATGCATAAGCGTCCGATCCCTGGACTTAACCTGCTCCAGAAGGAGTGGTGTGGGATCGGTGTCGTGGTACCCGATATGCAGGTAGGTCGTGCGCTTCAGTACGACATCCTATCTTTGATTGACCGAGGGCTTGTTTCGGATACGCATTTTGATCACATCCTGGTGTGCGACCAGCTGCCTCCCAGCATCGATGGGCTTGACGAGCAGGAACGCGCAGCCGCGTTCTCCCGGGCATGCCTGGATTTCAGATCGTGCATGGCAGTGTCGGCGCTGACTGCCGATGTTTCAGAGCTCGACTTGTCATCCCGCTTGATGATGCTGGAAGCCTCGACTGCTAGAAAACCCGTGGTGGAGCAGGGCGGATGCTGGCTCTGGTTCGAGGACAACACCCACCCTTTCGTCAGAGCCCTGATCAAGGCAGGCCGGGTCAAGCCGAACCAAAAGGGGCGTTACCTTGCATCCCTGGATGAATTGGATCATGGGCGTGACCTCTGTGAACGGCAGGAAATGGTCACAGAGTTTTCGGAGCAGTTGCGGGAGCGGTTTGGCGTCCGAAGCAGTTATTTCAGTGTGCTGAACTCGCAATCTCCGGATGACATTCCCTCCTTCTGTGGCAGATGGTGGGGCGGCGGGTATTTCATTACCGATGTGCTGGGGGACGAGGAAGAGGAGTGAGTGGTCACTGAACAGGTGCTCGTGTCTAGTGGGGCAACGATATTCTTTCCCCTCGATACTTTCGACTTGGAGGCCTTAGCTCCCAGATCCTGACAAGATGACCTGAAGTCAGCACCAACCAACACCGCGTCGTCCATGTACAGCGGTCGCACATCGAGGGGGCTGCGACGACCTACAACAGATCACTTCGCATGAGGTTACATTTGAAAAAAATCGCCTCGCCTAGTGTCCAGCCTTGGACGAAAACCTTTTCCAGATCGCTAACGTGAAAGCTGGCATGGCTCAGATCGACATAGGACAGCATCGCTCGCGGAGGCTTTAAGTTCGTGAATCCCACGCCGCGCAGGTCAACCGCGAACTCTGGATGAGCGGGTCAACATCTGTTGAGGGGCTCGGCTGGGACGTCGCCCCAGCCCTGACTGTCGGCCTGCCAGGTGTAAGACGCCGTGACACTGGCTCTCGGCCTGCCGTGGTAGTCCAGCGATCGCTTAGCTAGTCAAACTGCTCCGTTGACAGAGCGGGTTGGAAATCCATTTTCTCACCAGTATTGACCTTGGTGTGCCTACCCCGGGGTCTATATCAATCGCCAAGTCATCAACGAGCCGCTGGGTAGTGGCTAGGTCAAAACCCGTGGAGTTACCCGACGTTTCGCTATCGCCGCGATGAGTTAACCCAGAAGCCTAGCCATGCTCCGATGTCTACGGAGCATGGCTTGAGCGACGTTATCTATTTCTTGCGCAGAGTGAAGCTGCCTGAATTCCGATGTTGAGCCATGTACTCATAAAAATCAGCGAGCGGCAGCAGGCCCGATTTCATTTGATTGAAAAGTACAGATCTTCGAAACAGATACACTGATCGCAAAGCAGGGTTGGGCACTGCTACATCCAGGTATTTCAGGGCAAGTCTGTTCAGTACACCCGATCGCATGGGGACGCTGGCGTCCGCGCGGGAGTGAAACAAATGGTCATCTTCGGAAAGATTTGCCTGGCGCTTGTATTGAGTGACCATGTCCATGAAGCGGTGAGGAAGGAATGCGAAGCTCTCCTGACTGGTCACTTTATCGGTCGTAAGTTTGACCAATGTGCCTGAGTCCAATTTTGAGATGTCACAGAATCTCACCAATCTGATGGCGTTCATGCGATGTCCAGTCATGAGCAGCATGAACAGGCACAGGTCTCGCAGGTGCCCTTTGGACTTCACGGTCTCCCAGATTCGGCGTATTCCAGCCTCATCAAGCACTGGTGCTTCAGCAGCCAGTCCGCTGCAATCCCAGCAGTCGTCCCGGATCACATCCGCAAGTGCCGGCGCGGATGGGTCGGGTTGGTTACTTGGAGGATGAGCCGGGGAGGCGCCGAAGGCAATCAGCCCCTGCAAAGGGAGCGACATCACCAGGCGATGCAGATTGCTCTCATCCATTTCCTCGGCATTGCCCGCTTGCCAACAAACGAACAGGGCCGTGCTGATGCCATCCCGGGCCTCTGCCTGATCAGTCAACGGCTCGCACGCAAGTGCGTTGTGCGCCGATTGCTGAAGGTCGTTGAAATCGCGATAGCCCAAACCCCGTGACAGGGCATGCCGGGCGTCGGTCAGTGATAGGGGATCAGCACCGGGCCATTCGCGCTGGAGAGCCTCTGTGAGGCGTGTGAAGCCCTGGCCTTCTTGAAGATCAGAAATACAGATAGGTACACGCATAAGTTCCTGCCGCCAAATTGAGGGAATAGGTTGCGTTGTTCATGGTAATTCTCTTGCTGGTGTTCTTTCCGCCATCGCTAATGTCGGGTGGAATTGGGGGGTTGAGGCGAGGTCGTCTTCATGTATATGTAGTCTGAAGTGACTGGAATTGGTTTGTGCCCCACGTACACCTCAATCTGCTTCTTGATCGCTTTGGCGTCAAAGGTCTTTAAGAACGTCGCACGATCGCGGTGATTTCGCATTCCCAGGTTCCTTGTATTCTAGAAGGCTAGTGATTATCGAGCTGCGGGCAGTCAGTACTTTTTTGGAAGTGTCTCTGGGTGGGGGATGCCAAGGTCAAACCCAGGAAACGGGTTCGGGTCGAAAAATGCTAACATTTCATCTAAAGGATTATCATTGTCGCTGGGGTCAATGAATTTATCTGGCATCCAGTCTTCGTGGTGAAGGAACATCTCTGTCGTGAACGGCTTTACTCCAATGTCATGCTTGTCGAGTATTACGGGCGCAAAGGTTCTGAAAAGCCTTCCGACATCCCACGTAGAACTTACTTCGTCTTCTCTGACGAACTCTGCAGTCCATTCGTCGTACCAAACGCCTAACGCGATATCAGCCCAACTCTCTTGGAAACGGCGACAGTCTTTGCCCCGGAGTTTTTTGTTGTAGACAACAGACAAACTTCCCTTTGACGCGTGAAGCAGCTTGACTGGTGCGAGGACGCCAGTTATCAGCGCTTCCTCGGCCATTGCAATCAGCCTTGTGTCCGGAGAGCCCGTCCAAAGGATTGCAAAACTCTGGAGCATGATTTCATTTGCAGGCTTATTGTTGATGAGCAATGGCTGGATGACATTGAAAACTGTATATGCACCCTCGCCTTCTTCGTTGTGAGCGTGCTCGAATTCAATCTGTAGGGCGCGGGAGTAGATCATTTTTACGCCATGGGTGATGTGAGTGTTCGTTAAATGAAGTCGATGGTTTGGGAAGTGTCAAGGTGAGGTGGGTAATCTTTTTTTATACTGCTAGTTAATGGATTATTGATTTGATGGTATGGGTTTCTTATATTGAGTTCTGGCCAATATTTATTTAATTGGAGTTGTGTGTTTTTTTCTAGTTGGCCGGAAAGTGATGTTTAGGCGTTTATTGGTTGGTTCTTGGCGGTAGCGGCAGCTGACAGTGCCGTAAATGCTGGGCTATCCACCGCAGAGAGTTTCGGCGGCCCTCAGTCTGCCGACGGGTATGTAACCAGCGCATTAGGTAAATATTGATGCGTCGTTTTACTCTGTGAGCCCACATGGATAAGTTTTTTTCCAAAGCCACATTTGCTACTCACCTGTCATACCTCCGCATGCAGCAGCTATTGGAAGGGCATATGAAGGTGGTCATATGGAAACGACCCCCGTCCGGCGGTGCATCCTGATTACTTTAGGCGTGATTTGCAGCAGTTCTCGACTGTCGACGGAGTAGGTAGCTGGGCAGGTATGAAGCGATCTGGAAGCGCACACATTCATCGTATGATGGCCGTTTGCAATCTTTTCCGGATATGCGCCAAATACATCATCCGGCCCGGCCTCGCATTTGGAGAAGGGCGCCAGCCTATGGGATGGGGGCTGCGATGGATACGGTATTCTCGCTTGGGTGCCTGCCGACGCCAGTGGCAGCCTGTCCAGCAACCAGCCTGAAACATCGCTTGTCTGTAGTAGGTACCTTCTGGGTTGAAATCGCTAGCACAAACACGACACGGTTCAAGAAAATGATCTGAGACTTAGCATCGATGGGCTGACGCTCAACCGCTATGAAACCCAGCGGGTAGAACATGCTGGAGCTGCATGAGTGAATACGGGCATTGGCATTTGCCCGTGTTCGAATACCTGTATGGGGGGGGGCCGAAACTAAGGCTCAAGGCCTCATATCCAATAACTGGTGATAAATCTTCACATCATGGTCGTTCATCACCCGTGTTTCCTCGTAATACCTAACCGTAGCTGACCGATACTCGATGTTAAGCATTCTTCTGAGCGGCTCGCCTGGTGTGCTATCGAACCCGTCGTAAGCGCTGATGCTGCGGACGAACGACTCATACTGGTCGCACAGATCGGAAAACTCTGGATGCGCCACGTAAGCCACCACCATGATAGGGCTGATGCCCACTGAATTATAATTCGCTAGCTTATTGAGGTGCTTGGTCACCACCCCTTTATCAAAATTGCCTAATCGGAATGCTTCGACCAGCATGATTGGATTTCCATCGCCGTCTCGGATCCATCCATCGGCTGACCCAACACTTAGCCCTGATGCCGATGCTCCAGTGCGATTTTGGTCGCCCATCGTCCATCGTGCATAATTCATTCTCTGGTTCAAAAGCGACACGAGCCAGTCGTTGATCATGTTCTCTTCGTCAAGATGAATGACCGAATCCGAGCCGCCCAACTTTTTGCGCTGAAGGTTGCTCCGCCTCTTGAGCAACTCCAGACCAACCGCGTGAACGGCCTCCAATAAGAACGCACCAAGGCTGCCGAGCGCAGGCTTGAAAACCTGCAATTGATCGTGCGGGCCTAGATTTCGGATTTCGAGCCAAACGTGGTGTTTCTCCTCCAAGCTTGAGCGAACCGCAGTTTCGCTCTGATACACGAAGGTAGGTGGAGCTTCGGGTTTCGATAGCTGTGTCCCAACCCGCAAGCTTTCAACTTGATCAGCGACTCCTGGCGGCAACGTAAGATGGATGAGACGCAATTCGTCAACGTATCTGATGGCTTCCTCCCTTCTGTCCACAGCCAATAGGTGTTCGAATCTCAATTCAATCAGTTCATATGACGAGCGCTGCAGTGGCGTAGCCTGCAACCAAAATGTTTCGAACCCCGCAAAATCGGAGATCCTAAGGGCGAGCCGTAGCACATGATATAGGTCGCTAGTCGAGAGGCGACCACCGCCGGAATCCTGATAGATGTCCTTCCAGCGAGAGTAAGCGTCTATCAGTTCGATCACTGCCGCGTCGGACGCAGGTTCGAGCGCAAGCACCGCTTTGACCAAACCGGTAGCGTTTTGCATGTTCGGCGCGCTTCGAAGCGCCTTGCTGAACATCTGTACGGCGTCAGGAGGACTAGCCTCAATGTTGGCAGTGGCTACCAGCAGCGCCTTGAATTTCGAGACTTCGTTGTCGACACTTTTTTCTTCAAAGTCGACTCGGTATGCCTTAAGAGCTTGCACGCGCTCATCAGGAGAATAGTCTTCCCGATCAAAAATAATCTTAAGCTCAACCTTGGCACCCAGCTCGTCGACTTTGTTTTTGTGAACTGTACGGCTGTGCTTGCGTGCGAAGTCTAGATAGTAATGCGCAACCTCCGGTGCCCCGTTATTAATTGCGAGGTGGATCATGTTAAAGACCTCAGGCATCCAGTGCGGATCTTCATTAGTAACGTTTCGTGCCGAGATTTTGAGTCTTACCTTGTCTTTGCGATGAGACGCGAGCGTTCGCTCCAGCAGTTGAAACAAGCACGTAAACGGTGCTTCTGGCCGTTCCAGGATTTTTAGGAGGCGGTCAAATTGAATCTCGCTGAAGGAGTTAGCGACATTACAGATCGTTGGCCAGAGCCGAATAGGGCTGTACTCCGACTCGTCGACGTAGCTGTCAAAAGCTCCTGCCAGAAAGGCCTGGCTGAAACCAAACCGATCAGTCAGCTCCAACAGATGGTCGACGAATACTGCCTTCTGAACCTGTACAGATTCTCGGTCATGAAGCACCAGCAATAGCCGCAAGTGTGTACGTACCGCTGAAACTTGACTCGCTCGATTCTTTGAGTTCGAGTCAATAGTTCTGAGTCCGATTTCATCCAGCGCGTGAACCAATTTCGTCTTGGCTAATAGCGGGGCGTTTGCATGTATCAGGCTCCATTCGAATTCGTCGAAGACGATGGAGTCATCACCATGGTGAGTATCATTGTGTACGCGATCCGCAAGCATCTGCAGATAGCTGCTGATTAGCGTATTTGAGATGGCCAACAACTGGGGGGATTGATCATCTCCTTTATGCGTCGAAACGATGTCGTCCATGCACCAGAACAAGACAAGCCATTCTCCCAAAGGCATGCGCCCCAGGTCACTTTTGAAACGGGTTAGCCTGGCTTCGATCACCTCCACAAAGCCAGCGATATTCTCTGAGAACCATCCCTCTCTCGAATAGCCTTGTAGATCAACGCAGATGGACGCTATGGCCTTCCTGAGGCTGGGAAGGCGCGTGTCGTTGATTGACTTACCCCTGGAGTTATATCCGAGCTCATGCCCCACAAACCATTCCACCATCTCACATAAGTTGTGGATGACCTGACGTAGACCTCGCCCATCCATGCGCGGTGGAAACGCATTCGAAAAGATTTCCAGCGCCTGCATCCAGATGAGGTCATTCCACAGCTTTTCGTAATCGGTTTTTTGGGAAATCGGCGGCCTATATGCCTGTAATTGACGATAGAGGTCGATGAGTCCTATATGGCTCGTCACATGGTTAGAGAGCAAAAAACAAATCAATGGCGGATAGGAAGTGCTTTGCCGGAGGATGCCGATCAAGCGCGGAGCGCTGCTAGACAGCTCAATCAGCCTTTTCGTTAGTGGAAAGCTGTGGTCGCGAAAATAGACACTCCTTTCGCGTCGAATGATCAGCCACACCACATGTTCACAAATATCTCTCCGCCAGTCGTAACCGTAATTGGAGGTATTTCTCCACCATTCACTGGCCTGGAGGAACGTGTCATGAGGGCGGCTCATCAGCGAGCTGACCACATCGTCTAGCTGGCTCAGATCGAGTTGATCGGCGTAGATACGGGGAGCGTCGGGCGTACCTACTTTGGCAGTTGATGCCGGGTGTAGGGTGATAATGGAATTCAATCCGTGTGCCGCCAACGCGACATCTTTTGCGCACGTACTCCAGTCCTCGCGCAGGCGTTGATTCGACTCTAGGAAGTTGAAGGCGGCCTCAAGAAATGATCCTTCTTCCTCATTCGCAGTCAGGTCGATGTCGAAAATGTAACTGCGATCCGAGGCGAGCGTCATCCTCACAACGTACTCGGCGAAGGCCGCCTGCTCTGTCTGCTTCGTTAAGCGCAGTCGCTCCCACAGGCAGGTACCTACTCCGAAAATGTCTTCAGCTTCGATGGATACTCGGAAGTGAATGCCCCTGCGCTCAAGATACGGTGCCAGCGCGCTCCGGGCTTGCTCGTCGACATCGTCCAGTGTCAATGTCAACTGAGGCCGAAGTAGTCCGTTTGCTTGGGTGCGGATGTCATATAAGAACTGTAGGGCACCCAGCTGGTGGCGCAGCTTGCTAGGCATATCCGCATTAAGTTCTACAGGCCGGAGCATCGAGAGCGTACCGCTGGGAAAACTGACAGCCCGAGATGCTTCTAGCTCGCCAAGGTTGACCGGGTAGGCGAGGCAGCATGGCCCACTTTCGCCGACTGGCCAGGACTTCTGATCTTCCAGTAATTGTCTGACTACCTCTCTTGTAAGCAGGGGAGGATAGATCTCTGCTTTTAAGATTAGGTCGGCTAGGGGCGAGTGAGCATCGAGGATCGAATCAGGCTTGTGTGGATGAGCATGCTCGTATGTCCCTAGTTTCTTTTCCAGATCCTTGACCAGCTCGTGCGAACTCATGCGAAATCCTGAAGACTTGATTGGGGGAGGCTGTGTCGTCGTTCGTATGTCGGCGCCAGGTGCGGCTGAACATCATACCGATGCGAGCGTTGAACCGTATGGCTGCGCTATGTACGGCTGACCCCAGCGGGTCAGCAGTCCCGATTTTAGGTTTCAGAATCGCGCGATCCGACAGGAGTGAGGCAACCCTAAATTCGACAGTGATGTGAGGGAAGAGCTGCGGGACGTGCGTGGCTACAGAAGACCATTCGTCAGCTTGGAATGCGTGGCTTCACCTCAAGGGAGTGCTCCGCTGCCGCACTTAATCCATCCAGACAGCGCGAAAAAGACGCTATACAATCACGGACTTAGCCCGTTTGGTTTACATTTTTGCGGGAGGTAGGATCCCGGATTTGACTTCGGGTGGCTCCAAAAAGACGATTTGGTTTACCTTTTGGGGTGCTTACTGGCCCTTCGAGGCCTTGGTTGACAACGATGCCTCCCTTGGGCCTATTTCACTACTTTCAGGATTATTTAACTCATTGAAAATCATCGGTTCAATGAAATTTTTAGCGGTTTTACTCGGTGCTGACGGTTGGTTTACGTCGTTGCCAAGGAAAATATTAGGCACCGGTAAAAGCACCAACCGCGAGTATCTTGCCGAACGCCTGCGCAGCCAGGGCGTTGACGTGGTGCTCACCCGCGAGCCTGGCGGCACGCCGCTGGCCGAACGTATCCGCGAGCTGCTTCTTGCGCCGAGCGATGAAACCATGCACGCCGACACCGAGCTGTTGCTGGTGTTCGCTGCCCGTGCCCAGCACTTGGCAGGCGTGATCCGCCCGGCACTGGCGCGCGGCGCGGTGGTGCTGTGTGACCGCTTTACAGATGCTACTTACGCCTATCAGGGTGGGGGGCGCGGTCTTTCCGTGCAGCGCATTTCGGCGCTGGAAGATTTCGTGCAGGGTGGCCTGCGTCCCGATCTGACCCTGGTGTTCGACCTGCCGGTCGAGATCGGCCTTTCGCGAGCGGCTGCCCGTGGTCGGCTGGATCGGTTCGAGCAGGAAGGTCGGGCCTTCTTCGAAGCCGTACGCAATACCTATCTGAACCGCGCCGCGGCAGCGCCCGAGCGTTATCGTCTGGTGGATGCCGCGCAGCCGCTGGCGCAGGTGCAGGTGTCGCTCGACGCGCTGGTGCCGGATCTGCTCGACCTGCTGGCGGTCCGTCGCAATGGCTGAGGCCTATCCGTGGCAACAAAGCCTGTGGCAGCAACTGGCTGGCCGACCCCGGCATGCCCATGCCTATCTGCTGCATGGCCCGGCGGGCATTGGCAAACGTGCCCTCGCCGAACGGCTCATGTACCTGCTGCTCTGCCAGCAGCCGCAGGGGCTTGAGGCGTGCGGTCACTGCAAATCCTGCTCGCTGCTGGCAGCAGGCAGTCATCCAGATAATTACGTGCTGGAGCCGGAAGAAGCGGACAAGGCGATCAAGGTCGATCAGGTTCGCGATCTGGTCAGTTTCGTGGTGCAGACCTCGCAAATGGGCGGGCGCAAGGTGGTGCTCATCGAGCCCGTCGAATCGATGAACATCAACGCCGCCAACGCATTGCTGAAGAGTCTGGAAGAGCCCTCGGGTGATACCGTTCTGTTGCTCGTCAGTCATCAGCCGAGCCGATTGCTGCCGACCATCAAAAGCCGTTGTGTGCAGCAGGCGTGTCCACTGCCGGGTGAGGCAATGAGTGTCGCCTGGCTGGCCGAGGCTTTGCCGGAGTGTACCGATGAGGAGCGACGCGAGCTGCTGACGCTGGCCGCCGGTTCACCATTGGCGGCTGTCAGCCTGCAGGCCCAAGGTGTACGCGAGCAGCGGGCGCTGGTGGTCGATGGTGTGAAAAAGCTGCTCAAGGGGCAACAGTCGCCGACGCAGTTGGCCGAAGGCTGGAAGGATGTACCCTTGCTGCTGTTGTTCGACTGGTTCTGCGACTGGTCGAACCTGATCCTGCGCTACCAATTGACGCAGGATGAAGACGGGCTCGGGCTGTCCGACATGCGGAAAGTGCTGCAGTACCTGGCGCAGAAATCGCCACAGGGCGGCGTGCTGGCGATCCAGGACTGGATACTCCTGCAGCGCCAGAAAGTGCTGTCCAAGGCGAACCTGAACCGGGTTTTATTGCTCGAAGCGTTATTGGTGCAGTGGGCAGGTCTTACCGGACAGGGTTAGACTGGCCATCTGCCTGATATCAGTACTACCCGAGGAATCGAGATGAGCGTGCCACTGAGTCCAGGTCCACGTAACGGTATTCTGTCCCTGACCATCAAGGACAAGTCTGTCCTGTATGCCGCCTATATGCCGTTCATCAAGAATGGCGGCCTCTTCATCCCCACCAGCAAGAGTTACAAGCTCGGTGACGAGGTGTTCATGCTGCTCAATCTGATGGATGAGCCGGAGAAGATTCCGGTCGCGGGCAAAGTCACCTGGATCACGCCCAAGGGCGCGCAGGGTAACCGGGCTGCCGGCGTTGGTGTGCAGTTCAACGACGGCGACAACACGGCCCGCAACATGATTGAAAACTACCTGGCCGGAGCCCTCAAATCCGACCGTCCGACCCACACGATGTAAGTTGCCCCTGTCGCCATGCTTGTAGATTCCCATTGCCACCTCGATCGACTCGATCTCAGCGCCCACGACGGCTCCCTCGATAACGCCCTCGCGGCCGCGCGGGCGCGGGGCGTAGGTCATTTTCTGTGTATCGGCGTCAGCGCCGACAATGCGGGCGCTGTGAAAGCGCTGGCCGATCGCTACGACGATGTCGACTGCTCGGTCGGCATTCACCCGCTGGACCTGAAGCCGGGCGAAGCGCCGGCACTTGAGTGGTTGCTTGGCGAACTCAATCATCCCCGCGTGGTGGCCATCGGCGAAACCGGTCTGGATTACCACTACGAACCTGAGGCCGCAGAGTTGCAGCAGGCGTCGTTTCGTCTGCATCTGCAGGCGGCGAACGTCACCGGCAAGCCCGTGATCGTGCACACCCGCGGCGCCCGCGCCGATACCCTGGAGCTTTTGCGCGAGGCCGCTCTGCCGCAAGGTGGCGTGCTGCATTGCTTCACTGAAGACTGGGACATGGCCAAGGCGGCCCTGGACCTGGGCTTCTACATTTCGCTCTCGGGCATCGTGACCTTCCGCAATGCCGATGCCTTGCGTGACGTCGCCAGCAAAGTGCCCGCCGACCGCTTGTTGGTGGAGACCGATTCGCCCTATCTGGCGCCCATTCCCTATCGTGGTAAACCCAACCTGCCTGAGTACGTGCGCGAGGTGGCAGAGTTTCTGGCGATGCTGCGAGGTGAAAGTTACGAGCGCTTCGCCGAACAGACCAGCGCCAACTTCAAGCGCCTGTTCCCGCTGGCAAGAGTGAAAGCAGCGGCCTGACGGTAAATCGCAGGCAAAAAAAACCCGGGTTCTGGGGGGTGAATCCGGGTTAAGACCATTAGGAGTAAAACAAAGACACGCTATCCATTGGTGTCTTTACCGATGCTGGCACTTGGGGGAGATGCCGCATCGACGAATCTAAGTATTGGTCAGAATTCGCCGTCGTCCAGCGCCCGCTGTACGTTTTTTAAACAGTTTTGGAATACCTGACCTGCTGTTGATAGCTCAATGCATGGCGGTCGAGATTTCTTCCCGCAATTGCATCCAACTCGGCGCAATCGTGCAGGGATCATTCACGAACGTGGAAGGGTCGGAGCCGGTTCCCGGGAACGGTTGATTTACGCCTCATGAACTCTGACATCGGTCTACGGCAAAAGCGACAAAAGCCGGGACTCGATTGATGCATAAGTGTTCGGACTCCCTGATCACGAGGTGCGCCAAGTTGTCAGGAAGCGTCGATATGGTCGGATGATCCGTGCAATTTGCTGCAAGTTAGGCATAATGTGCGGCTTCGATTTTGAACCCGCAGCCTCTTCCTATGCAGAAAGAACCTCGTAAGGTCCGTGAATTTCGGCGCCGTGAGCAGGAAATTCTCGATACCGCATTAAAGCTGTTTCTTGAACAGGGTGAAGACAGCGTCACCGTCGAGATGATTGCGGATGCCGTCGGTATCGGCAAAGGCACTATCTACAAACATTTCAAATCGAAGGCGGAGATTTATCTGCGCCTGATGCTCGACTACGAGCGCGATCTGAACGAGCTGCTGCATTCTGCTGACGTCGATAAGGACAAAGAAGCGCTGTCCCGCGCTTATTTCGAGTTCCGCATGCGAGATCCGCAGCGCTACCGTCTGTTCGACCGTCTGGAAGAGAAGGTGGTCAAGGGCAACCAAGTGCCCGAGATGGTCGAGCAGTTGCACAAGATCCGCGCGTCGAATTTCGAGCACCTGACCTTGCTGATCAAGGGCCGCATCTCTGAAGGCAAGCTCGAAGACGTTCCGCCGTATTTCCATTACTGCGCCGCCTGGGCGCTGGTGCATGGCGCCGTTGCGCTGTATCACTCGCCGTTCTGGAGCAATGTTCTGGAAGATCAGGAAGGGTTCTTCCAGTTCCTGATGGACATCGGCGTGCGCATGGGTAACAAGCGCAAGCGCGACGTCGAGCCCGGCCACGACATCAAGCCGGAAATCTCCAGCAACTGATCGCCGGTGAATTCGCCGCTGAGCATCGGTGGCGAGTCTACGGATTCGATGAAACGCCATCAGGGCTTTGGGCTCGCGGGTGGCCGCTTCACGTCAAATCTGCAACCAACGGCTGCTCACTTCCCGAGCTGGCGCAAAAGCTGCATTACACAGCCATTCGCCGGTTTTCCGTCGCCGGACTTTGGAGGAAATAATGCGTAGCCTGGTTCTTTTGCTGGCGTTTCTGGC
Organism: Pseudomonas sp. NFR16; assembly: GCF_900108875.1. Lineage (GTDB taxonomy): Bacteria > Pseudomonadota > Gammaproteobacteria > Pseudomonadales > Pseudomonadaceae > Aquipseudomonas. Next base: position 19,639 of record NZ_FNYJ01000009.1, on the reverse strand, counting down.
GTTGAGTGGCTGCATGCACGTCAGCGATCTGGCACAGGGCGCTCACGATGAGCTCAGTGATGCAGGTCTGCTGGATCACAGCTCGACTCGTCGTCTGAACAACTTCCGTCTGCAACCTGATTCCTACATCTATATCGCGCAAGGCGCTTTTGCACCGCCAGGCGGGGCGTATCCTCGTCCCAATGTGGTGGCCGAAGAGGCCTTCAACGGTTTCGTCGAATATTTTCCCATGGTTCGTCGCGCCCGGGCACCGGAAGGGCTGGATGACGCGATGAATGAAGCCAGGGCCGCCGGCGCGCATTATCTGCTCTACACCCGTTTCGCCAAGGCTGACGATCGCATCGGCACCTTTGATGAGTGGTCGGATCAGGAAGTCGTGGACCGTCTGGGCGTTGACAGTGGTGTGATTCAACTGATGCTGATCGAAACCAACACCCGCTACTTGATCGATTCGGCGCGCATTCACAACCGTGGTGGTCTGCTGACCTTGCGTGACACCAAGCCTGAAGATTTGCTAGGACCACCGATGCAGGCTTACGCTCGCAGTCTCTTGGGCGTCGAAGCCCGCTGAGGAGAGACGTATGAGTGGTCCGGGCAAAGCCAACGATCTATTGGCGCAAATCCCCAAGACCGGCAAGGGTCTGCCGCCCGTTCACCTGTGGAATCCTGATTTCTGCGGCGATATCGACATGCGTATCGCCCGTGACGGCACCTGGTTCTATCTGGGAACGCCCATCGGTCGGAAGCCGATGGTGCGACTGTTCTCGACCATTATCCGCCGCGACGGTGATGACTACTTCCTGATCACGCCGGTCGAAAAGGTGGGCATCACCGTCGACGACGCGCCGTTCGTGGCAGTCTTGCTGGACGTGCAGGGCGAGGGCGAGTCTCAGGTCTTGAGCTTCACCACCAACGTCGAGGACATGATCGAACTCGGTCCTGAGCATCCGATGCGTGTCATCGTGGATCCCCACACGCAAGAGCCCGCCCCTTATGTGCATGTGCGCGCCAACCTCGAGGCGTTGATTCATCGCAACGTCTTTTATCAATTGGTCGATCTGGCCGTCGTGCGCCAGATCGAGGGGCAGCGCTGGCTGGGCGTCTGGAGTGCTGGCGAGTTCTTTCGCATCGGTCTTGAGCCCTGAACTGCGCGCTGCCGCGATGCCGACCCGTTTCATGGCTCAATTGCCTGGCGTGCGCCACGCGGTTAAAGTGCCGCCCCCCCGATTTTTCTGAGGTTTTTCCATGAGCCAGTCCTTTGATATCGCCGTGATCGGCGCAACCGGTACTGTCGGCGAAACCATCGTCCAGATCCTCGAAGAACGTGACTTTCCGATTGGCGAATTGTATCTGCTGGCCAGTGCAGAGTCGGCCGGTAGCTCGGTGCCGTATCGCGGCAAGAATGTTCGCGTGCGCGAGGTCGACGCGTTTGAGTTCGGTAAAGTCAACATCGCATTCTTTGCCGCAGGCCCGGCAGTCACGCGCAGCTATGCCGCGCGCGCTGCGGCCGCCGGTTGCGCGGTCATCGACCTGTCGGGCGGCTTGCCCGTGGATCAGGCCCCCAATGTGGTGCCTGAAGTCAACGGCGCCTTGCTCGCCACCTTGGCAAGACCCCTTCAGGTTGCCTGCCCCAGTCCGAGCGCCGCAGCGTTGGCATTGGTGCTTTCGCCGCTGCGCGACCTGCTGAAGATCGAGCGAGTCAGCGTCACCGCTTGCCTGGCAGTGTCCAGTCAGGGGCGCGAAGGTGTCACCGAGCTGGCGCGGCAGACCGCCGAACTGCTGAACGTGCGCCCCCTCGAACCGCGGATTTTCGACCGGCAGATGGCGTTCAACCTGCTGGCCCAGGTAGGCGTGCCGGATGCCGACGGCCATGTGCCGCTGGAAAAACGTTTGGTCAGCGAGTTGCGCGAGCTGCTCTCGCTGCCTTTAATCAAGGTCGGCGTGAGCTGCATCCAGGTCCCGGTCTTTTTTGGCGACAGCCTGAGCGTTTCGGTGCAGACCGCTGAAGCGTTTGATCTGGCGGCAGTCAATGCAGCGCTGGAGTCCGCTGACGGCATCGAGCTGGTAGAAGCGGGCGATTACCCGACGCCGGTTGGCGATGCTGTAGGACAGGACGCTGTCTATGTAGGACGTTTGCGTCACGGCATCGACGACGTCTGTGAACTTAATTTCTGGGCGACGTCAGATAATGTTCGTAAAGGCGCTGCTCTGAACGCTGTGCAGGTCGCTGAATTGTTGATAAAAGATGTTGCGTAAAAGATACTTGCCAACAATTCAAAGAATCATTCTAGCTGCGGCGTGTTGACACGCTCGATGCCCTAGCAGGCTTTATCTTCTCGGTTGCCGGGGAAATTTTAAACAAGGGATGGGCTATGGTTCAGGTTCGTAAACTGGTTTTAGCAATCGCTGCGGCTTCAGCGCTGTCATCCGGAATGGCGCAGGCGCTCGGTCTCGGTGGTTTGACCGTCAAGTCGACCCTGAATCAACCGTTGCTTGCTGAAATCGAACTCACGGAAGTGCAGGATCTCAACGCTTCGCAGGTCGTGCCGAGCCTGGCCAGCTCCGCAGAGTTCGCTCAGGCAGGCGTCGGCCGTACGGCGGTCCTGGACGACCTGACATTCACACCGGTGGTCAATCCGGGCGGCAAGAGTGTTTTGCGCATTACCTCGAGCAAGCCCATCCGCGATCCCTACGTGAAGTTTCTCGTTCAGGTGCTCTGGCCCAACGGCCGGGCGCTGCGCGAGTACAGCTTGTTGCTGGATCCGCCGAAGTTTTCGCCGCAAACCGCCGCAGCCGCCGCGCAGTTGCCTTCCACTGCGCCGAGCACCGCACCGGCTCAGGCGCCTGAAGCGCAAACCCCGGCTCCGGCGCCGGCCCCAGCGGCCCCAGCCCCGGCCGCTGAGCCGAAATTCACTCAATACACGACTGCCAACAACGACACGCTTTGGGAAATTGCCGAGCGCGTGCGTAATGGTGGTACGGTCCAGCAGACCATGCTGGCGATTCAGGCGCTCAACCCTGACGCTTTTATTGCCGGCAACATCAACCGTCTGAAGAAAGGTCAGGTGCTGCGTCTGCCGTCGCCGCAGGAAGCGACCGCGCTGCCTCAGCCCCGTGCCGTGGCCGAGGTCGCCGAGCAGAACCGCGCATGGCGTGAGGGTCGCCGTTTGCCGAGCGGCGCTCGTCAGGTCGATGCCACGCGTCGCAATCGCACGGGTGCTGCACCGTCGCAGATCGATGCCAAGGATAACCTCAGCCTGGTCTCGGCCAACGCGAAGCGCGGCGCCAATGGGGCTGTCGGCGATAACGCGGAGCTCAGTAATCAGTTGGCGGTTACCCAGGAAAGCCTGGACAGTACGCGCCGCGACAATGCCGAGCTGAAAAGCCGCATGAGCGATCTGCAGAGTCAGGTCGATAAGCTGCAGCGCCTGATCGAGCTGAAAAACGACCAGCTGGCGAAGATGCAGGCGGCCGGTGCTGGCGTGCCTGCGCCAGCTGCCGACGCCGGCGGCACTGTCAGTCCGAACAGCGTCACCAACCCGAACAATGCCGCCAATCCTGCAATGCCTGCCCAGATCGTGCCGAACAGCGCAGGGCCTGATGCAGCCGGCAAGCCGCCGAATGAAATTGCTCCGGAAGACGCGCTGCCGGTCGATGGCGCCAAGGTCACCAGCGCAACGCCGGATCAGCCTCTGGCGGTCGCGCCGGATCCTGCTGCCACTGAGGACAACCGCAGCACGCTGGACAAGATCCTCGCCAGCCCGATGTTGATGGGGTTGATCGGTGGCGGCGCGCTGCTGGTTCTGTTGTTGCTGTTACTGCTGCTGGCGCGCCGTCGCAATGCGCTGATCGAAGCCGAGAAGCACCGCCAGATGGCACGGGCGCTGTCCGAGGAATCGGACTTCGCCTCCGACATGGATTTACCGGAAAGCAGCTTTGAGGGTCTGGAGGTTCCTCCGCCCAATGTAAAGATGGCGCCGGCGCCGACCGCCGTCAGCGAGCCGGTCCGCGAACATCCGGCTGACGCACTCGTTCAGGCTGAAATCCACATTGCCTATGGTCGCATCAACCAGGCGGCGGCGTTGTTGGAAGAGGCCGTCAGGGAAGAGCCGCAGCGCAGCGATCTGCGCTTGAAGCTGATGGAAATCTACGCTCAGCAAGGTAATCAGGCGGATTTTGTCGCGCAGGAGCGGCAATTGATCGCCACGGGAAAGAACCACGCTGAAGTCGAGCAGCTCAAGTCCCGTTATCCAGCCATGGCGGCCGCTGCTGCTGCGGCTGCGGGAGTGGCGGCTGCCGCGGCTTTGGCGGCGGAGATGGATGCGAAATACGTCGAGGATCTGCTCAACGACGAGCCGCCGGCAGCGCCGCAAGTGCCTCCGGTGGTCGAACCGGTTGCGCAGGCGCCGGCGCCGGATGATTTCGATACTGCCTTCGATCTCAGTCTGGACGATCTGGAGGCTGCGTCTCCTGCGCAGGTGCCTGATCGCTCGACACCCGCTGGCGATTCCCGCCTCGATGATCTGGACCTCGACGCGCCATTCGGAGGTTCGGCCGCCGATGATCTGGATTTCGACGCGATCTTGCGCGAGCAGACCGAAGCGTCAGCCAGCGAGCCCACTGATCTGGCGGATTTCGACCTGGATCTGGCCGAGGATCAGCCGGGTCTGAAGGCCGAAGATGATTATCTGCTCGGCATGGAAGATGAGCTGCGCGATCTTCCGGCGTTCGAAGAGCGCGCCGATCTGGGCGCGAACAAGCCGTCCGTGGAAGACGATATCGATCTGCCGGCTGATTTCGACCTGTCCCTTGCCGACGAGATGGAAACCGAGCAGGCTTCCAATGCCTTTGCGTCCGAGATCGATGATGTCAACGCCGAGCTTGAACGCTTGTCGCAAAGCCTGGAGCAACCTTCTACCACCAGGCCTGACGATGCAACGCCGGGCTTTACCGAAGACGACGCATTGCTGGCGGACGACGAGCCTGAGTTCGATTTCCTTTCCGGCACGGACGAGGCAGCCACCAAACTGGATCTGGCGCGTGCCTACATCGAGATGGGCGATGCCGACGGCGCCCGGGATATTCTCGATGAAGTGGTCGCTGAAGGGGATGACGGCCAGAAGACCGAAGCGCGGGAGATGTTGTCGCGGCTGGTCTGACAGGCGCGGGCACTGCTATGAAACGACCGCTTCGGCGGTCGTTTTCGTTTGTGGGCCTTGTGGTCTGTCGTGCTGTCAGGTGCCGATGGCGTCTTTTTCTGCCATCCGTATAATGGCCGCCCTTGCGCATATCGACAGGCTTTAAGCACTTGGCAACTACAGACACCGAGGCAGAGACAGCGGCAGCCGAAATGGCCGCCGAATGTTTTTCCAGGATCGCACTGGGCGTGGAATACAAAGGCTCGCGCTACAGTGGCTGGCAGCGTCAGTCCACCGGCGTGCTGACCGTGCAGGAGACGCTGGAGAACGCGCTGTCCAGAGTGGCTGATTCGCCCGTGTCGCTGATGTGCGCCGGGCGTACCGATGCCGGCGTGCATGCGTGCGGTCAGGTGGTGCATTTCGATACTCAGGCCGAGCGCACCATGAAAGCCTGGACCATGGGAGCCAATATCAATCTGCCCCATGACATCAGTGTCACTTGGGCCAAAGTCATGCCCGCGCACTTTCACGCGCGGTTCAAGGCAATCGCCCGGCGTTATCGCTATGTGATTTATAACGATCAGATCCGTCCGGCTCATCTGGGCCAGGAAATCACCTGGAATCATCGCCCGCTGAATGTCGAGCGAATGGCGCTGGCTGCCGAGTATCTGGTCGGCACTCACGATTTCAGCGCATTTCGTGCCGGACAATGCCAGGCGAAGTCGCCGATCAAACAGATTCACCATCTGCGCGTCACCCGGCACGGCAAGATGATCGTCATCGACATCCGCGCCAATGCCTTCCTTCATCACATGGTACGTAACATCGCCGGGGTCTTGATGACCATTGGTGCCGGTGAGCGCCCGGTGGAGTGGGTCAGCGAGGTACTGCAGAGCCGCATTCGGCGTACGGGCGGTGTAACGGCCCATCCATTCGGGCTGTATCTGGTGCAGGTCGAGTACCGCGATGAGTTTCCGTTACCGGAGCGCTATATCGGCCCGCACTTTCTGACAGGCTTCACGGAACTGGACGGCTGACGTCCCGGGCTGCATTTGCTACCATTCGTGACTTTCCAAAGGCTTGAGGTTCTCACCACATGTCAGCCGTACGCAGCAAGATCTGCGGGATTACCCGCATAGAAGATGCGTTGGCCGCGGTCGAAGCGGGAGCCGATGCCATCGGATTCGTGTTTTACCCCAAGAGTCCCCGGGCCGTGACGATAGAACAGGCGCAGGCGATCATCGCCGCCTTGCCACCGTTCGTGAGCACCGTCGGCCTGTTCGTCAACGCCGAGCGCGAAGCGCTGAAGGCGCTGCTCGATGTCGTGCCGTTGGACCTTATCCAGTTTCATGGGGACGAAACCCCTGAGCAATGCGAGGGTTATCAACGCCCTTACATCAAGGCGCTACGCGTTCAGGCCGGAGATGACATCGCGGCCAGCTGCGCGCTCTATCAAAAGGCGTGCGGCATTCTGCTGGATACCTATGTTGCGGGCATCCCCGGCGGCACCGGCGAAACTTTCGATTGGGCACTAATTCCAAAACATCTGAGCAAGCCGATCATTTTGGCGGGCGGGCTGACGTCAGCCAATGTCTCCCAGGCGATTGCCCAGGTTCGCCCCTACGCCGTGGATGTCAGCGGCGGCGTGGAAAAATCCAGGGGCCTGAAGGACCACGACAAGATTCGCGCTTTCATGAGTGCGGTCCACGGCGCCTGAACGAATTTCCGGCCGCTGCGGCTGCCGATGTGACGACGGACGGGCGGTCGCCGTCCACTAGCCTGCCCACCCGGATTTGGGGCTGGCCGAATTGAGTAAGCGAGACGTGCTGCGTCTTGCGCAGGAAGTTGAGGGTGGTGAGCGACGGGCTGTCGGTTCAGCAGGTCAGGCCAGGCGCCGATCGTTGTACGACATTTCGCGACACCGCAGATGAATTAAGTTAGGGCGTGCGCACGGCACAGACCGCCGTCGCGTTCAAAGCCACCGGTACTGGAGAAAGAAAGCATGAGCAACTGGTTGGTAGACAAACTGATCCCTTCGATCATGCGTTCCGAGGTCAAGAAAAGCTCGGTACCCGAAGGTCTCTGGCACAAGTGCCCTTCCTGTGAGGCGGTGCTGTATCGCCCCGAGCTGGAAAAAACACTGGATGTCTGTCCCAAGTGCAACCACCACATGCGCATCGACGCGCGTGCGCGCCTGAACATCTTCCTGGACACCGAAGGTCGCGAAGAAATCGGCGCTGACCTTGAGCCTGTCGATCGCCTGAAATTCCGCGACAGCAAAAAATACAAGGATCGCCTGACTGCCGCGCAGAAGCAGACCGGCGAGAAGGACGCGCTGATTTCCATGAGCGGTACGCTGCTGGGCATGCCGGTGGTGTGCAGCGCATTCGAATTTTCGTTCATGGGCGGATCCATGGGCGCGATCGTTGGCGAGCGCTTCGTCCAGGCGGCCAACTACGCGCTGGAAAACCGCTGCCCGATGATCTGCTTCGCCGCCTCCGGTGGTGCGCGCATGCAGGAAGCGCTGATTTCCCTGATGCAGATGGCCAAGACCTCGGCTGTGCTGGCGCGTCTGCGTGAAGAGGGTCTGCCTTTCATCTCCGTCCTGACCGATCCGGTCTACGGTGGCGTTTCCGCCAGCTTGGCGATGCTGGGCGACGTGATCGTGGCCGAGCCAAAGGCGCTGATCGGCTTTGCCGGTCCTCGCGTCATCGAGCAGACCGTGCGCGAAAAACTCCCTGAAGGCTTCCAGCGCAGTGAATTCCTGCTGGATCACGGTGCGATCGACATGATCATTCACCGCCAGGAGCTGCGTCAGCGTCTGGGCAACCTGCTGGCTCAGATGATGGGCTTGCCGACCCCTAAATTCGTAGCGCCGAAACTTGAGCCGATCGTGGTTCCGCCCGCTCCGGCGAACGTATGACCGCACGCTCCCTGGCCAACTGGCTGAGCTACCTGGAGCAGCTGCATCCATCCGCCATCGACATGGGGTTGGAGCGCTCGCGACAGGTGGCGCTGCAGGCTGGGCTGACTCGCCCAGCGCCGCGCGTGATCACGGTCACTGGCACCAACGGCAAGGGCTCGACATGCGCGTTTCTTGCCGCGCTGCTTGGGGCGCAGGGCCTGAAAGTCGGCGTGTACAGTTCACCCCACCTGCTGCGCTACAACGAGCGGGTGCAAATGCAGGGCGTCGAGGCCACCGACGAGCAGCTCTGTGCGGCGTTCGAGGTCATCGAAAAGGCCCGTGGCGAAATTTCGCTGACCTATTTCGAAATGGGCACGCTGGCGGCGTTCTGGCTGTTCGAACAAGCCGGTCTTGACGCAGTGGTGCTGGAAGTCGGTCTGGGAGGGCGCCTGGATGCGGTCAACCTGATCGATGCGGACATGGCCCTGGTCACCAGTATCGGTGTCGACCATGCCGAATGGCTGGGCAATACCCGCGAGTCTGTGGCGTTCGAGAAAGCAGGGATTTTCCGCGAAGGGCGTCCCGCGCTGTGTGGTGATCTCGATCCACCGAAGCCGCTGCTGGATCAGGCCGATGCCCTGAGTTGCCCGCTTTCGCTGCGCGGCCGCGACTTCGATCTGACCATCGGCCCGGCTGCATGGGATTGGTTCGGCACTGACCTCAATGGGGCGAGAGTCGAACTGCGTGACTTGCCGTTGCTCGATCTGCCGATGCAGAACGCGGCGCTGGCCCTGCAGGCCTACCTGCTATCGGGGCTGGAGTGGCAGACCTCGTCGATCCGCACAGCATTGCTCGGCACACGTGTCACAGGACGGCTGGATCGTCGATCGTTCCAGTGGCAAGGCAAACCGTTGCAGGTGCTGCTGGACGTGGGACACAACCCTCATGCGGCCACGTTCCTGGCCCAGCGCCTCGATCAGCGTCCCGTGTCGGGCAGGCGCCTCGCAGTGTTCGGTCTGCTCAACGACAAGGATCTGGACGGCGTGCTGGCGGAACTGGCTGATCGCTTCAGCAGCTGGGCAGTTGCGCCCCTGCCGACCCCGCGCAGTCGTCCTGCGCAAGAGATTGCCCAGGCGCTGCAGAACCTTGGCGCGCACGTGACGTCCTACGCCAGTGTCGCGCTGGCGCTCGAAGCGCAATGCAATCAGGCGACTGCCGACGACGAAATCGTTCTGTTCGGGTCTTTTTACTGCGTGGCCGAGGCCCTGGAATGGCTTGCGGGCGCCTCACGGAGGAAGTGACACATGGCTTTGCTGGATAAGGCGTACAAGCAGCGCATGGTGGGCGCGCTGGTGCTCATCGCCATCGCGGTGATCTTCCTGCCGATGCTGTTTTCCCGTCAGGATGAAGCGCGCCATGTGCAGGTGGATGCGCCTGCCGCTCCGCAGGCGCCGGCCGCATCTCAGATCAAGGTCGAGCCGGTGAACGTGCCGGAGCAGCAGCCGCTGCCGCAGGAACCGGTGCCGACCGATGAAGAGTTGTCGCAGCCGAGCCAGGCACCTGCCACCCAGCAACCGCCCTCGATGCCTATCGCACCGGCGCCTTCCAGGCCGACAGCGTCCGCGCCACCGGCAAAGGTCGCGTCAGCTCCGGCGCAGGCGCCGGCTCAGACACCCGCCAAGCCTGCAACCCCGGCGCCTGCGCCTGTCGCTCCGGTCGCCGATCCGGCTCGCGTCGACACCAATGGCCTGTCGGTCACGTGGGCCGTGCAATTGGCGAGTCTGTCCAATCGGGCGAACGCCGATAACCTGCAAAAAACGTTGCGCACCCAAGGCTACAACGCGTACATCCGCACCTCCGATGGGGTTAATCGAGTGTTCGTCGGCCCGGTCATCGAACGTGCCGAAGCGGATCGCCTGCGCGACACCCTGGAAAAGCAGCAGAAGATCAAGGGCATCGTTGTGCGTTTCCAGCCGGAGCGTAAGTAAGACTCGCTCCGCTGGAAGGACGCTTCCTGGCTGACGCCGGTCCTACAGGCATGCACTGTCTTCGCAGGACCGGCCTGAGCCGGGAAGGGGTCGGTCCAGGCGCCTTTATCTGCACAGTCTGGCGAGCATCGACGTCCGGCAAAGTCCAATAGTTCGCCTTAATTGGCATCCATCCGCATTCCCTGCTTACCGCCGGGCGAGCGCTCTGCTAAAATGCGCCGCCTTATCAGTCTGTAGGCTGCAACGTGTCATTTACTCCGGTTGACTGGGCGATCATTGCAATTGTCGCCATCTCCGCTCTGATCAGTCTCAAGCGCGGCTTCGTCAAAGAAGCACTGTCCTTGCTGACCTGGATCATTGCAGGTGTCGTCGCCTGGATGTTTGGCGGTTCGCTGGCCCAGTATCTGGTCAACTACATCGAAACACCTTCGGCACGCGTGATTGCGGGCTGCACCATTCTTTTCGTCGCCACGCTGTTGGTCGGCGCCATGGTCAACTTTCTTATCGGGGAACTGATTCGCGTCACCGGCCTTTCCGGGACCGATCGTTTTCTGGGCATGGTCTTCGGCGCTGCGCGCGGAGGCTTGCTGGTGGTCGTAGCGGTAGGGCTGTTGAGCCTGGGCCCGGTACAACAGGATCAATGGTGGCAGGAGTCGCGGCTCCTCCCTCAATTTGTCATGGTCGCTGACTGGTCGAAAAACCTGATTCTCGGGATGTCCAGCAAGTGGCTAGCCAGCGGAATCAGCGTACCTGTTGATATTCCGTTCAAGGATCACCTCCTGCCGCCTACAACGCCGCAGGAAGTGCTCGGTAAATCCAGTTCCACTAAGTAGGGGTTGTGTCGCATGTGTGGCATCGTCGGTATCGTCGGCAAGTCGAACGTCAATCAGGCGCTGTATGACGCGCTCACCGTCCTCCAGCACCGCGGCCAGGACGCTGCCGGTATCGTGACCAGCCATGACGGCCGGTTGTTCCTGCGCAAGGACAACGGTCTGGTCCGTGACGTGTTCCACCAACGCCATATGCAGCGTCTGGTCGGGCACATGGGCATCGGTCACGTACGTTATCCAACAGCGGGCAGCTCGACTTCGGCCGAAGCCCAGCCGTTCTACGTCAACTCGCCCTATGGCATCACGCTGGCGCATAACGGCAACCTGACCAACGTCGAGCAACTGGCCAAGGAGATTTACGAATCAGACCTGCGCCACGTCAACACCAACTCCGACTCGGAAGTCCTGCTCAACGTTTTCGCCCATGAACTGGCCGTGCGCGGCAAGCTGCAGCCGACCGAAGAAGACATCTTCGCCGCGGTCACCGACGTGCATAACCGCTGCCGTGGCGGGTACGCAGTCGTCGCGATGATCACCGGCTACGGGATCGTCGGTTTCCGCGACCCGGACGCGATTCGTCCGATCGTGTTCGGCCAGCGTCACACCGACGAAGGCGTCGAGTACATGATCGCTTCCGAAAGCGTCGCGCTGGACGTGCTCGGCTTTACCCTGATCCGTGACCTGGCGCCGGGCGAAGCGGTGTACATCACTGAAGACGGCAAACTGCACACGCGTCAGTGCGCGACCAGCCCCAAGTACGCGCCATGCATTTTCGAACACGTGTACCTCGCGCGTCCGGATTCGATCATCGACGGTATCTCGGTCTACAAGGCGCGCCTGCGCATGGGCGAGAAACTGGCCGACAAGATTCTGCGCGAGCGTCCTGATCACGACATCGACGTGGTCATCCCGATTCCTGACACCAGCCGCACGGCGGCGCTGGAACTGGCCAACCACCTGGGCGTCAAGTTCCGCGAAGGCTTCGTCAAGAACCGCTACATCGGCCGCACCTTCATCATGCCGGGACAGGCAGCGCGGAAAAAATCCGTACGCCAGAAGCTCAACGCCATCGAGCTCGAGTTCCGCGGCAAGAACGTCATGCTGGTCGATGACTCCATTGTGCGCGGCACCACCTGCAAGCAGATCATTCAGATGGCCCGCGAAGCCGGTGCCAAGAACGTGTATTTCTGTTCCGCGGCCCCGGCCGTGCGCTTCCCCAACGTCTACGGCATCGACATGCCGAGTGCTCACGAGCTGATCGCTCATAACCGTTCCACCCAGGACGTGGCCGACCTCATCGGTGCCGACTGGCTGGTTTATCAGGATCTGAACGACCTGATCGAAGCGGTCAGTGGCAGCAAGAAAATCAAGATCGATAATTTCGACTGCTCGGTTTTCGACGGCAAGTACGTGACCGGTGACATCGACGAGCACTACCTGAACCGGATCGAGCAGGCGCGTAACGACGCCTCCAAGGCCAAGACTCAGGCGGTCAGCGCGATCATCGATCTGTACAACAACTAATCCAGACAAGGAGCAGGCGGCATGACTCAGGAATGGGATGCCGGTCGACTGGACAGCGATCTCGACGGCGTGGGTTTCGACACCCTCGCCGTGCGTGCTGGACAGCACCGTACGCCGGAGAGCGAACACAGCGATCCATTGTTTTTCACGTCCAGCTACGTGTTCCGCACTGCAGCCGACGCGGCCGCGACGTTCGCCGGAGACAAGCCGGGCAACGTCTACTCGCGTTACACCAACCCGACGGTGCATTCGTTCGAAGAGCGCATCGCCGCGCTGGAAGGTGCAGAGCAGGCCGTAGCAACGTCCACGGGCATGTCCGCCATTCTGGCGACCGTGATGAGCCTGTGCAGCGCAGGTGACCACGTGCTGGTCTCCAAAAGTGTGTTCGGCTCCACCATCAGCCTGTTCGAGAAGTACTTCAAACGTTTCGGCGTGCAGGTCGATTACGTCCCGCTGGCTGAGTTGTCGGGCTGGGACGCGGCCATCAAGCCCAATACCCGGTTGCTCTTCGTCGAATCACCGTCCAACCCGCTGGCTGAACTGGTCGATATCGCCGCGCTGGCGGAGATCGCCCACGCGAAGGGCGCACTGCTGGTCGTCGATAACTGCTTCTGTACGCCTGCGTTGCAACAGCCGCTGCGCATGGGTGCCGACGTGGTCGTACATTCGGCGACCAAGTTCATCGACGGTCAGGGACGCGCCATGGGTGGCGTGGTTGTCGGGCGCAGCGAGCACATGAAGGAAGTGGTCGGTTTTCTGCGTACCGCCGGCCCAAGCCTGAGCCCGTTCAATGCGTGGCTGTTCCTCAAAGGCCTGGAAACGCTGAACATCCGCATGCGCGCCCATTGCCAGAGCGCGCTGGAGCTGGCGCAGTGGCTGGAGCAGCAGGACGGTGTGGAGCGCGTTCACTACGCCGGTCTGGAGAGTCACCCGCAGCACGAACTCGCCAAGCGCCAGCAGAAGGCGTTCGGTGCCGTGGTGAGTTTCGAGGTCAAGGGCGGCAAGGACGGCGCGTGGCGTTTCATCGACGCTACACGCCTGATCTCGATCACCGCGAACCTGGGCGATACCAAGACCACCATCACCCACCCGAGCACCACCTCTCACGGCCGCCTGTCGCCGCAGGAGCGTGAGGCCGCCGGTATTCGCGACAGCCTGATCCGCGTGGCGGTCGGTCTGGAAGACGTCGCCGACCTCAAGGTGGACCTCGCGCGCGGCCTGGCTGCGCTGTGAGTCGCGCAGTGAGTGCCGCCTGTGAATGAGTGGACGGTGGGCGCGACCGGCGTGCATAACGGTCGGGTCGCGTTGGTGACCGGCGCCGCTCGGGGGATCGGCCTGGCAATCGCTGCCTGGCTGGTCACTGAAGGCTGGCAGGTCGTGCTGACCGATGTGGACCGTCAGCGCGGCGCGGCCGTGGCGGATGTGCTGGGCGAGAATGCTTCGTTCATTGCTATGGACGTCTCCAGCGAACCACAAGTGGTGGATGGCGTCGCCGAAGTGCTCGGCATGTTCGGGCGTCTGGATGCACTGGTGTGCAACGCGGCGGTGGCCGATCCTCATAACACGGTCCTCGAGAGTCTTGATCTGTCGCACTGGAACCGCGTGCTGGCGGTCAATCTGAGCGGGCCGATGCTGCTCGCCAAGCATTGCGCCCCTTATCTGCGGGCGCACGGCGGAAGCATCGTCAATCTGAGCTCGACCCGCGCGCGTCAATCCGAGCCTGACAGCGAGGCTTACGCGGCAAGCAAGGGCGGGTTACTGGCTCTGACGCACGCGTTGGCCATGAGCCTGGGCCCAGAGGTTCGGGTCAATGCCGTCAGCCCCGGCTGGATCGATGCCCGCGACCCGTCTGTGCGGCGCGCCGAGCCATTGTCCGACGCCGATCACGCGCAGCATCCTGCCGGCAGGGTAGGGACTGTGGAAGATGTTGCCGCCGCGGTGGCATGGCTGTTGTCGAAGAATGCCGGGTTTGTCACGGGGCAGGAATTCGTGGTCGATGGCGGCATGAGCAAGAAGATGATTTATGTGGATTGAGCGCGGCGGCAACTTTCCGCCGCGCGCTGCGAGTGAATCAAGAGCGAGCCTTCGGGCTCGCTTTTTCGTTCCTTGCCTGGCTTTTCATGCCAGTCAGCGAAAACCGCTTTTTTGAAAAAAACTTCAAGCAGGCTATTGACTTAGGTTCGGCACCTGCGTAAATTTCGCGGCCTCAGCGAAGCAAAGGGTGATTAGCTCAGCCGGGAGAGCATCTGCCTTACAAGCAGAGGGTCGGCGGTTCGATCCCGTCATCACCCACCATCGTTGAGAGTTGCAAGACACGCTGAAGGTTACTGAGATTCAGCAGGACGATAAGTCCACACTGCGCAGCGGTAGTTCAGTCGGTTAGAATACCGGCCTGTCACGCCGGGGGTCGCGGGTTCGAGTCCCGTCCGCTGCGCCATATTTTACAGATCGGGTTTTGTTTTCAGAGCCGGGTTTGAGATTGAACGCCAAGGCGATCGATCAGAGTCATACGAAACAGGTTTCAACCCGTTTCAAAAGAGTTAAGCAGATGAAAGTCTGTGCGACACGCAGCGGTAGTTCAGTCGGTTAGAATACCGGCCTGTCACGCCGGGGGTCGCGGGTTCGAGTCCCGTCCGCTGCGCCATACATAGCCTCAAGGCCCTTGAACTCCTTGAAGCGACAAAAAAAGCGACCTTAGCGTCGCTTTTTTTGTGCCTGACAGAAAGCCATCGGCGCTGTGAGGGTTTCTGCGCTTATCATTCGGACAACTTAAGGACAGCGAGTCTCGATCATGCGGATACTTGTAACAGGCGCCAGCGGATTCATCGGCACCCGACTCTGTCAGCTGCTGATGGATCAATCTCAGGACGTCACGGGCATCTGCCGCAGCGGCAAGGGTTCGGTGGTCGGCGTGAAATACATCGCGACCGACTTCACAGATCCGCAGGCCATCAGCGGGATGCTCAACGGCATTGACTGCGTGGTTCACCTGGCTGGCAGAGCGCATGTGCTCGATAAACAGGGCGACTCGGCTGATCTGTATCAGGCGGTGAACTGCGACGCGACGCTGCAGCTGGCCCGAGAAGCGCTGTCGGCCGGCGTCCGGCGCTTTGTCTTCATCAGCTCGATTGGCGTCAACGGCAACGAGTCCGGGACTCAGCGCTTCTCCGAAACTTCAACGCCTCATCCGGTCGCCGACTACGCGCGCTCCAAGCTGGAGGCTGAAATCGGTCTGCGCCAGTTGCTCGACGGCGCAACCATGGAGTGGGTGATAATACGTCCTCCACTTGTGTACGGGGCCAACGCGCCGGGCAATTTCAGGACGCTGCTGAAAGTGGTCGAGAAAGGCATTCCCAGTCCCTTCGCGCTGGTTCGCAACGCACGCAGCATCATTTCCGTCGACAATCTCGCGACCTTGATTGCGTTGGCCTGCCAGCATCCGGATGCAGCAGGCCAGACGTTTCTGGCCAGCGATGGCAGTGACGTGTCGACTCACCAGATGCTGGGCGCGCTGGCGCAGGGAATGGGCAAGCGCGTCTTCGCCTTGCCGGTGCCTGGCGCGTTGCTGGCCGTCATGCTCAAGGCTGCGGGCAAGGGCGATCTGTACACCCAGCTGTGCGGTTCACTGACCGTTGACTGCTCGCGGGCGAGGCAGGTTCTGGGCTATCAGCCTGACACCGATACGCTGCGCGCCCTCATGCAGGTCGGCAGGGAATACCGCTTGGGTCGGCAGGGCAATCGATGACTCCTGTCCGATGTTCCGCTGTCTGGAAGGCGACGAGATGCTGCACAGAGCGGCGAGAAATGACATGATTGCCGGCTCGCTTAATGCAGCGCTGCGCACTGCCTGATTTCGAATTTGGAGAGCTGGACCATGGGCATGAACCAAACCATCACTGTGATCCCGCCGGGTGTACCGTTGACGGGGCATGTTTCACCGCCGGGTTCGAAGTCGATCACCAACCGCGCGTTGCTGCTGGCGGCCCTGGCCAAGGGCACCAGTCATCTGCGTGGCGCGCTGAAAAGCGACGACACTCGCCATATGTCCAACGCGCTGAGGCAGATGGGCGTGGTCATCGACGAGCCGGACGACACCAGCTTCGTCGTCACCAGTTCGGGTCGCCTCGAGGTGCCTGAAGGTCCGCTATTTCTGGGCAATGCGGGCACTGCGGTGCGTTTTCTCACGGCGGCGGTCTGCACGGTCAACGGCAGTGTCACGCTGGACGGCGACCATTACATGCAGAAGCGCCCGATCGGTCCTTTGCTCGAATCATTGCGCAAAGGCGGGCTGGATGCCGAAAGCGCGACGGGCTGCCCGCCGGTGGTCATTCACGGCAACGGTTCGATCAAGGCCACCCGTTTCGAAATCGACGGCGGTCTGTCCAGCCAGTACGTTTCCGCACTGCTGATGGTGGCCGCGTGCGGCGATGCGCCGATCGAGGTGGCTTTGACCGGCAAGGAAATCGGCGCTCGCGGTTACATCGATCTGACCATCGCCTGCATGCGCGCTTTCGGTGCTGAGGTTGAAGTCGTCGATGAGGCGCTGTGGCGTGTATCGCCGACCGGTTACACCGCCTGCGATTATCATGTAGAGCCGGATGCTTCTGCCGCCACCTATCTGTGGGCTGCGCAGGCCCTGACCGCCGGCAATATCGATCTGGGCGTCGCTGCCCAGGCGTTTACCCAGCCTGATGCCAAGGCGATGGATGTGATCGCGCAATTCCCGAAGATGCCGGCGGTGATCAACGGCTCGCAGATGCAGGATGCGATTCCTACGCTGGCGGTGCTGGCGGCTTTCAATGAGACGCCGGTGCGTTTTGTCGATCTGGCCAACCTGCGAGTCAAAGAGTGCGATCGTGTGCAGGCGCTGCATGACGGGCTCAATCAAGTGCGTCCCGGGCTGGCCTCGGTAGAGGGCGACGACTTGCTGGTGGCGTCCGACCCGAGCCTGGCCGGTACCAGCAGCCATGCGCTGATCGACACCCATTCGGACCATCGCATCGCCATGTGTTTCGCGCTGGCCGGGCTCAAGGTCTCGGGGGTTCGGATTCAGGACCCGGATTGCGTCGCCAAGACCTATCCAGGCTACTGGCGTGCGCTGGAGTTCCTGGGCGTGAAGCTCGAACACGGCCAGGTCTGAGCGTATCGGGCGGGAGCGGGTCGCTGACGACCGTCAGTCGATTCCCGCTTCCGTCCGGCGATATCCGAGCTGCGGCGTTGTCAGACGCCCACAGTCATGAAACGCCCGTCAGTCGCGTGCACGTGGCGAGTCGCGCCGATGAAAAGTTCGATGTATCCACACGGTTGCAAACTGTGCGTTGATCCGGTGCCAGCCTTGTTGCAGACTTACCGGCGTTTCCTTCGGTCCACTATTGTGTCGACCTTTTTCCCGGGATGTTCGATGTCTAAATTACTGAGCTTTCGTACCGCATGCTGGGCATTGACCCTGCTGGCCGCCGCAGGCTGCTCGTCAAAGAAGCAGGCTATCTACGAGCATGAAAACTTCGACGACGCCGGTACGTTCTCACGCAACTATCCAGTGTCCGATGCTGCCACGTGCGAGGCAGGGCGGCGCGCGTTGCTCAGCCAGGGATACATCATCACCAGCAGCGATCCGAAAATGATCAGCGGCCACAAGAGCTTCCAGCAGACCGGCGAAACCCACATGGAGATCAGCTTCAATGTGGTGTGTGCTGCCGACGGTGGCGCGGACGCCAAGGCGACGATGTTCGCCAACGCCCTGCAGGACCGTTATGCGCTGAAGAAGGTCAACAACTCGGCGAGCCTGGGTGTCGGCGTGCTGGGCTCTGTCTCGATGCCGATCGGCTCGACGGACGACTCGATGGTCAAGGTGGCCAGTGAGACGGTGGCGTCCTCCAAGTTTTATGATCGTTTCTTCGCGCTGGTGGAAAATTTCCTGCCGCCGGAGGTGAAGAAAGCTGCGCACATTGAAGAAAAACCCAAGACCGACTTGGGCATGCCGGAGCCTGCTCCCGCCAAGGCCGCGGCGTTGAATGAGCAGAAACCGGTTGAAGCCGCGCCGGCAGCCGCCCCCGCGCCGGTTCCGGCAGCGTTGAGTACGCCTGCCACGCCGTCTGCCACAGCAGCGGATCAGGGCAGTGAGACCATGCCTGCCCCGGCAGAGCCTGAGCCACTGAAAGCTGAGACTGCCACGCCAGCGGAGCCAGCCCCAGCACCCGCGCCATCGCCTGAAGTCAACGCGACGCCCGCCGCCGAACCTGCGCCCGAGGCAGCGCCAGCCCAATGATCTGGATGTATGCGTGTGACAGGCACAACGCATCAACCGGTTTTACGACTGCTGCGCAGCCGATCGTCCGGATGCGGCTCAGAGACCAGCGCGCTCCTAAAAGGGTAACGCGGCGCTGACTGGTTTCGGGAACGGGCCACAGGACCTGTAGGAGCGAGCTTGCTCGCGAAGACTGAATTCCGGGCGCTGAGTATCCAGCGGATGTATCAGCCTCTTCCCGGCTGAAGCCGATCCTACAGATGCCGCAAGCTTTTCGTAGGACCGGCTTTAGCCGGGAAGGCGTCGGGGTGTTCGCCGTAGACCTAAGGGGCGTTAGAGACCGTTGGCTCACCCCCGCCGGGATCCGCAGTGGCGACTCAGCCGAGAAACAGTTTGTACGCCGGGTTGTTGCTCTCGTCCCAATACGGATAACCGATTTCCGCCAGCGCTTGCGGCACCAGATGGCGCTCTTCCTCCGGCACGACCAGCCCGGCCACCACGCGGCCGTCGGCGGCGCCATGGTTGCGGTAGTGGAACATCGAGATGTTCCACTTGCCGCCCAGTTTGTTGAGGAAGTTGAACAGCGCGCCCGGTCGCTCGGGGAATTCGAAGCGCAGCACTACTTCATCGCTGACCCGTTCCGAATGGCCGCCGACCATGTGCCGCAGGTGCAGCTTGGCCAGTTCGTTGTCGGTCAGGTCCAGTACCGGAAAGCCCTGCGCCGAGAGGCTGGCGATCAGCGCCTTGCGCGGGTCGTTTTCCGGGTGGGTCTGCACGCCGACGAAGATGTGCGCCTCGCGGTCGGTGTGGTAGCGGTAGTTGAATTCGGTGATCTGACGCTTGCCGACGGCCTCGCAGAACGCCTTGAAACTGCCCGGCTGCTCGGGAATGGTCACGGCAATGATCGCCTCGCGACCTTCGCCCAGTTCGGCGCGCTCGGCGACATGGCGCAGACGGTCGAAATTGACGTTGGCGCCCGAGTCGATGGCGACGAAGGTCTGCCCGGT
>NZ_FNYJ01000006.1:421424-475752 GCF_900108875.1 Pseudomonas sp. NFR16 | reverse complement strand
AGCGGCAGCAAACCCGGCGAACGCGGTTTTTCGGATGCACCGCAGCCAATGGGTGGGGGGCAAGCAGCCCGTTTCAGCTGGCGGCCGGAAGCGACACCAGTTCCAGTTGCGAACCCCATGGCGTCAGCACGTAGAACCAGCGGATGCCGTCGGGGTTGGTGATCGGCTCGTTGAGCACTTTAAGCCCTCGGGCTTTGACGACGGCCAGGCTGCGGTCGATGTCGGTGGTGCGCAGGGCAATGTGGGTCGCGCCGATATCGTCTTCGTGGGGTGGCTGATGATCGATCTGCGGGCCCTGATACTGGAACAGCTCGATCTTGGAGCCGCCGGCAAGCTGCAGCATGGTGAAGCGCTGCAGTTCGCTGGACTCACGCCAGTTGAAACTGGCTTTCCATTCGGCGGGAATCGCGCCCGGACGCACGTCGGAGATGACTTTCGCGCCCACCAGATCGTTGAAGAACGCCGTCGCCGCGTCGATGTCCGGCACGTTGATGCCGACGTGATCGATCACCGACGCTTGCAGCGAAGGCGTCACGGGGCTTGCGGTGGCTGGCGTCGCGGCGTGCGCGGTGGTGAAGGCAAAGGTCAACGCGAGTGCTGCAAATGCGGCTGTTTTCATGTGTGTGTCCCCCAAAAGTCTGGGCAGGACGGCGCCGGGCGCCGTCTCGCGGGTTGGCTTAGATCTGAGCCTGACCACCATCGACGAACAGCTCGATGCCATTGACGAAGCTGGCGTCGTCGGAGGCCAGGAACAGCGCGGCGCTGGCGATTTCTTCGGGGTTGCCGACTCGGCCCATCGGCACTTGCGAGGCGAGGTAATCGAGCAGGCCTTGCTGTTGGGCGGCATCGGGGCCCGCCAGGTCAACCAGGCCCGGGGTTTTGGTGGCGCCGGGGCTGATGGTGTTGACGCGGACGTTGCGGTCCTTCAGGTCCAGGATCCAGCTGCGGGCGAAGGCCCTGACAGCGGCTTTCGAAGCCGAGTAGACGCTGAACGCGGCGGTGCCTGAGCTGCCGGCGGTAGAGCCGGTCAGGATCACCGAGGCGTTCGTTGCCAGCAGCGGCAGCGCTTTCTGCACCGTGAACAGCACGCCCTTGACGTTGCGGTCGAAGGTGTCGTCGTAGTGCGCTTCGGTGATCTCGCCCAGGGGCAGCATCGAACCGCCGCCTGCGTTGGCGAACAGCACGTCGAGGCGTCCTTGCTCGGCAGAGATCTGCTCGTACAGGGCGTCGAGCTGTTCAAGACGTGTCGAGTCGACCTGTACGCCAGTGGCGTTGCCGACCAGCGCAACGGCCTTGTCGAGTTCGGCCTGGCGGCGGCCGGTGATGTAAACGTAAGCGCCTTCTGCGGCGAAGCGTTGAGCGGTGGCCAGGCCGATGCCGGTAGTGCCGCCGGTGACCAGTGCGATTTTGCCTTCGAGTTTGCGAGCCATGATGTTTCTCCAGTTTTCGTCAGTAAGTGGTTGCGATGTGGGAGAAGCTTATCGACGGCTAAAACATTTCAAAATAGAATTGTCCGAAACCCATCGTTGCAGAAATGAAATGAGCAAACTTCCTGATTTCGAAGGTTTAGCGATGTTCGCCAAGGTGGCGGAAGAAGGATCGTTCGCCGCCGCAGCCCGGCTTATGGGTGTCTCGGTGCCGACCGTGTCCAGAGCCGTGGCGCGCCTTGAGGAACGCCTGGGCGGGCGGCTGTTCAATCGCACCTCCCGGCAACTAGCGCTGACCGAGTTCGGCGCGAGCATGGCCGCCAAGGCTGGAGAGATTTACCGACAGGCCGAGGAAGTCGAAAGCGAAGCGCAGGACCTGTCGGTGCAGCCGCGCGGACTGATCCGCCTGGCGGTGCCCATGTCGTTCGGCCTGCGCTGGGTCGCGCCACTCATGCCGAAACTGGTGCGCCAGTACCCGGAACTGTCGGTGGACCTGCACCTGTCCGACGCGACGGTCGATCTGATCGCCGAAGGTTTTGATGCCGCGTTGCGCATCGCGGTGATGCCCGATTCTTCACTGGTTGCCCGTCGGCTCTGTGCCGTCACCCAATTCCTCGTGGCGTCACCTGCCTACATCAAGGCTCACGGGCGCCCTGCGCATCCGCGGGAGCTGGCAGGCCGTCCTTGTCTGAGTTATGCGTACCGGGCGCGCAGTCAGGTCTGGCGCTTCACCCATGAAGACGGTACTGAGGAAGACGTGGTGCCGAACGGTCCACTGCGAGTGACCAACTCGGACGCGCTGATTCCCATGTTGCTGGAAGGGATGGCCGTCGCCGAACTGCCGGAATTCATGGCCAGCGAATTCCTGGCCGACGGCAGACTGGAGGCGCTCTTGCCGGAATGGAGCATGACTCGCGGCGGCTTGTACTTCGTCACGCCTTCGGCGCGGACCCGTCCGGCGAAGATCAAGGCGCTGTCCGACTTTTTCGCCAAGCACCTCTCGGCACCGACGTGGCGCTGGCCCCGTTGATCACGCGCCATCGTCCAGCGCCCATTCATCATTTCATAAATGAAACGATGAGTTGCCATAGTTTCTATTTTTGTCACCTCGCATTTTCCGTACCTTGACGCCTGTCGGCGCGATTTCGCGGCCGACCTGACCCCCCTGGCTCAAGGAGATGATCATGAAAAACGCCGTGCAACTGCTGCAGATGTACCTGGAATCCATTCAAGACCCACACGCCGCCGCGGCATTTTTCGCAGACAATGGTGCGCTCGAACTGCCCTACCTTCAATCGCTGGGCATCACCCATCGCGTGCAGGGACCCGCTCAGATCGAAGCGTTCATTGCCTCGCTGCTGGCTAAAGTCCCGGATTTCCGCTTCAAGCGCGTGCGCTTTCTGATCGACACGCCTGATCAGGCCTTCGCCGAATACGACGTCGAGGCGCTGGTCCCGGCAACGGGCCGCCTGTACCTGCAGTCATACGCCGGACGGCTGGTGGCCCACGAGGGCAAGATCCAGCTGCTGCGCGAATCGCTGGACACCGTTGCTGCGGCGAAGGCTTTCGCGCCTGCCGATCCCGTGACCTCAGACGACGTCCGCTGACCCGGCCTGCCCCCTCGCCAGCCCGCGCGGCGCCATCGCGGCGTGGTCATGACCGCTGGCAGCGCGCTATCCACCCCCCTGTTTCGAGCCGGTTATACGAAGGTCTGTATCGTCTATGCGCATCGACTATGGCAGCGACAGGGCGACTGCCGGATCATGATCCCAGTCCCATCACCGTCGTGCGCCACCGTCAATCGCCCGACTCCAACCGCGCCAGCCGCCTTCAGGGGATCACCATGAATGCTCACGTGTCATCCAGAGTCGTAATGATTCAGACCCGCCCAGGTTTCTCGGCCAGCTGTGCGCAGTTGATGCAGGATTCAGTGCGGCGCGCCCGGAGCATCGAAGGGTGCGTGGACTGCCAGCTGCAGGCACATCAGCCTGATCCGGGACGCTGGACCATCCGGGGCGCGTGGAGCAGTGAAGACTCGATGCTCGCCAGTCTCGCGCAGGTGTTTCAGCCGGCGTTCGACAACCTCATCGCCAGCAACACATTGCTGTCCATCCGGATCAGCGAAGAAGATTTCTGAGCGTCCAGCACGGCCAGGATCGCCGCATCCTCGGCCCCATCACCGACGCTTGTAGCGGCTTCAGCCGGCAACCACCGTCCGGTGTTGCCGGGTCACACGCATTCCTTCGCCGCACGGCCAAAGCCGGAAGCCATCAGGCTGCGTTCGTAGACGAAAACCTTCCCGCCGGATGAGGCTTTGTAAGCCTCGATGACGTTGTCCGCAGCGACGGTACTCGGCACGGTAATCCGGTAATGCCGTTGAGGCTGGGACAGGATCGGGCTCATCGAACGACCTTGCAGTTTAGGCACGACGCACGCCGCGAACTGTTCGGGGGACTTGCTGGTTTCAAGCGTCAGCGTCGGCTCGTTGGGAGCGCTGGCACACCCTGCCAGAAGCGAGCAGGCAATCAGGGTGGCGGAGGCGAATACGGTGCGCATGGGCGGTGTCCTGTCAAAAATTCTGCCGTTCGGGCAGGGTCTTCATTTGCAGGCCATTGTCCAGTTCAGGCGCCGAAACTGAACTCGTAAAGCGTGATGCTCACTATCGATATCGCCAATGACTGCCCGCGCCAGCGCAACAGGCGCAATCCCGTTCGCTCAGCGCTGCAGACGCGAAGCGGAGCGGCGGACGATCTTGATCGAATGCTTGATGTTGGGTTTGCGCGTGACGCTGATGGCGCGCTGGGTGACGGTGTCGAGGGTGATGTTCCAGAAGCCGGTGCTCGGCACGACGATTTTCGCCGGGAAGCGATCAAACGCGCCGCCATGGTAGGTGTGTCGCCCACCATTCTTGAAACTGCGAAAATTGGCGTCGTTCATGAGGCGGATGTTGCAGGTGTTCGAACATTCGATCACCACAATGTCGTCTTCATTGAGGTGCTCGCGCTGGTGAATGAATTTCACGGGGGATTCCACAGGAGTTGTAACCGGGGCGCAAGAATACCACGGCGGGACCTGCCCTTGCCTGGCACCACCCGTCATCGTCGGACAGCGACATGACGGAGAAACCCGAATCGCTGGTCGCGGTTTCAACGCGATGAAATCTCGGCCCACAGTGAATTTTTTGCCTTGCCCTCGTATCTGATCGAAAACAGCGTGCCACCAAAACAATGGCATCGACCTGCCGGGATTTCTGACCCGGGCAGGCTCGGCACCGGCGGATTGCAGTACGACAGATCAGCGACAGAGTGTTCTCATGAAATTACGCAAGAAAAAAATCAGCCCCATCGGCTTGCAAGACATCACCATCGTCGACGACGCCAAGATGCGCAAGGCAATCACTGCCGCCGCACTGGGTAACGCGATGGAGTGGTTCGATTTCGGTGTCTACGGCTTCGTGGCCTACGTGCTTGGCAAGGTTTTCTTCCCTGGCGCCGACCCCAGCGTGCAGATGATCGCGGCACTGGCGACCTTTTCGGTGCCTTTCCTGATACGGCCGCTGGGCGGCCTTTTTTTCGGCGCATTGGGCGACAAATACGGACGACAGAAAGTCCTCGCAGCGACCATCGTGATCATGTCCCTGAGCACGACAGCCATCGGACTGATCCCCTCCTACGCATCGATCGGCATCTGGGCGCCGATTCTGCTGTTGCTCGCCAAGATGGCGCAGGGCTTTTCAGTCGGCGGCGAATACACCGGCGCTTCGATTTTCGTCGCCGAATACGCCCCGGACCGCAAGCGCGGTTTCCTCGGCAGCTGGCTGGACTTCGGCTCGATCGCGGGTTTCGTGCTCGGCGCCGGTGTGGTCGTGTTGATTTCCACCGTCATCGGTGAGGATCAATTCCAGGAATGGGGCTGGCGTCTGCCCTTCTTCCTTGCGCTGCCACTGGGCATGCTCGGCCTGTATCTGCGTAACGCGCTGGAAGAAACCCCGGCGTTCCAGCAGCATGTGGAAAAGCTGGAGCAAGGCGACCGAGAAGGTCTTTCAGGCGGTCCGAAGGTGTCGTTCAAGGAAGTGGCAACCAAGCACTGGCGCAGCCTGATCACCTGCATCGGCATCGTCGTGGCGACCAACGTCACGTATTACATGCTGCTGACTTACATGCCCAGTTATCTGTCGCACAACCTGCACTACAGCGAAAACCATGGCGTGCTGATCATCATCGCGATCATGGTCGGCATGCTCTTCGTTCAGCCGCTGATCGGCTTCGTCAGCGACAAGATCGGCCGCAAGCCTTTCATCGTGATCGGCAGCATCGCCCTGTTCATCCTGGCGGTCCCGGCATTCATGCTGATCATCAGCGGCAAGATCGGCCTGATCTTCGCCGGTTTGCTGATACTCGCCGTGGTGCTCAACTTCTTCATCGGCGTCATGGCGTCGACGCTGCCCGCGATGTTCCCGACCCACATCCGCTACAGCGCGCTGGCGAGCGCGTTCAACGTGTCGGTGCTGATCGCCGGCCTGACGCCGACAGCCGCAGCGTGGCTGGTGGAAAGCACCGACAACCTGTACATGCCCGCCTACTACCTGATGGTGATCGCGGTCATCGGCTTCGTCACCGGCATCACGATGAAAGAGACTGCCAACAAGCCGCTGCGTGGCGCTGCGCCTGCGGCCTCTGACATCGAAGAAGCGAAGGAGCTGTTGCAGGAACATCACGACAATATCGAGCAGAAAATCGAGGACATCGACGCGCAGATCGCCGAGCTCGAAGCCAAGCGCAAGGAGCTGGTCCAGCAGCACCCGCGCATCAACTGAGGCCCGCCACGGGTCGGGCCTCTTCCAGGGTTCAGCCCAGCAGCTCAGTGATCCAACGCACATGAGCCTGAAGTTCGTTGAGCTTTTCCTCGGGCACCGCCCCGCGGGCCCGGGCGAATTGCTCAAGGGTGCGTTGCCTGAGGCGCAATACGCGCCGCCATTTTTCCAGAAACGCCGGGCTGCGCGCCTGCAACTGCACAGGGCCGAAGTACAGCTCATGGGCGGTGTAGGTCACGTGGCCCTGACGCTCGGCGACGATGATTTCGTAGTCGAAGCGATTCTCCCGCAGCACTTCCTCCCATACGATTCGATAGCCGTTTTCCATCAACCAGCAGCGCAGTGGCTGCTCGCCGCCGTTAGGCTGAAGGATCAACCGTTCGCGGCCATTGAGGCGGGCTTTGCCGGCCTCGAGAATGTCGCGAATCGTCTCCCCGCCCATGCCGCACAGGCTGATCGCAGTGATCCGGTCATCCGGCTCGATCGCGGCCAGACCGTCTGCCAGACGCACCACGACCGCCGCCTCCAGCGCGTTGTCGCGCACCACGCGCCGGGCGCTGTGGAAAGGCGTTAACGCCACCTCCCCGGCCACGGCCATCGCGATGACGCCGCGCAACACCAAGGCAACCGGCAAGTAGCCGTGATCCGAGCCGATGTCGGCAAGCCGTGCACCCGCCGGTACCAGCGCCGCGACGCGCTCCAGCCGTCTGGACAATGTCTGTTCGTTCAACCGCCGCTCTCCTCACCGCTTGCGCCCGACGCCCTGCATCGGATCGGCGGCGATTCTGGCGGGCAACGCCCGTCATTTCAAATGGCACGCACGATTGCCCGACCGCTACCGACCTTGAAAAAACCTAGTCCAATGTATAGGCGAGGAGATAAATACGATGGGATAGAGTGATTGGCAGGCACTTGATTGAGAACGCGTGCAGGGCAGATAACGAACGCACTGCTGCATCGCTATGTATCGCGCTCATAAAGTTTCGCGAACGCGCGCATCGCTTAACAGATTTTCCTTTTTAATCATAGGCTTATTGAAGTAACGCTTACTGCAAGCGAAGAACCTGGCGTCATTTCCACCGCACACCCATGACATTCAACAAGAACGGACGACTTCACCATGACCGAACATTCGTTGAGCACTCAGGCCACAACCCGGTTCATCGAAATCAGCGGCAGGACACTCGCTTATCGGACCTTCGGCAGCGGTACGCCGCTGCTGCTCTGCGTGAGGTTCCGCGGGACGATGGATTCATGGGACCCGCTGTTTCTCGACTGCCTGGCGGATCAGGGTTTTCAGGTCACGGTGTTTGACTACAGCGGCCTGGGTCAGTCCACCGGTGAGCGCAGCTACAGCCCCGCGTCGCTGGCCAAGGATGCCATCGAACTGATCGCAGGGCTGGGCCTGGGCAAGGTGGTGATCGGCGGCTGGTCCGTAGGCGGCATTGCTGCGCAAATCGTCCTGGCCCAGGCACCGCAACGGGTCAGTCATCTGGTGCTGCTGGCAACCGCACCGCCCGGCCAGCTGGTCAAACCGGGCGAGGCGCTGTTCTACGAACTGGCCAAGCGAGACAACGATTTCGACGACTTCGTCAGCCTGTTTTTCGAGCCTGCATCGGCCTCCTCCAAGGCTGCCGCCGAGCGCTCCTGGGAACGTTTGTCCGCACCCCGCAAGGACGCAAGTCCGGCCGTGCCATTTGAATGGGCAGGCGCGCAACTGGGCGAAGGTCCGAAGAATCCGGTATTCCCGGTGGACGCCATCCTGCAATTGCTGAAAAGCACGACTGTGCCGGTGCTGCACATTGGCGGCGACCATGACATCGCCTTCCCGGTCGAAAACTGGCACGCGCTCAGCGGCCAGTTGCCGACCCTGCAACTCATCACTTTCCCGCGTGCCGGACACGGTCCGCAGCTCCAGTATCCCCGCGCCGTGGCACGTCACATCGGCGCATTCGTCGGCTCTGACTCTGAATAAAGGTGACCCATGACAACCTCTCTGACATACCGCGCCATCGTCGCGACCGCCCCTGGCCAACTGGAACTGGTCGAACGGCCGATACCCGATCCGGGTCCCGGTCAGGTCCGCATTCGAGTTGAGGCCTGTGGGGTCTGCCACTCCGACAGCGCGACAGTGGAAGGCCAGTTCCCCGGCATCAGCTACCCGCGTGTGCCTGGACATGAAGTCGTCGGTCGCATCGATGCACTGGGCGAAGGCGTCCAGGGCTGGAGCGTCGGCCAGCGCGTGGGCGTGGGCTTTCTGGCGGGCGAAGACGGCAGTTGCCCGTCCTGCCGACATGGCGATCCGGTGAACTGCCACAACCCGGTCATCTGCGGCATTACCATCGATGGCGGCTACGCCGAAGTGATGCTGGCCGAAGCCCGCGGTCTGGTCAGCGTTCCAGAGGAACTCGACGCAGCCGAAGCCGCGCCGTTGCTGTGCGCAGGCCTGACCACATTCAATGCGCTGCGCAATTCCAAGGCACGGCCAGGTGACGTGGTGGCGATTCAGGGTCTGGGCGGACTGGGTCATCTGGGCGTGCAGTTCGCGCGCAAAATGGGCTTCCACACGGTTGCCATCGCGCGCGGCGCGGACAAAGCGGAGCTGGCGCAGTCGCTGGGTGCACATCAGTACATCGACTCCACTCAGGAGAATGTCGCCGATGCGCTGCGCGCGCTGGGCGGCGCGAAGGTGGTGCTGGGCACCGCGCCCAGCGGCAAGGGCATGGCCGAGACGATTTCCGGACTGTCGCCACGTGGGGAACTGATCGTGGTAGCCGTGCCGCCTGATCCGATCACGGTCAACGCCACCGACCTGATCTTCGGCGCGCGCTCCGTCGTCGGCTCACTGACCGGCACGGTTTCCGACAACGAGCAGACGCTGGCCTTCGCCAGTCTTCAGGCGATCCGGCCAATGATCGAGACGTTCCCGCTCGAGCGGGCTCGCGAAGCCTACGACCTGATGATGTCGGCCAAGGTCCGCCTGCGTGCCGTGCTGGTGATGAACCCGGCCAACGCCTGAACCTCGACGCGCCCGACGCAAACGCCCCGCTCAGCATTGATCCGCTGACGGGGCGTTCTTGTTCCAGGGCCGTCGACGCGCAGGGCTTCAGACTGCCGACAGATGCTCATAAAGAATGGTGGCGCCGACCAGCATCAGCACGATGCCGCCGACGATCTCCGCGCGCTTGCCGACGACGTTGCCGAGCACGCGCCCGAGCATCACGCCGATCGTGACCATGACGGTGGTGGCAGCACCGATCGCCAGCGCGGCGACGACAATGTTCACGTTGACGAATGCCAACCCGACGCCGACCGCCAGTGCATCGATGCTGGTGGCGAATGCAGTGATTGCCAGGATGAAGAACGAGTGCTGGTCGGGTTTCTCCTCTTCGGCCTCTTCGTGCTTGAGACCGTTGTAGATCATGTGCAACCCCAGCAGGAGCAGCAGCACGAAGGCGATCCAGTGGTCCCAGTTCTCGACGAAACGGCTCGCTGCCTGGCCGATCCCCCACCCCACGATGGGCGTGATGCCTTCAATCACACCAAAGATAAGGCCGGTGCGCAGCGCTTCGGACAGGCGTGGTTCGTGCAGGCTGGAACCTTTGCCGATCGCGGCTGCGAACGCATCGGTGGACATGGCGAGCGCCAGGAATACGAGGGAAAAAGGATTCACGGTTTACGTCCGGTCGGGCTATGAGTCAACGACGCAACCACACGCCCGACCTTAGGCATGGATGCATCGTCGGTCTCGCCAACCAAACGGTGTTCGCGCCACGGCTGCTGCCGAGAATGTTGACGCGAACGCTCTGGACGGTGGGTCCAGTGCAGGCTACTCCCCAACGGGGCAGCCACTATAACCAGTCAATGTGAAAAAAGTATCAAATCGATTCGTTTATTTTATCGTGGCCTGCCCGCGCCCTTTTTTCTGTGCCCCGAGGTCCAGCTGGGTGATTCGCACGACGGGTACGCCCTCCCCGTACCCGACGTGCAAAGCGCCCACCGACTCCGCGGTGAAACGTCAGCCTTTGCGCGCGGCTTCAATGGCGGCAATGTCTATCTTGGTCATCTGCATCATCGCCTTGAAGGCACGGCTGGCCACGGCGGGATCAGGATCGGCAATGGCAGCGGTGAGCACCCGAGGCGTGATCTGCCAGGACAGCCCCCATTTATCCTTGCACCAGCCGCAGACGCTTGCCTTGCCGCCGTTGCCGACGATGGCGTCCCACAGCCGATCCGTTTCGGCCTGATCCTCGGTCGCGACCTGAAACGAAAAGGCCTCGCTGTGAGTGAAGTCCGGTCCGCCGTTGAGGCCAAGACACGGGATGTTCATCACCGTGAACTCGACGGTGAGGACGTCACCCTTTTTGCCGGCGGGAAAGTCGTCAGGCGCCAGATGCACGGCGCCGACCGCGCTGTCGGGAAAGGTCTGGGCATAGAACCGGGCGGCTTCCAGGGCGTCGCCGTTGTACCAGAGGCAGAGGGTATTTTTATTGTTCATGAGTCGATCTCCGAACAGGGTTGACCTGTCCAGTCTAGCCACGATCAGGCAGGCCGATTTACTCAACCTTTACCTGTTCCAGACCTGCCTTTACACGAATCCGGTGTTTCATACGTCCATGGCGAACCCACTTTCTCGCCAAAGGAGACACCCATGCCTTCGAAGATGACCCAAGCCCTGATCCTGTCCGGCTTACTGGTTGCCGCAGGAACGGCATCCGCGAACGAGCGCGACGTGGTCGTGCCCGTCATCGCCGGAGCAGCCGTAGGTGCAGTCCTGGCGACCGTGATTGCCAGTTCCGGCAGCCACTCATCGCACCGTCACGATTACCGGCCACAGCCGCGTTACCAACCGCGCTACCAGCCGGTTGCCTATGTGCCGGTGCAACGCGTGGAATATCGCCGTTTCGCCCCACCGCCGCCCCACGGCTACTACAACCATGGCCATGACCGCGGCTACAACAGGGGATATGACCGCGGTTACGACCACCCGCGTGGTGACGGTCGCTGGTAAATGCATGCGAGGGCCGGCGTCTGCGATGTCACCGGCCTTCGCCCGTTCTTGAATACGCCGAGCGCTGAAAAACCCCGCTGCCATCGCAACGGAACCGTTTCAGCAGGTTAATGGTCAATCCCCTCAAGGCACGCATCACCGTGCCACCATCGTCTACGCCTACTGCGCAGACGATCGCTGAGTAAAGGATGACGCATGACCACGACAGCTGACACGGCCTCCAGTACAGGCCTCAAACCGCAGACCTACATGGCCGTCATTGCGACCGTCGCCGCGATCGCCGGCGGCCTGTACGGCTATGACACGGGGATCATCTCCGGCGCCCTGCCGCAGATTGCCAATGACTTTCAGCTCGACTATCGCGCTCAGGAATGGGTGACCGCAGCGATTCTGCTGGGCGCGGTGATCGGCGCGATCTGCTCCACTCGCCTGTCGGCCAGCCGTGGCCGACGCACCACCATCATGATCGTCGCGGCGATTTACTGCATCGGCGTGCTCGCCGCCGCGCTGTCGCCCAACGTCTGGTGCCTGGCGGCGGCGCGTCTGGTGCTGGGTTTCGCGGTCGGTGGCTCGACCCAGATCGTACCGACGTACATCGCCGAACTGGCGCCTTCGGACAAGCGCGGGCGGCTGGTGACCTATTTCAACGTCTCTATCGGCGTCGGCATTCTGCTGGCGGCCATCGTCGGCGTGGCCGGCCAGAACCTGTTCGACTGGCGCTGGATGATCGGCATTGCCCTGGTGCCGTCGCTGCTGTTGCTGCTGGGCATGAGCAAGCTGCCGGGCAGCCCGCGCTGGCTGGTGGAGAACGACCGTCGCCGCGACGCGGCTGAAGCCCTGTCGCTGGTGCGCGAGACTCGCCGCGAGGTCAAGGAAGAGATCGCCGACATTCAGGAAGTCGTGGAAAAGCGTGACCAGTTGCCTAACGTCGGCTGGGCCGCGCTGAAGGAACGCTGGGTCAGGCCGGCGCTGGTCGCAGGCCTTGGCATTGCCGCGTTCACCCAGCTGAGCGGCATCGAGATGATGATCTATTACACCCCCACCTTCCTCAAGAACGCAGGCTTCGGCGCTTCGGCTGCGCTGTGGTCGGCCTTGGGGGTGGCGGTGACGTATCTGGTGATGACCTTCGTCGGCAAGATGATCGTCGATCACACCGGC
Organism: Pseudomonas sp. NFR16; assembly: GCF_900108875.1. Classification (GTDB taxonomy): domain Bacteria; phylum Pseudomonadota; class Gammaproteobacteria; order Pseudomonadales; family Pseudomonadaceae; genus Aquipseudomonas. Next base: position 463,343 of record NZ_FNYJ01000006.1, on the reverse strand, counting down.
CGGCGCACCCTGAGCCTGGCGATGATTCCGGGCGCGGTGGTCAGTCTGCTGGTGCTGGGTGCGGTGCTGCATTTCAATCTGGCGGGCGACAGTCAGGCCTGGTGGATCATCGGCTGCCTGATCGTGTTCATGGTCTTCAACGCCGGCGGCATTCAGGTGATCGGCTGGCTGACCGGCGCGGAAATCTACCCGATCGCCATCCGCGATCAGGCCATCGGCCTGCATGCCGCCATGCTCTGGGGTTCCAACCTGCTGCTGACCGGCACCGCCCTGACGATGACCCACTGGCTGGGCGTTGGCGGTGCGATGTGGGTGTACGCCGGTCTGAACGCGCTGGCCTGGGTGTTCATCTACTTTCTGGTACCGGAGACCGGCGGACGCAGCCTGGAAGACATCAAGCGCAGCCTGCGCGATGGCACCTTCCTGCCCAAGTGATCCAGCGCCGCCACCGTAGTTTATCTGCGGTGGCAGCCCGGACCATGGGAGGTTCAGGCACCCGTTCAGTTGGCCGCAAATGCCACCAGGTTTTCGCGGCTGATGATGTCCGGCTCGGCGACATAACCGATCTGCCGCGCAAACGCTTCGACGAACTGTCCGCGCAGACGCTGGATCTCCTGGGCACTGTAATTGACCAGCCCCCTTGCCAGCTCGGCGCCGTCCGGGCCTCGGCAGATCACCATATCCCCACGTTGGAACACGCCCTCCACACGCAGGATCATCAACGCCGTGACGCCGCCCTCCTGGGTGATTCCAGTGTAGGAGCCGGCAATCAGTTCAAGTACGCCGCGCATCGGCAATTGGTTGGATAGCCAGCGCCCTCGCGAGGCCGCCGGATGGGTGTCCGAGAGCAGCAAGGTGCCCACCGACCCGCCGCTCGCGATGGCCTCGAGCACACTGCGTCGACGACCGTCGGCAATGATCGTGTGTGCCCCGGAGCGCGCCGCCAGACGCGCCGAACGCAGCCACGAACGCACGTCGTAACCGAAGCGCTCGGTCATGTCGTGGGCGCAGCGATCCAGTGCCGCATCGCCTGCACTGGCCTGGTCGATCAGCGTGTGGGCGGCGTCCGCTGCCAGCGTCAGAAAACCTTCCAGTTCAGTGAGCATGATGTAGGCATCGGCCTGCACCAGATTGACCACCAGGGCGCCAAGGCTGTCGGTGTCGCCAGCGCGGATCCCGTGGCTGGCAATGGTGCCGTTTTCGCTGACCACCGGAATCACGCCCATGCGCAGCAGGACCTGCATCGTGCTGCGGGCGTTGAGGTAGTGCTTGCGATGGGAAAGATCGTCCTGAGTCAGTAGGATCTGCGCCGACTGCAATCCGACGCCCTGCAAGCCGTCGGCCCAGGCATTGGTCAAACGGATCTGCCCGATGGCCGCCAGTGCCTGGGTCTCGTGCAGCGGCAACGGCGCGGCCTGGCTCGAGCCTGCACAGGCGGCGGCGCCGGCCGACACCACGACCACTTCGATGCCCCGCTGACGCAAGGTCGCCAACTGTGCGGCCAAGCGCTGCAGGGCTTCGTGATTCAGGCCGCCTGCGCCGCCGATCAAGCGACTCTCGACATGGACCACCCAGCGCCGGGTCGCGGCTAATTCTTCACGCATACATTCACCTCCGTTGTCAGCCCCTGACGTGTGCAACCCGCGTGCCGACTCACCGCGACGGCGCGATGGTCACGCCGCTGCTCATCTGCGCCAGCACGCTGGCAGACTCAAGATCGGCCGCGTTGGAGCCGTGAATCACGTAGAGGACTTGCCCTTCTGTGACGCTGTCGCCCTGCCTGACCAACAGGTCGATACCGGCGGTCTTGTCCAGTGGCGCGCCCGCACGACGGGCGATTTCGCCAATGCGCCAGCCGTCCAGCTCGGTGACCCAACCCTCGGCGTTCGCATGCACCACGTACGTCATCTTGCCGGGCAGCGCCGGGGTTTTCCTGCCTTGCGCATCGATGATCCGCTCGAACGCGGCGCGCGCGGCACCGCTGCTCAGAAGCGATGCCGCCAGCTCGCGACCGGCTTCGACGTTGCCCACGGCCGGGTCCCAGGCCAGAATCTGCCCGGCGAAAAACACCGCTTTGTCGCGCAGGTCCTGCGGCGCCAGCGGGTCGTTATCCAGCACCTGTCGCACATCTCGCACCTCCAGTGACGGCCCGATGCCCCGCCCGATCGGCCGGCTGCCGTCAGTGGCAAATGCAACGACGGTCAGACCGAGCCCGGCGCCGACGCGCTCGAACAGATCGCCCAACTCGCGGGCCTGTGCCTGGGTCTTGAGCTTGGTGCGAGGGCCGTAGGGAATGTCGACGACCACATGGGTGGATCCGGCGGTGAGCTTTTTCGACAGGATCGAGGCCACCGACCAGCGATTGGAATCGATGCCCAATGGTCGGGTGATGGCGTTCATCACGTCGTCGACCACCGAATGGTTGAGCCGGCCGTTCCAGGCAATGCACGCGCCAGCCTGCTCGACACAGCGCTGCACGTCCTCGACCGTCAGGTCCACCCGCGCCACCGCTTCCATGGCGTCTGCCGTGCCCGCCGCCGACGTGATCGCCCGCGAAGAGGTCTTGGGCATCGCCATGCCGTGGGCGGCCACGATCGGCACCACCAGCAACGTGATGCGACTGCCCGGCACGCCGCCCATGGAATGCTTGTCGACCACGATCGGACGATCCCAGTGCAGCGTGGGCGTGAAGCGGGTCCGCACTTTCGCCAGCGCAATGACCTCGGCGTCTGACAGGCCGCGGGTGGCACTGACCAGAAAGGCGCTGATTTCGCCGTCCGTGTAGCGTCCCTCGATGATGTCGCGCAGCAACATTTCATACTCGGACTCGCCCAGCTCAAGACCCTGGACCTTTTTGACCAGCGCCTGGCGACTGGCTGGCGAAGGCGTCCGACGCAGGGCAATTTCGGCGCCCTCGGCAACATTCCAGTGCGCAAAGGCCTCTTCGCTCAGGCCTATTTCGTCGGCGGCGAGCAAGGTGGCGCTGTCCAGGCCGTGGATCTGCACGCTCAGGGATTTGCCGTCCGCGAGCAGGTCCACCTTCGAGCCGCCCAGGTAATCGGCCGCCGAGAGCACCGCGCTGTGCATCGGCAGGTAAGCGATGCGGTCCAGGCCGGTAGCCAACGGCACCCGACGCAGGCGCAAACGCTGGGAGGCGTTGGCCAGGGCGTGCATGAAACGGGTGATGCCTTGTGCAAGGGTGCCGTCGTTGCTCACGCGCAGGGTTTCGATGTCCACCGGCAGCGGCTCGACTTGCCGCATGACCCGCGCCCGGGCCTGCAGTGCGGTCTCACGTCCTCGGGCGAGGATCCGCGCAGCGAGCACGTCGACGCTGGCCGTGACCTCGACCACCACCAGCCTGGGCACCAGACCGGCCAGTTCGCGGATCATCTTGCGCGAGCCGTTGGCGATGACATTGCGACCGTTGCTCAAAGCCGTCAGCAAATCGGTCGACAGACCGTATGAAAGCCCGTGCGCCTCCCAGGTGATCAGAAACTCCCCGGCGCTCACGGACGATCTGAATTGGTCTTCGGTGACGCCGGTATGGTCCTCGCCCGGCGCGCCCGCAGGGCGGGTGATGGTGCGGCGGGCGAACACATAACGACCGGTCTCACCGAGGTGGGCGCGGGCGCCTTCGATCAATGAATCCTTACCGGCGCCACTGGGGCCGACGACAAAGAAGAAGATGCCCTGCGCCATGTGCCTTACTCCGCCTCGTCCAGACCGATGTCCACGCACACCGCCGCCTGATTGAGCTTGCTGGTCGAAATGTAATCGACGCCGGTTTTCGAGATCGCGCCGATGGTAGACAGGTTGATGCCGCCGGAAGCTTCGAGTTTGGTGCGGCCGTTGACCATTTTGACCGCTTCGGTCATGTCGGCCACGCTCATGTTATCGAGCATGATCACGTCAACGTTCGCTTCCAGCGCCTCGGCGACCTGGGTCAGGCTGTCGCATTCGACTTCCAGCTTGGTCAGCACCGGCAACTGCCGGCGCGCCCGCTGCACCGCCTGGGTGATGCCGCCGCACACCGCGATGTGGTTGTCCTTGATCATTACCCCGTTGTCCAGCCCCAGACGGTGATTCAGGCCGCCGCCGCAGGTGACCGCGTGCTTCTCCAGCATGCGCAGGCCCGGCGTGGTCTTGCGGGTGTCGATCAGGCGCGCCTTGCTGCCGGCCACGGCAGCGACATACTTGGCGGTTTCGTTGGCAATCCCGGACATGCGCTGGACGATGTTCAGCGCAGTGCGTTCGGCGGTCAGCACGCTGCGTGCATTGCCGCGAACGTCGATCATCACCGTGCCCGCTTCGATCTTCTGACCATCCTTGACCCGCACGATCACTTCCAGTGTCGGATCGTAGCGCTTGAACACACGGGCAGCGATTTCGATACCGGAAACGATCAGGGTTTCCCGGGCGTTCATGTAGAAGGCACCGGTTTCCTCCGGCTCGATCATGACTTGCGCGGTCAGGTCGCAATAGCCGATGTCTTCGGTCAGCCAAAGGTCGATGAGTCGGTCAGTCTGGAATACGTCGTACATCGTGATTACCCCTATGTGTGGATACAGTTCGGTGTGAAAGTCGGTTAGCGGTGCTGCAGCTTCTTGTCGAGCAACAGCATCAGGCTGTTGCAGGTGACTGCGATGATTGTGATCAACAGAGCGACCGCCATGATGGTGGGGATATCGCCCAGCCCCATCGCGTTGACCGCCATATAGCCAAGGCCGCGCTGGGAGGCGAACATCTCGCCGATCAGCACGCCCAGCAGGGTCAGTGCAAAGCCCAGCCGGACGCCGGCGACCACCTCCGGCAGGATCGCCGGCAAGAGCACGTGGACCAGCGACTGGATCGGCGTCAGGCGCAGGGTGCCAGCGGTGCGCAGGTAAACCGGGCGCATCTGCCGGATGGCGTTCATGGTGAACAGCAGAATCGGGATCAACCCATGCATCACGCCGAAGGCCACCTTCGATGACAGCCCCAGGCCAAAACACAGCAGCACCAACGGGTACAGCGTGACTTTGGGAATGGCGTACAGGTTGAGCAGGATCGGCTCGGCGACAGCCCCGGCCAGGCGATTCACGCCCAGCAGCACGCCCAGCACAATGCCGCCGATCAGCGCCAGGCCCATGGCGTAGACGAACGCCTTGGCGGTTGCGCCGACGTTGGACCAGAGATCGCCCGTGGCCATCATCGACGCCAGATGGGAAACGGTCATCCACGGTGAGGTCAGCGCACCGGCCCCGATCACCAGATGCAGCACTTGCCAGGCAGCGATCAACGCCACCACCAGAAGAAATGTCGGAAGAATTCTCTGCATGCCGGTCACCGTTGACGACGCGCTTGCAAGCGACGGTCGAAGTAGTTGAGCGCCGCATTGATCAACGTCACGCTGATCAACACCAGCAACATGAGGGCGTACATGTTGTCGCTTTCGAAGTTGTTGTAAGCGAACGCGATGGCGTAGCCGATGCCGGACCCGGACAGAATGAATTCCGACGCGATCACGCCGATGAACGCATACGCCACTGACAGCTTCACCCCGCCGAACAGGTACGGCAGCGCCGCGGGAAGCTCGATGCGCCAGGCGGTCTGCAGGCGCGACATGCGCATCACCACCGCGCTCTTGCGCAGGACGCCGGGAATGCGGTCCAGTCCGGTCAGCGTCGCGGTGATCATCGCGACCACTGCCAGCAGCACCGCGATGGCGATGATCGAGCCGTGACCGACGCCGAAGACCACGATGAACACCGGGTAGAAGATGAACGTCGGCACCGCGTAATAGCTCGCCAGCAGTGGCTCGAGGGCGGCCCGCAGGCGCGGCATCGAATGCACCGCCAGCCCGACCAGAAACCCGCTGACGATCGCCAGCAGCGCTGCCACGGCGATGTTGGTGAAACTGAACAGAATGTCTTTGCCATACACGCCGGTCGAGACGACCGACGCCAGATGGGTGAGCATCTGCGACGGCGCGATCAACACGCTCTGGGGGATGACATGGGTGCGGCACAGTAACTCGATCAGGCCGATGAAGCCTGCGACCAACAGGGCGCGCAATACGCTTTCGATGTTCAAATCGACGTCCTCCGAAAATCGCAGAAGCGGGTCAATGCCGGGCGCCCATGACCTTCATGGTTTCGACCCGCAGCTTGTCCCACAGCCGCGCATTGATTTCGCCGAAGCGTGGCGTCGACACCACTCGGCTGTCGCGGTCACGATCCCAGCCGGTTTCGACCATGTCGATGAACAGTCCCGGCCGCGACGACATGACCCCCACCCTGTCCGAGAGCATCGCGGCCTCGTCCAGCGCGTGAGTGATCAGCAGAACGGTGGCACCGGTTTCACGCCACAGCCGCAGCAGTTCGTCGCCCATCAGCAGACGCGTCTGTTGATCCAGCGCGCCGAAGGGCTCGTCCATCAGAATGAGCCGCGGCTGCATGACCAGCGTGCGCGCGATGCAGACTCGCTGACGCATGCCGCCGGACAGTTGCGCCGGGTAAGCGCCGGCAAAATCCCGCAGCCCCATGAAGCCCAGCGCGTAGGCGACCCGCCGCTCGACCTCGGCGCCCTCGACGCCGCTGCGGCGCAGGCCGAAGGCGATGTTGTCGTGAACGGTGAGCCAAGGGAACGAGGCGTCTTCCTGAAATACCACGCCCACGCCATCCGGCACGCTGGTGATGACTTTGCCCTCGAACATCACCTCACCCGCTGTCGGCCGCGCCAGGCCCGAAAGCACATCCATGAGCGTCGACTTGCCACAGCCCGAAGGCCCCACCACGGAGAAGAACTCGCCTTTGTTCAAGGTCAGATCGATAGGCCCCAGCGCTGCAAACATCTCTTTGGTGCCAGCCTTTTTGAATGAACGAGTCACCTGACTCAAGGTGACATGCGGTGTGCGAGTATCCGGGGCCACCCGCAACGGTTCAACCGACCCGCCTTTCAATGCAAACGTCATTCTTCACTCCTCCAGATCGGCTGGTGAGCCTTGAGCCTGACAAGGCTGAAAGCGTTCAAATTACAACGCATACGCTAGATATGAAGGACTTAGCAAGATAGACGCCAGAATGCTTCATGCCACTTAGAAGTACGGTCTTAATGAAATAAGGCGATTGATTTACATGAATTTATTTATTGAATAAATGTTCAATTAGACGGGCATCTATCGACCAGCCCGGCAACTTTGGATTCCCCATAATGCTCTGCTTTTATCAGGTACACACTACTCGCTCCAGCGTAGTGCCGGATTCGGGCAACTCGCACCAAAGCAGGACGCAACCCACTTTGAACAAAAGAGCCAATATGGCGCACAAAACAATGTGTACGCTCGTTTACTCTTTAGGCGCCGGTTGTGTCGAATATCGGCGCGACATGACCCTTCGATTAACTTTCGCTTTTAAATCAAACAGTTGTCATAACAAAAACTTCGCGCTCAGTCTCGACGCTGATTTGGCCTGCATTTTGCTCTGAGACTTTAATAGCGTACAGAAACTAAAAGAATTCACGCTCAGCCTCATTTCTTGCCATGACCCAAGCATCCGATGCTATTAGGAGTTTCGAGAATGACCGCACAGCAGTCCCGTTTTCGCTCAACCAGAACATTTGCCGCCCTCGGCCTGGCAGCGTTATCGCTGGTGGCGTCATTCGCACGCGCCGATGAAATATCGGTGACGCAGTGGGGCACCAGTCTGTACGGACTGCCGTACGCGGTGGCGATGGAAAACGGCCTGTTCAAGAAAGCCGGTATCGACATCACTGGCATTCTGGGGTCAGGCGGTGGCGGCACCACCGTGCGCAATATCCTGGCGAGCGACACGCCTTATGGTGAAGTGGCAGTGGCAGCCGCGCTCGCCGCTCAGCGTCAGGGGCTGGACCTGGTGATCGTCAACATTGGCACGCGCTCCGTTGCCGAATCTTCGGTGGTCACCGTCAAGGGCTCACCGATCAAGGACATCACCCAGCTGGCGGGCAAGAAGGTCGCAATCACCTCGCCCAAAGGCGTGTCGGAAATGCTCCTGCTGATGTCACTCAAAGCCAAGAACGTCGACGCCGGCAGTGTCACCCGCGTTGCGTCCGGCGGTTACGTCAACGGCCTCACGTTGCTGGATCAGAAAGCCGTGGACGCAGCGGTGCTGATCGAGCCCCTGTCGATCATTCGCAAGAACCAGTACGACACGCTCTATAAATCCAGCGACCTGCTGCCGCCGATGACCACCTCGGTCGGCATCACCACCCGGGAGTTTGCCAAAGCCCATCCCGACAAGCTCAAGGCGATCATCGAAGGCCGGCGAATGGGCGTCCAGGCGATCTACGGCAATCCACAGCAGGCCGCCGACATTCTGGCCAAGAGTTTCAAGCTCGAGCCGGTCATTGCCAAAGAAGCAGTGGACAACATGATTGCCCCGCACATGTGGAGCGAGGGCGATTTCAACCTCACCGAACTGGAACGCATGGCCGACGCCCTGCGCCTCAATGGCGAACTGCAAGGGAACGTCGACTGGGCTGCGATCATGGACAAGTCTTACTTGCCGACCGACCTGCAGAAATAACCCGTTCGTCCAGCGATCCTGCCCATGACAAGCGTCGCGTACGCTGGTCGCGCGGCAGGAGGTCGCTGTCGGTCCGGCGTGTCGGTCATCGACCTCTTTCAAACTCTTTTGAATTATCGCAACTGACCTGTCTCTGACGTACATATCAAGAAAAGTCAGCAGGTCACCCATGACATCGTTACAGCTCCTCTCCGAGCGCTCTGCCACCGCACAGGCGCCGCAGGCGTCGGTCCATTCGCTCTACACCAGCCTTCTGCGCACGCCTGCTGAAGTCAGTCAGGACGCTGTGCGTGGATTTCTTAATCAGCAGCTCGATCAGGCCAAAGGTTTGCCGTGCAACCTGCCCGACGACCTCGACGCCCTGCCCGACTGGGTCAGCGAGAACAGTCGTTCCGTGGCCGAACGCTACGGGCAATATCTGGATGACCGGCGTGCGGGCAAGGGTCGCTCATTCTTCACCAACAAGGCCCATGCGCTGTACTTCCTGCAGCACGTTGCGCCGAGCAAACTGGTAGATGGGGCGTGGCTGTATGGCACTGTGAAGCACGCCGACGACTGGCGTTATCATGGCCTGATTCGCACCTACCTCGAAGAACTGGGCGACGGCGACCCAGCGATGAACCACGTGCTGCTCTACCGCAATCTGCTCATCGAGAATGATTGCGCTGCCGACGCGACGCTGGCCGATGAGCTGTATCTGCAGGGCACGATCCAGTTGGCGCTGGGTCAGTTGTCGGACGAATTTCTGCCTGAGGTGATCGGTTACAACCTGGGCTATGAACAACTGCCGTTGCATTTGCTGATTACCTCGTTCGAGCTGAGCGAGCTGGGCATCGATCCGTACTATTTCACCCTGCACGTCACCATCGACAATGCCAGCACCGGTCATGCGCACAAGGCTGTGCAAGCGGTGCTGGACCTGTTGCCCACTGACGAAAGCCGTTCGACATTCCTGGAGCGGCTGCGCGCCGGTTATCTGCTCAACGACCTGGGCAAGGGCTCGGGCGATGTGATCGAGGCGTTCGACCTGGAACAGGAAGTGGTTGCCATGCTCGAAGCCAAAAGCACCTTCGGCCAGCACATGCACTCCGATTACTGCCGACTGGAAGGTCGCACAGTGAACGAGTGGCTCGCCACACCCGGCCAGAGCCGGGAGTTTCTGACCGCGCTGGAAAATCGCGGCTGGATCAAGCGTAACCAGGATCCGCAGGACAGCCGTTTCTGGCAATTGATCGACGGTCCCGGCTCGGTGATGTTCGGCGTGTTCAACGGCTATGAGATGCAGCTGCTGCGGGACTGGATCGCAGGCGAGTGGCAGGCCGGCGACCCGGCGCGCAAGGCCAACCCGTTCCGTACGCGCTTCCGCCGCAAAGCCATGGCGGCAACCCCCGCCGTTGTCCCCGACATCAAGCCTGAGGTGGCCACCGTGCAGCCTATGGAAAAGCTGATTGCGCTGATCGCTCCCGATTCGCACCCCACGCCCGACGGGCTGGCGGCGACCCGAACCTTTGCCCAGCAACTTTCCCATGGAAGCCTGACACGATGAATCAGACCTACACCCTCGAACCGAACCCGGACACCGCCGAGGTCGTGAACGCAGAGCGTTTGAACGAAACCCACGATCTGGCGCTGCTCCAGTTGGGTCAGTACCTGCAGGCTGAAAACTATACATTCGTGACCGTCACGCCTCTGACCCATGAGCGCGTCAATCAGCGTGAGGAAAATCGCACGGCGCGTAGCCTGCGGGATATTTTTGGCTGGAGTCGTTCATTCGAAAACGGCCTTCTGCCTGACGAACGCATTCAGCCGCTCCTCGCCAGCGGCGTCCTGCGCGCGCACGCCGGCATGTGGACCAGCGACGTGCGCTGGTCGAGTCTGGACGGTCTGCTGTTCGTGCACTCCAGTTTCCCCACCGTCGCCCATGATTCGGTGTTTTTCGGGCCGGATACCTATCGCTTTGCCCAGGCAATTGAAGAGCATCTGCGCACCTCGACCCACCCGATCCGTACTGCCGTGGACATCGGTTGCGGCAGCGGTGTCGGTGCAATCCTCATTGCCAGGGCGCGTCGCGATGCCCAAGTGCTTGCGGTGGACATCAACCCGACGGCGCTGCGTTTCACCGCCGTGAACGCTTCGCTGGCAGGCACCGATAACGTATCGGCCTATCACAGCGACATCCTGGCAGGCACTACGGGCGAGTTCGACTTGATCGTGGCCAACCCGCCGTACATGCAAGACACCCAGCAGCGCGCCTATCGACACGGCGGCGAGCACCTGGGCTCGGAGCTGTCGGTGCGCATCATAACGCAGGCAATCGAACGGCTGACGCCCGGCGGCAGTCTGGTGCTGTACACCGGCGCGCCAAGCGTCGAGGGCGTCGACCTGTTTCTGCAACAGGCGCGTCCTCTCATTGATCGGGCGGATCTGGCATGGTCATACCGCGAGATGGACCCTGACGTTTTTGGCGAAGAACTCGACACCGAGACCTACCGCAAGGCCGAGCGAATTGCCGCCGTGGTCTTGACCGTGACCAAACGGCGCTGACACAAGGCGAGCCGGTGAAATACCCAACTACGCCGGACGGCCGCTACTTCGTGGTCAGTGGCCGCCTCTGGCGTTGTTCCAATCCCTCCCTCTCCGCCGATGACCGACAGCAGCGAGTCCATGAGCTGATGGTCGCCCGGCAGGCAGTGAAGACCGCGAAACGTGCGCAGGACGACGCGGCACTCAAGGCAGCCCGGGCTCAGGTCAATGCCGCGAAGATCGCGCTCGGCGAACGCGGCCCGGTGTGGTGGCAAGACGGTGCCCCGGATTTCAACCGTTTCAAGGTCGACAACACGCCCTACAGCGCCTGGTATCAGGCGCTCCCCGGCGAAGCGAACTGATCGGGCGACAAGGCGAATTTCGGCCAAAAAAAAAGCCCGCGCATGACGCGGGCCAATACGCACGCACTGCTATGAACGCAGCTGACCCTTCTTGAATTTCTGAATGAATAACGCGGTGTGCAGACCACGAGTCAGGGCCGTGGCCTGAGACTCGAAGCTGCGGGCACTGCGATCGAACTCATCGGCCACTCGGTCATCGGTCCGTGGTACCAGGTTTTGGCTGCTTCGGGCGCTGGGTGCCATGGGTCGAATCCTCGCTATCAGGAAATGAAAAAGGCCGCAGCATCACGCTGCGGCCCACGCATACTTACAAGACCGGGTCGTTCTGCGAGTCGGCGCCCTGGCCATAGCCTGAGCCCAGATCGGCACCGGTGACCGGATCGGCGTCCAGATCGGATTTGGTGCGCTCTTTCATCATGGTCAGCGTGACCGACTCGTCCTCGCTCAAGTCCACCGAAGCGGTGCCGTCGCCGCCGTCCACCGCCGGATGCGGGTTCTCGACGTACTCGAACTCGGCATCGCTGTTCCATGGACCGCGAACGTTCGGCTCGCCGTTCGACATGCTGAAGTAGGTGCGGCTGAACTCCGGCATTCCCGGCAGCTTGCCCTGCGGGAAGTTGGGCTGAATGGAATGCAGCGCCTTCTCGAACGACAACTGGTGAGCAATTTCACGGGTCATCAGGAAGCCCAGCGCGTCCTTGATGCCAGGGTCAGTAGTGACGTTTATCAAGCGCTCGTACACGATCTTCGCCCGCGCTTCGGCGGCGATGTTCGAGCGGAAATCCGCCGTTGGCTCACCGATGGTGTCAATGTACGCAGCCGTCCAGGGGACCCCGGCCGAGTTCACCAGTGGCGCACCACCGCCGTAAAGCAGACTGGTGATGTGCGAGTCATTGCCTGCGCCGTTGAGGTCGCGATAGAGCTCGCCCTCTGCCTGAACGCCTTCGGCCATCTTGCCTTTGGCGCCCTTGTTGAGCATGACGATAATCGAGCCAATGATTTCCAGGTGGCTCAACTCTTCTGTCGCGATGTCCAGCAGAAGATCCTTGCGGCCTGGATCCTCCTCTGCCAACGCCTGGGTGAAGTAGCGAGTGGCGGCGGCAAGTTCGCCCTGCGCGCCACCAAATTGCTCGAGGAGCAAGTTGGCCAGGCCAGGGTTAGGTTCGGCGACACGGACGGTGTATTGCAGTCTTTTGTTATGCAGAAACATGGTTCATTCCTTCTTAGGCTAAGATCGGGTTCAACTCGTTTTCAGGCGATAACAACGCGTACAACTATCGCGGACATTTAAAAGAGGTTAAGAGCAACGCTCATATCATCAGAGGGTCAGCCACTGTCGCAATTCAGCCAACCCTCTAACGTGACGACCGACGGACAGGTTGAGAAAGTTGAATACGCCGAGTTAAATACCGACCAATGGTAATAGGCCGACGCTCTAACTCAATCGAGTGCTTCACGGGCCGCAAACGTACAATCAATCAACAGCAACCGATTCGCCGGGAGCAGTCCACTCGGAATTCCGCAAGCGCGTCTTTATTTCTTGGCCAGGGTCGCCGCCTGATTACCACCTTGCTCGGCAATCGCCGACAACTTCTCGTCAGCGGCTTTTTCCTCGGCCAGTGTCTGCGCCAGCAAGTCAGCCGCCTCGGTCATGCCCAAGTGTTTAGCCATGGCGATCAATGTGCCGTAACTGGCAATCTCGTAATGCTCGACCTTCTGGCAGGCACCGATCAGAGCGGCATCCAGCACTTCGCCCTTTTCGATTTCCTCGAGCAGTTCCTTGCTTTCCTCGACCAGCCCTTCCATTGCCACGCACTTCATGCGCTTGAGTTTCAGCCCTGCCTGCTCGACCAATTGATCGATGCGTTCGATCTGGCCCTGCGTTTCTTCCAGATGCGAGGTGAACGCCTCTGCAAGCATGGGATTGGTCGACGCCCGAGCCAGGCGTGGCAATGCCTTGGTGATTTGTTTTTCTGCACTGTAGACATCCGACAGTTCATGAATAAACAGATCGTCAACGGTTGTTCTAGCCATGGTCGATTCCTCGTCATGTGACGTTGGTGGTTAGTTGAGCGCGGGCGAACACTACGGCCTGCTAAATAACTCGACTGACGCCTGGCTTCGTCTGTTCTCGCCATTTACAACCAGGCCGACGAAAGGCGTAAGTCCAACTTTTCGACGACCGCTCGATAATGAGCAGCGAACGATTCATACACCGCTTAGTCGGAATTCCTTTTGCGCTTCATGCAGGCGCTTGAATATGCTTGTCAGGCCGCACACCTTCGATCTGTCTGTCGGAACTGCCGGACAACGGCGCGCTCATGAGTACTGCAGTTGAACATTTGTTCGGGCGAAGGGTTGAGACATGAGTGACGCACTTCAGGAATACAACCGCAAACGGGATTTCGATGCCACGCCGGAACCTTCCGGTGAGCCACGTCAAAAAAGTGCCCGCAAGCGCGCGTCGAAAAAGAGCGGCGATGCGCATGCGCTGCAATTCTGCATTCAGAAACACGACGCCACCCGGCTGCACTATGACTTCCGACTGGAGCTCGACGGCACGCTCAAAAGCTGGGCCGTTCCTAAAGGGCCGTCGCTGGACCCCAAGGCCAAGCGCCTGGCGGTTCACGTGGAAGACCATCCGATCGACTACGCCACGTTCGAGGGCAGCATTCCTGAAGGCCACTATGGCGCAGGCGATGTGATCGTCTGGGACCGGGGCATCTGGAAACCGTTGTCCGACCCGGCAGAAGCGTATGCCAAGGGCCGCTTGAAGTTCGAATTGCAGGGCGAAAAACTCAGCGGCGTCTGGAATCTGGTCAAGACGCACATTCCGGGCAAGCAGGAACAATGGTTCCTGATCAAACATCAGGACGAGTTCTCACGCCCTGAATCGGAGTTCGATATCGTCAAAGCGCTGCCGGACAGCGTGCTCAGCGAGCGCACCCTTGTGCCCCGCAAACGTGGGGCCAAAGCGGCCGATCCCAAGCCGGTGACCAAGGTGCCCGCCGCACGCAAGAAGAAAGCCGACACGGTGTTGTCCGAAGCGCGCGCGGCTGCGCTTCCCGACAGCATCAAGCCAGAGCTGGCGACCTTGGTTGAGTCGGCACCGGAAGGCGAATGGCGTTACGAAATCAAGTTCGACGGCTACCGGGTGATGGCGCGAGTGGACAGCGGCAAGGTGCAACTGTTTACCCGTAACGGCCATGACTGGACCCACAAATTGCCCCGCCAGGCCGAGGCCATTGCCAGCCTCGGGCTGGAATCTGGGTGGCTGGACGGCGAAATGGTCGTCGCCAACGATGAGGGCGTGCCGGATTTCCAGGCGTTGCAGAACGCCTTTGAAGCCGGGCGCAGTGGCAACATCGTGTATTACCTGTTTGACCTGCCGTACCTCAACGGCATGGACCTGCGTGAGGTGCCATTGGAACAGCGTCGTGCGGCGCTGGCGAAGGTGCTGGAGCGCAGCGAGGATGGGGTCCTCAGGTTTTCCGAAGATTTTGGGGAGGCACCGGACGCGCTGCTCAACAGCGCCTGCCAGATGAAAATGGAAGGGCTGATCGGCAAGCGTGTCGGCAGCCCCTACGTTTCGCGTCGCAGCAACGACTGGATCAAGCTCAAGTGCAAACGGCGGCAGGAATTTGTCGTGGTGGGTTACACCGACCCCAAGGGCGCGCGCAGCAAGTTCGGCGCCCTCATGCTGGGTCTGCACGACGCCGACAGCGGCGAATTGCGCTACGCCGGAAAGGTCGGCACCGGCTTCAACGAGGACACGCTCAACACCCTCTACCAGCAGTTGCTGCCGCTGGAGATTCCTCAGGCGGCGGTGGTCAATCCGCCAACGGGTTTTGAAGCCAAAGGGGCACACTGGCTCAAGCCGCAATTACTCGCAGAAGTGGCCTTTGCCGAGATCACCAAGGAAGGGTCCGTCAGACACGCCGTGTTTCACGGCCTGCGCACCGACAAGCCTGCGCGGTCGATTACAGAAGAGCGCCCTGCTCCGGTCACTGAAGGCAAGGCCGCCAAGGGCAAGGCCGCCAAGCCTCGCATGGCCGAACCCGCGCCTCCCGTCGAAGCACCGGCCACCTCCGGAAAGATCAGGCTGACCCATCCCGAGCGGGTCATCGATCCCACCAGCGGCGCCACCAAGCGCGATCTCGCTGATTATTACATTGGCATTCGCGACTGGTTGATGCCGCAACTGGCCCAGCGGCCAGTCGCGCTGGTCCGGGCGCCGGAAGGCATCACCGGCGAGCTGTTCTTCCAGAAGAACGCCGATCGCCTGGCGATTCCGGGGGTCGAGACCATGGGGAAAGCATACACGGGCCATCCGGTGATGCTGCTGAACACGCTCGAAGCGCTGATCGGTGCGGTGCAGATGAGCACCATTGAACTGCACACCTGGAACGCCGTCGCAGGCGATCTGCAACGTCCCGACCGCTTCGTGCTGGATCTGGACCCGGATCCGGTGCTGCCATGGAAAAGCATGGTGGAAGCGACCCAGCTCACGCTCGCCGTGCTGGACGAACTGGGCCTGGAATGCTTCCTCAAGACCAGCGGCGGCAAAGGCATTCACTTGGTCGTGCCGCTGACGCCCAAGGACGACTGGGACGCGGTGAAGACGTTCAGCCATGCCATCGTCAAACACATCGCCAAGCTGCTGCCCGATCGGTTCTCTGCGGTGTCCGGACCGAAGAACCGCGTGGGCCGCATCTTCATCGACTACCTGCGCAACGGGCTGGGCGCAACCACCATCTGCGCGTACTCGCCGCGCACCCGCGAGGGTCTGCCGGTGTCGGTGCCGATCTTTCGGGAAGAACTGCTGGAGATCAAAGGCGCGAACGTCTGGAACATCCACAACATCCATGAGCGGCTGGGCGAGCTCGACACCGATCCGTGGGCAGGCCTGGATCAGGTGCAGCAAACCATCACTTCCGAGATGCGCCGGCGCGTTGGCCTCAAGGGCTGAAGCGGCGCGCTGTCCCACGGGGCGGTGCACGCCAGGACTCACGCCAGGCCTTGCGCGCCCCGAATGCCATGACGGCGACGCCGACACGCGCTACATTCTGCTGTGGTCCGCAGCCCCAAGCACCTCGCCGCGAGCAACTCTGCTAACGTGGGCCGCCACTGCGACCGCATTGATCACAGACCACGCCCAAGGAGAGTCATGTTCGAATTCATCAGTCTGGCCATTCTCATCGGCATCGGCGGCACTGCGTTGCTGGATCTCTGGGCCCGCTTGCTCAAGGCCGTGTTCGGCCTGCCGACGCCGCCGTGGCATCTGGTCGGACGCTGGTTCGCCAGCATGCGCAACGGTCAGTTCGTCCATCGCAACGGCATCGGCGATTCGCCACAGGTCCACAACGAGCTGGCCATTGGCTGGGTCATGCATTATGTGGTCGGCATCGTCTTCGCCGCCGCACTGCTGCTGATCTGGGGCGTGCAGTGGGCCCATTCACCGACATTCACACCGGCGCTGATCGTCGGTCTGGTCACCGTGGCGGCGGGCTGGTACATCCTGCAGCCGGGCATGGGCGTCGGGGTGGCCTGCAACCGGGCACCGCAACCGAACGTGGCGCGCCTGCAAAACATTGTCGGGCACATCGTCTTCGCCCTCGGCATGTATGTCACGGCGCTGCTGGTGGGCTGATCGCTCACGCTTGCTGAACGGATCCGGCTGAACCTCTGGACGACGATGGGGTTCTGAAACATCAGCAACCATCGTCAGGCCGCTTCATGGGTTTTACCGTTGCGGCCTTCCCGATTCACTGCCTTTCGTTCAAGGAGACATTCATGACTCAAACGGCCTTGGTCGTCGGTGCCAGCGGCATCGTCGGCAGCGCAACCACTCGACTGTTGCTCGACAACGGCTGGCAAGTCGCCGCCCTCTCCCGCCACCCGGAACAGGCACCGGGCATCATTCCGGTCGCCGCAAACCTTCAGGATCCGGCCTCGCTTGAGACAGCGCTCGCCGGCATCAAGCCCACTCACGTGTTCATCACCACCTGGTCGCGTCAGGCGACGGAGGCGGAGAACATCAGGGTCAACGCCGCCATGGTGCGCAACGTGCTCAATGCCCTCAGCCCCCAGAAAAGCGTGCAGCACGTCGCGCTGGTCACCGGCCTGAAGCACTACCTGGGCCCGTTCGAGGCCTACGGCAAAGGCTCGCTGCCACAGACGCCGTTCCGTGAAGAGCAAGGCCGTCTGGACGTCGAGAACTTCTATTACGCCCAGGAAGACGAAGTGTTCGCGGCCGCCGAACGCGACGGTTTTACCTGGAGCGTGCACCGTCCCCACACCATCA
Source organism: Pseudomonas sp. NFR16 (assembly GCF_900108875.1). Lineage (GTDB taxonomy): Bacteria > Pseudomonadota > Gammaproteobacteria > Pseudomonadales > Pseudomonadaceae > Aquipseudomonas. Next base: position 445,611 of record NZ_FNYJ01000006.1, on the reverse strand, counting down.
CCGGCGTTGCGGTGGGCAATGCCATGAACATGGCAACCACCCTTGCGGTGTATGCCTCGATCTGCAAAGCCACCGGTCGGCCGTTCGTGTTTCCTGGCTCGCGGGTGCAGTGGGACAGCCTCACCGACATGACCGACGCCCGTCAGCTCGCCAAACAGCAATTGTGGGCGGCGACTACCCCGGCAGCGGCGAATCAGGCATTCAACGTCACCAACGGCGATGTGTTTCGCTGGAAGTGGATGTGGGGCCAGATCGCCGGTTACTTCGGGCTTCACCCGGCCGATTTCCCGGCCGACGTGTCGCCGCTGGAAAAACAGATGGCCGACGACCAGGCTGCCTGGGCTGACATCGTGCGTAAGAACGACCTCAAGGAAGCCGACATCAGTCGCCTGATTTCGCCTTGGCACACTGATGCCGACCTTGGCCGCCCGATTGAAGTGGTGACCGACATGTCGAAAAGCCGCGCGCTGGGTTTCAAAGAATTTCAGGCCAGCGACCAGGCGTTTTTCGATGTCTTCGACGAGCTGCGCGCACAGCGGCTGATTCCGTAAACCGCTGTTTGTGCGTCGGCACGGCGCCGCTCCGGCAACGAGCGGCGCTTAAACGGACGCCACCAGCCTGCCGACATCGGCGATCAGCGCATCGAGCTGGTCGCTGCTCCCCCTCGCGTCGCTGCAGTAGACGGTCACAATGATCGGCGGGCGACGCGGCGGCCATATCACCGCCACATCGTTGCTGGCGTTCCGGGCATTCGAACCGGTTTTGTCCCCCACCCGCCAGCCTTCGGGCAAACCGGCGCGCAGCTTGTCGTCGCCGGTCTTGTTGTTCACCAGCCAGGCAATCAACTGATCGCGCGAAGCCGGCGACAGGATGTCGCCGAGCACAAGCCGGTTCAACGTTTGCAGCATGGCGTGAGGCGTGGTGGTGTCCTGCAAGTCGCCCGGGCGGTTTTCATTGAGCTCGGGTTCGCGACGATCGAGGCGAGTGGCCGGATCGCCAATCGTCCGCAGCCATGCGGTCAGCGCCTGCGGGCCGCCGAGACTGTCCAGCAGCAGATTGGCCGCCGTGTTGTCACTCAACGTGATCGCCGCTTCACACACCGAACCGACACTGAGGCCGCTGCCATCGGCATGTTTTTCCGTCGTCGGCGAATATGGCACCAATTGCTCTTTGCCATACACCAACAGGCGCGACAGGTCCTCTTGCTGGCGATCGACACGGGCCAGCACGCAGGCAACGGCCAGGCACTTGAAGGTGCTGCAGAGGGCAAAACGCTCGTCACCGCGATGGCTGATCATGCGTTCGCTGGCGGTGTCGAAAATGGCGACGCCAAGGCGTCCGCCATGCCGGCGCTCGAGTGCCGCCAGTCGCTGTTCAAGGGAAATGCCGGCGCCGCCAGCCAGTGAAGGAATCATCAGCAACGAGGGACCCACCAGCAGGGTCGCGCCGATCAGGGTTCTGCGTGTAATCAAAATCTACATCCTTGTATTGGCAGATGCACAACCCGAAGACCAGCAATGCCGGCTTGTCCCCGACGCCAGATGAACCGGGCCGCTGATCCCAGCGCTGATACGGGTTAGAAAGAAACGCCGCCCATCATCAGATTTCTCGCCGTGCGATTGCAACCCCTGCGTCCGGGTCGTGCGCGGGATTGTCCTGCCCCATCCCGAGACTGGCCGAGCAGTTTATTGCCGCTGCCGATGGAAGCTGGACACCGACAGCACCCAGGTAATCAGCCGGGCGGTAGCGGGGTTGTCGTTGTCTTCATGGCTCGCCGCCAGTTCGCCCGCCAGCGAAGCCAGCGATTGTGGCAACAGCCATGAAACCTCCTGCTCGGTGGCCTGAAACGAACCCGGACTGTCTTCTTTCTCGAACGCTGGCCATTCACTCATTTCGGCGACTCCTCAAACCTGTCCTGCACACGCATGGATGTTTACAGATCGAGCACCAACGGCCCTTGGGCCGGGACTGCGCAGCAGATCAGCACGTGGTCGCTGTCCGGCATTTCGGCCGGAGGGACCGGGTAATGCACCTGGCCACTGACGAGCCGGGTCTTGCAGGTGCCGCATGAACCGCCGCGGCAACTGTATTCAGGGTTCAGACCACGGCTTTCGGCCAGTTCCAGAAGACTCCCGCCCTCAGGTTGCCAACGGGCTTCCTTGGCGGACCTTTCGAACAGCACCGGCACCGATGTCGTGGCGGCGGGCGGTTGCTGCAAAGCGCTCGTCTGCTCGTCACGGGTGCGCTTGAGGCTGGACGGCCCGAAGGTTTCGGCGTGAATCCGTTCATCGCGAATGTGCATGGCCCGCAAGCCGTCATACAACGCCTGGGTGAAGCTGGTCGGCCCGCAGACGTAAAAGTCGAAATCGTTGAACGGCAACAGCGCTTTGAGCAGGGTCAGGTCAATCCGCCCTGTCGCGTGGAAGTCTTGACCCGCGCGAGCGCCGCTTTCCGGCTGACTGAGCACGCGCAAGGCGGTCAGCTGGTTTCCAGCCTCCGCAATGAGTGTGTCCAATTCCTCGCGAAACGCCAGATCCACCAGACGACGTGCACTTTGAATGAACCATGTCGCACGCCCTCCCCGTGTCCGTTTGCCTTCGTAAATCACCTCGCGCAGCATCGACAGCATGGGCGTCACGCCAATGCCCGCCCCCAGCAGCACCAGCGGCCTGGGCTCTTGCGGATCGACAACGAAACTGCCCTGCGGCGCACGCGCTTCCAGCACATCGCCCACCCGTACCCGATCATGCAGATGCGCCGAAGCCAGGCCCTCACGCTTCACGCTGATGCGGAAAAAATCATCGGACGGCGCGCTGGACACGCTGTAAGTCCGGATCAGCGGCCTGGCCTGATCCGCCAGGTTCAGGCGCAACGGCAGATGCTGCCCGGCCTTGAACGCCGGCAGGCCGGCGCCATCGGCAGGTTCGAAGTAAAACGAGCGAATGCCGGCGCTTTCATCCTCGATGCGCGTCACCCGCAGCGGCCGCCATTGATCGCGCAATGCATCGGCCTGCAGCCGGGCCGCGGTCTGCTGCCAGTCACCGGTCATCAGACTGTTGGGCGAAAACCCTTGAAACTCCCAGCGCGAGCGCAGGGCCGCAGGCCGACGGACCACGGCCTCGACCTGCACTTGCCAGAGCCGCTCGGCGCCTTGAAACGCGGCGATTTCCGGGCCATCGAGAATCAAGGTGACGCGTCCGGCCAGTTGCAGCAGATCCCCTGTGGCAAAGTCGATGAAGACCAGGCCAGCCTTGGGATTGAGCTTGAAATTGCCCAGCGTGTTGAAGTGCAGGTTGCCGGCGAAATCCGGGATGGTCAGCACGTCGCCTTCGACCCTGACGAACCCGGCCTGACCGCCGCGATGAGAAACATCCACCGAGCGATGCGGCTGCTCGCCTTCAAGATCCACGTAACTGGCGACAAAAAAGGTATCGGCGCCCCGGATCATCGCCACCGCCGCTTCATCCAGTGCAGTCATGCGTTGCACCGGCGCACGCTCGGCCACGTACGGCAGAGCGACTTGCTTGAGCTCGCGCAGCTGAATGTATTGCGGGCAATTGCCGAAAGAGTGCTCGACTTCCACCGAAAAACCGCCATCACCGACTGCAGTGATGTGCCCGTTGATGCGGTTGCGGCGCCGGGTGTGCAGATCGATGCCCAGCATCCCGAGCGCCGTCCCGGGTGCGAACGCCGAACCCATCGGGTCATCGGCGTCCGGCAAGCGGGCGATGTCCAGGCGGCGCGGATCGGGAGAATCGATGAAGCCGGCATCGGCGTCGATCAGGCTCGCCCAGGGCCAGCCTTGCGCATCCACCGCCCCGACTAGCAGGTACGGCAAGTGCTCATAGAACTCGCGGTGCTGGTCGGGCATGTAGTCACGGATGACACGCTTACCTTGAGATTCCATCCGCTCGGCCACGCCGATCGTCGCTTGCAGCGCCCGCTCGCCGTCATGCCAGGGTGATGGTTTGTTCGATGCGATGTCATTCATGGCACAACCTCCTCGGATCAAGCAGTGCGGGGCCGTCAGGGCCGAGCGTGGGTGGCGAAGGTGATCAGGCTTGAAGGCCTGCGGCAGTACGCGGCATCGGCACGAAGCCTTCCAGCGCTTCGATGCGGTCAAGCCAGGCCAGGACGTTCGGGTACGCTCGCAGCGAAACGTTACCTTCCGGCGCGTGGGCGATATAACTGTAGGCGGCTACGTCGGCGATGGTGGGATGATCCGCGGCCAGGAATTCACGACCTTGCAGATGCTCGTCGATGATTTTCAAGACGGCGTGGGCGCGTTCGATGGTGTCCTGCGGATCGAAGGCTGCACCGAATACCGTGATCAACCGTGCTCTGGCCGGACCGTTATTGATCTGGCCCGACGCCGTCGACAGCCAGCGTTGGACTTCAGCGGCGATGACCGGGTCGGCCGGCAGCCATTTGCCGGATGGATCGTAGGTCTTGGCGAGGTAAACCAGAATGGCGGTCGAATCGGCGATGACCACGCCGTTGTCGTCGATCACCGGCACTTGGCCGAACTTGTTCAGCGCCAGAAATTCCGGGGCTTTCTGGGCACCGTTGGCCAGGTCGACAAAGTGCTCCTCTGGCTTGAGGCCCAACAGCGACAACATCAGCTGTGCACGGTGCGAGTGGCCGGAAAGCGGAAAGTGGTAGAACTTGATTGTATTCATGATGGCGCTCCAGGTTTGTTTGGTTGGAAGAACTGGAGCCGATGCTGCGCTTTACCGTTACTGCTGTGAATAACCAGAAAACGCAACCGAGCATTTCAGCTGCTGAAATGATCTCTGGATTTCCTGGCATGCGCATCTGCGCCGCGGCCCGCTTCTCTGTTTAGTCAACCTGCGAACGGAGTCCTGAATTCGAAACAATTTGAAATAAGTCCTTGACGAAGATGCCCCGGATACGACCTCATATTGGCGTACGTCCATACTCTTGATTTGGCACTCTCTACCTGCTTCGGGGAACACTCATGGTCTCGTCTGTCCTGGCGGCAACGCTGTCTCGTCGCCGCATTCACTACAGCTGGGTCGTCCTGGCGGTTACCTTTCTGACCATGCTCGTAATGGCGGGCGCTGTGGGCGCGCCGGGGGTTTTCATCAGGCCGCTGGAAGCTGAATTCGGCTGGGACACTGCCGAGATTTCCTCCGCGCTGGCGGTACGCTTCGCGCTGTTTGGCCTGGTCGGTCCGTTTGCTGCGGCGTTCATGAACCATTTCGGCGTGCGCAAGGTCGTGCTGACGGCGTTGACGCTGGTGGCAAGCGGCATGGTGCTGTCGCTGTTCATGACCCAGTTCTGGCAACTGGTTCTGCTGTGGGGCGTTGTGGTGGGGTTCGGCACCGGTCTGACCGCCATGGTGCTCGGCGCAACCGTCGCCACCCGCTGGTTTTCCCGGCATCGAGGGCTGGCCATGGGCTTGTTGTCAGCGAGCTCCGCGACAGGTCAGTTGGTGTTCATGCCGATGCTGGCCAACCTCACCGAGCATTTTGGCTGGCGTACCGCACTGGCCTGCATCTGCACGGCGATCATCATCGCGGGCGTCGCCGTACTGGCACTGATGCGCAATCGGCCTGCCGACTTGCAACTGCCGCTGTACGGCGAGACCGAAATCCAGCCCGCCGCCACCAGCACCCATGATTTCATTCAGTTGCTGCTGACACCCTTGAGCGTGCTGCGCGAGGTGGCGAAGAGTTGGACCTTCTGGGTGCTGTTCATGACCTTCTTCATCTGCGGCGCCAGCACCAACGGCCTGATTCAGACGCACTTTATCACCATGTGCGGCGACTTCGGCCTGGCCGCGACCACGGCGGCGGGCATGCTGGCGGTGATGGGGATCTTCGACTTTTTCGGCACCATCGGCTCCGGCTGGCTGTCGGATCGCTTCGACAACCGCTGGCTGTTGTTCTGGTATTACGGGTTTCGGGGCATGTCGCTGGTGCTGCTGCCGTTTCTCGACTTCACGGTGTTCGGCCTGTCGATCTTCGCCCTGCTCTACGGCCTGGACTGGATCGCGACCGTGCCGCCGACGGTGAAACTGACCGCGCAGAAATTCGGCGCAGAACGCGCCAACATCGTCTTCGGCTGGGTATTCGCCGGCCATCAACTGGGCGCGGCATTCGCAGCCTTCGGTGCCGGCTGGACACGCAGCCACTTTGCCACGTACCTGCCGGCGTTTTTCATTTCAGGGCTGCTCTGCGCAGTGGCTGCATTGATTGCCCTGTCCATTGTCCCTGCGGTGAAAGCGGCGAAGGCTCAGACCCACTGACGCGCCTGGGCCAGGACGACAACGCCCAGGCCCATCAGTCCCCAGGCCAGCAGCGGGTGAAACGCCCCCCGCCAGGCCAGCGCCCGCGGTTTGAAACCGACGCCGTGAACATAACCGCCGGCCACGCCCCACATGATCAGCATCAGCATGCCGTGGGAATAATGGCCGCTGGCATCGAGCATCGACGCGGGATGAATCATCAGCACCAGGCTCAACGGAATCGCCAGAAGCAGCGACAGCGCCCTGCCCAGGGCGTGTCGGAACGGTGCGTTCAGCACATCAGTTGTCACGGCCGTTCTCCAGCGCCTTGCTGTCCGCTGACTCAAGCCACAACGCATTGATGATGCCGAAGCTGCAGGCCAGCAACACGCCGAGAATCCAGGCGAAATACCACATGAGAAGGTCTCCTTGTCCGAGGGTCGGGCTCAATACAGGCCGTGAGGGTCGTGATCGATGTGGGCGGTGGTGACCTTGCCCCACATTTTGGCGTAGCACCAAAGGGTGTAAGCGAGGATCAGCGGCACGAAGATCAACGCGGCGACCAGCATGATGCCCATGGTTTTATGGCTGGATACGGCGTCCCACACCGTCAGGCTGGAAGCCGGGTCGAGGCTGGACGGCATGACGAACGGGAACAGCGCAAAGCCTGCCGTGCACAGGGCACCGACGATGGCCAGGCTGCTGCCCAGAAACGCCGTGCGCCCCTGCCCCGCACTGGCGCCGAGCAAGGCCAGCAGGCCGCCGAACACACCCAGCAGCGGCGCGATGACCGTCAGTGGATGCTGGTGATAGTTGGCCATCCAGCCGTGGTTGTCGGCATCGACAGTCTTGCTCAGCGGATTGAGCGCTGCGCCGGCATCGAACGCCGAGGTGATGCTCAGGCCCTGAATGCCACCGAGCAGCAGCCAGACGCCCGCCCCGATGAACGACAGCAGAAACACCAGCGCCAGTAGCTGCGACGCGCGACGTGAACGACGGCCGACCGCGCCCTCGGTGCGCATCATCAACCAGGTGCCGCCATGCAGACCGAGCATGCTCAGGCTGACCACACCGGCCAGCAGGCCAAACGGACTCAATAACTGCCAGAAATTGCCCAGATAGCTCGAGCGTAGGTTTTCATCGAAGCGGAACGGCACCCCCAGCAGCAGGTTGCCGAAGGCCACGCCGAACACCAGCGACGGCACCAGCCCGCCGGCAAACAGCCCCCAGTCCCAGCTTTGCCGCCAGCGGGTGTTGTCCAGTTTGCTGCGGTAATCGAAGCCCACCGGGCGCACGAACAAGGCGAACAACACCAGCAACAGCGCCCAGTACATCCCTGAGAACGCTGCGGCGTACACCAGCGGCCAGGCCGCGAACAGCGCGCCACCGGCCGTGATCAGCCAGACCTGATTGCCTTCCCAGTGCGGCGCAATGGTGTTGATGACCACTCGCCGCTCGTTGTCGGTGCGACCGACGAAAGGCATCAGCATGGCCGCGCCCAGGTCGAAGCCGTCGGTCAGGGCAAAGCCGATCAGCAGCACGCCGACCAGCACCCACCAGATCAGTTTGAGTGTCTCGTAATCGAACATCGTGTGTTCCTCAGGCCAGCGCCGGTTGTTGGGCAGGTGCGGACAAGTCGCTGTCGCGCTGTTCGAAGTGGTAACGACCGGTGTGCAGGCTGCTCGGGCCCAGGCGGGCAAACTTGATCATCAGGTACATTTCGATCACCAGCAGCAAGGTGTAGAAGGTCACCAGCGCCACGATCGAGCCGATCACATCTCCCGAAGACAGCGTCGACGCCGACAGGTGAACCGGCAGCACCTCACCGATCGACCAGGGCTGACGGCCGTGCTCGGCCACCCACCAGCCGGTCTGTGTGGCAATCCACGGCAGCGGCAGGCTGAACAGCGCCCACTTCAGCAACCAGCGCTTGCTCGACTCGTTCTTGCGGGCAGAAGCCCAGAAGGCGCAGATGAACAGCGCCAACATGAGCGAGCCGCTCAGCACCATCACGCGAAAGGTCCAGAAGATCGAAGCCACGTGCGGGATGGAGTCCAGCGCCGCCTGTTTGATCTGCTGCTCGTTGGCGTCGACCACCTTGTCGGTGTACTTCTTGAGCAACAGGCCATAACCGAGGTCTTTCTTCACCTCGTTGAAGGCATCGAGGGTCTGCTGGCTCTTGTCACCGGCGCGCAGTCTGCCCAGCAGGTCGTAGGCGACCATGCCGTTGCGGATGCGGCCCTGATGCTCGCTGACCAGATCCTTGATACCGGTGACCTGCTTGTCCACCGAGCGGGTGGCGATGATCCCCATCACGTACGGGATCTTGACCGCGTAATCGGTGCGCTGGGTTTCCTGGTTAGGCAGGCCGAACAGCGTAAAGGCGGCTGGCGCAGGTTCGGTTTCCCACTCGGCTTCGATGGCGGCCAGCTTGGTTTTCTGCACATCGCCGATCTCGTAGCCGGACTCGTCACCCAGGATGATCACCGAGAGGATCGACGCCATGCCGAACGCCGACGCGATGGCGAACGAGCGCCGCGCAAATCCGGTGTCGCGGCCCTTGAGCAGGTACCAGCTGGAGATCGCCAGGACGAAAATCGCACCGGTCACATAGCCGGATGCCACGGTGTGAACGAACTTCACCTGCGCCACCGGGTTGAACACCAGGTCACTGAAGCTGGTCATTTCCATGCGCATGGTGGTGAAGTTGAACTCCGCGCCGACGGGGTTCTGCATCCAGCCGTTGGCGATGAGAATCCACAGCGCCGACATGTTCGAGCCGATCGCCACCAGCCAGGTGACCGACAGATGCTGCACGCGGCTCAGCCGGTCCCAGCCGAAGAAGAACAGGCCGATGAAGGTCGATTCGAGGAAGAACGCCATCAGCCCTTCGATCGCCAGCGGCGCGCCGAAAATGTCGCCCACGTAATGGCTGTAGTAGGCCCAGTTGGTGCCGAACTGAAACTCCATGGTCAGGCCGGTGGTCACGCCCAGGGCGAAGTTGATGCCGAACAGCTTGCCCCAGAATTGGGTCATGTCCTTGTAGACCTGTTTGCCGGTCATGACGTAGACCGACTCCATGATCGCCAGCAGGAACGTCATGCCCAGTGTCAGGGGTATGAACAGAAAGTGGTACAGCGCGGTCATCGCGAACTGCAGCCGAGAGAGGTCGACGACTGATTCCGAAATCATTTTGGGTTCTTCTCAGGAGATACGGGAGGGGCGCCCAATACATGCAGGCCGGCTTGCACCCCGTCATCCTTGACCTCGACCGGCGCGTCGAACCAGACGCAGCGGATTCCCATCAACAGGACGAGTTTGATCAACAGGATCAGACCGATTTCTTTCGCCAGCGGGTGTTTGAGGAACGCGAGAGGACCGGGCATGTTGAGGACTCGTCGGGGTGCAGGGTATTTTTCCTACAGCCAAGTCCGAGACCGTTGATCCAGATCAAAAAGTGCCGCGTGTGCTGGTGTGGCAGAACGCCACAGGTCTAAACATCCCGCCCCCAGAATCACTCCACACCGATAACAAATAGCGTGCTTCTGTAGGAAACGAAGCGTTCGTTTTACGGACTTGCCCTACGACAAGAGCGGCTCCGCGCAGCCACCGCATCCTCGTTTTTTATCCACCATAGCCGTCAGCATCCTTCAATCACCGCTCGCACGGCTGGGCGAAGGCCTCCCATCATTGATGGCTATGGAACCTGGCGATGAATCAGTCCCAACCCCTGACTTACAACAACGACGTCACTCCCGAATACCTGCGCACGCTCGACAAGGAACCCCTCACCGAAGAGCAGATCGTCGGCTTCGCCGAATCCGCCATTCTTGCGCTTCGCAAGTCAGAGGCGTATGTGGCAGCGCATCCACCCATTGCCATCTATCGGGTTGCCACGCAAGGCAGCCAGACCCGCGACGGCGGCGTGATCAGCCGGGCATCGTCCGCTGTGACCTGCACCCGAGAAGGCGTGACACTGCGGATGGCCCAGATCGGAGATGTGGTCAGTTACCCCGATGGCAGCACCGCAACGATCATCACGGGCGCCGGTAAAACCCGCATGAACGTGGCGGTCGTGGGCAGCCAGCTGAGCAATGGGGATCAGATCATCAACACGCTGGATCACGGTTGGCTTTTCATCGAACGCGAAGGCGTTCCGCTCCCCGCTGACTTCCTGCCGAACGTCTGAAACAGCAGCGAGCCGCCTGATGGACCCTGTGTCCTCAACCGTCACCCCAACGCAATTTTCAACCGCATGGAAGCGCAGCCCATCAAGGATCGGGATTTATGGCGACAGGTTATTTCATTCGTAAGCATGACCGGACCACCTGCGGTGGATTCGTTGTCGAGGCGCACCCTGGCTTGGACATCTACGGCATTGATCACTGCCGCGAAGGGGACAGGGTCACGTGCGGCGTAGATGGCAATACTTACCGGATCCTCGGAGGAATCTCTCACTTCACCAGCTACGGTCGCCGCGTGGCAGGCACACTGGACAGCATCAGCTCCTGTCCCTGCCGCGCTCGCTTGAAGGCCTCTCACTTTGCATCCTGCTATGAAAATCACGAAGCCGAGGCATCGTCCGCGAGGGACATCCATACCGTTTCGGCCACGCCGACCGCGCCCGCTCAGCAGCGAAAAAACGATTTCGTGGATGAAACATATGAGGAGGAAGAGGAAGAAGTCGAGCTGGAGCAACTCATCACCCTGCGCGTCGGGATGTTCTTCGACGGCACCGGCAACAACCGCACGAACAGCGAACAAGCGTTCCGCTGCTTTGCCCGCGACCTTGGCCTTGAAGACGCCGCCGAGGACATTCGACGCTTCTGTGCCATGCAAGGCTACGACGGTCATGGCAGCGCACCGGACGACAGTCGCGGGAATGACAGCAGTAATGTGGCGAAGCTTTATGATTTGTATCAGAACGACAGTGAAGAACGGATAGGTGATGATGTAGTCATCGCTTCATTTCCAGTCTACATCGAAGGCATCGGCACCAGCAGTACCGCAGGCGACTCAAGGTTTTCTCAAGGAACAGGGCTAGGCGCACAGGGCGTGAGAGCTCGGGTGGAACAGAGCCCAGAACTGCTCTCAGAAATTCTCAGTACTTTTCAAGAAAACAATCCAGACAAACGCGTCGAAAAGATCGAGTTCGACATTTTTGGCTTCAGTCGTGGTGCCGCAGCGGCGAGGGACTTCGCCAACGAGGTCCTCAAAGGCGCCCGCAGTATTGTCGCCAACGTCCTTCCTGCCGGATCACCTGTTCTGGCCGAGGGGTTCGCATGGCGGCACGAGATCGACTTCTGCATCAATTACATCGGCATCATCGATACCGTCGCCGCTATTGCCGCGCATCTGCACGGCGACTTCAGCGGCAACAACGCGAATAACCCAGGCATCGACGTCCGCCTGGCACCTGACGCGGCCAGAAAGATCGTTCACCTCGTCGCTCAGGATGAGCGCCGCTATAACTTCTCGCTGAATCAGGCGGGCAGTGCCGACATCGTGCTGCCCGGCGTGCATTCCGACCTCGGCGGCGGCTACCGACCCGATGTCACGGAGCGAGTCCTGCTAAGCCGTCCACAATTCAGCGACATCGACCCGGCATCGGCCGTAACGACTGCGCTCAGTTACCAGCTAGCAGTGGCGGACCTGCGCAAACTGCAAAGCCAATACGCCAAGTACGGCCTGTCGCTGAGAATCCGTACATGGGAACGGGAGATCGCCAGTCGCGCCAAGGGTGATCTCCAGAGGGCCAAGCGGATTTACGCGGCTGTCAGCTCCGAGCGAACGGTCCACAACGATCTGTCCCTCGTTTACTTGCGGGTCATGCGCGAACTGGGCGTGCAGAATGGTGTGCCGTTCGATCCCATAGATGACAGCAACCCCCGGCTCGCATTGCCCGAACCGCTTGTTCCTGTCAGCGAGAAGCTCATCAACTACGCCTTGGGGAACACACCTACCCACGGCCTGACCGCAAGCGAAGAGGCGCTCATCTATCGTCGCTACGTCCACATCTCCGCCCATTGGAACCCGGTGAATGACTGGTTCAGCGGCACGGAAATCGTGTTCATCAATCGGCCCGGTGAATCTGACTTACGCACGGTTCATCCCAATGATTAGGATCACCTCCTTTGTGATAATGGCGCTCCTGCTCAGCGGCTGCACTGCGCACAGCCGCTCCATGCCCTACGAAGCCTGGCGTCTTGGCTTTTTCGCACCTGCCTATATGGAGGTCTGGATTGAAACCGCTGACGTATTCGATGGCTCTGGACTGGTCTATGTCCAGGCTGTCAGCGGAGTCCCTGCAATCAGTTATCCACGAGCTTTCAGCACCGGTATTCCAACGGTTTTCAAAGGAAAGCCGAACGGTTGGCCGCAGCACATGGGGTGGGGAAAAGGAAAATACGTCAGAGGAGCTGACCTGCCCAAGCAGATCTACGTACGCTGGCAATCGTTGGTCGAACCCCAGACCTACCACACCCGCATCGATATCCCGGAGTCAATACGGGAGATCATGCGTAAAGGGGAACGAACTTTCTGCCGAGCTACTGCGAAATGGATCACCGGTTATCGCAAAGCCATCGTCATCGGCCTCGCACCGGGCGGCATCGCAAAGGCTTGGGTAACCGGACCTTGCCTTTCTCCAATTGAAGTTACGCGCGTGCAAGCCAAGGTCGATCCAGTCGGCCCATATGATGGCAAGTCAGGCGGTAAACACCGCCCTCTCTCACCGACGTCCAAAGCCTACATCGAGAAATTCGGTGTGCCCTACGGCTCGTGGTGAGATCAGGGATGAGTAAGCTTTTAGTGGCTGCGACCCTGTTACTGCTGCTGGATGGCTGCACTGCACACAACCGCTCCATGCCCTACGACGCTTGGCGTCTGGGGTTTTTCGTTCCTGACTACATGGAGGCCTGGATAGAAACTGCTGACGTGTTCGACGGATCCGGGCTGGTCTATGTCCAGGCTGGAAGCGGGGTCCCTGCGATTAGCTATCCGCGAGTTTTACGTAAAGAGGTGCCAAGTAAATTTCGAGGTGATCCTAGAGGTTGGCCTGAACGACCTGGATGGGGTGCGGGCAAGTACGTCACCGGGGCCGATCTGCCGAGGCAGATCTACGTTCGTTGGCAGTCACAGGTCGAACCTCAGACGTACCACACGCGCATCGACATCCCGGAGTCGATACGAAACATCATGCGCAAAAAAGAAAAAACGTTTTGTCGATTCACCGGAAAAATGGAAGTCCAGTACCGCGAAGCCATCGTCATCGGCCTCGCACCGGGTGGCATCGCAAAGGCCTGGGTGACCGGACCTTGTCTTTCACCAATCGAAGTGGCGCGCGTGCGAGCCAAGGTCGATCCGGTCGGCCCATATGATGGCAAGTCAGGCGGTAAATACCGTCCTCTCTCACCAACGTCCAAAGCCTACATCGAGAAATTCGGTGTGCCCTATGGCTCGTGGTGAGGTCAGGCATGAGTAAACTTTTAGTGGCTGCGGTCTTGTTACTGCTGCTCAGCGGCTGTGCCACTCATAATCACTCGATGCACTACGACGCCTGGCGCTTGGGTTTTTTTGCCCCTGATTACATGGAGGTCTGGATCGAGACCGCGGATGTATTCGACGGCTCCGGATTGGTATATGTCCAGGCCGGAAGCGGATTGCCGTCCATCGGTTACCCGCGTGCACTTAGCAGGGGAATACCGGAGGTGTTCAGAGGCGACCCTAAAGGTTGGCCCGGCCGTGTCGGTTGGGGCGCGGGTAAATACGTCAGGGGCGCTGATCTTCCCAAGCAAATCTACGTTCGCTGGCAATCACTGGTGGAACCGCAGACTTACCACACCCGCATCGATATCCCGGAGTCAATACGGGAGATCATGCGTAAAGGGGAACGAACGTTCTGCCGAGCTGATGGGAAGTGGATCACTGGTTATCGCGAAGCCATCGTCATCGGTCTCGCACCGGGCGGTATCGCAAAGGCTTGGGTGACCGGACCTTGTCTTTCACCAATCGAAGTTACGCGCGTGCAAGCCAAGGTCGATCCGGTCGGCCCATACGATGGCAGGGCTGGCGGTAAACATTACCCTCTCTCACCGACGTCCAAGGCCTACATTGAGAAATTCGGTGTGCCCTATGGCTCGTGGTGAGATCAGGGATGAGTAAGCTTTTAGTGGCTGCGGCCGTGTTACTGCTGCTGGATGGCTGTACTGCGCACAGCCGCTCCATGCCCTACGACGCCTGGCGCTTGGGTTTTTTCGTCCCTGACTACATGGAGGTCTGGATTGAGACCGCCGATGTATTCGACGGCTCCGGATTGGTATATGTCCAGGCCGGAAGCGGATTGCCGTCCATCGGATATCCGCGTGCACTTAGCAAGGGAATACCAGAGGTGTTCAGAGGCGATCCTAAAGGATGGCCAGACCGTGTCGGTTGGGGCGCAGGTAAATACGTTAGAGGTGCCGACCTTCCCAGGCAGATTTACGTCCGGTGGCAATCGCTAGTTGAACCTAAGACGTACCACACGCGTATCGACATCCCGGAGTCGACACGAAAAATCATGCGCAAAAAAGAAAAAGCGTTTTGTCGATTCACTGGAAAAACGGAAGTCGAATACCGCGAAGCCATCGTCATCGGCCTCGCACCGGGCGGCATCGCAAAGGCTTGGGTGACCGGACCTTGTCTTTCACCAATCGAAGTTACGCGCGTGCAAGCCAAGGTCGATCCGGTCGGCCCATACGATGGCAGGTCTGGCGGTAAACATTACCCTCTCTCACCGACGTCCAAGGCCTACATTGAGAAATTCGGTGTGCCCTATGGCTCGTGGTGAGGTCAGGAGCGCTCAATCGTCACACGTGAAATTCGACTCGCTATTCGTTGAGGGGGCTCTAGGTTCAGTTCCAGGACCTTGGCCCCCCTCAACCACAGGATGAACGGCAGATAACCGTCTCAAGTGGCGGATTTTTCAGCCGATATCCTGATGTGCAAGGCAGTCTGGTCATGTTGATCCGTCCTGTTGGGATCGGAAAACAGTCGCTACTGCAGTCGCTGAGGTAGCCGTCCATGACACTTCAATCGCTCGTTCACACCATCGGCCGCGTGCTTTTGCGCGCGCTGGGCCTGTGTCTGTGTGTCAATCCGGGCGCGGGCGGCGCATTGGCCGAGCCCATACGCGTGGTCACCGAGGAGCTGCCGCCCTACAACATGACCCGCGACGGCGTTCTGACCGGCATGAGCACCGAGGTGGTGCAGGCGGTTCTCAAGCAGGTGAACGTGCAGGCGACCATTCAATCCATGCCATGGGCACGGGCTTACGATCTCGCTCTGCATGACCCGAACGTGCTGATTTACTCCATCACGCGTACGCCGGAACGTGAGCCGCTGTTCAAATGGGTCGGCACCATCGCGGCCTCGCGCTGGTTCATCTATTCCTCCGCCAACCATCCGGTCAGCCTCATGGACCTGGAGGACGCCCGTGACTGGCAGACCGCGACGGTCAACGAAGACGTCGGCGAGCAATACCTGATCGCCAATCGCTTCGTCGTCGGTCAGCAATTGCAGTCCAGCAATCGTTACGAACTCAATTACCAGAAGCTGCAGACCGGTCACGTCGACCTGTGGATCTCCGACGAACTCAATGCTTATTACATCGCCCGCCAGGCCGGTGACGACCCGGAGCGCACGCTGGTGCAATCTTTGCGTGTGCAGGCGCTGGAAGAAACCGGAGGGTTCAACATGGCGTTCAGTCCCGGAACGTCGGATGCGACCGTGCAACTGTTTCAGGACGGATTGAAGGCGATCCGTGAGAACGGCACCTACGACGCCATCGCGCGTAAATGGGATTGAGCATGCTTGCGGAGTCCGAATCGAACCCGACCCAGACCACCGAGGCGCGACCGCGCAGCGGCTCGCTGGCGCGCCGACTGGTACTGGCCACGCTGGCGTTCTGCATCCTGTTCACCCTGGCGACGGTCACGGTGCGAACCTGGTTCGCCTGGAATACCAACCTTGCCAACATGACCGCCGAACTGAGCCTGATCGATCAGGTGTTTCAGGGCACGTTGTCCAAAGCCGTCTGGGAGATGGACAGTGAAGCCCTGCAGGCGCAGATCGACAGTGTGGCAACGGCCGCACCGGTAGGCCGGGTGGAGCTGCGCATCCTGCGCCCGGGCCGTTCGCCCGAAGTGGTCGAGCGCCAGCATGCGGGGCACGCCGGATCGGTGCTGGCCCCTGCCCTGCGCCGGCAATTGACGGTCAG
The DNA here is from genome assembly GCF_900108875.1 of Pseudomonas sp. NFR16. Classification (GTDB taxonomy): domain Bacteria; phylum Pseudomonadota; class Gammaproteobacteria; order Pseudomonadales; family Pseudomonadaceae; genus Aquipseudomonas. The sequence goes on along the minus strand of NZ_FNYJ01000006.1, from coordinate 429,106 downwards.
TCCTTACGCGGGCGCCAGCGAGGTGGTTGGCGAGTTGACGATCGAGGGCGACGAGAGCCTGCTCTGGAAACGCCTGTGGAAAGAGGTCGGCATCATCATGCTGACGCAGATCATCCAGTCGCTCGCGCTGGCGGGGTTGATCATGGGCATGTTCAACCGCTCTGTGACATTGCACGTGCGGCGCATCGCCCGGCATCTGGAGCAATTGACGCCGCAGAACCTCAAGACGCACCTGTCGCTGGAGCGCCGCGGCAAGGCCGGTGACGAACTTGACCTGCTGGAAGCCGGGGTCAACGACCTGCAAGACAAACTGGCCAACCACCTCGAGCGCCAGGCCCGCGACGAGATCGCGCTGGCGGCCAGCCGCGACCAGTTGGCCGAGCTGGTAGAGCAACGCACGGCGCAGTTGAAAGCGGCGAACATCCGCCTGGAAGCGCTGACCCGCTTCGACCCCTTGACCGGCCTTGCCAACCGCCGGCACTTCGACGAACTCAAGGAACTGGAATTCAACCGCGCACTGCGCCACGGACTGCCGTTTTCGGTGCTGATGTGCGACGTCGATTTTTTCAAGTTGTACAACGACACCCATGGCCACGCGATGGGCGATCAGTGCCTGCGCGAAGTGGCGTTGACCATGAGCGCGCTGTTTTCCCGCTCGGGCGAGTTGGTCGCCCGACTGGGCGGCGAAGAATTTGCCGTGCTGCTGCCCGGTCAGGACGCGACGCAGGCGCTGGCGTCGGCCGAGCGCTTGCGTGGGCTGCTCGTCGACCGGCAATTGCCCCACGGCGCGTCGCCTGTCTCGCCCTTCGTCACGTTGAGTGTCGGCGTCGCCGAACTCGACACGACGGCCATGGAGCGCTTCGACCAGTTGTTGCAAAGTGCCGACCGCGCACTGTATCGGGCCAAGAGCCAGGGCCGTAATCGTTGCGAGATCTGATCAGGGAGAGGAAGTGACATGGGAAATATTCAACGCCACTGCACGGTTCTGACCGTCAGCCTGCTGGCCTGGATCTGCCTTCAGGCCAGTGCGGCGACGCTGCAGGTGGTCACCGAAGACTCTTCCTACAGTTCGCTGGAGAACGGCAAGGTCAGCGGCGTGGCGAGCGAGATCGTCGAAAAGACCCTCGCCAGGGCCGGCATCACCGATTACCACATGGCCCTGTACCCGTGGGCCCGCGCCTACGACATGGCGCGTCTGGAACCCAACGTGCTGATTTACCCCATCATCCGCAGCAGCGAACGCGAGCCGTTGTTCAAATGGGTGGGCGAACTGGATCAGGTCATGCCGATGTTCTACAAGCTGCGCGCTCGCAAGGACATCGCGGTCGCAACCCTGGAAGACGCCAGAAACTACAGCGTCGGCGTGGTGCGGGACGACTCGCGCCAGGAGTTTCTGGAGAGCAAGGGTTTCAACAAGATGGTGGTCTCGGCGACCAATCTGGACAACTTGCGCAAGCTGCTCAGCGGCCAGGTGGCGCTGGTACCGCTGCCTGAACGGGAAGCGCGGGAGCAATGCAAGGACCTGAACATCGCCTTCGAGGAGCTGGAAGCCGTTTACACCCTCGATGAGCTGTCCAAAGGCCTTTACGTCGCACTCAGCGCCGCGACCCCGGAAGACACCGTCAAACGGATCGCGGCAGCGTTTGCCCAGTTGAAAAACGACGGCACCGTGGCGAAGCTGCTTGCCCGGTAAGATCAAACCATCGGCAGCGACTTGAATATCTCCAGCGTTTCCGCGCGGGCGCTGAACTGCGCCAGCAGCGGGTAATCCGCGGGGCTGACCTGATCCGGCACTGCCATCTGGATAAACGACCAACCCACCGCGATGCTGATGCCGTCCTGCCCGATGTCGGCGTCCGCTAGCAAGGGCTGGCGTTCGAGCTCCCGCTCAAGCTCGGCGCAGGCCGTCTTCAACTGAGCACTGACCCGCTCAACCCAAGGCGCATGTTGAATGTCGGCAGGCCGCAGGTTGCGCTCGTAATAGATCTGCACCGCTTTTTCACAGGCCACCAGGGCAAGCCCGGTCAGGCGCAGCGTGCGCACGCGTTGAGCGGGTTCGGCAGGCATCAGGCCCTCGCCCGGCCCTTTGAGAAATTCGACATAATCGAGGATCAGGCTGGACTCCATGAGCACCACGCCGTCGTCGGTGACCAGGGTCGGCGCCTTGATTACCGGGTTGATTTCCCTGAACCGTTCCATCCCGCGAAAGACCGACACTGATTCGTGCTCGAACGCGATCCCCAGACGTGTGAGGCTGACGGCGACCCGTCGTACATACGGCGAATCCAGCATACCGATGAGCTTCATCAAACCTCCTCCATCTGCCTCGTGAATACCTTGTGGCGTGCTTGCCGCTTTTGAGTTTTCGCAGGCTAGCAAACCTGTTTCGACGCGCAATGCCCTGCGCGGAAAAAAATAGTAGGCGGCCTGACAGGCTGTCCACACTTCGTTCACGAACTCTTCACAATCGCTCTGAAAAACTCCGCCCGATATTCCGCTCTCCTATCAATCTGCCTGCTTGTGACGGGCGTTCCATACGTGCGGCCGTAAGGACACGACCAGCGGAACGCGCGCCAGGCCTGCGTCGAGTAGTCGCTAATATGGAAATGCGTTCAGTGGTCAGACCCGTCACCTCCACCCGCCTCGTCATGCTGTTTTCGCTCTGTCTGGTCGCCTTCTATAACCTCGCCACCTGGCACGCCCTGCTGGGGCTGACTCAGCTGCAAGGCCTCAAGGCCGTCGCATTCTACGCGTCGTTCGGGTTGTTCCTCTGGGCGGCGATCACCTTGCTGCTGATGCCGTTCTCGTTCCGCCCCACGCTCAAACCCGTGCTGAGTCTGGTCGCCCTGGGCTCCGCCGCAGCGGCGTACTTCATGAACGATTACGGCATCAGCATCGACACGGTGATGATGCAGAACGTGCTCGAGACCAACCCCGGTGAAGTCAAAGCACTGCTCAGTGGCCAATTGTTTCTCTATCTGGGTCTGCTCGGCGTACTGCCGATCGCGCTGATCTGGTGGCTGCCGGTGACCTATCGCCGGGTCTTGCCGGGGCTGGTCAACAAGGTGCTGGTGTGCATCGGCTGCATTCTGCTGATCGCTGCCGCCGTGGGTCCGTTCTATTCGACCTACGCGCCGATCTTTCGCGACGAAGACAAGCTGACTCACTTCATCAACCCGACCAACTACCTCTATGCCCTCGGCAAACTGACCAAGCAGACGGTGGCGATCAAGGAAACGGTGCAGATCCAGACCGTTGGCGCCGACTCGGTGCTCAGCCCCGAAGCGCAACAGCGACCGAAAAAGAGCCTGATGATTTTCGTGGTCGGGGAAACGGCGCGCGCCGATCATTTCTCGCTCAATGGCTACGGGCGGGAAACCAACCCGGAACTCAAGCAACAGGACATCCTCAATTTCACCCATGTCGCCTCTTGCGGCACGTCGACCGCCGTGTCGGTGCCATGCATGTTCTCGCGGTTCTCGCGCACAGATTACAGCGACAAAAAGGGCAAGACTTATGAAGGTCTGCTGGACATGCTGCAGCGCGCGGGCCTCAAGGTGCTGTGGCTGGATAACAACAGCGATTGCAAGGGCACCTGCCTGCGCGTGCCGCACAGCGACGTTCCGAAGAACCAGCCGAGCGCGTTCTGCGACGGCCAGAACTGCCTGGATGAATCGCTGCTGGTCGGCTTGCAGGACTACATCGACTCACTCAAGGACAACGCGATCATTGTCCTGCATTCCGACGGCAGCCACGGCCCGGAGTACTACGACCGTTACCCCAAGGCGATGGAACGCTTCACGCCGGTCTGCCATACCAATCAGTTGGGCAGCTGCACCTCGGATGAGCTGAAGAACGTCTACGACAACACGATTCTGTACACCGATCACTTCCTCTCGCAGACCATCGAACTGCTCAAGCGCAATCAGGACAAGGTCGACACCTCGATGATCTACGTGTCCGACCATGGCGAATCACTCGGCGAAAACGGCATTTATCTGCATGCCGCGCCGTACGCCATCGCCCCTGAAGCACAGACCCACGTGCCGATGGTGATGTGGTTTGGCAAGCAGACGCTGGAAGATGCCAGCATTGATCGCAATTGCCTGATGGCCAAGCAGAATCAGCCGGACCTGAGCCATGACTACATGTTTCATTCGGTGCTAGGCTTGCTCGGTGTCAACACCATTGAGTACCAGCCTGCGCTGGACATTTTCCGCAGCTGCAAACACGCCAGAGGATGACCTGACATGGCCCTTCAGAACCCGGTGATCAACGCTGAAACACCGGTGTTCTGGCGGGACCCGCAACTACCTTTCATTCAGGCCCGCTCGATCGCCGACGGCCGCAAGGTCTGTTACGCGCGTCATTCGCACGAGGTGTTCTCGGTCGGTGCGATCACTGCCGGACAGAGCACCTATCTGCACGAGAAGACCTGTCAGACCATCGCCAGCGGCACGGTCGTGCTGATGAATCCTGGCGATGTTCACGCCTGCAACCCTATCGACGACCAGCCGTGGTCTTACATCATGCTGTACGTCGATGCGGCCTGGCTGAGCCGGATCCAGCACGCGTGTGGCGTCAGCGAAGACCAGGGCTTTCAGCCGATCGCCGCCACTCATTGCGACGATCCGCAGCTGTTTAACGCGCTGCTGCGCCTGCACCGCGTGCTCATCGATCCGCACACCCAGACCATGGCCCGCCATGAACAAGCCATCGCCTTCTTCACGCAGATGCAAGAGCGTCTGGGTGGGGGTCGGCCGCCGGTGAGAAAGGCCGGCGCCAGGATCGAACGCGCCGCTCATTACATCAACGCACATTTCTTGCAGCCGATCCGGCTGGAAGACATCTGTCAGGCCGCCAATCTGTCGGAGGCCTATCTGATTCGCGCCTTCGAGCAGCACTTCCACATGACGCCCCATGCGTACCTGATCAACCGGCGCATCCAGCACGCCCAGACGCGACTGCTCGAGGGCGAGCCGATTGCCGCTGTTGCTCAGCGCAGCGGCTTTGCCGATCAGGCGCATTTTCAGCGGGTGTTCAAAAAGCATCTGGCGGCCACGCCCGGGCAATATCGCCAGTAATCACACATAGAGCAGCGAGACGGCGCAGCCAGCCAGCAAGGTCGCCATGCTGCGATTGAACATGCGTATGCGCCGGGAACTGCGCAAGTAAGGGCCCAGAAACGCACCGGCGTACGCCCAACACGCCACCGACAGGTAGCAGACGATGAGGTAGATCAGCGCAAACAGGCCGATCAGCCGAGCTTCGCCATCGGCCACGAATGCGCCCATCCCCGCCACTGCTGCCAACCAGGCCTTGGGGTTGAGCCATTGCATGGCCGCCCCCCTGAGCAACGAGGGCCGACGCGTGGGCTTGCCGACCTGCAACTGGCCGTCGTCCATCGCCAGTTTCCACGCCAGATAGATCAGGAACGCCATGCCCGCCCAGCGAATGAGATCGGTGAGCATCGGGTATCGGACGAGCACTTCGTGCAGCCCGAAACCCGTGAACACCAGCAGCAAGACGAAGCCCACCGTGGCGCCCGTCACATGGCGCAAGCTTGCGGCGAGACCGAACTGCGCCCCGCAGCTGAGCGCCACCACATTCACCGGCCCCGGAGAAATAGACGCCGCAAGGGCGAAGGCCGCCATGGAAATCATCAGGTTCATTGCTGCAACTCTCTGCTCACTGGATGAGCGCGAACCTTAAGTGGCGAGCGTCGCAGGCGTATTGAAGAAAACTGACCAGTACGGTGTGCAGCACACAGCTGACTGCCCATCCATGGACAAGCACCTGCACCAACGCCAGCGACGTTCGCGTATCCGCTGCGCTGGAGCCCGCTGGGCGATGGCCTCGGATCGAGCGCGCTGTCAATCACTCGCCTGAGACAGCGGCCGTGCGACCTGCTCCAGGGATTTGCGCTCTGAAGAGACGCCCCAGATCGCCTGCACCGCCGCAGCCAACAACATCAACGCCGCACCGATCAGATAGCCGATGAACACCGGGCCGCGCTCATGGCTGTCGATCAGCCTGCCGAACAGCATCGGGCCGACGATGCCGCCCAGAGCCGTGCCGAACGCGTAGAAAACCGCGATGGCCAGCGCGCGGATCTCCAGCGGAAAGGTTTCGGCGACGGTCAGGTAAGCCGAACTGGCCGCCGCGGAGGCGAAGAAGAAAATGATCATCCAGGCGATCGCCTGCTGGGTCACGTTCAACACGCCCTGCTCGAACAGGTACCCGCTGATGCACAGCAGAATCGCCGAGACGGCGTACGTCAGGCTGATCATCACGCGGCGGCCGATCACATCGAACAACCGCCCCAGCAACAGCGGCCCACAGAAGTTGCCCAGCGCAAGCGGCAGCACGTACCAGCCGATCGACGCCGACGGCACTTGATAGAACTCAGTCAGCACCAGTGCGTAGGTGAAAAAAATGGCGTTGTAGAAAAAAGCCTGAGCGGTCAACAGCGTCATGCCGACCAGCGCCCGTTGCCGATAGGTATTGAACAACGTGTCGAAGATCTCCCGCAGCGGCGTGTGGTCTCGGGCATGCAGGCGCAGAGGTGGGCCGCTGGGCGCCGGCAGCGCGTGACCCTGCTCGCGAAAACGCCGCTCGATGTTCTCGACGATGCTCTGCGCTTCTTCGCTCTGGCCATGAATCAATAACCAGCGCGGGCTCTCGGGCAGCCACAGTCGCATCAGCAGAATCACCAGTCCCAGCACCGCGCCGATCCCGAAACACAGACGCCAGCCCAGGTCCGCGCCGATCCAGCCGGGGTCCAGCAACAAGATCGACCCGCCCGCCCCCAGCGCAGCGCCGATCCAGAACGTGCCATTGATCGTCAGGTCGACCCAGCCGCGAAAACGCGCGGGGGTGAACTCCTGAATCGTCGAGTTGATGGCCGTATACTCGCCGCCGATGCCCATTCCGGTCAGAAACCGGAACAGCATGAAGCTCCACAGGCTGAAAGAAAACGCCGTGGCCGCAGTCGCGCTGATGTACAGCGCCAGCGTGATGAAGAACAGCTTGCGGCGCCCGAGCCGGTCGGTCAGCCAGCCGAAAAACAGCGCACCGAGCACCGCGCCACAGATATAAGCACCGCCCGCCAGGCCAATGTCCGCATTCGTGAGGCGCAGCACCGGGCTCTCCTTCAACGCCCCGGAGACGGAACCCGCGAGCGTGACCTCAAGACCATCGAGCAACCAGGTGATGCCCAGGGCAAACACCAGCAACGTATGAAACCGGCCCCACGGCAGCCGGTCCAGCCGCGCCGGCAGATCGGTCTCGAACAGCCGACCCTTGGCCTGCTCCGTTTCGGATTGAACGCCGGTGATAGCCATGCCTGATCCTTGCGCCGATGATCGGAGTGATCTTTGGGTTGAGAGTCAGGCCAGGGGCCGGGAGTTCAGCGGATTGCTGCGCAGGGCGCAGTAACGCATAACAGCCGCGTCGCTGGAGGATGCGCGGTATGAGTGTGAGTGAGCTTGCTCACGATGAGGGCGTTTCTGCTGGTAGAGATTGGGTGGCTGAACTGAAGCTTTCGCGGACAAGCGCGCTCCTACAGGGGTTTTGTGGTGTTTGGCTGAGCTGCGTCACACCGCTAATAAGGTAGGAGTGAGCTTGCTCGCGATGAGGGCGTCTCTGATGGAGGAGATTGGGTGGCTGACATGAAGCCTTCG
>NZ_FNYJ01000006.1:0-421054 GCF_900108875.1 Pseudomonas sp. NFR16 | reverse complement strand
GGAGTGAGCTTGCTCGCGATGAGGGCATTTCTGCCGGTGGCGATTGGGTGGCGGAACTGAAGCCTTCGCGAGCAAGCTCGCTCCCACGAGGTTTTGTGGTGTTCTGGCGAGTGGCGTCGCGCCGCGAAACAGGTGGGAGCGAGCTTGCTCGCGAATTGGCCCGTGCGGGCGACATAGACTGTACAGAAGCACGCACAACATCAGGCAACACACTCCCGCTCGACCGACCCGGCCACTGGCTAGATTTATGGGCAGCCTTTAGCAGGGAGTCAGGGAATGGCCGAACAACCGCACTCGCGCAGCCTGCGCACCGGGAGGTTTTCAGAACCCGGAAGAATTTATCTTGTGACATCACGTCTTGCGCAACACCGCACTGACTTCGCCGACTGGCGCACTGGAAGGTTGTTGGTCGACGAGCTGCGGGCTGTAGAGGAATCAGGCATGGCTGACTCATTGGCCTGGGTGGTCATGCCTGATCATTTTCACTGGCTGGTCGCGCTTGGTACCGGTTCGCTTTGTCAGACGGTGCAAAGGGTGAAATCAAAGACGGCGATAGCGGTAAACAAGCGCGCGGGGCTTCAAGGTAGCCTCTGGCAATCCGGCTACCATGACACAGCCGTTCGCCACGAGGAGGCGTTGCTGAGATGTGCGCGTTACATCATTGCCAACCCCTTGAGGGCTGGGCTGGTGAGGCGTGTGGGCGACTACCCGCTATGGGACGCGGTCTGGCTGGCACACCCTGAATGAACACACTCACGGCTCAGCATAAGACGACATTTCACGGAGCCGTCTCGCACCGGGCAACAGGTGGTATTGAGCTTGCTCGCCATGAGGGCGTTTCTCTTGGTGGAGATTGGGCGGCTGAACTGAAGCCATCGCGAGCAAGCTCGCTCCCACAGGGGGTTTGTGGTGTTTTGGCGAGTGGCGTCACGCCGCGAAACAGGTGGGAGTGAGCCAACTGTTTCTAACGCCCCTTCGAGCAACGGTCTAATGACCGACGCCTTCCCGGCTAAAGCCGGTCCTACGAAAAGTCTGCAGCATCTGTAGGCCGGCTTCAGCCGGGAAGAGGCCATTTCCAGCCACCAATAAAAAGTCCACCAAGCAAAAGCCCACCGTAAGGTGGGCTTTTGCTTCAACACGGTCCAGGTGTTACAGGTTGAACACGGTGACCAGCTTGGTGTTCAGGTACGCTTCGATGGCTTCGGTGCCGCCTTCGGAGCCATAGCCGGAATCCTTGATGCCGCCGAATGGCACTTCCACCAAACCGATGCCCTGGTGGTTGATGGAGAGCATGCCGGCCTCGATGCGGGTGCTGAGGATGTGCGCGGTTTTCATGGAGGTGGTGAAGGCGTACGACGCCAGACCGAACGGCACGCGGTTGGACTCCTTGACGGCGTCTTCGACGGTGTCGAATGGCACCAGCAGCGCGACCGGGCCGAACGGTTCTTCGTTCATGATGCGCATTTCGGTGGTCAGTCCGCTGAGCACGGTGGGCTCGAAGAAGTAGCCAGGGCCCTCGACCGCCTTGCCGCCGGTGTGAACCTTGGCGCCGTTGTCGCTGGCATCCTTGATCAAGGCCGACAGCGCCGGAATGCGCCGCTCATTGGCGACCGGGCCCATGGTTACGCCCTGCTCCAGACCATTGCCGACCTTGACCTCATGGGTCAGACCGACGAATTTCTCGGCGAACGCGTCAAACACCCCGCGCTGCACCAGAATGCGCGTCGGCGACACGCAGACCTGACCGGCGTTGCGGAACTTGGCACCTGCCAGCACACGGGCGGCGAGGTCGATGTCGGCGTCGTCGAAGACCAGCGCAGGCGCATGGCCACCCAGCTCCATGGTCGCGCGCTTCATGTGCTGGCCCGCCAATGCGGCCAGTTGCTTGCCCACCGGCGTGGAGCCGGTGAAGGTGACCTTCTTGATGGTCGGGTGGGCGATCAGGTAGCTGGAAATCTGTGCCGGGTCGCCGTACACCAGGCCGATGACACCGGCCGGCACGCCGGCATCGACAAACGCGCGGATCAGTTCGGCAGGCGACGCCGGGGTTTCTTCCGGCGCCTTGACGATGATTGAGCAACCCGCGGCCAGCGCAGAGGACAGCTTGCGCACCACCTGGTTGATCGGGAAGTTCCATGGCGTGAAAGCGGCGACCGGACCGACAGGCTCCTTGATGACTTTCTGCTCGACCGACACATTGCGCGATGGCACCAGTCGGCCATAGGCGCGACGGCCCTCTTCGGCCAGCCAGTCGATGATATCGGCGGCGGCGAGGGTTTCCATGCGCGCTTCGGCCAGCGGCTTGCCCTGCTCCTGGGTCATGATGCTGGCGATGCTGTCAGCGCGTTCGCGCAGCAGATTGGCAGCCTTCTGCATGATCTTGTAGCGGTCGTACGCCGGCGTGCTGCGCCAGGTTTCGAAACCACGCTCGGCGGCGAGCAGCGCCTTGTCCAGATCGGCGATCCCGGCATGGGCGACGCTGCCCAGGGTTTCGCCCGTGGCCGGATTGATGACGGCCAGGGTGCGACCGTCTTCACTGGTGCGCCATTGACCATCGATGAACAGCTGAACGTCTGGGTACATAAACAAGCTCCGGATGCGCCTGGCGTGAGGCGGGAGAAGGGGAAAAAGGCCGTCCAATTTACGGGCATATGCCGCTATCGGTCAACCTCAGTGCGGCCGTCACAGTGTGCTCACAGCCTGTACTCATATATGCATCAGTTGCCTGGCGTACGCGTGCAGCACCTCGCGCCGGATCTGGAAACTGGCGTACTTGCCTTCACGCAGCGTGGCGATCAAGCCGGCGCGCTCGAGCTCCTTCGTATGATGGGAAACCGTCGCCGCGCTCACCGGATGCACCTTGAGCAGCGCGGCGCACGGCACCGGCTCATCGCTGGCGCCGATCTGAACGAGAATCTGATATCGCCTGCGGTCAGCAAGCGCTCGGGAAATCAACGTGACTTGCAGATCAGTCAACGAAAATTGCTGTGCAGTGCTCATGAAGATCTTTACGCCCCAGTTGAAACCTCCTTGTCGAGAGATGGCCCCGTCAGGACCTGGTTTGCCCCATACAATCCGCCGAGTTGGACGCCGATCGCCGACGTCAGGTTCAAAGGCAACAGAATAAGCGCCCGACGCAGACCCGCGAAACATTTTCTGGCATCCTTCGCGCCCTTTTTTCGACGGGCGTTCTGGCTGACTCATGCCGTTATTTTGTACACAATTTTTCAATAAATTGTTTTTCATGCTGTGGACATGTTGTAGAGTCGCAAAACCTGACCTGACAGTTAAGTTCTGTCTTCCGGTCAGTTCAGCGTCACCTGCAAAGCCCACGACCGAATAAAAACAATTGGCAGGCTAACCATGATCACACCGCAAAGCAGCTCCGCCTCAACTCGCGCCTCACGCCCGACCGACCTGATCTACGGCCTCAACGACCGACCGCATTTCACCGCCGCAATCTTCGCTGCGCTGCAGCACGTGCTTGCCAGCTTCGTCGGCATCATCACGCCCACGCTGATCGTTGGCAGCGTGCTGGGCCTGGACAGTGAAGTGCCCTATCTGATCAGCATGGCGCTGTTCGTCTCGGGGCTGGGCACTTTCGTGCAAGCCAGGCGCTTCGGGCCGATCGGTTCTGGTCTGCTCTGCCTGCAAGGCACCAGTTTTTCCTTTCTCAGCGTGATCCTCAGCGCCGGCTTCCTGGTGAAGAGCCGTGGCGGCGGCACTGAAGAAGTGCTGTCGACCATTTTTGGCGTGTGCTTCTGCGCAGCCTTCATCGAAGTGGCGCTCAGTCAGTTCATCGGCAAGCTGCGCAAGCTGATCACTCCAGTGGTGACCGGCACAATCATTACCCTCATGGGCCTGTCGCTGCTCAAGGTTGCCATGACCGACATGGCGGGCGGATTCGGCGCCAGTGACATGGGCTCGGCGGCGAACCTGGGGCTGGCGGGCCTGGTGCTGGCCACGATTGTGGTGCTCAACCGTTTCAATATTCCGTTGCTGCGGCTGAGCGCGATCATTATCGGCCTGACCCTTGGCTTCGCTGTGGCGTGGTACATGGGCCGCATCGACTTCGCGCACATGCCGCAGGTGCCGTTGATGAGTCTGCCGGTGCCGTTCAAGTACGGTTTTTCCTTTGATCTGCTGGCGTTCATACCGATTGCCGTGATCTTTCTGGTATCGCCACTGGAAGCGGCTGGCGACCTCACCGCCAACTCGATGATCTCGCAACAGCCTGTCAGTGGCCCGGTGTACATCCGCCGGATCAAATCCGGACTGCTCGCCGATGGCCTGAACTCGGCGATGGCGGCCGTGTTCAACAGCCTGCCGATGGTGACCTTCGCGCAGAACAACGGCGTTATCCAGCTGACCGGCGTCGCCAGTCGCTATGTGGCGTTTTTCATCGCCGGCATTCTCGTGCTGCTCGGCCTGTTCCCGGTCATCGGCGCCGTGCTGCAACTGATGCCCAAGCCGGTTCTGGGGGGCGCCACCCTGATCATGTTCGGCACCGTGGCCGTTGCCGGCATCAAGATTCTCTCGGAGGCTGGCCTGCATCGGCGCAACATGCTGATCGTGGCTATCTCGCTCGGCATGGGGCTGGGCGTCGCCGCGGTGCCAGAGGTGCTGCGCGAGTTGCCGAAGGCGCTGCACAACATCTTCGAATCGCCCATCACGATCGGGGCGTTCTGCGCCATCGTGCTGAACATATTCCTGCCCGAAGAACATCAGGAAGAGGAACTCACCGAGTTCGACCCGGAGGCCTCTACGGTCAAGGTTCTGCAGGACCCGACGCTCCCTGCGCCAGCAGAACCTCTCACCGCCCGCGAGGTCGCACAGTTGAACCGCTAAGCTGTTGAGTGGGGTGCGCCGTGCCCCCTTCAGCCCGCTTCACTGGAGTGTCCGATGCCCTTACGCCCGATCCGAACCCTGCTGGCCGGCCTGCTGATTCTGGCGCTGAGCGCCTGCGCGCTGTTCCCCAATCGTGACCCGCTGAACATCAACGTGGTGGGTATCGAGCCTTTGCAGGGCCAGGATCTTGAGATCCGCTTCGCCGTCAAACTGCGTCTGCAGAACCCGAACGACACCGACATCGCATACGACGGCGTGGCGCTGAATCTGGACGTGAACGGCAAACTGCTGGCCTCGGGCGTCAGCGATCAGAAAGGCACCATCGGCCGTTTTTCCGAAGGCGTGCTGACGGTGCCGGTCACGGTGTCAGCGTTCGCCGCGCTGCGCCAGGCCGTCGGGCTGACCGAGCAGCAGCGCCTCGACAATTTGCCGTATGAGTTACACGGCAAGCTGGCGGGCGGCTTGTTCGGAACGATGCGGTTTTATGACAGCGGCACGCTGAGCCTGCCGCAACCGGCAAGCGGGAGCTGGTAATGCCTGCCGGGTGCCGCTGACAGGGCTGCGCAGCGGCACATCGCAGCAGCGGGCATCAGCCGCGTGCGGCGGCGACCTGGCGATTGACTTCTGCGCGGACCATGTTGGCGTATTCAGGCGGCGACATGGCGTCGAGCTCGGCGCGCACCCACTCCGACCATTTGCCTTTGCGCTTGGCGCGCTCGCCCATCAGACGGGCCGCGTCGCCCTTGGCCTTGCCCAGATTGCTCTGCCACAGCTCGAACAGACGGGATTTTTCGTCCTCGATGGCGGCGCGTTCGGCAAGGGACTTGTTGGCCAGGTTGAAACTCATGACGGTTACCTCGTGTGCAAAAACGAAACGCTATGACAGAGCCACGTATGGCTCAAAAGCGTCAGCATCTTACACCCGACGAGGGCGTCGCCCGACGACATTCGTCGCACTTTTTGGCTCCCTCCGAAACGCCCTGCAACTTTTGCCCCCCCGGTGACTCCATTGCTCACTGCCGTTATCAACTGAAAGGAAATAGCCATGGCTCGTAAAACTGCTGCCCAGAACGCCGCCGAACAGATCAAGGATCAGGCTTTCAGCGAATTGGCGGCCCTCATTGAAGAGTCCGACAAACTGCTCAAGGACAGCGCAGCGCTGGTTGGCGAAGAGGGAGAGACCGTGCGTGCGCAACTGAGCCTGAAGCTGAAACAGGCACTGGATTCGGTGAGCAATGTGCGTGAGCGCACCAAGCCTGCGGTCGAAGCGACCGAGACTTACATCGGCGGTCACCCATGGCAGACCGTTGCCGTGTCGGCTGGCTTCGGTCTGGTCGTCGGCCTGTTGCTGGGCCGTCGCTGAGGCGGCACGCCGATATCGCATTTGCCCAAGGCCGTTGCAACGGCCTTCGGCATTTGCCGCCATCGCTCGATGCACTCAACGCCGCTGCGGCACCACGCCCTGCAGCAATCTGGCGAAAAAATCAGCGGTAAACGTCTCAGGTTCAGAATCCTTCACCCCGACGGTCTTCTTCAGCATCCACACCTGCCGTTCGGCTTCCAGGTGTAACGAATACTTCTCCTGCCCGTGCAGACTCAGCCCATTGACCGACACACTCACCTGCCCTGCCGGCCCCATGGCATCCGGGACGAATGTGACCCGATGCGCGGCCAGTGAAAAGGTTAGTCGGCGGCTTCTGAACGGCGAGTTATCGTCAGGATAGCCCTTGCTCTGGGCCTGATGCGGATCGTATTCGAAGCGGGTCTGGCCCGCTTCGACCAAGGGCTTGAGCCAGCCTTCGACCTGCTGATAAAGCGCGTCGATGCTGGCGTTCCACTGCACGAGGTCGTCGTGAAAGCGCTGTTGCTTCTGCTCTTCGTAACGCTGATTGGCATTGAGCAAATCACTCAGGCGTTGAATCTCGTCCATAACGGCGATTCCCGGTTGACGCGCCCGAGTATTCGAACGCGTTGACCGAGGGTGTCACGGCCATGGCAAGGTGTCGCGCTACATCGTGCAGTCGCCGCATCAAGGCTTGGGCGGGATGACTTCCAGCTGTGAAAGCCGATGGCCTTTGACCAGCGCTGCGTCGATGTCGGTCTTGGCTTTCTCGGCGGCGTCCTGCGACTCGAACGGCCCGATCATGACCACTTCCCTGCCATCGACCTTGACCACATACGACGGGTAATGATGCTCGACCAGCCAGTAGGTCATGTCGCTCAGGGCTTCCTTCAAATGGACGCGAATGGTCCATTGCGGCGAAGCCGGAGTGGCGGCTTCTGTGACCGAATCGGTCGCCGGAACCTTCGCGGGTGTGGCCGGCTTACCGCCATCACAACCTGCCAGCATCAACACCGCCACCATCGTTGCCATCTTGCGCACGTTTGTCGCTCCTCGTCTGAAGTGGCGAGAGTCTATCACTGCAGACGCGCGCGGGTTGGCCAGCGAACGGCTGACTGGCGGCTCCCCTGCGCCGGCGGCCAGCCCCGCGCCTCAGACCTGCGACTTTCCGACGCGGGCCGCGTTCAGCGGATCGGCAGCCGAGGGTGCGGGCTGGCCGGGTTTCGCGGAACGGTTGTTCATCGCGGCGATCTCGCGCGCCGCCTTGGCCTTGTCGAAAGAACCGTCCCATTTGGCAATGGCAAGGGTGCCGATGCCGTTACCGATCAGGTTGGTGACCGCGCGTGCCTCATTGAGAAAACGGTCGACGCCCAGCAACAGCACCAGACCGATCATGGGAATGCCATGGAACACTGACAGCGTTGCGGCCAGCGTGACGAAGCCGGCCCCGGCCACCCCGGCCGAGCCTTTGGAGGTCAGCAGCAGAACGCCCAGCACCGTCAGTTGATCCCACAAGGTCAGCGGCGTGTTGGTCGCCTGCGCGACGAAAATCGCCGCCATGGTCAGGTAGATGCAGGTGCCGTCGGAATTGAACGTGTAACCGGTCGGCAGGACCATCCCGACCACCGATTTTTCGCAGCCGAGTTTTTCCAGCTTGACCATCATTCGCGGCAGCACCGCTTCAGTGGAGCAGGTCCCGAGGGTGACCAGAATTTCGTCCTTGAAATACCGCAGGAACTGCATCAACGGCAGCCCCGACCAGCGTGCCACCGAGCCCAGAATCACCACGATGAACAGCAGGGTGGTGACGTACAGCGCGACCAGCAACTGGCCGAGCGACAGCAACGTGCCGATGCCGTATTTGCCGATGGTGAACGCCATCCCCGCCCCGGCCCCCAGCGGCGCCAGGCGCATGACCATCGCCACCACACGGAACAGGCTCTGCAGCAGCATGTCGATGACGTTGACCAGCGGCTTGACCGGTTCGCCGATCTGCACCAGTGCAACGCCCATCAGCACCGAGACCAGAATCACCTGCAGCATCGCGCCTTTTGCAAACGCGTCGAACAGCGTGGTCGGGATGATGTTCATGAAGAATTCGACCACCCCGCCCTGCGCCGCGGCGGCCTGGGTGTAGCCGCTGATGGCACTGCCGTTGATGGTGTTGATGTCGATGTTCATGCCCACGCCGGGCTTGAGGATATTGACCACCACCAGACCGATCACCAGTGCCAGGGTCGAGAGGATCTCGAAGTAGATCAGCGCCTTGGCGCCGATGCGTCCCACCTCTTTGACGCTGCCCATCTTGGCGATGCCCACCACCACCGTGCCGAAAATGATCGGCGCGAGCAGCATCTTGATCAGCTTGATGAAGCCGTCGGCGAACGGTTGCAGCTTGGCGCCGATGTCGGGGAGAAAGAAACCGATGGCGCCGCCTATGACGATACCGATCAGCACCTGAACGTAGAGCTGGGAATACCAGCGTGTCGAAGCCTGTTCCATGGAATGCCTCACTGTTGTTTTTGTATGAGGGGAAAGGACTGCTTGACCGATGGAGGACGGGTGGGAGTGAGCCATCTGTCTTTTAAGCCCTCTTCGATCAGCGGCGTAACAACCGACGCGTTCCCGGCTAAAGCCGGTCCTACGAAAAGCTTGCCGCGTCTTTAGGAGCGGCTTGAGCCGGGAAAGGCCGGTGCATGCTGTGGAGCATGCGGCGTCTGGAGATCAGTCTTCGCGAGCAAGCTCGCTCCCACCGGATCGGTGCTTGGCGCCAGACCACGCCATGCCGCAATACCCTCGTGGGAGTGGGCTTTCTCGCGATTGCGATGTGTCAGACACATCGCCGGTGACTGACACACCGCATCGCGGGCAAGCGCGCCCCTGCAGGGGCGAAGCGTTGTGTTTACGCCCCCTCACCCAGTTCACGCATCACCGCATACAGCGCTGACTTGGCTTCGAAGCCCACCCCAGGAATGTCCGGCAGTCCGACGTAGCTGTTCTCTACCCGGATACCATCGGCAAAGCCGCCGAATGGCTGGAACACGTCCGGGTAGGACTCGTTGCCGCCCAGGTGCAAGCCCGCAGCGATGTTCAGGGACATCTGGTGCCCACCGTGAGGCACGACCCGACGGGACGACCAGCCCAGGTCCTTCATCACGTCGAGTGTGCGAAGGTATTCCACCAGACCGTAGGACAGCGCGCAGTCGAACTGCAGGAAATCGCGGTCAGGGCGCATGCCGCCGTGGCGCAGCAGATTGCGCGCGTCCTGATGGGAGAACAGGTTTTCGCCCGTGGCCATCGGCAACTCGTAGTGATTGGCCAGTTCCGCTTGCAGGGCGTAGTCCAGCGGATCGCCCACTTCTTCGTACCAGAACAGGTTGTACGGCTTGATCGCTTCGGCATAGGCGATGCCGGTCTTGAGGTCGAAACGACCGTTGGCGTCGACCGCCAGGCGCTGGCCGTCACCCACCACTTCCAGCACCGCTTCGATCCGACGCAGGTCTTCGGCCAGCGGCACGGCGCCGATCTTCATCTTCACCACGTCATATCCGCGATCCAGGTAGCTCTGCATCTCGGCCTTGAGCTTGCTCTGGTCTTTGCCGGGATAGTAATAGCCCCCCGCCGCGTACACCCACACCTTGTCGTCGGCCACGCCGTTGCGGTAACGGTCGGCCAGCAGGCGATACAGCGGCTTGCCCTCGATCTTGGCCACCGCGTCCCAGACTGCCATGTCGATCGTCCCCACCGCCACCGAACGCTCACCGTGCCCGCCCGGCTTTTCGTTGGTCATCAGGGTTTTCCAGACGGCGAACGGGTCCAGATTGTCGTGTTCCTGGTCGATCAGCGTTTCAGGGTCTGCTTCCAGAACGCGCGCCAGGAAGCGGTCACGCATGAGCGCGCCCTGCCCGTAGCGGCCGTTGGAGTTGAAGCCGTAGCCGATCACCGGCTTGCCGTCGCGAATCACGTCGGTGATCACGGCCACCACCGAGCAGGTCATTTTGGAAAAATCGATGTAGGCGTTGGCAATCGGCGAGGCAATGGAAACGGTCTTCTCGCGAATATCGACGATACGCATGGGTGACTCCTGTTGTTTTAGGTGAAGAGGTGCAGCGCTTGGATGGGCCCACTCTAGGGCTGGACCTTTTGTCGCGGCCAATGCTAAAAACGCGGCACTCAATGCGCGGACGGCATCACGATGGAATTGGTCTGGCTGGAAGATTTCAATGTACTGGCGCAAAGCGGGAATTTTTCCCGGGCGGCCGAGCTTCGGCATGTCACCCAGCCGGCGTTCAGTCGCAGGATCCGCGCGCTCGAGACCTGGGTTGGCGTCGACCTGTTCGAGCGCACCACCCAAGGCGCAACGCTGACCGATGCCGGACGGCACATGCTCGACAATGCCCAGGAGATGACCCGGCGCCTGTACCAGATGCGTCAGGAAGCGCGCGAGGTCGCAGGCAAGCAGGCGCGTACGTTGCATTTCGCCGCCACGCACTCGCTGTCGTTCACCTTTTTTCCCGGCTGGGTGCGCGCCGCCGAACGCTCAGGGCCGCTGGAGGCGATCCGCCTGCTGTCGGACAACATGAGCGTGTGCGAGCACATGCTGCTGGGCGGCGAAGTGCAGTTTCTGTTGTGCCATCAGCATCCCGACGTGCCGCCGCGTTTTGCCGCCGATCAGTTTCAGTCCAAGGTCGTCGGCAGCGATCTGTTGGTGCCGTTGCGCGCCCGCGACAGCGAACCCGCGGCGCCAGGCATCGCGCCGCCACACCTGGCGTACACGGCGGAGTCGGGCCTGGGGCGGATCATCGCCGCAAGGCTACGCAAGGAAGACCGGCCGCCGACGCTGAACACTGTTTTCAGCTCCCACCTGGCGGCGGTGCTGTTGTCCATGGCTCAGGAAGGAAAAGGCTTTGCCTGGCTGCCGAGAACCTTGTCGGAGGCGGAAGTGGTCAACGGCAAGCTGGTTCGGGCGCTGGATGAGCATTGGGACATTCCCGTCGAGATCCGCCTGTTCCGCCCCAACACGGCACTGAGCGACTTCGCAGAGGATTTCTGGGCCAAGCTCTGACGCCGGAATGGCAAGAAAAGCCCCGCGCACGGGCGGGGCTCGATGCTCAGCGGCTGGCGAAGTACATAGTGACTTCGAAGCCGATACGCAGGTCGGTGTATGCAGGTCGGGTCCACATAGACGATGCCTCCTCGATTGACCGGAACAGCCCGGCAGCTCCGGTTATACGCCGTTGTCCGGACACCGCAAGACCCGCGCAGCCCCGGCCCGGGCGCGGCGGCGGGACACTTGCGCTACAGCTGTCGCGACCTTGCAACAGGTGCCGTGCAGCACGCTGATCAGAGTTTCGCGCTCCGCCGCTCTGGCCCGGGCTGCGCTGTGCAGCAGGCGACCGGGTACAGCATTTGCTGTACCCGGAGCGCGCCGTGAATTATTTTTTGTAACAGGCATATTTCGTCACAGGCGCTAGTCTGAGCGTTATCCCTGCCGCCCCGAATGCCTCGGCGGCCGTCCTTAGAGGACACAGAACAATAATCATGCGTTGGGGCCTCATGGTCGCAGCCGCATCAGGAGAGTCATCTATGTCGTTGCAGACCTCAGCCGGACCTGCTGATCTCAAAGCGTTCGTCGGCGATTACTTTGCCGACCGCAGCCTGCCGTCCGATGGCCTGATCGTGCAGTCCTGGTATCGCAGCGTGGTCGAGCACGGCCTGAAGCCGGCAGGCCGGGCCAACAAGGTGATCCTCAGCGCCGCCGAAATTCATCGCCATCAGGAATTCCACCACGATTACATGTCCATCGCCGGCCAAGGGGTCAGCGGCCTGGCCAAGCGCGTGGGCCAGGCCGGATTCGCCGTGCTATTGAGCGACGAACACGGCATCGCGCTGGACTCGCGCGTGCCAACCACCGGCAGCGCCTACGCCGATTCGGGCCTGATCGCAGGTTCACGCTGGGATGAATCGCTGGTCGGCACCAACGGCATCGGCACCGGCCTGGCCTCGGGCAGCGCACTGATCATTCATCGCGATGAGCACTTTCTGCGGGAAAACGATCGCCTGAGCTGTTCGGTCTCGCCGATCTTCGATTCGCTGGGCCAGGTGCGCGGCTGCCTCAACGCGTCCTGCCTGAACAGCAACGGTCCGAAAGAGGCGCAATACCTGACGCTGCAACTGGTGATCATGTACGCGCGGATGATCGAGAACGCCTACTTCCGCCACAGCCACCGCAACACCCTGACGCTGATGATCAAGCCCTGCGAGGACATCAGCGACCTGGTCAATGAGCAATTGCTGGCGCTGGATGACCAGGGCCGGGTGATCGGCGCGAACCGCGCGGCATTCGTCGAGCATCAGAACCACGGCGACGGCCCGCTGCTGGGCCAAACATTGAGCGCGCTGCTGCCGGTGGACGTCGAGCAACTGCTGCGACTGTGCAACGGCGGCGCCAATGCCACGCGTCTGCGCAGCGGCCAGCGCTTGCTGGAGATTGGCCTGCGCATGCCGGTCAAGGTTCAGCCTGCCCGGTCGCCCGAGCCGAGGCCTGCGCAGATGCACCCTTGCGCGCCCACGCTGGAGCGGCTGAGCGGTGGCGACCTGCGGCTGCAGCAGAGTGTGGCGCGCTTGCGCAAGGTGCTGGACAAGGACCTGCCGATCCTCATCAACGGCGAGACCGGCACCGGCAAAGAAGCCTTCGCTCGCGCGATTCACCTCGCCAGCCAACGGCGGGCCGGGCCGTTCGTGGCGCTCAACTGCGCAGCCATTCCGGAAACCCTGATCGAGAGCGAACTGTTCGGCTATCGCAGCGGCAGCTTTACCGGCGCCAGCAAGAAAGGCATGAAAGGCAAGCTGGAAATCGCCAATGGCGGCACCCTGTTCCTGGACGAAATCGGTGACATGCCCGCGCATTTGCAGACCCGCTTGCTGCGCGTACTGGCGGAGCGGGAAATTTCACCCTTGGGCGCCGACGCGCCCATTCCGCTGGACATTCAGGTCATCTCCGCGACCCACCAGAACCTGGCCAGCATGATGGCCAGCAAGACCTTTCGCGAGGACCTGTTCTACCGGTTGAACGGCATGACCCTGCACCTGCCGGCGTTGCGCGAGCGCAGCGACATCCGGCTGCTGATCGAATCGGTCCTGCGTGATCAGCCCGGCGGGCAAGCCTGCCGCATCGATCCGATCAGCCTGAAGCTGTTGAGCCGGTACGCCTGGCCCGGCAACATCCGCCAGTTGATCAATGTGCTGCGTTACGCGGTGGCAGTCGCCGACGAAGGGCTGATCGACACGACGTGTCTGCCGGCGGACATTGTTGATCAGGCGGCACTCGACCACGCCGTACCCAATGCCCTGCCCGACCGTTTGCCGCTGGCACGGCTCACCGCAGACGACGAAGAACAGCGTCTGAAGGAAGCCCTGCGCCGGCACCAGTGGAACGTGACCGGGGTCGCCGACGAGTTCGCCGTCGCCCGGTCAACGCTTTACCGCAAGATGAAAAAATACCGGATCGTGCAGCCCAACCGAGCCGGATGAAAGCGCCTCAGATCTGGATGTACACCACGTGGGTATGGGTGAACTCGTAGACGCCGTGCTTGCCGTCCGCGCCGCCGATCCCGGACTTGCGGATGCCGGCGTGGAAGCCCTGCATGGCCTCGAAATTTTCCCGGTTGATGTAGGTTTCGCCGAAGTCGATCTCGTTGCAGGCGCGCATGGCCGCGCTGAGGTCGCGGGTGTAGATCGAGGACGTCAGACCGTATTCACAGTCGTTCGCCAGTTCGATCGCCTGATCCAGGTCATCGATGATCTGGATCGGCAGCACCGGCCCGAAGATCTCCTGGCGCATGATTTCCATGTCCTGACGGCAATTGGCGAGCACGGTCGGCTGGTAGTGGAAACCCTTGCCGTCACGGTCGGCCACCGCGCCGCCAGTGATCACCTGCGCGCCATCGCCCACCGCGGTTTCAACCATCTGCGCGACTTTGTCCAGACCGGCCTTGTTCACCAGCGGCCCCATGTCCAGCCCGTCCTCTGCCAGCGGGTCGCCGTATCGGGTCGCAGCCATTGAGGCGCTGACTTTCTCGATGAACTGATCAGCGACCTTGCGCTCGACGTACACGCGCTCGGCGCAGTTGCACACCTGCCCGGTGTTGATCACCCGCGATGCAGTGATCGCCTTGACCGCCAGATCCAGATCAGCGTCGGCCAGCACGATGGCCGGCGCCTTGCCGCCCAGCTCCAGGTTGAGTTTGGTGATGTTGTGCGCGGCGGCGGCCATGATTCGCTGGCCGGTGGCAACACTGCCGGTGAAGTTGACCATGTCCACCCCGGCGCTGGCGCTGAGCGCGTTACCCACCGTAGCGCCCCTGCCGGAGACGATGTTGACCACGCCGTTGGGCAGATCGGTCTGGGCGAGCAATTTGGCGAATTCGAAGCAGTTGATCGGCGTTTCTTCGCTGGGTTTGATCACGATGGTGTTGCCTGTGATCAGCGCCGGGGCGAGCTTGCGGGCAATGAGGAAGAACGGAAAATTCCACGGCAGAATGCCCGCGACCACGCCCAGAGGCTTGCGGAACACGAAGATGTTTTCACCGGGCCGATCACTGGTGAGGATTTCGCCTTCGAGACGGCGCCCCCACTCCGCCATGTAATCCAGGTAATCGGCTGTGAAGTTCACTTCCACCAGCGCCAGTCCCAGTACCTTGCCCTGTTCGGCGGTAATGATTCGCGCCAGCCGGTCGGCGTTCTCGCGCACCTTGGTCGCGATCTGGCGCAGGTAACCGGCGCGCTCGTTCGCCGGCTTGCGGGCCCAGCCTTTCTGCGCCGCGCGGGCCGCGGCGATGGCCCGTTCGACCTCGCTCAAGCTGGTTTCCGGCACCGAACCCAATAGATCGCCGTTGGCCGGATTGAATACCTGGATGTGGTTGTCGCCGGCGCTGAACGCGCCATCGATGTAGCTTTGGTAGATGGGTAGCGGGTTGCTCATGGGGTTGCCTCTTTTTATCGATTGGATATGCGATCCCGCAGGAGCGACCGGGGTGGCGCTCCACCTTGCCCGCGATAGCGGTGTGTCGGACAACAACGGGGGGTTCCGACACATTGCAATCGGGCAAGCCACGCTCCTACAGGTGTATGGCGTTTACTGCGCCGCTGCGGTTTTGGCCGACGCCATTTCTTTCTTCAGGTCGTTGGCGCGTTTGATGATGTATTGGTGCACCAGCTCGATTTCGTCGGGCTTGAGCTCCTCGGCGAACGACGGCATGCCGTCATTGACCCGGCCGCCGTAGACGATGCCGAGGAACATCTGATGATTTTCCTTGCTGAGCATGCGCAGATCCGGCAGCACGCCGCCGCTGATGGCGTTGATGCCATGGCAGGTGTCGCAATGGCCGTTGAACAGCGCGCGGCCCTTATCCACTTGCTCGGTGGTGCCGGTAAAGGCCGGTGGATCGACCTTGCGATCGGCGTATTTGTATTTCAGGTCAGGCAGCTTCGCCGTTCCGCCCAGTTTGTAGGTCAGCACCTGGGCGTTGGGCTTGACCCCGGCGCGCAATGACAACGCGCCGGCGAAGGTCGAAAACGCGCCGCCCCACCCTGCCATGAACGTCACGTACTGCTCGCCGTCCACCTCATACGTCACAGGGCCGGCCATCACACCGGTGTTGGCCGGTTGCTCCCACAACACCTTGCCCTTGTCGGCCGAGTAAGCGACCACTCGCCCGTCCGCGGTGCCCTCGAACAGTAGATTGCCCGCGGTGCTCAGCGTGCCACCGTTGAAGATCGTCGAATACGGCACCTCCCAGCGCGCCTCTTGCTTGAGCGGATCCCAGGCGATGAGCTTGCCGGTCCAGGTGTCGGCCAGCTTGCGCAGGCCGTCCGGGTCCTCCGGCATCATTCCGGTGTTGACCTGCAACTGGTACATGCTCTTGAATTTCTTGCGCGGCGGCTGGCCGTCGACGTCCTGGTACAGCGCCGACATGATGTGCGCGGGAATGTAGACGAGGCCCGTCTGCGGGTTGTAGGACATCGGCTGCCAGTCATGGGCGCCCCAGAATGCAGGCTGCACCAACAGCGCTTTCTTTTCCGGGTCGCGCCAGTAGACCGCGGCCTTTTCATCGACGATCGGCCTGCCGGTCTTCATGTCGACGCCGCTCGCCCAGTTGATCGGGACGATGTTTTTCGCCGACAGCAGCTCGCCGGTCTTGCGGTCGATCACGTAGAAAAAGCCGTTCTTGGGCGACTGCATGAGCACTTGCCGCTCTTTGCCATCGATCTTCAGGTCCGCCAGCATGATGTGCGCGGTAGCGGTGAAATCCCACGCATCGCCGGGCGTGGTCTGGTAATGCCAGACGTATTCGCCGTTGTCGGGATTGAGGGCGATGATGGACGAAAGAAACAGGTTGTCACCCTTGCCTTCAGAACGCAGACGCGGGTTCCAGGACGAGGCGTTGCCGACGCCGATGTACAGCAGGTTCAGTTTCGGGTCGTAGGACATCGAATCCCAGACGGTCCCGCCGCCGCCCTGTTCGACAAACTTGTCGCCAAACCAGGTTTTGCTGGCGATCTCCATGGCTTTGTTTTCCGGCGGCAGTTTCGGGTCGCCAGGGACGGTGAAGAATCGCCAGTCCTGCTTGCCGGTCTCGGCGTCATAGGCTGTGATGTAGCCGCGCACGCCATATTCGGCACCGCCGTTACCGATGATGACCTTGCCTTTCACCACCCGCGGCGCACCGGTGATGGTGATGCTGCGATCGGGATCCGTGCGGGTGTCCACCGACCAGACCTTCTGCCCGCTTTTCGCGTCGATGGCCTCCAGGCGGCCGTCGAGTACGCCGATGAATACCTTACCGCCCCAGACGGCCACGCCGCGGTTGACGGCATCGCAACAGGCTTCGCCCGCGCGGCTGCGATCGGAGTGCGGGTCGTATTTCCAGAGCAATTTGCCATCGCGGGCATCCAGTGCGTACACCACCGAAAACGGCCCCGTGGTGTACATCACACCATCAACCACGATCGGCGTGGCTTCGACACCCCGGTCGATGTCCAGTTTGTAAGTCCAGGCCAGGCCCAGTCCCGAGACGTTGCCATCGTTGATCTTTTTCAGCGGGCTGAAGCGTTGCTCGTCGTAGGTGCGTCCGTGACTCATCCAGTTTCCCGGTTCCTGATCGGCGGCGCTGATTCGCGCCCCGTCAACCTGCGCAGGCTGTGCAGCGAACGTCTGCGGACTGAAGGCAACGCCCAGGGCTGGCGGCGAGATAGAGTCGAGGAAAGGCGCCAGGCAGGCGCGGATGCTGGCCAAATCGGTTCATGTGGCTCTCCGTTCTTATTAGAACCGGGCGCTTGGCTGCCCCGGCTGTCGAACGAGAGAGCAAGCGCTGTGCCACGCCGAAGAAAGCCTTCTTTTTCAGATAATTAACCGCACGATGCCCTCCTGCTGATCGCGCTGTCGCGCTACACTTGTCGCGTTTGCAGCGACACTTGCCGCAGGGAGGTCATGCCAGCGCGCAACGGACGGTGTTCATCCCACCGCGATGCCGAGAAGGCGAACCGCCGTCGAACCCGATGCTGGCACCGTGGTCAATCTCTCTAGCCAACCAGACAGCGTGCTGTTCATGAATTCAGTCTCAAGCAAACCCGGCGGGCACTGCCGCGATGGCGTATCGTCGCCTGCCTCGCCTTTGTGCATGCGTATGCTCAAAGCCGATCTATCGTGAACACGTCCACTTCTTCAACGACAACGGCGCCGATGACCGAAAGCCCGCCCCCGCACGCCGATTCAGCACAGCGCTGGATCATCTGCGAGCACTGTGACTCGCTGTACGAATCGCAAGCCTTGAACAAGGGCGAGACCGCGTATTGCCTGCGCTGCGCCGCCGTGCTCGACCGCGGTCATCGCATGAGCATCGAACAATTGCTGGCGTTGAGCGTCGCGGCCGGGATTCTGTTCATCTTCGCCAACGTGTTTCCGGTCATCAGCATCAGCATGCAAGGCCTGCACAACGCGGTGACGTTGTGGGGCTCGGTGCAGGCGTTGGCGCAAGGTCAGATCACCCTGATTGCGCTGGTCGCCGGGCTGGCAATCATTCTCGCCCCCGCGTTGCAGATCGCCCTGCTGTTCTGGGTGCTGGCCCATGCCCATCGCGGGGAAATCGCACCCGGCTTCAAGACCTGCATGCGCACCCTGGAACACCTGCGGCCCTGGAGCATGCTCGAGGTCTGTCTGCTCGGGATTCTGGTGGCGATCATCAAACTCGCGGGCATGCTGGATGTCCACCCGGGCGTGGGTCTCTGGGCCATGGCCATGTTGATGGTGCTGATCGTGCTGATCGCCGGCAAAGACATTCGCCGACTGTGGGACGAACTGGGAGTCGAACCGGAATGAACGGCATCCCCTTCGCGCGGGAACACAATGTCACTCTGTGCCACCTGTGCAGCTATGTCTGCGCAGAGGACGATGAGACCTGCCCGCGCTGCGATTCCACCGTCCATGCGCGCAAGCCCGACAGCCTGAGGCGCACCTGGGCGTTCCTGCTCGCCGGGCTGATTTTCTACATCCCGGCCAACACGCTTCCGGTGATGTTCACGACATTGCTGGGCAGCAGCAGCGAGAACACCATCATGAGCGGGGTCATCGAGTTTGCCGAAGGCGGCTCGTGGGACATCGCCATCCTGATCTTCATCGCCAGTGTGCTGGTGCCCTGCATCAAGTTTCTGGTGCTGGGCATGTTGCTGGTGACGTGCCAGCGCCGCAGTCAGTGGGCCATGCGCGAGCGCTCGCGCCTGTATCGCTTCATCGAACTGATCGGCTATTGGTCGATGCTCGACGTGCTGGTCGTGGCGCTGGTCGCCGCGCTGGTTCAATTCCGCGGCTTGAGCACCATCGAGCCCCGGCTTGGCATTCTGTTTTTTGGTCTGGTGGTCGTGATGACGATGTTCGCCGCCATGAGTTTCGATCCCCGGCTAATCTGGGACGCAGAGGTTGAAGATGTCCGATAACGCACTCCCCCCGTCAGCCCCCGCGCGCCCGCATGTCAAGGCCCGCAAGGCGCGTATATCACTGGTCTGGCTGGTGCCTATCGTGGCCGGCATCATCGGCCTGTCGATGGTGATCCACGACTTCCTCAACGTCGGCCCGAAGGTGGTGGTGTCGTTCCTCACGGCCGAAGGGCTGGAGGCGAAGAAAACCCAGGTCAAATACAAGAACGTGGTGATCGGGACCGTGACCGACATCGCGCTCAGCGACGACCGCACGCACATTCTGGCGACCATCGAACTGAATCAGTCGGCCACCCCGTTCACCCGCGCCGACACGCAGTACTGGGTGGTCCGCCCGCGCATCGGCGCCCATGGCGTGTCAGGCGTCGACACCTTGCTGTCGGGTGCATTCATCAGCGCCGACGCAGGCAGCTCGGACAAGACCGAGAAAAACTTCACCGGGCTGGAAACACCGCCGCCGGTGACCTTCGGCGAACGCGGCAAACGCTTCATCCTGCACACCGATGACCTCGGCTCGCTGGACATCGGCTCCCCGGTGTACTTCCGCCGTATTCAGGTCGGTCAGGTGGTGGCCTACGAACTGGCCAAGGACGGCAAGGGCGTGGACATCGAAATCTTCATCAGCTCGCCCAACGATGAATTCGTGCTCACCGACTCGCGATTCTGGAACGCCAGTGGCGTGGATGTCTCGCTGGGCGCCGCCGGACTGAAGGTCTCCACCCAGTCGCTGACCTCGATCATCTCGGGCGGCATTGCGTTTCGCGAGCCCAACTACAGCCCCGACGCCAAGCCTGCCGAGGGCAACGCCGAGTTCAAGCTGTTCGACGATCAGGCCAGCGCCCTCGCCCCACCGGACGGTGAACCCAAGTACATTCGCATGCGCTTCAATCAGTCCCTGCGCGGGCTGGTGGTCAACGCACCGGTCGATTTCCTGGGCGTGAACGTCGGCCGCGTGGTGTCGGTGGACCTGGATTACGACCCGGCCACCGGCAGCTTCCCTGGCGTGGTTGGCGCTGTGATTTACCCGCAACGACTGGGCGCGGCCAACGACAAGCTTCGGCAACAGGCTGGCGGTGGCGATGAAGAGGAGCAGACGTCGAGAATCATCGGCCGCTTCGTCGAACGTGGGCTGCGGGCGCAGGTTCGCACCGGCAACCTGCTGACTGGCCAGCTGTACGTGGCGATGGATTTCGATCCGAAAGCGCCGAAAGTTACCTACAACGCCAAGGCGCGGCCGCTTGAGGTGCCTACCATCGGCGGCAGCTTCGACAAACTTCAGGAGCAGTTGCAGGCCTTCGTCGACAAGCTGGGCAAGATTCCGCTCGACGATCTGGCCAAGAACCTCAACGGCAGCCTGATCGAACTGCAAAAAACCATGAAACAGGTCAACGGCGAAGTGCTCCCGCAGATGCGTGGCACCTTGCAGCAAGCACAGAAAACGCTGGGCAGCGCGAACGACACTTTCGCCGACGACTCGCCGGCGCGCCAGCAATTGGGCCAGGCCATGGAGGAG
Organism: Pseudomonas sp. NFR16; assembly: GCF_900108875.1. GTDB lineage: Bacteria > Pseudomonadota > Gammaproteobacteria > Pseudomonadales > Pseudomonadaceae > Aquipseudomonas. The sequence goes on along the minus strand of NZ_FNYJ01000006.1, from coordinate 400,358 downwards.
GTGCAGCGCACGGCGCGTTCCGTGCGCGTGCTGACCGACTTCCTCAGCCGACACCCCGAATCGCTGATTCGAGGACGCAGCGGCGACGCGGCGCCCGGCTCGTATAAAGGTTCTTCCTCATCCCGTGAAATCGCTCCGGAGCCTGTGCAATGACCCTGCGTAACCACCTTCTGATGTTGGCCTGCGCGTTGAGCCTGGGCGCCTGCTCCTCGACGCCGACGCGTTACTACACCCTCATCGCGCCTGCGACCGAGCCTGCAGCCAATGTCGCCCAGGCACCGTTTCAATTCGAGATGCAGCCGGTGCTGATGGCCGTGCAAGTGGATCAGCCGCCCCTGGTGGTGCGTCAGGGCGATGGCAGTCTGGCGATTCTGGAAAACGAACGCTGGGGCGCGCCGCTCGGGGACGAGTTTCACGACGCGCTGACCGGACAACTGGAGCGTCGCCTGGGGTCGCGGGATCTGGCCGGTTTGCCCAAACAGAGCGATGAGCCGGTGCTGTCGGTGCGCACCGACGTGCGACGGTTCGAGTCAGTGCTCGATCGATACGCGCTGATCGACGTGGTATGGAACCTGAGCTTGCGGGGCGCCGGGGTCAAACGCCAGACGCTGACCTGCAGCAGCGTCATCCGACAGCCTGCCGGAACCGGCATGGAGAACCTGGTGCTGGCCCATCAGAAAGCCGTGTCCAGCCTGGCCGACGTCATCGCTCGAACTGCGACTGACTGGGCTCGCCAGCCCTCCTCGCGCTGCCCTTCCTGATCCCGGCGTATGAACTGACGGGCCGTCATGCAACGCGGCGGCCCTGCACGCGTTGTGCCCGGTTTCTATACGCGCTGTTTATGAAATTCCATTCAGCCGTAACACTTTCATACAACCATTTGAGAAAAGTCTGACAGACAGCACCAAAATGGATCCACATTCGAATGAATGTGGGTTATCGTCCGAACGCCTAAACCGTTGTTCATTTGGTTTACATCAACCCACTCGTTGGAATTCTCCCGGCAAAAGGGATGCTACGAGCTCCCCGCTGCAAGACGCGTCATTCAGGCTACGGCCAATGATCAAGGAGTTTCATCATGTCAGGGATCGGTGTGCGGCTCAGGCAGGAACGCAACCGGCTTAAACTCTCCCAGAGCGCCCTCGGCGCGATCGGAGGCGTAGAAACGAACGCACAAGGTAATTATGAAAGTGGGGCGCGCTCGCCCAAGACCAGCTACCTGCTGCGCATTGCCGAGGCTGGCGTGGACCTCAACTACGTACTCAGCGGCGTGCGCACGGACAAATCGAACGCCGTTCATGAGGGTGAAGGCGCTGGGCTCAAGCCGGTTGTGGACAGCCATTTGCACAAAGTGACCGATCAGTTGCATCGCAATCTGTATGGCCTGATCGACGCGCTGTATCAGATGGCGCAACTGATCGAAGCCCGCTCGAACGACACCTTGGATGAACAGGCAAAAGCCGAACTCGACAATATGAAAGCCGAAGCGCAGTCGCTTGCCCAGGCGTCGGTGCGGCTGATCTTCGTCACCTCGAAACTGACCTGATGTCCTGCGCCGGGTGATATACAGCCCGGCGATCCCTGCGGCATGATTCAGCTTTCTCCAGACGATGTGGAACGCGCCGTGTCTCTTGCCCCTTCTGACCCCAGTCTGCTGACCGCCAGCGCAGCCTTCAAACGGCTCCAGCGCCGGGAACTGACCGCGCAGCAATTGCTCGGCGCCTGCCTGGAACGTATCCGCGCTCAAGAACCCCAAGTCCTGGCCTGGCGCCATATCGATACCGAGCGCGCCCTCGAACACGCCCGCGCACTGGATGCGGGTCCGATACGCGGGCCTTTGCATGGTCTGCCGCTGGGTGTGAAGGACCTGTTCGACACCCGAGACTTTCCGACCGGATATGGCTCGGCAATCTATGAACGGCATCAGCCGGTGACCGATGCAGCCGCCGTTGCCCTGTGCAAAGCAGCGGGGGCCATCGTGTTAGGCAAGACCGTGACCACCGAATTCGCCACCTTCACCCCCGGGCCAACTCGCAACCCGCACAATCCGGGGCACACACCGGGCGGATCCTCCAGTGGCTCGGCAGCAGCCGTGGCGGCGAACATGGTGCCGCTGGCGCTGGGAACGCAGACCGCTGCATCCATTGTTCGCCCGGCGGCCTACTGCGGGATCGTGGGTTTCAAACCTGGCTTCGGCCTGATTTCCCGTGCAGGCGTGAAAAGCCTCAGTGAGTCGCTGGACACCGTAGGCGGTTTCGGCCGCAGTGTGGCGGACGTCGCGCTGCTGACCTCGGTGATGGCCAATGCTGCGGCTTGGCGTGATTTGCCCGCGGACAGCAAACCTCGAATCGGCGTCTGTCACACACCGCATTGGGACAGCGCCAGTGCAGCGGCGCAGCAGGCGTTCGAAGCCACTGTCCAGCGTCTGGCCAGGGCTGGCGCTTTCGTGGTCGATGTCAGCCTGCCCGACGCCGTTGCCGCGCTGACCGCGGTGCATGATGAAGTGATGTGCGCCGAGGCCTTCAAGGCGCTGGCCGATGAGCGTTTGCAACATCCTGAATTGCTGAGTGAACGGCTCAGGGCAATGCTCGAGCGCGGCGCCGCCGTGACCTACGAGCAGACCGTCAGCCATCGCGCGCACGTGGCGTCGGCCCGTCATCAACTGGGACGTGGCTTTGCCGGATACGATCTGTTGATGACGCCCAGCGCGTGTGGTGAGGCCGATGCAGGCCTTACCGCCACTGGCGATCCGCTGTTCTCACGTATCTGGAGTCTGCTGGGTTTGCCGAGTGTGGCACTGCCGACCGGATTCGGACCTCAAGGTCTGCCGCTGGGCATTCAACTGGTCGGACCTTCGATGAGCGAGACCGCGACGTTGGGATTTGCGCACTGGATCGAGCAACGCCTGCACGGCTGAGCGTTGCGCGGGTTCCGAGAGGAAAGGCCGACTCGGGAAATCGTCAGGCGTACGGCACGCGTGACGGCCGTACGCCCTTACCCGGGGCGGGTCAGCGGCGTTTGAGCCGGTCGATGATCACCGCCAGCAACAGAATCGTGCCGCGAATCACATATTGGTAGAAGGTGTCGATGTTCTTCAGGTTCATCGCGTTCTCGATGATCGCCAGAATCAGCACACCGGCAATCACGTGGCGGATCATGCCGATGCCGCCGCTGAGCGAAACCCCGCCCAATACGCAGGCAGAAATCACCGTGAGTTCAAACCCCTGACCGATCATCGGCTGGCCGGAGGTCATCCGCGAGGCCAGCACCACACCCGCCAACGCGCCGATCAGGCCGTGCACGGCGAAAATGATGATCTTGGTGCGGTCGACATGAACGCCCGCGAGCAACGCGGCTTCCTGATTACCGCCGATGGCCAGCGAATTGCGCCCGTAGGTGGTGTAGTTCAGCAGCCAGCCGAAGAACACGAAGCAGACGACGGTGATCAGGATCGGCACCGGCACGCCGAACAACTGCCCGTTGCCGAACACGAAGAAGCCTTCTTCGCCCACGCCTACCGCTTTGCCGTTGGAAAAGATATACGCCAGACCGCGCACGATCTGCATGGTCGCCAGCGTGGTGATCAACGCGTTGATGCGCAACTTGGCAATGACGATGCCGTTGATCAGCCCAACCAGCAGCCCCATGGCCAGCGCCGCCGACACGCCAAGGAACACGCTCTCGGTGTCACGAATGACGATCCCGGCGATGACGCCCGAGCAGGCCAGCACCGAACCGACCGACAGGTCGAAATGCCCGGATGCCAGGCAGAACAGCATGGTGCAGGCCGCGATGCCCACGGTTGAAATCGCCAGCCCCAGGCCACGCATATTGAGCGGCGATATGAAGTTATCGATGAGCAAGGCACAGAGCACAAATATGCCCAGTGCGGCCAGGAGCATCGCCCAATCGTCGAAGAATCGACGCATGTTCATGCCCTGGCGGGGAGCCGTCAGGCTGGTTTCGGTAGACATACGCACCTCGTTTTTATTTTTCACTGTCAACACCCGCTGTCAGCCGCGCGTGCGCGGCAATGCCAGCTGCAATAACCGTTGCTCGTTGGCCTCATCGCGAGAAAGCTCGCCGGTGATCGCGCCTTCGCTCATGACCAGAATGCGGTCGGAAATGCCCATCACTTCCATCAGATCGCTGGACACGACGATGACCGCGATGCCGTCCGCCGCCAGGTTGTGGATGATCTGATAAATCTCGGACTTGGCACCGATGTCGATGCCTCGGGTCGGCTCGTCGAGCAGCAATACCTTCATCGGCATCGACAGCCAGCGGCCGAGAATGGCCTTCTGCTGATTGCCGCCGGACAGGAACAGCATCTGCTGCTCCGGCGAAGGCGTCTTGACGTTCATCGAGCGGATCTGGCCCTTGGCGTTTTCCCGCTCCCACTTGCCCTGAATCAGGCAACCCAGGTGCACATGTCTAGGCCGCGCGCCGATATTGATGTTTTCGGCGACGCTGGACAGCGGCACGATGCCTTCCTTCTTGCGGTCTTCCGGGCACAGCAGGATGCCGGCGGAAATCGCATCGCGCGGGGATCGCAGTTCAAGGGGCTTGCCATCCAGTTGCAGGGCGCCGGCCTGACTGCGCGTCAGCCCGGAAAGCAGGCGGAACAGCTCGGTACGACCGGCGCCGACCAGCCCGAAGAAGCCCAGCACTTCGCCCTTCTCGACCGCGAAACTGACCGGCTCCTGCAGCCCCGGCCCCATCAAACCGGTGACGCGCAGACTCGGCCCCTGATGCTGGCGCGGGCGATAATTGTAAATGTCCTGAATGTCGCGCCCGACCATGCACGTCACCAGACGATCATGGTCCAGCTCAGCCATGTCTTCGAAGGTGCGCACGAAGCGTCCGTCCTTGAACACGGTCACCGCGTCGCACACCCGGAAAATCTCTTCCATGCGGTGCGACACATATAGAATCACTCGTCCTTCGTCGCGCAGCTTGACGATGATGTCCATCAGGCGATCGATTTCCCGCGCCGAGAGGCTGCTGGTCGGCTCATCGAAGGCGATGACGTGAGCATTGCGCGACATGGCCTTGGCGATTTCCACCAGTTGCCGCTGGCCCAAAGACAGGTCGCCCAGGCGCATGCCCGGATCGATTTCGTCCGCCAGGCCTTTGAGCAGTTCGCGGGCGCGGCGCGTCATCGCGCGGCGGTTGACCATGCCCCAGCGATTGGGCATGTGCCCCAGCAGCAGGTTCTCCGCCACCGACATTTCCGGCACCAGATGCAGTTCCTGGTGAATCACTGCAACCCCGGCAGCGATGCTGTCCGCGGTGGACTTGAATGCGAGGTGCTGATCGCCGATCTGCAGGTCGCCGCTGTTAGGCTGGTACGAGCCGCCAAGGATTTTCAGTAGCGTGGATTTGCCCGCGCCGTTCTCGCCCATCAACGCATGAACGCTGCCTGGCCGAGCTTCGAAATTGATGTCTGACAGCGCCTTCACGCCCGGGAAGGTCTTGCCGATCCCGTTGAAGCGCAGACTGCCGCCTGGTTGCTGTTGTTGAGCTGATGCCTGTTGCATGAACCACCCTCCTCCTCGCTCCACGCCATGGGCATGAAGCGAGGCCTTGCAGATGTCAGCCTGTGTGATCAGGCCCGCCAATGTGCGCCGCGATTACTTGTACAGACCGATCTTGGTCAACACGTCCTTGAAGTTCGCACGGGTGATCAGGGTCACGTCATCCATGGCGGTGTACTTCGCCGGCTCCTTGCCGGTGGTCACCCACTCGTACATTTGCAGGGCGGTGTTGTAGCCCTCTTTGTCAGGGCTTGGCAGCATCGAGCCGAAGAAGCCGCTTTCGGGTTTCTTCAGTTCGTCGATGGCGTCGGTGCCGTTGATACCGATGCCTATGACGTTGGCCGGAGCAAACCCCGCGCCTGCGGTTGCGCGTACGCCACCGAGTACGGTGTTGTCGTTCATGCCGCCGACGATGAGGTTTTTCGCGCCACTGGGCAGTTTGGGCAAGGCCGCGTTGGTGGCGTCCATGCTGCCAGGTACGTCGAGAGTCTTCTGCGGGGTGAAGAGGATATGGTCTTCCGGCAGACCGGCTTTCTTCAGTGCATCGACCGAACCGTCGGTGCGCTTCTTGCCCGTGTCCAGCTCGTTGTAGGTGTTAATGATCGCGTAGGTTTCCTTCCAGTCCCACTTGCGATTCTGCGCTTCGGTGGCCATGGCCGCGCCCTGTTTCTGACCGACCTCGAAAGCGGCCATGCCCAGATAAGGAACGTCTTCCATGAACTTGCCTTTGGCATCGACGAAGCGATCATCCACGGCCATGACCTTTATGTCGTTGAGCTTGGCTTTGGCAACGATCGACGGACCGAGGGAGACATCAGGCGGGCAAATGACGAAGCCCTTGGCGCCGTTGGCAGCCAGGCTGTCGATGGCAGAGAGGGTTTTCTCGCCGTCCGGCACGGCAATCTTGATCACTTCGAAACCGTGATCCTGGCCAGCTTTCTCGGCGAATTGCCATTCAGTCTGGAACCAGGGCTCTTCAGCCTGTTTGACCAGAAAACCGATCTTGACCTTATCGGCGGCAAACGCGCCGCCCGTCATCCCGACAATGGCGGTGGCAACAGCGGCACAGCACAGGGAGCGAATCCCGTGGCGACTCAACATAGCTAACTCCTTATTTTTATTGAATAGCTACAGCGTTCAGCAGTGATTGTCGTGACGACCCGAGTGAGGGGGCCGATCGACTGAAAACAGTCATATCATATTATCAATGACGTCTATGTAACCGAGTGTCACACCCCTTCGACGCGCCGCCGTGTTCATCCAGAGAACCGGTGCGATGGCGTTCCCTTGATACCGGTTTCGGCACTCAACACACAGCCGTCCAGCTCAAGGGTGCCGCTGGCAGGTCTTGCGCTGGTGACGAACAGCGTGGTCATGTCCGGCCCGCCGAAGACGCAACTGGTGGGGTGGCTGACGGGCAGTTCGACGATGCGATCGACGCTGCCATCGGGCGCGAAGCGAATGATGCAACCACCGCCCCAGCGCGCGTTCCAGACGTACCCTTCGGCGTCCATCGCTGAGCCATCCGGGGTTCCACGCGGATGTTCATGGGCCCAGATATCGCGCTCGCCGAGCGAGCCATCGGGGCGAATCGGGTAACGATAGATCAGACCGTCGAGACTGTCGGCGGACAGCAGTGCCCCGCCGCTGGCTGGCCAGAGCATCGTGTTGACGATGCCCTGATCGCTCAGCAGCGCCGTGACCCGCGCATCGCCATCGACGCGAAAAATGCCGCCCGAGCGGCGCTCGAGCGGCAGATCACCGCCCTGCGCATCAAGGTTGTTTTGCATGGTGCCCAGCCACAGCCGGCCCTGACTGTCGCAACGGGCTTCGTTGGCACGATTGCCTTCCACCGGATCGGCAACGCACAACAGCGTGAGTTCGGGCTGGTCGGCAGGGGAATTCAGATTCAGGCGATAGACGCCGCTGGCCAGCGTCACCAGTGCATCGCCTGCAGAGGCGGGAATGAACGCCGACACCGGCTCGTTGAATTGCCAGTGACGCACCTCTTGCCGATGCAGTTGCAGGGCGCGGAACCCGGCAATATCGACCCAGTACAACGCTGCTTGCTCGTCGTCCCAGAACGGCCCTTCGGCCAATGTGAAACGCTGGTCACAGACCGCCTGCCACTTCATAGGAATGTTCCTGTTTATTATTGTTGTTCCAGGCCTTGCGGCCCGCTTGCAACGCATTCGTTCACTGCTGCGCCATCGAGCGAGAGATCACCTCGCAGGCGTTTTCGATCAGACTCATGCACGCCCAGACACCGCGCGCCGAATCACGGCTGGCAATCGCATCCGCCAGCTCTTTGTGCAGCGGCAGGGTCCTGCCCAACTCCCCCGGCACCGCGGAGGACACTTCAAACGAAATCGCCAGCAGCGCGCCCAAGGCCGGCAACATCTGCTCGATAAACTGGTTATGACTCGCCGCCAGCACCGCCTCATGGAAACGCTGATCGGCGTGGTTGTAATCACCCAGGTCGGCGACACTGGCCGCCAGCTGCACGTACGCCGCCTGAATCTCGGCAATCTGCTGCGGTGTCGCGCGTTCACAGGCCCAACGCACGGCCATCGGCTCTATCGCACGGCGCAGGTCGAGCAGGTCCATCACCAGGCTTCTCGACAATCCCGTCGCCGCCAGCCAACCGACCACCTGCGGGTCAAACAGGTTCCAGCTGCGCGCCGGCAACACGCGGGTCCCGACCTTCGGGCCGACCTCCAGCATCCCTTTGGCCACCAGCGTTTTGATGGCTTCGCGGATCACCGTTCGACTGACGCCGAATTCCTCACCCAGCGCCGCCTCCACCTTCAGCGACTGCCCTGGTGCAACACTGCCCCGAGCAATCCAGGCCCCCAGGCGGTCTACTGTCGACGCGTGAAAACTGCTGCTCATTGATCCGCCCCTTCTCGCGGCCTTTCCGCGAAATGGAGGCTAATGATCATATGATTAGCTGTCAAACGGCTGTACAAGCCTGAAAAGCTGGACTAAACCTGTTCACCGAATCGATCAAGCTGAAGCTTCTCCAAATAGTATTACAATTTATTTTTAAATCGAGTTTTTTGTTCTATATATTCATCCGTTCGGTTCGCGAATCGTCAAATAGTATGACCAATTGGCGTAAACGTCGTTCGCAGACACGCTGTTCTGCATGCGGTCGTCCAGTTGGCATGCGCAAGCTCCTAAAACAACAAAAGGAAGGACGCAATGAGGAAGACGCTTATCCCTGCCATCGGGCTGACCCTGCTGGCTGCGGCCCTGCAGGCCAATGCCGCCGCCGGCCTGACGGCCGAACATGGCACCTTCGGCAAAATGCCGGACGGCACGACGGTGGAGAAATACACCCTGCGCAACAGCCTCGGCATGCAGGCAACGGTCATCACCTACGGAGGCACGCTCCAGTCGCTGCTCGTGCCCGACAAGCACGGCAAGGCCGAGGACGTCGTGCTGGGTTTCGATGACCTGGATGGCTACCTAAAAGGCACCTCATTCTTCGGCGCCACCATCGGGCGCTTCGGCAACCGGCTCGCGGACGGCAAGTTCACCCTGGACGGCAAGAGCTTCCAGGTGCCGCAGAACGACAAGACCAACGCCCTCCACGGCGGCACTAAAGGCTTCGACAAGCAGGTGTGGAAAGCTGAACAGGTGAAGGACAAAGGCTGGGTCGGTGTGAAGCTGACCTACGTTTCGGCGGACGGCGAAATGGGCTTTCCCGGAACGCTTAAAACGGAAGTGACCTACAGCCTCAACGAAAAAAACGAGCTGCGCATCCAGTACCACGCCACCACCGACAAACCCACGGTGCTGAACCTGACCAACCACAGCTATTTCAACCTGGCCGGTGCCGGCAATGGCGACATTCTCGATCAGGTCGCCGTCGTGCACGCTGCGCGCTATACGCCAGTCAATGAAAAACTGATTCCGACCGGCGAGCTGGCGCCCGTGGCGGGCACGCCGATGGACTTCGTCAAACCCGTGGCGTTCGGCAAACGCATCCGTGAAGACCACCCGCAGCTCAAATTCGCCGAGCCGACCGAGGGCGGCTATGACTTCAACTGGGTCCTGGACACCAAAGGCAAGGTCAGCAACCTGGCGGCCGATGTGGTCGATCCAAAATCCGGACGCCGACTGCAGCTGTTCACCAGCGAACCGGGCGTACAGCTGTATACCGGCAACTTCCTGGACGGCACGGTGAAAGGCAAAGGCGGCAAGATTTATCCGCACTGGGGCGCCTTTACGCTGGAAACCCAGCACTATCCCGACGCGCCCAACCAGCCGGCCTTCCCGTCCACTCGACTGGATCCGGGCAAGTCATACAACCAGACCACCGTCTTCAAATTCCTGACCAAGTGACCCACGCTGCGCTGGCTCATCGGCTCCACTGATGCGCCAGCGCCCCCCATCACTCATTCGTCCACATCCTCAAGTTGCCACACATTCTTCTGTACCAAACGTAACCGTTTGGCATTGAAAGGATTATTTGACTGAATTTTCCTGACGGCAGCGACTCAGTGGAATGTGAGCGACTGATAGGGAGGTTAGCAAGAGTGGCACAGTACAAGCATTTCAGAATCGATTATCTGCTTCATGGCAAATACAAAAGCTTCTACATCAGCGCCGAAACCATGGATAACGCATCCGCCTGGCATTGGGCATCTGTAGACGCAGGATTTGGGCAGATACCGAAATACCGCTCGGACAAAGTCCCGAAAGTCAGTAAGCCCAAAGCCGAACAGCTGGGGCTGACGGACGTTGAGTGGGCGGAGTCTTGAGCCGCTGATCGGGCGTGTGAAGTGTCCAGGCCGGCCCCGTCGGCGAGCGCTGAAAATGCGTGTCGGCGGGGCCCTGGATTTGCAACTCTTTTAATGATCCCCCTACCGCTTCACTTGGCTACGTTGAACCACAGCTCACCGATCAACAGCCGATTCACAGTCCACCCCATGCGGTCAGCCTTAGCTGACCCTGCCGCCGCATAACATCCCCTCTCGTTGAGCGATCGTGCAAGTCGTCCCCACCAATGGCATGTGTTCGTTGAGCAGGCCCGGCTTTATCCCGGAAGGCGCTAAACGTCAGGCCTCAAAAACGATGGCGCCAACTCAGACCTATTCCCGGCTGAAGCCGGTCCTACTGACGGTATGCATTTCTTCCGTAAAACCGGCTTCAGCCAGGAAGGCACGAGACGTCACGCCGCAGAATCGATGGTGCGAACACAGGCATCTTCCCGGCTGTCACTGAACGGATTTGTGACCATTGACTGGCTGCATGAGCGCCATTAGCGTAACTGATCATTAAACGATCATTATGAGTAAGGCCTTGGATTTACTGCCTTACAGCAACTTATCCACAGAGATATTCACGTTTTCCGTGGACAACTTTTTGAACGATATGGCGTTGACTTTCAGCGTCTGTCCAGCGTAGCCGCAAGCAGTCTTCAATGCCTCAAATGGCAGGCGCAACCGTTACGTAATCAGGCTCGATTGCTACAACGAAACGCTCTCGCAGGCAAGCGTTCGCTTCCCCCAATCCGTCCCCCCTTTGGCACAACGCCTCCGGCAAAGGCAGCGCTCGCGGCACGTGTTAGCATCGCTGCCATGCGCAACAGCCACCGAGGAGTACCCATGCTGGAGCAGTCCACCTTCGCCGCCTTCCTGTTCGACATGGACGGCACGCTGACCAATTCGATCGCTGCCGCAGAGCGGGTCTGGACCCGATGGGCGCTCGATAAGGGCGTGAACGTCGACGAGCTTCTGCCCACCATTCACGGCGTACGCTGCATTGACACGCTGCGCCGCCTGAACCTGCCCGGCGTCGATCCCGAGCGCGAAGCCGAACTGCTCGCTCAGGCGGAAACCGATGATGTCGAAGGCGTGATCTCGATCGAAGGGGCTGCGGCATTTCTCGCCAGCCTGCCCGCGGAACGCTGGGCGGTGGTGACCTCGGCGCCGCGCAAGCTGGCCGAGCGCAGAATCCTGGCGGCCGGCCTGCCACTGCCCAAGGTCATGGTGGCCGCTGAAGACGTCGCCCACGGCAAGCCTGCGCCGGACTGCTTTTTACTGGCAGCCCGTCGTCTGGGTGTAAACGCTGAAGATTGCCTGGTGTTCGAAGACGCGGTCGCCGGCATTACTGCCGCAGAGGCGGCGGGTGCAAAAGTGATGGTGATTACTGCGGCCCATTCCCACGCGATGGACACCGCGCATCCCACCCTGAAAAGCTACGACGCCTACTCGATCGAGTTCAACGATGACGGGCGGTTGCAACTGCGCGCACGCTGAGCCGACTGAGCAGGGGCCGATCACAGCCCCTGCAGCCGGCCTCTGTCCGCGGCCGCTTCAACGAGCAGGCTATTGAGCGCCGAGGACGCGGGCCAGTGTCGCCTTGACCTTGCCGATGCCGTCATGCAACGCCTGTTCGATTTCCGCCATGGTAATGACTGCGGAGGACTTGCCGGCGGCCGGGTTCACGACCAGCGCCAGACAGGCGTAATCCAGTTCCAGTTCGCGGGCCAGTGCGGCTTCGGGCATGCCGGTCATGCCGACGATGTCACAGCCATCACGCTCGAGCCGGACGATCTCCGCCACGGTCTCCAGACGCGGGCCTTGTGTGCAGGCGTACACGCCAAAATCGCTGAACGGATAGCCTTCGGCAGACAACGCAGCGATCAGCCGCGCCCGCAACGGCTCGCTGTAGGGGTAACTGAAGTCGATGTGAGTGACATGCTCGAGGTCATCGGCAAAAAACGTGTGATCGCGGCCGCTGGTGTAATCCATGAGGTCATGAGGAACACAGAAATGTCCGGTGCCCATGTCAGGGTGAATACCGCCCACAGCGTTGACCGCCAGGATCGCTTCGGCCCCTGCCTGCTTCAATGCCCAGAGATTGGCCCGATAGTTGACCTTGTGCGGCGGAAAGCGATGCGGGTGGCCGTGGCGGGCCAGGAACATGACCTCGCGCCCGGCATAGTCGCCCACCTGGATCTCACCGGACGGCGCGCCATAAGGCGTGTTCATCGGCAGCGACTGACGAATCGTCAGGCCTTCGAGCTGCGTCAGGCCGGTGCCGCCGATAATTGCGTAAACAGTCATGACAATTCCTTAATCGATCAAGTGTGCGGCGCGCAGGTCGCTCAGCGCCGACAGCCAGCGCGGATGCTGACGGTATTCAGTGGTCGCCAGGCCCTGGCCTCGCATTCTGGCGACGCGGGCAGCGGGTGAAATCTTCAGGCGCTGGGCGGCACTCAATGCAAGCTCTGCCGCCGCACGATCATTGCAGACCAGCCCCATGTCGCAGCCAGCCGTCAGCGCGGCCTCGATGCGACTGGCCGCATCCCCGACCACATGCGCGCCTGCCATGGACAAGTCATCGCTGAAGATCACGCCGTCAAAACCCAGCTCACCGCGAAGAATCTCCTGCAACCAGCGACGGGAAAACCCGGCTGGCTGAGGATCGACATGGGGATAGATGACATGGGCCGGCATGACCGCAGCCAACTGTTTGCTCAACCGGGCAAACGGAATCAGATCATTGGCGCGCAGGGTTTCCAGGCTGCGTTCGTCAACCGGTATCGCCACGTGGGAATCGGCCTCAGCCCAGCCGTGTCCCGGAAAATGTTTGCCGGTCGCCGCCATCCCCGCCTGATTCATGCCGCGAATGAAGGCGCCGGCCAGCAGCGCGGCGCGCTCCGGATCCCCTTCGAACGACCGCGTACCAACGACCGCACTTCGCTGGTAATCCAGATCCAGCACCGGCGCAAAGCTCAGATCAAGGCCGACAGAAAGCACTTCGGTCGCCATCAACCAGCCACACTGTTCGGCAAGGCGTTCGGCATTGGGCGCAGCAGCAATGGCGCGCATGGCAGGCAGACGCACGAAGCCCTGACGAAGACGCTGAACTCGACCACCCTCCTGATCCACCGCCAACAGCAGATCGGGACGGATGGCGCGAATGGAAGCGCTCAGCTCACGAACCTGCCGTGGACTCTCGATATTGCGCGCAAAAATAATCAGGCCGCCCACTTCGGGCTGACGCAGAAACTGACGGTCGTCGGATGTCAGCCAGGTACCGGCGATATCCACCATCAGGGAGCCTTGCAGGCCAGAACTCATATGAAGATCCTTCAACAACCATTGCCCAGGCCGGCATGGTGAGGGATCGACGGGTGCGATGCAAATGCCGGCACACCCGGCGTCGGCTGCGCCTCAGACCTTGGCGGCGACGGGCGCAGAACTTTTGCTGCGCGGCTTGAGTTGGGCGTTGATCATCGCGGTGTCGGTCACGCCGGTTTCCGCGCGCATACCGGCCGCCAGAAACGGCACCATCAGGCGCATGACCTGCTCAATAGACGTATTGACGCCGAAATCGGTTTCGGCGATGGCGCGCAATGCCTTGATCCCGGACATGCTGAACGCCGCCGCGCCGAGCATAAAATGCACGCGCCAGAACAGTTCGATGGGCGGAATACGCGGCGCGGCTTCATTGACCAGCAACATGTAACGGCGGAACACCTTGCCGTACATGTCCTCAAGATAACGCCGCAGGTGGCCTTGGCTCTGGCTGAAAGCAAGGCCCAGCAAGCGCATGAAAATCGACAAATCGTTGCCGCTTCGGGGCTGCACGACCAGCGCCTGCTCGACGAGGATCTCGAGCAACTCTTCCAGTGTAGGTTTGTGATCGGGCTTGGCCTGCCGACGCTCCAGTTCGCGATCCAGGCTGATGCAGAAAGGCCCCAGGAACCGCGAGAACACAGCTTGAATCAGGGCCTTTTTCGAGCCGAAGTGATAGTTCACCGCTGCCAGATTGACCGACGCCTTGCTGGTAATGAGGCGCAAGGACGTTTCGGCAAAACCTTTTTCCGCGAACAGCTGCTCAGCAGCATCGAGAATTCGTTCAACTGTTTCCGACTGGGCCATGGTTACTCGCCTGACAAACACTTGTTTGAAACATACGTTTCAGTCGATCACCTGTCAACCCTGACGGTTCGTTTTCTGTCCAGTGAGTCACGCCATTTAACCATACAAACCGTGGCCGGTAGCCATCCCCGGCAAGACCATCCGGCACGCTTGATAAAAAGGAGGATTGCCAAGACGCGATCACTGTATATAATCCCAGTCACTGTATAAAAAGACAGAGCGATGCACATGATCAAACTGACGTCACGCCAAGCCGAAATTCTGGACTTCATCAAGCGCTGTCTCGAAGATAACGGCTACCCGCCCACCCGTGCGGAAATCGCTCAGGAACTGGGATTCAAATCCCCTAACGCCGCTGAAGAACACCTCAAGGCCCTGGCGCGCAAAGGCGCCATCGAAATGACCCCGGGTGCTTCCCGCGGCATCCGCATTCCCGGCTTCGAAGCCAAGACCGAAGAAAGCGGCCTGCCCATCATCGGCCGCGTGGCCGCCGGCGCGCCGATTCTGGCTCAGCAACACATCGAAGAATCCCTGGCCATCAACCCGGCCTTCTTTCATCCGAGTGCAGATTACCTGCTGCGCGTACACGGCATGAGCATGAAGGACGTCGGGATTCTCGACGGAGACCTGCTTGCCGTCCACACCACCCGTGAGGCCCGCAATGGCCAGATCGTCGTGGCGCGGATTGGTGACGAAGTCACGGTCAAGCGCTTCAAGCGTGAAGGCAGCAAAGTCTGGCTGATCGCCGAAAATCCCGAATTCGCCCCTATCGAAGTCAACCTGAAAGATCAGGATCTGGTCATCGAAGGGTTGAGCGTTGGCGTGATTCGCCGCTAAGGAGAACGTTTATGCAGTTCCCACAGACACCGCAACAACATGCACAACTGCCTTTGTTCGAAGCATTCATGGCGCCTGTCGCGATGCTCGATGTCCCACGGCTTCACATCCCGGTGCTCGACGAAGTCGTCGATACGCCGTGGAACAGTGAGCCGGAAGCCTTTAGTGAATTGTCATTGCGCGGCGCTGCCGGGAACTGCCTGAACCTGCTCGCACCGATCCTGCGAGAACTCAGCCAGGACAAACATGACCGCTGGCTGACGCTGATCGCGCCGCCATCGAGCGTGACACAGGCATGGCTGCGCGATGCCGGCCTGAACCGGGAACGCATTATCCTGATGCATCCTCGTGGGACGCAGAGTGCACTGGAGTTAACTCGCGAGGCGCTGCGCCTGGGCCGCAGCCATACCGTGGTGAGCTGGATCAATCCGATATCGAGCAGTGCTCGTCAGCAACTGATCAGCGCGGCACGCACCGGCGACGCACAGAGTCTCAACATCCGCCTGGGCTGAACCGGCAAACCGCGTGAGGAAGGATTCAGGGGTGTTTCCGGGCTTCTCTGGGACGAGAAGCCGACAGACATGAAAGCAAGAGGATAATCCTGGCGGATCAATGCAGGACGCGAGGTCCCTCTTCTTCTTTGGTCAACTCACCCTCGGCCAGACGACCGGCCATCTGCACACCCACACTGAGCATCGCTTTGGCGACTTCGACGTGTTGGCCTTGCAGAAACGCCTTGGCGTCTTCGGAGAAGTTCAAGGTCACAAGAGACCCTTCATCCTCGGCTCGGCGCAGCTCGATGCGACCGTCAGGCAGTTCGACAATTTCCAGAAAAGAGGTTGGCATCAGGACAGTTCTCCACGAAAGGCGGGCATTGTAACAGCCTGATGACTCAGGCCCTAGCCCATCGATCACTCTGCTGTCTCAACACTCGCTCAGCCCTTCCCTGAAGCGAATCGCCAGCCCTTTCAGTTGCTGACGCCAGCTTTCCATCTCCTCGCGGCTCAATTCCGGCGCAGCGGTTTCCTCCACGGCGACTGCAATGATCAGTGGCTGGGTCACGTCACCTTTGGGCTTCTTCGGCGCCCTGGGTGGCAAAAACAGCGAGTTGTACGAAGCCAGCAGTTGTGCCAGCCATGTTTCCCGCTGCTGTGCCAATTCGACAAGCTCGGCCATTTCCGGGATGGCGATGGCTTCCAGAACCTGACGCGTTAGCAAATCTTCTGCGCGAGAGGTGCCCGCCTGGGGCAGGCGATAATACCCGGCGATCTCGTGACACAAGCCCAGCAACGCACCATAGAGGTGAAACACTGCCGATTCGCGCTCGGCCTGCTCCAGTCCCTGGGCATTCATGGCACGGCTTTCCCGGGCCTTGGCCATTGACTCCAGGGCGAGGCCTGCGAAGAAAATCTTCTGATTGGTGCGGGTATAGAGTTCGTGAGCCATGTCAGTGGCCTCCACTTCAATGAATGCGAACGAGCAAGCCTGGCAAAAAAATCCCTCGGGGCGCTTACGCACATCGAGGGATTCTTTTAACGCAAAGCGCCGGGGCTCGCCAGTCTGATCAACGTCAGGCGATCAACGCTTGTCTTCGACCTTCCAGCTGCCACCGTCGTAGAACGCACGCCAGCCCGTTGGCTTGCCGTCCACTTCGGTCTGCACGTATTGCTCCTTGGACTTGCGGCTGTAGCGAATCACCGCGGGACGACCATCGGGATCCTTCTTCGGTGCTTCGCACAGGAAGTGGTACTTGGGATCGATCTCATCCTTGTGCGGCACGATTTCCAGCACCAGCGGCGCACGCGTCTCGCGGTTTTTCGGGAACTGGCTGGCGGCCAGGAACAACCCCGAGGCACCGTCACGCAGGATGTAGGTGTCGTCGACCTTCTCACACTTGAGCTCCGGCATTTTGACCGGGTCCATCTTCGGCGGCGCCGCTTCTCCGTTTTTCAGCAGTTTGCGAGTGTTCTTGCAGTTGGTGCAGCCGAAGAACTTGCCGAAGCGGCCGGTCTTCAGTTGCATCTCGCCGCCACACTTGTCGCACTCCACGCTCGGGCCTTCATAGCCCTTGATGCGGTAGTTACCTTCTTCGATCTCGTAGCCCACGCAGTCCGGGTTGTTACCGCAGATGTGCAGCTTGTGCTTCTCGTCGAGCAGGTAGGCATCCATCGCCGTGCTGCAGACCGGGCAGCGGTGCTTGCCACGCAACACGCGTGATTCGGATTCGCCCTCGTCGTCTTCGGCGATCTCATCGCCCGGCGTCAGGTTGACCGTCGCCTTGCAGCGCTCTTTTGGCGGCAGGCTGTAACCCGAGCAGCCCAGGAACACGCCAGTGGACGCCGTGCGAATCTGCATCGGACGACCGCAAACCTTGCACGGAATGTCTGTCATGACCGGCTGGTTGGCGCGCATGCCGCTGTCGCTGGCCTCGGCGACTTCCAGTTTTTTCTTGAAGTCACCGTAGAACTCGTCGAGCACGTTTTTCCAGTCGCGCTCGCCTTGCGCCACGTCGTCGAGATTCTCTTCCATGCCGGCAGTAAAGCCGTAGTCCATCAGGTTGGAGAAGCTTTCGGACAGACGCTCGGTGACGATGTCACCCATTTTTTCCGAGTAGAAACGGCGGTTGTGCAGAGCGACATAACCCCGATCCTGGATGGTCGAGATGATCGCCGCGTAGGTCGAAGGACGACCGATCCCGCGCTTTTCCATTTCCTTGACCAGGCTCGCTTCCGAATACCGGGCAGGCGGCTTGGTGAAATGCTGGCTTGGATCGAGCTTGATCAGCTTCAGGGTGTCGCCCTGGGCCATGTCCGGCAGCACGTCGTCATCGCCAGGCTTGCTCATCTGCGGCAGCACGCGGGTGTAGCCGTCGAACTTGAGGATGCGGCCCTTGGCGCGCAGCTCGAAACTGCCGGCAGTCACGCTGACCGTGGTGGACAGGTACTGCGCCGGCGGCATCTGGCAGGCCACGAACTGGCGCCAGATCAGGTCGTACAGGCGCTCGGCGTCACGCTCCATGCCCGACAGCTTGCTCGGGTGAGTGTTGACGTCGGAAGGACGAATCGCTTCGTGAGCTTCTTGTGCGCCTTCTTTGCTGCTGTAGACGTTCGGCGATTCCGGCAGGTATTTCTTGCCGAATTCGCTTTCGATGTAAGTGCGCGCCATCGCAACGGCATCGGCCGACAGGTTGGTCGAGTCGGTACGCATATAGGTGATGTAACCGGCTTCGTACAAACGCTGGGCCATCATCATGGTTTTCTTTACGCCGAAGCCCAGGCGGTTGCTGGCAGCCTGCTGGAGCGTGGACGTGATGAAGGGCGCCGACGGCTTGCTGCTGGTCGGTTTGTCTTCACGCTTGGCGATGCTGTAGGAAGAAGACTTGAGCTTCTCCAGTGCGGCCATGGCCTGCGCTTCGTTCAGGGGCTTAAAGGCCTCGCCGTTTTCGCGAGCCACTTCAAATCGCACGTTGGCGCCCTTGGCGGTGCCCAGATCAGCGTGAACCTCCCAGTACTCTTCCGGAATGAACGCACGGATCTCGCGCTCACGCTCCACCACCAGCTTCACGGCAACCGACTGCACACGACCGGCGGACAGTCCGCGGGCGATCTTCTGCCACAGCAGCGGCGAGACCATGTAACCCACGACCCGGTCGAGGAAGCGGCGCGCCTGCTGGGCATTGACACGATCGATGTCCAGCTCGCCCGGTTTGGAGAAGGCTTCCTGAATGGCTTTCTTGGTGATTTCGTTGAACACGACACGCTTGTAGCGATCGTCGTCGCCACCAATGGCTTCGCGCAGGTGCCATGCAATGGCCTCCCCTTCGCGGTCCAAGTCCGTCGCGAGATAAATGGTGTCAGCATCCTTGGCCAGCCGGCGCAGCTCGTCGATCACCTTTTCCTTGCCGGGAAGGATCTCGTACTTGGCTTTCCAGCCATGCTCGGGATCGACGCCCATGCGCGCCACCAGCTGGCGCTTGGCCTTTTCCTTGGGCGACAGCGCAGGCGCTTCGGACGCAGTCTTGCCACGTTTGGCAGCAGGCTCTTTGGCGGCGCTAGCCGAACCGCTGGTGGGCAGGTCTCGGATATGGCCGATACTCGACTTCACCACGTACTGGCTGCCCAGATACTTGTTGATGGTCTTGGCCTTAGCCGGGGATTCCACAATGACCAGCGATTTGCCCATGGATCGGAAAATTCCTAATGCGAGAAAAAAGACGTTGGAGCCGTCGAGGCCCCGCTATATATAGTGGCTGCAAGGTGAGGTCAAGCAGAGGCTACTGCAAGGTCTCGCCTCATCCCTTTGAAAAAAGATCAGGTTCGGCCTGGACCAAAGCAAAGCGCGGCACTTGCTCCCCGTCAACCTCGACCGACTCCAGAAACATGCTCAAAGGGCGTACCCACAAGCCATATTCGCCATACAGCGCCTGATAAAACACCACTTCCTCTTCCGTCTCGGAATGGCGCGCGACACCGAAAACACGGTACTCGGGACCTTTGTAGTGACGATAGAGACCTGGCTGTAACGGCATGGTGCGGACCTCGAGGATTGACACGAAAAAACTTTCAAAAAAACATTTCCGGAGAAAAACAAAAGCCGGGGCACATGGCCCCGGCTTGCACACTCACACCGGTTAAACGCGTTCGAACACGGTGGAGATGCCTTGTCCAAGGCCAATGCACATCGTTGCAACACCCAATGTGCCGCCGTTCTGCTTCATGACATTGAGCAAGGTGCCGGAAATACGGGCTCCGGAGCAACCAAACGGGTGACCCAGGGCGATGGCACCGCCGTGCAGGTTAACCTTCTGGTCCATCTTGTCGAGTACTTTCAGATCTTTCAGCACTGGCAAGGCCTGTGCAGCGAAAGCTTCGTTGAGCTCGAAGTAGTCGATATCGCCGATGCTCAGACCCGCGCGCTTGAGCGCTTTCTGAGTCGCCGGCACCGGGCCGTAACCCATGATCGCCGGGTCCACGCCCGCCACCGCCATTGACCGGATCACGGCCATTGGCTCGATCCCCAGATCCATCGCCCGCTGGCCCGACATGACGATCATGCAGGACGCGCCGTCGGTGATCTGCGACGAGGTGCCGGCGGTCACGGTACCACCTTTCGGGTTAAACGCAGGCTTCAAAGCCGCGAGGCTTTCGAGCGTGGTTTCCGGACGAATGGTTTCGTCAAAATCGTACATTTTCAGGAAGCCGTTCTCGTCATACCCTTGCATCGGGATGATTTCGTCCTTGAAGTTGCCTTCCACGGTCGCCTGATGCGCCAGCTTGTGGGAACGCACGCCGAACGCGTCCTGGGCCTCACGGGTGATGCCGTGCATTTTGCCGAGCATTTCCGCAGTCAGGCCCATCATGCCCGATGCCTTGGCGGCATACAGCGACATGTGCGGGTTCGGATCGACGCCGTGCATCATGCCGACGTGCCCCATGTGTTCGACGCCACCGATGACGAACACATCGCCGTTGTTGCTCATGATCGCCTGGGCGGCGGTGTGCAGCGCGCTCATGGACGAACCGCACAGGCGGCTGACGGTCTGCGCAGCGGACGTGTGCGGGATCTGCGTCATCAGCGACGCCATGCGCGCGATGTTCCAGCCCTGCTCCAGGGTCTGGTTGACGCAACCCCAGATCACGTCCTCGACTTCGGCCGGGTCGACCTTGCTGTTGCGTTCAAGCAACTTGCTGATCAGGTGCGCCGACATGTCTTCGGCGCGGGTGTTGCGGTGCATGCCGCCCTTGGAGCGGCCCATCGGCGTACGACCGAAGTCGACAATCACGACGTCTCTCGGATTCAAGCTCATATTCTCACCTGTTCGTTGGGCACTTAGCCGAAGAAGCGCTGGCCAGTACGGGCCATTTCGCGCAGCTTCGCAGTGGGGTGGTACAGAGCGCCCAGATCAGCGTATTGGTCAGCCAGGACAACGAATTCAGCCACACCGATCGAGTCGATATAGCGCAGCGCACCGCCGCGGAAAGGAGGGAACCCGATGCCATAGATCAGGCCCATGTCGGCCTCGGCTGCGGTGTCGACGATGCCGTCTTCCAGGCAGCGGACAGTCTCCAGACACAGCGGGATCATCATCCAGTTGATGATGTCTTCGTCGGTGACGTCGCGCTGTTCGTAGACAATCGGTTTGAGCACTTCGAGCACGGAAGCGTCGACAACTTTCTTAGGCTTGCCCTTCTTGTCGGTCTCGTAGACGTAGAAGCCCTTGCCGTTCTTCTGGCCCAGGCGATTGGCGTCGTACAGCGCGTCCACAGCGGAGCGGCGGTCGTCTTTCATGCGGTCAGGGAAGCCTTCGGCCATGACGTCGCGGCCATGATGACCGGTGTCGATGCCGACCACGTCCATCAGGTAAGCCGGGCCCATTGGCCAGCCGAATTTTTCCATGACCTTGTCGATGCGCACGAAGTCGACGCCGGCGCTGACCAGCTTGGCGAAACCGCCGAAGTACGGGAACAGGATACGGTTGACCAGAAAGCCCGGGCAGTCGTTGACCACGATCGGGTTCTTGCCCATCTTCTTGGCGTAGGCCACGGTCGTCGCCACGGCGACTTCGCTGGACTTCTCGCCACGGATCACTTCGACCAGCGGCATCATGTGCACCGGGTTGAAGAAGTGCATGCCGACGAAGTTCTCAGGACGCTTGAGCGCCTTGGCCAGCAGGCTGATGGAGATGGTCGAGGTGTTGGAGGCCAGAATGGTGCCTTCGGCAACCTGCCCTTCCACTTCGGACAACACGGCCTGTTTGACCTTCGGGTTTTCGACGACGGCTTCAACGACCAGGTCGACGTTGCCGAAATCGCCGTAAGACAGCGTAGGACGAATCGCGTTGAGCGCTTCGGCCATCTTCGCCGGGGTCAGACGCCCTTTTTCGACGCGCTTGCCCAGCAGTTTCGACGCTTCGCCCAGACCCAGTTCGATGGCCTCTTCGCGGATGTCTTTCATCAGGATCGGCGTGCCTTTGACAGCCGACTGATAGGCGATGCCGCCGCCCATGATGCCTGCGCCCAACACGGCCGCCTGCTTCACGTCCTTGGCGACTTCGTCGTAAATCTTCGCTTTCTTTTTCAGTTCCTGATCGTTCAGGAACAGGCCGATCAGACTCTCGGCCGCCGAGGTCTTGGCCATCTTCACGAAACCGGCCGCTTCGACTTCCAGCGCCTTGTCACGGCCGAAGTTGGCGGCTTTCTGAATGGTCTTGATCGCTTCGACAGGTGCCGGGTAGTTCGGACCGGCCTGGCCTGCGACGAAACCTTTGGCGGTTTCGAACGCCATCATCTGCTCAATGGCGTTGAGCTTGAGTTTGTCCAGCTTGGGTTGACGCTTGGCCTTGAAGTCGAACTCGCCGGAAATGGCGCGCTTGATCAGGTCCAGTGACGCTTCCTGAAGCTTTTCGGGCGCGACCACCGCATCGACGGCGCCCACTTTCAGGGCATCTTCGGCGCGATTGTCCTTGCCCGAGGCAATCCACTCGACGGCGTTGTCGACGCCGATCAGGCGCGGCAGGCGAACGGTGCCGCCGAAGCCCGGGTAGATACCCAGCTTGACTTCGGGCAGGCCGATCTTGGCGGTGGCGGACATCACCCGGAAGTCGGCCGCCAGGCACATTTCCAGACCGCCACCCAAGGCGATACCGTTGATGGCAGCGAGGGTCGGGACATTCAGGTCTTCGAAATCACTGAAGATTTTGTTGGCTTCCAGGTTACCGGCCACCAGTTCGGCGTCCGGCAGCTTGAAGTTGTCGACGAATTCGGTGATGTCGGCGCCGACGATGAACACGTCTTTGCCGCTGGTGACGATAACGCCTTTGACCGAGCCGTCAGCCTTGATGGCTTCGACAGCCTGACGCAGGTCGTTGAGGGTGAGGCGGTTGAACTTGTTGACGGACTCACCCTTGAGGTCGAAATTCAATTCGACGATGCCACTTTCAAGAGCCTTAACCGTGATGGCTTTACCTTCGTAAATCATCAACTGATCTCCACGATATGGAAGCTGAACAATACGCGTCAGACGCTGAAATCCGGCGAATCACCTGACCTTTCCGGCCATGCGACACCAAACGCCAGGCACCCCGTCGACACGATTCGAGCGTCTGTCAGAGCATTCCTACGGCAAACGCTCAATTCATACGCCCGTTTGATTTGGGTGCACCTACCTTCAGCCATATTCCAACAATTGTCAATTCGGCAGACAGCGGGCAAAACCGGCAAATCGCAGGTAAAAGACACCTGTGATCAGGCGCCATTCAGTTCAGTGATCAGCACAGGGGACTCGGCACGCCTGACTAAACAGTGGAAGCGACGGCTAAAGGTATAAACGTCAAAAATAATTGGATCCGCAGCAGACAAATGCACCAATAAGGTCTACATTCAGCGCACTGCGCATCAAGACGGGTCGTTTTCGGAAATGCCGTGAAACGAATTTGCACGTCTTTTGCGGCGTTGCACCGCAAAGCGTCACGAATTATCGGCCTGCCTGGCCAACCCCGGCCCGATGTTGCTATCGGGCTTTTTAATGCCTGCGATTTGCCGAGCTCCTGCGCGCGGCCTCACGCCAGCGCCTTGAGCACTCCAGCGATTCTCTCCAGCACCTGGGTTTCGCCCTTCTCCGCCCAGTACAGCGCGATCAGCTGTCTACCCGCCTCAACTTTGTAGACGTCCGCTGGCAGCGTCTCGAATTGCGCCTGCAGGCGCGCATCGGCGCAAGGCTCACGCCACTGATTGACCCACGCTCCGGGCGCCATCTGCCAGTACACCCAGACGTCCGGATCACGTGCCGTGCGCGGCCTGTGGTATTGGGCGCAGGGGCTCGGTGGCTCGGTCGGCAGCCAGTGGGGCCATTCCTGCGGAATCAACTGCATCGCCAGCCCCATGCGCCGCGCCTCCATGCGCATGGCCATTCTTCCGCTCTGCGAACGCGACGGGCGCAGCCATACCAGCGGGCTCAACACCACGGCAATGATTGACAGCACTATCCACAGCGTCATATCTCTATGCCCCTGCCGCGATATGTCGGCAAACAAAGCATAACGGCGTGCCAGGGGCGCGTGAAAAGAGCCATAATCAAAACCATCGCAAACCTCAGAAGGAACATCCCATGTCCTATGAACATATCCTGGTAGCCGTGGACCTCACTGAAGAGTGCGATCCGGTTATCAAAAAGGCCATCAAGCTGGCCGTGGGGACCCAGGCCAAGCTGTCGCTGGTACACATCGTCGAACCCATGGCCATGGCCTTTGGCGGCGACGTGCCCATGGACCTGTCGCAACTGCAGCAGCAGCAATTCGACCAGGCCAAGGAAAAGCTTGCAGCACTCAAACTGAAGTACCCGG
This sequence comes from Pseudomonas sp. NFR16, assembly GCF_900108875.1. GTDB lineage: Bacteria > Pseudomonadota > Gammaproteobacteria > Pseudomonadales > Pseudomonadaceae > Aquipseudomonas. The sequence goes on along the minus strand of NZ_FNYJ01000006.1, from coordinate 375,741 downwards.
ACGTACACACCGGCGACAGCCATCTGACCTACGGCCAGCCTCGTCAGGAAATTCACAATCTGGCCAAGGAGCATCATGTCGATCTGATCGTCGTGGGCAGCCATGGCCGTCACGGCCTGTCGCTGCTGCTGGGTTCCACTGCCAATGACGTGCTGCACGGCGCGCCGTGCGATGTACTGGCCGTGCGTCTGGTCAAACGCGCCGAGTAATTCCTGACACATCAAAAAGCCCGAACCCTTGAGGGGTTCGGGCTTTTTTTGTTGCACGACGTTACTGAGTTATTCGTCCAGCTCGGCCCAGCGCTCGACCAGTGCGTCGAGCTCCTTGGTCAGCTGCTCCAGGGACGCCAGCACCTTGGCGGTTTCAGCAGCCGGACGCTGGTAGAAGCCAGGGTCGGCTATCTCTGCCTCGACAGCCGCGATCCGCTGCTCCTTCGCATCGATCTCGCCCGGAAGCGCTTCCAGCTCGCGCTGCAGCTTGTAGCTCAGCTTCTTCTTGGTGGCGGGCGCCGGTTCCTGTACGGGAGCAGGCGCCGCCACAGGCTCGACGATCGCCGAATTCAATTCGGTCTTGCCGGACTTGCTCTCGGTCACGCCCAACAGTCGCGGCGAGCCACCTTGACGCAGCCAGTCCTGATAACCACCGACGAATTCGCGCACCTTGCCCTCGCCTTCGAACACCAGCGTGCTGGTGACGACGTTGTCGAGGAATGCCCGGTCGTGGCTGACCATCAGCACGGTGCCCTTGAAAGTCAGCAAGACCTCTTCAAGCAACTCGAGGGTCTCGACGTCCAGGTCGTTGGTCGGTTCGTCCAGCACCAGCAGATTGGCCGGTTTGCTGAACAGCTTGGCCAGCAGCAGACGCGCGCGCTCACCGCCGGACAGCGCTTTTACAGGCGTGCGGGCACGCTGCGGGCTGAACAGGAAATCCCCCAGATAGCTGAGGACGTGGCGGCTCTGCCCGTCGATGTCGATGAAATCGCGGCCTTCGGCGACGTTGTCGATCACGGTTTTTTCCAGATCGAGCTGATGACGCAACTGGTCGAAGTAGGCGACGTCCAGACGCGTACCCACTTCCACGGTGCCGCTGGTGGGCTTGAGGTTATCGAGCATCAGCTTGAGCAAGGTGGTCTTGCCCGTGCCGTTGGCGCCCAGCAGACCGATGCGGTCTTCACGCTGCAGCACCATGGAAAAGTCCTTGATCAGCGTCGGGCCACCCGGGTGGGCGAAGCTGACGTTCTCCAGCACCATCACCTGCTTGCCGGATTTATCGGCGGTGTCCAGCTGAATGTTTGCCTTTCCGGTGCGCTCGCGACGTTCGCTGCGCTCGACGCGCAGCGCCTTGAGCGCACGCACGCGGCCTTCGTTACGGGTCCGCCGCGCCTTGATACCCTGGCGAATCCACACTTCTTCCTGCGCCAGACGCTTGTCGAACAGCGCGTTGGCGGTTTCTTCCGCCGCCAGCATCGCTTCCTTGTGGACCAGGAAGCTGGCGTAGTCGCCGTTCCAGTCGATCAGGCCGCCACGGTCCAGTTCCAGAATGCGCGTAGCGAGGTTTTGCAGGAAAGAACGGTCGTGGGTAATGAACAGCACGGCGCCCTGAAATTCCTTCAACGCCTCTTCGAGCCAGGCGATGGCGCCGATGTCCAGGTGGTTGGTCGGTTCGTCGAGCAGCAGCAGATCAGGCTCGGAGACCAGCGCCTGGGCCAGCAGCACGCGACGGCGCCAGCCACCGGACAACTCGGCCAGGGTCTTGTCGGCCGGCAACTGAAGCCGGCTCAGGGTGCTGTCGACCAGTTGCTGCAGGCGCCAGCCGTCACGGGCTTCGAGGTCCGACTGCACGTGCATCAGCTTGTCGAGGTCCTCCGCGGTGACGATGTTCTGGCTCAGGTGGTGGTATTCGGCGAGCAGCGCGCCGACACCGTCGAGGCCTTCGGCGACCACGTCGAACACGGTACGGCCATCGGCCACCGGCAGCTCCTGCGGCAACTCGCCGATCTTCAGACCGGGGGCGCGCCAGACGCTGCCGTCGTCAGGCAACTGCACGCCTTTGACCAGCTTCAACATGCTGGACTTGCCTGTGCCGTTGCGGCCGATGATGCAGACCCGCTCACCACGGGCGATCTGCCAGGACACCTTGTCCAACAACGGCATGGCGCCGAACGCAAGGGACACATCGCTGAATTTGAGCAGGGTCATGAGCTTCTCCAAAAACCGGGCGCGCATTCTACCTGAGATACCCGACCGATGGGGGCTATTCGATGACAGGCGTGTCGATGACAGACGTGATCCGGCGAAACGCGGGCACCACGTTCAGTCCGGGGTAAGCGCCGTGCTGCTCACCCTCATGTGCCCGTCACGACCGGCCCAGCAACGTGCCGACGCGCGCAATCAACTCTTCCAGCGCGAAAGGCTTGGTCAGCACCGTCGTCGATCGGTCCAGCGGTTGCTGCTCCGGCACCAGCGGCTGCGCGTAGCCGGTCATGAACAGCACCGGCAGACCCGGCCTGTTGCCCCGCCCGGCTTCCGCCATCTGCCTGCCATTCATCCCGCCCGGCAGGCCAATGTCGGTGACGAGCAGATCGATGGGCGTATCCGATTGCAGCAGTTGCAAACCGGCCTGACTGTCGGCGGCTTCAACGACCACGTAGCCCAGATGCCCCAGCGCCTCGCTCACGAACATCCGCACCGTCGGCTCATCATCCACCACCAGCACGGTTTCGCCCGACCCAACCGTATGGGGCAGACACCCCGGTTCGACCTCGGTGCCCGCCGCGACCTCGGCCGGGTGATAAGGCAGTTGCAGGCAGACGGTCGTGCCGCGGCCCTCGTCCGACTGAATGCTGACCTGCCCGCCAGACTGGCGGACGAAGCCGTACACCATGGAAAGCCCCAGTCCGGTTCCCGCGCCCACCGGCTTGGTGGTGAAGAACGGTTCGAACGCCTTGGCCAGCGTGTCAGGGCTCATGCCCGCACCATTATCCGTGACCGAGATCGTCAGGTAGGTTCCCGGCGGCAGTTCCGGGTCGAGCTCAAGCCCCGCCTCCAGCTGATGGTTGCAGGTGCGGATGGAGATTTTGCCGCCTGCAGGCAGCGCATCGCGAGAATTGATACACAGGTTGAGTAAGGAGTTTTCCACCTGCGCCGGGTCCACCAGGCACGTGCTCGATTGCGCCATGAGTTCGACATCCAGCTCAATGGTCGGCCCGACGGTACGCCGGATCAACTCCTCCATTTCCGCAATCAGGACATGCACATCGGTGTGCACCGGAAGCAGGGTCTGTCGACGGGAGAACGCCAGCAGCCGATGGGTCAGCGCCGCAGCACGCTGGGCGGCGCCGTAGGCTACTGACACGTAACGCTCGACGTCTGCAGTGCGCCCCTGCTGCAGGCGCAACTTGATCAGATCCAGACTGCCGGTGATGCCCGCCAACAGGTTATTGAAATCGTGGGCAATGCCGCCGGTGAGCTGACCGATCGCTTCCATTTTCTGTGACTGACGCAGCGCAGCTTCCGCCGCTTCGCGCTCGGCTACCGCCTGCGCGATGCGCGCCTCCAGCGTACGGTTGAGATCGCGGAGCGCCGTTTCGGCGGATTTCCGTGCAGTCACGTCGATCGACGACCCGATCAGACCGATGACCTCGCCCGCCGCGTCGAGCAATGGAGCCTTGGCCGACAGCCATATCGTGGCTGAGCCATCGGGCATGTCGACGCGCTCCTCGATCTGCTCGGCCTTCCCGCTGCGCATGATGCGCTGGTCCGTCTCCATGACTTGACGCGCCTGATCTTTATCTTCGAGAAACTCCAGGTCGGTCTTGCCGAGGTAGAACTCAGGCGGCTTGCCGATCAGCTCGGTCGTGCCATGGTTGGCAACCAGCATGCGCCCCTCGAGATCCTTGGCGTAGACCACGCCTGGTACGGCGGCGGTGAAGGTCCGCAGCAACGCCGACATTCTGTCTCGCTCGGCTTCCGCGGCGCGACGCGACTCGATGTCCATCAGCACGCCGGGGAAGCGTACGGGTTGTCCCTGGGCGTCCAGTTCCGCCCGGCCATTGGCCTCGACCCAACGATAACAACCATCTTCCTGGCGCACGCGATACTCACACCGGTACGCGCCGCCACGCCCCATCGCTTCGTGGATGTCGGCCGCCACGCGCGCCACGTCGTCGGGGTGGATCGAGGAGAAGGCCTCGGCGATGGGAATACCGGCCTTGCAGCTTTCGGCGGACAAGCCGAAGGACCGGGAAAATCGTTCGTCCGCGGTCACGCAATCGTGAGTGATATCCCACACCCAGGTGCCAATGATCGCACCGGCGTCCAGCGCAAGCTGCAGACGCTCCGAGGTGTCGGTCGGAAATTCGTGAGCCTGAGGCTGCAAGGAGGAAACCACCTGTCGGGCAGGTCGTTCATTGTTACCCTGATCCATTTACACCCTCGGCAACCGCTTGGCAGACAAACGCCGAGCATACCTGTCCGCGACGGCGAGGCGAAGTGTCGCCGAGCAGCGCCGTGGCCCGGCATGCCTGACAATGTCACCGCCGGTCATTGCCGAGTACGTTGCGAGGCGGTAAGGCTATCTGCCCGTGCAACCTGACGCCGAAAGGTTTTCTTCGCTGCGGCTTGCCCCTTCAACTGCTTCGTCGCTGGCTGTTACGATCCATTTCCGGCTCATCTCGAGGCATCATCATGGACAAAAACCAGACTGAATTCGAAGGTTCCTGTCACTGCGGCGCCGTGCAGTTCCGGGTCACTCTCAGCGGAGGTCTGGCGACGGCGCGCCGTTGCGATTGCTCTTATTGCCGCATGCGAGGGGCGGTCGTCGTGACTGCGACCCAGGATAATTTTCGCATCGTCGCGGGTGAACATGCCCTCACGCTCTATCAATTCAATACCCACACCGCGAAGCACTATTTCTGCGGCACATGCGGGATCTACACGCATCACCGGCGGCGTTCCAATCCCGATCAGCTCGGCGTCAACGCAGCGTGCCTGGCCGGGGTCAGCCCTTTCGACTTTGCCGAAGTTCCAGTGAACGATGGCGTCAATCACCCTTCAGACAGAAAAGGAACAGCTGGCAACCCGCTCTCTGGCGTGCTGCGGTTCATTCCCTCCACGGATGCCTGAACGCACGGATAGTCAAGGTGCAGCGCGAGAAGTGGCGGGTTCGCCAGATCGCTGCCCCGCTCAGGCTGTCCTATCAATGGCAGAATTGCCTCCATTGACTGTCTATGGAACCCTCCATGCTTCGCATTTTTGAACGATGGCTCGACCCCTTTCCGCCGGATGAGGTTCCGCCGCCCCCGGCCGGGCTGGCACGCTTCCTCTGGGCCTGCACACGAGGGGCACGGCGCTACATCCTCGCCCTTGCACTGCTCAGCGCCGCGGTATCGATCTACGAAGCGTGGCTGTTTTCCTTCCTCGGCCAGGTCGTCGATCTGCTTTCGGTCTGGAAAGCCGGCGGCGAAGCGGCCGGACAGGAAAGCCGCGTGTTGTGGGGCATCGGCATCGTGCTGATCACCAGCATAGGCCTGGTGGCGCTGCGCACGATGGTGCAGCACCAGGTGCTGGCTATCAATCTGCCGCTTCGTTTGCGCTGGGATTTTCATCGGCTGATGCTGCGACAAAGCCTGTCGTTCTTCTCCGACGAATTCTCCGGCCGGGTCACCACCAAAGTGATGCAGACCGCGCTGGCCGTGCGCGAGGTGTTGTTCACCATTATCGAAATCGCGCCGGGGATCGGCGTGTACTTCATTGCGATCATTGCCCTGGCGGGTGGCTTCGCGCTGAAACTCATGCTGCCGTTCATTGCCTGGATCGTGCTGTTCGGAGTGGCCATGTGGTACTTCGTGCCGCGCCTGGGGAAGGTCGGTCAGGAACAAGCCCACGCACGATCGTCGATGACCGGTCGTATTTCCGACGCCTACACCAACATCACCACGGTGAAACTGTTCTCCCACTCCAGACGGGAAGCACATTTCGCGCGGGCCGCGATGGAGGACTTCAAACAGACAGGCTTTCGCCAGATGCGTCTGGTCAGCCAGTTCGAGATCGTCAATCAGGCACTGGTGGTCGGACTGATCATGGCGGCAAGCGGTTATGCACTTTGGCTGTGGCACCAGGACGAAGTGGGAACCGGTGCGGTAGCAGCGATCACGGCCATGGCGCTGCGTATCAACGGCATGTCGCACTGGATCATGTGGCAGATGACCTCGCTGTTCGAGAACATCGGCACCGTCCAAGACGGCATGGCGACGCTGACCAAAGGCCCCAAGGTGCAGGATGCTCCCGATGCCCGCGCGCTGGTGCCCGCAGGCGGCGCGGTGACCTTCGACAACGTGAGCTTCAACTACAACGGCGAGCGCCAGGTGCTCGACGGGCTGAGCCTGTCGATCCGGCCGGGTGAAAAAATCGGGCTGGTGGGTCGCTCGGGCGCCGGCAAGTCCACGCTGATCAATCTGCTGCTGCGCTTCTACGATGTGGACGGCGGCAGGATCAGCATCGACGGCCAGGACATTGCCAAGGTGACCCAGGACAGCCTGCGCAGTGCCATCGGCATGGTCACACAGGACACGTCCCTGCTGCACCGCTCGATCCGCGACAACATTGCCTACGGTCGCCCCGACGCCACCGACGCCCAGATCCGCCGCGCCGCCGCCAACGCCCAGGCCGACGGCTTCATCAGTCAGCTCAGTGACCGTCAGGGGCATTGCGGCTACGACACGCTGGTGGGCGAGCGCGGAATCAAACTTTCCGGCGGCCAGCGCCAACGTGTCGCGATCGCCCGGGTGATGCTCAAGAACGCGCCGATCCTGTTGCTGGACGAAGCCACCAGCGCGCTGGATTCGGAGGTCGAAGTCGCCATTCAGGAAAGCCTCGACGAAATGATGCAGGGCAAGACGGTCATCGCCATTGCCCACCGGCTGTCGACCATTGCGGCGATGGACCGACTCATCGTCATGGAAGACGGGCGCATCATCGAGCAAGGCACCCATGCCCAATTGCTCGGCAGGAACGGCACCTACGCACGGCTGTGGCAACACCAGAGCGGCGGGTTTCTGGGTGAAGATCAAGGCGTGGTCGAGGCGCATGAGTAAACATATGTAACCGCCCACGCGCCAGCGCTTCAACCGGCGCTGGCAACAGGCTAAGCTAGCGACACTTTTCACGGTTCATCTGCACGGAAGTCTCATGCGCAGTCGTTTGTTCAGCCTTTTGTCCTGCCTGCTTCTGTCGGCCACCGCAGCCCAGTCCGTCCAAGCGGTCGATATCACCACCCAACGCCAGTATTACGATCAAGCCAAACGCGCGCTGGCCAAGGGCGACGCCGGGCCGTATCGAACCTACGCCAGTGCACTGGCCGATTACCCGCTTGAACCGTATCTGGCGTACGACGAACTCACCGCTCGCCTGAACAGCGCGAGCGATCAGGAAGTCGAAAAATTCCTCGCCGAACATGGCGATCTGCCTCAAGCCAACTTCATGAAGCTGCGCTGGCTGCGCCTGCTGGCAGCGCGAGGTGACTGGCAACCGTTCGTCCAGTATTACGACCCCAAGCTCAATTTCGTCGAGCTCGACTGCCTGTATGGTCAATATCAGCTGAGCCATAACCTGCGCTCGGAAGGCTACGCGAACGCCGAAAAGACCTGGATGACTGGCAAGACCCTGCCTCCGGCCTGCGATGCGTTTTTCACGCAGTGGGCGGTCGAAGGCCAGTTGACCGAACAGAAGCGCTGGCAGCGCGCCAAGCTGGCCGCTCAGGCCCGCAACTATGCGCTGGCCAACCAGTTGGTCAACAGCATGACCACCCTCGCGGCTCAAGGTCGTCTGCTCATCGCGGTCGCGCAAAAGCCGGAAATGGTCAACAATCAGGGGCAGTTCATGCCGGCGGACGAGGCCATGTCCGATGTCGTCGGACTGGGCCTGCGCCGCCTCGCCAAACAGGACCCGCAACGGGCGATGGAGCTTCTGGACAGTTATTCGCCGATGCTGCATTTCTCCCACGAGGAGCAAGTCCAGATCGCCAAGGAAATCGGCCTGACGCTGGCTCGCAGCTACGACGGCCGCGCTCTGGAAGTGATGACCCGTTACGATCCGGATCTGCGTGACGACACCGTGACCGAGTGGCGCCTGCGCCTGCTGCTGCGTCTGGGCCGCTGGAACGACGCCTATGAACTGACCCGTCGCCTGCCGCAGACGCTGGCGACGACCAACCGCTGGCGTTACTGGCAGGCGCGCTCGCTGGAGCTGGCGCAACCCGACAGCCCGCTCCTGGCCAATCTGTACCGCACCGTTTCCAAGGAACGGGACTTCTACGGCTTTCTCGCCGCCGACCGCACGCAGACGCCGTACATGCTGAACAACAAACCGCTGCCGCTCAGCCAGGCGACGATGAACAAGGTGCGCAACACCCCCGGCGTGCAGCGTGCGCTGGAGTTCTACGAGCGTGGCGAGGTGGTCAACGGACGCCGCGAGTGGTATCACGTGACGCGCCGCTTCACCCGCGACGAGATGGTCGCCCAGGCGAAGCTGGCATACGACATGCGCTGGTACTTCCCGGCGATCCGGACCATCAGCCAGGCGCAATACTGGGACGATCTGGACATCCGCTTCCCGATGGCCCACCGCGACACCCTGGTGCGCGAGGCACAGATCCGTGGGCTGCATTCCAGCTGGGTATTCGCGATCACGCGTCAGGAGAGCGCGTTCATGGATGACGCACGCTCCGGTGTCGGCGCCAGCGGGTTGATGCAGTTGATGCCCGCGACTGCGAAGGAGACCGCACGCAAGTTCAGCATTCCGCTCGCCTCCCCCGCTCAGGTGCTGGATCCGGACAAGAACATTCAGCTGGGTGCGGCGTATCTGAGCCAGGTCCACGCGCAGTTCAATGGCAACCGCGTGCTGGCGTCCGCCGCTTACAACGCAGGTCCCGGCCGCGTGCGGCAGTGGCTGCGCGGCGCAAATCACCTGGCGTTCGATGTGTGGGTTGAGAGCATTCCGTTCGATGAAACCCGCCAGTACGTTCAGAACGTGCTGTCATATGCGGTGATCTACGGCCAGAAGCTCAACGCTCCACAGCCGCTGGTGGACTGGCACGAACGGTTCTTCGACGACCTGTAACGATCCAGGCCGCGCTGTTTAGCTCCTCAGCGCGGCCGCGACGCCGACCTCCCGCTCAGCGCCGCTCAACTCACTCGAGCACTTCAATCGGCATCCCGACCTCAATGACGCCCGGCCCGTCGCTGACCATGTTCTGGCCGAACCACACCTCGCCCTCCCGTTCGCGATAGGTCTTCAACGTGCTCAGCGGCTCGCGGTCTTCACTGCGCTGGCCAGTCGCCGGATCGATGGTGGTGAGGATGCAGCGCGAACAGGCCTTCAGCAGCCTGAATTCCAGATCGCCGATGCGGATACGCTTCCAGCCATCCTCGGCAAACGCAGGCGCGCCTTCGACCACCAGATTGGGCCGAAAACGCAGCATCTCCTGAGGACGACCGATTTTCTGCGACAGATCGTCCAGCGAAGACTGACCAATGAGCAGCAGTGGAAAACCGTCGGCGAAACCCACCCTGTCATCCGCTGTGCCGTAGCCGGATGGCATGAAGCGGGCCCGGTCCTTGGGCACATGGACCATCCGGGTTGGCTTGCCAATGAACGCACTGACCCAACGCGCCGCCTCATCGCCAGCGTCCGGCACGCGCAACGTGTCGCGCCAGACCGTCACCCCGCGCAGGTTGTCTTCAACGTTCAGTGGCACTGCGATCTGCACAGGCTCATGCCCGGGCGCCGAAAGGGTCACGCCGTCGTCGGCATGCCACAGCACCGACAGTTGTGACATGTGCGGCAAGGCGCGCTGGGTCAGGAACCGACCGCTGCTTTCATCCACCAGCATCCAGCGTCGATCCCCGGTCATGCCCAACTCGTCGAAGCTGGCCTGCTGAAGCGAGTCCGCCTTGCAGGATTTGAGGGGGTACCGATACAGCGCGCTGAGACGAAGCATGTACGCGTCCTTTCTGACAGTGTGAAAACGCCACACTTTATACGAGCGCGCCGGATTCGACGCGGTACAGATACAAAAAAGCCCCTCCATACAGCAAGGGGCTCAAATCTGTCAGACCGGGCTGGAACGTCAGTTGTCGAGCATCAGGCGCTCGCGCACGACATCGACCAGTTTGTCGGGCTGGAATTTGGAGAGGAAGTTGTCGCAGCCGACCTTCTTGACCATCGATTCGTTGAAGCTGCCCGACAGCGACGTGTGCAGTACCACGTACAGCCCGCGCAAACGCGGATCGTGGCGAATCTCGGTGGTCAGGCGATAGCCGTCCATTTCGGGCATTTCGGCGTCGGTGAAAACCATCAACAACTTGTCGGTCATGACCTCGCCAGTGTCCGCCCAGCCTTTGAGCATGTTCAGCGCTTTGAGGCCGTCACTGGCCACGTGCATCTTCACGCCAAGCTGGCCGAGGGTGTCACGCAGCTGCGAAAGCGCCACGTTGGAGTCGTCCACCAGCAGCACTTCACGGCCACGGGCACGCGCCAGTACCGGATCATCGAGCTTGTCGCGGGAAACCTTGGCACTGTAAGGCACGATTTCGGCGAGGACCTTCTCGACGTCGATGATTTCCACCAATTGATCGTCGACCTTGCTGATGGCGGTCAGGTAATGCTGGCGGCCGGCACTGGTCGGCGGCGGCAGGATCGCTTCCCAGTTCATGTTGACGATGCGGTCGACGCCGCCGACCAGAAACGCCTGAACGGAACGGTTGTATTCGGTCACGATGATCGTGCTCGACGCGCCTGGCACCAGCGGGCGCATGCCGATGGCCTGAGACAGATCGATGACCGGCAGGGTCTGGCCGCGCAGGTTGACCACGCCGCACACGAACGGATGACGTTGCGGCATAAGGGTCAGCTTGGGCAGCTGCAGGACTTCCTGAACCTTGAACACGTTGATCGCGAACAGCTGCCGGCCAGCCAAGCGAAACATGAGGATTTCCAGGCGGTTCTCACCCACCAGCTGTGTACGTTGGTCTACCGTGTCGAGAATGCCAGCCATCTGTTGCTCCTGGAGCAGGGGTTCAAGTAAGTCCGCCTACCTGTTATCGGCAGCGACGGTGCAGACCTTAATGTCGATATAATACCGCTCGGCATCATTGATATCACATTAACATCATGCTTTACTGACTGGCATCCGGAGAGCCCGAATAACGGCGGTGTGATGGCTCTTCGCTGATCAATTGCGCCAGGCTCATCCATTCCCCTAGGGGTAATCCCTAACGACAATCAGGGCAAACCTGATATTCCCGAATTCTGTTAGCCATTATTGTGACGCCATTCTCATTGAATGAATGGAGTCAGGTACGTGGTCGTGTTCGCGCAATCTTCCGAATCCCCCGTAACCGCATCGAAGACGGACCGGATCGCCCAGACTATCGCGCGGGGCACTGCTGCACCCCTCCCTTCGAGCACTCGCTCGGCCGTTCGCGCTCACCAACAATCAGAAATGCCCTACAGACTTCCGAATGCCTTCAACATTAACTTTGGGCCACTCGCCCCACGCGATCTGATATCGCAATCCATCAAGAGTGATCTCACATGCTGAACGGCAATGAATGGCATCAGCTGCACGGTGATTTTCTCAGCGAAACGCAACTCCTCATGTGCCGCGCAGACGAGTGCCTCAGTCATCTGGAACTGATCGGCGACGATCGGGATGCCATTGAGTGCCTGCTCACCACGCTGCAGCAACTCGCCGGCAAGGCAGATACTGCGGCGGTCGACTCGGTCGCCGGCTTCGCCCGGCAACTGCGCTACCTGCTGTATTTCGCCAGTGCCGCCGGACGCCTTCAGCCCAAGGCACTGCTGTCCCTGCGCCAATGCATCTCGCTGATGTCCTGGCAAATCGAACTCATCGATCCACTGGACGGCTCACTGCCGCTGGATGATGGCGAACAGCGCGACCTGCTTGAGCAGTTCGGCTGCGCCTGCGGCATCGGCAAACTCGACAACGGACATTCGATCACCGTCGAGTGGTCGGCGCCAATGACCGTCACGCATGCAGAACCCGCCGCAGGCGAACGCCTGGACCGCTCCACCACCCTCTGAAGCCATTGCCGCATCGCCCGAGGCCCAAGGCCGGGGCGCACATGCCCCGGTAAGGCGACCGATCGGCACAAACCATCGATCGCTCTCCTGCGACGCTCCTGCCACTTTCCAGCAACTGCCAACTTGCCATTCGGCGCATTGAAGTTCGGCATGAGTCACTGTGGCGATAACAAGTCCGCAACTAGTCAATGGCCAACTCATGGCACTATCGTTCCAGTTTTAAATCCTGACTGATCAGACAAATATCACCTTGATGTTATTCACACTTAACGCTTAATCGGCACGTTATTTAGGGTAAGATTGCCGACCGCGGATACACGCGCGAAAGTTTGCGACATCATTAATCTGGTTGAAAACCGATCTCGGGATCCTGGGCACCTGTTACACGTGGGCGGACTCGCGTCCCTCGCTCGACCACCTTGAGTGACCTGGCAATGACTGTTCAGGTATCCGCTATAACTATCCGATGGCTTCATCCGCTATGCATGGCAGCAGCAATCTTTCCAAGTTCCAGCGCATGAACTCGAACAGCGCGTTTCGATGGGCAGCACTCTTATGTCTGGCGACGACCGGCGGCAACACCCTTATATATCTGTTCAATGGCGGCCTGCCTCTGGTAATGACGCTGCTCAATGTCGGCGCATTCCTGAGCATTTGCTATGCCATGACACGCCCGGATCAGACCATCCAGTTCCAGCCCCAGGAACTGGCCGACCACATGTTGCAGGTTCAGGAAACCGAGCGTCATCGCCTGAGCCGCGAACTGCATGACGACATTGGTCAGATGCTGACCGCCGCCAAGTTACAAAGCGACTGGCTACAACGCCGCGCGCCGCAAGAGCTCCATCCCCACTGCAACATGCTCAATGGCATCCTGGACGAAACCCTGGCGAAGGTCCGCGACGTTTCGGCAATCCTCAATCCCCGTCAACTCGCCAGCCTGGGGCTCGAGGCCAGCCTGCGCGCGCACCTGTTGCGCACGCTGGCCGATACGCAGGTATTGTGGAGCCTGGAATGCCACCAGCGGCTGGCGGGCATTCCCGAGGAAATGGCCGTGGCCGCTTTCCGCATCACTCAGGAAGCGGTGACCAACATGCTCCGCCACGCGCAGGCAAACAACCTGCTCGTTCGCCTGCAGCGCCAGCCGGAAGGTCTGGCACTGAGCATTTCCGACGACGGTATAGGTTTTTCGCCCGCTCAGGACCCCGCTCAGCAGGGTCAGCGCGGCATGGCGGGCATGGCCGAGCGCGCCAGTCTGCTGGGCGGGGAGCTGACCGTCGACAGCGCTCCCGGCAAAGGCACTCACATTCACGCGCTCTTCCCCTGGGCCCCGCGAGCCCGCGGACGCGCTGACATAAGTAAGCACCCATGATCTGCAATCTTCTTCTTGTCGATGACCATGCCCTGATCCGCGCCGGCATCCGTGCGCTGGTTTCGGACATTCCCGGCTATCAGGTGATCGGCGAAGCCTGCGACGGCAATCAGCTGCTGGAAATGACCCTGGCGTTGAAGCCGGACATCATCCTGCTCGACATCTCCATGAAGGACAGCAACGGTCTGGATGCACTCGAACGGCTGCATCACGCCCTGCCCGACAGCAAGGTGCTGATCCTGTCGATGCACACCGAGCCGCAGATGATTATGAGGGCGCTGGAAGGTGGTGCCCACGGCTACCTGCTCAAGGACGCGACTGCGACGGAGATCGAGCAGGCGCTGGAGGCGTTGCGCAACGACGAGCGTTACCTGAGCCCCGCCATCGCGCACACCGTGATCAACCAGGCGCTGGTCAGCGCGCAGTCGACCAAGGTCGAAGCCGTCGAGAACCATAATCTGACAGCTCGTCAGCTGGAAATCCTGCGCCTGATCGTGAGAGGCAAATCCACCCGGGAAATCGCCAACGGCCTGACCTTGAGCGTGAAGACCGTCGAAACCCACCGCTCGCAAATCATGAAACGCCTGCAGATCTACGACGTGGCGGGCCTGGTGCTGTTCTGCGTGCGTGAACAGATCATCAGCCTGGACGATTGAGCCCGATCCCTCGCCGCGAGCGAAACGCGCGCCGCTGAACGCGGCGCACCCTGGCGCGACCTGCGCAAGCGCCGTCGGGCGTCTCGCATCAACCCAGACGTTTTGCCTGCCCGAGCAGCGGCGAATGCGCGGGTAAATGGATGCGCAGGGCACCGGGCCGGGCTTCGAAACGCAGTTGCTCGCCGCTGAGGGGTTCGCCGTCCAGATTGATGTCCAGTCCCTGCGACGACTTCAGTTCGACCCAGGGCAGGCGGGCGCGAACGAACAGATTGTCGATGCCCAGTCCGCCTTCGAGCAGACTTTTGAGCGTGCCGACGATTTCTTGCGGCGCCGGCAGGATGCTGATGTCCAGCAGCCCGTCGTCGGCCAGCGCGTTCGGGCACAGCGGATGCCCGCCTCCGGCCTGTCGGCCATTGCCGATGCCCAGCGCCAGCAGATCGCCCTGCCAATGAAAGTCCGGGCCGCTCAACTCGCCGTAGGCAGATTTCAGCTCACTGAAACGCGTCAGACCGGTGAACAGATACGCCGCACCGCCCAGCACTTTCTTGAGGTCTTCAGAGGTGTTCGCCGTAACCTGGCTGCCGAAGCCGCCGGTGGCCATGTTGAGGAACAGGTTGCCGTCGACCGCACCCATATCGACGGTGCGGGCCGGGACGTCCAGCAGGTCCAGCGCACGCTCGATCTCCAGCGGGACACCGGCCGAACGCGCGAAATCATTGGCGGTACCCAGCGGCAAGATGACCAGGCTGGCATCCGATTGCGCCAGTGCGAGCGCTTCGGCGACATCACGTAACGTGCCGTCACCCCCGCCCGCAATAATCTGTCGATGGCCCGCTGCCAGCGCCTCCTTGACCAGTCGCTGCGCGTCACCCCCTTCCCAGGTGAGCCGCACGTCCAGCGTCCAGCCATGTTTGCGCTTGCGCTCCACAGCATTGCGCACGTCTTCGTTGAGCGCCTGTTTGCCGTGAAGAATCAATAAAGCCCTGCGCTCCGTCATATGTCCTTCCTTATCATCGTGCGATTCGTCTGCGTGAGATGTTGACCTCAGGCAGTACAGAAAAAGCCACGATCATGATTTTTTTTTGCGATGCCCGGAATGGGGTCAAACGCCCGAAGTCATGGGAGGCCTCTGCGATAAGACACGTGGCCTGCGATCTGATGACAGCGGTTCGATGCGCCTTTTTGAATCCGGCCCGATGACATCATCCGATTCATCGGCTTTACTAATGATGGCACTCGTTTGAGGGAATCTCTTAACTGCGTTTGGGAGTAGTCCTACAATGACCGGGAAAAAATAGGATTATTCCTTGCTGATGGGATTGAAATACCGTGGGATAGAGTGCTTAATCGACAATTAATTGGCTTATTTCGCCGCAGTCCGCAAAAGAGTCATTATATTGACTTTTCCGAGTGCGATTGCCAATCGGGTAGGCCCGTCATGGATTCATGGAACGAAGATGTGAGGACGTTTTATGCGGCTGCACCCGGTTGACAGTCTGTTGCTCACCCGCACCAGTCTGGTTGAATATTTTCTGTTCGCTGTACGGCTGGTTCACGGTCTGACGTCCATTCTTCCTGGCATCCTGATCCTCGCGTATTGGCAGGCTGAAGCCCCCGCCGCCCCCGAAAGTTATTTGATGGTGCAGATCTTTTTCGGCATCGTTTGCGTCCTGATGTTTCAGGCACTCGGCGTATATTCCGAATCTATCTTCAGCAACCGCACGCGATTCAAAATGATCCTGTTTGTGTGGTCGTCGGCCTTTTGCGTCTTGCTGTTCATGCACAAGGCGCTTGATCTTTTCGACTACATCAGCCAGGAACAGCTGATGGTCTGGTTCGTCGTCAGTCTGGCGATGTTCTGCGCTGAACGGCTTTTGCTGCTATTGATTTTCAAACGCCTGATGGCCCGCGGGTTCTTCCTGCAGAATGCCGTGATTCTTGGCGCCACCGAGAACGGCCAGCGCCTGGCCGAGTACCTGCTGGAGAATCAGGACATCCGTTCCGGCGTATGGGGTTTCATCGATGATCGTATCGGTCGCCTGCCCAAGACCGTCGCCAATCTGCCGATGCTGGGCAACACCCGCGATCTGGAAACCCTGATTCGCGAGGAGAAGGTCACTCAGGTGCTGGTCGCCCTGCCCTGGACCGCCGAGAACCGCATGGATTACATCATCCGCGAGCTGCGACGCCTGCCGGTGAACGTGCTGCTGGTGCCTGACATGGTCGCGTTCCGGCATGCCCATAACCGCATCACCGAGGTCGCCAGCCTGCCGATGTTCAACGCATCGGACGTGCCGTTGCGGGGCTGGTCACCGCTGTTCAAGCGCATTGAAGACATGGTGCTGTCGACGCTTGCGATCGTGTTGCTGTCGCCGTTCATGGCGCTGATCGCGCTGGCCATCAAACTCGATTCACGCGGGCCGGTGCTGTTCTGGCAGAAACGCTACGGTTACAACAACCGCTTGATCACGGTCTGCAAGTTCCGCTCGATGCACACCCATCAGGCCGATGCGACTGCCGAGAAACAGACCGTCAAGAACGATGTCAGGGTCACCCGGGTCGGGCGATTCATCCGCAAGACCAGCCTGGATGAGTTGCCGCAACTGTTCAACGTGTTCGCGGGCAGCATGTCCATGGTGGGGCCGCGCCCACATGCCACGGCCACCAAGGCCGCCGGCATTTTGTTCGAACAAGCTGTCAAGGAGTACACCTCGCGTCATCGGGTCAAGCCAGGCATTACCGGCCTTGCCCAGATCAACGGCTATCGTGGTGAGACAGACACTGTGGAGAAGATCGAAAAGCGCGTCGAGTTCGATCTTGAATACATCGAAAACTGGTCCGTCTGGTTCGATCTATACATCCTTTTGCGCACTGTTCCTGCAGTGCTTTTCTCCCGCGAGGCTTACTGATGGGCACCCTTATTCCCTGCATCATCGCCGGCGGCGCCGGCACCCGGCTCTGGCCGGTATCGCGCGAAGCCATGCCTAAACCTTTCATGCGTCTGCCCGATGGCGAAAGTCTGCTGCAGAAGACTTTCAATCGCGCCAGCACGCTGGACGGCGTTCACAACCTGCTGACGGTGACCAACCGGGAAGTGTATTTCCGCACCGTCGACGATTACCGGCTGCTGAACAAGAACAAGATCCAGCTGGATTTCCTGCTGGAACCGTTCGGTCGTAACACCGCCCCGGCCATCGCCGCAGCGGCGCTGCACGTTCAGGCTCGCCAGGGGGATGACGCGCAGTTGCTGATTCTGCCGGCCGATCATCTGATCAACGACGTGGCCGCTTTTGGTAAAGCCGTTAAAGATGCGCAGAAGCTGGCCGATGAAGGCTGGCTGGTGACATTCGGGCTTATCCCGACGCGTGCGGAAACCGGTTTCGGCTACATCGAAAAAGGTCAGGCGCTCAGCGACAAGGCTTATCAGGTGGCGCGCTTCGTCGAGAAACCCGACGCATCGACCGCGCAGGAATACATCGATGGCGGCCTGCATCTGTGGAATGCCGGGATGTTCTGCATGCGCGTCGACGTGCTGCTGCGTGAACTGGAAACCCATGCGCCGGACGTGCTCGCAGCAGTGCGGACCTGCCTGGCCCAGTGCAGCAGCAAGGAAGGCAGCAACGAACTGCAACTGGAACTGGACAGCGAGACGTTCGCCAAGGCGCCGGACATTTCAATCGACTACGCCCTGATGGAGCGCTCACACAAGGTTGCCGTGGTGCCGTGCGAACTGGGCTGGAGCGACATCGGCTCCTGGCAGGCAATTCGCGAACTGGCGCCGGCAGACGCGAATGGCAACCAGTACAACGGCCAGGTCGTGCTGCACGACGTGACCAATTGCTACATCGATTCCAAGAAGCGTCTGGTGGGCGGAGTCGGACTGGACAACCTGATCATCATCGACACGCCGGATGCGCTGCTGATCGCCGATGCCCAGCGCAGTCAGGAAGTCAAAGTGATCGCTCAGGAGCTCAAGCGCCAGGGTCATCCGGCGTACCTGTTGCACAACACGGTGACTCGCCCCTGGGGCACGTACACCGTTCTGGAAGAAGGCAAGCGCTTCAAGATCAAGCGCATCGTGGTCAAGCCGCAGGCGTCGCTGTCGCTGCAGATGCATCATCACCGCAGCGAACACTGGATTGTGGTCAGCGGCATGGCTCGAGTGACCAATGGCGAGCGCGAATTCATGCTGGACACCAACGAGTCGACGTTCATCAAGCCGGGCCACACCCACCGCCTGGTCAATCCGGGGGTGATCGATCTGGTGATGATCGAGGTTCAAAGCGGCGAGTACCTTGGCGAAGACGACATCGTGCGCTTCACTGATGTCTATGGCCGAGTGCCCGCTGCCAAGGTCTGACAACCGACCGGCCCCTGAAAACGGCCGCGCAGCGGCTGATTCGCCCTGCCCCTTCACAGACGGCGGGGCAACGAAGACCAGGCTCTGCACCGCTATCCCGTTGACATTGGACTTGGCAGTATCGCCGACATGATTGTTTTACCCGCAAGGGAGCCGTATTCATGCATGACAGGAGTTCCGGACCAATGAAAAACACGCTGCTGCTGGCCAGCGTCTTGCTGTTGTGCGCGTGCAATACACCCGCGCGGATCGGCTTGCCTGACTCGCCTGAGATCAAGGCGGCACAAGACGCAGGGCTGGCGCTGGCAGGCAAACCGCTGCCACCGGAACGCATTCATGCAGGCGACACGCTGCGGATTGTGCGCAACACAGGCGAAGCGCCGTCGATTTCTGCGTTCACGGCCAACTCGATCTACGAATTGACCCTCTTCCCGGTGCTCAACGATGGCACCTTTTCCTATCCCTATATCGGCTCGGTCAAAGCCGCCGGCCTGACCGTACCGCAACTGACCCAAGTGCTGGAAGACAAGCTGGCGCCGGTGTACCGGGAAACCGCACTGACCATCAACATCAGCCAGGCGCCCAGCAACACGGTGTTTGTCGGCGGTGCGGTGCGCAATCCAAGCAACCTGTCAGTGGCCGTGGTCACCAACCTGGAGCAAGCGCTGGTCGGTGCCGGCGGCATCAACCCGGACGCCGACGCGCGTCTGGTGGCGCTGTTGCGTCAGGGCGACGATGGTCTCTACAAAACCTATTTCTTCGATTACAGCAAATTGCTGTATGCCGGCAGCGGCGGGCCTCGGGCGCCCGTGCTGCTGCAGCGTGGTGACGTCGTGTTCGTTCCCAAATCTACGGTCGGCAACAAGATCGACGGCGTGAATCTGTACTTCAACCAGCTGATTCCGTTCTCCAAATCGCTGGGCTTCGGCGTGAATTACAACTTGCGCGACAACAATTAATCGGAAGGGACCACCGACATGATAAGCATCCGCTCATTCCGCGATCTCTTGCGCCTGTTTTTCATCTTCCGGCGCGAAGTACAGATCACCGTGGTAGCGACCTTCGCAATCATCGTGCTGGGGGCTTTCCTGCTGCCCAATCGCTATGAGTCCACAGCGTTGCTGCTGGTCAAGCCCGGCCGCGACACCAGCACCCTGCCGATCGAGTATGCCGATCGCCCGTCCATCGTCATGCCCAGTGCCCTGCGCGATCCGCTGTTGGACGAAGAACGCATGCTGACCGGCCGGCCCATCACCCGGCTCGTGGCACAGCAGTACATGGAGGCGCTGTCCAATGCGCCGAAGCCGACCGGTTTCATGGCATCGGTCAAAGGCGTCATACGCGCCACCGTCAGTGGCGTGATCGAGTTCATCCGCGGCTCGCTGGAGCTGATCGGGCTGGTAGAAAAGCGCACACCTGAAGAGCGTCTGGCCGAGGATCTGGAGAAGAACTTCAAGGTCAGTCACGACCCGGGCTCCTCGGTCATGGAGCTGACGTTCACCTGGAACGACCCGGAAGTCGCGCAGATCGTGCTGAAGAACTGGGTCGAGCAATATGAAAACGAGCGCACCCGCACCCTCGGCCGGGTCAGCCTGTATGCGTTTTACGAGCAGGAGGTCAAGGACACGCAGGCCAACATCCTGTCGCACAAGCAGCAGATCCAGGCGCTGCTCGATCAAGTGGGCAGCACCAGCATCAACCAGCGACTGGCCGACACCGCGCAAGGCTTGAACGACCTGCGCACCGAACGCAACAATACCGCGCGCTCGATTGCCTCGACCAAGGCCGGGATCGACAAGATCCAGCAGCAAATCAACCAGCAGACGCGACTCATCAGTTCGGGCAAGGAAATGGCCCTCAACCCGAGTCGTCAGGATCTGGAAAACCGCATCAACAGCAAAGAGGTCGAGCGTCAGGAACTGCTGCGTTCGTTCAAGGAGAGCGCGCCACCGGTGCAGGCGCTGGACAACGAAATCAAGAACCTGAAGCAGCTCTGGAGCAGCCAGAACCCCACCGTGCAGCGCACTGAGAACATTGCACCCAACCCGTTGTTCACGCGGCTGCAGAACATCCTCAACGACCAGCAGGCCAGCTACACCCGTCTGCTGATCCAATTGCAGCAACTGGACGCTCAGCTGGCCCAGCTGGAAAAGGATCGTCAACAGGCACTGTCCCTGGAACCGCAGATTTCGCGCCTGCAGAATGAGCTGGACGCCGAGGAGAAAAACTACGTTCTCTACACCGACAGCCTGGAAAAAGCGCGCATCGACCGTGAACTGGACAAAAGCCGCATCAGCAACATCGCGATCATCGAACAGGCCACGCTCAATCCGAGCCGGGTCTTCCCCAAAAGCCTGCTGATGCTGCTGCTGGCGGTGCCGTTGAGCCTCGGCGTCGGCATGCTGGCGCTCTACCTGTTCTATCTGCTGGACCAGCGCATCCACGACGGCGACAAGATCGAGGCGCAGTTCGGCGTGCCGCTGTGGAGCAGTCTGCAGGACCTGGAAACCGTTCAGCCTCATCGCACCAGTGCCTTCACCGCCAGCCTGTATCGGTTGTACAGCGTGCTGCCTCTCAAACAGGTGGCCGAACGCGGGCTGAGCATTGGTCTGACCTCGGCGCATTCCGGCGAAGGCGTGACGTTTGTCGTCGATCATCTGCGCAAGCTGCTCGAAGACCACGGTCACACCGTCCGGGTCGGTGACGGCAGGCCAGCCGAGCCCGGCGAGATCCAGTTGATCGACGCTTCCGCGTTCTTCGTCAATCAGCAGGCGTTCGTGCACCTGCGCGACGCCGACCTGATCGTGCTGGTGGTGCAGGCTGAAACCTCCACCGTGCCAAAACTGCAGAACGCTCTGGCCACGCTGACCACCGCCTTCAAACGGGTTGACGGGATCATCCTCAACCGTCGTCGCTTTGAAATTCCCGAGCGGGTGCTGAATTGGCTCTCGCGCCTGCGGAGCCCGCACTGATATGCAGATCGCTCTCCTCGCGCCGCTGCCGCCGGAGCAGAATGGCATCGCCGACTACGCAGGCCACCTCAAGCGTGCGCTGGAGGAACTGGGCGTGCGTGTGAGAACGCCTTTGCAAGGCATCGGCAACGATCCGATCGCTGCTCGCCAGCGTGTGGCCGACGCCGACTGGCAAGGCATCGATCTGGTGCATGCAGAAATCGGCGGCGGACGTCTGGCCGAGTTTCACGCGCTCAGAGCCTTGCGCGAGCGGTTTCCACGACTGCCGCTGACGGCGACGGTGCACGACCCCGAACGTCTGGTCTGGCGTCGGCACAAGCTGCCGTGGCCATTGTCGATGGCGGCGTCGTTGCGCTCGCCGCTTCCGGAGATCGCAACGGTGCTCGCCGATCCGCTGTGCCTGCATGAGGAACGGCAGCTGGCGCGGCAAATGACCCGTCTGGTGACACTGACCGAGGCGGGCAATCGTTGCCTGCAAAAGCGCATGGGCTTGCGTCAGGAACAGATGGCCGTGATCGCTCATGGGAACCTGCCGATCCCGCCAATGCCCCTGCCTGCCTTGCAGCCACTGAAGCTGCTCTACTTCGGTTTCATTTACCGCGGCAAAGGCATCGAAGACTTGCTCGATGCGCTGGCCCGCCTGCTCGCCGACCAGCCTGAACTGCGCACCCGCGTGCGCCTGACGCTGGCCGGCGGCAGCGAGCCGGAAATGGCCTTCGGTCCCTCCGGCAGTTATCTGGAGCAATTGCGTCAGCGCATTCGCGAGCTGGGTCTGAACGACTTGATCCACTGGCATCTGGACCTGCCCGCGTCTGACATTCCCCACGTGATTCAGGGTCACCACGTGATGGTCCTGCCGTATCGTGAGTCGAGCAAACTGAAAATTCTCGGCACGTTGCGCGGCACCAGCGGCGCGTTGTCCTGGGCGACCGCCTGCGGCCGCGGCGTGATCACTTCCGATGCCCGTTCGTTCGCCGAGGAAGTCTCCCACGGCAACGGCGAGATCTATCCGCAAGGCAGCGTCCAGGCCTTGACCGACGCCCTGGCGCGGCTCTGCGAGCAACCGCAGAAGGCCCAAATATGGTCCGAACAGGCACAGATACTGGGACGCCAAAGGGTCTGGAGCCAGACCGCCGAACGTTTTCACTCACTGTTCCAGCATGCATGCGAGGTGCGCTGATGAAAGGCAAGACGCTGTTGGCCATGACTTTACTCAGCGCGATGGGCCTGAGCAGTGCCGCCTGGTCGGCAACGCTGCTCAAGGCACCGAGGTCGGTGACCTGGCGGGACTTCCTCGGGGTCAACGTGCAGTTTCATTATTTCGAGCCGCAGGCCTACCAGAAGCAGATGACGCGTCTGGATGCGCTGGGTCTGGGCTGGATTCGCTGGACATTGCACTGGCCCATCCTGGAACCGGCGCAGGGCCAATACAACCTCGCCGCGCTGGACGCGGCGATGCAGACCGCCAGCGCTCACCATTACGACACCGTCGCCTACCTGGTGGGTTCGGCGGCATTCGACAGCACCGCGCCGCAAGGCGCCAGCAACACCGATCAATACCCGCCGCGCGACAACAGCATCTTCGCTCAGCGCATGACGGCACTGGCTCAGCGCTATCCGCAGGTCAGCCATTGGCAGGTGTGGAACGAGCCCAACATCATCTGGCTGCCGCAGGCCGATCCGGTCGCCTATTACAAGCTGCTGACCACCACCGCCGATGCCATCCGCAGCGCGCTGCCGGGCAAGCCGATCGTCACCGCCGGGGTGGCCTATTACGGGCAGATGCGCGGCTCGACCGGCTACATGCTGCAATCGATGGTCGATCAGGGTCTGGCGAGCAAGGACATCGTCGCCGCCTATCACCCGTATTCCGAATACCCGGAGGGCGACTCGATTCCCGACCGGGACTTCCTGGTGCGCGCCAACGCGATGAACAAGAGCCTGCATGATGCGGGCGTGAAACAGGTCTGGGCCACCGAGTGGGGCTGGTCGAGCTACAGCGGCCCGGTGGAAATGCAGCGCATCATCGGCGTCAACGGCCAGGCGGACTACACCCTGCGTCGCCTGGCCTTGATGAGCGCGCTGGATTATCAGCGCATCTTCCTGTTCAACCTCAGCGACCTGGACGAACGCGCCAGCCCCAGGGATCGCGGCTACGGCCTGGTCGACCTGAACGGCGAGCCGAAGCCGGTGTACACCGCGCTGCAGAATTTCCTCAAGGTGACCGGCCCGAGCCTGCAGCCCGCCGATCCGCCGCCCGCCTCTTCGGTGCCCGATGATCTGTACGCCATTGCCTGGAATCGTCCGGACGGCTCGCACTTGCTGATGGCCTGGAGCGCCAGCGGTGCGCAGATGAGGTTTCCCGGCATCAAGAGCGCGACGCTGTATGACCCGCTGACCGGCAACCGTCGCGAGCTGACCGGCGCGCAAGGCGTGGATGTGGCCTTGACCCCTACCCTGCAAATTCTGGTGTGGAATCCGTAGCCATGCGCATTCTCTGGACATTGCCCTATCTGCCATGGCCGACCACGAGCGGCGGCAAGACCCGGCAGTTTCACCTGCTGCGCAACCTCGCCGCCCGCGGGCACCGGATCACCTTGCTGGTGCAGTCCAAAACCGCACTGGACGATGACACCCGCGCGGCGCTGGAACCGTGGCTGGAGCGGCTGATCGTCATCCCGCGACGCTCGCTGCGCAGCCTGCGTACCTTGCTGGCTGTGGCGTTCGCACGACCGCCGATGCTGGCCACGGTCAACGGTTTCGCGCCGCAACTGCAGCAGCAGTTCGAGGCCCTGTTGCGCGAAGAATGGGATGTCATCCAGATCGAACACAGCTACAGTTTCCAGCCGTTCGAAGCGCCGCTCAAACGGGCCGGCAAGCCTTTCATCATGACCGAACACAACGTCGAATCGGGGCTGGGTGCCGCCAGTTATCACCACTTCCCGAAATGGGCGCGACCGTTTACCCGGTTCGATCAATGGCGTTATCGGCAATGGGAAGCGCGTGTGTTCGGTCAGACCCGCGAGCTGATCGCGGTCACCGAAGAAGACGCCAAGGGCCTGGCGCGCCTGACCTCGCGGGCTACCGCCGTGGTGGTCAACGGCGTGGACTGCGACTACTACGCGCAGGTCGTTCCGGATCGCTACAGCCGTCGGCTGCTGTTCATCGGCAATTACGAATACGGGCCGAATCTGGATGCCATGGAATGGGCGCTGGAGCACATCATGCCCAAAGTCTGGCACCTGGACCCGATGGTGCGCCTGACCATCGGCGGCTACGCCCTCCCCGACCACTGGCGCGAGCGCTGGGCCGATCCGCGCATCGACTGGCTGGGTTTCGTCCCGGACTTGCGCACGGTGCAGAGAGAAGCGGCGGTTTTCTTCGCGCCCCTGCGTGAAGGCGGAGGCTCCAAACTCAAGGTTCTCGAAGCCATGGCCGCAGGCCTGGCGGTGGTGACCACCGAACAAGGCAGCTCCGGACTGAACGTGGTCAACGGCACTCATTACCTGGGCTGCGAAGACGCCGACGGTCTGGCGAAACTGCTCGCCGAGGCCATCGAACAGCCTCATCTGCTGACCGCCATCGGCGAGGCGGGCCGCGCCTACGTGCGCGAGCACCACGACTGGTCCGTGTCGGCGGCACAACTGGAAGGCATCTATTCCCGGGTTCACCGTCAGGAGGAAACCCACGCATGCGTGTAGGACTGGACTATCGCCCCGCCACGGGCTTTCCCAACAGCGGCATCGGCCGTCAGAACATTGCGCTGGAAGAAGCGTTTCGCGCAGCGCCGGACGTGCAATTGCAGCTGTTCAGCGTGGCGCCGCAGGATCATCCGGTGCGCCGCATCGCCCACTGCCCGCGTCGGGTCACGCCCCTCAATGGAATCCATCGGCTGCCCGAGCGGCTAAGGTTCGAGGCGCAGTTTCTGCCCCAGGCCCTGCGCGACGCGGAGGTGGAGGTGTATCTGGCCAATCTCAACATGGGCCTGCCGATCGGTCGCAAGTCGCCGGGGCTGCGTTACATCCTGCAGCTTCATGATCTGTTCCAGCTGACCATGACCAACGCCCATGGCTCGAAGCTCAAGGCGATGATTTATCGCCAGACCGACAACCTCTCGATCGGGTATTCCGTGCGGGTGGCCGACCGGATATGGACGCCGTCGCAGTTCACCGCCGACGAAACCGTGCGCCTGTTTCCGCAGGCGCGCGACAAAGTGCGCGTGCTGCCCAACCTGGTCGAAGGGTTCAGCAGTGAGCCCGCCGAACTCGACTCGCCGTTGCCCGAGCGTTACTGGCTGTGCGTCGGCACCCGCGAGCCGCGCAAGAACATTCCGTGGTTCGTCGAGGCCTGGCAGATCGCGCGTCGGCAATTCCCGAAAACGCCCGATCTGGTGCTGGTGGGCGGCAGCGAAGGACTGAGCAGCGCTCAGCGCGAAACGCCGGGGCTGCACATCGTCAGCGGCATCAGCGACGGTCAGTTGCATCACGTCTATCGGCAAGCCGAACGACTCTGGCACCCCTCGTACGGCGAAGGCTTCGGCCTGCCGGTTATCGAGGCCTTGGGCGTTGGCACGCCGGTGGCCGTGGCGAGCGGTTCATCGCTGGATGAAGTCACACCGCCCGACAGCCCGCGCTTCTCGCCCCAGGATCTGCCAGCGCTGGTGCGCCTGATGGGCGTGCTCTCGACGGCCGAGCGCGAAGATCCCGCGCCGCTGCAAGCCTGGGCTCACCGGTACGGCGTCGACGCGTACCGCCAGCGTTTCAACGAGTTGCTGGAGGAGCTGCGCTGATGCCGCTGGCGATGCCCGTAGGCGCGATCAATGCGGTGCTGTTCGGTCTGCTGGTCTGGCTGCTGCCGGCGCTGAAAGTGACGGCCGCGCTGATCGGCGTCGCGGGCTTGCTGGCGGTCATTCGCCGGCCGTTGCGCGGCTTGCTGCTGTTCGGCGTGTTAGCGACGTTTCTGCCTTACGCCACGGTGCAGATCGGTATTCGCACCACGGTGTCCGAAGCGCTGCTGATGCTGGTCTGGGCCAGCCTGATGGCGCATCGGGTCTTCGCGTTGTACAACCGCCCGCTGATCCTGCTGCGCACAGAGCGCTGGATGCTTGCGCTGATGCTGTTCAGCGCGCTGCCGTTCGTGGTCGGTCAATTGACCGTCAACGCCGAGGGCAACGGGCCGATCAACTGGGTGCGCTGGCTGTTCAACCTGTCGCCGCTGTTTCTGGTGCCGCGCCTGCTGGCCGACGAAAAATCCCGTGAGCAAATGACCGTGGCGCTGTTACTGGGGACGTTGGCCTTGCTGCTGCTGTCGATTCCGGTGTACCTGAAGAACGGCAACTCCACGGCGATCATCTCGATCATCGGCAGTCTGGGTTACAGCAATCTGGACAGCCTCAATGAAGGCCTGGCCGGCTTTTCGACGCGGATGTCGACGCCCTGGACGCATCCGAACATTTCCGGCGGCGCGATGGCCATGTTGCTGCCGCTGGCGTTTTGTATCGCCGTCACTCGTCGGGGCCTGGTGCGTCTGCTCGGCATCGCCGTGGCGGTGCTGGCGCTGGCAGGTCTGTTGTTCACGGGCTCGCGCGGGGCGCTGGTGAGTCTGGTGCTGGTGATGTGCTGGATGGCGCGCAAGCGCGTGCCGTTTGTGGGGCGAATGTTGATGGCTGGCGTGTTTGTCGGTGCCCTGCTGCTGATGTTTTATCCGCCGCTGCAGGATCGTCTGCTCGGACTGTTTTCAAGCCACGACGCCAGTACTGCCGTGCGGTTCGACGAGTATTCACACTTCCCGGACGCGATGAAAATGTTCCCGCTGGGCATCGGCTTCAAGGTCGACCCGCCTGTTCCAGGCACCGGCCTGTGGGGCATTTCCAACCTGTGGCTGAACTACATCTACAAACTGGGCCTGCCGGGCATGCTGTTGTTCGTTGCCGTGACGGTCAGTTGGTGGAAGGAAGCGCGCCTGCCGCGCAATATCGTCATCCTCAACCGCGACACCGCGCTGTGGCTGGGTGCTCGCACCGGCGTGATGGCCGCGCTGCTGAGCGGCTTCTTTGACCACTATTTCAGCTTTACCACCGTGTTGATTGCGCTGTTCTGGCTGCTGCTGGGACTCAGTCTGCATGAGGCCCGGCGCCTGCGATTGAAAGCGCAGGTCACGACTTTGGATTCGGGGGAACGAACATGAAACACCGCATGATGCACTCGCACAATCTGCGGCAGGCGCTGCCTGAATATGCACGCAAGATGGGGGTCAGCACCGAGGAGCTGGAGAGCGCGTACGACTGGATGCTGGCGAACGAGGTGTGCTTCGAAACCCAGATCAAAGACAAGACACTGTGCTTCATCAGTTACCTGAACATCGAACCGCGCATCGAACAGCCGCTGGCGCGGCGCTTCTACCGGCTGCTGGCCAACGAGACGCCCGGCGCGCTGATTCCCCTGTACGGCATCAATTGGCCGACGCTGCGCGACCGCATGCTGCGCACCTGGGAGCAGGCCTACAACATCCTCATCTGCAAGATTCCGAGCCATACCCTGAGGCTGTTCTGGCTGCGCATGGGCGGCGCGAAGATCGGCAAGGGTTCCTCGGTGTGGCGTAACACGGAAGTGCTCGGCGTCGACGGGCTGACCATCGGCGACGACAGTACCGTCGGCTGGCATTGCCAGCTGGACGCACGCGGCGGGCTGATCATCGGCGATCACGTGACCATCGCCTCGCATGTGCTGATCATTGCCGGTGGACACGATCTCAGGGCGCCGGAATTCTGGGCCGTGGGCGGACCGATCTACATTCACGACTACGCCTGGATCGCCAGCCGCGCCCTGCTCTCCTTCGGCGCCGACATCGGCGAAGGCGCCGTGGTCGGCGGCGGTTCGGTGGTTTCAAAACCGGTGCCGCCTTACGCCATCGTCGGCGGACCGAACGCCGAGATCAAAGGCGAACGGGTTCGCGGCCTCAACTACAAAGTGGGCGGCAAAGGCCTGTTCACTTTGTTCCACTGAGGCGGCTGCGTGTTCGGCTCAACGCTCTGGCTGACGCTGGCCACACTCACGGGGCTGGCGGCAGGTTTCGCCCGTGAGTGGCTGCTGGTGGCAGCCTGGGGCGCGGGCGGGCGCAGCGACGCTTTTCTGGTCTCGCTGTTTCTGCCCGAAGCGTTGCGCATGGCGCTGGCGGCGGGCTTGCTCAGCGCCGCGGCATTGCCGCTGTATCAACAACGTTCGGCGCTGCAACAGCAGCAATGGCTCGGTGCACTGGCGCCGCGCCTGCTGCTGTGCGGGCTGGGGTTGAGCCTGTTGCTGAGTCTGGGCGCGCCGCTGTGGGTGCGCCTGATCGGGCCGGGGCTGGACGATCAAGGCTACGCGCTGGCGGCCGGCTCGCTGCAATGGCTGGCGTGGTCGGCGCCCGGTTTTCTGTTGCACGGCCTGCTGTGCGTGCCGCTGCAAGCCCGTTCGCGTTTCGTGCTGGCGGGCCTGGGTTCACTGCTGTTCAACCTGCCGCCCGTGCTTTATCTGGCGTTGTTGGGTCAGCAGGCGACGCCGACGAGTCTGGCGTGCGCCTGTCTGCTGGGCAGCGTGTTGATGCCCGCCGCGCTGTTGCCGGGTCTGATGAGCGATGGCTGGAAACCCTGGCGCCTGAGCCGGGAGCCTGGCGCGGGACGGGAGTTGCTGCAACGCATCGGCCCGTTGCTGAGCAGCAATCTGGCCAGCCAGGGCCTGGCGCTGCTGGAGCGTATGGTCGCTTCATTGCTGGGGGAAGGCGCCGTCACCTGGGTCAATCTGGCACGCAAACTGATCAACTTGCCATTGATCGCCCTGATGAGTCTGAATCAGGTGCTGCTGGGCCTGATGAGCGGGGCCGAGGGCGATCAGCGCAGAAGCCTGCTGCGCAAAGGCCTGAGCAGCGCAACCCTGTTAACGGTGCCGGCGGTGGCCGGGTTGATCGGCGCAGCCGGCGCGCTGGTGGCGCTGCTGCTGCCCAATCAGGCAGCGGACGGCCCGCTGCCCGGCCTGCTGGCATGGTTCGCCGTGCCGTTGATGTTCGGCGCATGGAATGCCTTGCTCGCCCGCTTTGCTTACGCCGCCGGCGACACGCGCCTGCCACTGCGATGCGAGCTGGCCGGCAGCCTGCTCAACGCGGTGCTGCTGGCTGTGCTGCCGTTTTTCTTCGGTCTGATCGGCATTGCCATGGCCGCCGTGTGTGGCGCCATCCTCACCGGCCTGCTGTTGATGCGCAGACAGGACTTGTTGAACCAGTTGCCGTGGCGTCAGCAGTGGCTGCTCGGCGCCGCCATCATGCTGTTGGCCGCGACCGTGTTGCACCCGCTGAGCAACATCTGGCTGCAATTGGGCCTGAGCTGCGCGTACGGCGCGACGCTGCTGGTCGCCATGGCGTTGTGGCTCAAACCGTGGCGTGGCGCCGGCGATTGACCGCGCCTTCCCGCAGCATTGCGCTGAGCTGAACTGAGCTGGGCTAAACTGGGCGAACGCGACGATCAGGCCGGTTCGGCAATCTCGATCAGGTTGAGGTCCGGGTCACGAACGTACACCGAACGAATCGGGCCAGTCGCACCAGTGCGTGCGACCGGGCCCTCGATGATCGGCCATTGCGCCTCGTTCAATCGGGCAATCACCTGCTCCAGTGGAATCGACGCGATGAAGCACAGGTCCAGCGCGCCAGGCGCCGGCACATGCGCCTTGGGCTCGAACTCATGCCCCCGCACGTGCAGGTTGATCTTCTGATCGCCGAACCTGAACGCCCTGCGCCCCGCGCCGAACGTCTCCAGCTGCATGCCCAGTACGCGGGTGTAGAAATCCACCGTGGCGTCAGCATCGACAGCGGTCAGTACCAGATGGTCGAGGTGATCGATCATGAAAAAAGACTCCAGGAGGCTGCAGGTTGGGTGGGGAGCGTGAACAGGATTCGCCGCGCCAGCTTACACCTGACGCAGCAATGGACACCGCAGACGCGTGGGTTTGCCTGCCCGTTTTTTCAAAGCACGCTGAATGACTCGGCGTGGCGAGCGATGGCATGGCAGCCGCATGCCAGACGATGACCCTGCATGACGACGCGTAACCCGTTCATGATGTTTTTTGAATCGCCTTCGATGAAAGCAAAGACACCCCCGTGCAGCGGGCATGTGGCCTTGTCCCCTACTACCGCAAAGGTCTGCCCTTCAACGACGGAAGGGCCGCTCAATTGACACTCGATCACTTTGCCGCCGCTGCTGGTGGCGTCTCCCAGGCATATAGGGTGATTCATGAGGCACCTCCAGGAGCGCCAAATTTGAAAGGGTCGGCCCAGCGGGTTTTGGCGTTTTCCGCTTTGGTTACCTCGCTGGGTGGGCGGATCATCTGGATCGAGACGCTGCCATCGGTGCCGGAATAAACCACGGCACTGACGCCGCCCTCGAAGTAGCTGGCGATGGTCGCGAGGTTGATTTCCACCAGCGCGCTGCTGACGCCGGTGTTGCCCAGACGGCGGCCGATGTCGTAGCCCTCGTCGACATTGCCCACCTCAATACCGGTGCCGTCGACATTCAGGGCGTGCAGTGCCTGGGTCAGGGTGATTTCGCCTTCGACGTTGTCGGTGCTGTCATAGAACACGCGGACCGGTTTCTCACCATTTGGCAGCGTGTTCAGCGCCGCTTGCCAGCCCGTTTGCAGGGCCTTGGCGCGTAGAGCGGGTTTGAGCGGCGTGCCGTTTTCGTCGGCCATCGAGACTTTGACAGGCCGGTGCAGATAGCCGAGCGTCGGCGTCTCGTCGTACTCGTCGATCTGGTGCTGCGCCCAGCGTATCGGCAACCATTTGCTCGGGCGGAAATGGCCCGGGCCATGGTTGGTGATGGTTTTCCAGAATTCGGGGAGTTGGGCATGCCAGTAGGTGCTGGACATGGTGCCGGGACTGATTGGATGAGGTACGCCTTCGGCTTTTTTCGCCTGAACGTAGACTTCATCAAATTTACGATCACGGTCCCAATAGAAGAACCACAGCTTGCTCAGGTCAGTGGACCTGTTTTGGTTGTCTTCCTGCTGATGAACAGCGTAAGGGCGCAAGTACCGATCCACTCGGTCAGTTCGCGCCACGAGTAACCCAGTCATGCTCTCGAAGACGGTGGGTACGTAATAGCCGTTGGGCAGCCCGCGTGTGCCTGGGACCCGGTAACCAGTACGTGTTTGATCGCCATCGCGGCTGAGCATTAGGGCTTCGGGGACTTCGGAGTTGTCGTCAAAAAACTGAAAGAGCTTTTCGATCATGTGCTGGCTATGGGTCGTATTCTCTGAGTCTTGCCAGAGAAAAAGCGTGACGCCAAGGGTCGCCGCATTTCGCGCCGAAAGAATGTCTCCTCCCGCACCTTCGTCCTTGTCATCCGGTTGCCTCGGGGGCGCTATTGCGAAGGTAGGCAGAGGCCAGTAAGCGACAGCGTCACGGGCAGAATGCCGAGCCGCGGCACGTACATTAATCCTAGCTCCGTTATATCTGCTATCAGCGGTGGCCGGATAGTCTTGGGGATTATTTGAGTGAATGGACTCAAAGTTATTATTTTTCTTTCTGATCATTTTCCAGATCGTTGATTGTTGATTCTCGTCGATCGCCAGTCCTGCGGCTTTGATTTCCAATGAGAAGGCTTGATGAGCCTTATTTTGCTGCGCTGCTAGCAAGCCATTTGTGTACTCCTGCTCTGCCTGCTTTTCAGCGCGATCTTGAGCGATGGCTTTTCCTGCCCAATGGACGATGAAAGCCAGCACTATGAAGGCGACGATCCCTGTTACCCCTTGGCGTATTCCCTGTGCCATATCCGTTATCTCCATGCCATCGGCGATTGATTGTCCATAGACGTGCCACACAAACCCCAGCCAGAGCGCGATAAGCAGGAGCAGGCACAAGAGGTAGGCTTTGATATTAGGAAGCGAACTTTTGAGCGTTCTCATCAGCGCTTGTCCTCCTGTCGCTGGCAATGGACCAGCGCCGGAGGTTTCATGGGGATCAGTTCCTCACATGGAAACTGACCTTTGTCGTAATAGATGTACGTAGCCTCTGCCAGCGTCCGGGCAGCCGGACTAAGCTTTTGCCAGCCAGGCATCTTTAACAGTGTTTCTGTGTAGAATTCTTTTTCGATCCGCCAATCCGCAATCGCAATCAGCACCTCGCGCATGTCCCGATCATCCAGACACCTAGCCTGCCCGATCGCCACATCCATGGCCGTGACCCAGCGATGGTTCTCCGGGCTGCGCAGGATCGCCGAGTGGTAACTGTTGTTATCCCATTCCGGATTGGCTTCGCCATCCTCCCACCGGGACATTCGCGCCCGAATTTCGTTGGGCGTTTCTTCGCGCTTGATCATGTAATACGCCACACGCCTGTCGTGAATGTTCATCACCGCCCTTTGGCGCAACGCGCGGGTCTGATCGTCCGGTTCCTTGCCTCTGTTCCAGCCATCGCGGGCGGCGAGCAGATCGATCTGCGCGCTGCGTTTGTCGACGTATCGCCACTCGAAGCGGGCGCGGGATTTACCGAGCGCAGTGTTCTGCGCCACGGCGTCGGGTTTGTCTTTGCCGGGCGTGTCGGGTGTACCGGTGACCGCTTCGCCGCCGAACATGTCGGGTGCGTGGCGCGGTGTCAGCGCTTCGGCGTTGATCAAGCGCAGCTCACCTTGGTCCATGCCCGCTTCGGTGGCGAGCGAAATGGCGGCGTTGTGACCGGCACTGCGGCGTTCCTGGGCGGTGCGCAGCTCAACGTTGCCAGGCTCATCGCCGACCCAGACCGGCTGGTCGTCACGCAGCCGTTTGCTCCACAGGCGCTGATGGAAGCGCAGGGTTTTGAGGCGGTCCATGGCAGGCGTGCCGTCGGGCAAGGTGTCGGGCACACCGAAGGTGCCGATGCCGCTGACATCGCGCAGCGCGACGGTGGTGTCATCGTGACTGAAATACAGGTAGACCTTGCCGCGGTTGTCACGCTCGGGGAATACCACGGTGGACTGGTCTGGCCCCAGCCGCTGGCCTTGCTCCGCCGTCCATTTCGAACCCGTGCGACCGCCGTAACCGGGAGCCGTGGCCTGTATGTCGCCGAGCGGCGGCTGGGCATGGGGTTGGGCTGTGACGGCGGTGACGATGTTGATCAGCGTGTCGAGGGTCTTCGAGTGTTTGGGTGTTTTGTCCGGCAGCAGCGAATACGGCGACGCGACCATGATTGCGCAGTCGGCACAGCGCTCGCCGCGATCCACCAGCAGTGCCTGAGCCAGAAGCGTAATCAACGTGCCTTGACTGTGGCCCATGACGGTGACGGTTTCATCCGGCGAAACGCGGCGAATTTCACTGATGAGCATCGCCAGACGATGGGCCGCCAGCACGAAGTAACGACGGTGCGGGCTTTTGCCCATGTACAGCGTATTCGGCAACGCCAGGTTCGCAGCATGCCGTACGCCCTTGTCAAAGCCTGGGCCGTACATCTCGGGCAGGCTGTTGGTGGCGTTGTCGAAGAAGCCGCCACCCTTGCCGAAATGCCGGTCCAGCCGATTGCCGAAAACGTCCTGATACTGGGTGCGCAGTTTGGTGGGCTCGCCATTCTTATCGCGCCGGATCTCTTCTGGCGCCGCCCTGTAGCCCCAGTAGAAAGGGATGAATACGCTTCGTGGTTTTTCTCCTCCGGTGCTGCGCTTGTAGAGGTAGGTATCAGGATCGTCGCAATAGTCTCTCTGCTGTTCGCTGCGATCTTTGGCTAGCGTCTCATTGGCCTTGGCATAATCAACGCCATACGCCTCCGCCGCCATATCGGGTCGGCTCAATCGCTCGTTCAGGCCCTGACACAACCCCTTCTCCACCGACTCATAGGCCGCGCCGGGATCGTTGACGCCGTGCAGGAAAATCACCACACCCGGCATGTCGCGGGGAATTTCGACCGGAGTGTTGCCCGGACGGTTGGGGATCAGGCGGGTCTGGTGAGTGGCGATCACACCCGGTTCCATGTTGTTCATGATTTCACTTCCATTTGAATCGTGTGTGTCGGCTGTTGCCAGCGCGCTGATGTCGCGTCACTCGGTGACATCGCGATGGGCCGACACTTCAACTTTTTGCATGGTCTGTTTTTCGACAACCTGGGTAAGGCCCTCGGCGTCGGTCAGACCGCCGAGCAACGACCCGTCCTCCAGTTTCAGGCGGTAGGCGTTGCCTGCGGCAAGCGCCGGCTCCTGCGCGGAATGGCCCGGGTAATGGAGCTGCAGGCGCTGGCTTGCGGGGTCCCGCCCGAACGCAGGAACGTTCGTGCTGTCGCTGCTGGCAGGCGCCCAGACTCTCTTGCTGCTGTACATGCTCATCGTGCCGGGTGTACCGAGCTCGACGCCGTTGCCGATTTTGATGTAGCTGCCGTCGCTGGCGATCAGGCGAATCGTCGGGGCAGTAAGTACGATTTCGCCCTCGGTGGCTGAAGCGTGGAGATTGTGCTGGGCGTTGAGGGCAATGTCGTCTTCCTGCGCCTGCACCAGCACCTTGCCCCGGTTGGCGATGGCGGTGATGCCGTCATCCTGGGCAAACGCGGAAATGCCTTTGCCAGCGTGCAGGTGCATGCCCGCGCCGCTGGTGAGGTGCAGATGATCCTGAGCCGTCGTGTCGTGATTCGCTCCTGCGTAATGCGCCTGTGACCCCGGTGTGGCGCTGACCAGTCCCGCCTCGCCGGTCAGGGCAATCATCGGCTCACCCTTTGCGTTGCTGGCAGGGGCGGGCCATTGCTCAAGCGCCTGTCGCAAGCCGTCTATCCCGCTTTGATCAAGGGGCTGGGCGCCCCGCGCGCTCGCGGTTTGCCCCAGCGAAGCAAAAAGCCCGGCGCACTCGCTGAGCAATTTGAGCAGGTCGTCGCGCTCGAGCTGGTTGTCTTTGGCGCGATGTTTTGCGTTGGCCGTTAGCAACAGACCCTGCGCAGCACGCACGGCAATCGCGGCATCGGTGCGCAGTTCCGCGCCATTGCCCAACGGCTGTGCCTTGCCGTTTTCACGTGGCGTGACAAGTCGTCCCAGGTTCAACGCACTGGCCTGATGCGAGGTGGCAAGCCGGGCGCGGGGCGAGCCGCTGGTGTCATCGAGCAGCAGCTCGTTGTGACCGACGCCTTTGTGTTCGCGGGTCTTGATACCGGACAGCGCCTTGTTGCCCGGCAACCCGTGCACCGCGCTGAAGCTTGGCGTCGGCTGAACAGCGTTATACGAAACACCGGTCACCACCGGGCGGTCAACGTCGCCACCCAGGTGCTGAACCATGACTTCCTGACCGATGCGCGGCAGGAACTGATGCCCAAAGCCCTCGCCCGCGCTGGGCATCGCCACACGCAACCAGGTGGTGTCCTGCGCATCCGTCCGGGGACTGTCCGAACGGCCATCATCGCGGCGCTGCCAGTGAAAGCGCACCTGGATGCGGCCCATTTCATCGGTGAAGACTTCTTCGCCTTCGGGGCCCACCACGATGGCGGTCAATGGACCTGCAATGGTCGGTCGGGCAATCGTTCGCTCAGGCGTGAACACCACTTTGCTGCGAACGCAGGTGAAGGTATTGGCGTAATCGGAGGGTTTGTCGGAGCGGTAGTTATTGCAGCCCTGATGCTCGACCCTCAGCAGCAGAAACTGGCGATCCTCCCGCGACCCATTGTCATGGTCAAAGTGTTGCGTGAGCTCGAAGGTGTAACCCGGCAGCATGCTCCGGCAATGACTGGCGCCGGTGAACACCTTGCCTTGCAGCTCGATGTTTTCCACGCGGCGACGCAGCAGCGCCTCGCCTTGGTCGTAGTCACCATGCGAGTACGCATCGGTGTGCACGTAAACCTCATAGGCAGGCGCGTCGCCCTGCTCGTTCAGGTTATTCATGCTGACGATCAGCGGGTTGGCGGGTTGCTTGTAATCAAAGGTCTGAATGGCAACGGCGCCAGGCTGAAAGTGGCGATGCGCGCTCCATTGGGTGATTGCGTCGGTCGTTTCGGTGACAGCGGCGCTGTGATAACGAATGCGCGGTTGGCCAGGCAGCGGCAGCAGACCGGGCGAGTAATCGCTCACGACCATGCAGTGACCTTGCGCACTGTGCTCGAAGAAGAAAAACAAGCCGTCACCTTCCAGCAGGCGCAGGACGAAATCCAGGTCGGTCTCGAAATACTGGGTGATGTAGCTGTGCGTTTTGAGAGACTTGAACAGCCGGAACTCGAAGTGCGGCACGGCGCCATATCCGGACAGAACCGCCCGAACGATGTCTTCGACCGTCTGCTCCTGGAAAATGCGCGAATCCTGACGTCGACTCAGGTGCCATAACCACGGGACAAGCGTGGCCGAATAGCGAGCCAGACCGCCATCAGTGGACTCGAAGCTGAAGCGGCTGATACAGCCATCAATGAAACGGGTGCTGCCATCAGCCAGCTCAATCTGGAGCTGTGCAGACTGGCCGATCAGGGACTTCAGGGCGATATCCGCGCTCTGGGAAAGCAAGCTGAGCTCGAAGCTGAAGAGTTCCGAAAGCGCTTCACCACCCGTGAAGGCATCGAGCAACAGCGCTTGCTCGTTGCGCAGTGGCGTGACGATTTTGATCAATCGGCGATGTTGCGAGGTACACAATGCAGCCAGGTCCATGGGCATGCTTCTCCTGTGGCCTGATGAATGTCAGGCCAGACGAAGGTGAATAACGTGCGTCCATGCGGTTTTTTCTGCGGCGGGAGCCAGGCGGGAAGTGAAACATTTCATCTTCGGGAAAGATGTCGGACCCTTCTCGATTCTGTGTCGGAAGCAGGCGGCCGTGAGTCGCCACTTTTCGCACACGGGGCGGTGGCTGTCCTTCGCACAGAACGGACAGTCATAGAACTGCAGACCCGCCAGCCCCGTTCAGCGGCAGCTGGCGCGCCTGATGTGTCTGCGTTTCAGATCAATCCACGGGCGCGCCAGGCGGCGCGCTGTTCGGCGTTGATACCCAGTTGTTCGAGGACTTCGTCAGTGTGCTGGCCCAATGTCGGTGCCGGACGCTGAACGCCGCCGGGCGTGGTGCCGAGCTTGGGCACGATGCCGGGCAAGGTCACGGGTGTGCCGTCATCGAGGTGGCTGTCGAGCAGCATGTCGCGGGCCCGGTAATGCGGGTCGCTGGCGATGTCGGCGGCGTCGTAGATCTTGCCTGCCGGGATCCGCGCAGCGGTGAGCCTGGCAAGCACGTCATCGAGGTCAAGGCTGGCGGCCCAGGCGGAAATGGCCGCATCGATCAGCTCGACCTGCCTGACCCGCCCGTCGTTGTGGGCCAAGGCCGGGTCGTTCGCCAGGTCAGGCCGCTCGATCAGGGCCATCAGGCGCTGGTAAATGCTGTCGCCGTTGCCTGCGATCAGCGCGTACCGGCCGTCGCGGCAGCGATAGGCATTGGAGGGTGCGATGCCAGGCAGGCTGCTGCCGGCCGGTGCCCGGACGGCGCCAAAGACCGAGTACTCAGGGATCAGGCTCTCCATCATGTTGAACACCGACTCGTAGAGCGCGACGTCGATTTCCTGGCCTTCGCCACCGTTCTGGTCGCGATGACGCAACGCCAGTAATACGCCAATGACGCCGTGCAAGGCCGAGAGCGAGTCACCGATGGAAACCCCCACGCGCACTGGCGTGCGACCGGGCTCGCCCGACAGATGCCGCAGGCCGCCCATTGCCTCGCCGACCACGCCGAAACCCGGACGGTCGCGGTACGGGCCGGTCTGGCCGTACCCGGAGACCCGCAGCATCACCAGTCGTGGATTCAATGCATGCAGCTCTTTCCAGCCAAGTCCCCACCCTTCCAGCGTGCCCGGCCGGAAATTTTCCACCAGCACATCGGCGTCGGCGATCAATCTGCGCACCACCTCCTGAGCGTCCGGCTCGCGTAGGTCCAGCGTCACCGAGCGTTTGTTGCGCGAGGACACGGCCCACCACACCGACGTGCCTTCATGCAGCAGGCGCCATTTGCGCAACGGGTCTCCGGTGCCCGGCGGTTCGATCTTGACTACATCGGCACCGAACTCACCCAGCATCTTGGCCGCAAACGGCCCGGCAATCAGTTGCCCCAGCTCAATGACTCGAATCCCTTGCAGAGGCTTTTGCATGACGCGCCCTTTGTTGTTCGAAAAGTGAGGGCAATTGTCCGCCCTCAAGGCGAGGCTGAAAATCCAAAATTGCCCGACGGGGCATTGTTTTCATTCAGACGCCCGGGTTTCCCTGACGTGGTCGATGAAGCGAATGACCGCCGGGGCCTTCTCGTAGCGACGGTGGATCAGCGAAAGCGAGGACGTGGGCTGGCAGTCATCGATGCGCCGGTACACCACGTTCGGCAGGCGAATGTGATCGACGACCGACTCCGGCACCACCGCAACGCCCTGCCCGAGACTGACCAGCGCAATGACCGACACCAGCCCGCCCGGCTGCGGCCCCAGCGTCGGCGCAAAACCGCCCTGCGCTGCCACCTCCAGCGTCCCGGAAATCTGCTCCGGGAGAATGAACGTTTCGTTCTGCAGGTGCGCCGCGTGGATGGACTTGAGCTTGCACAGCCAGGCGCTGTCCGGCAGCGCCAGCGCGAACCTTTCGGTCAGCAGTTTGAGCGCACTGACCGAGTCGGGCAGGTTCATGGGCGAGCGGATGAACCCGACATCGAGGCGGCCCTCTTCGACCCAGCGCGGCAGGGTCGGCATCAGGTATTCATTGATGCTGAATTCAACGTCCGCATAGCGCTGGCGAAACTCACCGACCTGCTGCTGCAGCACGCCGGAAAACACCGCAGACGCCACGTAACCCAGTTCGATCTTGCCAGCCTCACCGCGCCCGGCGCGTTGTACGTTGTACTGCGCGGTCTCGAATTGCCGTACCGCAAGCTCAGCCTCCACCTGCAGCGCCTTGCCGGCATCGGTCAGCCTGACTTCGCGCTGTTCGCGCACGAACAGCCGTGTGCCGAGGGCGCTTTCGAGGTCCTGGATCTGTCGGGTCAGGGTCGGCGGCGCGATCCCCAGCTGCTCGGCTGCACGGGTGAAATGCCGATGCCGGGCCACCGCCAGGAAATAGCGAAAATGTCGGATTTCCATGAGTCATTACCTGATGGGTAATAAGAATGCTGAGCGCAGGTAACGAAGCATAAGCCATCCCGGAATATTCTGTATCCAGCCGACAGCCGGCACAGCGGCGCGATGCATCACCCCCGTCCACTGCGCACGCTGACGACGGATCTCGCGTCTGAACCTGTTCATTAGCTGCAACCTAACACCTGACCGGAGTCATCAAATGTCACAGCCCAGCCCGCGCATGACCCTGCTCACCGCCTCGGGCGTGTGTTCGTTGATCGTGCTCGACACCAACATCGTCGCGGTCACGCTGCCGAGCATCGCCAGGGATCTGGGAGCGGGTTTTGCCGACATCGAATGGGTGGTCAGCGCCTACATGCTGGCGTTTGCAGCGTTGTTGCTGCCCGCCGGCAGTCTCGCCGACCGTTTCGGACGCAAAAAGATGATGTTGACGGGCCTGGCGTTGTTCATCGCTGCCTCGTTGGGCTGTGGCGCCGCGCCGGACATCCTGACGCTCGACCTCGCGCGTGCGATCAAGGGCGTCGGCGCGGCGCTGTTGCTGACTTCGGCGCTGGCGACCATTGGCCACGTCTTCCACGACGAAGCCGAGCGCGCCAAGGCCTGGGCATTCTGGGGCGCGTGCATGGGGGTGGCGATGACAGCGGCGCCGACTGTGGGCGGGCTGATTGCCGAGGGCATCGGCTGGCGCTGGATCTTCTACCTCAACCTGCCCGTGGGGCTGCTGTTGTTGGCCATGGTGGTGCGCAACATCGGCGAATCACGTAACGAGCAATCGGCGCGCCTCGATCCCTGGGGCAGTCTGTTTTTCAGTGCCAGTCTGCTGAGCTTGATCTGGGGCCTGATCGAGGCCAACCGGATCGGCTGGGACAACCCGCTCACCTTTGCCCGCCTGGCGGGCGGCGGCCTGCTGCTGGCGCTGTTTTTTCTGGTGGAACGCGTGCAGCGCCGACCGATGGTCGATCTGCAATTGTTCCGGTCGCCACGTTTCATCGGCGCCTTGCTGGGCATGTTTGCCTATGCCGGCTGCGCACAGGTGATGATGACGTTGTTGCCGTTTTATCTGCAGAACGGGCTGGGATTCAGCGCCATCGACTCGGGATTGAGCATGTTGCCGTTCGCGATCACCATGCTGCTGTGCCCGCGTCTGGGCACGACGCTGTCACGCAATCTGTCGCCGGCGGCGATGATGGCGCTGGGTCTGAGCCTGGTCGGTATCGGCAACCTGCTGTGCGCCTGGGCGACCGGGGTCGGCGGTTATCCGGCCTTCGCGCTGGCCATGGCGGTCACCGGCGCGGGTGCCGGGCTGCTCAACGGCGACACGCAGAAAAACATCATGGCGTGTGTGCCCCGCGAGCGAACCGGCATGGCATCGGGCATGAGCACCACGATGCGCTTCAGCGCAATCATGCTGGCCGTTGGCACCTACGGGGCCTTGCTCGCCAGCCACACCTTGAGCGCGCTGCAGGCGAGTCTCCATATCGCCGCTCCTTTCTGGCTCGATCAGGCACAGTCCATCGCCTCGCGGGTAGTCGCCGGCGACATGAGCGCCGCGCTGCACCTGCTCGACAGCGACGCCCGGCAAGTGGCGCAGCCACTGGCACAGCAAGCCTTCGTCAGTGGCTTCGCGACCGTGTTGTGGACCGCCGGATGCACGGCACTGTTCGCGGCAGGCCTGGTGGGCACGCTGATGCGCAAACCGATTCCGGTCATGCAGGTGAAAGTCGCCTGAAGTGCCCTGGCTCGATACCCGTCAGCCACGCATTACCCTTGTAGGAGCGCGCTTGCCCGCGAACTGGCCGGTGTGTCCGCCGAAGATG
This sequence comes from Pseudomonas sp. NFR16, assembly GCF_900108875.1. GTDB lineage: Bacteria > Pseudomonadota > Gammaproteobacteria > Pseudomonadales > Pseudomonadaceae > Aquipseudomonas. Next base: position 334,427 of record NZ_FNYJ01000006.1, on the reverse strand, counting down.
CTTCGGCTGGAAACCAGTCTTCGCGGGCAAGCGCGCTCCAACGGGAGTTGGGTGTGGCCGAAGAGTTCGGGAATACCCGGAGATCTCTGTGGGAGTGAGCCAACTGTCGTTGAACGCCTCCTTCGATCAGCGGCGTAACACTCGACGCCTTCCCGGCTAAAGCCGGTCCTACAAAACGCTCGCGCAATCTCTAGGACTGGCTTCAGTCGGGCCTACAAAACGCTTGCGGCATCTGTAGGACCGGCTTCAGCCGGGAAGAGCCCGGTACGGCCATGCCACGGCATGTTCCAGGCGCTCGTGGATTTAATTTCGTTCCGGCGGGAATAACCCTGGTCGGGCTTCGTCATACGGGCTCAAGAAAGTCATTCCCCGATATGAAGGAAGCCATTATGAAAACCACACTGATCGCCCTGACCCTGACCGCCCTGAGCAGCTTTGCCCTGACCGCCAACGCCGACATGAAAAACATGCCGCAGGTGCAGGACTACACCTACGGCACCAAGCTGGACATCGCTCAGGTCACCAAGACGCCTAGCCTGAATTTCTGCGGCGTTCGGCCAGTAGACCTCAGCTACGTCGATCACATGGGCAAGGCCCACACCCTGCGCTACGAAACCAACGGTAACAACTGCCTGGGCGACAATTGATCCGTAAACCTCGCCCGTGAGAGACAGGCCGCCTGAACCCGCCCGCGCGGGCCAGAACAATAATGGCGGCCTCTCCCCTTCTCTGCGACACCTCGTTGAACTGACAGGTCAATTACGACCTGCTGCCGGTCTTCCCTGATTGCTCAGACCCCGGTTGCGTCTGCACGCCTGCTCACGAAGACGCCGGTAATCCGCAATACCAGCAGCGGTTGGAATCGCTGGCAAGCTCACGCCTACACGGTTTCAGCGCCCGCTTGTCGGCGGAGCGAATGACCCGCGCGTGAATCACTGGCTCGCAGCGGCCTGTTCGATCAGGTGTGCAACGGGCGCCGGATTGGAGACCATCACCACGTGAGAAGCCCCCTTCACCACCTCCACCGCTTTGGCGTGCGCGCGTTGCGCCATGAACGCCATGGCCTGGGCTGGAATGTTCTTGTCCTTGTCGCCATAGATGTACCACGACGGGATGTGCTTCCAGGCCGGAACGCCCGATGCCTCGTTCAGTGCCGCCTCGGTCACCGGACGTTGCGTGGCGGCCATCAAGGCCGCCTCGGCGACCGGAACGTCGGCCGCGAACTGGTCGCGGAATTTATCCTGACGGATGTACAGATCCTTTCCGCCATCGGCCAACGGCACTGGCGCTGCCAGCGTCGGGCCGAGCGTGCTGCCGGGGAATTTGCCGGCGAGCCCCGCGACGGTCTCACCGGTATCCGGGGCGAAGGCGCTCACATAGACCAGCGCCTTGACGTTGGCGTGGCCGTTGGCGGCGGCGCTGATCACGTTGCCACCGTAGGAATGACCCACCAGCACGACCGGCGACTGCACGCTGGAGAGGATCGCGGCGACCGAATCGGCGTCGCTTTTGACCCCGCGCAGCGGGTTGGCGGCTGCGATGACACGGTAGCCGTCCTTTTCCAGGATGCCGACCACGCCGTTCCAGCTGGAGGCGTCGGCGAAGGCGCCATGGACCAGCACGACCGTGGGTTTTTCAGTCTGGGCGAAGGCAGTGCCGCCCGCCAGAAGACTGGTCGCGAAGGCAATGGAAGCAATGATTTTTTTCATGGAAAATTCCGTTATCAATCGGGTTATGGGGCGTAGCGGGTAAAGACGAAATCGTGGTTCTGGACGCGCGCCTGGTGGCAGGCAAAACAGGTCTCGTGCTGCGCCTGATCAACCGGCTTGCCGTTAACGAAACGGCCGAAGCCCCAGCCGCCGGTCGCTGCGTATTTCTGCGAATCCTTGACCATGACCTGCACGGTGGTGGCGGCACCCGGGATTGACGCCGACTCGAATTCGGGCGATTGCACGTGTTTCCAGGCGCGCTTCACCAGCACCGTGCCGTCAGGGAACGGCAACGTGCCGTCCTGGTAGGCCTTGACCGCGATGTCATTGCCGACCACCGCACGCAGCTCATTCAGTGGCGCCGCTTCAACGGCCGGTGCGATCAGCTCCCATTTGCGATAACCCTCAGGAAGGTGCACGCCATAGATCGGTGAAACTTCGTCGGCACTCGCACCGGCGTCGGCCGCTGCGACGCCGCCGAGGGTGAGCGCAAGCGATGCCAGCGCGCCGGACCACAACGCCAGATGTCTGGGTTTCATGGAGTTTCTCCTGGTCAGCCGCTCAGAGATGATCGGCATCGATCACTGCCTGGGCGAAGGCCTGTGGCGCCTCTTGTGGCAGGTTGTGGCCGATTCCGCCGGTGATCAGACGGTATTGGTATTTACCGGTGAAACGCTTGGCATAGGCCTCCGCCGGAGGGTGCGGCGCACCGTTTGCGTCGCCTTCGAGGGTGATGGTCGGCACACCGATGGAAGGAAACGCCGCGAGTTTCTTCTCGATCGCGTCATATTGAGGCTCACCCTTGATCAGGTTCAGGCGCCAGCGATAGTTGAAGACCGAAACGGCCACGTGATCCGGGTTCTGCAGCGAAGCAGCGCTGCGGTCGAAGGTTGCGTCGTCGAATGCCCATTGGGGCGAGGCGAGCTTCCAGATCAGTTTGGCGAAATCATGGGTGTTCTTTTCATACCCCACACGGCCCCGCTCGGTGGCGAAATAGAACTGATACCACCACTGCAACTCTGCAGCGGGGGGCAGCGGCGCTTTGCCCGCCTCCTGGCTGCCGATCAGATAGCCGCTCACCGCCACCAGCGCTTTCACCCGTTCCGGCCACAGCGCTGCGACGATGTCCGCAGTACGCGCGCCCCAGTCATACCCGCCCAACACCGCCTTTTGAACGTGCAGCGCGTCCATGAACGCGATCAGATCGGACGCCAGCGCGGCGGGCTGGCCGTTGCGCAGGGTCTTGGACGAGAGAAAATGTGTGTCGCCATAACCGCGGGCGGACGGGATCAGCACGCGGTAACCCTTCTGTGCCAGTGCCGGCGCAACATCGGTGTAGCTGTGAATATCGTAGGGCCAGCCGTGCAGCAGGATGACAACGGGTCCATCGGCCGGGCCGAGTTCGGCATAGGAAACATCCAGCACACCGGCCTTGACGTGCTTGAGTTCACCGAAGGAAGTCGTGGTGCCTGGCGTAATGGCGTCGATCGTGGCAGCGGGGACTTCGGCAGCGCTGGCCTGGGCAGCGCCGCCCGCCAGTGCGCCCAGTTGCAGCAATGCGGCCGCGATCAGTGACGGAACCAGCATCCGACGACGGCGGACTGAGGCATTCGGGTTCATCGAGGTCAAGCTCATGATAGTTCTCCTTAACGAGCCGCCAGCGGCGGCGACGGGCTGAAATCAGATAAAGATGCGGTTACTCGTGCGTTCCGGACGCGTCGAGGCGGGTACGAAGCGGACGGAACGCCTCGCGCAGTTCTTCACTGAACAGTTGCGGCTGCTCCCAGGAAGCGAAGTGGCCGCCCTTGCTCACCTGGCTGTAATAGGAGAGCGACGGATAAGCGCGCTGTGCCCAGCTTTTCGGCGCCTGATAGATCTCGTGAGGGAACACCGTGATGGCCACCGGGACCTTGATATCCGAGGTTTTCTGGGCGGCGGCACTGAAATTATTGTTGTTGTTCTCCCAATAGAACCGGGAGGACGAAGCGCCGGTGTTGGTCAGCCAGTACAAGCTGATGTCATCGAGCATCTCATCGCGGCTGAGCACCTTCTCAGGCTGACCGTCGCTGTCGGTCCAGGCGGCGAACTTCTCGTACATCCATGCGGCGGTGCCGGTCGGCGAATCGGCCAGCAGATAACCGATGGTCTGCGGTCGGGTCACCATCATTGCGCCATACGCAGCGTTGCGACCGAAGAAGCCGCTGAGCGAATCGAACGCCTTGCGTTCCGCGCCTTCGAGACCGGCCGGCGCGGCGTCGCCGGCGTTGATCGGCCTCACCAGCTCAGGCGGCACGGTGGCGGGCATGTTCAGGTGTATGCCCAACAGACCGGGCGGATTCAAACGGCCGAGCGCGTCGGAAATGACCGAACCATGATCGCCGCCCTGAGAAACGTAATGGCTGTAGCCAAGGCGTTTCATCAGCACATCCCAGGCCTTGGCGACACGGTCGGGGCCCCAGCCGGTTTCGGTCGGTTTGCCGGAAAAGCCATGGCCGGGTATCGAAGGAATGACCACGTCGAACGAGTCCTCCACCTTGCCGCCGTAGGCCACCGGATCGGTCAGCGGGCCGATGGTCTTGAGGAACTCGAACTGCGAGCCCGGCCAGCCGTGGGTCAGAATCAGCGGCATGGCGTTGGGGTTGTGCGAACGCACGTGAATGAACTGGATGTCCACGCCGTCGATAGTGGTGATGAACTCAGGCAAGGCATTGAGTTTCGCCTCGGCCTTGCGCCAGTCGTAGCCATTGCCCCAGTACTTGACCAGCGCCTGGACCTGGGCCAGTTGCACGCCTTGCGACACGTCGCTGACGGTTTCTTTGTCCGGCCAGCGGGTGGCCGCGATCCGCGTACGCAGATCGGTCAGCCGGGCCTCGTCGACGTGAATCCGATAAGGCCGGATCGCCTCGGACGCGTCGGTGGCTGCGGCGGTTGGCGAAGCGTCAGGCGCCGAAGAAGCGGCCCAGGCGGCGTTGCCACCTGCCAGCATGGCGAGCCCGAGGACGCCGGCTTTTACGGAAGTGGCCAGGCAACGCGGCCAGACGAACGTGGGCGGAACTGTACTCATGATGAATGTCCTGTCAGTCGATGAGCGACGGGCGCAAATGGCCCGGGCGGGTGCCGGTGTGCAGCGTGGCTGCCGGACCGGCGAGCTTCACAATCAGTTGTCCTGTCCGCAGTCCTGATTGATGCTGCGGTAGTCCACGGCGTGAGCCGCACCGGCGGAATCGAGGTAGGTCAGGCGGGATTTGACGATGCCGCAGACGGACGGCGACGCTTCGTTGACCGACAGCACTTTGGCGATGTCCAGGTGCTCGCCGTACATGTAGGTGTGCGCCTTGACGACGTCCTGCGCCTGAGCGCCAGCAGTGCCAAGGGTCAAGAGTGCGAACAGCGAAGCGAGGCTGAGGTTTTTCCAGTTCATGGTGCGATCTCCGGGCGTTCAATGAGTGAGGTGGTTCGAGTGGGACTGGCCCGTCTCGATGGAGCTCATTAAGCGCTGGCGAGGTATCGCGCATGTGTCGTGGACCCGGCAGAAAAGCAACGTTGTGTATCCCCCCATGGCCCAGATACAAAACGATACATAAATGCGAAATGACTTCCGGATCTGATTGACGGCAGGCCCTGCGAGTCTCTAAAACGTCGACTGATAACAACAGTCAGAGGTAAGCCCGGTGGAGCACGTAGATCACATTCTCATCGTCGACGATGACCGTGAAATCAGGGAACTGGTCGGCAACTACCTGCAGAAAAACGGTCTGCGCACCACGGTGGTGGCCGATGGGCGACAGATGCGTGCGTTTCTGGAGTCGACCCCGGTGGACCTGATCGTGATGGACATCATGATGCCCGGCGACGATGGGCTGGTGCTCTGCCGCGAGCTGCGCGCAGGCAAACACAAAGCGACGCCGATTCTGATGCTCACCGCGCGCAACGATGACACCGACCGCATCATTGGCCTGGAAATGGGCGCCGACGACTACCTTGTCAAACCGTTCGTGGCGCGGGAACTGCTGGCGCGGATCAACGCAGTATTGCGGCGCACGCGCATGCTGCCGCCCAACCTGATCGTCAGCGAAGCAGGCCGTCTGCTGGCTTTCGGCAAATGGCGCCTGGATACCACGGCTCGCCACCTGCTCGACAGCGAAGGCACCATCGTCGCGGTGAGCGGCGGAGAATACCGCCTGTTGCGGGTATTCCTCGATCATCCACAGCGCGTACTCAGTCGCGACCAACTGCTGAACCTCACCCAGGGTCGCGACGCCGACCTCTTCGACCGGTCCATCGACCTGCTGGTCAGTCGATTGCGACAGCGACTGCTGGACGATGCCCGCGACCCGGCTTACATCAAAACCGTGCGCAGCGAGGGGTATGTGTTCACCTATCCGGTCGAAATCCTCGGGGACGCGTCATGAAGACGCCCCGCTGGCCGCGCACGCTGGCCGCGCGACTGACGCTCATTTTTCTGGTGAGCCTGGTCGTCGCTCACGGGCTGTCGTTCGGGTTGCAGTTCTACGAGCGCTACCAGAGCGCGATGACGTTGATGCTGGGCAATCTGGAGCAGGACCTCACCACGTCGGTCGCGGTGCTCGAACGCCTGCCTGCCGATGAGCGAGCCGCCTGGCTGCCACGATTCGAACACCCGAACTATCGCTATCAGCTCGACGAGGGGCAGCCAGGCTCGGCGATGGACATGAGCACTGCGCCGGTGTCGGTGCGCTCGATGCTGGCGACCCTGGGCCGCGACTATGCGCTGACCTTCACCACCATCAAAGACGTTCGTCCGCACTATCAGGCGCATTTGCGTCTGAAGGACGGCAGCCCGCTGACGATCGACGTGCGCCCTTCCATCTCGCCGCTGTCGCCCTGGCTTCCGGCCGTGCTGGTGGCGCAATTGCTGCTGTTGCTGGGATGCACGTGGCTGGCGGTGCGCACGGTGATTCGCCCGCTCACGCGGCTGTCCAGCGCGGTGGACGGCCTCGATCCAAACGGTCAGGGAGAACCGCTTGCCGAAGAAGGCCCTGTCGAAGTGGTGTACGCGGCAGTGGCCGTCAACACCTTGCAGGAGCGCATCGCTACCCACGTCAAAGAACGCATGCAGTTGCTGGCCGCGATCTCCCACGATCTGCAGACCCCCATCACGCGCATGAAGCTGCGGGTCGAGTTCATGGATGACTCGGCGGAAAAGGACAAGCTGTGCAATGACCTGACTGAAATGCAGCATCTGGTTCAGGAAGGCGTGGCCTACGCGCGGAGCATGGCCGGGTCCAGCGAGCCGGGTCGGCGCGTCGATATGGACGCGTTCGTGCAAAGCCTGGTCTTCGATTACCTCGACACCGGCAAGCAGGTGCTGTTTGCCCCAGGCAGCGGCGCCGCCATCGAAACCCGCCCTCACGCGCTGCGCCGAGTGCTGGTGAACCTTACGGACAACGCGCTGAAATTCGGCTCGCAGGTGGAAATCCGCGTCGACACCCGACCCGACGGCGGCATGCTCATCCAGGTGCTGGACCGTGGCCCGGGGATCGCAGAGCATCAACTGGCTGAAGTCGTGAAGCCGTTCTATCGCGTGGAAAGCTCGCGAAACCGTGAAACCGGCGGCACAGGACTGGGCCTTGCGATCGCGCAACAACTGGCGCTGACCCTGCAAGGCACATTGACGCTGTACAACCGGGAAGGCGGCGGCCTGTGCGCCGAGCTGACGCTGCCGGCCAGAATCACCGGCCCGGTCAGAAAGGTCGTCGGCGACAGTGCTGTCGATCTTCCCGCCCGATAGCTGCCAGGCACTCCACTCGGCCCAGGCCGCGCACGATCCGGACCAGTGATCGCCGCGCGGCCTTTTTGTATCGCACTGTATCTAGAGCCCCGACAGACACTTGGCGATTTAATCGGGCCATTTCGCGACACATCCGCGATACCTCCACGTCGTTCAATAGGCTCCATCGAGTGACGCACAAGACCACTCGAAACCTATCCTTGAACGCACTGGAGAACGCCATGAACTGGAAAAACCTTTCGATCGCCACCCTGTTTGCCGCCCTGAGCCTCGGTGCCTTTACGGCTCAGGCGCAGGACTTGATCACGCCGCAGACGTACACCTACGGCACTCATCTGGACATCAAGAAAGTCATCGCCTCCAAGGAAACCACCAGCCCGGCCTGCGCCGTGGTCACGTCCCAGCTCACCTACCTGGACTCGATGGATCAGACCCAGGTGCTCAATTACCAGAGCCTCTCCGGCGGCTGTCACGACAATTGATCACGCCCGACACGGGGTCCTTCCGGGCAGTGCTTAAACGCCTGCCCTCACTTGATACAGGTAGCTCCACATGTTGCTGATCGCATTCCTGGGCGGCGTGGTGACGGTGCTCAGCCCGTGCATCCTCCCCGTCGTACCCTTTCTGTTCGCCCGCGCCGACCGCTCTGCGTCGTCGATCTTCCTGACGCTGCTCGGCTTGAGCATCACCTTTGCCTTGGTCTCAAGCCTGGCGGTGGTCAGCAGCGACTGGGTGGTGACGGCCAACGGCATCGGCCGTCACCTCGCGCTGGCGGTGCTGGTGCTGTTCGCCCTGTCACTGCTTTCGGCCAGGATCGGTCATTGGCTGACGCGCCCGCTGGTCGCGCTCGGCAATCGTCTCGATCCGGCCACCCGACGCATGTCCGGACCTGCCGCGTCGCTGATGATCGGGGTCGCCACCGGGCTGCTCTGGGCGCCGTGTGCCGGGCCGGTGCTGGGGATCATCCTGACCGGTGCGATGCTGCAAGGGCCCAGCGCCCAGACCAGCCTGTTATTGCTGGCCTACGGAGTGGGCAGTGCGGTTTCCCTGGGGACACTGATCTTCGCCGGGCGCGGGCTGGTGTCCAGACTGAAACTGTCGCTGCCGGTCACCGCCTGGCTGCGGCGCGGCACCGGCGTTGTCGCGCTGCTGGTGGCGGGCGTCATTGCCACCGGCTCCGAAAGCCAGCTGCTCGCCGGGACCTCGTCGCAACGTGCCGCCAGCGTGGAGCAGACATTGCTCAGCGGGGTGCCGAAGCTTGTCGATTACGTGGTCGACAACGTGAAGGCGGCCACCGTCCCTGACCTCAGCAGCAAGGGTCAGATGCCGTCGCTGTCCGGCGCGGTGCAATGGCTCAACTCACCACCGCTCACTGATGAGTCGCTGCGCGGCAAGGTGGTGCTGGTGGACTTCTGGACCTTCGACTGCATCAATTGCCAGCACAGCATTCCTCACGTCAACGAGTGGGCGAAAAAGTATGGGAAGGACGGTCTGGTGGTGATCGGTGTGCACACGCCGGAATACCCCTTCGAGCGGGTCGTGGACAACGTGCGAAAAAACGTGACGAAGCTGGGCCTCAACTACCCGATCGCCATCGACAACGACTATGCGATCTGGAGAGCCTTCGACAATCAGTACTGGCCAGCGCATTACCTCATCGATGCCAAAGGCCAGATCCGGTACACCCATTTCGGCGAAGGCAGCTATGACACTCAGGAACAGGTGATCCGGCAACTTCTCGACGAGGCCAGACACGACACGTCGGCCTCTCGCTGACCCATGCCTGCGGGCAGACCGACAGCGTGGCTGCGCGGATTCACCGTGCGGCCAGCGCCCAGACCCGCGCCAGATCCCGCGCACGATCGTGAAGCAGGACGGCGGCGTCACGGCAGGCCTGATCCAGGGTCATCGGGCCGCTGGTCAGGGCAAACGCGGCGCTGATGCCGTGCTCGTAAAGGTCGGCGTAGCCATCACCCAGGGTTCCGGCCAGCACGATCACTGGCACATTGCGCCGCCGGGCGATCTTCGCCACGCCAAACGGCGTCTTGCCTCGCAAGGTCTGCGCATCGAAACGCCCTTCTCCGGTGATGACCAGATCGGCATCTTCGAGGGCCGCTTCCAGCCCGGTCAGGTCCGCCACGACTTCAACGCCCGGACGGAACGACGCGTTCAGGTAGGCCCTGGCCGCGAAGCCCATGCCACCGGCGGCGCCGCTGCCGGGGTATTCGCTCTCGTCCTTGCCCAGCACCTCCTTTGAGCACTCGGCGAAATGCGCCAGCGCAGCGTCCAGCGCCAGCACTTGCTCGGTGGACGCGCCCTTCTGCGGGCCAAAGATATGCGATGCGCCGTGGGGCCCGCACAGCGGGTTGTTGACGTCGGCGGCCACCTCGAACTGCACGCCTTTAACCCGTGAGTCCAGGCCCTGCAGATCGATGTGTGCAACTTGCGCCAGCGCCAGACCACCCGCTGGCAGGGCTTGGTGGTCGCGGTCCAGGAAACGTGCGCCCAGCGCTGCAAGCATGCCGGTGCCTGCGTCGTTGGTGGCCGAACCGCCGATCGCCAGAATAATGCGCTGCGCGCCTTCGTCCAGCGCCGCGCTGATCAGCTCGCCGGTGCCGTAGGTGCTGGTCACGGTGGCATCGCGTTCCTCGAGCGCCAACAGCTGCAGTCCGCTGGCCATGGCCATTTCGATGATCGCGGTGCGTGTCTGCGCCAGCCATCCCCACTGCGCCTGCACCGGCTGGCCAAGCGGTCCGCTGACCTGACGCGTCATCCACTGGCCATCGCAGGCGGCCAGTACGGCCTCGATGGTGCCTTCGCCGCCGTCCGCCATGGGGCATTCGATAAGACTGGCCTGCGGCCACACTTCTCGCAGTCCGCTGGCGATGGCCTGCGCCACGCCTTGGGCGCTCAGGCTGTCCTTGAAGGAATCCGGGGCGATGACGATTTTCATATTGTTCTCCTTATCCGATGATCGCGATCTTCTCATTATCTCCAGGACATTCCGCCTGACCTTCGCACAACCGCCGCCTCGGTGCGTTGTTCATCCGAACAAAAAAACCTGCGGTTTGCGCGCAGGTGGATAAAGCGCGTGCGCGCAAGGGTCGAAGTCGAGGCGATGGACCGGTAATCGCTCCTCGACGCGGCACGTCTGGCTCAGCGGGGCACCATCTGCATGCCCAGATACAAGCGCAGCAGGTCGCCGGTGCGATAAGGGTCGCAACCGCTGACCTCGGCGATCTTCTCCAGGCGATAACGCAAGCTGTTGCGATGGATGCCCAGCGCATCGGCGCAGGCCTGACTTTCGCCGCTGTAGTCGAACCATGCGCGCAACGTATCGAGCAATTGCACGTTGCCTTGCAGGCGCGCGATCGGTTCGGCGACGCCTTCGGCCAGCCAGTCATGGCGGTTGCGCCAGAACAGCACGGCCAGGCGATGACTGGCCAGACGCAGCAATTTCAGGTGCGGCTGAATGTGCCGGGCGTAGTCGAGGAGGTCCCGGGCGGCGGAGCAGGCGTTGCGCAATGTGGTCAGATCCGTCGAGGGCTCGACCGTCAGCATGCGTTGCATCGGCCAGCCCTGTTCGTCGAACTGCGCCAGCAGCAACGCATCATCACGGTCCTTGCCGGCAGCGCGGCACCAGTAGATCAGGCCCGGCTCGCAGGAGACGCACCAACTGTTGGCATACCGTCCGTTGAGCCACGCGGCCACCTGACCGGCATGACTGGACTCCGGCGGCAGCTCAAGCAGGACGGCCTGGCGCGGCAGCTGTGGCTGCAGACCCAGTTGCTCGGCTTCGACAATCAGGTGCGCGGCGCTGTCGCCCAGCAACAGGCGCGACAGCAGGTCCTCGCTGCGCTGATGGCGCCATTGCTGATCGGCCTGCTGGCGCCGATGCTCCATGAGCATTTCCGCAGTCATTTTCACCAGCTCCGCGTACACACGCACCTGGTCCGGTTCGCCGGTGATGCCCAACACGCCCACCAGTTGATGATCGAGCATCAATGGCAGGTTCACCCCCGGTCGCACGCCGTTGAGTTGTCTGGCGGTATGCGAATCGATTTCCACCACGCGGCGGTTGGCCAACACCAGCTGCGCCCCTTCATGACGCGTATACAGACGCTCCGCCTCACCGCTGCCGATGATGATGCCCAGGTAGTCCATCACGTTGACGTTGCACGGCAGGATCGCCATCGCCCGATCGACGATGTCCTGCGCCAGGGCATGATCAAGGGCGAACATGGCATGCTTCCATTGAAAACAGTGGTTGAGCGTTCATACACATCACGATAGGGTTTTTATAATTCAGCGGAGTCTGCCTGATTTTTGCGTGAAGTTCCTGCCCCGATGGCGAGCCTGCAGATACCCGGCGCACGCCAGCCATGGCACAGTGCCAAATCTCCTTCTGACATGTCGAGCCAGCCGTTCCCCTATGCCAAAGCCCATCGTGCGCGCCCTTCTCTGCCGTCCAGCACTGCTTTTATGCGCCCTGACCTTGCAGGCCTGCGCCTCCGGCGAGGTGCCTCTGGGCCAGGCAAGCTTCGCCGACTACCGCCAGCAGACCATCGCGTGGATGCAGCAGAATCGCACCTTCCAGACCGACGATCATGCTGCCGAAATCGAGTGGAATGCGCCCCGCGAATGGCGTCCCGACGCAGCGCCCACGCGCGGCATCTTGCTGGTACATGGCCTGGGCGACTCGCCGTGGTCGTTCAACGATGTCGGCCAGAAACTCGCCCAACAGGGTTTTCTGGTGCGCACGGTGCTGTTGCCGGGGCACGGCAGCAAGCCGGCCGACATGCTCGACGTCACGCTGGGGCAATGGCAGCAAGTGGTGCGCGAACAGACGCAGATTCTGCAGCGCGAGGTCCCGACGGTGTACTTGGGCGGGTTCTCCACCGGCGCGAATCTGGTGCTCGACTACGCCTATGAACACCCGGAAATCGCCGGGCTGGTGCTGTTTTCTCCTGCGTTCAAACCCGAAAACACCTACGCCTGGCTCACGCAATACATCGGCTGGTTCCGCCCCTGGCTGGCCAAGCCCGACGACGGCATACGACCCATGCAAACGCCGGTGCGCTACTTGAACGTGCCCACCAATGGCTTCGCGCAGTTCTATCGCAGCGCGCTGCTGGCGCAGAAGCATCTGAAACAGGTGCCTTACGACAAGCCGGTGTTTGTCGCCATCACCCAGCACGATTCGGTGCTCGACACCGCTTTCGTGCTGGACACCTTCAACACACGCTTCAACCATCCCGACAGCCGCCTCATCTGGTACGGCGACAACCCTGCCACGGCGGCGAAAACGCCTCGGGTGTTGGTGCGCAATGACTTTATGCCGGCGTACCGCATCGCCCAGTTCTCGCACATGGGCCTGATGTTCTCCCCGGACGACCCTCTCTATGGCAAGGACGGCAATCAGAGGATCTGCTGGAACGGACAGGAAACCGAAGCCATGCGCAAATGCCTGGACGGCGAGCCCGTGTGGTACTCCGACTGGGGCCACCGCGAACCGGGCAAAGTGTTCGCCCGCCTGACCTACAACCCATATTTCGAATGGCAGACGGGCGTCATGGCTGGGGTTCTGGGGACAGGTCCTGGATAGCCGGCGGTATCACCGACGCCTTCGTGAGCAAGCTCACTCCCACAAGGATCTCGGGCATTCCCGAGCTCTCTGACCAGACACACATTTCGTGGGAGCGAGCTTGCTCGCGAAGGCTGATTCGCAGCCACTGCATAGCCGTCGGATGCACCGGCCTCTTCCCGGCTGAAGCCGGTCCTACAGACGCAGCAACCTTTCCGTAGGACTGGCTTTAGCCGGGAAGGCTGGTTTCCCTTATTCCACAGGTGCCAGCCGTTCGCGGCTGTTGCTCAGGTGTGTCCACATGGCGGCGCGTGCGGCGTCGGGGTCCTGGCGGCGGATGGCGGCCAGGATCGCCTCGTGTTCAAGGTTCGCCAGGTAAGCATGGTGCGTGAGGCTCGACCCTGCGCGCTCGCTCGAGGCGATGCGGCTGCGCGGGATAACGGCGTTGCCGAGGTTCTGCAGAATTTCGACGAAATAAGGATTGCCCGTCGCCTCGGCGATTAACAGATGAAAGCGCCGGTCTGCTTCCACGCAGCTGTCCTCTTTGGCGAGCAGATCCTGATAGTCATCCAGCGCCGCGCGCATCGCCACCAGTTGCTCCTGAGTACGACGCTGTGCCGCCAGGGCGACGGCCTGGGTTTCAAGCCCCATGCGCAGTTCGATGATGTGCCGCACGCTGAACACGGTCTCCATCTTAAGGTGCAAGCCGCTCTGCTCCGAACGCGGCAACACGAAGGTGCCCTTGCCCTGATGGGTTTCCACCAGCCCTGAAGCCTGCAACTTGGAAATGGCTTCGCGCACGACTGTCCGGCTGACGCCATGCTCGCGGACGATTTCGCTCTCGGACGGCAGCTTGGCACCTGGTGCGATGCGGCCCATCAGGATGCGCTGACTCAGATCGGTGACCAGATCGGTGGCGAGACTGTGCTGGCGTCTCTTCGGGGCGGTGGTAGATGGCATCGGCATGGAGGTTGTCCGATCAGTGGCAGATTTTACGTCGGAATCGCATCCGGCGCACTTGTACTTTCTCGGGCTCGACCGGTCGATTCCACCGCCGCTTGCGAACAGCAGCAAGCGCTATACGAATAGCCGAACACCCGCAAAACAGGGCTTCTCAAGGCTGGCAGCCACTTATTCAACTTGTCAGACAAGCAAGATTATTCCGGCAAAAAAATTCCTGCAAGCCCCGCAAAACCGGTTGCGCAAGCCGCCCTAACTTGTATGATGACTAACAACAAGGCGCACACACCTTGTCACACACAGACGCTCCAACCCGCATAAAAATAATCAGTGGGAGTTAATCAGAGTGAACACATCCTCATCTCGGGTGCATGACGCGGACGATTCCGTCTTGCTGTCGGCGGTCTCGAAAGTCAAACGCCACATCCTGCCGCTGTTCGTCATCATGTTCATCGTCAACTACATCGACCGGGTCAATATCGGCTTCGTACGTAGTCACATGGAACATGACCTGGGCATCGGCGCTGCTGCCTACGGCTTCGGCGCCGGCTTGTTCTTCATCGCGTACGCGCTGTTCGAAGTCCCCTCCAACATCCTTCTGCAGAAGGTCGGCGCACGCATCTGGCTGACCCGCATCATGCTGACCTGGGGTCTGGTGGCCGCCGGCATGGCGTTCATCCAGACCGAAACCCATTTCTACATCCTGCGTTTTCTGCTGGGTGTGGCCGAGGCAGGGTTCTTCCCCGGGGTGATCTATTACTTCACCCGCTGGCTGCCAAGCGTCGAACGGGGCAAGGCGATTGCGATCTTCCTCAGCGGCTCGGCATTCGCCTCGCTGATTTCCGGACCGCTCTCCGGCCTGCTGCTGCAGATCGAAGGCCTGGGCATGCACGGCTGGCAGTGGATGTACTTCATCGAGGGGATGTTCTCGGTCGGCCTGTGCTTCTTCGTCTGGTTCTGGCTGGACTCCAAACCCCACGATGCCAAGTGGCTGAGCGCCGCCGAAAAGGACGCGCTGGTCGAGGCCATCGACGCCGAACAGCGTGCCCGTGAGGCCGCGAGCCCGGTCAAGCTGACCATTGGCAAGCTGCTCAAGGATCCGCAGATCATCCTGTTCTGCCTGATGTATTTCTTCATCCAACTGACCATTTATGCCGCGACGTTCTGGCTGCCCAGCATCATCAAGAAAATGGGCGATCTGACCGACTTCCAGGTCGGCTTATTCAACTCGATTCCCTGGTTCATCGCCATCGTCTGCATGTACGGCTTCGCCTCATTGTCGGCCAAGTGGAAGCATCAGCAGGCATGGGTCGCGACGGCATTGCTGATTGCAGCCGCAGGGATGTTCATGTCCACCACCGGCGGCCCGGTTTTCGCGTTCATCGCCATCTGCTTCGCGGCCATGGGCTTCAAATCGGCTTCGTCGCTGTTCTGGCCAATCCCGCAGGGCTACCTGGATGCACGCATCGCCGCAGGCGTCATCGCGTTGATCAACTCGGTGGGCAACCTTGGCGGCTTCGTTGCGCCGACCACCTTCGGCATCCTCGAACAGCAGACCGGCTCCATCCAGGGCGGCCTCTACGGCTTGACCGCGACCTCAATCATCGCCGCGATTCTGGTATTCACCGTGCGCACGACGCCAAAGCCCGGTGCCGTGCCAGTCGAAAAAGTCAGCGCAACCGCCAGCCATTCCTGATCCCTGAAACCTCGTTGCTACGGCTTCACGTACCACTAAGGATTTAGCCATGACCACACAGAACTCCGGCAGCACTCCCGTCATCACCGAGATGCAGGTCATTCCGGTTGCCGGCCATGACGACATGCTGCTCAACCTGAGCGGCGCCCACGGGCCTTATTTCACCCGCAACATTGTCATCCTCAAGGACAACGCCGGGCATACCGGTGTCGGCGAGATTCCTGGCGGTGAGAAAATTCGTCAGACCCTGGAAGACGCCCGCTCGCTGGTCGTCGGCAGCACCGTTGGCGACTATCAGAAAATTCTCAATGACGTGCGCCGCACTTTTGCCGAACGCGACGCCGGCGGTCGCGGCCTGCAGACGTTCGACCTGCGCATCACGATTCACGCAGTGACGGGCATCGAAGCGGCCGTGCTCGACCTGCTTGGCCAGCACCTGGAAGTGCCGGTGGCGGCCCTGCTCGGCGAAGGCCAGCAACGCGACCAGGTGAAAATGCTCGGTTACCTGTTCTACGTCGGCGACCAGAAGAAAACCAACCTGCCCTATCGCACGGAAAACGACGCCGAGAACGACTGGTTTCGCGTGCGTCACGAGGAGGCCCTGACCCCGGAAGCCGTGGTGCGTCTGGCCGAGGCAGCGTACGCGCAATACGGTTTCGAGGACTTCAAGCTCAAGGGCGGCGTGCTCAGCGGCGATGCGGAAATCGAAGCGGTGACCGCGCTGGCCGAGCGTTTTCCGAAAGCGCGCATCACCCTTGACCCGAACGGCGCCTGGTCGTTGAAAGAAGCCATTCGTCTGTGCCGCGATCAACATAAGGTGCTGGCGTACGCCGAAGACCCGTGCGGTGCGGAAAACGGTTACTCGGGACGCGAGGTGATGGCCGAATTCCGCCGCGCCACCGGCCTTCGCACGGCCACGAACATGATCGCCACCGACTGGCGCGAGATGGGCCACGCGATCCAGTTGCAGTCGGTGGACATCCCACTGGCGGACCCGCATTTCTGGACCATGCAAGGCTCGGTGCGCGTGGCGCAGATGTGCAACGAATGGGGCCTGACCTGGGGCTCGCATTCCAACAACCACTTCGACATCTCTCTGGCGATGTTCACCCACGCGGCCGCCGCTGCGCCGGGCAACATTACCGCGATCGACACGCACTGGATCTGGCAGGACGGTCAGCGTCTGACCAAAGCGCCGTTGCAGATCATCGGCGGCAACGTGCAAGTGCCGAAGAAGCCGGGGCTGGGCGTGGAAATCGACATGGACCAGGTGGCCAAGGCGCATGAGCTGTACAAAGGCATGGGCCTGGGCGCGCGCGATGACAGCGTGGCCATGCAGTTCCTCGTTCCAGACTGGAAATTCAACAACAAGCAGCCGTGCCTGGTCCGCTGAAACAGGCCTGCCCGGCTTGAACCGATCCACGTAAATTGCCGACTGGCGACCGGCGCGTAACCCCTTGCGCGCCGTTTTTCTTCATCCGCCGGTACCATCACCGCATGCTATGGTTTGCCCATTCCACTGCTGCGATGTCGTCCATGTCCCATCTCACCCAGACTCACCCTCGCCTGACCATCGCCACTGGACTCGGAGTTGCCGCCGGGATCGCCGCTTCATTCATTGCACCTGACATCACACTGACCAGCAAATGCCTGATCGCCTGGAACGTCGCCGGGTGGATTTACATGATCCTGATCATGCAGCGCACGTTCAAATCCAATGCCGAAGACGTCAGACGCATCGCCGAAGTTGAAGACGAAAACGCCGGTCTGGTGCTGATGGTGGTGAGCGTTGCGGCGCTCGCGAGCCTGGCCGCCATCGTTCTGGAACTGGCGGGCATCAAGGGCATGACAGCCAGCGACAAGGCGCTGCATTACGCGTTTACCGGCTTCACGATTATCGGTTCGTGGCTGCTGACCGGCGTGGTGTTCAGCCTGCACTACGCGCGGATGTTCTACACCTGGAACGGTGAAAAGGCCGCCCTGCGCTTCGCCGACGGCGAGCAGAACCCTGATTACTGGGATTTCCTCTACTTCTCCTTCACCATCAGCGTTGCCGTGCAGACCTCGGACGTCGGCGTCGCCACCCGAGGCCTGCGCAAAGTGGTGCTGGTGCAATCGCTGATCGGCTTCCTGTTCAACACCTCGATACTCGGGTTCTCGATCAACATTGCCGCCGGCCTGTTCAACTGAGCCACTTCGCAAGACGCCGGGACACTCGCATCCCTCTGTTGCCTGCACCCTCGCATCGCGAAAAAATTCGCTCCTACACTTGCTCAGGCGTACTGTGAGCGCCACAAATCCAATGTGCTCCTTGAACGAGGCCCAGATAGATGACTCAGGATTCCGCGCTGAGAATTGCCGTACTCGATGACTGGCAATCCGTTGCACAAGACGTGGTGGACTGGACAGCCCTCAAGCCGATCGGCAACGTCACGTTCCTCCACGACTATCCCGCCGATACCGCGGCGATGGTCGCCCGCCTGAAAGATTTCGACGTGATCTGCGTGATGCGCGAGCGCACGATCTTCGACGACGCCCTGCTCAGCCAGCTGCCCAATCTGAAGCTGCTGGTCACCGGCGGCATGCGTAATGCCGCACTGGACCTCAAGGCCGCAGCGCGTCTGGGCATCACGGTCGTGGGCACTGACAGCTACAAATACGCAGCGCCCGAACTGACCTGGGCGCTGATCATGGCGGCGACGCGCAACATCGTCGACGAGGCCAATTCGCTGCGCGCCGGGAACTGGCAGATCGGCATCGGCAGCGACCTGTACGGCAAGACGCTGGGCATCGTGGGTCTGGGCAGCATTGGCCAGAAGATCGCCCGTTACGCCCAGGCGTTCGACATGAACGTGATCGCCTGGAGTGAAAACCTCACCGCCGAGCGCGCTGCCGAGCACGGCGTGACTTATGTCAGCAAGCAGGCACTGTTCGAGCAGTCGGACGTGATTTCGGTCAATCTGGTGCTCAGCGACCGCAGCCGCGGTGTGGTGGACGCGCAATCCTTGAATCGCATGAAGCCGACGGCCTACCTGGTCAATACCGCGCGCGGCCCGATTGTCGACGAAGAAGCCCTGATCGAAGTTCTCCAGCAGAAGAAGATCGCCGGCGCGGCGCTGGACGTCTTCGGTATCGAGCCGCTGCCCGAGGACCATCCGTTCCGCAGCCTGCCGAATCTGCTGGCAACGCCGCACGTTGGCTACGTCACTCAGAACAACTACCAGATGTTCTTCAGCCAGATGATCGAGGATATCCAGGCCTGGCATGCCGGCAAGCCGATCCGCGTCTTCGCCTGACGAACCGGCCGCCACTGACGTGAATACCGGCCCGCGCGGGCCTGTGCGTCAATGGCGGTATTTCCAGACACTTCTCAAGGACTCAGAGGATGACCACTTCCCTCGACCTGTTGCCCGGCGACCCGCGTGCTGCGCTGCTGGTCATCGACATGCAATACGACTTCATGCCCGGCGGCGCACTGGCGGTGGCCGAGGGCGACGCGCTGGTGCCGTTGGTCAACCGCCTCGGCGCGCAGTTTCGTAACGTGGTGATCACCCAGGACTGGCACCCTGCCGGGCATATTTCCTTCGCATCGAGTCATGCCGGGCGCAGCCCGTTCGACAGCATCACCCTGCCTTACGGTGCGCAGACGCTGTGGCCGGACCATTGCGTGCAGGGCACGCAGGGCGCCCGGCTGCACGCCGACCTCGTTATCGATCATGCCCAGCTGATCCTGCGCAAGGGCTGCAATGCCGGCATCGACAGCTATTCGGCCTTCGTCGAAGCAGACCGCAGCACCCAGACCGGCCTGGCTGGCTACCTGAAGGAGCGCGGCATCGACAGCGTGTTCGTGGTCGGTCTGGCGCTGGATTTCTGTGTGGCGTGGTCGGCGCTGGATGCGCGAGCGGCCGGGTTCAATACGTGGGTGATCGAGGACGCCTGCAAGGCGATCGATCTGAACGGCTCGCTGGACAAGGCGTGGCAGGACCTGACGGCAGCGGGTGTGGTGCGGATTGATAGTGCTGATGTGACTCGCTGAACCCGCTTTTGAACATCAACGCGCTTGCTTTGTAGGAGCGTGGTTTGTCCCGCGAACTGGCGCGAAGTGGCAGTAAAACCAGACTGCTCGGTGTATCAGACACACCGTGGAAACAGGTTTTACGACCGCTGCGCAGCCGTTCGCGGGACAAGCCACGCTCCTACAGGATCTGATTTAAACGATAACTCTTCGTCAATCCTGCCCCAACGCAAACCGCTTCAGTCCTTGCCCTTCCATCCGATACCGCACCCACTCGTCCTGCGGCTCGGCGCCAATCGATTTATAGAAATCGATCGCGGGCTGGTTCCAGTCCAGCACGCTCCATTCGAAACGACCGCATCCGGTGTCATGGGCGATCTTCGCCAGATGCCGCAGCAGTTGCTTGCCCGCGCCAATCCCGCGCTGGCTGGCAGATACGAACAGGTCTTCCAGGTACAGCCCCTTGCGGCCCTGCCACGTCGAGTAGCTGAGGAAATACACCTCAAAACCGATGGGCTGGTCGTCCAGCAGGCAAATCAGCGCCTTGGCTGGTGACGGCTCGTCAAACAGGCTGCGCTCGATGTCGGCGACGCTGGCCTTGACCTCGTGCTCGGCTTTTTCGTAGATCGCAAGCTCGGTGATGAAGCCCAGAATCACGGCGGCATCGGCGCGGGTAGCGTCTCGAATATGAAGGGTCACGGTGGGGGCTCCCGAATCAATGAAAAGGCCGCCGCGCAGGGGCGAACGACGGGGAGCGGATTGTGTCTCAACCAGCAGCACGGCGCAGCAGGTTCACCGAAAAAAACTGACCGTCTCCCTCAGCAAACCGCCAGACTACCCAAGAGAAGCAGCATGGACACTGAACAAGACGGCAAGACCCCGGGCCTGACGCCCGAAGAAGAACGCGATATCGATGAAAACCAGCCGCCCCGTGCGGCCGTTCTGCACGAGACGATCCGCATGCAGGGCGACCAGGAACTTGAGCGCAACGTCGCGGCGCTGTTCTGGTCGGCACTGGCAGCAGGCCTGACCATGGGCCTTTCGCTGATGGCCATGGGGCTGCTCAATTCCAGGCTTCCCGACGGCGAAGGCTTCAAGGCCATCGCCAGCTTCGGTTACAGCGCAGGTTTTCTGGCGGTGATCCTGGCACGCCAGCAACTGTTCACGGAAAACACCATCACGGCGGTTCTGCCGGTGATGACCAAGTTCACCCTGAGCAATGTCGGTCGCCTGTTCCGGCTGTGGAGCGTGGTGCTGGTGGGCAACCTGTGCGGCACCCTGCTGGTGGCCTACGTCATGCTCCATCTGCCGATTTTCGATCCAAAGACTGACGCGGCTTTCCTCGAGATCGGCCGCAAGGTCATGGAAAACGATGTGAACACGATGTTCGCCAAAGGCATCATTTCAGGCTGGATGATCGCGACGATGGTCTGGATGATTGCGTCGATGGAGAACGCCAAGATCGTGATCATCGTGATGATCACGTACCTAATGGCACTGGGCGATTTCACTCACATCGTCGTGGGTTCGGCGGAAGTGTCGTATCTGGTCTTCGCCGGTGAGCTGAGCTGGAGGGAGTTCTGGATGGTGTTCGCAGGCCCGACCCTGGCCGGCAATATCATTGGTGGCAGCTTCATCTTCGCGTTGATCAGCCATGCGCAGATTCGCAGCGAGAGCGGCGCGCCGAAGAAACAAGGATCACAGCGCAAGCAATCCGCGGCTCAGGATCGTGAAGACGCCGAAGGCAAGGGCGCATGATGCAGTCGCAGGGCCCAGTGTTCGGCCAAAAACAATGCACTGGGCTCTTCTTAAATTATTTTTAAGAAATTCCGGCGACGTTTAAAGGCAAAATATGGCCTTCAGTCACTACGTGGTTCAGACATCCAATGACCCGAATCCTGACAATCGAAGACGATGCCGTCACCGCCAAGGAAATCGTGGCTGAGTTGAGCAGCCACGGACTCCAGGTGGATTGGGTGGACAATGGCCGCGAAGGCCTGGTGCGCGCGGTGAGCGGAGATTACGACCTGATCACCCTTGATCGCATGCTGCCTGAGGTGGACGGCCTGGCGATTGTCACGACCATGCGCGCACTGGGCATCGCCACGCCGATCCTGATGATCAGCGCCCTGTCCGATGTCGACGAACGGGTCCGCGGCCTGCGCGCCGGGGGGGATGACTACCTGTCCAAACCGTTTGCCTCGGACGAGATGGCTGCTCGTGTCGAGGTCCTGCTGCGCCGCAGCAACCCCGTTACTCAGGCAGAAACCATGCTCAGGGTTGCCGATCTGGAGCTCAACCTGATCACCCGCGAAGCCAGCCGCGCGGGCCAGCCGCTGAACCTGCTGCCCACCGAATACAAGCTGCTGGAATTCCTGATGCGCAACAGCGGCCAGATCATCACCCGCATGATGATTTTCGAGGAAGTCTGGGGTTATCACTTCGACCCCGGCACCAACCTCATCGATGTGCACATCGGTCGCTTGCGCAAGAAAATCGATCCTCCTACCCTGACGCCGCTGATACGTACCGTTCGAGGCTCAGGTTATGTCATTGCCGAACCCGTCTAAGGGCTGGCGCTCCTCCAGCAGCCGACTGCTGGCGCTGTACAGTTTCCTGTTCGTGGCCTGGAGCAGCATCCTCATGGGGGTGCTGTACTGGGAAGTCACCAGTTACCTGAACACCCTCGCCCGCCATTCGCTGATGCAGCGCCAGCAACTGTTTTCCCGGTTCGAGGGCGCGCAACTCGATGACGCACTGGCCACCAGCGACAAGTTCGACATGCGCTCGGTCGACGCCTACGGCCTTTTCGACAAAGACCTGAAACCCATCAGCGGGCCGGTCCGCGAGATTCCCGAGGGCCTGAAGCTCACCGGCGAGATTCAGGAACTGGACACCTGCATCGACTCTGACGACCCCGATCTGCCCCGTGCCAGCTGCGATGCGGTGGCCATTCACACGCTCGATGAACGCTGGCTGGTGCTGGTGCGCGACAACGGCTCGCTGTTCGCCGTGACCACGCTGATCCTGCGGGCCCTGCTGTGGGGCATCTCACTGACGATCATCCCGGGCGCTGCGGGCTGGCATTTGCTGCGACGTCGGCCGCTGCGGCGCATCGGTGCGATTCAGGCGAGCGCGGAAGCCATCGTCACCGGCGACCTGACCCGACGCCTGCCGGTGTCCGATCGACGTGACGAGCTGGACATGCTCGCCGACATCGTCAATGCCATGCTCGACCGCATCGAGCGGTTGATGAACGAGGTCAAAGGCGTCTGCGACAACATCGCCCATGACCTGCGCACGCCCCTGACCCGCCTGCGCGCGCAGCTTTACCGGATTCAGCAGCAATCGCCGGAAGACTCCGCCCAAGGCGAGCAAATGGCTCAGGTCATCGCCGACGCCGATACATTGATGGCGCGCTTTCGCGGCCTGTTGCGGATTTCCGAGCTGGAAGATCATCAGCGTCGCTCGGCTTTCGGCCAGCTGGATCCGCTGCCGTTACTGCAGGAACTGTATGATTTCTACTTGCCGCTGGCGGAGGAAGGCCGCGTCTCGCTGCAACTGAAAGTCGCCGAATACCTGCCGCCGGTGGTGGGCGACCGCGCGCTGCTGTTCGAAGCCCTGTCGAACCTGCTCAGCAACTCGATCAAATTCACCCCGCCGGGCGGCCAGGTGCTGGTCATCGCCCGGGCCGAAGGCGACACCACGTTCATCGAAGTACAGGACACCGGTCCCGGCATCCCCGACGCCGAACGCGAAGCGGTTTTCAAGCGTTTCTACCGCAGCGAGACAGGCAATCAGCAAAGCGGCTTCGGCCTGGGGCTGTCCATCGTCGCGGCGATCGTCAACCTGCACGGCTTCAAACTGCGCATCGGCAACAGCCCCTCCGGCGGCGCAAGCCTGGTGCTGGAATGTCGGCAGGTGCTGGCGTTGGGGTGATACAACAAAGCCGCCTCAGGGGCGGCTTTGTCATTGGGGGGCGTTACATTTTCCGGGCTTGTTCGATGATCTTTTCCTGCCGCGCCCAGGCTTTCTCCATGACCTTCAGGTAAACGCGCTCCTTCTCCTCGAGAGTGGCGTTGCGGACGAAGTCGGAAAACGGCGTCGACTTCACTGTTTTGAGTTTTTGTGGAGCAGCCATTATCCAAACCTCCTGGAGTTGAGCGTGCACTCAAGCGATGCCCGATCATAGGTTTCGGGTACATGCGAGTCAATTTGCTGAATGTTCTGGCGGTAGGACTTGGTAGAACCATCATGGTTCTTGATAAAAATATCGACGGTCACTGCATGGCCAAACTCGTATTTCAAACGATTCACCACCTCCCGGGCGGCGAAGTATTGATCCACGAATCCACGTATGGGAATGTTCCGCCCCCGCGCAGTATTGGCGAGGGTTTGGACTGCGCCTATTCGACGTCACAAAATGAAACAGGATGCGCGGGGAAGCATTCACATATCCGGAATCCTGCCGAGATATCGCACAGGAAAATGCGAAAAACCCAACGGCTTCCCGGCTAAAGCCGGTCCTACGAAAAACTCGCGGCGTCTGTAGGACCGGCTTTAGCCGGGAAGAGGCCGGTGCATCCGGCAGGCGTGCGGCGGTGGGAATTCAGTCTTCGCGAGCAGGCTCCTCCCGCCTGGATCGCGCACCTGCCCGCGCAGCGACATTAGCCCGAATCACAAACCAGCTTTCCCATCACCCCGGCATGCAGGTGAAATCCTTGCTGCGCCCAATCTGGTGCCCCTGCGAGTCTTCAAGCTTCACCCGGTACTCTTCGCCCAGGCTCGACTCCACCAGCGTGTAATGCTCGCCCGCTTTGAACTGGTCGAAGCGGATGCCTGTCTCGCAATTCATTTGCCCGTCGTCCCCGCCCCGCTCCACGATCAGGTCCAGGTCAAGGGTGTGGGCGCCGGGTCTGACTTCGAAAAAGCGGCCGTCATTCAGGCGTTTGCCGTCCAGATCCTCGGCCATCAATACCCCGGACGGCTCTTCGCGCAGGCCGATCCATGCCTGGTTCGGATCGGCTTTGGGCATGGGCCCGGCACACGCCGACAGCACGCTGACGAGTCCTAACATGGGGATGAGCGACAACGATCTGGCTTTCATGAACACGTACCTCGGCAGTTGGAAAAAGTCCCTGTGGCGCAGGGTGGATTTCGATGGGCCAAGGCTGCGGGGTGCGCGCATGAACAACAAATGAATCCCCCATGAAAGCTCCTTGTGCAACGGACTAACTATTTGTTCATTCGCTCGAAAGCCGCCTGTTAGGTCGACGCAACAAGACTGCGCTGATTCGAAATGGGAGGTTTCCGGCATGCTCGGGCTGGTCAAGACTGCATTGCTCAAGCCATACACGTTCATCGTGTTGGCGATTTTCATCTGTATCGTCGGGCCGATGGCGGCCGTGAAGACGCCGACCGATGTGTTTCCCGACATCGGCATTCCGGTGGTCGCGGTGGTCTGGCAATACACCGGCCTGTCGCCCGACGCCATGGCCGGTCGGGTGATCTACACCTACGAGCGCTCGCTCAGCACCACGGTCAACGACATCGAGCACATCGAGTCGCAATCGTTGCCGGGCATGGGCATCGTCAAGATTTTCTTCCAGCCGGGTGTCGATATCCGGACGGCCAACGCTCAAGTGACGGCGGTGTCGCAGACCGTGCTCAAGCAGATGCCGGCTGGCATCACGCCGCCGCTGATCCTCAATTACAGCGCCTCGACGGTGCCGATCCTGCAGATGGCGTTCTCCAGCCCGACGCTCTCGGAAGCGCGAATCCGCGATCTGGTGCAGAACAGCATCCGTCTTCCGCTCAGCGCCGTTCCGGGCCTGGCGATGCCGACGCCGATGGGCGGCAGACAGCGTCAGATCACCCTGGACCTCGACCCGCAGGCGCTGGCGGCCAAAGGCCTGTCGGCGCAAGACGTGGGCAATGCCCTGGCTGCGGGCAATCAGATCATTCCGGTGGGCACGGCGAAAATGGGCAGCGACGAATACACCGTGCTGCTGAACAACAGCCCCAAGGCCATCGACGAACTCAACGACCTGCCGATCAAGACCGTGGATGGCGCGCTGATCACCATCGGCCAGGTTGCTCACGTGCGTGACGGCTCCCCGCCGCAGACCAACGTCGTGCGCGTCGACGGCCGTCGCGCGGTGCTGATGCCTGCGCTCAAGAACGGCAATACCTCGACCCTGTCGATTGTCGACGACATCCGCAACATGCTGCCGCTGATCAACGAAACCCTGCCGCCGGCGCTCAAGACATCCCTGCTCGGCGATGCCTCGGTATTCGTCAAGGAATCGGTCGGCAGCGTTGCCCGAGAAGGCATCATTGCCGCACTGCTGACCAGCGTGATGATCCTGCTGTTTCTCGGCAGTTGGCGCTCGACGCTGATCATCGCGGCATCGATCCCGCTGGCGGTCCTGTCGGCCATCGCACTGCTGTCGCTCAGCGGTCAGACACTCAACGTCATGACCCTTGGCGGCCTGGCGCTGGCGGTGGGGATTCTGGTGGATGACGCGACGGTGACGATCGAGAACATCAACTGGCACCTGGAACAGGGCAAGGCGGTGAAGGACGCGATCATGGACGGCGCGCGGCAGATCGTCGGTCCGGCGTTCGTCTCGCTGCTGTGCATCTGCATCGTCTTCGTGCCAATGTTCCTGTTGCAGGGCATCGCCGGTTACCTGTTCCGGCCGATGGCGCTGGCAGTGATCTTCGCCATGGCCAGCTCTTTTCTGCTGTCGCGCACCCTGGTGCCGACGCTGGCGATGTTTCTGCTCAAGCCCCATGTGCTGGAAGGCGGCCCCGGCCACCATCCGGAAGATGCGTTCATCAACCATCATGAAGGCGATCAGCACGGCCGTCAGCACAACCTTTTCCTGCGTAGCGCGCTGCGATTTCAGCAAGGGTTCGAGCATCGCTTCTCGGCGATTCGTGACGTGTACCACAGCCTGCTCGGGCTGGCGCTGAAGCGTCGCAGGGTCTTCCTCCTCGGTTTTCTCGCCTGTGTGCTCGCCAGTTTTGCGCTGTTGCCAAGCCTGGGCGAGGACTTCTTCCCGGCCACCGACGCGGGCGCGCTGTCGATGCATGTGCGTCTGCCTCTGGGCACACGCATCGAGGAAAGTGCAGCGGCGTTTGACCGGATCGAACAGCGCATCCGCGAGATCATTCCCGCTGACCAACTGGAAACGGTGATCGACAACATCGGCATTCCCCTCAGCGGCATCGACATGGCCTACAGCAGCAGCGGCACCATCGGCCCGCAGGATGGCGACATTCAAGTCACCCTCAAAGAAGGCCACGCGCCGACCGCCGACTACGTCAAACGCCTGCGCGAAGCGCTGCCGCAGAGTTTCCCCGGCAGCCAGTTCGCGTTCATGCCTGCAGATATCAGCAGCCAGATCCTCAACTTTGGTGCCCCGGCGCCGCTGGACCTGAAAATCTCCGGCCCCGACGACGACGCGAACCGTGCTTACGCCGTTGAACTGCAACGTCGGCTTGAGCATGTTCCCGGGGTCGCCGACCTGCGCATTCAGCAGTCCACGGGTTATCCGTCATTGCAGGTCAACGTCGACCGCCTGCGTGCCAAGCAACTGGGCATCACCGAGAAAGACGTGACCACCAGCCTGGGCGCCTCCCTGGCCGGAACTGCGCAGGTGGCGCCGACGTACTGGCTCAACCCGAAAAACGGCGTGTCGTACTCGGTGGTAGCCGCCACGCCGCAATACCGGCTGGACAGCCTGCCGGCCCTCGAAGCCTTGCCGATCACCGGCAGTGACGGCCAGTCGCAGATTCTCGGCGGGCTGGCGACGATCAAGCGAGTGGACAGTCCGGCGGTGGTCACCCACTACAACATCGAACCGACGCTGGACCTGTTTGCCAACGTTCAGGGACGTGATCTGGGTGGCGTTGCGACAGACGTGCAGAAGGTCATCGATGGCATGGCGCACCTTCGGCCCAAAGGCGCCGTGGTGAGCCTGCACGGTCAGATCGATGCGCTGCACGAAGCCTTCAGCGGTTTGAGCCTCGGCCTGCTCGGCGCCGTGGTGCTGATCTATCTGCTGATCGTGGTCAACTTTCAGTCGTGGGTCGACCCGTTCGTGATCATCACAGCCCTGCCTGCAGCGCTGGCTGGAATCGTGTGGATGCTGTTCCTCAGCGGTACCTCGCTGTCGGTGCCTGCGCTGACCGGCGCCATTTTGTGCATGGGCGTGGCCACGGCCAACTCGATTCTGGTGGTCAGCTTCTGCCGGGAACGTCTGGCCGAACATGGCGACGCCCTGCTCGCTGCACTGGAAGCGGGTTATACGC
Source organism: Pseudomonas sp. NFR16 (assembly GCF_900108875.1). Lineage (GTDB taxonomy): Bacteria > Pseudomonadota > Gammaproteobacteria > Pseudomonadales > Pseudomonadaceae > Aquipseudomonas. The sequence goes on along the minus strand of NZ_FNYJ01000006.1, from coordinate 306,374 downwards.
GCTTTCGCCCGGTGTGCATGACCGCGCTGGCCATGATCATCGGGATGCTGCCGCTGGCGCTTTCTCAGGAACAGAACGCCCCCCTGGGACGCGCGGTCATCGGCGGTCTGATTCTGGCGACCACGGCCACGCTGCTGTTCGTGCCCGTGGTGTTCAGCCTCGTGCACCGCCACTCGAAACCTCAATCCGCCGACACCCCGACAAGCGCCATCGATGGAGAAACACCCCATGTCTTCTGAACACGTCCCTTCGCGCAAACGCCTCATGCTGACCGGGATCGGCGGCCTGACGCTGGCCGCGCTGCTGGTCGCCAACGGCCTGGCCGCGCGCACTCGCCACGAACACGCCGTCGCGGACTGGACCGAGCGCCAGTCGGTGCCGGTGGTCACCGTGGTCTCACCGTCGCAGAATGCCCAGCAAGATACCCTGCGCTTGCCTGCGCGACTTGAAGCCTGGAGCAGTGCGGCGATCAACGCCCGCGTGAGTGGTTACCTCAAGGACTGGAGCGCCGACATCGGTGCGCAGGTTCAGGCCGGTCAGGTACTCGCCCACATCGACAGCCCCGAGCTGGATCAGCAACTGGCGCTGACCCGCGCGCACCTGGCCCAACAACAGGCCAACGCACGCATCGCCCAGACCACCGCCGAGCGCTGGCAGCATCTGCTTGCAACCCATTCGGTGTCACAACAGGAAGTCGACGAGAAGGTGTCCGCGGCCACGGCGGCAAAGGCCGATGTTCAGGCCGCCGAAGCCGACTGTCAGCGCCTGTCGGACCTCGCGGCTTACAAAACCATTCGCGCGCCTTTCAGCGGCACGATCACCGCGCGCAACACCGACATCGGCCAGTTGATCAAGGCTGACGATGGCGGCGGCCGTCCGCTGTTCAGCATGGCCGACACGCGCCGCCTGCGCCTGTACGTGCCGATCCCGCAGAATTACGCCAGCGTCATCCATCCCGCGATGCAGGTGCAACTGAGCGTTCCTGAGCATCCGGGCGTGACGTACCACGCCACGCTGCTCGGCGATTCCACTGCGGTCGATCCGCGCTCAGGCACCCTGCTCGCGCAGTTCGTGGCCGACAATCCGGACGGTTCGCTGCTGCCCGGCGATTATGCCGACGCGACCCTGCCCGTGGCGGCCGGCGGTCGGGGCGTCAGCATTCCCGCCAGCGCATTGATCTTCCGCGCCAAAGGCACACAGGTCGCCACCCTCGATGCAGCAGACCATGTGCACCTGCGCGACATCCATATCGCCATGGACCTGGGCGACCGGCTGGTGATCGATCAAGGCCTGCACGCCACCGACAAAGTGATCGACAACCCGCCCGACGCCTTGCGCGAGAACGACCCCGTGCATATGGCCGATGCAGGAGGTGAGCATGCGCCCAAGGCTTGAAGGTCTGGCCCTGATCATCGCCATGACCCTGCAGGGCTGTTCGCTGGCGCCCGCCTATCAGACGCCAACGGTGTCGCTGCCGGCGCATTACAAGGAGGACACAGGCCCGTGGCACCCTGCACAGCCCGCCGACCAGCTCCAGCGCCAGTGGTGGCAGGTGTTCGAGGACCGGCAGCTCGACGACCTGCAACAGCGGTTGCTCGCGGCGAACCCTGATCTGGCAGCGGCGCTGGCGCATTACGATGCTTCACAGGCCTACGCCAGTCAGTTGCAGGCCGGGCTGTTCCCGCAGGTCGGGGCCAGTGTCGCGCCACTGCGTCAGCGCCAGTCGGATCGACGACCGCTGCGCGGCGCCACGCAGCCTTCGATCTACGACAGCGACACGGCCGGTCTTAGCCTGAGCTTCGACATGGACCTGTGGGGCCGGATCCGCAATCAGGTCGCCGCAGGCGATGCACAGGCTCAGGCGTCTGCCGATGATCTGGCGGTCGCGCGGCTGAGCCTGCAACGCCAGCTCGCGACGCTTTACGTTCAGGCGCGCGGGCTGGATGCACAGGCGAAGATTCTCAGGGCGTCACTGGACGATTATCGCCAGGCGCTGCAACTGACCCGCGATCGCTATGAAGGCAAGATTGCCTCGCAACTTGACCTGACCCGCGCGCAAAGCCAGCTGGCGCAAGCGCAGGCGCAGCTGGACGACGTCAACGCCCAGAACGACCTCAGCGAACACGCGATTGCCGAACTGGTGGGCGTGCTGCCCAGTGAATTCACGCGGGTGCATGACGCACAGCCGATGAAACTGCCTGACATCCCTCAAGCGCTGCCCGGCGATCTGCTGCAACAACGTCCGGACATCGCCGCGGCAGAGCGTCGGGTGTTCGCCGCCAACGCCACTATCGGCGTAGCGAAGGCGGCGTGGTATCCGGATTTCAGCCTGAGCGCTCTGCTCGGCGGGCAGACCCAAGGCAGCGGCAACCTGCTCGCTGCGGCCAATCGGTACTGGGCGTTGGGACCGCTGCTCAATCTGCCGCTGTTCGATGGCGGACGGCGCAATGCCAACGAACGCCAGGCCAGGGCCGAGTTTGAAGAAGCCGCCGCGCAGTACCACAGCCAGGTGCTCAAGGCGGTGCGTGAAGTGGAAGACAATCTGGGTCAACTGAAGGACTTGCAGCAGGAATCGCAGGACCAACAGGCGGCGGTGGATGCCGCGAACAGCGCCGAACGCATGGCGACCAGCAGCTATCAGGCAGGCGCTGTGAATTACCTGGATGTGGTGACCGCCCAGACCGCCGCCCTGGACGCACAACGACGCATGCAGGCGGTGAACACCAGCCGGTTGCAGGCCAGTGTCGGTCTGGCTGTCGCTTTAGGCGGTGGCTGGCGTACGCAAGACGCTCCGACGGAGTCGACGCGCTACGCCTCGGCGGCGCATAGCCAGAATGTTGCACGCCGATAGCGTAAATCTGAGGGGAGATTGCAGCGCGGCGCTTGATTAATCCAGCCGGTGAGCCTAACTGCTAAGTGCGACGTCGTGAAACGACGCGCGTCTTAATCACCATGCAAACGCTGAGGAGATTTTGACATGGCCACCACTGTTGAACTGGCGCCGCTGTTCCGCCAATCCGTGGGGTTCGATCGCTTCAATGATTTTTTTGAATCTGCCCTGCACAGCGAAACACCCCTTTGCTATCCGCCGCATAACGTCGAACGCTACGGCAGCGATCATTACCGGATCGTGATTGCCGCGGCCGGGCTGAGCGCCAGTGATCTGGAATTGAAGCTTGAAAAGGATGTGCTGACGGTCTGCGGAAGCAACCCCCGCGGCGATGAAGGTGCGACTTACCTGCATCAAGGCATCGCCCACGGGGCGTTTCGGCTGGTGTTCCATCTTGCCGACCACATTGAAGTTCAGGGCGCGACATTCGAGAACGGCCTGCTGATCGTGTTCCTGCAGCGCAACGTACCGGAAGGCGCCAGCGCCAGACGGATCAGAATCCAGTGCCCCGGAGACGGTCATGACCGGCTTATGCGCCCTTGATCCGCCAGCGCCGGCCCGAACGGTTGACCTCCGGCGACGACGTGCCGCCAACCGTCCCGACGCCTGCCCCGCACATTGCCGTCTGATCAAACCTCGACCGGGGCGAAATCAAACAGCACCTGCGGTGCCTCGATGAGCAGCGAACGCATCATCTGAGGCGAGCATTCCAGTGCTTGCAGCTGCTCCGTCACCGTCCGGTAACTCACCGTGCTTTCATGCTGAGTGTGCGGCCAGTCACTGCCCCACACCAGGCGCTGCGGACCGAAGCTCTGCACCAGCAGCGGCAGGGCCTCGCGTACGAAATCCAGGTTCTGCCGGTCGTTGCCTTCGAGGCGATAAATGGCCGATACCTTCATCCACAGCTGACCGCCAAGGGCCAGCTCGAGCAGGTCCCGGAAGCCGGGCTGGTCCAGGCCCAGACGAGCGTCCGGACGGCCGAAATGGTCGACCACGATCTTCACTCCGAACGGCATCAGCGCGCGGATCAACCTTGGCAGATCCGCCACATGGCGATGCAGCTCGACATGCCAGTCCAGCTCGGCGATGTGGCTGAACAGGGTTTTCCACTGCGGATCGGAAAAGTCCGGCAGCGCTTTGCCCATCAGGTTCAAACGAATGCCGACCACGCCCAGCTGGTCCATCTCCTGCAGCGAGGCGCGGTCTGCATCGCGGTCGACCACCACCACGCCGCGCAACTGTTCAGGCGCCTGACGCAACGCGTCGAGCAAGTAGCGGTTGTCAGTGCCGAGAAAACTGGGCTGGACCAGCACGCCGTGGCTCAGGCCATGGGTGCGCAGGTTGTCTTGATACATCGCCAGCGTGGCGTCGTAGTCGGGTGAGTAGCGTCTTGCCGATGTCAGATCCAGCTCCCTGCTGAATACGTGTGCGTGGCCGTCGATGCCAAGTATCGACGAGGGAAAAGTCTCGGACATGGGTCTCATCTATCGAAAATCGCGCGGCGTCCTGAAGCCAGCCTCAGGCTGCCGCGCAGGAGGGAACATCAGGCGCTGGCGGCCTCTTTGCGACCGGTCGAATCCTGTGCGGCAGCGGCGCTGTCTTCCAGGCTGCGGCCACGGGTTTCCGGCAGGCACACGGCGGCGATCACGGCCACGCCGTAGGCGATGCCTGCGTCGATGCCAATGGCGGAACCCAGCGACATCGACTCACTCATGTGGCCGACCAGGAACGGGAATACCGAGGACAGCACGCGACCGAAGTTGTAGCAGAAGCCCACTCCGGCACCGCGCACATCGGCCGGGTACAGTTCGTTGAACAGCGCGCCGAGGCTGGCCGGAATGCCGGCGGCAAAGAAGCCCAGCGGGAAGCCCAGGAACAGCATCTGGGTGTTGGTCAACGGCAGGAACACGTAGCACTGCACGGTGATCACGCAGCACAGGGCAAACAGCACGATGTTCATGCGGCGGCCGATGCGGTCGATCAAAAAGCCGCTGGCCACGCAACCGCACCAGAACGCGAAAATGATGACGGCCAGGTACCCGCCGGAGTTGAGCACCGACAGGTTGCGTTCGGTCTTGAGGAACGTGGGCAGCCAGGTCATCACCGCGTGATAACCGCCGTGTGCGCCCAGTCCCAACAGGCCGCCGAGCAGCGTGACGCGAAGCAGTTCAGGGCGGAAAATGCCTGCCAGCGATTTGAAGAAGTTCTGCGGGATGGCGTTGGTTTTCTGCAGGCGCTGGAAGCTGTCCGGCTCCTCGACATTGCGACGCACCCAGATGATCAGCAGCGACGGCAGCAGGCCGACCAGAAACATCACTCGCCACGCCATGTCTTGCGGCACGAACGAGTAGATCAGGGTGAACACGCCCACCGCCAGGCCCCAACCTACGGCCCAGGCGCTCTGCACGGTGCCCATGACCTTGCCGCGGTATTTGGGGTTGATGGTTTCGGCCATCAGCACCGCGCCCGCCGCCCATTCGCCGCCGATGCCGAAGCCCTGCAGCGCCTTGACGATCAACAGCGAGTGGAAGCCGGTGACGAACGCCGAGAGAAAGGTGAAGAACGAGAACCAGAGGATCGTCCACTGCAGGGTGCGCACGCGACCGTAACGGTCCGACAGCGTGCCGCCGACCCAGCCGCCCAGCGCCGAGGTGATCAGCGTCACGCCGCTGATCAGTCCCGCATCACCTTTGCTCAGGGCGAACGCAGCGATCAGCGCGGGGATGGCGAGGCCGAACATTTGAACTTCAAGGGCGTCCAGCGACCATCCGCCGAAACAGGCCCAGAACGTCTTGCGCTCCCGAGGAGTGACTTGGCGATACCAGTTGAACATGGTTCTTGTCCTTATACGTTGTGATGCGGCAGTTGTTGTGGAGCCTGCTCTGGGTGGCAGGTTGGCTTGAAAGCATGAGCCGCTCGCTGCCCTGCGGGATTGAGCTGGCTCACTCCCGCAGGGCAGCGGTCGACGGTAAAGGGTGTGTCGGGTTATCTGATATCGACGCTGTAACGAAAATGGCTGGCGTGCCCGCGAGAGCGGCGCCATTCCAGAGGCTCACCGGCGTAGTTGCGGGCCAGACGCTCGATCACCACCACCGGGCTGCCGGCCGGCACCTGCAACAGGCGCCCGTGCACATCATTGACGGCCTCGGCGGTGAGGCTCTCTTCGGCGTACGCCACGACCTGACCGCAGAGTTCTTCGTAAATGGGATACAGCAGCGGGCCATGCTGACTCAGATCGGTTTCCAGCAACGTCTGGAACTGCACCTGCGGCAACCAGATCTCTTCGGCCAATACCGGTTGCGCATCGAGCAGACGCAGGCGGATCATGCGAATCACCGGGGCGTCCAGCGACAGGCCAAGGGCCTGAGAAACCGCGGACGGCGCGCTCATCGGCTCGATGGACAGAATGCGGCTCTCCGGCACCTGACGCTCACCGGCCAGCCCCTGAAAGCGGAAGAAGCGAAACAGTGAAGATTGAAACTGCGGCCGACGAATGAACGTGCCTCGGCCCTGTTGGCGTTCCAGGATATGCTCGTTGACCAGCATGTCGATGGCTTTGCGCACAGTGCCGGTGGACAGGCAATATTCGCTGGACAAGGCAGCTTCGGTGGGGATGGCTTCACCCGGGCGCCAGCGGTTGTTGGCGATCTGCTCAGCCAGTTGATCGCGCAGGCGTTGGTAAAGCGGCAGGCGGACATCACTCGAAAGACGGTTCATGGAGGCGCTTCGCTCTTGTATTTATCTAGTCATCTATATGAATCTGCGCGAAGTATTGTCCCGTTACAAATGATCGTCAAGGGTGAAACCGGGCATTGGCAGATGAGCGGCGGTTCGCGCACTCAGGGCGGCCCATCCTTGACAGCTGATAGCTCGGCGACATTCAGGAATGGCAGACGGCGCCCTGCCGATAACAGGACGCCCCGCGTCCATGCCGCCGACAGCACTCAGCGATTGGCGACCTTACGCTCTTCAACCGCGCCGACGATGTGCTCGACCACGTACTCCGCATCCCGCGCCACGCCTGAGAAACGCCCCGATCCCCAGGTGTACAGCCACGGCAGCCCGAGGAAATACAGACCCGGCTGCGTGGTCACGCCGCGCACATGGCCCGGATGACCACGGCCATTGAACACCGGCGCCTCGACCCAGGTGAAATCCGGCGTGAAGCCGATGCACCAGATGATGCTGGTGATGCCCTGCTCGGCCAGATTCAAGGTGTGGCGTTCCTGCTCAGGTGTCCACACCGGCTCATAGCGTCCGCCTTCCGGCGCGTCGATGCCTTGCTCGGCGATGTATTTGTCGATGGAGCCGTTGATCCGGTTATAGACGGCATCGGCGCTGTCCAGGCTCTCGCGCAGGTTGCCCGAGAATTGCAATGTCTCGCCGTGCAGATCATTCAGTCGGCCGAACAACTCCATGCCTTCCAGGGCGAACTTGCGCAGATCGATGTCGCGGCCACCATCACGCCCGGTGACGTAATGGTTGGTGTTGTCGCGCACGCCTTCGCGCAACGGATGGGTGTCGACGCCGATCTGGTAGTAGCCCATCTGCGCCAGCCAGTCGACCACATCCTTGCCACGGTAGAAGCGCGCGCAGCGCGGGGCGTCGCCCACGGCCAGGTACACCTTGCGTCCGGCCAGGTGCAGATCCTCGGCGATCTGCGCCCCCGACTGCCCCGACCCCACCACCAGAACGTTGCCCTCTGGCAGGGCCTGCGGATTGCGGTACTGCTCGGAATGAATCTGCGTGATGCCGGCGGGGAGCCGCTCGGCCAGACGCGGAATGATCGGCGTGTGATAGCCGCCGGAAGCACAGATCACCTGATCGGCCGTGAATTCGCCTTGAGATGTATGCACCTCAAAACCACCCGCCGCCCGCGGCACCACCCGCTTGACGGCAACGCCTTCTCGCACCGGCGCGTTGACGGCGTTGACGAAGCCGGCGAGGTAATCATTGATTTCGTCCTTCTTCATGAACCCGTGAGGGTCCTTGCCACCATGCTCTTCGCTGTAGCGATACCCCGGCAGCGCACACTGCCAGTTGGGCGTCACCAGACTGAATGCATCCCAGCGCTGATTGCGCCAGGTGTGGGTCAGGCTGTGTTTTTCCAGCACCAGATGGTCCACGCCCTGCTGCTGCAGGTAGTAGCTGGCGGACAACCCGGCCTGCCCGCCACCAACGATGATCACACTGTGGTGAGGAATTTTGAGGGGAGTGATTGAGCTGGGCATGGTCGGGGTCTCCGGGAGATGCACTGTGTAGGGCAAACATCGATGGAATGGCGAGGGCTTCATACGCAGGCTGAGCAAAGCGCCCGTACGTACAAGGCCCGGTTCAGATCAAAAATGCCGAGTGAAAGGCAGACTAAAAAGAACTCCAGCCCGCACCGGTTAACCGGCCGCCGCCTTCGGTACGCATGCTCAGGATCTGCACTGGCCCGTCTTCCTGATAATGAGCCTGCCCTTTGAGCATGCTGAGGGTGTCCATTGCCGAACTGCAGTAGAACCCCTTGACCTGCTTCACCCGCTCGGAAGCGTTGTTCAGGCCGCCTTCGATCCGGGCGAGAAAGTCGGCCAGCGGATAACTGGCGCCTTCCTGCAAGTGTTCGTAGATCACAGTCGATGGCGAATAGCCGGCGGCTTCTTTGCCGTTAGGCCAGCGAATCTTGAAATTGACGGCGGGCATGTCAGTGCTCCTGGGTAGCGGACAAGGGTGAGAGGTCGAGATCGGCATAGCCGAATCCGGTGAACGGCTGTTGCTTGAGGTCCCAGAACGTACGGCGCTGCAGGCCATGCTGAACGCTGAGCTCGGCCGTGTCGGTGACATGACCGATGCGCTCGCAGCGCAGCCCTTCAAAGGCGAACGCGGCCTGCACGTTCGGCCAGTCGACCTCATCCAGCGTCATGAGAAAGCCGTAGCTGGGAAACACCTGCAGCCAGCGCGCCCAGTCGAAAGCCAAGCCGGCATCCGACGGGCATGGCAACTGCAGCAGGTCGATATCGCCGCCGCAGCCGGTGGTTTCCAGCAGCATCAGCAGGCTGCCGAGCACGCCGGCATTGCTGATGTCCTTGGCCGCATGCAGCAGCTGTGCTTCTGCCAGGCGCGGCAGCACTTCGAGCTTGCTGCGCAGGCGCTCGGCGGGAACGCCTTCGAAGGCTTTCCAGTACGTGCTGTCGGCGTGCCAATAGCCTTCGAGGTCCACCGCCATGGCGATGACCTGACCGGGCCTGACATGAAAGGTCGAGAGCAGCTTGCTGGCGACACCGGTGATCGCCACCGCCAGCGCCGACGGATTGCCGTGCGCAAGGCTGGTGTGGCCGCCGGCAAGCATCAGGCCGTAGGCTTGGCACGCCGCGCGGATACCGGCGAGGATCTCCTGCGCTCCGGTGTCGTCGTGGTGCCAGTACGCGTTCACCACCGCTGTCGCGCGACCGCCCATGGCAGTGATGTCGCTGACATTGGCCATCACCGCCGACCAGCCGGCGAACCAGGGTGCCGCCTTGACGAAGTCCGGCAACATGCCCTCGATCGCCAGCAACTGGAAGTGGTCGCCGCAGGCAATCGCTGCAGTGTCGTCACCCGGCAGCGCATAGAGCTCGGCCCGTGAAAGGGTTTTCGGCGTCGCTCCCAGAACAGCGGCCGGCTGCTGGATTGCCTGTTTGGACAGCATCGCCGGGGTGCTGCGCAGCGTCTGCAACAGCGCAGTCAAATCCAATGAGTCAGCCATGGCGAGTCACCCTCAAGGCGCGCAGCGAAACCTGACGCGGCATCAGCGGATAGCTCGCCAGATCCGCCTGCATCAGGCAGTGGGGCTGGCCGAGCAACTGCAGATGGTCGAGTGTCTGCCATTGCAGCGCCTGGAAATACCCTTCGTTGGGCGCCTGTACGGTGGCGCGGAATACCTGGCAACCGAGCTCTTTGGCCCGCGACACGGCTTCATTGACCAGCGCCTTGCCGATCATGCTGTGCCGGCGATAAGGCTGGGCCACGCACAGCCGCCCGCCGAACCAGAGGCCGGGTTCGGGCTGGTAGATGCGAACCGCGCCCACCACTTGATCGGCCATGCCGCAACTGCCGGCCAGCGCGACAATGGCAATGGCCTGGAAGTCGTGGCTGTCCTTGTCCTGCGGCAGCAGTTGTTGCTCATCGGAAAACACCGAGCGACGCAGGGCGAAGTACGCCTGCTTTTCCCAGTTTTCGGTCGCAGGCTTGACGACCAGTTCGCCAGCCCGAAAAGGCTCGAACGTGCTGTCGACGAGGGCAAAGGCCAGGTTTTGCATGATCCGTCTCCCAGATTCAAATGTCTCAAGTACGGGCCCGTTCCTGTGCACGCGAGCGTGCTGGCGAAAGCTTCAGAGCCTTCAATAGGAGGCCCACTGGACAAACCCGTTCGCGAGCAGGCTCACCTGTTATCAGGCGTGGCGACGTTCTATTCGTGATTCTTCAGCGCCGAGCACGCACCGCATTTGGCACAGCCCGCGTTGATATTTTCCGAGTGCAGACCGTGCCGACGCAGGCTCTCGCCGATCTGCGGGTACAGGCGCGCCATCATCGCGCTGTCGGGTTTCGGGTGATGGGCCAGCGGCGTCCCGTCGATGGGCACGAATGGCACCACGAACGGGTAAACGCCCAACGCGCTGAGGCGCTCGCTCATCTCGGTGATCGCCGCTTCACTGTCGCCCAGCCCGGCCAGAATGTAGGTGCTGACCTGGCCGCGCCCAAACACGTTGACGGCGGCTTCGAACGCTTCGAAATAGCGGCTCAGCGGCACCTCCGCCTTGCCCGGCATGATGCGCTGGCGCACTTCATCGGTGACCGCTTCCAGGTGCATGCCCAGCGACACCACGCCGCTGTCCTGCAAGCGCTGGAACCAGATGTCATCGTCCGGCGGCTCACACTGCGCCTGGATCGGCAGGTCGACCGCGGCGGTCACGGCGGCGGCTGATTCACACAGGATCGCCGCGCCGCGATCGGGCGTCTGCGGTGTGCCCGTGGTCATGACCATGTGTTTGACGCCGTCGAGCTGCACGGCCGCCTTCGCCACTTCGGCCAGTTGCTGCGGGCGCTTGCGGGCGATGGTCTTGCCCGCCGCCAGTGACTGGCCGATGGCGCAGAACTGACACGAGGTGCTGCGATCGTTGAAGCGGATGCAGTGTTGCAGCACGGTGGTCGCCAGCACATCGGCGCTGTGCAAGGTGGCGATCTTCCAGTAGGGAATGCCGTCGGCGGTGCTCAGCCCATAGAAGTTCGGCACGCCGGGCATCTTCACCTGACCGACCTGCAACCCTTCGCGGAAGATCAGCGCCAGGCTGCCGTCCTCGCTCGGTTGAGCCTGATACGGCGAGCTCTGCGAGGCCTGATTGAGGATCGGCACCATCATGGTCCGATCGCCGAAGGTCAGCGCCTTGTGGTCCGAGGGGCCAGCGCCGCCCTGCCGGGAAAGGCCGTTCTGCGCTGCTGGCCAGCGCACGCCATGGCATTGCAGTTCGGCGAGCAATTCATTGGTCTGCATGGTCGAGCTCCTCGCGTGCAGGGATCATCGGGTGGGCCGCGCGTTCATGGAGCCTGGCGGTGGGTGTGCGGTCGATGAGCAGGCTGAGCAGTTCGGGGCGGCTGTAATGACCGACCGAGTCCATCATGCGTTTGCGTTTGTCGATCAACTTCAGGTCCAGGTCGGCGATCACCCAGCCCTCGCCCGTTCTCAAGGGCTCGCCGAGCAATCTGCCTTCCGGCGAGACGATGGCGGTAAAGCAGCCGCCGGAAATCGGCCCCGGCGCACAGCCCGTGTCCTGCATGATCTGGCCCTGTTGATCGGCATCCAGCCACGCCGTGGCGTTGACCACGAAACAGCCGGATTCGAGTGCGTGATGGCGGATGGTGACTTCGATCTGCTCGGCAAAAATGTCGCCGACCAGAGAGCCGGGAAACATCGCCACGTGAATCTGCTCGCCGTCGGCCATCAGGGCATAACGCGCCAGCGGGTTGTAATGCTCCCAGCAGGCCAGCGAGCCGATGCGACCCACCGCGCTGTCGACGGCGCGCAGTCCGGAGCCGTCGCCTTGCCCCCAGACCATCCGCTCGTGATAGGTCGGGGTGATCTTGCGGCGGTGTTGAATCAGCGTGCCGTCGGCGTCGAACAGCAATTGCGCGTTGTAAATCGTCCCGCCGTCGCGCTCGTTCACACCGATCGACGCGACGATGCCCGCTTCCCGGCACGCTTCGCCGATCTGGCGGGTGACATCGGAAGGCACGGTGACCGATTGTTCCAGCAGTTGCAGGTGTTCCTTGCCCATCGCGAATGGCGGCTGAACGAAGGAGAAATAGGGGTAGTACGGCACCACGGTTTCCGGGAATACCGCGAACTGCACACCCTCGCGCCCCAGCGCCAGCAACGTGCTGCACAGTTTGTCGACAGTGGCTTGGCGAGAGTAAAGCACGGGGCTGAACTGAACGGCGGCGGCGCGGATGATGGTCATGGGGTTGTCCTGTTGTTTCGTTAAAAGTGCTGGAGGCCACTTCGTTCAGCGCGGTGGCGGACCTCTTCGCGAGCACGCTCGCTTCCACCGGGATTTGCAGCGATTCGGGAATCAATTCCTTGATCGTTCCCACGGTCCCCGTGGGAACGCCGTTGCAGGCGCTCCGCGCCAACTCAGAGGACGCAGAGCGTCCAGAGACCCGTTCCCACGCAGAGCATGGGAACGATCACCGGGAAGTCAGGCCGTCCAGGTATCGATGATCATTGCGCCCTCGCGGCGCATCAGCAGACGCAGGTCCATGACGTCCAGCGGGTTGATCGGACGAATGCCTTCGATCAGGGCTTTTTCGGTCTGGCCGTACAGTGCCTGCAAGGCGAAGCGGCAGGCGTAGACTTCGCCACCTTCGGCCATGAACGCCTTGATCTGGTTGTTCACGGCCAGATGGCCTGGGAACGCTTCGGCACCCAGCGTCGGGAAGCCACGTTGCACACCCAGTTGCACGCCAGGTCCGTAGAGCAGCACTTTGGTTTCGAAACCCTTACGCAGCAGGCGCTTGGCCTGAAGCATGTTGACCAGGCCAATCGACCCTTCGAACGCGATGGTATGGAAGGTCAGCAGGGCTTTTTCGCCCGGCTCGGCTTTGACATCCTCGAAGACCTTCTCTTCGTAATTGACCAGAAAGTCGCCATCTTGATAGTGGTTGATGTCTACGCTTGGCATGTCGTCGCTCCGTTGGTTCAGGTGTTTTCGGTGTCGGGTCGATCACCGGGTGACACAAGGACCAGAGCGAACGCCGTGCCAGAAAATAAATGGATGTGCAGCGTAGGCGTAACTGCCTGATATTCCTCAAAATCGCCATCTGATCCGGTATTCCGGGGCGTTTCTGATGCTTTCAGGAAATTACGCATTCCCGTAGAAATACGATTATTCGTAATCGCAAATCACGAGATTTCGTAATGAACGAGCCCGATTCGCTGATCGGCTGGGCCGACCTCGCTTATTCGTCGCGGCACATGGTCTTCGAGCACTGTGCCGAGGCCATCGCCCTCCTCGACCCGTTCTCCGACCATTTCGGCGATCTCAACATCGCCGCCTGCAAGCTGCTGGGCTATCCCCGCCAGGAATTGCTGGCGCTGCCGGTGAGCAAGCTGTTCGGTCACCAGTTGGCGGATCTCATCGTCTTCACCCAGGCCGTGATGGACAAAGGCCGGGGCTGGACCGACGATTTGAGTTGCAACATCAAGACCGGCGAGCGCATCGAACTGGAAATGTCGGCCACCACCCTGCAGATCAAAGGCAGCCCGCAACTGATCCTGGTCATGCGCGAGGCCAGTCGGCAGAAGTATCAGCAGGATCAGGCGCACACCGAACGCACCATGCGCGGCGGGCTGATCGAATGGCGCAACATTCTCAATCTGTTTCAGGAATCGGAGCGCGATAACCAGTTGCTGCTCAGCTCGGTGGGCGATGGCATCTATGCGATCGACAGCGATGGCCTGGCCACCTTCGTCAACCCGGCCGGCGCGCGCATGCTTGGCTGGGCGCCCAAAGACATGCTTGGCAAGAACATCCACCGCATCCATCATCACAGCCATGAGGACGGCAGCCATTACCCGGTCGAGGAATGCCCGATCTACAAGGCGGTGCATGACGGCGTGGTGCATGAAGGCCGTCAGGAAGTGTTCTGGCGGCGCGACGGCAGCTGCTTTCCGGTGGAATTCACCAGCACGCCGGTGATCTCCGACGGGCGCATCGCCGGGGCCGTCGTGGTGTTTCGAGACATCACTGAACGGCGCACCACCGAGAGCCAGTTGCAGACCGCGCTGGAAGAGCTGAAGGTGCTCAAGCACCGGCTCGAAGAGCAGAACGCCTACCTGCAGGAAGAAATCCACATCGAGCACAATTTCCGCGAAATCGTCGGTCAGAGTGCGCCAATCCTGAAGATCATCAAACAGATCGATGTGGTCGCGCCCACCGATGCCAGCGTGCTGATCAACGGTGAGTCCGGGACCGGCAAGGAGCTGATCGCCCGCGCGATACACCAGGCCAGTCGGCGCAGCGCGCATCCGCTGATCCGGGTGAACTGCGCGGCGATTCCGACCGAGTTGTTCGAGAGCGAATTCTTCGGGCATATCCGCGGAGCCTTTACCGGCGCGGTGCGCGACCGGGTCGGCCGTTTCGAACTCGCCGACGGCGGCACGCTGTTTCTCGATGAGATCGGCGAAATTCCGCTGGAGCTGCAAAGCAAACTGCTGCGGGTCCTGCAGGAGGGTCAGTTCGAACGGGTCGGCGAGGAGCGCACGCGCAAAGTGGATGTGCGGATCATCGCCGCCACTAACCGCGATCTGCGCCAGGAAGTCGCGGCGAAACATTTTCGCGAGGATCTGTACTTTCGCCTCAACGTGTTTCCGATCCAGTCACCCGCCCTGCGTGACCGCCCGATGGACATAGCGCCGCTGGCCGCGCACTTCCTCAAGCAGGTCGGCAAACGTCTGAACATGCCAGGGCGGCGCCTGCGCAACAGCGATATCGAACGGCTGCAGAACTACTCCTGGCCCGGCAATATTCGTGAGTTGCAGAACGTGATCGAGCGCGCGCTGATCACCTCAACCGGCGCGGACTTGAACCTGGACCTGCCGGACGAGCCGAAAACCCTGGATAACCGCTCCAACGGGACACTGCCCCAACAGGGCTTTCTCACCGAAAGCAAGATGCGCGAGCTGGAGCGCAACAACATGCACGCAGCGCTCAAGGCAGCGCAGGGCAAGCTGTTCGGAAAGGGCGGCGCGGCAGAACTGCTGGGGGTCAAACCCACGACCTTGGCGTCCCGGCTGAAGCGGCTGGACATTGAGATGGAGTGATGCTCATGAGCGGCCTGGCAGCGCATTCATTCGCGAGAAGCCGAGCTGCGTTCCTCTGGCCTAACCAGCTCTCTGCTTTTCCATCGCGAATCCGATGGATGTGAGCGTGCCCGGGAACCGGCCGGAAGGCTCCGCTTAGCCTTCGCTTTCGCGAACATGCTCGGTCGAGCCGATCAAGTCGGGGAGATGGTCGCCAGCACACCGATCATCAGGGTCAACGCCAGAAAACCAACCAGAAAAATTGCGAGCTTGGCCATGGGGCCTCCTACACGAAGTTTGCGGTACAGAAGAATTCGAGCCGGGTGCAGCGTTCCGGTCAGGCTCGAAGAGATGGCCGGGATTGAGCTCATTGTCGGGCGCGCATCTGTTTCAGTACAGATTCAGCTATCAGTAAAAAATACGGATCAGATGAGCGCCGGGCAGCTGTCGGCGTGTTTGAATCAGCGTTGAAACGCGCTTGCACGTAGCCATTGCGCCCTCGCCGCCCACGGCGACTCAGCGGATTGACGGCCACCCGCGGCCCAGAGCATTGGCGCCCGTATCCGCGGCCTGGCATGAAGGAAATACTTCAACAAAAAAGCTGAAACGGTTGGAATTTCCGTCAGCGGTGACGCTCGAATAGAAGACCATGGCCTTTTGCCGTTACGCCGGCCGCAGTGGGTACAACGTTCCAGCACATCATTCACTTCTCTGACGCATTCGGTCAGTGCACAAGGACCAGGTTATGCAAAACAGCGAAATCACCCCGACATTGCTTCACGCCATGTTGAAGAATCAAAGCGCCCTCACCGATGCCCTGCAGGGCATCGCCAACTGGATCGAAGATCAGAACGGTTCGGTGGTTGCCTTTTCAGTCAGAGAGTCACTGCGTTCGATCGAAGAGAACCGCAAAATCATCGGCACATGTATCAGCCAGCTGATGAACCCGAACTGACACTTCACCTCGGAAAGCCCGACCTTTTCGACAGAACCTGATCGACTCGTGACCCATGAAAAAGCCCGGTCAGCGGCGCGCCGATGCAATGGCGGCCGATGACCAGGCTTGAGTCCTCCTAGCCGTGTCAGTGGAGATCGAAGCGGTCCAGATTCATCACTTTCGTCCACACCGAAACGAAGTCTTTGACGAATTTGTCTTGCGCGTCTGCACTGGCGTATACCTCGGCGATGGCGCGCAGTTGAGCGTGAGAGCCAAACACCAGATCCACTCGGGTGCCGGTCCACTTGACCTCGCCGGTCTTGCGGTCCCGAGCCTCGAACGTGTCATGGGCGTCTGAGGTCGCTTTCCACTCAACGGCCATGTCCAGCAGGTTTTTGAAGAAGTCGTTGGTCAAGGCCCCGGTACGGTCGGTCAACACCCCTTGCCTGCTCTGCCCAACATTGATGTCGAGCACCCGCAACCCACCCAGCAGCACGGTCATTTCGGGCGCGGTCAGCGTCAGCAACTGCGCCTTGTCGACAAGCAGTTTTTCCGCCGACACGGTGTATTGCCCTTTCAGGTAGTTGCGGAAGCCGTCAGCGATCGGTTCCAGAAAACCGAACGACTCCACGTCGGTCTGCTCCTGCGACGCGTCCATGCGCCCTGGCGTGAAGGGCACCGTGACAGCGTGACCGGCATTTTTAGCCGCCTGCTCGACCCCCGCACTCCCCGCCAGCACGATCAGGTCCGCCAGAGAGACTTTCTTGCCGCCCGACGCACTGTTGAACTCACGCTGAATGCCCTCGAGCACGCCCAGCACTTTAGCCAGTTGCTCGGGCTGGTTGGCCGGCCAGTCTTTCTGCGGCGCCAGGCGCAGCCGCCCGCCATTGGCGCCACCGCGCTTGTCGGAGCCGCGGAAGGTCGAAGCGGCCGCCCACGCCGTGGACACCAGTTGTGAGACCGAAAGCCCGGCGGCGAGGATTTTGCTTTTCAGCGCGGCGACATCGTTGTCGTCCACCACGGCATGATCACGCTCAGGAATCGGGTCCTGCCAGAGCAATTCTTCGGCCGGCATTTCCGGGCCGAGGTAGCGCGCCAGCGGCCCCATGTCGCGGTGCGTCAGCTTGAACCAGGCGCGAGCAAAGGCGTCGGTGAGCTGCTCCGGATTGTCGCGAAAGCGACGGGCAATCGGCTCGTAGACCGGATCGAAGCGCAGCGCCAGATCGGACGTCAGCATGCGTGGTTCCTGCCGTTTGGCAGGATCATGGGCATGAGGAATCTGCCCGGCACCGGCGCCGTCCTTCGGCTTCCACTGATGCGCCCCGGCCGGACTTTTGGTCAGCTCCCAGTCGAAGGCGAACAGGTTTTCCAGGTACTCGTTGCTCCACTGGGTGGGTGTTGACGTCCAGGTCACTTCCAGGCCGCTGGTGATGGTGTCGGCCCCCTTGCCGGTGCCAAACGAATTGCGCCAGCCAAGCCCCTGTTCTTCGAGCCCGGCCGCTTCCGGCTCCGGACCGACGTTGTCGGCAGGGCCTGCGCCGTGGGTCTTGCCGAAGGCGTGACCACCGGCGATCAATGCGACGGTCTCCTCGTCATTCATTGCCATGCGGCCAAAGGTCTCGCGGATGTCTTTGGCGGACTCGACCGGATCAGGAACGCCTTCCGGGCCTTCGGGGTTGACGTAGATCAGCCCCATCTGCACGGCGGCAAGCGGATTTTCCAGGTTTCGCGGTCCGGACAGGGTGCGGCTTGCTTCTTCGCCATGCTTCTGCGGCTCGGCAACCAGATCGCCATGTCCGGGCTGTTCCATGTCCTTGTGCGCGCCGTACCGGTCCTCGCCGCCGAGCCAGGTGGTTTCCGCGCCCCAGTAAACGTCTTCGTCCGGTTCCCACACATCGGGGCGTCCGCCGGAATATCCGAATGTTTTGAAGCCCATGGATTCCAGCGCGACATTGCCCGTGAGGACGATCAGATCGGCCCAGGAGATCTTGCGCCCGTATTTCTGCTTGACCGGCCAGATCAGCCGCCGCGCCTTGTCCAGGCTCACGTTGTCGGGCCAGCTGTTGAGGGGGGCGAACCGCTGCTGCCCCGCTCCCGCGCCGCCGCGCCCGTCCCCTGTGCGGTAGGTGCCTGCACTGTGCCAGGCCATGCGCACGAACAGCGGGCCATAGTGCCCGAAGTCCGCCGGCCACCAGTCCTGGGAACGGGTCATGACCTCGCGCAGATCCTGTTTCACTGCCTCGAAGTCCAGACTCTTGAACTCTTTGGCGTAGTCAAATGCCTCGTCCATGGGGTCGGACAAGGACGAATGCTGATGAAGAATTTTAAGGTTCAACTGATTCGGCCACCAGTCACGGTTCGTGGTGCCACCGCCGGCCGCGTGATTGAAAGGGCATTTCGATTCTGTTGCCATGATGGGTCTACCTTTGGTCGTGTTCACCTGGCGCCCGCCGCTGTGCAGCCAGGACGACCATGGGTGAACTCAGTAGCAGAGAGTGCGGGCCAGCCGGCACATCATCCGGGCAGGCCGGTCATGAAGCACAGCGGATCAACGAAATAAATCGTTGAAACCCGGTTTCACGACGGCAGCAAGCTTGAGCTCATTCTTATCTCCTTATCAGGTTCCAACCGGTCGGACTTCGGCCGACGCAGCATAAGACTAGACGCCTTCGGCCAGACTTCTAATAGCCAGAGCATTGAGCGGTGATAGAGGGAGTCTTTCAGCAAACGCAAGTCAGAGCCGGACGCTGTGCCAGACGCGTCATGACCGGTTTTCGGTCACTCTGCTAATCTGCACCGCCGACCTTCATGCAGGCTGCGCCAATGATCAAGATCCGCACCATGACCCTGGACGACTACGACAAGGTCATCGACCTCATGCGCCAGACGCCGGGCATCTCCCTGCGCGATGCGGATTCACGCGAGGCAACGATGCGATATCTGCAGCGAAATCCCGGCATGAGCTTCGTTGCCGAGGCCGAATCGGGCCTCTGCGGCTGCGTCATGTGCGGGCACGATGGCCGACGCGGGTATTTGCAGCACCTGTTGGTGCTCCCGCAGTTTCGGCGTCAGGGCATCGGCGATGCACTGGTCAGGCGTTGCCTGGCCAGCCTGGAAGAACAGGGCGTGCATAAATGCCACCTCGATGTGCTGAAGACCAACGAGTCCGCCGCTCGCCACTGGCATAACCGGGGCTGGCAACTGAGGCGCGACATCGACCGGTATTCGTTCACCCGCCCAGGCAACGAAAACGCCTGAACGGCGTATGGCCGGGCCTGGGTGCCCGTCCCCTACTGCGCAGCCGCCGCGGGCTGGCGTCTGCCGTACACCAGCAGGCCACTGATGAAAATCAGGCCGATGCCGAACACCGAGCTGGCGACCGGGTAATTGCCGAACAGCAGGATGCCGTAGATCGTCGCAAAGATGATCTGCAGGTAACCCAGCGGCGCCAGCACCGACGAAGACGCAAACCGGTAGGACTGCGCCATCAGGAAGTGCGCGCACAGGCCGAGCCCGCCCAGCACCAGCAACAGTCCCACTTGCAGCCAGTCGGGATGCGCCCAGTAAAACGGCACGATGACGCTCAGGATCAGCGTGCTGAACACACCCACGTAAAAACTGCACACCGAAGGGCTGTCGGTCTCACTGGCCAGTTGGGTGAGCAGTTGGTACAACGCGAAAAACAGCGCCGTGGCCAGCGGAAACAGCATCCACAGCGTAAACGAATCGCTGGCCGGATTGATGATCACCAGCACGCCGATGAACCCGAGCACCACCGACAGCCATTGCAAACGGTCAGCCTTGATGCCGAAGAAAAACGGCGACAGGATCGTGACGAAGGCCGGCGCGAGAAACACCAGCGCGGTGGATTCGGCGATCGGGACGTGGGTCAGGCCGAACAGAAAAGTCAGGCTGTCGGCCAGCAGACAGACCGCCCGGAGCAAATGCAGCCATGGCCTTCGGGTGTGGAACACCTTTTCGCCCTTGCTGCGCAGAATCACCGTGGTCACCAGCGCCGAATGCACCAGGTAACGCGCCCAGGCCACGAAGATCACCGGGAGCGAGAAGATCAGCGTCTTGGAAATGGCGTCATGACTGGCAAACACCAGCGCCACGCCGGCCATTAACCACATGCCGATGACGTGACGGTGGGAACGGTGATCGAAAGTCATTTCAGCGCCTGATGGTCGAAGGAGTGCCGAATACACACTGTAGGGTCTGGTACGTCAAGGGCTCGCTGGCGCAGATGCAGCAGGCGTGAACACTAATGCAGCCTATCTCCCGCCTGGCAGGCCCGACGAGCGCTGATCAGGTGCGCTCCGGGTCGCCTTTGGCCTGCTCGACGTTGCGCTGACTTCTGCGCCCAAGGCCGATGCCGGTCAACACCACAAGCACGGCGGCGATCCCGCTGGCGGCCCAGTGCAGCCACGCAGCATCGGGCAGGTAAGGCTGCAGCGAAGGATCACTGACCGCCATACCGCCTGCGATCCAGCCGATCAGCCCGCCGCCGGCGATCACCAGCCAGCTGAAGCGTGCCATCACCGCCAACACGAAACGGCTGCCGATGACGATGATCGGGATACTGACGACAACCCCCGCCGCCACCAGATACACATTGCCGTTACCGGCTGCGGCCACGGCCAGTACGTTGTCCAGCGACATCACGACGTCCGCGACGATCACCGTTTTAATCGCCGTCCACAGCTGCGTGCCGCCGTCGATCTGTTCTTCGCCCTCCTCCTGATTGGCCGCCAGCTTGATGCCGATCCACAACAGCAGCGCGGCGCCGATCAGCTTCAGAAACGGCAACGCCAGCAGGTGAACGGCGAAAAACAGCATGACGATGCGCAGCAGGACCGCCCCCAGCATGCCTCCGTAGATGGCTCTGGTCTGCAGCTCGCGAGGCAGGCGACGGCATGCCATTGCGATGATCACTGCGTTGTCGCCGCCCAGCAGCAGATCGATGAGGACGATCTGTGCCAGGGCAGTCCAGATGAACGGATCTTGAAGCCAGGCCATGGACGAAAAACCTTATCGAACGCGTAAAGGAAGGCGCCCGCTAAACAGCATGAGCCGGTCAGGTGAGACGACCGGCGAGCGCCCTTACCTTTGCGCGGGCGCTTTATCGCGGGCAATAAAAAACCCGCATGAGCGGGTTCTTTTATATCAACACCATTCCAACGTCCTGTCAGAAGCCTTCCGGGCAAATGGTCGATCATCCGTGACCAGCGAAGCGCATCCAGCGCCTCGGTCGATGGATCCAATACTGAGCTTCTTGAGGCTGCGCGTACAGGGCGACTTGGCTCCCTGTCGTGTAAGCCGTTTGCCATAGCGAAGCGCGGCAATCTCGCGCGCCATGCGCAAGCTGAAAGGTGGAGGCATAATAGGCGCCATCTGAAAGCAAGCCTGCCGACCTGCTGCACGCACCACGCAAGGGTCACACGCACAGGCGCGAACACAGCGCAACGGGAAGCGATATGACACACCGCCTTGAGACACATGACACCCCGGTCCTCGGGACCCGGGCCGACGCCCTCCTCCGCCCTGCCACTCTGCCGTGGGTGAACGCATGATCGAAGTCACCGAAGCCTCCATCGCCGAACTGCGTGCCGCACTCGAGTCGGGTCAGACCACGTCGGTCGAACTGGTCCAGGCCTACCTTGCCCGCATCGAGGCCTACGATGGCCCGGCAAGCGCCACCGCCCTCAATGCCGTCGTGGTGCGCAACCCTGAAGCGCTCAACGAAGCCCGGGCCAGCGACGCACGCCGGGCCCGCGGCCAGACCCTCGGCCCGCTCGATGGCATTCCCTATACCGCCAAGGACAGTTACCTGGTCAAAGGGCTGACGGCGGCCTCCGGCAGCCCGGCATTCGCGAAACTCCTCGCCTGTCGTGACGCCTTCACCATCGAACGTCTGCGCGCCGGCGGCGCGATCTGTCTGGGTAAGACCAACATGCCGCCGATGGCCAACGGCGGCATGCAGCGTGGCGTGTATGGTCGCGCAGAAAGTCCTTATAACGCTGACTACCTGACCGCTCCGTTCGCCTCCGGCTCCTCGAACGGCGCGGGCACGGCGACCGCTGCCAGCTTCTGCGCATTTGGCCTGGCCGAAGAAACCTGGTCCAGCGGACGCGGGCCAGCGTCGAACAATGGTCTGTGCGCCTACACGCCTTCGCGCGGGGTGATTTCGGTGCGCGGAAACTGGCCGCTGACACCGACCATGGACGTTGTGGTGCCTTATGCCAGAACCATGGCCGACCTGCTCGAAGTGCTGGATGTCGTGGTCGCCGAAGACCCGGACAAACGCGGTGACCTGTGGCGCTTGCAGCCCTGGGTGCCGATTCCGTCAGTGGCCTCCGTGCGGCCTCAGTCCTACGCAGCACTGGCCACCGGGAGCGAAGCGCTCGCCGGCAAACGCTTCGGCATCCCGCGCATGTACATCAACGCCGACCCCGAGGCGGGTACCTCAGACGCGCCTGGCATCGGCGGCCCGACCGGGCAACGCATCAACACCCGAGCGTCGGTGATCGATCTGTGGGAGCAGGCGCGCAAGGCGCTGGTGGCCCATGGCGCCGAAGTGATCGATGTGGATTTCCCGCTGGTGTCCAATTGCGAGGGCGATCGTCCCGGCGCGCCGACCGTGTTCAATCGCGGTCTGGTGTCGAAGGCGTTTCTGCACCATGAATTGTGGGACCTGACCGCCTGGGCCTTCGACGATTTCCTGCAGGCCAACGGCGACCCGAACCTGAACCGGCTGGTGAATGTGGACGGTCCGAAGATCTTCCCTCACGACCCCGGCACCCTGCCCAACCGCGAGGGCGATCTGGCGGCGGGGATGGACGAATACGTCAGGATGGCCGAGCGCGGCATCACGCCGTGGGACCAGATCGACACGCTGCCCGATGGGTTGCGTGGGCTTGAGAAAACCCGGCGCATCGATCTGGAAGAATGGATGGAGCGCTTGGGCCTGGACGCCGTGCTGTTTCCCACCGTCGCCGACGTCGGCCCGGCCAATGCCGATGTCGACCCTGTATCGGCGGACATCGCCTGGAGCAACGGCGTCTGGGTCGCCAATGGCAATCTGGCAATCCGACACCTGGGCGTGCCGACGGTCACGGTGCCGATGGGCGTGATGGCCGACATCGGCATGCCGGTCGGGCTCACTTTCGCCGGTCGCGCCTACGACGACTCGGCGCTGCTGCGTTTTGCCTCGGCATTCGAGGCGCTCGGCAGCAAGCGAATGATCCCGCCACGCACGCCACCGCTGTCGAACCCCAGACAGTGACCTGATCAGGATCGGGGCGGCGCACGCCCCGACGCCTTTAATCTTCCCTTTCCAGGAAGTCGGGCGACGGCACGAAACACGACGTGGCGGCGACCGCCTTGCTGATATCCCGCACCCGGTCGCCGGCCACATTGGCGCGCAAGAAGCAACGGATCGACACAAGTCTTGTCGTTTGATGACAATTCGTGAAACATTTGTCGCCTTCCCGAGGCCAGTGACAGACCACGCGGTCAACCGTGTGGACGAAACGGTCTCATGACCCGATACGCTGCCGGCACGCTCCGCGTCAGGCGCGTCAAACCTCAGGAGAATCGTTCATGAGCAAGGCCCCTTACGTCCTGCCGAAAGTGTGGAAATACGAAGCGCCTTCCGGCGGTCAGTTCGCCAGCATCAACCGCCCCACCGCAGGGCCGACCCATGAAAAGGTATTGCCGGTAGGCAAGCAGCCGTTACAGCTGTATTCACTGGCCACGCCCAACGGCGTGAAGGTCACGATTCTCCTCGAAGAACTGCTCGCGCTGGGACACTTCGATGCGGAGTACGATGCCTGGCTCATCCGTATCGGTGAGGGCGATCAGTTCGGCAGCGGCTTCGTCGACATTAACCCGAACTCGAAAATTCCGGCGTTGCTGGACCGCAGTGTCGAGCCGTCGATCCGGGTGTTCGAATCCGGTTCTATCCTGCTGTACCTGGCAGAGAAATTCGGCGCGTTTCTGCCCAAAGACCCTGCCGGACGCACCGAGACGCTGAACTGGCTGTTCTGGCAGATGGGCGCCGCGCCGTATCTGGGCGGCGGCTTCGGGCACTTCTTCGCCTACGCGCCTGAGAAGCTGGAATACCCGATCAACCGTTTCACCATGGAAGCCAAGCGGCAACTGGACGTGCTCGACCGCCGCCTGGGCGAAAGTCGTTATCTTGCCGGCGAGTACTACACCATCGCCGATATTGCAGTGTGGTCCTGGTACGGCCAACTGGTGCGCAATACGGTCTATTCAGCTGCAGAGTTCCTTGCCGCTCAGGACTACACCCACGTGCAGCGCTGGGCCGAGGAAATCGCCAACCGGCCTGCCGTGGTTCGCGGTCTGCGGGTCAACCGGACCTGGGGCGAGGAAAGCCAGCAAGTACCGGAACGGCATTCGGCTGCCGATCTGGACTGACCTCAGCGACCCGCGGGAACCGGCGCCAGGTTCCCGCTGCGGCGCTCACGCCGCGTTCAGCTCGGCAAGCAGGTCAGCGGGGATGACCCGATCACTGGCGGTGAGGTTTTCGCGCAGATGCATCACCGATGATGTGCCCGGAATCAACAGGATATTCGGCGAATGTTGCAGCAGCCAGGCCAGCGCCAGGCAGAGGGGTGAAGTGCCCAGGCGCCCGGCGACGCTGGACAAGGTCTGCGATTGCAATGGCGTGAAGCCTCCCATCGGGAAGAATGGCACGTAGGCGATGCCCTGCCTGCCCAGTTCAGCGATCAGTTGTTCGTCATCGCGATGGGACAGGTTGTAGTGATTCTGCACGCACACCACGTCCGCGATACCCTGAGCCTGCACGACCTGCTGCGCGGTGACATTGCTCAGCCCCAGATGACGAATGAGGCCTTGACGTTGCAGTTCGGCAAGCGCGGTGAACTGCGCTTCGATGGATCCCTCGCCGGGCGCATGCATGTTGCCCCAAGCCCTGAAATTCACCACTTCCAGCACATCGACCCCCAGATTGCGCAGGTTGTCATGCACCGCTGACACCAGCTCGGCGGGACTCTGCGCAGGATTCCAGGAGGCGTCCGCGCCACGGGATGCGCCGACTTTCGTCACGATCACCAGATCGTCCGCATAAGGATGCAAGGCCTCGCGGATCAAGCGATTGGTGACGTGCGGCCCATAAAAATCAGAGGTATCGATGTGGTTAATGCCGCTGTCGACCGCTTCGCGCAATACAGCGATAGCCGCCTGTGGGTCTTTCGGCGGTCCGTAGACTTGCGGGCCGGCAAGCTGCATCGCCCCATAGCCCATACGATTGACCGTGCGGTCGCCTAACCGGAAAGTGCCCGCCTTGCTCGCTTCGTTCATGCGTAATGTCCTCGTTTTCGGTGTGTGCGAGCACTATAGGCATTGACCACCTTCATGATAATCAGGTGCAATCGGCACGGGTTGTACGGATGAGCGAACAATGGCGACAGACATTCAGGACTTGCTGGCCTTCGTTGCCGTGGTCAACGCGGGCGGTTTCAGGGAAGGTGCGCGGGCGAGCGGCAAGTCAGCCTCCAGCCTGAGCGATGCAGTGCGACGCATGGAGGCACGCATGGGCGTGCGGTTGCTCAACCGGACCACGCGCAGCGTCGCGCCGACCGAAGCGGGGGCGCGCCTGATGGAACGCATCGTGCCGGCACTGGGCGAAGTAGAGTCAGCGCTGGACGTGGTCAACGATTTTCGTGACCGGCCATCCGGCACGCTCAGGCTCAATGTGCCGGTCAGCGCAGCGCGGCTGGTGTTGCCGACGATCATCACACCCTTCCTGCAAGCCCACCCAGACATTCGTCTGGAAGTGGTGGCCGAAGAAAGCTTCGTCGACATGCTGGCCGCTGGCTGCGATGCCGGCATCCGCTACGACGAGCGTCTGGAACAGGACATGATCGCCGTGCCCATCGGGCCGCGCGTTCAACGTTTCGCAACCGCAGCCTCGCCGGCCTACCTGGCTGCGCGTGGACGCCCCGAACATCCCGGGGATTTGCTTCAGCACAGTTGCCTGCGCGGCAAATTCCCCAGCGGTGCCATGCCGCTCTGGGAATACGAGCGAGACGGCGAACTTGTCCGTGTCGATCCTTCAGGACCGCTGATCGTCAGGATCGGCGGGGCCGTCGATCTGGCCGTGCAGGCGGCTGTCGATGGTCTGGGCATTATCTTTCTGTTCGAGGACTGGTTGCGTCCCTACTTGGACAGCGGCGCGCTGGAGCCTGTCCTTGAACCCTGGTGGCAGCGTTTCTCCGGGCCGTTCCTTTACTATCCGGGGCGACGTTATCTGCCCTCGCCGCTGCGTGCGTTCATCGATTTCATCAACGCTCAACGCCGATCACGCCAGTCCCGACCCAGCTGATCAGACGGGCTCATTCACCGGCCGGGACATCACCAACCCTGACATCGCCAGCAACGCAAGCACGATCACCAGGGATCCGAACACCTGGGCTGTAAAAATGATGTCGATTCCGCTGGCGACCGCATAGCCGGCGGCGATTGCCGGTGCGCCCATGCCCAGATAGCAGCAGACGAACGCCACCGAGAGCACGCCGGCCAGCTGATGAGCGAGCGCCTTGGTGACGACCAGCCGTATGCCACCCTGAAAACCGGTGCCGAATCCGGCTCCCGCCAGCGCCACGCCACAGAAGAACACCGTCACTGATGGCAATTGAAGTGAGGCCAGCGACAACGCCATGCCCGTCAGCAGACCGGCGCTGCCGGCCCAGGACAGCTCGCGCGCGGTTCGCGTTCCGAGCGCCAGAATGGCGAGCACGCCACTGCCGGAAAACACCGCCAGCGCCACGCCTCCCATCAGCGATGCGGGCAAGCCGAACACGGTCCTGATCAGTGCCGGACCCAGCGATGCGTAGAAGCCTGCCAGTGCCCAGCCAGCGACGAACACCGCCGAAGCCACCAGCATGGCACCGCGTACCTGCGCAGGGACGGCAAACTGTGGGATCAGCGATCGCAGCACTCCCGACCGCACCGGGACCGTGTCCCTGATCAGCAGCAGCCCCGCGAACTGGGCGATGAAGATGGCGCCCAATACCGCGAAAACGGTGTGCGTGGGGAACGGCAGGAACTGCACCAGAACACTGCCCATCAGCGCCCCCAACGCGCTGCCGCTGACCGGTGCGATGGCGTTGGCGACTGCCCCGCGCTGTCGGTCGATATCGATCAGTCCGGCCCCGACCGCCGAAACCGCCGCGCCGGTGGACAGCCCTTGCAGGACCCGTCCACCGATCAGGTCGCCCAGACCCTCGGCAGTGCCCATCAGGTACATCGCGAGCATTTGCGCGAGCGTGGCGACCAGCAATACCGGCCGCCGTCCGATATAGTCCGACAGCCTGCCGACCACCAGCAGCGCGACCAGCACCGACAGCGAATAAACGCTGAAGATGTAGGTGATGGTCACCGGGGAGAAATGCCACTCGCTCTGGTAGATCGGGTAAATCGGCGTCGGCACGCTCGAACCCGCCAGGAAAGACAGGGTGATTGAGGCCAACAGGTAAAAACGCATGCGGGGCGAAAGACGCTGTTGCGTCCGGAACACGCCAGCAGGCGCCGATTGGGCTGAGATATCACTCATGATTGCCTCACTTCAGCACAGATGATTGATCAGCAGGCAGGCGCCAGATGCGAAAATCGCCATGCCCACGCTCAGACGCACCACTCGCCAATGGCGGACTGGCGCACTGGCCACGAACGCCATCCTCACGCCCCGGTCAGCGGCGAATAAGCGGATGCTTTGGTGACATCCGCGCGCGGGTTGGAGATGGCGTCGTGCATCAATCCCACCACCTTGCCACCGCTGATCAGGGCCGGAACATCATGGCTGGGCAGCAAGAACCTGCTGTCGGCCAGCGCGCGTTTGATGGCTTTCTTCTCTTCCAGCGTCGACATCGCACGGTTCGCAGTGATGGTCGGCTCGTGGGATGCCTGGTCGAGAATCGGGTCGATGATTTGGTCTTGCAGGTTATAGGCAATATCGCCGCAGATGTTCGCCATGCCTTCGTCTGTCTCGACCAGAATCGACAGCGAGCCGGGCGTATGACCGCCGGCCAGTCGCACGGCAACGCCCGGGATGACCTCTTCTTCGAAGGTGCCATCGACATCAAACAGACGAATCGCGCCTCGGGTGTGCAAGCGGTCGATCAGGTGCTTGGTGTCGGCAGCGGTGTACATCAACGGGCCCATGATGCCCGACGCGGCAAACTCCAGTTCTCGACGGGAAATGCCCACCGTCGTCGCCATCGGGAACAGATCGGTCATGCCGACATGATCGATGTGTGCGTGGGTGTGCAGGATGTGCCGGATGTCTTGCATCCGCAGGCCGTGCTGAGCGAGATGGTATTCCAGCGTCATCTGCGGCGTGACTTCGTACGGCAGCCCGAATGCCGCGTATTGCTCGACGCTGCGTGAGCCGGTGTCAACCAGAATGGGCTCCTCACCACCGGTGATCAGAAAGCCCAGTACAGGAATCGTTACCTGCTGGCCGGGGTTGCGGAACATGACAAGGCCGCTGGAATCAAGCTGCATATTGCCGAGGTTGATCGGGTGGATTTTCAATGCCATGGTGATTCTCCTTACAGATGAATACCTGTTGTCAGGCAAGGCTTCGCCGTTGCCGGGCTGCGAAGCTCGACGCTTTGGTTGAAGGGTTCATTGGGTGCGGCGCCATCTGGGTGATGGCTAACCAGAACGCAGGGATCACCCGACGCTATTTAGAACCGACCGGTTCAATATAGATCGAGTGAACAGCTGTCTGCAACCTATACAAACGATCAGTTCAAAACTGTTTTCGGTTAGTTTGCCGCTCAGAGCATCCGCACGGCCTGCATGAATTGCCCCACGGGATCGCTGTTTTCAGCCTTTGGCAGGCTGCTTTCAACGCACACGCCGGAGAAAAACGTCATCACGATGTCGGCGATGACCTGGGGTGGCAGCGTAGGGTTTTCGGCGCTGATATTCGCGGCGATTTCGGGAAGCAGGCGTCGGTGGCATTCCGCCAGGACGTGACGGATTTCGTCGGACAGCAGGGCGAATTCGCGCAATGCATTGACCGAGAAACAGCCCACACAGCCGCTCTCCTGCGGTTCGCACAGGCGCAGGAAGCGTTCGATGTTGCCCCAGCCCAGCGGCTCCTGCGCCAGAATTCCCAGCGCTCCACGGTTCTGGTAGTAGTACACCAAGGCGTTGAAGAACAGATCCTGCTTGTCCTTGAACTCCGAATAGAGCCCGGACTTGTTGACGCCGGTCGCTTGCTCAAGGTGCTGCAGCGACGTGCCCGCGAAGCCGTACTGCCAAAATATCGGCAAGGCTTTTTCGAGGACGGTTTCCCGACTGAATTTCCTGGGTCTGCCCATGACATCTCTCTCGTAAATGAGCGGCAATCAAAAAACATAGTGAACCAATCGGTTTATTATGCTACTTCTTGGCTGGCTGTTTCAGGACTTTTTCCGTGGTCCGCATGTTCGCCTTTCAATTTCACTGCTGCAGTGAAGCTGTTGGCGCCATGCATGGCTTTTTCAACCACCTGTAATTGCCCAGCATGCCACACGCAACCTTGGCGCAGATGCGTCGGAACGAGAAGATTCACGCCCATGATTCGACTGGATGACCTCGACATCTTCGTAAAAGCCGCTTCGCAGGACAGTTTTTCTGCCGTGGCGCGCAAGCTCGACGTGCTGCCGGCGCAGGTCAGTGCTGCGATCAAGCGTCTGGAGCGCGAGCTGGATATTCGCCTGTTCGCCCGCTCGACGCGCAGTCTGCGCCTGACTGCCGAAGGCGAGTTCTATCTGCCGTTCGCCCGTGAAGCGCTGCAGGCGCTGCATGCCGGGCGTGAAGGCATTCGCACCGACGAAGACCAGTTGCAGGGCATGTTGCAGATTGCCTGCTCTTCC
Source organism: Pseudomonas sp. NFR16 (assembly GCF_900108875.1). Lineage (GTDB taxonomy): Bacteria > Pseudomonadota > Gammaproteobacteria > Pseudomonadales > Pseudomonadaceae > Aquipseudomonas. The sequence continues at coordinate 276,315 of NZ_FNYJ01000006.1, read as the reverse complement.
GATCTGGGCCGCAACGTGCTGCTGCCGTGGTTGCTGGAATACCGGCAGAACCACCCGGGCTTCGGACTGCGCCTCTCGGTGTCGGACAAACTGGCGGATGTCTACCGCGAACCGGTGGATGTGGCGATACGTTACGGCACTCTGCAGGACGCCAATTATGTCTGTCTGCCGCTCATTCCGGACAACCGCCGCGTGCTGGCGGCGTCGCCTTCGTACATCGCCCGACACGGCAGGCCGCACTCCCCTGCCGATCTGATCCACCACGCCTGCCTGCAGTACGAATTGAACGGCAAGGTCTACGACAAATGGAGATTTCCCACTGCCGATGGCGTCCTGTCGGTGACCGTCAAAGGCCCTGTGATCAGCGATGATGCTGACGTCATCCGACGCAGTGCGCTGGCCGGCCACGGCATCGTCTACAAGTCCTGGCTGGACATCAGCGCGGACGTGAAAAGCGGCGCGCTGGTAGTGCTTTGCACCGATCATCTGAGCGAAGCGTTTCCGCTGAATTTCATCTGCCCGCATCGCAAGCAGTTCTCCCCTGCGATTCGCCAGCTTTACCGCTGGATCAAGGACCGCTGCGTTGCGCTGTCGCTTGAAATGCCTTTGTTCACGCGCCCGCCCGACGCACCCCCAGGCCGCGGCAGCATAAATATCGACAAGGCCTCAGCGGCTTTGCCGGTCTGCAACGGCGCTGCTCATACGAAGGACTAGGGTCCACCTTCCGTTGGTACAAGTGTTTCAGCCGGGCCCTTTGCATACAGTTTCACGACGCTATCAACGGCAAACTTCAGGAGATTGCGCAATGGCACGTTTCACAGCGGTTTCGGCAGATCAGGCAAGCGGCGCAACTGCCGAGGTCTTCGCCAGCATCAAGCAGGCGCTGGGCAAGGTTCCCAACGCGTATGCCACCCTCGGCACCCTGGCGCCAGAAGCGCTGAAGGCGATGCTGGCGGTCGACAAAGTCCTGGCCGGCGGTCCGCTGAGCAAGCAGGATCAGGAAACCGTGAAAGTGGCGATCAGCGAACTGGCCGGTTGCGACTATTGCGTGGCGGCCCACAGCATGGTCGGCAAGCTGGTGGGCCTGTCCACCGATGCCTTGCACCAGATCCGCGAAGGTCAGTCGACCGGCGACGCCAGGCGCGATGCGCTGGTGACGTTCGTGCGCTACCTGGCGCTCAATCCCGGCACGCTGCCGCAGGCGCAGGTGGATGCCCTCCTGGAAGCTGGCTACAGCGGCGAAGAAGTCGTGCACATCGCCCTGGCGATCACGGTCATCACCTTCACCAACGTGTTTAACCGGATCAACGATACCGTCGTCGATTTCCCCAAACCTCAATGACACATCAGCAGCCTCTGCGCGCTCGAAGGGTTCACTGATGAATACGACCCCCAACCTGCTGTCGTCCGACCCGAGCATCGCGGCGGCCTGCAAGGCATTCGCCATCCCCGACCGGGCCCCGGCGTCGCCTCAGGAGCTTGATTGCCTCAGCAAAGGGCGGCACGCAACGGTGTCGGTCGGCGGTGATGACGTCGCCTTCTGGACGTTCGGCAAGGGCCCGCGAATTCTCTTGATGCACGGCTGGTGCAGTCGAGGCTCACACCTGTCGGGCCTCGTGAAGCCGCTGCTCGGCGGCGGGTTTTCCGTTGTATTGTTCGATGCCCCGGCCCATGGAGAGTCCGCCGGAGCGGTGTCGAGCATGATCCACGCCGGCCGCGCCGCGCTGGCCATCGCCTCGCAACTGGACGGTGTAGCCGGCGTCATCGCCCACTCGGCCGGGTCGACTGCGGCGCTCTGGGCGTTCACCAACGGGCTGTCGGTAGGCGGCAGCGTGCACATCAGTGGCCCTACCTCGCTGACCCAGGTGGTCATGGGCACTGCCCGCGCCCACGGACTGGATCAGAAACAGACCCAGGCCTTTCGCGATTGGGCGCAGGCCTTCGTCGGCGTACCGCTCGATTCGGTCGACCTTCCCGCGCTGACCGCACGTCTGTCCCATCCGGGGCTGATCATTCACGACACCGAAGACCGGATCGTCACGGTGGCGCAGTCGCTGGCCCTGCACGGCGCCTGGTCGACCTCGGCCCTGGTCACCACGACAGGGCTGGGGCATCGGCGGATCCTCGGCGATGCGAAGACCATGGAAAATGCCGTCGAATTTCTCAAAAACCATGTCTAGCCGCTCAATGCGAGTGCCCAGCCCACCCCGATGACGCCTTCCCGAAGGCGTCACGTCTTCACTTTCGTCGCCGCAGTGCAGGTGCTGCACTGATTTGCATATTTCTCCGCTAGTATTGTTCGACGATCATGCGCTCATAAGGACAAAGGCCGCACATGGCCTGCCACAGCCCTCTATCGCCACACAATGACACCTGTGATGGAGCACGACATCCCTAAGGGGGAAGACATGCCCGATCCGCGTGTACTGCGGCATCTTTTAAGCAGTCCCAAGGGAGGCAAAATGCCGCGACCAATTACTCGCGCGGAGGCCGAAGTTCTCGAGCTGTTTCACGATTCGGTATTCGTACGAGACATGGGCGGAACGATCCATTTCTGGAACTCCGCTTCAGAGTCGCTCTATGGCTGGCCTTCCCAACAGGCTGTGGGCAACGACGCGGTAACCATGCTCAAGTGCGAGCCGGCGCAAAACGACGAAGATCCCTACACCCGACTGCTCGCCGACGGCCAATGGCAAGGCGAACTTTACCGCACGACCGGCTCGGGCAATCGCTGCCTGGTCAATGCGCGCTGGTCGTTGCGCCGCGACGCTGCCGGCAATCCGATTGGTATTCTGGAAACCGCCCACGACATCTCGTCGACCAAAGAAACCGAGCAGCGCCTCAAGGAAAGCGAATACCGCTACCGCAACTTGTTTCAGGCCATGGCGGCTTCATTCTGGGAGCTGGACTTCACCGGCGTCGGCGTGCGCCTCAAAGCCCTGCTCGAATCCGGTGTGACGGACCTGGAAAGTTACTTCCTTGAACACCCGGAAGTGATTCGCGAGTATTTGCGCAACACCCGGATCGTCGACCTCAACGATCACAGCGTCAGGCTGTTCGGGCGTGGCGACCGTGAGGAAATGCTCGGCTCGGTTGACCGGTACTGGCCCGACGCGAGCCTGCAGACCTACGCCCGCTGTGTCGTCAAATCCCTTGCGAAACAGCCCAACAACATCGAAGTCACGCGCCTGAAAACCATCGACGGCCGCGAGCTGGAGTGTCTGTTCACCGCGTGTTTCTCCAAGGAAAACATTGCGAAGGGCATCATCCTGATCGGCATCATCGACCTTTCCGAGCAGGTCGCCGCGCGCCACGCACTGGAAGTCATGCAGACCGAGCTGGCGCATGTCGCACGCATTTCCAGCCTGGGCGAAATGAGCGCCTCCATCGCCCACGAGATCAATCAGCCGCTGGCGGCGATTTCCACTTACGCCGAAGCCGGGCTGCGCTGGCTGTTGCGTCCGGAACCCGATCTGAAGGAAGTCGAGATTGCGCTTCGGCGTATCGTCGATGACGCGCAGCGCACCGATGATGTGATCAAGCGTATTCGCAGCATGGCCTTGCGCAGGCCGGCAGAAGAAGTCGAAGTGGCGCTCAATGATGTGATTCGCGAATCGCTGCAGTTCACGCGTCACGAGCTGACCAGGAATGCCGTTGAACCGGTGTTGAATCTGGCCCCGACGCTGCCGATGGTCCGCGCCGATCGCGTGCTTCTGCAACAGGTGATCGTCAACCTGCTGATGAACGCAGCCCAGGCGATGGCCTCGGCCAATTCGCCGACGCGCGAACTGACACTCCAGAGCAGGCAGTTGCGCAACGGCACGATTGAAGTTCACGTCATCGACAGTGGCCCCGGCATCGCACCCGAGCATCTGGAAAAACTCTTCGAGAGCTTCTTCACCACCAAGCCGACGGGAATGGGCATGGGATTGCCGATCTGCCGTTCGATCATCGAGGGCATCGGCGGAACGATTTGTCTGGCGAACAGAGAAGATGGCCGGACAGGGGCGCGAATTACTCTGACGTTTCCCGGTTTACCCGCCAGCACGCAAGCGGTTTGAAGGACGCCAAGCGGGCATTCACGACAGCGCGAGTTGCCGCCCCGCCCGGACCAGATCGGCCAGTGTGCCGACGCCCATCTTGCGCATGGTATTGGCGCGATGAAGCTTGACGGTGATCTCACTGATCTCGAGATTGCCCGCTATCTGCTTGTTCAGCAGGCCATCCACCACGCCACGCATCACTTGTTTCTCCCGAGGCGTGAGGGACTCGAAGCGATGACGCATCAGCTGCAGATTGCGCTGCTTCTCGACGCGCTGACGGTGATCCTCCACCGCTCGGGCAACCGAGTCGAGCAAATCCTGCTGACGGAACGGTTTGGCGAAGAAATCCACCGCACCGGCTTTCATCGCCCGCACCGACATCGGAATATCGCCGTGGCCAGTCATGAAAATGATCGGCATGCCGCTGCCGGATTCCGAAAGCGCCAACTGCACATCGAAGCCGCTGTAGCCCTGTAAACGCACGTCGAGCAGCAGACACCCGGCCGAATCGGCAAGTGGGTGATCGAGCATGTCCTGGGGACTGGAAAACTCGGCGACGGTGTAACCCACCGACCTGAGCAGGCTGCCCAGCGCGCCGCGCAATACATCGTCGTCATCGACGACAAAGACCACCGGAGCTTCAACGGTTGCGGGTTTTGCGGCTTTCGCGGTGCCCATCCTGAAATCCATGCGTGACTGAAACGGAAACGGCGCTTGCAGCGTGCGTCGAACGTCCGGCGTTCGACGCGGCCTGCGCTTGATAAGGGATTAGCTTACCGGAATCGGATTGTCCACCAGCGACTGATTGAATCCATGAATCAACCCGTGTTCCTGCGAGCCCGGGTTGTCACGCAGCGGACGAATGGCTTCGACGATCACTTCCGGCGTGTCGGTGGCCAGACCCGCCATGGTTTCGGCGATGAAGGCATCGAGCGGCATGGCGCGTGGATCGTCACCTTTGTAAATCAGATCGGTGTTCACCCACGGCGGCGCGATTTCCTGGACGGTCACGGTGGTGTCGCGCAGGGTAAAGCGCTGGGACAGCGAGTAGGAGTGCAGCGCCGCTTTGGTTGCGGAGTAGACGGCGTTGCCGGCCAGCGGCACGAAGGCCAGCACCGACGTGTTGTTGATGATCACCGAACGCGGTTGCGACTTCAGATGCTCGATCAATGCGGACGTCAGTCGCACGGGGCCCATGAAGTTGGTGGTCAGGGTGCCGACCATCGTCGCGTCGTCGATGTGCCCCGCCGCGTCGTCGAACGGCATGATGCCGGCATTATTGACCAGCACGTTCAGCGCCGGATAACGCTGGATCAGAGTCTGCGCCACGTCGTTGATGCTGGCGGGGTCGTTGATGTCCAGCTCGATGCTCTGCATGCCCGGGTTGGCAGCGGTGACTTCATCGAGCAGCGCCTTGCGACGGCCAGCGATGATGACGGTGTTGCCCAGCTTGTGAAAAGCCTCCGCCAGACCGCGGCCGATGCCGGATGCCCCGCCGGTGATGAAAATAGTGTTGTCGGTCATATGCATGGTATTCATTCCTGATTCGGCGCATTTATTAAAGGCGCGGATCTAAATAGTGGCGTTGCCTGATAATGGCTTTGCCTGACAGGCACGCGCAGGGAAGTTATTTGCCTTCTTGAAACGGCAAATGACGGGATGCGGTGTTTGAACGGTAGTGACCGGAGAGAAGTTAGGCCCGATTGATCATCAGGGTCAATTCATACCATGGGTTAGGGTTGTCGAACGTAACAGGGTGCTATTGTAAGCAGCGTCGCGCGGGCGATCGTCGGTCAAACGCAGCAGCACTTTCGTTCCTGCGCTGAAGATCGAGAATCTGAAGGCTGCCCGGACCGGCATACGCGATGTGCAGGCAAAAAAAAACGCTGCATCGACTGCAGCGTTTTTCAGGGAAAGCGATTCGTCAGCGAGCCTTGCGGGCCGTGACGATCAACCATTTTGACGACCGTAGCCCATGATGGTGTAGTCCAGAGTGCGAGTCACACCGGCGCCATCGACATAGACCATTTTGGAGTTCACCAGGCCATCAACTTTTTCAGGATCCTGGGCATTTTTGATGCTGACGACTTTCGCAACATCGATGCCTTTGTGGCGGTTATACTGCTCGACCTGGCTCAGTGGCTGGGCGCTGACGGAAGTGCTGGCAACTTCATTGGCCGATGCAAATACACTGACCATCGAAAGAGCGGCGAAGGCTAAATATTTCATTTTGAATCTCCAGAAAGTAGGTATGTTCAGTAAGTAAGCAAAGCGTCTTGTCGTTTGCTTCTGGTGCCCATTCTTGCTGGAAACTTCGGAGATGATAAATGTTTAAAATCGATAGGGTCCATCAGCGCTATTGATGTCTAAGTTGATTACATCAATACCAGTAATAGACCCTTACCGATTCTGCTGTTAACCGACTGAACAAAACGATAACGGCCCGGCCCTGGCACGGGACGAACGAGACAAACCGAAGCCTGCGCAGGCCACAGAAGACCCTTCTGCCAAGCATGCGCGTCAACCGTGATGACCTTCAGAGGTTACGATGCAGAAATTGATGATCAATGGTCAGGAACACCAGTTGGATGTCCCCGACGACATGCCACTGTTGTGGGTCCTGCGGGATGTGATGGGTCTGACCGGGACCAAATACGGGTGTGGCATCGCGCAGTGCGGTGTCTGCACAGTGCATCTTGACGGCCAGGCCGTGCGCTCCTGCGTATTGCCCGTGAGTGCGGTCGCTGGTCGCAAGGTGACCACGATCGAAGCAGTCGGCGAACAAGCCATTGGGCAGGCCGTACAGAAAGCCTGGCTTGAACATGAGGTCGTGCAATGCGGCTACTGCCAGTCCGGGCAGATCATGTCGGCCGTCGCGTTGTTGCAGGAACATCCCAAGGCCAATGACGAACAGATCGTCAATGCCATGTCGGGCAACCTGTGCCGCTGCGCCACCTACACGCGCATTCGTGCCGCCATCAAAAGCGTCAGTCAGGCCTGAAGGAAGTCATCATGTCCGATACACAAACATCCGCCACGATGCTCTCGCGTCGCGGGCTGCTCAAGGGCGGTGCATTGCTCGGCGGTCTGGTCGTCGGCACCTATCTGCCGCCGATGGTGTCGCGCAGCTTCGCGGCTGGCGCAATCAAAGGCGCGAATCTGGGCGACAACGCTGAGAAAGGTTATGGCGCCTTCGTTCGCGTTGACCAGACTGGGGCTGTGACCGTCATCTCGCCCAAGATCGAGATGGGCCAGGGCGTGCAGACCGGCATCGCGATGATGGTCGCCGAAGAACTCGAAGTCCCGCTCAGCCAGGTCACCATCGCCGAGGCGCCGCCCAACGCTGCGCTCTACACTGACCCGTTGTTGACCTTCCAGGCCACCGGCGGCTCTACGTCCACGCGCTACACCTGGGAGCCGCTGCGCAAGGCCGGCGCCGGTGCGCGCATCGTGCTGATACAGGCGGCGGCCATCCGCTGGAACGTCGCGCCCAGCCAATGCCGTGCCGAGAACGGCAGAGTCATCGGGCCCAACAACCAGAGCGCGGGCTATGGCGAGCTGGTCGACGCCGCCGCGGCGCTGCCGTTGCCCGCCGATATTCCGCTCAAGCCGGTCGCCGAGTTCAAGCTGTTGGGCAAACCGGCCCAGCGTCTGGACACACCGCACAAGGTCAACGGCAGCGCGAAATTCACCATCGATCTGCAAGTCCCGGACATGCTGATCGCGTCCACCCTCACCTGCCCGGTGTCGGGCGGCAAGCTTCGCACTGTCGGCAATGAGGACGCTGCGCGCAAAGTGCCCGGCGTGCGCGACATCGTGCGCCTGGACAACGCCGTCGCGGTCACCGCGAGCAACTTCTGGGCGTGCCAGCAGGCGCTCAAGGCGCTAAGCATCGAATGGGACATGGGTCCACACGCCGGTCTCGATTCCGCGCAGCTGGACAAATCCCTGTTCGAAGCGAGCGCTGGCGACGGCGTCTTCGCTCATCAGACCGGCGACATCGCCAATGCCCTGAAGAACGCGCCCAGCCGTTTCGAAGCCATTTATGAACAGCCGTTTCTTTCCCACTCGCCGCTGGAGCCGATGACCTGCGTGGCGCACGTACGTGCCGACGAATGCGAATTGTGGGTCGGCTGCCAGGCGCCGGGGCTTGCCCAGATGGGCGCCGCCAAGGTCTGCGGCCTGCCGATGGAAAAGGTGGTGATCCACAACCAGCTGATCGGCGGAGGATTCGGTCGGCGTCTGGAATCGGACTTCATCTTTCAGGCCGTCGATATTGCCCGTCAGTTGAGCTATCCCATCAAGCTGATCTGGAGCCGTGAAGAGGACATGACGCATGACCGTTATCGTCCGCATTACGTTGACCGGCTGACCGCGGCACTGGACAAGGACCTGAGGCCGGTGGGCTGGGAACACCGCATCGCGGGCGCCTCGGTGGTGGCAGCATACCTGGGCGGGCTGCCGCCGGACGGGGTCGATTTCGACGCCGTGGAAGTGGCCAAGGACCCGATCTACACCCTGCCTCACCTGCAAGTGCGGTATATCCGCCACGATCCGCAAGTGATACCGGTTTCCTGGTGGCGAGGCGTAGGTCCGCTGCGCAGCACCTACGCACTGGAGTGCTTCATCGATGAGCTGGCGCACAACGCCAAGGTTGACCCGGTGAAATACCGGCTCGGGCTGATGCAATCGCAACCGCGGGCGCAGGCGGTGCTGACCAGAGCCGCGCAACTCACTGACTGGGACACGCCGCTGCCGGCCGGATCCGGACGTGGCGTGGCGGTGACAGCGGTGTTCGGCAGCTTCGTTGCCACCGTCGTCGAGCTGGAAAAACAGGGCGACAAGGGCGTGCGCATCAAGCGACTGGTCACGGTGATCGACTGCGGTTTTGCCAACAACCCGACCTCGGTGGCCTCGCAGATGGAAGGCGGAACGCTGTTCGGTCTGTCGGCGGCACTGTTCAACGAAATCCTCATCGAAAACGGCCAGGTCCAGCAGACCAACTTCCACGAGTATCGGCAGATCCGCATGAGCGACGCGCCACCGGTGGAGGTGCACATCGTCGACAGCGTCGAAACGCCCGGCGGCGTGGGCGAGACCGGCGCAGTGCCGGCCGCGGCCGCGCTGGTCAACGCGTTGTTCGCGGCCACCGGCGTTCGCGAGCGTCGTCTGCCCCTGAGCCGTTCCGGCTATTTCACTGTTTGAGGAGCGCATCATGAAATATTTCCAGCGTGCGCTCGGACTGCTGGCCAGCTGCCTGGCTGTCAGCGTCCATGCGAGCGAAACACCGGCCATGAGCAAGGGCGAATACCTGACCCGTGCGGCGGATTGCGTGGCCTGCCACGTGGTGCCCGGCGGCAAGCCGTTCGCCGGCGGTCTCGAGTTCAAGCTGCCGTTTGGCAGCCTGTATTCACCCAACATCACACCGGACAAGGAAACCGGCATCGGTAACTGGACCGACGACGAGTTTGTCGACGCTCTGCAGAAAGGCGTCGGCAAGGACGGCAAGCATTACTACCCGGCCTTCCCATACACGTCCTACACCTTAATGTCGCGCGAGGACATTCTGGCGATCAAGGGCTACCTGTTCAGCCTTGAACCGGTCAGGCAGGCGCCCCCGGAAAACAAACTGTCATTCCCGTTCAATCAGCGCTGGGGAATGATGTTCTGGAACATGATATTCGCCTCCAACGAACGCTTCGTACCTGACCCCAAGCAGTCGGCGGAATGGAACCGCGGCGCTTATCTGGTACAGGGCCCGGGCCACTGCGGCGAGTGCCATACCCCGCGTAACCTGTTCCAGGCGATGAGCACCGGCCGATCGCTGGCGGGCGCCGAACTGGGCAACTGGCAGGCGTATAACATCAGTTCCGACAGCCAGTACGGGATCGGCGCATGGCCTGAAGAGGCGATCGTCGACTACCTGTCCAAAGGCTATGCGGCAGGCTTCGGCGGCGCAGGCGGACCGATGGCCGACGCGGTGGAGCACAGCTTGCGCTGGCTTGACCCGGCTGACTTGAAAGCCATCGCCGTGTACCTCAAAAGCACGCCTGCGCGCGCCGAAGGGATCGCGCGCCCGGCAATGGTGGTCAACGATGCGGCGCTGCAGAAGGGGCTTGGCATGAAGCTGTTCAATGACACCTGCGTGGCGTGCCACAGGCTTGATGGCAGCGGCCGGCAATCACCGACCGGCGGACTGGCAGGGCTGAAAACCGTCAACGACCCGTCCGGCAGAAACCTCGTCGCCACCCTGCTCGAGGGCCACACGCCGCTGGCCAGCCGTGCCGATCAACGTATGCCTTACTTCGCACGCAGCTACAGCGATGCGGAACTGGCAGCGGTGAGCACCTTTGTCCTGCGCCGTTTCGGCCAGAGCAATGGTGAGATCAAGCCCGAAGACGTTGCGAAGAACCGCGCCAGCGCCCTGCACTGACGCTCAGCCCGGCAACTGCGCCTCGATGGCGGCCTTGTCGATCACCGACCAGACGGTGACGATGCGGCCGTCGTCGAATGCGTAAAACACATTTTCACTGAACCGCACCCGCTGCCCATTGACCGGTAACCCGAACAGTTCGCCTGCCGGCGTGCAGTCGAAATACAACCGGGCAGCAACGTGCGGCGGTTCGGCGATCAGCAGATCGATGTTGAAGTGCAGATCCGGGATGGCGCGGAAGTCGTTCTCGAGCATCTGCCGGTAACCGCTCAGGCCGATGCGCTGGCCGTTGTACTGCACATCCTCGGCGACGAAATCGCCCAATACCTTCCAGTCCTGCCGGTTAAGGCAGTCGATGTAGCCACGATAACGCTCGCTGATGGCCTGGCTGCTCATCATTCCCCTCCTCGCCTGAACTGATGTGACATCGATGCGCGACCGTGATGATCGACACACTGTCGAACACCTTCGTTGCAGTTGAAGATTCGGGCAGCCAATCGGGGTGATCGTTCCACATGACGGGCGAACCGGTGCTAAGTTAACCGCACACTTCCAGAAGGCGCTGCCATGGCCCCACACCCTCCTTTTTCCGGCGCGAAGATTGCCGTCATCTGCAACGGCGAACTGCTGACGTACTTGCGCGACGACAAGCCCACCATTCCCTGGCCCAATCTCTGGGACCTGCCCGGCGGCGGCCGGGAGGGCGATGAAACCCCGGAGCAATGCGCGCTGCGCGAGACACTGGAGGAATTCGGCCTGGCCCTGGACCCGTCAAGCATCGTCTGGAAGCGGTTGTATCCCGGTCAGGGTGTCAACGGGCTGGACACCTGGTTTTTCGTCGCCCATGTGGCTCACGGCGTGTTCGACCAGGTGATATTCGGCGATGAAGGCCAACGCTGGCAGGTCATGACGATCGAGGCGTACCTGACAATGGACAACGGGATTGATCGGCTGCAGGCACGGCTGCGTGATTATCTGGCCCGAGACCGCTGACCCAGAGCGGTCAAGCCCGCAGACGCAGCGCATTATTACCAATTGCACAAGAGTGTTTATCCCGTGAGTCCGGGGACAATTTGCCGCAGGACACGGTTTTTTTGGTATCTTTATGTGAATTAACTAACCGGTTAATTACACGATTGATGGCCGCCGTTGCTCGCATCCGCTGGCCATCGACACGAACGACGTTGTCCCCACCACTCTTGACGTTCTCGCGAACGTTCATGTGTCAGCAGGATCATGCAACATGACTAAGTCTCGACCTTCGGCATCCGCCAGTCGCTGGCCCATCTGGGTCGTCGCGCTCGGCGTGCTGGTATTTGGATTACTTTTCGCGGCAGGTGGCGGCTACCTCGTCACGCTCGGTGGCAGCTGGTACTTCCTGCTTGCCGGTCTTGGATTGATCGTCAGCTCCGCGCTGCTGTTCAGGCAGCGCTTGCTGGGCGCCTGGCTGTTCGCCGCCGCCATGATCCTGACCGTGATCTGGGCAGTGGCCGATGCGGGCCTGAATTTCTGGCCGCTGGTGTCGCGCCTGTTCGCCCTCGGCGTGCTGAGCCTGCTGGTGGCGCTGGTCTACCCGACCCTGCGCAAGGCCAATGGCCTGGCGGGCGGTCGCGGTGGTTATGTGCTCGGCGGCGTGCTGGCGATTGCCATGGTCGCGGGTTTCTGGGGCATGTTCCAGCCTCACGCCTCCGTGGCGCCGACCGGTGATGGCCCGGCCCTGACCAAAGTCGATCCGACCAAGGCGCAGAAAGACTGGGCGCATTACGGTAACGACGAAGGCGGCGGCCGCTTCGCCGCACTGGATCAGATCAACCGCGACAACGTCTCCAAACTGGTTCCAGCCTGGACCTACCACACCGGTGATGTCGCCATCAGCGACGGCAATGGCGCCGAAGATCAGATGACCCCGCTGCAGGTCGGCGACAAAGTGTTCATCTGCACCCCGCACAACAACATCATTGCGCTGGACGCTGACAGCGGCAAAGAGCTGTGGAAGCACGAAACCAACGCCAAATCCGCCGTCTGGCAGCGCTGCCGTGGCCTGGCGTATTTCGACGCCACCGCCGCAGTCGCGCAACCCACCGATGACAGCACGCCTGCCGCGCCGGTTGCCGTCCCTGCGGGCGCCAACTGCCAGCGTCGCTTGCTGACCAACACCATCGACGCGCGCCTGATTGCTGTGGACGCCGACACTGGCGAGCTGTGCAAAGGCTTCGGTGACAATGGCCAGATCGACCTGAAAGCCGGTCTGGGTAACGTGCCGGACTCGTACTACCAACTGTCGTCGGCGCCGCTGATGGCCGGCACCACCGTGGTCGTTGGCGGCCGCGTGGCCGACAACGTGCAGACCGACATGCCTGGCGGTGTGATCCGAGGTTTCGACGTGGTCAGCGGTGAAATGCGCTGGGCCTTCGACCCGGGCAATCCTGATGACAAGCAGGCTCCGGCGGGCGACAAGACGTATGTGCGCAGCACGCCGAACAGCTGGGCGCCGATGTCTTACGATCCGGCGATGAACACCGTGTTCCTGCCGATGGGCAGCTCGTCCACCGACATCTACGGCGTTGAACGCACCCAGCTCGACCACACCTACGGCGCCTCGGTTCTGGCGTTGAACGCCACCACCGGTCAACAGAAGTGGGTCTATCAGACCGTCCACAACGACCTGTGGGACTTCGACCTGCCGATGCAGCCGAGCCTGATCGATTTCACCAAGGCTGACGGCAGCAAGGTCCCGGCAGTGGTCATCGGCACCAAGGCCGGTCAGATCTACGTGCTGGACCGTCACACCGGCCAACCGCTGACCGAGGTCAAGGAAGTGCCGGTCAAGCCATCGAACATCCCTAACGAGCCGTATTCGCCGACTCAGCCCAAATCGGTGGGCATGCCGCAGATCGGCGCGCAGACCCTGACCGAATCGGACATGTGGGGCGCCACGCCGTTCGATCAGCTGCTGTGCCGTATTTCGTTCAAGAAGATGCGCTATGACGGCCTGTACACCGCGCCAGGCACCGACATTTCGCTGAGCTTCCCGGGATCGCTGGGCGGCATGAACTGGGGCAGCCTGTCGACCGATCCGGTGCACGGCTTCATCTTCGTCAATGACATGCGTCTGGGCCTGTGGAGCCAGATGGTCCCTCAGCAGAAAGACGCGATCGCCTCCTCAGGCGGTGAAGCGCTGAACACCGGTATGGGCGCCGTGCCGCTCAAAGGCACGCCGTATGCGGTGAACAAGAACCGCTTCCTGTCGGTCGCCGGCATTCCGTGCCAGGCACCGCCGTTCGGCACGCTGACCGCCATCGACATGAAGACCCGCAAGATCGCCTGGCAAGTGCCGGTCGGCACCGTGCAGGACACCGGCCCCATGGGCATCAAGATGCACATGCAGCTGCCAATCGGCATGCCGACGCTGGGCGGCACTCTCTCCACTCAGGGCGGGCTGGTATTCATCGCCGGCACCCAGGATTACTACCTGCGCGCCTTCAACAGCGCCAACGGCGAAGAAGCCTGGAAAGCCCGCCTGCCAGTCGGCAGCCAGGGCGGCCCGATGACCTTCGTCTCGCCGAAAACCGGTAAGCAATACATCGTCATCACCGCAGGCGGCGCTCGCCAGTCGGCGGACCGTGGCGATTACGTGATCGCCTACGCGCTGCCGGACAGCAAGTAAGCAGCCGCAAAAAAACCGCTGTCGCCTGTCCGGGTGGCAGCGGTTTTTTTATTGCCCGGACGCTTCACCTGTACCTTGGCGCCCGGAGACGCCCGGTCCGCGATCGGCCATCAACTCGACGATCCAGTCGATGAACACGCGAAGCTTGATGCTGATGTGCCGGTTGGGCGGAAATGCCACGTACATCGGCAGGGTGTCCAGACGCCAATCCTCGAACAGCGGCAGCAGTTCGCCACTCGCCACGTGGTCACGCGCCATGTAGTCCGGCAGCCAGAGCACGCCCAATCCTGCCAGCCCCGCCGCGAGAAACGCGTTGCCGTCGTCGACCGACAGCACGTAGCGGCTTTGTACCTGCACGGTCTCGTTGTTGCGCTGCATGATCAGCGGGTACAGCTTGCCGGTCCGCGCCCAGCGGTAGCCGACGACCCGGTGATCACTGTTTTCGAGCTCGTGCGGGTGCGCCGGCGAACCGACCCTTTGTAAGTAGGACGGCGCTGCGTAGACGCCCAACTGCAGATCGCCGATGTGGCGCGCCATCAGCGACTCATCGGTGAGTTCGCCGCCGCGCACCACGCAATCGACGTTCTCGCCGATCAGGTCGATCATCCGGTCACTGGCGCCCAGGTCGATCTGGATATCCGGGTAACGGGCGTGGAACTGCGGCAACGCCGGGATCAGGATCATCCGCGCGAACGGACTGGGCACGTCGACACGCAGGCGCCCGCGAGGCAATGCAGCAGCGGCGGACAGGCTGGTTTCGGCGTCATCCAGATCGAGCAGCAGACGCACCGCGCGCTCGTAATACACCGCGCCGTCGGCGGTGACGTTGACCTTGCGCGTGGTGCGGTTCAGCAACTTGACGCGCAGACGCGCTTCCAGTTGCTGAATCAGCTGCGTGACGGTGGTCTTGCTCATGTGCAGGGTGTCAGCGGCCTTGGTGAAACTGCCGGTCTGCGCCACCCGCACGAAGGCCTGCATCGCGTCGAAGCGGTCCATTCAAGCTCCAGAAGATCAGTGATTGTTTGGGTTTGCCAAACAGTGCTGACTAAGCTTGCGCGTTTATCCGCCCGGTTCAAGTCCCTACAGTGGCTTCATCGTCAATCAAGGGCCGTTGTCGGCCCATCGATGGAGGCAACACATGACTCAGCGCAACGTGATTTTTCCGCCAGGCCGCCACGCGCTCTATGAACGCAACCGCTACTCCCCGGCAGTCCTCTCCGATGGCTTTCTGTTCGTCTCCGGACAAGTGGGCAGCCGCGAGGATGGCTCGCCGGAGCCCGACCTGCAGGCGCAGGTGCGGCTGGCTTTCACCCATCTGAACGCGATCCTGCACGCTGCCGGCATCACCTTCGACGACGTGGTCGATGTCACGGTGTTCATGGTCGACCCGGCGAATACCTTCGAAAAAATCTGGGAAGTGGTGCCGGAGTTCTGGGGGAACGCGCCCTACCCGACGATCACCGCCGTTGGCGTGACCTGGCTTTACGGGTTCGATTTTGAAATCAAAGTGATCGCGAAAGCATCGCAGGCTCGCCAGGCATGAGCGGGTTGGACTGAAAGCGACAAGAGAGTTGAGCGGGCGCGGCAGGCCGGGAGGGTGGCGTTCCGCTCGATGAGCGGAACGTGTGGCCTGTCGCGGAAGGTGACGGATCAGTTGCTGGCGACCTCGGCGGTAGCGCCGGTGGTCACCAGCGCCTTGAGCGAGGCGTCGAACTGTTTCAGCGCGTTGATCTGCAACTCGCGCTGCTGGTTGATCTGAGCGGCGATCTCGGGCGCGGCTTTGTCGTGAACCCACACCGAAGACAGCTCCTTGGCGCCCAGGCCCTCGGCCTTGCCGATGTACTGAAGATCGGCGTCATAGAACTTGGCGACGAAGCGGGCTTCGACCTGCGAGTTGCGCTGAGTCACCAGACGGTTGTAAGTGTCGAGCATGACGACCACATCAGGGTGCGCCTGCACCACCGCATCGAGGCTGTCATAGACGGTGACTGAAGCGAACTCCTTCTGCAGTGACGCTTTGAGCCAGTCGATGGCCAGTTTCGGGTCGGAGCTGCTGACGAATGCATCGCGGATCCGGGCGTCCAGAGCGCCATTCTTCACGCCTTTCAATGCGACCGAGTGATAGCGCTCCAGATACTCCAGCGTGCTGACCGTGTTTTCGCTGTAGATCACGCCCACGCTCTGGGAATGCTTGAGTGCCACACCGCTGTCGGCGACCGGCTGGAAATGGCAGGCTTGTTCGTCTGCGGCTGAGGCAGGAGCAGTGGCGGCAAAGCCACCGGCCAGTACGGCGACAAGTGTCAGCAGGGTTGAAATTCTCATCGCGTCGGGTCCTTCTCAAGCCAGTTCGGTATGGCTCTATCCTCCTCCTTCCAGAAAAAAAAAGAACTCGCGAAGGATGATGGTAACTATCGATTTCGCGAATGGTATGTCTGCGGAAACAGACCTTTACCCAGAATCGAATAAAGCCGCCCGGCGCTATGCTTAAGCAGACTGATCAATAGGCAAATCCGGCAATGACCTGGCGGACTTTATGCAGCGCGACTTCCAGCGCGTCCCGCTCGAGCGAGCCCAGCGCCAGCCGGATCGCGTGCGGCACAATGCCGGAAACGGCGAAGGGCTCGGCGGTCGACACCGACACGTTCGCGGACAGCAACGCCATCGCCACCTGATCGGCGCGCACCTCTTCGGGCAGCGGCAGCCACAGAAAGTAAGACGCCGGATGGCTGACGATGTTCAGGCCGTCCAGCACCTGCCGGGCAAGGCGTTGACGCGCTTTCGCATCTTCGCGCTTCTGCGCCTCCAGACGCCGGACCGTGCCATCGTCGATCCAGCCACAGACCAGCGCGGTCATGACGCCAGGCGTATTCCATGTGGTCGCCCGGATCGCCCGCTCCAATGCCGGGACCCATTTCAGCGGCGCCACGACGTAGCCGACCCGCAGCCCGGTTGCGATGTTTTTCGAGAACCCCGATACGTAAACCGTCAGGTCCGGCGCCAGCGTCTTCAGCGGCGCGGGCGGATGATCGGCCAGAAACGCATACGCCGCGTCTTCGATCAGCAGCAAGCGGTGATCGCGGGCCATCGAGACCAGGCGCTCACGCCACGGCAGGTCCATGACCCAACCCATTGGATTGTGCAGCGTGGGCATGGTGTAGACCGCCTTGATCCGACGTCGCCGGCAAAGCTGTTCCAGTCCCTCCAGATCAGGCCCGTGGTCGGTGATCGGGATGGCCACCAGTTCCAGCCGGTGCGCTTCGGCAACCACCTTGAAGCCGGAATAGGTCAGCGCATCGACCGCCACCACGTCGCCCGGTTTGAGCAGCGCCAGCACCGTGGCCGCCAGCGCATGCTGCGCGCCGCTGACGATCAGGACTTCTTCGGCTTCTACCGCCAGTCCGCGCTCCGTCAGATGACGGGCAAAACAGGTGCGTTCGTGACTGCGTCCGGCATGGGGCTGATAACGCAGCAGCGCTTCCAGATCCCCCGACAAGGCCAATTGACGCAAACCGGTGCGCAACAACTCGGCCTGCCCGGGCAAGGCGGGATAATTGAAATTGAGGTCGAGCACGCCCACCGCCGCAGCCTGCTGATCGACGCCATGCCCCAGCGGCAGCGCGGTTTCCCGGACAAAGGTGCCGCGACCGGTTTCGCCGCTGATCAGCCCCATCGCTTCGAGTTCGGCGTACACCCGCGATGCGGTCACCAGCGCCAGCCCTTCCTGCTCCGCCAGATGCCGGTGGGTCGGCAGGCGCGTGCCCGGCGGCAAGGCACCGGAGGCAATGTCGGCGGCAAAGCGGTCAACGACGGTCTTGTAACGGGCGCGGGGCATGGGTGATGTATCCATGACAATTTTTTGATTGTATCGATTCTGCGCCCTAGCATCGGCAGACCGCAACCGGTCGAATCGGGCCATCAAGGGATCAGACGCACATGGATCAAGCATCGAAGCTGCACAACCACGGCACCGCCAACGCCTCTTCGGGATGGCTCAACGGCCTGATCGGCGTAGTAATCTTCAGCGGCTCGTTACCCGCCACGCGAATCGCGGTGATGGAATTTGCCCCGGTGTTCCTGACCGTCGCCAGAGCCTCCATCGCCGGAGCGCTGGCGCTGTGCATGCTGATGCTGCTCAAGGAGAAACGCCCACACCGCCAGCAATTGTTGTCACTGTCCATCGTGGCCGTGGGCGTCGTGGTGGGGTTTCCGCTGCTGACCGCGCTGGCGCTGCAATACGTGACTTCAGCACACTCGATCGTCTTCGTCGGCCTGTTGCCGTTGGCCACCGCTGCCTTTGCCGTGTTGCGCGGTGGCGAGCGCCCGCGTCCGGCCTTCTGGCTGTTCTCGACACTGGGCAGCGCGCTGGTGGTGGGTTACGCGCTGAGTCAAGGGCTGAGCGCGTCTGCGACAGGCGACCTGCTGATGCTGCTGGCCATCACCGTCTGCGGACTGGGTTATGCCGAAGGCGCCAGACTGTCGCGGACCCTCGGCGGCTGGCAAGTCATCTGTTGGGCGCTGGTGCTGGCGCTGCCGTCGATGCTGGCGCTGACGTTGTTCACCGCACCGGTTTCACTGACCCACGTCAGCTTGCCCGCCTGGCTCAGCCTGGGGTACGTGTCGGTGTTCAGCATGCTGATCGGCTTCGTGTTCTGGTACCGCGGGCTGGTTCAGGGCGGCATTGCAGCGGTGGGACAGTTGCAGCTGTTGCAGCCGTTCTTCGGCCTGGCACTGGCCGCCACGTTGCTGCATGAACGGGTGAGCATGGGCATGCTGGCCGTGACCGTGGCGGTGATACTGTGCGTTGCCGGTGCGCGTCGGTTTTCCAGATGACGACGCACCCGGCTGACCGTTGCCAGCGGCATCACTGCCGGCTGACGCGCCACACTTTGTTGCCCACGTCATCGGCCACCAGCAAGGCGCCCTGCTTGTCGAGGATCACACCCACCGGACGACCCTGCGCATCGCCGTCGGCGTTGAGGAATCCGGTCAGGAAGTCCATCGGCATGCCGGACGGCTGGCCGTCCTTGAAGCCGATGAAAACCACTTTGTAACCCGCCTGCGGATTGCGGTTCCACGAACCGTGCTCACCGACGAAGACGCCTTCGGCAAAGTTTTCCGGCATTCCGCGGGCGTCGGACCAGGTCAGGCCCAGTGGTGCGACATGGGTGCCCAGCGCGTAGTCCGGCGCGATTGCCTGAGCCACCTTGTCGGGACGTGGCGGTTGCACGCGGCTGTCGACGTGGTTGCCGTAATAGCTCCACGGCCAGCCATAGAACGCGCCGTCCTTGACCGACGTCAGGTAATCGGGCACCAGGTCGCTGCCGATCTCGTCACGCTCGTTGACCACGGTCCACAGTTCGTCGCTGCCCGGTTTCCATGCCAGACCGTTGGGGTTGCGCAGGCCACTGGCAAACAGGCGCTTCTGGCCGGTCTTCACATCGACCTCCCAGATCGCCGCACGGCCCTGCTCCGCTTCCAGACCGTTTTCGCCCACGTTGCTGTTGGAACCCACCGTCACGTACAGCTTGCTGCCGTCGCGGCTGGCGATGATGTTCTTGGTCCAGTGGTGATTGATGCCCGCCGACAGGTCGGTGACCTTGACCGGCGTGGCGGTGATTTCGGTCTGGCCCTCGCTGTACGGGACTTTGACCACCGCATCGGCATTGGCGATGAACAGCTCGTTGCCCACCAGCGCCATGCCGAACGGCGACGTCAGGCCACTGATGAAGACCTTGTGCACCTCGGCGCGGCCATCGCCATCGGCATCGCGCAACAACGTGATGCGGTTGGCGCTGGGCGCTTCGGCCCCGACGCGGCTCATGACGATGCCCGAAGCGGTGCGCTTGATCCACGCCATCACCCCGGTGCCGCCGTCGCTTGAACCTTCAGGCTTGGGCGGCTTGTTGCTCTCGGCAACCAGCACGTCGCCATTGGGCAGGCTGTAAAGCCAGCGCGGGTGGTCAAGGTTGTCGGCCAGCGCGTTGACCTTGAAACCGTCCGGCGCCTTGGGCATGTCGTTGCCGGTCCAGCCCACGGCTTTGGACACCTTGAGCGTGGGGATCAGTGAAGTCGTGGGCTCGGGCAGTTGTGGCTTGGGGCCGACACCGGCCTGGAACGGCAGCCTGGAAGATTCACCGCACCCGCCGAGTAACGCAGCGGCGGTCATCAGCAGTGCAAAACGGCGCAACACAATCATCGTTATATCCTCGCGACGGCCATCCCTGGGCCCATTATCCGGTTTGACAAAGACCGGCGAGTATCGCCATGTAGGCCGCCAGCAAACAGCACAGGGGACACAAATGACATTTGCCCTTCAGTCACGAATCAACCGACCACGCCACGCCCCCGCCGGTTCACTCGCCCGCGCTGAGGCGGCGGGATAACTGCTGGGCCGCCGATGTCCGGATGGGCCGGCGTGACGATGCAGGCAAAACGAGGCAGATGCACGCCGCGATGAACCAACCGACAGGCGAGAACATCACAGACAGGACAGGGCTGTATCCACACACGGACGGCGTCGTCGGCCCTGCCGAAGGGAGATCCACATGACGACGTTCGATCGACGACATTTCATTAAGGGCGCACTGGTCGTGAGCGTTGGCTCACTGGCGCTGAAGGCCACCGCAGCCGGGGTACCACCATGCAACCACGGACGCTGATGCTGCAACGCAACAACTGGGTGCCGAACAATCCGCGGCTACCCGTGCTGCACTACACCGCGGTCATCACCGAAGGCGACGTGGCCTCGGCGATGGAAGCGCTGTTCAGTCGCAACGGCTGGAAAGCGGCCTGGCGCGACGGCGTTTTCGACTACCACCACTACCATTCGACGGCTCATGAGGTCCTCGGCTTCGCGGCGGGTTCAGCGCGGCTGATGCTCGGCGGGCCGAACGGTCACGAGGTCACGGTGAACAAGGGCGACGTCGTGCTGCTGCCGTCGGGCACTGGCCACTGCCGTCTGTGGGCCAGCGATGATTTTCTGGTGGTTGGCGGCTACCCGCCCGGACAGAACTGGGACATTTGCAGACAGGCGCCGACGGAGGCGATGTTGCAGCGCATCGCCAGCCTGCCCTTCCCTGTCACCGACCCGGTCACCGGCAATCAACCCGCGCTGACCCACTGGTGGAAGCAGCCCTGAGCGAGATGCTCATTTGAGCAACGCCATAAAAAAGCCCTCGAAGACTTCACGTCGACGAGGGCCAAGGCACTGCGCTCACAGTTCGGGGTGTATCGGTGTCCCTACGGCATGCCCAGCCAGTTCGGCAATGCCAGGGAGATGAACGGCACGTAGGTCACCAGTACCAGGAATAACAACAGGATAGACAACCATGGCAGGGCTGCACGGATCGTCTGGCCCAGCGTGAGACCGGTCACTGCCGAGGTCACGAACAGGTTCAGGCCGACCGGTGGGTGCACCAGACCGATTTCCATGTTCACGACCATGACGATGCCCAGGTGAATCGGGTCGATGCCAAGCTTGGTCGCGATCGGGAAGAAGATCGGCGCCAGGATCAGCACGATGGCCGACGGCTCCATGAAACTGCCGGCCACCAGCAGCACCACGTTGACCATGATCAGGAAACCGATCGGGGTCAGCCCTTCGGAAATCACCCAGTTGGTGATCTGCTGCGGGATCTGTTCGGTGGTCAGCACGTGCGCGAACAGGATCGCGTTGGCGATGATGAACATCAGCATGATCGACAGCCGCCCGGACTCCAGCAACACCTTCGGACAGTCGCGCCAGCTCATGTCTTTGTAGACGAACAGGGCGATGAACGCCGAATACACGGCCGCCACCGCCGCCGCTTCGGTCGGGGTGAACATGCCGCTGTAGATGCCGCCAAGGATGATTACCAGCAACAGCAGGCCCCAGAATGCCCGACGGGCTGTCGCCAGCCACTGACGAAAGGAAACCCGCGGCTGGGCCGGCAACTTCTTGACCCGCGCCACAATATAAATCACCACCATCAGGATCACGCCGAGCAGAATCCCCGGCACCACACCGGCAATGAACAGCTTGCCGACCGAGGTCTCCGTTGCCGCCGAATAAACCACCATCACGATCGAGGGCGGGATCAGAATGCCCAGCGTACCGGCGTTGCAGATGATCCCGGCACCGAATTCCTTTGGATAACCGGAGCGCACCATCCCGGCCACGGCGATCGAGCCCACCGCCGCGACGGTCGCAGGCGACGACCCGGACAATGCCGCGAACAACATGCACGCCAGCACTGCCGCGATCGCAAGGCCGCCGCGGATGTGGCCGACGCAGGCGTTGGCAAAGTCGATCAGGCGCTGCGCAACGCCACCGGTGGTCATGAAGGCGCCGGACAAGAGGAAAAACGGAATCGCCAGAAAGGTGTAGCTGTCTGACGTTTCAAACAGCTTGATCGCCAGCGAGCTCAACGAGTCCTGGCTGAACAGCAGAATCGATACGGCGCCCGAAAGGCCCAGCGAGATCGCGATGGGTACGCCCAGGAACATGAACACGAACAGCAACAGGAACAAACAGATAACCGTCATCAGTGTTGCTCCTCACCAGGATTGGCCAGCTTGCTCGCTTCCGCCGCCTCATCGGCCAGGCCCAGGCCTGTCTGCCGGTGGGTCCAGATGCGGTAGAGAATTTCCAGGTAACGCAGGATCACGAGGGTGAAACCGATGGGCACGATGACTGCGATATAGGCGGTCTTGACCCCATAACGGTCCAGGTCTTCGGCACCGATGCCGGCCACGAACAGCGCCGACACCCACTTATAGCTGGCGACCAGAAACAGCGCGGCGTAGGCCATGCAGGCCAGACACGCGATCAGCGACAGCGCTCGCTGGACCGGTTTGCTGGTGCGCTTGACCAGCGCGTCGACGCCCAGATGCCCGGCCGTGCGCACGCCGTAGGAAATGCCGAAGAAAATCAGCCAGCCAAACAAGGCCTTGGTCAGCGCCACGCTCCAGGTCATGCCTTGGGCGTAACCCATGAGGTGATCGCCAATCCCTGCGAAAAAATCACTGCTGACCGCCCATTGATCGCTGAGGGTATAAAACAGCGTGTAAATGTTGTTCAGCGCCACGTAGACAAAAGTCACCAGCGTCATGGCAGCCAGCAGAAAGGCGATCATGCCCTCCTCCAGGTGCTCCCAGAGTCGCGTCAGCGATTGCATAAAAGTTCTCCGAACGTAGAGAGGGCGACCACCCGCAACCGGGTGGCCCCGCAGGCATCAACCGCGCGTGGCGATGCCTGGATGGATCAAAGCGCTTGAGGGCTCAAGGCGCCTTGTTCGAGTCGTCCGCAGCCTTGATCAGGTCCGCGCCGATCTCCTCGGAGAACTTGTCCCAGACCGGCTTCATGACTTCACGCCATTTGGCGCGCTGCTCGGGGGTGAGCGTGACGATCTCGCTGGTCTTGGAGTCGATGATCTTCTGCTTGGCCGTCTGGTTCAGCGCTTCGGCCTGCTTGTTCACCTCCACCGTCACCTGATCCATGATCTTCTGCATCTCGTCACGCACGTCAGGCTGCAAGCCGTTCCAGAACTTGGAGTTGGTGATGACCATGTAGTCGATCAGGCCGTGGTTGGATTCGGTGAAGAACGGCTGGACCTCGTTGACCTTCTGGCTCTCGTAGTTCGACCAGGTGTTCTCGGTACCGTTGACGGTCCCCGTCTGCAGGCCCTGATAGACCTCGGCAAAGCTCATTTTGCGCGGGTTGGCGTGCAGCGCGACGAACTGCGCTTCCAGCACGCTGGAGGCCTGGACGCGGAATTTAAGGCCGCGTGCATCTTTGGGCTCGACCATCTTCTTGTTCGCCGACAATTGCTTCAGGCCGTTGTGCCAGTACGCCAGACCGTGAATGCCTTTGTCATCCATCGAGGTCAGCAGCGCCTTGCCTTGCGGCCCTTGCTGGAAACGGTCGACGGCAGCCAGGTCGTTAAACAGGAACGGCAGGTCGAAAATCTGCACCTTTTTGGTGTACTGCTCGAACTTGGCCAGGGACGGCGCAAGCATCTGGACGTCGCCTAACAGCAAGGCTTCCATTTCCTTGCCGTCACCGAACAGCGAAGAGTTGGGGTACACCTCGACCTTGACCTTGTCTTTCAATGCCGGATCGGCGGCGACGAGTTTCTGGAACATCAAGGCGCCCTGGCCTTTTGGCGTGTTTTCCGCCACGACGTGAGCGAACTTGATGACGATTGGATCAGCGTGTGCCATGCCGGCCACGGACACTGCGGCGGCGCAGAAAAGCGCCTTGGTCAGCTTCAACATCGATATCACCTTCTTATTGTTGTAGGAGCTTATTTTTGTAGGAGCAGTCGGTAGAGCTTGAGCGTAGCGCCAACTCACGATGCCCAACGCCGTGTGTTTGTAGAATCAGCTTTTTTGTAAGCCGGCATTCGGCGTTGCTGAACGCTACCCGACCGGCACGATTTTCCAGTACCCGCGGGCCAGACGGCGCGTCATCAGGAAGCTAGCAGGCAAATGAAGAAGTGCCACTACTGGCTGCACTGGCGTTCGGCCCGCGCGTCTGGTGTCGCCTCCTCTTAATCTCACGCCCGAAACAGCGCCAACAACCGCTGCGCCCGAAGCAGCACGGGTGCGTCGACCATCTGTCCGTCCAGTTGAAAGGCCCCGGCGCCGTTGGCTGCTTTGCTGGCATCCACCACCTTTTGTGCCCAACTCAAATCGTCGGTGCTGGGCGCCAATGCGGCATGAATAACGGGGATCTGCGCAGGATGGATGCACAGCGCGCCGCCGTAGCCCATGTCGCTGGCGTGCCGGATACTGCGGTGCAGCCCGTCGGGATCGTTGATCGCGGGATGCACGCCGTCCAGCGGCGGCAGCAGGTCGGCGCCGCGCGAGTGCAGTTGCACCGACATGCGCGCCTGATCGAGGAACATCCGGGCGGCCGCCGTGCCTGTGTTGAGGTTCAGGTCCAACGCCAGATCGAGGCCGCCGAAGGACAGGCGCTCCACCCCGTCGGCCCGGGCGATCTGCTCCAGCGACAGCAAGCCTTTGGCGCTTTCGATGATCGGCCAGACCGGCTTGCCGCTTTTCCGGACCGCCGCCACCTGCGCGGCGCTCTCGACCTTGGGCAGCAGCACGCCGACGACGCCTGCCTGTTGCGTGCAGAACGCCAGATCCGCAGCGTGTTCCGCATGATCCGGGGCGTTGACCCGCACCAGCACCGAGGCGTGTGGATGCGCCTTGAGGAACGCGGCGAGATGCTCGCGAGCCTGGCGTTTGAGCGGCTCTTCGACCGCGTCTTCAAAATCGACGATTACTGCATCGGCGCCAGCGGCGAGCGCCTTGGCAAAACGCTCGGGCCGACTGCCGGGCACGAACAGCGCAGAGCGGACGATGGATGGGGGCATGGGCAAAATTCCTGATCGATAAGCAGTGACTGAGCAGCGCCGCCTCACTTGCAGGCGCGTGGCTTGTCCCATGAGCTGCCGCTGCGCAACAGAGCGCGAGACAAGGCCGAGCGCCACCCCGGCAGCGCCTACGGTGAACGTACGAGTCGGCTAGACCACTCCGGCCGCGGTCATCCGCGCCTGTTCCTCGGCGCTGAAACCTAGCTCCTCCAGAATGCTCCCCGTGTGCTGGCCCAACCCCGGCACGCCATCCATGCGTGGGGTGAACGCCGCATTGCGACCCGGTGGCAGCAGTGACGGCAGCGGCCCGGACGGGCTGTCCACTTCGCGCCAGCTGTCTCGCGCCTTGAGCTGCGGGTGCTCCCAGACGCCATGCATGTCGTTGACCCGGGCGTTGGCGATCTGCGCGTCTTCCAGGCGCGCCACCACTTCATCGACGCTCAGCGCGGCGAACCCCTCGACGATGATCTGGCGCAGCACGTCGCGGTTTTCCGAGCGCTTGAAATTCGCGGAAAACCGCTCATCGGTCGCCAGCGCCTTGTCCAGCAGCACCTTCTCGCAGAACAAGGCCCACTCTCGCTCGTTCTGCAGTCCGAGCATGATGGTGCCGCCACCGCCCGTCGGGAACGGCCCGTACGGGTAGATCGTCGAGTGCGACGCCCCGGCGCGCGGCGGTTGCGGTGCGCCGTGGTAGGCGTAATACATCGGGTAGCCCATCCACTCCACCAGGCTTTCGAGCATGCTCACGTCGATGCGACTGCCTTCGCCGGTCTTATCCCGCAGCAACAACGCCGAGAGGATGCCGGTGTACGCGTACATGCCCGCAGCGATGTCAGCGATGGAGCAACCGGCCTTGGCCATTTCGTTCTCGCCGGGACCGCCGGTCACCGACAGGAAGCCGCCCTCGCTCTGAATCAGCAAGTCATAAGCTTTCTTCTTTTCGTACGGGCCGCCTTCGCCATAGCCGGAAATGTCACACACGATCAGCCGCGGGAACCGTTCATGCAGCGCCTCGAAAGACAGGCCCATGCGTGCCGCAGCGCCCGGCGCGAGGTTTTGCACCAGCACGTCGGCCCGACCCAGCAGCGAATCGAGGATGTCACCGGCTTCGTCCTGCTTGAGGTCCAGCGTCAGGCTCTCCTTGGAGCGGTTGGTCCAGACGAAATGCGACGCCAGGCCGTCGACGCGCTGGTCGTAACCACGTGCGAAATCGCCAACGCCAGGGCGCTCGACCTTGATCACGCGGGCGCCGAGATCGGCCAGCTGTCGCGTGCAGAACGGCGCCGCGATGGCGTGCTCCAGGCTGATCACGGTGATGCCGTCCAGCGGACGGGGATTGTGTTGAGTCATGTTCATTAACCTCTTGCACAGTCTGATCGTTCCCACGCTCTGCGTGGGCGTGCATCCCGTGACGCTGTGCGTCACTGCCTTGGACGCGGAGCGTCCGGGGCGGCGTTACCACTTACAGCGTGGGAACGATCAGGCCAATGTCTTAAATCAAATCCGCCAGATCCCGCGCATCGCGCAGGTGCCAGATGCGTTCTATCAAGGCCTTGCCCTGCTCCGTCGTGCGGGCGCCGGAGAACGCCAGCAGGCGCTGCACCTTGTCTTCCAGCTCGGGGCGCGACAGGGTGTTGCCCGGGTCGCCCTTCGGCTCGTCGATCGCAGCGGTCAGGATGCGGCCGTCGGTGGTGGTCACGATCACCCGACCCAGCCAGCGCGCCGGGTAGGCACCGTCGACCTCGGGGTCCAGTTCCATCGTGACCTTTTCGCGGAACGCAGCCACGGCCGTATCGGTCAGCGCCCGATCGCGGAATTCGATCAACTGCGCGCTGCCGTGCACGGCGATCAGGCCCAACACAGCGCCCATCGAAAACTTGGCCTGATGCACCGTCTGCGGCACGTCGACCCGACCCAGCACATCGATCGCCCCCTGATGAACCCGCGTGACCACTTTGGCAATCTGGTCGTGGCGCAGGCGTTCGCGTTGCATCAGGTGCAACAACGCATCGGCAGCCGGATGGGTGTGGCGGCAGGAGGCGTGGAACTTGAACGAGGTCTCGACCAACGCCCAGCGCGAACCCAGACGATCGGACAACTTCGCAGGATCACTGTCGCTCGACATCCCGGCGGCCATGCCCTGATCGCCCTCCAGAATGTTGCGCGCACCGGTCAGACCGTCTGCGGTCATGTAGGCGGCAAGCAGGCCATCGGCAGCGGCCTTGGCGGTGTGCAGCTGCTTGGAGTCAGCGGCGTCCCGCAAGAATTCCCAAAGACCCGCCGCCTGAGTGCCGGCGCTGCCAAAAAGGTTGATGAACTGCTCCTGGCTGAAGTTCAGCAGCTTGCCCACCGCAACGGCGGCGGCAAGCGTGCCCACCGTGGCCGTGGTGTGGAAAATGCGGTAGTGCGAGCGGCCCATGAACTCGCCGATACGAATGCCGGCCTCATACCCCGCCACCGACGCCAGCAACAGGTCCTGCCCCGACTTGCGCAGATCCTGCGCCGCCGCCAGCGCGGCAGAAAACACCACGGTCGCCGGGTGCAGCACCGAACTGTTGTGCAGGTCATCCTGCTCGACCAGGTGCGAGGAAGCGCCGTTGACCAGTGCAGCGAAATACGCCGATGTGCCGCGGTTGTTGACCAGGATTCTGGAGGCGCCCTCGGCCGGGCCCATGCGCTCGGCATAACGCTCGAACAGCGGAATCGGTCGGGCGCCCTGGCTGGCCAGCGCCGAGCCGATCCAGTCCAGAAACAGATCTTCGGTGCGGTCGAGCACGTGGCCCGGGATCTGCTCGTATGTCAGCTCGGCGAGAAAACCCGCCAATGCCTGGGTATGACTCATCGGGATGTCCTCAGAAGCTGCGTGGCAGTTCGAGCAGATGCTCGGCGACGTAGGAAAGAATCAGGTTGGTGGAGATCGGCGCGACCTGATACAGACGCGTCTCGCGAAATTTGCGCTCGACGTCGTACTCGCAGGCGAAACCGAAACCGCCATGAGTCTGCAGGCAAGCGTTCGCGGCTTCCCACGAGGCCTTCGCGGCCAGGTACTTGGCCATGTTGGCCGCGGCCCCGGCATTCTTGCCGCTGTCGTATTCCTCGCAGGCCCGCCAGCGCATCAGGTCCGCGGCCTCGATTTCGATGTGCGCCTCGGCAATCGGGAATTGCACGCCCTGGTTCTGCCCGATCGGACGGCCGAATACCACGCGGTCGCGGGCATACGCAGCCGACTTCTCGGTGAACCAGCGGCCGTCGCCGATGCACTCGGCAGCGATCAGCGTGCGCTCGGCGTTGAGCCCGTCGAGGATGTATTTGAAACCCTTGCCCTCCTCGCCGATCAGGCTGTCGGCGGGCAATTCGAGGTTGTCGAAAAACAGCTCGTTGGTTTCATGGTTGACCATGTTGGCGATCGGCTGAACGGTGAGGCCCTTGCCGATGGCTTCGCGCAGGTCGACGAGGAAGATCGACATGCCCTCGGACTTTTTCTTCACGTCGGCCAATGGCGTCGTGCGCGCCAGCAGGATCATCAGGTCCGAATGCTGGATGCGCGAGATCCAGACTTTCTGCCCGTTGATGACGTACTTGTCGCCCTGCTTCACGGCAGTGGTCTTGATCTTGGTGGTGTCGGTGCCCGTGGTCGGTTCGGTCACGCCCATCGATTGCAGGCGCAGTTCGCCGCTCGCCAGCCTGGGCAGGTAGTAGCTTTTCTGCGCTTCGCTGCCGTGGCGCAGCAACGTGAACATGTTGTACATCTGGCCGTGCACGGTGCCGGAGTTGCCACCGCAGGCATTCACCTCTTCGAGAATCACCGACGCCTCGGCCAGGCCCAGACCGGAGCCGCCGTATTGTTCCGGAATCATCGCCGACAGCCAGCCGGCCTCGGTCAGCGCCTTGACGAAGGCTTCCGGGAAGCCTTTCTCTTCATCGATCTTGCGCCAGTATTCGGCCGGGAATTCGGCACACAGCGCGCGCACGCCTTCGCGGATGGCATTGAGGTCTTCGTTTTCGTATGGATTCATCATGTCTGCTCGCAACCAGCGGCTCGGCGGCGATGCCCCGGGCCTGGCTATTTAAAGAAGAAGACGTCAGTCGAAGCTGACTTCAGCGCTCTGCGCGACGCCGGCATCGTTGCCCGCCCACAGCTGCGCCTTGCCCGGCTCGATAATCCGGCCACCGACCCGGAACGGCGTCGGCACGTTCAGCGGACGCACGCCGCGATAGGCGAAGTGCCGCACGCGCTTCTCGGGATTGGCGCGCATGAATGCACGCAGGTTGAGGGTGGCGATCATCGGGCCGTGCACCACCAGGCCCGGGTAGCCTTCGGTTTCGGTGACGTAGGGATAGTCGTAGTGAATGCGATGGCCGTTGAAGGTCACGGCCGAGTAGCGGAACAGCAACGTCGGGGTCGGCTCGACGGTTTCGCTCCAGTCGCCCGGCGCAGGCGCTTCGCCGCTGCTGAGCTTGGGCGGATTGGGCTCGCGGTAGACGATGTCCTGCTCTTCACGTACGCACAGCTGGCCATTCTGGGAATAGTCGTGACGCAGGGTGACGAACAGCAGCGCACCGGTGCGTCCGTGTTTTTCTTCGATGTGCACAATGGTCGACAGGCGATGGGCGTCAGCACCCACTTTCAGGGGCTGGATGAACTCCACCCGACCGCCCGCCCACATCCGGTTGCGGTTGTCGGCGGGAGGCAAAAAACCGCCACGAGCTGGATGGCCGTCGACGCCCAGTTGCGATTCGAACGCCGGTTCCTGGAAAAAACACCACTGCCACAAGGCTGGCAACGGGTCGCCATTGGCCGGCGCGGGCTCGCCGAAGGTGGCCGCAATGCGCTTGATCAGGGTATGGCTCAGGTGGTCGTGAGCCTCTTCGGTTCGTCCTGTCCAGGCACTGAAATCCACTGGCGAATCTGAAGCACTCATTGGCGAGAACCCTCTGCGTTTGTTGTTATGTGCAGATCATGGGATTGGCTCGGCATTCTGTGAATTTGCATTTGCGTAACCCGGCGTTCATGTATGCTGAACGCTCCTGCAACGTGCGGACACAACCATGCACTTCGACCTGGCTGACCTGCGCCTCTTCATTCATATCGGTGAATCGCCGAGCCTGACCCAGGGCGCCCGCCGCGCCTTTCTATCTCCGGCTGCCGCCAGCGCCCGGATCAAGGCCCTCGAAAGCCAGCTCGACACACGGTTACTGTACCGCGACAGCCGCGGCGTCGAGCTGACGCCGGCCGGTCAGCGCCTGCTCAAACATGCGCGCCTGATCATGAGCCAGGTGGATTACCTGAAGAGCGAATTCACCAGCTACGGGACCGATTCGGCCGGGCACATCCGCATTTTCGCCAACACCACCGCTGTCACCGAATTCCTGCCTGAAGTGCTGGCGGGCTTTCTGGCGCAGCGGCCGGGCGTGACGGTCGACCTGCAAGAGCGCCTGTCGCGGGACATCGTGCGCGGCGTACTGGATGGCAGCACCGACATGGGCATCATCGCCGGGCCTGTCGAGGCGGCCGGATTGCAGGTGATCCACTTCAGCACCGACCGGCTGGTACTGACAGTCCCGGAAGGTCATGAACTCGCCATGCAGAAGAAGGTCACGCTCAAACAGACCCTGGCGTTTCAGCACATCGGTCTGCACGAGGGCAGCACGCTGCTCAGCTTCCTGCGCGATCACGTCGAGCGGCTTGGGCAACATCTGTCGCTGCGGATTCAGGTATCGAGCTTCGAGGCGATCTGCCGGATGGTCGAGGCCGGCGTCGGCATCGGCATCATTCCCGAATCCGCCGCAGTGCGACACAGCCGGACGATGAAACTCAAAACCATCGAGCTGGACGAACCGTGGGCGGTGCGCGAGCGCAGTATTCTGGTGAGGGAACTTGACGCCCTGCCCGGTGTGGTCAGGGCGCTGATTGCGGTGTTGATGCCTGGCTAGAGAAACCTGCGGTCCGTGCTGCCGTCCGAGGCTGCCCGCGCGGCGGTGTGCCTCAACGGCTCAAATCCAGACATCATTCTGCGCAGTGCGCTCATTGGTGTTGTCGCCGGTGTTGATCACCCCGCTGGGCTCGATCAGAATCAGCTTCACTTCCTGTGCGGCGAAGGGCTTGTGCTCCACGCCCTTGGGCACGACGTACAACTCGCCCGCGTTGAGCTCGACGAAGCCGTCGCGAAAATCGATGCGCAGGCAGCCCTCGAGCACGATGAACGTTTCGTCGGTGTCGGCATGGCTGTGCCAGAGAAAATCCCCTTCCAGTCGAGCCAGCTTGAACTGGTAGTCGTTCATCTGCGCGACGACCTTGGGCTGCCATTGTTCGGTGAAGAGGCTGTATTTGTGGGCAAAATTGACCGGGCTGTGCGTGGGCTGAGAGGTGGACATCGAGGTGGCTCCGCAAGGGTTCGGGGAGCCGGCAAGTTAGGGCAGCACGTGCCTGCGGGTCTTGTACGTTATTGCACGATGGCCCGGCTGCACGCGTTTTTTCGTAGGACCGGCTTCAACCATTCCTATTCAAGGCAGGTGGCGGATTCGTAGGACCGGCTTTAGCCGGGAACAGGCCCTTGTGTCCACATCAGCTTTTGCGGCGTAACGCCTGACGCGTTCCTGGCTAAAGCCAGTCCTACTGGGTGGTGCGACGGATCCGTAGGACCGGCTTCAGCCGGGAACAGGCACTTGTGCACGTCATCATTTTTGCGGCCCGACAGCTGACGCTTTCCTGGTTCAAGCGGGCTCCTCTAGGTCACGCGGTGTTCTGGGATTGATTGGCGAACCCCCAACATTTTCAGCCAGCGCCCCGGCGGGTAACCGAAGGTCTTCACGAAGTGTCGGGTCATGTGGCTCTGATCGGAGAAACCGGCCATGACCGAAGCGTCGGTCAGCGACACGCCAAGGGAGATCGAATGACGCACCAGGTCCAGACGCCTGAGGGTGAGGTACCGATGCGGACTGGTGCCGAACAAGGCACGAAAGTCCCGCGACAGGCGCCAACGGTCGGTATCGCTGGCCTGCTCCAGCTCATCCAGACCCACGCCCTGCTCCAGGCTGGCCATCAGCAATTCACGCGCGCGTTCGGCGCTGACGTAATCGACCCGCTGCCGCCCTTTGCGCACGCCGGCGGCGTCCTGCAGCGCCACGGCGATGTCGAAGACTGCGTCGTCCAGCTCAAGCGGATCGAGCGGGTTCTGCAAATCTTGCAGCAACGCCTGGGTCGCCTTGAACAAACGAGGATCGCCCGACACACCGCCTTTGATGAACGGCAGGGGCTTGCCCCCGAGCACCTGCTGAATCATCGCCGGTTCAAGGTAGAACATCCGATAGCGAAACCCGTGCTCGGTACCCGCATGTCCATCGTGAGGCTCATCGGGATGCAGGACCATGGTCTGCCCCGGCAGGTTGTTGACCATCTCCTTGCCGTAGCGAAAACTTTGCACGCCCGACAACGTGTGGCCGATGGCGTAGGTGTCGTGCCGGTGCATCTCGAAGCCATGACCATGGAAGTACGCTTCGATCCGCTCCATCTGCGGCAACGGCGCGGCGCGCATGACCCAATCGCGATCGGAATGGGTCAGGTGGGCTTCTCCGTTTGAGTACTTGTCCATG
Source organism: Pseudomonas sp. NFR16 (assembly GCF_900108875.1). Taxonomy (GTDB): domain Bacteria; phylum Pseudomonadota; class Gammaproteobacteria; order Pseudomonadales; family Pseudomonadaceae; genus Aquipseudomonas. The sequence continues at coordinate 243,219 of NZ_FNYJ01000006.1, read as the reverse complement.
GTCGAAAGCTCGTCAGCGAAGGTGGGCAGGCGCACACAGATACCATCTGAGCACGCCGTTGTGAATGCTCGTCCGCCGGCCGTTTACCGGGAAGCGGCGTTAAACCTTGCGCCTGCGTTCAACCCGGCTGTTTGACCGCGTCGGCAGTCGCATTCGCAGCATGCACTGCTGGCGCCTGCTCCTTGAGCAGCGCTTGAATCGCCTGGCTGTAAGCCTGTCGGCCAATATTCATGCTGTTGTTGTGGTTGCCGCCGGGCACCATCAGCAGGTTTTTCGGCTCCTGCGCGGCCTGAAACAATTCCTGGCTGAATCGCGGCGCGACGAACTGGTCAGCCGTGCCATGGACGATCAACACAGGCATGTGAATGTCGGCGATCTTGTCGATAGAGTCGAATTTCTGCGACACCAGCCAGCGCACCGGCAACGACGTACGGGTGCTGGCGACGGACGATGCAACGTCGGCAAGGTTGGTGAACGTGGATTCGATGATCAGGCCACGGGCCTGGATCGGCTCGTCGCCCTTCTGCGCATCACGACCCAACTCGGCGGCGAGGTCGACCGCCACCGCGCCGCCCAGAGAATGGCCATAGATCAGGCGCTTTTGCGGGTCGGGTTGAAGCTGTTTCAGACGTTCCCAGGCGATCCGGGCGTCTTCGTACACCGAAGCTTCCGACGGCAATTGGCCCTTGCTCTGACCGAAGCCGCGATAGTCGATCGCCAACACCGAAAAACCCAGCGCATGCAGTTGTTCGATGCGAAAGAACTGCCCGGTCAGGTTCCAGCGCGAGCCGTGCAGGTACAACACCGCAGGCGCGTCCTTCTTGTCCGCCAGCCACCACCACGCGTGGATATTCTGCGAAACGCCGAATGACGGCGCCTTGAGCTCCAGTTCCTGCACATCTGACGGAATGCCGTGATACCAACTCGCCGTCCCCGGCTCGATCATGAACACCAGCTCACGCTCTTTGTGCTGCAGTGCCGAACAACCGACCGGAACACCAACCACGATCAGCACCATGCACAGCCAGAAAAACCAGCGAGCCTTGAATTGCGCGAGGGAGAGTTGCGGCATGGGCGTGTCCGGGCTGAAATGAATACCCCGGCAGTTTGCCATTCATTGCCCGCACAGGTCAGTGCCGTTTGCCGGAAGGGATGCGTGCGGAATGCAACGCCTACCGCACAACCCCGTCATCCCAGGCAAGGCAAGCCTTTCTGATCTGTAGCGACGTAGATGCCGCATCAAGCGGAAACACCTCCGACAATAGCTACGCAAGCTATGGCTCCTAACCCAGCGGTGGCCGGTCCGAATAAAGCGGCACAGGGCGCGGCGGCGGCATAACCGCGAAGTATCACTGATACCCCGCCCGCCCCCCCCACCCGACCTCCTCTTTGAACAGGTAATTGTTCCTAGTCTGGCCACCATCCAAAGATCATGCCCGATATAACCAACGCAAAAAACCACAGATATAACGAGATAAACGGCGGATACAGCCAGTACTTGGTTCGCTTTGGCACACTGTGAATTTCATTTGCAAGCGCTAACCCTCTTGACGCTGAAAGGCTTGGCGTCAAAAAGATCCAAAATACGCTTCCACAGGTAATAATCTTACCGAACAATCCAAAGTACTTGATTACTTTCCTGTCGTGCTGAAAAAGCGAGCGAACGCCCCAGTAGCACCTCCCCCAAACTCCCAACCAACTTCCCACCCTCCACATACCGCGCCTTCCTGGCCTACCAGACGAGCGCACCTCATCGTGCTGTGATTTCGGAACTTGAGCTCGCAATACTGCCAGGCAACTACCTACCCAGTACATTCCAGACGCAGAAGACGACCGACCAAAGCGTGCAAGCTATGAATGGCGCATACAATCTTCTTTTTAACGCCTTAGGAATGGCGAGCACTTCTTTCTCCACAACACTTCCGTCTCGGACGTAAATTCCAGGATAGAAGCAAATCGCGATAATTGCTCCGCACCGCAAAACTTTACCTGCCAAACCAAGATACTTCATCGAAGCTCTGTTTTCGATTACCAGGCGACTGCTTCCTAAAATCGCTTCTAATTGATCAACAGTTCTGTGACATACGACCATCGACCAAATTGCTAAAAATGGAGACGGCAGCATTATGACAACAAGGGTAAGATTGGCCATATTGAGCTTATTCATAAATATTCTCCTAGACGATCTCACCCATTTCTTCGCCCCTCTGGCCGCCAAATTCGCCTGCCGCCCAAGTGGTTGCGCCCGTGCCGATAACTACGCACGCATTCAAGCCTTTTCCGCGAGTCAATACTCCAATAACAACTTTACAAATGCTATTTGAAATCGCCGCACTGGGTAATGCGACAATCGCACCTCCCCCCAACCTCCCAATCAACTTCCCACCCTCCACATACCGCGCCTTCCTGCCCTGTCGCTCATCCCCCGCCAGGCAAGCCTCTCTGATCTCCAGCGCGCGATTTCACCGTGTTCAGATAGCAGTTGGTCGAAAGACAGAGCAATCATGATAAATATATAATATGATCACGATTTATCGAACATCTTTGATCGGCATCCATATCAACAGATAGCAAATAGCCGAAAGCAAAGTCCAAACACCACATGCAATAAATGGCGGGTACAATATTTTCTTAATTTTCAATGGAACAGCTAAAATCTCCTCTTCGAACACCCATCCTTTTCGGACGCAAAATCGATGGTTAACGCTTAGATCGACTACTGAGCCACAGTACATAACCTCACCTGCAACTCCTAGCGTTTTCATCCAGGCTATATCTTTCTGCACAAAGGAACTGCGCGCAAAAATCCTGTCTAGCTTATCAATCAACTGGTGAGACACAATCATCGCCCATATAGGCATAAACGGCATAGGCAGGACAACTATCGCCGTTATGAAGTCAGTCATACCCGACCTAATCATAAACTTCCTAATAAATCGTCTCGCCCAACATCTCAGTTCCCGCCCCACACAGTTCGCCCGCTGCCCATGAAGCTGCGCCACTGCGCACAACTACCTCCAGAGCATTCCACGAATGCTACTGACGGCAGTGCCCGAGCTACCAAATAAAAATCCCGCAACCCAGTAACGCCAAAGACCAAACAATAGAGGCAATAAATGGCGGATAGAGCTTTACCTTCAAGTCTTGAGGCACCGCAGTAATTTCCTCTTCAACAACGCAACCGGTCCTGACATAGATTCCAGGCGAGATACAGATGGCTATGATTGCACTGCAACGCATCACTTTACCTGCGGCACCGAATTGTTGCATCCAGACTTTATTCTCTTTGACGAGGCGACTGTGGGTAAAGGCCGCCTCTAATCGTTCAATACTTAATATGGAAGCGATGACTGTCCAGCAACAGATAAAAGGTAATGGCACCATAATGATAAGGGTGACGACGTCTTTGAGGTCAATGCTATTCATAATTGCTCTCGTACACCATTTCACCAATCTTCTCTCCACCCATTCCGCCCAGTTCACCCGCCCCCCCATGCGGAAGCGGCCGTACCCATTACGACGCACGCGTTGTTGCCTTGTCCGCGAGTCAGAACCCCAATATAAAACTTACAAATTCTTTTTGAGATCGCCACGCTGAGTAATGCGAAAATTGCACCCGCAGAAAACCCTATCAATCCACCCTAGACATACCGCCCCTACCTGACCTACCAGACGAAGGCACCACACATGAATAGCGCAACAATCCATATGCCAGACGCAACGAAGGGAGGGTAGACCCTAACCTTCCATTTTTTAGGCACCGCATCCACTTCTTCTTGCAAGACCGACCCACTTCGCACAAATGATTTCGGCCATATAAGAATTGCACATATCGAACCGCAAAGCATTACTTCACCTGCGACCCCAAGCCCTTTCAGAAAAGCTTTATTTTCGTTAAAAAACTTACTACGAACCCAGATACGCTCTATTTCACGTACCATTCGGTGAGAAACAATCGCCGACCATATCGCTATAAGGGGCATTGGACCGATTACAATCACCGTTACGACATCTGTAAACGCTGTTCTATTCATCATTACCCTCATAGATGATCTCACCAAATATCTCCCCTCCCTTTCCTCCGGCTTCGCTCGCCCCCCAAATCGCTGCGCTCTCCCCGACGAGCACACAGGCGTTCATCCCTCGCCCTTTTGTTAAAACTCCTAGGACAACGTTGCATAGCTTTGTAGACATGGCTGCACTAAACAACCCCGCCCCCGCGCCTCCCCCCAAACTCCCAACCAACTTCCCACCCTCCACATACCGCGCCTTTTTGCACTTTCGCTCATCCCCCGCCAGGCATGCCTCTCTGATCTCCAGCGACGTAGACGCCACATCAAGTGCAACGCCGATGTAGCCGCCTCGTTTGATGATGGTCGCGGCCTTAGAACATGCGGTACCGTGTCGGCGTAGCTGCTCAACTGCCTGTGCATCTTGGCTTTAGTTCGCAGATCAATAGCGCTGAACTCCTCAGAAAATATGCCATGAGAAGAGGAAATAGCCATACTTTTTAATTTGTTGACATGGCCTCTATCTCATTACGAAGCGCGACGTCGAGCCAGATGTATGATCTAAAAATCTGGCCGATAAGACAGATACATCCGCCTATTGTCAGCTCTCCTTAAATGCCCAGCCGAGCATGCCTACCGCCATTAGGTGGTGATATCGGACTATGCCTTGAAGAGCCATTCAACTAATCCGAGCCGGACTCCAGATAAAATAATCGCAGGCGATCAGCGCCAACGTCCAAATCCCACAGGCCATAAACGGTGGATACAACGCCAATTTTAACTCAGGCGTTACAGCCAAAACCTCTTTCTCATCAACCCACCCCTTCCAGATACAAAATCGACAATTGATACATATAGCAAATATGGAGCTACAGAATAAAACCTTACCTACCAACCCCATGTGCTTCATCCAACATTTACTCTCCAAAACGAGAGGACTGATTTCAAAGATCGGCTCGAGCCTACTTGCTAATTTTTGCGATACAACCAGCACCCAAACGGCGATAAAGGGCAGAGGCGTAATTGTTATTACCGATATCAACGCAGTTATGTTTTCCCTAATCATTTATTTCTCGTACATGGCTTCGCCAATCATTTCGGCTCCCCCGCCGCCAAGTTCACCTTCTTTCCAAGAAGCGCCACTGTTTCCAAGCGCCACAAAGGCGGCCACACCTCCCGCCCACGAGATTTTAGTGATAGGGTCCTCATTTGCCCTCTAACGATAGTACAGAATTACCAGCTGAGGAAGTTCCCAGCCGTCATCAGTAAACAATACCTAATAGCAGTAATGCACCAAACCATAAATTTAACGCGAAAAAAGGCGGATACAACCAAAACCTCAATTCTTTAGGCATGCTTTCCAGCTCCGACTTTAATGCCAAGCCATGGCGCACAGATAATTTCGGCGTCAAGCAAATCAAAAAAACACAGCCACAGGTAATTATTTTTCCAAACAGACCGAGATTTCTGACAAATCTCTGATCCTGCTGCAATATAGGGCTATTCGAAAATATTTTTTTGAGGCGATCAGCCATTACATAGGAGCAAATAGCACTCCATATAAAAAAAACGGGCAACGGCACTATAACCAACACAGTCGCCAGCTCCTCTATTGTCCATTTACTCAATGGAAACCCCATAAATCAATTCGCCAACGGATTCACCTTTGCTTTCGCCGATCTTACCGCCCGCCCAACCACTGGTGGCACTACCCAGTACGACACAAGCCGTAGAGCCAAACCCTTTCGTCACTGCACCCAATATTACCGAACAAAGGTACTTAGATGCGTTCATGCCGACTGCAGTCCCTGCCGCAGCCCCACCCAAACTCCCAACCAACTTCCCACCCTCCACATACCGCGCCTTCCTGCACTGTCGCTCATCCCCCGCCAGACAAGCCTCTCTGATCTCCAGCGAGGTAGATGCCACATCAAGCGCGACGCCGATGTAGCCGCCTCGTTTGATGATGGTCGCTGCTTTCGCCACGCCCGCCACGGTGTCGGCATATCGCGCGATTTCGCCGTGTTTCAGATAGCTCTTGGTCGACAGTCCCAACATATCCTTGATGCGGCTGTTTCTGCCCAGGCCTGATCCGGTGCTGGCGTAGCTGCTCAACTGGCTTTGTATCTTGGCTTGTAGCTGTGCGCGCTTCTGAAAGAAGAGTTCCCGGTTTTGAAGTTTCCCTGAGGAAAGATGGCTCTTGTACAGCGTATTTATTTCTTCAAGACTGCTTTCGATGTTTTTCAGATGTCGGGACCAGCCATCGGTGACGACGCCTGTCGCAACGGAGGTTCTCTCGAGGATGTCCTGCAGGAAGTCATAGTTCTCAACGATGTAGCTGTCCCCTTCCATGCCATGGATGAGCAGCATGTGGTGCACTTCGACAGCTTTCGCCATCAGGTACGCCTCGTGGGAGGTGCAGGATTTGGTTGAGTGATCTCCGATGATGACCAACTCACCCGCGAGCACGACGCTGTCACGTATATGCGCGTTGAGCGTATCGAACTTCGCCAGCGATTTGCCCGCCAGCGAGACGCTGGATTTCAAGCCCTGATAAGTCTGCATGCGGGGATTGATGAAACTGTACGGAACGGCCATGAACCACCTCAGGCGTATTTTTTATTGCCGATTCGGTCCCACCCGCCCGCGACGTTGCCGCCGCCGCTGCCGTCGGTGCGTTTCTGTTGGGTGTAAACGGTTTTGATCCGCCCGTAATTGAGTTTCACGATCTCAAGGGGCACGCCCGAGCTGGCGTTCTGCGTGTACTCGGAAATGATCACTTCTTCGAGGATGATTTCGAAATACTTGAGCTTCTCGGCCCCGGCGCGGTTGAGTGCGAGCCTGACTTCTTTCACATGTTCGCCTGCGCAGCAGGCTTCCATCAGCCCGCAACTGGCGCTGTCCAGGAACTTGGTGAACGTCAGATCGGTGAGTGTCGTGCGGCCGGATGAAGCGCCGCCCGCAGAACTGGCAGTGGCCGATGTACTTTGATGACTGCCGAAGTTGTACCCGGTGATTTCAATCCAGTCTTTGTGCTTTTCATCCAAAGCCTCACCACCGATCCCATCAATTTTGATGAATGCATCAAACGCCATAAAACCGCTCCGTACCGTCATTGAGGAATGCTGCGGTCAGGAGTTTTCCGGTAATACAAGGCGTCGGGATGTGGGCTGGCACGCTGCACAACGTAGGATATTTTTGAATCCGTCAGCGATATTTCCTACAGGAAACTGACTCAGAATGACGACCTGCAGGTCGTCATTCCGAGACGCTAAGTGGAGCGCGCGACAGGGGCAGCAAGGAGCAATGTCAGTTCACCCCCCCCTGTCGTGCGCACTATTTATCTGTCGCGGATGAATTCATTCTTGCAGTGAAGAAGGTGAATCCCCGGTGGAGCTCCGGCAGATCTGATCAGTAACCCGAACCAGACGCCGGGGCGCCGCTGACGATGGCGATACCGGAACTGGTGCCCAGGCGCGTTGCTCCTGCTTCGATCATCGCGACAGCCGTGGCGTAGTCGCGCACGCCGCCGGAGGCTTTCACGCCCACCCCGGCTCCGACCACCTTGCGCATCAACGCGACGTCTTCCAGTGTGGCGCCGCTGCGGCTGAAGCCGGTGGAGGTCTTGACGAACGCCACGTCGAGTTCGCGGCAGATTTCGCAGGCGCGGTTTTTTTGCGCGTCATCGAGCAGGCAGGTTTCCAGAATCACCTTCAGCGGCACCTCACCACAGGACATCTTGACGGCCGCAATGTCGTCATGCACGGCGTCGAACAGACCGTCTTTCAACGCGCCGATGTTGAGCACCATGTCGATCTCGCCAGCGCCAGCGGCAATCGCCTGCTGCGCCTCGAATGCCTTGGTGTCACTCAGGCCGGCGCCCAGCGGGAAGCCGACGACGGCACACACTTTGACCGGTTGCCCGCTCAGCAGCGAAGCGGCATACGGCACGTAGCCCGAGTTGACGCACACCGAATAGAATCCGTGCTCTTGCGCTTCACGGCACAATGTTGCGATCTGCTCGCGCGTCGCGTCAGCGGCCAGCAACGTATGGTCTATATACTGCGCAAGTGCTGCGGGTTCGATCTTCATGACGGGTCATTCCTGATAGAGAATCTGAGACGGGCGACGGGCATGGGAACACATGCCTTTGCACATCGCTTATGTTGTATATATAACAGTAAGTGTTACTTTTTTACCACATTCAATTGACAGCCGGAACGCCCGTGGACAGTAAAAAATCCGACCGCATCAAGTTGATCCAGCAAGCCCTGCAAGACCAGAAGGCCATACACTTGCGCGAAATGGCGGCCTTACTGGATGTTTCGGAGATGACCTTGCGTCGCGATCTGGGTCGCCATCCCGAAAAATTTCATCTGCTCGGCGGCCACATCACGCTGGCGTTCGACCCGTCCGAGGCCAGTGATTACAAAGTCACCGAGCAAGGCACCCGCCATGTCGAAGAAAAGCGTCGCATCGGCAAGCTGGCCGCCGCGTTCATCAAGCCGGGTGACACGGTGTTTTTCGATTGCGGGACGACGATTCCATTTGTCATCGACTTCATTCCCGAAGCGCTCGAATTCACCGCGGTGTGCAACTCGCTCAATGTCCTGCTCAAGCTGCAACAGAAACCCAACTGCAGCATCGTGCTTTGCGGTGGAACCTTTCATCGCAAGAACCAGGTATTCGAGCACCACAGCGAGGCCACCATTCTGGACGGGATCCGTCTGACCTGGGCGTTCGTTTCCGCCGCCGGCGTCAGTGACGAATTTGGCGTCACGTGTTTCAACTTCAACGAGGTCGAGGTGAAACAGAAGGTGCTGCGCCAGGCCCGGCACTGCATGCTGCTGGCCGACCACTCCAAGTTCGACGCCGTGCGCACCGCGCATTTCGCGACGCTGGACAACTTCCATGTGGTGGTGACCGACAAAAAACTGCCCAAACCGTATCGCGATCTGATTCAGGGATATGGCGCGCAATTGGTGATGTGATCGCGCTGCCGATTCCCGGACATCCGCAAAACCCGTAGGAGCGAGCTTGCTCGCGAAGGCTGCGTTTCGGCCGCTGAATCTTCGGCGGCGATACTGGCCTCTTCGTGAGCAAGCTCACTCCCACCGGGCTGTGCAGCGCTGCCGATTTCCGGGGATTCGCAAAACCTGCAGGAGCGAGCTTGCTCGCGAAGGCTGCATTTCGGCCGCTGCATCTTCGGCGGCGATACTGGCCTCTTCCCGGCTAAACCCGGTCCTACAGACGCTGCAAGCTTTTCGTAGGACCGGCTTTAGCCGGGAAGTCGTCCTCAGCGTTTCAAATCACCCTCGATCCGTTGCACTTCCCCGACGGCCAGATACCCCGTTCTCACGCTGAATAACGCACTTTCCCCCGCTGCGAGCAGCCTGACGTTACCCTTGGCTTTCTCGGCCAGGTACCCTTCCGGCTCGCAGGTCGCGGGCAGGATGAAAGCGGCGACCTGCTGATCGGCGTTGTGCAGAATCCAGCGTGCGGCATGGTTGAACTGGTCCGGCTGGTAGCGGGTATAGAACGCCGGCCCGTCAGCGTGCTTGAGCAGGAAATGCGCGTTGCCCTTCGCATCTGCCTTCACGCCGTCGAAGAAGCAGACGATCTCGGGGTCGTACAACCCGGGCGTGTCCAGCGTTTGCAGACGTGACGGGTCTTCGCTCAGCTCGGCCATGTAGGCCGACCACGCCGGCGTCGGCTTCACGTGCGCGGGCACACTGCTGCGCACCCGTGTACGCTCAACGCCCAGAGGCTCGACGAAACGCCCACCCTCGACGTAGGCATAATTCATGTGCGCCATGTACATGAACTCCATCGGCTTGCCGGCCAGGTTGCGCACGTCCATGCCGATGTCGAACAGCGCCGAGCCCGCGCGCAGGGTGACGCTAGGCCGCGCACGATAATGATCGCCGAAGCCCATCACATACTCATACTCACCGCCTATCCGCAAAAACGCCCCTTCTGCATCCTCTCCGATCTCGAGCCAGGCGCTGTCCATCGGCGCGCAAGGCATCTCGCCATGCAATGGATGATCGTCAACGGGCGTCGGGCAGCCGTTGCGCAAGAGGCCGCTGTGAAACATGAAACAGCCGTAAGTGCCAATGACCGTCGGACTTGGCCGCGGCTGATCGAACATGTTGCGCATGGTCAGGTCGCAGCCGTCGAACACCGCCGACCAGATCATCTGGCCCTGATAAGGCAGCACCACCACCCGACCGCGATTGTTCTCCAGCGCAAGGGCCTTCACGCCGCTGGGGTAGGTCCAGGCCTGGACGCGAAAATCGGTGGACTCCAGCAGGGTCTTTTCATCCCCGGTGAACAGCTCGGGAAACAGCGGGATCGTCGTGCGCTTGTCGATGGTTGTCATGATGCAGTCACCGCGCCGACCGGCGCCGTTTGGCGTTGCGGGTCACGCATGCATTTGATGGCATACGCGACAATGACGACGAAGCACAGCAGCGGCACGCTATAGGCGATCTGCATGTTGCCGTGAGTGGCGTCGGACAGCAGGCCCTGGAAAATCGGCATTACACCGCCGCCGACAATGCTCATGACCAGCAAGGAACCGCCCACACCAGTGTCTTCGCCCAAGCCATCGATGGTCAGGCCGTAGATGGTCGGCCAGCACGGACCGAGGAAGATGCTCACGCCCACCGCCGCATACACCGCACTGATGTTCGGCACCAGAATGGTGTACGCCAGCAGCACGATGGTCAGCACGCCGTAAATGGCCAGCACCTTGGCCGGGTGCAGTCTGCGCATCAGCAGGTTGGCGATCATCTTGCCGACGAAGTAGGCGGCAAAGGTGGTCAGCAGGAACCACGACGCGCTGCGCTCGTTCATCCCGCCCATCTGCATCGCCAGGCGGATGGTGAAACTCCACACGCCCACTTGCGCGCCAACATAAAGGAACTGCGCCAGCACACCGAAGGTAAAGCGCGGATTGCGCCACAGGCGAGAAAGGCTCTGGCCGATGCTGCTCTTTTTCGCGACGTCTTTGATATTGCCCTTGCAGGCCGGGAATCGAGTGAACGCAATCAGCACGAACATCAGAATCAGCACCGCGATCATCCATTTGTACGGCAGCAGCGTCGACTGGATCATGTCCAGTTGCTGAAGCGCAGCTTCGGAGGCGCTCATCTGGGTTAACTGTTCACGAGTGGCGTCGGTGTCCTTGAACATCACGAAGCTGCCGACATAGACACCGGCCATCGCGCCGAACGGGTGGAAGGTCTGCGAAATGTTCAGCCGACGGGTGCCGGTTTCGCGGGGCCCCATCAGCGTCGAGTAGGTGTTACAGGCGGTTTCAAGAAACGACAGGCCAGCGGCGATGACGAACAGCGCCATCAGAAACATCCCGTACTTGGCCATGGACGCCGCCGGGAAAAACAGCGAGCAGCCCACCATGTACAGCAACAGGCCGATGAGGATGGTGGTCTTGTAGCTGAAACGTCTGACCACCATGGCCGCCGGAATCGCCACAAAGAAGTAGCCCAGATAAAACGCCGACTGCACGAAGGCCGTCTGGAAATCACTCAGCAGAAACGCTTTCTTGAAGTGGGCGATGAGCACATCGTTCATGCTCGCGGCCGCCGCCCAGAGGGCGAAGCAACAGCACAGCAGCAGGAAGGCAAACCAGGGCGTGCGGTTCAGGTAGAACCCGTCCGGGGATTGTTGGAGCGCAGGCTTTGTCATTGTTGTTCTCCGTGAAGTGCGAACCTGCCCCGCCACGCCGATCAAACCGGCCGGTCAGGCGAGGCAGTGCTTGAGTGATTTACAGCGTGTCGAGAAAGCGCCCGAACGAGGCAGCGTCCGGGTAGGAACTCTGTGTACCGAAACCTGTGACCGAGCAGGCTGAGTAGGCAACTGCCTGCGTCATGGCGTGCCGCATGTCGCCGTTTTCGCTCCAGTGACGGGCAAAGCAACCGATGAAGGCATCCCCGGCTCCCGTGGTGTCGCGGGCATCGACCTTGATGCCGTCGACGCGAAACTCACCCTCCTCGCCCACGTAAAGCGCGCCTTTTTCACCGAGGGTCACGATCACGTGGCGAATACCGTCCTGGACCAGTTGCAGCGCCGCGGAACGGGCGGACTCCAGCGAATCGACGACGTGGCCGGTGATCAGCGCCAGCTCGGTTTCGTTGGGAATGAAGAAGTCCAGCTGTGCCAGATGCGCGCGGCTGAGGCCTTTGACGGCAGGCGCCGGATTGAGCAGCACCGGAACGCCGTTGGCTTTGGCGAAATCGATGGCGTAGTAGACGGTTTCCAGCTCGATTTCCAGCTGCAGAACGATCAGCTTGCAGTCGCGCAAGGCGGCCTGGGCGGCGTCGATGTCAGCGGGTTTGAGGTGGGCGTTGGCGCCTTTGACGATGAGGATGCTGTTGTGCGAATCGCTCTGCACGAAGATGGGCGCCACGCCACTGGAAACGTCCGGCACCCGCTGTACGAACTGAGTGTCGATGCCGAAACGCTGGAAGTTGGCCAGCGTGTTGTCGGCGAACATGTCATCGCCGACCTTGCTCAGCATCAGTACGTCGGCCCCCAGTTTGGCGGCCGCGACGGCCTGGTTGGCCCCTTTGCCGCCGCAACCCATGGCGAAATTCGGCGCTTCGAGGGTTTCACCTTGCGCCGGCATCCGGTCGATGTAGGTGATCAAATCCACCATGTTGCTGCCGATGACCGCGATCTTGTTCATGTGTGTATTTACCTTGTTCACGCGCGGCGTTCCCAAGAGTGAACGGCCGTGGCGTTATTATTTTTGTTATTTAAATAACATTTTCTGTGACTATTCAACCTCTATTTTGCAGGGCAATGGCCACCCGCAGACAAAAACGGCCAGACATCGCTGTCTGGCCCGCTCGGAACGCTGATTCAGAGAGGTTGGGACCGCTGGTCAATACAGACAACCGGTGGTCGCAATCGTTTGCGCGGACATCAAATGACGGAAAAAATCATCCGCATCCGACGATGCTGAGAGGGTGGCGCTCCGCCTGTCCTGGAATCGGCGAAAGGTGGACGGTGGGTTTTCTGGAGCACCGCGTCTGAAGGTTTAACGACGACCTCGTCCCTCGCTACATCAGGAAGTACAGCAGCAGGATATTGGCCACCAGCATCGCCAGCGCCGTTGGGATCTGCGCCTTGATGACCGCGTACTTGTCGGGCAATTCCAGCAGGGCCGCCGGGATGATGTTGTAGTTCGCGGCCATCGGCGTCATCAACGTGCCGCAGTAACCGGAGAACATGCCGATGGCCGCCATGACCGCCGGATTGGCGCCGTACATCCCCACCAGCACTGGCACGCCGATGCCGCCGGTCATCACCGGAAATGCCGCGAATCCGTTCCCCATGACGATGGTGAACAAGGCCATGCCCAGCACGTACACCATCACCGCCACCAGACGGAAATCCAGATTGATGTAGGCCGTCGCCAAGTGCGCCACCGCCTTGCCGACCCCGGCATCGTTGAACACCAGACCGAGCATCGCGAGCATCTGCGGCAGCACCAGCGCCCAGCCCAGTGCTTCGGTCAGTCTTCTTGACTCACGCATGGCCTGCACAGGCGTGTCGCGGGTCAGCCAGCAGGCGAGTGCCAGCGCAACAAGGCTGCCAATACCCAATGAGACAAACGTGCTGTTGGCCGGGTCGAGCAGGAAGACGTCGCCGAACTTGATGTTCTTCAGCAGCACCGCACCGATGACCGTGACCAGTGGAATGGCCAGCGCCGGAATGAACAGTCTGTTCTTCAGACGCCCCGCGCTCTCGCGTCGCGCCTTGTCCGGCAGGTTATCGTGCTGACCGAAACCGACGCCGCCACAGCCTGCAATCAGCGCCATGACAATCACGCCGACACCGACCCACACGGGCGGCAACTGCTCACCGGCCAGAAACGCGACGGCAAACAGTCCCCAGAACAGTCCCGTGCTCCACCGTTTGGGGTTGCTGCGGTCAGTGGCGGTCATGAAGGCGGTGATGACCAGGATCACCCCCGCCAGCCAATACAGGTATTGAATGGAAATGATCATGGCGTCACCTCCTTCGCCGTCGCAGCAGTCTGCGACGCTGCCTGCAGCTCGCGGCTCAGGCGTCGATCGAAACGATGCAGGCGAACCGCGTGAATGACGAAGGCGCAGATCGCCGTCGGAATGCCCCAGAGGGCAATGTGCATGGGGTCGACGTCGATACCCGAGCCGAGCAGGAAGGTGTGCATCAGGGCAATGGCACCAAACGCCACGAAAATGTCCTCGCCGAAGAACAGCCCGACATTGTCGGTGGCCGCACACAGCGCCAGGAGCTTGATGCGCAGCGCCTCGGGCAACTTGCCGAAGCGCGATTCGGCGGCGCCTTCCGCCATCGGCGCGAGCAATGGACGGACCATTTGCGGATGCCCGCCCAGGCTGGTCAGCCCTAATGCCGCCGTGGTTTCCCGCACGAACAGATAGGCGATCAACAGGCGCCCCGCGGTGGCCTGCGTGAAACGTGCGATCCAGTTCTGCGCGTGCAGCCGCAGGCCGTGGCGCTCCAGCAAGCCGATCACGGCCAGCGGCAGCAAGATGATCAGCGGCAGCGTGCGGGTTTTGATGAAGCCGCTGCCGATGGTCGCCAGAATCGTTTCCAGCGGCATGCTCGCGGCAAGGCCGGTGGCCAGCGCTGCGAGTGCCACCACCAGCATCGGATTGAAGCGCAGCACGAAGCCTGTGACGATGACCAGCACGCCGAGCAGCGGCCAGAGGTTGATAGCGGTTTGCATGATGGAATTCTCGTTGTTGGGATGCGTTGACCCGGTTGCACACACTGGCCGCCGCTCTCCTGCCCCTGCGACCATCTTTCGGCAGGCCGGGACGCTGCGTCCAACGGGAAAAAACCGTTATGCCTCATAAAATTTTCTGTTGGGGCGGTGGCATGCAACCTGCTGTCCGTACAGCACGTCTGCTCCCATGCCGACGGCGACAGCAAGCAGAATGGTTCTGCAACCAGGCCGTCGGCAACGCTAAATGTTTAAGGAAATCGCTCGGTGAACCTCAAGTTTCTGGAAACTTTTGTCTGGGTCGCACGGCTGAAAAGCTTTCGTCTGACCGCGGAAAAACTGTTCAGCACCCAGGCTTCCATCTCCAGCCGGATCGCTGCACTGGAGGATGAAATGGGCGTGCGGCTTTTCGTGCGGGACTCCAAAGGCGTGTCGCTGACCTCCGAAGGCCTGCGCGTGCTGGAGTACGCCGAGCACATCATGGACACGATGCAGAACATGAAAGCGGCGATCAAGGACCCCAGCCAGGTGCGCGGGCGAATCCGCATCGGCGCGATGGATACGGTGATACACACCTGGCTTAGCCCGCTGGTAACACGGCTGATGAAGTGTTACCCGAACCTGGAAATCGAGCTGACCGCCGAGACGGCCAGCAACCTGTGTGCGCAACTGGAAAAGGGCTATCAGGACATCATTTTCCAGACCGACGTGCTGCGGTTCGACACCGTGCGCAACGCGGTGCTGGCGCGCTATCCGCTGCAATGGGTAGTGCCGGCAGGCTCGGCGTTCGACCGCCCGGGCGTGACGCTGGAGGACATTGCCCAGCAGCGCATCGTCACGTTTTCGCGCAACTCCAGGCCCCATCAGGACATCCTGAATATGCTGCACTCGGCCAACATCATCACCCCGCGAATCAACTGCGTGAATTCGGCCTCGGCCATCACCCGGCTGGTGCGCGACGGCTTTGGCATTGGCGCCCTGCCCGTCACCCTGGTGCACGGCGAACTGGCGCAAGGCGTGCTGACGCGCATCGAAAACGTGCCGTTGCCACCGGTAATGGACATCGTCGCCAGCTGGCGCACCGGTGCGGGAATGGAGCTGGTGGAAGACATCATCGGGCTCACGCGGGAGGTGGTGAACGAGTTCGCCCAGGACATGCCGGCGGGGTTTGTGCTGCAGGCTTCCTCAGATTGAGCACGGCAGCGCCGCAGATGAAACCCGATTCTGCGCGGGAGCGCTTGCCCGCAGATGTATGAATACGTTCAGTCGCGGGCGCCGAATCGGGGCATTGCCGGGACGTTTGCCCCTCTACGGCTCAGAAGAGCAGCACGATCGCCGATCCACATGGCTTCGCACTGGACGCTCAATAGTCGCCGCGCCCTTCGAGCAACGTGTCCAGCAACCACGCCCCCGCCGGCCCCAGGCTTTTCTGCCGCGACCAGATCACATCCACCGCCGAGCTGCGTGGCCAGCCGGGCACCTGCAGCTCTTTGAGTCGTCCCTGGGCATAACCGCGCACCAGCCAGCGTGGCAATGCCGACCAGCCAAAGCCGAAAATCGCCATGTCCATCAACAACAGGTAATTGGGCGCAGACCAGGTGCGGCGTGCGCCGCTGGGCAGATCATCAGTCGGGATGCTCTCGTCGACGATGGTGTTCAATCGCAGCGCGCGGTGCTGCGCCAGCTGCCGGTAATCCACCGTGCCTTCGCTGGCCAGCGGGTGCTGGTGGGAAACGAACAGGCCGAAATCGGCGCGCTCGGCGATGGTCGCGTGGCCGACTTCCGGCGGATAGCTGGCCTGCGCCGACAGCAATCCCAACGACGCCCGGCCCGACTGGATCAGGTTGATCGCGTCGCCATGCTCGGCAAACACGCATTCAAGCTCCAGCTCGGGAAAGCGTTGATCGAGTTCCGCCATGCGCGCCTCGAATTCGGCGAACTGGTTGGCGTCCGACAGCACCAGTGTCAGCCGGGGCTCCATGCCTTCGGCCAGGCGTCCGGCGGCGCGCCGCAGCTTGTCCGACGCCGCGAGCACTTCTTCGATACGTCCATGAAGGGCTTTTCCTGCTTCGGTGAGCGCCGGATGCCTTGACGAGCGATCGAACAGTTCGACGCCCAGATCGATTTCCAGTCGCGAGATCGCCTCGCTGATCGTCGACTGGCTTTTCCCCAGCCGCCTGGCTGCTGCGCTGAATGAACCCAGCGCAATGGTCTGGGCGAAGGCTTCCAGGGCTTCGGGGGAATAGCTCATGGCTCCATCTCTTGTTCTTCCATCGGTTTTTCCGATGGTAACGATTTTCACTTTAGTCCATCGCGTCGCGACAATGCACCTCTGCCCAGCAAGGAAATCCGCACTCATGCCCATCAGTAAGGCCACCGCGTCGGCCGTTGATAAAAAGTCGCTCCGGGAACGCGCGCTGCACGCGTTGCTGTTCGAAGTCATCGGTGTTCTGGTGTTCGCACCGGGCCTTGCCTGGGTGCTCGGCCAGTCGCTTGGCAAGATGGGCGCGATGACGGTGATGATTTCCACCATCGCGATGCTCTGGAACATGCTGTTCAACGCCGCGTTCGACCGTCTGCGCGCACGCTTCGGATTTGCGATGAGCCTCAAGACCCGCGCGCTGCACGCCCTGTCCTTCGAGAGCGGCCTGATCGTCGCCGTCGTGCCGCTGGCCGCGTGGTGGCTGTCGATCAGTCTGCTGGAAGCCTTTGTGCTGGACATCGGTCTGCTGCTGTTGTTTTTGCCGTACACCCTGCTGTTCAACCTGGCGTACGACCAACTGCGCGAGCGACTGATGCGGCGTGGTCATGGCAAACGCGGGCAGCGCCCGAACCCGCGGCCAGACCGGTCGTCTTTATAGCCCTCCGGCGCGTGCATGCCCCAGGAGAAACGGCAGCACGTTCGCCAGCAATTCATCCGGTATCTCTTCGGCCAGGTAGTGACCGCCCGGCAATGCCTGACCGCGCACATCCGTCGCGACCTTGCGCCACTCATTCAGCGGCTCGAAGCATTTGCCGACCGTGCCGTCGGCGCCCCACAGCACCAGTAGCGGCAGTTGCAAATGATTGCCAGCGGCGATGTCGGCGCGGTCATGCTCAAGGTCGATGCCGGCGCTGGCGCGGTAGTCTTCGCAGACACCCCGGGCCGCGCCGGGCAGGTTGGCGCAGCGCAGGTATTCGGCGAACGCCTCATCGGTGAACGGCGCCAGCCCTGCGCTTCGCGTCCCCATGACACTGCGCAGATACTGTTCCGGATTGGCTTGCAGCAACGTCTCCGGCAGCGGCGCCGGGCGGATCAGGAAGAACCAGTGCCAGTAGGCTCGAGCGAAGGCCTCATTGGTCTGGCTGTACATCGCAAGCGTCGGGGCGATGTCGAGCAGCGCCATGCGCTGGATCACGCCGGGATGATCCAGCGCCATCCGATGGGCGACGCGTGCGCCGCGATCATGGGCAAGCACAGAAAAGTCAGCGAAGCCCAAGGCTTGCATCAACTCGATCATGTCGCGGCCCATTTCGCGCTTGGCGTAAGGGGCGTGGTCGGCGGTGGCAGCAGGCTTGCTGCTGTCGCCATAGCCGCGCAGGTCGGCGGCAACCACCGTGAAATGCTGGCTCAGGCGCTCGGCGATCTTGTGCCAGATGACATGGGTCTGCGGGTGGCCGTGCAACAGCAGCAGCCCCGGGCCGCTGCCTCCGACCCGGTAAGCGATCTGCACGCCATTGACCTGACGCTGATCTTTCTGGAATCCGACAAACATGGCTCGCTCCTTCTGACGTTGTGCCCGCATGCCACCCCAAAGGGCAGGCGCGGCGAGGCCTGCATATGGCCGTGGTGTGGGTGACTGCGTGTCGACAGTCGACCCGGATTAAAGACCACGCAAAGGGCAATTGGTCTCCCTCAATCCCGATTCATTGGCTATTCGAAGCCCACGCTCGCCCGCGTAATGTAGCGCCACCGCTTACGAACCTTCCTGACTGTTTCATCGGAGACGCTGACATGAACAAGAGAATTGCCTGGGCGCAAAAGTCGCCGCAAGCCTACAAAGCCATGCTGGGCCTTGAGGCCGCGCTGGCCGCATCCGGCCTGGACCACTCGCTGCTGGAACTCATCCGCCTGCGCGCTTCGCAGATCAATGGCTGCGCCTATTGCGTGAACATGCACGCCAACGACGCGCGCAAGGCCGGCGAGACCGAAGCGCGGCTGCAGACACTCAGCGTGTGGGCAGAAACCGAATTCTTCACTGAAAAGGAGAAGGTCGTCCTTGCCTGGGTGGAGAGCCTGACGCTGTTACCGGTCCATCACGCGCCTCAACACCAGTATGAAGCGCTGCTCGCCCATTACTCCGAAGCGGATGTCGCCAACATCACCCTGGCCGTTGCCACCATCAATGCCTGGAACCGCTTCGGCGTAGGTTTCGCGATGGTGCCGGCGTGAGTCACCGGGCACCGCCGCCGTCTGCGCTTCAGACTTTCAGGTAACGGCCACTGAGCGCCACACCCAGCAGCATCACGGCGATGACAAGAAATGCAACGCCCAGGCTGCTCAGGTGGGCGACGAAACCGATGCCGGCCGGGCCCATCAGAATGCCGATGTAACCCAGCGTCGTGATGGCCGGAACGGCAACGGTTTCGGGCATGGTCTTCTGCCGCCCCACAGCGCTGTAGAACACCGGGACGATATTCGAACAGCCAAGCCCGACCAGCGCGTAGCCGCACAAGGCCGCCTGCCAGGTGGGAACCAGCGTCGCCACGGCCATGCCGATGGCGGCGCACAGGCCGCCAAACAGAATGATGCGGTGCACGCCCAGGCGCCGCACGACCGGATCGCCGCACAGCCGGCCGATGGCCATGGCCAGGGCGAACACGGCGTAACCGAATCCTGCATAAGACGCTTCGACGCCCCGCTGCGCACTGAGGAAAACCGCGCTCCAGTCCAGCATCGCGCCTTCGGTGAGAAACACCGTAAAGCACATCAAGCCGATGAACAGCACCACGCCGCGGGGAACCGCGAAGGCCGGTCCTCCGGCATCGCTGCCGTACGCGAGCAGATGCGGCGCGGCCTTGTACAAGGCGATGGCGATGAACAGCGCCACCAGGGTCATGCTCAGCCACGGCCACACGCCCGCGCTCAACAATGCCGACACACCGGCGGCACCGATGATGCCGCCGCAACTGAACAGGCCGTGAAAGCCTGACATCATGGTTTTGCCGCTGGCGCGCTCGACGATGATCGCCTGAATATTGGTGACGCAACCCAGCGCGCCCATGCTGGCGCCGTAGATGAACAATGTCGCCACCATCGACGGCATGTGGGTCAGCGTCGCCAGCAGTGGCAGGCACAGGCAAGCGATGCTGCCCACCACGACGATGATGCGCCGACAGCCGAAACGCACGGTTGCGGCCCCCGCCAGCGGCATCGAAAGGATCGAGCCGATACCCAGGCACAGCAGGAGCAAGCCGAGGCTGGCATCGTCCAGCCCCAGCCGGCTTTTGGCGTAGGGCACCAACGGCGCCCAGGCAGAGATGCTGAAACCGGTGATGAAGAAGGCGACGCGGGTCGAGAACTGTTCCAGCCGCCCGGGAATAACGGGCACTGCGGTGCTGATAGAGGTCATTGCCGCTCCCTTGCTGCGTTGATGAATCCTGCCCGCCGCCATGGGCCGGCAAAAACAAGCGTAACAAAGGTTGTGGCGATGCCGAAGGAAGGATGTCGCGGGAATTGCCCTCAGGAATGCCTCAAAGGGCGTGACAGCCACAGGCAGGCCCGACGTTATCAGGCCGAACGCCACCTGCGATCAAGCGCTCGCTCGCGAAGGCGGTCATTCAGACACAGCAACGCTGACTGACACACCGCGTTCGCGAACACGCTCACTGCCCGGATTTATCGACGCGTGAAAGTCAGGCTTTCCACGGCGACTTGCGGATGATGTCGACGAAGTTCAGCGGTTTGAACGTCGGGTCTTCATCCACCAGCACGTCGGCGTTGACGGTGCCGAAAGTGGTGTCCGGTTTCGCCCGGAAGCCGTTGGCAAACGCGCAGATGATGCATTCCTTGAATGCCTCGCCCCGCGGATGGGCATGGGTCACGGTCTCGCGCTGCTCATCGCTGAACTGCTCGTACTTGATCCCGAGTACGTCCATTTCGACACCCGCCGTCACCAGTGCCACGTTCGGCCGCAGATGCTCGGGCACGCCGGGCGTTGTGTGCAGCGCAATCGACAGCCAGACCTGTTCCATGTCGCCTTCGGACAAGCCGAACGGCTTCATGAAGGCACGGGCGGCATTGGCGCCGTCGACTTCGAAGCGCAGGTCCGGGCTGCGGTGCTGTTCCACCAGGCCCAGGTCGTGGAACATCGCGCCGACGTACAGCTGTTCGGCGTCATACTTCAAACCTTTGCGTTCACCGGTCAACGCTCCCCAGAGGAATACGCGACGGGAATGGTGAAACAGCAGGTCGTCTTCCTGATCGCGGATGTAGTCGGTGGTGGCGCGGGCAAGTGCGCTGTCGGGAATCTTGATACCGGCGATTTCCTGGCTCATGGCGGTCTTCCTCAATCGGTCGCGCCGGCATGGCGCGTTGAGGACAAGTCTCCGGCAGGCAGGGGTCGCGCTCAATCGGCACGCGGTCTCGTTCTCTGCCAAACGTGCATCGTTTACTGCCAGCCGATCTGCTGTTTACCAGATAGCTGACCGTCCGCCGCGAACGCTTCGGATAGACTGTGCGCCGTTTCCCGCAAGCAGGCCGAAAGAGCCTGACAGCAGGTGACGTTTTCTCCCACAAGAACCGAACCAAGGAGCCCCCGTGTACAAGGGTGTCGCACTATCGGTCATGGCCTCCTGCCTCTTCGCGGTCATGTACTACTACACCTCATTGCTGAAGCCATTGAGCGGTGAAGAAATCTTCGGCTGGCGCATGCTGCTGACCCTGCCCTGCATCACGCTGTTCATGCTGTCCAGCGGCGACTGGAAACTTGCCCGCGGCCTCGCCGCTCGGGTGCGCCAGACGCCTGCCCTCCTGGGTGCAATGGTGTTGTCGTCGGCATTGATCGGCGCCCAGTTGTGGCTGTTCATGTGGGCGCCTCTGCATGGCCGCAGCCTCGAGGTGTCGCTGGGCTACTTCCTGCTGCCGCTAACGATGATTCTCACAGGCCGCGTGGTCTACGGCGAGCACTTGTCCCGTCTGCAGAAAATCGCGGCCTGCTGCGCGCTGATTGGCGTGGGCAATGAACTGTTCCGGCTGGGCAGTTTTTCCTGGGAAACGCTGTTGGTGTGTCTGGGCTATCCGGTCTATTTCGTCCTGCGCCGGCGGATCAGGACTGACCACCTGGGCGGCCTCTGGTGGGACATGTTGCTGATTCTGCCTGCCGCGCTGCTGTTCATCTGCCGGGGCAATCCGTCGGTGGTCGAGCAGATGCCGAAGCTGTATGCGCTGATCCCCATCCTCGGCGCGATCAGTGCGTCGGCGCTGGTCAGCTACATCCTCGCCAGCCGCTTGCTGGCCTTCAGCGTGTTCGGCCTGCTCAGTTATGTCGAACCGGTGTTGCTGGTCGGCGTTGCCTTGCTGCTTGGCGAAACCATTGGCCGCGACGAATGGCTGACCTACCTGCCGATCTGGGTGGCGGTGCTGGTGCTGGTGGGCGAAGGAGCCAAACATGTGCTGGTGCAGCGACGCAGAAATCAGGCCTGACAGCGCGTGCCGAGGGCGAGGCGGCCTTGGTCAGCAGCAGCGGTTCAGCGCCCGAAGCGCGCCAGCTGCATTTCCTGCAAGCGGCTCAGCGTGCGGCGAAAGGCGAATGCCAGATAACCTTCGGTGTAGAGCGCCTGCATCGGCAGCTCAGCCTCGATGTAGAGCGGCACCTTGCGGTCGTAGCATTCGTCGACCAGCGCAATGAAGCGGCGCACGCCGTCGTCGTAAGGTGACAACTGCGGCAGTTCTCGATCCCCCGCCGCCACCTGCTCGATGCCATCTTCGGTGCCGCGCGCGATGCGCCCCTCGCGCTGCGGCGCGCTCAGTGCCGGCACCTCGCTGAGCAGCACGGCCGTGTAGCGGTCACACAATTCGATGAAATCTGTGGCAGCCAGCGGCTGTTCGCACAGATCGGCGTAACGGCACCAGACCACGGTCTTGCTGCTGCGCACCACCGGCAGATGCCGCCGACCGAGGGGCACCGGCTGGATCGACACCGACTCGCCACTGCTCAGTTGTTCGAAGACGTCGACCAGTGCACTGCGCCCCTGCCCGGCCTTGACCCAGTAACGCTGCTGCGCCTGCCCCGGGTGCAGACGGTGATCCTCACCGCCATCCACGCAGACCACGTTCATGTAGTGATTGATCGCAGTGATCGCTGGCACGAAACGCTCGCGGTTATGCCCCGTGGCATACAGCTGCTCGGGCAGCTGATTAGAGGTGCAGACCAGCACGACACCTTGCTCGAACATCGCCCGCAGCAGGCCGCCCAGGATCACCGCGTCGCCGATGTCATTGACGAACAGCTCGTCGAAACACAGCACCCTGACTTCCTCGCTCAGTTCCCGGGCCAGCACATCCAGCGGCTTTGCCACCCCCGTGAGCTGAAAAAGACGCTGATGGACCCAGCGCATGAAGTGATGGAAATGCTGGCGACGCGCAGGAATCTGCAAGCCTTCGTAAAAACGGTCCATGAGCCAGGTTTTGCCACGCCCCACCGGGCCCCACAGATAAACGCCCTTGGGCGGTGCATGTGGTTTGCCATCGCGCAGGGCCAGCCAGCAGGCCTCAAGCGCGCGGGCAGCCTGACGTTGCGCCTCGTCTGCCTGAAAACCCTGCGTGTCGACGGCCTGCTGCCATGCTGCCAGTGGAGAAAGCGCACTCATCGACAAACGTCACCGCGTACGGGAAGAGGATTCGAGGCGTCTGGAGTACGACGCCCCCAACAGATAAAAACACCCGCCCGCCACGATGAAGCCCGCCAGCATATAGAACATGAAGTGCGCTGACTGGGTGGCCAGGGCAAAACCGCACAGCACCGGGCCGAGCGCGCCGCCCAGGTTGGAGAGGTTCTGCGCGCCGTAGTACATGCCGCGCAGATGAGCAGGGGCGATGCGGTCGATGAACATGTACTCGGCCGGAAACACGATGATTTCGCCCAGGGTGAACACCGCCACCGCCAGCGACCAGTGCAGCACCGTCGAGGACAACGCAAAGCCCACGACGCCGGCCAGAAACAGGCTGAAACCCAGCGTCAGCCACTGGTTGAGGTACTGATGACTGATGTAGCGGCCCACGAAATACTGCAGGCAAATGACCACCGCCGCGTTCACCGCGACCACCGAACTGATGACCTGATAAGTGAATTCCGGCGTGCTGGTGGTGACCAGATATTGCGACAGGTACGCTGTGAACTGGCCGAACACCACTGCGCTGAGCACTCCACCCACGGTGAAGCAGACCAGCCGGTAATCCTTAAGCAGGATCCGGCCCACTGCCACGAACGAAACCGGCGCGTTGGCCGGGTCCGCCGAGCTGAGCCGGCGGTCACCGTAGAGCGCATACACCACGAAGAACCCCAGCCCCAGCGCGGCCGACGTCAGGAACGGCAGTTTCATGTTCCACTGCGCAAGCCCTGCGCCAATGAACGGCCCGACGGCGTAGCCGATGTTGATCAGTGTGTAGCGCACCGAAAACACTTTGCTTTGCTCGGCCACCGGCAGCAGCTTGCCGAAAGCGGCCTTGACGACGATGTCGATGACTGAATAGGCGAAGTTGAACGACACCAGAAACAGGAAGAACAGCCACAGCTGGCCGGTCACGCACATGCCGACGAAGCCGGCCACGAAAAATCCGGTGAAACACAGGATCAGTCGGTAGCTGGACAATTTGTCCGTCAGGTAGCCGCCATACAGACTGAGCAACGAGCCGACGATCAAGGCGCTGCCCACCACCATGCCGATGTCGCTGATGCTCAGCGTGAAGTTCGATGACAGATAGATCACCAGATAAGGCAAGGTGATCGCCCTGCCCAACGTCAGAAACAGCGACGACGACAGCAGGAGATTGACTGAGGCAGGGTAATGTCTGAGCGCGGCGAGCATCCGTGGTCTGTCCTCGACAGTGGGGCAGTGGTCATTCAAGCCAAACATCGTTACACAATCGCGCTTGACTGGACACCGGGATGAAATTTTTCCCTGCGATTTTTTCCGCGTATAAGCGCTTTGGAGCCCCCTTTGATTAGCGGCGTAACACCCGCCGCCTTCCCGGCTAAAGCCGGTCCTACGAAAAACTTACAGCGTCTGTAGGACCGGCTTCAGCCGGTCTTTAGGAAAAGCTTGTAGCGCCTGTAGGACCGGCTTCAGCCGGTCTTTAGGAAAAGCGTGTAGCGCCTGTAGGACCGACTTCAGCCGGGAAGATCCGGTGTGTCGGGTGGAGATCTGGCGGCTGGGAGTCAGCCTTCGCGAGCAAGCGCTCCCACGGGATTTCTGTCTGGCCAGAGAATCTGGGTGTGCCTGGAAATCCCTGTGGGAGTGAGCTTGCTCACGAAGAGGCCGGTACGGGTGGCGGTTCTCGTTTGCCTCATCCATCCAGTCGCTGGCAACACTGCCCTGACAGCTATGTTGCGGGCGCACGGCCGATGTCTGGCTGGCCCGATTCGCTCACATTCCGTAACATCCCCACCCTTTGCGCCCTTCTCCCCAGGTATTTCATGAAGCCCGCTCGTTTGCGCGCCGACGTTCTCGCC
Source organism: Pseudomonas sp. NFR16 (assembly GCF_900108875.1). Taxonomy (GTDB): domain Bacteria; phylum Pseudomonadota; class Gammaproteobacteria; order Pseudomonadales; family Pseudomonadaceae; genus Aquipseudomonas. Next base: position 217,738 of record NZ_FNYJ01000006.1, on the reverse strand, counting down.
GGCCTCACCACCTCGTTCGCCCTCGTGCCCGAGTGCATCGCCTTCGCGCTGGTCGCGCACCTCAACCCACTGATGGGCCTGTACGGCGCCTTCATCATCTGCACGCTGACTGCGCTGTTCGGCGGACGCCCCGGCATGGTTTCCGGCGCTGCGGGGTCGATGGCCGTGGTCATCGTCGCGCTGGTCGTGCAGCACGGCGTGCAATACCTGCTGGCGACCGTCCTGCTGGGCGGGCTGGTGATGATCGCCTTTGGCGCGCTGCGCCTGGGCAAGCTGGTGCGCATGGTCCCCTACCCGGTGATGCTCGGCTTCGTCAACGGCCTGGCCATCGTCATCGCCATGGCTCAACTCGAACACTTCAAAAGCGGCGACGCCTGGCTCAGCGGCACCCCGCTCTACTGGATGATCGGCCTGGTCGCCCTGACCATGGCCATCGTTTACCTGCTGCCGCGCCTGACCCGCGCAGTACCGCCTGCGCTGGTGGCCATTCTCGGCGTCGGCCTGCTGGTGTTCCTGTTCGGCCTGCCAACCCGCACCCTTGGCGACATGGCCCACATCGCCGGCGGCTTGCCGGATATCGCGCTGCCCGACGTGCCCTGGAATCTGGACACCCTGCTGATCATCGCGCCCTATGCCATCCTGATGGCGCTGGTTGGGCTGCTGGAAACCCTGCTCACCCTTAATCTCACCGACGAAATCACGGAAAGCCGTGGCTACCCGGATCGCGAGTGCGTGGCGCTGGGCGTGGCAAACATTACCTCCGGTGTCTGCGGTGGCATGGGTGGCTGCGCGATGATCGGCCAGACCGTCATCAACCTCAGCTCAGGCGGCCGGGGCCGTCTCTCAGGCATCGTCGCCGGGGTGATGATTCTGATGTTCGTCCTTTTCCTGTCGCCGCTGATCGAGCGCATCCCGCTGGCAGCGCTGGTCGGCGTGATGTTCGTGGTCGCTCAGCAGACATTCGCCTGGGCGTCGCTGCGCGTACTGCGCAAGGTGCCGCTCAATGATGTGCTGGCGATCATCGCCGTCACCCTCGTGACGGTGCTCACGGATCTGGCGACCGCCGTGGTGTTCGGCATCCTCATTGCGGCGCTCAACTTCGCCTGGCAGCAGGCGCGCGAGCTGTACGCCGACAGCCATGTCGAAGCCGATGGCAGCAAGATCTATCACCTGCACGGCACGCTGTTTTTCGCCTCCACCACGCCGTTTCTGGATCAGTTCGATCACCTCAACGACCCTGATCACGTCACCCTCGACTGCCGGCACCTGAGCTTCGTCGACTATTCGGCGATCGCTGCCCTGAAAACCCTGCGCGAGCGCTACCAGAAGGCTGGCAAGCATCTGCGTGTGGTGCACTTGTCAGAGCGCTGCAAGCAACTGCTCAAGCGCGCGGGTGTGCATCACGCGTAGACGCCGCCCCACGGCCGGCAGTGGACAGCTTGGGCCGCCACTTTTTCGCGCACCACACTGGAGAATTGTTCCAAAAGTACTCAAATTTTGTACACAACCCGATCCTCGAATAGGTGCAGAGCGATTTGCCAAACGGGCGGAGCGCTGGATTACAAGGGCTGTCGCCACCGCCCGGTAATTTCCTGACCGCCTGATCAACTCAATGGCGCAGTAATTGCTCGTGCACAGATCAGCGGCACTGTTCCATCGTGGTTGTGCGCTTTACTGCGGAGTTTTCTATGCCTGTCTGGCGAAAAAGTATTCAGTGGCAGCTGACATTGAGCATGGGGGCTGCGCTGGTGATCAGCAGCCTGATCGTGATCGCCATCTATGCGTTCGCGCTGAACAGACTCACGGATCGCTACCTGCTGCAGCAGGCCATGCCGGCCAGCGTCGAGGCCATTCGCAACGACCTTGAACGCCTGCTCGCCGCTCCCCTCACGGCGGCCAGCGACATCGCCGACAATACGCTGGTGTCCGAATGGCTGGGTAACGGCGAAGACGCCGCGCAGCAATCGGCTTTTATCCGGTATCTGGCGAAAATCAAAGAACAGCACAACGCGCTGACCACATTCATCGTCGCCAGGGACAGCGGCCATTACATCACCAATAAAGGCGCCGATCGCACGCTGCAACGCGGGCCGACCGAGAACAACTGGTTCTACGGCTTCCTCGACAGCAACAAACAGCGCTCGCTGGACATCGACATCGACGCCACGACCAAGGTGCCGACGCTGTTCATCAATCAGCGGATCGTGCACAACGGCAACGTCGTCGGCGTGGCCGGGCTCGGCTTTGGCATGAGCGCGCTGTCGCAGATGGTTCGCGACTTCCGTTTCGGCAAGCAAGGCCAGGTGTACCTCGTCAGCCAGGACGGCCGGATCAAGGTGCATCCGAATGCCGAGCTCAATGACCGTGAAGCCCTGTCGCAACTGGTCGGCGAGTCTGCCGCTCGCAGGTTGCTCACCGAAAACGAGAACGGCCAGGCGCTGGAATTCAAGCGCGACGGGCAGGACTACGTCGCCGTCGCCAAGCCAGTCGCGTCGCTGGGCTGGACGCTGGTCAGCGAGGTGCCGATGGCTGAAGTCTACGGCCCGGCCAAGGATGCGTTGACGCTCATCTGCGCCATCAGCATCGCGGTTGTGCTGTTCTTCCTCGGTTTCGTGGCGTGGATCGCGCGCGGTATCGTGCGCCCGATTCGTCAGGTGACCCATGCGCTGGTGGACATCGGCGCGGGTCAAGGCGACCTGACCCGGCGACTGGACGACAAACGCGAGAATGAACTGGGCGATCTGGCGCGCGGCTTCAATCGCTTCATTGAAAGCCTGCGCGCACTGATCGGCGACGCCTTGAAAACCAGCGAGCAACTGCGTCACAACGTCGTCGAGGTCACGCGGGTTGTCGACAGCACGTCGAGCCGCGCGCTCAAGCAACAGCAGATGACGGACATGGTCGCCACCGCCGTTCATGAGATGGGCCTGACCGTGCAGGAAATCGCCCGCAATGCCGGGGCAGCGGCCGATGTGTCGCGCAATACGCATCGGGAGGCGGTGTCAGCCAGGCAAGTGGTCGGTGAGTCCATCGACCACATCCAGAGCATGTCCGACGGTGTAGGCATCGCCGCAGGCGCCGTGGAGCATCTGGCCACGCAGATCTCGACCATCGATCAAGTGCTCAGCGTTATCCGCAGCATTTCCGAACAAACCAATCTGCTGGCCCTGAACGCAGCCATCGAGGCAGCGCGAGCAGGCGAAATGGGCCGGGGCTTTGCGGTGGTCGCCGATGAGGTTCGAACGCTCGCCGGCCGCACCCAGACCGCCACTTCGGAAATCCGCCAGATGATGAGCGAACTGAAAAGCGGCGCCGATCAGGCAGTCACCTCGATGCGTGCCGGACAGGCCGCCACCGGAACCGGTGTCCAGGCCAGCCGGCGTACCGGAGATTCCCTGGATGCCATCGCCGGCCACGTCGAAGAGCTGACCGATCGCAATCATCAGGTCGCCGCCGCCACGGAAGAACAGAGCACCGTGACCGAGGAAATCAATCGCAACGTGCAAGGCATTGCCGACCTGGCGCAGTCCACCGCGCAAGACGTCAAGATGTGCAGGGAGGATTGCCTGAAGTTGTCGGAGCAGGCCGATCATCTGGCCATGCAGATGGCGCGCTTCACGTTGTAATACAGACGGTGCGCCCCGTTTGACTCATGGGCAGGCGCCATTCACCGGCCGCCTGCCTGAGGTGCGCCCGCGGACCATGCGCAGTCAGCCCAGCGCCCGAAGGATGTCCTCGGTGCCCAGCACCTGCGCATATTCGCCGTGCAGATTGGCCAGCGACATGGCGTGAATGTCTTCGGCACGGCGCGGCTGACCAAAGAAGTCGGCGCCGTCGAAGGTGTAGCACGCGTCGTGCGGAACGATCACGTCAAAGCCCAGATTGCCGCCGGTGCGCGCGGTGGATTCCACCGAATTGTGGGTGACGACGCCGACGATCACGACCTGGCGAATCCCGTCCGCGCGCAGCCAGCCTTCCAGCGCCGAGTGGCAGAACGCATCCGGAACTTGCTTGTGCAGCTCGCCCTCTCCTTCGTGGGGCAGAAACTCGGGCTGGAATTCGACACCGGACTGCTGGGGCCAGAACACCGAATCCGGCGAGCGGGAGAAATGCCTGACGTGTATGACGGTTCGCTGCGAGTCACGCCAGGCCTCAAGCAGCGCCAGCATGTTCTGCTCGGCATCCGGGTTGTTGCGCCGTCCCAGTTTCGGATGATTAATGCCTTGCTGCATGTCGATGATGACCAGCGCGGCTTTATTATCAAACTTCATTACATCCCTCTTTCCTTGCGCTCGCCCCGCTCACACGGCACTGAAATGCCGCGCTAGTTCTTGTCGGGCGAACTGCTCAATGGTGAAATCCACGAACGCCCGGGTCTTGCCGGGCAACAATTTGTGTTCACTGTAATAAATGCAGATGCTCCCGTCCTCGACATACCAGTCGGGCAGCACGCGCTGCAACGTACCGGCGCGCAGGTAAGGCACGGCGAAGGGCATGCTCACCAACGCAACGCCCAGACCCTGCACCGCCGCGCGGCAGGCGGCCTCGGAATCGCTCATGGTCATGCGCAGCTTCAGCCGCAGCGGCGTCTGCTCCTGAGTGCGATGGATCAAGGGCCAGGAGCGGATCCGCCCGGTCTGCGGCGAGCGGATCAGGATGCCGTCGCACTCGCTCAGATCGTCCGGGTGTGAAACGTGAGCATTTGCCAGCATCCAGTCGGGTGAGGCCACCAGAACGCGGTGCGCCGGGGCCAGCTTGCGCGCCACCACGCCCTGAGGCAGGTCGAAGCCACCGCCGATGGCGGCGTCGAATCCCCCGCCGATCAGGTCCACCTGGCGGTTGTCGAAATGCCAGTCGGGTGTGATCGCGGGGTATCGGCTCAGAAATTCGCCCAGCAGCGGCATCACGTACAGGCAGCCGAATATCGTCCCGACACTGACTTTCAGCGTCCCGGCCGGACTGCCCTGCGCGCTGGCCAGATTGGCGACGGCGTGCTGGATGGTGTTCAGGCTGCTGCCGACTTCGGCCAGAAACCGCTGCCCGGCTTCCGTCAGGGTCAACTTGCGGGTACTGCGTTGAAACAATCGCACGCCCAGCCGAATTTCCAGTTTCGCCACGCTCTTGCCTACGGCGGCTGGGGTCAGGCTCAGGCGTCTGGCGGCTTCGGCAAAACTGCCAACCTCCGCGCTGCGCACGAAGCATTCGAGGCTGCTGAAATATTCCATCGTTCATATTCACAACTTCTGGTTTACACAGACTATAGCGATTACCGGCTACCGGGAATCTAATCCAGGGCAGATACTTTAGTCATTCACCCACTCTCAACGGTTACAGGACATCGACATGACTCATCCCACCAACCTCATCGGCAAGACAGCACTGGTTCAAGGCGGCTCGCGGGGCATCGGCGCAGCCATCGTCAAACGCCTGGTCGAACAAGGCGCCGCCGTCGCCTTCACCTTCGTAAGCTCCGAAGAGAAAGCCCGCGCCCTGCAGGACAGCATCACAGCGGCAGGCGGTAAGGCACTGGCGATCAAAGCGGACAGCGCCAGCGCCGAGGACATTCGCAGCGCGGTGGCCCAGACCGTCGACGCCTTCGGCGGCCTGGACATTCTGGTCAACAACGCGGGCGTGCTGGCCATCGCGCCGCTGGACGAGTTCAGCCTCGAAGACTTCGACAAAACCCTGGCCATCAACGTGCGCAGCGTCTTCATCGCCACTCAGGAAGCCGCTCGCCATATGAAGGAAGGCGGTCGCGTCATCAATATCGGCAGCACCAACGCCGACCGCATGCCGTTTGCCGGCGGCGGGGTCTACGCCATGAGCAAATCGGCGCTGGTCGGCCTGACCAAAGGCCTGGCGCGCGACCTCGGCCCGCGCGGCATCACCATCAATAACGTACAGCCCGGCCCGGTCGATACCGACATGAACCCGGCCAACAGCGACTTCGCCGAAACCCTGCTGGGCCTCATGGCCGTTCCGCGCTACGGCAAGTCCGAAGAAGTCGCCGCCATGGTGGCCTATCTGGCAGGCCCGGAAGCGGGCTACGTGACTGGCGCCAGCCTGACCATCGACGGCGGCTTCGGCGCCTGATCCCAAGGCCGACCGGGAACGAAAAAGCCCCGGACTTCGCGAAGAAGCCGGGGCTTGCTGCATTTCTGCTTAACCGCATGAAAATTCTGAAAAAAAGTTTTGCCTTCGCCAGAACTTTCGACTACATTAGCGCGCCTCGACAGACTGAACGTCTGAAGAGATACGGTGAGGTGTCCGAGTGGCTTAAGGAGCACGCCTGGAAAGTGTGTATACAGGAAACTGTATCGAGGGTTCGAATCCCTCCTTCACCGCCATATTCGATGCAAACAAAACCCCTGACATTCCTCGAGAATTCAGGGGTTTTGTGTTTCTGGCCTTTGCTCTCTTTCGCCTCCGCTCTCCTTGCGCCTCGGTTCCCACGCTGCGCGGATCCTGCCTCTGCTCGTTCCCGCGTGATCGCACGACTGGCGATCCGTCGCCGCGCCGCTGGAACCTATCCGTATGAGTGCGTTACCTATCCAATGCGACAGATTTTATCATTCTGTCCGGGTTTTATTCGTTTAGCTGTAGCAAGACATCGGAAAACTCGCCGCTTGAGTGTATGAAGGTCTATGTTTACCCCTTGTTTCCAACAGGTGAAGCACGACGAGCACCTGAAGGTTCCTCACTGGATCGCCCGCCACCATTGCGCACCCATCAAAACCATAACCAGGGTGCGAATTTCGCAGGAGAAGGTTGATGAACGGTATCGGCAAACGTTTGAGGCAGGAAAGGAAGCGGTTGAAACTGACGCAAAGCGCGCTCGGCGCCATTGGGGGCGTCGAAGCCAACGCGCAGGGTCATTACGAAAGCGGGCAGCGTCTACCCAGAGCGGATTATCTGTTCAGGATCGCGGCGGCCGGGGTGGATATCAGCCGCGTAGTGACAGGCATCGAGTCAACCAATCGAATGGAGATGCCGTTGATGCCGATGCTGGCAGAATCGGTGTCCGAGGAAGATTTCGACAGCTCCGAAAGCGTCGTGAAGATCATCGGTCAGCTTCGACAAAGCCTGTGGGTCACGGCCAATGCTCTGTGCGAAGTGACGCGGCTGGTGGATTCGAAAGACCAGCGTGCGACCCTGGACCATGTCGAGGATCATCTCAAAGTGCTGCAGGGCGACGCGGACATGTTCGCAGCGCTTGCGCTGGCCAAGGTGCAAGCCAATCACGAAACTCACTGACGCTGGCGAGTGCCGCTGACAGCAACTCCCTGCAATGGTAGCCTTACGCCATACAGGGAGGTTTTCAATGAGCAGGTTTTCCACGATATTCGCTGCACTTGCGCTGATATTCTGCATGCCGGCCCAGGGCGACGTGTTCAAATGCGTCACCGAAGAGGGCAACGTCAGCTTCGGCTATAGCCCCTGCCCGACCTATGTGGGCCAGACCACCGTGCAACGCCCGGGTCCGGCACGTATTGGCAGCGAGTGGGAAGACGCTGATTTCCCTTATCGCCTGAACAAGAATGCGACCCAGATTCTGCAGATCAGCCGACGCAGGAAGCTGATCATCACCAACGAAAAAGAAATCGCCGACCGCCTGCAGAGCATCCGGCCGCCGCCACCCGGCGTGCCCTCCACTTGCGTGGCGCCTCGCTACGACAGCGCCTGCTTCGACCCTTCCGGCGGACGCGTGCGTCAGCCGGTGAAGAGCGGCCTGGTGAAATCCGGCGGCAATTGAACCCAGCTTTTGGCCGCGACGATCGCCGCAGGCGCCTGCCCCTGAGCGGCGGCATAGTTCTCGATTTTCTGAACTAAGTTTTTATCGGCACCGATGTTACCGAATGTAAGAGCTGCTTAAAGTCAGGCCCCATCGCCAGAACCACAATAAAGAGACGGCCATGACCCCCATTGAACACCGCGAAGAACAGGTCCGCCAGGCAGCGCAGGCGTTGGTCGCAGCCTTCGCGAGCAACGACACCGAAGCCTATTTTGCCGCCTTCAGCGACGACGCAACGTTCCTGTTTTACACCCTTCCCGCCCCGCTGCTGTCCCGCGCCGCCTATCGCCAGGTATGGAACGGCTGGCAGGCGGATGGCTTCGCCGTGCTGAGCTGCGAATCCAGCAACGTCAACATCAGCCTGCAGGGCGATGTCGCGATTTTCATGCACGATGTGGCCACGCACGTACGCTTCGGCAGCGAAGAGAGCCGCTATCAGGAGCGCGAAACCATTGTATTTCGTTTGCACGGCACGCGATGGCTTGCCTGCCACGAGCATTTGTCGGCGATGGCGGACTGATCCGCTGAATCACGCGGCGAGTGCCCGAAGAGGCGCCGCCTGACCTTCTAACACCAACCACCGCTGCACCTCTTTTACGGTCGGACTGCCGACCACTGCCAATGCCACGACCGGGCGACGTCCGGTCGAAAAACGGGCCGACATTGCGTGTCAGCCTCATAACAACACGACAGCGTGCAGGACATCTCATGTCACACCCCACCACCAGCATCGAAACATTCGGTGTCGAACAGATCCCCGATGATCAACGCAACGCTTCTCCCATCGATCTGTTTCGCCTGACCTTCGGCGGCGCCAACACTTTTGCGACCGCGGTGCTCGGCAGCTTTCCGGTGCTATTCGGCCTGTCCTTCCAGGCAGGCGTCTGGTCGATCATCCTCGGCATCGTACTGGGCTCGATCATCCTGGCACCGATGGGCCTGTTCGGCGCACTCAACGGCACCAACAACGCGGTTTCCTCTGGCGCTCACTTCGGCGTACATGGACGCATCGTCGGATCGTTTCTTTCGCTGCTGACCGCCGTGGCGTTTTTCTCGCTGTCCGTGTGGAGCTCGGGCGATGCGTTGATCGGCGGCGCCAAGCGCATGATCGGCCTGCCGGAAAACGACCTGACGCTGGCGCTGGCCTACGGCGTATTTGCCGTGCTGGTCCTGGTGGTGTGCATTTACGGCTTCCGTTTCATGCTGTGGGTGAACAAGATCGCGGTGTTTGCTTCAAGCCTGCTGTTTCTCTTGGGCATCGTGGCCTTCAGCGGCAGCTTCGATGCGGGGTTCGCCGGCACCGTCAGTCAGGGCAGCGAAGGGTTCTGGGCCGCGTTCATCGGCGCGGCGTTGCTGGCCATGAGCAACCCGGTGTCGTTCGGCGCGTTTCTCGGCGACTGGTCGCGGTACATTCCGCGTCACACCTCGAAAAAACGCATCATGGCCTCGGTGTTTCTGGCACAGCTCTGCACCTTGATCCCGTTCCTGTTCGGTCTGTGCACGGCCACGATCGTTGCCACCCAGTCGCCGCAATACATCACCGACAATAATTATGTCGGCGGCCTGCTCGCGGTGTCTCCGAGCTGGTTCTTCCTGCCGGTCTGTCTGATCGCGATCATCGGCGGCATGTCCACCGGCACGACCTCGCTGTATGGCACGGGTCTGGACATGTCGAGCATGTTCCCGCGTCTGCTGAATCGCGCTCAGGCGACGATTCTGATCGGCATTGCGGCCATCGCCTTCATCTTCATCGGACGTTTCGCTTTCAATCTGGTGCAGAGCGTGTCCACGTTCGCAGTGTTGATCGTCACTTGCACATCGCCATGGATCGTCATCATGGTGCTGGGACTGATCATCCGCCGTGGCTTCTACCACCCGACTGACCTGCAGGTATTCACCCGCGGCCAGAGCGGCGGGCATTACTGGTTCGAGCACGGCTGGAACTGGCGCGGACTGGGCGCGTGGATTCCCAGCGCGGCGGTCGGCCTGTGCTTCGTCAACCTGCCTGGTCAGTTCGTCGGCCCACTCGGCAACCTGGCAGGCGGCATCGACATCAGCCTGCCGATCACGCTGGGCCTGGCAGCGCTGCTGTATATAACGCTGCTGCGCACCTTCCCGGAACCGGTGGGGGTTTATGGCGATCACGGGCCGCACCCACTGCTGGGCGAAAACGCCCATCGCAACGACAAGAAACCCATGGCGATCGGCTGAATTTCCGGGGCAGATGAAGAAAGGGCCTGCCGCTGCGCAGGCCCTTTTCATTTCCGCTACCGACCGACGGCCCGCCTGTGGGTGGCGCGCATCGGTCACATCCAGCACAATCGCGATTCGCGTCACAATCCCGACAACAGAAAAACGTCAGCTCGAACCACAGGAGATCTACCTCACATGAATAAAGAAGAATGGATCGAAGCTGCCCTGCCGAAATACATCGTGACCAACCCGGCTCTGCAGGAAGAGATCTCAGGTCTGAGCCTGAAAGATCAGCAAGACCAGATTCGCTGGGCCTTCGAAGACGAAGCCGAAGCCGTGAACCTTGAAACCTGGGAGCTGGCATTGCGGTTCAGCGACAAATCCGAGGACGAAGTCGCAGCGCTGCGACTGGCGGTGCACAAGGAGGCCGCCGAGGCGCTTGACATGGACTGGGACGAATACTGCGAGTTGAACACGCTCGAAGTCTGAACCACCGCCCCTCCCCACTTCGGGCCGCGACCTTCACTGCCCTCCACGCGGCCCGAATCCCTGACTCATCGGTCACCCTTTACGCTTTACCTGGCCTCGACGGGTGAGTAACGTCTGCGCCACTTCAAAACAAAAAAGGACTCCCTCATGAGTGACCTGGTCGCCTATCAACTGGAAGACGGCGTCGCCACACTGACCCTGAGCAACGGCAAGGTCAACGCCATCAGCAACGACGTGATTGCCGCATTCAATGCCGCTCTGGATCAGGCCGAGAAGGACCGCGCCGTCGTCATCATCACCGGCCAGCCAGGCATTCTGTCGGGCGGCTACGACTTGAAAATCATGACCTCCAGCCCTCAGGCCGCGCTGGATCTGGTGGCCGAAGGCTCGACCCTGGCGCGGCGCATGTTGTCGCACCCCTTCCCCATCGTTGTCGCGTGCAGCGGCCATGCCGTGGCCAAAGGCGCATTTCTGCTGCTGTCGGCGGATTACCGGATCGGGATTGAAGGGCCGTTCAGCATTGGCCTGAACGAGGTGCAGATCGGCATGACCATGCACCATGCGGGAATCGAACTGGCTCGCGACCGACTGAGCAAAAGCGTCTTTGGCCGCTCCGTGATCAATGGCGAGATGTTTGACCCCAACGGCGCGCTGCAGGCGGGCTTCCTGGACAAGGTCGTCACGGCCGAAGAACTGCCCGACGCCGCCCGCACCGTCGCCCTGCAGCTGAAAAAGATCAACATGAGGGCGCACAAGCAAACCAAACTCAAGGTGCGCAAGGACTTCCTCGAGACGCTGGACAAGGCCATCGAACTGGATCGTCAGCATCAGTTTCAATGACGCCTGACTGAGCTTGCTTTGCTGCGGGACTCAGCGTGCTGATGAACGGCGACTGCGCGCTGGCAACGGCCAGCGGCTGCGACCTGGCAGCCGCAATCACGTTGAGCCCCGAAGGGAATAGCCAGATGCTTTGTCCGAAACACTTCAGAAACATCTGCTTAAACACCGCCAAACCATCTGTCCGTCGGCCAATTGCCGATTTCAGTGCACATCCGTAAACTGCGCCACCTTTTATTTCCAGAGTGGTCTGCATGCTGTTCGTACTGCGTATGTCGCTGATGGGTCTGCACTTTGCCGTTGCCGGCTTGCTGGGTCTGCTGATCGGCATCTGCCGTCCTTTCAACCCGGACAACAGCCGCCTGTGCGCGCGACTGTACGCCCTGCCCGCCCTATGGATTCTGCGCCTGCGCCTGAACGCCCAGATGGCGCCCCAGTTCGAACGCACCCGCCCGTGCGTGATCATTTGCAATCACCAGTCCAATTACGACCTGTTCATCCTCGGCAGCATCGTGCCGCCGCGCACGGTCTGTATCGGCAAGAAAAGCCTGAAGTGGGTGCCCCTTTTCGGTCAGCTGTTCTGGCTCGCGGGCAATGTGCTGATCGATCGTGGCAACCCGCTGCGCGCTCGGCATGCGATCAGGCAGACCACCGAAACCCTGCAACATCAGAACACCTCGATCTGGGTATTTCCCGAAGGCACGCGCAATCTGGGCAAGGGTCTGCTGCCGTTCAAGCGGGGCGCGTTCCAGATGGCGATCGACGCCGGCGTGCCTATCGTCCCGGTATGCGTCAGCACCTACGTGCGTGACATGCAACTGAATGCCTGGGACAGCGGTCAGGTGATGATCCGCTCGTTGCCGGCCATTTCCACCGCCGGCCTGACGGGCGATGACATCCCGGCGCTGATCGAGCAGTGCCACGGTCAGATGCGCACGAGCATCGAGCAGATGGACGCGCAACTGCGCAGCCCGGTACCCACTGCCCAAACGGCAGCTGAACAGCTGACACAAAACCCTAGAACTCGCTGAGATTCGCCGACTCTGAACTGGAGAGCGCGCTAAGCTGCGCAGCGAATCCTCAGAAGAAGAAGCAAATCACCATGGGTCGAGTTGTTGCGGCTGCCGTCTATACCGCCGGGAAGAAAGTCACCAACATCACGCTGGACGAAGGCGCTGCCTGGGCGGCCAAGCCCGGGCACTTTGTCTGGATCGGTCTCGAGCGGCCCAGTGCTCAGGAACTGGCGACGCTGCAGAAGCAGTTCAACCTGCACGAACTGGCCATCGAGGATGCGCTGGAAGTACACAGCCGACCCAAACTCGAAACCTTCGGCGATGCGCTGTTCATCGTGACGTACGCGCCGATCCGCGAGAATGGCAAACTGCAGTTCATCGAAACCCATATCTTCGCTGGCAAGGGCTACATCATCACCTCGCGCAACGGCGACTCGAAGTCCTACGGACTGGTGCGTCAACGCTGCGAGGCGCGGCCACTGTTGCTGGAGCACGGTGAAGACTTCGTGCTTTACGCGCTGCTGGACTTCGTCACCGAGAACTACCAGCCGGTCACCGAGGCCATCCACTGCGAGCTGGAGGAACTGGAGCACAGCGTGCTCAGCTCCGAACTCAACGAAGCCGACATCCACCGGATTCACAGCCTGCGTCGCGACCTGCTGCGCCTGCGGCGGTACGTGGCGCCGATGGTCGAGATCGGTGAGGAGTTGCAGAAACTCAGCTTTCCGTTCATCGACAAGAACATGCGACCTTATTTCCGCGACGTGGAAATCCACGTCAAACGGCAGATGGAGGACCTCGCCAACCTGCGTGACATCGCCAGCCAGACCATCGAGATCGGCCTGTTGCTGGAGTCATCGCGACAGAGCCTGACTCAGCGCAAGTTCGCCGCCTGGGCCGCGATCCTCGCGTTTCCCACCGCCATCGCCGGCATCTACGGAATGAATTTCCAGAACATGCCGGAGCTGAGCTGGCACTACGGTTACTTTGTCGTGTTGGGCGTGATCGTCAGCGGGTGCGGAATTTTGTTTGCGAGCTTCAAGCGCTCGGGCTGGCTGTGACTGCACGGACCAACGTGATGGCGCGCCCTGACGCAACGGGGCGCGCGTCACACGCTCAGGCCACCTGAGGCTTATTGGCGACGAATCGCATCATCCACTCGGCAACGGTGGTGCCGTGGTGATCTTCTTCAAGGCTCGCGATGCCCTTGCTGTAGACCTGCTCACCCAGCGCTTCCTGGCGTATGTCCAGGAGCGTGCGGGAATAGTCGTGGATGAATTCCGGATGCCCCTGGAAACACAGCACCTGATCGTTGATGTGGTAGGCGGCAAACTGGCAGAAGTCGCTGGACGCCAGCACCGTCGCGCCTTCCGGCAGCGCGGTCACTTGATCCTGGTGACTGATGAGCAAGGTCAGCTTGTCCATCGCCGGGGTCATCCACGGCTTGGCCGGCGCAAGGTCGTAATGATGGATGCCGACGCCCCAACCCTGCGTCGCACGCTCGGTCTTGCCGCCCAGCAACAGGGCCAGCAGCTGATGACCGAAGCACACGCCCAGCAGCTTGTCGCCCCGCTTGTAGCGGTCGAGCAGGTAAGTCTTGAGGGTTTGAATCCACGGATCGGTGCCGAATGAATCGGCCTTGGAGCCAGTGATCAGGTACGCATCGAACTGCTCCGCATCGGGCGGGTAATCACCCTGCATGACGTTGTAGACGACAAACTCGGCAGGAATCGGCTGACGGGCGAAGAGCGACTGAAACATCCGCCCATAACCTTGATATTGATCGACCAGTTCAGGGCGAAGAACGTCGGTTTCCAGAATGCAGATGCGTAACGACATAGAAATTCCTGAAGCGACAAAGCGAAAATGCGTATAGCCAAGCCTGCCTTGAAGCCTGGAGCAAGGCAAGACCCGTTTGCGTCATGACGCTGCGCGAGGCTGAACCGAGGCTGCCCGAAACGCGCAGACAGTTCGTGACCCTCAATCAAGAGACCGTGCCGGGAAGCGTTTGCCGCTCAAGGCCATTTCCAGCAGCGAAGCAGGCGGCGCGAAGCGTTCGCCGTAGCGTTCGGCCAGATGATGCGCACGGGCGACGAAATCCTTGAGGCCGTACTGATTGATGAACTGCAATGCGCCGCCCGTCCAGGCCGGGAATCCGATGCCGTACACCGAGCCGATGTTCGCGTCGGCAGTCGAGCGCAGCACGCCCTCGTCCAGACAACGCACAGTTTCGATGGCTTGAATGAACAGCAGGCGGTCGCGAATTTCCTGGCCGCCGATCTGCGCCGCGGGCTTTTCGAACCTGGCCTTGAGCTGCCACCACAAGCGCTTTGGCTGGTCCTGCGGATAGTCATAGAAACCCGCGCCGGCAGCCTTGCCTGCGCGCTGAAACTCATTCACCAGCAGCTCGACCACAGCATTCGCCGGATGCTCGACGAGGGTTTCGCCTTGCGCTTCCAGGTCCTTGCGCGCCTGCTGGCGAATGTGACTCATCAAGCTCAGCGACACCTCGTCCGACACCGCCAGCGGTCCCACGGGCATGCCGGCTTTGCGCGCTTCGGTTTCGATCATCGCGGCATTGATGCCCTCGCCCAGCATGGCGATACCTTCGTGGGTGAACGTGGCAAAAACCCGGGAGGTGAAAAAGCCACGCGCATCATTGACTACGATGGGGGTCTTGTTGATCTGCTGCACGAAATCGAAGGCACGGGCCAGGGTCATATCATTGGTGCGCGCGCCTTTGACGATTTCCACCAGCCGCATCTTGTCCACCGGACTGAAGAAGTGCATGCCGATGAAACGCTCCTGACGACTCACCGCACTGGCCAGCCCGGTGATCGGCAGCGTCGAGGTGTTGGAGGCAATGACCGCGTTCGGTACCACCACTTGCTCGGCAGCGGCGCTGACTTGGGCCTTTAGCTCGCGATCCTCGAACACCGCCTCGATGATCAGGTCGCACCCTTCCAGATCACTGTCGCGGCCAGTCGTCTTGATCCTTGCAAGCACCGCATCGCGCTGCTCCGGGGTCATCCGTCCCTGCGTCACCTGCTTGTCGAGCAGGCGCACGGAGTAATCCTTGCCCTTCTGCGCAGCCGCCAGGTTGAGGTCCTTGAGCACCACATCAATCCCCGCCAATGCGGTCACGTAGGCGATCCCGCCCCCCATCATGCCGGCCCCGAGGATGCCCACCTTGCGCATGTGATAGACCGGAGGCGCCTTGGGCCGCGAGTCGCCAGCATTCACCTGATTGAGCTGGAACCAGAAACCGATCATGTTCTTGGCGATCTGGCCGGTGGTCAATTCAGTGAAATAACGCGCTTCGATCTTCTCCGCCGTCGAGAAATCCACCTGTGCGCCTTCCACCGCCGCGGCAAGGATTTTTTCCGGCGCGGGGTAGCAGCCCTGAGTTTTGCTGCGCAGGATCGAAGGGGCAATGGCGAGCATTTGCGCCACTTTGGAATGACTGGCCCCGCCACCGGGAATCTGGAAGCCAGGTCGGTCCCAGGGCTTTTCCGGCGCCGGATTGGCGAGAATCCAGTCGCGCGCCTTGGCGAGCAGGTCGTCGGCATCGTCGGCGATCTGATCGATCAGCCCGATTTTCAGCGCCTGCGCAGCGCTCAGGTTGCGACCTTCCATCAGCAACGGCAGTGCTTTTTCAAGGCCCAGCATGCGCACCAGACGCACCGTTCCGCCACCGCCGGGCAGCAGGCCCAGAGTGACCTCGGGCAGACCAAGGCGCACGTGCTTTTCGTTGAGGGCAATGCGCTGATGACACGCCAGACACAACTCCCAGCCGCCGCCCAGCGCTGCGCCGTTGATGGCCGCGACCACCGGTTTGCCGAAGGTTTCCAGTGCACGAAGTTGGGCCTTGAGGTCCAGCGTCATCTGGTAAAACCACGCGGCACGCGAGGTGTCGACCTGGATCAGCTCGTTCAGGTCGCCACCGGCGAAAAAAGTCTTCTTCGCCGACCTGATGATGACGCCGAGGATGTCATCGCGATCGCGCTGGAGCCGTTCGAGGGTTTCACCCATTGCCTGCCGATAGACAGCGTTCATGGTGTTCGCCTGCTGGCCGGGCATGTCCAGGGTCAGCGTGACGATCTGGTCGGGGCCGATTTCATACGCGATGGCATCAGTCATGCGGTCGTTCTTCCTCAAACTGTTGCGAATAGTGGGGTTGCTCAACCGCGGAGTTGCGTCGGCAAGCGCTGCATAGGATGGGCCCGCGGGTCAGACCCGCTCGATAATGGTCGCGATTCCCATGCCGCCGCCGACGCATAACGTCGCCAGACCGTAGCGCAACTGCCGCGCCTCCAGCTCATCGAGCAACGTACCGAGGATCATGCAGCCGGTGGCGCCCAGTGGATGGCCCAAAGCGATGGACCCGCCGTTGACGTTGACCCTGGCAGGGTCGACACCCATGTCTTTGATGAACTTGAGCACCACGGACGCGAAGGCCTCGTTGACCTCGAGCAAGTCGATGTCCTCGATGTTCAGCCCCGCCCGGGCCAGCGCCTTGCGCGTCGCCGGCGCAGGCCCCGTCAGCATGATGGTGGGATCGGTGCTGGTCACCGCAGCGGCCACGATTCGCGCCCTCGGCCGCAGCCCCAGCGCCTGCCCTTTTTGCGCCGACCCCAGCAGCATCAACGCCGCGCCATCGACGATGCCGGAACTGTTGCCCGGTGTGTGCACGTGCTCGATGCGCTCGACGTGGCTGTACACGCGCAACGCCGTGGCGTCATAACCCAGCTTGCCAATGGCTTCGAAACTGGGCTTGAGCCTGCCCAGTCCCTCGAGCGTGGTGTCGAAGCGAATGAACTCGTCATGATCCAGCAGCAGCATGCCGTTGACGTCGCGGACCGGTACCAGCGACCGCCGAAAAGCGCCTCTTTCCCGGGCCATCGCGGCTTTGTGTTGCGACTGCAGCGCAAACCGGTCGACGTCCTCACGCGTGAAGCCTTCCAGCGTTGCGATCAGGTCCGCGCCAACGCCCTGAGGGGTGAAATGGGTGTGCAGGTTGGTTTGCGGGTCCAGCACCCAGGCGCCGCCATCGCTGCCCATCGGCACCCGGGACATCGATTCGACGCCGCCCACCACGACCAGATCCTCGAACCCGGAGCGGACCTTCATGGCGCCCAGGTTCACCGCCTCAAGTCCCGAGGCACAGAACCGATTGACCTGCACACCGGCCACTTCCACTGCCCAATCGGCGACCAGTGCGGCCGTCTTGGCGATATCGGCGCCCTGATCACCGACTGGCGTGACGCAACCGAGCACGATGTCATCCACCTGATCTGTGTCCAGATGACTGCGCACCTGCAGTTCCCTCAAGAGTCCGGCCACCAGGTCGACCGGCTTGACGCTGTGCAGCGCGCCCTCGGCCTTGCCCTTGCCACGCGGTGTGCGTAGCGCATCGAAAATAAACGCCTCGTTCATCCTGTCCTCGCGCTCTGCTCGAATGGCCTGCTGGAAACAGGTCTGTTGCGTGCCGCCGTTACCATAGCTGGCATGTCCGCGGATGCAATGATCAAAACGATCAGCGCCCTTGACCGCCTTGTAGGGTAGCCGCTTGTAGGACATTTCGGGGTCAGACGAACGGTAGCTTGCTAAAGGAAGTGAATCGATTAGTCCGAAAGCGTCTAGCAAGGGAATGTCTGCGCGGTGGCATTGCGCCTTATACCTTTTACATAGAGTAGACTGCAATGCGAAATACCCAAGCGATCTAAGACGCTCTGCACGCGGGCTCTAAGGTTAAGTCTGTAGCAGAAGCGCAATAAAAACCGATTCTTTCAGCGCCCGCCGTCCGCGATTCATTGATCGGGACATCTGCTCTTTGACTCACCTTTGCCAGCTGCCCGCTTCTGCCATCGCCGAAGCCGGAGAGCTTTTGTCGCTCAGGAATAACAAGAAAAGGCATATGCCATGTTCAAACGTTCAAAAGTACGTCAGGCCGGACTCATCGTTTTCGCCACCACGCTGCTGCTGATTTTGCCCAATCTGACCCGATTGTTTGGCTGACCTCATCACAAGGACTTGCGGCGAATTGCATTTGTGCCACCCTTATCTGCATTCAGGCAGGGAGATGGGCATATGCGTCAGTGGTGGGCAGTTTTTGCATTGGGTTTGAGTGCAGTGGCACACGCCGGGCCGGTTGAACAGGCTGCGGCGGTGGCAGCAATCAAGGAGGGCAAACTCGCCATCGACGTTCGCAGCCAGAGTGATTATGAATCGGGAACGGTGCTCAATGCCGTGCGCGTCGATGACAGGCGCCTGGTCAACCAGCTCAAGCAGGTCATGACCGATCGCAATCTGGTGCTGGTGGTCTTCAGCTCCACCAACGCCCGCGCCAGCAAGGCTCAGGACCAACTGAAAAGAGCCGGTTACACCAGCATCATCAACGGCGGTTCCTACGATGAGTTGCACAACGCGCTCTACGACGTCACCGACGATCCCGCGGAGTAGCCGGTTTTGCGTTTATTTCTGATGCTGGCCAGCATCCTGAGTGCCCTGCCCGTTCATGCCGCTCAGTTGACGATTGACCTCGGCACTGGCTCGCGCACGTGGAGCACAGCGCAACTGCTCGAACACCCGCAGGCGCATGACATCGACATTCCGGACGATGTTTCCTACAAACGAACCATGCACTATCGCGCTGTGCCCATGGCCGCGCTGCTGAAAGGGGTGCCCGTCGACGCGCACCTCCAGGCGATTGCCACTGACGGGTTCGCGGCCGAAATACCTGCCGCGCCTCTGCTGCAGAAGAGCGGGTCGCGGGCTTGGCTGGCCGTTGAAGACCCCGCCCACCCGTGGCCCGGGTTGAGCGAGGACAAACCCGGCGCGGGGCCGTTTTATCTCGTGTGGACCGATCCCGCCGCCAGCAGGATCAGCCCCGAACAATGGCCCTACGCCGTTGGCAGGATTCGCCTGCTGACGCCGGTGGCCGAGCGCTTCCCGGCCCTGCTGCCCGACGCGAAGCTTGCAGCGGACGATCCGGTGAACAAGGGCTTTGCGCTGTTTCAGAAGAACTGTTTCGCGTGCCACCGCTTGAACGGTGCGGGGGATTCGCAGCTCGGTCCGGACCTGAACATCCCGCATAATCCCACCGAATACTTCGCCGGGGATTACCTCAAGTTGTACATCCGCAACCCGCAAGCCCTGCGCCAGTGGCCGCAGGCGAAGATGCCGGCGATCACGGCTGACGTGCTGTCGGATGAGGAATTGGGCCAAGTGGTGAGTTATTTGAAGCACATGGCTGCCAGAAAGATTGCAGATTCAGCGGCCAGCCCATGAGTTATGGCGTGAGACGGGTTTCGTAAACTCCCGTTCTATCAGCGCCGCATCACCCGACGCCTTCGCGAGCAAGCTCGCTCCCACAGGATTTGTGTCGGCCAGGGAATTCGGGAAGCTCGGAAATTGATGTAGGCGTAAGCCAAATGCAGTCAACGCCGTCGCCCAGCGGCGTAACACCCGACACCTTCCCGGCTGAAGCCGGTCCTACGGAAAGCTCTCAGCATCTGTAGGACTGCCGTTCCCGACCAAAACCGGTCCTACCGACAGCTCACAGCGTCCGTCGAACCGGCTTTCCCGGCAAAAGCCAGTCCCACGAACCTTGCAGCGTTCCGTAGGACCGGCTTCAGCCGGGAACAGGCCAGTGCATGCTGTGGAAATGCCGGGGGTTGGCAATCGGCCTTCGCGAGCGCGCTCACTCCCACGGAATGAAGCGCTTCATCGCATTCAAGACTGCCGCTGCACCTGCATCTGCACCACGGGCTGTGCAACAGGCACCGCAATCGGCGCCGAAGGCGACACCACGACCTTCGCGTGCATCTGCTCGCAACCGCCGCCGCGACGCATGCCGCGTACCGGGCAGGCGTCCAGATAATCGAGACCGACCGCAAGTTTCAGATGACGCTCCGGAATCGCCAGCCGGTTGGTCACATCGAAGCTGTACCAGGCGTCGTCGATCCACGCTTCGGCCCAGGCATGGCTGGCCAGGTGCTCGCTGCTGTCGCTGTACAGATAGCCCGACACATACCGCGCCGGCACGCCCAGGCTGCGGGCGCAAGCGAGAAATGCGTGGGTATGGTCCTGACACACGCCGGCGCGATTGGCAAAGGCCTGCGCCGCGCTGGTGTCGACGGCCGTAGCGCCCGGCGTGTAGGTGATGTGCTGATTCAACGCCTGCATCAAGTCGATCAACGCATTGCGATCAGTGCGTTTTTTCGTTTCCTTGGCGGCGAAACTGCGAATGGCCTCGTCAGCCTCCGTCAAACGCGTGAAGCGCAAGAACGGCAGCGAAGACTGGCTCTCATGCTCGGCCTCTCGCGTTTCATCGATCTCGACCTGGCCCCGTGCGCCGATGACGATGGCCTCATGAGGCTCATCCATGGTCAGCACGTGCAGAATATTGCCGAACGGATCGATCTGCGCACGCACCGGACGCGGCAAAGCCAGTTGCCAGCTGAGCACCTGCTGACGCTCGCTGTCATGTGGGGTCAGACGCAAATACTGGATGCTGGCGCGGACCTGATCGTCGTAATGATAGGTAGTCTCGTGGCTAATCGAGAGTCTCATGCAGCCTCCAGATAAGAAGTGTGGATAACGTTACCCAGTTGGGCCAGCAGCGGAATAAATTCGTTCAACCATTCGTGCAGCCCCTCCGCGAGGATTTCATCGATACCGGTGTAGCGCAGTCGTGCATCGAGTTCAGCCGCCAGACGCTGGGCGGGACGACCGTTGGCACCCGGCAGACTGGCCAGAATCATGTCCAGTTCTTCCAGGCAGGCGCGCAGCGAACGAGGAATGTCGGCCCGCAGCAACAGCAGCTCGGCAACCTGACGAGCGCCCGGCGCGTCGCGATAGACCTCGGTGTAGGCCTCGAATGATGAAAGCGCGCGCAGCAGCGCACTCCACTGGTAGTAACCGGCCGCCGAACTGTCCGCCGCCGCGTTGGCTGCCGGCCCGCGCAGCTCGAGCATTTCATAGCGGGCGTCGAGCAGGCGCATGGTGTTGTCGGCGCGCTCGATGAAGGTGCCCAGTCGAATGAAACGGAAGGCATCGTTGCGCATGATCGTGCCGTAAGTCGCGCCGCGGAACAGGTGCGAACGCTCCTTGACCCACTCACAGAACCGGCTCATGCCATAACGGCTGAGGCCCTGTTCAGCGATGCCGCGAATTTCCAGGTAGGTCGCGTTGATGTTTTCCCACATGTCCGCGGTAATCCGCCCACGCACGGCATGGGCACTGGCCCGCGCGGCGGCCAGGCAACTGAAGATACTGGCGGGGTTGGCTGCGTCCAGCGCGAAGAAATGCAGCAAGCGTTCGGCATGCAACTCGCCGTGACGCTCCAGGTAATCGTCCAGCGTTCCGGTGATCAACAGCGGCATGGCGAGTTCATTCAGGCCGTCGCCGCGCCCATCCTGCGGCATCAACGATAACGAGTAACTGACGTCGAGCATTCGCGCGAGGTTCTCGGCCCGCTCCAGGTACCGCGACATCCAATATAAATCCGAGGCAGTTCTACTTAGCATTGGCAGGCATCCTTAATCCTCGACCACCCAGGTGTCCTTGGTTCCGCCACCCTGCGACGAGTTCACCACCAGCGACCCTTCACGCAACGCCACGCGCGTGAGTCCGCCCGGTACGACGCGGGTTTCGCGGCCAGACAGGACAAATGGGCGCAGGTCGATGTGTCGCGGGGCGATGCCGTTCTCGACGAAGGTCGGACAGGTCGACAGGGACAAGGTCGGTTGGGCGATGTACGCATGGGGCTTGGCTTTGAGGCGCGCGCGGAACGCTTCGATCTCGGCTGCCGTGGCGGCAGGCCCTACCAGCATGCCGTAGCCGCCGGAACCCTGGGTTTCCTTCACCACCAGATCGCCAAGGTTGGCCAGCACGTGGGACAGCTCCTCGGGCTTGCGGCATTGCCAGGTCGGCACGTTCTTCAGGATCGGCTCTTCGTCGAGGTAGAAGCGGATCATGTCGGTCACGAACGGATAGATCGACTTGTCGTCGGCAACGCCAGTGCCGATGGCATTGGCCAGCACCACATTGCCTGAGCGATAGGCTGACAACAGGCCCGGCACGCCCAGCATCGATTCGGGGTTGAACGCCAGCGGATCGAGGAAGGCGTCATCCAGGCGACGATAAATCACGTCGACTGCTTTAGGGCCGTCGGTGGTGCGCATGAAAACACGGTCATCTCGCACGAACAGATCCGCGCCTTCGACGAGCTCGACGCCCATCTCGCGCGCCAGAAACGCGTGCTCGAAGAACGCACTGTTGAACCGCCCCGGCGTGAGCACGACGACGCTCGGATTATCCAGAGGACTGGAACTCTTGAGGGTGTCGAGCAGCAGATTCGGGTAATGATCGACGGGAGCGATGCGCTGCGCAGCAAACAGCTCGGGAAACAGCCGCATCATCATCTTGCGGTCTTCGAGCATGTAGCTCACGCCACTGGGCGTACGCAGGTTGTCTTCAAGCACGTAATAGGTACCGTCTGCGTCGCGAACCAGATCGACGCCGGAGATGTGCGAATACAAGTCGCGATGCAGGTTCAGGCCTTGCATCGCCAGTTGATACTGCTCGTTGGCAAGCACCTGTTCGGCAGGGATGATGCCGGCCTTGATGATGCGCTGGTCGTGATAAAGGTCGGCGAGAAACATGTTCAGCGCCTTGACGCGCTGAATGCAGCCGCGTTCGACCACGCGCCATTCACTGGCGGGGATGCTGCGAGGAATCGTATCGAAGGGAATCAGTCGCTCGGTTCCCTGCTCGTCACCGTACAGCGTGAAAGTAATCCCGGCGCGATGAAACAAAAGATCGGCCTCACGCCGACGCTGAGCGAGCAACTCAGGCGGCGCTTCGCCCAGCCAGCGGGCGAATTCCCGATAATGTGGACGGACACCGCCGTCTACATCGTACATCTCATCATAAAAGGTGCGGATCATGCCGTACTCCTTGTCACCATGGACACATGGGCCTTCGCAAGGCCCGTGCCAGCGGCATAAACGCTTATAAATCAATTGGTTGAATAAATTCGAAGACGCTTGCGCACCATTCCTGTGCAAGAAGCGCTCTAACCAATTCTCCTACGCTTCATAGAGAAGCGTCCTGCCGCCGAAAAATCTATTAGCAGCATAGCCAGAGTTGATTTCCCGACGGGATTTTGTTTCCGGATAATCGCGCCATCGACACAGAGAACGTGGCCCAGAGGACTCGAGCGTTTCCTGCCATCGCGCGCTTATTCACGACATTCCCTTTACGCCGCTCAGACCCGAGCGGCTTTTTTTTGCCCTGTTTTTGCCGCCGCACTCCACCGACAGCTTCAACAGATGGGTGACGCAAAGTCGTGAGGGCCGATTCGTTCGCATGGAAACGGTCGATCGCCAGGTGATCTATCTGGCCTCAACCACTGCCCGGCGTTCGATCAGCCCTCACCGTCACACAGTGCGTTGAGCGAGGGCCCAGCCCTCAATGCAGTCGCTTGATCTCCTGCTTCACGCCCCAGCCTTCAACCTCTCCGTCGAGGCCGATAATGGCGCTTTGAAAGTCCTGCTCGAAATCTCCTATGCCGTCGTACGTTGCATACATCAACTTGCTCAACTCCAGGTACCACGCCCCATCCTCCCGGGCGTTGAGCTGGACGTTGACGGATTCACCCCGGAATTTCTCTGCCGCCTGACGCGCCCTTTCCTCGTCCGGGAATATGGCGTAGAACTCAATTGGATGGATGCTGGCGAAGTCGAAACCGCCTTCTTTCATGCGGCGCAGTACGTGACTGCTGATGTCTTCTTGATAGGTCGTGCTCATGAAACGTCCTCCTATGCAACGATAGATAGAGTTTCAACGATCCCGGAACGCCCCGCTGTGGCGCGGCGTCAAGCAGCGGTTCATCCGCTGCCCGGGACTCAAGCATGTCGCTGACAAGGCCGATGCTGCTGTTACAAATCAGGCACTACACGAACAGAATCGGGTAAGTGCTTCACCGGCCTCGATTGCAGAGTACGCCCATTGGCAGCGCGTTGCCAATTGGCGGTAATGGATCGTCGAGGCTGACTCATGATGCCTCGACGATGGAAATGATTTGCACCGCGTTCTGTTCTTTCAAGACTTCCGCCGTGGGGGCGTTTGATCGACCGTCCAGATCGTTCAGATCGAGCTCGCTGACGACGGGGAACAGAATCGGGCGCAAATACCGCGCAGCTTCTTCCTCGCTTGGACGCTGCTCGGATTCAAGATCGTGGGTCTGCTGCACGCCATCTTTATCCTGAAACGAAATAGTCCAGACTTTCATCAATGTCTCCTCAGTGAGAGCCGTTCAAACGGCCTACTGATCTTGACCCTGCGGTATCAGTGACGTTCAACGGGAATGATCACTGCCAGCGTGCGCTGCATCTGCTCGTTTTTTGCGCCGGAACTGCTCTGAATCGGGCCTCGCGGGGCGGGCGCGCTATACAAAAGTGTAATGGGCTAAAAAAGCCCGAGTCACCATACTGCGCGCCCATCCGATGCCCCGCCTTGCTGATCGCGCACTTGCGCCCGCTCTGCGTCGGTCATCCCCACCTGATCTGGAGTTCTCATGCTTATTGGCCGCACCCGCCCGTGCACGCTTGTCGGTCTTGGCACGCTGTCGTTGTTCGCGAGCGTCACTGCCCCGGTATACGCCGAAGGTTTTCTGGAAGACAGCAAGGCGAACATCGAATCGCGCACGATGTATTTCAACCGTGATTTCCGGGATGGCAGCAGCTCCAATCCGCAAGGGGCGTCCAAGCGCGAAGAAGCGGCGCAGGGTTTCATCCTGAACTTCCAGTCGGGTTACACCACAGGACCTGTCGGCTTCGGCATCGACGCGCTGGGCATGGCGGGCTTTCAGCTGGACTCAAGTCCGGACCGCAGTGGCACGGGTCTGCTGCCGTCAAGCGGTCGCAATCCACGCGAATCCAAAGGCGAATACGCCAAGTTTGGCGCAGCGGCGAAGGTGCGCTACTCGCAGACGGTGTTCAAATACGGCGCAATGATGCCCGACCTGCCGCTGCTCAAATACAACGATGGCCGTCTGCTGCCGACCATGTTCAACGGCGGCATGCTGACATCCCAAGACCTGCCTGGCTTCAAGTTCATGGCCTCGCGACTGGATCACTACACCGCGCGGGACTCGACCGACTCGCAGGACATTCGCCTCAACAGCAAGAACAAGCGCTACACCAGCGACATCACGGGCAACCATTTCGACATGTACGGCGTTGATTACCAGGTCACGCCCGCCATCACCGCGCAATACCACTACGCGGCGCTGGAAAACGTCTACCACCAGCACTATGTCGGCTTGCTCGGCAGCGAAAAGGTCGGGCCGGGTGTGGCCTCCGCCGATGTGCATTTCATCAAGAGCCATGATGACGGCTCAGCCCGGGCCGGCGAGATCGACAACCAGGCCTTGAGCACCCTGCTCGCCTACGCGCTGGCCGGGCACAAATTGACCGTTGGCTGGCAGACCATGATCGGCGACACGTCGATGCCTTATCTGGATGGCACCAACCCGTATCTGGTCAACTACATCCAGATCAACGACTTCGCTGCCGCTCAAGAGCGCTCCTGGCAACTGCGTTACGACTACGACTTCAAGGCGATCGGCTTCAACGGCCTGAGCTTCATGACCCGCTACGTCAACGGCGACAACATCAAAGTGGCTGGCAGCGACAGCGAAGGCAAGGAATGGGAACGTGATACCGAGGTCAAGTATGTGATGCAGACCGGTACCTTCAAAGACCTGAGCATCCGCCTGCGCAACGCGACCTTCCGCAGCAACTACGAAAGCTTCGCCCGCGACGTCGACGAAACCCGCGTGATCCTCAGCTACAACTTCTCGGTTCTCTGATAACGCGGCTTACCGACATGCACGTGTGGGGAGGAGTGAATTCATTCGCGAAGGGGTTGTGCGGGCGCTGCATCGTCAGCGTCTGAATATTCAATCGCGAATGAATTCGTGCCTGCGGTGGAATTCGTCGTTCGCCAAGGCAAAAAAAAAACGCCCCGAGACCGGGGCGTTTTTCATTGTGCAGGTTTACTGCGGTTTTGCGTCTTTCACACCGGCGGTGTTATCCAGCAGGCTCTTGGTAGCGGTCTGCAGGAAACTGTCGAGCTTCTTGCGCAACTCGGCGACATCCGCCGCGTCGGGCATCACTTCGGCGTGCGGCTTGGTGCCCAGCTCGTAGCTGTAGACCTTCGGCTCCATCTCCTTTGGCTCGATCAGGATGCGGTTGCCGGTCACCAGCGCAACGGTCTGTTCGCTGCCCGACGGCTTGATCACACCGAAGCCCAGATCGCCAGCAGGCAAGTTCAGCAGGTCGCGACCCCAGCATTGGTGAACGGTCTCGCCACCCAGGCGGCCCATGATGGTCGGGACGATATCGATCTGTGTGCCGACGATGCTGCTGCGCTTGCCGAACTTGTCCTGCAGGCCCGGCGCGATCATCAGCATCGGCACGTTGAAACGACCCAGGTCCATCTCGGTGATCTGCTCGTTGTTGCCAAAGCCATGGTCGCCCACGACCACGAACAGCGTGTCCTTGTAATAAGGCTCTTTCTTGGCTTTTTCGAAGAACTGACCCAGCGCCCAGTCCGAGTAACGCATGGCGGTCAGGTGTTCATCGAGCGTGCCATGACCGGTAACCCGTTCAACGGGCAGGTTGGCCGGCAGCGCATAAGGCGTGTGGTTGGAGAGGGTCTGCAGCAAGGCATAGAAAGGCTTGCCCTTGGCTTCGCGATCCTTGAGCTCCTGCGCGCCACGGTCGAACATGTCCTGGTCGGACACGCCCCATGTAGGATCGGAGAACACCGGATTGACGAAATCGTTACGACCGATGAAGTTCGTCATGCCCTGGTTGCTGAAGAAACCGGACTGGTTGTCCCAGGCGAAATCGCCGTTGTAGACGTAAACGTCGTCGTATTTACGCGCACTCAGCAACTGCGGCAGGCCTGACAGCTTGTGGCTGCCTTCCGGCGTCTGCATCAGGTATTCGAAGCCCGGCAGGTTCGGGAAGCACGCCATCGTGGCGAACATGCCCTGGTGGGTGTGAGTGCCGTTGGAGAAGAAGTGATCGAACAGCAGGCCTTCTTCGGACAGTTTGTCGAAATAAGGCGTGATGTTCGATTCATCCCCCAGCGCGCCGACCGAGTGACCGGCGAAGCTTTCCATGAGGATCACCACGACGTTCTTGATCGGCAACGTATTGGCTTGCGGCGGCGTGAAATCGCGGCGGACAGCTGCACGATCGGCATCGACCAGCTTGTCGTTGTCGGTCAGCAGCATGTCGCGCACGATCTGCTGAGCCTCAGGCTGCGGCAACGTCGCCTTCCAGATATTGTCGCGATCTTCGGACATACGGCTCTTGGCCGCAGCGATCAGCGTCAAGGTGCCGTTCAGGCCCAGGGTGTTGGCGAAATTCGATTCGGTGGTGTACGCATCACCCCAGCGCAACGGTGGGCCTTGACGCAACGTGCCGCGAGCGGCAATCACGGCCACGACCAGACACAGAACGAACACGGCAACGCGCGTGTACCACGGAGCGACGACGCGATTGCCGGTACGGCTGACATTGAAACCGCCACGGGGACGGGTCAGGCGATCCACGCCTTTGAAGACCAGGCTCAGCACCCAGGTCAGCAATGCCCACGCCAGCAGATAGCGCACGACCGGATAGCCGTACCAGATCATGCTCAGAACGGTCTTCGGGTCTTCTTTGACGTACTGAAACACGAGGCCGTTGAGGCGCTGGTGGAATTCACGGTAGAAATCCATTTCCATCAGGCCAAAGAACGTGGTCAGGCTGGCAACCAGCGTCAGCCAGAATCGGAACAGGCCACGGGCGGCCATCATGCGGGCGCTGAACAGGGCCAGCAACAGCGGAATCAGGATGTAGACCACAAGACGCAGGTCGAAACGCAGGCCATTGCCGAACGCTTCGATGAAGGTCGAGGCTGGCGTCGCGCCAATCCCCTCACGGTTGTAAACCAGCAGCGCAATGCGCAAAAGGGTGTACAGGATCATCAGCACCAGACCGCTCAATAGCGTGTAGGCCAGGTGCGATCTGACGGTAGGTTGCGGCGCGCGCGCCGGGGCGTCCGTGTTGGCCATGTGTCTTGGGATCCGTTGGATTCAGGTTGAAGTTCAAAAGCCTTCGCGCCCGGTGACATCGAAACGCCGGACGGGGTCGCGGGGGGCAAATATTACGTGAACGCTGGCTGTTTACCACCGCTCCTGCTCATTCTTCATGAGCGAACGGGCGCCGGACGGCAACGATAGCGGGACAGGCAGATTTCAAGCGACGGAATTTTCCCGAAGAACCGGTGAAAATTCCGTTGCTTCAATGATGTTCAAACATTTTCTTACAAAGCGTCCTGCCCCCTGAGCCATTCAGAAGGCATGAACGTCACATCGCGAGCCTCAGTCGTTGCTCGATTTGCTCACGGCCTGCAACACGTACTGCGGCAGCGCGAACGCGCCCAGATGGATTTCCGGGTTGTAGTAGCGGGTCACGATGCCGCTGCCGGCAAAGCGCTGACGCAAGGTGTCGAGGGCAAGCTTGCGGTACTGGGTGTTGGTCGAGCCCCAGGCGAAGGTCATCGAGCCGCCGATGTAGGTCGGCACGGCCGCCTGATAGAAATGCCAGTCGGCAAACAGGCCATTCATGCGCCCGGCGGTGGTCTGAACTTCACTCAACTGCATGAACGGCGTGCCATTCTGGGTGACCAGAATGCCGCCCTCGTTCAGGCAGCGGTGGCAGGCCTGGTAAAAGTTTTCCGAAAACAGGACTTCGCCAGGGCCGATGGGGTCAGTGGAATCGGAAATGATGACGTCGAATTTTTCCTGAGTGTTGGCGACGAAGCGCATGCCGTCGTCGATCACCAGATTCAGACGCGGGTCTTCGAACGCACCTTTGGAGTGGTTCGGCAGGAACTCCTTGCACATCTCGACCACGGTGCCGTCGATTTCGACCATGGTGATGTGCTCGACGGTCGCGTGTTTGGCGACTTCACGCAGCATGCCGCCGTCTCCGCCGCCGATGATCAGCACGCGCTTGGCCAGGCCGTGGGCGAGAATCGGCACGTGCGTGAGCATTTCGTGGTAGATGAACTCGTCGGCTTCGGTGGTCTGGATCACGCCATCGAGCGCCATCACCCGGCCCATGCGTGGGTTCTGAAAGATCACCAGATGCTGATGTTCGGTGCGCACTTCGTGAAGCATTTTTTCCATGCGAAAGCGTTGGCCGTAGCCTTCGTACAACGTTTCTTGATAATCGCTCATGGATGGGTCCCTGATTAAAGCTGATGACAGGACGGCGGGCCGCCCACAAGAAAGGCGCGCATTCTACGTCGCCCGCCATTACAGGTCGAATCTCGCAGCGCCGCCCATGAAAAACGCCTGATTGCGCAACAGGCCAATCAGGCGTCGATGTTCTGAATCCTTGCCACCGTCTAGACGCGGACATTGCCTCGCGGGCCGGCGATTGCCCAGATGATCAGGCCCAGGACCGGAAGCAGCACGATCAGCAGCACCCAGAGAATCTTCATGCCGGTCTCGGCGCCGCTCTTCAACACATTGATGATGGCCCAGATGTCGAGGGCCAGAATGATCAGTCCAACCAGACCATTGAAGGTGGAACCCATGGTGTCGCTCCTAATTGAAGGCTTGCCCAGATAGGAGTCGCGCGGCGCGATGAGGGTTCCGTCGGGTTGGTGCAGCGCCTTGCGAAAGATGCAGCCGCCGTCCGTCTCTCATTCAGAACTACTGATTCTACTCCCGGCTCAACCCTTTACAGCGTGCAGATTTCCTGCCGCGTGAGATGCAACTGCCAGAAGTGAAGCCGCGGTGAGCATCTCTTTCTATGAAAGGAAGGTGACCAAGATGCCCACGATCAACCAAGGTGGCGACGGCGCGCAGCAGCGCTCCATGCCACCCAATGACGCACTCCACACCCTGCAGGACGACGCCAAGGCACTGTTCGACACGGCGCGGGAACAAGGGACTGAACATCTGGACGAGTATCGGCAGCGCGCGGCAGACGAGATCGAAAATCTGGCCCGGAGTGCGACGTCGGCGGCCGAACAACTGCAAGACAAGGACACCTTGGGCCTGTCTCATTACATCACCGATGTCGCGGACAGCCTGGGCAGCTTTGCCGGAAGCCTGCGCGGAAAAAGCGCCGATGAACTGCTGCATCAGGTGTCGCGGCTGGCCCGCGATAACCCGGCGCTGTTTCTGACGGGCAGCATTGCGTTGGGCTTTGGCCTCTCGCGCTTCATGCGCGCCAGCACGCCGGATCTGGCACAGCCCTCTTCACCTGATTCCACAGCCCGCAGCGCCGATGCCGAAGACGACGCGTTCGATCCCAGGATCGCCGCCGACGAGGAACTCGCCGTCCGCCCGCCGCACACCGACGATGTGATACGCAGCCAGTCGGTCCCGCCCGGCTGGAGCATGTCGTCTGCGCCCGCCGCCGACAGCGACCACGAGCCAGGGATTCAGCAATCGGGGGCCGAGATGGGCAGTTTTGAAGATCACAACGACCGCGACGCCTCCCACGCAAGGCCAGACGAGACGTCCACCGACAAGCCCGCCAATAAAGGAGAGCTGTGATGGCCATCAATCCAGACGTTCCGCGCAGCAGCGGCAGCAATCCAGACAGCGAGCAATCGGTGCTCGGGCTCGTGCGGCAACTGGCGCATGAGGTCCCCGCACTGATCAGTGAAGAACTGGCGCTTGCCAAAGCCGAGATCAAAACCTCCATCGATACCGCCAAAGCAGCGACCGCCGCCGTGGCCGGGGGCGTGGTGTTCATGCTCGCAGGCCTGGTGATTCTGCTCATGGCCGCCGTCTACGGTCTGGCGCTCTACGTTGCCCCGTGGCTGGCTGCCCTGATCGTCGGGGCGGTCGCGATGATCGCAGGTTTCGTGATGGTGCAGTCAGGCAAGAAACAACTCGAACCGTCCCAACTCGCGCCTGAACGCACGATGCATGCCCTCAACAAGGATAAAGACGCTATTCAGAGGAAAGTCTCATGAGCACTGAAAGCAGTTTTGCGACCAAAGAGCAGTTCGAGCAGGACGCCGTTCCCGACGTCGAGGTTCCCAGAAGTCCCGATACGCTGGAGCGCGATATCGACGCACGGCGCGCTAATATCGAGAACATCGTCGATGCACTGGAAAACAAATTGTCGCCGGGGCAGCTGTTCGACCAGGCGCTGGCGTTCACCAGGAACAACGGCGGCGAGTTCTTCACCAATCTAGGCACCTCGATCAAAAACAACCCGGTGCCGGTCGTTCTCGCCACGGTCGGCGTCGGCTGGCTGATGCTCGGTCAGAACAACCGGCCGCACAGCAGCGGGCCTTCGGTGCTCGGTCAGGTGGGCGAAACGTTAGGCGGCGCTGCTGCCGCCGTCAGTGACTCTCTGAGCGGTGCGAAAGATTACGTGCGCCAATCGGCCCATCAGCTCGGCGAAAAGGCCAGCCACCTGGCAGAGGGCGCGAGCGACAAAATGGATGACCTCAAGGGACGCGCGACATCGGGCACCTCAAATGCCCGCGACACGCTGAAGTCGACCGCTGACCGCACGCAGGACGCGCTTCTGAGTCAGGGCCGCAACCTGCAGGGCACGCTGGATTACATGCTCAAGGAGCAGCCATTGGCACTGGCCGCCATCGGCATTGCCCTGGGCGCCACAATTGGCGTGGCCTTGCCCAAGACCAGCCACGAGGACAAGCTGTTCGGCCAGACCCGTGACAAACTCACCGATAAAGTGAAAACCACGATGGATCAGGCCTGGGAGTCAGTCTCGGACCTGGGCAAGGACGTTGTGGATGACCTTAGACAGGCGAAACCGTCGGCCCCCGTCACGGGCTCCAACCTGGATGTCTGAAAATCGGCAGTAGAAGTCGTGCGGGGGCCGGACGTTAAGCCCCCGCAGCTTTCAACGCATCCAGGCAGTCCGCTGCCCGTCGTTTCATTCCTGCCCTTTGAGCGCCTCGAGCGACGGCTCGATGAGAATGCCCAGCTCCACACCAAGCTCCATCACGCGCGCACGGTCATTGCCGTAGACCAACACCGTCTGCAGCTCATCATCCAGTGGCTCGCTGAGATTCATCAGCACATAGCCGCCCATTTCCTTGTTCATGCTGCCCAGCTGGATCTGGATTCGATTCAGCGCGGTCAGCGGTTCGGCCTTGGCCAATTGTTTGGGCTTGATGTTGAACGTGACATCGGGGCCAAACGACGCCGTGATCTCACTGAACAGATCCATGTAGGTGTCCGCCTGAAACATCACCGTTTCCGGGAGGCTGCCCACGACGATCCACTCGCCCAAGGGAATGGGAAAGGTGTCGTCGTAATTGATGTCGGGGTTGGCGTCGAGAAACCCTTGCGGGTCGGCATAAGCCTGGGCGGCCTCATCGGCGATTTTTTCGATTTCCTCGTCGCTCATGCAGCCGGAGCTGATCTTGCTGATGAATTCGATGAGTGAAGCTTTCATGTCGAGTGATCCGCTGGCGAAAAACAGGCGCGCAGAATAGCCGGAAATGCTGCGCGCCTCTATCGCTTCAGGCGCCTGACACGCCCAACCGGGTCAACTGCTCCGCGGTTTCGGTAGCGCCCATGGTCTGAGCGGCCATCAAGGGTGTGACCCCTTTGGCGTCCTGAACGTGGGGGTTGGCACCTTTGGAGATCAGGTAATCGACGATCGCCGTGCGGTTGAACATCGCCGCCATCATCAGCGCGGTCCGACCATCGGCAGACGCGCCTTCGACGTCCGCTCCGCCTTCGACCAGAATCCGGACGACTTCCAGATCGCCCTTGAACGCGGCGCCGGCAATCGGGCTTTGTCCATTGTCATTACGCAGCTCCGGGTCCGCTTTGTGTTTGAGCAGAACCTTCACCGCATCCTGATGCCCGTGGTAGCTGGCCAGCATCAGCAGCGAATCGCCCTTGTGGTTGCGCAGGTTGGGAGTCAGTCCGTTTTCCAGCAAGCGATCCAGCATCTGGGCATCGCCGGCCCGCGCACGGTCGAACACCTGCTCGGCGAATTCCAGTGCCTCCTCATCGGTCATGCGGGTGGCGGAACCGGGGGCGTTAGGTGCTTCAGACATTGCGTAACTCCTGTAGCGCAGACGGCCTGCGCGTGATCGATCATGTGAGCCGGAAAATCTCAGAGACCCGGGCCTGAGGTCAAGTTCCATATCGCTGCACGATGCCAGTTCGGTCCGCCGACTGCGAGGCAGGAATATTGATCGCGCCTATAGACGCGCCTCAATAGTGGTCTCAGCCCGTGGCCTCCACAAAAAGGTGCACTTGCGGCACATAGCCATCTGTCGGCGCGGTGGAAATATTCTGTAGCGTCTGGAAATAAATCCGGGATAACGCTGTCTGAGATTTCAATACCGCTCGATTTTCCCCTCAGCACCCTCCTCTTCTCCCGCAAAATGCAGGACGTCCAACAGCCAGTCATGCAATTTGCACGAAACAGAAAACTTCATAAAATCTTAACCTATTGATTTAAAACGATTTTTTATAACCCTAAAGACTGGCACAGTCACTGCACTAGTAGTTCCAAGCTTGTTATCCCATGAGCAATGGAGCCGCTAGACATGACTTTCATTCAAGAAAAATTCGCTTCCGTATTCTCCGATTTCGAAGTCACCACCCAGCCGCGTCCTGACGGCGGTGTATTGCTGTCGTTGCGCAATCACGAGGGCAAACAGATTCGCCGTTCCGTGTCCTATGCCCAGTTGCACACTCCGGTTCAGCTCGAATGGGTCATCAGTGCGATTCGCCGCGATCTGGCAGCACAAGCCAGTGAACTGCCAGCCATCTCGATGTTGCAAAGCCAGCACCGCTTCGATCTGCCGACTTACCACACGCGTTGAGTCGACGCCCGTTGGCCGTTACACCCTTGAAGCATCCCTTTCAAAACCGCGACAGCATGCGTGCCGTCGCGGTTTTTTTTCGTCCTGACGATGCATCGCTCGCGGCGAGGACATCACCGCACAGGCCACCTTGTCAGGTGATTATGCCTCGACACAGCGCCTCGCCCACCGCCTGGGCACGATTGGTCACGCCGAGCTTGGCGTAAATGCTCTTGAAATGATGTTTGACGGTCGCTTCGGACACTTCCTTGATCAGGCCAATTTCCCAGGCCGTCTTGCCTTCACGCGCCCATTTGAGAATTTCCAGCTCCTTGGGCGTTAACGCCCGCGTCTGCAATTGCCTGCCCTTGCCCGCCACATGCAGCATCGGCACCAGACTCGTCAGCAGGTAGCGGTCGTTATGGGTCAGCGGGCGCTCCATGCCATTAAGCGAGCAGATGGTGATGACGCCCTGATTCGCACGATTCTGGCTGCTGTATCCATAGGAAAACGCTGGCAACAGCTGGCAGTCTTCAACGGCCGCCATGTAGGCGGATGACGGCGGGTAGGTCTTGAAAGCGTCTTCCCAGTCGAGAAACCCCAATGTGTGTCGAAAGCAGCGTATGACCGGATCTTCGATCATCAACCGGCCCTGGCAGTAAAGGTCTTTCCAGTAACTGTCCACGTTCGCGGTGATGCAACTGAGCAACATGCCGTTGCGGTACTGATAGAGCATGGCCCGCTCGCAGCGGCACTCTTCCCTGAGCCAGTCCAGTGCGTTGGCAATGGCGGCGTCGCCGTCCTGTTCAGTGATGCTGCTGACCATTTGCTGGATCAATGGGCTCAGCGTCCCTGTGTGCACGTTTTTCATCTTCCCCTCCGTTTAAAAACGTCATTTCGCGTCCCTGAATGGCCTTTTGATTTGTAATAGATGCCAGCCTCCCGACGGTGCAGGTCATGTACGACCCGCGCGTCTTGAAAAGCTGTCAGGATCCGACAGGCGAAGGGTTACACAGTCCGTGGGGGTTAAACACAAGGGTCAAAACAAACAGGCATGCCTGACCTACAAACAAGCAACTTCCCACAAACGAACAAAAACGTGCTTACATTTTTTATCTTCCAGTAACGAAAACGGCCAATGTCAGAAACATTGGCCGTTCATTTTTTCTACCGACAGAACGTGTCGTCAGAACGCCGACGGATCGATCACCGCGAAGCTGGCAACGTTGGCATGACCTTCCAGCGACCCACCGCTTCTTACCAGCCCGCAGGTCGCCATTCCGGCTGCCTGGGCGGCGTCCAGTTCCTCGACAATGTCCGAGAGAAACAGGATTTCATGAGCCGCAACGCCGATGGCCGACGCAATGGTCCGATACGACGCCTCTTCACGCTTGGGACCCGAGGTCGTGTCGAAATAGCCGCTGAACAGCGGTGACAGGTCGCCCGCCTCGGAACGGCCGAAAATCAGCTTCTGCGCCTGAATCGATCCCGATGAGTAGACATAAAGCCTGAAGCCTTCGGCGTGCCAGCGCTGCAGGGCTTCGACCGCGTCGGGGTACACGTGGCCCTTGAGTTGCCCGGCGAGGTACCCCTGCTGCCAGACCATGCCCTGCAACGCCTTGAGCGGCGTTGCCTTGCGATCCTCGGCGATCCAGGCCAGCAGAATTTCGATCACGCGTTCGACATCAGCGCCAGGTTCGCCGCTGTCTTCGCGCACCGCCTGCAACTGCGCCGCCACCTGCGCCTCGTCGGCGTGCTCGCGAACGTAATCCGGCAAATGCGCCTTCGCATACGGAAACAGCACGTCGAAGACGAAACTCACAGCACTGGTGGTGCCTTCGATGTCGGTCAGAATTGCTTTGATGGCCATGGGATTCTCAGTCTTCCAGACGCGGGAACTGGCTGGCGATCGATTCGCCAGTGAATTTCGCGACCCAGCCTTCCGGGTTGTTGAACAGTCGAATGGCGACGAAATGTGGATGCTCGCCCATGTCGAACCAGTGGCGCGTGCCCGCGGGAACAGAAATCAGATCGTTCTTCTCGCACAGCACGGCGTAGACGAAATCCCCGATGTGCAAGGTAAACAGACCCCGTCCGGCCACGAAGAAACGCACTTCGTCCTCACCATGCTGATGCTCGTCAAGGAATTTGGCGCGCAATTCGGCTTTTTGCGGATGATCGCTGTTGAGGCTGATGACATCGACGGTGACGTAGCCGCGCTCGGTCATCAGTTTGTCGATCTGTGTGCGGTAGGCCGAAATCACGTCTTCCTGACTGGCGCCCGGGGCGATGGGCGTGGCTGCCTGCCAGCGGTCGAACGCCACGCCGTGCTCGGCCAGGGTCGAGGCGATGTCTTCGAAGTGAGTCAGGACCTTGTTCGGCAACTCAGGGGATGACACGTGATAAACGCTAAGACTGCTCATGACGGGGTTCCTCGGTTCGGTCGGCGCGCCGGCTCTGCTGGCCGGTCAGGCGCGTTTCATACAGGCAAATAAAGAGCGGCGATGCATCAGCGATTGAGGACTGACAGCGTCTTCAACTCGCACTCGAACAGAAATTCAAACGCCTCGATCTGGCGCAAAGCATCACTCATCTTCGCCCCCCAGGTGTACAGGCCGTGGCCGCGAATCAGATAACCGGCGCAATCGGGATGCTGATCGAGCCAGGGCTGGACCTTCTGCGCCAGGCACGCGATGTCCTGATCGTTATCGAATATAGGCACCACCACCCGGGATTCGTGGGTGACCACGCCGCTGAACGCCTTCTGCAGTTCGTAATCCTCGAACACCAGATGATCGCCAGCCGTCAGCCGCGACAGCACCGTGGCATTGACCGAATGGGTGTGCAACACGGCGCCCACTTCAGGCTTGCAGCTATAGAGCTGGGTATGCAACAGGGTTTCCGCCGACGGCTTCTTGCCCGGCTCAAGGCTGTTGCCGTCCAGGTCGGTGGCCAGCACATCGTCCGGGCCGAGCTGCCCTTTATGCTTGCCGGACACCGTCAGCAACACCTGGGTCGGGGACAGGCGCACAGAGTAGTTGCTGCTGGTGGCAGGCGACCAGCCGCGACCGTAGAGAAAGCGGCCTGCTTCGATGATGTCTTGGGCCAGTGTTTCGCGATTCATACGCGGTCCTCTTTCAAACGTGATGCAGTCAGAATGGCGGCGGCCATGGCCGCCAGACTGGCAATGGCGAAAGTCCAGCCGGCCCCCAGTGAATTCCAGCTGTAACCGGAATACAACGCGCCCAGTGCGCCGCCGGTGCCGGATAAAGCGGCATACAACGCCTGGCCCTGCCCTTGCTGACGCGCACCGAAACTACGCTGTACGAAATGAATGGCAGCCGCGTGAAAGCTGCCGAAGGTGGCGGCATGGAGCAGTTGGGCGATGATCAGAACCGGCAGATGATCAGCCAGATTGCCCAGCAAAAGCCAGCGCAACGACGCCAGCACGAAACTTGCGATCAGCACCCGGCGGACGCTGAAATGTTGCAGGATCCGGCTCATGGCCAGAAACATCAGCACCTCCGCGACCACGCCGACGGCCCAGAGCATACCGATGATGCCGCGGGTGTAGCCCATGTGCTCGAGGTGCAGCGTCAGAAAGGTGTAATACGGGCCGTGACTGAGCTGCATCAGCCCGACGCTGCCATAAAAGGCCAATACGCCGGGGCTGAGCAATTGCCGGACGAAGCCGTCCCCGGCCTGGCGCAGGCCGCTGTTCACAGGCTGGGCGTTGGGCACCCACCAGCTGCTCGCGACGATACCGGCCATGATGAACAGCAACGCCTGCGGATACAGGTCGAGGCTGAACCACTCGAACAGGCGTCCCAGCCCCACCACCGTCAGGATGAATCCGATCGAGCCCCACAGCCGAATCTGGCTGTACCGTGAGGTCTGCCCTTGCAGATGCGCCAGCGTGATGACCTCGAACTGAGGCAGCACCGCGTGCCAGAAAAACGCGTGCAGGGCCATCACCATCGCCAGCCAGGCGTAGGACTTGTCGAGCAGAATCAGCGAAAAACAGGCCAGCGTGCAGACCGCCCCGAAGCGCACGATGGGCAGCCGCCGCCCGGTATAATCGCCGAGCCAGCCCCAGATGTTCGGCGCAACGCAGCGCATCAGCATGGGAATGGCGATCAGCTCGCCAATGCGCGCACTGGGAAACCCCAGATGATCGAAATACAGCGCCAGAAACGGCGCCGTGGCCCCGAGCAAGGCGAAATAGAACAGATAGAAACTGGACAGTCGCCAGTACGGCAACGCTGCCACGTTCAACAGCCCGTGGCAGCCGCGTCGGGCCAACGCATTACAGCTGACCCAGAACCGGCGTATTCACCCGCACATCGCTGTTCTGCCCGCGATGGCGCAGCAGGTGGTCAAGGAGCACGATGGCCATCATCGCTTCGGCGATGGGCGTAGCGCGAATGCCGACGCAAGGATCGTGGCGACCCTTGGTGATCACCTCCACCGGATGGCCGTCGACATCGATCGAACGGCCCGGCGTGGTGATGCTCGAGGTCGGCTTCAGGGCCAGATGGGCGACGATCGGCTGGCCGGAAGAAATCCCGCCGAGAATCCCGCCGGCGTTGTTGGAAACGAAGCCCTCAGGGGTGAGCTCGTCGCGGTGTTCGGTGCCGCGCTGGGCAACGCTGGCAAACCCGGCACCGATTTCGATGCCCTTGACCGCATTGATGCTCATCAGCGCGTGCGCCAGCTCGGCGTCGAGACGGTCGAAGATGGGCTCGCCCAGGCCAGGCATGACGCCTTCGGCGACCACCGTGATCCTGGCGCCCACCGAGTCCTGGTCGCGGCGCAACTGATCCATATAGGCTTCGAGCTCAGGCACTTTGTCCGGATCAGGGCTGAAAAACGCGTTCTGCTCCACCGAGTCCCACGTCTTGAAGGGGATGTCGATCGGGCCCAGCTGACTCATGTAGCCGCGCACCGAGATGCCCTGGGTCGCCAGGTATTTCTTGGCGATCGCGCCCGCCGCCACACGCATCGCCGTTTCACGCGCAGAGCTGCGACCGCCGCCGCGGTAATCGCGGATGCCATATTTATGGTGATAGGTGTAGTCGGCATGGGCCGGACGGAAGAGATCCTTGATCGCCGAGTAGTCCTTGGACTTCTGGTCAGTGTTGCGGATCAGCAGGCCGATGGCAGCGCCGGTGGTCTTGCCTTCGAAGACGCCGGAGAGGATTTCCACCTCGTCAGCCTCCTGGCGCTGCGTGGTGTGGCGGCTGGTGCCTGGCTTGCGACGATCGAGGTCCCGTTGCAGGTCTTCCAGCGACAGCTCAACGCCCGGCGGGCAGCCATCAACGATAGCGACCAGCGCCGGACCATGGCTTTCGCCGGCGGTGGTAACAGAGAACAGCTTGCCGTAGGTATTGCCGGACATGCGGGAGGCTCCGAAAAACAGTCGATAACTCAGCGCGCCAGTATACGCAGCCTGCGCGCGTAGTTCATCCTCGAACCTTCTTCGATTGGCCGCGTCCAATTGACACTTTATTGATGATGGTCTTGAGATGCTGAGTGCCTTACCCCTGATTCGCGGCTTCTGGCCGCTGCGAGCAATCATCTTGAGCCTGACCCTGCTGTCCTCCCTCGCCCACGCTGGAACACCCGTGGTGCTGCAACGCCCGATCAGTCTGGACACCGGTACCGGCGAGCTTTTCGGCACGCTGCTGCTGCCCAAATCGCCGAACCCGGTGCCAGTCGTGCTGATCATTGCAGGCTCCGGCCCCACTGACCGTGATGGCAACAATACCGATGGCGGGCGCAATGACAGCATGAAACGCCTGGCACTGATCCTGGCCAGGCACAACATCGCCAGCGTGCGTTATGACAAGCGCGGCGTGGCGGCCAGCCGGCCGGCCACCCCTGACGAGCGTGATCTGAGCATAGAAAAGTATGTCGACGATGCCGTCGCCTGGAGCGCAAAACTCAAGGCCGACCCGCGTCTGGGCCCGTTGATTCTGATGGGCCACAGTGAAGGGGCGCTGGTTGCCTCCCTGGCCGCCGAGCGCGCGGGCGCCGTGGCGCTGATTTCCGTTGCCGGGACGGGCCGGCCGGTCGATCAGGTGGTGCGCGAGCAACTGCAATACCGTCTGCCGCCACCTCTGCTCGCGCGCAGCGAGCAATTGATCGAGCAGATCAAGGCTGGCAAGACCGACGACAACGTGCCTGACCCGCTGCAAGTGGTGTTCCGGCCCAGCGTTCAACCGTATCTGATTTCACTGTTCCGGCAGAATCCGACCGCCGCGTTCGGCCGTCTGAAAATTCCCACGCTGATCATCCAGGGGCGCAACGACATGCAGGTCGGCGTGGGCGATGCGCAATTGCTTCAACAGGCCAAGCCGGATTCGCAACTGGCGATCATCGATGGCATGAACCACGTGCTGCGCATCGTGCCGATGGACATGAAGCGTCAGCTGGCGTCGTACAAGGACCCACAGCTGCCACTGGCCAGCGAAGTCACCGACCGGATCCTCACGTTCATCGGCGCCCTGCCCGCCGCCTAAGCTGCACCCGCACTTGCCCTACCCCGCAGCCGACTGGCCTGAAGGCTCTGCTGCGGGGCAGGACAACTGTTTCTGCAAGGTTTTCCCTTCAGCTTCGTCGAAAACGGCCGATATCGGGATGCTGGCATTGTGTTTGCCGAGCAATGTCGAGAACAGGATCGCCGTGATGACAGAAGCAATGAGTGTGGCCGAACCGGTCGCCCCGACCGACGCCAAAGAAGCTGAAGCAGCCTCCCCTGTTTTGTGGGAAGAAGTGCAGGCCGAGCATTTCTCGATGCTGCGTCTGGCGCCGCTGCCGACCGACCGCGCAACCGGTGGGCGACCGCTGCGTTTCGTCGAATTTGGCAAGGCCGAGCGGCACAGCAAGGATTTCAGCCTGCTGCGCATGAATTACCAGTTGCCGGGTCAGAAAACCCGCAAAGAGCAGAACCATCTGGACGTCTGGGTAGACCACAGCAACCGCACCGTTCGTGTCGGTCCTGCATCGGGCTTGCAGATCGAGCCGTGGAACCGTGGCCTGGGCCGCTTCATGCTGGCTCAAGGCATCCACTGGGCGCAGAAGCGTTGGTCCGAATACAAGATCGAAGGTACAGCGCTGGCCAACAAGGATGCGCTGAACGAGGACACGCGCCTGCGTCGGGACCATTTCCTCAAGACCCAGGGCTTTGACGTCGCCTACGCCGACGCGCAGCACCTCAAGGGCAGCGTGAAAGATGCCAAAGTGGGCAATCTGAACAACACCTGGAACACCGACAAGATCCAGATCGTGGAGATTCTCGACGCTGCGCAAATGCTGCAGGCCGCCGAACAAAAGATTCTGGAACAGGAAGTGACAATCAAGAAAGCGGAAGACAAGGTCAGCAAATACCGCCGCGATGACAGCGGTCTGCGCTTCACCATTGCCTGCCTGGTGACTTTCGCCGTGTTTCAGGCCGGGTTGCTGATCTGGATCGCCACCCACCGATAAGCCCGATTCCCCATCGTTTCGATGGGGTCAGCTTGCTGGCGAATGCGGCAGCAAGGCCGGCACCCGCCACCTGCCACACTCCATTGGCCAGCAAGCCCTCTCGATACCTTCAGGTCTGCCTCACACCCTCGCAGCGAACAGCGCCTGATGCTCGCGGCACTGCCCGGCGGTCAGCATGAACACGCCGTGGCCACCGCGGCGGAACTCCAGCCAGGCGAAATCGACTTCCGGGTACAGCGCTTCGACGTGAACCTGGCTGTTCCCGACTTCGACGATCAGCAGCCCCTTTTCGGTCAGGTGATCCGCCGCCTGAGCCAGCATCCGACGCACCAGATTCAGGCCGTCATCGCCACAGGCCAGCGCGAGCTCAGGCTCATGCTGGTACTCATCCGGCATGTCGGCGAAATCCTCGGCATCCACATACGGCGGATTAGACACGATCAGATCGAAACGCTGCCCTGGCAGACCGTCGAAACCGTCGCCCTGCACGGTGTAGACGCGCGCATCGAGACCGTGACGCTCAATGTTCTGGTTCGCCACTTCCAGCGCTTCGAAGGACAGATCCGCCAACGCCACTTCGGCATCGGGGAAGACGTCTGCGCAGGCA
Source organism: Pseudomonas sp. NFR16 (assembly GCF_900108875.1). Lineage (GTDB taxonomy): Bacteria > Pseudomonadota > Gammaproteobacteria > Pseudomonadales > Pseudomonadaceae > Aquipseudomonas. The sequence continues at coordinate 175,422 of NZ_FNYJ01000006.1, read as the reverse complement.
ATGCCGATGCAGCCGGAGCCGGTGCACAGGTCGAGGATTCGCGCAGGCTCGTTCGCCAGCCACGGCTCGAACCGCTGCTCGATCAGCTCGCCGATCGGCGAGCGCGGGATCAGCACGCGCTCGTCGACGATGAACGACATGCCGCAGAACCAGGCCTCGCCCAGCAGGTAGGCGGTCGGCACGCGCTCATCGATGCGGCGCTTGATCAGGCGCTGCACCTGCACCAGCTCTTCATCTTCGAGGTTGCAATCGAGGTAGTTATCGGAGATTTCCCAAGGCAGGTGTAGCGCCCCCAAAACCAGCTGGCGGGCTTCGTCCCAGGCGTTGTCGGTGCCATGACCGTAGAACAGATCTTCCCCGTGGAAACGGCTGACGGCCCAACGGATATGATCGCGCAGGGTGCGCAGGCGGGAAGTGATCACAGCAGACTCCTTGAAAAAACGACGGGCGATTCTAGCAGCCATCCCTTCAACAAACGATGCCTGAACCCGACACCGGCCTACCCTGGAAAATTTTCAACAGCCTTTCGTGCAGTTTGCAGGCAATATGACAGTAACCGCGACCTGCTCGACGGCTTGAAGCCCGGCGAAAAAGCGATGTCTGTGAGCATGACGATTCACAGAATCGCTCTGCCAGTGGACAATGTGGCAAAAGCCCCACTCGAAGGAGCCCCAGATGTCTGTTTCAAACAACGGTCCCAAGACCATGTTTCAACTCAGTGGCCGTGAATACGCAGCGGCCACTTTGAGTAATGCCACGCTGATCATCATCGATGCCCAGAAGGAATACCTGAGCGGCCCGCTGGCCCTGACCGGGGTTCAGGAAGCCATCGATAACATCGTCAGGCTGGTGGACGCTGCCCGTGCCGCCAAGTCGCCGATCATCCACGTCCGCCATCTGGGCACGGTGGGCGGCATGTTCGACCCTCAGGGCGAACGCGGCAAGTTCGTCCCTGAACTGCAACCGCAAGCCGGCGAACACGTCATTGAAAAGCGTCTGCCCAATGCATTGAACGGCACGTTGACCACTGATGATCGCAAGACCCTGCACAGGCTGCTCGAAGAACTGGGACGTCTGGATCTGGTGGTCTGCGGTTTCATGAGTCACTCCAGTGTCAGCACGACCGTTCGCGCCACCAAGGATTATGGCTTCCGCTGCACACTGGTCGAAGACGCCTGCGCGACCCGCGACCTGCCAACGCCGACGGGCGTGATCAAGGCCGAGCTGGTGCAGCAGGCGGAGATGGCAATCATGAACGACAACTTCGCCAGGCTGGCGCGGACCGAAGACCTGATCTGAGCGCTACACCTTTCATCAGGAGCTGATTAGACCGATCCGCGGCGCAAGTGCCCGGCCGGCGCATCATTTTCCGGCAGTTCCTGAAGAAAAAGCGTACAAAATGCAGTCATCAGGTTGTGTGATGCCTTTCACATAACCGCCTATCCATTAATCAGTCGTGTTTACCTTTGAATCCTGACCCTGCGGGAACCACGCCTTTGCAGACGGGTCAGAGCGCCGATACCCATAGAGGAAATCGGAATGAAGATATCCGATGGTTTTGATGCCCGTCGCCTGCGCCCCAAAGGCCAGAGCAACTGGGGAATGCGCTTCGGCGCAGCAATCTCGGCAATTCTCGCCACCGCGGGCATCCTGCTCGCCATGGCTGGCGTCGCCAGCGTGATCGGTCACCCCGCTGCACTCGGCGAGCTCAATGCCAGCCCGGCAGGCGCCGTCGTGACGATCATTGTCGGTCTTTTTTTGTTGTACGCCGGCGTCTGGCTCTGGCGCCGCAGCCGCCGTCGCCGCCGTCGTGCAGGCGAGCTGAACATGTCCCCGCACCTGATGAAGAAGCACGACTGACCCCTGCCCTGCGTCATCCGCAGCCGTTTGATCGTTTTAGTCGCGCCGATTGCGGCGTGACTTGGTTAAACTGGCGTCCTTCGCGGAGACCATCATGCAAGACGACGACTTTTCCCTGTTCAGAAGCGAGATTCGTGGCGTAAAGCCCATCAAGACTGAACACGCCGATGTGGGCAAACCGAAAACAGACCGTAAGAATCTGGCCAGATTGCGTCAGGCAGCGACCGTCCGTTCAGATGCGACGATTACCGTGGACGGCCTGTCGGACCAGTTCGTGATCGACGTAGGCCCCGAGGACGCCCTGTATTGGGCGCGTGACGGGGTTCAGGAAGGCCAGATGCGCAAGCTCAAGCTGGGTCAGATCAGCTTTGAGGGCAGCCTGGATCTGCACGGCATGAGCGTGGAGCTGGCGCGCGAGACGATGTGGGAGTTTCTGACCGAGGCCACCCGCCTGGAGATCCGCTGTGTGCGCATCACCCATGGCAAAGCGGTCAGGCTGGACGGCAAACGTCCGATGATCAAAAGCCACGTCAACACCTGGCTGCGCCAACATCAGCAGGTGCTGGGCTTTGCCTCGTGCATCCCCCGCCATGGCGGCACGGGTGCGGTTTACGTGATGCTAAAGCGCACCATGATGGACGGGCGTGACGAGTAACCTTGTGGTGGCACGGCCCTGGACCGCTGGGCATCAACTGTGAATGCGATCAGGCGGCCGAGCTATTCCGCCTGACCGGACCATTCGGGAAGCCTGATCAACCCCGTTCCGGATGAACCTGCCCAGCGATCCTGAGCAGCGCCGTTGACAGCAGCGCTCAGGATGTGACGCGGGTCCGGTATCAGTGCGGGCCCGGACCGCCGCCAGGCCCACCGCCACCGCCGGGGCCGCCACCCTCATAATGACCACCACCGCCGCCTCCGTGCCCACCGCCATGCCCCCCTCCGCCCGGACCCCAGAAAGGCCAGCAACCGGACATGGCCGACATGACCGCGACGGCCATCGCGACTTTCGCTATACGACTCAACATTTTCGTTACTCTCTCAACGGCAGGCATTCATCACCTGCCCAGTCTGACAGCGCGAGCCCGTCAAACCGCGTCGTCATTTGGTACCCGGCCGGTATCACCAGTGATACGAAGCGACGCCATGAAAAAGGCCGCGACGAGGAATCCCTCCAGTCGCGGCCTGCGTTCAGCGCTCGATTGAGATCAGGGCATTCACACCTGATTGGGGTCTGAAGATCAGCGGCGGTAATAACCCGGACCCGGGCCGTAGCCGCCCCGTCCGCCGTCGTAATGGCCACCGTCGTAGTAACGATGGTCATGCCAGCCACCGCCGTGGCGTCCCCAGCCGGGGCCAAAGAAACATCCCGAAACCGACGACGTCAGGGCGATCACCAGTGCGATTTTCGCGATTCGGCTAAACATCATATTCACTCTCTTCATCCGGGCATCTGTCACCCGTTAAATCAGACAACGAGCCGACACATTTCGACATATGGGCTGAGTAAAGGTTGGGTAAAGGTCCCTGCGAGACAGCCCGGCGTCGAGATGCCGCAGGTTTGTCGGTCGCCCGCCATACACCTGCCCGCCCAGCTAGGCTACTATGTGCGCCTTTGCAGGCGAGCACTCCTGCCTTTCTTGAACCCACACGGAACACACCCCTGTGACACTGGAACAGAACTACACGGCGATCCTTGGTCAACTCGGCGAGGACGTTTCCCGCGAAGGCTTGCTCGACACCCCGAAACGTGCGGCCAAAGCCATGCAGTATCTCTGCCGCGGCTATCAGCAGACGCTCGAAGAAGTCACCAACGGCGCACTGTTCAGCTCCGACAACAGCGAGATGGTGGTGGTCAAGGACATCGAGCTGTACTCACTCTGTGAACACCACTTGCTGCCTTTCATCGGCAAGGCCCACGTGGCCTATATCCCGAGCGGCAAGGTGCTGGGCCTGTCGAAAGTGGCGCGCATCGTCGACATGTATGCCCGCCGCCTGCAGATTCAGGAAAACCTCAGCCGCCAGATCGCCGAAGCCATTCAGCAGGTCACTGGTGCTCTGGGTGTTGCGGTCGTCATCGAAGCCAAACACATGTGCATGATGATGCGCGGTGTCGAGAAGCAGAACTCCTCGATGATCACCTCGGTGATGCTGGGCGAGTTCCGCGAAAACGCGGCGACCCGCACTGAGTTCCTCAGCCTGATCAAGTGATCCGGGCTTTCTGAAAGGCCGCAGCCGACGTTGCGGCCGTCTGGCGGTGGTTACCGCCGAATGAGGTTTGAGCATGTTGATGAAGGCATTGAGAGTCGGCCTGGGCCAGGTCGTCATTCTGGTGGATTTCCTGACCCGTCCCGGCAAGAAAAAGCGTTCGCCGCAAGCGCAGGCGGCCGTCGACGCGTCGGCACAGGACCTGACGCTGTATCAGTTTCACGCCTGCCCGTTCTGCGTGAAGACCCGCCGCACGCTGCGCCGCCTGAACGTGCCAGTGGCGCTGCGCGATGCGAAGAACAACGAGCTCGACCGTCAGACCCTGCTCAAAGAAGGCGGGAAGATCAAATTGCCTTGCCTGCGGATCGAAGAAGCCGGCCAGACCGTCTGGATGTATGAATCCAAGGCGATCATCGATTACCTCGACACGCGCTTTGCGGCAGTCTGACAGCGCTCGCCCGGCTGAAACCCTGTAGCGGCCGTCGATCGACGCCGCTGCAATGACAGCCGTCATCGACGCTTATTTCGGGCAGCCTTCCTGCCGACATGCCGTATAAGCTTTCAACTGCTCGACGCGCGTCCGGGTCTGCTCGGTCAGGCACTGCGCCTGCGCGAGTGGCCACAGGCTGCCGCCATCCTCACGTTTGCCCACCTGGTACGCGCAATCGGCGTCACGAAAGGCGATCCATTTCTTCTGCGCATCCTGCAGAGCCTTCTTCTTCGCCGGGCTCGTGAGAAACGCCATCTGCGCCTTGTACTGAGCGTTCAACTCGCTATCCAGCGCTGCGTACTGCTTGCTCGCGCACTGGTTCATCGCCACCTGAGTCGAATCACAATCCTGCGCCTGGGCAGAACAGCCGATGCCCAGCGCCATGAACGTGCCCACCGCTATCATCATGAAGCGCATTGCAATCTCCCTTTTCTTCACTGGGCGTCCGGCCGATACCGGACGATCCTTTTTGCTTGCACGGTACTCAGACACAAAAAAACCGGTCACTGCTGCCAGGACCGGCTTTTTAATTGCGCCGACACTCAATCCAGCATGCCGACGTAGCCTGGCTGCTGCTGAACACGCTCGAGCCAGTGTTGGATGGCCGGGAATTGAGTCAGGTCAAATCCCCCCTGATGAGCGACGTGGGTGTAGGCGTACAGTGCGATATCGGCGATGGAACAATGTTCGCCCACCAGAAACGGCGTGCGTTGCAGTTGCTGTTCCATCACTTTCAGGGCTTTGTAACCGCGTCTGTGCAGCGAGCGGTATTCCTCCAGACGCTCTTCGGGAAGGCCGAGGTAAAACTGGATGAAACGGGCAACGGCAATGGTGGGCTCGTGGCTGTACTGCTCGAAAAACTGCCACTGCAGCATCTGCGTGCGCAGACGCGGCTCGGTCAGCAGCAGAGGCGTGCCTTCGGCCAGGAAATTCAGAATTGCGTTGGATTCCCACAGGCACGTCCCGTCTTCCAGCTCCAGAACCGGGATCTTGCCGTTCGGGTTTTTCGCCAGAAACGCGTCGGTCTCGGTCTCGCCCTTGAGAATATCGATCGGCACCCACTCGTACGCCGCGCCCAACAGGCTGAGCATCAATTTGATTTTGTAGCAGTTGCCCGAGTTGTAATCGCCGTAAACCTTGTACATCTGTCGCTCTCCCCTTCGTTCGTGCAATCGTGCCCGCTGCTGCGTGTGCGTAATGTATCAGGCTGCCTGGGCGGCCTGCGCGTCTGCGATGACCGCCGCCAGACGTCCCAGGCCTTCGTCGAGCCGTTGCGGATCGATGTGGCTGAAGTTCAGCCGCAGGTAACCGGGGTTGGTGTCCGGATCGGTGAAAAACGGCTCGCCGGGCATGAACGCGACGTTTTGCGCCAGCGCGCTGTCGAGTAAGGTGCGCGTGTCGATTTTCTGTTTGAGGGTCAGCCAGAAAAACAAGCCGCCCTGCGGGCAGTTCCACTCGGCAAGGCCGCTGAAGTGACGCTGCAGCGCCGCCTCGAACTGATCTCGACGGGCGCGGTAAAAACCGCGCAATTCCAGCAGGTGCTGCTGGTACTGCTCGCTGCCGATCCATTGCAACGCCTGCCACTGACCAACGCGATTGGTGTGCAGATCGGCCGCCTGCTTGAGTTTGAGCAGGTGCGGGAACAGATCGGGCGTGGCGATGAGGAACCCTACGCGCAGGCCAGGCATCAGCGTCTTGGACACGGTTCCGGTGTAAATCCAACTGGCCTTTTTCAGGCGACTGACGATAGGCCGCGCGCTGGCGCCGTCAAAACTCAACTCGCGATAGGGTTCGTCCTCGATCAGCGTGACGCCGAACTCGTCCAGCAGTGCTGCGACGGCATCCCGCGCCTGCTCGCTGTAACGCACGGCAGACGGGTTCTGGAAGGTCGGAATCAGGTAGGCGAATGAAGGCGCGTGACGCTCCAGACGCTCACGCAGTACATTCAGGTCCGGGCCGTCAGTGAGCAACGGCACGGTGAGGCAATCGGCGCCGAACAGCTGGAAAATCTGCAGCGCCGCGAGGTACGTCGGCCCCTCCAGAAGGATCTCGGTGCCCTTGTCGATGTACAGTTTCGCCCCCAGATCCAGTGTCTGCTGCGACCCGCTGACGATCATCACCTGGCTGGCCTCACAAGGGATGCCCAGCGCGCGTGCCTGCGCGGCGAGCGCTTCACGCAATTGCGGCTCGCCCTCGCTCATGCCGTACTGGCCAATGCTGCGCGGCATGCCCGACCACTCGCTGTGCGGCAGCATGGTCTCGGCCGGCAGACCGCCTGCGAACGACATCATTTCCGGACGCTGGGCAGCGGCAAGGATTTCGCGAATCAGAGAACTCTTCAGTCGGGTAACGCGTTCGGAAAAAGGCATGTGATCACCGCTGGCGGACATAATCGGAAATACGTCAAACTGGTTGACCGAAATTACGACGACTCATGCGGATACGTCAATATGCTTGACCTTAAAAATGCTGCGACTCAGCAAATCGCCATGGAGGCCTTCTTCTTCGGCTATCAGGCGTTCACCGCCAAAGCCGACGAGATGCTTGATCGGCGCGGCCTGAGTCGGGTGCACCAGCGCATCGTGTTTTTCATCGCGCGCTATCCGGGCCTCAGCGTCAAGGAACTGCTCGGTGTACTGGGCGTGAGCAAACAGGCGTTGAATACCCCGCTGCGGCAGTTGATCGAGATGGAGCTGGTGCTCAGCGTCGCGCCCGAGGACGACAAGCGTAAGCGGCTGCTGGAACTGACGGCCGAAGGCGCCAGGTTTGAGGAATCGCTGCGGCGCGAGCAGGTGAAGTTGCTGCAGAAGGTCTTCGCCGAAGCTGGCCGGGAGGCGGTGGACGGCTGGTTGGCGGTCAATCAGGCGCTGGGGCATGCAGTGAAATGATCACAATCGAGCCGCTCTGCCCCGAGTAACAGGTTCGCATCGGGCAGCGTTCCGATGACTGGCCCGCGCGGGCGCTGTCTCGGCGCCTGGCAACTGTGCCGATTATTGCGCGTGTGGCTGTATCGCAACGAACGGTCACCACTGCGTATAGGCTTGCCATTCTGATCCAACCGCCGCTTGCAGGAACACCGAATGACTGACGCGACACACACGCCGCTGCGACCGCTGGCCGACTCTTCGCCTTCGGCCATCGTCGCCGGATTCATCGCCATGATGACGGGCGTCACCAGCTCTCTGGCGCTCATCTTTCAGGCCGGTCAGGCAGCCGCCCTGACACCGGCGCAGATTTCCTCCTGGATCTGGGCGCTGTTCATCGGCATGGCCATCTGCAGCATCGGTTTGTCGTTGCGCTATCGCTCGCCGGTAACTGTGGCGTGGTCGACGCCGGGTGCGGCGTTGCTGATCACAAGCCTCGGCCATGTCGCGTATCCGGAGGCCATCGGCGCCTTTATCACCAGCGCGTTGCTGGTGTTGATCTGCGGCGTGACCGGCACCTTCGAAAAACTGGTCAAACGCCTGCCGACTTCACTGGCTGCGGCTTTGCTGGCCGGCATCCTGTTCAAGATCGGCAGTGAGATTTTCATCGCCGCGCAGCACCGCACCGGCATGGTGCTGGGGATGTTTTTCACCTACCTCATCGTCAAGCGCTTCTCGCCGCGTTACGCAGTGCTGGTCACCTTGCTGGTCGGCGTGGCGCTGTCGGCCATGCTCGGCATGCTCGACTTCAGCGGGTTCACGCTGGAAGTTGCGGTGCCGGTCTGGACGACGCCTTCGTTTTCGCTGGGCGCTACGATCAGCATCGGCATTCCACTCTTCGTGGTGGCCATGACCTCGCAAAACATGCCTGGCATCGCGGTGCTGCGCGCAGACGATTACCACGTCCCCGCCTCTCCGCTGATCAGTGCAACCGGGTTGATATCGATCCTCACTGCCCCCTTCGGCGCTCACGGCATCACGCTGGCAGCCATCAGCGCCGCGATCTGCACTGGCCCGCACGCGCACGAAGATCGCAGCAAACGCTACACGGCGGCCATCTGGTGCGGAATTTTCTACGCCGTCGCCGGCGTGTTCGGCGCCACGCTGGCGGCGCTGTTTGCGGCGTTTCCCAAGGAACTGGTGCTGTCGATTGCCGCGCTCGCACTGTTCGGTTCGATCATCAACGGCCTGACGGTGGCGATGAACGAGCCGAAAGAACGCGAAGCCGCGTTGATTACCTTCATGGTCACCGCGTCGGGGCTGACGCTGTTCTCCATCGGCTCGGCGTTCTGGGGGATCGTGGCAGGGGTTCTCACGTTGCTGATTCTGAATTATCGCAAGTGAGGGCAGACACCGCGTCTGCAGATCTGCCTGCCGGTGCCCGGCAGATCGTCCAACGCGGCCCAGAGCAAGCGCGCTCCAACGCCTGCGGCAGAGGCGGCCATGCCTGGACCCGGTGGGAGTGAGCCAACTGTCTTTAACGCCCCTTCGATTAACGGCGTAATACCCGACGCCTTCCCGGCTGAAGCCGGTCCTACGAAAAACTTGCAGCGTCTGTGGGACCGGCTTCAGCCGGGAAGAGGCCGGTGCATGCCGTGCAGATGTAGCGTCCGGAATTCAGTCTTTGCGGGCAAGCGCGCTCCAACAGGATTCGTGTCTGGGCGGAGAATCGGGAATGCCCGGAGATTCCTGTGGGAATGAGCCTGCTCTGGGCCGCACACGGACGATCGGCTGCGCAGCAGTCGTCAAACCGATCACCGCGTTTGCCTGATACACCGCATTCACTGGACTTGCTGCCGGGTCCCGGCCTGCGCAGCGGGCGTGACATGCCGCGCTCGGGCGGGGCGTTACAGCCTGAAATGGCCCACCATGCCTTTCAATTCCATGCCCAGTGAGGCGAGCTGGATGCTGGATGCGGCGTTGCCTTGCATGGCCAGAGCCGATTGATCGGCGCTGGCGCGGATGCTGGTGACGCTGCGATTGATCTCTTCGGCCACTGAGCTTTGTTCTTCGGCGGCGGCGGCGATTTGTTGATTCATCTGCTGAATCATCGACACCGCTGCCGCAATGCTGCCCAGGGCGCTCTCGGTCTGTAAGGCATCACTGACGGCCAGCTTCACCAGTTCGCCGCTGTTCTGGATCTGCGCCACCGAGGCTTGCGCCCCGGATTGCAGACTGGTCACCAACCGCTCGATCTCTTCGGTCGATTGCTGAGTGCGCCTGGCCAGCGCCCGCACTTCATCGGCGACCACCGCGAAGCCTCTGCCCTGCTCGCCTGCCCGCGCGGCTTCGATGGCCGCGTTGAGGGCCAGCAGGTTGGTCTGCTCCGCGACACTTTTGATCACACTCAGCACTTTGCCGATGTTCTGGATCTCGGCGCTGAGGTTTTCGATGCTGTGACTGGCCGAGTTCGCCGAAGACGCCAGCTGCTCAATGCGCTGCATGCTCTGGCGTACCACCGCCTGGCCGCTGTCGACCTTGCTGTCAGCGGTCTGTGCTGCCAGCGCCGCTTCCTCAGCATTGCGTGCGACATCGTGAACGGTGGCGGTCATCTGATTCATGGCCGTGGCCACCTGCTCGGTTTCCTCTTTCTGGGTGCTGACTTCCAGATTGGTTTGCTCGGTCACGGCCGACAACGAGTGCGCCGACGTCGCCAGTTGTTCGATCCCCGCCTGGAGGCCACTGACGATGCCACTCAGGCCGGCGCCCATCTGCTGCATGGCCTGCATCAGCTGACCGATTTCGTCTTTGCGGGTGACCTGGACCGTGCCGCTCAGATCACCCGAAGCGATCCGCTGAGCGATGGCGATCACACTGCGCAGCGGGGCAACGATGAGGCGGGTGATGACAAACGAGGCGATCAGACCGACAAACAACGCGAGCACTGAGGAGCCGATGATTTTCAGCGAATTGGCGTGAAGCTCCGCCAGCATCGACTGATCTTCGGCGTCGTAAGCCTGATTGACCTGCTGCACGACGGTTTTGGCGTTGGTCGCCAGTTGCGCAGAAACCTTGGCTTCACTGTCCAGCAGCCCGGTGTACTCGTTGAGCTTGTCGCTGAAGTTGGTGATATGCCCGCCCACTTCGGTCAGCACGGTCAAGTAGCCGGCGTCCTTGATCACGCCTTTGAGCTGTTCGGCGAGCTCCTGGGCCTGGACCGCCTGCTCGATCCGGCCTGTCTTGGCTTCTTCACCGGAACCGGTCTTGCGGCTCTTGTCCAGCCGCACGCGGGCTTCGTCCAGGGCCTGCATCATCAGTTTGGAAATCTGGCTGACCTGATTCGACTGCTCGATGAACTCCCCGCCCTGCTGACCTTGCGAATCCTTCAGACCATAGGCTCCATCATCGGCGAGCCCGGCCTGCAGGACGTCAAGATTGTTGGCGACGCTGGACACCGACCAACTGGCCATTTCCAGCGCCAGATCCTTGCTCTGACTGATGCTGACGAATTCATCGAAGGATTTGCGATACGCCGCGAGCGCCTGCTGGACCTCGCCCATGACCTGCTGATTCACGGCAGAGCCGGCTTTGAGCTGCTCGGCCTGAGCATCCAGACCATCGAGCCCCGCGTGCAACTGATCGACCACCTTCGGATCGCTGTGCAGGGCGTAATCCTGCTCCAGCAGACGAACCCGGTTAAGCCCGGTGTTGAGCGCGGTCATGTCCTTGAGGCTGTCGAAATGCACGCTGATCGAGCGCAGCGACCAGACACCGATGGCGGCGACGAGGGCAGTCAGCAGCAGAACCAGCACGAACCCGATGCCCAGCTTCTTGGCCATACCCAGATTGGCAAAACGCGTTTTCACGGCCGAAATCATATCGCTCAATCCCCGCTCGACAGCTGAAGGCGCACACAATGAGGCCAGCTCAGCACGGCCATTCAATTTTCGTGCAGATTCGCAACGGGTCAGCTGCAAAACAAGTCTCTGACGTCGGAATAATGGCAAATAGCTACGCCAACGTCGCTTCCAGAATGGTGACCGGCGTATCCAGAGCAGACAGCAAAGCGCAGTGAGCGCGACGGCCCCGTATCAGCGGCCTGTTGCGTCATTCAGTAACGCGCCATGAAGGAGCGAAACCGGCCTGCGGTGACTGTTCGTGCGCCGTTCAGGCTCGACGGTGAGGCTGCCTGATCGCTCGATCCGCGTCGGTCAGCGCGCCGCCGCTGAAACGGTCAGCGTGCCTTCATCGGCATCCAGCACCGCGTGAGCGCCCAGTGCCACGGCGAGGTTGCGATCGCCGTGACCGATGGAAAGTCCGCCTAATAGCACGATTCCCAGGTCGCCCAGGCGCTCACTGAGTACATCTGGTGGCCGCACCGGATTATTGCCGTGGCCGGGCTCGCTGAACTGGCCGACCGCAATACCGCGCACCTGCTGGAGGATTCCGCAGTTGCGCAATTGTGTCAGCAACCGGTCGACCCGGTATGCCAGTTCGCCGACATCTTCGATGAGCAGGATCGCATCGCGCAGATCGGGCATGAACGGCGTGCCGACGCAGGTGCAGAGCATGCTCAGGTTGCCGCCCAGCAGAATGCCTTCGGTAACGCCACGGGTGCGCACGCTGAAGGTGGGCTCGTCAGCGTCGGCCGTGATCACCGAGGGTTGCGTGGTCATCAGCGCTTGCTTGAGGGTGCTGGCGAAAACGCCGCCTCGCTCCAGTTGCGCGGCCACCGGGCCGTGAACGGTGACAAGGCCGGTCCGGTTCCAGAGTGCGCCGTGCAACGCCGTGATGTCGGAAAAGCCCACCACCAGTTTCGGGTCGCGGCGCACGGCATCGTAATCGACGTGCTCGAGGATGCGCTGCACGCCATAGCCACCCCGGTTACACAACACGGCGCGAATGTCCGGATCGGCGAGCGCATCGTTCAGATCCGCCACCCGGTCGGCATCGCTGCCTGCGAGAAATCCCGTGCTGTCCAGTGCGTGCGGGTAAACCCGAGGGCGCAATCCCCACGCCGTCAGCTCGCGCACAGCGGCCTGAACCCTTGCCTCGGCCACCGGCCCTGCCGGTGACACCAGCGCTACCGCGTCGCCAGCGCGCAGGACTTGAGGATGCAGGGTCGGAGGGGATGCGGGCATGTGGGCAACTCGGCTGGCGTTCAAATGAACAGGCAATGTAGAGCACTCATTGCCTCGAATCCAGAGGTCGGTGCCGCCGCGTGCGGTCGGGGCAGAACGATCTGCGGCGACGAATCTGTCACGAAGGGTGTCGGACATCTCAACTCATCCTGTCGGGCGGGCGCTGGCCGCGGGTGATTTCCAGGCGCCTGACGCTTTTGCGCAACCAACTGAGGAATCCGCTCGGATCGGCCACCGCCGGTTTGGTTTCGAGCATCGACGCACGGGCCTTGGCGCGGAATTTTGCGAGCCCCGCCAACGCGCCGAGCAATTCCCCATGTTCGGCCAGCCAGGGCTCCAGGTCGGCCTTATCGATCCGGTAAATCATGCAGTCGGTGTAAGCACAGAAGCGCGCCTGTGTCGGCGAGGCGTCTACGAAACCGCCCTCGCCGAGCAACTCGCCCGGCCCCATCCGTCCCAGTTCCAGCCAACCCTCGGGCCGCAACAGGGAAACCGACACCACGCCTGATTCAATGATGAACAGCGCATCGGGGACCACGCCTTCGGCCAGCACAATCTCCTTGGCGGTATAGGCGGCCAGACGCATGTGTTGCTCAAGCTGAGCGCGGTCCGCGTCGCTGAGCATGCGCAAGGCGCCGACGGTGTTGAGCACTTGAGACTGCCGGGTAGCAGGACGCAACTGTTCCTGCCGGGTTTCGGTGGACGCCAGTTGCCGGTGGATCAGATCGAACAATTGATTGCGCACCGCCGAGCGTCGGTCACGGGATTTGACATAGCCGGTGACCTCGTACTCGACCGTGCGCATGCCGGACTTGACCACGATTGCCGAGGGCTTGGGCTGGGCCAGCAGCTCACGACAGCCCTGCAGCGCCTTGTCCAGCGAGTCCAGCACCAGGCTGGGGCGCAGACGGGTCGACAGCTCGATGGACAGCGTCACCGAATGAAAATGATCAGGGCGGCTGAAATTGACGATGCGGGTCTTGGCCGCCATGGAGTTGGGGATGACCGCCATGCTGCCTTCGGAAGTCAGCAGGTGGGTGGAGCGCCAGTCGATTTCGATCACCTTGCCTTCGATATCGTCCACGCGGATCCAGTCATCGACACGGAACGGTTTGGTGGCGTTGAGCACAATGCCGGAGAACACATCACCCAAGGTGCTTTGCACCGCCAGACCGAAGATGATCGCCACGGCGCCGGACGTCGCCAGCAGACCCTTGACCGGCAGATCCAGCACATAGCCCGCCGCAGCGACCGCGGCCACCAGGAAAAAGATCGCGCCCATCACGTCCTGAAGCAGATGGCCCTTGCCGCCGATACGCGGCTCCATCACCACCACCGCCAGCACAGTCAGCGCGCGTGCGCCGAACAGCCACCAGGCAAAGGTCAGCAGCGTACCCAACACATGGCGTGGCACCGACCAGTCCATGGGCACCGGATAAAGCGGGCTCAGGCCGCCGTCGAGCAGGGCCATGCTGAAGAGGACGAACAGCACCAGCCGGCACACGAGCTTGCGCCGCAGAAATCGGGGGTGAAGCCATTGCCAAAGCAGCAGGTCGATGATCAGCAGCAGCGAGGCGCTGATCAGTGGATAGGCGAACCACAGATGATCCATCGAAGCTCCCTGAAGGTAGACAGCCAGTGCAGCTTAGCTGATTACTGCGCGAGCGGATGAGGCGCCGGAACAGGATGTCGTGCGCCCTCCAATCCACCGCATGGGCGTGCCACATTTGGCGTATGATCGATCGCCATATCGCTCAGAACGTTGTCAGCGGAGGTTCCCATGTCGCGCTCACAGGCCGAGAAGGCTGCCATTCATGAACACATCGTCGACCTCGCCGCCGCACGTTTTCGCGAAGTCGGGCTGAACGGCATCGGGGTGGCCGACCTCATGAAAGAAGCGGGTCGAACGGGCGGCGGATTCTACAAACACTTCGAATCCCGGGAAAAACTCGTTGAGGAGGCCCTGCAATGCGCCTTCGATAAGCGGGCCAGTGCTCTGGAAAAATACACCGAACCGGATTCCACGCTGACCATGAGCGATCTGGTGGAGCGTTACCTGAGCGAACGCCACCTGAACGATCCGGGATCGGGCTGTGCGTTCGCCGCGCTGGTCAATGATGTCGCCCGCAGCAGCGATCCGGTCCGCGAGATGTACGCTCAGGGGCTTGAAAAAGAATTCGCGACACTGGCCAGCCTGAGCAGCGCAAAGCAGTCGGCCAAAAAGCGCGCGCAGGCGGTGATGGCGATGTGCACCTTGGTCGGCGCCATCGGCCTGGCCCGCGCCGTCAAGGACGAGGACATGACCGCAGAGATCCTCAATGTCGGCAAAACCCTGCTCAAGGCACTGGACGCGTGAATCAGAACGCCGTCACGCCGCCGTCCACTGCCAGTGAATGCCCCGTCGTGAAGGCCGCTCCGTCGCTGCACAGATAGAGCACGGCCGCGGCAATTTCCTCGACCTTGCCGATGCGTCCCACCGGATGCATAGTGGCCGCGAATTCAGCCTTGCGCGGATCGGCTTCGTGAGCGCGACGGAACATGTCGGTGTCGATCACCGCCGGGCACACCGCGTTGACCCGAATGTGTTTCTTCGCGTATTCGATGGCGGCGGATTTGGTCAGGCCGATGACGGCGTGTTTCGAGGCCGCGTAGATGCTCATCTTCGGCGCCGCGCCCAGCCCGGCGACCGATGCAGTGTTGACGATGGCCCCGCCGCCCTGAGCCAGCATGACCGGCAGCTGGTACTTCATGCACAGCCAGACGCCTTTGACGTTCACGCCCATGATGGCGTCGAACTCCGCTTCGCTGCCCTCGGCCAGCCGCCCTTTCTCGATCTCGATGCCTGCGTTGTTGAACGCATAGTCCACGCGACCGAACGCGTCTACCGCCTGGCTCATCATCTGTTGCACATTGGCTTCACGGGTCACGTCGCAGCGCAGGAAAAGCGCCTCGCCTCCGGCCTGACGAATCAATCGCGCCGTTCCTTCTCCCCCATCACTGTCCACATCGACCAACAGCACTTTCAACCCTTGCTCGGCAAACGCCAACGCGGTGGCGCGACCAATGCCTGCGGCGGCGCCGGTCACCAGGGCGACCTGGCCGGAAAACGTCATGCTCATGGATTCGTCCTTTTTTTGTACCTGTATCAAGAGGGATGGCGCAAGGCCGGACAGCGGCAGTTTAGCCAGTGCCTTGCCCCACCCGTCAGCACTATCAGGGCCCCGGTTGAAGGTGCATGCACCGCAGTGATGTCGAGCACCGATCACATCATCGAGATGGATCGGGGCGCATTCGCTGCAACGTCTTTACTTGCCCGGCGCGACATGCGCGTTTATCACTGGCGTTTCTCTTCTTGATCGAGAACCATCATGAGCGCCTTGAACAACCGCCAGTTTCTCCTCGCGCGTCGCCCCGTTGGCGCCGCATGCCGCGACGACTTCACCTTTCAGACCGTTCCGGTGGCGACCGCGGCGGAGGGTCAGATTGTGGTGAAAAGTGAATACCTGTCGCTTGACCCGGCCATGCGCGGCTGGATGAATGAGGGCAAGTCGTACATTGCTCCTGTTGAGCTGGGGGCGGTCATGCGGGCGCTGGGCGTGGGCAAGGTGATCGAATCGAATCACCCCGGTTTCGCGGTGGGCGACTACGTCCAGGGCGTGCTGGGCGTGCAGGACTACTTCGTCGGCGAGCCCAAGGGCTTCAACAAGGTCGACCCCAAGCGGGTGCCCTTGCCGGTGTATCTGGCGGCATTGGGCATGACCGGCATGTCGGCGTATTTCGCGCTGCTGGAGGTGGGCCAGCCGAACGCCGGGGACACCGTGGTGATTTCCGGGGCCGCAGGTGCGGTGGGCAGCATTGCCGGGCAGATCGCGAAAATCAAAGGCTGCCGGGTGATCGGCATCGCGGGCGGCCAGGAAAAATGCCAGACACTCATCAATGAGTTCGGCTTCGACGGCGCCATCGACTACAAGAGCGAAGACATTCAAGCCGCGCTCAAACGCGAATGCCCGAAAGGTGTCGACGTGTATTTCGACAACGTCGGCGGCGACATTCTGGACGCCGTCCTCACGCGACTGGCGCTGAAGGCGCGCGTGGTGATCTGCGGCGCGATCAGTCAGTACAACAACAAAGAAGCCGTCAAAGGCCCGGCCAATTACCTGTCGCTGCTGGTCAACCGCGCGCGAATGGAAGGTTTCGTGGTCATGGACCATACGGAGCATTTCGCTCGGGCGGGCATGGAAATGGCCGGCTGGCTCGCCCAGGGCAAGCTCAAGAGCAAGGAGCACATCGTTGACGGCCTTGAAACGTTTCCGGAGACGCTGCAGATGCTGTTCAAAGGTGAGAACAGCGGGAAACTGGTGTTGAAGGTGTAATCCGATTGCCGTTTTTCTGCAGGACAGCTCTTGCCCACGAAGGCTTGGCCGCCACCGACCGAAATGCGTCGGCGGCCCGGGCCACTGCGAGCAAGCGCGCTGCAACCGGTGTGCAGCCCTGCACGCCGCTGCGCCATTGCTCTCCGGGTTCCTGAAATTTCCCTGAACAAGTCAACGAAGCCGCTGCCAAAACCACCACAAGGCGCGCGCTGGTGTAAGCTCGTGCGCTGTTGATCCGACCCATCGAGAGGCTTATGCGGGCTCCCTTCCGACGTTCTACCCTTGCGGCGTTGCGCGGTTTCGAATCGTCCAGCGCCGCAATCACCCTTCTGCCCAGTGCGGCTGACTATCGGCGCACGCTGCTGGAAAAGATTGCCGCAGCGACCCGGCGTATCTGCATCGTCGCGCTGTACTTGCAGGAAGACGAAGCCGGTCAGGAAATCCTCGACGCCCTCTACGCCGCCAAAGCGGCAAGGCCTGCGCTGGACATCGTCGTGCTGGTGGACTGGTTTCGCGCGCAGCGCGGGCTGATCGGCGCGGGCAAGCAGGCCGGCAATTCGGCGTGGTATCAGGCGCAAAACCTCGAGCACGAACAGGAATTGCCGGTCTACGGCGTGCCGGTGCAGACCCGCGAGCTGTTCGGCGTGCTGCATTTGAAGGGCAGCATCATCGATGACTGCGTGATCTACAGCGGCGCGAGCATCAACAACGTCTACCTGCACAAACTGGCGAAATACCGGCTCGATCGGTATCACTTGCTGGAAAACAAGGGCCTGGCCGATTCGTTTCTGCGTCTGGTGCAACAGGAAATCCTGCCGTCCGAGGCCGTGCACCGGCTGGACCTGCCCAACCCGCCCGCCTCGCGCAGCCTGCGCGGGGAAATCCGCCAGTTCCGCCAGCGCCTCAAGCGCGCCAGTTATGACGTCAACGACGGCATTCGTGAGAATGGCGAATTCCGCCTGATCCCGCTGCTGGGCATCGGCAACAAGAACCCGCTGAGCAAGACGCTTTGCGACCTGATCGCCGCGACCCGGCAGCAACTGACGCTGTGCACGCCGTATTTCAACATGCCGCTGGTGATCAAGCGCGAGATCAACCGGGCCCTCAAGCGCGGCGTCAAAGTGGACATCATCATTGGCGACAAAACCGCCAACGACTTCTTCATCGATCCGGACGAGCCGTTCAAGGTCATTTCCGCGCTGCCTTATCTGTACGAAATCAGCCTGCGTCGTTTCATGCAGAAGCATCAGGCGGCGATCGCCAGGCATCAGTTGAACATTCACCTGTGGAAAGACGGCGATAACACCTATCACCTCAAAGGGTTGTGGTCCGACGAGCGCTACACACTGCTGACAGGCAACAACCTGAACCCCCGCGCCTTCCAGCTGGACCTGGAAAACGCCGTGCTGATCGACGATCCCAAGGGCGAATGGCTCACGCCCCGCGCTCAGGAGCTCGAGCTGCTGATGCGCAATACCCATCGCGTCGGCAAGTTCGACGAACTCGACACGTTGAGTGAGTACCCGCTGGGCGTGCGCACCTTTTTGCGGCGCGTCAGCCGCGTGCGCGTCGAACGCCTGCTGTACCGGATTCTGTAACGATCATGAGCAAAAACACTGGCATCCGCGCGCAACAGGCCGATCAGACGCGAGCGCGCATCCTCAAAGCGGCCATCGCCGTGTTCACCCGCGACGGCTACTCCGGCGGACGGATCGAGAAGATATCGGCCGAGGCCGAGTCCAACGACCGGATGATTTATTACTACTTCGGCAGCAAGGAGAAACTGTTCGTCAAAGTGCTGGAGCACACCTACGAGCAGTTCAACCGCACCGAAAGCACGCTGCAGCTGGACCCGTCGACACCGGTGGCGACCCTGCGCCAACTGGTGGCGTTCGTCTGGGACTACTACGTGACTCATCCGGAATTCGTCGCGATTCTGAGCATCGAGAACCTGCACAAGGGCAAGCACGCCCGACAATCCAGCGAGTTGCGGCGCCTGTCAGGCGAAGCCGTCGGCGTGCTCAGACCAATCATCGAAGCGGGTCAGCAACAGGGATTGTTCCGGGAGGATGTGGACATCAAGCATGTCTACCTGATGATCGCCTCGCTGTGCTACTTCTATAACTCGAACCTGCACACCCTCACCTCGTTTCTGGGTCAGGACATGGCCAGCCAGGGCGAGCGGCAGGGCTGGCTGGCGTTCATCCAGGATCTGGTGGTGCGTGGGGTGATGGTGTTGCCGGCCCAGGCATGACACCCATCAACGGCAAAACCGCGGCGTCTCCGGCGATTTGCCCGCAGTTGCACTCGGCCTCGGCGTCTACACACTCGGTAGAACCGGCGAACGCCTTGCAGCAGCGCAATCGCATTCGCCGGTTGTACGACGGGTTCCCAGTCGATTGCGGGACACGCCGCGCCTGCAAGCGCTCGATGCCCGTCAGTGGCTGCCGGGATTGGCCTTCAGGTAGGCCACTTTGTCCTGCAGTCCCGTCCATTGCGGCTCATTGGGCGCGAACCGACTGCGCAGGTACGCCGCCAGATCGCTGATCTGGGTATTCGACAGGCTGTCCTTGAAGCCGGGCATGTAACCCAGGTCCGCTGTTGCCGGTTTGGCGATGCCTTGCTGAATCACTTTGATCAGATTGTCCGGCAGCGCGCTGTGCACGTTGGTGTTGGTCGCAAGCGACGGGCTGACGCCGAACAGTTTCGGCCCCAGACCATCGGCATGACAGCCTTGGCAGGAACCCTCGAAAACGCGCTGGCCATTGCTCAGCGATTGCGGGGAGACCGTCGCCTGAGAGGCCGCCACAGCCACTTTTTGGGCGGTTACTGTCGGCGCAGGCATTGTCGGCACAGCCTCGGCGGAACCGTTCAAGGACGCGAGGTACACCGCCATCGCGCGCACGTCGGTCCTGGGCAACTTCGCCAGCTCCGAAACCACTGGCCCCATCGGTCCGGCGGCCACGCCATGGGCATCGGAATAGCCGGTACTCAGGTAATTGAACAATTGGTCCTCCGTCCACGGCGTCGGCGCTTTCGACAGGCTGTTGAGTGCCGGTGCCTCCCAGCCGTCAACCATGCCACCCGCGAGGAAAGAGGCGCCGCCCTTCTCCGCTCCCATCAGGTTGCGCGGTGAGTGGCAGGCGGCGCAGTGGCCCAGGCCGTTGACCAGGTATTGCCCGCGATTCCATTGCGCACTTTGTTGTGGCTGAGCCTGAACCTCGCCCTTGCGCAGAAAAAGCGCGTTCCAGCCGGCCATCAGCGGCCGCATGTTGAACGGGAACCGCAGGGCATTGGCGGGCTGAACCTGCTTCACCGGCGTCTGCGACATCAGGTACGCGTACAGCGCCTGCATGTCGGCGTCGTCGATATTTCGGAACGCGGTGTAGGGAAACGCCGGATACAGATGTTTGCCATCGCGACTGATGCCGTCACGCATCGCCCGCTCGAATGCCGGATACGACCAGTTGCCGATGCCCGTTTCAGGGTCGGGTGTGATGTTGCTGCTGTAAAGCGTGCCGAAAGGTGTCTGCATGGCCAGACCGCCAGCGTTGGTCACACCACCTGCGCTCGTGTGGCAAACGGCACAATCGCCAGTCGAGGCCAGCAATCGCCCGCGTTCCAGCGTCGCCGCCGACCAGGTGCCCGCGGCTGGCGGGGCAATCGGGGCAATTTCCGCGCGCCACGGCAGCGCTGTCGCCGCCACGCCCAGCACCGCGCCGAATGCTGCGAACAATGAACCGAACAACCATTTGGAGCGCTTGGCCTTCGGCGATTCCGGCGGCTGGGCGCTGGCCTCGTCGCCGGCGCTTTTCATCGCGGCCAGGATGCGTTCGGCAGTGATCGGCAGCTCGCGGAAGCGAATACCGGTGGCGTCATAGACGGCGTTGGCGATCGCCGCCGCGCTGGGCACCGACGCCGATTCGCCCGCGCCCATGGGCGGCTCGGTCTGGCGCGGCATCATCATGACGTCGACCTTGGGCACTTCCGGAAAGGTGAGGATCGGATAGCCGCCCCATTCCTGGCTGCTGACGGTCGACTCCTCGAACGTCACACGCTCCTTGAGCACGCGACTGGTGGACTGGATGACGTTGCCATGAATCTGATGTTGCACGCCTGCCGGATTGACCATCATTCCGGCGTCGTGCCCGATCACCACGCGAGTGACCGACACATCGCCGGTGTTTTTGTCCACCGCGACATCGGCGACCCAGGCCGCCCACGCCGCGCCGAAGCCGGGAAATTTGCTGTGGATGTAACGGGCGTAGGCGAACCCGCGCCCACGTAGCACGCCGTCGTCTTCGGGCGTCTGCATCGGCTGGGTGCGTGGCGTCCAGTCCGCACGGGCGGCGGTCGCCTTGACCAGCTCGCTGGCGCGGTCGTCGTTGAGGTAACGCAGGCGGTATTCGACCGGGTCGACGCCGGCCGCGAAGGCCAGTTCATCGATGTAGGATTCGTGCGCGAAGGTGTTGGGCAGCGCCGAGACGCCGCGCATCCATGACGCCCGGACAATCGGCGCCATGTCGTTGATGGTGACGCGCATGTGCTCGATCTCGTAGGGCGGGATCGAGGTCCGGTCGCCCATCTCGAACATGGCCGCCACCGGGTCAACCCGCCCGGTCAGCAAAAGCGCGAGCGTTGGCGAGTTGTTCGACGGGTAACTGGTCGTGAAGTCGTAGCCGGCAATACCGCCCTCGGCGGTCAGCCCGCCATCGACTTCCATCAACTGCGCCGTCCCCTTCGGCTCCCACACGTGTTCCTGTTCGCGGGTCAGTTGCACCCGGACCGGAAGGCCCACCGCTCTGGACAACAGCACGGCGTCGGCGCACACATCGTCGGCGCAGTTGCGCCCGTAGCAACCGGCCGCTTCCATGCGAATGATTTCAATCCGTTCCTCGGGGTATTCCAGCAACCACGCCAGATCCGCCCGCAACATGTGCGGATTCTGCGTGCCGGACCATACCCGGATGCCGTCTTCGCGGTAGTCCGCCAGCCCGCAGGACGGTCCGATGGAGCCGTGAATCTGGTAGGGCCACAGGTAAGTGCGGGTCATGCGCTCGCTGGCATCGGCAAGCGCCTGATCGACATTGCCCTTGTCCAGCACCACGCGCTGGACGCTCGGGTTATCGCGAATGGCCTGCTCGACGTCGCTCATGTCCGGCAACTTGTGCTGCCAGGCTTTCCAGCTGACTTTCAGCTCGCGCGCAGCTTTGGCCGCCTGCTCTTCGCGCATCGCCACCACGCCGACGAAATCACGGATCACCACCACACGCACGATGCCTGGAATATGGGCGATGGACGACTCATCGACTTCCAGCAGGCTGTTGCCGACGAAATCGCCGGTGTCGTGGCCGGCGTACGGCGGCCGCACCACCCGACCATGCAGCATGTCGGGCAAGCGCATGTCGTGGACGTAGGTCAGCTCGCCCGTGGCTTTGCCGGGAATATCGACCCGCGCAGCGCCCTGTCCCACCAGCTTGTAGTCTTCCTGACGCTTGAGTGGCGCGTTGCCGGAGATGCGCAGTTCGACGTGTCGATCGATCAGCAGATCGCCAAACCTCGCGCTGCGCCCGTCGGCGGCCTTGATCACGCCGCTTTCCACAACCAGAGAATCGGCACTGACAGCCCAGCGCTGTGCGGCCTGCTCCAAGAGGTAGCGGCGGGCCTCGGCGGCGGCATTGCGCAGCGGGATGGCGGAAATCTGCAACGTGGCGCTGGCGATGGTCGCGCCTTGATTGGGCGCGCGCTCGGTGTCGCCCAGGACCATGATGACCTGATCCATCTGCAGGTCGAGCTCTTCGGCGACGATCTGCGCCAGCGACGTGCGGATGCCGGTACCCAGATCGACATGGCCGTTGAAGGCGTAGACCGTACTGTCCTGATCGATGGCAATGAACAGCCCCAGTTCCTTGGGCTTCACTGTGGGGGTGCCGCCTTTGGCGACCGGGCCGGAAGGCGGCAGGATGTCGTCGATGATAAGCAGAACGCCGTTTCTGGCCAGCAGTTCATCGCGGGTGGGAATGGGCGCAGTCGTGGACTGATTCAAGGAAGGCGCTCCGTTCAAAGCGGGTGGCGCGCGGCACGCATGACCGCACGAAGGATTTCGATGTGGGTGCCGCAACGACACAGATTGGCCGACAGCTCATTGCGAATCTGCGCCTCGGTCGGGTGGGGATTGCGGTCGAGCAAGGCCTTGGCGGTCATGATCATGCCGTTCATGCAATAGCCGCATTGCGCGGCCTGCTCATCGATGAACGCCTGCTGCACCGGGTGCGGGCACTCGCGAGAGCCGATGCCCTCCAACGTGGTGATTTCCCGGCCTTCGGCCCCCGCCAGCGGGAAGACGCAGGCGCGCGCCGCCACGCCATCGACAATCACCGTGCAGGCACCGCATTCGCCCAGACCACAGCCATATTTGGGGCCATTGAGTTGCAGGTCGTTACGCAGGATCAATAACAGCGGCGTGTCAGGCATCGCCGTGACAGACGCAATCTGACCGTTGACCTTGAGTGTCACGGTCTTCTCAGCCGCCAGGAGCTGCTCGCTCATATGGCCTTCCCCATTCGTTACCCGCCTTCCCTGGCATTTGATGAAGTGTTCACTTCATGAAAAGGGAGCAGGAAGCGTGCCAGCGCGAAATGAAAGGCGCGAAATGATCGGAGGGCGATGCAGACGAGCTTGTGCGAGCCGCTTAATCGCGAACGGGCCGGCCCTGTCGGTGCATCGTCAGGGGATGCTCTTCATGCCCCGCGAACGCGCTCGCTCACTCAGGTTTACAGATGCCCAAAAGAGCGGGTTACTCCTCCGGCTCGTCGATCAGCTTGCGCAGCAGGTACAACACCGCCACACGTTCGGCCGGGTTAAGTCTGCTCAGGGTCAGCTCGGTGATCTGCGCGGCGCGGGGCACGGTCTCCTGCACCAGTTGCAGGCCACTGTCGGTCAGGCTGCAGATCACTTTGCGCCGGTCTTGCGGATCAGGATCGAGGCTGATCAGGTCCCGCGCCTTCAGCCGGTCGACGATGCCGCGAATGGTCGCCTGATCGACTGCCGTCGCCTTGACCAGCTCCGTCTGGGAGCTGGGTCCGTGATCGCGCAGCGCGCACAGGGTCACGAATTGCACGGCGGTGAGCTGCGAATCACCGACATTTTGCTGGAAGATCGCCAGATGCCGCTGATACGCCTTGCGCAGCAAGTGGCCGACCTGCTCGGAAAAGGTGTAGGACTGATTGTTTTTGGATGATTGGTCGGTAGACACGGAGGGGCTCGTTTGGCGGATCCGGGGAGATGGCGGCTACATTAACGGTTGCGCCGGGCTAAAGGGAGCCCTCAGGTCAACCCAAGTCAAAACGCTGGGAGGGAGCCAACTGTTTTCACCTCCTTGTCGATCAACGGCGTGATACTCGACGCCTTCCCGGCTAAAGCCGGTCCTACGAAAAACTTGCAGCGTCCGTAGGACCGGCTTCACAGGATTCAGATCCTGGTATGAAGGAGAAACGTCTCAGGCCTTCGAGGCCTCGGGCGCCACCACGTCACCGCCCAGCACCACCGCCAGGTCATCCAGATATATGTCGCAATGGCGCAGCGGAATGTCCAGATGGCACGGCGTTTTACGCTTACCGCCCACTTCGGTATTCGGCCCGGTGGAGAACAGGAAATTGCCATAGAACGCCCTGGCGTCCATGCACATGCCGTCGTTCTTGTCATGCAGGCCCATGGCCGTCCACTGCGCGCGAGGCTGCAATCCCCAGCCGATGTGGGAAATGCCGTACACCTCGGGATCGTTGAAATACTTCATGTAGTCACGCAGGTATTCGGCCTCGAAACCGCCATGAATACCGGTGATGAAGCCCTTTTCGATCTCCAGCGTGATCTGCTCGCGGGAGTAGGTTTTGAAGGGCAGAACGATGTCGCCGACATCGATGACCAGCGTGCCCTCGGCGGTCTCCTCGTTCGGCCAGGAGAACAGAAAACCACTGGGCCAATGATCCCAGCGCCCCGGCTCGTCGGCAAAACCGTACTCGGTGACGGACGGATACTGCCCCAGTTGCGCGCGGAAATCGCTGCCCGCCCGTGACTTGACGTGGATCGAACGCGCCGCTTTCAACACCTGTTCTGCCGCCAGCACGCGCTCTTTGTCCGCGACGGTCGGCAGCATGCGCGCCAGCACTTCCGGGGGTTCGACAGCCAGCAGAATGCGAGTGCCGGTCTTGAGGATCTGCTCCTGCTCGGGCGAATGCAGCAACATCATGGTGTCGACCACCAGATCGGCTGCTTCAAGCGCGCGTTGTGCCGCCAGATTGCCGGTCAGCGCGGTGTCGCCGCAATACGCCGTCATGTCGTTGCCCATGGCTTTAGGATGATTGAACGAGGGCAGCTCAACCGCATAAACCTTGGCGCCCAGGCGCTGCGCGGCGTCCATGGCGGCGCGCACGGTGCGCGGGTCTGAATAGTGGCTCTTGAGGACGGCGACACTCTGGGTCGGGTCCACCTTCGACAGTTTCAGCACATGCTCGAACATCTGGGTCAATTCGCAATCGCTAACCGGCATCTCTGATCTCCTGGTGGTTCGGGCTGATCTATCTGCGTGACGCCAAGTGCACCATTGAAAGGCATCACGCTTCACTCTAGTGCATTTTTTAAAGCGTGTACGCTAATTAAAAGTGATAAGACATCAATTGAAGGCAGGCTGCAATAGCTGCGCCAATTCGTTACCTATGCACACATACGTTGAATTCAGCGGGTTACGAAGGGTGACATGCCTATTTGCGACGTCGCTGAGTCTTTTTTGAAATACCTGTTCACATTTGAAAAATTCAGCGTATACACTTAAAAAACGCAGCATGACGACGCGCCATCGTCGCCATGTACTCACCAGAGATTCACGAAACACGAAGGAAGCGCGCCATGCCAACTACGCAAAAAATCGCCATCGTCGGAGCCGGTCTGGGTGGGGCTGCTGCAGCCACGCTGTTGCAGAAAGCGGGTTTTCAAGTCGACGTCTACGAGCAGGCTGCTGAGTTCTCGCGCATTGGCGCGGGCATTCACATGGGGCCGAACATCATGAAGATCTTCCGCCGCATGGGCATCGAGCAGCAGCTGAGTGACATGGGCTCGCACCCGGACTTCTGGTTCAGCCGCGACGGTGCCACCGGCGATTACCTGTCGCGCATCGCGCTGGGCGAGTTCTCGCTGAAGGAATACGGCGCGGCGTACATCACCGTTCACCGCGGCGATCTGCATGCATTGCAGATGTCGACCCTGGCACCGGGCAGCGTGCATTTCAGCAAATGCCTCACCGCCCTCGAAGAGCGCGATCACGGCGTGCGCCTGAACTTCGCCGACGGCACCTTCGCGGACGCCGACATCGTCATCGGCGCCGACGGCATCAATTCCAAGATCCGGGAAGTGTTGCTGGGCCAGGAAAAACCGCTGTACAGCGGCTGGGTCGCCCACCGCGCGCTGATCCGCAGCGACGTGCTGACCAAGTACAACCTGAATTTCGAAAACTGCGTGAAATGGTGGAGCGAAGACCGTCACATGATGGTTTACCACACCACCGGCAAGCGCGATGAGTACTACTACGTGACCGGCGTGCCCCATGCCGAATGGGATTTCCAGGGCAACTGGGTCGACAGCAGCCAAGAAGAAATGTACGAAGCGTTTGCCGGCTATCACCCCACCGTGCAGGCGCTGATCGAATCCACCGAAAGCGTGACCAAATGGCCGTTGCTCAACCGCAACCCGCTGCCGCTGTGGAGTCGTGGCCGCCTGGTGTTGCTGGGCGATGCCTGCCACCCGATGAAGCCGCACATGGCTCAGGGCGCAGGCATGGCCATCGAAGACGCCGCCATGCTGACGCGCTGCCTGCAGGAAACCGGCCTGAGCGACTACCGCACCGCGTTCGGCCTTTATGAAGCCAACCGCAAGGAGCGCGCCTCGCGCGTGCAAGCGGTGTCCAACGCCAACACCTGGCTGCGCACGCAGGAAGATCCAGCCTGGGTCTACGGTTATGACCTGTACGCACAGGACCTGAAATCGGGGGTGGCAGCGTGAGCACGTTCATCCACGGCGGCAACGTCCAGGCCAACGGCATCCGCCAGCACTATCTGCGCTACGGCGGCGAGCAGCACGCAGGCAAACCGGCGCTTGTCCTGATTCCCGGCATCACCAGTCCGGCGATTACCTGGGGCTTCGTGGCCGAGCATCTGGGCAAGTCGTTCGACACTTACGTGCTCGACGCCCGAGGCCGAGGGCTGTCTTCGACCGGCCCGGACCTGGATTACAGCGTCGACACCTGTGCCGACGACATCAGTGCGTTCGCCCAGGCCATGGGCCTGGCAAGCTACCACCTGGTCGGGCACTCCATGGGCGCGCGCTTTGCCGTGCGTGTCTCGGTCCGCAACCCGCAGGGCCTGAAAAGCCTGGTGCTGATCGACCCGCCGGTGTCAGGGCCGGGCCGTCGCGAATACCCCTCGAAATTGCCGTGGTACGTCGATTCGATCCGACAGGCCCAGAACGGCATGAGCGCCGACGACATGCGCGCGTTCTGCCCGACCTGGACCGAGGATCAGTTGCAACTGCGCGCCGAGTGGCTGCACACCTGCTACGAGCCCGCGATCGTGCGCGCTTTCAACGACTTCCATGACGTCGATTTTCATCAGGACCTGCCGCACGTGCCGGTCCCTGCCCTGCTGATCGTCGCCACTCGCGGCGGTGTGATTCAGGCCGAGGACGAGGCTGAAATCCAGCAACGGCTGCCCGGCATACGGATCACTCGGGTCGAAGACGCCGGGCACATGATTCCGTGGGACAACCTGCCGGGTTTCCTTGCCGCGTTTGGGGATTTTCTGGGCAGCCCGTTGGCGTGAGGCCATCTCGACCGCAGGAGCGCGGCTTGCCCCGCTCCTACCAGGGATCAGCCTTGGCATTTGAGAGGAGAACAGAATGAGCAACCAACAAAGCGCAGACGCCAACTATCAGGGTGTGTGGGGCAACCGCATCGGTTTCGGGCAAAAGCCCGCGTTGCTGATGATCGACTTCATGCAGGGCTACACCCAGCCGGGCGCGCCGCTGTTCGCACCGGGCGTGGTCAGTGCCGTGGCGCAAAGCGTGGAGCTGCTGGCCTGTGCGCGGCAGCACGGCATCCCCGTGGTGCACACCAATATTCGCTATCACCCTGCGCATTTCGCCGATGGCGGCATGTGGGTGAAAAAAGCCCCGGTCATGAAGGACATGGTCGAGGGCAACCCACTGGCCGCATTCTGCGACGAAGTGCTGCCGCTCCCGGAAGAAGTGGTGATCAGCAAGCAATACGCCAGTTCGTTCTTTGGCACCTCTTTGGCATCGATGCTGCACACACAAGGCATCGACACCGTGGTGCTGGCCGGATGCTCCACCAGCGGCTGTATTCGGGCGACGGCAGTGGATGCAGTGCAACACGGGTTCCGGACCATCGTGGTGCGCGAATGCGTCGGCGACCGCCACCCTGATCCCCATGAAGCGAATCTGTTCGATATCGACAGTAAATACGGCGACGTGGTGAGCAAGCAGGAAGCTGTCGAACACTTCAGGAAATAACGTGAAACCCGTAGGAGCGCACTTGCCCGCGATGGGAACCTGTCTGTGACATTGATGACGCATGACACACCACAATCGCGGGCAAGCGCGCTCCTACACAATCGACGCAATACGCAAACCCGGCAGAAAAGGATATTCCGCCGTCAGAACCACGCCAGAGAGCGCTGGTCGCGCAGGTTAAACGCGCACTTACTGGACACTGTTTTGCCATGGATCGGCGACGGGACGCCCAGTCTTCTGACACTGCCTTTGGAAGTCGCCCTCCGGTGCTTGCCAAAGTACTGGAAGTGCGGCAAACAAAAATCACAACAGGCCGTTTGAGATCGCTGCAAATACAGGCACCATCAGCCGCTGTCGCGCTCAACGGTCATAGAACCGCCAGGAGACACCCATGCCCTCTGCGAACATAGAAACTCCCGCGACCGTTGTCGCGGACCCGATCAAAGCGCTGTACCACAAGATCACCTGGAAGCTCATCCCGTTCCTGTGTTTCTGCTACCTGGCCGCGTACCTGGACCGCATCAACATCGGCTTTGCCAAACTGCAGATGCTCGATCAGCTGCACTTCAGCGAAACCGCCTTCGGCCTGGGCGCCGGGCTGTTTTTCGTGGGTTATATCCTGTTCGAAGTCCCCAGCAACCTGGTGCTGGAAAAGGTCGGTGCGAAAATCTGGATCGCGCGCATCATGATCACCTGGGGCCTGCTGTCGGCCTGCACGCTGTTCGTCAGCACGCCGATGCAGTTCTACATTTTGCGGTTCTTCCTCGGCGCGGCCGAAGCGGGCTTTCTGCCGGGCGTGCTGTTCTACCTGACCACCTGGTTTCCCACCTACCGGCGCGGACGCATCATCGCGCTGTTCATGATCGGCCTGCCGTTGTCCAGCGTCATTGGCGGTCCGTTGTCCGGCTGGATCATGGGCCATTTCGATCAGGCCGCAGGTTTGCGCGGCTGGCAATGGCTGTTCCTCATCGAAGGCGTGCCCAGCGTATTGCTCGGCGTGCTGACGTTCTGGGCCCTGCCCAACGCACCGAAAGACGCCAAGTGGCTGAACGCTTCCGAACAGACCCTGCTGGAAGGCGAGCTGCGCCTGGACGACGCCGAAGGCAAGGACAGCAAGCACAGTTTCCGCGACGGTTTCTTCAACCTGAAAGTCTGGATGCTCGGCGGTATCGACTTCTCGATCCTGCTCAGTGCCTACGCCATGGGCTTCTGGATGCCGACCTTCATCAAGAACGCCGGGGTCACCGACACCTTTCACATCGGCGTGCTGACCGCGCTGCCGAGTGTCGCGGCACTGATCGGCATGCTGATGATCGGCGCCAGTTCGGACCGTCGCCGTGAGCGTCGCTGGCACATCATCGTGCCGTTCTGGATCGGCGCGGTGGCGATGGCGGCGAGCCCGTTCTTCACCCACAACGTGGTCGCGACCGTTGCCCTGTTCGCCATCGCCTCAGCGGCGATCATCGGTGCAGTACCGGTGTTCTTCAGCCTGCCGGCGACCTTCCTCAAGGGTCGAGCAGCCGCCACCGGCTTCGCGCTGGCCTGTTCACTGGCCAACATCGCCGGGCTGGTCAGCAACTCAATGATGGGTATCGCCATCGACGTCACCGGCAGCAGCGCGGGCGCCTTGTGGTTCTTCGCCGGTTGCCTGCTGCTCAGCAGCCTGCTGGTCGTGGCGCTGCCGGCGAAGCTGGTGAACCGATAAACAGCGACAAACCCTGTAGGAGCGTGGCTTGTCCCGCGATCGGCGACGCAGTCGTCGTGAATCCGTTAGATGCGGTGTATCAGGTGAAACGAGCCGCCTGACGTTACGACTGCTGCGCAGCCGATCGTCCGGATGCGGCCCAGACACAAGCCACGCTCCTACAGTGCGAATCACGTTCGTCCAATAACAACGGTGGAATCCGAGCATGCATGCGTTTTTGAAAAGTTGTGCCCTGGCTGTCAGCCTCGGGCTGTCAGCGACCTCCGTCCATGCGGCGGAAAAGGTCATCTTCGACACCGATTTCAACGTGCTCAACGATGATGGCCAGGCGTTCATCATGCTGGCGCAACTGCACGCGCAAAAACGCATCGACCTGCTGGGCATGACGCTGGTCAGCGGCAATGCCTGGGTCGATCAGGAACAGGTCGATGCGCTCAAGGCGGTCGAACGCATGGGCGTCGAGAAGGAGATCGGCGTGTATTCCGGCGCGGCCTACCCGCTGCTGCACGACTACGCCACCAACGAGCAGGAAAAGGCGCTGTTTGGCGCAGGCTGGCCGGGCGCGTTCAAGCACCCGCGTCCAACCTCGGCTTCTGAACTGACCGCGCCGCCGGATGGCCTGGCGACGCACACCCGGCTGCGTGACGAGACTGCCGTGCAGTTCATCGTCGACAGCGTCAGGAAAAACCCTCACCAGGTGACCATCCTCGCGGTCGGTCCGCTGACCAACATCGCCCTGGCGATACGCAGCGCGCCGGACATCGTGCCGTTGATCAAACGCATCGTGTACATGGGCGGCGCCATCGAGATCCCCGGCAACACGACGCCCGCGGCCGAGTTCAACTGGTGGTTCGATCCGGAGGCCGCGAAGATCGTCCTGCGCTCGCCCATCGAGCATGTCATCTTTCCCAACGACGTCTGCGAGAAAGTCCTGTTCGACGCCTCGGTCTATCAGCGCATCGTTGCCCACCCGGGCACCATCCCGCAGTTGTACAAAACCGTGCTCGGGCCCGACTTCGCCAAGGACCCGAATTATCACAGCTTCACATGGGACAGTTTGCCCGCGCTGTACCTGGTGCACCCGGAACTGGTCAGTGAATCGAAGGATCTGTGGATCGATGTCGACACCCACTTCGGCCCCGACTACGGCCGCTCCATGGGCTACAAAAAAGGCGCGCCGGTCGGTACGCAGAAGGCCAAAGTGGTGTTCGCGGTGGATCAGCCGAGATTCTGGGATGAATACGTGAAACTGGTGACCCTGCCCGCGCCGGTCAAACGCTGAGGTACCGCTCGTCTTGAGTCACCCGTAGGAGCTGTCGGAGGTTACGACGGTGGCGAATGCGATCAGCGACATCGAGGTCGACCGACACTCACCTTCGCGAGCAAGCTCTACAAGAATCTCCGGGCATTCCCGAGCTCTCTGACTCGACACAAACCCTGTAGGAGCGAGCTTGCTCGCGAAGGCTGATTTCCAGCCACTGCATAGCCGGCGGATGTACCGGCCTCTTCCCGGCTGAAGCCGGTCCTACAGGCGCCGCAACCTATCCGTAGGACCGGCTTTAGGCGGGAAGGCGTCGGCTGTTACGCCGTTGATCGAGGGGCTGTTAAAGACAGTTGGCTCACTCCTACAGGTAGCGGCTGCCAATCCAGACAGCGCATCAACCCACCAGCGCAATCAACTGCTGGCGCTGCGCATCGGTCAGTAACGGACCCATCGCCGCGCCGGCGTTTTCCTTCATGTACTTCGGATTGCCCGTCCCCGGAATCGCGCAAGTGACGGCCGGGTGGGCGATCAGAAACTTCAGCGCCAGCTGAGCCCAACTGCTGGCCTGGACTTCCGCCGCCCAACCCGGCAGCGGTTTGTCGCGCAAACGCCCCAGCAGCCCGCCGCCGCCAAACGGGCGATTGCAGATCACCGCCACGCCGCGCTCCCGGCACAGCGGCAGCAGCCGCCCCTCCACTGCACGGTCATCCAGCGCGTAGTTGATCTGCAGAAAATCGAACGCTTCGGCTTTCAGCGCCGCTTCCACCTCGGCATACGCCGATGATGTGTAATGGGTGATACCGATGTAACGAATGCGTCCCTGCTGCTTCCACTCACGCAGGACCGGAAGATGGGTCTTCCAGTCCAGCAGGTTGTGGATCTGCATCAGGTCGATGCGGTCAGTCTGCAACAGCCGGAACGAATCCTCCATCTGCGCGATGCCGGCGTCGCGCCCTCGCGTCCAGACCTTGGTCGCGAGAAACGCCGGTGAACGCGGCTGATGAATCGACAGCAGCTCTCCGGTCGTCTGCTCGGCGCGGCCATACATGGGCGAGCTGTCGAGCACGGTGCCACCCGCCAGAAACAACTGGTCAACCACCGCCGGCAGCAGTTTGTACGCCTCACTGCCCGGCTCGACATCGAAGCCGCGATAGGTGCCAAGACCGATCATCGGCAGCGCTTCGCCGCTGGAAGGAATGTTTCGTGTGAGCATTTTCGCGTCTCCTTGGGTGGCGGACTGCCCCGTGGGGCCGGTGTTTTGCGGCGTCTGGGCCGCCAGCACGTGACGGTCGAAGGCCAGCGCCGCCGACACGCCGGCAGCCAGCGTGAGCAATTGTCTTCGGGTGAACAGGCTGGAACGGGTCATGGCAGTGTCCTCTCCTCGGCGTCGCGCCGCTTGTCTTCCTGTCGTGCCGCCAGCCATGCCGACAGCCAGGCCCAGAGGCCGGCGAACGGCACGATCAGCACCGCCAGCAGCCCGAAACCTGCGCCCAGGGCTGCAAGGCCCACCGACAACCAGCCACTGGCCGCGTCGCCGCCACGGTAGATCAGCGTTTCGACGACGTTTTTGGCCTTGTATTTCTCTTCACGGCTGACCACGGTCCACAAGACTTCCCGCCCCGGGCGCACGATGGCGAATTCCACCGCACGTCGCAGGCCTTGAGCCAGCGCGACACTGATCGGGACCGGCGCCACAGCCATGGCGGCAAACGCCAGCAATGTCGCGATCGGCATGGCGGCCAGCGCGCCGCCGATCCCGACCAGGCGAATCAGCGGCGCCGTAAGCAGCAACTGA
The DNA here is from genome assembly GCF_900108875.1 of Pseudomonas sp. NFR16. Taxonomy (GTDB): domain Bacteria; phylum Pseudomonadota; class Gammaproteobacteria; order Pseudomonadales; family Pseudomonadaceae; genus Aquipseudomonas. The sequence continues at coordinate 142,148 of NZ_FNYJ01000006.1, read as the reverse complement.
AACACCAGCGTCAGCACCGACACGGTCAGGTCCACGTACGCGAAAAACTGCGTACGCGTCGCCACGTCGACGTAGCGGTCGGCGACGATCCGACCCTGTTCGAAATACAACAAGGTCGCCGCGCTGGTGTGCAACAGCATGAACAGCACCATACCCAGCAAGTACCGTGACCGGATAATCATCGTCACGCCGGCCAGCACACCGCCGCCCATTCGGCGGTTTTCCTCGCCGAGTCGTTGATAACCGCTCTGTGCCGTCGATGCAGTCGGCCGGGTCTTGTCGAGCAGGCGGCGGTAACAGCGCACGGCGATTTCCAGCAACACGGCGGCTGCCAGCGTCAGTGCCAGTGGTCCGAGACGAGCCGCCAGTGTGGCGGCCAGCAGAGGGCCGATGAATGCCCCCAGCGTGCCGCCTGCGGCGATGCAGCCGAACAGCCTGCGCCCTTGCGCGTTGGAGAAGCGGTCGACCAGTACGCTCCAGAACACCGTGACGATGAACAGGTTGTAGACGCTGATCCAGACAAAAAACACTCGGCCGACCCACACGGTCGCCCAGTGCTGTGCGATCAGCACGCCAAAGATCACCATCGACAGCGCCACCAGCCGGTACACCAGCGGCACGAACCGGGTGGCCGGCAGCCTGGCGACCGCAGCGCCATACGCCGGCACGGCCACAAGCATCACGATGAAGGTCGCGCTGAACAGCCATTGCAGCTGATCCGCCCCGCCTTCCAGCCCCAGCGCGTCGCGCAACGGGCGCACCAGGTAATAACTGGCGAGCACACAAAAGTGGAAGGCAAACCCCAGCAACAGCGCCGGCCGTTCGTGGGGCAGGACCTGAAGTCCTTTGAGCGTTGGCAGACGGATCATGTCGCACAGCGTCTGGAGCAGGCCATTGCGGGTCTCCGGCAGAGGATGGATCACGCAGTCTTTGATCGACCGCCGGAGCCAGCGCTCGGTTCAACGGCCATTTCGTCCGGCGGGCGAAGATCTCGGGAACGCTCTCCCGCGGCGTACGTCACACGTTAAGCACTGACCAGGAGCCAATGACATGAAGACAGTGATTACGTTGCAAGAACTCGCCGAGGCCGACCTGCGGCCCTACAAGGAAGTCTGGCTGGCTTCGCCGGTCGCGTTGACCGAAGGCGGCCATGCCGAAGATGAGTTGTGCCTCTGGCGTGCGAGCCAGGCGGTCACCCACGACATGCTCAGCGAGGGCACCCACGATCAGAACGTCGCGGGTGTCTGGCTGGGGGTAGACGATATCGATGATCCCCACCAGGTGCGCATCATCGAGGACAGCCTGCGTCTGAGGCTTCAGGATCTGAACCTTGACGGTGAGTTCTACCCGGCCGAGACAGGTGACAGCCACGCGACGGGCGGACTCACGCACTGACCAAGGGTTAATCGCGGACGGTCGTTCTGGCTGCGGTGCTTGATCAGTTAACCCGGAAAACCGGCTCCCGCTCTCGCGGGAGCCATCATCGTCACGACGCGTGCTTTTATTTCTTCAGCGCGTCGTACGCCTCCAGCGCATGCATCGAGTAAATGTACGCAGCGCCGGCGTTCAGTGAAATGGCCGTGGCCAGTGCAGCAGCGACTTCTTCACGCGTCGCGCCTGCGGCAATGGCCGCTTCCGAATGAGCGCCGATACAGCCGTCGCAGCGAGTGGTGATGGCCACCGCGATGGAAATCAATTCGCGGGTCTTGGCGTCGAGCACGTTGTTCTCGGCGGCGGCGTCGCCAAGGGCCATGTAGGCCTTGACCATTTTGGGATTGGATTTGGACAACGATCCAAACGACTTCTTGATGGTGGCAACCAGATCGGGCCAATTGCTGAACATGATGGTATCTCCTGTGGGCGGCGACTAGACTGCGCCGGGAACACAAACAGTGTCCGCCAAGGGCGTATGCGTAACTTGCTCGTTTGGCTCATTTCTTTGTCCGAAAGTCGCATATGAACGCCATTGACACGCTCATCACTCTAGCCGACGTGCGCGGCAGCCTAGACCTTCGTTGCCAGTTTCAGGGCGACTGGGCGCTTGATCATAATCAGGAAGCCGACGGCATCGCGCCGTATCACATCGTGCTCGCCGGGCAATGCCGGGTCGAACTGCCCGATGGGCGCCGAATCACGCTGGTCGCAGGCGATATCCTCGTGCTGCCGGCAGGCACCCGGCACCTTCTACTCAGTACCGACGAGCGCGTGACGCCGTCCCGACCGCAACGGGTCGATGGCGGGTTGCTGCCGGTGCAGCGCTTTGGCAATGGCGCGGACCTGGACCTGCTTTGCGGGCGCTTCGTCCACCAGCGCCAGTCCCTGCTTTTCTCATCGCTGCCCGATCACCTGGTGATATCAAGTCAGGCGCTCAACCCGTCCGATCCTCTGCCGGCGTTGGTCGCCTTGCTGCGCAGCGAGGCCGATGCCAATCAGGCGGGTGCGCGTTTCATGGTCAACGCCTTGACCTCGGCCTTGTTTACCCTGGTCCTGCGCGCACACCTGGAACAATCACCACAACGCGAAGGCAGCCTGGCGCTGCTGGGCGACAAACGCCTCGGCCGCGCCTGGCAAGCGATGCTCGAAGACCCTGCCCACGACTGGACCGTCGAAGCGCTGGCCGAACTGGCAAGCATGTCGCGGGCAACGTTCATGCGCGCATTCGGCAAACTCAGCGGAAGCTCACCCTGGACGTTGCTGACACACGTCCGCATGCAGATGGCCTACGGCTTGTTGAGCCGCTCACAAAGCGGCCTGAGCGACATCGCCGCTCAAGTCGGCTACCAATCCCAGGCGGCGTTCAGCAAAGTGTTCAAAGACACCTTCGGCATGGCACCCGGGCAACTGCGCCGAAGCCTGAACGGCAATGCACCTGAACTCCCGGGCTCCGCTCAGGCATCGACCATCTGAAGCATCCGGCGTCGGTGGGAGGTTGCGTACTGATGAATGCGGTGGGCCAGCCATGAAGATGTCAGCTGCCACTCAGCTTTCGTCAGCAAGCTGATTCCCACAGGGGATGTGGGGTGCCGATCCGCTCTGCAGCCCCACGGAATCCGTAGGAGCGCGCTTGCTCTGGGCAGAACAAAAAATCGGTGGGAGTCACCAGCTCCCAGAGGGCTGTCGGCCTGGCCCTCGCTCAGGGTGCTTTGACGCCCAGGCGTTTCCACATCGGTTTGGTGATGCGCTGGGTGTTCTTGTAGCCGGCCCACGGATCGGCCTTGAGCTTGCGCAAGCGTTTGAGCACGTTGCTGATGTTCCACTGGGCCGAGGATTTAACGCTGGCCAGTTCGTCGCGGGCGATGGGCACCGAGACCGGCAATCCCGGTCTTGCCCTGACCGAGTAGGCGGCGACGGTGCTGGCGCCGCGGGTATTGCGCAGGTAGTCGATGAAGATCTTGCCCACCCGATTCTTGGGCCCGGAGGTGGCGGTGAACCGCTCCGGCAACTGCGCCGAGATAAACTGCGCTAGCGCCTTGGCGAACGCCTTCACGGCATCCCAGTCCGCCTTGCGCGCCAGCGGCACGATGACGTGCATGCCTTTGCCGCCGCTGGTCTTGATGTAGGCATCGAGTCCCAGTTCATCGAGCACCGCCAGGGTCATCTGCGTGGCTTCGATCATGCTGCGCCACGGCAGCGCCTCGTCGGGGTCCAGGTCGAGCACGAAATGGTCGGGCAGCTCGATCTGATCGTACGTCGAGCCCCATGTGTGCAGTTCGATCGTGCCCATCTGCGCCGCGCCGACAAGCGCCTGAACACTGTCGATTTCCATCAGCCGCGCGTGGCCGGGATCGAGCTTGGGGTCCAGCTGTTTGATATTCGGGATCGCCAGACGCTCCGAATGCTTCTGAAAAAACTGCTCGCCTTCCACCCCTTCCGGACAGCGCAGCAGCGCCACGGGACGATGGTCCAGGTGGGGCAGAATCCAGTCGCCGATGGATTCGTAATAATGCGCCAGATCGATCTTGTGCAGGCCGCTCTGCCTGTCGATCACCCGCTCGGGATGACTGATCAGCACACCGGCGACGTCAATTTTGTCCTTGTCCTGAGCGCCGCGCTTGCTGGACGCAGGCTTTTTCTCGCGGGCAGGGCTGTCTTGCGCAGGTTCCGCCTTGGCTTTGGACGCTTTGGGCTTGAAGGGCGCCTTGATGTCTTTGGGCGTCCTGGGGTACTCGTGAACGACTTCACTGGCCGGTTTGTCGCTGCGCAGCGCAATGAAGGCCGAATGGCGGATGATGCCTTCACGTGTCCACTCACCGAATTCGACCTCGCCCACCAATGTCGGCTCGATCCAGTGCACGCCGCGGGCCTGGGCGCTGGTGAGTTTCTTCGATAACGGCGAAGCGTCCTGCTCAAGCGGCTTCATCTGCTCGAACAGGTCGCCCAGCATTTTCTGGTTGAACCCGGTGCCGACGCGCCCGGCGTACACCAGGCCTGCGCCCTCCTCGTTCACCGCCAGCAGCAACGCGCCGAATCCGCTGCGCGTGCCTTGAGGCTTGGTAAACCCGACGATGACGAATTCCTGGCGCAGTTTGCACTTGAGCTTGATCCAGTCCGGGCTGCGTCGGGATTGGTAAACGCTCCCGGCGCGCTTGCCGATCACCCCTTCCAGCGATAAAGAGCAGGCGCTTTCGACGATGTCGCGGTGGCTGGCAGAAAAGGCGTCGGAAAAGCGCAGCAGGCGGTTCTTCTGCTTGCCCAGCAGCTTTTTCAGCGCGGCGCGGCGGTCTTCCACGGGCTTTTCACGCAGGTCTTCGCCATTGAGAAACGGCACGTCGAACAGGTAATAAACAATGTCTTTGCTGCGGCCGATCTCGAAGGCGTTCTGCAGCGCCTGGAAATCCGGCAAGCCGGCGTCGTTGAGTACCACCGCCTCGCCGTCCAGCCAGCTGTCGCCCAGGTTCATCTCGCTGACAGCCTTGGCCTGCAGGGGCAGACGCTCGGTCCGGTCATGTCCGTTGCGCGTGATCATCCGCACCTCGCCATCAATGATCCGGGTCATGATGCGGTAGCCGTCAAACTTGATTTCGTACAGCCAGTCGCCCTCCGGCGGGGTGTCCACCAGGGTGGCCAGTTGCGGCGCGAGTTTGTCGGGCAGGCGCTTGTTTCCCGCCGCAGCTTTTCGAGCGGGCTTTTTTGCAGCTGCAGCTTGCGGCTCCGGCGAGGAAGCGGCGGTCTTGCGCGTGCGGCTGTTTTTCTTCGCGGGCGCCCGGCCCCCGCCTACAGTCGTGCCGCTGACGACGCTCTCAGGCTTGTCGACAACGATGTCGTATTCGTCACCGGACCGGACCGCCTCGTCCTTTTCCTTGATGAGCAGCCATTGCTCCTTGTCACCGCTGCCGCGCAAGTGGGTGCGCACCAACGCCCAGTCGCCGGTGAGTTTCTCACCGATCAGCGTGAACTTGAGCTTGCCCTCCTTGTAGGTTTCACGCGGATCGCCATGGGGCTGCCAGATGCCGCGATCCCAGACGATGACGTCCCCGGCGCCGTACTGCCCCTCAGGAATGCTGCCCTCGAAACTGCCATAACCGAGCGGATGATCTTCGACATGCACCGCCAGGCGCTTGTTCTTCGGGTCCAGGCTCGGCCCCTTGGGCACCGCCCAGCTTTTCAGGGTGCCGTCCAGTTCCAGTCGAAAGTCGTAATGCAGATTGCGCGCATCGTGCTTGTGAATGACGAACGTCAGCGCCTTGCCTTTGCTGCTGCGAGCCTTGCCACCGGTTTCGGCAGGTTCGGATGTGATGTCGAAGTTGCGCTTGCGGGTGTATTCACTCACAGGTTTTGCCATGATCGATCAGACCTCTGCGCTTATACCTATGCACCCGACGCCGTGGGTCACGACGCCTTGGTGGTTTTTTTCCTGGCAGGGGCGCGCCGTTTGGCCGGTGGTGCTTCATCAGCGGCTGCGGTTTTGCTCTTGCTGGCAGGCTTGTCTTTCACTGGAGCCTTGGCCGAACCGCCACGGCTGCCCAGGCTGCGTTTGAGCAATTCGGTGAGATCGATGACATCCGCGGATTTACGCTCGGTCTCGCCAGCATCGGTTTCCACATCCTCGATCTTGCCTTCCCGGGCCTTGGTCTCGACCAGCGCCATGATCTGGTCCTGAAACGTGTCTCGGTACTCCTCGGCGTCAGGTTTCCATTCAGTGCTCATGTCCTTGACCAGACGCTTGGCCATATCCAGCTCACTCTTGCTGAGTTTGACGTCGGTGGCTTCCTTGGGCAGTTCGAGGCTGTCCAGGCCGCGCACTTCGGACGGCCAGCGCAGCAACACCAGCACGATGGCCGACTCCAGCGGCATCACCGCGGCCAGATGCTGACTTGTGCGAATGACCACGTGAGCCAGTGCGACCTTGCCGGTGTCCACCAACGTCTGCCGTAGAAGAGCGTAGACCTTCTCGCCGCGCTTGTCGGGCGCCAGGAAATACGGCGTGTCGATATGCTGAAGGGGGATCTGCTTGCTGTCGACGAAACCGAAGATGTCGATGGTCTGCGTCGACTTCGGGTGCGCGGCGCGGATTTCGTCCTCGCTGATCACCACGTAGCGACCTTTCTCGTACTGCACGCCCTTGACGATGTTTTCCTTGTTGATTTCCTTGCCGGTAACCTTGTTGATCCGCTTGTAACCGACAGGGTCCATGCTGCGCTTGTCCAGCCAGTCGAAATCGACGCCCTGCTGCGACGTTGCCGAAACCAGCGCCACAGGAATATGCACTAGCCCAAAACTGATCGCGCCCTTCCAGATTGCCCGAGCCATTGCCTTCATTCCCAAGGAGTGTGTGTAGGAATGACCGGGGCGCGCAGTGAAAAGTTTCGGCGACACGACCGATGTGCCGGGGCCCGGGTAAAAACCAGTCGTTTTCATGCATGACTCTTATCGAGCCGACGGCCCTTCTTAACGCAACGAAAAAGCGTTAGCCTTCGCGCACGCCTTCAGGCTCCTTTTTCAGCAACCCGCGCGGCAATCCAGTCGCCAGAGTGCAACCTCAACCGAGTACGTGCATGACTTCCCTGCCCGCCGCCGACCATGGCACGACGATGACCAAGGGCCTGGCAACGCTGTTTGCGTTCTGCTGTGGCGCGATCGTTGCCAACCTGTATTACGCCCAACCGATCATCGGCCTGATCGCGCCTGACATCGGTCTGTCCAGCACGCTGGCGAGCTTCATCGTGTCGCTGACCCAGATCGGCTACGCCATCGGCCTGTTTTTTCTGGTGCCGCTGGGCGATCTGCTGGAAAACCGGCGGCTGATGATCACCACCACCGGGGTGGCCATTCTCAGTCTGCTGGGTGCAGCGTTGGCCCAGACGCCCAATCTGTTCCTGCTGGCGTCGCTGCTGGTGGGCTTCAGCTCGGTGGCGGTGCAGATTCTGATTCCGCTGGCCGCGCATCTGGCGCCGGAAGAAACCCGCGGGCGGGTAGTCGGCAGCATCATGGGCGGTCTGCTGCTCGGCATTCTGCTGGCCAGACCTGCGGCCAGCGTGATCGCCGACCATTTCGGCTGGCGCGCCGTGTTCGGCACTGCCGCGCTGGTGATGCTGCTGATCAGCGGTGTGCTGGCGACCACCATTCCCCGGCATCAACCGGCCCACAGCGCCAGTTATGGCCAGTTGCTGAAATCGCTGTGGACGCTGCTCAGCGAGCAGCCGGTGCTGCGTCGGCGGGCGTTTTATCAGGCGTGCATGTTCGCGACCTTCAGCCTGTTCTGGACGGCCGCGCCGCTGGAGCTGGCGCGCAATCACGGCCTGTCGCAGAGCCAGATCGCCCTCTTCGCACTGGTGGGTGCCATCGGCGCCATTGCCGCCCCGTTCGCCGGACGCCTGGCCGACGCAGGTCATACGCGCATCGCCAGCCTGTGCGCCATGCTGTTTGCCGCGCTGAGTTTTCTGCCCAGCCTCGTGGAATCGCCCTACGCTGTGATAGCCACGGCGCTGACAGGCGTTGTTCTCGATTTTTGCGTGCAGATGAACATGGTCCTCGGCCAGCGCTCAATCTACGCCTTGGACGCCAAAAGCCGCAGCCGCCTCAATGCGCTGTACATGACCAGCATTTTCATTGGCGGCGCCATCGGTTCGGTGATCGCCAGCGCCCTGTATGACCACGGCGGCTGGCGCTGGATCGTCATCGCCGGCAGCGTGTTTCCGCTGCTTGCGTTGCTGGCTTTTCTGAAGCATTCCATGTCTCAGTCGCCATCCTCCCGAGCGCCCCGATAGTTCACTGGCGTTGGCCCGGGCGTCCATTCATTCAGTCTTCACGGAGCAATTCTCATGTCTTCCCGCACCTTTCTCATCACCGGCGCCAGCAAAGGCATAGGCCGTGCGCTGTCGGAACATCTGGCGGCCGCGGGGCACACCGTGGTGGGCATCGCGCGCAACGCCGACGACCCGACGTTTCCCGGCGTCCTCAAAGAGCTGGATCTGAGCGACAAGGACCAGACTCGATGCGGGCTGACTGAACTGGCTCAGCATTACCGCTTCGACGGCCTGGTGAACAACGTGGGGCTGGTCCGCCCACAGGCGCTTGGACAAATCGAGCTGGACGATTTCGACGCGGTGATGAGCGTCAACCTGCACTCGGCGTTGCTGGCCACCCAGGCGCTGCTGCCCAACATGCGCGAGCAAGGCTGGGGCCGGATCGTCAACATTTCCAGCCTGACCGTTCTCGGCATCGCGCAACGCACGGCGTATGCCGCCGCCAAGGCCGCGCTGATCAGCTTCACGCGTTCCTGGGCGCTGGAACTGGCGCAGACCGGCATCACCGTCAACGCCATTGCCCCCGGCCCGACCGAGACCGAGCTGTTCCGGCAGAACAATCCGGTCGGCAGCGAAGGCGAAAAACGCTACCTGGCAGGCGTGCCCATGGGCCGCTTCGGCCAACCGGAAGAAATCGCTTCGGCGATCGCGTTTCTGCTGTCCGAACAGAGTGGTTTCATCACCGGGCAGACGTTGTTCGTCGACGGCGGCGCTTCGGTGGGCAAGGCAGGGTTCTGAGATCCGCACCCTGCGATTGATTCAGCCCCGTCGGGAGCGGATGCATTCACGCATGCATCCGCGCCCGACGGCGGGCAGCCCGCGAATCAACGAATCGCTGCAAACCCTCTCTGCAGGTCCTCGATCAGCGCGCTGACGTCCTCAAGACCGATGTGCAGGCGCAGCAACGGATTGAGCGCCTTGTCTGCAGCGTTTTCGCGATCACGTACGTTGGCGGCGATGATCAGGCTTTCGAAGCCGCCCCACGATGCGCCGAGGCCGAACAGGTGCAGGGCGTCGATGAACCGCTCCAGATGCCTGGGGTCGTTGTCGGCCAGCTCGAAGGTCAACAGGCCGTTGCTGCCAGTGAAATCACGCTGCCACAACGCGTGGCCGGGATGCTCGGGCAACGCGGGATGAAACACGCGCCGGACCTGCGGATGCTGTTGCAACCAGCGTGCGACCTCCAAGGCCTGACGCTGATGGACGTCCAGCCGCGTTGCCAGGGTGCGGGCGCCGCGCAGCACCAGCCAGGCATCGTCCGGACTGACGGTGCTGCCGAACGTGTCCGTCATGACGGCCAGGGGCTGCCACACGGCCTGAGTCGTACAGACGCTGCCCATGACCACATCGCTATGCCCGGCCAGGTATTTGGTCAGGGCCATGATCGAGATATCGGCGCCCAGCGCCAGTGGCCGGTACTGATAGCCGGATCCGTAAGTGTTGTCGACCGCCAGCAGGATGCCTCGGGATTTGCACAGCGCCGCCATCGCCGGCAGGTCGGCCAGCTCGTAGAGCAGCGACCCCGGCACCTCGGCGTAGACCATGCGTGTATTGGCCTGCAGCCGTTCCTGCAGGCCGCTGCCGTCAGCCGGAAAATAGCTGTATTGAATGCCGAAGGGCTTGAGAAATTCTTCGGCGACCTGACGCACCGGCGAATACACCGCATCGGTGATCAACACGTGATCGCCGGGACGCAGGTACGCCAGAAACGTCTGCGCAACGGCCGCCAGCCCCGTGCCGAACAGCCGCGTGCGATAGCCGCCTTCCAGCTCGGTGACCAGATCTTCCAGGGCGAATGCCGTGGGATTGCCGCGTGCGCCATAGCTCAACACGCGTTCGGTATCACGACGTTTCCGCGCGTCGCGCATGTCGCCCAGGCTGTCGAACAGCACGGTGCTCATGCGCGAGACAGGCGGATTGACCCCGCGCACGCCGCTGCCCTTCTGGCCACGAGCGGCATGCACCAGGCGCGTGCGGACGCGGTCGTGCCCTGGGCTGGCCAGCGGCTTGAGACTGGCGATTTCCTGCGCGGTCATTTGTCCGAGCAGGCCGATTTCCCACGCCAGGTACTGACGCGCAGCGTCCTTGTTGCCTGAGTGCCGGTCGTGGGTGAAGAACAGGAAATCGATGCAGCGCTCGTCGGGCGGCGTGCTCGCGTCCTCGCTGAGGGGCAGCCCGGCGGCCTGCCAGGCTGCGAAATCCAGCCAGCGCAGCTGACGGCGTTGCGCCTCGGGCAGCTCCAGCGCAGCGATTGCTGCCACATCGGGATGCTCGGCGACCAGCACGACCGGTCGGGTTTCGTCGACCAGATCATCGGCCAGGCGCGGGCGAATGGACCAGCGCGCGCCCTCGATGCGGGCTTTGCGAAACGCCATGCTCGCACGCAGGTCGATCAGCGCAACGGCGTTGTCCCGCAGCGCATCCGTCAACTGCGCGGGGCTCAACGATGGCAACGGATCGGCGACCGTCTGATGCGCCTGCGGCAGGGACAGTTCGCTGCGCAGGCCGTCCTCCAGCACGTACGCGTCGTGGCCCAACTGGCGCAGCCAGCTGGCGACGATCGGCGCGCGGACGCCATCGTTGTCGATCAACACCAGACGCGCCTGACGCACGCCGACATACAGGTCGGTGGATTGAATCAGTTGCCCGCCTGGCGTGTGCTGCGCGCCGGGCAGGCTGCCCAGCGCGAATTCCTCCGGCGTACGGACGTCGCACAAAAACAGGCTGCGACTGGCGTCTTGCGACCAGGCCGTGACCTGCGCGGCGTTCACACTCGCCACTCCCGCGCGCCGGGCCAGACGCTGTGCGGCCTCACGCTCATGGCTCAGGGATGCGGCCGCAGACACTTCGGGATAGCGCCGGCTGCTGCCATGTTCGAGCGGCAGGTCAGCGAGGTACCAGCCTTGCGTACCGTTTTCCAGCGCATAGACCGGGTTCTTCACCCCCAGATCGATCAGCGTCTGCGCGCCGATGATGCTGCGGGTTCGGCCGGCGCAATTGACCACGATGGGCGTGGTGTCGTCCGGCACCAGATCGGCCAGGCGATACCCCAGCTCGCCATTGGGGCAGCACACGGAGCCCGGAATGGTCATCTTGCGGTATTCCTCGAAGGGACGACCATCGAGCAGCACCAGCGCTTCGCCTCGGGCCTGCCGCGCAGCCAGCTCGGTGGCGCTGATGTGCGGCGTGTGGCTGACCTCTTCAACCCGCTCGCCGAACGCCTTGGACGGTACGTGAACCCCGGCGAACAGTTGCAGCCCCGCGGCCTGCCAGCCTTCGGCGCCGCCCTCGAGGATATGCACGCGGGAGTACCCCAGGGCGTGCAGGCGCCGGGCAGCGGCAATGGAGACGTCGCCGCCGGTCTGGTCATAGATCACCAGACGCACTGCGGGATTGGGCGCGAGGCGACGCACTTCCAGTTCCAGACGGCTGTAGGGCAGGTTAACCCCGTGGAACAGATGGGCTTCGCCGTACTGACCGTGTTCGCGCACGTCGAACAGCGCGATCTCCTGCCCATCGAACAGCCAGGCTTGCAGGTCTTGCGGGGTGACTTTTTGGCTCATGGAATTCTCGTGAATCAACGTAAACAATCGAACGGCGTTACGCAGGCGCTCATCAATGATGGACGGGTCATTGCGGGCTTCACTGCAGCACCAGCGACCTCTCGCCCGCCGCCACTTCCCTGCCCTTCCGGTACGCGCGCTGCACCGCGGGACGGGCCTTGATGCGCTCGCGCCAGGCGTCGATAGCGGGGTAATCTTCCAGGTCCTGCCCCTGACGCAAGGGCTGGATCCACGGGAAGATCGCCATGTCGGCGATGGAGTACTCACCGGCGACGTAATCCGCCGCTTGCAGCCGCTTTTCCAGCACGCCGTACAGCCGCGAAGCCTCGGCACCCAGCAGGTCAAGGGCGAAGGGAATCGGTTCAGGCGCCTTCTCTTTGAACACCTGCAACTGGCTCAGATAAGGCGTGACATGCCCGACCTGCCAGAACAGCCATTCCTGCACGCGCTGGCGCTCGACGCTGCCTTCAGGCGGCAGAAAACGACCCGCCTTGCTCGCCAGATAATTGAGAATAGCTCCGGATTCGAACAGGCTCAGCGGCTGCAGACCTGCGCCGGGCGCATGGTCGACGATGGCCGGAATGCGTCCGTTGGCGCTGATCGCCTGGAACCAAGTCTGCTTCTGTTCGCCGGTGCGAATGTTGATCGGCAAGACCCGATAGTCCTGCCCCAGCTCTTCGAGCAGGATGGCGACCTTCAGGCCGTTGCCGGTTGGCCAGAAATACAGGTCGATCATGCGTAAGCCTTGATCGATGGGGCCATCTGCGAGGCGTTGTAGTTGAGGACCTTGCCTTCGGTGTTGACGCCGTAACGCCCGTTCAGGGATTCCAGCGGACGGCCGTAGAGGTGGAAATGCAGGGTCGGGGTGTCACCATCGACCTTGATGCCGTGCAGATCCTCGCCCAGGAAACTGATTGAGGTGCCCGGTTGCACCACCACTTCTTTTTCCAGCTCCAGCCTGGCGAAGGTCGGGTCACTGCCGTCGTCGGTCCGGGCCCAGACGTAGTTGATCTCCTGCCCCTGCACCGCCACGATCACTGCCCAGGTTTCATGGTTGTGCGGCAGCGTGCTTTTGCCCGGCAGCAGCGAGTTCATGTACAGCGTCGGGGTCTCGCCGTCGTCGTTCAGGCGATAGCGGAACGCAGTGTCTCCTTCACCGGGAACCGGCGCCGGAAACGTGTCGAAGTTGAACAGGTCGCGGCGCTCGGCCAGGCCTTCCAGCAGGCCGACGATCTCTTTCAGCGCATCGCGGTCCACGCCGCGTTGGTGAATGACGCGGATTTTCTGAAGGAAGTCTTCGATCACGGGGCTACGGGTTTCGATGCTCATCAGGTGCTCCTTTTATGAGTCTCACTAAGTGAAATGCGTACCGCTTTGTGTAGGAGCGCGCTTGCCCGCGATGGGGGATACCTGTCGCCGACCGTGTCGGATGGTTTGTCGCCATCGCGGGCAAGCGCGCTCGTGCAAGGTCTGCGGTGACCGAGGGTCGCCATTCCAGCCCGTCGCTACACCGACAGGCTGTACCGACTGATATTGCTCAACAAATAAGGGTCGCCGCTGGCGGCGGGACGCCGACCCGCGTCGCCGAGCGCGTGCCGTAAAAAGGCCTGGGTGCGTTCGCTTTGCGGGTGCTGAAAAATCTGTTCGGCGCTGCCGTGTTCGACGATCAGGCCATGCTCGGTGAAATACACCACGTCGCTGATGTCCTCGGCGAAGCGCATTTCGTGGGTGACCAGCACGCACGTCATGCCCTCCTCTGTGAGTTCGCGGATCACCGTCAGCACCTCGCCCACGGTTTCCGGGTCCAGCGCCGAGGTCACTTCGTCGAACAGGATCAGCTCGGGACGCATCGCCAGCGTCCGCGCGATCGCCACGCGCTGCTGCTGGCCACCGGACAACTGCCCCGGGTACGCATCGGCCTTGTGCTCCATGCGCACCTTGGCGAGCAGCGCCCGAGCCTCTTTTTCCGCATCGACCGAATTGCGCCCCAGCACCTTGCGCGGTGCGATCACCAGGTTTTCCAACACCGACAGATGCGGAAACAGGTTGTACTGCTGGAAAACGAATCCGACGCGCTTGCGCAGCTCGATACGCTGCGCTTCGTTATTGAGCGTGTGGACCTCGGTGGTGCCGACGCGGATCGACCCGCGTTCAGGTTGCAACAAGCCGGTGATGCAACGCAGGATCGTCGATTTGCCCGAGCCCGACGGGCCGATGATCGACACTGCCTGGCCGCGCTGCACGTCGAGATCGATGCCCTTGAGCACGCGGTTGCTGCCAAACGACAGATGGATATCGCGCAGGCTGATCAGGGGTTGCTCGGCGCGCGTTTCAGGAGAAGGCATAACGTCGCTCCAGGTACTGAGTGAGTCGGGAAATCGGGTAGCAATAGGCGAAGAACAGCGCCAGCACGCTGAAATAGATCAGCACCGTAAAGCCGGTCCGGTTGACGGTATTGCTGGCGATCTGCGCGGTGTCGATCAGGTCATGCACACCCACCAGCGAGGCCAGCGCGGTGCCCATGGTGATGACCGCGTAAAGGTTCATCCACGGCGGCAACATGCGTTTGAAGCACTGCGGCAGGATGATCGAGCGGAAAATCTGCCCCCGAGTGAAGGCCAGCGAGCGCGAGGCCTCCCACTGAGTGCTGGGGATCGAGCCGATCGCGCCACGAAAGATCTCCGCGACATTGGCGCTGGCCGGCAAGGCCAGACCGAGCGTGACTTTCACCCAATCAGGGAAGGCGATCCATGCGCTGCCTATATGCAACTCGAACGGGAACACATAAGTGGTGAAGTAGATCAATACCAGCCACGGCGCGTTGCGAAACACCTGGACCCAGATGCGCGCGGGCAAGCGGGTGATCCACAACGGCGACACGCCCAGTGCGCCGATCAGCAGCCCCAGCAGCGAACCGATCGCAATCGCCAGCAGGCTGATGAGAATGTTCTGGCCGAAGCCTGTGACCAGCGCAGGTGACCATTCCCACAGCGCCGCCAGCACCGGACTGCCCGGCGCCGCATAAATAACCAGCACGGCAAACACCGCTGCCAGCAGCAGCTTGCCCGGATGCCGACGCGGCCACGAAAGCGGCAGGTTCACGGACGAATCAATGGCCATAGCCGGGCATCCTCAATTTTGCTTCCAGGGCTCGGCCAACGCAGTTGACGACGAAACTGAGCAGACCGAAGAACGCTAGCAGCAGAATCATCAGCTCCAGCACGTTGTCGCTCTGGGTCCAGATCATGATCGAGGCATAAGTGATGTCGCCCACGGCAATGGCCGAGGCCACCGCGGTCATCTTCACCAGGTCGATCAGGTTGTTGATCAGTGAGGGCAACGCGAAGCGCAAGGCCAGCGGCAGCTGCACGTTCCACAGCAGTTGGCGCGTGCTGAACGCCAGCGAACTCGCCGCCTCCAGGGTGACCGCCGGCACCGCTTCGATGCCGGCGCGCAACGCCTCGGCATGAAAGGCGCCCTTGTGCAGGGAGATCACGATCACCACCCAGGCGAACGGAGTCAGCGGGTTGGCGGCGCCCACCGCCTGGGTCAGCAGCATGTTCAGGACAAGGAACGCGCAGTACAGCTGCACCAGCGTCGGCGTGTTGCGGGTGACTTCGATGAACACCCGCGCAGGCCTGGCCAGATAAGGCTTGCCGCTGGTCAGCATGGCCGCCAGCGCGACGCCTGCCAGCAGGCTGCCGACGATGGTGCACAGGCACAGCAGCACCGTCGTCAGCGCACCGCTGACCAGCGAACCCCGCTGGTAAGCATCCAGCAGAAAGCCGTAGTTCAGGCCGAACGTCGCGGTCCACTGCACGAACGTCCCCAGCCATTGATCAAGGGCAAGCCAATGACTCATGCAAGTGCCTCGCTGCGCAATTGTGCGCAGGCGTCGGCAATGCGCCGTCCGGCCTCGATCACGCTGGGGGTGGCGGTGGCGATGGACAGACGAAACCAGGGCGACAAGCCGTACGCACTGCCTGCAACACCGGCCACGCCCTGCTCCAGCAGATAATCGACGACATCGCCGTCGTCGTTCAGGCGCTGACCGTCGGGACGGATGCGTCCCAGCAGACCGGCGCATCGCACGAAGACGAAAAACCCGCCTTCGGGCATGAGCACGTCCAGGCCTTGCACATCGCCGAGTGCCGAAACCAGCAGATCCCGACGTTGCCGATAGGCTTGCACCTGATCGGGAAGAAACGCCAGGCCGCCCTCGAATGCGGCCAGTGCCGCAGCCTGTCCCACCGAAGACGCGCCGGAGGTCGACTGCGACTGCATGACCGCCATGGCGTCGGTCAGCGCCTGCGGGCCGGCGCCAAAGCCGATGCGCCAGCCCGTCATGGCGTAGGTTTTCGACACCCCGCCGACCAGCAAAGCCCGGGCCTGAAGGTCGGGCGCGACGTTGAACAGGCTCACGGCCGGTTGCCCGTCGAAACGAATGTGCTCGTACAGTTCGTCCAGCAACACCAGCACGTGGGGATGTCGACGCAACACCTCGGCCAGCGCCAGCAGTTCCGCCTCGCTGTATACCGCGCCGCTCGGGTTGCCCGGGCCGTTGAGAATCAGCCAGCGGGTGCGCCCGTTGATGTGCTGTTCGAGCTGCGCCGGGGTCAGCTTGCAGCCCTGCTCCAGGCCGCATTCGATGAACACCGGCTCACCGCCGTTGACCCGCACGATGTCCGGAAACGACGGCCAGTAAGGCACCGGCACCAGCACTTCATCGCCCTCATCCAGCGTCGCGGCGAAGGCATTGAAAATGACTTGCTTGGCGCCGTTGGCGACGACGATCGACGACAGCGTGTAATCCAGGCGGTTTTCCCGCTGCAGCTTGCGCTGGATCGCTTCACGCAGTTTTTTCACGCCTGGCGTCGGCGTGTACTTGGTGGCGCCAGCGTCGATGGCGCGGTAGGCGGCCTGCTTGATGTGCTCCGGTGTGTCGAAATCCGGCTCGCCGGTGGTCAGGTCGAGGATGTCGCGACCGGCCTCACGCAACTCGGTGGCCCGGGATTTGGCGGCGGCATTGGCCGACAGCGAAACGCGCTGGATGCGCGTGGACAGACGAACGCTCATGGGGCGTCACTCCGGCTTTCGGGGCTCGCCAGGACTTTGCCTGGGTTGAGCAGATTGAGGGGGTCCAGCGCCTGCTTCACTCGGCGCATGAGGTCCAGTTCGACGGCGCTCTTGTAGCGCGGCAGCATCGCCCGCTTGCGCTGACCGATGCCGTGTTCGGCGCTGATCGAGCCGCCGAACGCGTGAGCACTGTCATGCACCCGTTCACTCACCGCAGCGTAATGCGCCATGTGCGCCTCGACCGTGGAGTCCAGCGGATGCGCGACGTTGTAATGCAGATTGCCATCGCCCAGATGACCGAAAGTGAAATGGCGCACGCCGGGAAAATGCGCCTGCAGCAAGGCATCGGTGTGCTCGACGAACTCGACGATGCGCGAGACCGGTATCGAAATATCGTGCTTCATGTTGCGACCGGCGCGTTTCTGCGCCTCGCTCATGTTCTCCCTCAGCAGCCACAGCGCTTCGCTCTGCGCCAGGCTCTCGGCAATCAGCGCGTCGGCCAGCAGACCTTCTTCGAAGGCGTTGCCCAGCACGTCTTCGAACGCCTGGCGGGCATGCGCTTCGCTGTGGTTGTCGGACAGTTCGAGCAAGGCGAACCAGGGTTGCGGCGCCCGCTGAAAAGGCTGCGGCCCTTCGGGGAACTGCTCGCGCAGCAGCGCCAGGCAATCGGCCGTCAGCAGCTCGAACGCGGTCAGGCTGGCGCCGAAACCGGCCCGGGCGTGAGACAGGAAACTGACCGCCTGCGCCAGCGAATCAAACGCCAGAAAGGCCGTGCTCTGCGCCTTGGGCAACGGAAACAGCTTCAGCGTCGCGGCGGTGATGATGCCGAGCGTGCCTTCGCTGCCGATGTACAGGTCGCGCAGATCGTAGCCGGTGTTGTCCTTGCGCAGCCCGCGCAGCCCGTTCCAGATTTCACCCTCGGCGGTGACCACTTCCAGCCCCAGCGTAAGCTCGCGGGTGTTGCCGTAGCGCAGCACCGCGGTGCCTCCTGCGTTGGTGCCCAGATTACCGCCAATGGTGCAGCTGCCCTCAGCGCCCAGGCTCAGTGGAAACAGCCGCCCCGCGCGACGGGCAACCTCCTGAACGTTCTGCAGGATGCAACCGGCCTCGACGGTGAGGGTGTCGTTATCGGTATCAACCTCACGCACCCGGTTGAGCCGGTCGAGCAGCAACAGCACCGCCCGTCCGCTGCTGTCCGGGGTTGCCGCGCCCATCAGGCCGGTGTTTCCGCCCTGCACGACGATCGGCGCCCGGTGCGCGACGCAGGCACGCACCACTGCGGCGACCTCCTCCGTATTGGCCGGACGCACCACCGCCAGCGCTTTGCCGACATAGGTGCCCTGCTTATCGGTGAGTTGCGCGGGTGACGCCTCACCCGGCAGGACGTAAGGCGTGCCAAGCAATTGCTGCAAGGTCTGGAACAGTTCGCCGCTCATGGCTGGTCTCCCGGGAATCACTGCGCCGCCAGCGGCGCGGCATTGCGGAACTGCTCGTGCAGATCGCGCAGGGCCTGGGAGGGCGCCATGCCAGTGCGCTGGCCGAGGTCGATCAGCCAGCCACTGCGGTGCCAGTCACGAATGATCGCGTCCAGTTTCGCTTGCGTGTCGTGTTCGCCCTTGCGCACCCAGATCACCGATTTGGACGGGATCAGGTCGGTGGCCAGCGGAATGTTGTAGTCGGCCCATTCCGGGTCATCGAGCAACGCGTGCATGGTCGGGCTGACGTGCACCGCCGCCACGCAGCCGTTACCGCGCAACGACAACAGTGACTCGGACTGGCTGCGGAACGCCTTGATCTGCGCGCCGTAGGTTTCCTGCAACGGCTTGATGAAGTTGCTGCCCTGCGACACGCACACCGGCTTGCCCTTGAGGTCTTCCCACGTGCTGATGCCTGCGCCTTTGCGGATCAGGGCCGCGCCGCCCACTTCTTCATAAGGCGTGGGCACGTAGTCGAGAATCTCGGCCCGTTCATCGGTGTACTGCATGTTGGCGATCAGGATGTCGACCTTGCCCTGCTGCAGAAACTGCACGCGATTGGGTGCCAGTACCGACACGGTCTCGACCTCCACACCCAGCTTTTGCGCGATCCCCTTGGCCAGCTCGACGTTGTAGCCCAGGTGCTCGCCGGTCTTGGGATCGATGGTGCCGAACGGCGGACCGCTGAGGATCACACCGATGCTGATCTTGTGCCGCTGCTGAATCTTGTCCAGCGTTGCGTCGGCGTGTGCGGACGCGGCGCTCAGCGCCAGACTCAGCGCCAGGCCGCAAGTGGACAGCGTCTTGCCAAAGGAAAAACTGCTCATGAACGATTGCCTTGTGGTGGAAGCCCGAATGAATGCAACGCCTCAGGCGCCGGCGGCCTGAAACTTGTCATGCAGCTCGACCAGCGCAGGCGACGCAGGCGTGATGTGATGGCGCTTTTCGGCCTCGATCAGCCAGCCGCTGCGATGCAGTTCCTTGACGATGGAGTCGAGCCTGGCTTGGGTGTCGGTCTCGCCGGGGCGTGTCCAGATCACCGAAGGCGCAGGGTTGAGTTCGGGGCTGATCGCGCGATAGTTCTGCCACTCCGGACTGTCGGCGATCAACGGGTTGATCAGCGTGGCGTCATGTACGGCTGCGACGCAGTTGTTGCCGCGCAGGGCGAGCAGCGATTCCGACGAGCTCTTGAACGCTTTCAGCTGCGCCCCGAACTCGGTCAACGGCTTGACGTAACTGCTGCCTTGCGAGGTGCAGACGGGCTGGCCTTTGAGGTCTTCCCAGCGGGTGATCTTGCTGTCCTTGAGCACCGCCGCAGTGCCGCCGACGCGATAAAACGGCGTCGGCACGAAGCCCAGCTGCTGGCCGCGCTCGGCGGTCCACTCCATGTTGGCGATCAACAGATCGACCTTGCCCTGCTGGAGGAACTGCACCCGGTTGGCCGGAAGCACCGGCACCAGTTCAGCCTCAGCGCCCAACTGACTGGCGATGTTCTGCGCCAGATCGACATTCAGGCCTTTGGGTTGCTGGGTGAGCGGATCGATGGAACCGAACGGCCCACCGGACAACAGCACGCCGACCACCACACGATGACGCTGCTCGATCTTGTCCAGCGTGGCGTCGGCCTGCGCGGCGAAGCTGGCGCCCAACGCGACAAGGGCGCCCGCGAACAAGGGCAACAGACGGGTAATGGGCGAGCGCGTGTACGGCATGGATTTCCCCTCGAAAGATCATCGGCTCGGCGCCTGAGACTCGTGGGCCGGCGCCTTGTAATGAACGCATCCTAGGGGAGCAATCAACAGCAACGGAAATGCAAATATCAAATATGGTTATAACTTTCTGGTTTCACGGCTTAGCGCAAAGCGGAATAAGTACGTGTTTATTGGGCTTCGTGAATATCCTGAAAGAAACGGTGTTTCGTATTCATAAAAATCCGTAATGTATTGGCCTGCGCATCTGATGTAATTCGTTCCTGCGCGTGGCTTGTCTCGCGTTCCGTTGTCGACTCGGCGCGCAGCACGCCAGACTGCGCTGTCGCCCGATTCATAGCCGTTAACCGGCAGATCGGCGGCACAAGCCTCGCGCCTACACATACTGACGTTACAGGATAGAAAACATGTCCTCGACACTCGATCTCGAACTGCTGCGCACCTTCGTTGCCGTTGTCGATCATCACAGTTTCGCCGGCGCGGGCGCGCAGCTGTCGCGCACGCAATCATCAGTGACGCAGCACATGCAGCGCCTCGAACAGCAGATCGGTGTCAGTCTGTTTCAGAAACAGGGTCGTCAGAAGCAGCTCACCGAGCCCGGGCGACAGCTGCTGCGCCACGCCCGGCAGATGCTGTCGCTCAACGACGATGCGCTTAATTCCCTGCGCGAAAGCAGCCTCAGCGGCGTGCTGCGCATCGGCTCGCCTCATGACATCGCCGATACCATCCTGCCGCCCATCCTCAGCCACATCGCCCGGTCGGCGCCCAGGCTGCGTCTGGAAATTGACGTGGGCCGCAGCCCGTTCCTGATGGAGGACCTGCACCGCGGCAAGGTCGACATGGTGATTTCGACCCGCGAGGATCCGGCGCTCGAAGGGTTCGCCCTGCGCACCTCGCCGGTCTGGTGGATCTGCTCGGCGCAATACATCCACGTACCGGGCGAGCCGATTCCATTGATTCTGGTGGACGAACCGAGCATCTACCGTCGCTACGCGCTTCAGGCGCTGGAAAGCGCCAACATCGCCTGGCGCCAGGCCTACCTGGCGTCAAACCTGATCGGCATCAAAGCCGCCACCCGCGCAGGGCTGGGCGTGACGGCGCGCAGCATGGAAATGCTCGGCCCGGACATGCGCGTACTCGGTGAAGCCGACGGACTGCCGCGATTGCCGGACGTCACCTATCACCTGTGGATACGGCCCAACACCGTCAACCCACTGGCCCGCAGGGCGTATGAACTGATTCGCGGCAGCCAGGGACTGTGACCGGAGGGGCAGTTCGCCGTGCGGGGCGAATTCATTCGCGCGGTCAAGGCTTCAGCACGGTCTCGATCCAGCGCTTCAGATCGGTCACCTCGGTTCCCGTGATCGTGTGCCCTGCTCCGGCATACGCGTGAAACTGCGGACTGATCAGCAGGTTTTCCAGAACGGTCTGCGCATCGGTTGCGCCCGTGTATGCCACGCGGGTGTCGGCCGTGCCGTGGCCGATGAAGACTTTCAACGGTTTGAGGTGATCGTCAGGTTTCAGGCGGGCATTCAGGTCGGCCAGGATCTTGCCGCTCAGTGGCGCAATGGCGCGGACGAGTTCCGGGTATTGCAGGCCGATCTGGTAACTCATCATCGCGCCCTGGCTGAAGCCGATCAGCACCACCTTGTCGGGCTGGGTGGCGTATTTTTCCGTGGCTTGCTGAATGAACGTCCTGAGCTGATCGGTGCTTTGGTCAACGTCTCGGGTCACGCCTTCGTACTCGGCCTGAGCGGTGTCCTGGCTGAACCATTTGTAACCGCCGCCATCGACTTCCAGCGGCGCGCGCACTGACAGGTAGGTGTAATCCTGGGGCAACTCGTCCTTGATGCCGAACAGATCACGCTCATCGCTGCCGTAGCCGTGCAGGAAGATGATCAGGGGTTTGTTCCGGGTGTCCGCCGGGGCAGCGGCCAGATAGGGCAAGGCAAGGTCGCCCAGCAGAGCGGGTTCGGCATGGGCAAAACCCGTGAATACGCACAGCAGCGCGGCGAAAAACTTCATCATCGACATGGGCCCTTTGCAAAAAAACGTCGGGCCCATCATACGCAGCATGCTCCGGATGTCAGCCCGGAATTGAGCAAGAGAGGCTGTCAATACGCTGTACAGGATGCAGATTGTCCGGACACACCCTGAAGCCGGGACGAATGCCACTCACTGTGGGAGCGGGCGTGCTCGCGAAAATTCGAGGTCAGCCACTGAAGCAGCGTCGGCGGGACCGGCTTCTTCGCGAGCGAACTCGCTCTCACAGGGGGCGATTCAGATAAAGTCAGCGTTCGCGGACTCAATCCTCCAGCGGGGCAAGCCCCAGATGCTCGCGCAATGTCGAGCCTTCGTAAGCCGTGCGAAACAGCCCTTTGCGCTGCAAGTGCGGGATCACGCTTTCGACGAACTCGCTGAACGAGCCGGGCAGATACGCCGGAGAAATCACGAAGCCATCGCAGCCACCCTGGGTGAACAATTCCGCCAGTTGATCGGCGATCTGCGCGCCTGTTCCCACCAGTTGCGGGACCCGAACGCTGCTGGCGAAGATCCGCCCCAGTTCCTCCAACGTGGTCTGCGCGCCCTGCATCAGCAGCTTCTCGGCGGCAGCCGGATGGATCGACGGATCACGGGCAATTTCGGCCAGCGTGGCCGACAGCGGAAACGGCGACAGGTCCACGTTCAATTGCGAGGCCAGCGTCACCAGCCCCAACTCTGGACGCGCCAGCGCGTTGTGCCGGGCGCGCTTGGCCCGCGCTTCGGCCTCGCTGCCACCAATGAACGGCATCACGGCGGTCAACACCTTGCAACTGTCGGCACTGCGCCCTTGCTGCACGACTTGCCCACGCACGTCTTCGCGAAACGCCTGCATCGCTTTCAGGTGAGGGTGAATGGTGAAGATCGCCTCGGCCCAGCGCGCACCGAACCGCCGCCCTCGCCCCGACGAACCGGCCTGGATCAGCACCGGACGGCCCTGCGGTGTGCGCGGTATGTTCAGCGGCCCTTCGACCTTGAACCACTCGCCCTGATGCTGCACGGAGGTAATCTTCGAAGGGTCGGCCAGCACACCGCTTTCGCGATCCAGCTTCAAGGCATCCAGCGCCCAACTGCGCCATAGCTTGAGCGCCACTTCGACGAACTCATCGGCGCGGTCATACCGCAGATCGTGCTCAAGGTGCTTGTCCTTGCCGAACAGTCGCCCTTCGCTGTCGTTCATGGACGTGACGATGTTCCACGCCGCCCGGCCTTTGGACAGATGATCCAGCGTGGCGAACTCTCGGGCGATGTGCGCGGGCTCGTAGTAAGTGGTCGAACGCGTGGCGCCCAGCCCCAGCTTGCTGGTCTGCCCCACCAGATAGGACAGAATCGGCAGCGGATCCAGACGCGTCGCATCCTGGGCGCCGTAACGCAACGCCACATCGCGGGAGCCGCCCATCTGGTCACCGACGGCCAGACGATCGGCGAAAAACAGAAAATCGAACAGCCCTTCTTCCACCACCCGCGCCGTGCGCGCGTAGTACTCAGGGTCCAGATAATTGCCGATCGTTTCAGGGTGGCGCCAGGCCGCGTGACTGTGGATGACCGGGCCGGTCAGCAGAAAGGCAGACAGGTGAATGTGACGACTCATGGACAGTCTCCTGCTTAGTTGGCCTTGGGCACCCAGACGGCGATGTCGGAAATTTTCAGTGGCTTGGGAATCAGCCTGGCTTCGAAGTAGTAATCGGCGATGCGCTGCTGCTCGGCCAGTTGGTCGATCTTGACCGGCACGATGTCGTAGCTGCGACGGCTGTTGGCCAGCTCGACGGTTGCCGTCGGCAGGTTGCCCCACAGCGGCGCCAGGTTTTTCGCCGCTTCCTGCGGATGGCCTTTGACCCACTGCCCGGCGTCATGAAGGGTATCGAAGACTACTTGCAGCACGTCCGGGTGGGCCTTGGCGAAGCTTGTATTGGCGACATAGAAACGGTTGTAGTTGGCAACGCCATCACTGCCATCGGCCAATACACGCACATGGTGCTCTCGCTGTTGCGTCGCCAGGAACGGGTCCCAGATCGCCCACGCGTCGACATTGCCGCTGGAGAACGCCGCCACGCCGTCCGGCGCTTCCAGGTAGACGGGCTGGATATCAGCGAGGGTCAGCCCGGCTTTTTTCAGCGCCGAGATCAACAGAAAATTGCTGCCCGAGCCCTTGGACACCGCGACGCGCTTGCCCTTCAGATCGGCCAGGCTGTGGATCGGCGAGTTGTCCTGGACGATGATTGCCTGCGCTGTCGGCGACGGGTTCTCACGGGCGTAATAGGTCAGCGGCGTGTTGGCGGCCTGTGTAAACAGGGCAAAGGCATCCGCCACATCTGCGTGCAGATCAACGCTGCCGGCATTCATGGCACTCAACAGGCCGCTGCTGAATTCATGCCAGCTGACCGTGAAGCCCAACGGCTTGAGGCGCTGTTCGAGCTGTCCGTCGTTCTTGAGCAAAATCCACAGCGTCGAAGACCGTTGATAGCCGATATTGATGACCTGCTCGGCGTGGGCTGTGACCGCCGCCAGCAGCAGAGTGGCGGCGACGATGAGGGTGCGAAGGGACATGGCGATCCTTGGGTTGACGGCGACTGAAACAGGACGCTCAGCATGGAAAAGCATGAGCACCCAGGCCTAAATTCGTTTTTATTATAAAAACTGCCCACAGATATGAAAGAAACGTATGGATCTAAGCTTATGCCCCTGCCCTTACGGAACGTCCGATCGTCGCCGAGGGTCTAGCAATAGGCACACCTGCCGTTGACCTAGGAATCACACCGTGAACATTTTCGAAGCCCTGAGAGAAAGCCATGACCGGCAGCGCGGTTACGCCGATGCACTGACCCGGACCCACGGCGACAGCAAGGAGCGCGTTGAGGCGTACAAGCAGCTCAAGGCCGAACTCCAGGCTCATGAAACCGCCGAAGAGCGCTTCTTCTATATCCCGCTGATGCAGTTCGACAACGGCGTCGATCTGAGCCGCCATGCCATTTCCGAGCACCATGAGATGGACGAGATGATGGAAGAACTGGATGAGACCGAAATGTCCAGCCCGGCCTGGCTGGCGACCGCCAAGAAGCTCTCGGAGAAGGTCCACCATCACTTGAAGGAAGAGGAGCAGAAGTTCTTCCAGATGGCCGGAAAACTGCTCGACGACAAGCAGAAAGTGAAACTGGCGGGCGAGTACGTCAAGGAATACGAGGAACAACTGGCCGAAGCCTGATCGCGATCAACGCTTGCAGACACAAAAAGCCGCGAATCATCGGGGCTTTTTCATATCAGCGGCGTGACACCAAGACGATTACGGATCGACCTGCGCCATCAGTTCCGCAACCGGTTCAGTGCGCTTGGCGTAACGCTGGGCGAGCACCGCGCAAACCATCAACTGAATCTGATGAAACAGCATCAGCGGCAGGATCAACACACCGATGGTGCTGCCGGCGAACAGCACTTGCGCCATCGGGACGCCGGTCGCCAGGCTTTTCTTCGAACCACAGAACAGAATCGTGATGCGGTCTTCCTGATTGAAGCCGAAGACCTTAGACAGCAGGGTCGAGGCCGTCAACACCAGCGCCAGCACCACACAGCAGACGACCACCAGACCGCCCAGTTGCCAGAGCGGGATCTTGTGCCAGATGCCTTCGTTGACCGCCTCGCTGAATGCGCCATAGACCACCAGCAGAATCGAGCCCTGATCGACGAACTTCAGCCAGCTTTTATTGCGCCCTACCCAGGCACCGATCCAGCGGCGGGCGATCTGGCCGACAATGAACGGCAGCAGCAGCTGCACGCTGATCTTGATGATCGCATCGAGCGTCGAGCCGCCTTCGCCGTGAACATTCAGCAGCAGCGTCACCAACAGCGGGGTCAGGAAAATCCCGAACAGACTCGACGCCGCCGCGCTGCAGATCGCCGCCGGAATATTGCCGCGCGCCAGCGACGTGAAGGCAATTGCCGACTGCACCGTTGCCGGCAGTGCGCAAAGGTAAAAGATGCCCATGTAAAGATCGCTGCCGATCAGCGGCGACAGCACCGGCTTGAGCGCCAGGCCCAGCAGCGGGAACAGCACGAAGGTCAGGCCGAACACCAGCAAATGCAGGCGCCAGTGGCCTGCACCGGCGATGATCGACTCACGCGAGAGTTTCGCCCCGTGAAGGAAGAACAGCAGGGCAATGGCGATATTGGTCAACCAGCCAAAGCCGACCGCGACCTGCCCACTGGCGGGCAAAAAGCTTGCGATGATCACCACGGCGACCAGCGTCAGGGTGAAGTTGTCAGGTAAAAACCGAGGGCGCGTCATCTCTTTCATCCGGATGTGCAGGAACATGGTGGCGACTTTAACGCGCCCTGAACGTGCAGGCTAACGCCAATATGTCGACCAATGCCGCCTAACGGACATACTTCAAGACTCGGACGAAGTTCGATGCAGCGGCCTGGGTGAGCCGCAGCGCGGTATTGCTTCAAGCCGCGCTGCGTCTGTTACCCGGGCGAATCATCCAGGTTTTACGACAGCCCGCCCTGAATCACGCGCATGACCGTCACCCGACGCTGACCTTGCGTCCGGGTGATCAGGTCGCTGAGTTGCGCCTGCCACTTGAGCACGTCCTTCTCCTGGGAGAGCGCCATCAACTGCTCCCAGCCCATCCCCGCCGGCGCGGCGCCTTGCGCACCAGGCGCCTCGGTCATGTGTTCACGCTTCAAAAGGTTTGCTGCAATTTCCGAGAGGGTGCTCAAGGCTGGCTCCAAGGCAGCTCATCTGGGAGCGTGCCGATTCGTGTCTGCGAGAAGGTGCAGGCGCCTTGCGTCAATTTTCGGTTGGCGAGGCGTCCTGTACAGGGGAAGTAGCAAGGTTCAGACCAACACGGGCGAGACTCTGGAAAGCGCGCGCTGGCAGCGTCGCCGCTTTCTGCGCACGGGCAGTCACGAGGGCAGCGGGTCGGGCCGGCCGGGACGAACGATGCCGTGATGCCGCAGCTTGCGATACAGCGTATTGCGACTGATGCCCAGCCGCGCGGCGACCCGAGCAATATGCCAGTGCTCGGCTTCGATCAGGCTGAGCAGCGTCTGACGCTCGGACTGATGCAAGGGGTTCAGCGCCACCGCCGAGCCGTCCGGCAACAGCTCGGCCACATCGTCGAGCGTCACGCGCCCTTCCCGGGCCAGCGCGATCAATGTGCGCAGGCAGGTGCGCAGTTGTCGGACGTTGCCCGGCCAGGGGTGCGCCAGCAAATGTTCCCTGACGCCCCGCTCCAGCTGAATCCGCACGCCCTTGGCCTCATCGCGCAGCAGCAGGTCGAGCAGCGCGTCTCGGTCGGAGCGCTCGCGCAGCGGCGGCAACTGCACGGCAAAACCGCCGACGCGATAGAACAGGTCCTCACGAAAACGGCCGTCGACCACGCAGGCCTGCAAGTCCTGATGGCTGGCACTGATCAGGCGAACATCCAGAGGACGCGCCGACGCACCGCCCAGCGGCACGACCTGACGCTCCTCCAGCACCCGCAACAGACGCGTCTGCAGTGCCAGCGGCATGTCGGCAATTTCATCGAGAAAAAGGATTCCGCCGTGGGCCTGCTCCAGCTTGCCGACCATGCCGTCCTTGCGCGCGCCGGTAAAGCTGCCGCCACGGTAACCAAACAGCTCGCTTTCGATCAGCGACTCGGGAATGGCCGCGCAGTTGATCGCGATAAAAGGTTGGCCTGCCCTGCTGCTGGCCCGATGCAGTGCCGCGGCGAACGCTTCTTTTCCCGTGCCGGTTTCGCCTTGCAGAAACACCGGCACATCCCGCTCCAGTACCCGTAGCGCGCGGTCGAAGCCGCGCTGCAGGCGCGGATCCTCCAGGCACACGCGCGCATCCTTGATGCGGGGTTGCGAGGGCGTCGTACGTGGTGACGTACGCAGCGGTGCGCGAAGCTGAGCGTAAAACAGCCGGCCGTCGAGCAAGCGCAGTGGCCAGCACACGCCAGGCTGGACGCTGGCCTGACTCAACAGGTGTTCGATGGGCGTCTGCACTAACGCTGCAAGCGGCTGGCCCACCAGTTGCGCCCGGGTCATGTCCCACAGATCCAAAGCGGCCTGATTGACCGAGCAGACGCGGGCATCATCGTCGAAACCGAGCAGGCCTTCTCCCAGCAGCCCCACAAATCCGGCTTCCGGGTGAAAGCGCAACAGATAACGGTGCGGCTCGTTGCCCAGGAAAAAGCAGCTTTCGATCAGTCTGGCGGACAGCTGGGTCAGCGCCATGGCCTGAAAATGCTGTGCGAGGCTCTGCTCTCTGCGCACCGAGGAAAGATTGAGCACCGCCAGCAATTCGCCGCTGGAATCGAATACCGGGCTGGCCGAACAGGTGAGCCCGACGTGTTTGCCGCGAAAATGCTCATCACGCCGAATCGTCACGTGGCGGCGCTCCACCAGGCAAGTGCCGACGCCATTGGTGCCCTCGTTTTCTTCGCTCCACACCGACCCCAGCCACAGCCCGGAGCGCTGGAACTCCGAACGCTCGGCCTCGTTGAATACGCTGTCGATCGCAACCCCGCGAGCGTCGGTCAGCAACACCACATGACCATCACGCCCGACCTGTTGGTGCAGGCTGTTCATCTGCCAGCGCGCGGCGGCGATCATGTGTTCCAGCGGCGCGCGGTGATCCTGCAGGCGCGGCTGCTCGAGGACATCGGGCGCGCGGCGGCTGGCGGGATCGAGTCGATGTTGATCCAGACAGCGGCGCCACGATCGGGTGATGGCAAGGTCGGGGCCTGCGCCAGCACTGGCGTGAGTGCCCTGCACCGCTTGCAGCACCTGCTGCGCGTGGGCGTTGATCAGGGTGGGCGTCATTATTGTTGTTCTCCGTGACGGAAGCGACGGCTGAGTCCGCAGCTTAGACCAAGAGACCGCCGCCGGCCGCCCGCGCGCCGCGTGACACTGTGTCACCGAGTCATATCGCCAGCGTGACACTCCGCCGTTCTCAAAACACTGGCCAAACCTCCGAAAACCGCTCTGCCACGCAGGTTTGGTCAAGGTGGCCCGACGCTTGCTCTTATCCAGTCCGGTACAAAAACAACAAGATCGGGAGAAGCCCCCATGAACATTGCGGTAGACACACCTCTTCAAACGCCGACCACCGAACTGGCCGCTTGGGTCGACAATCTGGGTCAGCGGCTCGCCCAACGGGACCTGGACGGCGCCCTGGAACTCTTTGCCGACGAATGCTACTGGCGCGATTTGCTGCTGTTCAGCTGGAACCTGGTCACACTGGAAGGCCAGACCGCGATCCGGGACATGCTCGAAGCGCGCCTGGACCTGACCCGGCCTGAGCAGTGGCAGCTGGACGGAGAAGCGACGTTGAACGATGGCGTGCTCGAAGGCTGGATCAGCCTTGAGACAGACGCTGGTCGCGGCAAAGGCTACGTGCGTCTGAAGGACGGCCTGTGCTGGACACTGTTGACGACCCTTCGCGAGCTCAAGGGGTTCGAAGAGCCCACCGGCCGCCGGCGACCGATGGGCGCCATTCATGGTCACGGCCACGCCGACAGGCGCAACTGGCTGGAGCGTCGTCGCGATGAAGAAGCCTCGCTGGGCCTCACCGTTCAGCCGTACTGCCTGATCGTTGGCGGAGGTCAGGGCGGCCTCGGCCTGGCGGCGCGGCTCAAACGCATGGGCGTGCCTGCCCTGATTGTCGATAAAGCCGAGCGCCCCGGTGATCAATGGCGCGGACGCTACAAATCGCTGTGCCTGCATGACCCGGTCTGGTACGACCACATGCCGTACCTGCCCTTCCCCGATCACTGGCCGGTGTTCACGCCAAAGGACCAGATCGGCGACTGGCTGGAGATGTATGCCAAAGTCATGGAGCTCAACTACTGGCCGCGCACCGAATGCGTCAGTGCGCGCTTCGACGAGCAAGCGGGCACCTGGACCGTTCAGGTGCAGCGTGACGGCGAGCCGCTGACGCTGACCCCGACCCAGCTGATTCTGGCCACCGGCATGTCCGGCGTGCCGAACGTGCCGGCCTACCCCGGCGCCGAACACTTCCAGGGTCAGCAGCATCATTCCAGCCGACATCCGGGCGGCGATGCCTGGCGCGGCAAGCGGGCGGTGGTGATCGGCGCGAACAACTCGGCCCACGACATCTGCGCCGACCTTGTCGAAAACGGCGCCGAGGTCACAATGGTGCAGCGCTCCAGCACGCACATCGTGCGCTCCGACAGCCTGATGGACCTGGTGTTTGGCGGCCTGTACTCGGAGGACGCCGTGGAAAGCGGCCTGACCACGGACAAGGCCGACATGCTCTTCGCCTCCATCCCTTACAAAGTCATGCCCGACTTCCATCGGCCGGTGTTCGACCTCATCAAGGCGCGTGACAAAGACTTCTACGAGGGTTTGAGCCAGGCAGGTTTCATGCTCGATTTCGGCGACGACGAGTCGGGCCTGTTCATGAAATACGTGCGGCGCGGCTCCGGTTATTACATCGACGTGGGCGCCTCGGCGCTGATCGCCGATGGCACCATCAAACTGAAAAGCGCGCCGGGCCTGGGCGTCGAGCGCATCGAAGCGGACACGGTGGTGCTCAACGACGGCAGTCGCCTGCCCGCGGACCTGATCGTCTACGCCACCGGTTACGGATCGATGAACGGCTGGGCAGCGAAGCTGATTTCCCAGGAAGTCGCCGATAACGTCGGGCCCTGCTGGGGGCTGGGCTCGGGCACCACCAAAGATCCGGGTCCGTACGAGGGCGAACTGCGCAACATGTGGAAGCCGACGCGGCAGCCGAACCTGTGGTTCCACGGCGGCAACCTGCATCAGTCGCGGCATTACTCGCTGTACCTGGCGTTGCAGCTCAAAGCGCGTTTCGAAGGACTGGCCACTCCTGTCTATGCCCCGCCCCGCGCACCCGGCGACGAAGGGGGCGCCACTGCCTGACGCTGAACCCGATACATGACCGGCGATTAAAAAACCGAGGACGATTGCGCAGGACCTTCCTGTGCAATTGCGCCCGGTCTGGGCAGGCTTGATGAAGTATTCAGGGCGCTGCGTCAGTCGAGGGGGTATTCGAGGGGCTGCGACATGGGTCAAGCAGCAGGATCCGGGGGACGTGAAAACCCGATCCCCGGAAACAACAAAGCCCCGAAAAACGGGGCTTTGACGGTACAGAATATGGCGGAGGCGCAGAGATTCGAACCCTTATCCTAGGTACCCCCCGTATCGCTTTTTGAGAACGTTTTCTCGCGTACCGAAAAGTCGCTAAAGACTAACAAATCCGGGGACATTAGCAATCCCTTGATCTATCCCAAAGCGTGCAACTGACTGCATGCTTTCCAAAGACTGCCAAACGACCAAATTACCCTAATCCGCAGCATCATTCCTCTCTGCCCTACTCCCTTCGTGGCAGGGAACCAATCAGCAAGGCTATCGCATAAACCGCCATCACTGTGTCCAAATTCAGTTGCAGGCTCGTTCGGGCCGCGTCATCCAACCAAGACCTCCAGTGAGGAGCCATTGCTGTATTCGACCTGTGAGGTATCGATTGGCTATGGGTCTGAGCGCTCTGCTTGCAAAGTTCAACAGCTGAGTCAAACAATCCCGCAATTTGAAAATGGCCAGCGACGGAACCCCCTCCCATGACCGCACAAGACATTCCCACCTCCGCAACTGAAGCTGACCTTGAGGCGGAATTGCATGCCGCCATCCGCGTGGCTTTCCCACTACTCCCCCGCGCGAACATTCGCCACCAGACGCAATTCAGTTTTAAATTTGGTCATGCCGAGATTAGCCTTGATGGTTTGCGGCCCAGATACTCCGCCAGAGCACGAGCCGACGTCATTTTGTACCTTGATGAAAAACCGCTTGCCGTACTCGAACTCAAGCGCAAGGACATTCCTCTTGAGGCAGCGGACGGCTTTCAAGGTTTGTCATATGCGAAATTACTAAACCCAATGCCCCCCTTGGTGGTGGTTAGCAATGGGGTCGAAACACGATATCTCGAAACCCACGGCGCGAAGGCGTGGTCGCCAGCCAATCGAGATGAACTCGCCTTTAAAGCGTTGATGGACAACGCCACTGAAGTCGCCACTGGCGACCTGAAACTCGCGGTTCAAAATCTCATGGGTACTAATCCAGAGGTTTGGATGCAAGCTATCCGCCAGGCGACTAGCGCTAACCTGAATGAGCTAACGGGTGATCTTGCAGATATAGGCCAGCCATTTGCCCGAGATTTTATGATACCGAGAAAAGCTACGTCTGAGGTCATTCAGCTGTTGTCGCAACGCAGATTGATCCTGGTTGAAGGTTCATCCTTGGTGGGCAAGAGCAACGTTCTGCGTGAACTGTGCGAGCTGAATGCGAAAAACAACACCCGGGCGATTCTTTATCTAGAGACCAGCTCGGGAGCTAGCATTCTTCAAAGCGTCTCGGACGTACTCGAAGACCATCTGGATTGGCCGATCACCCCCAGAGAAGCGCGCTCATGGTTGAAGAAGGTCTCTGAGAGTGACGGCCCAGAACTTGTCTTGGCGATCGACGGCCTCAACAACGATGACAGGGAGCTACGCAAAGAGATCGAAGATCTCTCAGCGACCAAGTTTGGAGAACGCCTAAAACTCGTAGTGGCGCTCGATACCTCGGTGGCAAGCAGGATTGTCATTACCAATGGCCGTAGCCCTTCACCGATTGGGCGCCGGGCTGCACGGGTGTACGTCACTCTTCTGAACGATGAAGAGTTCAGCGAAGCCGCGCGCACGTTTAGTGAAAATCGCCTGATTTTCATGCGCGGAGCCAAGCTTTCACGTGAGTATCGATATCCTTGGGTACTTAGGCACGTAGCCGCTGATTCGCTATCGAGCTTTGCAGGGCAGCCCACCAACACTGTTCTTGCACCTCTTCCTTTGCTGAGCATCCATCTCATTGAATTTGCACGTAGCCGCTTTGACGATATCGACCTTAAACGCAGCTTCGGCAAACTAGCGCAGGCCATGCTAGACGAAACCAAAGACCGTACTCGTCACCCTGCGCTTGTCACCGAATGCATAGCGACTTTTGCTATTCGCCGCACTACCTTGCTGAACCATCTCACTACACAGGAGTTGGAAACGCTTTCTGAGTCAGGTTATCTGAAACAAGCAAGCCACGAAGCCTCCGGCACGGATATCTGTTACGTACGGCAACCCGCGCTGCTGGCAAGTGAGCTTGCGAAGCTCCTGAAGTCCGAGATCCTCAGCCAGGCGATCAATGATCACGCGAGTGCTGCTGAATGGTTAACTGGCACAGCCTCACGATTGCCACTAGGCGATGTCATCTCAGCACAGGCACTGGCGGAGGCAGCGACCTCAGAACACGGGCTTCAAGCAGGCATCCTGCTTGAACTCATGCAAACGAAGCCGAGAAAAACATCCCTTTCCCCGGGAACAGTCGTTTCGGGGCACCTACCTGAAATTGGATACGTGAAATTTCGGGTGATCAGTGACACTCAAATAGACATCCTGAGTGACGGCAGGCCGCGCCGGGTCTCTTTCGACGAGCCGATCGGTACAACATATGCTGACCATACTGCTTGGTTAATCCTTTCCCATCTGTGTAGCGCTCAAACTGAAATCTGGGATGAGCACGGCAACGGGACTCGCCTGGAGTCAGCCATACTCCTTCAAGTCTCCTCTTCAAAAATGCCCCTGCTCCCGTCATTCAATACGGGCCCACAGCTCCTTACACATGAACTACCCGATGGAAGCTCCATAGTCTGCCACCGTGTGGGAATTGTTGAGCCTATTACCCAGTCGATCCTGATTTTTCTTCAGCGCGACTTGGAGGAGTCTGTTGAATGGATCAAGTGGGCATTGACAAAAAAAAGCGCTGCCGTAGTAGCCCGAATCCACATAGCGCTCAGTGAGATTGCGAACATGACCGAAC
The DNA here is from genome assembly GCF_900108875.1 of Pseudomonas sp. NFR16. Lineage (GTDB taxonomy): Bacteria > Pseudomonadota > Gammaproteobacteria > Pseudomonadales > Pseudomonadaceae > Aquipseudomonas. Next base: position 108,168 of record NZ_FNYJ01000006.1, on the reverse strand, counting down.
CCCGTTCCGGCTGGGCAAAAAGCCTGCTGGCAAACTACATCATCCCAGAGATGAAGGTTTTTTTTCCTAACAATGACGGGCACTTCGCACAATAGCGATATCGCACAAGCACGAGCGATCGCGAAAGCCCCTATCTTCTGGGGGCTTAAAGGGGGGGCGGCATATTCAAATAATTGTGAAGGCCTATTTTATTCATATCGCCTACTGCACCACGGTGGCGGAGGAGCATTCAGATGACTCCTGCCATCGATCAGACTGGCGCGCCAGGGCAGGCGAGTGTTATCCATACACACTTGCGCCGAGTCACAGCAGTGGAAAGCGCAAAAACCCTGGCCACAATCCAATTCCCTAGGAATCAGCATGCCCAGTCAGACCCTCTACATCATCGGCAATGGCTTCGACCTGCATCATGGCCTGCCCACCCAGTATAAAAACTTCAAGGCGTACCTGAAGACGGTTGATACGGAGGTGTTCGACTGGGTAGACACGTATATCGCGATCGACGAGGACTGGGCAGAGCTTGAGCTAGCCCTTGCCGATTTGGACACCGAGAACATCGTATCTGACCTGGGGAACTTTTTAGTCTCCTATTCAGCAGAGAACTGGAGCGATTCCGGGCATCACGATTTTCAGTATGAGGTCAAACGGGTAGCGGCTGGGCTTTCGGGGTCGTTGCAACAGCATTTTGCAGAATGGATTAGATCGATCGCGATTCCCGAGCGCAGCGAAGTCGCGAACCCTCTGAGCAATCTCGAAACAGACGCAACCTTCTTGACGTTCAACTACACCAGCACACTCTCGAAGATCTACAGTGTTGCCCCAGAAAACATTCTGCATATCCATGGTGAGGGCAAGGATGAGAGCTCTGAGCTCATCCTTGGTCACGCGTGGGCGGCTGATGCTCGCCCCTCACTGCAAGGCAGGTTGGATGAGGATGCTGACACACGCTTTATGGAGGCGATGGGCATACTGGATGACTATTTCGAAGACACGTTCAAGCCGAGTGCGAAGATCATCAAACAACAGGCTGAGTTTTTTTCGGCACTGAGATCGGTCACGAAGGTAGTTGTGCTCGGGCATTCACTGTCCACAGTAGACGAGGCTTACTTTTTGGCGCTCGTGGAAGCCTTGCAAGCCGTGCCCACTTGGACGGTTGCCGTTAGATCTCACGCGGAGGATCCGGATAGAGCGGCATGCCTGACGGAGTTTGGTGTGCCCCGGGAATCCATAGACTTCAAGCTCTGGTCGCAGATGTGACATGGAAGGGGGGGCGCTGGTCGCCCCCTATATGATGACACTCCTGGCGAGTGAACACCTCTCAGCGGACTCAACGAGTATGGTTATCACCGGCATGCGTAATCGAGCGTGACGATGATTGTTCACCAGTCTCGGGCACTGTGACCCTGTCTCCACCTCACAGTGGTCAGCGTCAAATTCAGTGGAATGTGGTGCACATTGTTTGTACTGGCGTTAGTACGCAGGCTTCTTTAGAAATACTTATCCGTTCTTGGCTAATGAGATCGCTCAGGGGGGGCCATCTAACTGTCGTACCTCCCGGACAAGTTTATCTGGCAGCAAGCGACTTAATAGCTGAGCCGTTATCGCCCCAAGAAACTGGATATAAAAACAGTACCAACGAGTATGATAGCAAAATAGTTGCACCTCGCCTGCACCTGTGGCCTCATAGCTCACCATTGGATCCCATCACAGCTGTGACAAGCAGCAGTATTCTTGCGGTCACAGGTATGTCGTATGGCTAAAGAAAAAACATTCATGGAAGAGTCGACTGCACCCGGCACCGGGGCAGCGTTCGATTATCAATTCTACTATTTCATATACCGTCTTCTGAACATGAAGAAAGGTCAGTCTATTGGCCTGGAGATCAGAGATGACGTCCACAGCGAGCTAGACAACGACGTTCAGCTGCTGTTTCAGGTCAAACACACGATTCAGACCAAAGCTGACGGTGCGCCTATCACCCTCGCGGAACTGGATTCAGATCTGTGGAAGACGCTCTACAACTGGGCACGGGTCATTTCTGACCCCAAGGCGGGCCGGAAAGGTACCGACGACCAGATCAATTTTGTCAAGAAGACTGAGTTTCATCTGGTCTCCAACAAAAGCCAAAGCAAGCTCAACATCTTCTTGGGCTTGGTGACTGCCTACAGGCAATACCCTTCCCCACAGGCGTTCGATGCGTTGCGCGAGCATACGCAGGAGCTGGCGCAGTCGACACAGGATGAGAAGATTAAGACCTATATTGATTTCGTTCTCACTTTGGACACAACAGTCCTCAGGGAATACTTCAAGAGGGTATTTTTTCAGCTCGAAGAAACGGAAATCATCCAGAAGATCAAGGACGCCCTGGAAGACAAGTTTGTCCCCCCGGAGGATGTCAACAGCGTTTACGAGCGGCTTTGCTCAGTTATCCGGGACGACAACTACATCGCGATCATCGCCGGCGAACTGACCAGCATCAGCTTCACCGACTTCAGAGACCGTTACAGAAGAATCATCTCGGAATCCGCTCGTAAATCCCTCAGCTTTTTGAGGTCGGATCCGCCGCTCCCGAAAGATTTACTAGGCCAACGATTCATTCAGCAGCTTGTAGCCATCGAAGATATCAGCCCCACGGATGTCGAGTTGATCACCCAGATGTCCACCTACAAAGTCCGGATGGCCCGAAACCTTGAGGTCTGGGTGCATGGCGGAGAGGTGGTATCAGACGAGGTCGACGACCTGCACAGGGACGTGACACTTCGCTGGCGTAACAGGCATCGAAAGGCGTTCAGGAAGTGCACCGAGGACGACATCAACGAAGAAGCCCAGCGAATCGTGGACGCCATGCGGGATGAGACTTACCAACTGGGGGATGACCAGCTCAGCACTGAACAATCCAATGGCGAGCTGTACATTCTCTCAGAGGATGACGTCATTGGCTGGCATCGAGACTGGGAGACCCTATGAGCCTTGATGATCCAAAACTCTCGCCTCTGACCTTTCGTGCTTGGAGCGGGTACAACAACGCTGGGATAGCCGCAGTGGCTATAGGGTCAGTGCTCCGCCACACCCGCTCGCTCAGCTTGGCGAAAGCACTGCTGATCATGCCGATCGTGATGCACAGTGAAATGACAAAATTCTTGGCGAGTGAACGCACCCGATCCAGAGAGGTTGCTTCCTTGTTGGCTATCCGCCCCGACTTCGTCGCCAACTTTGATCGACGCTTCCACAGCAGCCTCGCCCATTCAGTCAACGCGATTCAGCTTTTGCACCAGTTGGGCTACCTGAATTTCGACACCGTCTTGACCGAAACCACGCCTTTCGTGGTCAGCAAGGAATTCGGCAAGCGCGCCGCTTTGATCGCAAAAGCCTCATCGGAAATCGCGCACCTGCTGCAGACGTCGGAAGATGATCTATATCTAAACCTAAGGGTAGAGTTGTGAAATTCGGCATCGACACCATCCGCCTTTGGTCGCACAGCGGCGAAACCCGAGACGTAAACTTTGAACGTGGTCGTATCAACGTGTTGTCGGGCAGCAGCAACCGAGGCAAGACCTCGCTGCTCCACATCATCGACTACTGCTTGTTGTCCAGCACTCACAACATTCCGCATGCCGTGATCAACGATACTGTGGCGTGGTATGGCATCAAATTCTATGTCAATGCCAAAGAGCTGGTCATCGCCAGGCGCAGCCCCCACGCACAGACAGTATCCGATGAATTGTACTTCTCCAGCATTGGCGAACTACCTGCTCTGCCGCAGGCCAACGCCAACAGCGAAGACATCAAGGCGATCCTTCAGAGCGAGTTCAGCCTGGACAGCAGCGTCATATTGTATGGCGGGCGTGGGGTTCGCTACGGCACTCAGGTTTCGTTTCGATATTTCCTGCTCTACAACACCATTTCTGACGACATCATCACGAACACGACAGCCTACTTTGACCACCAGCAGGAGGACAGGTATCGCGTTGCTCTTCCTCGGGTACTGGATTTGGGGTTGGGGATCGACAGCTTGGAAAACATCGAGCAGCGAGAGCGCCGTGATGACCTTAATCGCGCGATTGAGCGCCTGGAAAAGAAGAAGCGTGTCATCAGCGGCGGGCGGCATTTATTCGAAAAGGAGGCGCGCCAACTGGCCGCGAGCGCGGCGGAATTTGGCCTGATTGAGGAGGTGCCTAAAGAAGTCACCATTGAGTTCTTGCGAGACGTCGTCAAAGGGGTGCCGACCCCCGAAGCAACTGGCGAGGATGCCAAGCGCCTCTCCACCGCTCGCTCCAAGCTGTTTGAAATCAACCGGCGCATGCGCAGACTTCGCGAGTTCTCTGACGAGCACAAGCAATACAAGATTGCGCTCAACATCACGCGCGACAGCCTCAAGCCATTGGACACGCTGCTGGATCAGACGTCCCAGCTCCTCAAAACAGATCTCTTTGACGACCTCATCGACAGCTTGAACGTCGACCTGAAAGCACTGAAGGCCGCGACATCTACCCAGCAACCTGTCGACACCCAAGTCACGGCAATGATGACCGAGCTAACTGAGCAGAAAGAGGAACAATTGAAGCTCATTGAGTCATTGCCTAAGGCGCAGAAGTCCTTTGAAGACACGATCCAGCTGGTCAAGTTTGTTACTCGTATCGAGACTAAGCTTGAGACCTACAGCACCGTCTCAACCGACAGCCCCGAAGATTATGATGGCGAGATCGAAAGGCTTTCCAAGCAGCTCGAAGGGATGGCGGTGGTCGATGTCGCCACTGTTCGCAATGGCACCGTTGGACAGATCAACGACGTGGCATTGCAGCTTCTAAGCGAAGCAGCTGGTGCCATGGACAATTACGCGAACTTCCTGCCTTCGTTTAACTATGAGTCGAAAAAGCTGCAGCTCAGAAGGCCGAAGTCGTCCTTCATCGAAAACGTAGGCAGCAGTTCGAACCACATGTTCCTCCACTTGTTCATGTTTCTGGCGCTGCATGAGGTAGCCATCGATAAAGGAGGAAAATTCGTTCCGGCGTTCCTGTTCATCGATCAACCTAGCCGACCCTACTACGGTGAAGAACAAATCATGGATGAGGTCACCCTGAAGTATTCGGATCAGGCGAAAGTCAGCCAGGCGTTCCAGCTGCTGGGCAGCTTCGTCAACCGCATGCGAAAAAACTATTCCGCGGAATTTCAGATGATCGTTCTGGAGCACGTTCCGATAAGGCTTTTCGAGAATGTGCCCAATGTGAATGTGCTGCCTGAATTCAGAGGCCAGAATGCCTTGATCCCGTCGCATTGGCAGGCTGCCGAAAGGCGTTGATTGACGTAGCTCGTAGGCACGGAGGCCACGCAACTCATGTCCAAGATTTACACCTATCAGTCAGCAGCCCCTACCGACCAGATGCTGCTGACCGACATCATGGATCTCGATATCGGGGCGCAGGTGGATGTACAGGCGTTTCTAACCCGAGATCTGGTTGAGGTCATCCAGGATAGAAACGAGTTGGCAGGACGTTATGCGCGCGATCCCGACCAACCTTGGATGACCTGCAGGCTTTGTGGCGGCGCTGTGATGCTTGTGCTGACTCAGCAGCGACTTTTTCATTTCAGGCATCACACTTCAGAGGAAGGTGTACGAGACTGCCCCATCTCTACCCGAGGAGCTTTCAGCGCAGATCAGATCAACCGGATGAAGTACAACGCGGCGAAGGAAAGCGTCGCGCACCAGACCCTGAAACGAATCATCCGGGACAGCCTCTACGCTGATGTGCACTGCTCTGAGCCTGAAGTGGAAAAGGTCTGGCGAGGGATGCCAGTGGCAGAGCGGGCAACCTGGCGTAAGCCCGATGTGCAGGTGTATCGCGCAACACAACGATTTGCGTTCGAAGTGCAGCTATCGACCACTTTTCTCACAGAGATCGTCGGCCGGCGAGAGTTCTATCGGCTCAATGGAGGCGCGATCATTTGGGTGTTTCAAGGGTTCAACCCTCATGAGACGCGTACCGCCGAGGAAGACATCTTCTATCTGAACAACCTCAATGTTTTCATCGTGAATGACCACACGCTTGCTCGCTCATTGGAAGCGGAACGCATGGTCATGGTTTGCTGGTACGCCGTCCCTCATATCAACGGGCGGATCATCGTGAATGAGTGGATCACGCAGGAAATTACCCTTGACCAACTGACGGTCGATACGGATAGGCAACTGGTCTACTTTTACGACTATCTGACGCATCGCAAGGCCTTGGAGACGAGCATCGGCGAAGCCGCGCTCAGGCAGCAATTCCACGATTTCTGGAGGACTCTTTCTCCTCAGTATGAGAAAGATGCCGAACAGGCTTGGATACCGCTAAGGGCTCGCATCAACGATGTCCTACCCCACCTGGAACTACCTCAATCATTCGACGATGGGCATTTCCATGGGGTGGTGTCTATCGTCCTCAGCGCGCGGTACGGTGAGCCGGTGGGATACCGTTGGCCACGCCTGCTAAATGTAGCGAACCATGCCTACGATCATTACAAGGCTTACCTGCTCCCCTTCGGATGGACGCTGGATGCCTTTAATCAACATGAGATGCTACTCGCACAGGATACGAACAAGACTTGGCAGAAACGTCGAGCACTCATTCGAAGCGCGCTGAAAGGGCACGCCCCTGCATTTCAGCAAGATGTTCAGTACAACACCGTCTTGGCATTCCTTGTGCCGGAGATCAAAGACCGCCTAAAGGAAAACCGACGCTGGTGATCGGTGGAGTCGTCAGCCGATGCCCATAATATTTACCCAGCACGCCCACTCAGCCATCGTCACCCGAGATCGAGGCTCCGTACGGACAGGGATGCTATATGGGCGCTACGGCGCAAGGCTAGGGCTAATCTACACAACCTCGAACGTTGATGGCTCTGAATTCGGCTGAACCTCGCATCTCTGCGTCTAGACACGAGGGATGGCATTACGCTACTTTTGGATCCAGTTCCTGTCAGGTAGCCCTCGGTACGGATCGGGATACCGATCAGAACATACGGCCAAGGCAGTACAGACTCATAAGTAGATCCATCGCCATCCCGCTACCCCCTCATCATGCTTCGCTATAGGAATACGTCTTTCAATGGATTTTCGAAACTTCATCCTAGAATCAACCCATGCCCACTATGGCAAGACGGGCCAGGCGCTGCTGCTTGCCGCCATCGGTCATCTCGCCAGTGCGCAGGGTATAAAAATTCGTGATGAACTCAACGGCGTCAAACTTACAAAGTTCATCACTGACCACCTGAGCGACGAACTCGACATCGTACAATCGAATACTGACCGATTGGTGTTTGGGGTTGTGCCAAAAGGTCAATCGCCAGCCGACCCAGCCCTGTCTACCACGATGCGGCCACCTGAGTTTCCGCTGAGTGACGTAAACAGAGCGCTGCAAGCCGCCTTTCTGCGACCTATCAAACACGAGCGCACGCGGTACGTGTTAACGCAGCCGACGTTATCGTATGTGGATGTTGCCGCTGGCCAGACGCCCCCTCTGGGTGGGATCGCCCTGGAAGGGACTTTTCTTCCCACACCAGAGCAGGCTGCCAACCCCGTAATACTTCGCTCCTTCATCGAACGTTTCGCAAACGCATACCAGATCGAAATTGGCTATGTCCGCAATCCAAGAGGCCCGCTAGTTGACTCGCTGCTCTCGAAAATTGTTGAGTGCCTCACGGACGATGAGCTGGCGCGCGTTTCAATTCCTTTGGATATTGTGGCAAAACTGATGAGGAAGTAATGGATTACGTATTCGGGTTTGCTGGCATTCCAAAGGAGTTGCGGGAAGCTGTTGAAGCCAGAAACGCTGAGTTTGCACGGAAGGCAAGGTTTTTCATTGATGCCATGCCATCAGGTGCATCCTACCGTCAGCGAAACGTAGACTTCTTCGCCGAGCACTTCCGCCAGTATGCGAACAAAGACGTCCACCAAGCCGTCTCTCTGGCGATTTTCTATCTTGTGAAGGATGATGAAAGCACTGACTTTTTCGTTGAGTCCTTCTTCCCTCATACGCTAATGATTCCTGTCTGCTGGAAATGGGACAACGAAAATGGTGGATCGGTGGTGAAAGCTGCAAAATCACTGGTCGCAACGCTGGCACGCCAAGTCGCGACTGCACGTGCCGCTCTTCCAATCCTGAAGGATGAGCTGCAATCGCGAGCCGCCACCACCCCGTGGTTGCTGCCGCCAAAAAATTTCGATTCCGATACCTACGTACCGACGCTGAAGAACCTCCACCGAGCGATCGGTGATGGCTTCTGTATCCAGACGGCGCTGACGCAGCATCGTGCAACGTTTGCCAAGGCGCATCCTGGGGTGCGACTACCTGGTAAGACCAAGAGCTGTTATGTAGATAAGCGAGGAGTTGAGTTTCATCCTCCAGGTAATGACCGCCATGGATTTGCTCGCGACAGCGCTGAGCACGAACGGCAGTGTCTACTCGCAGGTCGTTGGCGTCTAGGAGCTCCGTATGATCGGTTGTTTCATTACGACTGTACGAGAGGGGACAGAAAACTGAAGGGACAATTCTACGGCTGCCACAGTCCCCAAGCGAAACAGGAGGGCAATCCTCACCTCAACATCTCGCCAAACGACCATGTTCGTCGCTAGCTAAATGATAAAGGGCAGCAGGCTTGGCCAAGCTTGGCTGCCTTGACTTGCGCTTGGTAACACAGCGCTTGGCGACGACGCTGGCCAGATGACAGGAACGACAACGGCCAGATAAACTGGCCGTTGGTTTTCCTTCGAAAGGAATAACATTGCAAACCCAAGAAGCAGAGGCTTCTATCACGTGTCTTATGGCTAGTAGGCCAAAGGCTGGGACGCTCCGGAACGAGCCAACCCATCTAACCTAGCTACCCAAGCTTACCCGAGCAATGTTGTCCGAGTAGAGCATTCGCAAGTTGCGTTCCCGGTACCCTTCAAGAGAGTACAAAGTAGCAAGCACGGGGCCTTAAGTTCGAATCGCACCTTAACGATGCGTAAGACAATGCTAACACGCCCATCCTCTGGAAACCAAACATTTCCTCGATCTCAGCGTGATACCCACGCTAGGAGCCACCAGCAACGGTGATCTGAGTGTGTGAGACGGTCGACTCTCAGCAGGTCATCTTTTCCATCAGGTCAAGCAGACCGCGCTGAGTCACTGCACGTTCGTCACTGATTGATCAGTCTGCGCTGCGCCAGTGATCAGGATTACCGATGCTGGTGTTTCTGACACGCGCAACATTAGGCTTGTGCCCTAGTGCTTTTGCCTTGGTAATCGCCTCGGCTTGGGTAGTGAATGTCGTGTCGACAGCCTTTGTGCCGCCAGCCAATTTCAAGTGGTAGCCGGTGATCGGGCTACCCTCGGGACGGCCAGGAGGCTGTTGCTCAACGTAAACGTTCGGCATAGCTAAACCTCTGATAACGACGGATTGGCCTACCCAATATGACCTAATACTCAGGACATCACAATGGATCCAATCAGTGTTCCCCCCCATTATAAACGGCTATGAAGCGCTGCGTTACAGCGCAGGCTGAGACTGCCAGCTGCAGGCATTGCATCGCCCTGATTTGTGGATCCCGAGCCATGTAATTGAGCCGGCCCGGATCTGCTCCGATGCGCATCATGTGGCATCCCGATAGGATAGCAACCGGCCCACTCCAACGCCCTGCTCCACAATCCTATCCTCACGTCTCAGGTGTGGGCCATCGCGGCGGCGCGCCCGGCTTGCCCTTCGCAAACACATTATCCTGATTGACTCCGCGGAACAGGCTTCGCCATGAAAGGCGCGCAAGCCGGCCTCGACGACAACTGCACTCCTGCATGACCATAAAATTATCGCGGGATTTTGAAGAGGCGTTTTGGCTTGCGGCGGATGAGGCGTTGTTGCTAAATCCAATGAAAGCCATATGGAGACGCCACATTGAGTCAAGTCGCTAAACGTTTGAACGAGTCCCGTGCAACACCAGGCGCAACGTGCTCATCAAGTACATGACAGCGACAGAAATTGACGGTTTACCTCATAAGGGAAGAGCCCATTCGGAAACGTTCTTGATTGAACCCTTCGCCTCGATGTTCTGGGTGGCCCTGGAACAATATAAGGCAGAAATGCGAAAGCAGCCTCTCATGGCACCTGTAAGACATGACTTTCTGGTGCGAAGCCTGAAGGACGGCGAGCCGATGCATAACGGTTACCAAGGATTGTATGAGCGCATCAGTAAAGCCGCCAAGAAGCTTACTGGTCGCTCGTACGGGTTTCACTCCTTACGGCACATGTATGGGTATTACCTACTCAATCACTGCCCCAATCCAAACCCTCACAGTAGCCGTAAATATGGACTGGAACTCGATAGGGTCAAACAGTTCATGGGGCATGCACGGGTAAAAACGACTAAGCGCTATGCGCGCCAAGATGCTCATCTTCTATATGCGTCGATGGCCGCTGCAAACTTTGCACGGCTGAGCGGAGGGCCCAAAACAGTCCTTCAAGCGCGAATTGCTTATCACCAACATGAAATCAAACAACTACGGCAACTGGCCTTGGAGGCAGCATGATCAATCCTTCGCACGAAAAACTTATCTGGCTGATCAAAAGCAAAGAAATTGGCCCAACTTTCGACTTGGCAATGATCGATGTGCGCCATCGTTACTGGAAGCTTTACAACAACCCGGACGGTGGACGAACGCTGAAGGCGTTGTTGGCTCTGAACGACTTGGGCCCACGTCCTTTCTTTGCAATCAAACGTGCCCAGGTCGAGCAGTTGCTCATCTGCTGCTTTTCGGGAACCCGAGAGCGCGAAGAGATCATCAAAACGGCCATTCCAGATATGCCAGCCTCGATGGTCGCCTCTTCGATCGCCCCGCTGACCTCCATTCTGAAAATGACTTTTCTGCGCCTCTGGATCGAGAAAAAAGTCGTTCTCCCTCTAGGTTGGAACAACCCTATCAACAGCGACGGATTGCTGGATGAGTTGATTCAGGAGCATAAGGAAAGCTGCCCGATGCTGTTTAAGATCAGAGCGCTCAATCCCAAGTCGTCACTCGTTTTCGACGGCACCATGAGCGATAAGAACCGCCAGCTGAGGTCGACCGGGTGGCTGCGGCTGCTGGTTGCATCCAACCTGCACAATCCTGAAAGCTTTACTGCGGAGCTTGCTCGCGATCTGAAAGAGCGTAGCTTCGGGCACAAGTCCGAGCTCGCACGATTCTATACGGATGACTTCTCGGTATTCTTCGCTGATGCATCGAACAACCCCTGGATGCGGGAGCATGTCGATCGCATTCTCGCCGAGAGTCGCGATAAATTACGCGAAGCACGCAAGCAAGGGCAGGAGGTGGGCAAGCAGAATCAGGTCAGCCGATACCACGCCCAGCTTGTCGAGAAAACTCGTTCTTACTTTGAAGGTACGGAGCATGGCATCCCAACATTTGCAGCTCTATTCTCCGATGCTAACGCTCTAAACCGGGCCTTTCGGATGGACGGCCTGGATGAGTTGCCGCCAGGCCTGGAGATGCTTCCCGAAAAGGTCGTCCAGTTTTGCAGGCTGATCAACGCGACCTACCGGGCATTTCTCAAGTCCAAACGGCTTGAAAACCAGAAGAACCACAAGTCATGCCTGTACCAGATGATCGCCTACTGCGGCCCCTACCTCTATCAGTTCTTTATGGATCGTGATGGGAACCTGGATGCATATCCAACTACATTCAACGATTTCACCTGCGCCATCTACATCACAGCAGATGCCGATCTATTAAAGGAGGTCGGCAATTATGAGAAGGAGCTTCCAGAAACACTTTTGAAGATGATCAACATCATCGTGGATATCGATAAGAACACTCCGGAAACCCATTATGCCAAAATTTATCCCATCGAAGATTTCTTCGACTACATCATTGGCCAATCTGCTGTAATCCCGAACGCTGATAAAGTCAGAAATAGTTTCTCACCCGACTGCTACCCGGCGCAGTCCAAAAAGTGGGGGACGGTGAAAAAGCCCATTCCTCGAATGTATTTCTCGACGTTCCTCAGCATGATGTACTCGCTTGAGTACCTGACGATGCATCTCAATGCCATGGCGGACGGCATCGAACCAGGTGTTGTCGCCGGAGAGCTCAAGTGGCCAAATCTTAGCGAACTTGTCCACAGCTCCGAATGGGCGGGACTTTGGGGTACAGGCCAATTGAGCTGCGCGAGCGTTGACCTCAACGCTTTGAACTACACCCCTATCTTTTATTTTCAAGGCAAACCTCGGCCCTTCTCCTATATTCCTCGTTTCTATCGCATCTCCGACAGACACATCAACGGTGAAGTGCAGCCACGCGTCGTCATGAATGATGTTCGCTCCACGCTTTTGATGTGCGAGACGGGCATCCGTCAGCAACACTTGGTGTGGCTTGATCTTGACCGCTATGCGAACTACGTGGAGCGCCAGATGAAGAGGCCTCTAGCGCCGCTATTGGTGAGTACCGACAAAGCTCATGGAGAATGGACATCCATCGTTTCAGACCGCGTCATTCAAATTCTGGACAGGCAAAACGCTTGGTACCGCCGGTGCACTTGCCCCAGCTTCCAAGAGCAGATCTGGTACAACACTAACGAAGGCTCCAAATTTGGTCGGCTCCGTCCGTTGTTCAGACTCGCGACTACCCCGAAGAACTGGATGAACTATGACCCTTTCCGACTCCTGCTGCTCTGCCTGCAGTACTTCATCAAAGCCGTACAGGGCGACGTGAGCTGCCCTGACATCGTGTGGTGCAAACCCTCTGCAGACTCGACGGAGGAGCGCCAATACATCACGAACCACACTGTAGAGAGCTTGTCGTCGATCACGGCCAGTACGCTGACTTCTGACTACACACCGCATGGCCTACGTGCGGGATTCGTCTCAGAGGCCATCAAGTTCCTGCCTCCGTCGATCGTGGGCCAATGGCTCACTGGTCAGTCTGAGGCGCTGGTGTCCTATTACTCCATTTTCGATGAGACCGACCTTGGCATGACGCATCAACAGATGCTTTGCATGTCACTCATGAGCAATCACGACAAACTCAGCGCAGGCGACTTCCCTGACTTGGCAGCAACAATCGCCAGGCTAAATCAAACGCTTCAGAAGGACATTGCCGCTGACCCGGCAGGCGCTATTGCCAAGCACAGACTGATGAGCCTATCGAGCGTCAAACGTGAGTCTGACACTGGCCTTGATCGGATCATCGCCAAGGAAGTGAGCGAACTGGCGTTCAACACCACTCACATTTGTCCCTTCAGCAACATCTGCCCAAAAGAGGTGCTTGACCTGTTCGGCGAGCCCAATTGCTGCTCCGCGTGTCACTTTGCAATCAGGGGCGTCATCCACCTTCCCGCGATCTCCGCCAAGAAGGACAAGTACCGGGAGTTGATGGCGAGCACGCTGACTCTGATTCAGCAGTATCTGACACGCAAGCCCTCGGCGCGCATCAGTACGGAACTCGATCAGCTTGAGGCCGAGAACGACCGATTCGCCCGCGAAGCTTGTCTTCTGGAAGCTATCGAGAACCAGCTCATTTACATGCATGAGCACGGCCTCGACGATGAGCTGATTGTCAAAGACCGCGAGGGTGTTCAACAACACTACGAGCATATGTCCCTGCCGGAGGAGGCACGCGTGCTAAAGCGATTGATTGACTTCCAAAACTTCCCGGACACATCCTCCGAAGACCTGAGCATGAGACTGGCTCAGCTGCGCCACATCCTACTATTGAAGGAAGGCGACATTGCCAAAATTCTCGGGGTGGATCCTGACAGCGCGAAAGCAATCGCAACCAGATTGGCAGCTCAGATCAGCAGCATGGTCAAGTCAGGGGCTATCAGCGAATTCGACGTATTTGCTGCCAGCTCCGGCGATGTCAGCACAATCAAACGACTGGTCTCAGGCGCTGACTCTATGCTTCAACTCACGCACATGGTGGCGTAACAGGACTTACGCATGAAGAAGAATAATCGTGAGGGCAAACCCTCAAAGAAGCCCTCTAGGTTCGATGAGTATGTAGCTGCCCGGTCTGCTCAGATTGAGAAGATGCTCCAACAGGCTTTGCGGTACGTCGATGCTCAAAAGTACGGCAACGTTACTGACTATTGCAAAGCCTTGGCAGCTGTCATCTCAGATGTGCGCGAGGCCAAGGCCGGGGATCCCACTACGCCTTTTTACAACAAACGAGTGCGCAAATTCAGCTACATCACGCTGCTCCGTAATGATGACTATAGACGCATGGTCGACGCGACTTTTGATCAGAGCCGTGAGGCGCTTGAGCAACCCGAAATGGTTTCAGAAGAGGCATTGCTGAAGATCTCAAGTCTCAACGCTCAGCTCAACTTGTTGAAAGACAGGCTAAGCAGCATCAAAACGGGAGACCAGTCGAATGCGTTGGTGGATGCAAACGCCCAAGAGACCATCAGAAAGCTAAGTCTGTATCTAAACACCACACTCGCGGTCTACAGCACAATGCGCGAACAGTTCAAAGGAGTGGCTAAGATATTTGACGTTCCGGCGAAAGACATTCCTGGGCTTTGGAGCTCCTATGGTTTGATCGCGGATAAAGAAGCGTTACATGAAATCGAGGATGGGCGGAAATTCCTGAGTCAGCTGCCTAGAACCGACGACGCTTAGAGTGTCGGCATATACCAGCCAGGAGGAAATTGCGCCTGGCTGCTCGACCAGCCCCTTGATCCACCCTCATGGATACGACTGCCAGTCAGTTTCTGACCACCCTCTCCGGGAGAGGGTGAGCGCGAAGCAGACAGGATTTCAGAACTCAGCACCTACCGGTTGCCATGTCTAACGCACTTGTACCAAGGTGCGAAATCGGAGCTTTCGCGCCACGGACATCGCGCCTGCTGTAGTTGTTGGCCTATTCTGCTCGGCGACCCTCCCTTGAGATTTGACTGACGAGCAGGTCGTGGAATAAAGCTGGGCGAACGCTCATGCATCCTTGTCGTCGTTCACCTCCAAGAAGATCCTGGAACGCTCCTGCTGAACGTTAAAGCGGTGGTAGTCTCTCGATTTATCCAGATCGTCGGGCAGCTCGTAGAACATGCGGTAGAAGTTGAAAAGCTTGGCGGTGATGTCCACGTCCTGGCGGGTGCATTCAATCACTTCTATAAGCGGCCCCCTTGCGGTTTGGTTGGGAGAAAAATTCTGATCCAAGCCGCCTGCTCATCTCAACGATCGGTACATTGAACGGCAGCTTACTTAGGAACGGGGGCTCTTTGAGCGCGGCTGTCGTGAACCAAGCCGCCTGCAGACACCCTGGCCCGGAGGGCTTCCATCCTCACGCACTCGTATTTGCTTACAAACTACAGCGCCATCCGCGTTTTTGGCTGCGCAACAATGCGGTACGGTAACGGAGAATGGATACCCAGATTTCGATTAAAGGACGCTTTCTCGTGACAACCCTATCTTCGCTAGTCGCCGAACGCCTGCACAACTGTAAATTCCAGGTTGCCGGCAACGCCCATGGCCTGTCCGGGGCCGGCACTGTTTTTGAGTACCAAGTCGATGGCACTGCGATCACGAGCACCTACAAAGGCGGAAGGATCCGCACAGGGCACCAGGTGGGTCATGTGACGGGCCCCGACACATTCGATCTGCTCTTCCATTGCATCACAACAGATGGAGAGATTCTTTCCGGACGCTCTCGCGGTAAGGTCGAGGTCGATGCGGCGGGTCGCACGACGCTGTCATTTGTTTGGGCCTGGTTGTCTGGCGCCAGTGGTGGTGGAGAGTCCAGCTATGTCGAGCTCGACTCCAGATAAGTTGTAATTCGCGGCGCTGTCCACGTGATGGCGGAAAGATTCAATGACATCCGTGTGCACCCCCTTTGTGGTAGGTCTTGGAGCATCAAAAATCTTGGCATTGCGCCGGTAGGCTCCTCGAACTGGTCTACTCAGAATCTCGGGTAAACCAGCTGTAAAACCACCGGTGCATTTCGCCAAGCCCGAGCAAGTACCAGAATTCGAGAAAGTACATGAGATAGCTTATCCAGACTCCCCACCCGCGACCTGGAAGGCTCATGTGGACAAAGCCAATAAGCACTGCGCCTACTACTCACAGACACAACGCTAATGCCCATGCTCTCCGTCTGTAAACCCAACATTCGTTCCTAGTCATCGACGCTCGATCTTCGGGGCTTACTGATTTGGCCATTTCCGGCGCGAATCGTTTCCAGCAATTGAGCGTCATGAGCTCGGACGTCTGAGCGAGGTGGAGGTCGTCAGGTGCGTCCCCCCATCCATCCTGTCATGCCTGGTTCTGTGCAACCACTCGGAACCCCGACGAATTAGCAGCGCGTCCTGTTTCTGCTGCGACCTAGGCCTACATGCAATATCCTTACGCCACGCAATCAACCTAGAAGCAGTGAATAGAACGATGGGTTTTGAACAACTAGCTGAGCTACGTGACCGCCTGCGGGCCGAGAAAGAACCCCAAAAGGACGAACGCGCGAAACACCCCAAGCGTAAGTCTCCCCCACCGGCGAAGCCTCGCAATCAAGATCCAGCCGTAGAAGCAATCTGGCCATTGCAGAAGCATTTTCCACTGGCGTTTCCCCGTCAATCCGGCTCCGAAGGTTCCGCTCAAAGAAGGCATTCTTAAGGATGCCGAGCAACACTTGGAGCTGTTAGGGTTGACCAGCGAGCAGCTCAAGCTAGGCATCTCAACCTGGTGCCAAGGATCCCGATACTGGAAAAGCATGGTGGAAAATGCACCGCGCTTGGATTTGAACGGTCAGCCCGTTGGCATCGTGACTACTTCACAAGCGCTTCATGCGAAGCGCCAGGCCTCTCGGCAACGTGGCCAAGACAGGCGAAATCGTGCACAGCCAAAACCCGGCGCGCCAGCGTCCGCCGCAGATCCAGATCTAAAGCGAACAGCTGACTAAGGAATGACTTAAAGATCATTCATTCTGGAATACGCGGCTGCATTAGTGCCCCCACGCAAGCGC
This sequence comes from Pseudomonas sp. NFR16, assembly GCF_900108875.1. Lineage (GTDB taxonomy): Bacteria > Pseudomonadota > Gammaproteobacteria > Pseudomonadales > Pseudomonadaceae > Aquipseudomonas. Next base: position 91,210 of record NZ_FNYJ01000006.1, on the reverse strand, counting down.
CAATCAGGCCTTGAGAGTCAGCAATCACTTGCAGCCGTTCTCTCACCGAACTGGCTGCTTCGGGTGAGCCGCTGTTCTCTATCCAAATCGCAACGTCCTGAAGAGCAGCCGTGATAGCAGCCTGGTTTCCCAAGATGGCGTTCAGCAGCGTGGGGGTAACTTCACTGCGATGCATCGGCTGCTCCTAGCTGGTAGGCAAGTACCTTCGGGCAATACGCCACTACACAGACTTGTATCTCATCCTGGTCAATAGCTCCACATCCAAATGGACGTGTTTGTCATGTCCTGATGGGGCGTGTGGAAGAAGCGCTCGCAGGATCAGGGTGGCTTGCAGTAACAATAAAGCCGCCCTTAGGCGGCTTTATTTGATAGCTCAGATGTCACTGGGAAACCCAGGACTCCACGACATCGCTGCCATGCTCGGCCTTCCAGGCTTTCAGCGTTTTATGGTTACCGCCCTTTGTCTCCACGATTTCACCATTATGAGGATTCTTGTAAACCTTCACGGTACGTGCGCGACGAGTCGCTTTCTCCTGAACGACTGGTGCACCCTTGCGACTGGCTGCTTGTGGATCAAGGATGTTGATCACGTCACGCAAGCTGTAGCCGTACTTAGCTAGGAGATCACGGAATTTGGTTTCGAACTCGATTTCTTTCTTCAGGCCATCGTCATTTTTGAGCGTTTCCAGCTCAGCCAATTGGGCTGCCAGTTGCTGTTCGAGTTTGCGAAATTCTGCGAGACGGGACATGTAAATCTCTTGAGATCCTAATGGTGACGCTTGTGGAGTAAATGTTAGTTCAAAGCCCACCAGCGGTCACCTTGAGCATTCAAAAATCACGAGTCAGATGCCAAGACCCTGCTTCAAATTTTCCCGTGCAAATTTAGGCCCAGCTTGATTTGCTGCCTAAGCTAGCCAAGAAACTCAAACTCTTCCTCTAGATATTAGATATGGCAGGTACAGGTTGGCCCCAGTCTTGTGGCCAAAATGCTCGCTGAAGTGATCCAGCAGACCGCTGGCATATTCGGCATCCCGGCCAACACTATGAAACTGGATGTAGTTGACCAAGGCATTGCTTGCCATCAGATAGGCCGGCACTTGACTGGCCCGGCTGTGATCGCATGACCCTACGGTGACAGAAGCTTTTTTTATAAATCTGGTTGGGTTTCGCAGATCACGTCGTCAGAACTTCAGACAGGGCGATCGGATAGATAATGCAGCCTCAATCATAGGCTGTATTTATTACCACGAATGTCAAGATAGTTATTATACATAAGACTTTTTTGACATCCCCTAAATGCAAGCTAACATCCAAACCACTCTCAGGTATTTGACCATCCTTGGTTACCGTAGTGTGAGGAGCCTTATGCCCTAACAACGGAACTGGGGGATGCTATGAGCTCGATACCTAAAAATTTGCAACGACTTTTGTTGATTACCCTCATCATTCTTTCATACACCCATGCCTTCGCTTCTTGCGGAAAAAATGCTGTCCTCGGTTTTTTTGAAGACGGGGAAACTATCGCTGATATCGCTGACAAATGCGAAATGGATGAGGCAGACGTAAAATCTATAGTCTCGAAAAAAACACCTTCGCCACCAGATACCAAACTTCCACCGGGCACACCTTTAGAGGGTTGTGGGTGCTGGGGATTTGTTACGCCTGGAGCAACTCAGGCGATGCCCGCGTGCAGTAAAGGATATGCGCATGCTAGTGCGTGCGGGGCTATGTGCCCTACTGGTGGATTTGCATGGCAGCGCATCTGCAACTGAGGTGAACTGGAATGAAAGCATTTCCCCAGCTGATCTTAGGAATTGCCGCTCTGTACGGCACAGGTGCGCTATGCGCTAGCGAACTAAGTAATGAAGGCTCTTGCTTAAACGCAAATTCAAAAGACTCTGGCATTGACTGTGCAGGGGCGCCGGACGTCTTGGACTTCGGTAGAAATCTTAAAATATTAGAAGCGATAGATGCACTTGGCTTAAAAGGCGAGAGCATTACATTTTCAGGCTGCGCTAACGGCCGATTCAGTACGTCCGATATCAGCCCAAAAGAAGATCAGCATATATTTAGAATCTCGTATCCGATTTATCCTGACGCATCACAATCATCGCACGACGACCAAGGTATAGCCGAGCTATACATCCCACCATTGACGCATGAACTGTCGCATGTATTTCAAATTAAGTATATCGGCAACGTACACCATCTTACTACACGAATGCCAATGCCGAACGTCGAATTGGAAGCCGACTTTCTCAGTGGAATCGTATTCACGCGCACACAGGACGCAGCCACCATAAACTACTACCAGCGGAATCTATCGCTGGTGGGTCTTTACAACGACTCATCCACAGATGCCCATGGAACGTGGGAAGCAAGAGTCAGTGCCTTCAGAAGAGGGGCTTTCCTTGAAAGCAAAGTTGGAAAAGTAGAGATAGCGAAAGCTGACGATATTTTTCAGTACGACGTATATAAAGAGCTGATAGAAAACTCTCCAAATGAAAAAATGACGACTGAGCAATCTCCGCTCCAACTGGACATACTATCCAACTGCGGCGACGCCAATAAATTATACGACGCGCTTCAATCAAATCTTGATTCAATGAGGTGTAGAAGCGCAAAAAACCCAACAGAAAAATATGTAGAAAGCCAGACCGCTACGCCTGGGCTTGATATTTGCTTTACAAATACCTCAATCGATACATTGGCAACATTTAGCTGTCTCAAGATTCTTGATCAAGACTCAAACCCCGCAATCCTATGCTTCAAGCCTGCCCCCAACTCGATTCTTGATGAGCATTTCAACGACAAACAAATATTACAAAGCGCTCAATACCTGCGCTCAGTGGGTAAATGCGGGAAGGATATTGACACGTCGATCAGCCTCGATTCACTTTATCCACAATTTCTTCGGAGTTTTTCCAGCTTTCAGTTTGGATTTATCCGGAACTTGGGTGACCGAAAGGCCAGAAACTCGGTAATGAGCCACGGATTTGGTAAGTGGGATAATCCTTCCGGCGGATCTGACTGGGCGCTAGAATACGTTTACGCCTTTATAAACAGAACCCCACCCCTCGCGACTGCCAAATCGAAAATTGGGGCATGGTATGTCCAGATTGACAATGGGGAAGAGTTTTCCCGGCTCCTTGGGAAGACGATATTTAAAGGACTAAATGACAAGATCTCCTTCAAAATCAGAAGTGTTGAGATAGAGCGTGCTGCTTATGAGGAACGTCCGACATCAGAAAAAATCCTACTGCTGAAACGAATAAATCAAGACTTACAAGACCAATTGGAAACCGAAGGCTTCCAGCAGCTTCCAGAAAGCTTCTGGGCGACACCAGAAGGTCAGGATCTTGAAAAGAACCTTAACGATCTTAAAGAGAAATCCAAAGGTGCTATAAGCCTAGACGAAACTTCGATGTATATTAGTTCCATCCTCCCGTGCGCCTCCGATGGCTCAGGCGCAGTTGGGGCACTTCCTTTCACGACTCCTGCGCCAGCTGACAAAACTCGGAGCTTTGGTGCGGCCACTATGATTGTCGTAACCTTGGGCAACTGCGCTGGGTTATCAGCCTCTGCGAACAAATACACTTCCAGAATGCTGGAACAAACTGAAAGCCTCATATTGAAACGCTTGGATAAAACAAAATGAATATCAAGAGCGCCCTACCCGCCACCTTACTATCTGTGACGTTTTTTTCTTTAGCTTTCGCAGCAGACAGTCAAGAGCCTGAAGAAGCCCATCCCAGCAAGAGCTCCTCGGAGTATCTTGCAAGCTCTGACGGTGATCTCGAAAAACTTATGGCTGCTGGCTTTCAAAATAGTTTACAGTCCAGTGCATTAGGCTCGAGCAGCGCTGATCTACTTAGTCAAAACACAAATAAAATCAAATCAACCTGGGAGTCTCTCAACACTGAGCTCGGTGCAACGGATGTAACGTACGACATCATACTCCAAGCAGGGCACTATAACCGTAAGACGGGAAAAACTGGCACCACAGGCGCGCTAGTAGCTGAAAAATGGGTGACAGCATATCTAGTAAAAAATATTTCCGACCACCTGTTATCTGAAGGAAAATACACCGTTCTCGCCATTTCCGCGGATGATTACTCACCCCATCTGAATGCAAAAATATTCTTAGCCATTCACGCTGACGGCAGTGTTAAGCAATGCACTACTGGGCCTAGCCTCTCCTATCAAGATAATGGGTCGACGTTGGCGATGCACGCCATTGGATGGGGACTCAGCCAAGCACTTGGCTACAAGTACAGCGAGTTCAGGCAAGACGGATTTACCGTAGATGCGGCAAAATACTACATGTACAAAAAGTTAAATGCTCCCATAATGAAAGGCTTATTAGAGGTCGGAGAGCTGACGTGTCCAAAGAGAGAAGAGCAGCTGATTGTCGGAATCGACGCCGTGGCTAATAATGTGGCACGTGCGTTGTCATTCGTCCTAGCATCTACCACGCCATGAGGCACCGCTCTGGCGTGACAGTGCTCGGAGATGACCTATGGCGAGGTGACCTAAGGCTGAGCGTCGTCGGATTGTCGCATCAGTCTGATTCCGTTGTTGCATCGACTGACTTGTGGCCTAGAGACAACCGATTTAACGTGGTAACAGGACTGAAACCACCGATACGCCAACGACAGCCACTCTCTTCACCTTAAAGTTTTGGTAGTCGAGAAGGAAGGTGTAGAAACTAGAACGCCGCCCGAAGGCGGCGTTTCAAAAAGCCATCCGCACTCAGTGGGCGTTGACTCTCAAAGCGAGCGACTCAACAGCCTCGCCATTCAAAATCTTCCGAGCTCGGTCAGACATCGCCTTTCGTACGTCCTCAGCCGTCATCGCCTTCTTGGTGGATACGGAGGCGGTAGGCTTGCGTACCAGCTTGACTGACAGTTCGTATCTCATCGTCACTCCTCCTGAACCATTGCGAAACTCATATCTTCAATCAACATTAGCATCTTGCCCAAATGATAGCAAATAGGGGTCAAAAGCTGGATAAATAGGTCTGCCCTGTCAGCATTGAGCAGCATATTCTCGTTGTTCTTGTTTATGTTCAGTACACCTATCAGCCGATCTTCAGAAAAAATAGGTATGCTGATCAGCGACTTGACGGCCTTAAGCTTGTCATAGTACTTGCGAAGACCTTCTTCATAACGCTCGTTGAGCTCTGGATTACGCCTGGCCTGCTTGGCTAGCCACCCCTCCATGAAGTCTTGGACGTTGCTCAGGTACTCGGATGCTTGAAACGCGACTACGCTCGGCGCTCCTGGAAGATTAGGGTGATGAAAGCCTTCCCTGTATTCCTGGTCATACGTGAACGGTAGGCAAATCTGCTCTATAGAGGGGTCTGGGACATCATCATCAAGTGTGGACGTGGCTGAAAACGCCGCGTCCTGGATAAACACGATTCCAGAGCATCGCTCTACCGCGACGCCGTATGACTGGTTGTGGAGGAAGAACTCGAATTGCAGCAGCCATTTTTCAAGTGAGTTGCTGACCTCGGTTGGCGAGTCATTGGCGGCGCCGTCTTTATCGAAATTTAGCTCTGGCGCAGGGTTGGTTGAGATTTCCTCACGCATCAAAACCTTCATCACGTTGGCTTGATACACCACCGTCTTGTTCGCTGTCGCAACGCCATCCCATAGACGGGTGAGGCTCAGAATGCTCGCCAGGATCGCGCGCACACGAGAGTTCAGCATCTCTAAATCGACTTTCTTTTCTCGAACCTCCTCTTTGCTAAGCCGCCGCAATTCGCCAACGCTACGGATCGCAGCGACGTACTCCTCAATGAACTGCCGAGGCGGCAGATTAGTGAGACGCCCCTCCATTTCCCTCCCTTGCGATGCGAGCTCAGCTTCCTTAGCGGCAGTCAAATCTGCCAAACCTCGTTCCCTCAACCAGACGAACATAACCGCAAGAGATGAAAGCCCAAGCGCCCAAGCAAGCTCCAATGGGCATGCTGGTACTGCTCCCTTGACTGGAGGTAAGACCAGTGCCTTAGCTTGTGCAAGGATAGCTGTGCTACATACGGATACAAAGGCAGCGCTGCCAACGCTGAACAGCGCCAGAACCGTGGATCCTGCAGCGCGTGCGAAAAACCCTGAAAAGGAAGTTCGCACGCGCCTGATTCCATTCATGAGACAGTGAAAAATCAATGTGTCGACTCAGTTGATTATCTGTGGAAGCTTGGCGCCGAGAAGCTCACGGACGAGTTGGACACCTATACACTCCGCCGCACCTGCATGAGAACAAGGGCGTAAGCAGCTGCTACCAGAGGTGCTGTTTTCTGAACTCATCCCGTCTTGCTCGCTCGACCTCTGTTCCCGAGGATATTCGATGCCTGGAAATATTTTTCAAGCCGTTCAGGATCTTCAAAGATGTTCGCGGGTCTGGATCCAATTAAACGATAGCATTATGCCTCCTGACGATGCGACTCGGCAATTGCAGCCGCCTCTGTGATTTGGCCCAAATGGCAACCAGGAGTCAGCAAAACAGAGAGGGATTTCTTGATCGCAATCGACGCTCAAACCCTCCGATGCAGATTGCGCCAAATCTACGAAAACCTGCGCAAGCAACCGGCATGGTCGGCCGGAGCTTTCTACACAGCCAGATCTCAGATCTGATCGAAATGAATGATGTGGATATGGTCTTGGGATCTATTGGAAGGGATGGAACGAGTCAGTTTACTTCTGAGAAGCCCGTGGCCTTCCGGTTGGCAAGCACTTAGTAGAGACGAGACTCGGCAGCTAGATCGGCTATCGACTTCCAGCAAATCCGTCGTATGCCCCACGCTGTGCATGGGGCTCGACGTCGAGTAGCTGTCAGATCCGTTCACGTGCGTGGCGTGAAGGATAAGACAGCTGGACACAACTCATTATCCAAGCTCGCGCTTGAGCTGCTCACGGTCAAGAGCTCCGTCCCACCGCGCAATGAAGAGTGTGGCTACACCGTTGCCAATGACATTGATGAGCGCTCCACCTTCTGAAATAAACCGGTAAACACCCAGGACGAGCACCAACCCTGCGGCTGGAATAACGTCTAGCGACCCTAAAGTTGCCGCCAGTGTGATGAATGCTCCGCCTGTGACGCTGGCAGCGTTTTTGGAGTAGGATGACGCTTGGGCACTTGCATTCAGCGGAGCTAGACACTAATGAATGGTTCCCTGAAAGGGACGGTGATCCGCGACGGTGCTCGCGTTGGGAGCGGCAGAGAAGAGCGTAGTCGTCTAACCCGTGAGGCCTTAGCCGATGTTGACGCATGCCGGGTTATTGACCACCAAGCGGTCAAGGCTTGGGTAGACAGTCTCAGTACCGACACGCCATTGCCGGTACCGCCATGATGGAGTTGAAGTGGACAGGCGCGACTTTTTAGTTGCCGCTGCCAAAGTGAGTCCTGTCAGCGGATATCGATGCCCCGTCAGTACGGCATCGGTGCCTACACATCTACACGCCTGCGGCGCGATATAGAATGCGCTTTAACATACACACTTCTAGGATTTCTCGTCCTATAAGGGTTCAACGTCGTAAGTGACGCGGCATCTTTCCTTTGGCGAATGGACGCATATGTCCACGATGCCCCGAAGGGGCTCTGGGCTGATGCGGCTGAATACGCACTGAGCTTTTTTCAGCAGCCAGGCTTTGCGTTTGCTGACGTTCATATGGCGATGCTCGCCGCTGGCGCAGTTCATCATCATGCGATCTAAACACGTACTGCTGAGCTTTTTCGCTTGGATCAGCAGGGCAGCTTGGTGGCTGGGCCAATGGTTCCCACCTAGTGCCACGCCCTTCAAGCTTTCGCATCGCAGGAGTATGCCGCTTGTGTCCACCTTCTCGAACCTGTAGCCAATGAGGTGGTTCTCATGGGCAGTAGTAGGGCACAGAGAGAAGTTGTTAAAGACACTTTGCTTGTGGTGATGATGCGGGAGAGTGAGGTGCAGAAAGTAAAAAACTTGATTGATAAACGGCTGCACCGTCGCCCTTCTCGGCGGGACAGTCGCTGGCTGGAAGCGCTTTACTCATAGTGGGAGAAGCTTTCGTCCAAGTGCTGGCCAGAGTGAGACGTGCTCACGCGCTGATATGGATCAGATGACGACTGCTATCGCTGAAACTGAGTGATTACTGGAGCGATTCGCCAAAGCCGTTACGCCGATCCTCAATCACGAGCTCGGCGAACTGCCGCAGGCTGCTGATAGGCCCTCCCCCATTTCTGTCGAGATGGTACCCGGATATCCCGACGGCTCTAGGCCCCAGCTGGTCGCACTGTACCGAATCACCAATCATTACGACCCGGTCTCCCGATGCCGTCATATCCCACGCTGGTGAGACGTGGAGTCGGTGACAGATTTCGCGATAAATGTCTGGGTTCGGCTTCATGGAACCAAGCTCATAGCTCAAGGCGAATCCATCCACTTCCCCAAACAGATCTCGAAGTACGGAGCCGTATGGCAAAGCCAGGTTCGAACAGATGCCGATCGCTACGCCATCAGCCTTGAGCAACCGCAGCGCTTCCAGGGCATCAGGGTACGGTGTGATCGAAACCAACTCAGCCTCAAGATCATTCTGCAATGACGTCATCTGCTGGGCGCTCAAGCGAATGCCGAAATGCTCAGCAGCAGCTTCAAGGGACAAGCTGGACGTCATCAGCGTATGAAGATCCACAGCGCCGGGCCTGCGTCCTTGTTCTGCACCGATGCGCAGCAGCTGTCGGAAGGGATGGCGCTTGCGCCCAATGTGAACAACAGTCCCGAACGCATCGAAAACAGAGGCTACGATTGGCATGGGTTAGGCACTTGATAATCAGTCTGCGTTAGAACGTCACTTCAGAAGTGGCGGAGTTCGTTCGGCAGGGTTGGAGAAAATGGTGAAGTGGCTACAGGTTCAATGAATCACGCCAGAGCAGCTTACCATCGAGGCGTGACAGACAAACGCCCCGCCCGAAGTGTGGCCTCCTCCATCCAACTGCTCCGACCTCTTCACTTCAACCGCAGACACTGCAGCGACTCAGAATCGGGCCGTGCCAGGCGCTCAAGTATGTTCGTCCTTGTCAGAGGAGCCATCAGCATCTCTACCTGCCCGCTCTGCCGTCTGGGATTGCTGACCTGACGCTTGTGCGCCAACCGTTCAAGCATCCAGTCACCTGCCAGGTCGAACTCGCGTATCATCGAGTCAAATTCTTCATCAGTAAGTGCCCGGGGGACTTGTTTGGCCTCCATTGAACCAGCTCGCCTGCGCATGAGTGGGTGGAAATCAAACTTGAACAGGCTGGATTGAAACGATTTCAAAATATCGAAATTTCGCCTTCTTGGCGGCTGTTTTTGCCTCACCTTCCGCCACCAACCTGCTCAGAGTGTTGGCGTCGGAGTCAAACGTTTCTTCAGGCCCCTCGAACACCTTCATGACGGTCATCGTTACGCGCAATCTGGAAGACAAAGACTTTGACCGAGGTACCTTGCGAGCGCGGTAGATGAGGGCGCGCTCTGCTCGGTAACAGAGGCGAGAGGCGGCTGAGCACTGCCGAACAGCGCTTGGTGCATTTGCTCCTCGGTAAGGGATCCACTCATCATTTCGCTCTCATGAATATCAGGCAGTCGATGATGAGCATGGCCAATGTAAACCTGAAAAATGACCTGTAAACCTTGAAGCCTTACAGGTCAAAAAATAGGTTTACACGCAGCCAGTCGGACACCATCTGGCCAAGCATTTTACCCTTTTGAACGCTGCCCACCAATGAACCCGGGATCGGACGCTGAGCGAAAAGCTCCACCGAGAACTACAAAGGCGAAATCCTGGAGGCAGAGCCCATGATCGAAAGGATAGGTAAGCTCAAGCATGAATGAAAGCGAGCCTACGGAAACCAGTGGGCGGTGACAGAATTTTCTCGTAGATGGGGAAGGAAAGCTTGATCGAACTACTGAAGTCCAAGATCGGATTGCTGCATGGCGCCGAGCTCGAAAGTTTCGTGCGCCGACTGCTCCCGACGGTATCCAGCGACTACGAGAACTTGAATGACACCTTGAATTATCTGGGTCGGGTGACTCGGGGCCCTGCCGATCTGCTGGCCTACAAGAAGGCGGATGACCGCTACATTGCCGTGCTATGCACTGGCCAGATTTCAGGACTGCAAGCCAAAGTCTTGGGCGACATTGAAAAACTCAGACGTGAGGATTGCGAGATCCGCGACAAGATCGACGAGGTCGTGGTCTGCATTGCGGCGCCCGTCGGCACGGACGAAGAGATTTATCGCAAAGCGTGTTCGAACCATGGCTGGGCTTCGACCATCTATCCTCTCCATCAGCTCGCCCACCTTGCAAATGAAAGCCCTGAGATCACAGATGCTCTTTGCGCCGTAGAGATCTCGGCGGTGATGAAGAGGCTGGATAATCCGCAAGAACAACTTCCTGCCAAAGACACGACAATGACAAAACGCTTCTACAACTGCGGTAAGCGGGTTCATGCGGTCAGAGCGAGCCTGTCAATGTCTCCAAGCCGTTTCATTGACTTGATCGATTACGACAGCGAGCAGCGATTAGCCTACTTGGAATCCGAGACCATCGAGATGAGTCAGGTCGAGATTGGAGGTATTTGCAACGCTACTGGAGTTTGTGCTGAATGGCTGACACACGGTGAAAAGGATATGTTCTCCATAGAGACCATCTCTACCTACCATTGGGAGCACTTGAAGTGGCTGAAGGACGCCTGCCCATCGTCCGTGCACGTGCTGATCAACGAAACAACCCAGCAGCTGGTAGTGCTCGCACATTTACATTCAAAGAACTGGAAAATCTACAGCATCGGTTTCGACATCAACTTCGCGGCCTGGTGGGGAGACCATCATCGAATTCCGGAAGTGTATGACATGCTTAAACAGCTTGCGGACGATTACCGAGGGCGCATTTTTGGCAGGGTGATCGGCGCTAGGCAGCATGCTGACATCCTGTCTGGTAACACTCATCCCGCCCTGTTTCTGAACAAAACCAACGCTGCTGGTGCCCACTGGTTCGACGACATATTTGACTACGATCACGGCTATCCGATCGCTGAAAAATACGAGGGTTGGTATGGGGCATGGTTCACGACGGCGCAAGACTTCTTCAGGCGGCTGGTGCCCAAGACATCCGCATCAAATTAGCGGAAGCGGCGTGCAGCGACTGAGAAAGAGCACAGCATTCTCACGGATTTTACCATGGCCGTTGGGAGGTGGGTGGACGTTGCTCTGAGAGGCGTCGCGTCACCTGCCAGCCCAAGGATTACGATACGTCACTGCGTTTAGACACCTGCCGATCAGCTTCGGCAGGTGCTTGATGGGCTCAGGACTTGGTGAGGATGGGGCCAAGGTTAAATAGGCCCGGCGTATCTCGCCAGCCCGGTATGGATGACCCGTCGACGAGTCATTCACTTCTTCGGCAGCCTTCGATTACTTGGCGCGCTTGTGATCGACACCGCTGATTTGCAAAAGCACAGCGACATCACCATCGCTATTCCAAACGGACGTATTCATGTTCCAGTACACCCGGTGCCATACTGTTCCGTCTTCCGCTTTCACTGATGTGTCAGTACCTTTTTTTGTCCACACAGAGACTTTATTGCCCTTCTTCACCTGCACGGAGGGCAGCCACTTTACATGGCGGTGCTTGTTCGAAACCTGTCCGTCCTTGTCGTAGGTAGTGTCCATGAGCACGTAACCACTCAAGTTGCAGTCCTCCAGCACATTCAGCGCTACGTGCTCTTTATCGAGGTCACCATGGTTAAAAACGCCTGCGATTTTCAGCTTCATTTTCGTCCTTAAAATGGGGGAATAGCACCGCCAGAATATCATATGGCCATCATCTAGCGACAGGCCTCTATCTCGCTACATCTGAGCTTGCGCGTTGGTCACATTATCTGCCACGCCAGCGGTGGATCTCCCACTTCCCAGAGAGCCTAGAACACGCCGGTGGGGCGTTCATTCCGATTACTTGATCAGGTAGCTGCTGACCGAGGTACAAAGCCCCACGACCAGCTCAGCGTCCTCAAATGGGGGTTCTCGGCCTTCCTGGATGTGCCGCCCAAACTCGGACGCATACGCCCAAGTCTTGATGACCACCTGATCCAAGGGCGGTGATATAAGCATTCGGTGATCATTCATGATTCTGCCGAGTGTGGCCTGATGATCACCTGTGAGCTGCCGAGCGACACACTCTAGCGACGCCATGGCATGCTGTATCGCGCCGGTCGGATCCGGCGCCGGACGCCTTGAAAGATCGGATATGGCCTGATGCAGCTCTTTACTGGCCGTCACATGCCCGAACTGATGTTCTGTATCCTTTGCCGACTTCAATACCTGCTCAAAAGACTCGGAACCCCAAATCTCAATACCCCCCAATAGCTTCCAGCCAATACCGTGCTCCACAAAAAACTCGTTGAGCTCGCTGTTGAAGTACTGGTAGGCATCAGGGTTATAGAGCGTGTTGCCTAGGTAGTCGTCGAGCCGCTCGATGACGTCATACACCTTGAACCATTTGCACCGCTCAAGTAGCTGGACGTTTTGCTCATGAATGTTGGGCGTCTCGCTCCAGTTCTGCTTGTCAGGAAGCACCTTCAAGGTCTGACAGGTGACTTGAGGCAGGTTAGATGGCTTGAGGCCACACTCGTAGCTCAGCAGGTATTCCTGCAGCGCTTGTAGCGCGTCCCACGGACAGTAATTTCTGCCTCAGCAACCTGTGAGAAGCCATGACGCTTTGAGAATGAGTCCTTCATGGTAATGCTCTGTATGATCGGCCTGCAGGTAGTTGCGATCGTGATTCACCCGATAATGCGCGCCAATTTGGGCATCGTGTAGAACACTGATCAGACAGGGCTCTCATGGCGTGGCGCGACGGGTAAACAGCACAGATCCAGGCGTCAACCCGGTAGGCTAAAGTCCTAAGTCTGAGGCAAAGAAATCATCTCTGATTTCGGAGCTGGCATAACCTTGGGTGACCAAACGGCATTGCAGAGAACGGACGATGTGCCAGTGAAGCCTACTGAGAATCTCGATGTACTCATGATGCAGTGAGTACACGCCTGGTGCAGCGTGCCGTGAAAGCACATCTGCCAATACGGCCAGCGCGGGGCCAGCTGTGTTTAAGTGCAAACGTGATGTCTCGTTAAATCCGGGCCGTCTCCGATACTCGGCCAGCGCCTGGGCCAACTCATCCCTGAGAAATGGCCCGTACACAGACCAAGACAAAGCCCAGACGGCGGTTTCCAATTCAGAACTCAGCCGCATCCACTACCGCCCACAACGCACAAACCACAATATGTAGTTAATTAAAGCCATAAAACTCACAAAAAACACTATATGTAGTTTATTTTAAAGAAATCACCGGTAGTTTGTTTTCAAAGCAGAAGCAGCAGCCTACCGGCTGCAAAGTAGAACGATCCCCCTTGCTCCCAGCCTCACCACTTCGACCTCAGCTTCACCTCCAGTCCTCAAGACCGTGTGACCTAGAAGCCCTAAACATCAGAAGCAAAAGCCGCCGGTATACTGTGAGGAATTCAGCGTCTGGGCCACCTCTGCTTTTTCTTTGCTCTCAAATATATAACTCCGTCTCGTTTAAAAATTTTAAAGGGGGTGGGGAGCAAAGTCGTCGCAAATATATAAACATTGTCGCCTTGAGTTAAGTTTGTCTGAGATTGGCCGGAAAATCTGACGCTTAGCGGCAGACTGCGTTCCCAGCAGTTGGACGGAGACTACTGCTCGTCACGGAATGATCGCCACCGGCCTATGAGGTCTTCACTGCGCATACAATGTTCAGATGTAGGAGCGACATGTCGAGCTTTGAGTTGATCTTTCATCCACTCCTCGGCCTCATGAAACTCGCGCATCATCTGTTCGTACTCAACTGGGGTAAGCTCCTGCGGCACCTGTGGAGTCATCAATCCTCGCCTCAATGCACTAAGGCCTAAGCCGTCTTCGATCCATCTACCTGTCTTAGATCGACGTGAGAGCGCTGCGTCCACCGAACCACAACGCGCTCTGAGATTAAAATAACAAACTTAGAGGATCGAATTTCGCTCGCTTACGCCTACCAAAGCCTAGCAGGACGTACACGGTGTTCTTTGTGACAAAAAATGGCCCCTCGTGCCGCGCGGCCAAAAACGATGTTCGCACGCCCCTGCCTGGTCTGAACCGATCTCGACTGTCATACACTATCTCGCTGGCGAACAAGAGAGCTGGCAGTTCTCCTTGGGCAGCCATTCGTTGCTTGATCAAGGGTGAAGCTGAGAACTCTATCCAGCACCATTCCCTGACAATGCAGAAGCTACGCTCAGGGAAACATTCTTCGACCAGCCTGAGGGCATCTTGGAGTGTCGCGTCCAGCCCCTCAGCGACGAGGCTCGGGCCCTCTAGCCAGTCAAACATTGAACGTTCTACATCCTCACTCATACCTTGCCCTTCAAGCCTCTGGACTTCTGTTCTTCAGCGAGAGGATACGTGTTTACTCAAGGCCTTCCACTCCATCGCGCAGATAGAGCAGGTAGCTCACGATCACGTAGCCCTGCTCATTCTCTACCCGATCCCCTAGGTCGTTTCTGGTACTTGGTACGTGCCACTTGTGACGCTGAAGCACCGCGCTTCGGGCGAAGACCACATAGAGCGCTACCTCACGACAACCCCGTAAGTTGCCAGGTCACTCACGAGCGTCTTGCGACTCAGCATGGCAGGCACTTTGAAGATATGTCGGTAACCGTAATAAAAACCTGCTGGGATGATTAACAAGCCTAGGCCGAACGTTGCAGTTGCTGCGACGAGGCCCGCAGGTATGGAGCCCAAGCCATAAATGATGCCCTTGATGAGACTCGACCTTGCAACAAGGCTCATATGATCCAGGTCGTATTCAATCTTACCGTCACTTTTCTCAAAGGCCACGATGACGATTTCTTTTTTACTTAGGTGTTTGTAGAACCATGTGCGCGGCTTGTCAGTCACCATTGCGCCATGTTTTTTAAGGTAATCGAGCACTACGACACGTTTGAAGTGGAAGGTTTTCCCCTCCGAGTCCTCACAGCGAACCATGCTGTACAGCGCATCGAAATCCCCACTGGCCTGCAGATTAGAATTCTTGATTGTAAGGGTAAGCTTCTTGAGATCTGACATAACTTTCCTTAAGTACGAGAAAACCATTTCCATTGTTCACACACAAATTGGGTGCACGTGTCGGGCCCCCGTGTTCTTTGGGGTAATGCCACCTAGCTGCTTGCTTTAATC
Source organism: Pseudomonas sp. NFR16 (assembly GCF_900108875.1). Classification (GTDB taxonomy): domain Bacteria; phylum Pseudomonadota; class Gammaproteobacteria; order Pseudomonadales; family Pseudomonadaceae; genus Aquipseudomonas. Next base: position 75,967 of record NZ_FNYJ01000006.1, on the reverse strand, counting down.
CGAATATCATCAGCCACGTTTAATCAGACACTGAGTGCCCTACTGCTCATGAACACTCTGATCCCCGTTCATAAATCAGCACGGTTAGCGAGGGGTTGCTGATCGCACATGGCTTTCCGAGAGGATGGAAACGATCACGTAGTGATCTCCCTCATCGAGACTGCGCACTAATAGATAGCCGTCTCTCTCAACTATTGGCCGAATCGGAGGGGTAACAATCGTCATCCCATCAGGGATGACGCCGGACAGGTCGTGATAAACCAGAGCGGCGTAGCGATCGCCTACTCGCGCCGCGTCTGTCAGGTACGCATCAACGATGACGCCCCATTCGACAGCGCTGGCCCGCGCAATCGCTGCGGGACGATCCATCAGTTCACAAGCACTCACGCAATACTTCCTCGCTAAACTTCGATAACTTTCGCAGGATCAAAACCACATTCTTCCCCGGGGTATCCGCGCTGATTCGACAAAAATCGGCAGCCACCAAGCACCGTGTCGATCGAGTGATGGGTGTGTCCAAACGCCCAGTAGTCCGCCTGCTCCGCTAAGCTATGCCACCTGTTGTAGTAGGCGGCGCTGACGTGACCATCATGTTCATCCCCCGCGACCTCTGGGAGAGGGCTGTGATGCGTGACGACAAAGGTCTTGCCCTGGAATGGCTGACTCAACTCTCTGCTGAGAAACGCCTTGCTGGCCTCATTTCTAGAGATCACATCTGCTGGCCGCATCCGCCGATAATTTGAATCAGCCCGTATCATCCGAAAGTCATTCATCTCCCGAGCACAGGTCATCGAGGCAGCAGTCACATCGCCGGTGCTCGAAAAGTCCGTCCATCCGGTAGCGACCAGAAACCTCACGCCCCCGACAATCCATGATTCGTTCTCCATGACATGGACATGCGGTGCCGCTGCAGCTTTCATCTTGTCGACTGTGCGATCGATGTTGCCTTTGTAATGCTCATGGTTGCCGGCGCAGTAGATCACGGGTGACTTGAACGCCTCGTTTGCCCACACAACACCGCGTGATTGGAGATCAACGTCTCCGGCAAGCACGACGAGATCCACCGGTACATCGGGCGGGATGAAGCGATCGAACTCGTTATGCAAATCTGAGTAGAGCAGTACATTCATGGGCATGGAGGCTTAGGAGTTTGCTACCAGGTGCACTGGGTGGGTTCGCAGGGATAAGGCCCGGCTTACTGCGCCTCAGAGCTAAATGTCGGGTTATGCCAATATTGAACATCCGCTCCCGGAGCTGCACACAGGCAAACGGTGGACTCAATGTCAATTTACGTGACTATAGGCATTTGCGTATGACAAAGCAAATTCAGCATATCGTTCCGTTTGACGGAAACGTTTATGTCGCTTCGCACCGCCTACGCCTCAGCTCTAAGATTTCTTCGCATGCATCGCGAGGCTTCGCAGCAGGCGCTGGGCCAGGCTGCCGATCGCTCCTATATCAGCCGGCTTGAAAGGGGTGAGCGCTCAGTGACCCTCGACGTCAGTCACTCACTTGCTCAGGCGCTGGAGGTAGATCCTTTGACGCTTTTAGTACTGGCTTATGCTGCGGAGCGAGGTCAGACGCCGCAACAGGTTGTGGATCACCTCCTGGACGACCTCACTGCTACCGACCTGATGCGGAGCAAGATCCCTTCCCTGCCCCCCGAGATTCCCCATCCAATAATTGCTGCTGCTGAGGAATTGCGCGCACGGATAAAGGAACTCATTGATCAGGGACTGAGCCAGGCTGAGGTTGCCAGGCGTCTGGGGGTTGCTCGTCAGACTGTAAGTAATCACTTGAAGAAAATGGATTGATTTTGAGTCTCTACGCAAGCGATCAAAATCTGGTCTCGGCAAAACAAAAAGCAGTGAGGAAGCCGTGTTGGCTCGTAGTCAACCTGCGAGCAAGCAACAAGACTATCGCCAAGTGTGTCTTGGGCAACGCGAAAATGATCACCGCGTTGCTGGATCGAAACGCGTAGCACTCCGAAAATTTTTCTCGCTAGAGGTTTGGCAGGGGGAATTGAAGGATTGGCGTCTTTGTCGAGATTGTCAGTTAATACCGGCCCCTCGAAATGGCGACGTGTAACAACTTGACTGCAGCATGCTGCTGCTTCGCGTAGTGATTGGCATCCGGACGCGGTCAAACTCAAGTCCTTTTAAAAGCAACCGCGTGGAAATGGTTCCTGCACCCAGGGCCGTGCCCGCAATGGTCAGCCGATGCCTGACCGTCTCGGACGCTACGGCCATGCTGCGGTGCCGTCCAGCACCGGGCTCACGAAGACCTCGCGGCGCATCTGTGGTCATTTCACCCCGACGCATCATGGCGTTCATCGGGCCACCGTGGCGGTCGAGAGTGTTCACGACGGATTCACGACGTCTAGATTATGTTTCCCGAGAAAATCCGTACCCGGAGGAAGTCGGACTGAAGAGTTCTAGAAGTGCGATTAACGAGGTGGGTGCCTGGAGGCCTTTGCCCAAAACCTGATCTGAAAGATCTACTCCGGCTCAATTTCCACCTGTACAGTCATCTGTAGTAACGACGTCTTCTTTCATACCCACTCAGCCTGCTTTCTAATGAAGGAACCATCATGGACGATCGCTTCACGTACGCCCGGTTCTGGCGCTGCGCCCTTCAGGTCAATCCGTTTTCATACCACGGCGCGTACCGAGGCGCCGATCATCAGTTGGACGAAGCTAACTACAACCAAGCGCTCCTCCAGAAGTGTCTGCAACTCGACATCAAGGTAGTCGGGATCGCTGACCATGGAAGTGTCGCGGCGGTGGATGCTTTGCGTCAGGCACTGACACCACACGGGATTGTGGTGTTTCCGGGCTTTGAAATTGCCGCGAGTGACAAGACCCACTTCGTCTGCCTGTTTCCTGAGGACACTTCGGTGCAGTCACTTGAGCGCTACCTGGGAAACCTTGAGCTGCTTGATCCTCAAGAGCGCATTCTTCCGTCGCAGTTAAGCTCCATCAAGTTGATCGACAAGATCGAGCAGATGGGTGGATTTATCTACGCAGCCCACTGCACACACGACAGCGGGCTGCTGAAAAACCGCCTGAGTCACGTCTGGAAGCATCCTACGCTCAGGGCAGCCCAGATACCCTTCTCTGTTGAAGATCTGGCCGGTGAAGAGAGCGACTTCTACCGTCGTGTGCTTCTGGGCAGAGATGACGCGTATCGAAGGGACAAGCCCATCGCAGTCATCAACGCAAAAGATGTCGCCAAGCCTGAAGACCTTGAGAAGCCCAACGCAACGTGCCTCATCAAGATGACCCGCCCGACCTTTGCGGCTTTCAGGGTGGCATTCCTCGATCCCGAGTCACGCATACGCCTGAACTCCACTGAGGCCAAAAGCCCAATCGGGCGATTGATCAGCATGAGCGTGGCCGGCGGCTACCTTGACGGAGTGCATGTCAGTTTCTCTGACCATCTCAACACCGTCATTGGAGGCAGGGGCACAGGCAAATCAACCCTTCTCGAATGTGTACGCTTCGCTCTCGATTGCAAGCCAAAAGGGAAACAGGCGCAGAAGCTGCACAGCGATATCATGAAGGAAAACCTAGGTCTGGAAGGTGGCCGCGTAGAACTGACATTGGTTTCGTCTTCACAAAACGGCCGGCGGTACAGCATCAGCCGCCGCTACGGCGAGCCTCCAGTTGTTCGAGACGAACACGGAACTGTTTCGACCATGACGCCTGGCGATGTGATGCCAGGGATCGACATCTATGGTCAAAACGAGATCTATGAACTCGCCCAGGACGAATCCAGCCGCATACAACTGCTCGAACGATTCCTGCCAGAGGAAGGTGATTACAACATCAAGCGAGCTGACGCCCAGCGTCGGTTGAAGGCCAATCAGCTGAGCATTTCTGAAACACTCGGGGACATCGACGATCTGAACACACAGGTCGATCGCCTACCCAACCTGGAAGAACAGTTGAGCGGGTTCGATGATCTGGGCGTAAAAGAAAAGCTGGCCAAGACCTCTTTGCTCGCCCGCGAGCGTGAGATAGCCAAGAGCGCTAAAGAGGCGATTGGCAACGTTCAAACCGCCGTACCGATGTTCAACGAGCACTTCTCTGACCTTTCGTTTATCAGTGACGAGGTGCTTGAGGGCGTGCCCGACATCGATGCTCTCATCGCCATGAGGGGCACGTTGGAAAAGCTCACATCGGACTGCGCCGTTCTTCTAAAGGCGATGCAGACGCTCGTCGACGCAGCGGTGCAGGCGTTCAATCTTCAGCATGACGCCTGGGAGCAGCAGATCAAACAGCACGACGCGGAGCTTGAGAAAGAGCTACGTGCCCTGCCCGACGCCGCCGGCAAAACAGGCCAAGCCATCGGTGCGGCTTACCAGCGGGTGCAGGAGGACATCGAGCGCATCAAGCCACTAAAGTCCAAGCTACCACCCCATCAAACGCACCTTGAGGAGCTCGAACAGGAGCGTCGAACTGTGCTGGCTGAGCTCTCTGATCTGCGGGCCGAGCGCATTGGCGCCTTGGTGAAGGCCGCGAAGAAAATGAGCAAGCGGCTCCAGGGCAAGCTCAAAATTGAGATCGTTCCTGACGCGGACAGATCCCCTATCGTGCAATTCCTTCTGAGCTGCAAGCTTGACAACATAGGCGAAAAGCGCCTTGGCTGGATTGGCGCAGCTGAATCGATCACACCGGTGGCGTTGGTTAAATCCATCAGGGAAGGCGCTGGCGTCATCTACCTCGACTGGGGCACACCGCAGATGGTGGCCGATGCTCTTGCCAAACTGCAGCCATCCCAAATCATGGAGCTCGAAGCACTGGAGTTGGCCCACAGAGTCGATATTTCTCTGAACGTCGCTCACGGCGACGCCGAGCCGGCCTTCAGGCCGTTAAGCAAGCTATCCACGGGACAGCAATGCACGGCGATCCTTCACATGCTGTTGCTCGACAATCCAGACCCGCTGCTCATGGATCAGCCCGAAGACAATCTGGACAACGCATTCATTGCGGAAAGGATCGTCGCTGAATTAAGGGACGCGAAGACATCCAGGCAATTCTTGTTCGCTACCCATAACGCAAACATCCCTGTCTTCGGTGATGCCGAATGGATCGGGGTTTTCACTGCGGAGGATAAACGGGGGTCTCTGACCTTGGAAGCTCAAGGGTCGATTGATGTCCCGGCGATCCGAGACCAGGTAGCGAAGATACTTGAGGGTGGCCGGGCCGCTTTCATTCAGCGCAAAGAGAAGTACGAGTTTTAGGTCGCCGCGTCCTGCTGCGGCACAACCCAGTGACCTAGGGTGGTGGCTTCCCGCTGCAATGACATTACTTGCCACTGCTCTTGCCGTGTTACGGTTCGAGCAGTTCTCTTTTGATTGCAAGTGCTTACGGGCCTCACCCTGATGGCTACAGGTCTTGCCAAATGCCCTTTCGCTCAGCATGCTTGTCTGCTGATTGGGAGGAGCCATGAAGGCGTTCAAGAAGCACGCTCTACAGTTGATGAAAGACGATCAAGCATCCGTGGACAGACGAAAATTATGGCCTGGAATGGTCGACCGCGTGCGCGCCGTCTTCGCTGAGGTCGAGCATTCACCTCTGGCCGGCCACTACGGCTCGCTATACCTTCACCCCGTGATTCCTGAAGCCCTTCTCGACTTTCGAGGGGATCAGATTCTAGGCCTACTACAACTCTCCTGCGGTACGAGGCAGTTGGGGCTTTGGGGAGTCGAGACAAAGGTGGAGGAAAGAAAGGGGAAAGCGAAGCCTCTATTCGAAGGTAACGCCGCGCTGTGGTTCAACCAAGCCCCGTCGGGAATGGTGACCGTTTTCATGGCTCCCTATGGCTCTGACAACCTGAGAATGACCGAAGACAACATCGTTCTGGGAATGTACAGAAGCCCAGCCAAGGTCACCGACCGGGAAATCAGAAAACTTTTCTCGAAATTCTTCAAGTATCTGTCTATCACAAGCGCCCACCACCAACAGGCATTCAGCGAATATGCCTGGCGAGTGTGGCTTATTTATAAGGACGTTCGCACTCGCAAACACAACGGCGGGATAAAGCTTTTGGAACACCTGCTGATTGCGGCTGGGGCGGCTGCCTGCATCATTCCGCTGCTTCCTTAGTCGCGGTGTATAGAAGCCGATTGGACTGGGGTGCGCCTCTAGACCGTTGAGCCGTCGGAGCACCAGAGTTAATGGCTCAGCAGCTTCAAACACTACCACATGCGGTATTGCAAGGACTTGGCCACCCATTTGCATAATCACCGATCACCCACTTGCACTCGACTTGGCAGCATACTCCTGAGCGGTGATTGGTAGAGACCAACTAAAGCAACCCATTTTGAATAGGGTGCGGACGATCAGAGAGAACCGCAACCTGTTTCATCCCCGAAGTGCAATCTCAATTTGACGTATGTTCTTGGGTTGCGTCATCATCCAGAATCAGCGACTACAACACTCATACAGAATTTACATACATCCCATGACCAAAACCTTCAACCCAGAACAATATAAACTAATAACCGAGTGCGCACGAAAAGAAAATTTCTCAGAATGGAATGACTACACCTCAAAAACTAACGACATTATCGATTTGCGAGAGTCAAACCTAGAGGGCCTAAAATTCATTGGCGCCAATTTCAAAAATGCCGATGGCAAGGGTGCGAACTTTTGCGACGCAAATTTAAAAAATGCAAAGCTAGACGGTGTGGATATGTCTGATTGCGCTTTCTTGAATGCAGACCCGACCGGCATTGAGGCATACGGATCTAGCTTTCACGAAGCTATTTTCGCCAAAGCAAAAATAGTCAACGCATATTTTATGCTTTGCAATTTTGATGAAGCTAACTTCCAGCAAAGCAATTTAACTGCAGTGAAATTTTCTAACTCACACTTTTACGAGTGTAGCTTTTACGCGGCAGACCTTTCAGGTGCCCTTTCTGGCAAATGCCTCGACGTCGCGCTCTCACTGCGCGAGCCTTTGGAAACAATCTTCGATGTCCCGTTGACGCTTACGCTCGGATACGTGAGATTCGAAAATCAGGCCGTTTTCCATACGCCCGAAGGAAAACTCAAGCAGATGCTAAAGCAGAATTTAACGCTGCAAGCTGTCAACATTCATGCCTGGTTGACGCTACCGAGCCATGAGATTATCGATCTGACATTTTTCACTTCTGTTGGCGTGCGCTACCAGCAACCGAACTATATCGGCTTGGCATGTCTTGGTCATTCCGATGACATGGGTGAAGATCTGTCTTACCACCCCCAGCTAGTTGGTGACGGTTTCCTCTGGCAAACAGGTCTGTTATTGAAAGGCATCGGAGGGTTTCGAACCACCGGGCGCAGTGCTAAAGGTAGTCTCTACTGATCGGCGCTTTCCGAGACCAGACTCGATGGGGGGGTACCCCTCATTGATCTCATCCTGCCTGGATCGCATGTGTAATCTTGTCAACAAAGACCCTCGTTTTGTCGGAATGAGTCACCCAGGTGGCATAACAGCGTAAAAGCCACCTTCTTCTAAACCTCGCCAACAGGCAGTACCGGAAAGCAATCGAGCTGATCACGGGGCTGGAGCACGGATTCAGCGCTTAGACGACCACTCCTGACCCGCTTCACAGTTGGCATGAAAGCCGTGTGCCCGTCCTTGCTTAAACGAAAGCACACCCAGTGTTGCCCGGCAGCTTCGTACCCTGTTTGGAAAAACGGTAATGACAGCACTGTTTTCCAATCCTGCAGGCTTGTAGCGAGCGTCAAGGAAAAATGCTATCGACGCCAGTCACTGCACGATGTTCCTCAATGGCGCCTCGTACCTCTGTCCCAGTGGCCATGTCATGTGCGGCAGTCGTCAACGCTATCTCGTACGCCTACATGACACCTGACAATCTGATAGGGCGGAAAAAAAGCCTCTGCAGACTCAATCCTCAGTGACTTGGGGAGCGTTCACCTTAACTCCCTGAAGCCGAGCCTGCTCGGTCAAGAAGCGGGACTTGGCTGGAAACGCTTCTATAGCGAATTCGTCTTTCGGGAAGTACGCCCGAAACCGCATCAGCGCATTTTTGAGCAACTGGGACGAGTTGTGGTAATCACCGCTGTAGCGTCCTGACATCGAATTGATGACCCATCCCCCCTCCACTTTCCATAGCTCCCCTGCGATCCTTGCAGGCTTGAAACGGGTGATGCTTGGATGACCACACGGCTCATCGTTTCCGTCGATTCTTACGTACACCTCTTCCCCGACTAGCAACGCACCATCTTCGGCAATCGCCCAGATCAAATAGATGAGACCTGGCTCGTCAAATCGGCCCAGCAGCTCCCCGATTCGACCATGGGTTGAATCTCGAAGCACCTTGCGGGTTTCGTTGTCAAAAATCTCACCACCCGCAAATTCCTGTTTCTTGAGTTTGATCGGAGCTCTGAGCGCTCCGTAAGTGGTTTCGAGATAACTATCCAGGGTCTCATCCTGGTCACGCAGTCGCGCCAAGAACGAATCGTAAAAGTGGGCAGACTGAGCCCGCTCTTCCTTGAATGACCCGTAGCGTTTCAGAACATTCAGCGCAGGCTTACTGAGATAGATGCTGTCGACGAAAATTGCCGAAACGGCATTTCCTTGCGGTATGTCACTCGCATCGATGAAAATACGAAAGGCCTTCTGCGATCGGCAGAAAAACTGAACCTCCCATTGAAGTCGCGCGAAGCTGGACATCAGGAAGTGAGCCTTATCCTTGTCCCATTGGTCACGCTCTTGCTGATCAATCGGGATGATCTCACCCGTCAACAAGTCGGTATGACATGCATCTGCGACTTGGCTTCTGATGCCTTGGCGAATATCGGAGATAGACCGAAGCTTCACTGCATATGTCAGCCCGTTTTCCTCCAAAAACGGCTCAGAACCTACTGCCGTTGAGATATCCTCAAATGCCAGGGCAATGTTTCGGCCTGTGTAATGAGCATAGAAGAAGGGTAACCGCGCTTTCTTGTCGGTCGCAGCCGCCAAAAACTCCGGCACGATCAACTCATGCGGTCTAAGCCATATCTTCGTGGTTTCGTCCATGAGCTGCAGCCCCAGCGCCCAAGCATTAGCCGCAGCGCCAGGCTTGAAATCGCTTAATTTGACGAGCAGGGCTCGTGCATAGGGCCCCAGCCGGTCATCATGAACGTAAACCACGCTTTCGCTATCCACCTTGTAGCCAAGGATGCAGATGGCATGGTTTGCATCATAGGGATCCAGCCCTTCGTCCACGACCTTGTGTACTGATCCGGTCAGCACCAGAGGTAGGTGGCTGTCGATGTGACCTATGACCGTCGCGAGAAAATCTTCCTCTGATAGCTGCTGCTTTTTCAAATCTTCGGAGTGATGCCGTAGCCCCTCAACGTCGAGACTTCTAAGGATCTGCTTGTTGGTGAGTTCCTTGTTGGGGAAGCTGTTTGATGATCCGTCGATGTGGTTGATGGCATTCATCGTGATTTCGCTACACGAGTGAATGGTTCTTACGTCGCACCATTTCAAGGTGTGCAACGCTGACCAGATTGCGGTTGATGCGCAGGCTGCGACAACCTTGTCTTGCTCCTGGAAAGCAATCGAGCGGACGCTGAGCTCAATTCCGAACAGATCCACCACATACGTACGAGATAGCCTGCATTTCTGCCTGCCAATCTGGCCGGTGTCGCCAACCTGAACGCTGGCAATCGTCCCATCGGCTCCCGCAGCAGCATTAGCAATCGCTGGGACGTCAGACATTACTTTGAGGCAGGTTTTGCCTATGAACGTCTTGGGCAAAGGCTTGATGACCATAAAGCCCAGGTAGGAATCATTCAGATCTCTTGCAAGCTGCTCCGAATCCGCCTCGCCTTTCAGAACTTTCTCGATGTGCTGGTGCGTCACGTCGCTGGAGAAAAAATGCATACGAGCACATTTGTGCCCCGCGTTTCCGAAACGCTTGACGTAGTACCTGGAAAAATCTTCCAGGTAATCCTTGTCTACATAATTCAACTCAAGCAGCACAGATTTCGCGCCGAGCTCGTCCAGGTAATCGCGCACGTATGCGATCTGACGCTTCTGATAGATCTCAGAAAAGTCAGAACCAAAACAATGGGTGACTAGATTACTCAGCGTCTGCTGTTCGAATTTTGAAACGAGAAATGAATTCATGGGTATAAAAAAAGCAGCCATGAGGCTGCTTTTCCTTACGTAATTTTTTAAAGGCTACAGGTCTTCGCCAGCAGCTCGTGACCAACGGCTTTGTTAGCAACCTGCTTTTCGATCTTGGAATCGTACTCACGATGCCGCTGGCGAGCATCCTCAAGCCGACGCTGAGCGTCGCGATCGATGTGGCGGATGCTTGAAAGGTCAGTCAGTGCTTTTAGGCTCATGTATTCTCTCACTGAAAATGCACGTCAAAATCAAAGTAGCACGTGAAATCACGCGCGCACAACCATCAACGCTCGACAAACCTGAATGGCCAGCCATGAATTGCGCACAAACGAGCCTAGATGATAAGGCCGCGCATTCTAGCGATGAGATCGCAAACCGGAAAGTGAAATCTGATCAACGCACGTCCGGCGATCGGTTTGCAGAGCGTCGAATCGCGCATCAAAACGACGATCTGCGAACACAGCTACGACTCTCGAAAGCGTATGACGTTCCGTAATGCGCTTCGGATTAAAGCGTTAACGCATGGCCTAAAGCTTGGTTCTCGCCAACCTATCTCGACACTGCCTCCGTTGTATCGGCACTCCCCATCGATGCTTTAACAGCGTATGGACAGCTCTCAGATCAAGCAGGCTACTGATGCTTCATTCCAATCCGCAGGGTTAGAAATTGCTCGTTTGATGAGGCAGTGCATGTCTCACCGCAGCAGACTCACGTCACCATGGTGGAAGATCTCTTCGCTGCGGCCAAGATTGAAATCAATAATGTGCAGAGCTGACAGGTCTCGCATCCAGCCTCTGTGAGGCCCAGCGCTCGGTGACGGACACTCGCTGAGCGAGGTAGTACTCAACTGCTGCGGCGAGCCACATCGAGTAGGTCAGCAACTCAATCCCCTCCTCCACCGTCGTCTTCGCAAGTCGTGCATAGCCATCGCTCAGAATGATGTGCCACAACGTGCCTGTGCCAAAAATCGGGAGAAGATGAGTACCCCAAGCCCTGTCGCCATCGATCCAAATATCGGTGTGCGTGTGAAGGTGCCCAGCGCTTCAAATGAGCTTTTCCCTTCACCGGGTTTGAACGCCTTCCAGATGCACGCCAATCCGATCAAGCTGAAAGGCCAACACCAGGCGCTGTGACTTATTGGATCAACACAAATAGAGACCGCCCTTGTAAGATCTACACACGAATTTTTCACATTTTTTTCACAAAAAGACGACATTCCTATTTTCGATGGGGACGCCCCATTGATTGTGTTAGGGCATGCTCTGGGACGGCTTTTCAGCCACTACTGTTACCTAATTTCAAGCGGGCAAGGAAGCGAGAGAGCCTGCACGATCACCCGTAGATAACACGCCGGAGCATGATGGAGAGGTTCGCGATAAAGGGACGGAATTTACAGAATGATCGACATCCAGTAGCCGCTTCTCACGGTTGTGCTGACCACTGCAATCATGATCTTTAGCGATCTGCACGACGGAGGGTCGACAGAATTCATCATGCTTGGCTGATCATGCTCAAGCACAGACAGTGATTACCAAAGAGGGAAGACAATGTCGAAAGATGGGGAGCAATCGAAACCTTCGGTCAGTCTCGAAGATTTTCTGAACGTACGTGAGAATGCCTGGCTGGACGCAAGTGCTCATACGCCTCGATTGGAAGCCTTGTCGGCATCGGTATTGTCCTCACGGCGACTGAGCAGGATGGATACGCTTCCTGACTTTCAAGCAGAGGTCATGTCGTCCGTTGCGGCTGCTTCCAAGCCATACCTTGATGCCATGTCTGCTTTACAAATGTCCATCAACACCCCCTTGGCTCAAACAGCAGCGGTAGTGAGCAGTCTCAGCGAAAGGATGGGCGCTCCAGCGATATCGGCGGCGCACGCAATCTCGGAACAAGTGAGACAATGGAAGGATCTGGCGCGCCCGACTTTTGAAGCAGTGGGAGGCATCACCACTGGCCGATGGTGGGATTCACTGACGCAAACTTCAGCGAGCGACTCGCTGCGCCACATAGCGGAGCAGTTTGCGCAGATCCAGTCCTCCCCGTTATCCGGACATTATTTTTCAGCGTCATCGCCGTTCGATTCAATCCTGTCTTCAAATAAAGCATCGGAAAACCTTGAGCGAATCTTCACGACCCTAGTTGGCTCCTCGCACCTAGGCTCAGCGAGCAGCCTCGAATCGCTCCTCGTAGACACGGCCTCGTTACGCAACAGCACGGTCTTTCGAGCTATGGAAGCTGCGGGCGGTACAACGCTTGATTCGATGATCGAATCCTCCGCTGCTTACGTCCACGCGGAGCTTGCGAGGGATGCGCCCGTCTACCTCGATGAGCAAGAGATTCCCACAGTACAGAGCGAGATCGTCCAAGCGCTGACACAGGGTGATGGCCAAGCGAAGCTAACGCCAGCTGCGCTTCTGTTTCTGTACTGCCTTTTCATCTTCGTATCAGGTGCCTACACCGTTTTAAGCCAATGGCAGGACGTACGGGAAGGCATATGCGACTGGAATGACCGTATCCCCAACGCCCTTACTACGGCGCAGGCGCGGAATAACATCAGATCGTTCTTCTGCCACATGCCCATCAGTGCATCTGCCCGGCTGCGGCTTGTAGCCCGCGACAATGTGAATCTGCGCGGAGAGCCTCGACTTAAGTCAGAAGTGATTCTGACCCTCGACAAGTATTCGATTCTTGAAGTGATTGATTCGACCGATCGAAAATGGCTGCAGGTCATGTACAAGCATGACGACGCTGAGATCGTTGGATGGGTTTCGAGGAGCATGGTGCGGACGATCTCAAAGTAGATTTCACCCAGCAACGTCCCGGTATGAAAACGGGTTGGTCACGCGCCAGAGGTCAAAGGCTTCTTCATGTAACGGCTCTCCCAATCGACGGGGCATCACCGATGAAAATCAATCTCCTGTGATAGGCTCCACGGCCTGGAACACAAGGTGTCTTTGCCTTTCTTGGAAACGGGCCACGAAGGAGAGTAGCTTGGGAAGCTGGAGCACACGATGTCGCTGAAATCTGCCATAGCAGCCGTACTCAAGGCACTGCGCGAGGCTCGCGGGGTTTCTCAGAACAATTTGGCGCAGGTGAGCAGCCGAACCTACGTCTCGAAGCTTGAAGGTGGGCACACCCGCCCGCCCCTTGAAATTTTGGCAACCTTGAGCTCGCCGCTCGGCTTGAGCCCCCTGGCACTGGTCGCTCTGACATTGGCGACACAGACAGGACAGTCAATCAGATCGCTAATGAGCGGAGTCGAGGGTGAACTCATCGAGCTTCCCAAGTCAGGCGCTTTCAATGAGCTGCAGATTGCCTTTAGCGACGGCGAGGCGCCAGCTCGATTAACTGCAAGAGCCAAGCATCGCCATGCTTTGATGCATCCCGGCAGACTGAGTTTTGTTTCGCGGACTGAGCCACCCGCCAATGCGCAGCTGGTTGTCATAGCCTGGCAGAGTCCTCTAATCCGCCGGGGCACAACACATATGCTACACACACTGACTGGGGCTAGATAAAAGCGATAGGCCCTCTTCCAGACTCCACCCTGAAGGCTCGCAAGCTGCTCAACGTCCCACTTCGCACGATGATATCGCCACGCTTGCTCGCTGAGCTTGGAAACATTCAAGTCCAGATGATCTGCCTGCGCAATGGTGTCAGGCGCTTTTCAACCGACCATGGCATTACGGAAAAGGTGGCATGAGCAAGTTGATCCAACCGGGTGGATGGTTCTCAAGCGATAATGGACTCGCTCTGGTGGAAGCAGCAAAAAGGGGCTGGGAGCCATCCAGGTGCCTAGCTATTATGGCCAGGCCGCGCTCGACCAAGGTGGCTTTGTGAGCATCCTCGACGAATGGAACGCGGGTAGGAATTTCGAATTCTATGTCGTGTTTCCCTTTGCCCGATACATCCCTCACCCGGGTGGGGGTATTGGCTGATTATCTGAAGGCTGAAGCAGAACGGCAAAACCCCTGGCAAGCAGGATGACCCCATTCAGCTCGATGATCAGCGACTCTGTTCAACCACTGCTGAGCCCCCTCAGCGACTAACACTCTGGGAGCAACGGAATGCAGTTTGTAGCAGATGGGCCAGATATCCCTGAAGAGCTTTTGCAGGCGCATGAGGAAGGACGAGTCGTCATTTTCTGCGGCGCAGGCATCTCGTATCCAGCAGGCCTGCCAGGATTCGGCGGTTTGGTTAAAGATATCTATAAAAACGCAGGCACGTTCCCAAACAAAATTGAGGAGGAAGCCTGCAAGAGGCAGCAATACGATGCCGTGCTCGATCTACTGGAGCAACGGATCAGCGGCCAGCACAAGACGCTCAGGACTGCCCTGTTTAAGTCGTTGAAACCCAACCTTAAACTCGAAGGAGCTACGGATACCCACGCAGCATTACTGAGGCTCGCTCGGACACGGTCAGGCACACTCCGGCTAGTGACGACCAACTTTGACCGGATATTCGAGGCAGCGGCCAAGCGCATCAGCGTGAAGCCTCAAATCTACACCGCCCCGATGCTCCCGATTCCAAAAAACAGCCGATGGAACGGGCTGGTATTTCTGCACGGTTTGCTTCCCAAAACTGCGGATGAGCACGAGTTGCGACGACTGGTAGTAACCAGTGGGGACTTCGGCTTGGCCTACCTGACCGAGCGCTGGGCGGCGCGATTCGTCGGCGAGCTATTCCGCAACTACACCGTTTGTTTCATCGGGTACAGCATCAATGACCCGGTGATGCGGTACATGATGGACGCTCTCGCTGCCGACCGCAGGCTGGGAGAAATCACCCCGCAGGCTTGGGCCTTCGGCGAGTGCGAGCCCGGCCAGGAAGCTCAGCAAACCGTCGAGTGGGAAGCTAAGGGGGTCACTCCGATACTCTACAAAGTGATTCCAGGCAGTTATGACCACTACCGCTTGCACACCACCCTCCACAGGTGGAGTGAGACCTACAGCGAGGGAACCACAGGCAAGGAGCGAATGGTTTCGTTGAATGCGCTCGCACGACCATCGGCCAGTACCAAGGAAGATGACTTTGTAGGCCGAATGCTTTGGGCGCTCTCGGACAAATCAGGCATTCCCGCAAAACGATTTGCAGACTTCAATCCGGTGCCCGCCCTTGAGTGGTTGACTGACGCGTTTTCAGACCCTCGATTCAAACACAGCGATCTGAACCGGTTTGGCGTGACAGCCCATCATGAAGTTGATCCTAAATTAATGTTCAACCTGGTAGCCCGCCCTACCCCCTACTCCCTTGCTCCACATATGCGACTCGTCTCCACAGGCTCGGAAAGCACGAGGTGGGACAGGGTAATGTGGGAGCTTTCGCGATGGCTGCTCAGACACCTGAATGACCCAGAACTGATTTTGTGGGTCGTCAGTCAAGGTGGGCATCTGCACGAAGAATTCCGGTCGAGGATCGACTACAGGCTGAGTGAGCTGGCCACGCTCCAACACAGTGGATCAAGTTCAGAACTCAAGGAGCTCCAAACTCACTCCCCCAATGCCATCCCGTCTCGGGAGATGGAAATTCTCTGGCGCTTATTGCTGAGCGGGCGGGTGAAATCGCCTTGGCGAGATCTTGATTTGTATCGCTGGGCAGAGCGCTTGCAGCTGGAGGGCATGACATTATTGCTGAAGCTGGAGCTTCGCGAGCTCCTTACTCCAAGGGTAGCGCTCAGAAGGCCGTTCCGCTGGGGCGATGAAGCACATGATGTGGATAAGCCCAAAACCATCAGAAGCATTGTGGATTGGGAGGTTACGCTGACGGCAGACCACGTCGGCTCGACACTCAAGGAGATGTTCGATCGAGACTTGGAAGAATTCCTGCCTGGCTTGATTGATGACTTCGCGCTTTTGCTGCTGGAGGCTTTAAACCTTCGAAGCGTCCTGGGTGGAGCAACCGCCCGCTCTGATCGCTCGAATTGGGATTTACCCTCGATCCAGGATCATGATCAAAACAAGCGGTCTCGGGACTGGGTTGCACTGATCGAATTGCTGCGCGATGCCTGGCTCACTATCCGAGCAGCAGACCCAGCGAGAGCAACTCGGATTGCTGTACAGTGGTTCGAGGTTCCCTACCCCACATTCAAGCGTCTGGCCCTGTTTGCAGCGAGTCAAAATGATTGCATCGCTCCTAAGCTGTGGGTGTCATGGCTGACTGCTGACGAGGGCTGGTGGCTATGGTCAGGAGACACCAGACGAGAGACGCTACGACTTCTGGTTCTGCAAGGAAGCCAACTTAGTGGTGTGACCGCCACTAAGCTCCAACAAGCGATCTTGAAAGGCCCACCTCGGGAGATCTTCAGAGACGATGTTGAGCCCGAGCGACTGCAGCAACACGCTGACCGCATGGTTTGGCTCGCGCTGGCGAAGCTTGATAGCTCAGGATTTCGGCTTAATGCATCTTCGACGAAGCGCTTTGCCAAGTTATCCACGGCTTACCCTGGCTGGAGACTTGCCGATAACCAGAAAGACGAATTCTCGCGCTGGACGAGCGGAACCGGCGATGCTGATTTTGAGAATAGTATCGTCCTGATAACGGCCCCCACCAAGCGAGCACAATTGGTGGATTGGCTGAAGGAGCCGCTCAAAAATCCGTACGGGCTGAGCCGCGACGATTGGGGAGACACCTGTCGCAGGCACCCCTTGAACTGCCTCTACGCGCTGAATGATCTCGTTGAACAAGACATCATACCGGTCGAGCGCTGGCGTGAATTTTTTCGTGTCTGGAGCAATAAGGCGTCGAACACTCGATTCTGGAGACACGCAGCTCCACTCGTTCAGGCACTGCCTGATCGCGCCTTGGCCGAGCTTGCATATAGCGTGTCAAATTGGCTAGAGGCGGTGTCGGATCACAACATTACTAACGAGGAGCCGCTGTTCACGCTATGCCGCCGAATAATGGCTCTGCCGCAAAATCCTGACGAGGTCGTTCAGGAAGAAGATGCCATGGCCCGCCCCGTGACAGATGCAATCAACCACCCTATTGGCATGGTCACCCAAGCGCTTGTAAATCGGTGGTTCAAACAGCCTATTCACGACAATGAGAAACTGTCACCGCCGTTTGCGGATTTTTTCACCGGCCTAGCTGACACCAGCTTAAGCCATTACCGTCATGCCCGAGTGATCCTCGGATCACACCTGATCGCGATCTTTCGAGTGGACAGGGAATGGACAACACGCCATCTGCTTCCTCTGCTGAATTGGGATCAGGACGCAGTCGAGGCCAAAGGCGTATGGGAGGGGTTTCTGTGGTCTCCCCGACCCTATGCTCCATTGCTGAAGGCATTCAAAACCGAGTTCTTACAAACGACGCAGCACTACAATGAGCTCGGTGAGCACAGTCAGCAATTCGCCGGTTTCTTTACCTATGCAGCCATAGATCCCGTCGAAGGCTACTCAGTTGAGGAACTACGAGCTGCCCTTCATGCATTGCCTTCTGAGGGTCTGGACGAAGCTGCACAGGCCCTCTCTCAAGCCCTTGAGGGTGCCGCAGAACAACGTGAAGAGTACTGGGACAATAGGATTGTGCCGTTCTGGCAGAATATCTGGCCCAAGGATCGAGATCGGAAAACAGTGAGAATTGCCGAATCGCTGGCTCGATTGACACTCGCTGCCGGGGAGAGATTTCCTTCTGCGATGGAAATGGTCGAGGATTGGTTTGGCCCGTTGGAGCATCCATACTTCATCGTAGCGACATTGCAAGACTCGATGTTCTGCGAGCGCTTCCCTGCTGCCGCATTGAAGCTTCTCAGCTTGATAATCGACGACAGCCGCTGGGTATTTGAAGAGCTTCGAACGTGCCTGAAACGCATCAGTGAGAGCGACCCAAGTCTAACCAGCGATCCTCGGTATCAGCGTCTACAAGATCAGTCCAGACAGTAAGCCTCAGTATCGGACAGAGGGCATCCACGCTGGTGCCCTGATTCCCGACTCATCTAAATGAGCATCAGTCCTTCGCCCTCTGCAACTACACGCAGGCTTAGCCAAACCTATCATTGAGATATTCAACACTCCGCCTCCATGCGGTGGTCGGCCTGATGGAAATTAGGGTTGCTCCCGACCATAGCTGATCTTCCACTGACATTGAGCCAAAACGAGCACACCGTAGGGTACTCAGATTATGCGCCGACAGTCTCTGCGTATATGAATTACTCCACGCAGAACGTGGGCCCCGCAGAGTCTCCCCCCAGCCAGCATTGGATTGTAGGCGATCAGCCCTTTCGTTCAGCATCGAGTGCGCAACTAGACTTCAAATTTGTAGTCGCTTTAGAGCCGGTAATGATCCACGGCATCCCCCGGCTTACCTCAGAGTGTCATCACAGATGCGTGCCAGGTTTCTGATGTTTTCGAGATACCCTCCCAGCGCCTATCGATCATACTGGTGGTCTTTCTTTCTGCAGCAATCCACCAATAACGGCGTACGTCTGGCGACAAAAAACCCTCAACCTAGTGGGCTGGCTGTTCCCAAAAGCAGCCAGCGGCATAGCCGCCAAAGATACGATCCTACGTCCAATAGATCTTTAAATCGTCATATGCGAGATCGACTTTAACGGCCTTGTAATCACGCTAAAATCCCCCCGTAGCACCTCTCACCAGGATTCTGAAGGCTTACGATAATGGGGATGCCCCTCGGTGCGCTCACCACGCGCAGACGCCCAGAAGTGTTTCGCGTGATGCTTATAGACCATGGTTGCCTCGGATAAATCGAAGGCCACGCCTTGAACCAAACTCAACAGGAGGCGCACGATTTCGAGATTGTCTTGGTAGAACACCTCAATCTCGTCATCGGTAGCCCAAACAGTCTTTTCACCTTCCTGGCTTGGCTGATCTGATGCATCAGCCTCCAGCACTGCCGCCGGTGCATCTGGTAGTTGGCGATGCGCCAAACGCTCGTGACGTAAGGTTTTCAGCTTCCTCAAAACCTCGGCAGCTGCACCGCCCTCGCTGTATTTGTTGATCAAGCTCAGTACCAAATCCCGTTTGGGTGTGAGTGACTCTCTCACTGCAGTGGGTACGAACATGGATCGAAGAACGATCCAATCTGAGGGGCCTCGTCGGCGAGTGATTTAACCCTCTTGATACATCTCCTGATCCCCCTTCCAATTTCCATGTCCATCTCCATGTCCAAAGGGTACATCCACTGCCTACGGGCGGAGAATGCCACTCAGGCTATAAACCCCGCGCGCCCCTTCGTGCAGGAGTTCATTGGTGACTTGGCCGGGCGCGTCATACCTGGTGCACCTCGCTTTAAGCAAGCGGAGCGCGCAGGCGTGAGGATGGATGCCCTAACGGCCAAGACCGGCGCTTTCAAACGGGCTTGGTTCACGACAGCCAGCCCGGGACGGGCACGCCATTACGTAATCTCCGATCCCTGTCAGTAACGCTGGCTCCGATTGCTCAACGCTCCAGTACGGATGATGCAAATCCGATCCTCAAAATATAGAGTCAGTTTCCTAAATCCCCGCTGAAACGGGCATCCCGCAGATGGTCTGGAAGCAGCTCAACCGGCGCAAGTCCAAGCGCTGTCCAAGTCAGATCATGCCAAATCTCGTTTTGGATGATGTAGCTACCAACCATCTCGCAAGGCTCCTCCGCGTCTTCACAGTCCTCGGCATCAACTGACATCAATGATCCCTTCGGCAGGATGTCGATTAGGAGGTCAATGATTGCGGTGGGATATCTACCCTTGCGGTCGAGATAAGCTATCGGGGAAAACCTGAAGCAACCCCAGTCCTGCCTGTGAGCCACAACGTGGATGAGTTTTCCCCGCAGCGATTGGTACGTGAAATTGGCAGCAACCAGCCACCATATCAACTCGACATCTTCGATTTCCATGCCTTCGGGCGGGGTCTCTCTATGATTCTCAAACTCCTCGAAGAGCACCACCTCAGGCCGAGGAATTGGCTGGCCTGGTTGCCAGGAGGTTAGCGTCTGTTCAGAACCGAATACGTTGTCCTGAGGATGATGAACGTCGGTGTCATGGACGTCTGAGGTTCGCATTACGACTGGCTCTCTAAATTTTCAGAGAACATTACCCGAGAAGCTGCTGGATAGGCGAACTCTCACACCGGACGCTTACACTGGGCGCTCAAGGAAGGTATTTTTCGAGAGTCGCAGCATGGTACCCATGGAGATTGAGAGGACGAATCTCCCATCTGCACGGCTTGGGTTTACCAACCTCTATTGTAGGACGACACTGGAATAGGAAAGCGGACTGAGTGGACGACATCCCGTCCCTTCAACAACGTCGTAAGCTCACAGCGCTGGAGTGCGGTAGGTCACGTGACAGGGCCCTGACCAGGAATGCCCATGTCTACTCATGTTCGATGCCCGCCGTGTCAAACCAGGCACTACGCGCACATGCAAGATACGCCTAGAGAAGGTATCGTCATGAAAACAGAGTTACCTCATGGCATAATGCCATCAACAAGACTCGTAAGGAAATGCTGTGGGCTACAAATTGAAAGAAGGTGAGAATAACTACCTCCCCCCCTCATTTTTGAAAGAATTCGTTAGATATGACTATGTCCCTCCCGGCATCGATCGCTCAAAGGACGATATCCTCAATTCGATCGCAAAAGCGCGGATGGTTTTCGCTCGTCATAAAGTAAAAGTCAGGCAAGGTAGCTCAGTTGACCAACTGCTTTCGCGTGCGGAAAGAGAAATACGCAAGAGTTCAGGAATCCGAGCGAGAGCAGCGGATCTTCAATACGTCATTGCCCTGACGGGTCTCCTGATAGGCTTGGCAGATGAAAAAGGTATCAGCATACTTTTAGATCGTATCGCCAAAAGTAACATGGAGACCTCCTGTGTAAAACCGTCCCAGGGTAAGGATGCGGTATGGGAGCTTTCTTGCATGTCAACTTTCCAAATTGGTGCTATTCACACACGCCTTGCTGAACCTGACATCGTGATCGACATCGGCGAAGGCGACTACGGCGTAGCCTGCAAGAAAGTGTATTCTGAGAATAGTGTTGAGAAGTGTATTGCGAAGGGCGTAAAGCAAATCGCCGATGCCCAAATGCCCGGATTCATCGCCTTGAATATCGACGAACTCCTGATCCCTCCGCGTCGATTAATGTATGCAATGGATCAGGAAACCTTAAGAGGAATTCTTCAAGGGTATGCAAGCGACTTCAGAGCGCGACATCTTTCGACCTTAGAAAAATATGGACAGGAGGGGGCCTGCGACGGTTTTATTTTAAGTGCAACAAAAGTCGGATGGCTGCTGACCACTCGTCAATGGGTACAAATAACTGTAAACCTTCACGCGCCTATGCAAAGCACGAAGGCCCCAGGAAGTGTGCGTTTGGATAAGCTGGGACGACTGACAGCAAACGCGGACGGCCTAGAGGCTTGGGTGGCCAAAGTGGGCGGAAAGGCATTTGGCCTGTGAGGATTTTATCTATCATCTGGCATGCTTGAACACGGGCTGCCACCATCTGTACCCAACCTGTAAAACTATCAGGTTTACAGGTCAAAAAAGGTGGTTTACATCCGGCGCTTTCTACCTCGTTCATCTCACGAGCGGGCGATCACAGCGCAGGCTCCACACGAACACCTCAATTGCGGTCGTCAATGCTTCATCAGTTCCGGCTGAGGTTATCCAGGGAGGATTGCGGATAGTGGAGCGCTCGCCCTACAGTGCGTGCAACAGATCATGATTTTCTCGCAGCCGATTACAGGTCGTGCGCAGAACCCCATGAGCTCTGGGCGAAGCCATTATCATCAACCAGGATCAGGTTCATCCTTGCTCGATAACGCTCGTTCTCAAGCCCTCTATACTCGATAACCAACGGAATGACCCCTCCGCTCTTCCAAGCCCCTGACTCTCCACCAAGGTGTCCAAAGGCGTTTGTGATCCGCTTGCCGTTGGCCAGTACAGAAATTTGTTTATCGCTGAAAAAACAGTGCCGCGCATCGCCTGGGATTTCAGCTCCGTTCGGGTGATCCAAAGCTGCTAGAACGTGCTTCTTGATCGCAACCAACTTGATGTCTTTAGCGGGCCGATTCCCAGAATTTTCCAACACGATATTCAGCGCTATAGCCTTTTCGCCAGCGGCCGCACTCGCAATCCATGCCGTGAGAATGGGCCGGTTCGTTTTTCTCCAGAGACGCCAGGTGAGCGTCAGCGAGCTGATGGCAACCAGAAGTGAGGCCGCTGCCACACTGATTCCAATGAACGCCAACGGATTCTCAATCGCTTTGGCCGCCACAATATCCATCATCATTAAAAACTTCTCCTCGCTCGCTTCCAAGAAATTTCACTTCCCATGGGCGCTGGAAATCTACTGGGTCGAAGGCCCAGCGCGGATGTCCGAATAGATGATTTTCCGAGGGGGGGATGGCACCGCTTCCCAACCGAATATCGATGTCTGAACCGATGTCTGCACCGCTCGAACATTCAGTCAGTTACGCGAGCCTTTCGTCAAGTGTGGAACTGGGCGCTGACAGGATGCTTGGTTCGTTGCTTGGTCGTTGGGAAGTGAAGCAACAGGATTGAGCTCTTTACGCTACGCCAATGGCGCTGAACATCAATGGGAATGGGGCTTTCACAAGCATGCAGCTGAAGGCGCCTTGTCTTTTTGGTGTGCAGCAGAGCGCAGTAGCGTGCATTCAGCTGAGTGCAGACTGGTGATTCTGGGCTTTGGGGGATAGGCACCTGGCCGGGGCATCGAAAATGACCAGACACATAAAAAGGGCTTAGATCGCTCCAAGCCCTGATTCTACTGAGTGTGGCGGGAAACCAGGGATTCGAACCCTGGGTACGCTATTAACGTACGCCGGTTTTCAAGACCGGTGCATTCAACCACTCTGCCAATTTCCCGGATGCTGCTGATGGGAGGTGTGTAGTGTGCAGTCAGGATGTACCTAAGATAAGAACTCAGGGACCTGTTACAGTCGGCAGTTTTCAAGACTGCTGCCTTAAACCACTCGGCCACACCTCCAATTGCGTTGCGGGCGCCATAATACCGGAATGAAACAAGCTGTCAAACTCTCTGCCTGGCGCGGGGCTTCGGCTCTGTTATGATCTTTGCAACTTGAGGTTTCAAACCGCTCATTTCACATCAGGAGTAGCGCCATGCGCGAACAGGATTACGCAGTCAACAACCGCGTGCAGGTCGAGCAGCTAGAGGTTAGCCGCGTCCTGCGCAACACTTATGGCCTTCTGGCCCTCACTCTCGCATTCAGCGGCATCATGGCGTTCGTCGCGCAGCAGATGAACGTCCGCTACCCAAATGTTTTCGTCGTGCTGATCGGTTTCTACGGTCTGTTCTTCCTGACCAACAAACTGCGCGATTCGGCGTGGGGCCTGGTATCGGCGTTCGCGCTGACCGGCTTCATGGGTTTCATCCTCGGCCCGATCCTCAACCGCTACCTGGGCATGCAGGGCGGCGCTGAGATCGTTTCCTCGGCGTTCGCCATGACCGCGCTGGTGTTCGGTGGTCTGTCGGCCTACGTGCTGATCACCCGCAAGGACATGAGCTTCCTCGGGGGTTTCATCACCGCTGGCTTCTTCGTCTTGCTGGCCGCTGTGCTGGCGAGCATGTTCTTCCAGATCAGCGGCCTGCAACTGGCAATCAGCGCAGGCTTCGTCCTGTTCTCGTCGGTCTGCATCCTGTTCCAGACCAGCGCCATCATCCACGGTGGCGAGCGCAACTACATCATGGCAACGATCAGCCTGTATGTATCGATCTACAACCTGTTCATCAGCCTGTTGCAGATCTTCGGCATCATGGGCCGCGACGACTGATTCGACGCGCCTTCCAACAAAAAGCCCGCTTCGGCGGGCTTTTTGCTGTCTCGCGTTCATGAATTCTTTATCATTGCCTGCATTGACCACACCGTTTTGCTGCCGAGCCGCCCATGAAGTTCGCGATTGCCCTCTACTCCCCTGCTCACGCGCCCTCGTCGCGCCGGGCCTTGCTGTTCGCGCAGGCGGTCCTGGCAGGCGGCCATGAAATCGTGCGGCTGTTTTTCTATCAGGATGGCGTGCACAGCGCGTCGTCCAGCATTGTGACGCCGCAGGATGAACAGGACGTCGCGGCGCAGTGGCGGGACTTTGTGACAGACAATCAACTAGACGGCGTCGTCTGCATCGCCGCGGCCCTGCGCCGTGGCGTTCTCGACGCGGACGAAGCCCGGCGTTACTCGCGCCCGGCCGTCAATCTCGCAGCGCCTTGGGAGTTGTCCGGTCTGGGCCAGTTGCACGATGCGGTGCAATCGGCCGATCGTCTGATCTGCTTTGGAGGGCCATGACATGGCAAAGTCATTGTTGATCATCAGTCGGCAGGCGCCATGGGCCGGGCCAAGTGCTCGCGAAGCGCTGGACATCGCCCTTGCAGGCGGCGCGTTCGATCTCCCGCTGGCGATGCTGTTTCTGGACGACGGCGTGTTGCAGCTGCTGCCCGCCCAGGCCGCCGGCGAACTGCAGCAGAAAGACATCACCGCCAACCTGCAGGCGCTTTCGATGTTTGGCGTCGATGATCTGTTTGCCTGCCACACCAGCCTGGCCGAGCGTGGGATGGGCCCAACTGAACTGAACGTCGAGACGCTGCAGGTCCTGCGCGATCAGGAGATCGCCGCGCTCATTGACCGTTACGACCAGGTGATTACGCTCTGATGTCGACTTTGCATGTGTTATCTCACTCGCCTTTTACAGACACGCGCCTGAACAGCTGCCTGCGCCTGCTTGGCAGCGCCGATGCGATTCTGCTCTGCGGCGACGCCACGTACGCGCTCAGTGCCTCGACGGCACCGCGTCAGGCGCTGGAAGCGCGGGCCGACAATCTGTTGTTGTTTGTGCTGGACGAGGACGCCAAAGCGCGAAATCTCCCACTGCCGAAATGGGCAACGGCTGTCGACTATCCCCGATTCGTCGCATTGTCAGTGCAATACGACAAGGTCAACACCTGGCTATGAAGCAACTTATCGTCGAAGGACGTACCCTGGCACTGGACAAGGACGGCTACCTCGAAGACCTGCACGCCTGGTCTGACGAGGTTGCCCAGGCCCTGGCGCTGGAGGAAGACATCGTTCTGACCGCCGAGCACTGGGAAATCCTGCGGCTGCTGCGTGACTTCTACGCCGAGTTCCAGCTGTCACCCGCCACACGGCCGCTGGTCAAGTACACCGCGCTCAAGCTCGGGGCCGAAAAAGGCAACAGCCTGCACCTCAACCGTCTGTTCAACGGCACTCCTGCCAAACTTGCCGCCAAGCTGGCGGGCCTGCCCAGACCGACCAATTGCTTATGACTGATTTCACCCCACTCGTGACCGAAACGCCCGCCGAGCACCCGTTCGCACAGTTCGTGCGCATTCTGGGCAAAGGCAAACGCGGCGCGCGCAACATGACCCGCGAAGAGGCCCGCGAAGCGATGGGCATGGTGCTCGATCAGAAGGTCGAGGACACCCAGCTTGGCGCCTTCCTCATGTTGCTGCGCCATAAGGAAGAAAGCGCAGACGAACTCGCGGGTTTCACCGCAGCGGTGCGCGAACGACTGAATGCACCGCCGCTGGCGGTCGACGTTGACTGGCCGACCTACGCCGGCAAGAAGCGCCATCTGCCCTGGTACCTGCTGGCCGCCAAATGCCTCGCGCAGAACGGCGTGCGGGTGCTGATGCATGGCGGCGGCGCTCATACTGCGGGCCGTCTCTACAGCGAGCAACTGCTCGATTCGCTGGGCATTCCGCTGTGCCGCAACTGGCAAGCGGTCGGTCAGGCGCTCGAACAACAGAACATCGCGTTCATCCCGCTGGGCGACTGGGCGCCGCAGTTGCAGCGCATGATCGACCTGCGCAACACGCTGGGGCTTCGCTCGCCGATCCATTCGCTGGCGCGCATCCTCAATCCGCTCGGGGCTCGCTGCGGCTTGCAGAGTATCTTCCATCCCGGCTATCAGGCCGTGCACCGCGACGCGAGCAGCCTGCTGGGCGATCACGCCATCGTCATCAAGGGCGACGGCGGGGAAATCGAAATCAACCCGGATACCATCAGCCACCTTTACGGCACAACAGCGGGTCAGCCCTGGGACGAAGAGTGGCCGGCGCTGTCCGATCGTCGTCATGTCAAACCCGCAACCCTCGACCCGCAGCAACTGATTGCCATCTGGAAGGGCGAAGCGCAGGACAGCTATCCGCAGCTGGCACTGATCGCCACGATCGCGCTGGCATTGCGGGGCCTGGGCATGCCCAGGCCCGAAGCGTTCGAATGCGCCGAACAATACTGGGCAAACCGGGATAAATCGATTTAATCGATTATTACAGCCCAGTCTTTGCGCTATTTGTTCGAACGATTCTCTTTAGACTGATCTCCAACGTACATCTATACAGATCTATTTGGAGTCAGACATGGGCCTTCTTGTTGAAGGACGCTGGCAAGACCAGTGGTATGAAAGCAGCAAAGACGGCGCATTCCAGCGTGAACAGGCCAAACGCCGTAACTGGGTGACCGCAGACGGCCGCCCTGGTCCTTCCGGCGAAGGCGGCTTCAAAGCTGAAGCCGGCCGTTACCACCTGTATGTTTCGCTCGCCTGCCCCTGGGCCCATCGGACGCTGATCGTGCGCAAACTCAAAGGCCTTGAGGACCTGATCGATGTGTCGGTCGTCAGCTGGCTGATGCGCGAAAACGGCTGGACCTTCGACCTGCAGAAAGGCTCGACGGGCGATCCGCTCGACGGCCACACCTACATGTATCAGCGCTACCTCGCCGACACGCCCGATTACACCGGCCGTGTGACGGTTCCAGTGCTGTGGGACAAAAAGCTGCAGCGCATCGTCAGTAATGAATCCTCGGAAATCATCCGCATGTTCAACTCAGCGTTCGACGATCTGACCGGCAACACGCTGGATCTGTACCCCGAAGCGCTGCGCCCGGAAATCAACCGTTTGAACGACGAGATCTATCCTGCGGTGAACAACGGCGTTTATCGCGCCGGTTTTGCGACGTCTCAGGGTGCGTACGAAGAGGCGTTCGATGACGTGTTCGGCGAACTCGACAAGCTGGAGACGTTGCTGGACAGCAAGCGTTATCTGGCGGGCGAGTACCTGACCGAAGCCGATGTTCGCCTGTTCACCACGTTGATTCGCTTTGACGCCGTCTATCACGGCCACTTCAAATGCAACCTGCGGCGGATCGCGGATTATCCGAACCTGAGCAACTGGGTTCGCGAGATGTATCAATTGCCGGGCGTCGCCGACACCGTCGATTTCGAACACATCAAGCATCATTACTACGCCAGCCACGTCACCATCAACCCGACGGGCGTGGTGCCGAAAGGCCCGGCGCAGGACTTCAGTGGCGAGCATGACCGTGCGCGATTGAGCGGCAAAGGTATTCTGCAACACGCCTGATCCACCTGCTCGTGCTGCAAAGCACAGGAGCGCGGCTGGCCTGATCGAAACAGGTCAGCGACGCGCCTGGCATCAGTCAGCGGCGCTGATCAAATGCTCGCTTGCGCCCCTTCGAACCACTTCAGCTTGTCACGCAGCGTGACGACTTCCCCCACGATCACCAGCGTCGGTGCATGCACTTCATGCTCCGCCACCAGCTGCGGCAGGTTGGCGAGCGTGCCGGTGAACACACGCTGGTTGGACGTGGTGCCTTGCTGAATGAGCGCGGCCGGTGTGTCTGCGGCGCGACCATGGCGGATCAATTCGCTGCAGATGATCGGCAGGCCGATCAGCCCCATGTAGAACACCAGCGTCTGAGCGGGTGACACAAGATCCTTCCACGGCAGATCGGTGGTGTTGTTCTTCAGATGACCGGTGACGAAACGCACGGACTGGGCGTAATCGCGGTGGGTCAGCGGAATACCGGCGTAGGCGGCGCATCCGCTGGCCGCAGTGATGCCCGGTACCACCTGAAACGGAATGCCGTGGGCCGCCAACTCTTCGATTTCCTCGCCGCCACGGCCAAAGATGAACGGATCGCCGCCCTTGAGCCGCACCACGCGCTTGCCCTGCCGGGCCAGCGCAACCAGTTGCTGGTTGATCTGGTCCTGAGGCACCGCGTGATCGGCGCGCTGCTTGCCGACATAGATCCGGTCCGCATCGCGACGGCACAGTTCGAGAATCGCCGGTGCAACCAGACGGTCGTAGAGGACGACATCAGCTTGCTGCATCAGGCGCAACGCTTTGAAGGTCAGCAGGTCCGGATCACCCGGCCCAGCGCCGACCAGATACACCTCACCGGTGGCCGCGGGCGCCTCGCCATCAATCTTCGCCTGCAGCAGACGCTCCGCTTCCGCGCCCTGCCCTGCGAGCTGCCGATCAGCGATGGGTCCCTGGAACACGTCTTCCCAGAAGGCCCGGCGCTGCTGCACGTTGGGAAACAGGTTCTTCACCTGATGCCGAAAACGCGCGGCCAGACCAGCAAGGTGCCCGTAGGTGGGCGGAATCCAGCTCTCCATCTTGGCGCGAATCAGCCGCGCCAGGACGGGTGCGTCGCCGCCACTGGAGACGGCGATGACCAAGGGCGAACGGTCGACGATCGCCGGGAAGATGACACTGCACAGCGCGGGCGCATCCACCACGTTGACCGGCACGCCGCGCTGACGCGCATCGGCGGAGACCTGCGCGTTGAGCGGCTCGTCATCGGTCGCGGCAATGATCAGCACGCAGCCGTCCAGGTCGGCTTCGCTGTAGCCACGCAACAACTCTTCGCCACCGCTGCTGTCGATCAGCTCGTGCAACTCTGCGCCAATCTGGGGAGCAACCACGCGCAGCACCGCTCCGGCGTCAGCCAGCAGCCGAGACTTGCGCAAGGCAATCTCGCCGCCGCCCACGACCAGAACCCGGGCGCCCCGCAGGTTATGGAACAGTGGCAGAAATTCCATTTAGCCGATGACCTCGATACCACCCATCCAGGGTTTCAGCACGTCAGGCACACGAATCGAACCGTCAGCCTGCTGGTAGTTTTCCAGCACCGCCACCAGCGTACGACCCACCGCCAGCCCGGAACCGTTCAGGGTGTGAACCAGCTCCGGCTTGCCGGTTTCCGGGTTGCGCCAGCGCGCCTGCATACGACGGGCCTGGAAATCGCCGCAGTTGGAGCACGACGAGATTTCGCGGTACTTGCCCTGGCTCGGAATCCACACTTCCAGGTCGTAGGTTTTCACCGCACTGAAGCCCATGTCGCCGGTGCACAGCGCCAGCACGCGGTAAGGCAATTCCAGCAACTGCAGCACGCGTTCGGCGTTGCCGGTCAGGCTTTCCAGCGCTTCCATGGATTTCTCGGGCTCGACGATCTGCACCATCTCGACCTTGTCGAACTGGTGCTGACGAATCATCCCGCGCGTGTCGCGGCCCGAAGCGCCCGCCTCACTACGAAAGCATGGCGTGTGAGCGACGAACTTCAACGGCAGCTGCCTGGCGTCGAGGATTTCGCCGGAGACGATATTGGTCAGCGAGACTTCGGCGGTCGGGATCAGGTAAAGATCGGCTTCGCCTTCGCGGGCGATCTTGAACAGATCCTCTTCGAACTTCGGCAACTGACCGGTGCCTTGCAACGCAGGCGCCTGAACCAGATAAGGGGTGTAAGCCTCTTCGTAGCCGTGCTCATTGATGTGCAGGGTGATCATGAACTGCGCCAACGCACGGTGCAGGCGAGCGATCGGGCCGCGCAACAGCGCAAACCGTGCGCCAGAAAGCTTGGCGGCGGTTTCGAAATCCAGCCAGCCGAACTTTTCGCCCAGCGCCACGTGATCCTTGACCTCGAAATCGAACGCGGCAGGCGTGCCCCATTTGCGCACTTCGACGTTTTCTTCTTCATCAGCACCGACCGGCACCGATTCATGCGGCAGGTTCGGCATGCTCAGGAGCATGGCATCCAGTTCGGACTGAATGCCGTCCAGCTCTTTCTTGCCAGTGCTCAGCTCTTCGGCCATGCGGTCGATATCGGCCATCAACGGCGCGATGTCTTCGCCACGCTGTTTGGCCTGGCCGATGGATTTGGAACGGGCATTACGCTCGGCCTGAAGCTGCTCAGTGCGGGTCTGCACGGTCTTGCGCTGGTTCTCCAGCGCTTCGATGCGGGCCACGTCCAGTGTGAAGCCCCGTGAAGCCAGGCGATCCGCTACGTCCTGAAGCTGGGTACGTAACAGTTTGGAGTCGAGCATATCGTTGCCTCGTTATTGAATCGGGTTTATTAAATTCGGGTCAGGGACAGGCCGGCCCAGGTGGCAAGCAGCCCGCCGAACACGCTGACTGCCGCATAGCCGATGGCCAGTGGCGCCTGCCCGCTTTCCAGCAAACGCAGCGTGTCCAGAGAAAAAGACGAAAACGTCGTCAGGCCGCCGACGAAACCGACGATCAGGCCGGCACGGACCTCGATCGGCACTTCCGGGCGCAGTAAAAACCATCCATACAACAGGCCGATGATCAGGCATCCCACCAGGTTGACGGCCAGCGTCGCGGTGTAGAAGTGCCGGGGCCAGTTGGCAGACACCCAAGTGCCTGCCGCGAAACGCAGTAATGTACCAGCGATGCCAGCAATCGACACCGCAAGAATCGTCTGAATCACTATTTTCTCCGCTGGCGGGGACTGGCGCGATCGAGCGCAGCCAGGTGCTTGAGCTTTTCGCCGATTTTGAGCTCCAGACCACGGGGCACCGGCTGATAATACTGACGTGGCTCGAGTTCCTGCGGGAAGTAGTCTTCGCCGGCCGCGTAGGCATCAGGCTCATCATGGGCGTAGCGATACTCTTCGCCGTAACCCAACTGCTTCATCAGCTTGGTCGGCGCGTTACGCAGATGCAGCGGCACCTCCAGCGAACCGTGCTCGGTGGCCTCGCGCATGGCCATCTTAAAGCCCATGTACACCGCGTTGCTTTTCGGCGCGCACGCCAGGTAGACGATGGCCTGCGCGACGGCCAGTTCACCTTCCGGACTGCCGAGCCGCTCCTGCACATCCCACGCCGACATGCACAGCGGCAGCGCGCGAGGATCGGCATTGCCGATGTCTTCGCTGGCCATGCGCACCACGCGGCGCGCCAGGTACAACGGATCGCAACCGCCGTCGATCATCCGCGCGAACCAGTACAACGCCGCGTCAGGGTTGGAACCGCGAATGGATTTGTGCAGGGCCGAAATCTGGTCGTAGAAGGCTTCCCCGCCCTTGTCGAAACGACGACGGCTGTCGCCCAGCAGGCTCGCCAGCAACTGCGGTTCGATTTCGCTGCCGTCTTCGGCCAGGTCGGAGGCGTTCTCCAACAGGTTGAGCATGCGTCGGCCATCACCGTCGGCTGCGGCCAGCAGCGTGCTGAAAGCTTCATCGCCCAGGGTCAGATGACGATTGCCCAGCCCACGGTCCTCGGTCAATGCGCGATTGACCAGTTGACGCAACGCCGCTTCATCAAGGCTTTTGAGCACATACACACGGGCGCGGGACAGCAACGCGTTGTTGAGTTCGAACGAGGGGTTCTCAGTGGTGGCACCGATGAAGATCAGCGTGCCGTCTTCCACGTACGGGAGAAAAGCGTCCTGTTGCGACTTGTTGAACCGGTGCACTTCGTCGACGAACAGAATGGTGCGGCGACCGTACTGGCCTGCCTGCTGCTTGGCGACTTCGACGGCCTGGCGAATCTCTTTAACACCCGCCAGCACGGCCGACACCGTTTCGAAATGCGCGTCCGAGACCTTGGCCAGCAGGCGCGCCAGCGTGGTTTTGCCCACGCCCGGCGGCCCCCAGAAAATCATGGAGTGCAGCGCGCCCTGCTCCAGCGCTTCGCGCAAGGGCTTGCCATGGGCGAGCAGATGTTGCTGACCGACATACTCATCCAGATTGGTCGCACGCAAACGCGCGGCCAGAGGCTGGGCTATCGGCTCACTGCTGAACAGATCCATGAACGACCGTTGAAACCTCTTATTCCTGAATGACGTCAGCGCCTTTCGGGATCTGGAACTGGAATTTGCTCGCCGCGACAGGCTCGTTCGCCTTGACGCCAGTGAACAGGATATTGGTGCGCTGGCCCACGCTGTCGATCAGCTGCATGTCATTGATCATGCCGTTGCGAAACGACAGGCGCAGGTTGTCGAACAGGGTGTCTTTGGATTTGGGCTTGAGCACGAAGTCGATCACGCCGCCTGCCTCCTTGGCCGTGATGTCGAAGCTTTCGCTGATTTTCGAGACGTCGCCGGACAGCAGCAGGGCCGGGGTCTGGGTCAGGCGCTGATCGAGGGTCTTGATGGTGGCCTGCTCAAGATCCGGGTCCCACAGCGTGACCTTCTTGCCGTCGGACACCATGGTCTGTTCCTGCGGCGCATTGGTGTGCCAGTAGAACAGGCCCGGGCGCTGCAAGACCAAATCACCGGTGGTTTCCTGCAACTGGGTACCGCCGCCGTCAAGGGTCAACTGGGAAAAGTTGCCGGAGAGGGTTTTAGAGTTTTCCAGCAACTGAGTCAGGCGCGCCACGTCCCTGGCGTCGGCGTGGGCCGGAATAGCGGAAAAAGCCAGTGCAGATGCCAACAGCATGCGGATAAGACGCATGGGATTCCTCTTTGAGTTCAGTTAAAGCCGGACGGCGCCATGGTGGCGCCGTCCAGTCACTCGTGACGTAAAGTGTCAGTCACGCATGGGGGCTGGTGCAATCACTTCCCGCGAGCCGTTGGTGTTCATCGCTGTCACGACGCCGGCCATTTCCATGGCTTCAATCATGCGCGCGGCGCGGTTATAGCCGATTTTCAGTTTGCGCTGAACCGCGGAGATCGACGCGCGACGGCTTTCCAGCACGAACTTGACCGCCTCGTCGTACAGCGCGTCGCTTTCGCTGTCATCACCGTCGCCACCGCCGCCGCCACCTTCAAACCCACTGCCCGCCTCTTCGACACCGTTGAGGATGTCGTCGTTGTATTGCGGGGTGCCGCGCAGTTTCCAGGCTTCGACGACGCGATGCACTTCATCGTCGGAAACGAAGGCGCCATGAACCCGGATCGGCAGGCTGGTGCCTGGCGGCATGTAAAGCATGTCACCGTGACCCAGCAACTGCTCGGCGCCGCCCTGGTCGATGATCGTGCGCGAGTCGATCTTGCTCGACACCTGGAACGCCATGCGCGTTGGAATGTTGGCCTTGATCAGACCCGTGATCACGTCAACGGAAGGACGCTGGGTCGCCAGAATCAGGTGAATACCGGCGGCACGGGCCTTCTGGGCGATCCGGGCGATCAGCTCTTCGACCTTCTTGCCGACGATCATCATCATGTCGGCGAATTCGTCGACCACCACGACGATGGTCGGCAGCTTGGTCAGCAGCGGCGCTTCGTCGTGAATGCTTTCGCGGTGGTACAACGGATCGGCAATCGGAGTGCCCGCCTCTTCCGCTTCCTTGATCTTGTGGTTGAAGCCCGACAGGTTACGCACGCCCATCTTGGCCATCAGTTTGTAGCGACGTTCCATTTCCGCCACCGACCAGCGCAGGGCGTTGGCGGCGTCTTTCATGTCGGTGACCACCGGACACAGCAGATGCGGAATGCCTTCATAGATCGACAGCTCGAGCATTTTCGGGTCGATCATGATCAGCTTGGCGTCTTCGGGGCCTGACTTGAACAGAATCGACAGAATCATCGCGTTCACGCCCACCGACTTACCGGAACCGGTCGTACCGGCCACCAGCAAGTGCGGCATCTTGGCCAGGTCGGTGATGATCGGCTTGCCGCCGATGTCGTGGCCCAGCGCCAGCGTGACCGGCGATTTGAAATTGTCGTACTCCGGCGTCGACAGCACCTCGGAAAACCGCACGATCTGGCGGTCTTCGTTAGGGATTTCGATGCCGACCGTGGTCTTGCCCGGAATCACCTCGACCACCCGCACGCTGGTCACTGCCAGCGAACGCGCCAGATCCTTCGCCAGGTTGGCGATGCGGCTGACCTTCACACCGGCCGCGGGCTGAATCTCGTAGCGGGTGATCACAGGGCCGGGGTGAATCGAGTCCACCGAGACCTCGACGCCAAACTCCTTGAGCTTGATTTCCAGCAAATGACCAACGGCTGCCAGCGATTCGGGCGAATAATTGAGCTGTTTCTTTTCCGCCGGATCGAGGATCGAGATCGGTGGCAACGTGCCTTCCACGGCGCTGTCGACGAACAGCGGCGCCTGTTTCTCTTTCTGCACGCGCTTGCTTGGCTCGGGCGGGCGGACCGGTGCGGGAGCAATGACCGCAGGCACATGCTTTTCACGGGCGGTCATGTGTTCACTCAGTGCCTGTTCGCGTTCGATCAGACGCTCTTTGGCCTTCGCCTGCTCGCGTCGGTCCGGTGCGACGGGCGCCACCACCTCGTCGACACGCATGTCGACTTCGCGCAATTGGGCGACCATCTGCTTGCGTTCATTGCGCGCCGTCCACCAGCGATTGATCGCACCCTGGAACAACTCGACGAGGTCCAGCGTGATCTTGCCGGTGGTGTCCATCACCTTGAACCAGGACAGATCGGTGAATACGGTCAGGCCGAACAGAAACAGTGCGATGAACAGCAGCGTGCTGCCCTGAACATTCAGCGCGCGCTTGGCCAGATCGCCCAGCACTTCGCCCAGCACGCCACCCGCAGAACCCGGCAGACCCGAGGCGGAATGGAAATGGATATGCGCCAGCGCCGCGCCGGCCAGGACCAGAAACACCAGGCCGATGAGGCGCCAGGAAAACAGCCAGCCGCTCCACTGCCACGGGTCATGGCGCTGGCGGAACACCTGATACGCTTTCACACCCAGCAACAACGGAAAGATGTAGGCAAAGTAGCCCAGCACCATGAAGAGGATGTCGGCGGAGAACGCGCCGGCACGACCGGCAGCGTTCTGCACCTGAACAGAGCTGCTGGTATGGCTCCAGCCCGGATCGGCCTGATCGTAGGTCAACAAGGCCATCATCAGATACAGGCACAAGGCGCCGAACGCGATCAGCGCACCTTCCTTGAGTCGGTAGTGCAAATGCTGCCGCCAGAGCGGAACGGGGATGGGTGCTGCGGTGGATTTCTTCAAAACGCTTCAATTCCTGCGCGCAAGCGCGAACATCTGATGGTTGACTATACGAATAGTGCTGACCGATCCCTGAACGGCGTCGGGAACAACGGTGAGGTTGAACACGCACTCGACAGGTAACTTGAAAAAAGGTTAAACAACAACGGGCATTGTACGGATTTGCACGCCCTACGCCACGTTAGTCTGGCGTGGGCCTTGCAGATCTTCAAGCCTGGATGACAACAGATGATTCGAGCACGCATTTTCTTTGCCGACAAAGGGTTATGACGTCTTGCTCTCACCCCACACTACTGTCCAACGGCCATGCCTGATGCGAAGCGTTAAAATCTCCCCGACACCCGTTCGATGCTGCGACGGTCAACCGCCTGTGACCGCGCTGATGGCCTGGAGTTGCACACCCGCGCACTCTCCCCTCCCCTCTCGTAAAGTCTCGACGCCATGCTGACCTGGTTACAACGCGACAATCTTGAATTCCCTGCGCTGGAGAAAGCCACTCGCGAACCCAACGGCTTGCTCGCCGCGGGTGGAGACCTGTCAGCCGACCGGCTTGTTCAGGCCTATCGGCACGGCTGCTTTCCCTGGTATCAGCAAGGCCAGCCGATCCTCTGGTGGTCGCCGGACCCGCGCACCGTTTTGTTTCCCGAGGAATTGCACGTCTCGCGCAGCTTGAACAAGGTTCTGCGCCAGCAACGCTATCAAGTGACGTTCGATCAGGATTTCGCCGCGGTGATTCAGGCCTGCGCCGAGCCTCGCGACTACGCCGACGGCACGTGGATCACAGGCTCCATGCAGGCTGCTTATATTGAACTGCACGCGCGGGGATTCGCTCACAGCGTTGAAGTCTGGGATGGGCAGCGGCTGGTCGGCGGGCTATACGGGCTGGCGATGGGGCAGCTGTTTTTCGGTGAGTCGATGTTCAGCCGGGCCGACAACGCCTCGAAGGTGGGTTTCGTCACGCTGGTCGACCACTTGCGGCAGTGGGGCTTCGTGCTGATCGATTGTCAGATGCCGACGCAGCACCTGCAAAGCCTGGGCGCTCGCTCGATCCCGCGCCAGAGCTTCGCCGAATATCTGCACGGACACCTGGACGCGGAGACTTCCGCCGACTGGCTACCTAGGCGATTTTGATTCGCCTGGCATACACTCTTATCTAAAGTTTTTCTCGAGGGTTGATCATGACCGAGCTGGCGCGGCTTAAGTTCTATGCCACTCAACCCCACTCCTGCAGCTACCTGCCCGAGGAACAAGCCACCACGCTGTTTCTCGATCCCAGCCAGCCGATGGATGTTCAGGTCTACGCCGACCTCTCCGACATGGGGTTTCGCCGCAGTGGCGACCATCTCTACCGCCCGCACTGCCAGAATTGCAGCGCCTGCGTGCCTGCGCGCATTCCCGTAGGACTGTTCGTTCCCGATCGCCAGCAAAAACGCATTTTCAAGCGCAACGCCGACATCGAAGTCACCAGCACCAAGCCTCATTTCAGTGAGGAATACTTCGACCTCTATCAGCGTTACATCGAGCAACGCCATGCCGATGGCGACATGTACCCGCCCAGTCGTGACCAGTTCTCGACGTTTCTGGTGCGCGACCTGCCGTTCTCGCGGTTTTACGAATTCCGCGTGGAAGGTCGGCTCCTCGCCGTCGCGGTCACGGACCTGCTGCCCAACGGACTGTCAGCCGTCTATACCTTTTACGAGCCGTCCGAAGAGCGGCGCAGTCTTGGCCGTTACGCGATTCTCTGGCAAATCGCCGAAGCCGCGCGCCTGCAGTTGCACGCCGTGTATCTGGGTTACTGGATCAAGAACTGCAAAAAGATGAACTACAAGACTCAATATCGACCGATCGAGCTGCTGACCAATCAAAGATGGGTCACTCTTTACTGAAGCCCTTGGCTTGACCCCCACTTTTCGGGCACAATGCAGCCCGCTTTTGCCTGGCTGCCGTTTGCACCGGGCCATTCATTGGATACCGAGGGCTTTACTGCATGTCGAAAGAAGACAGCTTCGAAATGGAAGGCACTGTCGTCGACACCCTGCCCAACACCATGTTCCGTGTGGAGTTGGAAAATGGGCACGTCGTAACCGCGCACATCTCCGGCAAGATGCGCAAGAACTACATTCGTATTCTTACCGGCGATAAGGTCCGCGTTGAGCTGACGCCCTACGACTTGAGCAAAGGGCGCATCACTTACCGCGCCCGCTAACAGGTCTTAACAAAAACGCCCGGCACATGCCGGGCGTTTTTGTTGGCACAGCTTAAGCACAGCACCCTGTGCAGGAGCGCGCCTGCCCGCGATTACTGGCTTTCTGACACGTATGCCTTAACTGATACGACGCCATCGCGGGCAAGCGCGCTCCTACAGTTTATCGCAGGCAACAAAAAGGCGCCTGAGTCGGCGCCTGTTTGCTCTATCGCGATGAAACGTCAGGCCATTTCCGCCGTGGTCTCGTAATCGAACGTGATCTCGCCGTCCTTGTAGTCGATGTGTACCACACCGCCATGCTCGGACAACTCGCCGAAGAGAATTTCCTCGGCCAGTGGACGCTTGATCTTGTCCTGGATCAGACGTGCCATCGGACGCGCGCCCATGGCCGCGTCGTAACCGCCTTCCGCCAGATAGCTTCTGGCCGCATCGGTCACCTCGAGCAGCACACGCTTGTCTTCCAGTTGCGCCTGAAGTTCGGTAAGGAACTTGTCCACCACGCTTTTGATGACCTCGTGACTGAGGCGACCGAATTGAATGATGGTGTCCAGGCGGTTGCGGAATTCCGGCGTGAAGCTTTTCTTGATGACTTCCATCGCATCGGACGAGTGGTCCTGATGGGTGAAACCGATCGAAGCACGCGCAGCGGTCTCGGCACCGGCGTTGGTGGTCATGATCACGATCACATTGCGGAAGTCCGCCTTGCGGCCGTTGTTATCGGTGAGCGTACCGTGGTCCATCACCTGCAGCAGCAGGTTGAAGACTTCCGGATGCGCCTTCTCGATCTCGTCGAGCAGCAGCACGCAATGCGGTTGCTTGGTGATCGCCTCGGTCAACAGACCGCCCTGGTCGAAACCGACATAGCCCGGCGGCGCACCGATCAGACGCGACACGGTGTGGCGCTCCATGTATTCGGACATGTCGAAACGAACCAGCTCGATACCCAGCGCTTTCGCCAATTGACGCGCCGCTTCGGTTTTACCGACACCGGTCGGACCTGCGAACAGGAACGAACCGACAGGCTTGTCTGGCGACTTCAGGCCGGCTCGCGACAGCTTGATCGCCGTCGACAGCGAATCGATCGCCGCATCCTGACCAAAGACCGTGAGCTTCAGATCGCGTTCAAGGTTACGCAGCAGCTCCTTATCGGAACTGTTGACGTGTTTAGGCGGAATCCGCGCGATCTTGGCGACGATGTCCTCGACCTGAGCCACGTCGATGCGCTTGACGCGCATTTCCGCAGGCTGCAGACGCTGGAAAGCACCCGCCTCGTCGATCACGTCAATGGCCTTGTCGGGCATGTGACGATCATTGATGTAGCGCGACGCGAGTTCGGCCGCTGCGCGCAGGGCTTCGTCGCTGTACTCGATGTTGTGGTGCTGCTCGAAGCGGCCTTTGAGCCCACGCAGAATGCCGATGGTGTCCTCGACCGAAGGCTCGGACACGTCGACCTTCTGGAAGCGACGGGCCAGCGCGCGGTCTTTTTCGAAGATGCCGCGGAATTCCTGGAACGTGGTCGAACCGATGCAACGGATATCACCCGAAGACAGCAGCGGTTTGAGCAGGTTGGACGCATCCATCACCCCGCCCGATGCAGCACCGGCGCCGATGATGGTGTGGATTTCATCGATGAACAGGATCGCCTGCGGGCGCTTCTTCAACTCGCCCAGCAGCGCCTTGAAGCGCTTCTCGAAATCACCACGGTATTTGGTCCCCGCCAGCAGGGCGCCCAGATCAAGCGAATAGACGACACTGTTGGCCAGCAGATCCGGCACCTGGTTGTCGACGATGCGTTTGGCCAGGCCTTCGGCGATGGCGGTCTTGCCGACGCCGGCCTCACCGACCAGCAACGGGTTGTTTTTGCGACGGCGCGCGAGAATCTGAGCGACGCGCTCGACCTCAAGCTCACGGCCCACCAACGGATCGATGCGGCCCTGACGGGCCAGTTCATTCAGGTTGCTGGCATAGGCATCCAGAGGATTGCCTGAGGAAGAAGACTCACCGCCCTCGTCGTCCTGCATATCTTGCTCACCTTCAGAGTGATCGCCATGCCCAGGCACCTTGGAAATGCCATGAGCGATGTAGTTGACGACATCGATACGGGCAACGCTCTGCTGCTTGAGCAGAAACACCGCCTGACTTTCCTGTTCACTGAAAATTGCCACCAGCACGTTGGCGCCGGTGACTTCACGCTTGCCGGAACTCTGCACGTGAAACACGGCACGTTGCAGCACACGCTGGAAGCCCAGAGTGGGTTGGGTCTCGCGATCCTCGTCGTGTACGGGAATCAGCGGCGTGGTGGAGTCGATGAACTCCTGAAGGTCGTGTTTGAGTTTGTCGAGGTTTGCGCCGCAGGCACGCAGAACAGTGGCGGCAGCCTCATTGTCCAATAGGGCCAGCAGGAGGTGCTCGACCGTCATGAATTCATGACGTTTGGAGCGGGCCTCTTTGAAAGCCAAATTGAGGGTGACTTCGAGCTCACGGTTTAACATAGCTTCACCTCATACCCAAGTGTCCGGCGTTAACCGTCCTTCTCGATCTCACAGAGTAGCGGATGCTGGCTTTCCCTGGCGTATTGGTTGACCTGCATTGCCTTGGTCTCGGCGATGTCGCGGGTAAACAATCCACAGACTGCCCGTCCCTCTGTATGGACGGCCAGCATGACCTTGGTGGCCAGCTCACGATTCAGGTTGAAAAACACCTCGAGCACTTCGACAACGAAATCCATCGGGGTGTAGTCATCGTTGAACAAAACCACCTTGTACATCGGTGGCACCTGCAATGTCGGCTTGGCTTCCTGTACAGCGATGCCCGCCGCGTCGTCCTCATGGGATTGCGGATCATCCTGATTGAATGTTAGTCGAATCTTGCTGATTGCATGCATGGTAAAGAAGGTTCACAGGGGACGTAATTGAAATAAGTAGTCGCAGTCATACCGGTTTTCAACTGGACCGCTGCGTGACCTTGACTATCGGCTAATCGGTGTTACAAACAATAGAACCCACATTGGGTAAAAAGGGTCCGCGCAGTCAACCAAAATTTTTTAGGTCCGGCGGATGAGAGGTGATGATACTCCCATCGGAGTCCTTTGCAGAGGGATGTGACTATGTCAAGCGGTAAGGTCAAGTGGTTCAACAACGCCAAGGGGTATGGCTTCATCGTCGAAGATGGCAAGGATGAGGACCTGTTTGCGCACTACTCAGCGATCAGAATGGACGGCTACAAGACCCTAAAGGCCGGGCAACTGGTTCAGTTCAAGATTACTCAGGGTCCCAAAGGGCTGCATGCAGTGGAAATCACTGCGCACCCATCCGCCACTAAAGAGACGATCGATCAGCACGAAACGCATCACGAACACAGCAAAGATCACGCCTGAGCCGGACCGTTCACGCGCGAGACCTTAAAGCCGGTCGGCCCACGAAAGCCGACCGGCTTTTTTTCGCCTGTACCCTCTGGCGTGCCTATAAATAAGGTTATGTCGAAGGCGCGGCCGACAAAGCCATCACTCTGGCCTGGCAAACGGCCCGGGCCTGCGTTCGACGCTTCGTGCATCTTGTTTCCCTCCGCCGACAGCTTGAGACCCGCGCGGATAGAATGCTCCTTTAGTCGAAATCCGACTTGCAATCCGACTGTCCGACACTGCACCATCCCGGCTGCGTCAGGTTGACGCAGGGCAAGCAGGCCGTGGCCTGTGGCGATCAGTGAGGATTTTCAAGGCCCGACCGACGGCACTGAACCAATCGCTGCGAGCGCAACGCGTTCACTCGGGTATCGTATCAATGGTCGGGACCGGTGATATACTCGCGCCGGTGACCGTAGGGTCATTGGGGGCCGAGCCATCTGGAACGAGACTTTCAGCCCTCGACAAGCCGCGCTGTTACCGCAGTCCGGCTGCTTGATGCTCGACTGATCTACCCCATATCACGCGACGAAATTCTCGACTTTCGGCTCATCGATACTTTGGGCGAAAGTGCCTACCCTGCGCATATCGAAATTTTGTGTACGCTCAGCAAAGAAGAGAGTTATCCCAAAAATGTCCAACCGCTCGAAGATCATCTATACCTTCACCGACGAAGCGCCTGCCCTCGCCACCTACTCACTGCTTCCCATCATCGAAGCCTTCACCTCCTCCGCCGACATCACCGTCGAAACCCGCGACATCTCTCTTGCAGCCCGTATTCTGGCCAGCTTCCCCGAGCAGCTGGGCGACAAGAAGGTTTCCGACGATCTGGCAGAGCTGGGCGAACTGGCGACGACGCCGGAAGCCAACATCATCAAGTTGCCGAACATCAGCGCATCGGTTCCGCAACTGAAGGCCGCGATCAAGGAACTGCAAGCCAAGGGCTACGACGTGCCGGACTATCCGGATGAAGTCGTGACCGAAGCCGACAAGGCAGCCCGGGCTGGCTATGACAAAGTAAAAGGCAGCGCCGTGAACCCGGTTCTGCGTGAAGGTAACTCTGATCGTCGCGCGCCGCTTTCGGTGAAGAACTACGCTCGCAAGCACCCGCACAAAATGGGCGCCTGGGCTGCCGACTCCAAATCCCACGTTGCCCACATGGACAATGGCGATTTCTACGGCAGCGAGCAGTCCTCCCTGATCGAAACCGCAGGTGCGGTGAAGATCGAACTGATCGGCAAAGACGGCAGCACCACCGTGCTGAAGGACAAGACCTCGGTGCTGGCTGGCGAAGTCATCGACTGCGCAGTCATGAGCAAGAAAGCGCTGCGCGCATTCGTCGCCAAGGAAATCGAAGACGCCAGGAAGCTGGGCGTGCTGTTCTCCGTTCACCTCAAAGCCACCATGATGAAGGTCTCTGACCCGATCATGTTCGGCGAGATCGTCGCCGAGTACTATCAGGATGCGCTGAACAAGCACGCTGAAGTCCTGAAGGAAATCGGCTTCAACCTGAACAACGGCATCGGCGACCTGTACGCCCGCATCAAGAATCTGCCGGCCGATCAGCAGGCGCAGATCGAAGCGGACGTCAAGGCCGTTTACGCCACCCGCCCTCCTCTGGCGATGGTCAACTCCGACAAGGGCATCACCA
Source organism: Pseudomonas sp. NFR16 (assembly GCF_900108875.1). Classification (GTDB taxonomy): domain Bacteria; phylum Pseudomonadota; class Gammaproteobacteria; order Pseudomonadales; family Pseudomonadaceae; genus Aquipseudomonas. The sequence goes on along the minus strand of NZ_FNYJ01000006.1, from coordinate 33,611 downwards.
ACCTGCACGTGCCGAGCGACGTCATCGTTGACGCCTCGATGCCTGCGATGATTCGTGATTCCGGCAAGATGTGGAACAACGACGGCGTCCTGCAAGACACCAAGGCCGTGATTCCGGATCGTTGCTACGCCACCATCTATCAGGCTGTGATCGAAGACTGCAAGAAAAACGGCGCCTTCGATCCGACCACCATGGGCAGCGTACCGAACGTCGGCCTGATGGCGCAGAAAGCCGAAGAGTACGGCTCGCACAACAAGACGTTCCAGATCGAAACCGACGGCGTGGTCCGCGTGACCGACGACAAAGGCCAGGTCTTGATGGAACAGAATGTTGAAGCAGGCGATATCTGGCGCATGTGCCAGACCAAGGACGCGCCGATCCAGGACTGGGTCAAACTGGCCGTCAACCGCTCGCGCCTGAGCAATACCCCTGCCATTTTCTGGCTGGACCCACAGCGCGCCCACGACGCGGTGATGATCAAGAAGGTCGAAAAGTACCTGAAAGATCACGATACCAGCGGCCTGGACATCACCATCAAGTCGCCTGTCGATGCGATGAAAACCTCGCTGGAGCGGATCCGCGCCGGCAAGGACACCATCTCGGTGACCGGCAACGTCCTGCGTGACTACCTGACCGACCTGTTCCCGATCATGGAACTGGGCACCAGCGCGAAAATGTTGTCCATCGTTCCGTTGATGAACGGCGGCGGCCTGTTCGAAACCGGCGCCGGCGGTTCGGCTCCGAAGCACGTTCAGCAGCTGAACGAAGAGAACTTCCTGCGCTGGGACTCGCTGGGCGAATTCCTGGCACTGGCGGCTTCCCTTGAGCACCTGGGCAACGTCTACGACAACCCGAAAGCGCTGGTACTCGCCACTGCCCTGGACAAAGCCACCGGCCAGTTCCTGGACAACAACAAGTCGCCATCGCGCAAGGTTGGCGGTATCGACAACCGTGGCAGCCACTTCTATCTGGCGATGTACTGGGCTCAGGCCCTGGCAGCCCAGACCGAAGATACCGCGCTGCAAGCCAAGTTCACCCAACTGGCGAAAACCCTGGCCGACAATGAAGCAACCATCGTTGCCGAACTGAACAGCGTTCAGGGCAAGCCCCTGGACATCGGCGGTTACTACTTCGCCACGCCGGAACTGGCCAGCAAAGCCATGCGCCCTAGCAAAACCCTGAACGACGCGATCAACGCGTTGAAGTAAGGTTGCCAGGTCGGCGGTTCACCCCGCCGAACGCATCATGAAAGCCCCGGCCATGTGTCGGGGCTTTCTTTTTTCCTGGATGCACACGATTCCCTGTAGGAGCAATCGGAGGTTACGACGGTCGCGATGCGGTGTGTCAGGAAAACCGCTATCGCGCCCCTCGCAAACTCGGATTGCTCCTACATTAACCGAGGAGATCTCGAATGACCTGGCAACCCCACATCACGGTCGCAACCGTCATCGAAGACAGCGGCCGCTTCCTGTTCGTCGAAGAATTGAAAAACGGCAAGCAGGTGCTCAATCAGCCCGCCGGTCACCTGGAAGCCAACGAAACCCTGCGCGAAGCCGCCATCCGTGAAACGTTCGAAGAAACGGGTTGGGACGTCGAGCTGACCGGCGTCGTCGGCATCTATCTGTACACAGCGCCCAGCAACGGCGTGACCTATCAGCGCGTATGTTTTTCGGCCAAGGCGATCAATCATCATCTCGATCAGCCACTGGACACCGGTATCGTCGGCGCCCCGTGGCTTACCCGCGATGAACTGGTCAGCCAGCCCGAACGCTGGCGCAGCGAGCTGGTGCTGCGATGCATCGACGATTATCTGGCCGGCCCGGTTCACAGCCTGGAGGTCGTGCGCGACTGACGGGCGCCTTCCCGGCTGAAGCCGGTCCTACTGAAACACGCCTTCCCGGCTAAAGCTGAAACGCATACTCCCGCGGGACCGGCTTCAGCGGGAACCGACATGCGCACGTCATCGTAGGACCGGCTTCAGCAGGAACCGACATGCGCACGTCATCGTAGGACCGGCTTCAGCCGGGAAGGCGTCCGGTTTCACACCCGAACACTCGGGATGCTCACTCAGCCCTGCTCTCGGCTGAAGCCGGTGCTCTGTTCCCATGCATTGCGTCAGCGCAACTGAATAGCTTTTAGCCTTGACGCCGACTCCCTGATAGAATCGCGTCCTTTTCCAGACTACCCATCGAATTCCTATGTCTGATTCAGCCTTTTCCAACACAGAAAAGAAGCGCGTCATCGTCGGCATGTCCGGCGGCGTGGATTCTTCGGTCTCCGCCCTTCTGCTCATGGAGCAGGGGTATCAGGTGGAAGGCCTGTTCATGAAGAACTGGGAAGAAGACGACGGAACGGAATACTGCACCGCCATGGACGACCTCGCGGACGCTCAGGCGGTGTGCGACAAGATCGGCATCAAGCTGCACACCGTGAATTTCGCGGCCGAATACTGGGATAACGTCTTCGAGCACTTCCTCGAGGAGTACAAGGCCGGCCGCACGCCGAACCCGGACATCCTGTGCAACCGCGAAATCAAGTTCAAAGCCTTTCTCGACTACGCCTTCATGCTCGGCGCCGACCTGATCGCCACCGGTCATTACGTGCGCCGTCGCGACATCGATGGCCGTACCGAACTGCTCAAGGGCCTGGACCCGAACAAGGATCAGAGCTACTTCCTGCACGCCGTCGGCGGCGAACAGATCGCCAAGACCCTGTTCCCGGTCGGCGAACTGGAGAAGCCCGAAGTGCGCGCCATCGCCGAGAAGTACCAGTTGGCGACCGCGAAAAAAAAGGACTCTACCGGCATCTGCTTCATCGGCGAACGTCGTTTCACCGACTTCCTCAAGCAGTACCTCCCTGCGCAGCCGGGCGAAATCAAGACCACCGAAGGCGAAGTCATCGGGCGCCACGCGGGCCTGATGTACCACACCATCGGTCAGCGTCAGGGACTGGGCATCGGCGGACTGAAGGATGCCGGCGATGAACCCTGGTATGTGCTGGTCAAGGATCTGGAGCATAACGAGCTGATCGTCGGCCAGGGCAACGAGCACCCGTGGTTGTTCTCCCGCGCCCTGCTCGCCTCGGAGATCTACTGGGTCAACCCGGTCGACCTCAGCACGCCGCGCCAGCTGACTGCCAAAGTGCGTTACCGGCAGAGCGACCAGAGCTGCACGCTGGAACGCACCGCCACCGGCTACCGCGCCACCTTCGACGAGCCACAGCGCGCGGTCACCCCCGGTCAGTCCGTGGTGTTTTACGACGGCGAAGTCTGCCTGGGCGGCGGCGTCATCGAAATCGCCGAACCCTGGCACAGCAAGGATGCTCGTTGATGAGTCCGATCCAAGAGCAACTGACCGCCCTGGGCGGCGTTTTTCAGGCTGCGGTGCTGGTGGACCGCATCGCCAAGACCGGTCAGGCCAGCGAGGCGGCGGTCGGCTGCCTGCTGGGCGGACTGCTGGTGATGGACCCCAAGGACACACTCGATGTGTTCGGCGGCGACGACCTGAACCTGCGCGAAGGCTATCGCGCGCTCGCCAGCGCTCTGGAGCGTGACCCCGGCACCCTGCAGCGCGAGCCATTGCGTTATGCCCTGGCGATGCTTGGGCTGGAGCGCCAGCTGTCCAAGCGCGACGACATGCTCGAGACCATCGGCAAGCGTCTGCCGCAGATCAAGTCCCAGGTCGAACATTTCGGGATCGTTCACGAGAACGTCATCGCTGCCAGTGGCGCGCTGTACCAGGACACGTTGAGCACGCTGCGCCAGCGCATTCAGGTGCATGGCGACATGCGCAACCTGCAACAGCCGAACAACGCCTCGAAAATCCGTGCACTGCTGCTGGCCGGAATACGCTGTGCGCGACTTTGGCGACAAGTGGGCGGGCATCGCTGGCAACTGGTCATCAGCCGTCGCAAGTTATTGAAAGAACTGTATCCCTTGCTCCACGGTTGATCCGGCGAGCACTGCGCTACCCAGGTTTTACCCCTCACGGCGCCCTCCATGACGGTAACCCGGCCTCGGCTGGACCGAATTTTCATGTATGATACGCGCCCCTTTTCGTTGCCCGACTGTCCGAGAACACCCCATGCAGCTTTCTTCGCTCACTGCGGTTTCCCCTGTAGACGGCCGCTACGCCGGCAAAACCCAGGCCCTGCGCCCTATCTTCAGCGAATACGGCCTGATCCGTTTCCGCGCCCTCGTCGAGGTTCGCTGGCTTCAACGCCTGGCGGCTCACCCGCAAATCTCTGAAGTCCCGGCCTTTTCCGCCGAAGCCAATGCCATTCTCGACGCGCTGGCCGATGACTTCGCGCTGGAGCACGCCGAGCGTGTGAAAGAGATCGAGCGCACCACCAACCACGACGTCAAGGCCATCGAGTACCTGCTCAAGGAACAGGCCGCCAAGCTGCCTGAACTGGCCAAGGTGAGCGAATTCATCCACTTCGCCTGCACCAGCGAGGACATCAACAACCTGTCCCACGCCCTGATGCTGCGCGAAGGCCGTGACACCGTGCTGCTGCCGCTGATGCGTCAGATCGCTGAGTCGATCCGCGAGCTGGCGATCCGTTTCGCTGCCGTACCGATGCTGTCGCGCACCCATGGTCAGCCGGCTTCGCCGACCACACTGGGCAAGGAACTGGCGAACGTCGTGTACCGCCTGGAGCGCCAGATCGCGCAGGTCGCCGCAGTTCCGCTGCTCGGCAAGATCAACGGCGCTGTCGGCAACTACAATGCACACTTGTCGGCCTACCCGGACATCGACTGGGAAGCCAACGCACGCGCCTTCATCGAAGACGAGCTGGGCCTGGGCTTCAACCCTTACACCACTCAGATCGAACCGCACGACTACATCGCCGAACTGTTCGACGCGATCGCGCGTTACAACACCATCCTGATCGACTTCGACCGCGACATCTGGGGCTACATTTCCCTGGGTTACTTCAAGCAGAAGACCGTCGCTGGCGAAATCGGCTCCTCGACCATGCCGCACAAGGTCAACCCGATCGACTTCGAAAACTCCGAAGGCAACCTGGGCATCGCCAACGCATTGTTCCAGCACCTGGCGAGCAAACTGCCGATCTCCCGCTGGCAGCGCGACCTGACCGACTCCACCGTATTGCGCAACCTCGGCGTGGGCTTCGCTCACAGCGTGATTGCCTACGAAGCGAGCCTCAAAGGTATCGGCAAGCTGGAGCTGAACGAGCAGAAGATCGCCGCCGACCTGGACGCCTGCTGGGAAGTGCTGGCCGAGCCAATCCAGACCGTCATGCGCCGCTACGACATCGAGAACCCGTACGAGAAGCTCAAAGAACTGACCCGCGGCAAGGGCATCAGCCCAGAAGCGCTGCAGACGTTCATCGACGGCCTCGAAATGCCCGCCGAAGCGAAGGCCGAGCTGAAAAAGCTGACGCCTACGAATTACATCGGCAACGCCGTGGCCCAAGCCCAGCGCATCTGATCGCACCCTACACGCTCTGAACGCCCGGCTGAGCCGGGCGTTTTTATTCCGGTCTGAAAAATACCTTTTTTCAATAGGTTACACATGAATCCTGATACTCCTCTTCAGTTGCTCGGTGGCATCTCGGCTCGCGAATTCCTGCGCGACTACTGGCAGAAGAAACCGCTGCTGATCCGCCAGGCGATTCCAGACTTTCAAAGCCCGATCGACCCTGACGAACTGGCGGGTCTGGCGCTGGAAGAAGAAGTCGAGTCGCGCCTGATCATCGAAAATGGCGAGCGCCCCTGGGAGCTGCGTCGCGGCCCGTTTGCGGAAGACGAATTTAGCAAACTCCCGGAAACCGAGTGGACGCTGCTGGTTCAGGCCGTCGATCAGTTCGTTCCTGAAGTCGGCGAGCTGCTGGAGCACTTCCGCTTTCTGCCCAGCTGGCGCATCGACGATGTGATGATCAGCTATGCAGCGCCGGGCGGCAGCGTCGGCCCGCACTTCGATAACTATGATGTGTTCCTGCTGCAGGGCCACGGCAAGCGCCACTGGAAAATCGGCCAGATGTGCGACACCGAAAGCCCTCTGCTGGAGCACGCCGACCTGCGCATTCTCGCTGACTTTCAGGGCGGCGAAGAGTGGACGCTGGAGCCGGGCGACATGCTGTACCTGCCGCCGCGCCTGGCGCACTGGGGTGTTGCAGTGGACGACTGCCTGACGTACTCGGTGGGCTTCCGCGCGCCGAGCGCGGCCGAAGTCCTGACGCACTTCACCGATTTCCTGAGCCAGTTCATGTCGGACGAAGAGCGCTATACCGACGCCGACGCCCAACCGGTCAGCGATCCGCATCAAATTCAGCACGACGCGCTGGACCGGCTGAAAGCGTTGCTGGCCGAACACATGGGCGACGAACGCCTGCTGCTGACCTGGTTTGGCCAGTTCATGACCGAGCCGCGTTACCCTGAACTGGTCGTCGGCCCTGAACTGGACGACACCGAACTGCTCGACAGCCTGGAACAGGGCGCCGTACTGATCCGCAACCCAAGCGCGCGCCTGGCGTGGTCGGAAGTCGACGACGACCTGTTACTGTTCGCCAGCGGCCAGAGCCGCCTGTTGCCAGGCCATTTGCGCGAGCTGCTGAAAATGATCTGCGCCGCCGATGCACTGCATTTCGATAATCTGGGCCAGTGGCTGGCAGATGACGACGGTCGCAACCTGCTCTGCGAGCTGGTCAAACAAGGAAGTCTGGGGTTTGCCGATGAATAAGATCCGCGTACGGGTAGCCGACTGGCAGAAAGATAACGCCGACATCCGGCGCATTCGCGAAGCCGTGTTCATTGCCGAGCAATCGGTTCCGCCGGAGCTTGAGTGGGACGCCGAGGATGCAGGTGCCCTGCACTTTCTCGCCCACGAAGGCGATTACCCGGTCGGGACGGCGCGGCTGTTACCCGATGGCGAGATCGGCAGGCTGTCCGTTCTCAAGGACTGGCGCGGCCTGAAGGTAGGCGACGCCTTGCTGACCGCGGTGATCAGCGAAGCGGAGAATCGCGATCTGAAAGAGCAGAAGCTCAGCGCTCAGGTTCATGCAACGGCGTTCTATGAGCGCTTTGGCTTCACGGTGATCAGCGAAGAGTTCCTCGAAGCCGGCCTGCCGCACGTGGACATGGTCCGGCATTCGGCATAAGCGAGGGCGCTGCCGCCTTTGAACGCCCCGTCGTTCTTGCCTCAGCTGGCTATGCTGATACAAGAACGCCGGGGCGTTCTGCTGTCTGCGATTCAATTTGGTCATGTCCAGGCCGACAAACTGGCAAACTCACTGCTTTGATGTGCCCTCGCGGAGAACTCACCGATGTCGTTACGCACCCTGCTCGCTTCAATGCTGTTGGCTTGCAGCTTCGCGGCAGTTGCCGCCACTGAAGTCATCCCCCTGAACAATCGCACCAGCGATGACCTGATGCCGACGGTGAAATCCTTTCTGGGCAACGAAGGCACCGTCAATGCTTACGGCAACAAGCTGATCGTCAACGCCGAGCCGGGCAAGATCAGTGAGTTGCGCGACCTGCTGTCTCAACTGGACACCGCGCCGAGGCGCCTGCTGATCACGGTCGACACCAGCGACAGCACTGTGCAGAACGATCAGGGTTATTCGGTCAACGGCACCGTTCGGTCGCAAAACGGCCGCACCGGCGTCAACGGTCAGACGCGCATCATCAACTACGGCACGGCCAGCCGTGACGGCGGCCAGCAACAGGTTCAGGCCAACGAGGGCACGCCCGCACTGATTCAGGTGGGCCAGAGCATTCCCATCACCACCGTGCAGTCGGACGGCTATGGCTACCCGCAGACGAACACGCAATATCGCAACGTGACACAAGGTTTCTACGTCACCGCCAACGTCAGCGGCGACACCGTTCACCTGAGCATCACCACCAACAACGACCGCATGAGCCAACAGCGCGCCGACGCCATCAAGGTGCAGAGCACCGACACTCAGGTCAGCGGTCGACTGGGTGAATGGATCACCCTGGCCGGGGTGAGCGATCAGTCCCGCGCCAACGAACAGGGGGTAACACAGCGCTATTCCACTCAAGGCCGGGACGACATGACCCTGCGCGTGAAAGTCGACAGCCTCGATTGACCCCACACCCACCGGGATGTTGCAGCATCACCGGCGTCTAAGCTGACGCTCTCATCCGAATGCTGCGGCATTACCTGGCATCCGAGCTGGGACTCAAACCTGTAGGAGTGAGCTTGCTCGCGATGACTGACGACCTGTCACAGCATCTCCAGCGGATGCACCGGCCTCTTCCCGGCTGAAGCCGGTCCTACAGACAAGGCAAGCTTTTCATAGCACCGGCTTCAGCCGGGAAGGCATCGGGTATCAGGCCGTTGATCGAAGCGGCTTCAAAGCCTGTGGCTCACTCCCACAAGATCTCCAGGCTCCCCAACCCTCCAGTCAGACACAAATCCCGAGGGAGCGAGCTTGCTCGCGAGGACTGACTACCTGTCACCGCACCTCCAACGGATGTACCGACCTTTTCTTGAGCAAGCTCACTTCCACAGCGATGCGGCTGGATTATCCGGCATAGCAAAAGCTGGTCTTCCTGCGATGCAATCGATCCATTTCCAGCCTGCTATGTAGTGCGCATTTACGCACTACATAATTCCCTTCATCCCGTGACCGCCCAGTCCTGTAGCTGACTTGTGCGATCTGGACCTCAAAGCCCGAATCTGACTGGCGAGTCGTTTTCGACGAATAATGTAGTACGAATAAAAAAGCACTACAAAGTGTTTGACGAGGCGAAAATGCCGAGGCATGATGACCTCGCTCCCACTGACAGGAGGCGCTACAGAACGCCTCATGATCGCGCTCAAACTCAACCAGATTGAGCCGGTTTGTATCATTTTCGCCCAAAAGGCGGCGTCATCGCTTCACCACCGTGACCGCGAAAAGAATTCAGGCAATCCACATGCTTTCCTGTCCAGTGAGCAGCCATAAGTGCGCCTTGAATAAATGCAAGGCCCCCCGGCGGAGCAAGGCGCTTCACCTCAAGACCCACAAGACCAAGCGACGAGGTTTACCCCCATGGCACTGACACGCGAACAACAAATTGCAGCCATCGAGAAAGACTGGGCCGAGAATCCACGCTGGAAAGGCGTAACCCGCACCTACTCCGCTGCTGACGTCGTCCGCCTGCGTGGCTCGATCCAGCCTGAACATACACTGGCGAAAATGGGCGCTGAAAAGCTCTGGAATCTGGTGACTCAAGGCGCCAAGCCGTCCTTCCGTCCCGACAAAGACTTCGTCAACTGCATGGGCGCCCTGACCGGCGGTCAAGCGGTGCAACAGGTCAAGGCCGGGATTCAGGCGATCTATCTGTCGGGCTGGCAGGTGGCCGCCGACAATAACTCTGCGGAGTCGATGTACCCCGATCAGTCGCTGTACCCGGTGGATTCGGTTCCGACCGTGGTCAAGCGCATCAATAACTCATTCCGTCGCGCCGACCAGATCCAGTGGAAAGCCGGCAAGAACCCAGGTGACGAAGGGTATATCGACTATTTCGCGCCGATCGTGGCTGACGCCGAAGCCGGCTTTGGCGGTGTGCTGAACGCTTACGAACTGATGAAGAGCATGATCGAAGCGGGCGCTGCCGGCGTGCATTTCGAAGACCAGCTGGCTTCGGTGAAGAAATGCGGCCACATGGGCGGCAAGGTGCTGGTCCCGACTCAGGAAGCGGTGCAGAAGCTGGTGGCAGCACGACTGGCCGCCGACGTTGCGGGGGTGCCGACGATCATCCTGGCGCGCACCGACGCCAACGCCGCCGACTTGCTGACGTCCGACTGCGATCCGTATGACAAACCGTTCGTGACCGGCACCCGAACGCCCGAAGGCTTCTATAAAGTGCGCGCGGGTCTGGATCAGGCCATCGCCCGTGGCCTGGCATACGCGCCTTATGCAGACCTGATCTGGTGTGAAACCGCCAAACCGGATCTGGACGAAGCCCGCCGCTTCGCCGAAGCAATCAAAAAGGAATACCCGGACCAACTGCTGTCCTACAACTGCTCACCTTCCTTCAACTGGAAGAAGAACCTGGACGACGCGACCATCGCCAAATTCCAGCGCGAGCTGTCGGCGATGGGCTACAAGCACCAGTTCATCACGCTGGCAGGCATCCATAACATGTGGCACAGCATGTTCAACCTGGCGCACGACTACGCTCGCAACGACATGACGGCCTACGTGAAGCTTCAGGAGCAGGAGTTCGCCGATGCGGCGAAGGGCTATACGTTTGTGGCGCACCAGCAGGAAGTGGGCACCGGCTACTTCGACGACATGACCACCGTGATCCAGGGCGGTCAGTCCTCGGTGACCGCATTGACCGGGTCGACGGAAGAAGAGCAGTTTCACTAAGCGCTCTACGCAATTACCAGAAAGCCGCCTTCGGGCGGCTTTCTGTTTGGGACGCAGAAGCAACGATCGACCTAAGCAGTCAACCGTTATCTGATAGGCACATCGAATCAACCCGCGCAAGTTAATTAACCTGAGCCCCATATATCTCGCCATTCAACGGCCAGCATTAAGGCCAACTTTGTCACAGCGCAGTGACAGATGCATAAAGGTGCTCAAATGATATTAATTATCATTCGATGACCACGACTTTCATTACCGCGGGTGTGAAACATAATTAACAAAACGGCCCCTAATGCCCGTCCCATCAGGCCCCGCGCACCAAAACCATGACTTATCTCATTAATCCTACGAATAAATTTGATGCAGAAAATTTACTTGCCCACCTTTTGCACATAAAATCCCGGAATTGATCGCACTGCGACATATCGTCACTGCTTCTACTTCTTTTCAAGCTCAGAGACCTTTGCTCTCTGTTAAGGACTGCCAGCATGCCCGAATCGACAGGTTTGATTGCCCACAACTGGGGCTTCGCCATTTTCCTTTTGGGCGTCATCGGCCTCTGTGCCTTCATGCTCGGCCTCTCCAGCCTGCTGGGTTCCAAAGCCTGGGGCCGCAGCAAGAACGAGCCGTTCGAATCCGGCATGCTGCCTACAGGCGGCGCCCGCCTGCGGCTCTCCGCAAAATTCTATCTGGTCGCGATGCTGTTCGTGATTTTCGATATCGAAGCCCTCTTTCTGTACGCCTGGTCTGTGTCCGTCCGCGAAAGTGGCTGGACCGGCTTCGCCGAAGCTCTCGTTTTCATAGCAATTCTGTTGGCAGGTCTTGTCTACCTATGGCGGGTAGGGGCGCTCGATTGGGCTCCCGTTGGTCGTCGTAACCGGCAGGCGAAGCTAAAACAATGAGGCTTTGGCAATGCAATACAATCTCACCAGGATCGACCCGGATGCTCCTAACGAGCAGTACCCCATCGGCGAACGGGAAACCGTTTCCGATCCGTTAGAAGATCAAGTCCACAAAAACATCTTCATGGGCAAGCTCGAGGACGTGCTGAGCGGTGCCGTCAACTGGGGTCGCAAAAACTCCCTTTGGCCGTACAACTTCGGTCTGTCCTGCTGCTACGTGGAAATGACCACCGCCTTCACGGCGCCCCACGACATCGCGCGCTTCGGCGCCGAAGTGATCCGGGCATCGCCGCGTCAGGCGGATTTCATGGTTATTGCCGGTACCTGCTTCATCAAGATGGCGCCGATCATCCAGCGTCTCTACGAGCAAATGCTCGAGCCTAAATGGGTCATCTCCATGGGTTCGTGCGCCAACTCCGGTGGCATGTACGACATCTATTCCGTTGTGCAGGGCGTGGACAAGTTCCTGCCTGTGGATGTCTACGTGCCCGGCTGTCCGCCCCGTCCAGAGGCATTTCTGCAAGGCCTGATGCTGTTGCAGGAATCCATTGGCCAGGAGCGTCGCCCTCTTTCCTGGGTCGTCGGCGACCAAGGCGTGTACCGCGCCGAGATGCCGTCGCAGAAGGAACAGCGCCGCGAACAGCGTATTCAGGTCACAAACCTGCGCAGCCCCGACGAAGTCTGATCCAGGTTTTCTTTTACAAAAAGAAGCCTGAACCTGGGTTCATTCTGTACGTTGACCGATAGCGATCGAGACCTATGACTGCAGACACCGCTCTGTACATCCCGCCTTACAAGGCTGACGACCAAGATGTCGTCGTTGAACTCCACAACCGTTTTGGCGCCGAGGCGTTCACCGCCCAGTCCACCGTCACCGGCATGCCGGTGCTGTGGGTGGCGCGTGCAAGACTGTTCGAAATCCTGACGTTCCTGCGCAATGTGCCGAAGCCGTACTCGATGCTGTACGACCTGCACGGCGTTGACGAACGCTTGCGTACCAAGCGCCGTGGCTTGCCGGACGCTGACTTCACCGTGTTCTACCACCTGCTGTCGGTGGAACGTAACAGTGACGTGATGATCAAGGTCGCGCTGTCCGAGGGCGACCTCAGCGTGCCGACCGTCACCAGCATCTGGCCGAACGCCAACTGGTACGAGCGTGAAGTGTGGGACATGTTCGGGATCGATTTCCCGGGTCACCCGCACCTGAGCCGCATCATGATGCCGCCGACCTGGGAAGGTCACCCGCTGCGCAAGGACTACCCTGCCCGCGCCACCGAATTCGACCCGTACAGCCTGACGCTGGCCAAGCAACAACTGGAAGAAGAAGCCGCGCGCTTCCGTCCGGAAGACTGGGGCATGAAGCGTTCCGGGACCAACGAGGACTACATGTTCCTCAACCTGGGCCCGAACCACCCTTCGGCCCACGGTGCGTTCCGCATCGTGCTGCAACTGGACGGTGAAGAGATCGTCGATTGCGTTCCGGACATCGGCTACCACCACCGTGGTGCCGAGAAGATGGCCGAGCGTCAGTCCTGGCACAGCTTCATTCCCTACACCGACCGTATCGATTACCTGGGCGGGGTGATGAACAACCTGCCGTACGTGCTTTCAGTCGAGAAACTGGCCGGCATCAAGGTGCCCGAGAAGGTCGATGTCATCCGCATCATGATGGCCGAGTTCTTCCGCATCACCAGCCACCTGCTGTTCCTGGGGACCTACATTCAGGACGTGGGCGCCATGACGCCGGTGTTCTTCACCTTCACCGACCGGCAGAAAGCCTATACGGTGATCGAAGCGATCACCGGTTTCCGCCTGCACCCGGCCTGGTATCGCATCGGTGGCGTCGCACATGACCTGCCCCGCGGCTGGGACAAACTGGTCAAGGACTTCGTCGAGTGGTTGCCCAAGCGCCTGGACGAATACACCAAGGCTGCGCTGCAGAACAGCATCCTGAAAGGGCGCACCATCGGCGTCGCCGCCTACAACACCAAAGAAGCGCTGGAATGGGGCGTCACCGGTGCCGGCCTGCGCTCGACCGGCTGCGACTTCGACCTGCGCAAGGCACGCCCTTACTCCGGATACGAGAACTTCGAATTCGAAGTGCCACTGGGGCACAACGGCGATGCCTATGACCGCTGCATGGTCCGCGTCGAAGAGATGCGCCAGAGCATCAGGATCATCGACCAGTGCCTGCGCAACATGCCGGAAGGCCCGTACAAAGCGGACCATCCGCTGACCACGCCGCCGCCCAAAGAGCGCACGCTGCAGCACATCGAAACCTTGATCACGCACTTCCTGCAGGTTTCGTGGGGTCCGGTCATGCCGGCCAACGAATCCTTCCAGATGATCGAAGCGACCAAGGGCATCAACAGTTATTACCTGACGAGCGACGGCGGCACCATGAGCTACCGTACCCGGATTCGCACCCCAAGCTACCCGCACCTGCAGCAGATCCCTTCGGTGATCAAAGGCAGCATGGTCGCGGACTTGATCGCGTACCTGGGTAGTATCGACTTCGTTATGGCCGACGTGGACCGCTAAGCATGAACAGCACGCTTATCCAGACAGACCGTTTCGCCCTGAGCGAATCCGAGCGCTCGGCCATCGAGCACGAAATGCATCACTACGAGGACCCTCGCGCGGCGTCCATCGAAGCCCTGAAGATCGTTCAGAAAGAACGCGGCTGGGTGCCGGACGGCGCCATCTATGCGATCGGCGAAGTGCTGGGCATCCCGGCCAGTGACGTTGAAGGCGTAGCCACGTTCTACAGCCAGATCTTCCGTCAACCGGTTGGCCGTCACATCATCCGCGTCTGCAACAGCATGGTCTGCTTCATCGCCGGTCACGAAGACATCGTCGGCGAAATCCAGAGCAAGCTGGGCATCGGCCTGGGCCAGACCACTGCCGACGGCCGTTTCACGCTGCTGCCGGCCTGCTGCCTGGGCAACTGTGACAAGGCACCGGCGGTCATGATCGACGACGATACTTTCGGCAATCTGCAGCCGGCGGGCGTTGCCCAGCTGCTGGAGGGTTACGTATGACCATCACTTCCTTCGGCCCGGCCAACCTGATTACCCGTACGCCGGAAACTCACCCGCTGACCTGGCGTCTGCGCGACGACGGCGAGCCGGTGTGGTTCGACGAGTACGTGGCCAAAGACGGCTATGCCGCTGCCCGCAAAGCGTTCGCCCAGCAATCGCCTGACGAAATCGTTCAGTCGGTCAAGGATTCCGGCCTCAAAGGTCGTGGCGGCGCAGGCTTTCCCACGGGTGTGAAATGGGGCCTGATGCCCAAAGACGAATCCCTGAATATCCGCTACCTGCTGTGCAACGCGGACGAGATGGAACCGAACACCTGGAAAGACCGCATGCTGATGGAGCAACTGCCCCATCTGCTGGTGGAAGGCATGCTCATCAGTGCCCGCGCCCTGAAAGCCTACCGCGGCTACATCTTCCTGCGTGGCGAGTACGTCACCGCCGCCAAACATCTGAATCGCGCCGTGGCCGAAGCCAAGGCCGCGGGTCTGTTGGGCAAGAACATCCTGGGCACTGGCTTCGATTTCGAGCTGTTCGTCCACACCGGCGCCGGGCGTTACATCTGCGGTGAAGAGACTGCACTGATCAACTCCCTGGAAGGCCGCCGCGCCAACCCGCGCTCCAAGCCGCCCTTCCCTGCCGCCGTCGGCGTGTGGGGCAAGCCGACCTGCGTGAACAACGTCGAAACCCTGTGCAACGTCCCGGCCATCGTCAACAACGGCAACGACTGGTACAAGTCGCTCGCCCGCGAAGGCAGCGAAGACCACGGCACCAAGCTGATGGGCTTCTCCGGCAAGGTGAAGAACCCGGGCATCTGGGAGCTGCCATTCGGCCTGCCCGCTCGCGAGCTGTTCGAAGACTACGCAGGCGGCATGCGTGACGGCTACAAGCTCAAGTGCTGGCAGCCAGGCGGCGCCGGTACCGGTTTCCTTCTGCCTGAACACCTCGATTGCCAGTTCTATGCTGGCGGCGTGGCCAAGGTCGGCACCCGGATGGGTACAGGCCTTGCGATGGCGGTGGACGACAAGGTCAACATGGTTTCGCTGCTGCGCAACATGGAAGAGTTCTTCGCCCAGGAGTCGTGCGGTTTCTGCACCCCTTGCCGCGACGGTCTGCCATGGAGCGTGAAAATGTTGCGCGCCCTCGAAAAAGGCCAGGGTCAACCGGGCGATATCGAGACGCTGCTGGGGCTGGTCAACTTCCTCGGCCCAGGCAAGACGTTCTGCGCTCACGCACCGGGCGCCGTGGAACCTCTGGGCAGCGCGATCAAATACTTCCGTGCGGAATTTGAAGCAGGCATCGCACCTGCACGGGCTGGCGACCTCAATCAGGTCAAGAGCCCGACGATCGCGGGCGCATAAAAAAGACAGACCGGTCAGTGGCCCGCAAGGCCGCTGACCTTCGCTCCGATTGCGCCCACCGGGCTGACTGAATCGGAGCAGCACCGAGATTCCATTAGCCACGCCCGCTGACACCGGGCCAACGAAGAACTTTGAACCATGGCTACTATCCACGTAGACGGCAAAGCGCTCGAAGTCGATGGCGCAGACAACCTGTTACAGGCCTGTCTGTCGCTGGGGCTCGACATCCCTTATTTCTGCTGGCATCCAGCCCTTGGCAGCGTTGGCGCCTGTCGCCAGTGCGCGGTCAAGCAGTACACCGACGAGAACGACACCCGTGGTCGTATCGTCATGTCCTGCATGACGCCAGCCACGGACAACACCTGGATCTCCATCGACGACGAAGAATCCAAGGCGTTCCGCGCCAGCGTCGTCGAATGGCTGATGACCAACCATCCTCACGACTGTCCGGTCTGTGAAGAAGGCGGTCACTGCCATCTGCAGGACATGACCGTGATGACCGGCCACAACGAGCGCCGGTATCGCTTCACCAAGCGCACCCACCAGAATCAGGAGCTGGGGCCGTTCATCGCGCATGAGATGAACCGCTGCATCGCCTGCTATCGCTGTGTGCGCTTCTATAAAGACTACGCCGGTGGCACCGACCTCGGGGTCTTCGGCGCCCACGACAACGTGTACTTCGGTCGCGTCGAAGACGGCACGCTGGAAAGCGAGTTCTCCGGCAACCTCACCGAGGTCTGCCCGACCGGTGTGTTCACCGACAAGACGCACTCCGAGCGTTACAACCGTAAGTGGGACATGCAGTTCTCGCCGAGCATCTGCCACGGCTGCTCCAGCGGCTGCAACATCAGCCCGGGCGAACGTTATGGCGAAATCCGCCGTATCGAGAACCGCTACAACGGCTCGGTGAACCAGTATTTCCTCTGCGACCGCGGCCGGTTCGGCTACGGCTACGTCAATCGCAAGGACCGTCCGCGTCAGCCGCTGCTGGCCGAAGGCAACGTCAAGCTGAGCCTGGACGCTGCGCTGGACAAGGCCGCCGACATGCTGCGCGGTCGCAACATCGTCGGCATCGGGTCGCCTCGCGCCAGCCTCGAAAGCAACTTCGCCCTGCGCGAACTGGTCGGTGCCGAGCATTTCTACTCGGGCATCGAAGCCGGTGAGCTTGCGCGTCTGCGCTTGATCGCCCAGGTCCTGAAGGACAGCCCGCTGCCCATCCCGACCCTGCGCGAAGTCGAAGAGCACGATGCCGTGTTCATCCTTGGCGAAGACGTGACTCAGACGGCAGCGCGCATGGCCCTCGGTCTGCGTCAACTGGTGAAGAACAAGGCCGAAGACATGGCCGCCGCGATGAAAGTCCAGCCATGGCTCGACGCTGCGGTGAAAAACATCGGTCAGCACGAGATGAACCCGCTGTTCATCGCCAGCCTGGCTGAAACCCGCCTGGACGACATCGCCGAGGAATGCGTGCATGCCGCCCCTGACGACCTGGCGCGCATCGGTTTTGCCGTGGCGCATGCCATCGACCCGAGCGCACCGGCGGTCGTGGGTCTGGACAGCGAAGCGCTGGAACTCGCTCAGCGCATCGCCACTGCCCTGCTCGAAGCCAAGCGTCCGCTGATCGTCTCCGGTGCCTCGCTGGGTTCAGACGCGCTGATCGAAGCGGCCGCGAACATCGCCAAGGCCCTGAAGCTGCGCGACAAGAACGGCTCGCTCAGCCTGGTCGTGCCGGAAGCCAACAGCATGGGCCTGACCCTGTTCGGTGGCGATTCGGTCGATGACGCGCTGCAAGCGGTGATCTCGGGCAAGGCCGACGCCATCGTCGTGCTGGAAAACGATCTGTTCACCCGCGTCGATGCCGCGACGGTCGAGGCTGCATTGAAGGCCGCGAAAGTGGTGATCGTTGCCGACCACCAGAAGACCGCGACCACCGATCGCGCGCACCTTGTGCTGCCAGCCGCCAGCTTCGCGGAAGGCGACGGCACGCTGGTCAGCCAGGAAGGCCGCGCTCAGCGTTTCTTCCAGGTCTACGATCCGACTTACCTTGACGCCAGCATCCAGATCCATGAAGGCTGGCGCTGGTTGCATGCCCTGCGCGCGACCCTGCTGAACAAGCCGGTCGACTGGACTCAACTGGACCACGTCACCGAAGCCTGTGCTGCGAGCAACGCGCAACTGGCCGGCATCGTCGGTGCCGCACCGTCCGCTGCGTTCCGCATCAAGGGTCTGAAACTGGCCCGTGAACCGCTGCGCTACAGTGGCCGTACCGCCATGCGCGCCAACATCAGCGTGCATGAACCGCGCACCTCGCAAGACAAGGACACTGCGTTCTCGTTCTCGATGGAAGGCTACTCGGGCTCGGCCGAGCCTCGCTCTCAGGTGCCGTTCGCCTGGTCGCCGGGCTGGAACTCGCCACAGGCCTGGAACAAGTTCCAGGACGAAGTCGGTGGTCATCTGCGTGCGGGCGATCCGGGCGTGCGCCTGATCGAAAGCAGCGGCGACAACCTGAGCTGGTTCGCCAGCGTGCCGCGCGCATTCTCCCCTGCTCAAGGGACCTGGCAGGTCGTGCCGTTCTACCACCTGTTCGGCAGCGACGAGAACTCGTCCAAAGCCGCGCCGGTTCAGGAACGTATTCCGGCTGCCTACGTCGCACTGGCCAAGTCCGAAGCGGACCGCCTGGGCGTCAACGACGGTGCCATGCTCAGCCTCAACGTTGCCGGCCAGACCCTGCGTCTGCCACTGCGCATCAATGAAGAACTGGGCGCCGGTCTGGTGGCGCTGCCATCGGGTCTGGCGGGCATTCCTCCGGCACTGGCCGGGAAAACCGTTGAAGGTCTGCAGGAGGCAGCACAATGACCACATGGTTTACCCCTGAGGTGATCGACTCGATCATCGCCGTCATCAAGGCCATCGTGGTGCTGCTGGCCGTGGTGGTCTGCGGCGCCCTGCTCAGCTTCGTCGAGCGTCGGCTGCTGGGCTGGTGGCAGGACCGTTACGGTCCCAACCGCGTCGGTCCGTTCGGTATGTTCCAGATTGCCGCCGACATGCTGAAGATGTTCTTCAAGGAAGACTGGAACCCTCCCTTCGTCGACAAGATGATCTTCACCCTGGCGCCAGTCGTGGCCATGAGCGCGCTGCTGATCTCGTTCTCGATCATCCCGGTCACCCAGACCTGGGTTGTCGCGGACCTGAACATCGGCCTGCTGTTCTTCTTCGCGATGGCCGGTCTTTCGGTCTACGCCGTGCTGTTCGCAGGCTGGTCGTCGAACAACAAGTACGCGCTGCTCGGCAGCTTGCGGGCCTCGGCTCAGACCGTCTCGTACGAAGTGTTCCTGGGCCTGTCCCTGATGGGCATCATCGTTCAGGTCGGCTCGTTCAACATGGGCGACATCGTTCAGTACCAGGCCGATCATCTGTGGTTCATCATTCCGCAGTTCTTCGGCTTCTGCACCTTCTTCATCGCTGGCGTCGCCGTGACTCACCGTCACCCGTTCGACCAGCCGGAAGCGGAACAGGAACTGGCCGACGGTTACCACATTGAATACGCCGGCATGAAATGGGGCATGTTCTTCGTCGGTGAGTACATCGGCATCATCCTGATCTCGGCGCTGCTGGTGACCCTGTTCTTCGGTGGCTGGCACGGCCCGTTCAACATCCTGCCGCAACTGTCGTTCATGTGGTTCGTCCTGAAGACCGCGTTCTTCATCATGCTGTTCATCCTGCTGCGCGCTTCCATTCCGCGTCCGCGTTATGACCAGGTGATGGATTTCAGCTGGAAGTTCTGCCTGCCACTGACCCTGATCAATTTGCTAGTGACCGCTGCGGTCGTCTTGGCGGCTCAGTGAGGATTTGACCCATGTTCAAATATATCGGCGACATCGTTAAGGGTACGGGTACCCAGCTGCGCAGCCTGATCATGGTCTTCGGCCATGGCTTCCGTAAGCGCGACACCCTGCAATATCCGGAAGAAGCGGTTTACCTGCCGCCTCGCTACCGTGGCCGCATCGTCCTGACCCGCGATCCCGACGGCGAAGAGCGCTGCGTGGCCTGCAACCTGTGCGCCGTGGCCTGCCCGGTCGGCTGCATCTCGCTGCAGAAAGCGGAAACCGAAGACGGCCGCTGGTACCCGGACTTCTTCCGCATCAACTTCTCGCGTTGCATCTTCTGCGGTCTCTGTGAAGAAGCCTGCCCGACCACCGCGATCCAGCTCACGCCGGATTTCGAAATGGCCGAGTTCAAACGTCAGGATCTGGTGTACGAGAAAGAAGATCTGCTGATCTCCGGCCCCGGCAAGAACCCTGACTACAACTTCTACCGCGTTGCGGGGATGGCGATCGCCGGCAAGCCGAAAGGCGCTGCCCAGAACGAAGCCGAGCCCATCAACGTCAAGAGCTTGCTGCCTTAAGGAAGAAAGATGGAATTCGCTTTCTATTTCGCATCCGGCATCGCTGTTGTGGCCACCCTGCGGGTGATCACCAACACGAACCCGGTGCACGCCCTGCTCTACCTGATCATTTCGCTGATCGCCGTGGCCATGACCTTCTTCAGTCTCGGCGCTCCGTTCGCCGGCGCTTTGGAAGTCATCGCCTACGCCGGCGCTATCATGGTGCTGTTCGTGTTCGTGGTGATGATGCTGAACCTGGGCCCGGCCTCGGTTCAGCAAGAACGCGCATGGCTCAAACCCGGTATCTGGCTGGGCCCGATCCTGCTGGGCGGCCTGCTGCTGGCAGAGCTGCTGTACGTGCTGTTCGCCAACTCCACCGGTGCCGGTATCGGTCACACCACCGTGCATGCCAAGGCGGTCGGCATCAGCCTGTTCGGTCCTTACCTGCTGGTTGTCGAACTCGCCTCGATGCTGCTGCTCGCCGCAGCGGTAACGGCGTTCCATGTCGGCCGCAACGAGGCGAAGGAGTAATCCCATGCATGCACAAATTCCTCTGGAACACGGGCTGGCCGTCGCCGGCATCCTGTTCTGCCTCGGCCTGGCGGGCCTGTTGGTACGCCGCAACATTCTGTTCGTGTTGATGAGCCTGGAAGTGATGATGAACGCGTCCGCGCTGGCTTTCGTCGTGGCGGGCAGCCGCTGGGCGCAGCCTGACGGTCAGATCATGTTCATTCTGGTGATCAGCCTTGCCGCAGCCGAGGCCAGTATCGGCCTGGCGATCCTGCTGCAACTGTATCGCCGCTTCCACACTCTCGATATCGACGCTGCCAGCGAGATGCGCGGATGAACCTACTCTTTCTGACTTTCGTATTCCCCCTGATCGGTTTCCTGCTGCTGTCGTTCTCTCGCGGCAAATGGTCGGAAAACCTCTCGGCCCTGGTAGGCGTCGGCTCCATTGGTCTGTCGGCCATCGTCGCCGCCTACGTGATCTTCCAGTTCAACGTCGCACCGCCTGAAGGCGGCCACCTGACGATGGTGCTGTGGCAATGGATGTCGGTGGACGGCTTCGACCCCAACTTCGCGCTGTATGTGGATGGCCTGTCCATCACCATGTTGGGCGTCGTGGTCGGCGTGGGCTTCCTGATCCATCTGTTCGCGTCCTGGTACATGCGCGGTGAAGATGGCTACTCGCGCTTCTTCGCCTACACCAACCTGTTCATTGCCAGCATGTTGTTCCTGATCCTGGGCGACAACCTGCTGTTCATCTACTTCGGTTGGGAAGGCGTGGGCCTTTGCTCGTACCTGTTGATCGGTTTCTATTACAGCAACCGCAACAACGGCAACGCGGCACTGAAAGCCTTCATCGTCACCCGCATCGGCGACGTGTTCATGGCCATCGGCCTGTTCATCCTGTTCCAGCAACTGGGCACGCTGAACATTCAGGAACTGCTGGTCCGTGCACCGCAGCACTTCAAGGTCGGCGATTTCTGGATCGTGCTGGCGACCCTGATGCTGCTGGGCGGCGCTGTCGGTAAATCCGCGCAACTGCCGCTGCAGACCTGGCTGGCGGATGCGATGGCCGGTCCTACCCCGGTTTCCGCACTGATCCACGCGGCAACCATGGTGACCGCCGGTGTCTACCTGATCGCCCGTACCCACGGCCTGTTCGCCCTGGCGCCGGACATCTTGCACCTGGTCGGCATCGTCGGCGGTGTGACCCTGGTGCTGGCCGGTTTCGCGGCACTGGTTCAGACCGACATCAAACGTATCCTCGCCTACTCGACCATGAGCCAGATCGGCTACATGTTCCTGGCGCTGGGTGTGGGCGCCTGGGAAGGCGCGATCTTCCACCTGATGACTCACGCGTTCTTCAAGGCCCTGTTGTTCCTTGCTTCGGGTGCGGTGATCGTCGCCTGCCACCACGAGCAGAACATCTTCAAGATGGGCGGCCTGTGGAAAAAACTGCCACTGGCCTACGCCAGCTTCATCGTCGGCGGCGCGGCTCTGGCGGCATTGCCTCTGGTCACTGCGGGCTTCTACTCCAAAGATGAAATTCTCTGGGAAGCCTTCGCCAGCGGCCATCAGTATCTGCTGTACGCAGGTCTGGTCGGTGCCTTCATGACCTCGCTGTACACCTTCCGCCTGATCTTCATCGCCTTCCACGGCGAAGCGAAGACCGAAGCTCATGCCGGCCACGGGATCTCCCACTGGTTGCCGCTGAGCGTGCTGATCGTGCTGTCGACTTTCATCGGCGCCTGGATTCATCCGCCACTGGCCGGCGTGCTGCCGGAAAGCGCGGGTCATGCGGGCGGCGAAGCCAAGCACAGCCTGGAAATCGCCTCGGGCGCCATCGCCTTGGCCGGGATCCTGCTGGCAGCGCTGCTGTTCCTCGGCAAGCGTCGTCTGGTCACTGCCATCGCCAACAGCGGACCGGGTCGTTTCCTGTCTGCCTGGTGGTTTGCGGCATGGGGCTTCGACTGGGTTTACGACGTGCTGTTCGTCAAACCATACCTGGCTATCAGCCGCATTCTGCGTGGCGATCCGCTCGACCACACAATCGGCCTGATCCCGCGTCTGGTCAAAGCCGGTAACGGCTTGATGAGCCGCACTGAAACCGGTCAGCTCCGCTGGTACGCCGCTTCGATCGCTGCAGGTGCCGTACTGGTACTCGGCGCGATCGTGCTGGTCTGATGAGTCGATCTGACATGAACCTTGCGACTTTGCGAAAGGAATTGAGCCCGTCATGATTCTGCCTTGGCTAATCCTGATCCCCTTTATCGGCGGCCTGCTGTGCTGGCAAGGTGAGCGCTTCGGCCCTACCCTGCCGCGCTGGATTGCGCTGGTTACGATGTCCCTCCTGACCGCACTGGGTCTGTGGCTGTGGAGCACCGGTACGTACAGCTACGCACCGGCTCCCGGCGTCGATCCGACCTGGGCGGTCGAATTCAAGGCCCAGTGGATCCAGCGCTTCGGCATCAGCGTGCATCTGGCGCTCGACGGTCTGTCGCTGCTGATGATCCTGCTGACCGGCCTGCTGGGTATCCTCTCGGTACTCTGCTCGTGGAAAGAGATCCAGCGTAACGTCGGCTTCTTTCACCTGAACCTGATGTGGATCCTGGGCGGCGTCGTTGGCGTGTTCCTGGCCATCGACCTGTTCATGTTCTTTTTCTTCTGGGAAATGATGCTCGTGCCGATGTACTTCCTCATCGCGCTCTGGGGTCACAGCTCGGCAGACGGCAAGAAGACCCGCATCTACGCCGCGACCAAGTTCTTCATCTTCACTCAGGCCAGCGGTCTGATCATGCTGGTGGCGATCCTGGGTCTGGTGCTGGTGAATTTCAACCAGACCGGCGTGATCACGTTCAGCTACGCCGACCTGCTGAAGACCAAGCTGTCCAACGGTACCGAATACATCCTGATGCTGGGCTTCTTCATCGCATTCGCGGTGAAGCTGCCGATCGTGCCGTTGCACTCCTGGCTGCCTGACGCTCACGCCCAGGCGCCGACCGCAGGTTCGGTGGATCTGGCGGGTATTCTGCTCAAGACCGCTGCGTACGGTCTGCTGCGTTTCGCCCTGCCGTTGTTCCCGAACGCGTCGGCAGAATTCGCCCCGATCGCGATGATCCTCGGCCTGATCGGGATCTTCTACGGCGCCTTCCTGGCCTTCGCCCAGACCGACATCAAGCGTCTGATCGCGTTCTCCAGCGTCTCGCACATGGGCTTCGTGCTGATCGGTATCTACTCCGGCAGCCAGCAGGCGCTGCAAGGTGTCGTGGTTCAGATGCTGGCGCACGGTCTGTCAGCCGCGGCGCTGTTCATCCTCAGCGGCCAGCTGTACGAGCGTCTGCACACCCGTGACATGCGTGAGATGGGCGGCTTGTGGAACAAGATCGCTTACCTGCCGGCCATCAGCCTGTTCTTTGCGGCCGCTTCTCTGGGTCTGCCGGGCACCGGCAACTTCGTCGGCGAGTTCCTGATCCTGATCGGCAGCTTCGTCAGTGCGCCATGGATCACGGCGATTGCCACCTCCGGTCTGGTGTTCGGTTCGGTCTACTCGCTGATCATGATCCACCGCGCCTACTTCGGTCCTGCCAAGACCGATACGGTCTACAAAGGCATGGACGGACGGGAAATGATCATGGTGCTGGGCCTGGCCGTGTTGCTGGTTCTGCTGGGTATTTACCCGCAGCCGATCCTGGACACTTCCTCGGCGACCATGCATGGCGTGCAGCAATGGCTCGGCACCGCCTTCACTCAACTCGCTTCGGCCCGGTAAGAGCGCTATGGACCTGACGATTCAACACTTTATTGCGCTGGCGCCGCTGCTGATCACCAGCCTCACCGTTGTCGTGGTGATGCTCGGTATCGCATGGCGTCGCAACCACTCGCAATCGTTCCTGCTGACCGTGGCAGGACTCAACCTGGCCCTGCTGTCGATCTACCCGGCCCTCAAAGTCGCGCCGCTGGTGGTCACTCCCCTGCTGCAGATCGACAGCTTTGCCCTTCTGTACATCGGCATCATCCTTGTCTCGACGCTGGCGTGTGTCACCCTGGCGCACGCCTACCTAGGTGAAGGCAAGGCCGGCTACCCGGGCAACCGCGAAGAGCTTTATCTGCTGATCCTGATGGCGGCCGCTGGCGGCATGGTGCTGGTCGCTGCGCAACACCTGGCGAGCCTGTTCATCGGCCTGGAGCTGCTGTCGGTGCCGGTCTACGGTCTGGTGGCTTACGCGTTCTTCAACAAACGCTCGCTGGAAGCCGGTATCAAGTACATGGTGCTGTCGGCGGCGGGATCGGCGTTTCTGTTGTTCGGCATGGCGCTGTTGTACGCCGAAGCCGGCAGCCTGGGCTTCAGCGAAATCGGCAAGGCCATCGCGGCCACCGGCCTGCCGAGCCCGATTGCCAGCCTGGGTCTGGGCATGATGCTGATCGGCCTGGGCTTCAAGCTGTCGCTGGTGCCCTTCCACCTGTGGACGCCGGACGTGTACGAAGGCGCCCCTGCGCCGGTCGCCGCATTCCTGGCCACCGCGAGCAAGGTCGCCGTGTTCGGCGTGCTGGTCCGTCTGTTCCAGATTTCGCCGGCCGCCACCAGTGGCGTGCTGTCCGATGTGATGTCAGTCATCGCCGTCGCATCGATCATCATCGGCAACCTGCTGGCGCTGACCCAGAGCAACCTCAAGCGCCTGCTCGGTTACTCATCCATTGCTCACTTCGGTTATCTGATGATCGCAATGGTCGCGAGCAAAGGTCTGGCGGTCGAGGCGATCAGTGTCTATCTGGTGACGTACGTGCTGACCAGCCTGGGCGCGTTCGGCGTGGTCACGCTGATGTCTTCGCCTTACAGCGGTCGCGACGCAGATGCGATGTTTGAATACCGCGGCCTGTTCTGGCGTCGTCCGTACCTGACCGCTGTACTGACCGTGATGATGTTGTCCCTGGCGGGTATCCCGCTGACCACAGGCTTCATCGGCAAGTTCTACATCATCGCGACGGGTGTCGAAGCGCACCTGTGGTGGCTGACGGCCTCGCTGGTCATCGGCAGCGCGATCGGCGTGTTCTACTACCTGCGGGTGATGGTCACGCTGTATCTGCAGGACTCGAAGATCCAGCGCCACGATGCCCCATTCAATTGGGCGCAACGTGCCGGTGGTGTAATGCTGTTGGGCATTACGCTGCTGGCGTTCTTCCTCGGCGTCTACCCACAGCCGCTGTTGAGCCTGGTGCAACACGCCGGACTGTGATGGTCGGCTGAGGTATAAAAAAACCCTGCTCTGGAGCAGGGTTTTTTTATGGTCATGCCCAAGTGGCTAACCGGGCAATCGCACCGTCTTTTTAGTTCCCACGAACAAACCCCAGGTCGACATGAACAATGCCGCGACCATCGGACCGATCACGAACCCGTTCAGGCCGAACACAGCCATGCCGCCCAGCGTCGAGATGAGAATCAGGTAATCCGGCATCCGTGTGTCCTTGCCCACCAGAATGGGACGCAGCACGTTATCCACCAGCCCGATTACGAAGACACCGAACAGCCCCAGCACCACGCCCTGCCAGACCATGCCGCTCAACAGAAAATAGGCCGCAACCGGGGCCCATACGATGCCCGCGCCTACTGCCGGCAGCAGCGACAGAAATGCCATCAGCACAGCCCAGAGCAGTGCACTCGGGATGTCAAGAATCCAGAAAATCAGCCCGCCCAATGCTCCCTGAGTGATGGCGACCACGACATTGCCTTTGACCGTCGCACGCACCACGCGGGTGAATTTGAGCTGCAGTCGACGCTTCTGCGGCTCAGCCAGCGGAAAGGCGATGCGGATCCTGCGCGTCAGGTCCTGCCCATCGCGCAGGAAAAAGAACAACAGATAGAGCATCACGAAGAAGCTCACCACGAAGTCGAAAGTGCCCTGACCGAAGCTGAAGGCCTGAGTGGCGAGGTACTGACTGCCTTGCATGGCCGTCTTCGAGATTTTGTCCTGCAGCCCTTTGAAATCGCCCATGCCCAGACGATCGAGCCAGTGCTGAAGCGATGGCGGCAGCAGAGCCTTGAATTCTGCAAGGTACTTGGCAACGTCCAGCTGCCCGCTTTCCACACTTTTGTAGAGCGCCGCGCCTTCCTGGACCATCAACATGCCGATGATGATCACCGGCAGGATCGCAATCACCAGACACACCATCAACGTGCACAATGAGGTGAGGTTGCGTTGCCAGCCGAAACGCGCCAACAGCCGTCGCTGCAGCGGCGCAAAGATGATGCCCAGCACGACGGCCCAGAACACGGCGCCGTAGAACGGCAGCAGAATCCAGATGAAGGCAATGGTCACCAGCACCAACAGCAGCATGAGGGTTTTGTTTTGTAGCGAAGTCTCGTTCATGTCTCTTCCATGTCATCGAGCCGCGCTGAACGCACGGCCTGATTATTAGTCCGCCAATCGCTACAGGAGTGCCACCTGTAACACTGCGCTAACAGACATGAAAGCAGCGCGATGAAGGCGGAGGACCCGATAAGCCCCACCGTCTCCATCCGCTTGTTTAACCTCAGATTCGGAACTGTCCTACCAACTGGCCGAGCCGTTGATTCAGCGCGGTCAGGTTGCGCGAAGTCGTGGCGCCATGGCGAGTTTCTTCCGCGACGCTTTCAACCGCCACCGCGATCTGATGCACGCTGCGATTGATCTCCTCGGCCACCGCCGTCTGCTCTTCCGCAGCGCTGGCGATCTGTGCGTTCATCGCATTGATCGTGCCGATCAACTGACCGATCGTGTCCAGGGACGCTCCGGCTTCATTGGCCTGTGCAGACGTGCCGTCTCCGGCATCGCTTGAGCGTCGCATCGCGGCCACCGCGCCTTGCGTGCCTTGCTGCAGCCGGTCGATCATGCCCTGGATTTCCTGGGTGCTTTGCTGAGTGCGACTGGCCAGAGCACGAACCTCGTCGGCGACCACCGCGAACCCGCGCCCGGCTTCACCTGCCCGGGCCGCTTCAATGGCGGCGTTGAGGGCCAGCAGATTGGTCTGCTCGGCAATGGAACGGATAACAGCCAGCACGCCGACAATCGACGACACATCGTTCTGCAGGCTGTCCAGCGAGGTACCGCTGTGGCGGATGTCACTCACCAGCGCGTGAATCTGCTGAATGCTGCCATCGACGACCCGCTTGGCGGCCTGTCCTTGCGCATCGGTCTGCTGCGCCGCCACCGAGGCACCCTGCGCGCTTTTCGCGACTTCCTGCGCGGCCGCCGACATCTGATTGATCGCGGTCGCGACCTGATCGGTCTCGTGCCGCTGACGTTCCATCGCCTGTTCCGAGCGCTGCGCCTGATGAGTGACATCGCTGACGAGTCCGGTCAACTGCCCGGTCATCTCGGCGATCTGCTTCACCAGACCGTGAATCTTGTCGACAAAACGGTTGAACGAGCTGGCCAGTTCGCCCAGTTCATCCTGCGACGACACCGCCAGCCGTCGCGTCAGGTCGCCCTCTCCGGCAGCAATATCGTCCAGATTGGCCTTCATCAGTCGCAACGGGCGCAGGATACTTCCCGCCATCCAGACACCGACCACCGCGATGACGGCCAGGACCAGCAGCGTGATGCCGATGATGCTGACCAACATGCTCTGCATGCGCTCGGCAACGTTCTTGCGAACCTCGGCAACCTTGGCGTCGATGTTGTCCAGGTTGACCGAGGAACCGACCGCCATGTCCCATTTAGGCAAGTACTCGGAATAGCCCAGCTTGGGCACCAGATCGCTTGAGCCGGGCAACGGAGACGAATATTCCAGATAATGGGTGCCCGCTTTCGCGACCTCGACCAAACCTGCGTTGACGTAAACGCCGTTAGGATCGCGGGCATCCTTGAAGCTCTTGCCGATGCCGTCGGGGCTGCTGCCCTTGAACAGGCGAACGGCCTGCGAGTCGTAGCCGAAGAAGTAGCCGTCTTTGGCGTAATTGACCTGAGAGAGCATCTTGATGACTTGGGCGCGGGCCTCCAGGTCGCCCGGAGCCGACGCGTCATACAGCGGCTTGATGGTGCCCATCGCGACCGCCACGTAACTCTGCAGTGTCGTCTTGGCTTCGGCGAGCAAGTGCTGTCGCGTTTCTTCAACGTCGCGCCGCGCCTGCTCGCGCAACATCAAGACCGTACTGGCACTGACGATCAGCGCGAACAGCAACACGGGCAATACCGCGAGCGAAAGTAACCTGGCTTTGAGATTTAGCCGCATAGAAGTCGTGACCCTTTATTGTTGTGTGCATTACGCCGTGGGGCTCCTCTTCGGTTAACGGCCCGGTCCCACGAAAGTTGAGGTCACACAACAGGGTCGCACAATCAAAGCGACTCGGACGGTTCCGAGCGGGACGATTGCAGCGCATGGCGCTCAGGCAGATCGATTCGAATCAAAAGGCCGCCGAGGGAGCTGTCCGACAACTGAATTACCCCGTCCCAGGCTTGGACAATGTCTTTGACGATCCCCAGGCCCAGCCCGTGGCCGTTCACCTGTTCGTCCAGGCGATTGCCACGTCCAAGCACTTCATCACGACGAGATTCGGGAATACCCGGACCGTCGTCATCGATCATCAGGCTGTAGCCCTGAGCGTCCAGGGTGATCGTCAGCCGGACCTGGCTGTCTGCCCATTTGCAGGCGTTGTCCATCAGATTGCCAAGCAGCTCGAGGATGTCTTCACGGTCCCAAGGCAGGATCAGCCCTTGCGCGACCTGAGCGCTGAGATCGAGGTGCTCGCCATGAATCATGCGCAGCGTGGAGAACAACCCCGGTAACTCGGCGCCACAATCGAAACGCGCACCGGGCAACGCATCGCCTGACAATCTCGCGCGGTTGAGTTCGCGCTCCAGACGCTGCTGAATCTGCTGCAACTGATCACGCAAAGTAGCGCGCACGTGCGGCTGCTGCTCCAGCGCCTGGCCCTCGGCGAGACTCATCAAAACCGCCAGCGGGGTTTTCAGCGCATGCCCCAGGTTACCCAGCGCGTTGCGCGAGCGCTTGAGGCTGTCCTCAGTGTGAGCCAGCAGATGGTTGATCTGCGCCACAAGGGGGGCAAGTTCGAGTGGTACGCTTTCGTCAAGCTGCGAACGCTGCCCTTGCTGAAGCTGAAAAAGCTGCTCGCGAGCGGTATCCAGAGGCTTCAGGGCACGCCTCACCGTCACTCGCTGAAGGATGAGAATCAGCACCAGCGCAGCGAGGCCGAGGCCTAAACCGATTTGTTTGACGAGAGCAAAGCTGGCCTGGACTGGCGTGTAGTCCTGAGCCACTGTGATGGCGATCTTCTGGCCGAATTTGCGGTATTCGGTATGCAGCAACAACAGCGACTGATGACTCTTCTGCAACTCAAGGTTGGCATGCAGCCCGGGATGCTCAGGCTGTGGCAGTTCCAGATCCCACAAAGACCTTGAACGCCAGTGCCCGCCGTCAAAATCAATGCGGAAATAATGACCGGAATACGGACGCTGATACCCCGGCGAAAGGCGGTGTTCATCGAGTTGCAGGCCATCTGGACCTCGAACGAGGGCGACCAGCAAAGATTCACTTTCATTGCGCAGACCGGATTCGAGGTAGCGCTGCAGGCCGATTTCGAACAGCCAAAGGCTGATCTGCGCCAGAACCAGCCCGACGATCAGCAAAACGCTGATCAAACCAAGACTCAGGCGGCGCTGGATCGACCTCACCCGCCGGCCCCACCAAACCGATAGCCCTGGCCTCGCCGCGTCTCCACGACGGCTCGACCCAGCTTGCGCCGCAGGTGGTTGACGTGCACCTCGATCACGTTGGAATCACGCTCGCTCTCGCCGTCATAGAGGTGCTCGGCCAGGTGACTCTTGGAGAGAATCTGCTCCGGATGAAGCATGAAGTATCGCAACAGGCGAAACTCCGCGGACGTCAACTGAATCTCCTCGCCCTCCCGGCTGACGCACTGCCGTCCTTCATCCAGATGCAGGCCGGCTGCTTGCAATGTCGGTTGATTAGCCAGCCCCCTGACGCGGCGTAACAGCGCTTGAATGCGCAGTTGCAGTTCTTCGGGATGAAAGGGCTTGGTCAGGTAATCATCGGCACCGGCTTTGAGCCCTTCGATACGCTCAGCCCATGACCCACGAGCCGTCAGAATCAGAACCGGAGTCGCCAACCCGTCCGCACGCCACTTCTGCAACACGTCCAGGCCCGGTATGCCCGGCAGTCCCAGATCAAGCACAATCAAGTCGTAAGGCTCGCTGGCCCCCTG
Source organism: Pseudomonas sp. NFR16 (assembly GCF_900108875.1). Lineage (GTDB taxonomy): Bacteria > Pseudomonadota > Gammaproteobacteria > Pseudomonadales > Pseudomonadaceae > Aquipseudomonas. Next base: position 2,853 of record NZ_FNYJ01000006.1, on the reverse strand, counting down.
ATAAATAGCGTCTCGGCCGTCGGCAAGCCAGTCCACCGCATAGCCTTGGCGGTTCAACGTGCTCATCAGCTCATCGGCCAGCGGTACATGATCCTCAACCAGTAACAAACGCATCAATCATCTTCCTTGTCTTCCAGCAAACGACAGTCGCTGGCATCGAATTTCAGCTCGCGGACCACGTGATCCGAGGTCAACAACTCGATTTCATACACCAGCACGTCATGCTTTTCTTCGAGCTCCGCTTCCAGGAGCTTTGAACCGGGATAGCGCCCCAGTGCCTGTTCGATGAATTGCTCCAAGGGCAAGATGACGCCCTGCCTGCGCAATTGCAGCGCCTCATCCTGGTCCAGGTCCCGCGCCGCGCACATCATGCAGAACATGACGGCGCAGGTTGCCAGCAACCAGTGAACGACACATGTGCCGGGGCGCTTACTGGCGATCATCAGGTGTCCTGATGATCTTTGAGGATCTGGCTGCTGACCGCGTCGATCTCCACATCCCACTCGACACCCTTGGCGTCGCGCAGCTCAACCTGATAAACGTATTTGCCATATTCCTCTTCCAGCTCGGTCTCGGTGATGTTCGCTTTGGGATGCTTGGCCAGCGCCGCGTCGTTGAGTTTTTCGAAAGACTGAATAGTACCTGCATCGCGCAGACGCAGCGCCTCATCCGGGCCAAGATCCCGCGCCTGAGCGTAACCAGCCGCGACAGTAAGGGCAGATGCAGCGAAAAAAGCCGTCAACGTTTTCATCGTAGTTCTCCGTTCTCGTAGTAATGTTTACGACCTTTACGATAAACGCACGAACTTAATTAAAACTGAATTTATCTGGCTAGGTGCCATCACCGCTTGCCGTTGCCCCGGCTCTTCAGATCATTCACTTTGCGCCGTTCTCCAAGGAGCATCCATGAGCGCCATTCACATCAAAACGCCGGCGCTCACGATAAAGGCCGGCAAAAGAGCCATCGCCCGCATTCGCGATCAGGGCCTTGCTCCGCAAGACGTCGGCATCATTCCCGGCGCCGCGGGCGGCCCCAAGGCACTAGGTATCCAGGGACTGGACCTGGCGCTGTTTGGCGAATGGCTCCCACGCGCCAAACGCGAACGCTCGCTGATCGGCGCGTCGATCGGCTCGTGGCGTTTCGCAAGCGCCTGTCTTCCTGACCCTGTCGAAGGCCTCAAGCTACTCGGCAGGCTATATAACGAGCAGAGCTTCGCCAAAGGCGTGACCATGGCACAGGTGAGTCAGAGCTGCGTCAAAATGCTCGATGATCTGTTGCAAGGGCGCGATGCGAACGTGCTCAGCAACCCGCACTATCGCCTGAATATCATGATCGTCAAAAGTCATGGGCTGCTTGCGCAGGATGATCGACGTGGACTGGGATTGGGATTGTCTTCGGTCATCGCCAGCAACCTACTGGGCCGCGACCGGCTTTCGAGGCATTTTGAGCGTCTGATCCTCCACGACGCGCGTCGGGCCCCTCCCCTACTGGCATTGACCGACTTCCCTTCACGGTGTCTGCATCTGAAAACGTCAAACTTGCGTCTGGCCCTGTTGGCGTCGGGCTCCATTCCCATGGTCATGCAGGGCGTGATGGATATCCCGGGCGTCGGACCCGGCACCTTCCGCGACGGGGGACTTCTGGATTACCACCTTGATCTACCGTACAGCGGCAGTGACATCGTTCTGTATCCGCATTTCACCGACAAAATCATACCGGGCTGGTTCGACAAAGCCCTGCCATGGCGTCGAGGCGATTTGAACCGCTTGCAGGACGTATTGCTGCTGGCGCCTTCGCGCGAATACCTGTCGACCTTGCCGCTTGGAAAGCTGCCTGATCGAAGCGACTTCAAGCGGTTCATGGGTAAAGACGCAGAACGCCAGCGTTATTGGCGCACCGCAATGGAAAACAGCCAGCGACTGGGGGATGAGTTTGTGGAGCTGGTGGATACCGGTCGATTGGCAGAACGGCTTCAGCCATTGGTTTAACCAGGCGGTCAGGTTCCGCCTGTCCCTTGGGAAACCATTGCTGGTAAACTCGCGCTCTGCATTTATCGCTCTGGCGATCGCCACTTTTTAAGGTTCACATCGTGGAAATTTTTAAAGAATTTACGTTCGAATCCGCCCATCGCCTCCCCCACGTACCGGAAGGCCACAAGTGTGGGCGTTTGCACGGTCACTCGTTCCGCATTGCCATTTACCTTCAAGGCGAACCCGACCCTCAAACCGGATGGATTCGTGATTTTTCAGAAATCAAAACCATCTTCAAGCCTCTGTACGAGCGCCTGGACCATAACTATCTGAATGACATTCCCGGTCTGGAGAATCCAACCAGTGAAGTGCTGGTGAAATGGATCTGGAATGAATTGAAGCCGCTGTTACCCGAGCTGTCGGCCATCCGTATCCACGAAACATGTACAAGCGGTTGCGTGTATCGCGGAGACTGATCGGCGATGAAGTAAAAGAACCACCTTCGGGTGGTTTTTTTGTAGGTGGGATTTTTATCGGGGCCGCAGATTTTTCACGCGCAAAAACAAAACCCCATCTGCTTTCGCAAATGGGGTTCTGGAATTTAATCTTGACGATGACCTACTCTCACATGGGGAAACCCCACACTACCATCGGCGATGCATCGTTTCACTTCTGAGTTCGGGATGGGATCAGGTGGTTCCAATGCTCTATGGTCGTCAAGAAATTCGGGTACCGAACCGAGGCCTGGGGCCGCGCTTCAGCCAATCGGGTATGTGATCAGGTCTGGCCTGTATGCTGCAAACTTTCGGTGCGTGTCGTCTTCACAGTCACCGCAATCTGTGCTCGTCCGAGTCGCAGATTGCTTGGGTGTTATATGGTCAAG
>NZ_FNYJ01000007.1:168534-371871 GCF_900108875.1 Pseudomonas sp. NFR16 | reverse complement strand
CGGTTGGTCAAGAGCCTTTCGTCTCAACCGAGGCGCGCATTCTACAGCGTCCTCATCATCTGTCAAGCGGTTATTTTCAGAAGTTTTCAAAGTTTCCTTTGCAACTTCAACCACTTGCGCTTCGTTCGACTTGGCGTCTCACGTCAGCGGGAGGCGAATTCTACAGCGTTACAATCTGCTGTCAACCACCTTTTTCACCGCTGCCGATTCAGTGACCTGAATCGAAGCCCCTCCACGCTGCTTACTTCGTCTAACTCGTTGAATCTCAAGGAGTTTTCCGTTTCGTCTGCGCCGGAAGTGGGGCGAATTATAGAGACATTGAGAGGGGCGTCAACCCCTAATTCAAACTTTATTCCCGATTCAGCGTAACGCGACCGAAAGCCTTCTTCCCGGCCTGACAAACATGGGTCGCGCCGATCTTGAAGATGAAACCGCGATCCACGACTTCACCATCTATGCGTACACCACCGGAAGTCAACAGATCACGAGCGACTGCAGAGTTCTTGACCAAGCCTGCCTTATTAAGGACAGCGGCAATCGGCATGTCTTCGGCTGCCGACAAGGCGATCTCCGGCAAGTCGTCAGGCAGTTCACCGTCTTTCATGCGATTCCCGGCGGAGCGATGCGCCGATGCTGCGGCTTCCTCACCATGGAAACGAGCAACGATTTCCTCGGCCAGCTTGATTTTGATGTCGCGCGGGTTTGCACCTTTCTCACAGTCGGCCTTGAAACCCTCGATCTCTTCCATGGAGCGGAAGCTCAGCAGCTCGAAGTAGCGCCACATCAATGCATCAGGAATGGAAACCAGCTTGCTGTACATGATGCCGGGCGCTTCCTGGATACCCACGTAGTTACCCAGCGACTTGGACATCTTCTTCACACCGTCCAGACCTTCCAGCAACGGCATGGTCAGTACGCACTGAGCTTCTTGCCCGTACGCACGCTGAAGCTCGCGCCCCATCAGCAGGTTGAATTTCTGGTCAGTACCGCCAAGCTCGACATCAGCACGCAACGCTACTGAGTCGTAGCCCTGCACCAATGGATACAGGAACTCATGGATTGCAATGGACTGGTTGGATTTGTATCGCTTGTCGAAATCATCGCGCTCGAGCATGCGAGCGACCGTGTACTGGGAAGACAGGCGAATGAAGTCCGCCGGACTCAACTGATCCATCCAGCTGGAGTTGAAGGCCACTTCAGTTTTAGCGGGATCGAGAATCTTGAAGACTTGCGCCTTGTACGTCTCGGCATAATCAAGAACCTGCTCGCGAGTCAGCGGCGGGCGCGTGGCGCTCTTGCCGCTAGGGTCACCGATCATGCCGGTGAAGTCCCCAATCAGGAAGATCACCTGGTGACCCAGGTCCTGGAATTGGCGCAGCTTATTAATAAGCACCGTGTGACCCAAGTGCAGATCAGGAGCCGTAGGGTCAAAACCGGCCTTGATGCGCAGTGGCTGACCACGCTTGAGTTTCGCGATCAGCTCGGACTCGACAAGGAGTTCATCTGCGCCACGCTTGATCAGCGCTAGCTGCTCTTCAACCGACTTCATAACCGCCCCGTAAGCCTTATTTCAAAGGGAAACAACCATACAAGATCGCCGCCCAAATACAAGTTCCGGGAACACGCGCTCGACGAATCGCGGAACGATCCGATCGCAAGCTTGCCTCAGGCGAGATTTGGTTATATTTTATACAGTTATTTCATCTTCATCATGTCATTCATCTTTTCCATTTCATCTTTTTTCAAAGTCAAAATTACTTATGAACGACACTCCGCCTAAAGCGCCGCCGCTTTATCCGAAGAGCCACCTGCTAGCTGCAAGCGGTATCGCAGCCTTGCTGAGCCTGGCGCTTCTGGTTTTTCCATCCAGCGATGTCGAAGCCAAAAAGACCAACCTGTCCCTCGAGCTGGACACGCCATCCGATCAGTTCAAGCAAGAACAAGACGCTCAGGATCAGACTCAAGCCACAGAGCCACCTGCAAATTCTCCGTTTGCGCAAATCGACAACGGCGCTGACGAGCCCAATAACACCGCCGACGCCGAACCACAGAAGCCGGCTGCAAAGCCTGAAGCGGTCGCGGCAGCCAAAAGCCCGAATCACAGAGAAGTCGTGGTTTCCAAGGGCGATACCCTCTCGACGCTGTTCGAGAAGGTGGGCCTTCCACCGGCCACCGTTCATGAGGTCATCGCCAGCGACAAGCAAGCCAGGCAGTTCAGCCAGCTCAAGAACGGTCAGGTTCTGCAATTCGAGCTTTCGCCTGAAGGCAACCTCAAGCAATTGCACAGCAAGCTCAGCGATCTGGAGAGCATCAGCCTCTCGCGCACCGACAAGGGCTACACCTTCACGCGTGACGTCAGCAAACCGAACGTGCGCACGGCCTACGTTCACGGGATCATCAGTAATTCATTGTCGCAATCGGCACAGCGCGCAGGCCTGAGCCACAGCATGACCATGGACATGGCCAACATCTTTGGCTATGACGTGGATTTCGCTCAGGACATTCGCAAGGGTGACGAATTCGACGTGATCTACGAGCAGAAGGTCGTCAACGGCAAGACGGTCGGCACCGGCAACATTCTCTCGGCGCGCTTCACCAACCGTGGCAAGACCTACACCGCTGTTCGCTATACCAACAAGCAAGGCAACACCAATTACTACACGGCCGATGGCAACAGCATGCGCAAGGCGTTCATTCGCACGCCCGTCGAGTTCGCGCGCATCAGCTCGATGTTTTCCATGGGACGCAAGCACCCGATTCTGAACAAGATCCGCGCTCACAAAGGCATCGACTATGCCGCGCCTCGTGGCACGCCGATCAAGGCGACCGGTGACGGCAAAGTCATTCTGGCCGGGCGTCGTGGCGGTTACGGCAACACGGTCATCATTCAGCACGGCGAAACCTATCGCACGCTGTACGGCCACATGCAGGGCTTCGCCAAAGGCATTCAAAACGGCTCGAGCGTCAAGCAAGGTCAAGTCATCGGCTATATTGGAACGACCGGCCTGTCCACAGGTCCGCATGTACATTATGAGTTCCAGGTAAATGGCGTTCACGTTGATCCGTTGGGCCAGAAGCTGCCAATGGCCGACCCGATCGCCAAGTCCGAAAAACAGCGGTTCATGCAAGAAAGCCAACCTCTGATGGCGCGCATGGACCAGGAAAAGGCCACCATGCTGGCCTCGAGTAAGCGCTGACCCATGACTTTATATGTAGGTGTAATGTCCGGAAGCAGTCTTGATGGACTCGACTTCGCCCTCGTTGAACAGGATGACCGACCACGTCTGCTCGGCACCTATTACATTCCTATGCCGGATGAGCTGCGCGCCGAGCTTCTGGGCCTTTGTGCCAGCGGTCCGGATGAACTGGCGCGCGCCGGTATTGCGGAGCAGAAATGGGTTCGCCTTGCAGCCCAAGGCGTGCATGCGCTGCTGGACCAGCAGAACGTACTTGCCGGCGAGATCCGCGCCATCGGCAGCCACGGTCAGACCATTCGCCACGAGCCGGCGCGTGGTTTCACCGTGCAAATCGGCAACCCTGCCCTGCTGGCAGAGCTGACCGGGATTACTGTCGTCAGTGACTTCCGCAAGCGCGATATCGCCGCAGGCGGTCAAGGTGCTCCCCTCGTCCCCGCGTTTCATGAAGCACTGTTCGACGACAACAAGGACTATCGCGCCGTCTTGAACGTCGGCGGATTCAGCAACCTCAGCCTGATCGAGATCGACAAGCCGGTTTCAGGCTTCGACTCGGGGCCGGGCAACGTGTTGCTTGACGCCTGGATTCAAGCCCAGCGCGGCCTGAGCTACGACAAGGATGGGGCTTGGGGCGAAAGCGGGACAGTTAACCCCGATTTGCTGAAGTCCATGCTCAGTGACCAGTTCTTCCAGACCAAAGGCCCGAAGAGTACCGGACGCGAAGTGTTCAACCTGGGCTGGGTTCACCATCACCTGTTTCAGCTGCCAACGCTCAAACCTGAAGATGTGCAGGCGACGTTGCTGGAAGTGACGGCCTTGAGCATCACCGAATCGCTGCAGTCGGCTCAGGCACAGACCAAAGAACTGCTGGTGTGTGGTGGCGGTGCGCACAACAAGGCACTGATGAACAGACTGGCTGCCCTGCTGCCAGATACGAAGGTTTCCAGCACTGCGGAATTCGGTGTCGACCCTGACTGGGTCGAGGCGATGGCCTTTGCCTGGCTTGCGCACTGCGCGCTGGAAAGCGTTCCGGCCAACCGCCCGAGCGTCACCGGCGCTGCGGGACTGCGTGTACTCGGTGCGATCTATCCTGCGTAACCGACACGCAGCCTGCCGAAATGCAAAACGCCGCGCATAAGCGCGGCGTTTTCGTTTGCAACGTATGACTCAGATGGAGAACGACGATCCGCAACCACAGGTGGTGGCGGCGTTCGGGTTCTTGATCACGAAGCGAGAACCTTCGAGACCTTCCTGATAGTCCACTTCAGCGCCTGCCAGATACTGGAAGCTCATCGGATCGACGACCAGGCTGACGCCCTCGCGCTCGACAATGGTGTCGTCGTCGGCCACATCCTCATCGAAGGTGAAGCCATATTGAAAGCCGGAACAGCCCCCGCCGGTCACGAATACACGCAACTTCAGGCGGTCATTACCCTCTTCGTCGACCAGAGTCTTCACTTTGTGCGCAGCACCGTGAGTGAATTCCAAAGCCACTGGAGTGAAGGTTTCAACGCTCATGCTCAAAGTCTCCCGGCGCTAAGCCGTCATAATGCGTAATGCGCGCATTATCCGCTTGTCCTAGAAAATTGGTCAACTATTCTGACGGCAGCGAGTAGCTTCAAGCGATAAGCTGCAAGCTGAAAGCTGAAAGCTGAAAGCTGAAAGCTGAAAGCTGAAAGCATCATGTGCACCTTCCAACTTGCAGCCTGAAGCTCGCCGCTCGCCGCTCGCCGCTCGCAGCTGCGTCAAGGCAGCATTCCGGCGTGAGACAGGCCCATGCGCTCGTCCAGTTCAAACATGATGTTCATGTTCTGCACAGCCTGACCCGACGCGCCTTTGACCAGGTTGTCGATGACCGAGAGCACCACGACCACATCGCCGTCCTGTGGACGATGCACTGCAATGCGACAGACGTTGGCGCCGCGCACGCTGCGGGTTTCCGGGTGACTGCCGGCTGGCATGACGTCGACGAAAGGCTCGTTCGCGTAGCGCTTTTCGAACAACGCCTGCAGGTCGACCGACTTGTCCACAACGGTCGAATACAAGGTCGCGTGAATGCCACGAATCATCGGCGTCAAATGCGGGACAAACGTCAGGCCGATGTCTCCGCCCGCGGCACGGCGCAGTCCTTGGCTGATCTCGGGAAGATGGCGGTGACCTTTTACCGCGTAAGCCTTGAAGCTCTCGCTGGTTTCCGAATACAACGAACCCACGCTGGCGCCACGGCCTGCGCCACTGATGCCGGATTTGCAGTCAGCGATCAGGCGGGTCGGATCGGCAAGCCCTGCTTCGAGCAATGGCAGAAAACCCAACTGCGTCGCCGTCGGGTAGCACCCCGGAACGGCGATCAGGCGAGCGCCCTTGATTTTTTCGCGGTTGACTTCTGGCAGCCCGTAAACGGCCTCGCCCAGCAATTCCGGCGCGCCGTGCGGCTGGTTGTACCACTTGGCCCACTCCACAGGATCCTGCAGTCGGAAGTCTGCGGACAGATCGATCACCTTGGTGCCGGCCGCCAGCAGTTCACCTGCCAACGCGTGGGCCACCCCGTGGGGCGTGGCGAAGAACACCACATCGCAAGCGCCAAGGACCTTGACGTCCGGAACGCTGAACGCCAGGCCGTCATAGTGGCCGCGCAGGTTCGGGTACATGTCGGCGACTGGAAGGCCCGCCTCGGAGCGCGAAGTGATCGCTACCACTTCTGCTTCTGGATGTTGCGCCAACAGACGCAGCAACTCGACGCCGGTGTAACCCGTGCCGCCGACGATACCGACCTTGACCATAATCTGCCCTCAACGAAACCACTGGAAAGCCGCTGATAATATGGGCCCGTCGCCTGCGGGACAACCGTGAACGTGACGTACGGGCGTTCAAGCCACTACTATTTGCGCCACCGTGATCCTGGAAAAACCAAAAATGCTCTATCTCTGGATAAAAGCGCTGCATATTGTTTCGATCGTCTGCTGGTTCGCAGGCTTGTTCTACCTTCCGCGACTGTTCGTCTATCACGCGATGAGCGAGGACAGCGTCAGCCGCGAGCGTTTTTGCACCATGGAGCGCAAGCTCTACCGGGGCATCATGGGCCCGGCGATGATTGCAACGTTGGTGTTCGGCATCTGGCTGATCACGCTCACCCCCGGATTCCTCCAGCAAGGCTGGATGCACGCCAAACTCACGCTGGTGGTCTTGCTGATCGGCTATCACCATGTCTGTGGCGCACAGGTCAAACGCTTCGCACGCGGAGAAAACGGCCGCAGCCATGTTTTCTATCGCTGGTTCAACGAAATCCCTGTATTGATTCTTCTGGCTATCGTCATCCTGGTGGTCGTCAAGCCGTTCTGATTGCAGCCCTTTGAGTCGTATTTCACTCAAGACAAGGAAGCCGCGTATGGCCGAACACTTCAAGATCGTTTTCGAGGGGCAGCTGCGGCCCGGTGTAGAGCTGGAAACCGCGCGTCTTAATCTGGCCCAGCTGTTCAAGAGCGACGTGTCCGGCATAGACCGCTTGTTCGCGACCCGGCCGGTGACGGTCAAGCGCGGCCTTACCCAGGACGATGCGCAGCGTTATCTGAAGGCGCTGAACGATGCGGGCGTGGAAGGCCGGATCGAGCCCGAAGAACCCTTGATCTTGACTCTTGATGAAGTCGAGCAGGTCGCGCCGCGGACACCGGCCTTCGAACCCGCTGTTTCGCCCTATGCGCCACCTCGAGCATCGGCTACCCAGGACTGGCCCGATGTCGGCGCGCTCAAAGTGTTCAGCGTGCAAGGCCGGATCGGCCGCTTGCGCTATCTGGCGTGGAGCATGGTGCTGGTCCTGGTGGCCATGGTCATCAGCGGCTTCTGCTTCGCGATACTGAGCGTGTCGCTGATTGCCGGTGGGCTGCTTGGCACCATTGCCCTCGTGGCGGTGATCGTGGTGTGCATCCAGATTGGCGCGCAGCGCCTGCATGATGCAGGCTGGTCGGCGTGGCTGCTGTTGCTCTATCTGGTGCCCATTATCGGCACGTTCTTCCCTCTTTTGCTGATCGCGATTCCCGGCAACGCCGGCCCGAATGCGTATGGTCCGCCGCCGCCTCCCAACAACCGGGGGGTCAAGATTCTTGCCACGCTTTGGCTGTTGATTCTTGCACTGGTGTTCATCGGCGGGGTCAGAGACGGTTTCCAGACCATTCAGGACGAAGTAGAGGCAACCACTGGCGATTACGAGCAGTCTCTGCCTTATGACGACGATGACGCAGCGCAACCTGAGGTACCCGTCGATCCTGCAGATGTTGGTGACTCTTCCGACAACGAAGACGACCAATAACTTACTGGCAGCATGGAAGCTGTCTCAACACTCGCTACACCCTCACTGGAGAATTGCATGACCCGTTACGCCCTGGTCACAGGTGCATCCAGCGGCATCGGCCTGGCATTGGCCGAAGCCTTGGCCCGCCGAGGTCGCAACCTCATTCTGGTCGCTCGCCACCGGGACATGCTGGAAAGCATCGCTATCGAGTTCACTCAGCGCTTCGGCGTCGAGGTCCTGTTCCGTGCCTGCGATCTGGGGGAGCCATTGCGCCTGTCGGGATTTCTGCTGGAACTTGAAGAGGGCGAGCGGCAGATCGACCTGTTGGTGAACTGCGCGGGAATCGGCAACAGCGGCCCTTTTCTGGCGCAGGAATGGGCGCAGGAGCAGGACCTGCTGGACCTCAACGTGTTGGCATTGACGCGCCTGTGCCACACCGTGGGCAATCTGATGGCCGTTCAGGGTGGCGGGCAGATCCTCAATGTCGCGTCGATCATGGGCTTTCAACCCGGCCCGTGGATGAGCACCTATGCTGCCAGTAAGGCCTACGTCCTGCATTTTTCCGAAGGCCTGCGCGAAGAGCTGAAAAAGACCGGCGTGAAGATTTCAGTCTTGTGCCCGGGGCCGACTCGAACGTCGTTCTTCCGCACCGCGCAGTTGAGCGCTGATAAATTCACCGACGACAAGACCATGACGGCGGAAGAGATCGCGCTGTACACCGTTCGCGCACTCGACAAGAACCGCGCAGTGATCATTCCTGGCTGGCGCAACCGGTTCATAACCCGCTTGCCTCGCCTCACAGGCCGTTGGATGACGCGGAAAATCTGGGGATCGCTGCTCAAGTCACGCACCTCAGCCTGATCAACCAAGCGGTACAAACGTCTGGGCGCAGCGCGACTCGCTCAGTACACTCGGTTCATCCCCCCAGAAACGGAGAAACAAGGCTGTGGAAACTCTGTTCACCAAGATCATCAACCGGGAGATACCGGCCAAGATCATCTACGAAGATGATCAGGTGCTGGCGTTTCACGATATCGCCCCTCAGGCGCCGGTGCATTTTCTGGTTATCCCGAAAAAACCGATCCGCACCCTTAACGACGTCACCGAAGAAGACAAAGGCCTGTTGGGCCACATCCTCTTTACCGCGCAGCGTCTGGCGAAAGAGCAAGGCTGCGAGGACGGTTTTCGCGTGGTGATGAATACCAACGAGAAAGGTGGCCAGACCGTCTATCACATTCATATGCATGTGCTGGGCAAGCGCCAGATGACCTGGCCGCCGGGCTGAGTCGCGATATCAAAGAGTTACGTCCGCCGAGTGTCTGACATGCACCTCGGCGGGCTGACGCAGAACAAGCCTCGCCACATCGATTGAGGTAGACTGGCCGCCGTGGATTTATCCGGAGGTGCCCATGGCTACCGAACGTCACTACTCCCCTATCGATCGTTTTCTACTTCAGGCCGATGCCGCGATGAAGACGCTGCTGCCTGCCAGCGCGCATTCCCATCGACCCTCGCCTGCCATCGTCCAGCCCGACACCAAGATGAGCGAGACCGACACCCGCCACGTTGCCGGCCTGATGCGCATCAACCATACCGGCGAAGTGTGCGCCCAGGCGCTGTATCAGGGCCAGGCGCTCACCGCCAGGTTGCCCCACGTGCGCAAGGCGATGGAACATGCGGCTGAAGAAGAAATCGACCATCTGGTGTGGTGCGAGCAACGCATTCATCAGCTGGGCAGCCATACCAGCGTGCTCAACCCTGTTTTCTACGGCATGTCGTTCGGGATCGGTGCAGTCGCCGGCCTGATCAGCGACCGTGTGAGTCTTGGTTTCGTCGCAGCGACCGAAGATCAGGTGTGCAAGCATTTGAACGAACATCTGGAACAATTGCCGATTGAGGATGAAAAATCCCGGGCGATTCTTGAGCAGATGCGCACCGACGAAGAGCAACATGCCGAGGGTGCCATTCAGGCGGGCGGCTTCCGCTTTCCGGCACCGGTCAAATTTGGCATGAGCCTGCTGGCCAAGGTGATGACCAAAAGTACGTATCGGATCTGATGATCTGGGATTGATGTTGTTGAACACAAAAAAGGCGCCTCGATGGGCGCCTTTTTTGTTTATGCGGTTGAGTCTTCAGACCGGCATGTTGCGGCCGTAGAAAATTTCCAGCATTTCGTGTTTTACGCGGCCAGTGACCTGTTCGCGCTGCTCCGGCGAAAGGTTGCTGGTCGCGTCGCCGAACAGGTAATTGTCCAAGTCAAATTGCTTGAGCAGCATCTTGGTGTGGAACAGGTTTTCCTGATACACGTTCACGTCAGTCATCTGGTAACTGTCGCGGGTGTCTTCGGAGAGGTAGTTCTGGATCGAGTTGATCTCGTGATCGATGAAGTGCTTCTTGCCTTCTACGTCGCGGGTGAAGCCGCGCACCCGATAGTCGACGGTGACGATGTCGGACTCGAACTTGTGGATCAGGTAGTTCAGCGCCTTGAGCGGGGAAATCACGCCGCAGGTCGATACGTCGATGTCCACACGGAACGTCGCAATGCCGTCGACCGGGTGAATCTCGGGATAGGTGTGAACCGTGATGTGGCTCTTGTCCAGGTGCGCAAGGATGGTCTCCGGCAACGGGCCTGGGGATTCTTCGATCTGGCTGTCGGTTGGCGTAACCGGCTGCTCGGAGATCAAGATCGTGACACTGGCGCCTTGTGGGTCGTAGTCCTGACGGGCGATGTTCAGGATGTTCGCGCCAATGATATCGACAACATCCGTGAGAATCCGCGTCAGGCGCTCAGCGTCGTACACGCTGTTGATGTACTCGACGTAGGCCTGCTGATCCTGCGGGGTTTCCGCATAGCAGATGTCATAGATGTTGAAGCTCAAGGTCTTAGTCAGGTTATTGAACCCGTGGAGCTTGAGTTTGCTTTTCACCGTTAAAAACTCTCTATATGGGTGCGGCCCAGGCCGCGTGATCAAGCATGCCCGTCAACTGAGCCCGGCTCAGCTGCGTAGGACGGTTAACACCTCTTCGCGTTGGCGATTTTGGTTGTCTGGTCGGAGGCGAGCCAGGAAGGTCCCGGCAGTCGCGCCCTGAAAAAGGGGCGCATTATGCAGACGTCAGAAGTCGCATGCCATAGCCTGCGCCGCTTTTATGAAAATTGGGCGTTGATCAGCCCAGCTCGATGATTTCGTAATCGTGGGTGATTTCCACGCCTGCGTTACCGAGCATGATCGACGCGGAGCAGTATTTCTCGGCCGACAGTTCGATGGCCCGCTTGACCTGAGTCTCTTTCAGACCGCGACCTTTCACGACGAAATGCAGGTGGATCTTCGTGAACACTTTCGGATCCTCGGTCGCGCGCTCGGCTTCAAGAAACGCTTCGCAGCTTTCGATCGGCTGGCGTGCTTTCTTCAGGATGCTGACCACGTCGAAGTTGCTGCAGCCACCCAGACCGATCAGCACCATCTCCATAGGCCGCACGCCCAGATTGCGACCGCCGCTTTCCGGCGGACCATCCATGACAACCACGTGACCGCTGCCAGATTCGCCAAGAAACATGGCCTCACCTGCCCATTGAATACGCGCCTTCATCGCCAGGACTCCCATGCTAGAAAAAGGCGGCCAGCTTAGCACAGGGCTACGATGTCGCAGCGTCGACCGGAAATGCCGATCAACGACAGAAACGTAGGAAATTTCGGAAAAAATGGCAATTTGCCGCTGTGGAACTGTGTCAAATCGGAAATACTGCCGATACCTATAAGAATGCCTCCGGGCGCAGTTTTTTACGGGATACAGCCATGGTCGCCATGACCCCTCCGAACAAGTTGAAAATCGCCGACAAGCTTCTCCCCTACGCACAACGGAGGCGATGCCCAGCCAAAAGCAACATCATCTGTGCCGGAGAGCAATCGGAGTCGCTGTACCTGATTCTCAAAGGTTCGGTGACAATTCTGATCGAGGATAACGAAGGCCGGGAGATGATCGTCGCCTACCTCAACAGCGGCGATTTCTTCGGCGAACTGGGACTTTTCCAGCAAGCGCCGAGCGGCTCACAGCGAAGCGCATGGGTGCGCGCCAAAACGGAATGCGAAGTGGCCGAGATCAGCTACGCCAAATTCCGCGAGCTGAGTCAGCACGATCCCGAATTGATGTACGCCATAGGCGGACAAATGGCGGAGCGTTTGCGCAATACCACTCGCAAAGTGGGCGATCTGGCGTTTCTGGACGTGACCGGTCGAGTTGCGCGCAGCCTGCTCGACCTGTGCAAGCAACCGGACGCGATGACTCACCCCGACGGCATGCAAATCAAAATCACCCGTCAGGAAATCGGCCGGATCGTCGGGTGCTCGCGGGAAATGGTCGGGCGGGTGCTCAAGTCACTGGAAGAACAGAATCTGGTGCACGTGCGCGGCAAGACAATGGTGGTGTTTGGCACGCGTTGAACTCGTGAGCGGCACAGGCACGTTTCACAGCTCAGCGAACATGCGTGCGTACCGGTCGCTCAAACGAGAGACGAAATCCGGTGCCGCGAACAGCTCGTGCAACGCTATATGACTGTCCGCTCGGCATCGCTGCTCCAGATCACACATCTGGTTGAAGCGGTTGACGGCATTCACCATCTCCAGCCGCTCGTTATCGAGCAACATTGCACCATGGGCCAAAACCACGGGGCGCTGACCGCCCTGGCTCTGGCGCCAGCGCTGAGCCGTACCGACCATTTTGCGGCCGCTCAGATTGACGTTGAATCGACCGTCGCAGAACGCCCCGTCTACCTCGCCCAGAGACGCCTCGCCGCCCAGCTCCATCAACACATCGAGCATCGGCTGACACAAGCGCATGTAAGCCTTTTCAATGCGGTCGCGATCCAGGTCGGATTTGGGCTGAACGTAGACGAGTGCCACGTTTACCGTGGCCGGAGACTGCGGGACCGGTTCGCCGCCGCTTTCGCGCAGCAAAATGGGCCAGCCGATATCAGACAGGGTTTCGCTGGCTTCCGTGAAACCACCTGATCGACTGAGGCGGCGCGGCATCACCAAGGCGTGATCGGACGGCCGCCAGAACAACAACCCGTAATCGGCATCTCCCGCGCAGACCGAAGCCAGCAAGTCCTGCTCGGCCTTGAGCCCTTCTTCTACGCCGATGTCGATCACCTGAGCGGCCATGTTGCCCTCCGACCTGAATGTGCCAATGCCTCTGCAGGAATGGGCGGGCATTCGACGAGGCCATTTCCGTCAACCTCGTCAGCACCTGGAGCCCAGGCAGAAGCCAGCACGATTTTTCCTGCAGGTATCACGGTACTGACCGTGGTCAATCCAGGGAACTGGATTTGATCGCAGTGCCTTTTTCAGGGAAGAACAGCCGCTGCAACTCCACACCTGGTTTTTCAGCGCGCATGAATGCCTCGCCGACCAGGAATGAATAAACCTCGTTGATCTCCATCAGCTCCACATCGGCGCGATTGAGAATCCCGCTCTCGGTGACCACCAGGCGATCGCGCGGAATACGGGGCAACAGATCGAGCGTGGTTTCCAGGCTGACCTCGAAGGTGTGCAGGTTGCGGTTGTTGATGCCGACAAGCGGCGTGTCCAGGGTTTTCAACGCACGCTCCAGCTCATCGCCATCGTGAACTTCAACCAGCACGTCGAGTTGGTTGGCTTTGGCGACCGCCGCCAGTTCAGCCATCTTCACGTCATCCAGCGCCGACACGATCAGCAGGATGCAGTCGGCACCCAAAGCCCGAGCTTCGACGATCTGGTAAGGATCAATCATGAAATCCTTGCGGATCACGGGCAGCTTGCAGGCACCGCGCGCCTCTTTCAGATAGGCATCGGCGCCCTGAAAGAAGTCGATATCGGTCAGCACAGAAAGGCAGGTCGCGCCGCCCGCTTCATAACTTCTGGCGATTTCCGCCGGCTGGAAGTTTTCCCGGATCACGCCCTTGCTCGGCGAAGCTTTTTTGATCTCGGCAATCACGGCTGGTTGCTTTCGCTTGGCCTGCTCGATCAACGCCATGGCGAACCCACGCGGCGCGTCGGCTGTGGCGACCAGCGTCTCCAGCTCGGAATGACTGACGCTGGCGCGTCGTGCGGCCACCTCTTCTGCCTTGCGGGCGAGAATTTTTTCCAACACCGTCGGCACGCTCATCCTTCGTTCTCCTGCTTGAATACCGCGGTAAAGGCACCCAACTCTTCCAGCTTTTCGCGGGCCAGGCCCGTGTGCAATGCGTCATGTGCAAGGGCCACGCCTTCTTTCAACGAAGAGGCATGGTCTGCAGCATAGAGCGCGGCGCCTGCATTGAGCACTATCATTTCAGCGGCTTTCTGCCCGTGTTCGGTCTTGCGGCGTCCCAACGCGTCGCGGATCAATTCCAGCGACTGCGCCGGGCTGTCGACCACCAACCCGAACAGACTCTGGCTTTTCATGCCCAGATCTTCGGGTTGTACAGAGTATTCGGTCACTTCACCGTTCTTCAGTTCCGCGACGAACGTCGGCGCGGCAAGGCTGAACTCGTCCAGGCCATCCTGAGAATGCACGACCAATACGTGTTTGCTGCCCAGGCGCAGCATGACTTCGGCCATAGGCCGGCACAGCGCCTGGCTGAATACGCCGATCACTTGATGTTTCACGCCGGCAGGGTTGGTCATTGGGCCTAGCATGTTGAACAGCGTACGCAGGCCCAACTCTTTGCGCGGGCCGGCGGCATGCTTCATCGCGCCGTGATGCGTCTGTGCGAACATGAAACCAATGCCCACGCTGTCGATGCAGCGCGCGACCTGTACCGGCGTCAGGTTGAGGTAAACACCGGCGGCTTCGAGCAGATCGGCACTGCCGCTTTTGCCCGATACCGCCCGGTTGCCGTGCTTGGCAACGGTGCAGCCCGCCGCTGCGATGACGAACGAGGCGGCCGTCGAGACGTTGAAAATGTTTGCCCCGTCGCCACCGGTGCCGACGATGTCGACCACCCCATCCAGTGTGCCGAGCTGGACCTTGTCCGCCAGCTCGCGCATGACCGAAACCGCACCGACGATTTCATCGATGCTTTCGCTCTTCATGCGCATGCCCATCAGAAAAGCGCCGATCTGCGCCTGCGTGCACTGCCCGGTCATGATTTCGCGCATGACGTCGCGCATTTCATCGGTGCTCAGGTCCAGGTGGTTAACGACACGGCCCAGCGCCGTTTTTATATCCATAGCCATTTCGAAGTGTCCTTAACCCTGACGAGTGCCGCCGGTCTGCTTGAGGAAGTTGGCGAACAGCTCATGACCCTGCTCGGAGAGGATCGACTCGGGGTGGAACTGCACCCCCTCGACGTTCAACGTTTTGTGGCGCAAGCCCATGATTTCGTCGACCGAGCCGTCTTCCAGCTGAGTCCAGGCCGTCACTTCCAGGCAGTCGGGCAGCGTCTCGCGCTTGACCACCAGCGAGTGGTAACGCGTCACGGTCAATGGATGTTTCAGGCCCTCGAACACGCCTCTGTCTTCGTGGACCAGATCGCTGGTCTTGCCGTGCATCACCTGACGGGCCCGCACCACGTCGCCGCCAAACGCCTGGCCGATGGACTGATGCCCCAGGCAGACGCCCAGGACAGGCAGTTTGCCGGCAAAGTGTTTGATGACATCAAGGGACACGCCCGCTTCATTCGGCGTGCAAGGGCCCGGCGAGACGACGATGCGCTCCGGGTTGAGGGCTTCGATTTCGGCAACGGTCAACTCGTCGTTGCGGATCACTTTAACGTCGGCACCCAGTTCACCGAGGTACTGCACGACGTTATAAGTGAAGGAGTCGTAGTTATCGATCATCAGCAGCATGGTGCTTAACCTTTTGAATTACTGACTTCTAACGTGGCCTTCGATTCTCGGTCCACGGTTGTGCACGGTGGGTCGCGGGACGTGGTCCGGCGAGGCGGTGCTGACCGAGGTTTCAGAAGGCATATCAATACAGGTCCGGCATGGCCGGCAGGGGAATAGTCAGGCGCGCCAACGCCAACGGGCGTGAGCCTTGATAACGCGCATCAAGAGTTTGCTGACAATCGACACAGGAAAGGTCTCGTTCATACGTTGCCGCACAGTAGCGTACCGACGCATAGGGCGCAATATCACCGTGCCCCGGTGGCGCGGGCCGAGCGCTATTTGGCTGGATTTGGACGTACTGTTCAAGAATCAGATCCGGGATATTGGGCAGGCGCAGAAACCGCAGATGAAAAGCGGGCACGCGGCCCGCTTTCACCGATCAGGACATCACGCCTCGGGCGTTTGTTCTGCCAACGCCACGGCGCGGAACATCGCGCGGCGTTTGTTCAGGGTTTCTTCCCACTCAAGCGCCGGCACCGAATCAGCGACAATACCGCCACCGGCCTGCACGTGCAGTTCGCCGTTCTTGATCACGGCAGTGCGGATGGCAATCGCCGTGTCCATGTTGCCGTTCCAGGCGAAGTACCCCACCGCGCCGCCGTACACGCCGCGTTTGACCGGTTCCAGCTCGTCGATGATTTCCATCGCGCGAATCTTCGGCGCGCCGGACAGCGTGCCCGCCGGCAGAATGGCGCGCAGCGCGTCCATCGCTGTCAGCCCGCTTTTCAGTTGACCAGTTACGTTGGAAACGATGTGCATGACATTGGAATAACGCTCGATGACCATCTTCTCGGTGAGTTTCACCGAGCCGACTTCCGAGACACGCCCGGTGTCGTTACGGCCCAGGTCGATCAGCATCAGGTGTTCGGCGATCTCTTTATCGTCGGACAACAGGTCGACTTCCAGCGCGTGGTCGGCTTCCTCGGTCGCGCCACGGGGACGCGTACCGGCGATTGGACGCACGGTGATCAGGTTGTCTTCGACGCGCACCAGCACTTCCGGCGAACTGCCAACGACGTGGAAGTCGCCGAAGTTGAAAAAGTACATGTACGGCGTCGGGTTGAAGCAACGCAGCGCGCGATAGAGATCGATCGGTGCCGCCTTGAAATCGATGGACATGCGCTGGGAGGGCACGACCTGCATGCAGTCGCCCGCCAGGATGTACTCCTTGATGGTGTCGACGGCTTTTTCGTAGTCCGCTTGAGTGAAGCTCGAACGGAATACCGGATCTGCCGCTTGCGGACGGGTCAGGTCCAGGCCGCGCCGCGGGGTGATGGGCTGACGGAGTTTCTCCATCAGTTGCTCAAGCCGCGCCAGACCGCTTTCATACGCCTGCGGCTGCGCCGGATCGACCAGCACGATGGCGTGCATCTTGCCGGCCAGGTTGTCGAACACCACGACCGCATCGGACACCATCAATAGGATATCCGGGACACCGAGTGGGTCCGGGTTCGGACATTTACCCAGGCGGGGCTCGACATAGCGTACGCAGTCGTAGCCGAAGTACCCCACCAGACCGCCATTGAAACGAGGCAGGCCGGGAATGGTCGGGACGTTGTAGCGGGCTTTGAAGGTTTCGACGAACGCCAGCGGGTCTTCGGTTTCGAGCGTCTCGATTTCGACGCCATCGTGGGTGACGCTGATCCTGTGGTCATGCGCGCGCATTACAGTACGGCATGGCAGCCCGATGATCGAGTAGCGACCCCACTTCTCGCCGCCCTGTACCGATTCCAGCAGATAGGAGTTCGGCTCGTCGGCGAGTTTGAGGTAGATCGACAGCGGCGTATCGAAGTCGGCCAGAGTTTCGTGGGCAAGCGGAATGCGGTTGTAGCCGTCAGCGGCCAAACGCAGGAATTCTTCGCGGGTCATGTCAGCCTCGTGGTCTGAGGGTAAAACGGTCAGGTGTGCAAACGCGCCGGAGGGCCCGGCCAGATTCCAGTCAGGCGCGCCAACGCCAGCGGGCCAGGGCCTTGATGACTTTCATCCAGAGTTTGCGAGTGACCACCACGATGGATTCTCTAAAGGAGGGGTGTTGAACGTCGGGCAACGTTATCTCAGCCCCAAGATCTAAGCAACCGGGAATCAGTTTGCGCAAATCGTCGATCACCAGCGCCGGAGATTCCTCGGCAATCGGGCGACCATGGTTGTAGCCATAACTCATTGCAACGCAGGTCACACCGGCCGCTTTCGCCGCCAGGACATCGTTACGCGAGTCACCGACAAACAGCGATTGCGAGCCCGGAACACCGGCCATTTTCATGACGAAGAACAACGCGGCGGGATCGGGCTTCTGCTGTGGCAGCGTATCGCCGCCAACGATCCAGCGGAAAAAACGCCCCAGCTTCATGTCATCGAGCAGCGGCGCCACGAAGCGCTCGGGCTTATTGGTGATCAGGGCCATTTCGACGCCCTTCTTTTGCAACCACTTGAGGGTCTCGCGCACGCCGGGGTAAACCTTGGTCAACGCATGGTTCTCGCCGTAGGCTTCCATGAAGATGGCCAGTGCCGCTTCAGTGGATGCCTCGTCGACGCCTGAGTGGTCCATGTCGTTGGCCAGCGCGCGGCGTACCAGCACGCGCACGCCGTTACCGATCCAGTCGCGAACACGCTCGATGCCCGCCGGGGCGTGCCCGAGCTGAATCAGAGTTTTGTCCACGGCTGCGGCCAGATCCGGCACCGAGTCGACCAGCGTGCCGTCCAGATCGAACATGATCAGCTTGGGCAGACGACCCGGGAACAGCTGCTCGAAGCCGCTCATCAACGAGCCAGCGCCAGTTCTGCACGCATTTTCTCAATGACTTCCCGGTAGTCAGGCGCATTGAAGATGGCCGAACCGGCAACAAACGTATCGGCGCCGGCAGCGGCGATTTCACGGATGTTGTTGACGTTGACACCGCCGTCGATCTCGAGGCGGATGTCATGACCGGAAGCATCGATCAGCGCACGGGCTTCGCGCAGCTTGTTGAGGGTACCGGGAATGAATTTCTGACCGCCGAAGCCCGGGTTGACGCTCATGAGCAGGATCATGTCGACCTTGTCCATGACGTATTCGAGCAGGTTCAGCGGAGTCGCCGGGTTGAACACCAGGCCGGACTTGCAGCCGCCTTCGCGGATCAGTTGCAAAGAGCGGTCGATGTGCTGGGTCGCTTCCGGGTGGAAGGTGATGTAGCTGGCGCCCGCTTCGACGAAATCGCCGATGATACGGTCAACCGGGCTGACCATCAGGTGCACGTCAATGGGCGCGGTGATGCCGTACTTGCGCAGCGCTGCACACACCATCGGGCCGATGGTCAGGTTGGGGACGTAGTGGTTGTCCATGACATCGAAGTGGACGACGTCGGCACCGGCGGCCAGAACATTGTCGACTTCCTCACCCAGACGGGCGAAATCGGCGGACAGAATCGACGGAGCAATTGCGAAGGGCTGCATGACGCACCTTTTATGAGCGAAATCACGGTGGCGCGCATTGTACTCCAAGAGTTTGAAACGTGCGTCGCGTGGCGGATGAATGCGTGTCAGGTGCAAGCAGACCGCCCCGGTACACAGAACCTGTGGGGGTGAGCTCGCTCACGAACGCTGAGTGCCATCCACTGCATCTCTGCAGCATGCACCTGCCTCTTCCCGGCTGACGCAGGTCCCACAGACGCGCCGAGGTTGTCGTAGGACCGGCTTCAGCCGGGAAGGCGTCGGGTGTACGCCATTGATCGAAGGGGCTTTAAAACCGTTGGGGCTTTCCCACAGCGATCGGCGTCGAGCCACTGGCGTGTGCCCGACGCTGACGCGTTAGGGAATCAGTCGACCAGCGCTTCTTCCTTCATGCGCACAGGCTTGGTGGCGGGTTTAGGCTCAGCCCCTTTGAGGTCTTTGCTGAACGTCCCGTCCACCTCGCCTTTGAAGAAGTTCCTGCCGTAGATCAGCAGGCAGAGCACGACGCCGATGCCGAACGCCCAGCTCGCCCCTTTTATCGCCAGCACCGCGCCGATTACCCCGGCAATGCCCAGGTCGCGCTGGCTGCGGGCTTCGAGAATGCCCAGGCGCACGCTCACATAACCCTGAATCAGCAGGGTCAGCGACAGTGCGACGCCGAGGATCGGCTGGACCAGCGTCACCACCGGCAGCAACAGCAGACCGGTATTGGTGCCCCAACGGAAAGACCCTACGCCACCGATGATAGATTGCATAGCCTTGGGGCCGCCTTTGAAACGTTCGATGACGACAACCAGCATCGCCGCCCATTTCGGGCCACACATGGCGACATCCGGCCCGAAGATGCTCATGAAGGCGTTTCGTGCGCCGAAAATCAGGTGCGCGCGATCCGGGTTGTAGTCCACCACCTCATCGGTGCGAACGGTTTCTGCCTCATCAAGCAGCGATTTGGCACTCAGCACGTCACCAAACACGATGATGTAAACCGCCAGCATGGTCGGAAGTGCGGAAATGAACATCGACAGCGGCGGCATACCCAGACCGAACACGGTGTAGTCATGCCACAGTCCGGCGAAGTCTGGCTTGCTGATACCCCACTGAATCGTCGGCCAGGGCGCTTCGCCAAAAAGCGGCGCGATCACCACGGCCAGCAGGATGATCGGCAGAATCCCGAGCTTGGCGAAATTCCACCAGAAGCGGTTGCGCTGTTTGAGGTCGTTGAAATGCTGGGAGAAGATCAGATAGAAGGCGATGCCCACCGCGATCGAGATGGTCCAGGGCAGGACATTGAATTTGCCGCCCACCTGAAACACCGCGATCACCGCGCTCAGCCCGGCACCCACAATGATCCCGGACTTGATCGCGGACGGCACATATTCGACCACCTTCTTTGCCATCCCAGTCGCACCGAGCGCAATCGAAAAAACCCCCAGCATCAATTGAAACGCGATCAGCGCATGGACACGCTCCGGGCCCATCGGGAACTGCGCGCAGTAGGCCATTAGCAAAGGCACGGCTGGCGTGATCCATCCTGGCACCGTCGGATCGCCGAGCAAATGGTGAGTGAGATAAAGCAGCCCGTTGAGCATGACCACCGCCAGTGCGACCTCGAAGGGCATGCCCAGCAGCTCGGTCATCAGCGGGATGGCCGCCAGGTCCACGGCGCACATCAGCAGGCCCTGGAGGTAGTCCGGCATCTCGAATTTGTAGTGAATGAACGGCAACCGCACCTTGAAAGGGCCGAGCGGGATGTACGGGCTTTCGCTCCGTGCCTGGGGAGTGTTGGACATATGTGCACCTGTCTTATTGGTCTTATTTGTGGGTCTTGCAGCGGCGACGCCCGAACACTCGCAGCTCGGGCGTCGCGGTGCGCGTCGATCAGTAGGCTGCGCGGTAGATCTTTTCGATATCGCCAGCGGTGAGCTTGCGCGGGTTATTGCGCATCAGACGGTCGATCTTGCTGGCCTCTTCGGCCATTGCAGGAATCGCGTCTTCGGGCACATTGAAGCTGCGCATGCCGGACGGAATGTCCACTGCGGCGCACAGGTCGGCCATGGCTTTGACGGCCTGATCCGCTGCTTCTTTATCGCTCAGATGGGCGACGCGCACCCCCATGGCCTCAGCGATATCGCGGAATCGCTCCACGCAAGCCATCTTGTTCCACTCCATGACGTAAGGCAGCAGCAACGCGTTGCTGACGCCGTGGGCAATATTGAATCGCCCACCCAGCGGATACGCCAACGCATGCACCGCGCCGACGCCCGCATTACCGAACGCCATGCCCGCCATCAGACTCGCGGTTGCCATGTCTTCGCGCGCCTGGAGACTGGCGGGATTGGCGTAGGCCTTGGGCAAAGCCTTTGCGATCAGCTTGATAGCGCCCAGCGCGATCGCGTCAGTGATCGGCGACGCATTCACCGACAGATAGGACTCGATGGCATGCACCAGCGCATCGACACCGCTGGCGGCTGTGACACTGCGCGGGCAAGTCAGGGTCATCACCGGGCTGACCAGCGCGACGTCGGGCAACAGATAATCGCTGACGATGCCTTTTTTCAACTGCGCCTGTTTGTCCGAGAAGATCGCCACGTTCGTGACTTCCGAACCGGTGCCCGCTGTTGTCGGAATGGCAATGAGCGGCGGGCCTTTGCGCTTGACCAGATCGACGCCAAACAGCTCGGTCAACGGACCTTCATGGCCGGCGAAAGCGGCCACTCCTTTGGCGATGTCGATGGCGCTGCCGCCCCCAAGGCCGATCAGGCCGTCGTGAGCACCGTCTCGATACGCGCGGGTGCAGTCTTCGACGATGGAGATTTCAGGCTCGGGTTTGACCTGGTCGAAAATGCCATGACGACGGCCGCCCAACTGCGCGAGGGCGAGGTCGACAGTGCCGGACTTGACCAGAATGGCATCGGTCACGATCAGTGGATTATTGACATTGAGGCGAGTCAGCTCGGCGGCGAGTTGCTCGATCGCGGCAGGGCCGGTGATCAGTTTGTTGGCGATTTTGAAGGCGCTGATAGCGGAGGCAGAAGTGCTCATCGGGCTCGTCCTGTGTGCGTTGTTTTATTGGAAGACGTGCGGGATGAGATAGCGAAAGCTGTGCCAATCGGCGCAAAGCCCCGTGGCAGAAGGTTTGGCGCAAATCACGCGCCGTTCGCAGGGAGATTTTCGGGTCGGTTGCGATCAATTTTCTGATCGGTTTGGGTGGGCTTGATTGAAATTCTAATCAGAACGTTCCCAGCGCTTCATCTTCTGCACCACGGTCGCCTGGCTGACCCCCAGCGCCTTGGCCGCCAATCGGGTGGTCTTGTGCAACTGCAGAGCGGCACGAATGGCAGAACGCTCGGCGTTTTCCAGCACTTTGCGCAGCGGCAGACGGCTGTCGTCGGTATTTTGCGGGTCGAGATTGAGGATTTCTTCGGGCAAATCCAGCGCTTCGATGACGTCGCTCTGGCTGGTCACCACAAGGCGCTCGACGATATTGATCAGTTCGCGGATGTTGCCCGGCCAGGTGTACTCGCACATCAGCTCCAGCGCTTCGAGGCTGAACTGCACCTGCCGTTGATAGCGGCCGTTGAACGTCTCAAGGTAGTAATGCAGCAGCGGAGCAATTTCCTCGCTGCGCTCGCGCAACGCCGGAATCTGAATGGGCACGACATTCAGCCGATAGTACAGATCCGCACGAAAGCGGCCTTGCGCCACTAACTGCTTGAGGTCGTGATGGGTGGCGCTGATGATGCGTACGTCCACTTCCTTGAGCTCAAGGCCGCCGACCGGAATGAAACGGTTTTCTTCAATGACCTTGAGCAGCTTGACCTGAACCGGCAGCGGCAAGTCTCCGATCTCGTCGAGAAACAAGGTGCCGTGATGTGCCAGCTCCAGAAGACCCCGCTTGCCTTTCGGCCCCGCCCCGGTAAATGCGCCCGGCGCGTAGCCGAACAGTTCGGCTTCGATCAGGTTCTCCGGCAACGCGCCGCAGTTCAGCGCCAGAAAAGGCTCGCTCGACCGCGCGCTGGTGTTGTGGATGAACTGTGCCACGAGGGTTTTGCCGACGCCGGTTTCGCCTTGCAGCAGGACCTTCACGTCGCTGTTGGCCACCTGACGCGCCAGCGCGAAAACCCGGCCGGAGACTTCCTGATCTGCCATGAGCGGTGAGTGCAAGAGATTGTCCCGCTGACCGGCATGCAGCTTGGCGGTACTGCTGCGCAGTTGCTTGAGCTGCTGGAGCTCGTCGCGCTCATGCTTCATGCGCAGCAGCTCGGTCATGTCGCGGACGGTGCTGACGACGTAGGAAATCCGGTGGTCGTTGTCGAGAATCGGCGTGGCGCTGACCAGGAGTTTTTTACCTTGGCTCAGGCTCTGCATCACCGACACCGGGCGCCCTTCCTGCAACACGCGCAATGACGCCGACTGCGAAATCACGCCCTCCTTGACCAACTCCTGCATGGGCCGTCCGATCAGAGCGGCGCCACTCAGCCCGGTCAGGCGCTCATACGCCTGATTGACCTTGAGCGTCTTGCCGTCGCCGTCGGTGATGTAGACGCCGTCGTGCAAAGCGTTGAGCAGTTCTTCGAAACTGGCGTCGTTGACGTTCACCGACAGGGCTCCATGCGTGGGTGGGAGCGGTGAAGTTTAAACGGTGTGGCGCAGGTTGCAGAGCAGATGTTGATGGTTCCCACGCTCCGCGTGGGAATCCATCTCGTGACGCTCCGCGTCACCGGACGCGGAGCGTCCTGCCCTTCATGCCCACGCAGAGCGTGGGCACGATCATCGCGATACGGCGGACGCCGTTATTCCACCACCGCCGTGCGCAATTTCTCGCTGCGGCCGCGCAGCCACTCCAGCACCAGCAGCAATATGACGGAGAAGCCGATTAGCAAAGTGGCGGCCGCTGCGATAGTCGGGCTGAGGTTTTCGCGAATGCCGCTGAACATCTGCCGTGGCAGCGTTGCCTGCTCGGGGCCGGCCAGAAACAGCGTCACTACGACCTCATCGAACGACGTCGCGAAGGCAAACAGCGCGCCTGAAATAACGCCAGGCGCGATCAACGGCAGCGTCACGCGACGGAACGCCGTTACGGGCGATGCGCCAAGGCTGGCGGCGGCGCGCACCAGGTTGTAGTTGAAGCCTTGCAGCGTCGCCGACACCGTGATGATCACGAACGGGACACCCAGTACCGCATGCACCAGAATCAGCGACGTGTAACTGTTGCCCAGGCCCAGCGGCGCGAAGAACAGGTAGCTTGCGACACCCACGATCACCACCGGGACCACCATCGGCGAGATCACCAGCGCCATGACCAGCGATTTGCCGGGGAAGTTGCTGCGGGTCAGGCCAATCGCCGCCAAGGTGCCGAAACCCATCGCCAGGACCGTGGCGGCCGGCGCGACGATCAGGCTGTTCTTCAACGAGCGCATCCACTCCGCCGAGCCGAAGAAATCCTGATACCAATGCAGCGAAAAGCCCTGCAGCGGGTAGACCAGAAAGCTGCCGGAGTTGAACGAAAGCGGCACGATGACCAGCACAGGCAGGACCAGAAACAGCAGAATCAGCCCGCACAGGATGCGCAGCGTGTAAAACCAGACCCGCTCGATGGGCGAGGAATAAGGGCTCAACATGTCAGTCTCCTCAGCTCAGACGCAGGCGGCTGGCGCCGACCAGCCAGCTATAGATCAGGTACAGCACCACGGTTGCCAGCAGCAGCAAGCCGCCCAGCGCAGTCGCCATGCCCCAGTTGATGCTGGTGTTGGTGTAGAACGCGACGAAGTAGCTGACCATCTGATCGTTCGGGCTGCCCAGCAGCGCCGGCGTGATGTAGTAGCCAATCGAAAGAATGAACACCAGCAGGCATCCCGCACCCACACCGGCGTAGGTCTGCGGGAAGTACACGCGCCAGAAGCTTGCAAACGGGTTGCAACCGAGCGAAATCGCGGCCCGCATGTACGTGGGCGAAATGCCCTTCATGACGCTGTAGATCGGCAGGATCATGAACGGCAGCATGATGTGCACCATCGAGATGTAGACACCGACCCGGTTGAACACCAGTTCGAGCGGCTTATCGATGATGCCCATCGCCATGAGCGCGCCGTTGATAAGCCCGCTGGATTGCAACAAGACGATCCAGGCCGCGACACGGACCAGAATCGACGTCCAGAACGGCAGCAGCACCAGAATCATCAGCAGGTTGCTTTGCCGTGCAGGCAGGTTGGCCAGCAGATAGGCCAGTGGATACGCGAGGAACAGGCAGATCACGGTGATGACCAGGCCCATCCAGAAGGTGCGGGCGAAGACGTCGATGTAGATGGCCTGATCCGGGGTCGCGGGCGCCACTTCACCGAGGTCATCGATGCGATGGTCGACAGCGGCCAGCAAGTAATAGGGGGTGAAGCTCGAGGTATTGCGACGTACGGCCTGCCAGTACGCGGGGTCGCCCCAACGTTCATCGATGGCTTCCAGCGCCTCTTTGTAGGAAGCAGGCTCTTCCTTGAAGGGCAGCGCGCGGGCGGTTTTCGCCAGCAGACTGCGATAACCGGCCAGCTCCTGGTTCAGGCGCTTGGACAGGTCACCCAAGGTCTGATTCTTGCGGGCATCGGCCAGGTCCTGGCTGGCAGCCTTGTACACCGCTTCCGATGGCAGGCCCTTGCCGTCCCACTTTTCGACTTCGACAACCGTGAGCGGCATGCCGCCGACCACTTCAGGGTTGCTCACGCTTTTGTAGAGCAGCGCCGCAATCGGCACAAGAAACACGAGCAGCAGGAAAATCGCCAATGGCGCTATCAATGCCTGAGCCTTCCAGCGGTTGACGCGCTCGGCACGGGCCAGGCGTTGCTTCAAGGTCGGGCTGGCGCCTTCAGTCAGGGGCACGGCGGTGGCCATAGCGAACTCCGAAATCTTTCAACGATGGTCGACACAAGGGCGACCGTATCTGACCTACAACAAACATCACTCAAACGCTGACCGTCCGTAGCAGTCCGGCCGGGCGGCGCTCCGCTTGCCGGCGACAGGGACCTCATGATCGCTGTCGCCGGCAAGTCGTAGCCGCCCGGCCGGACGGCTACGGCTTGTTCTATTACTTGGCAGCCCAGGAGTTGAATCGCTGCTCCAGGTTTTCGCCATTGTCGGTCCAGAAGCTCACGCTCAATTGCACCTGATCCTTGATGTTCTCAGGGGTGGTAGGCATGTTTTTCTGGTTGTCGGCGGTCAGCAGGCTGACTGCCTGAGAGTTGGCCGGACCGTAAGCGATGTTCTCGGAGTACGTCTTCTGCTGTTCAGGCTTGAGGGTGTACGCCAGGAACTTCTTGGCTTCTTCGATGTTTTTCGCGCCCTTCGGAATGGCCCAGGAGTCGAAGTCGTAGACGCCGCCGGTCCAGACGATTTTCAGGTTGCTTTCTTTCTGCACCGCAGCGATACGGCCGTTGTAGGCCGAGCTCATCACAACGTCACCCGACTGCAGGAATTGCGGCGGCTGGGCACCGGCTTCCCACCACTGGATGTTCGGCTTGAGCTCATCGAGTTTCTTGAACGCGCGCTCCTGACCGTCTTTGCTGGCCAGCACTTTGTAGACGTCTTTTGGCGCAACGCCGTCAGCCATCAGCGCGAATTCCAGGGTGTACTTGGCGCCCTTGCGCAGGCCACGCTTGCCTGGGAATTTCTTGGTGTCCCAGAAATCGACCCAGCTGGTCGGTGCGGTTTTCAGCTTGTCGGCGTTGTAGGCCAGCACGGTCGACCACACGAAGAAGCCCACGCCGCAGGTCTGGATCGCGCCCGGCACGTAGTCTTCTTTTTTGCCCAGAATGGCCGGGTCGATCACTTCGAACATGTCCTCGTCGCAACCGCGAGCCAGTTCAGGGGATTCGACCTCCACCAGGTCATAGGTCACACTCTTGGTGTCGACCATGGCTTTGACCTTGGCCATCTCACCGTTGTATTCGCCGGCAATGATCTTGCCGTTGCCTGCCTTTTCCCAGGGTGCGTAGAAGGCCTTCTCCTGAGCAGCCTTGTTCGCACCGCCGAAGGAAATCACAGTCAGATCGGCGGCCATGGCTTGCGCCGCACACATCATGCCGACCGATAAAGCGGTGAGCTTCAATGTCTTGAGCATTTGTTTTTCTCTCCACGAACAATGTTGGTTAAGCAATGGGGGGCGATGAGTTCGCCTCTGGGTGCTTCTGTTTGCGACTACAGCGGATGAATCAATGCGCTTCCTGCAAAGGGTCCAGCGCGCGCGCGTGCTCGACCTGCCATCCAATGGGCACAACGTCGCCAACGCTCAACGCCGGGTCCAGTTCGGCGATGGGCTGTTTGACGAAGAAATCGGTCTTGCCGGCCACTTCCAGGCGCACGCGCACGTGGTCGCCCAGATAAATGAACTCGGCCACACGGCCCGAGAAGCGGTTGACGCAACTCTCGCTGCGGCCGTTGAGGTTCACGCGCTCCGGGCGAATCGACAGGGTGACGGCGCTGCCGGTTGCGCCCACGTTGACGGCAAGCGCTTCGACCTTTTCGCCACGCGCCAGGCCGACCACGCAGCGGTCCCCCGTCTGGCTGAGCAATGTGCCGTTGATGCGGTTGTTTTCACCGATGAAGTTGGCGACGAACGTGTTCTTCGGTTCTTCATACAGCGCGCGAGGTGGCGCGATCTGCTGGATTTCGCCTTGATGGAAGACGGCAACGCGATCGGACATGGTCAGCGCTTCGCCCTGATCGTGGGTCACGTAGACCACCGTCACGCCCAGACGCTGATGCAAGTGCTTGATTTCCATCTGCATGTGTTCGCGCAGTTGCTTATCCAGCGCGCCAAGAGGCTCGTCCATCAGCACCAGTTGCGGTTCGAACACCAGCGCACGCGCCAGTGCCACGCGCTGCTGCTGGCCACCGGACAACTGCGCCGGGTAACGATGCGCGAAGGTGCCGAGTTGAACCATGTCCAGGGCGCGTTTGACCTTTTCGGCAACGTCCGTCTTGCTCATGCCCCGCACCGACAGCGGAAACGCGAGGTTTTCGGCCACGGTCATGTGCGGAAACAAGGCGTAGTTCTGAAACACCATGCCGATGTCGCGCTTGTGCGGCGGCACGTTGTTGATCGAACGACCGCCCAGCAGGATCTCGCCGGCAGTCGGCGTCTCGAAACCGGCGAGCATCATCAGGCTGGTGGTTTTTCCGGAGCCCGACGGGCCGAGCAAAGTGAGGAACTCGCCCTTGCGAATATCCAGGTTGAGGTCTTTGACGATCAGGGCTTCGCCGTCGTAGCTCTTTTGCACACCACGAAAGCTGACCAGAACATCATTTGCCCCAGCGCTTGAATCGACGTTGCTCATTACCCACACCTTTGTTTAATCAACCGTGGCAACAAGCCTAGATGAGGCCGCAGCCCCCGCAAATCGGGGCGTAGGAGAGATTGGCCTAAGTGCGATGGAAGGTTTGGGGTAGGGATTGCCCTACACGGATGGCGGGGATAGGTATGCGGTTTCGAAGGAATTTATCGCCTGTGGC
Organism: Pseudomonas sp. NFR16; assembly: GCF_900108875.1. GTDB lineage: Bacteria > Pseudomonadota > Gammaproteobacteria > Pseudomonadales > Pseudomonadaceae > Aquipseudomonas. Next base: position 343,624 of record NZ_FNYJ01000007.1, on the reverse strand, counting down.
GACGCATTCGCGAGCAAGCTCACTCCTACAAGGGGATCGCGGTCAACCGTAGGAGTGAGCTTGCTCGCGATGGCTATTTAGCAGGATCTGCAAAAGGGTCGGTTTTAGGCATGGCCGAAAGTCAGACCAGCTTGTGCTCCATCGCATACTTCACCAGCTCGGCAAGGGAGGTGATGTTGAGCTTTTGCATCAACCGCGCTTTGTGCGTGCTGATGGTCTTGCTGCTCAACGCCAATTGTTGAGCGATGTCGTTGACGTTGGCGCCTTGCGCCAGACGCTCGAACACCGAGAATTCGCGCTCGGACAACAGCGAGTGCAGCGGTCGGCTGTCGGTGAGCCCGACTTCGAACACCATGCGGTCGGCAAGATCAGGGTCGATATAGCGACCGCCGGCGGCCACCCGCCGAATGGCCGTCAGCAGCAACGCAGGGTCGCTGTCTTTGGTGGCATAACCCGCGGCCCCGACTTTCAACGCACGCGCCGCCATCTGGGCTTCATCGTGCATCGACAACACGAGGATCGCGGGCGGATTGTTCATTGCGCGGATGCGTGGAATGGCTTCCAGCCCGTTCACGCCGGGCATGGAAATATCGAGCAGCACGACTTCGCACTCGATGTGGCGCAAGGCTTCCAGCAACTGTTCGCCATTACTGGCCTCGCCTGCCACTTGCAGGTCTTTGGCCAGACCGATCAGTTGCTTGATGCCCTCGCGGACGATGGTGTGGTCTTCGGCGACCAATACGCGGATCACTGCACTTGCTCCTGCGGAACCTGTTCGAGCGGAATCTGGATACGCAAGGTTGTGCCTTCTCCCAGCGTGCTGTCCAGATGCAACCGTCCGCCCATGATCAAAACCCGCTCCCGCATTCCCACCAGGCCGAACGAGGCAGGTCGGTCGGCGGCCTGATCGAAGCCTTTGCCGTCGTCGGCGACCGTCATGCACAGCACGCCGTCGCTCAGGCTCAGCGTCAGCTCGACGGTGTGCGCCTGGGCATGGCGCATGACGTTGGTGAGCGACTCTTGAAGGATGCGAAACAACCCGATCGCCGTCGAATCCGGCAGCACCGGCAGATTGTCCGGCACCTCCACCAGACAGGGAATCTGGGTGCGCGCCTCGAAGCGTCTGGCCTGCCATTCAATGGCCGAGGCGATGCCGGCGTCGAGAATCGGCGGGCGCAGCGCAGTCGCGACGTCTCGGACCAGCTGAAACAATTGGGCGATCAGGCGCTTCATGCTGTTCAACCGTTCACGCAGGCCAGGATCGAGATCGGCGTAGGCCAGCTCGCACATGGACGTTTCCAGCTTGAGCACCGTCAGCATCTGACCCAGCTCGTCGTGGACTTCCCTGGCAATGCGCGCCTTTTCCTCTTCACGCACGGTCTCAAGGTGAGCCGATAATTCCCGCAGTTGCTCGGCCAGCACCTGCAGCCGGGCCTCACTCTCTTGCAGCGCGGCCAATGAACGGCGCCGCTCGGTGACGTCGGTGATAAACACCACCAGATACTCGGCTTCACGAAAGCGCAAAAAACTCAGAGAGACATCGGCAGGCAACACGCTACCGTCGGCACGCAGGCAATTGCTTTCGAAATTCTGCGGCCCTTCTTCGCTGGATCGGGCGTTCTTCCACAGGTTGAGCCAGCGATCCATATTCAGACCGGGCTCGAAATCGATCAGGGGTCTGTCGACCACACCGCCCGGCGCGTAACCCAGCATGTTTTCAGCGGCCTGATTCGCGTACCGCACGTGGCTGTCCCAATTGACCCAGAGAATGCCGACCGTACTCTGGTCGATCGAAAACTGCGCCAGCCTCAGGGCTTCCTCGCCTGCGCGGCGCCGGGTGATGTCTTCGCGAGCAGCGAGAAGGTCGCCTTCAAGTACCTGTTGCTGACGGCGCTGCCAGAACACGATCGCTGCGCAGGCCAGAAACAGCACCAGGAACAGCAGCGCGATGTTCTGCCACAGCCCCGGTGACTCGCTCACGCGCGGGTATTTGGGCTGCAACCATTGGGCATGCAATTGCTCAAGGTCCTTGGGCGCAATGGCGTTCAGCGCCTGGCTGATGATGTCGGCGAGCTCCGGCGTGTCGCGCCGGGAGGCCACGCGCAACAGCTGCGGGAACCCGATATCGCCGACCACTGCCAGCCCGGCGAACTCGGTCTCGCGCGACAGTCGACCCAACTGCGCCTCATCGATGACCGCGTAGCGTGCCTGCTGGGTGAGGAGTAATTGCAACGCCTGCCGCTCCAGCGGCACGCCCTGCAGATTGAGATGGCTGTAGTTGGCGCGCAAATAATCGGCGGTCACGCTGGGCATGCGCACGGCAATCCGCACTTGGCTGTCCAGCTTCTCGAGATCCACCACGCCCGAGCCGTCACGCTCACCCACCACCAACTGCGGCACGCGCATGTAGGGATCGGAGTAGAGCCACATGCGCAGCCCCGTCGGGGTCTGCGTCAGCCCGGGCGCGAAGTCGACCTGACCCTCGGCGAAGGCTTTTTCGAGCTCGGCCTGATCGGCGTAATTGCGCCACAACAGATCGACCTGCAGCGTCCTGGCCATCAGGTTGACCAGATCAACGTTCGCGCCGGACAACTGCTGCGCCCGGCGATCGAGCTGGGCATACGGCGCTTGCAACACCAGTCCGACGCGCAATTGCCCGCGCTTGAGCAGCCAGTCCCGCTGGGCAGCTGTCAGCGGATCGACCGGCGTGGCGGCGTCATCGGCTTGAACCCAGGCAGGCGCGGCGATCAGCATCATTGCCATCAAGAGCACCCTGCCACAGCCGATAACCAGGAGGCGCGGGCTGCGGATGCTCAAACTGTTGTCCCCATTTCACTGAATCCCTTGCCGGTCATGCTGTGAGCGTGGCGCTCGAAGACGAGGTCGTATGGCGGCCTGACAAACAGCCGTCAACCCATTAGTCTGCCGGAATTGTTTCCGGCCTTTGGAATATTCGATGTCCTACACCATTCGCGCAATGTTTCCCGCGCTTTGTCTGACGCTGATACTACCTTGCTCGCCTTTAGCGATGGCGGCCGACCCGGCCCCGGAGAAAGACGCCAAACCGGCAGAGACGCCTGTCGAGCGTGCGGCCCTGCCTTCGCGCAGTCAGGAAGACACGCTGGCGCTCGAGCGTCGCGTGCCGCAGGCTGAACAGCAGCAGTTACAGGCAGGTGAAGAGTCGTTTCTGGCACTCTGGAAACCGGCCAACACCGATGACCCCAAAGGTGCGGTGGTGATCGTGCCCGGCGCCGATGAGTCAGCCGACTGGCCGAATGCAGTAGGACCGTTACGCCGCAAGCTGCCAGACACGGGATGGTCAAGCCTCAGCCTGAGCATGCCGGATGCGTTCAACGACGGTGTTTTCGCCCGCAGCCCTGACGCACCGCCTGCCGGTGAGGCCGCCGCCGATAAGGACAAAGCCAAAGACGCAACGAAGGCGCCCGACCCCGCAGCCGCCGCTGAAGCCGACGCAGCGGCCGCAGCCGAACAGGCCGCTGCGCAGGCAGAAGCGGCCAAGGCAAACGCTGAGAAGATATTCGCGCGTATCGACAGCGCAGTGGCGTTCGCCCAGCAAAACAAGTCCCGCTCCATCGTCCTGCTGGGTCACGGCACAGGCGCCTACTGGGCCGCACGCTACATGAGCGAACGTCCTTCGCCGGCCGTGCAGCGCCTGGTCATGGTCACCGCAGTGGACACTGGCAAGGACACACCCGCATTGCTGGACGTGCTGCCGACGCTGAAAGTCGCCACGGCGGACTTCGTCAATAAAGACCGTCCGATCCCGCGCCAACAAGCGCAGGATCGCCTGGATGCCAGCAAGCGCGTGAAGAACGCGCGGTTCGTCCAAGTGACGCTCAATGCAATTCCAGGCAACTCGGCGATGGAGCAGGATCAACTGTTCCGACGGGTCCGCGGCTGGCTTGATGGCCAGTAGGCAGCGTCGGCACCTTAGCGGAACCCGCGCCGGTCTTTGATCACTGCATAGGCATTGTGCAGCTCGCGGGTCCTTTCTGTAGCGTCGCGCACTTGCATCTGGCTGGCGCCGGTACCCGCCACTTTGTCAGGATGGTGCCGGCTTAACAGTCGGCGGTAGGCACGCTTGATCTGCGCCGGTTCAGCGTCGGCCTTGACGCCCAACAGGCGCAACGCTTCCTGATACTCGCCGCCGCTGCTGGCGGGTGCGCGTTCTCTCTGCTCGTCTTCGGTGGACGACAATGCCTGAACCTTCTCGGCCGTCCAACCGAGCCATTTGCCCCACTGCACAATCAATTCACGCTCAGCGCGCGAGGCCTTGCCATCGGCCCAAGCCATACGCCAGCAAGCGCGCAGCAGCCCTTCGGCGGCATGAGGCTGGGTCTTGAGCCGCGTCAGGTGAACGCGCAGGTTGTCACGACCGTCCTTGCCGCGATTGAACGCCTGGATCGCGCGGCGCTTGGCCGGTTCGCTCAGATCCAGCCGACGCATTTCCACGCGGGCCTGTTGAATGTGCCCATCGACGACCCGCCCGTCACTCTTGGCCAGGCGCCCCAGCAGAATGAAGATCAGCTCATCGTCCCGCGGCACGGCGCGGCCGCTGACACGCTCACGCAATTCGGCCCAACTCTGAAAATGCAGGCGTCGATCCAGCGCCTGCCCCAGCAGCGCCCCCAGCATTGCGCCGGGAATGCTTGCAATCGCGTACCCGGCGCCACCGCCGATCACTGTAAATGGCCAGAGCATCTAGGGTTGCACCGCAAGGATCTGTTCGACTTCCGCCAGCCGTTCGTGAGTGCCGACATCCACCCAGCGACCGGTGAAATGCTCGCCGGTCACCTGCCCGTTGGCCATCGCCTCGCGCAGCAGCGGCGCCAGTTTGAAGGCCCCGTGCGCGCAGCCTGCGAACAGCCGAGGATGCAACACCGCGATGCCGCTGTAGGTCAGACGCGGCAGCGTGGCGTCGTCACGCACCTCGCCGCCCACCAGCGCGAAGTCGCCGTCGGGGTGATGCAGCGGGTTGTCCACCAGCACCAGATGCGCCAGCCCTTTGATCGGCGCGCCGTTGAGTGAAGCATTCAACGCCGTGAAATCGCAGTCCGTCCAGATGTCGCCGTTAACCACCAGAAAAGGCTCGTCGTCCAGCCGTGGCAGCGCGCGGAATATACCGCCCCCGGTTTCAAGAGGTTCACCTTCGGGCGAATACTGGATGTTCAGCCCCAGGCGCTGGCCGTCGCCCAGATAATCCTCGATCTGCTGCCCCAGCCAGGCGTGGTTGATGACCACCTCACGAAAGCCGGCCATTTTCAGGGCACGCAGGTGATACTCGATCAGCGGGACGCCGCCGGCTCGCACCAACGGCTTGGGCGTGTGCAACGTCAGCGGGCGCAGGCGTTCGCCCTTGCCTGCCGCCAGAATCATCGCTTTCATGCGTCCCTCTTCCAAACAGTCCTGACCTTTGTCACGGCGCTACCTTCATGATGTGGCGTCTTGTTTTGGCTGACTCAGACTCGTCAGCAAGTTGCTCAATTCGATCAGTTCGGGGCGGCGCGCCAGAACCGCTTCTATATAAGAGAAGAAGCGCGGCACATCGGCGACATAGCGCGGCTTGCCATCGCGATGACAGATGCGCGCGAAAATCCCGATGACCTTGAGGTGGCGCTGCACGCCCATCAGATCACTGGCGCGGCAAAACTCATTGAAATCATCCTGCACCGCAATGCCCAGCGCCGACGCCTTTTCCCAATACTGCTTCAGCCAGCCTGCCACCCGCGCCTCAGGCCAGCTCAGGAAGGCATCCTTGAACAGGCAGGTGATGTCGTAAGTGATCGGCCCGTACACCGCGTCCTGAAAATCCAGCACGCCAGGGTTTGGCTCACTGAGCATCAGGTTGCGCGGCATATAGTCGCGATGCACCAGCACTTTCGGCTGCGCCAGCGCACTCTCGATCAACAGATCGCTGACCCGTTGCCAGCTCGCCTGCTGCGCCTGATCGAACTCGATGCCCAGATGGCGCTTCACGTACCACTCCGGGAACAGCTCCAGCTCGCGACGCAGCAGCGCCACATCATAGCTGGGCAGCGGCGCGTCCATCGGCAATTGCTGATACGCCAGCAACGCCTCGATCGCATCGGCGAAAAGCTGATCGGCATTTTGCTCGTCTATGACGTCGAGATAGGTTTTGCGACCCAGATCGTTCAGCAGAAGAAAGCCTTGATTGAGGTCTTCGGCATAAATTTTCGGAACATTAATTCCCGACTCGCTCAACAAATGGGCGATATCGACGAAGGGTTTGCAGTTTTCCTGAGGGGGCGGCGCATCCATCACGATAAAAGTGCGGCCCTCTCCCTCCCAGCGAAAATAACGGCGAAAACTGGCGTCACTGCTGGCCGCAGTCAACGTGGCCGGGGGTATTGCGCCCCAGCCTTGAGCCGCGAACAACTTCGGCAACTGCTCATCGAGCCAAACTTTCAGGTGTTGCAGGCGTACATCTTGATCTGGCATTGCAAGGGTCTCCGACGGCGCTAGCCGTCAAGCGGGTCATGCTTTATTATCCGACATCTTTTTCAGCCCATCGAGAGGCGTGCGGCCCCCCCGCGGGCAGATGGCGCGCAGGAAGCCCGGACTAATAAGATGGCATTGAAATCCCCCGCGTTTCGTAAAAAATTTCCGTTGCTCGTAACCGGCAGTTTGCTGGCGATGCAACCTCTGGCCACCCAGTACGTGGTTGCAGCTGAACAGTATGACTGTTCGGTGTCGGCAACAGGTTCCTGGGATTGCTCTCCGAAAACCACTGCAGCCCAGTTGCCTCCGCGCCCTGTGCACGACGCCAACAGCGTGTCGTCCAACAGCAGCACGGCGACCGAATCGACAATCACCACCGCAAGCGGTGAAGTCGTGCCCAAAACGATGCTGGTCACCGAGGCCAAGGGCCGTGGCCTGAAATCGCGTAGCGAAGACTACAGCCATCTCGACTGGGTTCCCCGCGAGAAGCTGACCGCCGCTCAACTGGCAGAGACTGGCCCCTACTGCTCCGGTGCCTACATCGAGCCGATTCGCCCGGGCATGGACGACAAGACGCCGAAAAGCGACGCGCCGACCTTCATCGGCGCCAAGGCTTCGCGTTATCAGCAGGATGAACAGATCGCGACCCTGGCCGGTGACGTCGTCATGCGCCAGGGCAGCATGCAGGTTCAGGCCGACGAGGCCAGCCTGCATCAGGCAGAAAACCGTGGTGAGCTGAACGGCGATGTCCGTCTGCGCGACAACGGCGCCCTGATCGTGGGTGACCATGCCGAAGTGCAGCTGGACACAGGCGAGGCGAAAGTCGACAACGCCGAATACGTGCTCCACAAATCCAACGTGCGTGGTAACGCGCTGTACGCCCGCCGTGCAGAAAACGCGATCATCCGCCTCAAGGACGGTACGTACACCACGTGCGAACCGAACAGCAACGCCTGGACGGTGAAGGGCAACAACATCACCCTGAACCCGGCCACCGGCTTCGGTACGGCGACCAACGCCACGCTGCGTGTGAAGGACATCCCGATCCTCTATACGCCGTACATCTATTTCCCGATCGACGACCGTCGTCAGTCCGGCTTCCTGCCACCGACCATCGGTGCCAGCAGCGACACTGGCTTCTCGTTGCTCACGCCTTACTACTTCAACCTGGCGCCGAACTACGACGCCACGTTGTACCCGACGTACATGGCCAAACGGGGTCTGTTGCTCGAAGGTGAGTTCCGCTACCTGACCAAAAGCAGCGAAGGTCAGTTCGGTGCTGCGTACCTGAACGACGATAACGATGATCGCAAGCAGGAGACCGATTACAAGGACACCCGCTGGATGATCAACTGGCAGAACCGAAGCGGTCTGGATGATCGTCTGCTGGCGACCGTCGATTACACCAAGGTCAGCGACCCTTACTACTTCAACGACCTGAAAAGCGGACAGGAAGGCGTCAACACCAACGATTATCTGAACCAGCAGGGCATGCTGACCTATCGTGGCGAGGGCTACACCGGTCGCCTGAACGTCCAGCAGTACCAGCTGACCAGCGTTTCACGCATCACGCCTTACGGCCGACTGCCGCAGCTGAAACTGGACGGCACCCTGCCGTTCCGTCCCGAAGGTCTGAAGTTCGACTACAGCACCGAGCTGGTCCGCTTCGATCGTGATCTGCACGACGGCAACTTCAGCGATGAAGACGGCAACGTCGAGCCACGTCTGGATAACAACGTTGCAGGTCTGGCGCGCGCCAATGGCGACCGTCTGAATCTGGCGCCGTCCATCAGCCTGCCGCTGACGTCCTCGTACGGCTTCCTGACGCCCAAGCTGAAATACGTCTACACCCAGTATGATCTGGACCTGGACAGCCAGGGCAAACAGGACCTGCTGACCAACCGTAACAACGCCTCGGTTCTGGGCGAGAGCTACGACAGCAACGTCAATCGCAGCGTGCCGATCTTCAGCGTCGACAGCGGCCTGTACTTCGACCGCAATACACAGTGGTTCGGCAAAGACTACCGCCAGACCCTCGAACCGCGCCTGTTCTATCTGTATGTGCCTTACAAGGATCAGAAGGACATCCCGGTATTCGACACTGCCGAGACCACCTTCAACTACAGCTCTCTGTTCCGCGACAACCGCTTCAGGGGCTCGGACCGTATCGGCGACGAGAACAAACTCTCGCTGGGTCTGACCAACCGCTGGATCGAAGACAATGGTTTCGAGCGCCAGCGCATCAGCGTGGGCCAGGCCCTGTACTTCAAGGACCGCAAGGTTCAGATGCCGGGCATCGCTTACCAGGATCGCAACGACGCGCAGGCCGATGTGTCGCCGTACGCGCTGGAATACGAATACCGCTTCAACCGCGACTGGCGTGCAACCTCGGATTTCAACTGGGATCCGGACAGCCACAGCACCCGTTCCGGCAGCGCGATGGTTCACTACCAGCCTGAAGACAACCCCGGCAAAATCATCAACGCCGGTTACCGCTACCGCAACGACCTGGTCCGTTACGACCAGAGCACCGGTCGCTGGCAAGTGGGCGGCGGCGATTACGGCACACCGGGTACTCCTGGCTACATCAAGGACTACTACAAGATCGAGCAGCACGACTTCTCGGTCATCTGGCCTGTCGTGCCGCAGTGGAGCGCAATCGGTCGCTGGCAGTATGACTACAACCGCAACCGTACCCTCGAAGCCTTTGGTGGTTTTGAATATGACAACTGCTGCTGGAAGCTGCGTCTGATCAACCGGTACTGGGTCGACTATGACGAGTCCACCCAAGAGATACCGCAGAACGAAAAAGGCGACCGCGGCATTTTCCTACAAATCGTGTTGAAGGGACTTGGCGGCGTAGTTGGCCAAAAAGTTGAAGGCTTCCTCGACAAAGGCATCCAAGGTTATCGTGAACGTGAAGAGCAAGCTTTCTGATTGTCTGCGCCCGCTGATGCTGGGCGCGTTACTCATCGGTTCCGTAGCGCACGCTGAAGTGCGCTCCATCGACAAGGTAGTTGCCATCGTCGACAACGACGTGGTCATGCAAAGCCAGCTCGACCAGCGCACCCGTGAAGTACAGCAAACCATCGCCAAGCGCGGCCAGGGCGTTCCGCCTGCCAGCGCGCTCGAGTCTCAGGTACTGGATCGTCTGATCCTTGAAAACCTGCAGCTTCAGATCGGTGAACGCTCCGGCATTCGCATTACCGATGAAGAGCTCAACCAGGCGGTAGGCACCATTGCCCAGCGCAACAACATGAGCATCGAGCAGTTCAAGGCAGCGCTGGCGCATGACGGTCTGTCGTACAACAGCGCGCGCGAGCAGATTCGCCGGGAAATGATCATCAGCCGGGTGCGTCAGCGCCGGGTTGCCGAGCGCATCCAGGTTTCGGAGCAGGAAGTGAAGAACTTTCTCGCGTCGGACCTTGGCAAGGCGCAGTTTTCCGAAGAATTCCACTTGGCGAACATCCTGATTCCTACACCTGACAGCGCGACTTCGGATCAAATCCAGGCCGCAGCCGTCAAGGCCAAGGACGTGTACGGCAAGCTGCAGCAAGGTGCGAACTTCGAGCAACTCGCCATTTCCACCTCGGCAAGCGAAAGCGCGCTGGACGGCGGTGACATGGGCTGGCGCAAGGCGGCACAGCTGCCGCCACCCTTCGGCGACATGCTGTCGTCGATGCGTCCGGGCGAAGTAACACCTCCTGCGCGCACGCCGGGCGGTTTCATCATCCTCAAGTTGCTGGAGAAACGCGGCGGCGAAAATCAGACCCAGATGCGCGATGAAGTCCACGTGCGTCACATCCTGATCAAGCCAAGCGAAATCCGCAGCGAGGCCGAAACTAAGTTGCTGGCACAGCGCATTTACGATCGCATTCAAAACGGCGAAGACTTCGGCGAACTGGCGAAGAGCTTTTCTGAAGATCCGGGCTCTGCGCTCAACGGTGGCGACATGAACTGGGTCGACCCGCGTTCGCTGGTTCCCGAGTTCCGTGACGTGATGAACGAGACCGCGCAGGGCGTGGTATCCAAGCCGTTCCAGACTCAGTTTGGCTGGCACGTACTGGAAGTCCTGGGCCGTCGTTCCACCGACAGCACCAATCAGGCGCGTGAGCAACAGGCGATGACGGTGTTGCGTAACCGTAAGTACGATGAAGAGCTGCAAACCTGGCTGCGTCAGATTCGCGACGAAGCCTACGTTGAAATCAAGCTGCCTGGCGCCGACCAGGCTGCCAAGTGAAACCCAAGCGTTTCGCCCTGACACCCGGCGAGCCTGCCGGCATCGGTCCTGACCTTTGCCTGCTGCTCGCCGCGCAGTCCCAGCCTTACCCCCTGATTGCCATCACCAGTTGCGACCTGCTCAATGAGCGGGCCGCGCAGCTGGGTGTGGCTGTCAGCCTGATTCCTGTCACGCCGGACGCCTGGCCTGACACCGCCGCGCCTGCGGGCAGCCTCTATGTGTGGGACACCCCGCTGCAGGCTCCCGTCATGACCGGGCAATTGAACAAAGCCAACGGCAGCTTCGTCCTCGAAACACTGACGCGTGCGGGCAATGGCTGCATGGCCGGGCACTTCGCAGGCATGATCACTGCGCCTGTCCACAAAGGCGTGATCAACGAAAGCGGCATCGCGTTTTCGGGCCACACCGAGTTTCTCGCCGAGCTTACCCAGACCGAACAAGTCGTGATGATGCTCGCCACCGGCGATCTGCGCGTGGCACTGGTGACCACTCACCTGCCCTTGCGCGACATCGCAGACGCCATCACCGAGGAACGTCTGGAGCGCGTCACCCGCATTCTGCATGCCGATCTGGTCAACAAGTTCGGCATCGCCCGCCCGCGTATTCTGGTCTGCGGACTCAATCCCCACGCGGGCGAAAGCGGTCATCTTGGCCGCGAAGAAATCGACATCATCGAACCTACTCTGGAGCGTCTGCGCAGCGAAGGCCTTGACTTGCGTGGCCCGCTGCCTGCCGACACTCTTTTCACCCCCAAATATCTGGAGCACTGCGATGCAGTGCTGGCGATGTACCACGACCAGGGTCTGCCCGTGCTGAAGTACAAAGGCTTCGGCGCCGCTGTCAATGTCACACTCGGCCTGCCGATCATCCGCACCTCTGTGGATCACGGCACTGCGCTGGATCTGGCAGGCACCGGCAAGATCGACACCGGCAGCCTCAAGGTCGCACTGGAAACCGCCTATCAGATGGCCGAGACCCGTACATGACTGAGCAATACCAACACAAGGCGCGCAAGCGCTTTGGCCAGAACTTCCTGCACGATGCCGGCGTGATCGACAAAATCCTGCGCTCCATTCGCGCCAAGGCAGAGGACCGCATGCTGGAAATCGGCCCGGGCCAGGGCGCCTTGACCGAAGGCCTGCTGAGCAGCGGTGCACAGCTGGACGTCGTTGAGCTGGACAAAGACCTGGTGCCGATTCTCATGCAGCAGTTCAGTGCCAAGCCGAACTTCAACCTTCATCAGGGCGACGCACTGAAGTTCGACTTCACCAGCCTCAATGCTGCGCCAAACAGTCTGCGGGTGGTGGGCAACCTGCCGTACAACATCTCCACTCCGCTGATTTTTCACCTGCTGCAGAATGCTCACCTGATCCGCGACATGCATTTCATGCTGCAGAAGGAAGTGGTCGAGCGTCTGGCCGCAGGCCCTGGCGGCGGTGACTGGGGTCGCCTGTCGATCATGGTTCAGTACCATTGCCGCGTTGAGCACCTGTTCAACGTCGGGCCCGGGGCGTTCAATCCGCCGCCGAAAGTCGACTCGGCGATCGTGCGCCTGGTGCCCCATGAGTCCCTGCCACACCCGGCCAAGGATCATCGCGTACTTGAACGCCTCGTCCGCGAAGCGTTCAACCAGCGCCGCAAAACCTTGCGCAATACCTTGAAGGCGCTGCTCACCAGTGAAGAAATCGCCGAAGCAGGCGTCGATGGCAGCTTGCGTCCCGAGCAGCTGGATCTGGCGGCGTTCGTGCGTCTGGCCGACAAACTGACCGACAAGCCTGTCGTCGGCTGATCGCGCAGGGCATGTACGGGCAGAGCACCAATTGGTTTTTTACCCGTCACATGTCCTAGACTGATTGTCTACCGGGCTCCTTCCGGCTTTTTCCGCTTTCGCTTTTAAGGCCTCTTGCATGTCTGATCCCCGTTATCAGGTCGACGTCAGCGTCGTCACCCGCTTCCTTGCCGAACAATCGCAGCCTGAGCAAAACCGCTTCGCTTTCGCCTACACCGTTACCGTGCACAATAGCGGCGAGATCGCGGCCAAGTTGCTGTCGCGTCACTGGGTCATCACCGACGGTGACGGCCATGTCGAAGAAGTTCGCGGCGAGGGCGTAGTCGGTCAACAGCCGCTGATTCAGGCCGGACAGAGCCATACCTACAGCAGCGGAACCGTCATGACCACGCAGGTGGGCAACATGCAGGGCAGCTACCAGATGCTGGCAGAAGACGGTAAACGCTTCGACGCCATCATTGCCCCGTTCCGGCTGGCGGTGCCGGGGGCCCTTCACTGATGGCGGTATACGCTGTTGGCGACTTGCAGGGTTGCCTGGATCCTCTGAAGTGCCTGCTTGAGCAAGTAAAGTTTGATCCGGCCAAAGACAAGCTGTGGCTGGTCGGCGATCTGGTCAACCGCGGCCCACAGTCGCTGGAAACCCTGCGTTTTCTCTACGCCATGCGTCAGTCGATCGTCTGCGTGCTCGGCAATCATGACCTGCACTTGCTGGCTGCCGGACGCAACATCGAGCGGCTCAAGAAAGCCGATACCCTGCGGGAGATCCTCGAGGCCCCGGATGCCAATGAACTGCTCGACTGGCTGCGTCAGCAGAAGCTCATGCACTACGACGCCGAACGGGATATCGCCTTGGTCCACGCAGGCATTCCGCCGCAATGGACGTTGAAGAAAGCGCTGCGTTGCGCCGAAGAAGTCGAAGAAGCCCTGCGCGACGACAATCTCTTCGAACCGTTTCTTGACGGCATGTACGGCAACGAGCCGGCCAAGTGGGACAAAGACCTGCACGGCGTGACGCGGTTGCGCGTCATCACCAACTACTTCACGCGAATGCGCTTCTGCACCAGCGACGGCAAGCTCGACCTCAAGAGCAAGGAAGGCCTGGACAGCGCGCCGACGGGTTACGCGCCATGGTTCAGCCACAAAGACCGCAAAACCAAGGGTTTGAATATCATTTTCGGTCACTGGGCGGCGCTTGAGGGACGATGTGACGAGCCGGGCGTTTACGCGTTGGACACCGGATGCGTATGGGGCGGTGCGATGACCCTGCTCAATGTCGATACCCGGACACTGATTCGTTGCGAATGCGACGACAGCGGTCATGTCGAGAAGCCATCGACCAGAGCGCCTTCCAGTGGCGACGAACAGCCGGCTCGGCAGTAGAATTCCCTTTTCGTTCTCAACCGGTTGAGAACCCGACGGCCCAGGAGCCCTATGCCATGACCGACTTCAAACGCATTCCGCCGGAGCAGGCCCAGGCCCTGCGCGAGCAAGGCGCTGTACTGGTCGATGTGCGCGACGCGCAGACATTCGCCAGCAACCACATTCCGGATTCGCACCATCTGGACAACCACTCCATCGCGGATTTCATCCGCGGCGCCGACCTGGACAAACCGTTGGTCGTCGTCTGCTATCACGGCAACTCCAGCCAGAGCGCAGCGGCCTATCTTGTAGGTCAGGGCTTCTCCGAGGTCTACAGCATGGATGGTGGTTTCGAGCTGTGGAAAAACACTTTTCCGACTGAAACCGCGCAAGGCTGATCGAAAAATATTTTTTCGAGGCGCTATCCCGCGTGCTACGCGGGCTCGCGCCCCCATCTGACGAACGGTCCGCCTCTGTTCACACGCATTCCTTCTTTCTGTGTGCGAATCCGAACTATCCTTAGCCTCAGGCCATCCGAATCAGGGGAGAGCCGGTACACCGGCGCGTGGGTCATCGGTAGCTACTTTTATGGTGTTTGGGGGGTAAATGGCCGCTGAGTAATCAGTTGCCAGCCAGCATCGACTGACGATCCGCCGCCGGCTCCACGTATCGAGCGAGGTGACGTCATGAGTATTTTTAGCCACTTCCAACAACGCTTTGAATCGACACGCCAGGAAGAGCTCTCGCTACAGGAGTACTTGGAGCTCTGCAAAACCGATCGCAGTGCATACGCCTCAGCCGCAGAACGTCTTCTGATGGCCATCGGCGAGCCTGAGTTGTTCGACACATCGACCAACTCCAGGCTGTCCAGAATCTTCTCCAACAAGGTCATTCGGCGCTATCCGGCGTTCGAGGATTTCCATGGCATGGAGGACTGCATCGAGCAAATCGTCTCGTACTTCCGCCACGCTGCCCAAGGCCTGGAAGAGAAGAAACAGATCCTTTACCTGCTCGGCCCTGTAGGCGGCGGCAAGTCGTCCCTGGCTGAAAAACTCAAACAGCTTGTTGAAAAAATACCTTTCTACGCCATCAAGGGCTCCCCGGTTTTCGAATCGCCTTTGGGCCTGTTCAAACCCACCGAAGACGGGACGATCCTCGAAGAGGACTACGGCATCCCGCGCAGATACCTCAACACCATCATGTCGCCATGGGCGACTAAACGTCTGGCCGAGTTCGGCGGCGACATCAGCCAGTTCAAGGTAGTGAAACTCTATCCATCGATCCTCAATCAGATCGCCGTTGCCAAGACCGAGCCGGGCGACGAGAACAACCAGGACATCTCTGCACTGGTCGGTAAAGTCGACATTCGCAAACTCGAGGAATACCCACAGAACGACGCCGACGCTTACAGCTACTCTGGCGCGCTGTGCCGGGCCAACCAGGGCCTGATGGAATTCGTGGAGATGTTCAAGGCGCCGATCAAAGTCTTGCACCCTCTGCTCACCGCTACTCAGGAAGGTAACTACAACAGTACCGAAGGCCTGGGCGCGATTCCTTTCACCGGTATTTTGCTGGCCCACTCCAACGAATCGGAATGGCACAGCTTCCGCAACAACAAGAACAACGAAGCCTTCATCGACCGGATCTACATCGTGAAGGTGCCTTACTGCCTGCGGGTCAGCGACGAGATCAAGATTTACGACAAATTGCTGTTCAACAGCTCCCTGGCCAAAGCGCACTGCGCGCCCGACACGTTGAAAATGCTGGCGCAGTTCACCGTGTTGTCACGACTCAAAGAGCCCGAAAACTCGAATATCTATTCGAAGATGAGGGTCTACGACGGCGAAAACCTGAAGGACACCGATCCGAAAGCCAAGTCGATTCAGGAGTACCGCGACAGCGCGGGTGTGGACGAAGGCATGAATGGCCTGTCGACGCGTTTCGCTTTCAAGATTCTGTCGAAGGTCTTCAACTTCGATCCGCATGAAGTCGCCGCGAACCCGGTCCATCTGCTTTATGTGCTGGAGCAGCAGATCGAGCAGGAACAATTCCAGGCTGAAACCCGCGAGCGCTACCTGCGGTTCATCAAGGAATACCTCGCGCCGCGTTACATCGAGTTCATCGGCAAAGAGATCCAAACCGCTTACCTGGAATCGTATAGCGAATACGGTCAGAACATCTTCGATCGCTACGTGCTGTACGCGGACTTCTGGATTCAGGATCAGGAATACCGGGATCCCGAAACGGGCGAAATCCTCAACCGCGTTGCCCTCAACGAGGAGCTGGAGAAGATCGAGAAACCGGCTGGCATCAGCAATCCGAAGGATTTCCGAAACGAGATCGTCAACTTCGTGTTGCGTGCCCGCGCCAATAACAATGGCAAGAATCCGACCTGGCTCAGCTACGAGAAGCTGCGCGTGGTGATCGAGAAGAAAATGTTCTCCAACACCGAGGACCTGCTGCCGGTTATCAGCTTCAACGCCAAAGCAAGTAAAGAGGACCAACAGAAACACAACGACTTTGTTACCCGCATGGTCGAGCGCGGTTACACCGACAAACAGGTACGACTGCTGTCCGAGTGGTATCTGCGTGTCCGGAAGTCCCAGTAACGCAGCGGTAAGCTACAAGCTTCAAGCGGCAAGCTGAACGGGGCAGCCCTCGAGTTCGACCCGTTTAGCTTGCGGCTTGCAGCTGTTTTCTACTTGCAGCTGCCCGGAGGGCTCCAGATGAGCTATGTGATCGACCGACGTCTCAATGGCAAGAACAAGAGCACGGTAAATCGGCAGCGCTTTCTGCGTCGTTACCGTGACCACATCAAAAAAGCAGTAGAAGAAGCAGTCAGCCGCCGCTCGATAACCGATATGGAGCATGGCGAGCAGATCAGTATTCCGGGGCGCGATATCGACGAACCGGTGCTTCACCATGGCCGCGGCGGCAAGCAGACCGTCGTCCATCCCGGCAACAAGGAATTCACCACTGGCGAGCATATTGCCCGGCCGCAGGGCGGTGGCGGTGGCAAAGGGCCTGGCAAGGCGAGCAACTCCGGCGAAGGCATGGATGAGTTCGTGTTTCAGATCACCCAGGAAGAATTCCTCGAGTTCATGTTCGAAGACCTCGAACTTCCCAACCTGGTCAAACGCAACCTGACCGGAACCGACACGTTCAAGACAGTGCGTGCCGGCATCAGCAACGAGGGCAATCCCTCTCGTATCAACATCATTCGTACCTTGCGTTCGGCTCATGCCCGCCGCATCGCGCTGTCAGGCAGCAGCCGCGCCAAGCTCCGGGAAGTGCTGGCCGAACTCGAGCGTCTCAAGCGCGAAGAACCAGACAACTTCGGCGACATTCAGGAATTGGAAGTCGAAGCCCAGCGCTTGCAGGCGCGCATCAAGCGTGTGCCTTATCTGGACACCTTCGACCTCAAATACAACCTGCTGGTCAAGCAGCCCAACCCGAGCTCCAAGGCGGTCATGTTTTGCCTGATGGACGTCTCGGGGTCGATGACTCAAGCCACCAAAGATATCGCCAAGCGTTTCTTCATCCTGCTGTACCTGTTTCTCAAACGGAATTACGACAAGATCGAAGTGGTGTTTATCCGCCATCACACCAGCGCCCGCGAGGTCGACGAGGAAGAGTTTTTCTATTCGCGTGAAACCGGCGGCACCATCGTGTCCAGCGCATTGAAGTTGATGCAGGAGATCATGGCCGAGCGCTACCCGACCAACGAGTGGAACATCTACGCCGCCCAGGCTTCTGACGGAGACAACTGGAACGATGACTCCCCCATCTGCCGCGATATTCTGATCAAGCAGATCATGCCGTTCGTGCAGTACTACACTTACGTCGAAATTACCCCGCGCGAGCATCAGGCGCTGTGGTTCGAATACGAGCGCATCGGCGAAGCGTTTGCCGACACGTTCGCCCAGCAACAGCTGGTCTCTGCCGGTGATATCTATCCGGTATTCCGTGAACTCTTCCAGCGCAGGTTAGTGACATGACCGCTAGAGAGCAGAAGCGCCAACCCCTTTCCACGGGTTCCGAGTGGACATTCGAACTGATCCAGGCGTACGACCGGGAAATCAGCCGCATCGCCGAGCGTTACGCCCTGGATACCTATCCCAACCAGATCGAGGTGATCACCGCCGAGCAGATGATGGACGCCTATGCGTCGGTCGGCATGCCGCTGGGCTATCACCATTGGTCCTACGGCAAACACTTCCTGAGCACGGAGAAATCCTACTCGCGCGGCCAGATGGGTCTGGCGTACGAGATCGTCATTAACTCCGATCCTTGCATCGCATATCTGATGGAAGAAAACACCATCTGCATGCAGGCATTGGTCGTCGCGCACGCATGCTACGGCCATAACAGCTTCTTCAAGGGCAACTATCTGTTCCGGACCTGGACAGATGCCAGCTCCATCATCGATTACCTGGTGTTCGCCAAGCAGTACATCATGCAATGCGAGGAGCGCCACGGTATCGATGCCGTGGAGGATCTGCTCGACTCCTGTCACGCCCTGATGAACTACGGCGTCGATCGCTACAAGCGCCCCTATCCGATTTCGGCTGAAGAGGAACGTCGCCGACAAAAAGACCGCGAAGAGCACCTGCAAAAGCAGATCAATGATCTGTGGCGCACCATTCCCAAGAGCGCCAGCAAGAACGACAAGGAAGACAACGCGCGCTTCCCTGCAGAACCCCAGGAAAACATCCTTTACTTCATCGAAAAACATGCGCCACTGCTGGAGCCATGGCAGCGTGAAGTTGTGCGAATCGTGCGCAAGATCGCCCAGTATTTTTACCCGCAGCGTCAGACTCAAGTGATGAATGAAGGCTGGGCGACGTTCTGGCACTACACCTTGATGAATGATCTGTACGACGAAGGCCTGGTGACTGACGGATTCATGCTCGAGTTTCTGCAATCCCACACCAGCGTCGTGTTTCAGCCAGGCTTCGACAGTCCTTACTACAGCGGCATAAATCCCTACACTCTCGGGTTTGCCATGTATCAGGACATTCGGCGGATGTGCGAGCACCCTACCGAGGAGGACCGTCGCTGGTTCCCGGAACTGGCAGGTACCGACTGGCTGACTGCGGTGAAGTTTGCGATGAGCAGCTTCAAGGATGAGAGCTTCATCCTGCAGTACTTGTCGCCCAAGGTGATCCGGGATTTGAAACTGTTCAGCATTCTGGACGACGATCAGAAGGACGATTTACTTGTCCCGGCCATTCACGACGAGACCGGCTACCGAATCATTCGAGAAACCCTGGCCGCTCAGTACAACTTGGGCAACCGCGAACCCAACGTGCAGATCTACAGCATCGACCGTCGCGGTGATCGCTCACTGACCCTGCGCCATCAGCAACATGACCGTAAACCGCTGGGCGACTCCACCGACGAAGTGCTCAAGCATCTGCATCGCTTGTGGGGCTTTGATATTCATCTGGAAACGCTGCAGGGCGATCAGATCATGAAGACTCATCACGTACCGCCCAGAAGCGAACACGCTGACGGTGAATATCCCAGGCTCGACCTGGCCGTCGTACACCTTTAGGCGATAACGCTTTTTCCACCTCCGCAGGCGCAACTTAAGGTTTATCCTGTCGCGCTTACGGAGGTTTTTTATGCAGATCTATAAAGTCGGCGGCGCGGTTCGTGATCGCCTGCTTGGTAAACCGGTTGCCGACACCGATTGGGTAGTGGTGGGCGCGACCGCAGATGAAATGCTGATCAAGGGTTATCGTCCGATCGGTACAGACTTTCCGGTCTTCCTGCACCCGCTGACCGGCGAGGAATACGCACTGGCCCGTACCGAACGCAAGACCGGGCGCGGCTATGGCGGCTTTGTTTTTCATGCCGATCCCGAGGTCACGCTTGAAGAAGACCTTATCCGCCGCGACCTCACCATCAACGCCATTGCCGAAGACAAAGAGGGTCATCTCACCGACCCCTATCACGGCCAGCGGGACCTTGAAGCGCGGATATTGCGCCACGTATCGCCGGCGTTCGCCGAAGATCCTCTCCGAGTGCTTCGTGTGGCGCGTTTTGCTGCCCGCTATGCTCCCGATGGCTTCACCATAGCGCCGGAAACCCTTGAACTGATGCGACAGCTGAGCGCATCCGGAGAACTTGAGTCTCTGACACCCGAGCGCAGCTGGAAGGAAATTTCCCGGGCGCTGATGGAGCGCGAGCCGCAGGTGTTCATCGAGGTGCTGCGTGAATGCGGAGCATTGAAAGTGCTGATGCCAGAGGTCGATGCACTGTTTGGCGTGCCTCAGCCGGAAGCTCATCACCCCGAAGTCGACACAGGGTTGCATGTGCTCAGCGTGCTGCATCAGGCATCGCTGTATCACCAGCCGCTCAGTGTCCGCTGGGCTTGCCTGCTCCATGACGTGGGCAAAGCGCTGACGCCGGAGGAAGAATGGCCTCGCCACATCGCCCATGAACAGAAAGGCCTGAAGTCGATCAAAGCCGTGAATCTGCGCTTCAAGGTGCCGAAGGAGTGTCAGGAACTGGCATTGCTGGTCGGCCAGTATCACACCCACGGGCACCGCGCGCTGGAGCTCAAACCCTCGACATTGCTGGATCTGTTGCAGAGCTTCGACGTGTATCGCCGGCCTCAGCGCTTTGAAGAGTTTGTTGTCGCCTGCGAGATGGACGCACGCGGTCGCAAAGGGTTTGAGGATCGCAGTTATCCACAGGCCGAATATTTGCGCGGAGCTGCCGAAGCCGCCCGCCAGGTGGCGGTCCAGCCGTTGCTGGATAAAGGATACCAAGGGCAGGAACTGGGCGAGGCGCTCAAGCGCGAGCGGCTGGATACGCTGAAGGTGTACAAGGCGTCGTATCAGGCTTGAAGCGAATGCGATTCCTGTAGGAGCCATCCAGATTTGCAAGGGTCGCGATGCGGTGTGTCAGTTACACCGCAATCGCGAGCACGCTCACTTCTACAGGTCGTCAGTCCGCAAAAGAGAATCCGGCGTCAGCTGCTGACCCCGCCACTCAAAGCCCACCGGCCAGAGCTTCTGATCAATCTGCGCGTCCTGCCAGAGTTGAGAAAACGCGATGCCGACACCCGGGTGCAGACGCTCAGGGGCGATCAGCGAAAGAGGCCATAGCACGAACGCATTCTTCAGAATTTCGGCACGGGGCAAGACCAGGCCATCGAAATTGCCAACGTGTTCGTCATAGAGCAGCACATCGATGTCCAGCGGCAGCCCTTTACGATCCGGGGCATAACGGCCGTTATCGGCTTCGATGAATTTCAGCCGGCGATCCAGCTCGATCACGGGCAGATCGGTCAGCGCCGACACCACAAGATTGAAAAAAGGGCCGCTCTTGATGCCGACCGGATGGCTTTCGAACACTGGCGAGCAGCTCATATCGGTCAGAAATCCCGCAAGCGCGTCAAGCCCTGCGCACAGATGTTGCTCGCGGTCGATATTGCTGCCCAGGCCCAGGAAAATCCGTGTCAGCGACATCCGCGCTCGATCTCCACACCCACGCCTTTGGCCGCTGGCACGGCTCCCGGCTTGGTCAGTTTGAGGTGCAACCAGGGAATATTGAACTCGCCCATCAACACCTCGGCCAGGCGTTCGGCAAACGTTTCGACCAGCTCAAAGCTGGACGCTTCGGCAAAGGCCTGAATGCGTGCGGACACGCTGGCGTAGTCGAGCGCTTTGCTCAGGTCATCATCCGCCGCGGCAGGCCGATTGTCCCAGGCAAAACTCAGGTCCAGACGCAGGACCTGGCGAATGCCACGTTCCCAATCGTAGGCGCCGATCACCGTATCGACCTCCAGACCCTCAATGAAAACTCTGTCCAAGCCTCTCTCTCCGTTGCACGACAAGGGCGCGATGCGCCGTTAGAATCAAGGCATCCCCGCCCGGAATGGTTAGCATGTTTTGGTCATTGGCGATCCTCGCCTACCTGCTCGGCTCACTGTCCTTTGCCATCCTGCTTAGCCGCATGACCGGCAAACCAGACCCGCGTGCCAGCGGCTCGGGCAACGCCGGCGCGACCAACATGCTGCGCCTGGCAGGCAAGAAGCTCGCTATCCTGACCCTGATCGGCGACGTCTGCAAAGGACTGATTCCGGTGCTGATCGCCAACTGGGCAGGGCTCGACCCTCGCCTGCAGGCCTGGATCGGCGTGTGCGCGGTGCTGGGCCACCTGTTCCCGCTCTATTTCCGCTTCCGGGGCGGCAAAGGCGTTGCCACTGCCGCCGGGATGTTGCTCGGCCTGTATCCGCCCGCTGCGTTACTGGCAATCGTTGCATGGCTGCTGACGTTCTACCTGACTCGCACCAGTTCCCTCGCATCGCTCATCGCAACGCCCCTGACCTTGCCGCTTCTGGCCTGGCAGGAACCCCACGCGCTGGTGCCGATGAGCGTTCTGACGCTGTTGATCATCTGGCGCCACCGGGGCAATTTACGCGACCTGTTTGCCGGGCGCGAACGGCATTTCTGAATCCCCAACATAAAAGAGGCTCATGCGAGCCTCTTTGCAGACCAGGATTGCCGTATTACAGCCCCGGCAATTGCTCCATCGGCCACCGCGCCTGCACGCTGATCGCCAGGCCTTCCTTCTGCCCGGCCTGCAAACGCTGGCAACCTGCGAACGCGATCATCGCGCCATTATCGGTACAGAACTCAGGCCGTGCGTAGTAAACATTGCCGCCCAAACCGCTCAACATCTGCTCAAGCGAATGCCGCAGCGCCTTGTTGGCACTCACGCCACCGGCGATCACCAGACGCTTGAGGCCAGTCTGTTTCAGCGCGCGTTTGCACTTGATCGTCAAAGTCTCCACCACCGCCTGTTGGAAGGCCAGCGAGATGTCGCAACGGGTTTGTTCGCCGTCGTCTCCAGCGCTCTGACACTGCTGCCAGGTATTGAGCGCGAAGGTTTTCAGGCCGCTGAAGCTGAAATCCAGGCCTGGACGATCGGTCATCGGGCGTGGAAAGACGAAGCGACCTTCGACGCCGCTTTGCGCCAGCCGGGAAATCTCAGGCCCGCCGGGATAATTGAGCCCCATCATTTTGGCGGTCTTGTCGAACGCCTCGCCGGCAGCATCGTCCAGCGTTTCGCCAAGCAGCTCGTAAAGACCGATTCCGTCGACACGCACCAGCTGCGTATGACCGCCGGAAACCAACAAAGCGACGAACGGAAACTCGGGCGGATGTTCTTCCAGCATCGGCGCCAGCAGATGGCCTTCCATGTGGTGCACGCCCAGCGCCGGAATGTCCCAGGCAAACGCCAGCGCCTGGGCACAGGAAGCCCCGACCAGCAGCGCGCCGACAAGCCCCGGGCCTGCCGTGTAGGCAATGGCATCGATCTCGGTCACGGCGCAGTCGGCCTCCGCCAGCACCTGACGAATCAAGGGCAGCATGCGTTTGACGTGATCGCGAGAAGCAAGCTCCGGCACCACGCCGCCATAGACGCGGTGCAGGTCGATCTGACTGAACAGTGCATCGGCGAGAAGCCCGCGCTCGCTGTCGTACAGCGCCACGCCGGTTTCATCGCAGGAGGTTTCCAATCCCAGTACTAACATGGGGTACGCCTTGTAGAGGCCAAATTCGAAGGCGCGCATAATAGTCGCCGCTCATGCCTGCGACCAGTGGTTTTCGATCAGAGGCTTTGCATTCCGCGCGGCGAGGGGTTAACATCCGCAACCCTTAAAAACCGACGTACTTAGTGCAAGCGTTGCACGAGGCGTTGACCCCGGTAATGAATGAAGGTAGCTCTGGATGCCAGCCGTCAAAGTTAAAGAGAACGAACCCTTCGACGTAGCTCTGCGTCGTTTCAAGCGCTCCTGCGAAAAAGCCGGTGTTCTGGCTGAAGTTCGTAGCCGCGAATTTTACGAGAAGCCGACTTCCGAGCGTAAGCGTAAAGCAGCTGCTGCTGTTAAGCGTCACGCCAAGAAAGTTCAGCGCGAACAGCGCCGCGCCGTTCGTCTGTATTAATACAGACGTCCGTCGCAAGCTTCTGCCTCGCCCGGCCCCAAAGCCGGGCTGCCGGCAGTTGCAGTTTTAGCCTCACGCTGTACAGACAGAGGCTGTCGAAGCCGCAGATGCGACCCAGACAAACCCCGTCGAACTCTTCCAGCCTGAACCAGGCCGCGTTGACCCGTCTACACTGACCACGCAACCGTCGTTACGCTTTGGATTCGCCACGATCTTTCTGGCGGGGCGCCTGATGATGAGAACGCCATGGCCGGACTGATTCCCCAAGGTTTTATTGACGACCTCCTGAACCGCACCGACATTGTCGATGTTGTCAGCTCGCGCGTTCAATTAAAGAAGACCGGCAAGAATTTCAGTGCCTGCTGTCCTTTCCACAAGGAAAAGACACCGTCGTTCAGTGTCAGCCCTGACAAACAGTTCTACTACTGCTTTGGCTGCGGCGCGGGCGGCAATGCCCTCGGCTTCATCATGGACCACGACAACCTGGAATTCCCTCAGGCGGTCGAGGACCTGGCGAAAGCGGCAGGCATGGAAGTGCCTCGCGAACAGGGCGTCAAAGGGCAAAAGCCCAGACAACCTACCGATTCGCCGCTTTACCCATTACTCACAGCCGCGGCCGAGTTTTACCGGGCTGCACTGAAAAGCCACCCGACGCGCAAGTCAGCGGTGGACTACCTGAAAGGCCGCGGCCTGTCAGGCGAGATTGCCCGCGATTTCGGTCTGGGTTTCGCACCGCCGGGCTGGGACAACCTCTACAAGCACCTGAGCAGCGACACCCTTCAGCAAAAGGCGATGATCGATGCCGGGCTGCTGATCGAAAACGCCGAAACCGGCAAACGGTATGACCGCTTCCGCGATCGGGTGATGTTCCCTATTCGCGATAGCCGTGGTCGGGTCATTGCCTTTGGCGGACGCGTGCTCGGCGACGACAAGCCAAAATACCTGAACTCTCCCGAAACACCGGTGTTTCATAAAGGACAGGAACTGTACGGCCTGTTCGAAGCCCGTAAACATAATCGGAATCTGGACGAGATCATCGTCGTCGAAGGCTACATGGATGTCATTGCCCTGGCCCAACAAGGCCTGCGCAATGCCGTGGCAACGCTGGGTACGGCGACCAGTGAAGAACATTTGAAGCGCCTGTTTCGTGTCGTGCCGAGTGTGCTGTTCTGCTTCGACGGCGACCAGGCCGGCCGCAATGCTGCATGGCGCGCGCTGGAAGCAACGTTGTCCAGCCTGCAAGACGGACGCCGGGCCCGATTTCTGTTTCTGCCGGAAGGCGAGGACCCGGACACACTGGTGCGGTCAGAAGGCACCGATGCGTTCAAGGCCAGGATCAACCAGCACGCGCAGCCACTGGCCGATTATTTTTTCGAGCAACTGACCAAGGAAGCCGACCCGCGCTCCCTGGAAGGCAAGGCGCACATGGTGACACTGGCCGCGCCGCTGATCGAAAAAGTGCCGGGCGCCAATCTGCGCGAACTGATGCGCCGTCGCCTGAAAGAAATTACAGGCCTGGACACTGCGGCCGTTAATCAGTTGGTGCAGAACGCACCGGCAGAAGCGCCGCCGGCGTACGACCCGGGTTTCGATTACGACTCGGTTCCCGATTACAGCGATTACCAGCCGCACGATGCGTACGAGCCACAACAGCAGGAATGGACGCCCAAATCACCGGGCGGCCAGCAGAAAAAATGGGACAAGAAGCCGTGGGACAAAGGCAAGAAGTGGGACAAGAACGGCAAGCGTCCCGATTTCGAGCCCCGCACCCCGCGCACGCCCGCAACCGTTGAGCCGCCGACACTGACAGCGCTCCGGACACTGCTTCATCACCCGGAACTGTCGGCCCGGGTGGCGAATGCGAGTAATTTTGCGGACGAAGAGAATGTGTACTCGCAGCTTCTGGTCGCTCTGATCGATGCGACACAGAAAAATCCGAAGCTGCGGTCCATGCAATTGATCGCGCGCTGGCATGGCACCGATCAAGGGCGATTATTACGACAACTGGCGGAAAAGGAATGGTTGATCTCGGCCGATAACCTTGAACAACAGTTTTTCGACACTATAACTAGTTTGTCCGCACGCCAACGCGAGCGACACCTGGACCAATTGATCAGAAAGGAACGGCAGTCAGGGCTCAGTGCTGAAGAAAAAGTTCAGCTGCTCAACCTGTTAAATCGCAATGTTCCTGCACAAACCCCGACCTCAACTGGCGCGTGAGGTCCTAGCTCGGGTATAATCCTCGGCTTGTTTTTTGCCCGCCAAGACCTTCAGTGGATAGGGTGTTATGTCCGGAAAAGCGCAACAGCAGTCTCGCCTCAAAGAGTTGATCAGCCGCGGTCGTGAGCAGGGTTACCTGACTTACGCGGAGGTCAACGACCACCTGCCGGAGGATATTTCAGATCCGGAACAGGTGGAAGACATCATCCGCATGATCAACGACATGGGGATCAACGTATTCGAGAGTGCTCCGGATGCGGACGCCCTTCTGTTGGCCGAAGCCGACACCGACGAAGCGGCCGCTGAAGAAGCAGCCGCAGCGTTGGCGGCAGTCGAAACCGATATCGGTCGCACAACCGACCCGGTGCGCATGTACATGCGTGAAATGGGTACGGTCGAGCTTCTGACGCGTGAAGGCGAAATCGAAATCGCCAAGCGTATCGAGGAAGGCATCCGTGAAGTGATGGGCGCCATCGCGCACTTCCCTGGCACGGTCGAGCATATTCTCTCTGAATACACTCGCGTTACCACCGAAGGTGGCCGCCTGTCTGACGTCCTGAGCGGTTACATCGACCCGGACGACGGCATTGCGCCGCCTGCCGAAGTGCCGCCGCCGCTCGACCAGAAAGCCGACAAGGCCGCCGACGTCGCGGACGACGATGAAGAAGAATCTGATGGTGACGACGAGGAAGAGGCCGAAAGCGGTCCCGATCCAGTCGTTGCAGCGCAGCGCTTCGGTGCCGTGTCGGATCAGATGGCGATCACGCTCAAGGCTCTGAAAAAGCATGGTCGTGGCAGCAAGCAGGCCAATGAAGAACTGTTGGCCCTCGCCGACCTGTTCATGCCGATCAAACTGGTTCCTAAACAGTTTGAAGGTCTGGTCGAGCGTGTCCGCAGCGCCCTGGAGCGTCTGCGTGCACAGGAACGCGCCATCATGCAGCTGTGTGTGCGTGATGCACGCATGCCGCGCGCCGACTTCCTTCGCCAGTTCCCAGGCAATGAAGTCGACCAGAGCTGGACCGACGCACTGGCCAAGGGCAAGAGCAAATATGCCGAAGCCATCGGTCGCCTGCAGGCCGACATTCAGCGTTGCCAGCAGAAGCTGACCGCGCTGGAAGAAGAAACCGGCCTGACCGTCCTCGAAATCAAGGACATCAACCGTCGCATGTCGATCGGCGAGGCCAAGGCCCGTCGTGCGAAGAAAGAGATGGTTGAGGCGAACCTGCGTCTGGTGATCTCGATCGCCAAAAAGTACACCAACCGGGGTCTGCAGTTCCTCGATCTGATTCAGGAAGGCAACATCGGCCTGATGAAGGCGGTGGACAAGTTCGAATACCGTCGTGGTTACAAGTTCTCGACTTATGCCACCTGGTGGATCCGTCAGGCGATCACTCGCTCGATCGCCGACCAGGCCCGCACCATCCGTATTCCGGTGCACATGATCGAGACGATCAACAAGCTCAACCGCATTTCCCGCCAGATGTTGCAGGAAATGGGTCGTGAACCGACGCCGGAAGAGCTGGGCGAGCGCATGGAAATGCCTGAGGACAAGATCCGCAAGGTATTGAAGATCGCGAAAGAGCCGATCTCCATGGAAACCCCGATCGGCGACGACGAAGACTCGCATCTGGGTGACTTCATCGAAGACTCGACCATGCAGTCGCCTATCGATGTCGCCACGGTTGAGAGCCTCAAGGAAGCCACTCGCGAAGTATTGTCGGGCCTCACCGCCCGCGAAGCGAAGGTCCTGCGCATGCGTTTCGGCATCGACATGAATACTGACCACACCCTTGAGGAAGTCGGTAAGCAGTTCGATGTAACCCGTGAGCGTATTCGTCAGATCGAAGCGAAAGCGCTGCGCAAGCTGCGTCACCCGACCCGAAGCGAACACCTGCGTTCGTTCCTGGACGAGTAAGCCTCGCGTCATAACAAGACCCCCGGCACTGCCGGGGGTTTTGCGTTTTAAGGAATAACATTCCGGCAGTGTGCCACCTTCGTTCGGCGCAGCTACACTCGTCCCATTCTCAACGGGATTACTGAGGCTGCCATGTTTTGGATGCCGGCCATTGTTTTCGTGTGTTTGGTGGGGACCACGTCAGCTGATGCCCAAGCTCTTTCCGCAGAGCAGGGTGCCTGGCAAGACACACGGGAAGCGCCAGGAAGGGCGGTAGAAGTCACGTCGCCAGCTTTTGAACATGTCTTGAGTGATGGAGCACTGCAGGAGCCGGCAATCGGTCATCTCTTTGCGGTAGAAGACAGTGCGCGCCTGGACGCCACGGGCTTGCAGCAGACAGACGCAACTGCATTGACGCCACCCTCCCCTTCGGAACCCGCCGAGCTTTGGCGTGAATTCCTCCTATTCGGTCTACCGGGGTTACTGCTGTTATCGACGGTGCTGGCCGTGGTCGTGCGCATCAACCGGCGCCTCAGTTCGGAAATTTCCAGACGCATTGCGCTCGAGCAAGAGCTCCGCAGCAGCGAGTATCACTACCGCGGCATGATCGAAAGTCTTTCAGCTATCGCGTGGGAGGCCAACACCCACGACTATTCCTACAACTACGTTTCGCCACACGCCGAGAATTTGCTGGGCTACCCACTGCATCAGTGGCTCAAGCCCGGTTTCTGGCGCAGCATCGTGCATCCTGATGACATCGACTACGCCCAGGCCTACTGCGAGCGCGCGATCACTCAGGGGAATGATCACAGCATCGATTACCGCGTCATGAGCGCCGAGGGCCGTGTGGTCTGGGTTCGTGACATCGTCAGCATGATCGCTTACGGCCGCGAGCCGGTGATGCGCGGGTTGATGATCGACATCAGCGAAGCCAAACAGACCGAAGAAGCGTTACGCCTGTCTGAAGGAAAATTCGCATCGGTGTTCGCGCAGTGCCCGGACATTCTGGTCATCGCACGTCTGTCCGACGGTTGTTTCCTTGAAGCCAACCGGGCATTCGTCGAGCAAATGGGGCTGTCGCCCGATCAGGTCGTCGGGCGCACACCGTCGGAGCTGGATATCTGGGGCATTCCCGACATCGGTCCGAGCCTGTTGCAGCGCTTGCAGAAAGGCAGCATTCGCAACCTGGAGATGCCCTTTCGTCGTCACGATGGCCGAACCTTCACAGGGCTGTTGTCCGCCGAACCGTTCGATCTGGATTCCACGCCCGCCGTCGTCCTCGTGGTGCGTGACATCACGCCGCTCAAGGAGGCGCAGCAACAGCTGCAGATGTCCGAGGAGAAATTTGCCAAGGCTTTCCATTCCTCGCCGGATGGCTTGCTGATCTCTCGACAAAGCGATGGCCTGCTCGTGGAAATCAACGACGGCTTCAGTCGCATCACCGGGTATCACAGCTCCCTCTCGCTCGACCGCACCACGCTGGACCTCGGCATCTGGGTCGATCTCAACGAGCGTCAGCAACTGCTGGAACAGATCAATCGCGACGGCTTCGTGAAGGATTTCACCAGCCACATCCGGCGCAGGGACGGTCAGATCCGGCTGTGCGAAATATCCTCACGACCGCTGCCCATTGGTGGCGAAGACTGCATGCTGACCATCGCGCGGGACATCACCGAGCGCCATCAGATGCAGGAAAAACTGCAACTGGCGGCCACTGTGTTCGAAAGTACGGCCGAAGGCGTTCTGATCACTGATACGCGCCAGCGCATCAACGCAGTGAACCGGGCTTTCAGCGAAATCACAGGTTACAGCGAGGGTGAAGCCATTGGCGAAACGCCTCGCTTGCTGGCTTCCGGCCTGCATGACAGCGCGTTCTACGCGGCCATGTGGTATCAGCTTACGGCCGAAGGCCACTGGCAGGGCGAGATCAGCAACCGCCGCAAGAACGGTGAAATCTATCCGAGCTGGCTGACCATCAGCGCCGTGCGCAATCGCGACAAATTCATCACGCACTTCGTCGCGGTGTTCGCCGATATCTCCAGCCTCAAACAAGCTCAGGCGCGGCTGGACTATCAGGCGCATCACGACCCTTTGACCGGCCTGCCCAACCGCACGCTGTTCGAAAGCCGCCTGCACGCGGCGCTCACTCACTGCAAGGAAGCCGGCAGCCTTGGCGCCGTGCTGTTTCTCGACCTTGACCGGTTCAAGCACATCAACGACAGCCTCGGACACCCGGTCGGCGACTTGCTCCTCAAAGGGATTGCGCAACGCCTGAAGGAAAACCTGCGCGACATCGACACCGTGGCGCGTCTGGGTGGCGACGAATTCATCATCCTGCTGCCAGGCTTGCAAGCCGCCAGCGACGCCGAGGCCATCGCGACGAAACTGCTGAACAGCTTCTCCGCGCCTTTCCAGGCAGGCGAACATGAGTTTTTCATCAGCACCAGTATCGGCACGGCAATGTTCCCGAGCGACGGCGCCGACGTCCCCACGCTGATCAAAAATGCTGACGCGGCGATGTACCGCTCGAAAGCCAAAGGGCGAAACCGTGTCGAGAGCTATACGCGCGACCTGACGGCACAGGCCAGTGAGCGCATCGCACTGGAGCACGAGCTGCGCCGCGCCATAGAACGCGACGAGTTGACCTTGTCCTACCAGCCAAAGATCAGCCTTCTTACGCAGCGGCTGGTCGGCGCAGAAGCGTTGATCCGCTGGAGCCACCCGACATTCGGAGAAGTCCCACCGGAGCGATTCATTCCTCTGGCAGAGGAAAACGGCATGATCCTGCAGATCGGCGAGTGGGTGCTGGAGAAAGCCTGTCAGCAGATGCATCAGTGGAATCAGCTGTACGACGTGTTCGGTCCGCTGTCGGTGAACCTCGCCGGCGCTCAGTTGCGTCAGCCTAATCTGGTCAACCGCATCGAGCAGTTGCTGACCGAATACAGCCTGCAGCCAGGCTGCCTGCAATTGGAGATCACCGAAAACTTCATCATGACCCAGACCGAGGAGGCGCTGTCGGTGCTGCATCGCCTGAAAAAACTCGGCGTTCAGCTGGCGATCGATGACTTTGGGACAGGCTACTCGTCGCTCAGTTACCTCAAACGGCTGCCGCTGGACATCCTCAAAATCGACCAGTCGTTCGTTCGCGGGCTACCTGACGATCAACACGATGCCGCCATCGTGCGGGCCATCATCGCGCTGGGCCGCAGCATGCAGCTGACGGTCATCGCCGAGGGCGTGGAGAACCTCGAACAGCAGCAATTCCTCGCCGACGAAGGCTGCGAACAGATTCAGGGCTACATCGTCAGCCTGCCGCTGCGTCCAGAGGAATTTTGCGCGACGTTTCTTCGTATGACAGTTTCGGACTTTTCGGATAGCACAGCACGGAAACCGTCGTTATAATCCGCCGCCTGACTGAGGGCCTATAGCTCAGTTGGTTAGAGCAGAGGACTCATAATCCTTTGGTCCACGGTTCGAGTCCGTGTGGGCCCACCACCTTCAAAAGCCGCGCTTTGCGCGGCTTTTTTATTGCCGAGGAAGCCATCGACCCTGATCACTCGCAGGATGCGGAAATACCGAATTTTCAAAAGGAAGAGGGACGACATGACGGTTTTAGAAGCGATAAAGAAAGCATCACGCATGAAGTGGTCGGGGCTGGCCGTGATGCTGGTGGGTGTGATTCAACTGGCGATGTTCCTGGTGCTGTTCATCTACGATTTTGGTGAGCAACTCAAGGCCAGCTTCCTCTCCAGACTTGGCTACGCGCTTCAGGATATCTGCCTGATCGCCTACGAAAACACGCGTTTTCTGCAACTGCTCTGGGACGCGACGCCCCGCGTGAATGTCTATCAGCCGTTCAGCGTGGAAACGCTCATGTTTTTCGGAATCATGGTGATCGTGGCGACTGGCAGCTACATCCGCAGGTGTGGGAAACAGCTGTCGGCAGACATTGCCGCTATCCGGAAAAAAGCCCGGGACGAGCTGTGGTTGCGCTCCATGCTCCCGCAGGATCAGGCCACCACGGTCATCAATGAGCCGGCCAGTGTTACAGTGCTGACGCTGCAAATGCCGCCCGGCGAAGTAAAGAACTGGTGGGAGCGTCCCGCCGGCATGCTCCTGATGGGATTGGCGACGACCTACCTGGCGGCCTATCTGACCAAAGTTTCCGGGCTGACCTGAGGATATATTCGCGAGGCGGAGGGTCTGTAACCCCATGAATAAACCTTCCCTTCCCGCCTGGTTGCGCCGTCTCCTGCGTCCACTCCTGGACCCGTACCGCCGTTATCGGCACGCGCGATACATTCACGCGGGCCGTATCGTGGTGGGTCTGCTGGTGTCGATCTTGCTGACAACGGGGATTCATCTGCCTCACGGCGAGTGGGCGTCGGTGACGATGTTGATCGTGATCGGTGGCCTGCAGCACCACGGCAATATCGGCAAGAAATCGGTCGAGCGGGCTTACGGCACACTGATCGGCGCAGCGCTCGGGCTGGCGGTGGTGGCGCAAGAAAGTTATCTGGGCATGCCGCTGCTCACTTACGTGCTGATGTCGCTGATTTGCGGGTTCTTCGCCTATCACGCCATCGGCAAAGGTGGGTACACGGCGCTGCTCTCGGCGATCACGCTGTTCATCGTTGCAGGCCACGGCGACAACCCGATTACCGACGGGCTGTGGCGCACGGTGGATATCCTGATCGGCATCGCGCTTGCGCTGGCCTTCTCCTTCGCGCTGCCGTTGTACGCGGTGTACTCCTGGCGATACAACTTGGCGAGTGGACTGCGCGGCTGTGCCAAGGCCTATGACCGGATCGCCAGCGGGCAATCGATCGCCGCCGACGATCACGTGAAACTGACGGCGCGCCTGAACGCAACGATGCTGCAACTGCGTTCGCTCATGCCGTCGGTTTCCAAGGAAGTGAAGATATCGATGGTGGAGCTGGACGCCATTCAGGGGCATTTCCGCATGTGCCTGAGCACACTGGAGATTCTGTCCAACCTTCGCCCGGCGGATGTGGGCAGTGCGGGCCTGTCCGCTGAACACCGCAGGATCAGGCGTCTGTTGATCGGCATGGCTCGCGCGCTGCAGACCGGCGCGACCGAGCGCCTGGAGCGGCCTACCGAAACCCTGGCCGTCGGTCCGGACATCCCGACCGCATCCCCCGATGTGCTGGGTTATCAATTGATGACACGGCAGTTCACGCTCAATCTCGAAGCCCTGCAGCAACGGCTGGCAAAAACCGCGAAGGCCTGGAAGATCTGACCTTCGCCTGCCACTGCTTCAATAAACCGAGGGCACGACCATTTCACGCGGCACAGGTGCGCGCAGATAGTTGGCGTTGTATTCCCGCTCCGGCAGGACCACTTGCGGCGACTCCACATCGCCGCGCGGGATCTGCTGCAGCAAGTGATGAATGCAATTCAGTCGCGCGCGCTTCTTGTCATCGGCTTCCACGATCCACCAAGGCGCGACGTCGGTGTGCGAACGGGTGAGCATCTCTTCCTTGGCGCGCGTGTAATCCTCCCAGCGACGGCGCGACTCCAGGTCCATCGGCGAGAGCTTCCACTGTTTCAGCGGGTCGTGGATGCGCATCAGGAAGCGACGATATTGCTCGTCGTCGGTGATGGAAAACCAGTACTTGATGAGGATGATGCCCGAGCGCACCAGCATCTTTTCGAACTCGGGAACGGTGCGGAAGAACTCTTCGTATTCTTCGTTGTTGCAGAAACCCATGACCCGCTCGACACCGGCGCGGTTGTACCAGCTGCGATCGAACAGCACCATTTCACCCGCCGCCGGCAGATGCGACACATAGCGCTGAAAGTACCATTGCGTGCGTTCGCGCTCGCTGGGCGCAGTCAACGCAGCGACACGGCACACCCGTGGATTGAGGCGTTGCGTGATGCGCTTGATGGCACCACCCTTTCCGGCCGCGTCACGTCCTTCAAACAGCACCACCACCTTGAGCTTCTGGCTGACGACCCAATCCTGCAGCTTGACCAGTTCGCCCTGCAACCGCAGCAATTCGCGAAAATACACCCGCCGATCAATGCCCTTCGGCACCTCTTCCCCCAGATCGGAAAGCAGGCCGTCCAGACGGGCGTCGTCGTATTCCATCTCCAGCTCTTCGTCGAAACTGTCGAGAATGTCGGCGTGGATGTAGCGGGCTGTTTCGGATAAATCCAGAGTCATGGCAGGCTCCCGGCGTGGATTCAGAGGGTCAGGGGCCGATTTAGACATGCTGGGGGTGACAGCTGAATGACAGGGCGATGACAGCAGAGAAAAGTCCTACGGGCTCGATCTATGCTCTCCGACGATGGACGCCATGTCGACGTGCATGCCTCAGTAAGTCGGCGGCGTGATGACCCAAAGGACCACTGCATCGGTCTCGCCTGGATTTCCATAGCGATGCGGCTCGTGACTGGCAAAGCGGAAGCTGTCGCCCTCACCGAGCAGGAAATGCCGCTCGCCCACCCACAGCTCGAAGGTCCCCGTCAGGACATAGCCGACTTCCTCACCTTCATGGGTGTAACTGGTGCGGTTGTAGGCACCGGGCGGGAAGCGCGAGTGAACCATCTCGATCTGACCGCTCGGACTGGGCGTGAGCAATTGATCATGGATGCCGTCATCGTAGTGGATGTTCTGCCGGCTTTCCCTGCGCACGACATAACCGGCATCGGCCTCGCTGACGTCGGATTTGGTCGAAAAAAACCACTGTATGTTGACGCCCAGACAACGGCCGATTTTCAGCAGCGTATCCACCGAGGGGCGGGACAGGTCCCGCTCGAGCTGGCTGATATAACCCACCGACAACTGGCTGCGCTGCGCCAGCTCTGCCAGGGTCAGGCCCTGACGCTTGCGCAACCCGCGGATCCGCTCGCCCAGAAAACTCTCGCCAGCAGGTGCATCTTGCGCGGACGTGCTCGCCTTCCTGGCGCTGTCGCGGGTAACTCCTTTACTCATCATCTACCTCGGTAACGGTCTGCTGGATGCACGTAGCAGCGTGAAGTGTAAGCGGCTGGCTGGAAAAAGAATCAACGCGTGGCACGTGTTTTTAACCAGTAGTGAAATTCTGTCTGTTTTTTTCACAAAATGATCATTCCTGTCTTCTTTTTTCACCAACGCTGGATTAGTCTCTGGACAAGCCCGCACGTCATGCCGAGGCGACAACGATAAAGAAACTCGCCATCGCACGCCGAAGAACGCGTCATGGCAACCAGCTCCAGCTTCCCCGTATTTCAACCATTGCCTGTTTCTATCCGTTTACCCCTGTGCAGCCAAGGGCGTGCCTGCGTGCCCCTTTGGCTCTCGAAAAAGAGCCCGACGGCCAAAGGAAAATGTTGATGAACAGTAAGAACCTGAAGATTGCATGCGCGTTGTTGATGCTCACACCTCTGTCAGCCATGGCGGCGCAGAACCTGGTCATCGTCGGCTTCGGCGGTGCGGCGCAGAAAATCCAGAATTCGACGATCTTCGAGCCTTTCTCGAAAAAGGCTGGCGTCGGCGTGGTGCAGACCGAATACAACGGGGAAATGGCCAAGATCAAAGTAATGGCCGAAACCGGTCATGCCGACTGGGACGTCGTGCAGGTCGAGGCCCCGGACCTTGAGCGCGGTTGCGCGGAAGGCCTTTTCGAAAAGCTCGAATGGCCCGCGCTTGCGGCCGGCCAGCAACTGATCGAAGGTTCGCAACAGGAGTGCGGTTCGGCTGCGCTGGTGTGGGGCATGCCGCTGGTCTATGCCACCGACAAGGTCAAAACCGTACCGGGCAGTTGGGCGGACTTCTGGGACACCGAGAAGTACCCCGGCAAACGCGGCCTGCGCAAAGGCGCGATGTACACCCTCGAATATGCCCTGCTGGCGGACGGCGTTCCGGCTGCGGACATTTATAAAGTGCTGAACACGCCGGCGGGTGTCGATCGTGCGTTCGCCAAGTTGGATAAACTCAAGCCATACATTCAATGGTGGGAAGCCGGATCGCAGCCGATGCAGTGGCTTGCTTCTGGCGACGTGGTCATGACGACGACCTTCAGCGGTCGCGGCGCCGTTGCCGCGAGCGAAGGCCTGAAAGTCGCGCCTATCTGGAAAGGCTCGCTGTACAGCATGGATTACTGGACCATCGTCAAAGGCTCGAAAAACAAGGCCGCGGCCAACGCGTTCATCACTTATGCCAACGGGCAAGCGCCGCAGCAGGCGTTCTCCCAGGCCATCGCGTATGGCGTGACGAACAAGGCGCTCAGCGACAAGCTTGACCCGGCCAAAGCCCCGTGGATTCCAACGTCGCCACAGAACATGGCCGTCGCAGTGCCGCTGAATATTGAGTTCTGGGTCGATCACGGCGAAGAGCTGGAAGAACGCCTGAACGCCTGGCTGGCCCGCTGAACCGGCCGCCTGAACAACCTTTCGGAGGAATAATGACTCACCCGTACAGCCCGCAGGAATGGCAGCTCAGGCAAGAACTGGCTGCCTGCTATCGACTGGTTGCTCACTACAAAATGACCGACCTGATATCGACGCACATTTCTCTGCGCATTCCAGGCCCCGAACATCACTTCCTGATCAACCCGTATGGGCTGTTCTTCGAGGAAATCACCGCGTCGAACCTGGTGAAAATCGACCTGGACGGCAACAAGGTGCAAGCCTCGGAATTTCCGGTCAACCCGGCCGGGTTCGTTATCCACAGCGCTATCCATAGGGCGCGGGACGATGCGCAGTGCGTGTTGCATACGCACACCAAGGCGGGGTGCGCGGTGGCAGCGCAGGAAAGCGGGCTGTTGCCGGTCAATCAGATTTCGCTGGAGTTCTACGGGCGCGTCGGGTACCACGATTACGAAGGCATCGCGCTGGATTTCAGCGAGCAGCAGCGCCTTGTCGCCGATCTTGGCGACAGCTCGGTCATGATCCTGCGCAATCACGGCTTGCTGACAGTCGGCGACAGCGTCAAACAAGCGTTTTTGCGCATGTATTACCTGGAGAAGGCATGCGAAATCCAGATCGCCGCACAAGCGGGCGGTGCTTTGCGCTATCCGCCCGATGAAGTGTGTCGGCGCACCGAACGGCAATTCAACGAACCCGGGCAGGATGTCGCGCAGGGCGAGTTGAGCGATCCGGACGCGGTCAACTTTGCCTGGGCGGCATTGCTGCGATTACTCGATCGAGTGGCACCGGACTACAAAAACTGAGGAGGGAAGCGGTTAAGATTGCCCGCTTACCTACGGAGACTCGCCCCTTGCCCGACACTCGCCCTCCCGCGCTGGATGAAATCGACCGTCAACTGATCGCTGCGCTGCAGATCAACGCCCGCGAGCCAGTCGCCAATCTGGCCCGTCAATTAGGGATCGCGCGCACGACAGTGACGTCTCGTCTCGCGCGTCTGGAAAAGAGCAAAATCATCACCGGTTACGGCGTGCGTCTGAGTCAGCGCGTGGTTGATGGCGGGCTGCAGGCGTATGTCGGGATCACCGTGCAACCGCGGTCGGGCAAGGAAGTCCTGCGACGGTTGACCGCTCTGGCTCAGGTGCAGCAACTATGTGCGGTCAGTGGCGAATTCGATTACGTGGCATGGCTGCGCACCGACTCGCCGGAGCAACTGGACCAATTGCTGGATCTGATCGGCAGCGTGGACGGTGTGGAGAAGACCACGACATCGATCATTCTCAGCAGCAAGATCGATCGGGGACAGCCGGTCTGATGAAGCCATTGCAAAGTGATGCATGACCTCGTCATATCGACGTGAATCTCTACACAACGACAACACTCTGCGTCTTATTAACGTCTCAACTGTTATCTAGACTTTCCCCTTTCGCGCCACAGTCGAACAAGGTCAGTCATGAAGAACAATCGCCATCCCGCCGACGGAAAGAAGCCGATCACGATTTTCGGCCCCGACTTCCCTTTTGCCTTCGATGACTGGATCGAGCACCCGGCCGGGCTGGGCAGCATTCCAACAGAAAATCTCGGCAAGGAAGTCGCCATCGTCGGCGCCGGGATTGCCGGTCTCGTGGCGGCGTATGAGCTCATGAAGCTGGGCCTCAAGCCCGTCGTCTACGAGGCGTCGAAAATGGGTGGCCGCTTGCGCTCGCAGCAGTTCGAGGGCGCCGAAGGCATCATTGCCGAACTGGGCGGAATGCGCTTTCCGGTCTCATCCACGGCTTTTTATCACTATGTCGACAAACTGGGCCTTGAGTCCAAACCCTTCCCCAACCCGTTGACGGGCGCATCCGGCAGCACCGTGATCGATCTGGAAGGCACCACGTATTACGCACAAAAGCCGTCGGACTTGCCCGCACTGTTTCACGAAGTGGCTGACGCGTGGGCGGACGCCCTGGAAGATGGCGCGCAATTCGCCGACATCCAGCAAGCCATTCGCGACCGCGACGTCCCCCGCCTCAAAACGTTGTGGAACAAGCTCGTGCCGCTGTGGGACGACCGCACGTTCTACGATTTCGTCGCCACCTCCAAGGCGTTCGCCAAACTGTCGTTCTACCACCGCGAAGTGTTTGGTCAGGTCGGGTTTGGCACCGGCGGCTGGGACTCTGATTTCCCGAACTCGATGCTGGAAATCTTCCGCGTGGTCATGACCAACTGCGACGATCATCAACATTTGATCGTCGGCGGCGTAGAGCAGGTGCCGCTGGGGATCTGGCGCCACGTGCCTGAGCGCTGCGTTCACTGGCCGGAAGGCACCAGCCTGTCGTCGTTGCATCGCGGGGCGCCGCGTACAGGCGTCAAGCGTATCGCACGCGCCCCCGATGGCCAGTTCGCGGTCACCGACAACTGGGGCGATACCCGACACTACGATGCCGTTCTGGCCACCTGCCAGAGTTGGCTGCTGACCACTCAGATCGAGTGCGAAGAGTCGCTGTTCTCGCAGAAAATGTGGATGGCGCTGGACCGCACACGCTATATGCAGTCGTCTAAAACCTTTGTCATGGTCGATCGCCCGTTCTGGAAGGATAAGGACCCGGAAACGGGCCGCGATGTGATGAGCATGACGCTGACCGATCGTCTGACCCGCGGCACTTACCTGTTCGAAAACGGCACCTATTCCAACGGCGTCGACAAACCGGGCGTGATTTGTCTGTCCTACTCGTGGATGAGCGATGCGCTGAAGATGCTGCCGCACCCTGTGGAAAAGCGCGTGAGTCTGGCACTCGGCGCGCTGAAAAAGATTTATCCGAAAGTGGACATTGCCGCGCGGATCATCGGAGATCCGATCACGGTGTCGTGGGAAGCAGACCCGCACTTCCTCGGCGCTTTCAAAGGCGCCCTGCCGGGCCACTATCGCTACAACCAGCGGATGTACGCGCACTTCATGCAAAAGGACATGCCTGACGAACATCGCGGCATTTTCATCGCCGGTGACGACGTTTCCTGGACGCCGGCCTGGGTCGAAGGCGCGGTGCAGACCTCGCTCAACGCTGTCTGGGGCATCATGACCCACTTCGGTGGCAAGACCCACGCTGAAAATCCGGGTCCTGGCGATGTATTCCACGAAATCGGCCCGATCGCGTTGCCGGAATAAGGAGTTGTCCATGCGCGTTGCCCTCTATCAATGCCCACCGCTGCCACTGGACATAGACGCCAA
This sequence comes from Pseudomonas sp. NFR16, assembly GCF_900108875.1. Taxonomy (GTDB): domain Bacteria; phylum Pseudomonadota; class Gammaproteobacteria; order Pseudomonadales; family Pseudomonadaceae; genus Aquipseudomonas. Next base: position 304,096 of record NZ_FNYJ01000007.1, on the reverse strand, counting down.
CCTTCGGCGCCTTGAGGTTCAGGCCGTCGAGGCCGCGAGCAAAGGGGCAGCGTTACTGGTCTGTCCGGAAATGTTTCTGAGCGGCTACAACATCGGTGCTCAGGCGGCGCGCAATCTTGCCCAGCCGAGCGACGGGCCGGCGGCACGGCTTATCGGCGAGATCGCGCGCAAGACCGGTGTGGCCATTCTCTACGGCTATCCGGAAATGAGCGCCGACGATCAGGTCTACAACGCAGTGCAGTTGATCGACGCTCAAGGCGTGCGCGCCTGCAATTACCGTAAGACGCATCTGTATGGCGACCTGGACAAGTCGATGTTCAGTGCAGGCGATGAGCATTTTCCGGTGGTCGACTTCAACGGCTGGAAGCTCGGATTCCTGATCTGCTACGACGTTGAGTTTCCCGAAAACACGCGCCGCCTCGCGCTGGCAGGTGCCGATCTGATCCTGGTGCCGACCGCCAACATGGCGCCTTACGACTTCGTTGCGGAAGTCACCGTTCGGGCGCGGGCTTTCGAAAACCAGTGTTATCTGGTCTACGCCAATTACTGCGGCAGCGAAGGCGACATTCATTACTGCGGGCTGAGCAGCATCTGCGCGCCGGACGGTAAGCAGATCGGCCTGGCCGCTCAAGACGAAGCCCTGGTGGTCGCCGATCTGGACCGCAGCCTGATGAGCGAATCCCAGGCCATCAATACCTATTTCAAGGACCGCCGGCCCGGCTTCTATGCGGGACTCGTCAAGCGCTGAAGGCAATATTGATCATCCACAGTCTGCGTCCCTGTAGGACCCGGACTGTGCTGAAAATGCCTGCGTCTCACACCCTTCGTGTCGTTATCCGCTAGCATGAGCAGTCACTTTCCAGAGCTGCTGCGGAATACGTCATGCCTGCGCCCGAATCATCCAACCATCGCTCCCTGACCTTGCCCAACGGTCTGCGCGTGGTGCTGTGCTCGGCGCCGCGTCTGAAGCGTTGCGCGGCGGCCTTGCGAGTGGCAGCCGGCAGTCACGATGTTCCGTCACAATGGCCCGGCCTCGCGCACTTTCTCGAGCACCTGTTCTTCCTCGGCACCGAACGATTTCCGTCCGGCGACAACCTCATGGCGTTCGTGCAACGCCACGGCGGACAGGTCAATGCGAGCACGCGCGAGCGCACCACCGATTTCTTTTTCGAGCTGCCACCCGCCGTTTTTGCCGATGCCCTGGATCGATTGTGCGAGATGCTGACCCACCCGCGCATGACCATGGCCGATCAGTTGCGTGAGCGTGAGGTGTTGCATGCCGAGTTCATTGCCTGGTCCCGGGACGGGGCGTCGCGCGATCAGATACAGCGGCTGCAGGCTTTATCGGCCCTGCATCCGTTGCGCGGGTTCCACGCCGGCAATCGTTTCAGCCTTCCCGTTCCGCGCCCGACGTTTCAACAAGCATTGCAGGACTTCTACCGGACGTTCTACCAAGCGGCGCAGATGACCCTGAGCCTCGCAGGGCCCCAAACGCTGGATGAGTTGCAGGCGTTGGCGACTCGCTATGGCGGATATTTCGCCCAGGGCCGTCGGGTCGCTCAATCAAGCGCCCCGGCGCTCGTGGATTCAAGAACTTCGCACCCCGATTCCGACTCGCGCGACACGCACCTGATGTTTGCGTGTGAAGGCTTGCCGCAAGGACATGAGCAGGCCGCTGCGTTTCTATGCAGCTGGATGAACAACGCGCAGCCGGGTGGTCTGGTGGCCAGCCTGCGAGATCAGGGTTTGATCGGGTCACTCACTGCAGAGGTTGTGTACGCGTTCGACGGGCAGCTTTTGCTCGACATCGACATTGCCCTCGCCGAGGTCGCGGCGGACCAAGCGCCTTCAAGCGAAACGGCTTACGTGATTTCGAGACGGCTCTTCGATTGGCTGGCCTTTTTCAAATCGCGCTTTGCTGAGCTCATCGACGAATACGCCCTGCTCGCTCAACGTCGCCTCGCAGTCAGCAACGCGTTGTCTCTGGCCCGGCATTTTTGCGCAGAGCCAGACGAACCAGGCCTGTCGAGCCAAGCCGTCACCGCCCTTAATGCCCTGATCGCCCAACTCACGCCGGAAACCCAGTTACCGCCACAGCCGAAACCGCTGAAAAACGACACCTTTAACGTTGATTGGCGCCTGCCCGAGCCCAACCCGTTCTTGCGTCCGATTGCCAAGGTCACCACGCTGACCCGCCCACTTCCCGCGTTAACATTCAGCGACCATTTGCCTGGACACCGTCCAGGCGAGGGCGAAGCGGCGGTGTATCTGCGCTGGATGCTGAGCGCTCCTCAGCCGCAGCTCGCGCGGATGCTGAACGAAGGCCTGAAGCGTCTGATCGCCGACGCACAGGAAGCCGGCATCACTCTGGCGTTCACGTCCTACGGTAACTTCTGGCAATTGAAACTGACCGGAATGGCCGAGCCCATTCCGGCCGTCCTCGAACAGGCATTGCGCGCGTTAGCTCAGCCCACTGAGGAAACCCTGGCGCGTTATGGGCAGCCGAATGAGGAACCTGCGCCGATGCTGATTCGGCAGTTGCTGAGAACACTGCCCGATCATTATTTGAACAGCGGCGTCATGTCCCAGACGCAGGATTTACAGCGTGTCTGGGCGGATGCTCGCTGGGCAGGCCTGGCCGTCGGGCTTGATCCCGTCGCGCAGGACGCGCTCAAGCACGCTGCACAATTTGCGCCCGGCAAGCCCGACGCCTCGGCACCAGAGATCACAGGGAGGCAAGAAGGCCAGTTCTGGCAAACCGAGCCGTCGGACTCTTCTGAAAACGCTGTGCTTTTGTTCTATCCAACGCCTTCTTCGTCTGTGCACGACGAAGCGATCTGGCGACTGCTTGCACAACTGATACAGGCGCCGTTTTATCAGCGCCTGCGGGTCGAGTTGCAATTGGGCTACGCCGTTTTCAGCGGTTTCCGACAAATCGCCGGAAACGGTGGCCTGTTGTTTGGGGTCCAGTCACCTTCCGCCAGTGCGGGTGTGCTGGTCGATCAGATTGAATCCTTCCTCCGCACACTGCCGACACAGGTCGAGAACGCGGACCTGACCGTTCAGATCAGAGCCCTGCGCGATCAGCTCGACCCCGCGACCATGGACAGTCAGCAGGCCTCCGAGCTGATCTGGCAGGCACACATGGCAGGCCATCGGGACGATTACCTCGTACGGCTGCAACATTCGCTTGCACATCTTCAGCCCATAGAACTGCTGGACGCCGCTCGTCGCCTGGGCGAGGGTTCGGCCAATCGTCTTTGCTTGTCGAACCGCTCAAGCCCCAGCGAGTGAGCCGTTTGGCAGGTCAATCATTGCCAGGATTGCAAAAATCTTTATCGGATATTTCATCATTGAAGTCCCGAGATTTTTAGTAACATAGCTCCCTAAGCATTTGAACGTCTCCTCTCGCAGGTGTACTAAAGATGTACTCACCCACCGTTGCATTAACCCAGAAGGAGTCTTTTATGTGGACTAAACCTGCTTACACTGATCTGCGTATCGGCTTTGAAGTCACCATGTACTTCGCGAGCCGTTGATTTTTGCGCGGTGAGAAGCCTCGGTTCGCCGGGGCTTTTTTGTTACAGCGTTCAGGATTTTCAGGCCTCGTGAGGCCATCGGTACGGAGCACACATGCACATCCAGATTCTCGGTTCGGCGGCGGGCGGCGGTTTTCCACAATGGAACTGCAACTGCGTTAACTGCGCAGGTTTTCGCGACGGCAGCCTGCGGGCTCACGCGCGCACCCAGTCGTCCATTGCCTTGTCCGACGACGGCGTGAATTGGGTCTTGTGCAACGCTTCACCCGATATCCGCGCTCAACTCCAGAGCTTCGCGCCCATGCAGCCTAACCGCGGCCTGCGGGATACGGGGATCAGCGCAATCATCCTGATGGACAGCCAGATCGACCACACGACCGGTTTGCTCAGCCTGCGTGAAGGTTGCCCGCATCAGGTCTGGTGCACGGACATGGTCCACGAAGACCTGACGACCGGCTTCCCGCTGTTCAACATGCTCAAGCACTGGAACGGCGGGCTGGCGTGGAATCGCATCGAGCTTGAGGGCAGCTTCGTAATTCCGGCCTGTCCGAATCTTCGCTTTACGCCATTTCCACTGCGTAGCGCGGCACCGCCCTACTCGCCGCACCGCTTCGACCCACACCCGGGCGATAACATTGGCTTGATGGTGGAAGACCTCAGGACCGGCGGAAAGCTGTTCTACGCGCCAGGCCTCGGCAAAGTCGATGATGCCCTCATGGAAAAAATGAGCGGCGCCGACTGCCTGCTGGTGGACGGCACGATGTGGGACGACGATGAGATGAAGCGTCGCGGCGTCGGCACACGAACAGGCACCGAGATGGGCCACCTAGCGCAGAATGGCCCCGGCGGCATGCTCGAAGTGCTGGAAAAACTGCCTGAACAACGCAAGGTGCTCATTCACATCAACAACACGAACCCGATTCTCGACGAGGATTCGCCCGAGCGCGCAGAACTCGCACGCCGTCATGTTGAAGTGGCATTCGATGGCATGAGCATCGAGCTGTAATGGGCGCCACTGGCGTTTTAACAGTGGGACTGAGCTTGCGCAGGACGCCGGTGCATTCGGTTGAAAATCAAGTTGCCCGGCAGTCAGCATTCGCGAGCAAGCTCGCTCCCGCAGGGGTAGCGCGAATGCGTTCGCGACCACCGCTTCAAGCCACAGAATCCGAGACAAATGGGTAAGGAACATGCCGACATGAGTGAGCCAACACCACTGTCCCCCGCTGAGTTCGAACAGGCCTTGCGTGCCAAGGGCGCGTATTACCACATCTACCATCCGTTTCACGTGGCGATGTATGAAGGCCGCGCGACGCGCGAGCAGATTCAGGGCTGGGTCGCCAACCGTTTTTACTACCAAGTGAACATCCCGCTCAAGGATGCTGCGATTCTGGCCAACTGCCCGGACCGCGAGATCCGCCGCGAGTGGATTCAGCGCCTGCTCGACCACGACGGCGCACCGGGCGAAGACGGCGGCATTGAAGCCTGGTTGCGGCTGGGCCAGGCGGTAGGACTGGATCCGGATCAACTTCGCTCGCAGGAATTGGTCCTGCCCGGCGTACGATTTGCCGTCGATGCGTATGTGAACTTCGCCCGTCGAGCCAACTGGCAGGAAGCCGCCAGCAGCTCACTGACTGAACTGTTCGCTCCGCAGATCCACCAGTCGCGACTGGACAGTTGGCCGCAGCATTACCCGTGGATCGACCCGGCCGGTTACGAGTATTTCCGCGCACGCCTGGGTCAGGCGCGTCGGGATGTCGAACACGGGCTCGCAATCACGTTGCAGCACTACACGACGTGGGAAGGCCAGCAGCGCATGCTGGAAATTCTGCAGTTCAAACTCGACATTTTGTGGAGCATGCTGGACGCCATGAGCATGGCTTATGAGCTGAACCGCCCGCCCTATCACAGCGTGACCGACCAACGCGTCTGGCACAAAGGAATCGCCCTATGAGCTTCAACCGCGAACAAGTGCCGAGCTGGCGCCGTGGCTATCGCTTTCAGTTTGAACCGGCGCAGAACGGTCACGTATTGCTTTACCCCGAAGGCATGATCAAGCTCAACGAGAGCGCCAGCGCCATTGGCGGCCTGATCGATGGTCAGCGCAGCGTGGGTGCGATCATCGCCGTGCTCGATGAGCAATTCCCCGGCGTTCCCGAGCTCGGCACCGACGTCGAGCAATTCATGGAGGTCGCTCGTGCTGAACACTGGATCGAACTTGCCTGAAGCGCCGGTGACCGAGTCCAAGGTGCACATACCACCGACACCGCCTGTCGGGCTGCCGCTGTGGCTGCTCGCCGAGCTGACCTACCGCTGTCCTCTGCAGTGTCCGTATTGTTCCAACCCGCTGGACTTCGCACGTCAGGGTCAGGAGCTGACCACCGAACAATGGTTCAAAGTGATGGCCGAAGCCAGGCAGATGGGCGCCGCGCAAATCGGGTTTTCCGGCGGTGAGCCCCTGGTGCGGCAAGACCTCGCCCAACTGATCGCAGAGGCCCGGCGCCTGGGCTTCTACACCAACCTGATCACGTCCGGCATCGGCCTGACCGAACAGAAGATCATCGACTTCAAGGAAGCCGGTCTGGACCACATTCAGATCAGTTTTCAAGCCAGCGACGAGCAAGTGAACAACATGCTCGCAGGCTCGAAAAAGGCATTTGCCCAGAAGCTGGAAATGGCCCGCGCGGTGAAGAAGCACGGCTATCCGATGGTGCTCAACTTCGTCACCCACCGGCACAATATCGACAAGATCGACAAGATCATCGAGCTCTGCGTGGCGCTGGAGGCGGACTTCGTCGAATTGGCCACCTGCCAGTTCTACGGTTGGGCGCACCTGAATCGAGTGGGCTTGCTGCCGACCAAGGAACAGTTGGTCCGCGCTGAACGCATCACCAATGAATACCGCGAGAAGCTCGCGGCAGAGAATCATCCGGTCAAGCTGATCTTCGTCACACCCGACTACTACGAAGAGCGCCCCAAAGCCTGCATGAACGGCTGGGGTAATTTGTTTCTGACCGTGACGCCGGATGGCACCGCCCTGCCTTGCCACGGCGCGCGACAGATGCCGATCCAGTTTCCCAATGTGCGCGATCACAGCATGCAACATATCTGGTACGAGTCGTTTGGCTTCAACCGCTTCCGTGGTTACGAGTGGATGCCCGAGCCGTGCCGCTCTTGCGACGAGAAAGAAAAGGATTTCGGCGGCTGTCGCTGTCAGGCCTTCATGTTGACCGGTGATGCAAGCAACGCCGACCCGGTGTGCAGCAAGTCGCCACAGCATCACCTGATCACCCAGGCCCGCGACGAAGCCGAGTATGCTAGCCAGACCATCGAGCAACTGGCCTTTCGCAATGAACGAAACTCACGCCTCATCGCAAAATCCTGATTTGTTCTCTGCCGCCCAAGCTGTGGCGGCAGGCGTCGATTTCGCCGAACTGTGCGTCGGTCCCGCGGGTCTCTTCTGGAACGAATTTCGCCCGCAGGACGCCGCTTCGCGTATCTGGCGCTGGAGCGACGGCGTCACCACGTGCCTGACGCCGGATGGCTTCAGCGCGCGCAGCAGGGTTTATGAATATGGCGGAGGCTCGTTCTGCCTGAGCGACGAAGCCGTGGTGTTCGTCAACGAAGCCGATCAACAGATTTATCTCCAGCCCTTCGACACCAAAGTCCCCCACGCACTGACCCACGGCGACAAGCGCTACGGCGATGTCCGGTTCGGGTTCGGGCAGATTCTGGCAGTCGAGGAAGACAATGACGTTCATCGCCTGGTGGCGTTCGACCTTATCGACGGCAGACGCCACGTTCTGGCTGAAGGGGCGGACTTCTACGCAGCGCCGACATTGAGCCCCGAGGGTGATCGTCTGGTGTGGATCGAGTGGTGGCGCCCGCACCAACCGTGGACGTCGACGCGTCTGCTCAGCACCGAGCGTCAGCCGGACGGGTCATGGGGGCTGCCGCACTGTCTGGCAGGCGGACTCGGGCTGGAAGCGCTGCAACAACCGCGCTTCGATGATCAGGGGCGCCTGTATTGCCTGACTGATCGCGGCGGTTTCTGGCAACCGTGGGTCGAGACGCTGGAAGGCCTCGAAGCGCTCCCCGCAGCCGCCGCCGACCATGCATCTGCGCCATGGCAATTGGGCAGTTCGAGCTGGTTGCCGCTCACCGATGGGGCCTATCTGGCCAGTTGGTTCCAGGACGGCTCTGGTCGTCTGGGCCTGTGTTCGGCTGATGGCTCAGTGCAGGATTTCAGCGGCGAATACAGCCGGTTCCGCAACCTGGCGATGGACGATCAACACTTTTATTGCATCGCGGCGTCAGCGACCCGCCCTTCGGCTGTCGTGGCGATCAGTCGTTCCGACCAGCGCGTGCAGGTGCTGGCCGGGGGTGTTGCGCCGCTGCCCGCCGAGCACATCAGTCGTCCGCAGACGCTGCGCTATCCGAGTGGTGACAGCGAGGCGCATGGCTATTTCTACCCCGCGATGAATGGCGCAGAAAAGCCGCCGCTGGTGGTGTTCATCCATGGCGGACCCACGTCGGCATGCTATCCGGTGCTCGATCCGCGCATCCAGTACTGGACGCAAAGGGGCTTCGCCGTCGCGGACCTGAATTATCGGGGCAGCACCGGCTATGGCCGCGCCTATCGCCAGGCGCTGTTTCTGGAATGGGGCGTCGTCGATGTGGAAGATGCCTGCGCCGTGGTCGAGTACCTGGGCAATCAGGGGCTCGTCGATCCGGCCAACGCGTTCATTCGAGGCGGCAGTGCCGGCGGATATACGACGCTGTGCGCGTTGGCGTTCAAGGATGTGTTCCGCGCTGGCGCGAGCCTGTATGGCGTCAGCGATCCTCTCGCACTGGCCGAGGCGACGCACAAGTTCGAAACGGATTATCTCGACTGGCTGATCGGCGACCCGGACATCGACATGGCGCGCTACCGCGAGCGCACCCCGCTGCTGCATGCCGACCAGATCAAAGTGCCGGTGATTTTCTTCCAGGGCGAACTCGATGCCGTGGTCGTGCCCGCCCAGACCCGCGACATGCTCAACGCCTTGACCGAAAAAGGCATCCCCGCCGAAGGCCATTTCTATCCCGAGGAACGCCATGGCTTCCGCAAAGCTAGCAATCTGGCTCACGCACTGGAGACCGAATGGGCGTTCTATCGAAAAGTAATGGACAGCTGAGGGCGTGACTGCGGTCTCTGTGGGCGGCATCAGCCGGTTCAGCCAGCTGGCGCCCACAGGGATTCAGATCGAAGTGCGTTAACCGGGCGCGATAACTTGCGGCTGGCGATGATGTACACCGCGTGGATGATGCCTGGGAAGTAACCGAGCAGGGTCAGCAGGATGTTGAGCCAGAAAGCGCCAGCGAATCCGACTTGCAGGAACACGCCCAGGGGTGGCAGCAGGATAGCGATGATGATGCGAATGATGTCCATGGGTGAAGCTCCTGAATGGTAATTGGCCCGTTGCGGCCACACAGCTAATCGACCCTGAGCGAATGCAGGGGTTCAACCGTGAATATCATTGCGCCACCCAATTCCCTTGCAAAAAAACGCCCCGCACCAAGACCCCGGCGCGAGGCGAAGCGTACAAAACGCAAGACGGTTCGAGAGACAATAGAATCGCTACGCCATGAGTCCGCTTGACATTGCCTGACGCTGCGCTTGGACGCTCGCGGTCGGGCGCGTCTGGCGAGCCGAGGCGATTTCGGGCACAGAGCCCGGCAGGTCGTCGATCCGGGCAGTGCACGCCTGACCACGAGCAAGCAGCGCCGAGCTTCGGGGACTGCGGTTGGAGTAATCGCCGAGCACGACGATATCGGCGCTGACGGCGTAGGTGTCTTCCGAAAGCAACCCACCGTTCTGCCCGACGCTACCTCGCGCCTCGTTGAGAATGAGCAGGATATTCAGCGCCTTGCACAATGTGGCAACACCCTGCACGTAAGCCGTCGTGGCTGGCGTGATGACCGTCTCGCCCTGAATGGGCTCAAGCACGATGGCGACGGTTCGTGAATCCACGGCGGCCTCGATCGCGGCCAGATCGTTGAATGGCACACGGCAGCAATCGTCGGTCAGTGCTTCGATCAGCGCGTCGAAACGACCTCCACTGCCAACCACGACGCCGCATTCCCCGCGCCGATGCAGCTCGCCCCATTTGCGCGCCAGTGTCATCGCCCCTGCGTACGCTGCCTGCTCGTCGATGAAGAAACCGGCCTGATCGCTGCCCGTGCGCTGACGCAGACGTTGCAGCGGCGAAAGCAATACAGGTTGCCCGGCGGAATGGCTGTCTTCAGCGACAGCGTTGCGCAACAGTTTGAAGAGGTTCATGCGCGCAATCCTTCCAGTGGCAGCCCCAGCAACCGGTCGCTCCAGTCCTCGACGCGGCCGGTGCGCAGACGCTTGAGGGCGATGTCGCGCCATCGGGACGACAGCGCCGGGCAGTCGGCGAGCTTTCTGAGCCCGCCATGCTCAAGCGGCTCGAGGTAGAACGTGCGCAAGGCCCAAGCGATCGTTAGGCCCGGATAGCTGCGCTGTACCAGCTCGAATGCGTCGTCGGGACTGACGAAACCCGGTTTGAGCACGCGATAGAACCAGCCACAGCGCCCGTTATCCTGGGCACGCTGGGGCAGTTCTTCGATGCCCCAGGTGTGGCTGAGCCGGTAGCAAGGCGAACGTGGCTGGCTGACCTGCAGCAGCGCGCCGCCCCAGCGAAACATGTCGCCCAGGCAGACATCTTCCTCGGTGAGGCCACGGGAGGAGAGATTTTCGCCGAAAGAAGGCGCGCACCAGTCGATGTGCGGATAAATGTTGCGCCAATAATCGTAATGCTCGGCGGGATAGTGATGCAGGGCGCGTTCCGGGCCGGTATGAAAACGCGGATCGCCGTGTTCGTCGCTGCCCAGCCCTTGCGGCCAGAGCCAAAGGCGTCGGTCCAGCCTGTGCTTATCGATATCGCTGATCAATCCATGACCCAGATTTTTCGCTTTACCTATAAAAACACCATCGACCTGGACACTGTTCATTGCGCTTTATGGCCCTGTAACCCCTGTGAGTTGGGCGTAGACTATGCCCCGGCAAGACAAACGACCATTTCGATTTTCCAGCTATTTCGATAAGAACTGCTTATGGATTTCCGCCAACTGCGTTATTTCGTCGCGGTGTACGAAGAAGGCCACGTCGGACGCGCCGCCGAGCGACTTTCCTTGTCGCAGCCTGCGCTCTCACAGCAGATTCGTCTGCTGGAGCACAGCCTCGATGTCAGCCTGTTCGAGCGCAGCAGCAAGCGCCTGTTGCCGACGCTGGCCGCGCACACCTTGTACAACCACGCAGTGCCATTGCTCGAAGGCATGCAACGGGCGCGCGAGGCGTTGCGCAACTTCAAGGGACAATCCCAGCGCACCCTCGCCATCGGCGTTCTACAGACCGTGCATTCGAGCCTGGTGCCGCAGATGCTCGAGCGCGTGCGCCAGGCGCAGCCGCATCTGGTCGTGCAGATTTACGAGTTGAGCGGGATGGAGATCGAACGTCGATTGCTCAACGGATCGCTGGACATCGGCATCAGCTACTTGCCGCCGCGCCAGCCTGGCCTGCACGGCCTGTTGCTGTATGAAGACGAACTCAAGCTGGTGGTGCCAGCCAATCATCCGTTGCGGGAATTCAAAAAGGTCTCGATGAGCCAGGCCGCTGAACTGCCGATGTTACTGCTCGGTGAGGAGTTTCAGGTGCGGCAGATCTGGCAGGCGCAGTTGAGCAATCTCGGCCGACGGCCTCACGTACAGGCTGAACTGAACAACATGGCGGGGATCCTCGACAGCCTTGCACACACCCGACTTGCGACCGTGCTGCCGGGGCGCGCGCAGGATATTCAGGACAACGATGACTTGCTGTGGAAACCCATCAGCGAACCCAGGGTGCCGTTGCAGGTAGGCCTTGTTTACCGTGATGCTCAGCGCCAGCAGGCGACGTTGGAACTGCTGCAGTCGGTGCTCGACGAGGTGGTGAATGCCGGCCCGGGCGATGCAAAAGGGAGGTAGCCAACCTGACGGAAAACTTTCTGGAATGCAGATAAAAGAAAACCCCGCCTAGGCGAGGTTTTCCAGACTGTTTCCCTTTGACTTCCCTTTCTTCCCGCCGTCCTGGCAGGCATTCCCTACGTGTCCGTGTTATCTGTTTGCGCATCCTGCGCTACGTCCATGTGAAGTAGATTATCTTTGGATCCATAAGCCGTATAGAGGCGAAATGTCGGCACGTCATGTAAGCAAAAGCTTACATGCCGTCTACAGGAGTCAGAACTGCGAAGCGTCCAGCAGATACAACGATTCGCTACCCGCGCGCACCGACGCGGCCAGCGACTGGATCCTAGGTAGCAGACGCGCGAAATAGAACCGCGCCGTGCCAAGTTTGCTGACGTAAAAGTCTTCCTGCGCCTCCTTACCGAGGGCGGCCTTGGCCGACATCGCCCACATGTAGGCATAAGCCGTGTATCCGAACACATGCAGATACTCGACAGACGCGGCGCCGATTTCATTCGGATTGCTGCGCGCGCGATCCAGCACCCAGTCGGTCAATTCATCCAGCGTCGTCAGCGCAGCACTCAGCGGCTTGGTGAATTCAGCAAGCGAGCTGTCGGAAGCAGCGATGAACTGGCGTACTTCTTCGGAAAACAGCTTGTAGTACGCGCCACCGCTGGCGACGACCTTGCGACCCAGCAGGTCCAGCGCCTGAATGCCGTTGGTGCCTTCGTAAATTTGGGTGATGCGCACGTCGCGAACCAGTTGCTCCTGGCCCCACTCGCGGATGTAGCCATGACCACCGAACACCTGCTGGCCGTGCACCGTGGTGTCCAGCCCCATGTCAGTGAGGAAAGCCTTGGCTACCGGTGTCAACAGCGCCACCAGCGCATCGGCACGCTGGCGGACCTCGGCGTCTTCGCTGTACTTGGCGGTGTCCAGTTGCAGCGCCACGTACGTCGAAAAAGCACGACCGCCTTCGTTCAGCGCCTTCATTGTCAACAGCATGCGACGCACGTCGGGGTGCACGATGATCGGGTCGGCGATGGTGTCTTTCGACTGCGCTCCAGTCGGTGCCCGGCTCTGCAAACGATCGCGCGCGTACTCGATGGCATTCTGGTAAGAGCGCTCGCCTGATGCCAGGCCTTGAATACCCACGCCCAGGCGCTCGTAGTTCATCATCGTGAACATCGCGGCAAGCCCCTTGTTCGGCTCGCCAATGAGATAGCCTTCAGCCTGGTCGAAATTCATCACACAGGTCGCCGACGCCTGGATGCCCATCTTGTGCTCGATCGAGCCGCAGGAAACGGTGTTGCGCTCGCCCAGACTGCCATCGTCGTTGACCAGGAACTTGGGGACGAGAAACAGCGAAATTCCCTTCGGCCCCGCCGGAGCATCAGGAAGTTTGGCCAGCACCAGGTGAATGATGTTTTCGGTGAGGTCGTGTTCGCCGCCGGTGATGAATATCTTCGTGCCACTGATCTTGTAGGCACCATCGGCCTGAGGTTCGGCCTTGGTGCGGATGATGCCCAGATCGGTACCGGCATGAGCTTCGGTCAGACACATGGAGCCGGCCCAGATTCCGGCGTACATGTTCGGCAGGAACTTGTTCTTTAGCGCTTCGCTGGCGTGGGTGTTAATCGACACGCACGCCCCGGAGGTGAGCATCGGATAGAGACCGAAGGCAAGGCTTGCGGAGTTGACCATCTCCTCGACCTGCGCCGAGACCGCCTTGGGCATGCCCATGCCGCCAAATTCCGGATTGCCGCCCACGCCGACCCAGCCACCTTCGGCATACGTGCCGTAAGCCTGAACGAAGCCTGCAGGCGTCGTCACGACTGTGTCGTTCCAGTGACAGCCTTCTTCATCGGCTGCGCGGCTCAACGGCGCGATGGATTTGCCAGTGACCTTGCCGGCCTCTTCGAGGATGGCTTCAACGGTTTGTGCATCTACCGCTTCGGACAACTCGGGCAGTTGCGCCCAGAGTCTGGAGACTTCGAACACTTCATTCAGAACGAAGCACATATCGCGCAAGGGCGCTTTGTAGTCAGCCATGGCAAACCTCGTTAACGGCAGCAGAACCTGGGAAAAAGCAACGCCGCAATGCTTTTGCGGCGTCCATGTGTCAGTGAATCCAGTGTACAGGAACACCATTTGAGACACATAGGGTCAAGTAGTGACTATTAACTCATATACGGTCACGCAATTCGTGCAGAAAAAAAGAAGGCCTTCACCCCTCGGTGAAAGCCTTTGATTGCTAACAGAATTGCAGCGGAAATCAGCTCGCTGCCGCCATCCGGACTGCGCCACGCTTGTTCGTCTGACCGTGCGCAACGACGCAATTTCGACCCGCTCCCTTGGCGGCATAAAGCGCCTGGTCGGCCGCCTTAAGCACTTCTTCCGGGTTGCGATGCTCCGGCAGGCGCTCAGCCACACCCATGCTCACCGTGACCGAAACAGTCGACGCCTGGGAACCGGCCCGACGCTGACGACCCTGCTGATCGTCATTGGGTCGGTTTTCCTGGTTACGCAGGTGAATCTGATAGCCGGCAATGGTTTCGCGGATGACCTCAAGGTGCGGCATGCACTCTTCCAGGGTCTTGCCGGCGAACACGATGGCAAACTCTTCGCCTCCGTATCGGTAGGCTCGCCCGCCGCCGTTGGTGATTCTCGACAGCTTGCTGGCGACCAGGCGCAACACCTGGTCACCGACGTCATGGCCGTGGGTGTCGTTGAATTTCTTGAAGTGATCGACGTCGCTCATCGCCAACACATAGTTGCGTCCCAGCCTCTGCATGCGCTCGTTAAGCGCGCGTCGTCCCGGCAATCCGGTCAGCTCATCGCGAAACGCCATCTGGTAAGCCTCGTGCGCGACCGCCGAGGCGATCATGAGCATCACCTGGCTGCACATGATGTTCAGCGTGAACGGCAGAATGAACGTCTTCGGCAATGCCCAGAACAGTCCCAGCAAACCAACCAGTTGAGCGGCGTGCAGCGGGCGGGGCTTGCGCAGGTACTGGGTGATCAGCACGGCAAAGGCGATGAGAAACGTCGCATACGACAACTGGATCAAGCTCATCCATTCGCCATGCAACGCAGGCCAGCGGATGTCCGCCAGCCAGGCCAGGAGACTCTCCGGAAAGCTTTGCTCAAGCCCCAGCGCCACGCTGCCGACCGCCACCAGGACAGCCAATCGGGCGACCAGATCCTGAAACAGATGCGTGCGTTCTTCCCAGGCGGCGAAAAGTCCGAACATCACAGGCAATAGCAGGCAGCAAAGATGAAACACGACCGCGGCGTCCTCGCGGACTTTGCCGTTGTCGCGGTAGTAATCCGTCTGGGTATCGAGCAGGAAATAGGCGATGTACACCGTGTTCATCAGAAACAGCTCACGCTGGCGCTTGTACACGCCGCAGTAAGCGCCGCCGAGCAAGAGCACCAGGGTGGGAAGTACGTTGAAAAGAGAGGTGAAGAACACATTGAGGTCCTTCACGTACGCAGCCGCGAGTCCGGCGAACAGCAGGGCCAGAGACGGTAAAAAGTGGCTGAGACGAGCGGCGGAAGGGCGCAGCAAGAGGACTATCTCCTACCCGTATGAAGCGAGTGCAAATCAAATGGCATTGTGCCTGTATCGGCCATGTTACCTATTTGATGAGAAGAAAATGAGAAATTGATCACTTTTCTGACGCCTGTAAACCGGCGCACGTTGATGCGGTTGCCCGCCCGGTTTCGCGCTCGACGTAGAAGTCGTCGTCGACACAACACAGACGCGATTTAACCGGAGGACCTGAACCACGACCGCAGGCCAGGCCACGCGCCTGCAGAGTCAAGGTGAAGCGCTAGACGCAAAAAAGCCGCTTGCTTCGAAGAACAAGCGGCTTTGAGGGAAAACCAGCCGGTGAATCAGTAAGCCAGGCCGAAATGCTCTTCGTTCATGTCCATCAGGTTGTTGGCACCCGACAGCATGGCCGCCACGTGAGTGCGGGTACGCGGCAGGATGCGCTGGAAGTAGAAGCGCGCAGTCTGGAGCTTGGCGGTGTAGAACGCTTCTTCGGTAGTGCCGGCTGCCAGTTTCTCGGCAGCGACGCGCGCCATGTCTGCCCAGAAATAGGCCAGACATACGTAACCGGAGAACATCAGGTAATCCACCGAGGCGGCGCCGACTTCTTCACGGTCTTTCATGGCCGCCATGCCGACCTTCATGGTCAGTTCGCCCCACTCTTTGTTCAGCGCAGCCAGCGGCGTGACGAATTCGTTCACCGCTTCGTTGCCTTCCTGCGACTGGCAGAACTTGTGCACGATCTTGGTGAAGCCCTTCAGCGCTTCGCCTTGGGTCATCAGCACTTTACGACCCAGCAGGTCCAGTGCCTGAACACCAGTGGTGCCTTCGTACAGCATCGAAATACGGCTGTCGCGGACGTTCTGCTCCATGCCCCATTCGGCGATGAAACCGTGGCCACCATAGATCTGCACGCCATGGTTGGCGGACTCGAAACCGACTTCGGTCATGAAGGCCTTGGCAATCGGCGTCATGAATGCCAGCAAGCCATCGGCCTGCTTCTTGGCGTCGGCGTCTTCGCTGTATTTGACGATGTCGACCTGCTTGGCAGTGAAGTAAACCATCGCGCGAGTGCCCTCGGCGAATGCCTTCATGGTCAGCAGCATACGACGCACATCAGGGTGAACGATGATCGGGTCAGCGGCCTTGTCCGGAGCTTTCGGGCCGGTCAGCGAACGCATCTGCAGGCGTTCACGCGCGTATTTCAGGCCGCCCTGAAAGCCGATCTCGGCGTGGGCCAGACCCTGCAACGCGGTCCCCAGACGTGCAGTGTTCATGAACGTGAACATGCAGTTCAGACCTTTGTTCGGCGGGCCGATCAAGAAGCCGGTCGCACCGTCGAAGTTCATCACGCAGGTGGCGTTGCCGTGAATGCCCATCTTGTGTTCCAGCGAGCCGCAGGCAACAGCGTTGCGCTCGCCGACACTGCCATCGGCAGCCGGCAGGAACTTGGGAACGATGAACAGCGAGATGCCTTTGGTGCCGGCAGGCGCGTCGGGCAGGCGGGCCAGCACGATGTGGACGATGTTATCGGCCATGTCGTGTTCACCGGCGGAGATGAAAATCTTGGTGCCGGACACTTTGTAAGAACCATCAGCCTGTGGCTCGGCCTTGGTGCGCAGCATGCCAAGGTCAGTGCCGCAGTGAGGTTCGGTCAGGCACATGGTGCCGGTCCACTCGCCCGACACCAGTTTGGTCAGGTAAGCCTCTTGCTGCTCAGGGGTGCCGTGCTCGGAGATGGTGTTCATCGCGCCATGGGACAGGCCTGGGTACATGCCCCACGACCAGTTGGCTTCACCGACCATTTCGCTGACCGCAAGGCCCAGCGACTCGGGCAGACCCTGACCACCATGGGCAACGTCGTGCGCCAGACTCGGCCAGCCGCCTTCGACGAACTGCTTGTACGCTTCTTTGAAACCGGTCGGCGTCTTCACGCCGGACTCGCTCCAGGTGCATCCTTCGGTGTCGCCGACCCGGTTCAGCGGGGCCAATACCTGCTCACAAAACTTGGCGCCTTCCTCGAGAATGGCGTCAACCATGTCAGGCGTGGCGTCCTGGCATGCTGGCAGACTCTGATAGTGCGCTTCGTAGCCGAGCAGCTCGTCACGAACGAAGCGAATATCACGCAAGGGGGCCTTGTAGTCAGGCATAGCGATAAACCTCTGCTGATGAATTCTGGATTTATATGACCGTTCGGTCACTGCGGGGCATGGCCCCTGCCACCGGAATTCTTGTTTGTCCGGCGGTCAAACAGGTGTTTGAAACATACGTTTACGCCTAAACCTTGTCAAGGGTGCGTCACGAACCTTTCATCGTCGGCGCGCGCAGAGGCGCCCGCGGCACCACGTAGCGCTGAAGGGGTGTGGATTGAGTCTAGTTGAGCAGGCGTTGAAGACGGCCGTCAGACGACCGCGATTCGGACGGCTGATAGGGTGTTATTCAGAAGGGAAGCGCAACGCAAACGTGCGCCGAAGCGCACGTCAGGAATCAGAGGGTGAACCGGTCAGGCGTAGGTATCGATCAGCGTGCCGAGCATTTCATCGCTGGCTTTTTCGACTTTGACGCCCGCCTGAACCTGAATCCGGCCTTGGGTCAGCTCGACGATATTGGTGGCCATGTCCGAAGCGGGCGGACGATCGACAGCGCGCAGGCGTTCGAGCTGGAAGTCCGAGGACTGGGTGCGGCCAGACACTTCCGTGCCAGGGTTTGCCAGTTGGGTGGCAGCCTGATCGACACGGTCCTGACCGACCTGAATTGCGCTCAGGCCTGGGTACAGGGTGTTGTTCAGTGAGATTTGCATGACCACGATCCTCTGTTCATAAAGCGAACAGTCAGCATTGAACCAGACGAACCAGCAAAACGCCCGTCAAAAACCATAATGGCAACAGGCCTTCTAATAGAGCGTGCTCGCCATTTCCACGACGTTACCGCGTAGCAACCGGTGACAGGTTGTGCCTGAAGATGGTGCATCGCGACACATTCGCTCATACAACCATAACCGCTCCATGCCCCGCCTGCCTTCGCCATCCGCGTGAACTGTGCTGTGGCGCACATCCTGCATCTTTTGCCGAACCGATCCCCATGGAACAGCTGTCGATCGCCCATGCGCCCAAAGGAACTGAAACACTGGACCACCGCAATCGCCCACCTTCTCGACCTTCCGGCCGGCGGTGCGCGACTGGCCGGGTTGAGCCAGTGGTTGAGGCAGATCGCGCCTGTCGACCATTTCGTTCTGTTCGTCTACGAGGGCAACCATCGGCCACTTGCCCTGTTTGACACCTTTGCGCCGGACAAGCGCAGGGTTTACGTCGACGACTATCAGGTCGGACCCTACCTGCTCGACCCGTTCTACCTCGCGTGTACGCGCAAGCAGGCGCCCGGTCTATGGCGCCTGCGGCAATTCGCGCCCGATCACTTCTACCTCAGCGAGTATTACCTGGCGTACTACCAGCAGACCGGACTTGCGGAAGAAGTGGCGTTTTTCGTCGACCTGGGTGGCGACGCGATGGCCGTGCTGTCGCTGATGCGCGCGACCGCCAGTTCGGCGTTCAGCCGCGATGAGTTGCAGCTGATGGAATGCGCGCAGGCAATCGTCGAACACGTCATCATCGACACCTGGCGGCTGCACCGCGCCGAGCAGCCTCGCTCACCGCAAGATCTGGACTACAAGGTGCACGCAGCTTTCGATCATTTCGGTGATCACATTCTCACTGGCCGCGAGCAGGAAATCGTCCGCCTGTTGCTGCGCGGCCACTCCAGTGCGTCGGTAGCAGAACAACTGGTCATCAGCCCGGGCACCGTCAAAATCCATCGCAAAAACATTTACGCCAAACTGGGCATCGGCAGTCAGGCCGAACTGCTGGGGCTGTTCATTCGCGAACTGACAGGCCCGGACATTGCTGTCTCAGCCTGACCCGGCACCCGCACCCGATACGACCTCTATCCCCGAAGGGATATATACAGCGCAAAACAGCGATTGTTAGTTTGGCTTCCATTGCAGCGACCCATGCACTGGAATGCGAGAGCCAACAATGAGTGACAATCGCCACGAAAACGATATCGAGTTCTGCAACGTAGAGAAGCACTACGGGAACCTGAAAGCCGTCAACAACTTGAGTTTCCAGGTTCGGCGCGGCACCTTCCATTCCTTCCTCGGCGGCTCGGGCTGCGGCAAGACCACCACCCTGCGCATGATTGCAGGCTTCGATCAGCCCACCCTTGGCGAAGTGCGTCTGGCAGGCAAGAACGTCGCGGGCGTGCCGGCCTATCAACGCCCGGTCAACATGGTGTTTCAGCATTACGCGCTGTTCCCGCACATGACGGTGTCGCAGAACATCGCCTACGGTTTGCGCTACCTCACACCTCGTCCGGACAAGAAAGAACAGCAGCGCCGCGCCGATGAAGCGTTGGAAATGGTGCGGCTTTCAGGACTCGGGCATCGCAAGCCCAGCGAGCTGTCCGGCGGCCAGCAACAGCGCGTGGCCCTCGCCCGCGCGCTGGTCAATAAACCGACCGTTCTGCTGTTGGACGAACCGCTCGCGGCGCTGGATCGCAAGCTGCGCAAGGAGATGCAATCCGAACTGCTGCGCCTGCAACGTGAAGTCGGCATCACGTTCGTGCTGGTCACCCACGATCAGGAAGAGGCGCTGTCCATGAGCGACAGCATCAGCGTCATGCACAGCGGCTCGATCATCCAGACCGCGTCCCCCGAACAACTCTACGAAGCCCCGGCCACGCGCTACGTGGCTGACTTCATCGGCGAATCCAACCTGTTCAGCGGCACCGTGCGCCACGTGCAGGGCAACTCGGCGCTGTTGCGCACCGCTCAGGGCATTGAACTGAGCAGCCCGCTGACACCCAACGGCTTGCCATTGAGCGCCAATAGCGAAGGCTGCATCGCGGTGCGTCCGGAGCTGATCGACATCGCCGCCCAAGGCAGCCTGCAGGGCCGGGACGTGACGCTCGACGGCTGCGTCGAAGACCGTATCTATCTGGGCAACATCACCGAATACCGCGTGCGCACACAGCCCTTCGGCATCGTTTGCGTGCGGGTGGCACGTCAGCAAGGCGCGAGTGGTCAGGGCAGTTTCGATCACGCCGGGTTTGAACACGGCGCAGCCGTGCAGGTGGGCTGGAACAACGCCAGCGGCCTGGCCATGGCGCTGTAGCGACTTGAGCAACGAGCAAAGCCACTCTAACGATTGAATCACTTATCAGACGGGGAGAATGCCATGGACCAGAAGACCTTTATCAAGACGATGCGCAGCTGGCAGAACGGCTCTATCACGCGCCGCGACTTCCTGGGACGCACCGGTCTTGGCATTGCCGCCGCGGTGGTGGCCACCAACATGCCCGGCCTGCTGGCCGGCAGTCCGGACGCCAGCGCACTGGGTGCCGAGAAGAACATCGGCGACCGCCTTGGCCTGGCGACCTGGCCGAATTATCACAGCCAGGAAAACCTCGATAACTTCGCCAAGACCACCGGCGCGCGCGTGGCGATGAGCGTGTTCGGCTCCAACGAAGAGATGCTCGCCAAACTGCAGGCAGGTGGCAGCGGCTGGGACGTACTGGTGCCGACCAACTACACCATCAGCACCTACGTGAAGCTGGGCCTGATCGAGCCGTTGGACCTGGCACGCATTCCCAACTTCGACGCCTCGGCTTTTCAAGAGAAGTTCATGGCCCAGGGCACAGTCGATGGCAAGGTTTACGCGGTGCCGAAAAACTGGGGCACTACCGGCATGGCTTACGACAGCGCCAAGCTCAAGGCCAAACCGACGTCGTGGAAAGAGTTCTGGGCGATCGCCAAGGATCAGGCTGACGGCCGCACGATGGTTCACGATTACCAGCTGACCGCCATCGGCAACGCCCTCAAATCCTTTGGCTACAGCTTCAACTCCCTTGACCCGAAAGAACTGGCCGACGCGGAGAAACTGCTGATCGAGGTCAAGCCTCACCTGTTCGCGATCAACTCCGACATTCAGCCGTCCATGCGCAGCGGCGACGCCATTCTGGCGATGTCCTGGACCGGCGATGCCTCGCAACTGCATCGGGACATTCCGTCGATGGTTTATGCCCTGGGCAAGGAAGGCGGCGAGCTGTGGAGCGACTTCTTCGCGATCCCCAAAAGCGCCGAACACAAGGATGCCGCCTACGCGTTCATCAATTACCTGCTCGACCCGCAGCACAACAAGCTGGAAGTGCTGAGCCACGGATACCCCAGCGGTGACAAGCGCGTCGATGCCCTGCTGCCCAAAGAGATGCTCAATGACCCGATCATGTACCCGGCCGCCGAGCAATTGAGCCCGCTGGAATTCGGTGCCGCCGCGACCCTGACAAGTCCGTTGCGCGCCGAGTTGATGGCTCGCTTCAAGTCCGCCTGATCGATCGCCCGAGCAACCGTCTTGAGCCATGAGGAACCGTCCATGGATGCCGCCATCAATTCGGCCCGGCACGCCGAGAGCAGCGCCGCAGACGCTGAAAGCCAACTCGCGCAGAACAAGCGGCGCAGTCTCGCGCGACGCATCACGTTGCTGATGCTGCTGCCATCGACCTTGTGGTTCCTGCTGCTTCTGGTGATGCCGCTGGTGATCATTCTGGTCTTCAGCTTTGGCGAGCGCAGCGCCGTCGGCGGCTATGCCGGCGGCCTGACGCTGGCCAACTACTTCAATCTGGGCTCACGCGCGGCAGCGTTCAGCAATACGCTGGTGCTGGCGCCGCTGGGTACGCTGATGTGCCTGCTGGCAGCGTATCCGCTGGCCTATTTTCTCGCGGTCAAGGCAGGGAAGAACCGGTCGTTACTGCTGACGCTGGTGATCGTGCCGTTCTGGACCAGTTTCCTGATTCGCACCTACGCGTGGATTTTCATCCTCAGCGGCAAGGGCATTCCTGCCTTGCTGGCGAGCGTCGGTCTGGATGACGTTCGCCTGATCAACACGCCGTACGCGGTGCTGATCGGCATCGTCTACGGCTATCTGCCGCTGATGGTTTTCCCGATTTACGTGAGCCTGGAAAAACTCGACAAGCGCCTGCTTGAAGCTTCAGCGGATCTGGGCGCCAGCGCCTTCGAGAGCTTCCGGCGGATCACACTGCCGCTGTCAGCGCCGGGAATCATCACTGGAGTCATGCTGGTGTTCATCCTGCTGATGGGGGAGTTTCTGATCCCGGCCGTGCTCGGTGGCGGCAAGGTGTTCTTCGTCGGCAACGCACTGGTGGACCTGTTCCTGCAATCGCGCAACTGGCCGTTCGGCAGCGCACTGGCGATGACGCTGGTGGCGATCATGCTGGTGATCATCGGCGTCTATCTCAAACTGGTCGCCCGCTTCGGCGGAAAACCTGGCGAAGGAGCGCTCTGACATGTGGCTGCGCACGTACTCCACCTCGCTGTACCTGTTTCTGTATTTGCCCATCGCGCTGATCATGCTGTTCAGCTTCAACGCCGGACGCAGCGGTCTGGCCTTCGAATGCTGTTCGGTGCAGTGGTTCGGCCGGGCGTTCAGCAACCCGTTCATCATGGAAGCACTGGGCAACAGCGCATTGATCGCCACGTGCTCGGCGGTATTGGCGACACTGTTCGGCACACTCGCGGTCTTCGGCCTGCAACGGGCCGGCAGCAAGGCGCGTCTGGTGTTCGATGCATTGACCTACTGCGCGATCATCATTCCCGGCATCGTCATCGGCATCTCCACGCTGATCGCCTTCATCAGCGTGTTCGACGTGCTGAACCCGCTGCTGGCGCAGTTGATGCCGAGCATGCCCAGGCTGAACATGGGCTTCTTCACAGTGGTCGCCGCACACTCGCTGTTCACCATGGCGTTGGTGATGGTGATCGTGCGCAGTCGCGTTGACTCACTCGACAAAGCGCTGCAGGAGGCGTCCGCCGACCTGTACGCGCCACCGCTGGAAACCTTCTGGCGCGTGACGCTGCCGCAGATCACCCCGGCGATCATGGCGGGCTTTCTCCTGGCGTTCACCTTCAGCTTCGACGATTTCATCATCGCCTTCTTCGTGGCAGGGCCTGAAACCACGCTGCCGATTTACATCTTCTCGTCCATCCGGCGCGGCGTCACGCCGGAGATCAACGCCGTTTCGACCGTGATCATCTGCGCTTCGCTGGCGCTGCTGTTCACCTCCCGTCATCTGCAGAATCGCCGCACAGGAGCCTCACATGCGTGATCAGTTGTACATCAACGGCGAGTGGGTCAGCCCCGACCTTGGCGGCTATCTGGACGTCATCGATCCGGCGACCGAACAGACGCTGCAACGGGTCTCGGCCGGCACGGAGGAAGACATCGATCATGCCGTGCGCGCCGCACGCCGCGCGTTCGACAGCGATTGGGGGAAGTCCACCGGCGCCGAGCGCGCGACCTGGCTGGAAGCCCTGGCCGATGAGCTGCAAAGCTCGCAGGATGCGCTGGCGACGCTGGAAGTGCGCGATAACGGCAAGCCGCTGCCCGAAGCGCAATGGGACATTGGCGATGCGATTGCGTGCTTCCGCTATTACGCCGGTCTGGCCCGCGAGCTGGATGACCGACAGGATCAGCCACTGGCGCTGCCCGATGAGCGTTTTCGTTGCCGCGTTCGTCTGGAGCCCATCGGCGTGGCCGGCCAGATCATTCCGTGGAATTACCCGCTGCTGATGGCCGCGTGGAAAGTCGCGCCGGCACTGGCGGCGGGCGCCACGGTGGTACTCAAACCCTCTGAACTGACGCCGCTGACTGCTCTGGAACTGGCAGGCGCGGCAGATCGCATCGGCCTGCCCGCCGGAGTGCTCAATGTCGTGACCGGACTGGGCGCCGAGGCGGGAAGTCCGCTGACGCTGCATCCGGGCGTCGATAAGCTGGCCTTCACCGGCAGCGTGCCCACCGGGTCGAAAATCATGTCGGCTGCGGCGGGCGACATCAAAAACATCAGTCTTGAACTGGGCGGTAAATCGGCATTCATCGTGTTCGATGACGCTGACGTCGAGGCGGCGGTCGAGTGGATTCTGTTCGGGATTTTCTGGAATCAGGGGCAAGTGTGCAGCGCGACCTCCCGGCTGCTGGTGCAGGAGAACATTGCCCCACGCCTGATTGAACGGCTGGTGGACGAGACACGCAAAATCTCCATCGGCCAAGGCCTCGAACCCGGCGTATTGCTGGGCCCACTGGTGAGTCGGGGGCAGTACGAAAAGGTGCTGGGTTTCGTTGATCAGGGCAAAGCCAGCGGCGCCCGGTTGTTGACCGGCGGCAAGCGGCCAGCGCACCTGACCGAGGGCTACTTCATGGAACCGGCGATTTTCGATGAGCCCGCTGACAACAGCATTGTCTGGCGTGAAGAAATCTTCGGGCCGGTGCTCTGCGTGAAGCGCTTCAAGGACGAACAGCAAGCGGTGCAGATGGCCAACGCCAGTCGCTTCGGCCTCGCCGCAGCGGTCATGAGCGCCGACCCGGAAAGAGCGACGCGAGTCGCCAACCACCTGCGCGCCGGCATCGTCTGGGTCAACTGCTCACAACCCACGTTCGTCGAAGCGCCGTGGGGCGGGATGAAACACAGCGGCATCGGCAGGGAATTGGGTCAGTGGGGCCTGGACAATTATCTGGAGGTCAAGCAGGTGACCGAGTACATCAGCGACCAGCCTTGGGGCTGGTATTTGCAGCAGTGAGCTTACCCCCGATCTCGCTCCTGCCCCTAAATGCAGGAGCGTGGCTCGTCCCGCAGTTTCGCTTCTGTCTGTGAGCGTAGGAGCGTGGCTAGTCCCGCGGTTTCGCTTCTGTCTGTGAGTGCAGGAGCGTGGCTCATCCCGCGGTTTCGCTCCTGTCGGTGAGTGTAGGAGCGTGGCTTGTCCCGCGAACTGGCGCGAAGCGGCAGCAGAACCGGCGCACTGGCTGTGTCTGACACGCCGAGCTGCCTGGATTCGCTGCAAAGGCCCCGGCAGTTCGCGGAACATCCCCCAAGCGCGTTAATCCAGCAACTCCAGGTGCAGATGCTCGGCGATCATCTCCGCAGTGGCCTTCTTCATGTGCGGCACCCGGCCCAGGCAAGGGGCGGGCAGCCGCTCGGCCAGCGTGGCAAGGTTCTCCTCCAGACGTGAAGTCTTCGGATCGATAATGTTCGCCACCCAGCCCGCCAGTTGCAGCCCATCGTTGGCAATCGCTTCGGCCGATAACAGCGCGTGGCTGATACACCCCAGGCGCACGCCCACCACCAGAATCACCGGCAGCTTCAATGCGATGGCAAGGTCCGAGAGATTGGCCTGATCGGCCAGCGGCACGCGCCAGCCGCCCGCGCCTTCGATCAAGGTGAAATCGGCCTTTTTGCCGAGGATGTGTCGCATCGGGCCCAGCAATGACTGCACCGTCAATGCAACGCCTGCCTCGCGGGCGGCCAGGTGTGGAGCGATGGCCGGTTCGAAAGCGACCGGGTTGACCTCGTTATAGGTCAGTGGAATCGAGCATTCGGCCCGCAATGCGACGGCATCGGAATTGCGCAGCCCTTTTGGCTTCACGTCGCAGCCCGACGCGACGGGCTTGCCCGCCGCCGTGCTCAGTCCGGACTGTCGCGCCGCGTAAAGGAGTCCCGTCGCAATGGTGGTCTTGCCAACATCGGTATCGGTTCCCGTGATGAAATAAGCAACGCTCATCGTGGCGACCATCCGTTCAGATATTTCAAACTATTGCCTTATCACTATAGCGCCCACACGAACAGCGCTCGCTAACTCGGTCACTTTTTAAACAATCGATGGTTTTTCCAGCACGCCGTAGACGACCTGATAGGTCGCGGGCAGGCCTTCTTCCTGACGAAACGCCTCATAGGCCTGAATCAGCGCCTGAATCCTCGCCCTGCCGGTCAGCCCACCGGGACGACCAGGGTTAATGTTGTGAGCGCCCAACGCTTTTAACTCGTGGGTCAGGCTGCGAACGTCTGGATAATGCAGCACATGCGGTAACACATCGAGGCTGCGCACGTGCATTCCACTGGCGGCGCAGAGACGCTGGTAATCGTCGAAACCGCGGAAACGGTTGACGTGAACCATGCCGTCGACGGCCTGCCAACTGTCGCGCAACTCATACAAAGTCCCGAGACACAGGCTCGCGAAAGCGAAGACGCCGCCCGGCTGAAGCACGCGTTCGGCCTGCGCCAGTACCGCTGAAAAATCCGAACACCATTGCACCGCCAGGCTGGAGAACATCAGCCCGACACAGCCATCGCGCAAAGGGAGGTTTTCGGCATCGCCCGCCACGTAGTGTTGAGCGCCGCCCGATGGACGTGCATGTCGCAGCATGCCTTCGGCGATATCCAGTGCAACGCCTTCACCCTGAGCGAATCGCTCGGCCAGCACGCGGCTGAAGTAACCAGTGCCGCTGCCCAGATCCAGCCAGCGCGAGGGCGAAAGGTCCGGCAAACGCGACAGCAGTTCTGTGCCCACCGCACGCTGCAGGTCCGCCACGCTGTCATAGCTGGCCGCGGCTTTGGAGAAGGAGGCCGCCACCTGACGCTTGTCAGGGAGGTGGCTCTGGAGGGTCGCCTGTTGCTGTTTCACGGCTTTGAGCACCGCACAATGGGAAAGATCAGTCATCACCGGACTCATGTAGGAACGCCTGGACGGCCGCCGCCACGCCATGTGGATTTTCCAGAATGAACGCGTGGCTGGCCTGCTCGATGACACCGACCTCAATGTCGGGCAAAAGTGTCAGCAAATCTGCCGATGCTTCGGCCGGCACCAAGGCATCGAGCCCGCCGAACAGATGCAATTGCGGGCCACGAAACGCCTGCAACGCCGCACGCGTGTCCATCTGCTCGAGCAGTTTGAGGCCCTCGATCAAGCCACTGCTCGATCCATGCGGTGCGCCCGCCTTGAGTTGACGCGACAGGGCGCGCGGCTCTTCAGCGCCCTGCACGCACAGCAGACTGAAGCGTTTGAGGGTCGCTTCCGGATCGGACTTGCAGCCCGCAATGAATGCGTCGAAATCGGTCTGTGCCATCGCATTGGGCCACTGACTTCTGGCGACGAAACACACGTTGCTGGCGAACGTCGCCAGACCACAACACCGCTCGCCCCGCCGCGCGGCCAGCTCGGCCGCCAGCATGCCGCCCAGCGACCAGCCGCCGAGCCAGACGTTGTCGGCCAGCGTGGCGTCGAGTTCGTCGAGCCAGTCATAGAGGTCATCGTTGTCCAGGTCGGGCAACGGTTCTATTTCGACATGCAGATGTTCGTCCAGGCCTCGCAACGCCGCAGCCAGCGGCTCCAGCGGCGAAACGCCAAGGCCCCAGCCCGGCAACAGAATCAAACGGTCACGCATGATGTGGCTCCATCGACGCACTTTCCCCCAGCAGCGGGTAGCACTGCTCCAGTGCTTCCAACAATAGCTGCACCTGCGCGTGGCTGTGGGCGGCAGATAGCGTCACGCGCAAGCGTGCACTTCCGGAAGGAACAGTGGGCGGCCGAATGGCCGTCACCATAAGGCCGCGATCACGCAGCATCTGCGACAGGCGCAGGGCCCGGTCGCTGTCGCCGATAAGAATGGGCTGGATGGGCGTGAAACTGTCCATCAACTGGAGGCCAATCGCCTGCGCGCCTTCGCGGAACTGCTTGATCAGCGCTTGCAGATGCTCGCGGCGCCAGTGCTCGGTTCGCAGCAGTTCCAGGCTTTTCAAAGTGGCGCAGGCCAGCGCGGGTGGTTGGCTGGTGGTGTAAATGTATGGCCGGGCGAACTGGATCAGCGTCTCGATCAGCTCGTCGCTGCCCGCGACGAACGCCCCCGCGGTGCCGAACGATTTGCCCAGCGTACCGATCAGCACGGGCACGTCCTCCATGCTCAAGCCGAAATGTTCGACGATACCGGCACCGTGAGCGCCCAGCGGACCAAACCCGTGGGCGTCATCGACCATCAGCCAGGCGTTGCGCGCTTTGGCGACCTTCGCCAGCGCCGGCAGGTCGGCGATGTCGCCGTCCATGCTGAAGACGCCGTCCGTTACCACCAAGGTGTCGCCGACAGACTTTTGCAGCCGCGTGTTGAGGCTTTGCGGGTCGTTGTGCAGATAACGGGAAAACCGAGCGCCGCTCAGCAGACCGGCATCCAGGAGGGACGCGTGATTGAGCCGGTCCTCGAGCACCGTGTCGCCCTGCCCCACCAGCGCGGTGACCGTACCAAGGTTAGCCATATAACCGTTGGAGAACAGCAAAGCGCGCGGTCGGCCGGTGAATTCGGCCAGCGCTTCTTCGAGTTCGTAATGCGGGATGCTGTGGCCGATGACCAGATGCGACGCGCCGCCGCCTACACCCCAGCGCTGCGCCCCGGCTTTCCAGGCGGCGACCACCTCGGGATGGCTGGCAAGCCCCATGTAATCGTTGTTGCAAAACGCGAGCAGCGGTTTGCCATCGACCACGACTTCAGGGCCCTGCGGACTCTCCAGCAGCGGGCGATGGCGATAAAGGTGTTCGGCACGGCGGGCAGCGAGACGTGCGCTCAGATCGAAAGACATGCAGGCCTCGTGGTTAAGCAGAAAATGTGGGCCTGTAGGAGCGCGCTTGCTCGCGATACAGGTCTGTCTGCGCCATCTTGACCGACCGACACACCGCCATCGCCGGCAAGCGCGCTCCTACAAGGGATCCGCGTGCTGTCACACCGCCGCGTCGTAAAACATCTCGCTGCTCTTCTGTTCGATGAGCGCCTGTTCGATGGCCGCCTGGTGCACTTCATCCGAGTGCTCTTCGCGCGCTTCAGGCTGGATGCCCAGTCGCGAGAACAGCAGCATGTCCTTGTCGGCCTGCGGGTTGGCGGTGGTCAGCAGTTTGTCGCCGTAGAAGATCGAGTTGGCGCCGGCGAAGAACGCCAGGGCCTGCATCTGATCATTCATCGCCTCGCGACCTGCCGACAGGCGCACGTGGGACTGCGGCATCAGGATGCGCGCAACGGCCAGCATGCGAATGAAGTCGAACGGGTCGACGTCTTCGGCGTTGGCCAGCGGCGTCCCCGCGACCTTGACCAGCATGTTGATCGGCACCGACTCAGGATGCTCTGGCAGGTTGGCCAGTTGAATCAGCAGGTTGGCGCGGTCGTCCAGCGATTCACCCATGCCCAGAATGCCGCCCGAGCAGATTTTCATGCCCGCGTCGCGAACGTACGCCAGGGTCTGCAGGCGCTCGCTGTACGTGCGCGTGGTGATGATGCTGGTGTAGAAGTCCGGCGAGGTGTCGAGGTTGTGGTTGTAGTAATCAAGACCTGCCTCGGCCAGTGCCTTGGTCTGATCCTGATCCAGTTTGCCGAGGGTCATGCACGTCTCAAGCCCCATGGCCTTCACGCCTTTGACCATTTCCAGCACGTAGGGCATGTCCTTGGCCGACGGGTGTTTCCAGGCAGCGCCCATGCAGAAACGGGTCGAACCGATGGCCTTGGCGCGAGCAGCTTCTTCCAGCACTTGCTGGACTTGCATCAGTTTTTCTTTCTCAAGGCCGGTGTTGTAGTGCCCGGATTGCGGGCAGTACTTGCAGTCTTCAGGGCAGGCACCGGTCTTGATGGACAACAGGGTGGAGACTTGCACGCGGTTAGCGTCGAAATGAGCGCGATGCACGGTTTGCGCCTGAAACAGCAGGTCATTGAAGGGCTGTGTAAACAGAGCCCTGACCTCGGCTAAGGTCCAGTCGTGACGCAAAGTGGCATTGATGCTGGCGCTCATGGGCGGCTCCTTGATGTTTTTGAAGATGACCCGGGCGGTTTCGCACAAGCGGCAAAACCGTAAAGCCCACAGGCGCAACACGGATGTTCGGCATATTTAAGGAAGAGCCATGCGCTGTCAACCGCATGACAACTATCAGGTTTACATCTGGTTAAAAAGTGAACAGATGTGTTTATTGTGCGATGAACAAACGGACTCACCCCACGCCATCTG
The DNA here is from genome assembly GCF_900108875.1 of Pseudomonas sp. NFR16. Taxonomy (GTDB): domain Bacteria; phylum Pseudomonadota; class Gammaproteobacteria; order Pseudomonadales; family Pseudomonadaceae; genus Aquipseudomonas. The sequence goes on along the minus strand of NZ_FNYJ01000007.1, from coordinate 274,126 downwards.
TATTGCCTGCGAGAGCGATCTGCCGTGGCTGATCGACCAGTGCGAACGCTGTGCCCTGCCGCTGCCGATGTCCGGCCTGATCTGCGCGCAATGCACCCGCCACTCGCCAGCATTCAACGAAGTGATCGTGCCGTGGCTTTACGACTTCCCCATCGACGCGCTGGTCACACGCTTCAAGCATCAGGGCAAATGGCCGCTGGGCCGATTGCTGGCGCAATTGCTTGCCCAGACGCTGCAACACCGTTTCGATGAAGGCCTTGGCCAACCCGACGTCATGATTCCCGTCCCCCTGGCCAACAAAAGATTGCGCCAGCGCGGTTACAACCAGGCGGCAATGATTGCTCACTGGCTTGGCGACGCGCTAAAACTTGCGGTCAGTGAAAAGCTGATCAAGCGCACGAAAGACACGCCAGCACAGCAAGGACTGGACGCCCGCGCCCGCAAACGTAACCTGCGCGATGCCTTTGTCCTGAGCGAACCTGCTGGAGTAACGGATCTGCATATAGCCCTGATCGACGATGTGCTGACCACAGGCTCGACGGCAGATGCCCTCGCCCGGTTGTTGATACAGGCGGGGGCGAGGAAGGTGGATGTGTATTGCCTGGCGAGAACGCCGAAGCCTGGTGATTGAATATTTCACGACGCGGTCAGCGGCGCAGCAATGTCCGCCTCTACTCCCTGAAAGTTTTCGTTGGACGAAGCTATTTGGCTATCAAGTACTCATGATCCGAAACACAAGAGATCGATATAACCAGAAGCAGAAAACCCCAGTGCTTTCGCATCTGGGGCTTCGGCAAACGCTGAAATCGGCCTATTCTTTCGGTTTCACCACCTTATCCTGCGCACGGGCTAGGGGAGCTTTCACACCGAAATCGATACCCCGTAGTCAAGGTTCCGGTCTGCATCGATGGCCGGAACTGTACCCATAAATCATGCTCGCGACCAATGCACCAATCGGCGAATGCATTCGGAATCAATGATGGGTCCCCGCTGCACCTACGCCTGTCGGCCGGCGGCAACATCTCGAAATTGGCAAACCAATTCTTTAGATAACACCGGAACTTTCCTGCCCCTAAAAAACAAGCCAAAACGTTTAAACCTCGATTTTAGCTATAGGAACTATCTGCCGTTGCCATCGGAAAAGCCTCCGGCATTGCGTGGACGTCTGTGAGTGCACCGACACTGTCGTCACGGAGTACTTAATAGCGAAACGTCACTCGTCGTTTCCAAATCCAAGTCTTAAAAGGATGCTGATATGACAATTACAACCGCTAAAGCTGTCCAACCCACCCAGACACTGTCGGCACAAGCACAGAAATTGCTGAGCAGCAAGAACAACGGCGGCGGTGGCCATTGCCAAGGTGGTGGTAGCTGGTAACACCGCTTCACAGCTGTCAGCAGCAATGCTGACAGCTTTAAAGAATGCGACTGCGAGGCCTTAATGAATAGATATGAAGACATTTCAGCAACGCTAACCCACAGCTTAAAAGCTCCCGAAACCGCAGTGAAAACACCCACACTGGAGAGTGCCGTTGAGTACATCAACAGCATGGATTTATCTCTGATACAGAAGAAAATATGCTCACATGATCGACTCCTTTGCAGAAAATGGTCTGCCGTGGAGGCTGAAATAGGCATCCAGTACTACCGAAATTTCTTGTTCATAAACAAAAAATACCAGGCACAATTTCCAGTCCTCCCCCCTATGCTGGAAGTCGATGAAATATGGCACCATCACATCCTCGACACGCGTCAATACATGAAAGACTGCTTAGGTATTTTCGGATATTACTTTCACCACTATCCCTACTTCGGTACTCGAAGCCAAGGGGACAAATCTAACCTTGGCACCGCATTCGAAGTAACACAACGACTTCATGAAATTGAATTCGGCAGCAAAATGCTGGATATCTGGGGCCATGAAATTGAACCATAGCAGCATCATAAAAAAATCACTGCCTGCTTTTTTTGGCGCCCGGCTGGCACCTATGCTCGGCGCATCTGCAGCTTTCTTGCTGGTGGCACACAAAAGTCCTGACGATCTGAGCCTGTTCGCCTACGTTCTGGCGGTGATGTCTGTCGTCTCGACCTGCTGTTCTCTTTTGTTTGCGACAACCGGAAACAAGGCCGCAGAACTGAGAGGAGACAAGCCCGCGCTTGAGAACTTTTTCTCGGGTGGTTTCACGTTAGCGTCGCTCGTTGCGTTCCTTGCATTTCTCGTATGCACAGCCGCCGCCTATCTGCTTGATGAAACTGAAAGCATAAAAAATCTGAACACCAACGCGTTCTGGAATCTTTCTCTCATCTACAGCTTTTCTATTCCTTTGTTGATCGTCAATTTTTTTTTACAATTATTCTTGGAAGCGACAGGTAAAGCCGCCATTTGCGCAAACCGAAAAATCGTTATAACTGCTGCAGGTTTCAGCGGATTGATCATCGGCTCTCTGTACGTCGACAGCGCCGCCTTCACCTACTACGCCATGTCGTATTTCTTCGTAGCTGAATTGCTGGCAACCCTGGCCTTCACAAACCTCATCAGGCACCAACGCTATCTTTGCTTCAGCCACGCCAAGCGGTTAATCAGTTATTTTGTACGATTTGGCACACCTATAGCCGTGGGCATGACCGGACAAAAATTATATTTTTACCTCTTATCAGAAAGGCTTCTAGGAATCGATATTCAACTGGTCGCTCAATTGTCTATCTGCATGACGCTTATCGGGCTTTTGATGATACCGTCATTAGCGCTTTCTCAAATTCACAGTCTTCAGATCAGCCAGCACCCGGAAAACTCGCGTGATTATTTCCTACGGAGTTTGTGGTGGGTTATCGGCCTGATGGCACTAAGCGCTGCTCTGCTTGCACCTTCAGCAAAGTATTTATTTATTCTGTTTGGAGGATCTCTCATCAGCTATAACGAGAATCTGCTTCATACGCTGATCGCTTTTCTGACGTGCAGCTCATTGCTCTCACTGGCCGTAGCCCATCTGCGGGCGAGAAACGAAACACTCGGCCCTCAACTATTAATTAGCTTTCTGATGCTCGCACTTCTCATCCCGGGACTTTACCTTTTTCCCTTCCTCAACCCCGGAATTGAAATTTTTCTGGGCTTGCAAAGCGCCACAGCGTTCACAGGGTTTCTGCTGCTGTGCTCAAGGATTTATCTGATTCACAGACGAGACCAAAATGGGCGGATTGACGCCGCGTAGCCGTACCACCGACAAGCGAATGCCTTACACTCGCGTCATCTGCCATCACCTGTACACACCTTCATGTCCCTACCACGCTCCCTCACCCAACAAATGGTCCGCCGCCCGCATCGCATTGCGCTGTTGCAGCACATCGCCGAGCAGGGGTCGATCACCCGCGCGGCGAAGAGCGCGGGGTTGAGTTACAAGGCAGCGTGGGATGCCATCGATGAGCTGAACAATCTGGCGCACAAACCCCTGGTCGAGCGTAGCGTTGGCGGGCGCGGTGGCGGCGGCGCGAAGTTGTCGGAAGAAGGCGAGCGGGTGTTGCGGCTGTATCAGCGTTTGCAGGCATTGCAGACGCAGTTGCTGGAAACGCCGGAAGAATCCAGCGATTTGGCGCTGCTCAGCCGTCTGATGCTGCGCACCAGCGCCCGCAATCAGTTGCACGGTCAGGTTTCGAGCATCACCCGGTTTGGCCGTAATGACATGATCGACCTGCAACTGGCGGGAGGACTGTCGGTCCAGGCCCAGATCACTCACGACAGCACCGTGCGCCTGGAGCTGGAAATCGGAACCGATGTCGTTGCGCTGATCAAAGCCAGTTGGCTGGAATTGTTGCCGCCGGACTCGACGGTAACAACTGGACACAATTGCCTGAATGGAAAGATCGAGGAAACTTTGCACGCCGAAGACGGCCCCTGCGAAGTCAGGATTGTGCTGTCGAGCGGTCAGACACTCTGCGCACTGGCTGAGAAAGACTCGCTCCACGCCCAGAAACTCGGCGCGGGCAGCGAGGTGAAGGTGCAATTCGCGCCCTCCTACGTGCTGATCGGCACCCCGCTTTGAGAGCTGCTGAAACGTCCTGTTACGCCATGACTGCCTTCATGCGGCTGACACAATAGCGTCATCCGGACTGCCTATGGTTTTGCAGAAAACCGCAGGAAGCCCGTGATGACGCTTTTAGAAGAACACCAGTCGACCGACCTCGAAAATCTTGTGCAACACCAGGCCACAGGGATTAGCCGCCGAGGCTTCATCAGCGCGGGCGCCCTGTGCGGCGCGGCGATGTTTCTGGGCGGCAATCTGCTCAGCCGCAGCGTCATGGCGTCGAGCGTCAGCGCAGGCAACAGCGCCCTGCTGGGCTTCGACAGCATTCCCGCAGCCACTGCCGACAGCATCAGCCTGCCGCCGGGTTACACCTCGTCCGTCCTGATCAGTTGGGGCCAGCCGCTGCACAATGGCGGGCCAGCCTTCGACCCCAGCGGCAAGGGCACGGCGAAGGCCCAGGAGCTGCAATTCGGTGACAACAACGACGGCATGAGCCTGTTCACCTTCCCGGGTGACAACCCCGACAACGCCCGGCGCGCGCTGATGGCGATCAACAACGAATACACCAACTACCGCTACCTGTTCGATCATGGCAAGGACCCTCAGTCCGCGGAAGATGTGCACAAGGCACAGGCCAGCGAGGGCGTATCGGTCATCGAAGTGAAGCGCGAAGGCGGGCAATGGCAATTCGTCCAAGGCTCGCGCTACAACCGACGTATTCACGGCAACACGCCGATTGCACTGGGCGGCCCGGCCGCAGGCCACGACTGGCTGAAAACCGCTGCCGACAAAACCGGCAAGACGGTGCTCGGCACCTTCCAGAATTGCGCCAACGGCAAAACGCCGTGGGGGACGTATCTGACGTGCGAAGAGAATTTCACCGACTGCTTCGGCAGCAGCGATCCCGCACAGCAATTCGACCCGGCAACCAAGCGCTACGGCATCGTCGCCGCCAGCAAGGAAGTCAACTGGCACCTGCACGATCCGCGCTTCGACATCGCGAAAAACCCTAATGAGCCGCATCGTCATGGCTGGGTGGTCGAAATCGATCCGTTCGATCCCGAATCCACGCCAGTCAAACGCACGGCGCTGGGTCGCTTCAAGCACGAAAATGCCGCGCTGACCGAAACCCGGGACGGCCGTGTGGTCGTGTACATGGGCGACGACGAGCGCGGCGAGTTCATCTACAAATTCGTCAGTCGTGACAAGGTCGATCACAAGAATCCCAAGGCCAATCGCAACATTCTCGATCACGGCACCCTTTATGTGGCGCAATTCGATGAAGGGGACAGCAACCCGGACCGCCCGAAAGGTCAGGGCAGGTGGATCGAGCTGACCCACGGCAAAAACGGCATCGATGCTTCGAGCGGCTTTGCCAGTCAGGCCGAAGTGCTCATTCACGCTCGTCTGGCCGCAAGCCAGGTGAAGGCTACACGCATGGACCGGCCGGAGTGGATCGTGGTCAGCCCCAAGGATGGCCAGGTTTACTGCACGCTGACCAACAACATCAAACGCGGCGACGAAGGGCAGCCGGTGGGCGGACCGAATCCGCGTGCGAAAAACCAGTACGGGCAGATTCTGCGCTGGCAGGAAGCCGGCTCGGACGCTGCCGCCATGTCCTTCGCCTGGGATTTGTTCGTCGTGGCTGGAAACCCGGGCGTGCACGGCGGCACGCCCCAAGGCGGCTCGGCAAACATCAACCCGCAGAACATGTTCAACAGCCCCGATGGCCTGGGTTTCGACAACGCCGGTCGTCTGTGGATTCTCACCGACGGCGACTCCAGCAATACCGGAGACTTCGCCGGCATGGGCAACAATCAGATGCTGTGCGCCGACCCGCAAAATGGTGAAATTCGCCGTTTCATGGTCGGCCCTGTGGGCTGCGAAGTCACGGGGATCAGTTTCGCGCCGGACCAGAAGGCGCTGTTCGTCGGCATTCAGCATCCCGGTGAGAACGGCGGCTCGACCTTTCCCGAGCATCTGCCCAACGGCAAGCCACGATCGTCGGTAATGGTGATCACCCGGGAGGACGGTGGGGTGATCGGCGCGTGACAGGCCGCCGATTGTAGCCGCCGCACCTGCAGGAGCGCGCTTGCCCGTCGTGCTGAGTGACATCCCACGGAAAGCGTGTGGATGCACGGGCCTCGTCATTCAGATGCGCCCGGCGCAAGCGCGCCGTTGCAGGATATGTGCAAGTTTTGTCCCGCTCTGCGTTACCATGACTGGCCCGACGCGGCAGCCTGCTGCGCGCAGGAGTTAGCATGGCCCACCCGTTTGCAACACTTACACCAGACCTCGTGCTGGATGCCGTCGAAAGCATCGGCTTCGTCAGCGATGCCCGTATTCTGGCCCTCAACAGCTATGAAAACCGGGTGTATCAGGTCGGCATCGACGAAGGCCAGCCGTTGATCGCCAAGTTCTATCGCCCCAACCGCTGGACCGACGACGCCATCCTCGAAGAGCACAGCTTCACCGCTGAACTGGCGGATGTGGAGATTCCGGTGGTCGCCCCGCTTGTCCATAACGGCCAGACATTGTTCGAGCACGCCGGCTTTCGCTTCACGCTGTTCCCACGCCGTGGCGGCCGCGCGCCGGAGCCGGGCAACCTGGACCAGCTTTATCGTCTGGGCCAACTGTTGGGACGTATTCACGCGGTCGGCGCCACTCGCCCCTTCCAGCATCGTGAAGCGCTTGGCGTGAAGAATTTCGGGCATGACTCGCTCAATTACCTGCTGGAAAACGACGTCATCCCTCGCAGCCTGCTGCCCGCTTACGAGTCGGTCGCCAAGGACCTGCTCAAGCGCGTCGAAGATGCCTACGCGGCCACTCCCCATACGAACATTCGCATGCATGGCGATTGTCATCCCGGCAACATGATGACCCGCGATGAGATCTTCCACATCGTCGACCTCGATGACTGCCGCATGGGCCCGGCGGTTCAGGATGTGTGGATGATGCTGGCGGGCGACCGTCACGATTGCCTGAGTCAGTTATCGGAGCTGATGGACGGCTACAACGAATTCCACGATTTCGACCCGCGCGAACTGGCGCTGATCGAGCCGTTGCGCGCCCTGCGTCTGTTGCACTACAGCGCATGGCTGGCCCGTCGCTGGGACGACCCAGCGTTCCCGCACAGTTTTTCCTGGTTCGGCACCGAACGCTATTGGGGCGATCAGGTACTGGCGTTGCGCGAGCAAGCTGCCGCACTGAACGAGGAGCCATTGAAGCTGTTTTGAACCCGCTGGTGCAGGTACTAAGTTGACCGCGATAGGCGGGACAGGCTCTTTCCCGGCTAAAGCCGGTCCTACGGACGCCGCATGTTCTGCGTGCTTTCCGTGGGAAGGGATTGGTCGAGAGACCGACCTTTAATCGCGAGCAAGCTCTAGCCTGCGCATCTCCAGCCTTTAACCTTATAAAAACGACTTGCCGAAGGACCTTACATGCAAGCTGCCAACCCGCGTCGCGGGTACATTCTTGGCCTGAGTGCCTACATCATCTGGGGATTGTTTCCCATCTACTTCAAGTTGCTTTCAGCAGTGCCTGCGGTGGAAATCATCGTCAATCGCGCGATCTGGTCGGCGATCTCCGGGTCCTTGTTGCTGCTGGTCTGGAAGCATCCCGGCTGGTGGCGCGAGCTGCGTGATAACCCCCGACGCCTCGCCATTCTGGCGTGCAGCGGCTCGCTCATCGCCGCCAACTGGTTGATCTACGTGTGGGCGGTGAACAACGACCACATGGTCGAAGCGAGCCTGGGGTACTTTATCAACCCGCTGGTGAATGTGATGCTGGGTCTGGTCTTACTGCGCGAAAGGCTGCGCCCGCTGCAATGGGTCGCCGTTTTGCTCGCACTTGTCGGCGTGGCCCAGCAAGTATGGCAAGTGGGCAGCCTGCCGTGGATCTCTCTCGCGCTGGCGTTCACGTTCGGTTTCTACGGCCTGATCCGGAAAAAGGCGCCCGTTGCGGCGTTACCGGGACTGGTCGTGGAGACCTGGATCCTCGTGCCGCTGGCGATTGGCTGGCTGGTGTTCAACCCGCTGGCGCATAGCGCCCAACCTGAGTTCTGGACGACCTCGCAAGCAATCTGGCTTGCCGCCGCAGGCCCGGTCACGCTGGTGCCGTTGGTCTGTTTCAACGCCGCCGCCCGACATCTGCCCTACGCCACATTGGGCTTCTTGCAATACATCGCGCCGACGTTAGTCCTGGCTTTGGCAGTGCTCATGTTCGGCGAGCACATGAACCCGGCGACAATGGTCACGTTCACGTTCATCTGGACCGGGCTGATCATCTACAGCGTTGACGCCTGGCTTGCGATGCGACGTCGGGCCGAGCGCTGATCATTTAATAAACAGCGCGCTGCAGGCCACGGTGCACGTGGCCTGCAGCAAACAACGCGCAGGTTATCCACAACCTCATTCAACCTATTTGTGCACAAGCCGTTGAATTTGAACGTTTTTTGATCAACCTGCGCAAAGCCTTAATCTACGTGGTCTGCAGCTCAGTATCCGCAGGTTATCCACAGCCAGACGCATGAAAATACTGGATAACCTTGGCTGGCTGCATCTCGGCAGAACGCGCCCTCGGAAAGCCGCCTAGACCTGCTCGTCCGCTTTGAGTGTCAACTCAACCATCAGGTCGTCGGCCAACGTTTCCAGGCAGCGTTGCAAAACATCCAGAGACAGAGTCAGCGGCAGCCCCAACAAGGCGTGCGCGCGGAATAACGGTTCGCTGCTCATGGGCGCCGGCTCCACGTTAGTCACCAGCCGCTCAACGTTCACCCCCTGCTCAGTCAACAAGCGCGTGACATCGCGCACGATGCCGGGACGGTCCGCGCCAACCAGTTCCATGTTGATGGGCTTCCAGGCGGCGGACGTTTCAACGCCCCCTTCGGCGAACTGCACGCGGATGCCATCTGCCGACAGCGCTTGCAGTGCACTGCGCAATCCATCCTGGGATTCGGCAGGCACCCCGATTTTCAGAATGCCGGCGAACTGCCCGGCCATGTGGGTCATGCGGCTTTCCAGCCAATTTCCACCATGATCGGCAACGCACGCGGCAATTTGCTCGACCTGACCTGGCTTGTCCGGGGCGAAAACGGTGACGATGAGATGATCCACGGTCGACTCCTCTTTGTGCCCATCCGCGGGCAGATTCATCTGCCTGCAAGGCTGTCGGGCAAGTATAGGCAAGGGCTGCGACTACGCCCGACGACATCAGCAAGCGATATTATGTGTACGATCCTGATAATTATCTGGAACAATCCCCAACGTTTTTGAGAACATCCGTAACCGCGATATGACCACAGCCGAAATTCCGGTCGCTCGGTGACATATTTTGTGTGATTTTCACACCGCGACTCATCATGTAGTATCCCCACGCGTTCACTACATACCGTTACCCAGACGTAAAACGATGCCTGACCCAGCGTCACTGCATTCAACAGGGCGCGAGTCCCAGCCGCCAAAAATGGCATGTTCTGGCGTGCGCCATGCAGCGATGTCGATGGCTTTAACAAGAGAGCGCTCAAGATTGAAGCGCAGATAGCTGAGTAGAGTGAGGCAAGCAATGACTGAGCACGTTCAAGTCGGTGGCCTTAAGGTCGCCAAAGTCCTGCTGGATTTCGTGAACAACGAAGCCATCCCCGGAACCGGCATTGACGCCGCTGCATTCTGGGCCGGTGCCGACAAGCTGATTCATGAGCTGGCGCCGAAAAACAAAGCCCTGCTCGCCAAACGTGATGATTTCCAGGCGCGCATCGACGCCTGGCATCAGTCCAATGCTGGCAAGGCCCATGACGCCGCCGCATACAAAGCCTTCCTGCAGGAAATCGGTTATCTGCTGCCAGAAGCGGCGGACTTCCAGGCCACGACGCAAAACGTCGATGAAGAAATCGCCCACATGGCCGGTCCGCAACTGGTCGTCCCGGTCATGAACGCCCGCTTCGCCCTCAACGCCTCGAACGCCCGCTGGGGTTCGTTGTACGACGCCTTGTACGGCACCGATGCCATCAGCGAAGAAAACGGCGCGGAAAAAGGCAAGGGCTACAACAAGGTACGCGGCGACAAGGTCATCGCGTTCGCCCGCGCCTTTCTGGACGAAGCCGCGCCATTGGCCGCCGGCTCTCACGTCGACTCCACCGGCTACAAGTTGGTCGACGGCGTACTGATCGTCAGCCTGAAAGGCGGCACCAACACGGGCCTGCGTGACGACGCGCAACTGATCGGTTTCCAGGGCGATGCGTCAGCGCCCACTGCGCTTCTGCTCAAGCACAACGGCTTGCATTTCGAAATCCAGATCGACGCCACCAGCCCTGTCGGCCAGACCGATGCAGCAGGCGTTAAGGACGTGCTGATGGAAGCAGCCCTGACGACCATCATGGATTGCGAAGACTCCATCGCCGCAGTCGACGCCGACGACAAGGTCGTGGTGTATCGCAACTGGTTGGGCTTGATGAAAGGCGACCTCGCGGAAGAAGTCGCCAAGGGCGGCACTACGTTCACCCGCACCATGAACCCCGACCGTGTCTACACCTCACCCGAAGGAACACCGATCACGCTGCACGGCCGCTCGCTGCTGTTCGTGCGCAACGTGGGTCACCTGATGACCATCGATGCGATTCTCGACAATCAGGGCGACGAGGTGCCGGAAGGTATCCTCGACGGTCTGCTGACCAGCCTGGCGGCGATTCACAACCTCAAGGGCAGTACCTCGCGGGCCAATAGCCGTGCGGGTTCGGTGTACATCGTCAAACCCAAAATGCATGGCCCCGAAGAAGTCGCGTTCACCAACGAGTTGTTCGGCCGCATTGAGGACGTACTGAATCTGCCGCGCAACACCCTGAAGGTCGGGATCATGGACGAGGAGCGTCGGACCACGATCAACCTCAAGGCTTGCATCAAGGCTGCAAGCGAGCGTGTGGTGTTCATCAACACTGGTTTCCTGGACCGCACCGGCGACGAAATTCACACCTCGATGGAGGCCGGGCCGGTCGTGCGCAAAGCGCAGATGAAGGCTGAAAAGTGGATTGGCGCGTACGAAAATTCCAACGTCGATATCGGCCTCAAGTGTGGCCTGCAAGGCCGCGCGCAGATCGGTAAAGGCATGTGGGCGATGCCGGACCTGATGGCCGCAATGCTGGAGCAGAAAATCGCTCATCCGCTGGCGGGCGCCAATACCGCGTGGGTACCGTCGCCGACCGCCGCCGCCCTGCACGCGCTGCATTACCACAAGGTCGACGTGTTCGCCCGCCAGGCCGAACTGGCTCAGCGCGCACCGGCGTCGGTCGACGATATTCTGACCATTCCGCTGTCGCCGAACACTGACTGGTCGGCAGAGGAGATCCAGAACGAACTGGACAATAACGCCCAGGGCATCCTCGGTTACGTCGTGCGCTGGATCGATCAGGGCGTCGGCTGCTCGAAGGTGCCGGACATCAACGACATCGGTCTGATGGAAGACCGCGCCACGCTGCGTATTTCCAGCCAGCACATCGCCAACTGGCTGCGTCATGGCGTGGTCACCGAGCAGCAAGTGATGGAAAGCCTCAAGCGCATGGCGCCGGTTGTTGACCGTCAGAACGCAGGCGATTCCTTGTATCGCCCCCTGGCTGGGGACTTCGACAGCAACATCGCGTTTCAGGCGGCTGTCGAGCTGGTGATTGAAGGCGCCCGGCAGCCGAACGGCTACACCGAGCCGGTGCTGCATCGCCGCCGTCGGGAGTTCAAGGCGAAGAACGGTCAGTAAATGCCCCGGTGAACAAAAAGGCGGCGTGTCTCACGACACACCGCCTTTTTCATTGTTGAGGGATTCAGCAGCACAACAGTTCTGCCCGCTGTGGCAATTTTGGGAAAATCACTGCCAATGAGCCGAACGGCTGGGGTGACGATGACTCCTGCAGGAGCGCCTTTGCCTGCCAAAAGCCGGTACATCCGACACATTACGGCCGAATGCACCGATGCATCGCGGGCACAGTGGACTGCGGGGGCACTACGCCATTCCCAATTCCCGCTTCACCAGCCGAAGCAGCTGCTTGGTATTGATGGGTTTAAGCAGAAAGTCCACGACGCTCAGATGCATCGCATCAATGGCATCGCGCACGTGCGCATCGCCCGACACGATAATGATCGGCAACGCGGCACGATCCGAGTCACGCACTTGTCGTATCAGGTCCAGACCATCGCATGGCGCCATGCGCAGATCAGTGATCAGCAGCGCGATCGAGGGTCGGGTTTCCAGCAGGTGCATGGCACTGGTGCCGCCCGCGGCGGTAATACAGCTGATGTCGTTGAGACTGAGAATTTCGGCCAGAACTTCCCGAGCATCCTTGTCGTCATCGACGATCAACACCCGTTGTGGCGATTGCGATGCAGGCGCAAGCATCACCTCATTAAGGGCCTCGCGCTCTTCATCACTCAAAATATCGTGATCGAACATACCCGTCTCATCTTCCCGTCGACTTCTCATTCTGACAGCGCATAAAGACAGAATACGCTGCGTACTTTGTCGGCTTCCTGCCAGGCTCTTCACGCCTTTGCGCGGTACACACCGAGAGGTTTTAGCACCACTGTTCGATGTCATCCAGCGCCATTTCCGTCACCTAAGACTTACGTCCAATGGGCACTGTCCGATAAGCGGTCGACCATGGAGCGTATAAAAACAAGCGGTATCGGTCATGAGCAAAGCGGACGCTTTCACCCAGGCAGGCAAGACAGCCGTGTTGCAGAACATTCACGGCACGATGCAATTCCTGCAAAAATTCCCGCCATTCAATCAGATGGAAAATGCCCACCTGGCGTATCTGGTCGAGCAGTGCCAGCTGCGTTTCTACGCTACGGATGAGAGCATCATCAAGCCTGGCGATGGGCCAGTAGAGCACTTTTACATCGTTAAACAAGGTCGGGTGGTCGGTGAACGCCCACATTCGGCGAAAGGCGGCACTGAGACGACATTTGAAATCACCACCGGCGAATGCTTTCCGCTCGCCGCGCTGCTGGGCGAGCGCGCTACCCGGACTGAGCATCTGGCCGCCGAAGACACCTTCTGCCTGCAATTGAACAAGCAGGCGTTCATCAAGCTGTTTGCCCTCTCCGGCACCTTCCGCGATTTTGCTTTGCGCGGCGTCAGCAGCCTGCTCGAACAGGTCAATCAACAAGTAAAGCAGAAGGCCGTTGAAACGCTGGGCACGCAGTATTCGCTCAACACCCGCCTGGGCGAACTGGCGATGCGTCATCCGGTGACGTGTCCCCCGCACACGCCGTTGCGCGAAGCGGTCAAGCTGATGGACGAGCAACAGGTCGGCAGCATTGTGATCGTCGATGAGAGCAAGGCGCCTCTGGGGATCTTCACGCTGCGCGATCTGCGCCAGGTCGTGGCCGACGTTACGGCTGACTTCGGCGCCCCTGTCGAACGCAGCATGATTCAGTCGCCGTTCTACCTCAGCCCCGATGCCAGCGCGTTCGATGCCGCCATCGCCATGACTGAGCGACACATCGCCCACGTGTGCCTGGTGAAGGATCAGCGCTTGTGCGGCGTGGTGTCGGAGCGTGATCTGTTTTCCTTGCAGCGAGTAGACCTGGTGCATCTGGCGCGTACGATCCGCAACGCCCCGCGCATCGAGTCGTTAAGCAACCTGCGTGGCGATATCGTCCAGCTGGTCGACCGGATGCTGGCCCACGGCGCGTCGTCGACGCAGATCACCCAGATCATCACGCTGCTCAACGATCACATGGTTTGCCGGGTCATCGAGCTGGTGCTGGAGGAGAAAGGTGATCCGGGCATTACGTTCAGTTGGCTGTGCTTCGGCAGCGAAGGCCGCCGCGAACAGACCCTGTACACCGATCAGGACAACGGCATTCTGTTCGAAGCCAAAGACGCCGCAGAAGCCGCCGAGATCCGGGGACGTCTGCTGCCAATCGCCGAGCGGATCAATCAGGGCCTGGCGCAATGCGGCTTTTCGCTGTGCAAGGGCGGCATCATGGCGAGCAACCCTGAACTGTGCCTGTCGCGCATCGAGTGGGCGCGACGCTTTGCTGCATTCATACGTGAAGCCACACCGGAAAACCTGCTGTCGTCGAGCATCTATTTCGATCTGCGTGTGGTCTGGGGTGACGAAAGCGGCGGCGAGCAGTTGCGCCAGAGCATCCTTGCGCAGGTCGCGGACAACAAATTGTTCCAGCGCATGATGGCCGACAACGCTTTGCGCCAGCGCCCGCCAGTCGGGCGCTTCAAGGACTTCGTGGTGGCGCGCAAGGGCAACGAAAAAGACACGCTGGATCTGAAGACCCAGGGCCTCACGCCATTCGTGGACGGCGCGCGCCTGCTCGCGCTGGCCAACGGAATCGCTGCCAACAATACCCTTGAACGCCTGCGCCAGCTGGTGGCCAAAGAAGTCATCGATCCGCTGGACGGCGCCGCTTACGAGGAGGCGTACCACTTCATCCAACAGACTCGCATGCAGCAACACCAGCAACAAAGCCGGCAGAATCTGCCGTACTCGAACCGTATCGACCCCGATGTCCTCAACCATCTGGATCGCCGGATCCTGCGCGAGGCCTTCCGCCAGGCGCAGCGGCTGCAAACCAGCCTGACCGTGCGCTATCAACTGTAAGCCATGTGAATGCCCGACCCATGAACCTGTTTCAGTGGCTAAAGCCACCCAAGCGCGCAAAAGCGCCTGACCTGACTCCTGACCAGCGCCTGCGGCTGAGCGAGCTGCCACGCCCCGCTGCCCTGAACGCCAAGTCGCTGCGTCAGCAGCGTTGGGTCGTGCTCGATCTGGAAACCAGCGGCCTGAACATGAGCCGCGACGAAGTGCTGTCGATTGGCGCGGTGGTCATCGAAGACGGTGCGATCGATCTGGGTCAGCAGTTCGAGCGAACGTTGCTGCGCCCCGATCACAAGTTGAATCCGAGCGTGCTGATTCATGGCCTGGGGCCCAGCGCGATTGCCGCAGGCAGCGAGCCGGTGGACGCACTGCTGGATTTCATGGCGTTCGTGGGTGACTCACCCTTGTTGGCGTTTCATGCACCTTTCGACCAGCACATGATCGGTCGTGCATTAAAGGAAAGCCTGGGTTATCGCCTGCAGCATCCTTTTCTGGACGTGGCCGAACTGGCGCCGCTGCTGTTTCCCAAGGCGTGTCTGCGTCAGGCCGGGCTGGACGACTGGACGGCGTTCTTCGGCCTGCACGCCGAAGAGCGGCATCACGCCAGCGCCGACGCCATGGTCACGGCGGAGCTGGCGCTGATCCTGTTCAGTCACGCCCGGCGTCAGGAGATGGACAGCCCGATCCAGCTGGCGCAAGGCCTGGCGAAATGGCGACGCAGGCAGCAGTCGCATTCGTTCTGACCGGATGACTGTTGCGTCAACGACCTATCTCCAGATGACAGCGATCCATTTCCCCACACCGACCTGCTGTCGCAAACCGTTTGGCTCCTTGTCGTGAAGACCAATTGCCAGCATCCATTGGCTCTGCCACAATCGCGAATAGTTCTCGTTAGTCACTTCGTTCTCCCCGGTGCGCTCGTGTCGTTAATTCAAAGTCCCCAGAATCAGCTTGTCGGAACGCTCTACCGCGATCATCGCAGCTGGTTGCTGGCATGGCTGAAGCGAAACGTCGCCTGCCCGCATCGCGCCGAGGACCTCAGTCAGGACACTTTCACTCGCCTGCTGGGCCGCGAGCAATTACCCGAGCCACGCGAGCCCCGGGCCTTTCTGGTGTCGGTCGCCAAGGGCCTGTTGTTCGATTACTTCCGACGCGCCGCGCTGGAGCAGGCCTACCTGCAAGAGCTGATGCTGATTCCCGAAGCAGAGCAGCCTTCCCTCGAGGAACAGCAACTCATTCTCGAAGACCTCAAAGCGATTGACCGCATGCTCGGCAAACTGTCGACCAAAGCGCGCGCTGCCTTTCTGTACAGCCGTCTTGACGGTATGACTCATCCGGAAATCGCTGAAAAAATCGGTGTTTCGGTGCCGCGCGTGCGTCAGTACCTCACTCAGGGCATGCGCCAGTGCTACGTCGCGCTGTATGGCGAGCCGACGTGAGCCGCATTCCCGTTCGCCCGGTTTCGGCTAAGGTGCTTGACGCGGCAATCGCCTGGCAACTGTGTCTGGATTGTGGCCAGGGCAGCGATGCCGAGCGCGAGGAGTTTGCCAAGTGGTATGCCGCCAGCGACGAACATGCCCGCGCGTGGATACAACTGGGCATGCTCGATCAGCGTTTCAAAGGCGCGACCGGCCCTGCGCGGGCAGCCTTGATGCGCTCGCGTGATGGCGTCGGGCAGCGGATGCGTAAGCTTGGACGAGGCGTTGCCGGCATTGTGGTGGCGCTGGGCCTTGCGCTTTTCCTGTCGGATCACTACCTGCCGCTCAACTACTGGCTGGCCGATCAGCGCACGAACACTGGGGAGCAGCGTACGATTCGGCTATCGGACAACACCCTGATTCGGCTGAACACCCACAGCGCACTGGACGTGAAGTTCGACGACAAAATGCGCCGCGTCGTCCTCCAGGAAGGGGAAATCTTTGTCGAGACCGGCAGTCACGATGATCCGCGCCCCTTCATCGTCGAGACCCGCGAAGGACAAATGCGCGCGCTGGGTACGAAGTTTCTCGTGAAGCGACAAGAAGACGGCACGCTGCTCGGCGTGTTGCAGTCAGCCGTTGCCGCACATCCACAAGCGAACAATCATGAGCTGGTCATTCACGAAGGCCAGCAGATGCTCATTCAGCGCAGTACGTTAGGACCGATGGTCGCACTGTCGCCGGGGGCGGATGCCTGGATGCGCGGCATGCTGGTGGTGGACAACGCCCGTCTGGAGGACGTGATCACCGAGCTGGGCCGTTACCGTCGTGGCCATCTGAGCGTAGCGCCCAGTGTGGCCGACCTTCGCATCACCGGCAGCTTCCCGCTGAACAATACCGACCTGGCGCTCAAGGCCTTGACGCCGACATTGCCGGTAGCCATCGAAGAACGCACCCAATGGTGGGTCACCGTCGTGCCGGGCGATGCGCAGCAGGCGCGCAAGCTGTAACCCCTCCATTCTTTAGAGCAGGCGAACATTTCGCGACCAGGTCCATCAAGACCTCGCGGCGCAGCACCTGGGTACCGCAGCTGAGTCCGCAGGATCACCTACGCCGGGAATGAGCCCGCAAAAACGCAAATCGAAATAATTTTCGATCAGCCCTATCACTTTTCAGATCTCGTTCGGCACATAGGCATTGAGAACCATTTAGCCTCAGGAGCCGCCCATGTCCCGCACGCTTCAAACCTACCTGCGCCCCAGTCTTCTGGCTGTCGCCGTCGCTCTCGCCGCACCATTGGCGAGTACGCAACTCATGGCGGCCTCTCAGGCGTCCAGCGTGCGGGCCTATAATCTGCCGTCTGCACCGCTTTCTACCACGCTGACCCAGATCGCAAGCCAGGCAGGCCTGGCGCTGTCGCTGGATCCGTCGCTGGCGGCCGGCCGGACTTCGGCACCGGTCCAGGGCCAGTTCGACGCACCGGGCGCCATGGCCCAGGCACTGCGCGGGACAGGCTTGCAACTGAGCCAGACGTCAGCGGGCACGTACAGCCTCATCGCAGCACCTGAGGGTGTGATGGCGCTGCCAGAGACGAGCATTCAGGGACGTCAGGACGGTTACGAGTCGGCGTGGGGTCCGGTTGAAGGTTACGTGGCGACCCGGACGGCGGCAGGTACCAAAACCGACACGGCACTGGTTGAAGCCCCCCGCTCGATTTCTGTCGCGACTCGTCAGCAGATGCAGGATCGCGGCGTCCAGAACCTCGATGATGCCGTGAAATACATGCCCGGCATCGTCTCCAGCAGCTACGGCAGTGATACACGCGCCGATTGGCTCCGAGTCCGAGGATTCGAGCCGACCCAGTTCCTGGACGGCCTGCCACTTGCAAAAGGTATCTACGCCAACCCGAAAATGGAGACGTGGGATCTGGACCGCGTCGCCTTGCTGCGTGGTCCGGCCTCGTCCGTGTATGGTCAAACCCCTCCGGGCGGCCTACTTGACATGGTCAGTCGCCGTCCTCAGGCCGAGGCAAGCCACGAGGTTGAAATTCAATACGGCAGCGACAACCATCGACAGATCGATTTCGCCAGCACCGGCAAGATCGACGATGAGGGTCAGTTCCTGTACAGCCTCAGCGGCGTGGTGCGCGACAGCGGCACTCAGATCGACCATATCGACAACAAGCGCTACAACATCGCGCCGAGCCTGACCTGGAATATCGATCCCGACACCAAGCTGACGTTTCTGAGCCAGTTCACCCGCGACGATACAGGTATTACTAGCCAGTTCCGCCCTGTACAGGGCACCAAAATAAGCATGCCCTTCGGTGATATTTCTCACCACAAGAATCTGGGCGATCCGGACTGGGAATACTACGACCGTACTTACTACTCGCTCGGCTATTCGTTCGAGCATCGTTTCAACGATACCTGGCAGTTCCGCCAGAACCTGCGCTACAGCAAGTCGGATCTGTCGTTCCAGAGCATTACTCCAGGCTCGTATCCTTTCGTTCAAGTCGACGATGAGGGCAACCTGCCGTCTCGTACCACCACGAGCACCGATGAAGACATTTCTCAGTTCGCTGTAGATAACAACTTGCAAGGCAACTTCAACACCGGCGACATCGCACACACGTTGCTCATCGGCCTGGATCAGCAGCGCAGCAATACGAACTACACCTCGATCTTCGGCAGCGCTCCGGGCATCAATGTGAACAACCCGGTTTATGGCCTGCCGATCACACGACCACCTCGCTCGTCTGCGTTCTACGACTACGATCAGAAACTGGTCCAGACCGGCGTCTACTTGCAGGACCAGATGGCGCTTGATCAATGGCGTCTGACGCTAGGCGGTCGCGAAGACTGGATTCATTCCGGCACTAAATTTTTTAACCGCGCCGGCGCAACCGATACCCAGCGAGACAAAGCGTTCAGCGGAAATGCGGCGATCAGCTATGTATTCGATTCGGGCTTCGTCCCCTATCTGTCGTACGCTGAGTCATTCCAGCCGACCAGCAGCGCAACATCGACTGGTGACTCGTTCAAGCCGACCGAAGGCGAGCAGTGGGAGCTGGGGATCAAGTACCAACCGCCTGGCAGCAATACACTGCTCAGCGCTGCGGTCTACGACCTGACCCAGAAAAACGTTTCCGTGACGACGACCAACAGCAGCGGCGTGACAATCACGAGTCAGACCGGTGAAGTCAAAGTCAAAGGGCTGGAGCTCGAAGCAGTTTCCGAAGTCACCGATAATCTGAAGGTTATCGCTTCGTACACGCTGGCCAAATCCGAAGTACAGAAAGGAACGTTCAAAGGAAATCGTCTGCAACTGATGCCTAATCAACAAGCCTCCCTGTGGACCGACTACACGTGGCACGAAGGCGTGCTGAACGGCTTTGGTATTGGCGCGGGTGCGCGTTACACCGGCAATACTTATGGTGATCAGGCCAATACCTGGCTGGGCAAGGCCAACGCCTACACTGTCTTTGACGCAGCAGTGCATTATGACCTCGGCAGCGTGAACAACTCCCTCAAGGGCACCACCGTCGCGGTTAAAGCGACCAACGCGTTCGACAAGGACTACATTTCGACTTGCGACAGTTTCTACTGCTATTACGGCGACCAACGCAGCGTCGTAGCAAGCGTGAACTACAAATGGTAATCGTTTAAACTCTCATCGCTGAAAACCAGGGCCGCTCGTAACAGCGGCCCTTTTTGCTTGCGTTCAATTCGGTATTCGCACGATGAAAAGCCAAACCATTCGCCGCTGGTCGTTCATCCACACGTGGAGCAGCCTGATCTGCACGCTGTTTCTGCTGATGCTGTCCATCACCGGCCTGCCGCTGGTATTCCACCACGAGATCGAGCATTTGCTGGGGGATGCGCCGGAATTCAAGGAAATGCCCGCAGATACCCCACGCAAGGATCTGCAGCAACTGGTCGCCGCCGCCGAGGCGCACCGACCGGGTGAAGTCGTGCAATATTTTGGCTGGGACGAAGATGAAGCCAACGGCCTTTACGCCTTCATGGGGAAAACCGCCGGGGGCGATCCCAACGAGACCCACACCTTCATGCTCGATGCCCGGACCGGCGAAGCGGTGGAAACGCCGTCTGCCAACGGCGGATTCATGATGGTCATGCTGCGTCTGCACGTCGACATGTACGCCGGCCTGCCCGGCAAGCTGCTGCTGGCTTTCATGGGTCTGCTGTTTGCGCTGGCGATCATTTCCGGTGTCATACTGTACGCGCCGTTCATGCGCCGCCTCGATTTCGCCACCGTGCGACCGAACAAATCGACCCGCGTGCGCTGGCTCGATCTGCACAACCTGATCGGCGTGGTAACCCTGACATGGGCGTTCGTGGTTGGCCTGACGGGCGTGCTCAACGCCTGCGCGGATCTGGTCATCGAGCAATGGCGCAACGACGCGCTCATGACGATGGTTGCGCCTTACCGCGACGCCCCGCCACTGACAGACCGCGCGCCGGCCACACGCCTGCTCGAGATCGCACAAACCACCGTGCCGGGCGCAGAACCTTCGTTCATCGCATTTCCGGGTTCGCGGTTTTCAAGCGAGCATCACTACACCGTCTTCATGAAAGGCGATACTCACCTGACCTCGCACCTGCTGACGCCAGTGCTGATCGATGCGCAGACGCTGAAAGTGACAGCAATCGTCAGCAGCCCGTGGTACATGGACGCACTGATGCTCTCGCAACCGCTGCACTTCGGCGACTACGGCGGCATGCCGATGAAGATCCTCTGGGGCATTCTCGACGTGCTGACCATTATCGTCCTCGGCAGCGGCGTCTACCTGTGGTGGGTGCGCCGACGCGCCGCAGCAGCGGTCAATGTGTCTCACGCGACAGCGGAGGTCGCATGACCCGGCACAAGAAACATCCGGCCTTCTGGAAAACCTTCGGCAAACCCGTCTGGATCGCCCTGCTGACCGCCGCCGGGCTCTTCGCCGCACTGCTCGGCGACGGCGCCTGGGACGTACTCGCCTGGGTCGGCATGGGTATCCCCGCCTGGCTGAGCGTCAAAGGCCTGATGGTAAGGCGCAGGGCTTGAGTCGAAAGTGAATCCTTATCAAAGGGCTGACTGCGCACGTTTGAGCCAGTGCTATGCACTGGCGATAACTCTGTAAGAACACTCCTGCAACAAGACAGAACACATCTGACACTCCCTGAGCCAGATGCGTCCCGCAATGGGACTCGCTCGCCCGGACAATCCATATCCAGCCATATCGGCTTTCACAATATTGATCCGGAGATACCCACATGACGCTCGACGCCTTTCTCAAGATTGATGGAATTCCCGGTGAATCACTGGATGAACAGTGCAAAGACTGGATCGAAATCACTGGATATTCGTTCGGGACTTATCAGAGCGCATCCGTAACAGCCAGTACGGCGGGCGGAGCAACCAACGGGCGGACACCTCAAGGGGCACAGTCCTCAGCATCCTTGATGCTGAAGGTTAATGCCGGCCGCTGATGGGGAGTCTTTTATCCGTTGCGATCATGGCGCTGACGGTTTTGGGGATATCTCGGATCACCAGAAACTGGCGTTTTCAGTGGATAGCGGGCCTTGCGCTCATTGCCGTTTATTTTAAATACCTGACGCCTTGGGTCGTATTGGCTGAGGAGGCAAGAGATAACCACTTTCTGGATTACGAAATATTGCTTTTTGGACTGTGTTATCTGGGACTGGAACTCGTGACAAACAGTGTGCGCCGCTGGTGGCGGGATGATGAGGTGAAATAGAGCGCAGTACAGGTGAAACAGGATATTGCGCAGCGTTCTGCCCCTGACTAGTCTAAGGACCGGTCCGATCAGGGGAATGTCCATGTCTGCGCCTAGCATGACGCTGTATTACAACGCCGCTTCGCCGTTTGTGCGCAAGGTGCTGATTCTGCTTCACGAAACCGGGCAGACCGGAAGGGTTGGCCTAAGGCCTGTGACGGTCACGCCGGTTACGCCGGACAGCGACCTGTGCCACAACAACCCCAGCGGAAAGATCCCGGCGCTGTGCCTGGCCGACGATAACGTGATTCACGACAGCCGGGTCATCCTCGACTATCTGGACCACCAGCATGTCGGTAGTCCGCTGATTCCCCGAGACGGCTCGGCACGCTGGAGACGTCTGACACTGGCGTCGCTGGCCGATGCCGTTCTCGATGCGGCGGTGCTGATTCGTTACGAGACGTTTCTGCGCCCGGAGGAGAAACGCTGGGACCAGTGGGTCGACAATCAGAGCGAGAAGATTTCCCGCTCGCTCGCGTATTTCGAAACGGAGGCGGTGACCGAGCTGAGTGCCAACTTCGACATTGCCTCGATCAGCCTCGCCTGCGCGCTCGCGTATCTGGACTTTCGCCAACCTGATCTGGGCTGGCGCAGCAGTTATCCGCGTCTGGCCAACTGGTACTACGGAGTCAGCCAGCGGCCATCGATGCTGGAGACCACGCCTACGGTTTGACGCGCCTGCCATGGCAGGCGCCGGATCAGTTCACGCGATCAGCATTCAGGCTTGTCGGCCGTGTAGCGGCGCGCCGGGTTCACGGCTGCGCCAAATTCGCGGAGGGCTTTGGCACCAATCAGCAACGGGTAGTTGAAGTGGCTGCGATCGACGAGGTTGACCTCGACGGTGCGCTTGACGTTGCCCAGACACAACTCCAGGTCTACGACTGGACGTTTGGTCGGATCGACCGGCTCATCCTCATCTTCGCCATCGGAGCGGCCCTTGATCCGGCTGATGCGCGATACCTTGTGCTCGTACACCTTGTTGTCGGCGTCTTTGGTGGCGAGGCGGAAACGAACCCAGTCATCGCCGTCACGCTTGAACAGCTCGATATCCTTGGCCGACAGCGATGCAGTGAGCGCACCGGTGTCCATCTTGGCCTTGAAAGTCTCTCCGAATTCGGAGACCTGAATGTATTCGTAACGACCGTACAGCGTCGGTTCGGCAGCCATTACAGGCAACGCCAGCAGGGACAGAAGCGCCAGAAGGGATTTCACGTTACGGGTTCCTCGCAGTAGGTGGGCGTTGCACGGGCCCGATTTTAGACCGCAACTTTGTCGTTGGTTCGCTCACTAAACAAGACCTTCAGCCTACCGGGAAAGCGGTGAAACTTTTGTCAGCGACGGCCGGATTTGGCGTCATCGGCATTGCTGCTTATCATTGCCCGCCCTTTCGCCACCACGAGTGATTTATGCGTCACCTGCTCACCGGTCTTGTCGTCACGCTGCTGCTTCTACTCAACACGCTGGTGCTGTTCGGCCCGCTGATGGTGTTTGCGCTGCTCAAACTGGTGTTCCAGGGCGAAATGCGGGATCGCTGCTCGTGGGCGGTGATGTGGATTGCCGAGACCTGGATCGAGATAAACAAGCTGATCTTCAGACTGTGCATTCCGACGCGCTGGGAAATCAGCGGACATGAGGGGCTGCGCGGCGATACGTCTTATCTGGTGATCAGCAATCATCAGTCGTGGGTCGATATCCCGGCGCTGGTGCAGGCGCTGAACCGGCGTACGCCGTTTTTCAAATTCTTCCTGAAAAAAGAGCTGATCTGGGTACCGTTTTTGGGACTGGCCTGGTGGGCGCTCGATTACCCCTTCATGAAGCGTTACACCAAGGCGTTTCTGGCAAAGAACCCGGAGCTCAAGGGCAAGGATCTGGAAATCACTAAAGAGGCCTGCGAGCTGTTAAAGCGCCAGCCGGTGACGGTGGTGAATTATCTGGAAGGGACGCGGTTCACCCCGGCCAAACAGGCGCAGCAGACGTCGCCCTATCGTTACCTGCTCAAGCCCAAGGCAGGCGGCGTCGCATTTGTGCTGGCGGCAATGGGCGAGCAACTGGACGCGGTGCTCGACGTTACCGTGGTCTACCCCGGCGAGCGGATTCCAGGATTCTGGGATTTGATTTCAGGTCAGGTACCGCGCGTCATCATCGACATCCGGACCCGCGAGCTCGACCCCGCGCTGTGGCAGGGCGATTACGAAAACGACCCGGCGTTTCGCGAGTATGTACAGGGATGGGTGAACCGGCTGTGGGAGGAAAAGAACGCGAGAATCGAAGCGCTGCGCGGTAGCTCCGCAAGCGCTTGACCCTCGCAGGATCGGATGCCGCTCAAAAGCGGTGTTCAGTCAGTGGAATCACTTCGCGCCCCAGACCCCGCTCAAGGCCGACAGTGCCGAGCCGCTCGCGCCTTGCGCGCCCAGGTATTGCAGGATGACCGGCACAAACTGACTGACCATGCCGCTGTCCATGCCCAGCGCGCTGAACGCGTTATTCACATCGCCCATGCTCTGGACGTTGCCCAAGGCGTTATTGACCGCCGAATTGCTGCCGGAGTTACCCAGCATGCCGCCTAGCCCACCGAGGCTGCCCAATGCGGAGCTGCCGGAAAGCTGGTCCAGGCCCGGAACCGATTTGCTCAGATTCGAATAGTCGTTGCCGGACAGCTTGTTCTTCGCCAGACCCAGCAATGCGCCGGTCCCGCCTACCGCTTGCTGCGGCGTGACATTCAATTGAGTGCCCAGCGTGTTCAACAGGCCCGCTGCTTCGGGCGCAGCCGTCGCCTTCTGCTGACCGCCAGTGGCGTTGGAAACAGCATTTGCCGCGTCATTCAGGTTGAACGCGAAGATTGGGGTGGTCACCAGGGCCATCACCGTTGCCAGTGCAGCACCGCGCGCGTTTTTCATTGAAACCTTCATCGAAACAACCTCATTTTCCAAGAGACCGGCAAGGCCGGGTAAACACGCGTTGGACCGTGCGCCCAAAAGAAGTTCCGCCTCTTGAGACGGCCCGACGCGACCGCATCCAGTCACCTTCGGGGCGCGTATACATCAGCACGGGCTCTGCAACGGGCCCGTCCTCTACAATGGAGCGCTGGCAACATGAATGGAACTGCAGCTCAACCTGGTCTACCCTCCCAATATTCCGATGAGCCGCGTGCGCGTCGTCGTTTCTTTGTGTGGAGCGTCTTTATTTCCTCTGTCGATGCCGATGAACTCAGACACCTTTTGGCGCAGTGTGCACTGGGCGACCGTCGCGCGTTTGAGACCCTCTATCGCAAAGCGTCGGCGCGGCTTTTCGCGGTGGCGCTGCGCTGCATGGGGCATCGTGATCACGCTGAAGACGTGCTTCAGGAAGCATTCGTACGAATATGGAACAGCGCCTCGCAATACGACGCAGGGCTCTCTGCACCGATGACCTGGATGGTCAGCATCACGCGCAACAAGGCCATCGATCAGCTGCGCAAACACCGCGAAGAGCCATTGAGCGATAAACAGGCGATGGCGCTTTTCGACCCGACGCCCTCCGCCCACGAGCAACTTGAAACCCATCGCGATGCCACCGCCCTGCAGCGCTGCCTCGACACGCTGGAGGGCATGCAGCGTCAGTCGATCGTCACCGCCTACTTCCAGGGCGCGTCTCACAGTGAACTGGTGACCCGGTTGGCCGCGCCCCTGGGCACTGTGAAATCCTGGATACGCCGGGGCATGGAGCGACTGCGCAGGTGCCTGGAATCATGAATTATCTTGAGCCCAAAAGGCGCCGAGCCCTCGCTGCCGATTACGCCATCGGCCTGATGCCGTCGACCGCCCGCAGGCGTTTTGAAGGGTTGCTGCTGGACGACCCCGGCCTGCGCGCCGAAGTCGCCAAGTGGCAGGAAAGCCTGGTGGAGCTGACGTCTTCGCTGGCACCCGAAGCGGTCCCCGAGCGCGTGTGGCTGAACATCGTTGCGCGCATCGAACCGCAACGGCTGCACGTGCCGCCAAGGCGTCCGTTCTGGAGCGGGACGCGCGTTGCCGCCCTCGCCTGCACATTGCTCGTGGCCATCATCGTCGGCGTGATCTACAACCGCGACACCCCTGCTTTCAACGCCGTTCTGGTGGCGGATAACGCTCAGCCGGCGCTCACGCTGCAGGCGTTCGAACGCTACCTGAAGGTCGAGCCTCTCGCGCTGGTGTCGGTGCAAGCAGGCCGCAGCCTGGAACTGTGGGCGATTCCCGCCGACGGCATTCCGGTCTCGCTCGGCGTGCTGCCCGACAGCGGCAGAGGCCGCGTCGAATTGAGCGCAAGACAACGCGAATTGCTTGGCGCGAAGACCACGATCGCGGTCAGCCTCGAGCCCAGAGGCGGCTCGCCGAGCGGCAAGCCGACCGGACCGATTCTGTATAAAGGTCAGCTCGCCTCCCTCTGACGCCGATCAAGGCGCCGCCACATGAAACAGCCTTTGCGGCTCGAACATCCGGGCGAGTCGCCGGTCCGACGCTGGGGATCCAGCCTGCAGCAACGCATGGCGAGTGAACGCTTTATCGAAATGCTCGCCGTCGCGGAGTTTTTCTCGAAGGCTCGTCAACTGGCTTCCGCCTTGATGATCGGACTCCCAATACAACGGCTCGCTGAAATAACGCACCTGCGCCTTTGAATCGGAACCATCATCGCGACTGCCAGCGGGCTGCGGTCTTGCGCCTGGCGAGGTGTCGTCAACGGCAAGTATCAATTGCGCGCGGGTAATCAGGGCGAACCCCGATAACCACGGCGACCACAGCCGTGTCGCCTCCACCGCGAAGCACTCGCCGGGGAAGAAATCGGCTTCGCAATCCGCCAGTTCCCGATAGACCGGCGCAGCCCTGAGGTGTTGACGAAACGCCGAGCGATGAGCCGCCTGGCAGATATGGGGTGCAATACCCGCCCACATGCAGGCGTTGGCGCTTTCGAAAAACACCGTCGAGGACGTCCAGTGCGGCGTGATCCGCTCCAGCTGGGCGCTCACCAAGCTCGCCGGAGCGCCCGCCATAATCACCCCGATGGCCAGACGCACCGACGCTTTTACCAACCAGATAAACATGTATTGCCCACAGCCAGAAAAAATCGGGCCGGACAAATAACATGTGAAACCAGCGGCAGAAACAAGCCGGAAAGGAATTCAAATTTTCCGCTTTGAATTACAGAATTGCCCTACGCATCAGGGTCATAATCCCTACATCAGCCGCAAAAAAAACGACCCGGAGGTCGTTTTTTTCCACCGTTCCTGATCGACTTATGCCGCGCTGAACAGCTTGTGCGGATCGATCACGAATTTCTTCGGCACGCCTGCATCGAACTCGCCGTAGCCGCGTGGGGCGTCGTCGAGGCTGATGACTTCCACGCCCACAACATCGGCGATGTTGATGCGGTCCCACATGATGGCCTGCATCAGTTGACGGTTGTACTTCATGACCGGCGTCTGCCCGGTATGGAAGCTGTGGGATTTCGCCCAGCCCAGGCCGAAGCGGATGCTCAGGCTGCCCATTTTTGCAGCGGCGTCGACGGCGCCCGGATCTTCGGTGACATACAAGCCGGGGATACCGATCTTGCCTGCCACGCGCACGACGCCCATCAGCGAGTTGAGTACTGTGGCCGGCGCTTCGGCCTTGGCGCCTGCGTGACCGTGGCCACGCGCTTCGAAGCCCACGGCGTCAACCGCACAATCCACTTCCGGCTCGCCGAGCAGTGCAGCGATCTGCTCATGCAGCGGCGTGTCTTTGGACAGGTCGGCGATCTCGAAGCCCTGAGCTTTGGCGTGCGCCAGACGCACGGGGTTGACGTCGCCGACGATCACCACCGCAGCGCCCAACAAACGCGCCGACGCCGCTGCAGCCAGACCGACGGGACCTGCGCCCGCGATGTACACCGAGCTGCCGGGGCCGACGCCAGCGGTGACGGCGCCGTGATAGCCGGTCGGCAGGATGTCGGAGAGACAGGTCAGGTCGCGGATCTTGGACATGGCCTTATCGCGATCTGGCAGCTTGAGCAGGTTGAAATCGGCGTATGGCACCAGTACGTATTCGGCCTGGCCACCGGTCCAGTCGCCCATATCGACGTAGCCGTACGCACCACCGGCGCGGGCCGGGTTGACGGTCAGGCACACGCCGGTGTGTTGCTCTTTGCAGGACCGGCAGCGGCCGCAGGCAACGTTGAACGGAACGGACACCAGATCGCCGATCTTCAGGTTTTCGACGTCGCTGCCCTTCTCAACCACTTCACCTGTGATCTCGTGGCCAAGCACCAGGCCGACCTGGGCGGTTGTGCGGCCGCGAACCATGTGTTGGTCCGAGCCGCAGATGTTGGTGGATACCACGCGCAGAATGACCCCGTGCTCGATCTTCTTGCCACGCGGGTCCTGCATTTTGGGGTAGTCGATTTTCTGTACTTCGACCTTGCCTGCGCCGAGATACACGACGCCACGATTACCAGACATGCTTTCACCTCGCTGTTTGTTGTTATGGATACAGCTGTGTAGCGGAGTTATGCGTCGCCAGTGTGTTGCAGCAACGCACTGATTGCTCTGGGTGTTTCATTTGTTGCTGATGACTGACCTGTAATGACAGTCGCTTCCTGTGGGAGCGCGCTTGCCCGCGAATCCGGCGCCGCGGTGGGCATGTCGACCGCGTCATCGCTTATCGTCCGATGCGGCCCCGACCAAGCGCGCTCTTACAAAATCACAAAACCACTGTGCGATTGGCGTTGAGGAACACACGCCGTTCAATGTGATAGCCCACCGCCCGCGCCAGGGTCAGGCCTTCGATGTCGCGGCCCTTGGCAATGAGGTCTTCGGGATAGTGACTGTGATCCACCACCTCGACGCCTTGCGCGATGATCGGGCCTTCGTCCAGATCGTTGTTGATGTAGTGCGCCGTAGCGCCCACCAGCTTCACGCCCTTGTTGTACGCCTGATGATAGGGTTTAGCGCCTTTGAAGCCCGGCAGCAGCGAGTGATGGATGTTGATCGCCTTGCCGTCGAGCTTGCGACACAGCTCTGGCGACAGCACTTGCATGTAGCGGGCGAGCACGACCAGTTCGGCGCCGGACTCCTCGATCACCTGCCAGACCTTCGCTTCCTGCGCCGGCTTGTCATTAGGGTCCAGGGGAAAATGGTAGTAAGGAATGTCGTGCCAGCGCGCCAGCGGTTCGAGATCCGGGTGGTTAGAGACGACCGCGACGACGTCCATCGACAGCTGATTGATGCGCTGACGGTAGAGCAGATCGTTCAGGCAGTGATCGGCTTTCGAAACCATGATCACGACTTTGGGCCGGTAGTTCGGCGCTGTCAGCTCGAAGATCATGCCGAAGGCTTCACCTCGCTCGGCAAGACCTGCACGAAACGAGGCTTCATCGAAGCCGTCGGGCTGACGAAATTCAACGCGAATGTAAAAACGACTCGACAGCCGGTCATCGAATGAATGGTGCTCGGTGACGTAGCAGCCCTGCTCGAACAAAAAGCGGGTCACCGCGTCCACCGTGCCCAGCACGCTGGGGCAATCGGCAGTCAGAATCCAGGTATCCGGGGCGCGGCTCATGGGGTATTCCTCTGATCGGATCGTTCCCACGCTCTACGTGGGAATGCAGTTCAGGACGCTCCGCGTCCTTCACATGGGACGCGGAGCGTCCCGGGATGCGTTCCCACGCGAGCGTGGGAACGATCAGTGCTTATGCCGCGACGCCAAGGCCGTATTCAGCGCTCGCGTCCTGCAGCCACAGCCACCAGTAGTCGGCGAAGCTGCGGCGGATCACCAGTTCCCAGGTCTCTTCACCCGTGCGGCGGATCACCAGCTGCGATTTGGCGAACACAGTGCCAACGGCCTTGCCCACCGGGAAGTTGCTCGGGTGCACGTCGTAGCTGGTGGATTTCATCAGCACATCGCGCACGTTCGGGCCGGTCAGCTCCAGCAGCGATTGACCGCCACTGACGTTGACCACCTGGATGTGCAGGCCGGATAGCGCTTCACGCAGTTTCTGTTCGGCGGCGAACTCTTCGCCAGTCGGCACGATCAGCAGCCACTCATCCGGGCCCATCCACTGGATCGAACTGTCGCCACTGGTCACCAGCGCCAGGGCGCCCGGCAGTTCCATGCCCAGCGCCTTGTGCACGCCAGCGGCGAACGCCGGATCGTGGGCATCACCACGCAGGGTCAGATGGCCCAGCAGTTTTTTCTCGCGCAGCACCACACCCGGATTGGTGCGGCCTTTGCCGACCAGGCTTTTGAGGTCGGCATGGAACAGCGGCGACTCGACTTTGACGTCGGTCGTTGGCCGCTGCTGGTAAACGTTGGCTGTGGTCATAGAGCACCTGTTTTGAATTCTGTTATTTCAGTGAACGCGAACCTTGTAGGAGCGTGGCTTGTCCCGCGATAGCAGTCTGCAGGTCACCGCGATGGCGACGTGTTAATCGCATCGCGGGACAAGCCACGCTCCTACACAGGAAGCAGCGCAATACAGGGAAATTACTCCACGTTCTGCCGGTCACCCTTCGGATCGAAGAACACCGAGGAAACGATCTCCGCCTCGATCACGGAGCCATCCGCCTGCGGCGAGAATACGCGCTCACCCATGCGCTTCAGGCCGCCTTTGACCACGCCCATGGCGAACGAATAACCCAGCGAATTCGCGGCGTAGCTGGACGTCACGTGGCCAACCATCGTCATCGGGATCGATTGCTTCGGATCGAACACCAGTTGCGCCCCTTCCGGCAGCCACTTGTTCGGATCGACAGGCTTGAGGCCCACCAACTGCTTGCGGTCTTCGCGCACGCAATCTTCGCGACTCATGCCACGCTGGCCGATCCACGAAAACGGTTTGGTACGACCGACGCACCAGCCCATGTTCAGGTCGTCCGGGGTCATCGAGCCGTCGGTGTCCTGACCGACGATAATGAAGCCCTTCTCGGCCCGCAGGACGTGCATGGTTTCAGTGCCGTAAGGGGTCAGGTTGTACTTCTTGCCCGCTTCGGCGATCTTTTCCAGAACACCCATCGCGTAGTCAGCCTGGATGTTCACTTCGTAGGAAAGCTCACCGGTAAACGAAATCCGGAACACACGGGCCGGGACACCGCCCACCAGCCCCTCTTTCCAGGTCATGAACGGGAATGCTTCACGGCCCAGGTCAATGTCGGTCACTTCGCTGAGCAGCTTGCGACTGTTGGGACCGGACAGCGTCAGGGTCGCGTAGTGATCGGTCACGGAGGTGAAATACACCTTCAGGTCCGGCCATTCGGTCTGCTGATAGATTTCCAGCCATTGCAGGACGCGTGCAGCACCGCCCGTCGTGGTGGTCATGATGAAGTGATTGTCGGCGACGCAGGCAGTCACGCCATCGTCGAAGACCATGCCATCTTCCTTGCACATCAGGCCGTAACGGGCCTTGCCCACGTCGAGCTTGGTCCAGGCGTTGGTGTAGATGCGGTTAAGGAACTCGCGTGCATCCGGGCCCTGAATGTCGATCTTGCCCAACGTCGAGGCGTCCAGCAGGCCAACACTGTCGCGCACGGCTTTGCATTCGCGACGTACGGCCGCGTGGATATCTTCACCGGCTTTCGGGAAATACCAAGGGCGTTTCCATTGACCGACGTCTTCGAATTCGGCGCCGTTCTTGACGTGCCAGGCGTGCAGCGCGGTGAAGCGCACAGGCTCGAAAATGTGCCCACAGTGACGTCCGGCTACCGCACCGAAGGTGACCGGCGTGTAGTTGGGACGGAACATGGTGGTGCCCATCTCAGGGATCGAGACGTTCAGCGAGCGGGCCGCAATGGCCAGACCGTTGACGTTGCCCAGCTTGCCTTGATCGGTGCCGAAGCCCAGTGCGGTGTAGCGTTTGACGTGCTCGACCGACTCGAAGCCTTCACGGGTTGCCAGCTCGATGGCCGCAGCGGTCACATCGTTCTGCAGATCGACGAATTGCTTCGGCGCCCGCGAGGTGCCTTTCTCGTGGGGCACCTGGAACATCGCCAGGGTTGGTTCTTCAACGCGGCTCAAGGCTTTGGGAATCACGCCTTCCACAGGCTGGAAGCCCGCTTCGCTGGCTGCGCGCACGCCGCCTTCGAAACCGTCGGCCAGCGCGTCGCCCAGTGCGTAAACGCCGTTGACGCCGCCTACGCAGACGCGTTTCTGAGGCGCTTCGCCCGGCACGAAACCGAGAATGTCCTCACGCCAGACTGGCTTGCCGCCCAAGTGGGATGCCAAGTGGACGACCGGGCTGTAACCGCCGGAGCTGCCAATCAGGTCGCAGTCCAGCCATTCGCCGGGACTAGTGACTTTGTGCGCCTTGACGTCGATAGCCGCAACGCGGGCACCGCTGACGCGCTTGCTGCCGCGCGCTTCGATCACGGCGCTGCCGGTCAGGATGCGGATGCCTTTGGCGCGCGCCTCTTCAACCAGTGCGCCGCGAGGGTTGTGGCGCACATCGGCAACGGCGACGACCTGCAGACCGGCGTCGAGCCAGTCCAGCGCGACGCGGTAGGCGTAATCGTTGTTGGTCGACAGCACGAGCTTCTTGCCAGGTGCCACGCCATAACGACGAACATAGGTGGAAATCGCGCCGGCGAGCATGTTGCCCGGCACATCGTTATTGCCGTAGACCAGCGGACGTTCGTGCGTACCGGTCGCCAACACGACGCGCTTGGCGCGAACGCGGTGCATGCGCTGACGCACCTGGCCGATGGGCGCGCGGTCGCCGAGATGATCGGTCAGACGCTCGTGAATCGTCAGGAAGTTGTGATCGTGATAGCCGTTCACGGTCGCGCGTGGCAGCAGCGTCACGTTGGCCAGGCTTTTGAGTTCGGCAACGACCGTGGCAATCCACTCCGCCGCAGGCTTGCCGTCCAGACTCTCGCGGGAATCGAGCAGGCTGCCGCCGAATTCTTCCTGTTCGTCTGCGACGATAACGCGAGCACCGCTGCGCGCAGCCGCCAGAGCAGCCGCCAGGCCTGCCGGGCCTGCACCGACCACGAGCACATCGCAGTGCCGGTTCATGGCGTCATAAGTGTCCGGATCGTTTTCAGTCGGCGAGCGACCCAGACCGGCAGCCTTGCGAATGTACTTCTCGTACGTCATCCAGAAGGACTGCGGATACATGAAGGTTTTGTAGTAGAAGCCCGGCGGCATCAGCTTGCCGCCGACCTTGCCGAGAATCCCCATCATGTCGGTGTTCACGCTCGGCCAGCCATTGGTGCTGGTGGCGACGAGGCCGGAGTACAGCGCCTGTTGCGTGGCACGCACGTTCGGGATCTGAGTGGCTTCGGTGGCGCCGATCTGCAGGACGGCGTTCGGCTCTTCGGAACCGGCGGCGAAGATGCCGCGAGGACGCGAGTACTTGAAACTGCGGCCGATGATGTCGACGCCGTTGGCAAGCAACGCAGCAGCCAGGGTGTCGCCTTCAAAGCCTTGATAGGTCTGGCCGTTGAAGTTGAAGTTCAGGACTTTGCTGCGGTCGATGCGGCCGCCGTTAGGCAGGCGATTGGACTGGCTCATACCTGATCTCCCTGCGTGTTCTTGATTGCAGACGCCGGCGTTTCTTTGAACTGAGGCTGGGTGCCAATCGGATAGGTTTCGACAATTTCGTACGTCATGGTGTTACGCGTAGCGTTGAAGTACTGGCGGCAACCCGCGGCATGAATCCACAGTTCGTGGTGCAGTCCGCGCGAGTTATCGCGGAAGAACATGTAATCGCCCCACTGCTCGTCCGTGCAGGCAGCCGGGTCCAGTGGACGCGGGATGTGAGCCTGGCCGGACGCGTGGAATTCCTCTTCGGAGCGCAGTTCGCCACAGTGAGGACAGAAGATGTGCAACATGGGATTTCTCCTGTTAGTGGGCGACAGCGGCAGCGCCGTGTTCGTCAATGAGTGCACCGTTGTGGAAACGGTCGATGGAAAACGGTTTGGCCAGCGGGTGCATTTCGCCCTTGGCCAGACTGGCAGCGAACACGTTGCCCGAACCCGGAGTGGCCTTGAAGCCACCGGTGCCCCAACCGCAGTTGAAGAACATGTTCGGCACAGGCGTTTTGGAAATGATCGGGCAAGCGTCCGGCGTGGTGTCGACGATGCCGCCCCACTGACGGTTCATGCGCACGCGCGACAGCACCGGGAACATCTCCACGATGGCCTGGATGGTGTGCTCGATGACCGGGTACGAGCCGCGCTGACCGTAGCCAACCCAGCCGTCGATACCGGCGCCGATCACCAGGTCGCCCTTGTCGGACTGGCTGATGTAGCCGTGAACGGCGTTGGACATGATCACGCTGTCGATAATCGGCTTGATCGGCTCGGACACCAGCGCCTGCAACGGGTGAGATTCGACCGGCAGACGGAAGCCTGCGAGCTTGGCCATGTGACCGGAGTTACCGGCAGTCACCACGCCGACGCGCTTGGCGCCGATGAAACCTTTATTGGTTTCCACGCCGATGCACACGCCGTTCTCTTTACGGAAACCAGTCACTTCAGTCTGTTGAATCAGGTCTACGCCCAACGCGTCGGCGGCGCGGGCAAAGCCCCAGGCCACGGCGTCGTGACGCGCGACACCGCCGCGACGTTGAACGGTCGCGCCGATGATCGGGTAGCGGGTGTTCTTCGAGCAGTCCAGGTACGGAATTTCTTCGGCCACCTGTTTGCCGTTGAGCAGCTCGCCGTCGACACCGTTCAAGCGGTTGGCGCTGACACGACGCTCGGAATCGCGCATGTCTTGAAGGGTGTGGCACAGGTTGTACACGCCGCGCTGGGAGAACATCACGTTGTAGTTCAGGTCCTGGGACAGGCCTTCCCACAGTTTCATAGCGTGTTCGTACAGATGCGCGGACTCATCCCACAGGTAGTTGGATCGTACGATTGTCGTGTTTCGGGCAGTGTTGCCGCCGCCCAGCCAGCCTTTCTCGACCACAGCGACATTGGTGATGCCGTGCTCCTTGGCCAGGTAGTACGCGGTCGCCAGACCGTGGCCGCCGCCGCCAACGATGACCACGTCGTAGACCTTTTTCGGGGTCGGCGTGCGCCACATGCGCTGCCAGTTTTCGTGGTGGCTGAGGGAGTGTTTGAAGAGGCCGAAGCCTGAGTAATGTTGCATGGTGCTACTCCTGACTCAGCGGTAAACCGGGAAATCGGCGCACAGCGCGGCGACCTGACCGGCAACATTGGCCTCGACATCGGCATCGCCGAGGTTGTCGAGAATGTCGCAGATCCAGCCAGCCAGCGTGATGCATTGGGTCACTTTGAAGCCGCGGGTGGTGACTGCCGGGGTGCCGATGCGCAGGCCCGAGGTCACGAACGGCGACTGTGGATCGTTCGGAACGGCGTTCTTGTTCACCGTGATGTGAGCGCGGCCGAGCGCAGCGTCCGCGTCTTTACCGGTGAGGCCCTGACGGATCAGGCTGACCAGGAACAAGTGGTTGTCGGTACCGCCGGAAACCACGTCGTAACCGCGATCGATGAACACTTGCGCCATCGCCTGAGCGTTGTCGATCACCTGCTGCTGATAAGCCTTGAAGCCAGGCTCCATGGCTTCTTTGAAGCACACCGCCTTGCCGGCGATGACGTGCATCAGCGGGCCGCCTTGAGCGCCCGGGAACACGGCAGAGTTGAGCTTTTTCTCGATCTCTTCGTTGGACTTCGCCAGGATCAGGCCGCCGCGAGGGCCGCGCAGAGTTTTGTGCGTGGTGGTGGTGACAACGTCAGCGTACGGCAGCGGGTTCGGGTAAAGGCCAGCGGCGACCAGACCGGCCACGTGAGCCATGTCCACGAACAGCAGCGCGCCCACCTTGTCGGCGATCTGACGGAAGCGCGGAAAATCCAGAGTCTTGGAATACGCCGAGAAGCCGGCAACGATCATCTTCGGCTTGTGCTCGTCGGCCAGGCGCTCGACTTCGTCGTAGTCGATCAGGCCGGTGGTGGTGTCGATGCCGTATTGAACGGCGTTGTAGAGCTTGCCCGAAGACGACACTTTCGCGCCGTGGGTCAGGTGACCGCCGTGGGCCAGACTCATGCCCAGAATGGTGTCGCCGGCTTGCAGCAAGGCCAGGTAAACGGCGCTGTTGGCCGACGAACCGGAGTGCGGCTGCACGTTGGCGTAATCAGCGCCGAACAGTTGCTTGGCACGGTCGATGGCCAGTTGCTCGACCTTGTCGACGTGCTCGCAGCCGCCGTAGTAGCGCTTGCCCGGATAGCCTTCGGCGTATTTGTTGGTCAGGCCGCTGCCCTGAGCTTGCATGACGCGCTTGCTGGTGTAGTTCTCCGAGGCGATCAGCTCGATGTGATCTTCTTGACGCTGTTCTTCGGCATTCATCGCCGCCAACAGTGCATCGTCATAACCCTGGATCTGGTCTTGCTTGCTGAACATCGCGGTTCTCCCAGCGGCGGCGCGGCGCCTGAATTATCGATAGGGCGTGTGGACTGCCCTTTGGAAGCGATGGTAGGGCTGACGCAGGGAGGCTAGATGCCTACGCACGCCACGCAAAGGCGCGTTTACGACATGGATTCGAACCCGTACTTCAAGACAGGTGCGGCCGACGTAGTTACGGCCTTGATTCTGGCCGACGCCATGGGAGTCGGGCTTGTCGGCGATCTGCCGGGAATCGGCGGCAAGCTGCTGCGACGCGGGGTGTCAGGGAGATCACGCTGTCTGATTTTGTGACTGCTTCGCCGCCAATCGTCGGCAGGCCGGACTGCTACGCCCTCCGGGCAGGGCGGATCGCGCACAGAAAAATCCCCGGTCAATGCCGGGGATGCTTGGTGAATCAGTGTCGCATTCAGACCTGTCTGGCTGGCAACAGTCCTTCAGCGCTGAATAGGCCCTGATACC
The DNA here is from genome assembly GCF_900108875.1 of Pseudomonas sp. NFR16. GTDB lineage: Bacteria > Pseudomonadota > Gammaproteobacteria > Pseudomonadales > Pseudomonadaceae > Aquipseudomonas. Next base: position 237,485 of record NZ_FNYJ01000007.1, on the reverse strand, counting down.
TCGCACGGCCTGCGCGACGGGCCTGGTTCACTCCCGGAGATTGCCTTTTGGCACTGCATCGACGTTTCCAACCAAGGACGTGAGCACTGTCAAAACTGACAGTATTCGCGCAAACACCTTGGTGATACTTTCAGCACTGAAGGACCGCGTACACATCAATCCTGGAAGGAGTCTGATATGAATATCGTGGCAAAATCTCGTGTGCTTACACCCGAACGCTGGAGATCTTTGAACGCTCGCCGCTCTGCTCAGGTAGCCGCTGTCGATCCACTGCTCTTTCTCGCTCAGGGCGTGTTCCATGATCTGGATATTCAGGGTTTCGTCAAACTGAGAACAGTGCAGGAACTCCCCACCTCGGATGCTTATATTACAGTGCACTTCGAAGACACCGAAGAAACGTTATCGGGAACAGTGACAGCGGTCGACGCCAGGCTCTATGCAGGTCCACACGACATCATCTATCAGAACAATGCCTTTCACTCCTTGATCTTCAAAATCCTGTCCTATGAAGAGGGAGCGGCGGTGGCCGAAATATATCTTTGGGAAATACCGACTGTCACAGCGCCGGATGCCGTTGATTCGGATATTGCGCTGTCACTGCCCAAAGGTTCGACGTTATATCTGGGTCAGACTGAAGAAGACATCGTCATGGATCGGACTTTAAGGGTGTCTGACGATCGGAAAGTAGCCGTCAACATTCGTACTGTAGAAGGGCGAAGTTATTCAACGACGGTGTCGGAAATTGAAGCAATACGGTGTGCAGTACCGGGTGACTATTATGTGGAGAACGGCTCTGATGAGCTGTCGATTGTGTATGGCATCAAAACCCGATCACAACCACCCTACAACCCGATAATCAGGCATATCGCACTGCCTGCAGCGCCAGGGTCGAGTCGCGACCCTGGCTGCTGACTGGGCGGTCAGGCTCTCAGGGCGATCACGCAATGTTGCAATCAGACCAGGTGTGTTGCTGTCCCTCTGGCTGGAAGGCAAAGCGATACATGATTAAACCGACCAGCGGTACGAAAACCTGTCATTTATGACAGTAGTCGAAGTTCACTGAGGGCCTTAGAGTTAAAGCGCACTTCATCAAAAGCAGATTTTCAACACTGCTTACAGGAGTGATGGAGAAACGAAGTTCTGTATGGCTTCCGAAAATTAAGCCGTCATAAATCAAGGAGTGACGTCATGACCAGCGACTCTCAAACTGCGAACGAATATGAAACACGGACTAGCGAACCTATCCCAATCATGGACGCTTATTACTATTTCTATCCCGGGGACCAGTACGTTTATGAGGAGCCCTCTGACGGCGGCACCGGCACTGTCGTCCGCCGCATTTTCCATTATGACCCTTCATCTGAAACCTCAGGTATTGGTTACGAGATTGAGCGCGGGGTTGAAAAACGTACTTCAAGTACGAAGTCTGTCGGCAAAAATTCCCTGCCACCCAATGCCAGACAGCTTGTTTACTTCAGTGCTCACAAAAATGAGACGATTCAATACCCTGGCGGAGAAGAATATAAAGTCATCGCAAGAGAAATATCGTTTAGAGTCAGTACTGATGACGCTATTATTACCCTAACCGTGACCAAAGTCTGAAACAGCAGCCGTGACCGTCGGAGGTTCAGATATAGACAATCGCGAAATGGCACGTCGCAATTTGCGAACTCTCCCCTGCCAGGGCAGAGGGAGAGTTTCAAATTCAATCAGACGGTTCTGGCAGGCAGCAGCCCGTCGGCTCTAAACATCCCGCGAATCCCACGCACCGCCTGGCGAATGCGGTCCTGGTTTTCGATCAGCGCGAAACGTACGTGATCGTCGCCGTACTCGCCAAAACCGACGCCCGGCGACACGCAGACCTTGGCCTCGAGCAGCATCTTCTTGGCGAATTCCAGCGAACCCAGGTGGGCGTACGCCTCGGGAATCTTGGCCCAGACGTACATCGACGCTTTCGGGTTCTCGACCATCCAGCCCAGCTCATGCAGGCCTTTCACCAGCACGTTGCGGCGCTGGCGATAGTGCTCGGCGATGTCCAGCACGCATTGCTGGTCGCCTTCCAGCGCAGCGATAGCAGCCACTTGCAGCGGGGTGAAGGTGCCGTAGTCGTGGTAGCTCTTGATCCGCGCCAAGGCGTTGACCAGCTCGGGATTACCGACCATGAAACCGATGCGCCAGCCCGCCATGTTGTAGCTCTTGGACAGGGTGAAAAATTCCACCGCGATGTCCTTGGCGCCTGGCACCTGCATGATCGACGGAGCTTTCCAGCCGTCGTAGACGATGTCGGCGTAGGCCAGATCGTGCACCACCAGCACGTCGTACTGCTTGGCCAGCGCCACCACGCGCTCGAAGAAATCCAGCTCCACGCACTGCGCGGTCGGATTGGACGGGAAGCCTAAAATCATCATCTTCGGCTTGGGGATTGAGCCACGAATGGCCTTTTCCAGCTCGGCGAAAAAGTCCACGCCCGGAATCAGCGGTACCGAACGCACTTGAGCACCGGCGATGACCGCGCCATAGATATGAATCGGGTAGCTGGGATTGGGCACCAGCACCGTATCGCCCTGATCCAGCGTGGCGAGCATCAGATGCGCCAGGCCTTCCTTGGAACCGATGGTGACGATGGCTTCGGATTCCGGGTCGATGTCGACCTGGTAACGCGTTTTGTACCAGCTGGAGATCGCCCGACGCAGACGCGGAATGCCACGCGAAGTCGAGTAGCCGTGAGTGTCTTCACGTTGGGCGACGGTGACCAGTTTTTCGACGATGTGCGGCGGCGTTGCCCCATCGGGGTTGCCCATGCTCAGGTCGATGATGTCCTCACCACGACGTCGAGCGGCCATTTTCAGCTCGGCGGTGATATTGAACACGTAAGGAGGGAGTCGATCGATGCGCGCAAAGCGGCGCGGCGAACCTTGGTCTGCCATGGAGGCCTCTAGAAGACGTAAGCGCCCGGAACCGTCCGAGCGACGCTGGCCACTGCGGTGGCCTGGTGCGGAAGATAAATGCGCTGATGGCGGTTTGTCTACAGGGATTTCGGCGCCCTGCAACAAACGGTGAATCGCTGCCCGACCTGTACGAGCGCGCTTGCCCGCGATGCGCAGGATCAAATAATCAACAGTGACTGACACACCGCATTCGCCAGCAAGCGCGCTCCTGCAGTGGTCGTGCCTCAGGCGAAAATCTGGCGCAAACCGAACAAGAGCAAAAAATGCCCCGGATAAATCAGATACGCCCAACGCCGCATCGGCCAGACAGTGAACCCAGGGCGCGAGCGCAACAGCGCCAGTCCGGCCAATGGCGCGAGCAGGCAGGCGATCAAGGCGCCGATTGAAATCGGATCGCCCCACAGCATCCCGTCGATGATTTTCGGCCATTCGTTGCTCAGCAGGCAGACAACGCCCGGCACGATCGCCAGCCACAACGAACGTCGCAACACTAGCGCAAATGCCGCGGGCAACAACACGCCGTACGCGCCGAACATCAGTTGCGAACCACACGCGACGCCGATACCCAGCGCCGCGATACCCAGCGCGCGCGCCGACCATGAGCGACTCAGCCCGCTCTGCGCGACCACAAGGCCCAACGCCAGAGTCGGAAGGACGTTCAGCGTGCTGACCTCGTCCGCCATGTAGAGCCGGTACGGCAATTCGGCCAGCAGTGAAAACACTGCCAGCCACGCCAGATATTTCCAGCGAGCCGCTGGCGCAACGTCCCGGACGGCGTTGCGCGTGACATTGACCGCGATTGCCAGGCAAAACCACGGAAAGGCCAGACGCCCCGGCACATACAGCCCGTCTACGTGCCAGCCGACGTACCTCAGGTGATCCATCACCATGCTCAGCATCGCCAGCCACTTGAGCAAGTCCAGCGCGCGGTCACGCACCGGTCTGATCGTCGAGTTCGTTTCGCTCATCTCACTTCGCTGTCTGACTGAATTTTCTGACGCAACAATGCATGACCAAACCGATGATTCTTGGTTACAGTCGCAGCCTTCGATTACAGGGAACCGGCCATGTCAGACCAAAGCCAGCAGTTTGCCAGCGACAACTATTCGGGAATCTGCCCGGAAGCCTGGGCGGCCATGGAGCAAGCGAACCACGGTCATCAGCGCGCCTACGGTGACGACCAATGGACAGCGCGCGCGGCCGATCAATTCCGTCAGTTGTTCGAGACCGACTGCGAAGTCTTCTTCGCTTTCAACGGCACCGCTGCCAACTCGCTGGCGTTGTCGTCACTGTGCCAGAGTTATCACAGCGTCATCTGTTCGGAAACCGCTCACGTCGAAACCGATGAGTGCGGCGCGCCAGAGTTCTTCTCCAATGGCTCGAAACTGCTGACCGCACGCAGCGAGAACGGCAAGCTGACGCCCGACTCCATTCGTGAAGTCGCCCTCAAACGTGCCGACATCCACTATCCCAAGCCTCGCGTCGTGACACTGACGCAAGCGACGGAAGTCGGCAGCGTCTACCTGCCCGAGGAGCTGAAAGCCATCAGCGAAACGTGCAAGGAACTGGGCCTGAACCTGCACATGGATGGCGCCCGCTTCGCCAATGCGTGCGCTTATCTGGGCTGCACGCCTGCCGAGTTGACATGGAAAGCCGGCATCGACGTCTTGTGCTTCGGCGGCACCAAGAACGGCATGGCGGTGGGTGAGGCGATTCTGTTCTTCAACCACAAACTGGCGGAAGACTTCGATTATCGCTGCAAGCAGGCCGGGCAACTGGCGTCGAAAATGCGCTTCTTATCAGCGCCGTGGGTCGGGCTGCTGGAAAACGACGCCTGGCTCAAGCACGCGCGGCACGCCAACCGCTGCGCGCAATTGCTGGCGGAGCTGGTCAAGGACATTCCGGGTGTGGAGTTGATGTTCCCGGTCCAGGCCAACGGCGTGTTCCTGCAACTCTCGCAACCGGCCATCGCCGCTTTGACGGCCAGAGGCTGGCGGTTTTACACCTTCATTGGCAGCGGCGGTGCGCGATTCATGTGCTCGTGGGACACTGAAGAAGCACGCGTGCGCGAGCTCGCAGCGGATATCCGGTTGGTGATGGGAGCCTGATCAGGACGATACCGTTGCAGGAGCGCGCTTGCCCGCGATGAACGATGACGCGGTACATTTGAAATCGCGTCGTGCCCATCGCGGGTAAGCGCGCTCCTACCGTTCGCAGAGCGCCTGAGACATCACCCTTGCGCGATGGTCTTCTCGATTACCTCGACCGTCGCACTGACCTGCTCTTCATACCGGCTCAGCTCTTCGGCGTGTTGGCGCTGCAGTTCGACCTGCTTGGAACACAGGTTCAGTGCGGCCAACACCAACAGGCGATCACCGATCAGGGTCGGGTAGCTGCGCTTGGTTTCCGACAGCGCCGACTTGAGCATCGTCACCGCGTCCATCAAGGCCTGTTCCTGGCCTTCTGGCGCTTTGATCGTGTAGTCGTTGCCGAGGATGGAGATGACCTTGGTGGTGTCGCTGTCCAGGATCATGCGTTGACCGCGCTGACGCTGGTCGCACGATCAACCAGCGCCTGAATACGGGCTGCCGTGGCGCCCTGCTTCTCTTCCTGCTCCAGCAGACTCAGTTGCAGGCTGTCGTTGTCATCCCTGGCCTGTTTCAACGCTTCGGCAAGCTGCGCGTTCGTGTTCTGCAGGTCGTGATTCTGCTGTACCAGGTCACCGACGAGCTTTTCCAACTGGCTTAGGGATGCTTCCAACATTTTGATTTCTCAGGCAAATTTCAAAGGGCGCGTACGATAAAGAAAAGTCACTTCAGCTACCAGTGAAATCAGGGCATTTACGCCGCAACACCGACCAAAAAAGCACTTGTTTCGCTTCAATCCCGCAAACGCATCAGGGCCCTGATTGACTGCGTTTTGCTCATCTTGTTCCTGCTGTTCGTCAGATTGGCCTGGCTGCGACATAAGCGCACAGTAATGGACCAAAGGGTTCAAGTCTCCGACGGTCCGACCGATAAGCCGTGCATCCACGTCATTTATCCCCCTCGCCTCGCACGGAACGCGGCTTTACCAGGAACCGTAATGTCCCTACGTAATATGAATATCGCGCCCCGCGCGTTTCTCGGCTTCTCCATCATCGGCGTGTTGATGATCATTCTGGGTGTCTTCGCCCTGATGCAAATGAGCAAGATCAACGACGCGACCGAAGTCATGGCCACCAACAGCATGCCGAGCATCAAGGCGCTCGACAGGCTGACCGAAGGCAGCATTCGCCTGCGCGTGCTGTCGTACCGCCTGATGCTCAATCGCGACGCTGACACCCAGCAGAAAACCATCGAATTGCTGGCAATGCGCAACCGTCAGATCGACGAAGCGCGCGCGGTCTACATCAAACTCATTTCCGCTCCCGACGAGCAGGCGACTTACGATCAGTACGTCAAACTGCTTAACGACTATCGCCAGCTTGAAGAGCGCATGAAGTCGCTGAGCAGCGCCAACAAGCTTGACGAGTTGACGGCGCTGCTGAGTGCCGATTTGCAGACCAACTCGGATCAGATGAACGTGGTGCTGGGCAAACTGATCGAAATCAACACGCAGCAGCTCAACAATACCAACACCCTGGCATCGCAGCAGTACTCCACCGCCTTCACCATGGTCGTCACGCTGCTGATCATTGCTACTGCGTTGACGTTACTGTTCGCCTGGCTGTTGACCAACAGCATCACCCGCCCGATCGCTGCGGCGCTGAATGCAGCTGAAGAAATCGCCGAAGGCGATCTGACGCGCACCATTGAGGTCGACGGCACCGACGAAGCCGGTCGTCTGCTGGCGGCCATGTTGAAGATGCAGTCCAAACTGCGCGACACGCTGCAACGCATTTCCGGCTCGGCGACTCAACTGGCTTCGGCGGCTGAAGAGCTGAACGCTGTCACCGACGAGAGCGCCCGCGGATTGTCGCAGCAGAACAACGAAATCGAGCAGGCCGCAACAGCTGTCAACGAGATGACCAGCGCCGTGGAAGAAGTCGCACGCAATGCCGTAAGCACGTCGGAAGCGTCGAAAAACGCCACAACGTCTGCCAGCGATGGTCGCGATCTGGTGCAGGAAACCGTCAGCGCCATCGAGCGCATGAGTGGCGATGTGCAGGGCACGGCGACGCTGATCGGCAATCTGGCTGAAGAGTCCCGCGACATCGGCAAGGTGCTGGACGTGATTCGCGGCCTGGCGGATCAGACCAACCTGCTGGCGCTCAACGCTGCCATCGAAGCCGCGCGCGCGGGCGAAGCGGGCCGTGGGTTTGCGGTCGTGGCCGACGAAGTTCGCGCGCTGGCTCATCGCACTCAGCAATCGACCAGCGAAATCGAACGCATGATCGGCAGCATTCAGGGCGGCACAGAGCAAGCGGTGAACTCGATGCGCAGCAGCACCGAGCGCGCCGAATCGACGCTGAGCATCGCCAAAGGCGCAGGCCTTGCGCTGGACACCATTAACAGCGCCGTGGTGGAAATCAACGAGCGCAACCTGGTCATCGCCAGCGCTGCCGAAGAGCAGGCACAGGTTGCTCGGGAAGTTGATCGCAATCTGGTGAACATCCGCGATTTGTCGACTCAGTCGGCAACCGGCGCCAACCAGACCAGCGCCGCCAGCAACGAGCTGTCGCGCCTGGCGGTGGATTTGAACGGAATGGTCGCTCGGTTCAGGTTGTAAGCAAACCGGTGATCACCCTGTAGGAGCGCGCTTGCCCGCAAAAAAACGCGGCCTCTCAGAGAGACCGCGTCATCGTTCATCGCGGGCAAGCGCGCGCCTACTGGGGGCGTGGCGAATCCGATCAATATTCGATTCGCACGTCGCCCTTCGGCACGCTGCAGCACGACAGGATGTAGCCTTCTTCCACGTCGTCGTCGGTGATGCCGCCGTTGTGCTCCATCTCCACTTCACCGCTCAGCTTCATCACTTTGCAGGTGCCGCAGATCCCCATACCGCAGGCTTTCGGAATCATCAGTCCGAGCTTGGCGGCAGCGGCGTGGACGGTTTCGCCCGGCGCCACGCGAATACTCTTGCCCGTGTCGGTGAATTCGACCTGATGCAGCTCGGCAACGTCGATGTCGGGCGCTTCGGCTGCCTGCTCGGCATGTTCCACTGCATCGGCGCGAGCCTCGGGCGGTGTCGCGCCGAAGGACTCTTCGTGGTACTGCGCCATGTTGAAGCCGTTGGCTTCGAGCAGACGCTTGACCGCATTCATGTACGGCGTCGGGCCGCAGCAGAACACTTCGCGCTCCATGAAATCCGGCGCCATCAGCTCCAGCATCTTCTGATTCAGATACCCGCGATAACCCGCCCACGGCTCGCCCAGCCCGTGCTTTTCACAGACGATGTGCAGCGCAAAATTGTTGATCCGCGACGCCATCTGCTCCAGCTCGCGGTGGTAAATGATGTCCTTGGGCGAGCGTGAACTGTGCACGAACACCATGTCGACATTGGCGTTGGTGTCGTAATACCAGCGTGCCATGGACATGACCGGGGTAATCCCGACGCCGCCGCTCAGATAGAGAATTTTCGGATTCGGGAAGTCGATGGCGTTGAACAGACCCACCGGACCGTGGACGGCCAGTTCCTGACCTTCGTGCAGCGTGTCGTGCAGCCAGTTGGACACCTTGCCGCCCGGCACGCGCTTGATGGTGATCGAGAAGCTGTACGGCACCGATGGCGAACTGGAGATGGTGTAGGAACGCATGATCGGCACGCCTTCGATCTCCAGCTCCAGCGTGACGAACTGCCCAGGCTTGAAAAAGAACAGGATCGGCTGGTCGGCCATGAAGCAGAAGGTGCGAACGTCCCAGGTTTCCTGGATCACTTTGACAACCCGCACCAGATGGCGGCCATTGGCCCAGGTCTGTGTGTTGACCGGGCTGAGGAAACTCTGGGACATACTCACTCTCCACGGCCGACTGTCGGCCTCTTATGGTGGCGATTCTGCGTAACGCACGGGCCACCTGTTTACCTATCAGCGACATTCACATACTTATGGCGACCAGGCCCGATCTATAGGGGCTGCGTAGTCGGAAACGGATTCGGCCATGTCGCCCATGGATAAGGTTCGCGTCGCGCCCGGCTCCACACTCGCCGTCAATCGTTATTCATTTTTTACACATAAACATGAGCGACAGAAAACACCGTCGCCTCGCGTGCCAGACACACAACACAACCGTATTGGCCACATTCGTAGGTCGTTGAAAACGCGACCTGAGGACTTGAAAGATGGACGTCACCGCAACTCTGAGCTTGGGCGATCCGCTGGAACCCGCACGCAAGGCAACCGCCGAGATGCTGCAGAACCGCGAGCGCACTTACTCGCTGCCGCAGCCTTTCTACAATGATGACCGGCTGTTTGAAATCGACATGCAGGAAATCTTTCAAAAAGAGTGGCTGATCGCCGGCATGACCAGTGAGATTCCGGCCAAGGGCAACTTCCTGACGCTGGAAATCGGCAAGAACCCGATTCTCGTCGTGCGTGCGCCGGACGGTTCGATCAATGCGTTTCACAACGTCTGCCGCCATCGCGGGTCGCGTCTGTGCACCAAAGAAAAAGGCAAAGTCGCCAAGCTGGTGTGCCCATACCACCAGTGGACCTACGAGCTCGACGGCCGCCTGCTGTACGCAGGCACCGAAATGGGCGCCGATTTTGACATGAACCAATTCGGCCTCAAGCCTGTGCATTGCAAAGTGTCGGGCGGCTACATCTTCATCAGCCTGGCGGCCAATCCGCCGGCCATCGACGAGTTCCTGCAGACGCTCAATCACTACATGGAACCCTACGACATGGAAAACACCAAGGTGGCGGTGCAAACCACCTTGATGGAGAAAGCCAACTGGAAGCTGGTGCTGGAAAACAACCGTGAGTGCTATCACTGCAACGGCTCGCACCCTGAGCTGCTAAACACGTTGCTGGAGTGGGACGACGTCACCGACCCGCGCGCCGATCAGGCCTTCAAGGATCACGTCGCGGCGTCGGCAGCCTCCTGGGAAGCCGAGAAGATCCCGTTCGCACACAAGAGCTTCGGTCTGCGCAACCGCATCGTGCGCATGCCGCTGCTTAAAGGCACGGTGTCCATGACCATGGACGGCAAGCAGGGCAGCAAAAAACTCATGGGACGCATCCAGAACCCGGATCTGGGTTCGATGCGCATCCTGCACCTGCCGCACTCCTGGAACCATTGCATGGGCGACCATGTGATCGTGTTCACCGTGTGGCCGATCAGCGCTCAGGAAACCATGGTCACCACCAAATGGCTGGTGCACAAAGATGCTGTCGAAGGCGTGGACTACGACGTCGCGCGTCTGCGTGAAGTCTGGGATGCGACCAACGATCAGGACCGTCGTCTGGCCGAAGAAAACCAGCGCGGCATCAACTCCATCGCTTACCAGCCTGGCCCGTACTCGAAGACTTACGAGTTCGGCGTGGTCAACTTCATTGACTGGTACAGCGCCAAGCTGCTCGAAAACATGGGCGCCGAGCCTGCGCCGTACTTGAAGGGTGTGGCAGTCAATCACGAATAACCTGGTTACCGCTTGATCTGACGCATCGGCCGAATTCGGCCGATGCGTTTTACTCCACTGCCAACACTGATCAAATTATAACCAATCCTCGCCCGCTCCAATCCCACCGCGCCTCGCCAGCATCCACGAACAACTTATCCACAACAACGCCCACAGTAATTGTGGGGAAGTGAATTTCTCGTTGTGCAAAAAGTGAAGAAAAACCGTGACTTATTGGAGAGTCATAAACCTCTGTCAACTGTTTAAATTTTGACCAATCCTTTAGGAGCCGCTATCCACGTGGGCTATAGAGGATCGCGAACACCTTATCCACAGATAAGCCAACAGACATTGTGTGCAAGTCGGGAAACTAGGTCATGGCCTGTGGAAAAACAGTTGTGTCGCTGGCGACGCTCTGCATAAGACACAGGTCTGTCAGGAAATCGTCGAATTGATCAAAATTTGATCATACTCTCGAAAGCCCCGAAACACGTGGTCTTCAGCCGATCTCGAACATCTTATCCACATAAGCGCTAACAGAGATTGTGGGCAATAATCTTGCTCAGTGACCTGGAGCTGTGGAGAAAAAGTTTTAGAAATCCGTTAGATGGAGCGATCAATTTTTGATCAGACGCTTGTAAGCCTCGGCTTGCAAGGGTTTCAGGCATGGGCGAACAGTTTATCCACAGGTGGATTAACAGGGATTGTGGGTATGTGGATGGCGTTTATGAGGGGAGGAATCGGAAGCGTCTGACATCCGCATAAGAAAGGCGCCACATGGGCGCCTTTCCTGGAATGCAGAACGGGGGCTTAGCGAACGACGCCCTCCTCCACCAACAGCTTCAATATCGCCGCCGCACCTTCCTGCGCGCTGACACCTTTGAGCACTTGACCACCGCCACCGCTCGCCTTTGCTGTCGCCGCCTTCATGCGATCGGCACCGCTTTTGGCCTTGATGACTTTCAGGCGTTTAGGGCGAGGTTTCGCCGGGCTCAATTCGGCACCTGTGAATAACTCGTCGATGACCACATCGATCTGCTCGACATCCAGCACGCCACGCTGCGCCGGACCATATGCGCTTTGGCGTGGCTTGGGCGCTGCGTTGTCGACAGTGGCGAGGAACGGCAAGCGGACCTTGAGACGGCGACGCTGCCCGCGCGGCAACGCCTGGAGGACCTGAGCAGTGCCGTTGTTCATGGATTCGACTTCGGCCATGCCTACCACCAGCGGCCAGCCCAGCTTTTCCGCCAGCAGGTAGGGCAACATGCCTGAGCCTTCGCCTGTCTCTGCCTGGCTGCCCGCCAGCACCATCTGAACGCCGGATTCGCGGATGTAATCGGTGAGCCCGGGCAGCGCGTCGGCACCCTCGGGCTGCTCGAGAACATGAAGTTCGTTCAAACCCATGCCCAGATAGGCCCGTAGTGCTGGTTCCTCCGCATTCCCCGCATGCAGGACGTGCAAGTTATCCCCAGCCAGCTGCAGACCCAGCTCAACTGCGCGCGCGTCTTGCTCGGCGCGGCGTGGACGCCCGGAAGTCGGGTGCGCACCCACGGATACGAGGCTGATGACGTGCAACGCGCCTTTATCCACAGGCAGTTTTTTGTCAGGCTGCATCACGTTTTGCCTCATTTCGGTACGCCTCTACGGCCTCGATGAGCGCCTGGAGGATCGCGGCACTTTCGCCAATGACTGACAAATCAGCGCGTTTGATCATGTCGCAGGTGGGATCGAGATTAATCGCCACTACTTTGTCGCAGGCGCCGATGCCTTGTAAGTGCTGAATCGCGCCGGAAATACCCACGGCCACGTAAACCCGCGCCGTCACCCACGTCCCCGACGCGCCCACCTGACGATCGCGGGTCATGAAGCCATCGTCCACCGCGACGCGAGAGGCGCCTTCGGTAGCGCCCAGCGCCACGGCGGTGCGGTGGAACAGATCCCAATCCTTGACCCCGTTGCCGCCCGAGAAGATAAACTCCGCCTCGGCCATGGGGATAAGTGCGGGATCCACTGCAACGGCACCGAGGTCCTCGATGCGGGGCAGGCTGCGCGCAATGTTTGTGGATAACTCGACCGGCAGCGCCTCATGGCGCGTTTCGCTGACCGGCTCAGCACACTCGGCAGCTGCGAGAATGAGGCGCGAAACAGGCCGGGCGATGTCTTCACGCCCGGCGCCCGCACGGCCCGTGGCTTGCGCATCCTTCACTTGCCAGACACGCGTGGCAGGACGCTCACCCATGCTTGCAGCGAAACGACGGCCCAGTTCACCCCCGCCGCTACGACTGTCAGGCAGCAGCCAGTGGCGCGGATCGAACTGGTTATCCACCGCGCGCAAACCCTGAACACGCTGCTCGGGCGAGTAACCTGCGAACTCTGCACCTTCCAGCAGCAGCAGACGATCAACGCCCGCCGTGTCGAACGCGCTTTCCTTGTGCTCGCCAAAGACAACAGCCAGAACCGCACCTTCCGTGCCTGCAAGACTGTGGGCCAAGCCAAGCAGATCACGGTCGTGACTGCTCAGGCGACCACCAACCATGTCCGGGACCACGGCGATGTAGAACGCCGGATCGATGACCTGATGCAGCGGCAACAGCACGTCAGCAGTCGTTGTGCGCTTGACGGTGCCGCCCTGTTGGGCGCCGCTGCGGTCGATGCGTTTGATGCCATTAGGTCCGATGAAACCGATGCCGTGCACATTCTTGCGAATGATGCCGTTGGGCCCCACCCAGCTTGCCTGCGCCGGTTGCATGGCCGCATGCAGCGGGTGCAAACGGTTACGGGCGATCCATTCAGCGCGTGGATCGCGGCGAATAATATCGCTCATCAGTGCACCTCCGCAGGTTCACGTTTAGCCGGCGCCGGTTTGGCGGGGGCCACTTCTTCGAGCAAGGCATCAGCCACCAGCTCGGCGATGTCCTTGATCATCGGCCGCGGCTCGACCACCCCTTCAAGCATCGCCGTGCATTGCGGACACCCTACAGCCACCAGCTCAGCCCCTGTTTCGCGGATGTCTTCCATGCGCATGTCCGGAATACGTTGCTTGCCCGGGATGTCAGTGATCGGCGCACCGCCGCCGCCACCGCAGCAGCGGGAACGGAAACCGGAGCGCTGCATCTCCTTCACCTCGATACCCAGCGCTCTGAGCACTTGGCGCGGGGCTTCGTACTCGCCGTTGTAACGGCCGAGGTAGCAAGGGTCGTGATAAGTCACGCCCGATCCTTTGTGCTGACCGAGATTCAGCGCGCCATCGCCGATCAGTTCTGACATATAGGTGCTGTGGTGTTGCACGAGGTAATTGCCGTCGAAGGCGCCGTACTCGTTTTTCAGCACATGGAAGCTGTGTGGGTCGCAGGTGACGATGCGTTTGAAGCTGTATTTGCTCAAGGTCTGGATGTTGCGTCTGGCGAGCATCTGAAAAGTGGCTTCATCACCCAGACGGCGCGCTACGTCACCACTGTCACGCTCTTCGAGACCGAGCACCGCGAAGTCGACCTTCGCCGCTTTCAGCACTTTGACGAACGCGCGCAGGGTGCGCTGATTGCGCATGTCGAAGGCGCCGTCGCCTACCCAGAACAGCACGTCGGCGGTCTTCTTGTCGCTCATGACATTGAGGTTGAGGTCCGCCGCCCAGTTCATCCGACCGCCCGGAGCGAAACCGCCAGGGTTATCAGTGGCGATGAGGTTTTCCAGGACTTCGGCGCCTTTGTTCGGAGTCGCGCCTTTTTCCAGGGTGAGGTGGCGACGCATGTCGACGATGGCGTCCACGTGCTCGATCATCATCGGGCACTCTTCCACGCAGGCGCGGCAGGTGGTGCACGACCACAGGGTTTCGGCGTCGACCAGACCGTTGACGATCGGCTGATGCGGATTGCCGCCGTGCTCACCAATGGCTTTGCCGGGGTAAGGGCTGCCAGCGAAGGAGGCATCGGTGCCGCCGGCCAGACCGACAACCATGTCCTGAATCAGTTTTTTCGGGTTCAGCGGCTGGCCTGCTGCAAACGCAGGACAGGCAGCTTCGCACTTGCCGCACTGCACGCAGGCGTCGAAACCCAACAATTGGTTCCAGGTGAAGTCCTTGGGCTTTTCAACGCCCAGCGGCGCGGTCGGATCAGCAAGGTCCAGCGGCTTGAGACCGGTCGAACGACCGCCGCCGAAACGCTCGGCGCGACGGTGCCAGGCCAGGTGCAGCGCACCGGCGAAGGCGTGCTTCATCGGGCCGCCCCACGTCATGCCGAGGAACAGTTCCGACACGCCCCATAACACGCCGATCCCGAGAATAATCGCCAGCAACCAGCCGCCGAAGTTCTCCGGAAGAATGCCGGCGACCGGTAATGTCACCAGAAAGAAAGAAGCCGAGAACGCCAGCAGGCTTTTCGGCAAACGCATCCACGGGCCTTTGGACAGGCGGGATGGAGGGTTGCGACGACGCAGGTAAACGAAGATCGCGCCGACGAACATCACTGCCGACATCAACAGCAGCGCATACCCAAGAATGCGGTTATGCAGACCGAAACCATGAACCAGAATCGCCAGCAAGATGGACGCCACCGCCCCGCCTGCAGTCGCGACGTGGGTGTTGGCAATGTATTTATCCCGCGCGACCACATGGTGCAGATCGACCATGTACCGTTTGGGCATCGCCAGCAGGCCACCAAGCAGGTCGACCTTGGACGCACGACCATTGCGCCACATGGCCACCCGCCGCAAGGCACCAAGGACGCCGAGGGCCAGGGCTGCGAACAGCAGGATTGGAAGAAGGGTGTTCAACATGTGGAGCTCCCAAAGACCGAGGGTCTCGCCAGGGGCTGATCGTTCCCGCGCTCAGCGTGGGGACGTATGCCGTGACGCTCCGCGTCACCAAAACGGACGCGGAGCGTCCATTGCGGCAGTCCCACGCGGAGCGTGGGAACGATCATGTGTAATTAAAAATCTTTGCAGAGTCGCAACGCATCGTAGATGGCGGCGTGCGTATTACGCTGCGCCACGCAGTCACCGATGCGGAACAACAGATAGCCATCACCCTGCTGGCTCAGCGACGGCTGGGGCTGGATCGCGAACAGGGCGTCGATGTCGATCTGACCCTTGTTGCGCGAGCCTTCCTTGAGGCCGTAATACAGCGCTTCGTCAGGACGCACGCCGTTCTCGACCACCACCTGATCGACGACGCGCTCCTCTTTGGCGCCGGTGTATTCGTTCTCCAGCACCGCGACGAGCTTGTCGCCTTCGCGATAGACCTTCTCCAGCATCATGTCGCCGGTCATGATCACTTCTTTGGGGTACATGCTGCGGTAGTACGTGGGGAAAGACGTACCGCCGATGGCCACACCCGGCTTGATGTCGTCGGTGACGATCTCGACCTGGCTGCCCTTGTCCGCCATGAAGTCGGCGACCGACATCCCGGTGAACTCGCAGATGGTGTCGTAGACCAGCACGTTTTTGCCTGGCGCAACCTTGCCGTCGAGCACGTCCCAGCTGCTGACCACCAGCCCTTCGGCGGCGCCCCAGTGTTCGTTCTGCTCAAGGAATGGATGACCGCCTACAGCCAGCACCACCACATCAGGACGCAGGTCCATGATGGTCGGAATATCAGCCGCAGTGCCCAGGCGCAGATCGACTTTCAGGCGCGCCAGCTCAAGCTGATACCAGCGCGTGATGCCGGCGATCTGGTCGCGCTGCGGCGCTTTCGATGCCGTCACGATCTGCCCGCCGATGAATTCTTTCTTTTCGAACAGCGTCACGTCGTGACCGCGCTCGGCAGACACCCGCGCCGCCTCCATACCGGCAGGCCCTGCACCGACAATGACCACTTTGCGTTTCACGCCTGTGGTTTTCTCGATGATGTGCGGCAGGCCCATGTATTCGCGAGACGTCGCGGCGTTCTGAATGCACAGAACGTCCAGCCCCTGATACTGACGATCGATGCAGTAGTTGGCGCCGACGCACTGACGAATCTGGTCGACCTGCCCCATTTTGATCTTGGTGATCAGGTGCGGATCGGCGATGTGCGCGCGGGTCATGCCGACCATGTCGACGTAGCCGCCTTCCAGAATGCGCGTGGCCTGGTTCGGGTCTTTGATGTTCTGCGCGTGCAGGACCGGCGCCTTGACCACTTCCTTGATACCGGCGGCCAGGTGCAAGAATGGCTCCGGTGGATAACTCATGTTGGGGATCACGTTGGCCAGAGTGTTGTGCGTGTCGCACCCTGAGCCCACCACACCGATGAAGTCGATCATGCCGGTCTGGTCGTAGTACTTGGCGATCTCTTTCATGTCTTCATGGCTGAGACCGTCAGGGTGAAATTCGTCACCGCAGATACGCAGGCCCACGCAGAAATCAGGACCCACTTCCTTGCGCACAGCCTTGATCACTTCCAGACCGAAACGCATGCGGTTTTCGAAACTGCCGCCCCATTCGTCCGTACGTTTGTTGACGCGCGGGCTCCAGAACTGGTCGATCATGTGCTGGTGCACCGCCGACAGCTCGACGCCGTCCAGGCCACCGGCCTTGGCACGTGCCGCGGCGCTGGCGTAGTTGCCGATCACGCGCCAGATCTCTTCCGGCTCGATGGTCTTGCAGGTCGCACGGTGCACGGGCTCACGAATGCCCGATGGCGACATCAGCGTCGGCCAGTGGTCACCGTCCCAACGGGAGCGACGGCCCATGTGGGTGATCTGAATCATGATCTTGGCGCCATGCTTGTGCATGGCATCAGCGAGATTCTGGAAGTGCGGGATGATCTTGTCGGTCGCCAGGTTGACCGACTTCCACCAGCCTTGCGGGCTGTCGATAGCAACACTGGAGGAGCCGCCGCAAATGGCCAGGCCGATGCCGCCCTTGGCTTTCTCCTCGTAGTACTTCACGTAGCGGTCGGTAGTCATGCCGCCATCAGTGGCGTAGACCTCGGCGTGCGCGGTACTGAGGACGCGGTTGCGGATGGTGAGTTTGCCGATCTGGATCGGCTGAAACATTGCTTCGAAAGCCATGACGCGGTCCTCGGCTTACAACGGTTTTACGACGAACAGGCCATCTTCGTGGCCTTCTTCCGAACCGCCGTAAACCTGCTCGGCCACGGTGCGAACGGAGCTGCCTTTGGCAGCGAGAATCTGGTCCATGGCGCCGGCGAACCAGCCCGTGAACATGTAATCGACCTTGCGACCGACTTTGCCGTAGACGTAAACGAAGGCTGAGTGCTCGAGCTTGACGCTGGCGGTGCCTTTATCCAGATCGATCTCCTGGATCTTGAACAGGCCCCAGCCGCGCTGCGACAAACGATTCATGTAGTGCTCGAACACCGCGACGCCCTCGATGCCGTGGCATTCGGCTTCTTTCTCGCACCAGTGCCAGGCCGATTTGTAGCCCGCCTTGTAGAGAATCTCGGCGTAGGCTTCGGCACCCAGTACTTCCTCGATGCCCATGTGGTTGTTGACGAAGAAGTGACGCGGTACGTACAGCATTGGCAGAGCGTCGGAGGTCCAGACACCGGTCTCGCTGTCGACTTCAATTGGCAATTGCGGGGCGATCTTGGCCATGGAAACTTAACTCCAGAAAATTCGTGTAATTGAAAACAAAGCCCTTGGCTTCGCTTTTTGAAGATGTTCGCGGTGGTTTCAGCCGTGGCGAGCAACGCCAAGAGCTGATGCAGCTATTGGTCTGCGCAGCAGGCTCTGGAGCGTCCCACGCTATTCGCCCCAGACGTCGCCCAGGATGCGCACCCAGTTCTCGCCCATGATCTTGCGCACAACGCGCTCCGAGTGGCCGCGTTTGAGCAGGGTTTCGGTCAGGTTCGGGAACTCGCCGACGGTGCGGATGCCCAGCGGGTTGATGATCTTGCCGAAGTTGGTCAGACGGCGGGCATAGCCCTTGTCGTGAGTCAGGTACTCGAAGAACTCCTGACCGTGGCCTTGGGTGAAGTCAGTGCCAATGCCGATGGCGTCTTCGCCGACGATGTTCATCACGTATTCGATGGCTTCGGCGTAATCGTCGATCGTCGAATCAATGCCCTTGGCCAGGAACGGCGCGAACATGGTCACACCGACAAATCCGCCATGGTCGGCAATGAATTTCAGCTCGGCGTCGGATTTGTTGCGTGGGTGCTCTTTGAGGCCCGAAGGCAGGCAGTGGGAGTAGGTCACTGGCTTCTTCGATTCGAGAATCACTTCCTCAGAGGTTTTGGAACCTACGTGGGACAGGTCGCACATGACGCCGACGCGGTTCATTTCCGCGACGATTTCGCGGCCAAAGCCCGACAGGCCGCCGTCGCGCTCATAGCAACCGGTGCCGACAAGGTTCTGGGTGTTGTAGCACATCTGCACGATGCCCACGCCCAACTGCTTGAAGATCTCGACATAACCGATCTGGTCTTCGAAAGCGTGTGCGTTCTGGAAGCCGAACAGGATGCCGGTCTTGCCCAGCTCCTTGGCCTTGCGGATGTCGGCGGTATTGCGCACCTGGATCACCAGATCGCTGTTCTCACGGATCAACTTCTGGCTGGAAGCGATGCTGTTGACGGTCTGCTGAAAACCCTCCCACACCGAAACAGTGCAGTTGGCCATGGTCAGGCCACCCTTACGCATGTCCTCGAACAGCTCACGGTTCCATTTGGCGATGATCAGCCCGTCAATAACGATGCTGTCGGCGTGTAATTCGGCTGGGCTCATCAGGCTGTCCCCTTTAGGTTAATCACGCGCCGGAACGTCTGCCAGCGCTTTGGGGCCAGCATATGCCTGCAGGTCGGAGGAGCCGGGTGCAAAAACGACAGGGGAATTGCCGAAAGCGTCAAGAAACGACAAAGGGCGAAAGCACGACGGCGCAGCAGGTCCTCGCGATGATGCAGGGGTCGCACAAGAGGGGCGGATTTCGCTCTGGGGTGGACTTCAGAAGTCGGGAAGATGCACCCAAATCAAAAAAACGAGGCTGATAAACGTCGTCAATGTAGCCAGCGCTACCTGAGCCAACATCATGTATTTGAATTTTTTCGGGAATGCATCGACTTGTTCCACATCCATAGCACCCAGTTTCAGGAACATTTTGGGTCGAAGGAACATTGCGCTGACGATGGCTAACTTTCTGATATCTCCCGAAAACCCGGTCCCGATCTGAAACAAAGAAGTGTCCGTGACCGCTAAACAGTTATCGAGTGATTTGTCGATCTTGTGGCGCAGATACAACGTTATCAACGCGGTATACACCAGAGTGGCTCCAAAAAGGATGCTGATCGTCAAAATCATAACGTCATAATCCGCAAAATTAATCGCGCCACTATGACGATAGCGGCCGCTTCTGATTGTCATCATGGCCTCCAGCCGATCGTAAGAAAACAACAAAGGAGATGGGATTGAGAAACGCAAGTTCCATGACGACAGCTGCAATCAGGCCCGAATCAATTGCATTCATCGTCCCAGCCTGTAACGCTTCGCACCCAAAAACTCACCGCCACTGCTGCCCCTCGCATAGCATGGCGCCATTCAACTAAAAAATCTCATCCAAATACTCAAACCAAGCAGCGCAGACATAATTACCGCCAATGCCAGCCATTGCGTAACAATCATCATCTTAATTTCGCTGGAAAGGCGTTGACTTGCTCTTCATCCACAATGGTTTTATTTGCATATGTCTTTGGAAAACCAAAAGACTCCCCACAACCCCGATCCTGACAATGTCCCCCATCAATCCCAACCCGCTCAACGTCGCTTTATTATCCGCCACTACAGAACAGTTACAGAGCAATCTATCAACCTTCTCGCGAGCGTAAACGGTCACTCCCGCAAGACCAATCAGGTTGAAGAACAGAAGCGTTAATACGATAAGCCCGCATGGTCCAGGATCGAGACCGTTCATTTAGGGATGACCCATTACGTGCATATCCACTCCTGTGACCACGATAAGAATGCGGGGCGCTGGCAAAATAAACTCGCAAGAGATGGAAAGGATTCCTGTCTCTATTTACTTGCTAACTGGAGGAATATCAGCAATATAGATCCAGATACGAAAACCCACCAATGCAGACAGCACAATGACAGATACCATCCAAGGGAGCATAATTAGTATCTTATACTTCCTGGGAAAAATTCTAATTTGCGCCTCATCGATGACACCTCGTTTCAAGTAGACTTTGGGAGCAAGAAAGATTGTACTCACCACCCCTATCCTGACAACGTCTCCTATGAAACCCAATCCACTGAAAGTAGCTTTATGGTCTGCGACTACTGAACAATTACTCAGCAGCCTATCCACTCTGTTTCTGATGCAGCAGGTCATGGCCACTATCGCGAGTAAATCAATAAGCATCGGAATCATTATTCCAGCGGCGACGAGTCCTGGATCAACACTCATGGTTCAACCACTCTGTATAGGAAATCCCCGAAATATTCACCACCCAAACCTCCTAATTTTCCGCCGCCCCATCCCAAGTTTTCCCGCACTCGCTGCTATCCCGATGCCGATAGAGGTGTTACCAATTATCCGTGTACGTTGAGGAAATAGTCTACAAAATATATGAAGTCATTGAAAATCATAAAAATATAGCCAAGCACGAAACACGAGCATGGCCGTAAAAAAAATTATATTTAGCAAAAACGGCACCACGATCAAGCGTTTCAATTTATTTGGAAAGCCTGCCACTTGCCGAATATCGATGACTCGTCGTTTAAGAAACAGCTTAGGAAACATTAAGACACATGCCACGGTGCCGACCCTATAGAGATCTCCGATGAATCCCAGACCACCAAAAGTGGTCTTAATATCTACAACAACGGAACACCGAGAAAGGCGGCTGTCTACCTCGCCTCTTACCCACCAAGTGATGAATAGCAACACAAATACGTTCAGGACTCCGGGGATCATTATCGAAGCTGCAACTAGGGCAGGTACGATATCTTTCATTGCGAGACCTCATAAAGTAATTCGCCCGTCATCTCACCTCCCTTACCTCCTATCTCGCCTCCTCGCCAACCCAATATCCCGCCAATGACCACACCGCAGGCGAGTGCACCCGGACCAGTTGTAAGCCCCAGCGCGGTAACGCAAATCATAGTAGCCACTCCCGCCCCGGCGGCAGCGCCCCCAAGACTACCCGCAAGCTTACTCCCCTCAACATACTTCGCCTTCGTACACTCCTCCTCCCGCCCCGTTGAACAGGCCGTTCTGATATCAACCGCCGTTGAAGCCGTGTCCAACACAATCCCCACATAAGCTCCCCGTTTTATCAGCTTCGCCGCTCTGGCGACGCCGCTCGATTTTTCGGCGTAATGTCTGATCTCACCCGTATGCAGGTAGCTTTTAGTCGAAATCCCCAGCATGCGCCGAATTGAGCCCGAGTTGCGCATTCCGGCTCCCAGGCTGAGGAAGCTTTTCAGCAACTTTTCTAACTGGTCGAAAAGCTGGCGGCGTTTGGTGTAGAACAGATTTCGCTCGACCATCGTTCCCGAGGCCATGTGTTGTTTATGCAGGGCATCGATGCTGTCGAGCGTGGTCTTGATCTGCTCCAGGTGTTTTTCCCAAGCGTTGGCTGCTATCCCGATCCCGATGGAGGTGTTACCAAGCAGCTGCGTGAGAAGTTCGTGGTTGGCCACGATGAAGTCGTCGCCTCCTGCGTCGTTATCGATGAGCCCTTGGTGGGTCATCGTAGCGAGTCTCATGAGTTCGGCCTCTTCAGCCGTGCACGCGGCGGTTGAGTCATCGGGGACGAGTACGATTTCCCCTGCCGCGACAGTGGAGTTGCGGATGTGAGCGTTGAGCACATCGAACTTCTGCGCCGCGCGTCGTCCCAAGGGCAGTTTTCCCTTGATGGAAAAATAGGTCTGCATCTGCTCATTGATGAAGTTGTAAGGCCGCGACATAAACGGCCCTCACGCGTAAATCGCGTTTTTGATGCGATCCCAGCCACCCGCGACAGTACCGCTACCCGTCCCGTCGCTGCGACTCTGTCGGGTGTACCTGGTTTTGATCCTGCCGTAATCGAGCTGCACGACTTCACGCGGCATCGTTCGCGCTTTGCGAGTAATCAGAGATGATCACTTCCTCAAGGACAATTTCGTAGTATTTGAGTTTGTCGCCGCCGGCGCGGTGCAGCGCGATCGTCACTTTTGGAAAGTGTTGCCCAGAACAACTCGCTTGCATGAGCTTGCAGCTGGCCGAGTCGAGAAACTTGGTGAAGTTGAACGTCGTGACCGAGGTCCGGCCCGACGGTGCGCCGCCTGCCGAACTTGCAGTGGCCGAGGCGCTCTGATGAGTGCCGAAGTTATAGCCGAGGATTTCGATCCAGTTCTTGTGCTTGTCGTCGAGGCTTTCGCCTGAAATGCCTTCGAATTCGATAAATGCGTCGAGCGCCATGGGTTCTCTCCCTGAGTGATTTGATTGCATCGCCTTCCTTGGCGGAATTGGATCCTACCTGAGCAAGCCGGCGATGCAACCCCTTGAGTAGAACTTCCGACTTTTCTGAGAAATGGTTGGATAAATAAACAACTGATCGCTGCCGCCACCGGTTTTGACGGTTAACGGGTCCGGCGGCACAAGCGAAAACGACAGGGAAATTGCCGAAAGCGTCAAGAAACGACAAAGGCTGACGGCCAGCTCCCGCGGGCTGCGTTTGATAACTGTTCTTTGCCTCGCGCTTGGGCGAGAATTCGATGCATCACTGAATCGGGAAGCTCCAATGAAGACGATTTTTCTGGCTTTGGCTCTATTCGCGACAGGCGCACAGGCGGCGGCCAATCCTGATGCGACTCCTTGCGACGGCGTGGATGAAGACAAGCAGACGCTGGAATGCTCGGTGTACAGCCGCGACACGGCGGTGAAGTTGCTGGATGAGAACTTCCAGAATCTGCTGGAACGCGTGAACACGCAGTACGGCGCAAACAAAGCCGAGGCCAATGACTTCATCACCAAGCTGAAAACGGCTCAGGACGCCTGGAAGAAGCTCCGGGACGCCGACTGCGCCGTAGAAGTGTTCCCGGCCAAACCGGGCAGCAAGGAATTCAACATTGGTGAGAACGACTGCCTGGCGCGCACCAGCGATGAGCGCTCGGAGTACGTTGAAAGCCTCCTGCAGCCTGAATGACCGTTTAATGCGCTACCCTGACGCCCTTCACCAGCTCAAGGTAAGCACATGAATATCTGCGGCGTAGAAATCAAAGGCAGCGAAGCCATCTTCGCTGTCGCCACTCGCGCGTCTGGCGCCCTCGAACATCTGCCACTGGCGACTAAAAAGATCGCGCTGGAAGACGACGACGAAGCTGGCAACGTCAAAGCCTTCGCGCGTCAGATCGAGACATTCGTGCGGGACAATGGCATCGCTCACATCGCGATCAAGAAGCGCAGCAAGAAAGGCGAATTCGCCGGCGGCCCGACCACGTTCAAGATCGAGACCGTTTTCCAGTTGCTGGAAGACTGCGAGGTCACGCTGCTGTCGCCACAGACGATCAACGCCCAGATGAAGAAGCACAACTTTGAACTGCCATCGGCGCTGAACAAGTATCAGCATGAGGCGTACAAGGCCGCATGTTCAGCGCTGATGAAAGGCGCTAAATAACCGTCGTTCTTGATGGTCCCCACGCTTCGCGAGGAAATGCCGTCCTGGAGGCTCCGCGTCCGCTGTCAAGGGACGCATAGCGTCCACAAAGGCGTCACCAGGCGGAGCGTGTGAACGATCAGGTCATTTAGCGTCCGCTGAAACCAGCTTTGGCTCGCGTGCCACCCGCCCGCGATCCTCTCTCGGGCACATCACAAATCGCGCCTTATAGCTCCGGGTGAAATAGGAAGGCGACTCGAACCCGCAGGCGATGCTCACCTCCAGCACGCTCATGTCACTCTGGCGCAGCAATTGCCGCGCTTTCTCCAGGCGCAGGCCCAGGTAGAAGTTGCTCGGCGTGTCGTTCAGATGCAGGCGGAACAACCGCTCCAGTTGTCGGCGCGTTACCTGAATCCCATCGGCAAGCTCCAGTGTGCTGAGCGGCGGCTCGGTGTTCTGCTCCATGACCCCGATCACCTGCACCAGTTTCTTGTTATTGATGCCATATCGCGTGGCGATCTGCATGCGCTGGTGGTCCTTGCGCTGCCGAATACGACCCAGGACAAACTGTTCTGACACCTTGATTGCCAGGTCCGGGCCGTGGGCCTGGGCGATCAGGTCGAGCATCAGGTCGATCGACGCGGTGCCACCCGCCGAACTGATGCGGCGCCGGTCGATTTCGAACAATTCCTGAGTCGCTTGCAAATGCGGGTAGGTTTCCTTGAAGGCGTCGAGCGCTTCCCAGTGCAGCGTGAGCCGATAGCCTTCCAGCAAACCGGCTTCGGCGAGTACGAAACTGCCCGTATCAATGGCGCCGAGCTTCACGCCTTCCAGGTCGAGGCGACGCAGCCAGTGCTCGAGTGTGGAGGTGTAAAACTTCAGGGGATCGACGCTGCCCATGACGCACAGCGTTGCGCCCTTCTTGAGCGGCTCCAGCGCGGCATCGGCGTTAACCGACATGCCGTTGCTGGCGATCACCGGCCCGCCGTCGATGCTCAGGATGTGCCAGCGATACAGCTCGCCACCGAAGCGATTGGCAACCCGCAATGGCTCCAGCGCCGAAACGAACCCCATCATGGAGAAGCCGGGCATGAGCAAAAAGTAGAAATCCTGGGACATCGTTAGCGCGTTCCTTGGGGATTTTTGGCGAGCAAAACCACTGCAGAGGCGCGCTTGCCCGCGATTGCGGTGTGTCAGTCATTGAACCGCTACAGGCACACCGCAATCGCGGGCAAGCACGCTCCTACCGTTCTGATCCCGTATGAGATACGCCTGTTCAGAGAACGAGGCAACAGCACAGGTCGCTGCTGTGCAAGAGCTTGTCGCCGCTGTGCGTTTGGAGGCGCCTTGGCGTGCGTAGCTTTGCACCTCAAAAGCGGGTGGCAAAAGCCCGCATCAAACGCCCTGGCCTGTAAGGAACCCCACACATGAATCACGACGTCATCATCACCTGCGCACTCACCGGTGCCGGCGACACGACCGGGAAGAGCCATCTGGTCCCGATCACGCCGAAACAGATCGCTGCCGCTGCGGTTGAAGCCGCCAAGGCTGGCGCGACCGTTGTGCATTGCCACGTGCGGGATCCGCAGACCGGCAAGTTCAGCCGCGACGTCGAGCTGTATCGCGAGACCATGGACCGCATCCGCGAGGCCGACATCGACATCATCGTCAACCTCACGGCAGGTATGGGCGGTGACCTCGAAATCGGGCCGGGCGAGCGGCCTACCGACTTTGGCCCTAACACCGATCTGGTCGGCCCGCTGACCCGCCTGGCGCACGTTGAGGCGCTGCTGCCGGAAATCTGCACGCTGGATTGCGGCACGCTCAACTTCGGCGACGGCGACACGATTTACGTCTCGACGCCTGCGCAACTGCGCGCGGGCGCCAAGCGCATTCAAGAGCTGGGCGTGAAGACCGAACTGGAAATCTTCGACACCGGCCATCTGTGGTTCGCCAAGCAGATGATGAAGGAAGGCCTGCTCGACAACCCGTTGTTCCAGCTGTGCCTGGGCATTCCGTGGGGTGCACCGGCTGACACCACGACCATGAAAGCGATGGTCGATAACCTGCCGGCCGATGTGGTCTGGGCCGGATTCGGTATTGGCCGCATGCAGATGCCGATGGCGGCGCAAGCGGTGCTGCTGGGTGGCAACGTACGTGTCGGTCTGGAAGACAACATCTGGCTGGACAAAGGCGTGCTCGCCAGCAACGGAGCACTGGTCGAACGGGCCAGCGAAATCCTCAGCCGCATGGGTGCGCGGGTCATGACCCCGGCAGAAGGTCGCGTGAAGATGGGCCTGAAAAAGCGCTTCTGATCTGACAGCTGTTTCCCTGTGTAGGCGCATGGTGTGTCCCGCGATCGGCCGGGTATCGGTCGTAAAACCGACAAACCCTGTGCATCAGACAGATCGTGTTCGCCGGATTGCTGCCTCTTCGCGGCAGATCGCGGGACACGCCACGCTCCTACAGTGTTCTGCGAACTTCCTTTGAGTAAATGACATGACCTTCATCACCGAAATCAAAACCTTCGCCGCGCTGGGTAGCGGCGTCATCGGCAGCGGCTGGGTTGCGCGCGCATTGGCACACGGCCTGGACGTCGTGGCCTGGGACCCGGCGCCGGGCGCGGAAGCGGCGCTGCGTAAACGCGTCGCCAATGCCTGGCCTGCGCTGGAACAGAAGGGCTTGGCCGCCGGTGCCTCGCAGGATCGCCTGCGTTTCGTGCCAACGATTGAAGAGTGCGTACGCGACGCAGACTTCATTCAGGAAAGCGCCCCCGAGCGTCTGGACCTCAAGCTTGACCTGCACAGCAAGATCAGCGCCGCCGCCAAGCCCAACGCCATCATCGGCTCCAGCACGTCCGGCCTGTTGCCATCGGAATTCTACGAAAGCGCTGCTCACCCGGAACGCTGCGTCGTCGGCCACCCGTTCAATCCGGTGTATCTGCTGCCACTGGTTGAAGTGGTGGGCGGCAAGAACACGGCCCCTGAAGCGATCCAGGCGGCCATCAACGTCTATGAGTCGCTGGGCATGCGACCGCTTCACGTGCGCAAGGAAGTCCCGGGGTTCATTGCCGACCGACTGCTCGAGGCGCTTTGGCGCGAAGCACTGCATCTGGTCAACGACGGCGTGGCAACGACGGGCGAGATCGACGATGCGATACGCTTCGGCGCAGGGTTGCGGTGGTCCTTCATGGGCACGTTCCTCACCTACACCCTGGCGGGCGGCGATGCCGGCATGCGTCACTTCATGGCGCAGTTCGGCCCGGCGCTGCAATTACCGTGGACCTACCTGCCGGCGCCGGAGCTGACCGACAAGCTGATCGACGATGTCGTGGACGGTACCCGCGATCAGCTCGGCAGCCACAGCATCTCGGCACTGGAGCGTTATCGCGACGATTGCCTGCTGGCGGTGCTGGAGGCGGTGAAGAAAACCAAGGAAAAACACGGTATGGCGTTCGAGGACTGAACATCCAGCATCTCTGCGTCTGAACTGACGCCTTCGTAAGCAAGCTCATTCCCACAGAGCTATAGGCTGTCGGGCCTTTATGGCCCTGAAAAAACTCTGTGAGAGTGAGCTGGATTACCGATATGCCGGTTCATCTAACCAAGACTTCAGGCCCAGGAAACTCTATGCCCGCCTTGATCACCTACAAGACCCCGATCCTCCAAGATTGGGTCGACTACAACGGCCATCTTCGCGATGCGTTCTATCTGCTGATCTTCAGCTTCGCCACAGACGCGTTCATGGATCGCATCGGCCTTGCCAGTGACGATCGGGATGCGAGCGGTCACTCATTGTTCACCCTGGAAGCCCACCTCAATTATCTGCACGAGGTGAAGCTGGGCGAACCGGTGGAAGTGCGTACGCAGATCATCGGGCACGATCGCAAGCGAGTGCAGCTTTACCACGGACTGTACAAAGCCGACGGGGATGTCGAGTTGGCAGCAAGCGAGCAGATGCTGCTGCATGTGGATCTGGCCGCCGGGCCGAAGTCGGCGCCGTTCAGCGAACAGTCGCTGGAAGCCTTGCGCCAGCTCAGCGAAGCGCAACACGATCAACCGGCTCCCGCCTACGTAGGTCGCACCATCGCTCTGCCGAGCAAAACCTGACCTGCCAGCGGATGCCAAACGCTGCAGGAGTGAGGCAACTGTCTTTGCCGCCTTTTGATCAACGGCGTAATACGCGACGCCTTCCCGGCTAAAGCCGGTCCTACGAAAAGCTTGCAGCGTCTGTAGGACCGGCTTCAGCCGGGAAGAGGCCGGTGCATGGTGTGAAGGTGGTTGGAATCAGTCTTCTTCCGATGGCGGCTCCGAGCAAGCGCGCTCTTACAGTCTGATATCACTCCGGACTAGAAAAGCCACCTACAAAAAAGCCCGCATCGCTGCGGGCTTTACTTGCCGATGAACCGATCAAATAATGATCAGTTGACCTTGGCGTTCAACTCGCCCTTAGCATAACGCTCGAACATTTTCTCCAGAGAGATCGGCTTGATCTTCGAGGCATTGCCAGCGGTGCCGAACGCTTCATAACGCGCGATACACACGTCACGCATGGCCGATACGGTTTTGGCCAGGTACTTGCGCGGGTCGAATTCGCTCGGGTTTTTCGCCATGAATTCGCGAATGGCACCAGTCGATGCCAGACGCAGGTCGGTGTCGATGTTGACCTTGCGAACGCCGTGCTTGATGCCTTCAACGATTTCTTCGACCGGCACACCGTAGGTTTCTTTGATGTCGCCGCCGAACTCGTTGATGATTTTCAGCCATTCCTGAGGAACGGAAGAAGAACCGTGCATCACCAGGTGGGTGTTGGGGATGCGTTTGTGGATCTCTTTGATGCGCTCGATCGCCAGGATGTCGCCGGTAGGCGGCTTGGTGAACTTGTAAGCGCCGTGGCTGGTGCCGATGGCAATGGCCAGCGCGTCGACCTGAGTCTTCTTGACGAAGTCGGCTGCTTCTTCCGGATCGGTCAGCATCTGGCTGTGATCGAGCTGACCTTCGGCACCGACACCGTCTTCTTCACCGGCCATGCCGGTTTCCAGCGAGCCCAGAACACCCAGCTCACCTTCTACCGAAACACCGCAGGCGTGAGCCATGGCGACAGTTTCCTGGGTGACGCGCACGTTGTACTCGTAGTCGGCCGGGCTCTTGCCGTCTTCGCGCAGGGAACCGTCCATCATGACCGAGCTGAAACCCAGCTGGATGGAACGCTGGCAGATAGCAGGGCTGGTGCCGTGGTCCTGGTGCATGACCACCGGGATGTGCGGGAATTCTTCGATTGCCGCCAAAATCAGGTGACGCAGAAACGGGGCGCCTGCGTATTTGCGCGCACCGGCGGAGGCCTGAACGATCACCGGAGAATCGGTCTTGTCGGCCGCTTCCATAATGGCGCGCATTTGTTCCAGGTTATTCACGTTGAATGCAGGGACGCCGTAACCGAATTCGGCTGCGTGGTCCAACATCTGGCGCATGCTGATAAGTGCCATTGTCTGTCTCTCTCCCGGTAGGGTCGTTAATCGTGCGTGCCAGCCGTATCGGCGGCTATTCAAATTATAGGGGCGTATCGCTCAGTCACCGCCCGGTGTTGCATCGCTGGAAACCACTCAGCCCCTCAAGGCGCCTTGCAGCCTCGACCGATCAAATCGTTGGTAGCGTCCCAGTAGACCAGGCCTTCGCTACCTTTGTTGTCAAACGCCAGTACGCCGTTGCTGTAGAGCGCGCCCGACGCACCGGGCGCCGCTTGCAGACGGAATACCTGCTCGCTCTGATTGAGTCGGACATCGACCTCTTTCTTCGCGGCATCGGCGTAACGCCAGTAAATCTCGGCCTTGCTGTCACAGACCCAGTGGGTCCAGGGAGCCGCCGGTTCTGACGCTTTCATGCTGGCACAACCGCCCAGCAGCATCAGTGTCGCAAGGGCAATCAAGCCTTTCATTACCACTCCTGGATCCCCTGCAAAGCGAGGCATGTGCCGGTCGCTTCGATGCCAGGGGCAGTTCTGTTCAGATGTTCCCGCACACGGTCAGTTCACGTTCAGCGGCAGGCCACAGGCCCGACCGCTGGCATGAACTCGTATTTTTCCCAGACTTCCGGTCCGCCGCGCTTGTAGACGATCGGTACGGTTTCAGCCTGCCAGCCCGCTTGATAGCAGCTGACCTGAAGCAGCTCTGGCGCGCCGGGTGGCGCGGCCTGGGCGTCAGGCTTGCTTGCGCAGCCGACCAGCAAACCCGCCATGATCAACAGCGGTAATGGCTTGACCATTTCTCTCCCCTTCACTCACCCAAGCCGAAAAATCAGGCCTTGGCGCGTTGTTCCAGAACTTCCACGGCAGGCAAAACCTTGCCCTCGACGAACTCGAGGAACGCACCACCGCCTGTGGAAATGTAGGAGATTTTCTCGCCCACACCGTATTTGTCGACTGCAGCCAGGGTGTCGCCACCACCGGCAATGGAAAATGCCGGGCTTTCCGCGATGGCCTCGGCCAGCACCTTCGTGCCATTGCCGAACTGGTCGAACTCGAACACGCCGACAGGACCGTTCCACAGGATAGTCTTGGAAGATTTCAACAATTCGGCGAAATGGGCCGCAGTTTTCGGGCCAATGTCGAGAATCATGTCGTCGTCGGCCACGTCTGCGATCAGCTTGACAGTAGCCTCTGCATCTTGAGCGAAGGCCTTGGCAACCACGACGTCGACCGGCAATGGCACGCTGACCTTGGCAGCGATGGCTTTGGCAGTGTCCAGCAGATCAGGCTCATAGAGCGACTTGCCGACTTTGTGACCCGCCGCCGCCAGGAATGTGTTGGCAATGCCGCCGCCAACGATCAGTTGATCGCACTTGGTGCTGAGGCTGTTGAGCACATCGAGTTTGGTGGAGACTTTAGAGCCTGCGACGATCGCGGCCATGGGTTTGGCCGGGTTGCCCAGCGCCTTGCCCAGCGCGTCGAGCTCGGCAGCCAGCAAGGGACCGGCAGCGGCGACCTTGGCGAATTTCGCGACGCCGTGGGTCGATCCCTCGGCGCGGTGAGCCGTCCCGAAGGCGTCCATCACGAAGACGTCGCACAGCGCGGCGTATTTCTGCGCCAGCTCGTCGGCGTTCTTTTTCTCACCCTTGTTGAAGCGCACGTTCTCGAACAGGACGATGTCGCCCGCCTTCACGTCTACGCCATCCAGGTATTCGGCCACCAGCGGCACGTCACGGCCCAGCGCCTTGCTGAGGTAATCGGCTACTGGCTTAAGGCTGTTTTCTGCGGAGAATTCACCTTCGGTCGGACGACCCAGATGCGAGCAGACCATAACGGCAGCGCCCTTTTCCAGCGCCAGCTTGATGGTCGGCAGCGAAGCAAGAATGCGTGCATCGCTGGTGACGACACCGTCCTTGACCGGCACGTTGAGGTCTTCGCGGATCAGTACACGCTTACCTTGCAGATCGAGGTCGGTCATCTTCAACACGGTCATGAGGCGTTCCCTGTTTTTACTGTTGTTTATGGATGCTTTGCAGATAGTGATCGGCGACATCCAGCATTCGATTGGCAAAACCCCATTCGTTGTCGAACCAGGCCAGAACGTTCACCAGTCGAGGGCCGGAAACCCGGGTCTGGCTGGCATCGATGATGGCCGAATGAGGGTCATGGTTGAAATCACAGCTGGCGTGCGGCAGCTCGGTGTAAGCCAACAATCCCTTGAGCGGGCCGCTGGTCGCGGCCTGGCGCAGGATGCGGTTGATTTCCACCACGCTGGTATCACGCGCGACCTGCAGCGTGATGTCCAGGCACGAGACATTCACCGTCGGCACACGAACTGCTTTGGCCTGAATTCGGCCCGCAAGTTCCGGAAGCAGGCGCTCGATGCCTCGCGCCAGACCAGTGGACACCGGAATGATCGACTGGAAAGCCGAGCGGGTGCGGCGCAGATCCTCGTGATGATAGGCGTCAATCACAGGCTGGTCGTTCATCGCCGAATGGATCGTGGTGATCGTGACGTATTCAAGCCCCAGCTCGCGATCCAGCAAATCCAGCAACGGCACGCTGCAGTTGGTGGTGCAGGACGCAGCCGACACCAGCAATTCGTCGCCGGTCAGCTTCTGCTGGTTGATGCCGAAGACAATCGTGGCGTCGACGTCGGCCTCGCTCGCCATCGGCTGAGAAAACAGCACGCGAGGCGCTCGGGCGGACAGGAATCGTTCGCCGTCGGCACGCGTGTGATAGACGCCGGAGCACTCGAGCACCAGATCGACGTCAAGCGAACCCCAGTCGATGCCTTCCGGCGTCGCGCTGCGGAATACTTTGATGACGTGATCGTTGATGTGCAGAAAATCGCCTTCGACCCGCACGTCTCCGGGAAACCGGCCGTGTGTCGAGTCAAAGCGCGTCAGGTATTCGAGGCTGGCCATGTCGGCCAGGTCGTTGATCGCCACCACTTCGAAGCCAGCCTTTGCACCTCGTTCGCACAACGCGCGCAGCACGCAGCGGCCGATACGGCCATAACCATTGAGGGCGACTTTGTAGGGGCGTGGCTGAGGCATGGGGGTTCTCGGTTTTGAATGACACAAAGAACCTGTAGGAGCGAGGCTTGTCCCGCGATCTGCCGGGAATCGGCAGCAACCCGGCGAATACGGTGTATCAGGTACAACCGGGTCGCATGAGGTAGCTGCCACTCCGTGGCAGATCGCGGGACAAGCCACGCTCCTACAGAGAGCGCGCAGGCTACTTAGTCTTCCAGCAGCTCTTCGGCCGTGGAGATGATGTTCTCCAGCGTGAAACCAAACTCTTCGAACAGCAGGTTGGCGGGCGCCGACTCGCCGAACGTGGTCATGCCGATGACGCGGCCTTCCAGACCGACATACTTGTACCAGTAGTCAGCATGGGCGGCTTCGATAGCGATGCGCGCGCTGACTTCCAGCGGCAGCACCGACTGCTTGTACAGCGCATCCTGAGCTTCGAACACGCTGGTGCATGGCATGGACACCACGCGCACGTTCTTGCCTTCGGCAGTCAATTTGTCGAATGCCTGCACCGCCAGACCGACTTCGGAGCCGGTCGCGATCAGAATCAGGTCCGGCTCGCCGTTGCAGTCGCGCAGTACGTAGCCACCACGGTTGATGTTCTCCAGTTGCAGTGCGTCGCGAGACTGATGCTGCAGGTTCTGGCGAGAGAAGATCAGCGCCGAAGGACCGTCGTCACGCTCGATTGCATGCTTCCAGGCCACTGCCGACTCAACGGCATCGGCTGGACGCCAGGTGTCCAGATTCGGGGTGGAACGCAGGCTGGTCAGTTGCTCGATCGGCTGGTGAGTCGGGCCGTCTTCACCCAGACCGATGGAGTCGTGGGTGAACACATAAATGACGCGCTTCTTCATCAGCGAGGACATGCGCACGGCGTTGCGCGCGTATTCCATGAAGATCAGGAAGGTCGCGCCGTACGGCACGAAACCGCCGTGCAGGGCGATGCCGTTCATGATCGCGCCCATGCCGAACTCACGCACGCCGTAGTGCAGGTAGTTACCGTCGGCTTCTTCGCCGGTGATGCTCTTGCAACCTTTCCAGATAGTCAGGTTGGAGCCGGCCAGGTCAGCCGAACCGCCCAGGAATTCCGGCAACAGCGGGCCGAAATTGCTCAGGGCATTCTGGCTCGCCTTGCGGCTGGCGATGGTTTCGCCCTTGGCGTTGACTTCAGCCACGTAGGCGGCAGACTTTTCAGCGAAGTCAGCCGGCAATTCGCCACTCATGCGACGAATCAGCTCGTTGGCCAGCTCCGGGAATTGCGCAGAGTAAGCCGCGAAACGCTGGTCCCACTCGGCTTCGGCGGCCAGACCCTTCTCCCTGGCGTTCCACTCTTTGTAGATGTCGTCCGGGATTTCGAAAGGACCGTGCGTCCACTTCAGTGCGGCACGGGTCAGGGCGATTTCGTCGTTGCCCAGCGGAGCGCCGTGGCACTCTTCCTTGCCCTGTTTGTTCGGCGAACCGAAACCGATGGTGGTCTTGCAGCAGATCAGCGTCGGCTTGTCGCTTTTGCGAGCGGTGTCGATGGCGGTTTTGATCTCGTCGGCGTCATGGCCGTCCACATTGCGGATCACCAGCCAGCCGTAGGATTCGAAACGCTTGGGGGTGTCATCGGTGAACCAGCCTTCGACTTCACCGTCGATGGAGATGCCGTTGTCGTCGTAGAACGCGATCAGCTTGTTCAGACGCAGCGTGCCCGCCAGCGAAGCGACTTCGTGGGAGATGCCTTCCATCATGCAGCCATCACCCATGAACACGTAGGTGTGGTGATCGACGATATCGTGGCCTGGGCGGTTGAACTGTGCAGCCAGGGTTTTCTCGGCGACAGCAAAACCGACAGCGTTGGCGAAACCCTGACCCAGCGGGCCGGTGGTGGTTTCAACGCCCGGCGTATAGCCGTATTCAGGGTGACCCGGCGTGCGGCTGTGCAGTTGACGGAAGTTTTTCAGGTCGTCAATCGACAGGTCGTAGCCGGTCAGGTGCAGCAGCGAGTAGATCAGCATCGAGCCGTGGCCGTTGGACAGGATGAAACGGTCACGGTCGGCGAACAGCGGGTTGCTCGGGTTGTGCTTCAGATAATCGCGCCACAGGACTTCAGCGATATCCGCCATGCCCATCGGGGCTCCTGGGTGGCCGCTGTTGGCCTTTTGCACGGCATCCATGCTGAGGGCACGAATGGCATTGGCACGCTCACGACGGCTAGGCATCGCTGATCTCCTGGGGCAGAAAGAAGTGGGATCTGAAAAAGGCGGCCATTTTCCCTCAGGCACTGTCCGGGGGCAATGACAGATGCAGTCTGATGCGCGATTTTCCTGCGTTGTGGCCGTTTTCGTGTCCCATGACTGCCCTGTTTCCTGCGCAAACACCGGCAAGGTGGCGCACTGCCGCCACCCATCGACCAATATCAAAACTTTTTGATATTGGTATTGCAGCCAGCCCGACCGATAACTAGACTGCCTGCCTTATGAATTTACGCGTGCCCGCCATTAGCCATGACCAAAGCGACGAGCTGGCTGCCCTGTGCAAGGCCGGCGGCGATCCGCTGCGTCTGAATGTGCTGCGCGCGCTGTCCAACGACTCGTTCGGCGTGCTGGAGCTTGCGCAGATATTCGCGATCGGTCAGTCGGGCATGAGCCATCACCTTAAAGTCCTTGCTCAGGCGGATCTGGTGGCCACGCGGCGCGAAGGCAACGCGATCTTCTACCGACGCGCCCTGCCTCATACGGCCCAGACCGGCGGCAAGCTGCACGCAGCGCTGCTGGAGGAAGTCGACGGCCTGACGCTGCCTGACGACGTACAGGGCCGGATCGGCCTCGTGCATCGTCAACGCGCCAATGCCAGTCAGGACTTTTTCGCACGCACCGCAGAGAAATTTCGCGCACAGCAGGACCTGATCGCAGGACTGCCGCAGTACCGCGACAGCCTGCTGTCGCTGCTGGACAAACTCAGCTTTCCTGCCGGTGCCACAGCCGTGGAAGTGGGTCCTGGTGATGGCGGCTTTCTGCCTGATCTGGCGCAGCGCTTCGACCATGTCACCGGCCTCGACAACAGCCCGGCCATGCTCGAACTGGCCCGCGGGATCTGTGAGCAAAAGGCGCTCGGCAATGTCGAGCTGAAACTGGCCGATGCATTGGCCGACGCTAACGTTCAGGGCGACTGTGTCGTCTTGAATATGGTGCTTCACCACTTTGCCGCACCGGCTGAAGCGCTCAAACAACTGGCCAACCTGTTGCAACCGGGCGGTAGTCTGCTCGTGACAGAGTTGTGCAGCCATGACCAGAGCTGGGCCAAGGAGGCCTGTGGCGATCTCTGGTTGGGTTTCGAACAGGAAGATCTGGCCCGTTGGGCCATCGCTGCGGGGCTGGTCCCCGGGGAAAGCCTCTATGTAGGCTTACGTAATGGTTTCCAGATCCAGGTTCGCCATTTTCAGCGACCGGCTGGCGACACTCACCATCGGTAATACTCAGGAAAACCGTCGAGATGAGCGAATACTCCCTTTTCACCTCCGAGTCCGTGTCCGAAGGGCATCCGGACAAAATCGCCGACCAGATCTCCGATGCGGTGCTGGACGCCATCATTGCTCAGGACAAGCACGCTCGCGTTGCCGTTGAGACCCTGGTCAAAACCGGTGTTGCCATCGTTGCTGGCGAAGTGACCACCAGCGCGTGGGTCGACCTGGAGCAGATCGTTCGTGACGTGATCAGCGACATCGGCTACACCAGCTCCGACGTCGGTTTCGACGGCGCCACTTGCGGCGTGATGAACATCATCGGCAAGCAGTCTCCTGACATCAACCAGGGCGTCGACCGTGCCAAGCCTGAAGATCAGGGCGCCGGCGACCAAGGCCTGATGTTCGGCTACGCCAGCAACGAAACCGCTGCCCTGATGCCAGCGCCTATCGCGTTCTCGCACCAACTGGTACACCGTCAGGCCGAAGCCCGCAAATCGGGCCTGCTGCCTTGGCTGCGTCCAGACGCAAAATCCCAGGTGACCTGCCGTTACGAGAACGGCATCGTCGTCGGCATCGACGCGGTGGTGCTGTCGACCCAGCACAATCCTGAAGTGTCCTACACCGACCTGCGTGAAGGCGTGATGGAGCTGATCGTCAAGCACGTGCTGCCCGCTGAACTGCTGCACAAAGACACTCAGTTCCACATCAACCCGACTGGCCAGTTCATCATCGGCGGCCCGGTCGGCGACTGCGGCCTGACCGGTCGCAAGATCATCGTCGACAGCTACGGCGGCATGGCCCGTCACGGCGGTGGCGCATTCTCCGGTAAAGACCCATCGAAGGTTGACCGTTCGGCCGCCTACGCCGGTCGTTATGTCGCCAAGAACATCGTCGCCGCGGGCCTGGCCGAGCGTTGCGAGATCCAGGTGTCCTACGCCATCGGCGTCGCTCAACCGACTTCGATCTCGCTGAACACCTTCGGCACCGGCAAGATCAGCGATGACAAGATCATCAAACTGGTCCGCGAGCACTTCGACCTGCGTCCATACGCGATCACCACCATGCTCGACCTGCTGCACCCGATGTACCAGGAAACCGCAGCCTACGGCCACTTCGGCCGCACACCGCAAACCAAGACCGTGGGCGACGACACCTTCACCACGTTCACCTGGGAAAAAACCGACCGCGCCGACGCCCTGCGCGCTGCAGCCGGTCTGTAATACCCATCGGGTGCATTGCGCTTAGCGGCACCCGGCAACACAAAAGCCCCTGACGATGTGAGTCGTCAGGGGCTTTTTGTTATTTGCCGAGGCTATACAGATTCGAACGGAATAACGGGAAGCGAATGAACGGGCAGTCGTTTAAACCGATTGGCGATCAATGTTATCGCGACTGGCAATAACGAACTTCAAGCCATTGATATATCTGTTATTTCATCCCTAAACACTTTATTGACACTTTCGATCAGACCTCGCACTTGTTCCTACACTGATTATTGAATGCGTATCCCGTAACTTCATCCAGCGTAAAAAGGAACTGCTCAATCATGGACGACACCCTCACCTCTGCCACCTATGCCAGGCTCTTTCCCGAACAAGTCGCCGACAAATGCGCACCTGACGCCCTGGAATCCAACGTCGGGCCTTTGGCCTATCTTCACGCGCTCTATCGGCAAGCGCTGAGCCTGGAGGCCATCGGTGATGACGCTCTGCAGATCAAGCTCGCCGCGCGACGTCCAGATATCGAAGAGCAGGTTCTGAATCAAAGCAGCCTTGAAGATCAACTTCCAGCTCTCACCCTTGTGATCGATGCAATGGAGCGGACAGCCGCCTCGCATGCAGGTAAAGACAAAGATCTGGCAGAGGAGATCGCGAAGGCGCATTACCCCGCACAGCTTCCGTACCATCTGCCTCTGGAACAGATCAAGTCAGTGTTGAAGCAGAAGAAGACGTCACTGTTCGACCTGCTCCAACGCAGCAAATACAGCTATCCAAACTTCACTGCTGACGATCTGCGCACTGATGGACTCAGGGAAGTGATGCTGAAAGCAGCTGGCTTCAATCCAGCATTGCAATCCTTATTACTCGATGACAGAGCCACTACCAGCAGCGACTATCTGCAGACACTCTACGGCGTGACCGGCGACACAAGCAAAATCCTCGATCAACTGATCAATGTCGACGTCCTGTGCAGACAAACCGGCTTGCGACCGGAAGGTATTCTGGAGCTGCTGGCCACGTCCGGCGTTCCTGATGACGGCAGCGAAGCCATCACCACCGTGAAACGATCCACTGCGTTCGCCTCAGCACAGGAGACTGCGCCGCTCGCTGGCCATATTTACGGTGCAGTGTTCATCAACAATGGAACTGCGCCAGCGTTGTCTCTGGAAGATGTTTTCGAGGGCCCAGGCATTAATCTCAGAATCAAAGGTGCTAGTGCGGAACGCTTGCGCCGTATTCATAAAATGATTCACCTGCAACAAGCGCTGCAAATACCGTTCGCGCAGGTTGATCTTCTGGTAATGGCAGCCTTGCGCGCGGAAGGTCAGAACCAGGATTTCCGCTTCACCCAAAACACGCTCAGAGCACTGGGCGTCTTCTGTTACATGCGCGATGAGTACAACGTCAGTCCCGAACAGTTCGCTGCGCTCATCAATGGGTTGACGCCCTACGCTGTGGGCGAAGAAACACCGTTTCTGGACCGGGTGCTCGATGGCCCTGGCGCAGGACAACTGGCCGACGCCGCAAGTTGGCTGACCCTGGATGGTCTCGAGTTTGACATCAGCGCCGACGCCCAAACCACCGACAGCCTTACCAAATCCCCCATCGGGATCATCTGCCGCGCTTTCGCTTTGGAAGAGCGCGTAGCGAATGTTCACCTCACACGGATAATCCGGGCGTTGGGGCTCAAAAAACCGAGTTTGTCTTTGCCCGTATTTTCTTCACTTTATCGTCTGACCAGACTGCCTCGTTTGTTACGGCTGAGCATGGACGAGGGCACCAGCCTAATAGCGTTACTGGCTCAATCAAATCCGAGAGCGTGGGTACAACTTGCAGGTAAGCCAGAGATCACTCGCGACGAGGTCTATTTCACAGAGAGCGATGAAGTCACCGAAGCAGGGGAATGCGACATCCTCGACGTATTGGCCAGCTTGCTGAATCTGAACAGATGGCTACGGCAACAAGGTATTTCTGCACAGGCGCTACTGAGTTGGCTACCCCTGCTGCCCGATGACCTCAGTGCCGGGCAACGCCCCTTGCACCGACTGGATGCGCGCATCCAGCAAACCCTCGTCGACGCGCTTCCACGCATCGGCGCGTCCCTGTTGACCGAAACGCAGATTGCGCAAGAAGTCGGTTCTGCGGTGTCGCCCGCATCGGGTTCATGGCTCGACACGTTGTCGGCATTTTTGGATGCTCGGGGCCTGATGAAGCCAACCGCCCTGGCCGCCGACAAGAAACTGGCCGACCTGTTGGCAGACGCACTCAAGGGCAAGCTCAAAAGTGCCAATGCGCTGCTCAGAGCAACGGTGGACATCAACCCGGTAAGCGAAGCACTGGAGCGGCTGATTACCAATGCAACCGTCGCGCAGGAAGACGTCGTCAAGCACATCCTCAGTCAGGCGTTGGGCAAGGATGAAGACGGACGTGCACTCACACCGGAGCATGCGCTGGCACTGTTGCGCTGGGT
This sequence comes from Pseudomonas sp. NFR16, assembly GCF_900108875.1. Lineage (GTDB taxonomy): Bacteria > Pseudomonadota > Gammaproteobacteria > Pseudomonadales > Pseudomonadaceae > Aquipseudomonas. Next base: position 197,852 of record NZ_FNYJ01000007.1, on the reverse strand, counting down.
TGAAGAAAGCCGTTACACACTCCTGGCTGACGTATTGACGGCCCAGAACAATGCCTCTTCAACCGCAGCAACGCTCGAAGGGCTGAATCTTGAGTTGTGGGACAAGCTTGCTCGACATGCGCAGGTAATCAAATATTTTCAGTTAAGCCCTGCCGGACTGACCGCGCTGCTCGATCACCCAGACTGGTTCGAACTGGCCGGCGACACCGACAGTCAGGGTCAATCCCCTTCGCACCCGCCTGCACTCACCCTTGAACTTTGCTACCAGGTCGGCTGCTATCGGGAGTGGATAAATAAATGTCAAAACGCTGGATTCGCGGAAGACGATGCGCTGGATTATTTCGCCAAACTCCCCTCCAGCGATCAGGCGGATGCGCCTCTGCAAGCCGCCAGGCGACTCGGCAAACTCATCGGCTGGCCCGAGAGCGAAGTTGCAATGGCACTGCCCTACGTTGAAATGAAGGGTGCCGGTTCGACGAAAACGTTCGATGACTTTCTCGGCCAGCTGACTTCTTCGGAAATGTACTGGTATAGGTATTGCGAAGAAAAATATACCCTGAAGGGGTTGGGAGCACTGCTCGAACGGTACTTGAAAGGCCTGAGAGCTAACGCCAAAGATCCAAAAGTGGAGCAAATTTACGACAAATTCGTGCAGTTCCTGAAAGAGAACCCTGGCACGTTGAAAGTGCGTAAAGATCAATACCTGCCGACAACCCGACCCACTGCGTGGGCACGCATCGCAGCCATCAAGCCTGTCCAGTCGAGATCTCAGGTAACGCTTGAAATATATGCTCCAGATGAGTCGATTGCAGAAACGGAATCCACTTATGTCCGCTGTGTCCCCGGCACCATCGGCGACATCGACTTTATACTTCAGCAGCAGTCGCTGTGCGAGAAAACCGGGCTGTCATGCCGCTCGCTGAGCGATCTGTCTCTGCTCGACAGCGAGTCCTCATTCAACGATATGAAAAGCAGCGCTCAGATACTGATCGGCGCCTGCAGTGATGAAGAGCTGGCGGCGATTCAACCTGCGCTTCGAGAACATTGGCGAGATGCGCTTGCGGCCTACCTGCTGGGCTATTGGGCAGTATCGAGTCCGTCCCTCAAGCGTTTCATATCGAACGAAGATGACCTTTCCAGTTACTTCCTGACGGACGTTTGGGTGAGTTCAGCTGTCAACACAAACGTTGTAATGCAAGCAACCGCCAGCCTTCAGCACTACCTGCACAGGCTGTTTGCACGCCTTGACCCTGCCTATCTGACTAACATTATCGATCAAGACACAGCGGACTTCTGGCGGCAGTACCTGAGTGAATATGGAACCTGGAAGGTGTGGCGCACGCAACTCAACCATCCTGAGAACCTGATTTATTATGCCAACCGCCCTCATAAGAGCAGTGCCTTTCAGTCGCTGGAGGTAGAGCTCAATCAAGGCAAGCTTGACCCCGAATTACTCCAGACCGCCATCACCGGCTACCTGACCAAGTTCGAACAGACCAGTAACTTGCAAATTATCAGCGGCTATCTGGATGGCATCGATCCAAAGAACGACACTTACCATTTCATTGGCAAAACCAATGCATCTCCGCCCGAGTATTACTGGCGTTCGGTAGAAATGGCTTTACGTGATGATAAAGCACGCCTGAGCCCGCTTGCATGGAGCGAGTGGGAGAAGATCAGCGTGACTCCAACCGGTCAAATCGTGCAGAGCACCTTTAAAGATTCAGACACCACACATCGCTGTGACGCCATTCGCCCGGTGATGATCGAAGGTCGATCCTATGTGTTCTGGGTTGAACGGGGGACTGTTGGCCTGCCCTCTGCGGACGATAAAAATCAGACCCCCACTAAGTTCAAGAAAATCAGCGTCCAATACATTTATAAGCAAAGCGATGGTTTCTGGTCTCCGCCAAACGAACTTCTCTGCCTGGACGGCACAAAAGATGGCCAACGTCTTCCGGATGCCGGTAATCCCTACCTGAAAGACGACACTTATGTGCCTGGTCTGATCGCACTGGTCGACGCGGAGGGAGAACGCGCCGAGGACCCTTGGTTACGAGTGATGCTCTATAACTGCGACTGCACTAATAAAGCAGGAACGGCAGAGCCTCCGAAATCTGGAGTCTTCAATAAGGATTATTTTATTGAGTCAAGGGACTTGCTGCTGATCGACAAAAAAGAAATGACTGAAGATATTGCGAAAGTCTTTAGCGAAAAAGTTTACAACGCCTTCAGTGACATTAGAAACATCCAACACCCGGACTCGGTAAATAATAGACTATTCAAACCCAGAGATACGGAACTTGGCGTCATGAGGTATGAACTGGAAAGTTACAAGCATGACTCGATCTCAAGTCCAAACTTCGACACAACGCTAAGAGCCGAATTAGAACAGCACCTGAAAACCATTTCATTGAATGAAGTCTCGAGACATGGATTTGCCAGCTTCGTTGAAAAGTACCCACTGACGTCTCAACTACCCTTTTGGGTTTTTGATACCATCGTCAACGAGACTGTGTTGTGGTCCAGCGACGGCAAAAAATTAACCAACAACGACTTCAATAAACCTTCTTCATCCTACAAAAGCCCTGAACTTGTAGCCCCAGGCAGATTTAATAACCCAAACGCCCCAGGCATATTTAATAATCCGAAAGTCCCGGAGAATACTCTGTACTTCCCTAAAAAAAAATGGTCCGCCACCTTATCGGCCATTTACTTACGTGACAACGTTATAAGGATTACTGCTCACTACCCCCAACAGATAATAGACAGATCTATCAGTCCACTATTTACGTTCAATACCAAAAACAGCGATCTCTCGCCAACTTATAATCAACACGAAATTTTTATTAAGGTAGATCACGGAGCTCCCACCCCTAAAAGCTCTCTCCCCTTTTCTACCTACCTCACAACCAGCGATAATACAATTACCGGGGCGACTTATTCGTTGACAACCGATAAAGGCGATATCGTAAAAAATTGGATACCTCAACTCACGTTCGCCACTCTCAAAAGCCAAACCTACAGCGTCTTCTTGGAGAACCCTGATTACCTGTTTGAAGACAGTTTCCGGATCAAGCTTTCTTATGCTCCTGATAAAGAATCTGTGCCGATACCAATAGTTCTCAACCCGGCAGCCTGCAAGAAAACTGACCTGCGACTGTATGCCAAGAGACCTAACGAGACATCGTTCCGCCGACTGACCGAGCAAAGCGTACTGGCTGACGGTCAGGCAGTCGTTAGTCAGGAGTTCACCTGCACAGTGTCGGGCGAGTATATGTTTGCCCTGTGTGAAGCAGGCGACCCAATGCATAACGTCTTCGCCACTTTCGACTACCGAGGGTTGGATGCGTGGAATATCGCGATAAAGAGGAATGATCAACAGGCTCAATACCTGGACTTGAGCTCGGTCGCTGAGCAGAGCCCGACCGTTCCCTCGAATGTCATTCGGCTGAATACACTGTTTGGCAAACAGCTGGTGGCGCGCGCCACGCGCAGTGTTGAGCGTGCGCTTGAATGGGAGGCGCAATGCATCAAGGAACCGACCATTGATGAAAACATCCCGACACCAAAAGTCGACTTCCATGGTGCCAATGGCGGTTATTTCCGAGAGTTGTTTTTACATTTGCCGAATCTGGTCGCCACTCGCCTGAGCGAACAACAACAGTTCGATGAGGCCGAACGCTGGTACACCCAGTATTTGTTCGATCCCTATAGAACACAGGAAGACGAACAAGAACGCCCCCCCTTCTGGAACACTCGACCGCTGGCTGAAGTCGGCACCGGCACCTCCGAATTGCGGAAGACAGTCGACCCGACTACCCGGGCATTTGTCCTGTCGCGGTATAACCGGCAGGCAGTATTCCTGTCGATGGTGGAAAACTGGCAGCGCCAAGGCGACCATTTTTATCGGCAGCTTACGCCTAGCACGCTTAACCATGCCTGGCTCTGCTATCAGAAGGCACTGAAGTTGATTGGGCCGCTGCCTGAGCGCGCGTCGGTGTCTCGCTGGGTGCCGATGCCATTGAAGAGCGTGAACCATTCGCTCTTTCGTGCGCCAATCAACGCCCGCGTCACCACTGCCCGAAAAACGTTGGAGCATCGTCTTTTCAACCTCAGGCACGGGCTGACGCTCGACGGCAAGATTCTGCCAGTGATGGACTGGCGCACGGAGGGCGCAGACCTATTCGGGTTCGGGCAACGTGGTATCGGCCAGCTCATCAGTACCTACAACAGCGATCGGGCTCAAATACCAGGGTATCGCTTCCGCCAGCTCATCCCGATGGCCCGTGCGGCGGTGCAGCAACTTCAGGACATGGGCCGCCACTACATGAAGCTGATGGAGGACGAATTTAATACCACACTGTCAGTCCTGCTCAAACAGCAGGAAATCAGGATTTCCGATTTCACCATGAGGCTTCAGCAGGAGTCGATCAACTCCGTCAAAGCCAAAAAAAATACCCTGTTGCTGGGCAGGCAGGCAGCAGTATTCAGACGAGATTACTACACGAATCTGATTGACGTTGGCCGCTCACCGATGGAGGAAGCCGCCACTGGACTCATCTGGTCCGCAGCCACCACGAAACTGTTGTCGATCCCTTTCGAGACCGCTGCAAGCATTGTCAAAGGTTTGACGCCCACCATTATCGGTCTCGCATTCGGTAACAATAAGCCTGAGTCACCGATGGCAAAAACTGCCGTGGCACTGCAGCTCGCCAGTGCGAGCAGCAAATTGTTCTCCGAACAATTACTCATGGAGTCAGGCTATGAACGCCGCGCCAATGGATGGAAGTTCGAGTTGAAACAAGCCGAACTGGACATCCAGTCCATAGACCTGCAAATCAAAGAAACCAACATCGAGCTTAACGCAGCGACCATCACGCTCGACACGGCTCGAGCTGAACGCCAGAACCTGGAGCAAGCCCACGTGGCAATGACCACCGGTTTCACGATCATCCCGACTTACAACTGGCTGGTCGCAAGGCAGGAATTGCTGTATGGCCCCGCTTACGACGCCGTACTTTCTCTGTGCCTGACCACCGAAGCGGCCTGGCGCTATGAAATTGGCGACTACAAACGGCCTGCCTTTATCAAAACCGGCGCCTGGGTGGATTCTTACAAAGGCATGCTGGCTGGCGAGTCACTGCTGGTGAACCTGCAAGAAATGGAAAACGCGCACATCCAGTGCAATGAGAGGCGTTTGTGCATCAAGAAAACGATCGATGTGAGGCGAGGACAATCGGACGACCAGTGGCTTGAGCAACTCAAAACGCTGTCCAATAATCCCCTTGTTTTCGGATTCACCTCGCTGGATTTCGACAACAACTATCCGGGGCATTACCTGCGTCAGATCAGGCATGTTTCAGTGTCATTCGTGATGGCATCAGAGGCTGGCACCACTTTGGAGAACGTCAGCGCCATTCTCACGCAAACAGACAGCACGATCTTGACCGAACCGACCGATGCAGGCGCCGATTATTTGTATAAGCCCGGCACCAAAGCACCCGATAGCATCAAACAAAACCTCAGGGCTCAACAACAAATCGCGCTGTCGTCCACGCAAGCCGATGACGGATTGGGTTTCGACAAGGCTGACTGGGTATATGAATTGATGTTCCACGATGGCCGATACCTTCCCTTCGAGGGTACAGGCGCCATTTCACGCTGGCAGTTGAGCTTTACAGATGCCGACTTTTTGAAAAAGCTGACGAGCGACGACGGGAAGACAAGCCTGCTCAAAAACATCCAGATACAACTGGTCTATACCGCGCGGGACGGAGGCAAGGACTTCACTAATACGGTGAAGACGCTTATGAAGGCTGAAAAGTAGGCATGTTCCAACGTGGAGCCCGAGGCGGCGGATCAGCCGCAACCTCGGGCTTTTTTCTCTCGAGACCGTTAACACCCGGTAACCAACCCTCAATCGCAGAAGATTTTCAGGCGGCGTAGCCTTCCTCGCTCCTCCCAAGCAAGGACGCTTCGATGCTGCTCTCACTTCGCACACTGGCCCTCTGCGCACTGCCTCTTCTGGCTAACCAGGTCAATGCACAATCCTGCCCCGACTGGTCGCCCTTCAAAGCCCGCAGCGAGATCGCGCTGCAGCAGGCGCAGATCGAAAAATGGGATGACAGCTACCATCGTCAGGGCGTATCGCTGGTGGCTGATGAGCTTTACGACCAGTCGCGCGAGCGCCTGGCCTATCTGCGCAGCTGCTTCGCCCAGTCGCCCGCGACCGAGGATGACCCGCTGAAAACGTCTGGGGGCACGATCGCTCATCCGGTTCCTCACACAGGTCTGAACAAGCTGCGCGACGAGATGGCCGTGCAGGCTTGGCTCAAGGGGCGTACCGATCTGTGGATTCAACCGAAAGTCGACGGCGTGGCCGTGACGCTGGTGTACGAAAGCGGAAAGCTGGTGCAGATGATCAGCCGCGGCAACGGGGTTACCGGTCAGGATTGGGTCGGCCATGCGCACCAGATTGCGTCGATTCCTCATCATCTTGCGTGGGAAAAGACTTTGGTGTTGCAGGGCGAGTTGTACTGGAAGCTCGACGATCATGTGCAGGCCGATGCCGGCAGTCTCAATGCCCGAAGCAAGGTAGCGGGCTTGATGGCACGCAAATTCATCAGCGAAGCCGAAGGCGCCAATATCGGTCTGTTCGTTTGGGACTGGCCAGACGGCCCGACCGCGATGCGCGAGCGACTGGCGGGGCTCAGGGCGCTGGGGTTCGAAGACAGTCTGCGGTTCAGTGAGCCGATCGTGGGATTCAATCAGGCGCAGCGCTGGCGCGACCACTGGTATCGCAGTCCGCTGCCGTTCGCGACCGATGGTGTCGTGATCCGCCAGGGCGAGCGGCCCACCTCGCAGCGCTGGCAGGCGAAGGCGCCTTACTGGATCGCTGCCTGGAAATACCCTTTCGCCCAGGCACTGGCCGAAGTGCGCAAGGTCAACTTCAACGTCGGCCGCAGCGGCAAGATCACTCCGGTATTGGACCTGGTTCCTGTTCAGCTGGACGACCGCAAGATCAGCCGTATCAGCGTCGGCTCGCTGCGACGCTGGGAGGAGCTCGACATTCGCGCGGGCGATCAGGTGGCGATCAGTCTTGCCGGGCTGACGATCCCGCGACTGGACGGCGTGGTCTCGCGCAGTGCTGAGCGTGAGGTCCTGAAGATTCCGGTGACTGCCGACTACCATTCGCTGAGTTGCTGGCAACCGGTCGAAGGCTGTGAAGGCCAATTCCGGGAACGCCTCAAATGGCTCAGCGGCAAGAAAGGACTGGCACTCAGCGGCGTCGGACCGGGCACGTGGGACAAGCTGATAAATGCCGGACATATCAATGGCTTGCTCGACTGGATGACCCTTGATGGTGCACAACTTGCTAACATTCCCGGTCTCGGCCCGCGCAGCAGCGCTAAACTGCTGGAGACTTTCCAGGGCGCTCGCGAACAATCCTTTGTGATCTGGCTCAAAGCGATCGGTTTACCGCCGGCCGCAGGTGCCCCTCTTGGGGATTCCTGGTCGGCGCTCGCCGCTCGCAGCGTTGATCAGTGGCAAGCGCAAAGCGGTGTTGGCCCGGGTCGTGCGAAGCAGTTGCACGCTTTTTTTCAAGACCCGCACGTGCAGGCGTTGAGTGAGCAACTGCGGGAACAGGGTATTCAGGGTTTTTAGTCATTTATGGCCGGACGATTGTGTGCAGCGTCCGGATGTGTGTATTCAAGGAGCGTCCATGAAATTCTTGTCACCGCTGATCATGTTCACCGCATGCGGCCTGCTGGCTGTTCCAGCTTTGGCCGCCGAGCAGGCGCCGGAGTTGAGCGGCTGCGCAGCCAAGCGTCAGGACATCAGCAATCAGATCGAACAGGCCAAAGCCGCCGGCAATGCCAGCCAACAGGCCGGGCTGGAGAAAGCCCTGAGCGAAGCCACTGCCAACTGCACCGATGCAGGGCTGCTCAAACAGCAGGAGCAGAAAGTGCTGGATGCCAAGCGCGAGGTCAGCCGTCGTCAGGCTGATTTGAACAAGGCGATGGACAAAGGCGATCCGGAGAAGATCAACAAGCGCAAAGACAAGCTGGCCGAGTCCCGCAAAGAATTGCAGGACGCACAGGAAGAACTGGAGAAGGTTCAGCCTGACGAAGACGACGAATAGGCGGATCTGAGTAGCGCGGCCGCTGCGCATTCTCCAGCACGGCCATCGGTTGGAGCCGCGCGGGATCAGTGGTCGCGAAACTCTTTATGGCACGCGTCGCAGGCGTCTTCGACGTTGTTCATGGGTGGGATCATGTTCGCAGGCGTCAGCTGCAGTTGCTCGGTGGCGAGCACCAACTCGCCGGTGCGGGTCTCCAGCGCTCTTGCCAGCGTTTGAAATCGCGCCTGTTTTTGCCAGACAGCGTCTTTGGCGCTGGTGTGCTCGGACTCTTTGACGGCAGGAAAATGCTTCCAGGGCTCGTGGGAAAGGGCGTCGAGCTTGACCGCACCGGCTGCGAACGCCGGACCGTCGAAAGGCAGACGCCCTCTCAACATTCCGCCGATGTCTTCGCTGGTTTTCAGCATCTGTTTGAAGACCGCCTTGCGCTGTGCCAGCGGAGAATCCGCGTCAGGCCCATTGCAGCCACTCAACAGCAGCGCAGCTGCCACGATCAGACTTGCCGCTGACCGTGACAAAGCCCTTGAATACGACCTTATGAACTCACTGGATTCTGACTTCATGACGACTACTGACTGAACCGGCACAGCCGTGAAAATCAATACGATTCAAACCCGGATCAGACAGAAACGCCGAACAGGGCAACCACCAGCGCCAGACCGATGAACCACACCAGCGAGCGCAACGCAGCAAGGTCCGCCAGATAGAAGATGATGTAGAGCAGACGTGTCGTCACGAACAGAACGGCCAGCACATCGATGGTCACCAACTGCGCGACGCCTGCGACGTGGGCGATGATCACGCCGGCCGCGAATCCCGGAATCGCCTCGAAGCTGTTTTGCTGCGCGGCGTGAGCGCGGCGAGGGAGACCTTCGAGCTGGTCAAGGAAGTCCCGCGGATTGTGGTTCTGCCGGGCGCCGAATCGGCCACTGCTGAACTTCGCAATCGAGGTGCAGACCAGCGGCAACAGAATCACAATCAAGACGCACCAAAACGCAACCGTCATACCAATATCCTTTTTTAGAATGTGAGCTTCATCAGAAGCATCCCGGCCAGCACCAATCCACAAGCTAAGAGCCGCGGGCCGCCGAAAGGTTCTTTCAGATAACGCATACCGAACAGCACCACGAGCACGACGCTGACCTCACGTAATGCAGCGGCCTGCGCGACCGATCCCAACTGCATCGCCCAGAGCACCAGGGCATAGCTGAACAGCACGCAGAAACCCACGCTCAGCCCCAGTTTCCATTGCTCACGCCAGAACGACATGAACGCTGGGCGCTTGTTGACCACTGCAAGCAGCGGAAAGGGCCACGCGCTGATGAACGTCAGCCAGACCAGGTAATCCAGCGGGGCCACGCCACGCTTGAGTGCCTGCCCGTCAATCCAGGTGTAGCTGCCGATGCACAACCCGATCAGCCCCACCACCGGCAGCATCGACCAAGGCAATCGATCACCGCCGCCGCCCTGCCACAGCAGGCAGATCATGCCGCAAGGGATCAGCAAAATACCGACTATCTCCTGCGCCGTCAGCTGCTCGCCCGCAAAAATCAGCGTAAGCACCAGCACCACCAGCGGCGACAGCCCGCGCATCAGCGGATAGACCAGCCCAAGGTCGCCGACGCGATAAGCCCTGATCAGCAACGCGCGATAGAGCACTTCAAAAAGCGCCGAGGCGACCAGCCACGGCCAGATGTGCAAGGGCGGTGGGGCAACGAACCCGATGGCTAGAACAGCCAGAAAAAACGCCACGGCGTCCATGCTGGCGATGACCAGCAGGCGCTCGCCGCTGAATTTGATGAGTGTGTTCCAAGTGGCATGCAGCAGTGCTGCGATCAGCACCAATGTCGTGGCGAGCAATGACGTCTCCCTGTTAGCGTGGTTCTACGAGCGCGCGTTGGGTCGCGCTGGCCGGAACATCGCGACCTCTCGCCGCGCTGGCGCGACCGAGGATAATGGATTGGCCCGATCGCGACACGTCACGCGTATCGCTCATGTCGCGCTCGCTGCCTGCTGTCACAAGCCACGGGTTTGGCTAAGATGCCTGCCACGACAGCCGACAGCGGCTGCACTTCGATGCCAGGAGCCTGAATGTCCAGCGAAGACGACGCCACCGTCAGCGGCGCAGCACCCATGATTCCCGACCAACGCCGGGAGTTGATGCTTCGCCAGTTGCGCAAACATCAAGTGCTCAGCGTGCATCAGCTGATGGAGATGTTCGATTGTTCGCACATGACCATCCGCCGCGACATCGCCCTGCTCGAACAGAGCGGCCGCGCCTACTCGGTCACGGGCGGCGTGCGCATCGCGAGTCAGGTGCACAGCGAACCCAGTCATCAGTCCAAGGCGGTTGTCGAGCTGCCGCAGAAACAAGCGATGGCCAAGCTGGCGGCAGGCCTGCTGCATCCGGAAATGACGGTCTATCTGGACGCCGGCACCAGCACGCTGGAAATCGTGCCGTACATCGTCGCCTTGTCCGGGATGACCGTGGTCACCAACGATTTTGGCGTGGTCAATGCGCTGGCCGACGCGACGCATGTCGATGTGATTCACACAGGCGGGATGCTCGACCACCCGAACCGTTCGTGCGTAGGCGGCCTGGCGGCGGCGACCTTGCGACAGCTGGCGACTGACGTGGCGTTCATGTCCACCAGTTCCTGGGATCTGCAGCGCGGCACGACAACGCCTTCGGCCTTGAAAGTCGAGGTCAAACAGGCCGCGATGCAAGCGGCATCACGCTGTGTGCTGATTACCACCAGTTCAAAATATGGCACGTTCGGCATGTACAAGATCGCCGGGCTGGAGCAGTTCGACGCGATCATCAGCGACGACGGGCTGGCTCACGGCCCCGCCGAAAGCATCCGCGCCCATGGCGTCGAGTTGATGCTGGCATCCGTCGACAAGCCGCGCTGAATTTGCCTGCACGCCTGTGCAAGCCTGGGCTTGCTCGGGAGTACGAGTGCCGTCAAACCACTCGCTGCTGACTCACTGCGATCGCAGGCCAGCTTAGCTACCACCCATCATGAAGCCTCGGCCTTGCCGAGGCTTTTTGTTTGCGGTCAAAAAATGATCAGTGTTAACTTTTGTTAACTGAAAAAATTACTTCACATTATTCGTTCACAGGTTCACTATCTTTAACAGATCAGAACAAACACCGTTCGAGTGCTGATGAACTTCGGCGCTCAACCCGAGGAGAGACTCATGAATAACAAGAACGTCGGCGTGATTGGTTTGGGTGCCATGGGCCTGGGCATCGCCCGCTCCCTGCTGCGCAGCGGCTTCAACGTTCATGCCTGCGACGTACGCGCAGCCGTCACTGAGCAATTCGCCAGCGAAGGCGGCGTTGCGTGTGACTCTCCGGCCGCCATGGCCGCCGCCTGCGATGTAATCATTACTGTCGTGGTCAATGCCGAGCAGACTGAAACCGTGCTGTTCGGTGAAAACGGCGCGGTCGCTGCGCTCAAGCCAGGCAGTCTGATTATCGGCTGCGCCACTGTCGCACCGACGTTCGCCATCGAGTTGGGCCAGCGCCTGACCGAGAAAGGCCTTCTCTACCTCGACGCCCCTATCTCCGGCGGCGCAGCCAAAGCCGCTGCCGGTCAGATGACCATGATGACGTCCGGCCCGGCAGACTCCTACGCCAAAGCAGACGCCATCCTCAATGGCATGGCCGGCAAGGTGTATCGCCTGGGCGACGTTCATGGCCTGGGCTCGAAAGTCAAAATCATCAATCAGCTGCTGGCGGGCGTGCACATCGCTGCCAGCGCCGAGGCCATGGCGCTCGGTCTGCGTGAAGGCGTCGACGCCGATGCGTTGTATGAAGTGATCACCAACAGCGCGGGCAACTCGTGGATGTTCGAGAACCGCGTGCCGCACATCCTGAAGGCGGACTACACGCCGCTGTCGGCAGTGGACATCTTCGTCAAGGATCTGGGCCTGGTGCTGGATACCGCGCGCGCCAGCAAATTCCCGCTGCCGCTGTCGTCCACCGCGCACCAGATGTTCATGCAGGCTTCCACCGCAGGCTTCGGTCGCGAAGACGATTCCGCGGTGATCAAGATTTTCCCGGGCATCGAATTGCCGACCGCCAAACCAGACAGCAACTGAGAGGCCGCAGATGAGCAACATGATTCCGCGCCCTCTGCTGGGCTGCATCGCCGACGACTTCACCGGCGCCACCGACCTTGCCAACATGCTGGTTCGCGGCGGCATGCGCACCGTGCAGAGCATCGGCATTCCGAGTGCAGACAGCCTGGCCGAGCTGGACGCCGATGCGATCGTGATCGCCTTGAAATCCCGGACCACGCCAGCCGCCGAGGCTGTCGACGAGTCGCTGGCCGCGCTGCAATGGCTGCGTGATCGGGGCTGCGAGCAGATCTTCTTCAAGTACTGCTCGACGTTCGATTCCACTGCCAAAGGCAACATCGGTCAGGTCAGCGAAGCGCTGCTCAACGCGCTGAACAGCGATTTCACCCTCGCTTGCCCGGCGTTCCCGGAAAACGGCCGCACCATTTTCCGTGGGCACCTGTTCGTCCAGGACCAACTGCTCAACGAATGCGGCATGCAGAACCACCCGCTGACGCCGATGACCGACGCCAATCTGGTGCGTGTCCTGCAATCGCAGACCCAACGGACAGTCGGTCTGCTGCGTTACGACAGCATCGCCAAGGGCGTGGATGGCGTGCGCGCCCGCATCGCCGAGCTGCGCGCCGAAGGTGTGGTCATGGCGATTGCCGACGCGCTCTCGGACGCCGATCTGTACACCCTCGGTGAAGCCTGCGCCGACCTGCCACTGCTCACCGGTGGTTCAGGGCTGGCGCTCGGCCTGCCGAACAATTTCCGAAACGCCGGCAAGCTGCGCGATATCGACGCCGCTCGACTCGAGCAAGTCCAGGGTGGCGAAGTCGTACTCGCCGGCAGCGCCTCCGTCGCCACCAACGGCCAGGTTGCCGCGTGGCTCGAGGCCGGCCGCCCTGCCCTGCGTATTGACCCGCTGGCGCTCGCCGATGGCAAGCCGGTGGTTGAGCAGGCACTGGCATTCGCCCGTGACGCCGGCCAGACCGTTCTGATTTACGCCACCAGCAGCCCCGAAGAAGTGAAAGCCGTACAAAAGCAGCTGGGTGTCGAACGTGCCGGCGCCATGGTTGAAGAGGCGTTGGGCAAAATCGCCCGTGGCTTGCTGGATGCCGGCGTGAAACGTTTTGTCGTCGCAGGCGGAGAGACTTCCGGCGCGGTGGTTCAAGCCTTGGGCGTCAGCCTGTTGAAGATCGGTGCGCAAATCGATCCGGGCGTTCCGGCGACGATCAGCAGTGGTCAGCAACCACTGGCACTGGCGTTGAAGTCCGGCAACTTCGGTGGCCGCGACTTCTTCGACAAAGCGCTCAAGCAACTGGCCGGAGGCGCTCAATGACCACTGAAAACAAGCAGCGTGAAGAAATCTGCGAGATCGGCCGCCTGCTGTTCGGTCGCGGCTACACCGTGGGCAGCGCGGGCAACATCAGCGCCCGCCTGGAAGACGGCTGGCTGATCACCCCCACCGACGCGTGCCTGGGACGTATGGACCCGACCGCGATCGCCAAGGTCAATCTGGCCGGCGAATGGGTTTCGGGCGACAAACCGTCCAAGACCCTGGCGTTGCATCGTCAGGTGTACGACCGCAATCCCGGCGTCGGCGGCGTGGTGCACACCCACTCCACTCACCTTGTAGCGCTGACGCTGGCGGGCGTCTGGAAGCCGGACGACATCCTGCCGCCGATCACGCCGTATCAGGTGATGAAGGTCGGCCACATTCCGTTGATTTCCTATGAGCGCCCAGGCTCGCCGAAGGTCGCTGACCAAGTGGCGAAACTGGCCAACAGCGTGCGCGGCGTCATGCTCGAGCGGCTCGGGCCGGTGGTCTGGGAAAGCTCGGTGGCCAAGGCCGCTTACGCCCTGGAAGAGCTGGAAGAAACCGCCCGGCTCTGGCTGATGAGCAACCCCAAACCCGAACCGCTGGACGCAGCGGCTCTGGAAGAACTGCGCCAGACGTTCGGCGTGAACTGGTAATCGCGACAGCGTTGAACGGGGCCGTCGCGACGGTTTCGACGGCCCGGCGATGCCGGAAAACAATAACAACAGGACACCACATGACTCCTTTATTACTGATGATCATTGCCGGAGCCGGCATCGCGCTGTTGCTGCTTCTGGTGCTCAAGTACAAATTCCAGCCGTTCGTGGCGCTGATGCTGGTCAGCATCATCGTTGCACTGGTGGCCGGCGTTAAACCGGCCGATCTGGTCGCAACCATCGAAGGCGGCATGGGCAAAACCCTTGGCCACATCGCGATCATCATCGCGCTGGGCGCCATGATCGGACGGATCATCGAGCTCTCGGGCGGCGCAGAAGCGCTGGCCAGGACGCTGATCAACCGCTTCGGCAACAAGCGCACGCCACTGGCCCTGACCGTCGCAGGCTTCATGGTCGGGATTCCGGTGTTCTTTGAAGTCGGCGTGATCATTCTGATGCCGCTGGCCTACGGCGTCGCCCGTGCCGCGCGCAAACCGCTGCTGATCTTCGCCCTGCCCATGTGCGCAGCTTTGCTGTCGGTGCACGCGTTCCTGCCACCGCATCCGGGCGCCGTTGCCGCTGCCGGACAATTGGGCGCGGATCTGGGGCGCGTGCTGATGTTCGGCCTGCCGATCGTTGCCGTGCTGTGCTTGATCGGCTACGTGATTGCCGGACGCATGACGCGCAAGACCTACCCGATGACCGACGACATCCGCAGTGAAGTCTACGGTCCGCACATCCGTAATCAGGATCTGGTCGACTGGGCGAACAACGACTACTCCAAGACCGCCGACGCGACCCACTCCGGCAAGCAACTGGGCCTGGAAGAAAGCGCCAGCAGCCTGGCCGCACGTTTGCCAAAAGCACCCGCTCCGGGCGCGGGCATCATCATCGCGCTGATTCTGCTGCCTATCATTCTGATCCTGCTGGGCACACTGGCGACCACCATGCTGCCTGCCGACTCCGGCCTGCGCAGTGTGCTGACCGTTCTCGGCGCACCTCTGGTTGCGCTGCTGATCGACACGCTGCTGTGTGCGTGGATCCTGGGTTCGCGTCGCGGCTGGAGCCGCAGTCAGGTTTCGGACGTGATCGGTTCGGCGCTGCCGGGCGTTGCCATGGTGATCCTGATTGCCGGCGCCGGTGGCGTGTTCGGCAAGGTATTGGTCGATACGGGTATCGGCGCGGTGGTGTCCGAAGCGTTGCGCAACACCGGCCTGCCGGTCCTCGCGCTGGGCTTCCTGCTGACATTGCTGTTGCGCGCCGTGCAAGGCTCGACCACAGTGGCACTGGTCACGACCGCCGGTATCCTCAGTCCGCTGATCGCGACCCTGAACCTGAGCGCCAACCACATGGCTCTGCTGTGCCTGGCCATGGGCGGTGGCGGCCTGGCGATGTCGCACATCAACGACGCCGGTTACTGGATGTTCACCAAGCTGGCCGGTCTGAACGTCGGTGACGGCCTGCGCACCTGGACCTTCCTGGTCACCGTTCTGGGCACGCTGGGCTTCCTCATGACCTTGCTGCTCTGGCCTTTCGTCTGACGGCTCCGGCCCTTTTCAAGACAGGAGAAAAACATGCCTCGTTTCGCTGCCAACCTCAGCATGATGTATCCGCAACACGATTTTCTCGCTCGCTTTTCCGCTGCGGCCAGTGACGGTTTCAAAGGCGTGGAATACCTGTTTCCGTACGACTTCAAGGCTGAAGAAATCAAGCTGCGCCTTGAGGACTTCGGCCTGACGCAGGCGCTGTTCAACGCCCCGCCGGGGGACTTCAGTAAAGGTGAGCGCGGGATTGCATCGCTGCCGGGGCGCGAGAGCGAGTTCCGCAGCGGTTTCCAGAAGGCGCTGGAATATGCCGCAGTTCTGGGCAATGACCGGATTCACGTCATGGCAGGTCTGCTGCCCAGTGAGGAGCTGCGCCAGAAGCATCACGCGGTGTATCTGGAAAACCTGAGCCACGCGGCTCAGGAAGCAGCGAAGGCTGGCATTACCGTCTTGATCGAGCCGATCAATACCCGCGACATTCCAGGCTTTTTCCTCAATCGTCAGGATCAGGGTCAGGCCATCCTCAAGGAAGTCGGCGCCGATAACCTGCTGGTGCAGTTCGACTGCTATCACTGCCAGATCGTCGAGGGCGACGTGACCACCAAGCTGCGTCGAGATTTTGCCGGCATCGGGCACATCCAGATCGCCGGCGTGCCGGATCGGCATGAGCCGGACATCGGTGAAGTGAACTATCCGTGGCTGTTCGAGGAAATTGACCGCCTGGGCTACACCGGCTGGGTCGGCTGCGAATACCGCCCGCGTGGCGATACCAGTGAAGGGTTGCAATGGCTGCGGGACTGGAAGGCGCGCAATCCCGGGTAATACACCCTGCCTCCAATGTAGAAGCGAGCTTGCTCGCGAAGCGTCAGATCAGACAAAGTTTTTCGCCTGAAACACCGCCATCGCGAGCAAGCTCACTCCCACCTATTTCGCGGGGTGACACAACCCGGCGAGACACCACAAGCCCTGTGGGAGCGAGCTTGCTCGCGATGGCTGATTTCCAGACGCTGCAACTCCACAGCATGTTCCGGCCTCTTCCCGGCTGAAGCCGGTCCTACTGACGCTGTAAGCTTTTCGTAGGACCGGTCTCAGCCGGGAACGCGTCGGGTATTACGCCGCTGATCG
Organism: Pseudomonas sp. NFR16; assembly: GCF_900108875.1. Taxonomy (GTDB): domain Bacteria; phylum Pseudomonadota; class Gammaproteobacteria; order Pseudomonadales; family Pseudomonadaceae; genus Aquipseudomonas. Next base: position 180,995 of record NZ_FNYJ01000007.1, on the reverse strand, counting down.
AAGAGGGTGTCAAAGACAGCTGGCTCGCCCCCACAGGTTCCGCATCGATCAAAAATCCGCGTCCATTGCGCGCATCAGCCGTTAATCACTTCTTCCTTGAACTGATCCTTCACGTAGGTGATCTCGGTCTTGCCGTGAGGGGCAGGCAGGCCATCCTCACCCAGGTTCACGAAGACCATTTTCTCGACCGTGAGAATGCTCTTTCGGGTGATCTTGTTGCGCACCTGGCAAGTCAGCGTGATCGAAGTGCGACCGAACTCAGTGGCGGTGATGCCTAGTTCGATGATGTCACCCTGACGCGATGCGCTGACGAAGTTGATCTCGGAAATGTACTTGGTCACCACTCGCTGATTGCCCAGCTGGACGATGGCGTAGATCGCCGCTTCTTCGTCGATCCAGCGCAGCAGACTGCCGCCGAACAGTGTGCCGTTGGGGTTCAGGTCCTCGGGCTTTACCCATTTGCGAGTGTGAAAATTCATGGTGCTCTCCTGTCGTCTGCCGTTTGATGAGGAACATAGTGCCAGCCCGCAACGTTTACCTCCATTGAGCATCGACTATGGTCTTGATTAGTCGCTCGTCATTTATCTGTGTCTGGCCCTTGGGCTGGATCAAAGACGTCGTTATACTCTGCACCGCTTCAAAAAACGGTCATCACCGCTTGATACCGTTTTCCCGCCACCTGTCCGAGGGGCGCTGCAGCAGGCCAGACCTGTCAGGCTCGGATGGGGCGTTGTTTGCTCAAAGCTCACTGCAGCCGGGCAAGCCTTAAACGCACAACGGCGCCCATTCGCACACTACGAATGGAGACTCTTATGAGCGCTGTACTGACGCCCGCCGACTTCAACGATTACAAAGTTGCCGACATTACCCTGGCTGCCTGGGGTCGTCGCGAGACCATCATCGCTGAATCCGAAATGCCTGCCCTGATGGGCCTGCGTCGCAAATACGCCGGCGAGCAACCGCTCAAAGGCGCGAAGATCCTCGGCTGCATCCACATGACCATTCAGACTGCCGTGCTGATCGAAACCCTGGTTGCCCTGGGTGCCGAAGTACGTTGGTCTTCCTGCAACATTTTCTCGACTCAGGATCAGGCCGCCGCCGCCATCGCCGCCGCCGGCATCCCGGTTTTCGCCTGGAAGGGCGAGACCGAAGAAGAGTACGAGTGGTGCATCGAGCAGACCATCCTGAAGGACGGTCAGCCTTGGGACGCCAACATGATCCTCGACGACGGCGGTGATCTGACCGAGATCCTGCACAAGAAATACCCGGCGATGCTGGAAAAAATCCATGGCGTCACCGAAGAAACCACCACCGGCGTACACCGCCTGCTGGACATGCTGGCCAAGGGCGAACTGAAGATCCCTGCGATCAACGTCAACGACTCGGTCACCAAGAGCAAGAACGACAACAAGTACGGCTGCCGTCACAGCCTGAACGACGCGATCAAGCGCGGCACCGACCATCTGCTGTCCGGCAAGCAAGCGCTGGTCATCGGCTACGGTGACGTGGGCAAGGGTTCCGCCCAGTCGCTGCGTCAGGAAGGCATGATCGTCAAAGTGACCGAAGTCGACCCAATCTGCGCCATGCAAGCCTGCATGGACGGTTTCGAGCTGGTATCGCCGTTCATCAACGGTGAAAACGACGGCACCGAAGCCAGCATCGACAAAGCGCTGCTGGGCAAGATCGACCTGATCGTGACCACCACCGGCAACGTCAACGTCTGCGACGCGAACATGCTCAAAGCGCTGAAAAAACGCGCCGTGGTCTGCAACATCGGTCACTTCGACAACGAAATCGACACGGCTTTCATGCGCAAGAACTGGGCATGGGAAGAAGTGAAGCCACAGGTGCACAAGATCCACCGCACCGGCGCTGGCGAGTTCGACCCACAGAACGACGATTACCTGATCCTGCTGGCCGAAGGCCGTCTGGTGAACCTGGGTAACGCCACGGGTCACCCAAGCCGCATCATGGACGGCTCGTTCGCCAACCAGGTGCTGGCTCAGATCTTCCTGTTCGGCCAGAAATACGCCGACCTGAGCCCGGCTCAGAAAGCCGAACGCCTGACCGTTGAAGTTCTGCCGAAGAAACTCGACGAAGAAGTGGCCCTGGAAATGGTGCGCGGCTTCGGCGGCGTCGTGACCAAGCTGACCAAGACCCAGGCCGACTACATCGGCGTGAGCGTCGAAGGCCCGTTCAAACCGCACGCTTATCGTTACTAAAAGCAGCTTTGAGCGGCAAGCTTCAAGCGGCAAGTAAAAGCGACATCGTTGCCCTTACTTGCCGCTTCTGGCTCTTAAATCGTCCAAGCATTTAGCAGCACCAAGTTCTGAGCCACTGGCTGCATGAGCCGGCGCACCGCCCTTCTTGCAGCTTGTAGCTTGTGGCTTGCAGCTGGAGACTCGCTCCATGTCCCAAGACCGTCGCTACAGCTTCGAGTTCTTCCCTACGAAGACCGACGCTGGTCATGAAAAACTGCTTGCCACGGCCCGTACGCTGGCTGGCTACAATCCCGATTTCTTCTCCTGCACTTACGGTGCCGGGGGGTCCACGCGCGACCGCACGATCAACACCGTGCTGCAACTGGAAAAAGAAGTGAATATTCCAGCGGCCCCGCATCTGTCGTGCGTCGGCGACAGCAAGGCCGATCTGCGCGGTTTGCTTGCGCAGTACAAGGAAGCAGGCATCAACCGCATCGTCGCCCTGCGCGGCGACCTTCCCTCCGGCATGGGCATGGCCAGCGGTGAGCTGCGTTACGCCAATGACCTGGTGAGCTTCATTCGTGAAGAAACCGGCAGCCACTTCCATATCGAAGTTGCGGCCTACCCGGAGATGCACCCTCAAGCGCGCAATTTCGAAGAAGACCTCAAGAACTTCGTGCGCAAGGCCAATGCCGGTGCCGACAGTGCGATCACCCAGTACTTCTTCAATGCCGACAGCTACTTCTACTTCGTCGACCGCGTCGAGAAACTGGGCGTCAGCATTCCGGTCGTGCCGGGCATCATGCCGATCACCAACTACAGCAAGCTGGCGCGCTTCTCCGACGCCTGCGGAGCGGAAATTCCGCGTTGGATTCGCAAACAACTGGAAGCCTACGGCGATGACGCGGCGAGCATCCAGGCGTTCGGCGAGCAGGTGATTACCGAGATGTGCGATCGACTGCTGCAAGGCGGCGCGCCTGGCCTGCACTTCTATACGCTGAATCAGGCGGAACCTAGCCTGGCGATCTGGAACAACCTCAAGCTTCCTCGCTGAACACCCCGCAACCGGCTTCAGTGACTCTTGCGATCGCGAGGCGACGCTCTAGCGGCAGGCTCTCAGCGCAATGGGGCCTGCCCGGGGCACTCGGAAACAATGCTTCTATTTCGGGGTCGAGCGTCGTAATCTCGCCCCATGCCTCAGACCTTCCGACTGCTGATCGCCACCCTGCTCGCCTGCCTGAGCCTCAATGCGCTGGGCGAAAAGCTGCGTATCGTCACCGAGCCGTGGTCGCCTTACATCATCGTTGACGACCAGCATGTTTCAGGCCTGGATTACGACACCACGTCCATTGTCTTCCAGCGTCTGGGCATCGATGTTCAGTGGCAGTTCCTGCCGTGGAAACGCTGCCTGATGATGCTCCAGCAAGGTGATGCCGACGGCATTCTGGATATTTTTCAGGCGAGCGAACGCGACAATTTGCTGTTGTACCCGACCGAGCCCATGTCGGACGTCAATTACGTGATGTATCAGGCCAATGCCCGGCCCCATGCTTTCGACAGTCTGGACGATCTGCGCGGGCTGACCATCGGTGTGTCGCCAGGCTATTTGTACAGCCCGGAGTTCGACAGCTCGACGCTGTTCACACGCGAGCCTGCACCCAGCCACGAGGCGAACTTCGGCAAACTGATTCGCGGCCGTGTCGACCTGATGGTGACTGACCGCCTCGTCGGCCAGGCAATCATCGACCAGTTGAAATTGCGCGATCAGGTGAGCCAGCTCCCCGGTGTTGTCAGCCACCGAGAGCAATTTCTTGCATTGCGACGTAACGCTGGCATGGATTTACTGGTACAACGTTTCAGTGCCGAGTTGAAACGCTTCAAACGTGAACCCGCCTACGCGCAGCTGGTAGCGCGCTATACGGGCGAGACACGGGTGGCGCCGGCAACGCACTCTGCGACGCCACCGGCAGCCGGCATCGATAAAACCGTTGAGCAGCATGAAAGCAGCGCGTTGTGATTGCTCTGTTATACTCCGGCGTTCCCGCCAGGCTTACGCCCGGATGCTCGGTCTCACGGAAGACTTCTCGATCACGCCAGCAGCGCATTCTTCACCCAGCGCTCATGCCACGAGTTGAACTTACAGACCCCGACAGGACCGGACGGGATTGCGCTTTCTCACGCCAATCTGCGCCCGGAAGATCATCCCTATTTGGGCCCCTTGGCCCCAACTTAAGACAGGATTACTCATGTCCTTTGCTTCCCTCGGTCTCTCCGAGGCTTTAGTCAGCGCCATCGAGGCTGCTGGCTATACCCAGCCTACTCCGGTGCAACAGCGGGCTATCCCCGCCGTGTTGCAAGGCCGCGATCTGATGGTCGCCGCTCAGACAGGTACTGGTAAAACCGGTGGTTTCGCTCTTCCGATTCTGGAGCGTCTGTTCCCCGCCGGTCACCCGGACAAATCCCAGCGTCATGGCCCGCGCCAACCTCGCGTACTGGTCCTGACCCCAACGCGTGAACTCGCAGCCCAGGTTCACGACAGCTTCAAGATCTACGCCAAGAACCTCAAGTTCGTCAGTGCGTGCATTTTCGGCGGCGTCGGCATGAACCCACAGGTTCAGGCCATGGCGCGCGGCGTCGACGTGCTGGTGGCCTGCCCGGGTCGCCTGCTCGACCTGGCCGGCCAAGGCAGCGTCGATCTGTCCCACGTTGAAATTCTCGTGCTCGACGAAGCCGACCGCATGCTCGACATGGGCTTCGTTCACGACGTGAAGAAAGTCCTCGCTCGCCTGCCTGCCAAACGCCAGAACCTGCTGTTCTCTGCAACGTTCTCGGCAGACATCACGGCCCTCGCCGGCAAGCTGCTGCACAACCCGGAACGCATTGAAGTCACGCCGCCGAACACCACGGTCGAGCGTATCGAACAGCGCGTTTTCCGCCTGCCAGCCAACCACAAGCGCTCGCTGCTCGCCCACCTGATCACTCAGGGCGCATGGGAACAGGTGCTGGTGTTCACTCGCACCAAGCACGGCGCCAACCGTCTGGCCGAATACCTGGATAAACACGGCCTGAGCGCTGTGGCCATCCATGGCAACAAAAGCCAGAACGCGCGCACCAAGGCGCTGGCCGACTTCAAGGCGGGCACCGTTCGCATCATGGTCGCCACCGACATCGCCGCTCGCGGCCTGGACATCGATCAGCTGCCCCACGTGGTCAACTTCGAACTGCCGAACGTCGATGAAGATTACGTGCACCGTATCGGCCGTACCGGTCGAGCCGGACGCACCGGCGAGGCGATTTCGCTGGTCGCGCCAGATGAAGAAAAACTGCTTAAAAGCATTGAGCGCATGACCAAACAGAAGATCGCGGACGGCGATCTGATGGGCTTTGACATCACCGCCGTAGAGGCTGAAAAGCCTGAAGTGCGTGAGCGTCCGGACGTACGCAACCCGCGCAATGCTCGCGGCCCTCGGGGCGACGGTCCGAATGGCGGCGGCGGTGGCGGCGGTCGCAAGGACAAGGGTAAAGACAAGGGCAAGGACAAGCCGGCAGCGTCGGGCGAGCGTCCGGCACGTCCCGCTCGTCAGCAGAAGCCCCGCCAGGGCACGCCGTCTAACGAAGCACGCCCGTCCCAGCCACCCGCACCGCGTGCTGACCGTGCGCCTGACGAGTTCCTGGATGACGAAGTCGACAACTTCGGTAATCGCGCTGACTACGTGAGTCCTTATCAGGGCAAGAACCAGCAAGGCCGCAACCGTCGTCCGGGCGCTCCGGCCACTGGCGCAGCACCTGCGCCACGCGGTCAGGCTCCGGGGCGCAGCGGTCCGCGCAATGGCGGCGCCGGTGCCGCCGCGGGTACAGGCGCGCCAGCCAAGCGTAACGGTCCTCGCAACGGTTCGGGCCGTGATGGTCAGCCGCGTCGCGACGATCAGCCACGCAACCGTCGCCCTGCGCGTGAAGATCAGGCTGCCCGTCAGGAGCCTGCGGTGAAAGGTCCTCGTGAAAACCAGAACCAGCCGAAGATCATGCACAAGGAATCCAAGGTCGACCGCTTCCCGTCGGCCGAGCTGCTTGATCAGTTGCCAAGCCGCCCACGCGGTGAAAAACCTGCCCTGCTGACCCGCAATCGCGAAGGTTAAGCCTGGCTGAAACGAAAACGCCCCGACTGGTTCGGGGCGTTTTTGTTTGTCTGTATGCGCTGCCGCCACAGCCCGGGCACGCTCAGGCTTGGGTTCAGATGGCCGTTAAGCCTTCCGAAACGTGAGGAGCACTCACAAAAACGCCGACCCAAAGGTCGGCGTTTTTTATTGCAGCAGCCCGAATTACTTGGCCTTGACGCCTTCGAACGTGATGTCCAGGGTCATGGTGTCGGACTGTGGACCCAGGTCCATCATCTTGCCGAAATCAGAACGTTTGATGGTGGTAGTACCTTCAAAGCCTGCACGGTAGCCGCCCCACGGATCCTTGCCTTCGCCCAGGAAAGTCGTCTTGACGGTGACAGGTTTGGTCACGCCGTGCAGCGTCAGATCACCCACCACGTCAGCCGTGGTCTTGCCATCGGCGTTCTTGCCGACGTTGGTGATTTTGGTCGACACGAACTTGGCGTCCGGATAGGTCGCGACGTCCAGGAAGTCCTTGCTGCTGATGTGCTTGTTACGTTCAGCATGGTTGGTGTCAACGCTGGCGGTTTTCACGTCGATGCTGATTTTGCTGTCCTCAGGCTTGGCAGCGTCGAAGCTGAATGTGCCGCTCCAGTCCTTGAACGTACCGTAGATGAAGCTGTAGCCCAGGTGGCTGATTTTGAAGTTGATGAAGGCGTGCTGACCTTCCTTGTCAATGGTGTAGTCGGCAGCCATCGCCTGACCAGCCGACAGCAGAGCAGTACCGAGGGCCAATGCAGCAAACGTCTTTTTCAACATGTGTCGTGTTCCTTCTGAGTTGTGAGTGAGCATCAGGCCTTGCGGCCAAGCATACGAACAAGGGTCGCATCACGATCAATGAAGTGATGCTTCAAAGCAGCCAGCCCATGGAGTACGGCAAAAATCACCAGGGTCCAGGCGAGGTACAAATGCACTTCACCGGCAACGTCTGCCTGGTCGGGCAGTCCACTGATCAGCGCGGGCACTTCAAACAGACCGAATACCGGAATCCCCACACCTTCGGCGGTGGAAATGAGGTATCCGGCGAACATGACCAGAAACAGATCCAGATACAGGAACGCATGACCGAGTTTGGCGGCGACCCGTACGAAGCGGCTGTGATTGGCCGGTGCAGCTGGCGGTGGGCTGATGAAGCGCCAGACCACCCGAATCAACATGAACAGGAACAACGTGATCCCAATGCTTTTATGCAGGTCAGGACCCGCTTTACGCCAAGCGTCGTAATAACCCAGGCCAACCATCCACAACCCCAGCGCAAACATTCCGAAAACGGTCAGCGCAACGCCCCAGTGTAGAACGATGCTGACCCAGCCATATCGAGAAGAAGAGTTGCGTAACTGCATGCCGAATATCCTGTAAGAGCCGAGTGAAAGACTAGCGTTTTACCTATCGAAAGAAAGCGCAAAATATTGCTTTGAAATATCAGGAAATCCGATGGAAATCTCCTGTCATATTTTCTTTCGCGCTGCATTAACGCAACGTTATTCCCGAAGTGCGTGGCAGTTCCTGCGCGTGGACTTATCGACTCGCCTTTCAGGCACAGTACTTTTTAGCAGACGAAAAAAAGGCGCGGTAGAAACCGCGCCTTTCTCGTGTCAGCAAGCGCTCATCAATTCTTGCTGTCAGTGGCCGGAGCGGCCGGGGTTGTCGCCTTGGCCGGAGCTTTTTTGGCCGCGTCGGTCTTGGCCGGGGCCTTATGGGTGGCAGCCGGTTTTGCCGGAGCCTTTTTGGCGGGCTCTTTCTTGGCTGGCTCTTTTTTGGTCGCGGCCTTCTTCGCAGGCTCGACCGCCGGCTTGGCTGGCTCCACGGCAGGAGCAGGCGGCGCGACTACCGGAGCAGGTGCAGGCGAAGGAGCGGGAGCCGGTGCAGGCTCTGGCGCTTTTTCAGCCGGTTTCGGCTCGGGTTTCGACCCGCCAAACATGTTCGAGAAGAAGCCGCCGATGCCGCCGCTCTCTTTAGGCGCTGCTTCAGGTGCTTTCGGCGGCGCGACTTTCACAGGCTCGAACGACTTGCCGGCGGCCAGATCCTGCACTTGGCCGGCAGCCCGTTGACCGGTGCGCAGTGCACCTTCCAGGGTGCCCGGGTACAGGCTGTCGGTGTGTTCGCCGGCAAAGGCTACGCGCTGCAAGGGTTTTTCCCACAGACGCCAGTATTTGCTGATCTGGCCCGGACCAAAGGCCAGGTACGCGCCGCCGGTTGAAGGGTCGACGCTGGAGCGTCGGATTTCATAACCGGTGAAAGCGCCACGAGCCTGTGGATAGAAAGCGTGCAGACGAATCAGCACCTGATCCACCAGTTGTTTGTCGCCGAACGCCTGCATGATGCGTGCGTTATCGCCCGACAGATTGATGACCGCGTTGGCGCCGCCTTTCAGTGCAGGCTCAATCCACAGCATGCCCAGGCCCGTGTTGCTGTAGATTTCGCCGGACATGCGCGCCTTGCTGTCCCACACCGGATTCTTGAACTTGAGCATGATCTGGTCATGCCAGCCGTAGTTCGTGCTCTTGATAGCACCCTGGTGCTGAGCATCCAGCGCCGGGGTCAGCTGAATCTTGCTCAACGCGCGCAACGGCACGGCGAGCACGACGTACTCGGCCTCGTAGCCCACCGAACCCACCTTGACGGTGACGCCGTCCTTGTCCTGGTTGATGGCCGAAACCGGCGAGTTGGTCTTGATCACTTTCAGCTGTTTGACGAACTCCTCGGCCAGCACTGCGCTGCCACCGGGCAGGCGTGCCGCACGACGGTCGCGGTCGTCGACGTTGCGATTGACCCGCGACTGCTGTGCGAAATACAGCAACGACAGGCGCGATGGTTCGTCATAGCGCGTACGAATCTGCTGATTGATGAGCTGGCGCGCCGTCGCTGGCAGACTCAGACGGTCCAGCCAGTTGGCCACGTTGATCTGGTCCAGCGCGAAAAGCGTGCTGTTGGCCGCAGGGTTTTCGGGATCGGTGATCGAGCGGGCCATATCGTCCAGCGCCGCTTCGTAGCGTTTGATGGCTTCCGCGGTTGCAGGCTGTTTGGTGGCAAGATCAGCAGCCGAGAAATATTCGCCGTCGATCAGATAGCCCGGTGTGCGCACGAACTCAGGCGCAGGCACAGGTTTAATCTTGAAGCGATCCAGATACTGGTTGAGGACCGGCTGGGCCTTGGCGTTGCCGATCCACTCACTGCCGGCCAGACCCGAGCGGCCGCCCACCGCTGGCTTGGCCTCGAGCAGCGTGACCTGCCAGCCCTTGCTCTGCAGCTCATAGGCGGCCGTCAGGCCCGCCAGGCCACCCCCGACGACAATCGCCGTATGCGGTTTATCAACGGCAAGCGCCGAAGCGCTGACCAGCCCAACCATCACCAGCGCACAGGCGCGCAGCCAACCAGAAAGCATTCAGCGAACTCCGGAATAAAACGGGGGGAATTGTCGGATTTTGTGTCCGATTCTTCGAAGAGCGCGAAGGATACGCCAGCCGCGAAACGCCCGCCAGCAATGTCCGTCGGGCTTGTTTGCGGCGCCAGCAGGCAGCGAAAGAATGCGCTAAAGGTTGTCCCGCTGCCGTCCATTGCATAGGCTTGCGCGATTGTTTGCCCTCGCGCCATGCGAGTCGTCACCAGGAGAATACCGATGGGCCTCAACGATCAGTGGATGCAACGTGACCTCAAGGTCCTGTGGCATCCCTGCACCCAGATGAAAGACCACGAAAACCTGCCGCTGATACCGATCAAGCGCGGTGACGGGGTTTGGCTGGAGGACTTCGAAGGCAAGCGTTATCTGGACGCCGTCAGCTCCTGGTGGGTCAACGTGTTCGGCCATGCCAATCCGCGCATCAATCAGCGCATCAAGGATCAGGTCGACCAATTGGAGCACGTGATCCTGGCGGGCTTCAGCCATCAGCCGGTGATCGAACTGTCCGAGCGCCTCGTCGCCATGACGCCGGAAGGACTGACGCGCTGCTTTTACGCCGATAACGGGTCGTCCTGCATCGAAGTCGCGCTGAAAATGAGCTTTCACTACTGGCTCAACCGCGGCAAACCGAACAAAAAACGCTACGTCACCCTGACTAACAGTTATCACGGCGAGACCGTAGCAGCGATGTCGGTGGGCGACGTGCCGCTGTTCACTGAAACCTATAAAGCATTACTGATGGACACCATCAAGGTGCCCAGCCCCGACTGCTATCACCGTCCCGAAGGCGTGAGCTGGGAAGAACACACGCGCACGATGTTTGCGGTGATGGAGCAGACGCTCGCCGAAAACCACGAGACGGTCGCGGCAGTGATCATCGAGCCGCTGATTCAGGGCGCAGGCGGCATGCGGATGTACGACCCGATCTACCTCAAGCTGCTGCGCGAGGCCTGTGACCGATACGGCGTGCACCTCATCCACGATGAGATCGCCGTAGGCTTCGGCCGTACCGGAACGATGTTCGCCTGCGAGCAAGCCGGTATCCGCCCGGACTTCCTGTGCTTGTCCAAGGCGCTCACCGGCGGTTATCTGCCGCTGGCGGCGTGCATCACCACCGATGACGTTTACGACGCGTTTTACGATGACTACCCGACCTTGCGCGCGTTCTTGCACTCTCACAGCTACACCGGCAATCCATTGGCGTGTGCGGCCGCACTGGCAACGCTGGATATCTTCGAGCAGGACAACGTCATCGAGAACAACAAGGCGCTCGCACAGCGCATGAAGACCGCGACGGCCCACCTGGCCGATCACCCTCATGTGGCCGAGGTGCGCCAGACCGGAATGGCCATCGCCATCGAAATGGTGCAGGACAAGGCGACCAAAACGGCGTATCCGTGGCAGGAACGTCGCGGCCTCAAAGTTTTCGAGCACGCCCTGACCCGAGGTGCGCTGCTGCGTCCACTGGGCAGCGTGGTGTATTTCCTGCCGCCGTACGTGATCACGCCGGAGCAGATCGATTTCCTCGCCGAGGTCGCCAGCGAAGGCATCGACATCGCCACACGAAGCAGCGTGAACGTGGCCGTGAGAGAAAATTTCCACCCGGACTTTCGTGATCCGGGCTGATTGAAATACGCGACTCACTGGGCCGATGATTCCCACGGTCCGCGTGGGAACGACGATCTGGACACTCCGCGTCCGCCTGTGTAGCGCTGAGCGCCACGGGATGCATTGCCACGCGGAGCGTGGGAACGATCAGCATCGCGAGCACGCTCACTCCTACAATGGATCGCAGCATCAATACAATTCACTGAGAAACAACCATGAGACTGTCCCGCTTTTTCATCGATGCCCCGCTGAGCACCGGCGAGCACGAACTGCCCGAGGCCCAGGCGCATTACATCAGTCGGGTTTTGCGGATGTCCGAAGGCGATGCGGTGCAACTGTTCGACGGCTCGGGCCAGGAGTTTCGCGCAACGCTTGCCGAAGTCGGTAAAAAGCGCGTGCGCGTGCAGGTCACCGAAAGTTTCGCCGGCCAGGCCGAGTCGCCCTTGCAGGTGCATCTGGGCCAGGGCTTGTCGCGGGGCGAGCGCATGGACTGGGCGATTCAGAAAGCCACTGAGCTGGGCGTGACGCAAATCACCCCGATCATCAGCGAGCGCTGCGAAGTGCGCTTGAAGGACGAACGTGCCGAAAAACGTCAGGCCCACTGGCAGCAGATTGCGATCAGCGCCTGCGAGCAGTGCGGCCGGTCGGTGGTGCCATTGGTGAACGCGCCGGTGACACTGGCGGGCTGGCTCAAACACACCGAAGCGGACCTGAAGCTGGTACTGCACCCGGTTGCGGAGCCACTGACCAGTCATGAAAAACCGGCCAGCCTGGCGTTTCTGATCGGGCCAGAAGGTGGCTTGAACGACGCCGAGGTGGATCAAGCGCAAGATGCCGGCTTCCACGCCGCCCGCCTGGGCCCGCGTGTGCTGCGCACCGAAACCGCGCCGGTGGTGGCGTTGAGCATCGCGCAACAGCTGTGGGGAGATTTCTAGTTTAGGGATGGCGCCGCCGCACTCCTGTAGGACCCACCTACCGTGCACCACGTAGGACCGGCTATAGCCGGGAACCTGTCACAAATCCCATCGAGAGATTGATGGTGCGCACACCGGCCTCTTCCCGGCTGAAGCCGGTCCTACGTATTACCCGCCTACC
>NZ_FNYJ01000007.1:0-168260 GCF_900108875.1 Pseudomonas sp. NFR16 | reverse complement strand
GTGCGCACACCGGCCTCTTCCCGGCTGAAGCCGGTCAAACCCACACCGACAGGGTCGCGTTGTCATCAATCCGGCAGTTCCGATATCCGCCGCCGCGCTTTTGCAGGTTCCGGGCGGGAGCAGGGCAGAAACTCGCCGCGCCCAGGTTCACCTGACGCACTGCCGTCCCACACGCATTCCCCTCGGGCGAAGGTCATCGCAGGCCAGGCACTCAAACGCATACCCTCATACGGGGTGTAATCCACGTTATGGTGCAGCCGCTCGTTGGTCAGCTCGACGTCCAGATCCTCATCCCAGATCACCAGGTCCGCATCAGCGCCAATGGCGATGCTGCCTTTGCGCGGATACAACCCATAAAGGCGCGCGGCATTGGTGGCCGTGAGGGCAACAAACTCCTGCGGGCTGATCCGGCCCTTGCGGACCCCTTCCGACCATAACAGCGCCATGCGCGTTTCGATTCCCGGAATGCCGTTGGCAACCTCAGAAAACGGTGGTGCATCGCCGTGGGCGCGCTTGCCGTCATGGCCCTCGTAGCGAAATGGCGCGTGATCTGACGAGAACACTTCAAACGAGCCATTCTGCAGACCGTCCCAGATCACCTGCTGGTTTGCCGAATCGCGAGGCGGCGGGCTGCAGATGCATTTCGCGCCCTCGAAGCTGTCGTCGCAGCCGAGCGAATCCGCTGTCAGAAACAGATACTGCGGGCACGTCTCGCCATAAACCTTCAGCCCTTGGCTCTGGGCCCAGCGAATCTGCTCGATCGCCTCACGCCCGGAAACGTGAACGATCAGGATCGGCACATCGACTAGCTCGGCCAGTGCAATGGCACGATGAGTGGCTTCGCGTTCGACCAGCATCGGCCGTGACGTGGCGTGATAGCGAGGGGCGCTATGCCCGGCGGCCAGCAATCGTTCGGTCAGCCAGGCAATGCAATCGCTGTTTTCTGCGTGGAGCATCACCATCGCGCCTTCGGCCCGCGCTACCGAGAGCGTTTCCAGGATCTCCCGGTCATTGAGCTTCAGCGCGTCGTAGGTCATGTAAATCTTGAACGAGGTGTACCCCTCGGCGATCAGTTCGGGCAGTTCGCGGCGCAACACGTCTTCGGTGGGATCGGTGACGATCAGGTGAAACGCGTAGTCGATCAGCGCCCGGCCATCGGCGCGTCGGTGATAGTCCTCCACCGCTGCACGCAGGCTCTGTCCTTTTTGCTGGCAGGCAAAAGGAATGACCGTTGTGGTCCCGCCGCACATGGCGGAGCGGGTGCCGCTTTCGAAATCATCGGCCATGACTGAGCCATCACCGGTCGGCTGATCAAGGTGGACGTGGCTGTCCACGCCGCCTGGCGTCACGGTCCTACCGCCAGCATCGACTTCCCGCGAGGCGCCTTGCAACGCGAGCCCCAGCGCGGCAATGCGCCCGTCACGCACGCCGATGTCGCACAAAAAGCTGTCTGCGGCGGTGACTACGTTGGCATTGCGGATGATCAGATCGAAAGCCTGCATCTCATGTTCCCCCTCAGGCGCGTGCCAACCAGGCCTTGGCAATTTCTTCTCGAGTGGTGAACCAGACGCCCTCGTGGGCCTGGGCGTACTCGATGAATCGCTTGATCGCGCGCACGCGCCCCGGGCGTCCGACCATGCGCGGATGCAGTCCGATGGACATCATCCGCAGCCCGTCGGCGGCCTCTTCGTACAGCACGTCGAAACTTTCCTGCATGTATTCGAGGAAATCGGAAGCCTGGGACAATCCCGGAGAATTCCAGTAGCGAAAGTCGTTGACGTCGCTGGTGTAAGGCACCACCAGGTGCTGCTTGCCTTCGACTTCAACGAAATACGGAACATCATCGTTATAGGCGTCGGAGTCATACAGAAAGCCGCCCTCCTCAGCCACCAGCCGCCGTGTGTGAACGCTGGCGCCGTAGCGGCAGTACCAACCCACCGGACGCTTGCCGCACGTCCGTTCGAAGGACTCGATCGCCAGACGAATGTGCTCGCGCTCCTCGGCCTCGCTCAGGCGGAACACCTCCTCCCAGCGGTAACCGTGACTGCAGATTTCGTGGCCCAGTTCGACCGCTGCTCTGGCGACGTCAGGGTTCTGTTCGAACGCGACGGCGCAGGCATGAAAGGTCGCCGGGACGTTGGCCTGTTGCAGGATGTCGAGGATGCGCCAGATACCGACGCGGGCGCCGTATTCGTACATCGATTCCATCGCCAGATTGCGCACGCCTTCGGGAAACTGATAGCTGCCCCATTCGGTCATGCTTTCCTGATCAGCGTCGCCCATGGCGAGCGAGCGTTCAGAGCCTTCTTCGTAGTTGATGACGAAATTGACGGCCAGACGCGCACCATTAGGCCAGGTGCCACGTGGCCGTTCCCGGCCATAGCCGATCAGATTGCGAAGGGGTAGCGCCATAGAACCAGTCTCCTGCAACGTTCGAACAGCCCGTAAAAGTGCCGAGCCCCAGGCTCAGCAATCGATATTTTTCAGTGCATCGTGATCAGGTCCGTCGAGGTTCTGGCCGTTGCGAAAGGCCAACCCCATGGCCAGCGTCTGCGCAATGCAAAACGCTGCGGTAAGCGAGCGGAAGCCCAGCAGCTCGGCGTCGTTGACCTCAATCATTACCGACGCTTTCTGTCCGACAGGGCTCAGGATGCTGTCAGTGATCGCCACGATCGGCGTGCCCGCGGCGACTGCCTGCTGGCAGGCATCGATGGTTTCCTGCGCGTAGGGTGGAAAACTCACCGCCACCAACACGTCATCGCCATGCAGCGCGCCAACCTGTTCGCGCAGGCTGCCGCCCAGACCGCTGATGTGTACGGCGCGGCGTCCTACACGGCTGAGGGCGTAGCTGAGATAGGCCGCCATGGGAAACGAGCGACGCATGCCGACCACAAAGGTGGTGCGCGCCTCTTGCAACAGACCGATGGCTTTCTCGATGGCCTGGACCTGTTCGCCCTCGGCCAGATGCTCAAGCGAAACGATGTTGGCGCGGCTGAACGCGCCAAGCATCGCCCCGACATCGGTGGGGTCATCCAGCAGTTGCTCGCCCCGGTAGTGGCGGATTCGCTCTTTGAAACTGCCTTGCCCGGCCTGCTGCAACGGCTGCTTGAACAACCGCTGCAGGTCACTGAAACCACCAAACCCCAGCGCCTGCGCCAGCCGGATGAAGGCCGATGAAGGAATGCCGGAGATTTTTGCCAGCGCAGCCACGGTGTTCAACGCAACGTCGTGAGGGTGTTCGTTCAGGTAATGAGCGGCATCACGCTGCCGCGCGGTCAGACGTTCCTGATGTTCGACGATGGCAGAACGCAGCTCGGCCAGGGTTTGAGGTAGAGGCATAAAATCGCTCGATAAATTCAGGATGGACGCAGTTCCGAAATCGCCTGGGCCAGATGCGCCACCAGACGATTCAACTCATCGACGCTGTTGTAATGGGCAATCGATACGCGAACCACGCCGCCGTAGGGGGTCAAGCCCAACTGTTCGAGCAGGCGTCGAGCGTAGAAGTCACCAAAGCGGATGCCCATGCGATGGCCATCGACACGACGCACGATGGCTTCGGACTGAACGCCCTCCACCACAAAGCTGATCGTCGGCACCCGATCGCCGTGGTTCACGCGGGATTTTCCGATGATTCGTACGCCCGGTGTCTCCCGAAGAAACGCCAGCAAGGTCTCGGCGAGCAGGTCTTCCTGTGCTTCGAAAGCGTCGAACGCTGCTTGCATCAGTTGACGCGGTGTACCGGCGGCGCCGAGCCGCTGGCCAATGTCGATCAGGTAGTCGCTGATGCCGATGCAGCCGTAAGACAACTCGTAGTTCAGGTTGCCCGGCTGCAGTTTGTAAGGGATGACGTCCTGACCAATGAAGAAGTGGTTCAGGCTTGGCAATTCCAGCAACGCTTCGCGCTTGCCCCACAGGACCGCGAAATGCGGGCCGAAGGTCTTGTAGAAACTGAAGACGTAGTAATCCGCGCCGCTGGCTTGAACATCGACCAGTCGGTGAGGGGCATAGGCCACCGCATCGACACACAATTTGCCGCCCACCCCATGCACCCGACGCGCGACTTCGGCGACCGGATTGACGCTGCCAAGAATGTTCGACGCGTGGGTCATGGCGACGTAGCGGGTGCTGTCATTGAGGAGGCTGTCCAGGTCGTTCAGCTCCAGCTCCATGCTGTGCGGGTCGACTTCCCACACTCGCAGGGTGGCGCCGCGCTCTTCGCAAAGGCGTACCCAAGGGCCGATGTTCGCTTCGTGGTCGCAGTTGGTGACGACGATCTCATCGCCTGGCTGGATGGAAGGCGCAACGGCGCGGCAGAGGATCTGCAGCAGGTGCGTAGTCGAGCCGCCCATCACGCACTCTTCCGGATAACGCGCATTGATCAGTTGCGCCACCGACTCACGCGCCGCCATCACCCGCGCCCCGGCGTCCACCGACTCGCTGTAGGAGGCGCCCAGTTGCACGGCGCTGTTAAGCAGGTAGTCGCTGATGCGATCGGCCACCGGCTTGAGCACGGCCGACCCGCCCGCGTTGTCCAGATACGCGTAACCGCTGCTCAGTGCGGGAAATTGGCTGCGGACGTAATCGATGTCCAAGGCATTCAAGGCAGTGCTCTCCAAAGTCAGTTCAGTGATGCAGGATGGCCTGCAAAAATGCACGGGTTCTGGGCTCTTGCGGGGCCGTGAAGAAGTCGTGCGGGTTGTTCTGTTCGATGATTCGCCCGTTCTCCATGAAGATCACCCGGTCGGCGACCTTGCGCGCAAAACCCATTTCATGGGTGACCACCACCATCGTCACGCCAGAGCGGGCCAGGTTCTGCATCACGTCCAGCACTTCGCCGACCATTTCCGGATCGAGCGCCGATGTGGGTTCGTCGAACAGAATCACGCGCGGCTCCATCGCCATGGTGCGAGCAATGGCCACGCGCTGCTGCTGCCCACCGGACAACTGCCCAGGGTATTTCTCGGCGTGAGCACCCATGCCGACTTTCTCCAGCAGCAAGCGAGCGCGCTCGTTGGCGTCACGCCGCGACATGCCCCGTACGCGCACAGGCGCCAGCGCGACGTTGGCCAACACGGTGAGGTGCGGATACAGGTTGAAATTC
The DNA here is from genome assembly GCF_900108875.1 of Pseudomonas sp. NFR16. Taxonomy (GTDB): domain Bacteria; phylum Pseudomonadota; class Gammaproteobacteria; order Pseudomonadales; family Pseudomonadaceae; genus Aquipseudomonas. Next base: position 163,156 of record NZ_FNYJ01000007.1, on the reverse strand, counting down.
TGAAAGACCATGCCGACTTCACAGCGGATGCTTGCCAGCTTCGGGCCGTTTTCAACCCGCTGGCTGGCCACGCGAATGTCACCCTGCTGATATTCCTCCAGCAGGTTGATGCAGCGGATCAGCGTCGACTTGCCTGACCCCGATGGTCCGAGAATCACCACCACTTCGCCCTGATCCACGGTCAGGTTGATGTCGCTGAGCGCCTGAAACGGCCCGTAAAACTTATCCACGCGCTCGATTTCAATCACGGTACTCATGGGTTTTTCCTCCCAGCGCCATTTCGGCGCTCGTTCCAGCTCACCAGTTGCACCAGCGGCAACAGCAACAGCAGGTACATGACCGCAGCGCCCACCAGCGGAGTCGGATTGGCCGCCAGCGCCTGAGCCTGCGTGGCTTGCTTGAGCAGATCGGGCATCGCCACCACCGAGGCCAGCGCGGTGTCTTTCATCACGTTGATGCAATTGCTGGTCATTGGCGGCATGACGATGCGCATCGCCTGAGGCAGGATGATGTCGCGCATGGTGTTGAAGAAGCTCATGCCTTGCGACGCAGACGCTTCGAACTGGCCCTTGGGAATGGCCTCGATGCCGGAACGGAAAATCTCGGCCGAGTACGCGCAGGAGACCAATGACAGAGCGGCGGTCGCTGCGGCGAACGACGAGAGGCGAATGCCCACGAAGGGCAGCGCGTAATAGATCAGCACCAGCAAAACCAGCAGCGGAATGGAGCGCAACACGTCAATGTAGACACGCGCCAGAAAACGGATCGGCGCGTATGAATAAAGCCGCAGCATCGCCAGCATCAGGCCGCCCACGAGGCCGAGCAAAATGCTGACCACGCCCAGCATCACTGTCACGCCCAGGCCGCGCAGCATCAGTGGCAGCGCGTCGACGAACACGCTCCAGTTGAAGAAAGTCTGTAACAACTCCATTGCGATTCCTTGATGGCGGGCAGCGGCCGGGACAGGCAGGTTCGATCAAGCGTTACTTGAGGACGTCGACCACTTTGACGGTGCTCGACTCGGGATCTGCGTCAGCGCCGAACCATTTCTTGTGCAGGCCGGCGATCACACCCTCTTTCTTCATGGCAGTAATGATGTCGTTGACCTGTGTGGCGGATGCCCAGCCCTTGGCGTGCATCAACGAGTACTTTTCGCCGGTAGGAATACGCGCAACCACTTTGTACTGCGGCTTGTCCTTGATGTAGTACAGCACCGCCGGGATGTCGCTGACGTAGCCGTCCATGCGTCCCGAAGCGAGGTCGAGCATCGCCGGAGACAACCCTTCGTAGCGTGAGACTTCCTTGAACTTGTACTCGGCCTGATGGGCGTTCACCCACATGTCGCCAGTGGAACCGGTGTCGACGCCGACCACCTTGCCATCCATGTCCTTGAGCCCGGTGATGCCCGACTTGGCCAGCACGGACAGGGACTGGTCACTGTCGTAGTACGGCTGAGCGAAACCGACGGATTCGAGGCGTTTAGGCGTGATGGTGATCGAGGAGATGGCGATGTCTGCACGTTTGGACTGAACGGCACTGAACAGGCCGTTGAATGGAATGTTGACGAATTCCACGGTCTTGCCAGCGCGCTTGGCGACTTCCTTCACGACATCGACTTCGAAGCCAACGATCTCGCCTTTGCCGTCCTGAAATTCCCAGGGCACGTTGCCGACGTTGGCGCCCACGGTCCAGTCGGCCGCCCACGTGGAGGCAGAAAATGCGGTTGCCACGGCCATGCTCAAGAGTACTTTCACATTCATGTCTTGCTCCCCGATTAATCAGTCAGTCCAAGAAGGCCGCCATACCACCTGAGCGGGCGATTCGAGGATCAGACTAGGATGACGAATCAAATAATTCAAGAAATAAAATTAATGAATTAAATGCTTCAATCAGGTGCGAAATCTTTCTGATTTGGTGCGCGGTCGGGAGCGCATGCGGGCCGGGGATTGGACAGAAAATGAACAGCGGACGGCGAAGTCAGGTGCACTGAAGCAGAGCATTCATTCACCGGGTTCTGACTGCGCCTGACAGCTGTTCAAGTGAGGTACAGGAGCGCGTTTGCCCGCCACGGGGTCAGTTCAGAGGCTTCGATGTCAACTGACCTGCCGCAGTCGCGGGCAAGCGCGGGTCTACATATGCATGGCCGGTTCGGGCAAGCGTTTGTCAGAGTACATACGCGGTGATCGCCACGAAATGCAGAAGGCTTCCGGCGATCACGAACAGGTGCCAGATGCCGTGGGCATGGCGCAGCCGATGATCCAGTGCGAAGAAAATGATGCCGACGGTGTAGAACACGCCGCCCAGCGCCAGCCAGGTAAAACCGGCCGTTCCCAGCGCGGCCATCAACGGCTTGACCGCCACAAGCACGATCCAGCCCATCACGGCGTAAATGACGATGGACATCACCCGCGCCTCAGATCGCGGCTTGATCTCCTGAAGCACACCGATCACCGCCAGCCCCCAGACGATGCCGAACAGTGTCCATCCCCACGGCCCGCGCAGGGTGACCAGACAGAACGGGGTGTAGCTGCCTGCAATCAGTAGATAGATCGAAAAATGATCGACCTTCTGCATAATCGCTTTCGCCCTCCCGCGGACGCTGTGATAAACCGTCGAAGCGCTGTACAACAGCACCAGCGCCACGCCGTAAACCGCAACGCTGACGATCTTCCACACATCACCGGCCAGGCTTGCGATCACCAGCAACCACACTGCGCCGATGGACGCCAGGACTGCACCCACCAGGTGGGTCCAGGCGTTGAATTTTTCTCCGTAGTACATCCGCAAACCACCTCTCTCAATGCACAACACCCGACAAGGCTCCAGCTTATGACGCCAAAGCGCAATGCATGTGTCGGTGTGAATGAGAATTTCATGCAGCCAGTGGCGCACGACTTCGGCACAATCGGACGCTGAACAACAAGATCAGTCCCAGGAAAACGGCATGCAGATCGACGAAGAACTGACCCTCAAGAAGCTGGAAATCTTCCTGGCGTTCATGCGCACCGGTAACCTGGCTCGCGCTGCGGCCGAGCTGCAGACCAGCACGGTCAGCGTGCACCGGGCGATTCACTCGCTGGAAAGTGCGTTGCGTTGTCCGCTGTTCAAACATGAGGGACGCAACCTGACGCCGATGGAGAGCGCGTATGTGCTCGAAGAGCGGGCGCAGAAACTCGTGCAGGATGTGCTGAGCACTGTGGAGCAGACCCGCGAGGCAGCAGGTTTCTCAGCCGCGCGATTCAAGCTGGGGGCGCTGTATTCGCTGACCGTCAAAACCGTTCCGCAACTGATCATGGGGCTGAAGATCCGCCGCAGCGAGCTGAATATCGACCTGATCCTGGGCTCCAACATCGACCTGTTCTACAAGCTCAAGAACATGGAAGTCGACGCGATTCTGGTGTCGCTCAACGAGAGCGTGCACGATCCGGACTGCGAGCAGCTGCCGCTGTTTTCCGATGACATTTTCCTCGCCACGCCCGCTGACTCGCCGTTTGCCCATCAGAGCGAAGTCGATCTGAGCGATCTACGCGAGGCGACGTTCATCACGCTGACGCAAGGCTTCGCAACCCATCGCGACGGGGCGATGGTGTTTCAGCAGGCCGGGTTCGAGCCAAAAGTGGCAATGCAGGTCAATGACATCTTCACGCTGCTGAGCATGGTCAGTTCAGGGGTGGGTTATGCACTGCTGCCCGGCAGGATCGCGGCGGTTTATGAGAACCGCGTGCGGCTGATTCCGCTGCAATCGCGCTACCGTATGCAGCAGCACATCGGTCTGGTGTTTCTCAAGGCTCGCGAACGCGATCCGAATTTGCTGGCCCTGCTGGCGGAATGCCGAATGTATTCGAATCGGTTGATCGAGGGGTAAGCCCTCTACTGCTCGACCTTCCGATCTGTGGAAACGAGCCGGCTGGCGAATGCGCAGGCCTTTTCGCCGGCAAGCTCAGTCCCGCAAAAAGCATCCCCGCCTTCAGCCAAGTATTCCCCGCACGATGAAATACAGCAGCGACGGCCCGAGCAGACAACCCAGGCCCGTATGGAACGTTGCAGTCAGCGCGCCGTACGGCACCAGACGTCGATCCGTTGCCGCCAGCCCTGCGGTCACGCCACTGACGGTGCCGGCCAGCCCCCCGAAGACCATCGCCGAGCGAGGGTTGTCCAGGCCCATCCAGCGAGCGGCCATCGGCGTGCCGACCATGACCAGAATCGCTTTGATCAAGCCCGTCGCAATCGACAGCGCCATCACATCGGACGATGCGCCCAACGCCGCCCCCGTTACCGGCCCGACGATATACGTCACGGCGCCCGCGCCGATGGTGGTGATGCTCACCGCGTCCCGATAACCGAAGGCATAGGCCACGCATGACCCCACGATGAAGGGCATCACGGTGCCGAGAAACAGCGAGAACGCGCCGATCAAACCCGCCTTTTTCGCTTCGGTCGCCTGCACTTCGAAGGCGGTGGCGACGATGGCGAAGTCACGCAGCATGGCGCCGCCCATTAAACCGATGCCCGAGAACAACGCCAGATCCGCCAGCCCTTTCTGGCCGCCGGTCATCACCCCACCGACCCACGCCAGCACCAGTCCGATGACGATGGCGATGGCCGAACCGTGGATGCGCCCGAACGTCAGACGCCTGGACAGCACGACGGAAATCCACATCACGACGCCGACCACGGCAAACGCAGTCACCAGGCCCTGGCTGATCAGGTCTTTCTGGATGAGCTCCCACATATCAGCGGCCTCCTGCAGGGGAAACGGTCGCAGCGGCATTCGGCGCGATCACCGAGTCATGGTCCGCGTCTGCTTCTTTGGGCAGCGGCTCGCCTTTGTTGATCCGGCTGATGATGGCGATCGTGCAACCGCAGACCAGCACCGACCCGATGGCAGCGATCACGGCAATGGGGCCACCCTTGAGCGCGGTGACGACGTTTTGCTGGGCGGCCATCGCGACCACGACAGGGATGTACATCGCTCCCCAGAAGCCGACGCCCATCTCGCAGCCTTCGCTCATGCCGCCACGTTTTTGCATGTACAACCGGGCGCAGATCAGCAGGATCATCGCGATTCCGACGCCGCCCACGTTGGATTTGACGCCCAGCAGCACACCGAGCAGGTCGCCGAGAATCACCCCCGCAAGGGTGCAGATAGCGAGTAACGCGACACCATAAATAATCATTGTTGTTATCCTCAAATTGCATCGTCGAAGTTGTTGTTTTTGTGTTCCTTCGAAAGCAGCAGTCGGTTTATGGGTGGCGACTTTCCTCCTCTCGCGACAGTGCGCTCAGCGTATCCAGCCGGGCGCCCTGGAAGGCGACTGCGGATCCTTGTTCGAAAACCTTGCGCGCCAGCCCCGTGAGCACGGTGCCGGGCGGCAATTCGATGTGCAGCCGCGCGCCGCGCTCGTAGGCGGTCTGCACGGTGCTGCGCCAGTCGATGACCCGGCACATGTTGAACGCCAGGTCGCCACGCAGTTTTTCAGCCGTATAAACCGGGCGTGCAGTGCTGCCGCTGAGGTATTTGAGCGTCGGCGTCTGGACACACACCTGTGCGAACGCCTCAGCCAGGGTGTGGGCCGACGCCGTCAACAGCTCGCAATGGGAAGGCACGCTGACCGCCAGCCGTTTCGCCGCCGCAGCGCCTTGCGCCTTCGCCAGTGCCGCGACATGCGCCATCGCCTCATCGCTGCCCGCGATGACGAACTGGTTATCGGCATTGATGTTGGCCAGAAACACCGGCGAACGTGCGCCATGAACCTGCTGAATCAACCCCTCGACCACGCCCTGCTCGAGCCCGATCAATGCAGTCATGCCGTAGCCCTGTGGATAAGCGTTTTGCATGAGTTCGCCGCGCAGAGCGACCAATCGCACAGCGTCGGAAAACGTCAGCGCGCCCGCCACTACGGCGGCTGGATAGGCTCCGATGGACAATCCAGCCACAAAATCGGGCGTATGGCCTCGTGTCATCAGCAGCCGCGCGCAGGCGACGCCAGCAATCAACAGGCACAGCTGAACGGAACGGGTCGAGCGCAACGCGTCGGCGGTATCGAGCGCAAGGACGTCTTCGTTCAGCGCATCGCTGGCCTCACGCAGGCATTCGCCGACCAGCGCGTCGTCCGGCAGCGCATGCAGCATGCCCGCCTGCTGCGCGCCTTGGCCGGGAAACGCCCAAAAGGTGCTCATGCTGCTCGCTCCTCAGGCAACCAAGGGTTGCTGACCAGCCGTGCACCATCGTCAGCCTTGAGCAGGACCTGCCGCGACGAGCCGGCCCACTCACGTAAGGCCACGGCGCCAAAAGGCGTTTGCAACTGCAGGTCGATCCGGCAGGCAGCAGCCACCAGCGCATCGCTGAGCCGGGCGGCACGCTCACGCGTGAAAAACTCCGGCGCTCGCAGAATCAGGTCCAGATCGCTGTCCTGATGTAGCACCGGCACGCCCGTCGCCAGTTGAAAACCGGCACCGCCGGTCACGCCCCACGGGAGCTGCAGCGCATTCATCAGGCCGTAAATCTGCCGCAATGCGCTCAGCGCAGGCCCGTCGCCGGGCCCGGCGGAGACGTCTGCGAGCTGCTCCGGGATGACGCGACGGGTGATGTCAGCGATGAGCATCTGAGTGGCGAAACGCTGCTCGCGAACACGACCGCGCACACCGACCGCAATCCGCCCCGCCGCCACTTGCGCCCGCCTGACCACCACCGGATGTCCCTGACGGATGACGTCGAACACCCAGGCAGGCGCATCGGCTGGCAACGCGGCCACCGACAAGCCCCACAACAGATCGTGAGGTCGAACGGGCGCCTGGGCATTCATTACCACTGGGCCCGAAGCAGTTGGCGAACCTTTTGCGAGGCCGCGCGATTTGGCGCGCCCAGACGCCCGCTCAGATCATTGCTGCCATTCTGAGCATCCTTGATCGCAGCAATCAGGCAGTCCTGAACCGCCGACAGATCCGCCGCCGATGGCTGTTCGATGTGCTCGACCGAAAGCGTTTCCCAGAGCAGCCCGAGGCTGGCATAGCTGTCGATGTCGTAGGCCATCGGGGGCACACTGGCGGCCAGCTTTTCCAGCTCCTCGACGCTGCGCAGCGTCACCCGCGCCGCCGAAGCCTTGCCCATGGCATGCACCATCACGCCCGGATCCCGAAGCGCGATCAGACGATTAGCCTGATACCCGTGCGCAAGAAAGGCACCGGACATTGCCTTGCCGACCAGCAACCCGATCACCGGATGCCCCGCCAACCGCGCCCGAGCGTAAGCGTCCACTGCGCCGGCCAGGGCTTGATGGATGCCCAGCGCCTCCTCGCGACGACCGTAAGCCTGACTCGGGACATCGATGATTGCGACCAGCGCCCGCTTGTCATCGCGATCGCGGTCAAGCTCGATCGCGCTGTCTACCGCCTGCGCCAGACCCCAGCCTTCAAGCAGCCCCACCTCGCCGTTGCGCGCCCTTGGAAACGGGTTGTCAGGATCAGCGACCACCGACAGAAAGCGCGCCGGCTGACCGCCAAGCATCCCGTCGGCGGCCTTCACGGATGCCGGGAGGCCCGAGACCTGTGCGGAGCCTGCGCTCAAGGCATTGAACCAGTTCAATCCGCGGGTGGATACGCTCATGGTTGCTCTCCTTGATAGAGACTGCGAACGGCAGCGGGTTCGATTTGCGCCGTGGTGTCCACCCCGCCAAGACGCTCCAGAAACAGCGCGTACCGGCTGCTGCGCTCGTGCTCGGGCCTGCCTTGGCGCAACAGGTCCTTGATCTGCTGCGAAATCGCAGCGGTGTCGTCGGCGACATAGGCGTCCACCAGGCCGCTGGCGAAACGTTGTTCTCCGCCCGTCAGGCTCCAGATGAATGGCCGGTCACGAGAGTCGTACTCTTCGATGCCCGCCTCCTGCTCGATCACTTGCGGGCCGTTCAACCCCAGCCGCGCTTCCTGGGTCACAACCAGATAACTGCACAAGCCTGCTGCGATCGACATTCCGCCGAAGCAACCGACACTGCCTGCGACGACGCCGATGACCGGTTGACAACGCCGCAGATCGATGATGGCGGCATGAATTTCAGCAATGGCCGCCAGTCCGAGGTTGGCTTCCTGCAAGCGTACACCGCCGGTTTCCAGCAAAAGGATCGCTGCCGTTGGAATGCCCTTGCGATTGTCTTCGGCTGCCAGCTCCAGCGCGCCCGCCATTTTGGCGCCGCCGACTTCACCCATGCTGCCGCCCTGGAAACCTCCTTCGATCGCGCAGACAACTACGGGCTTGCCGGCAATCGATCCTTTGGCAATGACCACGCCGTCATCGGCTTGCGGCACGACGCCCTGTTTCGCGAGCCAAGGCGAAACCAGCCGCTCGAACGGATCGATCAGTTCACGAAAGCTGCCCTCGTCCAGCAACGCGCGGGCACGCTGACGTGCGCCCAGTTCGATGAAGCTGTGCTGCTTCAACAGGCGAGCGCTGTCAGTCATGACCCACCTCCTCAAAACCTTGCTCCAGCCGCAGCCGGACTACGCCGGGCGTTGCGCCGAAATCGTGAATATCGATGCTCAGGGCCGGCGGTGTCTGGCCGTCGAACATGCGCTGGAACAGATGCTCCCAGCGTGCAGAACTGCCGTTCACCGAGGTCATGACCTGAATGCTCAGCTTGCCGGGCACGCCGGGTTCCAGCAGCACTTCCAGGTCGCCCGACCCCACACAGCCCACCAGCGCACGTCCGCGCGGCGGCTGACCGGCGGGAAATTCAAAAGACAGCGTTTCCATGATCAGACGTTCCTCTTTTCATTGCCGAGCGCAGGCTCGAGGCAATCGATGAACAGACAGGCAGCGAGCAGATCCGCCGCGCCACCCGGTGACGCATTCAGACGCAGCAGTTGCTGATCCAGCTCATGCAGCGCCCGACGCCCGCTGAGGGTGGCGCTGCCACCGGCGTCCAGAACGCGCTGAGCGCCTTGCTGCATGGTCTGCAGCCCTTGCTCGCCGGCGCGATACAGCACGCAGGTGTCGGACAGTTCGGTCATGATCGCGAGCAGCGCATCGAGCCTCGCATTCTGCTCGCCAGACTGTGTGGCGCGGCTGCGCTTGAGCTGCACAAGTCCCGACTGGGTGACAGCGGGGAACCCCATTTGCGCCTGTTCGCGCGCGCCCATTGCGCCGTATTTGCGCGCTACTTGCGCACCATGGCTTTGCGTCTGCGAAGACGCGTGGCGGTCTTCGATCAACGCCAGACATCCGGCTCGCAGGCCAAGTCCGGCAGGCGAAAGATCGTCAGGATCCAGCGCCGCCGCAGTCACCAACAGGCCCAGCGCCCAGATCGCACCGCGATGGGTGTTCACGCCATTGGTGGTACGCATCATCGCTGCCTCGCCGTCGCGACCGATACGACCGATGGCTTCACGCAGCGGCTGGCCGATCTCGCCGATCGTGAGGGCGGCCTCGGCCATTTCCTTGAATGCCGGCCAGAGCGCCAGCGCTGAGGCGTGCATCAGACCGAGGTGCAGATCGTCATGCGCGCCGCTGCTGCGCCTGTCCACCAGGGCGGGTTTGGGCGACAGGTCGGCCTCATCGATGAGGGCTTCGACGGCCAGATCCGCCAGGCTTTCAGCCAAAGAAACGCTACGCGGTGCTGCATCGAAAGATACGTTGAATGCGTGCATCACCAACTCCTGAATTTCGCGGGCGGGTTGTACAAACCGCCGGACCATTCCACCAACTCGGCAATGCTCTTGGCGGCTAACAGCTCGCGGCTGGCGTCAGTGCGACGAATACCCAAGTCTTCCGGCAGCGCGATCAGGCCTTCACGACGCATGCGGGCAGTGTCTTTCGGATCATGTCTGAGCCCGATCGACGTCACGCCCGCCACGGCGGCGATCATCGCCTGACGGTCCTGCAGACTGCGCGCCTTGTACAGGTAAGCGATGCCTTCCTCGGTGAGCAAATGGGTGACGTCGTCGCCGTAGATCATGATGGGCGCCAGCGGCATGCCGCTTTTCTTCGCGACCTCAACGGCATCCAGCGTCTCGACGAAGGTCGGTTTGCCACCCTCCTGGAAGGTTTCGACCATTTGCACAACGAGCTTTTTGCCGCGCTCAAGGTAGGCATCCGGCCCGTCGCCGCTCAGCTGACGCATGTCCAGCCAGGCAGGGGTGCCGTGACGTCGACCGCGAGGGTCATGCCCCATGTTCGGCGCGCCGCCAAAGCCGGCAAGACGACCGCGCGTGACCGTCGAGGAATGCCCGTCGCCGTCGACTTGCAGTGTCGCGCCGATGAACAGGTCCACCGCGTACTGACCGGCGAGCTGACACATCATGCGGTTCGAGCGCATGGAGCCGTCGTGGCCGGTGAAGAACACGTCAGGTCGGGCGGCGATGTAGTTTTCCATGCCCAGTTCGGTACCAAAGCAATGCACACTTTCGACCCAGCCGCTTTCGATGGCCGGAATCAGCGTCGGATGAGGGTTCAGCGTCCAGTTACGGCAGATCTTGCCTTTCAACCCCAGCGATTCGCCGTAGGTCGGCAGAATCAGCTCAATCGCGGCAGTGTTAAAACCGATGCCGTGGTTGAGCGACTGGACGTTGTGTTTTTCGTAGATGCCGCGAATGGCCATCATCGCCATCAGCACGTGAACGGGCTTGATATGACGAGGGTCTCGGGTGAACAACGGCTCGATATAGAACGGTTTATCGGCCACCACCACGAAATCGACCCACGAGGCCGGGATGTCGACGCGCGGCAGGTCGCTCACGTCCTCGACCAATTGATTGACTTGCACGATGACGATGCCGTCGCTGAACGCTGCGGGTTCGATCAGGGCGGGCGTGTCTTCGGTACTGGCGCCGGTGTAGATGTTGCCCGCGCGGTCAGCCATGAAACCGGCAGACAACACGACGTTGGGTATCAGATCGACCAGCAGGCGGGAGTACAGCTCGATGTAGGTGTGAATCGCGCCGATCTCCAGCAGCCCGTCCTCCAGCAACTGACTGATCCGCAGGCTCTGCGTGCCGGCAAACGAGAAGTCCAGCTTGCGCGCGATGCCACGCTCGAAAAGGTCCAGGTGTTCAGCACGACCGACGCTGGGCATGATCATGTGCAGATCATGAAGCTTGCCGGGATCAGCCTTGACCAGCGAACGGGACAGAAAATCTGCCTGTTTCTGGTTGTTGCCTTCAAGTACCACACGGTCACCCGGCGCGATCAACGCCTCAAGCGCCGCGACGATCTTGTCGGTGGGCAGAACGACGCCATCGGCGAAGGAACGCACCAGATCGAGCCGCCGCTGCTTTTCGCTGCGACGACGCGACCAGCGCGGGTCAAGTTTCGTTGTTGTAGTCATGCTGACTCCACGAGTTCGCTGTCGTGGGCAACATTAGGAGCTATCGCGTGGCGGTATCAATCAAGCACGGTGGGCGATCGTTACGGCTGGAGTAACGATCGCGAGCGAGCGTCATCGGCTTGCCGACACCGATATTCAAACAAGCAGCGCAATCAGCTCAGATCGCAGGCCCGGTTGGCACCAGGTTTGCGTCCACCAGCCACTGCTCCAGCGCGATCAGGTCCGGTATTTTCGCGACGGTGTCACCGACCTGCACGGCCGCCCGTTCCAGCTCGGACAACGGCACGTCGACGTAACTCAGCTGGCTGTCGAGCTTGCAGGATCGGGGAATGCCTTGGGTCAGCAGCGCGATGAATTTCAGATCGGGACGGGCGCCCAGCGCATTGAGCACGACGATGCGCGCACGGCCGCCAACGCGGGCGCGGCTTCCGCAAGCCGCCTCAAAGCTGAGCAACGGCAGACTGCGGTGACGCCAGTTGATGGGGCCCAGATACCACTGAGGAGCGGCGGGGTCGGCGACGGTGTCCTGATAATCGATCAATTCGGCCACCGCGACGTTCGGCAACAGCAAGTGGCGGTCGCTGAGCGGAATGAGCAGACCGGTGAGGCTGGTCAGACGCGCCGTTTGCGTGGTTGTGTCAGACATGCACGTGACTCCAGTGGGCGATGCTCTCCAGCAGCGCCGCTTCCTGATACGGCTTGCTCATGTACTCGTTTACCCCCAGCGCCATGGCGCGATCGCGGTGTTTCTGGCCGGAGCGGGAGGTGATCATAATAATGGGCAGATGTCTGAGCGCCTCGTCTTCGCGAACCTTGCTCACGACTTCGAAGCCGTCCATGCGCGGCATTTCGATGTCCAGCAGCATGACATCCGGCGTGTGCTCCTGCAGCAGCGCCATGGCATCGACTCCATCCTTGGCGGTGAGCACATTCATGCCGTTGCGCTCCAGCAATCGCCCGGTCACTTTGCGCACCGTTACCGAATCATCCACCACCATCACCAGCAACGGCTTGGTCTGCTCGGCTTCCACATACTGCGCCGGGGCCTGCCCCGACACCTGCAGCGCAAGCATCCGGGCATGCAAGCGACGAATGTGCGCGAACAGATCCAGGATCAGCACAACGCGGCCATCACCCAGGATCGTCGCACCGGCAATGCCTTGCACACTGGAAAACTGCGGCCCCAGGTTCTTCACCACGATCTCCCGCGAGCCCGCAAGCGCATCGACCTGCACAGCCACCCACTGATCATGCACGTGCACCAACAATACCGGCAGCGGCTGGGTCTGGCCGATCAGTCGGGGCGGTTGACCATTGTTGAGCAGTTCGCCCAGATAGCGCAGCTCGTAAGTCCGCTCGCCGTACTGATAACGCGGCGGCGTGGACTGGTAACAGGTCTCCAGCTCATTGGGCATCACGCGCACGATGCCTTCGATACTGTTCAGGGGCACGGCGTACTGCTCTTCGCCGCACTGCACCATCAGCGCCCGATTGACCGAGACCGAGAACGGCAGGCGGATACGAAAGCGCGCACCCTCGCCGGACTTCGAATCGATGACCATCGAACCGCCCAACTCTTTCACCTCGGCGTGCACCACATCCATGCCCACGCCACGCCCGGAAATCTGCGTGATCGTCTCGGCGGTGGAAAAACCGGCCTGCAGGATGAACTGCAACGTATCGTGCTCACTGAGCTCGGCGTCCGGCCCGATCAGCCCGCGCTTGACGGCTTTGCGGCGCACGGCCTCGAAATCGACGCCTGCGCCGTCGTCGCTCATCTCGATCACGATATCGCCGCCCTCGTGCGCAAGGCTCAGCACGATGTGCCCTACGTCGGACTTGCCCGCTGCCAGACGCTTCTCCGTGCTTTCCAGGCCATGATCAATGGCGTTGCGCAGCATGTGCTCCAGCGGCGCCACCATGCGTTCGAGGACGTTGCGGTCCATCTCGCCCTCAGCGTTGACCACGTCGAACTTGACCTTCTTGTTCAGCTCGCCGGACACCTGACGGACGATCCGGCGCAGACGCGGGACCATTCGCTCGAACGGGACCATGCGCGTGCGCATCAGGTTTTCCTGCAGCTCGGTGTTCACACGCGCCTGTTGCAACAGCAACGTTTCGGCTTCATGGGCACGCGTGTCGAGGGTTTCCTTGAGCTCCATCAAGTCAGACGCGGACTCGAACAGCGCCCGCGACAGCTGCTGCAATTGAGAATGCCGGTCCATTTCCAGCGGGTCGAAATCTTCGTAACCCAGGCGTTCGGCCTGATGATCACGACTGAGAATCCGCCCTTGGGTTTCAATATCCAGGCGTCGCAACTGGTCGCGCATCCGCTCGATGGTGATTTCCATTTCGGCCAGCGTTACCTGAGCGTCGCTGACCTGCTGCTCGATGCGGCCGCGGAAAATCGAGGTCTCGCCGGCCAGGTTGACCAGATCCTCCAGTTGCTCGGCTGGCACCTTGACCATTTCTGGCCCCGTTCGCTCAGCCTCTGCATCTGCAGGCGGCATCACAGGCTCGGCCGCAGGCAGCGGCGCCACCGGCGGCACGTCGAGAGGCTTGCTCACAGATTCCTGAGCGGCGCCAGAGGACGAGTACTGCGCGATGCTCTCAATCAGCAACGCCGGATTGGGCAGCGGCTCATAACCGCGAACGGCATCGACCATGTCAGCGAGCATGTCGTGGCCGCTTTGCAGCAGGCCGTTGAGCAGCGCGCTGTTTTTCAGGGTGCCCGACGACAACCCTTCATAAAGTGATTCCATCTCATGGGCCAGATCACCGATCGGGGCAATCTCAACCATGCGCGCGCCGCCCTTGAGGGTATGCAGATCGCGCAACAGGTTTTCCACTTCAAGGCTGTTCTGCGGATCGGCCTGCCAGCGCACCAAGGATGCGCTGGTGCTCTCGATAATGTCATCGGCTTCTTCGAGAAAGATCTCCAGCAGCTCCGGGTCGCGCTCGTCCAGCGCTTGAATCATTGAACCGACATGGCGCGGCTCAATGTCCTGGGGCTGTACATAACAATTCTGCTGGCGGAACTCGCGAATGGCCTCGATCAGGGACTGCGGGCTGGTCAACGCAACGCGGTTCTGCAATTGCTCGAGCATCAGCGCCAGATGATCGTGACTGCGCACCAGAAGATCCGCGAGCGTCGGCGAGTGGCTGCAGCGACGGTCGATAAGGCATTCGTAAAGCGATTCCAGCTCATGCCCAAGATCACCGACCGGCCCGATCTCGGCCATCCGTGCGCCACCTTTGAGAGTGTGCAGATCACGTTGCAGTGACGACAGCGGCAGCGGGTTTTCCGGGTCATCCAGCCAACGCTGCAACGCCTGGCCCGCGCTTTCGAGAATATCGGCCGCCTCTTCCAGAAAGATATCGACGATCTCTTGATCCAGCTCATCGCGAACCGGCTGCTCAGGTTCTGCGTTCAGGCTTGCGGTGGCTTCCTGCAGATCAGTGACGCGAGTCGGCTGCCCGCCTTCGCTGCGAATCAGGCCCGTGGCGCCAGGGTCCAGCGCCTCGTCGAGCAGGTCGCGCAATGCCTGGACGCGCTCCGGGCAGGCCTGAACCTGCTGGCCGGCGGCAACCTCATCGAGCATGTTGATCAGGGCCTCGTGAGCGTTTTCTGCCTCATCGAAGAAACGCTCGCTGACTGCCAAGCTGCTTTCTTCCACCGCGCCATACAGATCCAGCAGCGCTTCACACAGCTCATCGACCTGCGGCAAATCGGCCATGTGCGCGCCGTGACCGAGCATCGTCAGCTCATCGAGCAGCGCATTGAGTTCCTGACGCTCACCCGGATGCTGCCGCCACCGTTCGAGCAGACTTTCGGCGTCAAGCAGGATGTCCATGCCTTCGGCCAGAAAACTGGCGAGCACCTGCGGATTGCGCCGCGTGCGCAGTCCGTTGTCATCGGCGGCCAAGGCCTCAGCCATGCGCTGTTCAAGCAACTGATTGGCCGATCGGATCAGCTCATCCGCGCCATAGATCGGCATCAGCGGATCGACCGTCAGTTGCGCCAGCCCCTGATGAAACAGCGGCTCGGCGGCTGACAGCAAATCCAGTTCAGACTCGCCGACGGCAATCTGGTTGGTCTTGAACTCGCGCACCAGTTGATCGAGCGGACCGGCGAGTTCTGCCATCGGCAGCACACCGGCCATGTAGGCGCTGCCCTTGAGCGTGTGCAACGCGCGCAGCAAGTCGTCGCTGAACGAGGGCGACTCCTCGCCCCTGGCAGTGTCGAGGCAGCGATTGAGCGTGTCCAGGTGGGTCTGGGCTTCCTGGCGGAAAATCTCCAGCAATTGCGGATCGAACGCTTCCGACGGGGCGTCCTGCGCCACCGGCGTGGCCTGCGGTTCAGGGTTTTCACCCTGAGCCAGGGCATGAGCCCGGGCGGCGAGCTGATCGACATCATCGCGTTGGCGCTGAACGTCTTCGGCAAAATCCCGGATGACATCCGGCAGCAGCACAAGCACATCGGTGAGCAGTTGCTGCACATGCGCATCCGGCTCGACGCTGCGTTCGAGCACGCGGTTGAGCAGGTTCTCCACTGCCCAGGCCAGCTCGCCGAGAATCAGCGCGCGGACCATTCGCCCGCTGCCTTTGAGCGTATGAAACGCGCGGCGTATTTCAGTCAGGGCAGCGCTATCGTCCACGCTGGCCAGCCAGCGCGGCAGGTATTCGCGCAGTGCATCGAGCATTTCATCGGTTTCTTCGAGAAACACATCGCGCAGCTCGTCATCCACAGGCGGCTCGCCCTTGGGCGGCGGCAGCAGGCTGGCGGGAACGTGCCGCGCGGGCGGGTTCACCGCCGAGACCGGACTGGCCAGCACCTCGGCGATGCTCGGGCTCGGACTGACCAACACCTGGCGCTCGCGCAGCTCATGCAGCTCCTCGTGGCTAATGACTTCTTCGAGCACCGGCACTTCGACAGCGTCGGGAACAGGCGAATAACCGAGACGGGCCAGACTTTCCTGCGCCATATCCAGCACATGCTCGCCGGGCGCTTCGGGATCTTCGGCCATGCGTTCCAGGTAATACTCGACACCGATGATCACATCGGCCAAGTGATCGAGCTGCGAGGAGGCGGGAGGTTCCTCGCCGGCCAGCAGATGCTCGGTGATGTATTCGTTACACGCTGCGAGCATGCCCGACGCACGAGCCAGCGGAATCATCGCCAGGGCGCCACGCACTTGAACCAGTTGTGCACTCAGCGGCTCCAGACGATCGCGAGCGAGGTCGCCGTCAACGTAGTCGTCGATCACGTCCTTGGCCTGCTGCAGAACGACGCGCGCTTCCTTGATGACCAGTTGATGAATCTGACTCAGGTCGGTGGTCGGCAAACGGCTTTCTTCCGGACTGCTTTGGTCGACCGACCCGGCTATGCCTGCCAGTGTCGCCTCCACGTAAAGCAGGGCGCCTGCAACATCCATCAACGTGGCGTCATCGGGCTCGCGCTGCCCTTGCGCCATGCCCTGCACCACCGCCAACTGGTCGATGATCACTTTGCGCGGCTGACCGAACCCCAGCACCGCGAGCGTATCGGCAATCTGCCGCAGCGGCGGGAGCAGCGCGTTGAGTTCACTGACGTGCTGGCGATCGCCCCGCACGAACACGTCCAGCCGCTCCTTGGTGCGCACCAGTTCGTCACACAGCGCGATGATCACCGAGCGCATGGCATCGCGATCCGGACCGGCCATCCGTGCGCGCTCCTCATCGACCAGCGCGCTCTCCGGCAAGGCTTCGGCCAGGCCGTACTGGTCTTTCAACTCGATCATCCTCTGCGCCTGGCTGTCGGATTTGGCGATATAAAACAGCAAGCTCTTGAGCAATTCATCTGGCGCCGGTTGATTGATTCCGGCAATGCCTTGCTCCAGCAAGCGCTTGAGTTCCTTGTCGGCATCCTTGAACAGGCTGCGTAGCGCGGGGCTGTTGGTGAAATTGCCGCTGGCCATGGTTTCGACCAGCGCAGAGGCGATGCGCCAGAGGGGCTCGAGCGGCGCGTCCTTGCACAAGGCCTCAAGCTTGGCGAAGACCTTGGTCATGTACGCGAGTTGCGTCTGCACATCCTGCTCACGCAGCAGCCCTACCAGCGCGGTCTGCAAAGTCTGACGCAGCTTGCGCAGCCTGGCGCCGAGCTCCGGGCTGTCACGTTGCGTGAGTGTCTGCGCATCCAGCGCCGGGAGCGAGAGCAGTTGGGGCGAAAACAGACTGGTTTCCGAAAGCAGGCTTTCGCCCCGAGCACTGCGCAGGTCGTTGAGCAACGGCAGTACCACCAGCGGCAGATCGCGCCGGGCAGAATGAATGCGCTCCAGGTACACCGGCAACTGGCTCAGCGCCTGATGCAGCAGGTGTACGGCCTCGGTTTCCTGAGGCACGCGCCCTTGCTGGAACGCCAGGGCCAATTGCTCGATTTCCTCGGCGAACAGCGCGGCACCGTAGAATTCGATCATCTGCAGGCTGCCGTGCACCTGATGAATGAAATCCAGGCACACTTCCATCGCCGCCGGGTCGTGGGGCCGGGCGACGAACGTATCCAGCGCCTGTCGAGCGTGTCTGAGGGTTTCGGCTATTTCGCCCTTGACCCATTCCAGGGCCACGTAGTCGTGACGGTCAGCCATGATGACTCCGGTTGCCTTTGCCTTGACGCTTCGTGTTTCGCACCGACGGGCACATCAATGCCGCGAGGCCGGCAATGTGAATCCGGACACCGAGCGGCGCATCTCGCTGGCCATTTTCGCCAGATTGCCCATGCTCTGCGCAGTGGCAGCGGTCCCGGACGTGGTTTGCGTGGTGGTTTGCTGGATCACAGTCATGGTCGCGGAAATCTGCTGCCCCAGCGCGCCTTGCTGCTGTGCGGCATTGGTGATGCTTTCGATCAACGCGGCCAGCACCTTGGAAACCCCTTCGATTTCTTCCAGCGCGACACCGGCATCCTGCGCCAAACGCGCGCCGCGCACCACTTCGGATGTCGTCTGCTCCATAGAGATGACGGCTTCATTGGTGTCGTTCTGAATGGCGCGGACCAGGGTTTCGATCTGCTTGGTGGCCGAAGACGAGCGCTCGGCAAGACGTTGCACCTCGTCGGCAACGATGGCGAAGCCGCGACCGGCATCGCCCGCCATCGACGCCTGAATGGCGGCGTTCAGCGCCAGAATGTTTGTCTGGTCAGCGATGTCGTCGATCAGGCTGACAATGTCGCCGATTTCCTGAGACGACTCGCCCAAGCGCTTGATCCGTTTGGACGTGTCCTGAATCTGCTCACGAATGTTGTCCATTCCATTGATGGTGTTGTGCACCACCTCGTTGCCCTTGTTGGCGATGGCGACCGAACGCTCGGCCACGGCGACCGACTCGGAGGCGTTGGCCGATACTTGAGCAATGGAGCGCGACATGTCGTTCACCGCATTCGACGCCGCGGCGATCTGCAGCGCCTGATGCTCGGACGCTGCTGCCAGCTGGGTCGCGGTTGTCTGGGTGTCCTTGACCGCGCCGAACACCTGTTCGGCCGTCAGGTTGATGGTCGCCACCAGTTCACGCAATTGATCGATGGAATAGTTGATCGAGTCTGCAATGGCGCCGGTGAAGTCTTCCGTCACCGAAGCCGCCACCGTCAGGTCGCCGTCCGCGAGATCTTCGATCTCGTCGAGCAGGCGCATGATCGCGGTCTGATTACGCTCGTTTTTCTCAGCGGTTTCGCGCAGTTGCCGGTTGGTTTCACGCACCATCACAAGACCGATGAGAATGATCGACGCCAGCGCCAGCAAGCCCAGCATATAGCCGCCGTAGCTGTTGATGGTCCGACCGCCAGCCATGTGCTCGAAGCTGTTGGCCAGCACCGATGCCTCGTCGAGCAGCGTTTGCGAAAGATTGAAGATATTCCCCGCCGCCTCCCGCACTTCGAGCAGTTCCGGCGACGTTTCCAGAATTTCGTCCACGGAGCCCGACACGAACTGGAACAGCTCGGCAATCTCGGCCAGCCGCGCGCGGGCGTCGCGGTCCTCGACCTGAGTGATCTTCAGTGACGCGTTACCCTCCAGCATGCCGTTGAGCACGCGTCCGAACTGGCTGGCATCACGTCCGAAAGCGTCGGCGGCCTGAACCGCCGTCTCATCGCCCGACAGCACGGTGTTTACCGCACCAAGAATCCGCTCGGCCAGCAGCGACTGGCGCTGAGCGAGTGCGACCTGGCTGGCAGGTGCACGGTTCTGCAGAAGAATGTCGACGACTTTTTCCGACTCGATCTGCAATTGAGGGATGGTTTCGGCCAGGGTCGCTGCCACTTGGTGAAGCGACAACACAGTCTGCTCGCGTGAAAGAATGACATCGGTGCTCTTTCGCAGATTTTCCCAGTCGTCCTGCACCGCTTTCAATTCATCGCCCACCTCGGCAGGAGCCGCGGGAAGACCGGTGTTCTTGTCGCCTTTCTTCAGATATTGCCAGCGCGTGTCGAAATCGTTGCGCGCATCCGCCAGCAACTTGAACGCCGCGGATTTCCCCGCCGCTGCCTCGGTGGCGTTCTTGGCAATGCGTTGCGACAGCACGCGCAGCTCGCCGGCATGGCCGATGTACTGTTTGTCGTAGTTGGACTGGGTGCTCAGGTACGCGAAATTGACGAAGAGCAGCATGATCGAAATGATCAGGACGACAAACAACGCGATGATTTGCGATCGGCTGCGCGCGCCTTCCAGGGACTTGCCGGTATTACTCATTGCTCAGGGCTCCGCCTGCGAAGACGGCGAACGTCCTCGATGCTGTGCAAGACAGTATTAAAGTGCAACATCCATGAACCCCGGCGACTGCACCAGCGTTCTGGGACTGAAAACCCGCCAGGCCTGTTCACGCAGGAAACGGCCCTGAATGTACGGCGCGATTTGCGCGTCGCTGTCATCCAGGGTCTCAGGCATCAGGCTGCGCTCGCTGAAATGCTGCATGCCGAGGACTTCGTCCACCAGCAACCCGGCAAACACGTCCTGGTCATCGATGACCAGCACACGCCGCTGCTTGCGCAAGGGCGACAGCTCATGGCCGAAAAATGCACACAGATCCATGATCGGCAACAGCCTGCCCCGCAGATTCGCGATGCCGCGCACCCACGGCTTTACACCCGGCAGCGCGGCGTAGCGGGGTTCATGAAGAATCTCATCGACCTCGCCCATGGGCGCCACGTAGAAACGCTCGCCCATGCGAAAGCCGATGCCGCTCCAGCCCTGCTGTCGGGTTTCCTGCAGCGGCAATCCGGCGGCGAGCGAGCGGCAGCGCTGGTCGATATCGAGCAGCAGCTGAAAAGCAGTTTGTGACTGAGCCATGAACGCCAGCCGGGCGTCAGCCCGCCAGAACCGCGTTCAGGGTTTTCATGAGGGTTTCTTCATCCACCGGCTTGGTCAGGTAGTCCCGCGCACCCTGGCGCTTGCCCCAGACCTTGTCGGTTTCCTGGTCCTTGGTGGTGATCATGATCACCGGGATCATGTTGGTGTCGGCATCCTTGGTCAGCTGGCGGGTCGCCTGAAAGCCGTTCAGGCCGGGCATGACGATGTCCATCAGCACTGCGTCAGGCTTTTCCTGACGCGCCAGCGCCACACCGTCTGCACCGTTCTCGGCCTTGAGGACCTGATGGCCGTGCTTTTCCAGCATCCCGGTCAGCTTGTACATTTCGGTCGGCGAATCATCGACGATCAGAATTCGAGCCATGGTGCTTCCCCATAGAAACAGCCGTCCCCGGGCAAGGGGATCGACTTCAAGATAGTTGTTGTTCTACTGCAACGAACCCCGGCACGTGGGCCTTGATTGCACTGAGCAGTTCTTCCTTGCTAAACGGCTTGGTCAAAAACTGATCGGACCCGACGATTCGCCCCTTGGCTTTGTCGAACAGCCCGTCCCTGGAGGACAACATGATCACCGGCGTGGACTTGAACGCCCGGTTGTTCTTGATCAACGCACAGGTCTGATACCCGTCCAGCCTGGGCATCATGATGTCGACAAATATGATTCGTGGATGATTATCGGCGATCTTGGCCAGCGCATCGAAACCGTCTATGGCAGTGATCACTTCACAACCGACGTTTTTCAACAGGGTCTCGGCGGTGCGGCGAATCGTTCGAGAGTCGTCGATGACCATCACTTTCAATGGGGCTGAATGCTGTTCCATATCTGCTCTACCATCGCCGCGGCGATTCAGATGGGTCTGCCTTCGGCCGGGCCTATGGTGCTAGTCGGGATCGCTGAACCCCCATCTAGAGGGGTGCAAAGGCAACCGTCATGATGGCGGATGCCGAGCCTTTTTAGCACACTCTAAAGGCGCAATCCATAAAGCATCTGCGCCGCTCTTGCCCCTTGACCCCAAGCCTGCGCAGCGCCACCCTGACGCCTGTTTTCAGGCCGGTCGCGGCCATTACCGATCAGAGGATATTGCCCATGAGCATTCGCCTGGGAATTGTCATGGACCCCATCGAGCGCATTTCCTATAAAAAGGACAGCTCGCTGGCCATGCTCCTGGCAGCGCAAGCGCGCGGTTGGTCGCTGTTCTATATGGAACAGCACGATCTTTATCAGGATGCAGGACAGGCCCGTGCCCGCATGAAGCCGCTCAAGGTCTTCGCCGATCCGGCGCACTGGTTCGAACTGGAGGCCGAAGTCGACAGTGGCCTGGATGAGCTGGACGTTATCCTGATGCGCAAGGATCCGCCCTTCGACATGGAGTTCGTCTACTCCACCTACCTGCTGGAGCAGGCCGAGCGCGCGGGCGTGCTGGTGGTCAACAAACCGCAGAGTCTGCGTGACTGCAACGAAAAGCTGTTTGCGACCCAGTTCTCCCACTGCACGCCGCCAACGCTGGTGAGCCGCCGCTCGGACATCCTGCGCGAGTTCGCCGCCAAACATGGCGATGTGATCTACAAGCCTCTGGATGGCATGGGTGGCGCATCGATTTTCCGTCATCGTCCGGAAGACCCGAACCTGTCAGTCATTCTCGAAACCCTGACCAACCACGGCCAGAACCAGATCATGGCTCAGGCCTACCTGCCTGCAATCAAGGACGGCGACAAGCGCATCCTGATGGTCGATGGCGAGCCGGTGCCGTATTGCCTGGCACGCATTCCCGCCGCAGGGGAAACCCGTGGCAACCTGGCCGCCGGTGGCCGTGGCGAGGCGCGCCCGCTGACAGAACGCGATCGCTGGATCGCCGCCGAAATCGGCCCGAGCCTGCGGGAAAAAGGCCTGCTTTTCGTTGGTCTGGACGTGATTGGCGAGCACCTGACCGAAATCAACGTCACCAGTCCGACCTGCATTCGTGAGATCGACAACGCGTTCGGTACGGACATTGGCGGAATGTTGATGGATGTGATCGAGAAAAAGCTGCAGGCCCGATAGTGCAGCTTTCTGCAGGAGCGCGCTTGCCCGCGATTAAGGTGCGTCGGTAACAATAATGTTGAATATTCCGACGTCATCGCGGGCAAGCGCGTTCCTACAGTGACGATGCATCGCCTGTACTGCCCACTAATCGGCCCGCCGATATCAAAGCCCAAGCACCGGCTGACATTGCGGTATCATGCGCGGCCTGAATTTCGCGTTAGGTGGGTTCTGTAATGCTGGCATTCGTGCTTCCGGGGCGTCGATGAACGCTGCGGTCGACAAAGATCTTCCCATGGCTCTGACCCGCACCGGCGTGCGCCCGGCTGATCGCCTTGGCTTTACCCTGATGATCGCGGCGCTGATCCATCTGGCGCTGATCCTTGGCGTCGGCTTCACCTACGTCAAGCCGGAAAAGATCAGCCAGACGCTGGAAATCACCCTCGCACCCTTCAAAAGCGACACTAAGCCCAAAGACGCCGACTTCCTCGCTCAGGAAAACCAGCAGGGCAGCGGCACCCTCGACAAGAAAGCGGTGCCCAAGACCACGGAAATCGCGCCGTATCAGGATACCCAGATCAACAAGGTCACGCCCCCGCCTGCCGCCAAGCCGGTGGTGAAGCAGGAAGCGCCCAAGACCGCTGTGGCGACCAAGGCCCAGGCAACGCAAAAGACTGTCGCCAAGCGTGATGAGGTAAAACCGGAAGAACCGAAGAAAGCCGCACCCACCTTCGACAGCACGGAGCTGAACAGCGAAATCGCCAGCCTTGAGGCCGAACTGGCCGATGAGCAGCAGGCTTATGCCAAGCGCCCCAAGATTCATCGACTGAGCGCCGCATCGACCATGCGCGACAAGGGCGCCTGGTACAAGGAAGACTGGCGCAAGAAGATCGAGCGCATCGGCAACCTCAATTACCCCGACGAGGCACGGCGCAAGCAGATCTACGGCAGCCTGCGGATGATGGTATCGATCAACCGGGACGGCTCTTTGTATGAGGTGTTGATCCTGGAGTCATCAGGCCAGCCGTTACTGGATCAGGCAGCACAGAAGATCGTGCGGCTGGCGGCGCCGTTTGCGCCATTCAGCGGTGATCTGGCCGACATCGACCGTCTGGAAATCATCCGAACCTGGAAATTCGCCAAGGGCGACAAGCTTTCCAGTAATTGATCGCGATATACGGACGCCGCATTTCCCAGGCGAAGTGAGCCAACTGCCTTCAACGCCCCATCGATCAATGGCGCAACACCCGACGCCTTCCCGGCTGAAGCCGGTCCTACGACAAACATGCGGCGCCTGTAGGACCGGCTTCAGCCGGGAAAAGGCCGGTGATGCGGTGCAGATGCATTGGTTGGAAATCATTCTTCGCGGGCAAGCGCGCTCCTACAACGTTTGCCAATACATCGCGCAGTGCAGGCCTGTCGAACATGAAACCTGAAACCTGTCGCGATTTATCCACCCTCGAGTCGGTTCTGCCAGTTGTCACAGCAGCCCCACGGCGCCACACTAGGGCTCATGAAAAACGTCACTCCGTCGTACCTCAAGCATCAATTTCTGATCGCCATGCCCCACATGCACGATGAGAACTTCGCTCAGACCTTGACCTACATCGTCGAGCACAACGCCAATGGCGCCATGGGCCTGGTCATCAATCGACCGCAGAGCCTGTCGCTGGCCGATATCCTCGAGCAGCTGCGTCCCGAAATGACGCCACCTGCCCGCTGCCAGCAGATCCCCATTCATGTCGGCGGGCCCGTTCAGACGGATCGCGGCTTCGTGTTGCATCCCACCGGTCAGATATTTCAGGCCACCGTAGACTTGGGCGGCATCTCGCTTTCCACCTCGCAAGATGTCTTGTTTTCCATCGCTGACGGCTACGGACCTGATCAAAATCTGATCACGCTGGGTTATGCAGGCTGGGACGCCGGGCAACTGGAAGCCGAATTCGCCGCCAACGCCTGGCTCAACTGCGCGTTCGATCCCAGAATTCTTTTCGAGCTCGACAGTCACGAGCGCCTCGATGCCGCCGCCGCAAAACTGGGCATCAACCTCAATCTGCTGACCAGCCAGGCGGGACACGCCTGATGGCCGCACTGCGCCTGTTATTGGGGTTCGACTACGGCAGCAAGCAGATTGGCGTGGCCGTCGGCCAAGTGATTACCGGCCAGGCGCGAGAGTTGTGCACATTGAAGGCCCAGAATGGCGTTCCCGACTGGACCAAGGTTCAGGCCCTGATCGCCGAATGGAAGCCGGACGCGATCGTTGTCGGACTGCCGCTGAACATGGACGGCACGCCCAGCGAAATGAGCGCCCGCGCCGAGAAGTTCTCGCGCCAGATCAACGGCCGCTTCAACCTTCCGGTTTACACCCACGACGAGCGCCTGACGACCTTTGAAGCCAAAGGCGAGCGCATGTCCCGTGGCGGTCAGAGTGGCAGTTATCGCGACAACCCGGTGGACGCCATTGCCGCAGCGCTCTTGCTGCAGGGCTGGCTGGAAGCCAATAGCGCACTGTTCGAAACCTGATCGATTTACACTGCATCGAGTTGAAAGCACCGAATTCGAGTTTCAGCCCGCGCCGACGAGCAGTCCGGCCGGGCCTCTGAAGGAGCGACCATGACCCTGCCCAATCCCGCCGAACTGATCCGCCAGATGGCGAACGATCTGAACGCGCACTTGAATAAACGCGGCATCAGCGAGCCTCGCTTCATTGGCATCCGGACCGGCGGAGTCTGGGTCGCGCAGGCCCTGCTCGAAGCGATGGGCAGCCAGTCGCCTCTCGGCACGCTGGATGTCTCTTTTTATCGCGATGACTTCAGCCAGAACGGTCTGCACCCGCAGGTGCGCCCTTCGGAGTTGCCGTTCGAGATCGAAGGCCAGCATCTGGTGCTGATCGATGATGTGCTGATGAGCGGCCGCACGATACGCGCGGCGCTCAATGAACTGTTCGACTACGGCCGCCCTGCGAGTGTGACGCTGGTTTCTCTGCTCGATCTGGACGCCGCCGAGTTGCCGATCCGCCCGAATGTGACCGGCGCGACGCTGGACCTGTCTCCGAACGAGCGAGTCAAGCTCTCCGGCCCGACGCCGCTGACCCTCGAACTGCAAGACCTTTCCACCGATTCCGCCGCCCTCTAAGAGTCCTTTGCGATGACGCCTCCCGACGCCAAGCGCCCGCTGCAGCTGAACCATCAGGGTCAACTGCAACATTTTCTCTCGCTCGACGGTTTGCCCCGCGAACTGCTGACCGAAATCCTCGACACCGCCGACTCATTCCTTGAAGTCGGCGCACGGGCGGTGAAGAAAGTCCCGCTGCTACGCGGCAAGACGGTGTGCAACGTGTTCTTCGAGAACTCGACGCGGACCCGCACCACGTTTGAACTGGCGGCACAGAGGCTGTCGGCGGACGTCATCACCCTGAACGTGTCGACCTCTTCGACGAGCAAGGGCGAGACGCTGTTCGACACCCTGCGCAACCTTGAGGCCATGGCCGCCGACATGTTCGTCGTACGCCACGCCGACTCCGGTGCGGCGCACTTCATCGCCGAGCACGTCAGCCCGCAGGTGGCGATCATCAACGGCGGTGACGGCCGACACGCTCACCCGACCCAGGGCATGCTCGACATGCTCACCATCCGCCGCCACAAGGGCAACTTCGAGAACCTCTCGGTCGCCATCGTCGGCGACATTCTGCACTCGCGGGTTGCGCGCTCTAACATGATCGCCCTCAAGGCGCTGGGTTGCCCGGACATCCGCGTCGTCGCCCCCAAAACGCTGCTGCCGATCGGCGTCGAGCAGTACGGCGTCAAGGTCTACACCGATCTGGCCGAGGGCTTGAAGGACGTAGACGTGGTGATCATGTTGCGCCTGCAACGCGAGCGCATGTCCGGCGGTCTGCTGCCGAGCGAGGGCGAATTCTATCGTCTGTTCGGCCTGACCACCGCCCGCCTGGCGGGCGCCAAACCTGACGCCATCGTCATGCATCCGGGTCCGATCAACCGCGGCGTGGAGATCGAGTCGGCAGTGGCCGATGGTCCGCATTCGGTGATTCTCAATCAAGTGACTTACGGCATCGCGGTGCGCATGGCCGTATTGTCCATGGCCATGAGTGGCCAAACCGCACAACGCCAGTTCGAGCAGGAGAACGCGCAGTGAAGTTCAGCATCCTCGGCGCTCGCGTCATTGACCCTGTCAGCGGTCTGGATCAAGTCATCGACGTTCACCTGGAAGCCGGCAAGATTCTCGCCCTTGGCGTCGCGCCTGCCGATTTCACCCCGTCACAAACCATCGACGCCGCCGGCCTGATCGCCGCTCCCGGCCTGGTCGACCTGAATGTTTCCCTGCGCGAGCCGGGCTATAGCCGCAAAGGCTCCATCGCCAGCGAAACCCGCGCAGCGGCGGCCGGCGGCGTGACCAGTCTGTGCTGCCCTCCCCGGACCAAACCGGTCCTCGACACCTCGGCGGTTGCCGAACTGATTCTGGACCGCGCCCGAGAAGCCGGACACAGCAAAGTGTTCCCCATCGGGGCGCTGAGCAAGGGGCTTGAAGGTGAGCAACTGGCTGAACTGATCGCGCTGCGGGACGCAGGCTGCGTGGCGTTCACCAACGGGCTGATGAATTTCCGCAGCAACCGCACGCTCTGCCGCGCGCTGGAATACGCAGCGACCTTCGACCTCACTGTGATCTTCAATTCGCAGGACGACGACCTGGCTCAAGGCGGTCTGGCGCACGACGGTCCAACCGCCGCATTCCTGGGTTTGCCCGGCATTCCGGAAACCGCCGAAACGGTCGCGCTGGCCCGTGACCTGTTGCTCGTCGAGCAAAGCGGCGTTCGCGCGCACTTCACTCAGTTGACCAGCGCGCGCGGCGTGGCGCTTATCGCCCAGGCTCAGGCACGCGGCCTGCCGGTCACTGCGGACGTGGCGCTGTATCAGTTGATTCTGACCGACGAAGCGCTGATCGACTTCTCCAGCCTGTACCACGTCCAGCCGCCGCTGCGCACCCGCGCCGACCGTGACGCGCTGCGTGAGGCAGTGAAATCGGGCGTCGTTCAAGCCATCTCCAGCCACCACCAGCCTCATGAACGCGACGCCAAGCTGGCGCCCTTCGGCGCGACTGAGCCGGGCATCAGCAGCGTCGAGTTGTTGTTGCCACTGGCGATGACCCTGGTTGAAGACGGCCTGCTGGACCTGCCGACGCTGCTCTCACGCTTGAGCGCAGGCCCGGCAGCGGCCTTGCGCCTGCCCGCCGGCCAACTGGCCGCCGGCGCGCCTGCCGACCTGGTCTTGTTCGACGCAGCGGCGTCCACCGTGGCGGGTGAGAAGTGGCTGTCCAAAGGCGAGAACTGCCCGTTCCTCGGCCACTGCTTGCCGGGCGCAGTGAAATACACCTTCGTGGACGGCCGGATCAGCTATATCGGCTAAGTCGACGCGCCGCTCTGTGCTCGCAGGAGCGCGCTTGCTCGCGACAGCATCAGGTCAGACACCCTGAAAACTCAGGTCTGACGCCTCGCGGACAAGCACGTTCCTACAGGTCAGCGTTTACCGGTGCTGCACGTTCTTCACCGAAATCTGGTCGTTGAGCGTCCAGAAGTCATACAGCACGCCGATGAACGCCAGGCCCCCCGTTAGCAGGTAGAGGATCCCGGTGATCCATTTGCCCTGATACATGCGATGCACCCCGAACACGCCCAGGAACGTCAGCAGAATCCACGCGACGCTGTAGTCGGTCGTGCCGGCGTTAAATCTCAAGTCGGCCTCGCGATCCATCGAGGGAATCAGAAACAGGTCGATCAACCAGCCAATTCCCAACAGGCCAAGCGTGAAAAACCAGATCGTGCCGGTCACCGGTTTGCCGTAATAGAAGCGATGAGACCCCGTGAAGCCAACGATCCACAGCAGATAACCCATGAGCTTACTGTGGGTGTCGTGATGCGGGACGTCGTGCTGATAGGTGTTCATTGGTAACCTCTTTCGTCGCGATAGAAAAAAATATGCGTAACTTTTGTGACTTTGGTGACCCTGTCCGACGTATGGCTTGAACCTATCCTTGATCGTGCAAACCCTTGTTCTTCAAGGCGATGAGCATACCAACGTGACAGTTTTACCGCCGAAACTGACTTTCAGGGCAGTAAATTGTTCGACAAATGGCCTCGGCAACTGGAAAAAAGCTGTTATAAAGTTGCGCGCTGACCAATATGAGCCCTGCCTAATGCGTCCATTTTTAAAGACATGGCTGACTATTTGCCTATTTATGCCACTGGCCGCCCACGCCACCAATCGTGAGCAACCGCTTCCTTCGAGTTTCACCGGTTTCACCGCACGAGCCGAGTCACCGGAAACCGTTTCACGCAATATCGCCGCTCAGCGAGCCGCGATGGCTGCAATCGAAGAGACAGCAACACCGCTTGCAACTTCCGGCAAAAAGTCGCGAGCCACCAAAAGCAAGAACACCTCGGGTTCTCGCAAGATTTCGCAAAACACGGTCGCCCTCGCCGCTTCGGCGCAGACGGGAACCAAGCAAAGCACCAACGTGGTGAACCGTGCGGTTAAAGCCATCGGTACCCCTTATCGTTGGGGCGGCACCAGCCCGACTAAAGGGTTCGACTGCAGCGGACTGGTTAAATACGCGTTCAATGACGTAAGTGAAGTGGATCTGCCGCGTACCTCGAACGCCATGGCCGAAGGCCACGGGCAAAAGGTCGATCGCAAGGATCTGAAGCCGGGTGACTTGCTGTTTTTCAACATCAAGAGCCGCAAGGTTAATCACGTCGCCATCTACCTGGGTGACGATCAGTTCGTCCACGCCCCGCGTCGTGGCAAGTCCGTGACGATCGATACGCTGAAAAAGCCGTATTGGGACAGCCATTACGTTGTCGCCAAGCGCGTGCTGCCCAAGCAGCCGCCAAGCCGCAAAGGCACGACGGTGCGAATCGCCCAGCGCTGATCTGCGACGTTCCGTCTGACGACGGAGAGCTTTGTGGGAGTGGATTCATTCACGAGCGGATCGTACAGCCGATGGAAAACCTGTCGGATGTACGGCCAATCATGAGTGCATGCACTCCCACAGTCGTTCAAGGCAATCGAATCAGAAGTTATCCGGTGTCTTTGCCTTCTCGCGAGCGCTTTCCCGCGTGATCAGCCCTTTGGCGATCAGGTCCTTGAGGCACATATCCAGCGTCTGCATCCCCAGCGAGCCCCCCGTCTGGATCGACGAGTACATCTGCGCCACCTTGTCTTCCCGGATCAGGTTTCGGATCGCCGAGGTGCCGATCATGATCTCGTGCGCCGCCACCCGGCCACCGCCGACCTTTTTCAGCAGCGCCTGGGAAATGATCGCGTGCAGCGACTCGGAAAGCATCGAGCGAATCATCGACTTTTCCTGAGCCGGAAACACGTCGACGATACGGTCGATACTTTTTGCCGCAGACGTGGTGTGCAGCGTGCCAAACACCAGGTGACCGGTTTCGGCTGCGGTCAACGCCAGGCGAATGGTTTCCAGGTCCCGCAGCTCGCCGACCAGAATCACGTCCGGGTCTTCACGCAGCGCCGAGCGCAAGGCCTCGGCGAAACCATGGGTGTCGCGGTGAACTTCGCGCTGGTTGATCAGGCTTTTCTTGGACTCGTGAACGAATTCGATCGGGTCTTCGATGGTGAGAATGTGGTGGTGCTTGTTACTGTTCAAGTAATCGACCATCGCCGCCAGCGTGGTCGACTTGCCCGAGCCGGTGGGCCCGGTCACCAGAATCAGGCCACGCGGGACGTCGGTAATCTTGCGAAACACTTCCCCCATGCCCAGCTCTTCCATGCTCAGGACCTTCGAGGGAATGGTCCGGAATACAGCGCCCGCGCCACGGTTCTGATTGAACGCATTGACCCTGAACCGCGCCACGCCGGGCACTTCGAAGGAGAAGTCCGTCTCCAGATCTTCTTCGAAATCCTTACGCTGCCTATCGTTCATGATGTCGTAAATCAGCGCCTGGACCTCTTTCTGGTCCAGCGCTGGCAGGTTGATCCGCCTTACATCGCCATCGACGCGGATCATCGGTGGCAGGCCGGCAGAGAGGTGTAAGTCCGACGCGCCTTGCTTGGCACTGAAGGCAAGCAGCTCGGTAATATCCATACAGCTCCTCATCACATAGAATGCCGCAGACTTTAGCCCTGCTGGCGCAAATCAATGTCCACGATAGCAGAGAACATTTCAACGCTCGCGGAGCGAATTCATAACGCCGCGCAGGCCGCTCAACGCGACCCGGCATCCGTCGGCCTGCTGGCCGTGAGCAAGACCAAACCGGCAAGCGATCTGCGTGAGGCTCACGCGGCAGGTCTGCGCGACTTCGGCGAGAACTACCTGCAGGAAGCCCTCGGCAAACAGGCTCAATTGAGCGATCTGCCCTTGATCTGGCATTTCATCGGCCCCATCCAGTCAAACAAGACGCGCGCCATCGCCGAGAATTTTGCCTGGGTACATTCAGTGGACCGCCTGAAGATTGCACAACGTCTGTCCGAACAACGTCCCGCCGGACTGCCGCCGCTCAATATCTGCATTCAGGTCAATGTGAGTGGCGAAGCCAGCAAATCGGGTTGCACACCGGAAGACCTGCCAGCGCTGGCACATGCGATCAGCGCCCTGCCTAATCTGAGATTGCGCGGATTGATGGCAATTCCCGAACCTACAGAAGACAGCGACGAACAGAACGCTGCCTTTGCCGCTGTACGTGACTTGCAACACAGCCTCAACCTGCCGCTGGACACTCTTTCCATGGGCATGAGCCACGACCTGGAAGCCGCCATTGCACAAGGCGCGACCTGGGTGCGGATCGGCACTGCCCTTTTTGGCGCCCGGAACTATGGGCAGCCTTAACTTTCGCCTTACAGGAAACCGTTCATGAGCAAAACCCGTATCGCATTCATCGGCGCAGGCAACATGGCGGCCAGCCTGATCGGCGGCATGCGCGCCCAAGGCGTCGAGGCTGAACTGATTCGCGCCAGCGATCCCGGCGCCGAAACCCGCGAACGCATCACCCGAGAACACGGAGTCCAGGCTTTCGCCGACAACGCCGAAGCAGTCGAAGGTGCCGACGTGGTGTTGCTGGCGGTCAAACCGCAGATGATGAAAACCGTCTGCGAGTCGCTCAAGCCAAGCTTGAAGCCCGATCAGTTGATCGTTTCCATTGCCGCTGGCATCACCTGCGCCAGCATGAAGGCCTGGCTTGGCGAACAGCCGATCGTTCGCTGCATGCCCAATACGCCGGCGCTGTTGCGTCAGGGCGTCAGTGGCTTGTACGCCACCGAAGACGTGACATCAGCTCAGCGCCAGCAGGCGGAAACCCTGCTCTCGGCAGTGGGCATCGCCCTGTGGGTGAATGAAGAAGCCCACATTGATGCGGTAACGGCGGTGTCGGGCAGCGGCCCGGCTTACTTCTTCCTGCTGATTGAAGCCATGACCGCCGCCGGCGTGAAGCTTGGCCTGTCGCCCGAGGTTTCCAAGCAACTGGCCGAGCAGACCGCTCTGGGCGCTGCACGGATGGCGACCGAGAGTGACGTCGATGCAGCGGAGCTGCGCAGCCGCGTGACCTCACCTGCGGGCACGACGGAAGCTGCGATCAAGTCCTTCCAGGCCGACGGCTTCGAAGCGATCGTGGAAAAGGCGCTCGGCGCTGCGGCACACCGTTCCGCCGAACTGGCCGAATTGCTGGGTAAATAAGGAGTAGTTCATGAATGCACTCACTGGCGCCACGATCTTTGTTATTCAGACGCTGATCAGCCTGTACCTGACCATCGTCCTGCTGCGCTTCGTGCTGCAACTGGTCAAAGCCAACTTCTACAACCCGCTCAGCCAGTTTGCCGTGCGGGCCACGCAACCGCTGCTCAAGCCCATTCGCCGGATCGTCCCCAGCGTCCTGGGTCTGGACACGTCCTCTCTGCTGCTGGCGATCGTGATTCAGGCGTTGTTGATGGCCTTCGTGCTGATGATGACTTACGGCACCATCGGCGACGTCCCACACCTGTTGATGTGGTCGATCATCGGCATCACGTCGCTGCTGCTGAAGATCTTCTGGGTCGCGATGATCATCATGGTCATCGTCTCGTGGATCGCGCCGGGCACGCACAACCCTGCCGCAGAACTGGCCTACCAGATCAGTGAGCCGATCCTGGCGCCCTTCCGCCGCATCATCCCCAATCTGGGTGGCATGGACATCTCGCCGATCTTCGCCTTCCTGGCCATTCAAGTGCTGCAGTCGTACGTCATGCCCGAACTGGCAGCGTACTCCGGCATGCCGCAGGAGCTGTGGCGGTTGATCTAAATCCCGCCCCACCCTGTAGGCGTGAGCTCGCTCGCGATGACGGTGCGTCAGATACTTAGCTGGCGTCTGGCACACCGCAATCGCGAGCAAGCTCACTCCTACAGGTACTCATCTGTCCACCGCCCCGTTGTTCGCTTGCCGCTACCCCCCGTGATCTTTAGACTTACGCCTCATTTCAGCGAGAGCAGGGTCGATGTCCACGGTCTTTCCCGAAGATTCTGTCGGTCTAGTCACGCCGCAAACGGCGCATTTCAGCGAGCCACTGGCTCTGGCCTGCGGTCGGTCGCTGGCCGCTTATGACCTCATCTACGAAACCTACGGTCAGCTCAACGCCGCCAAAAGCAATGCGGTGCTGATCTGCCACGCCTTGTCGGGCCACCATCACGCGGCCGGCTATCACAGCGCCGAAGACCGCAAGCCAGGTTGGTGGGACAGCTGCATCGGCCCGGGCAAGCCCATCGACACCAACAAATTCTTCGTGGTCAGCCTCAATAACCTGGGTGGCTGCAACGGCTCGACAGGCCCCAGCAGCATCAACCCGGAAACCGGCAAACCCTTTGGCGCCGGCTTCCCCGTATTGACCGTCGAAGACTGGGTGCACAGCCAGGCGCGTCTGGCCGACAGCCTGGGCATCATGCAATGGGCCGCCATCGTCGGCGGCAGCCTGGGCGGCATGCAGGCCCTGCAGTGGACGATCACCTATCCGGACCGCGTGCGTCATTGCCTGGCGATTGCGTCGGCGCCCAAGTTGTCAGCGCAGAACATCGCGTTCAACGA
This sequence comes from Pseudomonas sp. NFR16, assembly GCF_900108875.1. Taxonomy (GTDB): domain Bacteria; phylum Pseudomonadota; class Gammaproteobacteria; order Pseudomonadales; family Pseudomonadaceae; genus Aquipseudomonas. Next base: position 129,412 of record NZ_FNYJ01000007.1, on the reverse strand, counting down.
AGTCGCACGCCAAGCGATCCTGACCGATCCGGAATTTCATGGCGGCTCGTTCCAGGAACTCGGCGTCATCCCCAAACGCGGCTTGATGCTGGCGCGCATGGTCGGGCACATCACGTACCTGTCCGACGATTCGATGGGCGAGAAATTCGGCCGCGGCCTGAAAAACGAGAACCTCAACTACGACTTCCACAGCGTCGAGTTTCAGGTCGAAAGCTACCTGCGTTATCAGGGCGAAGAGTTTTCCGGCCGCTTCGACGCCAATACGTATCTGTTGATGACCAAGGCACTGGACTATTTCGATCCGGCCGCCAACTTCAACGATGACCTGGCCGCAACCTTCGCCGGTGCGAGCGCCAAATTCTGCGTGATGTCGTTCACCACCGACTGGCGCTTCTCGCCCGCGCGCTCTCGCGAACTGGTGGATGCGTTGATGGCCGCGAAAAAGGACGTCTGCTACCTGGAGATCGACGCGCCGCAGGGCCACGATGCCTTCCTGATGCCGATCCCGCGCTACCTGCAAGCCTTCTCCAGCTACATGAACCGAATTGCACTCTGAGGACACCATGAGAGCCGACCTGGAAATCATCCAAGACTGGATACCGGCAGGCAGCCGCGTGCTCGACCTCGGTTGCGGCGACGGCGAATTGCTGGCCTGGCTGCAGCAGAACAAACAAGTGACAGGCTACGGGCTGGAGAATGATGCCGACAACATCGCACGCTGCGTGTCGCGAGGCGTCAATGTCATCGAGCAGGACCTGGACAAAGGCCTGGGCAACTTCGCCAGCAACAGCTTCGACGTCGTGGTCATGACGCAGGCGCTGCAAGCAGTGCACTACCCTGACCGAATCCTTGACGAGATGCTTCGCGTGGGTCGTCAGTGCATCATCACATTCCCCAACTTCGGTCACTGGCGCTGCCGCTGGTACCTGGCGAGCAAGGGCCGCATGCCGGTTTCCGAGTTCCTGCCCTACACGTGGTACAACACGCCGAACATTCACTTCTGCACCTTCGAAGACTTCGAGGAGCTGTGCCGCGGTCGCTCGGCAAAGGTCATTGATCGGCTGGCGGTCGACCAACAACATCGCCACGGATGGGCAAGTAAACTATGGCCTAATCTGTTGGGTGAGATCGGCATCTATCGGGTCAGCAGCCCGACCTTGCAGGATCACCAGATCGCGGTCTGAACCAACCGACAGGAGAATGATCATGCGTCGTCTGAGTGCAATGCTGAGTCTGCTCATCGCACTTGCAGCTCCGGCGATGGCTGCCGACAGCGCGAGCCTGAACAGGCAGCAGCAGTTCGGCGACGTGACCATTCACTACAACGCGTTTGGTTCAGGAATGCTGCAGCCGTCGATTGCCAGGGACAAAGGCCTGACCCGCAGCAAGGGCATGGGCGTGATCAACATCACTGCGATCAAAGACGGCAAAACCGTTACTGCCAGCGTCGACGGCTCGGTGGCAGACCTGACCGGCCGCAAGGAAGCGTTGAGCTTCAGGCCGATCAGCGAAAACGGCTCGGTCAATTACATCGCGCAGTACGACGTGCAGCCCGACACCTCGGCCACTTACATCTTCACCATCAACGTGAAAACCGTTGACGAACAAGTTCACACGCTCAGCTTCAACCAGGAAATCTTTTCGGACCCATGATGAACTTCACCCAGCTCGTACTCGCCAGTCACAACGCCGGCAAACTCAAAGAACTTCAGGCCATGCTTGGCGGCAGCGTGCAGTTGCGCTCGATCGGCGAGTTCAGCAGCGTGGAGCCTGAGGAGACGGGTCTGTCGTTCGTCGAGAACGCCATTTTGAAGGCCCGCAACGCTGCGCGTATTTCAGGTCTGCCGGCACTGGCCGATGACTCGGGCCTTGCCGTGGATTTCCTCGGCGGAGCGCCGGGTATCTATTCGGCGCGCTATGCCGATGGCAAGGGCGATGCGGCGAACAACGCCAAGCTGCTCGACGCCCTGAAGGATGTGCCGGAACACGCGCGCGGCGCGCAGTTCGTCTGCGTGCTGGCGCTGGTTCGTCACGCCGATGACCCGTTGCCCATTCTGTGTGAAGGCCTGTGGCATGGGCGCATCCTGACGGCCGCCAGCGGCGAGCACGGATTTGGCTACGATCCGCTGTTCTGGGTGCCGGAGCGCAATGTTTCGAGCGCCGAACTCAGCCCGGCCGACAAGAACCAGATCAGCCACCGTGCACGCGCCATGGCTATTTTGCGTCAGCGTCTGGAATTGCAATGAATCACGATTCAGACACCCGGCCGCTGATTCTCGGCGCGGCCGGTTTCAGCTCCGAGCAGCCAAGAAACCCGCTGACCGAACTGCCTCCGCTTTCGCTGTACATCCATATTCCGTGGTGCGTGCGCAAATGTCCGTACTGCGACTTCAACTCTCATACCGCCAGCGCGGTACTGCCTGAGCAAGAGTACGTCGACGCGCTGCTTGCCGACCTCGATCAGGACCTGCCAAGCGTTTATGGCCGCGCGTTGAGTTCGATCTTTTTCGGCGGGGGCACGCCCAGCCTGTTCAGCGCAGAGGCACTTGGGCGACTCTTGAAAGGGGTCGAGCAACGCATACCCTTCGCGCCCGATATCGAGATCACCCTGGAAGCCAACCCCGGCACGTTCGAGCAGGTGAAATTCAGCGCATACCGGGCCTTAGGCATCAATCGGCTGTCGATTGGCATTCAGAGCTTTCAGGAAGCCAAGCTCAAGGCACTGGGCCGCATCCACAATGGTGACGAAGCGGTACGCGCTGCCGACATGGCGCGCCAGGCCGGTTTCGATAACTTCAATCTGGACCTGATGCACGGCTTACCGGATCAGTCCCAGGACGATGCACTGAGCGATCTACGCCAAGCCATTGCGCTGGCGCCGACCCATCTCTCCTGGTATCAGCTGACCCTGGAACCCAACACCGTTTTCTGGAATCAGCCGCCGACGCTGCCGGAAGACGACATCCTGTGGGACATTCAGGAGGCCGGTCAGACGCTGCTGCGGGAAAACGGCTACGCGCAATATGAAGTTTCTGCCTACGCGCAATCCGGCCGTCCGGCACGACACAATCTGAATTACTGGAGTTTCGGCGACTTCATCGGCATCGGCGCAGGGGCTCACGGCAAGCTCAGCCACCCGGACGGACGCATCGTACGCACCTGGAAAACCCGACTGCCCAAGGATTACCTGAATCCGGCCAAGTCGTATCAGGCCGGCGAGAAGCTCTTGGCGCTGGACGAAATGCCGTTCGAATTTCTGATGAATGCGCTGCGCCTGACAAAAGGCGTCGACGCTGCATTATTTCAGCGGCGCACCGGTCTAAGCGTCGATTCGCTCGCCAGTGCGCGTCAACAGGCCGAACAACGAGGCTTGCTCGAGGCCGATCCGACGCGTCTGGTGGCCACTGCTCGCGGGCAGTTATTTCTCAACGACCTGCTGCAGTATTTTCTTCTATAAGACTCAACGCTAAGGACACTGAATGGACCTCGTACTCGACCTGCTGGCAACTGTCTCGCGCTGGAGTCGCAGCAACCTTTCGGAAATCGCACTGGCGTTGGTGGGCTGTCTGCTGATCCTGTTCGGGGCCGACATCAAGGGCTGGATCGAAGGTCGCATCAGCAGCTTCGCCGGGGCCTTGCGCGTTCCCGTCATGGCCCTGCTGTGCACCATCGGCAGCGGCGCTGCGCTCATCTACGCCACGCCATGGGTCGTGCGCGGGCTGAGCCAGTTCAACAACTACAGCCTGGCGCCCGTGTTGTTGGTGGTGCTGGTGCTGATCGGCGTTGTGGCGGATCGGAAGTAATCCAGGGCTGACACCACGCGCTCGCGCGGCGGGCACGTCATCTATGGCAGCGAGCCTGCTCGCGAGAGCACCAGTTCAGCCAGTGCACGTCTACTGGCTGATCCTGAGCCTTCACGAGCAATCTCGCTCGCACAGTGACTCATCGGCGGATGAGTCAGGCGGTTTTTTCGAACTTCAAATCCCAGACCCCATGCCCCAGACGCTCGCCACGTCGTTCGAACTTGGTGATCGGGCGTTCCGCAGGGCGCGGGACGCATTTGCCGTCTTCGGCCAGATTGCGGTAACCGGGAGCAACGTTCATCACTTCCAGCATGTATTCAGCGTAGGGCTCCCAGTCGGTCGCCATGTGCAGGACGCCGCCGGGCTTGAGCTTGCTGCGAACCAGCGCGGCAAATTCGGCCTGAACGATGCGACGCTTGTGATGGCGCGCCTTGTGCCAGGGATCCGGGAAGAACAGCATCAGGCGATCGAGGCTGTTATCGGCAATGCAACGATTGAGCACTTCGATCGCGTCGCAATCGTAGACCCGCACGTTCTTCAGGCCTTGCGTCAGAACGCCATTGAGCAGCGCACCGACACCAGGACGATGCACTTCAACGCCGATGAAATCTTGCTCGGGCGCCGCCGCTGCCATTTCCAGCAATGAGTGTCCCATGCCGAAGCCGATTTCCAGCGTGCGCGGCGCAGCGCGGCCGAACACCTTGTCGAAATCGACCGGCTCGTCGGCCAGCGGCAGGACGAACAACGGTTTGCCCTGATCCAGCCCGCGCTGCTGGCCTTCGGTCATGCGACCGGCACGCATCACGAAGCTCTTGATGCGTCGATGATGGCTTTCATCGCCCTGTTCTTTACCGTCTTCGTCGTTCATCACTTCGTCGTCCGGAAGTGCATCGGGCTTTTGCGAATCAATCATCAACAGGCTCTTACTTGATCAGACCGTCCAGCGGCGAGGACGCGCTGGCATAGAGTTTCTTGGGCATACGACCCGCCAGGTAAGCCATACGGCCTGCCAGAATGGCGTGTTTCATCGCTTCTGCCATCAATACCGGCTGCCCGGCGTGGGCGATGGCCGAGTTCATCAGCACGGCTTCGCAACCCAATTCCATCGCGATGGTGGCGTCCGAAGCGGTGCCGACACCGGCGTCGACCAGCACCGGCACTTTCGATTCTTCGAGAATGATCCGCAGGTTGTACGGGTTGCAGATCCCGAGGCCCGTGCCGATCAGGCCCGCCAAAGGCATGACTGCGCAGCAGCCGATTTCGGCCAGTTGGCGCGCGATGATCGGGTCGTCGCTGGTGTAAACCATCACGTCGAAACCGTCTTTGACCAGCGTTTCGGCAGCCTTGAGGGTTTCGATCACGTTAGGGAAAAGGGTCTTCTGGTCGGCCAGAACTTCAAGCTTGACCAGGTTGTGGCCGTCGAGCAGCTCACGCGCCAGGCGGCAGGTACGCACTGCCTCGATGGCGTCATAGCAACCGGCAGTGTTCGGCAAGATGGTGTAACGATCAGGTGGCAGCACGTCGAGCAGGTTCGGCTCACCCGGATTCTGGCCCAGGTTGGTACGACGCACGGCGACCGTCACGATTTCCGCGCCAGAGGCTTCGATGGCCAGACGGGTTTCTTCCATATCCTTGTACTTGCCAGTGCCGACCAGCAGGCGCGACTGGAAAGTCCGACCGGCCACTGTAAACGGCTTGTCGCTATGAACATTGCTCATCGGAAATCCTCTTTACGGTTGAGGTTCTTGCAGCTCTTTTGGATCGGGTCGCAGCGCCGGTCGGCAGACCTAGCCACCGCCGATGGCATGCACCACTTCGACCTGATCGCCTTCATTCAGGGTCGTAGATGCGTGCTGGCTGCGCGGGACGATATCCAGATTGAGTTCGACTGCGATCCGACGTCCGACCAGATCCAGACGTGTCAGCAATGCCGCGACGGTCTCGCCGTCGGGCAGTTCAAAGGATTCACCGTTCAACTGAATGCGCATGCGAATGGCAGCCATCATTTTAGGGGGCGAGCATTCTAGCCCGATCAGCCTCCGGGACCAAGGCAAAGGCACGCCATTCGTCTCAGCCTGGGAGCAATGGTTTCACCTGTGGGAGTGGCTTGCTCGGGGCCGCCATCGGACGCAGACGGATTTCCACCACTGCATCTCCACAGCATGCACCGGCCTCTTCCCGGCTAAAGCCGGTCCTACAGGGGCTGAAAGCTTTCCGTAGGACCGGCTTTAGCCGGGAAGGCGCAGGGCGTTACGCCGTAGATCGAAGGGCGCTAAAGACAGTTTGCCCTCTCCCACAAGTTGTTGGTGGTCGGCCACTTAAAGGGTATCCACGCCCAGGCGCCAGGCCGTCCAACCCAGAATGAACCAACCGACGAGAAAGCATAGGCCGCCTATCGGCGTGATGATGCCCAGCTTGCTCACTCCCGTGAGCGTCAACACGTACAGGCTGCCCGAGAACAACAGGATACCGAGTGTAAAGGCAATGCCGGCGTAATTGACCAGCCGCCCCTGAATCTGAGTCGCCAGGATCGCCACGCCGAAGATCGCCAGCGCGTGAATCAGCTGATAGAGCACGCCAGTCTGGAAGGTCGCAAGGTATTCAGGGGTGAGGCGGTTTTTCAGGCCATGAGCAGCGAATGCGCCCAGCGCGACACCGGTAAATCCGAAGAAAGCGGCCAGCATCAAGAAGGTTCGTAGCATGGGTGACTCCGTCAAAAATCGTTCTATCCTGCGCGGTCTGTATAATGGCCCGCTCAACCGCTTCGGCCAAGCCATCTCTATGCTGCGTTTCCTGCTCAGTCGTATCGCCAAAGTCCTGCTCTGGTTTGCAGCGGCGAGTGTCGTGCTGGTTTTGATCTTCCGCTGGGTGCCGCCACCTTTCACGGCGCTGATGGTCGAGCGCAAGATTGAATCATGGTTCGACGGCAAGCCCATTGATCTGCAGCGTGACTGGCAGCCATGGGACAAAATCTCCGACGATCTCAAAGTTGCGGTCATCGCCGGGGAAGACCAGAAATTCGCCGAGCATTGGGGCTTCGATATCGACGCCATTCAGGCGGCGCTGGTGCATAACGAGCGCGGCGGTTCGATTCGCGGCGCCAGCACGCTGAGCCAGCAGGTGTCCAAGAACCTGTTCTTATGGTCAGGCCGCAGTTATTTGCGCAAGGGACTGGAGGTGTGGTTTACCGGGTTGATCGAGGTGTTCTGGTCCAAGCAGCGAATCCTCGAGGTGTATGTCAACAGCGTCGAGTGGGACGACGGGGTTTTCGGCGCGCAAGCGGCTGCGCAACACCACTTCCATATCAACGCCGGCCAGTTGTCGACGCAGCAGGCCAGTTACCTCGCCGCAGTGCTGCCAAACCCTCGCGAATGGAGCGCCAGCAATCCGAGCAGCTACGTCTCACGACGGGCCGGCTGGATTCGCCAGCAAATGCGCCAGCTGGGTGGTGATGAGTATCTGGCGGGGTTGAATCACAGCCGCAAATGGTGAGGTAGCCCAACGCGCACTGAACCCCATAAACAAAAACGCCCCGATCATCTCGGGGCGCTTCGTTTCAGTCTTTCGCTTACGCGGCGATTGACGACTTCAGTTTGTTCATCGCGCTCTTCTCGAGCTGACGAATCCGCTCGGCAGAAACGTTGTACTTCTCCGCCAGGTCATGCAGCGTCGCTTTTTCCTCCGCCAGCCAACGCTGATAGAGGATGTCGCGGCTGCGCTCATCGAGCACGTTCAAGGCTTCGTGCAGGTTGGCGGTGGAGCTGTCGGTCCAATCGGAATCTTCCAGCTGACGCGCCGGATCGTAACGATGGTCTTCCAGGTAGTTGGCCGGAGACTGGAACGCGCTGTCGTCGTCGGCTTCAGCAGCCGGGTCGAACGCCATGTCGTGGCCAGTCAGACGGCTTTCCATTTCGCGCACTTCGCGCGGTTCAACGCCCAGGCTTTCCGCCACACGATGAACTTCTTCGTTGTTCAGCCAGGCCAGACGCTTCTTCTGGCTGCGCAGGTTGAAAAACAGCTTGCGCTGAGCCTTGGTGGTCGCCACTTTCACGATGCGCCAGTTGCGCAGGATGAATTCGTGAATTTCGGCCTTGATCCAGTGCACAGCAAACGACACAAGGCGAACACCCATCTCGGGGTTAAAGCGCTTCACGGCCTTCATCAGGCCAACGTTACCTTCCTGGATCAGGTCAGCCTGAGCCAGTCCATAACCGGAATAACTGCGTGCGATATGCACGACAAATCGCAGGTGGGCGAGCACCATCTGCCGAGCCGCCCCTAGATCCTGCTCGTAATAGAGACTCTCGGCCAGTTCACGCTCCTGCTCGGGCGTCAGCAATGGAATGCTGTTTACCGTGTGCACATAGGCTTCCAGGTTTGCACCCGGAACCAAGGCATAAGCAGGTTGCAAAGAATTGGTCATACGAAAAAACCTCCGACACATGACTCGTGCAGTTCAGCACTGCGAAATTGACCGGGAACCGCTAGACAAGTTCCCTTAGCTGAAAAGTCAATAGATGAAACAAAATTTACGCTACAAAAATGACCTGAATATTAAAACTCAACGAGGTGCCAGCTCTCTCAAATGGCGTGCGACCGCAATCCACGCACCGATATAACCCAACAACACGGCTCCTAGCAAGAGCGACAGCCCATCTGCCATCGGCACCCCCGCCAGCGAGAAGTTACTGCCATACAAGCCGGCCAGCTTGACGACCGCTTCGTTCAGCCAGTCCAGGCCGAAAGCGAGTACGCCCCATGATAGTACCCCGGCACCGAATCCATACAGCGCGCCCATATAAAGGAAAGGCCTGCGCACGTAGCTGTCCGTGCCGCCCACCAATTTGATGACTTCGATTTCGGTGCGCCGGTTCTCAATGTGCAGACGGATGGTATTACCGATGACCAGCAAGAGTGCACCCACCAGCAGCACGGTGAGACCGAAAACGAAGCGATCACCCAGCTTCAGGATCGCTGCCAGACGCTCGACCCATACCAGATCCAGCTGAGCCTGCTGCACCTTCGGCAGCTCCGCCAGACGCGTACGTAACGCCTCCAGCGCGGCTTTGTCAACTTCCAGCGGTGTCACCAGCACAACGCCAGGCAACGGGTTTTCCGGCAGCTCCTTGAGCGCCTCGCCCAGACCGGACTGCTGCTGAAACTCGTTCAAGGCCTGATCGCGACTGATGTACTCGGCATCCGCCACGCCCGGCATCTGTTTTATCTGACCGACCAGACTGTCGCCTTCGGTCGACGAGGCATCGAGCTGCAAATAAAGAGAGATCTGCGCGGCACGTTGCCAGGACCCACCCAGACGCTCGACGTTGTTCAACAGAAGCGACAAGCCCATGGGCAAGCTCAGGGCGATAGCCATCACCAGACAGGTGAAAAAGCTGCCGATCGGTTGCTTGCCCAAACGGCGCAGGCTGTCCAGCAGACTGGAGCGATGGGCTTCGATCCACGCATTGAACAGCGTACCGAAATCCGGGCCGTCATCATCGTCGTGCTTCTTTTTCTTCTGCGGCGCGGGATCGGCGGCCTTGGGGGCCACGCGCTCGGAAACCTTGGGACTGCGAGTCGCACTCATGCTCCGGCCTCCCCGTCGCCGATCAGTCGGCCGCGTTGCAGTGTCAGCATGCGATGACGCATACGCGCAATCAGGGCCAGGTCGTGACTGGCGATCAGCACGCTGGTGCCAAGGCGATTGATGTCTTCGAAGACGCCCATGATTTCCGCTGCCAGCCTTGGGTCGAGGTTACCGGTCGGTTCGTCCGCCAGCAGCAAGGCCGGGCGGTGAACGATGGCGCGGGCAATACCCACGCGCTGTTGCTGACCTGTGGACAAGTCGCCGGGGTACAACTCGGCCTTGTCAGAGAGCGCCACGCGCTCCAGTGCCGAATCGACGCGCTTGGTCACCTCGGTTTTGGACAACCCCAGAATCTGCAGGGGCAAGGCGACGTTGTTGAACACCGTGCGGTCGAACAGCAACTGGTGATTCTGAAATACCACGCCGATCTGACGACGCAGAAAGGGAATCTGCGCCGTGCTGATCTGGCCCAGGTCCTGACCGGCCAGCAGCAACTTGCCGGTGGTCGGGCGCTCCATGGCGAGCAACAGACGCAACAGCGTACTTTTGCCGGCGCCAGAGTGACCGGTTACAAACAGAAATTCCCCACGACGTACTCGAAAGCTCAGCTCGTGCAAGCCGACGTGTCCGTTCGGATAGCGTTTACCGACCTGTTCGAAACGAATCATGTGCGCTCCCGCTCGGCGAAAAGGGCCTGAACGAAGGGTTCAGCCTCGAAAGTCCGCAGATCGTCGATGCCTTCACCGACACCGATATAACGGATTGGCAAGCCGAACTGCTTGGCCAGCGCGAAGATCACGCCGCCCTTGGCCGTGCCGTCCAGCTTGGTGAGCGCAAGTCCGGTAAGGCTGACAGTCTGATTGAACTGCTTGGCCTGGTTGATAGCGTTCTGCCCGGTACCGGCGTCGAGCACCAGCAGCACCTCGTGCGGGGCCTGCTCGTCCAGTTTGCCGATCACGCGGCGAACCTTCTTCAGCTCTTCCATCAGGTTGTCTTTGGTGTGCAGACGGCCAGCGGTGTCAGCAATCAGTACATCGATACCGCGCGCTTTGGCCGCCTGCACGGCATCGTAAATCACCGACGCCGAATCGGCGCCAGTGTGCTGAGCGATCACCGGAATCTTGTTGCGCTCACCCCAGACCTGTAACTGCTCGACCGCCGCGGCGCGGAACGTATCGCCAGCGGCAAGCATGACTTTCTTGCCTTCGAGCTGAAGTTTTTTCGCCAGCTTGCCGATCGTCGTGGTCTTGCCTGCGCCATTGACGCCCACCACGAGAATCACGAACGGCTTGTGCTCGGAGCCAATGACCAGCGGCGCTTCAACCGGCTTGAGCATCTCAGTCAGCTCGCTCTGGAGCGATTTGTACAGCGCATCGCTGTCCGTGAGTTGTTTTCGCGCCACTTTCTGCGTCAGGTTGCGCACGATCAACGACGTGGCTTCAACACCGACGTCGGCCGTCAGCAGGCGGGTTTCAAGCTCATCGAGCATGTCGTCGTCGATGGCTTTTTTGCCCAGGAACAGGCTCGCCATTCCTTCGCCGAGACTGGCGCTGGTTTTCGACAGGCCTTGTTTCAGGCGCGCGAAGAAACCGGGCTGTTTCGCTTCGACGGGCGCCTGCTCAGTCGCAACCGGCACCGCGGGAGTCTCTGCCAAGGGCGCGGCCGGTGTCGCAACGGGCGGCGGCGTGACAGAAGGCGGTGCCAAAGACGGCAGGTCATCGCCGGGCACCGGATCAGGCAGGGCAGGCTCGACCAACGGTATAGCGTGCGTCGCAGCGGTCTGACGGGGGGCGGCTTGATCGGGAGCGTTCAGTGCGCCATTCTCAGGCTGCTCCGACACGACCGACTGCGGTGGAATCTGCGGCGTCACGTGGGGCTCGCCTTCATCCGTCAAAGCGACCGGTTCTTCGGCCACTGGCAACTTCAGCCAAGGCTCTGCGCCAGGCGCCTGGTCAGTGACGGGCTCGACGACAACAGGCGGCTCGTTCGGAACGAGAGACTCCGGAGCGCGCTCGGCGGGAATCGGCGGTGCGACTTGGGCCTCAACTTGGGGCTCAGCAGCGACCGGCGTCTCTTCAACGACAGGCTCGGGCGCTGTTTCAGGTGCGGTCTGTGGCTGCTCGTTGACGGTTTCCTGCGGCTTTTTGCGCAGCCATCCGAACAGGCCTTTCTTCTCGCCAGCCGGGGCTGGGGTCTTCTTGTCGTCGTTGGAACCAAACATGGAGGACGGCTATCTCAAGGTAGCGACGCGCCAGAGCGGCGCCTCTGAAAAATTCTGTCAATGCGAAACAGACTGCTTTTATGTCTGCTTGTTCATAGCCTGCCTGGAACATCGCCCGGACGTCGCGTCGGCCCTGACAAGGGTCTTTAAGGCCATTTCTTACGAAGTCCGTTTACGACTCACACATCTTAGCCGTGGTCGGCAAGCAAACTGGTCGCTATCCTAGGGCGTGTGATCACATATTTCCACCGCCGCGTTCCCGCGCAAAAGCGCGTAAGACAAGGCGCAAGCCGTGAGGGATGTGTGTTTCCCTGCCAGGATCTGTAACGCAGTATGGCGCGCTTCCAGACCACCCTCCGGAGCGCCGCGGGAAATATGTGATGATACGCCCTAACCCCTGCGCCCGCCGACGCCAAGTTCAAGCAGGCCGCCTCGAAGGTTCAAATTACGAATGAATGCTCTTGTCCGCTGCGCCGCAGGCCTGCTGCTCAGCACAATCTGTTTGCCCTTTGCAGCCCTGGCTGCCGACCCTCAACCCACCTCCGAATTCACGCTCGATAACGGCCTGAAAGTCATTGTGCGCGAAGACCATCGCGCACCGGTCGTGGTTTCTCAGGTCTGGTACAAGGTTGGCTCCAGCTACGAAACGCCAGGCCAGACCGGCCTCTCCCACGCGCTGGAACACATGATGTTCAAGGGCAGCGCAAAAGCGGGTCCTGGCGAGGCGTCACTGATCCTTCGCGATCTTGGCGCGGAAGAAAACGCGTTCACCAGTGACGACTACACCGCTTACTACCAAGTGCTGGCGCGTGACCGTTTGAGCGTGGCGTTCGAGCTTGAGGCTGACCGCATGGCCAGCCTGCGTCTGCCGCCCGAGGAGTTCGCTCGCGAGATTGAAGTCATCAAGGAAGAACGCCGCCTGCGCACGGATGACAAGCCCAATGCCAAGGCGTACGAGCGCTTCAAGGCGATCGCTTACCCCGCCAGTGGCTACCACACGCCGACCATTGGCTGGATGGCTGACCTGGACCGCATGACCGTTCAGGAGCTGCGTCACTGGTACGAGTCCTGGTACGTGCCGAATAACGCCACGCTGGTTGTGGTGGGCGACGTGAAACCCGATGAAGTGAAAGCACTGGCGCAACGCTTCTTCGGGCCAATCCCTCGCCGCGATGTTCCACCCTCCAAAAAGCCGCTTGAGCTCGCCGAACCCGGATTGCGCCAGATCACCGTGCATGTGGCCACGCAAATGCCCAGTCTGATGTATGGCTTCAACGTGCCGAGCCTTGCGACCGCCACTGATCCGCAGTCGGTCAATGCCTTGCGACTGATCTCCGCCTTGCTCGACGGCGGCTACAGCGCGCGCATCCCCGCCCGCCTGGAGCGTGGCGAAGAACTGGTGACCGGCGCGTCGTCGGACTACGACGCCTACACCCGTGGCGACAGCCTCTTCACCATCAGCGCCACGCCTAATCAGCAGAAAAAGAAAACCCTGGCAGACGCGGAAGCCGGAATCTGGCGTCTGCTCGACGAGCTGAAGACCAAGCCACCGACCAAAGAGGAACTGGAACGGGTTCGGGCGCAGGTCATCGCGGGGCTGGTCTATGAACGCGACTCCATCACCAGCCAGGCCAGCACCATTGGTGAACTGGAAACGGTGGGACTGTCCTGGAAGCTGATCGATCAGGAACTGTCGGCGCTGCAAAGCGTGACGCCTGAGGACATTCAGAAAGCGGCACGCACGTATTTCACCCGCGAACGCCTCGCCGTTGCGCACGTTTTGCCTGAGGAGAAAGCCCAATGACCAAGCGCATCGACACCCGCGCTGCACGGCCTCGGGCCTCGGTATTGCTGCTGACCGCAATGCTGAGCCTGCCTGGCGCCGCACTTGTGCAGGCGGACGCGCCAGCCGACGCACCCAAGGCAATCGACAAGGCAGCATCCACGCTGGAATCGCTGAAGGCGCTTGACGGAAAAGCCCCACCCCGCCGCGACCTGAACATTCAGTCGTGGCAGACCGCAGAGGGCGCTCGGGTTTTGTTCGTCGAAGCCCATGAGCTGCCGATGTTCGACATGCGCCTGCTGTTTGCCGCTGGCAGCAGTCAGGACGGCGCCACGCCGGGAATCGCACTCGTGACCAACGCCATGCTCAATGAGGGCGTAAAGGGCAAAGACGTGAGCGCGATCGCGGAAGGATTCGAAGGACTGGGCGCGGACTTCGGCAACGGCTCCTATCGCGACATGGCCATTGCTTCGCTGCGCAGCCTGAGCGCCCCTGAAAAGCGCGAGCCTGCGCTGAAGCTGTTTTCGGAGGTCGTCGGCAAGCCTACGTTTCCCGCCGACTCGCTGGCCCGTATCAAAAACCAGCTGATGGCGAGCTTCGAGTATCAGAAACAGAACCCTGGCAAGCTGGCGGGTGATGAGCTGTTCAAACGTCTTTACGGCGATCATCCTTATGCGCACCCGAGCATGGGCACGGCCAAAACCATCCCGCCGCTCACACTTGCTCAGTTGAAGGCGTTTCACGCCAAGGCGTACGCCGCCGCAAATGCTGTCATTGCGCTGGTGGGCGACCTGTCGCGGGCTGAAGCGCAAGCCGTCGCGGCGCAGGTGTCGGCGGCGCTGCCAAAAGGCCCGGCGCTGGCGAAGACCGTTGCCCCTACCGAGCCCAAAGCCGGCGAAACCCACATCGAGTTTCCGTCCAAGCAGACTCATCTGATGATGGCTGAGCTGGGCATTGACCGCGCCGACCCGGATTACGCGGCATTGTCGCTGGGGAATTCGATTCTCGGCGGCGGGGGTTTCGGCAGCCGCCTGATGGCCGAAGTTCGTGAGAAACGCGGCCTGGCTTACGGCGTATCCTCTGGCTTCACGCCCATGCAGGCTCAAGGTCCGTTCATGATTGGCCTGCAGACCCGCGCTGAAATGAGCCAGAACACGCTGCAACTGGTCAAGGATGTCACCCGTGAGTTCCTCGCCAATGGCCCCACGCAGAAAGAACTCGACGATGCCAAGCGCGAGCTGGCCGGCAGTTTTCCGCTCTCGACCGCCAGCAACTCGGCAATCGTCGGCCAACTGGGCGCGATTGGCTTCTATAATCTGCCTCTGACATTCCTCGAAGACTTCATGACGCAATCGCAGAGCCTGACGGTCGAGCAAATCAAGGCCGTCATGAACAAGCATCTGGACGTCGACAAGCTGGTGATCGTGACCGCAGGTCCGACCGTCCCGCAGAAGCCTCTGCCGCCACCTACTGATAAACCAGCCGAGCAACCACTCGGCGTACCGGAGCACTAATGACCTCGACTTCAAAGCCGCCGCGCATCCACAAAGGCCACAAAATCCATACGGGCCTGGGCCAGTTGCGGATCATCGGCGGCGAATGGCGCAGTCGGCGGCTGAGCTTCCCGGATGGTCCGGGGCTGCGGCCTACGCCGGACCGCGTTCGGGAAACCCTGTTCAACTGGCTCGCGCCTTATATTGAAGGCGCGCGCGTGCTGGACCCGTTCGCGGGGAGCGGCGCCTTGTACCTTGAAGCCCTGTCGCGAGGGGCGAGCATGGGCCTGGCGCTGGACACCAATTCGGCGGCCATTTCCAGCCTGCGCGAACATTTGGGCACGTTGCGCTGCACGGTTGGCAAGACCTCCAGCGGCGACGCGCTGCGCTATCTGGAGACTCAACCGGCGGAACAATTCGACGTTGTGTTTCTTGACCCACCCTTCCACCAGAATCTTCTGCTCCCGGCGTGCGCGTTGCTGGAAGAACGGGCCTGGCTGGCAGATGACGCCTGGATCTACACGGAAAGTGAAACCGCGCCATCTTCACTGGGCCTGCCCGCTAACTGGCGCTTGCACCGCGAAAAGAAGGCCGGACAGGTTTACTACGCGTTGTGGGAACGAAGTGTCATCGCCAGCTGACCGCCGCCCGTTCGTCCCCGCGTTCGGTCTCGGCAACCCGCATTTGCAAACCCTCTGGGGGCCGCTCTGGCGCCGGACCATTCATCTGGACCGGCGCCGCGAGCGGATATGGCTGGACGATGGCGATTTTCTCGACATGGACTGGCATGGGCCGCACGACGCCCACGTACCGGTCGTTCTGGTCCTGCACGGGCTGACCGGATCGTCCAATTCGCCTTACGTGGTGGGCCTGCAGCAAGCCATGGAAAAATTCGGTTGGGCGAGCGTAGCGCTTAACTGGCGAGGCTGTTCTGGCGAGCCGAACCTCTTGCCGCGAAGCTATCACTCAGGCGTCAGCGAAGACCTTGCGGCTGTGCTCGCGCACCTGAGAGCCGCACGCCCGCTCGCGCCCCTTTACGCTGTCGGCTACTCGCTGGGCGGCAACATTTTGCTCAAGCATCTGGGCGAGTCGGGGCTGGACAGCAACCTTCAAGGCGCTGCTGCCGTGTCGGTCCCGTTCAGGCTTGACGAATGCGCCGACCGAATCGGTCTGGGCTTCTCGCGGGTCTACCAGCGCCATTTCATGCGCGAGATGCTCGGTTATATCAAAGACAAGCAGCGACGTTTTCAACACGAGGGGCTCAGCGACGGCCTGGCGGAGCTCGCTGCATTGGGCTCGCTCAAAAACCTGCGCACTTTCTGGGAATTCGACGGGCGGGTAACAGCGCCACTCAACGGCTTCGTGGATGCCCATGACTACTACCGCCGCGCCTCAAGCCGCTATTTCCTCGGCGCGATCCGCACGCCGACATTGCTGGTGCAATCGCTCGACGACCCCTTCGTGTTCAAACACAGCCTCCCTGATGCAGGTGAGTTGTCGGCAAGCACACGATTCGACCTGCAAAACCATGGAGGTCACGTGGGTTTTGTCGGCGGAACGATCAGAACCCCGTCTTACTACCTGGAACAGCGCATCCCCGCCTGGCTGCTGGACGTGCATGGTGCTCACGCCCAGGTCTGAATCGCATCGGCGAGCCCGAGCGCCGGGCGAGAATCAGTCGCCCGTTGCAACGCCACGGGTCGGATCGTTGATCCATTCGCTCCACGATCCGGCGTAGAGCCCACCGAGTGGATAACCCGCCAGGCACAGCGCGAACAGGTTGTGGCAGGCCGTGACGCCTGAACCGCAATAGGCGACCAGAACCTGCGGCGACCTTCCTTTCAATGTCTCGGCGAAGCGCTGTTTGAGCTGCTCGACAGGCAAGAAGCGACCATCAGGGCCGAGATTATCAGTGAATGCGGCGCACTGAGCCCCCGGAATATGGCCTGCGATCGGGTCGATGGGCTCGACTTCTCCGCGAAAACGCGCGGGCGCCCGGGCATCAATCAAGGTCAGGTCAGCCTGACCCAGACGGGCCAGCAACTGGTCGGCGCTGAGTACCAGCGCATCGTCGGGCTGCCCCTGAAAGGTGCCCCTTCGTTGCAGCGGCGGATCCAGGCTCAACGGCAGACCGGCGGCATGCCAGGCTTTGAGCCCGCCATCGAGCAAATAGACGCCTTCTCGCTTGCCCAGCCATGCCAGTAACCACCACGCCCGGGCGGCATAAGCGCCGGGGCCATCGTCGTACAGCACGATATCACTGTCCGGATTGACGCCCCAGAACTGCAGCCGTTCGGTCAACATCTGCGGATTCGGCAGAGGGTGTCGACCCGTCACCCCTTTGACGATTGGCCCACTCAGGTCATTGAGCAGGTCAGCGTAGGACGATCCCTCGATATGGCCTTCCGCGTAGCTGCGTTGGCCGTAGTCCAGATCATCGAGCGAGGAGCGACAATCGAGAATGACAAGACCCGGTTGCTTGAGGCGGGCTTCCAGTTGTTGCGGGCTGATCAATTGCGCGATGGACATGACGGGCTCCTGCAGACAGTGAAAATGGGGCAATACGACGATCGATTCGAGGCCTGCCGGTCTCAGCCGGCGTCCTCCAGTGCCTTGTTCAGCGGCACATAAAATTCTGCGCACAGCGCATGCACGGCCACGTGCGCCTGGGGCGTTACATAAGCCAGTTCCAGCATCAATACCTGATAAACGCCTCGACGAATTGCGTCTTCGCTCAAGTGCGTGGCGTTCTCTTTGGTGGTGCACAGGAAGCGGACCCACGACGTCAGAATGATCCAGGCATTGAGCGTCAGCGACTCGATCTGCACCTGACTCATGCTCAGGATCTGTGCTTCGACGAACCCGCCATAGATAGACATCGCCTTGATCAGACAATGCTGGGAAAAACGCCGATAACGCGCTGCCAGCTCTGGATCGGCGTCGAGCAAGTGTTCGAGATCGCGATGCAGGAAGCGATAACGCCACATGCCATCAAGGATCGCCACCAGATAATGGCGCTTGTCCTCGACGCCGGGAAGGCGACCTTTGGGTGGGTGGAGAAAGCTGTCGACGAGGGTTTCGTATTCAGCGAACAGCTCGGCGATGATCGCCTGCTTGTTGGGGAAGTGGTAATAGAGATTGCCTGGCGAAATCTCCATGTGCGCCGCGATGTGGTTGGTGCTGACACTGCGCTCGCCTTGCTGATTGAACAGCTCCAGGCTGCTCTGCACGATGCGTTCGCGGGTCTTGATGCGTAAGGTTTTGATGCGCGGCGCCATGCTCAGCTCAAACGTCAGGACGTAACAGGATTGTGCTGGATCTTAACGCAAGCTTCAGGATCGCGGGCAGTCTTCACGGCTTGAACTGCGCCCCGCTGCACGAGATTCACATCGGCGCGGCGCCGATTGACTTTTTAGAGTGATGACTCTAAAAAGGCTCAAACCCGAGAGCGCCGCCACGATGCCTGCCGAATCCATGCGTCTACCACTGCCGGAAAACTTAGCTCCGCAACACGATGAGCTTGCCGTCCAGTTCGACGCACAACGCCGAGCCTTCGCCGCGAACCCCATGCCGACGGCGAGTCAGCGACGACAGTGGCTCGACGGCCTGCATCGCGCGCTCAGCACCGAACGACAGGCGATCATCGATGCGATCAGCGCCGATTTCAGCCACCGCAGTGCGGACGAAACACTGCTCGGCGAACTGATGCCCAGTCTTCACAACATCCGATACGCTCAGCGCCAGCTGAAAAGGTGGATGCGGCCTTCGCGACGCCGCGTCGGTCTGGCGTTCCAGCCGGCCAGCGCGAAAGTGATCTATCGGCCCCTCGGCGTGGTGGGCGTGATCGTGCCGTGGAATTACCCGCTGTTTCTGGCGATCGGGCCGCTGGTCGGCGCGCTGTCAGCGGGTAATCGCGTGATGCTCAAGCTCAGCGAAGCCACGCCTGCAACCGGCCAGTTGCTGAAAACCTTGCTAGGACGGGTGTTCTCAACAGATCTGGTGTCCGTGGTTCTCGGTGAAGCCGATGTTGGCGTCGCGTTTTCCAGACTGCCCTTCGACCACCTTCTGTTCACGGGCGCAACCAGCATCGGGCGGCATGTGATGCGCGCCGCCGCCGAAAATCTCACGCCTGTCACGCTGGAACTGGGCGGAAAATCGCCGGCCATCGTCTCCGCTGACGTGCCGATCGAGGACGCAGCCCAGCGGATCGCGTTTGGCAAGACCTTCAATGCAGGACAGACCTGTGTGGCCCCGGACTACGTGCTGGTCCCCAGAGATCGCGTCGATGCGTTCGTCGCTGCCTACACCAAGGCCGTTACCGGTTTTTTTCCTACGCTGGATAACAACCCGGACTACACCGCCATCATCAGCCCCCGGCATGTCGCTCGTCTTGAGCATTACCTGACCGACGCTCGGAGCAAAGGCGCGAAGGTTATCTCGCTGTTCGACCGAAGTCAGGGGCGCCGAATGCCGTTCAGCCTGCTGGTGGATGTCAGTGACGAGATGATCGTGATGCAGGACGAAATCTTCGGGCCACTGCTGCCCATCGTGCCGTACGAGCGTATCGAACAAGCCTTCGATTACATCAACGCCCGCCCCCGCCCGCTGGCGCTCTATTACTTCGGCTACGACAAGGCCGAACAGAACCGCGTGCTGGAGCAGACGCACTCCGGCGGCGTGTGCCTGAATGACACGTTGCTGCATGTCGCGCAGGACGACCTGCCTTTCGGCGGCATAGGCGCCTCTGGCATGGGGCATTACCATGGCCGCGAAGGATTTCTGACGTTCAGCAAGGCTAAGGGCGTGTTCATCAAGCAACGCTTCAATGCAGCACGTCTGATTTATCCGCCTTACGGCAAGACCCTTCAAAAGCTGATCTATAAGCTGTTCATACGCTGAAAGGCTGACGGGACCCGCGCCGGGCCGACTTGGCCCACCCGGCGCGCTGCGATACCATCCCAGTCCCTTTACGGACTCCGACCAGGACGACGCGATGAACCGAGTGTTGTACCCAGGCACCTTCGACCCCATCACCAAGGGCCATGGCGATCTGGTCGAGCGCGCATCGCGCCTGTTCGATCAGGTCATCATTGCCGTCGCCGCCAGCCCGAAGAAAAACCCGCTCTTCCCGCTGGAACAACGCGTCGAGCTGGCGCGTGAAGCCACCCGGCACCTGCCCAATGTCGAAGTCGTCGGATTCTCCAGCCTTCTGGCGCATTTTGCTCAGGAACAGAACGCCAACATCCTGTTGCGCGGTCTGCGGGCGGTGTCTGACTTCGAGTACGAATTCCAGCTGGCGAACATGAACAAACAGCTGGCACCTGACGTGGAAAGTCTTTTTCTCACGCCGTCCGAACGTTATTCGTTCATATCATCTACGCTGGTCAGGGAAATCGCAGCGTTGGGGGGTGATATCACGAAGTTCGTCCACCCTGCGGTCGCACAGGCGCTGAGTGAACGGTTCAAGTCCTGATTCCGTGCGTCACGGCTTAGGTGCATACCGAGCGCTAATGCGGCACAATTCGCCGCATTAGTTTTGATATGCCCCGGTGTCGACCGCGGCAGGAGTATCCATGTCCCTGATCATCACCGACGATTGCATCAACTGCGACGTCTGCGAACCCGAGTGCCCGAACGAAGCAATTTCCCAGGGGGAAGAGATCTATGTGATCAATCCGAACCTGTGCACCGAGTGCGTCGGCCATTACGACGAGCCGCAGTGTCAGCAAGTCTGCCCCGTGGACTGCATCCCCCTGGATGAGAACCACGTCGAGAGCAAGGACGAACTGATGGCCAAGTACCAGTTGATTACCAGCAAGGCATAAAAACCGAAGGCATATTTGTCGGCATACGCGCTTTCGCCGAAGACACTGGCTGTAAATGCCTGTTGAACTGAGCGAGATACGCATGACATCGAAGTCAACGCCGATACTTTCCTTGTTTGGCGCAGCCATTCTGCTGTTCGCCGTTTCGGTCCACGCGCAACCTGACCATCCTGATCAGGCCGCCATTGCCAGCCCACATCCCCTCGCTACCGCCGCCGGTCGGGAAATCCTCATCGATGGCGGCAACGCATTCGATGCCGCCATTGCCATCAGCGCCACCCTGGCAGTGGTCGAGCCATACGGCTCGGGCCTGGGCGGTGGCGGGTTTTTCCTGCTGCGGCAAGCAGGCGATCCCGTTCAGTATCAGTTTCTGGATGCGCGCGAAAAAGCCCCGCTCAAGTCCCGGCCCAAGATGTTTCACCGCAACGGCATCGTCCAGCCTGACCTGTCTCTGAACGGGCCGCTGGCGGCTGCGATTCCGGGAATGCCTGCAGCGCTGGTCGAGCTGGCCGAGCGGTACGGCCGTCTGCCGCTGTCGATCTCTCTCGCACCTGCGATACGCACGGCATACCGCGGCTTCAAGGTCGATGAAGTCTATCGGGAGCGCGCCAGTTGGCGGTTGTTCGCGCTGCGCAGCAACAAGGAAAGCGCGCGCCTGTTCCTGCGCAACAACGATGTGCCGAACCTGGGGGACGTCATCACCCAACCCGAACTGGCGCAAACGCTGGACCGTCTGGCGGACAAAGGGCGAGCGGGCTTTTACAGCGGGCTGACAGCGCAGGCGATGGTCAGCAGTGTAAGGCGGGCAGGAGGCATCTGGAATTACCACGACTTTGAAGAGTACAACGTCATCACGCGCACGCCGCTGCGCTTCCAGATGGCCGACCAGCGCGAGCTGATCAGTGCGCCACCACCCTCCGCCGGCGGCATCGCGCTGGCGCAAAGTCTGTTCATGCTTCAGCAACTGCCCTGGCGCGAATCTGCCAGCGTGCAACGCGCGCATTACGTGGTGGAAGTCTTGCGCCGCGCCTACCGCGACCGCGTGCTGTTCGGCGACCCGGACTTTGTGCCCAACCCCATCGCCCAGGTGCTGGCTCCGGATTACCTTTTTCAGCTTTCCACCAGCGTTGATCCACACCGCGCGACCCCGAACAACGCGCTGCCTCCGGCACCTCGCTGGCGTGAAGGTGGCAACACCAGCCACTTCTCTGTGCTCGACAGCGAAGGCAATGCCGTTGCGGCAACGCTCTCACTCAATCTGCCATTTGGCTCGACGTTTACGGTTCCCGGGACCGGCGTGGTGCTCAACGACGAGATGGACGATTTTTCGATCGACCCCAAGGGCAGCAATACCTCTGGCCTGCCGGGCAGTCAGGCCAACGTCATTGAACCGGGCAAGCGCCCGCTTTCGAGCATGAGCCCCAGCTTCATCGAGAGCCCCCACGCCTTTGCCGCGTTCGGCACACCCGGCGGCAGCAGAATCCCAAGCATGGTGCTGCTGTCGATGCTGCAGTATCTGGACGAGCAACCGATCGCCAACTGGGTATCTGCGCGTCGTTATCACCATCAGTACACGCCTGACGTGGTGGAGTACGAATCTGGCGCTTTCAATGAGGCGGAACTGGCTGACTTACGTGAGCGCGGCTACCCGCTGAAGGAAGCCAAGCGCGACTTCGGCAATCAGCAAGTACTCCTGTGGAACAAAAACAGCGCAAAGGTCGAAGCCGCCAGCGACCCTCGCGGCGTGGGGGTTTCAAACACTTTCAGCCCTGACAGCCGACTGAGGCTGGTGCGGACCTGCGCCGATCAGTCTTGCTTGCCGTAGCCGCTCGTCGTGCAACCGAGGCAGCGGACGAACGCTGCCCTGCCTGGATCGACCACCAGCGCTTTACCGGTAGCGCCCAAGTTGCCGCCCGCAGCGGCGAAAGGCGAGGCAACCACGAAAAGCCCGGCCCCGATCACAGTGGCAACGATCAGCAAAGGGCGCGCGATCAGCAGGTCGCCGATCATCGCGTACGCAGGAGGATTCTGGATTTCGTAGACCGGATCGCCACTGCCGGACACTTCGACCTGTGCGCAGGCCGGCGCCATCTGCAACCCGAAGAACAGGGCCAGGGTAGCAGCGAGAATACGAAACGGGCTCATGGCAGATCCTTCGGGCTCGGCAGAAAAGTGATGCTGCTCACTATAAACAGGGATCGGGGTTACGCAAGGGGCCGTGTGTTTCATTCCCGACACAGATGTTGCGCAGAGCACTCAGGGTAACGATCTCGATCTTACTTCTGACATTTGGGGCAATAAACGCTGGCGCGCTGCCCCAGCTTGATCTCGCGCAACGTCGTACCGCAGACCTTGCATGGCTGTTCGCCACGGCCGTAAGCAAAGAGTTCTTGCTGAAAGTAACCGGGCTGCCCGTCACCACCGATGAAGTCCCGCAGCGTGGTGCCGCCGCGCTCGATGGCGGCGGCCAGGATGCGTTTGATCTCGATTGCCAGCTTGATATAGCGCGCCTTGGAAATACTGCCGGCCGCTCGACGCGGGTCGATGCCGGCAGCGAACAGCGCCTCCGTCGCATAAATGTTGCCGACGCCTACGACAACTGCGTTATCCATGATGAACGGCTTGACCGCCATGGCGCGACCGCGAGACAGCTCGAACAGGCGCAGACCGTCGAACAGATCAGTCAGGGGCTCAGGCCCGAGGCGAATCAGCAGTTCATGATTGTGCGGGTCGAGGCTCCACAGCATTGCCCCGAAACGCCGGGGATCGGTGTAGCGCAGCGCCAGACCCGACTCAAGCTCGATATCGACGTGTTCGTGCTTGAGCGCGGGCAGCCCCGCCTCCACCAGACGAAGATTTCCGGACATTCCCAGATGACTGATCAACGTACCCACTTCGGCCTGAATCAACAGGTACTTCGCGCGGCGCTCGACCACCACAATCTTCTGCCCCGACAGGCGCACATCGAGGTCTTCCGGGATCGGCCAGCGCAGGCGTCGATCACGCACGATCACGCGACTGACGCGCTGACCTTCCAGATGGGGCGCAATGCCCCGACGGGTGGTTTCGACTTCAGGTAATTCAGGCATTGGAGGCTCGACGCAGGATTGAGCGAGGGCACGCAGGATCAGTGCGCGCTCAGCTCGCGAATGCTTTCCTTGAGGTTTTCGAAGTCGTAATCGGACAGACCGACGTAATCCAGGACCAGATGGCCAACACTGTTCCACTCATGATCGATCGTCTGATTACCCAGCACTCGATGGGACGAGCAGATGTGCTCGGCCATCTTGAGGATTGCCAGAAGATTTTTCAGCGGCGCATTGCGGCCCGAATCATCCTGAAAAATGGCAAGTGCGTTGTGATGGTTGGCGATTGCATTGCTGACATGTTCCGGCAGCCGCCAGGATTTGGCGGTGAAATAGCCCACAACTGCGTGGTTCGTGTTGAGGATGCGGTTTTCCGTATCCACCACGCGAAGCTCCGGGCTGGCCGTGGCGTAAGCCTCTTCAAGCACGTTCATGTATTCGGGAAAACGCTTGAGCATGAGCGGAATGCCGCAATCGTGGAACAAGCCCAGCGCGTAGGATTCGTCGACCGTTTGCGAGCCGATGCGCTTGGCCAGCGTCAGGCTCGTCATCGCGACATCTTGCGCGGTGTCCCAGAAGCGGTTGAGTACCACAATGGTCTCGTCGCTCATCTCGCTCTTGATCGACTGGGCGTTGATGAGGTTGATCACGGAACGACTGCCCAGCAGGTTAACCGCGCGCTGGATCGAGGCAATTTTGTTGGCGAGGCCGTAATGCGCCGAGTTGACGATCTTCAACAGCGCGCCAGACAAGCCCGGGTCCTGCGCAATCAACCGGGCGATCACACCCAGATCAGGGTCGGGCATGTACTGCTCCATCTGCAAATCCACCATGATTTGCGGCTGGGGCGGTACGCTGATGCCTTGCAACGCCTGCTGAATCTGCTCGGAAGTAAGCTCTTGGGACATAAGTACACACTCAAGGTCAGGAGGCGATTCTAACCCTTACCGCCCATGCTTCGACAGCCGTTGAAACACTTAATGGATCCGACCGGCTGCCTGTTTGTAAATTCATCCGGACAGCCCGCGTGCCGGATGACGCGTTATAATCCCGCTCTTTTTTTCGGAGCGACGTCATGTCCCTGCCCAGCTTGCGCCTCAAGCCCAACGCCGACCGTCGCCTGCGCGCCGGCCACTTGTGGATCTACAGCAACGAAATCGACGTTGCCGCCACCCCACTCAACGGCTTTGCGCCAGGCGCCCAGGCGATCCTTGAAGCAGCCGGCGGCAAACCGCTGGGCATCGTTGCGATGAGTCCGAATAACCTGATCTGCGCCCGCTTACTGTCGCGCGACATCAAGTTGCCATTGGACAAGTCGTTGCTGGTACATCGCCTGAACGTCTGCCTGTCCCTGCGCGAGCGCCTGTTCGACAAGCCTTTTTATCGCCTGGTGTATGGCGATTCCGACCTGCTGCCCGGTCTGGTCGTCGACCGTTTCGGCGATATCCTGGTCGTGCAGCTGGCATCGGCCACCATGGAGCAGCATAAGGACGACGTGCTGGCTGCGTTGATTCAAGTGCTCAAGCCAAGCGGCATTCTGCTCAAGAACGATTCGGCTGCGCGCGACGCGGAAGGCTTGAATCGCTACGTCGAAACCGCATTCGGCCTGGTGCCTGAGTGGGTTGCGCTGGAAGAGAACGGCGTGAGATTCGAAGCGCCGGTCATGGAAGGCCAGAAAACCGGCTGGTTTTACGATCACCGCATGAACCGCGCGCGTCTGGCGCCGTACGTCAACGGCAAGCGCGTACTGGACCTGTTCAGCTACATCGGCGGCTGGGGCGTGCAAGCGGGCGCTTTCGGCGCGAGCGAAGTGTTCTGCGTCGATGCGTCAGGCTTTGCACTGGACGGCGTAGAGCGCAACGCGGCGCTCAACGGTTTTGCCGAGAAGGTTACCTGCATCGAAGGCGACGTTTTCGAGGCGCTGAAGGAACTGAAAGCCGCCGAAGAGCGCTTCGACGTGATCGTCGCCGACCCGCCCGCGTTCATCAAACGCAAGAAAGACCTGAAAAACGGCGAAGGCGCCTACCGACGCCTGAACGAGCAAGCGATGCGCCTGCTCAGCAAGGACGGTATTCTGGTCAGCGCATCCTGCTCGATGCACCTGCCGGAAGACGATCTGCAAAACATCCTCCTGACCAGCGCCCGCCACCTGGACCGCAACATCCAGCTGCTGGAACGCGGCGGCCAAGGCCCGGACCACCCGGTCCACCCAGCCATTCCGGAAACGCGGTACATCAAGAGCATCACGTGTCGGTTGTTGCCGAATAGTTGATTTTCTGGCGACTTCACTAATGCAATCGCGGGCAGGCGCGCTCCTACAACGGAACGCGCTTTCCTACGGATAAGCGCTGCGATGCCGCTGGAGAACGCCGCGGTCCACTGTAGGAGCGCGCTTGCCCGCGAACGCTCTCACAGCCAAACCGCATCCCACAACGGATAATCCCCTACTCGCTTCACCAACCCTGCTCTTAACGGATTAGCGACGATGTAGCGCGCAATGGCACGCACATCCTCCTCACGCCTCACCGCCCGATCGTGATAGCCCTTCTGCCAGACGCGAAGCGGCGTGTAGCCAGACCTCATGATCGCAAGCGCGCTGCCGGATTTAACACGCCGCATCAGCATTCCCAGACTGCCTTCTCTCAATGTCACCAGCCAATGAAAATGGTCTGGCATGACCACCCACGCCAGTGATTGCGCTATGCCTTCCTCCTCTACCCGACGGAACTCGTCTACCACCAGACGGCCTGCCAACCAATTCGAAAAGAGGGGTTGGCGGCCATGCACGACTGACGTCAGAAGATAGATATGGCCTTCTCCCGAATATCGTCCGACCCTTAGATCACAGCCCCGTTTGAGTGCCGACATTCCTCTGTCCTTAAAAGAATTCAAGAAAAGGCTAGTGCAAGGTTGAGCAAACAAGGGGTGATCAAGTAATCAGATGTGTTCGCAAGGACGTCTTCGCGGGCAAGCGCGCTCCTACAGTCGAGCATGTTCCCATGCGATAAGGCGGCTGTTTGCAGGAGCACGTTTGCCTGCGAACAGGACAGATGTTGCTCCAACAACCAACCGTTCAGGCTCAAGACCAGACGTTCAATACTTCCCGCCATTCCCTCCCGCCCCCACAGGTGTAGAATCAGCGCTATTCATCGCCAGTCATCCCCCGGCGGGTTTATGAGCTCAGGCTGAGCGTACGGTGATCCCGTGTCGTTCGGTTTCTTCGCTGCATCCGGTCACTGCCTTTTGCAAACGACGTCACTAGAAGCTCACTCCCTTCCTTACTAGCCGATTAGCCGGAGTGCTCCAATGCCTGATTACCGTTCGAAAACGTCCACCCACGGCCGCAACATGGCCGGTGCACGCGCCTTGTGGCGTGCCACGGGCATGAAGGACGAAGATTTCAAAAAGCCGATCATCGCTATCGCCAACTCGTTCACCCAGTTCGTGCCCGGCCACGTGCACCTCAAGGATCTGGGGCAACTGGTTGCCCGCGAGATTGAAAAGGCAGGCGGCGTTGCCAAGGAATTCAACACCATCGCCGTGGACGACGGCATCGCCATGGGTCACGACGGCATGCTGTACTCGCTGCCAAGCCGCGAGATCATTGCCGATTCGGTCGAATACATGGTCAACGCCCACTGTGCCGACGCGATTGTCTGCATCTCCAACTGCGACAAGATCACCCCCGGCATGTTGATGGCTGCGCTGCGCCTGAACATTCCGGTGATCTTCGTTTCCGGTGGTCCGATGGAAGCCGGCAAGACCAAGCTCGCCAGCCACGGCCTGGACCTGGTTGACGCGATGGTCATCGCGGCAGACTCCTCCGCCTCAGATGAGAAAGTCGCCGAGTACGAGCGCAGTGCCTGCCCGACCTGCGGTTCATGCTCCGGGATGTTCACGGCTAACTCCATGAACTGCCTGACCGAAGCCCTGGGCCTTGCATTGCCTGGCAACGGTTCGACGCTGGCCACCCACTCCGACCGCGAGCAACTGTTTCTGCAGGCTGGCCGCACCATCGTCGAGCTGTGCAAAACCTACTACCGCGACAACGACGACTCGGTCCTGCCGCGCAATATCGCCAACTTCAAAGCATTCGAAAACGCGATGACCCTCGATATCGCGATGGGTGGCTCGACCAACACCATCCTGCACCTGCTCGCAGCCGCCCAGGAAGCCGAAATCGCGTTCGACCTGCGCGACATCGACCGTCTGTCGCGCAAAGTGCCGCAACTGTGCAAAGTCGCGCCGAACATACAGAAGTACCACATGGAAGACGTCCATCGCGCGGGTGGCATCTTCAGCATTCTCGGCGAACTGGCGCGCGGCGGCCTGCTGCACACCGACCTGCCGACGGTGCACGCTCGCTCCATGGAAGAGGCGATCGCCAAGTGGGACATCACGCAGACTGACGACGAAGCGGTGCATACCTTCTTCAAGGCAGGCCCGGCCGGCATCCCGACGCAAACCGCATTCAGTCAGTCGACCCGTTGGGAGACGCTGGACGACGACCGCGAGAACGGCTGCATCCGCAGCGTCAAGCACGCCTATTCGCAAGAAGGCGGCCTGGCCGTGCTGTACGGCAATATCGCGCAGGACGGTTGCGTCGTGAAAACCGCAGGCGTCGACGAATCGATCCACGTGTTCGAAGGCAACGCGAAGATCTTCGAAAGCCAGGACAGCGCGGTGCGCGGGATCCTCGCTGACGAAGTGAAGGCCGGCGATATCGTGATCATTCGTTATGAAGGTCCGAAAGGCGGTCCGGGCATGCAGGAAATGCTTTACCCGACGTCGTACCTGAAATCCAAAGGTCTGGGCAAAGCCTGCGCCTTGCTGACTGACGGCCGTTTCTCGGGCGGCACTTCGGGCCTGTCCATCGGCCACGCTTCGCCTGAAGCCGCTGCCGGTGGCGCAATCGGTCTGGTGCGCGACGGCGACAAAGTGCTGATCGACATCCCGAACCGTTCGATCAACCTGTTGATCGACGATGCGGAGATGGCCGAGCGGCGTGCAGAGCAGGACAAGAAAGGCTGGCGGCCTGTCGAAACCCGTCCGCGCAAGGTGACCACGGCGCTGAAGGCTTATGCCCTGCTGGCGACCAGTGCCGACAAGGGCGCGGTGCGAGACAAGGCGATGCTGGACAAGCTGGTGCCGTAACTGGCCTTAGCGCGCAGCGAACCAAAAAGAAGCCCGGCAGCGATGCCGGGCTTTTTTACAGCGCGTATCAGCACGCTCCCGCAAACATTCTTTACTGGATTTCGTCCGGTTTCACGATCACCCAGTTCTTGTCGGCCGTCACTGGCAAGCCCTCTTTGGCCTGAGCGTCGGCATTGGATTTGATCATGCCGTTGAGTTGGGTCATGTATTTGTCTTTGCGGTTCACCCACAGATGAATCCCGCCTTTGTTGACGTCAACGCTGTGAAACAGCATGTAACCATCGCTCGTCGGCGTGTCGCCACCCACCAGAACCGGTTTTTTCCACTGATCGATATAGGTCAGGATCGCCGCCTGCTTGCCGGCCATCCAGGTCGCCGGGGTCCAAAGATAGGGCGTCAGTTCGAGGCCAAGGTTGGCTTTCTCGTCGTATTTGCCTGCGGTGATCTGCTTGCGCGCGGTAGTGAGCTCGCCGGTTTCGCGATTTTTCAGCAACGTGGTCACGCCGATGACGTTTTGCGGTTTGACGTTGTAGCCATATTTGGGATCGGCGGCCACCATGCGCACCAGCTCTTCAGACGCCGCGGTCATCACGTAAACCTCGATGCCGTTCTCCATCAATTTGTTGAACAGCTCCGCCTGGCCGGTGAACACCTTGGGCGGCTGGACTTCGATGGTCCTGACCACGTCACCCTCGTAGTACGTGCTCGGCACCGGCTTGCCAGAAGCCATCAGCTCGTCAACATAGCCCTTGAGTTCCTTGAGGGTGAAGCCGGAAAACACCTGCGCAACCCATGGGTAACAGACCATGTCGTCGACTTCGCAGAGGCGATAGTAATAACTGAACAGGCTTTCCTTGTGGTCCGCCGTGTCTTTGAAGGGGATCAACTTAAGGGAGGGATCAAGTTTGTCGCGGGTGATCAGCCCTTTGTTTTCCATGAAAGGCAGCAGCGATTCTTCCAGATCGTTGCGGTAGCTGGTGTTATCCATGTCGAAAACCGCGAAATTACCTTTATTGGCATTCGCCGCGATCATGGCGTTCAACTGCTTGGCGGCAGGCTCCGGCCAGTGCGTAAGCTCCGTCGAATACGCCTGAGCGGCAAACCCCAGACAGAGCGCAGCGGCCAATAATTTCGGTGCGAGCTTCATTACTGTGTCCTCCCCTGTTTCAG
Organism: Pseudomonas sp. NFR16; assembly: GCF_900108875.1. Lineage (GTDB taxonomy): Bacteria > Pseudomonadota > Gammaproteobacteria > Pseudomonadales > Pseudomonadaceae > Aquipseudomonas. Next base: position 99,290 of record NZ_FNYJ01000007.1, on the reverse strand, counting down.
TTCGAGGCTGGACCGTAACAAAAAGCTGTTGCTGTTTTAATGCGTCAGCGACTGTGTGCGTTCTGATGGCGTCATGTTGAAAACCGTTCGCGACAGATGACATAAAAACGACATATTTGTGACAGCGGGAACACCCGTTGCGCCGTCGCCTGCAGGAATTGGCCGCTCTGGACCGTGTCCAGATGATTCGATATCAGATCCGCTCCCACACCTCAAAGTGGTAGGCAGGCTTGCCATCCAGTGCGGGGTTCGGCGTGTCGGAAACCAGTTTCCACTCAGTCGGATCAAACTCGGGAAACCAGGCGTCACCGTCAGGACTCAACGCGACGCGAGTGAGGTACAGACGATTGGCCTGCGCCAGGCTTTGGGCATACAGCTGCGCGCCACCAATCAGCATGACTTCATCGACGCCCTGCTCAGTCGCCCATTGTTCTGCGCGCGCGACAGCCGCATCCAGTGAGGTGAACACCTCGGCACCTTCAAGCGTGAGATCGGCCTGGCGAGTCACCACGATGTTCAGGCGGCCCGGCAGCGGACGGCCCAGCGAATCCCAGGTCTTGCGTCCCATGATGATCGGCTTGCCCAGCGTCGTCGCCTTGAAGTATTTGAAATCGCCCGGCAAATGCCAAGGCATGGAATTGTCGATGCCGATGACGCGGTTTTCACCGAGAGCGGCAATCAGGCTGAGGGGGAGATGATTTTTCATGTCGGCGAGAATAACAGCACACATGCACACACGCATGCACGGAAGCGCGCGATAGCGGTCACACCAGTTATGCTCCCACCTGAACTCACCAACGAGACGCCGTGTGACCGCACTGACCCCACTCGATGAACTGTGGCTGACCGAAGCCGTGCGCTTGCGTGAACAACACGCAGGTCCGCTTGAGGATGACGAAGCCTGCCGCCGTGCCCGCAACACCGCGGGCGACTTGCTGACCCGCGTCAAGCACCGTGCCTTGTGGCTGGCCGAGCGCGACGGCATGGTCGCCGCTTTAAGTCACTGGAAACAGGGAGCACGGCTGGGCCTGATCCTCTTGTCGATCCTGGCCGTGGTCAGTGGTGCCGGGCTGGCCTTCGCTGCGCTGGGTGACGGACAAACGCCGGTCAATGTGTTCTGGGCCTTGGGCAGCCTGCTGGGCCTCAACCTGATTCTGTTGATCAGTTGGGTGCTGGGCCTGGTGTTCGCAGGCGAAAGCGCTGCCAGTCTGGGCCGCCTGTGGCTATGGCTGAGCGAGAAACTCGCTCGTGACGCTCAGGCTGCACAACTGGCTCCCGCGCTGGTCCTGTTGTTACAGCGCAAGCGCCTGAACCGCTGGTTATTAGGTATATGCGTCAACGGCCTGTGGCTGATTGCATTACTCAGCGCCCTTACTCTGCTGCTCTTACTCATGGCGACGCGACGATACGGATTTGTCTGGGAGACGACCATTCTGGGCAGTGACACGTTTGTCGGCCTGACCCAAAGCCTGGGCGCGCTCCCCTCGTGGCTAGGATTCGACGTGCCCAGCGAGTCGATGGTACGAGCCAGCGGCGAAGGGGCGCTGGTCATCGAGAATGCGCGACAGGCGTGGGCCGCCTGGCTAGTGGGCGTGCTGGTGGTGTACGGCATCGCGCCACGCCTTTTGCTGACGCTCTTTTGCTACGGGCGTTGGCGAGCAGGACGCCAGGCACTGGAGCTGGACCTGAGTCAGCCCGGTTTCGCCGAGCTACGAGCACGCCTGATGCCCAGCAGCGAAAGGTTGGGCATCAACGATGCCGCACCTGTGCAGCTCCATTCGGTGCAGCCCGGCCCTCGCGCCAGCGAAAGCGAGGGCGCATTGCTCGTGGCCATCGAACTGGACGACCAACACCCTTGGCCGCCCGCACTGCCCGAAGGCGTGACGGACGCAGGCATACTCGACAGCCGCGAATCACGGCGCAAACTGCTTGATCAGTTGACCCGGTACCCTCCTGCACGACTGGTGGTTGCCTGCGACCCTCGACGCTCGCCCGACCGTGGCAGTCTGGCCCTGATCGCGGAGCTCGCACGCTGCGCCGCAGACACGCGCATCTGGCTGCTGCCAGCGCCCTCCGGCCAGGCACTTGATGCGGATCGCCTGGGCGACTGGCACGCGGCGCTGCATCAGCTGGAGCTGAACTGGACGCAAGGCTCGCCCCTGACCTGGCTGGAGAAAGGACATGACTGAGACCGCAACCCGCGCGCTGAAGCTGGCGGTGGTCGGCCACACCAACGTCGGCAAAACGTCTCTGCTTCGCACGCTGACGCGCGATGTCGGATTTGGCGAGGTGTCACATCGCCCCAGCACGACCCGCCATGTTGAAGGGGCGCGACTATCGGTGGACGGCGAGGCGTTGCTGGAGCTGTACGACACGCCCGGCCTGGAAGATGCGATAGCGCTGCTCGACTATCTGGAGCGACTCGACCGGCCGGGCGAACGGCTTGACGGGCCGGCGCGACTGGCCCGCTTTCTCGAAGGCAGCGAAGCACGCCAGCGTTTCGAGCAGGAAGCCAAAGTGCTGCGTCAGCTGTTGGCCTCGGACGCCGGTCTGTATGTCATCGATGCCCGTGAACCGGTGCTGGCCAAATACCGCGATGAGCTGGCGGTGCTGGCCAGTTGCGGCAAACCGCTGCTGCCCGTGCTCAATTTTGTCAGCAGTCCTCAGCAGCGCGAGCCTGACTGGCGCGAAGCGTTGGCGCGCCTTGGGCTGCATGCGCTGGTGCGTTTCGACAGCGTCGCCCCGCCCGAGGACGGCGAGCGGCGACTTTATGAAAGCCTGGCGCTGCTGCTGGAGGACTCACGCCCACGCCTTGAGCGCTTGATCGCTGACCAGCAAGCACAGCGTCAGGTTCGCCGCCAGAGTGCAGCGAGACTGATTTCGGAATTGCTGGTCGATTGTGCAGCGTGTCGTCGTAGCGTTGCGACGACTTCTGATCCTATGCAGGCGGCGATCCAGGACCTGCGCGCAGCGGTGCGCAAGCGTGAACAACGCTGCGTCGAGGCGCTGTTGACGCTCTATGCGTTCCGCCTTGAAGACGCGTCTCCCGGCGACTTGCCGTTGCTCGATGGCCGCTGGGGCGATGACTTGTTCAACCCGGAGACGCTTAAATTATTGGGTGTCAGGGTGGGCGGCGGCATTGCTGCCGGCGCCGCCGCAGGCGCGGGTGTGGATCTGCTGGTGGGCGGAATCACCCTTGGCGCTGCGGCGCTGGTGGGTGCGATTGCTGGCGGCGCATTGCAAACAGCGCGCAGTTACGGCGGGCGCCTGCTGGGCAAGATCAAAGGCCAGCGCGAACTGACCGTGGACGATGCCGTGCTGCGACTTCTCGCGCTACGCCAGCGACAATTGCTGAGTGCGCTGGAGGCAAGGGGTCATGCGGCGATGGACAGCATCAAGCTCGATGCCCCACAGGACAAGAACTGGCGCGAAGGCAAGCTGCCGGACGCGCTGCGCAAAGCCCGGGCACATCCGCAGTGGTCTTTGCTGAATCCACACGCCAGGCTCAATCAGGCAGAGCGGCAGGAACAGATCGAGCGATTGGCCGAGGTCATCATTCGCACGTGAAAGGTGTGGACGTTTAGAGTCTGCGCAAGCTCACGCCGCCTTCAATACCCTGCCGACAGTCGCGTCGATCATTTTGCGATAGGGGAAATGCGCGCGGCCCGGTATGATCGCGCGCCCGATACACCCGGAAGCACAACGCCATGAAGCCCACCTTGATCGCCGCTGCAGAAATCGACCGCCTCGAGACCTGGCAGAAATACTCCAGCCACATGTGCGGAGGCTGCATTTCCAGCTGCTGCACGTTGCCGGTGGAAGCGAAGATCAAGGACTTGATACGTATCGGCGTCGTCGACGAATTCGAAATGGGCGACAACCCTAAGAACATTGCCAAGCGCTTGCAGAAGGAAGGCATTGTCGAGCGCTTCAATCAGAAGTCCGGGATTTTCACGCTTCAACGGATGAGCAATAACGACTGCCTCTATCTGGATCGCAAAAGCCGACTGTGCACGATCTACGACAAGCGCCCGGACACCTGCCGCAATCATCCAAAGATCGGTCCACGGCCGGGCTATTGCGCATACAAGCCAAAAGAAGTCGTGCGCGAGAAAAGCGGCACATTGAATTCGAATTCTGGCCGGGTGCCGCTGAAGTTCTAAATCTCCTACAGCATCCGCGTACGCCTTCCCGGCTGAAGCCGGTCCTGCTGATTACGCATGGAGCGTAGGAAAAGCTTCAGCCGGGTAGAGGCCAGTTCGAGCGCCGTCGGTATTTGCTGAATCCCCCCGAACCAGACCAAACCCCGCACAAACAAAAACGCCCCCGGCCTTTCGACCGGGGGCGTTTTCGTTCAGCCGGGGCTAGTTAGGCCTTGGCTTTCTTGGCAGCGCGGGTACGCTCGCTTTCGTCGAGGATCTTCTTGCGAAGACGGATCGACTTAGGCGTGACTTCGCACAGCTCGTCTTCCTGGATGTATTCCAGAGCCTGTTCCAGCGTGAAGCGAACAGGTGGGACCAGCGCGATGGTTTCGTCTTTACCCGAAGCACGCATGTTGTCGAGCTTCTTGCCCTTGGTCGGGTTGACGCCCAGGTCGTTGTCGCGGCTGTTCTGACCAACGATCTGGCCGTTGTAGATTTCCTGACCGTGTTCAACGAACAGCTTGCCACGCGCCTGCAGGGTTTCCAGCGAGTAAGTCAGTGCCTTACCGGTTTCGACCGATACCAGCACGCCGTTCTGACGGCCGGACATGTGGCCCGACTTGACGGTGTCGTAGCGATCGAAGATCGAGGTCAGGATGCCAGCACCGTTGGTCAGGGTCAGGAACTGGTTACGGAAACCGATCAGACCGCGAGCAGGGATGTTGTATTCCAGACGAACACGGCCCTTGCCATCCGGCACCATGTTGCTCAGGTCGCCTTTACGCAGACCCATTTCTTCCATGACCTTGCCCTGAGATTCTTCAGGGATGTCGATGGTCACGTTTTCGTACGGTTCCTGCTTGACGCCGTCAACTTCACGGATGATCACTTCAGGACGGCCCAGGGCCAGCTCGAAACCTTCACGACGCATGGTTTCGATCAATACCGACAGGTGCAGCTCACCACGGCCGGAAACCTTGAACTTGTCAGCCGAGTCGCCTTCTTCAACGCGCAGTGCAACGTTGTACAGCAGCTCTTTGTCCAGACGGTCCTTGATGTTACGGGACGTCACGAATTTGCCTTCTTTACCGCAGAATGGCGAGTCGTTTACCTGGAAGGTCATGGAAACGGTCGGCTCGTCAACGGTCAGCGGCTTCATCGCTTCTACGACGGTCGGGTCGCACAGGGTGTCGGAGATGAACAGCTCTTCGAAGCCGCTGATGCAGACGATGTCGCCGGCAGCTGCTTCTTCGACGTCGATGCGGTGCAGACCGTGGTGACCCATCAGCTTGAGGATACGACCATTGCGACGCTTGCCGTCAGCGCTGATCGCCACAACCGGGGTGTTCGGCTTGACGCGACCGCGAGCAATACGGCCAACACCGATAACGCCCAGGAAGCTGTTGTAGTCCAGAGCCGAGATTTGCATCTGGAAAGGACCGTCACGGTCAACTTTCGGCGCAGGAACGTGGTCGACGACCGCCTGGTACAGCGGAGTCATGTCTTCGGCCATGTCGGTGTGATCCAGACCGGCGATGCCGTTGATCGCCGAGGCGTAGACGACCTGGAAATCCAGCTGTTCTTCAGTGGCGCCCAGGTTGTCGAACAGGTCGAAGATCTGGTCCAGAACCCAGTCAGGACGCGCGCCCGGACGGTCAACCTTGTTGATGACCACGATTGGACGCAGGCCGGCTTCGAAAGCCTTCTTGGTCACGAAACGGGTTTGCGGCATAGGGCCGTCTTGAGCGTCGACCAGCAGCAGAACGGAGTCAACCATCGACATCACGCGCTCTACTTCACCACCGAAGTCGGCGTGGCCCGGGGTGTCGACGATGTTGATGTGGTAGCCATTCCAGTTGATCGCGGTGTTCTTCGCGAGAATGGTAATACCGCGCTCTTTCTCCTGGTCGTTGGAGTCCATCACGCGTTCGTCGTTGAGCTCGTTACGCTCAAGGGTGCCGGACTGGCGCAGAAGCTTGTCGACGAGGGTGGTCTTACCGTGGTCAACGTGAGCAATGATGGCGATGTTACGTAGATTTTCGATCACTTGTGTATCTCGATCAGAGGATTCGGTCAGCTACCCATAATAGGCAGCTATGAACGGTAGAGTCGGCTAAAGCCGTTACGGCTGACGACTGGTGTCGGGGGGCCGGTGACGCAAGCCACAGGCAAACAGCCCCGGGCACTTAGCTCGGTCGATAAACGCGCACATTGGCATGCCCCTCACTGAGCAAATGATGAGCATGCAGGCGACTCATGACGCCTTTGTCGCAATAAAGCAGGTACTGGCGCGTGTCATCCAGCTCCTTGAAACGGCTGTTCAATGCAAAGAACGGCAGCGTTTGTACTTCGATGCCAGCCAGTTCCAGCGGGCGGTCCTGCGCTTCATCCGGGTGACGGATGTCGATGACCACTTGCCCGGCCAGCGCCTGACGGACTTCTTCGACCTGAACGTCCTGGCCCAGCTCCTCGATCACGCGATCGATAGGAACGAGGCGGGCGTTTTCAAGCGCGCGCTCAAGCACGGCCATGTCGAACTCTTTTTCTTCATGCTCTACGCGATGGCGTTTGGCCGCGGTCTTTGGGTTGACCGAGATGACACCGCAGTATTCGGGCATGTGTCGGGCAAAATCACCGGTACCGATCTGATCGGCCTGATCGATGATGTCCTGCTTGTGACTGGCGATCAGCGGGCGCAACACCAGCTTCTCTGTCACGCAATCGATGACCGACAGGTTGGGCAGCGTCTGGCTGGACACCTGGGAAATCGCTTCACCTGTCACCAGGGCATCGATCTCCAGCCTGTCTGCAATATTGGTCGCAGCGCGCAACATCATACGCTTCAATACTACGCCCATATGACTGTTATCGACTTTTCCGAGAATTTCTCCGAGAACTTCCTCGAACGGCACGCTGACGAACAGCACGCGCTGAGAGCTGCCGTACTTCTTCCAGAGGAAGTGCGCAACCTCCATCACGCCCAGTTCATGCGCCCTTCCGCCCAGATTGAAGAAGCAGAAATGACTCATCAGACCGCGACGCATGATCTGATACGCGGCCACGGTCGAATCAAAACCACCCGACATCAGTACCAGCGTCTGCTCAAGCGAACCCAACGGGTAGCCACCGATGCTGTCGTGCTGGCTGTGAATCACGAACAGACGCTGATCGCGGATTTCGATTCGTACCTCGACCTCCGGCGCCTTGAGCGAGATGCCGGCTGCGTTGCACTCCCGGCGCAATTTGCTGCCGACGTATTTCTCGACGTCCATGGAGCTGAAATCGTGGTGACCGGCGCGCTTGCACCGCACGGAAAAAATCTTCCCTGGCAGCGCATCACCGAAATGCAGTTTGCACTTCTCGTAGATGTCGTCCATGTCGCCCAGCGGATACTGATCGACTTGCAAAAAGTGCGCGATGCCCGGCATACAGCTCAGGCGCTCGGTCATTTCGTGCAAAATCCTGGGATCTTCGACCCTGGTTTCAACCTCGAGGTTGTCCCACACGCCATCCACCACCAACGCCGGGTCCAGATCGCGGAGCACCGTACGGATGTTCTTTGCCAGCTGTTTGATGAAGCGCTTGCGCACAGGCCGGCTTTTGATAGTGATTTCAGGGAAAACTTTGACGATTAATTTCATGAAAACAGCGCGCGAGGTGCCGGTCGAAAAAGGGGGGCGCGGATTATAGCGGAAATTGCTCAAGGTTTAACCAGTTATCGTACAGCCGATCATCAGCGCACCAAAATGAGACTGTATACAATTATCAAGCACCAATAAGGTGCGAACGTTTTCACAATTGCGACGTTTAACGCCAGAAAAGACGGGGTTTTCCGGGGAAATCCCAACACGGGGCACTGGCATGCAAATTGCTTCCTTGTGAGGCAGGTTGCCTTGGCCGACTATCGCGCCCGGCATCACCCATATTTAGGGCTAACAACTATCAGGCCCTCATCCACCCGGAGGACAACATGTCGAAGTCGGTTCAACTCATCAAAGATCATGACGTTAAGTGGATTGATCTGCGCTTCACTGACACCAAAGGCAAGCAGCAGCACGTCACCATGCCAGCGCGTGATGCTCTGGATGACGATTTCTTCGAAGTCGGCAAAATGTTCGACGGCTCCTCCATCGCTGGCTGGAAAGGCATCGAAGCTTCCGACATGATCCTGCTGCCGGACGACGAAACCGCCGTTCTGGATCCGTTCACCGAAGAGCCTACCCTGATCCTGGTTTGCGACATCATCGAACCTTCGACCATGCAAGGTTACGACCGCGACCCACGCGCCATCGCTCACCGCGCTGAGGAATATCTGAAGTCCACCGGTATCGGTGACACCGTATTCGTCGGTCCAGAGCCAGAATTCTTCATCTTCGACGAAGTGAAATTCAAATCCGACATTTCGGGTTCGATGTTCAAGATCTTCTCCGAACAAGCTTCCTGGATGACCGATCAGGACGTCGACGGCGGCAACAAAGGCCACCGTCCAGGCGTCAAAGGCGGCTACTTCCCAGTGCCTCCGGTCGACCACGACCACGAAATCCGCACTGCAATGTGCAACGCCCTGGAAGAAATGGGCCTGACCGTCGAAGTTCACCACCACGAAGTGGCAACTGCCGGTCAGAACGAAATCGGCGTCAAGTTCAACACCCTGGTGAAGAAAGCTGACGAAACCCAGACCCTGAAGTACGTGGTTCACAACGTCGCTGACGCTTACGGCCGCACTGCTACCTTCATGCCTAAGCCTCTGTACGGCGACAACGGCTCGGGTATGCACGTACACATGTCCATCTCCAAAGAAGGCAAGAACACCTTCGCTGGCGAAGGCTATGCCGGTCTGTCCGACACCGCTCTGTACTTCATCGGCGGTATCATCAAGCACGGTAAGGCTCTGAACGGCTTCACCAACCCGTCGACCAACTCCTACAAGCGTCTGGTCCCAGGTTTCGAAGCGCCAGTGATGCTGGCTTACTCGGCCCGTAACCGCTCTGCATCGATCCGTATCCCATATGTTTCCAGCCCTAAAGGCCGTCGTATCGAAGCGCGCTTCCCGGATCCGGCTGCGAACCCATACCTGGCATTCTCGGCTCTGCTGATGGCTGGCCTGGACGGTATCCAGAACAAGATCCACCCTGGCGATGCCGCTGACAAAAACCTGTACGACCTGCCGCCTGAAGAAGCTGCAGAGATCCCGCAAGTTTGCGGCAGCCTGAAAGAAGCTCTGGAAGAGCTGGACAAAGGCCGTGCATTCCTGACCAAGGGCGGCGTATTCAGCGACGACTTCATCGACGCTTACATCGCTCTGAAATCGGAAGAAGAAATCAAGGTTCGCACCTTCGTACACCCACTGGAATACGACCTGTACTACAGCGTCTGATCCAATCGCGCCAGCTATAGCTGCGTAGAGAGGCCTCCTTCGGGAGGCCTTTTTTTATGGTCGTGATACACGTGGTCAGTCAACCTGGAGCAGTTGCTCAACGAGGAGACAGGCTATCCGAGTCAACGATGGGAGAGGTAATACATATGTACCGCACCTGAGCATCGCTATTCGGGCAACCTGCGCGCTGTGCCTAACCAAGCATCAGGAGGTTGTACATGCTCAGGGAGATCACTCTTCTACTACCCGCCGTTCTCGCGCTGACCACGCCCAACGCCAGCGCCAGCGAGGCACCGCCATCACTTGAGCCACTGATCAAGGTCATCAAGGAGCGCCTTGATCTCGCCGAGAGCGTGGCGCGTTACAAACTGCACCACAAAATGCCCGTAACCGACCGCGGCCGCGAAGAAACCGTCATCGCCAACGCCAGGCGCGAAGCCGAGCCGCCACTTGATCGTGAAGAAATCCGCGAGCTTTTCGTTGCCCAGATCGAAGCGAACAAGCTGGCGCAATATGCATGGCTTGCCCGATGGCAGTCACTGGGCGTCACACCCAAAGCGCCAGGAGACATCAGCGCAGTCCGCTCGCAGCTTGATCAGTTGCAGACGCGACTGTTGCAAACCTACGCCGACTTCGCGCCGCACCGGCGTGACCCGGATTGCATCAGGTGGGTGACGCGGGCAAGGGACAAGCAAACCCTCAGCCCGATTCAGGACATGGCGCTCATACGAGCCGTGGGCGAGCTGTGCGTGGTAAACAAATGAGCGTCAGCACAATGATGAAACGGACGTCATTGATCGCCATCGCCCTGCTGTCGGCAGGGTGCAGCGCCATTCCCTCAGCACCGCCAGCCATCGAGTCCCGCGTGTTACTCAAAAGCACGACGTCCTGGGAAGGCACTGCTTATCAGGCGTATCCCGCCGGCCAGCCTGAGCTGACCGTCATGCGCATCAACATTCCCGCGAACACTTCGCTCAAGTGGCATCAACACCCGATGCCTAATGCAGCTTATGTGGTGTCAGGGGAGCTGCGCGTTGAAACTCGGGACGGCGGCGAGTCGATCATGCTCAAACCCGGCGATGTGCTGCCCGAAATCGTCGACAGACAGCATCGCGGCGTGACGGGAGATAGCGCAGTCGAACTGGTAGTGTTCTATGCTGGCACCCCGGGGCTGCCGCTTTCACAGTAGGTCCAGCTACCTGTCGTTGACCTTGTCGTTTTCATTGGAGTGTTCATGCGTCAAAGCCTCGCCCTTCTGCTGCTGATGCTCGCGTTGCCTGCAGTTGCGCAGATCTATAAATACACCGATGCCAACGGCAACACGGCCTACAGCAGTCAACCGCCAGACGGCACCAAGGCCGAAACGGTCGAACTGCCGCCGCTTAACAATGTGAATACCGCCGCACCTCCTCCAGCCCCGACCGCGCCGCAGCCCCAGAATCAGCCACAGCCCAGTGCGGCGGCGTATCAGGTGCTGGAACTGACGGACTTGCCGCAGGATGAAGCGCTGCGGGCCAATAATGGGAGCTTCACGGTAGGCGTCGCAATTCAGCCCCGCCTGCAACCCGGCCATACGCTGCAGCTGCTGGTGGACGGTGAGCCTTACGGCCAGCCCACTAACGTTCCTCGCATTCAAGTGATGCAGCTCGATCGCGGCGAGCACAGTCTTGCAGTGCAGGTTCTGCAGGACCAACAGTCGATTCAGCAAAGCCAGACCGTTACGCTGACAGTGCAGCGAGTCCATGTCGGCAAGCCTTGAACGCCGCTGGATGCACGGCCTGGTGCTATGCCTGCTGCTTGCTCTCAGCCAATCGGCGCTTGCAGAGGTGTACATGTACATCGACGGTGAGGGTAACCGCGTGTTCACGGACCAGCCCCATCGCAACGCTAAAAAAGTCGACATTGCGCCGAGCAACCGGTTATCGCAGCCAGACCAGACGACCAGAAAACCGCCCCGGGCATCAAGTGCCAAGGCCACGCCGGGCCCGATCTTCCACTATCAGCTGTTGCGTATTCTGGCGCCTGAGCCAGATGCCACGATCCGCAATATCCAGGGCAACCTGAACGTTACGGTCAGCAATGATCCGGAACTGCAGCCAGGTCATGTCTATCGTCTGCTGGTGGACAGCAAGCCCTACGGAGAGTCCGGTCGCAGCCCGGTCTTCCCTCTGACGAACATAGACCGCGGGACGCATCAGCTGTCCATCGAAATCGTTGACCAATACGGCCGGGTGGTAGAACGCACGCCCAATCAGCCATTCCACATGATGCGTATTTCACTCGCGCAAAAACGACTGGCCAATCCATGCAAACCGAATGAGTTCGGGGTGCGCCCGGAATGCCCCATCAAGGATAAGCCAGAGGAAGAAAGCAGCATCCTGCCGTTCTTCTGATTGCGCTCCACATCGCAACAGCCCCACGATGGTGCACAACCTGAACGAAAGCCAGGAGAAAGATCCCAATTTGGTTCATGGATCGTGTTCTCCTGCGCCCTGATTGGGCTCTGAGTGCAAAAAAAGCCCGAAATGTCTCCATTCGCGCTTCTTTTCGGAGCCTTGGTTTGGTTTTTGCATTTTCCAGACTTCAAGCGAGGGAAAACCCGGCCGAAGGTCGCGTCCGACGCTGGCGAAGACCAACCAGAGCCTGCACTTTCGGGCCCGGCCCCCGTGCAATGTGCCAAAAGAGGTCAACGAGATTCATGACTATCAGCGATACGTTGCACCGACTGTTACTCGATAACCTGACCACTGCCACGATTCTGCTCAATTCGGACCTGCGCCTGGAGTACATGAATCCGGCAGCTGAGATGCTGTTGGCCATCAGCGGTCAGCGCAGCCATGGGCAGTTCATCAGCGAGCTGTTCACCGAGTCGGCCGAGGCACTTAGCTCTCTGCGACAGGCGGTTGAGCAAGCACATCCTTTTACCAAACGTGAAGCTATGCTGACCGCGCTGACAGGTCAGACACTGACGGTCGATTACGCCGTCACGCCGATCCTGTCGCAGGGCGAAACCATGCTCCTGCTGGAGGTGCATCCGCGCGACCGGTTGCTGCGCATCACCAAGGAAGAAGCCCAGCTGTCCAAGCAGGAAACCACCAAGATGCTGGTGCGTGGCCTGGCGCATGAAATCAAGAATCCGCTGGGAGGCATCCGCGGAGCAGCGCAATTACTGGCGCGCGAGCTGCCGGAAGAGAGTCTGAAGGACTACACCAACGTCATCATCGAAGAAGCCGACCGCCTGCGTAATCTCGTCGACCGGATGCTGGGCTCCAACAAACTGCCCTCACTGGCAATGACCAACGTGCATGAAGTGCTGGAGCGTGTGTGCAGCCTCGTCGAGGCCGAAAGCCAAGGCTGTATCACGCTGGTTCGCGACTATGACCCGAGCATCCCGGATGTATTGATCGACCGCGAACAGATGATCCAGGCGGTGCTCAACATCGTGCGCAACGCCATGCAGGCCATCAGCGGACAGAATGAGCTTCGCCTTGGCCGCATCAGCCTGCGTACCCGCGCGATGCGTCAGTTCACGATCGGCCACGTGCGCCATCGTCTGGTGAGCAAGATCGAGATCATCGACAACGGGCCGGGGATCGCACCGGAACTTCAGGAAACCATTTTCTACCCGATGGTCAGCGGCCGCCCGGACGGTACCGGGCTGGGCCTTGCCATCACCCAGAACATCATCAGTCAGCACCAGGGGCTGATCGAGTGTGACAGCCATCCTGGCCACACAACATTCTCGATCTTCTTGCCGCTGGAACAAGGAGCAGCTTCGACATGAGCCGTAGTGAAACTGTCTGGATCGTCGACGACGACCGTTCCATCCGCTGGGTACTGGAAAAGGCCTTGCAACAGGAAGGCATGACCACGCAAAGCTTCGACAGCGCCGATGGCGTGATGAGCCGTCTGGCCCGTCAGCAACCGGACGTGATCATCTCCGACATCCGCATGCCCGGCGCCAGCGGACTGGACCTGTTGGCGCGTATTCGCGAACAGCACCCGCGTCTGCCGGTCATCATCATGACTGCACACTCGGACCTCGACAGTGCCGTGGCTTCGTATCAAGGCGGCGCCTTCGAATACCTGCCCAAACCATTTGACGTCGACGAAGCGGTTTCGCTGGTCAAGCGCGCCAACCAGCATGCTCAGGAACAGCAAGGCATGGACGTCGCGCCGACCCTGACCCGGACGCCGGAAATCATCGGCGAAGCGCCGGCCATGCAGGAAGTGTTTCGCGCCATCGGTCGTCTGAGCCATTCCAACATCACGGTGCTCATCAACGGCGAATCGGGAACGGGTAAAGAGCTGGTTGCTCACGCCCTGCACCGCCACAGCCCGCGCTCGGCCTCGCCTTTCATTGCGCTGAACATGGCGGCAATCCCGAAAGACTTGATGGAATCAGAGTTGTTCGGTCACGAAAAGGGCGCGTTTACCGGCGCTGCCAACCTGCGCCGCGGACGCTTCGAACAAGCCGATGGTGGAACGCTGTTCCTCGACGAAATCGGCGACATGCCTGCCGATACCCAGACGCGTCTGCTGCGCGTGCTGGCCGATGGCGAATTTTATCGGGTGGGCGGCCATGTGCCCGTCAAAGTCGATGTGCGCATCATCGCCGCCACGCACCAGAATCTGGAAACGCTGGTTCAGGCCGGCAAATTCCGTGAGGACTTGTTTCACCGCCTCAACGTCATCCGCATCCATATTCCGCGTCTCTCTGACCGTCGCGAAGACATTCCGACGCTGGCCAAGCACTTCCTCAGCCGTGCCGCGCAAGAACTGGCGGTCGAACCGAAGCTGCTGAAGGCGGAGACCGAGGAATACCTCAAGCATCTGCCATGGCCGGGTAACGTGCGTCAGCTGGAAAATACCTGCCGCTGGATCACCGTCATGGCTTCAGGCCGTGAGGTGCACATCAGCGACCTGCCGCCAGAGCTGCTCAGCCTGCCGCAAGATGCCGCGCCAGTGACCAACTGGGAGCAGGCGCTGCGTCAATGGGCCGATCAGGCGCTGGCGCGTGGCCAGTCCAGCCTGCTGGACAGCGCGGTGCCGACCTTCGAACGCATCATGATCGAAACAGCCCTGAAACATACGGCCGGCCGTCGTCGCGATGCGGCCGTGCTGCTGGGCTGGGGCCGCAACACCTTGACGCGCAAGATCAAGGAGTTGGGCATGAAGATCGATGGTGGGGATGACGACGAAGGAGACGAAGCGTAACCGTGCTGTCATTTGTGCGCATAGATCGGGACTTGGTCGGGCCAATCGCAACGCGCCTCATCTGACCGTGAGATGGCGTGCGCCGCTGGGGGCGGTCAGCTATGACCGTCCCCACCTTTTGCAGCCTGTTACTGCGCCGAAGACGGCTTCTCCCACAGATTGATCCCGCCCTCCACTGCGAAACGGTCGATTTCGGCCAGTTCTTCCTGGCTGAACTGGAGATTGTCGAGGGCCGCCACGTTTTCGATGATCTGTTCTGGCCGGCTGGCACCAATCAGCGCAGACGTCACCCGCGGATCGCGCAAGGTCCAGGCGAGGGCCATTTGCGCGAGGCTTTGCCCTCGCCGCTTGGCAATCTCGTTCAAGGCGCGCACGTGTTCGATGTTCTGCTCGGACAAATGCGACGCCTGCAGCGAACCACCGCCCGGACGGTTGACGCGTGCGTCCTTCGGAATGCCGTTCAGGTATTTGTCCGACAACAGTCCCTGCGCCAGCGCGGTAAAGGCGATGACGCCGGCTCCCAATTCCTCGGTGGTCTCCAGCAGATCCTTTTCGACCCAACGGTTGAGCAGGTTGTAAGCCGGCTGATGAATCAGCAGCGGGACTTTCCACTCTTTGAGCAGCCCGGCGATTTCGCGAGTCTTCGAGCCTGAGTACGACGAGATACCGATATACAGCGCCTTTCCCTGCTGAACGGCAGTCGCCAGCGCGCCAGCGGTTTCTTCGAGCGGCGTGTCAGGGTCGAAACGGTGCGAATAGAAGATATCCACATAGTCCAGGCCCATACGCTGCAGGCTCTGATCCAGGCTCGCCAGCACGTACTTGCGCGACCCGCCGCCCTGACCGTAAGGCCCGGGCCACATGTCCCAGCCGGCTTTCGTGGAAATGATCAGCTCGTCGCGATACTGCTTGAAGTCTTCGCGCAGCAGGCGGCCGAAGTTGATCTCCGCGCTGCCGTAAGGCGGGCCGTAATTGTTGGCGAGGTCGAAGTGGTTGATACCCAGGTCGAACGCTGTGCGCAGCATCGCGCGCTGGGTGTCCATCGGCGTGCTGTCACCGAAGTTGTGCCATAACCCCATGGACAAGGCCGGCAGCACCAGGCCGCTTCGGCCTACGCGGCGATAAGGAACGCGCTCATAGCGGTTTTCGGCAGCGATGTAGGTCATTCATTCCTCTCTTTATTTTCTGAATGGCAAGGAGCGATAAGTAGCGCTGATGAATAAGCTGTAAAGCGAGTATATTCAGCGCTTCTTACGGCGGAAAAATGCTTTATTGCTCTGGCAGCCATCGGTTCCTGATATGGATATTCGTCAACTCAACGCATTCGTGGCGGTGTTCGAGGAACGCAACATCACCTCGGCCGCACAGCGTCTGTTCACCAGTCAGCCGACGTTGTCGGTCACCATTCGCCAGCTTGAAGAAGCGCTCGGTACCATTTTGTTCGAGCGTCTGCCCCGCGGCGTCGACGTAACCGACGATGCGCGAACCCTTTACCCGCAAGCGCGTCGATTACTCGCCGAAGCCCAGGCTTTGAGCAGTCAGTTCCGCCAGCGCAACGATCGGCTGACGCTCGAAATCGGCGTCGAAGGCGAGATTGCCGCGAGCCATCTGGATACGTTCCTGAGGATTGCGTATGGCGTCGTTCCCAATCTGATGCTGACGCTGCACGATGGTTGCAGTGGTGATGCGCGACTGTCGGTGGAAGACGACTGCTGTGAGGACGAGCTGTTCATGCCGCTGTGGGAGGAGCCGTATGTGCTGAGCATGGGCGCCGGTCATCCGCTGGCGGCGCGAGACAGGCTCGATGCAGCCGATCTTGCAACCGTGCAATGGATCACCTGCCCGACGCACCCTTCGCATCAGCGGCTGATGGAGCTCTACAATCGCAGTTCGGGCTTCATCGCCGCCACTGCGGGGTCGTTGAACCTCGCCTTGCGGCTGGTCGCGGCGGGGGCAGGTCTGGCGATGCTGCCACAGTCCATGGCCTCCAAGGATACGGGGGTCGTCACCCGCCCCGCACGCACGCCGAACCTCAGTCGCCGGGTCGGGCTGTGTTACGCCGCGCAGGCACTGGACATGCCTGCTTTGCGCTTGCTGCACGCACACTTGCAAGGCAAACCTCTCGAGACCACCGCCTTGTAGCAGCGTCGAGGCTTGCACCGCTTAGCGCACCAGATGCAAAAACTGCATGTGCCGTTCGTACTGGTCGAGAATGTCGTTGATCACCTGCTCCTTGGTGTAGCCCACCAGATCGTAATCCTGACTGCCCTCGCTCAAATGCACCTCGGCGCGGTAGTAGCGACGATTGTTCAGCTGTTTTGACCCCATGCCAGCACGCGCAAAGGAAGGCGTGAAGTAGCCGCGCATGGTCACTTGATAGATGAACGGGCGCTCTTCTCCGTGGCCGATTTCCAGACCGACCGTGTGATTCGCCGGATCAGGCTGCGTGACGACACTCAATCCCTTCTCGACGAAGACAGCGGTCACTTCTTCGATGGCTGGCCGTACAGTCTGATCGAGGAATCGATAGACCTCGTCACGTGACGGGAAATGCACGGCCTGGCTCAATCGCTGCCGCCACCCACCGCGTCGCGCGCCAGATACGGGCGCCAGTGAATAGAGCTGCGCGATCTGCCGCTGCGACTCCATGTGAAAAGCCTTGTGCAGGCCCCACATCATCGTCAGCAGGATCAGCGAAAACGGCAGCGAAGTCAGCACGACGGCCGACTTGAGCGCGTCGATGCTCCCCGAGAACAACAGCCCGCTGGTCACCAGCGCGGTCATCACGCCCCAGAACACGCGCAACCACTTGGGACCGTCCTCGTCAGGACTTCCGCCTTTGGCCGAGAGCGTCGACAGCACCACGGTACCGGAGTCGGCTGAGGTGACGAAGAACACGAAGCTGATGAACACCGTGACCGCAATGACGGTTTTGCTCCACGGATAGTGTTGCAGCATCAGGTAAAGCGTCATCGAGGGATCGTCGATGGCCGATTGGCCCAATGCGACCATGCCGTGGTTGAGCACCTGATCGATTGCGCTGTTGCCGAAGATCGACATCCAGGCGAGGGTGAAACCCAGCGGTATCAACAGCACGCCACAAACGAACTCACGAATGGTGCGGCCGCGCGAAATGCGCGCGATGAACAAACCAACGAATGGCGACCAGGCGATCCACCAGGCCCAGTAAAACACTGTCCAGCCGCCCAGCCAGTCACTCGGACCGTTGTAGGCATAGACATCGAAACTCTTGGTCGGCAGTGCGCCGAGGTAATCGCCGATGTTCTGCACAAGGGTGTTGAGCAGATGCTGCGTGGGTCCGGCGAACAGCACGAACAGCAGCAGCGCGCAGGCCAGCAGCATATTGATGTCGGACATGACCCGCACGCCTTTGTCGACACCTGCAACGGCAACGAGGATAGCCGCACCCATCATCAGCGTGATCAGCCCGACCTGAATCCATTGCGTGTGGGGCACCCCGAACAGGTAATCCAGACCGGAGTTAAGGTGCAAGACACCAAAGCCCATGTCCGCGCCCAGTCCGAAAATGGTTGCGATGATGCCGAACCCGTCGACCGCATAGCCGATCGGGCCGTTGATGCGTTTGCCAATCAGTGGATA
The DNA here is from genome assembly GCF_900108875.1 of Pseudomonas sp. NFR16. Lineage (GTDB taxonomy): Bacteria > Pseudomonadota > Gammaproteobacteria > Pseudomonadales > Pseudomonadaceae > Aquipseudomonas. Next base: position 80,933 of record NZ_FNYJ01000007.1, on the reverse strand, counting down.
CAGCGCCGAACGCAGCGCCAGTGGAAGGTTGTGTCGGTAGGCGAAATACGCCAGCGCCATGCCGACAAAGGCGAAAACGCCCCAGCCATGCAGGCCCCAGTGCAGGAACAGCAACTGCATTGCCTGACGCGCCGACTCAGTCGTCCCACCCTCGCCCTGCGGCGGCTGCAAGAAGTGCGTCAATGGTTCTGAAACGCAAAAGAAGAACAGCGTGATGCTGATGCCAGCGGCAAACAGCATGCCCGCCCACGACAGATAACTGAATTCAGGCTCGTCATGGTCGGCGCCGAGTTTGATTTTGCCGTAGCCTGAAATGGCCGTGACCACCACGAACACCAGGTACAGCGTCATGGCGAGCATGTAATACCAGCCGACGGTATTCGCCGCCCAGTTCTGAGCAGACAGAAGCCACTGTCCAGCGGCGTCAGGGAAGCTGATGACCACCACCCCGAAGATGAGGATGAAGCTGGCAGCGAAGTAGAAAACAGGAGCATTCATGCGAACGGGTGCGCTGTTTTGAGCGCTCGGCACACTCATGCGGACACCGCCGCGCGGGCGGAAAAATCGATCATGCAAAACAGATGCGGCAAGGGTAGGCCTCCTGATATGAGCGGTCAGCGAACCACCGGTTTAACTTGATTGAACGTTCAATTAAAACACGGAAAGCATGTGAAGGACCAATTGCCTGACCCTGGACGCTAGCTCACGCGACGGTAGGACGCACGCTGAAACGCTTTCGTTCCGCGGGCTGGAGGCATACCTGAGGGCGTGAAAAACCAGTCAGGTCTCGCCCATGAAAGGCTGGCGCGGATGAAGAAAACCGCTGACAGGAAGGACGGCGTCCGGACAGACGCCGCCATGTGTGACTGATCTGCTGTTGACCTACTTCTGCGAGCCGTCGTCGGTCTGCAGGCTCGCTTGATTGACGTTGCTGCCTGCCGGCACATTGCGCGTCAGCCAGACATTACCGCCGATGGTCGAACCCTGGCCGATCGTGATTCGCCCAAGAATCGTTGCGCCTGCATAGATCACCACATCGTCTTCCACGATCGGGTGTCGGGCATGGCCTTTTTGCAGCTGACCGTCTTCATCCGCCGGGAAGCGTTTGGCGCCCAGGGTCACAGCCTGATAGATACGCACGCGTTCGCCGATGATCGCGGTTTCGCCAATGACTACGCCCGTCCCGTGGTCGATGAAGAAGCTCGGGCCGATCTGCGCACCGGGGTGAATGTCTATTCCGGTAGCGGAGTGAGCCAGCTCCGAACTGATCCGCGCGAGCAAGGGCAAACCATTGTGATAGAGATGATGCGCCAGACGATGATGGATCACGGCCAGAATCCCGGGGTAGCACAACAATACTTCGTCGACACTGCGCGCGGCCGGATCGCCGTGATACGCCGCCAGCACATCGGTATCGAGGATCCGCCGGATCTGCGGCAGCGCGCTGGCAAAGTCCTGAATCAACCGTTCAGCGTGAACATCGGCGCAACCGGCGTCTTCGCCGCGCTGCCGGGCGACATAGCGCAACTCGAGGCGCGCCTGCGCGAGCAAAGCGTTCAACGCCACGTCCAGCGTGTGACCGACGTAGAAATCCTCGCTCTCTTCACGCAGATCCACTGGCCCCAATCGCATGGGAAACAACGCACCGCACAGCGCCTCGAGGATATCGCGCATGGCCTCGCGGGACGGCAGCTCACGACCGCCCTTTTCCCCGCTGATGCGATTGTTGCTGCTGCGCCAGTCATCACGCGCAGCGCGCAACTCACCTACGATCCGCTGCAGCTGCCAGTGGCCGGTCACGCCCTCGGCACAGGTTTCCGGGGACAGTTCGGGAATAGTGCTCACGCAGATTTCTCCTCAGTTCAATGGCTCGTCAGGCTGGACGTGACCATGGTCAGGTCACTCTACGGCAAACATTTGTGGCAAAAAAATAACAATTTTCGTGAGGCTTTAGCCTGGGCGCTCTGAGATATCGTCCGGTTGCCCTGTGGGAACGGTCTGCCTATAGTCCTGCGACTCATCTGCTGACGTATCGACAACCGACATGATCAAACAACAGCTCGCCCGTTTTCACCGCCTGGATCTGCTGGGCGCCCCGACACCGCTGGAGAAGCTCGAACGGCTTTCCGCCTGGGCCGGCCGGGACATTTACGTGAAACGTGACGACATCACGCCATTGGCGATGGGCGGCAACAAGCTGCGCAAGCTCGAATACCTCGCCGCCGATGCCCTGGCCCAGGGTTGCGACACGCTGATCACCGCAGGCGCGATTCAGTCCAACCATGTTCGCCAGACCGCAGCGCTGGCCGCCCGGCTGGGACTGGGTTGCGTGGCGCTGCTGGAGAACCCGATCGCCACGACTGACAGCAATTATCTGGGCAACGGAAACCGTCTGCTCCTGGACCTGTTCGATGCCAAGGTCGAACAGGTGGATAACCTCGACAACGCGGACGAGCAGCTTCAGGCGCTGGCTGCCCGACTGCACGCCAGTGGCAGAAAACCTTATCTGGTCCCGATCGGTGGCTCCAGCCCCACCGGAGCATTGGGCTACGTGCGCGCAGGCTTCGAGCTGGCCGAGCAGATCGAACAGACCGGCGAAACGTTCGCCGCCGTGGTCCTGGCCTCTGGCAGTGCAGGCACCCACAGCGGCCTGGGCCTGGCGCTGGCAGAGGCCCTGCCGCATTTGCCTGTAATCGGCGTGACCGTGTCGCGACCTGAAGAAACCCAGGCACCCAAGGTTCAAGGGCTGGCCGAGCGTACCGTGGGGCTGTTGGGCGAGGCGCTGCCCGCAGCTTTCAAAGTCAACCTGTGGGATGAGTATTACGGGCCACGCTATGGCGAACCAAACGCGGGCACGTTGTCGGCAATTAAGTTGGTGGCCAGCCAGGAAGGGCTGTTGCTGGACCCGGTTTACACCGGTAAAGCGATGGCGGGCTTGCTCGACGGAATTGGCCGGCAGCGTTTCGACGCCGGTCCGATCATTTTCCTGCACACCGGCGGCGCCCCGGCACTGTTCGCTTACGCGGGTGTGTTTTCCGCGCAGTGAGTGCTGTAGCTCTCGATCCTGCAAATGGGGGGCTGCCACCCGGCTTTCATATGCATAAAACAGATAAGCGCTTCGTTTTTAATTATTTTTATTCCTAAAAAGCTGCCCTTATGATCGCCGCCAGCGCCGCGCGAAATCCCGGCAGAGTACTGAAAAAGCTGGATAAACGCGTGATGCCACAGTAGTTTCGTCAGGTCTGACGCTGACCTGACATTCCAATTAAAAACAGGGGATTTTCATGAATATGTCTGCAATCCGCCGCACCTTCCTGCTGTCGGCATTCAGCCTGGTGCTGGGCACCGGTCTGGCGACCCAAGCCGTCGCTGGCGAGCAACTGGAAACCATTAAAAAGAACGGCACCCTGAACGTCGGTCTGGAAGGCACTTACCCGCCCTTCAGCTTCGTTGGCGAAGACGGCAAGTTGACCGGTTTCGAGGTCGAGTTCTCCGAAGCGCTGGCCAAGGAACTGGGCGTGAAGGTCAAGCTGAGCGCCACCCCATGGGCCGGCATCCTGGCTGCGCTGGAATCCAAGCGTCTGGACGTCGTGATCAACCAGGTCACCATCTCCGACGAGCGCAAGAAGAAGTATGACTTCTCCGAACCCTACACTGTCTCCGGCATTCAAGCGCTGGTGCAGACCAAAGACGCTGGCGTGATCAAGACCGCTGCCGACCTGAAAGGTAAGAAGGTCGGTGTCGGCCTGGGCACCAACTATGAAGAATGGCTTAAGGCCAACGTGCCTGACGCCATCGTCAAAACCTATGACGATGATCCGACCAAATACCAGGACCTGCGCGTAGGCCGTATCGATGCCATTCTGGTCGACCGTCTCGCCGCGCTTGAGCTGATCGCCAAAACCAAAGACAAACTGGCTGTTTCCGGCGAACCCTTCTCCCGTCAGGAAGCCGGGATTGCACTGCGCAAAGGCGAACCAGAGTTGCTGGCAGCGATCAACAAAGCCATCGACAAACTGCGCGCCGACGGCACCCTGGCCAAGTTGTCTGAAAAGTACTTCAAGGCTGACGTGACCAAATGATTCCAGAGAGCCTACAGCTCGCGCTGGACTCCGCGCCTTTTCTGCTCAAGGGCGCGTATTACACGGTGGGCCTGAGTCTCGGATCGATGTTTTTCGGATTGGTGCTGGGCTTCGGCCTGGCACTGATGCGCTTGTCGAAAGTCTGGGTCATCAGCGCCATCGCCAGGGTTTACGTGTCGTTCTTTCGCGGCACGCCCCTGCTCGTTCAGCTGTTCATGATTTATTACGGCCTGCCTGATCTGGGCATCGAACTGGATGCCATCACCGCAGCGCTCATCGGCTTGTCGCTGAACATGGCAGCCTACGCCTGCGAAATTCTGCGCGCAGCCATCGGCGCCGTGGACCGGGGCCAGTGGGAAGCGGCCGCCAGTATCGGCATGACCCGCGCGCAGACCATGCGCCGGGCAATCCTGCCGCAAGCTGCCCGCACCGCCTTGCCGCCGCTGGGTAACAGCTTCATTTCGCTGGTCAAGGACACCGCCATGGCCGCCACCATTCAGGTGCCGGAAGTGTTCCGCCAGGCGCAGCTGATTTCTTCGAGAACGCTGGAGGTCTTCACCATGTATTTCACCGTGGCGGTGATCTACTGGGTGTTGTGCACAGTGCTGGCGCATGTTCAGAACCGTCTCGAAGCGCGGGCCAACCGCCATGATGTGGAGTCTTGAGGCATGATCACCGTTGAAAAACTGACCAAGGAATTCAAGGGCAATCAAGTTCTCAAGGGCATCGATCTGAAAGTCGAGCCCGGTGAAGTCGTCGCAATCATCGGACCCAGCGGGTCCGGCAAGACCACTTTCCTGCGTTGCCTGAATTTCCTCGAAGAACCTACCAGCGGCACCATCGTGGTCGGTGACATCCGGATCGACGGCAGCAAACCGCTTAGCCAGCAGCAGGCGCTGGTCCGGCAGTTGCGACAGCACGTAGGCTTCGTTTTTCAGAACTTCAATCTGTTTCCCCATCGCACTGCATTGGAAAACGTCATCGAAGGGCCGATCGTGGTCAAGAAGATGCCACGCGAGCAGGCTGCCGAGTTGGGGCGCAAACTGCTGGCCAAGGTCGGTCTTGCCGGCAAGGAAGACGCATACCCGCGCCGTTTGTCCGGCGGTCAGCAGCAACGCGTGGCCATCGCACGGGCGCTGGCGATGGAGCCGGAAGTCATTCTGTTCGACGAACCCACTTCAGCCCTCGATCCTGAGCTGGTAGGCGAGGTGCTCAGCACCATTCGTGCACTGGCCGAAGAGAAACGCACGATGGTCATCGTCACGCATGAGATGAGCTTTGCGCGGGACGTCGCCAACCGTGTTGTGTTCATCGACAAAGGGGTCATTGTCGAGCAAGGAGAAGCCAAAGCGTTGTTCGCAAATCCTGAAGAGGAACGCACTCGGCAATTTCTCGAACGCAGCCGGAATTAATCCCACGCTGTATGTATCCCAAACGGCGCTCATGAGCGCCGTTTTCTTTCACTTCAATATTTAGAAAAGTCTTGATGGACTAATAGTCTTTCTATTTCCATTCGGAAAACCGGTTGTCTATATATCTATTTTTCCGATCCAAGCGCGGCTTCGTGGTTTTGTCGGCACATCGAGTTTATTGACGAATTCGACACCCACAAATAACCCCTCTCGCCACTTCACCTCGCCTCCATGTGCCGTCCGCAGAAAGCCCCACCACCTGTGTCCAGTGCAGCCGTAGGACGTTGCACCTGTCGCACCCACTATTAAGTAAAAACCTCTCGTAGGAAAGTTCTGCTTTTCCCGTACATATAGTTTTATGAGTTATTCACCATTGACACAAATGCCGCAACACAATTAGCTCAAAAACACTTGGGAAGACTCTATCGAAACTAATAACAAGTCCGAAATTGCCACCGGTTGTATTGTTTGCCATGACTGGCCATCGAGCGTGTACTAACAACATCGTTTTCCAAGTTGCATCCGCGGCAGTCACTGTCGTGACACGCCTTGATAAAGGCCTACGTTCAAAGAGTATTCGAAGATGATCCATACACCCGTCAATCACACCCCTATCAAGCTCTTCGCCCCGTATCTGCCGCAGTCGAACAAACAGGGCATCGGTGCCCTGGCGGCTGCGCAGCTGATGGTAAACATCGATCCCTATCCGGATATGGAATGCGCCGATCTGATCGAGCTGTTCTGGGGAGGCTGCTACGTTGCGTCAAAACTTTTGTCGGAGGACGACATCGGTCACACATCGGTCCTACATGTACCCGAAAGTTTTCTCCGAAGTGGCAAGGTAAAAACCTACTACCGGGTCACAAAGATCGGCTGCGAATCAGTCAAATCGCCCAGCACAAAACTCTGGGTCAAACTTGAGACGCCTGGCGGTCATTTGGTCAGTGACGACGCCGACGAGAATCAGGGGCTGGCGCCTGTGGTCATCTCAACCCCTGACGCGAGCACAGAACTGAGCGCCGAGCACATCGCCGGCGGCGTTGAAGTCATCATCGACACTTACCTGAACATGGACGCCTACGACGAGATCACGTTGCGCTGGGGTGATGTGCGCATGGACCTTCCTGCTCTCAGTCACGAAGACGTCGGCAAGCCGGTCATTGTGCAAGTGCCAGCCGCCCTGATCAGCGAAGCGGGCGATGATGCCCATCAGGAAGTGACCTACTGCGTGATTGATCGGGTGGGCAACAATTCTCGCTGGGCACCGCCGAGGTTGATCAACGTTCGTGCCGATGGCTTATCCAGGCGTGACGCTTGATCTTCACGTCATCGGGCGTCGCTGTCGCAGTATCGCAGGTCATGACTGCGACAGCGCCCGGTCGTCACAACGTGAGCGACAGCACAAATCCGACGCTCCAAAGACAATTCCCACTTTCGGCTCAGCCCATTCCTACAGGGCAGCCCGAATTCGACAAAAGAGCGCTGCTAGCCTGCGGTTAAAAACCTGTGAGGGACATCCGCATGCGCAGCCGACCCTTCTTCAAATACGTGATCCTGATGCTGGTTTTCAGCTCATGCCTGACATACGCACAGTCCATCTGATGGGCAGCCGGACAGCGGCGATCACCTTCTATGCTTATGCCTAAATGTAAGTTTATTTAATTTTTATACACGCTTAGGGTATATGCACCGGACCACCGGACCATCGTCAGCTTTCCTGCCGCCCAGCGGCGTTGATTCGAGGTTCGAATGGTCACGCACAACCACCCCAGTGCTCGCGTTCACGCAGGTCACCACCATGACTGATCTGAACGCCCCTTCAGTCCAGCACACCCTGGACATAGCTCCTCCTCTGTTGCCCGCCAAAGTGCTGAGCAGCGACGCCGAGGCGATTGCAGCCGCCCATGAACTGGCGGCCATTGTCCGTTCCAACGCAGCCGCACGTGATCGCGAGCGGCAACTGCCATGGTCTGAAATCTCATTGTTCAGCCAGAGCGGCCTGGGCAGTATTTCCGTCCCACGAGTGTACGGCGGGCCTCAGGTGTCGTTCGTAACCGTCGCTGAAGTGTTCGCCATCTTGTCCGCAGCAGATCCTGCGGTGGGACAGATCCCGCAGAATCATTTCGGCATCCTCAATTCCCTGATCGGCAGTGCCAGCGACACTCAGCTGAAAACGTTGTTCGAGAGCGTTCTCAAGGGCGCACGAATCGGCAATGGCGGTCCGGAACGCGGCACTAAAAACACCCTCGACGTCAAAACACGACTGACGGCTGACGGTGATCAGTTTTTGCTCAACGGTCGCAAATTCTATTCAACGGGCGCCCTGTTCGCGCACTGGGTCGCAGTGAAAGCCATCAACGACGATGGCAAGCAAGTCCTGGTATTCGTGCCGCGCGGCACGCCGGGCTTGCACATCATCGATGATTGGTCCGGATTCGGTCAGCGCACCACGGCAAGCGGCAGCGTGCTGCTGGAAAACGTGCGGGTCAGCGGCGATCTGGTCGTAGAGAACTGGAAACTGGCCTTGTCGCCCAACATTCAAGGCGCCGTCTCTCAATTGATTCAGGCTGCCATCGACGCAGGCATCGCCCGCGAAGCCATCGACGAGAGCATCCGCTTCGTGCGTGGACGCTCACGTCCCTGGATCGAAGCCAATGTCGAGCGCGCCAGCGATGACCCTTATGTCATCGCTGACATCGGCAAGCTGAAACTTGAACTACATGCCGCCGAAGCTCTGCTGCGCAACGCTGGCCGTGTGCTGGATGAAATCGCCGCAGCGCCCATCGACGCGCAGTCGGCGGCGCGAGCTTCCATCGCGGTCGCCGAAGCCAAGGTGCTCACGACGCAGATTGCCCTGCAGGCCAGCGAAAAGCTGTTTGAACTGTCTGGCAGCCGCTCGACGCTGGCCGAATTCAATCTCGACCGGCACTGGCGCAATGCGCGTGTGCATACGCTGCACGACCCTGTCCGCTGGAAGGTCCACGCCGTGGGCGCCTGGCACCTCAACGGCGCACTGCCTGCCCGTCATTCCTGGATCTGAACCAGACAACTGGAAGCACTGATATGAGCCTTCAAACCTTGCCGCGCGACAGCCAGGCACACGCGCCGATTGCAACCCGAACGACCTTGATCCGTGACGACGCCCAGGCGCTGGAGAGCGCCCGGGCATTGGCCGAAACGTTCAAGGCACAAAGCGCCGAGCGAGACCGCGAGCGACGCCTGCCGCACGAAGAACTGGAGGCGTTCACCCGCTCCGGGCTGTGGGGCATCAGCGTCCCCAAAGCGTTCGGCGGCGCGGGCGTTTCCAGCGTCACGCTGGCCGACGTCATCCGCCTTGTTTCCGCCGCCGACGGCTCGCTGGGGCAGATACCTCAAAATCACTTTTACGCGCTGGAAGTGTTGCGCGTGAACGGCAGTCCCGGACAGCAGAAGCGACTGTACGCCGAAGTGCTGGAAGGCCGACGATTTGGTAACGCGCTGGCTGAACTGGGCACCAAAACCGCCCATGACAGAACTACGCGATTGAGCCGCGACGGAGCCGGCTGGCGCATCAATGGCCGCAAGTTTTACGCCACCGGCGCCCTGTACGCGCAACGCATACCGACGTCTGTCATCGATGATGACGGCATCCAGCATCTGGCGTTCGTCCCAGCCGATTCAGCGGGCCTGAACGTCATAGACGACTGGAGCGGCTTCGGTCAGCGCACGACCGGCAGCGGATCGGTGGTGTTCGACAATGTGTATGTCGAGGACGAGGACGTAGTGCCATTTCAGACAGCCTTCGAACAACCGACCACCGTCGGCCCGCTCGCGCAGATTCTTCACGCCGCAATCGATACCGGCATTGCCCGGGCTGCCTTTGAAGACGCATTGCACTTCGTCCGTTCCCGCACGCGGCCATGGATCGATTCGGGCATCGAAAAAGCGGTGGACGACCCACTCACGCTGCACAGCTTCGGCAAACTGGGCATTCGCCTGCACGCCGCCGAGGCGCTTTTGCAGCGCGCCGGAGAATACCTTGATCGTGCGCAAGCCCTGACGACGCCGGAAAACCTGGCCCAGGCGTCGATCGCGGTGGCCGAAGCACGCGCCATCAGCACCGAAATTTCACTTGAAGCGGGCAGCACGCTGTTCGAACTGGCAGGCTCGCAATCGACGCTGGCCGAGCATGGTCTGGATCGTCACTGGCGGAATGCACGGGTCCACACGCTGCATGACCCCGTGCGCTGGAAGTATCACGCCATCGGCAACTTCTACCTCAACGACGTCAATCCGCCTCGCCGGGGGACGATCTGATGAGCAAGAAAAAGATCCTCCTCAATGCGTTCAACATGAACTGCATCGGCCACATCAATCACGGTTTCTGGACCCATCCGAGGGACACTTCGACCCAGTACAAGACGATCGAATACTGGACCCGTCTGGCGCAATTGCTGGAGCGAGGGTTGTTCGACGGCCTGTTTATCGCTGACATCGTCGGCGTCTACGACGTGTATCAGCAGTCGGTGGATGTGCCGCTGCGAGAATCCATCCAACTGCCGGTTAATGACCCCTTATTGCTGGTCTCGGCGATGGCGGCGGTGACAAAAAACCTCGGTTTCGGCCTCACCGCCAACCTGACCTACGAGGCGCCGTACCTGTTTGCGCGTCGTATGTCGACGCTCGACCACCTGACCGGCGGACGGGTCGGCTGGAACATCGTGACCGGTTATCTGGACAGCGCCGCCAAGGCCATGGGTCTCAAGGAGCAGATCGAACACGACCGCCGCTACGATCAGGCCGATGAATACCTGGAGGTGCTTTACAAGCTCTGGGAAGGAAGCTGGGAGGACGATGCGGTGATCGAGGATCGTCAGGCCCGGGTCTACGCCCAGCCGGAAAAAGTCCATTACGTGCGCCATAGCGGCGAGTTCTATCAGGTTGAGGGTTATCACCTGTGCGAGCCGTCGCCCCAGCGCACACCGGTGCTGTTCCAGGCGGGCAGTTCAGAACGTGGCCTGCAGTTCGCGGGCAGCAACGCCGAGTGCGTGTTCATCAGCGGCCAGAACAAGGCGGCGACGCGCGAGCAGGTAGACAAGGTTCGCGCCAGCGCCGTGGCGGCCGGTCGCAATCCGGACGACATCAAGGTGTTCATGGGCCTGAACGTGATCGTCGGGGCAACCGAGCAGCAAGCCCGCGCCAAGCACGATGAATACCTGAAGTACGCCAGCGCCGAGGCGGGACTTGCCCACTTCTCGGCCTCCACCGGCATCGATTTTTCCGCCTACGAGCTCGACGAGCCGATCCAGCACGTGAAGGGCAACGCCATTCAATCGGCGACGAAGATTCTCAAGAACAACGACTGGACACGCCAGAAACTGCTCGACCAGCACGCCCTCGGTGGCCGCTACATCACCGTGATCGGCTCACCGGAACAGGTCGCCGACGAGCTGGAATCCTGGATCGCCGAGACAGGCCTGGACGGCTTCAATCTGACCCGCATCGTCACACCGGAAAGCTACGAGGACTTCATCGACCTGGTGATCCCGGAGCTGCAACGACGCGGATCCTACAAGACCGCCTACGAGCATGGGACCTTGCGCGAGAAGCTGTTTGCCGAGGGTTCGGCCCGGTTGCCCGAGCGGCATGCGGGAGCCAGCTTCCGAATTTCAAGCTCATGACCTGGATCGGCCATCTGCCCCCGAAAACGGCCTTACAGGCACCCAACAAATAACACTCATCCGGACACCGACACATGAGCAAAACACTCTTCACCCTGGCCCTCTCTTTGGGCCTGTTCACCGGTATCACCCACGCCGCCGACCAACCTTTGAAAGTCGGCACCACGGCTGCGTTCGCCATTCCGCTGGAAGCGGCTGTCGCTGAAGCCGACAAGCAGGGCCTGAAGGTCGATCTGGTGGAATTCACCGACTGGATCGCGCCCAATGTCAGCCTCAATGCAGGCGACATCGACGTGAATTATTTCCAGCACATTCCTTTCCTGGAAAACGCCAAAGCCGCCTCGGGCTTCGATCTCGAGCCCTACGCGCCCGGCATCATCAACAACGTCGGCCTGTATTCGAAGAAGTATAAAAGCTTCGATGAGCTGCCGACCGGCGCCACCGTGGCCATCGCCAACGACCCGATCAACAGCGGCCGGGGCCTGCAACTGCTGGCCAAGGCGGGGCTGATCACACTCAAGCCGGGCGTCGGCTACAAGGCAACCGAGGACGACATCACTTCCAACCCCAAGAAACTCAAGCTGATTCAGGTAGAAGCCGTGCAATTGGTGCGCGCTTACGACGACGCGGATCTGGTGCAGGGCTACCCGGCTTACATCCGTCTGGCGAAGACCTTTGACGCCGGCTCGGCGATTCTTTTCGACGGCCTGGATCATCCCGAATACGTGATTCAATTCGTGATCAAACCGGATCACAAGAACGATCCGCGCCTGGCCAAATTCATCGACATTTATCAACACTCCCCGGTAGTGCGCGCCTCGCTGGACAAGGTCAACGGCTCGCTCTACCAGGTTGGCTGGAAGAACTGATCATGAATGCAACCGCGCAACGATCCCTGCCGCTGCATACCGATCTCCCGACGTCTGCCGAGCAGGCCGAGCTGCATCCGGGCAAACAGCGCGCGCATGTACGCTTCATCAACCTGGGCAAGGTCTATCAAGGCCAGCAAGGGCCTGTGCCTGCGCTGCAGGGCATCGATCTGGACATCCAGCGCGGTGAGGTATTCGGCATCATCGGCCGCAGCGGCGCGGGCAAGTCGTCGCTGATCCGCACCATTAATCGTCTGGAGCAACCCAGCAGCGGCCGCGTGCTGATCGATCAGGTAGACATCGGAGAATTCAACGAAGACCATCTGGTGGCGCTTCGCCGACGCATCGGGATGATCTTCCAGCACTTCAATCTGATGTCGGCGAAAACCGTGTGGCAGAACGTCGAGCTGCCGCTGAAAGTCGCGGGCGTTCCCAAAGCGCAACGTCAGCGCAAAGTCGCTGAGCTGCTTGAACTGGTGGGCCTGGAAGGCAAGCACAAGGCCTACCCGGCGCAGCTGTCGGGTGGGCAGAAACAACGCGTGGGCATCGCCCGCGCGCTGGTGCATGACCCGGCTATCTTGCTATGCGACGAGGCCACTTCGGCGCTCGACCCCGAAACCACTCAGTCAATCCTTGGCTTGCTCCGCGAGATCAATCAGCGCCTGGGCCTGACGATCATCCTCATCACCCATGAAATGGCTGTCATCAGAGAGATCTGCGACCGCGTCGTGGTCCTTGAAAAAGGCCAGATCGTCGAACAGGGGCCGGTCTGGCAGGTATTCGGCAATCCACAGCACGAGGTCAGCAAAACCCTGCTGGCGCCTCTGCAACATGCGCTGCCGGAAGATCTGCAAGCCCGCCTGCAAGCGCAGCCACCTCACCCGCACGCCAGCGTCGTGCTCGACCTGCAATTCACGGGCAACGAGGGCAACGAACCTGATTTGTCTGCGCTGTTCAGCGCATTCGGCGGGCGAGTCAGCCTGCTGCATGGCGGCGTAGAACGTATCCAGGGCCGGGCGCTTGGTCACCTGTTGCTGGCGATCAGTCATTCGCCGCTTTCACTGGAAGAATTGCTCAAGCGCGCCCGCAAACAGGCGCAGCATGCGGAGGTACTGGGTTATGTGGGTTGATCGTCTCTGGCAGGGCATCATCGACACGTTTCTGATGGTGGGTGTGTCATCGTTGATCGCCCTGCTGCTGGGCATTCCGCTGGCTGTTATTCTGGTCACCAGCGGCAAGGGCGGCATCTTCGAGGCGCCCCATGTCAATCGCGTGCTGGGCGCCTTCGTCAATATCTTCCGATCGGTGCCGTTCCTGATTCTGATGGTCGCGCTGATCCCCTTTACGCGGCTGATCGTCGGAACCACTTATGGCGTGTGGGCCGCTGTCGTGCCCCTGACCATCGCCTCAACGCCGTTCTTTGCCCGCATCGCGGAAGTCAGCCTGCGCGAAGTCGATCACGGCCTGATCGAAGCGGCACAAGCGATGGGCTGCCGTCGCTGGCATATCGTCTGGCACGTCCTGCTTCCTGAAGCACTGCCAGGAATCGTCGGCGGCTTCACCATCACGCTGGTGACCATGATCAACTCCTCGGCCATGGCGGGCGCTATCGGCGCAGGCGGCCTGGGCGACATCGCCTACCGCTATGGATATCAGCGTTTCGACACCCAAGTGATGCTGACCGTGATCGTGCTGCTGGTGGCGCTGGTCGCCGTCATCCAACTGGGGGGCGATAGACTGGCGTTACGGCTGAATAAGCGTTGAGGCGGGGAAGCCCTCCCGTCAGGACTGGCTTTAGCCGGGAAAGCGCCAGGTTTCACGCCGCAGGATTGATGGCGTCAACCCAGGCCTCTTCCCGGCTGAAGCCGGTCCTACGACGGGCTGCATTTCGGTAGGACTGGCTTTAGCCGGGAAAGCGCCAGGTTTCACGCCGCAGATTGATGGCGTCAACCCAGGCCTCTTCCCGGCTGAAGCCGGTCCTACGACGGGCTGCATTTCGGTAGGACTGGCTTTAGCCGGGAAAGCGTCAGGTGTCACGCCGCAGGACTGATAACGTCAGCACAGGCCTCTTCCCCGGCTGAAGCCGGTCCTACAGGATATGGGCGGTCCGCAAGGAGATTGCGGCTCGTGAGCGGGGTATATTGGCAGCCTTATTCGCCCAGATACTCGCCCCATGAAACTTGACTCAGAAGACCTCGCTCAGATCACGGCCACTACGCTCGGCAACTACAACGATGTCGCCGAAGGTTTTCGCGAAGGCACACGCGATCACGACGTCAGCCAGAACATCGATGCATTACTGCGCAATATTCAGGGTTCGCCACCGTTCCAGATTCTCGATTTCGGCTGCGGACCGGGGCGTGATCTGCAGACATTTGCGGCTATGGGCCACATACCCACCGGTCTTGACGGCTCCGACCGCTTCGCTGAGATTGCTCGTGTCGACAGCGGCTGCGAAGTCCTGCACCAAAACTTCCTGGAGCTGAACCTCCCCGCCGAACGCTTCGACGGAATCTTTGCCAATGCCTCGCTGTTCCACGTGCCACGTCAGGAATTGCCTCGGGTACTGCGGGAGTTACGAGCCGCACTCAAGCCCGGCGGCGTGCTGTTCAGCTCTAATCCCCGGGGTCGCAATGAGGAAGGCTGGAAGGGCGAGCGCTACGGTTCATTTCATGATTTGGAATCGTGGAGTGCCTTGCTGACCGAGGCGGGGTTCAGCGAAGTCGAGCATTACTACCGACCATCCGGATTGCCGAGGGAGCAGCAGCCTTGGTTGGCGAGTGTCTGGCGCAAGGGTTGAGGCCGCGGTCCGGCAAAGAGCCATGCGGTCAGAGGGCTCAACCGCGGCTGCCAGGGAAACAAACACGTTCACTCAGTCGAGTAGATTCCGTGACTGTCATTTCTGACAGTATCCCATTCCGTCCACCGCGCGCACACTGAACCCGCGCCGTTGGCGTTCAGCCCGGATGCTGGATGAGCATGGGCTGTCGATAATAATCAGCAGGGGAATGACCATGGACAGTCTTTTGATAAATGGCGACTTCGGTACCGGCAAACTAGCGCCCTGGACAAGTGCTTCCGGCGAGGAAACCTGGGAGATCAAGCCGGAGGGCGCGGGTTACTACATCCAGCTAACGAAGGCAGCCGAGCTGACTCAGAACACGCCTGAGGGCAGTTATAAACCCACGGTTCTGACATTCGAGGCACGGGCGGGCCAAACCCTGAAACCCGGCGATTTCGTGATGTTCAGTTATTCGGCTCTCGTCACCACGGCGGAGGGAGCAGAGGGGTACGGCGACTTGGGCGCAGCAACCGAGACGTGGCAGACAATGACGCTCAACATCGACCGCAAGCCGTCCCCTGCCACTACAGTGACCGTTCAGGTACATACCGCTTCCGATCCTGAAAAGCTAAACGGTCAGCCAGGGCAGGTGCATTTCAGGAATTTCCGACTCGTTTGACCGCACCCCGTTGTCCGAAGTAAGAAGCGAAAGCGGCACGTTATCGCTTTCGCTTCATCTGCCTGTTCAATGAGCGGGTGAAGACGCGCCGTCGTCCGAGTCGTCAGCAAGGTGTTTATCTTCCTGTTTGCTTTGCTGATGGTTGCGACGTTCCTCATCACTCGGCTCTTTGATCTTGTACCAGGCCACGTAGAGCGCGGGGAGGAACAGCAGCGTCAGAAGCGTGGCGATGATGATGCCGCCGATCATCGCGTAGGCCATCGGGCCCCAGAACACTTCGCGGGCGATGGGGATCATGCCCAGGCTCGCCGCCGCGGCGGTCAGCAGGATGGGTCGACGACGGTGCTCGGTGGCCTCGGCCACCGCATCCCAGGGCAGATACCCCGCAACTTCGTATTCATGAATCTGCGTCACCAGAATCACCGAGTTACGAATGATGATCCCGATCAGCGCCAGCACCCCGAGGATGGCCACAAAACCCAGCGGCGTGCCCGTCGGAACCAGCGCCAGCACAACACCGATCAAGCCAAGCGGCGCGACACTGGCGACGAGGAACATCTTCTGCACGCTGTGCAGTTGGATCATCAAAAAAGTCGCCATGAGGAAGATCATCAGCGGTACGACTTTGGCAATCGGCCCCTGAGCCTTGCCGCTCTCTTCCACCGTGCCGCCCGTGGCGATCTTGTAGCCCACCGGCAGACCGGCGGCGAATTTGTCGATCTCAGGCTTGAGCTCTTTGACCAGATCGGTCGGCTGCATCTCGTCCCGTACCGCCGCCTTGATCGTGATCGTCGGCTTACGATCGCGACGCCAGACCAGCGGCTGCTCCAGCTCGTATCGGACATTGGCGAAGGCGAGCAGCGGAATCGACGTGCCCTGTGGCGTGACGATCTGCAGGTTTTGCAGGGTTTCCGGCGAACCCCGCTCCGAGTCGACGGCGCGACCCACCACGTTGATCAGGTAGATATCATCGCGCACCTGAGTCACCGATGAGCCTGTGACGATGCTGTTCATGAGCTGCGCAACGTCTTCGGACGACAGCCCAAGCTGCCGCGCCTTGTCCTGGTTGATATCGATGCGCAGCACCTTGCCCGGCTCGTTCCAGTCGTAAATCATCTCGCCGATGTGCTGGTTCTGATCAAGCAGGGTAGCGAGCTCGATGGCGTGCTGGCGCACTTTGTCGATGTTTTCCCCGCTGACCCGGTACTGAATCGGACGCCCGACCGGCGGCCCCATTTCCAACGGTTGAACGTAGGTACCAATGCCGACGAACTCGTCCCTCAGCCGCTTGTTCAGGCGCGCCATCAATGCGCCGCGCGCTTCCAGGTCCTTGCTGACGATCACCAACTGCGCGTAGTACGGGTTTTCCAGTTGTTGATCGAGCGGCAGATAAAACCGCACGGCGCCCTGACCGATGTAGGTGCTCCAGCGGACGATATCCGGATCGTCCTTGAGGGAAGCCTCCAGCTTGTCCACTGCCCTGCGCGTCTCGTTGATCGATGCGTTCTGCGGCAGGTTCAGGTCCACCAGAATTTCGGGACGGTCCGACGACGGGAAGAACTGGTTCTGCACGAAACGCATACAGAACAAAGCCGTCGCAAACAGCGCAATGGTGATGATGATGGTCAGCCCACGGTTGCGCATGGCCCAGAACATCGACCCGTTGAAGGCACGAGCGATGCGGCCCGGCTTGGCATTTTCTTCTTTTTTCTTCACCTTTTCGCTGAGGATGTGCACGCCGATCACTGGCGCGAACAACACCGCCACGACCCAGGACACCAGCATGGCAACGGCAATAACCGCGAACAGTGTGAAAGTGTATTCGCCCGCCGAGCTGGCGTTGAGGCCGATGGGCACAAAACCCGCGACCGTCACCAGTGTGCCGGTGAGCATTGGAAACGCAGTGGAGGTATACGCGAAGGTCGCCGCCTGCTCTTTGCTGTCGCCCAGCTCCAGGCGCGAGACCATCATCTCCACGGTGATCATCGCGTCATCCACCAGCAGCCCCAGCGCAATGATCAGCGCGCCCAGCGAAATCCGTTGCATCGTGATGCCGCTGTACTCCATGAACACGAAGACCATCGCCAGCACCAGAGGAATCGAGCAGGCCACCACGAGCCCGGCGCGCATGCCCAGGCTGATGAAGCTGACGACCAGTACGATTACGACCGCTTCAAACAGCGCACTGGTGAACCCGCCCACCGCTTTCTCGACCACCTGCGCCTGATCCGACACATTGTGGACGCCCACGCCAATGGGCAAGTCGGCCGTCGCTGCATCCATGCGCTCGTGCAGCTGCTTGCCGAACTCTTGAACGTTGCCGCCTTTCTTCATGGCGATGGCCAGACCGATCGCCGGCTTGCCATCGAAACGGAACAATGGCTTGGGCGGGTCAACGTAGCCGCGCGTGATCTCTGCAATATCGCTCAGACGATAGAACCGGTCGTTGAGGCGCAGATTGACCGTCTCCAGGTCCTTCTCCGAGGCGAACTGCCCGGAGGTGCGCACCGAAATCCGTTCAGGCCCGGCCTCGATCACACCTGCTGGCGTGACGGTGTTCTGCGACTGAAGGCTTTGCACGACTTGCCGTTGGTCCAGCCCGAGCGCCGCGAGTTTGCGCGTGGAGAAATTGAGGTACAGCACCTCGTCCTGCTGGCCGATCATCTCGACCTTGCCCAGTCCGGGTACGTCGCGGATCTGCACGCGCACTTCTTCAACATAATCGCGTAACTGGCGAAGCGTCAGGCCGTCGGCCGTGAAGGCGTAGATCGAGCCGTAGACGTCTCCGAACTCGTCGTTGAACGCCGGCCCTTGCAGCCCCTGAGGGAACGTGCCGCGAATGTCGTCGATCTTCTTGCGCACCTGGTACCAGATATCCGGAATCGCGCCCGCGCTGGTGGTGTCGCGCAGGTAGACGAAAACCGTGGACTCGCCGGGACGGGTATAACTCTTCACGTAATCGAGGGAATCGAGTTCTTCGAGCTTCTTCTCGATGCGGTCGGTGACCTGCTCCAGGGTTTCATCCACCGTCGCGCCCGGCCAGCGCGTCTGGATGACCATGGTTTTGATGGTGAACGAAGGGTCCTCCTCGCGACCGAGGTTCATGTAGGAAAACACGCCCATCAGTAGACCGACGAACATCAGGTACCAGACGAAGGATTGATGCTTGAGCGCCCAATCGGAGAGGTTGAACGTCCCTTTCATCGCGGGCTTTCCTTATCGACTTTGACTTTCTGCCCCGGCTTGAGGCTGTTTACCCCGGCAGTGACGACCAGATCACCGCCCTTCACGCCACCTGCCAGCACCACACTGCCGCTGGCGCGGCTGACGACATTGGCCGGACGCGGCGAAACGGTCTGGTTCTGCTGGTCGATGACCCAGATCTGCGTCTTGCCATCGACCTCTTGCAGCGCCGTGTCGGGCAACTGAATGCGAGGCTCTATGGCCGAGCTGAGGGTGACGCTGATCGCCGTGCCCAAGCGAAAGGACGGCGGCGTGTCGGCCAGCGTCAGTCGAGCGCGACGGGTGCGCGTTGTGCTTTCTGCCTGCGGCTCGAGCTCCCGCACGGTGGCGGTGGTGTTGATGTCCGGTTCAAGCTGACTGGCGACCTTGAACACGACGTCCTTGGGCAGTTGATCGGCAAGCTGTGCGGGCAGGTCGATCACGGCCTCCTTGATGTCAGGCCGCGCGAGGGTCACAACCTGCTCACCGGCGCTGACCACCTGGCCGGCTTCGACCTTCCACTCGGTCACCACCGCATCGTGGTCGGTCCGCAATTCGCTGTAGCTCAACTGGTCCTTGGCCTGTTGCAACGCGGCTTTGGCTTGATCGTAAGAAGACTGCGTGGTCTTCAGATCCGTGACCGCGACATCGAGCGCGGCCTGCGCGCCCACGCCTCGATCAAACAGCTCCTGCTGCCGCCGGGCATTGGCCTGCGAGTTGATCAACTGCGCCTCGACCCGCGCCAGATCGCCCTGCGTGGAGCGCACCTGGTTCTGCTGATCGGTCGGATCGAGCACGGCGAGCATGTCGCCCTTTTTGACCTGTGCGCCGACATCGACGCTGCGCTGAGCAATGCGACCGGAAACCCGGAAACCCAGCGTGCTCTCGTAGCGTGCGGCGATACTGCCAGCGAAACGCCCCAGGCTTTCTTCGGCTTGAGGCTTGACCTCCACGAACAGCACGGGACGCAAGGGCTCGGGCGGCGGCTCCTCCTTGCTGCAGGCGCCCAGCAACAAACCACTCAGGACGATTCCCGAAAGTCGCTTCATTGCGGGGCTCCCGTCAGGTCCTTGTAGACATCGGCCAGCTCGACCTGCATGTCCGGATGCAGCAACTGGTTACCGGCAACGACCACTTTCTCTCCGTTTTTCAGACCGTCCACGATGATTACTTTGCCTGTCAGATACCGCCCGACCGTGACCGTCCGCAGGCTGACCTTGTTCTGCTCATCCACCACCCAGACCGCTGGCTGCCCGAGGTGATCGCCCAGGCCCTTGGTCAACGCTGACCACGGCAGCTCTACACTCGCCTTGGCCGGCACGCTCAACGCAGCACTGACGACCGAGCCCAGCTCCATGCCAGGCGGCAGCGACGACAGCGCGATCTTCACCTGCAGCGTGCCGGTCTGTGCCGACACCGCAGGCGTGACTTCGCGCACCTTCCCGGTCGCTTTGATTTTCGGATTATCCAGCAGCGTGACTTCGACCGGCTGGTCGGTTGGCGGGTTGACGAAGAGGGACTCGTACACATTGAACACAGCATCACGCTCGCCGTCGCGGGCCAGGCTGAAAATCGGCATGGTCGCCTGAACCACCTGCCCGACCTCGGCCTGCCGCGCCGTGATGATGCCCGGTGCATCGGCGATCAGCGCGGTATACCCCAGCTGCTCGCGGGCGTTTGCCAACTGGGCCTGGGCCGCCCGCAACGCGCTCTGGCTGCTGCGCAGGGCAGCCTGGGCCGAGTCATATTCGCTGCGGCTGGTGTAGCCCTTGGGCAGGAGTTTTTCCTGACGCACGAATGCGGCGGCGGTCTGTTTCACGCGGGCCTGCTCGGCAGCTTCGGCGGCAATGGCCGAGTCGACGTTGGTCTGCAGGTCTTTGGGGTCGAGCCTGGCGAGCACCTGTTTGGCCGAGATTCTGTCGCCGACATCGACCGAGCGCTGAATGATCTTGCCGCCGACGCGGAACGAAAGCTGAGTCTGCACGCGCGCCTGGATGTCGCCTGTGAGGGCAACATCGGCAGCGAACTCAGCCGTTTTGACTTCTTGCGCCTGCACGCGCGGGCGAACGGGCTCCTTGGGTCTTTCCTTGCCGCAGCCGGGCAGCACAGCCACGCACAGGCCGAGCACCAGTGCAGCCAGGCTGGAATGAATTACCGAGGGTTGAGCGGGCATGCAGACTCCTTGTGCCAATGCCGTTGCATACAGTCATCGGCACCCCTTTCATGCTTGGGTCTGCGCCGCGATGATCATGCGACTATGAGCGTAGATCAGGGTTCCTTACGCCGCTAAACTGCGCAGATCCCCCTGCCTGCACACAGCAAGGAATGCTCGATGCTCACCACCCTCGCGGTTGCCAACTACCGTTCAATCAACACTCTGGTTGTTCCGTTGCAACGGCTGAACCTAATCACGGGCCCTAACGGCAGCGGCAAATCCAACCTGTATCGGGCGTTACGGCTGCTGGCGGAGACCGCACAAGGCGGCGTCATCAACGCGCTGGCCCGGGAAGGTGGCCTGAAATCGACCTTCTGGGCAGGGCCGGAAAACATCAGCCGGCGCATGCGCAATGGTGAAGTGGAGATTCAGGGAGGTCCGCGCAAGGACGTCGTGCGGTTGCGGCTGGGGTTCGCCGCCGAGGACTTCAGCTACGCCATTTCGCTGGGCCTGCCCCCGCCGCCAGCGGCACCGACGGCCTTTGCACTGGACCCGGAGATCAAGCGTGAATGCATCTGGGCAGGCCCCGTGTATCGTCCGGCGAGCCTGCTGGTCGATCGAGCCGGCCCCATGATCCGGGCCCGCGAGGGACGCAGTTGGGATGTGCTGGCGCAACACACGCCAACGTTCGACAGCCTGTTCGATCAAGTGGGCAACCTTCGCTCCTCGCCGGAAGTGCTCCAGTTGCGCGAAAACATTCGCGGCTGGCGATTTTATGATCACTTTCGCAGCGACGCCGATGCGCCCGCCCGCAAGGCTCAATTGGGCACACGGACGCCCGTTCTGCATCACGATGGGCGTGATCTGGCAGCCGCGTTGCAGACGATCCGCGAAATCGGCGAGCCCGAGGCGCTCGACGCCGCCATCAGCGACGCCTTCCCCGGCGCACGCATACACATCAACGCTCAGGGCGGCGGGCTGTTCGCGCTTGAGTTTCATCAACATGGATTGCTGCGCCCGTTGTCAGCGGCAGAATTGTCGGACGGCACGCTGCGCTATCTGTTGCTGATCGCTGCGCTGCTCACGCCCCGACCGCCCACCATGATGGTGCTCAACGAACCCGAAACCAGCCTGCACCCGGACCTGCTGCCCGCTTTGGCAAGGCTGATCATGCGCGCATCCCACAGCTGCCAGGTGTGGGTCGTCTCCCACGCGAACCGGCTCATCGCCGCATTGGAACAAGACCCTGAGTGCAACTGCATCATGCTTGAAAAGGACCTGGGCCAGACCGGCATTGTGGGCCAGGGCAGGCTGGATGAACCGGCGTGGCACTGGCCGGATTGAAGGGCAGGTTCTGGATAATAAGTCGGCTATTGGAACTTCCGGTTAAATACCCCGACACTGACAGCCGACACTACAAGTTACACGAACTTGCCTCAAACCTGCCCGCAACAGAGGCAAATCAACAGAGCTGATTATTTACGGATAAATTTTGATGCAAGACACCTTGCCGGTTAAACCATTTTTATATTTCGATGCAACGGGCTTCATACCCGGGATTCCAGGACTCGCGTTGCCATCAAAAAAACCGTACATATACTCATGATTCAAAGGGGATTGGGTAATTCTGTATTCGTAAAAATCGTCATCGTGCAAGTCGCCGCTGCAGGGCTCGTCATAAATACCAACCGTTGCAATTGTCCCATTTTGAATTGCGAAAAATTCGGCTTTGTCATTATCGCATCCCGACCCTCCGCCCATCGAGACTGTTTTCGGCAATGTATCGACGGTAATGATGCAAACTACATCAATAGGCGGGGTGGTCACACCTGCAGTCCTGTAGAACAGTCCAACCTGGAATGTCCCTTTGGACGCCGCCGCTGATTGTAATTCCGGCGAAAGCTTAATTTTATGATCTTTCATCAACACGGTATAGACAGTGATCAGCGCCACTAACACCAACGCCGACACAGCAACAATGGCGGCTAGTTTTTTCTTGCCCATGATATGGATTCCTTTCCTTCGGCCGGCCGCGGCCAGAACATTATCTTTAACTTCTACTGCGATGAAGCATATTTACAGTAAAGCTTAGAGCGCGTTGATGAGCAACGCGGCCAGGGGTCGCGGCAAAGACTGATTCGAAATGAACAACAAGGTTGTTATCGCCAAGCAGGCGCATCGGAGAAGGGTGACGCTTATTCGCGATAGAGATGGGTTGGCTAATTCAATAGTGGCTGGCATACCCAGTTTGCGAGCACCAGAGCACAATGCCGGTTGCTCCTGCAGTTTCTTGCCCAATCCAACTTAGGTGGCGGACGCCCCTGCAGGAGCAATCGGAGGTTACGACGGTCGCGAAGGCGGAGTGAATGATACACCGCCCCGCTTATCAGGCCTGTCCATGCGAGCCGCCCGACACTGAGGATCAGCTACCCGCCCCAGCGTGGGCTTCTTCGAAGAAGAAATCTTTCCAGCTGTCGGCCTTGTTTTTCAGCACGCCGATTTCATGCAGCTTCTCGGCATAGATGAAGGTGCGTTGCGGCACGACGGTGAAGTCGATTTCCGGGTCGTTGACGATCTTCTCCACGAGCGGCAACGGCAACTTGGATTTCTCGACCTCGATGTAGGTCTTGGCCGCTGCGTTCTTGTCGGCCTTGATGATCTTCTCGGCTTCAGCCAGTGCGTCGTAGAACGCTTTATAGGTTTTCGGGTTCTCGTCGTGGAATTTCTGTGTGGTGTAAAGGACGTTGAACGTTGCCTGGCCGCCCAGCACGTCGTACGAACTCAGCACTTTATGCACGTTCGGGTTTTCCAGTTCCTGATACTGGAACGGCGGGCTGGAGAAGTGCGCGCTGATCTCGGAACCGCCTGCGATCAACGCCGAGGTGGCGTCAGGGTGGGGCAGGCTCACGGAGATGTTGTCGAATTTCTTATAGTTGTCGTTACCGAACAGCTTGGCGGTTTCGATCTGCAGGGTACGCGACTGGAAGCCCACGCCCGCGGCCGGCACAGCGATGCGATCCCTGTCGGTGAAGTCCTGGACCGTCTTCACGTTCGGATTGTTGCTGAGCAGATAATTCGGCATCGAACCCAGCGAAGCGATGGCCTTGACGTTCTGTTTGCCCTTGGTGCGGTCCCAGATGGTCAGCATCGGCGGCACGCCTGCCGATACCACGTCCAGCGCGCCAGCCAGCAGCGCTTCGTTCATTGCCGTTGCGCCGGAGATGCTGTTCCAGTCGACCTTGATGTCCAGGCCCTGCTCTTTGCCGTGCTTCTCGATCAGCTTCTGCTGCTGCACGACATCGAGGATCAGGTAGCCGATACCAAACTGCTGGGCGATGCTGATCTTGCCTTCGGCGTGTGCGCCGCCGCTCAACAGTGCGCCGAACAGACCGACCGTGGCTGCCAGTGCGGCGAGCACTGGACGTTTGTTTGAAGTCCCCATGAATTCCTCACAATGAAAGCAAAAAGTGTTGGAAAGCTTCATGTCCGGCGATCCGGTCCACTCAGCGAAATGTTCTTCTAAGGAGTGATCAGCGCTGCATGCCCCAACGTTTGACGGTCAGGCGCTCGACGTTGCTGAACAGCAGGTTTTCCACCAGCAGACCGATGATGATCACAGCCGCAAGGCCCGCGAACACCTTGTCGGTGTACAGCTCGTTGCGGTTCTGGAAGATGTACCAGCCCAGTCCGCCCTTGCCTGACGACGCGCCGAAAACCAGTTCGGCGGCGATCAGGGTGCGCCAGGCAAATGCCCAGCCAATTTTCAGGCCCGCCAGAATCGACGGCAGCGCGGCCGGAATCAGGATGTACCAGACAAATCGCAGCCCCTTGAGCCCGTAGTTGCGACCGGCCATGCGCTGGGTTTCCGAAACGCCGAGAAAACCTGCGTAGGTGTTGAGCGCCAGCGCCCACAAGACCGAGTGCACGAGGACGAAAATCAGGCTGTTCTCGCCCAGACCGAACCACAGCAGCGACAGCGGCAGAAGCGCAATAGCCGGCAACGGGTTGAACATCGCGGTCAGCGTGCCGAGCAAGTCCCGCCCCAACTGGGTAGAAACCGCCAGTGTGGTCAGGCCGAACGCGAGGACGATGCCGATGAGGTAACCCTTGACCAGCACCGTCAGGGAAATCCAGACCTTGCCCAGCAGTTCGCCGGTCATGATGCCGTCAATGAAAGCCTGTGCCGTTTGCAGAAAGCTCGGCAGCAACAGGTCATTGCCCTGAATGCGCGCAGCGATTTCCCAGACCACACCCAGCAGAACGAGAATCACGGCTTTGCGAACCCAGCTCAATTGCCAGATGCGTTGAACAAGAGGAATGTCGCGGGCCAGGTCTTCCTGAGTGAAAGGCTCCAGCGCGATTTCGTATTCCTCGCGAATCGGAGGTGAAAGGCTCATGGTTGGAATCTCTTGATTAGGTCGCTCGGCAAACGGCGCCCCCGTGGGAGCGAGCTTGCTCGCGAAGAGGCCAGTTCAGGCAATAGAACATGGGGCGTCTGGCAGTATGTCTTCGCGAGCAAGCTCGCTCCCTCAGGGGTCAGCGGTCTGCGCATTAATAGGCGATACGAATATCCTGAAACCGCAGGTCGTGCTCCACTGCGGGCGCTTCGCCTTCATCGAACAGCAGCCGATGGATGCGCTGCGCTGACGCCTGGAAATCTACGCCACCGAGGCTTTTCAGATCGTACTGATGGCTGTTGATCTCGGCCCGCACACGCCCCGGATGCGGCGACAGCAACAGAATCCGGTTGCCCACCACCAGCGCTTCTTCGATGGAGTGAGTCACGAACAACAACGTGAAACGCACCCCTTCCCACAGCTCGAGAAGCTCTTCCTGCATCTTGCGACGCGTCAGGGCGTCGAGCGCTGCGAAAGGCTCGTCCATCAACAGGATCTTCGGCTGCATCGCCAGTGCACGCGCAATGGCCACGCGCGCTTTCATGCCGCCCGACAGGGTGTGCGGGTACGCATCGGCAAACGCGCTCAAGCCCACTTTTTCCAGGTAATGCCGCGCGCGCTCTTCTGCGTCCCGGCGCTTGAGCGTGCGCGAAGCCAGCAACGGGAACATCACGTTCTCTATCACCGTTTTCCACGGTGGCAGTTGGTCGAACTCCTGGAAGACCACAATGCGATCCGGTCCGGGCTCTTTGACAGGCTGACCGGCCAGACGAATCTGCCCTTCGCTGGGCTGAATGAACCCGGCAACCGCTTTGAGCAACGTGGACTTGCCGCAACCCGATGGGCCGAGCAGGACAAAACGGTCTGCAGGATCGATTTCGAAACTGACCTGATGAGTGGCCCGCACCACGCGTTCCGGGGTGCGGTATTCAAGGCTTACGCCTTGGACTTGCAACAGCGCTTCAGCGGTAGGCTGATTGGCCTGTTGCGCATTCAAGCGATCGCTAGCCGTGTGGCTTTGCAGAACAGCGTTCATGGAACGGTCTCCGGATCAGGACGGCGTGAATCAGAACGGCGCGTCGCCCTGAATAGTGGTGCGATGCAGACGACGGCGAAGATGGTCAGGGGTTCCGCCAGCCAAGTGAATCAGGGAGCGGTTGTCCCAGAACACCATGTCGTTTTCCTGCCATTTATGACGGTAGACACCTTCGGGCCGCACGCTGTGTGCGTACAGCTCGGTGAGAATCTGCTGACTTTCGTCTTCTGGAATACCCACGATGTGTGTGGTGAAGCCTTCGCTGACGAACAGTGCCTTGCGTCCGTTTTCCGGGTGCGTGCGCACGATCGGATGGCTGACCACCGCCACTTCAGCCAATTGCTCGGCGCTCAGGGTTGGACGCCAGTTTTCGGCGTTGCGGCCATCGCGATAGCGCGAGGTGTAGCTGTGGACGGCCTTGCGGCCCTCGACCGCTTTACGCAGATGCTCAGGCAGCGTGTCCCAGGCCAGGTGCATGTCGGCGAACAGCGTGTCGCCGCCTTCGCTCGGCAGTTCCTGGGCATAGAGCATCGAGCCCAGGCTTGGAAGCTCTTTGTAAGACAAATCCGAGTGCCAGTACTTACCGGCGTCACCCAGACCGACCGGCTGGCCGTTCTCGACGATGTTGGAAACGATCAGGATTTCCGGATGGTTAGCGAGCAGAAACTGCTTGAGGACGTGAATCTGCAGCACGCCGAAACGACGGCTGAAATCGATCTGTTGTTGCGGGGTGATCTGCTGATCGCGAAAAACCACTACGTGGTAATCCAGATGAGCACGATGCACGCGCGCGAAGTCAGCGTCATTGAGCGGACGGGACAAATCCAGCCCGACGATTTCCGCGCCCACCTTTTCGGCGAATGGACGCACATCGAACTGCTGATCCGGCGCTTGCGCGGACGTGGAAGCTTGGGAGGCTGCTGGCATGAGAACTCCGACTCCAAAAAGGCGTGTGACTGAAGAATCGGAACTTTAAAGCTATAAGAAGATAAATTTAAATATCGTTAGAGCATATGCATAGCGCTGAACGAACTAGCAGCGGCTTAGTGCCATTATCGGTAACCGCATCGATACCAAATTCTTATCTTTGGATGCGAACCTGACGCGCATGATTGCGGTCTATTCCGCATCTCGCAGCGGGCATTGCCTGCGCTGGAGCAGATGTCAGGGATAACAAAAAGAGGACCGATCATGCCGGAACGCGCCAGCTTCAATGACCACTCGCACGACAAACTTCTTGAAGACAACATGAAATTGCTGATCGCGCTACGTCGCGCGCTGGGCGCACATGCAAAAACGCCGACGCATGCCCAAGCCGTCGGCGTTAAGAACGCAGGTCAGTAATCCGACTCTGTTCCGGCTTACGCCAGACATTCAGGAGCGAGCTTGCTCGCGAAGACTGACTTCAAGCCGCCAAATCTCCACCGGACACGCCAGCCTCTTCCCGGCTAAAGCCGGTCCTAGAGACGCTGCAAACTTTTCGTAGGACCGGCTTAGGCCGGGAAGGCGTCGGGTATTACGCCGTTGATCGAAGGGGCATAAAGACCGTTGGCCCACTCCTGTAGTGGTCACTGCGCCCAGCACCATCAGAACGCTGGCAATACCGCGCCGTCGTACTTCTTGTTGATGAAGTCTTTGACCTGCTGGCTGGTCAGCGCCTTCGACAGCTTGTCGATCGCGTCGGTGTGGGCGTTGTCGGTACGGGTCACCAGATAGTTCACGTAGGGCGAATCAGAACCTTCCAGGATCAGCGCGTCTTTCTTCGGATTCAGCTTGGCTTCCAGCGCGTAGTTGGTGTTGATCAGGTCCAGGTCGACTTGATCCAGTGCGCGCGGCAGCAGAGCAGACTCCAGCTCGCGGAATTTCAGTTTTTTCGGGTTAGTGGCGATGTCTTTCGGGGTCGCCAGCGCATTGGTCGGGTCTTTCAGGGTGATCAGACCGTTCTTTTGCAGCAGCAACAGAGCACGACCGGCGTTGCTGCCCTCGTTAGGAATGGCAACCGTTGCGCCTTCAGGCAGCTGGTCGATGGACTTCCACTTTTTCGAGTAGCCGCCGAACGGTTCGACGTGTACGCCAACGCCGGTAACCAAAGTCGCGCCCTTACCCTTGTTGAAGCCGTCCAGATATGGCTTGGTCTGGAAGTAGTTGGCGTCCAGACGCTTCTCGTTCAGCTGCACGTTTGGCTGCACGTAGTCAGTGAAGACTTTGATCTGCAGGTCCACGCCTTCTTTGGCCAGCTCAGGCTTGATCAGCTCCAGGATTTCGGCGTGCGGAACGGCAGTTGCGCCGACAACCAGTTTCTCGGCCGCTTGCGCAGCACTGATGCCGAGAGAAAGAGCAGCCGCCAATGCGGTGAACAGAAACGTCTTTTTCATGCAATGTCCTTGGGTAATCCGATCGCTCTGATGGCGATGAAGGGAAAGTGGTCGCCACCGAACTGTCGCACTCGCGCAGCACGGCGGCGTGGGGCGAACATTACCCGGATTTTTTATTCCATTAAAAGACTTTTTAATCGAATGCTTATACCAATTTCGAAGGTCATATCGGAGCCACCAGCCAGCCAGTCTTTTTGCGGTCAGCGCTGAGGCAGATTCAGATGCTCCGGCAAGACTTGTGCTCCGCTGCTCACCAGCAGCGCAAAGTGAATGACGTTCTCAAGTTCCCGCGTGTTTCCCGGCCAGTAATGCGCTTCAAGTACACGCTGGGCCGCATCGCTGATCAGCGGCATCGGGAAGTCCAGACGCTGGCTGTAGATGCCGAGGAAGTATTCAGCCAGTGGCAGGATATTGCCCGGTTGTTCCCTGAGCGCCGGCAGGTCCAGCCGACCTTCGCTGAGATACCGATACAGGCGCTCGTGAAATTTTCCCGCCGCGACGGCCAGTCTCAGGTCAATGCTGGTGGCCGCAACCAGTCTGACGTCCACCGGGCTTGGCTGAGATGCGCCCACGCGGGTGACCTCACGATTTTCGAGCGCTGCCAGCAATTTGGTCTGAATGGACAGCGGCAAATCAGCGATTTCATCCAGATACAGCGTGCCGCCGGTGGCCGAGCCGAACCAGCCAGCGCGGCTGCTGGCCGAGCCGGCATAGGCGCCTGCGGCATGACCGAACAGCTCGGCGTCGGCATACGTCGGGCTGATGGCTCCACAGTTCACGGACACGAACAGACCTGAACGGTCGCTGCCACGATGAATGTGCCTGGCGAGCAGCTCCTTACCGGTTCCCGGCTCTCCCCGAATCAACACGGGCAGTTCAAGCGGCGCGAGCTGTTCCATCTCTTCACGCAACTGGCGCGAGCGCGGATCGATGAAGACCAGCGCCTTGGCGCGAATACTGAGCGGACTTTTTTCGGCTTCAGGGAAGGTCAGCAGCGGGTTGTTGAAAACATCAGGATGGCTCATGGCAGTCTCCCGCCCAAGCCTTCCGATGACCTGAGCGTTAAAAAAAAGGCCGCAGCGCCTGTGCGTTCGCTGCGGCCAAAAAAGTGATCATCAATGCAGGCTCAGACGTGGCGACAGCCGAGCGACATGCCCTCACGCCCGACGCCGAGTCAGTTGTTCGATGCGTCCTTGCAAGCGGTAAAGATACGCAAAACCCTGTTCCCATCGTTGGTGCCCGGATTTGACGTTGATGTGCCCGGCGCCACTGAGGATGCCGATCTCGGCGCCCCAGTTGCGCGCCATTTCCATGGCTCGTTGGGCACTTACAGCCGAATCGTTGTCAGAGCTGACGACCTGAGCAGGGAACGGCATCAGGTGTTCGGGAATCGGCGCAAAATTACGAATGGCAGGCGGGCAGTTCGCACGTTCGACGTCAGCAGGCGCCACCAGCAACGCACCACGCACCTGACGCAGGGTTTCCAAAGGCGCCAGCTGCGCCCAGTGTGCAACGGTCACGCAACCCAGGCTGTGGGCGATGAGGATGACGGGCGAGCTGTCTGCCGCGATGACGCGCTGCAACTCACCCACCCAGTCTTCGCGACGTGGCTTGAGCCAGTCGGCCTGCTCCACGCGCACACTGTTCGGCAAACTGTTCTGCCAATGGGTTTGCCAATGGTCGTCGGCAGATCCTTGCCAGCCTGGCACGATCAGGTAACGGATCGATTCGTTATGCATGGCCTTCGCCTCCTGCATGTTGCGTTCATGGGGGCGAGTATAGGGACGAGACATATATTCGAAAAAGAATAAGAAGATATTTATTAATAGCTCAAATACATATGCAGCTGTCTCAGGCATCTGGGCGCAAAAAAAGAGGGCCACCCCCTGCCTTAAGGAGTGGCCCTGTTAAATCACGCTGTCTGCCCCCAGCTCGCCGGGGATGAGTGAAGAATACGGGCGAGTTGTTACAGAATTTTTTATCGACGAAAAATCCCGAACGCCGCCTGAACATCAGCTTTCACGCGCGAGCCCGCGCCCAGAAGGTGCACTCGTTTTCAGGCCCGTCGCGGTGAACCGGTTGGCGCGGCCGAACGTCCCGAAGTCATTGAACCGAACACCCATTTCAGCCATGACCCTGTGCGCGACTGGCGCCGTCATCTGGCGGATGTAAAAAGGCTCCTTGACCACGAAATGGTGAATGGCGTGAGTACTGCCGAAGTTGAAGCAGAACGCCTGCAGCGGCCACATCCACCAGGGATTGAGGACCTGCGTCTGTTGCATCACATTGCCGGGTTCGACATCGCCGTAGTAGTGCATGTTCGAGCTGACGAAATGCAGGCAGAAGGTACGCAAGACGTTGGGCCCGACGATCACCACCACTGCAACGTTGATGGCGTGCATGAATGCCAGCGTGCTCTGCGACCAGTCAATCGGGTTGCCTGCCTGGGCCGCGATGCCGTTGATTCCGTGAAAGCCCAGAAACACATACCACGCGCTCCAGTTCAGCAAGGCCAGCGGGGCATAAACCCGGAGAGTCCGCTTGAGAATGCTGACCCGGTGCGCCCAGGTTTTCGCACGCAGCATCCGGATCAAGGACGACATCACGTTATCGCCGACCATCAACAGCCGGGCGAGCCCCCAGGGTTCGCCGTTGGTGATCGCGCGTTCTTCCAGATCGGCCTCGGTGCCGGACACCTTGTGATGATTCAAGTGCAGATGCCGACGAATCCACGGGTTGATGGTGCTCGGCCGAGCCATCCACACCAACGCCAGCATCAGGTTGTGCGTCACTCGCTGCTTGCGTAAATACATGCTGTGAATCAGGTCGTGCTCGAGTTCATGGGTCAGCGAGGCGAAGAACGCATTGAGCAAAAGACAGGCCCACCAAGCGACGTAGCCCTCGATGTAGAGCGCCGCGCTGAGCATCATGCCGCCGAGTGCGAATATCAGGATGCTCACGCCGATGGCATCTTGATGTCGAAGGATCGGGTAACGCGCACGCAAGATCTCGCCGTGGGCCATGACCACCGCGCGAATATGGGCCGATCGCTGCTGTGCATTCAGTCCGGCTGCACTTGCAGAAGTGTCGTGCATGCTTCCATCTCCGGTTTTATGATTCAGAAAAACACGCCCTCACTGTGCCGAGCGCGGCGCGCAACCGCCCTGCCGTGAACGCCAACCTGTTGACCGGAAGCGCCAATCTGTATGCCTGAGCCGAGCATTCTCGCCAGTTGGACCCGCGCCCTGCGCAAGCAACTCGACGCCCTGGGCCTGGACAGTCTTGCGCTGAGTGAAGCTGCGGGCCTGGACGCACAGTTGATGGACGACCCCAACGCGCGCTATCCGGTGACAGCCACGACCCGTTTCTGGCAACTGGCCGTTCAGGCGAGCGGCGATCCCGCGCTGGGTTTGCGTGTTTCGCGCTTCGTCAGCCCGACCACTTTTCACGCACTCGGCTATGCACTGGTTGCCAGCGGTTCGCTGCGCGAAGTGTTCGAGCGCATCGTGCGCTACCACCCGGTGGTCAGTGATGCGCTGGATCTGAGCTTCGTGCGTGAGGGAGATCACTACGCGTTCCGTTTTCGGGTGCCGGAGGGTGGACCGATGCCGGCCAACGAGGCCATGGACGCGTTTGCCGCCATTTACGTGCGGACCTGCCGTAACCGGCTCGGGCGGCATTACGCGCCTTTGGCCGTTCACCTGATGCGCCCTCAACCCGAAGACCCGAAGCCCTGGCACGATGTGTTTCGGGCGCCGCTGCATTTCGCTGCGCGGGAAAATTTGCTGGAGTTTGCGTGCGCTGACTTCGACAGCCATCTGGACGATGCCAACCCGGAGCTCGCCGAACATAACGAAGCGGTCCTCAATCGCACGCTGGAGCAGCTCAGCCCGCTGACGTGGGAGCGCAAAGTGCGTGGCGCGATCGAAACCCAACTGCCGGAAGGTGAGCCGTCAGCCGAGCGAATTGCCCACAACCTGCACTTGAGCCTGCGCAGCTTGCAGCGCCATCTGGCAGACGAGGGCTGCAGTTACGATCTGCTGCTTAACCAGTGTCGGCAGAACCTGGCGCTGCAGCACATGCGCGAGCCTGGTACGTCGCTCAGTGAGATTGCCTATCTGCTCGGTTTCTCCGACACCAGCAGTTTCAGCCGGGCATTCAAGCGCTGGACCGGCATGACGCCCAGCCAGTACCGCGACGGCCTGCTGCGCTGAAACCTGGCCCGGTCAGGCCTTCACTTCCGTCAGCCGATGCAACGCTGCGCGCCGCAGCCGACTGGTGTCCAGCACGTGGATCAAGTCACCTTCGCGCCGCACAATGTTGCGCTCGGCCAATTCTCCCAGCACGCGCTCGACCACTTCACCGCTCAGTCCCAGGCAACGCTGTGAGGCCATGCTCGAGAGCGCCACGACCCGCTCGGAGCGGTCCAGCTCGCCGTATCCCTCGGTCAGCATCAACAGACGAAACGCCACTCTCTCGACGGTCGGCAACAGCGTTATTTGCTCAGGAAGCGGAACCACCAGGCCGAGCTTTTGACCCAGCAGCGCGCAGAAGTGACGCCACAGCGCCGGGCGCTCTTGCAGCAGCTGCCTGATCGGCGCGTGAGGCATGTGCAGGAGGATGATCGAGCCTTCGGCAAAGCCGTCCAGCGCGCTGGGCTGATCGTCAAACAGCGCCCGTTCGCCAAACCAATAAGGCCGCTTGCCAACGGGACGGGGAAGGTCATGACATTGCTGACCGGGATCGCCGAAGCGGATCGATCCATCCAGCAGCGCGTACAGTCCGGTGGCCGGCTGACCGCGCTCGAACACGGTCCTGCCCGATGTGAAGCGACGCTGCTGCATGCCGCTCAGCAGGCTATCCTGCAATGAGGCGGGCAACTCGGTGAACCATCGGTCGTTCAACAACCAAGAGCTCCATTGCGTTCCATTCGTCATGTGAATCTCCTTTTTATCAGCAGCGTTTTATTGCAGGCTGCTGAACCGGCAACCGCGGCTCATCCAAAAATCAGCGGCATGATCCACGCATCACCAGAGGAATAACAATGAAAAACCTCGTCGATCACCTAAGCCAATACGCGTCTTACCATCGCGACACCCGAAATATCGCCACCCACTTCGTCGGCGTTCCGCTGATCGTCCTGGCCGTGGCGATACTGCTGTCCCGGCCGGGCTGGAGCAGCTGGTCGCTGGCCGATCTTTGGATTTCACCGGCCTTGCTGGCAACGGTCGCGGCCACGGTGTTCTACCTGCGGCTAGACAGGCCTTTCGGCATTGCCATGGGCATCGTGCTTGCGCTGTTTCTGTGGATCGGAGCGCACCTGGCGCAGCAGAGCACGATGACGTGGCTCGGCTCAGGCGTCGGGCTGTTCGTGGTCGGCTGGGCGATCCAGTTCGTGGGCCATTATTACGAAGGTCGCAAACCGGCGTTCGTCGATGACGTCACAGGCCTGATCATCGGCCCGCTGTTCGTGGTCGCCGAAGCGGCCTTTTTGATGGGAATGAGAAGGAAGTTGCAGAACAGCATCGAGGGCAAAGCGGGCCGCACGCACAAGCGCAACCTGAAAAAGGCGGCTGTGTAGCAAACACAGCCTTTTGTAGGAGCGCGCTTGGTCTGGGCCGACTTAGATATTCGCAACCTTCTGCCAGACCTTCGGCTTGAAGAACAATGTCTCGCCGCGCGCCAGACCAATCAGGCTGTCGTGATCCTTGACCACCTCGGCTTCGATCAGCTCCGGCTGACCTTCGACCTTCAAGGTCACGCGGGTGGTTGCGCCCAGCGGACGGATGTCACGCACTTCAGCGGCGTGATGCCCTTCCACTTCATGACGCGACAACGACACTTCATGCGGCCGGAACAGAACGTGGTTGTCTTCGCCCAGGTGCAAGCGGTTCGAATCCCCGAGGAAGTGATACACGAAATCGCTGGCCGGGTTCTCGTACACCTCGCCCGGCGAGCCGATCTGCTCGATCACGCCCTTGTTCATCACCACGATGCGGTCGGCGACCTCCATGGCTTCTTCCTGGTCGTGGGTCACGAACACCGAAGTCAGGTTGATGTCTTCGTGCAGGCGCGCCAGCCAGCGACGCAATTCCTTGCGCACCTTGGCGTCCAGCGCGCCGAACGGCTCATCCAGCAACAGCACTTTCGGCTCTACCGCCAGCGCGCGCGCCAGCGCAATACGCTGACGCTGACCGCCTGACAGCTGCTCGGGGTATCGATCGGCGAGCCAGTCCAGCTGGACCATGTTAAGCAGCTCATGCACTTTCGCCGCGATCTGGCTTTCGTTCGGCCGCTGGTTCTTAGGCTTCATGCGCAGGCCAAACGCGACGTTGTCGAACACCGTCATGTGGCGAAACAGCGCGTAATGCTGGAACACGAAACCGACGTTGCGATCACGCACATCGTGACCGGAGACGTCTTCGCCGTGGAATACGATGCTGCCCTGATCGGGGGTTTCAAGGCCGGCGATGATGCGCAGCAGCGTGGTCTTGCCGCAGCCTGACGGCCCCAGCAAAGCCACCAGCTCGCCACTCTGGATGTCCAGACTGATGCTGTTGAGGGCCTTGAAGGCATTGAAGTTCTTGCTGACGTTACGGACTTCGATCGACATGAATTATTCCTCCGCCGCGCTTTGGCGCAGACGGCTAATGCGCGCTTCGCTCCACTGCTTGAGCAGCAGGATGAACAGCGCAAGGATCAATAACAGGCTCGCCACGGCAAAAGCAGCCACGTGGTTGTACTCGTTGTAAAGAATCTCGACATGCAGCGGCAGGGTGTTGGTCACGCCGCGAATGTGGCCGGAGACCACCGACACCGCGCCGAACTCACCCATCGCCCGGGCGGTGCACAGCACCACGCCGTAGATCAGGCCCCATTTGATGTTCGGGACGGTTACGTGCCAGAACATCTGCCAGCCATTGGCGCCCAGCAGCCGGGCGGCCTCTTCTTCCTGCGTGCCCTGCTCCTGCATCAGCGGGATCAGTTCACGCGCCACGAACGGTACGGTCACGAAGATGGTCGCCAGAACGATACCGGGCAGCGCAAACACGATCTGGATGTCGTGATCCTGCAGCCACGGCCCGAACACGCCGCGCGCACCGAACATGAGGATGTAGACCAGACCGGCAATGACCGGGGAGACCGAAAACGGCAGGTCAATGAGCGTGACCAGAATGGCTTTGCCGCGGAACGAATATTTGCTCACGCACCAGGCGGCAGCCACGCCGAACACCACGTTCAACGGCACAGAGATGAGCACGGCATACACGGTGAGTTTCAGCGCCGACAGCGCGTCGGGCTCAAGAATCGCCGTGAAGAAGCCGCCGATGCCGTTCTTCAGGCCCTGACTCACGACTACGAACAATGGCAGCAGCAGAAAGAGCGCGAACACAAGCCAGGCGAGGCCGATGAGAATACGCCGCGACACTGCGCTGCCACGACGGGATGCATTGGCCGAAGAAGCGGCGATAAGCGATGGACCGGACATGATGCGCCTCCTCAGTTAGGGGTTTCGATACGTCGCTGCAGCAGGTTGATCAGCAGCAACAGAATGAATGAGACCACCAGCATCAGCACACCGATGGACGTTGCCCCCGCGTAATCGTACTGATCGAGCTTGACCATGATCAGCAGCGGCAGGATTTCGGTCTTCATCGGCATGTTGCCGGCGATGAAGATCACCGAGCCGTATTCACCCACGCCCCGTGCGAACGCAAGCGCAAAGCCGGTCAGCCAGGCAGGCAGCAATGCAGGCGCGAGGATGTAACGAAACACCTGAATCGGCCGCGCGCCAAGGCACGCCGCCGCTTCTTCGACTTCACGCGGAATGTCGGCAAGCACCGGCTGCACGGTCCGGACTACGAACGGCATCGTGACGAACGTCAGCGCCAGCGTAATACCGAAAGGCGTGTAGGCGATTTTGATGCCCAGGTCGGTGGCGAACTGACCGACGAGGCCTGCAGGCGTGTACAGCGCTGTCAGCGCGATGCCTGCCACGGCTGTGGGCAGGGCGAAAGGCAGGTCGATCATCGCGTCGATGATTCTGCGACCCGGGAAGGTGTAACGCACCAGCACCCAGGCGAGCAAGGTACCGATGATGCCGTTGATGATTGCCGCATAGAACGCGGTGCCGAAGCTCAGCTTCAGCGCAGCCAGCACACGTGGCGCCGTGACGATGGTCCAGAACTGCTCAGCGCTCAGTTGGGAGGCGTGGATGAACATCACCGCAAGCGGTATCAGCACAATCAAGCTGAGGTACACCAAGGTGTAGCCCAGCGTCAGCCCGAAGCCGGGTATGACGGGGGATATGCGTCGAGACATAAGTGTCCTTGGTTGATACACGTAACCCGGAACGGGTCCGGGTCAGTTGGTTTTTCGCCGTGGAAAACGTCTCGGAATTTATCAGATCCCGGGACGTTTCATGCAGGAGCGCGCATGCCGCGATGGCGATCTGTTCATGTCAATCGCATTCATTGACACACCGTCTCGCGGGCAAGCGCGCTCCTACAGGCTTATTTAGGAATGTAAATCTGGTCGAAGATACCGCCATCGTTGAAGAACTTGGGTTGAGCCGATTTCCAGCCGCCGAAATCCTTGTCGATGGTCACCAGTTCCAGTTTCGGGAACTGCTTCTCGTACTTGGCGGCCACTTCTTTGTCACGAGGACGGTAGAAGTTTTTCGCGGCGATTTCCTGGCCTTCCTTGCTGTACAGGTGCTTCAGGTATTCGGTGGCGATTTCGGTCGTGCCGTGTTTCTCGGCGTTCTTCTCGACGACGGCTACCGGAGGTTCGGCCAGGATCGACAGCGAAGGCACGACGATGTCGAACTTGTCGGCGCCACCGTCTTCCTTGAGCGACAGGAAGGCTTCGTTTTCCCACGCGAGCAAGACGTCGCCCAGGCCGTTGTTGGTGAAGCTGATGGTTGCGCCGCGCGCGCCGGTGTCCAGCACAGGAACGTGCTCGAACAGCGTTTTGATGTATTCCTTGGCTTTGGTCTCATCGCCGCCGTTGGCTTTCAGGCCGTAGGCGTACGCGGCAAGGAAGTTCCAGCGGGCGCCGCCGGAGGTTTTAGGGTTCGGGGTGATGACGGCAACGTCTTTCTTGATCAGATCCGCCCAGTCATGGATGCCTTTAGGGTTGCCCTTGCGAACCAGGAAGACGATCGTCGAGGTGTACGGCGTGCTCGCGTCCGGCAGCTTGGTCTGCCAGTTTTCAGGGATCGATTTGCCCAGCTTGGAGATTTCGTCGATGTCGCCAGCCAGCGCCAGTGTCACGACGTCCGCAGGCGAACCGTCGATGACCGACCGACCCTGCTTGCCCGAACCACCGTGGGACTGGTTGATCTTGACGGTGTCGTCCGGATGGGCTTTTTTCCAGTAGTTGATGAACTCGGCGTTGTAGTCCTGATAAAGCTCGCGAGTCGGGTCATAGGACACGTTCAACAAGGTGTAATCCTTTGCGACCGCAGATCCGGCAAACACGGCACTGGCCAGAGCGGCCAGCGCGTAACGACGAATGGACATGAATCAAGCTCCTGGAATTTATGTGTTGTTGGCTTTTTCTAGTTTTGATTTCGGTTCAAGCAAACCGGTACTCCATGGCCGCACGCGCTGAAGCGTCCCTCAGCCTTGCTGTTTGCCCGGATTCTGCAGACGGAATTTTTCTTTGCGTTCGATCTGCACCACTTGTGCGTTATGCACAGTGATTTCAACCGCGCCAAAGCGCAGGTCGCGCAAAGCGCTCTGAATTTCACGCAGAATGCTTGCTTCGTCCTGGCCATCGACGCTACGTAGAGATGCGCTCATGATCGTGCTCCTTGAAAGGTTTGCCCGCAGCGGCGTGGAAGAAGCGGCTGCTCGTGGCGTGAGGCAATCTTAGAGAGGAGCATTTATTCTTAAAAATACTATTTAAGAATGCAGATATAACCAAAAGGCATTTGTTCGATTCCACACAGTGCAAACTCTGCAGGAGCTCGCTTGCCCGCCATGGCAACGCGGTGATTCAGGCGTACCGCATCGCCTGTTTCGCGGGCAACCGCGCCCCTGCTTAACCGATTTCGACCCCGCCAGTGAGCAGAGCCCAGCCAGACTGCTACGGCGTCGGCGTCGGCGCAAAGACCGGCGCATGCTGCCAATCGATCTGCTCGGCTGGCATTGGCCGGGCGAACCAGTAGCCTTGACCCAGCTCGCACTGGTTATTGAGGAGAAAGTCAGCCTGCTCGGCCTGCTCAATCCCCTCGGCCAGCACACGCATTCCCATCGCCCGCGCGAGCGCAATGATCGCGTGCACGATCGCCACGTCGTCCTCGTCCTCAGGCAGGCCCGCAACGAAACCCTGGTCGATTTTCAACTTTTGCACAGGCATGCGCTTGAGGCGCAGAAGAGAGGAATATCCCGTGCCGAAGTCATCAATGGACAGTTTCAGGCCCAGTTCGCGCAGACGATGCATCTGCTCGATGGCCTGATCGGGGTCATCCATGATCGCGCTCTCGGTCACCTCGAGCTCCAGATATTCAGGCGCCAGCCCTGTTTCTGCGAGGACCCGAGCGACTCGACGATCAAGATCGCCTCGGGCGAAAAGCCGACTGGAAACGTTCACCGCCACAAAGGATATCTGTACGCCGCCTTCGAGCCACCGGCGCATTTGCAGGCACGCCTGGGTCAACACCCAGTTATCGATGTCGGCAATCAGGCCGCTCTGCTCGGCGATCGGGATGAACTCACCCGGCGAAACCATGCCTCGATTCGGATGCTGCCATCGAACCAGGGCCTCGACGCCTTCGATGCCGCGATTGTGCAGGTTATGGATTGGCTGATAAAACACCCGCAGTTGGTTCTGCGCGATCGCCTGACGCAGTTCGTTGGTCAGCTCGACACGACGCTGGGCATGGGCCGTCAACTCGGCGGTGTACAGCGCGTAGCTCTCCCGCCCCTGATTTTTGGCCTGAAACAACGCAGCGTCAGCGTTGCGCAGCAACTGCTCGGCATTTTCGGCATCGTTGGGGAAAACACTGACACCGATGCTGGCCGTCAGAAACAGAGACTGTTCGTTGACGCGAATGGGCTCGCGCAGGCCATTGAGAATGCCCTGCGCCACTTCGGCGGCCTGTGCCGCTTGCTGCGCGTTTTCGAGCAAGACGGCAAATTCATCACCTCCCAGCCTGGCCAGCGTCACGCCTTTCTCCAACAGGCTTTTCAGTCGTTCGCCGACGGCTTTGAGCACTTCGTCGCCAATGTTGTGACCCAGACTGTCGTTGATGTGCTTGAAATGATCCAGATCCACCAGCAGCAGCGCCAGACTCTGGCGATTTCGGCGCGCCTGGGTATGCGCCTGTTCGGTCCGCTCAGTAAACAGAAGCCGGTTCGGCAGACCGGTGAGCGCATCGTAATGAGCCAGGTGGGCCAATTCGCGCTCTGAATGCTTGACGGTGGAGATGTCAGAAAACACCGCCACGAAATGAGTGATTTCGCCGCGATCATTCTTGATCGAGCGAATGCTCTGCCACTGCGGATAGATCTCCCCACTCTTGCGCCGATTCCAGATTTCTCCGCTCCACTGCCCGGCGCTGAGAATGCTCTTGTACATGCGCTCGTAGAATTCAGGCCCATGACGCCCTGACTTGAATGTGTTCGGCTTCTCGCCCAGCACTTCGTCCTGCCGATAGCCGGTGATTTCCATAAACGCCCGATTGACGTGCACGATCACGCCATTGGCATCGGTCACCAGCACGCCTTCCAGCGTGGTGTCGAAGACCGCAGCGGCCAGCCGCAGGCGCTGCATGTCCTGGTCACTGCGAACCCGCGCCTTGACGCCCATGAAACTCAACAGCCGGGATCTGGCCAGGTAGACGAGCAGCGCGCTGAGGGCCAGCCAGGCATAGCCGCTCATCAGTTGGGCGCGAGACAGTTGGACCGGGTCCTCTAGCAACCGGGGCAGCAAGAAGTCGGTGATGCCCAGCCAGATAATCGACAGCAGCCCATACAACAGTGCGGTTCGGAGCGCATCTCGGGTAATGGTCGACATAAAAAGGAAAGACCCTACGAAAATACGGGATTATAGAGTAAGAAACATCTTGCCACTCTTATCTAAAACACCGACTGGTTTTATCTGGTGGCTAAGTGATAATGCGCGCTGCCGCATCGGGGTCGCACTCTCGATCCCACACACTCGCACGCGTTACAACCGAGGGCAACTCAGCCTATGTGGAACAACGGTCTGCTTGACCTTTCCGTCTGGCAATTGGTCGCAGTCACTCTGGCGATGACACACGTCACTATCGTCAGCGTCACGGTCTATCTTCATCGCTACTCCGCTCACCGCTCGCTGGAACTCAACGCGGGCCTCAAGCACTTCTTCCGTTTCTGGCTGTGGCTGACCACAGCGCAGAACACCCGCGAGTGGACCGCCATCCACCGCAAACATCACGCTAAATGCGAAACAGCCGATGACCCGCACAGCCCGGTCATCAAGGGTCTCTCGACGGTTCTGCGCAAAGGTGCCGAGCTGTACCGCGCCGAAGCCGAAAACCCGGAAACCCTGCGCATCTACGGCAAGAACTGCCCAGAAGACTGGATCGAGCGCAATCTCTATTCCCGTTATCCACGGCTGGGCGTGATGATCATGGGCGCGCTGGATCTGGCGTTTTTCGGCGTCATCGGCATCACCGTGTGGGCGATTCAGATGATGTGGATTCCAGTGTGGGCCGCCGGCGTGGTCAATGGCCTGGGGCACGCCGTCGGTTATCGCAATTTCGAATGCCGGGACGCTGCGACCAACCTGGTGCCTTGGGGCATCCTGATCGGCGGCGAAGAACTGCATAACAACCATCACACCTATCCCAATTCAGCGAAGCTGTCGGTCAAGCGCTGGGAGTTCGACATGGGCTGGGCGTGGATCAAGCTGTTTTGCTGGCTGGGTCTGGCCAAGGTCCAGCGGGTCGCGCCGATCGCCCATCGGGTCGAAGGCAAGGGCCATCTGGACATGGACACCGCGATGGCGATCCTCAATAACCGCTTCCAGATCATGGCCCAATACCGCAAGCTGGTGATTGCACCGCTGGTCAAGCAGGAACTGGCCAAAGCCGATGAGTCCGTCCGCCATCAGTTCCGTCGCGCCAAGCGCCTGCTGTCCCGCGAAACCAGCCTGCTGGAAGACAAGCACCAGCTGCGCATCCAGACCATGCTGGAGCACAGTCAGGCGTTGACAGTGATCTACGAGAAGCGTCTGGCACTTCAGCAGATCTGGGCGAAGACCAGCAGCAACGGTCACGACATGCTCGCGGCCATCAAAGACTGGGTCCACGAAGCGGAGGCCAGCGGGATCCAGTCCCTGCGCGACTTCGCCGACCAGCTCAAGACTTACTCGCTTCGCCCGCATTACGCCTGATGCCGTTGATCGGCTCCT
Organism: Pseudomonas sp. NFR16; assembly: GCF_900108875.1. Lineage (GTDB taxonomy): Bacteria > Pseudomonadota > Gammaproteobacteria > Pseudomonadales > Pseudomonadaceae > Aquipseudomonas. Next base: position 38,860 of record NZ_FNYJ01000007.1, on the reverse strand, counting down.
TCGTCCAGATTGGGTAGAAAAGGTCACCCACGTAGATCAGGCAAGGCAGAACAGGTGAATAACGCCCGGGGTTGCGACCCGACTCCGGCCGCTCTAAATGAGCCTTTTTCGCCTGTTTTCCACGTATCAGCATCAGGCGGAGTGGTTCTCAGTGAGTCCGGCCGGGTGCGCGCCTGTCGGAACTTCCTGCCTCTGGATCAATCTCAGTAGCACCTTCGCACTATGCTTTGTGTGACATGTTGTGGCTGTGCGCCGCACCTTATTTTGAGATGCAGTGCTCATGGACAACCAGAACGCTTCTACCGAGATTCCCGCAGCAGCCGAGACCCTGCTGGCGCTGATGCATGCCCAGGCTGAAGTGGCCCGGCTCAGCGAGCGGGAACAGCTCTTCAGCTCTCTGCTGGTCAGCGTCAACGCGGTGTTGTGGGCGTTCGACTGGCAAACCCAGCGCATGATCTACGTCAGCCCCGCCTATGAGCGAATCTTCGGACGCTCTGCGGGCTTGTTGCTCGCAGACTTCGGCGAATGGCGTGACAGCATCTACCCCGACGATCTGGATTACGCCGAACGCAGCTTGAGCGAAGTGCTGGAAAAAGGGTCCATCGAAGACCGCGAATACCGAATTATCCGCGCCGATGGCCAGGTGCGCTGGTTAAGCGACAAATGCTTCGTCAGTCATCAGGCCGAACACGGACAGCGGCTGATCGTGGTCGGGATCGCTGAGGACATCACTGAGAAGAAACAGCTGGAAGACGAACTGCAGCGGCTGGCCACCACGGATGTGCTGACCCAGAGCAGCAACCGGCGTCATTTCTTCGAATGCGCCCAGCGCGAGTTCGAACAGGCACGTCTGCAAGGCACTCCCATGGCGTTCCTGCTGCTGGACGTGGATGACTTCAAGCTCGTCAACGACACCTACGGTCACCAGGAAGGCGACACGGTGCTGCAGCGCATCGCCGAATGCGGGCGCAAGACCTTGCGTCGTGGCGATCTGTTCGGGCGTATCGGTGGCGAGGAATTCGCTGCGGTGTTTCCGGGCTGCGCCCCGGAAATGGCCAAGCAGATCGCCGAGCGACTGCAGCGGGAAATCCAGCGTCTGAGCTTCCAGTGCAACGACAAGACATTCGGCATTACAGCCAGTCAGGGCCTGACCAATCTGGGCAGTCACGATCAAAGCCTGGAAGCCCTGTATGCCCGCGCGGATGCGGCGATGTATCAAGCAAAACGTCAGGGCAAGAATCAGATTGTTTTGGTGTGAGAGTCAGGCGGTGAGCCCGGCAAGACACCACCGCCAGCCTCTCAACGGTTAGCGTATGTTCTGGATGCTGCCTTTGTTACCCGTGACCTTGACCTTCACCTGCTTGAAGATGAAGTAATCGTTGACCGTGACCTCGTAACGAGGGGCAACGATAAGGTCCGACCCCGAGGATTTCACGGCCTTGTAAGCGGCGGCAGCCTTGGCGTTGGAAACCGGATCAGGGAGTGGCAGCCCCATTGCGGAACCGCTACCTGCACCATAAGTTACGCCGTCTGCAAACTTGTTGTCGCCGCCTAGCGCCAGCCATCCGAACAGAACGTTGGTGGAGGATTCACCGCTGATCGCCTCGCCCACTTTTACGTCCGCTTTCAAGTCAGTTCTGACTTCACCCGAGAGCGGCGCGGTAGGCTGGCTGACGTTGTAGCTCACGCAACCACTCGTGGTAGCGATCAATGTGCCGACTGCGGCCAATGTCCATAATTTTTTCATCTGTGTTTCCCTTGCTTATGATCAGATAGTTGCAGCGGCGCAACTATGGAGAGGGAATACGGAAAAAAAAGTCAGACACTTCCGAACAGGAAGTAGGCCCGATCAGCCGTTACCGGACGGACATTTCATACATCAACCACGTCGAAGGCTGCCCTGGGAACCAGTGAAGCCTTTCTGATCGCCTTTGCGGCAACCTCAAGCCACCAGTTTGTTTCGCACCCGCTCAAGCTCCGAGGCGCCGATTTTCAATAACCGCGCCGACTTGCTCTTGGCCAATGCCTCCAGCGGATCCTCGACGCCCAGCCGCCCCATCTGTCCTGCCAGGTTCATAGCGAGCACTTCGCGAGTGTACACGCCGGTGTTGTACTGATAGACCGCCGCGATCAATTCACGCAACTCCAGCGGCAGGCGCCAACGAGTGCGAAGCGCCGAGCCGAACGCCGCCGAATACTGTTCGAGCGCGCGGGCAATGGTCGCATCGTCCAGCGTACCGCCGGCGTGCAACCAGTCCTGCAGGCAACGTATGACCGCCAGATCGCCAAGGCCTCTGAGCAATCCGGCGCAATAACACCGTTCGTGGTCCAGCTCGAGTGTGCTCGCCAGGATGCGCGCGTAGCCGGCGGTACGCCGTGAGACGTCCCAGATCTCACTGGCCTGAAGAAGCAGCGCAGGGTCGGTCAGGATCGCGCCACGCTTGAGCGCAAGCCCCTGAACGAGGTTAGCGCTCTGGATAGCGCCCAGCACCGTCAGCGCCTGACCCAGTGTCTGTTGCGGCTTGCCTTGATGTTGCGAAGCACTGTTGGCGGCAGCGATCAGGACCGCCGTAACATGTGGATCGGAGATCAGCTCTTGCTCCAAGCGCTTCAGATCGACACCGGCGGCACCCTTGCTACGGGCAACGGCCTGCGCGACATCGACGAACAACGGGCCGCCGTCCGCCACTTCCCGACGCTTTTCCAGAAACCCGTCAAGTCCGACGCCTGGGGCCAGTGCCGGGATCTCACACGCGACCTGAGCACCGTCCTGCAACAGCAGCGCTTCAAGCCGATACCGCAGGCCTTCCATATTCAGAGGTTTGGTGAGATAGGCAGTCGGTGCGAGCTGCACCGCCTCGCGCACGCTGGCGCTGTCATTGCGGTTGCTCAGCAGAATGAAACGTACCGGGGGCTGGCGTCTCAACAGGCGAACGCCGCGTAACAGGCTAAGCCCGTCGACGCCCGGCAGCTCACGAGACGCAATCACGAGGTCGGGGATGTATCCGCGCATCAGTTCAACCGCCTGCTTCCCGTCCGAACACACGTCGAGCTGTGCGTCGCAGCGCACATCCAGAACGAGTTCATTGAGCATCTCGCGAGCCCAAGGGTCAGCTTCAGCAATCAATACACGAGGAACGGAAGGCGCCTCAACAACGGTCATCATGACTCTCCGGCATCAGTCTTCGTACATTAGTCAAAGAGAACGGCGGGAGACAGGCTTAAAGCGCTTTTTTCTGACGTCAATAAACGAAAAAACCTGCCGAAGCAGGTCTTTTCTGATGAATTGGTCACTTTTTGATCAAACGCGACCCGCCTCCATCACGCGATTTCAGCGAAGCACTCTTCGATGATTTTCAGGCCTTTGTCCAACTGCTCGTCTGGCGAGGTCAACGGGACCAGAACGCGCAGCACGTTACCGTAGGTGCCGCAGGACAGAAGGATCAGACCCTTGTCACGTGCCTTGGCAACCACCTGAGCCACCGCTGCAGCATTAGGCTTATGCGTGTCGCCGTTTTCGAAGCACTCGACCGCAATCATCGCGCCCAGGGCACGGACTTCGCCGATTACCGGGTTCTTGGCCTGGATGGCACGCAGGCCCGTCACCAGGCGCTCGCCGACAGCCTTGCAACGGTCCAGCAGGTGCTCTTCTTCGAACACTTCCATCACTGCCAGCGCAGCCGCGCAGGCAATCGGGCTACCGGCATAGGTACCGCCCAGACCACCTGGCGCGATCGCGTCCATGTATTCGGCCTTACCGCAGACGCCAGCGAGCGGGAAACCGCCTGCAATGGATTTGGCGAATGTGGTCAGGTCAGCGGTGACGCCCATCTGCTCCATGGCGAAGAAGGTGCCGGTACGGCCAGCGCCTGTCTGCACTTCATCAGCGATCAGCAGAATGCCGTGCTTGTCACACAGTTCGCGCAGACGAACCATGAACGCTTTAGGCGCGACGTAGAAACCACCTTCGCCCTGAACCGGCTCGATGATGATCGCTGCAATGTCCTTCGGCTCGGCGTCGTTCTTGAAGATACGCTCGATGCTGGCGATGGAGTCGTCAACGCTCACGCCATGCAGCTCGTTCGGGTACAGCGCGCGGAAGATGCCGCCTGGCATCAGGCCCATGCCGGCCGAGTAAGGCACGACCTTGCCGGTCAGCCCCAGGGTCATCATGGTGCGGCCGTGGTACGCGCCGGTGAACGCGATGACGCCAGCACGGCCAGTGGCAGCGCGAGCAATCTTGACGGCGTTCTCTACTGCTTCGGAACCGGTGGTGACCAGCAGGGTTTTCTTGGCGAAGTCGCCCGGCACCTTGGCGTTGATTTTTTCGCACAGCTCAACGTATGGCTCGTAGGCCAGCACCTGGAAGCAGGTGTGCGTCAGCTTGGTCAGTTGCTCTTGTACCGCAGCAACGATTTTCGGATGCAGGTGACCGGTGTTGAGCACCGCGATGCCGCCTGCGAAATCGATGAACTCGCGGCCTTCAACGTCAGTCACGGTCGCATTTTTCGCGGAATCGGCGAAGATCGGGTGAATTTGACCAACGCCACGCGGAACAGCGGCTTCGCGGCGTTTCATCAGGGATGCGTTTGTTTTGCTCATGTTTTCCTCATTCGCCGCTCATCGGGCGGCGTGGTTCAAGGATCAAGCGGCGGGTTCAACAGCGGCAGCATACGATGATCGACTGCCGCGGCCTCCCGGCCAGCAGATGGATGGTCTACCACTAACACCTGCGTAGCGTCGCTCTCGCGCCACGCAGGTTGAATATTTCTTGCGTCACTCTGAAGCACGGTGAGCGAAGGTCAGGCTGGGCGGCAAGGTTCGAAAAAACGGAGCTGGCTTCAGCCAATGACTAGCTTTCCGAACCTTGCCAACACCGCCTCACCGAGCGCAGCTTCAAACCGACAGGCAGAGGTATTTGATTTCCAGATAGTCTTCGATGCCGTACTTGGAGCCTTCACGGCCCAGGCCCGACGCCTTCACGCCACCAAACGGGGCGACTTCGTTGGAGATCAGGCCGGTGTTGATGCCCACCATGCCATATTCCAGCGCCTCGGCGACACGAAACACGCGGCTCATGTTCTGAGCATAGAAGTATGACGCCAGACCAAACTCGGTGTCGTTCGCCATGGCGATGACTTCGGCTTCGTCTTTGAAGCGGAACAGCGGCGCCAGCGGACCAAAGGTCTCTTCCTTGGCCACGGCAGCGTCCTTGGACACGTTCACCAGAATGGTCGGCTCGAAGAAGTTGCCTTCCAGGCTGTTACCCCCGCTCAGCACCTTGGCACCTTTGCCCAGCGCATCCGCGATGTGCTCCTTGACCTTGGCGACGGCCTTCTCGTCGATCAGCGGGCCGGTGGTGGTGCCTTCGGTCATGCCGTCGCCGACTTTCAGCTTGGCGACCGCCGCCTTCAGTTTTTCGGCGAACGCATCGTAGACCGAGTCCTGCACGTAGATGCGGTTGGCGCACACGCAGGTCTGACCGTTGTTGCGGTATTTGGAAATGATCGCGCCTTCAACTGCCTTGTCCAGATCGGCGTCGTCGAACACGATGAAGGGCGCGTTGCCGCCCAGCTCCAGCGAGACTTTCTTGATGTCGTGAGCACATTCGGCCATCAGCTGACGACCGATTTCGGTCGAGCCGGTGAACGACAGTTTGCGCACGATAGGGTTGCTGGTCAGCTCGGTGCCGATGTCGCCTGCGCTGCCGGTCACGACGCTGAACACGCCAGCCGGAATGCCTGCGCGCTCGGCCAGCTCAGCCAGCGCCAACGCCGAGTAAGGCGTCTGGGAAGCCGGCTTGAGGACCATCGTGCAGCCAGCGGCGAGCGCCGGGCCGGCCTTGCGGGTGATCATCGCCGCCGGGAAGTTCCATGGCGTGATGGCGGCAGTCACGCCGATTGGCTGCTTCAGCACGATCAGACGCTTGTCCGGCTGATGGCCCGGAATGACGTCGCCGTAGACGCGCTTGGCTTCTTCGGAAAACCACTCGATGAACGAAGCGGCGTAGGCGATTTCGCCCTTGGACTCGGCCAGCGGCTTGCCTTGTTCAAGGGTCATCAGGCGACCGAGGTCTTCCTGGTTTTCCATCATCAGTTCGAACCAGCGACGCAGCTTGGCGCCACGTTCCTTGGCGGTCAGCGCCCGCCAGGCCGGCAGCGCCTTGTCAGCGGCTTCGATGGCGCGGCGGGTTTCGGCAGCGCCCATCTTCGGGACAGTGCCGAGAATTTCGTTGGTGGACGGGTTGTTGACCTTGATGGTCTGGCCACTGTCGGCATCGGCCCAGGCGCCATTGATGTACGCCTGCTGGCGGAACAACTTCGAATCTTTGAGCTGCATGTCGGCCTCCTAAACAGCACCGCGCGTGGCGGAGCGAATTTTATTGATTATTCAAAGGCGCCTCGACCGAGGCTGCCGTCAGGAAAACAGGGGTTGGACCTGCGCGCGAAAAAAGGTAAAGCGCAGAGAAACCGAGGGTGAGCGTTTGAAATCTCAAACGAATCCTAGGGACAACAGGGGTAAAGGACAATACTCCGTTCGAAAAAAAGAACGCAAACCTCGGGAATCCCGAAATTTTCTGATCAACGTCACTTCCGACAGGCGCAAACGTGCGAAATCGACAACAGTCACTCGCCAGCATGGACGCACGCAGGCCAGATGAGTATCATGGCGCCCGCGTTGCACTTGTAGCTCAGCTGGATAGAGTACTGCCCTCCGAAGGCAGGGGTCGTGGGTTCGAATCCCGCCAAGTGCGCCACTATATTCGGGGCTTCCAGCCCATGCCGTCTGACAGCGAAATCATCCGTGACAGCAGGGTGACAGCATCGAGCAAAAGATTGCTTGAGGTCGGACGGATTCCGAGGGGCATCCAGCCCCTCTAAAAAAGGTCATCAGCAAAGCGTTAGCCCCATGAAATTTGATTTCATGGGTGCGTAGTGGGTGCAAACGGACGTTTACCCATCGCTTCACGGTCTGCTGCCTGGCTGACCCTAGGCCCCGTCCTTTCATCCTTCTTCAAAATCGAGACAGTGGGATGATGTGGTCATGAGCCGAGTTTCAAAAAGGATCTATTGCTTCCGGATGATGAATCAGGCTGGCGACCTAGTCGACGTCAGCGATGTCTTGGTGGACATATCGGATGCGCTCAGTATCGGGGAGAGCGAGATCCCGATGTTTGAAGACGTCCTGAGAATTCAGAGGTTCAAAGACACCCCAGCAGGCAGGCTTTATCACTTAGCCCGCTATTCCCCGGGGACCCTTAGCTCTACGCTTACCCCCAAGGCGAATGGAAAGCTAGACAACGAAGGTAGCCTCGGCGCGCCAGCGGGTAAGGAGTTCAAGACCGGGGAAGCCTACCTCCTGATTAGTGAGCACAACGTTCTATTTTGCGGTCACGGTCTTTCGCACCAGAAATGTGCTGGATATTTCTTCCGGCTGATCAAGGGGCAGGCACAAGACGTTGACCCGATAACGTTTCACCCGTCGAGCAACATTGACAAGGTCGCAATCCTGAACGCCCAAGGCGCCAAGTCGATTCGATTGAACGTGAATGCCTACAAGCTGAGCGTCCCGAAACCAAACTCAGGATGGCTAGCCGATGCTCTCTCCTCAGTCGGCAGTGAGGTCAAAGCGTTAATCGGCAAAGACCCTAATCGCTCACAGGAAAAATCTCTGGAGAACATGGTCGTCTCCCTTGAGGTCTCTCTTGAAGGCAACTCGAGAGCCACTGTGGAATCGAAGGACACGATTACAGACCTCGCGAACGAGGTGCTTTCAGACGAAGATTCCCCAATCGATAGCTTTACTATCGTCACTAGGGACGGCACGCCAATCACGAGCGACGATGTCAAATTGCACTCCTCTTTATCTGTCGAGAAGAATGGAACTTCGTTGAATCACGTGCAGATTTGGGACGGGATGGTTAAATACTTTGGGCAGCTCGAGAAGCAGAAATTGCTGGAGCAGTGATGAAAATTGACTGGCGTCGGGTCTTCTTTTTTTTGGGTGCGGCCATCGTGAGTGTCTGGTGCGGTTGGCACGGGCAGCCGTTGATCCACGAAAGCGACAACGCCAGATCAATGATCACTGACGTGTTCTCAATTCTTGCCGGCTTCCTGATGACGGTTCTTACTCTCCTAATTGAGCCCAAGCCTACTGCAAAGATCTGGCGAGAGGCTGCCTCTAAGAAGACGACCTTTGTGAACCGGATTGTCCGCTACAAATGGCTGTTCATGCTTTATCTGAGCGTATTGGGGATGGTTTTCGCCGCCAATCTACTGAGCAAAAGCGAAGACTGCGCCGAGATTCTGGTTTGGCTAGAAAGAGCATATTTATCGCTTGCTACGCTGGCGTTCATCATCTCGTTAATGCTTCCGAACCAGCTGATGCAGCTCCAGGTGAGCAGATACAACGAGATGATCGAAGAAAAGAAAAAACCAGATTCTGAACCTAAATAGCCTTCGTGCTAATACTAACACCTGGCTGGCTGGCATTTCCCAGCTTGTCAATGATGTCGCTCTTTTCCAGGATAATCGAGTTGTAGGGGGGAAGCTTCATGACTTATGACGGCAGAATGCGAGAGCTAGGATTTTGGGCTGCTCCTAAGGAGGGAACGCCTGAGTACGAAGCTTTAGCTAGTAGGCTAGGGGAACAAAACCGAGACCCTGCTTTTAAAAAGTTCATGAAGGAGCGTGTTGATAAAGCTCACGCTCTTAAGTTTATACAGACGGTAAACGGCGCTGGTCTTCCGCAAGATAACATGATTCGGGAATACAACGAAGAATACAACAATCGTCTTTTTAACCACTCAATCCATGACATGCCCTCATCGTTCAATACCGCAGAGGCGTTTACTCGATACCTGCCGCATATGAGCGTTTTTAAACTACTGCGCGAGATAGATCACATTGTCTCATTTGTAGATTATCTAGATTTCGTAACGTCTGATGATGATGGACTAAAGGATTTGGCTGGCCTGCAGTTCATGGAAGATGACGTTATCTATTCATTCAACGGCTCCCATGATCCAGAAGAACTTACATTTCGATGTGCTGAAGCTTTAGTGTTCGCCGTGTCTGGGGTGTCGCTTGTGAAGCACGGCTCAGAAATTAATGTGCTGATGCTGGCGGGCGAAAAATGTGATTTAGCAGAAAAGACAGCTGAAATCGAAGCAAGCTTTTCCCAAATTTTAGAATCGCCGCTTAAACCACGCATCGCCCCCTCAGAGGATCTGGAACGCCGAGCGGTACCATTGGTAGAAGGGACATCACTATGGAAGACTATCGTGATGTGTCGCATTGATACTGTGAGCTCCACCATCGACGTGCGCTACATTTCCCAAGATTGCGGTTATAGCTTTATGGGCATCACAGATGATCTGGGAACGTTGATGAACAGCGAAGGAAAGTTTTTTGATGATCGTTGTGAGGACATGGCGAAAGAGATGAGTAAGCGGATGAGCGCCTATCAATCTCTGTTTGAGTTCATCAAAGTTTGTCTAAATCTCCCCCTATATGTTAATCGTAATGAAGAAAACACAAAGGTGGAAAGGCACCCTACCGCTTATAGGGATATTCGATCACAGCTCAAGTACAAGAAAGTTGAGAAGTACGCCCCCATATCCGAAAAGGTAGCGACTCGGAGTGTGATTTTCATCCAGCCTTCTCAGTCAGAAGGTTCGCGTAATAAAACCTTTTATTCACCAAATATAAAAATTGAAACCTCCGGATATTGGAAAAAGCTTTCTCTAGATAAGGTTGGTCAAGACAAAGTCGGGCAACCAATCCATGGTAGGACATGGGTTGAAAAAAGGATAAGCTGGGTAGAAGAATCATCAAAAACAGAACCTTTGAGTACTTCAAGTAGCTCAAGTAGTTCAAGGAATCATTCAGTGAACCCAGGCATCATATACGTAATGAGGTGCGCTGCTCACGGAAAGGATATTTTCAAAATTGGATTAACTACGCGCACCGCGGATTTACGTTCTAACGAACTTACATCGTCAACCTCGGCGCCGGATCAGTTTCTGGTCGTTGAAGAATGGGAGGTGGGCGACTGTGAGCTTGCGGAAAAAATCATCCATGAAAGGCTTGAACCATTTAGGATAAATCCCAAGCGTGAATTTTTTCATGCTCGCTATAGCGTCATTTTTTCGGTAATTAGGGATGTAATCGCTGAGATCGATCCTGATTTCGAAAATTGATGCGACCCGAGTCGGTTTTATTCGCCTCATGCATCACAATTTGGGTCACTAGGCCTGAGTATGTAATCTCCACGACGGCATGTCTAAAGCGTTGGGGCGAGTCGCGAGGCGCCTGAACCCGGATGGCCGGAGATTCCTGCTCTTTTCCTCGGCGTAGATCGAGGCGGAGATAATGGCACTCGCTCCGGCGCCGACGCTCGATGCAGCTCGGTACCGGGATTCTGCCGGCAGTTGAATTTCTCGCGTAGCCAAATCCACCGCCGGGCGACTTCTCTGAAGCCGCCCCTTTCTACTGCTCGTCTTCCGAGACGATGCCCAGAGAAAAGATTGCAGAACCCACGATCATCTCGCCGTAGCACAACGGTACAGGATTGCCCTGGGTCACGGTGTTCTTGATCCCAGAAACACTGCTCACCATCTTCATCCTCGATAGAAACTTTGCTCTGCCGTCTTAACCATTCGAATAACCTTTTCAGGTCGTGCTCGATACTGGCTGGGTGGCTGCATATTTTAAGAAAAATTCTATCGGAGTCAAAAAAGAATCTGACGTCGAACTCGCAGTCCTCCTTCCCTCTGGTTTCCATTCCACGCAGTCGAAATTCACTTTCGGAGGGATTGCCTGAAAACGTGTCCAGCATCGACACCGTATTTTTTATATTGCCCATCTGCTCCAGATAAAAGACAGGAGTTCCAAACTTGACCTGAAATTCTGCAGCCATTTTGTTTTCTCCTATGTGCCATGAGGTCTTCCTGCCAAGAAAGGAAAGTCCCCTAGATTTCTCAAGCCTACATGCGCTGCCGAAGAATGGGTTCTAACGCTCATTCCGTCATTCGCAAGCTTCCAGGTTCCGGTAATCATGTCGGCCCATGGCCCGACCAGCTACCCGATCGGATCCGGCGTGGTGAAGCGTCCGACATCTGGATCGTAGAACCTTAACCTGTTCTATTGCGATTCCGGTCTCGAGATCAAGGTATTTGCGCTGCTAAGACTGTCGCGCTGCTCGTGCAGCAGCCTGTCCACTATTCTCCATCTCAAACGCTCTGGCTCGCGCTTTGCGTCGGGCGGGGTGTTTAACCAATATCCTGCATCCCGGGGAACGATTGGGCGGCGGGGAGGTTCACACTTCTTGTCTTTGAACCGTCTTCCAAGCGAGCTCCCTGTATGGAACACGTCCTCCCGGACGCCTGGCTGAACGCTCTGCCGTTGCCATGGCTGAACACACTTATCGCCGCGACCGCCGCTGTCTGCATCGCCCTGTTGGGGCGCTGGTTCGCACTGGTGGTACTTCGACGCTTCGCCAATTCCTTCGTTTTTGCGCAGCAACTGATACTGCGCGCCGAGCCGCCCAGTTTGTGGCTGATCCCGTTATTGGCGCTGCAAACCGTCTGGACCTCCGCGCCGGATGATCTGATGTTGATCAATGGCGTCAGGCATCTCAACGGGATGCTGGTGGTGGCGGGCTTTACCTGGCTTGCGCTCAGTTGCGTGAGAGCGATCGGCGAGGCCGTGGCGATCCGCAATCCGCTGGATATCGAGGACAATCTGCAGGCCAGGCGCATTCAGACGCAGGTGCGCGTTCTGGTTCGTTGCCTGAACGTGCTGGTGCTGCTGTTCGGGACGGGCTTGATCCTGATGAGTTTTCCGCCGGTCAGGCAGATCGGTACGAGTCTGCTGGCGTCTGCGGGATTGGCGGGACTGGCAGCGGGCTTCGCCGCCAAGCCGGTGCTGGGTAACCTGATTGCAGGGCTGCAGATTGCGATCTCTCAACCGATTCGGCTGGATGACGTGGTCATCGTGGAAGGCGAGTGGGGTCGAATCGAGGAGATCAGCGGCACGTACGTGGTGGTGAAAATCTGGGACGAGCGGCGGATGGTGATTCCGTTGCAGTACTTCATTGAAAAGCCCTTCCAGAACTGGACGCGCAGCACGTCGAGCCTGATTGGTTCGGTCTTTTTATGGGTCGACTACGCACTGCCGCTGGAAGAGTTGCGCGAAGAAACGGAGCGCATCTGCAGGGACATTCCGCATCTGTGGGATGGGCGCGTGTGCGTGCTGCAGGTCACCGACACCACTGCCAAAGCCATGCAGCTGCGGGTGCTGCTGAGTTCGGCCGATTCGTCGCGCAGTTGGGACGCCCGCTGCCACATGCGCGAGCGGCTGATCAGCTTTGTTGCCAAGCAATACCCGCAATATCTGCCGCAGCTGCGCGCCGAGATGTCATCGCGTACGGTTCAGCCCGAACGAGAAGGTCACGAAACGCCGACTGAGATCGCCCGTCAGCCTCCGGTTTAAGCAGCTTCAAGGCGCGTGACGCGCTTGATGTGAGATGTTCAGCGGGGCGCCGAGTCGGTGCCCCGCTTGAACTCACTGCCCCTGATTGAACACCACGAACTTGCCCATCATCGCCGCTGCGAATTGCTGGGCGGTCATCTTGATGCCGTTGAAATCCACCATGTCATCGGCGTAATGCAGGTTGGAGACGATGTTATCGCCCTCGACGTTGCCCACCTGCAGCATCACCGCCATGCCACCTACGGATTCGGCGGCGCCCTGGGCCTGCTGGGCGATCGCCGCGGGATCGGTCAGGCCCGCCGATTTTGCCTGCAACGCTGCCAGGTCCCGGATCATCGGCTTGGAGACCACCAGTCGCGCATCCAGGCGGGTCAGCAATTGCTTGAGCAAGGCGGCGCCCGGCTGGTCGAGAGAACTCGGATTGCCCAGGTCCATCGACAGGTTGAAATGGCTCTCGCCGCTGGCAGTCTTCAGGGAGAACTTTTCCAGCTCGATGTGCGGCTTGGCGGTCAGCAGCTTGCCGATCTCAGCTTGAATCTGAGCCTGATCCGCTGCGCTCAGATGCGGCGTATAGGACTGGCCTGTCGCTGCGGCCGCCTGCGCCTGTGGCTGGATTTTTTCCTGGTACAGCTGGAACAGCGACTTCGTCGCGGCGATATCGAAATTGGCAAACTTCCACAGCATCTGCGAGGAGCCAATGCTCTGTCCGTCGAAGCTGATATTGCCGACGTCGTAACTGACCTGTGCGTTGAGGTTGCCTTCCACTTCCTGCAGCAGGCTGGTGTTGACGAAGTCCTTGAGTTCGATTGCAGGCTGACCGGCGGCCTGGAATGTAAACGCGCCTACCTTAGCGTCGCTGTGGCCCAGGTAGAAGCCAGACTGGCCTTTTGTGCCGCCGGTGTTGAACGTGAAGTCTTTCATCGACAACTTGACCGGCCCTTCTTCGGACGTCGCGGTGACATCCAGGCTGCCCAGCAGACCGTTGGCTTCGAGCTTCTCGCCGTTGCCGCTGGCTGAGGCGTTGAGGGTCAGCCCGGAGAACTTGAAATCCCCTTCCTGATTGCTGAATTCGAATGGCAGAAAGTCGATGCGGCCCAGGCCAGCGCGGTCGTAGCCCATGCTGAAGTGGCCCGTCAGCGGCGACTGGTCATGGGTCATGGCGAACCATTTTTCGGCGTAGATGTTCTTTTCCAACTGCATGTTGCTGGCCGCCATCACCGGCACGAGTTGCAACGACTTCACGCGGCTCCACGGCAGCGGGCCATGTTCGATATTGTCCACGAACAACAGCTCCACGGGTTGATCGTCCGTAAGTTGATGGTCGCGGAACGTCAGTTTGTAATGGGCGGTACTGGTGAAAAAATGGCGATCCAGTGACAGCAATTCGATGCTCGCGTTGGCTTCCTGGCCAACGAGCGCGGCCTGCATCTGCTGATTACCTTGCTGAACGACATCACCCAGCACGCCTTCAAGACGAACTCCCGTATACCAGGCACCAGCGGTGACCAGAGCGCCTGCAACCACGATGACGCCTACGGCAATGTTGACTGATTTTTTCATGTGTCGACTCGAAGATGTCCGTTCTTGAAGAGGGGTCGTGTCTTCCGTGACCCCGCAGGGTTTCAGCGCATCGGTGCGCGCGCCGGGCAGCATTTCGGGCTGCCGAGAGCCCGCGAGATTAGCACTTGATGAGGACGTTTTGCAGCCGCGATGAACGGCAGTCGCCCCTAGCCACAGCGTTCCTCGAAACGTTAGGCTGAACGTCAATTTGCAAACGGGATCGATGAGATGAGCGATGCGCAAAAGCCCAAGGGGCCGATCAAAGCGGTGATCTTCGACATGGATGGCCTGTTGCTGGATACCGAAGGCATCTACACCGAGGTGACCAACACCATCGCCAACTGGCACGGGAAAACCTTCGACTGGGCGGTGAAGCAGCATTCCATCGGTCGTGGCTCGCAGGATTTTGCCGACTACGTGATCAGCGCTCTGGAATTGCCGATGTCCGCTGAGGAATTCCTGACCGTGCGCCAGCCGATGCTCGACGAGCGCTTTCCCCACGCGCAACCGATGCCTGGCGCCGAGGCTCTGGTGCGGCACTTGGCCGAGCACAATATTCCGATTGCTGTGGGCACCAGCTCCTCGCTTCATTACTTCAATGTGAAGACGAGCAATCATCGTCCGTGGTTCGAGCTGTTTCGGCATGTCGTGACGGCTGATCATCAGGACGTGACAGCTGCCAAACCTGCGCCGGATATCTTTCTCGTCGCTGCTCGCTTCCTGGGCGTGGACCCGAAGGACTGCCTGGTGTTCGAGGACTCGCCTTTCGGCGTGACAGCCGCGAAGACCGCAGGCATGTATGCGGTGGCCGTTCCGGATTCGCATATGCCCGTCGAGCAGTACGCCCATGCCGACCTGATATTGGCTTCACTGGCGCAATTCCCGCTGGAGGACTGGGGCCTGCCGGGTTACCACGATTGATTTTGCCAGCTGTGTGAAGACGCCAGCAGCACATAGGTTGTGAATGCGCTCGCGGCACGGCTGTTCGGACATTGAATTGCCTGAACAGCCGTCTTGCGGACGATATCGCCTGCGCAGAATGAAATTGCCAGCGCTCTCGTGCCGACTATAGAATGCGATCAATTCTTAATTACATCCGGCAAGGATGCCCGGTATGTTCCAGTGGTCCCTATGTCGTCAATCGATCGATCGCTCAATTTGCATGTCCAGAACCTGTATTGCGAACACCATGGCTGGCTACAGCGCTGGCTGGATCGCAAGCTGGGCAATCGCTGCGATGCAGCCGATCTGGCCCATGACACGTTCATTCGCCTGCTCACCCGACAAAGCCTCGCCAACCTCGGCGCAGAGCCCCGCGCACTGCTGACGCACATCGCCAAGGGCCTGGTGATCGATCGCTGGCGCCGACAGGATGTCGAGCGCGCGTACCTGGAAACCATTGCCCACCTGCCCGAGCCTGACGTGCCGTCGCCGGAAACCCGCTGGCTGATTCTCGAAGCGCTGTATCGCATCGACGCCATGCTGCGTGAAATGCCGGAAAAGACGCGTCAGGCGTTCTTGATGTCGCAGATCGACGGCATGACCTATGCGCAGATCGCCAGCGAACTCAACGTGTCCCTGATCACGGTCAAGCGCTATATGCGCGACGCATTCCTCGCCTGCCTGAGCGTGACGTGATGAATCATCCGATCGATCCGCAGATCCTGGGAGAAGCCGCCGACTGGCTGGTGCAGCTGCAATCCGGTGCCGCGACTGAGGAAGACCACCGCGCCATAGCGCTTTGGCGCGGACGCAGCGCTCAACATGCTCAGGCCTGGCAGCGGGCAGAAGCCATCATCGGCGACTTCCGCGCTGTGCCCGGCTCGATTGCCAGCGATACGATCAAACGCATTGGCCGCAATAAAAGCATCGGTCGACGCCAGGCGCTCAACCGCATCGGCCTGTTTCTGCTGGCAGGCCCGGCGATCTGGCTGGCGCAGCGCGAGCTGCCGTGGCAGGAATGGATGGCCGACCAGCACACCGCCATCGGCGAGCAGAAAAACCTGACGCTGCCGGATGGCACGCAGATGCTGATCAACACTGGCAGCTCTCTTAACATCGCCTTCAACGCCAATGAGCGACGCATCAAATTGCTCACCGGCGAAGTGCTGATTACCACAGCAAAGGATCCGTCGCCGACCTATCGCCCTTTCATTGTTCAGACGCGGCACGGTGCGGCCCGGGCGCTGGGCACGCGTTTCAGCGTGCGCGTCGAGGATCAGATGAGCCGCCTGGCGGTGGTGGAAGGCGCGGTGGAAATGCAGCCGGTCGGTGGCGGTCAGGCGGTGATCGTCAAGGCGGGCGAGCAAAGCGCGTTCGGTTCTGTTAGCGCCTATCCCGTGCAACCGCTGGATAGGGCGAGCATGACGTGGGAGAACGGCATGATGGTCGCCACAAACATGCGCCTGGCGGATTTGCTGACGGAGCTGGGTCGCTATCGCCCGGGTGTCCTGCGCTGTCACGATTCGGTGGCGGATCTGAGGGTGTCCGGTGCATTTTCGCTGCGCGATACCGACGCCAGCCTGCGCCTGTTGCAGCAAACGATGCCGATCAACGTCAGCAGCCTGACACGGTATTGGGTAGCGGTTGAGCCGCGCAGCTGAACCGGTCGTCACGACTGACGAGCCCCCGAATTGGCTGCATACAAAAAAATACGACTTTCGCTGATACCTTTTTCCCTGTCGTTCGGTGTGCAGGAGACCCCTCACTTTCTTTGCGTCGACAGGATTGCCGAATGACTTTCAGGCCGCACCTCCACTCTCCAAGAATGAGTCCTACTCGCTTTAAGATTAAGGCATTGAGTCTGGCCGTGGCCCTGACGGCGTTGCTGCCGACCCATAGCGTGATGGCGGCAGAGGCTGCACAAGCCAGCGTGATGCGCAGTTATTCCATCGCGCCCGGTCCGCTGGGCAATGTGCTTGCGCAATTCGCGGCGATGTCCGGCGTACCGCTGTCGTTCGATGCCAAGCTGCTCAATGACCACAACAGCGCTGGCTTGCAGGGCGAATACACGGTGCAGTCAGGCTTTGCACAGCTGCTCAACGGCAGCGGATTCTCACTCATCAGCACCGGCGCCAATGGCTTCACGGTCGCTCCGGACGTCAATGTCGGCGACGCTGTGCAACTGGGCGCGACGACTGTCGACGGTGAATTGGGTGCTCAGGCGGATACTTACGCGGGCGGCCAGGTCGCTCGCTCGGCTCGGCTCGGCGTACTGGGCAATCAGGACATCAAGGATGTGCCGTTCAGCGTGGTGAGCTACACCTCCAAAACCATCGCTGATCAGCAGGCAAGAACGCTGGGCGACGTGCTGCTCAACGACGCCTCGGTGCGTCAGTCGGCAGGCTTCGGCAACTTCTCTCAGGTCTTCACGATTCGCGGCTTGCCGCTGCAGACGGACGACATTGCGTTCAACGGCATGTACGGCCTGCTTCCGCGCCAGATCATCACCACTGAGGCGGTCGAGCGCGTCGAGCTGTTCAAGGGTCCGAACGCCTTCGTAAACGGCGTTGCCCCGCAAGGCAGCGGCATCGGAGGCAGCGTCAACATCGTGCCCAAGCGTGCCGAAGACAAGCCGACCCGCAGCGTGACGCTGGACTACACCGGCGACAGTCAGGTGGGTGGCCACCTGGACCTGGGCACGCGGTTCGGTGAAGACAACCGCTTCGGCGCCCGCATAAACCTCGCCCAGCATGGCGGCGAGACAGCGATTGATGACGAAACCAAACGTTCGCAGTTGGTCGCTGTGGCACTGGACTACCGAGGCGAGCGGCTGCGTCTGTCCACCGATTTCGGCTATCAGAAAGAGCGCATCAATCAGGGCCGTTCGGTGGTTTATCCCAACGGTACGGCCGTACCGCATGCGCCATCTGCCAAAGACAATTACGCTCAAGACTGGACGTGGTCGCAGCTGGAAGACACCTACGGCATGGTCAACGGTGAATACGACCTGAACGACTATTGGACGGCCTACGCAGGCGCTGGAGCGAAACATACTCGTGAGAACGGCGAATACTCGTCCCTGTATGTCAGCGACAAGTCCGGCACGGCCAAGACCGGCTTCCTTTACGCTCCTCACGACGAGGACAACAAGAGTGCCATTGCCGGGTTGAACGGTCACTTCAATACAGGTCCGGTTACGCACCAGATGAACGTTGGTCTGTCAGGCATCTGGGGTGAGCAGCGGTCCTCGTTCGAGGCGATTCTGCAGGCCAATCGTCCGCCGAATAATATTTATGATCCCGTGCAGCTTCCGCGGCCGACCAACACCTACTTTGGCAGCGACATTCATGATCCGCGGATCGTCGGCAAAAACCGCATCAAGAGCGCTGCAGTGTCCGATACGCTGGGGTTCATCGATGATCGGGTGCTGCTGACCGTTGGTGTGCGTCGGCAGACGATGGAAATCGACTCATGGAGTACGTCGTCGGGAGCGCGTAATCCGCCCTTCGACAAGTCCATCACCACCCCGGTGTATGGATTGGTGGTCAAGCCTTGGGAAAATGTGTCGTTCTACGCCAACCGCATTGAGGGCTTGGCCCAGGGGCCAACGTCGCCCGCCAGCGCCGCGAATCCCAACGAGGTGTTTCCGCCAAAGCGCAGCAAACAGGTTGAAGCGGGCGTGAAGTTTGATGGGGACACTTACGGTGCAACGCTGGGCGTGTACCGCATCGAGCAGCCCAATAGCTCGACCAGCCGCAGTAATGTATTCAGCGTCGACGGCGAACAGGTCAACAAAGGCGTCGAGATGAACGTCTTCGGCGAGCCCGTCGACGGCCTGCGTCTGCTGGCCGGCGCAACCTTCATGCACACCGAACTCGACAAAACCAGCGGCGGTGTCACCGACGGCAATCGTGCGGCCGGCGTACCGCGCTTCCAGTACAACCTGGGCGCCGACTGGGATGTGCCGGGCATCGAAGGCGCGGCGTTGAGCGGGCGGATGCTGCGCACCGGCGGCGAGTACGTCAATGCCGACAACACCTTGAGCATCCCATCCTGGACGCGGGTGGATCTTGGCGCGCGTTATGGCTTCAAGGCGGACGACAAATACATCACGCTGCGCGCCAACGTCGAGAACGTCGCGAACAAAGCGTATTGGGCCTCCGCATCGACCGCCAATAACTATCTGACCCAAGGCGAGCCGCGGACGTTGAAGGTGTCGGCGACCGTTGATTTCTAAGCCCTGAGCGCAAGTCCCGCAGCCCGCTGAGTTGGACTCCCGGCGCGCTCCGGTTAGCTGGGCCGGTGTCGTGAACCCAGCGCAACCGCAGATCAGCGCTCAGGGTTTGCGCGCGCTCGTCGGTCAGCTTCAAACCAGCCGCTTCAGATCCACGCCAAGCGCCTGTGCGAAGGCTTTTACCAGCGGGCTGCGCGGAGCGTTGTGGCGCAGGATGAGGTTGAAAGGCGTGCTCAGGTGAATGAGATCAGGGCGCAACGCGCGCAACTGCCCATCGCACACCAGTGGCCGCGCGTAGTGCTCAGGCAGGAAGCCGATGAATCGACCCGTCAAAACCAACATTGCGACGGCCTCCACCTGCGAGGCCGACGCGGACTGACTGTCGTGATTGACGAAACTGGCCTTGTCGCGGTGGATCGCGTAGCGATGATTGACCACCTGACAATGGCGCAGGCTGTCGATATCCAGCGCGCTGTCGTCGGCCTCGAACAGCGGGTGGCCCGGTGCGCAATAGGCGTGGGATGTTTCTTGATAGAGCTCGAAATAATCGAATTCTTCGCGGCGCTGATAAACCGGCACGATGCCAAGACTCAACCGACCCTCGACCATGCCCCGCTCGATTTCATCGAGTTGCGACGCTTGCAGACGCAATCTTACTTTTGGCGCTTCGTCGTGCATTACTCTGAGCGCTTTAATTAACGATGAACTTTTATCGGACAGCGTATTGTCGATAACGCCAATACTCAGATCACCAATCAACTCGTTCTGCGCCGAACTTATCCGGTCTCTGAAACTGTCCACAGAGGCAAACAATTCGATAGCCGCCTGATAGACGAGCTTGCCTTCCTCGGTGAGATGAAACCCCTCCCGGCCACGCGTGCAGAGGCGCATGCCAATGCGAATCTCAAGGTCGGAAATCTGCTTGCTGATCGCTGCCAGGCCCACGTTCAGCTCGTTCTGCGCAGCGCTGAATCCTCCCGCTTCAACCACCGCCTGGAACACCCGAAGCAGCTTGAAGTCCATCCCGCTCAGAGTGAGCGCAGGACGGTTTCCCGGTCTGGATGGCAAGTTTCCAGAAGTGGAAAGTGGAGTTTCCATAATGCTTATTTACCTCGCCCGTTATATTCAACAGGCTTTGCCCCACAACAAAAACATGCCCGATAGATAATAAAGAACACAGAAAATGGCGATTGGCAACCATCCGCTCGACGCCCTGCTCAGTGAACCGGGCATTACTCTAACGATAATAAACCTGACACTTCGATCAAGACTCGCAACGCTCAACTGCCCTGGATCCTCAGCGAATGCCCCGCCTCAGGTGCGTGTTCACGCCGCCCCTTGATGCCCGGACCTCGCCTTTGCTGCGGATGATCATGCGCGGCCTGCACACAGCTTCGGAGACTCACCATGAACCAGAACCAGGCGGAACGTTTGCAAGCCGAACGCAAGAAGACTGAAAACGAGTTCGACATCACTCAATACGAGCACGTCCCGCGTCGCTATTACGGACGGATTTTCTTTGCCACGCTGATCGTCGTTGCCTTGGCCGGACTGGCCCGCGCCTTCGCCAACGGGCAGATCGAGTGGGCCTACATCGGCCAGTTCCTCACCTCACAGGCGATTCTGTGGGGGCTGCTCAACACCATCATCATGTCCATTCTGGCGATGATCCTCGGCGTGGTGATCGGCGTGATCACTGCGATCATGCGCATGTCGGCCAATCCTATCCTGCGCTACGTGGCGATCACCTACACCTGGCTGTTTCGCGGCACGCCGCTGATCCTGCAACTGTTGCTGTGGTTCAACCTGGCGCTGATCTTCCCAGTGATTGGCATTCCTGGCGTGTTTCAGCTCGACACCGTGAGCCTGATGACGCCCTTCGTCGCAGCCCTGCTGGGGCTGAGCATCAACCAGGGAGCCTACACCGCCGAAGTCGTGCGAGCGGGTCTGTTGTCGGTGGACACCGGTCAGTACGAGGCAGCCAAGTCGATCGGCATGCCACGTCTGCAAGCACTGCGCCGGGTGATTCTGCCCCAGGCCATGCGGGTGATCATTCCGCCGGTGGGCAACGAATTCATCAGCATGGTCAAGATGACCAGTCTGGCAAGCGTGATCCAGTATTCCGAATTGCTGCACAACGCGCAGAACATCTACTACGCCAACGCCCGGGTCATGGAGCTGCTGATCGTCGCAGGAATCTGGTACCTGGCCGTGGTCACGGTGCTGTCGTTCGGCCAAAGCCGTCTGGAGCTGCGTTTTGCGCGCGGCGCCGGCAAGCGTTCGTAAGTCAGGCCCAGGAGCTGCCCCATGAACAGAGGTCACATGAGAAGCATCGTCAAAGCTGTCGGCCTGAACAAATACTACGACCAGTTCCACGCCCTCAAAGACGTCAGCATCGAAGTCGAGCAAGGCGAAGTGCTCTGCATCATCGGCCCCTCGGGATCGGGCAAGAGCACGTTGCTGCGCTGCGTCAATCAGCTGGAGAAGATCGACAAGGGCGGCCTGTGGGTTGACGGCGAGCTGGTCGGCTACCGCATTGTCGGCAACAAGCTGCATGAACTGACCGACGCACAGATCGCGCGCCAGCGTCTGAGCACCGGCATGGTGTTTCAGCGCTTCAACCTGTTTCCGCACATGACGGCATTACAGAACGTCGTCGAAGGGCCGATTCAAGTGCTCAAACGATCGCCCAAGGAAGCTCACGACGAGGCGGTCGAGTTACTGGCTCGCGTCGGCCTGGCGGACAAGCGTCACTCGTATCCCGTCGAACTGTCCGGCGGCCAGCAGCAACGCGTCGCGATTGCCCGGGCGCTGGCGATGCGTCCCAAACTGATGCTGTTCGACGAACCCACTTCCGCCCTCGATCCAGAGTTGGTGGGCGAGGTGCTGTCGGTCATGCGTGACCTTGCGCAGAGTGGCATGACGATGATCGTCGTGACCCATGAGCTGGGCTTCGCCCGCGAAGTGTCCAACCGCATCGTGTTCATGGACGGCGGCCAGATTGTGGAGGCCGGAAGCCCCGAAGACATTCTAATAAGTCCACAAAACCCAAGAACCCAAAGCTTTATTTCTGCCGTTCGCACCTAAACCAGAACAAACGAGAACGACCATGAAAAAGATCATCATCCCCTCCCTGCTCCTCGGCCTGATGGCCTCCACCTCCGCATTCGCGCAAGTGCCGGCCAGCATCAAAGACAAAGGCGAAATTACCGCGGCTATCGTGCCGAACTACCCGCCGATGGATTTCAAGGACACCAGCACCAACACGCTGACCGGTCTGGACGTCGATCTGGGCAACGCCCTCGCCGAGCGCCTGGGCGTGAAAGTCACGTGGCAGGAAACCGCATTCGAGCAGATGGTCAGCGGTCTGGTCACCAAACGTTTCGACATCATTCTGTCGGGCATGACCGATACCGCCGAGCGTCAGAAGTCGGTGACCTTCATCGACTATTTCACCAGCGGCCCGCAGCTTTACACGCTGACCAAAAATACCGAGCTGAACCAGCCTGAAGACCTGTGTGGCAAGAAAGTCGGGACCAGTCGTCGCACCACATGGCCTGCGGAGATCGCCGCGTGGAGCAAGGAGAACTGCGAAGCGAAGGGCAAGCCAGCCATCGTCGTCAGCGGTTCGGAAGGTTCGGCCGACGCCCGCGCACAGCTGCGTCAGGGTCGTCTGGACGCGGCCATGCAAGGCAGCGAAACTCTCCCGTACCTCATGTCTCAAGAGAAGGATACGTACAAGCCGCTCGGCGTGGCGATATCCAAACAGTTCACCGGGCTTGGCGTCAGCAAGTCCAATCCGGAACTGGCCAAAGCCATCGCCGAAGCGATGCAGTCGATGGTTGACGACGGCACCTACGGCAAGATCCTGAAGAAGTGGGACCTTGAGCACGGCGCCGTGAGCAAGATCGAGATGAATCAGGGCAAGTAAGCAACGGCGCGAGCCCACACGGACGATTTCGCACGACGATCCCGGTAGAAGCACGCTTGCTCGCGATGGTGTGGTGTCAGTTAACCCCTGCGTATCTGACCCATTGCGATCGCGAGCAAGCTCACGCCTTCAAGGCCGCGCCGGCCTCCAGGCCGCCGGCAATCGGTCACCCACTGAGGCGCGCGCTACCTGTGGTGCCAAGGTTTGGATAAGGACATAAGAACGACAGTGGCCACCTACTCCCTTGTCATTCGCCGGCTGATGGTCTGCTCGCTGACCATTGTCATGAGCCGGGCGATGACCAGCCCTCTGCTGACGCTGTTCCTCAGTACCCGGCTCGGCTTGAATCAGCAAGACGTCGGGTTGCTGATGGGCGTGGCGGTGTTCCTCGCGACGCTGCTCGGGCTGTATGGCGGCTACATCATTGATCGGCTCGAAAAGCGCAAACTGCTGATCCTCGCGATGCTCTCAAGCTCGGTCGGGTTCACGCTGCTGACCTTCGCCCACGATGTCTACCTCACCACATTGACGCTGGTCATTACTGAAACCGCTTCAGCACTGTTTCTGATCGGCTCCAAAGCGATCATCAGCGAGAATTTGCCCATCGGCCAACGGGCCAAGGTGTTTTCGCTGCGATACACGCTCACCAATATCGGCTATGCGACAGGCCCGATGCTCGGCGTCGTGATCGCCGGGCAATTGCCGCTGGCACCCTTCCTGATCGCCAGCGCCATTGCATTCCTCAGCGTCTTTCTC
Source organism: Pseudomonas sp. NFR16 (assembly GCF_900108875.1). Classification (GTDB taxonomy): domain Bacteria; phylum Pseudomonadota; class Gammaproteobacteria; order Pseudomonadales; family Pseudomonadaceae; genus Aquipseudomonas. The sequence goes on along the minus strand of NZ_FNYJ01000007.1, from coordinate 14,943 downwards.
ATGATCGGCATTCCGCCCACCACGGAGAATCGAGAGAACCCGCCGCGCAGCTTCGTCGACACGCTCATCACGTTGAAAAACGATCGCACGCTGATTCTGTTCACCGGCGGCAGCTTGCTCAGCACCATTGTGCATGGGCGTTACACGCTCTATCTGTCGCAGTTCCTGCTGGTCACTCATACCCCGGAGCAGGCGCTCAAGATCCTCTCGGCGGTGCTGGCCTGCAACGCAGTGACCGTCATCCTGATGCAGTATCAGATCGGTCGCTTCCTCAAGCGCGAACAGTTGCCCTACTGGATCTGCTTGGGCACCGCGCTGTTCGCCATCGGCTTGATCGGCTTCAGCTTCGCCCACACCACGCTGGCCTGGTGCGCGGCGATGTTCGTGTTCACGCTGGGGGAAATGATCATCTACCCGGCCGAGTATCTTTTTGTCGACACAATCGCGCCTGAGCATCTGCGCGGCAGCTACCTCGGCGCGCAAAATCTGGCCGCCTTCGGTGGCGCCATGAGCCCGGTCATTTGTGGTTATTTATTGATCAATGCGCCCGCGCCGACGATGTTTTATGTGCTCGCGTGCCTCACGGCGGTCGGCGGAACGCTGTGTTTTCTGGCGGGGCGCAACGCAAGGCCAGCGACTCACTTGTAGGGGCATGGCGTGCTCCGGATCGGCGGCAACGGGGACAAGCAACCCCCTGCACGATCGGCATCGGAGCAAAATTGTCACTTTTCAAATCCGCCACAAACAGGCGAGTATGTCCGGCCTAGAGCTGTCGGTCTGAATGGCCTTAACAAGACCTCTTGCGAGCCTGACCCAGACTGTCCTGATTTCCACTTCCTGACGAAAAGGATATCGAGCAATGAATCACCGCATTCTTGGCCAATCCGGCCTCAAGGTATCGACGCTGACGCTGGGCTCCATGATGTTCGGCGTGCAGACGAGCACCGAAGAATCCCTGCGCATCATCGACAAGGCATGGGATCAGGGCGTCAACTTCATCGACACGGCCAACGTCTATAACGCCGGACGCTCGGAAGAAATCGTCGGCGAAGCCATCGCCAAACGTCGCAGTGAATGGGTCCTGGCCACCAAGGTCGGCAGCAGCTCAGGTAACACCGCTCCCAACTCCAGCGGGCTCAACCGCAAGCACATCTTCAACGAGATCGAGTCCAGCCTGCGCCGGCTCGATACCGATTACATCGACATTCATTACCTGCACAAGGAAGACCACAGCACGCCGCTGGAGGTGACCGTTTCGGCGATCGGCGACTTGATCCGCGAAGGCAAGATTCGCTATTGGGGCGTGTCCAACTTCCGTGGCTGGCGCATTGCTGAAGTGGTCAACGTCGCCCAGCGTCTGGGTGTCGACAAGCCGGTGATCAGCCAGCCGCTGTATAACATCGTCAACCGCCAGGCCGAGCTTGAGCAAATCACTGCCGCCAAGTTCTACGGACTGGGCGTAGTGCCTTACAGCCCGTTGGCGAGAGGCGTGCTCAGCGGCAAATATGCGCCCGACGTAACGCCCGACAGCAGCACCCGCGCCGGGCGTCAGGACAAGCGTATTCTGGAAACCGAATGGCGCCAGGAGTCGCTGCATATCGCGCAGAAACTGCAGGCTTATACCAAAGACAAAGGCGTCGGGCTGGTCGAATTCGCCATCGCCTGGGTCCTGAACAATCAGGCAGTGACGTCGGCTATCGTCGGGCCACGCACCGAAGAGCAATGGGACAGCTACACCAAGGCCCTGTCGGTGAACATCACGGCTGAGGACGAGGCGTTCATCGATTCACTGGTGACACCGGGCCACGCCTCGACGCCTGGCTTCAATGACGTGCAGCACTTCGTCACCGGCCGATACGTGTAACCCGGCCGCGCCCGACAGCCTGCGTCTCACCGGCGGCAATTGTTCCAACCTGCCGCCGGTCTTGTCGGGACGCCTGCCACTACTATTGCTTCCACTCATTCTTCCAGCTGGTCAAGTATCGACCAGAGGTACTCGCTGAAAGCCCTCCAATCAAGCGAGAATACTGGCATCTGGCGATCATTGGCTTGCGATTCAATGACTTTGACCGGCCGTGCGTGCAAACGCTGATAACCAATGCATTGGCGCCTGTTTTCCGTCGCGCGATGGTTTTTCCGCAAGAAACAACGCACGCACATGACCGCCAGAAAGCCTTGTAGAATGCCGCGCCCGACGGGCCAGTAAACCTGTTTCAAGGTTTGACAACGCTCGCTGAGGAATCTAGTGTTCTATTGGATCCAAAGCCTGATCAATGGAAGAAGAATTAGTCGATGCGCAGGACTGAGAAAGAACAATTTCTGCGGGAAACGCTGGGCGATGAACAGCCGCCTGCCCATCTGGCACGAGCTGTCATTGAGGAGAAGCTGCGCAGCGCAATTCTCGATGGCCGTCTTCCAGCCGGAATCGCGCTGCGTCAGCAAGAACTGGCGACGCTGTTCGGGGTCAGCCGCATGCCCGTGCGCGAAGCATTGCGACAGCTCGAAGCGCAATCGCTGCTGCGGGTAGAAACCCACAAAGGTGCCGTGGTCGCACCGCTGATCAACGAAGACGCGACCGACGCCTACGCTCTGCGCATCCTGCTGGAGTCAGAGGCGTTGCGCCAATCGATTCCGTTGCTCACCGCAGAGGAGATCGGCAAGGCACGCGAGTACATCGAACAACTCGAAACTGAAAACGACTACACGAAAATGGGCACGCTCAATCGCCTGTTTCACATGACGCTGTACTCGCGCGCTACGAATAAAAGGTTACTCAAGCTCGTCGAAGACGGCTTGAACGAGGAGGAGCGTTTTCTGCGCTTCAATCTCAAGTACATGAATCTGGGCAAGTTGTCTCAGCATGACCACCTGGATCTGCTTCAGCTGGCTGAATCAGGCGATGTGGATGCAACCGTCGACGCCCTGACTCATCACCTCAATCGCGGTGTGGAAGCGATCAACACCTATCTCAAAGACCGTCCAGCGGAAGTCTCAAGACCCGCCACGGCGTCAAGGAAGCGCGCCGTCGCTCAGTGAGGGTTCGACGGGAGTGAGCGGCAACTGCTTACCCTCCCTCTGTCGCTCCCCTGCTTGCGGTCAGCCCGCCTGATCGCATGAGGCACGGGGATACCGAGCGCTGCTGGTCGGCGCTCTCGCCGAAGGACCCGGCCCCACTCAAAAAACCTGCCCGGCAGGTTGGGGAAGCCTTGTGTACGCCGTAAAGAACAAATGGTTGATGGTGGTCAATTCAGGACAACCTGTCAGGACGCGCCTGATCTGCTTTCCCCGCGCCGGCGGCGATCCAGAGCAGTTTCGGGACTGGTCGAACAGCCTCGCCGATCACATCGAACTGGTGACACTGCGCCTGCCTGGACACGGCAGCCGTCGCAAGGAAACGCCCTACGATCAATGGGCGCCATTGATTGAGGACACTTTCCTGGCTCTGAAGCCCTATTTGAATGAGCCGCATGCGTTTTATGGGCAAAGCTTTGGCGCAAGGGTCGCCTATGAAATGGCGAGGCTGGCGCAGGCGCAATACCCGAACATGACGCGCCACCTCTTTATCGCCGGATGCCGCAGCCCGGACAGCCAGCAGCCGTCGCCCTATCTGCATACGCTGCCCAAGGATGATTTCATCCAGGCACTGATCAAACTCGGGCTGCTGCCGCAGACGACCCTTCAGGACAAACGGCTGATGGCATTGTTCGAGCCAATGGTGCGCAACGATCTGAAACTCGCCGAACTTTGGTCCCGTTGCCCTGACGAGGACCTGGACATTCCACTGACGGCCCTTTATGGCAGCGACGACAAGATCGACACCGCCGCCAGCATGATGAACTGGCGCAGCTTCACCCGTCGCGAGTTCGAGCTGATCGAACTGCCCGGCACCAATGACTTCTTCAAATCCCAACGTAATCGGCTCCTTCACATCATCAATACCCACTTGGGATTGCTCAGCAACTGACAATTCCGGGCCGGCCTGCGACTGCAGCGGTACACCCTCCTCCCCCGGCAAGCCTCATGTTCATGAAGCTCGCTTCTCCACATCCTGAATTTCCCACTCAGTGATTTCTGCGCGCCGCCATGCGGCGCGCTCTCGTCTTTCAGGCAAACTCGAGCAGTGGACCGGTCTGCAGTCGGTTTCCGCAAACGCGTTCGTCATGGAGCTGCGAAAAGGAGCAATGCATTGGGCGGGACGATGGAGGATGCCCTTCACGTTGCCCAGACCAGAAAAAATCCCTAATTCGATTGTTCAGTAAAAGCGCAGCTCTGAACGAGGTATTCGTTCATTATTTCCATTCTGACCCTAATAAGTTGGAAGGGCGGCGCTCGACCCAATAAAACTTATTATTAAAGTTTTATCAGCCCACTTCATGCGTAAATTAGGGCTATTAAAAATAGTGTGAAAAAGTGTTTGCAGACTTATTTGAAAGTGCATTAACGTTTTCTCGTCGCCCTGCAAACCTGCGGATCCTTTATCCGGCCCCGCACACCGAAGAGCGCCAACGCCTGTAGAACAAGGGCTTCCAAGCTGCAGTACCAACCATTCACGAAGTAAGTGTTCGCGGCCCCGGCTCGCCGAAAGTTTATGTTCAGTCAATCATGCCCGGTATTAACCGCATGACTCGAACACTGAATGACACGGCAAAACAATGGCCGACGCGAGGCATATTTCTACTATCAAGGACGTCAACATGAACGAACAAAAGCAACTTCTATCGCGCAAGAAATCCGAACTAAGCTCGCACCCGATATTTTCCGAAATCGATTCATTGGATGTTCTCAGACGGTTTATGGAGGCACACGTTTTCGCCGTCTGGGATTTCATGTCGCTGACCAAACGCTTGCAGCAGGAGCTCAGTTGCACGCAGTTGCCCTGGCTTCCACCCAAGGATCCGAAAGCCGCACGGCTGATCAACGAGATCGTGCTGGGCGAGGAGTCCGACGACCGACTGGATCATGGCCATTACAGTCATTTCGAGCTGTATCTGGACGCCATGCGGGAAGTCGGCGCCAGCACAGCACGGGTCGAGCGTTTCGTGGCGCTGCAACAAGAGGGCGTGCATTACGAAACGGCGCTGGACAGCGTCGGCGCTAACCGGGCCGCCTCCCGCTTCGTGAAGGACACGCTCGACATCGCACTCAACGCGCCTGCCCACAAAGTGGCGGCTGCTTTTCTGCATGGGCGCGAGAGCGTTATCCCACAGATGTTTCAAAGCATTCTCGACGACTGGGGCATTACCGCCAATCAGGCACCGACCTTTCGCTATTACCTGGAACGCCATATCGAGGTGGATTCCGAAGATCACGGCCCTGCCGCCGAGTCCCTGCTGGACCGGTTAGTGGACGGCGACGCGCAGCGCGAGCTTGAGGTCTACGACGCCGCCATCACTGCAGTGGAAAGCCGCCTGGCCTTGTGGGACGCGCTGCGCGTGAGCATGCGCGAGCCGGCGCGGGAGGTCAGCGCATGACCCTCTCGCTGCGTCAGTTCCCTTCGTTCTCCACACAAGGATGACATCATGAAAGCCGAAGACTACCTGTCCTTCGTCGATGCCTGGGAAGGCCGTGCAACGATCCGCACCCGCCCGCGCCGCATCGTCGAAAATGACGAAAAACTCATCTACCCGCTGAGCCGTCAGCCGCTGGTGCTCAGCGAGACGTTCACCCGTGAATGCCCTCAACTGCGCGATTTCGCACTGGTTCAGAGCCTGTACAAGTTCATCAACGACGTAGTGATTTTCGAGACGGAAATTGTCGACAGAACTGCGCGCAGCATCGCCAAGGACAATTTCGCGATCCGTTTTCCCTTCGCCTGCCGCTATGACGCGATGACGGTGGTGGTGGACGAGGACTATCACGCGCTGGTTGCCATGGACTTCATGCAGCAAACCATCGCACTGACCGGCATCCAGCCGATTCAGTTGCCGCTGGAAATCGAGCTCAGCCGAGCCATTCCCGCAGCGCTCGGTCTGGCGCCGGATCACTTGCGCAGCGCCGTGGAGCTGATCTGCGTTGCCATTGCCGAGAATACGGTGACCAATGATGTCGCCGCGTTCGCCAAGGACGACACGGTAAAGCAATCGATCAAAGGCCTGATGGCCGATCACTTGCTCGATGAGGGTCGCCACTCAGGCTTCTGGGCCCGGCTGGTCCGTATCTACTGGCACGCCGCGCCCGAGCAGGACAAGCAGTCCATCGCGCAGATCATGCCGGTATTCATTGCTCAATATTTGACCAACGACATTCAGAAGTCCTTCGATTTCGTGCTGATCGACAGCTTGCCCATTGAGGAGACGATCAAGCAGGCGCTGAAGGACGAAACCCAGGCGATGAGTTTCCCGATCAATCGCCATCACCCGTTGGTGGGTAACATCGTGCGGTTTTTCAGAACCAGCTCGATGCTTGAATCCGCTTGCGTGCAACACGCTCTGGCCGACTATCTGCCGGCAGGAGGCGTGCAATGAAACGCCTCGAGATCGTCCTCATTGGCCGCAGCCGCGCCTTGGCCGAATTGAGCGAAGAACTGGATGCCCACGGGCATCTCGTTCACCGGCTGAACGACACCCACCCATTGGAACAGACCGCGTTGCGTCAGGCTTCGATGGTTATCGAAGACGGCACCCTCGACGCTGCGGACGCCGTCATCAAAGCGATCAGATCGGACGTTCATCTGGGACTGCGCGTCGGCGTGACACCCGATCTTCAACCCGGCCTGCCGTGTCTTGAGTTGCTGTGCTGGGCAGGTTCGGCAACCGCACAACGATTGATCGTCCGCGAGCCTGTGGCGCCTCAATCGTCAGGCAACGGTCGCATGCTGGCCGACGCGGCCACGGCATTGTTGATTGAAACCGTGGCGTTACTGGTCAGCCGCTTTTCTCGGGATCCTGAACACTTCACCCGCCTGGGGCGCGTCGAGCCACCTCACAGTGAATGGCAGGAGGGCCTGCAACGGCTTGACCGGCTGGCATTCGAGCATCGCTTCAATCAGACCGCGCAGCCGCATTTGCTCAGCGTTGCGCAGCAGCCTCTGGTCACGCGGCTGGACAACAGCTTCAGCCGTTTCGGCGCCCGAATCGCGCTGACCGTCGACGGTGAGCGCATCAGCTATGACCGCCTGCGCGCGCACAGTGTCGCGATCCAGAAGCGCATGCAGACGTTGATCACGTCGCCCGCTGGCGAACCGCTGGTGATCGGGATCTGCCTGCCGAAATCTACCGCGCTGTTTGCAGGGATTCTGGCCATTCTCGGAAGCGGCGCCGTTTACCTTCCGCTCGACCCCAGCCAGCCGCTACAGCGCCAGCAGTACATTCTGGACAACTCACGGGCCTGCCTGCTGCTGCATGACGGGCAACATCCGCTGGCCGGTCAATGCCTGCCGGGGCTGGACATCAGTGACATCGATGCCACCCCGACGCCTCAGTCGCTGATACAACGGCATCCGGAAAGCGACACGCCTTGCATGGCGTTGTACACCTCCGGCACAACGGGCCATCCGAAGGGGGTCATGCTCAGTCAGCGCAACCTCAGCCACTTCACGGCCTGGTACGCGGACTATGTCGGTCTTTCCGAGCATAGCCGCGTGCTGCAGTTCTCGACGCTGAGTTTCGACTCGTCGGTGATCGACATTTTCCCGACCCTGCTCAGCGGCGCCGAACTGGTCGTCGCCAGCGAAGACCAGCGCCGCGATCCGCTGCAATTGGTCGAGTTGATGGATCAACACCTCAGCCATGCATTTCTGCCGCCCGCGCTGCTGAGCATTCTGCCGACCGACCGGCCGCTCAAGCTTGAACACCTCTGCACCGGCGGCGATGTCTGCGAGCCATTTGTGATTGATCGCCTGGCCGCGCAGTGCCAATTCCACAACCTTTACGGTCCCACCGAGGCCACGGTGCTGATCACTGCCGGACAATTTCAGCCGGGCAGCAGTAACCGCAATCTGGGCCGGCCCATCGCCAACAGTCAGGTGCTGATCCTGGACGAGCAGCTGCAGCCGGTTGCCGATCACAGCTCGGGCGAGCTGTACATCGTCGGGCCTGGCGTGTGCCTGGGCTACATCCACAATCCAGCGCTGACCGAAGAGCGCTACGTGCAGATCGACGTGGGTGGCGAGCAGAGCCTGCGCGCTTATCGCACCGGCGACATCGGCAAATGGACGACCGAGGGGATCGAGCTGTCCGGGCGCCGGGACAATCAGGTGAAGATTCGCGGATTCCGGGTCGAGCCGGAGGAAATCGAACATTGCCTGCGCGAAAGTCAGCTGTATCGGCAGGTGGCCGTGGTGGTCGATGAGCAGCGACGGATTCTGGCGTTTCTTGCCCAGCCGCACGGTGTCGAGCCCGACGCTGCACGCTCGTTGCTCAAGGCCCATGTCGAGCGTTTATTGCCTGACTACATGCGCCCTGCGGCTTATACGGAGCTGGCGAAGATGCCGTTCGCCAACAACGGCAAGATCGATCGTAAAGCGCTTTTGCAGTTGCCGGTCAACATGCTCGAACGAGCGCCGCTTCGTCAGCCTGAAAACGAGAACGAGCGGCTGTTGTTGACGCTCTGGGCAGATCTGCTGGAATTGCCGCCCGGTGATATTTCAACCGACGAGAGCTTCTTCAACCTCGGCGGCCACTCGATCCTGCTCTCGCAAATGCTGCTCGGTATTCGTGAGCAATTCGGGCGCAGCATTCCGATCAACCGCTTCATTGAAGCGCCGACACTGGTGAATCTGGCGTCGCTGCTCGACAGCGATGGCTCGTCAGCGTGGACAGTCAGTCCGCAGGCCATCAAAGACGCCCACTCACCGGTCCAGATTGCCGTATTGCCGGTCGACAGGCTGGGAGATGTTCACAAAGTCATCGTCACCGGGGCAAACGGTTTTCTGGGCGTTCACATCGTCGAAGCGTTGCTGGCGTGGGGCGCGACGGAAGTGGCGTGTCTGGTGCGCGAAAGCGGCGCAATGACGGCGCAGGATCGCTTCGTTCAATCGCTGCGCGAAAACCGCCTGGAGCATCTGGATCTATCCCGGGTGCGGGTTTATGCCGCTGACATCACCCGCCCGCAGATGGGGCTTAGTGACGAAGTGTATGAACGACTGGATCGCGAATTCGGCGCGCTGGTCCACAACGCTGCCAACGTGAACCACGTGCAGGACTACGAGACGCTGGCCAGAGACAATGTTGCGCCCATCTTCGAGTGCCTTCGGCTGTGCGAGGGCCGCAGTAAAAAGGTGTTCAATTTCGTCTCGACCCTCTCAGCCTCCAGCGCCGTCGACAGCGCGGGCAATGTGCTGGAGGCACCGGCCGCCGAGACGCCCCCGATCTACATCAAAAATGGCTACAACCTTTCCAAATGGGTGGCCGAGCGGATTCTGCAACACGCTCGCGAGCAAGGCGCATGGGTGAACATCTACCGCCCCGGCAACATCGCTTTCAACAGCGTCACCGGCGTCTGTCAGCCACACAAGAACCGTTTGATGCTGATGCTCAAAGGCTCGATGCAACTGGGTCAGGTGCCGGAGTTCTCGATGACCTTCGACCTGATGCCGGTGGATTTCCTTGCCCGGTTCATCGGTTTCCACAGCAGCCGTTATCAGCCGACCCGCGCGGTCTTCAACCTGCATAACCCAGAACCTCTGAGCTGGAACAGCTACGTCAGCGCATTTCGCGAAGCCGGCAGTGAATTCGAAATGGTCAGCGTTGCGCACTGGCAGACGCAGTTGAACCGCGTCGATAGCCACAACGCGCTATTTGGCGTGCTGGGTTTCTACCTCGACGGCTTTGAGGAGGACATCGGAGACATCTCGATGATCGCCTATCAGAACGCTGAGGCGGGCGTCCAGCGCATGGGCGAGCGCTATCCCCAGAAAACCCCGGCGCTGCTGCGCAAGGGGTGCGATTACCTGAAAGAAATCGACTTCATCTGACCCTTACACCGCAACACCTACTCACGCAATGGAGAACGACAATGAACGCAATCAATACACCCAGCGACCTCAAGCCCGACACGCTCATCAACAACCCGAACGGCACGCCGGTGATTTCATCCGTGCAAGTGGCAGCGCCCGCCGCTGATGTGTGGAAGGTCGTTGGCGATTTCGGCGGCTTTGAGAAATTCATCCCGGCGCTGGCCAGCATCAGCGTGATCGGCGAAGGCGTTGGATCTGTACGTCACAAGATATTCAAAGAGGGTGGCCTGGAAGTGGTCGAGCAGCTGAACTCGCGCGACGATCGCGCGTTTTCGATGACCTGGACGACGATCCATAACAACCTGGGTGTCCGCCATCTGTGGGCGTCGATGACGGTCGTTCCTGTGGCAGACCACAGCTGCAAGGCGACCTGGACAATCATCGCCGAGCCTGCCGAGGGCAACCCTGCAAGCGCTGCTGAGTTCCAGAGCTTCTTGCAGGGTTTTGCTGATGACGCCATGGGCAACGTCAAAAAAATCTTTGAGTGATCAACCCGCTGGTTGATTGCCCCGCCCGGCTTCGCGCCGGGCGGGGCCTTGCCTTTGGATAGACAGTTGCAAAATATGACGGCGCTTCCCACAATGCGACTAATTATCATTTGAATGGCGCTGGGGCGGCGCAGCTTCATGCTTTCTCACGACGCAACGCTGCGCAGTCTGTACAGCGATCACCACGGCTGGCTCAACGGCTGGCTGCGCAGCAAGCTCGGTAACGCCGCCGATGCGGCCGATCTGGCACAGGACACCTTCCTGCGTCTGCTCACTCGCAGCGAGCTGCTTGAGCTGAAGACACCGCGTGCATTTTTGCGCACCGTCGCGCGGGGCCTTGTGATCGATCACTGGCGTCGGGAAGAACTGGAGCGCGCTTATCTCGAAGCGCTGGCCAACATTCCCGCGCACGAAACGCCGTCACTCGAATCGCGCGAGCTGGTGTTCGAACTGCTGGAAAGCATCGCCAGAATGCTCGACGGCCTCAAACCCAAGGTACGTCGTGCCTTTCTGCTGGCTCAGTGTGAAGGGCTGACGCACCGACAAATCGCCGCGCAGATGGGTATTTCAATACGCTCGGTCGAGCGCTACGTCGCCGATGCGCTGTACCACTGTTATCTGCTGCGTTACGCATCGTGAGTCGTGATCAATGAATCATTCTCCCGCTCGGGATAATCGCCAGCCGTCTGCCGCTGTTGTTCGCCAGGCCATCGAATGGATGCTGCGGCTGAACAACCAAGCCGCGAGTGCCCGGGTGATTCAGCGCTGTGAACAATGGCGCCGTGCGCATCCCGACCACGAATGTGCCTGGCAGCGCGTGCTGTCGCTCAACGTCGACCTCAAGCACCGTTTTCAGGCGCTGCCTTCGGGCGGCGTCGCGTTCGAGGCACTGGAAAACAGCGCGCAGCGCATGGGCCGTCGGCAGGCAATGAAGCTGCTTACCGGGTTACTGGTCGCAGGCTCGAGCGCGTGGGTCGCGCGCGATGTCACGCCATGGCAGCAATGGACAGCCGATTTCGCAACACAGATCGGCCGGCACAGCAGTTTCCAACTGGCCGACGGCAGCCGGCTGCAGTTGAATACCGATAGCGCCGTGAATCAGGACTTCAGCGCGACGCGACGGCTTATCCAGCTGACCAAGGGCGAGATCCTCGTCACCTGTGCAGTCGGCGCACAACATCCTGCGCCCAGTCCGCTTCTGGTCAGCTGTCAGCATGGCGTGCTCGAAGGCCAGTCAGGGCGCTTTGTCGTGCGGCAGGAATCGGACCACACACGCGTAAGCGTGATCGAGGGGCGTGTGCTGCTTCGCTCGCCCGGCGCATCTTCGATTACGGTTCAGGCCGGCGAAAGCTACTCGCTGACAGCGCAGCGTGCCGATGCGCTGCCTCATCCGGACATGGAACCTGGTGCCTGGGCCGATGGATTGATCGTGACCCGAGATATGCGTCTGGGCGACTTTCTGGCCGAGGTCTCGCGCTATCGCCGTGGACACCTGGCCTGCGATCAGGATATCGCCGGGCTGCGGTTGTCTGGCGTGTTCCGGCTCGAAGACACCGACAAGCTGCTGGCGGTCCTCCCACAGACGCTGCCTGTCCGTCTGCAATACCGCACTCCGTGGTGGGTCACGCTGCAGCGCAATGCATAAAAATTTTTTGGCGGGTTTCGCTCCCCGGTTCGGCTTAGAGATCAGCACCCTCCTCTTCACCGACTTGAACGGAATCGCGCAATGACCCGGCTTCAACGTACACCGCAGCGCCTACGTACCCACAATGCTTGCCACGCCAACGTCAAACCCTCCGCGCTGCATACCGCCATGCGCGCCGCGTTGCTCTCGACCACGTTGACCACCTGCGTACTGCCCCTTCATGCGCTGGCCGAGGAATCGGCGGCAGTCTTGCGTCCGGCGCGCAGCTACTCGATCCCCGCCGGACCGCTGAACGAGGCGCTCAATCAATTCGCGCGCCAGGCTGGCATCACGCTCTCGGCAACCCCTGATCAAACATCCGGCTCACGTTCTCCGGGTCTGCAGGGCAGTTACTCGGTCGATCAGGCTTTGACTATTCTGCTCGGCAGCAGCGGCTTGCAGGCTGTGAGCCAGGACGGCAGCAGTTATGTGCTGCATCGAGCTGACGGCGAAGCCATGTCGTTGCCCAGCACTGACGTGCGCGGATTCGCGCTGGGCAACGCATTGGGAAGCATGGAGGGTTACAACGCGACCCACAGCCAGATCGCCACTAAGACCAGCACCGCCCTTCTGGAGACCTCTCAATCTGTCTCTGTCGTTACCCGCGAGCAGATGAACGATCAGGGCTCGCAGACGGTGGCTCAGGCAATGCGTTACACGCCCGGCGTATTGACCAATCCATATGGCGCAACCCATCGTTACGACTACGTGGCGATGCGCGGCTTCAACGACGGCTCGGTGGACAACATCTACCTCGACGGCCTGAAGTCCATGGGAGACAGCGGCACATATAGCACGATGCAGGTCGATCCCTATTTCCTCGAGCGCGTCGACATCCTGAAAGGCCCGTCTTCCGTCCTTTACGGCCGCAGCTCGCCGGGCGGGCTGGTGGCCCTGACCAGCAAGAAGCCTCTCTACGAGCCCTATCATCAGATTCAGGCAACTGTAGGCTCGAACAATCAGAGTGGCGTCGGTTTCGATTTCAGTGGACCACTTGATGAGGACAAGCGTGTGGCTTACCGATTGGTAGGGCTTACGGATAAATCTGACACGCAGTTCGATCACGCAAAGGAAAAACGCTACGCGCTCGCTCCGACGCTGAGCATCGACTTCACCGAAGACACGTCGTTGACCCTGCAAGCCTATCTGCAGCACGACCCTGAGGGCGGCTACCACGGCGGCAACCCGGCAGACGGTTTACTGCATCAGCGCAACGGTCAGCGCATCTCCAAGCACTTCTTCGAAGGTGAACCTGGTGTCGATGGGTATAGCCGCGACCAGCAGTCAGTCGGCTATCAGTTTGAACACCGATTCAATGATGTCTTCACTGCGCGGCAAAACTTCCGCTACCTGGATTCGAAGGTAAGTCTGGATCAGGTCTACAGCTATGGCTGGACCACGCCGACCAGCAACGAACTCAATCGATACTACTCAGGCGCTAATGAACACCTGCATTCATACATCGTCGATAACATGCTGCAGGCCGAGTTCTTCACCGGTTCGGCGAAACACACAGCGCTGTTCGGCGCGGATTATCAACGCCGCAAGACTGTGGTCGACTGGCAAAGCGGTTCACTGGAGCCGATCAATGCCTTTAATCCGGCGTATGGCGATTCGCAGATTACTTATTTCGATCCGACCAGTTATCTGCGTCGCCTTGAGCAGACGGGAGCGTATGCACAGGATCTGATCGAATGGGATAAGTGGCGCTTCTCCCTGGGGCTGCGCCATGACTGGGTCGAAACCTCTGACGAGAATCGGATCGCTGAAGCCGGTCGCCCGCAAGGAACAGAAATCAACGACAAGCGCACCAAGACCACTGGCCGCGCCGGCGTGCTTTACCTGTTCGACAATGGCATCGCGCCCTACCTGAGCTATTCGGAGTCCTTCAACCCGAACTCTTACTCCGACAGCGCCGGCAACCCTCTCGCTCCTACGGACGGTAAGCAGTGGGAAGCGGGTATCAAGTATCAGCCGCCCGGTACGGACAATCTGTTCACCGCTTCGGTGTTTCGCATTGATCAGGAAAACCTGGCAACCAAGCTCCCTCAGGAAAACTTCTACCGCGCGATCGGCGCTGTCCGCTCCCAAGGTCTGGAGCTTGAAGCGCACATGCAGCTGACCGACAATTTCAAGGTACTGGGCAGCTACACCTTAACCGACATCGACTATTCGAAATCGATGCCTAGCACTGTCAGCGACACCGACAACAAAGGCAATTCGCCCACACAGGCCCCCAAGCATATGGCATCGATTTGGGGCGACTACAAATTCAGCAGCGGAGTCCTTGACGGACTGCGACTGGGCAGCGGGCTGAGGTATGTGGGCTCAAGCTGGGTCGATGCGGAAAACACAATGAAGGTGCCCTCCTATATGCTCTGGGACGCATCGATGGGGTACGACCTTGGTAAGTTAGGACTTAAGGGCGTCGACGTGCGGCTCAACGCCAATAATCTTACTGACGAATCCTATATTGCTTCCTGTGCAAGCCTGAACTTCTGTTACGTGGGCGAGGAGCGCAACGTTAGCGCGACCGTCAGCTATCAATTCTAAAACGTCTCCTCGCTGCATAAGGCCAGCCCCCGAGTGCGGGGACTGGCCTTTTTTATCGGCTTTGCACGCTACGGTTTCAACGGGATGATCGCTTGTTGGACTGCCACGTATTCTCGACCCAGAAACGACAAAACCCCATCTGCTTTCGCAGATGGGGTTCTGGAATTCAATCTTGACGATGACCTACTCTCACATGGGGAAACCCCACACTACCATCGGCGATGCATCGTTTCACTTCTGAGTTCGGGATGGGATCAGGTGGT
>NZ_FNYJ01000003.1:21968-685643 GCF_900108875.1 Pseudomonas sp. NFR16 | reverse complement strand
AAGGTCGCCCATCACCACAATCTGGCCGGGCATGACCACGATATTGAGGAGATGCGCATTGAGCGTATCGAACTTTGCATTACCGCCGACGCGGTTTTTCAGTGTGGCGTAGGATTGCATCTGTTCGTTGATGAAGACGTACGGCTTGGTCATGTCCGGCGCCTCAACTGAAGCGCTTGTTGGCGATGCGGTCCCAGCCGCCGGAGACATTGCCTGCTGCGCCGCCGTCGCTGCGTTTCTGTTGGGTGTAGACAATGTTGATCCGGCCGAAGTTGATCTGCACTTCTTCCAGCGGCTCGCCGCTTTCGCCGTTTTGCGAAAAGTCCGAGATGATGACTTCCTCAAGGCGCACTTCGTAGTATTTGAGCTTTTCGCCACCGGCGCGATACAAACACAGGGTCAGTTCTTTAATGTGCTCGCCAGAGCAACTGGCTTCGAAGAGCCGGGCGCTGGATTTGTCCAGGCGCTTGGTGAAGCTGAAGTCCGTCAGGCTGGCCCGCCCCGAGCCCGCGCCGCCGTTCGAACTGGCGCTCGCCGAGGTGCTCTGGTTAACGCCGAAGTTATAGGCAACGATCTCGATCCAGTCTTTATGCCGCTGATCCAGTGACTCGCCTGCAATGCCGTCCAGTTTGATAAATCCGTCAAACGCCATGTCGCCGATTCCTTTCTGAGTGAAGTTCTCAAGGATAGGGGCAGGCCAACGGAAGGGGTAAGGTGTGCGAGGAGGCGGGTTTTGCAGTTTCAGAACAGTCCTACGCGGGGGATGAGGGCTGTCTTACGGAATGTTCCGGGAGCGATTTCCCGCGGTCTGCTGCCTGGCAGCAGCAAACCGGATAGTGAGTCACTTCAGCCAAGCCGGCGTCATCGGGTTAATGGCCGGGCTTCGCTGATCTTGGGGCAAGTCACGCGCTTGGGCAGTGCTCAGCGGCGAAACGTTACTGACGCATCCCGCGCCCGCTGACCAACAACCGCGCGCAGCCCAGATACAGGACGATAGTGGCCACGACCATGAAGGCCAGCGCAATGCTGATCTTGATGTCGGACACCCCGAGGATGCCGAAGCGGAAGGCGTTGACCATGTGCAGCACCGGGTTGGCGAGCGATACGGTCTGCCAGAACGGCGGCAGCAGGTTGATCGAGTAAAACACACCGCCCAGGTAGGTCAGCGGCGTCAGCACGAACGTCGGGATGATCGAGATATCGTCGAAGTTGCGCGCAAAGACGGCGTTGATGAAGCCCAGCAGCGAGAAGATCGTTGCCGTCAGCACCACGACCACCACGGTGACGCCCAGGTGATGAACCTGCAGATCGGTGAAGAACATCGACAGGATCGTCACGATCACGCCCACCGCCAGCCCGCGCAGCACGCCGCCGATGGTGTAGCCGATCAGGATCGTGTGCGGCGACACCGGCGACACCATCAGCTCCTCTACCGAACGCTGGAACTTCGCGCCGAAAAAGCTCGAGACCACGTTGCCGTAAGAGTTGGTGATCACTGACATCATGATCAGGCCCGGGACGATGTACTGCATGTACGTGAAGCCGCCCATGTCACCGATCTGCCGGCCGATCAGGTTACCGAAGATGACAAAGTACAGGACCATGGTGATCGCGGGCGGCAGCAGCGTTTGCGGCCAGATGCGCATGAAGCGACGCACTTCGCGATAGACGATGGTGTTCATGGCAATCAGGTTGGGGCGCAGCTCCGAACTCATACCGCCACCTTCGACAGGTTCTTTTCTACCAGGCCCACGAACAACTCCTCGAGGCGGTTGGTTTTATTGCGCAGGCTCAACACCTGAACGTTTTGCAGGGCCAGTTGACCGAACAGCGCGGTAATCCCCACGGTTTTGTCGACCTGCACTTCCAGCGTATGGCTGTCCACCAGCCGCGACGGGTATCCCGCCAGCTGCGGTGCGGTTTGCATCGGGTCCTTGAGGTCCAGCAGGAAGGTCTCGACGTGCAGCTTGTTGAGCAGCGTCTTCATGCCAGTGTTTTCGATGATCGTGCCGTGATCGATGATGCCGATGTTGCGGCACAACTGTTCAGCCTCTTCCAGATAATGCGTGGTGAGGATGATGGTGATGCCCTTCTCGTTCAGCTCGGTGAGGAATGTCCACATCGAACGACGCAGCTCGATGTCCACGCCGGCGGTGGGTTCGTCGAGGATCAGCAAGCGCGGTTCGTGAATCAGCGCACGGGCGATCATCAGACGACGCTTCATGCCGCCTGACAACGAGCGCGACGGCACATTGCGTTTGTCCCAGAGGCCCAACTGCGTGAGGTACTGCTCGGCGCGTTCTTTGGCGATCTTCGGCGGGATGCCGTAATAACCGGCCTGGGTCACGACGATGTCGAAAGTCTTTTCGAACTGGTTGAAGTTGAATTCCTGCGGCACCACGCCGATCGAGCGCTTGAGCTGCGCCGGATTGCGGTCCAGGTCATGACCGAAGATGTTGACCGTGCCGCCGGTCTTGTTGACCAGCGTCGAGATGATGCCGATGGTTGTGGATTTGCCGGCGCCATTGGGGCCGAGCAATGCGAAGAAATCACCCTCGGCGACGTCCAGGTCGATGCCCTTGAGGGCCTGGAAACCGTTGCCGTAGGTCTTGGTTAGCTGCCGGATGGACAGAGCTGAACTCATGACTGAAAACACACCGATAGAAAGGAAATAAGGAAAAACTCACGAATACAAAAGTTAAAACCGCCGCGCCCGCTGAGGGGTTGCATAGGCGGTGTCGGCAATGTTGCTTGCCGACACCCCGCAAGTACAGCGAGATATATTGATAGTACTTATCAACGCAACGCGGTCAGCTTCAAGTCAGCGCGGTCATGACCGCCTTGCGGTACGCCTCACGCTGCTGCAAACGCTCATACCAGGCTTTGAGATGAGGCAGCTCGATGCGTTCAATCGGCATCTCGAACCACGCATAAATAAAGCTGCCCAGCGGAATGTCGCCCATGCCGAACGCGCTGCCGGACAGGTAAGGCTGGGTCGCCAGGCATTTGTCGACGATGCGCAACATCCCTTCGATGGTGACCTTCGCGACGTTGATCTGCGCCCAGTCCTGCTGCTCGGCCGGTGTGCGCAGCACGCCCCAGAACACCGTCCGGAAAGGGCCGGCAAAGGTCGATGTGGTCCAATCCATCCACTTGTCCGCTTGCGCGCGCGCCTTGGGATCGGCTGGGTACAGCTCCGTCTGCGCACCGTACTGGGCGGCCAGGTAACGAACGATGGCGTTCGACTCCCACAGCACAAAGTCGCCATCCTCGATCATCGGCACCACGCCATTGGGATTCTTGCTCAGGTACTCAGGCTGATCGTTGACGCCGAACGCACCGCCTGCGTTGATCGACTCGTATTGCAGCCCCAGTTCCTCGGCGATCCACAACGCCTTGCGCACGTTGGATGAGTTCTTGCGGCCCCAGATCTTCAGCATGTTTTTTATTCTCCCGCGCTGGAAAACAGCAATGAGTGGCAATACCGGCGGGCGACAGTCTAAACCATCAACGCAGGGGAACGCTGATTTCAAAGCAGCCGCATCGCCTGTGGGAACGAGCCAGTCGCTTCACCGCGTCCGACGGTTGCACCGCTGCCCGATGCGGGTGTTCGAGCCACACCCTCGCCTGCATCGGCCAGCCCTCGAACTCCCATGACAGCACGGGGTCACTATCGATGCGCGGGCCAGAGCGGCCGACTGCGTTGCCGATGGCGCTCGAAGCGCCATCATCAAGGAGGGCTGTTTATGCTGTTGTTGTGGATCGTTGTTCTGGTGATCGGCGTGGCGCTGTTGGCGCATCGACGTGTCGCTCCCTTCCCCGCGCTGGCTATCGTCGCGGTTTACCTGCTGGCGATGGGCGCCTTCAGCCATGCCCATGGATGGATGATCATTCCCTGGCTGCTGTGGCTGGCCGTCGCGCTGCCGCTCGCTCTGCCGGACCTGCGCCGCAAGCATTTCAGCGCGCCGATGTTCGCCTGGTTTCAGAAAGTGTTGCCGCCGATGTCCGAAACCGAGCGCGACGCGATCGATGCGGGCACGGTCTGGTGGGATGGTGAGCTGTTCAGCGGCCGTCCGGACTGGGACACGCTGCTCAGCTACCCGAAATCCCGCCTGACCGAAGAAGAACAAGCGTTCATCGATGGCCCCACCGAGGAGCTGTGCGCGATGGTCAGCGACTGGGAAATCGGTCAGGCCATGGACTTGCCCGCCGCAGCCTGGGCGCACATCAAGGCACACGGATTCTTCGCCCTTATCATCCCGAAAGAGTACGGTGGCAAAGGCTTCTCGGCCTACGCCCACTCGCAGGTGGCGATGAAACTGGCGACCCGCAGTGGCGACCTGGCCTCGACCGTCATGGTGCCCAACTCGTTGGGCCCAGCCGAGTTGCTGGTGCATTACGGCACTGACGAACAGCGCAACCACTACCTGCCTCGCCTGGCGCGCGGCGAAGACATTCCGTGTTTCGCCCTCACCGGCCCATTGGCAGGTTCGGACGCGGGGGCGATGCCTGACACCGGCATCATCTGCAAGGGTCAGTGGCAAGGCGAGGAAGTCATCGGCCTGCGTCTGAACTGGGAGAAGCGCTACATCACGCTCGGCCCGGTCGCCACGCTGCTCGGCCTTGCGTTCAAGGCGTACGACCCTGAGCATCTGTTGGGCGAGGAAGAAGACCTGGGCATCAGTCTGGCGTTGATTCCCACCGACACACCGGGTGTGGAAATCGGTCGCCGCCACTTGCCGCTTGGCGCCGCTTTCATGAACGGCCCCAATTCGGGCAAGGACGTGTTCATTCCGCTGGAATACCTGATCGGTGGGCAGGCCATGCTCGGCAAGGGCTGGATGATGCTGATGAATTGCCTGTCAGTGGGACGCTCGATCTCCCTGCCGGCGGTTGGCACCGGTGCCGCCAAATTCACCAGCCTGGTGACCGGTCAGTACACGCAGATCCGTCAGCAGTTCAATGTGCCGCTGGCAGCCTTCGAGGGCATCCAGGAGTCGCTGGCTCGCATCGGTGGCAACGCCTGGCTGATGGACAGCGCGCGCATGCTGACCGCCAACGCTGTGGACCTCGGGGAAAAACCGTCCGTGCTGTCGGCGATTCTCAAATACCACCTGACCGAACGCGGTCGCGAGTGCATCACCCACGCCATGGACGTGCATGGCGGCAAAGGCATCATCATGGGCCCGAACAACTATCTGGGCCGTTCGTGGCAAGGGGCGCCGATCTTCATCACCGTGGAAGGCGCCAACATTCTTTCGCGCAACCTGATGATCTTCGGCCAGGGCGCGATCCGTTGCCATCCGTTCGTGCTCAAGGAAATGGCCCTCGCCGGTCGTGAAGACCAAGACCGCGCGGTGGTTGAGTTCGACGGCCTGCTGCTGCAGCACATTGGTTTCGCCGTGCGTAATGCCGCCAGCACGCTGGTGCTCAATCTGGGTTTCGGCCACTTAGAACGCATGCCGGGGGACCGTCTGAGCCAGGGTTATTTCCGCGCACTCAACCGTCAGGCCGCGGCTTTCGCCATGCTCGCCGACCTGAGCATGATGCTGCTGGGTGGCGAGTTGAAGCGCCGCGAACGCCTGTCGGCGCGACTGGGGGATGTGCTCAGTCATCTGTATCTGGCGTCGGCGGCGCTCAAGCGCTTCCACGACCTGGAGTCTCCCGATGCACTGGTTCCTTTGTTCCGCTGGTCGATGGAGGAAGCGCTGGGTGAGTCGGAACGCGCACTCGATGAGCTTCTCAGCAACTTCCCGAACCGCGTGCTCGGAGCGATGTTGCGGGTCATCGTCTTCCCGTTCGGCCGGCGCCACAAGGGACCTTCGGACCTGCTCGACGCCGAAGTCGCCGACATTCTCGGCCGTGCCAAAGGGGATCCGGCGCTGGAGTCGTTGCTCGCCGGCTGCTACCGCCCGACCTCGGCAGACGACCCGGTCGGCGCGTTGCAACACGCGAGCGACCTGCTCGGTGCCGCGAAAAGCCTGCACGGCAAACTGCACCACGGCGTGAAAAGTGGTCAGGTCAAAGCGGCGGGCGGCGAGCCTGTGATCGACGCGGCGTTGAATGCCGGCGTGCTGCAGGCCGCCGAGGCGCAGAAGCTGCACGAGGCGGAAGCGGCACGGCGCAAGGTGATCGACGTGGATGACTTCGACAAGGAAGAGCTGACGGCGAGCGAAGGAAAGATCCGCTGAGCCTGTCTGTTCTTTGAATGGTAAGAAGGCGCTTCCCGAGGGGAAGCGCCTTTTTTAATGCCCGCCACCGGGTCCGGCCTTGGCGGTAAACGGTGGCTTGGCCAGCCAGATGATCAGAATCAGCGTCAGGAATATCCAGCCCATCATGTAGAAGTAGTCCACGGTGGACATCATGTACGCCTGGCTGGTGACCATGCTGTCGAGCTGCGCGTAGGCCTGATTGCTCGCCCCGCCCAACGTCTCCAGCGCATGGCGCGTCGTCGGCTCGTAGTTGTTGACGTTCTCGCTGAGGTACGCGTGGTGCTGGTTGGCCCGGCGGATCCAGATCCAGGTCGTCAAAGACGCCGCGAAACTGCCGCCCAGGTTACGCAAGAACGTCGCCAGCCCCGAGCCGTCGGCAATCTGTGACGGCGGCAGGTCCGACAGCAGAATGCTCAGCGTCGGCATGAAAAACAGCGCAATGCCCGCCCCCATGAACAGCTGCACCAGCGCGATGTGGGTGAAGTCGACCTGGCTGGTGAAGTCCGCGCGCATGAAGCAGCTCATGCCGATGCCCAGAAACGCCAGCCCTGCCAGCAGGCGCAGGTCGAACTTGTGCGCATATCGACCCACGAACGGCGAGGCCAGCACCGGCAGCACGCCGATCGGCGCCACGGCCAGCCCCGCGTAGGTGGGCGTGTAACCCATTTGCGTCTGCAACCACTGTGGCAGGATCAGGTTGATGCCGAAGAACCCTGCATAGCCGAATACCAGACAGATCGTCCCTACCCGGAAATTTCGATACGAAAACAGGCGCAGGTTGACCACCGGATGGTCATCGGTCATTTCCCAGATCACGAACGCCGCCAGGCCAATCGCCGAAATGACCGTGCCGATGACGATGAAATTCGACTCGAACCAGTCCAGGTCATTGCCCTTGTCGAGCACGATCTGCAGGGCGCCCACACCAATGATCAGGGTGATGAGGCCCACATAATCCATCGGCTGACGACTGGTCTTGACCGGGCGCGCGGCCATTTGTGTGCGCACCACAAACGCGGCGAACAAACCGATCGGCACGTTGATGAAGAAGATCCACGGCCAGGTGTAACTGTCGGTGATCCAGCCACCGAGGATCGGCCCGGCAATCGGCGCGACCACCGTCACCATCGCCAGCAGTGCCAGTGCCATCCCCCGTTTCGCGGGCGGATAGACCGCGATCAGCAGCGTCTGCGTCATCGGATAAAGCGGCCCGGCGACGACGCCCTGTACGACCCGAAAACCCACCAGTTCAGGCATCGAGGTGGAAATTCCGCAGAGAAACGAGGCCGTCACAAAAAGCAGCGTGGCCCAGATGAACAGCTTCACTTCACCAAAACGCCGACTGAGCCAGCCGGTCAGCGGCAGGGCAATCGCGTTACTGACCGCGAAAGAGGTGATCACCCACGTGCCCTGCTCCGAACTGACCCCGAGGTTGCCGGAAATCGTCGGCAGCGCGACGTTGGCAATCGTGGTGTCGAGCACCTGCATGAAGGTCGCCAGCGACAGGCCTATCGTCGTCAACAACAGGCTTGGCGGCGTAAAAGAAGCGGGAGCGTTGTTACTCATCGCACATCCTTTGACACTCAAATGTCGCTCCGGCCAAGGCCGGAGCTGTAGGTCAGCGCTGGGCAGTCTTGCCGGGAGCCGAAGCGCTGTTTTCGTGGATCAGGCGCGCGATCAGCGTGTCGGCATCAGCCAGTTGCTTGACGTAGACGTCTGTGGTGAACGACGCCTGCTTGGGCGGCTGCTGCGCCAGGACCGGGCCGCTCTGGTCGTGCAGGTTCACATCGACGACCGTCGACAGGCCGATGCGCAAAGGATGCTGCGCCAGCTCGTCGGGATTGATGTGAATCCGCACCGGGACGCGCTGCACGATCTTGATCCAGTTGCCGGTGGCGTTCTGCGCGGGCAGCAGCGCGAATGCGCTACCGGTGCCGGCACCGACGCTGTCCACCGTGCCGCTGTACTTGACGTCACTGCCGTACAGGTCAGCTTCGATGTCCACAGGCTGGCCAATGCGCATCTGGCCCAGTTGGGTTTCCTTGAAGTTGGCGTCGATCCACAGCTGGTTCAGCGGAATCACCGCCATCAGCGCCGTGCCCGGCTGAACCCGCTGCCCCAACTGCACGGTACGTTTGGCGACATAACCGGTGACCGGCGCAATCAACGTACTGCGCGCGCTGTTCAGGTAGGCCTGACGCAGCTGAGCGGCGGCAGCCTTGACGTCCGGGTGCGACGAAACCTGCGTGTCGTCGACCAGCGCGGTGCTGGTCGCCAGCTGCTGCTGGATGTTGTTGAGGGCGTTCTGCGCACTGGTCAGGTCGTCTTTGGCGTGGGACAGCTCTTCCTGGGAAATCGCTCCGCCGGCGGCCAGATTGCGCCGGCGGCTATAGTTGTCCTGAGCCTTCTGGACTTCGGCGCGCTGCGCGGCCAGCTGGGCTTTCATGCCGTCCACGTTGCTGTACAAGCCACGGACCTGACGAACCACTTTACCCAGATTGGCCTCGGCGCTTTGCAGCGCGACTTCCGCGTCGTTCGGGTCGAACTGAACCAGAACCTGCCCTTCGCGGACCAGATCACCATCATCGGCGCCGATGCTCACGACGGTGCCGGTGACCTGCGGCGTGATCTCGACCACGTTGCCGTTGACATAGGCGTCATCGGTGCTCTCGTACCAGCGGCCGTACATCTCGTACCAGCCCCAGACGCCAAGACCGGCCAGCACCACAACCACCGCAAGGCCCACCAGCAGCCATTTGCGCTTGCGGGGATTACGGGCCGGCTGGCCTTGTTTGTTACCGGAGTCCTGCGAGTCCTTTGCGGCGTTCTGGGCATTCTGGGCATTCTGGCCCTGAGCGTCCTTTTGTTCGTTTGCAGCGTTGTTGTCGTTATCGGCAGTGGCCATGACGAGTACCTTAATGGGTCAGCGAAGCAGTTGACGGGACAGCCGGGGCGGCGTTTTCGCCGGGTGTGCTTTCTTCGAAGCCTCCCCCCAGGGCCTGCATCAACTGGATCGAGAGATCGATTCGTTCCGCGTTGAGATCAGCCAGTTGGCGCTGCGACTGCAGCAGTTGTTGCTCGACGCTCAGCACATCCAGGTAGTTGCCGATGCCGGACGAATAGCGCTGGGTGGCGGTGTTGAAGGACTTCTGAATAACGTCTGTCGCCTGCTGACGCGCGTCGATCTGCGCACCGATCGCGCGCAACTGGCCGATGTTGTCGCTGACATCGCCCAAGGCGCGCACCAGGCTCTTGTTGTACTGCGCGACCGCGAGGTCGTAATCGGCATCGCGCGCATCAAGATCGGCGCGTCGACGGCCGCCGTCGAAGATCGGCAGTGAAACCGTCGGCGCGACATTGAAGAAGCGACTGGCCGAGCCGAACATCGCATCGCCCAATAGCGACTCCACGCCTGCCGACGCGCTCAGATTGAGGTTCGGGTAGAAGTTGGTCTTGCTGGCAACGATGTCCTTGCTCGCCGCCTCGACCCGCCAGCGCGCCGCCACCAGATCAGGACGACGACCCAACAGCTCGGCCGGCACCACCGATGGCAACGCCACCACAGCGGGCTTCAGAACATTGGGCCGAACGAGCTCTTCGCCGCGATCCGGGCCTTTGCCCATCAACACGGCTAACGCGATCTTCGCCGAGCGCAGGCGTTTTTCCGCATCGACCAGCGCCTCGCGGGAGCCGGCTTCCAGGCTTTCGGTCTGCTGATACTGGTATTCGCTGTCGATCCCGGACCTGAAGCGCCGTGCGCCCAGTTCCAGCAACTGGCGAGTGCGCTTGAGGTCTTCGGCCGCCAGATCGCGCACCACGTAGGCCTGCCCCAGATCGCTGTAGGCGCGGGCGACGTCGGCGGCGAGCGTCAATTGCGCCGCGCGCTGGTCGACTTCGCTGGCGCGGGCCTGGCCAAGGGCCGCTTCCCACGCGGCACGCTGTCCGCCCCACAGGTCGAAGTTGTAATTGAAGTTCGCGCTCAGGCTGCGCAAGGTGCTGTAACGGCTGCCTTGCCCCAACGGGTCCTGATCACGGGCCAGACGCGAGCGGCTCACACTGGCGTCGGCATCGACTGTCGGCATCCGGTCAGCGTCGGCGGCGTAAGCGGCGGCACTGGCTTGATGGCTGCGTGCAGACGCGATCTGCATGTCAGGGCTGTCACGCAAGGCCTCGGTGATCAGGCCGTTGAGTTGCGGGTCGCCCAGGCTGGTCCACCAATCCGGCCGAGGCCAGGCCGCGGCGGACAGATTGACGCCCTTGAGGCTTTGTCCGGCCTGCAACGTGTTGGCGTCCAGACCCACGCCTTCAGTGTCCAGGCCTCTGGAACTGGCGCAACCGGCCAGCACCATCGCCCCGAAAATCAGGCTCAGAGAAGTGCGCAAGGCAGCGCCCTGTTTGCGTTGAATGTTCATCGTTCGGCAATCCTGGCGAGCGTGATGGGATCGGCCGAGGCAACCAGAATCTTGGTGAGGATCTTTTCCAGCATGGCCAGTTCGCTGTCGTCCAGCACGCCGACCATCTCGTTCATTGCCTGGGCGCCAATCTGCGGGAGCAGATCGGACAGCGCCTTGCCGCCCTCGGTCAGCACCAGGCGGATCTGCCGACGATCCACTTCCGAACGCGTGCGGGCGAGCAGGTCTTTCTGCTCCAGACGGTCCAGCATGCGGGTCATCGAACCACTGTCCAGCGAGAGCATGCGGCATAGATCCGCAGGCGCTTCGGCACCGAATCTGGCGATCATGATCAACACCTTGAACTGCTGGGCAGTGACGCCCTGCGGCTCGAGGTGTTTGTCGAGGATGCGGTTTTTCAGTTGTTCAGTACGGCCCAGAAGCATGCCCAGCAGGCTGTCCTGGAAATTTTCAGGAGTGAAGTGCGCCATTGATAGTCACCAATTATCTGCCTAGGCAGTAAGTGGATGAAAATATAACTGCCTAGGCAGCTAACACACAATGAAACATTTTTTAGGATGCGAAGTTTCAGACAGGCGTGCTTGTCGCATACAGGTCCGAGGGATGTCGCCAGTCAGCTGGCGCAGGCGAATGGCGGACAGGCGTCCGAGACGCCTGACCCGAGAGAAGGGTTTAAAACGCTGGCACGCCGCTATGGAAGCGGAAGTCTTCATCCGGGCTTTCGATGAGCTCGCGTTCGGCCAGGCGGATTTCCTCAATCTTGGCGTCCACGTCGGCTTCGTCACCATAGGTGTAGGCCAGCTTCAGATAGTCCTGAAAATGCCGCGCTTCGGACTTCAACAGGCTGACGTAGAACTTCGACAGGTCCGCATCCAGGTGCGGCACCAGCGCAGCAAACCGCTCGCACGACCGCGCCTCGACAATAGCCCCGACGATCAACGCGTCGGTCAGGCGATAGGGATTGTGGTTGCGCACCCGCTTGCGCAACGACCCGGCGTAACGCGCCGAACTGATGTTGGCCATCGGAATGCCACGCTTTTTGATAATGCCGATCACTTGTTCGAAATGACGCAGTTCTTCCCGGGCCAGGCGCGACATCTTCGCCAGCAGGTCGAACTTGTCGTTGTACTGGAACATGAACTGAAAGGCGGCGCCGGCAGCCTTCTTTTCGTTGTTTGCATGGTCGATCAACAGAATGTCGAGATTGAGCAGGGCCGCCTGAACCCAGCTGTCCGGGGTGGGGCAAAGCAGGAAAGCGTCGACTTCTGGATAAATCTGCATGAGTTCACAACTGGCTGGCTGGGCAAGGCGCAGCATTATACGGGGCCTGCCGGGCAGAACCAGCCTTGGACGCATCAAAAAACTGAACCTGATCAGCTCCCTGAGTGAGCGCAGGCATCTATAGTGAAATGGCAAGTGAAAAGAAAGAGTCACAGGCGCCGATGACCGCAGGTTTCGTGACGCCTTTCAGCGGAGATCAGCTCATGCAATCGATTCGCAGGATTCTCGTTGTCATCGAGCCCGACGCCGAAACCGATCAGGCTGAAAGTCTGGCCATCCGCAGGGCGTGCCTGCTCGCCAACGACACCGGAGCGAGCCTGCATCTGTTGGTATGTGACAAGAATTCCAGCCATACCGAGTTGCTGACGACGCTCAAGCACGACCTGCTCGCCGAGGACTTCAACGTCACCGCCCAGCAGGACTGGCATGAAAGTGTTCATCAGACCATCATCAAGGTGCAGCAGGCTGAAGGCTCGAATCTGGTCATCAAACAGCATATCCCCGACAGCCCCCTGAAGAAGGCGCTGTTAACGCCCGATGACTGGAAGCTGCTGCGCTACTGCCCGTGCCCGGTGTTGCTGGTGAAAACCGATCGGCCGTGGAAAGGTTCGGCGGTGCTGGCAGCGGTCGACGTGGGGAATCCGGATGGCGAGCACTGCGCCCTGCATCACACTATCGTTCAGTACGGCTATGCCCTGGCCCGCCTCACGGGCATCGACCTGCACGTCATCACCGCTCACCCCTCCCCCTTGTTGTCGGCCGCCGACCCGGTCTATCCGCTGTCAACGGAGGTCGAAGCGCAGTATCGCGAGCAGTGCCAGGCGTTCCAGGCCGAATTCAACGTCGACGACAGCCACCTGCATATCGCTCAAGGGCCAGCGGACGTCTTGATCCCTCACACGGCGCATCATCTCAAAGCCGCGGTGACCGTAATTGGTACGGTGGGCAGGACAGGCATTTCCGGCGCGTTGATCGGCAACACCGCGGAAGTGGTGCTCGACTCATTGGAAAGTGACGTGCTGGTGCTCAAAAGCGAGGAAACACTCAAGCATCTGAAGGAAGCTCTGGCTAACGGATGACCGGCTCTCAACTGGCGCAATCGCCGACAAGCACGCCCCGCAGTGTGTCTGGCGTAATCACACCCCGCCCATGGCGTCCTTCAGAAAGCCTGGCGCAATGTAGCGTTCGTAGTGCGCTTCGGAGAGCAGGAAAAATTCCCGATCAATGGCATCTCGCAATTCAGGCAGCGACCAGTCGCGGAATTCAGGCAGCAAGACCATGCCGTAGGCGTCCAGCTGGTTGATAACGCGCGCGCCGCGAGCGATCAACTGGTAGGCCCAGCAGTATTCGGACTGCTGCGGCACGAAGCGGATCTTGCGTTGTTCCAGCTGCAGGCGCAGCTTGTGTGGATCGAACACTTCGACTTTTGCCGCCATGACCTGCACCAGCAGTTGTTCCAGCCGTAACCACACTGCTCTCTTTTCATCTTCGTTGTAGCCATTCCAGTGAATGACCTCGTGATGAAAACGCTTGCAGCCGCGACACACCAGGTCGCCGTAGACGGTGGAACACAGCCCCACGCAGGGCGTTTTGATGATGTGGTTGGGCATGGCGGGAAGACACGGCGGCGGACAAAACGAGCCCGCATGTTAGCCCTTTGTCTAACGCGGTACACCCCTGAAGATGTAGGGGCTAACTTACCTTTAGTTTTTTTTTGCCGTAGAATCATCGGGCCTTTTAAGGCGCCAATGTCCGTTGGAAGCTGTTTTCAAAGCGTCACGAGCACAGTCAGGGCTTTCCTTGAAAGCCTACCCCGCAGACGGTTCCACGACGCAGGCTCGCCTGCGTCCCCTCCGCCGAACCGCTCATGCAGGCGTAAAACTTTGAAAACAGCTTCTGTTGGAAATCGTCAGCTTCCTGCCAAGAAACTCAAAAAGTTTTGACATGCACGGTCGCGGACCTTTTCCGGATGAGCGTCCCGGACACCCATTTGGGACCACTGATGAGGGTAATACTGTGCTTGAAGCCTACCGTAAACACATCGAAGAGCGTGCCGCCCAGGGTATCGTGCCCCAGCCGCTTAACGCCGAACAAACCGCAGGCCTGGTCGAGCTGCTGAAAAACCCACCGGCTGGCGAAGAAGCTGTCCTGCTTGACCTGATCACCAATCGCGTTCCACCTGGAGTTGACGAAGCTGCCTACGTCAAAGCCGGTTTCCTCTCCGCTCTGGCCAAGGGCGAAGTCACCTCCCCTCTGCTGGACAAGAAGCGCGCCGTCGAACTGCTCGGCACCATGCAGGGCGGCTACAACATCGTCACCATGGTCGACCTGCTGGACCACGCCGAGCTTGCGCCGGTCGCCGCTGAGCAACTGAAGCACACCCTGCTGATGTTCGACGCCTTCCATGACGTCGCGGAAAAAGCCAAGAACGGCAACGCACACGCCCAAGCCGTGCTGCAGTCCTGGGCTGACGGCGAGTGGTTCCAGAAGCGCCCGACCCTGGCCGAGAAAATCAGCCTGCGCGTCTTCAAGGTCACCGGCGAAACCAACACCGACGACCTGTCGCCTGCTCCCGACGCCTGGTCGCGCCCGGACATCCCGCTGCACGCCCTGGCCATGCTGAAAATGGCCCGCGACGGCATCGTGCCTGACGTGCAAGGCTCCATCGGCCCGATGAAGCAGATCGAAGAAATGCGCGGTCAGGGTTTCCCTATCGCCTACGTCGGTGACGTGGTCGGTACTGGTTCGTCGCGTAAATCGGCGACCAACTCGGTGCTGTGGTTCTTCGGCGATGACGTTCCTTACGTCCCGAACAAGCGCGCCGGCGGCTTCTGCTTCGGCAGCAAGATCGCTCCGATCTTCTACAACACCATGGAAGATGCGGGCGCACTGCCTATCGAATTCGATGTGTCGAGCATCAACATGGGCGACGTCATCGACGTCTATCCATACGCGGGTAAGGTCTGCAAGCACGACAGCGACGAAGTCATCACCAC
Source organism: Pseudomonas sp. NFR16 (assembly GCF_900108875.1). Taxonomy (GTDB): domain Bacteria; phylum Pseudomonadota; class Gammaproteobacteria; order Pseudomonadales; family Pseudomonadaceae; genus Aquipseudomonas. The sequence continues at coordinate 670,742 of NZ_FNYJ01000003.1, read as the reverse complement.
GTTCGAACTGAAGACGCCAGTGTTGCTGGACGAAGTTCGCGCAGGCGGCCGTATTCCGTTGATCATCGGTCGTGGTCTGACTGGCAAGGCGCGCGCCGAGCTGGGCTTGCCGCCTTCGACCCTGTTCAAGCTGCCTGAAGTCCCTGCCGCCAGCACCAAAGGTTTCACCCTGGCGCAGAAGATGGTCGGCAAGGCCTGTGGCACCGACGGCATCCGTCCGGGCACTTACTGCGAACCGAAGATGACCACCGTCGGCTCTCAGGACACCACAGGTCCGATGACCCGTGACGAACTGAAAGACCTCGCGTGCCTGGGCTTCTCCACCGATCTGGTGATGCAGTCCTTCTGCCACACCGCCGCGTATCCAAAGCCGATCGACGTCAAGACCCACCACACGCTGCCTGACTTCATCATGACCCGTGGCGGCGTATCGCTGCGTCCGGGCGACGGCATCATCCACAGCTGGCTGAACCGCATGCTGCTGCCGGACACCGTCGGCACCGGTGGCGACTCGCACACCCGCTTCCCGATCGGTATTTCGTTCCCGGCCGGTTCCGGTCTGGTCGCCTTCGCCGCTGCCACTGGCGTCATGCCGCTGGACATGCCGGAGTCGATCCTGGTTCGCTTCAAAGGCAAGCTGCAACCGGGCGTCACCCTGCGCGACCTGGTTCACGCGATCCCTTACTACGCGATTCAGAAAGGCCTGCTGACTGTCGAGAAGAAAGGCAAGAAAAACGCCTTCTCGGGTCGCATCCTGGAGATCGAAGGTCTGGAAACCCTGACCGTCGAGCAAGCATTCGAACTGTCTGACGCATCGGCCGAGCGTTCCGCTGCCGGTTGCACCATCAAGCTGTCGAAAGAGTCGATCGCCGAGTACCTGAAGTCGAACATCACCCTGCTGCGCTGGATGATCGGCGAAGGCTACGGCGACCCACGTACGCTGGAGCGTCGTGCTCAGGCGATGGAAGCCTGGGTTGCCAACCCTGAGCTGCTGGAAGCCGATGCTGACGCTGAATACGCCGAAGTCATCGAAATCGATCTGGCCGACGTCAAGGAGCCTGTGCTCTGCGCGCCGAACGACCCGGACGACGCCCGTCTGCTGTCCAGCGTCGCTGGCGAGAAGATTGATGAAGTGTTCATCGGTTCGTGCATGACCAACATCGGCCACTTCCGCGCTGCGGGCAAGTTGCTGGATCAGGTCAAGGGCCAGTTGCCAACGCGTCTGTGGCTGTCGCCTCCGACCAAGATGGACGCCCATCAGCTGACCGAAGAAGGCTACTACGGCATCTACGGCAAAGCCGGTGCGCGCATGGAAATGCCGGGCTGCTCGCTGTGCATGGGTAACCAGGCACGCGTCGAGCCGAACTCCACTGTGGTCTCGACATCGACCCGTAACTTCCCGAACCGTCTGGGCGATGGCGCGAACGTTTACCTGGCCTCGGCTGAGCTGGCGTCCGTTGCATCGATCCTGGGTCGCCTGCCGACCGTCGAGGAATACATGGAATACGCGGGCAAGATCGACAGCATGGCAGCCGATGTCTATCGCTACCTGAGCTTCGACCAGATCGCCGAATTCCGTGAAATCGCAGCCAACGCCAACATCCCGGTCGTTCAAGCGTAAGCACGTAATACCGCGTTGAAAAAGCCCCGCTTCGGCGGGGTTTTTTTATGGCTAGAATTTTGAAGCTGACATGGAGAAAAAAGGCTTGGCCTCATGACCTATTGCTGTAGAACACGTCATGAACGCAAAATAAGCTAGAGGCTGGCGGAGAAGAAATTGACCAGATAAGTTTCGAAAAACACTTTAGTGCTCCTCAGGCTCTCCATCGATATAGGTGCTACAGCGTTGAAAATTAAAGCTTGCGACTGTAGCCTCAAATGCCCACTCAGCCCCGCTAGCGGCAATACGAATATCCTGCCCCTCTTTTGAGAAATCAAAAACAGCATAATCAGCATTTATCCAGTTTTCGATGCTGACATTTCTTACCCCACATCCTAAAAGCTCGATAACAATTACGTCATAATGCTTACCGTATATCCCCCATTTGGCTACCTCTATCGCAGGCCGTTGCCGAGTGTGAATATTCATACTAAATCTTCCTGCGCCCGCTAGGCCGAACTGCCCGAGATAAAGGGGCCCAGCAAGGCCATCCGGGAATAATTTTTTCAAAAACAGGTTGCCATCTATCATGTCTACTACATTCATGTTAAGCACCTAAAAATTATAATGCCCGTGGGTCCCAGGGACGTGCCCGGTCCAATCATCTCTCGCTGGCCGCACATTAAAGTGAGGCTCCGCGCCATGACCAGGCACAGCCTTCTTGTGACCCCAGCTGTGCTCCTGAATCAGCACAGCCTCGCCTCGGTCATTTATAAACCTGTATTGCCTAGTCTCTACAGGATATCCACCTTCAATGATTATTTTCTTATTCTCATCAAGCAAGTATGGTCTTGTGTATCCGGAAGGAGACTGCGTCATAGGTATGTCCGCGTCTCGCTTGGCCTGCCTGAACGCATCCCTTCGACTCTTCCCCTGATAGGAGGATTTCTTGTTGGGAGTACAACTCCACCCCCACGGATCTACCCACCCTACCGGATTCGGCGCGTATTGGTACAGGTTCAGTCCGCCCGCCAATCCGATCGGGTCCGGGGTTGTAAAGCGGCCTATATCCGGGTCGTAGAACCTGAAGGTGTTGTAGTGCAGTCCGGTTTCACGATCAAGGTATTGGCCCTGGAAACGCAGGTTCTGATTTTCGACGAAGTGGGCTTCGCGGGTTTCCCGGGCGGTGTTGCCCCAGACTCGGTAGCGTGCCTGCCACACAGGCTGGCCGTCGGCCTCGGTAAGTTGTTCCGGCAGGCCGTTAAGGTCGTTGTGGTAATAGCGGACGGTCTGGTGTTCGCCCCAGCCGTCGACGCGGGCCAAGGGCTCGTGGCTTCCATCGGCGTAGAGGTAAAGGGTCGGCAGGCTGTTTTGCGCTTCCTGCAGCAGGCGCATACCGTCCCACGTGAATCGGGTCTCGCTGAGCACATGACCGGCGGGATGGAGCAACGTTTTGCCGATGCGTCGGCCCAGTGGGTCGTAGGTCATGCGCACGACCTGACGGTCGGGGTTTCGCACTTCGATGAGGCGGCTTTCGGCGTCGTAGACGAACCGCTGCAGGCCGCGAGCGGCGCTGCGTTTCTCGATCAGGCGACCGAAGCTGTCGTATCGGTAGCGTTTGTCCTCGTAAGACACGAGCCGGTTGTGAGTGACCCGACCGTTGCGCGATGGCGGGCCGTCCATGAGGTTGGCCGCGGGGTCGTAGGCGAACTGCTCCAGCAGCCCGCTCTGGCTGTCCTGAGTGGAGAGGATCCGACCGCTGGCGTCGTACGCCAGCAGGGTGCGGTGTTGTTCATGGTGTAAGTGATCGACCCGGCCGGTCAGGTTGTCGATCAGGTCGTACTCGTAATCTTTCGAGCTGTCGGCTGGCAGCGGTCTGGGGCGGCTGATGTGCTGACGCGTGCGTGAGTGCAGCCGGCCGCTGCGATCGTAGGCGCTGCGCGTGTGGATCTGGCCTTGGGTTCGCATCACTTCGCGGTGCAGACGATCGCGCTCGAAGTCGCAGATGACCTCACCGTCCAGGTTGATCTGGTGCAGGTGACCGCTGCCGTAGAGCAGCCGATTTATCCAGCGCCCATCGGGTGTGCGGGTCTGGATCAGGTTGCCGAGTTCGTCGTACCGATGATGAAGCGTGCCAGTGGCGGTGGTTTCGCTGAGCAATTGACCCAGACCGTCGTAGCAGAACCCGACGCTTTGCCGATTGCCGTCCGGATCGGTGAAGCTGACTTCGACGAGATTGTCGAGCGCATCGTAGTCATACGCAGTGCGCCCATCGTCGGTCAGTGTGGCGACCAGCCGGCCAACAGCGTCTCGCTCCAGCACATGGACGATGGCTTCCTCGCCCGCTACCTGACCGATCCAGACCCGATTATCCAGTGAGTCGTAGCGGTAGTGGCGCTGGCCACCATCCAGGTTCTGCCAGGACGAAAGTCGGTCACCGGCGTCCCAGCCAAAGCGGTAGGTTTCGCCGTTCTCGTTGATCAGGGCATCCAGCCGGCCGTAAGCGTCGTAGCGATAGTCGACCGCTCGTTCATGAGGATCCAGACGTCTTAGCAGCTGACCCCGCCGGTTGTACTGGTATCGCGTGAGGTCCCCGGCGGCGTTGACGTAGCCGGTGAGCAAACCGCTGTCGTCTCGCAGGAAACGCTCGATGCGCCCGACCGGCGACTCGCGTTGCAGCAAACGTCCCTGAGCGTCATGGCAGTAATCAGTGGGCTCACCAAATGCGTCGGTAATGCGGTTCAGAAAGCCGAGCCGGTCGTATTGAAACTCGGTCGTGTACCCCGAGCAGTCAACGTAAGCGAGCAACTGCCCGAACGCGTTCCAGCGCAACTGCTTGCTCTTGCCGCTGGCATCGATGATTTCGACGACCCGGCCACCCTCGTCGAAACGGTAGCGAGTCACCTGACCCAACGGGTCAGCTTCATGGGTGCGATTGCCGCGCGCATCGTAGCGGTAGTGCCAGTGATTGCCCGCCGCGTCGGTTTGCGCGCGGGGCAGCGACCAATGCTCCAGCCATAGCGTTGACTCGGCGCGCCCGAGCGGGTCTTTGGTCGAGCTCAGGTTGCCGGCTTCGTCATAGCCGAATGTCCAGAGGCCAAGAGCAGGGTCGGTGGCGCTGATCAGCTGACGCTCATCGTTCCACACGAACTGCCACGTCTGGTCGAGGTTATCGGTGTACTCGGTGATCTGATGCTGACTGTTCCATCGGCGCACGCTGCGACGATTCAGGCCGTCAGTGACAACGGTGCTGCCCGCACTCAGGTCGTACGCGAAACGATATGCGTCGCCTTCATCGGTCCAGTGGTGAATCACCCGCCACTCGCGGGCATCAATCAGGGCCCAGTCATAGAAACAGCGCAGCCCGGAGGGCAACTGGTGCTCAACCATGTGGCGCCGGGCGTCATAGGCGAAACGCCGCTGAACCTTGTCCAGCGAATCGCGCACTTCGCGCAGATTGCCCTCTGCGTCATAGGCGTAGCGGACCAGAACCGCGCCAAGTCCGTCATCGAACAGCCGCTCGACGTGGGCGATCCGCCCCGGCCATTGCGCCGAGTACACCAACCTGATGCGGACGATATCGAGCGCGTCATGCAACTGCGCAAGGCGTCCCTGCGCGTCGTACACCATATGAATACGGTTGTCGTTGCGGTCTCCCAGTTGAGTGAGCCGTAAGCATGTCGGCGCGACGAGGTTCGGTTCGAACAGCCGGTACACCCCGTCCTCGCTCTCGATCAGCAGTCGTCCGTCGGCATGCCGCCTGACCGCCAGCCCCTCGCCCGGACTGAATACCGCGCTGCCGGGCGTGATTGCGCCCATGTCGATCCGCCGCGCCTGTTCGTCGACATAGATCAGCCGCTCGCCGCCCTCTGCGAGTGGCTCGACCTCTACACTCACCTCAAACGGCACACTCCACCCCGCACCCAACAGCCCGTGGCGACGCACATCCCGACTGCTGTAGAAGCGCTGCCACTGAATGGGCAACATGCCTGGCAGTAGGAAATCCAGTTCCTCAGGCCCGCCGAGCACCTTGGCGCCCGTTGCCGCATGCACCGGGTTCGGCGAACCGGAAACCGCTCTACTCAATGCCTCTGCGACCGCCCCCACGGCATAGGCGTTGGCGGTGCCAAGCAACAGACAGGGCAGACTGCTCACGAATGTCGCCGGGCCACCGCGCAGCATCATCAGCGTAGAAACGGTCAGGCCAACGCCTGGCGTCTTGCCACTGCGGATGGTGCGCACAACCGCCTTGCCGCCGCCGATGCGCACGTTCGGCGAAATTGACCCCGATGAAACCACTGTGGCTTCACAGGTGCTGCGATCGGCGCTGCGCACCGCGGGCTGGCCGTTGATGAACACCGAGCTCGAGCCCTCGGCCAGGTACTGCCCCGGCGTGCCGGGGTGTCTGTCGCAAAGGATCTGATCGTCAGGCAGTGGCGAGGCGGCAGGATCCGGCGTCGCCACGGTGGGTCGCCACAGATCGGAGAAAAAGCCTTTGGCCACGTCCAGAAAAGTGCCTTCCGGTGCCAGGTCTTCAGGCAGGTCGTCAGGAGCAGAGGCAGTGGCGCCGGCAGCCCGCGCGGCTGGCAGTCCGTTAATGAACACGTTGTGCGAGCCCGTTGAGATACGCGCACAGACGGTCGGCGGGAAAAGATCATTGGCCAGGTTTTCGCAAAACTCAGTCAGCTGGCTGTCTGCGCCAGTGAGGTGCATGCCAACCGTGACGGCGCCCCCGACGACCACACCCAGCACACAGGCGCCGAGGCCGGCTGTGGCGACGGTCACCCCCGCAGCGGCGACGATCGCCGCACTCACCAGAGCACCGACGCCCACCGTGGCGAACACCTCGAGCGCGCCACCGAACACGTCGGCCATCACTGAACTATGGGCAAGGGCGTCACCCTGACGGGCAGCCCAAAGGGCGTCAGACATTCCGTGTTCCGCGCTGAGAAAGCGCGAAATCTAGAGGCTAAAACCGCCGCTGTCTGAGCGCAGAAACACAAAATGAGAGCGCTGCAGACTTTTCCGAAAAGGACTACAACGCGCTGACTACAGGTCCTATCGGATGGGAGGAATCCCCTTACCTACAGCCTGTCGATGACCCTGCGAGGGCCCTCGTCGCCCCAAACAAAAAAGCCCCGCATCTCTCGATGCGGGGCTTTGGTAACGACTCGACCGAACTTACACCACGACGGTTTGCCCGCTCATGGCCAGGTCCAGCAGCTCACGGTTGGCAACGGCGTACATCGCGTAGTCGTTGCCACTGGCCGCACGCAACTCGACCAGCATCGCGCGCCAGCGCTCGACCATCGGCAGATGCTGCTCCAGCCAGAGGTTCAGACGCTCTTCCACGTCCGCAGGGCCGTTGGCCATTTGCAGAACGGACACCGTGATCGCTCGCTGTTGCCAGTCGATGTCATCACGGAAGGCCTCGCGTGCCAGCGCCTGCCAGTTGTTCTCCACCGGCAGGGCACTGATTTGCTGCAGGTACCAGGTCACGTCCAGCGAACTGCCCACCGCGAAGTACACCTTCGCGACATCGGCAGCGTTCTGGCCAGTGACATCCGACGCCTCGATGATCGGCAACAGCGTGTACAAGTGGGTCGTGCCCGCGACCATGCGCGCCAGCAGTTCCGGCACGCCCGCATCGACGTACTCCTTGTAACGTTCTTGCCAGACTTCGCGAGTCGGCCCTTCCAGCAGTTCGTCCAGTTTCAGTCCCAGTGCCGCGATATGCGGACCGAAATGCGCCACGTCGCGTGCCGCATCCAGTTCGTTTCGACGGCTGCGCAGGAACCAGCGGGTGGCGCGACGGCCCAGACGCATCAGCTCATCCATCAGTGCCAGCTGGATTTCAGCCGGAACCTTGTAGTCCAGCGCTTCGATCTGACGGAACCAGTGCGGCAGATGGAAAATGTCGCGCACGATCACATAAGCGCCGGCCACGTTGGCAGCGCTCATGCCGGTCGACTCCTTGAGCCGCTGCACGAACGTGATGCCCATGTGATTGACCAGATCGTTGGCGATCTGCGTGCTGACGATTTCGCGTTTCAGGCGATGGCGACGCATGGACTCGGAGAATTTCGCACCCAGTGACGGCGGGAATGCCGTCTCCATGTCACGCGCCAGATAGTCATCATCCGGCACACGGGATTCGAGCAACGCTTCCTTGAGGTCAATCTTGCTGTAGGAGATCAGTACCGACAGCTCCGCCCGGGTCAGGCCCTTCTTCTCGGCAATGCGTTCGGCCAACTGGTCTTCGGCAGGCAGGAATTCGATGGCCCGATCCAGCTTGCCACGCGACTCCAGATCGCTCATCAGGCGCTTGTATTCGGCTATGCGCTCATAGGCACGACGTGCCGCCAGCGACAGGGCCTGGGTCTGCTTGTAGTTGTTGCCAAGCACCAGATTGCCCACTTCATCGGTCATGCTTTCGAGCAGCAGATTGCGCTGTTTCTCGGTCATGTCACCGGCCTGCACCACTTCGTTGAGCAGGATCTTGATGTTCACTTCATGGTCGGAGCAGTCAACGCCGCCAGCGTTGTCGATGAAATCGGTGTTGGTTGCACCGCCCAGCAGACCGAATTCGACGCGACCCAGTTGGGTCATGCCCAGGTTGCCGCCCTCACCCACGACCTTGCAGCGCAACTGATTGCCGTTGACGCGCAGGGCGTCGTTGGCCTTGTCGCCGACGTCGGCGTGGCTTTCGGTACTGGCTTTGACGTAGGTGCCGATGCCGCCATTCCACAACAGGTCCACTGGCGCCATGAGCAATGCGTGCATCAGCTCGGTCGGGGTCAGCTTGTCTGCAGTGATGTCGAAACGCTCCTTCATCTGCGGCGTGATGGTGATGCTCTTCGCGCTGCGCGGGAAGATACCGCCACCTTCGGACATGATGCTGGTGTCGTAATCGGTCCACGCCGAACGTGGCAGGTCGAACAGACGCTGACGCTCGGCGAAGCTGCTTGCAGGCTCCGGGTTGGGGTCGATGAAGATGTGCAAGTGGTTGAACGCTGCCACCAGCTGCAACTTGTCGGACATCAACAGGCCGTTGCCGAACACGTCGCCCGCCATGTCGCCGACGCCGATCACGCTGATGCTGTCCTGCTGAACGTTGATGCCGCGTTCACGGAAGTGACGCTGCACCCCCACCCAGGCACCTTTGGCGGTAATACCCATCTTCTTGTGGTCGTAACCGGCAGAACCACCGGAAGCGAATGCATCACCCAACCAGAAGCCGTAATCGATGGCGATGCCGTTGGCGATGTCGGAGAAAGTCGCCGTTCCCTTGTCGGCCGCCACGACCAGATAGGGGTCGTCGTCGTCATGACGCACGACGTTGGCAGGTGGCACCAATGCGCCTTCTTTCAGGTTGTCGGTGATGTCGAGCAGACCGGAGATGAAGATGCGATAGCAGGCAATCGCCTCAGCCTGAATCTCATCGCGGGTGCCGGTGGTCGGCAGACGACGTGGCAGGAAGCCGCCTTTGGCGCCTACCGGCACGATGACCGAGTTTTTCACCTGCTGAGCCTTCACCAGACCCAGCACTTCGGTGCGGAAGTCTTCTTCGCGGTCGGACCAGCGCAGACCGCCACGCGCCACATTACCGAAGCGCAAATGGACGCCCTCGACCCGCGGCGAGTAGACGAAGATTTCGAATTTCGGCACCGGCTTGGGCAATTCAGGGATCAGACGCGGATTGAACTTGAAGCTGAAGTAGCTCTTGCTCTGACCATTGGCATCCGTCTGATAGAAGTTGGTGCGCATGGTCGCTTTGATGAGATCAAGGTAGCGACGCAGGATGCGGTCTTCGTTGAGCACCTGAACGCCATCAAGAGCCGTGAGGATCGCCTGTTCCAGGCGCTGCTGCATGTCGTCCAGATCACCGCCGGTCAGCTTGCGCGCCAGATAGAAGCGGGTCTTGAACAGACGCGTCAGCTCACGGGCGATGTCCGCATGGTTGTTCAGGGTGCTGGCGATGTAGCCCAGATCGAAGCCCAGACGAATCTGCTTCAGGTAGCGGGCATAGGCGCGCAGCAATGCGACGTCGCGCCACGGCAGGCCGGCGGTCAGCACCAGCCGGTTGAAGGCATCGTTCTCAGCCTCACCGCGGACGATGTGGACGAAGGCATCCTGCAAGGTGTCGTTGAGCTGTTGCAGGTCCAGCTTCAGACCTTCGCCATAGGTGAAGGCGAAATCGTGAATCCAGAACTCCCGACCGTTGGTGTGGCGCAGGCGGTAAGGGAATTCGCCCAGCACGCGCAGGCCCAGGTTTTCCAGAATCGGCAGCACGTCGGACAGTGCCAGCGGCGTGTCGGCGTGGTAGAGCTTGCAGTGCAGCTGCGCCTTGTCGCCGGACAGAGGCTGATAAAAGCTCATCACTAACGGATTGCTTTCGGACAGACTCAGCACATGCTGCATGTCCACAACGGCGGAATGTGCGGCGAAGCGCTCGCGATAACCTGCCGGAAAGCCCTTCGGGAAGTCGGCCAGGACATTGGTGCCCTGAGCCTCGCCGAAGCTCTCGACGATCAGGCTGGCGTAGTCGTCCTTCCAGGAACGGCAGGCCTGAATGACCTCGTTTTCCAGCTGCTGCGGATCAATGTCCAGCGTGACCTTCGGATCCACGCGCAGGATCAGCTGCACACGGGCCAGAACGGACTCGGAGAAGAAGGTCCAGAACTCACAATCGCTGGCTTTCAGGCGCTCCATCAGTACTTGCTGGATTTTCTGCCGCACTTCGGTCGAATACACATCGCGCGGCACATAGGCCAGGCAGTAGCAGAAACGCCCGTATGGATCTTTGCGCAGGAATACGCGGATCTTGTTGCGTTCCTGGATCTGCACGATGGACATGACTGTGGTGAACAGTTCGTCCACGGGCGTCTGGAACAGGTCGTCGCGCGGCAGGACTTCGACCACCTGAGCCAGCTCTTTGCCCAGGTGCGCCTTGGCATCGAAACCGGAACGACGCTCGACCTCGGCGACCTTTCGACGGATGTACGGGATGTTGCGTACGCTTTCACCATACACCGACGAGGTGTAAAGGCCCATGAAACGGCATTCCTTGATGACCTTGCCGTCGGCGTCGATCTGACGGATCGACACATAGTCCGGGTACGCCGGGCGGTGCACGCGGCTCGGGTGAGCGGCCTTGGCGAAAGACAGCAGCGTGGGCTCCTGCAGGTAGTTCACTGCATACCCTTCGATGTGCAGGTCTTCGGCAGTGAGGCCGGCGCGCAGCAGCTTGGTCAGGCCGAGGAACGAAGACTGATCGTAAGTGAGCTGGCCACCCTCGCCGTCGCCACTGACCGTGAATTCCTCATAGCCCAGGAAGGTGAAATGGTTGTTGACCAGCCATTCCAGGAACACCTTGACCTCGGATTTTTCGTCCGGATCGACGTTGTAGCTGATGCTGTCGATGCCGGCCAGCAGCTCATGCAACTTGGCCTTCATCGGCTCGAAATCTTCAACCGCAACACGCACTTCGCCCAGCACCTGCTCCAGCTCGCGGGCCAGCACATTCAATTCGGCTGCGTTGGCGCAACGGTCGATTTCCAGGTACATCAACGATTCTTGCAGAACGCCATCACCGCTGGTGCCCTTGGGCAGCAGCTCGACCAACTGGCCTTTTTCGTCACGGCGCACGCTCAGCACGGTGGTCTGCAGCGTATGGATGCTGTAGCCGCGACGGTTCAGCTCGGTGCGAACCGAATCCACCAGAAACGGCAGGTCATGATGCAGGACTTCAACGGCGGTGTGCGTCGACTGCCAGCCATGACGCTCGTAGTCAGGGTTATAGACCCGGACTTGCGGCGTGGCATGTTCGAAACGCTCGAGCAGGCGCCAGGCCGACAGGGTGCAGCCGGCGAGGTCGGAGAGCCTGCGCTGGGTCAGTTCGTCGAGGGAAATGATGCCGAAGAATTGATCGGCGAACAGCGCCACTTGTGGCAGTGCCTGTTCACTGATGTGCTGAGCCAGTGCCGCTCGCAGTTGATGCTGGAAGTCGGACTTGCTGGCTGCGGTGAAGAACGCCATCTGTGGTACTCCGCTTGGCTTGAGCTTTTATATAGGAGAGATGCGTGGTATCGGGGCCATCTGCCACGTTTGCGCCTGATCGATGATAGTCAGCAAAACGTGACAGCGAGCAGAGCGATTCGCTTTGCCTGAAGTACTAACGCCTGTCGTGTGTAAGTCGTCACATCGAATTGGCCCGGATGACGATCGACGCGGCGTCTGCCCAGGCAGGCTCGGCCACGCGTCCGTTCATCTGCTGCGCAGCTTAACGAGAGCGACCCCGCACCTGCTTGCGGTGCTGCGACATATTCGGACATCAGCCTGCTGCCGGTTGTTTCCCATGGCGCAAGAATGCCGCGGCGCAGAGTAGGTGTATGTAGACCGGTTCGGCACAGATCGTCGAACGATGCGCCAGAAGTTGCGGGATATTTCCCACATTCGAGGAATTGCCAACTTTGGTTTTCATCATTCCTACGGGGCGCGTCTGCAAAAGCATCGGCCCGCGTCATCAGCAATCCGGTCGGGCGAAGCGCAAAAATTCTTCAGGACTGGCAAAATCATCGTCTGCCACCACTCGAGCCTCAGGACCACGCCCATGCAAATCACGACCGACAGCTTCATCCATAACCCTTGCGACGAGGAAGAAGATGACATGGCGCTGGCCTGTTGCCACGGCAGCAATGGCGACCTGTTCCTGCTGGCGCGCTTCCCTGACGAAGACGAAGTGGACATCACCTTCCGCGACGACACCATTCACGTCGAACACCTCAGGGTAACGCTCAGCGCGCAACGGCTGCTGGTGGAAATCGACGCAGCAGACGCCAGGCCCTTCGATGGCCAGACTATCTTTGAAATCCTGCACAGTACGCCAGCCAGCGAACTGGCCGAGCTGGATGCAACGCTGCGGATTATTCTGAGGGGCGTCGGCACCTACGCCAGCGAAATCAGCGGATGAACGCCTCTGGCGCCAGCGTTCTCAGCCAGTGCTCGACCGCCTCCCTGAATCGCTTGCCACCGTCAACCGCCAGGTAGCGGACATGCAGGATGACGTCGGTATCCAACCGCCTTGACATCGAACAACACAAGTGCGGCAAAACGCCGATCTTCGCCTGGACTTGTCAGGCAATTCTCATTTTCGCCTCATACATGGCCGAAATTGCTGAAAAAAGCCTTAGCCGATTAGTCGCCGCCCCTCCGGATGGATTAAAGTAACGCCCCCAGCTTCGGCGCCCCTTGGCGCTGCTGCCCCCCTGCCAGGAACTGCCATCGATGGAACATCGTGAAGCGTTGATCGCGCTGCGAACCTTTCTCTCTACCCAGATTCTGGGGCAGGAGAAACTGGTCGAGCGTCTTCTGATCGCGCTTCTGGCCGACGGTCACATGCTGGTCGAAGGCGCGCCGGGTCTGGCCAAGACCAAGGCGATCAAAGAGCTGGCCGAAGGCATCGAAGCACAGTTCCACCGGATTCAGTTCACCCCCGACCTGTTGCCCGCCGACATCACCGGCACGGAAATCTATCGCCCTGAAACCGGCAGCTTCGTGTTTCAGCAAGGCCCGATTTTCCACAACCTGGTGCTGGCCGACGAAATCAACCGCGCGCCGGCCAAGGTGCAGTCGGCGCTGCTTGAAGCCATGGCCGAGCGCCAGGTCAGCGTGGGCCGCAGCACCTACGACCTGTCGCCGCTGTTTCTGGTGATGGCCACCCAGAATCCGATCGAGCAGGAAGGCACCTATCCGCTGCCCGAGGCTCAGCTCGACCGCTTCCTGATGCACGTCAAGATCGGCTTTCCGGACGCCACGGTGGAGCGCAAGATTCTCCAGCAGGCCCGCGGCGAAGCGCTCAACGGCGAAACCAAGCCCGAGCGTCGCGTCAGCCAGCAGGCCATCTTTGCCGCACGCAAGGAAATTCTCGGCCTGTACATGGCCGATGCGGTCGAGGAATACCTGGTGCAGCTGGTCATGGCGACCCGCACACCGGCCAAGTTCGACGCTGAGCTCGCCGAATGGATCGGCTACGGCGCCAGCCCACGCGGTTCGATTTCCCTGGACCGCTGCGCACGCGCCCATGCGTGGCTGGCCGGGCGTGACTTCGTCAGCCCCGAGGACATCCAGGCCATGGTCTTCGACGTGCTGCGCCACCGCATCATTCTGTCGTTCGAGGCCGAAGCCGCAGGCATCGATCAGGACCGTGTGATCCAGCGCATTCTCGACGTCGTTGCCGTCGCCTGACCCCATGCAACCCTACCTGATCTCCCAACCGGGCATCCGCATCAGCCTCGCCGAGCTGATCGAAATGCGGCATCGGGTGCGCGAAGTGCAGCTGTTTTCAACACCGAGCCAGCGCAGCCCGCTGATCGGCCTGCATCACTCCAAGCTGCGCGGCCGAGGCGTCGATTTTGATCAGGTGCGCGTCTATCAGGCGGGCGATGACGTCAGAACCATTGACTGGCGGGTCACGGCCCGGACGCAGGAGCCGCACACCAAACTGTTTCACGAGGAGCGTGAGCGCCCCATTTTCATCATGGTCGAGCAGAGCCGGCGGCTGTTCTTCGGCTCCGGGCTGATGTTCAAGTCGGTGCTGGCCGCGCAGGCAGCAGCACTGGTGGGCTGGGCCGCGCTGGGCCACAACGACCGGGTCGGCGGCCTCGTGTTCGGCGACAATCAGCACTACGAAATCAAGCCACGGCGCAGCAAGCAAAGCCTGTTGCAGCTGCTCAACCGGCTGGTGCGGGTCAACCAGTCGCTGCACACCGAAGCAGTGGCCGATCGCGACACGTTCGGCGTCGCCCTGCGCCGCGCCCGGGAAGTGCTGCGCCCGGGCAGTCTGGTCATCATTCTGTGTGACGAACGTGCCCTGTCCGACTCGGCCGAACAACAGTTGGCGCTGCTGTCCCGGCATTGCGACCTGTTGCTGCTGCCGCTTTCCGACCCGCTCGACCACGCCCTCCCTGCCGCGGGCCTGTTGCGCTTCGCCGACCGAGGCGCACAACTGGAGCTGGACACGCTCAATCCGGATCTGCGTCAGGCCTATCGGGCTCAGGGCGAGGCGCGCCAGGCGCGCTGGGAGCTGCTGGCAAAGAAGCTGCGCGTGCTGTTGATGCCGCTCAGCACGCAGCGCGAGATGGTCGAACAGCTGCGCGAGTACCTCACAGGCGAACAGCCGGTGAAACAACCATGAGTTCGCTGGACCAACTGCAACCGCTGATCCTCCCGGAGCCGGTGGGTTTCTGGCCGCCCGCTCCGGGCTGGTGGCTGCTGCTGGTTCTGTTGCCGGTGCTGGGCTACGGGTTGTGGCGGGCACGCGTGTGGCTTCCCAAAAGAGCCGCTGACGAAAACGCCGAACAGCCGCTCGACCCGTTGCGTCAAGCGGCACTGATCGAGCTTTCGCAGATGCCCAAACCCTACGACGGCGCTCCTGCCGGTGCCTGGCTGCAGCAAATCAACGGCCTGCTCAAACGCCTGTGCCGCAACCACTACCCGTACAGCCAGAGCCACACGCTCAATGGCCGTAAGTGGCTGGCGTTTCTGGATAACCGCTGCCCGGCGGCGGGCCTCACGCGCTGGATGATCCTGGTCGAAGGCGCCTACAAGCCCGAATGCAAGCTTGACGACAAAGCCATCAATGGCCTGACCCAATCGGTCGAGACTTGGATTCGCAAGCATGTTTGAGTTCGCCTGGCCGTGGGCCTTCGTCCTGCTGCCGCTTCCATGGCTGCTGCGCTTCGTATTGTCGCCAGCAGACAGCGGCGAAGCAGCGTTGAAAGTCAGCTTCCTGAACGAACTCGAAGGCCTGGCCGGTCGCCGTGCCCGGGCTCATCTGCCGGGCTGGCGACGGCAGCTGCCCTTCGTCACGCTGTGGTTGTTGCTGCTGGTCGCCGCCGCCCGCCCTCAATGGCTCGGCGAGCCGTTGCCGGTCGCGGCCAGCGGTCGTGACCTGCTGGTGGCCGTGGACGTTTCGGGGTCGATGGATTATCCGGACATGGTCTGGCAGAACGACGAAGTCAGTCGTCTGACGCTGGTGAAGATGTTGCTCGGCGATTTTCTCGAGCACCGCCGGGGCGACCGCGTCGGCCTGATCCTGTTCGGCAGTCAGGCGTACTTGCAGGCGCCGCTGACCTTCGACCGCAAGACCGTTCGCGTCTGGCTGGACGAGGCGCGGATCGGCATCGCCGGGAAGAACACCGCCATTGGCGACGCCATCGGCCTGGCCCTGAAGCGTCTGCGCCTGCGTCCGGCACAAAGCCGGGTGCTGATTCTGGTGACCGACGGCGCCAACAATGCCGGTCAGATCGACCCGGCCACCGCCGCGCGCCTGGCGGCCAGTGAAGGCGTGAAGATCTACCCGATCGGCATCGGCGCCGATCCGGACAAGGGCGCAACCAGCATTCTGGGGCTCAATCCGAGCCTGGACCTGGATGAACCGGCGCTGCGTGAAATCGCGGCGATCAGCGGCGGGCAGTACTTCAGGGCGCGGGATGGCGTGCAACTGGCGCGGATCGGCAAGGCGCTCGACACCCTGGAGCCTGTCGCGCAACAGCCGACCCGGGCGCGCCCCGCGTTAGCGCTTTATCACTGGCCGCTGTCGATCGCTCTGGTGTTGAGCGTGTTGCTGGTCATCCAGGAACGCTGGCCGAACAACCCGCTCTCCCGACTCCTCGCCCGGCAACCGGTGCTCATTCAGGGCACGACGTGGCGCCAGCGCTTCAAGCGTCTGCGGAGGCACCGATGATCGCGTCCATGCTGGTCCTCTGGCCTCACTGGCTGCGCCCCGGCTGGCTGATCGTGCTGCCTTTGCTGGGCTGGCTGCTTTGGCGACTGTGGAACCGGCAGAAGCGCGTCGGCCGCTGGCAGATGATTCTGCCCAGCGCCTTCCATTCGGTGTTGCTCAGCGGCGGCAGTGGGCGTGAAAGCAAGCTGCCGTGGATTGCCCTCGGATGTGGCTGGCTGCTGACCTTGCTCGCCTTGCTCGGGCCCAGCTGGCAGCGCGTGGAACAGACCAGTCAGAAGCCGGTCGACCCGTTGGTGGTCATGCTTGAGCTCACCCCAGAAATGCTTGCAGCCGACAGTCCACCCTCGCGTCTGGAACAGGCGCGACGCAAACTGCTGGACCTGCTGCAGGCCCGCCCCGATGCGCAGACCGCGATCATCGTATATGCCGGCAGCGCACACACGCTCGTGCCGCTGTCCGACGATCTGGCAACCAGCAAGAATCTGCTCGATGCGATCAAACCGTCGATCATGCCCGAGCCGGGTCAGCGGGCGGATCTTGCGGTGCGCAAGGCGCTGGAGCTGCTCAAGCAAGGCGCGCTGGGGCAAGGCCGGTTATTGTGGATCGGTTCGTCGCTCAGCGAGCCGGAACGCGAGGGCATTCGTCAGGCAATGGGCAACCACGCGCCGCCCTTGCTGATGCTGGGCGTCGGGACCGCCGAGGGCGCGCCGGTCACACAGGAAAAAGGCGGCTTTCTGAAGGACGCTCAGGGCGGGATTCTCGTGCCGCGGCTGGACAGCCCGACTCTCAAGGACTTCGCCGAAGCATTGGGCGGCCGCTACAGCCAGTTGCGTCTGGACAGCGACGACCTCAATGAACTGGGTCTGCTCGATGGCCCCAAAGGTCTGCTCGGCGAAGGTCAGACCCTGCAACTCGACAGCTGGGCGGATCAGGGGTACTGGCTGTTGCTGCCTCTGCTCTTGCTGGCGGCCTGCGCGGGTCGACGCGGCTGGCTGTTTTGCCTGCCGCTGCTGCTGATGATGCCCCAGCACAGCTACGCGTTCGAGTTTCAGGATCTGTGGCGCCGACCCGACCAGCAAGGTCAGCATTGGCTGGAGCGCCATCGTCCCGGCGAGGCGGCGAAACACTTCGAAGATCAGCAATGGCAAGGCGTGGCGCTGTATCAGGCGGGCGACTATGCAGGCGCCGCCGAGCGTTTCGCCAAAGGCAACAGCGCCGCCGACCACTACAATCGCGGCAATGCGCTGGCGCAAAGTGGCGAACTCGAAGCGGCAGCGGATGCTTATGAACAGGCGCTGGAGCGGCAGGCGGACTTCCCCGCTGCGGCTGCCAACAAGGCGCTGGTTCAGCAGATGCTGGAAGAGCAACGGCAGACCGCGTCACAGGAAACTGAGCGCAAAAACGCGCAGGGCGATGAGAACGGCGACAATCCTCGTTCCGGCAACGTCGAGCAACCGTCATCGAATCCGCAAACCCAGCCGAGCGGCGACGAGGACGACGACGCCCAACGCTCGCAGGACATGACCACCGGGGCGCAGGCGACAGGCTCGGGACCGGATGCCGATGAGCTGACGCAGGCACCCGGAAAACCTGCTGACAGCCAGATCAACGGCGAACAGAAACAGGCGCTCGAGCAATGGTTGCGGCAGATCCCGGACGAGCCGGGCGAACTGCTGCGGCGTAAATTCTGGTACGAACAACAGCAGCATCAGGAAAAGACCCGATGAGTCGAGTGCACACGTTGCTAATTGCCTGGTGGCTGTGCCTGTTTGCCGTCGTGGCGCAGGCCGACACCCCGGCTTCGGCGCTGCTGTCGAGCGTCGACCGCACGCGTGTCAACACCGGCGAAACCGTGGAACTGACGCTGGAAACCGACGACGCGACGGTGTTCGGCAAACCCGACATGAGCACGCTGGAGGCTGATTTCGAGGTGCGCGACACGCGTCAGCTCAATAGCCTGACAACGTTGGAAGGCAACGTGCACGCCACCACGCGCTGGCTGATCACACTGATGCCGAAACACAGCGGCTCGATCGAGATTCCGCCGTTGAAACTCGGCGCGATGACCAGCCAGCCCATCACGCTGCAGGTGGTGGAGGTCGAGCCGTCGGCCAAAGGTGAACAACAGAAGCTCGACCCGGTGTTCATGGAGGCGAGCCTCGATCAGGACACCGTTTACGTGCAGGCGCAGGCGCTGCTGACCGTGCGGATTTATCATTCGGTGTCGTTGTTCGACGACAGCAACCTTACGCCTTTGCAGGTGCCGGATGCCCGAATCGAGAAGCTTGGCGACACCCGCACCTATGAAAAACAGATCAACGGCATTCGCCACGGCGTGATCGAAATGCGCTACGCACTCTACCCACAGCAGAGCGGCGACCTTGTCATTCCGGCCCAGGAGTTCAGTGCGACGCTGGTGCAAGACACGCCGGACGCCGGCGCCGCTGCAGCGATACCTCCCGGCGCCATCGCCGGTGCTCCGAAGCCCGGACGGCTGATGCGCGTCACCTCGCTGCCCATGATCCTGAAGGTCAAGCCGCAGCCGGCCAACTACCCGGCCAACACGCCCTGGTTGCCGGCGCGCAGCATCAGCCTGAGCGAGAACTGGAGCCCGGATCCGGCGCACAGCCAGATCGGCGATTCCCTGACCCGCACCTTGCAGCTCAAGGCCCAAGGCCTGTCCAGCGCGCAATTGCCGCCGTTGCCGGCCACGGAAGTGAGCGCGCTGCGGCGCTATCCCGATCAGCCGCAGCTGAGCAATCAGGCCGGAGAACGCGGCCTGACCGGGATGCGCGAGGAGCGTGAAGCACTGGTTCCGAACCGGCCAGGCGCCATCGACATCCCGGCGGTGGATCTGGTCTGGTGGAACACCCAGGAAGACCATCTGGAACACAGTGCCCTGCCCGCCCGCACGTTGCAGGTCAGCACCAATCCGGCGCTGGCGGTGGACATGCCGGTCAGCGACAACGGCGGCGCGCTCAACGGCGCCCCGATCTGGCCGTGGCAGCTGAGCACGGTGCTGCTCAGTTTCACCACGCTGCTGGGCTTCGGCCTGTGGTGGCGAGCACGCTGGCAGCCTGCGCTGACCCGGGTCGCGCAGGCCGGACCGAGTCCGCGCACGGTGCTTGACGACCTCAAACGCGCCAGTCTGGCCAATGATCCCCATGCGACGCGTCAGGCGCTGGATGCCTGGGCGCGCCAGCAACCTGAGACACTCGCCGATATGGCCGCACGCTTCGTGCCGCTGTCCGACGCACTGGATGGTCTCAATGGCGCCCTTTACAGTGAAACCGGCAAACTCTGGCTGGGCGAAGACCTGTGGCGGGCGGTGAAAGCGCTGCCCGCTGTGGAAAAACCGCAGGACCCCAACGGCGCCGACAGTTTGCCGCCGCTTTATCCGAAATGATTTTTTTATCGACAAGTCATCGTCGATTCATCAGGTTGAGTCATGACCTGCGAGCGCGAACGCCTCGAGGTCGTGGCGGGCAGACGCCGAACGGCTGTCGTCAGCACCGAAGCCTCGCCAACCCGCTCGCTCGCGCAGGGATCAGCGCCGGACTCGCCTACGTAAACCTATTCGAACCAAGGTATTCCAATGCGTCTGTTTCACACCTCCGACTGGCATCTGGGCCAGAACCTTCACGGTCAGGAGCGAGATTTTGAACACGCCAGCTTTCTCGGCTGGCTGCTGGCACGGCTGGCCGAACGCAAGCCGGACGTGCTGTTGATAGCGGGCGACATCTTCGACACTGTCAACCCGCCGGTCAAAGCTCAGGAGCGTCTGTATGACTTCATTGTCAGCGCCCATGAGCAAAACCCTCAACTGACCATCGTGATGATCGCCGGCAACCACGACTCTGGCTCGCGGATCGAGCTGCCTGCGCCGCTGATGCGCCGTCTGCGCACCCACGCCCTCGGTCGCGTGCTCTGGCTCGACGACGGCGTGCTCGACGTCGACCGCCTGTTGCTGCCGTTGACCAACGCCAAAGGCAAAGTGCTCGGTTGGTGCCTGGCGCTGCCGTTTTTGCGTCCTGCTGAGGTGACCGGTCCAACCCTGGGCGACAACTACCTGCGCGGCATCGGTCAGGTTCACGAAATGCTGATCGCGGCAGCCAACCAGAAGCGCAAACGGGGCCAGGCGTTGATCGCCATCAGCCACGCGCACATGGCCGGCGGGTCGGTGTCGGAGGATTCGGAACGCAGCCTGATCATCGGCAACGCAGAAGCCCTGCCCGCCAGCCTGTTCGGCGACAGCATCACGTACGTCGCGCTGGGCCATCTGCACAAGCCCCAGAAGGTCAACGGTGAAGATCGCATTCGCTACAGCGGTTCGCCAATTCCCCTGTCGTTCTCGGAAATCGGCTACCGCCACCAGATACTCGAAATCGACTGCGAGGGCGACACACTCACCAGCGTCACACCGCTGCTGATCCCACGTGCCGTCAATCTGCAACGCGTGGGGCCCGCGCCACTGGCCGAGTTGCTGCTGCAACTCAAAGAGATGCCTGACATCGATCTGCTTGCCGACGTTGATCGTCAACCCTGGCTTGAGGTGCGTGTGCGCCTTGATGAGCCGCAGCCGGATCTGCGCAATCAGCTCGAGTCGGCGCTTGAGGGCAAGGCGGTGCGACTGGTGCGCATCGCGGCGGAATACGCGGGCAAAGGCGCTCGCGATGAAGACGGCGAGCAAGACCTGATCGAGCTGGATCAGCTCACCCCGCAGGAGCTGTTCAGTCGTGCCTGGCTGGACAGCTACGGCAGCGAAGTCGACGAGCAGACCCTGCAAGACTTTGCCACCTTGCTGCAAGACGTCCAGCTGGAGAGCGAACAACCATGAAAATTCTCGCGATCCGTCTGAAAAACCTCGCCTCGCTGGCAGGCCCGTTCGAGCTGGATTTCACCGCCGAGCCGCTGGCCAGCGCCGGCCTGTTCGCAATCACCGGTCCGACCGGCGCAGGCAAAAGTACACTGCTCGATGCGTTGTGCCTGGCATTGTTCGGTGCGATCCCGCGCCTGAACAATGTCGGCCAGTCGAAAGTGCCGGAAATCGACGGCGACATCAGCACAAATGACCCGCGTAATCTGCTGCGTCGCGGCACGGGCAGTGGTTATGCGGAAGTCGATTTCGTCGGCGTCGACAACCGTCGTTATCGCGCCCGTTGGGAAACCAACCGCGCCCGCGACAATGCCAGCAAAAAACTTCAGGCCAGTCGTCAGACGCTGACCGATCTGGACAGTGAACAGATTCTCAGCAGCCAGAACAAGACCGAGTACAAAAACCTCCTCGAAGCGCGCCTGGGCCTGAATTTCGAGCAGTTCACCCGCGCGGTCATGCTGGCGCAGAGCGAGTTCAGCGCGTTCTTGAAAGCGGACGACAAAGAACGCAGCGAGCTGCTGGAAAAGCTCACTGACACGGCGATCTACAGCCAGTTGGGGCGACGCGCCTACAGCAAGAGCAAAGAGGCCGAAGAATCCCTGAAAACCCTTACCGCTCAGGCCGGTAATCTGACTCCGCTGGATGATGAGCAACGCGTCGAGCTGGAACAGCAGTTCAACGACGCCAGGCAGCAACTCGCGCTGGCTCAGGGGCAGTTGCGTCAGCTGGAGCTCAGACAGCAATGGCTCACCGAATTGAATCGCCTGCGCGACAGCCATCTGGCGGCGAGCGAACAGTTGGCCAGCGCCCAGCAGATGTGGGACGCGCAGGCCGCTGAACGCCAGCGCCTGGGTCAACTCGAGCGCCTGGCGCCACAGCGGCATCTGTTCGGCCAGCGCACGAAACTCGCCAGCCAGATCGCGCCACTCGCGGCGCGAGTTGACGAGCACGCACAGCAACACGCGCAGCGTCAAAACAGTCTCAACGACCTGGAAACGCAGCTGTCCGGCGCCCAGGCCGCACTGCAACAAACGCAGGAAAATCTGCACAACGCCAGGCCCGCCCTGACCGAAGCGTTTGAACAGCAGGTCCGGCTTAATCATCTGAACCAGGATCTGCACAAAGCCGGTGAGCAGGCGCGGCTGGCGGAGAAGGCGAGCACCGAAGGGCAAATCGCGCTCGATCAGTGGGTCGAACAACAGCGGCAGGTCGAAGCGCGCTTGCACTCGATTGCCTCGCAGCTGGAACAGAGCGCTTCACTGTCGGCGCTGAGCGAGTCGTGGAACGCCTACCGGCCGCGCCTGCAACAGATCGTGCAATTGAGCGCGCGACTCAAACAGGGCCGCGATGAACTGCCGCAACTGGAGGCCGGTTATGCCCTGGCCGAGCAGACCCTGAGCGAGCGTCGCACGGCATTGCAAACGCTGTTCGACGAAGCTCAGGTCAAGGCCGACGCCGTGAGCCAGGAAGTCGAGCGTCTGACGCAGTCGCTGCACGACAATCGCCAGCAACACAGCGCCAGCGATGCACTCGAGCGCCTGTGGCAGCGGCATCAGGAGGTCGCCAGCCGGTTGCAGCAGGTCCAGACGCAACAGCAACACGCCACCGAGCGACGGGCGCAGAGCATTGCTCAGGGCCTGCAACTGAAGGGCGAGCATGAAGCCGCCGAGCAGGCACTCACGCTCACCCTCGAACTGCTGCAACGTCAGCGTCTGGCACGCAGCGCCAGCGTCGAGCAGTTGCGTGCGCAGCTGCTCGATCAGCAACCCTGCCCTGTCTGTGGCAGTGAAGAGCATCCGTATCATCAGTCTGCCGAGCTGCTGCAGGCGCTGTCGGGTCATGACGACAACGAAGAGGCCAGCGCCCGGCAGAAAGTCGGCCAGCTCAGTGAAAAACTGGCCGAACTGCGCGCTGAAGTCGCCGAGCTGAACAACCAGCTCAAGCAGAGCAAACCGCAACAGGATCAACTCAGCGAACAGCTGCAGACACTGCGCCCGGAGCTGGAGGCGCATGCGCTGTACCCGCGCCTGCTGGAACAGCCTGAACACTTGCGCGGTGACTGGCTGGGCGAGCGCCTGCATGTATTGGCGCAGGAAATCCTCAGCGCCGAACAGCGCCAGACGCGTCTGCTCAAAGTCCAGCGTGACGCCGAGTCGCTTCAGCAGCAGGTTCAGCAAGCGCGCGAGGCGAGCCAGCAGGCGATGAAGCTGCTGGATGACCAGCAGCGCAATATCTCGCTGGACAACCAGGCTTTCGAAGCAGCGCTGCAGGAGTTCGAACCGCTGCTGCCAGCGGAGAGCCTGACGCCGTGGCGAACGTCGGCCACCGACAGTTTCGTGCAACTGGACAACGACATCGCGCTGCGCAGGCAACAGCTCGATCAGCAGCGCGATGAGCAACAGGAACACAACGAGCGCGCGCAGAAAATCGAGCGCGAGCGGGTCGCTCAGCAAGCGCGTCATCAGGAGCACCAGACCCTGCAAGAACGCCTGGCGGCCAGCCAGCAACAGCAGCTCGCGGTTGAACAGCGCCTTGCCGAATTGCTCGGCGAACATGCCAGTCCCGACCGCTGGCAGCAGTCGCTCGAGCAGGCCGTCGAGCAAGCCCGCCAGGCCCAGACCTCAACGGCAGACGCCTTGCAACAGGCGCGCAGCGAGTTGATCCGGCTGACGGCCGAACTCGACGGCGAGCGCCAGCGCCTGCAAGGTCTGGAGCAGGAGCACGCCGACCTCGATCGGCAGATCGCCGAGTGGCGCAGCACCCACAGCGAACTGGACGACGCGGCGCTCGAGGCATTGCTCGGCTTGAGCGACGACAGCGTCGGTCAGCTTCGCCAGCAGTTGCAACTCAGTGAGAAAGCGCTGGAACAGGCCAGGGTTCTGCTTCAGGAACGCGACGCCCAGTTGCAGCAACATCAGGCGCAACACAGTGATGCAGCAGACGCGGGGCAGTTGCTGGCTGCCCTCGCCGACGCGCAGGCCCAGGCGGCCAGTCACGATCAACTGTGCGCCGACCTGCGCGCACGGATCAGTGAGGATGATCGTCGTCGCGCAGCCAACAGCGAACTGCAGGCGCGTATCAAGGCCGCCCACGACGAGTATCTGCGCTGGGCCCGGCTGGCGACGCTGATCGGTTCGGCCGAGGGCGACAAATTCCGCAAGATCGCTCAAGCGTATAACCTCGATCTGCTGGTGCACCATGCCAATGCCCAGCTTCGGCAACTGGTGCGTCGCTATCGCCTGAAACGCGGCGGCAGCATGCTTGGCCTGCTGGTGATGGACACGGAAATGGGCGATGAACTGCGCTCGGTGCATTCGCTGTCCGGCGGGGAAACCTTCCTGGTGTCACTGGCGCTGGCGCTGGGCCTGGCCTCGATGGCGTCGAGCACCTTGCGGATCGAATCGCTGTTCATCGACGAGGGGTTCGGCAGCCTCGATCCCGAGTCCCTGCAGTTGGCCATGGACGCACTCGATGGCCTGCAGGCTCAAGGGCGTAAAGTCGGTGTGATTTCTCACGTTCAGGAAATGCATGAACGCATACCGGTGCAGATCCAGGTCCGCCGTCAAGGCAATGGCCTGAGCACCGTCGAGGTCAGCAACGGTTGATCGATTTTTTGACGCACGGACAGGTAAACTGATGTTTCTGTGCAACCCTATACCCACTGCGCGGTTGTCGCGCTGAATTTGATAGAAGGTAATACACGTGGCCAATTCCAAAGTATTTTTCGACATCACCGCCGATGGCGAGCCATTGGGCCGCATCGTCATGGAACTGAAGGACGACGTGGTACCTAAAACCGCTGAAAACTTCCGCCAGCTGTGCACCAGCGAGCAAGGCTTCGGTTATAAAGGGTCTTCGTTCCACCGCGTGATCAATGACTTCATGCTTCAAGGTGGCGACTTCACCAACCACAACGGCACCGGCGGCAAATCGATCTACGGCAACAAGTTCGCCGACGAAAACTTCACCCTCAAACACACCAAGCCAGGCCTGCTGTCGATGGCCAACGCCGGCCCGAACACCAACGGCAGCCAGTTCTTCATCACCACCGTCGTCACCAGCTGGCTGGACGGCAAACACGTGGTATTCGGTGAAGTCGTCGAAGGCATGGACGTCGTCAAAGCCATCGAAGCGCTGGGTTCGCAATCCGGTCGCACCAGCAAGAAAGTCGTCATCGCCGATTCCGGCGAAGTGAAACAAGACTGAGCACACGCCGTTGCCTTCCTCTGAGTCGGTGACGCCGACGCTGTACTCGTTCCGTCGTTGCCCATACGCCATGCGTGCTCGCATGGCGGTGGGTTACGCGGGGTGCGAGGTCGAGTTGGTTGAGGTCAGCCTGAAAGCCAAGCCTGCGCAGATGCTCGAGCATTCGCCCAAAGGCACGGTGCCGGTGTTGGTCCTGCAGGATCAGGTGCTGGAGCAAAGCCTGGACATCATGCACTGGGCGCTGGCCGTGAATGATCCGTCTGACTGGTTGCAGGCAAATGATCCAGGCGCCCGCCAACTGATCGCCGAGCTGATCGACGAGAACGACAACAGCTTCAAGGCTGACCTTGATCGCTACAAATACGCAGTCCGTTATCCCGAATACACGCAGGAAGAGTACCGCCAGCGCGGTGAGGTATTTCTGCGCAGGCTGGAGTCACTGCTGGCCAGCCGCGACTTTCTCGTCGCCGCTCACCTGTCGCTCGCCGATGTGGCGCTGGCGCCGTTCGTGCGCCAATTCTGCTTCGTCGACCCTGACTGGTTCTGGCAGAGCCCCTACCCTCGTCTGCAAGCCTGGCTGCAGCGGTTTCTCGCGTCGGCGCTGTTCATCAACGCGATGCACAAGCGCTGACTGCTAAACGACCGCCCATTCGAAAATAGGCGAGAACAGCTCGCCATGGCGTGGCGGTGGGTTGCCGGCATTCAACTTCTGCGCCCGTTGCATTTCGATCGCCTCGGCCACTTCAGTCTTGAACTCCATGCTGCGCGCCACGCCGCCCACCGAGCCTTCTCCGTGTCCCAGTAACGAGCAACCGTTGTTGATCAAGGCGAAGAACACAATCACCCAGAAGTTCGCCCCTTTCACG
The DNA here is from genome assembly GCF_900108875.1 of Pseudomonas sp. NFR16. Taxonomy (GTDB): domain Bacteria; phylum Pseudomonadota; class Gammaproteobacteria; order Pseudomonadales; family Pseudomonadaceae; genus Aquipseudomonas. The sequence continues at coordinate 644,448 of NZ_FNYJ01000003.1, read as the reverse complement.
ACGCACGCTCCTGGGTCTGGAGGAACGCGCGATCAAGTTCAACGATGGCAGTCGGTGCCGACACCGATGAAGGTGCCTTCAGTTGTGGGTTCATGCTGGTGATGGTGACCACTGCGATGAATACAACATACAAAGCGATGGCGGTATAAGCGCCTTGTTTAAGTGAATGAAGGATGGCAGTGGCCATGTCAGTAGCTCCGGGATATGTCTGTTTCAGGCGCCCAGAATGCTTGAATGGCTCATTATTGAAAAACGATGTACAGCGATTCAAAAGATCGATTCGGTTAATGATATGCGAAGTTAATCAGGCCGATAGATTTCGCCGTCACCTCATCTAATATGCCTTATCTTCTCTGCGGTGGCATGCACGTGTTCCGGATAGCCGCTTCGCATTCGCCCACGCTTGACGCAAATTAAAACCCAGGCATAAAAAAATCCCCGTTGCTTATTCAGCGAACGGGGACCAAAGGGAGGGAATTCAACGCTTTCGCGAGCAAGCTCGCCTACACTTGACACATGGCCTGACACGCAGTGGTCAGCGGGTCGCATCAACCTGTTCAAGCGAATTTGCTCGCGAAAGCGTTCGTGTTACTGCAAGGCTGTTTTACTGTTCGGTGGTGCGTTCTTACAAATCCATTCCCCGGTATCGTTTACGTCTTTAACGGGGAATGGATTTACATCGAACAGGACTTTCATCAAACGTGCTTGTCATTGCTGGGTCTTGTGATCCAGAGCGGCATAGAAGTTGGCGCTTTGTTGCAGGTACCTCGGAGTGTAGCTCTGGGTCGAGCTGATTTTTTTGTCGGTCACTTCAGCACTGGCACTGGCAGGCAATGCAACAGTAGCGGAGATGGCGGACGCGGCGATGATGGAGAAGATATTGAAGTTCATGGCGTGTACCTCGGTGTCGATGTTTCGTTTCAAGTCTTGACCGTCGTGGCCGTGGAATGAAAGTTACGCCCGAGTCGCTTTCAGAAAAAATCTTTTCTGGCACTAGCCCTTATCACTTCAATTAATACATGGCTCCAACCCTTGATTTTCAAGGGCTGGAGCCTGCGTCAACGTGTCACTTGTCACCCGTCAGCGGGTCAGGAAGCGGAAATCGGAAGGTGAATCGAAATCGACTTTCTGCACGGTGTCACCCAGAAGACCCGTTTTGGCGTCGACCCGGACGGTCACGATCTGGTTGCTTTTCTGGTTCGCGATCAGCACGAAATGCCCGCTGGGGTCGAAGCTGAACTCACGCGGCTCCTTGCCCTCGACCGAACGGCGCTGGATTTCCTTCAGCTGGCCATTGCCCGAGTCGATGCTGAAGACCAGCAGCTCGTTGACCTCGCCACGGTTGGCGACGTAGAGGAACTTGCCGTCAGGCGAGGTGTGCAAGCCACCGGCGGCGCGGTACTGCTGGCCGTCCTTGTTCGCCAGATCGACCAGCTGAGTCCGCTTGAAGGCGCCATCGTGGTAATCGAATACAGCCACTTGCGCGCTCATTTCCATGGTCAGCCAGGCGTGCTTGCCGTCCTTGCTGAACACCAGATGCCGCGGGCCGCTGCCGGGTGGCAGGTCAACGGACGGGGTTTTGGCCGGTTGCAGCGGCTGAGACTTTTTGCCGTCGTAGTTGAAGACGAACATCTTGTCGGCGCCCAGATCCATGGCAATCAGGTACTTGCCGTCCGGCGTTGGCACAGCCGCATGCACGTGGGACGAAGCCTGGCGTTCCGGATTGACTTTGCTGGCCTCGTGCGTCGCGGTCTGCGCGACAGGGCCAAGCTTGCCGTCCTTGCCGACCGGAACCACGGCGAGCGAGCCGCCCGGATCGGGATGCACAGCGTAGTTGGCGACGAACAGGAAGCGACCGTCCAGGCTCAGATTAGAGTGGGTCGGCTCCTCGCCTTTGCTTTCGATCTGATTGATGAACGAGACCGCATGGCTTTTCGGGTCGATGGAGAAGCTGCTCACCTTGCCCACCACGTCGGTCTGGCCGGGGCCGTTCTCATTGACCGCAAACAGATGGCGCTGGTCCTGGCTGAGTGTCAGCCAGGACGGGTTTTCGCTTTTGATCACCTGACGCGGCTTGGCGTCGAGCTGACCGGTCTGGGTGTTGAAGCCGAAGCGGTAGATGCCTTCGCTGGCGCCGGCGGTGTAGGCACCTACCAGCACGTCGTAGTCAGTCATGGTTCTGGCCTGAACGGAAAGGGCGGAAAGGCTGCTGGCAAGCACCAGCAAGGGCAATAATCTGGGCGTCATTGGGGCGATCTCTTGTTGGAGTTGTTGGCGCGCGGTCAGCGCAAGAATCAGGGCTATGACAGCGTTTTGCGCGCAGTAGTTGCTGAGCAAGAACACGGCAGGCGCCTGGCTTGCCACGCGCCTGCCGGAGGGCATCAGTCCTGCTCGTCTTCCTCATCCTCGTCACTGGCCGCAAAGGCATTGAGCACCACGATGCGATGATCGGCATTGCCATCGTTGATGACCCAGCTTTGCAGCGCTTCGTCGAACGCGGCGGCGTCGATCTGCGCCAGAGAAAAGCGCCAGACCTTGCGCTCGCGGCCATCCATGCTTTCGATCTGCAGCATCTCGTCGAGTGAGAACTCGAAAGCATGCAGGCCGTCGATTTCCAGCATGCTGTGGGCGGTCAGTGCGGTTTGCAGCGCTGCGCGCAGGGTGTCTGGTGATGAGGTCATGGCAGTGATTCGCGTAGGTGAAAGGGCGAATGATAGGCCAAAAGATGCCCCCGCGGCGTGCGCCCTCATCGTGTGCGAGCGTTCAGCCTGAACCCGTGAAGTCGGGCTCAGGCCGATTCGGTGATCAATCCTGCGCAGCTTCTTTCGCGTAGTAGCGCTTCGGAATGCCCCAGACGATCAGGCCGATCGCCAGCACACTCACGGCAAACAACGCGAACAGCGCCGGGGTTGCGGTACCGGTCAGATCTTTGATGCGTCCGACCATGAACGGCGCAATGATGCCGCCCAGTTGGCCCAGCGAGTTGATCAGGGCGATGCCCGCCGCCGCAGCGATGCCACTCAGAAACCGCGGCGGAATGGTCCAGAAGATCGGCATCCAGGCAACGATGCCGGTCATGATGATGGTCATGCCGATCATCAGCGGCAGCAACTGGCCTGGAAACAGCGCACAGACCAGATACCCGCCGGCGGTCAGCGTCGCGCAGCTCGCCATGTGCCAGCGACGTTCACTGTGACGATCGGAACTGGCACCGATCAACAAGTTGCCGATCACGGCGCCCACATACGGAATCACTGTCAGCAAACCAATGTTCATTGTGTCGGTGACGCCCGCGCTCTTGATCAGTTGCGGCATCCAGAACAGCAGACCGGTCAGGGCCATGACCAGGCAGAGATAAATCGCCGACATGACGTAGGTGGTCGGGTGCTTCCAGATATCTTTGACCTTCTGCGGCGTTGCTGGCGCGCTTTCTTTGGCCATCCGCGCGAGCACCACATTTTTTTCCTCGGCGGTGAGCCAGGTGGCGTCTTCGATCCGGTCCTTGACCAGCCAGAACACCACGACACCCAGCAACACCGAAGGAATGCCTTCGAGCAGAAACAGCCAGCGCCAGCCCGCCATGCCCATCACACCGTCGAAGTGTCCCAGGATCAGCCCGGCAATCGGACCGCCGACGATGCCGCACAAGGGGATGGAGCTTTTGAAGTAGGAATTGACCCGCGCCCGACGTGAGCTTGGGTACCACTGGGTGAAGAAATACAGCACGCCGGGGACGAAGCCGGCTTCCATCACACCGATCAGAAACCGCAGGGTGTAAAACCAGAACTCGGTCTGCACGAACATCATGCACGCCGACGCAATGCCCCAGGACACCATGATCCGCGCGATCCAGATGCGCGCGCCGATCTTGTGCAGCAGAACGTTGCTGGGGACTTCGAAAAGGAAATAGCCGACGAAAAACAGACTGGCGCCCAGGCCGTAGACTGTTTCGCTGAAACCCAGGTCGCTGGCCATCTGCAGCTTGGCGAAGCTGATGTTGACCCGGTCAAGGTAGGCGAACAGGAAACAACAGATGAACAACGGCACGATTCGCCAGCTCACCTTGCGGTAGATACTGTCCTCGATCACATCGGCGTCGAGCCGTTCCAGCGGTATGGCGTTGGCGGTCATGGGGCGCACCTCGTTTGTTTTTATGTGGGTGTCGGGTGGGTAGCGGTGATTCGTGGTTGAGGCTAATGCGGTGATCGTTCCCCCGCGCTGCGTGGGAACGATCACACCGTGTCAGCCGATGGCGTCGATGGTATTCACCCCGTCCACCAGTCGCTGAATCCCCAGCGGATTGGCGTTTTTCAAGGCATCGGGCAGTGCGCTGTCGGGGTAATTCTGGAAACACACCGGCCGCAGATACCGATCGATCGCCAACGTACCGACCGAGGTGCCACGGGCATCGGACGTTGCCGGGTACGGGCCGCCGTGGACCATCGAGTCCACCACTTCAACGCCCGTCGGGTAACCATTGATGAGAATGCGTCCGACCTTCTGCTCCAGCAGGCCGGTCAGTTCGCTGAAGCGCGCCATGTCATCGCCATCCACCAGCAGGGTCGCGGTGAGCTGACCGTGAAGGCCCAGCAGTGCTTCGGTGAGCTGCGCCTGGTCGGCGACCTTGACGATGATCGACGTGGGCCCGAACACTTCCTCCTGCAACAGCTCGTCGCCGTCCAGCAACAGACTGACATCCGCCTTGAACAGTTGAGGATGAGCCTGATCGCCTGCCTGCTCAGCGCCGGCCAGATGCTCGATGCCGGCGTGTGCGTGCAGGGCTTTCACACCGCGGGCGTAACTGCTCAGCGTGCCGGCATTGAGCATCGTCTGCGGCGGCTGATCGTCGATCTGTGCCGCCAGGCGTTGCTGGAATTGATCGAACGCAGGCGAGCGCAGGCCGATGATCAGACCAGGATTGGTGCAGAACTGCCCGCAGCCCTGAACGATCGAGGCCGCCAGTTCCGAAGCGATGCGCTCGCTGCGCAACTCAAGCGCCTGCGGCAGGATGATGACCGGGTTGATGCTCGACATCTCGGCAAACACCGGGATCGGCTGAGGGCGAGCGGCAGCCATGTCGCACAGCGCGCGACCGCCCTTGAGCGACCCGGTGAAACCGACGGCCTGAATCGCCGGGTGCTTGACCAGCCACTCGCCGACACCGCCGCCATAAATCATGTTGAACACGCCCTTGGGCATGCCGGTTTTATCCGCGGCACGCAACAGCGCGTCGGCTACCTGCTCGGCCGTCGCCATGTGACCGCTGTGGGCCTTGAATACCACCGGACATCCGGCGGCCAGCGCCGAGGCGGTGTCGCCACCGGCCGTGGAGAATGCCAGCGGGAAGTTGCTGGCGCCGAACACCGCAACCGGACCAAGGCCAATGCGATACTGCCGCAGGTCCGGGCGCGGCGCGGGCTTGCGGTCCGGCAACGGCAGATCGATGCGCGCGCCGTAGAAATCGCCCCGTCGCAACACCTTGGCAAACAGGCGCATCTGTCCGGTCACGCGGCCCCGCTCGCCCTGAATCCGGGCGGTGGGCAGCGCGGTTTCGCGACAGACCGTGGCGATGAACTCATCGCCCAGCGCGTCCAGTTCATCGGCGATAGCGTCGAGAAACTGCGCGCGACGTTCTGCGCTGAGCGAGCGATACGCGGGATAAGCGGACGCTGCGGCCTTGGCGGCAGCATCCACTTCTTCGACAGTGGCCTGATAAAAATCGTGGGGCAGGTTTTCACCGGTACTGGCGTCAACGCTGTAGACGATGATCGTGCCAGCAGCGCTGCGCGTGCCGCCGATGTAGTTGTGACCAAGAATCTGGGTCATGAGGGTACTCCGGTAGCGTTTGATGCTGGCCAAGGGGCTGTGGGACCGAGACCTGTCCTGCGATCTGGCGCGCAGCGGCAGCAAAACCAGCCGACACGCCGTGCCGGAAACACCGCGTTTCCCGGCAGACAGCGAAACAAGCCACGCTCCCACGCCCATTGGGCAGAAGCGGATCGAATGGTGGGTCAGAGCTGCTTGATGCCGCCAGGCTGGAACACGCCCTCGGCAGGCGCGATACCGTTCACCAGCGGCGCCCCGAATTCACGCTGGCTGATCTCGAACTTATCGCCCGGCTGCGTCTTGATGCCATCGGCGAACGACAGCGTCGCGGTGCCGAAAAAGTGTACGTGCACGTCGCCCGGACGCAGGAACTGGGCATATTTGAAATGGTGATACTCCAGATTTTCCAGGCTATGGCACATGTTGGCTTCGCCGCTGAGGAACTCTTTCTCCCACAACACCTGACCGTCCCGAAGAATACGGCTGGTGCCCGCCAGATTCTGCGGCAGGTCACCCACGCGCAGCTCTGGCCCGAACGAGCAGGCGCGCAGTTTGGAATGCGCCAGATAAAGGTAGTTCTTGCGCTCCATGACGTGGTCGGAGAATTCGTTGCCGATGGCAAATCCGAGTCGATAGGGCTTGCCGTCGTGGCCGATCACGTACAGCCCGCTCAGCTCCGGCTCTTCACCTGCGTCTTCGGAGAAAGGCGGCTGCGGGAACGACTGACCCGGGCGGATGACAATGCTGCCATCGCCTTTGTAAAACCACTCCGGTTGCACACCCGCCTGCCCTGCCGCCGGCTTGCCGCCCTCCAGGCCCCACTTGAAGATGCGCATGGTGTCGGTCATGGCCGACTCGTCATTGCCATGCTGATGCATTTTGTCCCGGGCCGACGCGCTGCCCAGATGGGTCAGGCCTGTGCCGCTGACCAGCACGTGCGCGGGGTCCGGATGATCGAGCGGCGGCAGGATCTGCAGATCGGCACGCAGCTGGGAATAATCGTGGTTGTCGCCCAGACCGAGGCTGTCGACCTGTTCGGCCAGGGAGATTTTCTTGTCGATGGCCGCCAGTGCCAGATCACGCGTACTGGTCGCACCCTGGATTTCACGTACCAGCGCACCGTCCACCAGACCGACACGACGCTGACCATTGCCCAGCTCGAACTGTACTAAATGCATGGAATGTCTCCTTTTCAGATGGTGTGCACGGTCTCTCCAGGAGCGCGCTTGCCCGCGACAGCTTTTTGGCTGAGACATTTTCATGCCTGACTCAACGCCTTCGCGGGTAAGCGCGCCCCTACACAGGCCGCTTTAACGAGAGCCGCGCGCGCTGGCGGCGAATTTCGATTCGGGCAAGACGTGCTTGCGTTCCAGCACGCGGTACACGACGCCGGTCAGAATCAATCCGCAGAGCATTACGCCCGAGAGGAAATACAGGCCGGTGGCGAGATTGCCCGTGAGTTCTTTGAGCCAGCCGATCACGAACGGGCCGATGTAGCCGCCCAGGTTGCCCACCGAGTTGATCAAGGCAATGCCGGCCGCAGCGCTGGCGCCTGCGAAGAAACGTCCCGGCAGGGTCCAGAACACCGCCGTGCAGGAAAACAGCGAAAAGGCCACCAGACACAGCGCCGCCAGCTGCAGGACTGGCGTGCCGAGGAAGGCGCTGAGGAACAGCCCGATCGCGCCGATCACGTAGAGAAACGCCAGATGGCCATAGCGATCATTGAGGCGGTCGGAGCTGCGCGGCACGATCAGCAGGCCAACGATGCCGAAGATGTAAGGCACCGCAGACACGAAGCCGGTGACCAGATCGCTGCCGCCAAATTGCTTGATCAGCGTCGGCAGCCACAGGCCCAGTCCATAAATGCTCAGCGTCACCGGCAGGTAGAACAGCGCCAGCAACAGCACGCGCTTGTCCTTGAGTGCATGCAGCGGGTTGCCGTGGCGAGTCTGGCCGTACTCTTCCAAGTCCTTTTTAAGCTCACCGGCGAGCCAGTCCTTCTCGACCGGGTCCATCCACTTCACATCCCTGGGACCGTCAGGCAACCAGCGCAGCACCGGCCAGGTCAGCAGAATCGCCGGCGCGCCGATGCACAGGAACAGCCATTGCCAGCCTTGCAGGCCGGCAACGCCCTCCATGCCCAGCAGGCCACCGGAAATCGGGCCGGTGATCATCATCGCGATGGGTTGGGAAAGGATAAACAGGCCAAGGATCTTGCCGCGGTGGCGAACCGGGAACCACTGGGTGATGTAGTACAGCACGCCCGGGAAGAAGCCCGCTTCGGCCGCGCCGAGCAGAAAGCGCATGACATAAAAGCTGGTCGGGCCCTGGACGAACGCCATGCCCATGGTGATCGCGCCCCAGGTGATCATGATTCGCGCGAACCAGCGCCGGGCGCCGAAGCGTTCGAGCATCAGGTTGCTGGGGATTTCGAGCAGGAAGTAGCCGATGAAAAACAGACCGGCGCCCATGCCATAAGCCGCATCGCCGATGCCGACGTCCGCGCCCATGTGCAGCTTGGCAAAGCCCACAGCGGAGCGATCGACGTAGGCGATCAGGTACAACAGGATCAAAAACGGAATGAGTTTCAGGGTGATGCGACGAATAAGCCTGAGTTCCTGGCTCATGTAAGCGGTCTCCACGTTGTTTTTGTTATGGAAGCTTCGGGGATCGCCTCTGTCGTCGTGTGCGCCGTGCTGCTGTGAGTGGCCTGACAGGGTCGTCCCTCGATTGGAGACGACTATATAGTATTACTATTTAAGGTTACAACTCTTCCACTCTGGCGATTTTCGGCCTATTTTAGTCAGCACGCGAAGCCTTTAGTCTTACAATAAGAGTGCTGATTTATGTCCGATTCCAATAAGAAACCCACCCTTCGTTCGGCCCAATGGTTCGGTACCGCTGACAAGAACGGCTTTATGTACCGCAGCTGGATGAAGAACCAGGGCATCGCCGACCACCAGTTCCAGGGCAAGCCGATCATCGGCATCTGCAACACCTGGTCTGAACTCACCCCCTGCAACGCCCACTTCCGGACCATCGCCGAGCACGTCAAACGAGGCGTGATCGAAGCGGGTGGCTTCCCTGTCGAATTCCCGGTGTTCTCCAACGGCGAATCGAACCTGCGTCCGACCGCCATGCTGACCCGCAACCTGGCCAGCATGGACGTGGAGGAAGCGATTCGTGGCAACCCTATCGACGGCGTCGTGCTGTTGACCGGTTGTGACAAAACCACCCCGGCCCTGTTGATGGGCGCCGCCAGCTGCGACGTCCCGGCCATCGTCGTCACCGGCGGGCCGATGCTCAACGGCAAGCACAAGGGCAAGGACATCGGCGCCGGCACCATCGTCTGGCAGATGCACGAGTCTTATAAGGCAGGCCAGATCAGCCTGGACGAATTCCTCTCCGCCGAAGCCGGCATGTCGCGCTCGGCCGGGACCTGCAACACCATGGGCACGGCGTCGACCATGGCCTGCATGGCCGAAGCGCTGGGCACATCGCTGCCGCACAACGCCGCGATTCCCGCTGTGGATTCCCGTCGCTATGTGCTGGCACACATGTCCGGCATGCGCGCCGTGCAAATGGTCAATGAAGACCTGCGCCTGTCGAAGATCCTGACCAGGGAAGCCTTCGAAAACGCCATTCGCGTGAACGCCGCCATCGGCGGTTCGACCAACGCGGTGATCCACCTCAAGGCCATCGCCGGCCGGATCGGCGTCGATCTGGAACTGGACGACTGGACCCGCATCGGTCGCGGCACACCGACGCTGGTAGACCTGCAGCCTTCGGGACGCTTCCTGATGGAAGAGTTCTATTACGCCGGTGGCCTGCCCGCGGTGCTTCGCCGTCTGGGCGAAAACAACCTGATCCCGAATCCCGAAGCACTGACCGTGAACGGCAAGACGCTGTGGGAGAACGTGCAGAACTCGCCGATCTACGGCGATGACGAAGTGATCCGGGCAATCGACAATCCGCTGGTCGCCGACGGTGGCATCTGCGTGCTGCGCGGCAACCTTGCGCCACTGGGCGCAGTGCTCAAGCCTTCTGCCGCGACGCCCGCGCTGATGAAACATCGAGGCCGCGCAGTGGTGTTCGAGAACTTCGACATGTACAAGGCACGCATCAACGATCCGGACCTGGACGTCGACGCCGACAGCATTCTGGTGATGAAGAACTGCGGACCGAAGGGTTATCCGGGCATGGCTGAAGTCGGCAACATGGGCTTGCCGGCCAAGCTGCTGGCGCAAGGCGTGACGGACATGGTGCGGATTTCCGATGCGCGCATGAGTGGCACGGCGTACGGCACGGTGGTGCTGCACGTGGCGCCGGAAGCTGCGGCAGGCGGCCCTCTGGCCGTGGTGCGCGAAGGTGACTTCATCGAACTGGACTGCTCGACGGGCCGATTGCATCTGGATGTCTCCGAGCAAGAGCTGGCGGCGCGCCTGGCAGACTGGCAGGCTCCGCAGCAACTGCTGGTAGGCGGCTATCGTCAACTGTACATCGATCACGTCATGCAGGCGGATCAGGGCTGCGACTTCGACTTCCTGGTCGGCATGCGTGGGTCGGAAGTGCCTCGGCATTCGCATTGACGGCCAGGGTGGCCAACGCGTGACCGGTTGGAACGAGCTTGCTCGCGAATGCTGACGCTCAGCCACTGAAGGTGCAGTGGCAGGACTGACGTTTTCGCGAGCAAGCTCGCTCTTGAAGGTTCTCCGCCAGTCGCGAGCTTCCAGTTTGTTCAGCCGTAAAATCCCGGACATTTCCTGCCCGCGCCCTGACTTGATCGCCAATGCTATGATGCGCGGCATTCACCGCTCAGGATCGCTCCCCGCCCCATGGATTACCGTAAGCCCTCCGACCGTAAAAGCATGCATTCGCGCATCGTCCAGGACATCGGCATGCAGATCGTTTCAGGCCGTTTCAAACCTGACGACAAGCTTCCTGCCGAAGCCCTGCTCTGCGAGGAATACGCGGTCAGTCGGCCGGTGCTGCGCGAAGCCACCCGCGTGCTGGTCGCCAAAGGGCTGGTCTATTCGCGGCCTCGCGTCGGGACGGTGGTCAAACCCCGTCGTGAGTGGCACATCCTCGACCCCGACGTGTTGCACTGGTTGATGCAAAGCTCGCCCCAGAACGAGTTTTTTACCCTGTTGACCAGCGTGCGCAGCATCATAGAACCGGCCGCCGCAGCCCTGGCGGCGCAGCATGCGACGCCGGACGAAATCGATGCCATCGGCGAAGCCTACGAGCGTATGGCGGCGGCACCGACCGTCGAGGACGTGCTGCAACCGGATCTTGATTTCCACAGCCGCATCGCCGACGCGACCCATAACGATCTGCTGGCGCATCTGTGCAACATGCTTTCACTGGCCCTGCGCGAGGCGCTCAAGCACTCCAACAAACGCCCGAATCTGCATGAGCTTGCGCTGCCGCGGCATCGTGCGATTCTCACCGCCATCGAAAACCGCGACGCCCTTGGCGCCCATCACGCAACGCTTGTGCAGCTGGATGATGCGCGCAATGCGCTGAACGCAGTGCTGGGGCAAAGCCTGAAACTGTAACTGCGCGAAAACCACGCATGCAGTCAGGGGTCCGTTTTCAGCCCGCAAGCGTCTGATCGGTTGTCGACCTCAGAGAAGCGCCCCGCATGTCAGGGCAGGTAGATGCTGAACAGGCCTCCGCCGAGTTCGCCGCCGTTGGCAATTTCAATATGACCGTGTACGCCCTGGCGCTGGTGCTGGCGTGCGATATTCGCTGCGAAATACAACCCCAGACCAGTGCTGCCGCTGCTTTGATTGATGCCCAGCACATAGTCGCTCTGCTGTTCGATCATGTGCACAGGGAAGCCCGGGCCGTCGTCGTTGACCGTGATCACCAATTGCTCGCCGACTTGCCCTGCCTTGATCAGCACCTCAGCGCGCGCGTAGCGGATAGCGTTGATGACCACATTGGAAATCACCGACCCCACCAGCTCGCGATCGAAGAAACCCGGCAGGCCGAAATCGTCGATCTGCAAACGGGCCGCGATCCCGCGACTGTCGAGCACCTCCTGATGCAGCGCCAGCTGAGCTTCGATGAAGTCGTCCAGCTCATGATAATCCGGCCGCAAAGGCAGCTGATTCACGCCCAGCTTGTACAGACCGAGCAGTTGCACGAGCATGCCGTTCAGGTGCGCAAATTCGTAATCGATCACGCCCTGTTCCGGCGTGCCGCGCTGAGCCTCGGGCAACTGTCTGATCCACTGTCCGTGGGCCTGAATCAGCGATGCCAGGGAATTTTTCATGTCGTGAACGGTGGAGGCGATCACCATCGAAAAGTCGAGCCCCGGTTGCTGATCCGTCATTCGCCGAATGCCCTGAGTCGCAGTTTCTGATATCGGTCGTATCGAGGGTCGGTCTCGGGCATTTTCCCGACCATCTTCAGACTGTTCTGACACTCTTGCAGGCTAGCCGTGTCCAGGTTCTGCACGCCCATGTGCAGCAGCGACTGAGCCATGTTCAACGCGATACTGATGTTCTTCGGCTGCAGCGCCAGCGCCTGGCGGAACATGTCCTGGGCTTCCCCCAGTTTGCCCGCGCGGTAGCTGCGAATGCCCTGCATATTGAGATCGACCGCGGCCTTGCCGGCGCTGAGGATTTCCGGGTCATCGGTCTGTTTGGCGATGCTCTGCATCACGGTCGGATCATCGCCGTAGATTTCCGCACAGCTTTTCAGCACGCCGGCGCCGGCCGCCTCCTGGCCCAGCTGCTTGAGCTGCGATGCCACGGCAAGCGCTGCGTCGGCACTGAGAAACTGCTCCATGCCTTCCAGCCGCGCCATCGCCTGCTCGGTCAGCTTGGCCGCCATTTCCGGGTCCGACGACGCCACGCTGGTCGCCTTCATCAGGCGCGCACGCACTTGCAGGCCGGCGTCGTTGGTGTGTTCCTTGGCGACTTCGCTCAGGGTCTGGTTGATCTCCACGCGGGTGCGCGCATCCAGACCACGCTCGCCGCCGCGACTGATCAAGGCCTGCGCCAGGCCCAGATTGGTTTCAGGATCCTTGAAGCGGGAAAACTGCCCCTGCGAGACCGCCTGACGATAGGCCTTGGACGCGCCGTCGAAATCCTGGTTTTCCAGCGCCAGCTTGCCCAGCAGACGCTGACGGCGCACGGCGTACGGCGACAGCCGCACGGCCTCTTCGAGCATCTTTTGCGCACGGCGGTTATCACCGCTGGCCATCAATACGTCTGCCAGACCGTCGAACAACACGGGCATGGTGTTGAACGTGCGGATGGCCTCTTCGTAAACCGTTTGCGCCTCGGCATTGCGACCGCGCTTGAACAGCAGCTTGCCGAGCGCGGCGAATGCCCAGGGCTGCGGGCGGTCTGCGAGGATCGACTTGAGAAATGCTTCCAGCGGCTCGTGCTGATTGAGGTCACGCAGCGCATCGGCTTTGTAGCGCAGACAGAGCGGCGCAAAACGTGGGTCCTGTTTGGTCAGGTTCACGCAGGCCGCCAGCACCTCGGCGGGCTTGCCGCGGTCGAGCGCCTGCAGGATCGGTTTGAGCAGATTTTTGCGCTGAACGATCTTTTCCAGTCGCTGAGCCAGACTGGCGCGGTTGAAAGGCTTCGTCAGATAGGCATCCGGCTCCCACTCCAGGGCACTCATGACCATGGCCTGGCTGTTTTCCGCCGTGACCATGACGAAGACACTTTCGTGGCTGATCAGCTTGTCGGTCATCAGGTCTTCAAGCACCTGCTGTCCATTTTTCTTGCCGTCACCCAGATTGAAGTCGTGCAGGATGAAGTCGTAGCGCTTCTGCGAGCACATCTTCAGCGCTTGCTCACCGGTGTCAGCGGTATCCACTTCCTTGACGCCCAACTCACGCAGCATCGACCTGACCGAGCTACGGAAATCGGAGAAATCATCGACGATCAGAAAGCTTTTTTGGTTCCACGCCAGCATCGAGATTCCTGTCACGGGAGTAAAAATAGCCCGAAGGCGTTACACGAAAGGTCGGCCAGCCAGCGCCCGTTTTTTTGCGGTGCAGATGATAGCCAACATCAATTTGCCATCAAGCTATTTCACGCTAGCCAAGGCCTGTTTGCATGCGGCATGACGCCGCTCGTCCGGGTTATCGGCGGCACGAAGGTAAAGCTTAGGTGATGAGCAGGGGAAAAAGCGATGCAACCACGGTGCCAGTATGCTCTCGTGTGCTCCGAGTGATCCGCCCGTTCGACCTTTAAGAGCACCTGTCGAGAATGACGTAACACGTTGATCGTGGATCCAAACTTTGTAGAAATGAAGTCAAATGACGACGTTCATCGCAAGCGTTTCAAAATGTGTAAAGTCCGTCATCCGTTAGCCGATACGCAGGCAAGGCGGCATACAACCGATGTCAGTCGCCATGCCCTCCTCCTTGCCCGAGTACTGTCCATGTCCTGGCTGATCAATCTGAAATTGAAGTCCAAGCTCCTCTCGGCATTCTGCCTATGCGCGCTGATCACTGTGATCGTGGGCGTGTTGGGACAAACCGGTATCTCGCGTCTGTACGAATTGTTCGAACAAACGGTCAGCAATAATCTGCTCTCGATCACCAAGGTCGATTCCGTAAAAGCGAACGTGATTGCCACCAACCGCGACTTTTTCAAAGTCATCGGCCTGAGCGCGATCAAGGCCAGCCCCGACGAGATCAACTCGGCGCTGCAGTCATTCAAGGAAAACCAGGTTCAGGCCGAGACCGACTTCAAGGTGTATCGCGGCACGCCGCTGCAGCCAGACGAGAAAGCGGCGGGTGACGACTTCGAGCGCGACTGGGCCGCATATATCAGCGCAGCGCAGAATACCCTTGCGGTGATCCAGACCGGCGACATCGAACAAGCCAGCAGACTTGCCGCCAGCAACGTCACGCCCAGCTATCGCAAGACCATGGGCGAGCTGAAAATCATCATCGAATCCAACGCCCGCCAGGCCAGCGAAGCGACGCAAGCGGGCGTCGACACCAACAGCCGCGTGACCTTGGTTCTGACCATCGGCTCGATCATCGCCGTGATCTGCGCCATCGCCCTGGGACTGCTCGTCACGCGCATGATTACCCGGCCGATCTACCAGTCCGTTGAAAGTGCAGCGCGCGTTGCCAGCGGCGATCTGACCCAACCGATCGCCACCGGCGGCCAGGACGAAACCGGGCAGTTGCTCAAGGCGCTCTCGCACATGCAAGGCAGCCTGAAGGGCACCGTACAGCAAATCGCCAGCGCATCGGATCAACTGGCCTCCGCCGCTGAAGAGTTGACCGTGGTCACCGACGACAGCACCCGAGGCCTGCTGCGCCAGAACGACGAAATTCAGCAGGCGGCCACGGCCGTGAACCAGATGACAGCAGCCGTCGAGGAAGTGGCGCGTAATGCCGCCAGCGCATCGCAGGTGTCCGCGCAAACGGCTGAGGACGCGCTCAAGGGTCAACAGCAAGTGCAACAAGCTGTGTCGGCGATGAACAGCATGACCGTGGAAATCAACGATTCGACCCAGCGCGTCGAAGCATTGGCCGGTCAGATCCGGGACATCACCAAAGTGCTGGACGTGATCCGTGGCATCGCCGAACAGACCAACCTGCTGGCGCTCAACGCCGCCATCGAAGCCGCTCGCGCAGGTGAGCAAGGTCGCGGTTTTGCGGTCGTCGCCGACGAAGTCCGCGCCCTCGCCCACCGCACCCAGGTGTCCACCGGCGAGATCGAATCGATGATTTCCCAAGTGCGCAACGGGGCCGAAGAGGCCGTACAGGCGATGGGCAAGAGCCAGTCGATCGCGGTGAACACCCAATCGCTTGCCACTGAGGCGGGCCGGGCGCTGGAGCGCATCAGCGAAGGTGTCAGCCAGATCAACGAGCGCAATCTGGTGATCGCCAGCGCCGCCGAAGAACAGGCCCAGGTGGCCCGCGAAGTGGACCGCAACCTGGTCAATATTCAGGACCTGTCGGCGCAGACTTCCGCTGGCGCAAACCAGACCAGCGCGTCGAGTCAGGAGTTGTCGCGCCTGGCCGTTTCGTTCAACACGATGGTCGGCAAGTTCACGCTGTAACCTGGTCGGAGCCGGTTCAGCGGACCGGTTTTCCCGCAAATGCTGTGCAATGGCCACATGAGACAAATTGGCGTATTGACTAAATCGTCCTGTGATTTGTCGTAAATCACATTTCGGGTACAATCGCCGCCCCGCCGCAGACACGCTTGGACCTGATGACCGAGTCCTGCGGCGATTGATGTTTACTCAAGCTGCTGAATCCAATGATCGAATAAAAAGCCAGCACCGAGGGACATAGAACTGGAGGTCGACCGCTTCACTGGCCTCCTGACCCTTTCCTCCGCGTCTTCCGAGAGCGAAGCCTGTCTGACGTTTGCGCCCCACCCGGCGCCAGCTAACAGGACGTTGCGCAACGAATGCTGCAGGCGGATAACTTTCTATCTATTGGATGACTCAATGTTCAAGAAAACGAGCAAGGCCCTGCTGGGTCTGGCGATTTCGGCGACCTTCCTGCAAGCCCACGCTGCCGAGAGCAAAAAAGTCGACGTGCTGTTGATCGGCGGCGGCATCATGAGTTCGACCCTGGGTGTCTGGCTCAACGAGCTGGAACCGGGCTGGTCGATGGAAATGGTCGAGCGTCTGGACGCCGTCGCCGAAGAAAGCTCCAACGGCTGGAACAACGCCGGTACCGGTCACTCCGGCCTGGCCGAGCTGAACTACACGCCAGAAGACAAAGACGGCAAGGTCAACATTTCCAAGGCTATCGAAATCAACGAAGCCTTCCAGGTGACCCGTCAGTTCCTGTCCTGGCAAGTGCGCCAGAGCGTCCTGAAGAACCCGCCTTCGTTTATCAACACCACGCCGCACATGAGCTTCGTGTGGGGCGATGACAACATCAAATTCCTGAAAAAGCGTTACGACGCACTGCAAGCCAGCCCGCTGTTCCGCCCGATGCAATACTCCGAAGACCCGGTGCAGATCGCCAAGTGGGTCCCGCTGATGATGGAAGGTCGCGACCCGAGCCAGAAGCTGGCGACCACCTGGACACCGATCGGCACCGACGTCAACTGGGGTGAAGTCACCCGTCAGTACGTGTCCTACCTGCAGACTCGTCCGAACTTCGACCTGAAGCTGTCCAGTGAAGTCAACGACATTACCCGTAACGAAGACGGCTCGTGGCACGTCGAATACAAGAACCTGAAAGACGGCACCACATCCGGTACCGATGCCAAGTTCCTGTTCATCGGCGCAGGCGGCGGTGCGTTGAAGCTGCTGCAGAAATCCGGCATTCCGGAAGCGCAGGAATACGCAGGCTTCCCGGTCGGCGGCTCGTTCCTGGTGACCGAGAACCCGACCGTCGCCATGCAGCACATGGCCAAGGCCTACGGCATCGCCTCCACTGGCGCCCCGCCCATGTCGGTCCCGCACCTGGACACCCGCGTACTCGACGGCAAGCGCGTCATCCTGTTTGGCCCGTTCGCGACCTTCTCCACCAAGTTCCTGAAAGAAGGTTCCTACCTGGACCTGTTCAGCAGCATGACTACCCATAACTTCTGGCCGATGACCAAAGTGGGTATCGAGCAGTACCCGCTGGTTGAATACCTTGCCGGCCAGTTGATGCTGTCCGATGATGATCGCTTCAAAGCGCTGCAGGAATACTTCCCGCACGCCAAGAAAGAAGACTGGCGCCTGTGGCAAGCCGGTCAGCGTGTGCAGATCATCAAGCGCGACGCAGATAAAGGCGGCGTGTTGAAACTGGGTACCGAGGTCGTCTCTTCACAGGACGGCAGCATCGCCGCTCTGCTGGGCGCATCGCCAGGTGCGTCGACCGCTGCACCGATCATGCTGAACGTGCTGGAAAGGATCTTCAAGACCCAGGTCGCGACGCCGGAATGGCAAGCGAAAATTCGTCAGATCGTGCCGAGCTATGGCACCAAGCTGAACGATTCGCCAGCCGCGGTTCAGCAGGAATGGAACTACACCGCAGAAGTGCTGCAACTGGGCAAGCCTCCGGTCATCGACCAGAGCGTCGGCACCAGCACCGCGCCGTCCAAGCCGGCCGAAAGCAAGCCCGCGAACGACATGGCGCTGTAACTCGCGCCTGACTACCCTGCGTCGGCAACCGTCGCAGGAAGGTCAATAAAGCCCCGCCAGAGCAATCTGCGCGGGGCTTTTTATATATCCGCACAAAGGCACTGGCGCACGAGGTCGGGATGTAAGCGCGGATGAGGAATTTGAGGGGCGCATTCAGAATGGTGTCCCAGGCGGGGTTCGAACCTGCAACCTTCCCCTTAGGAGGGGGATGCTCTATCCAATTGAGCTACTGAGACACTGATGCTGACGCTCTGAATGGCGCCAGCGGGACGGCGTGCATGTTAACGGCAAGCCATTGTTTTGTCATGTCGTCATTGGCTTTTTAGGCTGTAGTCCGCCGGACGTTTGACGAGGCAAAAAATCGCGTCATGCAAAATGCAATGCGGCAGAATGCCCTCATTGCAAAACGCAACCTACACCGCTGCCATTACGTTGCTAAGCCATTGATTTAAAGGCGTTTTTATTCTTAAAATGTTTGGCATGCAGACTGCATTATCCCTTCTCGCGCATTACCCCTTCAAAATCAATTTCAAGCGAAGGTACCCGAGATGAACATGACCCTCACTTTGCTGAACGCCGCCGCGCTCATCGCAATCGTCGCTTTCCATTTTCAGGATGATGGGAGCAAGGCTGAGAGTGTCGCCGTTCACGCTCAACCGCATTACCTGGTGAAACAGGCACCTCGTTTTGCAGCAATGCCCGCTCATAATTCGCAGGCGATGCTCGCCAACGACAGCGACGAAGCCATTCCAGTGGACCGGTCCGAACGTTGGGTATTCTGATTCGTTGATCTGAACCGGGTTTGCCAGCAAAAATTTTCCTAGAGAACAGCCATGTCCAAAGCAGCGTTATCCTTTCTCATCCTCGCCATTATGGCCGTAGCCCTTGATCAGCTGCTTCCAGCTTCCACGGAAACGTTTTCGACTGCGGCCAAAGCAGCTGCCGTGGTGTTCGCAGTCTTGTTCGTCGCAGCGCTGTTCGTAGGCCGGCGCATCAAGTTTGACCCGGTGCTGCGGCAGGCGAAGCCCTGAGCGAACGCTCGTTAACTCTCCTGCACACTGCTTCAGACGTACCCTCATAGATCCGAAACCTGACGACTCGCGCACGTCGTCAACCACCGCTTCTGGTGACAGAAAGACCCTTCGTCTCTTTCTTCCCAGCCTTCTCGATATTTTCTGCATCGCCCTCTACGCTGAAGACAGATAGCCATCACGGCGCAAACCCGCGTCCTCTGCGGCTGCCGCGCAGGGAGCTGAGCTTTGGGAACTTTGCAGACCAGAACGCATTTCTGATAATTGGTGCTGGCTAAAAGCCTTTATCTAGTTCAATATTTGTCACAGATTTGACGCCAAGGATCCGACGGATTGATGCATGATGACGGACCTTTATGCTGGTTGGTTGAACATTTTGCCAAAACGACAGTCAGACACTGACATCTCGCGGCCTAATGCAAGAACCGCCTCCCTCTTTGAACTAAATCGGTTAAATATATGAGCCCTATGAAACAGGCCAATTATTCCAGTCGCACAGCTGACAAGTTCGTTGTCCGTCTCCCGGAAGGTATGCGCGAGCGTATTGCGGAAGTCGCCAAACAGCATCACCGCAGCATGAACTCGGAAATCATTGCGCGTCTTGAGCAAAGCCTGATTCAGGAAGGCGCTCTGGGCGACGAGCCAAGCCTGCGTCTGGACAGCCCGGAGCTTTCGCTGCACGAACGCGAGCTGCTGCAACGCTTCCGCCAGTTGGCGCACCGTCAGCAGAATGCCCTGGTTTCGCTTATCGCTCATGACACCAGCCTGGCCAACGACGACGAATAAGTCGCGCAGCCAGAGACTAAAAAGCCAGCCTCGAGCTGGCTTTTTTGTGCCCGCTTTATTAATGGCTTAGTTCACGGCCTGCAGAAACGAAAAAACCGCCTTGAAGGCGGTTTTCCTGAAGTAGCACGTTAAAGAAGAAACAATGTAGCCAGACCCAGAAAGATGAAGAAGCCGCCGCTGTCGGTCATCGCAGTGATCATCACACTGGAACCCATCGCAGGATCTCGCCCAAGGCGAGCCAATGTCATCGGGATGAGCACCCCCATGAAGGCTGCGAGCAGGAGGTTGAGCGTCATCGCGGCCGTCATCACGACCCCCAGTGACCAGCTGTGATACAGCAGGTATGCGACGACCCCGATCACTCCGCCCCAGATGATGCCGTTGACCAGGGCGACGCCCAGCTCCTTGCGCATCAAGCGTGACGTATTCCCGGTGCTGACCTGATCGAGTGCCATGGCGCGAACGATCATGGTGATGGTCTGGTTACCGGAGTTGCCCCCGATTCCGGCCACGATGGGCATAAGCGCCGCCAGCGCCACCAGCTTCTCGATCGAGCCTTCGAACAGGCCGATCACGCGCGAAGCGATGAACGCAGTGATCAGGTTGACGGCCAGCCAGGACCAGCGGTTACGCAGCGACCGCCAGACCGAAGCGAAGATGTCTTCTTCCTCGCGCAGACCTGCCATATTAAGGACTTCGGTTTCGCTCTCTTCACGAATGAGGTCAACCATTTCGTCGATGGTCAAACGGCCGATGAGCTTGCCGTTCTTGTCCACTACCGGCGAGGAAATAAGGTCGTAACGTTCAAACGCCTGCGCGGCCTCGTAGGCATCGCCATCCGGGTGAAAGCTGACAGGATCGCTGGCCATGACCTCGGAAACCTGTTTTTCCGGGTCATTGACCAAAAGACGCTTGATGGGCAGCACGCCTTTCAGCACGCCGTCGTAATCAACCACAAACAGTTTATCGGTGTGGCCCGGCAGTTCCTTCAGGCGCCGCAAGTAACGCAGAACGACTTCCAGGCTGACGTCTTCGCGGATGGTCACCATCTCGAAGTCCATCAGAGCACCGACCTGATCCTCATCGTATGAAAGCGCCGAGCGCACGCGTTCGCGCTGCTGACTGTCGAGGGCCTCCATGAGTTCGTGCACAACATCGCGCGGCAACTCCGGTGCCAGGTCGGCGAGCTCGTCGGCGTCCATTTCCTTGGCAGCGGCGAGCAACTCGTGATCGTCCATGTCGGCGATCAGGGTTTCACGAACCGAGTCGGATACTTCGAGGAGGATGTCGCCGTCACGCTCGGCCTTGACCAGTTGCCAGACCGTCAGGCGGTCTTCAACAGGAAGCGCTTCGAGAATATAGGCAACGTCGGCGGAGTGCAGGTCATCGAGCTTGCGTTGCAACTCGACAAGGTTCTGCCGGTGAACGAGGTTTTCAACACGATCCTGGTGCTGGCCTTCCTGCCGATGAGTCAGGTCTTCGACAATGCGCTGACGCTGCAGCAGATCGATGACTTGAGCAAGGCGATCCTGAAGGCTGTCCTGCGTTTTTTTTACTTCAATTTCGGTCATAGGCGAACTCCACTCCCAGCAGTGGAACACGCCGGAAGATCAATCAGTCGATTCTTGATTGGTACAGCTTAATTCTGAGTTGCTACTGGGTAAGTCCATGGAGGTATTCCACAAGCCCCGGCGGGGCTGACGGGCGCAATCATACACCGCTTGCCGGCGCTTAAGGTTAAAAATTCAACACGGAACAATCGCTTGCAACACAATGTTAACCATCGTCCGAGTCCCCTCTGCTACGACGTCACATCCGGAGAAGAAAACACGCTGGCCGATGAATTTCCCTTTGGCTAACCTGCCCCTCCCTCGGCCAAGGAAGACGCCCCATGCCATTCCGGATATCCAGACTCGCCTTCGCATTGCTGCTGTTTTCACCTTCGATGAGCATGGCCGCAACGGTGAATCGATGCCAGGACGCCACCGGCAACATCACCTTCACCTCGGCCAGTTGCCCTCCCGGTCACACGCTTGAATTGCAGGAAGCCCACGCCCCGCTCACCGGCACTGTCCCGACAGCACCCGAGACAACCTTCGGCACAAAGCCAAGACCGCAGCGAGAACTGGTCATCGTCGGGACGCGCGATGACGGATGTGGAAACGTGTTGAGCGCTGATCAGCGTCGCAAGGCGATCATCAACCAGCAGACGCCACCGGGCATGACAAAAAGAGACGTTGAGAGCCTTTTGGGCAAACCCGACAAGATCATCGGCCGCAACGCCGAGCTGCGTTACGTGTACGAAGAGAAGAAAGGACGCAGCCGACACATCACATTCGATGAGAGCGGTTGCGTAAAAGGAAAACGCTGAAAAGCAAAAAGCCCGCATTTGCATGCGGGCTTTTCGTTTTATGGTGCACTCGACAGGATTCGAACCTGTGACCGCTCGGTTCGTAGCCGAGTACTCTATCCAGCTGAGCTACGAGTGCATGTGGCGCTTGATAAACCAGATCACCTCTGGTTGCTGCATTTTACTTCTGGAAGTGAGTGGTACTTCTGAAGACCTGTTGAAGCCAGGCTCTTTCTTAAAGCAGTTGTTCGTATCACTACCAACAACGCTTAAATGGTGCACTCGACAGGATTCGAACCTGTGACCGCTCGGTTCGTAGCCGAGTACTCTATCCAGCTGAGCTACGAGTGCATTTGTTGCCGCGCATTATAGGCCGTCGAATCTTTTGGTCAAGAACTTTTTCTAGTAAATTCAATAACTTACCGATCAAGCCAGATTACAACGTACTACGCAAATAATGGCGGAGAACGGGGGATTCGAACCCCCGACACCCTTTTGAGGTGTACTCCCTTAGCAGGGGAGCGCCTTCGGCCACTCGGCCAGCTCTCCGCAACACGGGGCGTATAATAACCACCCTTTTCCCCGTTTGCAAACCAAAAATTCAATAAAAATTAATGGCTTGGTTCCTGGTCCTTCTCTTTCTTGATGCGCAGGTAAATCTCTTCACGATGGACAGCCACTTCCTTGGGGGCGTTGACCCCAATCCGGACTTGATTGCCTTTTACGCCGAGCACTGTCACGGTGATTTCACCATCACCGATTATCAGGCTTTCTGCGCACCGACGAGTCAGAATCAGCATAACTATCTCCTCACGCCTTACATTCAAGGGACTACAGTCTGCACAACCAAAAGGCACCAGCCCGGCCATAACGGCATCAAGCTTGTGCCTGAGTATTGACTAGCGCCGGGAAAAAAACAGGTTTCTGGCGCAGATCACAAACAAAAAGGGCGCGGTGTCGACCGCGCCCCTCTGAAAACCCTTACTCGCCCTGGCGGGGAGCGTCGAGTTCGAAGGCGGTGTGCAGGGCGCGCACGGCCAGTTCCAGGTATTTCTCTTCGATCACCACCGAGACTTTGATTTCGGAGGTGGAGATCATCTGGATGTTGATGCTTTCCTTCGCCAACGCCTCGAACATGCGGCTGGCAACCCCGGCGTGCGAACGCATGCCAACACCAACGATGGAAACCTTGGCGATCTTGGTGTCGCCAACGACCTCACGGGCACCGATTTCTTTCGCGGTGTTTTCCAGTACGGTCAGTGCGGCCTGATAGTCGTTGCGGTGCACGGTGAAGGTGAAGTCGGTGGTGTTATCGTGCGCAACGTTCTGCACGATCATGTCGACTTCGATGTTCGCGCCGCTGATCGGGCCCAGAATCTTGAACGCAACGCCCGGGGTGTCTGGCACGCCACGGATCGTCAGCTTGGCTTCGTCGCGGTTGAAGGCGATGCCAGAAATGATCGGCTGTTCCATGGATTCCTCTTCATCAATGGTAATGAGGGTGCCTGGACCCTCCTTGAAGCTGTGCAGTACGCGCAGCGGGACGTTGTACTTGCCGGCGAACTCGACCGCGCGGATCTGCAGCACTTTGGAACCGAGGCTGGCCATTTCCAGCATTTCTTCGAAAGTGATCTTGTCCAGACGCTGAGCCTGGGACACAACGCGCGGATCGGTGGTGTAGACGCCATCGACATCGGTGTAGATCTGGCACTCGTCTGCCTTCAAGGCAGCGGCCAGTGCGACGCCTGTGGTGTCGGAGCCACCGCGACCGAGGGTGGTGATGTTGCCGTTCTCATCGACGCCCTGGAAACCGGCGACGACGACAACACGACCGGCCTTCAGGTCGGTGCGAATTTTCTGATCGTCGATTTGCAGGATACGCGCCTTGTTGTGCGCGCTGTCGGTCAGAATGCGAACCTGATTGCCGGTGTAGGAAACTGCCGGCACACCGCGTTTGATCAAAGCCATCGCCAGCAAGGCAATGGTCACCTGCTCACCGGTGGAAACGATCACGTCCAGTTCGCGTGGAACCGGTTGATCGCTGATCTGCTTCGCCAGGTCGATCAGGCGATTGGTTTCGCCGCTCATGGCCGACAGAACGACCACCAGATCATCACCCGCATCGCGGAATTTTTTGACTTTGTCGGCCACCTGCTCGATGCGCTCTACCGAGCCCACGGAGGTGCCTCCAAATTTCTGTACGATTAAAGCCATCTCAAAGCCGCCTCAGCCCGTGAAGGGCGCCCGTTAAACATTCAAACCGCGAAGCGCCGCAGCCCGCGGGATAGCGGGCTGCGGTGGGTCGACTTAAATTCCCTGTTCGGCGAATGGAACGGCCAGCGCAAGCGCCGCGTCCAGGCCTGCGGCGTCGACGCCGCCGCCTTGCGCCATATCAGGACGACCACCACCTTTACCACCTACGGCGGCGGCCGCTTGCTTCATCAAATCACCGGCTTTGAGTTGGCCAGTCAGGTCTTTGGTGACGCCTGCCACCAGCACGACCTTTTCCTCATGCACCCCGCCGAGCAGGATCACTGCGCGACCGAGTTTGTTTTTCAGTTGATCAACCAGCGCCAGCAGCGCCTTGCCATCCTGACCGTCGAGACGGGCAGCGAGGACTTTGGCGCCCTTGACGTCCACCGCCTGGGCCGACAGATCGTCGCCCGCAGCGCTGGCCGCCTTGGCCTGAAGTTGTTCCAGCTGTTTTTCCAACAGGCGATTGCGTTCCAGGACAGCGGAAAGCTTGTCCAGCAGGTTGTCGCGATTACCTTTGACCAGGTTCGCGGCTTCCTTGAGTTGTTCTTCGGCACCGTTGAGGTAGGCCAGCGCCACCGCACCGGTCACCGCTTCGATACGGCGTACGCCCGCAGCGACGCCACCTTCGCTGACGATCTTGAACAGCGCGATGTCGCCGGTGCGGTTGGCGTGGATCCCGCCGCACAGCTCGACCGAGAAATCACCGCCCATGCTCAGCACGCGAACGGTGTCGCCGTACTTCTCGCCGAACAGCGCCATGGCGCCCTTCTTTTTAGCGGTGTCGATATCGGTTTCTTCGGTTTCAACCGCGGTGTTCTTGCGCACCTCGGCGTTGACGATCTCTTCCAGCGCCTTGATCTGCTCAGGCTTGATCGCTTCGAAGTGGCCGAAGTCAAAGCGCAGGCGCTGACTGTCGACCAGCGAGCCTTTCTGCTGAACGTGATCGCCCAGCACCTGGCGCAGCGCGGCGTGCAGCAAGTGGGTCGCGGAGTGGTTCAGCGACGTGGCCTGACGCACCTCGGCAGCCACTTGAGTGCTGACGGTCGCGCCGACCTTCAGGCTGCCGGACACCTGAACACCGTGGTGCAGGAATGCGCCGCCGGTCTTGGTGGTGTCGCTCACGTCGAAACGCACGTCGCCAGACATGAGGTAACCGCTGTCGCCGATCTGGCCGCCGGACTCGGCGTAGAACGGGGTGCGATCGAGAATGACCACGCCGTCTTCGCCTTCGCTCAACTGCTCGACCGCCACGCCTTCCTTATAGAGAGCAACGACTTTCGCGTCGCCTGCGGTGGCGCTGTAGCCGGTGAACTCGGTCGCCACATCGACCTTGACCAGACTGTTGTAGTCCATGCCGAAGGAGCTGGCCGAACGCGCGCGCTCACGCTGGGCGTCCATCTCGCGCTCGAAACCGGCCTCGTCGAGGGTCAGGTTGCGCTCGCGGGCGATGTCGCCGGTCAGGTCCATCGGAAAACCGTAGGTGTCATAGAGCTTGAAGACGACATCGCCAGGCACGACGGTGCCTTTGAGCTCGGCCAGATCCTGCTCGAGAATCTTCAGGCCCTGCTCCAGGGTCTTGGCGAACTGCTCTTCTTCTGCCTTGAGCACGCGCTCGATGTGCGCCTGCTGGGATTTCAGCTCAGGGAAGGCTTCGCCCATCTCGGCGACCAGTGCCGCAACGATCTGGTAGAAGAAACTGCCCTTGGCGCCCAGCTTGTTGCCATGACGGCAGGCGCGACGAATGATGCGACGCAGCACGTAGCCACGGCCTTCGTTGGACGGCAGAACGCCATCGGCAATCAGGAAGCCGCAGGAACGAATGTGGTCGGCCACCACTTTGAGCGACGGCTGCTCTTCGTTGCTGCAGCCGATGGCCTTGGCCGCTGCGGCGAGCAGGCTCTGGAACAGGTCGATTTCATAGTTCGAGTGCACGTGCTGGAGCACGGCGCTGATCCGCTCCAGGCCCATGCCGGTGTCGACCGACGGCGCTGGCAACGGGTGCAGCACGCCATCGGCGGTGCGATTGAACTGCATGAAAACGTTGTTCCAGATCTCGATGTAGCGGTCGCCGTCTTCTTCTGGCGAGCCCGGTGGGCCACCCCAGATGTCGGCGCCGTGATCGTAGAAAATCTCGGTGCAGGGGCCGCACGGGCCGGTGTCGCCCATGGTCCAGAAGTTATCGGACGCATACGGTGCGCCCTTGTTGTCGCCGATGCGGACCATGCGCTCGGCCGGCACGCCGACTTCTTTGGTCCAGATGTCATAGGCTTCGTCGTCCGAGGCGTAGACCGTGACCCAGAGTTTTTCCTTGGGCAGGTTCAGCCATTTGTCGGACGTCAGGAAGGTCCACGCGTAGGTGATCGCATCGCGCTTGAAGTAGTCGCCGAAGCTGAAGTTGCCCAGCATTTCGAAGAACGTGTGGTGACGTGCGGTGTAACCGACGTTTTCCAGGTCGTTGTGCTTGCCACCGGCACGCACGCACTTCTGGCTGCTGACGGCTCGCGTATAGGCCCGCTTTTCCTGGCCCAGGAAGCAATCCTTGAACTGGTTCATGCCTGCGTTGGTGAACAGCAGGGTTGGGTCATTGCCCGGAATCAAGGAGCTGGAGGCTACACGGGTGTGGCCTTGCTCTTCGAAGAAGCGAAGGAAGGCTTCACGGATTTCTGCGCTTTTCATAGGTTCTTCCACGGGAACTGCGGCCTGAGGCAAATGCATAACGTCATTCGACGTAGCGACGGCAAAGGGCCGCATTATATAGGCGTTGTACGTGCGGTACAGCGTGTTTATTCGATAGAAACAGGCAATTGGATTATCGGTCGTCCGCGTGTCCGGTCAACGCGCGCCGAATTCGGCAAATGCCGTCACCACCTTCTCCAGTTGCGCAGCTGAAACATCCAGATGCGTGACCATTCGCAGCCGCGGGGCCGCGCTCAGGACAATTCCACGCTCGGCACAGAAGGCCTTGAGCTGCTCGGCACGCTTGCCGATCTGCACGTACACCATATTGGTGTGCACAGGCTCGACGTCGAAACCCAACTCGCCCAAGGCTTTACCCAGCAACGCTGCGTGCGCGTGATCCTCGGCCAGACGCTCGACCTGATGCTCCAGCGCATAGAGTCCTGCGGCTGCCAGCAGACCGGCCTGACGCATGCCGCCACCGACCATTTTGCGCAGCCGACGGGCCTTGGCGATGAACTCATCGGAACCACAGAGCACCGAGCCGACCGGCGCGCCCAGACCTTTGGACAGACACACCGACACCGAATCGAAATGCTGCGTGATCTCGCGGGCATCGACGCCCAGCCTGACCGCGGCGTTGTAGAGTCGAGCGCCGTCCAGGTGCAGGCCCAGACCGTTCTCGCGGGTCACCCTGCGGGCAGCGGCCAGGTAATCCAGCGACAGCACCTTGCCCTGCATGGTGTTTTCCAGCGCCAGCAGGCGGGTGCGCGCGAAGTGGAAGTCGTCGGCCTTGATCGCGCCGATGACCTGCTCCAGGTCCAGCGAGCCATCGGCCTGATTGTCCAGCGGCTGGGGCTGAATGGAGCCCAGCACTGCCGCGCCACCGCCCTCGTACTTGTAGGTATGTGCCTGCTGACCGACGATGTATTCATCACCCCGATCACAGTGCGCCATCAGGCCGAGCAGATTGCTCATGGTGCCTGAGGGAACGAACAGGGCAGCTGCGAAGCCCAGGCGCTCGGCCAGCCAGGACTCCAGATGGTTGACGGTCGGGTCCTCGCCATACACATCATCGCCCAGCGGCGCACGGGCCATCGCTTCACGCATACCTGCAGTGGGTTGAGTCACGGTGTCGCTGCGCAAATCGATAACGGTCACGGTCGAGCTCCCTGGAATGTGGTCGATCCTCAGTTCTGAGGCTTTGACCCTCGATAATCAAGGCTTCGGCCAGCAATTCCAAGTTCTGCTTATAAGAAAAGCTGATCAAAACCATCAAAAAGGCTCCAAGCACATTCTGAAAATCTGTGTTACAAACTGCACGCCGACGCAATATGCCGTCGGCAACGTTCTCAGGGCGGGGTGCGATTCCCCACCGGCGGTAATGGCGCGCAAAGCGTCTAGCCCGCGAGCGCTCATGTTTTAGGTCGGCTCCAGAAGTCGGCGAGCGAAGGTCAGGCAAGGCAAAAAGCAGCGAGCAAGCGGAGTTGAGAGGCCTCAATGAGCATTGCGAGCTGCTTTTTAACGCAGCATGACCGAGCGCAGCCACTTTTGGTGCCGAGCGGGTGTGAGGTCAGCAGATCTGGTGTGATCCCAGAGCCGACGGTCATAGTCCGGATGAAGAGAGAACGGGATTGGCACCACAGGATCGTCTCGCAGCAAGGTCGCGTGGGCATTTTGCCCGGACCGCTGACGACCCGTACCCTGGCATCCCCTTCGATCCAAAACGCCCTGTTTTTTTATTAAACAGGAGTCAGAACACATGCAACCCACCGCTATCCACGCTCACGAGCGCATCGCGTTCATTCAAGCCTGCTGGCATAAAGATATTGTCGATCAAGCGCGTAAGGGCTTTGTCGCGGAAATGGCCAACCATGGTTATACCGAGAGCGATATCGATTTCTTCGAATTAGGCGGCGCCTTTGAAATCCCCTTGCATGCCAAACTGCTGGCCAAGAGCGGTCGCTACGGCGGCATCGTGGCGGCGGGTCTGGTGGTCGATGGCGGGATCTACCGGCACGAATTCGTCGCGCAATCGGTGATCAGCGCGCTGATGCAGGTTCAGCTGGAAACCGAAGTGCCGGTGTTCTCGGTGGTCCTCACCCCTCATCACTTCCATGCCGGTGAAGAGCACCACAACTATTTCTTCAATCACTTCGTGCACAAGGGCCAGGAAGCGGCCAAGACCTGTGCCGACACCCTGACCAAACTGCGCGCCGTGCGTCGCAGCAGCGAGTCGCAGAAAGCGGTGGGCTGAGGGCATGGTGGCGTCCCTCAGGAAGCCGCCATGACTGTGGGGGCGCGCTTGCCCGCGAATGCGATGGGTCAGTTACAGATATTTGGCTGACACACTGAAATCGTGGGCAAGCGCGCGCCTGCAATGGACCGCGTCAACCCGAGGCATGGCTCACACCAGCCCATCCCCGGTCGTCGGCACGATCAGAATCCCCGCTCGCAAACCATTCTTGACCTTCGGATTGGGGAAGATGATTCGCGCGCCCTCCTCTTCCACCACCCAGCGTGAGTCGGCCAGGTCCTCGGCCAGCACGAACCCCTTGTCCAGCTTGGTGAAGTTCTCGATGTCGGCTGGCAGGTTCAGGCGAAAGGCGTCACTGTGCTTGATGATTTCGCGGGCGACGCTGAACAGCTTGAGCCCGTCGATCTGGTCCCCCGCCAGTGGCTCGGTGCCTCGAATCAGGTGTTCCAGCGCGGCTTTCAATGGCGAGAGGTTGACCTGCTGGTTCTGCCCGAAAGGCCGCGCCTTGCCCAGCTCCAGGGTGAAGGCCTCGGCCGCCAGCTTGTCGTAGGTGTAGGCACTGAACACGATCGACGGTTTATTCTGCAACAGCACCGCTTCCATGCCCGCCCGGTGTAACCGCACCAGCTCGCGGCGCGAATGCTGACGACCTTCCTTCCACGGATACAGCGCGAACTGTTCGATCTTCGAGCCGCGAATAGCCGTGTGCAGATCGTAATGCAGTCGGTAACGGTCCGGCTGGCTGAAAAAGCTCGCGGCCAGGCGCTCCAGCTCACAGGCCCGCAGTGCTTCATTTCCACTGCTTTGCTCGTGACGACCGTTGAACAGCCGGTTGATGTCCTGCTCGATGTACCGCTCGCCGCGACGCATCGCTTCCGGGTTGCCGAACAGGAACAGAATGCGCGCGCGCGGCTTGAGTTCCCCGCGTGCGATGGCGTGGATCAGCTCGTCGAGCAGCTCGATCGGCGCTGTTTCGTTGCCATGAATGCCGGCAGACAGCAGCAGATCGGTGCCGTTGTCGCGAGCCTCGGGCGGGCGGACTTCCAGTGCCCCTTCGGCGAGCCAGCGCAGGCGCACGCCCTCGACGGTCAGTTGAGTCTTTTCCGCGGGTTCACGACCCGCCAGGGTCAGTTCAAGCAGTTTGCCGAGGGCGAGCATGGGACGAGCTCCTGATCAGTGATTGCAGTCAGGGCCGTGGACGTGACCGTCTTCGTCATCGCCGCTCATGTCGGCCGGCTCCATTTCCAGCTGCAGACTGACGAGGTTGGTCGCCAGCGGGCGCAGCAAAAGGTTGGCGTATTCGGCATCGCCTTCCTCAACGTCAACACCGATCAACAGTTGCCCGCGACCGTCCTGCTGAATCCAGACTTCTTTGCCCTGCCAGATAACGGCAAAACGTGTGCAGGAAGTTTCCAGCTGGGTGCCGTCGGTGTCTTCAAGGATCAAACGCAGGGCGTCGGTCATTTCAAAAGCTCTCTCTATAAAAGGCAAAAGCCGCGCTGGCTGACCCTGAGTCAGCCCCGGCGCGATGCTTCGGATACGTCAATTGATCTGGAAAGGATAGACAGCACCGAGCTTCAGGTGCCGGGTCAGTTCATCCAGTGCCGTGCGGCATTCGTCCAACAGCTGCGGGTCGGCCAGGTCGTTCTCGCTGAGGCGGTCGCGGTAATGCTTGTCGACCCATTGCGTGAGCGTGTCGTACAGCGACGCCGTCATGATAACCCCTGGGTTGACCGCCGCCAGTTCCGTTTCATTGAGTGCCACGCGCAAACGCAGGCAGGCCGGGCCACCGCCGTTCTGCATGCTCTGCTTGAGGTCGAACACTTTCACTTCACGAACCGGGCTTTCGTCGGCGATCAGGCGCTGCAGGTAGTGCCAGACGCGCTCGTTGCCACGGCATTCTTCCGGCACGATCAACAACATCGAGCCGTCAGGGCGCGAGAGCAGCTGGCTATTGAACAGATAAGAGCGAACGGCGTCTTCCACGCCTACTTCGCTGCGCGGCACGCAGATGGCCTGAAAACGCCCGCCGCGCCGACCGAGCTTGTCGTGCAATTCGCTCAGCATGTGCTCGGTGTTGAGGAACGCGTCCTCATGGTAGAAGAGCACTTCGCCATTGCCCACGGCGATCACGTCGTTATGAAACACGCCCTGATCGATCACTGCGGGATTCTGCTGGGCGAACACCACGCCGTCATCGCTCAGGCCATGCAGGCGCGCAACGGCCTGCGAAGCTTCCAGCGTCTGCCGGGCCGGGTACTTCTGCGGCGCGGGATAGCGGGTGTCGAAGGCCGAGCGGCCGAAGACGAAGAACTCGACGCCGGCCTCGCCATAACTGCGGCAGAAACGTGTGTGGTTGGCCGCGCCTTCGTCACCGAACTGAGCGACGGCGGGCAAGGCGGCGTGATGGGCGAAGTGCTGCTGATCGGCGAACATCGCCTCCAAGACACGACTGGTGGTCGGGTGTTCGATGCTGCGATGGTATTTGCAATTGAGGTTGGCAGCCGTGAAATGCACGCGACCATCGGCGGTGTCGGCGCTGGGGCTGACCGTCGCTGCGTTCGCGACCCACATGCTCGACGCCGAGCAACTGGCGACCAATAACGGCATGGCCTGCTTCGCGGCACGCTCGATGACCTGTGCATCGGTGCCATCGAAGCCCAGCTTGCGCAGGCCTGCGATGTCCGGACGCTCCTGCGGCGCCAGCACACCTTGGGTGAAACCCATGTCGGTCAGGGCCTTCATTTTTGCCAGACCTTGCAGCGCCGCCTCACGCGGGTTGGAAGACTGCTGGCAATTGCTCTGCGACGCGACGTTGCCGTAGGACAGCCCACCGTAGTTGTGGGTTGGCCCCACTAGACCGTCAAAGTTGACTTCACAGGATTTCATCGGTGAGGCTCCGTGGATCTGTTTTTATAAACATCAATGTTCAGTTACACCACGGCGCCTGTAGGAGGCGTGGCTTGTCCCGCGATCTGTCGCGAAGCGACAGCGAAATGGGCGAATGCGGTATTTCATGCAGACCGCAACCTCTGGGTTTACGACGGGTTCCCCGCCGATCGCGGGACAAGCCACGCTCCTACAGTCCATTTCAGCTGTTTCGACTCAACGTAATACCCGGCGTCAGGCTCGCGGGCAGCGCCAGCGTCACGCTTTCCAGCGACGCCACCGGATACGCGCAGTAATCCGCCGCGTAATAAGCGCTCGCCCGATGGTTGCCCGACGCGCCCACGCCACCAAACGGTGCCGTGCTCGCCGCGCCGGTCAGTTGCTTGTTCCAGTTGACGATCCCGGCACGGCTGTGCAGCCAGAACTGTTGATAGCGCGCCTGAGAATCGGACAACAACCCCGCGGCCAGGCCGTACTGCGTGGCGTTGGCCTCGTCGATGGCGGCATCGAAATCAGCGTAGCGAATCACTTGCAGCAGCGGGCCGAACAACTCCTCGTCAGGCCGGTCGCTGACATCGCTGACATCCAGAATACCGGGGGTCAGCAACGCCGACTGCGCCTGCGGCTGGGACATCTCCAGCAACGCCACGGCGCCCGTTGCGAGCAACTGTTCCTGAGCCTCGAGCAGCGCACGGGCCGCCGCCAGAGAAATCACCGAGCCCATGAACGGCGCGGGCTGTTGATCGAATGCACCGACCTCGATCGTCGACGTCACTTCAACCAGCCGCGCCAGGAATGCATCGCCCCACGCGCCTTGTGGCACCAACAGGCGGCGGGCGCAGGTGCAGCGCTGGCCGGCAGAGATGAACGCTGACTGAATGACGGTATACACCGCAGCATCGACGTCGGCGACCTGATCGACGATCAGGGGATTATTGCCGCCCATCTCCAGCGCAAGGATTTTGTCCGGACGCCCGGCAAACTGCTGATGCAGCGAGTTGCCGGTGCGGCTTGAGCCAGTGAAGAACAGACCGTCGATACCGGCGTTGGCCGCCAGCGCAATTCCGGTCTCGCGCCCGCCTTGCACCAGATTGAGCACGCCCGCCGGCAGCCCGGCTTCAATCCAGCATTGCACGGTCAGCTCGGCGACTTTGGGGGTCAGTTCGCTGGGCTTGAACACCACGCTGTTTCCCGCCAGCAACGCGGGAACGATATGCCCGTTAGGCAGATGCCCGGGAAAGTTGTAGGGACCGAACACCGCGACGACGCCATGGGGCTTGTGCCGCAGGACAGCCGTCGCATCGCCCAGCGGGCCGCTCTTCTCGCCGGTCCGTTCACGGTAACTCTGGATCGAGATGGCGACCTTGTTGGCCATGCTGGTCACTTCCGTGGCCGATTCCCACAGCGGCTTGCCGGTTTCTTCACCGATGCAGCGGGCGATTTCATCGGCACGGTTTTTCAGCGTGGCGGCAAACGCCTCAAGGACCGCAATGCGCTCTTCCAGCGAACGGCTAGCCCAGGCAGGAAACGCCCCGCGCGCCGCTTCGACAGCCGCGTCCACTTGCCCGGCGGACGCGCCATTGCCCGACCAGACCACGTTTTGCGTGACCGGATTCAGCGAATCGAACGCCTCGCCCTGCCCGGCCTGCCAGGCACCTGCGATATACAAAGTCGTCATCAAATGCCCTCCCGAGCTGGTGACAGCGGCACGGCGCGCACCTGATCGCCGGCGTTCAGGCGCAGGCGCTTGGCGGTCTTCGGATCGACCACCAAAGTGCCGGCGGCAAAGCGCGCAGGGGCCGCGGTGATGCGGCAATCTTCGCGCTTGCGGTTGTGAATGAGGAACGGGGTCGCGTCATCGCCGGGCGTGCCGACCGCCAGCACCAGCGCCTGGCTGTCACGCACCGCACGGATCTTGGTCGTTTCGCACTCGATTGCCGGGCCCGCGTCGAAAATATCGACGTAGCCCTGATAGCTGAAGCCCTCGGCCTTGAGCATGGTCAACGCGGGCTCGGTGCTGGTGTGCACACGACCGATGACGTTGCGCGCCGCCTCGGACAGGAAGCAGCTGTAAAGCGGGAACTTCGGCATCAACTCGGCGATGAACGCGCGATTGCCAACGCCGGTCAGGTAATCGGCCTGGCTGAATTCCATCTTGAAAAAGTGCCGCCCCAGGCTTTCCCAGAACGGCGAATGGCCTTGCTCGTCGGACATGCCGCGCATTTCGGCGATGATCTTGGCGCCGAACAGCTCGGGAAATTCAGCGATGAACAGCATCCGCGCCTTGGACAGCAGACGACCGTTCAGGCCATTACGGAAGTCGTTGTGCAGGAACAGCGAGCACAATTCCGAGTTGCCGGTCAGATCGTTCGCCAGAAACAGCGTCGGAATCTCGCGATAGATATTCAGCTCCTGTGAGGCACTGACGGTCAGACCGACGCGGTAGTTGTACCAAGGCTCGCGCAGGCCCACGGCGCCTGCGATGGCGGAAATGCCCACCACGCGGCCATCGTCGTCCTCGAGAACGAACAGGTAATCGGTGTCGCCCCGCTCGGCTTCGCCACGGAAAGTCTTTTCGGCCCAGCCGACCCGATGCGCCAGACGCTCTTCGTTGGCCGGCAGCGTGGTCAGGCCAGCACCTGTGCTACGCGCCAGATCAATGAGCGCCGGTAGGTCACTGCTGCGTACGGGACGAACAATCATGCTTTCTCCTCGAGCCGGCTTCAGTCAGAAGCCGGCGAACTCGCTAATCTGCGATACGGCGTCAGGCGCTGAATGCCTGGGGTCGCCGCCATTCAACGGTCAAACCGCGACGATACGGACGCTCGCGCCCTCGCCGACACCCAAGGCCTCGGCGGCGGCCAGGCTGAGGGTCACAGGCTTGCCCGGCACCCAGTCCAGTTCCAGCATCACCGCCCGGTAGTCCTGCAACTGGCCATTGGCAACCAGATACGGGCGTCCGCCCTTCACCGCATCGCCGCTGGCGACGGTATCGACCTTCACCGGCACCACGCGGCTCTGAGCGATGGAGCGGATGCCCGAAACGCGGGCATGCAGCGTCGGGCCGCCGTCGAAGATGTCGATGTAATGATCGGTCTCGAAGCCCTCGCGCATCAGGATGTCGAAGGTGATCTGTGCGCGCGGATGCACTTGCCCCATGGCTTCCTGCGCTTCGTCGGGCAGCAGCGGCACATAGATCGGGTAATGCGGCATCAGCTCGGCGAGGAAGGTCCGGCTTTTCAGGCCGCACAGGCGTTCGGCTTCGGCGTAGTTGATGTCGAAGAAGTTGCGACCGATGGCGTCCCAGAATGGCGAGTCGCCGTTGTCATCGCTGTAACCGACGATTTCGGTGACGACCGAATCGGCGAAGCGCTCGGGGTGACTGGCGACGAACAGCAGGCGAGCCCGGGAGTTGAGCTCGGACCACAGCGTGCCGACCAGCTCGGGCAACACGTAGAAACTGGTCAGCAGGCTGTTTCCGGTCAGATCGTGGCACTGCGAGAGCACGTGAATCTTGTTGTGAATCTTCAGCTCGCGGGAGGCGTGAACGAAGGTTTCGTTGCGGAAGCTGTAGAACGGCTCGGAGTATCCCGCCGATGCGACGATGCCCGAGCAGCCCACCAGACGCCCGGATTCGGTGTCTTCGAGCACGAAGAAATAGGTTTCTTCGCCGTTGAAACTGACCTCGGCGGCGAACGACGCTTCGGACGCGGCGATCTTGTCACCGAGGCGTCCAGCATCGTCCGGCAAAGACGTGACACCAATCGGGCTGTCCGCGGCGAGTCGTTGAACCTCGCTCAGGTCAGCCATTTGCGCGGGGCGCATCACCAGCATGGTGTCACTCCTTGAGAAAAACAGGCCGGGGAAATCCGGCATGGAGAAGAAAAAACAAATCCCGAGATTGCTCGCCCTTGTAGGAGTGAGCTTGCTCGCGATGACTCTGTATCAGACAACATTGATGTATCTGACAAACCGCTATCGCGAGCAAGCTCACTCCTACAGGAGATCTATGGCGTCGATCAGGCTTGGGTCAACTTCGCTACAGCACGCTCGAAACGGTCCAGCCCTTCGGTGATGTCGGCATCGTCGATCACCAGGCTTGGGGCAAAGCGCACGACGTCAGGACCGGCTTGCAGGATCATCACGCCTTCATGCTCGGCCGCGTTGAAGAAATCCTTGGCCTTGCCTTTCCAGGCGTCGGTCAGGACACAGCCGATCAGCAGGCCCATGCCCCGGACCTGGCTGAATACGCCGTACTGCTCGCCGATTTTCTCCAGGCGCGCTCTGAACAGGTCATGTTTGGCGTTGACGCCTGCCAGCACCTGTGGGGTGTTGACCACATCGATGACCGCTTCGCCGACCGCACAAGCCAGCGGGTTGCCGCCGTAAGTGGTGCCGTGCACGCCGACCGACAGGTGCTTGGCGAGCTTTTCGGTGGTCAGCATGGCTGCCATCGGGAAGCCGCCGCCGATGCTCTTGGCGCTGGACAGAATGTCCGGCGTCACGCCGTAGTGCATGTAGGCAAACAGGTGGCCGCTGCGGCCCATGCCGCTCTGAACTTCGTCGAAAATCAGCAGCGCATTGTGGTCGTCGCACAGCTTGCGCGCGCCTTGCAAGTATTCGAGTTCGGCCGGCAGCACGCCGCCTTCACCCTGGATCGGCTCGAGCACGACGGCGCAGGTCTTGTCGCTGACGGCGGCTTTCAGCGCGTCGAGGTCGTTGTACGGCACGTGCGTGATGCCGGTGATCTTCGGACCGAAGCCGTCGGAGTACTTCGGCTGACCGCCCACGCTGACGGTGAACAAGGTACGACCGTGGAAGCTGTTGAGCGCCGCGATGATTTCGTACTTCTCGGTGCCGTACAGGTCGTGGGCAACACGACGGGCCAGTTTGAACGCCGCCTCGTTGGCCTCAGCCCCGGAGTTACAGAAGAACACGCGCTCGGCGAAGGTGGCGTCGACCAGCTTTTTGGCCAGACGCAGCGCAGGCTCGTTGGTGAAAACGTTGGAAACATGCCACAGCTTGTTGGCCTGCTCGGTCAATGCGCCGACCAGAGCCGGGTGTGCGTGACCCAGTACGTTGACCGCGATGCCGCCCGAGAAATCGACCAGTTCACGCCCCGACTGATCCCAGACGCGGGAACCCTGGCCGCGCACGGGAATGAACGCTGCGGGGGCATAGTTGGGGACCATCACCTGGTCGAAATCGGCACGTTGCACCGGTACTTGCTCAACGGACATCGGAGTCTCCTGAAGAGGAACGCCTGCCTGGACTGGCGAGCGATGGAAGGATTGTAAGGACTGATTTCGGTCCGGCCTTGCCGCCAAGCGACAACTTCTTATAGCGCCAAACCGGCTTTTTCCGCGGTTTTCGGCAATGCGACAAATTGCGTCGGAAAGGCGCAGTTTAAACGTTGGCGGCCCGATGTAGCAGCGTCCTGTCGATTTGAATTGCATCCCTTCAGAAACTGCGCTGACAACAGCACCCTGGAGGAGTGAGCTTGCTCGCGATGACGTCGCGTCAGACAACACGGCTGTATCTGACGCATTGCTATCGCGAGCAAGCTCACTCCTACAGGAGAAATCCGACGAGGCTTGAGATCACCCGCGCTCGGCAGGCACCGAGGACAGTTCGAACGGGCTGCTGCTGCGACGCTGGTTGCGGTCTTCGCGCGGGGTCGCGCCGAAGAAGTTGCGGTAGGCGCTGGAGAAATGCGGGCCGGAAGAGAAGCCGCACGACAGGCCGATCTGGATGATCGACTTGCTGGTCTGCATCAGCATCTGTCGGGCCTTGTTCAGACGCAGCTCAAGGTAATACTGACTGGGAACGCGATTGAGGTACTGCTTGAAAATCCGTTCCAGCTGTCGTCGCGAGACGCAGACATGCTGAGCGATCTCGTCAGTGGTCAACGGCTCTTCGATGTTGGCTTCCATCAGCAACACGGCCTGGGTCAACTTCGGATGACTGGAACCCAGACGGTTCTGCAGCGGGATGCGCTGGCGCTCGCCGCCTTCACGAATGCGCTCGACCACCAGTTCTTCGGAAACCGCCCCGGCGAGCTCCGCGCCATGGTCACGGGCCAGCACCGCCAGCAGCAGATCCAGCACCGACATGCCACCGCAGGCGGTCAGGCGATCGCGATCCCAGTCGAACAGATGGCTGGTGGCGATGACCTTGGGGAAGCGCTCCGCGAAATCATCCTGCCAACGCCAGTGCACAGCGGCACGGTAGCCGTCGAGCAGCCCCAGCTGCGCAAGCGGATAGACGCCCGCCGAAAGACCGCCGATCACGCACCCGGCTCGCACCAATTGCTTGAGCGCGCCACCCAGTGCCGAAGACATGGGCGGGGGCGGCTCGTCAGCCAGCAGGAAAACTTTCTGACACCCTTCCAGGCGCCCGGCCCACGGCTCGCCCGGCAACTGCCAGCTGGCACCTTCCACCGGCGGTTCGGCCTGCATGAACGACAGCTCGTACACCACGTCGGGATGAACGCGCTGAGCGACACGCAAGGCTTCCTCGGCCAGCGCCAGAGTCAAGGCTTTGGTGCCGGGCCAGATGAGAAATCCGATTCGATGGGCAGTCATGGCGTGCAATCCGAAACGTGTCGCTGTTATGGGTCACACGCTCGGGCGTGCGAAGTGAATCTGTTGCATTCAGTTCATGGCGGCGTTTTGAATGACGCGCAGCATGAACTGTTCTGACGCAAAACGCACCGTTGGCAACGGCGGCAACCCTTACTTCAGGCTGCCGGACAAGAACTGCTGGAGACGCTCCGACTTCGGATTGACCAGCACCTGACGCGGGTCGCCGCTCTCTTCCACCAAGCCCTTGTGCAGGAAGATCAACTGGTTCGACACTTCGCGGGCGAAGCCCATTTCGTGGGTGACGACGACCATCGTGCGGCCTTCCTGGGCCAGCGCCTGCATGACCTTCAACACGTCGCCGACCAGTTCGGGGTCGAGCGCCGAAGTCGGCTCGTCGAACAGCATCACCTCAGGCTCCATCGCCAGTGCCCGGGCAATCGCCACGCGCTGTTGTTCGCCGCCGGACATGTGCCCTGGAAAGGCGTCCTTGCGATGCGCGACGCCGACCTTGCTCAAGTAATGCTCGGCCTTTTCCAGCGCTTCTTTCTTTGGCACGCCCAGCACATGAACCGGCGCCTCGATGACGTTCTCCAGCGCGGTCATGTGCGACCACAGATTGAAATGCTGGAACACCATCGACAGACGCGAGCGCATGCGTTGCAGCTGTTTCGGGTCGGCAGCCTTGAGCCCGCCGTCCTTGTTGGCGACCAGTTTGAGCTCCTCGTTGTTGAGCAGAATGCGGCCGGACTTCGGTTGTTCCAGCAGATTGATGCAGCGCAGGAACGTACTTTTGCCCGAGCCGCTGGAGCCGATGATGCTGATCACATCGCCAGCTTTGGCGGTCAGCGAGACGCCTTTGAGCACCTCGTGACTGCCGTAGCACTTGTGCAGGTCCTGGACTTCCAGTTTGTTCATGGTTTGGGTTCTCACAAGTAATCAGTCACTGAGCAGGCGGCCGCTGCGCAACGGGGTGCGGCCTGCCACTTTGGCCATCCAGAAACCCGGCTGGGCGTAACGCAGTTTTTCGATGGCGAACAGCACGCCTGCGGTACCGGCGCACACCGTGGTCGCGCGATCGTTCAGCGGGTCGATGACCTCAAACAGCGGCTCGCCGGGCTCGACCCAGGCGCCCGCGGGCCGCAGGAAGGTCAGCACGCCCGGATGCGGCGCGTAGATCATTTCAGTGCCTTCGAACGGCATGCCTTCACAGGCTTCATGGCCCGGCTGCGGCCAGTCGCCACTGATCAGGCCCTGCTCGGCGAGGAACGCCAGAATGCCCTCGGCATAGGCTTCGGCCTCGTCCTTGCCGGTGTTGGACTGACCGCCCAGTTCCAGCGTCGTGGACATGCACGCCAGAGGAATCCGGGCATCGGGAAACTGCTTGGCCAGACGCAACCACGGCAGCGAGCAGGCCTCGTCGAACGAGCTGCCACCGGAATCCTCGGCGAGCAGACCGACACTCACGCCCAAATGGGCAGAAAGCGAGCGCCACTGCGGCCAATGCTGGGGCAAGGCATACATGTGCAGCGAAGCGTCGGTGTCGCAATGCAGATCGAGCACGATGTCAGCGTTGCAGGCGTGGCTCAGCAGCACGCGCTGCATACCCGCCAACTCGCTGCCCGCGGCTGGCAATTGCTCGAGCACATCCGCCATTGCCTGACGAATCAGCCTGACGTTGGCATGCGGATCATCGCCCAGTTTGCCTGCAAGCCTGTCTGCGACGGGACCGCTCAACTCGGTGAAATCGCGATTGAAGTTCTTGCCACTGCCGTACTCGAATCGCCCCTGGTGATTGCCTTGCAGCAGCTGGCACAGACCGATCGGATTGGCCACCGGCACCAGCTCGACGACACCCTTGAGCAAGCCCTGTTCTTCGAGCTGCACCAGCCGCTGTTTCAAGGCCCAGGCGGTGCGCATGCCCGGCAGTTCGTCGGCATGCAGGCTGGCCTGAATATAGGCTTTGCGCTCGCCATGGCCGAAGCGGAAAACCGTCAGCGTGCGCTGCGTACCCAGGTTGCCCCACGGCAGGCTGTGATCGATGCGTTGCATATCAGTGCTTCCTCGGCGCGAGATAGCTGAGCCAGCGGCGCTCAGCCAGCTTGAACAGTTTCACCAGAATGAACGTCAGGCACAGGTAGAACACCCCGGCGGTGATGTACGCCTCGAACGGCAGGTAAAACTGCGCATTGACGGTGCGCGCCGCGCCGGTGATGTCGATCAGCGTGACGATGGACGCCAGACTGGTGGTCTGCAGCATCATGATCACTTCGTTGCTGTACTGCGGCAGCGCCCGGCGCAGGGCCGACGGCAGCAGAATGCGGCGATACATCTTGGCTTTCGACATGCCCATCGCACGGGCGGCTTCGATCTCGCCGGGCGGGGTGGATTTCAGGCTGCCGGCGATGATTTCGGCGGTGTAGGCACTGGTATTGATGGCAAAGGCCAGGCACGCGCAGAAGGTGGCACTCGACAGCCACGGCCAGAGAATGCTTTCGCGCACGGCCTCGAACTGCGCCAGACCGTAGTAGATGAGAAACAGCTGCACCAGCATCGGCGTGCCGCGAATCACGTAGGTGTAGCTCCAGGCGAGCAGATTGACCCAGGCGACTTTCGACACCCGCATCAGCCCGAGCGGCAGAGCGGCCAACAGACCGAAGAACAGTGACAGCGCGAGCAGCTTCAGGGTGATCAACAGACCGCCGAAATAGAGCGGCAGGTTTTCCCAGACGACGTTGTAATCGAAAATCATAGCTCTGCCACCCTTACGCCGGCCGAATAGCGTTTTTCGATGCGGCGCAGTATCAGCAGCGAGACGCTGGTGATCACCAGGTACATGGCCGCGACTGCGAGGAAGAACGTGAAGGGTTCGCGGGTGGCGTCGGCCGCCTGCTTGGCCTTGAACATCATGTCTTGCAGGCCGACGACGGAAATCAGCGCGGTCGCCTTGGTCAGCACCAGCCAGTTGTTGGTGAATCCCGGAATCGCCAGACGAATCATCTGCGGCACCAGGATGCGAAAGAATACGCGCGAGCTGCTCATGCCATAGGCCATGCCGGCTTCGGCCTGCCCTTTGGGAATGGCCATGAAGGCGCCGCGAAATGTTTCGGAAAGGTAAGCACCGAAAATGAAGCCCAGCGTGCCGATGCCGGCCATCAGCGGGTTCAGGTCGATGTAGTCGCCATGGCCCAACAAAGGGGCGACGCGGTTGAGCAGGTCCTGACCGCCGTAGAAGATCAGCAGAATCAGCACCAGGTCGGGAATGCCACGAATGACGGTGGAATACAGGTCGCCCAGCCAGGCCAGCCAGCGTACCGGCGACAGCCGCAATGCCACGCCGATCAGGCCGAGCACGATCGCCAGCGCCATGGAGCACAGAGCGAGCTGCAAGGTCAGCCATGCACCGTCAAGGATGACGGCTCCGTAGCCTTTCAACATGTTGTTTGGCCCTCGAGCGCGGGATAGAAAAATGGCGCATTCAGAAGGTTTGAGAACCCACTGCCTGCGCCATTGGCGACATCAGATCGATTTACTGACCGTAGATGTCGAAATTGAAGTATTTGTCCTGGATGGCTTTGTATTTACCGTTGGCGCGGATGGCTGCAATGGCCGCGTTGATCTTGTCCAGATCCGCCTTGTCGCCCTTGCGTACGGCGATGCCGACGCCGTCGCCGAAGTAGTTGACGTCAGTGAAAGCCGGGCCGACGAACGCGTAGCCCTTGCCCGAATCAGTGTTCAGGAAACCGTCCTGCAGCAGAGTGGCGTCGGCCACGGTGCCATCGAGACGACCGGCGCCGATGTCCAGGTAGATTTCGTTCTGGGAACTGTAAGGCTTGACTTCAGCACCCAGCGGAGCCAGCACTTCCTTGGCGAACCGCTCGTGGATCGAACCCCGCTGCACGCCGATGTTCTTGCCCTTGAGCTCGGTCAGGCCGTCGCTGACGACGGTGCCCTGCTTCATGACCAGACGGGCCGGCGTGTTGTAATACTTGTTGCTGAAATCGACGGATTTCTTGCGGTCTTCGGTGATGGACATCGAGGACAGGATGGCGTCGATTTTGCGCACTTTGAGCGCCGGGATCAGGCCGTCGAATTCTTGCTCGACCCAGACGCACTTGACCTTCATTTCTTCGCACAGGGCGTTGCCGATGTCGTAGTCGAATCCGACGATGCTGCCGTCCGGGGCCTTGGAGGCGAATGGAGGGTAGGCTGCCTCGATGCCGATTTTCAGAGGCTTTTCATCGGCGAAGGTTGGCTGAGCCAATACGGACAGCGCCAGCGCACCCAGCAGCATGAGCTTTTTCATTCTTGGAACTCCATCGGTAAAACGCGACAAATGGCAGTGAGCGAAACGCCCAATGTGCAGAAGGAATATCTGAATTGTGACGCGAGGTGCCGTTCGAGCTCAGC
Organism: Pseudomonas sp. NFR16; assembly: GCF_900108875.1. Classification (GTDB taxonomy): domain Bacteria; phylum Pseudomonadota; class Gammaproteobacteria; order Pseudomonadales; family Pseudomonadaceae; genus Aquipseudomonas. The sequence continues at coordinate 601,299 of NZ_FNYJ01000003.1, read as the reverse complement.
GCCCGACAGGCCTTCGGCGAGTGATCGGCATTTTAGCGGCAGGCTGAAAGTCGATATTTCTTCAATGCGACAACAAGTTACAGAAGCACAGAGAAACGTGATCAGCCTGATTGACAGTCCAAAAGGTTTATGCAAGGACCGCGAACGACAAACCTATCAACGAAGCAAGTAACGCGCCCATTATTGGCAAAGCCTTCTAATCCGGCAAGCGTGGCGTGGGAGCAGGTTTGTCCGGGTCGGTGAAATGCGCGGTATTCGAGTGGAAATACCCCAGGGCGGGGCGCGGGATTACCGGGCCGGATGTGCGGTAACACATCGATATTTCCCGATCCTCAATCTGGCAAGTGTGAAGATCAGGAGCGCCTGCCTCACGGCAGACTGTTTCGCCTTCGGCGAGTTACTTGGAAAAGCACCCCAAGTAACCAAGGGTGCTTGCTCTCGGTTGGGCCCTTCCTTCGTCAGGGTTCCTTCACTCCGGCCTCGCTCCGTGGGCCCGCCGCCATCCGCCATCCATGGCGGGGGGCGGCTCTCGCGGCATCCATGCCGCTCGGCCCACTCCACGAGACCTGCGCTCAGCCTGCACCCAAGTCGCGATGGCGGTGTTTGGGCATCTTGCGCATGAAGATCAAAAGCTGATCAAAGGCTTCCCGGCTGAAGCCGGTCCCACAGAAGCATCGCGTGCATCCAGGGGACCGTTTCAGACCGTAGGACCGGCTTCAGCCGGGAAAGCCTCGGTGCGCACACCGGAAATCGATGGCGAACGAAACGGCGTTTTCCCGGCTAAAGCCGGTCCTACCTACCAAACGATGCATGCGCCCTGTAGGACCGGCTTCAGCCGGGAAGCTGTCGCTGTTGATCTTCTACGGGAGAGTTCGGACACCGCCAAACGCAATGTGAGTGAAGGAATTCTGAAGAAGGAAGGGCCAAACCAGGAGCCGGCATCCTTGGTGACCCGGGAGTGGTGGGACGTTCGATTTGTGTAGGTAACTCACCAAAAGCGAAACGTCTGCCCTCAGGCAGACGCTCTCGCTCGTCGAATGACCGTCAGGCGGCGGTCATGGTCTTGTGGGTCTCGACCAGATGCGCAACGACGCCCGGATCGGCCAGCGTCGAGATGTCGCCCAACGCGTCATACTCGCCGGTGGCGATCTTGCGCAGGATGCGGCGCATGATCTTGCCGGAGCGCGTTTTCGGCAGGCCCGGCGCCCACTGAATGACGTCCGGCGAGGCAATCGGGCCAATCTCTTTGCGCACCCAGTTGCGCAGTTCGATACGCAGGGCCTCATCCGGCACTTCACCGCCATTGAGCGTGACGTAGACGTATATGCCCTGCCCCTTCAGATCGTGCGGCACGCCGACCACTGCGGCCTCGGCCACTTTCGGGTGCGCAACCATCGCGCTCTCGATCTCGGCGGTGCCCATGCGGTGACCGGAAACGTTGAGAACGTCATCCACCCGGCCCGTGATCCAGTAGTAGCCGTCTTCATCGCGGCGCGCGCCGTCGCCGGTGAAGTACATGCCACGGAAGGTCTTGAAGTAGGTGTCGACGAAGCGATCATGATCGCCATACAGCGTGCGCGACTGTCCTGGCCAGGAATCGAGAATCACCAGATTGCCTTCCGCCGCGCCTTCGATCAGGTTGCCCAGGTTATCCACCAGCGCCGGAATCACGCCGAAGAACGGCCGGGTCGCCGAACCGGGCTTGAGCGCAGTGGCACCCGGCAGCGGGCTGATCAGGATGCCGCCGGTTTCGGTCTGCCACCAGGTGTCGACGATCGGGCATTTCTGGTTGCCGACCGTGTTGTAGTACCAGTTCCAGGCCTCCGGGTTGATCGGCTCACCCACCGAACCCAACAGACGCAGGCTTGAACCGTCTGCGCCTTCGACGGCCTTGGTGCCTTCGGCCATCATTGCGCGGATGGCGGTAGGCGCGGTGTAGAGGATGTTGACCTTGTGTTTGTCGATGACCTTCGACATCCGCGTGATGTCCGGGTAGTTCGGGATGCCCTCGAACAGCAGCGTGGTCGCACCGTTGGCCAGCGGACCGTAGACAATGTAGCTGTGGCCAGTGACCCAGCCGACGTCGGCGGTACACCAGTAAATCTCGCCCGGCTTGTAGTCGAACACGCGCTCGTGGGTGAGCGCTGCGTACAGCAGGTAACCGGCGGTGGTGTGCAGAACGCCTTTTGGCTTACCGGTCGAACCCGAAGTGTAGAGAATGAACAGCGACTCCTCGGCGCCCATCTCTTTTGGCGCGCAGGTGGTCGATGCCACTTCCAGCAGCGCGTGGTACCAGATGTCGCGGTGACGGTTCCACTCGATCTCGCCACCGGTGCGCTTGCACACGATGACTTTCTGCACACTGCTGGTTTCAGGGTTGGTCAATGCGCGATCGACGTTGGCCTTGAGCGCGGTTTTCTTGCCGCCCCGCAGCCCCTCGTCAGCGGTGATCACCACTTTGGATTTGCAGTCGATGATGCGACCGGCCAGCGCCTCGGGCGAGAAGCCACCGAACACCACCGAGTGAATCGCGCCGATGCGCGCGCAGGCCAGCATGGCGACCACGGCTTCAGGAATCATCGGCATATAGAGGGTGACCACGTCACCCCGGTGCACGTCCTGACCACGCAGGGCGTTGGCGAACTTGCAGACTTCTTCATGCAGTTCGCGATAGGTGATAATGCGGCTTTCGGAAGGATCGTCGCCCTCCCAGATGATTGCGACCTGATCGCCACGCTCTGCCAGATGGCGGTCAAGACAATTGTAGGAAACGTTCAAGGTGCCATCGGCGAACCACTTGATGTCGACGCGATGGTCGTCGAAGGAGGTCTGTTTGACGGTGGTGAAAGGCTTGATCCAGTCAAGGCGCTGGGCTTGTTCACGCCAGAAGCCATCGGGGTTGACCACCGACTGCTGGTACATGGCCTTGTAGGTCGCCTCGTCAGTCAGCGTCTGGGCTGCCACTTCAGGGCGGACGGGGTACAGGGAAGCCGCACTCATCTTTCTTACCTCGGTGGAAATGTTGTTTTTGTATAGCGCCGTTGTATCCGCCGATGGCCGTAAAAGCCATTCGACGATGGTCTTACCGGATCAGAGCATAACGCCGAATTCCGCTGAAGTGCCCGGTTTTCAGCAAATCTTCATGCAGACACTACGACCAAAGAACTAGACGATTGTAACCATCCACAGCGAAAACACCGATTGTTGCCGATTCACTCAATAGTCTTTATCAGAATGGTTTCTATATAACCTTTGGCCAGCGGCATAGAATTCATTCCGCCAACACGGCAAATGATTGACAACTAACAGCCCCCCACACCGGCTTGCCAATCATGTAATCGAACCTGTAATCAACTGGCTTCACGCAAAGCCCCACAAGGACTCTGTGCACCCTGACGATCGCACTTCCTGCATCGCGGAGTTGATGAAGCAACTTAGAGGAAACATGTAATGAAAGCTGCAGTGGTTGTAATGGCTCTTTGTGGTTTCAGCGTCGCCGCAATGGCGCAGGACGGACCGAATGAAGTCTCCAGCCAGGCACAACCGGTCGAGCAATACACCTACTCGACTCATCTGGACATCGCGAAAGTCATCTCCGTCGACGAAGTGCCCAACGTCTGCGCTGTGGTCCCGCAACGCATGACTTACGAAGATTCTGCTGGCAAACGCCACGTCCTCGAATACCAGGTGATGGGCAACGGCTGCAGCAACGGCTGACACGCGCATCCACGCTCATGCCTCGCGGACAATCGTCGCGAGGCTTGATGCGTGGCGGCGGCCGTTGAAAATTTAACTTGGATATATATATGTAACACCCGGTGCTTCCTGAAATAACGAACATCTTCTGACAACGGTCGCCAGTCATCACTGGGGACAGAAGTTTCGATATTTAATCAGGAAACACCATTCATGAGTTCCAATACCCTCCACGAAACATCCGGCGGGATTACCGCGAGACTGCAACGTCTCAAGGCTGACGACATCGTTGTGTTCAACGACATTACCGGCCCTCAATCCATACCTGTCTCTCTTGCCGATGTATTCAGACAGCATCTGGCGGGCGATGATGTCGTTGAGCGGACGCTTCACGACCATGATTATCTGACGCTCATCAATCGCGTGCTCGACGCCGACGAGGCAGGTCGTTATATCAGTGGCGTGTTGTACCACGGCGATAAAGACAGGCCTGTTGACCCGCAAAGCCGTTTGACTTTTTTCCGTACCGTGTGCCGGCTGGTCATCGAGCAAAGCGTGCCGGGCACACTGGATGCGGCCTTGGCTGAGATTCGCCAGAGCGCCTGCACTTACAAGACCTTTTCCCTGGCTGACCGACTGTGGAGAACGTTGCCGCAGTTGCGCCGTGTCGGCGCGTTGTGGGCAGCGGCATTCCTGCTGTACGACGAGTTGAGCCATGGCGTGCCGACAACCGAGAGCCCCGCCTTACCCCCACCCCTTGACCTGCACGGTTATCAGGACCTGTATGCATTGATGAGCCACCTGCTGACCGATGCGCCTGGAGGGTCTCTTTGTGACAAGCTTCTCAACCTGCTGCCGATGGACCTGCTGAGGATCGCCAGCGGTCAATTTCGCTCTGCCAGCCTCCAGGAAATCGCAGCAGGGGCCGATCTGGTTTCTGGCAGACAAGACAGGATAGCGTTTTTCCCCGGTGTCACCTTGACCCACTCGGCAGACACCGCGCTTGATGCGCTGCTCAACTGTGCGCCGTTTGCCGCCTTGCAGAATCAGCTGGTTGAGGCGCTGGAGTGGTACAACCCGCGGGACAAACGTCAGGCGTCAGATTCGATGGCGCGGCAGCTGACGATCCAGGCATTGATCGACAGCCTTTATCCCGTCAGTCGACGACGCATCGGCTACGTGTTGGATTTCCACCTTTTTGCCGAAGAAAACGCCGACTGTTCGCTGTACGACATACGCATCAACCTGACCAACAGCCTGCGCAGCACGCTGGGCTGCCGCCACGCCGACGCCCAGGTCATCATGCAGTTGCTGGCGGCGCGCTTTGCGCCGGAGCTGCTGCTGACCGACGCACCCGACGATTTCCGCTACCAACCCGACCTGCGCTGGGCCAACCTGCGTCATGCCATGACACTTGACCGCGCCGCGGCGGGTACCCGGACATTCGCTGAGTGGGAGGCGTTGCCAGCCAGCCTTACTGCGCAGGCCGTTACGACAGAGGAGAAGCTGCACGTCGCCACGACGCAGGTTGACGCCATCATCGTGTGGAATCTGTACCAGCGCCACGTCACCGAACACCCTCGGTACGCGGCCGATGAAATCGCTCGCATGACCCGATACTTCGAGTCCGCCTGCAATCGACAGGCCCTCAATTTTCCTCCCGACCGTATCAATGATGCTCGACGACTGCTGATAAACGCGGGCATCGATCCGGACGTGGCCAGCACGTCGCGCCATGAAAAGAGCACCGAACTCGAGGCCTATCTGGACAATGGGACTGCATATCGCCCTCCGCATCCTCTGACCCAGCCACTCCCCGATGCCACGTCGCAATTCAACCTGGCGTTTGATGAGTATCTAAAAGAAGCACGCCACGCTTACACACACCTGATGACTCTTTTTCTGGACGAACTGCCAGCGCTTCATCGCGATCGCCTGTTAAGCGCGGACATCGTCTGTTACGCGGCCGAATGGCGACAATACGTTGGTCCGATGGAGGGCGCAGTTCCCTCGGTCGGCAGCAGTCCTGCGAGTGACTGGCAGGACTGCCGGGGCGGGCACGGTGGGCTGGTACATGTCGCCCGACAGGGTGAGCATTGGGTGTACGAGCTGTTCCCGGAGCGCCACGCATTTGAGTGCATGGATGTCGACGCCAGTTGGAGTACGCAGCTTGAAGACACGAACCTTGCCGCCGCAGCGATGAACGTTCTGGTCGACCCGGATCATGAGCACTACAACGGCGTGCCTCTGCCCTATGTGAAATCCGACCTGCCAAAAGCCGTGCCGCTGCCCCGGGAGAGGGACACCGACAATCAGACGTATCTGGTACAGAGTTTCGTTGACCGGATTTTCCTGCATCACAGTCAGGCATTGCGCGAAACCTGCAAGGGCGCTACCCGGTGGGAAGCGTACACACGGTACCGCGAGTCGACCTCCAGCGCGCTGTATGCCTGGAATCTGATCAAATCGGTGGTCCCCATCGTCGGGTGTTTTGACGTCAATACCGGGGGCGAAGCTCTCTCCTGCGTGACTGACGTCGTGGGCGAGGCCGGCACGGTGATGAACATCGCCGGTCGCACGCTCAAACCGCTGATCAAGCTGGGCAATAAAGCGCAACTCTGGGTGCCTCATCCCGCTACGCCCGCTCGTCCACGCCAGCAGAACGTCAAATGGTTTACCGGTCGGGAAGCCGAGCGCGCGAGCATCGAGCAACGGGTGCATGCCGCCCGCGCCTCGGTGGTCGCTGGCAAATTCATCCAGCGCAGCGGCATGTTCCAGCGCATCCCTGACACCGAGGCAATCGCCGACTCAGCGTTGATGCTGGCGAAGGTGGACAACGTCAATCAGGTCCTCGTCCGAAACATCTCCGACGCCCAGACCCCGGACTACCGCTGGTGCAACCCCCTCGATCAGAAACCCTACGGTCCCCTGCTGTACCGCGAGCCAGCGGCCGCCATGGATGCGCCGGCAGTGTTCATCACGACGCAGAAGCACTTGCTGCCGGGCCAGTTTCCGGGCGCCGTGCACCTGAATGAAATCGCGGGGCATGGGCACGATCTCTCCGTAACCAGCAATCGGAACATACATGTGGCGCGCCGGGGGCAAACGATTACCGACCTGATCATCGATGATGTCAGCTACCGCTTCGACGATCAGAAGCCTTCCGGCCTGTTACGAAAAATCGAACTGGAACCTTCCGATGCGGGCCTCGGACAGTGGGAGAAAGTGCCCGTACACTGCGTGATCCGCAGGGGACTGCAGCAGGCAAGCTGCTCCGGCGCACTGGTCTTGCTTTCGACGACGCGCCCGGCGATCGATCCCGCGCTTGAGCCGCTCAAGCTCGGGGAACAGGCCAGTCACGCATTCATGACCCGCCGCTTCAGACCTGCACTGCGGTTCACGCCAATACGCGGCCAGGCCACTCCTCAGGAGACTCACCTGTTGGTAGACGACGGCAAGGTCAGCACCTGGGTCGACGACGTGCCAGTGAAAGTCGGCGCAACTAAAGCGAAGAGCACCCGGCGCAAGGCTCTCGCCGCCCTGCCTGAGGAGACAGCCCTTCACATGGGCATCGCCGCACCGCTGGAGTACCGCCCAACCGTCAAGGGCAGATTGATGAAGGATCAGACCCTGGGCCTGCCGGACAACCTCAATGCCGCGTGGCGTGTCCGTATCAATCAGGAACTGCCCGTGGTGCAACTGGATTCGATCTGCAGGACGGTCAAGGATCAGCGTGAACTGCGCGCGATCAGGCTGACGCTAGAGGACGTTCCGTATCTGGCCGTTGAGGCCGACACCGGCCAATTCTATAAAGCCACAGAGCGACCGGGAAACGCGCAACTTACCTTTGAGCGCATCACCTCCGATGCGGAGATTGACGCCTATCTGTCCCTCAGCGAGGGATACCGCCTTGGCGCGGGGCGGCGCACCCTGGGTCAGGACATGGACAACATTGCCCGCATGCTGTTTGAACTGGAGAGCCCCGGCGTTGACATGCAGCTCAGTTATCGCCCCTACAGTTCAATCATGGAAGGCTATGCGCGAAACATCCTCACTCAGGAGCATGCGCTTGAAAACTTCGTCGCGCTGACCAAGAGCAGCATCGCAAACTTCAAGCAGTTGGCCGCGACTGAGCCGCTGACGCGTCAACACATTGCAACCGTGCTCGACATGCTCCTGCCCGCCTCCGCCGCCAAACATCCGTGGACCCCGGTCCCCGTCGCTGCCATCGGCTTGATGACGACCGGCGAAATGATCCGCAAACATTTGAACACGACCAACCTGGCGTTCCTTCTGGCTCAGACTTCAGACGGCAAACGCCATGTCTTTTACGCGCTGGCGGGCGGAAAACGTGGCAAGGGGCTGACGCTTCGCGTCCCCGAACCCCATGAGAACGGCTCGGTCAGATTCGTCGATGCGCGCGAGCGTATGAGCGGTCAGGCTCCGGACACGGCGTTCACCAGTCTGCCGGTCCTGCGCACTGCAAAAAAACTCAAGATTCGCGAGCATGACCGCTACCTGGATGCCGAACGCCTCATCGTCACGGCGTTCAAGCAAGACATGCCGGCGGACACGGTCGTCACCCACATCCATTTCTTCACCCTGATGGACACCTGCAACTCTTGCGGAGGCTTCGTTCTGCCGCGTCTGAAACTCGACTACCCGAAGGCAGATTTTTCGGTCAGCTACATCTTGCCTTATACCGCGCCGACCTGAGGACCGGATCGTCGACCGGGTTGATCCGCGAAACTCAAGCCGATGCGGGAGGCTCGCGGATTTGGCCTGCTTCGGCGGGTGGCTACGAGAGATCGGTTTTAGGGCCCAGATGGTACTGACGCAGCTTGTTGGCAATGGTGGTGTGTGACACCCCTAAGCGTTTGCCCAGCAAGCGGCTGCTCGGGTGCTCGGCGTGGAGCCGCTCGAGCAGCGCCTTTTCGAAACGTCCGACAATGTCTTCCAGGCTCCCGTCCAGGGAAAAGCCGTCCAGAGGCTGACGCTCGCCATAGTCGGGAAAACGAATGTGCTGCGCTGTAATCACCCCGCCCTCGCACAGAGAAACCGCCTGAAACAACACGTTCTCCAGTTGCCGAACGTTGCCGGGCCAATGATATCGGCGCAGTCGGTCCAGTGCCTCGGGGCCGATCTTCGGAAGCGGACAGCCGATCTGCCGGCTGGCCTGATCGAGAAAATGCTCGACCAGTGGCGCCAGTCCGTCCAGGCAATCGCGCAGGGGTGGAATGTGCAGCGACAGGACATTCAGACGATGGTAGAGGTCTTGGCGAAACTCCCCGCGACTGCACAACTCCGACAGGTCCACCTGCGTCGCGCAGATAACGCGCACGTCCAGATACACTTCTTCATCGCTGCCTACACGGCGAAAGCAGCCGTCCTGCAGATAACGCAACAATTTCGCCTGCAGGCGCGCGCTCATTTCCGCCACGCCGTCGAGAAACAACGTACCGCCCGCCGTCAGCTCCAGCAGGCCCAGCTTGCCCTCGGCCCGCGCGCCTTCGAACGCGCCCGGACCATAGCCGAACAGTTCGGTCTCGGCCATGGATTCGGACAGCCCGGCGCAGTTGAGCGCCATCATTGGCGACTGTCCGCGAGGACTGGCCAGATGACAGGCGCGCGCCAGCAATTCCTTGCCAGTCCCGGTTTCCCCTTCTATTAATAGCGGCGCGTCCAGCGGCGCCATGCGCCTGGCCTCGCGCACCACCGCCGCCATGACCTTCGAGCTCTGGAAAATGCTGTCGAAGCCTCGCAGCTCCTGCTTGCGCACGTTGTAGATGTGCTCGCCGACGCGGTCGGCCCGGTGCAAGGTCAAGACCGCGCCGGCCATGGCCTCGCTGTCTTCGTGCTCGGACTGCAAGGGCGCGATGTCGGCGAGAAAAATCGCCCCTCTGATCTGAACCCGTAGCCCGTTTATCCGCGAGCGATTGGCGCGCACCAGTTGCGGCAGATCGAAGTCCTCGGCATAACGCGCCAGCGGAATGCCCGGCACCTCGTCGACACGTACGCCGAGCAGCTGCGCCGCGGCGCGGTTGGCGGCGACGATGGAGCCGCCCATATCGATGGACAGCACCGGAAATTCCAGCGCACCGAGCAGCGCATTGAGCTCCATGTGCCTGCGCTCGCTGGGCATCAATCCCACTCGCTTAACGCCGGACACGCCGGGAATCGTTTCGAATTTCGGAACGAGCGCCTGAAACTGAAGGTTGATCAGGTTCGGACAGCGCAAATAGATGGCGTCGCCATGCTCGCCCCCAACTTCGCCTCCCGACACATTGACGCCGTAAGCAACAAGCAATTCGAGGATGTCGCGCAGAATCCCGACGCGGTTCTGGCAGTGCACTTTGATGCGCATGAAGATTCGGTTCTCTGATCAGGCGAGTTTTTATGATTGCGCAGATTTTACCGTCAAGAATACGTGACAGCCCAGCGACGTTCCGGCCCTCCCGCACGCAGATTTGCGACGAAATCCATGCAATCGTCAGGATTTCTTTACAGCCGGCGCCTGTCAGCCACCCGGCTCAGCTCCCCCAGGCTCCGATTGAGGCCCAAGGATCGGTTATCAATAGCCACAGCAGTCGATCTGCACCCATCGCTCCAAAAACAAAAGCCATTCAGGAGAGCAGCATGAGTACGATGTACGTTGCCCGTGAGCCGGACGCAACAGGGTTTATCGATTATCCGCAGGCTGACCACGCCGTGTGGAACACGCTGATCACCCGTCAGCTGAAAGTCATCGAGGGCCGCGCCTGTCGGGAGTACCTCGACGGCATCGAGAAGCTGAATCTTCCCCATGATCGCATCCCGCAACTGAGCGAAATCAACCGGGTTCTGGAGGCCACCACGGGCTGGCAAGTCGCGCGGGTTCCTGCACTGATTCCCTTTCAGACGTTCTTCGAGCTGCTCGCCAGTAAACGATTTCCTGTGGCCACCTTCATCCGTAGCGAAGAGGAGCTGGACTACCTGCAAGAGCCTGACATCTTCCACGAGATATTCGGACACTGCCCGCTGCTCACGAACCCCTGGTTTGCAGAATTTACCCACGCGTACGGCAAGCTCGGTCTTGCAGCCAGTAAAGAACAACGCGTGTATCTTGCCCGCCTCTACTGGATGACGATCGAATTCGGGCTAATGGAAACGCCACAAGGGCGCAAGATATACGGCGGGGGTATCCTGTCCTCGCCCAAGGAAACGGTGTACAGCCTGTCGACAGCGCCGACGCACCAAGCCTTCGACCCGATCGAGGCCATGCGCACGCCCTATCGAATCGACATCCTGCAACCCCTGTATTTCGTGCTGCCGGACCTCAAGCGCCTGTTCGACCTTGCCCATGAAGACATCATGAACATGGTCCAGACCGCCACCCGCCTCGGCCTGCATGCGCCGCGTTTTGCACCTAAACCAGAAGCTGCCTGAACAAGGACATCCTTTATGACCACGCTGAACCCTTCATTGAATCAGGCTCACTGTGAAGCCTGCCGCGCCGACGCCCCACAGGTGAGCGAAGCCGAATTGCCAGAACTGCTGCGCCAGATCCCGGACTGGAACATCGAGGTTCGCGACGGCGTGATGCAGCTTGAAAAGGTGTATCTCTTCAAGAATTTCAAATTTGCGCTGGCGTTTACCAACGCGGTCGGCGAAATTGCCGAAGCCGAAGGTCATCACCCGGGTCTTCTGACCGAATGGGGCAAAGTGACCGTGACCTGGTGGAGCCACTCGATCAAAGGGCTGCACCGCAACGACTTCATCATGGCCGCCCGCACCGACGAGGTGGCGAAAGGCGCCGAGGGCCGTAAGTAAATGCACTTTTCACAGATTCAGCGCGTACCCGATGATCCGATCCTGGGCTTGATTCAGGCCTACGCCAAAGACCCGAATCCGCACAAGTTCGATCTGGGCGTGGGCGTGTACAAGGACGCGCAAGGCCTGACCACCATTCCGCGCGCGGTGAAGCTGGCCGAGCAGCGTCTGGTGGATTCGCAGCCGACCAAGACCTACATCGGCGGCCATGGCGAGCCTCGCTTCGGTACGCTGATCTGTGAACTGGTGATGGGCGCCGACTCGCCGCTGATTTCAAGCAAACGCGTGGGCGCCACGCAGACTCCGGGCGGCACCGGTGCCCTGCGCCTGAGCGCCGACTTCATCGCCAATTGCCTGCCGGGCAAGGGCATCTGGTTGAGCGATCCGACCTGGCCGATCCATGAAACCATCTATGCGGCGGCGGGCCTGAAGGTCAATCACTATCCGTACGTAGGTCGCGACAACACGCTCAACGTGGCGGCCATGCTCGAAACGCTCAATACCGTCCCGGAAGGCGACGTGGTCCTGCTGCACGCTTGCTGCCACAACCCGACCGGTTTCGACCTGTCTCACGACGACTGGCAACAGGTGTTGAAAATCGTCAGGCGCCGCAACCTGCTGCCATTGATCGACTTCGCCTACCAGGGCTTCGGCGACGGACTGGAGGCGGACGCCTGGGCCGTGCGCCTGTTCGCGGCCGAGCTGCCGGAGCTGCTGATCACCAGCTCCTGCTCGAAGAACTTTGGCCTGTATCGGGAGCGGACCGGCGCGTTGCTGGTCTGTGCCGACAACAGCGAAAAACTCGCGGACGTGCGCAGCCAGCTCTCGGCCACGGCGCGCAACCTATGGTCCAACCCGCCGGATCATGGCGCTGCAGTGGTCGCTGAAATCCTCGGCGATCCAGAACTCAAAGCCTTGTGGGCTGATGAAGTGGAAGAAATGCGCAGCCGTATCGCGCAACTGCGTCAGGGTCTGGTGGAGGCACTGACGCCGCTGGGTCTGGGCGAACGTTTCGCTCACATCGGTGTGCAACGCGGCATGTTTTCCTACACCGGCATGAACGACCATCAAGTCGAACGCCTGCGCAAGGAACACAGCGTGTACATGGTCGCGGCTGGACGAGCCAACGTGGCAGGCATCGATGCAACCCGGCTCGACGCACTGGCCGCAGCATTTGCGGCGGTGTGCACGGACGAATAACCAGCACGTCCAAGACGGTCCTATAAGGCAACGCGCGCCCTGTAGGACCGGCTTCAGCCGGGAAGGCGTCGGTTGCCGTACCGCAAAACTGATGTTGCACATACCGGCCTCTTCCCGGCTAACGCCGGTCCTACCGAAGCAACGCACAATCCGTAGGACCGGCTTCAGCCGGGAAGGCGTCAGTCGCCGTACCGCAAGACTGATGTTGCACATACCGGCCTGTTCCCGACTGAAGCCGGTCCTACCTAGCACCTACCTGCCCGGACGCAGGTCTGTTGTAGCGCGTTACCCTCACTACATGACCAACGGCCAGCATTAAAAGTCTGATTGTCATGTCGTCTGCTGTATCCTCCCTGAGCGTTTTCGGACGCGCTGTTCAAATCAGCAGAAAAACTTGTGAGGAGCGACGCTATGCATGAAATCCCAAATTTCCCCTTCCCAAGCCAATCGCAGCAAAGCGCAGCAGCCCGTCAGGAACTCGGTCAGCCGATCGAGATGCAAGCCAGCGGGAAACGTGATGACAGCAAGAAAGCCCAACGCCCACGCTGAAGGCTGATTTTCAGCCCCTATGCAAGAGCGTCTTCGAGGCGTACTTCCATAAGGGCTGAATCGTTCGATCAAGTCAGTCCATACGTCACACGAAAAACCCGCCTGATTCCGTCCCGATTCAACCTTCTACTGCCATGAACGGGCTTGCCTCGCTATCATGTGATCTATCGCTTGGCTTCAAGCGTCTACGCTCCATTCTGTTTCATCCCCGCTGTCCCCTTCTGTCGTAATCGTGGATTAGATGCCCATGCCAGACGCTTCGAGCGCCTCCCCTCAACGCCCAATGGCCGTGACACTGCAAGTCGTTTCCATTGTGCTGTTCACCTTTATCGGTTATCTGAACATCGGCATTCCCTTGGCCGTATTGCCTGGCTACGTCCACACCGACCTGGGCTTCGGCGCCGTCGCAGCCGGGCTCGTGATCAGTGTTCAATACCTCGCGACACTGCTCAGTCGGCCCTATGCCGGCAAAATCATCGACAACAAAGGCCCCAAGAAGGCAGTCATCATCGGCCTGTTCGGCTGCGGCCTGAGCGGCGTATTCATGCTGCTGGCGGGATGGCTGGACGCATGGCCGATGCTCAGTCTGATCAGCCTGTTCATCGGTCGGCTGGTACTGGGCAGCGCGGAGAGCCTCGTAGGCTCAGGCTCCATCGGCTGGGGCATCGGTCGCGTGGGGGCGGTCAATACCGCCAAAGTGATTTCCTGGAACGGCATCGCCAGTTATGGCGCGCTGGCAATCGGCGCGCCACTGGGCGTGTTGCTGGTCAATGCCATGGGCCTGTGGAGCATGGGCGTGAGCATCATGCTGCTCGCCGCGCTGGGCATTACTCTGGCGTGGAAAAAGACCCCGGCGCCTATCGTGCATGGCGAACGGATGCCGTTTCTGCATGTGCTCGGCCGTGTCCTGCCTCACGGCACCGGTCTGGCATTGGGCTCGATCGGATTTGGTACCATCGCGACGTTCATCACGCTGTACTACGCAAGCCATGCATGGCCCAAGGCGGTGCTGTGCCTGAGCCTGTTCGGCGCCTGTTTCATTGGTGCCCGGCTGCTGTTCGGCAACATGATCAACCGTATCGGCGGTTTCCGCGTGGCGATCGCCTGTCTGTCGGTCGAGGCGCTTGGCCTGTTATTGCTGTGGCTGGCACCCAATCCGAACCTCGCGCTGGCGGGCGCGGCGCTGACCGGGTTCGGCTTTTCGCTGGTGTTTCCGGCCCTGGGGGTCGAAGCGGTCAACCTGGTGCCCGCGGCCAGTCGGGGCGCGGCAGTGGGGGCTTACTCGCTGTTCATCGACCTGTCCCTGGGGATCACCGGCCCGGTTGCGGGTCTGGTCGCTTCAGGCTTCGGTTTCGCATCGATCTTCCTGTTCGCAGCCCTGGCATCGCTGGGCGGGCTGGGGTTGAGCATCTACTTGTATAAGCAGGCCAAGGTCATGCGGGAAAAATCAGCGGCGGTGTGAGCACTGAGGGCTGCCAGACCGTCGGTCGAAGCAGTCCTGCCAATAGGCTCAAAAATCCACTTTCCCCCGCCCTGCCTTGATCGACCCGCGCTTGGATTTGGATTCGAGTCTGCGCGTCTTCGAGCCCAGTGTCGGCTTGGTAGGCCGGCGCTTCTTCTCAACCTTGGCGGCACTGACGATCAATTCGCTCAGTCGCTCCAGCGCGTCCGCGCGGTTCTGCTCCTGCGTCCGGTTTGCTGCGCCTTGATGACCACCACGCCGTCGCCGGTGATGCGGCTGTCACGCAGCGCCAGCAGCCGTTCCTTGTAAAACGGCGGCAGGGACGATGCGTTGATGTCGAATCGCAGGTGCACCGCACTGGACACCTTGTTGACGTTCTGGCCGCCCGCGCCTTGTGCGCGAATGGCGGTCAGCTCGACTTCGCTGTCTGGCAGATGCACGTTGTTGGAAATGATCAGCATGGACTTGCCTGAGCCTATGAGGGCGAATACCAAACCTGTAGGAGCGAACGTGCTCGCGAATGCGTCCGGTCAAATGATACTGATGTGCCTGACGTTACGCCTTCACGAGCAAGCTCGCCCGCAAGCGTTGCAGCCTGCTGAAAATCGCGGCGCACCCTGCGCCGCGTTCAACTATTTGATGATCGACGTGCGCTGTGCCATGGACTCGCCACTGGGGAGGCGTTTGTTCTTGATCACGTAAAACACCCACATCACCACCAGCCAGACCGGGATCGCGTAAACCGAAACCCGGATGCCCGGAATCATCAGCATAATGCCCAGAATCAACACCACGAACGCCAGACAGATGTAATTGCCGTACGGATACCAGAGCGCCTTGAACAGCGGCTGCTGGTCCCTGCGAGCCAGATGCTGACGGAATTTAAGGTGCGAATAGCTGATCATCGCCCAGTTGATCACCAGGGTCGCCACCACCAGCGACATCAACAGTTCCAACGCATTCTGCGGCATGAGGTAGTTGAGCAGCACGGCAATCAACGTCACCGCAGCCGACACCAGGATGGCCCGAACCGGCACGCCGCGTCCGTCTACACGCGCCAGTGACTGAGGCGCATCGCCCTGCTCGGCCATGCCGAACAGCATCCGTGCGTTGCAATACGTGCCACTGTTGTAAACCGACAGCGCCGCAGTCAGCACGACAAAGTTGAGGATGTGTGCAGCCACCGTACTGCCCAGCATTGAAAATACATGCACGAACGGGCTGCCGCTGTAAGCGTCACCAGAGGCGTTAAGGTCGGCCAGCAAAGCATCCCAAGGCGTCAGCGACAACAGCACCACCAGTGAACCGATGTAGAAAATCAGGATGCGATAGATCACCTGATTGATGGCCTTGGGGATGATGGTCCGGGGCTGGTCCGCTTCCGCCGCCGTGAAGCCGAGCATTTCCAGGCCGCCGAAAGAAAACATGATGAACGCCAACGCCATCACCAGGCCGCTGGCGCCGTTAGGGAAGAAGCCGCCGTGATCCCACAGGTTACTGACCGACGCCTGAGGTCCGCCGCTGCCGCTGACCAGCATGTAACTGCCCAGCGCGATCATGCCCAATATGGCGACGACCTTGATAATGGCGAACCAGAACTCGGCCTCGCCGAACACCTTGACGTTGGCCAGGTTGATGACGTTGATCATCACGAAAAACGCGGCCGCCGACGCCCATGCAGGAATTTCCGGCCACCAGTACTGCACGTATTTGCCAACCGCGGTGAGCTCGGACATGCCCACCAGAATGTACAGGACCCAGCAGTTCCAGCCCGAGAGAAAGCCCGCGAAACCGCCCCAATACTTGTGTGCGAAATGGCTGAACGAGCCGGCGACCGGCTCTTCGACGATCATCTCGCCCAATTGGCGCATGATCATGAAGGCGATGAAACCACACAGGGCATAGCCGAGGATCATCGACGGACCCGCCGATTTGAGGACGCCAGCCGACCCCAGGAACAATCCCGTACCGATGGCGCCACCCAGGGCGATCAGCTGGATATGACGATTTTTAAGACCACGTTTCAAGTCACCCGAATGGGACATGTGTTCACTCATTGCATAGTCACCTTGTTGTTCTTGTCTGTGACGGAATCGAACCCGACGCGCTCATGACGCGGCGGAATGGAAGACAGGGTGGGTAAACCCCGAGTCTGGTTGGCGGCCATGCGCCGATGGATCACAGAAAAAACGCGGCGCATTGTACACCGTCAGCGCCGCCGCTGGCCGTGAAAACCTGCGCATTCGGTCAGGCCAGGGCCGGTTGAATACGGGGCTCGGAAGTCAATGTCCGACTATTCGAAAGGGTGCGCTGAGCGAGAAATGTACAGAAACCGACACAAAACCGACGGAAAAAAAATTTCAGCGGAAACGCTTCAGCTCGGACGTTGTTTTTTCTGCAAGTTTTCGTTTTCACAGGCCAACTGCCAGCATTTTCAGCGCAAATTCGCTTTTGCAACAGTCAGACTATTGAACTAGCTTTTTCCTCGCTTGCTGGCCACGAAGGTCAGCGTGCTTCCTAGACGAGTCAGTCGCAGGCGCCGGCCAGGCTGTTCTCGTCGCATTCGGCAAGTACGTCATTCTCAGGAGATTCACCTATGCAATCTGTAGAAAACACTCTGGAAGAAGAACTGCAACTGGACGACTGGTTTGAAGCACCCACTCATGATGCTGCCGTGGAGATGATGCAAGCTGACGCCGTGGTGGCGTTCGGCACCGCGATGTGGCCGTTCTAAGGCAACCGGGGGCGAGCGCGGCTGACGCGCTCGCCCTTTTTTGTTTTCAGCCTTCGCAAGGGAGCGCCCCATGACGGAACAGAGCAGCGCCATCGAGCATTTTCTTTATTACCTGCACCATCATCCAGCAGTCGCCGACATGCCCTCGCCCAATGTGCTGCTTGCCCACACCGAAGCGTACAGCGCCATGGTCGGCGCCATCGTCGAAAGCCCGACGGCTCGCGACAGCTTTCATTTCAGCACGATGCCTCTGGACAGTTCGCCCATCGAGGAGCTGGCGCAAGCCATCACCCGCGCCGACCTGTACGTCCTGTTCTACGATGCCTCGACTCTGCCCAACCCGAGCGCGGAAGGCCCGGCGTTTATCCGTTCCTTGCAGACCGTGATGTCGGAACAGTGGAAAAAATCGTTGTTGTTCAAGGATTACGGCCTTTATTTCTACGACACCTTCAGCATCAAACCTGAGCGGATCGCCCATTTGAACGCCGCGCTCATCGACACCATGAATCAGGGCCAGACCTTGACCTTCAGCGATGCACGCGGCTCGCATTTCGACGCACCGCTGCGTGAGCTGAAGAAGTGGACCAATATCAACGGCGTCGGCAATTACGACCTGGCACCCGGTGAGATTGCCACCCACAGCGACTCGATCAACGGCCAGGTGAAGTTCGTCGGCACCTTTCTCAGCACCATTCCGTTCGCGCGTAAGTACGGGGTCATCGACTCGCCGCTGGAACTGTGGATCGAAAACTCGACGATCACGCGTGTCGCAACGCAAGTGCCGGGGCTTGAGAAGGACTTCAACAAGTATCTGGATGCCAACCCGTCGAACCGGCGGGTCGAGGAGTTGGGCATCGGCACCAATGAGGGCGTCAGACAGTTATACGCGCGCAATGCTGGCTTCGAAGAGCGTCACTGTGGCCTGCACCTGGGGCTGGGCGGCGGTGCCAAAGGCAGTCATCACCTTGATCTGATCTTCAACGATGGCGCGCTCGCGGTGGATCGCCGGGTCGTATTCGACGGCACCCAATACGTGAATCTGTAAACCGCGCACAAAGAAAAACGCCAGTCGTTCGACTGGCGTTTTCATGTTCAACCCAACCTTACTCGGGCTTGCGACGACCGAAGCCCGGACGCTGGCCAGAACCGGCGGGTGCGCCACGACGCTTGCCCGAAGGCGTTTTGTCGTCAGCCAGTTTGATGCCCGGACGCGTGGCTTTCGGTTTTGCCGGGCGCTTGTTCATCTCGCTCGGACGTTCCGCCACCGGCGTGCCACGGCTGCTGTCTGTGCGGCTGTCGCTGCGACCACCGGCCGCCGGACGAGGCGAGCGCGCCGGGCGACTGCTGTCAGCCGGCTTGCGGGCTGGACGTTCGCCATCGGCCATGCGCGGCTCACGGGCCGGACGCTCGGCAGGCGCCGCGTCCCTGGCCGGACGCAACTGACGAACGCGCTCGCCTTTGCCCAACGGACGCGACGACTGGCGCTGCAAGCGCTCCAGTTTGTCCTTGGTCTTGGCGTTCATCTGCGGCATGGCGACAGGCTTGAGGCCCACTTCGGCACTGAGGATATCGACTTCCTGCTGGGTCATTTCGCGCCAGCGGCCCATCGGCAGATCCGAGTTCAGGAACACCGGACCGAAGCGCACGCGCTTCAGGCGGCTGACCACCAGGCCCTGGGATTCCCACAGGCGACGCACTTCGCGGTTACGGCCTTCCATCACCACGCAGTGGTACCAATGGTTGAAACCTTCACCGCCCGGCGCTTGCTGGATGTCGGTGAAACGCGCCGGACCGTCTTCCAGAATCACGCCGTTCTTGAGGCGCAGCAGCATGTCGTCGTCCACCTCACCACGGACGCGCACTGCGTACTCGCGGTCCATCTCGAACGAGGGGTGCATCAGGCGGTTGGCCAGCTCACCGTCGGTGGTGAACATCAGCAGACCGGTGGTGTTGATGTCCAGGCGACCGATATTGATCCAGCGACCTTCTTTAGGACGCGGCAGGCGGTCGAACACGGTCGGACGGCCTTCCGGGTCGTCGCGGGTGCAGATCTCGCCATCGGGCTTGTTGTACATGATGACGCGACGGACCGTTTCGGCCGCTTCTTCGCGCTTGATCACGCGACCGTCGACGCTGATGGCGTCGTGCAGGTCCACCCGCTGACCCAGGCTTGCCTGAACGCCGTTGACCTTGATGCGGCCTTCGCCGATCCACGCTTCGACGTCACGGCGCGAGCCGACGCCAATACGGGCGAGGACCTTTTGCAGCTTCTCGCCTGCTGGGCCGATCTCTTTGTCCTGCTTGTCTTGTTCACTCATCTGGGCACCTCCCGGTGTGTCGATCAGACCGTGCGCGAGTGGGCACGGCCTGTTGCCCTGCTCGCTGCCGGAGCGACGCTCGGCTGCGAAACGGGGCTGAAAACTGGAACCTGTGGCGAGTGCGGATCGCCAAAAGGTCGCGAATCATACGCTCATGTCACGCGTTGCGCATCACAGACTAGACGAAAACCCTGACTGCATGATCGCGATCACTTCTTTTTCCGTCGACCGGCACGCTTGAGCTTACTCAGGCGCGCCACCGACTCGGCCAGTACCGCGCGCTTTTCGTCCTTGTCCATCTTCTTCCACGATTTGATTTCGCGCTTGCTGCGGCCACAACCGATGCAGATGTCATCGTCGAATTTGCAGATGCTGATGCAAGGGTTTTTGCTGCTCATGAAAAGCCCTGAAGAGTGGATTTATCCTTTGTGGGAGCGCGCTTGCCCGCGATGGCGGCATGCCCGTCAACCTTGTACTGGCCGACACGCCCCAATCGCGGGCAAGCGCGCTCCTACAGGTCTACGGCAAATTGAGCCTTGCCGTTTCACCGCGGATCATCGTCGTCCGTTCGCTCATCTTCCAATTCAGACTCTTTATCGGCGTCATCGAGCAATAAATCGTCAAAGTCGATTTTCAGGCCGTGCTCCATCGTGTCGAGCTCGGCCAGCAGGCTGCGGAAGCTGGTTTCGTCGCGCGGCGCTTCCGGCTCCTGCTCCGTTTCAACCGCAAGGCTGGCATCGGCCAGCGCCTGCAGATGCGCAGGCACGGGCGCGTCGTCGAACTCAAGAACAGGCTCGGCCTCCATTTCCCGCAGATCGGCCAACGGCGGCAGTTCGTCGAGGCTCCTGAGGTTGAAGTGATCGAGAAACGCCTTGGTGGTCGCGAACATCGCCGGCTTGCCCGGCACATCGCGGTATCCGACGATCCTGATCCACTCGCGCTCCAGCAAGGTCTTGACGATGTTGCTGTTGACCGCAACACCGCGCACATCTTCAATTTCGCCGCGGGTGATCGGCTGGCGATAGGCGATCAGCGCCATGGTTTCCAGCAGCGCCCGCGAGTAACGCTGCGGGCGCTCTTCCCAAAGGCGACCGACCCATGGCGCGAACTTCTCGCGGATCTGCAGGCGGTAGCCGGTCGCCACCTCCTTGAGCTCGAACGCACGGTTATCGCACGACTTGCCCAGCAGGGTCAGCGCCTTCTTGAACACCGCAGGCTCCGGACGCTCGCCTTCTTCGAACAGCTCATAGAGCCGCTCCAGCGATTGCGGTTTTCCGGAAGCCAGCAGAAAAGCTTCGAGCAGCGGCGCGAGTTCGCGAGGTTCGTTCAGGTTCATCGATCAGCTCTTTATTCGGCTCGCGCGCGCACATGAATGACAGCGAAGGGTTCGTTCTGCACCAGTTCCACCAACTGCTCCTTGACCAGCTCAAGCACGGCCATGAACGTGACGACCACGCCCAGCCGCCCCTCCTCTGCCGTGAACAACTCGGCAAACGGCACGAAACCCGCACCCTTCAGACGCTCCAGCACATCACTCATGCGCTCGCGGGTGGACAGCGCTTCACGGCTGACCTGATGGCTCTCGAACATGTCAGCGCGCCGCAGGACCTCGGCCATGGACATCAGCAATTCTTCAAGCGCAACGTCCGGCAGCAGCTTGCGCGCCCGCGCTTCAGGCGCATCCAGCCTGGGCACCACGACGTCCCGGCCGACACGGGACAAACCGTCGATGCCCTCCGCCGCGGCCTTGAAGCGCTCGTATTCCTGCAGACGGCGAATCAGCTCGGCGCGCGGATCGTCCTCTTCCTCCTCAGCCGTCTCGGAGCGCGGCAACAGCATCCGCGACTTGATCTCGGCCAGCATGGCAGCCATCACCAGATATTCGGCGGCCAGCTCCAGGCGGACGGTTTTCATCAGCTCCACATAGCCCATGTACTGGCGAGTGATTTCCGCCACCGGGATGTCGAGGATGTTGATGTTCTGCTTGCGGATCAGGTAGAGCAGCAAGTCCAGCGGACCTTCGAACGCCTCGAGGAAGACCTCCAGCGCGTCCGGGGGAATGTACAGGTCGACCGGCATCTGCGTGACGGCCTGACCGTAGACCATCGCAAACGGCAGTTCCTGCTGAGCGTCGGCCTGAGGATCGAGAGATTGCGCGTCGGTCACTCGACTTCGACCCCGAACGGTGTCGGATCGCCGCAGCCGACGCGGACGACTTGTGGATCGCCCTCGGCCAGATTGATCACGGTGGACGCCGAGATACCGCCCTCGCCGCCGTCGATGATCAAGTCCACCTGATGCTCGAGGACCTGGCGCATCTGCAGCGGATCACTCATCGGCAGAGTTTCGCCGGGCATGATCAGGCTGACACTCATCAGCGGCTCGCCCAGTTCCTGCAACAGTGCCTGAGCAATAGGATGCTGCGGCACACGCAGACCGATGGTCCGACGCTTGGGATGCAGCACCAGTCGTGGTACATCCCGGGTCGCGCCGAGGATGAAGGTGTAGGGGCCAGGAGTGTGAGCCTTGAGCAAGCGGAAAGCGGCGGTGTCGACTTTGGCAAACGTGCCCAGTTGCGACAGGTCGCAGCACATCAGGGTGAAGTTGTGCTTGTCATCAAGCTGACGCAGGCGGCGAATGCGATCGACCGCCGTCTTGTCTTCCATTCGACAGCCCAGGGCATAGGACGAATCGGTCGGGTAAACCACCAGACCGCCGGCCCTGATAATCTCGACCGCCTGCTTGATCAGACGCGACTGCGGGTTCTCCGGATGGATCTGAAAAAATTGACTCACGGTATCTTCCTGTTCAGACGGCAGTAGGCTGGTCATTTTTTTTGAACCGACACCAAAGCGGCGGCAGATCCTCCGGCAACGGGCGATACACGCCAATTTCGGACCAGGCGCCTGGGGCATGAAAATCACTGCCGGCACTGACCAGCAGACCGAACTCTCGGGCCAGAATAGCCAGGCTGCCGACTTGATCGGCAGGCTGCAGACCATTGACTACTTCGATCGCATGGCCGCCGGCCTGAATGAAGTCGGCGACCAGTTTGCGACGTTTGCTGCGTGTGAAATCGTAATGCCAGGGATGGGCCAGGCTGACCCATGCCCCCGCCGCGCGCAGGGTCGCCACAGTGTCTTCCAGCGTAGGCCAGTGCTGTTTGACGTCGCCCAGCTTGCCTGCGCCGAGCCATTTGCGGAACGCTTCGGCGCGATCTTTCACGAAACCTTCATTGATCAGGAAATCGGCGAAGTGCGGTCTGGCCGGTGCATTGCCGCTGTCACCCAAGGCCTGCTGCACGGCGCGCGCACCTTCGAGCGCGCCAGGCATACCTTTCATCGCCAATTTGCGACTGATTTCTTCGGCGCGCAACCACCGCCCGGTGTGCAATTGCTCAATGGCATCGAGCAAAGGCCGGGCATCGACATCGAAGCCGTAGCCCAGCACGTGGATGGTGGCACCGCCCCAGGTGCAGGACAACTCGATGCCATTGATGAGCTGCATATCCAGCGCAAGCGCCGCCGCACGGGCTTCTTCGAGGCCTTCGATGGTGTCGTGATCGGTCAGTGCAAGCACTCTGACGCCGTTTTCGTGGGCACGTGCGACAAGAGCCGCAGGCGCAAGCGCGCCATCGGAAGCGGTGCTGTGGCAGTGCAGATCGACATTCATAGGGGCGCTTTCGCAGTCATTGATGTTTGTTATTATGCCGTCACATCCAGCTTCTGGCTCTCACCGTGAAACAATTCATCGACTTCATCCCGCTTATCCTGTTTTTCGTCGTCTACAAAATCAGTCCCCAAGCCGTCGACATTCTTGGCCACAACTTCATGGTAGGCGGGATTTTCAGCGCCACCGCGATGTTGATCGCCAGCTCCATCGTGGTCTACGGCATCCTTTATGTGCGTCAGGGCAAGCTTGAAAAAAGCCAATGGCTGACCCTGATCGCCTGTCTGGTCTTCGGCAGCCTGACGCTGGCGTTTCACAGCGAAACCTTTCTCAAGTGGAAAGCGCCGGTCGTCAACTGGCTGTTCGCGTTGATTTTCGCCGGCAGCCATTTCATCGGTGACCGTCTGCTGATCCAGCGCATCATGGGCCACGCGCTGACCCTGCCGCAGGCTATCTGGACCCGACTGAACATTGCCTGGATCGTGTTCTTCCTGTTCTGCGGCGCCGCCAACCTGTATGTGGCGTTCACCTATCAGGATTTCTGGGTCGATTTCAAAGTCTTCGGCAGCCTGGGCATGACCCTGCTGTTCCTGATCGGCCAAGGCATTTTCCTGGCCCGACACATCCACGACGCCGATGCGTCCACCCAGCCTTCAACAAAAAAGACCGAGGACTGAAATGCTCTACGCAATCGTCGCAACAGACGTCGCCAGCTCGCTGGAAAAACGCCTGGAAGCGCGCCCCGCGCATCTGGAACGCCTGACGGCACTCAAAGCCGAAGGCCGCATCATCCTCGCCGGCCCCAACCCGGCCGTGGACAGCAATGACCCGGGCGCGGCGGGTTTCACCGGCAGCCTGATCGTCGCCGAATTCGAATCGCTCGCCGCCGCACAGGCCTGGGCTGACGCCGATCCATACATCAAGGCAGGCGTCTACGATCACGTGGTGGTCAAGCCGTTCAAGCAAGTCCTGCCGTAACCTGCCGCACCGTGCCCGGCTCTTTGAGACCGGGCATTGCGTGCTCCCGCCTCTGATTGCTCATTATTCGCATCCTGCTGCCGATAGCCTGCCAAATGCCCAATAAAAACGGTGCAGTTGTCAGGCGCCGCAAAAAAGTCAGGAGTTCAGATGCGTCCACGTCTGTGGTGTGTACTGGCGGCCGCGCTGGCCGTTTCGGCAATCAGTTTCGATGTGCAAGCGGAGGAAACGAGCGACACCATCAGCCACGCACTGCCGCTGCCCAGCGCGGCGAGCCAGTTGACCGATCTGCGCCAGCGTCTGGCGGAAAGCGAGAAACAACGCGAAGAACTGACGCGGCAGATGCAGAATGCCGATGCCGAACGCGAAAGCATCCAGCTTGGTCGCCTGCGTCAGGAGAACCAAAGGCTTAAACTGCAGCTCAAAGAAGCTCAGTCGGTCATGCCTGCGCGGGTGCTGACCGAGCAACAACAATGGTTCGTCACAGGGGCTGGCGTTGCAATGGTGGCCCTTCTGTGCGGTATCTTTGCCAGCGGCTGGCGTAGACAGCGTCGGCAATGGCTAAATTGAGTGAGTCATGAGCGAGCTGTTACTTATTGATGATGACCAGGAGCTCTGCGAGCTTCTGAGCAGTTGGCTGAGCCAGGAAGGGTTCGTGGTCAGGGCTTGTCACGATGGCCAGAGCGCCCGCAAGGCACTGGCCGAATCCGCTCCGGCGGCCGTGGTGCTGGACGTGATGCTGCCCGATGGCAGCGGGCTTGAAGTGCTCAAGCAACTGCGCACCGATCACCCTGATCTTCCGGTCCTGATGCTGTCCGCACGCGGGGAGCCGCTGGACCGCATTCTGGGTCTGGAGCTTGGAGCCGACGATTACCTTGCCAAGCCCTGCGACCCTCGGGAACTGACCGCACGCCTGCGCGCCGTCCTGCGCCGCAGCCACCCCACGGCAGTCTCTTCGCAGATCGAACTGGGCGACCTGTGTTTCAGCCCGGCCCGTGGCGTGGTCACCATCGACGACCAGGAATTCACCCTGACCGTCTCCGAAGCCCGCTTGCTCGAAGCCTTGCTCGGCCAGCCAGGCGAGCCTCTGGACAAGCAGGAGCTTGCGCAACTGGCGCTGGGTCGCAAACTCACCCTCTACGACCGCAGCCTGGACATGCACGTCAGCAACCTGCGCAAGAAGATCGGCCCGCACGCCGACGGCCGCCCGCGCATCGTGGCGCTGCGCAGCCGGGGTTATTACTACGCGGTTTAGCCATACGACATAAATGCAGGAGCGCGCTTGCCCGCGATGGCGGTGTGTCAGACACATTGCAATGCCTGACGGATCGCGTTCGCGGGCAAGCGCCTGCAAGTAACTGCCCCGACATCGATCTGTCAGCCGCATCACAAGTCCTCTTTACCCAAGCTTTACCCCCGCCTGACCTCGCTTGACCTTGATCTCCCTAAACTGGCCACAACCGGCACAGAGCCGGATTCGAGACAAGGAGATACACCATGCGCAAGACTCTGATGGCTTTGATGTTCGCTGCTGCCCTGCCTACCGTTGCACTGGCGATGCCTCCGGAAGGCGGCCCGATGGCTGGTGCCGGCGGCCCAGGCTTCGATGGCCCTGGCATGCATCACCGTAAAGGTCCGTTCGACAAGCTGAACCTGACCCCGGAACAGCGTCAGCAGGTCGGCAAACTGATGGGCGACCAATGGCGCGGCCGCTCCGAGATCACCCACAAGTATCTGGCCAAGCTGTCGCCGGCCGATCAGAAAGCGATGCAGGATGAGCTGGCTGCCAGACACGCGAAAACCCAGGCCGACATCCGCGCCATGCTGACACCCGAGCAGCAGAAGATCTTCGATCAGATCCAGAAGGATCAGGCTCAGCGCCGGGCCGATCGTGCCGAGTTCGAAGCCTGGAAAGCGCAGAAAGCGCAAAAAACCCAGTAATTCGCGGCCACCGCTGCTGGCGCGGCATTACACTCCCTGACCCGACACGCTCTCCCCGGCGTGTCGGGTTTTCTGATTGAGGGGCGTGACCGAGGGTTTTAAGTGCGTTCATTGTTCTGGCGAATTCTCGCAAGCTTCTGGCTGGCGATCGCATTGGTGGCGGGTCTGTCGATCCTGTTGGGGCATATGCTCAATCAGGATGCCTGGATTCTCAGCCGTCATCCCGGCCTGCATAACTTGCCGGAAAAATGGACTCAGCTTTACGAGAACGAAGGTGAAGGCGCTGCCCAGGACTTTCTGCAAGGCCTCAAACGCAAGTATCACATCGACGTCCAGGTGCTCAACGACAGCGGCGAAGCGGTGATTCCCGGCACGTTTCCCCCACGTGCGGCCGCCTTCGAAGCCCGTCAGAAGGACGATCCCCGGCAACTGCCATGGCGTCGTCTGACCAGTGAATACACCAGCCCCAAGACCGAAGAAACCTACCTGCTGATCTACCGTATTCCACATCCTGAACTCGATGCCTGGCACCGCGAAAGCCTGCTCTGGCCGCTCAGCGCGCTGGGCATTGCGCTGGTCGTGCTGACCTTGTTCAGTCTGCTGGTGACCTTGTCGATCACGCGTCCGCTGAGCCGTCTGCGGGGCGCCGTGCATGACCTTGGTCAAACCACCTATCAACAGAACAGCCTGGCCCAGCTGGCCAATCGCAGAGATGAATTTGGTGTTCTGGCCAACGATTTCAACCGTATGGGTGCGCGCCTGCAAAGCCTGATCGGCAGCCAGCGACAGTTGCTGCGCGACGTTTCCCACGAACTGCGCTCGCCTCTCGCACGCCTGCGCATCGCGTTGGCACTGGCCGAGCGGGCTGAACCTGCCGAGCGAGAAAAGCTCTGGCCGCGTCTGACGCGCGAATGCGACCGGCTGGAGGAGCTGATCGGTGAAATCCTCGCCCTGGCGCGACTGGACGCCGACATGGGCAGCGCCACGGCCATCGATCTTCCCGGGCTGCTGCATCACCTGAAAGCGGAAACCGAGTTGGGCAGCACAGACCAGACCGTCGCCGTTCAGGTGCAGGCTGATGTTCAACTGCAGGGTTGGCCGAACGTGCTCGAACGGGCGCTGGACAACCTGCTGCGCAACGCGCTGCGTTTCAATCCCTCAGGTCAGCCCATCGAGCTGAGCGCGCGCAACGAAGATGACACGCTGTTCATCAGCGTGCGTGACCATGGCCCTGGCGTCAGCGAGGATCACTTGGCTCAGCTGGGTGAACCGTTCTACCGTGCGCCGGGCCAGACCGCTCCGGGCTATGGTCTGGGTCTGGCCATCGCCAAACGCGCGGCGGAAAAGCACGGAGGCCATCTGCTGCTGGAAAATCATCCGCAGGGCGGCTTCATCGCCAGCATTGTCGTGCCGCACGATCTGGCGACCGTGCACAGCTGACGGTCGGCCGTGGCTTGCTCGCGAACAGGTCCAGCCGGTGGTGACGAGGTGGCTGACGCACCGAAATCGCGAGCCCGCCTTCGACGGCGGAAATGCGCAGTGCCGGTCTACCCCTGCCACTCGCTGACGAAGTCCACGACTACAGGCTTCGCCGCCTCGCGCGGTGGGTTCAGCGGCGTGCCCAGATACAGGAACGCAACGACTTCTTCATCCGCAGCCAGGCCCAGGCCTTTGGCCACATGTGGGGAGTAGGACAACTCGCCGGTGCGCCATACCGCGCCAATGCCCAGCGCATAGGCGGCCAGCAGCACGCCATGGGCAGCGCAGCCTGCAGTGATGAGCTGTTCGCTTCTGGGCACCTTGTAATGTTCTTGCAACCTGGCGATGACGACCACCACCAGCGGTGCGCGCAGAGGACCGGAGCGGGCCTTCTCCAGCGCTTTTTCATCCGTACCGCTGCCGATTTCGATCAGCGCCTCGGCCAGCAGATCGCCCATCCGCTGACGCGCGTCACCTTCCACGGTGAGAAACCGATAAGGCCGCAACTGTCCATGATCGGGAGCACGCAAGGCGGCGCTGAAGAGGATTTCGCGTTGAGCCGCATCGGGTGCGGGCTCGATCAGCCGGGGGACGGACACGCGATTAAGCAATACATCAAGCGCTTCCATTGAATCGTCTCCTGAAATTTGATGGGGCATTGTAGTGCCGCAAACACATTCTTGAACTTCAATAACGAACAGCGGTGGCATTTACTTACAAGACACGCAGAAAGTGCCTCGGTTTACTTGGCTCTGCCCACGGGTAGAATGAGCGCCTTTCCATCACCTAGATCAGAGCGACTGCATGGCGTTGCCGACCCTTCGCATCATCGGTTTCATTATCGGCATCTTTCTCATCACCCTGGCCATCGCCATGGTCGTGCCAATGGCGACGCTGCTGATCTTCGACCGCACGGCGGACATGCCCTCGTTCCTCTGGTCCAGCATGGTCACCTTCATCTGCGGCCTTGCGCTGGTGGGTCAAGGGCGGCCGGAACACGTCCACCTGCGGCCCAGAGACATGTACCTGCTCACCGTCAGCAGCTGGGTCGTGGTGTGCATATTCGCCGCGCTGCCGTTTCTGCTGACCCAGCACATCAGCTACACGGACTCCTTTTTCGAGAGCATGTCGGGCATCACCGCGACCGGCTCCACGGTCCTCAGCGGGCTCGACAGCATGTCGCCCGGCATCCTCATCTGGCGCTCACTGCTGCACTGGCTGGGCGGCATCGGCTTCATCGGCATGGCCGTGGCGATCCTGCCATTGCTGCGCATCGGTGGCATGCGGCTGTTCCAGACCGAATCGTCGGACCGCTCGGAAAAGGTCATGCCGCGCTCGCACATGGTCGCCAAATTCATCGTGCTGGTTTACATCGGCATCACCGTCCTGGGCAGTCTGGCGTTCTGGTGGGCAGGGATGAGCCTGTTCGACGCCATCAACCATTCGATGTCGGCGATTTCCACCGGCGGTTTTTCCACCTCAGATCTGTCTCTCGCCAAATGGCCGCAGCCGGCGGTGCACTGGGTGGCGATCGTGGTGATGATTCTCGGCAGCCTGCCCTTCACCCTGTACGTCGCCACCTTGCGCGGCCATCGCCAGGCGCTGTTCCGAGACCAGCAAGTGCAGGGCTTCATCGGCCTGCTGCTGGTCACCTGGCTGGTGATGGGCGTCTGGTATTGGGCGACCACCGATCTGCCGTGGTACGACGCGTTGCGCCATGTCGCGCTGAACGTGACCTCCGTGGTGACCACCACCGGTTTTGCACTCGGCGACTACAGCCTCTGGGGCAACTTCGCTCTGATGCTGTTCTTTTATCTGGGCTTCATCGGCGGCTGCTCGGGGTCAACCGCGGGCGGCGTGAAAGTGTTCCGGTTCCAGGTCGCCTACATCCTGCTCAAGGCCAACCTGCATCAGTTGATCCATCCTCGGGCGGTGCTCAAACAGAAGTACAACGGCCATCGTCTGGACGACGAAATCGTTCGTTCGATTCTGACGTTTTCGTTCTTCTTCACGATCACCATTTGCCTGATCGCACTGCTGCTGTCGTTGCTGGGGCTGGACTGGATGACCGCACTCACCGGCGCGGCCAGTACCGTGTCTGGCGTCGGGCCGGGGCTGGGCGAAACCATCGGTCCGGCGGGCAACTTCTCGACGCTGCCCGATGCCGCCAAGTGGATTCTGTCGGTCGGCATGCTGCTTGGCCGGCTGGAAATCATCACGGTGCTGGTGCTGTGCATCCCTGCGTTCTGGCGGCATTGAGTCAACGCCGCCGGACAGAACACGGCAGGTCCCTGCAAGCGCGCTCACAGGGAATCGAGGGCGGCTATTCGATCGCCTTACGCACCCGGTACTCGCCCGGCGTCTCGTCGAACCAGCGTCTGAATGCACGGAAGAAGTTGCTCGGGTCGGCGAAGCCCAGCAGGTAAGCGATCTCCAGCAAGGTCATCTGCGGCTGCGCGAGGTACTGCTCGGCCAGTTCGCGACGGGTGTCGTCGAGCAGCGTCTGAAAACTGGTGCCCTCCTCCTGCAACCGTCGCTGCAAGGTGCGCTGTGAGAGGTGCAAGCTCTGGGCTACCGCCTCACGTTTGGGCTCGCCCTGCGGCAGCAACCTGCAAATCACCTGGCGCGCTTGATGGGTGACGCGGTTGCTGGCAAAGCGGGCCAGAAACTCCCCGGCGAAACGGTCATGCAAATTAGCCATTGCCGCATCAGCGGTCGGCAAGGGCGCTTCCATGTCGGCGCGCTCGAATACCAGAGCGTCGTATGGCGCATTGAAGGTCAGCGGCGCGTGGAAGAATTTCTTGTACGGCTCGACGTTTTTGGGCTGGTCACCCTGAATCAGTACCTGACGCGGGTGCAACGGACGGCCCGTCAGCCAGCCGCAAAACGCCAGTGCAACGGCCAGCGAGGCCTCGGCGCTTTGCCGCGTCGGCGGCAGTCGATCGCCATGCACAGTAAGGATCAGGGCGTAACCCTCCGGGATCAGCCGAAAACTCAAGTCGGCGCTGTCGGCAATGATGCGCTGATAGCGCACCAGACGCTCAAACCCCTCTTTGAGGGTCTGGCTGGACATCAGCGCATACCCGGCCACGCTGAACGACGCCGGCCTGACGACGCGAGCCATGTTCAGACCGATCGCCGGATTACCTGACAGCTCGACGGCACGTTGCCAGAGGCGAGTCATGGAGTCCTGGGCAAATCGGGCGTCAGGGTTCTCAAGGTCCGCGTAGATCAGGCCCAGTTCACGGAACAACGCCTGGCAGTCGAGCCCGTCCATCTCCAGGGACCTTACGATGCCCAGGGCCCAACTCGAAGAAGTCGTCTTTTCCATGCTCACGTCTTCTTATTATGCTCAATCGCCCCCTGCGACTGATAGCCGAAGGATACTACGTTGGCACCCATTGTCACTGCCTGCAGCGAGGGCTGGACTAAACTGAGTCGACACAGCGCAGCCGAGCAAAGCCCCGTGGAAAACCTGAGAACGTTCGAGCGATTTGCCGATTTCTATCCGTACTACCTGCAAGAGCACCGCGACAGCACCTGCCGTCGCCTGCACTTCGTGGGCACCAGTCTGGTCATCGCCATTATGGCGATCGCGTTATTGAGCGCCAACTGGGTGTTGCTGTATGTGTTACCGTTGGCGGGATACACGTTTGCCTGGATCGGGCATTTCTTTTTTGAGAAGAATCGACCTGCCACGTTCAAGCATCCGTTCTACAGCTTGCTGGGCGATTTCGTCATGTACAAAGACATGCTGATCGGCAGAGTGCCCTTCTGATAAAGGCGCTGCCCTGAGCTGAGCGTTGCCCCCGATCGTGAGCTGGACAGGTGCAGGCTTCAGACCGTTTCGCCCACGGCAGGCTCGATGACGCCAGCTTTTGCTTTGACATGGGCATCGGCGAGCCTGAACAGTTCGATCGTGCCGTCCCAGTGCTCGATCAGCGCGGTGCACGACTCGACCCAGTCGCCGCAATTGAGGTATTCCACGCCGCCCACCTGACGAATTTCCGCGTGGTGAATATGCCCGCAGACCACGCCATCTAGCCCGCGCTTCACGCATTCGTGAGCGATGGCTTCCTCAAAATCGCTGATGAAATTCACGGCTGTCTTGACCTTGTGCTTGAGGTAAGCCGAAAGCGACCAATAGCCGTAGCCGTATTTCGCCCGCCAGTGGTTGAGCCAGCGGTTGAGGGTCAGGGTGAATTCGTAGGCAGAGTCGCCAAGAAAAGCCAGCCAACGGTGATAGCGCGTGATCACATCGAACTGATCGCCATGGATCACCAGCATCCGGCGACCGTCGGCGGTGGTGTGCACCGCCTCGTCCACCAGCTGGATGTTGCCCAGAATCAGTCTGGAATAGCGACGCAGGAATTCATCGTGGTTGCCGGTGACATAGATCACCTCGGTCCCGCGCTTGCTCATGGTCAGCAGGCGGCGGATGACGTTGGTGTGCGCTTGCGGCCAGTACATGCCGCCGCGCAGTTTCCAGCCGTCGATGATATCGCCGACCAGATAAATCCTGTCGGCATGATACTGCTTGAGGAAGCCGGACAAATGCTCGGCCTGGCAGTCCCGGGTTCCCAGATGCACATCAGATATCCACAAGGTCCGGACACGTTGTTTACGACTGGGTCTCACGTTCTCGGCAATGCTCATGGACGACCTCCACTCTGGTTTTCCCAAGGGTGGACCGGGTCAATGAAATGAACATGACGAGGCTATTGAAGTTTGATGACAAAGCCCGCGGTCGAGCGAGGTAGCGCCAGGCAGACGATACAGCAGGTGCACAACCGTTACGTCAACACGAACTCCACCGGTTCGAGCAGCGGCGGAAGCGGCTCGACACCCAAGGCATCCAGCACGTCGCGCTCGACGATACGCACCAACGCATCCAGCGGCAGGTCGTTCTCGTCATAACCGAACGGGTCTTCGAGCTCGTTGCTGATCGCGTCTAGACCAAAGAAGGTGTAGCTGACGATGGCGATGAAAAACGGCGTCATCCACCCCAGCGGTTCCGCCATCGCGAAAGGCAGCAGGATGCAGAACAGGTAGATGGTGCGGTGCAGCAGCAAGGTGTAGGGAAATGGCAGCGGCGTGGTCTTGATCCGGTCACAGGTGGTGAGCACACGGCTCAGCGCGCTGAGATGGCTGGCCAGCAACGTGTAGCGCCACTCGTTGATCTGCCCCCTGTCGGCGGCCTGCGAACACTGTCGCCCGACTTCGCGCAGAATCCGGTCGCAGGGATTGGCCGCCCCGGCCGGCGGCATTGTGCTGAGCCAAGGCCCGGCCGCTCGCTGGATATCCTGACGCCGGAGCACGGCGCCGAGTGCGTGGGCAAAGCCGCACAGGTCACGAAGGATCGAGCCGCGCACACCGTCATCCTTCATCACCTGGGTTTCGCGAATGATCGAACGCGTTTCGGTGATCATTTCGCCCAGCGCCTTGCGCGCCTCGTACCAGCGGTCGTAGCAGGCGTTGTTGCGAAAACTCATGAAGATCGACAGCGACAACCCCAGCAGCGTGAACGGCGTCGCGCTGACCTTGGCGAAGTAGTCAGGGTGCAGGTTTTCGATCAGGACGATCACTGCCGCCAACAACGTGACCAGCAGGCTGCGCATGGCAATGCGCCGCGCAATCGAGCCCTTGAGGGCGAGCAGCACATTGATGAGGTTCGGATGAGGTCTGACGATCATGAACGGTCTACGGCTGACAAGTGCGGGGAGGGCAACCGAGCATAGGCGTGTTACGCCAGCGGGGTCCAATCGCTACTGGCAACCACGTCATCGACGCGCTCGATCAACTGTCCTGATCGGCGCTGCGATCGTTGTGCCCCAGATCGCGGTCGGGGTCGATCTGGTCACGCACACGCTGTTTCAGGACTTTGGCTTCGGGAAACCCGCCATCGGCCTTGCGCTCCCAGATCTGCACGTCGTTGCAGGTAATGCGGAACACGCCGCCGGTGCCGGGGATCAACGAGACTTTGCCCAGATCGTCAGAGAATGTACTCAGTAACTCCTGCGCCAGCCACGCCGCACGCAGCAGCCACTGGCACTGCGTGCAATAGATGATGGCGATTTCCGGTTTCGTCGACATGGTCAATTGAGTCCTGCGAGCAGATCGCGGGCGGTTTGCTGTGGGCCGTCGTCGGACTCGTCGATCACCTCCTGCAGCAGCCGACGCGCCTCTTCGACGTTGCCTTCATCGATCAGCACCTGGGCTTCGTTGATTTTGCTCAGCGGTGCTTCGTCCAGATCCAGCAGATCGAAGCCGCCTTCGTCGTCCATGAAGCTGTCAAGGAAGGCATCGTCGATCAGGTCACTGTTGCTCTGCACCACCACCGGCTCAGCCTCGAACTCGACATCCATCTGTGCAGGCGCTTCTTCTTCGGCAAAATCACTGAGGAACTGCTCTTCGGGCATCTCGAAGACTTCCGGCAACTCGGTCAGGTTAGAGGCGAATGACGGATCCAGCTCAGGCTCGGCCTCCGGCGCCGGTTTGCGCGGGGCCGGGGTGTTTTCGAAGGGATCGACCAGATCCCAGTCGGCGTCCATCGACAGATCATCCAGATTGAGCTGGAAAT
This sequence comes from Pseudomonas sp. NFR16, assembly GCF_900108875.1. Lineage (GTDB taxonomy): Bacteria > Pseudomonadota > Gammaproteobacteria > Pseudomonadales > Pseudomonadaceae > Aquipseudomonas. Next base: position 566,884 of record NZ_FNYJ01000003.1, on the reverse strand, counting down.
CGTCGGCGGCGGGCTGAGGATTCAGCGCTGCTGCTGCATTCTCGTCGAGCTGCGCCTGCGCTTCCGGAGCGGCGGCTACCGCGGCACCGGCGACCACTGTGGCAGCGACCGGCGTGGTCATGGCGGGCGACGCGGTTTCGGCAGGAGGCACGGCGACCGGCGCTGTTTCGACCTGTAACTTTGGATAGCGGCTGCGGATCTCCTGGAGTTTCTGCGCTTCAATGCCCTGACTCAGCAGGATCTGCTCTTCGCGGTCGAAACCTTCGAGATCACCCTGCTCACCCAGCAATTCAAGTACGCGTAAACGCACATCGGTGCGCTGGGGCTGCTTGTCCAGCGCATCGCGCAGGATTGCCAGGGCTTCGGCGAACCGGCCATAGGCGATATAAATGCTCGCGCCATCCAGCGCGTCGGTGGCGGCCCCTGCCAGACGCTGCCCGGCAGGCGCCGAAGTGGCCGGACGCGGCGCTGTCACCGCAGGCACTTCGAACACCGGCGTGACGGTGGCCTGGGCAGGCTTGATGATCGGCTCGACCGTCTCGGGCTGCAGGGCCATTTGATCTTTGAGCTTGTTGCGACGGACCGACCAGGCCAACGCCAGCAACAGCAGAATGACTAGCAGACCGGCCAGCAACGTGGTCCACGGCAGACCTTCGTCTTCAACCGGCTGAACGGGCGCCGGCGCAACAACGACGGGTGCAGGCGCAGGTGTCGGCGCCGCGGCAGGGGTCGGGGTCGGGGTCGGGGTCGGCGCGGCCGTGACCAGGCCCGGTTCCGGCGCGGGGGCGGCATCCGCAGGCGCACCCGAGGCCGGCGTCACCGGTGCGGGAGCGGGCCGTGAAGCCAATGCCTTGAGTTCGGCCAGCTGTGTTTGCAGTTCGATGATCTGCTTGTCCTTGTCGGCCTCCTCGACGGACGCCTCCTGAACCTGCTGCTTGAGATCTTCCAGCGATGTGCTGAGCTGCTGATTTTCCAGCGCAGTGGCCGTCAGTTGCTCGCTGGCACCCGGTCGAGCGCCTGCCGCTCCCGAGCCGGATGCAGTCGGGGCGGGCGCGACGTTCGTTGCGTTCTGCCCACCGGCCGGCGCGCTGTTGGCGGCTTTGGGCTCGGCGGCACTGTCCGGCAACAGCAGGCTCTGGCCGACCTTCAGCTGACTGCGTTCGCCATTGGGAAAGGCCTGCGGGTTCAGGGACAGAATGCCGCTGATCAACTCGCTAGAGGAGACTTTGCTGCCGGGGGCCTGCATCTGCCGGGCAATGCCCGCCAGCGTGTCGCCGGACACCACGGTATAACGTTTGCCCTGCCGGGCCTGCGGTGGCGCGACCGGCAGGCGCGAGTCGCTGTCCTTCGCCCCGGAGGCGGGCGATTGGGTACGGCTGCGCGTCGCGGCGAGCCCGGAAGCCGAGGTCGGCGGGTCGAGGAGAACGGTGTATTCGTGCAGTTGATCGCCGTTCGGGCGCACCAGTCGCACGACGAAATCCAGGTAAGGCTCGGTGACCGCCTTGCGCGATTCGACATGGATCACGCTGCGGCTGCCACGCACCACGGGCGTAAAACGCAGATCGTTAAGGAAGAACACCCGCTCGACGCCCGCTTTGGCGAACGCCTCGGGCGAGGCCAGGCTGACCACGATTTCGTCCGGCGTCAGACCGCCCGCTTCGATGAGTTCGATGTCGGCATTGAAAGGCTGCCCCAGCGCCGAATGCAGCGTGATCTCGCCCAGACCCAATGCCGCGGCCATTGAACTGTGGAGCAGCGAAGCCGAGGCGATCGCCAGTGTCAGCAACCCCGAGCGAAGACCCGACTGAACGCGATCTGGTGCAAAAGCCCCGCGCCGACTACCGGCCTGAAAACTCTTCAGCATGCGAACCCTTATAGAGAACAAGGCAGGCTTCCCTGCACTTTCGTTTTACGCGCACGGACAGCGCGTCCGGCAGAATCAGTATGGGTGCAAATAGAACAGGATGTTTCGACAGGTTCAACGTATTTGTCGCGGGCGCCCGGCCCCGGCGTCAGGATTTTTCCAGATTGGCCAGAATTTTCGAGTGAACGCGCATGCACACGCGCAAATCCTCTTCATCGATGCCGACGAACAGCTCATGGCGCAGGGCGGTGGCGATGGTTTCGATCTTCTCGATCAGCGGCCGCGCGGTATCACTGAGCACGATCTTTTTCGCACGCCGGTCTTCTACCACCGCCTGACGACGAACCAGTCCCTGGTTCTCCAGACTGTCGAGCAGTCGCGCCAGGGTCGGCCCTTCCACGCCTACGCTCTGGGCCAGTTCGCGCTGGGTCGGCGGCTCTTTGAACCGCGCCAGATGCAGCAGCACCAGCCAGCGCGCCTGAGACAATCCCAGGTCGGCCAGGCGACGATCAAGCTCGGCGCGCCAGCCGCGGGAAAGATTGGCCAGTTGCATGCCAAAGCGGTGTTCTTCGGTTAACGGCATAGGTAACTCAATGGTTAAAGGCGATTCCTAATTAATAGGCAGCTAACCATGGACCCTCTATCGAGGCAAGCGTCTGGATGTGGTCTTTCGTCGCACAACACTGTGCAGTCCGGTAAGCGGCAGGTTTGGCGTGGGAAGGGGCAGCGCCGTGCGTCAACGGTCGCAGGCTGCAGGTTGCAGCGTCTACAGGATTCACGCCTGTTCGGACGCTGGCGTCAAACTTCGAATTCGGACTGCAACGCCGCACGCACGCAATACAGCACGCCTTCCGGGACGCGGCCGGTGAACAATTCGGCGATCGCCGCCACCGGCGGCAGCTCGCCCTCTCCGTCGAGGAAGGCGTCCTGGATTTCGCTGAGCAGGTCTTCCGGCAGATCCAGCGCCTGATCGAGCGATAACTGCTGCTTGCCGATGGCTTCGGCAAGCATCGTGTAGACGTTTTTCTCCGAACATTGCAATTGCCCGGCGATCTGCATCGGGGTCATGCCGGCTCGCGCCAGGCTGATCAGTTCGTGACGCAGGTCGGTGACGACCCGCGGCGCCGGAGCCGCGCCGCCGAGCACTTCCAGGAACGCCTCGCCGTAACGCTCCAGCTTGCGCGCACCGACACCGCTGACCCGGCCCATTTCAGCCATGGTGCCTGGCTGGCTGCGCAGCATCTCCAGCAACGTGGAATCGGGGAAAATGACGTAAGGCGGCACGCCATGTTCTTCCGCCAGCTTGCGCCGCAGGGTGCGCAAGGCTTCCCACTGTTCGCGTTCCTCGCCACGCACCAACTGACTGGCCGGGCTGCCGGAGGCTTTCGGGGTCGTCTGCGGCTTGAGGTCGCGACGCAGCTGCAGCGTCACTTCGCCGCGCAGCAGCGGTCTGCACGTGTCGCTCAGGCGCAGGCCGCCGTAGCCTTCCAGATCGATGTCAGCCAGACCGCGCGCCACGAGTTGTCGGAACAACGAGCGCCATTCGCCTTCGCTGCGGCTCTTGCCGACACCGAACACCGAAAGATGCTGATGCCCGAAACCCTGGACCTTGTCGTTTTCCTTGCCCAGCAGCACGTCGACCAGATGGCCGACGCCATAGCGCTGACCGGTTCGATAGATTGCAGAGAGCGCCTGACGCGCAGGTTCGGTAGCGTCCCAGGTCTGCACGCCGTCGACACAGTTGTCGCAATGCCCACACGGGTTTGGCATGTCTTCGTCGAAGTAGGCCAGCAATGCCTGACGCCGGCAGCGGGTTTCTTCGCACAAGGCGAGCATTGCATCGAGCTTGTGATGCTCGACGCGCTTGTGCCGTTCATCGCCTTCGGAGTTCTGCAGCATCTGCTTGAGCATCAGCACATCTTGCAGGCCGTACGCCATCCAGGCATCGGCAGGCAGACCGTCACGCCCTGCCCGACCGGTTTCCTGATAGTAGGCTTCCAGCGACTTGGGCAAATCCATGTGCGCGACGAAACGCACGTTGGGCTTGTCGATGCCCATGCCGAAGGCGATGGTCGCGACCATGATCAGGCCTTCCTCATTAAGGAAGCGGCGCTGGTTCTCCGAGCGCGTTTCGATCGGCAGCCCGGCGTGATACGGCAGCGCCGGATAGCCGTTGTCGCTGAGGAACGCAGCAGTTTCCTCGACTTTCTTGCGCGACAGGCAATAAACGATGCCGGCATCGCTGCGCCGCTCGGAAAGGAACGCCAGCAATTGCTTGCGCGGCTGCTCCTTGGGCACGATGCGGTAGAAAATGTTCGGCCGGTCGAAGCTGGACAGAAAACGCTCGGCATTCTGCAGGTGCAGGCGATTGACGATTTCTTCCCGGGTGCGCTTGTCGGCGGTCGCCGTCAGGGCGATGCGCGGCACGTCGGGAAACAGCTCGGCCAGTTGGCCCAGCTGCAGGTATTCGGGCCGGAAGTCGTGGCCCCATTGCGACACACAATGGGCTTCGTCGATGGCGAACAGGGCGATCTTGAGGTTTCGCAGAAAGGCCAGCATGCGCGGCTGAACCAGGCGTTCCGGCGCCAGGTAGAGCATTTTCACTTCGCCCAGACGGATTCGGTTGGCAAGGTCGCGTTGTTGCTCGGGGGTGAGCGTGGAATTCAGCGCGGCCGCCGAAACACCGAGTTCTTCAAGCGTCGCCACCTGATCGTCCATCAGTGCAATCAGGGGCGACACGACCACGGCCAGACCGTCGCGCAACAGGCCCGGCACCTGAAAACAAAGGGATTTGCCGCCGCCCGTAGGCATCAGCACCAGCGCATCACCGCCATTGGCCACGCGCTCGATAATGGCACCCTGGCGACCACGGAAGCTGTCGTAGCCGAAGATGTCTTTAAGTACGCGTTGAGCCTGGTCGAGCATAGATACCCCGGATGGTGCCACTGCAGCGGGTGAAGATCGCTGAGCAAATCGCAAAGCGCGGCAGTATACCGGAGCGCTCCGGGCGATAGGACAACGCGTACGCCAACGGTCGATTTTTTGCGCAATACCGATTCCATGGCCCTCGCCGCTGGCGTCCTCGGCCCTCAGGGCCTAGAATTCAGCATCGTTTATTTCCAAGGTAGTCCGTCAATGTCCTTCGCTGAGCAATTACACCGCCTGCAAGCCTTCCTCGACGCCGATGAGCTGCATGACGAAGCGCTGGACTATGTAGCCGCCCATGGCTACCTGACCGCGCTGTCGATCTGTGCCGAAACCGTTCCGGACCGCGAATGGATCGACGCACTGTTCGCCGAACCGCCGCACTATGAGGATCAGGCTCAGCATGACGAGATCGAGTCCACGCTCATCAAGCTCAAAGAGCATATCGCCCGTCAGCTGGCGTCGGACGAAGAGTTCGAGCTGCCTTGCGATCTGGATCTGGGCGACGACCCGGATGATTCGGAACTGCGCGGCTGGTGCATCGGCTTCATGGAGGGCGTGTTCCTGCGTGAAGCGGCCTGGTTCGAAAACGACGAGGAAGAAGTCAGCGAGATGCTGCTGCCGATCATGGTCGGTTCGGGTCTGTTCGATGAGCAGCCTGAGTTTGCGGACATCGCTGCTGACGCCAACCTGATGGATGACATGATCGTGCAGATCCCGGAGGCGCTGACCGCGCTGTATCTGCTGCTGCACGCACCGGACGAAAAGCCCGCCATCCTCAAGCCCCGCCACCACTGAGTCTGCGCCTATGGCGCAGGGCAGTTCCGGTGATTCAACACCCCGCACGAGTCGTTCCAGGCTCGTGCGTTTTCTCTTGCAAGGCATTGGCTGGCTGAGCGTGGCGCTGGGCGTCGTCGGGATCTTTCTGCCGGTGTTGCCGACCACGCCGTTTCTTCTACTGGCCGCCGCCTGCTTCGCCCGCAGCTCCCCGCGCTTTTATCACTGGCTGGTCGATCACCCTCGTCTCGGTCCGTGGATTCGCGATTATCTGCAAGGCAACGGCATTCCCCTTAAGGGCAAGGTTTACGCCATCGGGCTGATGTGGCTCAGCATCGGGTTTTCCTGCTGGCTGGTGCCATTGGTGTGGGCGCGGGGCTTCATGCTGATCAGCGCGGCGCTGGTGACGGTGTATATCGTGCGGCAGAAGACGTTGCACCGCTGACTCTCCACCGGACACTCCGGCCTCTTCGTGAGCAAGCTCACTCCCACAAATAGGTAGCGGGCATTCCCGGGTTCTCCCGCCAGACACAAAACCCATAGGAGCGAGCTTGCTCGCGAAGGCTGATTGCCAGCCGCTGCATCTCTATGGGATGTACCGCCAATTCGCGAGCAAGCTCACGCCTACACGGATCTGCGGGCATTCCCGAATTTTCCGGCCAGACACACAACCCGTGGGAGCGAGCTTGCTCGCGAAGACTGATTGCCAGCCGCTGCATCTCTATCGGATGTACCGCCAATTCGCGAGCAAGCTCACGCCTACACGGATCTGCGGGCATTCCCGAATTTTCCGGCCAGACACACATCCCGTAGGAGCGCGCTTGCCCGCGAAGGCTGCGTTCCAGCCGCTGCATCTCCACCAGCCACAGCGGCCTCTTCGTGAGTCAGCTCGCGGTTTTCCGGGTATTCGACTGCCCCCCATCGAGACCGAGGCCTGACGGGCAGCGTCGCGTTTATCCCATTCGCCAGCGGCAACACCAAGAAGCCAGACATTTGGTGCGGTGTTTCAGGCACACCGCAAGCCTTCCCTCACACCGTATCGACCTTCAACGAATGGTCCCCAAGCATTCCGTTGATGATGGCTGCGGCATCCGGGCCGCCGGCCACCACGCCGCCAGCACCGGGGCTGACGCCGTAGTGCTGGGCCAGATCCACGCCGGCAAGGTCGATGGTCTGCGTGATCGCGCCCCCGGCGACGCTGCTTATATCGATGGTTGAAACCAGAGATGTCCCGCTGCCGCTGACGCTGAAATGCAGGAAGTTTTCCAGCGAGTTCGCGTCCCCGTGCTCGCCCTGGAGCAGTTGAGACAGGTCCAGCTTGTCGAGGCCGAAATTGAAGTCGGTCACGGTGTCGTGCCCGGTGTTCCCCGCCTGCCACTGGAAGGTATCGTGCCCCGTGCCACCGGTCAGGGTGTTGTTGCCCGGTCCGCCGATCAGGATGTCATCGCCCGCCCCGCCGTTGAGCACGTCGTTGCCCAGGCCGCCGTTGAGTATATTGTTGCCCTGATCGCCTGTGAGGTGATCGTTGAAGTTCGAACCGATCAGGTTATCGATATTCACCAGCGTGTCGACGCCCGCCCCACCCGTGTGCTGCGGTCCGAGTTCGGCGGTACTGACCGTGACGCCCGCAGTGGCCAGCGAGTAGTTCGCGGTGTTGTGGCCCGCGCCGCCGTCGAGCAGATCGTTGCCCGATCCGCTGAACAGCATGTCATTGCCGTTATCGCCGAACAGCTCGTTGTTGCCTGGTCCGGCGATCAGCACGTCGTTGCCGTCGCCACCGTGCAGATGACTGTCCGCGGCGCCCACCAGCACATCGTCGCCTGTCGTCCCAAGCACGACCTGCCCGTCCTGATGGGTAATGTTCACCGCCGCGGTGCTGCTGCCGCCGTGGGGATCGGTGACGGTATAGCTGCTGTGGACATCGGGCGTGTTATTGACCGCCGCGTAGTCGATCGTCAGGTTCAGGTTGTAGTGTTCCTTCACACCCGGATCGGCCTGATTCACCACGACCAGCCGGTACACGCCATCTTCAGTGGCAGTGAAGCTGCCGCCGTCGGCAATGCCATGGTAGGCGCCTTCCTCGAACTTCCAGGCCATGCCCAGCACGTCGTTGGTCAGGGAGTGGTCGACGGTGACCGTCTCCCCGGCCTTCAGATGGACGCTGTACAGGTCCTGTGCATTGGCGGGCGACCCATTGACCGCGCCCAGATAGCCGCTGATCACCAGCAGAGCCGTCGTCGCCGAATTGTTGAAAAAATCACTGCGCTCCAGATTCTTCAGTTGATTGACCGCTTTGTTCTGGCTGCTGGCGAACGGAAGGGTCTTGAGCGACGTCGCGCTGAAATCACCGCCCTTGGCGGTCCAGCCGGTGTCGAAACGGGTCGGCGTCGCGGTCAGCGAGCCGCCGTTGCCTGCTGCGTCATTGGCCGCCAGCGCCTGCCCAGGAATGAAAACGGTCGCGCCGTTCTGGTTGGTGATGACGTTGTCGGCCACGGCCATGGGCGCTTCGTACACCGGCGACGGCACGACATGGATATTCAGGTTGGCTGACGCCAGATCACCGTCGTAGTCACTGAGCACGTAATGGATGTTCTCGGTCTGCGGCTGCTGCACGCCAGCAGCCGGGGTGTAGGTGTAAGCGCCGGTGTTCATGTTCATCACCAGGGTGCCGCCCTGCTCGGTGGTGATGGTCAGGTTGTTGCTCAGTGGATCGAGCGTGCCGTGATTCTCGCCGCCTGTGGTGGTGACTCTTCCGTGATGGCTGAACGCTGTCGGATCGAACTGGTAAGTGGTGCCGTCCACGCTGATCGATTTGACGTAACCCTGATCCGCGCCGAAGGTGCCCCCTTCCAGCAGACTGCCGTGCACCCCACCCTGCACCGTGCCGCTGAGCACGACATTGAGCTGGCCCAGATCGGTCACGATCACGGCGTTGCTGTCAGTGGCCGTCGCGCCATTGTGCGCGACCGGGTCCAGATAGGTGCTGCTGACTTGCGTGCCGACGCCGATGGCGTAAGCGTTGATGTGATGGCTGTCGAGGAACTGTGTCCAGGCCGCCTCTTCACCGGGGCTGATGCCATCGCCACGGTCAGGGTCTGGCACGCTGCCCGGATCGGAGTGCTGCGGTGACGTGGTGGGGTTTCCGTCCGAGAAGAAATACGCCACATTCTGCGCGCCGCTGATGGCGCCTTTTTGGCTGAACGCCTGTTCGGCTGCCGCCAGCGCCGCGTCGTAGTTGGTGCCGTTCCCCGCCGTCAGGCCGTTGACCATGGCTTTGGCCGTCGCCACATCGACCCATTCGTTGCTGCCGACGTGCGCCTGGCTGTTGAAGGTCACCAGTTGCACGCGTACGTCGCCCAATGCTTCGTATTTGTTCAGCAATTCGACGATCGCCTGTTTCTCAAGCCCCAGCCTGGACAGGCCATTGACGCCCGACGCTTCGTTCATGCTCGCCGAAGTGTCGACGATCAGCATCAGGTTAGTGCCGGTCGATTCGCTGGTGACGGTGCGATCGATGCACGCGGCCTTGGGCTGGTCGTCGACGATGTTGACGACGATCTGCGCCGACGACGAATGCCCGAGCGAATCAGTGACGGTGTAGGTGAACGAGTCGTGGATGACATTGGGCCCGTCGTTGGCGCCCGGCGTGGTTTGCGCCGGGGATGTGAGCGTGTAGGTGTAGCTGCCGTCGGCATTGAGGTGCAGCACGCCGAACGCGCCCTGGGCGGTGCCGTTATGCGCGCCTGGCAGGCTGAAGGTCAGCGCCCCGGTGCCGCCCTGCACTGAGTCGGCGACCGTGCCGGTGCCGGTTTCGGCCTTTGAGCCCGGGTGACTGCCGTTGACCTTGCCGGGCGCCAGATCCAGTCCGTCCTTGTAGGTATCCAGCGCGCTTTCATGAACGGTCACGTCGTGGTCGTTGCACGCCACCGGCGGACAGGGCGGCGCCACATTGACCGTCACCGTCGTGGTGCTGGTGTCGCCGTCGGCGTCGCGAATCGTGTAGGTGAACACGTCCTGCTCGCCATGAGGACCTACCAGCGCGGGGTTGCTGTGATACGTCGCATTACCCTGATTGTCGACGATCAGCGTGCCGTACAGGCCAGTGATCACGGTATTCAGGCCGCCGGACACTGGCGTTGACGTATGGTCACCGGCACGCACGCCGATGATCAGGCCGTTGGGGCCAGCACCGTCGGCACCTGCCGAGTCATTGAGCAACAGGTTGCCGCTGACCTCCCCACCCGCCGCGACATTGCCAATGTCGCAATGGGCCTGCGGCGTGTCGTCGACAATCCTGACCACCACGTTGCTGCTGGCGACGTCGCCATCGGAGTCCACCGCGTGCACGGGAATCCGGTCATTGACCGACACCCCGTTACCCCTGCTGTGATCTTCCGGGGTGTTGAGCGTATAGGTGTAATTCACCACGCCCGTGACCGGGTTGTAACCGAGGATGGTCAGCGTGCTGCCGGACGGCAACTGCGCCGTGTGCGGCGAGGTGATCGCCACGCCGTTCTCGATTACGTTGATGCCGCCCACCGTCAGCGTCTGCAGGCCGTCGGGTGCGGTGATCTTGATCGTGCCGCTTTGGGTGAGTGCGGCGGCATCCGGATGAGAGCCGCCTGGCAGGTGCGATTCATTGACCGTGCAATCGCCCGGCGCAATGATCACGCCGCTGTCAGGCACCACATTGACGGTGATCGTCGTGGTGCTGGTGTCGCCATCGGCGTCACGGATCGAGTAAGTGAACACATCCTGCGCACCTTCCGGCGCAATGACGCCGGGCGTGCTGTGGTAATCGGCGTTGCCGGCAGCGTCGATGATCAGCGTGCCGTAAAGACCATTGATCACTGTGTTCAAGCCGGTCGTGACCGGCGTTGACGTATCGCTGCCGGCGCGCACGCCGACAATCAGCCCGCCCGCGCCCGGACCGTCAGCACCCGCCTGATCGTTGAGCAACACGTTGCCGATGACGTTGCCGCCTTCGAGCACATACCCGACATCGGCGACGGCGTGCGGCACATCGTCGACCACATGGACGATAACGCTGCCGTCAGCCACATCGCCGTCACTGTCCACCGCGTGTACCGGAATCTGCTCATTGTCGATCGTGCCATCACCCTGATTGTGGGATTCCGGCGCGGTGAGCGTGTAGGTGTACGTGACCACGCCCGTGGTTGGGTTGTAATCGAGGATGGTCAGCGTATTGCCTGAAGGCAGCGTGATCGATTGCTGCCCGGACATTGGCACGCCATTGGTGACAACGTCGATGCCGCCAATGGTCAGCGTTTGCAGCCCGTCCGGTGCGTTGACCTGAAACGTCCCGCCCTGGGTCAGCGCGGCGCCATCCGGCGCACTGCCGCCCTCCAGGTTGGCTTCGTTGAGCGTCACCTCGCTCTCACCCAGGGAAATGCCGTTGTCCGTCGGCGGTGGCGGTGGCGTGATGACGGGCGGCTGGCTGGCGTCGGGCGAGCCATCGTCCCGCCCGCCGATTTCGCCTTCCGGCACCAGAAACACTGGATTGAGCCCTTCGGTGGGGAAGCCGATCACCGGATTCACCACGCCACCGGTCTCGGTCAGCATCACATAGGAGTGGCCCCCACCGAGCGCGCTCGGCGAGCCACCGGGATTGGCATTGCCCGCGGCGGGCGCATCGGTGACCTGGCTGGGGTCCGCGCCGGCGGCGATGGCTTGCTGCAATTGCTGCACGTCGGTCAGTTGCGCCTGACTGGGCGCGGCGGCATCCGGGGTATCGATAGGGGTCGCATGGTTGGCGAGGATGTGCGGCGTCAGCGGCATGCTGCTGTCGCGCCCCAGGGTCAGCTCGCCGCCATCGGTGAGGTGCACGGCCACCGCGCCCGCAGGCCCGGTCTGGAGCTGCTCACCGGCGTAGAGCCTGTCCCCCTCGATGACCAGTCGTCGGGTTCCATCACCGGCCACCGCGAAAACGTCGCCCACCACTTTTTGCACCGTACCGATCAACCTGGCCATAGACACTCCCTTGCTGCAAATAACCGATCAGAAAATGTTACGAATCCAACAAAAACTGTTCGAACGGCGTACAGAAAAGGCTTTAAACCATTATCAGACGACAATTTTATGTCGCTGAATCTTTTCAAGTTTTTTGTTCGAAAAACGACTTGATGGGACGCCGTCAAATTTCCGCTGAAACGCGCACAAAACCTTTTAAGCGCCCGTAATGCATTGAATACAGGCGAGTCATGGATTTCACCATCGCCTGAAAATCCAAAAGGACATAAGTTTTTTTTGGAATAACGGATATGAAAAAAACGTCTGAGCTTTTCCGAAAGTTGTTCTTAGCTGTGATGTTACAAACCTGATACGGTTTTAACCGAAGGAATCGCCGGTTTTTTGGCGTAGCAGCACGATAACATTTCACGGAGAAGTATTCATGCGCGATCTGACCCCGCTCTACAGTGCAGTTGTGTTGGCGGTCGCCTGCGCCCAAGCGCAAGCCATGTCCCTCAACCAGGCGATTCAGAACACCATCGACAATCACCCGGAAATTCACGCCAACGTGAACAACCGATTGTCCGCAGACGAGGATGTGAAGTTCGCCAAAGGAGGCTATCTCCCCACGGTTGATCTGATCGCCGCCTACGGACGTGAACACACCGACAGCCCGAATACCCGGGGCTTCAACAATCACAACGAAGAAACCCTGAACTACACCCAGTCGGAACTGCGGCTGCGGCAAATGCTGTTCGACGGCTTCAACACCAAGAACGAGGTCGGCAGGACCCGCGAGGTCGTCAACTCCCGTGCGTATTACCTGCGCGGCACCTCTGAAAGCCTCGCGCTGCGCACTGTCGAGGTCTATCTGGAAGTGCTCAAGCGTCGCGAGATGCTCGATCTGGCGAAGAACAACCTGCAGGCGCACCTGCGCATCAACGACCAGATCGGCTTGCGCACCAATCGGGGCATCGGCAGCAACGCAGACGCCGATCAATCCAAGGCCCGTCGCGCGCTGGCCGAAAACAACTTCTACACCGCGCAAGTCGACCTGGCCGACGCCGAGGCGAACTTCTTCAGTGCGGTCGGCAGGATGCCGGATGAGCTGGAAGCTCCGCCGAGCATCAGGGGCGAGGTGTCTCCCAGCCTGAGCGCCGCGCGGCAAAGCATGCTGATCAACAACCCCTATCTGAAATCGGCGCAGGCCGACGTCAACGCCGCAGAGAAGCAATACGAAGTGGCGAAATCGCCTTTCTACCCACGTTTCGACGGAGAGCTTGCGGTCGGCGCGAACGACAACCTGCAAGGCGAGGTAGGCCACGACAACGAATGGCGCGCTGCCGTGGTGATGAATTACAACCTGTTCAACGGCAATCGCGACAAAGCCCGCCTCAATTCCGACTCCTACAAGACCGGGCAGGCCATGGACATTCGCAACAACGCGCTGCGCATGCTCAACGAGAACCTGGCGCTGGCCTGGAATGCGATGAATAACGCGCGCACCCAGACGCCGATCGCCCGCGAATACGCCGAGACCACCACCCGCGTGCGCGCTGCGTATCAGGATCAGTTCGGCCTCGGCCAACGCACCCTGCTCGACCTGCTGGACAGCGAAAACGAGCTCTACAACGCGGCCCGCCGCTACACCGAACTGCGCTACACCGAAGAATTCGCGATGTACCGGGTGCTGGCCACTGAAGGCGAGCTGTTGCGCAAAGAGCGCGTGGTATTGCCGGCTGAAGCGGTCGCCCTGACGGAAGTCAAAAGCGAAGCACGGCTGCCTGAACTGAAGTAGCGCGCAAGCGCCCGGGAGAAGTCTGTGACGCGCATGGAACCGACACACATCGATCTGGCCCATCCGATCGACCCTCGTTCGAACTACGACGATCCGCTGCTCGACGGCCTGCTGATCCTCTGCAAACTGCACGATTGCAACGCCAGCCGCACCAGCCTCAGTGCTGGCCTGCCTCTGGCGCAGCATCGGCTGGGCGTTGAACTGCTTCCCCGTGCCGCCGCTCGCGCCGGACTGCAGGCGCGCATTCTGCGCCGCGATCTGGACGCCATCGACCGGCTGAACCTGCCCGTTTTATTACTGCTCAAGGGCAACCGATGCGCCGTGCTGCGGCGCTGGGAAGAGGACGGGCGTGCGCTGATCCTGCCCAGCGAAGCCGAAGGTGGCGAGCAGCGGGTCACCCGCGAAGAACTGCAAGCGCTCTACACAGGCCAGGCATTGTTCGCCCGCCCGCGTCACGAACTGGAAAACCTGCGCGCGCCGCTGGTGCCCAGGGTCAACGCCTGGTTTCGTGACACCCTCAGACTGTCGCGCTGGCTTTACAGCGACGCAATTCTCGCCAGCCTGCTGATCAACCTGCTGGGGTTGATGGTGCCGCTGTTCGTCATGCAGACCTACGACCGCGTCGTGCCCAATCAGGCGACGTCGACCCTCTGGGTGCTGGCCGTCGGCCTGCTGATCGGCACGGCGTTCGAACTGACGTTGCGTCTGGTGCGCGCGCGTCTGCTGGATCAGGCCGGGAAGAAAACCGACGTGATTCTGTCCGCCACGTTATTCGAGCGCATTACCGGAATGGCGATGAAAGCGCGCCCTGCCACCGTCGGCGGCTTCGCCCAGAGCATTCATGATTTCCAGGGCCTGCGAGAATTTCTGACCGCCGTCACCCTCACCAGCATCATCGACCTGCCGTTCGCCGTGCTGATGCTGGCGGTGATCGGGCTGTTGGGCGGCTGGCTGGTGGTGATTCCGGTGGTGGCTTTTCCGATCACGATCCTGTTTGCCTGGATCATCCAGATGCGCCTGCGCGACACCGTCGAACGCAGCCTTGCGCTGGGCGCCGAACGTCAGGCCCTGCTGGTGGAAACGCTCGGCGGACTGGAAACCCTCAAAGCCTGCGGCGCCGAAAGCGAACGCCAGCATAAATGGGAGTCGACCCACGGCGCCCTCACCCGCCTCGACAGCCACGCCCGGGACCTCTCGGCGCTGGCCAGCAACGGCACCTTGTTCATCCAGCAATTCTCGGGCATGGCGACCATCGTCGCCGGGGTCTACATCATCATTGCCGGCAACCTCAGCGTCGGTGCGCTGGTGGCCAGCTATATGCTCGGCAGTCGCGTGCTGGCACCGCTGGGCCAGATCGCCGGGCTGATCACGCGCTATCAGCAGGCGCAGATCACCATGAAGAGCACCGATGCGCTGATGGCCCTGCCGCAAGAGCGCGAGCCTGGCCGAACGCCGCTTCAACACACCCGGCTGGAAGGCGCGCTGCAGGTGGTCAACGCCAGTTTCGCCTATGGCGGCCCCGGTACGCCCGCCGCCCTGAGCGAAGTCACGATCAGCGTCAGACCCGGTGAGCGGATCGGCATCATCGGTCGCAGCGGTTCGGGCAAGAGCACCCTTGCCCGATTGATGATGGGTTTCTACACGCCTGATTCCGGCCAGCTGTTGCTCGACGGCCTGGATCTGCGTCAGGTCGACGTCGCGGACCTGCGCCAGCAAGTGGGCTACGTGGCCCATGATCTGCCGCTGCTGGCGGGCAGTCTGCGGGACAACCTGACACTCGGCGCGCGTTACGTCAGCGACGCCAGAATGCTGGAGGTGGCCGAATTGACAGGCGTGACCGACCTTGCGCGCAACCATCCGCAGGGCTTCGACCGCCCTGTTGGCGAGCGCGGACAACTGCTTTCCGGCGGGCAGCGTCAAGCGGTCTTACTGGCCCGCGCGCTGCTGCTCGACCCACCCATCATGCTGCTCGACGAACCCACCAGCCACATGGACAACGGCAGCGAAGACGTCTTGCGCCAGAAGCTGTTCACGCTGATGCAAGGCAAAACCCTGCTGCTGGTCACCCATCGCATGTCGATGCTCAGTCTGGTGGACCGGCTGATCGTGATGGACAACGGCAAAGTTGTCGCCGACGGTCCCAAAGAGCTCGTCGTCGAAGCGTTGCGCAAGGGCCGTACCGGCCCGGCCATGGTTTAAGGAGCGTCGCCCATGTCATCCGCTCACAGCTATTTTCACCCTGATCGCCAGGTCGATAACGAGTTCATGCCTGAGGTCGCAGGCGTCGCGGCGCAGGACTCTCCCCGTGGCGCGCGCGTCACCGTGTGGATCGCCGCCGCGCTGATCATCACCGCGCTGGTGTGGGCCAGGTTTGCAGTGCTGCAAGAGGTCACGATGGGTGAAGGCAAGGCCATTCCGTCGAGCAAGGTGCAGGTGATCCAGAACCTGGAAGGCGGCATCGTCACGGAAATCTTCGTGCGCGAAGGGCAGATCGTGAACAAGGGCGACACCTTGCTGCGCCTGGACGACACGCGTTTTCTCTCGAACAAGGGCGAAAGCGAAGTGGACAAATACACGCTCATGGCGCAGGTTGATCGGCTGTCGGCGGAGGCCGAAGGCAGGCCGTTCAAACCCTCTGCCGAGGTGCTTGGCAAAGCGCCCCAGGTGGCGGCCGATGAACAGGCACTGTATGACTCTCGCCAGCGGCGCCTGGCCAGCGAGCAGCGCACGTTGCAGGAGCAATTGCGCCAGAAGATGCAGGAAGTCGCCGAGTTTCGCTCCAAGCAGGATCAGTATCGCAATCAGCTGGGCTTCATTCAGCAAGAGCTGAGCATGTCGGCGCCACTGGTGAACAGCGGCGCCGTGTCGCCAGTGGAGATCATCCGGCTCAAGGGCAAGGCGTCCGAGGCTCGCGGGCAAATGGATGCCACTTCGCTGGCGATTCCCCGCGCCGAAGCCGCGATCAACGAGATCAGAAGCAAGATTCAGGAATCCACTGATACCTTTCGATCCGACGCCACCAAGGACCTCAACGAAAAGCGTTCGGACCTGGCTAAAGCCAGCGCCACCAGCATCGCCATCGACGACCGCGTCACGCGCACCACCGTGACCTCGCCGGTCAAGGGCATCGTCAAGACCTTGAAAGTCAACACCATCGGCGGCGTGGTTCAGCCCGGCAGCGACATGGTGGAAATCGTGCCGCTTGAGGACAACCTGCTGATCGAAGCCAAAGTCAGGCCGCAGGACGTTGCCTTTCTGCATCCAGGCCAGAAAGCCATGGTCAAGTTCAGCGCCTACGACTACACCATCTACGGCGGACTGCCGGCCAGGCTGGAGCTGATCGGCGCCGACACGACCACCGACGACAAGGGCAACACGTTCTACCTGATCCAGGTACGCACCGACAAAAACCACTTGGGCAGCGATGCGAAACCGTTGCTGATCATCCCCGGCATGGTCGCGACAGTGGACATCATCACCGGCGAGAAAAGCGTAATGGACTACCTTCTCAAACCCGTCCTGAAAGCCCGCACCGAAGCATTACGGGAGCGGTGATCCTGCAGACTCATTGACGCCTTAATCCTCTGCAGGCGCAATTCGAAGTGATGAGGGTTGCGAATGCGGTGTGTCAGCCAGACCGCATTCGCGAGCGTCGTCACCTCCGATTGCTCCTGCAGTAATTGTGTTCCATGAGTCATTTTTTCTTCTTGTCGCTCTTTGCGAACGCGGCCTCCAGCGCCTCGTTGATCGTGCGCAGGACTTTAACCCGGGCCCAGCGTTTGTCGTTGGCTTCGACCAGCGTCCACGGGGCGATTTCGGTGCTGGTGCGGTCGACCATATCGCCGACGGCCTCTCGGTATTGCGGCCACTTCTTGCGGTTGCGCCAGTCGTCTTCGGTAATTTTGTGCCGTTTGAAAGGGATCTTCTCCCGAGCCTGAAAACGCTCAAGCTGCGTCTTGTCGTCAATCGCGAGCCAGAACTTCACGACCACGATGCCCGCATCGGTGAGCTGTTCTTCGAAATCATTGATCTCGCTGTAAGCCCTCAGCCAGTCTGCTTCAGAGCAGAAACCCTCGACCCGCTCCACCAACACCCGGCCATACCAGGAACGGTCGAATACGGTGAACTTGCCGCGCGCCGGAATCTGTCGCCAGAACCGCCACAGATAAGGTTGTGCCAGCTCGTCCTGGCTGGGCGCGGCGATGGGCACGATGTGGTACTGACGAGGATCGAGCGCGCCGGCAACCCGCTTGATCGCCCCGCCCTTGCCGGCGGCATCATTCCCCTCGAACACCGCCACAAGCGCATGACGACGCATGCGCTTGTCCCGCATCAGGCCGGAAAGACGCGCCTGTTCGGTGATCAACTGCTCTTCGTAATCGTCCTTTTCCAGCGCCAGCGACATGTCCAGATTGTCCAGCAGACTGCGCTCGTCGGTGTTGCTCGGCAGCGGGCCGAGGTTGACGAAATTGCTCTGGCCTTCAGGGGTTTTCAACGCGCTTTGCAGGCCTTCCAGCAACAGCCGGCCGACCGTCAGGCTCCGGTAGTTCGGGTCTGCGCCTTCGATCACGTGCCACGGCGCATAATCGCGACTGGTGCGGCGCAGGACGCGCTCGCCGAATCGCACGAACTTGTCGTAGGTTTTCGATTGCTGCCAGTCCAGCGGGCTGATCCGCCAACTGTGCAGCGGATCGTCCTTGAGGGTCTTGAGGCGCTGCTTCATTTGCTGTTTGGAGAGGTGAAACCAAAACTTGAAGATCACGGCGCCTTCGTCGACGAGCATCTTCTCCAGACGCTCCGCGCCGTTGATGGCCTGATCCAGCACCGGGTCGGTGAATTGCTTGTGCACCCGGCCCTGAATCATCTGGCTGTACCAGTTGCCGAAGAACACGCCGATGCGGCCCTTGGGCGGAAGCTGTCGCCAATAGCGCCAGACCGGAGGATGAGCAAGCTCCTCATCGGTCTGCTGGTCGAAGGTGCGCACCTCGATGTAGCGCGGGTCCATCCAGTCGTTGAGCAGTTTGACGGTTTCGCCCTTGCCAGCGCCTTCAATGCCGTTGATCAGCACAATGATCTGGCGTTTGGCTTGTTCGTGAAGTTCGTATTGCGCCTCCAGCAGCGCCTCGCGCAGTGCCGGAACTTCAGCGTCGTAGGTCTCGTCATCGATGGTATGGCCGATTTCAGCGGATTCGAACATGCATGGCTCCCTTCATGATCGCCCAAGACTAGCAGGCGTCTGGTATCAGTGAAGGGTATGACCGCCAATCGCGTTCAGGGGTCAATCGCAACGAAAATCGGGCCGCCGGCGTGCCGGGTGACCGTGTGCTCCGTCACCCGACACACCGCAATGCGTATTACCAGCCGGCGCGGTACAGGTCGGTCAGCTGAATGAGCATGGTGTGCTCATCCGCCTCACGCTGGGCGATCAACGCTTGCCCCTGGCGGTGGTATTCGTCAGGATCTTCAGGGGGATGGTCCTCGAGCGCAGCCATCCGGGTCTGGACCACCGCCGTCGCCAGTTCCATGCCCGGCCCATGCTCGGCACGCAAGCGGGCATTCCATTGACGGTCAGCCACCGCGAATTCAAGAAACGCAGGGCCCTGCTCCGCCTCGAGCACCCGCCGGCGAGCGTCCAGCAACGCGCCCTGATCGACAGCAGCCAGGCGCTCCCAGACCATGCGATGAGGCTGACCGGGCAGCGCCAGTTCGTCGGCCAGACCGATGCGGTACGCCATGCGCACCTCGGCGGAGTCGACGTTCATGCCCAACCCTTGGCGCCGGAGGATTTCGGCGTCGGCAATGGCCTGAACCTCATTGAGCCGGAACAGCTGGCGAATCACCCCAAGCATGACCGACGTGCGCTGAGCCTGCGCCACGCCGCGAAGCGCCTGCTCGCTGTAAACAAGCACTTGAATGTCACTGAAGATCAGACGCGCGCCGTCCTGGCAGGTCTGGTCAGCGCCGAACAGGCGATCGTTGGCGATGACCTCGACCTGCCCGCGCAAGGCCGCATCTGTCGCAACCGATTCCAGCACCGTGAGCACGTCACAGGCAAGCTCGGCGTGGAACAGACGAAAATCCGCAGCCTGACGAAGACGCTGCAGCAGCACCAGCAGATGCGGCGCATCGCCTGCCTGCTCGACCTGCGCCCAGGCGGCGCGCAGTCGATCGTTCAGCGCCGGCTCATCCGGCCTGATCCATAATTCGACCGACGCTGCCGGCGCGCGCGCACCGGAAGTGGAAGGATGCGCATGATCGGTGTCGTCGTCATCGGAGCTCTCGCTGTCGCTGCCCTCGACCATGCCCTCCACCGGAAGCTCGCGGATGTCCTCGGGGAAGTCGTAATCCAGGCGATAGCGATGACCGAAGCCGGTGTCATTACGCCAGTAATTCTCCAGCGACTGATGATCCAGCGGATTGTTGTACGCATAGATCACCAGGTGGCGGTCCGGATCGTGAGGGTTTTCGATCACCTCATCGGGTATCTCTACGATATGGTTGTCGCTGATGTCGAGCTCGTTGAGCCCCAGCGAATGAGCCCACTGCGGCCACTGAGTCAGCCCCGTATTGTTGATCCAGAGCGTCGACAGGCGCAGGCGACCGGTGTCAGTGAACTGAGCCAGCGGGCTGCTGGCCAGGCTCAGCGAATCGAGGTCGGGAATGTCCATCAGCACATCCATTACCGCTTGATCGATGGTCCACGGCATGCGCTCGAGCGACAGGTGCTCCAGCCGTTCCAGTCGAGGCAGGATGTCCGGGATGGCAAGGAAGCTGGCGCGCAGATTCAGGTGCGTCAGGGACGGGAAGTGTTCCAGAAAGGCGTTGGCGCCCTGCAGATCGGCGGTGATGTGATTAAGATCCATGCGCCTGATGTCAGCATAAAAATCGGGGAGCGCTGGCAGTTGCGGCAGGGTGATGTGCTCAAGCGTCAGCGAGCGCGGGCCACGCGGTGCCGCGCTGTGACTGTAGCGCCAGGCACGTTCGATGGCCGTTGCCACGGTGCGTCGCGCCGGGCGCTCGTTTTCATTGATAAGCACGCTCATGTCATCGGCCTCGACCCACGCCAGAAGGCTGCAGTACAGCTGCTGCCAGGCCTCGATCCGCTGCCGGGTGGTCGCCAGCAGATCAGCCAGCGGACGCTGTCGTCTGGCCCTGTCACGCACTTGCGCCGGCAGGTCGGGACTCTCCGGATACAGCTGCGTCATTGCCTGCAACAGTTGCTGCTCCACCTCGCTCGGCGCCTCGCTGAACCCGGCACCACGGCCGCTGAGCGGATAGCCGGTGCGGCCGTCCACCAGCCGCATGGGCATGCGCGATGCACCGTCGGGCAACCATTGTCCCAGCGTCCGGGCGGCCCATGTCGGCTGCTGTTTCAGCCATTTGAACACCCGGCCTTTGAGCACGCGGGCATCGATGTCGGCATCGGCAAGGCCGATTGCCTGTCGGGTTTGCTGAGGCAACGCACGCAGCATCGCGGAGAACAGACTGCCTTCGCGTCCGATGGATTTGCCCTCGCCGTCACACGGATGATAGGCGTTGGTGCCGCGCACCAGGATGCGACGTTCAGGCGACTGCTCCGGGCCGATGCTGTCGAGCAGCGCACCTTTTGCCGTGCCCTCGCGAATCTCCAGTCGCAGGTCATCGGGCCATCCGGCAAACAGCTCGACGCTGCGCAGGGTCAGGCGTTGAAGGTCGCGGCTGGCATGGCTCGGCGTAAGAAAAAAACCTTCCAGCACGCGGCTCATCCGAGTCTGCCGCAGATGACCACGCACCTTGCCCGCAATCTCCAGCGGGATGCGCCCGCTCGATTGCATTACCAGACGCTGCTCGGCGGTGGCGCTGGCCAGCAACTCACGGGCCGACGCCAGCGTCAGCGAAGAAAAATCCCGCCTGAGCAGCGTCACCAGTGGGTCACTGGACCGCTCGCTTTCGCGATAGGCCGCTTCGAAGGCTTCGACGGATCGGGCCGCGTTGTCGCTCAGACGAAAGCGCTTGGCGACGTCGATCAACGCTGCCGGTGGCCTCTGGTTGACAAGCGCATGCCGGACCGCTGCGGCATCGACATCGGCCACCGCCATGATGCGCGTCAGGGTCTTGTCATCGAAATCGGCCAACGAAGGGTGCAGACGGCGAAGCTCGCTGCTGCTGTCCCATAACCGCACCTGACCGGTCGAATCCGTGACCGGCTGCATCCGCGCGATGAATGGAGGCGGCTCGACGTTCGTGGACTTGGGTCCGCTCGCCCACTTGCCGGCCGCGCCCATGGCCGCCAGGAACGCGAGGTTTTCCGCGACCTCGCTCAAGTGTTCCAAGGCCTGGCTCATGTCGCCATGACGCCAGGCATCCACGCCTTCGAAGGTGTCGACCAGCAGCTGCGCCCCAGACATCAGTAACAGGCCTTCTCCCAGCCCGGGCACGAAGAACGCCGCGAGATTCAGCGCATCCATGCCGTATTCGCGCCATTGGGCCAGACGCTTCAGACGGGTATTGGCGTCCTCATCATCGGTCGGCACGGCCAGCACCCGCGCGTCGTCCTTGATGTGCAACATCGATTGCAGGTACAGAAAATCGTCGAGCGTGATGCCCAGAGACACGGTCTGCAGGTCGAGATTGGCGTTGGGGTCGTCTTGGGTCGTAGCCACCCGCTGACGATGAAATCCTTTGCCCCCCGCTACACTGTGCACGCTTTGCGGGGCGAGGCGATCATGAAGCAAGGAGAAAAACGCCCCTTTGCTGCGCTGAGCGAGGAAGCGGTCAAAGTAGCGCTGGTAGCCTTCGCTGCGTAGCTTCGCCCTCAATGCCTGCATGAAGGCGTCGAGCGAGGCGTAGGACCGAACGGGTGCGTCGGGCTCGCCCGGTAGATAGACCACGCAGCGCGCCGCGCCGGGCGCCTGCATCACCAGCGCATCGCGTAACGTGAAGCCCAACAACTGCAAGGTGAACAGTTGCCCGGAAGACGCCTGCCCCTCCAACGCAAGCAGTGCCTGATACTCCGCCTCGTCGATCAGATCTTTCATGCGTGCGATGTGGGATTCAACCCTCAGTGCCAGGCGATCCTTCTCAATCAGCAGTTGCTTGATTTCTTCGCTGCCGACACTGCCAGGCACATCCGCGCGCGCCACCGGATGCAGCACGTGGCGAAGGTGGCGCTGATACTGGCCGCCCACATCCACCTTTCGACAGAGCTCGATGAAACGCTCGGGGCTGACGTTCTGCCTGTTAAGGGGATCGCTTCGTGCCTGCAAGTGGTCCCTGCCCGACAGGTTGCGGTAAATCAGCGAGGTATTTTCCTGCACCACCTGTGCCTGCTCGCTGACCTCGAAGTTCTGCAGCGCGGCCTGCAACAGCGACTGGGTGGTCGAGCTTTTCGGTGATGCGCGCCCGGTCAGCCAGTCGCGCTCGAAACTGACGTGGTAGAAATGATCGGCGTCGACATCCAGGCCCGGCCCAAACGCGTCTTGCAGCGCCTGGGCCAGTAACGGACGGGCGAATGCGGGCAGGTCGATGATGCGATCGAGCACCTGCCCTGCCGCCAGCGTGGCGCGACGGCTGGCGCCCATGTCTGCCGTCAGGGCGTTGCGCATCTGCGGCGACGCGTTGATGAACCAGGCGGGCAAGGTGTTGTTGATGATGGTCGAGACTTGAGGTAACGCGGTACTGCTCATGGTGACGTCCTTGTGAATGACTGAGCGTTGAACGTAATCAGGATTCACGCGGGCGCTGGCATACATAGTTATTCATTTCGTCGCGCTGTCTGCATTCACCGGGCGCTGGGGTAAAATCGCCGCCTTGCCTACCCCGAGCCGAACATGACCACCATTGACCACGCCCAGATTGACTGGGACGAGAACGGCAACCCCCATTCGAGGGTGTTTTGCGACGTGTACTTCTCCACCGAGTCAGGCCTGGACGAAACCCGCCATGTGTTTCTGACGCAGAACGCGCTGCACGAGCGCTTCGCTGCGCTGCCTGACGGCGGTCGTCTGGTGATCGGTGAGACCGGCTTCGGCACCGGCCTGAACTTCCTCTGCGCCTGGCAGCTGTTTGCTGCGCAGGCTCACGCGGGGGCGCGTCTGCACTTTGTCAGCGTCGAGAAATACCCGCTCAGCCGTGACGATCTGCAACGGGCCTTGCAGCTGTGGCCTGAACTCAAGCCCTTCGCCGACCAATTGTTGACGCAGTACGTGGCGATTCACGAGGGCTTCCAGCGTCTGGTGTTCGAAGGTGGCCGGGTGACCCTGACGCTGTTGATCGGCGACGCGCTGGACATGCTGCCGCAGCTGGACGGCGAGATCGACGCATGGTTTCTGGACGGCTTCGCGCCTTCGAAAAATCCTGAAATGTGGACCCCGGAGCTGTTTGCCGAACTGGCGCGTCTGGCCGCTCCCGGCGCGACCATCGGGACGTTTACCAGTACCGGCTGGGTGCGCCGCGCGTTGAACGCTGCCGGCTTCAAGATGAAACGCGTGCCCGGTATCGGCCACAAATGGGAAGTGCTCAAGGGCAGCTTCATCGGCTGGCCCGAGGACACGCCCGCCCCGCCTCGCGCCAGGCCCTGGTTCGCGCGGCCGGTCCGGCATGGCGATGAACGCAGGGCGCTGGTGATTGGCGCCGGGCTGGCCGGTTGCGCGACCGCCGCAAGCCTGGCCGCGCGCGGCTGGCAGGTCCAGTTGCTGGAGCGTCATCAGAGCGTTGCAGCCGAAGCTTCGGGCAACCCGCAAGGCGTGCTGTATCTGAAATTGTCGGCCCATGGCACCGCGCTCTCGCAGTTGATTCTCAGCGGCTTCGGCCATACGCGTCGCCTGCTGGAGCGGTTGCAGCGGGGCGTCGACTGGGATGACTGCGGCGTGCTGCAACTGGCATTCGATGAAAAGGAACACGAACGTCAGGCACAACTGGCCCAGGCATTTACCCCTGACTTGCTGCAGGTGCTCGAGCAATCGGACGCTGAAACGAAAGCCGGTATTGCCCTGACAAGCGGCGGCCTGTTCTATCCGCAAGGAGGCTGGGTGCATCCGCCTGCGTTATGCCGCTATCAGGCGCAGCAGCCAGGCGTTGATCTGACCACCCATGGCGAGGCGCTCGAGTTGCGCCGCAAAGGCGAGGTCTGGCAGGCCTGGAATGGCGACCGGCTACTCGCCCAGGCGAAGGTGGTGGTGCTGGCGGGTGCAGCTGAGGTCAAACGATTCCCCGCCAGCGCCGACCTGCCGCTCAAGCGCATTCGCGGGCAGATCACACGACTGCCGGAAACGCCGGCCAGCGCATCGCTGAGCACGGTGGTCTGCGCCGAGGGCTATGTCGCGCCCGCGCGGCTGGGCGAACACACATTGGGGGCAAGCTTCGCGTTCAACAGCGATGACCTGACGCCCAGCACCGCGGAGCATCTGGGCAACCTCGATCTGCTGCGGGAAATTTCCGAGGACCTGACAGACCGGCTGCAGGCCAGCGAAATCCCGGTGGAGGACCTGCAAGGCCGCGCCGCTTTTCGCTGCACCAGCCCGGATTACCTGCCGATCGTCGGACCACTGGCTGACCGCGATGCGTTCTTCCAGGCCTATGCCGTACTGCGCAAAGACGCCCGCCAGGCGCCGTCCATCCAGTGCCCGTGGCTGGACGGGCTTTACATCAACAGCGGCCACGGCTCGCGCGGCCTGATCACCGCGCCGCTGTCCGGCGAGCTGATCGCCGCGTGGCTCGACAACGAGCCCCTGCCCCTGCCCCGCAGCGTGGCCGAAGCCTGCCACCCCAACCGATTCGCACTGCGCAGTCTGATTCGCGGAAAGTAATGATCTGCGTGACACCGATGTGGGAGTGAGCTCGCTTTTGAACAGGCCAGTGTGACTGGTTTTTTTAGTTTGGCTGGTAGAGATGCAGCGGCTGGCAGTCAGTCTTCGCGGGCAAGCACGCTCATACGGGATTTGTGTCTGGCCGAAGAATTCAGAAACGCCCGCGACCTATCTGTAGGCGTGAGCTTGCTCGCGAAGAGACCGGTACATTCGACACAGATGCAGGGGCTGGCAAAGCGTTGCCTCAGTAGGACCGGCTTCAGCCGGGAAGCGGCCGGCGTGGGCACCCGGGGTGGGTGTGCATCGACAGCGGTGCACATGCGTACCTTCCCGCTGTTTACATCTCCCCCGGACAACCCGGTATTCTCCCTCTCATTTCCCCTGTCAGGTGCATGTCGATGCTGCAAGTCCAAGGCGTGTTCAAAAGCTATGCCACGGCGCAGGGCCCGTTGGCGGTATTGCGGGGCGCGGATCTGCAGCTGGAACAGGGTGGCAGCCTGGCGCTGATGGGTGAATCGGGCAGCGGCAAGAGCACGCTGCTGCACCTGGTCGCCGGGCTGGATCAGGTGGACAAGGGCAGCATCGAGATCGCTGGCGAGCGTCTGGATCAGATGAACGAGGCGCAACTGGCGAACTGGAGGCGCACACAGATCGGCCTGGTGTTTCAGCAGTTCAACCTCATCGGCAGCCTCAGGGTCGAGGACAATCTGGCGTTCCAGGCGCGTCTGGCCGGACGCTATCAACCGCACTGGCAAGCAGAGCTTGTCGAACGGCTCGGTCTGGGCGCCTTGCTCAAGCGCTATCCCGAACAACTGTCTGGCGGGCAGCAACAACGTGTCGCCATCGGACGGGCGCTGGCGTCGCGACCGGGCCTGCTGCTGGCCGACGAGCCCACCGGCAATCTCGATGAAGCCACCAGCGATGAAGTCCTGCAATTGCTGCTCGACATCCTCGCGGACAGCCCGACCAGCCTGTTGATGGTGACGCACAGCCCCAGGGTTGCCGCGCGTCTGCAGCGTCAGGCGGTTCTGCATCTGGGACGTCTGCTCCCGGAAGGCGAACGCTGAGATGCCCGTTTTCCATTGGACGCTGAAGGCGCTGCTCAGCCACTGGCGCCGCCATCCCGTGCAGTTTTTCAGCGTGTTGACCGGTCTGTGGCTGGCCACCAGTCTGTTGACCGGCGTGCAGGCACTCAATAGCCAGGCCCGCGAAAGTTACGCCAAGGCCAGCCAACTGATCGGCGGTGAGCCGCAGAAGATTCTGGTGTCGCCCAACGGCGCGAATTTCTCTCAAGAACTGTTTGTCACGCTGCGTCGCGCGGGCTGGCCGGTTTCGCCCGCGCTCAGAGGGCGCGTGACACTCAAGGAAGCGCCCGACGTGCGGCTGACGCTGTTGGGCATCGAGCCAGTGTCGCTGCCCGTCAACACCGCACTGGCCGGCCAGTCGCTGAGCACCGCGCAGATCGTCGATTTTTTCACGCCCCCCGGCGTCACGTGGATTTCTCCCCAGACCCTGTCCGCGCTTGGCCTGCATGAGGGGCAAAGGCCGTTGACCGAATCGGGCCGCGCGTTACCGCCGCTGCACGCGCAGGTGGACATGGCGCCGGGGCTGTTGCTGATGGACATTGGCTTCGCCCAGCAACTGCTGAATCAGCCTGATCAGATTTCGCGGCTCGTGCTGCCCAAGGACTTCGCCGACAACGCACCCGCCCTGCCGGCCGCGTTGAACGGCGAGCTGGTCATTCGTAAAAGTGGCGAAGACAACGACCTGGGCCGCCTGACCGAAAGTTTCCACCTGAACCTGGACGCGCTCGGTTTTCTTTCATTCGTGGTCGGGCTGTTCATCGTCCATGCCGCCATTGGCCTTGCACTGGAGCAGCGTCGCGGACTGCTGAGGAATTTACGTGCCTGCGGCGTCAGTGCCCGAAGCCTGATCGCCAGTCTGATCGTCGAACTGGGCGTGCTGGCCCTGCTCGGCGGCATTGTCGGGGTCATCAGCGGCTATTGGCTGGCGAGTGTGCTGTTGCCCGATGTCGCCGCCAGCCTGCGCGGCCTGTACGGCGCCGAAGTGGCCGGGCATTTGAACCTGAGCGTCTGGTGGTGGCTGAGCGGGCTGGGCGTGAGTCTGCTGGGTGCCTTTCTGGCGGGCGCCAGCAGCCTGCTGCGCGCCGCTCGATTGCCGTTGCTGGCACTGGCGAACGCGCAGACCTGGCACGAAACCCACGCCACCTGGCTCAAGCGTCAGGGCTGGATTGCCGGGGTTTGCGCGCTGATTGCAATGCTCGCCGCACTGTTTGGCAACAGCCTGGCGGCGGGCTTCTTGCTGATGGCCAGCCTGCTGCTCAGCGCGGCATTGGGGCTGCCTGTGCTGCTCAACGGCTTGCTCAATGGTCTGCTCGGAAAAAGCCGCTCCGTCCTGGGCCAGTGGTTTCTCGCAGACTGCCGCCAGCAATTGCCGGCGTTGAGTCTGGCCTTGATGGCGCTGTTGCTGGCAATGGCCGCGAACATCGGCGCAGGCAGCATGACCTCGGGCTTTCGACAGACCTTCACGCACTGGCTGGAGCAACGCCTGAGCGCTGAGCTGTACATTAACCCGCAAAACCCGGCTCAGGCCGCGCCGCTGCAAAAATGGCTGAGCGAGCAACCGCTGACGTCCGCAGTGCTGCCCAACTGGCAGGTTTCGCTGCAACTGCACGGCTGGCCGGCCGAGCTGTATGGCGTGATCGATCACCCGCACTACCGCCAACACTGGCCGTTGCTGGAGTCGGCCGACGGCGATCCCTGGGCGCGACTGGCCAGCGAGGATGCGTTGATGCTCAGCGAACAGCTGGCCCGACGGTTGAAGGTCAGCGTCGGCGACGAGCTCAAGGTGCCTGCGCCGGACGGCGACTGGACGCTGCGCGTGGTGGGCATTTACGCGGACTACGGCAACCCCAAAGGTCACATGCTGGTGAACGCCGACCATTTGCTCAAGCACTGGCCACAACTGACGCCCAACCGTTTCAATCTGCGCATCGATCCGCGGGCGATCCCGCAACTGCTACGCGTGCTGCACAACAAATTCACCATTGACGACAGCCGCATCGTCGATCAGATCCAGCTCAAAGCCTGGTCGCGCCAGGTCTTCGAGCGCACCTTCGCCGCCACCGCCGCCCTCAACAGCCTGACCCTGGGCGTGGCGGGCGTGGCACTGTTCATCAGCCTGCTGACCCAGAGCCAGAGCCGGCTCGGTCAGCTGGCACCACTATGGGCGCTGGGCGTCACACGGCGGCAACTGATGCTACTCAATCTCGCGCAGACCTGGCTGCTGGCGGTGCTGACGCTGGTGCTGGCGATTCCGCTGGGATTGTTGCTGGCCTGGTGCCTGGATGCCGTGATCAATGTGCAGGCGTTCGGCTGGCGGCTGCCCTTGCAGGTGTTCCCGATGCAGCTGTTGCGCCTGATGCTGCTGGCGATGTTCGCCACACTTCTGGCATCGGCGTGGCCGTTGTATCGCCTGTATCGCACTCGCCCTGCCGACCTGCTGAGGACGTTCGCCAATGAAGGTTAAGGCGCTGGCCGTGTTCCTCGTCGGGCTCTTGCTGAGCGCGTGCGACGACAAACCGGCGGAAGAAAAAGGCTTCGCCGGGCTGGCCGACGATGCCGCAAGTTACGCCCGGGTAACGCCAGACAAGCGTTTCGCGTTTCCCGACGATCACGGCGCCCACGACGATTTCCGTATCGAGTGGTGGTACATCACCGCCAACCTGACCGATGCCGACGGACAATCGTTCGGCGTGCAGTGGACGCTGTTTCGCAACGCCCTGCCGCGCGCCAGAGAGGAAAAGGGCGCGACCGTCGGCTGGAGCAATCGCAACCTGTGGATGGGGCACGCTGCGGTGACTTCGGAGGATGAGCATTACGCCACCGAACGCTACGCACGCGGCGGTGTAGAACAGGCCGGGGTGAAGCTGACGCCGTTCAGTGCCTGGATCGACGACTGGTCGCTGACCAGCGATGCCGAACACGCCGATCCACTGGCGGACATGCACCTGCAGGCCGCAGGGCCGCAGTTCAGCTATCGCCTGCACTTGAAGGCCGACAAGCCGCTGGTGCTGCAGGGCAAGCAGGGTTTCAGTCAGAAATCCAAGGAAGGTCAGGCCTCGTATTACTACAGCCAGCCGTTCTTTCAAGCTGACGGCAGCCTCGAGATCGACGGCAAAACGTATCAGGTCAGCGGGCCTGCCTGGCTGGACCGCGAATGGAGCAGCCAGCCACTGACCGCCGATCAGACGGGCTGGGACTGGTTTTCCCTTCACCTGAACAATGGCGCCGAGGTGATGCTCTACCGAATGCGCAATAAAAACGGCGAGCCGTACCTTACCGGAACCTGGATCAACCGCGACGGCAGTACCGAAATGCTCGCGCCCGGCGACATCGGACTCGAGCCCGAAGACACCACCGAGGTGGAAGGCCGCGACATGCCCACCCGTTGGTCGGTAAAAATCCCCGGCAAGGGCATCGATATCTCGGTCGAGGCGCTCAACCCCAAGGCCTGGATGAACCTGCAGATCCCCTACTGGGAGGGCCCGGTACAGGTGAGCGGAAGTCACGACGGCGTCGGGTATCTGGAGATGACAGGCTATTGAGCTTCAGAGGGTGCACGCATGCCCTGCGGAAGTAGGCTTGCTCGGGGCCGCCATTGGACGAAGATTGAGTTCCCACCACTGCATCTCCGCAGCCTGCGCCGGCCTTTTCCCGGCTGAAGCCGGTCCTACGGACGTCCGGCAGATGTTGAAAGCTGTTCGTAGGACCGGCTTTAGCCGGGAAGGCGTCGGGTGCAACGCCGTTGATCGAAGGCTGGGTTAAAAGCCGCCGGCTCATTCTCACAATAAGCCGCACGCCTTGCCGGATGTGGCCTATGACGCAGTCCTCGCCTTGCGCTTATAACCGATCGTTCTAAAACTCTGGCAAATCCTGCCGGTCAGTCTTTGGGTAGCCGGACTCCCCGTCTACGCTCCCCAACGGAAAACCGGTAAGGATAATATGTGCGGATTAGCTGGTGAATTACGTTTCGACAACCAACCTGCGGACCTCGCCGCGGTAGAACGCATCACCCATCATCTGGCGCCTCGTGGCCCGGATGCGTGGGGCTTTCATAGCCAGGGGCCGATTGCCCTGGGCCACCGCCGATTGAAAATCATGGACCTGTCTGACGGCTCTGCGCAGCCGATGATCGACAGCCATCTGGGCCTGTCACTGGCCTTCAACGGTGCGATCTACAACTTCCCCGAACTGCGTGCCGAGCTTGAAAGCTTGGGCTATCAATTCCATTCCGGTGGCGACACCGAAGTGCTGCTCAAGGGCTATCACGCCTGGGGCGCAGACCTGCTGCCCAAGCTCAACGGCATGTTTGCCTTCGCCATCTGGGAGCGCGACAACAATAGCCTGTTCATCGCCCGCGACCGTCTGGGCGTCAAGCCGCTGTACCTGTCGCGCACCGACAAGCGCCTGCGCTTCGCATCGGCATTGCCCGCCTTGCTCAAAGGCGGCGACATCAACCCGATGCTCGATCCGGTGGCGCTCAATCACTACCTGAATTTCCACGCGGTGGTGCCGGCCCCGCGCACCCTGCTGGCGGGCGTCGAAAAGGTGCCGCCTGCGAGCTGGATGCGCTTCAGCGCCGACGGCAAGGTCGAGCAGAAAGTCTGGTGGACGCTGCCTTACGGCCCGCGCGCCGACGAAGCCAATCTGACCCTCGAAGACTGGCGCGACCGCGTTCTGGACAGCACCCGCGAAGCGGTCGCGATTCGTCAACGTGCGGCCGTCGACGTCGGCGTGCTGCTGTCGGGCGGCGTAGATTCGAGCATGCTGGTCGGCCTGCTGCGCGAAGTCGGTGTGAAAGACCTGTCGACCTTTTCCATCGGTTTTCAGGACGCCGGGGGCGAGCGTGGCGACGAATTCCAGTATTCGGACCTGATCGCGAAGCACTACGGCACCCGCCACCATCAGCTGCGGATCAAGGAAAGCGAAATCATCGAGCAGCTGCCGGCTGCGTTTCGCGCCATGAGCGAGCCGATGGTGAGCCACGACTGCATCGCGTTTTATCTGCTGTCCCGCGAAGTCGCCAAGCATTGCAAAGTGGTGCAAAGCGGCCAGGGTGCGGACGAGCTGTTCGCCGGTTATCACTGGTACCCGCAAGTCGATGGCGCGGCCGATCCTTATGCCGCTTACCGCGATGCCTTCTTCGATCGCAGCTACGACGAGTACGCGCAGACGGTTGCTCCGCAATGGCTGACGGCCAACGACGCCGCTGGTGATTTCGTCCGCGAGCACTTCGCGATGCCGGGCGCCGATGCGGCGGTCGATAAAGCGTTGCGTCTGGACAGCACCGTGATGCTGGTGGACGACCCGGTCAAACGCGTCGACAACATGACCATGGCCTGGGGCCTGGAAGCGCGCACGCCGTTCCTGGATTACCGGCTGGTTGAACTGTCGGCCCGCATTCCTGCGCGGTTCAAGCTGCCCGACGGCGGCAAGCAGGTGCTCAAGGAAGCGGCGCGCCTGGTGATCCCGTCCGAAGTCATCGACCGCAAGAAGGGCTACTTCCCGGTACCGGGTCTCAAGCACCTCGAAGGCGACACGCTGAATTGGGTACGCGACCTCCTGCTCGATCCGAGCCAGGACCGTGGCCTGTTCAACCCGAACATGCTCGACAAGCTGTTGACCGATCCCGATGGTCAATTGACTCCGCTGCGCGGCTCCAAGCTGTGGCAGCTCGCGGCCCTCAATCTGTGGCTCAGCGAACAAGGACTCTGACCGATGAAAGCCAACGCTTCGATCTATAACCAGCGCCTCTTGCGTGGTCAGCCGCCGTCCTACGAGCGCCTGCAGGCACGGCTCGCCGAGGATGGCAGCGCGATGGACGCCGAGCCTCTGGCCCTGCATTGCGGCTGGGGACGCCTGTTGATCGGGCATACCTATCCCGATCCTGCGACGCTGGCAGACGACCTGCTCAATGAAAAGCCCGGGGAGCGCGACATTGCGCTCTATGTGGCAGCGCCCCAGCAAGTGCTGGCACAGTCGCCACAGCAGCTGTTTCTGGACCCCTCCGACACGTTGCGTCTGTGGTTCAGCGACTACCGCCCTGCGCAACGAGTGTTTCGCGGATTTCGCATTCGGCGCGCGCAGAACCAGGACGACTGGACCGCCATCAACAACCTGTACATCGCGCGCGGCATGCTGCCCATCGATCCGAACCTGCTGACGCCTCGCCATCTGGGCGGCCCGGTGTACTGGATCGCCGAGGATGAGAGCACTAATGCGGTCATCGGCAGCGTGATGGGACTCAATCATCAGAAGGCCTTCAACGACCCGGAAAACGGCAGCAGCCTCTGGTGCCTGGCGGTCGACCCGCAATGCACGCGGCCTGGTGTCGGCGAAGTGCTGGTGCGCCATCTGATCGAGCATTTTCAGAGCCGGGGGCTGGCGTATCTGGACCTGTCAGTCCTGCACGACAACCAGCAGGCAAAAAACTTGTACAACAAACTCGGCTTTCGCAACCTGCCGACGTTCGCTATCAAACGTAAAAACGGTATCAACGAGAAACTCTTCCTGGGCCCCGGTCCGCAGGCGGAATTCAACCCTTACGCACGGATCATCGTCGATGAAGCCCACCGTCGCGGCATCGAAGTGCAGGTGGACGATGCCGAGGCAGGCCTGTTCACGCTGATTCATGGCGGGCGCCGAATTCGTTGCCGCGAGTCGTTGAGCGACCTGACCACGGCGGTCAGCATGACGCTTTGTCAGGACAAGCGACTGACGCAGAAAGCGCTCAAAGCCGCAGGTCTTGAAGTACCGGTCCAGCAGATGGCGGGCAATGGCGACGACAACCTTGCGTTCCTCGATGAACACGAGCGGGTGGTGGTCAAGCCGGTGGACGGTGAACAGGGCCAGGGCGTGGCCGTGGATCTGCGCACTATCGATGACGTGCAGGCAGCGGTCGAGCGCGCTCGACAGTTCGACAGCCGTGTGTTGCTGGAAAGCTTCCACGAAGGCCTCGACCTGCGCATTGTCGTCATCGGCTTTGAAGTGGTGGCGGCGGCCATTCGCCGTCCTGCCGAAATCATGGGCGATGGCCGACACACCGTCGGCCAGTTGATCGAAGCCCAGAGCCGCCGACGCGCCGCAGCGACGGGGGGAGAAAGCAAGATCCCGATGGACGACGAAACCCGTCGGACCGTGGAGGATGCCGGCTTCACGTTCGACAGCGTGCTGCCCGCCGATCAGCGGCTGGCGGTCCGTCGCACCGCCAACCTGCACACCGGCGGCTGCCTGGAGGACGTCACCGCAATCCTTCATCCAGTGCTTAAAGATGCGGCTGTCCGCGCCGCCCGCGCCCTCGACATCCCGGTGGTGGGCCTGGACCTGATGGTCCCTGCCGCCGATCAACCGGAATACGTGTTCATCGAAGCCAACGAACGCTGTGGTCTCGCCAATCACGAACCGCAGCCGACCGCCGAACGCTTCGTCGATCTTCTGTTCCCCCATAGCTTGCCTGTGCACGGCTGAATAACAGCAGCGGCAAGCTTCAAGCATCAGCTGCAAGCGAGGTCAGCGCGACCACTTGCGGCTTACAGCTTGAAGCTCGTAGCTGCTCCGATAGGAGCCTCCCATGACCACTGCAAAAATCCTCGAACCGGATCTGAATTACCTGCAGAAAGTCCTGCTGGAAATGCTCGCGATTCCCAGCCCTACGGGCTTTACCGACACCATCGTGCGCTATGTCGCAGAGCGCCTGGAAGAACTCGGCATTCCCTTCGAGCTGACGCGTCGGGGGACGATCCGCGCCACCCTCAAAGGCAAGCAGAGCAGTCCGGACCGGGCCGTTTCCGCTCACCTGGACACCATCGGCGCCAGCGTGCGCGAAGTTAAAGACAACGGCCGGCTGGGCCTGGCACCGGTAGGCTGCTGGTCGAGCCGCTTCGCTGAAGGCAGCCGCGTCAGCGTGTTCACCGACACCGGCGTGATTCGCGGCAGCGTGCTGCCGCTGATGGCGTCGGGGCACGCGTTTAACACCGCCGTCGACACCATGCCCATCAGCTGGGACCACATCGAGTTGCGGCTGGACGCTTACAGCGCCACCCGCGCCGACTGCGAATCGCTGGGCGTCAACATCGGCGACTTCGTGGCGTTCGATCCATTACCTGAGTTCACCGACAGCGGCCACATCAGCGCGCGCCATCTGGACGACAAAGCCGGCGTCGCCGCCCTGCTCGCTGCGCTCAAGGCGATTGTCGACAGTGGCGCGGAACCGATGATCGACTGTCATCCGCTGTTTACCATTACCGAGGAAACCGGCAGCGGGGCGGCGGGCAGCCTGCCGTGGGACGTCAGCGAGTTCGTCGGCATCGACATTGCGCCGGTTGCTCCGGGCCAACACTCCAGCGAACACGCGGTGAGCGTAGCGATGCAGGATTCCGGCGGGCCGTATGACTATCATCTGTCCCGCCACCTGCTGCGCCTGGGGCAGGAAAAAGAGCTCTCGGTGCGGCGCGACCTGTTCCGCTACTACTACAGCGATGCC
Source organism: Pseudomonas sp. NFR16 (assembly GCF_900108875.1). Lineage (GTDB taxonomy): Bacteria > Pseudomonadota > Gammaproteobacteria > Pseudomonadales > Pseudomonadaceae > Aquipseudomonas. The sequence continues at coordinate 532,200 of NZ_FNYJ01000003.1, read as the reverse complement.
CACTCGGCGATCACTGCCGGTTACGACACCCGCACGGCGTTGCTGGCCTTCGGCTGTGACGCGACCCACGGTTATGAAAGGACGCACATCGACAGCCTCAACACCTTGAGCCGGCTGCTGACCGCCTACATCATGAGCCCGCCGGTCTTCGCCAGCGATGCGCATCCGTCCAACGCTTCACTGGAAAACTTCAGTCACCAACTGGAGCACGACGCGCAGATGGAAAGCGACACCCGCGTGCCGTCCGTGGACACGTTGATGGGCCAGCGCTGATCGGCCCAGTCGTGGAAGCCCGCTCGCGCAGAGTGGGCTTCCTGCAGTCGGCAACTGGTGTGGGAATCTGACATGGCGGATGTAGCCTCGATTCTCGGACCGCGCTAGCATCGCCGCCATCCGCCCCTGCGCACACCGAGAATTCCATGCTGATCCCTCACGACCAACTCGAAGCCGACACCCTTACGCGACTGATCGAGGATTTTGTCACCCGCGATGGCACGGATAACGGTGATGAAACACCGCTGGAAACCCGGGTCCTGCGCGTCCGCCATGCACTGAGCAAGGGTCAGGCGGTGATTTTTTTTGACCTCGACAGCCAGCAGTGTCAACTGATGCTCAAGCACGACGTACCGAAAGAATATTTCGAGGAGTGAAAACCGTCGTCTACCTGCCGGCCCTCTGCGCCGCCAACTGCTGCAGGCGTGCGGCGATCCGTCGGTAGACCTCGGCACGATGGATCTTTACGTACTGCGGCGCCTCGATACCGAGACGAACCTGATTGCCCGTGATGCCCAGAATCTGCACGGTAATGTCGTCGCCGATGGAGAATGTGTCTCCGATTTCCCTCGTCAATACCAGCATGTTTCCTACTCCCTTGGAGGTCACCAAGTCAGCAGGTTGACCCGCAGGCATCGGTGCATCAATGCGTACAGGACAAATCAGTAACGCCCTTCAACGACTTGCGCACATGGCCGACAGACGATTCCTACAAGAAGCCGCGTCGGCTGGACTCCGTGTGAAACCCGCTTTGCAGACGTCAGATTTTTCCTGGCCCGAACAGGCTCGCGTCAAAGGGTCTGGGTCCAGCGAGGGCCCAGCAGGATGATGGTTGCGCCGATCACACAGAACGCGACGCCAATCCAGTCTGAGCCCAGCGGCCGCGCGCGCTCGATGATCCCCAGCCAGGCAATCGAGGCAATGATGTAGATGCCGCCGTAAGCGGCATAGGCCCGGCCGGCAAACTGAGCTTCCGCACGGGTCAACAGCATGGCGAACAGGGTCAGACTGACCAGCGCAGGCACGATCCAGAGCGCACTTTTGCCCTGTCGCAGCCACATCCAGAAGGCGTAACAGCCAGCAATCTCGAACAGCGCCGCGAGGAAGAACCAGAGGTAGTTGAGCACGGGAATTCTCTACAAAGGTGGCCAGAACGATGCCGGCCACCCTATCAGAAATGGCCGGCTTCAGGCCGTCACGAACTGACCGACCTGGCCTTCGCGCGCATCTTCTCGGCCATGATTGCCATCTCGTCGTACAGCATCTGCGGATTTTTCTGCTTGAGATGCCAGGCCATGCGCCCCTGTTCGTGAGGCAGAATCATGAACTCGCCTTCGGCCACTTGCCGGAAGATGTAATCGGCGATGTCACTGGCGCTGATGGGTGAACTTTCCAGCAGTTTGCCAACCTGGGCTTTCATGGCAGGCGTCGGCCCGCGGAAGGAATCAAGCAGATTGGTCTGAAAGAAGGAAGGACACACGACGTGCACGCCAACCTCCGATTGACGAAGCTCGACCAGCAGGCTTTCCGACAACGCAACCACACCGGCCTTGGCAACGTTGTAATTGCTCATCGCCGGACCCTGCATCAACGCTGCCATCGAGGCGATGTTGATGATCTTGCCCTTGCTCTGCGCGAGCAACGGCAGGAACGCTTTGCAGCCTTTGACGACGCCCATCAGATTAATCGCGATCTGCCAGTCCCAGTCCTCGAGTGAAAGCTCGTCGAAGAAGCCGCCAGAGGCCACACCTGCGTTGTTGACGATAATGTCGATGCCGCCGAACTTCTGCTCGCACGCCTGGGCCAATGCGGTCAACTGGCTGTAGTCCCGCACATCGCAGCGTTGCACGAAGCCTTCCCCACCCGCCTCGCGCACGCCTTTCAACGTCTCTTGCAGCCCGCCGTCAGTGATGTCCGACAGCGCCAGTCGCCAGCCTTCACGCGCCCAGCGCAGCGCGATCTCGCGACCCAGTCCGGACCCGGCGCCAGTGATCATGATGCGATTTTGCATAGCAATTGCCTTGTCGGTTACGAGGGAGTTGGCCTCAGTTTAAACAGACAAATTGTCCGACAACCCCTTCATCAGCTCGCTGAATATGCAATGCAAACCGCCACCCGCCTGAGCAGATTTCACTTCGCCTCATCGGCAACGGCGGGCGAATAAAGACAATAAACAAAAGATGCGACGGTGAGTCGACGTACCAAACCGAGGACGACTGTTAGCTTGCTTGCTATTACGGCAGGTTCAGAACTTTCTGCCGACCCATCCGTCAATCATTAGTTCCGGACTCAAACCGCCTCTTACAAGAGGAGATAAAGCGATTTAACATCATGAGAAGCCAACCAATAAATATTACAAGCCCATAATTTATAAGCCTTTTTTTCTGTTGTTAATTTTTATTTCCTGAAATCAGAACCTTTTGATTATGCCGACAGTCGGATTAATCAGGCAGCACAACATTTCGCCAAGTTGGCAGAATCTTGAACTGCACGGCCATCTACCAAGTACACAAGAAGGAACTCGTCATGGGCATCGGCACAATTCTTATCATCATTCTGATCCTCCTGTTGATCGGCGGTCTTCCCGTCTTCCCACACTCCAGAAGTTGGGGCTACGGTCCGTCGGGTATCATCGGTACGATCCTGGTGATTCTGTTGATTCTGGTGCTGCTCGGCAGGATATGACCTCCTGGCAACCAGTGAAAAAACCCGCCTTCGTGGCGGGTTTTTTTATAGGTAGCAAATAGAAGTCCCTCCACTCTTCTCAAGGCCAGATGCATTCGATGCCAGGAGCAGATTCATCCGCGAAACACCCGCTCGCAGGCGATACATTGAGGGGCCGGCCCCACTTCCGCAGCCGTGAAACCCATAAAAAACCCCGCCGAAGCGGGGTTCATGTAGCGTTGAAACCTCAGATCAGTGAGAAACCGCCCCACTGGCGCCGAGGCCGGTCTGCGAACGCACGAACTGCGGGAAGAACAGGGCTCGCTCGCCCTCGGCCGCTTTCGACTTGTCGGTGATCGAGAAGAACCAGATCCCCACGAACGCGATGATGATCGAGAAGAATGCCGGGTATTCGTACGGGAAGATGGCCTTTTCGTGGTGCAGGATCTGCACCCAGATGGTCGGGCCGAGAATCATCAGCACCACGGCGCTGATAAGCCCCATCCAGCCGCCGATCATGGCGCCGCGGGTGGTCAGGTTCTTCCAGTACATCGAGAGCAGCAGCACAGGGAAGTTGCAGCTGGCTGCGATCGAGAACGCCAGGCCCACCATGAACGCGATGTTCTGACTTTCGAAGGCGATACCCAGCACGATGGCAACGATTGCCAGCGCGACGGTGGTGATCTTCGATACGCGGATTTCATCTTTCTCGTTGGCTTTGCCCGCCTTGATCACACTGGCGTACAGGTCATGGGACACCGCCGATGCACCCGCCAGTGTCAGACCTGCCACCACCGCTAGGATGGTCGCGAACGCCACCGCCGAGATGAAGCCCAGGAACAGACTGCCGCCTACCGCGTTGGCCAGGTGAACCGCCGCCATGTTGTTACCGCCCAACAGAGCGCCCGCTGCATCCTTGAACGCCGGGTTGGTGCTGACCAGCAGGATCGCGCCGAAGCCGATGATGAAGGTCAGGATGTAGAAGTAGCCGATGAAGCCGGTCGCGTAGAGAACCGATTTACGAGCCTCCTTCGCGTCGCTCACAGTGAAGAAGCGCATCAGGATGTGCGGCAGACCGGCGGTGCCGAACATCAGCGCCAGACCGAGAGAGAACGCAGAGATCGGATCTTTCACCAGACCGCCCGGGCTCATGATGGCCTCACCTTTAGGGTGAACCTTCACGGCTTCGGAGAACAGGACGTTGAAGTCGAAGTTGACGTGCTTCATCACCATCAGCGCCATGAACGATGCGCCGGAGAGCAGCAGCACGGCCTTGATGATCTGTACCCAGGTGGTCGCCAGCATGCCGCCGAAGAGCACATACAGGCACATCAGGATACCGACGAGCACGACCGCGACGTTGTAGTCCAGGCCGAACAGCAGCTGGATCAGCTTGCCGGCACCGACCATTTGCGCGATCAGGTAGAACGCCACCACCACCAGCGAACCGCAGGCGGACAGGGTACGGATTTCCTTCTGCTTCAGGCGGTAAGACGCCACGTCAGCGAAGGTGTATTTACCCAGGTTGCGCAGGCGTTCGGCGATCAGGAACAGAATGATCGGCCAGCCGACGAGGAAGCCGATCGAATAGATCAGGCCGTCGTAACCGGAGGCGTACACCAGAGCGGAAATACCCAGGAAGGACGCAGCCGACATGTAGTCACCGGCAATGGCAAGGCCGTTCTGGAAACCGGTGATCTTGCCGCCAGCCGCGTAATAGTCCGCTGCCGACTTGTTCTTCTTGGCCGCCCAGTAGGTCACGCACAACGTGGCGCCGACGAAGATCACGAACATGACGATCGCGGCCACGTTGAGCGGTTGTTTCTGCACAGCGCCAGTCAGGGCATCCGCCGCCCAGAGTGTCGGTGCAAAGGCCGCAAGGCCCAAAGCTGCAAACAGGCGCCTGATCATTGTTGTGCCTCCTTCAGGATCGCGTTGTTCAGCTCATCGAATTCGCCGTTTGCGCGACGAACGTAGATGGCGGTCAACACGAACGCGGAGATGATCAGACCCACGCCGATTGGCATTCCCCAGGTAATGGATGATGTGGCGCTGAGTTTGGCGCCAAGCACTTGAGGCCCGTAAGCGATCAGAAGGATGAAAGCGGAATAGAGCCCAAGCATGATCGCCGAGAGAATCCAGGCGAATCGTTCCCTTTTCGAGACCAGCTCCTTGAAACGGGGGCTGTTCTGAATCGAGAGGTAAATGCTGTCGTTCATTGTTTTTGTCCTCGCAGCACAGATGGATGTCACGTATTGCACTTTAGTCGGCTCTGAGCCGCACTCCAGACGACCTTAGTATTAGAACGACATTAGCTGATGTGCGCGGAGCTGCACTTTCCGTCACCGGCGGAAAACCGGAGGCATGTTTGGCGCAAGTGGCGTATCAGGCAGGCCTGCAGGATTGAAGGTTGAGCGTGCTCCGGTTACGTCAGACAGGCGATAAAAAACCGCCTGGCGATCACTCACCAGGCGGTTCGGGTACAGATTAAATCTTTGTGGCGATTTACTTACCGGTCCACTCTTTTACGCGGTCAGGGTGCTTGGCGACCCAGTCCTTGGCGGCTGCTTCAGGCTTGGCGCCGTCCTGAATGGCGAGCATGACCTCGCCGATCTCGTCCTTGCTGGTCCACTGGAATTTTTTCAGGAAGTCAGCCACGTCCGGCGCTTTCTTGGCCAGGTCCAGGCTGCCGATGTTGTCGACGGTTTCTGCTGCACCGTATACGCCCTTTGGATCTTCCAGGAATTTCAGCTTCCATTTGGCGAACATCCAGTGAGGCACCCAGCCGGTCACGGCAATGGATTCCTTCTTGTTCTCGGCGCGGGTCAGCTCGGCGATCATGCCGGCGCCCGAACTTGCCTGCAGTTTGTAACCGTCCAGGCCGTAGTCTTTGATCGCCTGATCGGTCTTGATCATGACGCCCGAGCCTGCGTCGATACCGACGATTTTTTTCTTGAAAGACTCATCGGTCTTCAAATCAGCCACCGAGTTGGCTTTTACGTACTCCGGCACGATCAGGCCGATTTTCGCGTCCTTGAAGTTCGGACCATAGTCGGTGACCTTGTCCTTGTTCTTGGTCCAGTACTCGCCGTGGGTCACAGGCAGCCAGGCGGACAGCATCATGTCCAGTTTGCCGGTTGCCACGCCCTGCCACATGATCCCGGCAGCGACCGCCTGCAGTTTCACGGGGTAGCCCAGTTTTTCCTTGATCACTTCGGCGGCCACGTTTGTCGTCGCAACGCTGTCGGACCAGCCATCCACATAGCCGATGCTCAGCTCCGGTTTAGTGTCGGCAAGGGCCAGCGTGGAACTGATGGCAAGCGCCAGAGCGGCACCCGCACCCAGGATTTTTCGCATCTTCATCTTTACTTCCCCGGTAGTCCTGAACCCGACGGTCGTCGGGAATCGTTAACGTTTTTTTTGTCCGCGGCCCGCGCCCGCATTTGGCGCATCGCAGGACATTCACGCTTCAACCACTTGCCTGCGCAGCTGCACACGCTGCGTTGACCAGCCGATCATCTGCCCCCACCGACCTTGTGCCTTTCCTGTCAGCGACACTCAAACAGGTGGAAACGACATCACCAGGCCATCAACGACAGACAGGTCGTAAAACGAGGAACAGTCCGTCCGAAAATTGCATGGTTAATCGAATACCCCGCCTGACTCCCTTTCCCAAAAGCGTCGTTATCCCCGCAATGGGCTGCGAGGCAGTGGTTGAAAACAGGCGTTCAGGGTGCGTCAGCGATGACCGCAATCCCAGGTTTCATGGCCGGTTCACGGCGGATCGTGCGACGAGCCTCGCGCCCACAGATGTAACGGCGCCGTCTTGCTAGACTGCGGCCTTCTGCCCCCTCTCGGCTCGATCATGTCCGCCACCTCCCGCTCGCCTGTTGTGCTTTACCTCTTCTCCTGTCTGATCGGGCTGATCGTGATGTGCGGTTACTGGTATGGCCTGGGCCGGCCCGTGGTTCTGCCGGATGCCGCGACGCCAACCCATAAACTGCAATGCGCGTCTTACACGCCCTTCGATAAGGATCAGTCGCCTTTCGATCAGCCATTCACCCTGCGCCCGGCACGCATGGACGCTGACCTTGCCTTGCTGGCGACGCGTTTCGAATGCATCCGCACGTACTCGATGACAGGCCTGGAAGCGATTCCGGAGATCGCCCGCAGACACGGTCTGAAAGTCATGCTCGGGGCGTGGGTGAATGCCAATCCGGTGGACACGGCGAAGGAAATCGCGGCTCTGATCAAGGCAGCCAATGAGGCACCGGACGTTGTCACCTCTGTCATCGTCGGTAACGAAACCCTGTTACGCAAGGAAGTGACGGGCGCTCAACTCGCCCGGCTGATCGGCCAGGTCAAAGCCCAGGTGAAGCAGCCGGTCACCTATGCCGATGTCTGGGAATACTGGCTGCAGTATCCCGAAGTCGCGCCGGCCGTGGATTTCCTGACGATCCATTTGCTGCCGTACTGGGAAGATGACCCCACCGGTATCGATGACGCGCTGGCCCATGTCGCGCAGATCCGTCAGGTGTTCGGTCACACATTTGCGCCCAAGGACATTGTCATAGGCGAGACCGGTTGGCCAAGCGAGGGGCGTCAGCGAGAAACGGCACTGCCGAGCCGGGTCAATGAGGCGAGGTTCATTCGCAGCTTTGTGGCGATGGCTGAACAGAACGGCTGGCATTACAACCTGATCGAAGCCTTCGACCAGCCGTGGAAACGTGAGGCCGAGGGCGCGGTGGGCGGTTACTGGGGGCTGTTCGATGCCGACCGCCAGGAAAAGGGCGTGCTGGCCGGGCCGGTTTCGAACTTGCCGTACTGGCCGCACTGGTTGGCAACAAGTGGCGCGATCAGCCTGCTTGCGCTGTCCATCGCAGGCCCGACTGCCCAGGCCCGCCAGGCGCTGGTGCTGCCGTTGATGGCCGCGTTCGGCGGTTGCTGCATCGCCACGTGGGGCGAACTGGCGCGCGTGAACAGCCGCTTCGTGGGCGAGTACATCTGGGCGGCGGCGCTGGTGGGCCTGAATCTGGTGGTGCTGGTGCATGCCGCGCTGTCCCTGTCGGAAAGAACCGGCTGGCGCGGTCGCGCCTTCAACGCTCTCGAACGCCGCGCGGGCTGGTGGCTGAGCGCGGCAGGTTTCGCTGCGGCAGTGATGATGCTGGCGATGGTGTTCGACCCGCGCTATCGCAGCTTTGCGACGCCAACGCTGTGGTTGCCCGCCCTCTTTTATCTGTTCCGGCCAGTGCGCGCGCCATGCCGGGAGATCGCTCTGCTGGCGTCCATCGTCGGCATCGGCATCGTTCCACAGTTGTTTCGTGAAGGGCTGAGCAATCCACAGGCCTGGGCGTGGGCGGCGGCCAGTGCCGTCATGACCCTGGCGCTGTGGCGCAGTCTGCGGGTCACCCGCACGGTCGCGGTAACCGAAACGCCGCTGTTACCCGATCCAGAGCGTTCGGCGGGATGACGGGGCAAGGAACACATTGTGTTACCGATGGACCGATTCCAAATAAGAATGCGGGTAACACGGAAACAGAATAGCGACGTCGAACGGGGGCTCCCAGGGCCTATCTAGACCAACCCATTGATTCTAAAGGCTTTGCAAAAGTTGGCACGGCACCTGCTATATCTCTGGCATAACAAGAACAAAATGTGAAAACCCAATAAAAATAAGATGAATCGGCTCTGACATAACAAGAACAACGGTACAGAGACGCAGCCAACAGATTTTTTTGGAGTAGATGTGCTTTACAGAGGCCTCACGCCTCACAGCCCGACCGAGAACAATAAAACTACCTTCAGGTAGCGTCCAGAACGGGTTGGATACTTCGCCAAACGAAGGCATCGAAGCAGATCAGCGCTCAAAAAAATACGTTTGCTCTTGTGTCCCGGATGGGGACCACTGAAGACGCTGTAGAGGGACCGGTTGCCAAAAACAACAACAGACCGCCCTACAACAATAAAAAAGAGCACGTGCAACGATTTAAAGGGGAGCCTCGGCTCCCCTTTATGCTGTCTGGCGTTTGGAGTTGCTGCGGTCGAACGCGACCCCGGGCAGATCGCCTGCAAGCAAGGCGCCTGCGCCCTCTCGGCAGAATCAAAAGCGGATCACCGCGCCCGCACCAACCGCAACCCCGCAATCACCACCGCGAACACCGCCAGACTGGCCGTGTACAGCACCAGCGCCAACACGCCCAGCAGCAATCCTACGATGGCCAGCCCGCGGCCGCGGCCTCGCGGAACGAAAAACGCGACCAGCGACACGATCAGCGCGCCCCAGCCGAACACGCCGAAATGGATCAACAGCCCCAGTTTCGCCCGCACAACACATTGCCATTGCGAAGCACCGTCGGCACACAAACCGACCCATCGCACCTCCTCCATCAACCCGTAGCGCAGGCCGTAACTGGCGGCCAGCCAGAGAGCCAGTGCAATAAACGCTAAAAACAGCGGCAAACGATGCGACACGGAACGCTCCTGACGAAAAACGACGCCCAGCATAGCCGCTGGCAGCACGGGATACGTACCGGTATGCATTAAAAGCACATACGCACACGCCATCCGAGCCAGAACGTGTATTGTCGCCTAGGATTTGTACGGGGCAGCGCGGTAAATAATGCAGAATGCCACTACGGCACTTTTCGCACTCCCCCTGTGTCATAGCCTGCGTATCTCAACAGCACTTCTTTCCCAAGGGATTCAGTCATGCTTCGTTTTCTACGCCTCGCCGCCCTCTCCGGCGGCCTGTTTTTGAGTGCGTCCGTGATGGCGGTCGACATCGACCCGTCCAGCTATGGCTTCCCCTTGACCAATCCGTTCGAAGCGACGATCGCCACGACCCCACCGGATTTGCGTGCCAAGGTGCCTGAAGACGCCGACATCGATCAGGACGATTACAGCCTGACGCTGCGCCCCGAGCGCGAGTTCACGCTGCCGGACAACTTCTGGGCCGTTAAAAAACTGCGTTATCGCCTCGCCAGACAGGACCACCCTGCCCCGCTGATCTTCCTTATCGCGGGCACAGGTGCTCCTTACAACAGCACGCTCAACGAATACCTGAAGCGGCTTTATTACGGAGCCGGATACAACGTCGTTCAGCTCTCGTCGCCAACCAGCTACGACTTCATGAGCGCTGCCTCACGCTTTGCCACGCCAGGCGTGACCAAGGAAGACGCTGAGGACTTGTATCGGGTGATGCAGGCGGTGCGTGCCCAGCAGAACAAACTTCAGGTCACCGAGTATTACCTCACCGGTTACAGCCTCGGGGCGCTGGACGCAGCGTTCGTCAGCAAGCTGGACGAGACCCGTCGCAGCTTCAATTTCAAGAAAGTGCTGCTGATCAACCCGCCAGTGAACCTCTACACCTCGATCACCAACCTGGACAAAATGGTTCAGACCGAGGTTAAAGGCATCACCAACAGCACCACATTCTATGAACTGGTGTTGCAGAAACTGACGCGCTACTTCCGCGAGAAAGGCTACATCGACCTCAACGATGCGCTGCTCTATGACTTCCAACAGTCCAAACAGCACTTGTCCAACGAACAGATGGCGATGCTGATCGGCACGTCCTTCCGCTTCTCTGCCGCCGACATCGCGTTCACCTCGGACCTGATCAATCGACGCGGCCTGATTACGCCGCCGAAAACCCCGATCAGCGAAGGCACCAGCCTCACGCCGTTCCTCAAGCGTGCGCTGCAATGCGACTTCGACTGCTACGTCACCGAGCAAGTCATCCCGATGTGGCGTGCGCGCACTGACGGCGGCAGCCTGTTGCAACTGGTCGATCAGGTCAGTCTGTACGCGCTGAAGGATTACCTGAGCACCAGCAAGAAAATCGCCGTGATGCACAACGCCGATGACGTGATCCTCGGCCCTGGCGACCTCGGATTCCTGCGCAAGACCTTTGGCGATCGCTTGACCGTTTATCCCTACGGCGGTCATTGCGGCAACATGAACTATCGCGTCAACAGCGACGCCATGCTGGAGTTTTTCCGTGGCTAAACGTCTATTGCTTATCGCTGCCCTGCTGTGTGCAGGCGTGGCTCATGCCGACGACGCTCCCATCGTCTCCAAGGCCGCGCCGGTGCAACGCGTCGACAATCCGGACGGTTTCACCGAGCCATTGAAGTCGCTGAAATTCAATCCGGGCCTCGACGCCCAGGAGTTCGAGCGCTCCTCGCTCAACGCCCTGAATGTGTACGACCCGCTGGAGTCCTGGAACCGCCGGGTCTACCACTTCAACTACCGCTTCGACGAGTGGGTATTCCTGCCGGTGGTCAACGGCTACAAGTACATCACCCCAAGCTTCGTTCGCACCGGCGTGAGCAACTTCTTCAGCAACCTGGGCGATATCCCCAATCTGGTGAACAGCCTGCTGCAGTTCAAAGGCAAGCGCTCGATGGAAACCACCGGACGCCTGATCATCAACACCACGCTGGGCATCGCCGGGCTGTGGGACCCGGCCACCAAAATGGGCCTGCCCAAGCAGAGCGAAGACTTCGGCCAGACGCTGGGCTTCTACGGCGTGCCTGCCGGCCCGTACTTCGTATTGCCGATCCTGGGGCCGTCCAACTTCCGCGACACCGGTGGTCTGGCGTTCGACTTCACGGCCGAATCGCAGATCAACTTCCTTAACGTAGCGCAGGTCAGTCAGGACCATCCTGAGCTGTACCTGCTGCGCGCGATCGACCGCCGCTACTCCACCAGCTTCCGATACGGCCAGATGGATTCGCCGTTCGAGTACGAGAAGGTGCGGTACGTGTATACCGAAGCGAGGAAGTTGCAGATTTCGGAATAACCCCAGCCCTCTCGTAGGAGCGTGCTTGCACGCGATTGCAGGTTTTTGCGGCACACCGATGCCGACTGACTGAACGCGTTCGCGGGCAAGCACGTTCCTACGGTGAACAATCTATAAAATCGATTAATCCCTCGCAAAAACGTCACCCATCCATCGCATCAACAGGCATACCATAGGCGTCATTCCCACCTGTTCTGGAGTGAGCCTCATGACTCAATTTCGTAAAGTGCTGTCGATCCAGGCCGGCCAGCCGACTTCGGACGGCGCTGGCGTCAAACTGACACGGGTCTTTGGCGGCCCGGGCGTCGAACTCTTCGACCCGTTCCTGATGCTCGATGAATTCGGTTCGGATAAAGCCGACGACTACATCGCAGGCTTTCCGCCACACCCGCATCGTGGCTTCGAAACCGTGACGTACATGCTCGAAGGCCGCATGCGCCATGAGGACCACATGGGCAACGTCGGCCTGCTGCAAGGCGGTGGCGTGCAATGGATGACCGCCGCACGCGGCGTGATCCACAGCGAAATGCCCGAGCAGGAAGAAGGCCTGATGCGCGGTTTCCAGCTGTGGCTGAATTTGCCGGGCAAGTCGAAGATGGGCGACGCCGGTTACGACGACATCCAGCCCGAACGCATTCCTCGTGTCACCACGCAGAACGGTGTCGAGGTGATCGTGATTGCCGGTCAGTTCGACGACGGTCAGACCCGTCAGGCAGGCGCCGTGCAGCGGCCTGATACCGAACCGCATTACTTCGACTTCCATATGCCGGCAGGCTCGACCGTCAGCCCGCGCGTACCGGAAGGTCATCGAGTGCTGCTTTATGTGTACGAAGGCGAAATAGAGATCGCCGGACAGCCTCAGACACTGGGCAAGAGTCGTCTGGCAAGGCTGTCGGAAAACGGCGAGCTGCAACTGACGGCAGCAGTGGACACCAAGGTGATGCTGATCGCCGGCAAACCGCTGCGCGAACCGATCGTCCAATACGGCCCGTTCGTCATGAACAGCCGCGAAGAGATCGAGCAAGCGTTGCGCGATTTCAGGGATGACAAACTCACGGCGTAGCCGATTGCGAGACGCCGCTGATGCTGCCGGGAACGCCTGACCTGAGGGAGTAAGGCAACTGTGTTTAACGCCTTCGATCAACGGCGTAACACCCGACGCCTTCCCGGCTAAAGCCGGTCCTACGGAAAGCTTGCAGCGTCTGTAGGACCGGCTTCAGCCGGGAAGAGGCCAGGGCTTATTTCGGCAGTGGACGGAAATCAGTCTTCGTCCGATGGCAGCCCCGAGCAAGCTCACACTCACAGAGTCCGCAGACACTTCAATCCAGACGCAGAAACTTCATCAGCTGTTCCTTCTGGGCCATCGCATCGCGTCGGCCCAGTTCGATCAATTCGCTGCAATACCCCGACTCGAACAACAGATAACTCAGCACCCCTGCCCCGCTGGTCTTGGTCGCGCCCGGACCTCGCAGAAACGTGCGCAAGGCTGCTGGCAGTTCCCGGCGATGTCGGGCAGCAATTTCATCGAGCGGCTGACTGGGCGAGATCACCAATACCTCCACCGGCGCCAGCGACTGAACCGGCGTGGGCTGCTCGGAAATCTGCGGCGATGGCTGATGAGGCATGCTCGGGGGCAGCATGCGGCTCAACAGATTCAAACGCTCGAGCAATTCGATATCGCTTTCAAGGCTGTCGATAAACGTGCTGTTGAGCATGTGCCCGCTGATCTGCGCAAGGCTCGGCTGTGCGCCACTCACGGCCCGGTGAACGGGCTTGTTCGCGCCCGGTCCGCGTGGATTGCCGCTGACACCCACGACCAGCACCCGATTGGCGCCCAGGTGCAAGGCCGGGCTGATCGGAGCCGACTGCCGCACGGCGCCGTCGCCGAAATACTCGTGCTCAAGCTTGACCGGGGCGAACAGCAACGGGATCGCGGAACTGGCCAGCAGATGATCCACCGTCAGTTGCGTCGGCTGACCGATACGCCGATGGCGCAGCCAGGCGTCGATGGTGCCCTTGCCCTGATAAAAGGTGACCGCTTGACCTGATTCGTAGCCGAACGCGGTGACTGCCACGGCGCGAAGATGCCGGTCGTTGATGGCCGCCTCGATGCCGGCCAGATTCAGCCGTTCGGTGAGCAGTTCCTTGAGCGGAGAGCTGTCGAGCAGCGCCACTGGCACCTGTTTGCGGCCGATCCCCAAGAGGCTGCGGACAAAAAACCGCGATGCCTGGCGCATGACCCCGGCCCAGTCGCTGCGCAACACCTGATGACTGCGAAAGCTCTGCCAGAACAGGGTCAGCTCGTGAATGGCGGTCCGAAAATGCGCCGCGCCGCTGGCCAGCTTGACGGCGTTGATGGCGCCAGCCGACGTGCCGACGATGACCGGAAAAGGGTTTTGCGCACCCGCGGGCAGCAGGTCGGCGATACCCGCCAGTACGCCGACCTGATAGGCCGCGCGAGCGCCACCGCCGGACAGAATCAGGCCGGTGACCGACTCCGCGACGGCAGGGGCATCGCAAGCGCTGCGCACGGTTTGTTGTTCGATGGCGCTCGTTGTCATGGGCATTCAGCTCTGGGTATCAACCACGCTTTTTATAAAGTTTCGGCTCACCGGGCGGTCGGCTCTTGAAGCGCCGATGCGCCCACAAATACTGTTCCGGGCATTCGGTGACGGCCCGCTCGACCCATTGGTTGATGCGCAGGCAGTCGGCCTCGTCGCTTTCGCCGGGGAAGTCTTCAAGGGGCGGATGGATGACCAGCTTGTAGCCGCTGCCATCGTCCAGACGCTTCTGGGTGAACGGCACGACCCGCGCGCGTCCCAGGGTGGCGAACTTGCTGGTCGCCGGCACCGTGGCTGCCGGAATGCCGAACAGCGGGACGAAGATGCTTTGCTTGGCGCCGTAGTCCTGATCCGGCGCATACCAGATCGCGCGGCCTTTGCGCAGCTGCTTGATCATGCCGCGCACGTCCTCGCGCTCCACCGCGATGGCGTCCAGATTGTGACGCTCGCGGCCGCGGCGCTGAATGTAGTCGAACAGCGGATTCTTGTGCTCGCGATACATGCCGTCGATGGTGTGTTGCTGCCCCAGCAGCGCGGCGCCGATTTCCAGCGTGGTGAAATGCAGCGCCATGAGAATCACGCCTTGCCCGTCCTGGTGCGGCTGCTGGAGGTGCTCCAGTCCTTCGACATGGGCCAGCCTGGCGAGGCGTTGCCTGCTCCACCACCAACTCATGGCCATTTCAAAAAAAGCGATGCCGGTGGACGCGAAATTCTCCTTGAGCAGGCGTTTGCGTTCCGCTTTCGAGTACTGCGGGAAGCACAGCTCCAGATTGCGCGCGGCAATGATCCGGCGATCCGTCGCAAAGTAGTACATGACCGACCCCAGCATCCGGCCGATGGCCACCAGCATGCGAAACGGCAGCTGCACGACCAGCCAGAGCAGGCCCAGCCCCAGCCAGAGCGGCCAGTAGCGCGGATGAAGAAATTCGGCACGAAAACGCGGGCGTTCCATTACAGCTTCCGTCAGGGCAAAGGCGGGCATTCTACATGGGTTAGAGTGGATCGGTGAGGCTTCGTCGGATGCGGCTCCCTTGCGGCTGGCGGGCGATCTCGTTATAAGTCTCGGCACTTTTAGCGACAAGCCGCTGTATGCCGACATGAGCCAAATCGAATTGCAAGATCAGGATCCCGTGTTTCAGTTGAAGGGCAGCATGCTGGCCATAACCGTGCTGGAGCTGGCCCGCAACAACCTCGAAGCGCTGGATCGTCAACTGGCGGCCAAAGTCGCCCAGGCACCCAACTTCTTCAGTAACACCCCGCTGGTCCTGGCGCTGGACAAGCTGCCGCCCAATGAAGGCGCGATCGACCTGCCGGCGATGATGCGGGTCTGCCGCCAGCATGGCCTGCGCACCCTGGCCATCCGCGCCAACCGCATCGAAGACATCGCCGCAGCCATCGCCATCGACCTGCCGGTTCTGCCACCCTCCGGCGCCCGTGAAAGACCGCTCGATCCGACGGAAGGCGAAGTCCGGAAAAAGCCTGAAGTCATCGAGAAACCGCCTGAGCCTCTGATCAAGCCGACCAAGATAATCACGGCTCCCGTGCGTGGCGGTCAGCAGATTTACGCCCAGGGCTCCGATCTGGTGGTGATTTCCTCGGTCAGTCCCGGCGCGGAACTTCTCGCCGATGGCAACATCCATGTGTATGGTCCGATGCGGGGCCGGGCGCTGGCAGGCATCAAGGGCGATACCAAAGCCCGCATTTTTTGCCAGCAGATGGTCGCCGAACTGGTCTCCATCGCAGGCCAGTACAAGGTTTCCGAAGACCTGCGCAGAGATCCGCTGTGGGGCGCCGGGGTACAGGTCAGTCTGTCCGGCGACGTGTTGAACATCACCCGTCTTTAACGGATACTGCGCCATTTTCAAAGCCACTCTGATTCGTCGCGAAAACGATGCAAAGGGAAAGGAAAACCGGGAAATTCGTTTGTTTTCTCGAAACATGAGCCCCAGCCGGGCTCTGGCTTCCACCGTTGCTCGCGTACCGTTGCGTCACGAGGGGCTATTCAGGGACTAGATTCGTTCGAAAAGTCGGCGAGCGAAGGTCAGGCAAGGCAAAAGCAGGCGAGCAAGCGGAGTTTAGGCCCCTAAATGAGCATTGCGAGCCAGCTTTAACGCAGCATGACCGAGCGCAGCCACTTGACGAGCGAAGCTGGCCTTCCTTTTCCTCTAGGGGTGAAACACCTTGGCCAAGATTCTCGTGGTTACATCCGGCAAGGGTGGTGTGGGCAAGACCACCACCAGCGCCGCTATCGGTACAGGCCTCGCACTGCGCGGCCACAAAACAGTGATCGTCGACTTCGACGTCGGCCTGCGTAACCTGGACCTGATCATGGGTTGCGAGCGTCGCGTGGTGTATGACTTCGTCAACGTGGTCAATGGCGAAGCCAACCTGCAGCAGGCACTGATCAAAGACAAGCGCCTGGAAAATCTTTACGTACTTGCCGCCAGCCAGACTCGCGACAAAGATGCCCTCACCCAGGAAGGCGTCGAAAAGGTCCTGATGCAGCTCAAGGAAGACTTCGAGTTCGTGGTATGCGACTCGCCGGCCGGTATCGAGAAAGGCGCTCATCTGGCGATGTACTTCGCCGACGAAGCCATCGTCGTGACCAACCCGGAAGTCTCCTCGGTACGTGACTCGGACCGCATGCTGGGCCTGCTGGCCAGCAAATCCCGCCGCGCCGAAAACAACGAAGACCCGATCAAGGAACACCTGCTCCTGACCCGCTACAACCCGCAGCGCGTCAGCGATGGCGAGATGCTGGGCGTCGAAGACGTCAAGGAAATCCTCTCGGTGACCTTGCTGGGCGTGATCCCGGAATCCCAGGCAGTGCTCAAGGCGTCCAACTCCGGCGTACCTGTGATCCTCGATGACCAGAGCGATGCTGGCCAGGCCTACAGCGACGCAGTTGATCGCCTGCTGGGCAAAGCCGTTGAGCACCGCTTCCTGGACGTAAAGAAGAAAGGATTTCTGGAACGTCTGTTCGGGGGTAACTAATGAGTATTTTTGACTTCTTTCGTGCCAACAAAAAGCCCAGCACCGCGTCGGTAGCGAAAGAGCGTCTACAGATCATCGTGGCGCACGAACGCGGCCAACGCAGCACCCCGGACTACCTGCCAGCCTTGCAGAAGGAACTGGTCGAGGTGATTCGCAAATACGTCAATATCGGCAACGATGACGTGCATGTCGCGTTGGAAAACGACGGCAGCTGCTCGATTCTGGAACTCAATATCACCCTGCCTGATCGTTGATCGAAAAGGCAGCCGCCACGGCGGCTCGGTTGCTCGCATCCTTGCACGGGATGCGGGTGAGCGAGCCGCCGTTGGCGTTTGCTACAGGACCGTTTTTGTCCTGAGACTGTTTAGCTGCGAGGCTGTCTGATGCCGCTGTCCAACGTTCACATTCTCCATCAGGACCCCGCCGTTCTGGTGGTGAACAAGCCTACCCTTCTGCTTTCCGTGCCCGGCCGGGCGGACGATAACAAGGACTGCCTGATCACCCGCTTGCAGGAAAACGGCTATCCCGAGGCGCGAATCGTCCATCGCCTGGATTGGGAAACCTCCGGGATCATCCTTCTGGCACGCGATGCCGATACCCATCGGGAACTGTCCCGGCAGTTTCACGACCGGGAAACCGAAAAAGCCTACACCGCGCTGGCCTGGGGACAACCTGAACTGGACAGCGGCAGTATCGACCTGCCCTTGCGTTATGACCCGCCGACCAAGCCCCGGCATGTGGTCGACCACGAATCCGGCAAACATGCACTGACGTTCTGGCGGGTGCTGGAGCGTTACGACACCCATTGTCGGGTCGAGCTGACGCCGATTACCGGCCGTTCGCACCAGTTGCGGGTGCATATGTTGTCGATCGGGCACCCGTTGCTGGGCGATGGTTTGTATGCACATTCCGAGGCACTGGCGGCGTATCCGCGGTTGTGCCTGCACGCGAGCATGTTGGCGTTCACGCATCCTGTGACGGGTGAGCGGGTGCGGTTTGAGTGCCCGGCGCCGTTTTGATGTTGTTAGTCAGTACAGACTTTGCATGATCGTTCCCGCGCTCCGCGTGGGAATGCGTGGCAAGACGCTCTGCGTCCAACTCGACGCGGAGCGTCAATCGATGCGTTACCACGCAGAGCGTGGGAACGATCAGCAAAAGCACCCCAAGTAACCAAGGGTGCTTGCGCTCGGTTGGGCCCGACTTCGTCGGGTTCCCTCACTCCGACAATGCTCCGTGGGCCCCGAAATGTAGGAGCGCGCTTGCTCTGGGCCGCACTCGGACGATCTGCCGGGAACCGGCAGCAAGACCGGTACAGGCGGCATGTCAGGCATAACCGAGTCGTCTGGTTTTGCTACTGCTGCGCGGTAGATCGCGGGCAAGCGCGCTCCTACAGAATTCGCGTCATCCGAAGTTTTTGCTTTTGATCTTCATACCGAGAACGTTTGGACGACACAAAACGCGACTTGGGTGCAGGCTGAACGCAGGCGTCGCGGAGAGGCCCGAGCGTCATAAACTCAAGCTGCGTCGATACCGACGTCAGATATGCCCCCGCCATAAAATCCTACAACCACCAAGCTCGCTACCTCACTCAGAGGCCTGTAAACTCCCGCCATTGCTGTCTGGAGTAACTTATGCGCGAAGAGCTGAACCAAGGCCTGATCGACTTTCTCAAGGCCTCTCCCACCCCGTTTCACGCCACCGCAAGCCTGGTGCAACGTCTGGAAGGCGCAGGCTATCAGCGACTGGACGAACGCGAGCCATGGCACACCGAAACCGGCGGTCGCTACTACGTCACCCGCAACGATTCCTCCATTGTCGCCTTCAAACTCGGTCGCCTGTCCCCCCTGATCGGCGGCATCCGCCTGGTCGGAGCACACACTGACAGCCCGTGCCTGCGCGTCAAACCGCAGCCTGAGCTGCAGCGCCAGGGTTTCTGGCAACTGGGCGTCGAGGTGTACGGCGGCGCCCTGCTCGCCCCGTGGTTCGATCGCGACCTGTCCCTGGCCGGGCGCGTGACCTTCCGCCGCGACGGCAAGGTCGAAAGCCAGCTGATCGATTTCAAACTGCCCATCGCGACCATCCCCAATCTGGCGATCCACCTCAACCGCACCGCCAACGAAGGCTGGCCGATCAACGCACAGAACGAACTTCCGCCGATCCTGGCGCAGGTCGCGGGCGACGAGCGCGCCGATTTCCGTGCCCTGCTGACCGACCAGTTGGCCCGTGAGCACGGCCTGAACGCCGACGTTGTCCTCGATTACGAGCTGAGTTTCTATGACACGCAAAGCGCAGCGGTGATCGGCCTCAACGGCGACTTCATCGCCGGCGCGCGTCTGGACAACCTGCTGTCGTGCTTCGCGGGTCTGCAGGCGCTGTTGAACGCCGATGGCGACGAAACCTGCCTGCTCATCTGCACCGATCACGAAGAAGTGGGGTCGACGTCGGCCTGCGGCGCCGATGGTCCGATGCTCGAACAAGTGCTGCAACGCCTGTTGCCCGAAGGCGACGACTACGTGCGCACGATTCAGAAATCGCTGCTGATCTCGGCCGACAACGCCCACGGCGTGCACCCTAACTACGCCGAAAAGCACGACGGCAATCACGGCCCGAAACTCAACGCCGGGCCCGTCATCAAGGTCAACAGCAACCAGCGCTACGCCACCAACAGCGAAACCGCCGGTTTCTTCCGTCACCTGTGCATGGCTGAAGAAGTGCCGGTGCAGAGCTTCGTGGTGCGTTCCGACATGGCCTGCGGCTCGACCATCGGACCGATCACCGCCGGCCATCTGGGCGTGCGCACGGTCGACATCGGCCTGCCGACGTTCGCCATGCACTCGATCCGCGAACTGGCAGGCAGCCAGGACTTGGCGCATCTGGTCAAAGTGCTCTCGGCGTTCTATGCCAGTGCCGAGCTGCCCTGACTCGCAGTCGCGCAGGGGCCTGGCATGGCCGCCTGCGCGGACCGCATTATCAAGATAGGCATCCGGTCAAGCCTCACAGGCCGGGTGCCGCGGTGCACGACCTTCGCAGCGCGGCTCACGGGACAGCGCCACGTCCGCACCTCAAGCGCACTACAATCCTATCGCCCGCCCGACTCGAGGTTGATGATCCGGTGACTGCTCCTCCCCGCTTTTGCACCCTGCCACGCCTGTTGCTGATCTTTCTGCTGGCACTGTTCCCCGTCGCCCTGACGCAGGCGGCTGGCCTGCCGAGTCTGCTCAGTGGCCAGACAGCTCAGCCGCAGGCGCAGGAGCCGCTGGGGCAGTCGCTGGATGAAGTGATCACGTCGTTGGAGAACGATCAGCAGCGCAGCAAGTTGCTGGAGGACTTGAAGAAGCTTCGCGATGCCACGCAGAAAGCCCAGCCCAACGCCGAGCAAGGCGTGCTGGGGCTCATCGGCAGTTCCTTCGCGGAGCTGGAGAAACAGTTCACCGGGCAGAACAGTCCGCTCAGCCGCTGGGGCGATGAGGTGTCGCAGGCCCAGGATGAACTGGTCGCATTAATGTTACCGGCCAATCAATGGTGGCCGATCGTCTTCGGTTTCGCGGTGGTCCTTGCGCTCTGGAGCCTGTTGGCGGCGGCGCTGATCTGGCTCGGGCACAAGGTGCGGCTGCGCTTTGGCCTGTCCGAAGAACTGCCACAACACCCACGCCCATGGGACATGCTGCGCTTTGCGCTGCGCAAGCTCGGGCCCTGGCTGGTGGCGCTGGTGATCACGGTGTACCTGAGTTACTCGCTGCCGCCGTCGCTGGGTCGTGATCTGGCGATGGTGCTCGCTTACGCACTGGTGGTCGGCACGCTGTTTTCGGCCATCTGCGTGATCGCGTTCTCCCTGCTGGACGGTCCTCATCGGCATCAGGCGCTGTACATCCTGCGCCACCAGGCCTTCCGCCCGCTGTGGTGGATCGGCAGTTTCGCAGCGTTCGGCGAAGCGTTGAGCGATCCGCGTCTGGTGGCAAGCCTGGGCGTGCACCTGGCGCACACCGCCGCGACACTGGCGAACGTCATGGCCGCGCTGTCGACCGGGCTGTTCATCATCCGTTTCCGTCGGCCCATCGCTCACCTCATTCGCAACCAGCCCCTGGCTCGCCGTCTGAAACGACGCGCGTTGAGTGACAGCATCGAAGTGCTCGGCAGCTTCTGGTACCTGCCCGCGCTTGTGCTGGTGGGCGTGTCGCTGTTTGCGACGTTTTTCTCCGCCGGCGATACCAGCACGGCGTTGCGTCAGGCGCTGATCTGCACGGTGCTGCTGGTGCTGTGCATGGTGATCAACGGGCTGGTGCGGCGCTACGCACAAAAACCGTCCCACGGCCATAAGCGTCATGCACTGTATTCGGATCGTCTCAAGAACTTCTTCTACACCGTCGTGCACCTGCTCATCTGGCTGGTGTTCATCGAACTGGGGATGCGCGTGTGGGGCCTGTCGCTGATTCGGTTTGCCGACGGCGACGGGCATGACATCAGCCTGCGAATCATTGGCCTTGCCACCACGCTGATGTTTGCCTGGCTGGTGTGGATCCTTGCCGATACCGCGATTCATCATGCCCTTACCCGCTCGCGCAAGGGCCTCGCCAACGCCCGTGCGCAGACGATGATGCCGCTGATTCGTAATGTACTGTTCGTGACGATTTTCATCATCGCGGTGATTGTCGCGCTGGCGAACATGGGCATGAACGTCACGCCGCTGCTGGCGGGTGCCGGCGTCATCGGCCTGGCGATCGGTTTCGGCGCGCAGTCGCTGGTTGCGGACCTGATCACTGGCCTGTTCATCATCATCGAGGACTCGCTAGCGATCGACGATTACGTCGACGTCGGCGGTCACCTGGGCACCGTCGAAGGACTGACGATCCGGACCGTGCGGCTGCGGGACATCGACGGCATCGTTCACACCATCCCTTTCAGCGAGATCAAGAGCATCCAGAACTACTCGCGGGAGTTCGGCTACGCGATCTTCCGCATCGCGATCCCGTCGAACATGAACATCGACGACGCCTTGAAAATGATCCGCGACGTCGGCCAGAAGATGCGCACCGATCCGCTGCAGCGCCGCAATATCTGGTCACCGCTGGAGATTCAGGGCGTCGAAAGCTTCGAGTCGGGCAACGCCATTCTGCGTGCACGCTTCAAGACCGCGCCGATCAAGCAGTGGGAAGTCTCGCGTGCCTTCAATCTGTCGCTCAAACGCTACCTGGATGAAGCCGGAATGGACCTGGCGACACCGCGCCTGAACGTGCAGGTCAGCACCAGCGGCGGCAGCGTGAGTGAGTTGCGCGGGAAGAAGGACGGCGCGTCCGCTGACTGATGCACAGCAGGACCGGTGGGAGCGAGTCTGCTCCCACAGGACCAAGCTTTCCCGTCGATCAGCAGCAGGCCGCCCCTTTCTTACAGCATCAAGGGCTGGTTGCCGCCGTCTTGTTGCCTTCGGCCATCGCCACGAACCTCGCCTTGTTCTGCGCGTAATAAGCTGCGACGACTTTTTCCGGCGAGTTACCTGGCTCCCGCGCCGCAGACATCATTGTCTGCAGGTCAGCCTGCGGGATGGAGTAATGGGAGAAGAACCGGGCCACGTTCGGGTATTGCTCACTGAATCCCTTGCGGGCGACGACGTGGATCTGCTCGGTGCCGCCGAACAAATGTTCCGGGTCATTCAGATAGCGCAGCGGGTATTTGGCGAACATCCAGTGCGGACTCCAGGCGTTGACCAGTGACCATTTCCCGCGTTTGAGGTTGCGGTCCAGCTCGCTGAGCATGCCGCTTTCCGAAGACGCGACCATTTTGTAGCCGACGATCTTCTTGTCGTTGAGGACTTTCTCGGTCAGCTTGTACTGCCCGTTGCCCACCTCCGACGTCAGGATCTTGCCGTCGAATTGCTGCGCGATACCCGGCTTGTTCAGGTCGGCAAGGCTCGACACCTCGCTGGCCGGCACGATGTCCGGCACCGCCATGCCGATGCGGCCTTCATACAGCACGCCCAGATCTTCGAGCTTGTCCTTGTACTTGTCGTAGAAAGCCTTGTGCGTACCCGGCAGCCAGACCATGGGAATCAGGTCGATGTTGCCGTTGGCCATCGCTTGAAACTGGATGCCAATGTCGGCCATCACCAGCTTGACCGGCTGTTTCAGCTGATCTTCCAGAACGATGTTGGCCAGCTTGACGGCGATCTCCGTGTCCGACCAGTTCACCCAACCGATGCGAACCGGCGGCTGATCGGCGGCGTGGCTGAGCACGCTCACTGTCGTCAAAGCGATCCCTACCAACCAATACGTTTTTTCTTATACGGCGAATAAGCATCCATCGTGCATGTCCCCTGTCGTGTATGGGTGTTACTGGGTGCGGCAGTGAAAGTGTCGAATCGCCAGTCTCGGCCAGCTGTTCGGCCGATAGTAGCCACACGGTGAGTGTGGACGCAAGCGAAATGTACACAGCCGTCAGCCATGCTTGACACCTATGTACATTCCACCTAATTTTGCGTCAAACCAAGCCTGATGTTCCCTCCCAGGAGCGCACCACGATGTCCAGCGATCCGCTGTTGCAGCCCTACACGATCAAGCACCTGACGCTCAGAAACCGCATCATCACCACCTCCCACGAACCCGCTTATCCCGTGGACGGCATGCCCAAGGATCTTTACCGCGCCTATCACGTGGAGCGGGCGAAGGCCGGCGTGGCGCTGACCATGACAGCCGGTTCGGCCGCGGTGTCGCGAGACAGTCCGCCAGTGTTCAACAACGTGCTGGCGTACAAGGATGAAGTGGTGGGCTGGCTGAAGGACCTGACCGACGAGTGCCACGAACACGGCGCGGCAGTGATGATTCAGTTGACCCATTTGGGCCGCCGCACCCGTTGGGACAAAGCCGACTGGCTGCCGGTGGTTTCGCCCTCGCATCGACGGGAGGCTGCACACCGCGCGTTCCCCAAGAAGCTCGAAGAATGGGACATCGGGCGCATCATCAAGGATTACGTCGATGCCGCCGAACGCATGAAAGCTGCCGGCATGGACGGTCTCGAACTTCAGGCCTACGGCCATTTGATGGATCAGTTCTGGTCGCCACTGACCAACGAGCTCGAAGGGGAATACGGCGGCCCGCTGGAGAATCGGCTGCGCTTCACCTTCGACGTCCTGCGCGGGATCCGCCAGCGCTGTGGCGAGGACTTCCTGCTGGGCGTGCGTTACACCGGCGACGAAGACCTGCCAGGCGGCTTCGGCGCCCAGGAAGGCATCGCGATCTCGCACCTGCTCAAGGACAGCGGGCTGGTGGACTTTCTCAACGTCGTCAAAGGCCACATCGACACCGATGCCGGCCTGACCGACGTGATTCCGATTCAGGGCATGCGCAACTCGCCGCACCTGGATTTTGCCGGCGAGATCCGTGCAGCGACCGGTTTTCCGACCTTCCATGCCGCGAAGATCCCCGACGTGGCGACCGCGCGTCATGCCATCGCCTCGGGCAAGGTCGACATGGTCGGCATGACCCGCGCGCACATGACCGATCCGCACATCGTGCGCAAGATCATCGAAAAGCGCGAAGAGGAGATTCGGCCCTGCGTCGGCGCCAACTATTGCCTGGATCGCATCTATCAGGGTGGCGCGGCCTACTGCATCCACAACCCGGCGACCGGTCGCGAGACCACCATGCCCCACGATATTCCCAAAGCCGCGACCCGGCGCAAGGTCGTGGTGATCGGCGCAGGCCCTGGCGGGCTGGAAGCTGCACGGGTCGCGGCCGAGCGCGGGCACGACGTGACGGTGCTGGAAGCGGCGGATCGGCCCGGCGGTCAGGTTCGGCTGACGTCTTTGAGCGAGCGACGCCGCGAGATGATCAGCATCATCGACTGGCGCATGGCGCAGTGCGAACGCATGGGTGTGAAGTTTCACTTCAACACCTGGGCCGAAGCGCAGACAGTGCTGGATCAGGAGCCGGACGTGGTGATCGTCGCCACCGGCGGCCTGCCGGATACCGAGGTGCTCAGGCAGGGCAACGAGCTGGTGGTATCGGCCTGGGACATCATTTCCGGAGACGTGAAGCCAGGCAGGAACGTGCTGATCTTCGACGACGCCGGGGATCATGCCGCGCTGCAGGCAGCCGAAGTGATCGCACAAAGCGGCGCTCGTCTGGAGATTGTCACGCCCGACCGGGCCTTCACGCCGGAAGTGATGGCCATGAATCTGGTGCCCTACATGCGCAGCCTGCAGGACCTGGACGTGGTGTTCACCGTGACGTACCGCGTGGAGTCAGTGCTCAGGCGCGACGGCAAACTGGTGGCGGTGTTCGGCAGCGATTACGGCAAGGTCAACAAGGAGCGCGTCGTCGATCAAGTGGTCATCAACCACGGCACGTTGCCGATGGACGAGTTGTATTTCGAACTGCGTCCGCTCTCCAGCAACGGCGGCGCGGTCGAACAGCATGACCTGATCGCAGGCAACGCCCAGCATCTGGTGACCAACCCCGAGGGGCGCTTCCAATTGTTTCGCATCGGCGATGCGGTGGCTGCACGCAACACCCATGCGGCGATTTACGATGCATTGCGTTTAGTGAAGGATCTTTAGAAGCCTTGCAAGCGGCGAAGGGGTCACATCCCTCTGCGAGCGACCTCTGCGCCGGCCTGCACCGCCTCACCGATCTGCCGCTCGAAGCCCGCATCCAGCAGGCTCTGCAACGCCGCCGCCGTCACGCCTTTATAAGCGACCAGCGAATCAATCATCGCCTGCGGGTCATGTTCGGCGAGCAACTGACTCGCCGACAGCACCACACCGCGCGCCGCCTGATGCGCGACATCTTCAGGAATGCCCGCCGCCATCGCCTGGTGTGTCAGTGCGGTCATCAACAACGCCGGAAACGCCGGTCCTGTCCCAGACAAGGCACTGAGATAATCGATGCAATCCTCTGTCGGCACTCTGCTCGTCGTGCCGACGCACGCCAGCACATGCTCAATGAAATCGACCTCTGACGCCGACAACTCCAGCGCGCAATGCCAGGGCGTGAAGGACTGTCTGATTTCGACTGCGGCATTGGCCATGGCTCGAACAACGGCCCTCGCCCCCGTCGCCTCGCTGATGGTCTGCGCGGTCACGCCGGCCATCAAGGAGATCACCAGCTTGCCCGACGCATCGATTTTCAGCGCGCTGAACTGCTCAGGGCGCACCGCAAGAACCACAACATCGCTGGCGTCCACCAGCGCCTGATTGTCGCCGACAAGATGCGCGCCGGAGGCGGCAAGCGGATGGCTGCCGGAGCGGTTCGAGAGAAAGAGCTGCGCGGCACTGACGAAGTTCGTCTCCAGCAGCGCCTGCGCCAGCGCGCCACCGAGCCAGCCGGTCCCGCCGATGATGCCGAGGGTTTCAGCTCGCACCGGCGCTCTCCTCGAAGGTTTCAGCCAGCGGCACGAATGCGCCCGGCTCTTTTTCGGCGTAACCAAAGGCGCCGTAGAAGCGGTCGAGCTCGCGCTTCTTCGGCGCCTTGCCGGTAAAGATCGCAACATAGTGCGGGATGCGTCGGAAACGCTCGGTGATGTCTTCGGTGGTCTTCATCGAGATGTAACCGATCTGCGTCAGATAAATCGTTCGGGCACGCGTGTCAGCGGCATCGGCGTCGTAGCCGAAGCGTCGGAACATCGCCGCCAAGCCGTGGATCCGCGCGTCATCCGCCGCGGCGATCTCCGTAGCCACTTCCTCGGACTGCAAGGCCCAGCTGCGGACCGCGAACTCGAACTGCGAATCGAACAGTTCAGGATTCAGCCAGCATTCGAAAACGTTGAGGATCGCTTCGGTGATGTTCTCTGCATAACGTTCGGACTGCTTGAGCATGCCGCCGGTATTTTTGTCTTTCCAGCGCGCCAGCAAGGCGGCAAGCAGTTGTTCGCGATCCTGAAAAAACCAGTAAAAACTGGTGCGTGAAAGGTTCAGGCGCTTGGCCAGTGGCATGACGCGAACCGCATCGATGCCCGATTCTTTCAACGCGTCGTAAGCAGCCTCGAGCCAGCCCTCAGGCGAGCCCCGCCAACCGGAATCCTGGGATTTGCCTCGTTCCTTGCCTGATACCGACATCGGATGTCGCCTTTTGCCCGAATGTGAATGGACGAACTGTACGCCCCTGACTTCACGATGTACATGCGTGTACATTTGCACGACATTCAATCATTCGCTGTGGGCCGTGCTCTCTGAAACGCCAGGCTCGACAGGGGCGGCTCACATCTCTCCCACTACCGCGCTTACGTGGATTGCATCGTGACGCCAGTACTCCAGATCGCAATCGATCAGTCGCCCGCGCTGGTCGTGGTTGACCCTGGCGATGCGCAGTCCGGGGCTGCCGATCGATACTTTCAGGGCAGCGGCGGCCTCGACCGGCAACGCCGTGGGCACGATCTCGAACCGCACCTGACCGTACAGAATGTCGTAGTGACGCGCGTACAACTCGGTCAACGACTGATCCAGGTCGAAGTCGAGGATCTGCGGGAAGTATTCGGGATTGAGGTAGTGCTCGACGTACAGCACCAATCGCTCATCGATGCGCCGCACGCGGCAGATCTGGATCACGCTGGACAATGCAGGCAGTTGCAGCAACTCACAGATGACGGCCGATGCCGGTTGCAGCCGCGCCGATAGCATTTGCGTGGCAGGCACTCGGCCCTGCTGTTGAACCATTGCATGGAAATGACTGCGGCGCATCAGGTCGTAGGCCAGGCGCGGCGGCGAAATGAACCAGCCGCGACGCTCCTCACGGTAGATCAGCCCTTGCGCCTCGAGCTGCACCAGCGCTTCGCGCAGGGTGATACGCGTGGTGTCGAACACTTCGCTCAGCTTGCGCTCCGCCGGAAGCTTGCTGCCGGGCAATAACAGGCCATGTTCGATCTGTTCTTGCAACGCGTTGCAAATGGTCGTCACCGCTCGGGGCACATCTTGGCGCATTTCGTTACCTATCTGGACTAGACCAGCGCTATTTCGGGGCAAGGTCTACTGCCGAACGGCCCGCTTCAGTGATCCACAGCGTAGGCAGCGTAGATGACTGTTGCGTGACAATCCAGCGCGATCTGATTGATAAATCAGGCATAAATAAGAAATTAGCCTTTTTATATCAGCCACTTGGGCATGGTCTACGCTTGTTCGACAGCGATGCCTGATGCCTGCGCTTCACCCAGCAAAAGTCGGTCCATACATGAAAACGTCATGTAACTGGCCTAACTTGGCTCAGGTATTGCTGACCTAGACCAACCCCATCGCAACGCGCACTTCAACGACTTCGTCCTTAGTAACTGTCGAGAAGTACCAAAGGAGCTTCGAATGAAACACCTTTTGCTGGCATCACTCCTGGGTTCGGCCATCGCGCTGAGCACATCGGCCATGGCCGCGGATTCCGACCTCAAGACGCTCGAAGCCGCGGCCAAGGCCGAAGGCGCCGTCAACAGCGTGGGCATGCCCGATGACTGGGCAAACTGGAAAGGCACCTGGACTGACCTCACCGCCAAATACGGTCTGGTGCACATGGACACGGACATGAGCTCGGCTCAGGAAGTGGCCAAGTTCGATGCGGAAAAAGACAACGCCAGCGCCGACATCGGTGACGTGGGTGCCGCGTTCGGCCCTATCGCAACGACCAAGGGCGTGACTCAACCTTACAAGCCGACGACGTGGGATCAGATACCGGACTGGGCCAAGGACAAGGACGGTCACTGGGCACTGGCCTACACCGGCACCATCGCGTTCATCGTCAACAAGAAGCTGCTGCACGGCTCCGAGGTTCCGACCAAGTGGGCCGACCTGAAAGACGGCAAATACAAAGTCACCATCGGTGATGTGAGCACCGCGGCCCAGGCGGCCAACGGCGTGCTTGCAGCGGCGATTGCCATGAAAGGCGACGAAACCAACATCGCACCAGGCCTGCAATTGTTCACTGAACTGGCCAAACAGAAGCGTCTGGGCATCAACAACCCGACCATTCAGACCATGGAAAAAGGTGAAGTGGAAGTTGGCATCGTCTGGGACTTCAACGGCCTGAGCTACAAGGCCAAGATGGCCAATCCTGACGATTACGTCGTGTTGATTCCTTCGGACGGTTCGGTGAAATCCGGCTACACCACCATCATCAACAAATACGCAAAACATCCAAACGCAGCCAAACTGACCCGCGAATACATCTTCAGCGATGAGGGGCAGATCAATCTGGCGAAAGGCAATGCGCGTCCGATTCGTGCAGAAACGGATCTCAAACTGCCCGCCGACATTGCGAAGAACCTGATTCCTTCCGAGCAATATGTCGCCGCCGATCCCAAGCCGATCAAAGATCCGGCCGCCTGGGAAAAAACCTCCAAAGCCCTGCCTCAGCAGTGGAACGAACAGGTCATCGTCGAGATGCAATAACGCTCCACGGCTAACGCAAGTCCCTTGTAGGAGTGAGCTTGCTCGCGATAGCGGTGTGTCAGTCAACACCTATCGGTTACAGGCATTCCGCTATCGCGAGCAAGCTCACTCCTACAGCATAGGGGCCCTCTCCCCCTCCCGGAGTTGCCATGAAACACAACGTCATTCTGATCCTGCTCGACGGCCTGAGTTACAGCGTGGCGCAACATGCGATGGGGCATCTGCTGGCGTATCGGAATGCAGGCCGGGCCGCGCTGTACAAGCTTGAATGCGAATTGCCGGCGCTTTCACGACCGCTGTACGAATGCATCCTGACAGGCGTTGCGCCCATCGACAGTGGCATCGTGCACAACCATGTTTCCCGTCTCTCCAGCCAGCGCAGCATCTTCCATTACGCCGCCGCCGGCGGACTGGAAACCGCCGCTGCGGCCTATCACTGGGTCAGCGAGCTGTACAACCGCAGCCCGTTCATTGCCGGGCGCGATCGTCACACCGACGACGCCGATCTGCCGATCCAGCACGGCCACTTCTACTACGTCGACCACTACCCCGATTCCCACGTGTTCGACGATGCCGAACACCTGCGTACCGCGCATCAGCCGAACTTTCTGTTCATCCACCCGATGAACATCGACGACGCCGGCCACAAGCACGGCCTCGACACTCCGCAATACCGCAATAGCGCGCGTTCGGCCGACATCATCCTGGCCGAGTACCTGCAGCGCTGGCTGGACGCGGGGTATCAGGTGCTGGTGACCGCCGACCACGGCATGAACAACGACCGCTCACACAACGGCCTGCTTCCCGAGGAACGCGAAGTGCCGCTGTTCGTCATCGGCGATGCCTTCAGCCTCGACCCCGATGCGCAACCGAAACAGACCCAGATCTGCGGAACCGTCTGCGAACTGCTCGGCGTGCCCCACGACAAACCTGTCTGCACCGAGGTGCTCAAGTGAATTCACAAAGTCGCGGCAAATGGCTGGGCCTGTTGTGCCTGGTGCCGTTCGCCCTGTTCTTCATTGCGTTTCAGCTCGCGCCACTGGCGTGGGTGGCGATCAACAGCCTGTATTCGGAAAGCGGCTGGGGCCTGGACAACTTCATCAAGGCGTTCAACTCGCGGTTTTATCGTCAGGCCATGCAGTACAGCCTGGAGATCAGCTTCTGGTCGAGTCTGATCGGCATCTTCATCGCCATCCTCGGCAGTTATTCGCTGCGCAAAGTGCCAGGGCGGCTGCGGGATTTCGTCAGCGCTTTTGCTAACATGACCAGCAACTTTTCCGGCGTACCGCTGGCGTTCGCGTTCATCATCCTGCTGGGCTTCAACGGCGCGCTGACGCTTATCCTGAAGCAGGCCGGCATCATCGACGACTTCAACCTGTATTCGAAGACCGGCCTGATCATCCTCTACACCTACTTCCAGATTCCCCTCGGCGTCCTGCTGCTTTATCCGGCGTTCGACGCGCTGCGTGAAGACTGGCGCGAGTCGGCCTCGCTGCTGGGTGCGAGCGGCTGGGATTTCTGGCGACACATCGGCATCCCGGTGCTGACGCCGGCCTTGCTCGGCACGTTCGTGATCCTGCTGGCCAATGCACTGGGCGCCTATGCGACGGTGTATGCGCTGACCACCGGCAACTTCAACGTGCTGCCCATCCGCATCGCCGCGATGGTGGCGGGCGACATTTCACTGGACCCGAACCTGGCCAGTGCGCTGGCCATGATTCTGGTGGGGATGATGACGCTGGTGACCATCGTCCATCAGTGGCTGTTGAAGAGGAGCTACCATGTCTCGCGCTGAACGCGGCCCGGTCGGGCTCTACCACCGCACGGTGGTGTACATCCTGTTTCTGATTCTATTGGCGCCGCTGCTCGGCACCTTCGTGTACTCGATTGCCACCAGTTGGTCGGCATCGATCCTGCCCAGCGGATTCACCTACAAATGGTACGTGGCGCTGTGGAGCGACCCACGGTTTCTCATCGCCTTTGGCCAGTCGCTGCTGGTCTGCGTGGGCGCGCTGATCCTCTCCGTGGTGCTGATCCTGCCGCTGCTGTTCGTGGTGCATTACCACTTCCCGAAGCTCGATGCACTGATGAACATCCTCATCCTGCTGCCATTTGCCGTGCCGCCCGTGGTGTCGTCGGTGGGCCTGCTGCAACTCTATGGTTCCGGCCCGCTGGCGATGGTCGGTACGCCGTGGATTCTGATCGGCTGCTATTTCACTGTGGCGCTGCCGTTCATGTACCGGGCGATCACCAACAACCTGCAGGCGATCAACCTGGTGGACCTGATGGACGCCGCTCAGTTGCTCGGCGCCAGCACGTTCCAGGCGGCGTTTCGGGTGGTGCTGCCCAACCTGCGCAAGGGCCTGATGATCGCGCTGTTGCTGTCGTTCTCATTCCTGTTCGGCGAGTTCGTTTTCGCCAACCTGCTGGTCGGCACGCGCTACGAAACGTTGCAGGTGTACCTCAACAACATGCGCAACAGCAGCGGCCACTTCAACAGTGCACTGGTGATCTCCTATTTCCTCTTCGTACTGCTGCTGACCTGGGCGGCCAACCGACTGAACAAGGACAAAGACTGATATGAGCTTCGTCAGTGTCGAAAACCTGCAAAAGAACTACGCCAGCACAGCGGTCTTCAGCGACATCAATTGCGTGATCAACAAGGGCGAATTCGTCACCCTGCTCGGCCCGTCCGGCTGCGGCAAATCCACCCTGCTGCGTTGCATCGCCGGCCTGACGCCCGTCACCAGCGGCAAGATCTTTCTGGATGGCAAGAACATCGTCCCGGTCTCACCGCAGAAGCGTGGCATCGGCATGGTGTTCCAGAGTTACGCGCTGTTCCCCAACATGAATGTGGAGCAGAACGTCGCCTTCGGCCTGCGCATGCAGAAAGTCAGCGGCGATGAAACGAAGCAACGCGTGGCCGAAGTGTTGAAGCTGGTGGAACTGACCGATTTCGCCAAGCGCTACCCGCATCAGATGTCGGGCGGCCAGTGTCAGCGTGTGGCACTGGCACGCTCGCTGGTGACGCGCCCTCGCCTGCTGCTGCTCGACGAGCCGCTCTCGGCGCTGGATGCGCGGATCCGCAAACACCTGCGCGAACAGATTCGAGCGATCCAGCAGGAGCTGGGCCTGACGACGATTTTCGTGACCCACGATCAGGAAGAAGCGCTGACCATGTCGGACCGCATCTTCCTGATGAACCAGGGCCGCATCGTGCAGAGCGGCGATGCCGAGACGCTGTACACCTCGCCGGTGGACGCTTTCGCCGCCGGTTTCATCGGCAACTACAACCTGCTGGAAGCCGAGGACGCCAGCCGCCTGATGCAGCGACCGATCGGCAGCCGGGTGGCGATCCGACCCGAAGCCATTCAGCTCAGCCTCACCGGCCTGCTCGAAGGCGAGATCCTCAGTCACAGCCTGCTGGGCAACGTGATCCGCTATCGCGTCCAAGCTCACGGCGTCGAACTGGTGGTGGATGTGCTCAACCGATCGGCAAGCGACTTGCACCCGAACGGCCAGCGCGTCACCCTGAACATTGAAGCATCGGCGCTGTGCGAAGTGGCTTAGACGCCACGAGACCTGTAGGAGCGTGGCTTGTCCCGCGATCGGCGGGGAACCCGCCGTAAAACCTGCGAAGGGATTCAGACTGACACACCGCATTCACTTGGGTTGCTGCCGGTTCCCGGCAGTTCGCGGGACAAGCCACGCGCCTACAGTTGATTGCATGTAAATGATTTGAGAGGACAGCGGTAATGGCTTTAGCAATATTCGATCTGGATGAAACGCTGATTCACGGCGACTGCGCCAGCCTTTGGAGCGAGCAGATGGGGCGTCTGGGCTGGGTCGATCCCGAATCGTTCATCAAAAAAGACCACGAATTGATGGAGGCTTACAGTAAGGGCGAGCTGGCGATGGAAGATTACATGGCCTTCAGCCTGGAGCCGATGATCGGCCGTACGCCCGAGGAAGTGGATTTTCTCGTCGGGCCGTGGGTCGAGGACTACATCGAGCCGATCATCTTCAGCGACGCCACCAAGGCCATCGCCGAACATCGCGCCGCGGGTGACCGTATCCTGATCATCTCGGCCTCGGGCGTGCATCTGGTCAAGCCCATCGCCGAACGGATCGGCGTCGACGAGGTGCTGGCGATCGATCTGGACATCGCCCACGGCGTCTACAGCGGCAAGACCACCGGCGTGCTGACCTACCGCGAAGGCAAGATCACACGGCTGATGGAATGGCTGGATCAGGAGGGCGAGAACCTCGAAGGCGCCAGTTTTTACTCGGACTCGCGTAACGATTTGCCGCTGCTGCTAAAGGTGGATTTCCCCCACGTGGTCAATCCGGACCCAACCTTGCTCAAATACGCGCAACAGGCCGGTTGGCCGATTCGCCGCTGGAAGTAGCCCTCACCGGCCACCCTTGGTGGCCTCATGCGAACCGACGGACGGCAGCAAAACCTGTCATTTCTGACAGTAGCCAGA
Organism: Pseudomonas sp. NFR16; assembly: GCF_900108875.1. Lineage (GTDB taxonomy): Bacteria > Pseudomonadota > Gammaproteobacteria > Pseudomonadales > Pseudomonadaceae > Aquipseudomonas. The sequence continues at coordinate 498,063 of NZ_FNYJ01000003.1, read as the reverse complement.
CTCCCCAATGCGGCGCCTAATGACTCCAGGCATTCATCGACAGGAGTCAACCCGCCATGGCCGCATCGCCGCTCGATCCCCATCTGAACACCGCCCATCCCAACGCCCTTATCGATCTGGAAATCCCCGGCAGCACCGGTGCGCTTCCGATTCCGCCAGCAGCCGCTGGGGAAACGCTGCTGGGGATCAACCACGGCGCTGCGATGGATAACTTTCCTGAGCAGGGCCTGCAGCTTTACCTGCCGTTCTGGTCGCAAATGTCCGAGGGCGACAGCGTGGAGGTGTGGCTGGATGGCGCAGTCGTTTCGACCGAAGTCATCGAAGCCGCGGAGGTCAATCAACGGGTGACGGCCTTTATCAGGGCCACTCGCCTTCAGCCCGGCCCGCACACCGTAAAATACGTTGTTAAGCGTTTCGGTCAGGCTGCGGAAACGTCCAGTGAAACCCGGATATGGGTCAAGCTCACTCGCCCCGGTGGCCAGGATCAGGACGGTGACACCCCAGGCCATTCGGCGTTGAAACTGACCTTGCCACAGGACGTCATCAACAACGGAGTGGATGCCGACACCGCCGAGGCGGGTGTCCCGGTCACGATCGAACCGTACCCGGACATGCAGCAAGGGGACAGGGTCATGCTCTCCTGGGGTGGCCGCTTCGTGGAACATACGGTGACAGTCGATGAAGTTGACAGCGCCATCGACATTACAGTGGAAAAAGCCGTCATTCTGGAGGCTGGGGACTCCGGTGCGAACGGGCTGGCGGTGACCTACGAAGTGTATGACGTCGTCGAAAACCGCTCCGAGGACTGGGCTGCGGAGACGCGCATCGTTGTGGACACCGGCAGCTCGCGTCTGGACCCTCCCATTGTCGATGAGGCCACCGACAATGTGCTGGACCTGGACGATCTGGGCAACAATCCGGTGACAATCCAGGTGGTAGTGATGAGCCGATTGCAGTTTCTGGCTCAACTCTCAGCTTTGCTGGGCACCCGAGTGACTGCACAGCTGGCAGCCTCCATGGGTAAACAGGCGCTTGCGAGTCTTGTCCCGCTCAAGGCCGACTTCGTGGTAGGCGACCAGATATTCGTGACGTTGACCGGGACCACAGAAGACGGCGATTCCGTTCAGTACGCAGCGGGTCCAGTAACAATCGACCGTATAGGGCATGTCTTCGAGATACCGGTCCCCAACTCGCAGATCCGGAGACTAGCGAAAACCCAGGCCGTATTCGCCTACGATTTGAAGGACGCAGGGGGATCGTTGAAAGCCTCCTCTAAGCGTGCATTTGTCAACGTCATCGGTGAAACCGAACGCATGGCTGCCCCGGTCGCACTGGATGCACAGCAAGGTGCGCTCGATCCGGAGCTGCCGCAGACCACGGTGCGAATTCCGTGGGATGACAGCATGGCGGCAGGCAATGTGATCACCCTGAAATGGATTGGGACGCGGCCCGACCTCGGCGTTACCGACCCGGATTTTGATCCGCACACCATTAATAGTCGGGAAGCCGAGAACAAGACCCCGATCGACTTCACGGTACTCGGTACGCACTTGAAACAAATTGAGGGCGGCACCCTCCAGCTGTATTTCATTCTGGCCAGGGACGACAACGGCACGATTGTCACACGCGAGTCTGCCCGATCAGCAACGCTGGACGTAGGCGCGCGACGCGCCGAATTGCCAGCTCCCGTGGTCGCAGGCGTAGTGAACGGCGCACTGGATCCGGCACTGGACGGAACAACCCTGACCGTGCCCGTTTACGCCGAAATGGCGGCGGGCGATGAGGTCTTCATGCTGTGGCAAGGCAGCCTGGGCGGCGAAGTCGAAAACTCCATCAGGATCAACACGATCACGGTCAACAAACCGGTGATCTTTAACATATACCCGGAGGATATTTCCACCAACGACGGCGGCACCGTTGAGGCTTCTTATCAAGTGCAGCGCGTTAGTGGCAGGACAAGCAAGTCGGATATCAACCCTTTCACCGTCGGTGCAGCTCAACCGTCGCAACCGGTCGCACCTTCGGTGCCCGGCAGTGAGAACGGCATCCTCGAACTGACCGAAGTTGCAAGCGGCGCAAAGGTCCTCATTGCGCCTTGGAAAGGCATGACATCCGGCGACAGCGTCACGATGACCTGGCAGGACGACCTGGGGACTCCCGCCTACACGGCCAGCGAGAACATTACCGGCAACGCGGCAGGGGAAGAAGTGAGCTTCAATGTCGCGCTGGACGAGGTGCGCAAGAGTCTGGGTGGCGAGGTCACGGTCAGCTACGTAGTCACGCCACTGCAAGGCAGCGTCGCCCCGTCACTGCCGCTGAGGTTTGCTGTGCAGGATTCACCTGCCGTGCGATTGCCCGCCCCGTTTATTGTGGAAGCGGTGGGCTCGACGCTAGACCCAGGCTCCGTGCTCAATGGCGCGCATGTGCGAATCGATGCCGGCGCGCGACTTGTTGTCGGAGATGAAGTGACCCTCACATGGGCCGGCCAGTCGGGAGCGGGCAGCGTGTCGCCAACACAAACCGCGAGCGTCGCGGGGGCGATGGTGTTCGACATCGCTTATGCCACCGTCATAGCCAACGACGGAAAAAGCGTGACCCTGAGTTATACCGTCAAACGCAGCGATCTCACCGTAGAAGGGCCCTCGCCGGCCGCGGTCTACGACGTCAAATCCGGCTTGGGCGCAGGCAAGCTCAACGTCATGGGAGCTCGGTTCAACCGCAGCCATTACCGCTCATCCGCGGTACCGCGGCGCATCAGCGCATTCGATGCCACGACCGGCAACGCGATCTCCGCCCAATGGCAGTACGAAGGCGACGGAGCGTCCTGGAATCAAGCGAAAACCTGGCGTGACACACGCCCTGATCTGGTGCTGCGCGTGCAGACCAGCGACGACACCCTGGCCTTGAGCCCGGCCAATGTCATCGGTAGCGGGAATGACACCACTGTCACGGGCAATGCCGCGCTGGTTGCTCATCGCGACTCGCACGACGTGATTGGTTGGGGCAACGCGGCCTTCGGAGCGCAGATTCCCTCCACCATCATCACCATGGACGACATCGTCGAAGTCAGCTGTACCCGCAGCGCATATGCAGCACGTAGGGCGAACGGTTACGTAGTCGTGTGGGGCAATGCGGCGGAGGGCGGCAGTCTTGCTGTTCCGCCCCCCGGTGTTTCGTCAGCCAACTTCGTCGCAGTTTCAAGCAACAGCGTGGCATTTGCCGGAATAAAAACAACTGGCAGCGTCGTTGCCTGGGGCACTGCCGCCTCAGGAGGGACCGTCCCTGTAGACATTGCCGCGCTCACCGATATCTCGCTGGTGGCAGGAGCAGGGACCGCGTTCGCTGCCATAAGACGCACCGGCCAAGTGGTCGCCTGGGGGGCCGCTGCTGCCGGAGGCGTTGTGCCGGACGACATTGCCGGGCTCACCGATATCGTTGAGGTGTCCGGCAATTTCACCGCCTTCGCTGCCATGCGCGGCAACGGCAGAGTGGTCGCGTGGGGCACTGCTGCCAACGGCGGCACTGTACCAACGAATATTGCCGCGCTGACGGACATTGCAGAGCTTGGAAGCAGCACGGCAAGGGCCTTCTCCCTGATCAGAACCACCGGACAGGTTATGACCTGGGGCGACGCAGCTTACGGCGGTACTGTGCCCGAAGACATCGGATCGCTGACAGACATCATCGAGGTCAGCGCCACCTGGCAGGCGTTCGCCGCCCGTCGAGGCAATGGCCATGTAGTTGCGTGGGGGCCAGCCACTCACGGCGGCACCGTTCCTCAGGACATTGCGACGCTCAACGACATCGTGGAAGTGGTCGGCAATGCCAAAGCGTTCGCCGCGCTGCGTCGCAACGGCACCGTTGTCGCCTGGGGCGATGCGACGGTGGGGGGCGACACCACAGCAGTCGTTGCAGAGCTGACCAAAGTGCAAGCGGTCTATGCCAATAGCCAGAGTTTTGTGGCACTCACTTCCGACGGCAGGGTCGTGACCTGGGGTAACGCCGTGGGGGGTGGCGACAGCAGCGCGGTGCAAAATCTGCTGCTTGGAAAAGTCTCGTATCTAGCGACTCCAGCAGCCAGAGGGATGGCGTTGAATGCCAGAAGCAGGCTCGAAAAAAAAAAGCAGCGAGCCGAACAATAGTTGAGTGGAGCCAACCCATGGTCGAGGAAGCGCAGAACGGCTTCCTTGACCCTGGCACCGATCCGGATAGACCCATCGTTGCCCATGTTCCACCGGGAGCGTTGAAGTACCTGGACCGGGTCAACCTCTATGTCGGCAGCAAGTTGATCGACTACATCATGGTCAATCGAAACGGTCCGGGGACAGGCTTTGACTTCAAGATTGCCGCATCTGAATTCATGCCATACGCCGAGACATCCGTCGCCGTTTGGTATGGCGTCGTCCCGGCAGGAGAACAGGAGGAGCAGCCATCGGAAAACCTGGTCCTGACCATCAGTGGCGGATTCGAGGCCAGTGCAACGCTGGATCTGTCAGCCAGAAGCTACATTGTGGCGCAACCGAAACCGCCCTCGGTGCTCCCGGATTTTGTCCACATGACCCGGACGGCGAGTTGGGGTGTCGCGCCCTACACCTACAGCAGCAGCGACGAAACAGTCGCGAGCGTAGATGGCGCGGGTGAGGTGACAGCCAGAGCCAATGGCACTTGCGACATCACCTCAACCGACAGCACCGGTGCGACCCGTCAGTTCTCGCTGACCATCAGCGGCATCGCAGTGGTCCACTTCCTGACCGGCAACGCCGATTGGGCGGGCATGCAAGCGGTCTGTGATGCGGCGGGACTCAGTCCCATCACGCTGGCGCAGTGCAAAGCGTTGTGGACGCAGTACGCCGACGACATGCCGGTAACCACGTACCTGGGCTGGCTCGACTACCCGTTCTGGACTGCCGACAGCGTCGGTGCTGGCACGTACAGCACTTACAACCTCAGCGGCCCGGATGTGAATGAGAACGCCAGCAGCGCCGAGGGCTCACTGCGTCATCAGGCCGTTGGCGTGGCGTCGGATGCAGCACAGCTCGCCGCGTTAAGAAGCTGGCAGCTAAGCAATTGATAGCTGCTCAGCACCTCGCGCGGATCGCAACGGTCCGCGCAGCCCTCAGCTACATCCGCCAGGAGGCGAAAACGTCATGAAGACCTTGATATCCAGCTGTGCCGCGACGCTGTTATTGATCTGTCTCAACGCTCAGGCCATCACCGGCCCGGAAACCGCTCAACTGCTCAATAACCGCTACCAGACCACCACCCAGACCTGCGCAGCCAACAAACCCGCCTGGTACTGCAGCGGCGTGTTGGTTAGAACGCAGCTTCAGTCGCAAGCGCCCAGGCAGTTGTTCTGGGAGCATGACAGCGCAGCCACGGCGCTTGGGGCCGAGGGCCTGATTTACCTGCGTCGCGATCTGAGCATCCGCGATACCCCCACCGCCAATGGCGCCGTATTCACTGATCTTTTCACCGCAGTGGGCGACGGCAAGTCGCTAGAGGTGCTTTGTGCCTACCCTTTCGCCGCGCAGCTAAGCAGTCATGCCGACTTCGGCTGTGCCCTGCCCGCCGGCGCTCGGCAATCTTCGACCAAGACCGGTTCCTGTGTCGGGCTGGGAGTCATCGACACTCAGTCTTGGCTGGCTCACTTTCAACAGACCGGCAATCAGGTGGAGGAGCAGTGTTCACTGGACGCGCTTGACCCGATCCAGTTCGCTATCAGCCTTACCGCACATGAAGGCCTGGGCAGCGAATGGTCGTCCAGCGCCAATCAGGTCCAGGTTAAAAACTGGGACGCCTCGAGTCCATCGAACGTGCCGGTGCAAGCGTTGTTCTACGACACGAGCCAGACCGGAGCACTGGCGGCAGCTCAAGCAGACCAACGTGATTTTTTCACTGCTACCGGACAATGGCTATCGGTGGTGCGCCTGAACCTGAACGACACGTCCGGCAAGGTGTTCGGGTTCAACCTTCAGGACCAGCTTTACGTGGGTTACCAGGTTGCCGCGAGGCTGAACGCCCGTTATGCCGACACGCGTGCTGAATGCCCAGGTGGACAGCCAGCGTATTACTGCAATGGAGTGTTGTTCCGCTCCACCGAAGCGACGAGCGCCTTCCATGCCTGGGATCCCAGCCCGGGCTCGATCAGAAATAACGGCGTTTCTTTTTCCTATGCTCGTCAAGGCCTCGTCATCAATCAGCTCGTGTATAGCCGCCCGTTTGGCTTTATTTTTAAGGAATCGGCGGCACCAGTTGTCCATTCGGCCACCGTCCGATGCGCCTACCCGTATGACGCGGGTACAAGTGGCAGCCCCGACCCCTGCACGTTTCTCGGCGCATGCGAAGCACTGGGGATCGACAGCGTAGCTGCATGGATGGCGCGATACGCGGCTAACCCCGGCAGGGGGTGTGCATTTGAAGGATCCCGCGCAGCACAATTTCAGTTGAGCCTGGAGGTACGGCGTGAATTCCCCAATCGCTCAGACTGGAACGAACTCATACTTGCGGCCTGGCCGCAGAGCATTCCTGACCAACTGCCACTCGAAGCACTGTTCTACCAGTCAGGCAGCGGCGGCCTGCCCCACGAGCAATTCATTCAGAACGACTATTTCCAGCAGACTCAACGGTTCCTGCCAGTCGTCGCGATGAATCTGGCAGCGCTGGATGGCACGATTTTTACCTATGACCCCGCAGACCAACTGGCACCCGGCGCGCCTTCATCACGTCGGGGCCAACGCTATGAGAGCTCCCGCACCGCTAACCATTGACGCCTCCGTGCCCGCTCAACAAGGACGTTCACCATGAAACGCTATTCACGCACCCTTTTCCCCCCACTGGGCCACGACCACTCAACACTCGCGCTGCGCCCGGTGATGATCAGCGGTCTGGTCACACCCGTTAAAGACGGTGACGGCGGGGTCAACATCAGCATCGTCGAAGACAACCCAAACGGTGTGCTCGCCGCCGTCGACCCCTGGCAGGACATGCAGGTGGGCGACCGTGTCGACATCCATTGGGACGGCGTGCCCGTGGGCGGGCGCGACGTTATCGACGCCGACATCGACAAACGCATGTATTTTTATCTGCCAACTGATCCGATCAAGCCCGACTGGGCTGAAAAAGTGCTCTACAGCCTGATCCGTACCGGGTCGACCGTGCCCGATGAATCCGTGCCATTGCGCCTGCGGGTCAAACTCGACCGCCCGGCCGGCTTGGACAGTGATCCACATCTGCCCGGCCACTCGGAACTCGCGGCGCCGCAACTGCCGCAGGACGTTATTGATAACGGCGTTGATGCCCAGTGGGCCAAGAATGGCATCCCGGTGACCATTGCTGCGTACCCGGGCCGGGCCGCTCGCGACACGGTCGAGCTGCGGTGGGGCGTGGTGCCGCTCTTCGGGGTAATCACCGAAGAGCAGGCTGCGGGCACTGCCCCCATCGTCATTGACGTTAACCAGGAGGCGATACTCGCGGCAGGCGACTCCACGAATCTGCTTGTGCACTATCAGGTGTACGACGAGGTCTGGAATTTCTCCGAGCAATGGTCACTGCAGACCTTCGTGCCAGTAGATGCCGGCGCCTGGAAGCTGTCGGCTCCGATCATTCAGGAGGCAATCAATGGCGAGATCGACTTGGGCAATCTGGGCAGCATGGCCGTAACGGTCAAGATCCCTGTCACCGAAGACCCGTTCGAGCGCGACGATACCGTGACCATGACATGGCTCGGCACCACGGAGGCAGGCGCCCCGCTGACGTACAACCAATCGGTCACCATTACGAACATTCCGGCAATCTATGACACCAGCGTGCCCAATGCACTCGTGCGCCAGCTTATCAACGGGACTGCTCAGGCGTCTTATGTCCTGACCAAAGCCAACGGTGACCCGCCGCAGTCATCGAAACGGGCAAACGTGAAAATTACCGGAGTGGCGCCCCTGCAGATACCACGGATTCTGGAACTGATTGGCGATGTGCTCGACCCGCATGCAGAACGCGCTCATGTAGAGATCCCGGTTTACGACCGCATGGCCAACGGTGATCTGATCGATCTGGTCTGGATGGGCACCCGCGTTGACGGCGCGCCCTATCTCTATGAAGCCCAACAAATGGTGTCCGACAACGAGGTAGGCGACGTCGTTTATATCCCTGTGGCGGGTGAACACATCGCCTTGCTCGAAAACGGCACAGTCGACGTCAATTATCGGGTCTCCAACGATGCCTGGCAGATCTTTGATGTGCGGGTGTCGGAGCACCTGTTCGTCAAGGTCGGCCAATACGTGAGTCAATTACCGGCGCCGATCATCGTTGAAGCACCGGACGGGGTGCTTGATCCCGAGGTGAACCCCGGGAATGTCACGCTACGGGTCAACTACGCCGGCACGGTCAATGGCGATACGCTGACCTGGTATTGGCTGGGTCAACCGGGGACGGGCAGCGGCAGCGCCTGGATCCCCATCACCGTGATCATTGCAGGCAAACCGGTCGACTTCACCATTCCTCGATCACTGATCGAGCCCAACATCAATGACGAAGTGAGGGTGCTGTACACACTCAAGCGCGGCGCCACCGGCCTGTTCGAGTACTCGGCAACACTGAACCTGGTGATCGGCAAGCTGATCGGCGAACTCCCCGCGCCTGTCGTCCTCGAAGCGGGCAAGGACAAGCCCCTCGACCCAATGGACGCTCTGAACGGCGTCACGGTTCAAGTCAGTTACGCCAGCATGGAGGAACAAGACGACATCACGCAGATCTGGCTAGGCAGTCCGGGAGTTGGCTCTCCGGCCGATCAGGAAGCGAGTGGGAGTGACAGCGGGCTGGTCAACTTCTCGATCCCTGCGCAGGTGGTCGGGGCGAATATTGGCCGGGAAGTCAGCGTGTCCTATCGCGTCAAACGCTACACCGCTGAGAAGCCGTCCGATCTATTGCGATTGCCCATACTGCCCTTCGGCAACCCAGACAAGGACCTGCCACACCCGGTCATTACGCAGGCAAACAGCCAGACGATGACGCTAAACCTGGCGACGTTCGCCGGCAACGCCACCACCACCGTCGCCAAATGGCCCTTCAGTGCTTCGGGCCAGCGAGTCTGGTTGCGGCTTGAAGGAGAAGGCAGCAGCGGCGGCCTCTATGCAATCACGCTGCTGGACGGAGCCGAACTCACCAGCGCTCAAGCCTCTGACGGCCTGTCGGTCACCCTGCCGCGCACTGAATTGGAAAAGCTTGGCCAGGACACTCGCCTGACAGTGATCTGCAACGTTGCCTTCGATGGCACGGCCAGTGAAAGCACGGCCGTGCAGTTTCCCGTCACAACGTACACCTTCAAGTTGCACCATGACTGGGTCAGTCCGCAGATCATCAGCGTCAAGGACAGCAAGGGCGAGGTCAACGAAGGCGCAATCACGTTTGATACCTCGGTCGCCCTCACCGGCACGTCGACCCTTGAGGCTGAGCTCGAGATTCTCGACGACAAGACGCCTCTGACCAGCACCCGTGCAAATGGCAGCGGCGCATGGAACATCGATCTGTCGGGGTTAAAGATCAAAAACTACAGCCTTACGGCCCACGCGCTGGATGGCAGCGGCCTGATCTCGCAGCCCCGTCGGTTTGAAGTGGTCGCCAACCTGACGCCGACGATCACTCAGGCGGTCGGCTCCAACGGCCCGATCAGCAACGGCGGCAGCACGGTCGAAACCAGTATCACGTTGTCTGGCCAAGGCAGCCCCGATCAGCAGATCGAACTGTTTGAAGGCAAAGACTCCAAAGGCACGGCGCGTACAAACGGTGCAGGTGCCTGGTCGATGACGCTGTCAGATTTGACGGTCGCCTCGCATGCATTCAAAGCCAAGGCGCTATATGGGACGCAGCCTGAATCGACGGAGTGGACGATTATTGTGACGCAGGCGGTCACGCCGACAATCAACAGCGTCAAAGACTCCAACACCGTTGAAATCCCACCCGACGGCTTTACCGTGGACACCACGGTGGTGCTGACGGGCAGTGCCAGCGCGAATCTGGAGGTGGAAATTTTCGACGGCGCAGATTCCAAAGGCAAAGCCAGGGCTGATGCGGGCGGACAATGGACGCTGGAGCTGAAGGGGTTGAGCGTGGCAGTGCATGCCATGATGGCCAAGGCCGACTACGCAAGCCATCCGGAATCACCGAAGCGCAAGTTCACCATCACCGCCGTCGTCACCCCGACCATCACCAGGGTCGAGGATCCACAGGGCAACCCCGTGACCAATGGCGGCTCGACCTACGCCAATACGGTCACCGCCTCGGGCAAGGCCTCGATCGGTCAATCCGTAGAGGTGTTCGACGGCGGCGCGTCCAAAGGCACTGCCAGCGTGAACAGCAGTGGCGACTGGTCGCGGTCGGTGAGTGGCCTGTCGGTCGGCGCGCATAGTCTGACCGCCAGAGCGCTTTATGCGAATAGTCCGGTGTCTTCAGCGTGGGCATTAAACGTTCAAGCTGCCACGGCGCCCACGCTCAGCGTACGCGACTCCCGAGGGGAGGTTGGTCAGGGAAGTAACATAACCGACACGACGGTAACGGTGTCGGGCACGGCTGTGGCCAACGAGCAGGTAGAGGTCTTCGACAATAACGTGTCCAAAGGCACGGAAACAGCGGGCGGTAACGGCGCGTGGAGTCGCTCCGTGGGAGTGCCCATCGGTTCCCACAGCATCAAGGCTGTCGGGAAATATGGCGACAATCCTTCATCGCCGACTCGCAGCTTCAACGTGGTATCGCCGATACCGGATTTCGTGCTGGATACATCGCCCGTGTCGCTGAATGGAGCATTTTGGGGGCTGGCAGACTATCCAGGCCACGTTCCCCTAAATTGGCCAGCGGGGACTACGTATCGCAGGAACCCTTCCAGCGGGGTGGCGCCCTACAGTTATTCGTCGAGTGACACGTCAAAAGTATTAGTCGATAACACCGGTTTCATCATCTCGGTGTCGAACGGTACAGCTACTATTACGGTGCAGGACCAGCAGGGCCGTCGAGGCTCTTATACCGTGACGGTTTCAAATGTGACGTTGGTGCACGGAATTGGCAAGCGTGATTACAAAGATGCGAACCGACAGGCCGCAGCCCTCGGATTACATCTGATGAATATGGGCCAGCTTCGTAGTATTTACAGCCTATACGGGAGTACATTTCCTATGGGGAACTTTCCATACTGGTCAACCGATGGTGCCGGATTTTTACAGAACTACACCAAAAACGTGGTCACAGGTGAGGAAGGAAGAGGAACCGTCACGCTACCTGGCAGCTACTGCGGCGTTCTGGCCATATGAGTGAATCGGGAGAGCTTGAGGGAGCTCTCCCGATAGTCAGAATCACCAGCTATACCGCAACCCCACATTCGCCCCGAATGGCTGTTCAATGTGCTCGCCATTCGAATAGTCGAAGTCAGCATGTAACTGCAGGCTGTCCGAGAATGCCACGGCAACACCGGCACCCAACTCACCGCGCGAGCCGGACAAGTCGTTGTTGAACACGTTGTTGTTGACCTGAACTTCGTTGTTCTTCGCGAACTCGTGCACCCCCGCCACCCGCACATACGGCTGCACGACACTGCCGCCCGCCATCGCAAAGTTGCGCCCTGCGGTCACGCCCACTTTGCCCAGCAGCGAGCGGGTACGGTCCCCTTGCGCTTGCATGCCGTTGTCCAGGCCATAATCTTTGCCCTGAATCACCACGGCAGCCCATTGAGTGAAGGGCTCGACGAAGTAACCGTCGTCCAGTTTGACGTGGCGTCCGAACTCCACCGAACCGCCCAGGCCGTCGTTGTCATAATCGCCCTTGGCACGTGTGCCATCGCTCATGCTGACTTTCGAATCGTTGCGAAAGCGGTTGAGCTTGAGCACGCCGTCGAAATAGTAACCGCTGGCCTGATCCAGCCAGGTGGTGTAGGCGCCCACGTAATAGCTTTTCACGGTGCCTGAGGTGCCACGGCTGATGTCCAGATCAGAAGTGCTGTGGCCGGCGAGCACACCGATCAGCCATTGACCGTCACCCATCGGCAGCGGCGCATCGGCACCCAGCGACAGGCCATGCTGCGTCTGCTGATAACCCACACCGGATGCTTCATCGACGTTGTATTTGTTGCCATAAGAGCGCACCCAGCCACCGGCTTTTCCACCATTGAATCGCAATTCACCCATCCGGCTGCGCAGGGAGGTCAGCTCGCCATACCACACCGTCGGTGCGGTGTTGAACAGCGCCAGCACCGAGCGCGTGCCAGGACTGATCGTCGCTGTCCTCGGATCGAGAAACCAGTCGGTCCCGCCCGCGCCGTTGCTCGTCGACGCCAGTTGGTAGGAATAAGTCCCCACGTCCACCGCGCGATCGCCCGCCAGGGCAAAGGTCGCATTGCCGCCCCCGGTCTGCACGACGGTCAAGGGCTGCGGTGAAGCCGGGTCGACGCCGGATCCTGCGATCTGCAAGGTATGGCTGCCCGTCGCAGAACCACTCACCACAAGGGTGTCATGCTGGTTCGTGGCGTAGTCGACATCCATGACAAAGGTGCCAGTACCCGACAGCGTGCCGACGTTCAGTTGATAGAACTCGCTGGCGGCACCGAACTTCACCGTGCCGGTGTCCATCACCAACGTGTTAATGCTGTTCGACGCGGTCATGTTCCAGATCGAAGGATCGCCCACGGTCAACTGATCGACATCGATCAGATTGCCGGTGAAGACCGAATCATTCTCCAGCAAGACGACACCGGTGCCGTCGCTGGTGATATCGCCCGTCATCCTGCTGGCGCTGAGGCTGATGTCATGCACGCCTGACACATTGCCGATCAGCGTCGAGCCGTTATTCATCGTCAAACTGCCGGTACTGCTGCCATCGGCAGAAATATTGCCGGCCAGGTTGCCCTGATCGAAAGTCAGGTCAGCGGTGCTGTCATCGGAAATATCGATATTGCCTTGCAAGTCACTGGCTTGCACCGTCACGGTGGCGGTAGCGTTGTTGGTCACCTCCAGCGCGTTGCCATTGCCGCCGGTGAGCGTGGTGCCGTTGAGCAGGTTGAGATTCGCCGTAACGGCCGCGCCCTGCCCTGATATCTGGATGGCGGCGCCGCTCGCGCCTTCGACATGAGTGCCCACGAGTTCGACCGTTCCCGAGGCGCCGGTGCTGCCCCGGTAGCTGATGCCGTTGAGCCCGCCGCTCACCGTGCTGTTGCGCAGGGTCATGTTCGAATTGAATGCCTGAATCCCAAAACTGTTGGCGCCGGTGCCCTGAATGGCTGTACCGGTCGCATCCAGGCTGCTGCCAACGGATAGCCGCATCCCACCCGTGACGCCCGTGACGCTCCCCCCATTAATGAGGAAGGTATTCCCGGGGCCGCCTGCCACTTGGACGCCGGAAATGCCGATGCCTGCGCCGGTCACCGAAGAGTTGGTCAACGTCGCCAGCGTGCCGTTCGCTGTAAAGGCAGGGGCGGTGTTGGTTGACGCGATCGTCGCGCCGATGATGTTTGCCACCGAGCCCGCATCCAGAACGATCAGGCCCGCAGAACTCCCGGCGTTGAGATTGAGCGTGCTGGCCCCGCTGCCTCCCACATCCAGAATCTGGCCACCTGCATTGACGTTCAGGGTCGCCCCTGTGGCCATGCTCCAGCTCTCTGGCGTGTCACCTGAGCTGACGGTGACGGACTCGCCCGGCAGCAGGACACGACCCTGGGCAGCGGCGCTGATGCAAAGCGCGAGCGAGATGAAAGTCGAGGGTTTGAAATAGCGGAAAAACAAAGGACGGGATGAGTTCATGTCAGCTCCATGGAATAAACGCCATTCCCGCGGAACTGCTTAGAAGCGCCGTAGGATGAGGGCGCGAAGACTACCTTCTTCAAATTTGCAGCTATGTAGGATTCTTCCTAACGTTTTGAGCGTAGCATCCTACGATAATTAATTATTACCTCTCGTCTTTAAATCCGACCGCGAAAAAAGGCAAGACCGCAACTATGCAGTCTTGCCCAGGCCTGATAGCGCCTTGCTACCTCAAATTTTGCCCAATACAGGACGGGCCGAGCGGACGAAGATCGGCGGGCATTTACCTCCCGCCGAGCGGATAGAGTTCGGCGGGCACGTCCCTCCCGCATTCACCGACGAACAGCGAATCAACAGCGACCCCTCCATCGGGGGAACAGTATCCGAGGTGTACGTCAGCTTCACCGAACCGTTTCGGCCCGCAGGAAACACATGCGTGTCGAACGGCGCGAATAGCTCAACGAATCCCTCGATCGCCTCGTCCGCTGTGATCGTTTTATTATGCACGATAGGGGCTCCTTCCGGCACGGTACCCACGCTGTCGCTATAGGGTTGCCAACTGAATGTCAGCGTCTCCCCGCCCTTGAGCAGTGGAGCGTTGCCCGGCACGTTGACCGTCACGTGCTGGTCGGCGCCAATGAAGGAGTCGCAGTTGAGGATAAGTTCACCGCTGGGCAACTCGACCGCATCCGGAAACTCTGGCGCGGCCAGGATGATCGGCAGCGCCGCCGACACGTCTACCAGCGTGGGAACGCACGACTCGACATTGCCGCTGTCATCGGCAAGACCCACGGTGTAGAAAACCGCCACTTCGGTACTGCTGGGCAGGTCCTTGATGTCGTCCCACTGCACCGTCAATGTATATGGACTGCCTGGCGCGCCCGTCACAGGGTTGAAAGTCCCGACGGGATGATCCAGCGAGTGCCAATAGAGAATAATTCGCTCTCCGGTTCCGATGGGGTCGTACAGGTCAAACGTCACGTCGACTGGAAGGTCTGCATCATCGGCGTTCAGCAGGTTATCGGCCGGGTTCGGGCCGGTCCCGCGTACCGTGACCCGTGGCAGGTTTGGATTGATCGGTCTGGGTCGATCAGGGTTGACCGGGCCGGGCACGAAAAAGTCGACAGCGATGGTCGTGGTATCCGAGCCGAACGTCCGATTGCCGCGCCTCACGTCATAACTGATCGGCGTGGCAACCTCGCCAGGCCCTGCACCATAGGCGGGCGCCAATATGGTGGTGTAGGGGACGTTGAGGATGATGGGGTCCTGCGCGCTGGTCATCTCATGGAACACCGGGGTTGGTGACGTGCCCCACGTCAGGATGAGCTGGTCCCCTTCCAGCCAATTCTCATAAAGGGGAATCTCGACCAGGTTGTCCCCCAGCAGCACGTCATCCAGATTCAAAACCCCGTCGTCGTCAATGCGCGGCACCAACGGCGCGTCCAGCGGCGCGACAGGTAGCGGCTTGATGAAAAGCCCTGTTTGCGCATTATCCGAGGTAGCGCCACGGTTACCAACCTTGTCCACCAGCCGGTAGTACAGAAATATCGTCCCGTCCTTCAGGTTATCGAAGGCTGTTGCAGGCACTTGCATCTTCACGGTTTTATCTGGCTCGCTGGGACCCAGCTCGCTGGTGAACACGGGGTCCGTCGGCAGTGTGTTCTCGTTATGCACATAGAGTTCCAGAGAATCACCCGTCTGTTTGTCGCCATAGGGCGCAATGATGATTTCCACCCCGTCATTGGCGGCCAGATATTCGCCGGTGATACCGTCCGAACCGATCGAGACATCGGAAAACGTGAGTTTATTGGGTGACTGATTGGCATTAGGCGGGGTCTTGTCGATGATAAAGGTCGAGACCTCAGAATAGGTCCTCGTCGAATTCCACAGATCTACGAAATAACGCAGCTCGAACCGGCCTTCGACAGCAAAGTTGGAGCTCGCCAGATTCAAGGCAATCGGAAAGTCTCCTGGGTGGTTGGCCCCTGGAACAGTAATGGGCCCTTGCGCGTCCTGCCAATCACTGGAGGCGGCTGGCTTCCACTGAAACTGCAGGATGTCGCTATCACCCGACTCGGCATATTCAGGCCACCCGTCAATTCGGATCTCCATGTCTTTTTCCTGGTCCTCTCTGGGAACCAGCCCTGCGAACTGCACATCGCCATTCCACCAGTCCGGTGGCACCGGCGCTGACAACAAGTCCAGAACACCTTCATTCAGTGTCAGGCGTTTTTTCTCCCGGCTGATAGCGCCTGCCAATGCGAACCTGAGAAGGTCGAACTTTTTCGATGATTTGCTGCTCATGCCATTTCTCCCTGAGTTGACGCTCGCCGCTCGAGCCCGGCGAGTCCTGATTCCCTGCTTGTGGATCTATCTACTGCCACGCCCCCACGCTCGAAACAGGCGCGCGAGAAAACTACAGCTCCTACGACAAAATTCGCATCCGCTCCCAGCAGACGTAACGCGTGGTGGCAGTGACGCAACGGGCCCGCAGATCTCACCGCCCGGCAATTGCCGATTGATCTTCACCAGTCCCTCGTAGGAACCGCCCGACTGGCCGCTCACTTTCGTCAGGCGATAACTCGCCACGGCTGACCCCTCGATGATGGGTTCAATGTGCGGGATGAAAGGCTCCACGAGGATGTCCAGATAATCGTCTATGACGTTCTGCGCACTGATCTCGCGGGAAAAAGTCCCCTCGGTTCCGGCAATGGGGTCATTGCCATTTAACGTGCGATAGCCCTGCCAGTGCAGCGTGATCTTGTCCTGGTACTCAAACAGATTACGCACGAACTCGATCCTTACCCGGATGCCGTTCCAGGGCTCGTGCGCACAATGGATATAACCGTCGAGCGTGGCATCCGGGAACCGAGGCTCAGGCAGATCGCCCCCCGGCAAAGGCTTGAGCGTTACCGTTGCGGCGGTCTCGCGGGAAAAAGTCTGGGTTTCGTTACCGGCACGGTCGCGCACCTTGTAGGTCGCGTAGAAATCTCCGTCCCGGTCAGGTGCACGGATGACGCTGCCAGGTAGCACGATACGAATGTCGCCGGCACCTATTTCAGCCTGCGTCACTGTCTTGCTGGCCACAACATCAGAGGTGGGCGGGTTGTCCTGCGACCAGTAGAGATCGACGGTGTCACCGGCTTCAGCATCCAGGTACACAGGACTGGGCAGCCTCAGTTCGACCTCATCGTTGTGATTGGTCAGATACGCTTCATCGATGACGCCACCGGGCAGATCGGCAGGCAGCAACAGCGCAAGCAACTGCTGATCGTAACTGGGAGGACGGGTGTCGATCGTGACGGTGCGACGCTCGGAAGACACGCTGGTATTATTGCTACCGGTAACCACATACCAGACCTCATACACACCGTCAGGCTGCAGGAGATTCTTGTCCACCGCCATGGCGAATGGAAACAGCGCCGTATCCACCGGCCCATCGAATCGTTGGGTCGCCACGGGATCGCCGGAGGCAGCACCGCTCCAGAACAGCGTCACGGTGTCCCACTCATCCCGCCCCGCGTAGCTGGGCCAGAGCGGGATCAGAACAACAAGGTCATCGAGCTGCGTTCCAGTGAGCACCAGGCCCTGCGGATCATTGGGATCGATGATCGCCGGAACCTGCGGCACCATCAGACTGAAATGTGCGGTGTCACCGTTTCGCCACGAGGACGTAGCTGTCCGATCCTTGGTCATGTGGTTCCCATCCCTGTCCGTGGAAACGCTGTCGGCCGGCACAGCGGCTTTGACAGCGCAACAGGTCTTCATTGAGAACCATTACAGCGGGCTTGGCTACTGTCAGAAATGACAGTTCCGGTCACCGCCGGTCGGATCCGGCGGCGTGTCAATCAACCCTGCGACCAGTGCGTAATAGTGATCACACCAGCGCTTCGTCGATCACCAGCACCACCTTGCCCGAGACCTGATTGGTGGCCAGCTCGGCGTAGGCTTCTTCGGCCTCGCTGATCGGGAAACTGCGAGCCAGTTGCGGCTTGAGGCGGCCCTCGGTGAACAGCGGCCAGACGTGCTGGCCCAGATCGGCGAGCAGGTCGGCCTTGAACTGATCGTCGCGGCTGCGCAGGGTGGAGCCAAGAATCTGGATGCGTTTGCCCAGCACTTGGGCGAAATCCAGTTCTGCCTTGCGGCCCCCCATCAGACCGATCAGCACCAGACGCCCGTCGGTGCCCAGCACCTTGAGATTCAGCGTGGCATAGTTGGCGCCGACCGGGTCGAGGACGACGTTGAACGGCGCGAAGTCGCTCAGGCCATCCAGGCTCTCGGTACGAACCACGCCCCCCTGCGCGCCGAGGTCTTCGCAATATTTCAGACGGTCCGCCGAACCGACACTCACCCAGCAAGGGTTGCCGAACGCCTTGCACAGCTGAATGGCAGCTGAACCAACTCCACTTGCTCCGGCATGCAACAACACTTTTTCGCCGGGCTTCAGACCCGCCAGCTGGAACAGGTTCAGCCAGGCCGTCGCATAGACTTCCGGAATGCCCGCCGCTTCATGCAGCGACACGCCCTCTGGTACCGGTAAAACATGCCGTGCGTCGACGACCACTTCTTCGGCCATCGCCCCGCCCGCAACCAGCGCACAGACGCGGTCTCCGACCGACCAGGAGGTACCGGAACCCACTTCGGCGATGACGCCGGAGCACTCCATCCCAAGGATTTCCGTGACGCCGGGCGGTGGCGGATACAGCCCCGCACGTTGCAACAAATCGGCTCGGTTGAGCCCCGCCGCCGCGACCCTGATGCGAACTTGCCCTACATCGAGCGTCGGTGATGGCTGTTCAACCCATTCCACATGACCTTCAACGCCTTGCAATGCTTTCACGGTGCCTCCATAGTGAGTCTGGACTGAGTCCGATGTGCCTCCTGGCACTCGGGCTTTCTTGCATTATGCGACCGGGTTCCCCTCTGTCCGGGGCGGAACCGGCGACCTCAAAGACGGCCTACTATGCGTTATCAATTGTCCCCGCGTCGAATCAGCATGAAGCAATTTTTGCCCAGCACCACCCTTGCATTACTCCTCGGTCTGACCGCACTGCCCATGTCGGCCAGCACTTTCGCAGCCAACAGCTGGGATAATCTTCAACCTGATCGCGATGAAGTCATCGCCAGCCTGAATGTCGTGGAGCTGCTCAAGCGCCACCACTACAGCAAGCCGCCGCTGGACGACAAGCGTTCGGAAATCATCTATCAGAGCTATCTCAAACTCCTCGATCCTGCGCGCAGTTACTTTCTGGCCAGCGACATCGCCGAGTTCGATAAATGGCGCTTCCAGTTCGACGACTTTCTCAAGAGCGGCGATCTGAATCCGGGATTCACTATCTACAAGCGCTACCTGGACCGAATCAAATCACGTCTGGACTTCGCGCTGGCCCAGCTGGACAAAGGCGTCGATAAAATTGATCTGAACACCAAGGAAACCTTGCTGGTGGATCGCAAGGACGCGCCTTGGCCCAAGAACGAAGCCGAACTCGACGACCTGTGGCGCAAGCGCGTCAAGGACGAGGTGTTGCGCCTGAAGATCGCCGGTAAAGACCCGGCCAAGATTCAGGAAACCCTGACCAAGCGCTACAAGAACCAGCTCGCGCGGCTGGGTCAGACACGCAGCGAGGACATCTTCCAGGCGTACCTCAACACCTTCGCGATGTCCTACGATCCGCACACCAACTACCTGTCACCTGACAGTGCGGAAAACTTCGACATCAACATGAGTCTGTCGCTGGAAGGCATCGGCGCGGTCCTGCAAAGCGACAACGACAACGTCAAGATCGTGCGCCTGGTGCCGGCCGGCCCTGCCGCCAAGACCAAGCAAGTGGCCACCGCCGACAAGATCATCGGCGTGGCTCAGGGCGACAAAGAAATGGTCGACGTGATCGGCTGGCGCCTGGACGAAGTGGTCAAGCTGATCCGTGGTCCGAAGGGCTCGGTGGTGCGCCTGGAAATCATCCCGGCCAGCAACGCGCCGAACGATCAGACCACCAAGATCGTGTCGATCACCCGCGAGGCGGTGAAGCTTGAAGAACAGGCCGCCAAGAAGTCCGTGCTGCACCTGAATCAGGACGGCAAGGACTACAAACTGGGCGTGATCGAGATCCCCGCTTTCTACCTCGACTTCAAGGCCTATCGTGCCGGCGATCCTGAGTACAAGAGCACCACGCGCGACGTGAAGAAGCTGCTGACTGAATTGCAGTCCGAGAAAGTCGACGGCGTGGTCATCGACCTGCGCAATAACGGTGGCGGCTCGTTGCAGGAAGCGACCGAACTGACCAGCCTGTTCATCGACAAAGGCCCGACCGTGCTGGTACGCAACGCCGACGGCAAGGTCGACGTGCTGGAAGACGAAAACAGCGGCGCGTTCTACAAAGGGCCGATGGCGCTGTTGGTCAATCGCCTGTCCGCCTCGGCTTCGGAGATTTTCGCCGGCGCCATGCAGGACTATCACCGCGCATTGATCATCGGTGGCCAGACCTTCGGCAAAGGCACCGTGCAGACCATTCAGCCGCTGAACCACGGCGAGCTGAAACTGACGCTTGCCAAGTTCTACCGGGTCTCGGGTCAGAGCACCCAGCACCAGGGCGTGCTGCCTGACATCGCTTACCCGTCGATCATCGACACCAAGGAAATCGGCGAAAGCGCGCTGCCTGAGGCGATGACCTACGACACCATCAAGCCTGCGATCAAGCCGGCAGTGGACCCGTTCAAGCCGTTCCTGGCACAGCTGCAGTCGCGCCACGACGTGCGTTCGGCCAAAGACGCCGAATTCGTGTTCGTCGAGCAGAAGCTGGCGCTGGCCAAGCAATTGATGAGCGAGAAGACCGTCAGCCTGAACGAGGCCGAGCGTCGCAGCGAGCACGCCGATGTCGAGAACAAGCAGCTGGTGATGGAAAACACCCGTCGCAAGGCCAAGGGCGAAGAGCCGCTCAAGGAATTGAAGAAGGAAGACGAAGACGCGCTGCCGGTGGACGACGACAAGACCAAACCGGAAGACGACGCGTACCTCTCCGAAACCGGACGGATCCTCATCGACTACCTGGGCTTGAGCGGTTCTGTGGCAAAGAAGTGAATCGTCAGGGCTCATGAAAGACGATAGATGATGGCAAATCGTCATCAAATAGTCATGAATCTGTCGTGAAATAGCGGGGCTTGGCGCCACAGTGCCAAGCCCCTTTTTCTTGCCCCGAGATTGCCATGACCGTAACTGAACAGCTGAGCGCACTGAGTTCAATTCTGACTCACAGCGACTTGCACAGCCTGTTCCAACCGATTGTGTCGCTATCGGATCGCCGTATCCTGGGCTACGAAGCCCTGACCCGCGGCCCATCCAACAGCGCGCTGCACTCCCCTGTCAGCCTGTTCGCCGTGGCGCGACAGGCGGGCCGCCTGAGCGAACTGGAACTGGCTTGTCGTGAATCGGCATGTCGGCGCTTCAGCCAGCAGAAACTCGAGGGAAAGCTGTTCCTGAACATTTCGCCCGAGTCGCTGCTTGAAGCCTCGCACCCGCCCGGCCGGACATTGCAGCTGCTGCAGCGCTACGGCATTCCGCCGAATCAGGTGGTGATCGAACTCACCGAACAGACGCCCACGGATGATTTCGGCCTGCTGTACAACGCGCTTCATCACTATCGCGACATGGGCTTTTCCATCGCCCTGGACGATCTGGGCGCCGGCTATTCCAGCCTTCGTCTGTGGTCGGAGCTGCGACCGGATTACGTGAAGATCGACCGGCACTTCATCGATGGCATTCATCAGGACGCGGTCAAGCGTGAGTTCGTCGGCTCCATGCTCCAGATCGCGAAGGCCTCAAGGGCGCTGGTGATCGCTGAGGGCATCGAGCTGCAGGAAGAGCTGTCGGTGTTGATCGACATGGGCGTCGAGCTGGTTCAAGGGTATCTGCTGTGTCGCCCGCAGGAGACGCCGCCCCGCGACGCGCGCGCCCTGCTGCCAAAGATTGATCCTGCGGCGGCAACGCTCGCTGAAGAAGGCAGCGACCTCACTGCGCTGCTCAACGAACTGCCCGCAGTGATCCAGACCACCCCGACCGCAACGGTGCTGGAAGCTTTCCGTAAACAGGCCAATCTGAACTCGCTGGCCGTGCTGGACGAACAGCAACAACCGATCGGCATCGTGCATCGTCATTCGCTCTCGGACGTGCTGTTGCAGCCATTCGCCACTGAGCTGTATGCGCGCAAGCCCATCAGCCGGCTGATGAGCGATGACTTTCTCGCCGTGGAGCTGAGTCAGTCGCTGCAGCAGGTCAGTCGGCTGATCACCAGCCGCGCCCGACAGCGGATCGAAGAAGACTTCATCATCATGCACAACGGCGTCTATCTGGGATTGGGTCGGGTGATCGATGTGCTCAAGCTGATCACCGAACTCAAGATTCAGCAGGCGCGCTACGCCAATCCGCTGACCCTGCTGCCCGGCAACGTCCCGATCCAGCAGTGCCTGACCCGTCTGCTGCAACAAGGCCGCGAGTCGATGATCTGCTACGTGGATATCGACAGCTTCAAACCCTTCAACGACCTCTACGGTTACGGGCGCGGGGACGAAGTTCTGCTGTGCCTGGCGCAGTGCCTGAACGACCGTATCGACCCGAGCCGTGACTTCGTCGGGCACATTGGTGGCGATGATTTCCTGATGGTGCTGAGCTCGGAAGACTGGCGCAAACGGCTGAACCTGCTGCTCGAGGATTTCCAGAATCAGTGTCGGCGCTTCTATCGCGCCGAGCATCTGGAAGCGGGCTGTTTCATCGCCCTCAACCGTCAGGGCCAGCGCCAGGAATTTGCGCTGCTGTCGCTGTCGATCGGGGTCGTGCACCTGCACGCGCAGGTCTGCAGCACCCTCGACGCCAGCCAGCTGGCGGAACTGGCATCACAGGCCAAGCACCACGCCAAGGACGTCGTCGGCGCCAGTATCCACGTCATCGACACCCTTGAGGCCGACGTCATGGCAGCGTTGAACCAGGCGATTTCCGCAAGCTGATCGCAGCCGCCCGAATGAGCGCCTGGTCACGACAAAGGCGAAATACGCGCCGACAGTGTGGGAGAACCCGCGACACCCGACGCCTTCCCGGCTGAAGCCGGTCCTACGAAAAACTCCCGGCGCTTGTAGGACCGGCTTCAGCCGGGAGGAAGCTGGTTAATGCTGCGCAGATGCAGCGTCTGGAAATCAGCGTGCGTGAGCCCAGCTCACTTTCCACCCGAATGACAGTTGGCGCGCTTTTTACGGCTCGGGTTTTGCCGGCTCCGGATAGACGAATTCGAACACGCGCACGACTTCAGCGGCGTGCCAGGAGGCGGCTGCGACGCCGTCGGAAGGGCCTGAAAAGCGACCCAAGCGTTCAGCGCATTCGAAGAAGCCGGTGCGGGGCAGTCGGCTGGCGCCCTGGCTGATCACCAGCGAGCTGCGCAGCGGTTGTTCGGCGCGGGCGTCCAGCGCCGCCAGATGTTCGAGCGCGGCCGTCAGCGTCTGCATCGCAGGGCTGGGCAGCTGCAGCCGCTCCAACAGTGCACGGTAGGTCACCAGATGCCGTTGCCGGCGCGCCAGGTCAAGCTCAGCGATAAGCCCCTCCCAGTGCTGACGGCTGATGCGCACGCTCATGATTCACCCCGCCAACCCGACACCCCCAGCTCCCACGCCAGGCTTCGTCGGATAGCGGCGTCAGGCTCGCGGCTGCCATTTTCAATCAACTCCAGGTAGGACGGACTAATGCCCACCGCCCGGGCCAGTCGGGCCAGTTCCAGACCTTTGGTCCGGCGCAGCACACCCACCTGATCGAACGAAGGAAAGTCATCGGAAGCGGCCGGACCGCCAGGCTGAGCAGCCGACGGCGCCTGCGGTGAGTCGGATATCCCGGCGGCCTTCAACAGCGCCTGATACTGCGCCCACGGCAACACCGCATACTCGGGCTTTCCCTCGCGAGAAATAACCTGAAGATCCATACCACCCCCTGTAGGACAAAAAGATGCTTCGTGTAGTCTTTTTCTTCGTATAAGGCATCTTAACAGCGCAAAGCCCCCGCCTGCGTACGCTCAGTCGACACAGTTTTCTCAGGAGCGACGTTTTTCAGGGGGATAACGGCCATTTGCCGCAATCAGGCGGGATTTCCAGCGAGGCGGCAACGCCGATGGCATCGCCCTCTGCTCGCGACTCAGAACGGTTTCAGTCCTTCTTTTCCTGCTCGAGCATCTTTGGCGTGGCAGGCAAGCGCTCCACCACCGCCAGTTTTTCCGGGGTCTGCCGGTCGCGCCATGCACGAAACGCGGTGAGCTCCGCTTCCAGGTTTTTCATCACCCAGGCAAGCACGGCGATGTCGTCGAGCATGCCAAGTCCCGGTATCCAGTCCGGAATCGCATCCAGCGGGCTGAGGAAATACATGAGCCCGGCGACCACTGACAGGATCGCCTTGCCGCTGATCGCCCGGTATTCCCCACGCCAGTAAGCCAGGCACAGCGCCTGGAGCAGCTTCAGATCCTCCTTGAGCTTGCCTAACCGGTTGCCTTCGCTGGCCGCCTTGCCGGCAACTGCAAACAGCAATGCCGGCAACCGACCTGCCGCCATGAGCCTTTTCGCCATGGGCAGGTAACGAATCAGATTCCAGGGTGCTTTCATGTTCACTCCAGCGATATCGATAAAAATCGACCAATCGGTCAACCGCTTCTGATGAAACGCCCTGCTTGTCGAGCACTCGCTGACAGGCACCCAAGGTTATCCACACAAATTGTGGATAACCTTGTGAACAGAGCCCGGTTACGGCGCCGAAACGCCCGTTTTATAGGGCTCTGGCTTAAATCGCGCGTTTTTTACTCACACACATAAACGCAAATAATCATTGACTCAGAGACTTCACGGGGCTAGCCACAGGCGGTATCAGGCTTGATCGAAGCCCCGACAAATCCCCGCTTTCGCCTGTCCACTGACGGTATTGGGACTGCCCTTACCGGGTCAGGTTCGATCTTTTTCGGCAAAAACAAAAATGCCCCGTCTGGGACGGGGCATTTGTTCAAGCGGCAATCGAGGTGTCGATTACTTCTTGGCTGCAGGCTTGGCAGGTTCGTCTGCCGGTGCAGTCTCTTCTTCGTCCGCGCCTGCGGCAGGGTCATTGGCGCCTGCAGCAGGGTCTTTGATGCCCAGCAGTTCGAGGTCGAATACCAGCACCGAGTTGGCTGGAATCATCGGGCTTGGGCTCTGCGCGCCGTAAGCCAGTTCGCTCGGGATGTAGAGCTTGATCTTCTCGCCGACATGCATCAGCTGCAGACCTTCAACCCAACCTGGAATCACGCCGCTGACCGGCAGGTCAATCGGGCTGCCGCGCTCGACCGAACTGTCGAACACCTTGCCGTCAGTCAGCTTGCCTTCGTAGTGAACGGTCACGACATCAGTCGGCTTGGGCACAGGGCCGTCGGCTTTCTTGATGATTTCGTACTGCAGGCCGGAAGCGGTGGTGGTGACTTCCTTGCGCTTGCCGTTTTCTTCGAGGAACTTCTTGCCGGCCGCGGCCGACTCTTCGCTCATCTTGGCCATGCGCTCTTCAGCGCGCTTCTGCAGTTCGCCGAAGGCTGCTACCAGCTCTTCGTCTTTGAGTTTCTGCTCTTTCTTGCCGACGGCGTCTTCGATACCCAGCGCTACGGCTTTGGAATCCAGATCGTCCATACCTTCCTGAGCCAGGCTCTTGCCCATGTTCAGGCCGATGCCATAAGAGGCTTTCTGTGCCGGGGTTTTCAGCTCAACGGTGCTGGCTTGCTTGTCGCAGCCCGCGAGTACCAGACCGACCAGGGCAATCGCCGCTGCCAACCGATGCTGTTTCATCCTGTTTCCTTGTTCATGCGCCAATAGGGCAAACGAGTAAAGCCGCGAGCTTATCAGGCTGCCGCGATCAATGGCTACCGGCATGAGAGGGGGAAAAGGCAGATAAGTTCAGGTAACCAAAGGTTTTCTTGTCCCATCGAGAAAGCTGTTCAGTTTTGGTTCAGGCGCCGCGCGCGGGAGTCGGTTGCGCGGGTCACGAAATGGACAGGAAGCGAAACGCAGGACATGCCGTTCGCGTTCACTAATTCGCAATAAAGCACTTTTCGAGGGGGCATTTATGCCCGCTTCATTCATGGACAAGACAGTACATTAGGGCTGCATGGTCCCGCAGAGCGACCGACAACAAAACCTCCCGCTCGCTTGATAAATCTGCCCACCATCCGGAGTCTTTTCATGAGCAAACCCTGCAACGCTTTGAAGCTGGCGAGTCTGGCGCTTTTGATCGGTGGCACCCAGCAGGCCTTCGCCGAGGACATCACGTTCGTGTCTCAGGGAGGGGCTTATCAGGAAGCGCAGAGCAAGGCGATCCTTGAACCGGCGGCGAAAAAACTGGGGCTGACGCTCAAACAGGACAGCTCGCCCAAGGCTTACCCGATCATCAAGACCCAGGTGGAAAGCGGCAAGGTCACCTGGGATGTGGTGGACCTGCCGACCGGCGACTGCGTGCGTGGTCAGCAGGAAGGCCTGTTCGAGAAGCTCGATCCGGCGCTGGTGCCCAACGCCGCGCAATTGCCCGCCGAATTGAAAGATGAGTACAGCGTCGGCTACATCAGTTACTCCACCGTGCTGGCTTACCGCACCGATGCGTTCAAAGGCGATCACGTGCCGAAGACCTGGGCGGATTTCTGGGACACCAAAAAGTACCCCGGCCAGCGCTCGCTGCGTAACCTGCCGCGTCCGACGCTGGAAATCGCGCTGCTCGCCGACGGTGTGCCGGCAGACAAGCTGTACCCGCTGGACGTCGACCGCGCCTTCAAGAAACTGGAGCAGATCAAACCGGACATCGCCACCTGGTGGACCTCGGGCGGTCAGTCGGCGCAGCTGATCAGCGACGGCGAAGTCGACATGATTCAGGCGTGGAACGGCCGCATCAGCGCGGTGCAGGCGGCAGGCGCGCCGGTCGCTTTCGATTACAACCAGGGCGTGCTGGAAACCAATTCGCTGTGCGTGCTCAAGGGCACCCCGCACAAGACCGCCGCCATGAAGTTCGTCAACGAAGCCATCGATGCGAAGTTGCAGGCCGCGCTGCCGATGATCATCGATTACGGCCCGCTCAATCCAGAGGCGTTCAAGACCGGCGTGATTCCTGCCGAACGTGAAGCCCGTCTGCCATCTTCGCCGCAGAATATTTCGCGTCAGGCCCTTTTGTCCGCGCAATGGTGGGCCTCGGACGCAGGCGTCAAAGCCGAAGAGCGCTGGCTGTCCTTCGTTCAGAAAAAGTAATGGGAGGCTCCAATGTCCAACGCTTATCTTGCCAAATCCCTGCCCGACTCCAGCGATCAGTATCCGCCACCGATGACCGATGAACAGGCATTGGTGCGCGAGGAGCGCAAGGAGCATGCCTCGATGCTGTTGCTGCTCGCCCCGGCGCTGGTGATGGTGGTGGTGCTGCTGATCATGCCGCTGTGCTGGCTGGCGTTTCAGTCGGTGCAGACCGAAGACGGCTTTTCACTGGCCAACTACCTGCGCATCTTTCAGGAGTCCATTTATTGGGACACCTTCGCGCTGACGTTCAAGATCAGTTTTCTGGTGACGATTCTGTCGATCGTCATGGGCTTTCCCATCGCTTACGCGGCGTCGCGGCTGCACGGGTTCTGGGCCAATCTGGTGTTGATCTGCGTCATCCTGCCGTTCTGGACCAGCGTGCTGGTGCGTTCCTACGCCTGGCTGGTGCTGCTGCAACGTCGTGGTCTGGTCAATCAGACGCTGATGGACCTGGGCATCATCGACCAGCCGCTGAACCTGATGCACAACACCACCGGCACCGTGATCGGCACGTTGCATGTGATGCTGCCGTTCATGGTCCTGCCGCTGTATTCGGTGATGAAAAAGATCCCGCAGGATCTGATGCAGGCCTCGGAAAGCCTGGGCGCCAAGCCGTTTTATACCTTCCGCCGCGTGTTCCTGCCGATGGCTGCGCCGGGCATCATGGCCGGTTCCATTCTGGTGTTCGTGATCTGCCTGGGCTTTTTCATCACCCCTGAATTGCTGGGTGGCGGGCGCACGATTCTGGTATCGATGCTGGTGCAACGCAACGTCGAGCTCTATCACGCCTGGGGCGCGGCCAGTGCGGTCGGTCTGGTGTTGCTGTTCGTGGTGTTCCTGATTTTCTGGGGCATCAATCGCTTTATCCCCATCGAACGCATTCTGGGAGCACGCTGATGAACCTGCTTGCCAACCTGCGCCACCTGCGTCTGTCCCGCGTGCTGTTCACGCTGCTGGTGGCGGTGATTCTGCTGTACCTGATCATCCCGGTGCTGATCGTGGTGCCGATGTCGTTCTCCGAAGCGCGCTTTCTGCAGTTCCCGCCCAAGCAGTGGTCGTTTCACTGGTACGAGGCGTTCTTCAACAGCGTGGAGTGGATGTCGGCGGCCAAGGTCAGCCTGATCACTGCGTTCTTCACCATGGTGATCAGCCTGCCGATCGGCATGGCCGCCGCCTACGCGATCAACAATTCGAGCCTGAAGGTGGTGCGCACGCTGCAGATCGTTCTGCTGTTGCCGATGATGGTGCCGATCATCCTGATCGCGGCCGGAGTGTTTTTCGTCTATGCGCGGGTGGGTTTGATCAGCACGATGACCGGTCTTGTGCTGGCGCACATCATGCTGGCGCTGCCGTACGTGATCATCGCGTTACTGGCCGGGCTGCGTAATTTCGACATGTCTCAGGAGATGGTCG
Source organism: Pseudomonas sp. NFR16 (assembly GCF_900108875.1). Taxonomy (GTDB): domain Bacteria; phylum Pseudomonadota; class Gammaproteobacteria; order Pseudomonadales; family Pseudomonadaceae; genus Aquipseudomonas. The sequence goes on along the minus strand of NZ_FNYJ01000003.1, from coordinate 469,567 downwards.
CGCGCAGTCTCGGGATGAACCGCTTTCGCGCGTTCATGGCCGTGACGCTCCCGCAGATCAAGCCCAGTGTGGTGTCGGCCACCCTGTTCGCGTTCATCACGTCGCTGGATGAGACAGTGGTCGCGCTGTTCATTTCCGGTGGCGATAACCAGACCCTGACCAAGCGCATGTTCACTGCCCTGCGCGACGAAATCGACCCGACGATCGCTGCCATCAGCTCCATCCTGATTCTGGCATCGCTGATCCTGGTGGTGATCGCAGGGCGCAACAAGCAGGGGTGATTGGCTGGCTTTACTTCTGATCGTTCCCACGCTCCGCGTGGGAATGCCGCCTGTGACGCTCCGCGTCACGCCGGGGACGCGGCGCGTCCGGGGGAGCATCCCCGCGCAGAGCGTGGGGACGATCAAAAACACCCCAGCACAGCCTGCCGTCAATCCTCGCAATTCAGCATCAATCACCCGCCCAACCCTTGATCTCGGCATCGGCCGCTGGGCGCGGGTTTTTACAATGAGTCCATCCTTCGTACCCTCAAGGCCCTGATCATGTTGAAAAACCAGCTGCGTGACCCTTCCCTTCTCGTCGAACGTGCCTACGTCAATGGCGCGTGGATCGAGGCCGATGACGGCGCGACCCTCGATGTGACCAACCCGGCGGACGGCAGCGTCATCGCACGCGTTCCCGCCTTGCAGGCACAGGAGACTCGCCGCGCCATCGAAGCGGCCGAGGCGCGCTTCGCCAGTTGGCGCGAGGTGCCCGCCGCAGAGCGTGCGCGTTACCTTGAGGTGTGGTTCAAGTTGATCATGGACAACCAGGAAGACCTGGCCCTGATCATGACCGCCGAACAGGGCAAGCCGCTGGCCGAATCCCGTGGCGAGATTGCCTATGGCGCCAGCTTCGTCAAATGGTTTGCCGAAGAAGCGCGGCGTATCTACGGCGACACGATTCCAGCGCCCACTGCCGATCGGCGCATTCTGGTGCTCAAACAGCCCATCGGCGTCGTGGCCGCCATCACGCCCTGGAATTTCCCGAACGCCATGATCACCCGAAAATGCGCCCCGGCATTGGCGGCGGGTTGCCCGGTGCTGGTCAAGCCGTCGGAAATGACGCCGCTGTCCGCGCTCGCCCTTGCTGTCCTGGCCGAGCGCGCAGGCATTCCGGCCGGTGTCTTCAACGTGCTGACCGGTCTGCCGGCCGGCGTGGGCGGCGAGATGACCGCCAACCCTGCGGTGCGCAAGTTGTCATTCACCGGATCGACTCGCGTGGGTCAACTGCTGATGAGCCAGTGTGCCGCAACCATCAAGCGCCTGAGCCTTGAGCTGGGCGGCAACGCGCCCTTCATTGTGTTCGACGATGCCGATCTGGACCTGGCCATTGCAGGCGTCATGCAGAGCAAATTCCGCAACGCCGGGCAGACCTGCGTCTGTGCCAACCGCATCCTGGTGCAGGATGGCATCTATGACCGTTTCGCCGAGCGCCTCAGCGCTGCGGTCGCCGAGCTGAAAGTCGGTGACGGTCTGCAGAACGGCGTCACCATCGGCCCGCTGATCAACGCCGCGGCAGTGGATAAAGTCGCCCGCCACATCGATGACGCGCTGGAGAAAGGCGCGAGTATCGTCGTCGGCGGCGCGCCGCAAGGCGACGGCCTATACGTCCAGCCGACCGTGCTGCGCGATGCCAGCGCGGACATGCTGCTGGCCAGCGAAGAAACCTTCGGCCCGGTCGCCCCGCTCTTCCGCTTCAAGGATGAAGCCCAGGCGCTGGCGTTGGCCAACGCCACGCCTTATGGGCTGGGTGCTTATTACTTCACGCAGGACATGCGGCGCGCCTGGCGCGTGGGCGAGCGTCTGGAGTTCGGCATGGTGGGCCTGAACACCGGAATCATTTCCATGGAAGTCGCGCCGTTCGGTGGCATGAAGCAATCGGGCACGGGGCGCGAAGGCTCCAAATACGGGCTCGATGAATTTCTGGAAGTGAAGGCCTGGCACATTGGCGGGCTCAACTGACCCCGCCCTGCGTTCACTGCTTCGCCCCCGCCGCCGGACAGCAGATCGTGTTTTTCCGGCGGCCCAAAACGGCACGAACCGGGCCTGCGCCTGTGTTCAGATGACAGGCAGATCTTTCGGGCCAACCCCTTCTGCAAAGAGGACGCTCCATGAATTTCACTGAAGGTTTTGAATCGGTCAGCGTCAACAAGGTGTGCAAGCACTACGGCAGCCTGAAAGCGCTGAACAACGTCGACCTCAAGGTCGAGGCCGGGGAGTTCATGTCCTTACTCGGCCCATCGGGATCGGGCAAGACCACCTTGCTGAGCATCCTCGGCGGCTTCATCCGGGTCAGTTCCGGCAGCATTTTCTTCGGCGAGCGGGACGTCACGCTGATGCCGCCGCACAAGCGCGAGATCGGTGTGGTGTTTCAGAACTACGCGCTGTTTCCACACATGACCGTGGGCGAAAACGTTGCCTTTCCACTGCGCGCACGCGGGGAAAGTGCAGCCAAGAGTCGCGACCGCGTAAAAAGCGCACTGGCGACGGTCGAGCTGTCCGGTTATGAGGATCGCAACATCGCGGCGCTGTCGGGCGGGCAACGGCAACGGGTCGCACTGGCGCGGGCAATCGTGTTCGAGCCCAAACTGATCCTGATGGACGAGCCGCTCTCGGCGCTGGACAAACAGCTGCGCGAGATCATGCAGATCGAATTGCGCGCGCTGCACAAGCGGTTGGGCGCGACGATGATTTACGTCACTCACGACCAGCGCGAAGCCCTGACCATGAGCGACCGAATTGCGATCATGCGCGGCGGTGAGCTGGTGCAGGTTGATACGCCCCGTCGCCTGCACGATCATCCGGCCAACGATTTCGTCGCAAGCTTCATCGGCGAAAGCACGCTGGTGCCGCTGCAACGTGGCGCGGACAACGGCCTGACCCTGGGCGCGACCACGCTGCGCACCACACGGCCGGTGCCTGCTTCGGGTGACGTCTTCCTGGCCCTGCAATCGGAAAAGCTGCTGCTGGACAACGCAAGCTCCGGGCCTGAGTGGAACCGTCTGCGGGGCCGGGTTTCCGACATCGTCTTTCAGGGCGAGAGCCTGAAAGTGTTTGTCGATCTCGAAGGCGGCCCGACCGTCAGCCTGCGTCAGCCGAGCCACCATGAGGGCAATATGAGTCTGCCGCCCATCGGCTCGCCCATGCTGATGCGCCTGCATCCTGAAGACACCATCGTCGTACCTCGCGCCGGGGTTTGATCGACGGGTTGAACCTGCGGCCAGACCTGTAGGCGTGAGCCGGCTGCTTTCAAGGCCCCTTCGATCAACGGCGTAACACCCGACGCCTTCCCGGCTGAAGCCGGTCCTACGAGCGTCAGTAGGACCGGCTTTAGCCGAGAACAGCCCGGTGCATCTAAAGCCGGTCCTTTGAAAAGCTCGCAGATTCCGTAGGACCGGCTTTAGCCGGGAAGAGGCCAGTGCATGCCGTGGAGATGTAACGTCTGGAATCCGGTCTTCGCGGGCAAGCACGCTCCTACAGATTCTGTGGTTGCAGCGATCCCTGTAGGAGTGAGCTTGTTCAATTGGGCTTGCCTGATGACCACTTTTCATCCGACACACCCCGTCGCGAGCGCACTCACGCCTCCAGCAGTTTCAGGCAGCCTCAAAGGGTGTGAGCCTTACCACAAACACCCCGCAGCGAAATATTCCGAAACACCCCCTCAAAACAGTCGATCACAGCGCTGGCCAGCCCAAGTTCAGCGCTTGTGATTCCGGGCAGTCCTTATGCTGATGGCATCACCCGCCCTATTGGCAATCACGGAGATCGAGATGAATTCTGCACTGACTGAAAACCAGCGCTTGCTGGCCCTGCGCGAACAACACGTGCCGCGCGGTATCGCCACCGCTCACCCGGTGGTCGCTGCGCGCGCCGACGGTGCCGAGCTGTGGGATGTCGACGGCAAGCGATATCTGGACTTCGTGGGCGGGATCGGCGTGCTCAATGTCGGCCACAACCATCCTGACGTGGTCGAAGCGGTGCGCCGCCAGGTCGGTGAGATATCCCACGCCAGCTTTCAGGTCGTCGCTTACGAAAACTATATCCAGGTCGCGGCCCGGCTGAACGCGATGATCGGCGGTGACGCACATTACAAAAGCGTACTGTTCACCTCCGGCGCGGAAGCGGTCGAGAACGCCATCAAGATTGCCCGCGGTTACACCAACCGCACCGCCGTCATCTCCTTCCGCGGCGGCTTCCACGGTCGCACCCTGCTGGGCGTGACGCTGACCGGCATGAGCCAGCCCTACAAACAGAACTTCGGCCCCTTCCCCGCCGAGGTCTACCACGCCACTTACCCCAACGCCTATCGCGGAGTGAGCAGTGACGATGCGCTGGCCGAACTCGATGAGCTGTTTGCCACCGACGTCGCGCCCGATCGCGTGGCTGCGATCATCATCGAACCGGTGCAGGGCGATGGCGGTTTCCTTGCAGCACCCAAAGCCTTCCTGCAGGCCCTGCGTGAACGCTGCACCCAGCACGGCATCGTGCTGATTCTGGATGAAATACAGGCAGGCTTTGGTCGCACCGGCAAAATGTTCGGCTTCCAGCACGCCGACATTCAGCCGGACCTGGTGACCGTGGCCAAGAGCCTCGCCGGCGGGATGCCGCTGTCAGGCGTGGTCGGTCGCGCCGACATCATGGACGCCCCGACACCGGGCGGCCTCGGCGGCACATACGGCGGCAATGCAGTCGCTTGTGCTGCGGCGCTGGCGGTCCTTGATCTGTTCGAAAAGCAGGATCTGCTAAGCCAGGGTGAAACACTTGCCACGCAGTTGCGCGAAGGTCTGCAGGCGCTGCAAAAGCGCTATCCACGCATCGGTGACGTGCGCGGTCTGGGCTTCATGCTGGCGATCGAAATGGTGGCCGACGACGCTCGCCAGAGCCCGGATGCAGCCCTTGCGCAGAAGGTCATCGATGAGGCGCGCAATGCCGGTCTGCTGGTGATCAAGTGCGGCGTGCATCGCAACGTGGTGCGCTTCCTGGCACCGCTGGTGGCCACGCCGGCGCAAGTGGCAGAGGCCTTGCAGATGCTGGACAAGGCATTGGCTGCGGCCTGCTGATACACGGCAATACCCACGGCCCGACCTGCATTGGCAGGCTCGGGCTCAGGCTGCATCACAGGGAACCGTCAGCGCTGTTCAGGAGCAAAACATGAAAGTCACCCAGTACAAAGCGCTCGGGCTGTCCATCGCCACTGTGGTTGACCGCGAACGGGGCATCCTTGAAGGGCTGCGACCGCTGGCAGTGCAAAGCGAGGCGCTCACCAGTGACGCGCAACTGCTCAGTGCTTACCGACATGTGGCGCAGGAGCTGGCTGTAGCGCCGGTTCAGGTCAGTGCCACGGCATTCCATGGCCAGCTTTACCAACGTGTGGCGCAACAATTGCAAATCATTCCCGGCTGGGACGAAAGTGTTGCGTTTAGTAGCTCTTCGGCGCAGTGGCCGATTTTCGAAGACGCTCCGGGTGCGCTTCAGTACCTGAGCAAGTTTTACCGATTGATACTGATCGCCCCACCCCAGGGGGTCGATGCAACGGCGCTGAGCAAGCGTCTGCCCATCGAATTCGACGCGATCATCGAGCCGGGCGCAGACGACTGGCATGCCAGCCTCGCTAACGCCTTGCATCGTCTGGGTCTGGAACGATCAGAGCTGTTACCGGTGCGCAGTACCGAGAGTGACGACCCGTGGACCGACCGGGTGGACTTTCCGGTCTGCACACTCCGCCGCGGCCATGACCGGCCGTGGAACCATTCGCCTCAGGCAATGGATGGCAAGCGCTGTGAATACGCCAGTCTTGCCGACCTGGCCCATGCCCATCAAAAGGCATTGCACGCCTGAGACCGACAGCCCGGATATGACATTGCGAGGACTGATCAATGGACGCTGCAACGAAGCTGGACCGTATCGACATCAACATCCTGGTTCAACTGCAGAAAGACGGGCGCATGACCAACGTCAGCCTCGCCGAAGCCGTGGGTCTGTCACCCAGCCCTTGTCTGCAGCGGGTCAAGCGACTTGAAGCCGCTGGCTACATCAGCGGGTACGAGGCACACGTGAACCTGGCCAAGTTCGCCAACTCGGTAACGGTCTTCACCGAAGTGACATTGTCGGATCACAAACGCGCCGACTTCGTGAAATTCGAATCGAGCATCCGCAACATCGACGAAGTGCTCGAATGCCATCTGATCAGCGGCGGCTATGACTATCTGGTGCGCTTCCTGTGCAGCAGCATCGCGCATTATCAGGAACTGATGGAATCGATCCTGGACAAGAATATCGGCATCGAGAAGTACTTCAGCTACATCGTGATCAAGTCCCCGGTGGTCAAGAGCACGGTGCCGTTGAGGAGCCTTGTGCGGGCGGTTTGAGGTTTTGGATTTTGCAGAAAAGGGCCTGGATTGGCCCTTTTTCTTTGGGTTCTGCCTGACGCTGTAGCGGGAGCACATTCATTCGCGAAACATGATCAAGGCCTTGACCCTCTACGGTTGTACCCGCGCGTCGCGAAACGGATCGCTCCGGCCGTAAGCCCCATGGGTGACGAAGGTCCATGCCTGATCGGACGCCCTTCACGCCAGAATGCAAAACACCTTGCGCACGATCTCCTCGCTGACCCACGCATTGGTCGCACCTTTGGGCACCACAACGGTTTCCCCGGCACGCACGCAATGACGGTCACCGCCTTGCGCGGTCAGCGTCACCGCCCCGTCGAGAATAAACATCAGCTCGCTGTAGCTCGGCTCAACCTGCTTGCGGGTATAACCCTCGCACTGCCACAGACCAATGCGCAGATTGGCCACGCTGAACAACGTCTCACTCCAGGCCCTGGGCGCCGGCGTCAACAGCACGCTGGCCGCGGGCGGATTGCTTGGTGCAAGCGTTCGTCCCAGATCGATTTTGATCGGCATGGCGGGCATGTCGGAACACGCCTGCAGTCCCGGAAAGGCCATGAACAGACGCCGCAACTGCCCGCGATGATGCCAGCGCACCCGCACGCCGCGAGGCACGACGAAGCAGTCACCGGCGCTCAGTTGCAGGTCGAATCCATCACCTTGCAACCTCAGTTCGCCCGCCTCGACGATCCCCAGTTCAACCCAGGGAAAATCCTCGATCAGCAGGTTGGCACCGACACTGACGCTGCTGCCGGTGACGAATCCCTGCTGCGCCTCATGGAAATGGATCACCCGCCCTGCCGCCAGCGGATCGTCTTGCAGGGCGAACGCGGCGCAAGGCAGGTCGCGGTCGGTGTGGGGCTGTGAATAGTGCAGAATCGGGGGCATGTGCTGAGTGCTCGCTCATCGTCCGATGACATCAAGGAACTGCTGCCAGCCTGCCGCCAGGCGAACGCCCGGGGCCCGGAAGGCATGCAGCGGAATGGGTTTGAACGTGTCGCCCGCCAGCAGGCCGAGCTCGACGTTTTCGCCGGCGGTCATCGCCGACAGTTGCTTGCCCATCCACGTGGACATCGCCACCCCGCCGCCGTTGTAGCCGATGGCGTAGTAGCTGCGCTCGTCGAGTTTTCCGGCATGCGGAAGGTAGTCCAGGGTCATCGCCACCAGACCCGACCAGCGATACGCGATCTTGTAATCGCGCAAAATCGGGAACACCACCGCCATGCTGCGCTGCAGGTCGTCGAAGGCGCTGCTTGAATCATTTTTTCCGAACGCGCCGCGCCCGCCGAAGATCAGCCGGTCACCTACCACGCGGAACCAGCGCAGCATGCGTTTGGTGTCGCCACAGACCTGCCCGCCGGGCATCAGCGTTGCAAGCACATGGGCAGGCAGCGGCTCGGTGGCGATGATCGCGCTGCGAAACGGAATCAGCCGACGATGCAGGCTGTCGGTGACTCGGGTCTGATCCGAATAACCGTTGGTGGCATAGATCACCTGACGCGCGCTGACGCGGCCTTGCGGCGTCTGCACGATCACTCGATCGCCTTCGTGAGTCACCCGCTGCGCCGCGCTGTTGATGAAAACCTTCACCCCGCGATCCGTCAGGTGCCGGGCGATGCCACGGGCGTAATTCAAAGGATGGATACCGCCGGCCTTGGGCGTCAGCAGGCCACCGGCAAAAATCGTCGAGCCGGTCATTTCCCGCACCTGATCGGCCGGGATCATCACCGATGAAGCGCCGCCGGTTTCCCGCTTGATCCAGTTGGCGGTGCTTTCAAGGCCCGCCAGTGCATGCACGTTGTGCGCAGCGGCGATGTGCCCGCCCATGTGCAGGCTGGCATCGGTCAGCCCCAGGGTTTCAACGGTTTCCACGAGGCTGTCCACGGCCGCGTAACCGGTGCGGTACATGTGCAAGGCGGTGTCGCGATCGTAACGCGCCATCAGGGCCGAAAAGCCTACGCGGAATTTTGGCGAGACCACGCCGCCGTTACGCCCGCTGGCGCCCCAGGCGAGCGTGTTGGCGTCGACGATCAGCGGCTCGCGGCCACTGTCGGCGATGTGTCGGGCTGCCGAGAGACCGGTGTAACCGGCGCCGATGATCACCACGTCACACTGCCGTTCACCTTCGAGCGATTGCAATGCCGGTGCGGGTTGGGCGGTGGCCGCCCATAAGCTCTGAACAGTCATGCCAGCCTCTGGGCTCAGGAAGAATGGCGCTCGCGATCGGGCGCGAGCGCCGACAGGGTTCAACCCAGTTCTTTTTCCACGGCGTCGGCCAGTTGCGCCAGCGAGGTGAAATGGTAGTGCGGCTCAGTACGTTCGGATTCCAGCGTGCCGCCAGTGCCTTTCTGGGCGAAGCGCCGCTCGATCCAGCAGGTCTGGTAACCCAGGCGCATGGCCACGCCGATGTCGTGATACTGGCTTTGCGCAACGTGGAGGATTTCTTCGAAGACAATGCCCTGCGTCGAGGCCAGCACGCCGCGTGTGTAGGCGAAGAACTGCGGATCGGGCTTTTCGAAACGGACATCGTCGACAGTGACGCGCACGTCGAACGGCTGGTCGAGCGTCTCGGCCATGTGGTTGAGAGCCCAGATCTGCGAGTTGGTGGTGGCGACCAGCTTGAAATGTTTACGCAGGCGCTTGAGGGCTTCGACCGAGTCCGGGAAGGCCGGGAAATTTTTCACCGACTGAGCCAGGCCTTTGGCGTAGTCATCGTTGTCCGGCAGCCCCAGCTTGGCGGCGATGACGTGGTAGCAGCGCTCCAGATCGTCCGGCCACCAGCCCGAATCCGTGGAGGCGCGCGCTTCGCGATAGGCCTTGAGGATGTCATCGTCGCTGCAGGCTTTACCGGCTTCGCCGGACACTTCGCGCACATGGGCGAGGATCCCGGCTTCGAAATCGATCAGGGTACCGACGACGTCGAACGTCAGGGCTTTGAACTGCATGAAAGACATAGGGCGCTCCGCAAGAAAAGTCGTGAGAGTGAAACGGGCTGGACAGGCCCATTATCTGCCCCGCTTCTCGCGCAATATTCTGTTTTGCCCTGCCCGTAAGGCATAACCTACTGTTTTTCTACTCGACGTGCCGCACCTGTGCTCAAGCGGGTTTTCAGGAGCGTTTCAAGGGGTGTTCTTGAGGACGGCGGCAAGACTCAGATGCGGGTAAAGCGCGTCGATGGCGAGCAGATCGGCGTGCATCTCTTCGATGATCCAGTCGCGCACCTGTTCGACCACCGGACGCACTGGACGACTGCCCGGCACCACCAGACAACAGCGTCGGGACGTGACCCGGACAGCATCCGTGGCAGGGACCAGCTCGCCTTTGCAGAGCGAGTTGGACACGACGTTCAACCAGCCCAGCGCAATGCCCTGCCCCAGTAACGCGGCCTGCACGACGACCGCGTAATCCGAGAACACCAGGGTGTTGTCCGGCCGGCCCGCGGTCTCGAAAGCGGCTGCCCAGCTGCGATCCTGATTGTCCATGCTGATGAGTGCCGGTACCCGCTTGCGACCCTTGCCCTGTACCACGTCGGCCAGGTATTGAGGGTTGCACACCGGCAGGACAATCTCCGGCATCACCAGTGAATCCGCGGGTTTCAGGCTGCCGGACTCCAGATAGCGCATCCCCAGATCGACATCCACCAACGGCCCGCCGATCCTTCCCGACATCAGTTGATAGCGCATGTCGACCGTGGGAAACCGTTCGTTGAAGCGGCGCATACGCGGCATCAGCCAATGCGTGGTGAACGCTGTGGACACCGACAGCGTCACGGTCTCGATGCCTGTGGCGCGCGCTTCGATTTCACTGATCGCCGACTCGATGGTGCTGAAGCCTTCCTGCACCCGACGATACAGAATGCTGCCGCTGTCGGTCAGTCGGGCGCCGCCCCGGACGCGTTCGAACAGCTGCACGCCCAGGTGCTCTTCCAGGCGCGACAACATGCGGCTGACGGCCGGTTGACTGACACACAGTTCATCGGCCGCCCGCGTGAAACTGCCACATCGCGCGGCCGCTTCGAAGACGAACAGGGAACTGGAGCTGGGGAGTTTGCGACGTAAATTAGACATGACCTGAGATTATGCTCAATCCAACTATTAGTAAATTGTCGCTGAAAAAAAACCGAGCCTACTCTTGCCAGCCAATGTGTCCGGCTCGCGACCCTCGTTTGCCCTGCCACACACCCTCGTTTCCCCTCTTCGAAGAGACCGTTGCTGATATGGATAACGCCCTGAAATTTTATATCGATGGCCGCTGGGTCGAACCCCATGGCAACACCCGCCTGCCGGTGATCGACCCCGCGACCGAACAGCCATTCTGCGAGATCGCCATGGGCAATCTGGCCGATGTCGAAGACGCCGTGGCAGCGGCGCGGCGCGCCTTTCCAGCCTTCGCACGGACGACGCCCGGGGAGCGCAAACAGTTGCTGCAACGCATCCTTGACGGGTTCATGGCACGTTACGACGAAATCGCCGAAGCCATCGTTCGCGAAGTCGGCGCGCCCACGTCGCTGTCCCACGACTGGCAGGCCGGCATCGGCAAATTCCACCTGGAACAGCTGCTGCGCACCCTCGACACGTTCGAATTCCAGAAGACCCGAGGCACGACGCTGATCAATCAGGAGGCTGTGGGTGTGGTGGCGTTGATCACGCCCTGGAACTGGCCGATCAACCAGATCGTCTGCAAAGTGGCGCCGGCCCTTGCCGCTGGCTGCACGATGGTGCTCAAGCCGAGCGAGATTGCACCGATCAACGCGCTGCTGTTCGCCGAAGTGCTGCACGATGCTGGCGTGCCGCCCGGCGTGTTCAACCTGATCAATGGCGACGGCCCGAGCGTGGGCGCGGCGCTGGCAGCGCATCCGCAGGTAGACATGGTCTCGTTCACCGGATCGACCCGTGCCGGTGTCGAGATCGCACGCCTGGCCGCGCCGACCGTCAAGCGCGTGCATCAGGAACTGGGCGGCAAGTCGGCGAACATTCTGCTCGATGACGTTGATCTGGAGGCGGCTGTGACTGCCGGTGTGAACAGCTGTTTTGGCAACAGCGGCCAGTCGTGCAATGCGCCGACCCGGATGCTGGTGCCTGCCGCGCTGCATGATCGCGCGGTGGAAATCGCTCGACGCGCCGCCCTCGCTCATCGGCCCGGCGCCCCTGCCGCGGCACACACGACGATGGGTCCGGTGATCAGCGAACGGCAGTTCGACGCGATCCAGCGGATGATTGCCATCGGCATCGATGAAGGTGCACAACTGGTGTGCGGAGGCACCGGACGGCCGGCGCATCTGCCGACGGGTTACTACGTGCAGCCGACGATTTTCGCCCATGTCAGCCCGGAGATGACCGTTGCACGGGAGGAGATTTTCGGTCCGGTGCTGGTGATTCAGCCGTACGAAAATGACGCGCACGCGGTGCAACTGGCCAACGACAGCGTGTTCGGCCTCGCCGCCTATGTGCAATCGTCCGATCTGCAGCGTGCGCGGGACATCGCCCTGCAGATGCGTGCCGGAAGCGTCTACGTCAACTATCCTGCGTGGGACCCGGCGGCGCCGTTCGGCGGGTACAAGCAGTCGGGCAACGGCCGCGAATATGCCGAATGGGGACTGGAAGCGTTTCTGGAAACCAAGGGAATCGTGGGCTGGGGCCACTGATGCGAGGCAAGCCGCGCGCCCGGTTGCACGGGCGCGCGGCGTACCGTGAAAGGCCTTACAGGTGGGCGACTGCCTCGCTCATCTGCGCCACCGGCGTCTTGATCAGATCCGCCACGCGCTCGGCGATCATGATCGTTGGCACGTTGGTGTTGGCGCACGGGATCGACGGCATCAGCGATGCATCGCAGACCCGCAAGGCGTCGACGCCTATCACCCGTGCATCGCCGGTGGTCACGGCAAGCGGATCATCCGCCCGCCCCATGCGACAGGTGCCGGACGGATGCCAGGTGCCACCGACGTTGCGCTGCACGAATTCAGTCAGCGCCTGATCGTCGGCCAGCAGTTTCTTGAGGGTCACGCCCTGAGTCACCAGGCCATGAACCAGCAGCGCCCGCAATGGACCGGCGATATCCAGCAGCACACTCAACACGCCGCGCTGCAAGGCATTGAACAGACCCGGCATCGCGACCTTCGCCACCCGCGGCGAGTAACTGGAGGCGAACACCACACTGCGCTCGTCACGCAGCGCGTCACTCGACAACGCGCGCGCGCCAAATTGCAGCGCCTGCTTGAGCCGCTGCAGATCCCGAGGATCCGAGAGCATCTCGAAGTTCACCTGCGGCTCGTCGACGGGATCGCTGGACGCCAGGCGCAGACGGCCCCGGGAGAAGGATTTGTTGACCCAGAAAAAAATCGTTCCCAACCGATAACCGATCGAATGCCAGCCTGAACGCGACAGGATCGCGCCGTGCATGTCGCCCGGCATGGCGCCTTCCACGCCGGAAGAAAACCGCACGATGGCCTGCTCATGATGTTCCTCAGGGAACGGTGTCCGGCCACGCCGGGTCAGCAACGCCGAAACCGCGATCGAAGGATGTTCCATCAGGTTGCCACCCACGCCCGGCCGGTCGGCGACCACAGGAATGCCCAGCGAACGCAGATCCTGCGCCGGCCCGATGCCGCTGCGCAGCAGGATCGCCGGACTGTGAATGGCCCCCGCGCAGAGGATGACCTGCCGCGCCATCAGGGATTCGCGCTGTGCCGCTGCGTTGATGATCCGGGCACCGACGGCGCGACGGCCTTCGATCAGCACGCGATCGACCACGCAGCGAGTACGCAGCGTCAGATTGCTGCGCCGACGCACCTCGTCGGTCAGGTAGCACACGGAGGTGGGAATCCGTTCGCCCTGCTCGCTGACCCCGATGGCGCCGACGTAAGTGCCATCTTCCCACGGCCCATTCTGATCAGGCTTGTGCGCCAGGCCTTGCGCGGCGAAGACCTGAATCACCTTATTGACGAACGGCGACAGAAACTGCGCGGGCGTGCGACGAATCCGTACCGGGCCATCGCTGCCATGAAGCGCTGCGTGCGGCGGTCCGTTGAAATCCGTGTCGTTTTCCAGCTTGCGAAAGTACGGCAGGCAGGTGGCCCAGTTCCAGCCGTCGGCGCCAAGCGTCTCCCATTCGTCATAGTCGGCGGGGGCACCACGGTTGGTCATCAAGGCATTGATCGCCGAGCCGCCGCCGAGTATCCGCGCCTGCTCGTAACGCCGCGAAGCGTTCGCCCGCAGGCCCATGAACGCCGTCAGACTTTTCCAGATATTGCTCACGTCCAGATAGGCACGACCGGGATAGCGGCTGCGGATCGCCGGCGGCATGGTCTGCGCCGAGATGTCCCGCCCCGCTTCGATCAGGCAGACCTGCACGTTCGGGTCCTCCGAGAGCCGCGCGGCGAGCACACAGCCCGCCGAACCGCCTCCCAGAATCAGGTAATCGATCATCGAAGGACCTCGCCGTCACTGAACGAACTTGAGCCAGCGATCCTTCGCCGCGATACCGGCCGGCGATGCCCACCATTCCTCGGACATCAAGGCTTGTCTGGCGGCGTTGTCCGGCGAGCTAGGCAGCTCCCTGGCCCGTTGCTCGGTGATCTTCCCGGTGCCGAAGGCTGCAGGGTTGCCGGGGCCGTAATCGATGTACAGCGGCAGGTTAGCCTGCAGTTCGGGCGACAGCGCTTCGTTGATGAACGTCACCGCGGCCGCGTAGTTCGGCGCGTCTTTGAGGATGCACAGCTGGGTGTTCTGCAACAAGCCGTCGTTGTAGGTGAAGGCGACGTCGGGATTGCTCTTCTGCACGGCACTGGCGCGACCGTTCCAGATCATCAGCATGTCGACCTCGCCATCGGCGAGCAACTGAGCCGACTGGCCGCCGGACGTCCACCACACGGCAATGTTCGGCTTGATTTGCTCAAGCCGCTTGTAGGCACGGTCGACATCCAGCGGGTACAGCTTGTCACGCGGCACGCCGTCGGAGAGTAATGCCGCCTCCAGCGTGCTCATCGGGTCGTTGCGCAACGCGCGGGTGCCGGGGAAATTCTTCACGTCCCAGAATTCGGCCCAGGTCTGCGGGATTTTCTTCAGGGTCTTCTTGTTGTAACCGATCACCGAAGAATAGAACTCGTAAGCCACCGAATACGGCGTGCGGTATTGCGCCGGCATGTTTTGCACATTGGGCATCTTGCTCAGGTCCAGCGGCTCGATCAGCCCTTCGTTGCCACCGCGAACGCAGTTGGAGGGCGGCGTGTCGATCACGTCCCAGACGGGCTTTTTCGCATCGCCCATGGCCTTGACCATCGGCCATGCATCGGGGGCGCTGTCCTGTTTGATGGTCATGCCGAGGGTCTTTGCGGCAGGGTCCAGAATGGCTTTGGTCTGGGCTTCCTGGTAAGCGCCACCTTGGGAAACGAAGGTGATCTCTCCAGCCGCCAAGGCACTGCTCGCGCACGCCACCGAAAGACTCAACAGGGATAAGACGGAACCGAAAGCTGCAGCAACAGACAAGGTTTTCATGGCAAATCATCCTGGACGTAGATTAATTCGGCAGCTCAAAAAACCTGAAGGACACCCTGCACTGTCGTGCGCTGCTCAGATTTTCTTTTTGTTGGACCGAGCGGGACATCTGGACGTTACAAGAGCATGACGCCAGCGGGCAATGCACCAATAGTCAGGATGAACATGTCTTCAAGTTATGCCGGAATTGAACCTTGGCTGCGTTGACATCAGTCCCGTCGCACGGCTGCAAACGGCAGGCGCTGATTCAACGCGTGGCTCAGGTATCGCACGAACAGCGAGATGCGTTGCGGGATGTGCGCACGATGCGGGTACACCACGAAGATGTCACCACGCGGCGCCTGATGATCGGTCAGCACCGCGCGCAGGCGCCCGGAATCCAGATGTTCCTGCGTGTCCCAGCGCGATCGGAGAATCAGGCCGTGCCCCTCCAGTGCGAGGCCGACGGCGACTTCGCCATCGTTGCTCGACAGCGTGCCTCTGACTTTGTGTGCGTATTCGCGACCGTCCTTGTGAAAGCGCCAGATCGCGTAATCACTGCCGAACTGGCGCAGAACGATGCAGTTGTGCTGCGCAAGATCGGCCACGCAGGTCGGCTCAGGCATAGCTTCAAGGTATCTGGGCGCCGCGCAGAGGATGCGTGGATTCTCCAGCAATCGCACGCCGATCAATCGTGAATCGGGAGGCTCGCCCATCCACACGCCGAGGTCGAACTGGTCGTCCAGCAGGCTGGGCGGCTGACTGCTGAGCTCCAGGGAAATCTCCAGTTCCGGATGCAGCCGGGCGAACTCCGAGACCACCGGCGCCAGATGTCGTCGGCCAAAACCGAGCGTGCCGTTGATCCGCAGACGCCCGCGCAGTGTCGGCTGACGACTGTTGAGCGCGCTTTCCAATTCCTCAAGCTGGCGCAGGATGGGCCGGCCACCTTCCAGGTACTGCGTGCCTTCCGGCGTCAGCGAAAGCCGGCGCGTGGTGCGCTGCATCAATTGCACCCCGAGGCGAGCTTCGAGTTGACTCAAGCGCTTGCTCACTGCCGGCAGCGATAACCCCAACTGACGGGCCACTTCGGTCAGGCTGCCACGGCTGGCCACCTGCTGGAAGAAACTCAGGTCATCGATGGCGCTCATCGATTCTTTCCCCAAATCTAAGAATGGATTTCATTGAAGGCTAATTATTAATTCCAGAACACTGCATACACTCACTGGCATTGGCTTTCAATCCCAGCCTCTCAACCCAGGAGTCGAACCCATGAGCAAGGCCCGGTACAAAATCGCCGTCATCCCCGGCGACGGCATTGGCAAGGAGGTCATGCCGGAAGGCGTGCGCGTGCTGGACGCCGTGGCCGCCCGCCACGATCTGGACTTGCAATGGGACTGGTTCGATTTCGCCAGCGCCGATTACTACCTGGCCCACGGCAAAATGATGCCCGACAACTGGTTCGAGGTGCTCAAGGGGTATGACGCGATCTACTTCGGCGCGGTGGGCTGGCCCGACGTGGTGCCGGATCACATTTCGCTGTGGGATTCGCTGTTGCAGTTCCGTCGCGAATTCGACCAGTACGTCAACCTGCGACCCTGCCGCCTGATGCCCGGCGTGAAGGCGCCACTGGCCAATCGCAAGCCCGGCGACATCGATTTCTGGGTGGTCCGCGAGAACACCGAAGGCGAGTACTCAAGCGTCGGCGGCAAGATGTTCCCTGGCACCGAGCGGGAAATCGTCCTGCAGGAAACCGTCATGACCCGCGTGGGCGTCGACCGCATCCTCAAGTTCGCCTATGACCTGGCGCAAAGCCGACCGAAAAAGCACCTGACGTCGGCGACCAAATCCAACGGCATTGCGATCACCATGCCTTACTGGGACGAACGCGTGGTCGAAATGGGCAAGCAATACCCGGACGTGAACGTCGACAAGTACCACATCGACATTCTCACCGCGAACTTCGTGCTGCACCCCGACTGGTTCGACGTCGTGGTGGCGAGCAACCTGTTCGGCGATATTCTTTCCGACCTGGGTCCTGCGTGTACCGGCACCATCGGCATTGCGCCCTCGGCGAACATCAACCCGGAACGCAACTTCCCGAGCCTGTTCGAGCCGGTGCATGGCTCGGCGCCCGACATCGCCGGCAAGGGCATCGCCAACCCGATCGGACAGATCTGGTGCGGCGCGATGATGCTTGAGCACCTTGGCCATCCCGAGGCCGGGGCCGCCGTACTGGCCGCCATTGAAAGCGTATTGTCGATGGGCCCGGAAAACGCGCCGCTGACGGCCGACATCGGCGGGACCGGCAACACCGAAGCCCTCGGCAAAGCGATCGCCGCTGCGGTCTGAGCCTGAAAAAGCGCGCAATCTTCCGCTGACCCTGACGTTTTCGGAAGATTGTTTCGCAGCCCTCTGGCATCGTGACCAGACTTTCCCTGCGCTTGCGAGAACCCCATGGCCTTGCTGTTCAAAGTCGACGACGCCCGCGGCCCTGCCTGGCTGTCCCTGTTCCGGCAACATGCGCCGGACATCGACGTACGGCTGTGGCCGGACACGGGAGAGCCCTCGCAGGTGCGTTACTTCGCTGCCTGGCAGCCACCGCAGAATCTGCACGAACAGTTCCCCCGTCTCGAGGTGATTTTCGCCACCTCGGCCGGCGTGGATCAGTTCGACCTTGGCGAGTTGCCCGAACACATCAAAGTCGTGCGCATGCTCGACCCCGGCATCGCCAGGGGGATCATCGAGTACGCCTGTTTCGCCGTGCTGAGCCTGCATCGCCAGATCCCGCTGTACCTGCAACAGCAGCGCGAACGGCAGTGGCAACTGCACCCGCTCGTCCCGGCCACGAAGCGTCGCGTCGGGGTCATGGGCCTAGGCAATCTCGGCGCGGCCGTGCTCGAGAGCCTGCGCCCGTTCGGCTTCGAGTTGAGCGGCTGGGCGCGCTCCGAAAAAGACCTTCCAGGTGTGCGCTGCTTTGCGGGAAACGATCGGTTACCGGCATTTCTGGCGCAGTGCGACGTGCTGATCTGCCTGCTGCCACTGACTGATGACACGCGCGGGATTCTCAACGCGAACACCTTCACATCGATGCCCAAGGGCGCGCAATTGATCAACCTCGGACGCGGCGGCCATCTGATTGAACGGGACCTGCTGGATGCCCTGGCAAGCGGGCAATTGAGCCATGCGATCGTCGACGTCCTGAACGACGAACCGCCCGCCCCCGACCATCCGTTCTGGCAACACCCCGCCATCTGGCTGACCCCACACATCGGCGCCAACACCTCGCCCGACAGCGCGTTCAACGTCCTGCTGGCAAACATCCGCCGTCACCAGCAAGGCCAAGCCATGCTGGGAGAGATCGCCCGGGATCAGGGCTATTGAGCGTCTCAGTAGGACGAGGTGTAGCCAGTCCCATAACCGTTACGCCTTGCGTCGCCTCGGTAGGACCGGCTTTACGCTCTGCGTCGGTAGGACCGGCTTTAGCCGGGAAGAGGTCCGCGCGCGCGACATCCATTTTGCGATATCGCGACCGACGCCTTCCCGGCTGAAGCCGGCCCTACGGATTTGCGCCCTGCCTCGGTAGGACCGGCTTTAGCCGGGAAGAGGCCCGTGCGTGCGACATCCATTTTGCGATATCGCGACCGACGCCTTCCCGGCTGAAGCCGGCCCTACGGATTTGCGCCCTGCCTCGGTAGGACCGGCTTTAGCCGGGAAGAGGCCTGTGTGCACGCCATCCATTTTGCGACTTGGAAACCGACGCCTTCCCGCCCGAAGCCGGTCCTACGGATTTGCGCGTCGCCAGCTACATTCCCGGTCAGAGCGGTGGGCATCTGCTCGCTGGCGGATGTGCAACGCCTTAATACACGTCCCGCAGGTAGCGCTTTTCCTGGGCCAGCGATCGCAGATAGTCAGCGGCCCGTTCGCGACTCACGCCGCCGTGCTGGCTGACGATGTCGCGCAGGGCGTGGTCGACATCCTTGGCCATGTGCGTGGCATCGCCGCAGATGTAGATCCGCGCGCCGTCCTGTAACCAGCGCCAGAGCTCGGCGCCGTGCTGGCGAATGCGGTGCTGGACGTAGATTTTTTCCGCCTGGTCGCGGGAGAACGCCAGGCTCAGGTTCGTCAGCAATCCGGTACGCTGCAGGTCTTCGAATTCGTCGCGGTAATAGAAATCCGTTGCCGCGTGCTGCTCGCCGAAGAACAGCCAGTTGCGCCCGCGATCACCGCGAGCCCGGCGCTCCTGAAGAAAGGCCCGAAACGGCGCCACGCCGGTGCCGGGACCGATCATGATCATGGGCACATCGCCGTCGGCCGGCGGGCGAAAGTGTTGCGTCGGTTGCAGGAAAATCGGCACCTCAGCCTGCTCGGCCCGATCCGCCAGAAAGGTCGACGAGACGCCCTTGCGTTTGCCGTAACGCACCGCCGACACAGTGAGGTGCACCGCATCGGGATGCACCTTTGAACTGGATGCAATGGAGTACAGCCGAGGCTGCAGCGGCCTTAAGTGCTCAAGCAGTTCCTGCCCCGACGCGCGAAGCGGAAACTCGCGCAGGACATCCGCCAGCTGTCGCCCCCACAACCAGCTTTTCAGCTCATCCTTGAACGGTTCGCTGAGCAAGGTTTTCAACTCCTCGTTGCCGCTGCTTCGGGCAATGAACGCCAACGTCTCCGCGTTCGGCCGCGCGATTTCAAAGCGCTCGGTCAACGCCTGCCGCAGCGAAACATCACCCGCCTCCGCGATTTGCACCGGCCGGTCGCCTTCAAGCCCGGTCAGTTCAAGCACCTCGTCCACCAGCACCGGGCAATTGCGCGGCCAGACACCCAGCGCATCGCCCGCCTCATACGTCATGCCCGAGTCGTCCAGCGTCAGCGCGAACTGGCGAGTGTCCTTGCTCGCGCCATCGGCGCTCAGTCGACGATTGATCGACAAGCGAGCTGAGTGCGGGCGTGTCCGCGAAGGTTGATCGCCTGGCTGCTGCTCGCCCTCGCCTAAGGTGGCAAGGGGAACGTCCAACGCCAGCGCCTGTTGCAACGCTGCGAACCAACGTTCGGCTTGCGGCTGGAAATCGCTGTCGCAGTCGATTCTCTGCATCAGCGCCGACGCGCCCAGTGCCGACAGGCGTTGATCCAGATTCTTGCCGTGCTGACAGAATGTTTCATAGCTCTGATCGCCCAACGCCAACACGGCGTAACGCAACGACTCCAGCCGTTCCTCCAGGGCGCATAGCGACGCCCAGAACGCCTGCCCGTTGTCCGGCGGGTCGCCATCGCCGAACGTGCTGGTGATCAGCGCGACAGTGGAGCGCTGGGCCAAAGCGGCGACCGGAAAACTGTCCATCGGCGAAACCTGAACCGACACACCGCCTGCCCGCAACAGCGCGCCGATCCGCTTGGCCAGCGCCTCGGCATTCCCGGTCTGCGAGGCCCACAACAGCGTGAGCAGCGGTGCTTCGCCGAGCAGCTCCTGCGCCTCTTCCCGCGCTTGCCCCTGCCCCTCGGCATCGGCCTGCGCCAGGTCGATGAACCGATGACCGATCAACTCGATCTTGCGCAACGCCACCGCACAGAACTTGAACTCAGGCTGCTGTGAAATCGGGTCGATGGCGTCGCTGGTCACGGCGTTGATCGCAAGGTGCTCGCCGTACACGTCATTCCAGTGAAAAGGCGCAAAACACTCGCCGGGCCGCACGCGATCCGTGACCCGAGCGGGCAATATCGCCTGCCCACGGGCCGAACGGATCTCGACCGCGTCTTTTTCCCGCACGCCCAGCGCAACGGCGTCTTGCGGGTGAATCTCGATGAAAGGCCCCGGGTTGAGCCTGTTTAACGTCGCGACCTTGCCGGTCTTGGTCAGCGTATGCCACTGATGCTGCAAACGACCGGTGTTGAGCACCCACGGGAAGGTGGCGTCCGGCATCTCGGCGGGCGGCAGGTGGGGCCGCGGCAAGAACACTGCTTTGCCGTCGAGGGTGGGAAAAACCAGGGCCGGGCGCTGGCCTTGCGCGTCCACTTTCAGCGTCTGGCTGACGCCGGTGTTGAGGTAACGCAGCGGATTGCGCGTGCCCTGCGCATCAGGCGCGCAAGGCCATTGCACCGGTCGGTCACGCAGTTGCGCATAACTGGCGCCGCGTATGTCATAGCCGGTATCCGGATTCCACGCCCGCTTGATTTCCTCGAACACCTCCTCGGCCGACCCGTAGCTGAACGCCGAGGCAAAACCCATTTCGCACGCCACGCGGGCGATGATCTGCCAGTCCGGCAGCGCCTGCCCCGGCGCATCGACCGCCTTGCAGGTCAGGCTCATGTTGCGTTCGGAATTGATCATCACCCCTTCGCCTTCGGCCCACAGCGCACCGGGCAAGAGGATGTCGGCGTAGCGGTTGGTTTCCGTGTCGAGATAGGCATCCTGGGTGATCACCAGCTCGGCGGCCCGCAACGCCTCGATCACCGTGGTGCGGTTGGCGACGCTGGCCACCGGGTTGGTACAGATGATCCAGCAGGCCTTGATCGCGCCGTCGCGCATCTGTTCGAACAGGTCGATCGTCCCGCCGCCAGGCTCACGCCGCAGGCTGCCTTGCGGTATCGCCCAGAGGTGTTCGACGAATGCACGATCGGCGTCGACCAGCAGCGAGCGCTGCCCGGGAAGTCCCGGCCCCATGTAGCCCATCTCCCGCCCGCCCATGGCATTGGGCTGACCCGTGAGTGAGAACGGACCGCTGCCAGGACGACAGATCGCCCCGGTCGCCAGATGCAGATTGCACAGTGCATTGGTGTTCCAGGTGCCGTGGGTGCTCTGGTTCAGCCCCATGGTCCAGCAGCTCATCCAGTCTGGCGCCTGACCGATCATGCGCGCTGCCTGACGAATGTCGCCTTCGGCAAGGCCCGTGATCTGCGCCACTTTGTCCGGCGTGTACGCGGCCAGAAACGCAGGCATCGTCTCCCAGCCCTGGGTGAAGGACGCGATGAAACCGGCATCGACATCGCCGTTTTCATTCAATAAATAAAGCAGGCCGTTGAGCAGCGCCAGATCGGTACCGGGCCTGATCTGCAGAAACAGATGCGCTTTGTCTGCCGTGGCGCTGCGGCGAGGATCGACGACGATCAACTTCGCGCCGGCCTTGACCCGATCCATCATGCGCAGGAACAGGATCGGGTGGCAGTCCGCCATGTTGGCGCCGGTCACAAAGAACAGGTCGGCCCGGTCGAAGTCGTCGTAGGAACCCGGCGGCCCGTCGGACCCCAGCGACAGCTTGTAGCCGCTTCCCGCACTGGCCATGCACAGCCGCGAATTGGACTCAATGCGCGACGTGCGCACGAAGCCCTTGGCCAGTTTGTTCGCCAGGTATTGCGCCTCAAGCGACATCTGGCCCGACACATAAAAAGCCAACGCATCGGGGCCATCGCGGTCGAGGATCCTGCGCAGGCGTAGCGCCGTCTGGGTGATCGCCGCGTCCATGTCGGTGCGTACCGGGTCGGCATCTCGCTGACGGCGCAGGTAGGCCGCGTCCATGCGCCCCGAATCTGCAATCGCCTCGCCGCAGGTGGTGCCTTTGGTGCATAACCGGCCGCGATTGGCAGGATGCGCCTTGTCACCCGTGACCTTGATCACGCGGTTGTTCTCGACCTGCATGACGATGCCGCAGCCCACCCCGCAATAAGGACACACACTTCGTACGCTGTTGCTCGCCATAACCATTTCCCGAGGCCAAAAAAAAGACGCCCTGTTCTCTCCCGTTCAGATGAGCGGAGAGCACACGGCGCCTTTGTCGTGAAGATGGCAATCGGCGTTGACTGCCTGTCAGCTGGCAATTGCAAAGGACAGGCCAGCACGGGGGCGGAGGCTTTCGAGCGGTCGATCGGCGGGTGAACCGGCGCGGGTGGCCTGAGATCAGGGCGCTGCGGCGTGGAAGCAAACCGGCCAGAGAACCGCGGATTTCAGCCTCGCAATGGGGCGGGCCGGACGAAAGCGCACCGTTTGCGTGCCAGATGCCTCCCGTTGCAGAGGCGTGGCGCGTCCCGAGATCGGCGGAGAATCCGTCGTGAAAGCGGTGAGCGCGGTCAGCCTGACAGGCCCTTGATCAGGCCGATCGCCGTATCGCGGCAGATCCTGTGACGCGGCACGCGCCTGCACTCATCGTGCGGCGTACGCACTGGCACACCCATTGCTTGATCACCTGCAAGTCCAGCCTGAATGCGTGGTTGGCAGCCCTGGTCGGTCAATGACGATCGTCCGCCCCACACGGCATTGGGCTCATCAGGTTGCGCCGACACTGTGGTCGAGCGACAACCCCTAAAAGAACAGGCAAAGGCGCCTGGAACCGAGAGGTTCCGGGCGCCTTTTTTTTGCTTTCAAAAAACCTGATTGGCTTAGGCCGGGACTCGATATGAACACCACAGTCGCCCCTTTTGACGATATGCAGACACTGATCGTGGTTGGCAACGGAATGGTTGGTCACCACTGCGTCGAGCAATTGATCGCCGCCGGTGCCCTTGAGCGCTATCGCATTCACGTGTTCGGTGAGGAAGGCCAGCGCGCCTACGACCGCGTTCACCTGTCCGAGTATTTCGGCGGTCGCGATGCCGAATCCCTGGCGCTCAGTGATGCCGCGCTGTATCAGCAAGCCGGACTGACGCTGCATCTGGGCGTGCCGGTGCTGGAAATCGATCGGGCGCGCCGTGAAGTGATCACGTCCGCAGGTTGTTTTACCTACGACAAACTGGTGCTGGCGACCGGCTCCTATCCGTTCGTGCCGCCCATCGAAGGCGCCGAGGGAGACTCGCGACTCGTTTATCGCACGCTGGACGACCTGGACACCATCCGCGCCGCCGCGCGTCATGCCCGACGTGGGGTCGTGGTCGGCGGCGGGCTGCTCGGCCTGGAGGCGGCCAATGCGCTGAAGTCCCTCGGTCTGGAAGCCCATGTGGTGGAGTTCGCCCCGCGCCTGATGCCTGTGCAGCTGGACGATTTCGGCGGCGCAGCCCTCAAGGCACGCATCGAAGCGCTGGGCGTCGGCGTGCATTTGTCCCGCGCCACCCAGTCGATCACGCCTGGCGAGTCTTTCCGCTATCGCATGAATTTCGCCGGTGACGACTTTCTCGAAACCGACCTGGTCGTCTTTTCCGCGGGCATCCGTCCGCAAGACGCCCTCGCCCGCCAGTGCCAGCTGGCGCTGGGTCCACGGGGCGGCATCGACATCGACGAACACTGCCGTACCAGTGACGCCGACATTTACGCGATTGGTGAATGCGCCGCCTGGAACGGCAGCGTTTTTGGCCTGGTCGCGCCGGGTTATCAGATGGCACGCAATGTCGCCGCGCAATTGTGCGATCAGGACGCTGAACCGTTCTTCGGCGCCGACATGTCGACCAAACTCAAGCTGCTGGGCGTCGACGTGGGCTCCATCGGCGATGCCCACGGTGCACTGACCGGCGCGCGCAGCTACCGTTTTATCGATGAAGCCACGCACACCTATCGCCGGCTCGTGGTGTCCGCCGACGGCAAACAGGTGCTGGGTGCGGTGCTGGTGGGCGATAACAGTTATTACGACACGCTGCTGCAATACGCGCAGAACGGCATCAAGCTGCCGGCCGACCCGTCGAGCCTGATTTTGCCCCACAGCGACGGCGCGCCCACTCTGGGTGCCGACGCCTTGCCGGCGACCGCCACGATCTGTTCGTGCCATAACGTCAGCAAGGGCGCGATCTGTTCGGCCATCGACAGCGGCTGCAGCGACCTTGCCGGGATCAAGGCGTGCACCAAGGCGGCCACCGGCTGCGGCGGCTGCTCGGCCTTGCTCAAAAGCGTGTTCGAGCACGAACTGACCGCGCGCGGGGTTACGGTGGACAAAAGCCTGTGCGAACACTTTGCGTTCACGCGGCAAGAGCTGTACGCCTTCGCTCGGGTCGAGACGATCGAGAGTTTCGAGGACATGCTGGCGCGTCATGGCAAAGGCCATGTGGGCTGCGACATCTGCAAGCCGGTCATCGGCTCGATCCTCGCCTCGTGCTGGAACAAGCCGATCATGGACCCGTCACTGGTACCGCTGCAGGACACCAACGACACGTTCATGGCCAATATGCAGAAGAACGGCACGTATTCGGTGGTGCCGCGCATTCCAGCAGGCGAAATCACCCCGCAGGGGCTGATGGCGATTGGCGCCGTGGCGAAAAAATACGATCTGTACACCAAGATCACCGGCGGTCAGCGCATCGACCTGTTCGGCGCCCAGCTGCATGAGCTGCCGGACATCTGGGCCGAGCTGATCGCGGCCGGCTTCGAAACCGGACACGCCTACGGCAAATCGACACGCACGGTGAAGTCTTGCGTCGGCAGCACGTGGTGCCGCTACGGCGTGCAGGACAGTGTGCAAATGGCGCTGAACATCGAGGATCGTTACAAGGGCCTGCGTTCGCCCCATAAACTGAAATTCGCGGTTTCCGGTTGCACCCGCGAATGCGCTGAAGCGCAGAGCAAGGACATCGGCGTGATCGCCACCGAAAACGGCTGGAACCTCTATGTGTGCGGCAACGGCGGCATGCGCCCGCGACACGCCGAGCTGTTCGCCACGGACCTGGATGACCAAACGCTGATTCGCTACATCGACCGTGTGCTGATGTTCTACATCCGCACCGCCGACAAATTACAACGCACCTCGGTATGGCGCGAGTCGCTGGAAGGTGGACTGGATTACCTCAAGGCAGTGGTCATCGACGACAGTCTGGGGCTGGCCGCCGAGCTGGAAGCGCAAATGCAAGTGGTGGTCGATCGGTATGAATGTGAATGGGCGAACGCGCTCAAAAGCCCGGAGAAACTCAAACGCTTTCGCACGTTCGTCAATGACAAGGCGGCCGACCCCGACATTCATTTCGTCAAGGAACGCAGCCAGCGGCGGCCGGCGAGAGCCAGTGAACTCAACCTTATTCCCGTCCAGGAGACCGCACGATGAGTCAGGCCAACGCAGTGATGCTGGATGCTCCACAGAGCCGGGTCTGGCGCGCCGTGTGCGGGCGTGATGATCTGGTGCTCAACTCCGGCGTCGTAGCCCTGGTGGGCAATACGCAGGTGGCACTGTTTTACGTCGCTTCGATCAGTGGCACGCCAGAGCTGTTCGCAGTCGATAATCGTGACCCGGTATCGGGCGTCAACGTGATCGGACGTGGCTTGATCGGGAGTCTTGGCGGCGATCTGGTGATTGCGTCGCCGTTGTACAAGCAGCATTACCGTCTGGAAAACGGCACCTGCCTGGAAGATGCTTCGTTGAAACTGCGCACCTGGCCGGCGCGATTGAACGGCGATGTGGTCGAGGTGGACGTGGAGTGATGTTCGACCCGGATAGGCGTGTCTGGTAGAAGCGCGCTTGCCCGCGATTGCGACAGATCAGCCCCTGAAAGTCGGCACTGCGCAATCGCGGGCTAGCGCGCCTGCAACATGCGCCAAGGCATCAAATCGCAGGCACAAAAAAAGCGACCTTAAGGTCGCTTTCTTCGTCGTTTCGAGGAGTTCAAGGGCCTCGAAACTTAATATGGCGCAGCGGACGGGACTCGAACCCGCGACCCCCGGCGTGACAGGCCGGTATTCTAACCGACTGAACTACCGCTGCGCGTAACACCTTTCAACGAGTGGTGGGTGATGACGGGATCGAACCGCCGACCCTCTGCTTGTAAGGCAGATGCTCTCCCGGCTGAGCTAATCACCCTTGTCTCTCGGTGTGGCGCGCATTCTACGGAGCGATCAAACCTCTGGCAAGCACTTTTTCAAATAATTTTTATAATCCAACCAAAGGCTTACATCAGGGTTGGCCGCACGGTCGCGGCAGCGAATAATGCCCCCCTTTGTATAAAGGAGAGATGTACCCCATGTGGTTCAAAAACCTGCTTGTCTATCGCCTGACCCAGGACCTGCCATTTGACGCCGAGGCGCTGGAAACCGCATTGGCGACCAAGCCTGCACGTGCTTGTGCCAGCCAGGAGTTGACCACTTACGGTTTTATTGCCCCGTTCGGCAAGGGCGAAGACGCGCCGCTGGTGCATGTCAGCGGCGATTTCATGCTGATCGCAGCGCGCAAGGAAGAACGCATTCTGCCGGGCAGCGTCGTCAACGATGCACTCAAGGAGAAAGTCGAAGAGATCGAGACCGAGCAAATGCGCAAGGTCTACAAGAAGGAACGCGATCAGCTCAAGGATGAAATCATCCAGGCGTTCCTGCCGCGCGCCTTCATTCGTCGTTCCATGACTTTCGCCGCCGTCGCGCCCAAGCAAGGCGTGATTCTGGTCAACGCCTCCAGCCCCAAGCGTGCCGAAGACCTGCTGTCGACCCTGCGTGAAGTGGTCGGTTCGCTGCCGGTGCGTCCGGTCACCGTGAAAACCGCGCCGACCGCCGTGATGACCGAATGGGTCAAGACCGGCCAGACCGCCGAGAACTTCTTCGTGCTGGACGAGTGCGAACTGCGCGACACCCACGAAGACGGTGGCATTGTGAAGTGCAAGCGTCAGGACCTGACCAGCGACGAAATCCAGCTGCACCTGAGCACGGGCAAGGTCGTCACGCAACTGTCGCTGGCCTGGCAGGACAAGCTGTCCTTCGTGCTGGACGACAAACTCAGCGTCAAGCGCCTGAAATTCGAGGACCTGCTGCAGGATCAGGCCGAACAGGATGGCGGCGATGATGCGCTGGGCCAGCTGGACGCCAGCTTTACCCTGATGATGCTGACCTTCGGCGAGTTCCTGCCGGAGTTGTTCGAAGCCTTGGGTGGTGAAGAGATTCCGCAAGGGATCTGACCCAGCGTTCGGACTCGCGTTGTTCCTGTAGGAGCGCGCCTGGTCTGGGCCGCATTTGGACGAATGCGGCCCGGACCAGGCGCGCTCCTGCAATCGTGAAACCCATAATAAAAGGAGCGAGCCATGCGTGCCCTGGCTGCGTTGAGTCGTTTTGTCGGTAATACCTTCGCGTACTGGGTGCTGCTGTTCGCCGTGCTGGCGTTCCTGTTCCCGGCCTGGTTCATCAGTCTGAAAACCCTGATCGTGCCGCTGCTGGGGCTGGTCATGTTCGGCATGGGCCTGACCCTCAAGCTCGACGATTTCTCGGAAGTCGTGCGTCATCCGTGGCGCGTGGCGCTGGGCGTGGTGGCCCATTTCGTGATCATGCCGGGCGTCGCCTGGCTGCTGTGCCAGGTGTTTCATCTGCCCGCAGAGATCGCTGTCGGCGTCATTCTGGTCGGTTGCTGCCCGAGCGGCACGTCATCCAACGTCATGACGTGGCTGGCGAAAGGCGATCTGGCCCTGTCGGTCGCCATCGCGGCCGTCACCACCCTGCTTGCGCCGCTGCTGACGCCGGCGTTGATCTGGCTGCTGGCCTCGGCGTGGCTGCCGGTCTCGTTCATGGAAATGTTCTGGTCGATCCTGCAATTGGTGATGCTGCCGATCGTGCTGGGCGTGATCGCTCAACGCCTGCTCGGCACGCGCGTGCAATTCGCGGTCGACGTGCTGCCGCTGATTTCGGTGGTGAGCATCGTGATGATCGTCTGCGCCGTGGTAGCCGCCAGCCAGTCCAGGATCGCGGAATCGGGCCTGCTGATCATGGCCGTGGTCATTCTGCACAACAGCTTCGGTTTCCTGCTGGGCTACTTCACCGGCAAGCTGTTCAAGCTTCCACTGGCCCAACGCAAGTCGCTGTCACTGGAAGTCGGCATGCAGAACTCCGGCCTTGGCGCGGCCCTCGCCAGCGCGCACTTCTCCCCGCTCGCCGCCGTGCCCAGCGCGTTGTTCAGCGTATGGCACAACATCTCGGGCGCGTTGCTCTCGACGTATTTCCGGAAGATGGCTCCGGATGAAGAGCATCCAGCGCAGCAAAAGCCTGCTGCGCATTAACGTACAGGGCAGTAAGTTGCATCGTGATGATGGTGGGCCAAGCGCGGGACTGCTTCTTACCCACCTGATTCATTCGCACGACGCCGGGTCAGGCGATCAGTGACCATCGCCCTGCCCCGCTGCCTCGAGCATGTCCGCTCGCAGACTATTCAAGACATGTCAGCGCTTAGCGCACGGTGCCTCTGAGTGCCGCCACGCGCTCGCGCACCAGCGCCGGTTGCGACTCTTCGCCGGTCAGGGCCGGTCCGGCCACCAGGGTGACGCGTGACCAGAGTCTGCGAAACACGCCTTTGTTTGGGTCACGGCTGAAGAAGCTGCCCCACAAGCCTTGCAATGCAAGCGGGATGACCGGCACGTCGGTCTCTTCCAGCACGCGGGTCATGCCGCTTTTGAATTCGTCGATTTCGCCCGTTGTGGTCAGTTTGCCTTCAGGGAAGATGCACACCAGTTCGCCTTCCTTGAGGTAGCCGGCAATGCGTTTGAACGCCTGGTCGTAGATGATCGGGTCCTCGCTGCGTCCGGCGATGGGGATGGCGCCTGCGGTGCGGAAGATGAAGTTGAGCACCGGCAGGTTGAAGATTTTGTAGTACATGACGAAGCGGATCGGGCGGCGTACCGAGCCTGCGATCAGCAGCGCGTCGACGAACGAGACGTGGTTGCAGACCAGCAGCGCCGCGCCCTCGTCGGGAATCCGCTCGAGGTCCTTGTGCTCCACGCGGTACATCGAATGGCTGAGCAGCCAGATCATGAAACGCATGGTGAATTCCGGAACGATCTTGAAGATGTACGTGTTGACCGCGATGTTCATCAGCGAGACGACGAGAAACAGCTGCGGGATCGACAGCTTCACCACGCTGAGGAAGATGATCGAAACGATGGCCGACACCACCATGAACAGCGCGTTGAGGATGTTGTTGGAGGCAATGACGCGTGAGCGCTCCTTCTCCGGGGTGCGCGACTGAATCAGTGCGTACAGCGGAACGATGTAGAAACCGCCGAAGATGCCGATGCCCAGAATGTCCAGCAACACCCACCAGGCCTGAGCGTAACCGAGAATGGCCAGCCAGTTGTTGGCCTGGACATTTTGCGGAAAATCGCCCGAATGCCACCACAGCAACAGGCCGAAAACCGTCAGCCCCATCGAGCCGAACGGCACCAGACCGATCTCCACCTTGCGCCCCGACAGGCGCTCACACAGCATGGATCCTGCGGCGATACCGATGGAGAACACAGTCAGAATCAACGTGACGACGGTTTCATCGCCGTACAGAAACTCCTTGGCGTAGGCCGGAATCTGCGTCAGATAGATCGCGCCGACGAACCAGAACCAGGAGTTGCCGACGATGGAGCGTGAGACGGCTTTGGTCTGCCCCAGCCCGAGTTTGAGGGTGGCCCAGGATTCGCTGAAGATGTTCCAGTTCAGGCGCATTTCGGGGGACGCGGCGGCTGCGAACGGTATCGCGCGGCTGGCCAGGTAACCCAGGCAGGCAACCAGCACCATCGCGGTAGAGACGATTGGCGCATAGCTGCTGGCCGACATCATGATGCCGGCGCTGATGGTGCCCGCGAGGATCGCCAGGAACGTGCCCATCTCGACGAGGCCGTTGCCGCCCACCAGTTCGTTTTCGTGCAGGTGCTGCGGCAGGATCGAGTATTTCACGGGGCCGAACAGCGCCGAGTGCGTGCCCATGGCGAACAGCGCAGCCAGCATCAGTGACAGATGATCGTAGAGAAAGCCGACGGCGCCGACGACCATGATGGCGATTTCGAGCAGCTTGATCAGACGGATCAGTCGGTCCTTGGGGTATTTCTCGCCGAACTGGCCGGCCAGTGCAGAAAACAGGAAGAACGGCAGAATGAACAGCAATGCGCACAGGTTGACGTAAATCGAGCGATCGCCGTCGACGTTGAGCTTGTAGAGAATGGCAAGAATCAGCGATTGCTTGAAGATGTTGTCGTTGAATGCGCCCAGCGACTGCGTCACGAAAAACGGCAGGAAACGCCGTTTGCCCAACAGACTGAATTGCGACTGACTCATCAAACTTCGTCCTGAATGACGCCGGGTTCGGCTTTGGGATTGGAAGGCGGGATTCCTGTCCGAGCCACATTGAAGACGTTGCAGGGGTGAATGTACAGACCTCTTCGCCAGCAGACTCGGGCCACACTGGGATCGTGCGCGCCCTGAGACCGTATCAGCGCTTTAACCCGGCAATGCACGGTGACACGAACAGTTCGCCGGTGTAGGCACCGATCAGCGTGCGCTTCATGATCGCCAGCCAGAGTACGGTCAGGGCGACGGCAAGCAGGCTACCGAGGGTCGAAAAGAATGCCAGGTTCAGCACCGCGCCCAGCTTGAGGGTGGTCAGGGCGAAGACGCCCAACGGAAAGGTGAACCCCCACCAGCCGAGGTTGAAGGGCATGCCGTTGCGCAGATACCGCGCGGTGATCAACAGCGCCATCAACAGCCACCACACGCCCACGCCCCAGAGCAGAACGCCGGCGATCAGACCCAGTCCAAAGGCGATCTCGCCCACGCCTTGCAGACCATGGGCCGCAAACACGGTCGGTGCGTCGGCGCCCAGCACCATCAGACCCAGCGCGCCCGTGCTGATCGGCCCCAGCGCCAGCCAGCTCGATGCCGCCATGCTTTCGTGCGGCAATTTATGCAGCGCCATGCGCAGCAGCAAAATGGTCAGAATGCTGAAAGCCACCGGCACCGAAAGCGCCCAGAGCACGTAGCTGGTAATGAGCACGTTGAACTGGCTGTGCGCATCGGGCAGACGCGCGGCGAGCAAGCCGCCACTGACCGCCGCGACTTCGGCGGCCACGACCGGCAACAACCACACGGCGGTCATCTGATCGATGCGATGCTCCTGCCGCGTGAACATCATGAATGGAATCAGCACGCCGCAGGCCAGCGACATCGCAACGTCCAGCCACCACAGCGCTTCGGCGAGCGGCAAGACCGCAGCGCCCCAGCGCGCCTGCCCGAAGAGGAGCAGACCGTTGATCAGGGTCGCCATGCCCATCGGAATCGTGCCGAAGAACATCGACACCGTGGAGTGGCCGAACACCCGCCGCGCTTCATGGAAGAATAGAACCCAGCGAGCGGCATACAAAAAGCTGAAGGTCAGAAACAAGCCGATATTCAAGAACCACAGCGCTTCGGCCAGCTGAAAGACGCCGGCGATGTTTATCGGCAACTGAGTCAGCACAGTGGACAGGATGCCGGTGCCCATCGTGGCGGCGAACCAGTTCGGCGTGAACTGGCGGATGACTTCCCGTGGGTGAGTCAGTTGGCTGAAGGGTCTGCGTGGCAGAGAGAGGATGTGATTCATGGTGCGCTCCGGTCCCCGTGTGAGGTGGTGTCCATGTTACGGCGCGTCCTGATATCGATTAAGCGGGTAATTTCTCTATACCTCATAGATTTCGCAGATATGCGATTCCCTTCCGCGGGCAAGCACGCTCCTGCAGTGATCGTGCACGCCGGAGGACC
This sequence comes from Pseudomonas sp. NFR16, assembly GCF_900108875.1. Taxonomy (GTDB): domain Bacteria; phylum Pseudomonadota; class Gammaproteobacteria; order Pseudomonadales; family Pseudomonadaceae; genus Aquipseudomonas. The sequence goes on along the minus strand of NZ_FNYJ01000003.1, from coordinate 437,304 downwards.
TGCACCACCGCTCAGACCTTGGTCGAGACAGACGAACGTCACCCGGCATGCGAGACTGTCCCACCTGCAATGGATCGCAGTTGAAATCGATACCGCATGAATCTGGAGTTCCCATGTCGCTGTCCAGCGGACTGATCGCTGCCGTCGCTCTGGCCTATATGGCCATCATGTTCGCCATCGCCTTCTACGGCGATCGTCGGCGCGCACCGCTGCCGCCTCGTTTGCGGGCCTGGGTTTACAGCCTTTCGCTGGCGGTCTATTGCACCAGCTGGACGTTCTTCGGCTCTGTGGGGCAGGCCGCCGAACAGCTGTGGTCGTTCCTGCCGATCTATCTGGGGCCGATCCTGTTGCTGCTGCTGGCGCCCTGGGTGCTGCAGAAGATGGTGCTGATCAGCAAGCAGGAAAACATCACCTCCATCGCCGACTTCATCGCCGCCCGCTACGGCAAGTCGCAATCCCTGGCCGTCGTCGTCGCCCTGATCTGCCTGATCGGCGTGCTGCCCTACATCGCGTTGCAACTCAAAGGCATCGTCCTGGGGGTGAATATCCTCATCGGTGCTGGCGCCGACGCTGCGGGCACCCGCGCTCAGGACACCGCGCTGATCGTCTCGCTGGTGCTGGCGTTGTTCACCATCGTCTTCGGCACGCGCAACCTCGACGCCACCGAGCACCATCGCGGCATGGTCCTGGCGATTGCGTTCGAATCCCTGGTCAAGCTGTTCGCCTTCATGGCGGTCGGCGCCTTCGTCACGTTCGGCCTGTACGACGGCGTCGATGACCTGTTCAGTCAGGCCATGCTCGCGCCTCGTCTTGAGGAGTACTGGAAAGAAACGGTCAACTGGCCTTCGATGGTCGTGCAGACCGGCGTGGCGATGATGGCGATCGTCTGCCTGCCCCGACAGTTTCACGTCACGGTCGTGGAAAACATCGAGCCCCAAGACTTGCGCCTGGCCAAATGGGTATTCCCCGCTTATCTGCTGCTGGCGGCGGTGTTCGTGGTGCCGATCGCGCTGGCCGGGCAGATGCTTCTGCCGGCTTCCGTCCTGCCCGACTCGTTTGTGATCAGCGTGCCACTGGCGCACGCGCACCCTGCTCTGGCGATGCTGGCGTTCATTGGCGGAGCGTCAGCGGCAACCGGGATGGTCATCGTGGCGAGCGTGGCCTTGTCGACCATGGTATCCAACGACATGCTGCTGCCGTGGCTGCTGCGGCGCAAGACTGCCGAGCGCCCCTTCGAAGTCTTCCGCTACTGGATGCTCTCAGTGCGCCGGGTCAGCATCGTCGCGATTCTGCTGCTGGCCTATGTCAGTTATCGCCTGCTGGGATCGACCGCAAGCCTTGCCACCATCGGCCAGATTGCCTTTGCCGCGATCACCCAGTTGATGCCGGCCATGATCGGCGCGCTGTACTGGAAGCCCGCCAACCGCCGGGGCGTGTTTGCAGGGCTGGCCGCTGGCGTCTTCATCTGGTTCTACGCCCTGGTGTTGCCGCTGGCCGCGCACAGCATGGGCTGGTCATTGAGCAGTTTCCCGCTGCTGGCCTGGTTGCACAGTAACCCGCTGAACCTGCCGATCAGCCCGCTGACGCAGGGCGTGGTGCTGTCGATGGTGGGTAACTTCGCGCTGTTCGTCTGGGTGTCGCTGCTGTCGCGCACGCGGGTTTCAGAGCATTGGCAAGCGGGCCGCTTCATCGGCCAGGAGCTGCAGGCCCGGCCCAACAACCGTTCGTTGCTGGCCGTACAGATCGAGGATCTGCTCAAACTGTCGGCGCGTTTCGTCGGTGAAGAACGCGCGCAGCAGAGCTTCATTCGTTTCGCCTATCGCCAGGGCAAAGGCTTCAACCCCAACCAGAACGCCAATGGCGACTGGATCGCCCACACCGAGCGGCTGCTGGCAGGCGTGCTCGGCACTTCGTCGACCCGGGCGGTGGTGAAAGCCGCGATCGAGGGTCGCGACATGCAACTCGAAGACGTTGTGCGCATTGCCGACGAAGCGTCCGAGGTGCTGCAGTTCAACCGCGCCTTGCTGCAGGGCGCCATCGAGAACATTACCCAGGGCATCAGCGTCGTCGACCAGTCCTTGCGGCTGGTGGCGTGGAACGACCGCTATCTGGAGCTGTTCAATTATCCCGAAGGGCTGATCAGCGTCGGCCGGCCCATTGCCGACATCATTCGCTACAACGCCGAACGCGGGCTGCTCGGCCCGGGTGAGGCGGAAGTGCATGTGGCCCGACGCCTGCACTGGATGCGCCAGGGCCGCGCGCACACCTCCGAACGCCTGTTTCCCAATGGCCGGGTGATCGAGCTGATCGGCAACCCGATGCCCGGCGGCGGTTTCGTCATGAGCTTCACCGACATCACGGCGTTTCGCGAAGCCGAGCAGGCCCTCAAAGGCGTCAACGAAAGCCTGGAGCAACGGGTTGCCGAACGCACCCGCGAGCTGTCGCAGTTGAACCTGGCGCTCACCGAAGCCAAGGCCCATGCCGAAGCGGCGAACCAGTCGAAGACGCGATTCCTGGCCGCTGTCAGCCACGACCTCATGCAACCGATGAACGCCGCGCGGCTGTTTTCGGCCGCCCTGCTGCACACCGATGACAATGTGCCTGACGAGGCGCGCACGCTGATTCAGCATCTGGACAGCTCGCTGCGCTCGGCCGAGGACCTGATCAGCGACCTGCTGGATATTTCGCGTCTGGAGAACGGCAAGTTCACCCCGACCATCACGCCGTTTGCGCTCAATAACCTGTTCGACACCCTGGGTGCGGAATTCAAGGCGCTGGCACAGGAACAGGGCCTGAGTTTTCGCGTGCGGGGCAGCCGCCTGCGTGTCGCCAGCGACGCGAAACTGTTGCGCCGGGTGCTGCAGAACTTCCTCACCAACGCCTTTCGTTATGCCAAAGGCCCGATTTTGCTGGGCGTGCGGCGAAAAGGCGATCAGTTGAGTCTGGAAGTCTGGGATCGCGGTCCGGGCATTCCGGAAGACAAACGGCAGGTGATTTTTGAAGAGTTCAAGCGTCTGGACAGCCATCAGACCCGAGCCGAAAAAGGCCTGGGACTGGGGCTGGCAATTGCCGACGGACTGTGTCGCGTGCTCGGCCACACGCTGGAAGTGCGCTCATGGCCGGGCAAAGGCAGCGTGTTCAGTGTCAGCGTACCGCTGGCCCGCGCGCAGACGTTGCCGCACCCGCCGGCCGCTGAACCCAAGCGGGCAGAGCTCAACGGCACGCACGTGCTGTGCGTCGACAACGAGGACAGCATTCTGATCGGCATGAACAGCCTGCTCAGCCGCTGGGGATGTCAGGTCTGGACCGCGCGCAACCGTGAGGAGTGCCAGACGCTGCTCGACGACGGCATCCGCCCGCACCTGGCGCTGGTCGATTACCACCTCGATCATGGCGAAACCGGCACCGAGCTCATGGCCTGGCTGCGCACCCAACTGGGAGAACCGGTGCCCGGTGTGCTGATCAGTGCCGACGGTCGCCCGGAGCTGATCGCTCAGGTGCATGCCGCGGGCCTTGAGTACCTGGCCAAACCGGTCAAACCCGCGGCTTTGCGGGCATTGCTGAGCCGACACGTGAGTTTGAACTAGCGCCGCAGGCCTTCGGCACGATCAGTCGCGAAGGCCTGACGCTCGCCTTACTTCACCTTGCGAAACACGAACACCAATCCCACCACGATCAGCACCATCCCCAGCATACTCAACAGCGCCAGACGGTTGCCGAAGATCAGGTAGTCCATGATCGCCGTCACGGCCGGCACCAGATAAAACAGGCTGGTGACGTTGACCAGGTTGCCTTGGGCGATCAGCCGATACAGCAGGAAAGTCGCCAACACCGACACCACCAACCCCATGTAGATCACAGGCACGTAGAACCCGATGCTGTGTTCGAAGTGAAAAGGCTGGAACGGTACGAACACCGCGCACACCACGGCGCCGGCAAAATACTGCACCGGCAGCGTACCGAGCGGATTGTCAGTGATCCGCTTCTGCATGATCGAGCCGCCGGTCATGCTCAACATGCCCAGCACGCCAAAGAGCATGCCCGCCAGCGATCCGCCATCGCCGATGCCTTGGTAAACGACCAGCACCAGCCCGGCCAGGCCCAGACTCAGGCCGAACATGCGCGATCCCGAACGACTGCGCTCGACCAGCACCGCGGTCAGAATCGGTTGCACCCCCATGATGGTGGCCATGACACCGGGCGCGACTTTCATGTCCAGTGCCAGCAGATAGCAGATCTGATAAGCCCCCAGCAGCACGGCACCGGTTGCCAGGGCGTAACCCAGCGTGCGCCGGGTATCAGGCAGCTTGTAGCCCAGCGTCGGGATGAGGACCACCAGCGCAATCAGCGCCAGCAGAAAACGAAAGAACAGAAATGCGAAAGGCGAAGCGTGGGTCAATCCCCACTTGGAGACGATCGCCCCGCTACTCCAGAGCAGGACGAACAGGGTAGTCGTGGCCATCGAGGCCAGGGCTTTATTGGCAAACATGGTTTCACCTGTGATTCAGACAAAATCGGACCCGGCACTGGCCGGATTCACGGATGTTTTGTTGGCGTTTTGCAGGCGTGGATCGAACGTTCGCGACGCTCGATCAGCCCAGCACGACCACGCCTGGCGGTGCTGCAACGCACACGACCGGGCTGTTCACAGGGGAAGGTGGGGGATAACGCGTCAGGAAGGCGACTTGCAGGCAACCGCACGGTTCAGCGACAGCAGATGCTGTGGCGTGGAACGCATCATGTGAGCGGGTTGCAGGCATCGTGGTCGGCTTCTTGAGAGAAAGAGTCAAAGGGATGACCCAGTGTTGCCAGACATTGCAACACCGAGCCCGACTATAACCAGCCTGCGATGCCTTGCGCAATATCAAATGCAGCCTTGCGCGTGCGATTGACCTCCGCACGCTTTCGTTCGCTCAGTCCAGCAGATTGAGCGGGTACTCGACCACCAGGTAAAGCCGGTCGATATCGGCGCCGCCCTGCGCATCGTTGCCTCGATGCGAGAGGTGCGACACGTTGAACGAAAGGTCTTTGGCAGGCCCCGACTGCACGACGTATTTGAGGTCGATGTCGCGCTCCCAGTGGCGCCCGCCCTTGCCCTGAATCGGCTGGTAACGACCGGTCGACTCATCGAACGGCTGATAGACCGCGCCTTGTGGCGCGTGGGTCCCGTCGATGTCACTGCCGCGCACATAGCGCGTCATGAACTTGAGCCCCGGGATGCCGAACGCGCCGAAGTCCAGATCGTAGCGCGCCTGCCATGACTTCTCGTGGGCGCCGTTGAAGTCCGCGTATTTGATCGAGTTGGCCAGATAGATCGAGTCGCCGCCGACAAAATCGAACGGCGTATCACCGTCGACCTTCTGCCAGGCCAGGGTGAATCCCTGAGACCCGACATGGTATTTCGCCGACAGGCTGTAAGCGGTGTTGTTCAGGGCGCCCGCCTTGGCCGCGCCTTCATCGAGGGTGCGATAAAGATTGCCGTCCAGCAGCAGCGAGCTGTTATCGGACAGCACGCTCAAGTGATGCAGATTGGTGTAGTACTGCCGCCAGGTGTCAGTGAGTTGGGAGGCGTACACAGAACCGCCAAAGGGCGAATCGCCAGTGGTCTCGATGCCCGCCAGGCTCAGCGCGCGCCCGTCAGTGCTGGCACCGTAGCCATCAAAGTCACCCTTGGCCGTCGAGGCGTTTTCGTTCTTGAACGCCGTGAAGTGCCCGGCCACCAGCTTGACGCCGTCGACGTCACGGCTGTCGAGAAAAAAGCCCGTTGCGTATTCCGGCTGCAGGCGCTTGTCGCCCGTATCGAGCACCGGCGTTTCCACTTCCATCTCGCCGAACTTCAAGGTCGTGCGTGACACCCTCAATTTGATCGCGCCACCGGCGTCGGAATAAGTGTCCGCGGCCCGTCCGTCGTCATCCAGCGGCAACAGCCCGGTCCCCGCTCGCCCTCGCCCGCTGTCGAGCTTCAGACCATAAAATGCGTGCGCGTCGACGCCCAGGCCGAGCGTGCCCTGAGTGAAGCCCGATTGCAGATTGGCGATGAACCCCTGTGCCCACTCCTGCCGATAACTCTGCCCGGAGTGGCCGGTCCGGTAGTCATTCTCGAGGAAGAAATTGCGCGCCAGCACATTCAGCGACGTATCGGCGAGAAACCCATGTTCCTCGTCAGCGGTGGCCGCCATCAGTTTGCAGGAACAGGAAAGTAGCGTGAGGGTTAACAGGGTAAGTCGGCGTGCCATGGATCTGCCTTCATCAAAGTGCCCCTGGCTGTCGGGAATGACTGACAGCCGGAAGCGCTCGATGATCGGCGCAGCGCCGGTCGCTGGATTGAATGGGCGTGCTATTCGCCACGCAACAGGGCATTTCGGACAAAAAAAAGCGCCGCGGCACACAGTGCGGCGGCGCTTTTCAGAGGTGGATCAGCCGAACAACCAGTACCCGAGCAGCGTCAGCACAACAACCGCAAGCACGGGGCGCAATATGCGGTACGCCTTGGGATTGGCGCGTTTGAACTGCTTGACCTTGCCGCTGAAGGTGTTGCTGAAACGCTTGCTGAACGCATACGCCTGATTGATGCCGCCGACTCGCTCGTCATCGGTGTTCTGCGGGGCGGTTGCGCGCCCGAGAAAAGCACTGACGCTGCGGTTGACGGCGGTCATGAAGCGGTTGCTCAACGGCCTTTCGATGTCGCAGAACAGAATCACACGCGTGACATCGGTTTCGTTCTTGACCCAGTGCACATAGGTTTCATCGAACATGACGTCTTCGCCATCACGCCAGGCATACACCTTGCCGTCGACGAAAATGCGGCAGTCGTCGGAGTTCGGCGTCGACAGACCCAGGTGATAGCGCAGCGAACCGGCAAACGGATCGCGGTGTGGGTTCAGGTGGCTGCCGCCAGGCAGGAGCGCGAACATCGCGCCTTTGACGTTGGGAATGCGGCTCACCAGTTCAACCGTCTTTGGGCACAGCGCCTCGGCGGACGGCAGCGGTTTGTCGTACCACTTCAGATAAAAGCGCTTCCAGCCTTTCTTGAAGAACGACCCGAAGCCCGCATCGTTGTCCTTGGCGGCGGCGCGTATATAGCCTTCGTCGAACAGGTGCATCGCTTCATCACGAATGGTTTCCCAGTTATCGCGCAGCACATCGAGTTCGGGAAACTTGCTGCGGTCCAGATAGGGCTTGGACGGTACGCTGGAAAACAGGTACATCAGGGCGTTATACGGGGCAAACAGTGCGGAGTGATTCACGAACTGACGCAACACCGGCAGACGCGCCTTGCCGCGCAGATGCACGTAAAGCGTGCTGCCCACGAACAGCAGCAGAATCGCCACCTTGGCAGCGAAAGAAAGGGTCATCAAACTCTCCTTGGAACAGGCACATACACATCGTTGCGCTGAACAGCATTGCAGGACGCGGGCAGGATTCTAATCAAACTGCTGATCCCGCCAGATGACCTGAAGCAACCATCCGGCGGGTGTGAATGGCGCCCATCATAAGCCTTCGCTGCTCCGGTAAAAAGCCGGAGCGTGCCGCGATGGGGTTATTGAGTCAGCTCCTGTTCAGTGAACAGGTCGCTGAAGAGCATGCTCGACAGGTAGCGCTCGCCCGAATCCGGCAAGACGACGACGATGGTCTTGCCCTGCATTTCCGGCTTCTCGGCCATTCGCACCGCCGCCTGCATGGCCGCGCCGCACGAGATGCCGCACAGAATCCCTTCCTCCTGCATCAGCCGCAACGCCATGGCCTTGGCCTCCTCGTCGCTGACCAGCTCGACCCGGTCGATGATCGACAAGTCGAGGTTCTTCGGGATGAACCCTGCGCCAATGCCCTGGATCTTGTGCGGGCTTGGCTTGATCTCTTCGCCCGCCAGCTTCTGCGTAATGATCGGCGAACCCATCGGCTCGACGGCGACCGAGATGATCGGCTTGCCCATGGTGTGCTTGATGTAACGCGACACGCCAGTGATGGTGCCGCCGGTGCCCACGCCGGCCACCAGAACGTCGATGGCGCCATCGGTGTCGTTCCAGATCTCTGGGCCGGTGGTCTTCTCGTGAATGGCCGGGTTGGCCGGGTTTTCGAACTGCGCGGGCATGAAGAACGTGTCCGGATTCGCCGCCACCAGCTCCTCGGCCTTGGCGATGGCGCCTTTCATGCCCAGCGGCGGCTCGGTCAGCACCAGCTCGGCGCCGAGCGCCTTGAGCACTTTGCGCCGCTCGATGCTCATGGAGGCAGGCATTGTCAGCATCAGCTTGTAGCCGCGCGCTGCCGCCACGAATGCCAGACCGATGCCGGTGTTGCCCGACGTCGGTTCGACGATGGTCATGCCCGGCTTGAGCTTGCCGCTGCTTTCAGCGTCCCAGATCATGTTCGCGCCGATCCGGCACTTGACCGAATATCCCGGATTACGCCCTTCGATCTTGGCCAGGATGGTGACCCCGCGCGGCGCGATGCGGTTGATCTGCACCAGTGGCGTATTGCCGATGGAATGGGCGTTGTCTGCGTAAATACGGCTCATGACCGGGTCCTTGTGCAGGTTTGGGAAAAGCCCAAAGCCTATGCCTTGGGCCCGTGTGGCGTCCAGTCGTAGCGAACCGATGACACCGCCGACAGTCAACAAATCTACGTAACCGGAGAGTGTCGTCATGAAACGTCGCTATAGCTGGCCGCTGTGGACAATCCTCGGCCTCATCGTACTGCTGATCGCAGTGCATATCGCGTTGCCTTATGTGGTGCGCAACTACCTCAACGACAAGCTTGCCGACATGGGCGATTACCGCGGCCAGGTGGCGGATGTGGATCTGGCCCTTTGGCGAGGCGCCTACAAGATCAACGGGTTGAACATCGTCAAGGTCGACGGCAAGGTGCCGGTCCCGCTGCTCGATGTGCCCGTCATCGACTTGTCGGTCAGCTGGCACTCACTCTGGTACGACCACGCCGTGGTGGCTGAGGTTGCGTTCGTGCGCCCCGAACTGAACTTCGTCGATGGCGGCGCCAATAAACAGCAGACCCAGACCGGTGCCGGCACCGACTGGCGCGCTCAGTTGAACAAGCTGCTCCCCATCACCCTCAACGAAGTGAAGATTCAGGACGGCAAGATCACCTTCAGTAACTTCAATTCGACGCCGAAGGTGAAAATCGAGGCCGACAGCATCAACGCCAGCATCTTCAACCTGACCAACGTCGTTGACACCGCTGGCAAACGCGACGCCCGCTTTGAAGGCAAGGCCCTGTTGCAAGGCGAAGCGCCGCTGGAGACCAGCGCGACCTTCGACCCGTTCAGCAATTTCGAGGACTTCGACTTCAAACTGCGCGCCACCAATCTGCAGCTCAAGAGCATGAACGACTTCGCCTCGGCCTACGGCAAATTCGACTTCAAAGCCGGCAACGGCGATGTGGTGATCGAAGCACAGGCGAAAAAAGGTCAGCTGAGCGGCTACATCAAACCGCTGCTGCGCGATGTGGATATCTTCAATTGGCAGCAGGACGTAGAGAATCAGAACAAAGGTTTCTTCCGCTCGATCTGGGAAGCGGTGGTGGGCGCCAGCGAAACCGTGCTCAAGAATCAGGGCAAGAACCAGTTTGCAACCCGCGTGGAATTGAGCGGCAGCGTGCATAAACAGGATGTCAGCGCGTTCCAGGCGTTCTTGCAAATCCTGCGCAACGCGTTCGTTCAGGCGTTCAACACGCGCTACGACAGCGGCAAAAAAGAGGCGGATTGACTGCGATTGCGTCAGGGGGTGAGCCAGGTCGCTCCCTGAGCGTGCAGTTCCGTACGCGCGTTTTCTCAAGCGCGCGAAGCCGGTCAGACCGCGACCGGCCATTCAGCAACTGAATAAACCGTCTGCGTTCACAGTCGAACGAACGGCGCGTTATAGTCGCCGCATTCTTTCCGCTTATTTACGTCGCCCGGGCACACTGCCCGTGCGCCAGGTTCGAGGATTTTCCGATGAAGTTCGAAGGCACCCAGGCCTATGTCGCCACTGACGACCTCAAGCTTGCCGTCAATGCCGCCATCACGCTGGAGCGACCGCTGCTGGTCAAGGGCGAGCCCGGCACCGGCAAGACCATGCTTGCTGAACAACTGGCGCAGTCCTTTGGCGCAAAGCTGATCACCTGGCACATCAAATCGACCACCAAAGCCCATCAGGGCCTGTACGAATACGATGCGGTCAGCCGCCTGCGCGACTCGCAACTGGGTGTCGACAAGGTCCACGACGTACGTAACTACCTCAAGAAAGGCAAACTCTGGGAAGCGTTCGAGTCCGAAGAGCGGGTGATCCTGCTCATCGACGAGATCGACAAGGCCGACATCGAGTTCCCCAACGACCTGTTGCAGGAACTCGACAAGATGGAGTTCTACGTTTACGAAATCGACGAGACGATCAAGGCCAAGAAGCGCCCGATCATCATCATCACGTCGAACAACGAAAAAGAACTGCCAGACGCATTTCTGCGCCGCTGCTTCTTCCACTACATCGCCTTTCCCGACCGCCCCACGTTGCAGCGGATCGTCGATGTGCATTATCCCGACATCAAGAAGGATCTGGTGAGCGAAGCGCTGGACGTGTTCTTCGACGTCCGCAAGGTGCCGGGCCTCAAGAAAAAACCTTCCACCTCCGAGCTGGTCGACTGGCTCAAGCTGCTGATGGCCGACAACATCGGTGAGGCTGTACTGCGCGAGCGCGATCCGACCAAAGCCATCCCTCCGCTGGCCGGTGCGCTGGTCAAGAACGAGCAGGACGTGCAGTTGCTCGAACGGCTGGCGTTCATGAGCCGTCGCGGCAATCGCTGACACTGGGACAAGTGCGGGACAACCATCATGTTGCTCAATCTGTTTAACGAGATGCGCGCAGCGAAGGTGCCGGTGTCGGTACGTGAACTGCTGGACCTGATCAACGCCCTGAAACAACGGGTGACCTTCGCCGACATGGATGAGTTCTACTACTTGTCCCGAACGATTCTGGTCAAGGATGAACGCCATTTCGACAAGTTCGACCGAGCGTTCGGCGCCTATTTCAATGGGCTGGAAAAGCTCGACGACCACCTGCAGGCGTTGATCCCCGAAGACTGGCTGCGCAAGGAATTCGAGCGCTCGCTGACCGATGAAGAGCGCGCGCAAATTCAGTCGCTGGGTGGCCTGGACAAGCTGATCGAGGCATTCAAAAAGCGTCTGGAAGAACAGAAAGAGCGCCACGCTGGCGGCAATAAATGGATCGGCACGGGCGGCACCAGTCCGTTCGGCTCGGGCGGTTACAACCCTGAAGGCATCCGCGTGGGTGACGCCGGCAAGCGTCAGGGCAAGGCTGTAAAAGTCTGGGATCAGCGCGAGTACAAGAACCTCGACGATCAGGTTGAACTCGGCACTCGTAACATCAAAGTGGCTTTGCGGCGCCTGCGCAAGTTCGCCCGTCAGGGCGCGGCGGACGAGCTGGATATCGACGGCACCATCGATCACACCGCGCGTGACGCGGGGCTGTTGAACATCCAGATGCGTCCGGAAAGACGCAACACCATCAAACTGTTGCTGCTGTTCGACATCGGCGGCTCGATGGATGCCCACGTCAAAGTGTGCGAAGAACTCTTCTCGGCCTGCAAGACCGAGTTCAAGCACATGGAATACTTCTACTTCCACAACTTCATTTATGAATCCGTGTGGAAGAACAACTTGCGCCGCACGTCCGAGCGCACGTCCACACTAGATCTGCTGCACAAATACGGCGCCGACTACAAAATCATCTTCATCGGCGACGCCGCCATGGCGCCCTACGAAATCACCCAGCCGGGCGGCAGCGTCGAACACTGGAACGAAGAAGCCGGGTACGTCTGGATGCACCGCTTCATGGCCAAGTTCAAGAAGATCATCTGGATCAACCCCTACCCCAAAGACGCCTGGGGCTACACAACCTCCACCCATATCGTGCGCGACCTGATCGAAGACCAGATGTATCCGCTGACGCTGCGAGGGCTGGAGGAAGGGATGCGGTATCTGGCGAAGTAATAATGAGATTGTTGAGAGCTGGCTTGCTGGTGGTGGCGCCCCCAACCTTGCCGCCGCAGCAAGCCGGACTACTAAAAGCCCTAAATCTCATTTTAAGCCCTTCCCCCTCTCTGCGCTGCTCTGCTCTGCTCTGCTCTGCTCCAAAAATGGCGCGGTCTCCGGCCACACAGCTTCACATTTCCTTACATATTAAGCATTGATCCTTCCCGCAAGCGATGATTATGTCTCTTCATCAGCGATGCAATATTCAAAACCCCCACCTCAATAGTGCTTACCTATTGAATAGAAACCACTTGTCATGCAAATAACTTAAACGGATTTATTATGAACAAATGCGCCTATAAGAAAACTGCCCTAGCGACGTCGATGATTTTAACTATTGGTGTTTTATTCGCTCCGGTGGCTGCAGCCCGCGCGGACTGCGAAGATAATATGCAAAATACAGGCATTAATGAGAGCACCATTGATCAAGCTCCAAACACGAGCTAGCGGAACCCACCGACACTCAATTCATCGAGTTACCTGATAAAATCAACCGTATTTTTGACAAACTGGAAACCGCCACTGACGTAAAATACTACAGCTTCATAGCTCTACGTGGACAGAAAGTCATGATCAATCATGTCCAGCAAGGGGATGAAAGCTCGTATTGGAAAATTGAATATAACATTGGAGAGAAATGGCAGCTCACGCCCACGTCTGAGTCGCTCATCATCCCTTCACTTGCCGTCGGCCAGAGAGTAAAGCTTAGGATTTCGCACCCAATCGGCTCTTCCTTTCGACAAAACAGGTTTTTCCATATTGATTTCGGATCTGCGCCTTACGCTCACAATATTAGAATTGAGACAAGGGGCCCAAGTACGGGAACTTATTTCTCGACGAGAACTTTCAGAGACCAGATTATGTGGGCGGGTAACATTAGAGACTCCACGGACCATTACCTGGAAGGAGCAACAGTCGATTTTATCCTCCAGCCAGACAATCAAGTCCCTTCCAATACGGTAGTTTCTCGATGGGTCACTATCGATGGAGGAATAGGAAAATATATAGACTTTCAAAGCTGTATTGGTCGCCATTCCACCGCTCCATTCACTGGTGTGTATGACAACATAAGATGGTGGCGAGCCGGATATAATAGTGGTCACTGGTATGTCACTGTTCGAGGTAATCCAAACACCGGCATCAGCCCAGTGCCCATCACACAGATCTGCACAATGAGCATGATCGGCTGACACCCGAAGACTAACCGCAAGCAATTGTGGTTAGTCTTTCATGGATTAAAGATTACGAAATATCGTGCATATTCAGCGGACAAACCATCTGCCGTGTACGGTACAAGTTTTGCAAGAATTGAAGCATACTCAATAGCTAATTGCTTTAACCCTGATCGCTTATCAAGAATTTCAAAGAGTTTTTTCTCATCATCAACCTCCAGATCATTCATATTACAAACCGGACGAACTTCTCCAGCCTCATCAACTGAAAAACTTATTTCTCCGAGCCTGTCGGCATTCATATTGATAACTTCTTTCTTTAAATCCTCCCACATGCGTTCCATCTGCACTGCGATACATTCTGCCGCATTACGACGAGCGCTCAGTTTTATGTGCTCGTAAAGATCACGCGCGCTGAGCGTTCGAAATGATATGCACCCGTCCTCAAGCAACTGTGATCGGTCTTTGTCCTTAACTTCATGATATATATAATCAGGCTCGGGCTCACTCAACACCCACTCACACTCTTGCGCAGTCTGCTCATCGACCAAGCCTTCCTGTAAAGCTTTTTCATAGGCAATCTTTATAGCCTGCTTATAGGTGTGATTCTGATCGACAATCCAAGTCAGGTTCATGCGTGCACCTCATGTCAGGAATACATGAATTGCTTAACGACGCTCGCTCGAAAATGATTACCCCACAATCCTGACCAGCATTTCTGACAATCACGTAGGACTAAAGTCACAAAACCGATTAGCTCGCGAGCGATTTCAAACAGCCCACCTGCTCCCGATGCGCAACCTCCTGCACCACGGCCCTCATCCGCACCCCACTCCCCGGCAGTTTTTGCGCCAGCCGTGCCAGCGACAGCGGGGTCAGTGCACCGAGCCGGGGGTAGCCACCGATGGTCTGGCGGTCGTTGAGCAGGACGATCGGCTGGCCGTCAGGCGGGACCTGAATGGCGCCGAGCGGAATGCCTTCGGAGATCATCGGTCTGCCCTGATAGACCAACTCCGGGCCCAGCAGGCGCATGCCCATCCGGTCGGCGCGGCTGTCCAGGGTCCAGTCGCTGTTGAAGGCATCGAACAGGCTCTGGCCGCTGAACTGGCCGATCTGTGCGCCGAGTACGACGTCGAGCGCCCGCGCATCGTCGAGGTCCGGAATCAGGTGGGCGGGCAGCGTATGCAACTGGAAGGAAGCGCCCGAGTAGGTCAGTTGATCGCCCTCACCCAGCGCTTTGCCGTAGCCATCCAGACCACCGAGCCCTTCGCGCCCCACTGTCGCACAGCTACCTAACACATCGCGGGCATCAAACCCGCCAGGGGCTGCCAGGTAAGCGCGCGCCCCACATACGGGCTGAGTGAAACGCAAGTGCTGGCCTTTTCTGACGAAGAAACTGCGCCACGGCGCGATGGAGCGATCGTCGAGCATCACGCCCAGGTCAGCGCCGGCCAGCGCGAGGCAGCAGTCGGCTTCGGCGATGAGCGTCAGGCCACCGAGGGTGACCTCGACAACAGCGGCGCCGAGCGGGTTGTTCAGCAGTTTGTTGGCCCAGGCCATCGACACCCAGTCCAGCGAGCCGCCCTGGGTCACGCCAAGATGGCGCACACCGAAGCGGCCTGCATCCTGCAAAAGACAAAGCGGCGTACTGCTTTTGACGGTCAGCCTGCTCATTTCAGCGCCTCCAGCGGGGTGTCGTCGCCGCCCAGACGAATGAATTCGGCATGGCTCACCGGCGCAAAACGCACAGTGTCGCCTGGTTGCATGAGGCTGTAGCCGTCGAGGGTGCGGTCGAACAACTTTGCCGGCGTGCGCCCCAGAATGTTCCAGCCGCCGGGGGATTCCAGCGGGTACGCTGCGGTTTGCCGCTCGGCAATCCCGACACTGCCTGCGGCGACACGCTTGCGCGGGGTCTTGATGCGAGGCGCAGCGAGGACGTCTTCGACCAGCCCCATGAACGCGAAGCCGGGCGCGAAACCGAGCGCGAACACTTGGTATTCGCGCTGGCTGTGACGCTGGATGACTTCATCCACCGACAAGCCGCTGCGTCTGGACAACAAGGCCAGCTCAGGCCCGACGCTCGCGTCATACCAGACCGGCAACACATGCTGCCGGCCGCCTTCGCCGGCGTCAGGCGACAGGTGTCGTAGCGCGGCGGCAATGACGGCGCGCGCTTGCTGCGGATCCAGCGCCAGCAGGTCGTAGTGCACCATCAAGGTCGTGTAAGACGGCACCAGATCTATCAAATGCGCACCGAAGCCCTCCCGCAGACGCAGGCTTGCGGCCAGCATCCACGGCATGTTCGCCTCATCGATGACGTCGAACAGGCGGACCATCAGGCAATCGATCGCGACGACTTCGATGCGCACATTCATGACGCTGACGTCTTGCCCAAGGCCTGACGAATGCGCTGCACCGCAGCGATGGAACTGGCGTTGTCGCCATGCACGCACAAGGTATGCGCGGCGAGCAGCAGCTCGCTGCCGTCACTGGCAATCACAGCTTCGCCGCGGGACAGTGTCAGCGCCTGGCTGATAATGGTTTCCGGGTCGTGATGGACTGCGCCAGGCAGGTTGCGCGACACCAGTCGACCGAGGGCGTCATAGGCCCGATCGGCGAAGGCTTCGAACCACAAGGTCACTCCGAACTCATCGGCAATGGCCTGGGCGGCGGAATTGTCGCGCATGGCCAGCAGCATCAGCGGCATCTGCGGGTTGTATCGAGCAATGGCCTCGACCACCGCCCGCAGCTGCGCCGGGTTCGCCATCATGTCGTTGTACAAAGCGCCGTGCGGTTTGACGTAGCTGACCTTCGCTCCCTGGGCACGGCACACGCCATCCAGCGCGCCAATCTGGTAATGCAGCAGGTCCTGAATTTCCTGCGCAGAGCACACCATCGACCGACGGCCGAACCCCACCAGATCCGGATACGCGGGATGAGCACCGATGGTGACGTCATGGGCCACCGCGAGCGCGACGGTCTTGCGCATGACACTGGGATCACCGGCGTGAAAGCCGCAAGCGATATTGGCGCAATCGATGTAAGGCATGACCTCGGCATCCAGACCCATGGTCCAGGCGCCGTAGCTTTCGCCGATATCACAATTCAATAACAGGCCGCCCACGGGGTGTCTCCTGTGCGAATGAAAGTTTAGGACGAGGCTTGAGTTTACGCGTGAGAAAGATCACTTGGCAGCGCTGAAAACGGCCCGTCACCTGCACGCGCATTCTTGGGCGAGAACCACCGACGCGTCCAACTAGTAAAAGCGAGAGGGGCAGATAAGAAAAAGTGAACGGTCGATATCCTGCGTAGGATTGAAGGTTGGCAGGCGGGATTCGCAGGACCGGCTTTAGCCGAAAAGGCGCCTGCCAGATTCCTGCCTTGGCACAGCAACTGTAGGAGTGAGCTTGCTCGCGATCTGGCGCGCAGCGGCAGCAGAATCGGATGACGGGGTATGTCAGGCAGACTGCATGGCCGGGCTTTACGACGACTTCGTCGCCGATCGCGGGACAAGCCACGCTCCTACGGGCAGTGCATCAAGCTTTCGCGAGCAAGCGCGCTCCCACAGGTTTTGTGCTTGACCCAATACCAGGCGACGCCGCAGAAATCGTGTGGGAGTGAGCTTGCTCGCGATTAGGCCGATATGTTCGCCGGAGAGATATCGCGTGACCATCAGCCTTCGAGTTTTGTGCTCGACACGAACCTGGCAACCCCACAAATCCCTTGTAGGAGCGCGGCTTGTCCCGCGATCTGGCGCGCAGCGGCAGCAGAATCGGATGACGGGGTATGTCAGGCAGACTGCATGGCCGGGCTTCACGACGACTTCGTCGCCGATCGCGGGACAAGCCACGCTCCTACGGGCAGTGCATCAAGCCTTCGCGAGCAAGCCCGCTCCCACAGGTTTTGTGTTTGACCAATACCAGGCAACGCCGCAGAAATCGTGTAGGAGTGAGCTTGCTCGCGAAGACTGGTTTCCAGCCTCCGCATCTCGACTGGCTGTAACCGGCCCCTTCCCGGCTAAAGCCGGTCCTACAGACGCCGCGAACGGGGCGAATGTCCAGAGCCGGCTCGCCCTGTTCATCAGCGATCAGACCGTCAATCGGCTCAGGGCTCAACGCCAGTCGCGATTGACCGGGCGGACGTGGTGTCGGCCAACGAAAAGCCAGTCGATGAACACCACAAAACTTTCGATCACCAGGGAGAACAGCAGCGCGCAGGCCAAGCCCCAGCCGATGACTTCCGGCGACAGCAGCACCTGCCATGTGTAGCCATTCCAGGTTTCCGTACGAATGTCGGGGTCGGCGGCGGTCAGGACGTGATAAGCGCGTGCGTACCACGGGCCCTGTAGCGCGAGCCACTCGCGGTCCAGCGTCTGAGTGCGCGTCAACAGGTTGTTGATGTTGCTGGCATCGGCGCGAAACACCGGGTCCTCACTGCTGCGATAATGCTGGATCAGCGCCTGCACATCGCCGTTGAAGAAACGCTGCGCGGTCTCGTTGTAGCCGCGAAGGGCCTGCTGGGCTTCCATCAGATGCGCTTCTACCCGCTTGCTGTAGTCACTGATGAAGCCGGGAATCTGCACGCCGATCAACAGGCCCGCCGTGAACAACACCAGTCGCAGATAGCTTCGCAGCATAGATCCCTCTCTTTCAGGTTCGCCCTTGGGCCACGCATTCGCCGCGGCGCCAGAGACTCCAGTGACCTGGCTCGTAGCGATTCCAGGTCTCGTTTTCGGTCAGAGGTTCGGTGGCGATCACGGTGACCACGTCATTGGGCGTGGTTTCTGCCTGAAAATCGACAATCATATCGACATCCTTCAGGCGGGCCGGACCGAACGGCGCTCGACGGGTAATGTGCACCAGCTTGGTGGAACAAAAGCAAAATAACCAGTCGCCATCACTGAGCAGACCGTTGAACACGCCCTTGCTGCGGTAGTGATTGCAGGCTTCGACCAGCGTCGGCAACAGCTGTTCGATCTCGACAGGTTCGGGGAACGCCTCGCGGATCCGGTTGAGCAGATCGCAGAATGCAGCCTCGCTGTCGGTATCGCCGACCGGCCGGTAAAACGTGGCGCGGGGATGAAAATCCGCCAGTTGGCCGTTGTGGGCAAAGCACCAGTTGCGCCCCCACAGCTCGCGCACGAAAGGATGCGTGTTGGACAGACAGACCTTGCCGACGTTGGCCTGGCGAATATGCCCGATGACCACTTCACTCTTGATCGGATAGCGCTGCACCAGCTGCGCCACCTCGGACTCGCTGCTGGCCGCGGGATCCTGGAACAGCCGCAATCCGCGCCCTTCGTAGAACCCGATGCCCCAACCGTCACGATGCGGACCGGTACGCCCGCCGCGCTGCATCAGCCCGGTAAAGCTGAACACGATGTCGGTGGGTACGTTGGCACTCATGCCCAGAAGTTCACACATGATGAGGTCTCGGTACGCTCAACGGCGCATGGCCCTACAGAAGCGCGCTGCCTGCAAAAACGGGGATCTGGCAACCAACGCGCGATTTCGACGGATGGATCGTGCAGAAGCGGCATAACGGTGCCGCGCAGCATTACAGTTTGGGTTCGACTCGATAGCGTCCGCCATTATTGCCGACTGCAGGCTGACTGGCCGGTGCGCTCGGCTCGGTGGCATACCGCCCGTTGCCTTCTGCGGCATACCGTTCATCCTGCTGCTTCTGTTCGGCAGCCGCTTGGGCAGCCGCGGCTTCGGCGTGTGCCTGACGGGCCTTTTTCTTGCGCAGAAACGGCAGGCGAATCAGCGCGAAAATGACATAGAGTCCCAGCGCGATTGCGCCATAAGTGGCCAGATCAAGAACCGCTTGCCAGACGATATTGCCGACCTTCAAGGCCAGGTCCAGCACGCTGATCGCCAGCGCCGGAGCGTAACGTTCTTTGACCGGATCGATGACAGTCGGGCAGAACAGCAGCACAGCGCCGATCACGCGCAAAGGTTCGCGCAGGTAGCGCCACATCCAGCCGGTCAGCTTGAACCACACCAACAGACAACCCAACGCAGCGAATGCGTAAAGGCCCCAGGCAATCAGATAGTCGTTGTCGGTCATGACGTCCGTGGTAAGGCAGGTAAAGAGGCGCTTATGATAACGACTTTTCGCACGCCTAGCTTCCCCGGCTTCAGTTATCGGGCTGCAGCGTCCTCGCGCCGCGTTCCGCACCGGCCGACCCCACTTGAGAGAGCCCCGCATGCCATCTTCCCATAACACCCTGAGCGCCCCGGTTGCCCGCAAGGCCGACGGTGCCGATCCGTATGCCTGGCTGCAGAACCGCGATACCGATGAGGTGCTCGACTACCTCAAGGCCGAGAACGACTATCAGGAGCAGCAACTGGCCGATCAGCAGGCGCTGCGTGAAGCGCTGTTCCAGGAAATCAAAGGGCGCATTCTCGAAACCGACCTGTCGCTGCCTTCGCCATGGGGCCCGTATCTGTATTACACCCGCACCACCGAAGGCGACGAGTACGCACGCCATTATCGCTGCCCGCGCCCGGCCGACGACTCGCAGACGGTCGATGAAAGCGCCGAAGAGCTGTTGCTCGACCCCAATGCACTGGCCAATGGCGGCTTCTTTTCACTGGGCACGTTCAGCATCAGTCCGGACCATCAACGTCTGGCCTACAGCCTGGACACCAGCGGCGAAGAGGTCTATCAGCTGTACGTCAAGGAGCTGAGCAGCGGTGATGTCATCGGCCTGCCGTTCGAGGACTGCGACGGCAGCATGACGTGGGCCAACGACAGCCGCACGCTGTTCTTCGGCGAACTGGATGACACTCATCGTCCGCACAAGCTGTACCGCCACACGCTGGGCAATGATTTTGCCGATCTGGTGTTCAACGAGCCGGACGGGCGCTTCTTTCTGCATTGCTATCGCAGCAGTTCCGAACGTCAGCTGGTGCTGGCGCTGGACAGCAAGACCACCAGCGAGGCCTGGGTGCTGGACGCGAGCAAGCCGGAGCAGGCGTTCGTCTGCATGGCCCCGCGCAGCGAAGGCCACGAATATTCGGTGGACCACGGTCTGGTCGACGGTGCGTGGAGCTGGCTGATCCGCAGCAACCAGGCGGGCATCAATTTCGCGCTGTTCCAGGCGCCCGAAAGATCGGCCGGCGTGCCAGGACGCAACGACTGGCAGACGCTCGTGCCGCACAGTGAGTCAGTCATGCTCGACGGCTTCAGCCTCAATGCCAAAGGTCTGACCCTGAGCCTGCGCGAAGGCGGTTTGCCCATCGTCGAAGTTCACCCGCAAGGCCTGCCGGCTTATCGCGTGCAACTGCCGGATGCGGCCTACAACCTTTATGTGCAGGACACTCTTGAATTCGAGAGCGACAAGATCCGCCTGCGCTATCAATCCCTCAACCGTCCGCCACAGGTGCGTCAATTGACCCTGGCAACCGGCGAGCAGACCGTGCTTAAGCAGACGCCGGTACTCGGCGTCTTCGATGCCGATGCCTACGTCAGCCAGCGCCTGTGGGCCACCGCCGCCGATGGGACGCAAGTGCCGATCAGCCTTGTGGTCAAACGTGAGCTGGTGGGTCAGACGGTTCCGCTTTACCTCTACGGATACGGCGCCTATGGCGAGAGTCTCGATCCGTGGTTCTCTCATGCACGCCTGAGCCTGCTGGATCGCGGCGTTGCGTTTGCCATTGCCCATGTGCGAGGCGGCGGCGAACTGGGCGAGGCCTGGTATCGCAACGGCAAGCAAGAGCACAAGGCCAATACCTTTAGCGACTTCATCGCCTGTGCCGAGCACTTGATCGCCGAGCAGCTGACGAGCGCCGAGCAATTGGTGATCAGCGGCGGCAGCGCGGGCGGCCTGTTGATCGGTGCAGTGGTCAATCAGCGACCTGAGCTGTTCAAGGCGGCGATCGCCGAGGTGCCGTTCGTCGACGTGCTGAATACCATGCTCGACCCCGAACTGCCGCTCACCGTCACCGAATACGACGAGTGGGGCAACCCGCAGGAGGCCGATGTCTACCAGCGCATCAAGGCGTACGCGCCATACGAAAACGTCACGGCGCAAGATTACCCGGCGATGCTGGTGATCGCCGGCTATAACGACAGTCGGGTGCAGTATTGGGAAGCGGCCAAGTGGGTGGCAAAATTGCGTGACTGCAAGACCGATGACCATCTGCTCCTGCTCAAGACCGAACTGGGCGCCGGGCACGGCGGCATGAGCGGCCGCTATCAGGGATTGCGTGACGTGGCGCTCGAATACGGGTTTATCTTCAAGGTATTGCATCTGGCCTGAGGAACTCCCTCGCGGCCCTTTGTCATATCAGGCATATCCCGGACAGTGTGTAGTCCGGGAGCCGTTTTCATGTAAGCAAACGCTTCTTCATCAAGACACTCATCAAGAACCTGCCATGCCAACACCGTCGTCACTGAACAACGAAATTCGCGAAATGCTGATGGATTGCGGTCTCTTCCTGGCACTGAGCCCCGCCGACTTTTCCGCCGCCGCGGGCTACTTCAGCATCAGCAGCATCGACAAAGGCGAAGCCATCTTCAACGAAGGCGACGCGGGCACGTTCATGTGCATCATCCACTCGGGCACGGTGTCGGTGCAGAAGCTCAACGGCGACGGCAAGCCGGTGGAAACCGCGATCTTGCGCAGCGGTCGGGCGTTCGGTGAAATGGCCGTCCTCGACGGCGAACGACGTTCGGCCAGTTGCATTGCCGCCTCGCCCTGCTATCTGCTGAATCTGGGCAAGGACTCACTCGACAAGATGCTTAACGACGCGCCCAAGGTCGCCGCGAAGATCATCCGCGCGATTGCGGTCGCCATGTCGAAGCGTCTGCGGATGATGGACGGACAGGTGTTGGCGCATCAGGAATGACGCGCCAGTCTTGAGTCTGTCTGGCCGGAGAATTCAGAAACGCCCGTAAATCCCTGCAGGGGTGAGCTCGCTGTTTTTAACGGCCCCTCGATCAACGGCGTGACGCCCGACGCTTTCCCGGCTGAAGCCGGTCCTACGAAAAGCTTGCAGCGTCTGTAGAACCGGCTTCAGCCGGGAAGAGGTCGATGCATGCTGTGGAATTGGAGCGTCTGGAAGTCAGCCATCGCGAGCAAGCTCGCTCCCACACGTTTTGTGGTCTGGCTCGATACCCGTCGGCGCCGCACTACCTTGTAGGAGCGCACTTGCCCGCGAGAGGCTGGCACCTTCACAACCTCTGCGCTGGCTGCAACACTGCCCTGACAAACACACTCGCTCCCGCCAGACGTTAGCAAAGCGCCACGGCTTTCAGGGACTCGGCTTGGCCGGCGGCGGCAACCTCGGCAGCGGCTCGTCCTCTTTTGGCGGTCCAGGCTGGGGAATCTTCGGCAACAACGGTGGGTTGCCCTGCCCTCCCGCGCGCGGCACCGACGGCGGTGTGACTTGCGGGTAAGGCGTCGGCGTGGCGGTTCCGGGTGAGCCGGCCGTCGCGGAAATGGGCTCAGGTACGTTGAGGATCGGCTGCAGATTTTCGGCATAAACCTGCGACGCACCGAGCATCGTCAAGACAATCGCCGCTAGAATGGAGCACTTCATCGTTGGCCTCCACTGCCAATGTTCGTTGTTCCGCTCAGGCTACTCCTGCGCAACGCATCATGCTCAGACAAATTAACGCGTGCGCCCGGCCTTCCCATGAGTTCTCCATGAAACGTTTCGTTCTGCTCGACACCACTCCGATCCCCGATAACGGCGGCGCCCTGTGCCTGTTCGAATACGGCGAGGATTTCGTGATCAAGATTCAGGGCGGCGACGGTGGCCAGCTGATGAACACGCGCATGCACGGCTCCGAGGACGCGCTGGCGCAGATACCCTGTACCAAAGTCGCGTCGCGGCCCAACCCTCGAGTGCTGATCGGCGGTCTTGGCATGGGCTTCACACTGGCCTCGGCCCTCAAGCATCTGGGCAAGAATGGCGAAGTGGTCGTCGCCGAACTGGTGCCCGGCGTGGTCGAGTGGAACCGCGGTGCCTTGGGTGCGAAATCCGGCAATCCATTGCAGGACCCACGCGCGAAGGTGCTCGTCCAGGACGTCGCGCAGGTGCTGAAAAGCGAGCCCCAGGGCTTCGACGCCATCATGCTCGACGTCGACAACGGTCCCGAAGGCCTGACGCAGAAGTCCAACAGTTGGCTGTACTCGGCCGGTGGCCTTGCCGCTTGCGCCAGTGCCTTGCGCCCTAAAGGCGTGCTCGCGGTGTGGTCGGCCAGCGCTGATGCCGCCTTCAGCGAGAAGCTGCGCAAGGCCGGATTCAAGGCCGAAGAGGTCAAGGTCTACGCCCACGGCAACAAAGGCACGCGCCACACGATCTGGATCGCAGAAAAAGTCAAAGGCTGAGCCCGCAGCAAAGCGCTAGAATTCCCCCATTGCCAATGCACACGAAACAGGTGACACCATGAGTTCGGGAACGCCGACCCCCACGTCCAAGCTGGACCGCATCCTTGCCGACGCCCAGCGCGATCGCGAAATGGGCTATCGCGACAAAGCCCTGCGCATGTACCCGCACGTCTGCGGCCGCTGCGCGCGGGAGTTTTCCGGCAAGCGCCTGAGCGAGCTGACCGTCCATCATCGCGATCACAACCATGACAACAACCCTCAGGACGGCTCCAACTGGGAATTGCTCTGCCTGTATTGCCACGACAACGAGCACTCTCGTTACACGGACCAGCAGTACTTTTCCGACAGCTCGCTGAGCACGCCCAAGGCCGCCAAAGCGACCCACAACCCGTTCGCCGCCCTGGCCGGTCTGATGAAAAAGGATGAATGAACCTGTCGCAGGGCGCTGCCCCGCGATGCGTTCGTTCAGCCGATAAAAGGTTGTCGCCTGATCTGGACAATCGCCGGCGAGCGCGCTCCCACGCGTTCGCTGAGCCCCGCCTTCCCGTATAATCCCGCGCTTTCTCTCAAGAGCACCCTTCTCCGTGGCCAACAAACGCTATGCCTGCATCGGCTTGTTCAACCCTAAATCCGCGGAAAACGTCGGTTCGGTGATGCGCGCGGCAGGTTGTTACGGCGTGGCATCGGTGTTCTACACCGGCAAACGCTACGAGCGGGCGCGGGACTTCGTGACCGACACCAAGAAAATCCATCAGGACATTCCGCTGATCGGCATCGACGACCTGAAAAAGATCATCCCGCTGGGCTGCGTGCCCGTCGCCGTCGAACTGGTGGACGGCGCACGGGCGCTGCCCGAGTACACCCACCCTGATCGCGCGTTGTACATCTTCGGCCCTGAAGACGGTTCGCTGGATAAAGAGATTCGCGACTGGTGCGAGGACGT
This sequence comes from Pseudomonas sp. NFR16, assembly GCF_900108875.1. Classification (GTDB taxonomy): domain Bacteria; phylum Pseudomonadota; class Gammaproteobacteria; order Pseudomonadales; family Pseudomonadaceae; genus Aquipseudomonas. The sequence goes on along the minus strand of NZ_FNYJ01000003.1, from coordinate 412,807 downwards.
CGTGTACATCCCGACGACCGGCTGCATGAACCTGGCTGCTACGGTCAACGTGGTGCTTTACGACCGCATGGCCAAAGGCAACAACACTCGCTCCGGTCCGAAGTTTGGCCGGGAAACCGATCGCACCTGATCGGCAGGTGATGACAACGCATTGAACAGTTCGTGTTTGTGACAGTCAGCTTTAAGGACCTTACTCTTCATGGAGAACGCATCATGAGCGACACCCCGATCATTGAACGCATCGAACGTCCTTTGCATGATTACCCACAACAGAACGTCCAGGGCTGGGAGCGAATTGGCTCGCTGGCCGGTGGTGTGCTGATGATGGGCAAAGGCCTGCGCCGAGGCGGGATTTTCGGTCTGGTGCAGTTGGCCATTGGCGGTGCGGTGCTGGCGCGAGGCATCACCGGCCATTGCTCAGCCAAGGCGCTGCTGGAGAAAAGTCGCAGTGAAATGGACGTGGCCCGCGCCCGGATCCACGAAGCCGGTGCCGAGCTGAGCAAACTCAAGACTAAAGCCGAAGTCGCGGCGGAAGAAGCCGTGGTTCAGAGCGTCGATGCCGTCAAAGGGCCAAAAGGCGTCTGAGTCAAGCTGACGAGCGGTCGCCGCGCTGGCTGCCAGGCGCAGCGTCCGGGTCAGCCAAGCGTCAGCGGTGCTTGTCCGAGGTTTACGCTTCGGACACAACCGCTGGCGCTTCTGCCAGGCGATGCGTCAGGATCAACCCGCGCGGAAAATCAGATAATCCTCCCAGTCGTCCTCTGCCACGCTCTTTTCACTGAGCATGCGCCCTGATTGGGAAATCCCTTCTTTGTGAACCTGCTCGCGGTCACCGCACACCAGATGGTGCCAACGCGGCAAATCTTTGCCTTCGCTGACCAGACGATAGCCACAGGTCGGGGGCAGCCATTTGAATTCATCGGCCTGACCCGGCGTCAACTGAATGCAGTCCGGGACCCATGTGCGGCGATTCGGGTAATCGGTGCACTGGCACGTCTGCAGATCCAGCAGTTTGCAGGCGATGCGCGTGTAGTAGACGCTGCCGTCGTCCTCGTCCTCAAGCTTTTGCAGGCAGCACAATCCACAGCCGTCACACAGCGACTCCCACTCGACCGGATCGAGTTGAGCGAGAGTTTTGCGTGTCCAGAACGGTTCGGCTTTTGCGGTCATGATGGCTGCGAGAACTGCTTTCGGGCGATGAAAAGGTCGCCAGTCTAGAGCCACATCGCAGCCGGGCCAAGCCTTGGCGACTGTCGGTCCCACCAGCGGCGCAGGAAACAGGGCGCAGGCTTGTCAGCCGCCCTTCGGCACAGTAGCTTTAGGCCCTCACCGGCTCTGTGCAAAGCCCGTGATCACGCATCACCTCGGTTTCGACGATGCCTGCCGTCAACGGCCCATCTGATTGTTATTCACCCCGGCTGTCCAACGGCTGGCGGTTTACTTAACCCTTCAGGATCAGACATTCATGAGCGCCAACCCACGCGTTGCCGATTACGCCATCCACCCGCAGTTCACCGATCGCTGGTCGCCTCGTGCCTTTACCGGTGAAAGCATCCCGCAGGAAACCTTGCTGAGCTTCTTCGAAGCCGCGCGCTGGGCGCCATCGGCGTATAACTCGCAACCGTGGCGCTTTCTGTACGCCCGACGCGACACCCCGAACTGGGAGCGTTTCCTTGGCCTGCTCAACGAGTTCAACCGCGGCTGGGCGCAGCACGCGTCGGCGCTGGTGATCATTATTTCCAAGACCACTTTCACAGCGCCCGGCGCCAGCGAAGAATCGCCCGCGCTCTGGCATACTTTCGACACCGGATCGGCATGGGGCCACTTGGCGTTGCAAGCAAGCCTGAGCGGCTGGCACACCCACGGCATGGCCGGTTTCGATCAGGAACTGACCCGCAAGGAACTGAAAATCCCCGAAGGCTACGCGCTGCACGCCGCAGTGGCGATCGGCAAACTGGGAGACAAGGCAACGCTCGCCGAGTACTTGCAAGCACGCGAAACCCCGAGCCCACGCCGCCCGCTGGCCGAGCTGGCCGCTGAAGGGGATTTCACGCTGTAAGACGACGTCCGGGCAGACACAGCCGCGCGTCTGTCCGGACCCGACCGACCAGCGACAGCCCGTCACGCATCAATAGCCTTTCACGAAATCCACCTCGCCGCGCAGTGCTTCGCCTGCCCCGTAGGCCTTGAGGTTCTCGACGAATAACCGGGTCATCGCCACCGGCGAGGTGGGCCCGGAGCTGTGGCCCGTGAGCAGCAGACCCCACGCCGTCCAGAACGGGTGACGTTGCGGCAGCGGTTCCTGACGGCACACGTCGATCACGGCGCCCGCCAGATGACCTTCCTTCAGCGCATTGACCAGATCGGCATCGACCACCGCTACGCCTCGCCCGACGTTGATGAACAGCGCCGAGGGCTTGAATTGACTGAACAGGCTGGCGTCGTAGACGTCGTGAGTCTGCGGCGTGTTCGGCAGCAGGTTGACGACGAAGTCGACCTGCCCCACCAGCCGCGGCAGATCGCTCAGCGTGCCGACTTCGATGAACGGCGCCTGAGTCCGGGCGCTGGACGCTACACCGTAGACTTCGACGCCGAAGGGCTGCAGAAACCGGGCGACGCTGACACCGACATCGCCAGTGCCAACGATCAGCGCCTTGCGCCCCGCCAGACTCTGGCTCGGACGATCATCCCATTTGCGCTCGACCTGACTGACCAGACGCGCCAACACTTCGCGCTCGTGAATCAGCATGTAGGTCAGCACGAACTCAGCCATGACCTGCCCGAAAATACCGACGGCGCGAGTAAGCCGGTAATCGCGATTCAGGCCGGCCGCCAGCAGCGGCGTGATCCCTGCCCATGTCGACTGCAGCCATTGTGGCTTGTGGCCCTGGCGCAGCAGATTGGCCAGCAGATCAGGCTGCCCCAGCCAGATCGGCGTCTGGGCGGCCATTTTCGACAGTTCGGCAGAGTCGCCGCTGCTCAGGACTTCGATCTCGGGAGCGGCTTTGCGCAGCAGTTCGGTGTAAATAACGTAATCGTGTTCGGCGATCAGAACGCGCATGGATTAAAACTCGAATAAACAGGACATGCGACCGCGCGATGCGAGACCGGCTGGCTTGTTGATAAATGGCAGCCAGGTCGCGCCACGCTTGCGGTCCGGTGTACCCCTGCGATGGATTGCAGGGTCGAAATCATTCAGACAGGGTCGTTGCGACGCAATAACTCTTCGGGCAAGTGCTCGATGTACTCGTCCTCGGCCGGCGGCATCTGCAGGTGATAACCCTGCTTCTCGAGGTTGGCCAGTACCGTGTGAATGTCTTCGCGGGCCAGGGTGCGCTCAGGCGTCAGGACCAGATCGAAAGCGTGCTGCGGCTTGCCGAAAGCGCTCAGCAACTCGACCGGAACGCGCTCTAGCGCATCGCTCTTGAGCACGTAGAGGTACATTTCGTTCTTGCGCGGGCTGCGGTAGATGGAGCAAATACGTTTCAAGGCTGTTCTCCGGCATTGGCCAGGCTGTCGAGCAGCATCTGACCCATCAATTCGCGGCGCCAGCCACGCAGCGAATCGGGCAGTTGATAGGGACCGTCAGGGAAACCGGTCTTGAGCAATGCTTCGAGGGTCTTTTTGCGCAGCATCAGCTCCGGCGCCATGTCCAGGCGTTCGGCTTGCTGCTGGCCAATGGCGCGCAGGCTCTCGAGTACATTCGAAGCTTCGATCGGCAGCGGCTCGGGCAAAGCGGGCGGCCACAGATCGGGTGACACGCTGCCGGCTTTCTTGATCAGGTCGAGCAGAAACTCGCCATCCTGACGCACGGTCTTGGGATGCATGTCTTCAATTTTTGCCAGCGCGGCGAGATTATCCGGCTGGGTCTTGGCCAGCGGCCACAGCGACTGTTCGCGCAGCACCCGGTTGCGCGGTTGATTACGCAGGCGCGCCTGCTGTTCACGCCAGGCGCACAGTTCACGCAGCACTGCCAGCTGCGCCCGGGACAGCTTCCACGCCAGCTTGGCCTCGCGGTAAACCTGATAAGGATCGGTTTCGCGGCGCAGATTGGCGACCAGCTCAGCGCCGTCCTCCAGCACCCAGGCGTACTTTTCTTCGGACAGGCGCGGGCGCAGAACGCTGTAGACCTCGGCCAGATGTACGGCGTCTTCGGCGGCATAGCTGATCTGAGTGTCCGACAGCGGACGCTGCAGCCAGTCTGAACGGGTCTCCCCCTTAGGCAGCTCAATGTTGAGCACTTCCTGCACCAGACGCGAATAACCCATGGAGAACCCGAGGTTCAGGTAGGCAGCGGCCAGCTGAGTATCGAATAAGGGCGCCGGCAAGCTGCCGGTCAGGCGCAGGAGCACCTCCAAGTCCTCGCTGCAGGCATGAAGCACTTTGATGACGTCAGAATTTTCCAGCAGATCGGCAAGCGGTTTCCACTCGTGGATCAGCAACGGGTCAATCAGAAAGGCACGCGAACCATCGCCGATCTGCAACAGGCCGGCAATAGGATAGAAGGTGTCGACGCGCATGAATTCGGTGTCGAGCGCTACAAACGGCAGCGTCTGCCACCGTGCGCAATGTTGGGCGAGGCTGTCGTCGTCGCGAATCCAGTGAATATCGATGGCCACACGGCTCTCCCTTGAAGAATGGCGCGCAGTATATATCGCTGAAAGCGTTTACCGCGCATCCGTCCTGCAAGTCTCGAACAACTTCATGTTCGATGTTTCCCGATCGAGGGCGTAATGACGACCGCCCATCGGATCATCCACCCTGCTTGCGCAGGATGTAGACGCGTCGCAGACCATAGCCGGGAACGAAATCGTGATGGTCGACAATCTGGAAACCTGCCCGCGCGAACTCTGATTCTATTTCGCTGCGGCACACAACGAACCGATTGCGTGGACCACCCGCCACATCGTTCCGACTTCGCTGCTGACGGTTACGCCGCCAGGCTTTGAGGTTGCCATCGACCCACATCGAAACGATGGCCGTATCACGCGTCACTCGGTGAAACTCTTCGAGCACCTCGGCGCGTTTATCGCCGTCGGCCAAGTGATGGAACAGCCGCATGCAAAAGATGCAGTCGACAGCGTTCGCCGAAAGATCAATGGCAAAAGCCGAGCTCTGAAAGGTTCGCACGCGCTTGCGCACCTCGTCCGAAGACTGCGCTTCGGCCCTTTGCAGCGTGTCCACAGATGGGTCCGCAGCCAGAATCACGCGATTGGCATGCTCGGCGAGCACCGGCCAGAAACGCCCGGAACCGGCCGGCAGGTCAAGCACCAGCCCCGGCTCACCGGCGTCGCGCAGGGCACGACGGGCCATTTGCGCGTTGCGCCACAGACTCAGACGGCGGGCCAGTCCAGGCTCGGATGGGCGTTCACCGTGTTGCATTCGGGAGGGATCGCGCGCCTGGTCATTCATTGGCCAGTACCCCATCCGTATAGATCCCCCGGCAGCCGGCAAACATATCCAGCGCCGGGTTGTAGACGCGGGTATTCACCTTCAACAGGCCCAGCATCGAGTGAAACAAGTTGTCTTGACTCAGCGGGGTGTCGCGTTCTTGCTGCAAGCAGTGGGTATTAACGGCAAAGGACTGCTGATAACTATCAGAGAACCAGGCAATCATTGGCACATGTTTTTGTTGGTCAGGCGCCAGCATGTAAGGTGTGCCATGCAGAAACAGATTGTACTCGCCCAGCGACTCGCCGTGATCGGAAAGATACACCATCGCTGTGTCCACTTTATTCTGATTGGTGCGCAAGATGTCGATCAGGGACGCCAATACGTGATCGGTGTACAACAGCGTATTGTCGTAGCCATTGACGATACTTTCTCGCGTGCAGTTGTTCAGCGCGTTACTTTCACACACCGGCGTAAACTTCTCGAACTCTTTAGGGTAGCGCTTGAAGTATTCAGGACCATGGCTGCCCATCTGGTGCAACACGAGTACGGTGTCTTTGCTCAGGTTGTCGATGAAACTCTGTAAGCCCTGCAAAAGGATTTCATCGCGGCATTCATTGTTCGAACACAACACCGGGTCTTTCAGGTTACTGACGTCCTGCAGCGTCACGCGATCGCAGGTGCCTTTGCAGCCCGACTGGTTGTCGCGCCAGACGACGTCCAGACCGGCGCGTTTGAGCACATCGAGCATGCCCTCTTCATTCTTTGCGGCACTGGCATCGTAATCCTTGCGGCCCATGTTGGAAAACATGCAAGGCACCGAGACGGCCGTTTCAGTACCGCAGGAGTGCACATCGGTGAACGTCAGCAAGCCACGTTCTTTCTTCAATTCCGGCGTCGTATCGCGGTGATACCCCAGAATACCGAAGTTCTCGGCGCGGGCACTTTCACCAACGACCAGCACCGTCAAAGACTTGCGCTTGTGGTCCTGCCAGTCGCTGGCCAGTGTCGCATCCTGACCGATACTGACGAAAGGACGCTGAGCGGACTTCACCTGCTCCCCGAGGTAGCCGATGGACGCGCCGATGTAGTTGCTTGGCACGACCATCAAGCGCAGTTCATGGTGGTTGCGAAACAGCGAAGAAAGCCCCTGATAGTTCATCAGCGCGACGCCACCGATCACACCGGCGCACACGACGGTGACCAGGGCCTTGCTGACCAGCTCGCGGGGCCAGCGGCGGTAATTGACCGGCAGTCTGTAGATGACGATCGACGGTAACACGCCGAGAATCAGCAGGTACGCCCCAAACTTCAGCGACAGCAGGTCACGCACTTCGGTCGCATTGGTCTCGGCAAAGTTACGAAACATGCCCGAATCAATCAGCACGCCATATTGGCTCATGAAATAAGTGACGCCTGCACTGATCATGAATAAAGCAATCAATACCGGTTTTAATACTCTTTTAAACGCAAACAGGGTCAAAAATATATTGAAGGCACAGAAAACCATGACTGCAAAAGCGCCGCGCAACAAGAGTCCCTTACCGTTAACGTCGGTAATGGAAAACAGGTGCTGCCAGAGTGTCAGGTTAAAAGCGACCAACAAAAAGACACTGGCGAGCACGGTCACGCGCTCGGGACGGACAGCTTTTACGTTGAGCATGGGAATCTGCTTTAGGTGAAGTGAGAACGTCGAACGCACAAATAAGGCTCTTTCGACGTTGCAAACTTTAGGCAGCGAGCCATCAATTTTTTGTGAAAAGAATGAGAACAAATGGTGCGGTTGAACATTCTTTCGAGCGTGAAGGTTCTTTTAAGGGCGAACAGTTCGCACTCAGGGTCGGGCGCCGTGGCGGGCATCGATAGCTGCCCGCCGAGCGCGCAGAAAACGAAGGCCGCATCGCCCGGCGACGGATCGGCGACTACAGGGAATGGGCGGGCCGTTCAGGTGCAGCGGACATGCCCGCCGACACGGTATGCTCGTCGGTCAGCGCATCCTCGATGATCATCTGCGCGGCTTTTTCGGCAATCATCACTGTGGGTGAGCAGGTGTTGCCCGATGTAATTGTCGGCATGATCGACGCATCAACCACTCGCAAGCCCGGCACGCCGTGCACGCGCAGACGTTCGTCGACGACCGCGTCGCGCCCCTGCCCCATTTTGCAGGTGCCCACCGGGTGAAAGATGGTGGTGCCGATGAGGCTGGCGGCCTCGCGCAACTGCTCGTCAGTCTGCAACGTGACGCCGGGCAGGTATTCAACGGGCTCGAAGCTCGCCAGAGCGGGCGCGCAAGCAATGCGGCGAGTAAGGCGAATCGCATCCGCGGCAACCTTCAAGTCGGTTTCGTGGCTCAGGTAACGCGGGCGGATCACAGGCGCCGCATCGGCCAGCGCGGAACGGATTTCCACGGTGCCGCGGCTCTGTGGACGCAGGTCGCACACGGACGCCGTGAACGCCGGGAATCCATGCAGTGGCTCGCCGAAGCGTTCCAGGGACAATGGCTGCACGTGGTATTCAAGGTTAGCCGTGGCCTGCTCCGGCCCGGAGCGGGCGAAGGCGCCCAACTGACTCGGCGCCATTGCCAGCGGTCCGCTGCGGTTGAGCGCGTAGCGCAGACCCATGTTCATCTTGCCCCACAGACTGCCCGCCATCTGATTGAGGGTGTGGCCGTTGCTGACCTTGTAGATCAGCCGCAATTGCAGGTGGTCCTGAAGATTCGCGCCGACGCCGGGCAACTCGAGGCGAACGTCGATGCCCAACTTTTCCAGCAAGGCGCGCGGGCCGATGCCTGACCGCTGCAGCACCATCGGCGATCCGATCGATCCGCAGCACAAAATGATCTCTCGACGGCTTCGCATCGTGCGCAGTTGCTTGCCGATGCTGGCGACCACAGCGCTGGCGCGGCCCTTGTCGAATTCGATGCGCGACACTTCGGCGCCAGTGAGCACAGTCAGGTTGGGCCGTTGCAGGACCGGCCGCAAAAACGCCTTGGACGCGTTCCAGCGCACACCGCGGCGCTGATTCACCTGAAAGTAGCTGCAACCTTCGTTGTCGCCGCCATTGAAGTCGGGAATCGAGGGAATGCCGGTCTGCGCCGCCGCCTCGCGGAAGGCGTCCAGCAATGCCCAGGACAGGCGCTGCTGCTCGACGCGCCACTCGCCTTGCGCACCATGCACGTCAGAGCCGCCGGCGTAATGGTTTTCCGAACGCTTGAAGACCGGCAGCACATCCTGCCATCCCCAACCCTTGTTGCCCTGCGCCGCCCACTCGTCGTAATCCCGCGCCTGGCCACGCATGTAGATCATCCCGTTGATCGACGAGCAGCCGCCCAACACTTTGCCTCGCGGGTAGTTCAATGCCCGCCCGCCCAGACCTGGTTCGGCTTCGGTCTTGAAGCACCAGTCGGTGCGCGGGTTGCCGATGCAGTAAAGGTAGCCAACCGGCACATGTATCCAGGCATAGTTGTCCTGGCCACCGGCCTCGAGCAGCAATACGCGACGGGATGGATTCTGTGACAGTCGATTGGCCAGCAGACACCCGGCCGGGCCTGCGCCAACAATGATGTAGTCGTACAGCACACTGTCCGTCTGCATGAGTCCCTCATCGATGTTTTTGTTGTTATCGAAGGGTCATCCTGAAGTCTTTCGTGACAAAACAAAAGACCGCCGCATGTTGCCATGGGCGGTCTCTCGATACGTCGTAAATCTTTCAGCGCACGCTCAATGCGCCCGCGAGTCAGGGCCGCTTATACGGCGCTGCGACGGTAGCTGCGGTAGTTCGGCATCCAGAAATTGCGCTCGATCGCTTCCACCAGCATCTCCTCGGTGGTTTCCAGCGCCATGCCTTCAGCCTGCGCCTGCTTGGCCACGGCCAGTGCGATCTTCTTGCTGACCTGCTGGATTTCCTTGAGCGGTGGTAAGACGGCGTCACCTTTACCGGTCACCATCGGCGAGCATTCGGCCAGCGCGTTGGACGCTGCCATCAGCATTTTGTCGGTGATGCGCGTGGCTTTCGCCGCGACCACGCCCAGACCGATGCCAGGGAAGATGTAGGAGTTGTTGCACTGTGCGATGTGGAACGTGCGATCGCCCACCGTCACCGGCGCAAACGGACTACCGGTGGCGACGAGTGCATCGCCGTTGGTCCAGGTCAGCACTTCCTGCGGGGTGACCTCCACTTTCGAGGTCGGGTTGGACAGTGGCATCACCAGCGGCTTGGCACAGTGCTTGTGCATTTCGCGGATGACTTCTTCGGTGAACAGACCACGCTGACCCGACACACCGATCAGCACCGTCGGCTTGCCGTGGCTGACCACTTCCAACAGGCCCGGGTAGCCTTCGCCGCTCGACCAGCCGGCAACATCTGTCGCCTTTTGTGCCAGATTTTTCTGGAAGTCCAGCAGGTTGTCCATGCTGTCGGTGAGCAGGCCGAAACGATCGACCATCATCACGCGTTTGCGCGCTTCGGCTTCGCTGAGGCCTTCAATCACCATCGCGGCGATGATGTGTTCCGCAATGCCACAGCCTGCCGAACCCGCGCCCAGGAACACCACGCGCTGCTGACCCAAGGTCTCGTTCTTGGCCTTGCAAGCGGCGAGCAACGTGCCCACCGCCACCGATGCAGTGCCCTGGATGTCGTCGTTGAAGCAGCACAGCTCGTCGCGGTACTTCTCCAGCAACGGCATGGCGTTGGTCTGGGCGAAGTCTTCGAACTGCAGCAACACATCCGGCCAGCGACGCTGAACAGCCTCAATGAACAGCGCGATGAAGTCGTCATACTCCTTGCCGGTCACGCGCTGGTGGCGCCAGCCCATGTACATCGGGTCGTCCAGCAGCTCTTGGTTGTTGGTGCCCACATCCAGCACGATCGGCAGCGTGTACGCCGGGCTGATACCACCGCACGCAGTGTACAGCGACAATTTGCCGATCGGGATGCCCATGCCGCCGATGCCCTGATCGCCCAGACCCAGAATACGTTCGCTGTCGGTCACAACGATGATCTTGATGCGATCTTTTGTGGCGCTGCGCAGGATGTCATCGATGCGGTCACGCTCGGGGTACGAAATGAACAGACCGCGGTGAGTGCGGTAGATCTTGGAGAATTCCTGACACGCCTGGCCCACGGTCGGGGTGTAGATGATCGGCAGCATCTCGTCCAGATGCGAATCCAGCAGGCGGAAGAACAGTGTCTCGTTGTTGTCCTGGATCGAACGCAGATAAATGTGCTTGTCCAGATCACTTGCGCACTGCTGGTACTGGTTGTAGACGCGAGTTACTTGCTCTTCGATGGTCTCAACGTTCTGCGGCAAGAGGCCGACCAGATTGAAATCGATACGCTCCTGCGGCGTGAATGCGCTGCCCTTGTTGAGCAGCGGCATTTCCAGCAACGAAGGGCCTGCGTAGGAAATGTATAAAGGTCGCGAGGTCTTGGTCATTTTCAGTGATCGCCTTTTCTCTGTTTGCTCTATCAATTCGTGATCGAAAGGATGCCCCGGAGGTCGGTATTGCACGACACTCGACGCAGGATCCGTCCGAAGAAATGGGGAGGTGAAAATCAGGGTGCCTATCTTACTCGTCTGAGGGCGATTGCGACATTTTGTCACTGCCCCGATTGCGAAATGATGGCCAGAGAAAAGGAGGTTGAACAGTGAAACCGTTGTCAGCTGGAAACGCACGGCACCTGGCGGTCACTCGGTAAACGCCACATGCCGCGCACGATTTTATTTCGCGAGGTAATACTGAAGGCAGTCACTCATGTAGCGTTCCTGAACCACCGAAACAGGCTGGTCGGATCTGGTTTTGTACACGTTGTCGCCAATTGCCCTCGTCATCCGAGGCATCCAAGGCTCCGGATGAGCGACATTATCAAAGCTCACCAGAAAATCCCGGCGAGAATGGCCCGACAGCATGTTCTCCTGAGCCAGTCCCGCGACACTACGGCCCCATTTACAGCGAGCAACATAACGATCGTCCAAGCTCGAGAGATCATCGTCGGCCATCGCACACAGCGAAAAAGCCATCAGCAAACCCATTTGAAATACGCATGACTTCTGCATCACCACGCCCGCCGAATTGGTCGATTACCTCTTGTAAAACACCGCCGTCGTGGCCGAGTTCAATAGGTTTTGCAACACAGGCAGGCGTCATTTCTGGCGCCAGAAACTAACCTTCGAAAACCCGACGCTTTATGGAACTGGCGATAGGCCAGTGAAGTCGCATTGATATCAAATGGAGAGATCAATGCGAGTCCTGAGGGTTTACCGAATTCACTACTGCATCAACGGAAAGCCGTCAGACTTTCTGCAGCCAGACCACGACATGAGCGAGGCGGATGCCTGGCATTACGCGTGCCTGCATGCAGGCATCGGCGTGCTGCACAATGCCCCCGCGGGGCAGGACGAGCTCGTGACCCTGGTCAGACACGCAAAACGATCCGGCCTGGGCGAGGTACGCTGGGAAGAAGTGATCAGCGAAGATCCTTTAGAAGAATCGCGCGGGTGAAGCGGGTGAAATCGTCAAGGTGCTGAGTGATGATGGCGACTGTGATGGGCAGTTGGAGGGTCTGGTATTCGTGAACGGCGATGTTCCGGAACCCCACCATGTTCTTCATGACGACAAGCAGTGATGCCTCGAGCCAGCCACCACGGTTAAACAGATCGAAGACATCGCGAGCGCTCTGCGGAACCCCAAGACGCTCCCGGCGGACAAGATGCTGCCCCATGTCCAGCGCTGCCTCACAGGCGCGCTGTATATCCAGAATGGCGGCATCCTGCCAGGTAAAGTCGGTCGAGACTCGTAGGGTCCTTTTCATATTCCTCACGCGCCCGTTGCACGCCACGTTCGATGGTTGCCGCCTTGTTGATCAATACATCATCGGCCATGAATCACCCCATTCTCCCTGATTTCGCCCAGCAGACCGGCGCGTGCCGTGTCCAATGAGGTTTTCTCGCTCAATACGAACGCCTCGAACAGCCCGACGGACGTATCTCTGGCCCACAACTGCCGACCCGTGGTGATGATCTGATATTGCATGACGGTAGAGGCCGCGCCGAGATCAACCAGGTCTACCGGCACGCCAGCAACCTCGGCCAACTCGCCGGCCACCTGCCAAAGCTTCAACGGATCGCCCTTGCCGGGCAACAGAACCGAGATGTCGAGGTCGCTATGAGCCTGAAAGTCGCCGCTGGCGTAACTGCCGAACACGTATGCGGCCAACGCCTCAGGGACAAACTCCAGCAGACGCGTCAAAACCTTCTCGAGATCCATCAACATGCTCCAGCAGAAACAAAAAAGCCCCAGAAGCATAACTTCTGGGGCTTTATTTGTAATGGCGGAGAGATAGGGATTTGAACCCTAGGTACTGTCGCCAGTACAACGGATTTCGAATCCGTCCCGTTCGGCCACTCCGGCATCTCTCCAACGGCGCGCATCATAACAGCTCAGACGAAGAACGCGAACCCTTTTTGAGGATTTTTTCGCGTTCTTTCAGATGCTTGCGGCATTTCCCGCCTCAGAGCGGTACGCCGAGGCGCCGGGCGACTTCTTCGTAGGCTTCGATGACATCGCCGAGGCCCTGACGGAAGCGGTCCTTGTCCATTTTTTTCTTGGTGTCCTTGTCCCACAGGCGGCAGCCGTCCGGGCTGAACTCGTCGCCCAGGACGATAGAGCCGTCGCTGAACACGCCGAACTCGAGCTTGAAATCGACCAGCAGCAGGCCAGCGTCGTCGAACAGCTTGCTCAGGACGTCGTTGACCTTCAGCGACAGCTCTTTCATGCGCGCCAGTTGCTCGGCAGTACCCCAGCCGAACGCTACGACGTGGGATTCGTTGATGAACGGGTCGCCCTTGGCGTCGTCCTTCAGGAACAGTTCAAACGTGTACGGATTGAGCTTCATGCCCTCTTCCACGCCCAGACGCTTGACCAGACTGCCGGCGGCGTAGTTACGCACGACGCACTCGACAGGGATCATGTCGAGTTTCTTGACCAGCACTTCGTTGTCGGCCAGCAGTTTGTCGAACTGGGTCGGGATACCGGCAGCTTCGAGTTTCTGCATGATGAACGCGTTGAACTTGTTGTTCACCATGCCCTTGCGGTCGAGCTGTTCGATGCGCTTGCCGTCGAACGCCGAGGTGTCGTTACGAAACAGCAGGATCAAGCGGTCAGCGTCGTCGGTCTTGTAAACCGATTTGGCTTTGCCGCGGTAGAGTTCTTCACGTTTTTCCATGATGGGCTCCGCTTGCTAAATAGTTGGGCTAGACGCCCCTTTTGGGACGCTAGGCGATTTCGCGCCAGTCGAGCCCTGAATCTTGATCGGCCAATTGTAGCCAGTCCGGGTCGCACCCAAGGGTGTCGACGAAACATTGCCGGGCCAGATGCGGCAGGTTGTTCTTGCTGCTCAGATGGGCCAGCACCAGATGCTGCAGGTCTTGCCATCCCAGCTCGCTCACCAGACTGGCCGCCTGGTGATTGTTCAAATGTCCGTATTCCCCGCCAACGCGCTGTTTCAGGAAATATGGATAAGCACCTCGGGCCAGCAAGTCGCGACAGTGATTGGACTCGATCATAAGGGCATCGAGCCCCCTGTAGCTGTCGAGCACCGACGGACAGTACGACCCCAGATCGGTCAGCAGACCAAAGCGGCGGCGGCCGTCATTGAAGACGAACTGCGTGGGCTCCAGCGCATCGTGGGCCACCGAAACCACATCGATACTCAGCCCGCCGATCTCCAGCCCTTGACCGCCGGTGAGCCTGAAACCCGCCTCGACCGGCTTGCGCATGCCTCGCAGCGTGCCATCGCTCAAGTACACCGGAACGTCGTAGCGCCGAGACAGCAAACCCACGCCATGCACATGATCGGCATGTTCGTGGGTCACCAGAATGGCGCTCAGTTGATGGCCGCTGACACCCAGCCGCTCCAGTCGCCGCTCGGTTTCGCGCAAGGAGAAACCGCAGTCGACCAGCACGTAGGTGTCATGACTGGCTACCAGCGTGCCGTTACCCCGACTGCCGCTGCCCAGAACCGCGAAACGCACTTAACCGAGGTTGTCTTGAATGACGCTCAATACGCGGCGAGCGATGTCGGTCGGCGCCACGGTATTGATGTTCTTCTCGACAGTCACCTGGACGTTCTCACCGACCTTGCTCAGGCGGACCTGATAACGCTCGGCGCGGGCTTCCTTCTCTTCCTTGGTCTCTTCGCTGCCGAACATGCGGCCAAAGAAGCCAGGCTTGTTCTCGGGCTTGTCAGCCTTTTCCGCCAGGTTGATGTAGTACAGACCCAGACTGCGGTTGATGTCCTCGACGCGCCAGTCACCCTGATTCAGCGCACGACCGACGCTCGACCAGGCGCGATCCAGGTCGGCGCCCAGGTTCAGGACCGGGTTGCCGCTGCCGTCTTCGCTGAGGGAAACGCGGCTTGGCGTGTCGAAATCGCGAGCGGCCAGCAACGACACCGAGCCGCCTTTTTCGGCAGTCCGGGTCAGGCTCGCCAGCATGTCGTCGGTCAGGACCGAATCCAGGCCGACATTGGTGGTGCGCGACGGGAACTCGGGTTCGTCGTTGCTGCCTGCCGGGCGCTGAACGCTGACGACGTAGATTTCACTGGTGTTGCGCTGCACGCCCGGCTCGATGCGGACACGCACGCGGGTTTCATTGCCGGCGGTGTCGCCCATGCGCTTGGCGACTGCTGCAGACAGCTCGTCCGCACGCTGCCAGGTGGTCTTGAATTCACCGGTCTGCGGACGATCTTCAGCGATGCGGAAACCGTTGTCCTCAAAATACTGATGCGCGACCGGCCAGACTTCGGCAGGCGCACGCTGGGCCAGGATCCAGCGATTGTCGCCGCTCTTCTGCAGCGTGTAGTCGCCCGAATCCTGAACGGTGGACAACGGCTGCGGACGCGGCACGTTGAACTCGCCCTTCTGGGTATCGTCGGCCACGTTGCGCGGGATCGGCAGCAGCGGGTCCAGACGTTTGGCTTCCTGGACGCCTTCAGGCAGTTGCATCGGTGGTTTCTGGGTGGCTTCCAGGTAATCGCTGCTGCGATCGCGGAAGTAGCCATCCTGACCAAACAGCCAGCTGCAACCGCTGGTGCTGGAGATAATCAGGGCTAGTGCGGAAAGTCCGGCCAGTCGCTTCATTGCGTAGTGCTTCCTCATTAAACCAATACACCGGACTGGCGCAGGGCCTGACGCAGCGGCTCGTGGCAGGACTCGCTGAGCCAGGTGAGCGGCAGACGGATACCGTCCGGCATCAAACCCATCTCATGCAGGGCCCATTTCACGGGAATAGGGTTCGATTCGATGAACAGATTCTTGTTCAGCGGCATCAGTTTTTCATGGATCGCACGGGCTGTGGCGGCGTCGCCAGCCATCGCGGCCTTGCACAGTTCGGCCATGTCACGCGGGGCAACGTTGGCGGTGACTGAAATGTTGCCCTTGCCGCCGAGCAGGATCAGTTCGACCGCAGTGGCGTCGTCGCCGGAGTAGACGAGGAAGTCGCTGCTCACGCCCGCCAGGATGTCCTTGGCGCGCTGCAGGTCACCGGTGGCTTCCTTGATGGCGATGATGTTCTTGACTTTGGACAGACGGATGACGGTCTCTGCGGACATGTCGCACGCCGTACGGCCTGGCACGTTGTAGAGGATCTGAGGAATGTCGACGGCTTCGGCGATGTGCTTGAAATGCTGGTACAAGCCTTCCTGGGTCGGCTTGTTGTAGTACGGCGTGACCAGCAGGCAGGCATCGGCACCGGCGTTCTTGGCATTGGTGGTCAGCTCGACCGCCTCGCGGGTGGAATTGGCGCCTGTGCCGGCGATGACCGGAATGCGGCCTGCGACCTGCTGAACCACGCGGCGAATGACTTCAATGTGCTCATTGACGTCCAGCGTCGCGGATTCACCTGTGGTGCCGACGGCAACAATGGCGTTGGTGCCCTCTTTGAGGTGAAAGTCCACCAGTTTGCTCAGGCTGTCCCAGTCAAGACGACCCTGTGCATCCATAGGTGTGACCAGTGCCACCATACTGCCCGCAATCATGCAAACCGCTCCTGCCGGAAAAAGAGAGCGGTAATGGTACTGGCGCCATGATCCTTGCACAAGGCGAGCATTCCCCTGAGCGACGGTTTTCGCTACCCTTCGGTCTTTGATCGGTACTGGTCATCTGCCCGGCCCGTTCGACTGTTCGTTTTCGTCGTCGCAAACCCCGCCCCAGCGTCGTTATCGCTTGCCGTGACCGGCTCAATAAGCGATATACCGCAGTGGTCCGGATTGAAGTTGCAACGCCTTCGTTCGTCGAATTTGCCGCACAAGCCAATAATGTACCGACCGCTCATCGCTTAGGAATGCTGCATGTCGTCCATCCCCACAGTTCGCGAACAATTCCTTGTCATCAGTGCCCTTGGCGCCAACCCAATGGAGCTGACCAACGTCCTGTGCCGCGCCAGTCATGAAAGCCGTTGCTCGGTGGTCAGCTCGCGCCTCACTCGCCACGGCGAATGCAGCGCGTTGATCCTGCAGGTTTCCGGCAGCTGGGACGCCCTGGCTCGCCTGGAAGGCAGCCTGCCGAACCTGTCGAAGAAGCACGCGTTCACGGTCAACGTGGTGCGCAGCGCATCGCTCGAGAACCGGCCCGAGGCCCTGCCGTACGTGGCGTACGTCAGCTCGGCCTATCGCCCGGACATCATCAACGAGCTGTGCCAGTTCTTCATCGATCACCATGTCGAGCTGGAGAACCTGATCTGCGACACCTATCAGGCACCGCAGACCGGCGGCACCATGCTCAACGCCACGTTCACCGTCACCTTGCCGGCCGGGACCCAGATCAGCTGGTTGCGCGACCAGTTCCTGGACTTCGCCGACGCACTCAACCTCGACGCCCTGATCGAACCATGGCGCCCGCAAGCACCGATGTAAGGAATTCCAATGGCTGTAGAACTCGACCAACCCGTTGCCGACTTTCAGGTACAGGCCACCAGCGAACAGGCAGTGACGCTGTCCGCGCTGAAGGGTCAGCAAGTGGTGATCTATTTTTACCCCAAGGACAGCACGCCAGGCTGCACCACTCAGGGCCAGGGCTTCCGTGACCACCACGCCGAGTTCAAGGCCGCCAACACCGTGGTTTTCGGCGTGTCGCGCGACAGCTTGAAGTCGCACGAAAACTTCAAGGCCAAGCAGGCATTCCCTTTCGAGCTGATCTCGGACAAGGATGAATCCCTTTGCCAGCTGTTCGACGTGATCAAGCTGAAAAAGCTGTACGGCAAGGAATACATGGGCGTTGACCGCAGCACCTTCCTGATCGACAAGAACGGTGTGCTGCGCAAGGAATGGCGCGGTGTGAAAGTGCCCGGTCACGTGGCGGCGGTGCTGGAAGCGGCCCAGGCGCTCGATAAGGCCTGAGTCATCGAGTCTTGCGCATGACCTGTGGGAGTGAGCGTGCTCACGAAGGCTGACGTCCAGCCTGAGAAGAGGCTCTGACTGTACCGGCCTCTTCGTGAGCAAGCTCACTCCCACAGTTACAGCCTTTGTTACAGCAACGGCGCCACGGTCGGTTCGTTTCGCGGCCAGGCGTCCAGCACGGCTTTGCACAGCGTTGCCAGCGGGATCGCGAAAAAGATACCCCAGAACCCCCAAAGCCCTCCAAACAGCAGCACCGCACAAATGATCGCGACCGGGTGCAGACTCACGGTCTGGGAAAACAGCAGCGGCACCAGCACGTTGCCATCCAGCGTCTGAATGATTCCGTAGACGGCCATCAAGTAAATGAACTGATCGCCCCATCCCCACTGAAACAGCGCAATGAAGGCCACCGGCACCGTCACCACCACCGCGCCCACATAAGGGACGACGACTGAAATGCCCACCAGCATCGCCAGCAGTGCTGAGTAATTGAGCCCCATGGTGACAAATGCGATGTAGGTCACCGCGCCGCAGATGAAAATCTCGATGACTTTTCCGCGAATGTAATTGGCGATCTGCCGGTTCATTTCCTCGGCGACCCGGGTGATCAACGTACGCTCGCGGGGCAGATACCCTCTCACCCAGCGGCCGATCATCCGACGGTCCTTGAGGAAAAAGAACACAAGAATCGGCACCAGCACCAGATAGATCATCATGTTGATCAACAGCGGCAGACTGGACAGCGAGAATGTCAGCGCCCACTGGCCGAACTTGCCGATTTCACCGCGCGCCACTTCAATGGCCTGCAACACCTGCTCATCGGACACCAGATGCGGATAACGCTCCGGCAGCAGCAACAGCAGCGACTGCCATTTGGCAAGCATGCCGGGCAGCTCGTTGAACAGGGTGATCAACTGATGCCAGAGCAAAGGCACCAGCACCAGCAGAAACAACCCCAATGCCCCCATGAATAGCGCGAAAACCAACCCCACCGCGCCGCCTTCCGGCACGTGCAGGCGTTCGAGCTGAGCCACCATGCCGTGCATCAGGAATGCCAGCACCAGACCGGCAAGCACCGGGGCCAGCATGCCGCCCAGTGTGAGGACAATCGTGAACGCCAAGACCAACAGCACCGCCAGCACCACGGCTTCCTCATCGGAAAAGTAGCGCTGAATCCAGTCGCGAAGCACTTTGAACATCAAAAATCCTTTGGGAGCGGTGGGATCGAAACTCTCAGGCCTTGCGCAGCCAATACCGATAGATGCCATCGACATCTTCTTCGTGCAACAGCGCATGCCCGGACAACTTGGCAAAGGTGCGGAAATCACGCTGGGATCCTGCGTCCGTTGCGGTGACTTTCAGCACTGCGCCGCTCGCCAGACGATTGAGTTCCATTTTCGCCTTGAGCAGCGGCAACGGGCAGTTCAAACCACTGGCATCCAGTTCGGCATCACAGTGTGCGGGGCGCCCTACAGCGTCAGACATCGTTTCTCTCCGGGTAGGCACATCGTTTACAGAGAAACTGCAAACAGAGCGAGGAAGAACATTCTTACAAGTTTGCAAGAATACCCCACTCTGGTCAGCAAGCCATTGAGCCAGCTACAGTAACGACTTTCTGCCTCAGAGTTTCGTGCATGACTTTTTTGCGCCCCACGCTGCTGACGCTCGCATGCCTGCTGGCTAGCCCTGCTTTTGCAGAAGATGACCTGCCGTCCCTTGGCGACGCCAGCTCCTCTATCGTCTCGCCTCAACAGGAACATGACCTGGGCCGCGCGTGGCTCGGACTGCTTCGCGCACAAGTCGCTCAGCTGTCGGACCCGCAATTGAAGGACTTCGTCGAGACGTCTGTCTATCGTCTTGCCGAAACCAGCCAGGTGCAGGATCGCCGACTCGAGTTCATCCTGATCAACACGCCCGAGATCAACGCCTTCGCGGCGCCCGGCGGCATCATCGGTGTCAACGGCGGCCTGTTCCTGCACGCCGAAACCGAAGGCGAATACGCCGCCGTCCTCGCTCACGAACTCGCTCACTTGTCGCAACGGCACTTCGCCCGTGGGGTGCAGGCGCAGCAGCGCATGCAGGTTCCGGTGATGGCCGCGATGCTGGCGGGCATCGTCATGGCCGCTGCAGGCGCCGGCGATGCCGGGATCGCCGCCATCGCGGGCACACAGGCCGCCGCCATTCAGGAACAGGCGCGCTTCTCTCGCCAGAACGAAGCCGAGGCGGACCGGATCGGCATTCTCAACCTGGAGAAGGCCGGTTACGACCCACGCAACATGCCGACGATGTTCGAACGCCTGGCGCGTCAGTATCGGTACGACGCCAAACCACCGGAATTTCTCATGAGTCACCCGGTGACCGAGTCGCGTATCGCCGACACCCGCAACCGCGCAGAACAGGCGAGCCCCGGCGGCAAGGAAGACAGCCTGGCTTACCAGTTGATGCGCGCCCGCGTGGTGTTGATCTACGAAGAAACGCCGGGCATGGCCGCCAAACGCTTTCGGGCGCAGCTGGCCGAAAACCCGAAAAACGACGCAGCCCGTTACGGCCTTGCATTGGCGCAAACCAAGGCAGGCCAGTTGAACGAGGCGCGCGAGACGCTCAAGCCACTGCTCGACAAAGCACCCGACAACATCACGTACAACCTTGCAGCGGTTAATCTCGACATCTCCAACAATCGCTTGCCCGACGCGCAGCAGCGAGTCGACCGGATGTTGAGCATCTACCCGGACGACTATCCGCTCAACCAGGCGAAGGTCGACGTTCTGCTCAAGCAGTCAAAAGCGCCTGAAGCACTGAAGTCGCTGGAAACCCTGCTCAAACGCCGCCCTGACGATCCGGACATCTGGAATCAGGTGGCCGATACACGCGGACTGTCGGGCAACACCATCGGCCTGCATCAGGCACGCGCGGAGTACTTCGCCCTGATGGGTGACTTCAAGCAGGCGATTCAACAGCTGGAGTTTGCCAAGCGACGTGCCAACAACAACTTCCAGCTGGCCTCGCGAATCGACGCGCGACAGCAGGAAATCATCGCTCAGGAGCGGGCGGTGAAGGAGATGATGAACTAGTAGGAGCTCCGGGCGTTAAGCATTAAGCGTTAAGCCTCAAGCCGCAAGAAAAAGCAGGCTCTCTTGCAGCTTGACGCTTGCGGCTGCTGTCAGGCATTCCCCGAAAGTTTCAGACGCGCAGCCTGGGTAAAATCCAGCATGCGCTGCAGCGGCCTCACGGCCTGAGGAATGACGGCCGGGTCGACGAAGATTTCATTGGTGCCCTCCCGCAGGCACTGCAGCGTCCGCGCCAGCGTGTTCATTGCCATCCAGGGACAATGCGCGCAACTTCGGCAGGCGGCGCCATTTCCGGCGGTCGGCGCTTCGATGAAAGTCTTGTCCGGGCACAGCTGCTGCATTTTGTAGAAGATGCCCCGATCGGTGGCGACGATAAACGTCTTGTTCGGCAGTGTCTGCGCCGCTTTGATCAGCTGGCTTGTAGAGCCCACTGCATCGGCCAGATCGATGACCGACTCCGGCGACTCGGGATGCACCAGGATCGCAGCGTCCGGGTACAGCGCCTTCATGTCCTCCAGCTGCCGCGACTTGAACTCCTCGTGGACAATGCATGCGCCGTCCCAGAGCAGCATGTCTGCGCCCGTTTCGCGCTGGATGTAGCGACCCAGATGCTTGTCCGGTGCCCAGATGATCTTTTCGCCGTTGTCCATCAGGCTCTCGACGATCTCCAGCGCACAGCTTGACGTCACCACCCAGTCAGCACGGGCCTTTACCGCTGCGGAGGTATTGGCATACACAACCACAGTGCGCTCTGGATGTTGATCACAGAACGCGGTGAATTCGTCCACGCCGCAACCCAGATCCAGCGAGCAGGTCGCTTCCAGCGTCGGCATCAGGACGCGTTTCTCAGGGGTGAGGATTTTCGCGGTTTCGCCCATGAAGCGAACGCCTGCGACCAATACGGTTTTTGCAGGATGGTTTTTGCCGAAGCGGGCCATTTCCAGTGAATCCGACACACAGCCACCGGTTTCCTCAGCCAGCGCCTGAATCACTGGATCGCAGTAGTAATGCGCGACCAGCACGGCATCCTGCGCCTTGAGTTCGGCAGCAATCAGTCGACGGTACTCGGCTTCTTCTTCCGGGCTCAGTGGTTTGGGCTGTTTGGCGTCTAGATGCGCCTGTACCAGAAGGCGTTCAGAAATCTGTGTCATGTTCGCAGGCCCTGAATGCGCGTTAGCGCGAACGTCGAGTTTACACCTGTACATCAGGCAACAATTGCGGCGGAAAACCCTCACGGTCATGGAGTTTCCGGCCTTGCGCACGCTTCGTGGAGCGTGCGTCGATAGGGATCCGCTGCACACTCCCCTCCCACTTGACGATCTTTTGAGGATCGATGAGAAGGGTCGCGCAAAGCGGCGGCGAATGTACCATGCAACCTGTTGAGCGATCACTTACCGAGCGCTGCGTACGCCTGCGGGTGCTGCGGTGCAGTGCCGAAGTCCCGCTTCCCGGCAAGCTCCACACGAAAGGCCAATAAACGCTTCGGAAAATCGAGGGCAAAAAAAAACCCGAGAATTCACACTTTCGTGGACCTCTCGGGTTTTGAAGATGGTGGGTCGTGTAGGATTCGAACCTACGACCAATTGGTTAAAAGCCAACTGCTCTACCAACTGAGCTAACGACCCGCTTCGTGGTGGCGCGTATATTACTGATTTTTCTCAGTAATTCAACACCCGATTGCAAAAAAATCAAAAATATCTGGTTGGATCATTCACACCGGCGGCCGCGAAGCCTTCAGCACGCAGGCGGCAGCTGTCGCATTTGCCACACGCACGGCCTTCATCGTCAGCCTGATAGCAGGAAACGGTGAGCCCGTAATCAACGCCCAGGCGCGTACCCGCTCTGACGATGTCAGCTTTGCTGAGCATCTGCAGCGGCGCCTGAATGGTAAAGCCCTGCCCTTCCACGCCTGCTTTGGTCGCCAGGTTCGCCATCCGCTCGAACGACTCGACGAACTCGGGACGGCAATCCGGGTAGCCGGAGTAATCCACTGCGTTCACACCGATGAAGATGTCGCGAGCGCCCAGAACCTCAGCCCAGCCCAGCGCCAGCGAAAGAAAAACCGTATTGCGCGCTGGAACATAGGTCACCGGAATGCCTTCGCCCGGTGTTTCAGGGACCGCAATGCTGCTGTCGGTCAATGCCGAGCCACCAATGCCGTTCAGGTTGAGGCCGATCACCTTGTGCTCGACGACTCCCAGATCCTTCGCTACCCGCTCGGCCGCCTGCAACTCGGCGCGGTGACGCTGACCGTAGTCGAAGCTCATGGTGTAGCAGGTGAAGCCCTCGGCTTTCGCCATCGCCACGACCGTGGCCGAATCGAGCCCGCCGGACAGCAGGATTACCGCTCTTTTCTCAGTCATCAGGTCTTCCCTCATCTCAGCGCCCCGGCTCATCGTTCCAGAGAATTTTGTGCAGCTGCAGTTGCAGGCGCACTGGCAGATTGTCGGCGACGATCCAGTCCGCCAGATCACGCGCATTCAGGTCGCGATGCACCGGCGAAAACAACACTTCACCGGCACGGCGATCCAGTCCGTACTGGATGATCTTCGAGACAGCCCAGTCGTAGTCTTCGCGAGAGCAAATAACGAACTTGGCCTGATCGTTCCGCGTCAGCAGGTCGATGTTCTCGTAGCGGTTACGCGCGACCTCTTTGGAGCCCGGCGTCTTGAGATCGACCACGCGACTGACCCGCGGATCGACCCGGGAAATGTCCAGCGCACCGCTGGTCTCCAGAGAAACTTCGTAGCCGGCGTCACACAGCCGCTGGAGCAGCGGGATCGCGTTGGGCTGAGCCAGCGGTTCGCCGCCTGTGACGCAGACATAGCGCGGGCGGTATCCAGCGACCTGCTCCATGAGCGAGTCGAGTGTCTGGATGGTGCCGCCACTGAATGCGTATTCGCTGTCGCAATAACCGCAGCGCAAAGGACAGCCGGTCAAACGGACGAAAACGGTAGGCAAGCCTGCCGTGCGCGTTTCACCCTGCAACGAATAAAAGACTTCGGTGATTCGTAATGTGTCTTGCATAGGGGCCACGGGCGTAACGGCTAAACAGGCCATCCGCCTCCGTCAGGCACTTTTGTGCACCCTGCGCTCGCAGAATCCACAGAAGCGTAATCAATACCGGAATTTCGGGTGCGAGATTCTAACGAAAAAAGCCGCGCAACGCGCGGCTTTCTTGAACCAGAGGTCAAATCGACAGCAGTCAGAGGCGCTGAAGGTCCCGCTGCGCCAGTTGTGCAGCCGAAGTACCGGGGTACTGGGCGACAACCTGTTGCAAGATGCCTTTGACCTTGTCGGTGTGCCCCAGGCGGCGCTCGACATCGGCAAGCTTATACAGCGAGTCAGGCACCTTGGCGTGCTTCGGGTACAACTGGCTGACCTTGGCAAAGGCCTGACCGGCACCTTGAAGGTCGCCTTTGGCCAGATTGACTTCACCCAGCCAATACTGTGCATTACCGGCGTACTGACTGTTAGGGTATTTACGCAGGAAAGCGGCGAATGCCTGGCTTGCCTTGTCGAAATCCTTGGCTTTGATCAGGTCGAAAGCAGCGTCGTAGTAGAGCTTCTCTTTCGCCGGATCGCCCGGTTCGCTGCTGGTCTGGGGGGCCTGAGAGGCTCCACCAGCGGCAGGCGCCACGGAATTTCCGCCGGCATTGACTGCGCCGTCGGAAGAAGAATTGTTGGCAGCTGGTGCGGCAGCGCCGCCAGCTCCGATGCGGGAATCGAGGTCTTTGTAACGATCCAGCGCTTCCTGTTTCATCTGCTGGATATCGTTCTGCTGGACTTCGACGATTCCGCGCAAGCGCGAAATTTCATCCTGCATTTGTTGCAACTGCATGAACAGCTGACCTTGCGCCGAAGGTTGGGCCGTAGCCCCCCCTCCGGCGTAGGCGCCGGCCGTACCATAACCTGATGGCGGATAACTGCTGCCAGCAGAGCCAGAGTTGTCATCGACCACAGGAACCGCACCCATCGCTGCAAGAGGAAGGGTGAGAGCCAAAACGGTTAAAGCACGGCGGCACGTTCGCATGTCAAATTACTTACGCAGTTCGACGCGACGGTTTTGAGCCCAGGATTGCTCGTCGTTGCCGGTAGCAACTGGACGCTCTTCACCGTAGGAAACGATTTCCAGCTGGGCTGGCGAAACGCCTTGCAGAACCAGGTAGCGTTGAACGGCTTTCGCACGACGCTCGCCCAGTGCCAGGTTGTATTCGCGAGTACCGCGTTCGTCGGTGTTACCTTCCAGAACTACGCGAGCGCCGTTGGCTTTCAGGTCCTTGGCGTGAACGTCCAGAGCGCGCATGGCTTCTGGTTTCAGGTCAGAACTGTCGTATTCGAAGTAGAAAGTGGTGATTGCGCGCAGAGCAGCTTCTTCGCTCAGGGAGCCGTCAACGGCACCCGTGTTTGCGCCGTAACCAGCGTTTGGATCTACAGCAGCGCCTTCACCGGCATTGTCGCCGCCTTTGGACGAGCAACCTACAGCTACAGCCATGGCCAGAGCCAGCGCAGCAAATTTACCAAACTTCAGCATTTCCATCGTGAAACTCCTAATGAACCCCAGTGTGTTAAGTAAAACGTAAAGCGCCGCGTCAGTTCAGGTAAGGGGACCAGGAAGGTTCTCTGACTTCGCCTTGAGCGGTAGGAAGCGGGAGCCTTACGCGTCCGTTAATGGACACGAGCATCAAGACTCCCCGGCCCTGCTGGCGGGTGGCGTAGATTACCATGGTGCCGTTGGGCGCAACAGTAGGCGACTCATCAAGGTTGCTGTCTGTGAGGATTTTTACGCTACCGCGCTGCAAATCCTGAGCCGCTACCTTGAAGTTGGTGAAACCATCTTGACGATGGATCATCACGAGCGTCTTTTCATCAGCCGACAACTTAGGGTTGGCGTTGTAGTTACCGATGAAAGTGACACGCTCGGCGCCGCCACCATTAATGCTGGTTTTATAGATCTGTGGCTTGCCGCCGCGATCGGAAGTGAAATAAAGCGTCGAACCGTCTTTACCGAAGAAAGGTTCGGTGTCGATGGACGAATCATTGGTCACACGCGACAACTGACGAGACGCCAGATTCATCACGTAGATTTCGGGGTTGCCGTCCTTGGACAGCACCATCGCCAGCTTGCTGCCGTCCGGAGACCACGCCGGTGCACCGTTCAGGCCTTCGAAGTTGGTGATCTGCTCACGGCGGCCAGTATCGATGTGCTGAACGAAGATGCGTGGACGCTTCTGCTCGAACGACACATAGGCGATGCGTTTGCCGTCCGGCGCGAAGCGAGGCGACAGGATGGGCTCGCGCGATTGCAGCAAGGTCACGGCGCGGGCGCCGTCATAGTCCGAACGTTGCAGCGTGTAGCGAGTGTTGTTCGCCGCGAAGCGCTCCGCAGTGACGTACAACATGCGAGTGGAGAACGCGCCCTTGATGCCGGTCAGTTTTTCGAACGACTGGTCGGCGATGTAGTGCGCCATGTCACGCAACTGATCATTGGTGCCGGTCACGTTACCGGTCAGCACCTGCTGTTCGGTGGCCACGTTGAACAGCGCGTATTGAACCTGAAGACGACCACCGGCAGGGGTGATGCTGCCCACCATGACGTACTGGGCGCCCAGGGCTTTCCAGTCGCGGAAGATGACTTCGCTCGCCTGACTAGGCTGGCTGATCATGTTTTCCTTTGGAATCGGCGAGTAGTAGCCAGAGTTCAGCAAGTCATTGCCGATGATCTGAGCCATGTCTTCCGGCAGAACGCTGCCGCCCTGCAAGCCAAATGGCACGACTGCAATAGGCGTGGCGCGGTCACTGCCGCTTGTGACCAGAATGTTCTTTTCGTCGGCAGCGGCGAAACCCGCTGCGCAACAAAGAACGACAAGCAATCCTCGAAGAAGGTTAATCACAAGGCTAGGTCCTCAGGTGTGAATGTCATCTTGAATGAACGGTAAGGCGCGAAATCCGAAGGTTTCAGCCCCTGCATCTCTGTCAAACGACCAATGTTCTTGACCGCTGCTACTGCCGAACTGTCGAACGGACCATCGCCGCTGGACTTGCTTACGCTCACCGAAGTGATCGTGCCGTCCGGCAACATTGCGATCTGCAACACGACTGTCATGCCTTTGCGCGCTGAAGGTGGACGTGCCCAGCCTTCCGCAGCCCGCGAGCGAATCAAGTCATCGAAGCTGCCCGCAACCTCGTCGCCCTGTTCATCGGCCAGCGCCTGTTGGCGTTCCGGCTTGTCGGAAAGCAGATCGGCCAATGCTTGCGCCTTCTTATCTTCCGCCGATTTACGGGCAGCATCCTGGGCTTTCTTCTTCGCGTCGTCAGCAGCCTTTTTCTTGGCATCCTCAGCCGCTTTCTTCTTCGCGTCTTCGGCAGCCTTTTTCTTGGCGTCTTCTGCAGCCTGTTTCTTCGCGTCCTCGGCAGCCTGTTTCTTGGCTTCCTCAGCGGCCGCGCGCTTGGCGTCTTCTTCGGCCTTTTTCTTCGCGTCGTCTTCGGCTTTCTTCTTGGCTATATCAGCCAGTTGTTTCTCTTCGGCGGCTTTCTTGGCGTCGTCCGCTTTTTTGGCTTCGGCTTTCTTGGCGTCGTCGGCTTTTTTGGCCTCTTCCGCTTTCTTGGCTTCCTCGGCCTTCTGTTCTTCGGCTTTTTGAGCGGCATCGGCTTTCTTTTGTTCCGCCGCCTTTATCGCCTCTTGCTCAACTTTTTTCTGCTCCATCTGCTCGACTTCAGTCTGTCGTGCAGCGGATTTCTTCGCCTCGCCAGCAAGCTTCTGGTTGGTCTGGGTGGTCGCCTGACTCTTGGACTTCAACTGATAGAGCGTTGCCTGAACGATAGGCTTTGCCTCAGGCAGCTCGGGTGTCATCGCGAAGCTGACGAACAACAGGCCAAAAATCAGGACGTGCAGCGCAACAGCCCAGACAGAGGGCCAGAAGTAGCTTTCCGAGGCAGACGGCTCTCGAATCGGCTGCATCAGGGCGCCTCGGTAATCAAACCAACGTTCCCGACTCCGGCCTTCTGCAACCCGCCCATCGTGCCCATGACGGCACCATAGTCGACGGTTTTGTCGCCACGAATGAACACCTGAGTCTGCTTGCCCGCCTCACGACCGGCCGCGATGATTTTCGTCACGGCGCTGGTCAGCTGCGGCAAGGTCATGGCCTTGTCCATCTGTTTGTCGGTATCGACTTCGCTGCCAAGGTTCCAGTAGTAGGTCTTGTCAGCCTTGATCGAAATGGTCAGGACCTGATTGTTGTTGTCCTGCGGCAAAGCCTCGCTGGAGACCTTCGGCAGATCCACTTTCACGCCCTGGTTGATCATTGGAGCCGTCACCATGAAGATGACCAGCAGCACCAGCATCACGTCGATGTAAGGCACCACGTTCATTTCGGCGACCGGCTTGCGTTTGCCGCGTCGGCCGCGAGCGATTAAAGCCATTGGGAAATACCTGCTCAGTCTTCGCTGGTGTGCACTTTACGGTGCAGGATCGCCTGGAATTCGTCGGCGAATGTGTAGTAACGGCCAATCAGGTTCTCACCGCGCGCGGCGAAACGGTTATAGGCAATTACTGCAGGAATCGCAGCGAACAGGCCGATGGCGGTAGCGATCAGCGCTTCGGCGATACCCGGTGCCACGGTGGCGAGAGTGGCCTGCTGCGCAGTGGCCAGACCACGGAATGAGTTCATGATCCCCCATACGGTACCGAACAGGCCGACATACGGGCTGGTGGAACCGACGGTCGCCAGGAACGGCAGGCTCTGCTCGAGCTTTTCTTCCTCGCGGGAAATGGCAACGCGCATGGCGCGAGCCACACCCTCCATCACTGCATCCGGGTCCACGCCCGGTTGCTGACGCAGGCGCGAAAACTCCTTGAAACCGGCACGGAAAATCTGCTCCACGCCAGAATCGGGATCAGGATTGCTGCCTGCCTGACGATACAGTTTGGACAGGTCGATACCTGACCAGAAACGCTCTTCGAAGCTGTCCAGCGCCCGGCGCCCGGCGCGCAGCATGGCGCTGCGCTGAAAAATCATGATCCACGAGGTGACCGAGGCGGCCACCAGGATCAGCATGACCAACTGTACGACCACGCTGGCATTGCTGACCAAACTCCACATGGAGGAATGGTCGACGACGTTAGCTTCCACGCTGTATCTCCTGCTCTGAATGTGTACCCGCGCCGCCCTGACCGGCAAAGGCCGTGCGCAGAGCTTCGGGAATGGCCCGGGGTTTCAAACTATCGGCGCGCACACACGCCACCAAAAACTGCCCTTCGCAGAGCAGCACATCATCCGCAGCCCGCCTGACCTGTTGCTGAAAGCGCAGGCTGGCGCGGTTCAATTCGATCACTTCGGCGCTGATCAGCAGCTCATCGTCCAGCCGCGCCGGCTTGTGGTAACGAGCCTCGCTGGAATGGACGACGAACAACAGGTTCTCGACACCCGCCATTGCCGACTGGGCGAAACCCAGCTCGCGCAACCGCTCGGTACGAGCCCGTTCCATGAATTTCAGGTAATTGACGTAGTAAACGATGCCGCCGGCATCGGTGTCCTCGTAATAAACGCGACAACGATGTGCGAACGACTGAGCCCCGTTTTGCGCGCGCATACTCTAGTGCTTACTCCTCAGGTTGCCAATCCGGCCAGGCAACTGTTTTTCATCGTTTTTAGCGCCAGACGGCAGGCCGTAATCCAGCGACTGCCCGTCTGACCATGAAACGTACGAATAAATCGGTCAGCGTCATCTTTATTCGTCATCTTCGACCAATTCATCGGCAACCGGCCGCTCCCCCATTCGCGAAGGAATGTTCAGCCCGAAATGCAGGTAGGCGTGACGCGTGACCATGCGCCCGCGAGGTGTGCGCATCATATAGCCTTGCTGGATCAAATAGGGTTCCAGGACGTCCTCGATGGTATGCCGTTCTTCGCTGATGGCGGCCGCAAGGTTGTCGACACCCACCGGCCCGCCATCGAACTTCTCGATCATCGTCAGCAACAGTCGCCGGTCCTGATGATCGAAACCGCGCTCATCGACATCGAGCAGATTGAGCGCCAGGTCTGCGATCGCCTTGGTGATCTGTCCTTTGGCGCGCACTTCGGCAAAATCGCGCACCCGGCGCAGCAAGCGGTTGGCGATACGCGGGGTGCCCCGTGCACGCCGGGCAATTTCGAACGCACCCTCATCCTCGATGTGCAGACCCAGAATACCGGCCGAACGCGACACGATGGTGGCAAGGTCTGCGGTGCTGTAGAACTCCAGACGCTGAACGATGCCGAAGCGGTCGCGCAGAGGATTGGTCAGCATGCCGGCACGGGTCGTTGCGCCCACGAGCGTGAACGGCGGCAAATCCAGTTTGATGGAACGGGCCGCCGGCCCTTCTCCGATCATGATGTCGAGCTGAAAATCCTCCATCGCCGGATAGAGCACTTCTTCAACGATGGGCGACAGCCGGTGGATTTCGTCGATGAACAGCACGTCGTGGGGTTCGAGATTGGTCAGGATCGCCGCAAGGTCGCCGGGGCGCTCGAGCACCGGACCGGAGGTGCTCTTGATGGACACCGACATTTCCTGGGCGATGATGTTGGCCAGGGTGGTCTTGCCGAGGCCCGGCGGCCCGAAAATCAGGGTGTGATCAAGCGCTTCGTTGCGCCCGCGGGCGGCCTGGATGAACAATTCCATCTGCTCACGCACGGTCGGCTGGCCGATATAGTCGGCCAGGCTCAGCGGCCGGATCGCACGATCCAGTTGCTCGTCACGGTCACGCCCGGTCGCGGCGATCAGACGGTCAGCTTCAATCACTTACAGCATCCCCTTGAGTGCGCGGCGAATCAGATCTTCGCTGCTCAGATTCTTGTCCTTGATGGCCGTGACCGCCTTGCTGGCTTCCTGCGGCTTGTAGCCCAGGGAAATCAGCGCGCTGACGGCATCGGATTCGGCAGTCGCCACCGGCGTCGGTGCCCCCGGCCCCTCGGACACCAGTGCGAAGGTGCCTGGCAACGCATCCCAGGCCTTGAAGCGATCTTTCAGCTCGACCAGCAAACGTTCGGCGGTCTTCTTGCCAACGCCCGGAACGCGAGTCAGCGCCGAGGTATCCTGAGCCTGCACGCAACGCACCAGTTCGTCGACTTCCAGCGTCGACATCAAGGCCAGCGCCAGCTTGGGACCTACGCCATTGAGCCGGATCAGTTCGCGAAACATCTCGCGATCGCGCTTCTCATAGAAACCGAACAGCAAATGAGCGTCCTCGCGGACCACCAGATGCGTATGCAGCGTCACGGTTTCGCCCAGATGAGGCAGACGATAAAGCGTGGTCATGGGCACTTCTACCTCATACCCCACACCGTTGACATCAAGCACCAGATGCGGCGGCTGTTTCTCGACCAACGCACCGCGTAAACGTCCAATCACGTATCAGATCCTTTCCGTTAGCCCGTCGTTGCGCTAGCCCACGCTCAACCCAGGCCGTCATGTTTGCAGGACTCACATGAGCCGCAAGTAAAAATTTATGAGCGAATGATGCTATCAGAGACGCAGCCGACCACCACGACTGCGTGCAGTATTGAGGCCGTGCGGTATCAGGCTGGAGCGGGTATGCGCATGACACAACGCGATCGCCAGCGCATCCGATGCATCTATCTGGGGCTTGGCGGTCAGTTTGAGCAAATGCATGACCATCATCATCACCTGATCCTTGTTCGCGCCACCCGTGCCTGCCACCGCCTGCTTGACCTGAGTCGCGGTGTACTCAGCGATCTCCAACCCCTCCTCGGCACCGGCCACGATGGCTGCGCCCCTGGCCTGGCCCAGCTTGAGCGCCGAATCGGCGTTTCGCGCCATGAACACCTTTTCGATCCCCATGGTCATCGGGCCATACGTCTGAATGACCTCGCGCACGCCGCGATAGACGATCTGCAGGCGCTCATGCAGCAGCCCGCTGCCCGTGCGGATGCAGCCGGAGGCCACGTATTCGCAGCCACGCCCGGTATCACGCACCACACCGTAACCGGTGATTCGCGAACCGGGGTCGATACCTAAAATAAGAGTCATAACGCCTGCAGCTTGAGAGGTGACGCGCACATTTGAACGCAGCATAAAGGCAGAAGCCGGAGGCCGATAGCGATGATCGAATCAGCGCTTCGTGCCTCCGGCCTCAGGTCCAGACAATAGTGACGGTCAGCCAAGCTGCTCCATCACGTCATCCGGGATTTCAGCGTTGGAATAGACGTTCTGCACGTCGTCCAGGTCTTCAAGCATGTCGATCAGTTTAAGGACCTTCTCCGCCATCTCCAGATCCAGAACGGCGCTGGTGGTCGGTTGCATCACGATTTCAGCGTCAGCGGCCTTGAAGCCCGCCGCCTCCAGCGCATTGCGCACGGCATAGAATCCGGCGAACGAGGTGAAGACATCGATGGAGCCGTCCTCGTGCGTCACGACGTCGTCCGCATCAGCCTCCATCGCCGCTTCCATCAGCGCGTCTTCGTCAACGCCTGGCGCGAACGAGATCTGACCCTTGCGCTCGAACAGATAGGAAACAGAACCGTCGGTGCCGAGGTTGCCGCCACATTTGCTGAACGCATGCCGAACTGCGGCCGCCGTACGGTTGCGGTTGTCAGTCATGGTTTCGACCATCACCGCCACACCACCAGGGCCGTAGCCCTCGTAACCCAGCTCGACCATGTCGTCGGCATCGGCGGCGCCGGCACCGCGGGCAATGGCGCGATCAATGATGTCGCGGCTCATGTTCGCGCCGAGCGCCTTGTCCTGAGCCAGACGCAAACGCGGGTTCGACGCCGGATCGCCACCACCTTGCCGGGCGGCAACCGTCAGCTCACGAATCCACTTGGTGAAGATCTTGCCTTTCTTGGCATCCTGACGCTCTTTGCGGTGCTTGATGTTCGCCCACTTGGAATGACCAGCCATAACACGCTCCAAACCTTGAAACTCGCACGCTCTCTCGTCGAACCCGACAGAGAACGCTTCACTCGAATAAGTGCCTTTTTAGGGCCTGGGTGTGAAAGCGGGCCATCACTGGCCCGCTCTACCCGGTGTTACTCAGCCTTCGGCGTTTCGCGCAGGCGGATATGCAGCTCGCGCAATGCCTTGGCATCGACCGCGCCTGGCGCCTGAGTCATCACGTCGGCCGCGCTCTGGGTTTTCGGGAACGCGATGACTTCGCGGATCGACTGAGCGCCCGTCATCAGCATGACCAGACGATCCAGACCGAACGCGAGACCGCCATGCGGTGGCGCACCGTACTTGAGGGCGTCGAGCAGGAAGCCGAACTTCTCCTGCTGTTCGTCTTCGGCGATGCCCAGCAGACGGAACACCGCCTGTTGCATTTCCTTGCGATGGATACGAATCGAACCACCGCCCAGTTCAGTACCGTTCAGCACCATGTCGTAAGCGCGAGACAGAGCCGTGGCCGGGTTGGCTTCCAGTTCTTCAGGCGTGCACTTGGGCGCGGTGAACGGGTGGTGCAGCGCGGTGAAGCTGCCGTCGTCGTTCTCTTCGAACATCGGGAAGTCGACGACCCACATCGGCGCCCATTCGCAGGTCAGCAGATTGAAGTCGTGACCCAGCTTGATACGCAGCGCGCCCAAAGCCTCGCTGACGATCTTGAATTTGTCGGCACCGAAGAAAACGATGTCGCCATCCACGGCACCGACGCGATCCAGAATCACGTTCAGATTGGCTTCCGGGATGTTCTTGACGATCGGCGATTGCAGACCTTCGACACCCTTGGCGCGCTCGTTGACCTTGATGTAGGCCAGGCCCTTGGCGCCGTAGATGCCGACGAATTTGGTGTAATCGTCGATCTTGCTGCGCGGCATGCTCGCGCCGCCAGGCACCCGCAGGGCAGTCACGCGGCATTTCGGATCGTTGGCAGGACCGCTGAAGACCTTGAACTCGACGTCTTTCAGCTGATCCGCGACGTCTACCAGTTCCAGCGGGTTGCGCAGGTCTGGCTTGTCGGAACCGTAGCGGCGCATGGCTTCTTCGAAGGTCATGTGCGGGAAGTCACCGAATTCCAGATCCAGCACTTCCTTGAAGAGCTTGCGAATCATGCTCTCGGTAATGCCCATGATGTCGGCTTCGTTGAGGAAGCTGGTCTCGATGTCGATCTGGGTGAATTCCGGTTGACGGTCGGCACGCAAGTCTTCGTCACGGAAGCACTTGGCGATCTGGTAGTAACGGTCGAAACCGGCCACCATCAGCAGTTGCTTGAACAATTGCGGCGACTGCGGCAGGGCAAAGAAGCTGCCGGCGTGAGTACGGCTTGGCACCAGGTAGTCGCGAGCGCCCTCAGGCGTTGCGCGAGTCAGGATCGGCGTCTCCACGTCCAGGAAGCCGTTGCCGTCCAGGAAGCCACGGATGCTGGAAGTGATCCGCGAGCGCAGACGCAGCTTCTCTGCCATTTCCGGGCGACGCAGGTCGATGAAGCGATAACGCAGGCGGGTTTCTTCGCCGACGTCGGAATATTCGTTCAGCGGGAACGGAGGCGTTTCAGACTCGTTCAGCACTTCCAGCTCGTAACCCAGCACTTCGATCGCGCCGGAAGCCATGTTCGGGTTGACGGCACCGGCCGGACGGGCACGGACCTTGCCGGTCAGCTTGACGACGTATTCACTGCGAACACGGTCAGCGATGGCGAATGTATCCGCGCGATCAGGATCGAACACCACCTGCGCCAGCCCTTCACGATCGCGGATATCGAGGAAAATCACTCCCCCGTGGTCGCGACGGCGGTGGACCCATCCGCAAAGGGTAATTTCCTGACCTTCCAGGCTCTCGTTCAGTTGGCCGCAATAATGGCTGCGCATCATGATCGTGTGTTCACTTCTCGTAATTCGGAATTCGGTGGAGCTCTCGCCCGTCGCCAGTGCGCAATGGTGCAGGAGCCTTGGCATGCAGTTCAACCCGACGGTCAGTCCCTGCCTTCCAGAGTAAGGCGGGGGATTATATAGGGTTAATCAAGGCTGTGCAGCCGCGCAGGCCGATACTGATCAAGAAGTTGCCCGGCATGAGGCTGTCTCACCGCCGGGCCTACCGCGAAACCGGGCTCGCCTTGGCGAACCCGTGGAATATGGGGTCGTGCCGGATTCAGATCGGCGAGAGCCGAAAGCCCTCGGCATTGAGCAGATGCGCTACGCACACCACACGAATCAGGCCGCTGAAGTTTTTGACGCCGCCGTAACGCAAATGGACTTCACGGTCGATGAAGGACAGGACCGCATTGATCGAACAGTTATTGAACCTCGCGATTTCCGACAGGATGTCCCAATACACCTCTTCCAGCCGCAGGCAGGTGGCCAGCCCGTTCAGCCTCACCGAACGCGAATGCGGCTGAGCCAGATCCATGTTGAAAGTTTCTATGAAAGGATCGCCCCGAACGTTCAAACATCGGTTCGACTCCCGGGGATCCTGCGCAATATTTTCACTCATTTAGTTGCCCTCGAATGCAGTGGTAGACAGCGTGTTGGAAACATCTGAAATCAAATCAACACGATGCCTATCAAGCCGTATTCCTCGGGGCTTAGCCAGCAGAAGCAACACCTGAAACACGTAGGACATCACCACAGTTTGATGGTGATTTTCGACACTTAAAATACGGGTAATTCCTGAAACTTAAGATGGTATTAAATATATATTTTTAACAAATTAAATGCGCAGAAAATCCGGCAACCAGGTGATGCCCGGCCACTCATATTCAACAGAATAAACGTTTCATTTTGTCGGTCAGCCAAGGGGCTTGGTCGAGCGGGTACGCAACTGCAGGAAGGGAGGCATCGATGGAATGCAGGCAGGCGACCGAAGCCGCCTGCCTGACGGGTATTACTGGTTTTCGAGCATCGCGCGCAGCATCCAAGCGGTTTTCTCGTGAACCTGCATGCGCTGGGTCAGCAAGTCCGCGGTCGGCTCGTCACTGACTTTATCCAGCAGAGGGAAAATACTGCGAGCGGTACGGGTGACGGCTTCCTGACCTTGAACCAGAGAACGGATCATGTCTTCGGCAGCCGGCACGCCCTCTTCTTCCTTGATCGAAGAAAGGCGCGCGTAGGTCGAATAGGTGCCGGGCGCCGGAAAGCCCAGCGCGCGAATGCGCTCGGCAATCAGATCGACCGCCAGCGCCAACTCGTTGTACTGCTCTTCGAACATCAGGTGCAAAGTGCGAAACATCGGCCCCGTGACGTTCCAGTGAAAGTTATGGGTTTTCAGATACAGCACATACGTATCTGCCAGCAGGCGGGAAAGACCGTCCACGATGGACTTGCGATCTTCTTCGCTGATGCCGATATCGATTGCCATGCTTAGTCCTCTTTATATGATGGTATTTGCCAAACAACTGCCGACCACTCTACCAAGACGCACAGGACTGCGCAGCCATCCATCCATATAACCCGCTGTCAATGTTGCCCACTGCTGGCATTCGGCACGGGTGAACGGCGGCAGACCATTGGGAATCTGCTCGATCCGCGCCTCGACGGCTCTGGAACACGGGTCGAGCTGGAAACCGCCAGGTATGGACAAATAGCCACCATCTAACGCTGACGCTTGCGCTAAGCGCTTGATTTGAGTAGCTCTCGGCTTTGCTGTTAAATACAGATGTGTCGCAGCTGGACCTTATCTCGGGACAACTGTGCATAGGCTGGACCGACGCTCGTGCATCACGCCTCCCTTTTTTCAGAAGCGTACCGAAAATCACCAGCTATTTCCTTGCGATCCATCTTAATGTGAGTCATCAAAATGTTGAAAATAGTCCATCTGCTAACGGGCGCAGCTGCCCTGCTGCTGTCATTCATCCCTAGCCTGCGTAGTGAAGCGCTGTCTTCTTACCTGTCCCAACCGGATGCGCTGTACCTGGCGTTTTTCGGCCTCATCAACCTGGTGCTTGCGCCAGTGATCCCGTACTGGAACAAAGGTCCGCGTCATCAACTGCAAAATCTGGTCAGCGCCTTGCTCGTCCTGGCCGTGGTGCTTCAAATCCTTACGTTGCTCGTCCCTCTGGAAACGATCGCTGGACAACCGGCCGTTCTGGTCAGCCTGTTGGCCGTAGTGGTCGCAGTTGCCGTGCATCTGGCCGTGAGCTTTTACAGGTCATCGCCTTCACCTGCGCCGCAGTCGCACGACCTGGGCAATCGCGACACAGGTACGGTGAAGTGGTTTAACACCTCCAAAGGCTTCGGCTTTATTTCTCGTGACTCCGGGGACGATATTTTCGTGCACTTTCGAGCGATTCGCGGTGAAGGCCACCGCGTCCTGGTCGAAGGCCAGCGCGTTGAGTTCTCCGTGATGAATCGCGACAAAGGCCTGCAGGCCGAAGACGTGATTGCTGCATTGCCGCGCCGCTGATCGCGACGTCACAAAAAAAACCGCGCTCAAGGGCGCGGTTTTTTTTTGCTTCAAGCCCACATTAATAATGAGGGGGAGGCGCTTCTTCCTCGAATGCCTCGAACTGCCCGCCCATTTCTTCCTGACGCTTGATGAGGGCCGCCATTTGCAGTTGCAGACGCTCCATGCTGCGCTGTTGCGCGATGAGTACATCGTTGAGCGCCTGAATGGTGTCGTCCTGAAACGCAAGACGACTCTCCAGCTCCATCACACGGTCTTCAAGGTTCATGGCTGCTCCTGAGCAAATACGAATTCGCTCGTCAACACGGGTTTCAACCTGGACATGATGTCGGCCACCTCGCCTGCAGAATAAGGCGAGGCCGCCATTTTACCCCAGACAGGTGCAGGCCAGGCAGGATCCCCAACGTGGCGGACAATGACATGCATGTGCAGTTGTTTGACCACATTACCCAATGCGGCAACATTCATCTTATCTGCACTAAATAGCTCGCTAAGTATTTGCGCCAGCTGCGAGGTCTCTTTCCAGAGTTGAGCCTGTTCCGATTCGGAGAGCTCGAAGACTTCACTTATATCCGCACGCCTGGGCACCAGGATGAACCACGGATAGTTCGAGTCATTCGACAGCAATAACCGACACAGCGGGAAATCGCCCACCGGCAAAGTGTCTTGCATCAAGCGCGGATCTAGTACGAACACGCCATTACTCCTGTTCAATGATGAGCTCGGCGGCGCACGCGGAGCGTCGAAATAAACCGTCAATTGCCAGCAGGATACTCGGGAAACCCGAGGGATTCATCTTGGGTATTGTGCAATCGGGACATTTTGCACGGAAGGTGTTGATTCACGGTCATCGCCACGGAATTCGCGGGACGCACCGGTAACGTACGTTTTTGTACTGAGCGCACTGAGATGACGCAGCAAGGAATGGCGACCGCTGGAGAGCTCAATCGCCCGGAATACCGCTGTAATGCTCGATTTAGAAGGGTTCACCCATTATCGGAAATGAAGAGTGCTGACTTTTCGGTCAAGAGTCTCGTTGGCGAAGGCACGTCCGTACCAATTTCAGGCGATTTGTCGGCCCCATGCACCAAAACGACTCACTCTTGACGCGACAGACCATAGAGTTATCCGGGAATTACCCACTCGCTGTCGGTAACAGGTAACGTCAGTGACATTTTTCTCCTCTACCCTCAGCGAAACGTAACGGAAAAGCTTTTTTTTTCACATTTTTTTATCCATCAAAATCAGCGGTTTAGCCCAAACACTCAAAGTCATTGCACGGGTTTGAGGATTTTTTTTCAGGAGACCGGAACTTTGTGCACGGTTGTTGCTTTGTCACGGACAGGAACAGAAATGCCGGGTCATCGAGACCGGCTTTCTGGTCAAGCAAAAATGGCGAGCATGCTTCTGGGGGCGTTCGGAATGGCTTGACCTCGATCACTGCGGACAGGGATCAGGCCTCTGAAAAGTACTGCGGTAGTTGTACGTCTTTAAATATGGAGCTGTTCAGTAGCGACATGGACAGAGCTGATTTGCGACATGGCCGTAAAGAAATTGAAAGGATAGGTTCGTAACTATCGCCAATAATGTCAGCGTGCTATAAGTTTCGCCGACACCAAAAAGAAAGAGCCGTTCAGATAAAAAAACAGGTGGACGGCGGTACTCTTCTTAAAACCAAAGGAGCAAAGTCACGATGAGAGTGATGAAGTGGAGCGCAATCGCCCTGGCAGTTACTGCGGCCAGTACCCAATTGGCATCGGCTGCGGCATTCGTAAGCGATCAGTCCGAAGCAACTGGTTTTGTAGAAGGCAGCAAGCTGGACGTCAAAGCTCGCAACTACTATTTCAACCGTGACCGTAAAAACGGTGGCGTTGATTCCAAAGACTGGACTCAAGGTTTCTGGGGCAACTACAGCTCCGGTTACACCCAGGGCCTGATCGGCGTAGGTATTGACGCGTTTGGTTATGCAGGCTTCAAGCTTGACGGTGAAAACCACCACTCCGGTTCTGGCAACCTGGTCACTGACAGTGACGGCAAGAACGAAGACAGCTTCGGCAAAGCCGGCGCTGCAGTTAAGTTCCGCGTTTCGAAAACCGAGCTGAAAATCGGCGACATGCAGCCGCAGAACCCGGTCTTCGCAGTGGGCGGCTCCCGTTTGCTGCCACAAACTGCTACCGGCGTGACTTTGCAGAGCAGCGAGATCAAAGGTCTGGATGTCGAAGCAGGTCGCTTCACTTCCGGCACCAGCCAGGACGATACCAACCGCAGCGGCGACATTTGGGCGACCTACGCAGGTGTGACATCCAAGTCTTCCACCTACGGCGGCGGTAAGTACTCGATCACCGACAATCTGGGCGTCGGCTTCTACTACAACAAACTGGAAGACGTCTGGAACCAGTACTACGGCAACGTGAACTACGCACTGCCGTTGTCCGATGACCAGTCTCTGGCCTTCGACTTCAACTACTACAACACCCAGGACACTGGCAGCAAGAAAGCAGGCGACATCAGCAACAACGCCTACTCCCTGTCTGCAGCGTACTCGTTCCTGGCCGCTCACACCCTGACACTGGCTTTCCAGAAAGTTAACGGTGATACACCGTTCGACTACATCGGTATCGGCGACAACAACCGTGGTGGCGACTCGATCTTCCTGGCGAACTCGATTCAATACTCCGACTTTAACGCCCCGGGTGAAAAATCCTGGCAAGCTCGCTATGACCTGAACATGGCAACATACGGTGTCCCAGGCCTGAGCTTCATGGCACGTTACATCAGCGGTTCTGACATCGACGGTACCCACACTCCGTCCAACAGTACCTACACCGGCCTTTACGGTGCAGATGGCAGCCACCACGAAACTAACATTGAAGCCAAATACGTTGTTCAGACTGGCCCGGCTAAAGACCTGTCGTTCCGGATCCGTCAAGCATTCCACCGTGCCAACACGGACGAGGGCGAAGGCGATGTAAACGAGTTCCGTCTGATCGTCGACTACCCGATTTCGGTCCTGTAATCGCGCTTTCTGACACTCGCTACAGAAAAAGCCCGGCCTTGTGCCGGGCTTTTTCGTATACGGAACATCAGGTATCCGACCGCCCACGACGCCCTCCCGCCCTGTACTCGACCGTATCACCACCGTACAATGCCAGGTCATTTCCCAGTCACAGCAACCGACAACGGCCGACCATGCGTACCAGTCAATATTTGCTCGCCACACAGAAAGAAACGCCATCCGACGCGGTCGTGATCAGCCACCAGCTGATGCTTCGCGCCGGCATGATTCGCAAACTCGCTTCCGGCCTTTATACCTGGCTGCCCATGGGCCTGCGTGTACTGCGCAAGGTCGAGGCCGTCGTTCGCGAAGAAATGGACGCTGCTGGCGCACTGGAAGTATTGATGCCCGGCATTCAGCCGGCAGAACTGTGGCAGGAATCCGGCCGCTGGGAACAGTACGGCCCTGAACTGCTGCGCCTCAAGGACCGCCACGATCGCGACTTCTGCGCGGGCCCGACTCACGAAGAAGTGATCACCGATCTGGCGCGTAACGAGCTCAACAGCTACAAACAGCTGCCAATCAACATGTACCAGATCCAGACCAAATTCCGTGACGAGATCCGTCCACGCTTTGGCCTGATGCGCGGTCGCGAATTCATCATGAAGGACGCCTACTCTTTCCATGCCACCCAGGATTCCCTGCAGGAAACCTACGACCGCATGCATCAGGCGTACTGCAACGTCTTCACCCGCCTGGGTCTGAACTTCCGCCCTGTGGTTGCGGACAACGGCTCGATCGGTGGCGCCGGTTCTCACGAATTCCACGTACTGGCCGAATCGGGCGAAGACGATATCGTATTCAGCGACACCTCTGACTACGCCGCCAACATCGAGAAGGCAGAAGCGATTCCACGGGAAACCAGCCGCCCTGCCCCAACCGAGGAGCTGCGCCTGGTCGATACCCCGGATGCAAAAACCATCGCTGCGCTGGTCGAGCAATTCGGTCTGGCCATCGAAAAGACTGTCAAGACGCTGGTCGTCCACGCTGCGGAAGAAGGCAAGCTGATTGCGCTGATCATTCGCGGGGACCACGAGCTCAACGAAATCAAGGCCTCCAACCATCCACTGGTTGCCAACCCGCTGGTCATGGCTTCGGAGTCCGAACTGCGCGAAGCGATTGGCGCCGGTGCCGGTTCGCTCGGCCCGCTGAACCTGCCGCTGCCTTGCATCATCGATCGCTCGGTCGAGCTGATGAGCGACTTCGGGATAGGCGCGAACATCGACGACAAGCACTACTTCGGCGTGAACTGGGAGCGTGACCTGCCCGTGCCGGAAGTGGCAGATCTGCGCAATGTCGTCGAGGGCGATCC
Organism: Pseudomonas sp. NFR16; assembly: GCF_900108875.1. Taxonomy (GTDB): domain Bacteria; phylum Pseudomonadota; class Gammaproteobacteria; order Pseudomonadales; family Pseudomonadaceae; genus Aquipseudomonas. Next base: position 371,253 of record NZ_FNYJ01000003.1, on the reverse strand, counting down.
AAGCCCTGACGGCCAAGGCACGCTGATCATCAAGCGCGGTATCGAAGTCGGCCACATCTTCCAGCTGGGCACCAAATACAGCGACGCGATGAAATGCCAGGTACTGGGCGAGAACGGCAAGCCGGTCACCCTGGCCATGGGCTGCTACGGCATTGGCGTTTCGCGCGTGGTGGCGGCGGCCATCGAGCAGAACAATGACGAGAACGGCATCATCTGGAGCGACGCACTTGCGCCTTTCCAGATTGCGCTGGTTCCTCTGCGTTACGAAACCGATGCTGTTCGCGAAGCCACCGACAAGCTGTATGCGGAACTGACCGCTGCCGGTTTCGAGGTATTGCTTGATGACCGCGACAAGAAAACCAGTCCGGGCATCAAGTTCGCGGACATGGAACTGATCGGCATTCCACATCGCATCGTTGTCAGTGACCGCGGTCTGGCCGAGGGCAATCTCGAGTACAAGAGCCGCACCGAACCGCAAGCCCAGGCGCTGCCAGTGGCCGATGTGTTGTCCTTCATCAAGGGCCGCATCAACCGCTGAGTCGATGGCGCGTCCGCGTTGATGCGGGCGCGCATTGCGACCTGTTTTGTCCAGGCAAGTACCCCTTACCTGCAGCAAGAGATCTCATGTTCAAGCGAAAATCCTCAAGCCTGACGGGCGCCGTTCTGTCCGCGAGCCTGTTCGTCAGCGGTTGCGCCAACCACCTGTCTCAACGCAGTGAGCATGAAGAGCGCGTCGAGCGCAAATTGCTCGACCACAGCTTTCAGGTCGACATCGGCGAGCCCAAGACACTTGAACTGCCGCAGCGTCGCATACGCATTCATGAACTCAAGACCTTCGACGTCACCGAGTTCGAAGTCACCCGCCATTACGATCGCTACACGCCGTATCAGCCGTGGCGCGAAATCTACGAAATCCCGCTGGGCGCAATCGCAATCGTCGCCGGCGTCGGGGCAAACGTCGTGAACGTGGTCACGTTTGGCAGCCTTCCCGACAGCGTGACCAAAGACTGGCTCAGCTATGGCGTAGCCGGCATCAACCCGTTCATGAACGCCCCTTCGCACGGACGTGCGCAGCAGAACCTGGCGAGCATCGATGAAGTCCAGCTCGATCATCGGGTCGAGCATTCGAGCCTGCCATGGAGTGAAGCGCCGGTGGAAATCACGGCCGGAAAGGACATCAGCGAGCTGGATACCGATCGCAACGGCGTGTTGCGCATCAACCTGCTGGACAGCCCCTTCGCCGAGCAGAACCTGAGCCACGTCACCCAACTGACGTTCAAAGTGCAGGACGATCAGAGCAACGTGCAGGCGACAGCCAGCCTGCCGTTGAGCAAATCCCTGCGCGGCAAGCTGATCGAGGCCCATGATCTGATTTATGACGATCTGGAAGACGATGAAGTGAGCCAGTGGGTACACCGGATCAAGCGCCTCTCCGAGCTGGGGCTGGAGGAACAGGCCAGCGATCTGGAGCAGTCACTGATCGAGATGACACGCAACGATCCGCAACTGCAGCACGAATTCCTCAGGTCTCTGGCTAAGGATGCTGGCCGCCTGGTGGCAGTTCCCGTCGGCAGTGAATGAGCGTCTAGCTGAATAACTCCAACTGCTCATGGGCGCCGCGCAGATCATGCAGGCGCACCCCGATCCCCAGCAGGCGCACCGGTTTTGCGCCCCGAGCAAAGGCCTGGGTCAGCAGTTGCTCGTAGCTGTCCAGATCGCGTCCCGCGCCGGCCTGCTCCAGCGTCGTCTGGGTGAAGTCATGAAACTTCACTTTCACGAACGGCTTGCCAGGTCGATAAAGCGTGTCGATGCGCGCGATGCGTCCGTTCAGGTTCTCGAGCAAGGCGGGTAACTCCAAGAGGCAACTGGCCAGATCAGGCAGATCCGTGTCGAACGTGTTCTCGACGCTGACCGACTGCCGGCGACTGTCATTCTGCACAGGGCGCTCGTCCACGCCGTGCGCCAGATTCCACAGCCGCTCGCCGAACGAGCCGAACTCCCTCACCAACGCCAACTTGCTCCAGTCACGCAGGTCCGTGCAGTTGACGATTCCCAGCCGTGCCAGCTTATCGGCAGTGACCTTGCCGACCCCGTGCAGCTTGGACACGGGTAACTGCGCGACGAACGCTTCGACCTGATCCGGAGTGATGACGAACAGACCATTGGGCTTTTTCCAGTCACTGGCGATCTTGGCGAGAAACTTGTTGGGCGCGACGCCTGCTGAGACCGTGATGTGAAGCTGGCTGGAAACCCGCCGGCGGATGTCCTGAGCGATGCGCGTGGCGCTGCCGGAAAAATGTTCGCTGGCAGACACGTCCAGATACGCCTCATCCAGCGACAACGGCTCGATCAGGTCGGTGTAGTCGCGGAAGATGGTGTGAATTTCCTTCGACGCTTCTTTATAGGCGTCCATGCGAGGCTTGACGATGGTCAGGTCCGGACACAGGGAAATGGCGTGCCGCGACGACATCGCCGAACGCACACCATACGCCCGCGCCTCATAGTTGCAGGTCGCAATCACCCCTCGCCGGTCAGCTGAACCGCCCACCGCCAAGGGTTTGCCTGCAAGGTTCGGGTCGTCGCGCATTTCTATGGCTGCATAAAAGCAGTCACAGTCGATGTGGATGATTTTGCGCTGCGGCATGACGTCGATCGTAGGAAAACGGTTGTGCAGTATCTCACTCGCGCAAGCGTCTGACACTCATCAGGGCAAGTGACTTGCCGAAAACGAACGCTTCCCAGCGTGTGACCAGCACCACATACAGCCGCGCCGAGGCCCGCACGGCATGGCTCCAGGCAGCGTCACGGCCTGGGCAGATCGCTAACCAATTGAAGAAAAAGCAGTTTTTTCAGATGATTGCTTGACAGGCTGGCGTTCCTCTGTAGAATGCCGCCACACAGACGCGGGATGGAGCAGTCTGGTAGCTCGTCGGGCTCATAACCCGAAGGTCGTCGGTTCAAATCCGGCTCCCGCAACCAAACATCGAAAAAGGCTACTCGAAAGAGTGGCCTTTTTTGTGCGCGTCCGTTTTTTCAGACGGCGCATCGACCCTTTTTCATTCATAAAACTGAAACACCCTCGACGGATGATGGCGACCTGCCCTGCCGAGCCGTCGAGATAAAAGCCTTGTCCGATCGCCACTTAGGCTCGCCATCTGCGCAAACGCGGTTATTTTGTCGATCCTTGGCATTAAAGGTTGACACTTTATCGTTCGACTGTAGAATGCCGCCTCACAGACGCGGGATGGAGCAGCCTGGTAGCTCGTCGGGCTCATAACCCGAAGGTCGTCGGTTCAAATCCGGCTCCCGCAACCAAGCGTCTAAAAAAGGCTACTCGAAAGAGTGGCCTTTTTTTTGCCCTGACGAAAGGGGCCCGAACAGCGGGCGTAAATGTCTGTCACATTCCGAAGTCGAGAGCGGTCGTCCGCATCGCCTTGTTACTGTATGTTGCCGGGCGCGACAGTTTTGCGCCTCTCTGCCGATACGCTGGCCAGCAACTGAACCTAGACTGAACAGTCACCGAAACGTAACTGCCGTATTCGCTCGTTAGACGTTGAAGCGCTAACATCCTGAATTATTTTTTGCGTAGGGATTGGTAACTTGGCTGTATACCCCCATCCTGTCGCGCACGATCCAAGGAGTGATTGATGCGCGCCAACCCATCTGACACAAACGAAGCAGTTCCGGAGAGCCCGCCTGTGGCCCCCCCCAGCCGACTGCGCGTACGCGAGCTGGTGAGCAAGTACCGTCAACCCATCGGGCTCGCCGTCACGATCATCCTGTTCGCCCTCGCCCTGATCGCCTGCCGCCACATGCTGACAGAGCTGGACATCTATGCTCTGCAGGACTCTCTGCTCAGTGTTCCGCTGCCCTCGCTGGGCGGCGCTGTGCTGGCGACCATCATTGGTTTCACCATTCTGCTGGGCTATGAATGGTCGGCGAGTCGCTACGCCAATGTCGATCTGCCTGCCAAAAGTCTGGTGATGGGCGGCTTCTGCGCGTTCGCTATCGGCAATGCGGTCGGTCTGTCGATGCTGTCTGGCGGATCGGTCCGTTATCGTCTGTATTCGCGCTTGGGTCTGGGCGCGGGCGAAGTTGCCCACATGACCCTGTTTGCCAGCCTGTCGCTGGGCTGTGCCCTGCCGCCTCTGGCCGCGCTGGCAACATTGAGCGATCTGCCGGCCGCCTCGCTCGCATTGCACTTGTCGGTGCCGGTGCTGGCAACGGCGGCCGTCGCCGTGCTTGCGATCAGCCTGATTCTGGGCGTTGCCGTGTACCGACGGCGCCTGCCTGAACAAACCATTCCTCACAACCTGCTGGTCCGCGCGGGTCGTCGCACCCTGCGCCTGCCGGGCCTGCGCCTGACACTGATGCAGCTGGTGATCACGGCACTGGATGTCGCGGCAGCGGCTGCGGTGCTTTATCTGCTGTTGCCATCCGCCCCGCCGTTCGGCGCGTTCCTGCTGGTGTACCTGTTGGCGCTGGCCGCAGGCGTGCTCAGCCATGTACCCGGCGGTGTCGGGGTCTTCGAAGCCATTCTGCTGACCGCCTTCGCCGACGAACTGGGCGCCGCGCCACTGGCGGCCGCACTGTTGCTGTATCGCCTGATCTACGTCGTGCTGCCACTGTTGATCGCGTGCCTGGTCTTGCTGTTCAGCGAGGCCAAGCGTTTCCTTTTTGCCCGCCAGGCCATGCGCGTGGCATCCGGCCTGGGCGCGCCAATTCTGGCGCTGCTGGTCTTTCTATCTGGCGTGGTGCTGCTGTTTTCCGGCGCCACGCCGGAAATCGACACCCGCCTGGAAAGCCTCGGTTTTCTCATTCCCCACCGACTCATCGACGCCTCGCACTTCGGCGCCAGCCTGATCGGCGTGCTGTGCCTGTTGCTGGCTCAAGGCCTTCGTCGTCGGCTGTCCGCGGCATGGATGCTCACCACGATCCTGCTGTTTGTGGGTTCGATCCTGTCGATTCTCAAAGGCTTCGACTGGGAAGAAGCGAGTCTGCTGCTGCTGACCGCCTGCCTGCTGGCCATCTTCCGCCGTTCGTTCTACCGGCCGAGTCGTTTGCTGGAACTACCGTTCTCGCCGCTGTATCTGGTCTCCAGCGTGTGTGTTCTGGGTGCATCGTTCTGGCTGTTGTTGTTCGCTTATCAGGACGTTCCCTACAGCCATCAGTTGTGGTGGCAGTTCACCCTCGACGCCGATGCCCCGCGCGGTCTGCGCTCGGCGCTGGGCAGTGCCGTACTGCTGGTGATCGTCTCGCTGACCTGGCTGCTGCGCACAGCGCGTCCGCAGATTGTGCTGCCTGACGAAACCCAGCTGGCCAAGGCCGCAGAGATCATCAAAGCCTCCAGCCAGCCGGATGGCGGGTTGGTGCTGACCGGCGACAAGGCCGTGCTGATGCACCCGGATGGCAACGCGTTCCTGATGTACGCCCATCGCGGCCGAAGCCTGGTGGCGCTGTATGATCCGATCGGCCCGACGCAACAACGGGCCGAGCTGATCTGGCAATTCCGCGACCTGTGCGACGTTCACCACGCGCGTCCGGTGTTCTACCAGGTGCGTGCCGAGAACCTGCCCTTCTACATGGACATTGGCCTGACCGCCATCAAGCTCGGTGAAGAGGCGCGGGTCGATCTGCACAAGTTCGACATCGACGCCAAAGGCAAGGAAATGAAGGACCTGCGTTACACCTGGAACCGGGGTGGACGCGACGGTCTGTCGCTGGAAATCTACGAAGTTGGCCAAGCGCCGATGGATGAGTTGAAAGTGATTTCCGATGCCTGGCTGACCGGCAAGAACGTGCGCGAGAAAGGCTTTTCCCTCGGCCGCTTCAGCCTGGATTACCTCAAGCATTTCCGGATCGCCATCATCCACTTCGAAGGCAAACCGGTGGCGTTCGCCAACTTGCTGGAGACGTCGCGCAACGATCTGGCGAGCCTGGATCTGATGCGCTCGCACCCGGATGCGCCGAAGCTGACCATGGAATTCATGATGGTCGGCCTGATTCTGCATTACAAAAAGGAAGGCTATGCGCGCTTCAGCCTCGGCATGGTGCCGTTGTCTGGCCTGCAGCCGCGCCGTGGCGCGCCGTTGACCCAGCGTCTGGGTTCGATGGTGTTCAGTCGCGGCGAGCAGCTCTACAACTTCCAGGGACTGCGTCGCTTCAAAGACAAATTCCAGCCTGACTGGGAACCCCGTTATATGGCCGTGCCCGCAGGACTCGATCCGCTGGTGGCACTGGCAGACACCGCCGCTCTGATTGCAGGCGGCCTGACTGGATTGGTGAAACGCTGATGATTCAACGCTACTGGCGCTTTTTGCTCGCTGCCCTGGTCATTCTGGTAGTGGCACTGGGTTTCTGGCTGTGGAACCGCCCCGCCGCACAACCGACACTGGAACGCCTCACGCTGGACGATGGCTCGGCGCTGCTGCGCGCAACGCCGTCTACCAAGGTCAAGACTCGCGTGGCACTGGCCGTGACCACTGAAGATGCACTGACCGAGAAGCAGGTTCTCGCGCTGAGCTATGATGCCTCTGCGCAGGTCATTCAGGTGGTGCTGCCCAAAGACGACTGCCAGTTGCAGGAGAAATCCTTCAACGCCGCGCTGCAGAAGCTCGATGGCACGCCGGATATCGTCGCCGGGATCAGCGCCGGTGGCTCGGTCGCCTGGGACTGGCTCGCCCATCAGAGCAACGACAAGGCCCAGGCGATCTCGGTCAATTTCGTCCTCAATCAGCCGGATTGCAAGGTCCCGGCGCCGAAGGCCGCGGCGCATGGCAAATGGACGGTGGCGTGGAACGACGGTCCGGACGACGAAACGGCGGTGTTCGTGCGTGACACCCCCAACGCCGAAACCAAGATCAGCGACTACGACATCAAGTACCCGCAGATCCTGAACACCGAAGTGCGTCATCTGCTGATCGCCGACGACGCCAACGGCGGCCTGAATATTCCGGTGGTGGAAGTGCCTTCGAGTCAGCCTTCGGACACTGTCACCCTGTTCCTTTCCGGCGACGGCGGCTGGCGCGATCTGGACAAGGACGTGGCAGGCGACATGGCGAAATCCGGCGGTTACCCGGTGGTCGGCATCGACACGCTGCGCTACTACTGGGAACACAAATCGCCGGAACAGACCGCAACCGACCTCAGCGAGCTGATGGCGCATTACCGGCAGAAGTGGGGTGCCAAGCACTTTGTCCTCGCCGGCTACTCGTTCGGTGCTGACGTGCTGCCCGCGATTTACAACCGCCTGCCGGAAGACGATAAGGCGCGAGTCGACGGCATCATCCTGCTGGCATTCGCGCGCAGCGGCAGCTTTGAAATCGCCGTAGAAGGCTGGCTTGGCGCCTCCGGCAAAGAAGCCGCCACGGGCCCGGAAATGGCCAAACTGCCAGGTGACAAGGTGTTCTGCGTCTACGGCGTGGAAGAGAAAGACGAGAGCGGGTGCACCGAAGCCACCGCCCCTGGCCAGAAGCAGCAACTGCCCGGCGGCCATCACTTCGACGAGGACTACCCTGCCCTTGCCAAGCGTCTGATCGCGGTGATCGACAAGTGGAAAGGCAAGGAAGCAGCCACCGCAGAGTAAATCCAGGGCACAAAAAATCCCCGCACTCGCGAGACTGCGGGGATTTTTTTATTTCTGCCCGCCTCAAGCACTGCCCTTCCAATGCCGAAAAACGGATAGGCCACGAATCACATTCGCTTTTGGCCTTGCAAGAAATGATGGCAATATGCCTCTTCAGATTTGGAAGTAACGCCATCTGATCATTGACGTGGGGTCAACTCGGGTGTCGTTCGCGCAGGAACAGGGAACGTATGATTTCTATCCAGGTAGGTGGTGTAGACAAGACAGCAGAGATCAGCAAGTGGTCAATCTGGAGTGATACGCACGAAGGTCTTCAACTGAAGTGCTCGTATCTCAAAGACGGAAAGGCTACCCACTCACTCAGCGACTGTGTCATCTCTCCCTCTCGAAAACTCGGCGAGATGCTGCTGACCAAGCCTGGCAGCGCCATCGTGACGCCTGTCGCCAAGGCGACGATCTATGGCGAGCGATATGCCGTCGTGTTTTACCCAGGCTCCGACAAGCCCTACGTCTTGAAGATGGATGGGATTGTCTTCAGCGAACCTGCGGCTCTGAAAGACGCGCCGGTCTTTCATTATTTCGCAACGGTGGCCCAGACCCGCCAGGAACGCGCGGACTCCGAGAGTGATCGTGAGATCGCCGCCAATGTCGTGCGCCAAATGGAAAGGTTGCCCCCCAGCTCCGATACTGCCTTGCATGCTTACTGCACCGGACGTAACAGAGCGCTGACTCCCGGCAAAAGCTTGATCTATCCGTTCGGCCTTAACGAGAGCCAGCTGATCGCCGTTGAGCAAGCGTTCAGCGCGCAGATCAGCGTGGTGGAGGGCCCACCGGGGACCGGGAAAACTCAGACCATTTTGAATATTATCGCCAACATCCTTTTGCGCGGACAAACCGTGGCAGTGCTGTCCAACAATAATGCGGCCGTCGAAAACGTTTACGAGAAGCTGGAGAAATGCAGCCTGGGCCATCTGGTCGCCAAACTGGGTAACGAGGACAACCGCAAGGAGTTCTTCGCTGATCTGCCATCCTGGCCTTCGAGCGACTCCGAAACGGCGCCAACCCTTGATGATATCCAGTCTTTGCTGGCCCGCTTGAAGCAGCATCTACATGACCACAACCGAGCGGCGCAATTACAGACCGAGATCGATGAGTTGAGCGTCGAGCGGCGCTATCTGCAGCGGTGGCAAGAACAAAGCGGCGTACCCTCCCATGTCCCGCTGGATAAATACGGACTTTCCCCGCGTAAGACAGCGGACCTGATGGCTTACCTGACCTATCTCGGCGAACAACGCATCGGCCTACGAGACCGTATCGAGCTGCTGTTCAACTTCAGAATTTTTCGCGCCAAGCCATTTGCCGAGGGCGATGAACGTCTTTCGGTCTTCAACGCGCTGCAAATGCACTACTACGACAAAGCGCTCCGAGATAAGGAAGCGGACCTGGAGGCGTGCCGCGAGTCGCTGGCGAGCGGGAATTTCTCTGCACTGCTTGAGCAGCTGACATCAGCGTCGATGCGCCACTTGAAGCAACATCTGCAAGCGTTGCCTCGCCCGACGGAGGCTTTCGATACCAAGACGTATCGCAAACAGTTCGATGCCTTCATGCGCCGGTTCCCGATACTGGGCAGCGGCACACATTCCATCGTTAATTCGATCGCCCCGGGGGCGATACTCGATTACGTGATCATCGATGAGGCATCGTTGCAAGACATAGTGCCGGGCATCCTGGCGCTGGGTTGCGCGAAAAATCTGATCGTAGTCGGCGATAGCCGCCAGCTGGCGCACATTCCTGTGAAGCTGGGCCTGCAAGCACCCACCGACGCTTACGATTGCGAGCGGTACAGCCTGCTCGATTCGTGCATTGGCGTTTTCAAGGATGCCTTGCCCAGAACCTTGCTCAAAGAGCATTACCGTTGTCACCCCAGAATCATCCAGTTCTGCAACCAGCAGTTCTACGACAACGCCCTGGTGCCGATGACCAAGGACAATGGCGAAGAGCCTCTGCGGCTGGTGGTGACCTCCAAGGGTAACCACACCCGCCAGAACAGCAATCTTCGGGAACTGGACTCCTTGCTCAAAGTACTCGACGACGAAGGCGAGCCTGTCGGCATGGACGGCGACGGACGTGGCTTCATCGCCCCGTTCCGGGCGCAGGTCAACCTCTCTGGCAAGCATCTGCCTGAGGACTTCGTCAAGGACACCGTGCATAAGTTTCAGGGCCGGGAATGCGCTGAGATCGTCTTTTCCACGGTGCTGGACAAGAAGCGCTATAACCAGGAACTCAAACGGCTGAACTTCGTAGATGACCCGCGCATGATCAATGTGGCGGTGTCTCGAGCCAAGCATCGCTTCACCCTGGTGACGGGCGATGAGGTGTTCACCGAAAACAATGGCCACATTGCAGCTTTGATGCGCTACGTCACGTATTACGCGCCGGACGACCAGATCGTGCGGGCGCCCGTGGTGTCAGCCTTCGACCTGCTGTACCGCGAATACGATCAATCATTGGCGCGCCTCAATGCCCGGTTGCGGCCAGAGGACTCACGCTACAAGTCCGAACAGATCGTGGCGCAGCTGCTTCGAGACGCTCTATCAGCCCCATCGTGCCAGGCATTGATGTGCCATGACCAAGTCAAGCTGGATAAGGTTGCATCGCCGACCAACCCGGACTTAACCCCGCGTGAACGGACGTTCATGGCGCGCTCCACTTGCGACTTCGTACTGTATTTCAAGGTGGGCAAGACACCGGTGGGGGTCATTGAGGTCGATGGTGGGTCACATGATCGGCCCGATCAGGCGGCACGTGACGCCTTGAAGAACGCCATTCTGGCGAAGGAATTCCCATTTTGCGCCTGCGAACTGTCGAAGGCCGCATTGAGGAAAGGATTGCCGAGTTCATCGCCCAGTGGACTAGCCCGGCCAGCGCTGACTGAAGCCCGGTCATAAAAAAATCCCCGCACTCGTGAGACTTCGGGGATTTTTTGTTTCAGGCCTGGCGCTTCCAAGGCAGATCACCCAACCCTCTGTAGCAGTCCGGCTTGCCGGCGGTGGCGTCCGTAAGAACGCTACCGCCGGCAAGCCGTGCTGCTACAGGGACAGTGTTCGCGCCGGGTTTATCAGGCTGGCTTGCAGCTCACATCTCCACCTGCGTCCCCAACTCGATCACGCGGTTGTACGGCAGCTTGAAGAAGCGCAGGTTGCCATTGGCGTTTTTCAGCATGAAGGCGAACAGCCCTTCGCGCCAGCGCGCCATCCCGGCCAGTTTGGTCGAGACCACGGTTTCGCGGCTGAGGAAGTAGGTGGTGCGCATCGGGCTGAAATCCAGATCAGGCAGATGGCATAGCTTCAGCGCGGCCGGGACGTCCGGCTCATCGATGAAACCGAAGTGCAGAATCACCCGGAAGAACCCTTCGCCGTAGGACTCGACCTCGAAACGCTGGGCGGCCGGAACACGCGGGGTGTCCTCATACACCACCGTCAGCAACACCACCTGCTCGTGCAGCACCTGGTTGTGCAGCATGTTGTGCAACAGCGCGTGGGGCACGGCGTCAGGTCGCGCGGTCAGGAACACCGCAGTGCCTTGCACACGATGGGGCGGCTGCACGCGAATACTGCTGATGAAGATCGGCAACGGCAGCCCTCCCTCATCGATACGATCCACGAGCAACTGCTTGCCGCGCTTCCAGGTGGTCATGAGAATGAACAGGGCGATGCCGGCGAGGAACGGGAAGGCTCCGCCCTGTACGACTTTCGGCACGTTGGCTGCGAAGAACATGCCGTCCACGAACAGGCAGCCCAGCAGAATCGGGATTGCCACCAGCGGCGGCCATTTCCACGCCAACAGCATGACCGAGGACACCAGAATCGTCGTGCAGAGCATCGTGCCGGTCACCGCCACGCCGTAGGCCGACGCCAGCGCGCCGGATGACTCGAAGCCCAGCACCAGTAGAATCACACCGACCATCAAGGACCAGTTCACTGCGCCAATGTAGATCTGGCCTTGTGCATCACTGGACGTGTGCTGAATGTACATGCGCGGGATGTAACCCAGCTGGATCGCCTGCAGGGTCATCGAAAACGCGCCGGAAATCACCGCCTGAGAAGCGATAATGGTCGCCAGCGTCGACAGCCCGATCAGCGGCAGCAGGGCCCAGCCCGGCGCCAGCAGATAGAACGGGTTGCGCACCGCTTCGGGGTTCTCGATGACCAGTGCGCCCTGGCCGAAATAATTGAGCACCAGTGCCGGCAGGACCAGCCCGAACCAGGCGCGGGAAATCGGCTTGCGACCGAAGTGCCCCATGTCGGCATACAGCGCCTCGGCGCCCGTCAGCGCCAGCACCACGGCACCCAGCACAGCGACGCCGATGCCCGGATGATCAATGAAAAAGCGCAGCGCCCAGACCGGATTGACCGCGTGCAGCACTTCCGGTTGTTGGATGATCCCGTGAATACCCAGTGCGCCCAGCGTGACGAACCACAGCACCATGATCGGGCCGAACATCACGCCGATACGCGCCGTGCCATGACGCTGGATCAGAAACAGCGCCACCAGCACGATCAGGGCAATCGGCACCACCCAGTGGTCCAGGCCATCAAACGCCAGCTCCATGCCCTCGACCGCCGAGAGCACCGAAATCGCCGGGGTGATCATGCTGTCGCCATAAAACAAGGCCGCGCCGAACAGGCCGAATACAATCATGGTCGCCTGTAACCTGGGAAAACGTGCCGAGGCCCGGCGTGCCAGCGCCGTCAGGGCCATGATGCCGCCCTCGCCGTCGTTGTCGGCGCGCAACACCAGTGCCATGTATTTGAAGGACACGACCCAGATCAACGCCCAGAAGATCAGCGACAGGATACCCAATACCGCGTCGTGGCCGGCCTGCACGCCGTAACCGCCGACAAAGACTTCCTTGATCGTGTAGAGCGGGCTGGTGCCGATGTCGCCGTACGCCACCCCCACCGCTCCCACCAACAGACTCAATGGTTTCGCTGAATGCTGCCTGGCTTCTGCCTGACTCGTTGCGTGACCCATTTACCACTCCTGAAACCATGACTCGAGCACCGCGACACGGCGCTGTGAGATTGACCTGCGCCGTACGGGTAAATTCCGATGCACCCGGCCGACGCGGGCCGCCGGGTTCAAGGCGCGAAGCATAGCGCAGCACTCGTCGTAATTCTCGGTTTAAGACTGGTCAATCGATCGACTCATCGATAGAATTGCGCACTTTTTGATCAGAGGCGCGCCAAGCGCCCAGTCAATGCCTCGGCCAGTCGCCCAGGCATACCTACGCCGAGGTTAGTCAATGTCCACCGTCATCACGCCTGCCGCCCCCAAGGTCGGGTTCGTTTCTCTGGGTTGCCCCAAGGCGCTCGTCGATTCGGAGCGCATCCTCACTCAGCTGCGCATGGAAGGCTATCAGGTCGTCCCGACCTACGAAGATGCCGACGTCGTGGTGGTCAACACCTGCGGTTTCATCGACAGCGCCAAGGCCGAATCGCTGGACACCATCGGTGAAGCGATCGCCGAAAACGGCAAGGTTATCGTGACGGGCTGCATGGGCGTGGATGAAAGCGTCATTCGCAACGTACACCCCAGCGTGCTCGCCGTGACCGGTCCGCAGCAGTACGAGCAAGTGGTCAACGCCGTTCACGATGCCGCGCCGCCCAAGCTCGATCACAACCCGCTGATCGATCTGGTGCCGCCGCAAGGCGTCAAGCTGACCCCGCGTCACTACGCATACCTGAAGATTTCCGAAGGCTGCAACCACAGTTGCAGCTTCTGCATCATCCCGTCCATGCGCGGCAAACTGGTCAGCCGTCCGGTGGGTGATGTGCTCGACGAAGCGCAGCGTCTGGTCAAGGCCGGCGTCAAAGAGCTGCTGGTGATTTCGCAGGACACCAGCGCCTACGGCGTCGACGTCAAATACCGCACCGGTTTCTGGAACGGCCAGCCGGTCAAGACCCGCATGACCGAGCTCTGCGTGGCCCTGAGCTCGCTGGGCGTCTGGGTGCGCATGCACTACGTCTATCCATACCCGCATGTGGACGAGATCATCCCGCTGATGGCCGAAGGGAAAATCCTGCCGTACCTGGATATCCCGTTCCAGCACGCCAGCCCCAAGATTCTGAAACTGATGAAGCGTCCGGCCTTCGAGGACAAGACCCTGGCGCGCATCAAGAAATGGCGCGAGCAGTGCCCGGACCTGATCATCCGCTCCACGTTCATCGTGGGCTTCCCGGGCGAGACCGAAGAGGACTTCCAATACCTGCTGGACTGGCTGACCGAGGCGCAGCTCGATCGCGTCGGCTGCTTCCAGTACTCGCCGGTCGAGGGTGCGTCAGCCAACCTGCTGGACGCTGCGATTGTGCCCGACGACATCAAACAGGATCGTTGGGATCGCTTCATGGCGCACCAGCAGGCCATCAGCGCCGCGCGCCTGCAAATGAAGATCGGCAAGGAAATCGAAGTCCTGATCGATGAAGTGGACGAACAGGGCTTCGTTGGCCGTTCGTTCTTCGACGCGCCGGAAATCGACGGCAACGTCTTCGTGGAAAGCGACCGCGACCTCAAGCCGGGCGACAAGATCCTGTGCCGCGTGGTCGACGCAGACGAGTACGACCTGTGGGCCGAGCCTGTCTGAAACCTCCTCGGACTGCACGCTGAAAAACCCCGCCCTTTTCGAACGGCGGGGTTTGTTTTTTCTGGCTATCGTCATCACATTACCGATCGTCATCGTCAGAAGGAGACGCGGCAACATGACCCATCACTCGGTCATCTACCTGCCCAAGCAAAAGGATTACGAGGAGCTCACCCAGGTCTGGGAAGCCTCGGTTCGCGCGACCCATGATTTCCTGCCGGACGACTACATCAAGCTGCTGCGCAATCTGCTGCTGACCCAATACCTGGGCGCCGTGAATCTGTTCTGCACGCGTGACTCGCACCTGCGTATCACCGGGTTCGGCGGCACGACGCCGGGCAAACTGGAAATGCTCTTCATTGCCCCCGACTACCGCGGCATGGGGCTGGGCAAGAAACTGCTGGACTACGCCATCGAGCATTTTCAGGTGACTGAGCTGGACGTGAACGAACAGAATCCGCAGGCGCTGGGCTTCTATGAGAAGCAGGGATTCGAGGTGGTCGGAAGGTCGAAAGTGGACGGGCTTGGCAGGCCGTATCCGATGCTGCGGATGCGGATCAGGTCAGTGCGTTAAGGCTTTACGCAACCCATGTAGGCGTGAGCCAACTGTCTTTACGCCCCCGTGATCGGCTGCGCGGCAGGTGTAAACCAAAGGCGGCAATACGCCTGACACACAGCATTCACCGATTTTGCTGCCGGTTCCCGGCAGATCGCGGGCAAGCGACGCTCCTACAGAATTTGTGTCCGGGAGGAGAATCGGGAATGCCCCGAGATCCCTGTGGGAGTGAGCTTGCTCACGATGGCGGTGGGTCAGTCACTTTATCGGTATCAGACATGCCGCCATCGCGAGCAAGCTCACTCCTACACAAAAGATGCTGCCTGCAAGATGGGCGTTGCGTTAACCCTTCAAGCTCTCCAGCAGTACTTTATTGAACTGCTGCGGGTCCTGGATCTGTGGGGCATGGCCCAGTCCGGCGAACTCGATCAACGTCGCGTTCGGAATGCGTCGGGCCACCGCCTTGCCCAGCTCGGGGTAGTTGCCCAACGTCTTGCGCAGCGCTTCGGGCGCAGCGTCCTTGGCGATGGCGGTGTTGTCCTTCTGCCCGATGAACAGCACCGTCGGCATTTTCAGCTTTTCGAAATCGTAGAACACAGGCTGATTGAAGATCATCCCGTAAGTCTGCGCAGACGCCCGAGCCACCTCCTCCTTGCCCTTGCCGTTGAACATTCCGGCCTGCATGTCGACCCAATGATCGAACTCCGGCCGCCACTCGTTGGCGTAATAGGTTGATTGCTGATACTTGCGAATGCTTTCGGCACTGGTTTTCAGCTCACGGGCGTACCAATCATCAAAGCTGCGGTCCGGCACGCCTTTGGCCTTCCAGTCCTCAAGCCCGATGGGGTTGACCAGCAGCAACTGATCGACCTGTTGCGGATACATCAGGGCAAACCGCGTTGCCAGCATGCCGCCCATCGAATGGCCGACGACCGTGACGTGATCGATACCCAGATGGGTCAGCAGCGCTTTGGTGTTCTGCGCCAGCTGCTCGAAGGAATAGGTGTAATCGGCCGGCTTGCTCGAACGGCAGAAACCGATCTGATCCGGCGCCACCACGCGATAGCCCGCCGCGGTCAGCGCTTTGATGCTGCCTTCCCACGTGGCGCCGCAGAAATTCTTGCCATGCAACAGCACCACGCTCCGACCGTTGGGCGTGCCGCTCGGCTTGACGTCCATGTACCCCATCTGCACGTGCGCGCCCTGGGAATCGAAGCTGAAGTTCTGCGCCGGGAACGGGTACTCGAACCCTTCCAGCTGCGGGCCATAGGATGGCGTCGGTGCCGCCAGCAACGGCAAGCTGACACTCATCAGCAACGCGGGTAACCATTTGGTCATGAACAAGCTCCAGGCAAAGGGACGGTTCAAGAGCAGACCTACGTCACTCTCGGAAAAATCCTTCGCATGGAGTCTGAATGAACGCGCATTTTCAATGTTGCCGCGATTAACGGTGCTTGCACGGGTACAATAGGCACCTTTCCCTTCTGTTACGGCTTTTCTCATGACTGACCCCATTCGCCTTTCCAAACGCCTTATCGAGCTGGTCGGCTGCTCTCGTCGCGAAGCCGAGCTGTTCATCGAAGGCGGCTGGGTCACGGTAGACGGCGTTGTCGTCGACGAGCCGCAGTTCAAGGTCGAGGATCAGGTCGTCGCGCTGAGCCCCGACGCGAAAGCCGTCACGCCCGAAGCGGTGACCATCCTGTTCAACGTTCCGGCAGGCATGACCCCAGACAAAGCGCTCGCGCTGGTCCGCCCCGACACGTTGTCCGCCGAGCACAGCGTCGGTCGGCGTCCGCTCAAGGGACACTTCCTGCGCCTGGAAGCAATTTCCACGCTTCAGGCCAACGCCAGCGGGCTGATGGTGTTCAGCCAGGACTGCAAAATCCTGCGCAAACTGACCGATGACCGTAGCAAGATCGAGCAGGAATATGTGGTCGAGATTTCCGGCGAAATGGTCGCTCACGGCCTTAACCGTCTGAACCACGGGCTGATGTACAAAGGCAAGGAACTGCCGAAGGTCAAGGCGAGCTGGCAGAACGAAAACCGACTGCGCTTTGCCATGAAGAACCCGCAACCGGGCGTCATTGCCCAACTCTGCGAAGCCGTCGGCCTGAAAGTCGTGGCGATTCGCCGTATCCGGGTGGGCGGCGTGTCCATCGGCAAAGTTCCCGAAGGCCAGTGGCGCTACATGACCGACAAGGAAAAGTTTTAACCCCTTCTTCTCAGCGCCGCGCGGACAGCCGCGCGCGCTCACACCGATTGATCAGGAACACGCACCATGATGAACAACGATGTACTGCGTAGCATTCGCTACATGCTTGATATCAATGACGCCAAAGTGGTGGACATCATCAAGCTCGGCGGTTTTGAGGTCACGAAAAACCAGGTCGTGGCGTTCATGAAGAAGGACGAGGAAGAAGGCTTCGAGCCCTGCAGTGACGAGGTCATGGCCCATTTCCTCGACGGTCTGGTGTTCTTCAAGCGTGGCAAGGACGAAAGCCGTCCGCAATTGCCGATCGAGCTGCCGATGACCAACAACATCGTTCTGAAAAAGCTGCGCGTGGCCTTCGAGCTCAAGGAAGACGACATGCACGCGATCCTCAAGGCGGCAGAGTTTCCGGTGTCCAAACCCGAGCTGAGCGCCCTGTTCCGCAAGGCTGGGCACAACAACTACCGCCCGTGCGGCGACCAGTTGCTGCGTAACTTCCTGCGCGGCCTGACGCTGCGGGTCCGCGGTTGAGCCCTGGCGGACGTTCCATGAGCCTGCCGGCATGACTCAGTCCTACAACGTCTCGCCCATCGGCTTCGTGCGCTCCTGCTTCAAGGAAAAGTTCGCCATCCCGCGCCAGCCGCAACTCGCGCCTGCCGCCCGTGGCGTACTGGAACTGGTCGCGCCCTTCGATCAGGGCGATGCGGTGCAAGGGCTGGAACAGGTTAGCCACGTCTGGCTGCTGTTTCTGTTTCATCAGGCGCTGGAGGACAAACCCCGGCTGAAGGTGCGACCCCCTCGCCTGGGTGGCAATCAGTCGATGGGCGTGTTCGCGACCCGTGCGACTCATCGTCCGAACGGCATCGGCCAGTCGGTCGTCCGGCTGGAGAAAGTCGAAGCGGGCCGTCTGTGGCTTTCTGGCATTGATCTGCTGGACGGCACGCCCGTCCTGGACGTCAAGCCCTACGTGCCTTACGCCGATGTCATTGCCGACGCCCGGAACGGCATGGCGGCGGCCGCGCCGGATCCGATCCCCGTGCAGTGGGACGACACCGCCCTGCTTCAGGCACGCGAGCATGCGTCGCGTCTCGGCGAGCCGCTGGTGGAGCTTATCGAACAATGCCTGGCTCAGGACCCACGCCCGGCGTATCAGACGCCTGTGCCGGAGCGTCGATACGGTGCGCAGTTCTGGGATCTGGACGTGCGCTGGCATTATCCGCAGCCGGGGCTGATTCGGGTGCTGGAGGTCGTTCCCGCGTCTGCCTGACCCTCTGCGCGACACCCGACCTGCCTGCAACCCGACAATCGCCCACAAAAAAACCGCCTGGTCCGTGACCTCCAGGCGGTTTTTTTGTCAGACACCAACCTCAGTGTCCGCACTGACGTCTTCGCGAGCAATCTCGCTCCCACTACAGGCTTCGGGTGAAGCCAGAATGTTCAGCCACCTGCGAACCCTGTGGGACCGAGCGTACTCGGGAAGGGGCCACGTTTAACGCTGAACATCTTCAGTCAGAACAATCTTCCGCGGGCACCAGGGCCCGCAGAATCAGATTCACTTCTCGACGAATGCGCGCTCGATCAGGTAGTCACCCGGCTCGCGCATGCGTGGCGAAACGGTCAGACCGAAGCTGTTCAGCACTTCGCTGGTTTCGTCGAGCATGCTCGGGCTGCCGCACAGCATGGCACGGTCGTCCTGCGGGTTGATCGGTGGCAGACCGATGTCGCTGAACAGCTTGCCGCTGCGCATCAGATCAGTCAGGCGGCCTTCATTTTCGAAAGGCTCGCGGGTGACGGTCGGGTAATAGATCAGCTTGTCTCGCAGCGCCTCGCCGAAGAATTCGTTCTGCGGCAGGTGCTCGGTGATGAACTCGCGGTAGGCAACTTCGTTCACGTAACGCACACCGTGGCACAGAATGACTTTCTCGAAACGCTCGTAGGTCTCAGGGTCCTGGATGACGCTCATGAACGGCGCCAGACCGGTACCGGTGCTGAGCAGGTACAGATGCTTGCCCGGCTTGAGGTCATCGAGGACCAGCGTGCCCGTCGGCTTTTTGCTGATGATGATCTCGTCGCCTTCCTTCAGGTGTTGCAGCTGCGAGGTCAGCGGGCCGTCGGGCACCTTGATGCTGAAGAACTCCAGATGCTCTTCCCAGTTCGGGCTGGCGATGGAATATGCGCGCATGAGCGGGCGCCCGTTTGGCTGCTGCAGACCGATCATGACGAACTGACCGTTCTCGAAGCGCAGACCTGGATCACGGGTGCACTTGAAACTGAAGAGGGTGTCGTTCCAGTGATGAACGCTGAGGACACGCTCGTGATTCATGTTGCTCATGGTACGTAGGAACTCCTGAATATTTGCTTGCGCCAGTCAAAGCGCCATTGCGCGATATTCTAGTGGCAGACACAATATCTGTTAACTGAATTATCAAGATATGGGTTATCGGTTATATAGATATGCGATTTACTCTCCGCCAGCTGCAAGTGTTCGTCGCCGTGGCCCAGCAGGAAAGCGTTTCCCGCGCCGCCGTGCAGCTGTCCTTATCGCAGTCTGCGGCCAGCACCTCCATCACCGAACTGGAGCGCCAGTCCAGCTGCCAGTTGTTCGACCGGGCCGGCAAACGACTGAGCCTGAACGCGACGGGGCGACAGTTACTGCCGCAGGCGGTGGCCCTTCTCGATCAGGCCAAGGAGATCGAAGACCTGCTCAACGGCAAATCCGGCTTCGGCTCGCTGGCCGTCGGCGCAACACTCACGATCGGCAATTATCTGGCCACGCTGCTGATCGGCAGCTTCATGCAGCGTCATCCCGAAAGCCACGTGAAACTGCATGTGCAGAACACCGCCAATATCGTGCAGCAGGTCGCCCATTACGAGATTGATCTGGGGCTGATCGAAGGTGATTGCAGCCATCCCGACATCGAAGTGCAGACGTGGGTGGAAGACGAACTGGTGGTCTTCTGCGCACCACAGCATCCACTCGCCCGCCGTGGTCAGGCCACACTCGAGGAGCTGACCCGGGAAGCCTGGATTTTGCGCGAGCAAGGATCGGGGACGCGCCTGACCTTCGATCAAGCCATGCGTCATCACTTGAACAACCTGAACGTACGGCTGGAGCTGGAACACACCGAGGCCATCAAACGCGCGGTTGAGTCCGGGCTGGGCATTGGCTGCATTTCACGCCTAGCGCTGCGTGATGCGTTTCGTCGTGGCAGTCTGGTTGCGGTGGAGACACCGGAGCTGGACCTGGTGCGCCAGTTTTATTTCATCTGGCACAAGCAGAAATATCAGACATCGGCTATCCGCGAATTCCTCGACCTGTGCCGCTCGCTCACCGCCAACGTGCGTCGCAGCGATGAGATCGTGCTGCCCAATATCGCCTGACGCGCGCCCTGCAATGCGGACGCGCTGCAACAGCCAATGATGTTGTGAGGCGCGTGTCACCCCAGCAGAATCAAGCCCCATACCACTGCGATCATGCTCAACGCGACGAATTGTGCGGCACTGCCCATGTCTTTGGCATTCTTGGACAGCGGATGCCGCTCAAGGGAAATCCGGTCGATGGCCGCTTCAATGGCCGAGTTCAACAACTCGACGATCAACGCCAGCAGGCACACGGCGATCAAGATGGCGCGCTCGCCGCGACTCACATGAAACAGGAATGAAACCGGAATCAGAACGACGTTGAGCAGAACCAGTTGACGGAACGCTGCTTCGCCTTTGAAAGCCGCGGCCAGGCCGTCGAATGAATAACCGGATGCATTGAGGATACGTTTAAGGCCGGTCTGGCCTTTGAATGGCGACGTCATAAAGAAGCTACTGAGCAATGAAGAGCGTGGAGGCTAGTGCGGCGGCAGTCAAAAAAGTGTGAAGGACGGCCGCACCAGCCAGAAAATGATGGGCGAGTCAGTCAGTTGGCTGCGATGGACTCGAGTTGCTGCAGCAGCAACGCAGCCTGAGTTCGCGTACGCACGCCCAGTTTGCGGAAAATCGCCGTGACATGGGCCTTGATGGTGGCTTCGGAAACGCTCAATTCATAAGCAATCTGCTTGTTGAGCAAGCCTTCGCAGACCATCGTCAGCACCCGGAACTGCTGCGGCGTAAGGCTGGCAAGGCCTTCGCTGGCCGCCTTTGCTTCGGCTGAAACGCTGACACTTTCATTCACCTGCGGCGGCCACCAGACATCACCGTCCAGGACCATGCGCACCGCTTTCTGAATGGTTTCGAGCGAGCTGGATTTGGGGATGAAACCGCTGGCGCCGAACTCGCGGGATTTGACCACGACCGCCGCTTCTTCCTGCGCCGACACCATCACCACCGGGACTTGCGGGTATTGTCCGCGCAGCAGCACCAGACCTGAGAACCCATACGCGCCGGGCATGTTCAGGTCGAGCAGAACCAGATCCCAGTCTGCCTTTTCAGTCAGACGCGCTTCCAGATCAGCAATGCTTTCAGCTTCCACCAGCCGGGCGTCAGGCCCCAGGCCCAGGCTCAATGCCTGATGCAGAGCGCTACGAAACAAAGGGTGGTCATCGGCGATCAGGATTTCGTAGGTCATTTAATGATCCTGTTTATGAGCGAGCGCCGACGGATTCAGCCCCCACGATGGCATCCGAAAATGCCGGCCTGTAAACGCTGCGCCAATGCGGCGCATCGACGTCAAAACCAGACAGAACACGGCGCTCCAGCATTCGCGCGGCGCCAAGGATGCCCAGCGAATCCGGGGTGGTCAAGCTTCGCGCTTTACGGCAAAGTCTGCGCCCTTGATTCCTGCGAGTGCCACCATGCGAAAACATGCCTTGCGAGCGGACCTGCTCATGCTCCTGACCGCGATGATCTGGGGCTCCGGATTCGTCGCGCAGACGGCGGGCATGGACCACATCGGGCCCTACCTGTTCTCAGGCCTGCGCTTCGCGCTGGGCTCCATCTGCCTGATGCCATTACTCCTTCGCCGCCCCGTCAGCGGCCCTTCCCCAGAGCCTCTGTTGACACGCGGCCTGCTGCAGGGCGGCGTGATCATGGGCCTTGCGCTGGCGCTTGGCATCAACCTGCAGCAGGTCGGCCTGCTCTTCACCAGCGTGACCAATTCGGGCTTCATCACCGGGCTGTATGTGATTGTAGTTCCGCTTTTGGGACTGTTGCTGGGCCACAAAACCGGGATGGGCACATGGCTCGGCTGCCTGTTGGCGGTGGTCGGGATGTTCCTGCTGAGCGTGGGCGACAACTTTCAAGTGGCGTCGGGTGACTGGCTGCAACTGATCGGCGCGTTCGTGTGGGGCGGTCACGTGATACTGGTCGGCATCTTCGCCAGCCGTCACGATCCCATCCGCCTTGCCTTCCTGCAGTTCGCCACCTGTTCGCTGGTGAGCCTGGTTCTGGCCGTGATTTTCGAACCCGTCTCGCTACAAGCCATCATCGGCGCAGCGCCGGCGTTGCTGTACGGCGGCGTGATTGCGGTGGGTATCGGTTACACCTTGCAGGTGGTGGCGCAGAAAGACGCCATTGCGTCCCATGCTGCGATCATTCTTTCGCTCGAAGCGGTGTTTGCAGCAATAGCGGGTGCCTGGATTCTGGGCGAGGCGTTGCAGCTGCGCGGTTACATTGGCTGTGCCTTGATGCTGGCGGGCATGCTGCTCGCACAACTGTGGCCGAGAAAGGCCATGGCTTGAGCGCAGGCGTTCCTACAGAAACGCCTTGAGATGCGTATGCGCAGCATCATCCGGATCAATTGGCAGCTGGAATTTCGCGCCCAGGTAGTGGGCGCTGAACACGTCCAGATAGGCATCAAGAACCGCTGCGGCCTGCTGGTCTTCCGCCAGCTCCAGGCATAAAGCGGCCACTTCCGCCGTGCAGAAATGGTCGTCACGCTTGGATCGACGCAGCCGATAGCGCGACATTTGCTCAGGTTGAAGACTCAACACGGGCAAGTGATTCAGATACGGACTTTTGCGAAACATCTTGCGCGCTTCCGGCCAGGTCGCGTCCAGCAGAATGAACAGCGGGCGCTTGCCATCCGCAACCCGCACTTCGGTCACGACCCGCTCAGGTGCCACGAATTCGCCCGGAAAGACAATATAAGGCTGCCACTGCGGATCATTCAGCAGCGCCGGCAGCTTTTCATCCACGTCAATTCGCGACCAGCCGAACGCCTCGGTGTCCTTGACCACGTCGGCGATCAACCAGCCGGTATTGGTCGGTTTGAGCGGTTCGGTGTCATACATCAGCAAGCACACGGCCGACCGTGCCGGTACCGTCGGCTTCCAGGCGCACAGGCAATAACTTTCGATAACCCGGCAGTCGCTGCAACGGGGGGCGCGGGAGCCTCGGGCGATGAACGGCCGCGTGCTTCGGGCCAGCCTTTCGGCGCGCAGACGGGAAACGGCGTGGCTCATGAATGTAACCGCGCTGGCAAAATCACAGGCGGGCAGAAAGGCAGCGACACATTGGATATCCGGCAGGTAGAAAGTCGGCGCAGTCTATCAGAAGCGCCGTGTTCTCTGGTGCCCGCGCAGCCGACTCCCCTATACTGGCGGGCCCTGAAAGCACTCATGCCGCCAGTGAACGCCTTCGGATGTGACCGGTCCAACGGCCAGCCTTTGCACTACCCGTCCATGCACCAGGAGAATCCAATGCTGCGCTTCATCGCTCCCACTCTCACGCTTTTGCTCGTCGCTCCGCTGTGCGCCAATGCGGCGTCCAAACAGGATTACGAACTGAGCCAGATGCTTGAAAAAGTCGCGAAAGAAAGCAGTGCCGGCACTCCCCGCGCGATCAACGAAGACATCCTCGACGAGGGCTATACGGTCGAAGGCAAGATGCTCATCAACCACCTGAGCGTGCAATCCGGCCAGGCTGCTCAAATGCGCGAGAACCCGGATCTGGTCGGTCGCCAGCTAGGCACCAGCGTCTGCCGCAACGCCGGCTACCGCCAACTGATGGCCAAGGGCGCGACCCTGCGTTATGAGTTCAAGGAATACAAGACCGGCCGCGCGATCACCACTCAGCAAATCACCGCCGCCGACTGCGCTGCCAAGCCACCTGTGAAGAAGTGATGCCATCTGTTCAATGACAGGATGCGCGCCGCTGTTGTTCTTCGGCGCGCAACTCCGCCAGCACCGCCTGCAGATAAAAAGAGCGTCTCCCGCCCTGCTCCAGCCGCTTCACACACTCTTGCTCGAGGGTGCGATGGTTACCGCGCGCCGCCTCGATCAACAAGCGATACAGGTTTTGATCGACTTCTAGCCTGATCTCCATTTCACACCCCTCCATGGCTCGTCCACACCCTCCGCTTGATGTGGGCAAACTCGATGACTGTCCGCAGACGCCACGCGATACCAGTGGTGTCGACGCTATCCAGGTTGCAATGCCACTTGCCTGCCATGATTTCAGTAAATCAGAGGGCACAACGCACACCGGGCAGTCCGACGAATGGGATCCTGATGCGACCATTGCCAGCCCGGATGTTTCGGGCACATCATCAATCCTATCGGGTTTGCTTACCGTTACGTCTGATCACACTTGGCAAATCAACAGGGGTTGCCGGTGATTCGTTTAACTCGCACCGTGCTCTACCATCCAAGGACATCGCCAGAATCAGCGCGCCGCCCGCCGTCGCCAGGTGTTGCAGGCCATTTCTATGCGCGAGGTGCAGCGACGCACGAAGCGTCCTGCTCCTGATGTAACAGTCAGGACCGATGATTTTGCAAAAGGAGAACGTTTGAATGCCTTATGTACCCAATGACGCCCTATCTCTGCATTTTCAGGGCAATGGAATCGACCTCACCCGCAAGGTCGAAGAACAGCTCGCCCAGATCGCTCCAAACAGTCCCAACCTGGCGCTCTATCGCGACATGATGCTCACGGTCCTGCGCATGGCTCGGGACGACCGTAACCGCTGGAATGCGAAAATCACGTTACAGGCCCTGCGCGAACTGGAAAACGCCTTTCGCGTGCTCGATCAGTTCAAAGGTCGTCGAAAGGTTACGGTTTTCGGCTCGGCCCGGACTCCGATCGAACATCCGATGTACGCACTGGCCCGGGAGCTGGGCACGAAGCTGGCGGCGTCCGATCTGATGGTCATCACCGGCGCCGGCGGCGGAATCATGGCAGCGGCGCACGAAGGTGCGGGCCTGGATTACAGCCTGGGTTTCAACATCACGTTGCCGTTCGAACAGCATGCCAATGCGACTGTGGATGGCACCGGGAACCTGCTGCCCTTCCATTTCTTCTTTACCCGCAAGCTGTTTTTCGTCAAAGAAGCTGACGCACTGGTGCTCTGCCCGGGCGGGTTCGGCACGCTGGACGAAGCACTGGAAGTACTGACCCTGATTCAGACCGGCAAAAGCCCCCTTGTGCCAATCGTGCTGCTGGATGCGCCGGGCGGGACTTTCTGGGAAGGTGCCCTGACGTTCATCAGAAACGAACTGGAAGCCAATCGCTACATCCTGCCCACCGACATGAACCTGCTGAAACTGGTCTACACGGCGGACGAGGCCGTCGCCGAAATCAATCAGTTCTACAGCAACTTCCACTCGAGCCGCTGGTTGAAGAACTCATTCGTCATTCGCATGCATCACCCGCTGAGCGAACAAGCGTTGGCACACATGCAGCAGGCGTTCGCCGACCTATGCCTGAGCGACGACTTTCATCAGCATGGGTATCAGCAGGATTACGAAGAGGAGCAGTTCAGCCATTTGACGCGCCTGGCGTTCAAATTCAATGGCCGCAACCACGGTCGCCTGCGCCAACTGGTCGATTACATCAACCTGAGCGAGAACTGGGCGAAAACGGCTCCACCTCAGACGCGTGACCTGGAGTCCGCAAAAGTCCCCTGACCGTCAATCCGCATGGTGAAGGCGGAGGGCTGATCAGTCGTCGTCCCCGCCTCTGCCGCTTAACAGCTTGCCGATCAATTCCGGGGGAAACCCTCGGTAGCTCAGAAATCGCATTTGTTGACCCCGCTCACGCATATCGGCGGGCAACCGCCCGGCGTACTTGCGGCGCCAGCATTCTTCCAGCTTCTCGCGCCAGTCGACTCCACATTCGCGAAGCGCCTTTTCGATATCATTGCGCTGCAGACCGCGCTGGCCGAGTTCTTCGCGAATACGCAAAGGACCGTATCCGGAACGGGCACGGTAGGAAACAAAGCTTTCGAGGTAACGTGATTCGCTGAGCAAACCCTCTTCCGTCAGGCGGTCAAGAGCTGCTTCGATCAATTCAGGAGGGGCGCCGCGCTGACGCAACTTGCGCGTCAGCTCGACTCGACCATGCTCGCGACGTGCGAGCAGGTCCATTGCACTACGCCGTACTGCGACGGGCGTATCAAGCTCTACCGACATGACAGGAATCAGAGATCCGCGTCAGCTTCGATCTCAGCCACATCGTCCTCGGCTACGCGAGAAGACTGGGCTTTGACGTCAGGAGCGGCAGTCAGCAGTTTCTCGCGAATCTGCTTCTCGAGGGTGGCGCCGATTTCCGGGTTGTCCTGCAGGAACTTCGCGGAGTTGGCTTTACCCTGGCCGATCTTGCTGCCCTGATAGCTGTACCATGCGCCGGACTTCTCCAGCAGACCGTGCAATACACCCAGGTCAATGATTTCGCCGTTACGGTAGATACCTTTGCCGTAGAGGATCTGGAACTCGGCCTGACGGAACGGCGGAGCGACCTTGTTCTTCACGACTTTTACGCGGGTTTCGCTACCAACGACCTCGTCGCCTTCTTTCACCGCGCCGGTGCGGCGGATGTCCAGACGAACCGATGCGTAGAACTTCAGCGCGTTACCACCGGTGGTGGTTTCCGGGCTGCCGAACATCACGCCGATTTTCATACGGATCTGGTTGATGAAGATGACCAGGCAGTTGGCATTCTTGATGTTACCGGTGATCTTGCGCAGCGCCTGAGACATCAGACGGGCCTGCAGGCCGACGTGCATGTCGCCCATTTCACCTTCGATTTCTGCCTTCGGCACCAGCGCGGCGACGGAGTCGACGACGATCACGTCGATGGCGTTGGAGCGCACCAGCATGTCGGTGATTTCGAGTGCCTGCTCGCCAGTGTCCGGCTGCGATACCAGCAGGTCGTCGACGTTGACGCCCAGCTTGCCCGCATATTCAGGGTCGAGCGCGTGTTCGGCGTCGACGAATGCGCAGGTGGCACCCATTTTCTGGGCTTCTGCGATCACCGACAGGGTCATTGTGGTTTTACCCGAAGATTCCGGGCCATAGATTTCAACGATCCGGCCTTTTGGCAAACCGCCGATACCCAGTGCGATATCGAGGCCCAATGAGCCGGTGGAGATAGCAGGAATAGCCTGGCGGTCGTGGTCACCCATGCGCATTACGGCACCTTTGCCGAACTGACGCTCGATCTGACCCAAGGCCGCAGCCAAGGCTTTCTTCTTGTTGTCGTCCATTGAAGTCCTCTCGTAATCGGTTAAGCCTGACGGCCGATATAACTGTATAAGTAGCCAGTATTATTCCACAGGGTTGAGCGCGCGCCTACCCCCGATTTGGTATTTCTCCGCGAGCGAGCTGGATCAGCCCCTCTAGCGCGGCCTTCACCGTTTGTCGGCGCACGGCATCGCGATCACCGGCGAACTGAAAGCGTCGAGCGATCAGTTGCTCCCCGGCTCCCCAACAGATCCAGACCGTGCCAACCGGTTTCTCCGCGGAGCCGCCATCGGGACCTGCAACGCCGCTGACGGCCACCGAGAAATGCGAAGCGCTGTGCGTCTGCGCACCACGTGCCATGGCCTCGACCACTTCGCGACTGACGGCGCCGACGCGGGCGAACAGTTCTTGCGGGACGTCGAGCTGCCGGGTTTTCTGAGTGTTGGAATAGGTGACGTAACCGGCTTCGAACCAGGCCGAACTGCCGGGAATGCGAGTGATGGCCTCGGCAATCCCGCCGCCGGTGCAAGACTCGGCCGTGCTGACCTGAGCGCCGACGCTCAAGAGTTGCGAGCCAAGCGTTGCGGCCAACTGAGTGATCTCATCCACAAAGGGTTCTCCGTATCGGTCAAGGCGTCCACGCTACACGAGCATGGTTGATGTGCAAGGCAGGACGCGGCGTTGACGGGGCCGCGCCCTGTCGAGGCATTTATGCAGGTTCCCGTTTCTCGGGACAGGGTTTTTTCACGGTTTCAATGACGGTTTCACGCGGACGGCGCTTGGCCTCTTCCAGCGGAATGAACCGACCATTGGTTGAGTCTCTTCCACGCTTGCGTTGCATATAACGATCCTTGTCTGAAATCCCGCCTGATTCGAGCGGTGCCTCGACATCCTAGACAGTCATTGGCGTCGTGTGTGGGTCCGGAAATGCCCGGTGACCAATAACCCGGACCTGCGGCTGGGAGTCACGCGTGGTAACCTTGCGGCCATCGCAAAAGCAATCGGATCTGACGTCGACCACGTAGGTGGAATTCCACGCGTCACCCTTCATTTGCCTCAATCTCCCAACGAATTTGCCTAAATAACTGATGAATAAAGCAATTTCCGACCTCTCTTCGCACACGCCCATGATGCAGCAGTACTGGAAGCTGAAGAACCAGCATCCTGAGCAATTGATGTTTTATCGCATGGGCGACTTCTACGAGATCTTCTACGAAGACGCCAAGAAGGCGGCGAAGCTGCTCGACATCACCCTGACCGCCCGTGGCCAGTCGGCGGGGCAAAGCATTCCCATGTGCGGAATTCCCTATCACGCCGCTGAAGCGTATCTGGCCAAGCTGGTGAAGCTGGGCGAATCGGTGGTGATCTGCGAACAGATCGGCGATCCGGCGACCAGCAAAGGCCCGGTGGAGCGGCAGGTCGTGCGCATCATTACCCCAGGCACAGTCAGCGACGAGGCGCTGCTCGATGAGCGCCGGGACAACCTGATCGCAGCCGTGCTGGGTGATGAGCGTTTGTTCGGGCTGGCGGTGCTGGACATCACCAGCGGCAACTTCACGGTTCAGGAGATCAAAGGCTGGGAAAACCTGCTGGCCGAGCTTGAGCGCATCAACCCGGTCGAGCTGCTGATCCCCGATGACTGGCCGCAAGGATTGCCTGCGGAAAAACGCCGAGGCGCGCGCCGCCGTGCGCCGTGGGATTTCGAGCGCGATTCAGCGCACAAGAGTTTGTGTCAGCAGTTTTCCACCCAGGACCTGAAAGGTTTCGGCTGCGAGAACCTGACCCTGGCGATCGGCGCCGCCGGCTGCCTGCTGGGCTACGCGAAGGAAACCCAACGCACCGCGTTGCCACATCTGCGCAGCCTGCGTCACGAGCGCATGGACGACACGGTGATTCTGGATGGCGCGAGTCGCCGCAATCTGGAGCTGGACACCAACCTTGCCGGTGGGCGCGACAACACGCTGCAGTCAGTCATGGACCGCTGCCAGACGGCAATGGCGACGCGCTTGCTGACCCGCTGGCTGAATCGCCCGTTGCGCGACCTTGCCGTACTGCAAGCCCGGCAGGAGTCGATCGGGTGCTTCCTGGAACGCTATCGCTTTGAAAACCTGCAGCCACAGCTGAAGGAAATTGGTGATATCGAGCGCATCCTCGCCCGTATCGGCCTGCGCAACGCCAGACCTCGTGACCTTGCCCGCCTGCGCGACGCCCTGGGCGCGCTGCCTGAATTGCAGTTGGCACTGGCAGAGCTCGAAGCGCCTCACATTCAGCAACTGGCCAGAACCGCGAGCACTTACCCCGAGCTGGCTGACCTGCTGCAACGCGCGATCATCGACAACCCGCCTGCGGTCATTCGTGACGGCGGCGTGCTGAAAACCGGCTACGACGCCGAGCTCGATGAGCTCTTGTCCCTGAGCGAGAACGCCGGGCAATTCCTGATCGACCTGGAAACCCGCGAGAAAGCCCGCACCGGTCTTGCCAACCTCAAGGTCGGTTACAACCGCGTACACGGCTATTTCATTGAACTGCCAAGCAAACAGGCCGAACAGGCACCTGCCGATTACATCCGTCGGCAGACGCTCAAAGGCGCCGAGCGCTTCATCACGCCGGAACTCAAAGAGTTCGAGGACAAGGCGCTGTCCGCCAAGAGTCGCGCGCTGGCCCGGGAAAAAATGCTCTACGAAGCGCTGCTCGAGGACCTCATCGGCCATCTCGCGCCGCTGCAGGACACCGCCGCAGCCTTGGCCGAACTGGACGTCCTGAGCAATCTGGCCGAGCGCGCCCTGAATCTGGACCTGAACCGCCCACGCTTCACCGACGAGCCGTGCATGCGCATCGAGCAAGGTCGTCATCCGGTGGTTGAGCAAGTGCTGTCCTCACCGTTCGTGGCCAACGATCTGGATCTCAACGACAACACCCGGATGCTGGTCATTACTGGCCCCAACATGGGCGGTAAGTCGACCTATATGCGTCAGACCGCGTTGATCGTGCTGCTGGCGCACATCGGCAGCTTCGTACCGGCCGCGAGCTGCGAGCTGTCGTTGGTTGATCGCATCTTCACGCGCATCGGCTCGAGCGATGACCTGGCAGGGGGACGCTCGACCTTCATGGTGGAGATGAGCGAAACCGCGAACATCCTGCACAACGCTACCGACAAAAGCCTGGTGCTGATGGACGAAGTCGGCCGCGGTACCAGTACCTTCGACGGCCTTTCGCTGGCATGGGCTGCGGCAGAATGTCTCGCCCAGTTGCGCGCGTACACGTTGTTCGCGACGCACTATTTCGAGCTGACGGTGTTGCCTGAAAGTGAACCGTTGGTCGCCAACGTTCATCTCAACGCCACCGAGCATAACGAGCGCATTGTCTTTCTGCATCGCGTGCTGCCAGGACCGGCCAGTCAGAGCTACGGCCTGGCCGTGGCCCAGCTGGCGGGGGTTCCAGGCAAGGTCATCAGCCGCGCGAAGGAGCATCTGTTGCGCCTGGAGACCACCAGCCTTCCCCACGAGCAGCCCAGATCCAAGCCAGGCAAGCCGCCGGTACCGATGCAGAGCGACCTGTTCGCCAGCCTGCCGCACCCGGTGCTGGATGAGTTGTCGAACCTGAAAGTCGATGACCTGACACCGCGTCAGGCGCTGGAGTTGTTGTATTCGATGCAAACACGCATCTAACGGGATTGGTAACAAGCTGTTAGAATCCCGCGCGGTTTGGGACGCTGTGAGCTTTTAGCCTGGCTTCACAGCAATCCTGGCCGCGTTTGAACGCAGCGAACCAAGGTCGGACACCGCAGCGCAAGGTCGCCTTGCCTGCCGCGTTGCTCGGCACGCTGAGTTTTCACGGCCCGGGGACTCCCGAATCTGGCAAGCCTGATTGAACGGCCTTGCTTCCGCCGCCTGAGGAGAGAATTAGAAATGACCTTCGTCGTCACCGACAACTGCATCAAGTGCAAGTACACCGACTGCGTAGAAGTCTGTCCGGTGGACTGCTTTTACGAAGGCCCGAATTTCCTGGTGATTCACCCGGACGAGTGCATCGATTGCGCGCTCTGCGAGCCTGAATGCCCGGCCAACGCGATCTTCTCCGAAGACGAGGTTCCGGCGGGCATGGAGAACTTCATCGAGCTCAACGCCGAGCTGGCTGACATCTGGCCCAACATCACCGAGCGCAAGGATGCTCTGCCTGACGCTGAAGAGTGGGATGGCAAGACCGGCAAGATCGCAGATCTCGAACGCTGAGTGATGCCGCTTGCGCAATGGCCCTTCGGGGCCATTTGCATTTCTGCAGGGCGACATCGCACTTTTCTGCGGACGAAAAAAGGGGCGGTATGACCCGCCCACATTTTTTCCATAATCCCTTTAATCCGTTTTCATCATCCTGATGAATCGCATCCTGCGATGTCCTTGAGCAGTCTTCCTTGACCGCCTGTACCAATCCGTCGGTACAGTTCTGATATTAGTGATTTCTGAACTGTGGACAAGGGCGCCCACTTTTCAAAACAATTCATCCTGCGAATAAACCCGCTGATAAAACGCAGGCAAATCAGCCGGATAACTTTCAACCTTCACGCTTTAGCGATTCAACCCGTCGCAAAACAAGTCGATGACTGACAAGACGTGTGAGAGAAGTCTTACAACTTAAGTAAGCACAACCCACGACCAATAAAATATTAAAGTCGACATATGTGCAGGAAAATAAACTTGAGGTCAGTGCCCGGAAAACATCAAATTGAAACATTAAAAAGCCCCGACTCGTCGGGGCTCTGAATGATGCTAACTGGCTATTAGTTATAACAGAGCATCATGGGATCATTGAAACAATGACTCACTGGAAAGGCCGTTCTTCTCCAGAATTTCCCGCAGACGCTTGAGCCCTTCAACCTGAATCTGCCGGACACGTTCCCGGGTCAGACCGATCTCCAGTCCTACGTCTTCAAGGGTGCTGCTCTCATGGCCGCGCAGACCAAATCGCCGCACGACGACCTCGCGTTGCTTGTCGGTGAGCTCAGACAGCCATTGATCGATGCTCTGGGAGAGATCGTCGTCCTGCAGCAGCTCGCAGGGATCGGTGGGCCGATCATCAGTGAGGGTGTCCAGCAGGGTTTTGTCCGAGTCCGGCCCCAGCGAGACGTCGACGGAGGACACACGCTCATTCAATCCGAGCATGCGCTTGACCTCGCAGACCGGCTTTTCGAGCAGGTTGGCGATCTCTTCAGGGGAAGGTTCGTGATCGAGCTTTTGCGTCAGCTCGCGGGCCGCACGCAGGTAGACGTTGAGCTCCTTGACCACGTGAATCGGCAGGCGGATGGTCCGCGTCTGATTCATGATCGCGCGCTCGATGGTCTGACGGATCCACCAGGTGGCGTATGTGGAGAAGCGGAAGCCGCGTTCCGGATCGAATTTTTCGACCGCCCGAATCAGGCCGAGATTGCCCTCCTCGATCAGGTCCAGCAATGACAGGCCACGATTGACGTAGCGCCTGGCGATTTTCACCACCAGCCGCAGATTGCTTTCAATCATGCGTTTGCGTCCGGCCGGATCGCCACTTTGCGACAGACGCGCAAAGTGAACCTCTTCTGCCGGAGAGAGCAAAGGAGAAAAACCGATTTCGTTGAGATACAGCTGCGTGGCATCCAGTGCCCGCGTGTAGTCGATGTACTTGTGCTGCTTGAGCGCTGCGGAGTTTTTGGTCTTTGCACGAACAGAAGGTGTAGCTGGCTTCTCATCCGTTGCAGAATCCAGGACGATTCCGTGCTCCATAAGGAGGACCTCGTCGTCTATGTCAAACTCCGGCACTTCTTTGTTGAGAGCCATTGTTATAGTCCTTTGATGAGTTCGACCTCAAGCTCCAGTGGCGCCTTTTTCCGTGGCAGCACTTGAGCCTGTCCCCTCTACGGCAGGAACAGGCTGACAACCGATCAACGACGTGGCAAGAATTCCAGTGGATCTACAGGCTTACCCTGACGGCGAATCTCAAAATGCAGTTTCACCCGGTCAGTTCCGGTCGATCCCATCTCGGCGATTGTTTGCCCTGCCTTGACCTGCTGCCCCTCCCGAACCAACAGCCTACGGTTATGACCGTAAGCACTGACGTAGGTATCGCTGTGTTTGATGATTACTAATTCGCCGTAGCCCCTTAATCCACTTCCGGCGTATACCACTGAACCATCAGACGCGGCTAAAACAGGCTGTCCCAAATCACCAGCGATATCAATTCCTTTATTCAAACTACCGTTTGAAGAAAACTTGGCGATCAAAACGCCATTAGTTGGCCAGGCCCATCCGCTTGGAGAACGCGCCCCTGCAACCACCGGTGTATTAACCGGAGTTGTTGTTGAAGTTGAACCTGCCGGCGCTACAACGACCGGATTAGAGCCTACGGGCCGAGATATAACGGTTGTTTTCAGCGAACCTGAAGGCGACGAACTGGTGCTGCTGCTCGTGGAAGTCTGCGGCACGACGACCGGCGCTGCGGCGATAGCAGTCGAGCCCGACGTCGAGCGTCCGTCGAAGCGAATGGCCTGACCGACATGAATGGTATAGGGCTCGGGGATGTTGTTGCGGGCCGCCAGCGCTTTCCAGTCCCAGCCGTAACGGAATGCAATCGAAAACAGCGTGTCGCCACGCTTGACCACGTACTGGCCGGTTGTGACCGGCTGCCGAACGGGAGCGGCCGGCTTGCTGCTGTTGCGGTCCACAACGCGCACGCCGCCCGACGGTGCGCTGGAGCAGCCGACCAGAAGGACACTCAGGGCAATGCCAATCACCAGACGCTGAAAACTTGTTGAAGAACTACGCTGCCGAATGACTGTGAGACTCACCCGTCACTCCCTTTACTGGTGACTGAATAAAAGCTGCCTGATGTGTCTTGAAATGACAGGCAGCCATGGAAAAGCTGGTGTAAACCTTCGCTGCAACGCTGCGGCAGACACCCTTTGTCTTCATCGCAAAACGCCAGCCTGTAGACCGGCGGCGTCTGCTGGAATTCATTGCAGCTGCAAAATAGCGCCTACGCCAGCGGCCCGTTGAGCAGCGGCACGAATCGCACGGCGCCCAACACGTGCCGGGAGAAGCCATGCTCTTCGCGGATGATCAGCATCAGCTGTTGGACTTCGCCCGACCCCACCGGAATCACCAACCGGCCACCGGGCGCCAGTTGGTCCAGCAGCGCCTGGGGAACATCGGTCGCAACAGCAGTCACGATGATGCCGTTGTAAGGCGCCAGTGCCGGCCAGCCTTCCCAGCCATCGCCCCAGCGGAACACCATGTTGCGCAGGTTCAGCTCGACCAGCCGCTCCTTGGCGCGATCCTGAAGCACTTTGATGCGCTCCACGGAAAACACCCGCTCGACCAGTTGCGCCAGCACAGCGGTCTGATAGCCTGAACCGGTGCCGATCTCCAGCACCTTGTCCAGCGGACCGGCCGCCAGCAGCAGCTCGCTCATGCGCGCAACCATATAAGGCTGGGAGATGGTCTGGTTGTTGCCGATGGGCAGCGCGGTGTCTTCGTAGGCGCGATGCGCCAGCGCTTCATCGACGAACAGGTGCCGGGGCGTCTTGCGAATGACGTCCAGCACCTGAGTGTTGGAAATGCCTTCTTCGTACAACCGCTGAATCAGACGCTCACGGGTGCGCTGGGAAGTCATTCCCACGCCACGACGTAACAGGTCATCTTGCTCACGCGACATCAGGCCATTCCCTCCAGCCATGCGTTCAGGCTGTTGAAACCGTCCTGATAGGTCCGATCCAGCTGCAACGGTGTAATCGACACGTAACCCTGCATGACAGCGTGAAAGTCCGTACCCGGGCCGCCGTCTTCGACATCGCCGGCAGCCGCGATCCAGTAGCCGGCCTTGCCGCGCGGATCGACCACGCGAACCGGCGCAGCCGCACGGGTGCGATGACC
The DNA here is from genome assembly GCF_900108875.1 of Pseudomonas sp. NFR16. Classification (GTDB taxonomy): domain Bacteria; phylum Pseudomonadota; class Gammaproteobacteria; order Pseudomonadales; family Pseudomonadaceae; genus Aquipseudomonas. Next base: position 335,980 of record NZ_FNYJ01000003.1, on the reverse strand, counting down.
CAGGCGGGTCAGCTGAATGCCGCGAACGTGTTCGAGCGGCAGGTTTGGAATATTCACATTCAATACGGTACGCGGTGGAAGATCGAGCTGCTCATGGGCCTCGACCAAGAGCCGGGCATAGTGCGCGGCAGTTGCCAGGTTATCGGCCTGGCGCGACAAAAATGAAAACGCAAAAGACGGACGCTGCAAAAACCGCCCCTCAAGGGCAGCCGCCACCGTTCCGGAATACAAAACGTCATCGCCCAGATTTGCGCCCAGGTTGATCCCGGAAACCACCATGTCGGGTTCGTTTGCCAGCAGGCCGTTGAGACCCAGATGAACGCAATCGGTCGGCGTGCCGTTGAGGCTGATGAAGCCGTTGTCCAGCGTGTGCGGGTGCAAAGGCCGATCGAGCGTCAGCGAGCTGCTGGCGCCGCTTTTGTCTTGATCGGGCGCGATGACCACACAATCGGCATAGCCGGCGAGCGCGCCATAGAGCGCAGCAAGGCCGGGTGCGGTGACCCCGTCATCATTTGAAATCAGAATACGCATGAGCTGTCCGTCTGTCCTGTCGGCACCAGATCGACGAGTTCACGCACCAATGCGGTGGCGAAGCATCCGGCCGGCAGGACGAATTCCAGTTGCAGAATGTCAGGCTCGGGATAATGCCACGTCAACCGCCCGATGGGCAGTCGCAGGATGCGACGTTCGTGTTCCATTCCCGCTTTTATCAACCAGTTACAGAGCGATGACTCGCGCTGGGCGATGCTGTTTTCGAGCGCTGCCGTGGCGCCCGAGGCTGGCGAGTCCCCCTCCCCCCATTGCGGCCCGGTCGGGTGCAGATCGAGGATCGCCAGCCGAGGGTCGCTGCACTCTGCTTCTGAGGCAGGAAAAAAACTGCGGCTGTCGGTGAACGCGAGCAAGTCGCCTGGCTGGGCCCGCTGCCAGCTTCCGTCCGCGACGCGCGCAGCCAGCACCTGATTGAACAGATAGCTGCGTGCGGTCGATAGCAGGCGCGAACGCACATTGCGCTGTTCCGGCAATGCCTGTCGTTCGGCGTAATGGCGCGCTTCACCGAGATTGCCGCCCTCGTGACCAAACCGCTGGGCGCCGAAATAATTCGGGATGCCGGCCAGCCGAATGGCCTCCAGTCGCGCGTCGAGCGCCGCTTTGTCTGCCTGAAGCTGCGTCAGACGCAAGGTGAATCCGTTGGCGGCGTGGGCGCCGCGTTGCAGCTTGCGTTTATGCCGCTTGCTGTCGAGAATTTTCAGCGTGTCGTTTTCGGCTGAGGACATGTCCGGGTCGGCCTTGCCCGGCAGTTGAATGCTGAACCACTGGCGGGTCAGCGCCTGGCGATCCTTCAAACCGGCGTAACTGACCGTGCGCAGAGGCACGCCTGCGGCCCTGGCCAGTCGGCGAGCCGCTTCTTCGGTGTTCAGACCGCGCTTTTCAACCCAGAGCCACAGATGCTCGCCATCGCCGGACAACGGGATATCCAGCACTTCATCGACCTGAAAGTCTGCGGCGGTGGCTTTCAATACGGCGGTGCCCAACGCATCGCCATAGGCCTTCGGGCCCAGCAGTTCGAGTTCGGTCATGCGGCGATCAACAGTGCGACCGCGTGAACCGCGATGCCTTCTTCACGTCCGGTGAAACCGAGTTTTTCGGTGGTGGTGGCCTTGACGTTGACCTGATCCAGATCGACCTGCAGATCTTCAGCGATCAGCGTGCGCATGGTGTCGATGTGCGGGGCCATCTTCGGCGCCTGAGCGACGATGGTCGCGTCGACGTTACCGACTTTCCAGCCCTTGGCCTGCACTTGCTTGAGCACATGACGCAGCAACACACGGCTGTCGGCACCCTTGAACTGCGGATCGGTGTCTGGAAAATGCTTGCCGATATCACCCAGAGCGGCGGCGCCAAGCAACGCATCGCTCAAGGCGTGCAGCAGGACATCGCCATCGGAATGCGCGAGCAGACCGGACGTGTGCGCGATCCGCACCCCACCCAAGGTAATGAAATCGCCTTCAGCGAAACGGTGCACATCATAGCCGTGGCCAATACGCATAAAAAAACGCCCTGAAAAAGTCAGGGCGTGATTCTACCTACTTTGTCGGACATTAGCCCGCCAACGCACGCGCATGATGTCGCAGATGATCCTCGATGAAGCTGGCGATGAAGTAGTAGCTGTGGTCGTAGCCGGGCTGCATGCGCAACTCCAGCGGATGGCCGACCGCCTTCGCGGCCTGCACCAGCGCTTCGGGCTTGAGCTGATTGGCGAGGAAGTCGTCGCGATCACCCTGATCCACCAGCAAAGGCAGACGTTCGGTGGCCTCTGCGATCAGCACGCTGGCATCCCACTCGCGCCAGCGCGAACGGTCTTCGCCCAGATAACGCGAGAACGCTTTCTGACCCCATGGGCAATCCATGGGATTGCTGATCGGCGAAAACGCAGATACCGACTGATAGCGTCCCGGGTTGCGCAACGCACAGACCAGCGCGCCGTGACCGCCCATCGAATGGCCGCTGATGCTGCGTTTGTCCGAGGCCGGAAAGTGCGCCTCGATCAGGGCAGGCAGTTCGCTGACCACATAATCGTACATGCGATAATGCCGCGCCCAGGGTTGCTGTGTGGCATTCAGGTAAAAACCGGCGCCCAGACCGAAATCATAGGCATTGTCCGGATCACCCGGCACATCGGCGCCACGCGGACTGGTGTCCGGCGCCACGATGATGACCCCAAGCTCGGCCGCAATACGTTGCGCGCCAGCCTTCTGCATGAAGTTTTCATCGGTGCAGGTCAGGCCTGACAACCAGTAAACCACAGGAAGCTTGCCGCCCTGCTCTGCCTGGGGAGGCAGGTAGACCGCAAACACCATGTCGCAACCCAGCACGTCGGAGTGATGTTTGTAACGTTTGTGCCAGCCGCCGAAGCTTTTCTGGCACGAGATGTTTTCCAGACTCATGGGATCGTTCCTCCCAGCCACACACTTCAAACCGCAGGCCGCAAGTCGGCACAATGGCGTGCTCTCTTGGGGCTTGCAGCTTGCAGCTTGGGGCTGCTACTCAGAAGTGAATGACCGAGCGGATGCTTTTGCCTTCGTGCATCAGGTCGAACGCTTCATTGATTTTGTCCAGACCCATGGTGTGGGTGATGAAGGTGTCCAGCGGAATTTCGCCCGTCTGCGATTTCTCGACGTAGCTTGGCAGCTCGGTACGGCCTTTGACGCCACCGAACGCCGAACCGCGCCAGACGCGACCAGTAACCAGCTGGAACGGGCGAGTGGAGATTTCGTGCCCCGAAGGTGCGACGCCGATGATCACCGACTCGCCCCACCCTTTGTGGCAGCATTCCAGTGCAGCCCGCATCAACTGCACGTTGCCGATGCACTCGAAGCTGTAATCCACGCCGCCGTCGGTGAGTTCGACGATGACGTCCTGAATAGGCTTGCTGTGCTCTTTGGGGTTGATGAAGTCCGTGGCGCCAAGTTCGCGCGCCACATCGAATTTGGCCGGATTGATGTCGATGGCAATGATGCGCGAGGCCTTGGCCATTTTTGCGCCGATGATCGCAGCCAGGCCGATACCGCCCAGGCCGAAGATCGCGACGGTCGCACCTTCTTCGACTTTTGCCGTGTTCAACACAGCACCGATACCGGTGGTCACGCCGCAGCCGAGCAGGCAGACCTTCTCCAGCGGCGCTTCCTTGGGAATCTTCGCCAGGGAAATTTCCGGTACGACGGTGTACTCGGAGAACGTCGAGCAGCCCATGTAGTGGTAGACCGGCTCGCCGTTGTAGCTGAAACGCGTGGTGCCGTCGGGCATCAGGCCCTTGCCCTGAGTGGCGCGGACTTTCTGGCAGAGGTTGGTCTTGCCGGACTTGCAGAATTTGCACTCGCGGCATTCGGCGGTGTACAGCGGAATCACGTGGTCACCCACTGCCAGCGAGGTGACACCCTCGCCTACCGCTTCGACGATACCGCCACCTTCGTGCCCGAGAATGCACGGGAACACGCCCTCGGAATCGGCGCCGGACAGGGTATAGGCATCGGTATGGCAGACGCCGGAAGCGACCGTGCGAATCAGGACCTCGCCGGCTTTCGGGGCCTCGACGTCGACCTCGACGATCTGCAGCGGTTGGTTGGGCGCGAAAGCAACGGCAGCACGTGACTTGATCATCATGATCTCCAGCGAAGTAGAAACGAACATGGAGTGTAAAGCAGTGCCGTTTGATTAATAATCCGGCCGAAAGCAAAACATTACTGCTGTACGGGGATAATCGATGTTCGCCAATCGTTGGGAAGGACTGGACGAATTCGTCGCCGTTGCCGAATGCGGGCAATTCACGGCAGCGGCAGAACGTCTGGGCGTGTCGTCGTCCCATGTCAGTCGGCAAATTGCCCGCCTTGAGGAACGTCTTCAGACGCGTCTGCTATACCGCAGCACCCGAAAGGTCGCACTGACGGAAGCGGGACAAACCTTTCTCCACCACTGCCAGCGCCTGCAGGATGGCCGGGAGGAGGCGTTGCGCGCCGTGAGCGACTTGACCAGCGAGCCAAAGGGCCTGTTGCGCATGACCTGCGCGGTGGCCTACGGCGAGCGCTTCATCACGCCGCTGGTGACGCGCTTCATGGATGAGCACCCTCAATTACGCGTGGACATCGAGCTGACCAACAACACGCTGGACCTCCTGCATGAAGGCATGGACCTGGCAATCAGGCTGGGCCGGTTGCAGGAATCCAGACTGGTGGCGACGCGTCTTGCGCCGAGACGAATGTATTTCTGCGCCTCGCCGTCATATCTCGAACGTTATGGACGACCGCACAGCGTGTCGGAATTGACTCGGCATAACTGCCTCATCGGCAGTTCGGACAGTTGGTTATTGCAGCAGAACGGCCGCGAGTTTTCTCAACGTGTGCAGGGAAACTGGCGTTGCAACAGTGGGCAGGCGGTGCTAGACGCGGCGTTGCAAGGGGTCGGGCTGTGTCAGCTGCCGGATTACTACGTGCTCGAACACCTCAAGAGCGGCGCATTGATCTCGCTGCTCGATGCTCATCAGCCGCCGAGCACCGCGGTGTGGGCGCTATACCCGCAGCAGCGGCACCTGTCGCCGAAGGTGAGAAAGCTGGTGGATTATCTGAAGACGGGATTGGCGTTGCGGCCGGAATATCGATGAAGCGCTACGCGAACGTTGTACGAGCATGGCTCGGGTCGGCGTCGCGTGACAAGCACGCTCCACAGAAATCTGCGCATACAACCCGCAACAACCAAGGGCCCGATCAGCGGGAAAAATCACCCCGCCGCTGACGCAGCCATTCCAGGTCCTCCGGCCGGGTGACTTTGATGTTGTCCGCACGGCCTTCGATAAGGCGCGGCGAGTGGCCTGCCCACTCGATCGCCGAGGCTTCGTCGGTGATCGACACATTCGAGACAAGCCCGTCGGCCAGCGCGCGATGCAACGCGCCAAGTCTGAACATCTGCGGCGTGTAGGCCTGCCATATGAAGCTGCGATCCACCGTTTCCGCCACTCGACCACTGGCGTCGGCGCGTTTGAGGGTGTCTTTGGCCGGAACGGCGAGCAACCCGCCGACCGGATCGTCCGCCAGCTCCGCCAGTAGACGGTCGAGATCCGAGCGCGCCAGATTCGGTCGCGCGGCATCGTGCACCAGGACCCAGTCATTGTCATCGGCGCCACTGGCGTGCAGATGAAGCAGCGCGTTGAGCACCGAATCCGCACGCTCCTTGCCGCCAGCGACTGGCTGTATCCGGGAATCCAGCGCGCAAGGCAAGGTAGGCCAATAAGGATCATCCACAGCCAGACTGATCACCAGGCCCTTGAGCCGGGGATGATCGAGAAAGCAAAGCAGGCTGTGTTCAAGAATCGTGAGGCCGCCCAGTTGCAGATACTGCTTGGGACGGTCTGCCGCCATGCGTGCGCCAACGCCCGCTGCGGGAATCACTGCCCAGAAGGCAGGAAGGGATTGAGTCATCACGCCAACATCACTGTGCCAACTGATAAAGGGTCTCGCCGTCCTTGACCATGCCCAGCTCGTGGCGGGCACGTTCTTCAACGGTCTCCAGGCCTTTTTTCAGCTCCAGCACTTCCGCGTCCATGACCCGGTTGCGCTCCAGCAAAGCTTCGTTTTCGGCATGTTGATCGGCGATTTGCTGAGTCAGACTGGCCACCTGCGCAAGACTGCCATTACCCACCCACAGGCGATATTGCAGACCAGCGAGCAGCAAAAGCAGAACGAGGAACAACCAGTTAGGACTGCGCATTATGAATATCTGATACCCGGTGAAGAAGACAGCAAAATCGACCAATTCAAATGCCCAAGAGCCCGGCGGTCACCGGGCTCGTGGATCAGGACATCAGGACACGTCGCGATTTACGCGAAACGCCCTACAGCGCCTGCTGCCTTTTTACCATCTTGCACTTAACCGCGAAACTCGCTGCGGCCACGGTACACAGCTTTTGCGCCCAACTGCTCTTCGATACGCAGCAGTTGGTTGTACTTGGCGATACGATCGGAGCGGCTCAGGGAACCGGTCTTGATCTGGCCTGCCGAAGTGCCCACTGCCAGATCGGCGATGGTGGAATCTTCGGTTTCGCCGGAGCGGTGCGAGATCACAGCGGTGTAACCGGCAGCCTTGGCCATCTGGATGGCTTCCAGCGTTTCGGTCAGGGTGCCGATCTGGTTGAACTTGATCAGGATCGAGTTACCGATTTTCTTCTCGATGCCTTCTTTCAGGATCTTGGTGTTGGTCACGAACAGGTCGTCGCCCACCAGCTGGATCTTGTCGCCGATCTTGTCGGTGAGAATCTTCCAGCCGTCCCAGTCGGATTCGTCCAGGCCGTCTTCGATCGAGATGATCGGGTGTTTGCTGACCAGATCGGCCAGATAGTCGGCAAAACCGGCGGAATCGTATTCGCCTTCTTCGCTCAGGGTGTACTTGCCGTTCTTGTAGAACTCGCTGGCAGCGCAGTCCAGTGCCAGGGTCACGTCGGTGCCCAGCGTGTAGCCGGCGTTCTTCACGGCCTCGGCGATGGCGTCCAGTGCGTCGGCGTTGGAGTTCAGGTTGGGCGCGAAGCCACCTTCGTCACCCACGGCGGTGTTCAGACCGCGTGCCTTGAGCACGGCTTTGAGGTGGTGGAAAATCTCGGTGCCCCAGCGCAGGCCTTCGGCGAAGGTCTTGGCGCCCACTGGCTGAACCATGAATTCCTGGATGTCGATGTTGTTATCGGCATGCTCGCCACCGTTGATGATGTTCATCATCGGGACCGGCATCGAGTAGACACCTGGCGTGCCGTTGAGGTTGGCAATGTGCGCGTACAGCGGCAGATCCTGATCCTGAGCGGCAGCTTTGGCAGCGGCCAAAGAGACAGCGAGAATGGCGTTGGCGCCCAGGCTGGCTTTGTTTTCGGTGCCGTCGAGCTGGATCATCGCGTGGTCCAGTGCCTTCTGGTCAACCGGATCCTTGCCCAGCAGCAGGTCGCGGATCGGGCCGTTGATATTGGCCACAGCCTTGAGAACGCCTTTGCCCATGTAACGGCTCTTGTCGCCATCACGCAGCTCAAGTGCTTCACGCGAGCCGGTGGAAGCACCGGACGGCGCGCATGCACTGCCGATGATGCCGTTGTCGAGGAGCACATCTGCTTCCACGGTGGGATTGCCACGGGAGTCGAGAACTTCACGACCTTTGATGTCGACGATTTTTGCCATTGTTGTTAACACTCCAAGATTGACGAAAACGACGCAGCAGGGAAAACGATTCGGCGTCTCAGGGCTCTAGGACAACGGGCAGGCCCCAAAACGACAAATTTCCCGATCCATTGGTCGGGAAAATAACGAACGGCACTCTACCGGAGGGCTCGGCGCCGGTGAAGCGGGTTTTTAAGCCGTTTCGATCGTCGGGAAGGCCTTGACCAGATCGTCCAGCGCCTTGAGCTGAGTCAGGAATGGCTCGAGCTTGTTCAGACGCAGCGCGCATGGACCGTCGCATTTGGCGTTATCCGGATCCGGATGGGCCTCGAGGAACAGCCCCGCCAGGCCCTGACTGATGCCGGCCTTGGCCAGATCGGTGACCTGAGCACGGCGACCGCCAGCGGAATCGGAACGGCCGCCCGGCATCTGCAACGCGTGCGTCACGTCGAAGAACACCGGGTATTCGAAGGCTTTCATAATGCCGAAGCCGAGCATATCGACCACGAGGTTGTTGTAGCCGAAGCTCGAACCACGCTCGCACAGGATCAATTGGTCATTACCCGCTTCTTCACACTTGTTCAGGATGTGTTTCATTTCCTGAGGCGCGAGGAACTGGGCTTTCTTGATATTGATCACGGCGCCGGTTTTGGCCATCGCCACGACCAGATCGGTCTGGCGGGACAAGAAAGCCGGCAGCTGAATGATGTCGCAGACTTCGGCAACGGCAGCGGCCTGATCCGGTTCGTGCACGTCGGTGATCACCGGCACGCCGAACGTGCTTTTGATCTCTTCGAAAATGCGCATGCCCGCTTCCAGGCCCGGGCCGCGATAGGACGTCACGGAAGAACGGTTGGCTTTGTCGAAGCTGGCCTTGAAAACGTAAGGGATCCCGAGCTTCTCGGTCACCCGCACGTATTCCTCACAGACCTGCATGGCCATGTCACGGGATTCCAGGACGTTCATGCCACCGAACAAAACCATTGGCTTATCGTTGGCGATGTCAATGCCCTTGTCGGCGGAGCCGACGCGGATGATTTTCTGTGCCATGTAATGAATTCCCTATCAGGCGTTCTTCTGATGTTGAGCGAGCGCTGCCTTGACGAAACCACTGAACAGCGGGTGGCCATCGCGAGGCGTGGAGGTGAATTCTGGGTGGAACTGACAGGCTACGAACCACGGATGATCGGCAGACTCGACCACTTCGACCAGCGCGCCGTCGCCGGAGCGACCGGACACTTTCAGGCCGGCTTCGATCAGTTGCGGCAGCAGCTTGTTGTTCACCTCGTAGCGGTGACGGTGACGCTCGACGATGACGTCGTTGGCGTAGCAATCGTGTACCAGGGAGCCGGGCTCAAGCTGGCATTCCTGCGCGCCCAGGCGCATGGTGCCGCCCAGATCGGAGGCTTCGGTGCGGGTTTCGACTGCGCCGGTCGCGTCTTCCCACTCGGTGATCAGACCCACGACTGGGTGCCCGCTGGTGCGGTCGAACTCGGTGGAGTTGGCGTCTTTCCAGCCCAGCACGTTACGTGCGAACTCGATGACGGCCACCTGCATGCCCAGGCAGATGCCCAGGTACGGAACCTTGTTTTCGCGAGCAAACTGCACCGCCGTGATCTTGCCTTCGACGCCGCGCAGACCGAAGCCGCCCGGCACCAGGATGGCATCCACGCCTTCGAGCAGGCCGGTGCCCTGATTCTCGATGTCTTCGGAATCGATGTAGCGCAGGTTGACCTTGGTGCGATTGGTGATGCCGGCATGGCTCATCGCTTCGATCAGCGATTTGTAAGCGTCCAGCAGTTCCATGTACTTGCCGACCATGGCGATGGTGACTTCGTGCTCCGGATTGAGCTTGGCATCGACAACCTTGTCCCACTCGGACAGGTCGGCGCCGGCGCATTGCAGACCGAAACGCTCTACGACGAAATCGTCCAGGCCTTGCGAATGCAGGATGCCCGGGATCTTGTAGATGGTGTCGGCATCTTCCAGCGCGATGACTGCACGCTCTTCGACGTTGGTGAACTGAGCGATCTTGCGGCGCGACGAGACGTCGATGGCATGGTCGGAACGGCAGATCAGCACATCAGGCTGCAGGCCGATGGAGCGCAATTCCTTGACCGAGTGCTGGGTAGGCTTGGTCTTGGTTTCGCCGGCAGTGGCGATGTAGGGTACCAGCGTCAGGTGCATCAGCATCGCGCGCTTGGCGCCGACTTCGAAGCGCAACTGGCGGATGGCTTCCAAGAATGGTTGTGATTCGATGTCACCCACGGTGCCACCGATTTCCACCAGGGCCACGTCGGCATCGCCGGCGCCCTTGATGATGCGACGCTTGATCTCATCGGTGATGTGCGGAATCACCTGAATGGTCGCACCCAGGTAATCACCACGGCGCTCTTTGCGCAGGACGTGTTCGTACACACGGCCAGTGGTGAAGTTGTTGTTCTGGGTCATGGTGGTGCGGATGAAACGCTCGTAGTGACCCAGGTCCAGGTCGGTCTCGGCGCCGTCGTGGGTGACGAACACTTCACCGTGCTGGAACGGGCTCATGGTGCCCGGGTCGACGTTGATGTAGGGGTCCAGCTTGAGCATGGTGACCTTAAGTCCCCTCGCCTCCAGGATGGCCGCCAATGAAGCCGAGGCAATGCCTTTCCCCAATGAAGAAACAACACCGCCCGTGACGAAGATGTAGCGCGTCATGAAAAACCCTAGAAGTCTGCGTTAAAGCGGTCAGAGCCGCCGGGGAAAGCGAAGGAAGGCCGAAGCCCCCGATGACCTGCGTGTCTCACAGTGCTGTTCAGAATCTGTTGCGCCAGAAAAAGCGACTGACCACAGTAAGGTCTGTCCATTGCTCGCCACATTTTGAGAATCGCCCAGTAAAGACTGGCTGGTCATCGGCAACTTGCATCGTTCCGGAAGGATCGACATAAGCTGTATCAAGAAGGGAGCGTAGTCTACCGGAAACGCCCTTTCAGCTCAAACTTTGGTCATTCGTCGGTGGCTGCCAGTGCAATCGCCAGTCGCCACGGGGCCCGGCGTCCAGTCCGGGCAAGTTGGCCACGGCCAATAATTGCTCACCGCGATAGAGCAGCGGCAATCGGCCGCGCAAAAAAACCGGTACGCCTTTTTCGTTGAGCAGACGCTTGAGATCCCGGCGCCCACGGTCGGGCACATCGAAGGTCTCTCCGCCCTGCCGATAGTGGACGTGCAAGCCGCCAACGGGTGCCGAACCGACGATCTGCAACATGCCGTTGCCGGGCAGCGCCAGCGGCTGAGAGGACAGCGACCAGTGCTGCGAGCCGGCGACATCCTTGAGCCAGATCCCGGACAACCACCAGATCCGCCCCTCGGCGCGATGCACCTGACCGTCAGCGAGGCGCCAGATCGGACGGCCGTCAGGGCCTGCATCACGCAACGAATCCCAGCCTGCCCAGTGATCGGTATCCGGTAAACGGGTCAGAGGTGTCAGCCAGTGGCGTAAGGCATTGCGCTGCCTGGCGTCCGATAACATCTCCAGCGGCCCCAGTTCCAGCGACGGCAGATCCAGCCACGGCCACGGACACGGCGTTTCGGCCTGAGCCAGATCCTGCTGCGCCAGCTCGACCAGCAACGCCTGCGCCTCAGCCAGATGTGCAGCGCTGCGGGTCATACTGGCCACGGCCTGCGGCCAACGCGCCGTCAGCATGGGCATCACGTGATTGCGCAGGTAGTTGCGTGAAAAGCGGCTGTCATGATTGCTCGGGTCCTCGATCCAGCTCAGACCCTGCTCCCGGGCATACGCTTCCAGCGTTGTTCTGGACTCCTCGAGCAACGGACGAAACAGTCGACCCTCCCCGACGATTCGTGCCTCAGGCATCGCCGCCAGACCACGCACGCCTGCGCCGCGCAACAACCGGAACATCAGCGTTTCAGCTTGATCATCGCGGTGCTGCGCAGTGAGCAGCACTTCGCCACGCTCAAGGACGTCATTAAAAGCGTCATAACGGGCATTGCGCGCGGCTTGCTCGAGGCTCGCGCCGGGCTTCACGGTAACGTCGATGACCTGCAACGGTACGCCCAGAATCTGACAGACCTGACGACAATGTCCCGGCCAGGACTTGGCCACAGCCTGCAGGCCGTGATGAACGTGAATGGCAATCAAAGGGGGAAGGCGCTGTTGTTTCGAGAGATCCGACAGCAGATGCAGCAGGACGGTGGAATCCAGACCACCGGAGAAGGCGATGCGCCAGGCCGCTGCGTCGCGCCAGGGGGACAGGCGCGACAGCAGACGCTTGGATAAGTCTTTCTTGATGTCCGGCTTGGTCATGCGGGTCAACCTTTCAAGCTGGCCGGACCTCAGAAAAAGACTCCGGTTATACGCCGTAACTCATCAGGCGCTCGTAGCGGCGAGCCAACAGCTCATCGTTACCGAATTTCTTGAGCATTGCCAACTGACTGCTCAACTCTTCACGAATCGATGCAGCGGCGGCGGCCGGATCACGATGTGCGCCACCCAATGGCTCGTTGATCACCTTGTCAACGATACCCAACCCTTTCAAACGCTCGGCGGTAATGCCCATCGCTTCAGCGGCATCCGGCGCCTTCTCGGCCGTTTTCCACAGGATCGAGGCGCAGCCTTCCGGCGAGATCACCGCGTAAGTGGAATATTGCAGCATGTTCAACTGGTCGCAGACACCAATCGCCAGCGCGCCGCCTGAACCACCTTCACCGATGACGGTGGCAATGATCGGAGTCTTCAGGCGGGCCATGACGCGCAGGTTCCAGGCAATCGCTTCGCTCTGGTTGCGTTCTTCAGCGTCGATGCCCGGATAGGCGCCCGGCGTGTCGATGAAGGTCAGGATCGGCATCTTGAAGCGCTCGGCCATTTCCATCAAACGGCAGGCCTTGCGGTAGCCTTCCGGACGCGGCATGCCGAAGTTGCGGCGAACCTTCTCGCGCACTTCGCGGCCTTTCTGATGACCGATCACCATCACAGGCTGATCGTCGAGGCGAGCAATGCCGCCGACGATTGCCGCGTCGTCGGAGAAGTGGCGATCGCCATGCAACTCGTCAAACTCGGTGAAGATGTGTTCGATGTAATCCAGCGTGTACGGACGACGCGGATGACGCGCCATGCGCGCGATCTGCCAACTGGTCAGGTTGCCGAAAATGCTTTCGGTGAGCGTATTGCTCTTCTCTTGCAGTCGAGAGATTTCGTCGCCGATGTTCAGCGAGTTGTCATTGCCTACCAGACGCAGCTCTTCAATCTTGGCTTGCAGGTCAGCAATCGGCTGTTCGAAATCCAGAAAATTCGGGTTCATAGGCATCCGTCTTGGGTCGACGGCCAAGAGGCCGGCCGGTTGATCCGTAAGCGCCATACCTTAAAGGAGCAGGCGCCTTTCGGTCGAGTTTAAAAAATTCTGAGCTGATCAGCGTTCAGCGATACTGCAGGAAGACGTTCTCTCGTCCGAACTGGTCACGCAGGGCCTGAATCAGGCTGTCTGCGGGATCGATCCGCCACGCTTCGCCAAACTGCAACAACGCCTTGGCCTCCTGCCCGGTGTAATCGAGCGTGATCGGACACGCTCCCCGGTGCTTCCTGCACAGGTCGCCCAGCCAGCGTAGACGATCGCCCTTGAGCGCTTCGCTATGCACGGTCAGACGCAAACTTTCGGCCAGCCCCGTACGCGCCTCTTCCAGGCTCATCACCCGTTTGGCACGCAAACGCAGGCCGCCGGAGAAATCATCGGAGCTGACTTCCCCCTCCACCACCACCATCGCGTCGGTCTGCAGCAGCGACTGGGCCGAATGGAACGCATCGGCGAACAGCGACGCTTCGATGCGTCCGGAGCGGTCATCAAGGGTGATGAAACCCATCTTGTCGCCCTTTTTGTTCTTCATCACGCGCAGCGCGATGATCAGCCCCGCCACGGTCTGAGTGTCCCGCGCCGGTTTCAGATCGACGATACGCTGACGGGCGAACCGTCTGATCTCACCTTCGTATTCGTCGATCGGATGCCCCGTGAGGTACAGGCCCAGCGTTTCCTTTTCGCCGCGAAGGCGCTCCTTGAGAGTGACCTCCTTGGCATTGCGATGGTTCGCATAAACATCGGCGTCCGCTTCGACGAACAAACCGCCAAACAGATCGGCATGACCGCTGTCGTGACTGCGCGCGGTCTGCTCGGCGGCCTGGATCGCTTCTTCCAGAGCCGCCAGCAGGACGCCGCGGTTGCGGTCGATGTTGGCTTGATACTGTTTGGGCTCCTCAAAGAAGAACGGGCCCAGACGGTCCAGCGCGCCGCTGCTGATCAGGCCGCCCAAGGTGCGTTTGTTGACGCGCTTGAGGTCGATGCGCGCACAGAAGTCGAACAGGTCCTTGAACGGGCCCGCCTGACGCGCTTCGGTGATCGCCTCGACCGGCCCCTCGCCGACGCCCTTGATGGCGCCGAGGCCGTAGACAATGCGGCCTTCGTCGTTCACGGTGAACTTGAATTCCGAGTTGTTCACATCCGGCGCGTCCAGGCGCAGCTTCATGGTCCGCACTTCTTCGATCAAGGTCACGACCTTGTCGGTGTTGTGCATGTCCGCCGACAACACGGCGGCCATGAACGGCGCCGGATAGTGCCTCTTCAGCCACGCGGTCTGGTACGAAACCAGCCCGTATGCCGCGGAGTGGGACTTGTTGAAGCCGTAACCGGCGAATTTCTCAACAAGGTCGAAAATGTTACCGGCAAGGTCCGGGTCGATGTTATTGGTCTTGCAGCCTTCGATAAAGCCGCCGCGCTGCTTGGCCATCTCCTCGGGCTTCTTCTTGCCCATGGCGCGACGCAGCATGTCCGCACCGCCCAGGGTGTAACCGGCCATGACCTGAGCGATCTGCATCACCTGTTCCTGATACAGGATGATGCCGTAGGTCGGCGCCAATACCGGCTTGAGCCCGTCGTACTGGTAGTCGACGTGCGGGTACGACAGCTCGGCCCGGCCGTGTTTGCGGTTGATGAAGTCATCCACCATGCCCGATTGCAACGGGCCCGGGCGAAACAGTGCCACCAGTGCGATGAGGTCTTCAAGGCAGTCGGGCTTGAGCTTTTTGATCAGCTCCTTCATGCCGCGGGATTCGAGCTGGAACACCGCCGTGGTTTCGGCTTTCTGCAACAGGTCGTAGGTCGGCGCGTCGTCCAGCGGGATGAACGCGATGTCCAGCGGCTCCTCGCCCACCTTGGCGCGGTCGCGGTTGATGGTTTTCATCGCCCAATCGATGATCGTCAGGGTGCGCAGGCCGAGGAAGTCGAACTTCACCAACCCGGCAGCTTCGACGTCATCCTTGTCGAACTGGGTCACCAGACCGCTGCCCTCTTCGTCGCAATAAATGGCCGCGAAGTCGGTGAGTTTGGTCGGCGCGATAACCACGCCACCGGCGTGCTTGCCGACGTTACGCACTACGCCTTCGAGCTTGCGCGCCATCTCCCAGATTTCAGCGCCTTCCTCGTCGTTCTTGAGGAAGTCACGCAGGATTTCTTCCTGTTCGTAGGCCTTTTCCAGGGTCATGCCGACTTCGAACGGGATCATCTTCGACAGACGATCCGCCAGGCCGAATGACTTGCCCTGCGCCCGCGCCACGTCGCGCACCACCGCCTTGGCCGCCATCGAACCGAAGGTAATGATCTGGCTCACCGCATTGCGGCCGTATTTATCGGCCACGTACTCGATCACCCGGTCGCGGCCGTCCATGCAGAAGTCGACGTCGAAGTCGGGCATCGATACCCGCTCGGGGTTCAGGAACCGTTCGAACAGCAGGTCATATTGCAACGGGTCCAGGTCAGTGATCTTCTGCACGTAGGCAACCAGCGAACCGGCACCCGACCCGCGGCCCGGCCCCACCGGCACGCCGTTATTCTTGGCCCACTGGATGAAGTCCATCACGATCAGGAAGTAACCGGGGAATCCCATCTGGATGATGATATCCAGTTCGAAATTCAGACGGTCGACATACACCTGTCGCTTGGCTTCATAGTCGGGTGTGGTTTCCTTGGGCCACAGCACCGCGAGGCGCTCCTCGAGGCCTTCGAACGACACTTTGCGGAAATACTCGTCGATGGTGAGGCCATCGGGGATCGGGAAGTTGGGCAGGAAGTGTTTGCCCAGCTTCACCTCGATGTTGCAGCGCTTGGCGATCTCGACCGTGTTGGCCAGCGCGTCCGGCAGATCGCTGAACAGCTCAGCCATCTCCTCGGCGCTTTTGAGGTATTGCTGATCGCTGTAATTGTGCGAACGACGCGGGTCGTCCAGCGCCCGGCCTTCACCGATGCAGACGCGCGTCTCGTGTGCTTCGAAATCTTCCTGCTTGATGAAGCGCACATCGTTGGTCGCCACCAGTGGCGCGCCGTGCCGGTCGGCCAGGGCGACGGCGGCGTGCAGGTGCTCTTCATCGTTGATACGGTTGGTGCGCTGGACCTCGATATAAAAACGGTCCGGGAAAACGGTCATCCATTCTTTAAGCAGGTGATCAGCCTCAGCCGGATTACCGCCCAGCAAGGCCATGCCGATTTCGCCTTCTTTGGCCGCCGACAAGGCAATCAAGCCTTCGCTGGCTTCGGCGACCCACTCGCGCTCGATCACCACCAGACCGTTACGCTGACCATCCATGAATCCGCGCGAGATCAGCTCGGTCAGGTTCAGGTAGCCTTTCGGGTTCATCACGAGCAGGCTGAGGCGGCTGAGCGGCGCATCGCGATCACGACCCGCGAGCCAGATGTCAGCGCCACAGATCGGCTTGATTCCCGCGCCCATGGCCGCTTTATAGAATTTGACCAGCGAGCACAGGTTGTTCTGGTCAGTCACCGCTACCGCAGGCATGTTCATGCCGGCCAGCGCCTTGACCAGCGGCTTGACCCGGACCAGACCGTCAACCAGAGAGTATTCGGTGTGCAGGCGTAGATGAACGAAAGAAGCCGGCATGGGTGATCCTAATAGCGCACAGAAAACGAAGGCCGGATTGTACCGGCCTCAGGAAAAACATTCGATAAGCCAAACGACCCTGTCAGCAGTACGAAGTGTGTTGCAGTGGACGGGAGCACCCGTATCCGCCATTGGCGGGCGGTGAGGCTATCCCTGTTGCTGAAATGCCTCTGGTCGGGATGGCCGGCAGATTGAAGCCGCTGCTGCGCAGCGTCGGTGCCGGCATCAACTCAGCGGCAGCGAGGTAAAACCTGTAGCGATCATCATGTCCCGCGCCTCGTACGCCGCACGTACAGGGGCAAAGGATCGCCGGTGAATCGGCGTAGGTCCCAGTCGCGCCAGGGCTTCCAGGTGGACCGGAGTAGGATAGCCCTTGTGCCCGCCAATGCCGTAACCGGGATACAGCAGCTCCATCCTCGCCATCTCGCGGTCGCGGCTCACCTTCGCCAGGATCGACGCTGCGGCGATGGCCGGGACCTGGGCGTCGCCCTGAATGACCGGCGCACAGGGAACCGAAAGCTGCGGACAGCGATTGCCGTCGATCAGTGCCAGTTTAGGCACGATGAGCAACCCTTCGACGGCACGCTTCATGGCCAGCATGGTGGCGTGCAGGATATTGAGCTCGTCGATTTCTTCCACTTCTGCCCGTGCAATGTGCCAGCACAACGCCTTTTCGCAGATCTCATCGAACAGTTTTTCGCGCTTGGCTTCGGTGAGTTTTTTCGAGTCGTTGAGGCCCAGAATCGGGCGTTTCGGGTCCAGGATGACAGCAGCCGTGACGACCGCGCCGCACAGTGGACCGCGACCGACTTCGTCGACACCGGCCACCAGATCCTCGACCAGATTGAAGTCCAGACCCATCTGCATTGATTGCACACTCATTGTGAAGGTGACGCGCCGATCAGGTTCAATACCGCTTCCGCAGCCTGATTGGAGGCATCACGACGCAAGGTTCGGTGAATTTCGTCGAAGCCGGCGGTCTGCTCCGCGCCGTTGTCGAGCAATGGCAGCAGCGTCTGCGCCAGTGCCTGCGCGGTCGCAGCGTCCTGCAGCAGTTCTGGAACCAGCAAACGCCGGGCCAACAGATTCGGCAGCGACACGTACGGACTTTTTACCATCCGCTTGAGTATCCAGTAAGTCAGCGGCGCCAGACGATAGGCAACCACCATCGGTCTTTTGTACAGCAGCGCCTCCAGCGTGGCGGTGCCGGAGGCGATCAGCACCGCATCGCACGCCGCCAGCGCCAGATGAGACTGACCGTCGAGCAGCGTCAGCGGAAGATCTCGCCCCTGCAGCAATTGCTCGATCTGCGCCCGGCGTTGAGGGCTTGCGCACGGCAGGACGAAACGGATGCCGGGGCGCAATGCCAGCAGTCGCTCGGCAGTGTCGAAAAACAACGCGCCCAGGCGGCCGACTTCGCCTGCACGACTGCCAGGCATCAGTGCAACCACCGACCCGTCGCCCAGCCCGAGTTGCGCTCGAGCGTCGGCGCGATCGGCGTGCAGCGGAATGGTGTCAGCCAGCGGATGCCCGACGAAGCGCACCGGAACGCCTTTTTCTTCGTAGAACCGCGCCTCGAACGGCAACAGCGTAAGCATCAGATCGCAACCTTCGCGGATCTTGAAGACGCGTTTCTGCCGCCACGCCCAGACCGACGGGCTGACATAGTGAACGGTCTTGATGCCCGCCTGACGCAGTTTGAGTTCGATATTGAGCGTGAAATCCGGGGCGTCGATGCCGATGAACACATCGGGCCTGGCATCGATCAGGCTCTGGATCAGCAGTTTGCGGCGAGCGAGCAGCTCCTTGAGTCGGCCCAGCACTTCGACGAGGCCCATCACCGACAGACGCTCCATGGGAAAGCTGGACTGCATGCCCTGCGCTTCCATGAGCGGGCCGCCGACGCCGATGAACTGCACATCAGGGTGGCGCGCCTTGATTGCGCGCATCAGACCCGAACCTAGGATGTCGCCAGAGGCTTCTCCGGCGACCAGCGCTATCCGCAAGGCACTCATGATTAACGGGTGATGCCGCGGGTCGAGGTCTGAATGGACTCAAGGAACAACGCGACTTCGGGGAACTGCGCCGCGGGTTCGGCCAGCTCGACGATCGCCTGTTCCACCGTCAGCCCTTGACGATATACGGTCTTGTAAGCGCGGCGCAGCGCGTGAATCGCGTCGTCCGAGAAGCCACGACGGCGCATGCCTTCGAAATTCATGCTGCGCGCTTCGGCAGGGTTACCGAACACGGTGACGAACGCCGGAACGTCCTTGCCGATCGCGGTGCCCATGCCTGAGAAGCTGTGGGCGCCGATGTGGCAATACTGATGCACCAGCGTAAAACCGGACAGGATCGCCCAGTCATCGACGTGAACGTGCCCGGCCAGTGCCGTGTTGTTGACCAGGATGCAATGGTTGCCGATGACGCTGTCGTGACCGATATGAGCGTAGGCCATGATCAGGTTGTGATCGCCAATCGTCGTTTCGGCGCGATCCTGGATGGTGCCACGGTGAATGGTCACGCCTTCACGGATCACGTTGTGATCACCGATCACCAGCCGCGTCGCCTCACCTTTGTACTTCAGATCAGGCGTGTCCTCACCCACCGAGGAGAACTGGTAGATGTGGTTGTTCTTGCCGATTTTGGTCGGGCCGCGCAGGATCACGTGCGGGCCTATCACTGTACCCTCGCCAATTTCCACACCGGGTCCGACGATCGACCACGGGCCGACCTCCACATTGTCGGCCAGCACGGCCGTCGGATCGATGATTGCGCGAGAGTCAATCAAACTCATAGCTTACGTTCCGCACAGATGATTTCGGCGGAGCAGACCGGCTTGCCGTCTACCGAAGCCTGGCACTCGAACTTCCAGATCTGACGCTTGCAGCTGATGAATTTGGCTTCAAGGATCAGTTGGTCGCCCGGCAGCACGGGCTGGCGGAAACGCAGCTTGTCGGAGCCGACGAAATAGTAGAGCGTGCCATCGGCAGGCTTCACGTCAAGCATCTTGAAACCCAGGATACCCGCCGCCTGCGCCATGGCTTCGATGATCAGCACACCCGGCATGATCGGATGCTGGGGGAAATGCCCGTTGAAGAATGGCTCGTTGATGCTGACATTCTTGTAGGCACGAATGCTTTTATTCTCAACATCCAGCTCCACCACACGGTCCACGAGCAGGAACGGGTAACGGTGAGGCAGATATTCGCGGATTTCGTTGATGTCCATCATTTCGAGAGGAAGCCTGTAGTAAAGATTGGGAGTGCGACTAACGCGGCACCCCTCTAGCAAATCAAGGAGGCAGTTATCGGCTGTGCACGCTTGATAAGAAAAAGGTATCAGCCATCAGATGACGCTTTACCGCCTGAGGTCACTGCCTCGACAATCTTTTCCAGCTGTTGCAGTCGTCGCGACATGTCGTCGAGCTGACGGATCCGTGCTGCACTCTTGCGCCATTCCGCAGCCGGCTGCATCGCCGTCCCCGAAGAGTAGGAACCAGGCTCGGTGATCGAACGGGTCACCATGGTCATCCCGGTGATGAAAACGCCGTCACAGATTTCGATGTGCCCTACAAGCCCGACACCGCCTGCCAGCATGCAATGCTTGCCGATTTTGGCGCTGCCGGAAATGCCGACACAGGCCGCCATGGCCGTGTGATCGCCGACCTGCACGTTGTGGGCGATCTGAATCTGGTTGTCCAGTTTCACGCCATTGCCGATACGCGTGTCGTCCATGGCCCCACGGTCGATGGCGGTATTCACGCCGATCTCCACGTCGTCACCGATGGTCACGCCACCGATCTGCGCGATCTTCTGCCAGACGCCTTTTTCATTGGCAAAGCCGAAGCCTTCACCGCCGAGCACGGCGCCGGATTGAATCACCACCCGCTGCCCGATACGCACATCGTGATACAGCGTGACGCGCGGAGCCAGCCAGCCACCCTCGCCGATCACGCTGCGTGCGCCGATGAAGCAGTGAGCGCCGATAGTCACGCCTGCCGCAATCCGGGCGCCGCTTTCGATGACGGCATAAGGACCGACGCTGGCGGCCGCGTCGACCACCGCATCTTCAGCGACAACCGCAGTGGGGTGGATGCCTGCTGCCGCCTTGGGTTTGGGATCGAACAGGTGAGAAATGCGCGCGTATGCCAGATAGGGGTCGGCGATCATCAACGCGTCGCCCGCATACCCCTCGGCATCCGCCGGCTTGAGCAGCACGGCAGCGGCCTGCGTGGCAGGCAGGAATTTGCGATATTGGGGATTGGCCAGGAAACTGACCTGAGTTGGACCGGCCTCCTGCAAGGTGGCCAGTCCAGTGATCTGCTTGTCCGCCGGGCCACGCAACGTGGCGCCGAGGAACTCGGCCAACTGGCCGAGTGTGATGATCGCGGTCATGAAGTTACTTCAGCTGGTTCATGCGCTCGATGACCTGGCGAGTGACGTCGTACTGAGGCTTGACATCAATCACGGCACCGCGCTCGAACACCAGGTCGAAGCCACCTTTCTTGATCACTTCTTCAACGGCTTGATCCAGCTTCGGTTTCAGTTGTTTCAGCATGTCACGGTCAGCAACAGCCTTGGCTTCGTTCAGTTCCTTGGACTGGAACTGGAAGTCCCGGGCCTTCTGCTTGAAGTCCAGTTCCAGACGTTCGCGCTCAGGCTGGGCCATCTTGTCGCCACCCGCGACCAGACGATCCTGAATGCCCTTGGCGCTGCTTTCGAGCGCCTTGAGCTTGGTCAGTTGAGGACCGAATTTCTTTTCTGCATCTACCGCGTATTTCTTGGCTGCATCGGACTCGAGCAATGCCATCTGGTAGTTCAGGACTGCGATTTTCATGTCAGCAAATGCCGGGCCTGCTACCAGAACCGTCGCCAGCAGTGCCAATTGGGTCAACTTACGCACGATGTAACTCCTACAGAATCCGTTGTCGTTTGCAGTGATCAGACCCTTAGAAGGTCTGACCGAGAGAGAATTGGAAAACCTGGGTTTCGGTGCTGTCGTCCGGTTTTTTGACCGGCATTGCCAGGGCAAAACTCAAAGGACCCAACGCGGTGATCCAGGTCACGCCAACACCGACCGAGCTGGCCAGACCGGAAAGCTCAGGGCCGTTACACTCGACCTTCTCGCCATCGAGCGTGGTCTTCTGCGAGCCGCAGTTGGTGTTGAATACGTTACCCACGTCCCAGAACAGCGAGGTACGCAGCGAACGCTGGTCCTTGATGAACGGAAGCGGGAAGAGAATCTCGGCACCGCCGGTGATCAAGACGTTACCACCGAATGGCAGCGGATCCTGATCCGGGTCTGCCAGGGTGCCGCGGCTACCGCTACTCGGGGTGCTGCGTGGACCCAGGGTGCTGTCCTTGAAACCACGGACCGAGTTGAAGCCACCGGCGTAATAGTTCTCATAGAACGGCAGACCGGAAGTCGAACCGTAACCATCACCGTAACCCAGCTCCGAGTGCAGACGCAGGGTGTAATTGGTGGTGATCGGGTGGAACAACTGACCGCGATAATCAAGTTTGTAGAACGACAGGTCGCTGCCCGGAATCGTGGTTTCCAGCGTCAGGCTCTGGGAATGACCACGGGTCGGCAAAGTACCTTTGTTCAAGGTCGATTCGGACCAGCCGACAGACGCCTTGAAGTTGGTGAAGCTGTCGCCTTCCTTGTCGATGAAGTCGAAAATCTCGTCGACGGTGTATTTACCGGTGCTCAGTTCGTCCTTCTGGACCGACAGGCCGAAGTTCAGACGCGCCGTCTCGCTGATCGGGTAGCCCATGTTGATGCCGGCACCCAGGCTGTCCACCGAGTAGCTGGCAACGTCAACGTCCAGGTCGTCGTAATCGGTCTTGCGGTAGAACGCGCTGTAACCCAGGCTCACACCGTCCGGCGTGAAGTACGGATCGACATAGCTGAAGTTGTAGCGGGTCTGGTATTCACTTTTGGTCAGGCCGATGCTGACCTTGTTACCGGTACCCAGGAAGTTGTTCTGGCTGATCGAACCACCCAGGATCAGGCCCGCACTCTGTGCGAAACCGACGCTGGCGGTGATCGAACCGGACGCCTGCTCTTCCACTGCGTAGTTGACGTCTACCTGATCATCGGTGCCCGGCACCGCAGGGGTTTCCACGTTCACTTCCTTGAAGAAGCCCAGACGGTCCAGACGGGTCTTGGACTGATCGATCAGATAGGTCGAGGCCCAGCCGCCTTCCATCTGACGCATCTCGCGACGCAGTACTTCGTCCGCGGTCTTGGTGTTGCCACGGAAGTTGATGCGGTTGACGTAGGCGCGTTTGCCCGGATCGACAGCGAACAGGATGTCGACGGTGTGATCTTCATCGTTCGGGGTCGGCACGCCATTGACGTTGGCGAAGGTGTAACCCTCGTTACCCAGACGACGGGTGATCAGCTCGGAGGTCGTGGTCATGACCTTGCGAGAGAACACCTGACCCGGCTTGACCAGCAGCAGCGACTGGATCTGGTCTTCCGGAACCTTGAGGTCGCCACTCAGCTTGACCGACTTGACGCTGTACTTCTCACCTTCATGGATGTTGACAGTGATGTACACGCTCTTCTTGTCGGGCGTGATGGAGACCTGAGTCGAGGCGATATCCATGTTGATATAGCCGCGGTCGAGGTAGTACGAACGCAGACGTTCCAGGTCACCGGACAGTTTTTCGCGGGCGTACTTGTCGTCGTTCTTGAAGAAGGAAAGCCAGTTGGTGGTTTTCAACTCGAACAGATCGACCAGATCCTGCTCGGGGAAAACGGAGTTACCCACCACGTTGATGTGCTGGATCGCCGCAACGGCGCCTTCATTGATGTTGATCTTGAGGCCAACGCGGTTGCGCGGCTGAGGGACGACTTCAGTGGCGACTTCTGCCGAATAGCGGCCTTGAGCTACGTATTGACGCTGCAGTTCATTACGAACGCCTTCCAGGGTTGCGCGCTGAAAAATCTCGCCTTCTGCCAGACCCGACTGCTTCAGACCCTTCATCAGGTCTTCAGTGGTGATCGCTTTGTTACCTTCGATTTCGATGCTGGAAACCGATGGGCGCTCGACCACGGTGATGACCAGGACGTTACCGTCGCGGCCCAGCTGGATATCCTGGAAAAAACCGGTTTTGAACAGCGCACGCGTTGCGTCGACCAGACGCGCGTCATCGGCCTGTTCACCCACGTTCAACGGCAACGCACCAAACACGCTGCCCGCGGAAACCCGCTGCAGGCCGTTGACACGGATATCGGAGATAGTGAAGGACTCGGCGTGAACTTCGGCGATCATCAGCACGGCAAGAACCGCAGTTAGCAGCAGACGTTTCATGAAGTCCTTTCTTATTCCAACTGGCAATAAACAAACTGCCGCAAAATGCGGCAGATTCACAATTCGGCGTAGCTTTACAGTCGTCCCAGATCGTTGACCAGTGCGAGTAACATGACTCCAACCACCAGACTTATCCCGATCTGAACCCCCCAGCCCTGAACCTTTTCCGACAGCGGTCGACCACGCGCCCACTCGATCAGATAAAACAGCAAGTGCCCCCCGTCCAACACTGGAATGGGCAGCAAATTGAGAACCCCCAGGCTTATGCTCAGATAAGCAAGGAAATTCAAGAAGTCACCTACACCTGACTGGGCCGAAGCGCCCGCCACTTTAGCAATGGTTATCGGTCCGCTCAAGTTTTTTACCGACAGCTCGCCGAACAGCATTTTCTTCAGCGAATCGAGGGTCAGCACACTCATGGTCCAGGTACGCCGGGCACCCTCCGCAACCGCCGCGATCGGACCATAGCTGACCTCGCGCAGCATCTCGGGTGGCCAGTCCACACCCTTCACGCCGGCGCCAAGGTAACCCGTCGCCGCCTTGCCATCGCCATGGGCGGCGAGCGTTACGGGCACATCGATCTGAGTGCCATCGCGCTCCACCCGCAAAGAAATGCTCGTATCGGGGCGGACACGAACCCAGTCCACGACCTGCTGCCACTCGTCGAAAGGCTGACCGTTGGCCGCCAGCAGACGATCACCGGTTTTGAGGCCCGCGGCCTGTGCCGGTCCCTTTGGATCGAGCTCGGCGAGCACGGGTGCCAGCGCTGGACGCCATGGCCGGATGCCCAGAGAGCGAATCGGATCAGGCTCATCGGCGCCTTTGAGCCAGCTGTCCAGCACCAGCGCGTGCGCGGTTTCCACGTCGGAACCCTGGTCACGCACCTTCAGCGCGATGCTGCCGCTTTCACCCAGTCTGCGCACCAGCTGCAGATTCACTGCCGCCCAACCGGAGGTGGCCTGGCCATCTACTGAAACAATTTCCTGACCGGAAGTCAGGCCAGCCTTCTGCGCGATGCTGCCGGTTTCGACGCCACCAATGACCGGGCGCACCTGCTGGCTGCCCAGCATTGCAAGTACCCAGAAAAATACAATCGCCAGCAGAAAGTTGGCGACCGGCCCCGCAATGACGATCGCGATGCGCTTGTAAACCGATTTACGATTGAAGGACTGATCGACGAGCTCAGGCGGAACGTCGCCTTCACGCTCATCGAGCATCTTGACGTAACCGCCCAGCGGGATGGCCGCAACGACGAACTCAGTCCCCTTGCGATCGTGCCAGCGCAGCAGTGGCGTGCCGAAGCCGACGGAGAATCTCAACACCTTGACGCCACAACGCCTGGCCACCCAGAAATGGCCAAACTCGTGAAAGGTCACCAGCACACCCAAGGCAACCAGGGTGCCGACTATCATATATAGCGCGCTCATCACTGTTCTCCGGGTTCCGGTTTGACGGTGCGCTCAAGCACACGCTGCATGCTCATGCACACCCATTGACCTGCGCCTGTCGGCACTTGCCGTTTATCGCCCATTTCGACCGAGCCACTGCTCCGCCAGCGATCGAGCCCGGGCATCGACTTCGAAAACCGTATCCAGCTCGTTCACTGCCACGACAGGCTCAAGATTCAACACCTCGTCGATCATACTCGCGATCTCAGGGTAGCGGATGCGTCGGTCCAGGAACGCCGCAACCGCCACCTCGTTGGCAGCATTCAAGACCGCCGGAGCGCTGTTCCCGGTTTCCGCAGCTTGCCGCGCAAGGCGCAGGCAAGGGAAGCGCAATTCGTCCGGTGCCTGAAAGTCCAGTCGAGCAACGCTGAACAGATCGAGCGGAGCGACACCTGAATCGATGCGCTCAGGCCAGGCGAGCGCATGGGCAATCGGCGTGCGCATGTCGGGGTTGCCCAGTTGCGCCAGCACCGAGCCATCCACGTAGTCCACCATCGAGTGGATCACGCTCTGCGGATGGATGACCACCTGGATTTTTTCAGGCGTGGTATCGAAGAGCCAGCAGGCTTCGATCAGCTCCAGACCCTTATTCATCATGCTCGCGGAATCCACGGAAATCTTGCGCCCCATGGACCAGTTCGGGTGCGCACAGGCCTGTTCCGGCGAAACATCTTCCAGCTCGGCCAGTGCCGTTTCACGAAACGGGCCGCCGGAAGCTGTCAGCAATATCCGCCGCACACCTACCTGGGCAAGGCCAGTGCCATAGTTACCAGGCAGACACTGGAAGATCGCGTTGTGCTCGCTGTCCAGAGGCAGCAACACCGTGCCGCTGCGGCGCACTGCCTGCATGAACAGCGCGCCGGACATGACCAGCGCTTCCTTGTTGGCCAGCAGCACCTTCTTGCCAGCCTCAACCGCAGCCAGTGTCGGCCGCAGACCGGCCGCCCCGACGATGGCCGCCAGCACGGTATCGACCTGCGGGTGAGCGGACACCTCGCACAGACCGCCCTCCCCTACCAGCACCCGCGTGTCGAGGCCGGCCGCTCGCAAGTCATCCTGCAATTGTCGCGCAGCGACCGTAGTCGGGACCACGGCGAACTGTGGTGTGTGGCGAACGCACAACGCCAGCAGCTCTGCCAGACGGCTAAAGCCGGTCAGGGCGAAAACCTGATAGCGCGAAGGATGACGCGCGATGACATCCAGCGTACTCAGACCTACCGAACCGGTAGCTCCTAAAACGGTGATCAGTTGGGGCTTGCTCACATCACGCCCCAATCTTTGGCTGCCCAGAGCAGCAGGGCGAAAACCGGAATTGCGGCGGTCAGACTGTCGATGCGATCAAGCACACCGCCATGACCCGGCAGCAGGTTGCTGCTGTCCTTCACGCCGGATTTACGTTTGAACATGCTTTCGGTCAGATCGCCCACCACGGAGATCAACACGACGATCGCCGCGCACACCAGCGCGAACACGATCTCCATAACCGACCATCCGCGAGAAATACCCACGACCGCTGTGATGAGCAGGCAGGCAGCAAGCCCCCCGTAAAGGCCTTCCCAGCTTTTGCCAGGGCTGACTTTCGGGGCCAGCTTGCGCTTGCCGAACGCCTTGCCGGAGAAATAGGCGCCAATGTCGGCACCCCACACCAGAATCATCACCGAGAGAATCAGCCAGTTGCCCATCGGCGCCGGCTTGATGAGGACCAATCCTTGCCACGCCGGCAGCAGAATCAGCAAACCGATGGCCAGTTTGCAGACGGCGCTTGACCAATATTCGCTGGACTCGGGGTACGTCAGCACCAGCCAGGTCGCGGTCAGCCACCAGAGCAGGGCCGCCACCAGTATCCATGGTGCGAGCTCGGGCAACAGATAGAGGAGAAACAGCAGCACCCCGACCACGGCCGAATACAACACGCGGGCAGATTGAGCTTCGAAACCGGCCAGACGCGCCCATTCCCACGCCCCCAGTACCACCACGGCGCCGATGAACAGCGCGAAGCTGCCACCGGCGAGCAGAAAGAAGCCGCACAGGGCGAGTGGCGCAAGGATCAACGCTGTGATGATTCGTTGTTTAAGCATTAAGCACGGGCTCCTGCTTCAACCTGCTCGCTGGTCTTCCCGAACCGGCGTTGGCGAGAAGCGAAATCGGCCAGCGCATGGCGCATGGCTTCGTGTTTGAAGTCCGGCCAGAACAGGTCGGAGAAATACAACTCGGCGTAGGCCAGCTGCCACAGCAGGAAATTGCTGATGCGATGCTCGCCACCGGTACGAATGCACAGATCCGGCAACGGCAGATCGCCGGTCGCCAGACAGGTCTGCAGCAGCTCGGGGGTGATGTCGTCAGGGCGCAGATGCCCGGCCTGAACCTCACGCGCAAGGCGCTGCGCCGCCTGGGCGATATCCCATTGACCGCCATAATTGGCGGCGATCTGCAGGACAAAGCGGCTGTTTGCAGCAGTGCTGGCTTCCGCTTCGCGGATGGCAGCCTGCAGCTCCGGATGGAACCGGGAGCGATCACCGATGATGCGCAGACTGATGCCGTTCTCGTTCAGGCGCCGGGTCTCTCGACGCAAGGCGGTGAAAAACAACTCCATCAGCGCGCCGACCTCCTCGGCCGGACGCTGCCAGTTCTCACTGGAGAAGGCGAACAGCGTCAGCACCTCGACCTTGGCCTCGGCGCACACCTCGATCACGGCGCGAACGGCATCCACGCCAGCCTTGTGGCCTGCCACACCCGGCAGCAGACGCTTCTTGGCCCAGCGATTGTTCCCATCCATGATGATCGCGACATGACGCGGCACCGATGACGGCACAGCCAGCTTTGTCTTATCCATGAAAGCTTCCTGACCCCTTATACGGCCATCAGGTCCTTCTCTTTATCTTCCGTGGCCTTGGTGATCTGGGCCTCGAAATCCTTGATCAGCTTGTCGATCTCAGCGGTACCACGACGCTCTTCGTCTTCGCTGATCTCTTTGTCCTTGACCAGTTTCTTCAGGTCGCCCAGCGCATCGCGACGAATATTGCGAACGGCTACGCGCGCATCTTCTGCGGCACTGCGAGCCTGCTTGGTGAAGCCCTTGCGGGTCTCTTCGGTCAGCGCGGGCATGGAGATCAGCAGCATCTCGCCCAGGTTGGTCGGGTTCAGGTTCAGACCTGCGCTTTGAATCGCCTTGTCGACTGCCGCGAGCATATTGCGCTCGAACGCCACGACCTGCAGGGTGCGGGAGTCTTTGACGGTGACGCTGGCGACGCCGCTCAACGGGGTATCAGCGCCGTAGTAAGGCACCATCACGCTGCCCAGGATGCTTGGGTGGGCCTTGCCGGTACGAATCTGGCCGAACGCGTGGTGCAGCGATTCGATGGATTTCTGCATGCGCTCTTGAGCGGCTTTCTTGATGTCGTTGATCATTGTTCGCCTTCCTCGATCAAAGTTCCTTCCGCGCCGCCATGCACGATGTTCAGCAGGGCGCCGGGTTTGTTCATATTAAAGACACGCAGCGGCATCTTGTGGTCACGGCACAGGCAGATGGCCGTCAGGTCCATTACACCCAGCTTGCGATCCAGCACTTCATCGTAGGTCAGATGATCGAACTTCTCGGCATGCGGGTCCTTGAATGGATCGGCAGTGTACACACCATCCACCTTGGTTGCCTTCAACACGACGTCGGCGTCGATTTCGATCGCGCGCAGGCAGGCAGCCGAATCGGTGGTGAAGAACGGGTTGCCGGTCCCCGCAGCGAAAATGACCACTTCTTTGGAGTTGAGGTGGCGCATGGCTTTGCGACGATCATAGTGATCGGTCACACCCACCATGGAGATGGCCGACATCACGATGGCCGAGATATTGGCGCGCTCCAGCGCATCACGCATTGCCAGGGCATTCATCACAGTGGCCAGCATGCCCATGTGATCGCCCGTGACACGGTCCATGCCAGCGGCACTCAACGCCGCGCCACGGAACAGGTTGCCGCCGCCGATCACCAGACCGACCTGAACCCCGATACCCACCAGCTGACCCACTTCAAGCGCCATGCGATCCAGCACTTTAGGGTCGATACCGAACTCTTCCGACCCCATCAGGGCCTCGCCGCTAAGCTTGAGTAGAATGCGTTTATAGCGAGCTTGATAACCACTGCCCTGCTGAGCCATTGCGAATCTCTCCTGCGGCGTTAAAAAAAATCTGACGAGTCGACCAGCCATGTGCGGCTGCGCTAACTCTAGGCTACTACCTGAGGAAATTGCAGCCTCGTAAGCCGCAACCCCTGAAAAACAAATTCCGCATGCCGCTTTGACAAAGAGGCTGCGCGCGTGAGCGGGCAGCCTCTTTGGGGCGACAGTTGGAGAACCGTCTTATTGCTTGGAAGCAGCTACTTGGGCAGCAACTTCTTCTGCGAAGTTGTCGACTGGCTTCTCGATGCCTTCGCCTACTTTGAAGTAGGTGAACGATACGATTTCAGCACCGGCTTTCTTGGCCAGCTCGCCGACTTTGATTTCCGGGTTCTTGACGAACGCTTGCTCGACCAGGCTGGCTTCAGCCAGGAACTTGCTGATACGACCGGCAACCATCTTCTCGGCGATATCGGCAGGCTTGCCTTTGAGCTTGTCTTCGTTCAGTTGCAGGAAGACGTTCTTCTCGCGCTCGATCGCTTCAGCCGAAACGTCGGAAGGCAGCAGGAACTCAGGGTTGCTGGCTGCAACGTGCATCGCGATGTCTTTGGCCAGTTCAGCGTCGCCGCCCTTGAGGGCTACAACCACGCCGATCTTGTTGCCGTGCAGGTAGGAACCCAGAACGTCACCTTCAACACGCGCCAGACGACGAATGTTGACGTTCTCGCCGACCTTGGCAACCAGAGCAGTGCGCTCGGCTTCCTGAGCTTCGATCAACTGCTCGACGGTGAAGTCTTGCTGATCGAAAGCTTTTGCGACACTGGAAGCGACGAACGTCTTGAAATCGTCCTGCAGAGCCAGGAAGTCGGTCTGCGAGTTGACTTCGATCAGGACAGCGCGCTTGCCGTTGTCCTTGATCGCGATGGCGCCTTCAGCAGCAATGTTGCCTGCTTTTTTGGCGGCCTTGATTGCGCCCGAAGCACGCATATCGTCGATGGCTTTTTCGATGTCGCCGCCAGCCTTGGTCAAGGCCTTTTTGCAGTCCATCATGCCTTCGCCAGTACGCTCGCGCAGTTCTTTGACCAACGCTGCAGTAATCTCTGCCATTTCAAAATCCTCTTGGATAGGTCTTCAACCATTCCACCCGCTGGGCGGGCGTTCAAATTCTTGAAAGCCATGGTGACCGCTGCACATGACATCAGGTCGATGGCAACGCCAGATGGTTTTCGAGGTGGCAAAAAGGGGGCCTAGCCCCCTTTTTGCGTACTGAGTAAACGCCAGGCGTTTGCTACTCAGCCTTCAACAGTTGCCGCTGGAGCTTCTTCAACGTAAACGTCGGTGCCGCCAGCAACGTTGTTGCGACCACGGATGACAGCATCAGCCATCGAACCCATGTACAGCTGGATGGCGCGGATGGCGTCATCGTTGCCTGGGATGATGTAGTCAACGCCTTCAGGGCTGCTGTTGGTATCGACTACGCCGATGACCGGGATGCCCAGCTTGTTGGCTTCGGTGATAGCAATGCGCTCGTGATCAACGTCGATGACGAACAGAGCGTCTGGCAGACCGCCCATATCCTTGATACCGCCCAGGCTACGATCCAGCTTTTCCAGATCGCGAGTGCGCATCAGCGCCTCTTTCTTGGTCAGCTTGGCGAAGGTACCGTCTTCAGCCTGAACTTCGAGCTCGCGCAGACGCTTGATGGAAGCACGGATGGTTTTGAAGTTGGTCAGCATGCCGCCCAACCAGCGGTGATCGACGTACGGCGAGCCGCAACGTGCTGCTTCTTCAGCGACGATCTTGCCAGCGGAACGCTTGGTGCCGACGAACAGGATCTTGTTTTTGCCCTGAGCCAGGCGCTCAACGAAAGTCAGTGCTTCGTTGAACATTGGCAGGGTTTTTTCAAGGTTGATGATGTGAATCTTGTTACGCGCGCCGAAAATGTACTTGCCCATTTTCGGATTCCAGTAACGGGTTTGGTGACCGAAGTGCACACCGGCCTTCAGCATATCGCGCATGTTGACTTGGGACATGATAGTTCCTTGATAAGTCGGGTTAGGCCTCCACGTATCCCAATGACCAACCAACGGCTTGAGCCGAGGGCACCCAGGTCATCGTGTCGACACGTGTGTGGGTTTGAGCTTTCGGGACGTACCCCGTAAAGCGGCGCATTTTATATCACAAAAGCTCTGATAACGGAACCCGAAATAAGATCCTGTTTTTCAGAGGCTTTTTCATGCTTCGCCGCGTCGGTCGACACGGCAGCGGGCATGCATATAAGGAAGCGATGATAACCCGCCCGGCGGCGGTCTGGTAGAATCGCGTTTTTCCGTGTTTTAGCTGCGGCCCTGCCGCGCCGAGAGAGCCTTGTATGACCGTTACCCTCAAAACCCCTGAAGACATTGAAAAGATGCGTATCGCCGGCCGCCTGGCCGCTGACGTGCTCGAAATGATCGGGGCGTACGTCAAGCCTGGCGTCACCACCGACGAGCTGGATCGTATCTGCCATGACTACATCGTCAACGAGCAGAAAGCCATTCCGGCGCCGCTGAACTACAAGGGTTTTCCGAAATCCATCTGCACCTCGATCAATCACGTGGTCTGCCACGGGATCCCGAATGAGAAGCCGCTCAAGGATGGCGACGTACTGAACATCGACGTGACCGTCATCAAGGACGGTTACCACGGCGACACCAGCAAAATGTTTCATGTGGGCAAAGTGCCCGAGTGGGCCGAGCGCCTTTCCCGCGTGACTCAGGAGTGCCTGTATAAAGGCATCGAGGTCGTCAGGCCGGGTGCGCATCTGGGTGACATCGGCGAGGTGATCCAGAAGCACGCAGAGAAGAACGGCTTCTCGGTCGTCCGCGAATACTGTGGCCACGGCATCGGCAAGGTTTTCCACGAAGAACCTCAGGTCCTGCATTACGGCAAGGCCGGCACCGGCATGGAGCTCAAGGAAGGCATGACCTTCACCATCGAGCCCATGATCAACCAGGGCAAGGCAGACACGCGCCTGCTCGGCGACGGCTGGACAGCCATCACCAAGGACCGCAAGCTGTCAGCGCAATGGGAGCACACCATTCTGGTGACCGCTTCGGGCTACGAGATCTTCACCTTGCGCAGCGATGACACTATCGCCCGCGCCTCGGCCTGAGCCCTGCCCCGCTAACCAGTACGGTCGATATAGATAGAAGGAAAGCAGTTCGATGCCGCAGGTGGACCCAGATTTGTTCGATCGCGGCCAGTTCCAGGCCGAACTGGCGCTCAAGGCCAGCCCCATCCCGGCCTTCAAGAAAGCCATACGTCAAGCCCGCGAGGTGTTGGACCAACGCTTCAAATCAGGCCGGGAAATCCGCAGACTGATCGAGGATCGCGCCTGGTTCGTCGATAACATTCTGCAGCAGGCCTGGGACCAGTTCGACTGGAGCGAAGACGCCGACATCGCCTTGTTGGCGGTGGGCGGGTATGGCCGAGGCGAACTGCACCCCTATTCCGACATCGACCTGCTGATCCTGCTGGACAGTGCCGATCATGAGGTTTTTCGCGATTCCATTGAGCGTTTCCTTACGCTGCTGTGGGATATCGGCCTGGAAGTGGGTCAGAGCGTTCGCTCGGTCGACGAATGTGCCACCGAGGCCCGCGCTGATCTGACCGTGATCACCAATCTCATGGAAAGCCGCACCATCGCGGGACCCGAGCGACTGCGCCAGCGCATGCTGGAGGTGACCAGCACCCGCGAGATGTGGCCCAGCAAAGAATTCTTTCTGGCCAAGCGCGCCGAACAGAAAACCCGCCATCACAAGTATTTCGATACCGAATACAACCTCGAACCCAATGTAAAAGGTTCGCCAGGCGGTCTGCGTGATATCCAGACAATCCTCTGGGTTGCGCGCCGCCAGTACGGCACCCTCAATCTGCATGCGTTGGCCGATCAGGGTTTTCTGCTGGAAAGCGAAAACGCGTTGCTGGCGTCGTCTCAGGAGTTTCTCTGGAAGGTGCGTTACGCGCTGCACATGCTGGCGGGCCGCTCCGAGGACCGGCTACTGTTCGACTATCAGACCAGCATCGCGCGCCTGCTCGGCTATCAGGACAGCGACGCGAAGCTGGCCATAGAGCGCTTCATGCAGAAGTACTACCGCGTGGTCATGAGTATTGCCCAACTCAGCGATCTGATCATTCAGCATTTCGAAGAAGTGATCCTTTCCGATGACGAGCACACCGTCACCGAATCGATCAACTCGCGCTTCCAGCTCCACGACGGGTACATCGAGGCAACCCACGCGAACGTCTTCAAACGCACGCCCTTCGCGATGCTGGAGATATTCGTGCTGATGGCGCAACGCCCGGAAATCAAAGGCGTGCGCGCTGACACCATTCGTCTGCTGCGCGAACACAGGCACCTGATCAACGACGATTTCCGCAACGATATCCGTAACACCAGCCTGTTCATCGAACTGTTCAAATGCGAGATCGGCATCCACCGCAATCTGCGCCGCATGAACCGATACGGCATTCTTGGCCTTTATTTGCCAGAGTTCGGCCACATCGTCGGGCAGATGCAACACGACCTGTTCCACATTTATACCGTCGACGCCCATACGCTGAATCTGATCAAACACCTGCGCAAGCTGCAATACACCCAGGTGTCGGAGAAATTCCCGCTTGCAAGCAAGCTCATGGCCAAGCTTCCCAAGCCTGAATTGATCTACCTTGCCGGCCTTTATCACGACATCGGCAAAGGTCGCGGCGGCGATCACTCGGAACTCGGTGCGGTGGACGCTGAAGCCTTCGGTATTCGTCACCACTTGCCGCAGTGGGACACGCAACTGATCGTCTGGCTGGTGCAAAACCATCTCGTCATGTCCACCACGGCGCAACGCAAGGACCTGTCCGATCCACAAGTGATCCACGACTTCGCTCAGTTCGTAGGCGACGAGGTGCATCTGGATTACCTCTACGTTCTGACGATCGCCGACATCAACGCGACGAATCCGACGTTGTGGAACTCCTGGCGGGCCAGCTTGCTGCGTCAGCTTTACACCGAGACCAAACGCGCGCTCAAACGCGGTCTGGAAAACCCGGTCGACCGCGAAGAGCAGATCCGTCGCACGCAGAGCGCAGCGCTGGACATACTGGTGCGCAGCGGCACGGACCCCGACGATGTCGAGCAGTTATGGTCCCAGCTTGGCGACGATTACTTCCTGCGTCACACCGCAGGCGACGTTGCCTGGCACAGCGATGCGATCCTGCAGCAGCCCGCCGACGGCGGCCCTCTTGTGTTGATCAAGGAGACGACGCAGCGTGAATTCGAGGGTGGCACGCAGATATTCATCTACGCGCCGGACCAGCACGATTTTTTCGCAGTGACCGTAGCGGCGATGGACCAGTTGAACCTGAACATTCACGACGCTCGGGTCATCACGTCCACCAGCCAGTTCACCCTCGACACCTACATCGTGCTGGACAGCGACGGCGGCTCCATCGGCGATAATCCCGAGCGGATCAAGACCATCCGCGAGGGGCTGACTGAGGCGCTGCGCAACCCGGACGACTACCCGACGATCATCAAGCGTCGGGTGCCCCGTCAGCTCAAGCACTTTGCTTTCGCGCCGGTCGTCACGATTTCCAATGACGCACAACGTCCGGTCACCGTGCTGGAGCTCAGCGCCCCGGACCGTCCCGGCCTCCTCGCCCGCGTGGGCAAGATATTCCTGGAGTTCGATCTTTCTCTGCAGAACGCCAAGATTGCCACCCTGGGCGAGCGGGTCGAAGACGTCTTCTTCCTGACCGATGAAAACAACCAGCCGCTGTCCGATCCCCAATTGTGTCGCCGCCTGCAGGACGCGATCGTCCAGCAACTGAGCGTCAATCCGGAACCGGGCAGCGAGCTGCGCATCAGCATCTGAACGCCCTGACGAACCGATTCAACAGCGCCTGAACATTCTGATACGGGATGTCAGGCGCCCAGCTCCCTGAGACCTATTGCACATGAATAACGCTCTGCAACAGCTTCAGCCTTACCCGTTCGAAAAACTCCGCGCCTTGCTTGGCAGCGTCACGCCCAACCCCGACAAGCGCCCGATAGCCCTGTCGATCGGCGAACCCAAGCACACATCGCCCGAGTTTGTCGCAAAGGCGCTGGCGGACAACCTGGACCAGATGGCGGTCTACCCGACCACAGCCGGGATTCCTGCACTGCGTGAAGCCATCGCCAACTGGTGCGAACGCCGTTTCAGCGTTCCGCAGGGCTGGCTGGACCCGAGCAAGCACGTGCTGCCGGTCAACGGAACGCGCGAAGCGCTGTTCGCGTTCACGCAGACGGTGGTCAATCGCAGCGATGACGGTCTGGTGATCAGCCCGAACCCGTTCTATCAAATCTACGAAGGCGCCGCGTTCCTCGCCGGTGCCACGCCGCATTATTTGCCGTGCCTGGCAGAGCATGGCTTCAACCCTGACTTCGACGCTGTGCCGGCTGACGTCTGGAAACGCTGCCAGATCCTGTTTCTGTGTTCGCCGGGCAACCCGACGGGCGCGCTGATCCCCGTTGAGACGCTGAAGAAGCTCATCGCGCTGGCCGACGAACACGACTTCGTGATCGCCGCCG
The DNA here is from genome assembly GCF_900108875.1 of Pseudomonas sp. NFR16. Taxonomy (GTDB): domain Bacteria; phylum Pseudomonadota; class Gammaproteobacteria; order Pseudomonadales; family Pseudomonadaceae; genus Aquipseudomonas. Next base: position 299,885 of record NZ_FNYJ01000003.1, on the reverse strand, counting down.
ACGAGTGCTACAGCGAGCTTTACTTTGACGAGGACGCGCCTCCACCAGGCCTGCTCAGCGCATGTGCCGAGCTGGGCCGTCAGGATTTCAAGCGTTGCGTGGTGTTCCACAGCCTCTCCAAACGCTCCAACCTGCCGGGACTGCGCTCCGGGTTCGTCGCCGGCGATGCCGACATTCTCAAGGGCTTTCTGCTTTATCGGACCTATCACGGCTGCGCGATGCCGGTTCAGACGCAATTGGCGAGCATCGCGGCGTGGAACGATGAAGAACACGTACGCGCCAACCGAACGCTGTACCGGGAAAAGTTCGATGCGGTGCTGGAAATCCTTGCTCCGGTGATGGACGTGCAGCGCCCTGACGGTGGCTTCTATCTCTGGCCGAACGTTGGCACCGATGACGCAGCTTTCTGCCGCGAACTGTTTGTAACCGAGCACGTGACCGTCGTGCCGGGTTCTTACCTGTCCCGCGATGTCGAGGGCTTCAACCCGGGTGCCGGGCGCGTCCGCATGGCACTGGTTGCACCGCTCGCCGAATGCGTCGAGGCAGCCGAGCGGATCCGCGCATTCGTTCAACGTTGACCATTGTGCCGCCCTCAGAAACTTGAGGTGCGGTACATATGTAGTGCACCCGCGTTTCTTTCACACCGGATAATCGGACCTCCTTCAACCCTGCTTGAACAGGGAGGTCCACCGATGCGCCTCATCCATTCAGTCAAGACCTGCCCGCCCTATTTGGCCGGCCCCAGATTGGCCTCGTTCAGATCAAGCTCCGCCAGAATCTGGCCCAGCACATCGTCCCCGATCTGGTGATGACGATGCAGACGGTAAAGCTCCAGTCGCTGAGCACGCAGGGCATTGATGCGCATGCGCTTCTCTACCTGATCCATCTGGAACGCCAGTGCCTGGGCTTCGGCCGTGTCGTTGAACATCTCCAGCCGATGGCGGTATTCGGACATGATGCGCGACTTCACCTCGGTCGCCAGTACCGCCTGAGCGGCATCCGGAGACGTTGTGGCGTCCGCGACCTCAGGGTTTTCCAGTGCGTGGATGGCAGCCTCCGCCGTGCGTTTCCAGGCATCGCGCACTTCTCGCTTCAGGCGCAGATCCGGCTCGCTGACCAGACCGCGCACCAGCAGCGGCAAGGCAATACTGGCCACCGCCAGGGAGATGAGGATGACGCCGGCGGCAATGAATATCAGCAGGTCACGCTCGGGAAACTCGATACCCGCGCTGATCAGCATCGGCACCGACAAGGTACCGGCCAGCGTCACAGCGCCGCGCACGCCACCGACCGTCAACAGCAGGGACGAACGGGTCGAGAGTTCCAGCGAGCCGTCGCCGCGTCCGCGCCAACGACGTATCCGGATCATCAGACGCCAGATGCTCTGCACCCAGACATAACGCAGCACGGCCAGCACCACGAAAATGGCCAGCACATCCAGGCAACGCCACAGCAGCGTGGGCCAGAGCGTGACCTCGTGAGCCGTGACGGCCGAGATGATGTCCGGCAACTGAAGGCCCAACAGGAGGAAAATCAGGCCGTTGAACGCGAACTCCAGCAACGTCCATACGCTTCGGTTGAGCAACCGGGTGCTGGTCTGGCGCGGCAGCAGGTCCACCCAGCTTTGCATCATGCCTGCGGCCACCGCCGACAGGATCCCGGAAACCTGCAGCCGTTCCGCCAGAACGTAGGCAGCGAACGGCAACAGCAACATGAATACCACGTGAGTCGCTGGATCATCCCAGCCGCGAGTGATCATCCAGCTGCGCATACGCCCTACCAGCCAGCTGAGCGCTATGCCGACGGCGAGGCCACCGCACGCAACGAGGATGAAATTGAAGCTTGCATCGGCAATGGAGAAGACGCCGGTAATTGCCGCAGCCAGCGCGAACTTGAAGGTCACCAGGCCAGACGCATCGTTCATCAGCGCCTCGCCCTGCAACATCCGCATGATCGGCGCGGGCAGGCGGTCCTGGGCGATGGCGGACACCGCAACAGCGTCGGTCGGCGACAGAACCGCCGCCAGGGCAAAGGCGACCGGCAGCGGAACAGCGGGCAACAGCCAGTGAATGAAATAACCGGCGCCTATGACCGTGAAGATAACCAGACCGACAGCCAGCGTCAGGATGGGGCCGCGATAGCGCCAGAAATCTCGCTTGGGCATGCGCCAGCCATCGGAAAACAGCAAGGGCGGCAGAAACAGAAACAGGAACAGCTCAGGATCCAGCGCCACGTGCAGCCCCAGCGTCGGCCAGGCAAGCAACGCGCCCGCGGCGATCTGCACCAAGGGCAACGGCAGGGGAATGACACGGGCCAGTAATCGCGAGACACCCACAAGCGTCAGAAGGATAAGGACGGTATAGGCTGTCTGCATTGCGTGCTTCCCCGAGCGAGCGACTGATGACTGCCATCCAGCCGGCTGGATGCAGCGTCGAGGTGCCATATTAGCGGTTTAACATGACGCCTCGCCTTAACACTTAGGTCAGGGCCAGACCGCTGCAGGTCGGTTGAAGTGCAGAAACCCCTGCCAGGCCGCGCCCAACTTGCTTGTACGTGGCATAATCCGTCACCGTTTTTTCCAACCATTGCAAAGGGGGCAAGCTCATGGCCGAAAATACCAACACATTGCACCTCTACGGAATCAAAGCGTGCGACACGATGAAGAAGGCTCGCACCTGGCTCGATGAAAAATCGGTGAACTACGATTTCCATGACTACAAGGCGCTGGGCATCGACCGCGAACACCTGACCCAGTGGTGCAACGAGCACGGCTGGCAGACGGTACTGAACCGCGCAGGTACGACCTTCCGCAAACTGGACGAGTCGCAGAAAGCCGACCTGGACCAGGAGAAAGCGATTGAGCTGATGCTCGCCCAACCGTCGATGATCAAGCGCCCGGTGCTCGATCTTGGCGGCAAAACCCTGATTGGTTTCAAACCCGAACTGTACGCTGCGGCTATCGCCTGATTGAGATAGCCCTAAATAACGAGGTATCTGCATGTCCACTTCTCTGTTCAGCCTGGCCTTTGGCGTTGGCACCCAAAATCGTCAAGGCACCTGGCTGGAAGTCTTCTACGCCCTGCCGCTGCTTGACCCTTCGGCTGAAATCGTCGCCGCAGTCGCCCCGATCCTCGGCTACACCGGTGGCAATCAGGCCATCAGTTTCAACACCGATCTGGCCTCGAAACTGGCTGAAGCACTGAAATCCGTCGATGCTTCGCAAGCCGCTCTGCTGACCCGTCTGGCTGAAAGCCACAAGCCGCTGGTTGCAACGCTGCTGGCCGAAGACGCGGCGCTGACGTCCACGCCTGAGGCGTACCTGAAGCTTCACCTGCTGTCCCATCGTCTGGTCAAGCCACACGGTCTGAGCCTGGCGGGCGTGTTCCCGCTGCTGCCGAACGTGGCATGGACCAGCCAGGGCGCAATCGATCTGGCTGAACTGGCGCAGCGTCAGCTGGAAGCGCGTCTGAAGGGCGAGCTGCTGGAAGTATTCTCCGTCGACAAATTCCCGAAAATGACCGACTACGTGGTTCCGGCAGGCGTGCGTATCGCCGACACCGCTCGCGTGCGTCTGGGTGCCTACATCGGTGAAGGCACAACCGTCATGCACGAAGGTTTCGTGAACTTCAACGGCGGCACCGAAGGCCCGGGCATGATCGAAGGTCGCGTGTCGGCTGGCGTGTTCGTTGGCAAGGGTTCCGATCTGGGCGGCGGCTGCTCGACCATGGGCACCCTCTCCGGAGGGGGCAACATCGTGATCAAGGTCGGCGAAGGCTGCCTGATCGGCGCGAACGCCGGTATCGGCATCCCGCTGGGCGACCGCAACACCGTTGAAGCCGGTCTGTACATCACTGCGGGGACCAAAGTGGCCCTGCTGGACGAAAAAAACGAACTGGTCAAGGTACTCAAGGCCCGCGACCTCGCCGGTCAGCCTGACCTGCTGTTCCGTCGCAACTCGCAAACCGGTGCCGTGGAGTGCAAATCCCACAAGTCGGCTATCGAGCTGAACGAAGCGCTGCACGCTCACAACTGACCGACTCGGGTAAGCGGGTTCATGGCGGGCAACTGCTCGACGAGGGACGGCAGATTCTGCCCGTCCCAGCCGTCCGATGCAGCCCAGATGAATTCGCTTGCACAGTGAAGAGAGCACGATTTTCATGTCCCTCATTTCCCCCTGGCGCGCTGACTTTCCTGCCCTGGATGCCCTCCAGCGGCAAGGCCAGACGTATCTGGACAGCGCCGCCACCGCGCAAAAACCTCAAGCCCTGATGGACGCCATGGCGCATTACTATGCCAACGGTGCCGCCAACGTTCATCGAGCCCAGCACCTGCCCGGTGCGATGGCGACTCAGGCTTTCGAGGATACGCGTCGCAAAGCGGGTGAATGGCTGAATGCGGGCGACAGCGGTCATGTCGTTTTTACGCACGGCACGACGTCTGCTTTGAATCTGCTTGCCTACGGGCTCGAACATCTTTTTGAAGCGGGTGATGAGATCGTCATCAGCGCGCTGGAGCACCATGCCAACCTGTTGCCCTGGCAACAGCTGGCAAAACGTCGACAGGCTCGGCTGGTCGTCCTGCCTCTGACGACGCGGGGCGTGATCGATCTCGACGCCGCCGCCACGCTGATCAGCTCGCGTACCCGCTTGCTGGCGATCAGCCAGTTGTCCAATGTGCTCGGCACTTGGCAGCCAGTTGCTCAACTGATTGCCCTGGCTCGCGCCCAAGGCGCCTTTACGGTGATCGACGGCGCGCAAGGCGTAGTTCATGAACGTCACGACGTCCAGGCCATGAATTGCGACTTCTATGTGTTCTCCGGTCACAAACTGTATGGCCCGGATGGCGTGGGCGTGCTATTCGGTCGCCACCAGGCGCTGGCGCAGCTGCGACACTGGCAGTTCGGTGGCGAGATGGTCCTGCAGGCCGGGTATCTGGACGCAACCTTCCGTCCTGCTCCACTGGGCTTCGAGGCGGGCACTCCGCCTATCAGCGCGGTGATTGGCCTGGGCGCCACGCTCGACTACCTGAACGATGTCAATCAAACGGCGGTGGCCGAACACGAGGCGAGGCTGCACGATCTGCTGCGTGCCGGGCTGCTGTTGCGCGAAGGGGTCCGGCTGTTGGGTGATCCGAGTGTGGCGCTGGCAAGCTTCGTGATCGAGGGCGTTCACAATGCCGATCTCGCCCACTTGCTGACTGAGCAGGGCATCGCGGTGCGCGCCGGCCATCACTGCGCAATTCCGTTGATCAGCAGTATGGGGCTCGCCGGCGCAATCCGGGTGTCACTGGGTCTGTACAACGACTCGGAGGATCTGGAGCACTTCTTCAACGCACTGGATCAGGCACTGGAGTTGCTGCGATGAACCTTCCGCCACTGGCGCAGACCGCGCTGGAAACCTTTGGCGCCTCGATGAGCTGGGAACAACGCGCACGTCTTCTGATGCAATGGGGAGATCGCCTGCCGCCTGTTGCCGACCAGGAAAAGTCCGACGAGCATCTGGTGGACGGTTGCGAGAGCAAGGTCTGGCTGTTCGGCGAGGTGATTGACGGTCGTTGGCAGTTTCGCGCGGCCAGCGACGCTCGCCTGATTCGTGGCTTGGTCGCCCTGCTGCTCGTCCGGGTCAATGGCTTGTCAGCGCAGGATCTGCAACGGGTCGATCTTGCGGACTGGTTCAACCAGCTGGGGCTCAGTCGCCAGTTGTCGCCGTCACGCAGCAACGGTTTGAATGCGGTATTGCAGAAGATGCGGCAGTTGGCGGGTTGAATCGCGCCACCCGCGCCGTGTCTGCGCCATGTCTGCTCATTGCGGGAGCGAGCGTGCCCGCGAAAAGGCAGTACACCCGCTGTAGATTCAGCGTCCGGACCTCCGTCTTCGCAAGCGCGTTTGCTCCCACAGAGATCAAGGCCAGACATTCAAGACCCGGCGGCTTCTTTCGCCTTGACCCGATCCGCCGGACGCCGCACGCCTGCCACGATCTTTTCCACCGCTTTGGTGGCGGCCACCATGCCGAACGTCGCGGTGACCATCATCACGGCGCCAAAACCACCGGCGCAATCGAGCTTGACGCCGTCACCGACAAAGCTTTTCTGCAAGCAGATGCTGCCATCCGGTTTGGGATAACGAAGCTGCTCGGTGGAAAACACGCATGGCACGCTGTAATGACGGGTCACGGTGCGTGAGAACCCGTAATCGCGACGCAATGTCGACCGCACTTTGGAAGCAAGCGGGTCGTTAAACGTGCGGTTCAGATCGCAGACCTGAATCAGTGTCGGGTCAATCTGTCCGCCCGCGCCGCCCGTGGTGATGATCTGGATCTTGCGACGCTTGCACCAGGCAATCAGAGCGGCCTTGGCGTTCACGCTGTCGATGCAGTCCAGGACGCAATCGATGTTCGGCGTGATGTATTCGGCCATGGTTTCACGGGTGACGAAGTCGGCAACGGCGTGCACGACGCAGTCCGGGTTGATCTCACGCAGGCGATCGGCCATGACCTCGACCTTGGGCCGGCCGACGGTGCTGCTCAATGCGTGCAACTGCCGGTTGCTGTTGCTGACGCAAACGTCGTCCATGTCGAACAGAGATATCTCCCCGACGCCACAGCGGGCCATGGCTTCGGCCGCCCACGAACCGACGCCGCCGATGCCGACGACCGCCACATGGGCAGCGCGCAAGCGCTCCAGCCCGTCGATGCCATACAGGCGGGCGATGCCAGCGAACCGCGGATCTTCTGTGCTCATGATCAATACCCCAAAAAACCGGCGCGCATTATAGGCCTTGCCTGAATCTGGGACAGCTGTTTGGTGAGGGTGTTTGGTCTGAAAACCATCGGATGCTGCCCCTACTCTTGTCGGAGCGCGCTTGCCCGCGATGGGTGTCATTTGGAACAGCAGGCATAGGCAGATTGCAATCGCGGGCAAGCGCGCTGCTTCTGCAAAACAACTCTCTGCAGAAACGGACTACATTTTCTTCAGAACAGAACTTCAACTTTTGTCAGCTGCCCAAGGACAAGCTGTCTGGCGTCCGTCAGTTTTTCCGTTCCCCGTTTGGAACCTGAAGTCCCTATGTCATCGCGTAAATTTGGTCTCAATCTGGTGGTCATCGTGGCGATCGCCGCGCTCTTTACCGGTTTCTGGGCATTGATCAATCGTCCTGTCTCTGCCCCTGACTGGCCTGAACAAATCTCTGGGTTCTCTTATTCACCATTCAGGCTGGGACAAAACCCACAGAAGGGCGTGTATCCGTCTGACGACGAAATGCGCCAAGACCTGGAGCTGATGAGCAAACAGACTGACAACATCCGCATCTACTCCGTGGATGGCAGCCTGCAGGACATCCCTCGACTGGCCGAAGAGTTCGGCCTGCGCGTGACGCTCGGCATCTGGATCAGCCCGGACCTTGAACGTAACGAGCGTGAAATCAAGACCGCTATCGCGCTCGCCAACACGACCCGCAGCGTGGTGCGCGTGGTGGTCGGTAACGAGGCGCTGTATCGCGAGGAAATCAAGCCCAAGGACCTGATCGCCCTCCTCGACCGCGTCCGCGCAGCGGTGAAGGTGCCGGTTACCACCTCAGAGCAGTGGCACATCTGGGAGAAGTATCCCGAACTCGCAAAACATGTGGACCTGATCGCCGCGCACATCCTGCCGTACTGGGAATACATCCCCATGGACAAGGCCGGACAGTTCGTTTTTGACCGGGCACGCGAGCTCAGGCACATGTTCCCCAAGAAGCCGCTGCTGCTGTCCGAAGTCGGCTGGCCGAGCAATGGGCACATGCGCGGCGGGGCCGATGCCACTCAGGCGGATCAGGCGATTTATCTGCGCACGCTGGTTAACAAACTCAACCGTCAGGGTTTTAACTACTTCGTGATCGAGGCCTTCGATCAGCCGTGGAAAGCCAGCGACGAAGGTTCGGTCGGCGCGTATTGGGGCGTATATAACGCCGCCCGGCAACAGAAATTCAACTTTGAAGGCCCTGTGGTTGCGATTCCTCAGTGGCGCGTGCTGGCCATCGGCTCGGCGGTGCTGGCCATGCTCGCGCTGGCGCTGCTGTTGATCGACGGCTCGGCGCTGCGCCAACGCGGCCGGACCTTCCTGACCTTCATCGCGTTTCTGTGCGGATCGGTGCTGGTATGGATCGGCTATGACTACAGCCAGCAATACAGCACCTGGTTCAGCCTGCTCGTAGGATTTTTACTGGCGCTGGGGGCATTTGGTGTATTCATCGTACTGCTCACGGAGGCCCATGAACTGGCCGAAGCGGTCTGGACGCACAAGCGTCGGCGCGAATTCCTGCCTGTTGAAGCGGATACCGCCTACAGGCCCAAGGTCTCGGTGCACGTTCCTTGTTACAACGAGCCTCCAGAGATGGTGAAGCAGACGCTCAACGCCCTGGCCGCGCTTGACTACCCGGATTTCGAGGTATTGCTGATCGATAACAACACCAAGGACCCGGCCGTCTGGGAGCCCGTCAAAGCGCATTGTGAAATGCTCGGCGAGCGCTTCAAATTTTTCCACGTGGCGCCATTGGCGGGCTTCAAAGGGGGTGCGCTGAACTACCTGATTCCCCACACCGCGCCCGATGCCGAGGTGATTGCGGTGATCGATTCGGATTACTGCGTGGACCGCAACTGGCTCAAGCACATGGTGCCGCACTTTGCCGATCCGAAAATCGCGGTGGTGCAGTCGCCGCAGGATTATCGCGATCAACACGAAAGCGCGTTCAAAAAGCTCTGCTACTCGGAATACAAAGGGTTCTTCCACATCGGCATGGTCACCCGCAACGACCGCGACGCGATCATTCAGCATGGCACCATGACCATGACTCGTCGCTCGGTGCTTGAGGAGCTTGGCTGGGCAGACTGGTGCATCTGCGAGGACGCCGAACTGGGTCTGCGCGTGTTCGAAAGAGGCTATTCGGCAGCTTACGCGCACAATAGCTTCGGCAAGGGCCTGATGCCCGACACCTTCATCGACTTCAAAAAACAGCGTTTCCGCTGGGCGTATGGCGCGATTCAGATCATCAAGCGTCACGCCGCCAGCCTGCTGCGCGGCAAGGGCAGCGAACTGACCCGCGGCCAGCGCTACCACTTCCTTGCAGGCTGGCTGCCCTGGGTGGCGGACGGCATGAACATCTTCTTTACCGTCGGTGCATTGCTGTGGTCCTCGGCAATGATCATCGTGCCCAATCGAGTCGACCCGCCGCTGCTGATTTTCGCGATCCCGCCGCTGGCGCTGTTCTTCTTCAAGGTCGGCAAGATCATCTTCCTGTACCGACGCGCGGTGGGCGTGAACCTGAAGGACGCGTTCTACGCCGCCCTCGCAGGACTGGCGCTGTCGCACACCATCGCCAAAGCGGTGCTGCATGGCTTCTTCACCACCAGCATTCCGTTCTTCCGGACGCCGAAAAACGCCGAAAGCCATGGCTTGCTGGTGGCGATTTCCGAGGCTCGCGAAGAGCTGTTCATCATGCTGATGCTGTGGGGCGCTGCGTTGGGCATCTGTCTGGTGCAAGGCCTGCCGAGCAACGACATGCGCTTCTGGGTCATCATGCTGCTGGTGCAATCGCTGCCGTATCTGGCGGCGCTGATCATGGCGTTTCTGTCTTCACTGCCGAAACCGAAATTCGCAGAGGAATCCGCTACCCCCTGAAACAATGAGGCGCTGTACTAAACGGCGACCTTCGGGTCGCCGTTTTGCTTTAAGCTATTCGCCGGTTTATGCCTTGCCTTCACTCAATATCTCGGATTTTTCATGACAGCCCCAGCCGACCTCTCGCCTACTCTGCAACTCGCCTGCGACCTGATTCGTCGCCCATCGGTCACGCCACTGGACGCCGACTGCCAGGCCGTGATGATGAAACGCCTGGGCGATGCCGGTTTCACGCTGGAGCCGATGCGCATCGAGGACGTCGACAATTTCTGGGCCACCCACGGCACCGAAGAGGGTCCGGTCTTGTGCTTCGCCGGTCACACCGACGTGGTCCCGACCGGCCCCGTGACGGCCTGGCAGAACGATCCGTTCAACGCACTCATCGATGAAGACGGCATGCTCTGCGGCCGTGGCGCAGCGGACATGAAAGGCAGCCTGGCGTCGATGATCGTCGCCACCGAGCGTTTCGTCGCCGAGTACCCAAACCACAAAGGCAAGATCGCCTACCTGATCACCAGCGACGAAGAAGGCCCTGCGCATCACGGCACCAAGGCTGTCGTCGAACGACTGGCGGCGCGCAAGGAGCGTATGGACTGGTGCATCGTCGGCGAACCGTCGAGCACCACACTCGTGGGCGATGTGGTGAAAAACGGTCGTCGCGGGTCCCTCGGCGCCACCCTGACGGTCAGAGGCGTGCAGGGTCATGTGGCTTATCCGCACCTGGCCAGGAATCCCATTCATCAGGCCGCTCCGGCGCTCGCTGAGCTGGCGGCCGAACACTGGGACGCGGGCAATGCGTTCTTCCCGCCGACCAGTTTCCAGATCTCCAATCTCAATTCCGGCACGGGCGCGACCAACGTGATTCCGGGCGATCTCACGGCCGTCTTCAACTTCCGTTTCTCCACCGAATCCACCGTCGAAGGCCTGCAGAAACGTGTCGCAGACATTCTCGACAAGCACGGCCTGGAATGGCACGTGGACTGGGCGCTTTCGGGCCTGCCCTTCCTCACCGAACCGGGCGCGCTGCTCGATGCGGTGTCGGCGAGCATCAAGAGCGTCACCGGTCGCGAGACCAAGGCGTCCACCAGCGGCGGCACGTCCGATGGTCGATTCATCGCCACTCTGGGCACCCAGGTGGTCGAGCTGGGCCCGGTGAACGCGACGATTCATCAGGTGAACGAGCGCATCCTGGCGAGCGATCTCGATGTACTGACCGAGATCTACTATCAGACGCTGGTCAAGTTGCTCGCCTGATGCTGACTTGTCCGATTTGCTCCGCACCGCTGGACTCAGCGGATAACGGCGTCGTGTGCCCTGTGGGACATCGCTTCGATCGCGCGCGCCAGGGTTACCTGAACCTGCTGCCGGTGCAGCACAAGAACAGCCGCGACCCTGGCGACAACCAGGCGATGGTCGAAGCGCGCCGCGACTTCCTCAACGCCGGTCACTACGCGCCGGTCGCAAAGCGTCTTGCCGAACTGGCTGCCGAACGCGCCCCGGCGCATTGGCTGGACATCGGCTGTGGCGAGGGGTACTACACCGCGCAAATCGCCGAAGCACTTCCGCAAGGCGATGGCTACGCGCTGGATATTTCGCGCGAGGCAGTCAAGCGAGCGTGCAAGCGCGATCCCCGGCTGACGTGGTTGATCGCCAGTATGGCCCGCGTACCGCTGCCGGACGCCAGCATTCAATTCATCGCCAGTGTGTTCAGCCCACTGGACTGGGCCGAAGCCAGGCGCCTGCTTTCCCCTGGCGGCGGGCTCATGCGTGTAGGGCCGACCAACGAACACTTGATGGAATTGCGCCAACGCCTGTACGACGAAGTCCGTGACTACGCCGATGACAAACACCTGGCGCTGGTGCCCGACGGCATGAGCCTGCAGCACAGCGAAACCCTGCGTTTCACACTGACACTCCCTGACGGCCAGTCTCGCGCCAACTTGCTGGCCATGACGCCGCATGGCTGGCGCGCGAGTGCCGAACGCCGGGCGAACGTGATCGAGCAGGCCGCGCCCTTCGAGGTCACGGTGTCGATGCGCTACGATTATTTCGTGCTGCAATGATCCGCCTGCAACGTACACAGACTGAATCCGCGAATGGATTTTCCAGAACACTCACGAGGCATCCATGCGCCAACCCGATATTGAAATCTACCTGAAAGATGCCGACGTCGATCACAAAGCCATCACCACCTGGCTGACTGCTGACATCGGCCCGTGCAGCGAATGGGTCCAGAAGGGCCAGACCTGGAAGTGCAAGGCGGGCGACATTCCCGTGACCTGGATTCCCAAGGCTGTGGGCAAGTGGAACAGCTTGTGCCTGGACAGCGACAGGACGCCGTGGGAAGACGACATTGCCTGCGCCCGCGCCGCCTTCGCCGCGCTGAACGTCGAAGTTCGCTGCGCGCCAGGAACATGGGTCGAGGAAGAAAACGAAGAGGACGCCGACCGCTGGATTCGCATCAGTGTCGACGGCGAAGAAGAGATTACCTGGCGCACGTCGTAGACCTTGGCAACCCTCGCAGCGCACCCTCTTCATATGAGGGTGCCTATGACCTGTGGCAGTGAGCCAAATGTCTTTAACGCCCCTTCGATCAGCGACGTAACACCCGACGCTTTCCCGGCTAAAGCCGGTCCTACGGAAAGCTCGTAGCGTCCGTGAGACCGGCTAGACCCGGTCCCACGAAATGTCTGCAGCGTCTGTAGGACCGGCTTTAGCCGGGAATGGGTCGGTGCATGTGGTGCAGATGCAGTCGCTTTCCAACCGCCGACCTGGTGGCGGATGTAACCGCGTCCTGGTGAGCGAGCTCATTCCCACAGCAGGCCCTGCAATCCCACCTTGTGCCCAACTTTGCCCATCCCCGCCATATGCGGCAAACTGGCCGCCTCGTGGGCCCGGCCCCTTACAGCAGAATTCGTATGACCCGCTCCCCGTTTCGTCGCCTTGTGTTTGGCACCCTGCGCCGCCTGCTGTACCTGTGGGTACGGTCGGAGACAATCAATCAGTCGTCGTTCACCCTCAATCTGGATCGCAGCCGCCCGGTGTTTTACGCGCTGCAAAGCCCGTCGCTGAGCGATCTGGCGGTCCTCGATCGCGAATGCCGCAAAGCCGGTCTGCCGCGGCCGGTGCTGTCGGTGGTGGTGGGCAATCTCTCGGAACCTGCGGCGTTCTTTTACCTGACCCCGGAGCCTGACTGGCTCGGGCGCCAGGACAAACGCGGCGCACCGCCGACGCTTGAACGGCTGGTCGGTGCGGTCAGCCAGAATGCCGCCGAAGACGCGCAGATCATTCCGGTGAGCGTGTTCTGGGGGCAGTCTCCGGACAAGGAAGACAGCCCGTGGAAACTGCTGTTCGCCGACAGTTGGGCGGTGACCGGGCGCCTGCGCAAGTTCATCACCATTCTGATTCTGGGGCGCAAGACCCGCGTGCAGTTCTCCGCGCCCATTCACCTGCGCGAGCTGGTCGACGAAAACAAAGGTTACGAGCGCACTGTGCGCATGGCACAGCGTCTGCTGCGGGTGCATTTCCGGAATCTGAAAACCGCCGTCATCGGCCCGGACCTGTCCCATCGGCGCAATCTGGTCAAAGGGCTGGTGGCGGACCCGCTGGTCAGGCAGGCCATTCTCGATGAGGCGGCGCGGGAGAAAATCCCTGAGGCCAAGGCCCGCGAAAAGGCGCTGCACTACGGCAACGAAATCGCCTCGGACTACACCTACACCGCCATCCGTTTCCTGGAAGTGGTGCTCAGCTGGTTCTGGAACAAGATCTACGACGGCATCAAGGTCAGTCATCTGGAGGGCGTGCAGAACGTCGCCCAGGGCAACGAGATCATTTATGTACCGTGTCACCGCAGCCATATCGACTATCTGTTGCTGTCGTATCTGCTGTTTCGCAACGGCCTGACGCCCCCGCACATCGCCGCCGGCATCAACCTCAACATGCCGGTGATCGGCAGCCTGCTGCGTCGTGGCGGCGCGTTTTTCATGCGTCGTACGTTCAAGGGCAATCCGTTGTACACCGCGGTGTTCAACGAGTACCTGCACACCCTGTTCACCAAGGGTTTTCCGGTGGAGTACTTCGTCGAAGGCGGACGCTCGCGCACCGGGCGAATGCTGCAACCGAAGACCGGCATGCTGGCCATCACGCTGCGCAGCTTTCTGCGCAATTCGCGGATGCCAATCGTCTTTGTGCCGGTCTACATCGGTTACGAGCGCGTGCTCGAAGGGCGTACCTACCTCGGCGAACTGCGTGGCGCTGCGAAGAAAAAAGAGTCGATTTTCGACATCTTCAAGGTCATTGGTGCGCTCAAACAGCGTTTTGGCCAGGTGTCGGTGAACTTCGGCGAGCCGATCCGGCTGACCGAGTTTCTCGATCATGAGCAGCCGGACTGGCGCAGTCAGAATCTGGGGCCGCTGTTCAAACCCGCGTGGCTGAACGAGACCACCCACCGTCTCGGGGAGCGCGTCGCGCAGCATCTGAATGAAGCAGCAGCGGTCAACCCGGTCAATCTGGTGGCACTGGCGTTGCTGTCCACCCACAAGCACGCGCTGGACGATCAGGCGCTGGCCCGCGTGCTGGACCTGTATCTGACGCTGCTGCGCCAGGTGCCTTACTCGCCGCATACCACCTTGCCCGAGGGCGACGGTCGGGCGCTGATCGAGCACGTCAAAGGCATGGACCTGTTGTCCGAGCAAAAGGACGCGCTGGGCAAGATTCTGTATCTGGATGAGCAGAATGCGGTCCTGATGACGTACTACCGCAATAACGTCCTGCACATCTTTGCGCTGCCTTCGCTGCTGGCCAGCTTCTTCCAGAGCTCGTCACGGATGAGCCGCGAGCAGATCCTGCGCTTCGCCCGTGCGTTGTACCCGTATCTGCAATCGGAGTTGTTCATTCGCTGGTCGCTCGACGATCTGGACGCCGTGATCGACCAATGGCTGGCGGCTTTCGTCGAGCAAGGGCTGCTGCGCTTCGAGAAGGACGTGTACCTGCGGCCGGCACCGAGTTCGCGCCATTTCGTGCTGCTGACCCTGCTGTCGCGCGCCATCGCGCAGACCCTGCAGCGTTTCTATATGGCGATTTCGCTGCTGCTCAACAGTGGCCAACACACCCTGACCGCCGAAGAACTCGAAGACCTGTGCACGATCATGGCCCAGCGCCTGTCGATCCTGCATGGCCTGAATGCCCCGGAATTCTTCGACAAGAGCCTGTTTCGCCACTTCATTCAAACGCTGCTGGATCAGGACGTCCTGCGCAAGGACGAGGCCGGCAAACTGGGCTATCACGAACTGCTCGGCGAACTGGCTGAAGGTGCAGCCAAACGGGTATTGCCAGCTGAAATCCGTTTGTCGATTCGTCAAGTGGCACTGCATCGCAATGACGAGGTCGTAGAAACAGGCCCGAGCGCCTAGACCCTGTTCAATGCCCGCGTGGCGGCGGCCCGATCCGACGCTGCGCGATAAGGAGTTGCATCCCATGAAACACGTACTGCTGACCCTCATGGCTACCGTACTGGCAGCCTGCGCCAACGCCCCGGACAACCTGCCCGGCTCTGTCGACGGCGAGGTGTTTTACCTGCAACGCATGGCGCTGCCGCCTACCGCAACGCTGAAAGTCACCTTGCAGGATGTGTCCCGCGCCGATGCACCGGCCCAGACGCTCGCCAGCCAGAGCGGGCCGATCAAAGGCCAGGTGCCGCTGCCCTTCCACCTGACCTACGATCAGAAACTGGTTCAGCCGGGTCACACCTATGCCGTCAGTGCACGCATTGAAGTCGATGGTCAGCCGCTGCTGGTCAGCACCGAACGCTACACTGTGGACCTGACCCTGGAAGAAAAGCCGCCGGTGAAGATTCGTGTGAATCCGGCGCACTAGTCGATCCCGATTTACCCAACATTTGAAAAGGACACGCCCCATGCTGCTTCGCTCTCTCTCGTTCACTGGCCTGTGCGCCGGACTGTTGCTGTCAGCCAGCGCCTTCGCGCTGTCGCTGGGTGATTTGTCGCAATCGGACGCAACCGGTGGCCTGAAAGACGCCTTGACTCAAGGTGCGCAAATCGCAGTGAAACAGCTGGGCGTGCCGGGCGGCTTCAGCAACAACAAGGAGGTGCGCATCGAGCTGCCGGGCAATCTGGGCAAGGTCGCCAAGAAGATGAAGCAGTTCGGTATGGGCGCGCAGGTCGACCAGCTGGAAACCAGCATGAACCAAGCCGCCGAGGCCGCCGTGCCGCAGGCTCAGGCGCTGCTGGTCGATGCCGTGAAAAAGATGAGCGTGTCCGACGCCAAAGGCATTCTGAGCGGCGGCAAGGACTCGGCCACCCAGTACCTGAACAAATCCAGCCGCGAGCAGATCCGCGCCAAGTTCCTGCCGATCGTCAAACAGGCCACGGACAAGGTCGGCCTGGCGCAGCAGTACAACTCGTTCGCCGGTCAGGCAGCGACCCTCGGCGTGCTGGACGCGAAGAACTCGAACATCGAAGGCTATGTCACCGAAAAGGCGCTGGATGGCCTGTTCGAGATGATCGCCAAGCAGGAAGAAGGTATTCGCGCCAATCCGGCCGCGGCAGCGACAGGCCTGGCGAAAAAGGTGTTCGGCGCTTTGTAATGCGGGGCCAGGTGCGGTCGGCGCGTTCGACCGCCCCCACCTGCAGAAGCGCTTGTTCGCTGAAAGTGATGTCGATGCCAGTCATCGCACAGCACACCGCAATGGCGGCAAGCGCGCCTTTACTCCTCAGAAGGAAGCCTGAGCCTCTCCGCGCTCACGATGATTCTCCCTCCTCTCTCCTGACCCTGAACCACGCAGCGTACAGCGCAGGCAGGAACAGCAGCGTCAGCGCGGTCGCCACGATCAGGCCGCCCATGATCGCCACGGCCATGGGCCCGAAGAACACGCTGCGTGACAGCGGAATCATGGCCAGCACCGCAGCGAGCGCCGTCAGCACGATCGGACGGAAGCGCCGGACGGTGGCTTCGATGATTGCCTGCCAGCGCTGCAGACCGGCCGCGACGTCCTGCTCGATCTGGTCGACCAGAATGACCGAGTTGCGCATGATCATGCCGGACAGTGCGATGGTCCCCAGCATGGCGACGAACCCGAAGGGCTGGCGGAAGATCAGCAGGAACAGCGTCACTCCGATCAGGCCCAGCGGCGCTGTGAGAAAGACCATGAACGTCCGTGAGAAACTGCGCAGCTGGATCATCAGCAGGGTCAGCACCACAACGATGAACAGCGGCACACCGGCGTTCACCGAATTCTGCCCACGGGTCGAGTCCTCCACCGTGCCGCCCACTTCCAGCAGGTAGCCATCGGCCAATTGAGCGCGCACCGCCTCAAGCGTCGGCAGTATCTGATTGACCAGCGTGGCAGGTTGCTCCTTGCCATAGATATCCGCCCGGATCGTCACGTTCGGCAGCCGGTTGCGGTGCCAGATGATGCCCTCTTCGAAGCCGTATTCCAGTGTCGCGACCTGCGACAGCGCGACACTGCTGCCGTTGGCGGTGGGCACTGAAAGACTCGACAGACCGCCGAGTTCGTGGCGTTCCTGCTCGGTGCCGCGCAGCAGGATCTCGATCAGTTCGTCGTCCTCTCGATACTGGCTGACCGCCGAGCCCGTCAGCTGACTTTGCAGGAAGCGCGACAGGTCGGCGGTGGTGACGCCAAGCGCCCTGGCACGATCCTGATCGACGTTGAGGTAGACGACCTTGCTCGGCTCCTCCCAGTCCAGATGGACGTTGACCACGTGAGGGTTTTCCCGAACCTTGAGGGCGACCTTGCGGGCCAGCGCGCGCACTTCATCGATGTGCTCGCCGGTGATTCGGAACTGCACCGGATAGCCGACCGGAGGGCCGTTTTCCAGCCGCGTCACGCGGGGCCGAAGCATCGGAAACTGCTCGTCCAGGGTCTGGATCAGCCAAGTGCGCAGGGCTTCGCGGTCCTCGATGGTTTTCGCCAGCACAACGAACTGGGCGAAGCTGGCGGCAGGCAGTTGCTGGTCCAGCGGCAGATAGAAGCGCGGCGAGCCGGTACCGACATAGGCCACGTAATTATCGACGCCTGCATGTGCCTTGATCATCGCCTCAAGACGCTTCACCTGCTCGGTGGTGTTGCTCAGCGACGCGCCCTCGGCCAACTTCAGGTCAACCATCAGCTCCAGTCGGCCAGAAGCAGGAAAGAACTGCTGCGGCACGAAACGGAACATGAAGATCGACAGCGCGAACAGCGCGATGGTCAGCACAATGACTGTCTTGCGTCGCCGCACGCACCAGCCCACCAGCGAGCGTACTCGCTGATAAAACGGTGTCGCATAAGGATCAGGCATGCCCGGTCCCGTGCCATGTCTGGCGGCGTGCAGCCTGGCCAGATCCGGCAGCAGCCGCTCACCCAGATACGGGACGAAGACCACCGCCGCCACCCAGGAAGCCAGCAGCGCGATGGTGACCACCTGAAAGATCGAGCGGGTGTATTCGCCGGTACTGGACTGCGCCGTGGCAATCGGCAAAAAACCCGCTGCGGTGATCAACGTGCCCGTCAGCATCGGAAACGCAGTGCTGGTCCAGGCGAAACTGGCGGCCTTGATCCGGTCGTAGCCCTGCTCCATTTTGATCGCCATCATCTCAACGGCGATGATCGCATCGTCTACCAGCAACCCCAGCGCCAGCACCAGCGCGCCGAGGGAAATCTTGTGCAGGCCGATGCCCAGGTAATACATGGTGGCAAAGGTCATCGCCAGCACCACCGGGATGGCCAGCGCGACGACCATTCCGGTGCGCACGCCCAAGGAGAAAAAGCTCACCAGCAGCACGATGCCCAGCGCTTCGGCCAGCACCTGCACGAACTCTCCGACACTGGTTTTGACGGCGGCGGGCTGGTCCGACACCTTGCGCAGCTGCATGCCGGCGGGCAGGTTCTGCTGCAATCGGGCGAACTCGCCTTCCAGTGCGCGCCCCAGCACCAGAATGTCGCCGCCATCCTTCATGGCAACGGCAAGGCCAATGGCGTCTTCGCCCATGAAGCGCATGCGCGGTGCGGGAGGATCGTTGAAACCACGATGAACATCGGCCAGATCGCTGATGCGCAGGGTGCGATCGCCCACTCGGATCGGGAAGTCACGAATCTCGTCCACGGTCTGAAAACGGCCGGTCACGCGCAGTTGAACCCGCTCGGCCGGCGTCTCGAAGAAGCTCGTGGCGACGACTGCGTTCTGCGCTTCAAGCGCCTGTTGCACCGCCTGCAACGGCAGGCCAAGCGTCGCGAGCTTGACGTTGGAAAGCTCGATCCAGATCTTCTCGTCCTGCAAGCCGAGCAATTCGACCTTGCCCACGTCCTTGACCCGCTGCAGCTGGATCTGGATGCGATCGGCATAATCCTTGAGCACGGCGTAGTCGAAACCGTCGCCGGTCAGTGCGTAGATGTTGCCGAAGGTGGTGCCGAATTCGTCGTTGAAGAAAGGGCCCTGCACGCCGGCAGGAAGCGTCTGACGTATGTCGCCGATTTTCTTTCGGATCTGATACCAGAGTTCCGGCAACCTGGCGGACACCAGCGAGTCGCGAGCCATGAACGTCACCTGCGACTCACCAGGGCGAGAGAACGAGACGATGCGTTCGTAATCACCGGTTTCCATCAGCTTCTTTTCGATACGATCCGTGACCTGACGCGACACTTCCTCAGCGCTCGCGCCCGGCCAGAGAGTACGAATGACCATGGCTTTGAAGGTGAAAGGCGGATCTTCGCTCTGACCCAGCTTGGTGTAGGACAACGCCCCCACCACCGCCAGCAGAATCATGAGATACAGGACCATCTGCCGATTGCGCAGCGCCCACTCGGAAAGGTTGAAACGCATCCGTGCTACTCCTCGCCCGCCAGTTTGCCGGCCAGCTTCACCGGGCGATTGCCGCGATCGACCGGACGGACTTGCTCGCCGTCGTGCAGTACATGCACGCCAGCGGCCACGACCCAGTCGCTGGCCTGCAACCCACTCAACACCGGCACGGACTCCTGCCCATAGGGGCCAGTCTGCACAGGCACACGCTTGAGGGTGTTATCGCTTTGCAGGCGCAAGACGTAGGTAACGCCGTTTTCTGCGGTCAATGCCGAGAGCGGCACCGACAAGGGCACGCTGCGTTCGGACAGAATGAACACCCGCGCGCTCTGCCCCAGTTCAGCCGGGACTTTTCCGCCCGCAAAGGCGATCCTCGCGGCGAACGTGCGAGACCGGGGATCGGCGGCTGGGGAAAGCTCGCGAATGCGGCCGGCGAAGCGTTGCTCCTTCTGAGTCCACAACTCCACCGAAACCGGATCGCCGATCTTGAAACGACCGTAATTCTGCTCCGGCAGACTGATCGACACCTCGCGCTCACCGTTGGCGGCCAGGGTGAATACGGTCTGCCCGGCGGCTACCACCTGACCGACTTCCACCAGACGCTTGGCGATAACGCCGTCCTGTGAGGCACGAAGCACTGCGTAGCGGGTCTGATTGTCGGCGACGTTGAGTTCGGCTTTGAGCTGCCTGAGACGTGCATCGCCTGCGCGATAAAGATTTTCGGCGTTGTCGTATTGCGACTTGCTGACCATCTGCCGGTCCATCAGCGTCTTGTAACGGTCACGTTCGGACCGGACCATTTGCAGATTGGCTTCGGCCGCTGCGACTTGCGCGCGAATGGCATCAAGTTGCAAGCGCACGTCCTGGGCGTCGAGTTCGGCCAGTGGCTGATCAGCCTTGACGCGCTCGCCCTCCTCGACCAGGCGCTTGCTGACTTTGCCGGGAATGCGAAAAGCCAGTTCAGGCTCGAACCGGGCGCGCACTTCACCAGGGTAACTGTCCATGGATTGGGACGACGGCAGCGGTTGCACTACCATGGCCGGACGCACCGTGGCCGGGGCTGACACGTCCTGACCGCATCCAGCCAGCACTGACACCAGGCTGAGTGACACGACCAGGAACAAGGCATCGCGAATCATGGAGAGGCACCTTGGCAGGAGAGCTTGGAATAATTGTACTGGCGAGTATATTTAAAATTACCAAACTGAACAGTCTACTAATACGAAGAATATGCCCGAAGAACGAATGACCGACCCGACAGCCTCAGCAGGCCCAGGCCGCCCCAAGGACCTGGCCAAGCGCCAGGCGATTCTGGAAGCCGCGAAAAACCTGTTCGTCCGCAATGGATACGCAAGCACCAGCATGGATGCGGTCGCCGCAGAAGCCGGGGTTTCCAAGCTCACGGTCTACAGCCATTTCAACGACAAGGAGACGCTGTTCTCAGCCGCCGTGGTGGCCCGCTGCGAAGAGCAATTGCCAGAGCTGTTCGTGGAAGTCGGGTCTCATGAACCGGCGGAAAAAGTGTTGCTGGGTATTGCGCGAGGGTTTCAGACGCTGATCAACAGTCCCGAATCCATCGAACTGCATCGGCTGATGATCGCGTTGGGCACACAGGACACGACGCTCTCACAGGTGTTTTTCGAGGCCGGTCCGCAACGCATCCTTCACGAGATGGAGCGCTTTCTGACGCGGGTGAACGACACCGACGGCTTGCACTTCGACTCACCGGCAAGGGCCGCCGGGCATTTCCTGAGCCTGATCAAAGGCGTGTGCAATTTCCGCCTGCTCATCGGTAATGGCGGCATCCCGGATGAGCAGACAGGTGAGCAACACGTGCGGGAAGTCGTGGCGTTGTTTGTGAAGGCCTATCGCGCCGAATAGACACCGGCCGTTGCAGGCGCGCTTGCCCGCCAGGCCGCGTGTCAGTCAGCTCCCATGCTCAGACATAACGCAATCGCGGGCAAGCGCGCGCTCTCACAGAGAGGATGGGCCAATCAGGCCTTCAGAGCCTTCTTCGGATAGATGTCATACCGGCTGGATTTGCCGTCCAGCGCATAGCTCGGCTTGGCGCCCTTGATGCAGGGCGCCTTGCGCGGGCGCTTGACCACCACCCGGTGAGTGGCCAGCGCCAAGGCCGCCTCCAGCAGGGCCGGCGCGTCCATGTCATCGCCCACCAGTGGCCGGAACAGCCGCATTTCCTTCTTCACCAGCGCGGTTTTTTCACGGTGGGGAAACATCGGATCGACATAAATCACCTGCGGCGGCTCGCCCTGCCAGTTGCGCATCAGCTCGATGGAATTGCCGGTCAGCAGGCGCATCTGGCCGATGATGCTGCCCACTTCAAGGTCTTGGGCTCCGCGCGCCAGACCGTCTTCCAGCAACGCGGCGATGATGGGCTGGCGTTCGATCAGGCTCATCTCGCAGCCAAGGCTCGCCAGCACGAATGCGTCTTTGCCCAGGCCAGCCGTCGCATCCAGCACCGTTGGCCGCACGCCCGGTTGAATCCCGACCGCCTTGGCAATCATCTGCCCGCTGCCGCCCCCGAACAGCCTTCGATGAGCCGCCTTGCCTTCGATGAAATCCACTCGCACCGGGCCCGGAACATCGTCGCCCAGTTGCTGCAATTGCAGCCCGTCGTCACTGACTTGCAGGGCGAAATCGGCTTCGGCATCCTCCATCGGCAGACCCAGGCGTTCGGCCCACTGCGCAGCTTGCTGCTGCCCCTCGACGGTCAGGGATTCCACCCGGATGCGGCTGCCCGCTTGCTGCTCAGTCATTTTGTTCACACGCTCAAATTTTCTAAATGATCGGCAACCTCTGCCGATAACGAAAGTATCCGGCATTTTGCCAGACCCACGGCATGTACTGAGCGCTTATGTCAGACATTCAGCAAACATCCTCGATAGGCTATTTGACGTACGCAGGCGACTACAGCGTACGCAATACCGAAACCCTGAGCGGCGTCACGCAGCTCTGGCAGGATGCGTTTGCCCGTGCAATGGCGCAGCAGGTCGATGACAACGCGGGCACGTTGCCCGAGCACAGCCCGGTCGTCGCGACGGATGCCATGACTGGCGAGCCGATTGCGGGCGCCAGGACACTGAGCAAGATTGTCGAGCAGCGTGAGTGCCCGGTGGCAGACAAGGAAATCGCGCCGCCTGAGCCGCTGTTTCTGCCCATCGCCGAATTCGAATGGGATCTGGCAAAGCCCGCCGAGCCGTTCAGCGCCAGCGAAATGATCGAGCAACAGCGCAACCTGGAGATCGACAGCAACTGGGTGCGCCCGACCGTGCTCAACCCATACGACGACAGCGTCGATCCCGGTCCCGGACCTCAGCCACGACCGCTGTTCCTGCCGATCGCCGAGTTCGAGTGGGACCTGGCCGACAAGCCTGCCACGCCCTACAGCGCCGAAGAAATGACCGAACAGCAACGCCATCTGGCGTTCGACAACGGTTGGGCACGACCGATTGTTCTGCAGAACCTGCGCATTGCCGCGTGACGAAGCGCCGCCGTTCATCGCAGGAGCGCAGTTACAGCATCATCTGACACTCACCGACACACCCGCCAGCGTCCCATGTCCACGTGAAAATGATTACGGTGGGCCGCGTTATAGTCCGGACCCAAGACTGTACTGAACTGCCGACAGGCGCCATCCCGGATCAGCCTCAGAAACGTCCCGTTATCGCCTTCATCTTTCCAGTCCCTGAGGACAGAAATGCGTCGCCCGTCCGCCAGACGAAATCCTGCGATGTCCAGCGCGTTCGCAGAAGCATGCTGACTGAGCCTGCCCTCGCTGCGGTTGTAGACATTGCGGCAGGCGAAGCTGCCCAGATGATCGACCTGACTGACCCGTTGCCCGAACACTTTTTCAGCGGCAGGTTGCAGCGTGTGGAGATCGAACAGCGCGTAGGCCAGGGCCATACGACAGCTGGACAGAAAGCTGCTGCTCAATGCCACGTCACCGCCCTGGATTCGCACAACATTGCTCAACGGACATTTGGCTTGCGCGCCACTGTCAGCCTGAAGTGCGTAGCGCAGCGTCGAGGTCTTTAGGGCCTGCTCGCACAACGCAGGATCATCTTGCAGGCGCCAGAGTTTGAAAGAGGTGATCAGGTCAGGCTCGTCGCGCACGTTCAGCGGCGCCCAGGGGTTCCAGCGATCTGGCAGCGGGAGCCAGCCGCGCCAGACCGACACGAGCAGCGTTGCGCAGAGCAGCAAGAGGAGCAGCAACAGGGTCGTTCCGCGCATGCAGTGTGATATCCCGGTCAGGAAAGCGTCACTGTATCGACCTCAAAGCAGGCCGAGTTGCTCCACCTCAGGACCACGATCCAGTTCAGGCAGGGCCGGCAGGCCAGGCAGCAATGTCGTCAGCTGCCGATGGAAACGCCGGGCCAGTTCCGGGGCCCGAACGTTGTCGGGCGTGTGCAGAAACACATACGGCGTGCGCCCTTCTTCAATCCAGCCCGCGACTTTCAGCGCCCATTGCCGAACGAAGCCATCGTTGGCCTCAAGCTGCGGATGACCGATGAAGCGGACCTGAGGGAACAGGGTTAACGCGGCAGGACGTGCCGGGACTTTTGGCTTTTTCGATTGCGCGAGCAGCACCGCCGGATCGCTGGAAATGCAGCTGAACAACGGCCGCGAGTCCAGACAGATGCGCTCGACACCGGCGTCCAGAAGCAGCCGATTGAGCAGGCGTTCCTCCTCGCCTTTGTTGAAGAACGCCATGTGGCGAACTTCCACCGCCAGAGGCCTGCCTTGGAAGGCGTCGATGAAGGCAGCGAGTTCGCCCAGGCGGTCGGGCGTGAAGGTTGCTGGCAGCTGCAGCCATAGCGGCTGGACACGGGGCCCCATCGGCGCGAGGAGTTGCAGGAAATCTTCGGCAGCGCCCAAGTGTTCCCGCAGGTCGCCGCCGTGGCTTATTTCTCGGGGAAATTTAGCGGTAAAGCGAAAATGCTCGGGTTGCGCTTGCACCCAGCGCTCGACGGTCGCAGGCGCGGGGCGGGCGTAAAACGTGGTGTTGCCCTCAACGGCGTTGAAGACCTGCGCATAGAGATGGAGGAATTCAGTGCTGCGGGCATCTTCGGGATACAAGGATTGACGCCAGGCGTTTTCACTCCAGGACGGACAACCGATGTAGTAAGGCGGATTGACGACGTTCAAACGTGAAGGTCAAGCCCCGAGACTTCAAGATCCCAGTCGACGAAGGTGGAGGTCGTCAGGTAGCTGCTCAGCGCATGGGCGACACGGGTGCTCATGGCGCGCGGAAAAATGATGTCCTGCTGACGAGCTGGCACGTTTGCCGTATTGCCGGTCTGACGACGAGCCGATTGCGGGATCACTTCAACGTCGTCTATCACTTCCTCGAAAGTGCTGTCGACCGTTGCAGAGCCTTTCCGAGGCTTGCGCTTTATCGTGTACGAACGTTGTGAAGGACCGGTGATTCGCATCATGCTTACTCGGCGTTATATAGTGGCAATTTAATCTCACGAAGCGCCCTGAAGCAAACTCGCGAACGATAACTAGACCACAGTTATTACAAAACGTTTAAAGCCACCGGGCAGAAAATGCTGTTTTGTCGCCGAACGGTAGTGACTGTTGTGACTTGAGTCGCAGATCCTGCGTGTTTACCGATTGAACAACGCAGGTTACCGCACTTGATCCGAGGCTTGGACGGATCTGGCCTCCAGCCGCAGAAGGTCCCTCCGTTTCTGGAGTGCGAGCGGCTTCAGCGCGCCTTCGGGGTCGCAACTTTATCGCGCAGATAAACAGGTTGTGCATCGTCGGCAACGATGGCCTCGCCGCGCTGCCAGGCCAACGCCGCCAGCGTCAGCAGATCCTCGGCATGCGGAAGCATGCTGGCGTCCTGTCCCGACAACGTCACGGGAATTCGTGATGCGTAGCCCCAGCCTGTGCCCGCGCCAAACCACTGGCCCGAAGCATCGAGCGGCAGCGCCGCCTGCTCGGGCGGCATGACTGCCTCCTCGCCTGCCAGACGCATCTCGCCGGCTGATTCGCGATAGCAGCCCCAATACACTTCGTCCATGCGCGCATCAATGGCCGCCGCCACCTGCGTTGCACCGTGTTCGCGGTAGGCGCGTTGCGCCAGCACCGCCAGATTGGAGACCGGCAAGACCGGACGGTCGAGGCCGAACGCGAGTCCCTGCACCACGCCGATGGCGATGCGAACGCCAGTAAAGGCACCCGGCCCACGGCCGAATGCAATGGCGTCAAGCGCCGACAACCCGATACCGGCCTGCGCCAGCAGTTCCTTGATCATCGGCAACAGTTTTTGCGCATGCAGGCGCGGGATCACCTCGTAGTGGCTCAGCACTTTGCCGTCGTGCAGCAAAGCGACAGAGCAGGCTTCAGTGGCGGTGTCCAGGGCCAGCAAGGTCGTCATCGGGGTTTCCACGGTTATGCGAAGGAGGGTTTTCAGGAAAAGGTGCGGCATTATAAACAACAACGGCCCGCAAGCGGGCCGTCGTTCACTGCGTCGATCGAGGGATCAGCCCAGTGCTTCATTCACCTTGGCGGTGATTGCTTCCACCGAACCGACGCCTTCGATACTGCTGAACTTCGGCGTGCCATCGGTGGCTTGCAGCTTCTTGTAGAACTCAACCAGCGGCTCGGTCTGCGCGTGATAGACCGACAGACGATGGCGAACGGTTTCTTCGACGTCATCCTTGCGCTGAACCAGCGGCTCGCCCGTGACATCATCCACACCGGCTACTTTCGGCGGGTTGAATGTCGTGTGGTAAACGCGACCCGAACCTTCGTGCACACGACGGCCGGAAATGCGCTGGACGATTTCTTCGTCGTCGACTTTGATTTCGACCACGTGATCGATCGCCAGGCCCGCATTCTTCAGGGCTTCGGCCTGAGGGATGGTGCGTGGAAAACCGTCGAACAGACAGCCATTGGCGCAGTCGGGCTGAGACAGACGATCCTTGATCAGACCAATGATCAGGTCATCGGAAACCAGACCGCCGCTGTCCATGACGCTTTTGGCCTTCAGACCCAGTTCGGTGCCCGCCTTGACCGCTGCACGCAGCATGTCCCCGGTCGAGATTTGCGGGATGCCGAATTTCTTGGTGATGAACGTAGCCTGAGTACCTTTACCGGCCCCGGGAGCTCCCAGCAGAATCACGCGCATTGTTGTGCTCCTCAATTTTTATAGAGATTTCGTCGGATTCGCCTAAATGGGGCCAATCACTTAAAAAAGATTTACTGACCCAACGGCCAAAGGCTGATCAAGATACACAGCCGATTCATGCCGCACAAGACGCCGAAAGTCGCAGCAACCCGCGAGAAACCAGTAGCTTGGCAACGATCGCTGCGTCGGTAAGACCCGGTGCAACTTCGCCGATGCGCAGCGTTTCCGATCTGACAGGCGCCGCGAGGTGAAAGCCTTCGCCATCACCCGCGTGCGAAAAATTTCGTCAGCCCGTGTTGCGCAATCCGGCGGCAATCCCCGCGACAGACACCAGCAGCGCCTGTACCAGAGGACTGTCCAGACTCGCCTCCTGGCTACGGGAACGCGCCAGCAATTCGGCTTGCAATAAATGAAGGGGATCGAGGTAGGTATTGCGCAGGCTGATGAACTCCAGCGTCTCGGGGCTGTGGGCCAGCAACTGCGACTGACCGGTCAGGCCGAGCACCACTTGGCAAGCCTGCGACAATAGGTCGCGCAAATGCGCCCCCAAATGCTGCAGGCCTGGCTCGACCAGACGTTCGTCATAAAGCTGCGCAATGTCGCTGTCCGCTTTGGCCAGCACCATTTCCAGCATGTCGATACGCGTGCGGAAGAACGGCCACTGCTCACGCATCTGCGCGAGCAATTCGCCCTGACCACGTTCGAGCGCCTTGCGCAGCGCATCTTCCCAGCCCAGCCAGGCGGGCAGCATCAGGCGGGTCTGGGTCCAGGCAAAGATCCACGGAATCGCGCGCAGGCTTTCGACACCGCCTTCACGACGCTTGGCCGGGCGACTGCCGAGCGGCAGACGTCCGAGCTCCTGCTCCGGTGTGGCCTGACGGAAATATTCGACGAACTCCGGATGTTCGCGCACCACGGCGCGGTAGGCAGCGACGCCGTCCGCCGCCAGTTCATCCATCACCTGGCGCCAGGCGGGCTCCGGCAAAGGCGGCGGCTGCAATGTCGCCTCGAGCACCGCGGCCAGATAGAGGTTGAGGTTCTGCTCGGCGATGTCGGGCAGGCCGAACTTGAAACGAATCATCTCGCCCTGTTCCGTGGTGCGGAAACGACCGGCGACCGAGCCCGGTGGCTGCGACAGGATCGCCGCGTGCGCCGGGCCGCCGCCACGTCCAACCGTGCCGCCACGACCATGGAACAGCAGCAGTTCGACTTCCTGCGCGCGACAGATCTCCACCAGTTTTTCCTGCGCCCGATACTGTGCCCACGCCGCGGCAGTGGTGCCTGCGTCCTTGGCGGAATCGGAATAGCCGATCATGACTTCCTGCGGGCCGTGCAGCCGCAGGCGATAGCCTGGCAGGCTGAGCAGATGCTCGATCACCGGGCCGGCATTGTCGAGGTCAGCGAGGGTTTCGAACAACGGCACAACGCGCATCGGCCGCTGCAACCCGGCCTCTTTGAGCAGCAGTTGCACGGCGAGCACGTCGGACGCCGCGCCGGCCATGGAAATCACGTACGACCCCAGCGACGCCGCGGGCGCAGCAGCCACTTCGCGGCAGGTGGCGAGCACTTCCGCGGTGTCATCGGCCGGTTTGAAATGCCCCGGAAGCAGCGGCCGCTTGTTGCTCAGTTCACGCAGGAGAAAGTCGATGCGCGTCTCTTCGTCCCACTCGTTGTAACGCCCCAGGCCCAGATAACTGGTGATCTCGGTCATGGCCGCGCTGTGACGCGTCGAATCCTGACGCACGTCGAGCTTGACCAGAAACAGCCCGAAGGTGACTGCGCGACGAAGGCAATCGAGCAACGGGCCGTCCGCAATCACGCCCATTCCGCACTCATGCAGCGACTGAAAGCACAGCTGCAACGGCTCGAGTAATTCGCGATTGTCGTGCAGCACGCCCTCAGGCGCTGGCTGCGTCACGCTCAATGATGCATGGGCCCAGTTGCGTGTGGCGCGAAGACGTTCGCGCAGTTTTTTCAACACGCTGCGATAGGGTTCTGCGCTGTCTCCGGCGACCGCCATCAATGCAGGGCTGGCCTGCTGCATCGACAGTTCTGCGGCCAGCTGGTCGACATCGCGCAGATACAGGTCCGCCGCCATCCAGCGCGCCAGCAGCAAGACTTCGCGAGTCACTGCGGCGGTGACGTTGGGGTTGCCGTCGCGGTCGCCACCCATCCACGAAGCGAAACGGATGGGCGCGGCTTCAAGTGGAAGATGCAGCCCCGTGGCGGCATGCAGCGCATGGTCGGCTTTGCGCAGGTAATTGGGGATGGCCTGCCAGAGCGAGTTCTCGATGACCGCAAATCCCCACTTCGCCTCGTCCACCGGCGTTGGCCGCACGCGTCGGATTTCCTCGGTGTGCCACGCTTCGGCGATCAATCGTTGCAGGCGCTCGGTGATCTGCTGGCGCTCCAGCCGATTCAGATCGCGATGGTCGAGCGCTGCAAGCTGAGCGGCGATAGCGTCGTACTTCTGAATGAGGGTCCGCCGCGCGACTTCGGTCGGATGAGCCGTGAGGACCAGTTCGATCTCCAGCTTGCCCAACTGCCGCGCCAGCGCTTCCTGCCCGTGCCCGGACTGCTTGAGACGTTCCAGCAACTCAGGCAATACCCGAGATTCGAAGGGCTGCGGCGTGCTGTCGTCGCGGCGATGAATGAGTTGATACTGCTCGGCGATATTGGCGAGGTTGAGAAACTGGTTGAACGCCCGCGCCACGGGCAGCAACTCGTCTTCGCTCAGGCTCTCCAGATTGGAGCTCAGTTGCTCGGTGCTTTGGGTGGAACCATGCCGCCCGGCCTTGGCGCTCTTGCGAATACGCTCGATCTTCTCGAGAAAATCAGCTCCGTGCTGATCACGAATGGTGTTGCCCAACAGCTCACCCAGCAGGTGAACGTCCTCGCGCAATCGTGCGTCGATGTCTGCCATCCAGCCTTCTCCTTCAGCGTTTTTTTATTCTGTCGCGACTCGATCCGGACGCCCCGAACTGAACGCCCTCGCCTGTTTTGTCTCTATCTTTGTGTATAGAGCGACAATTTCGTGCACAGAAGCAACCCTTTGCCTGATTTCTGCCCGCAGCAAGCTAGTCTCATCAGCGAGCCTCACGAAGGCTCGATCACTCGCCTGAGCCCGCCACCACGCGGGTCTACGAAGAGGTCTTTATGAAAATCCGCGAGCTCGCAAAACACTGGGAACAGACCGCCAAGGGTCGCCTGACCAAAACTGGCTACGCCATTCACCTGGACGTCGAAGCGGCGGCACGCCTGGCAGCGATTGCCGAAATGTACCCCAAGCGCACGCCTGAAGAATTGCTCGGCGAGCTGATCGGAGCGGCGCTGGAAGAGCTGGAAGAAAGCTTTCCGTATGTCCAGGGTCAACACGTCGTCGCGACCGATGAAGAAGGCGATCCGCTGTACGAAGACGTCGGCCCGACACCACGCTTTCTCGCGCTGTCGCGTCGTCATCTCGAACATTTGTCCGAACAGCAGGACACTCCGCAGCACTGATCACGACGTCGTTTTCAGACATCTTTCAAAGCGCACGCCAACCAGCAATGCCGGGCGTGACGTGCGTTTTTGTGCGCCAATTTTTCAGCGTCAAACTTACACCAGGTAACAAAGCGACCGGGTTTGAGAAGCAAACTGTCTGAACTATTCAAAAATCGCGCAGGTCGGAGCAGTTAGCCATTACGGAAAAAGCCGACAGATGGCAGCGGATTTCAGGCCCTGCCATCCATCCGCACAGGCTCACCGCTGAATGGAAATAACCTAGTTTTCAGGAGTTACACAATGGAGTTGATCACCATGAATACCAGCACTGCCAAAACCACGTTCAACGGCCTGCGCGGGCTGAAACTGGCCGCGCTGGCACTGGGTACCAGCTTCCTTCTGGCCGGTTGCGCAGGCAATCCTCCAAGCGAGCAGTACGCAGTGACCCAATCTGCAGTGAATGCTGCAGTCAGCGCAGGCGGCACCGAATACGCAGCAGTCGAAATGAAATCGGCACAAGACAAATTCAAACAGGCCGAGCTGTTCATGCAGGAAAAGAAATACGACGAAGCTCGTAAATATGCCGAGCAAGCCGAGTGGGATGCCCGTGTAGCCGAGCGTAAGGCCCAGGCCGCCAAGGCTCAGAAAGCAGTGCAGGATGCTCGTCAGGGCGTCAACGAATTGCGTGAAGAAGGTCTGCGCCAGGCTCAGCCGGTCAGCCAGTAATCCCACGCACTTCAAGCATTGGCCATTGATTTAAAGGACGAAAATATTATGCGTAAACAAGTACTTATTCCTGCCCTGCTGGCTCTGAGCGTTGGTCTGGCTGCCTGCTCCTCGCAACCTAACGTGAACCTGGAACAAGCCCGCACCAATTACTCCGCGCTGCAAAGCAATCCTAAATCCACCGAGCTGGCGGCGCTGGAAACCAAAGATGCCAGCGAATGGCTCGACAAGGCCGACGCCGCGTACCGCAACCACGATGACGAGAAAAAAGTCGACCAACTGGCCTATCTGACCAACCAGCGCGTTGAGCTGGCCAAGCAGACCATCAACCTTAAGACGGCTGAAAACGATCTGAAAAACGCCGCCGCCCAACGCGCTCAAGCTCGTCTGGACGCCCGCGATGCGCAGATCAAACAACTGCAGAACAGCCTGAACGCCAAGCAGACCGAGCGCGGCACGTTGGTGACGTTCGGCGACGTCCTGTTTGACCTGAACAAGGCCGAGTTGAAGTCTGCGGGCCTGGTCAACGTCAACAAGCTGGCGCAGTTCCTCCAGGAAAACCCTGATCGTAAGGTGATCGTTGAGGGTTACACCGACAGCACTGGTTCCGCCGCTTACAACCAGTCGCTGTCCGAGCGTCGTGCTGATTCGGTGCGCATGGCGCTGATCAAGATGGGCGTGAGCATGGACCGCGTTGTGGCTCAGGGTTATGGCAAGGAATACCCGGTTGCCGACAACGCCAGCGCGTCGGGTCGTGCCATGAACCGTCGTGTGGAAGTGACCATTTCCAACGACAACCAGCCGGTAGCACCGCGTTCTTCGATGCAGTGATACGGGTCGGCGCGGAGATGTTGTAGCCGCTGTCAATCAAAAGGCCCCGCCTGTGGATGCAGACGGGGCCTTTTTTTGTGCGCGCGTTTTGTGATGGCGGTTCTGCTACCGTCGCACCGCAGATCGCGGGCAAACGCGCTCCTTCAGGTAAAGCGTCGACCCGGTATCACGCCGCAGGATTGGCATCGTCATGACAGGCCTGTTCCCGGCTGAAGCCGATCCTGCTACGGCATGCATTTCAGTAGGACCGGCTTTAGCCGGGAAAGCGCCAGGTGTCGCGCCGCATCACTGGCCGATGAAGCGTCACTGCACCTTCTGCGGCGTCTCCTGCCCCATGCATCTCACGGCCTGTTTGCGTTCGTTCACCAGCACGCCCGTCAGCCCTTTCTGCTCGGTATCGAACAACACCATCACCCCGTCAATGCACTGGGCGACCTGGGGCGCCGGTTCCAGAGCGACTTTGTAGTCCTGCCCAGGTAGGGTCTTGAGCATCGTGAATTCGCTCAGCCGCAACGCATCTTCAGGGCGGGCGAAGTGCAGATAGCCGTAGTACCAGAGCGTTCCTACCGTCAGAAAGATGCAGCCAATCCCCGTCAGGATCTGGGGGATCGCGTTGCGCTCTTCAGTCATTGCGCAGACTCTGCCGACGGCGTTGGCGATGCCGCAGAAGGCTTGAGGTTTGCCTGCGGATCGGGGTAGTCGGGGACTTCGGCCAGACGACGCAGGCCGTTGAAGTGCTGCGGGTCATCCAGGTAGCGCACCATGACCTCGCGCCAGGTCGGATCGGCGAAGGTCTGTACATGCGGCCCGCGCGTGAGTTGCAGGACCCGCGGCGGCGGCGCGGCCTGATACAGACTGATGCCGTTGTGCAGCGGAATCTGGGCGTCGTCCAGGCTCTGGAATAGCAACATCGGCGTGCCCTTGAGCTGGCTGATGCCATTGATGGCGCTGTCGCCATCAGGGATTACCCAGGACAGCGGCCGCTTGAACGGCCAGGTCAGCCAGGACGTGCCAAGCGTGTAGCGCGCAACTTCGCGGTAACTGGCAGGCACCCCGTCGAGCACCAGCGCCTTGACCCGCGCCCGTTGTTGAGGATGTTCGGCCAGATAATGCACGCCCAGCGCCCCACCGATGCTCTGCCCCAACACCACCAACGGCTTGCCCTGCACCTGCGGCGCCGTGTTCAACCAATCGAATGCGGCGTCGATATCCTGATAGATCGCAGGCAGGCTGGGGTCGCCTTCCGAATGGCCATAACCCCGATAATCGAGCAGCAACACTTGGTAGCCCTCCTCAGGCAGCCACCAACTGCCGCCCAGATGCCACGACATATTGCCGCCGTTGCCGTGCAGATGAAGCACCGTGCCTTTCACGGCGACGCCCTCTTTGACCGGCAAGAACCAGGCATTGAGCTTCTTGCCGTCCGCAGTGGTGAGGGTGAGATCACGGTAAGCCAGGTGCGCCTTGTCCGGGGTCAGCGGGACCTCGCGCTCCGGGTAGAACAGCAGTTCGCTGCAACCGGCGAGCCAGACGAACGTGATCAGAGCGACGAGGGTCTTCAAACGGGTTTTATCCTTGATCTTCCAGCTGTGATTGAAGGTCTTCTTGCGCAAGCCGGCTGCCACTGTGTGACGCCCTCAAGCGACGGTAACCGGCTCGCGAACGCGTCAGTGACATCACTGCACCGCTCGCGTTACAGGATGTTCGAGTAATCCGCTTCGATCCGGTCCAGGCTCAAATGGTTCAGGAAGTTGGAGAAGCACATCCAGGCCGACAACGCATTCATGTCGCGGAACTGATCGGGCAGGTATTTGGGCGGCACCACCAGACCCTCGTCCACCAACTGGCGCAGGGTGCGCATGTCCTCAAGCGTGGTTTTGCCACAGAACAGCAGCGGCACCTGCTCCAGCTTGCCCTTCCTCACGGCCAATTGAATGTAGTTGTAAACCATGATGAAGCCCTTCAAGTAGGACAAGTCCTTGGTGAATGGCAGACCATTAGGCACAGAGCCCCGGAAAACCCGGCTGGCATTGCCATAACTTTCCGACATGCCGAAGCCCTGTTCGCGATAGAACTCGAACACCTGGAGAAAATCCGCGCCCTCCTCGGCCATATGAATCGCCCGGGTGCGGTTGGTGAGTTTGCGCAGGCGGCTGGGATAGGAAGCGAACCCGATGACTTCCATGAGGATCGCCAGCCCTTCCTGGGTGACTGTCGACGAGGGCGGGCCCTTGGCCAGGAAGGTGCAGATGGGCTGATTCAGGCCGTTCAGCGTCGTGCCCACGTGAACCAGCCCTTCATGGACCTCCAGCGCGCGCACGTCTCGCTCGTTGAACATCGCATCGCTGCGGATCTTGATGTAGTCGGCGCCCGCTGCCGCATCGGCAACGATGCCGTCGGACTCGAACACCCGGATGGTTTCCTCGGCCTCGCCAAACGTACGATTGAGCCGACTCTGCAGCATCGCCACGGCGTCCTTGGCGGTCAGGATCTTG
This sequence comes from Pseudomonas sp. NFR16, assembly GCF_900108875.1. Classification (GTDB taxonomy): domain Bacteria; phylum Pseudomonadota; class Gammaproteobacteria; order Pseudomonadales; family Pseudomonadaceae; genus Aquipseudomonas. The sequence goes on along the minus strand of NZ_FNYJ01000003.1, from coordinate 265,722 downwards.
GGCTCGTCCTTGAGATCGCCTCGGCCGGCGATGTTGTTCAGGTAATCGGACAGCATCAGGCCGAGGTCAGCCAGGGTCGGGTCACCGGCGTGAAAGGCATCGGAGGCCGCGCCGTACAACTCCTGGGAAATCAGCCCGAAGTCCGGGGTGCCGCGCGCCTCCAGCATGCGGACCACCATGCGGTATTCCTTGCACATGCGCCGCATGATCTGCCCGACCGGGTTGAACTGCCCCAGCTGCCGGGTGATGTCGCGCTCGATATTCTGGAATTCCAGCTTCAACGCGCCGGAGTCGAATCCCAGCGGGCGGTTCTCGTAATAGGCACGATCGATTTCAGGGAGTTGCTTGCCCTTGGCAGCGAGGAAATTCTTGCGGATGCTCTCGTCCCACTTCACCGCATCGAGTACACGAATCGGCGTCTGCGCCAACACGATACGATCGGACAACGTGCGAATCGTCTGCTGGTATTCGTCCACCCACTACCCCTTTTTACCGGTGCGCTATTTGGTCATGCGCTGATATTGCGCGGCCTTGAGGAAGACATCGGAGTTGGCGGTGTCATCCAGATAGGCAAATACTTTGTCCATGGACGTGCTGATCAGCACGCCGTCACCTTTCTCGGTTTCAATGGCCTGGCCCTCGAAAACCTTCTGCTCGACCAGTTGCTGCATGCGCTCCAGGTCCAGGTCATACACCACCAGTTCGTCGGCGGCACTATCGTTGTCGACCAGGTCGAAACCAGCGATCACGTAGTTGGAGCCGTACTTTTCAGGCAACCGGGCGCAGATGTACCAGCGACCGCCGTGATGCGACACGGTGAAGGTGTACTCGTCCCGGTTCTTGCGATCGCCCTTGCGATAACTGACCGCCTTGTACTGATTGACGCCCGCGCGGCTGATCTCCAGTTCCAGCGGCTCGCCCCAGGCATTTTTGCTGGTCCAGGTGCCGAGCAGCTTGGGCGGCGCGGCTTCGCTGGATGGAACCGGATCCTTGAAAGTCACCAGGCATCCGCTCAACAGCGCGAACGACAAGGCGAGCAACACGCTCCAGACTTTCATCGGGTTCTCCTTGAATGAAGCGTTTTCAGGCGGCCGACGGCTTCGCGGTGCCCAGAACCAGATGCATCTGGCGAGTAAGAATAGCGAGCATTTCTTCATCTGCGTCGGGCTGAGGCCCGTTAAGCAAACCCTGATATTCCATCCGCCCGATAAGCCCCGTCAACACTTGGGCATCCAGTTGCGGTTGCGTCGAGCCCATGACCTCGAGAAACTGGGCGCTGCCTTGCAACAGAATCTGCTGGTGCGCGCCCACCAGCGGCGCCAGACGCGGGTTGATGAGGGCTTCGAGACGGAACGCATGCTCAGCGATCAATTGATCGCGGCGGGTCAGCAGCTGATGACGCACGTACTCCATGGTCATGCGGGCGATCTCATCCGCCAGCCGGGCGCGGGCCTCGGCGCTGCCGTCATTGCGCGCGACCATTTCGCGCAACAGCGTCTCGGTGTTGGTCCACAACTTGGCCATGTACGCGGCGCTGCGCTCGACGTATTGGGCGAAGGCATCGGTGAGCAAGTCATCGATGTCCTTGAAATAGTAGGTGGTGGCCGAGAGCGGCACTTGCGCCTCGGCCGCCACGGCGCGATGGCGTACCGCACGCACGCCTTCGCGAATGAGGATGCGCATGGCGGCATCGAGGATCTGCTGCCGGCGCTGTTCGCTGCCCTGTCGACTTGCCTTGCGGCCCTGATACTGAACACTCTGCGCGACTGCCGTGGCAAGACCAGCGGCTCCCTTGTGAGCGATCGTAGGATTCACGACAGGTTTTCCTCTTTGAATGACTAGCAGGCGCGGAGCCTGTAGGAGCGTGGCTTGTCCCGCGATCGGCGGGGAACCCGTCGTAAACCCTGAGCACACGGTTTTCCTGATACACCGCATTCGCCGGTTTTGCGACGACTGCGTCGCCGATCGCGGGACAAGCCACGCTCCTACCGTTGGCCTGCGTGACTGTAATAGACAAAAAAAAAGCCGCCCTGCTCAGGCGGCTTGTTTTACAACGCTCAGGCTTGCGGCCGCATGTGCGGGAACAGGATGACGTCGCGGATCGATGGCGAGTTGGTCAGCAGCATGACCAGACGGTCGATACCGATGCCCTCGCCCGCTGTCGGCGGCATGCCGTATTCCAGCGCACGGACGAAGTCGGCGTCGTAATGCATGGCTTCGTCGTCGCCCGCGTCCTTGTCGGCCACCTGCGCCATGAAACGCTCGGCCTGGTCTTCCGCGTCGTTGAGCTCGGAGTAGGCGTTGGCGATTTCACGACCACCGATGAACAGCTCGAAGCGGTCGGTGACGCTCGGGTTTTCATCGTTGCGGCGCGCCAGCGGCGACACTTCGAACGGGTACTGAGTGATGAAGTGCGGCTGCTCCAGCTTGTGCTCGACCAGTTCTTCGAAAATCATCACCTGCAATTTGCCCAGGCCTTCGAAACCCAGCACCTTGGCGCCGGCTTTCTTGGCAATGGCGCGGGCCTTGTCGATATCGTTCAGGTCGTCGGCGGTCAGATCAGGGTTGTACTTGAGGATCGAATCGAACACCGACAGGCGCGCAAACGGCTCGCCGAAGTGGAACACCTTATCGCCATACGGAACGTCGGTAGTGCCCAGCACCAGCTGCGCCAGCTCGCGGAACAGCTCCTCGGTCAGGTCCATGTTGTCTTCATAATCGGCGTAGGCCTGATAGAACTCCAACATGGTGAATTCCGGGTTGTGCCGGGTCGAGACGCCTTCGTTACGGAAGTTGCGGTTGATCTCGAAGACTTTTTCGAACCCGCCGACAACCAGACGCTTGAGATAGAGCTCAGGCGCGATCCGCAGGAACATGGCCATGTCCAGCGCGTTGTGGTGAGTCTCGAAGGGCTTGGCTGCCGCGCCGCCAGGGATGGTCTGCAGCATCGGTGTTTCGACTTCCAGGAAGTCGCGTTTCATCAGGAAGCTGCGGATGTGAGCGATGACCTTGGAGCGGACGCGGAAGGTCTCGCGCACTTCTTCGTTGACCATCAGGTCGACGTAGCGCTGGCGGTAGCGCTGCTCGGTGTCGGTCAGGCCGTGGTGCTTGTCGGGCAATGGACGCAGCGATTTGGTCAGCAGACGAACGCTGGTCATCTCGACGTAAAGATCGCCCTTGCCGGAACGTGCCAGCGTACCTTCGGCAGCGATGATGTCGCCCAGGTCCCAGGTCTTGACGGCCGCCAGGGTTTCCTCGGGCAACGTCTTGCGGTTGACGTAGACCTGAATGCGACCGGTCATGTCCTGGATCACCATGAACGAACCACGGTTGAGCATGATGCGACCGGCAACCTTGACCGGGATTGCCGCCTCAGCCAGCTCTTCCTTGGTCTTGTCCGCGTATTGCTTCTGCAGGTCGTTGCAGTAGCTGTCGCGGCGGAAGTCGTTCGGGAAGGCCTGACCCTTGGCGCGCTCGGCAGCAAGCTTTTCCTTGCGCAGGGCGATCAGGGTGTTTTCTTCCTGTTGCTGGGCTTGCGGGTCGAGTTGTTGGTCGCTCATGTCTTTAGATTTTCCATCACAGGTTCGTTGCTTCTTGCCACGGGCAAGGGATCGCGGGGCGGTCGCGTGTAGAAACGCGCCGCGCCCGCAACAGTGGTGTCGCGATTACAGCCCCTGCTTGAGGCTCGCTTCCAGGTAACCGTCGAGGTCGCCGTCGAGCACCTTGTTGCAGTCGCTGCGCTCAACGCCGGTGCGCAGGTCCTTGATGCGCGAGTCATCGAGGACGTACGAGCGGATCTGGTGACCCCAGCCGATGTCCGACTTGGTGTCTTCCAGCGCCTGGGACGCCGCGTTGCGCTTCTGCATTTCCAGCTCGTACAACTTGGCCCGCAGCATTTTCATGGCGGTGTCCTTGTTCGCGTGCTGGGAGCGCTCGTTCTGGCAGCTGACCACGGTGTTGGTCGGCACGTGGGTGATACGCACCGCCGAGTCGGTGGTGTTGACGTGCTGACCACCGGCACCGGACGAACGATAGGTATCGATACGCAGGTCCGAAGGGTTGATGTCGATCTCGATGCGGTCATCGATCTCGGGGGAAACGAACACCGCCGAGAACGAGGTATGACGACGGGCGCCGGAGTCGAACGGGCTCTTGCGCACCAGACGGTGCACGCCGATCTCCGTGCGCAGCCAGCCGAAGGCGTACTCGCCCTTGATGTGCACGGTGGCGCCTTTGATGCCGGCGACTTCGCCTTCGGACAGCTCCATGATGGTGGCATCGAAGCCACGCTTGTCGGCCCAGCGCAGGTACATGCGCAGCAGGATGTTGGCCCAGTCCTGCGCTTCGGTGCCGCCGGAACCGGCCTGGATGTCCAGGTAGGCGTTGTTGGGGTCCATCTCGCCGCTGAACATGCGCCGGAATTCGAGCTTGGCGAGGGATTCTTCGAGACCCTCAAGCAGCTCGACGACGTCATTGACAGTGCCTTCGTCGTTTTCTTCGACGGCCATGTCCAGCAGCTCTTTGGCGTCAGCCAGGCCGGAACTCATTTCGTCGAGGGTCTCGACGATCTGCGCCAGCGTCGAACGCTCGCGGCCCAGCGCCTGTGCGTACTCGGGCTTGTTCCAGACGTTGGGGTCTTCCAGTTCGCGGTTGACTTCGGTCAGGCGATCACTTTTGTGATCGTAGTCAAAGATACCCCCGAATGGACTGGGAGCGCTCGGACAGGTCCTTGATGGTGTTCAGGATCGGATTGATTTCCATGGTCGACAGGACTCGCAGGCGAAATTTTCAAAGCCGACGAGTATACCCCAGCCGCCCTTGGGATGGCAGTCCGTTGGGCAGGGGTTGCAGGGGTTGCAGGGGTTGTCTACCACTCGACGCGTCTTTTACCCCACCGCCACCTGATTACGCCCGTTGTGCTTGGCCGCATAAAGTCCTTGGTCGGCGCTCTGGATCAACTGGCGGCTGTGGCTGCCGACCTGCGGGACGACGGTGGACAGGCCGATGCTCACGGTCAGGGTCGAGCCCTGAGTGGGTGCGTTGTGCGGGATATTCATGGCGGCGACGGTCTGGCGCAGTTTTTCGGCCAGCAGCCGCGCGCCGCCCGGCGAGGTGTTTGGCAAGACCAGCGCGAACTCTTCGCCACCGTAGCGTGCAGGCAGGTCCGAGGGCCGGCTGCAACTGGCGCGGATGGCCTTGGCGACCTGACGCAGCGCTTCGTCGCCTTCCAGGTGACCGAAGCTGTCGTTGTACATTTTGAAATAGTCGACATCGATCATCATCAGCGACAGCTGCGTCTGCTCGCGCGTTGCCCGGCGCCATTCCAGCTCAAGGTATTCATCGAAGTGGCGACGGTTCGACAGGCCGGTCAGGCCATCTGAGTTCATCAGCCGTTGCAGGACGAGGTTGGTGTCCAGCAGCTGCTGCTGACTCACGCGCAGCGCGCGATAGGCTTCGTCTCGCTGCAACAGGGTCATGTAGGAGCGCGAGTGATAGCGGATACGCGCCACCAGCTCGATGTTGTCCGGCAGCTTGACCAGGTAATCGTTGGCCCCGGCAGCAAAGGCCGCGCTCTTGATGAGCGGGTCTTCCTTGGTCGACAGCACGATGATCGGGATGTCGCGGGTGGCAGGATTGTTGCGGTATTCGCGCACCAGCGTCAGGCCGTCAAGACCAGGCATCACCAGGTCCTGCAGGATGACCGTCGGCTTGATCTGGATCGCCTGGGCGATGGCCTGATGCGGATCGGCGCAAAAATGGAAATCGATGTTTTCTTCGTGCGCCAGCCCACGCCGGACTGCCTCGCCGATCATTGCCTGATCGTCGACCAGCAACACCATGGCAGCGTTTTCGTCCGTGGCGTTTATATCGTCCAGCTGCAAATCATGCATTCAGGGTCTCCTGGTCACAGGCGGGCTGTGAAATCACCTGGAAATTCATTGGGTGAATACCTCTTTCAAGCGAGGCGCAATCGTGTCCAGCGAGCGAATCTCCATGGCTGCATCGATGGCCGCTGCCGCTTTGGGCATGCCGTACACCGCGCAACTTTGCTGGTTCTGGGCGATGGTCAGAAAACCTCGCTGACGCATCAGCTTGAGCCCCTGAGCACCATCACGCCCCATGCCAGTCAACAGAACGCCCACTGCGTCACCGTTCCAATAGCTGGCCACACTCTCGAAGAACACATCGATCGAGGGCCTGTAAATCTCGTTCACCGGCTCGGCGGTATAGGCCAGCGTGCCGTTCTTCAACAGACGAATATGATGGTTGGTACCGGCCAGCAGTACGGTTCCACCTTGCGGTGGCTCGCCATCGCGAGCCAGCCTGACGACAAGCCCCGAAGAGCTGCTCAACCACTGCGCCATGCCGGCCGCGAACACCTGATCGACATGCTGCACCAGCACGATGGCCGCGGGAAAGTCTTTCGGCAGGCCCTTGAGCAGCACTTCCAGCGCCGCCGGCCCGCCCGCCGATGACCCGATCGCAATCAGGCCCTGACGCTGCGCGGAGGCAGTCAGCGGTGGCGGTGCCTGGCGCACGCGACTGTCACGCTGGCCAATGAGCCAGCCTATATTAAGTATCTTGCGTAACAAAGGCGCGGCCGCATCCTTCGGGTTACCGGCACCGATCGCGGGCGTGTCCACGACGTCCAGCGCTCCGTGCCCCATGGCTTCGAAAACCCGGTGAACATTCTGCTCGCGGTCCACGGTCACGATCACGATCGCGCACGGCGTTGCCGCCATGATACGTCGAGTTGCCTCTACGCCGTCCATGACCGGCATGATCAGATCCATCAGGATCAGGTCCGGCGTCAGTTCGGCACAACGTTCGACCGCCTCTGCACCGTTACCGGCGACCCAGACAATCTGATGCGCCGGCTCGAAAGCCAGCGCCCGACGCAACGCCTCGACGGCCATGGGCATGTCGTTGACGATGGCGATTTTCATCCCTGCGCATCTCCTATCAACTCAACGACGGCGTCGAGCAGCGCATCGTCGTGGAAACTGGCCTTGGCCAGATAATAGTCGGCGCCGGCATCCAGCCCTCGGCGTCGATCTTCTTCTCGATCCTTGTACGACACCACCATCACGGGCAATGACTGCAACCGGCTGTCACGCCGCAGCAACGTGACCAATTCGATACCGTCCATGCGCGGCATGTCGATGTCGGTGATCAGCAGGTCGAAATCTTCGGCACGCAGCGCGTTCCAGCCGTCCATGCCATCCACGGCGACGGCGACTTCATAGCCGCGCCCCAGCAGCAACTTGCGCTCCAACTCACGCACGGTCAGCGAATCGTCGACCACCAGCACACGCTTGCGCGCCTGGCTGTCGGCCTGACGATTGCGCCGGTCGATGCGCTCGAGACGTCCGGTATTGAGCAGTTTTTCCACGGAGCGCAGCATGTCTTCGACATCGATAATGAGCACCGCCGACCCGTCGTCCAGCAGCGCGCCGGCGGAGATATCCTGCACCTTGCCCAGGCGAGGATCCAGCGGCAACACCACCAGCGTGCGCTCACCGATGAAGCGCTCCACGGCCACGCCATAGACCGCGTCGCGCTCGCGGATCACCACCACTTTAAGCACGTCTTCGCTGTGCTGGGCGGCTGGCCGGTTGAGCAACTGACTGGCCGCGACCAGCCCCACATGGCGCTCTTCATGCCAGAAATGCTGACGGCCTTCCAGTTGCACGATCTCGTCGGCCTGCACGTCACGCATGCGCTCGATGTGTGCCAGCGGAAAGGCGTAGGCTTCGCCGCCCACTTCCACCACCAGACTGCGCACCACCGACAACGTCAGCGGCACTTCAAGATGGAAGCGGCTGCCTTCCCCTGCCCGCTGATCGAGCTCCACGCCACCGCGTAACTGACGGACCATATGTTGCACGGCGTCCAGACCGACGCCGCGTCCCGAAACTTCGGTCACCTTGTCGCGCATGCTGAAGCCGGGCAGGAACAGGAAGCTCAGCAGTTCTTCCTCGCTTAACTGCGCCGCGGTTTCGGCCGGCGACAACTTGCGCTCGATGATGCTGCGACGCAGGCGCTCCAGATCGACACCGGCGCCATCGTCGATCAGCTCGACGACAAGCAGACCAGCCTGGTGCGAGGCCTTGAGCTGGATCAGGCCCTCGGCGGGCTTGCCGCTGGCAATACGCTGTTCGGGCAATTCAATGCCGTGGTCCACGGCGTTGCGCAGCAAATGGGTGAGCGGCGCCTCGAGCTTTTCCAGGACATCGCGATCGACCTGAGTCTTCTCGCCCTCGATCTGCAGCCGCACCTGCTTGCCCAGCGAGCGACCCAGATCACGGACCATCCGCGCCTGCCCGGTCAGCACGTCGGCAAACGGACGCATGCGGCACGCCAGCGCGGTGTCGTAGAGCAATTGCGCGCGCTGTGACGCCTGCCAGCCAAATTCGTCGAGGTCGGCGGTTTGCTGAATGAGCAGATGCTGCGCTTCGCTGAGCATGCGCCGCGCTTCGTCCAGCGCCTTCTGCGCGTCCGGATCGACGTTGGCGTCGAGCAGCGCTTCGAGGTTGTCCAGCGCCCGGCTCGCCCCGCTCTGGGACCGTTTGACCCGCTGCATGGCGGTCAGATAAGGCTTGAGCCGCTGGGTCTCGACCAGTGACTTGCTCGACAGGTCCAGCAGGTTATTCAACCGTTCTGCAGTCACTCGCAGGACGCGCTCGCCACCTTCGGCGACGCGGCGCTCGTTGCGGCGCTCCGTCTTCGGTGAAGATTCGACCTCGGCGTCATCCGGGGTCATCGGTGCGGCAGGCGCGGCAGGCGGCTCGACCGGTACTGGCCCATGCGCGGACTGCACGGAGGACACCAGCGACTGGGCATTGGCCCGCAGCAGGTCTTCCATCGACGGCGCAGGCTCCGGGGCAATGGCGGGCTTGCTGACCGCGGCGGGATCGACCAGCGCGTTCATCAGCGCCACATAGCCGTCGACATCGGCCTGGCCGACGCTGCTTTCGCCCGGCGTGGCAATGCGCATGAGCAGATCGGTGCCCATCAGCAAGGCGTCGATGTGCTCGGCCTGAAGATGCAGACGGCCTTCCTGGGCGCCGACCAGGCAATCTTCCATGACGTGGGAAACGCTGACGCCCGCATCGACACCGACAATACGTGCCGCGCCTTTGAGCGAATGGGCGGCGCGCATGCAGGCTTCCAGCTGATCGGCCTGAGTCGGGTTACGTTCGAGTGCCAGCAGGCCTGCGCTGAGCACTTGGGTCTGCGCCTCGGCTTCCAGCGTGAACAGTTCGAACAACGAGGCATCGCGCATCTGATCGGGCGTCATGTCAGGCTCCGGTTCACTGCCGACAACAGTTGTTCTTCGTCCAGCAGGCGCAGGCTGCGGTTTTTCCACTGCACCACGCCACGGGTGAATCGTGCATTGCCGTTGTGCGCCGGCGCCGATGCCGAATCCAGAAGCCGGGCCTCGATCGCATGAATGCCATCGACCTCATCGACCGGCACCACCACTGGCCCGCCCTCGGCGGAGACGATCAACATGCGCGGCATGATCCGCGCGTTGGCCGCGGGCACGATGGACGCATCCAGCCCAAGCAGTTCGACGAACGACAGGCACGCCACCAGCGCGCCACGCACATTGGCAACGCCGAGCAAGGCGCGCGAGCGTTGATGCGGCAGCGAGTGAATCGCTTGTACCGGAGACACTTCGACCAGGCAGCGCGTCGGCAGGCCGAGCCACTCCTCGCCCAGGCGGAAGACCACGATGGAGCGGGTCTTGACGTCGCTTGCCAGCTCCTCGCCGTGCATCGACACCCGTTGTTCCTGCGCCAGCGCGTAGCGGTCCAGCAGGCGCGTGGCGGCTGCCGAATACACCGAACAGTTGCGGCAGTGAATATGCTCCACCAGCAGCGGGCAGGACCGGTCGCCATGAATGCCGATGCGGTTCCAGCAGTCGTCGATGGCCTGTGCGTCGTCGCTGACCAGCTCTGTGTGTACGCCGCTCATCGATTCTGTCCTTCTTTATTCGCGCCCCGCGCAGCGCGTTCCTGCAAGCGACGCGCCCCGGCGCTGTCACCCTGAGCGGCCAGCAGCGCGGCCAGTTGCGCCAGTGCTTCGGGGTGCTGCGGCTGCAGGTACAACGCTTTGCGGTAGAAACGCTGGGCCGCGGCCGCCTCGCCGGTCACCTCACTGAGCAGCCCTTGCCAGTAAAACACCGCCGCGATGGGCTCATGTTGCCTGAGGTACTGCTCGCAAGCGGCTTTGGCTTGGGCCGTGCGGCCTTCATTGGCCAGCGCCGCAATGCTGCCCAGTAAGGCCGCGGCCTCGCTGTTCCCTGGCGACTGAACGTCAGCGGATCGGGCGGGCAACAACGGCGCGAACGGCTTGAGGGTGCTCTGACTGCGCGCGGCAGGTAAAACAGGTCTGGCAACCCGCGCCGGCGGTTCCGCCGGCAGCGGCGGTCGTGCAGGCGCGGCAGTGATGGCCACCGGTTCGGGGCTCCCATCATCGCGGCGTCGGAACGCAAAGGACTGCGCGATACCGATCGACACCATGCCCATGCGCCCCAACAGGCTGCCCTCGGCAGGACCGATAAACAGAACGCCGTCGTCGCGGGTCATGCGCTTGAGCGCTTCAAAACCCTGGCGCTGGGTGTCGACATCGAAGTAGATCAGCAGGTTGCGGCAGAACACGAAATCGTACGCCGACTGCGCCACCAGCAAGGTCGGATCCAGCAGATTGCCGGGCTGAAACACCACTTGTTCGCGCACCCGGTCCTGCAGACGGAAGCCGTCTTCGACCGGTTCGAAATAGCGCTCGCGAAAGGTCAGCCGCTCGCCACGAAATGAGTTTTTGCCATACACGCCTCGACGCGCGCGCTGGATCGAAAGCGGGCTGATGTCGATGGCTTCGACCTTGAACTGCACCGCCTGCAAACCGGCGTCGAACATGGCCATGGCGATGGAATAAGGTTCCTCGCCCGTCGAACAGGGCAGGCTCAGGATGCGCAGCGGCCGGACGCCGCCGAGCTGTTCCAGACGCGCACTGGCGAGTTTGCCCAGGGTGGCGAAGGATTCCGGATACCGGAAAAACCAGGTCTCCGGGACAATTACCGCTTCGATCAGCGCCTGCTGTTCGTCGGGCGAGCGCTGCAACAGTTGCCAGTACGCGTCATGGCCGTCGAGCCGGGAAGTGGTGCACCGCTGGCGCACGGCGCGCTCGATGATAGCCTCGCCCACCGACGCCACGTCCAGCCCGATGCGATCCTTGAGGAACGCGAAGAAGCGCGCGTCGCTGCTCATGGCGCGTCCTCAAAGGGTTCGAGGGTCAGGGGCGTTTCGGGAAACAGCAATTCGCGCACCGCATCGCTGAGCAGATCCTCCACGCGAATCCACTGCAGCAAGCCGAGCTCATCTTCGCGGACCGGCCCCAGATACGGTGCCTGACGATTGTCCAGGCCGTAGTGCTTGAACTCGTCCGGGGCGCAACGCAAGGTATCGGTCGCCTGTTCGAGAATCAGCCCGAGCCACTGCGGTGCACGTTCGGCATGCGCGCGGTAGTGCACCAGCACCAGTCGGGTACTGGTGCGCGACTGCGCCGCGTGTCCGAACGTCAGTGCACTCACGTCAATCACCGGCACCACTGCGCCTCGGTGCGCGAACACGCCTGCCACCCAGTGCGGCGCATGAGCGATGGGCTTGAGCACCAGACGCGGCAGCACTTCGGCGACGGCCGTGGCCTCCAGCGCATAGCGTTCCGCGCCGATGCGAAACAGCAGGAAAAGCTTGTTTTTCGGCACGACCACGGCGCTGCGTTTGGCTGAATGCTCGATCATGGCCCGGACTCAGACCTTGAATCGCGACACGCCGCTGCGCAGCCCGACCGCCACTTGGCTCAGCTCGTCGATGGCAAAGCTGGCCTGACGCAGCGACTCGACCGTCTGGCTGCTGGCATCGCCCAGTTGCACCAGCGCCTGATTGATCTGTTCGGCGCCAGTGGCCTGCGCCTGCATGCCTTCATTGACCATCAGCACGCGCGGCGCCAGGGCCTGCACCTGATGAATGATCTGCGAGAGCTGCTCGCCGACCTGCGTCACTTCGAACATGCCGCGACGCACTTCTTCGGAAAACTTGTCCATGCCCATTACACCTGCGGACACCGCCGACTGGATCTCGCGAACCATCTGTTCGATGTCGTAGGTGGCAACGGCCGTCTGGTCAGCCAGACGCCGCACTTCGGTAGCGACCACGGCAAATCCACGACCGTATTCGCCGGCTTTTTCAGCCTCGATCGCAGCATTGAGCGACAGCAGGTTGGTCTGGTCGGCCACCTTGACGATGGTCACCACCACCTGATTGATGTTGCCGGCTTTCTCATTGAGGATCGCCAGCTTGGAATTCACCAGATCGGCCGCGCCCATGACCGAATGCATGGTCTCTTCCATGCGCGCCAGGCCTTGCTGGCCGGAGCCGGCGAGAATGGATGCCTGATCGGCCGCCGATGTCACCTCGGTCATGGTGCGCACCAGATCACGCGAGGTCGCGGCAATCTCACGGGAGGTCGCGCCGATTTCCGTGGTGGTCGCGGCGGTTTCGGTGGCGGTCGCCTGCTGCTGCTTGGACGTGGCGGCGATTTCAGTGACCGAGGTCGTGACCTGCACCGATGAACGCTGCGCTTGCGAAACCAGCGCGGCCAGTTCGGTGACCATGTCGTTGAAACCGGTCTGAACCGAGCCGAATTCATCATTGCGATCCAGCGTCAGACGGCTGCTCAGATCGCCGGTGCGCATGGTTTCAAGAATTCGCACGATGCGGTTCATCGGCGCCAGAATCGTGCGCATCAGCAGCAGGCCGCAGGCAACAGCGGCCAGAATGGCGACCACCAGGGAGATGCCCATGCTGATTTTCGCGGTCAGAACGGCAGACGCGATGTTGGCGGTGGCCTGATCGGCCACGACCTTGTTGGCAACGATAAGCTCATTGAGTTGCTTGCGGCCCTGGAGCCAGATCGGATTGACCTGTCCATAAAACACCGTGCGGGCAGTAGTGTAATCGCCGGACTGATACGCCTTGAGCACGTCGCTCAACAGCCGCTCATATGTTTCACGCTGCTTCTCGAAAACGTTGAAGTTGTTGCGATCGGTGTCGTCGAAGATAGTCTTCTTATATCCGTCGATCTGGCTCTGCAGGCGATTTTCGAAGTCGATGTACTGATCCTGCTCGGCGCGGGTCAACTCACGCGCTTTGCCTTCGCCGATCAACTCGAGTGTGCGGATATAACTTTCACCCCAGGCGCTGCGCACCAACGTACTGAAATACACACCCGGCAACGCATCTTCGCCAACCGCCTCTTCACTGTTCTGGATCGAGAGCAGCCGGGTGTATGACACGACCACCATCAGCAGCATGATGGCGATGATTACAGCGAAGCTCGCCAAGATACGTTGACGCAATGTCCAGTTCTTCACAGTCAGCCCTCAAGAGTTCAACACCGGCGAAACCGGGTTCAAGAAGCGGACCGACGAACGGCCCAAAGCGAGCGGAGTATAGCCTAGTGACCTACCAATTAACTGGGCTGTTTCCGACAGAGATAACGCAAAAACGTACAGATATTAGGGAAATATCTGAGAGGCTATCGGCGTGGGGAGAAATTGCTTGATGGCAATGAGAAAGGCATTACCTTGAGAGCGCGCGTATGTCGCGATTGCGCTGAGTCAGCCAGGACCCGATAAGGGCAACAGCATTCCTCCGGATCCGGCTGCAAACCAGCGCGCTCCTTTCGACAGCGGCTCTCGATAGATGTGAATCACTGCGCCTGGCGCACCTGAGCCTCCAGTTCGTTCTTTAACTCAGGCGCGAGCTTCAACTGCTTGGCCAGTTCATCCAGATAAGCGCGCTCCATGAAGTGTTCTTCATCGACCATCATGATGCTGGCCAGGTACATCTCGGCAGCGATTTCAGGCGTGCGCGCGGACCGGGCAACGTCAACAGGATCCAGAGGTTTGTTCAACTCGGCGTGCAGCCAATGCTGTAACTCGCTGTCACCGGTGATGCGGGTGAACTCGCCTTCGATGAGCTCGCGTTCGCGCGCGTCCACATGCCCGTCTGCCTTGGCCGCCGCAACGAGGGCCCGCAGAATCGCCTCACTGTGCTGCTCGACCTGCGCGGCCGGGACGCGATCCACTGTCTGCGGCGCAGCAGACTGGGCCACGCCCTGACTCGCCTGCCAATTGCCGTAAGCCTTGTAGGCCAGCACACCCAATGCGGCCAGACCACCGTAAGTCAATGCCTTGCCGCCGATCTTGCGAGCGCTTTTGTTGCCCAGCAACAAACCCATCGCACCGGCCGCCAGCGCGCCGCCACCGGCCCCGGAAAGCAATCCGCCCAGATTGCCGCCGCCCACTTTACCCAACAGGTCGCCAACACCCCCTTGCGTGCCTTTGCCCTGCACACCGGACGCCTTGTTCTGCAGAAGGTCCTGACCGGATTTCAACAATTGATCGAGCAAGCCTCGCGTGTTCATGAATCCACCTCGGTAGATGAGACAAAAAGAATCAGCTCGCAGAGTAAAAGGAAGTCGGCTACGCCTGAGCACCCGCTGTGCTTCTGAATGTTGCAACGACTCTCTCAGCCGCTAGGCGACCATCGGGAAAAACGATATATAGTGCCGCACACCTGAAAAAACGAATGAGCTGATTGCCATGATGACGCTGCGCCAGATTCGCCACTTCATCGCCGTTGCGGAAACCGGCTCGATCTCGGCCGCGGCGCAGGCGGTGTTCATTTCCCAATCGACGCTGACCCTGGCGATCCAGCAACTGGAAGAAGACATCGGCGTCAGCCTCTTCAGCCGACACGCAAAAGGCATGACCCTGACCCATCAGGGGCATCAGTTTCTGCGTCAGGCGCATCTGATCCTAGCGACGGTGGAGAACGCCAAACGCAGCCTGCAACACAGCGCCGATCAAGTGGCGGGACAATTGGTCATCGGCGTCACCAGCCTGGTCGCCGGATACTATCTGGCGGACCTGCTGACGCGCTTTCAGCGGGCGTACCCCAACGTCGACCTGCGCGTGATGGAAGACGAACGCCCCTACATCGAGCATCTGCTGGTCAGTGGTGAAATCGACGTCGGCGTGCTGATTCTGTCCAATCTGGAAGACCGCCACGCGCTGCAGACCGAGGTGCTGACCCATTCGCCTCATCGTCTGTGGCTGCCCGCTCAACATCCGCTGCTGGAGCACGACAACATCAATCTTGCCGACGTTGCCCGCGAGCCGCTCATTCAGCTGAACGTGGATGAAATGGGCGTGAACGCACAGCGAATATGGTCCCGCGCCGGACTTCAGCCCAATGTCAGTCTGCGCACGGCTTCCACCGAGGCCGTTCGCAGTCTGGTGGCCGCCGGCCTCGGCGTCTCGATTCAGCCGGACATGACCTATCGTCCGTGGTCGCTGGAGGGTGACATCATTGAAGCCCGGCCGATCGCCGACCTGACTCAGACGCTGGACGTGGGCCTGGCATGGCGGCGCGGCACGGCGCGCCCCTCACTGGTCGACCCATTCCTCAGCGTGGCACGTGAACAGCCGCATCCGGGACGCAGGCCATCTATTTAATCGAACGCTGCATTCAGTATTTAGAATTTGTCGCGCTCTCGATGCGGCACTAGTCTCTGAGCCTTGGAAGCGGAGTTGTTTTCGGGTTTTGCGGCGCGCCGCGGCGGGTGATCATCAGCTGATAGAGACAGCGCGGCAGATACGGCTTTTTTGAATGAATTCGCTCCACAAGGTCCAGCTGCGCCCGACATCAGCAGTCTGGTTCAGGCCATCAATGACAAGCATCGATACAAGGAAGCTCGAACCATGGCTGGCGCGCCGACCCCGCACTCCGAATCGCCACAACTGCTCACCTCGTTGCTCATCGACGGAGAGCTGGTGGCGGGTCAGGGGTTTGTCGAGCCGATCCTCAACCCCGCCACTGGCGAAGTACTGACTCACATCGCGGAGGCCAGCACCGAGCAGGTCGAACAGGCGATTCTTGCCGCTCACCGCGCCTTTACCGGTTGGTCACGCACGACGCCCCAGCAACGTGCGAATCTGCTGCTCGGCATTGCCGACGCCATCGAACGGAACGCCGACGCACTTGCGGTACTCGAATCGCTCAATTGCGGCAAACCGTTGCACCTGGCGCGCCAGGACGACCTGAGCGCCACGGTCGATGTGTTCCGCTTCTTCGCCGGTGCCGTACGTTGTCAGACCGGCCAGTTGTCCGGTGAATACCTGCCGGGCTACACCAGCATGGTGAGGCGCGATCCGATTGGCGTGGTCGCCTCGATCGCGCCCTGGAACTACCCGATCATGATGGCTGCCTGGAAAATCGCGCCAGCGCTGGCGGCAGGCAATACGCTGGTGTTCAAGCCGTCGGAACACACGCCGTTATCGATTCTCGCGCTGGCGCCGATGCTCGCGCAGTTATTACCCGCCGGGGTCATCAACATCGTCTGTGGCGGTGGCGAAGGGGTCGGCAGCCATCTGGTAAGCCACCCGAAAGTGCGCATGGTCTCGCTGACCGGCGATATCGTCACCGGCCAGAAAATCCTTCAAGCCGCCGCCCGCACACTCAAACGCACTCATCTGGAGCTGGGCGGCAAGGCCCCGGTGATCGTGTGCAACGATGCCGACATCGCCGCCGTGATCGAGGGCGTGCGCACATATGGCTATTACAACGCCGGCCAGGACTGCACGGCCGCGTGCCGCATCTACGCGCAGGCCGGCATCCACGACACACTCGTCGCTGAGCTCGGCGCTGCGGTCAGCAGCCTGCGCTTCGCCAGCAAACGCGACGCCGATAATGAAATCGGGCCACTGATCAGCACCCGTCAGCGCGACCGGGTGGCCAGTTTCGTGGAGCGAGCGCTGAGCCAGCCACACATCGAACGGATCACGGGCGCGGCCGTGCATTCGGGCCCGGGCTTCTTCTACCAGCCAACGCTGCTGGCCGGTTGCAAGCAGGGCGATGAAATTGTTCAGCGCGAGGTGTTCGGCCCGGTCGTGACGGTCACCCGCTTCGACGAGCTATCCCAGGCCGTGGACTGGGCCAACGATTCCGAATACGGCCTGGCTTCGTCGATCTGGACGCAGAATCTGGACAAGGCCATGCAGGTGGCCGCGCGCTTGCAGTACGGCTGCACATGGATCAACAGTCATTTCATGCTGGTGAGCGAAATGCCCCACGGCGGCTTGAAGCGCTCGGGCTACGGCAAGGACCTGTCCAGTGATTCGCTGCAGGACTACAGCGTCGTGCGCCACATCATGGCCAGGAGCAGTTACGAGCTTTAAGCGGCAAGCTTCAAGCAAAGCAATAAGAACAGCTGTACCGCGATCTTCCAGCGACAAGTGAAAGGGCATGAGTGACGACCTCTCACCGCTTGAAGCTCGCAACTGATGTCTCTCTGCCCAAGAACATAAATAAACGAGGGGAAGCACCATGTCCGTACACAAGACCGCGCTCTTGAGCGCCATCATCACTGCGTTGTTCGCCAGTGGCACCGTACAGGCGGCCGAAACGCTCAAGGCGGTGGGCGACGGCGAAGGCCAGCTGGATATCGTGGCCTGGCCGGGTTATATCGAACGAGGCGAAAGCGACAAGGCCTACGACTGGGTCACCGGCTTCGAGAAGGAAACAGGCTGCAAGGTCAACGTCAAGACAGCGGCGACCTCCGATGAGATGGTCAGCCTGATGACCAAAGGCGGCTACGATCTGGTGACCGCGTCCGGCGATGCCTCGCTCAGGCTGGTCGCCGGCAAACGCGTCCAGCCGATCAACACTGACCTGATCCCAAACTGGAAAACCCTCGATCCGCGCCTCAAGGATGGGCCTTGGTACACGGTCAACAAGCAGACCTATGGCACGCCGTATCAGTGGGGCCCGAACGTGCTGATGTACAACACCAACGTGTTCAAGACCCCGCCGGTGAGCTGGAGCGTGGTGTTCGAGGCGCAGGACCTGCCCGATGGCAAACCGAACAAAGGCCGCGTGCAGGCCTATGACGGCCCGATCTACATCGCGGACGCCGCGCTGTACCTAAAGACCGCGAAACCGGAATTGAAAATCGAAGATCCCTACCAACTCACCGAAACCCAGTACAAGGCCGTGCTCGACCTTCTGCGCGCGCAGCACCCGCTGGTGCATCGCTACTGGCATGACGCGACGGTGCAGATGAGCGACGTGAAGAACGAAGGCGTTGCGGCTTCGAGCTCCTGGGGCTACATGGTCAACGGCCTGGTCGCCGACAAACAGCCTGTCGCCTCGACCATCCCGCAGGAAGGCGCCACCGGCTGGGCCGACACCACGATGCTGCACGCCGAGGCCAAGCACCCCAACTGCGCTTACAAGTGGATGGACTGGTCGCTGCAACCGAAAGTCCAGGGTGACGTCGCGGCCTGGTTCGGGTCGTTGCCGGTCGTCCCCGAAGCGTGCAAATCCAGCGATCTGCTGGGCGCCGAAGGTTGCGCGACAAACGGGTTCGACCTGTTCGACAAGATCGCCTTCTGGAAAACCCCGCAGGCCGAGGGCGGCAAATATGTGCCGTACAGCCGCTGGACGCAGGACTACATCGCGATCATGGGTGGGCGTTAACACCTGACGCCCCCCTGTAGGAGCTTGCTTGTCCTGCGAACGGCGACGCAGTCGTCGTAAAACCGTTGAACGCGGTGTGCCAGAACGTCCGCGCGAGCCGGTTTTACGACCGGTTCCCGGCCGTTCGCAGGACGAGCCAGCTCCTACAGACACGGGTATTTCCCGCCACACATTTGTCGTTTGTACCGGCCCCTGGCGGATAAACAGCTCCCACAGCGGCCAACTGGAGTTTCACCCATGACCCTTGCAGTCCAGTTCACCAACGTTTCCCGGCAGTTCGGCGATGTGAAGGCCGTCGACCGGGTATCCATCGACATCAAGGACGGCGAGTTCTTTTCCATGCTGGGCCCGTCGGGTTCGGGCAAAACCACGTGCCTGCGCCTGATCGCAGGTTTCGAGCAACCCAGCGCGGGCTCGATCCGTATTCACGGCGAAGAAGCAGCGGGCCTGCCGCCCTATCAGCGCGACGTCAACACCGTGTTTCAGGACTATGCCCTGTTCCCGCACATGAACGTGCGTGACAACGTCGCCTATGGCCTGAAGGTCAAAGGGGTCGGTAAAAGCGAGCGCCTGTCGCGTGCCGAAGAAGCGCTGAGCATGGTCGCGCTGGGTGGCTACGGTGAACGCAAGCCGGTGCAGCTCTCCGGCGGTCAACGCCAGCGTGTGGCATTGGCGCGTGCGCTGGTCAACCGCCCTCGCGTGCTGCTGCTCGACGAACCGCTCGGCGCGCTGGACCTCAAGCTGCGCGAACAGATGCAGAGCGAGCTGAAAAAGCTGCAACGCCAGCTCGGCATCACCTTCATCTTCGTCACCCACGATCAGACCGAAGCGCTGTCGATGTCGGATCGAGTGGCGGTGTTCAACAAGGGTCGAATCGAGCAGGTCGACACGCCGCGCAACCTGTACATGAAACCGGCCACCACCTTCGTCGCCGAGTTCGTCGGCACCTCCAACGTGCTGCGCGGCGAACTGGCGCAACAGTTGAGCGGCCAGCCCAGCGCTTTCTCGATTCGTCCGGAGCACATTCGCTTCGCCGAAGGCCCGACTGCAGCACACGAGATCGAAATCAGCGGCCTGCTTCACGATATCCAGTATCAGGGCAGCACCACGCGTTACGAGCTGAAACTGGACAATGGCCAGACCCTCTGCGTCAGCCAGGCCAACAGCCAATGGCTGGACCTCAGTGCGCAACACCAGCCGGGCCAGCGCATGACGGCACGCTGGGCGCGCGAGGCAATGATTCCACTGGCCGACGCGGCCGGCGAATCGCTGACAAGGGCGCATTGAGATGAGCCAGACACTCGTCCATTCGGCATCAGCGGCAGGACAATCGCCGTCGCGGCGCTTTTCCAGCCTGCTCTATCGGCGGCCGAATCTGTACCTGTCGCTGCTGCTGATTCCGCCGCTGCTGTGGTTCGGCGCGATCTACCTTGGCTCCCTGCTGACGCTGCTGTGGCAAGGTTTCTACACCTTCGACGACTTCAGCATGACGGTCACCCCGGACCTGACGTTCGCCAACTTTGCCGCGCTGTTGAGCCCCGCCAATTTTGACGTGATCCAGCGAACGCTGAGCATGGCGATCGCCGTGTCCATCGCCAGCGCCATTGTGGCCTTCCCGATCGCCTATTACATGGCCCGCTACACCACCGGAAAAACGAAGGCGTTCTTCTACATTGCAGTGATGATGCCGATGTGGGCCAGTTACATCGTCAAGGCCTACGCCTGGACGCTGCTGCTGGCCAAGGGCGGCGTCGCGCAATGGTTCGTTCAGCACTTGGGGCTCGAGCCGGTGTTGCAGGCCGTTCTGGGCATTCCCGGTATCGGTGGCAGCACCTTGTCGACCTCGAATCTGGGCCGCTTCATGGTCTTCGTGTATATCTGGCTGCCGTTCATGATCCTGCCGATCCAGGCGTCGCTGGAACGTCTGCCGCCGTCGTTGCTGCAGGCATCCGCTGACCTGGGCGCCAAGCCGCGCCAGACCTTCATGCAAGTGATTCTGCCGCTGTCGGTGCCGGGCATCGCCGCGGGTTCGATCTTCACGTTTTCGCTGACGCTGGGCGACTTCATCGTGCCGCAACTGGTCGGCCCGCCGGGCTACTTCATCGGCAGCATGGTCTACGCCCAGCAAGGCGCCATCGGCAACATGCCCATGGCAGCGGCCTTCACGCTGGTGCCGATCGTGCTGATCGCCATCTACCTGTCCATCGTCAAACGACTGGGGGCTTTCGATGCGCTCTGAGCCTGTGATCAAACAAGGCGATCAGGCCTCCTGGGGCCTGAAAACCGCCGCCTGGGCCGGCCTGGTGTTTCTGCACTTTCCGATCCTCATCATCTTCGTTTACGCGTTCAACACCGAAGACGCCGCGTTCAGCTTCCCGCCGCAAGGGTTCACCCTGAAGTGGTTCAGCGTCGCCTTTGGCCGGCCCGATGTACTTGAGTCGATCAAGCTGTCGCTGCAGATCGCCTGCGTCGCCACCCTGATTGCACTGGTGCTTGGCACGCTGGCTTCGGCGGCCCTGTATCGCCGCGACTTCTTTGGCAAGGATGGCATCTCGCTGATGCTGATCCTGCCCATCGCCCTGCCCGGCATCATCACCGGGCTTGCGCTGCTGTCGGCGTTCAAGACGCTGGGGATCGAACCGGGCATGTTCACCATCATCGTCGGTCACGCGACCTTCTGCGTGGTGATCGTCTACAACAACGTCATCGCGCGTCTGCGTCGCACGTCTCACAGCCTGATCGAAGCGTCGATGGACCTGGGCGCGGATGGCTGGCAGACCTTTCGCTACATCATCATGCCCAACCTCGGCTCGGCATTGCTCGCCGGGGGGATGCTGGCGTTCGCGTTGTCGTTCGACGAAATCATCGTCACCACATTCACCGCCGGGCATGAGCGCACCTTGCCGCTCTGGCTGCTCAACCAACTCAGCCGCCCCCGCGATGTGCCAGTGACCAACGTGGTCGCGATGCTGGTGATGATCGTCACCATGCTGCCGATTCTGGGCGCCTACTACCTGACCCGCGGCGGTGAAAGCGTGGCCGGGAGCGGCGGTAAGTAATGACAAATCCAACACGAAATCCCGTAGCAGTGAGCTTGCTGGCGATAGCGGTGGATCAGCCAGCTAATGAGTGACTGCATGTACGCAGTCGCGAGCAGGCTCACTCCTACAGAACCGCGTTTCAATCCACTGGCGTGCGACGGCATAGCGCCCAAGAGATTCAACAAGAGGACAAACCATGCAAACCAAACTGCTGATCAATGGCCAACTGGTCGCCGGTGAAGGTCCCGCCCAACCGGTGTTCAATCCGGCGCTGGGTCGGGTGCTGGTGGAAATCAATGAGGCGACCGAAGCTCAGGTCGACACGGCCGTGCGCGCTGCCGATGCCGCCTTCGAAAGCTGGTCGCAGACCGCTCCCAAGGATCGCGCGCTGCTGCTGTTGAAGCTGGCCGATGCCATCGACGACAATGCCGAGGAACTGGCAAAGCTGGAGTCGGACAACTGCGGCAAGCCCTACAACGCTGCACTGAATGACGAGATGCCCGCCATCGCCGATGTGTTCCGCTTCTTCGCGGGCGCCAGTCGCTGCATGGGTGGCTCGGCCGCCGGCGAATACCTGCCCGGCCACACCTCGATGATCCGCCGCGATCCGGTGGGCGTGATTGCCTCCATTGCACCCTGGAATTACCCGCTGATGATGGTCGCCTGGAAAATCGCCCCCGCGCTGGCCGCAGGCAATACCGTGGTGCTCAAGCCCTCGGAGCAAACCCCGCTGACCGCCTTGCGTCTGGTGGAACTGGCCAACGGCATCTTCCCTGCCGGCGTGCTGAATCTGGTCTTCGGTCGCGGCCAGACTGTGGGCAATCCGCTGGTGACGCACCCGAAGGTGCGCATGGTCTCGCTGACCGGCTCCATCGCCACCGGCTCGCACATCATTTCCAGCACCGCCGACAGTGTCAAACGCATGCACATGGAGCTGGGTGGCAAAGCGCCGGTGATCATCTTCGACGACGCCGACATCGACGCCGCGGTCGAGGGCATCCGCACCTTCGGTTTCTATAACGCCGGCCAGGACTGCACCGCCGCCTGCCGCATCTACGCGCAAAAAGGCATCTATGAAACGTTCGTGCAGAAGCTCGGTGAAGCGGTCAGCACGATCAAGGTCGGTCGGCAGGACGACCCCGACACGGAACTCGGCCCGCTGATCACCGCGCAACATCGGGACCGCGTGACCGGCTTCGTCGAACGCGCCGTCGCGCAGTCCCATACGCGCCTGATCACTGGCGGCAAGGCCATCGAAGGCAACGGTTACTTCTTCCAGCCCACGGTGATCGCCGACGCCCAGCAGGATGACGAGATCGTCCGTCGCGAGGTGTTCGGGCCGGTGGTCTCGGTGACGGCATTCGAGGATGAAGCGCAGGTGCTGAGCTGGGCCAACGACTCCGACTACGGCCTGGCATCGTCGGTATGGACCCAGGACGTTGGCCGCGCTCATCGCCTGTCAGCCCGGTTGCAATACGGCTGCACGTGGGTGAACACGCACTTCATGCTGGTCAGCGAAATGCCCCACGGCGGGCAAAAGCTGTCCGGCTATGGCAAGGACATGTCGATGTACGGGCTGGAGGATTACACCACCGTGCGCCACGTGATGTTCAAGCACTGATGCCCCGCCGCTGACCCGACCGGCTGGTCGGCAAGCTCGTACTCACAGGAAAACCTTCCTCCGGAGGCGGGCTTGCCGTTCAACGGCCCAAGGCATTGGATACACCACGCCGCACTGATTATGATTTGATATCAACGCAACCCCGATGGATTCCTAGGGTCAATCCAAATGAGCTGGATTGGATTTACCCGCGTGTTCTGATATTCGTCTGAATGCCGGATCGCTCTACATACGCATACTCGCCCATTCAAGCGGATATAAAAGGGTAGGCAAGTTTACAGCCAGCTTCGTACACTGTTCTCCCCTGACTGGAGCTCGCCTCATTGACCCTACATCCCGGCTTTCCCGCAGGCGGCAGTGAGGCAGGCCGCATTATTTCGCAGACCGACTGGAGCATGACGCCGCTGGGGCCGATCACGCAGTGGCCGGCAGCGTTGAAAATCCACCTCAACCTGATCCTCAATTCGCCAGAGTCGATGTACCTGCTCTGGGGGCCCGAAATGCTCTTCTTCCACAACGATGCGTACGCACCGGTGCTCGGGCCACGGGGCGAAAACGCCATCGGTGCGCACATCAGCGAGCTGTGGGCCGATGTCTGGGATCAGGTCCGGCCTTACGCCGAGAACGCATTGCGCGGTGTGCCCTATCAGTGCGAAGACCTGCCGCTGACCATGGCGCGTTACGGCGAAGTGGAACAGACGTGGTGGTCGTTCAGCTTCTCGCCCCTGCTGGACGAAACCAACACCATCGTCGGGCTTCTGTGCATCACCAACGAAACCACAGAACGCGTGAAGAACCAACAGGCCCTGAAAGCCAGCGAACAGCGCCGACTGGACTTGATTGCCGACCTCGAGCGGCAGGTGATCGCACGCTCCCATGACCGTGGCCTGACCTGGCAAGTCAGCCCCGACCTGCTGTCGGTGATGGACGCGCAGTTCCGCTTCGAATCGAGCAACCCGGCCTGGCAACGCGTGCTTGGCTGGAGCGAGGACGAGCTGTCGGCATTGACCTTCAGCCATCTGGTTCATCCCGACGACGGCGAGCGCAGCACAATCGCGTTCAACGCCCTGGCCGACAATCAGCCCGTCCTGAATGTCGAAAACCGTTATCGCTGCAAGGACGGCAGTTACCGCTGGTTGTCCTGGGTGGCGGTACCCGAAGGCGGCAAGATGTATTGCAGCGCCCGGGACTTCACCGCCGAGAAACAGCAGGCCGACGCACTCGCGGAACGCACGGCCGAACTCGATTGTCTGTGGACGATCTCGCCCGACCTGTTGGCGATGCTGGACTTCGACGGCCACCTTCTGCGGGTCAATCCTGCATGGTCGGCGGTCCTGGGCCACGAGCCCCACGAACTGATCGGCCGCTCCGTGCTGGACCTGACCCACCCGGACGACTTCAGCTCCAGCCAGGCGGCGCTCGCCCACACCGTCGGCGATGTGCTGCCGCTGTTCGAGAACCGCTCTCGGCACAAGGACGGCAGCTACCGCTGGATCGCCTGGACAGCGGCTTCTCACAATGGCGTGATATTCGCGCTCGGCAAGCACATGACCGCCGAGAAAGAACGCGCCGAGGCGTTACGCCTCGCCGAAGAAGCGTTGCGCCAGTCACAGAAAATGGAAGCGGTCGGGCAGCTCACCGGCGGACTGGCGCACGACTTCAATAATCTGCTGATGGGCGTCAGCGGCAACATCGAGCTGCTGAAAGCCAGGGTCGCCAACGGTCGTACGGAAAATCTGGGGCGTTACGTGAACGCTGCGCTGGACGCGTCGCGAAGAGCGGCCGCCCTCACCCACCGACTGTTGGCATTTTCCCGCAGGCAGACTCTCGATCCGAAGCCCACCGATGTCGACCAGTTGGTGGACGGCATGGCCGAACTGATCAGTCGCACCGTCGGGCCATCCATCGCGATGGACGTCATTGCCACGCCCGGCCTTTGGGCCACGCTGGTGGACCCGCACCAGCTTGAAAACTCGCTGCTCAACCTGTGCCTGAACGCCCGCGACGCGATGCCCGATGGGGGACAGCTGCTGATCGAGACTGGCAACAGAACGCTGACCGCCGACCAGGACCGCGAGCTTGAGCTGTCGGCGGGCACTTATGTGACGCTGTGTGTCAGCGACAACGGCAGCGGGATGAGCCCCGATGTCGTCAAGCGCGCGTTCGATCCGTTTTACACGACCAAGCCGATTGGCATGGGCACCGGCCTGGGCCTGTCGATGATCTATGGTTTCGCCCGGCAATCCGGGGGCGGCGTACATATCCGCTCCACGCCGGGCAAAGGCTCGCAAGTCTGCATTCACTTGCCAGCGTACGTCGAGCAAGGCGTCGTCGGGGTGAGCGAACCCGAACCGGAGGATTCGTCCAATCACCTCTCAGGCGGTGAAACATTATTGGTGGTGGACGACGAGCCTTCGGTCCGCGCGCTCGTGGCCGAAGTGCTGACCGATCAGGGATATCGCGTGCTGGAAGCCGACACCGGGGCAGCGGCGCTGCAGATACTCCAATCCAAGCAGACTATCGACCTGCTGGTCTCCGATGTCGGGCTGCCGGGCGGGATGAACGGGCGCCAGCTCGCCGATGCCGCACGCACACTGCGGCCGATGCTCAAGGTGCTGTTCGTCACCGGT
Organism: Pseudomonas sp. NFR16; assembly: GCF_900108875.1. Lineage (GTDB taxonomy): Bacteria > Pseudomonadota > Gammaproteobacteria > Pseudomonadales > Pseudomonadaceae > Aquipseudomonas. The sequence continues at coordinate 239,819 of NZ_FNYJ01000003.1, read as the reverse complement.
TACGCGGAAAACGCCGCGCTGGGAGAAGGTCGGCTCGAACCGGGCATGCACGTGCTGACTAAGCCGTTTTCGATTCCGGCGCTCAGCGAGCGGGTGAGAGGCTTGCTCGAAGGGTAAACGCAACAGCGTGACAGGGTCGGCAGCAAGAAGCCAAAACGGCTGCCGCCCCGTCGTGACGCTGCCACGACGTGCCGGTGTTCAGCGTCAGTCGCGCAGATCCGACTCGTGAATCGGCTGATCCCGATGCGTCGCGCGCTGATATTGCGCGGGCCACACGGCCTTGCGCCCACCCAGGTCGTCATCGGCGTGCAGCGGCCAGTAAGGATCGCGCAACAGCTCACGGGCCAGCAGGATCAAGTCGGCCTGCCCGGTACGCAGAATGGTATCGGCCTGATACGGCTCGGTAATCATGCCCACAGTCCCGGTCGCAATGCCCGACTCGTTGCGGACCCGCCCGGCAAACTGCGTCTGATAACCCGGCCCGACCGGAATTTCAGCGTTCGCCGCGGTGCCGCCCGAGGACACATCGATCAGGTCAACGCCGAGGGTTTTCAGGCGCTTGGCCAGTTCAACCGTTTCATCCGGATTCCAGCCATCCTCGACCCAATCGGTGGCCGACACCCGCACGAACAACGGTAACTCCTCGGGCCACACCTTGCGCACCGCTTCGGTGACCTCAAGGGTCAGACGAATGCGGTTCTCGAACGATCCGCCGTACTGGTCCTGGCGCTGGTTGCTCAGCGGAGACAGAAATTGATGCAGCAGGTAACCGTGGGCCGCGTGAATCTCCACGACCTTGAACCCGGCGGTCAGCGCGCGCCTGGCAGCGTCGACGAAGGCCTGGATGACGGTCTGGATCTGCGCCTCGTCCAGCGGTGTCGGCGCGGTGTGCTGAGGGTCGAACGGGATTTTCGACGGTCCCCAGGGCGTCCATCCGCCCTGATCGGCCGGAATGCTGCCATGCTTGCCGAGCCATGGACGCCAGGTACTGGCCTTTCGCCCGGCATGCGCCAGCTGAATGCCCGCCACTGCGCCTTGCGCGGTGATGAAGCGGGTGATCCGTTGCAGCGGTTCGATCTGCTCATCGTTCCAGATGCCGAGGTCTTCAGGCGTGATGCGACCGTCACGGGTCACCGCCGCCGCTTCGGTAAAGATCAGCCCCGCGCCGCCCACGGCACGACTGCCCAGATGAACCAGATGCCAGTCATTGGCCAGCCCGTCGACGCAGGAGTACTGACACATCGGCGAGACCGCGATGCGATTGAGGAAAGTGAGTTGGCGAAGAGTGTAGGGTTCAAGCAGCAGGCTCATGAGCACCTCTCAGGTCGATTCAAAGGATCCAGGCACTGTTCGTATTGAACCTGAAGCCTAGTCGACAACTGGAGAGAAGTGCGGGTTCCTGCCGCGTGACGGCGCTCAGCGCGGCGCCAGATGCACCACCATCAACTGCACGGTTTCGTTGCCGCGAAACTCGTTCAGATCGAGCTTGTACGCCAGTTCGACCCAACGAATGGTCGGGTTCGGCCACACGTCCCGATCAACGCTGAACGCAATGCCTTCGAGCCTGACCGTGCCGCATTCGGTCTTGAGCACCATCTTCAGATGACGCTCGCCGACCACCCGCTGCTCTACCAGCTGGAACACGCCGTGAAACAACGGCTCCGGAAAGTGCTGCCCCCACGGCCCGGCGTTGCGCAGCGCACGCGCCAGCTCCAGATGAAATTCCTCGACCGCCAGCGTGCCGTCGGACAACAGCCGACCGGTCAGGTCCTCCTCGGTCAGCTGGCGTCGCACCTCGGCATCGAACGCGTCGGCAAACGCCGGAAAGTTCGCTTCCGGCAACGACAGTCCGGCCGCCATGGCGTGGCCGCCGAACTTGCTGATCAGCTCCGGGTGTCGCGCGGCGACCGCATCTAGCGCGTCACGAATATGGAAGCCAGGCACCGAACGCGCAGAGCCTTTGAGCACGCCCTCGCCCGCGCTGGCAAACGCGATGGTCGGACGGTGATAGCGCTCTTTCATGCGCGAGGCGAGGATACCGATGACGCCCTGATGCCATTCCGGCTCGAACAGACACAGGCCAAACGGCATCGACTCAACCGGCAGGTCCTTGAGCTGGGCGAGCGCCTCGCGCTGCATGCCCTGCTCGATGGATTTGCGATCCTGATTGAGCTCATCGAGCTTCACCGCCATCTCCCGTGCCTGCGCTTCGTCTTCGCACAGCAGGCATTCGATGCCCAGGCTCATGTCATCCAGACGCCCGGCGGCGTTCAGTCGAGGGCCGAGAATGAAACCCAGATCGGTGGAGGTGATGCGCGACGGCTCGCGCCGGGCGACTTCCAGAATGGCGCGCAATCCGGGGCGCGCACGTCCGGCCCGAATGCGCATCAGGCCCTGATGCACGAGGATTCGGTTGTTGGCGTCCAGCGGCACGACGTCGGCGACGCTGCCCAATGCCACCAGATCCAGCAATTCGCCCAGGTTGGGCTGAGCACGTCCGCCAGCCTCGAACCAGCCGAGCTCGCGCAGCCGCGCGCGCAGCGCCATCAACACATAAAAGATGACCCCCACGCCGGCCAGTGCCTTGCTGGGGAACATGCAGCCCGGCTGATTAGGGTTGACGATGGCGTCGGCGGCGGGCAGTTCGTGGCCCGGCAGGTGGTGGTCGGTGACCAGTACCTGCAAGCCTGCAGCCTTGGCCGCCGCGACCCCTTCGACGCTCGAGATGCCGTTGTCCACGGTCATCAGCAGATCGGGCTGGCGCTGCAATGCGACCTGGACGATCTCCGGCGTGAGGCCATAGCCGTATTCGAAACGATTGGGCACCAGGTATTCGACATGGGCGGCGCCCAACAGCCGCAAGCCCAGTACGCCCACCGTGCTGGCCGTCGCACCGTCGGCGTCGAAGTCGCCCACGATGAGAATGCGCTGACGCTGCTGCAACGCCGTCACCAACAGATCCACCGCCGCGTCGATGCCCTTGAGCTGCTGATAGGGAATCAGCCGCGCCAGCCCCTTGTCCAGTTCCTCCTGCGACGCCACGCCACGCGCCGCGTAGAGCCGGGTCAGCAGAGGGGGCAGATCGCCCAGAAAAGGCAGGGTTTCAGGTAACAGCCGTGGTTCGATGCGCATGCGGGTTCCGCTGGTGTTCTGATGTTGGAGCAGGTTCGGGTTCGGCACGGTCAACGATGGCGATCAGCCCCGTTCACCCGCCAGCCACTGCAACTGCACTTCGTGCTGGCCGCGGTCGTCGGTCACGAATATCGTGCCTTCGCTGATCATGACGTCCCACTTGATCACCCGCGGCATGTCCTTGGCCAGCGTCTCCAGCACTTCCTGCGGCACTGCGGCAATGTTGACGTTCTTCAGCGATTTGACGGCTGGGACGACCTTGCCTTCCCAGACGCGCAGACTGCCGTAGGCCAGCAGGCTGGTGCGTTCGGTACGACGCGAGCACCAGGTCAGGCGCTCTGCATCCGGCTGGCCGACTTCGATCCAGTGCAGCACGCGATCATCCAGGCTTTTTTCCCACAGGGCCGGCTCGTCGACTTCCGACAGGCCACGACCGAACGACAATTGCTCGCTATACCAGAAAGCGTATGCCAGCAGGCGAACGGTCATGCGCTCTTCGGTTTCCGAAGGGTGTCGGGCAATGGTCTGTTTGACGTTTTCGTAAACCCCGCGATCGAGGTCGGTGAGGTTCAGTTCGAATTTGTAGGTCGTGGACGGCTGGGCCATGAACGGGCTTCTAGAGACAGGAAAGGCGGCAAGTCTAACCGATGCCGCCCCTTTGAACGATGGAACTCGATGAGCGATTGCAGCGACCGTTGCAAATTGCGTGTGGCAGACACTCGGCGCAGTGCTTTACTCAAGCCGACGTCACGACTGTTAAACAAATGATCCACAACGCCGATACCTTGATGAGAGACCCTCTATCATGAAGAACAGAGAGTATCCCGTTGTCGGTGGCTGCCAGCGATCAGCCCAGAGGCCGCCTGGTCACACCGGCTTCGGCTCCAGTCAGTTTTTTCGGGATTTACATCGACGGATGGTCAATCGTTTTACACGAGCGCGTGGCGCCGGATGCTATGCGCTGCTTTTCCTTTCGGTCATGGTCGGCATGCCCGCGACCGCGCAGGCCAAGGAGACGCTGACCTGGTTGCTGCGCGATTTCCCGCCGTTGACGATTTTCTCGGGGCCGCAAACCGGTCAGGGCGCCATCGACAAGCTGATGCCCGAACTGATCGCCCGCATGCCCGAATACGATCACAAGGTGATGCATGTCAACCGCGCCCGCGGAACTCAGATGCTGCAGGACCCTGATGGCTTCGCCTGTGACCCGACCCTGCTGTGGACTGCCGAGCGCGAAAAAACCATTCTGTTTTCCATCCCGACGTACGCCACCCCCGGCAACGGCGTGACCGTCGAACAGAGAAATCACGCTCTGTTCGCGCCCTTTCTGGACAATGACGGTCATCTGGACCTGGCGGCACTGCTGGCCAGCGACAAGGTCAAGGTGGGCATCGTCGCCGAGCGCAGCTATGGCCCCGTGGTCGACAAAATCCTCCGCGAAACGACCCAGTCGGACAACCTGATCCTGCATTACGGCAACACCGCTGTCGGCAGCATGCTGGAGATGGAGCGGCTGGATCGGTTCCAGGCGATCATCAGCTACTGGCCGGAGGCGCGTTATCACGCGCAGCAGCAGGGAATTCCCTTGAGCGAACTCGAGTTCTTCCCGATCAAGAATGCGCCCAAATACCAGTTCGCCCACATAGGCTGCTCAAAAAATGATCAAGGGCGGGTGGCCATGGAGGTCATCAATCGAGAAATGCGCGTGCTGCGGGTCACGAAACTGATCGGGTTTTACGCTGAGTGGATGGTGAAAAAGGAAGAATACCTGCGCGACGCGCAGACCTTTTTCGATGAAGGCCAGAAATGATCGTCGCCTGACTGACGCAGCAGACAAAAAGAAACCCCGAGCAGCGGGGAGACTGCTCGGGGTCAACCGTGGTCCATCTTGGACCCGTACGGCAGGCAGCATAAACACCGGAGCACAATGCCTGCGCCTGCCGTAATTGATAGGAGCCTACGCAACCAATAAGGTTCCCCAGGCCTCAGACAAAAGGTCGACCGCCCGAGAATACGCCCGCTTGCGAGGCATTGCGCATTGCCGCGATGACGCAAGGCTCGATGCGCCCTTCTGCCACCATCAAATCACGGTGCAAACCATCTACCACATCTGTCAGCTGGCGTCGGTCGCTCAGTTGAGAGGCCGAAAAAACGCGTTCGATCACGATCGCACCGGCTGCATTTTTCAGCGTCACAAGACGCTCGCCGTTCACACCGGCAGCGCCAAGACTCGCCTGATAAGGGGCCAGTGCGTCGCTTAGCAACAAGCTGATATTTTCCATCCGGATCACCACTCAACAGTTTGAATGCAAAGGTGCTTATCAATGACCATTGGCCGAAGCGGAAAGTTCTTTGCGCCATGAATCGGGCAATGCGGCAACCTGAAGACTGGAGCATGCCTGCCGAATGTGACAGAGAGACTTCACCCAGTTGAACGCGCGAGCCAGAGCGGTCGCGCGGGTTTTACGTCAGTGGTCAGGCTCGGACGCGCGATCAAGGTGCGTGTCCATGCGCTTCAATAACTCGCGCGCGGATGCGCAGACGGTGTCCAGGGTTCGCGACGCGGCCTGCCCCGCAAGACGTGCCTGCTCCTCCTCCAGCAGGTGGACGATCGAAGCCATCGGGGCGTGAAATTCGTTCCTCATCGTGGCAAGGAAGGCGCTGACGACCTGGTCCGCCACCGCGGCGTTCTGTTGCGCCAGGAGCAACTCGCGCTCCAGCCGCTTGCGCTCCGTACAGTCGACCCAGCCACCCAGAAGCCCCTGCAGCTGACCGTCGGCGCGATAGAACGGCACGCTCCACTGCCTGGCTTCGATCTGTCGGCCAAACAGGTTCATGCTGCGATCGGCTCGCATTGGCCTTTGCGCCTCCATCAAGGTCATGTAATCGGCGTGCATGTCTGCGGCACACTCCTGCGGAACCAGATCGACATCAATGACCCGCCGGCCATTCATCTGCTCGTGACTGAGGCCGAAGAACGCTTCGTACCCGCGGTTGCACGAAACCAGTCGCCCTTGCAGATCGCGCACATACAGCGGGTCGGGAATCCCGTCGAACAATGCTCGCTTGAACGCGAGCTGGTCGCTGAGCTGCTCTTCAGCGCACCGTCGCTGATGAATCTGTACCTGCAGACGGCTGCGCCAGGCCAGCGACACCAGCCCCAACAGCAGCACAATGCTTGCGCCCCAGTAAACCCAGCCAGGAATGCGCTGCCAGACCGAGGGCGGAGCGCTCACGGTGCCCAACCACTTCATGCGGATCGCGCGCATCTCCGCAACCGGAAACTCTTCGAGCGCCTTATTCAGAATGCCCAGCAACTCCGGCTCGCTCTTGATCACCGAAAAACTGTCCGATGACCACTTTCCTTCCACGCTGCGTCCCACTTTCAATCGGTCTGAGGTGTAGAGCCAGGCGCCCGCCTCGTTCTGAATGGTGAAGTGCGCATCGCCGTTTTCCACCAACTGACGCGCCTCCTCGTAGGTCGGGACCAGCCGCAGGAGGATGTCCGGATAGCTTTCCTGAACGAATTCCACCAGCGCATGCCGCGACGGCAGCGCCAACACTTTTCCCGACATCTGCGACAGGCTCACAGGCGACGGATCATCGGCTCGCACCAGAAATACCCAGTTGTTACCGCCGAACGAGTAGGTGAAATTCAGAATAAGCTTACGCTCGGGCGTTTCGGCCAGCGTGGTGTTCATGTGCGCAGAACCGGATGTCAGTGTCTCCAGAAGCGCATGCGTGGAGGGCGCTTCGTCGTACACGAACATCAACCCGGTCATACGTGAGATGCGTGACAGCAAGTCCACGTTCAAGCCGACCCAGCGCCCCGTCTCATCCTTGTAGATGTACGGCGGGTGCTGCGTGGATGCGACCACCACCTGCGGATGCTTGCGTATCCACAGCTGCTCGGCGGCATTGAAATTCAGGCGCTGACCGATCACATCGGTGCCCAGGCCTGATGTCCAGCGCTCCCGTATCTGATGATTCACCGACTCGTCGAGCCCGGCCATGGCGCGATTGATCAGTCCGGTCAACCTTGAGTCGCGCTCACGCAGGGCGAATGAAAAGCCGCCCGGCGGGATCAGGCTGGAGAACTTGATCTGCAGACCCAGATACGGCCGCAGCACGCTGTAGGCCCGCACGATCAGTTCGTTGCCGATGACCGCGTCGGCTTCGCCATGGGCCAACGCTTCTATGGCGCTGTACAGACTGGGCGCGAGCAGAATCTCGCTGTCAGGGTAAAGACGGTGAGCCTGCTCGGTGTCGACATAGCCCTCAAGCAGCAGCACGCGCTTGCCCCTCAGCGAGGGAAGCAAGCTTGGGTCCGTGCCACGGGCCACGACCACCGACTTGTCCGGCATGTAACTTTGGGTGAAGGTCAGGCCGGCAATGGCTCGCTCATAACCGCTCGCGCCACTCAACATATCGATCGTTCCGGATTGAAGCGCTGCCACTGCATCTTCGCGGTTGGCGAATGCCTGAACCTGAACGGGAATGGATAAGCGGGCGCTGATGATGCTCAGGTAGTCGGCGCTGATGCCCTGATAGCGGTTACGGTCGCTGGTGATGTCAATGGGCTCGTGGTCGGCAATCGATATCCCGACCCTGAGTACCTTGCGCTCCGCCAGCCATCGTCGATCAGTGCCGTCGAGCACGAGTGGGCGCTGAGCCAGAAAAGGTTCGGCCAGCGCAAAAGGAAGATTCTCTATCGCGTGACCGGCAAAGCTCCACGCGCATAAAAACAGCAGCCACGCGTGCCTGATGATGGGGTGATGAATCGACGCGCCTGGCGCCTTGAAGAATCGGTAATCAAAAGCCACTGGCTTGTCCGCGAAATAAAAAATACTTCGCAAGTGTGGCACGCACAAACAGGAAGGCCCGCGGGGTGGCGGGCCTTAAACTGTTACACGGAGATACTGTTACAGAGGCTTGCCCCGATTGCCATGCTGACTGACAAAGGCCTGCATGGCCTTGAGGTCATTTGGCAGAACAGTGCAACGCTCGTCTCGCTCAAACAAATCAGACAAATGTGCAGGCAGCTCAAGCGCTTTTCCTACACCGGCTTTCTGCACGGCTTCCGGGAATTTGACCGGATGGGCCGTCCCCAGCACCACCATCGGGGTGTCCAGGCTGCGGCGGCAGTCGCGTGCAGCCTTCACGCCAATGGCCGTGTGCGGGTCAAGCAGCTCGCCGGTGCTGGCGAACACTTCGGCGATGGTCTCGCACGTTTGCTCATCGCTGACGGCCAGGGAGTCGAACAGCTTGCGGGTTTCGGTCCAGCGATCTTCTTCGACGCTGAAGCCACCGCCCTGCTTGAAGCTGTCCATCAGGCCAGCGATCGCCGCGCCGTTACGGCCGTGCATGTCGAACAGCAGACGCTCGAAGTTCGAGGAAACCATGATATCCATGGAAGGCGACAGCGTGGCGTGCAAGGTTTCCTTGACGTACTGATTGCCGCTCATGAAGCGGTGCAGGATGTCGTTGCGGTTGGTGGCGACGATCAACTGGCTGATCGGCAGTCCCATGTTGCGCGCCAGGTAACCGGCGAAAATATCGCCGAAGTTGCCGGTCGGTACCGAGAACGCCACCGAGCGCGCAGGGCCGCCAAGCTGCAGCGCTGCGTGGAAGTAGTAAACGATCTGAGCCATGATCCGCGCCCAGTTGATCGAGTTCACCGCCACCAGCCGCGTGCCTTTGAGGAAGCCTTGATCAGCGAAGCTGTTCTTGACCATTTCCTGGCAGTCGTCGAAGTTGCCTTCGATGGCGATGTTGTGAATGTTGTCGCCGAAGATGGTGGTCATCTGACGGCGTTGGACATCGGAGACGCGATTGTTCGGGTGCAGGATGAAGATATCGACGTTGTCGCAACGACGGCAGCCTTCGATCGCCGCCGAACCGGTATCGCCGGACGTCGCGCCAATGATGACCACGCGCTCGCCACGCTTCTCAAGCACGTAATCCAGCAGACGACCCAGCAGTTGCAGGGCGAAATCCTTGAACGCCAGGGTCGGGCCGTGAAACAGCTCCATGACCCATTCGTTGCCGTTCAACTGGCGCAGCGGCGCAACGGCGCTGTGGGTGAACACGCCATAGGTCTCTTCGAGGATCTTCTTGAAATCGGCATCCGGAATACTGCCGGTCACGAAGGGACGCATTACCCGGAAAGCGAGTTCGTGATAAGGCAGGCCAGCCCAGGAAGCGATCTCTTCCTGAGTGAAGCGCGGCAGGTTTTCCGGCACATAGAGGCCGCCATCACTGGCGAGCCCCGCCAGCAGCACGTCTTCGAAATTCAGGGCCGGCGCCTGGCCGCGAGTACTGATATAGCGCATAAATCAAACCTTCGGTTCGAGCCGCGAGCTTCACTCTGCCAGTTGCAAGTCAGCGCCTTGAGCGTCGACTTGCGAACTGCGGGCTGAAGCTCACCGCGAAGTTGTCTTGCTTTCTTGCAGCTTAACGCTTGAGGCGTGCCGCTTCAGTTCAAATGTTCCACGCGGATCCGCACAACCGGCCCGGCGACATCCTGCAATGCTTCGAGCGCCTGAATCGCATCGTTCATGCGTTGCTCGACGACACGGTGGGTCAGCAGAATCATCGGCACCAGGCCGTCGTGCTCCTCGACTTCCTTCTGCATGATCGACTCGATATTGATGCCGCGCTCGGACAGGATGCTGGCCACTTGCGCCAGTACACCCGGATGATCCTTGGCCTGAATACGCAGATAGTAAGCGCTCTCACAGGCCTCGATGGGCAGGATCGGATGAGCCGACAGAGAATCGGGCTGGAATGCCAGGTGCGGAACACGGTTTTCCGGATCGGTGGTCAGGGCGCGAACCACGTCCACCAGATCGGCGACGACCGACGAAGCGGTCGGCTCCATGCCGGCACCGGCGCCGTAGAACAGCGTGGACCCTGCGGCATCGCCGTTGACCATCACCGCGTTCATCACGCCGTTGACGTTGGCGATCAGACGGTCGGCAGGGATCAGGGTCGGGTGTACGCGCAGCTCGATACCGCTCGGCGTGCTGCGGGCAACGCCCAAGTGCTTGATGCGGTAACCCAACGCTTCGGCATAATTCACGTCGGCGGTGGTCAGCCGGGTGATGCCTTCGGTGTAGGCCTTGTCGAACTGCAGCGGGATGCCGAACGCAATGGACGCCAGAATGGTCAGCTTGTGCGCCGCGTCGATGCCTTCGACGTCGAAGGTCGGATCGGCTTCGGCGTAACCCAGCGCCTGGGCTTCGGCCAGGACGTCCGGGAAGGTGCGACCCTTCTCGCGCATCTCGGTCAGAATGAAATTGCCGGTGCCGTTGATGATGCCCGCCACCCAGTTGATGCGGTTCGCCGACAGTCCTTCGCGGATGGCCTTGATGACCGGGATACCCCCTGCAACCGCGGCTTCGAAGGCGACGATGACGCCCTTCTCGCGCGCCTTGGCGAAAATCTCGTTGCCGTGCACGGCGATCAGCGCCTTGTTGGCAGTGACAACGTGCTTGCCGTTTTCAATGGCCTTGAGGACCAGTTCGCGAGCAACGGTGTAACCACCGATCAGCTCGATGACGATGTCGATTTCTGGGTTGCTCGCCACGTCGAAAACGTCGGTCGTGGTCGGGGTACCGGTAATCTGGCAATTGGGGTTTGGCGAACGCATGGCGATTTGCGCCACTTCGATACCACGCCCGGCGCGGCGGGCAATTTCCTCGGCGTTACGCTTAAGCACATTGAAGGTACCGCCACCGACAGTACCCAGCCCACAGATGCCTACTTTGACCGGTTTCACTATGAACTCCCCATAAAACGGCCGACGCGAGGCCGGCCGTGGAAACAGCCGCAGTGAACTGCGGCTCGCTGTTGATCAGGCGCCAGATTGGCTGCGCCTGAATGTCCCTCGCAGGCAGCCCGCGAGCGACAGGATTACTTGGCGCTCAGCGCCAGTTTGGCGACTTGCGGCGCTGGCTGATAGCCCGGAATCAACTGCCCGTCCGCCAGCACGATCGCCGGCGTGCCGTTGACACCGATGGACTGACCGATCTCGAATTGCCGGGTGACCGGGTTATCGCACTTGGGCGCCTGAATGTTCTTGCCGTCGACCATGCGGTCCATTGCGCCACGACGGTCCTTGGAACACCAGACGGCCTGCAGCTGTTCGTCACCCGGCGAGCCGAGGCCCTGACGCGGGAATGCGACATAACGCACTTCGATGCCGCGCTTGTTCAGCTCCGGCACTTCACCATGCAGCTTGTGGCAGTACGGACAGGTGGTATCGGTAAAGACGGTAATGTGGGATTTGGTCTCACCGATCGCGGGATAGACGACCATTTCAGCAGTCGGGATCCCGTTTATGGTTTTGGAGATCGCCAGACGCTCGACCTTCTCGGTGAGGTTGACCGGCTTGCCGCCCTGGATCTGATAAAGGTTGCCCTGCATCACGAACTGGCCGTCGGCGCTGGCGTACAGGACACGGCCACCTTTGAGGTTGACCTCGTAAACGCCATTGAGCGGACTGCTGGAAATGCTCTCGACCGGAATTTCCAGATTGAGCGATTCCAGGGTCTTGCGAATGGCTTTGTCCGACGCCTCGTCGGCGTGAGCGAACAGGCTGAAGAAACCGGCAAGCGCTACAACGGCAGCACCCATAAAACGAGTCACGCGCATGAAAACTCCTCGAGCGGTGGGCAGACGGGCGGGATTGAAAACGGCAAACGGCAACGCGCCGGGCGGTTTTCGAGGCTCCAATCTGCGAAACCGGCAAAGCCTATCACATAAGGCTCACGAGGCCGACGCTGACTGATGTAAGACACGTCGTAAACTGCGGCGGATCGATCACCCGCGCGGGTGATGTTTCGCATGCATTTCCTGTAAGCGTGCCCGAGCCACGTGCGTGTAAATCTGTGTGGTGGACAGGTCGCTATGACCGAGCAGCATCTGGACCACGCGCAGATCGGCGCCATGATTGAGCAGGTGGGTCGCGAACGCGTGCCGCAGGGTGTGCGGTGACAGGGATTTGCCAATCCCGGCGACCTTGGCCTGGTGCTTGATGCGGTGCCAGAAGGTCTGCCGAGTCATCTGTTCGCCTCGCTGGCTGGGGAACAGGACATCGCTGGGCCGGCCGCCGAGCAGTTCCTGACGCGCGTCGCGCACATAGCGCTCGACCCAGACGATCGCTTCTTCGCCCATCGGCACCAGCCGCTCCTTGCTGCCCTTGCCCATGATACGCAGCACGCCCTGACGCAAATTGACCTGTTCAAGCGTCAGGCTTATCAACTCGGTCACCCGAAGGCCGCAGGCGTAGAGCACCTCCAGCATGGCGCGGTCACGCTGACCGATCGCCTCGCTCAGATCGGGCGCGGCCAGCAAGGCTTCGACGTCGGCTTCGGAGAGGGATTTAGGCAAGGGTTTGCCCAACTGCGGCATGTCGACTTGCAGCGTCGGGTCAACGGAAATGAGTTTTTCTCGCAGCAGATAGCGATAAAACCCACGCGCTCCTGACAGGAAACGGGCACTCGAGCGAGCCTTGTAGCCGTTGTCCACTCGCCAGGCGAGATGGTCAAAAATCGCATCACGGCTGACACTCATCAGGTCAATGCCCTTGTCCTGCAGCCAGCCGTTGAACAACGCCAGGTCGCTGCGGTAGGACGCACGGGTGTTATCGGACAGCCCTTTCTCCAGCCACAGGGCGTCGAGAAAGCGGTCGATCATGGGGTGGTCGATGGCGGGCATGGGTTCTGACTTGAGCGGTGAAAAGCGAGGGCAAGTGTTTCATACCTGCGAAGTCGGGACAAACCAAATGCCAGACAACAAAAAAGCAGCCCGCAGGCTGCTTTTTTTTGCATCGGAAGACTGGGATTAAACCAGTTTTTCCTTGATGCGAGCTGCTTTACCGGACAGGTCACGCAGGTAGTACAGTTTGGCCTTGCGAACGTCACCACGACGTTTCACAGCCATGCTGTCGATCTGTGGGCTATAGGTTTGGAAAGTACGCTCAACGCCAACACCGTTGGAGATTTTACGAACAGTGAAAGCACTGTTCACACCACGGTTACGCTTGGCAATTACAACGCCTTCGAACGCCTGCAGACGCGAACGGTCGCCTTCCTTCACTTTCACCTGAACGACAATGGTGTCGCCCGGGGCAAAGGGAGGGATCTCTTTGGTCATCTGCTCTGCTTCGAGTGCAAGAATGATTTTGTTAGTCATGCTGTGCTCCTAAGGTAAATCAGTCGGATCTACCATCGATACGTTAACTATCGTCCCGCTCGCGGAGGTATTCCGCCAGCAGCTTCTTCTCTTCTCCAGAAAGCGAGCGGCTTTCCAGAAGATCGGCGCGTCGTTCATAGGTCCGCCCAAGGGACTGCTGTAAACGCCAACGCCGGATGTGTGCGTGATTGCCACTTAGCAATACGTCGGGAACACGCTGATCCGCATACACCTCAGGTCGGGTGTAATGCGGGCAATCCAGCAGACCATCCGTGAAGGAATCTTCCTCCGCGGAATCCACATGCCCTAAAGCTCCAGGCAGCAGTCGCGTAACCGCATCTATCAGGACCATGGCCGGCAGCTCGCCGCCAGACAACACATAGTCTCCAATCGACCACTCTTCATCGACATGAGCCTCAATAAAGCGCTCGTCAATGCCTTCATAACGACCGGCAATCAGGATAAGTGCTTCTTCCTGCGCCAGTTCGCGTACCGCAGACTGATCCAGCTTGCGGCCTTGTGGCGACAGGTAAATCACCTTCGCCGCCTCCCCCGCCGCTTGCCTGGCCTGAACCAGAGCATCTTCCAGGGGCTTGATCTTCATCACCATGCCAGGGCCACCGCCAAACGGGCGATCGTCCACAGTGTGATGCCGATCTGTGGTGTAGTCCCGCGGATTCCAACAAGTCAGCTGCAACAGCCCTTGTTTCACCGCACGGCTGGTAATGCCGTATTCGCTGATGGCGGAAAACATCTCGGGAAACAGACTGATCACTTCTATGCGCAGGCTAGCCATTGCTTAGAAATCCGCGTCCCAATCCACCTTCATCTCGCCTGCAACCAGATCGACTGCCAACACGCATTGCTCCGTATAGGGCAACAGACGTTCGCGATCATCCAGGCTGCCCGCGCAGGGCTTGACCACCATTACATCGTTCGAGCCGGTTTCCAGAAGATGATCGATCTTCCCGAGCAATTGCCCAAGGTGGTCGATGACCTTCAAACCCACGAGCTGGTACCAGTAGTACTCGCCGTCGGTCAGTTCAGGGAACACGTTGCGCGGCACGCAGATCTCATAACCGGCCAGAAGACGAGCTTCTTCACGATCATCAAGACCCTTGAGCTTCGCGACCAGGAACTTGTCGCTCCCGCGTCCGCTGACCAGCTCAACCTGCTTCACATTGCCTTCGCGCTTGAGCGTCCAGGTTTTGTACTGCAACAGGTTTTCAGTCGGATCAGTAAAGGAATACACCTTCACTTCGCCGCGAACGCCATGAACAGAATAGATTTTGCCAATAACGATCAAATCATCGGCAACAACTGGCGTCGCGTTCATATTGCTCAGGCCGCAGCCTTGGCAGATTCCTTCAACAACTGAGCAACGCGCTCAGAAGGTTGTGCACCAACGCTCAGCCAGTAGGCAACGCGCTCTTGGTTCACGGACAGACGGATTTCCTGACCACGGGCAACCGGGTTGAAGAAACCTACTTGTTCCTTGTGCGAACCGTCGCGTGGGTTACGGCTGTCGGTCACAGTCAGGTGGTAAAACGGGCGCTTTTTGGAGCCGCCAAGGGCAAGACGGATTGTTAGCATTGAACAAAGTTCCTGTAGTCGGTGCTGCAAATCTAAGATGCACAGCGGGCATGGGTGCCCGAAAGGCCGCATATTCTAAGGAATATCCGGACTTTTGCAAATGACTTTTTCCGGCGCGAGCCGTCAGGCCATCAAGATTTGCGGTGGAGCCGTCGTCGAGGACGGCGCGTAAGCGTCTGCCGAAGCAGACCAATGGGAGGGTTATCCCAAAGAAGGGCGCGCGGGACTGACTCCCGCGCGCTGCAAATCACATCTTGGGCATGCCGCCGCCGGGCAGCATTCCGCCCATGCCGCGCATCATTTTCGCCATGCCGCCTTTGGTCGAGAATTTCTTCATCATCTTCTGCATCTGCTTGTGCTGCTTGATCAGACGCCCGATGTCCTGCACCTGCGTACCCGAACCCATGGCGATGCGACGCTTGCGCGAGCCGCTGATCATTTCAGGGTCACGCCGTTCGGCTGGAGTCATCGAGTTGATGATGGCTTCCATCTGCTTGAATTGCTTCTCGGCCGCATTCTGGGCGTTGCCCATCTGGGACAGATTGACGCCGCCGATGCTTGGCAGCTTGTCCATGAGGCCGCCGAGGCCGCCCATGTTTTTCATCTGTTGCAGCTGATCGCGGAAGTCTTCGAGGTCGAAGCCCTTGCCCTTCTTCAGCTTCTTGGCCAGCTTGTCGGCCTTTTCCTTGTCGAGGGTCTGTTCGGCCTGCTCGATCAGGCTGAGCACGTCGCCCATGCCCAGGATGCGCGAAGCGATACGATCCGGGTGGAACGGCTCGAGTGCCTCGCTCTTTTCACCCATACCGATGAACTTGATCGGCTTGCCGGTGATCGCGCGCACCGAAAGCGCCGCGCCGCCACGGGCATCACCGTCGACCTTGGTGAGGATCACGCCGGTCAGCGGCAGTGCATCACCAAACGCCTTGGCGGTATTGGCGGCGTCCTGGCCGGTCATGGCGTCAACCACGAACAGCGTTTCGGCCGGCTTGACCGCTGCGTGCAGCGCCTGAATCTCGCCCATCATCTCGGCATCGATGTGCAGACGACCGGCGGTGTCGAGGATCACGACATCGATGAACTTGAGCTTGGCTTCTTTAATAGCGGCTTCAGCGATCGCCACAGGCTTCTGGCTGATATCGGACGGGAAGAACGTGACGCCGATGTCGTTGGCCAGGGTTTCGAGCTGCTTGATCGCGGCAGGACGGTAAACGTCGGCCGAGACCACCATGACGGTTTTCTTTTTGCGCTCTTTGAGAAACTTCGCCAGCTTGCCTGCGGTGGTGGTCTTGCCCGCACCCTGCAGACCGGCCATGAGGATGACCGCAGGCGGCGTGACGTTGAGGGTCAGCTCTTCGTTGGCGGCCCCCATCATGTCTTCGAGCTCGGCCTGAACGATCTTCACGAACGCCTGGCCCGGCGTCAGGCTGCGCGACACCTCGGTGCCGACTGCGCGTTCCTTGATGCGGTTGACGAAGTCTTTGACAACCGGCAAGGCGACGTCGGCTTCAAGCAGCGCCATACGCACTTCACGCAGCGTGTCCTTGATGTTGTCCTCGGTCAGCTTGGCTTTGCCAGTGACCTGGCGCAGCGTCTGCGAGAGACGATCTGTCAGATTTTCAAACATGCGCGATCCTTTGGATTCGTGATGAACCCCGGTTTATGCGGCCCGACCCGTAACGGCCCTGCCCCCGATACGTCGCGCGATGGCGGTACATATATATAGAGAGGAGCAGCGCTCGGCGAGCCTGTGGCTTGAGCAGGTCGCGGATTATAGCGAAGACTCCCGCGCACGGACACCACGGCGTCTGCTTCTGTGGTCTTTCGTGAAATGTCGGTTCTATGCCAAACTCAGCGGCTTTCGGGCACGCCCATCAGGATCTATGTTCCCCTTGTCACCGAGTTTGCTGTTCAGCCTCGCCGCCGCCGTCCTCTACGCCGCTGCGACCCTCTATCAAGGCATGCGTCTGCGCCAGGGCAAGAAGGCCGACAAATGGCTGCTTTGCCTCGTCGGCACATTGGCCGTCGCCTGCCAGGCCAGCGCTCTGTTCGGCCAACTGGTCCGCCCGATCGGTCTGGGCCTGGACTTTTTCAGCGCCGCCAGCCTGATTGCCGTCGCCGTCATCATCGTGACGATGCTGGCCTGCATCCGCATCCCGGTTGAAATTCTGCTCATTCTGCTGTTCCCGCTCGGCCTGCTGACGGCCTTGATGGCGCAGTTCGCCCCGGCCGGCACGCTGCAGCCGATCGCCGCCGAACAAGGCCTGATCGGGCACATCCTGCTGTCCATCCTGGCGTATGGCATGTTCACCATTGCCGTTTTCCAGGCGCTGCTGCTGCTGTTGCAGAACCGTCAGCTCAAGAACAAGCACCCGTCGGGCCTGATTCGCAATTTCCCGCCGCTGCAGACCATGGAAAGCCTGCTGTTCGGCTTCCTCTGGGCCGGCTGGACCCTGTTGTCGATGTCGCTGATTTCCGGCTGGCTGTTCGTTGAAAACCTGTTCGCGCAGCATCTGGTGCACAAGACCCTGCTGTCGATTCTCGCGTGGGTGGTATTCAGCGTGCTGCTATGGGGGCGCAACCGTCTGGGTTGGCGCGGTCACAAGGCCATTCGCTGGACGCTGGGCGGTTTCCTGCTGCTGATGCTGGCCTACTTCGGCAGCAAGCTGGTACGCGAATATATCCTGCACATCTGACAGGCGCTGATCATGGATAACCTGCCCTTAGGCACGATGCTCGCGCTGCTCGCCCTGCTCACGCTGTGGTCCGGGCTGTTCACGGCGGTGGAAGCGGCTCACCACAACTTGCGCGCGACCGCCACCAAACCCCGTTCCAGCGAACCGCCGAAGCCTGTGCTCGCGTTCAATCTGAACAGTCTGATTCTGGGCAACACGCTGCTCAAGGTGCTGATTACTGTGCTAGCGACCCTGCTGGCCATCAGTCAGTGGTATTTCCACGGCCCGCTGATCGCCTGGCTGGGCGTGGCCAGCGTGCTGGTGATCGCCACAGAATTCATTCCTCGCAAGCTGGCAGCGCGCCGGCCCGAAGCCATTGTGTTGCTGGGCAACAACGTGCTGCGCATCCCGATTCGGCTGTTGCAGCCACTGACCTGGCTGTACAAGAACATCGCCAAGCTGCTGTTGCGCCCGTTTCTGTCCAGGCGCCGCCCGGATACCGCCGATGACGACGACGAAATGGGCGTGACGGTCTATCAGGAAAACGAGAGCCACTTCGGCCGTGCTCATGTGATCTCCGGCATTCATGCGCTGGACAGCATGACCGTCAACGACATTCTCGTGCCGCGCAGTGAAGTCGATGGCATCAACCTGGACGAGACCCTCGAGGAAATCACTGACAAGCTGATCATCTCGCGGCACACGCGTCTGCCCGTCTATCACAACGACATCAATCAGGTCGAAGGCGTGATCAACACGCGCATGATCAGCCATCTGCTGCCGCGCGGCGAGTTGACCAAGGAAGCGCTGAAAGCCGCTTGCTATGAGCCGTATTTCGTCCCTGAAAGCACCCCGCTGCAGCTTCAGTTGCTCAACTTTCACAAGCAGCAGCGACGCATGGGCGTCGTCGTCGACGAATACGGCGAAGTGCTGGGTATCGTGAGCCTGGAAGACATCCTCGAAGAAATCGTCGGCGAATTCGAAAGCGAGCAAGCCCTCGACAACCCGCACATCCATCCCCAGCCCGATGGAAGGCTGGTGATTGAAGGTGCGGCGTCGATCCGTGACCTGAACCGCAGCTTGAGCTGGCATCTGCCGTCGGACGGGCCAAAGACCCTCAACGGGCTGATTACCGAAGCGCTGGAAACGATTCCCGACAGCTCGGTGTGCCTGAAAATCGGTCCTTACCGACTGGAAACCCTGGAGACCGAAGACAACCGCGTCACCCGGGTGCTGATGTGGCAGAACACGCGGACCAAAGACGTCATTTAAAGGCGCGGCGCCTCGTCTGAAACACTTGTTTCCGCGCCCGCGCCCTTCCTATAATCGATTCGCTTACCCAGCCCCGCCGATCCGCGTGCTACCCGCACAGTGCGTGATCCGGCCAGTCACTCAGCCTGACGTCTCACGCGACCTCCTGGCGCCCGCTCCCATCCCGAGCATTGCCAAACGCCCTCGCCCGCATCCGGGCTAGTCTGTTCAGCGCTGTACCCAAAAATAATTAACGTTTGCCTCAGTGCGCGTACGAATTTTCGTTGCTCGCTGACAGGCAAGATGACTGCCAGGGATTCCCGCATGACAACCACTTCCGCCTACCAACCCAGCGACGAACGCGAGGCGAGACCTGCCAACTCCGCCGCCCGCGTAGCGACCGCCAGCTTCATCGGCACCGCGATCGAGTTCTACGACTTTTATGTCTACGCCACCGCCGCTGCGCTGGTGATCGGCCCGGTGTTTTTCCCGCAGACGTCCAGCACCGCACAAATGCTGTCTGCATTTCTCACCTTCGGCATCGCCTTTCTAGCCCGCCCGCTGGGCTCCGCGCTGTTCGGACACTTCGGCGACCGCATCGGCCGCAAGTCCACGCTGGTGGCTTCGCTGCTGCTGATGGGCATCTGCACCACGCTGATTGGCGTGCTGCCAGGCTATGACGCTATCGGATCATGGGCGCCGATTCTGCTCTGCGTCCTGCGCTTCGGCCAAGGACTGGGGCTTGGCGGCGAATGGGGCGGTGCTGCCTTGCTGGCGACCGAAAACGCCCCCAAAGGCAAACGTGCCTGGTTCGGCATGTTCCCGCAGCTGGGCCCTTCGATCGGATTCCTCGCCGCCAACGGCTTGTTTCTGACGCTGGCGATGACCCTGAACGACGAACAATTCCGCTCTTGGGGCTGGCGAATCCCGTTTCTGCTCAGCGCGGTGCTGGTGGTGATCGGCCTCTACGTGCGCCTGAAACTGGAAGAAACACCGGTTTTCGCCAAGGCCATCGCCCGCCATGAACGCGTGAAAATGCCGATTGCCGAGCTCTTCGCTCAGTACTGGGCGCCGATGCTGCTGGGCGCGGCGTCGATGGTGGTGTGCTACGCACTGTTTTACATCTCGACGGTTTTTTCCCTCAGCTACGGCGTCAAGACGCTGGGTTACAGCCGCGAAGCCTTCCTGGCGATGCTGTGTTTTGCGGTCCTGTTCATGGCCCTGGCGACGCCGCTCTCTGCGTGGGCAAGTGACCGATTCGGTCGTAAGCCGGTTCTGATCATCGGCGGCGTGCTGGCCATTCTTTCGGGCTTCCTGATGGAGCCGCTGCTCACCCACGGCACCACCTGGGGCGTGACGCTGTTCCTGTCCATCGAGCTGTTCTTGATGGGCGTGACGTTCGCGCCGATGGGTGCGCTGCTGCCTGAGCTGTTTCCTACCCGCGTGCGGTACACCGGCGCGTCTGCGGCTTACAACATTGGCGGCATTGTCGGCGCCTCGGTGGCACCGTTCTTCGCGCAACAGTTGGTTGAGATGGGCGGACTGAGCTGGGTCGGCGGATACGTCTCGGCAGCGGCGCTGATCAGCCTGATTGCCGTGCTGTGCCTGAAAGAAACCCGTCATGCGGATCTGGATACGATCAGGTAATGCTTGATGTGTAGGAGCGTGGCTTGTCCCGCGATCTGCCGGGGCACCGGCAGCAAGATCAGGCGACTTGATCGTGTCAGGCAAACCGCATTTGTAGGCTTTACTGCCGGTGCCCGGCAGATCGCGGGACAAGCCACGCTCCTACAGGATTTTGTTACACACAAAAACGGCGCCACTGAGGGCGCCGTTTTTTGTGTCCGCAGGAAACCTTACAGTTGCACTTTCACGGCCATCGACGCGCGGGTTGCCTTGCGACGGGCCGCTTCGATCGATTCGTCACGGGCCAGTGCGACGCCCATGCGACGCTGACCGTTGACTTCCGGCTTGCCGAACAGGCGCAGCGCGGTGTCGGGTTCGCTGAGGGCCTGTTCCAGGTTGGCGAATGCCGTCTGAGTCGACTGGCCTTCTACCAGGATCACTGCCGAGGCCGATGGGCCGAACTGGCGGATCAGGGGGATCGGCAGGCCCAGAATGGCCCGCGCGTGCAGCGCGAACTGCGACAGATCCTGAGAAATCAGCGTGACCAGGCCGGTGTCGTGTGGACGCGGCGAGACTTCGCTGAACCAGACCTGATCGCCCTTGATGAACAACTCGACGCCGAACAGACCACGGCCACCCAAGGCCTCGGTCACGGCCTTGGCGACGCGCTCGGATTCCGCCAGCGCAACCGGGCTCATCGCCTGAGGCTGCCAGGATTCCTGATAATCGCCCTTCTCCTGACGATGCCCGACCGGTGCGCAGAACGTGGTGCCGCCGACATGACGTACGGTCAGCAAGGTAATTTCGTAGTCGAAATCGATGAAGCCTTCGATGATCACCCGGCCTTTGCCGGCACGACCGCCTTCCTGCGCATACTCCCAGGCCTTCTGAATATCGGCATCGGTCTTGAGCAGGCTCTGACCCTTACCCGACGAGCTCATGACCGGTTTGACAACGCACGGGAAGCCCAGGTCTTCGACGGCCTTCTTGTAGTCTTCGAAGGTGTCGGCGAAATGATAGGGCGAGGTCGGCAGGTCCAGCTCTTCAGCGGCCAGACGACGAATGCCTTCGCGGTTCATGGTCAGTTGCGCAGCGCGCGCGGTCGGGATCACGGTGAACCCCTCGGATTCCAGCTCCACCAGCGTCGCAGTGGCGATGGCTTCGATTTCCGGGACGATGTAATGCGGCTTCTCGGCTTCGATCACGGCACGCAGCGCGGCGCCATCGAGCATGTTGATCACATGACTGCGGTGCGCGACCTGCATGGCCGGAGCGTTGGCGTAACGGTCGACGGCGATCACTTCAACGCCCAGACGTTGCAGTTCGATCACGACTTCCTTGCCAAGCTCGCCGCAACCGCAGAGCAATACGCGGGTCGCGGTCGGCGACAGTGGAGTTCCGATTTGAGTCATCTCAGGTCCTCGTGGAGCAGATATCGAGGGCAGCCCGCCATGGGCGAGCAACCGCAGGGGAGAAAGGCGCGCAATTTACCACGAAGGCCGGGAAATGGGGCGTGGCGCCGGACGGGTGATGCAGCGCACGAGGCAGCAAACGTGAGCGTGCCCGGTCAGCGAGCGGGTCCTGAAAACATCATCCCGCTCGCCTTCGCGCGCTCGCCGCACAGCAACAGCACGGCGCGGCGCTCGTCGTTGCTCATGCGGCTCCAGGCGGTGATTTCGGTAACCGTGCGCTGACAGCCGACGCAGATATCCGCCTCATCGAGCGCGCAGATACTCACGCAGGGCGAGCGCACCGGCTTTTCATGAACCGAGATTTTTCCGGCATGTTCGACAGACATCAATCTTCCTGAGGCGCGAGGTCTCGCGCATAACGCTGGGCGTTGTGGACGTAATGCGCGGCACTGGCTTCGAGCATCTTCTTCTGGGCATCGGTGAGTTCGCGGACGATCTTGCCGGGCGATCCCATGACCAGCGATCCGTCCGGGATGACCTTGCCCTCGCCGATCAGCGAATTGGCGCCGATGATGCAGTACTTGCCGATCTTTGCGCCGTTGAGGATGACCGAGTTGATGCCGATCAGCGTATGGTCGTCCACCGTGCAACCGTGAAGCATGACGTTGTGGCCGATGGTCACGTTCTTGCCGATGGTCAGCGGCGATCCCATGTCGGTGTGCATGACGGTGCCGTCCTGGACGTTGCTGTTCTCGCCGATATCAATCAATTCGTTGTCGCCCCGCAGCACGGCGCCGAACCAGACGCTGGCATTGGCTTGCAGGCGCACGTTGCCGATCACCGTGGCAGTCGGTGCGATCCAGCTTTGGGGATGAGCGTCGACGCGGGAATCCCCCAGACGGTATTTCATATTATTTTCCTCATGGCTCGGCTCTGCGGCCGTGGGTCAGGCGCGATGCGCACACCGGGATGTCAGCATCGGTCAGGACTTCAGGGTTTGAATGATCGATCGCTTGGGCGGCTCGTTCAGGCTGATATTGGTGTCGAACAGCACGTTCATCAGTTCCACGATCATGATCGCTGTCAGTCCCCAGATCTTGTACTCGCCAAAGCGGTAGCTCGGCACGTACCAACTGCGCCCCTGATAATCGATGCGATGGGTGTGTTCACGGGCGTCCTCACGAAAGAATGCCAGTGGAACACTGAAAACAGCGGCGATCTCGCCGTCATTGGGTCGGTATTCGACAAAATCGGGAATGACGCCGACATAGGGCGTGACCTTGATGCGGTGCTTGGAAATCAGCGGGCTCAGCGGACCGACCACTTCGACCAGGCCGGGCGGCAGACCAATCTCCTCTTCGGCTTCACGCAGCGCGGTGAACACCAGATCAGGGTCTTCCGGATCGCGCCGCCCGCCTGGAAACGCCACTTCACCGCCGTGGGTCGACAGGCCGCTGGCGCGCAGTGTCAGGACCAGTTCCGGGTCTTCGCTGCGGGTGATGGGCAAGAGCACCGCTGCCTCGGGGAAGCGTGCGTCCGTTTCCAGAGTGCCCGGCGTGTGGCTGCTTATACGGCGAAGTAGCTCGTCCAGCATGGGAAGTCTCGATCTGTTGCCTTCAAGGCATGATGCACCAAAGCGGCGAGCGGCCCAACCCTTTGTCGGACAAGAAGACCACCCGCAAGCATGCGCCGCTTGCCGTCCACCCGCGCGACACTTCAAGATAGCCGCTGACTTCAGGAACCCGATCCGATCATGAAATTCTGCAGCCAGTGCGGCGAAAAGGTCATCCAGCGCATTCCCGAGGGCGACAGCCGCCTGCGTTACGTGTGCGAACGCTGCCACACCATTCATTACCAGAACCCCAACATCGTCGCCGGCGTATTGCCGGTGTGGGACGGCAAGGTATTGCTGTGTCGCCGCGCCATCGAGCCGCGCCTCGGTTACTGGACGCTGCCGGCGGGTTTCATGGAGAACGGCGAAAGCGTCGAGCAGGCCGCGCGCCGTGAGACGGTCGAAGAAGCCTGCGCTGTGCTCGAAGACCTGCATCTGTACACGATGATCGACGTGCCGCACATCAGTCAGGTGCACATTTTCTATCGCGCCAACATGGCCAGCGCGGATTTCGCCGCAGGCGTCGAGAGCCTTGAGGTGCAGTTGTTCGATGAGGCTGACGTGCCGTGGTCAGAACTGGCTTTCCACACGGTCAGACGTACCCTAGAATGCTTCTTTCGCGACCGGCGGCATCAAGAATTCCCGGTGCATACCGATTGCCTTTCTGTCTCGTCCCCTCTTAAAACCACTTGATCAGATGATGACGCGCGCTGCCTGGCGCGGGCTTCAGGGATATCGTGTAAATGCGTTGGTTGCTTGCCGTTCTATGTCTGTCGTTCGTTCCGCTGTCGCAGGCTGCGTTCACCCAGACCATCGTGCCAAAAGGGAGCGAGCAGAAGTTCGTCGACGGCAAGGTCGTCGACACGCAAGACATCTCCCACCGCACCATCGACAAAATCCTCGTACTGAAATCCGCGCACCAGTTGCAGTTGATGAGCCAGGGCGAAGCGCTGAAGACGTACCGGATCTCGCTGGGTAAATCGCCCAAAGGGCCCAAGCTTCAGGAAGGCGATCAACGCACGCCTGAAGGTTTCTACTGGCTGGATTACCGCAAGACCAGCGATGCGTACAACCTGTCGCTGCACATTTCCTACCCCAACATCTCCGATTCCGCACGCGCCCGCCGCGAAGGCGTGAACCCCGGCAGCATGATCATGATTCACGGCACGCCGGTCGATGAGAACTACCCGGAGTGGTACTTCCAGACCCTTGACTGGACCAACGGCTGCATCGCCATGAAGAACAGCGACATCCGTGAAGTCTGGGACCTGGTCAAAGACGGCACGATGATCGAGATCCGACCGTAGCCACTTTGATACCACTCGACGCACAGCGCTTCTAGTCCCGTTCTTCAGTTCCGCCCTGCTGCCCATTCACCGGAGAGTGAACGTCCTGCGGCGTCTCAGTTTGTCCAATTGTCACCAGCCTGTGACCAAAAAGGTCTGTACCCGATACCACTGTCATTGACGTGGTATGCAAGTGGTATTACTTTCGACTGCATTCTCCGAACACAATATCAACGCCTTCGGAACCGACATGCATTCGATTCTTACCCTGCGCCCCGACGACAGCCTGCCGACGCCGCTCTATCTGCAGCTGGCGCGCAATCTGGAAGCGGCTATTCATGCCGGACAATGGAAGGCCGAACAGGCGCTGCCCTCCGAACGCAGCCTGAGCGAGACGCTGAACATCTCGCGGGTGACCGCCCGCAAGGCGCTGGAAATCCTGCTGGAACAGGGCCTGATTCGACGCAGCCAGGGCTCGGGAACGTTCATCACGCCGCGCCTCGAGCAACCGCTGTCGCGTCTGTCCAGCTTCAGCGAAATGCTCCGGCTCAAGGGTTTCACACCCAGTTCTCAATGGCTGGAGCGTGAAATCGCCCTGCCCACGCACGAAGAACTGATCCGGCTCAGCCTCTCTCCGACCGAAAAGGTTGCGCGGCTCAAACGCCTGCGCAAAGCCGATGGCATCGTCATGGCCGTCGAATTCAGCGCCCTGCCCGCCGCCCTGCTGCCGGATCCCGAAGCCATCGGCGATTCACTCTATGCGCATCTGGAAGCGATCGGCCGCCCGGTCGTGCGCGCGCTACAGCACATTCGCGCAATCAACGCGTCTGCGGACATGGCCGCGCGGGTCGGTATCGACACCGGTACGGCCATGCTGCTGATGACCCGGATCGGTTACCTGGCCGACAACACGCCCATTGAATTGACCGACACCTACTGCCGCGACGACTACTACGACTTCGTCGCCGAGCTGCGTCGGTAAAACGTCGCGCCGTACAGCGCAAACAATGCCTTAACGGAGCAATCATGTCCGACTTCAACATCCTCACACCCGACGGCTGGATTTGCGGCCAGTTGCATCACCGCAACGGCCGGGTGTCGAGCATCCAGGGCATTTCCTGTGATCCGGCGGACAACGACCTGCCGTATTTGCTTCCCGGCTTCATCGACCTTCACGTTCACGGTGGCGGCGGCAGCGACATCATGGAGGGCGCAGAAGGCTTCGCCACTATCGCACGCACCCACTTGCGCTTTGGCACCACGTCGATGCTGGCGACGACGATGACAGCGCCTGCCGCCGAGATCAGTCAGATCCTGGGTCAGTTAGGTGAATATTGCGAGCGTCGACCGTCAGCCACTGCCCGGGTTTTGGGCGTGCATCTGGAAGGGCCTTACATCAATCCTGGAAAACTCGGCGCGCAACCCAATCATGCCCACGCGGCATTGCTGGGCGAAGTGGAGGATTACCTGCGCCTGGCGCCCATCAAGGTGATCACCATCGCGCCGGAAATTGCCGGGCATGTCGAGTTGATCAGCGCCCTGGCGGCGCGAGGCGTGAGGCTGCAGATCGGGCATTCGCTGGGCAGCTACGAAGAAGGCGTGAAAGCCCTCGAAGCCGGCGCGAGCAGTTTCACTCATCTGTACAACGCCATGAGTGCGCTGCATCACCGCGAGCCCGGCATCGTCGGTGCCGCGCTGGCTCACGCGCGCTATGCCGAACTGATCCCCGACTTGCTCCACGTGCACCCCGGCGCCATCCGTGTCGCGCTGAGGGCGATCCCGTGCCTGTACTGCGTGACCGATTCCACGGCCGCCACCGGCATGCCGGACGGGGAATACAAACTGGGCAGCCACACGGTGACCAAATGCCTGGGCGGTGTGCGTCTGGCGGACGGCACCCTTGCAGGCAGCACGCTGACGATGGATCAGGCGCTGCGCAATCTGGTGAAGATCGGCGTGCCGCTGGCGGAAGCCTCACAGCGACTGTCGCAATTTCCTGCGGAGTATCTGGGTATCGAGGATCGCGGTCGTCTGCAGACCGGAAGCTGGGCCGACGTGGTGTGCCTGGATCGTGATCTGAAACTGACTGGCGTTATGGTTGAAGGAGAAACCATTGAACTCGAAAATGCTTGAAGAAGCGCTGGCGTCCGCACAGGTCGTGCAGCGACAGCTGGAAGTGCTGGAACCACGCCTTGTCGACGTGGCGGGCCGCTTGCGACAGATCGATCCGAAGGTGATTCTCTCAGTCGCACGGGGCAGCTCGGATCATGCCGCCAGCTATTTCGCTTACCTGACGATGCAACTGACCGGCGTGCCCGTGGCGTCGCTGCCGATGTCGGTGGTGACGCTGCACGATGCGCCGATGAAGGTCAGCGGCCAGCCGGCCATCGCGTTTTCGCAGTCAGGGCAAAGTCCGGACCTGGTCGGCACGCTGCAGGGTTTGCGCGCCCGCGGGGCCCTGAGCATCGCGATGGTCAACGTCGAAGACTCGCCCCTCGAGCACGCCTGCGAATACGTGTTGCCCCTCAGCGCCGGGCCGGAAATCAGCGTGGCAGCCACCAAAAGCTTCATCGCGACCCTCAGCGCCAGTGCGCGGCTGGTTGCTCATTGGCAGCAGGACGCATCACTGCTGCAGGCCGGTCAAAGCCTTGCAGGACGACTGGACGACGCCGCTCGGCAGGATTGGTCTTCGGCCGTCGATGCCCTGCGGGACTGTCAGCGGCTCATGGTCATCGGTCGCGGGGTCGGTTTTTCCATCGCCCAGGAAGCGGCGCTGAAATTCAAGGAAACCTCGGGCATCCAGGCCGAGGCGTTCAGCAGCGCCGAGGTGCGCCACGGTCCGATGGCGCTGATCGACGCGCAATACCCCCTGCTGATCTTCGCCCTGCGCGGCGCCGAGCAAAGTGGCCTGCTGGAGCTTGCCGATGACATGCGCAAGCGCGGCGCGCGGGTCTTGCTGGCTGCGCCTGAGGACATCCCGTCCCGCGACCTGACACTCAGCTGCGCCGACCACCCGGCCCTCGACCCGATCCTCGCCATCCAGACTTTCTACGTCATGGCCGCGCGTCTGGCCGAAGCCCGTGGGCTGGACCCCGACCAGCCCAGGCACCTGAGCAAGGTCACACGAACCCGTTAAAAAATCCGAGCCGCTGTTGCGGACGCCAACCAGGACGATGTCATGCACAACAATAAACAAATGACGCTCAGTGCCCCGTTCAGTGGTGCCGTGATCACGCTGACACAGATTCCGGACCCCGTGTTCGCCAACGGCGCGATGGGCGATGGCGTGGCCATCGACCCTCTGGACGACGTGCTGCATGCCCCGTGTGCAGGCGTGATCATCAACGTTGCGCGCACCCGCCATGCCATCAATCTGCGCGCCGACAACGGCAGCGAATGGCTGTTGCACGTCGGTATCGACAGCGTCGAACTGGAGGGTGAAGGCTTTCAGGCACTGGTCAAGGAAGGCCAGCGCGTGACTGAAGGGCAGCCATTGCTGCGCATCGATCTGGATTATGTGGCGCGCCACAGTCGCACCCTGATCAGTCCGCTGATCCTGCTCAACAGCGACCGGTTCACGCTGAGCCTGGCCCGCACCTCGGGTTCGATCAATGTCGGCGAGCCGTTGCTGACCATGACCCCAGTGGCCCGGCAAGAGCAAGACAGCCCTTCATCTGATATTCGGGCCAGACAGGTGCGAGGCAGCATTCGTGTCGCTCACACTGGCGGACTGCACGCACGCCCGGCCGCACTGGTGCGCCAGACCGCGCGGCAGTTTTCCAGCCATGTCGAACTGCACTTCGCCGGGGCCAGCGCTTCCACCGACAGCGTGACAGGCCTGATGGGGCTTGGCATCGCCGAGCAGGATGAGGTGGAAGTGGTGTGCCTGGGCCACGACAGCGAAGTCGCGCTGCAGGCGCTGCTCAAAGCGCTGTCGACGCCCTCGCCCGATGAAAAGCTTTCGACACCGGTCACAGCCGATCTGCCGCGCACTGAGCATGCCGAACGCGAGCCCGGCGTCATGATCGGCGTCACCGCGTCTCCGGGCTTGGCAAGCGGCCCGCTGTTTCGCCTCGACACGATCGAACTGGGCGACGATCCCGGTGGCCATCGT
The DNA here is from genome assembly GCF_900108875.1 of Pseudomonas sp. NFR16. Lineage (GTDB taxonomy): Bacteria > Pseudomonadota > Gammaproteobacteria > Pseudomonadales > Pseudomonadaceae > Aquipseudomonas. Next base: position 210,924 of record NZ_FNYJ01000003.1, on the reverse strand, counting down.
CCCGACGAACAACGGCAAATCTTCACCGAGGCGTTGGCACAGGTGCGCGCCGATATCAGCGGGTCCCTCGACCACCAGAATCATGAGCAGAGCGCTATCTTCGCCACTCATCTGGCGATGCTCGAAGACCCGGCCTTGCTCGGCATTGCCCACGATGCCATCGACCAGGGTCACAGCGCCGGCCATGCATGGAGCGAGGCGGTGCTCAGGCAATGCGCGGTGCTGGAAAACCTCGATAATCCGCTGCTCGCCGAGCGAGCCAACGACCTGCGCGACCTGCGTCAACGCATGCTTCTGAGCTTGCTGGGCGACGCCCGTGACGTCGAAGTGCCGCCGGGCGCCATCGTCGTTGCCCGGGAACTCACACCCTCGGACTTGCTGATGCTGGCCGAATGCGGCGTCGGCGGAATTTGCATGGCCGATGGCGGCGCGACATCCCACGTCGCCATTCTTGCCCGCGGCCAGGGCTTGCCGTGTGTGGTGGCGCTGGGCGCGACGCTGCTGGACGTGGCCATCGGGCAGGAAGTCGTGCTCGATGCTGACAATGGTCGTCTTGAAATCAGTCCCGATGAGGCGCGCCTGCGCGGAATTCAGGGCCTTCGCAGTCAGCGCTTCGAGCAGCGCCAGCGTCAGCAGCAACATGCGCACTTGCCTGCGCTGACGCAGGATGGGGTGAATATCGACATCGCCGCGAACGTCGCCTCCCGCGCCGACGCCGAAAACGCCCAGCTCAATGGCGCCGACGGCGTCGGCTTGTTGCGCACCGAATTCCTCTTTGTCGACCGCAGCACCGCCCCTACCGAGGACGAACAACGGGCGGCCTATCAAGCCGTTCTCGATGCGATGGACGCAAAGCCGGTGATCATCCGCACCATTGACGTCGGCGGCGACAAGCAGCTCGAGTATCTGCCGCTGCCAGCCGAGGCCAATCCGGTGCTGGGGCTGCGCGGTATCCGCCTGGGCCAGGCGCGGCCTGAACTGCTCGATCAACAGCTGCGTGCCTTACTGCGGGTCACGCCGCTGGCGCGCTGCCGCATTCTGCTGCCGATGATTACCGAGGTCAGCGAGCTGCTGGCGGTGCGCGGGCGTATCGATGAACTGGCTCAGGCGCTGGGCCTGACGGAGCGCCCGCAACTGGGCGTGATGATCGAAGTGCCCTCGGCGGCGCTGATGGCCGAACAACTGGCCGAACACGCGGATTTCCTCTCGATCGGCACCAACGACCTGTCGCAGTACACGCTGGCGATGGACCGGGACCACGCCGGCCTGGCAGCCCGGGTCGATGCACTGCATCCCGCCCTGCTGCGACTGATCGCCATGACGTGCGACGCCGCCCACGGCAAAGGTCGCTGGGTCGGCGTATGCGGCGCACTGGCGTCGGACCCGCTGGCCACGGCCGTGCTGATTGGCCTCGGCGTGCGCGAACTGTCGGTGAGTCCGCCAAACGTCGCGCAGATCAAGGCGCAGGTGCGCGAACTCGACACTCGCCATTGCCAGACGCTGGCCCACCACGTGCTGAACCTGAGCGGCGCCGAAGCAGTGCGTGAAGCCTGCCGCACCTTCCAGACCCAAGTCGTGGCGCAGAAAAACATCGCCTGAATAACAAGAACGAGAACCTCAAGGAGAGACGCCGTGTATCAACACTTCATCGAAGGTCTGCAACGGCTGGGCCGCGCTCTGATGCTGCCCATCGCCATTTTGCCGATTGCCGGCCTGTTGCTGCGCCTGGGCGACACCGACCTGCTGGACGTCGCGATCATCCATTCGGCCGGCAACGCGATCTTCAGCAACCTGGCGCTGATCTTCGCCATCGGCATCGCGGTTGGTTTCGCAAGGGACAATAACGGCACCGCCGGCCTGGCGGGCGCGATCGGTTATCTGGTGATGACCTCGACGCTGAAGGTGCTCGATCCGCACATCGACATGGGCATGCTTGCCGGGATCATCGCAGGGCTGCTGGGTGGCGCGATGTATAACCGCTTCAAGGACATCGCGCTGCCCGAATACCTGGCGTTTTTCGGCGGCAGGCGCTTCGTACCGATTGTCACGGGGCTCTCGGCGGTGGTGCTGGGACTGGTGTTCGGCCTGATCTGGCCGCCGGTGCAGGCAGGCATCAATGGTCTGGGCCAGTTGATGCTGGAGAGTGGCAGCGTCGGTGCGTTTTTCTTCGGAGTGTTCAACCGGGTTCTGATTGTCACCGGCCTGCATCACATCCTCAACAATCTGGTGTGGTTCGTGTTCGGCACTTTCACCGATCCTGAAACCGGGCGCGCGGTGACCGGGGATCTGGCGCGCTATTTCGCCGGTGATCCCCACGCCGGGCAGTTCATGACCGGCATGTTCCCGATGATGATCTTCGGCCTGCCGGCGGCATGTCTGGCGATGTACCGCAATGCGCTGCCCGATCAACGCAAACTGATCGGCGGGATACTGCTGTCGATGGCGCTGACATCCGCGCTGACCGGCGTCACCGAACCCATCGAATTCGCGTTCATGTTCCTGGCGCCCATGCTCTATGTGCTGCACGCCTTGCTCACCGGGCTGTCGATGGCGCTGACCAACCTGCTCAATATCCACCTGGGATTCACCTTCTCGGGCGGGGCGATCGACATGGCGCTGGGCTGGGGCAAGTCCACCAACGGCTGGCTGGTGTTCCCCGTCGGTGCGGCGTATGCGCTGATTTACTACGTCGTGTTCGATCAGTGCATCAAGCGCTTCAACCTGAAAACGCCGGGCCGTGAGCGGGTCGCCAGCGCGTCTGCCCGAGTGGCTAAAAGCGACCGGGCAGCCGCCTACATCAATGCGCTGGGAGGCGCTGAAAACCTGTTGAGCATTGGCGCTTGCACCACCCGCCTGCGGCTAGAAATGGTCGACCGCAGCCTGGCAAACGATGCTGACTTGAAAGCCTTGGGGGCGATGGCGGTGGTCCGACCTGGCCATGGCGGCAGCCTGCAGATCGTCGTCGGACCGCTGGCCGACAGCATCGCCGATGAACTGCGCGACGCCGTGCCGCTGACGAGCAAAAACCCTCGACCCGCCACCGTGGATGCGTCGGCCACACAACAACCTGTCGATGCCGGACAGGCGGCACAATGGTTCAAAGCGTTGGGCGCAAAAGGCATCGTCTCTGTGGAGTGCGTTGCATTGACCCGCCTGCGCGTACAGTTGAAGGACGGGCAGTCCCTGGCGGCGAATCAGCTCGACGCACTCGGGTGCCAAGGCCTGAGAAACCTGGGCAATGGCGTGTGGCATGTTCTGGTGGGGAATGGCGCTCAAGGGTTGAGCGAGGCGTTGCGGGGGATGGTGAAAGCCGGTTGATACATCGATCACCTAACTGCATGTGATCTTCACGAAGCGAGCTTATTTGCGGGCGCCGGGTCAAGCACAGGTCAGTGTTGTCGCGAATGGATTCGCGGTGGCAGACGTTTGCGCTGACAGACAATCTCAGAAATCTTCCAGCTTCCACACTTCATAAGCCGGGGTTTCGTAGGGGTGGCTGCTTTTCAGGGCAGCCACGACCTGCTGGATCAGCTCATCGGCGACGACAAGCTCGACCTTCCACTCCTGAACCTGCTCGATCTCGCCGGTCTGCCCAATGAACGGCTGGCTGCCGTCCAACGGGCGAAACTGGCCCTGACCGAGCACCTGCCATGAGCAGCTGTCGTAAGCGCCGATTCGCCCCGCACCGGCGGCGAACAACGCACGCTTGACCTCTTCCACATGGCTCGGCGGTACGAAGAAGGCGAGCTTATACATCCCCTATCAGTTAACCCAGACGCGAGCGTTGCGGAACATGCGCATCCACGCGCCGTCTTCCGCCCACTCATCCGGACGCCACGAGTTGTTCACCGCACGGAACACGCGCTCAGGGTGCGGCATCATGATGGTGACGCGACCGTCGCGAGTGGTCAGGCCGGTGATACCGCGCGGCGAGCCGTTCGGGTTGGCCGGATAGGTTTCAGTGACCTTGCCGTGGTTGTCGACAAAACGCATCGCCACGGTGCCGGACAAATCGCTTTCGAGCAGCGCTTCGGACGACTTGAACTCCGCATGGCCTTCGCCGTGGGCGATGGCGATCGGCATGCGCGAACCGGCCATGCCTTGCAGGAAGATCGACGCCGATTTCTGGATTTCGACCATGGCCACCCGCGCCTCGAACTGCTCGGAGCGGTTACGCACGAAGTGAGGCCAGAATTCGCTGCCCGGAATCAGTTCGCTCAGGTTGGACATCATCTGGCAACCGTTGCACACGCCGAGGGCGAAGCTGTCGCTGCGCTCGAAGAAGCCCTGGAAGGCATCGCGGGCACGGCTGTTGAACAGTGCGGATTTCGCCCAGCCTTCGCCTGCACCCAGAACGTCGCCATAGGAGAACCCGCCACAAGCGACCAGGCCCTTGAAGTCGTTCAGGTCGACACGACCGGCGAGGATGTCGCTCATGTGCACGTCGACGGAAGCGAAGCCTGCGCGGTCGAAGGCGGCTGCCATTTCGACCTGACCGTTGACGCCCTGCTCGCGCAGCACGGCCACTTGTGGGCGAACGCCTTTCTTTATGTAAGGCGCGGCGATGTCTTCGTTGACGTCATAGCCCAGCTTCACGCTCAGGCCAGGATTGTCTTCTTCGAGCAACGCATCGAATTCCTGATCGGCGCAGTCGGCGTTATCACGCAGACGCTGGATCTGATAGCTGGTTTCAGTCCACTGGCGTTGCAGCAGACGACGATCGCCTTTGAACAATTGCTCGCCATTGAGGCTGACGATCACCTCACTGTTGTTGACCGGCTTGCCGATCACGGCAACGCAATCTTCGCCCAGTCCGGCAGCGCTGAACTGCGCCAGCACCAGCGGTGTTGCGTCCTGACGCACCTGAATCACCGCACCCAGCTCCTCGTTGAAGAGGATCGCGGCGGCTTTTTCACGCTTGCCAGTGAGGGTGTCCAGTTCCAGATCCAGACCGCAGTGGCCGGCGAAAGCCATTTCCAGAGCGGTCGCCATCAGGCCCCCGTCGGAACGGTCGTGGTAGGCCAGCAGATGGCCGTCAGCGTTGAGGCCCTGAATGACGGCAAAGAACGCTTTCAGGTCTTCGGCATCATCGACGTCCGGCGCAGCGTTGCCGAGCTTGCCGTGGGTCTGGGCAAGGATCGACGCGCCCATGCGGTTCTGACCACGACCCAGGTCGATCAGGATCAGGTCGGTCACGCCCTTGTCCATGCGCAACTGCGGGGTCAGCGTCTTGCGAATGTCAGTGACCGGTGCGAAACCGGTGACGATCAGCGACAGCGGCGAGGTGACGGTTTTCTCGGTGCCTTCATCGCTCCAGCGGGTCTTCATGGACATCGAGTCCTTGCCCACGGGGATGGTGATGCCCAGCTCAGGGCACAGCTCCATGCCGACCGCTCTCACGGTGTCGTACAGACGCGCGTCTTCGCCCGGATGGCCAGCAGCGGACATCCAGTTGGCCGACAGTTTGATGTCGGAAATCTTGCCGATGCTCGACGCTGCGATGTTGGTCAGGGTCTCGCCGATTGCCATGCGGCCGGAAGCCGGCGCGTCCAGCAGCGCCAGCGGCGTGCGCTCACCCATCGCCATCGCTTCGCCGGTGTATACGTCGAAACTGGTGGCAGTGACCGCGACGTCAGCCACAGGCACTTGCCACGGGCCCACCATCTGATCGCGATTGACCAGACCGGTGATGCTGCGGTCGCCGATGGTGATCAGGAAGCTCTTGCTCGCCACGGCCGGGTGATGCAGCACGCGCTGAACGCTTTCTTCGATGTCCAGCGCACTCGGGTCGAAGTCGTCGCCCAGCTCGGACTCGCGATTGGCCGAACGGTGCATGCGCGGCGCTTTGCCGAGCAGGACTTCCAGTGGCATGTCCACCGGGCTGTTGCCGAAATGGCTGTCGGTGACGGTCAGTTGTGGCTCTTCGGTCGCCTCGCCGACGACGGCAAACGGGCAACGCTCACGTTCGCAGATGGCTTTGAAACGCTCGAAGTCCGGGGCGCTGACGGCCAGCACGTAACGTTCCTGGGATTCGTTGCTCCAGATTTCCAGCGGCGCCATGCCCGGTTCGTCGTTCGGCACGTTGCGCAGTTCGAAACGACCGCCACGGCCACCGTCGTTGACCAGTTCAGGGAACGCGTTGGACAGACCGCCCGCGCCGACGTCATGGATGAAGGCAATCGGGTTGGCATCGCCCAGCTGCCAGCAGCGGTCGATGACCTCTTGGCAACGACGCTCCATTTCAGGGTTTTCACGCTGAACGGAAGCAAAATCCAGATCCGCCGAGCTGGTGCCGGTCGCCATGGAAGAAGCGGCGCCGCCGCCCAGGCCGATCAGCATCGCCGGGCCACCCAGCACGATCAGCTTGGCGCCGACGGTGATTTCGCCCTTCTTGACGTGCTCTTCGCGGATGTTACCCATGCCGCCCGCCAGCATGATCGGTTTGTGGTAGCCACGAACCTCTTCGCCGCGCGGAGTGGTGATCGATTGCTCGAACGTGCGGAAATAGCCAGTCAGCGCCGGACGACCGAATTCGTTGTTGAATGCAGCGCCGCCCAGCGGGCCTTCGATCATGATGTCCAGCGGCGTGACGATGCGCTCGGGTTTGCCGTACGGCTTTTCCCAAGGTTGTCCGAAACCCGGGATGTTCAGGTTGGAAACGGTAAAACCGGTCAGGCCGGCCTTCGGCTTGGCACCGCGACCCGTCGCGCCTTCGTCGCGGATCTCGCCACCTGAACCGGTCGATGCGCCCGGGAACGGGGCAATCGCCGTCGGGTGGTTGTGGGTTTCGACCTTCATCAGGATGTGCACCGGCTCCTGCACCGCGCCGTACTGGCGGGTTTCAGGGTTCGGGAAGAAACGACCGGCGACGTTACCGACGATGACCGACGCGTTGTCCTTATAAGCAGAAAGGACACCTTCGTTGTGCATCTGGTAGGTGTTCTTGATCATGCCAAACAGGCTTTTTTCCTGGCTCTGGCCGTCGATGTCCCAACTGGCGTTGAAGATCTTGTGACGGCAATGCTCGGAGTTCGCCTGCGCGAACATCATCAGTTCGATGTCGTGCGGGTTACGCGCCAGGCCGGTGAATGCGTTCACCAGATAATCGATTTCGTCTTCAGCCAGGGCCAGGCCCAGTTCGACGTTGGCTTTTTCCAGCGCAGCGCGACCGCCGCCCAGCACGTCGACAGCCGTCAGCGGCTTGGGCTCGGAATGGCTGAACAGAGCGGCAGCGTCTTCCAGGGCGCCCAGCACAAGTTGGGTCATGCGGTCGTGCAGGCTGTCGGCGATCAGTTGCGCCTGAGCGTCGCTGAACTGGCCTTCGACATAAAAGGCAATGCCCCGCTCAAGACGCTGGATCTTGGTCAGGCTGCAGTTGCGCGCGATGTCGGTGGCCTTGCTCGACCACGGCGAGATGGTGCCAAAACGCGGCAGCACCAGGAACAGACGACCGCGGGGCTCCTGAACCGGCACGCTCGGGCCGTATTTCAACAGGCGGGCAAGCACTTGCTGCTCGTCTTCGGTCAGGACGCCGTTGACCTCAGCGAAGTGGGCGAATTCAGCGTACAGGCCACTGACAGCGGGAACTTTATCGTTCAGCTGCTCAAGTAATTTCTTGTGGCGGAAGGCGGAAAGGGCGGGAGCACCACGCAGGATCAACATCGTCGGGACAGCCTCGGGGAAGGGGGTGTGCTTTGAGGCCGTGCATTCTAGCCTAAACCGGCCCTTTCGGCACCCGAAACGACGGCATCGAACGCAGCCGAATGTCGGTGCGAGGCTGTCGCCTACACAAACGGGTAAAAAAACTGTTCGCCTATCAGACGCAGCTCTCGCTGTCGAGATATGGCGGTATGGCTCCTTTGCGTATACTGCACCGATGTTTTCCCAATCAGATTTCCGCCCACGCTGTGCCAAGTGGCTCATCGCAACCGGAATCTTCCTGCTGCTCGGCGCGTGTGTGGAGAAACCCAACACGCTTGAACGAGTCAAGGAGGATGGCGTTCTGCGCGTCGTCACCCGCAACAGCCCGGCGACCTACTTCCAGGATCGCAACGGTGAAACCGGTTTCGAGTACGAACTGGTGAAGCGTTTCGCCGAAGATCTGGGAGTGGAGCTGAAGATCGAGACAGCTGACAACCTCGACGACCTGTTCGACCAGATGAGTAAACCCGGCGGCCCGGTGCTGGCTGCTGCGGGCCTGGTCAGCACTGAAAACCGCGCCAGACAGGTGCGTTTCTCGCACTCTTATCTCGAAGTCACCCCTCAGGTCATTTACCGCAACGGCCAGTCTCGCCCCACCGATCCGGGCGATCTCGTGGGAAAGCGCATTCTGGTGGCCAAGGGCAGTAGCCACGCCGAGCAACTGGCGGCGCTGAAGCTCAAGTATCCGGGCATCAGTTACGAAGAGTCCGATCAGGACGAAGTCGTCGACCTGCTGCGCATGGTGGACGAAGGCCAGATCGACCTGACGCTGGTGGATTCCAACGAGCTGGCGATGAACCAGGTGTACTTCCCTAACGTGCGCGTGGCCTTCGACCTGGGCGACGGTCGCGATCAGCGCTGGGCAGTGGCGTTGGGCGAGGACAACAGCCTGCTCAACGAGATCAACAGCTTCCTCGACAAGATGCAGAAGAACGGCATGCTGCAGCGGCTCAAGGACCGTTATTACGGGCATGTCGACGTGCTGGGTTATGTCGGTGCGTACACCTTCGCTCAACACTTGCAGGAGCGCCTGCCCAAGTATGAGAAGCATTTCCAGTCGGCGGCCAAGGAAGAACAGGTCGACTGGCGCCTGCTGGCGGCCATCGGTTATCAGGAATCGCTGTGGCAGCCGAGCGTGACCTCGAAGACCGGCGTGCGCGGCTTGATGATGCTGACCCAGAGCACCGCGCAGGCAATGGGTGTTTCGAACCGGCTCGACGCCCGGCAGAGCATTCAGGGTGGCGCGAAGTACTTTGCCTACGTGAAGGATCAGCTAGATGACTCCATTCAGGAGCCTGATCGCACGTGGTTGGCGCTTGCTTCCTACAACATCGGCACCGGCCACCTGGACGACGCGCGCAAGCTGGCCGAAAACGAAGGCCTGAACCCGAACAAATGGCTGGACGTGAAGAAGATGCTGCCGCGTCTCTCGCAGAAGAAGTGGTACAGCAAGACCCGCTACGGCTATGCCCGCGGCGGCGAACCGGTCAGCTTCGTCGCCAACATCCGCCGTTATTACGACATCCTCACCTGGGTGACTCAGCCGCAGATGGAAGGCGGCCAGGTGGCGGAAGGCAGCCTGCATGTGCCCGGCGTCGACAAGACCAAGCCGCCTGAAGAAAAGGCCCCGATGTAAACTGGGCCGCCATCGTCACTGTGGGCGCACGCGGCTCCTCAGGCTAATCGGCAATTGTCAGAGCCGAATCAGGCGCGCCCTTGATTATCCTTTCGCCCTTCTCGTCCTGAAAAACTCGCTCAGCATCGTCCCGCACTCCTCGCCCAACACGCCGCCCTCGAACAGCACGCGATGGTTGAGAAACGGCTGAGTGAAAAACTGTCCCTGACTCTGCACCACACCGGCTTTCGGTTCGGTTGCGCCGTAGACCACTCGGCTGACCCGCGAATGCACGATCAGACCCGCGCACATGCTGCACGGCTCAAGCGTCACGTAGAGTGTGCTGCCCGGCAGACGATAGTTGCTGACAGCCTTTGCGGCCGCGCGAATGGCGACCATTTCGGCGTGGGCGCTGGGGTCGCTGCCACTGATCGGGCAGTTGAAGCCACGACCGACGATCACCCCGTCATGCACCAGCACCGCGCCCACCGGCACCTCGCCCAACAACGCCCCTTCTGCCGCCAGGGCCAGCGCTTCTCGCATGAAATGCTGATCGCGACTGCGATCGATGATTTGCGGCTGCCGCATTAAGAAACCTCGATAGCTGCCATAAGACCGGTCTCCATGTGATCGATCACATGGCAGTGGAACATCCACACGCCGGGATTATCCGCTACCAGCGCCACGCGTGCGCGCTCGTTTCGCCCCAACAGGTAGGTGTCGGTGAAATAGGGGATGACGGTCTTGCGGTTGGACGCGATGACTTTGAAGCTCATGCCGTGCAAGTGAATGGGATGCTGGTACTGCGTCATATTCCTGAGCTCAAAGATATAGGTCTTGCCCTTCTGCAGTTTGGCGATTGGCCGGTCGGCACAGGTTTTATCGGTGATGTCCCACGCTTTGCCGTTGATCTGCCAAAGGCTTGGGGGCTTGCCGTCTTCAACGTTGACCGACATCGAGCCGGCCCATTCGAAATTGAAGTTGAGCTTTTCGGCATTCGCCAGATCAGGTTCAGGAAGCGGGTTGGGCGGCAGCTCAGGAGGCCATTCGCCCGGACTGTCGCCGTTGACGATCGAACGGAACGTGCCCAGTCGCACAGGACCATTACGCAGGGCAAGCGTCTGGCCGGCAGGCGGCGCCTTTATCGCCAGGCAAATGCGCATGCCCGGACCGAGCCAGTAATCCTTGCCCAACGGCCGCGGCTTGACCGGATTGCCGTCCAGCGCATAGATCATCGCTTCGGCGCCCGGCAGGTTGAGACGATAGGTCACGGTGTTGTCCAGATTGAGGATTCGCACACGCGTGATCTGTCCGGCCGGCAGATCGATCACGCCCTGAGGCACACCATTGAGGGTTGAAAGCCTGCCTGCGGTGCCTTCCCGCGCAGCCTCGCGGGTCACGCTGAAGTCCGTGAAAGCCCCCTGCTCGTCCACGTGCCAGCTTTTGAGGCTGACCACGCGTTCATGCGCAAACCCGGTGGGTTCGCGCTCCTCGACGATCAACGGCCCGATCAGTCCCCGGCCCAGTTGTTCACTGCTGCTGACATGGGGGTGATACCAATAGCTGCCTGCGTCGGGGACGCGGAACCTGTAGTCGAAATATTCGCCCGGTTTGACCGGCAGCTGCGACACATACGGCACGCCGTCCATTTCCAGCGGCAGGCGGATGCCGTGCCAGTGAATGGTGGTCTCGACCGGCAACCGATTGATGAAACGCACCCGCAACCACTCGCCCTGCCGGACGCGCAGCTCAGTGCCTGGCGCCGAACTGCCGAACGCCCACGCCGGGGTCGTGTAACCGGGCACCAGTTCAACGTCCAGCGGCGCGGCGATCAGCTCGTAATCATGCCCTTCGCCCGGCCCGGCGCGACCGAGCCAGTACCTCGACACGCCACCCGCGCCCAACCCGACGACGGCAAGACCGGCCAGACCTCCGAGAATTTGTCGACGGGTAAAAGACATGTGCGCGCGAGCCTCAAAACTACAGATGACGCACCGGGCAGCCGATGCGGGGCGAACACGATACACCTGCGTTTACACAAAATTAAGGCTGAGGGGGGTGTAGTACATATTTAGTGCCAATTGAGTTCGGATTCGCGACAAGCTTGCCCTTCATTCATCAAGGACGACGGATATGAACACCCTCAATGGACCGCCTCGCGACCTGAACACGCGCGATCGATCAATACTCATCGGCATGAGCCAGCGCCTCGTCGCGGCGTGCCCCGACATGCGCGAAATGGCGCGCGAGATTGCCCGGGAAATCCTGGCCAGGCATGGCAACCCACATCTGGAGCCCGACTGTGTCTTCTGGCATCGATTCAACAGCGCCTCCAGCAGCGCCCGCACCTTTACCGGCTGGCAGCATGTTGACCCACCCTGCGAGTCGATGACCCTGCCGCAGCTGGTGATGCGTCGGTTCAACCCCCACGATCAGGACAACGCCGACACCTTGCAGATGCTCAGCGGTTTTTACTCGGAAGGCCCGCAAGCGCAGGCGTTCGATGAGCGCAACGAGATCAGGATGCTGCCCTCCGACGCCCTCAACGACTTCTGGCAGGTGGATTTCAAGCGCCGCTTTCTGGCGAAACTGCAGACCTATCAGACTCAAGAAGGCGACGACTTCCGGACGCTGAGCAAATCCACGTTTTTAGGCAAGGCCCTGCAAGACCATGCCGCGGGCTGGCTGACGGCTGATCAACTCGAGCTGATTTTCCACACCGCCGGGCTCGCGACCGCCGGGCCGGTGACCGTCAGTGCGCTGCAGTCAACCTTCGTGCCTGCCGGGAAAACCCGCGTCTGCACGTTCGATGTGCTGGGTTACGAGGCCAGCGACATCCTGCGTATCGTGTGTGAGGACGGTCGGCAAATCCTGTACACGCCCGGCGAAGTGCAGGCCTTCCATGTCCTCGACACCCCGAAAGATCTGCACTGGTGGTTGCTGATGCAGAACAACCGGACAGAGCGTCGGGCGCGGTTCATGAGCCACTTTCCGCTCTCGGCGCACGGTCAGGCGAACGAGGCGGCCGGACTGCTCAACGGCCTGGATCTGCTCTACAGCACTTGGGGAAGCGATCACCCATCAGTGATCAACCAGAACAGCCGTGAACTGGACATCGATCCCTTCACCTGGCTGCGCGACTCTCACCAGGCCCGCATGCGCGCCGACGCCGCCCTCTCACTGCGCTCCAACGCCGAACTGCGCAGCCAGATGTGGTTGGGCTATCTCAAGGAGGTGGGTCGAATCGCCGGTCCGCTCGCGGCTCTCGACTGGCCCATTGCGCTGGCCGCCGTGGGTGCCGGTATTGCGGACATGGGCCTCAATATCGATCAGGCGGTCAACGGCCACACGACGGCGGAGCGTCAGGCGGGGGTAATCGGCGCCGCCACCGCAGCCATCGAGGCCCTGTTCGACAGCCTGTTCCTGCTCGACGCCAACGCAGCGGATTTTGAAGCGCCAGGTCGTGACGTCAGCACCATCCACCCGGCACCAGAAGCTGAACAGACCACGCCCTTGGCCCCTGTTGCAGACCTGACAGAGCTCGCGCCGGGGCCCGTCTACCCAGTCGAGTCAGACGGGCTGCTGGCACCGTTCGAAACCAACATGCTGCTGGATGGCTATGAACCGATTCGAGAAGAAGGCCGAATGAAAGGAATTTGTCTGACGGAGCAAGGTGAAACTTTCATCGAGATTAACGGCATTGCCTACGCCGTACGCTACGTAGAAGAAACCGGGGGCTGGATCATCGTCGACCCGCAAAACCCGTTTTCCTTCTATCGCAACGTGCCAGTGCGACTTGACCCGTCCGGCGCGTGGAAACCCGCCACACGTTCCGGCCTGCAGGGTGGCGGCAAGATCTTCGGCAAAATGCGCTGGGGCCGGCCTGCGACCACAGCGCCGGCCACCTCCCGGGTTCCCGGCCCCTACGAAATCCCCGAGGCGTTGAAAGCGGAAGTGGAAGATGGCGCGCTGCACGGCGGCCGTCTGGTCGACGAGGCCTACGCATCGTTTGATCCGGATGCACCGGACCCGTACGCGGAATTCAAGCGCCTCAGGCACATCTTGCGTGCGGACGCGCAGGAGTTCTACACACGCTACGAACTCCCGGCGCGCCCCGACTGTGCCGCCGTCGACGTGAGCGCACCGGTTGGCAAAACCCTGAAAAAGCTTCTGGAACGTGCGCCCGGCGTCGTCTTCGGCGAAAGCCATTCAAGCCTGGGCAGCAAGAAATTTCTCATCGAGCAGATGCCGTTGCTGGCGAAACTGAAAGTCAGAACGCTTTACATGGAGCACCTGCTGACCGATTTCCATCAGGCCGATCTGGACACCTTCGCAGACACCGGCAAGATGCCCGACAAGCTCAAAGAGTATGTGGACGAGCTGGACAAGGGCCATCACACCGATAAATCCGGCCAATACACATTCATGGCGGTCCTGAAGGCGGCCAACGAGAACCACGTGCGCATTCAGGCGCTCGACTGCATGGCCAGCTACCGCCTTCAGGGGTTGGGCAACGGCACAATGCTTCGCCAGCAGGTGATGAATTACTTTGCCAAATGCGTCATTGACGCCGACCAGACGGCCAACGGCGGAAAAAAATGGGTGGCGCTGGTGGGCAATTCCCACGCCAATACCTACCTCGATGTGCCGGGCCTGAGCGAACTGGAAGGGACATTCGGCGTGAGAGTCGAAGACACGGGAGCAGGCGAAACGCTTGCATTCGAGCAGGATCCCGGCGCGCAAATGACCAACGAACTCGGCCGACCGGCCGGTCTGGTCAAAAGCGACTTCCGCTTGCGCGTACCGACCGCACGCGCGACACCCAACGCGTCGGCCATCGAAGGGCGCCTGACCCGTGCTGGCATGTTCGCGGTTGAGCGTTCAGAAGACCGGCTGGTGATCGTGCATCGTAGCCAGGATGCCTCGGTGGTGCGCACACCGATCGTGCTCGACGGCTCACATTTTTACATTGATCGACCAAGGTGGCCGCGCGTCAGCGGGCGACGTTTCGAATCGCTTCATGACCTCACCACCGCGTTGCAATTGATGGGCATGACGCTGATCGAATGACGTCGCGGATCACAGCGCCGGACACCGCCTGAAGGGGTGACTGGCGCTGAACCCGGCTGATTTTCCACGCCCTGCTTACACAGGTAGTATCAGCGAACGTCACCGCGATGCCCTCCGGCAACCGGGATGCATGGCCACTCAAAGGATATTCCACGGATGATCGACTTCAACAACAAAGGCTTCTTCAAACTCAAGCAAAACGACGAATACGCCGAGCGCGTCACTGCCCTGCTGCTGGACGGCGAGACCGTGATCGACTCCTACAAATCCATGCGCGATGGCGTGGTCTTCACCAACAAACGCATCATCGCCGTGAACGTGCAAGGCATCACCGGCAGCAAGAAAGACTTCACTTCGCTGCCGTACAAAAACATCGTGGCCTACTCGGTCGAAACGTCCGGCACGTTCGATCTGGACTCGGAACTGGAGATTTACTTCTCCGCCCTCGGCAAAGTGAAATTCGAATTCACCGGCAAGACCTCCATCGTCGAAGTCTCGAAGCTGATCTCGGCCCACATCTTTGGTTGAGCACGCCCCGCGGGCGAATCGGGGTGGAGGTTGTAGTCCGCCAGATAGGACAAAGGCGCCTGCTGGCGCCTTTGTCGGGGTGGATCAGATCATTCCCACTCAATCGTCGCAGGCGGTTTGCTCGAGACGTCGTAGGTCACGCGGGAGATGCCTTCGATTTCGTTGATGATGCGGCCGCTGACGGTTTCCAGCAGTTCGTAAGGCAGGTGCGCCCAACGAGCGGTCATGAAGTCGATGGTTTCGACAGCGCGCAGGGCGACTACCCAGGCGTAACGACGGCCATCACCTACCACGCCCACGGATTTCACCGGCTGGAACACGACGAATGCCTGGCTGACCTTGTGGTACCAGTCGGCTTTGCGCAGTTCTTCGATGAAGATGTGGTCGGCACGACGCAGCAGGTCGGCGTATTCCTTTTTCACTTCGCCGAGGATACGCACGCCCAGACCCGGACCCGGGAATGGGTGGCGGTAGACCATGTCGTACGGCAGACCGAGTTCCAGACCCAGACGGCGGACTTCGTCCTTGAACAGCTCGCGCAGAGGCTCGACCAGTTTCAGGTTCATCTCTTCCGGCAGGCCGCCCACGTTGTGGTGCGACTTGATCACGTGCGCCTTGCCGCTCTTGGCGCCAGCAGACTCGATCACGTCAGGGTAGATGGTGCCCTGAGCCAGGTACTTGATGTTGTGCAGCTTGCTCGATTCGGCGTCGAACACGTCGATGAACGTGCGGCCAATGATCTTGCGCTTTTTCTCCGGATCGCTTTCGCCCGCCAGATTGGTGAGGAACTGCTCTTCGGCGTTGGCGCGGATCACCTTGACGCCCATGTTCTCGGCGAACATGGCCATCACTTGCTCGCCTTCGTGCAGACGCAGCAGACCGTTGTCGACGAACACGCAGGTCAGCTGATCGCCAATGGCCTTGTGCAGCAGGGCTGCCACGACCGACGAATCCACACCGCCGGACAGACCCAGCAGCACGTTGTCGGTACCGACCTGAGCGCGAACCTGAGCGATGGCGTCCTCAGCAATCTTGGAGGGGGTCCACAGGGCTTCGCAGCCGCAGATGTCGAGGATGAAGCGCGACAGGATGCGACCGCCCTGCTTGGTATGGGTCACTTCCGGGTGGAACTGCACGCCATAGTAGCCACGAGTGTCGTCGGCCATGCCGGCGATCGGGCAGCTTGGGGTGCTGGCCAGTACGTGGAAGCCTTCCGGAATCTCGGTGACCTTGTCGCCGTGACTCATCCAGACGTCCAGACCGAGAACGCCATCGGCGTCGACGTGGTCTTCGATGCCGTCCAGTACACGGCTCTTGCCAACGACGTCCACGCGGGCATAACCGAACTCGCGCAGGTCCGAACCTTCAACACGGCCGCCAAGCTGCTCGGCCATTGTCTGCATGCCGTAGCAGATACCAAAGACCGGGACGCCCAGATCGAATACCGCTTGCGGGCAACGCGGGCTGTTGGCGACGTGTACGGACTCAGGACCACCGGCCAGAATGACGCCTTTCGGCGCAAATTCGCGGATCGCTTCGTCGTCCATGTCGAACGGATGCAGCTCGCAGTAAACCCCGATCTCGCGCACACGGCGGGCAATCAGCTGGGTGTACTGGGAACCGAAGTCGAGGATCAGGATGCGGTGGGCGTGAATGTCGAGGGCCATAAGTCATTCTCGTCGAAAATCAGAAACAAGACGGGGCTGTGTTGAACAGCCCCGCTACACAATTCTTTGAAATGCGCCGAAACAACCGGCGCACTCCGGATCAACCTACGCGATAGTTCGGCGCTTCCTTGGTGATCTGCACGTCGTGGACATGGGATTCAGCCATGCCGGCGCCGGTGATGCGAACGAATTCAGGTTTGGTACGCATTTCCTGAATGTCGGCGCTGCCGGTGTAGCCCATCGAGGAGCGCAGGCCGCCCATCAACTGGTGAACGATGGCAGTCAGCGAGCCCTTGTAGGCGACGCGGCCTTCGATGCCTTCCGGAACCAGCTTCTCGGCGCCTTCCGAGGAATCCTGGAAGTAGCGGTCGGAGGAGCCTTGCGCCTGGGACATTGCACCCAGCGAACCCATGCCGCGATACGCCTTGTACGAACGGCCCTGGAACAGTTCGATTTCGCCCGGTGCTTCTTCGGTACCGGCGAACATCGAACCCATCATCACGCAGTACGCACCGGCAACGATGGCCTTGGACAAATCACCGGAGAAACGGATGCCGCCGTCGGCGATCAGGGGAACGTCAGTGCCTTCCAGCGCGGAAGCCACGTTGGCGATGGCGCTGATTTGCGGTACGCCGACACCGGCCACGATACGGGTGGTGCAGATGGAGCCAGGGCCGATGCCGACCTTGACGCCGTCAGCGCCTGCTTCGACCAGCGCACGAGCCGCAGCGCCGGTGGCGATGTTGCCGCCGATGACCTGCACGTCAGGGTAAGTCTGCTTGACCCAGCGAACACGATCGATCACGCCTTTGGAGTGGCCGTGGGCGGTGTCGACGACGATGACGTCAACGCCGGCGGCGACCAGCGCACTGACGCGCTCGCCGGTATCCTTGCCGGTGCCGACTGCAGCGCCGACGCGCAGACGACCCTGGTCGTCCTTGCTGGCCAGCGGGTAGGCTTTGGATTTCTCGATGTCCTTGACGGTCATCATGCCCTTGAGCGCGAAGTTATCATCGACGATCAGGACTTTTTCAAGACGGTGTTTGTGCAGCAGGTCGCGCACTTCGTACTTGTCGGCGCCTTCGCGGACAGTGACCAGACGCTCTTTGGGGGTCATCACTTCGCGGACGGGCACGTCCAGACGATTTTCAAAACGGACGTCGCGGGAGGTCACGATGCCGACGAGCTCGCCGTCGTGCAGGACCGGAACACCGGAAATGTTGTGCTGACGGGTCAGTTCGAACAGATCGCGAACCGTGGCATCCGCCTCGATGGTGATCGGGTCCTTGACCACACCCGCTTCGAACTTCTTGACCTTGCGCACTTCGGCAGCTTGCTGCTCGATGGTCATGTTCTTGTGGATGATACCGATGCCGCCTTCCTGAGCCATGGCGATGGCCAGACGGGCTTCAGTGACGGTGTCCATAGCGGCGGAAACGAGGGGGATGTTCAGTTCGATGCCACGGGTCAATCGGGTTTTCAGACTGACTTCGTTGGGAAGCACCTCGGAATAACCGGGCACAAGGAGAATGTCGTCGAATGTAAGGGCTTCTTGGCTGATACGCAGCATCGCTGGGCTCCCGAGCGGGAAAATGGAAGCGCGCCATTATACCCAGACAGGTGGCCTTGCTCAATGTAAAGATCAGCCTATTTGATTATCAGGTTGATCGACACGCTCTATCGACGCGACCTGCATTTATAGGCGGACTTTGACGAAGGACACCGGGCGATCCAGACGTTCGGCGAACTCTTCCAGAAAGCTGGCCTTGAACCCTGCCTCCAGCCAATCATTAAAGATGAACCCCAGGTTGGAAAACCCGCACGGGTCGAGGAACAGGAAGCCATTGATGTCGTCTTCGTGGCGGCATTCGGGGCATATGAAATTGTCTGTATGGCCGGGCATCCATTCTTCCAGGCTGTCGAATAATGCTTCACCGATCTCGCGTCGGCACTCGGGGCAACCGGCCTCCTCCTTGAAGCCCTGCTGCGGCGTATAAATGCAGCGCTTGAGGACAATCTCCAGGCCATTGACCGGCTTGCCATACGGCAACGCGTCAGGATTTTCGACGATTCGGCGGGCGCCGGGCGCAATGGCGTAGGCCATCCGGTTGAAGCTGCGGCCGCAGGTCGTCAGCGCCTCCTCCACCACTTCGCGCTTCACCAGCCAGCGCAAAATGGCTCGCGCTTTCGCTTCATGCCCGGGAAAGCTGGAAATCTGCGGGACGATGATGCTCTGCGTGTTCATGACAGACCTGTCTGACGTTTGATCGGGGGCGGCAGCTTAATCCCGCTGCCGGCGACGTCAAGTGTGGCGCTCAACCAGCGAGGTATCGGCCGATGAGCGTGATACCGCTGATCAGCACCAGCCAGGTCACCAGTCGCACGAACATCTCACGCGACAGGCGCATGACCAGCCGACGCCCGATCCAGGACCCGACGATCATCGCCGGCAGCAGGCAAACGGCGAGGAGTAACAGGGACAGTTGCGCGTAGACGCCCGTGATAACGAACAGACTCAGGCGCACGACGGTGCTGCAACTGATCAGCGCGTTCTGGGTTGCGCGGGCCTGGTTCTTGTCGGTCAGCCGGCCGTTCAGGTAAATCGCATAGAGAAATCCGCCGCTGCCGAACAGGGCGCCGAACAATCCACCGACGGTGCCCATCGGAATCGACCAGCCCGCCGACAGTTGAGTGGGGCGCACCTTCACCGCCAGGCTGTACAGCGAATAACTCACCAGAAACAGCCCCATCAATAAAAGCAGAACATCGGATTTGAGGTTGAGCAGGAACAGCACGCCCAAGGTGCAGCCCACTGCCATGCACGGCACCATGCGCAGCAATTCCGAGCGCACCACGGATTGTCGCGACGGCAGGAAATGGCTGAACGCGGCCAGGAAATCCAGCATGACCAGCAGCGGTATGATGCGCGAGAGCGGCATGAAATGGATCAGTACCGGCCCCGCGACCAACGCCGTGCCGAACCCGGCGATGGCGAACACCAGATAGGCGGCGACGACGCCGCCTTCTATGAAGAGCCAGTCGGTCGGGCTCAAACCCAACTCGATGAAGGCACCCGACAACTCGGTGAGGGTGGTGAACATTGTATTTCCGTAGCCGGGCAGAGTTGGCACAGCATACTGCAGGAGCGAGCGTGCTCGCGATTGTGTCGAGCATCAGGGGGTGCCTGTCCTACCGCGTTCGCCGCCGCCGCAACCTCCGACTGCTCCTACAGGGTCCGCGCCGGCCGCTGATGCACGACATCGCCAACTAATGCCTTTATCATGCCCGTCATGATCAAAGACCCCTTCGCAAGACTCGGCCTTGACCGGGAAGTCCTTACTGTCAGCCAGCTCAACGGCCGTGCGCGCGTGCTGCTGGAAGATGTGTTCTCCAGCATCTGGGTCGAGGGCGAAATCTCCAACCTGTCTCGCCCGGCATCCGGCCACGTCTATTTCACGCTCAAGGACACCGGCGCCCAGGTGCGTTGCGCGCTGTTTCGCAGCAATGCCGCGCGCGTGCGGCAGGCGCTGAAAGACGGTCTGGCGGTGAAGGTGCGGGGCAAGGTTTCGCTGTTCGAAGGCCGCGGCGATTATCAGCTGATACTCGATACGGTGGAGCCTGCGGGCGATGGCGCGCTGCGTCTGGCCTTCGACGCGCTCAAGGAAAAACTCAGTGCCGAGGGGCTGTTCAGCGCCGAGCGCAAGGTCGCCCTGCCCTTGCACCCGCAACGGATCGGCATCATCAGCTCGCCCACTGGCGCCGTCATACGCGACATCATCAGCGTGTTCCGACGTCGTGCGCCGCGCGTCGAACTGACGCTGATCCCCACTGCGGTTCAGGGCCGCGAAGCGATCGGTCAGATCGTGCGGGCGCTGAAGCTGGCGGACAGCCGAGGCTTCGACGCGCTTATCCTGGCGCGCGGCGGCGGCTCGCTGGAAGACCTCTGGTGCTTCAACGAAGAAGCGGTCGCCCGCGCCATCGACGCGTGTGTCACGCCCATCGTCAGCGCGGTCGGCCACGAAACCGACGTGTCGATCAGTGACTTCGTCGCCGACGTTCGCGCGCCGACCCCGTCGGCGGCGGCCGAGCTGTTGGCGCCGGACTCCAGTGACCTGCATCGCCGCGTCGACAGCCTGCAGCGCCGGCTCATCAGTCGCATGCAGGACCGCCTGATGCGCGAGCGGCTGCGGCTGGACGGCATTTCACGGCGTCTACGCCATCCGGGTGAGCGTCTGCGTCAACGGGCCCAACGCCTGGATGATCTGGACATGCGCATGCGTCGCGCCTTCGAGCAGCAGATGCACAAGCGACAAGTGCGCATCAGCCATCTCGAAAGCCGTCTGGCGGCGCAGCATCCGGGACGCACGCTGGCATTTCTGCGCCAACGCCTGGACGTGCTTGCCGAGCGCTTGCCGCGCGCGATCCGGGAAAACCTCAAGACCCGCCGCCTGCAATTGCAGAGTCAGGTGCAGACGCTGAACGTGGTGAGCCCGCTCGCGACCCTGGGCCGTGGCTACAGCATTTTGCTGGACGAACGCGGCAAGGCAATTCGCCAGGCGCAACAGACCCACACCGGCCAGCGCCTGACCGCAAAGCTGGCGGAGGGCGAGCTGCAGGTCCGCGTCGAAGACAACCACTTGACGCCTGTCACCCTTTCTCTTCTGGACTGATCGATGCTGCCTTTTATTCTTCGTTCTCTCGCCAGCACGGCGCTGGCCCTGTGCCTGGCGCTGCCGGCCCACGCCGACAGCTATATTTCGCGACTGCTGAACAAACCCGTGCCCGGCGGCGTCGCCGTGGTGGATCTGGGGCCGGCCGCGCAGGCACCGAAAGCCACGTGGCAAGGCAAGCCGGTATTGGTCGTCAGGGATCAGGACGCCCGCTGGCTGGCGATAGTCGGCATCCCGTTGACGATCAAACCTGGCACGTCGCAACAAGTGAACAGTGGCGGCCGAAACCTGTCATTCACGGTCGGCAGCAAGAAATATCCCGAGCAGCGCATCACCCTGAAAAACCAGCGCCAGGTCAATCCAGACCCGGATGACCTCAAGCGCATCGAGCAAGAGCTGGATGTGCAAGTGCGCGCTTATCGCTCCTTCAGCCCCGGCACGCCGAGCAACCTGCTGCTGGATAAACCGGTCGACGGGCCGCTTTCCAGCAAATTCGGTGTACGCCGCTTTTTCAATGGCGAAGAGCGCAACCCCCATGCGGGTCTGGACTTCGCCGTGCCTGCCGGCACGCCTATCAAAGCTCCGGCAGCGGGTAAGGTGATACTGATCGGCAACTACTTCTTCAATGGCAACACGGTGTTCGTCGATCACGGCCAGGGATTCATCAGCATGTTCTGCCACATGTCGAAGATCGACGTGAAGGTCGGCGATTCGGTTCCTCGCGGCGGCGTGGTCGGGCGCGTGGGCTCGACAGGCAGGGCCACAGGTCCTCATATGCACTGGAACGTCAGCCTGAACGATGCCCGGGTCGATCCAGCGATTTTTATCAATGCGTTTCAGCCGTGACGCTTGAGTGGGTTCACACCGTGTACGACTGCAGGACCGGCTTTGGCCGAGAACGTCAAACGTTGCATCGCGCATCCAGCGCTGTGAAATCTGGCCTCTTTCCCGCTAAAGCCGCTCCTGCGTAAGAACGCGCTTCGCCCCTCCCCGGCAGAAGCCAGCCCTACTGTTGAATGCGCCTGCCTTTGAGACAGAAATGTTTCGGCAATTTGATCACGCAGACACTGTAAATATCGCAATAAAATCTCGATCCTGAGTATTTATCGGTAGCTTCTCTCAATTTTTTCCGACCTCTTGCCACCTTTCACCCCAATTGGTTACGGTTGGCTTCATGAATACCTCTCACACCCTCATTCTGCTGCGTCAACATCGCTGCCTCAGTCTCGTCAGCGCACGACTGCCTGGCTGAATGGCGGTACCTCGACCTGTCTCTCGCATCAATCGGCTGGCCGCCTTCTCTCGGCCCTCAGTACAAAAAGGATTATTCACATGACCATGCTCAAAGATCCCTCGACGAAGTACCGCGCGTTTCCTGTCATCGACCTGCCCGATCGCACCTGGCCTTCCAAGACCATCACCGAGGTGCCGATCTGGTGCAGTTCCGACCTGCGTGACGGCAATCAATCGCTGATCGAGCCAATGGATTCGGTCAAAAAGCTGCGGTTCTGGAAGACCCTCGTCCAGGTAGGCGTCAAAGAAATCGAAGCGTCCTTCCCGGCGGCGTCGCAAACCGATTTCGACTTCGTGCGCACGCTGATCGAAGACGGTCATATCCCTGACGATACGACGATTCAAGTGCTGACCCAAGGCCGCGAAGACCTGATCGCACGCACGTTCGAATCCCTGCGCGGGGCCAAGAAAGCCATCGTTCACCTGTATAACGCCACGTCGCCGTCGTTCCGTCGCATCGTGTTCAATCAGGACAAGGAAGGCATCAAGGCAATCGCCGTCAATGCCGCCAAGCTGTTCGTCAAATACGCCGCGCAGCAGCCTGAAACCCAATGGCAGTTCGAGTATTCCCCGGAAACCTTCAGCGCCACCGAACTGGATTTCGCCAAGGAAGTCTGTGACGCGGTGATCGAAGTGTGGAACGCCACTCCGCAGAACAAGGTGATCCTCAACCTGCCTGCCACCGTCGAAGTCGCCACGCCGAACATTTACGCCGACCAGATCGAGTGGTTCTGCCGCAACATCTCCCGTCGCGACAGCGTGATCATCAGCCTGCACACTCACAACGACCGTGGCACCGGCGTTGCAGCCACTGAGTTGGGCCTGATGGCAGGCGCGGACCGCGTTGAAGGCTGCCTGTTCGGCAACGGCGAACGCACCGGCAACGTGGATCTGGTGACGGTTGCGCTGAACATGTACACCCAAGGCCTGAATCCGCAGTTGGACTTTTCCGACATCGACGGCGTGCGCAAGGTCGTCGAAGAGTGCAACCAGATTCCGGTTCACCCACGCCATCCTTACGTCGGCGATCTGGTTCACACCGCCTTCTCCGGTTCGCACCAGGACGCCATCCGCAAGGGTTTCGCGCAGCAGAAAGACGACGCCCTGTGGGAAGTCCCTTACCTGCCGATCGACCCCGCCGACATTGGCCGCAGCTACGAAGCGGTGATCCGGGTGAACAGCCAGTCCGGTAAAGGCGGCATCACCTATCTGCTGGAACAGGAATACGGCATCTCCCTGCCCCGCCGCATGCAGATCGAGTTCAGCCAGGTGGTTCAGGGCGAGACCGACCGCCTGGGCCTGGAAATGACCGCGCAGCAGATCTACTCGCTGTTCAAGCGTGAATACCTGCAGGCCAACAAGCCTTACGCGCTGGTCAGCCATCGTCTTCAGGAGGAGAACGGCCATAGCGCCGTCGAAGTGGAAGTGACCGGCAAGGGCGATGGCGAAAACAATCTGCGCTGGAAAGGCACCGGCAATGGCGCGCTGGAAGCGCTGGTTGCCGGCCTGCCGGTCAAAGCCGAGATCATGGACTACAACGAGCACGCCATCGGTGCAGGCACCACTGCCAAGGCAGCGGCGTACATCGAGTTGCGCGTCAACGGCGAGCGCGCCGTCCATGGCGTCGGCATTGACGAAAACATCACAACAGCCAGCTTCAAGGCCCTGTTCAGCGCCTTGAACCGTGCGCTGTTGCAGTCCGAAGCGGCGGCCGAGGCGGCTTGATCCCTCGCCTCACCACGCGTTAGCGACACCCGAAAAAACAAAGGCCCTGAAGCGAACACTTCAGGGCCTTTGCATTCGTATTGGAACGATCAGGCGGTGGTGTCGACGCTGCCTTTCATCAATTCGAGGAGTGAACCCTGGAGCGAGGTGATCTGCGCGTTGGTGTTCGCCATCTGCTGCTCGATGGCCATGGCCTGCTGAGCTTTCTCCTGATCGCTCGCCTTGCTGGCGTGCACAGCCGCCAGTTGCTGCTGCTGTTGCTGCAGCATCTTCTGCGCCTGTTTGATCTGCTCTTGCAGCTGCTTGATCATCTGGTCGCGTGGCGTGCCGCCGCCTTCCGCTTTGCCAGCGCCCGGCGCCTTAGGGGACTGATAGACGTTGTCGCGCAGATTCACGGTGGCAGTGGTCGCGTCCGTCTTGGTCGACTCATCGTTTTTGAAGCCAGCGGTAAAGGCACTCGCGTAAGGACTCAACGAACTGGTATTGATGGTAGTCATGATGAACTCCTGTTTAGTGCACTCTGTATCGGCGGGCTTGCACAGAACTGAAGTTCATTGATCGCCGCGCACGCGAACGCCCCACGGCCGGGCCATGGAGCGCATTTCGGTGCGAGGTATCAGGCGGTGGTGTGGCCTTGAATCGCCATGACGCGCTGTGACTTCTCCTCGTCAGACCCCTTGCTCGCCTGAGCCGCTGCCAACTGCTGTTCCTGCTCCTGCAGACGCTTTTCGGTTTCCTTGATCTGCTGCTCGAGCTTCTCGATCGCCTGCTCGCTCTCGCTGGAGGAATCCGAACTGCCGCTGGCGCCGCCCGCAGCCGGTGCGCCGCCCGTGCCGCTAGATGCCGACGTCGAGGCTGCGGCTGCGGTGGTCGAAGTGTCGTCGCTGCTGTCAGCCGTCGCTGCCGCGGTGTCTTTCTTGACCGCAACGGTGAAGGTGCTGGAGTAAGCGCTGAGTGAGGAAGCGTTGATGGTGGTCATACCGATCTCCTGTTTTGGTACCACCGCTATCGACCGCAACCCCCGTAAACTCTATGAACTTAGTGTATCTCGAATGTATCAGCGTCGAGATATGCCGGGAATTTCCCGCGGTACGCCGACAGGCTTTCAGCAGACAGACTGACCTGAAACACGCCATCGGCTTCACCGATGTTCAGCAGGCTTTCCCCCTGAAAGTCCAGCACTTGACTGTCTCCGGTATACGCCAGGCCCTTTCCGTCGATACCGATCCTGTTCACGGCGGCGACATAGCACAGGTTCTCGATGGCCCGTGCTGGCAACAAGCGGTTCCAGTGCTGACGACGGGCCCCCGGCCAGTTGGCGGTGTACAGCAGCAGATCGGTATCCTGAGCATCCCGGCTCCAGACCGGAAAGCGCAGGTCATAGCAGATCAGCGGACGAATTCGCCAGCCCTTGAGCTCGAACTGCACTTGTCGCTCGCCGGGACTGTAATGCTCGTGCTCGCCAGCCATGCGAAACAGATGGCGTTTATCGTAGTGCAACAACTCGCCGTCCGGCCTCGCCCACAGCAGGCGATTGCGATGGCTGCCGTCGGCGGCACGAATGATCACGCTGCCTGTCACCACTGCGTTCAATCGCCGGGCCTGGTTGAGCAACCAGGCGCTGGTCTCACCGTTTTCCGGCTCGGCCAGTCGCTCAGACTCCATTGAGAAACCCGTCGTGAACATCTCCGGAATAATCACCAGGTCGGCGCCATGCGCCTGCTCCAGCAACTCCTCGAAGTGGGCGTGATTGGCCTGGCAGTCGTGCCACGCCAGCGTGGTTTGCACCAGGGCGATGTTCAGATTGGGCAGGTTGCTCAGATCGCGCATAGTTTTTCCGCTGCCAGACGCAGCGTCTCCTCACGCTTGGGGAAGCACAGCCGAATGATGCGCTGACCTTCAGGCGGGTTCTGGTAAAACACGGAAACAGGAATGCTCGCCACGCCATGCTCGCGGGTCATCCACAGCGACATGTCGACATCGTTCAGGTCCGGGCGAATATTCGAGTAATCGACCAGTTGAAAGTAAGTGCCGGCCGCGCGGGTGAAGCTGAAACGCGAGGACTCGAGTCGGTCGCAGAAAAAGTCCCGCTTGGCTTGATAGAACGCCGGCAACTCCTCGACATGCTCAGGGCAGGCCGCCATGTAATCGGCCAGCGCCCATTGCAGCGGTGTTACGCCGCAGAAGCCAACGAACTGGTGAATCTTGCGCATTTCAGCAGTCAGCGCGGGTGGCGCCACCAGGTAGCCGGTTTTCCAGCCCGTTACGTGGTAGGTCTTGCCGAACGAGCTGACCACGAAGGCGCGCTGGTAAAGCTCTTCATGCGCCAGCACGCTGGCATGCTTCACGCCGTCGAACACCAGGTGTTCATAGACCTCGTCGCTGACAAGGTAGATGTCGCGATCACGAATCAACGCTGCCAACTGATCCAGCTCGGCGCGTGTGATCAACGCACCGCTCGGGTTGTGCGGGGTGTTGATGATGATCATGCGGGTGCGCGGACTCAGCGCTGCGGTCAGTTGCTCCCAGTCGATGGAGAAGTCGCCGTCCTTGAGCTGCACATGCACGCAGCGACCTCCGGCGAGCTCCACGGAAGGTTCGTAGCTGTCGTAGCACGGATCGAAAACGATGACCTCGTCACCCGCCCGAACCACGGTCTGGATCGCGCAGAAAATGGCATGGGTCGCGCCCGGCGTGATGGTGACCTCGCTGTCGGCATTCACGCTGCGCCCGTAAACGCGCGCGATCTTGGCCGCGACCTGCTCGCGCAGCGCGGGCAGTCCGGTCATCGGTGCGTATTGATTGTGGCCGTCCATGGTGTGACGGCAGAGGGCTTCACGCAGCGCGTCGGGCCCATCGAAATCGGGAAAACCCTGA
Source organism: Pseudomonas sp. NFR16 (assembly GCF_900108875.1). GTDB lineage: Bacteria > Pseudomonadota > Gammaproteobacteria > Pseudomonadales > Pseudomonadaceae > Aquipseudomonas. The sequence continues at coordinate 183,778 of NZ_FNYJ01000003.1, read as the reverse complement.
GACAGATTGATCGCCCCGGTTTCGGCTGCAAGCTGGGACATCACGGTGAAAATGGTGGTGCCAACGTTCGGCAATTTGCTGGTGATCATGGGGTTTTCCTGCTCCACACCCGGCTCCTTGACGGCACGGGGACCCGCAGGATAGCCCAGATGTCGCGTACAAAAAAAGGCGCCATTGGCGCCTTTTTCCGAGAAAGTCCGTTACCGGATCAGCGCTTGTCCTTGCGCTTCTTCTCGGCTTTCTTGTGGTGCGACATCAAACGGCGCTTCTTGTTGACCTGACGATCAGTCAGCGTGTTCTTGTTGCCTTCGTACGGGTTTTCGCCACCCTTGAACTCGATGCGGATCGGCGTACCGACCAGCTTGAGCACACGACGGTAGGTGTTTTCCAGGTAGCGCACGTAAGACTTCGGCACCTTCTCGACCTGGTTGCCGTGGATCACGATCAGCGGCGGGTTAGCGCCACCCAGGTGCGCATAACGCAGCTTGATCCGGCGACTGTTGACCATCGGCGGCTGGTGTTCGCTGACGGCGTCTTCGAGGATCTGGGTCAGACGGCTCGTCGGCCAGCGGGTAACGGCGGACTTGAACGATGCCTGCACCGATTGATACAGGTTGCCCACGCCGGTGCCGTGCAGTGCCGAAATGAAGTGAATGTCGGCAAAGTCGACGAAGAACAGCCTGCGCTGCAGTTCGGTCTTCACGTAGTCACGTTCGCTCGGCTCCATGCCGTCCCACTTGTTCAACGCGATCACCAGCGCGCGGCCCGCTTCCAGCGCGAAGCCCAGCAGGTTCAAGTCGTGGTCGACGACCCCTTCTCGGGCGTCCATCACGAAAATCACCACGTTGGCGTCTTTGATCGCCTGGAGGGTCTTCACCACCGAGAACTTTTCGACTTCCTCGTGGATCTTGCCGCGCTTGCGCACACCTGCGGTGTCGATCAGCGTGTACTTTTCATCGTTTCGCTCAAACGGGATGTAGATACTGTCGCGCGTCGTGCCTGGCTGGTCATAGACGATGACCCGGTCTTCGCCCAGCATGCGGTTGACCAGCGTCGACTTGCCGACGTTGGGACGCCCGATGATGGCGATCTTGATACCGTCTTTCTCGCTCGGACCGGGAATACGCTTGGCTTCTTCACCCTCAGCGACATCTTCGTCCTCGCCGTCTTCAGCTTCGTCCGCGTCCTTGGGAAATTCGCGCAGCGCGATTTCCAGCATCTGAGTGATGCCGCGACCGTGTGCACCCGCGATCGGGATTGCATCGCCCATGCCCAGCGGCGCGAATTCGGCGCGGGCCATGTCAGGGTCGATGTTGTCGACCTTGTTAGCGATCACGTAGGAAGTCTTGTTGCGCTTGCGCAGGTGCTCGCCAATCATCTGGTCGGCGGCCGTGAAGCCTGCCTTGGCGTCAACGAGGAACAACACGACATCGGCTTCTTCGATGGCCAGCAGGGATTGCTCGGCCATTTTTTCGTCCATGCCGTGTTCGTCACCGGAAATACCGCCGGTGTCGATCAGGATGTAGGTACGCCCTTGCCACTTGGCCTCACCGTACTGGCGATCACGGGTCAGACCGGACAAGTCGCCGACGATGGCGTCGCGAGTCCTGGTCAGGCGATTGAACAAGGTGGACTTGCCGACGTTCGGTCGACCCACCAGGGCGATTACGGGAACCATGCGGCTCTCCACTTCGTTATTTCAGAAAATACAAAAGCCGCTGCAAGGCAGCGGCCGGAGTTCGGAGCGACACCTCAGGCGCCGCAGGCCCCATGAAACCGGGGCCGCTCGAGGGAAGCCGCGACACGGCCCCTCAAGCATAGACAGCCACTACTTGATCGTCAGGGCTTCGAGCTTGCCGCTGTTACCGAAGACGTAAATGGTGTTGCCCGAAACCAGCGGGCGGGCACGCAAGCCATCGCTGTCGATGCGTTCGCGCGCGACGAAGTGACCGTCGACCTGACTGAGCAGGTGCAGATAACCTTCCATGTCGCCGACCGCTACGTAGCTGGAAAACACTTCCGGCGCGCCCAGTTGGCGACGTGCCAGTGAGTCGTTGCTCCACAGACCGGTGGAAGAACGCTCATCGATGCCCTCGACCGTACCGCTGGCCAGAGAGACATAAACGCTGCCGAAGCCCTGGGCCACGCCCGAATAGCTCGAAGCGTCACGCTGCCACAGCACGCGGCCGCTTTGCAGTTCGAGCCCGGCAACTCGGCCCTGATAGGTGGCGACATACAGGGTATTGCCCGAAAGCAGCAGGCCGCCGTCGATGTCAACGACGCGATCCAGCTCGGAGCGACCTTGGGGGATGGCAACGCGTTGCTCCCACGCAGGCACACCGTTGTTGACGTCCAGTGCCACGACCTTACCCGTCGACAGACCGGCGATGGCCAACTGATTGGTGACGATCGGAGCGCCCGTGCCGCGCAGGGTCAGAACCGCAGGACTGCTTTCGTAGATCCAGCGCTGATCGCCGGTGGCGGCGTCGTAACCGATCACGCGGTCGTCCTGGGTCTGCGCGACCACGACATTACCGTTGGTGGCCGGAGCCGACAGCACTTCGCTGGTCGCCTTGGCTTTCCACTTCTGCTCGCCGGTGGCTTCGTCAAGGACAATGACTTCGCCACGCAGCGTGCCGAGCATGACCATGCCGTAGCCTACGCCGACCGCACCGGAGACCGGACGCTCGAGCTCTTTCTTCCAGACCACGTCGCCGTTGCTGCGGTTGATCGCCATGACCAGACCGTTGGCATCGGCGGCGTAGATGTTCTCGCCGTCGATCGCTGGAACCAGCATGTTGTAGATCTCGCCCTGACCGTCACCGACCGAACGACTCCACAACTTCTGCAGGGACACTTCTTCCTTGAAATCGACCAGCTCGGCTGGAGGCAATTCCTTCTTGCTGTTGCTGCTGCAACCCGCGGCCAGAACGGCCAGAGCCAGCAATGCTGCATGTTTCCAACGAATCACGTCACGCATCCCCTTTCGCCAGATCGTCGAGCTTCATTTGCAGGCCACCCACTGCCGCTTCTTCGGAAAGCGCAGCTTTGGCCTTTTTGTAGGCAGCATAAGCGTCGTCGGTACGACCCAACTGAACCAGCAGGTCGCCGCGCAGCTCTTCGCGGCTGGCAAGGAAGGCCTTGTCAGGCTGGCCGTCGAGCAGCTTCAGTGCGTCTTCAGCCTTGTTCTGTGCCGCGAGCACACGCGCCAGACGCTGGCGGGCGATCTCGCCCAGCGTCGCGTTGGCTGGCTTGTCGGTGACCGACTTCAGTTCGTTGGCTGCGTCATCCAGCTTGCCGGTGTCCACAGCGACTTTCGCCACGAACAGGCTGCCGTACTGGGCGTACGCCGTGCCAGCGAAATCGCTCTTCAGCTTGCCGGCGATTTCGGCCACGCGGCCTGCGTCAGCCTGGCCGCTTGGCGTCAACGCGGTTTCCAGCAATTGCTGATACAGGGCCGAAGCACCTTGTGCCTGGTTGTTCTGATAGCGATGCCAGGCCTGCCAGCCCAACACCACGATAACCGCGAGCAGACCGCCGGTGACCAGGGGCTTGCCGTTACGCTGCCACCAGTCCTTTACCGCCGCCAGCTGTTCATCATCGGTACTCGACACCCCAATACTCCTCTCTAATTCGGCTGTTTATCAGCTTCAACCCTGCACGATGCAGGCGGCCAGGTGCTCGGACAGAGCATCCCAGGCAATATTTTGTTGTTCACCCTGACCGCGCAGAGGCTTGACGCCCACCTCCTTGCGAGCCAGTTCCTCGTCACCGAGGATCAATGCGTACAGCGCACCGCTCTTGTCGGCCTTTTTGAACTGGCTCTTGAAACTGCCCGCGCCGGCATTGACCTGCAGACGCAGAGTCGGCGCCTGATCACGCAGACGCTCGGACAACGCCAATGCTGCAAGCTCGGCGGCTTCGCCGAACGCACAGACGTAGACGTCGAGCGTACGGGAGATTTCTTCCGGTACCTGTTCCAGCGTTTCCAGCAGCAGAACCAGCCGCTCGATACCCATCGCAAAACCGACGCCGGCGGTTGGCTTGCCGCCCATCTGCTCGACCAGTCCGTCGTAACGACCGCCCGCACAAACGGTACCCTGAGCGCCCAACTGATCGGTCACCCATTCGAAAACGGTCTTGCTGTAGTAATCCAGGCCACGAACCAGCTTCGGGTTGATCACATACGGAATGCCCGCGGCGTCCAGACGCGCTTTCAGGCCTTCGAAGTGAACCCGGGACTCTTCGTCCAGGTAGTCCGCCAGTTTCGGCGCGTCGACCAGGACAGCCTGGGTTTCAGGGTGCTTGGTGTCGAGCACACGCAACGGGTTGGTCTTCAACCGGCGCTGGCTGTCTTCATCCAGTTGACCGATACGGGCGGAAAGATAGGCAACCAGTGCTTCACGATAACGAGCGCGTGCTTCGCTGGTGCCCAGACTGTTGAGCTCCAGCTTGACCGCATTACGGATGCCCAACAGGCCCCAGAGACGCCATGTCAGCACGATGAGCTCGGCATCGATGTCCGGACCGTCGAGGTTGAAGACTTCGACGCCAATCTGATGGAACTGACGATAGCGGCCCTTTTGTGGACGCTCATGACGGAACATCGGACCGATGTACCAGAGTTTCTGGACCTGGCCACCGCCGGTGATGCCATGCTCCAGCACCGCACGTACGCACGCAGCCGTGCCTTCAGGGCGTAGGGTCAGCGAGTCGCCGTTGCGGTCGGCAAAGGTATACATCTCCTTTTCGACGATGTCGGTGACTTCGCCGATCGAGCGTTTGAACAGGTCGGTGAACTCAACGATCGGCATGCGGATCTGACGATAGCCGTAGTTATCCAGCAAACGCGATACGGTACCTTCGAAGTAGCGCCACAGCGGCGTCTGGTCCGGCAGGATGTCGTTCATGCCACGAATGGCTTGCAGAGACTTACTCACAAAAATTCCTTGGAAACTGGGTTAGCCGCGAACGATCAGCGCTGCATCGGCCTGGGCCTTTTCGGCCGCTTTCTCACGGATCAAGCGCTCCAGCTCGTCCACAAGATTGTCATTGGTCAGCTTTTGCGATGGTTTGCCGTCGATGTAGATCAGGTTTGGCGTACCACCGGTGAGACCGATATGGGCCTCCTTGGCTTCGCCCGGACCGTTCACCACGCAACCGATCACCGCGACATCCAGCGGGACCAGCAGATCTTCAAGGCGCCCTTCCAGCTCGTTCATGGTCTTGACCACATCGAAATTCTGCCGCGAGCAACTCGGGCAGGCGATGAAGTTGATGCCTCGGGAACGCAGGTGCAGCGACTTGAGGATGTCGTAACCGACTTTGACCTCTTCAACGGGATCGGCGGCCAGCGAGATACGGATGGTATCGCCGATTCCTTCGGCCAGCAGCATACCTAGGCCGACGGCCGATTTCACTGTGCCTGAACGCAAACCACCCGCTTCGGTGATGCCAAGGTGCAATGGCTGGACGATTTGCCTGGCCAGCAGGCGGTAAGCCTCCACTGCCATGAACACATCGGAAGCCTTGACGCTGACCTTGAAGTCCTGGAAATCCAGGCGATCAAGGTGCTCGACGTGGCGCAGTGCCGACTCGACCAGCGCTGCTGGCGTCGGCTCGCCGTATTTCTTCTGCAGGTCTTTTTCCAGCGAACCGGCGTTGACACCGATACGGATCGGGATGCCGCGGTCGCGCGCTGCGTCGACCACGGCACGCACGCGGTCTTCACGGCCGATATTGCCCGGGTTGATGCGCAGGCAGTCGACGCCCAGTTCCGCCACGCGCAATGCAATCTTGTAGTCGAAATGAATATCGGCCACCAGTGGCACCTTGACCAACTGCTTGATGCGCCCGAATGCCTCGGCGGCATCCATGTCCGGAACGGATACGCGGACAATGTCCACCCCGGCCGCTTCCAGACGATTGATCTGCGCAACGGTGGCGGCAACATCATTGGTGTCGCTGTTGGTCATGCTCTGTACAGCGATCGGCGCGTCACCGCCGACCGGCACGGAGCCGACCCAGATTTTACGAGATTCGCGACGTTTGATCGGAGATTCGCCGTGCATGACTTATTGCCCTAGCTTCATGCGAGCCGTCTGGCCCGAAGTGAAAGGTGTGACGTCGACCGGCTGCCCGTTGTAGCTGACCTGTGCAGCGCGCGCCACGCCCAGGCGCACGGCCAGAGGCGGCTTGCCGCTGACGTCCACGCTGTCGCCGGAGCGCTTGAGGCCGCTGGTCAGCACCTTGCCGTTGCCATCGGTGACCTGGAACCAGCAATCGGCGCTGAACCGGATCTGAACCTGACCGAAACCGGCAGGGACCGGGGCCGCTTCCGCAGCGGCGGCAGCAGGTGCCTGAGCCGCAGACGGCGTGGCCGCTACGGCAGGCGTGCCAGGTGTCGGTGTGGTGTGCGCGGGCGCAGCCGGCGTTGCGGGCGTGCCATGGGGCGGCGCAGTACCGGTTGCCGGCGCCGTTGTCACCGGTGCAGGCGCAGTCGAAGTGGTCGGCGCGGAGGAAGAGGTGTCACCGTTATTCAGGGGCAGCGGCTCAGGCTCGGCCTGGCCCTGCGCGACAGCCTGATCTTCAGGTTCGTCGAGCGGATGAATCTGGGTGGTACCGTCGGCGCTTTCGACTTCGACGTGCTCCATGCCCAGATTGGTCGGTTCCTTGCCGCGCAGGGTGGCCTGATCCTGCCACCACACGAAACCACCGCCGATCAGGGCGATAAGCAACAGGAGACTGACGATTCGCAGGATGTTGTGCGACAGGCGCACTGGCTCTTCGATGCGACCAAGCGCATGAACGTTGCTGCCCTTCCCGTCGGTGCCGGTGTACTGGTCGAACTCGTTGACCAGCGCGGCCTGGTCCAGCCCCATCAATTTGGCGTACGCGCGGATGTAGCCCCTGGCAAACGTGTGGCCGGGGAGCTTGTCAAAATCGCCTGCTTCCAGATAGCTCAGGGAAGTCACGGTGAGGTTCAGCCTCAAAGCCACATCTGGCAGCGACCAGTTTTTGCTCTCGCGAACCTGACGCAGTGTTTCACCAGGGTTCGAGCGAGTGGCTGCTACAACTTCGGGATGCGCCGCTTTCATCATTGCTCCGACAGGTATTGCTGATATTCCGGCGTACCGGGATAGAGTCTTTTTAGTAGCAGACCATAGCTGGCTGCCTTGTTGCGATCGTCATAGATCTTCGCCAGCCGCGTGCCAAGCAACAGACTACGGGCATTCTGCTCGCTCAACTGGCTGAAACGGTCGTAGTAGTCACGCGCCGGCACATAATGCCTGTCTTCGTAAGACAACTCAGCCATTTCCAGCAAAGCGCGCGGTTGCTGACGATCGAGTCGCAAGGCCTTGTCGAAATGCTCGCGAGCCGTTTCACGATCCCCCAGCATCAGGGAGGTCATGCCAAGGTTCTCGAATACCCGAGCCCGCTCGGCGTAGAGGTTATCATCGGCAGCCTGCTCGAAGCGCTCATAAGCTTCCTTGTAACGCTTCTGCTCGTAGAGAAAACCGCCGTAGTTGTTGAGGATCCGCGCATCCTTGGGACGGGCGGACAACGCCTTGGTGTAGTACTGATTGGCCAGTTCCGGTTCCATTTCAGCCTGGAACACCAGACCGAGGGCAGCGTTGGCGTCGGCGTCGGAGCTGTCGAGTTCCAGCGCCTTCTTCAAAGGTGCCTTCGCCCGCTCCATCTGTCCTTGCTGCAGGTAACCCAGCCCCAACTGCACATATGCCTGACGAGCCTCTTCACGCCCCTTGCCGGTGCTCAGCGGATCGACGTTGCCGGTAGAAACACAGCCGACCAGCAATGTGGCAAGACACAGCAGCAGCGCAGCGCGCAGGGACATAGAGATCCTCTCAGTCAAATTCGCAGTCAGTTGCGGGCCGTGGCGACCTGAGCCCCTTCGGCCTCGGCGCTGAGTTCGCGCACGGCGATGTAGCGCTCGCTGCGGCGGGTGCGATCCATCACCTGACCGACCAGCTGGCCGCAAGCGGCGTCGATGTCCTCGCCACGCGTGGTGCGTACAGTGACGTTATATCCGGCGTGATGAAGCAGATCCTGGAACCGGCGAATCGCGTTATTGCTGGGACGCTCGTAACCCGAATGCGGGAACGGGTTGAACGGGATCAGGTTGATCTTGCAAGGGGTGTCCTTGAGCAGCTCGATCATTTCAACAGCGTGCTCAGGCTTGTCGTTGACGTCCTTGAGCAAGGTGTATTCGATGGTCAATACGCGCTTTTCGCCGAGTGCCGACATGTAGTTGCGGCACGACTCGAGCAACATCTTGAGCGGATATTTCTTGTTGATCGGCACCAGCTGGTTGCGCAGCGCGTCATTCGGCGCGTGCAGCGAAAGGGCCAGCGAGACGTCGATGTGCTTGGCAAGCTCATCGATCATTGGCACCACGCCAGAGGTGGACAAGGTCACCCGGCGCTTGGAAATGCCGTAGCCCAGGTCATCCATCATCAGATGCATGGCGGACACGACATTGTCGAAGTTCAGCAATGGCTCGCCCATCCCCATCATCACCACGTTGGTGATGGCACGGTCGATGGTGGCCGGGACACTGCCGAAGGATTTGTTGGCAATCCACACCTGGCCGATGACTTCGGCGGCGGTGAGGTTGCTGTTGAAGCCTTGCTTGCCGGTGGAGCAAAAACTGCAGTCCAGCGCGCAGCCCGCCTGGGACGACACACACAAGGTGCCGCGTTTGCCCTGCGGAATGTAAACGGTCTCGACGCAGCTGCCGGACGCCACGCGCACCACCCACTTACGGGTGCCGTCGCTTGAGATGTCCTCGCTGACGACTTCGGGACCACGAATTTCGGCTCGACGCTCGAGCTTTTCGCGCAGCGCCTTGCCGACGTTCGTCATGGCTTCGAAATTATCGACGCCAAAATGGTGAATCCACTTCATGACCTGACCGGCGCGGAAGCGTTTCTCCCCGATTGACTCGAAGAATTTTTCCATTTCCGGTTGGGTCAGGCCCAACAGGTTGATTTTGCCAGTCGTCTCAGTCATGGATTCACCCTCACTCGCAGCAGCAGCTTAGCGAGTGGTTACCTCGGTAGCAGCGAAGAAGTAAGCGATTTCGCGAGCGGCAGCGGCTTCGGAGTCCGAACCGTGGACGGCGTTGGCGTCGATGGACTCGGCGAAGTCAGCGCGGATGGTGCCGGCAGCAGCTTCTTTAGGGTTGGTAGCGCCCATCAGTTCACGGTTGCGAGCGATAGCGTTTTCGCCTTCCAGAACCTGAACAACGACAGGACCGGAAGTCATGAAGGCAACCAGGTCACCGAAGAAACCACGGGCGCTGTGCTCAGCGTAGAAACCTTCTGCTTCGGCCTTGGACAGTTGCTTCATTTTCGAAGCAACGACACGCAGACCGGCGTCTTCGAAACGGGTGGTGATCTTGCCCACAACGTTTTTAGCAACGGCGTCAGGCTTGATGATCGAGAAAGTACGTTGAACAGCCATGGTGTAACTCCAGAAACAGTGATTGTTGCGAAAAATTAAACCCGCGAATTATACGCGGGTTCTGGTGTATTGCCTAACGTGCAAAGATGATCAGTCTATTTCATCGGCCCAGAGGGTCTGGACCGCTTCCAGTACCTTCTCGCCGACTCGACCGGACGTCTCATCGAAATCCGGCAGCTGCCGGATCATCCGCGGCAGTTTGACGAAGCTGACCGAATAAGGATCAGTATCAGGATAAGCCTCGTGCAATTCTTCAGCGATGCGTTGTACGTCATTCCAACCGTAGCTCATGACAATCCCTCAGTCAGTGCGGCGCTTCGGCTGCATGGTTAAGCGAATATTTCGGAATCTCCACGGTCAGGTCTTCGGTGCCCACCTTCGCCTGACAGGCGAGACGAGATGTCGCTTCCAGACCCCAGGCACGATCAAGATAGTCTTCCTCCAGCTCATCGGCCTCCTCCAGCGAATTGAAACCCTCGCGGATGACGCAATGACAGGTGGTGCAGGCGCACACGCCGCCACACGCGCTTTCCATCTCGATGTGGTGCTCGTGGGCCAGTTCAAGGATCGATATGCCCGGCTCGGCCTCGACCACCAGCCCGTCCGGACAGAATTCCTTGTGGGGCAGAAAAATGACCTGCGGCATCAGTTATTCCTCAATCTCATTCAGGTTGCGCCCCGACAACGCGGCTTTCACCGTCGAGTCCAGGCGGCGGGCGGCGAATGCATCGGTTACCTGCGACAGACGCTTGGTCTGCTGCTCGATAGCCGCGCCATCGGTGCCCTTCATCAATTCACGCAGTTCGTCCATCTGCAGCGCAATGACCATGCGCTCTTCGGCATCGAGCAAACGCTCGCCATCGGCTTGCAGCGCACCTTCCACGGCCTCGATCAGACGCTGGGCGTCGACCTGTTGCTCACGCAGAACGCGGGCCACCTTGTCGTCACCGGCATACTGGAAGGAGTCCTTGAGCATGCGCGTGATTTCGCCGTCGGTCAGGCCATAGGATGGCTTGACCTGAATGCTCGACTCGACGCCAGACGCCAGCTCGCGCGCCGAAACGCTGAGCAGACCATCGGCGTCGACCTGGAAGGTGACGCGAATTTTCGCCGCGCCAGCAACCATCGCAGGGATGCCGCGCAGGTCGAATCGTGCAAGCGAGCGGCAATCGCTGATCAACTCACGCTCGCCTTGCAGCACGTGAATCATCATCGCCGACTGGCCGTCTTTGTAAGTGGTGAATTCCTGAGCGCGCGCCACCGGAATCGTGGTGTTGCGCGGAATCACCTTCTCCATCAGGCCGCCCATGGTTTCAAGCCCCAGGGACAATGGAATCACGTCGAGCAGGAGCAGCTCACCGCCGTCACGCTTGTTGCCGGCCAGCGTATCGGCCTGAATCGCGGCACCGATGGCAACCACCTGATCCGGATCGATCTCGGTCAATGGCTGGCGCCCGAACAGTTCGGCCACCGCCTCACGCACGCGCGGCACGCGGGTGGAGCCGCCGACCATGACGACCGCCTCGATCTCTTCCAGCTCGATGCCACAGTCGCGAACCGCACGACGACAGGCCTTCAGGCTGCGCGCGATCATCGGCTCGATCAGCGCGTCGAAAGCGGCGCGGGTCAGCACGCCGGACCACGAGCCATGAACGACGTCGACCGCATCGGTGTCAGTCAAGGCTTCCTTGGCCGCACACGCAGTCTGCATCAGGCTGCGCTGAGCGGAAGGATCAAGATCGTCGGACAAACCGGCTTCAGCAATGATCCAACTGGCGATGGCATGGTCGAAGTCGTCGCCACCCAGCGCGCTGTCGCCGCCGGTCGCCATAACTTCGAAAACGCCGCCGGTCAGGCGCAGGATCGAGATATCGAACGTGCCGCCGCCCAGGTCGTAAATCGCCACGACACCTTCGGCATTCTGATCCAGACCGTACGCGACCGCCGCGGCCGTCGGCTCGTTGAGCAGGCGAAGGACTGTCAGCCCTGCCAGCTTGGCGGCATCTTTGGTCGCCTGCCGCTGGGCATCGTCGAAGTACGCTGGAACGGTGATGACCGCGCCGACCAGATCACCGCCCAGCGTTGCTTCGGCACGCTGACGCAACACTTTGAGGATGTCGGCCGAGACCTCGACCGGGCTTTTCGGCCCCTGGACAGTCTCGATGAACGGCATGTGCGACTCACCGCCGCTGAAGCGATAAGGCAATTGCCCACCCAGATGCTTCACATCGGAGATGCCGCGGCCCATAAGGCGCTTGACGGAGATGATGGTGTTGAGCGGATCGCTCGCGGCAGCATCCTTGGCCAGCTGACCGACTTCGACGCGGTCGGCGTGATAGCGGACGGCCGAGGGCAGAATGACCTCTCCGTTCTGGTCAGGAAGCGGCTCGCTGATGCCGCTGCGCAGCGCAGCGACGAGCGAATTGGTGGTGCCGAGATCTATCCCGACGGCCAGACGGCGCTGATGAGGTTTTGGACTTTGGCCGGGTTCGGCGATCTGCAGTAGAGCCATTGCTTTTCTGATATCACTGGCGCGCCGCCCAGAAGGCGGCGCGGGGTTAATCGTCGAGGCGCTCTTCCAGCTGGCGCACTTCGTAGGAGAGCTTGTCGAGGAACTGCATGCGGCGCATCAGCCTTTCAGCCTGCTCACGCTGTGCAGCATCGTCCCAACAGGCTGCGAAGCTTTCGTTCAGTTCTTCCTGTGCAGCCTTGAGCCGGCGCTTGAAAACGGCCACACCCTCCAGGTCCGCGTCATCCTGCAGATCCTCGAGTTCTTCGCGCCATTGCATCTGCTGCATCAGAAAATCGGGATCGTGCACGGTGACTTCCAGCGGCACCTCGCCCTTGAGGGCCAGCAGATATCGCGCCCGTTTCGGCGCGCTTTTCAAGGTCTGGTAGGCATCGTTCAGACTTGCGGAGCGCTCCAGCGCAACACGCTGCTCAGACTCGGAAGCGTCGGCAAAGCGGTCGGGGTGCACGCTGCGCGCAAGTTCGCGATACCGCGAGGCAAGCGCGTCCAGATCCAGACGAAAACCCGGCTGCAGATCAAAAAGAGCGAAATGACAAGGAGTACCCACAATAAGCCTCAGACGTTGAAGCTTTCGCCGCAGCCACATTCACCGCGCGAGTTGGGGTTGTTGAACTTGAAGCCTTCATTCAACCCTTCCTTGACGAAATCAAGCTCGGTGCCGTCCAGGTAGACAAGGCTCTTGGGATCGATGATCACCTTGACGCCATGCTGTTCGAACACCGTATCTTCGCTTTCCGGCTGGTCGACGAACTCGAGCACGTAGGCCAGGCCCGAGCAACCGGTGGTACGAACGCCCAGACGAATGCCGTCACCCTTACCGCGCCCATCGAGGGAGCGACGCACGTGGTTAGCGGCAGCTTCGGTCATGCTGATAGCCATCGGATCTCCTTACATCACGCAAGTGACTTAACGCAGCTGAGTAAGACCTGCTTACAGCAGGCCTTTCTTCTGCTTGTAATCGTGAACGGCGGCCTTGATGGCGTCTTCAGCGAGTACCGAGCAGTGGATTTTCACTGGCGGCAAGGCCAGTTCTTCAGCCAGCTGAGTGTTCTTGATGGTCTCTGCCTCATCCAGCGTCTTGCCCTTCATCCACTCAGTGGCCAGGGAGCTGGAAGCGATCGCGGAGCCGCAACCGTAGGTTTTGAACTTGGCGTCTTCGATGATGCCTTGCTCGTTGACCTTGATCTGCAGGCGCATGACGTCGCCGCACGCCGGAGCGCCAACCATGCCGGTGCCGACATCAGGATCTTCCGCGTTCATCTTGCCGACGTTGCGCGGGTTCTCGTAGTGGTCAATGACCTTTTCGCTGTAAGCCATGATTCGTTCCTTTCGTCATCAGGTGAGTCGCTCTCGCGACACTTCAAACTATTGCGCTGGGTGATACTGCGTTGAAAACGGATGTCGATGCCTGACCAGAAACCTGATTCAGCCCTTTACCCGTTTCGTCCTGCCTTCCCATCACTCGCTACGAAGTGCCGCTTGTGTGGCGACTTTGAATTAGTGCGCCGCCCACTCGATCTTGGAGATGTCGACACCGTCTTTGAACATGTCCCACAGCGGCGACAGAGCGCGCAGCTTGGTGACAGCCTCGCAGACTTTCTGCGCGGCGTAATCGATCTCTTCTTCGGTGGTGAAACGGCCAAAGGTGAAACGGATCGAGCTGTGTGCCAGCTCATCGTTACGACCCAGGGCGCGCAGCACGTAGGAAGGCTCGAGAGAGGCCGAGGTGCACGCCGAACCGGACGAAACCGCCAGGTCCTTGAGCGCCATGATCAGCGACTCGCCTTCGACGTAGTTGAAACTGAGGTTCAGGTTGTGCGGCACGCGAGCCGTCAGGCTGCCGTTGACGTAGAGCTCTTCAAGGTGCTCGACCTGCTTGTAGAAACGATCGCTCAGCGCCTTGATGCGCACGTTCTCGCTCGCCATGTCTTCCTTGGCGATACGGAAGGCTTCACCCATGCCGACAATCTGGTGAGTCGCCAGGGTGCCGGAACGCATGCCGCGCTCGTGACCACCGCCGTGCATGGTGGCTTCGATGCGCACGCGCGGCTTGCGGCTGACGTACAGCGCGCCAATCCCTTTCGGACCATAGGTCTTGTGGGCGGAGAAGGACATCATGTCGACTTTCAGTTTCGACAGGTCGATTTCGACCTTGCCGGTGGACTGAGCCGCATCGACATGGAACAGCACGCCGCGCGAACGGGTCAGCTCGCCAATCGCAGCGATGTCGTTGACGGTGCCGATTTCGTTGTTCACGTGCATGATCGATACCAGAATGGTGTCGTCACGCAGAACCGCTTCGATCATGGCCGGGGTGATCAGACCGTCTTCGGTCGGGTCGAGGTAAGTGACCTCGAAACCTTCACGCTCAAGCTGGCGCATGGTGTCCAGGACAGCCTTGTGCTCGATCTTGCTGGTGATCAGGTGCTTGCCCTTGGTGGAATAGAAATGCGCCGCGCCCTTGATGGCGAGGTTGTCCGATTCAGTAGCACCGGAAGTCCAGACGATTTCACGCGGATCGGCGTTGACCAGATCAGCGACCTGACGACGTGCATTCTCGACCGACTCTTCAGCCTTCCAGCCAAATACGTGGGAGCGCGAAGCCGGGTTACCGAAATTGCCGTCAACCAGCAGGCAATCGCTCATCTTCTGCGCAACACGCGGGTCGACCGGGGTCGTCGCGGAATAATCGAGGTAAATCGGCAATCTCATTGAATATCTCCTATCGGGCAGGCGCGCCGCGCGTTCATCTGCGTTCACTCAACGGCGGATGTTTCAATCTTGTCCAGTTGCTGCATCTTGCTACCGCAACGACGCAGGTCCTGGCGTTGGGCGACTTCCTGCACTTCACGGCGAGTGACGAGGTCGGCCAGGCTGATACCGCTTAGAAATTCATGAATCTGCTGACTGAGATCGCACCACAAGTGGTGGGTCAGACAGGTGTCACCCGCATGGCAATCACCGAGCCCCTGACAGCGCGTCGCATCGACGGATTCGTTGACCGCATCGATGACCTGAGCGACCTGAATACCCTGCATGGTGCGAGACAGCTGATAGCCACCGCCCGGCCCACGCACACTGGACACCAGATTGCTGCGGCGCAGCTTGGCGAACAGTTGCTCGAGATAAGAAAGGGAAATCCCTTGCCGCTCAGAGATATCGGCCAGAGACACTGGCCCATGCTGCGCGTGCAACGCCAGATCAAGCATGGCAGTTACAGCGTATCGGCCCTTTGTAGTCAGTCGCATGACGTGTACCGCGGAGGTTCGGAATGGGAGCGAGTATGCTATTTCCGAGTATTTAAGTCAACTATAAGACCTAGTGAAACAGTCGGGATTACCCGCAAAAGCGCGGCGGCATGATAGCAAACGCCGGACTGAAATGGGATGCCCGCGTTTACTATACCGCGCCGCCCTTTTCAGTCCTGGACGACTTTGGTCTCAGGGCGTTCCTTGATGCAGTCGAACACTTCCTGACGCAGCTCCGGAAGCTCTTTCTCCCGGTATTCGCAGCCAAGGCTCTTGAGCGCCTTGCCCATGTCTTCCATGCGCACATCGACGGCCTGAAGATGATCCAGCAACTGACCGATCGCTTTGGCCACCGGATCCGGCATGTCTTCGCTGACGCCATAGGCATCGAAACCCAGCTTCTCGGCCATGGCCTTTCGCTTGGCTTCGGCGTCATCGTCGGATTTGACGATGATGCGCCCCGGAATGCCGACCACGGTCGCACCTGCGGGCACGGGCTTGGTCACCACGGCATTGGAACCCACCTTGGCGCCGGCCCCCACCGTGAACGGTCCGAGCACTTTGGCGCCCGCTCCCACCACGACACCGGACTCAAGCGTGGGATGGCGCTTGCCTTTGTTCCAGCTCGTGCCGCCCAGGGTCACGCCCTGATAAAGCGTCACGTCGTCGCCGATCTCGGCGGTCTCGCCAATGACGATGCCCATGCCATGGTCGATGAAGAAACGCCTGCCGACTTTGGCACCGGGATGGATTTCGATACCCGTCAACCAGCGACCGAAATTGGAAACCATGCGCGCAGGCCACTTCAGGTCCTTGCGCCACAACCATCCAGACAAACGATGCAGCCAGATGGCGTGCATACCGGGATAACAGGTCAGCACCTCAAACGCGTTGCGGGCCGCCGGGTCACGGTGAAACACACTTTGAATATCCTCTCGCAGGCGCTCGAACATCACTGATCCTTCCGCTTGTAGGGCTCACCGTTGGCCGCTTTCTGGGTTTCGGTGAGGATGCCACGCAAAATGCTCATTTCAGATCGATTGACAGCCGAGCGTCCGTAGAGCCGACGCAGCCGGGCCATCAGATGGCGAGGCTTCTCCGGATCGAGGAAGCCAATGTTTACAAGCGTGGCTTCCAGATGCTCATAGAATTTCTCCATCTCATCCATTGTCGCAAGCTCGGTACTGCGCACCGAGTTCACCTCGAATTTCTCGACCTTGCTCGCCTGCCCTTCAACCGCCAGCCATGACATGCGCGTCTCGTAGCTCAATACCTGAACAGCGGCCGCCAGGTTCAGGGAGCTGAACCCGGGATCGGACGGAATATGCACGTGGTAGTGACAACGCTGCAGTTCTTCATTGGTCAGCCCTGCGTACTCGCGACCGAACACCAGCGCGATTTCTTCGCCGAGTGCCGCGTGCTCCACGGATTTGTTGCCGGCCTCGCGAGGGTCGAGCAATGGCCAGGGAATACGGCGATCACGCGCGCTCGTGCCCATGACCAGGCTGCAGCCGACCAGCGCTTCTTCCAGCGTGGCCACAACCTGGGCGTTCTCCAGGATGTCGCTGGCACCGGACGCCCGGGCATCGGCATCGTGGTGCGGAAACATCGCGGGATCCACCAGCACCAGACGCGAAAGCCCCATGTTCTTCATGGCACGGGCAGCGCCACCGATATTTCCCGGATGACTGGTGCCGACCAGGACGACACGAATATTTTGCAGCAATGGTGTGGTCTCGCTAGCAGGTGAAAAGGGGGAGGAATCTTACAGAAGGGGCCGGCTCAACGCCACGAACCCTTGCGTATTGTGCGTTACATACACCCTTGCAAGGCCGCGGACCAGCCCGTCTTTGTCCAACTGTGCGCCGACCGGACGCATGGCAAAAGCTGCGCTCGCGCTGGAAATCATCGACAAGAACCCATAGAATGCCCGGCTCTCTTTAACGACCTAGGTGATACATCCATGCAGCCCATGCTGAATATCGCGCTGCGCGCCGCCCGCAGCGCCAGCGAATTGATTTTCCGCTCCATCGAGCGCCTGGATACCATCAAGGTCGATGAAAAAGACGCGAAAGACTACGTCACCGAGATCGATCGCGCAGCAGAGAAGACCATCGTCGACGCTCTGCTAAAGGCATACCCTACTCACGGCATCCTCGGCGAAGAAAGCGGCCTGCATGAAGGCAGCGGCGAAGGCGCCGATTACCTGTGGGTCATCGACCCGCTGGACGGTACCACCAATTTCGTTCGCGGCGTTCCGCACTTCGCGGTCAGCATCGCCTGCAAATACCGTGGCCGTCTGGAACACGCCGTTGTTCTGGATCCGGTCCGTCAGGAAGAGTTCACCGCCAGCCGTGGCCGCGGCGCCCAGCTCAATGGTCGCCGTCTGCGCGTCAGCCCGCGCAAGAGCCTTGAAGGCGCGCTGCTGGGCACAGGTTTTCCGTTCCGCGAAAACCAGCTCGACAACCTCGAAAACTACCTGAACATGTTCCGTTCGCTGGTCGGCCAGACCGCGGGTATCCGCCGCGCTGGCGCAGCCAGTCTGGACCTGGCATACGTGGCTGCCGGTCGTTTCGACGCGTTCTGGGAATCGGGCCTGTCGGAGTGGGACATGGCTGCCGGCGCCCTGCTGATTCAGGAAGCAGGCGGTCTGGTGAGCGATTTCAATGGCGGGCACGACTTCCTTGAAAAAGGTCACATTGTTGCGGGCAACACCAAGTGCTTCAAAGCCGTACTGACCTCGATCGCGCCATACGTGCCTGCATCGCTGAAACGCTAAGCGTCTCGCAGTAGAAAAAACCGGCCCTGTGCCGGTTTTTTTATGGGCGCTGTAGCGCTTTGCGCCCACTCAATTCGCGCGACAAGTCGATGAAGTTTTCCAGCGGCGGCAACTGATTGAAACTGCGACAGACCAGCGTGACCGGCGCGTGCAGCGGCGGTCGGGCGCCGCCGATTCTGCAATAGACGACGCTGTCCTTGTGCACATCCTTCATCGAGGCAGGCACGATAGAAATTCCCGCCCCTGCAGCGACCAGGCTGACGTTGGTGAGCATGCGCTCGACTTCAAACGCGATCCTGGGATTGAACCCGGCGTTCTGGCAGGCCTTGATGAGGTTGGCGTACATGCCCGGCGCACCGGGACGACGCACGAGAATGAACGGCTCGTCTGACAGGCTCGTCAGCGCAATGACAGGCATCGGGTCTTGCGCAGCGTGATCTGCCAGCAAACGATGCCCGACCGGCAACGTCAGCAGCATCTCTTCATTGAGCAGCCGATGAAACTCGATGCTTTGATGGCCGCCGACGGGGGCGCGCAGAATACCCACGTCCACGCCGCCGTCGATGGCCGCCTCGGTCAGCTGCTGGGCGCTGCCCTCTTTGAGTGAAACGGCCACGCCCGGAAAACGCTCGCGAAATGCTCGAATGATTTGCGGCGTCAGCGGATGCGCCGCTGCCGAGCTGGTGAAACCGATGCACAGCTGTCCTTCGATACCATGCGCCGCGCGGGAGGCCTTAAGCGAACCTTCCTTGACTCGCGCCAGAATGTCCTGCGCCTCTTGCAGGAACACCAGCCCGCCTGCCGTCAGATCGACACCTTTGGGGTGGCGCTTGAACAGATCGAAGCCCAGCTCATCTTCCAGGGCGCGAATCTGTTGACTGAGGGGCGGCTGCTGCATGTTGAGACGCGCAGCGGCGCGGGTGAAATGCCGCTCTTCGGCCACCATGACGAAATAGCGCAGATGACGAAGCTCCATGGTGGTCTGTCCCGCAACAAGGTTTTATGATTGCCGCCCGGTCGATGCGACATTGGCAGGCAAGCGTGCCCAATCCCCGTGGGGCTGGCAAGGCACGCTCATAACAATAAATACGCTGAAATTCCCGGGACACCGATGCCCACACGACTTCTGCGCAGCGCCACTCTGCAACTGCTTCTGGCCATCGCCTGCGGCGCGTTGCTGGGCCTTTTCGAGCCGCCGATTGCGGTCGAAATGAAACCCCTGAGCGATGGTTTCATCCGCATCATCGGCTCGATCATGCCGTTCATGATGTTTCTGCTGATTGCCTCTGGAGTGGCCAGCCTTCAGGTGAGGCAACGGGGTCTGGCCCGCAAGATTCTTGTTTATTTCCAGACGATGACGCTGCTGGCCCTGCTGCTCGGCTGTCTGATCGCCGAACTCCTTCAGCCCGGTGCGGGCGTGGGAGCCGGGCCGTTGCAGATCCCGCTGGCGCCGTTGGAAAACGAAACAGCGCGCACCGCTTTTTCCTGGTCTGCGATGGGCAACGTGCTCGGCCGCGCGGTTACACAGAATCCGATCCTGCAGATCATGTTCGCCGGCCTGCTGACCGGGGCATTGATCGCCCGCGCCAAGGGGCACCCAACGGCCGACGCCTTGCGTAACCTGCTTGAGAAAACCGTGGCGGTGTTGTTCAGTGTGCTGAAACTGATACTCAGGTTTGCGCCGCTCGCCGCCTTTGGCGCCATTGCGTACACGATCGGCAAGTTCGGTCCGGCTTCCGCAGTACCGCTGCTGAAATTCGTCGCAGTGATGTACCTGGCCAGTGCCCTGTTCGTATTGCTGATCCTGACACCTGTCGCCCAGGCGTCCGGCGCCTCGATCTGGCAGCTGATCATCTACCTCAAGGACGAACTGCTGCTGGTGACCTTTACCGGTTCTTTGATTGCCGCACTGCCGAGCCTGATCGAGAAAATGCAAAATCTGGGCTGCAACCCGCAACTGGCCCGCCTGGTGCTGACGACGGGTTACACCTTCAATTTAAACGGCTCGAACCTTTATCTGATCGTGGCTGCGGTGTTTTTAGCGCAACTGTCGGGCGTTCATCTGAGTGGGGAACAGATACTGACCTTGCTGCTGATTACGCTGGTGACCTCACTGGGGTCGACCAGCATGGCGGGCTCGGCGTTCTTCACCCTCATCGCAACCCTCAATCTGTTTCATGGGGTACCGCTGGAAAGTGCAGGACTTCTATTGGGCGTGGAACGCTTGATGAAGTGTCGGGTGCTGACCAACGTGCTCGGCAACTGCGTGGCGTGCCTGGCCATCGCGCGCTGGCAGAAGGCTCTGGATCGAGAAACCATGAGCGACGTGATCCAGCTTCCGGTCCATCGGAGCTGAATGTGCAGGAGCGTTTTTGGCGGGCGTCAGCCTGGTGCGGGCACCCACTCCCACAGGCAGGCCGGCCTGCAGGAGTGGGAATGAGTCAACCCTTGGACGACAGCAGCTTCTCGAATGCCCGGTCCAGATCACCTTCGGCCTGCGTCAGCTTTTCCCTACGCTCCCGCAACCAGGTCTGATCCGCTTGCAGCGTCTTGTGGGCTTCGGCCAGCATTCGCTTGACCTCCTGCGGCTGCGGGCCACCGGTGCCCTTGCGGGTTTTGACCATGTCCTCCGGGGATAACGCAGCGCGGAACGTCGCCTCGTCCAGAGGCAGTGAGTTGGGCTTCCACTGATATTTGTCAGCCGCCTTCGCATACAGCTTCTGTGCATCGGCGTACGGGAACGTCTTCGGCGTCAGGCCTTCGCTTCGCGCCTGTTCGACGATCATCGACGCAAAGCTGTGACCGATGCGGAACGGCACTTTCTGCGTGCGCTCCAGCGTATCGGCCAGCTCCATCGAGGTGGTCCATTCGTTTTCCAGCTCTTCCCGTGCGCGTTGCGGATTGACCTGTAGCGCGTCAAACACCGCGTCCATTGCCGCAAACATCTCTTTGGTGGAATCGAAGACGCCCAACGAGTCGAAGGCGAACTTGTAGTCGGTCATGCCGGTGGTCACGTTGTGCGCACGCAAGGTCACGGTCTGCGCCAGCCCGACCACATCTGACGCACTCTCACGGGCGCGCATCAGCAGTCCCGGATTGCGTTTTTGCGGCATGGCGCTGCTGGTGTAGGTTTTTTCTTCATCCAGCAGTAGCCAAGGACGAATCTGATGGTATTGCGTGTGAATGTCGCCAATCATTGCGCCCACGCGAATCGCCGAAGAAGACGCAATATTGGCCGCCTCGATCGGAATGTCGTAAGTCGACACCTGACTGGAATCCAGTGAGTTCTCGCGCACCCCGTCAAAGCCCAGCAACTGAGCCAGTCGTTCGCGATTCAGCGGGTAGGCCGAATTGGCAAGCACCGCCGTGCCCATCGGGCTCTGGTTCAGGCGCTGATACAGCTCGCGAATACGCTGACCGTCGCGATCGAATGCAGCCTCGAACGCCAGCAAATAGTGTGCGTAGCTGATCGGCATCGCCTGCACGCCATTGGTGTAGGCCGGCACGAGCGTATCGACGTTTTTGTCGGCCAGATCCAGAAGGCGCTTGCGCGTTGCATTCATGGCTTCGCTGTAGGCCAGCACGTCCGAACGCAGCTTGGCCAGACGGTACGTGGCGAGCATGTCCTGACGACTCCGACCGGAATGAATCAGCGAGGCCTCCGGGCCGATCTTGTCGGTCATAATCTGTTCGAGCTGGAGCACATCGCTCGGGCGTTTACCGTTGGGCTGATCCGCCTGATCGATAGCGTAACGCACACCCGTGGCGATCTTCTGCCCCATTTCCGGCTTGACGATGCCCTCCTCGGTCAGCATGACGATCGAGGCTTTGTTGATCCGGTTCAGCCAGGAAAACTGACTTTCCGTTTTACTGCCCGCGGATTTCGATTTGTCGACCGTGGCACCGATTTTTGCCGCCTGCGCGGCGCACTGTTCCGTGGTCGCGCAGGGCAGCTCTGCGGTATTGGCCGCGTAGGCGCCGTAACTGTTGAACAGGGCGAAGGCGACGGCCAGGTGGATAAGGGTTTTTCTTGTTGGCATTGCGGGCTCCGTTGCGGCGATCGCCGAGAATGAGCGTTGTCGGGAAGTTGCTGAAATCGAACGACTCAGAGCAGCGGCAGCGTGTAGCTGACGATGACGCGGTTCTGGTCAATGTTGTTGCCGCCGTTGCTGCGATAGCTGCCGTTGCGCCACTTCAACTCGAGGTTCTTGAGCACGCCGCTCTGGAACACATACGCAATGTCCGTGTTGCGCTCCCACTCGGTGCCCTCCTTGCTTGCGCGAGCAAAGTGGTCACCTTTGAGATAGCGAGTCATGAACGTCAGGCCAGGGAGGCCGACGGTCGCGAAGTCGTAGTCATAGCGCGCCTGCCATGACCGCTCTTCGGGGTTGGCGAAGTCCGGCGAGATCATCACGTAGTTGACGAGAAAGGAGTCCGTGCCTGCCAGGTGCGGAAAACCAGTTTCGCCGTTCATGCGTTGATAGGCCACACCGAAACCGTGGCCGGCGATGCTGTAAGTGAACTTCGCGCCGACCGCCGTGTTGTCGATATTGGAGTTGCCATCTTTGAGGGAGCGCGCATACCGCAGATCACTTTTGATGGACTGTGATTCGCTCAGCGCAAAGTCATGCACCAGCGTGACGATGTGCTGTTTGTAGTTGTTCTCCAGGCTGCCGTAGTTATAAGACGTGATGAGGCCTTTGGCCCAGTTGTAACTGGCACTGGCGAAATCGAAAGAATCACTTGGGCGCCCGCCTTTGATGCCTTTGCCTTCGGCTTCGATGTCTTCATGGCCGCTGTCATTGCGCTCGGTGTTGCTGGTCAGGCGACCGATATTGACGGTGGTGTCGGCAAGGTCTCTGGAGGTCAACTGCGCGCCGCGAAACGTCTGCGGCAACAAGCGACCGTCATTGGGCAAGACAGTCGGCAACCTGGGCATCAAGGTTCCCACCCGCAGCACGCTCTTGGAAATCCGGGCTTTGGCAGTCACCCCTGAACGGCCATAGTCATCGGGCGCTTTCTCGTCGCCGACAGGCAGCAGGCCGGTGTTGCGCCGGTCAGGTCCGGAGTCCAGCTTGAGGCCGAAAAGTCCGAGGGCATCGACGCCAAATCCCACCGTTCCCTCGGTAAAGCCGGATTCGTAATTAAGAATCAGGCCTTGGGCCCACTCGTCGCGTTTGGACTGGCTCGCACCGTCCTGTCGGTAATCGCTGTTGAAGTAGAAGTTGCGAAATTCGAGGTCTGCTTTGCTGTCTTCGAAAAAGTCCGCTTCCGCGAAGCCGGGAAAGGCGAGACTCAGTCCAAGGGCCGTAGCAGAAGTAAGGGCGAGAGATACAGGGCTTTTATGCATTGTTGTTTCCCGCTTGGCGTAACTTTTTTTATTAGAGTTGTTGAGGCGGGCTGGCTTGCGAAACCCAGGCTTCCACCACAAAAAAAGCTTACGCGCCGGGTATTCAAATTAAAAATATATAGTTGCTACCGACTCCAGACTTATCGGATATGGCGTGGTAGCGGGCAAAAAAAACACCCCGGATAAGGGGGTGTTTTTCAGAATAGCTGGATGTGACAGTTATTGACCGGCCTGACTCAACTCCAGCTGACCATCCTTGTTGACGGGGATCTGACTGCCTGGGTCGCGATCCATACGTACCTGACCGACCTTGTCGTTCAACTTGTACTTCACGTTGTAACCAACGACCTTGTCACTGATGTCGTTAACGGTATTGCAGCGGCTTTCAGTGGTGGTGTAGGTATCGCGGTTCTGCATGCCTTCCTGAACCTTGTTGCCCGCGTAACCACCGCCAACGGCGCCCGCCACGGTTGCGATTTTCTTGCCAGTACCGCCACCTACCTGGTTACCGAGCAGGCCACCCGCTACGGCACCGATAACGCTGCCCACAATCTGATGCTCATCCTTCACCGGAGCGCGATGGGTGACCGCGACATCCTTGCACACCTGACGAGGGGTTTTGATTTGTTCTTTAACAGGCTCGACGGCGAGTACATCGGCATACTCTGGGCCGCTTTGTTTTACGAGGCTATAGGTGGCCAAAGCACCACCGGCAGTCACACCGACAGCACCCAATACTGCACCAACTAGCAACGACTTGTTCACGTGAACCTCCTGACCATATTCAGCGCAATTGCTCGCGCTACTCCCAGCCTTGGAGCACAAAAAAAAGCGCGAGTTCACACTCGCGCTTTTTTTAAGGGATGACCGGTCAGCCATCGTCAGGGACGATCGTCGACCTTCTCGGTCGTCACTGGTGGCAGCAGGTCTTCAGTGCTCAGGTTGAGCCAGATCAGTACCACGTTGGCGATGTAGATCGACGAGTAGGTACCTGCCAGAACGCCAATGAACAGCGCGACCGAGAAACCGTGCAGGCTGTCGCCACCGAAGATCCACAGTGCCACGATGGCCAATAGCGTGGAGATCGAAGTCGCCATGGTCCGCAGCAGCGTCTGGGTGGTCGAAATGTTGATGTTTTCGATCAGCGACGCTTTGCGCAGCAGGCGGAAGTTCTCGCGGACACGGTCGAATACCACGATCGTATCGTTGAGGGAGTAACCGATGATCGCCAGCACGGCGGCCAGCACGGTCAGATCGAACGTCACCTGGAAGAACGACAGGATACCCATCGTCACCACCACGTCGTGGATCAGGGAAACGATGGCGCCGACTGCGAATTTCCACTGGAAGCGGAAGGCCAGATAGATCAGTACGCCACCCAGCGCGAGCAGCATGCCGATGCCGCCCTGATCGCGCAGCTCTTCGCCCACTTGAGGGCCGACGAACTCGACGCGCTTGACCGTTACCGGGTTGTCAGCGCCGGTGCGACGCAGCGCCTCGGCCACCTGAGCGCCCAGCTGCGGGTCTTCACCCGGCATACGCACGAGCAGGTCGGTGGTCGCGCCAAAACTCTGCACGATGGCTTCGTGATAACCCGAAGACACCAGCTCCTCGCGCACCTTGCCCAGATCGGCAGGACGCTCGTAGGTCAGCTCGATCAGCGTACCGCCGGTGAAGTCCAGACCGAAGTTGAGCCCTTTATGGAACCAGCTGAACAACGCCAGTACGGTGAGGAGCATGGTGATGGCGAACGCAACGTTGCGAACGCCCATGAAGTTGATGGTACGTTTCATGGCAGCCCCTTAAATCCACAACTTCTTGAAGTCACGACCGCCATAGATCAGGTTGACGATTGCACGCGTCACCATGATGGCTGTGAACATCGAGGTAAAGATCCCGAGCGACATGGTCACGGCGAAACCTTTGACCGGGCCTGTGCCCATGGCATACAGAATGCCGCCGACCAACAGCGAGGTCAGGTTGGCGTCGAGAATCGCGGTGTAGGCGCGGTCAAAACCTTCGTTGATCGCACGCTGCACGCTCATGCCGTTTGCCAGCTCCTCACGAATACGCGAGAAGATCAGCACGTTGGCGTCGACCGCCATACCCATCGTCAACACGATACCGGCGATACCCGGCAGGGTCAGCGTTGCGCCCAGCAGCGACATCAGCGCCAGCAGCATGACCATGTTGAAGGCCAGCGCAACCGTCGCGATCAGACCGAAGAAACGGTAGATGGCGAGGATGAACAGCGAGACGAACAGCATGCCCCACAGGGATGCATGCACACCCTTGGTGATGTTGTCGGCACCCAGGCTCGGGCCAATGGTACGTTCTTCGGCGAAGTACATCGGTGCCGCCAGACCGCCGGCACGCAGCAGCAACGCAAGCTCCGACGACTCACCCTGACCGTTCAGGCCGGTGATGCGGAACTGCGCGCCCAGCGGCGACTGAATGGTCGCCAGGCTGATGATCTTCTTCTCTTCCTTGAACGTCTGAACCGGCACGTCTTTCTCGACGCCGTCCACAACCTGTCTGGTGTAGGTGGTGGTCGGTTTCTGCTCGATGAAGATCACGGCCATGCTGCGGCCGACGTTGGCGCGCGTTGCGCGACTCATCAGGTCACCGCCGTGACCGTCCAGCTTGATGTTTACCTGCGGACGACCGTGCTCGTCGAAGCCAGCCTTGGCATCGGTCACCTGGTCACCGGTGATGATCAAACCGCGCTCGACCGCTGCCGCAGGGCGACCGCCCTCGCGGAACTCGAACATTTCAGTGGTGGCCTTGGTGTCATCCGGGCCTGCGCCCAGACGGAACTCAAGGTTAGCCGTCTTGCCGAGAATACGCTTGGCTTCGGCGGTGTCCTGCACACCCGGCAGCTCAACCACGATACGGTTGGCGCCCTGACGCTGAACCAGCGGCTCGGCCACACCGAGTTCGTTGACACGGTTACGGACGGTGGTCAGGTTTTGCTTGATCGAATATTCGCGGATCTCGGCGACCTTGGCCTGAGTCATGGCCAGGCGCAGGATCGGCATCTCGCCACGATCGCTCATGGTGATATCGAAATCGCTGTAATCCTTGCGGATCAGAGCACGGGCCTGCTCGCGGGAATCCGTGTCACTGAAGCCCAGCTGAATGGCGCCATTGTCCTGAGGCAGGCTGCGATAGCGCAGTTTTTCCTTGCGCAGCAGGCTCTTCACTTCGCCTTCGTAGACATTCAGACGAGCGCTGAGCGCCTTGTCCATGTCGACTTCAAGCAGGAAGTGCACACCGCCGGACAAGTCCAGACCCAGTTTCATCGGCGTAGCGCCGATGCTGCGCAACCATTTTGGCGTGGTTTGCGCCAGGTTCAATGCAACGACGTAGTCGTCGCCCAGCGCCTTGCGCGCGACATCTTTGGCTGGCAGCTGGTCTTCCTGCTTGGTCAGACGCAACAAACCGCCCTTGCCATTCTCGGCCAGAGACGCGCCCTTGACCGCGATGCCAGCATCGGTAAGCGCCTTGCTTACGCGATCCAGATCAGCCTGATTGACCTGCAGCGCAGTGCTTGCGCCGCTGACCTGAATAGCCGGGTCATCAGGGTAGAGATTGGGTGCGGAATAAATAAAGCCGATCACCAGCACTGCCAGGATCAGGATGTATTTCCACAGAGGGTATTTGTTCAACATCACGCCGCCTGCTTAGAACGCGGGGCGCCTTGCGCGCCCCGTCGATTGGTAAAAGACTGGAATCAGATGGCTTTCAGAGTGCCCTTGGGCAGGGTGGCAGCGATGGCGCCCTTCTGGATCTTCAGCTCAACGGTGTCGGACACTTCGATAACAACGAAGTCGTCGGTCACTTTGTTGATCTTGCCGGCAATACCGCCGGAGGTGACGACTTCATCGCCTTTCTGCAAGTTGCCCAGCAGGTTCTTCTGTTCTTTGGCACGCTTGGCCTGTGGACGCCAGATCATCAGATAGAAGATGACCAGAAAGCCGACCAGGAAAATCCACTCGAAGCCCGAACCTGCGGGGCCTGCAGCAGGTGCCGCTGCATCCGCGAAAGCGGGAGAGATGAAAAAGCTCATTTAACACTCCAGTTGCATAATTTTAATAATAGGAAGCGGTAAGACCGGATGTCGCTCAGTCCAACGGCGGCGTGGCAAGCCCGCGTTTGGCATAGAACGTGTCGACAAAGGCGGCCAATGTACCCTGTTGAATAGCCTCGCGCAAACCAGCCATAAGCAGCTGGTAATGCCGCAAATTGTGGATCGTATTGAGCATGCTCCCCAGCATTTCTCCGCACTTGTCCAGGTGATGCAGATAAGCGCGAGAGAAGTTCTTGCAGGTGTAGCAATCGCAGGTCGGATCCAGCGGCGAGTCATCGTGACGATGAAACGCATTACGAATCTTCAGGACACCGGTGTCGATGAACAGATGACCGTTGCGGGCATTGCGCGTAGGCATGACGCAGTCGAACATGTCGACTCCGCGACGCACACCTTCAACCAGGTCTTCAGGCTTGCCTACACCCATAAGGTAACGAGGTTTGTCAGCCGGCATGCGTCCTGGCAGGTAATCCAGAACCTTGATCATTTCGTGCTTGGGCTCGCCCACCGAGAGGCCGCCGATGGCCAGGCCGTCGAAGTCGAGTTCGTTCAGGCCGTCCAGCGAGCGCATGCGCAGATTCTCGTGCATGCCGCCCTGCACGATGCCGAACAGCGCCGCCGTGTTCTCGCCATGGGCGATCTTCGAACGCTTGGCCCAGCGCAGCGACAGTTCCATGGATGTACGTGCGACATCCTCATCGGCCGGATACGGCGTGCATTCGTCGAAGATCATCACGATGTCGGAGCCCAGGTCGCGCTGAACCTGCATCGACTCTTCAGGGCCCATGAAGACCTTGGCACCGTCGACCGGCGAGGCGAAGGTCACGCCTTCTTCCTTGATCTTGCGCATGGCGCCGAGGCTGAACACCTGGAAGCCGCCGGAGTCCGTCAGAATCGGACCCTTCCATTGCATGAAATCGTGCAGATCACCGTGAGCCTTGATCACTTCGGTGCCGGGACGCAGCCACAGATGGAAGGTGTTGCCCAGAATGATCTGCGCGCCAGTGGCCTCGATATCCCGGGGCAACATGCCCTTGACGGTGCCATACGTGCCGACCGGCATGAAGGCCGGGGTTTCGACGACGCCACGCGGAAAGGTCAGACGACCACGACGAGCCTTGCCATCGGTGGCAAGCAGCTCGAACGACATACGACAGGTGCGACTCATGCTGGATCCTCTGGGGCCGAGTCCACCGGGTCATGACCCTGAGGCGCAGTCGGCGCGGGATTGCGGGTGATGAACATGGCATCCCCGTAACTGAAAAAGCGGTAACCGTGCTCCACTGCAGCCGCGTAGGCGGCCATGGTTTCCGGGTAACCGGCGAATGCCGAAACCAGCATCAGGAGCGTGGATTCAGGCAAATGAAAATTGGTGACCAGCGCATCGACCACATGGAACGGCCGGCCGGGGTAGATGAAGATATCGGTGTCGCCGCTGAATGCCTTGAGCACGCCATCTCGGGCCGCGCTTTCCAGCGAGCGCACGCTGGTCGTCCCCACTGCAACGACCCGCCCGCCGCGCGCACGGCACGCCGCGACGGCATCGACCACTTCCTGAGTGACTTCAAGCCACTCGTGGTGCATGTGGTGATCCTCGATCCGCTCGACACGCACCGGCTGAAACGTCCCCGCCCCCACGTGCAGCGTCACGAACGCAGTCTGGACGCCCTTCTCGGCAATCGCGTCCATCATGGTCCGGTCGAAATGCAGACCCGCCGTGGGCGCCGCCACCGCACCGGCCCGCTGCGCGTAAACAGTCTGATACCGCTCGCGGTCGGCGTCATCGTCCGGGCGATCTATATAAGGAGGCAGCGGCATGTGGCCCACGCGCTCGAGCAACGGCAGCACCGGCTCGGCAAAACGCAGCTCGAACAACGCATCGTGGCGCGCAACCATTTCGGCTTCGCCACCGCCATCGATCAAGATGGTCGAACCCGCTTTGGGCGACTTGCTGGAGCGTACATGAGCCAGCACGCGATGCTGATCCAGCACGCGCTCAACCAGAATTTCCAGCTTGCCGCCCGAAGCCTTCTGCCCGAACAGACGCGCCGGGATCACCCGGGTATTGTTGAAAACCATGAGATCGCCAGGACGCAGATGCTCCAGCAGATCAGTGAATTGGCGATGTGCCAGCGCGCCGCTCGGCCCGTCGAGGGTGAGCAAACGGCTGCTGCGTCGCTCGGCCAGAGGATGGCGAGCGATCAATGCATCGGGGAGTTCGAAGGTAAAGTCAGCGACACGCATGATGGGGTTCGTCTAGCAGGGCCGGGAAGTTTAGCGGAAAACCTGAAAATTGACCATGAAACATGATTGACCAACGGTAGGCTCGTCTCTATACTTCGCCGCCATTGAGCCCTGATGGCGGAATTGGTAGACGCGGCGGATTCAAAATCCGTTTTCGAAAGGAGTGGGAGTTCGAGTCTCCCTCGGGGCACCAAACAGCAGCACCTTCAAGCGGTTACGTAGCTTGAAGCAAAAAAAACCGGCCAGATTTGAGCCGGTTTTTTTGTGGGCGTGATTTGACCCCGCCGAGCGTCACGACATGCAAAGTGACATTTAGGGTATTGGCCTAGCGTAGATCGATTTGAACCACTTAATCACGTCGGTCGGCAAAGACCTGTTCGTCTCCGCCTCTCTTTGTTCGATCATCGGCAAGACTTGAGAGAACAACACCGACTCATCGCAGCCAAATCTTTCCGGGACGAAGAGCAAGAAATCATCGTAGGGAAAAATTGCATCCAGCGAGTAATCCATTTCTTCGCACTTTTTCACATACGCAGCCATGTCTTTTTTGAGCGACCTGATTTCCAGATAAGATTTATTGTCCACCCACAGGCCTACGATTTCCTCAAGCCCGAGCTGCTCAGTACGCATCTCTTCAGGAAGATGATCCTGTATCCCGTCGCCGAGATCACACATAAAACTAAACAGCTGACGATAGCTACGCATCATTGTTCCTACAGAGGTGCTGGAGCCTGAACCGCAAACGGCCTTTAAAAACTGACACTGCTGTGAACCACGACGTCAGAGAACTGGATACGCAGTGACTATATAAGCGGGCATAAAGTTATATTCTGTAAAGTCTACAACCACGCAGACCTTGCTCATGTCTCGCGGAGAATCAGGGGCTGCGCGTGCAATGCCCCATCCAATATTCTTTCCAACATCCATTGTCAGTACTACCCTATTGTTCACCCGTAATACTTTGGCTTTGGAATAGAGCAATATCTTGCTCTTATTTGACTTTAGCACCTGGCTCACTGCCCATTCTGCCATTTCTATGCTGGCAAAAGTCGACATAACGTCAGCCGATTTCTTGCGCTTTAATCGTTTTTGCAGTTCATCTAAGGCTTTCCCCACATGGAATTGCAATGTGTGTCCACCAGGACCGTTTTTCGGTGCATTAGGAAATCTCTCGCTCACGACAACCGTCATCCTCCCCGCCCGAACCGACGAGACCCTGAACGCGTTATAGAGCGAAGCTGTCGAAAGCGGGACCGCGAACTCAGCCGCGAGCCCGACGACTTGACCGCTGGCGCGGGATGCACCCATGACTTCGGCGGCCGTCATGCCCGCCTTGAACGCATACGAATCGGTTTCCCTGGCGGTCACCAGTTGGTGCGCGCCGGCCGCCATTTGGTCGGCGGCGTGCAGCCCCATGGCAACGCATCCCACTTTGGTGATCATTGTGGGTTCCGGGACTGCGCATAGCACGCCGGCGCCGCCGAGCTCTATGATTCCCCCCACTAAGCGCAGGCTGCCAACGACTCGGCTCGAGAAAATCTCGTAGGGCGTGAGGGATTCGTTCTCCAGAATCGCGGCCATTTGGGCAAGGCTAAGCGTGACGCGAAACTCGTCCTGATCGGGCAAAGGTCATTTCCTTATGAAGACCGGGTTTTAAATCCGTAGGTAATGGACATTGAGAGCCTGGATCGCGGTGCTACGCAGCCCAACTCCAGGAAAATCAACGTATCGAGATTAATTTTCGAGGAAGCGAAAACTAGCGTGGGCGTTTTGGATGAACAAGCCGAACGGAGAAATTTGGAAATTGCTTACAGGCAAGGAAACTACTGGACTACAGGCTCTGCACCGAATGACGATCCGTGCCGTCGCTTCCCTGCACTTTGAGAGCAGGACTTAGCCGTCGCATTCTGCAGAAGAAAGGAGCCACAGCCCGGAAGACTATGCAGTCTCAGAAGCGTATTTATAAGAAAGCGTTGAAATGTGAGTTTTAATAACAGCCATGCCCACCGCGAATATATTCGTTCCCACAGAAAGCGCGAACAGTTATTAACAACGTGATCGTCCTAAATTGCGAATGTGTTGCTGCAGGTTTTAAGCCTGCAGCAACACAACTCAGCGCATCAGAAGTCCTGCGCAGTAGGCCGCAGAACAATTTCGTTGATGTCGACATCGCCTGGCTGTTCGATGGCGAAGGCGATGGCGCGGGCGACGGAATCGGCCGGGATCGCTTGCTTGTAGAACTCGTTCACGGCATCAGCGCTTGGCTGGTGGCCGCTGCCCAGTTTCAACTCGGAATCCACTGCGCCAGGCTCGATGGTGGTGGTGCGGATCTTTGCGCCGACTTCATGGCGCAGGCCGTCGGAGATCGCGCGCACGGCGAACTTAGTGCCGCTGTAAACCGAACCGCCCGGGCTGAAGACCTTGATGCCTGCCACCGACGAGATGTTGATGAAATGGCCGGAACCTTGTGCTTCGAACTTAGGCAACGCGGCGGCGACACCGTAAAGCACCCCTTTCACGTTGATGTCGATCATGCGGTCCCACTCGTCGACGCGCAGCTCGGCGATGGGAGAGATCGCCATGAAACCTGCGTTGTTGACGATGACGTCGATGCGGCCGAAATCTCTGACGGCGTTGTCGACCAGAGCCGATAAGTCTTCGCGACGGGTAACGTCCACCGTGTAGGCAGAAGCCTGACCACCTGTGGCCTTAATCTCCTCAACGATGACGTCCATACGCTCCTGACGACGCGCACCCAGTACGACTTTAGCGCCGAGGTTTGCCAGATGGCGCGCGGTCGCCTCTCCGAGGCCGCTGCTTGCGCCGGTGATGACGACGACTTTGCCTTGAATGCCTTTGCTCATGATCAGTCTCCTGCAGATTGATTCGGGAAGTTGTTGAGAGCGAGTGTGCGATCAAACTTCGCTTCAGAAAATGGAAGAGTTAGGATTTGAGAATTCCATTTTCTGGAACTTGAGGACCGTCATGCTCAACCGCCTCGAAATGCTGCGTATCTTCGTCGTCGCTGTGGAATCACCCACTTTTCGCGAGGCAGCCAATCGCCTGGGGACATCGCCGCAAAAAATCACCCGAGCCATCAAGGAGCTCGAGCGCTCTTTCGCCGAGCCATTGTTTCACCGCAGCACTCGGCAGGCGCACGTCACAGCGTTTGGAGCTGAGATCGCCCAACGGGCGCGGGACACGTTGAATCAGTTCGATCAGTTGTTCGTATCTAACACGCGCCTGCAGCCGACCAGCGTCAGCGGACGCGTCGGGATCACTGCGCCGCACTCGATCGGCAAGCTCTACCTTGCACGCTATCTGAAGCCGCTGATGGAGCTGAATTCAGGATTGCGGATTGAGCTGAGTCTGGATGATCAATTGACCGACGCCGTTGCCTCACGCATTGATATCGGCATACGCATCGGTGCCGTGCGAGACAGGCGCTACATCGCGCGCGCTATCGGGCAGGTGCCGCTGAAGGTCGTCGCTGCGCCAGCATTGATCAGAGCGACCAGCTTGCCGACCACCCTCGACGATCTGAAGGAGTTGCCACTGTCGACGCTGATTGACCGTAACAACGGCAGGCCCTGGCCCTGGATGTTTTCGGAGGGCCGCATGTATTCGCCGCCCTCCCCGGCGTTTAGCTGCGACGATCCGGAAACGGAGCTGGAATTCGTTCTGTCGGGACTCGCATTCGCTCAGGTGCCTCATTATCTCGCCGAGCAACATTTAGCCAACGGTCTGTTGGTCGAGGTTCTGCAACAACTGGCCCCCGCGCCCATGGATCTGATCATCTACCGCACGCAGTCCGGACCGGTGCCGCCCAGGGTCAGGCTGGTTTACGACCATCTGCTCGCAAGCTTTTCGGATCAAAAGCTGTTCCCCTGATGCCTCTGCGGCGGCTCGCCATCGGCTACCTGTGTGAGCGCTTTTATAGCGCTTCCGAGCACCGCAGCCGCGATTTTCAACTAGCCTTAACATTGACTGATCCAAAGCGACCCGGCTGTACGCTCAACCTCGCTGATCGGATAAAAACAACAATGAAAGATCCCTATGCGTTCGGTTTCTATTGCGCCCTTTTCGCTCTCGCGGCGATGACCGGCGCGGTCTTCTACGAGTCCTACTCCGGCGCCGGCGACTCAGGTTCCGCTGCGGCATTCAATGTCATCAACTCATGTTCCTCTCTGGTTCAGGCGCTGGCGGCCATCGGCCTGGTCGGGCTGGCGTTCAAGGCGTATCGAGCGTGGAAAAACGAAATCATCCACAACAAGGCGCTGAGCATTATCTGGGAAGCCAATGTGGCCTTTCGCGAGATTGAGCTGAGTTTCAACGAATGGTTTTTTGGCCCCAACGCCGTGGAAAAAGCCAACAGCGAGGGCGCACGGATCACCTCGCTGCTGGCAGCCAGTCCGTTCGGGGCGAGCCTGCGCAGCTTCAAGAAGCAGTGCATCCTGATCGACAAAGTCGTAATCAAGGACGACTGGCAATGGGTCAACCATGCCACTGAGCTGGACATGCTGGCCCGGGTGCTGAGCATGGACGCCTTCCGGCCTACCACCAAAGCGAAGGAAACAGCCAACATCATCGATTTTCTCTATTCTCGGGAAGGCGAAGCATTGAAACGCACTCAGAGTGAGTGGGAAATGCTTATGAAAGTTATCGAGAAAGACCTCGCGGCGCTGGAGGCGCAATACAGCGCATAACGTCGGAAGGTTCGCAACACGCGGACAGAACTGTTAACCGACGGCTCGGGTCGAAAGGCGTGCGACACTGCCGCAACAGGCAAACACGCCGCCGGATGCTCCTGCGGTTTTTATCCTTCCGAAGGCCACCGCCACTCCATGTTCGAACACATCGACATCAATTACCTGCTCGCCAATTATGGCTACTGGGCAGTTTTCATCGGTTGCCTGCTCGAAGGCGAGACGATCCTGATCCTCGGCGGACTGGCCGCTCATCAACATGTCTTGCAGTGGCCGCAGGTCATGGTCTGGGCCACGTTGGGCGGGATGATCGGCGATCAGATCCTGTTTTGGACGGGACGCTACTTCGGCCCGCGCCTGATGCCGCGCCTGCACCGTCAGCAAGCCACCATCGACCGGGTCTCCGGGCTCATCGAGCGCTATCCGACGGCGTCCATCTTCTCTGTGCGATTTCTTTACGGCATGCGCCTGATCGGTCCTCTGGTGATCGGCGCCAGCCGCCTCTCACCGGTGCGCTTTTCGATCATCAATCTGCTGGGCGCGGCCGTTTGGGCTGTGCTGTTCGTCACCGCCGGATACTGGGCAGGCGAATTTCTGGAGGATTTGCTCGGCAATCTCAAACCCTATCGCCTTCCCATCTTCATCGGCGTTGTGGTGCTTGCGGCGGCCATTGCGACTTACCGACATTTCAGAGCTAAAGCTAAACGCGCGAAACGCCATCAGCCCTGACGGCACCCGCCGAAACAATTGCCCACACACTGGCTATTGCGCATCATGAGCGGCATGACTTCGGCAAGGATTCGGCCGCTCTATGAAAACCAGCAAGACGATCACCCGCGCATTCTGTGTAGAGCTGCAGCAAGAAGTCTCGATCGTGGCAGCGCGACGGGAATTCTTCTCCCAGGAGCCGCCTCGCGCGCGTTTCAGCTTTCTGTGCTCAAGCGAAGCGTGTCGCGCGCTGGGCGTGAAGATCACCGGCGTTCGCTATGACGTAAAGCCGCAGGAGCACCCAACGTTCGTCGCCGCGCATTTTCGCGCCAACCCGAACTACGAGCACCACGCCGATTGCGAATGGGTCGATGACGCTCAGTCGCCCGATGATCAGCCGGATCCAGCCGAGACCGAAGCGCAGAGCGCGTTGCGCAAGGTCAAGCGCAAGCTCGACGATTACATTGATGTGTTCGACCCAGCGCTCAAGGAAAGCGCCAAAGCGGCGCCGGTTCCGATAAAGTCCGACACGCCTGTGTCAGAACCACTGACGCCTTCAGCGGTTGCGTCTGACGCGCCAAGAACCACCAAGACCACTCCAACCCGCACCAATAACCTCGAGCGACTGGTGGACAGCTTCCGTCAGGCACAGGCGCAACTGAGCAAGGAAGAGTTCGCGCTGCTGACGTTGCGCGTTCCGGGTCAGGGCGAGGTGTCGCTGAGATCGTATTTTCGTCATATCAAATTCGCCCAGCCCGGCGAGGAGCGCCGTGTTCTGTATGGCGGCGGCCTGGTGGAGCGCTACGGCACCGGGTTCAAGTTCAAGTTCTTCGATCGGCTACAAGGCAAGTTGGTGACACTCTACGTTTCGCCCGCGCAGATGCAGGCGTATCGATCGAGTCGCTACATCAGCGAGCTGTTGAGTCATGCCGATGAGGTCCGGTTTTTCACGGTCTTCGCGCTGGGGACCCTTGCGCTTAGCCCATCCGGGAAGAGCGTCAGCGTGCACATCGAGGACCTGCGTCATCTGGCGATCGTGCTGGGGCCTGCGAAGGAGCCGACCGATCCGCAAACCGCTGCCGTCGCGGGGTAACGCGCGAATCGGGGGGTGCAGGCACGGCAGAATCAAAGGCCTGGGCCGCCCGGCTCAAGGGTGAGCGCTGACCCATAAAAAAACCCCGCAGCTCTTACGAGCGACGGGGTTTCGGTTGTTTCAGTCAGGGCATCAAGGTGCTGCGTATGTGACCAGCAGCTCTTTGGTTACCTGAAAGTCCAGCGACATCGCCACGCTCAAGGCGGTGATGGTGAAGATGGAGAACACGAACAGCTTACGTGCCCAAACGGAGTCATCTTTGGCTTTGTAGCCTGTCCACGCCATGTACAGCCAGTACATGCCCATGGCCGCCGCGACTGCGAGATAGTTGAGCCCGGCGTAACCGCCGAAGGTCAGCATCAAGGTAGCCAGCAGGAAAGCCAGGATGTAGATCAGGATGTGGCGCTTGGCGACCCGGATGCCACGCTTGACCGGCAGAACCGGAATCGAAGCAGCCAGGTAGTCGTTGAAGCGGAAGATCGCGATGGCGTACGAGTGAGGCATTTGCCACAGGCTGAACATCACCAGCAACGTCAGTGCCGCCAGGTCGAAGCTGTTGCTGACCGCAACGTAGCCGATCACCGGCGGCATCGCGCCCGACAGGCTGCCCACCAATGTGCCGTGAACGGATTTGCGTTTCAGGTACAGGCTGTAGAAGCCGACATAAATCACAAAACCGATCACTGCGCACCACGCGGCCAGCGGGTTGGCCTTGGTGTACAGCAAAGCGACACCGGCAACGCCCAACACCGTGGCGAACGCCAGGGCCAGTTTCAACGAAATCAGGCCCTGAACCAGTACGCGGTTCTTGGTGCGCTCCATCTTCACATCGATATCACGATCGATGCAGTTGTTGAAGACGCAACCAGACGCCACGACCAGCGAAGTCCCGATCATCGCCACCAGGAACAGACCGAAATCGATGTGTCCCTTGGAAGCCAGAAAAAAGCCACCTGCCACCGAAAGCACGTTACCGAAAATGATCCCCGGTTTGGTGATTTGGATAAAGTGCTTCAGTGACATCAGGTTTTCCTCAGTGCGCCATCATAGCGGTGTGGATGCTGAACATGATCCATACCGTCAAGCCAACCAGAAGAACGATAACCAGCGTGGCGAACGCGAATGCAACCACGTTGTTGCGCTGTGCCACCGAACGGTCCAGGTGCAGGAAGTACACCAGGTGAACCAGAACCTGCACGACCGCGAAGATCAGCACGATCCACAGTGTGGCAACTTTCGATACCGTCGGGAACATAACCAGACCGAAGGGAATCGCGGTCAGGATGATCGACAGTACGAAGCCGACCATGTACGACTTGAAGCTGCCGTGGCTGGAATCGTCATGGGAGTGATGTGAATTTGCCATTTAAATGGTCCCCATCAGATAGACAACGGTGAACACGCAGATCCAGACCACGTCCAGGAAGTGCCAGAACAGGCTGAGCATGCTCAGACGGGTCTGGTTGGTGGCAGTCAGACCATTCTTGCTGACCTGGTACATCATGATCGCCATCCAGATCAGACCGCTGGTCACGTGCAGACCGTGGGTACCGACCAGCGTGAAGAACGCCGACAGGAAGCCGCTGCGGTTAGGGCCGTAGCCCTCGGAGATCAGCATGTGGAACTCGTTGATCTCCATGCCGATGAAGCCCATACCGAACAGGAAGGTCACGAACAGCCAGCCCAGCACACCGGACTTGTTACCTTTGTGCATCGCCAGCATGGCGAAGCCGTAGGTGATCGAGCTGAGCAACAGGCAGGCGGTTTCGCCCAGCACGTATGGCAGTTCGAAGATGTCGTGGCCTGCTGGACCACCGGCAACGTTGTTAACCAGCACTGCGTAAGCGGCGAAGATCGACGCGAACAGAATGCAGTCGGTCATCAGGTAGATCCAGAAGCCGAAGATTTTCATCTCGCCGGCGTCATGGTGACCGTGGTCATGCTCATGGTCATGACCGTGGTCGTGACCTTTAGCACCTTCAAATACTAAGTTCGACATTGTTTATGCCTGCTCCAGCTTGTTGACAGGAGTGTTTGCCTGGGCATTGCGGACCGAGGCCAGGATCTTGTGTTGCTCGCCTTCGATGCGTGCCACTTCCGAAGCAGGAACCATGTAGCCCTGATCGTCACGTGCAGCGTGGATGACGAAGTAAACGACGGTGCCAACCAGGCTGGCGATCGACAGCCACCAGATGTGCCAGATCATCGCGAAACCGAAGACGGTCAGCAGAGCACCCATTACCAGGCCGGTAGCGGTGTTGTTCGGCATGTGGATGTCGGAGTACTTGGCCGGAACCGGGTACGCTTCACCATCACGCTTGGCTGCATAGAACGCGTCGATCTCGTTTGCCTTCGGCAGTTCTGCGAAGTTGTAGAACGGCGGAGGCGACGAAGTGGACCACTCCAGGGTGTGGCCATTCCAAGGGTCACCGGTCACGTCACGGTTCTGCTCGCGGTCACGGATACTCACGTAGATCTGGATCAGCTGGCAGGCGATACCGACCATGATCAGCGCTGCACCCCAGAACGCGACGTGCAGGTACGGCGTCCAGTCCGGGTTGTCAGTGGTGTTCAGACGACGGGTCATGCCCATGAAGCCCAGTGCGTACAGCGGCATGAATGCCACATAGAAGCCCGAGATCCAGAACCAGAACGCTGCCTTGCCCCACTTCTCGTTCAGCTTGAAGCCGAACGCTTTCGGGAACCAGAACGCGAAGCCTGCGATGTAACCGAAGACAGCACCACCGATGATCACGTTATGGAAGTGCGCGATCACGAACAGGCTGTTGTGCAGAACGAAGTCAGCACCCGGGATGGCCAGCAGAACGCCGGTCATACCACCGATGGAGAAAGTAACCATGAAGCCCAGGGTCCACATGACTGGCGCGGTGAAGCGCAGACGGCCCTGGTAGATCGTGAACAGCCAGTTGAACAGTTTCACGCCCGTCGGGATGGAAATCAGCATCGTCGCCAGACCGAAGAAGGCGTTGACGCTTGCACCCGACCCCATGGTGAAGAAGTGGTGCAGCCAGACCATGAAGCCCAGTACGGAGATCGCGCCGGAGGCGTAGATCATCGAGTGGTGGCCGAACAGGCGCTTACCGGTGAACGTCGAGATGACCTCGGAGAAGACTCCGAACGCCGGCAGAATCAGGATGTACACCTCAGGGTGACCCCACGCCCAGAACAGGTTCACGTACATCATCGGGTTACCACCCAATTCGTTCGTGAAAATGTGGAAGTCCAGGTAGCGGTCAAGGGTCAGCAGTGCCAGGGTGGCGGTCAGGATCGGGAACGACGCCACGATCAGAACGTTTGCCCAGGTGCAGGTCCAGGTGAAGATCGGCATGTCCATCAGCTTCATGCCAGGCGTGCGCATCTTCAGGACGGTAACCAGGAAGTTAACGCCCGTCAGTGTCGTACCCAGACCCGATAGCTGCAGTGCCCAGATGTAGTAGTCGACACCCACGCCCGGGCTGTAGCCCAGTTCAGACAGCGGCGGATAGGCAACCCAACCGGTACGTGCGAATTCACCGACGCCCAGGGAAACGTTGACCAGCACCACACCGGAGATCAGCAGGTACAGACTCAGGGAGTTCAGGAACGGGAAGGCAACGTCGCGAGCGCCGATCTGCAGAGGCAGAACGATGTTCATCAGACCGGTGAAGAACGGCATCGCCATGAAGATGATCATGATCACACCGTGAGCGGTGAAGATCTGGTCATAGTGTTCAGGCGGCAGATAGCCGGGCGAACCCTCGGTGGCCAGAGCCAGCTGGGAACGCATCATGATGGCGTCAGCGAAACCACGCAGCAGCATGACCATGGCGATGATGATGTACATCACGCCGATCTTCTTGTGGTCGACCGAAGTCAGCCACTCGGTCCACAGGTAGGTCCACTTCTTGAAATACGTGATCAGACCGAGTACCGCTGCACCGCCAATAGCGATCATGGCAATCGTGATCATGACTATCGGTTCGTGGAACGGTATCGCGTCCAGACTTAATTTACCAAACATCGTTTACTCCTCTGCCTCAGCAGCTGAATGCTTACCCATGTCCATCCCTTCCATACCGGCCACTTCTTTCTTCTCGTGCTCAATCTTGCCCGGCTTCATACCTTCATACTTGTCGATGATGATCTGGAACAGGTTCGGAGTGACCGTGGAGTAGAGTTCAACGGGGTTACGTTCGCTAGGTTTGGCCAGAGCGGTGTACTCAGCCGTTGCCAGCTGTTTAGGTGAATTCTTGACTTCAGCAACCCAGGCGTCGAAGTCAGCCTGCGAGGTCGCGGTCGCCTTGAATTTCATGCCGGTGAAACCTGCGCCGCTGTAGTTGGCGGAGATACCATCGAACTCGCCGTTTTCATTGGCGATCAAGTGCAACTTGGTCTGCATGCCGGCCATCGCGTAGATCTGGCCACCCAGTGCAGGGATGAAGAACGAGTTCATGACCGAATCTGAGGTGATGCGGAAATTGATCGGCGTGTTAGCCGGGAAAACGATCTTGTTGACGGTCGCGATACCCTGTTCCGGGTAGATGAACAGCCATTTCCAGTCCAGCGCAACCACTTCGATGGTCACAGGCTTGACGTCGGATTCAAGCGGACGGTATGGGTCCAGCGCGTGGGTCGACTTGTAGGTGACGTAGCCAAGCACGATGATGATGGCCAGAGGCACCAGCCAGACAACCAGTTCAATCTTGGTCGAATGCGCCCAGTCAGGGGTGTAGGTTGCGCTCTTGTTAGAGGCGCGATACTTCCAGGCGAAGATGATGGTCATGAAAATGACCGGCACCACCACCAGCAGCATGAGCAGAGTAGCGGTGATGATCAGATCACGCTCTTGCACGCCGACATGGCCCTTGGAATCCAGCAGGGTGTAATCGCACCCGCTGAGCAGGAGCATGCTGAAAAGGGCCAAGAAGCCAAAAAACCTGGGGTACCTTTTTTTACTCATCTCACGACCTCTAAAAGCAGCTTTCGCATCGCAGTTGGGTTTCGACCGCCAACACTTCACCCTGCCAGGTGCTGGCAAATTTTTGGATTGAACAGGGGCCTGTCAGGAAGCTTATGGCCTCGTAACAAATCCGGGTTTAGCTGTGGTTTCTTATTCGAATGGTGGCAACCGCCTACGCGGACCAGATCCCTTGGCGCTGACATTCTGAATTTGACGCAGGAGGCCATTCGAACGGCGTCTACAAAGGCGTAAAAACGCTTTCCGACCTCGATTTCCGCCGTCCTTCAAGTGATGGGGGCGTTAAGTGGGGGCGATTGTAGATACGTAAAGTTTTATTGACTATGAGTTTCTGCGCAACAGTTAATTTCCGAATCCGTAAAAATGCGGTCTTATGTCGCACCCTGAAACAGGTCAATAGCCCCGAAATTCTTAAGGATTTTGGGGCAGTTTTTTATGCAACACTTTGTTATCAGCGCGCTTTCATCCGGTTACGAATGATACCCACCGGTACCAGAACAACTGTGAGAACGAAAGCCGTTAGCGCCCATTGCGCCAGCGAAAGTCCGAAAACTGGCGGATATGGCGTCTCACAGAAGCCAGCGACCTGAAATCCGAGCGGAAACAGCGACGCGAGCGGCAATCCATCGACAATGGGTTGCAGCACATCGATGCCGCAGCTCTCGGTCGGATGCGTCTGGATGTAGACATGACGCCCGGCCGCAACAATGCCGCCCACTGCACTCAGGGTCACCAGAAGCTCGCAGATCGTCAGACTCAGACGCCCCGGCATGGCAGCGCCGATGAACGCGAAGACGGCGATGAACAGCAACGCATACCGCTGAAGGATGCACAGCGGACAAGGCGCCTCGCCCAGTACCACCTGCATGTACAGCGCTCCACCGATCAGCGCCAGGCAGATGATGCCGAGCAGAACCAGAAACTGCTTCTCACGCCGCAGGTAAAACATCTTGTCAGTCATTCACATACCCTTTGAATTGGAGTCCATCCGGATCGACGGATGCGTATTGTTGCGGGCCGGGACGGTCCGGAAAGCCGGCAATTCTACCATCGTCGCATCGCCCCGCTCACTGCCGGATAATCCGGTCGCATGATGCTCATGCCACCACCGGTCAACGAGCCGAGCCATTTTTTCAGGCGCGATGTTGACCACGCCTGCATTACCCGAACATTAACGCTCCAGGCAGAGCTCCTCACGAGAAACCGCTTGCTGCAAAACCTTGCTCTCGAGCCTGCGCACACCGAAGCCTGCGACCGTTTGCCACAGCGACATCCGGACGCAGAATTTCTTCTTATATATAGAAGCGTGCGGCTTTTTGTCGCAGACATGCCTGTGCCGCCGAACCTCCTTCTATATATAGAAGCATGCGTCCATTTGTCGCAGCCAGTCACTCCAGTGCTGATGCCGGACCGAAGAACTCGTAACGCGCCTGCCCATCCGGTACGCCCGCGGCCTTCAATTGACGTTTCATTGCCGCCATGAAGCCTTTCGGCCCGAGGAAGTAGGCGTCGACGTCGCGATTCTCTGGCAGCCACTGCTCCAGTCGCGCCTGATCCAGCATGCCGATGGCGTGGGCTGCCGGACTCTTGCCGTCATCCTCCGCATAGCAGTAGAAGCGTTTGAGTTGAGGATGCTTGCCAGCCATGTCTTCGATCCAGTCACGGAATGCGTGCACCGATCCGTTGCGCGCGCAGTGAATGAAGTGGATCGG
Organism: Pseudomonas sp. NFR16; assembly: GCF_900108875.1. Taxonomy (GTDB): domain Bacteria; phylum Pseudomonadota; class Gammaproteobacteria; order Pseudomonadales; family Pseudomonadaceae; genus Aquipseudomonas. The sequence continues at coordinate 140,857 of NZ_FNYJ01000003.1, read as the reverse complement.
ACGCTCAGTGGCCACCGCCGCTTCGAGCATCGCTATAGTCGGGGTGATTCCAACGCCGCCGCTGATCAACACCAGCGGTTTGTCGCTGTGCGCCAGCGTGAACTCGCCCGACGGTGTGAACAGATTGATGCTGTCGCCCACCTTCACGTTGTCGTGCAAGTAGTTGGACGCCCGTCCCCCCGGTTCGCGCTTGACGCTGATGCGGTACTGATTGTTGCCCGCCAGTGCCGACAGCGAGTAATTACGGCGAATTTCCTCACCGTCCAGGAACAGCTGCATGCCGATGTACTGACCGGCCGTAAAAGCAAGGATCGGCTGACCATCCGCAGGTGCGAAGTAGAATGAGGTGATCTCGGCGCTTTCCGGCACTTTGGCCACCACCTTGAATTCGCGCGCGCCGCGCCAGCCGCCGGGCGCCAGCGCCTTCTCGTCGTAGATGGTTTTCTCGGCGCCAATCAGGATCTCGGCCAATTGTCCGTAGGCTTTGCCCCAGGCTGCGATGACCTCATCCGTGGCGATTTCAGCGCCGAGCACTTCACGAATGGCTTCCAGCAGGCACTCGCCCACCAATGGGTAATGTTCCGGGAGGATCTGCAAGGCCACATGCTTGTTGATGATCTTTGCAACCAGATCGCCCAGTTGCTCAAGCTGATCGATGTGGCGTGCATACATCAGCACGCCGTTTGCCAAGGCACGAGGCTGGTCGCCGCTGGCCTGATGCGCCTGATTGAACAAGGGCCGCACCTGGGGGTACCGGGTCAGCAGCTTTTTGTAAAAGTAAGTCGTCAGCGCTTCGCCGCCGCTTTCCAGCAGCGGGACGGTGGATTTGACGATGGCACGATCCGAAGCAGTCAACATGATGCACTCCTGAGACTCTTTTGATAAAGAATGTCTGTTACTTATCAGGAAGCGTGCCAGAACACTTTTCTTTCAATATCAATGGCTTATCCTTTAGGAGTCATTTTGACCATCTATACGATGCTGTCATTAAGACTGACTACAGGTCATTTTGACCTTGGTCTCGAAGGGGCCTTCAAGAGCAAGCGCATCAAAAGAGGTTAAAGCCTGACTTGAGTGGGTCGATAAACCGTCATCGAACGCTGTTTGCACCTCTACCGGCAAACAGACATGCATGACAGAAGGTTCATATGTCCAAAAACGTCCGCGCAGATTCACTCTCGCTTCTGCTGTTCACGTTACGCAGCGGAAAGCTGATGGCGATCAACCTGCTCAAGGTCAGCGAGATCATCCCCTGCCCTCCCCTCACCCGTTTGCCCGAGTCGCATCCGCACGTGAAAGGCGTTGCGACGCTGCGCGGCAACTCGTTGTCGGTGATCGACTTGAGCCGCGCAATCGGTGAACGACCGCTGCTGGACCCGGACGGTGGCTGCCTGATCGTCACGGACGTGAGCCGCTCCAAGCAGGGTCTGCATGTCCAGGCGGTGAGCAAGATCGTCCATTGCCTCACGACCGATATCCGCCCGCCGCCATTTGGCTCCGGCAATAAGTCGTTCATCACCGGCGTGACTCAGGTTGATGGCACGCTGGTGCAGGTACTGGATATCGAAAAAGTCATTCACGGCATCTCGCCTGCGCAGATCGTCGCAGAACCCGCCGAGCTAAGCGCTGAAGACGTCGAGGTGCTGGCCAATGCGCGCATTCTGGTGGTCGACGACAGTCAGGTTGCGCTGCAACAGTCGGTCATTACGTTGCGCAATCTGGGCATCGAGTGTCACACCGCGCGCAGTGCCCGCGAGGCCATTGACCACCTGCTTGACCTGCAGGGCACCGCGCAGCAGATCAACGTCGTGGTGTCCGATATCGAAATGTCGGAAATGGACGGTTATGCTTTCACTCGCACACTGCGTGAAACGCCTGACTTTCAGGAACTCTACGTACTGCTGCACACGTCGCTGGACAGCGCGATGAACGCCGAAAAGGCCAAGGCCGCAGGCGCCAACGCCGTTCTGACCAAGTTCTCCTCGCCTGAGCTGACACGATGCTTGATCGAAGCTGCGCGCACGGTCCAAGCGCAAGGGATCTGAAACCTGCGCCTGACGATGCGTCCACTGCGCATTACTGGTTGATGCGACGCCCACTGGGCCAGCCACTCGACGTGCCTGAACTGCCTGGGACGGTACGGCGGTCAGGCCTCAGCGCCACAAATGCCCAAGCCGTTCACCAACTGCTGGTGCTGGGCCAGGCACAGGGCGGCGGTCGGGTGCTGGATTTCAGTCAATGGCTCGACGCGTTCGACCATGATCCTGAGTGCGATCGGCAGCTGTGTTTCGTGCTCGAAGATGCCCTGGGGATTGTTGCCGTCGCCCACTGCTGGACCAGCGCATTCATTCGCAATCTGGTGGTGCATCCCCGCGCCCGGCAGCGCGGAATCGGGCATTCGCTGCTCGGCGTGGTATTCGCGGCCTTCGCCCAGCGGCGCGAGGGCCATGTGGACCTGAAGGTGATGGAAAGCAACCTCGCCGCTCGCCGATTGTACGAGCGCGCCGGCATGCAATATGTGCAGCGCCGCGAACTCGAACCGCGCTAAGCCACTCCAAGTCGCAGTCACACCGATAACGACAATGGAGAATGCTGTGAAGAAACTCACTGCCGCCCTGCTGCTCACCCTCACCGCTGCTGCAGGTCAGGCCAGCGCATCCAGCCCTGACGCCTGGAAAGACTTCAACAAAACTCTGGTCGACAGCTGCGTTGCGGCCAGTTCATTGAAGAATGCCAAGCCTGCGGGCGCCGATGCCGCGTTCGATGACAGCGTGGGTTACAACGCGCTGCTGATCAAAGGCCAGTACAAACAGGCGTTCATGAAGAATAAAATCGGCACAGAGCTCTGCCTGTACGACCGAAAGAACAAGAAAGCGCTGATCACTGAGTGGGACAACGTCACCACGCCGCCCAAGAAATAATCCGACCGATGGCGCATAACTTGCTGCCTTTTCCGCCAATTTGAAAAAGACCTGGCCGTGGTGACGGCTTTTCCGCTCAGGTCTTGCTTCATTCTTTTTGGATTGGCGGACTGTTTCTTCCCATGGATACACAGTTTTCCTGCGTCGGCTGCGGCAAATGCTGCACCGATCATCACGTGCCCCTGACACTGGCCGAGGCCGCGCAGTGGGCGGCTGACGGCGGCTCGGTGATCATTCTGACCGAAGCATTCCTGGCCAATGGCTACGGTGTTGCACCGGAGCAGGTCACTCACGCCTCCCGGCGCTCGCACCCCGTCAGCAGCGGCAAAGCGCAGGCGCTGGTGGCCATCACCTTCGCGGCCTACAACGCTGGTCGTTGCCGAAATCTTGACGCTGATAATCTCTGCCGCATTTATGAGCGTCGTCCGCTGGTGTGCCGCATTTATCCCATGGAGATCAATCCGCACATTCCGCTTCGCCCGCAGGCCAAAGATTGTCCTGCCGAGGCCTGGACACGGGGGCCGGATCTGATCGTCGGCGGCCAGTTGGTTGACCGACAGCTGCTGGCGTTGATCGAACGATCGCGCCAGGCAGATCGCGACGACATTGCCCGCAAGCAGGCGATCTGCGTAGCGTTGGGACTCCAGACCACAGCGCTCAAGGGCAACGGTTTCGTTGCCTGCCTGCCCGACATGGACGCCTTTGCGGCAGCCGTTTCACGCCTGCAGACTGGCGCACTGCCTGCAAGCGAAGCCGTGTGGCGTTTCCGCGTGACAGGCGAGGCCGCGACGCTGCACTTGCAACAAGCAGGCGCGCTATTGGAGACAGAAGAGGCGATGCGCTATATGTTCATCCCTTTGCAAAGCGCCTGAGATTCATTGATGAGAAGCGTCGCGATCGTGCTGTTCCCTGATGTCCAGTCGCTGGATGTGGCCGGTCCCCTGGATGTGTTCGCCGAGGCCAATCGCTACGTCGCACAAGGCGATGGCTACCGGATGACCACCATCGGCGCAACGCCCTACCCCATCGTCGCCTCTAATGGCATGCCGCTGGGCGCGCAGTATTCCCTGGCCGATGCGCCAAAAACCTTCGACATCCTGCTGGTGCCCGGCGGCCCGTTGCTTCCCGAGGGTGCCGAGATGCCCGAGCTGACCGCCTGGTTGCGCGAAGCCACGCCGCTGGCGGGACGTTTCGGCTCGATCTGCACGGGAGCGTTCGTGCTCGGGCATGCCGGTCTGCTGGATGGAAAGCAGGTCACCACGCACTGGAGCCATGCGCAACAACTGGCCGATCTGTTTCCCGAAGCGAGGGTCGAACCTGACCGCATTTACGTGCGCGACGGCGCGATGATGACGTCCGCGGGGGTCACGGCAGGCATCGACATGGCGCTTGCGCTGGTCGCGCAGGATCATGGATCGGCGATCGCGCTGGCTGTGGCGAAACGTCTGTTGGTGGTCGCTCAACGTCAGGGCGGACAATCGCAGTTCAGTCCGTACCTGAGCGCCTCGGCAGATGATGACTCCCCCGTTGCAACCATCCAGCGTTACGTGATGGAGCACATCAGCGAACCGTTTTCGGTGGAACGACTCGCGCAAGTGGTGTCCATGAGCCCGCGCACGTTTGCGCGAGTGTTCGCTCGAGACGCCAAAATCACCCCGGCCGAATTCGTCCAGCGAGCCAGAATCGACGCCGCCCGACACTTGCTGGAGGGCAGTGAAATGGTGATCAAAGCCGTGGCGTATCACTGTGGATTCGGCAGCGCCGCGCGCATGCGCCTGATTTTCACCCAGCGTCTGGGCGTGACGCCCACACAATACCGCGACAGCTTTCGCAAACAGGGCTGACCGGACGCTCGCGAATCAGCGCTTGCCCATCGAACGACGCGTGCCCGCCGGAGCTGCGCCTGGCCGCTTTTCGTGGCTGGATTTGTTGGACTTCTGGTAGTACGGCTGATCCTTTCTGGCCTGGGCAAGCTGCCCCGGTTTGAACGGAAAACTGAACGCCGGAATCGCTGGCCGGGCCTGCTCGGAAACGACGTTGCCCTCGACCGGTTCGACATCGAGGTCAGGCGCTGAGGTAGGTTCGGGGGTCGTCATGAAGGCTCCGGAAGCTTGAAGCGGTCGAGGAAAAAGTCGGGCGGCACCCGAAGCCGCGCAGCATACCCGAATCATTCTGCGCCTGCCTCAGGCAGAAGACCGAATGCGCGCGGCTATTTGTAGAACAGATCGACCATCACTTCCGCAGAAAAGGGACCAGGCTGTGGCGTTTGCGTCTGCCAGATCAATTCGGCCTTGAAATCAGCAGTGGCCGAGTAGTTCCCATCCAGCAGGTCATTCAAGTGAAACGGCTCGTTGTATCGCACCGGCATGTTGTCGTACGCGTTCGTGATGCGGATGCCGACGCTGTCGTTGTTGACGGGCACCAGCACGTCGCCCGACAGCACGCCCGATACCGGCGTGAGCCGCGCATTGAGGCTGAACGGCGAATCACAGACACGGCTGGTGGCCAAGGCAAACCGCTGGAACGTCGCGACCTCGCCCACCCTCACGTTGGCGATGGCCACGTCACCGAAGTCAATCGTCTCCGGCATGACCCGCAGCTCAGCGTCACAGGCCACGAAGCGCAGCCCCGACAGGTTATTGATGAGGTAATTGAGGTTGCGGTCGGGCACTGGATTGGGGCCAGTTGTGCCGTCAACCTGAAACATCCTGAAGTCGCGCACGTCGCTGGCGATGCCGGATGGCGGGGTCGGCCCGTATTTCTCGATGAACACGGTAAAAGGCAAGTTGAACGAGACAGCTGGGCAACGGGTGCTCGCGTCCTTGCAGGCGGGCGCCGTCTGATGCGTGGGAATGCGCCCAGAGGTCTGGAGGAAGTCGACCCCACCAACTGTCAGCCCTGCGCGAATGCCCTGACCGATCTGTATGTTCTCCGGGTTCAGATAAAGGAAGACGTCCTCTGGCCCGCCGACTTCTTCCTTAGCGCATTCGACCGCGACGCTCAGACGCTCGGAGCGCCAGACCGCCGTGCCATCGGGCAGCGTGGCGGGGATCGCGACAGTGCTGCTCAAGTCAGCGCGGAGGATGAATTCGCCTGCACCTTGGGTTGTGCAGGTCATGGCCGCGGCAGAGACAGGCAACAACGCTGTCATCAGCACTATCGGACACCATCGGGTAACGGATCTGTACGTCATGGTCAGCACTTCCCTTTGAGTGAGTGAGAATCGGGCCTGATCAGTGGCACGTTCAACGCGCCTTGCGCCGGCAATGCGCCGCAGTAATCGCGCTGGCCGCCGTAGTCCGTCAGCGCCTTGAAAGACAGGTTTCGCTGCATGCCGTCGCCGACAACACGCGCTGGAAGCGGCAGCGAAATCTCCGAAAACGGTGGCAGGAGCTGGTAGTCGCTGATTTCAACGCCGTCGACACGCACGTTTTGCAGCGAGACGTGATACGGCGTCGGATTGCGCGCAGACAGTTCGCCGCCCGCTTGCCGCTGCCACGTGAGCATCTGCGCGGCATCGGCGGGATCGCCAGGCAAACCGGCCGGACGGTAGAACACGTTGATGCGCTGCCGCACGGCGATGCTCAATTGCTGCGCGGCCTGGCTGCGGCGAGGGATTTCCAGCACGAACAAATGCAGCAACGACTCACGATCCGCCGGCATCCCGACGCCTTCGTACAGCACGCGCAACGTCTGCTTGCCCTGTGCGGGCAGCTGCGCCAGATGCGGCGTGAGGACAAACGGCAGGTCTGCCGCGCCCGACTCCCCAACACGTCCATCTGCCAGCCAGGCCTGAATCAACACCTGAGCATCGCTGCGATTGCTGACATCCACAGAGGCTTCCCTGAACCTGCCATCGAATATCAGACGCGTGCCCGACAGCGAAACCGTCGCCTGCGCAGCGGCGCTGGTGAACACCAAAACGGCGGTCATCAAACAGGCGGACTTCATTGACACACCGCCTTGACGCGATCGTAACTGCGCTGCGGGTCCTTGGCCGGAAGCGTGAAAGACGCGCGACAGTGTTGATCGGCCCATTTGGCGACCAGTTCGCCGCTGTCGCGCTCACTCAGAATCAATGCGCGACCATTGGGGTCGACCGTCGCCAGCGGCTTGCCCTGGTCATCTTCGACGGTCGTGCCCAACGGCAGGCGACTGCCGTCGGGGCGCACCAGCTCGAACTGGACTCTGCGGCCCACGGACGTCTGAAAGCTGACCAACGCTGCCGCTCCCCTTCTGGGCACGACCTGCGTGACGGCGTTCGCCAACTCGACATCAGCGCCCAGTTGTCGCGTATCAAGGCTGACCCAGTTGGTCCGGTAAGGCTGCGCATACGGCAGAATCGCAAAACCGTTGTCGGAAGTTTCGACGTTGCTCGCGTTGCTCAACCTCGCGCCGCTCACGCCCTTGACCTGCACCAGCGCGAACGTCTCCCCCAGCGGCTGGCCGAGATTCACGCCGCCGGGATGGGCAACCACAGAACCCGCGGCGCCCACGCTGAACGCTTGGTAATCGCTGCCTTGCCCGTATCCCGCGTCGAAACGGCCGTAGGACGTCGTGGTGCTGAGCTTGCCGAAACCGGACGATCCGGAATTTCGATCGTGACCCGCTTGCACCGAGTAGAACGTGCTGCGGTCGTCGAACACCTGGCCGTTCAGACCCGACTGCAGGTTGTAGTTGCCCGAGCTGTCGTGCACGGCATTGAGAAACGCGCGAGATGATCCGGGACTTGTGCCAAGCGGCACGCTCAGGGTCAACGCGACGCGATTATCGGTCTGATCTTGCCCGTTGCGCTGAAACGTCTGATTGCGCTCAAGCGACAAGCTGTAGCTCACACTGCGCCACGAGGCGTTCCAGCCGATGTAAAGCTGCCGCGTCTTGTCGCCCCGGTCCCAATAGCGCTGTTCGGATCCGGTAATGCTCAGCGACGCCGACTGCTCCGGCAGCGCCTGGGTCAGGTTGAGCTCGACGCGATCGCGTGCACGACCCGCATAGAAGTTCTCATGCGCCTGCAGTGCTTCGACATGCTCATCGAGGGTGCGATATTGCTCGGTCGAGTAACGGTAACCGGCTACCGCCAGCGTTGTGTGAGTCAGGTCCAGCGTATTGGCGTAACGCACGCGAAGGCTTTGCCCGCTGTAATTCTGCTGCCGCTGCTTGCTCAGCGACTGGGTGACATCGAGCGAAAAAGCGCCCAGTGCGGTGTTCATGCCCGCGCCAATGTTTGCGGCGTGAAAGTCCTCGGCCATCTGCAGGCCACCGGCGGCCGTCACCCGCTCGGTCAACCCGTAAATGAGCGTGCCGCTGGCAAAATCCGGTGATGTCCCGTCCTCGCTGTTGCTGTCGTACTGACCTGCTGCAAGGCTGTAGCGGACAGCGCCCTTGGGCACCATGATCGGCAGTGACGCGTAGGCTTGAACAAAGCTGCGCTTGCGTCCGTCGGCTTCGACGACCGTGACTTCCAGATCGCCGTTCGAGCCGCTGGGATAGATATCGGAGATTTCAAACGGCCCGGGTGACACGTTGCCGCTGTACAGCATGAAGCCGTTCTGGCGCACTTCAACCGTGGCATTGGTTTCGGCGATGCCTCGTATGACAGGCGCATAGACGCGCTCGCTGTCGGGCAGCATGCCATCGTCGGACATCAGCGTTGCGCCAACGAAACGCACGCTGTCGAACACTTGCGAGTCGGTGAACGTTTCACCCAGTGTCAGTTGGCTTTTCAGCGCACTGACGTCGCGCTGAACGAAGGTCCTGTTGCTGCGAAAACGGTAAGGTTGAGCGTCTCCGTACGTGACCGAGGACTCATTGCGCAGCCGCCAGGCACCGAGATTCACGCCGTTGCGCAGGCCCAGATAATACTGATCCTGCGTCTGCTCATTACGCGTGCGGCGCGCCCCGCTGAAGTTGTAATTGACAAAGCCGACGGTCTCGCCCTGATCCCACAATTCCGGAGACACGTATCCACGCGCGCTGCGGGCCATGATCGCCTGCGGGACCGTGATGTTCAGGCGCAGGTTCGAAGGCTGGTAATCGACCTGCGCAAACGCCACGTGTGACATCAGATCGAAACAGCCGCTGCCTGGCGTATCGGCTGTGTCCAGCGCGCTGACATCCACGCCGAACTGGCTGAGCATTTCCAGCGTCAGGCATGCCTCGACCGCGTCCCTGGCAGGGTTGTTGATGAAGTTGATATCGCGTCGACCGCTCAATGTGCGGTTGACGTAGACGTCGACCCGATAGGTGCCGGGCACGATGCTGTTGCCTTGCAGAAAAGTCTCAAGGTCCGCCGGTTGATCGGTGCCCTGAATGAACGCCGTATTGAACTTCACGCCGCTGGCAGCCCGGCGGTCGGCGACCTGATCGGTCATTGCCATTAAAGGCGAAGCTGTCGCAAGCCCGCCGGTCAGCGCCATGCACAGTGCCAACCGGCTGCAGTCGAATACCTTCGATGGCCCGCCTCTACAGAGGGATGTACCGGGCCGTGCCGCGCTGCACACAGATCCCTTGTTGTTCTGGTCTCGCCGTTCCATTAGCTGGTTTCACTCGTGTTCTGAGTTCCGATGCGCTGCCGAATCCTTTCTCGCAGGCGCACGACGCAGTAGCCGCCACGTACGTGCGGCGAAAATGAGGTACGAAAAATCCGACCGTGGTGTCAGTCGTCAGTCGGTACGAACGTCGGTCCTTTCGGCCTGAACAGTCCGGTCGGCCACGACTTGCGCGAGGTAAGGTTCCTGGGCGCCGAAGTCATTGATGCTGATGAACCTGAGTTCGACCGGTTTGCCCGAAGTGGCCGGGCGCATGGGCAGTTTCAGGCTCTGCAGCGGCGCCAGCATCTGGCTGTCGGCCGAGAACAGCGGCTTGCCCTGCTGACGCGCCTCAAGCTTGATCAGCGACACGTGATACGGGCTGCGATTGCTGACTTCCAGCTGGCCGCCCTGTACACGCCATTGCAGCTCTTGCGCTGCTTTGAGTGGGTCGCCACGCATTCCCTGAGGGCGGAAGAAGAGTTTGATCCGCTGACGAATCGCGATCTGCAATTCGTTCTCCCGGGCAGTCTGCGGAATCTCCTGAACATTGAGCCAGAACACCGATTCCCGGTCGGCGGGCAGTCCCTCGCCGGCGTAGATGATCCGGATCATCTGTCGCGCATTGCCGGTCATTCGCGCCAGCGCCGGGGTAATCGCAAAGGGCAGATCGGCGGGAGCGATCTTTTCGCTTTCCGCCTGCAGCCAGGACTGAGCGAGGATCTCACCCGAGCCACTGTTGTGTACGACTAGGCTGACTTCCTTGTCTTGGGCCTGATAAATGACACGCGTGGTGTTGAGCACTATGCCCGCCTGCACCGGGACAGCCAGAAGCAGTCCCAGCCAGAGGGCCGAGCAACGGATGAAGATGGAAAACATGGTCAGACCGCCTGGAAATCCGGGGGAAGGCGGAGCGAGCAATGCTCGCCCGCCTGTTGCATCACTGATAGTCCATCACGAACGGCAGAAAGGCGTCGGCGTTGCCGGGATTGGTCGCCGCACCGTTGAGAACATAGACAGCCCCGAAATTGATTTCGGCAGTAGCGCCGTCAGCGCCGTCCTTGATCAGCGGCGTATCGATGGTTTCGTTGCCGCTCAAATCCATCAGCTGGTTGGAAGCATTGAGCAGACCGATACCGACGCCGTCTGCAGCACCGGTGGTGCGCAGCAGTTTCTGATCAAGGTTATCCAGGCCGCTGCCCTGGCGTGCCACAAAGCGCATATTGACGGTGTTGTATTGCGAAGCGCCGCCGGTGCAGTTGACCAACAGCTGGATAGGCGAGGCGGTTTCCAGTTTATTGTCCGCGAACAGACCGATGTCGGAGAAGGATACGTTGCCCATGTCGACGTTGATTTCACCCGGGTTATTGCCAGGGCTTGCACCCGTCCCGGCGCCGATGTCACAGGTGATGTTGGTGAGCGTGCCAGTGAAGACAAGTTTGCCGTTGTTGGCGGCGCTCGCGGTACTCGAAATGCCGAGTCCCAATGCGGTCACGATGGCCAGTGAAAGAGAGATATTTTTCATGCTAACGACGTTCCTTGTGTCAATTCGTGTGTGCCCAAGAGGACGGCGAGAACTATAAGCGCCGCTCTGGCTCGCGGCTGTCGGGCTATTTACCTTGCGCTTGCGGAAACGACAGTGGGGCGTGACAGAATCTTCCGTAGGACTTGGCAGCGCAGGGCTACAGCTCACGAATTACATGGCTTTGCACGACACCGCGCTCGAAAACAGTGGCTGACCTTTCACCTCGGCGCTGTAACCGTCCGGACGCGATCGGCAGACCGCGAGGGCAAAAAAAAGCCCCGATTCCATCGAATCGGGGCTTGTCAGGCGTTGCTCAAATAGTCGGGCGGACCGCTTATTGGTAAGTCAGCGTCACGATACCCGCGTGAGCAGTGCGAAATGCGATGGCGGTTTCTTTATAACTGGCGTAGACGGGGACGGCAGGCTTGCCGCACGCATTGTCGCCAGCCATCAGGCCGATGGTCAGGGAACTGCCTGCCGACAAGGTTTTCCATCCGGCGGCTGCGTCTGTGCCCGCCATCACTCGGGCCTCGCATGCGGCATTGACAAGGCTGCCATGAAACATGAGATCGTTTTGCGCGGCCCATGCGCTGGGGCCGGATACGGCACAAGTCCCGATAAACGCGATCGAAAAAAACATCGAAACTGTCTTTTTACTTTTCATCGCCACACTCCGGAATGAAGGCTCGCCCCTTATGAAGTTGAGTCGAGCCAGAGAACAACGTTCAGAATTCACGAAGCTTTATGTAGGAATTGTCCCCGTCACAGTAGAACTCGTTCATCGAAACTCGTGCCTTCTACTTGGGTATCGCCCTGCGGCATTCTTTCTTTACCCGACTTCATCCTCCGCCCTAATCCAGCTGACAATATTGACAGGTAGCAGTCATTTTGCTGACCGGGTGGAAGGGTTATAAAGGATGCTCACACCCATCTGCCCTCACCCATTCGCTGGCGTCGTTTCTGTATGCACAAGAAGAAAACAACCGTGATAGCCGTGACCGCACTTGTTGCGCTGATTGCGATCGGCACCTGGACCTTGAATCGTCCCGTCGCGAAGAAAGCCAGCATTCCGGTGGCGGTGCCGGTTCGTGTGATCACGGTGAAGCAGGAGGACGTGCCTCGATACGTCACCGGCATCGGTTCGGTGTTGTCGCTGCAGAGTGTGGTGATTCGTCCTCAGGTGGACGGCATTCTCACTCGGCTGCTGGTCAAGGAAGGGCAACAGGTCAAGGCAGGAGATCTGCTGGCGACCATCGACGATCGTTCCATTCGCGCCGCGCTGGAGCAGGCCAGGGCGCAACTGAGTCAGAGCCAGGCCCAGCTGAACGTCGCTCAAGTGGACCTCAAGCGCTACAAGCTGCTGACGGTCGACAACAGTATTTCCAGGCAGCAATACGACCAGCAAGAGGCGCTGGTCGAGCAACTGAAAGCGACCGCATTGGGCAATCAAGCCTCGATCAACGCTTCTCAAGTACAACTTTCCTACACCCAGATACGCTCTCCGGTGACAGGCCGGGTGGGGATTCGGAACGTCGACGAGGGTAATTTCCTGCGCGTCAGCGATGCGACCGGATTGTTTTCCGTCACGCAGATCGATCCTGTTTCCGTGGAGTTCTCGCTGCCGCAACAGATGCTGCCGACGTTGCACGACCTGCTGGCCGCCAGCACGCCCGCCAAGGTGGATGCGTATTTGGGTGAAGGCGCCAGCGGCACATTGCTCGGCCAGGGCAAACTGACGCTCATCGACAATCAGGTGGCGATGAACACCGGCACCATTCGCGCCAAAGCGGTGTTCGACAATGCCGCCGAGAAGCTGTGGCCCGGCCAGCTGGTGACCGTCCGCATCCAGACCGCCGTCGACCGCGATGCGCTGAAGGTCCCGCCCCAAGTGGTCCAGCGCGGTATCGATCAGCATTACGTTTATCGGGTCAAGGGCGACAGCGTCGAAGTCGTGCCGGTTAAAGTGCTCTACCAGGACAGCGACCTGATGCTGATCGGCGGGGTCGACGTCAACGACGTGCTGGTCAGCGACGGCCAGTCGCGGCTCAAGAATGGTGCTCACATCGAAGTGGTCAAGGATGAGCCGGTCGATGCGCTGGTCGATGTGGCCGGGGCGTCGAAATGAAAGGCCGCGGATCCCTTTCCGCCTGGTGCGTAAATCACCCTATCGCCACGGTTCTGCTGACGTTCGCGCTGGTGTTGCTGGGTTGCATCGCGTTTCCGCGCTTGCCGGTGGCGCCGCTGCCGGAAGCCGAATTCCCCACCATCCAGGTTAACGCGCAGTTGCCCGGCGCCAGTCCGGAAACCATGGCTTCCTCGGTGGCGACGCCCCTGGAAGTGCAGTTCAGCGCGATTCCTGGCATGACGCAGATGAACTCGAGCAGCGCGCTGGGCTCCACCAATCTGATCCTGCAATTCAGCCTGAACAAGAGCATCGACACCGCCGCTCAGGAAGTGCAGGCAGCGATCAACACCGCGGCCGGGCGCTTGCCAGCGGACCTGCCGACGCTGCCAACCTGGCGCAAGGTCAACCCTGCCGACAGCCCGGTGCTGATTCTCAGCGTCAGCTCCAATCTGATGCCCGGCACCGAGCTGAGCGATGTCACCGAATCCCTGCTGGCTCGTCAGTTGAGTCAGATCGACGGCGTGGGACAGGTCAACATCACCGGTCAGCAGCGGCCTGCCATCCGCGTGCAGGCCGCGCCGGAGAAACTCGCGTCGATCGGCCTGACGCTGGCCGACCTGCGCGAGACCTTGCAGCAGACCAGCCTCAATCTCGCCAAAGGTGCGCTCTATGGCAAGGACAGCATTTCCACGCTGGCGTCGAACGATCAACTGTTCCAGGCCAGGGATTACGAGCAACTGATCGTTTCCTACAAAGACGGCGCCCCCGTTCACCTGCGCGATGTAGCCCGGGTCATCAACGGTTCTGAAAACGCCTACGTGCGTGCCTGGTCGGGCGAACAACAGGGCGTGAACATCGTCGTGTTCCGTCAACCCGGCGCCAACATTGTCGAGACGGTCGACCGCGTGCTCGGCGAGCTGCCGCGCCTGCAGGCAATGCTGCCTGCATCGGTCGACGTATCAGTGCTCAGCGACCGCACCAAGACCATTCGCGCCTCGTTGCACGAGGTGGAAATGACCTTGCTGATCGCGATCGCGTTGGTGATCGCGGTCATGGCGTTGTTCCTGCGCCAGCTGTCGGCGACGTTGATCGTGACGGCGGTACTGGGCGTGTCGCTGGTGGCCAGCTTCGCGCTGATGTATGTGCTCGGTTTCAGCCTGAACAACCTGACGCTGGTGGCGATCGTGGTGGCCGTCGGCTTCGTGGTGGATGACGCCATCGTGGTGGTGGAAAACATCCATCGCCACCTGGAAGCCGGTGACAGCATGCGCGACGCGGCGATCAAAGGCTCAGGCGAGATCGGTTTCACCGTGGTGTCGATCAGTTTCTCGCTGATCGCGGCATTCATTCCGCTGCTGTTCATGGGCGGCGTGGTGGGGCGGTTGTTCAAGGAGTTCGCCCTGACTGCGACGTCGACCATTCTCATTTCCGTGATGGTGTCGCTGACGCTGGCGCCCACCCTCGCCGCGCTGTTCATGCGGGCGCCCAAACACAATCCGCATGCGACGCCCGGGTTCGGCGAACGCTTGCTCGCCCGCTACGCGCGAGGCGTGCGTTTCGCCCTCGCCCATCAGCGCCTGATGCTGGGTATCTTCGGCCTGACGCTGGTGCTGGCCGTCGCGGGTTATGTGCTCATCCCCAAGGGTTTTTTCCCCGTCCAGGACACTGGCATGGTGCTGGGCACCAGCGAGGCGGCTGCGGATATTTCCTACCCCGACATGGTGGAGAAGCACAAACAGCTGGCGAAAATCATCGCGGCGGACCCTGCGGTCAAAGCGTTTTCGCATTCGGTGGGTGTCAGCGGCAGCAACCAGACCATCGCCAACGGTCGCGTCTGGATTGCGCTCAAGGATCGCGAAGACCGAGACGTGTCCGCCAGCCAGTTCATCGATCGCATCCGGCCCAAGCTTGCGAAGATCCCGGGCATCGTGCTGTATCTGCGTGCCGGTCAGGACATCAACCTGAGCTCCGGCCCGAGCCGGGCGCAGTATCAATACGTGCTCAAGAGCAACGATGGCGCGCTGCTCAATGTCTGGACCCAGAAGCTCACTGAGAAACTCAAGACCCTTCCGGCGTTTCGCGACCTGTCCAACGACCTGCAACTGGGCGGCAGCGTGACGCATCTGGACATCGACCGCAGCGCCGCGGCGCGTTTCGGCCTGAGCGCCGCCGATGTCGATCAGGCGCTGTATGACGCGTTCGGTCAGCGCCAGATCAACGAATACCAGACGGATATCAATCAGTACAAAGTTATTCTGGAGCTTGAGCCCCAGCAGCGCGGCAAGGCCGAAAGCCTGAATTACTTCTATCTGCGGTCGCCGCTGACCAATGAGATGGTGCCGTTGTCGGTGCTGGTCAAAGTGGGCGCGCCGAAGATGGGTCCGCTGTCGATCAGCCACGATGGCATGTTCCCGGCCGCCAACCTCTCGTTCAACCTGTCGGCCGGTGTCGCGCTGGGCGACGCTGTAGTGTTGCTCGATCAGGCCAAGAATGAGATCGGCATGCCGGCTTCGATCATCGGCAATTTCCAGGGTGCGGCCCAGGCGTTCCAAAGCTCGCTGGCCAACCAGCCATGGCTGATTCTCGCCGCGCTGGTGGCGGTGTACATCATTCTGGGCGTGCTGTATGAGAGCTTCGTTCACCCGCTGACGATCATCTCCACCCTGCCTTCCGCCGGGATCGGCGCGTTGCTGTTGTTATGGCTGATGGGGCAGGATTTTTCGATCATGGGCCTGATCGGTATCGTGCTGCTGATCGGCATCGTCAAGAAGAACGGCATTCTGCTGGTGGACTTTGCCCTTGAAGCCCAGCGTCACCAAGGATTATCGCCGCAGGAAGCGATCTATGAGGCGTGTCTGACGCGGTTCAGGCCGATCATCATGACAACGCTGGCGGCGCTGCTCGGTGCTCTGCCGCTGATGCTCGGCTATGGTGTGGGTGCTGAACTGCGTCAGCCACTGGGTATCGCTGTTGTAGGCGGATTACTGGTCAGTCAGGCGCTGACGCTGTTCACGACGCCTGTGATTTACCTGCAGCTTGAAAGAATCTTCCACCGCCCACGTCCGACCCCGACACCCGACGCAATGAGCAAGCAACCTGCGGCCCTGATGACTGCTGAAAAGTAAGCAGCGAACAAGTGAGAGTGGACCCATGCGCGTCCTGATTATCGAAGACGAAGAGAAAACCGCGGACTACCTGCATCGCGGCCTGACCGAACAGGGATACACCACCGATGTCGCACGCGAGGGCATCGAAGGCTTGCACATGGCGCTGGAAAGCGAGTACGCGGTCATCATTCTCGACGTCATGCTTCCTGGCCTGGATGGCTACGGCGTGTTGCGCGCCTTGCGTGCCCGCAAGCAGACCCCGGTGATCATGCTGACGGCGCGTGAGAACGTCGATGACCGGGTTCGCGGACTGCGCGAAGGCGCGGACGATTACCTCGGCAAACCGTTTTCCTTTCTCGAGCTGGTTGCCCGGTTGCAGGCGCTCACCCGACGCAGCGGGGGGCACGAGCCGGTGCAGATCAGCATTGCCGATCTGTGGATCGATTTGATCAGCCGCAAGGCGACCCGCGCCGGCGCGCGCCTGGACCTGACGGCCAAGGAGTTCTCGCTGCTCAGCGTACTGGCTCGCCGCCAGGGCGAAATCCTGTCGAAAACCTCGATTGCCGAGATGGTCTGGGACATCAATTTCGACAGCGACGCGAACGTTGTCGAAGTCGCGATAAAACGTCTGCGGGCCAAGCTGGACGGGCCGTTCGAGCAGAAACTGCTGCACACGATCCGGGGCATGGGGTACGTGCTGGAGAGCCGTCGTGTCGAGTAATTCCATCGCCCTGCGCCTGAGCGGCATGTTTGCGCTGGTGGCGCTGCTGGTGTTTCTGCTGATCGGCTGGGCTCTGTATCTTCAGGTAGACAGAAGCCTGGGCTTGCTGCCGGAAGCCGAAGTCGATGCGCGCTACAGCGTGCTGGAGTCAGCGGTTCAGCGTTATGGCAATCCCGAGCACTGGGCCAAGATCAACGCCAAGCTGAAACTGCTGAGCGAGGAAGACAAACGCCTGCGGTTCTGGGTGGTCAGCGACAACCCGACCTATGAATTCGGCAACCCAGACGTCGACATCCGCACCTTCGCCAAAGGTCCGCTGGGCATGCGCGACCTGAACCTGAAGGATCACGATTACCCGTTCAAGGTGCTGGTCAGTCAGTTTCCGGCCAAGGATCAGCGTCCGCCGTTGCGTTTCCTGACGGCGATCGACACCGAAACTTTCTGGCAGACGCAGCATTCCCTGCTGATCGCGCTGATCAGTCTGGCCGCCATCGGCATCGTGCTGGCGTCGGCGTTGGGGTATTGGGTGGCGCGGATCGGTCTGAAGCCGTTGCATGACCTGTCGCTGGAGGCCCGTAAGCTGGCGCCGCCGCGCCTGAGCGGGCGCTTGCAGCTGTCGCCGTTGCCGCCTGAGCTCGACCAGTTCGTGACCTCGTTCAACTCGACGCTGGAACGGGTCGAGCAGGCGTATTCGCGGCTGGAGTCGTTCAACGCGGACGTGGCTCATGAGCTGCGCTCGCCGCTGACCAATCTCATTGGCCAGACGCAAGTGGCGCTGACCCGTGGACGCTCCGCTGAACATTACTTCGAGGTGCTGCAATCCAACCTTGAGGAGCTTGAACGGCTGCGTTCGATCATCAATGACATGCTGTTTCTCGCCAGCGCCGATCAGGGCAGCAAGGCGACGCAACTGAGCCAGGCGTCGCTGGCCGCAGAGGTGGCAAAGACCCTGGATTACCTGGATTTCATCCTCGAAGACGCACAGGTGCAGGTTCAGGTGAAAGGTGATGCCAGCGCGCGCATCGAAAAGGCACATCTGCGCCGGGCCTTGATCAACCTGCTGCACAACGCTGTGCAGCACACCTCACCTGGGCACCTGATTGTCGTGGAGATCGCCGATGAAGGGGACCACGTCAGCATCGGCGTCACCAACCCCGGGGCTGAAATATCCGGCGAGCACCTGCCCCGGCTGTTCGAACGTTTCTATCGCGTCGACGCTTCGCGCAGCAACAGCGGCGCCAACCACGGCCTTGGCCTGGCCATCGTCAAAGCCATCGCCTTGATGCACGGCGGCACCGTATTCGTGCGCAGCGCACACGGTGAGAATACGTTCGGGATTAATTTGCCTAGCTGATGCGGCATCGCAAGCGCACGTTGTCCACTGCCAGCGCTACAACCGCAACCGTGGTGAGTAGCTGAAAACCATCCAAGGCAAGGTAGTGCCAGAACATCCATGCAGCCGATGCGACGAGGGTAGCAACCGTCAGCAGCAAGATTGAGTCCCTCACGCTACATGTCCCAAGAATCGATAGCTGTCCCTGTTTGATGTCGCGGTTTGGTACATGCCTGGATACCGGTGCAGACAGTGGGCGAGCCAATCAGCCATGAGGTCGAGTTTTTGTGCAGTAAAGAGCACGTCCCCCAGCGTCGTGCCATTGCCAAGCGCTCTTCCGGTGGCAACGGCAATACTGCCAATCACCGCACCGACGTAGAACGCTGCCGAGCACGCTCCTATCATCGCCAATTGCTCCAGCTTCGTGCCAGCGCGTAAAAGTTCACTGATCGTCACCCGTTCGCCGAATTTATCAATCTGGCCAAGCAGCGTGCTCGCTGTTGCAACTGCGCTCGTGACCGAGCCGAAAAGCGACTCAGGCGCAGGCAACCCCATGCCTTCCATGTTCTCTTTGAAATATTCATAAAAACTCGACATCCAAGCTATCCATCACCCAGCCCATCACAAGGCTGCAAGGCTATGAAATTTGCGGGGGACGCAGGGATAGAAGAGCCACTGTGCCCGTAGGAAAAATCCGAAGTGTCGGAAGGATAAGACATGCAAACCTGGAAGGTTTGCCCGGCCTGAAGAATGCGCCCTGGCATCCGACGCTTTCCCGGCTGAAGCCGGTCCTACGAAAAGCCCGCAGCGTCAGTAGGACCGGCTTCAGCTGGGAATAGGCCGGTGCGACCGTTGGAGATGTAGCGGCTGGAAATCAGTCTTCGCGAGCAAGCTCGCTCCCACCGGTTTTGAGGTTGGCCGTAAATCCTGGGGATCGCGCGGACAGCTTTGCGGAGTCAGCAAACTGCCGCTTCAGCCCTTTTTGACGAATTCTGACTTCAGTTTCATCGCGCCGATGCCGTCGATCTTGCAGTCGATGTCGTGGTCGCCGTCGACCAGGCGAATGTTTTTCACCTTCGTGCCCACTTTCACGACCAGCGAAGAGCCTTTGACTTTCAGGTCCTTGATCACGGTGACCGTGTCGCCGTCCTGCAGCGTGTTGCCGACCGAGTCCTTGATCACCTTCACGTCGTCGTTCGCCTCGGCATCGCCGTCGGCGGACCACTCATGGGCGCATTCCGGGCAGACGAGCTGCGAGCCGTCCTCATAGGTGTATTCGGAATTGCATTTTGGGCACGGCGGTAAGCTCACGGCGGATCTCGCATCGGGAAGAAATAGGCGCAGGATTATAAGGGTTTTTATCGGAGCGCGGGCGAGGCGCCTGGATTTGTCGGGAACAATGCCTGCAGACGAAGTCATAACTTCATAAGCATCGCCAGACCGCAGGAGGCTGAAGTGAAAGACGATCATGATCTGCAACGTTTTCTGGACGCTCAGGAACCGATTTTCGAGCGCGCGCTCGCCGAGTTACAGAACGGCCGCAAGCGCAGCCACTGGATGTGGTTCGTTTTTCCGCAGCTGAAAGGCCTGGGCCATAGCGAGATGGCGCAACGCTTCGGGATTTCCGGTCGTGAAGAAGCGCTGGCGTATATTCAGCATCCCTGTCTGGGACCGCGCCTGGAAAGTTGCGGGCGAGCGCTGTTGAAATGGCGACATCGCAGCGCGAGCGAGATCATGGGATCGCCGGACGACATGAAACTGCGCTCGAGCATGACGCTGTTTGCCAGCGTCGCACCACAAAACCCTCTGTTCAATGAAGTGCTCGATGCGTTTTTCGACGGCAAGCCGGACAGCATGACACTCGCAAAACTGGGCCAACGCTGAGCGCGACCGCCCGATGGCGCATGTTCGATCCCTGCAACGCCAGGCAGTCGCTGGCCGGCTCACGCCAACGCGGTGTCCATTACCATCATGAGGCAGAAACCGACCAGCAGCCCGAAGCTAGCGATCTTGTCATGACCGTTGCGGCGGGACTCCGGGATGATTTCATGGGTGACGACCAGCAGCATCGCTCCCGCTGCCAGCGCAAGGCCGACGGGTAGCAACAGCGCGGCGATTTCCACCAGCCAGGCACACAGCACGGCGAAGACCGGCTCCACCAGACCGGAAGCGGCGCCGATCAGAAATGCGTTCAGACGCGACATGCCAGCGGCCGCCAGTACCAGCGCAATCACCAGCCCTTCCGGCACATCTTGCAACGCGATGCCCATGGCCAGGCTGTCGGCATGGGCCAGGCCTGCTCCCGCCGAGACGCCCACGGCCATGCCTTCCGGAATGTTGTGGGCGACGATGGCGATGACGAACAGCCAGATATTGGAGGGAATGGCCGGTTTTTCCGCAACCTCGGACAGCTGCGGGCCCTGCGAAACCAGCGAATCAACGATGAACAGCCCGACAGCGCCAGCCAGAATGCCGGCACTGATCAGGGCGCCCGCACCCCAAGGCGAGAAGCCCAGATCCTGAGCCGCGCTCAAGCCTGGCACGATCAGGGAAAACGCCGTCGCCGCGAGCATGATGCCCGCGCCGAACCCCAGCAAGCCGTCGGACACCGCCACCGGCATCCCGCGAATCACCAGCACCGGAACCGCGCCAAGGGCAGTGCCCAAGGCGCACAGCGCTCCGCCTTCCAGCGCCCTCAACATTCTGGGTTCAAGGCTCAGCCAGGACAGGCCCTGAGCGATGAGCAGCCCGGTGCCAGCCAGCAAAAGAATCGAACCAATGGCCAGACGCAACAAGCGTCCGCTGCTGATAGTGAGGAAATCCGAAGGCATAGATCGTCTACTTCTCGTAATGGGATTCAGGCCAGAGCGGCTGCGTATCGCTTGGCCACTTCGTCCCAGTTCACGACGTTGTAGAAGGCCGCGATGTACTCAGGTCGACGATTTTGATAACGCAGGTAATAGGCGTGTTCCCAGACGTCCAGCCCCAGGATCGGCGTATTGCCGTTCATCAGCGGGCTGTCCTGATTACCGCTGCTTTCAACGATCAGTTGTTTCTGCGGCGTGACGCTCAGCCAGGCCCAGCCACTGCCAAAACGAGTCAGCGCGGCTTTGGTGAAGGCATCTTTGAATGCTTCGAAACCGCCGAGCTGCGATTCGATCGCCTTCGCCAGTTTGCCCGACGGCAGACCGCCACCTGAAGGGCTCATGACCTCCCAGAACAGCGAATGGTTGGCGTGGCCACCGCCCTGATTAATCACCGCAGGACGCAGTTTCTCCGGCAACTGCGCCACGCTGGCGACCAGTTTTTCGATCGGCCAGTCGGCGTACTCAGTGCCGTCGACGGCTG
The DNA here is from genome assembly GCF_900108875.1 of Pseudomonas sp. NFR16. GTDB lineage: Bacteria > Pseudomonadota > Gammaproteobacteria > Pseudomonadales > Pseudomonadaceae > Aquipseudomonas. The sequence goes on along the minus strand of NZ_FNYJ01000003.1, from coordinate 119,250 downwards.
CGTTGAGGTTGTTGATGTAGGTCTGGTGGTGTTTGGTGTAGTGGATTTCCATGGTTTGCGCATCGATGTGCGGCTCAAGGGCATCGTAGGCGTATGGCAAGGCAGGCAAGGTATACGGCATATCAATGGACTCCAAAGGACAAAGCGCCGGCGACAGCGGCGTTGCGCTGAAGCGCCGAACGTGAGTGTTCGCCCGTGCTGTTGAGCAGGCGATGGGTACGTGGGTATTCACCGTGTTCGCTGATGAAGCCCAACAGTTCGCTGTAGGTCTTGTTGCTGTGGCGGAAGGCGGCCTGACGCAACGCGGGCGCAAGGTCGGGGTTCTGGATCACGTGCAGGAGGCGTTGATGCGCGGAGCACAGGTACTCGGCGCTCTCCTCCGGCTGTTTCAGGCTCAGGTGCAGGTCCGCCAGGTTGTGGTGAGAAATCACGAATGCCGCCACCGCCTCATCGGGGTCCCTCCAGCGCTCCAGCAGGACTTGAGCAAGCGCCAGCGCTTGCAGATAAAGCTCGCGGGCATCGACCAGATCGCCACGGTTGAAACAGCTGTTGCCTTTCAGAATGGTGCTTTTCCAATGCTCCATGGCGTGCCTCCTCGATCGGTAGCGTGGGCGGTAGCAGACGGTCAGATCCCGCCGGCAGTGAGTTTTTCCGGGTTCAACAGGGTCTCCAGCTGAGCGCGGTCCAGATCGGTGTGCTCCAGCGCGACGTCGATGATCGGGCGACCTTCCTTGTAAGCGGTCTTGGCGATCTCGGCGGCTTTCTGATAGCCGATGATCGGGTTCAACGCCGTCACCAGAATCGGATTACGCGACAGCGCTTCCTTGAGCTTGGCTTCGTTGACCTTGAAGGTTGCGATGGCCTTGTCGGCCAGCAGCCGGCTGGAGGTGGCCAGCAGCTCGATGCTTTGCAGCAGGTTGTGAGCGATGACCGGCAGCATCACGTTCAACTCGAAATTGCCCGACTGGCCAGCGACAGTGATCGTCGCGTCGTTGCCGATGACCTGTGCGGCGACCATCGCGGCGGCCTCCGGAATCACCGGATTGACCTTGCCCGGCATGATCGAAGAGCCCGGCTGCAGGCCTTCGAGCTCGATCTCACCCAGGCCGGCCAGCGGGCCGGAGTTCATCCAGCGCAGGTCGTTGGCGATTTTCATCAGCGACACGGCGGTTGCCTTGAGCTGGCCGGAAACGGCCACTGCCGTGTCCTGGGAACCGATCAGGGCGAACAGGTCTTTGCCCGGCACGAAGCCGACGTCGCTCAAGCGGCTCAGGTGCGTGGCGAAACGCGAGGCGAATTCCGGGTGCGCATTGATGCCCGTGCCTACCGCCGTACCCCCTTGGGCCAACGCCTGCAGGCTGGGCAGCAGGTTTTCGAGGTGCTCGACGTTGGCTTTGATCTGCTGCGCCCAGCCATTGAGCACTTGGCTCATGCGCACGGGCATGGCATCCATCAGGTGAGTACGGCCGGTCTTGACGAACGGATGAACCTGCGCGGCTTTCTGTTCGATCACCTGAATGAGGTGAGCCAGCGCAGGAAGTAATTGCTCGTGAATCGCCAAGGCGGCGCTGACGTGAATCGTCGTCGGAATGATGTCATTGCTGCTCTGACCACAGTTGACGTGATCGTTGGCGTTGACCGGTTCACCCAGTACCCGGCTGGCGAGCGTGGCGATCACCTCGTTGGCGTTCATGTTAGTGCTGGTACCCGAGCCGGTCTGGAAAACATCGACGGGGAAATGTGTCATGTAATCGCTGGCCAGCAGGTCTTTGCAGGCGGCGACGATGGCTTTGCTCTGGCCTTCGGAAATCTGCCCCAGTTCAAGGTTGGCCTGGGCGGCAGCGGCCTTCGCCAGCAACAGCGCTCGGATGAACTGGCCAGGCATGCGCAACTGGCTGACGGGAAAGTTGTTCACCGCACGCTGGGTCTGCGCGCCGTACAGGGCCTCGGCCGGGACCTCAAGTTGGCCCATGCTGTCGCGTTCGATACGGGTATTACTCATCGGTGGATCCTTGCATCAGTTCAGCGAGAGAAATCGAGGGCAGCAACACGCAGGTCGCCAGTTGATGAGCGAAGGCCTGCCAGCGTTGGCGCTGATAAGAGGAATGCGAGAGGGCCTGCATGTCGTGGAGCGGACGCCAGGCCTGATCCAGACACAGGCAGCGCCAGTGCCACGGCAGGGCAGTATCGCGGGCGGTATCGATCAGCAGACGGAACGTGCTTTCGACGATCAGCGCCTGGGGCGTTGCCGTAAAACGTGCCAGATAACGGCCTTCGGCCAGGTAATGCTGAATGACACGAGGCTCGTCGGGGTCAAGGGCACAGCGAATCCGCAGACTCAATGCGCGCCAGTTTTCCAGGTGAGGCGACTCGTGCAGAACAGTACCCATGACCGAGGCTCATTTAGCGAATGATATTCATTATTAAATGAGTTCGAGAATCAAAACAACCCCGACGTTTCGCAGTGTGGATGCGCAGGTGGACGGGTAGGAGCGTGGCTTGTCACGCAAACGGCGGGGAAACCGGTGCTACATACAGCGAGCGCGATGGGGGCGGATACACAAAAAAGGCCTGCACCGAAATCGGGGCAGGCCTTTGGATGACGCTGGCAACGCAGGAAATATCAGCTCCCTGCGACGGTCATTTTCTCGATCAGCACGGATCCTGTGCGAATGTTGCTGCGCAGTTCGAGGTCGCTGCCCACAGCGACGATCTGCTTGAACATGTCCTTCATGTTGCCGGCGATGGTCACTTCCTGGACCGGGAACTGGATCTCGCCGTTTTCGACCCAGAAACCCGCGGCGCCGCGTGAGTAGTCGCCGGTGACCATGTTCAGGCCGCTGCCCATCAGCTCGGTGACCAGCAGGCCGCGTCCCATGCGGCGGATCAGGGCCGCCTGATCTTCAGTGCCGTGGGAGACGAACAGGTTGTGCACGCCGCCCGCGTTGGCGGTGCTCGGCAGGCCGAGTTTGCGGCCCGAATAGGTGCTGAGGATGTACGACACCAGATCGCCGTTTTCGACGAACGGTTTGGCGTAGGTCGCCAGACCGTCACCGTCGAACGCCGAACTGCCCATGGCACGCATCAGGTGTGGGCGCTCGTCGATGGTCATCCACTCCGGGAACAGCCGCTGACCAATCGCGCCTTCGAGGAAAGACGACTTGCGATACAGATTGCCGCCCGAGATCGCGCCGAGGAAGCTGCCAAAAAGCCCGCCTGCCAGTTCCGCCGAAAACAGCACCGGCACCTCGCAGGTGGGGACGGGACGCGCGCCCAGCCGACTGGCCGCGCGCTCCGCGGCTTTCTTGCCGATAAGTGCGGCGTCCATCAGCAGTTCGCCCTGACGATTGACGTCGTACCAGTAATCGCGCTGCATCTGGCCTTCGCCTTCGGCGATCATCACGCAGCTCAGACTGTGACGGGTCGAGGCATAGCCGCCGATGAAACCGTGGCTGTTGCCGTACACACGGCAGCCCTGATGCACGTTGAGCGTCGTGCCGTCGGCGTTCTTGATCCGGCTGTCGGCGTCGAATGCCGCCGCTTCACAGATCAATGCGCGCTCGATGGCCTGTTCGGGGCTGATGTCCCAAGGGTGAAACAAGTCGAAATCCGGTTGCTCCTTGGCCATCAGCGCGGCATCGGCCAGACCCGAGCTTTCGTCTTCCGAGGTGTGCCTGGCGATGGCCAACGCAGCGGCAACGGTTTCACGAATGGCATCCGGGCCGCTGGCGGAAGTGCTGGCCGAGCCTTTGCGATGGCCGACGTACAAGGTGATGCCAAAGCCCTGGTCCCGGTTGAACTCGACCGTCTCGACTTCGCGCTGACGGACCGAAGTCGACAACCCCTGCTCCAGCGAAACGGCAACCTCACACGCCGTCGCGCCCTGGCGCCGGGCTTCGGCGACGATCTGCTCGACCTGTTGTTGCAGTGCCGGCAAGGCCTGTGGGCCGACGCTTTCTGATGCACTCATGACTTTCTCCATCAAATTCTGATTTCGGCAGATACCGAATACCGACTGGGCCGGACAACAGGCCCCTGACTGGTTATCATGGCGGCGTTTATTTGCGGACGTCCCCCATGGTTGATTCTTACGACGACTCCTTCGACGGAGAGAAAAGCAAAACCCAGATCAAAAAAGAGCTTCACGCTCTGGTGGATCTGGGCGAACGCTTGACGACATTCAAGCCCGATGTGCTGGCCAAGCTGCCTCTCACCGACGAGTTGCGTCGGGCGCTGGCCGATGCTCCCAAGCACACCGCGCACATCGCGCGCAAACGCCATATTTCATTCATTGGCCGGCTGATGCGCGATCAGAACCTGGATGAAATCCTGGTGCTGCTCGATCAGCTCGACGCCTCCACGCGCCAGTACAACGAGCGCTTTCATAATCTGGAACGCTGGCGCGATCGCCTGGTGTCCGGTACTGACGAGGTGCTCGAGCAGTTCGTCAATGAATACCCCGAAGCCGACCGTCAGCAATTGCGTTCGCTGATCCGCCAGGCTCAGCATGAGGCCAAGCAAAACAAGGCCCCGACCGCGACCCGCAAAATCTTCAAATACATCCGCGAACTGGACGAAACCAAGCGCGGATTGCGTTAAATCCACTGCACCACCTGTGGGAGTGAGCTTGCTCACGATTGCGTCAGTTCAGGCACTTCATCGTCTACTGACACACCGCCATCGTGAGCACGCTCACTCCCACAATGCTTTATTCGACCTTATCCGCCTGTGCCACCCACGGTGATCGCATCGATCTTCAGCGTCGGTTGACCCACGCCGACCGGCACCGACTGGCCGTCCTTGCCGCAGGTGCCCACGCCGCTGTCCAGCGACAGATCGTTGCCGACCATCGACACTCGGCTCATGCACTCCGGGCCGTTACCGATCAGGGTCGCGCCTTTGACGGGCGCCGTGATCTTGCCGTCTTCGATCAGGTACGCCTCGCTGGTAGAGAACACGAATTTGCCGCTGGTAATGTCGACCTGACCGCCGCCCAGATTGGCGCAGTAGATGCCCTTCTTCACTGACTTGATGATTTCTTCCGGATCGCTCTGGCCACCGAGCATGTAAGTGTTGGTCATGCGCGGCATCGGCAGGTGCGCATAGGACTCGCGGCGACCGTTGCCGGTGCGCGCGACACCCATCAGACGAGCGTTGAGCTTGTCCTGCATATAGCCTTTGAGCACACCGTTCTCGATCAACGTGGTGCATTCGGTCGGCGTGCCTTCGTCGTCCACGCTCAGAGAGCCGCGACGCCCGGCCAGCGTACCGTCATCGACGATGGTGCAGAGCTTGGAAGCGACCATTTCGCCCATTCGGCCGCTGTACGCGGAGCTGCCCTTGCGGTTGAAGTCACCTTCCAGACCATGACCGACCGCTTCATGCAGCAGCACGCCGGACCAGCCCGAACCCAATACCACCGGCAGCGTGCCAGCTGGCGCAGGGATGGCTTCCAGATTGACCAGCGCCTGACGCAACGCTTCGCGCGCATAGCCCATCGCACGGTCTTCGCTGAGGAAATAGCGGTAATCGGTACGCCCGCCGCCGCCGTGGCCACCACGTTCGCGACGGCCGTTCTGCTCGACGATCACGCTGACGTTGAAACGCACCAGCGGGCGGACGTCCGCGGCCAGGCTGCCATCGGTCGAGGCCACGAGGATGCGTTCCCAGACGCCGGCCATGCTGACCGACACCTGCTGGATGCGCGGGTCGAGGGCCCGGGTCGCGATGTCCACACGCTTGAGCAACTCGACCTTTTCGGCCCGCGTCATCACTTCCAGCGGGTTATCCGGCGCGTACAGCTGGGCGACATCTTGAGAGGTGAACGCCTGAACCCGGCCATTCTGCCCGGCGCGGGAAATCGAGCGGGCAGCACGGGCCGCCTGGCTCAGCGCGTCCGGTGTGATGGCGTTGCTGTAGGCGAAACCGGTTTTTTCACCCGATTGCGCACGCACGCCCACACCCTGGTCGAGGTTGAAGCTGCCTTCCTTGACGATGCCATCCTCCAGAGCCCACGACTCGGAAATCTGGCCCTGGAAATACAGGTCGGCCGCGTCGATCCCTGGACCGGCAAGCTCTCCCAGCACTGATTGCAGGCTGTCGATGCTCAGGCCGCCTGGCGCCAGAAGGTGTTCGCTGACTGAGGACAAGTCGCTCATATTCACTCCGGGGTGTTGGCAGGCCGCAAGGCGTCCTGCGAAAAAAATCGCCGGTGATTCGCTACCGGCATTCGCGCCCTGATGGACGCCTGCTCTTGAATGTCTCGTTCGGCCAGCAGCACGGCTTCACCCTTTGCCTGCTCGGCCAGCACGCGGCCCCATGGATCTATGATCGCCGCGTGTCCAAATGTTTCCCTGGGTCCGGGATGAACCCCGCCTTGCGCCGCCGCCAGCAGGTAGCACTGAGTCTCGATGGCTCGCGCGCGCAACAGAATCTCCCAATGCGCCGCGCCAGTGACGGCCGTGAAGGCCGATGGCGCGGTAATCAATTCAGCCCCTGCTTCGCGCAGCGCGGTGTACAGCTCCGGGAAACGCAGGTCGTAACAGACCGTCAGGCCCAATTTGCCAACCGGTGTATCGGCCACCACCACGTGGCTGCCGTGGGCGTAGTCGTCGGATTCGCGATAACGCCCGCGAGCATCGGCCACGTCCACGTCGAACAAGTGCAGCTTGTCGTAGCGCGCCACCTGTTCACCCCGGTCATCCACCAACAGCGAACACGCCGTCACCTTGCCGTCAGGCTGACCTTCGGGCGGCAGCGGCAGTGTCCCGGCGACAATCCATAACTTGAGGTCGCGAGCGGCCCGTTTCAACCATGGCAGGATCGGACCTTCGCCCAAAGCCTCGGCACGGCCAATGGCTGCAATATCGCGCCGCCCCATGGCGGCGAAGTTTTCCGGCAGCACCGCCAGCTTCGCGCCGGACGCCGCTGCGCGTTCCAACAGCCCGCGAGCCTGAGCCAGATTGCCCTCGACATCGCTCTGGCTGACCATCTGAATCACCGCGAAGGACATAGACGCTCCTTGATCGATAGAACTGCACTGTACTCCAAGCAAAGTCGATGAGCTCGCCCTACCCCTTCCCGGCTCAAGCCGATCCTACTGCCAAGAGCGGCTTTGTATCCGGGACAGCGCCGTGCGCTCTACCACTGCACTGTGATTACTTCGGTTTCTCGAACGGCTTATCGAACGTGATTTTAGGCTCTTTCCACGGCCCTTCGACCTTGTATTGCACGCTGGCGAAGCGGGCGACGCGATCGCCCAGCAGCTTGTCGACCAGAAACAGCGCGCCACCAATGGCCGGCGCACCGACAATCAATGCGGCAATCGGCAGGTTGTTGGTCACCGGCAGCGTCACCAGCAGCTTGGCATCGACCCGGTCCCGAACCATGTCCAGCGTACCGTTGAGCTCCAGATTGCTCGATGGCCCGATCAACGTGATCGGGTCACGCGTGACGTACACCCCGTTGCTGGCCACCAGCAAACCTTTCACCCGGTCGTAACCCAGGCCCTTACCGAGCAGATCGGAGAAATCGAGGCGCAAGCGGCGACCGATGGAGTTGAAATTGAGCAGGCCGAACACCCGCAGCGCCTGGGCGCCGCCTTCCACCTCGACGAACTGACCGTTCTTGAGCGTGGCGTCGAGGCTGCCGGAATAACGTTTCAGGCCAACCCAGGCAGGCGAACCCGGCCAGCGGCCATCGGCATTCATCTCGAATTCCTGGCTGGTGACAGTGGGCGCGAAACCCCACGCCTTGAGCACATCAGCCAGATTCTTGCCGGTCACCTGGCCTTTGAACCAGCTGCCGGTGCTGCCGGGCGCGCCTTCCCAGCCGCCGTTGCCCGACAAGGCCATGCCTTTGAGGCCCAGATTCATATCATTGAGTTGAATGCCCGTTGGCGTAGAACGCACTTTGAGCGACCACGCGCCGACCAGTTGGTCGCCCTGAAACAACTGCGTGACCTTGATGTTCATCGCCGGAATCTTGCGCGGGTCGACATCGGCCAGCGGATCCGGCGCGTTCTCGACCACGGCCGCATTGGGATCCGGCGCTGGCAGGCGCACGTAGAGCAGATTGATGTCGATCGGCGTGGCTTTGCTGTCGGGCAAGGTCGCGGTGCCTTTGATCTTCGTGCTGTCCAGCGACAGCCCCCAACTGGTGTCGCTGCGCTTGAGCTGCACATTGGCCTGATCGAGGGTCGTGCCCATCGCCGTCAGCTTGCCGATCTGCAGATCGAGGCCACTGAGCAGTTGCTTGGCGCTGCCGCCGGGATCGTTGCCTGCGTAGCGCTCGGCCATGGCCTGCCACGGGGCGATGTCCAGTTCCGACAGTGAGCCACGAACTCTCAGCCCTTTGCTGTCCGGAACGATGGCGCCGCCTTCACCGAGGAACAGTTCGCCACGGCCATCGGCCAGCTTGCCCGCAGGCGCAGCGTAAGCCAGATTTGCCAGATTACCGTAGCCCACGCTGATTCGCCGTTCAGGGCCTTGCAGGTTCATGCGCAGGTCCGTGTCGCGGGTGTCATCGGCGGTTTTTCCGAAGGGCGCCGGCAGGTCGACCGTGAGGCCCTTCAAGTTGGAATCGATCAGCAACTGGCTGTCAGCGCCGTTGAGCACCACTTGCAGTTGATACGGCAGCTCGCCCGAGACCGGTAACGGCTGAGTGACGCCCAGCCAGTCGGTCAGACGTTTGGTTGCGATCTGGCTGCTCGCGGTGATCCGCGTCACCGGCGCACCCGGTTTCCCTTCGGCGAAAATCTCGGCGTTCACCGGTTTGTCGAACGCCACCGCCTTGATGTTCTTGCCGCTGAGCCCCTTGGCGTAGTCGAAACGGAAATTGCCTTTGAGCTGCGTCAGCTCCAGCACCGGATCAGCCAGTTTCAGACGAGCGCTGTCAGTGGTGAAGTCCACGGCCACCTTGGGCTCTTGCCCCTTGACCAGCGGGACATCCAGATTGATGTGGCCTTGCAGCGGCCCTTCGGCCTGCCATCCCGCGAAGGTCTGCCCGGTGCCGATCGGCGCCTCCTGCAGGATCTTCATGCCATCCTGCAAGCTGCCGTCGAAATCACCATTGACCAACAGATGGCTGGTCTGTCCGGCGGGTACATGCGGGACATCCACGGCCACGTTGCGCACCTGCGTGCCAAGCAATTGCCCTTTGCTGGCACGGATGCGCACGCCGCTGTTTTCAACGAAGACATTGCCGTCCACGCCCGTCAGCTGCGGCCAGCCGGGCTGGAACGCCAGGTTGGCATTCCGCACCTTGAAGAACAGCGTGATCACGCGCGCGACATCGGCCGCGTCATGATTGATCGAGCCCTGATACTGGAAAAAACCTTCTTTGACGTCGCCGCTCAGGACTGCCGTGCGCAGCCATTGATCGACGCCCGGATTGAGCATCGCCGGCAGGTATTTGGAAGTGTATTTGCCATCGCCGTCGACCATGCCCACGCGCAGGTCCATGTAGTCTTCCTGATCGTGGTTGAAGTGCAGCCGGATCAGAAAATCGCTCGCGATCTTTCCTTCATCGCCAAGCACTTTGATGTACGGGGCGATCAAGGTGAAACCCTGATCGTCGAGCGCATAGGTCAGGCGCGCCTCGGCGTGGCGGTACTTCCATTCGTTCTTGAAGATCGGGTCCAGGTGCAGCATGAAGTCATCGGTGTTGAGCCTCAGTTCGCCCTGACCGAGATCACCGCTGATCGCGCCGCTGACATTTCCTGCCGCTGGCGCCCCGTGATAAGCGTCGAAACCCAGCTTGTCCAGGTTCGCGGCGAAGCTCACCCGCTTCGGCCCTTCCGCCTGCGGGCGATAGTCGAGCAGCAGGTTACGCACGCCGCCGGTGAAGCGAAGATGGTCGAGCGCCACCATCAGTTTGTCGGGCAGCGGCGCCAGCGAATCGAGCAATGGCGTGATCGGTGTCAGGTCGACGCGGTCCGCCTGCACGTGCCACAGCTCCTGACTGTCGGCGGTGGCGGCGGTCTGTTGAAGCTGCAGGCGGCTTTCCCAGCGCTTGCTGTCCAGGTCCATCGCCAGCGAATTCACCGCGATATTGAAACCCTTGTCATCGCGCTGGAACCAGGCATTGAGCGCCAGATTGTCGATGGTCGAAGACTTGCGATCCGCGAAAGCGCCCTTGAACCGGGGGGCGTTCAACCGCGCGACGGCGGTCTGCAGCGTGCCCTTGCCCCACGTCATCCAGAACTCGCCGCCGGCCTTGAGCGTGTTGATCTTCCAGTCTCGGGTCAGGCTTTTCGGCAGCCAGTGCGACCAGTCACTCTGAGGCAGGCTCAGATACGCCTCGGCTTCGCCATCGCGCCATTCATCTGCGCGCACTTTTGACCGCACGTTCAGGGACAGCGGCTGGCCGTCAGGCAAGGTCATGCGCGCGTCCAGCCTCTGATGCAGACTGCCGGTCTTGAGGCTCAGGCTGACATAAGTGAGGGTCAACGGGGATTGGTCGTAGGGTTGCAGCGTGATCTGGCTGTCGAACAACGACAGCTGAGCGATCATCTGCATCTGGGTCAGCACCTGTTCCGGATCGAACGGCTTGTCACCCTGCACCGGCAGGCCCTGCAACGCCCAGTGTCCGTCCTTGTCTTCCTTGAGGCCCAGTTGCAGACCGTCGAGTTCGAGGCGCGCCAGGCGCACTTCGCGCGCGGTGATGCTTGCCCACAGATCAGGCACTGCGCGCACTTGATCCAGACGTACAGCGCTGGCGCCCTGCCCGATCATCACGTCGCGCGCGACGAACACCGGCGCAAATCCGCTCCAGCTGCCCTCCAGGCGTCCGACGCTGATCGGCATGCCCAACGCGGCCTGCGCCTTTGTTTCGACGTCGGCGCGGTATTCGGCCACCATCGGCACCAGCTCGCGGCCGACGCTGACGTACAACGCGATCAGCACGACCACCAGGGCGCACAGGCTCAGTCCCCAGCGGGTCAGCACCGCGAAAAACCGGGTCAGACGCTCCATGCCGCCGTGCCTCCGCACAGCGAGCTTACACGTGGCGTCTGGCTCAACGGTGCAGATGTTGTGATGTCCGGAAGGTGCTCATTTGCCACGCAAGATTCTCTTTGAAGGGCATCCATGCCGTCGGCCTCTCTGGCCAGGTTCTCATATTGACCGCCCCGCACGCGTCTGCGCGGGGCTTCACGCCATATTTTGCGCAGAATCAGAGCAGCACAACGTCGTATTGTTCCTGGGAATACATGGTCTCGACCTGAAAACGAATGGTCCTGCCGATGAACACCTCCAGTTCGGCTACATTGCCAGACTCTTCGTCGAGCAGACGATCGACCACTTTCTGGTTGGCCAGCACTCGATAACCCAGCGCCTGATAGGCCCGCGCTTCACGCAGAATCTCACGGAATATCTCGTAGCAGATGGTTTCCGGGGTTTTCAGCTTGCCCCGTCCCTGGCAACTGACACACGGCTCACAGAGCACCTGTTCAAGACTTTCGCGGGTGCGCTTGCGGGTCATCTGCACCAGTCCAAGCTCGGTGATGCCGATGATGTTGGTCTTGGCATGATCGCGCTCGAGCTGTTTTTCAAGCGTGCGCAGGACCTGCCGTTGATGCTCGCCATCTTCCATGTCGATGAAATCGATGATGATGATCCCGCCCAGATTACGCAGGCGCAGCTGGCGGGCAATGGCGGTGGCGGCTTCCAGATTGGTCTTGAAGATGGTTTCTTCGAGATTGCGATGCCCCACGAAGGCGCCGGTGTTGACGTCGATGGTGGTCATGGCCTCGGCCGGATCGATCACCAGATAACCGCCGGACTTGAGCGGCACTTTGCGCTCCAGGGCCTTTTGGATTTCGTCTTCGACACCGTACAGATCAAAGATCGGCCGCTCGCCAGGATAGTGCTCCAGGCGATCGGCGATTTCGGGCATCAGCTCATCGACGAACTGGGTGGTCTTCTGGAAGGTTTCGCGGGAATCGATGCGGATCTTTTCGATCTTGGGGCTGACCAGGTCACGTAGCGTGCGCAGCGCAAGGCCCAGGTCTTCGTAGATCACGCTGGCGGGGCTGATGGTCTTGATCTGTTCGCCGATCTGGTCCCACAGGCGACGCAGATAGCGGATGTCCATCATGATTTCGTCAGCGCCGGCGCCTTCTGCTGCCGTGCGCAGGATGAACCCGCCCTTCTCTTTGATGCCTTCTTTGGCCACGCAGTCGCTGACCACCTGCTTGAGACGTTCGCGCTCGGTTTCGTCTTCAATCTTCAGGGAAATGCCGACGTGGGCTGTGCGAGGCATGTACACCAGATAGCGGGACGGAATCGACAATTGGGTCGTCAGCCGCGCGCCCTTGCTGCCGATCGGGTCTTTGGTGACCTGCACCACCAGGCTCTGACCTTCATGCACAAGCGAACTGATGGTTTCGACGGCGGGACCTTCCCGCATGGAGATTTCAGATGCATGAATGAACGCAGCGCGGTCCAGACCGATGTCGATGAATGCTGCCTGCATGCCAGGCAGCACGCGCACGACCTTGCCTTTGTAGATGTTGCCGACGATACCGCGACGCTGGGTCCGTTCGACGTGAACCTCTTGCAACACCCCGTTTTCAACGACAGCCACGCGCGATTCCATCGGCGTGATGTTGATCAGAATCTCTTCACTCATGGCGTGTCACCTTCCAGACATTGCCAACAGGGTATGCCGAAACGTTGAAGCATTTCTGCGGTTTCGCACAAAGGAAGGCCCACCACTGCCGAATAACTGCCACTGAGGTTCTCGACGAACACTGCGCCCAGCCCCTGGATGCCATAACTGCCGGCCTTGTCGCACGGTTCGCCGCTGGCCCAGTATGCCCGGGCTTCCTGCTCGGAAATCGGGCGAAACCGCACGCGGCTGCTGACCACGCGGGTTTCGCAATGCTGCTCGTCCACCACGGCGACGGCAGTCAGGACATCGTGTTCGCGATTGGAAAGTGCCGCGAGCATGGCCAGCGCCTCGGTCTCGTCCGCAGGCTTGCCGAGAATCCGACCATCGAGCACCACGGCGGTGTCGGCCCCGAGGACGCAAGCCGTCGGGTAAGCAGGATCGTTGGCGAGCTGCAACAGACCGGCATCGGCCTTGCCGCGAGCAAGGCGCTCGACGTAGGCGGCAGGGGTTTCGTCTTTGAGCGGGGTTTCGTCGATGTCGGTGCCGAGGGTCGTGAACGGCACGCCGATTTGCGTCAGCAACTCACGACGACGCGGGGAGCCAGAAGCGAGAAGAAGTTGGGGCATGGGACGTCTCCGTGTCAGTGATCTTCAGCTTAGGCGTTGCGTGAAAACAGGTGACGCTTGCTTTGAGACATCGCCCCCGCAGGGGCCTGCGCGCAAGCTGCTGTTTCAGTTGATCTTCAGACGCAAGCGTAGCCCGCGCAGGCCGTAGCTGACCCACGGCCACAGCAATGCGCTGACCAACGCCGGCAGAACCAGCGCAAGCGTCGGCTGACGGTTACCGGTCAGCGCGCTCAGCCACAGTTGAACCAGTTGCGCGAGGCCGAAAATCACCAGAATCACCAAGCATTGCTGCCACATCGGGAACATGCGCAACCGTTGTTGCAGCGACAAGACCAAAAACGTGATCAGCGTGAGAATCAGTGCATTCTGCCCAAGCAGCGTTCCGTACAGCACGTCCTCGGCCAGACCCAGCATCCAGGCGGTCACCATGCCGATCTTGTGCGGCAGCGCGAGGGCCCAGAACGCCAACAGCAGCGCGAGCCACAGCGGGCGGAAGATTTCCATGAATTGCGGCAGCGGCGAAACGCTGAGCAGCAGGCCGATGACGAAGGTCAGCCAGACTACCCAGCCGTTTCGGGCCGGAGCGTGACGAGCCATTATTCTTCCCTCTCGCGGGGCGCTGCAGGCGCAGCGGCGGGCGCGGCCGGTTTAGGCGCCGCAGGCTTGGTCGCAGGTTTTGCAGGCGGTTTGCTGGCCGGCGGCTTGGCGGACGTCGCCGCTGGGGCCGTGGCGGGCGCCGCAGCCGGCGTGGTCGCACTGGCGGGCGCAGCCGAAGTGCCGTGCCCCGCAGCGGCGGGCTTGGGCACGGTGGCCGGAACCACTGGCTTGTTCGGCGTGGCGGCAGGCGCGGCACCCGGCACCGTCGCCGACGGCACGGCCGACGGATCGGCGGATTGGCGGTCCAGCGTTTCCTGCTGTTGGGCGGCGTCGGCGGCGCGCTCTTCCGGCGAGCGCCCATCGGAAAACACCAGCAACAGATAACGGCTGCGATTCAACGCTGCTGTCGGCACTGCGCGAACGATGGCGAACGGCTGACCGGAGTCGTGAATCACTTCCTTGACCGTTGCCACCGGGTAGCCTGCCGGGAAGCGCTGCCCCAGACCGGAGCTGACGAGCAGGTCGCCCTCCTTGATGTCCGCGGTGTCGGCCACATGGCGCAGTTCCAGCCGCTCCGGATTGCCGGTCCCGCTGGCGATGGCGCGCAGGCCGTTGCGATTGACCTGCACCGGGATACTGTGGGTGGTGTCGGTCAGCAGCAGAACGCGCGAGGTATACGGCATCAACTCGACAACCTGCCCCATCAGCCCGCGCGCATCGAGCACCGGCTGGCCCAGCACAACGCCGTCGCGCTCACCTTTGTTGATGATGATGCGGTGGGTGAAGGGATTGGGATCCATGCCGATCAGCTCGGCCACTTCCACTTTTTCGTTGACCAGTGCGGAAGAGTTCAGCAACTCGCGCAGACGCACGTTCTGTTCGGTCAGGGCCGCCAGTTTCTGCAGGCGGCCTTGCAACAGCAGGTTCTCGGTCTTGAGTTTTTCGTTTTCGGCGGCAAGCTCGGTGCGACTGCCGAACTGGCTGGCAACACCCTGATACAAACGCTCCGGCAGATCGGCGATCCAGTAGGACTGCATCAGCACCAGCGACATCTGACTGCGAACAGGCTTGAGCAGCGTGAAACGTGCATCCACGACCATGACGGCCACGGACAGGACGACCAGCACCAACAGGCGAACGCCCAGCGACGGGCCCTTTGAGAAAAGCGGTTTAATAGGCCGCTCCTTCCAGGGATGCTTGTGTTTGGCTGTGCTTATTCATGCGACATGAAACCGGCCTGGTGCGGATTGATGGAAGTACAGGGTGTCAGACTTGCAGCATCGCGCTTTCAATACAACAGCAGGACGTCAACAGGTCAGACACGAACAGGCAGCACCGTTAAGTGCCGCCCGTTACGCTCATCATGGTAGCGTTTCCGGCGAGTTATTCGCTGGAGAGCAGGTCCATGGTGTGCTTGTCCATCATTTCCAGCGCACGGCCACCGCCGCGCGCAACGCAGGTCAGCGGGTCTTCGGCAACGATGACCGGCAGACCGGTTTCCTGAGCCAGCAGCTTGTCCAGATCGCGCAGCAACGCGCCACCGCCGGTCAGCACCAGACCGCGCTCGGCGATGTCGGAAGCCAGTTCAGGGGGCGACTGCTCCAGCGCGCTCTTGACGGCCTGAACGATGGTCGCAAGAGATTCCTGCAACGCTTCCAGCACTTCGTTGGAATTCAGGGTGAAGGCACGTGGCACGCCTTCGGCCAGGTTACGGCCACGAACGTCGACTTCACGCACTTCGCCGCCCGGATAGGCCGTACCGATTTCCTGCTTGATGCGCTCAGCGGTGGATTCGCCGATGAGGCTGCCGTAGTTGCGACGCACGTAAGTGATGATCGCTTCGTCGAAACGGTCGCCGCCGACACGTACGGATTCGGCGTACACCACGCCGTTGAGCGAGATCAGGGCAATTTCAGTGGTACCACCACCGATGTCCACGACCATCGAGCCGCGGGCTTCTTCAACCGGCAGACCGGCACCGATAGCGGCGGCCATAGGCTCTTCGATCAGGAATACTTCACGTGCGCCGGCACCCAGAGCGGATTCACGAATGGCGCGGCGCTCGACCTGGGTGGATTTGCACGGAACGCAGATCAACACGCGAGGGCTGGGTTGCAGGAAGCTGTTTTCGTGCACTTTGTTGATGAAGTACTGAAGCATTTTTTCGCACACGCTGAAATCGGCGATCACGCCGTCTTTCATCGGACGAATGGCAGCGATGTTGCCCGGGGTACGGCCCAGCATACGCTTGGCTTCCATCCCGACAGCAACAACGCTCTTCTGATTTCCGTGGGTCCGAATGGCCACAACCGATGGCTCGTTCAGGACGATACCGCGCTCACGCACGTAAATAAGGGTGTTGGCAGTGCCCAGGTCGATGGAAAGATCGCTGGAAAACATGCCACGCAGTTTCTTGAACATGGGAAAGGGACCCTAGGGAACGCGTGGGTAAAAAAGTGCGGCAAACTCTAACAACGACAGGGATTTTGGGCAAGGAGCCAATATGCTAAATTGGCTGTTTTTCCGAGCGCTACCCTCGAAGATCGCGGCCTTATGACCGTCTGAAGAGCGTAGTGTTCCGCAATCTGACGTACGGCTCATTCCGTGCGCATTCCACTGGAGAACCCCATGGCGCTTGATCGCTCCGACGTGGAAAAAATCGCTCATCTGGCCCGACTGGGCCTTAATGACGCCGATATCCCGCGTACTACCGAAGCACTGAACAGCATTCTCGGGCTGGTCGACCAGATGCAAGCAGTCGACACTACCGGTATCGAACCCCTTGCGCACCCGCTTGAAGCGTCGCAACGCCTGCGTGAAGACGCGGTCAGCGAAGCCAATCACCGCGATTCCTATCAAGCCATCGCACCAGCGGTCCAAGACGGCCTTTATCTGGTTCCGAAAGTCATCGACTAAGGGAATGAGCCTGCAATGCATCAAATGACTCTGGCAGAGATCGCTCGCGGACTCGCCGATAAAAAGTTTTCCTCCGAAGAACTGACCCGCAGCCTGCTGCAGCGCATCGCTGAGCAGGACCCCAAGGTCAACAGCTTCATTACTGTCACCGAAGACCTGGCCATCACGCAGGCCCAGGCCGCAGACGCCCGTCGTGCCGCAGGTGAGACCGGCGCATTGCTGGGTGCTCCGCTGGCGCACAAGGATCTGTTCTGCACCAAGGGCATCCGCACCAGCTGCGCGTCCAGAATGCTCGACAACTTCAAGGCGCCGTATGACGCTACAGTCGTCGCCAGGCTCGCCGCTGCTGGCACCGTGACGCTGGGCAAGACCAACATGGACGAGTTCGCCATGGGTTCGGCCAACGAGTCCAGCCACTACGGCGCGGTGAAAAACCCGTGGAACCTCGAACACGTACCGGGCGGCTCGTCCGGCGGTTCGGCCGCGGCCGTTGCTGCTCGCCTGTTGCCTGCCGCGACCGGCACCGACACTGGCGGCTCGATTCGCCAGCCCGCCGCGCTGACCAACCTCACCGGCCTGAAACCGACGTATGGCCGCGTCTCGCGCTGGGGCATGATCGCTTATGCGTCGAGCCTGGATCAGGCAGGTCCGATGGCGCGAACTGCCGAAGACTGCGCGCTGCTGCTGCAGGGCATGGCCGGCTTCGACGTGAATGATTCCACCAGCATCGATGAGCCGGTGCCTGATTACAGCGCCGGCCTGAATGGCTCGCTGCAGGGCCTGCGCATCGGCGTGCCGAAAGAATATTTCAGCGCCGGTCTGGATTCGCGCATCGCCGATCTGGTGATGGCCAGCGTTGAGGAGCTGAAAAAGCTCGGCGCCGTGGTCAAGGAAGTCAGCCTGCCGAACCTGCAGCACGCGATTCCTGCTTACTACGTGATCGCGCCAGCGGAAGCCTCTTCCAACCTCTCGCGTTTCGACGGCGTGCGCTTCGGCTATCGCTGCGAAGACCCGAAAGACCTGACCGACCTGTACAAACGCTCCCGCGGCGAAGGCTTCGGGCCTGAAGTGCAGCGCCGGATCATGGTGGGTGCTTACGCGCTGTCCGCCGGTTACTACGACGCGTACTACCTGCAGGCGCAGAAGATCCGTCGCCTGATCAAAAACGACTTCATGAACGCATTCAAAGACGTCGACGTTATTCTGGGCCCGACCACGCCGAACCCGGCCTGGAAGATCGGCGCCAAGAATGCCGACCCGATCGCTGAATACCTGGAAGACTTCTACACCATCACTGCCAACCTGGCCGGTCTGCCTGGCCTGTCGATGCCCGCCGGTTTTGCCGACGGTCTGCCGGTGGGTGTGCAATTGCTGGCGCCGTACTTCCAGGAAGGCCGCCTGCTGAACGTCGCTCATCAATACCAGCAAGTCACTGACTGGCATCTGCGTTCACCTGCAGGCTTCTAAGGAGAAAACACATGCAATGGGAAGTCGTCATCGGGCTGGAGATTCATACCCAGCTCACCACCCAATCGAAGATTTTCTCCGGTAGCGCAACCACGTTCGGCTCCGAGCCCAATACTCAGGCCAGCCTTGTCGACCTGGGCATGCCGGGCACGCTGCCGGTGCTGAACAAGGAAGCCGTGCAGATGGCGGTCAAGTTCGGCCTGGCCATCGATGCCGAAATCGGCCAGCACAACGTGTTTGCCCGCAAGAACTACTTTTATCCGGACTTGCCGAAGGGCTATCAGATCAGCCAGATGGAATTGCCGATCGTCGGCAAGGGTCACCTGGACATCACCCTTGAAGACGGCACCATCAAGCGCATCGGCGTGACTCGCGCCCACCTTGAGGAAGACGCCGGCAAGAGCCTGCACGAAGACTACAGCGGCATGACCGGTATCGACCTGAACCGCGCCGGCACGCCGCTGCTGGAGATCGTTTCCGAACCGGACATGCGTTCGGCCAAGGAAGCGGTCGCCTACGTCAAGGCCATGCACGCGCTGGTGCGCTATCTGGGCATCTGCGACGGCAACATGGCCGAAGGTTCGCTGCGCTGCGACTGCAACGTCTCGGTCCGCCCGAAAGGCCAGGTCGAGTTCGGCACCCGCTGCGAGATCAAGAACGTCAACTCGTTCCGCTTCATCGAGAAGGCGATCAACAGCGAAATCCAGCGTCAGATCGACCTGATCGAAGACGGTGGCAAGGTCATTCAGCAAACCCGCCTGTACGACCCGAACACCAACGAAACCCGCGCCATGCGCAGCAAGGAAGAAGCCAACGACTACCGTTACTTCCCGGACCCTGACCTGTTGCCGGTGATCATCGAAGATGCATTCCTGGAGCAGACCCGCGCCAGCCTGCCGGAGCTTCCGCCGCAGAAGCGCGAGCGCTTCCAGTCCCAGTTCGGTCTGTCGCTGTACGACGCCAGCGTGCTGGCTTCCAGCCGCGAGCAGGCGGACTACTTCGAGAAAGTGGTCGGCATAGCAGGCGACGCCAAACTGGCGGCCAACTGGGTCATGGTCGAGCTGGGTTCGCTGCTGAACAAACAAGGCGTGGAAATCGACGAATCGCCGGTCAGCGCCGAGCAATTGGGCGGCATGCTGCAGCGCATCACTGACAACACCATCTCCGGCAAGATCGCCAAGATGGTCTTCGAGGCGATGGCAAACGGCGAAGGCAGCGCGGACGAGATCATCGAGAAACGCGGCCTCAAGCAAGTCACCGACAGCGGCGCCATCGAGTCGATCCTTGACGACATGCTGGCCGCCAACGCCGAGCAGGTCGAACAGTACCGCGCCGCCGACGAGGCCAAGCGCGGCAAGATGTTCGGCTTCTTCGTCGGCCAGGCGATGAAGGCCTCCAAAGGCAAGGCCAACCCTGGGCAGGTCAACGAGCTGTTGAAGCGCAAGCTGGAAGGTTGACGCATACCAACCCGATCCGGAACTTCCTTGGTCGGGACCGGCCAAACTCCTCGATTGTTCCCATGCTCCGCGTGGGAACACATCCTCGGACGCTCTGCGTCCGTTTTTGTGACGCGGAGCGTCACGCGCGGCATTCCCACGCGGAGCATGGGAACGATCAAGGACTGTACCCATGTGGCGGCTACTCAGCACATGCGCCCTGCTCTCCATGCTGGCCGGTTGCGCCAGTGAAAGCATCATCGATCCACACGGCTACAACGCCACCGGCGGCGCTTCTTATTACGGCTCGCGCCACCAGGGCAAGCGCACCGCCAGCGGTGAACGCTTCGACCAGAACTCCCTGACCGCCGCCCATCGCCAGCTGCCGTTCGGTACGCGCGTGCAGGTCACCAATCTGGACAATGACCGCAAGGTTGTCGTCCGCATCAATGATCGCGGTCCGCACACGCGCGGGCGGCTGATCGATGTATCGCGTGCAGCCGCCGAACAATTGGGTATGCTGCGCAGCGGAACCGCCCAAGTGCGGGTACAAGCCCTCGACGACTGACAGGTGCCCTGAATTCTCGCCCTCTCCAACCTGCCACTGCCCACGCTGATCGAGCTGGCCTGTGGCCTTCTGCTGATGATCGTCGGCGCCGAGCTGTCCGTGCGGGCAGCCGTGGTGCTGGCTGCCCTGCTGAAAACCCGTCCGCTGTTTCTTGGCCTGACCGTCATTGCGCTGGGCAGCAGCGCGCCGCAGATGGCCGTCGGTTTGCAGGCCGCGCTCACCGACAGCACCGATATTGCCGTGGGCAGTGTGATCGGCAGCAACATCTTCAATGTGCTGGTGACGCTGGGTTTATCGGCGCTGATTATTCCACTGCGCGTGGCGCGGCAACTGGTGCGCGTCGACCTGCCGCTGATGATTGCCGCCACTGCAATGGTCGCAGCACTGGCGTGGAATGGCGTGCTGAGCGCGCTGGATGGCGTGCTGCTGTTGCTGGGCATGGCGGGCTATCTGTTTATTGTGCTGCGCCAGTTCGCCCACGGCGTACGTCATGTCGCCGCCACCGACACGGCGCCGCGCCGGCGGATCTGGCCGATCATCGGCCGCCTGGCCCTGATGTCCGGCGGTCTGGCGTTGCTGATTCTGGGCAGCCACCTGCTGGTCGGCGCCGCCGTGGTGGTGGCGGAGGATCTTGGCCTGTCCGAGCGCGTCATCGGCCTGACCGTCATTGCGGTGGCGACATCTCTACCAGCGCTGATGACCTCGTTGATCGCAGCCTTGCGCGGCGAGCGCGACATCGCGGTGGGCAATATCATCGGCAGCAACCTGTTCAACCTGCTGGGCGTGCTCGGGGTGACGGCGCTGATTTCGTCCGGCCCTCTGTCGATCTCGCCCAACGCGCTGGATTTCGACCTGCCGGTGATGCTCGGCGTCGCCTTCCTGTGCCTGCCGCTGTTTTATTCGGGATACCGGATCACCCGGCTGGAAGGGCTGTTGCTGCTGGGTCTGTATGCGGTTTACGGCCTGCACATCGTTTCGTTCGCGACCGGTATGCCACTGGCCGAACGCCTTGAGCGGCTGATGGTGCACTACGCGCTGCCGGTGCTGGGATTAGGTGTGCTGATCAGCACGTTCAGGGCTTGGCGTCGGCAGCATTGAGGAACGGGTCGGTGGCGTAGCAGGAGCGCGAGTGCGCTGTGCGCTCACCGACAGTGCATCAAACAACGTCATGGCGTGTGACATCGCGCATGCGCCCAAGCCCACTTCTCACCGTGACGGCGATAGTCGCTAGATCCAGCCGCCCCATTGCAGGATGAAGATGCCGATGTTGGTCGTCACGGCGGCGGCCAGCGTGGTGATGACGATGATCGACGCCGCCAGCTCGTGGTTGCCGTTGGCAGCGCGCACCATTACGAAGCTGGATGACGCTGTCGGCGCGCCGAAATACAGAAACAGAATACCGAGTTCGGCTTGCCGGAAGCCAAGCAGCCATGCCCCCAGCGTACACACCAACGGCAACCAGACCATTTTCATCATGCTGGCGCTGATCGCCAGCCCGCCACTTTCCCGCAGCGACTTGAGGGACAGGGTGCCGCCAATGCACATCAGCGCCAGCGGCAATGTCATCTGAGCCAGATAGCTGCCGGAGGTGTCGAGCCATTTGGGCAGCGGAATCTGAAAATACGCGAACGGCGTGGCGGCGACGATGCTGATGATCAGCGGGTTCGCCATCACACTTTTGGTGATACTCCACGGGTCGGACTTGATCACCGGGCTGTAGACCGCCAGCACCACTGTCGACAGCGTGTTGTAGAAGAGAATGACCAGCGCGGCGAGGATCGCCCCGAGGGAGATGCCGTAATCGCCATACATGCTGGCGGCAAGCGCCAGGCCGATGACGCCGTTGTTACCGCGAAAGGCCCCTTGTGTGTAAGTCCCGCGCTCGACGAACGGCACCCGATAAATCGCCCAGCCCCAGACCAGCGCAAAGCCTGCGAGCGTTGCCACGATGAAATAGATCAGCACGCCCGGCTGCAGCGCTGAATGAAGGTCCGCGTGGATGATGCCCAGGAACAACAACGCGGGCATCGTGCAGTTGAACACCAGCGCCGATGCGGTATGGATGAAACCGTCGTTGATCCATCCGACCCGCTTGAGCAGCACCCCCAGAAACAGCATCGCGAAGACCGGTGCCGTGATGTTCAGGGTTTCCAGAAAAATTGCCAGCATGCACACCAAACCCTGAGCTGTCGTTAGGTGGCTAATGATAGGCCAGGGAACGGCTAAGTGTTACCGAGAATTGCAAAGTGATCGTACAACCATAGAAGGGAGCCGTCACATCGATCCGTGCGGGAGCGAGCAAGCTTGCGAAGACTGACGCCGGGCCGGCGCATCTCCCCGGCATGCACCGGCCTCTTACCGGCTAAAGCCGGTCCTACAGACCGCAAACTTTTCGTAGGACCGGCTTCAGCCGGGAAAGCGTCGGGTGTAAGGCCGTAGATCGCAGGCGGCGTTAGAGACCGTTGGCTCACTCCAAACTGGTCTCACCCATTCAGTCAGCGCCTGGCTCAAACCTGCGCAGGCACGAGCTTCTTCTCGAACACCGATACGCCATCCAGATCCCGCAGGGTCACGGTCATTTCGCCGCTCTGACCGTCGATGTTCACTTCGCCAAAAAACTGGAATCCGGCAAAGGGCGACGTGTTCTGCGCAGGCGGCGCTTTCTGGAACACCAGTTCGGGACCAAAAGTCTTGTCCAGCGGATTGGGCCCGTAACTTCCTGCGTTGAGCGGCCCGGCGACGAACTCCCAGAACGGATCGAAATCCTGGAACACGGCCTGGTCCGGATGGTAATGATGCGCGGCGCAGTAGTGCACATCGGCGGTCAGCCAGACGGTGTCGCGGATTTTCTGCTGACGCATGAAACCGAGCAGCTCCGCGACTTCCAGCTCGCGACCTTTGGGCGCGCCGTTGTCGGTGTTGGCGATCGCTTCCCAACGCATCACGCCGGGGCTGATCTCACCGTCCGGCACGCCGAGACCGATCGGCATGTCGGCGGCGATGACCTTCCACTGCGCCGTGGAACCCTGCAATTCACGCTTGAGCCAGTCGAGTTGCTCACGCCCCAAAAAGGCCGTGGTCGGCCCGGGCTTGTCGGCCAGGTTGGCATCGTTGCCGTCGCGATAGCTGCGCATGTCGAGCACGAAGACGTCGAGCATCGGCCCGTAGCTGAGCTTGCGATAAACGCGGCCCCCGTTGTCGGCACTCTGCAAACGCATCGGCGCGTACTCGAGAAACGCCTGGCGACCACGCGAGGCCAGCAACTGAATGTCCTTGACCTTGTACCGGTCATCCAACTGCTTGCTTGGCGACCAGTTGTTGCTCACTTCGTGGTCGTCCCACTGCCAGATCTGCGGCACCTCGGCGTTGAAGCGGCGCAGGTTTTCATCCATCAGGTTGTAGCGGTAGGCGCCGCGATACTCATCGAGGGTCTCGGCGACCTTGCTCTTTTCTTCGGTGGTGATGTTGCGCCAGATCCTGCCGCCTTCGGTGACCACTTCGGCAGGCACCGGCCCATCGGCGTAAATGGTGTCGCCGCTGTGGATGAAGAAGTCCGGCAAGCGCAGGCGCATGGCTTCGTAGATGCGCATCCCGCCGATGTCCGGATTGATGCCGAAGCCTTGGCCGACGGTGTCGCCGCTCCAGACGAAACGAATGTCGCGACGCGTCTGCGGCACGCTGCGCAGATGACCGAACCAGGGCTCGCTGGCAACGCCGGTCTGGGCGTCTTCGAAGAACACGCGATAGAAAATGGCTTGATCGGTGGGCAGGCCGGTGAGTTCGACGCGGGCGGTGAAGTCGGTGCGCTGGTCGGCGAGCAGCGAAACCGCGCGGCGCGGCTGGGTGAACATGCTGCGCGTGTCCCACTCGACCACCATCCGTGACGGCCGATCGCTGCGGCTCCAGACCATGGCGCGATCGCCGAGCAGATCACCCGACTGCACGCCGTCGGTCATTTTCGGGCGGTCTTTCACCGAAGCGATCACCGCAGGCGCCAGCCCCGGTAAAAGCAGACCGGCACCAGCGGCCTGGATGATGCGGCGGCGGGTCAGGTCGAACTGAGTCATTTCTATCCCCCTTAAGCAAATGGCAAAAGAGGAACCTAACAATGCAATGTTGGGGGAATGTGACAGCGTGCACGTCACCTGAAGGGCCGAGCCAACTGCCTTTGACGCTCCCGTTTGGTTCAACCGCGTAACACCCGACGCATTCCCGGCTAAAGCCGGTCCTACGAAAAAGCTCGCAGCGCTGTAGGACCGGCTTCAGCCGGGAAGATCCTCTGCAGGAGCGCGCTTGGCCGCGGGTGTCTTGCTCCGTTCGAGCATCAAGCCCCGGCGGGCACCGCATCCAGCTCCACGACTTCCGGGCGTTTGAGCAACGCGTACAGAACGCCGGTCACCACGCTGCCGGCCACGATCGCCAGCAAATACAAGAGCGCATGGTTGATGGCATTCGGGATCAGCAAGACGAACAGACCGCCATGCGGCGCCATCAGCTTGCAACCGAAGAACATCGACAGCGCCCCGGTCAGCGCGCCTCCTGCGATGCTTGCGGGAATCACGCGCAGCGGATCCTTGGCGGCAAAGGGAATCGCACCCTCGGAGATGAAGCACAGGCCGAGCACGAACGCCGCTTTGCCCGCTTCCCGCTCGCTCTGTGCGAACTTGCGCCGGGCCAGCAGCGCGGCAATGCCCATGCCGATCGGCGGCACCATACCGGCCGCCATGGTCGCGGCCATCGGCGCGCCGCTGCTCGACGCTAACAGCCCCACGGAGAACGCATACGACGCTTTGTTGATCGGCCCGCCCAGATCGGCGCACATCATCGCACCGAGCAGAACCCCCAGCAGCACGGCATTGGCAGTGCCCATGGTGTCGAGGAAGTGAGTCAGGCCCTCGAGCATGTCCGCCACCGGCTGGCCGACGACGTAAATCATCACCAGCCCGGTGAACAGGCTCGCCAGCAACGGGATGATCAGAATCGGTTTGAGCGCCTCGACGCTGGCCGGCAACTTCGCATAGCGATTGACCGCCCAGGCGCTGTAGCCGGCGAGAAACCCCGCCACGATCCCGCCGATGAAACCCGCGCCCAGCGTGCTCGCCAGCAATCCACCGATCATGCCGGGCGCAAGGCCTGGTCGATCGGCGATGGAATAGGCGATATACCCGGCCAGCAGAGGCACCATCAACTGAAACGCCGCACCGGCGCCGATCTGCTTCAGCGCGGCGGCGAGGCTGCCGGGCTCATCCGCGGCGTGAATGCCGAACACGAACGACAACGCGATCAGCAAACCACCTGCCACCACCATGGGCAGCATGAACGAGACACCGGTGAGCAAGTGCTTGTAGACGCCGGTCTTTTCCTTCTTCGAAGATGCCTGGCCTGTTGATTGCGACGACTCGACTTCGGCCTCGGCCAAGGCTTTTTTCAGTGTGGCTTGCGATTGCTTAAGCGCGACGCCGGTGCCGCAACGATAGATGCGCTTGCCGGCGAACCGCTCGGTCGCCACTTCAATGTCGGCGGCCAGCAACACCACGTCGGCGTCGGCGATGGCCTGCGCGCTGAGTGGATTACGCGCCCCCACCGAGCCTTGGGTTTCGACATCCAGCACGTAACCCAGCTGCTTCGCTGCCTGCTGGATTGCCTCAGCGGCCATGAACGTGTGGGCCACGCCAGTCGGGCATGCCGTCACCGCCACCAACCGAGGCTGGGCGCCGGCGCCAGTGCCGGTTGAGACCGCAGCTGCCACGGCGGTGTGCACGGTGGCCAGTTCAGCGGCGGAACGCAGAAACCCGTCGACGTCCTGCAACGCGCGCGAAGGCGTGGCCTGGTACAGGCGTTTGCCAGAGAAACGGTTGAGGTCGAGCGGGCCGGTGTTGACGACCAGGATCCAGTCAGCGCCGTCGATTTCGGCGGCCGACAACTGCTTTTCCGGATGGCGCGGATCGTGAATCTCCACGCAGGTTTCCCAACCCTGACGCTGCGCAGCCGCATCCAGCAGACGCGCGCTGAGGACGCTGCTGATCTTGCCGTTCGGACAGGCCGTAACGATGGCTAACTTCATCACACTTCCTCTCTTGTCATGCGGTCAGGGTGCGTACGCTGACGCCGCTTTCCAGCCGTTTGAGCTGAACAGTGTCGTTGATGCCGAAGCCGATCTGCGTCACCGCCATCGCCGCAATGGCCGTCGCCGTGCGCAAGGTCTGCTCGGGCTTGTGGGCGCTGAGCAGGCCGTGAACCATCCCGGCGAGCAGCGAATCCCCGGCGCCGACCGTGCTTGCCACGCTGACCTTGGGGGGCAAAGCCTGAAGCGCGACGTTAGCGCTGAACCAGTGCACGCCTTCCGAGCCTTGAGAGATGACCACGTGTTCGATGCCGCGCTGACGCAACGCAGCGGCAGCCTGCGCCTGGGCCGCAATGGAGATGATCGGCGCATCGAGCGCGTCGGCCAGCTCCTCAGTGTTGGGTTTGATCATCCAGGGCGATGCCTCCAGCCCCGCGCGCAGCGCTTCGCCGCTGGTGTCCAGCGCGACTTTCAGGCCCAGCGCATTGAGGCGCAGCAACAGGTTTTTGAGCCACTGCGCATCGACGCCACGGGGCAGACTGCCCGCCACGACGACAACGTCGAAATCGCTGGCAATCTGTTCGATGCGGGTCGCCAGGGCCTGCTGCGCCTGCTCGCTCACGACCGGGCCTGGGCCGTTCAGGTCAGTGATCCGGCCGCTGCTTTCGGCCAGTTTGATGTTGCTGCGGGTTTCGCCCGGCACCCGCACGAACTCATCGACGAACCCGCGCCTGGCGAACAGCGTTTCGAACGGCTGCTGGTTGTCGACGCCCAGAAAGCCCGCAACGGTCAGCTCATGCCCGAGATCGGCCAGCACTTGAGCGACGTTGATGCCTTTGCCCGCCGCGTGGCAGAGCATGGCTTCGCTGCGGTTGACCTGGCCGACGTGCAGCGGGCCCAGCTGGACGGTCAGGTCCAGCGCCGGGTTCATGGTCAATGTCAGAATTTTCGCCATTACAGCCCCTCCACGAGGGCACGCACTTGCGCCGCGCTGCCGACCGCCAGCGCGGCCTGCGCCAGTCGCCGGGCATCGGCCACATTCAAATCACGGACGCAGGCTTTGACTTCGCCCACACTGCGCGCCGCGACACTCAATTCATCCACGCCCAGCCCCACCAGAACGGGCACGGCCAACGGGTCGGCCGCCAGTTCGCCGCACACACCGACCCATTTGCCATGGGCGTGGGCTGCGCGAACGGTGATGTCGATCAGTTGCAGAACCGCCGGGTGCAAGCCGTCGGCCTGGGCGGACAGGGTCGGATGACCCCGATCGATGGCTAGGGTGTATTGCGTCAGGTCGTTGGTGCCGACGCTGAAAAAGTCCACTTCCGCTGCCAGCACCGGCGCCAGCAACGCCGCCGACGGCACCTCGATCATGATCCCCAGTTGCAAGTCGCTGACCGGGATTTGCGCACGCAGCCGCTCGGTCATGTCCCGGGCCTGGCGCCACTCCTCGACCGTGCCGACCATTGGAAACATGATCCGCAGCGGCCGGTTATCGGCAGCGCGCAGCAACGCCCGCAGCTGGCTTTCCATGATGTCCGGCCGTTGCAGGGTCAGGCGTATGCCGCGCACGCCGAGAAACGGATTCTCTTCCTTGTCGATCGGCCAGTACGGCAGCGGCTTGTCGCCACCGACATCCAGCGTGCGCACCACCAGCGGCCGCCCTTGCAGGTCGTCGAGCACACGCCGGTATTCGGCCTCTTGCGTGGCCTCATCGGGCGCGCTGCTGTGCGCCATGAACAGCAATTCGGTGCGCAACAGGCCGATGCCTTCGGCGCCCTGCTCCACTGCCGCCGGCGTGCCTGCGCTGTCGCCGATATTGGCGAAGACTTCCACGGCATGACCGTCCCGGGTGATCGCCGGCTCCATGCGCAATGCGGCCGCGGCCTTGAGCCGCTGATCGCGGGTGTCGCGGTCGAGCAAGGCGCGCTGCAGCGTCGGCTCATCCGGGGCGACGTCGAGACGACCACGCTGGCCATCAATCAGCAGCGTCGTACCGGACTTGATCAGCAGCACCGAATCGCCCGCGCCCACCAGCGCCGGAATACCCAGCGCCCGGGCAACGATGGCGCTGTGAGCCGTGGCGCCACCTCGTGCGGTAAGAATGCCTGCCACTCGCACCGGATCAAGCCGCGCCACATCGGAAGGCCCGACTTCATC
This sequence comes from Pseudomonas sp. NFR16, assembly GCF_900108875.1. Classification (GTDB taxonomy): domain Bacteria; phylum Pseudomonadota; class Gammaproteobacteria; order Pseudomonadales; family Pseudomonadaceae; genus Aquipseudomonas. The sequence goes on along the minus strand of NZ_FNYJ01000003.1, from coordinate 90,801 downwards.
CATGACCAGGATGTAGGGTTCATCGGGTTCGACCAGATCGTCGACGCCGCAGAGCTGCGCCAGTACCCGGCGTCCGACGTCACGCAGGTCGGCAGCTCGCTCGGCCAGCAATACATCTTTGAGTTGTTCCTGTTGCCGAGCGGCATCGTCGATGACGCTCATCCACGCGGCCGCCGCGCTCTCGCCTTCCTTCATCCGCAGAGAAACGGCGTCCACCAGTTCCGGGTCGGCGAGCATTTCCTGATGCGTGATGAAAATTTCCCGAATGGCTTTCGCCGTGCTGCGCTCAATGAGTTGTTCGATGTCAGCACGCACCTGAGCCAGTGCTGTGTGTAGCCGTTCGCGCTCGACACTGTAGGACTCGCCCTGCAACGGATACTCGAACACCGGCAGCACGTGCACATGGGCGGGTCCCACGGCAATGCCCGGCGCGGCGGCGACGGCCTGGATCTGCGCACCAGCGGCGGGCGCGACTCGTGACTTTTCGATGACGGCGGACATCGGCGTCGGCGCGCTTTGGGTCGCGAAAGGCTCGACCTCTTCGCCCAGCCCTTCGAGAACCGCGCCGATCAGTGCAGGCAAGGCATCGGTCGCGATCGTCGGTTCGACGATGAACTCAAGCAGCTGTCCACGCCTTACGCCCAGGCTCAGCAATTTGCTCAGGCTTTTGGCCGACACCGGGTTCTCGCCGGCGTCCACCACGCGCACGCGGATGTCTCCCTTGAATCCTTTGGCCAACTGCGCAAGGATCTTCGCCGGGCGGGCGTGCAGGCCATGGGCGTTCGCCAGCAGCACCCGCTCGCTCGGCCAGTCTGGCGGAACGTCGCCACCCAGCGCCTGGAGCACGGCACGGCTGCTGGTCGCCTGGCCGAGTTCATGACCCCGACCCTCGATCAACAACGCACAGAGGCGCTCGAGCAGCGCCTGATGGGATTCGCCCAGGCTGGCGAGGCAAAACAGTCCGGTGAGTGGCTGACCGAGATGACGCATCGGCTTGTCCGGCGTGACGAACGCCAGGCCCGGTTTGTTGACCATTTGCTCACTGTGCAACCACCACAATCCCTCGCCCAAGGGCAATGGCTCGACTTGCTGCAAGACGGCAGCGAAACCATTGTTGACGCACTCCGCGCGGCGCAACAACCTGGCACCGCGCCATACCAGCTCTTCGAAATCGTCCACGGAGGCGCCGAGGCTGATCATCTGCGCGTCCAGGGCCAATTCCTGCGGAGCACCTTGCAGCAGGCCAAGCAAAGCCTCAGGCGTTTTCGCCTGACGCAGGGCTTCGCCCAGGTCGGTCTCGCCCAGTGCTCGGGTCAGTAATTGCAGCAAGCGCAGATGTTCGTCGGATTTCGCCGCGATGCCGATGGCCAGATAAACGGTTTGCCCCTCGCCCCAGTCCACGCCTTGGGGAAACTGCATCAGACGCACGCCGGTGGCGAACACCTGATCGCGGGTCTGTGGCGTGCCGTGGGGGATCGCGATGCCTTGACCGAGGAAGGTCGAACCCTGCTGCTCGCGCGCTTGCAGGCCCTGCAGATAGCCTTCGGCGACCAGTCCGTCTGCGACCAGTCGATCGGCCAGCAGTTGCAGCGCGGCGGGTTTGTCCGCGGCCGACTGATCCATGGAAATTTGCTCAACGGTGAGTTCGAGCATGCCGTTCTCCTGTGCCGCGCACGGTGCGCGTGATTCTTGTTGTAGACCGGGCATCGTGACCGGGCGCTTCAATCGACATCGGTACGGACACCGAAGTTTTACCTGTTTTCAGCAATAAACACGCATGCTGAATCGTTTAATCTGATTCGCCGCGCACGTTACTCGATAATCTCGGGAGTTTGAAGCTCAGCTGGTCGAATGATGTAGGAAGAGTCTTCAAAAACCCTGTAGCTTCAATCCTGACGACGGTCTGCTGTAATGATGCCCACGAATGGGTGAAAATCTCGGCACCCTGCCAATGACAAAAGGAATGTTCGGCTTGAAACTCAGTGATATTGCGCGTCTGGCGGGTGTCTCCGTGACCACGGCCAGCTACGTGATCAACGGCAAGGCCGAACAGCAGCGCATCAGCAATGCAACGGTCGAACGCGTACAAGCGGTGGTCGAGGCGCATGGCTTCCGCCCCAACCCACAGGCGGCGGGCCTTCGCAGTCGCCACACACGCACTCTGGGCTTCATCCTGCCCGATCTGGAAAACCCCAGCTACGCGCGCATCGCCAAGCAACTGGAGCAAGGCGCTCGTGCTCGCGGTTACCAGTTGCTCATCGCCAGTTCCGACGATGATCCCATCAGCGAATTGCAGTTGTTGCAGCTGTTTCGTGCCCGGCGCTGCGATGCATTATTCGTCGCCAGTTGTCTGCCCGCCAGCGACGACAGCTACCGTGCGCTGCAGCAGCAAGGCACCCCGGTCATCGCCATCGACCGGGAGATGGACCCGGCACACTTCTGCTCGGTGGTCAGCGACGACCACGACGCCAGTCAGCAATTGACCCGCAGCCTGCTGGAAACCCGGCCACGGCACATTGCCTTGATCGGCGCACGGCCAGAACTGAGCGTCAGTCAGGCGCGGGCCGGCGGTTTCGAGGATGCGCTGGACGGCTTCACCGGCTCAGTCATCATCGAACACGGCGAGGCCTTCAGTCGCGCATGTGGCCTGCAACTGGCCAGTGACATGCTGGACCGGCTTGGCTACTTCCCTGATGCGCTGATCACCACGTCCTATGTTCTGTTGCAGGGCGTCTTCGATCTGCTGCATCAGCGTCGGCTCAATCCCGATCAACTGCATCTGGGGACGTTCGGTGACACGCAGTTGCTCGATTTCCTGCCGCTACCGGTCAACGCCATGGCCCAGCAGCATCACCTGATCGCAGAAAAGGCGCTCGCGCTGGCGCTGTCGGCGGTCGAGCAGGATCAGTACGAACCTGGCGTGCACGCCATCGTGCGGACCTTCAAGCATCGCATTCACGAGGCCTGAGCGTGAAGCTGATCGACACCCACACGCACCTTGATTTCGACGACTTCGACGCCGATCGGGCACGCGTGCTCGACCACTGCCGCCAATTGGGCGTGGAGCGGCTCGTGGTGCTTGGCGTCTATCAGCGCAATCTGCAGCGGGTGTGGGATCTGGCGTTGCGCGAGCCAGGGGTTTACGCCGCGCTGGGCTTGCACCCGATTTACCTGAACGAGCATCGTCCGGAACATCTTCAAGACCTTCGCGACAGGCTGGCGCATCTGGCCGGGCATCCCAAACTGTGCGCCGTGGGCGAGATCGGCCTGGATTACTACGTCGAATCGCTGGACCGCCAGCAGCAACAGCGCCTGTTCGACGCCCAGCTGCAAATGGCCGCCGACTTCGACCTGCCGGTGCTGTTGCACGTGCGTCGCAGTCACGCCGACACGATTGCCGCGCTCAAGCGCTTCAAGCTCAGACGCAATGGCATCGTCCATGCGTTTGCGGGCAGTCGGGAGGAAGCGAAGGAATACATCAAGCTGGGTTTCAGGCTCGGGCTCGGCGGCGCTGCGACCTGGCCACAAGCCCTGCGCATGCACCGTGTCATTGCCGAGTTGCCCTTGAGCAGCGTGGTGCTGGAAACCGATTCTCCCGACATGGCGCCTGCCATGTACCCCGGCCAGCGCAACAGTCCGGAGCATTTGCCTGACATCTGCATGGCGCTCTCGGAGTGGCTGAAGGTAACGCCGCAGCGATTGGCGCAGGCCAGCACCGAGAACGCCAAGGATGTCTTCGGCTGGAGCTGAAGCCCTGCACGCCGATTTCATTTTGTAAGAAGAAATTTCAACAGCCCACCGTGGTCAATTGGATATCTCTTTTCAACGTTAAGGACACCGGCAATGACATTCTCCAAGTTCGCGCAGGCGCTGTCGAAATGGACCGGCAGCCCTCGGACCTTCCTCGTCGCTGTGTTTTTGATCTGCGTGTGGGCGGCGACCGGGCCGCTGTTTCATTTCAATGACACTTGGCAGCTGATCATCAACACCTCCACCACCATCATCACGTTCCTGATGGTGTTCCTCATTCAGAACACTCAAAACCGCGACACCGATCAACTGCACATCAAGATCGATGAGCTGCTGCGCGTCACCAAAGACGCGCAGAACGCCGTACTGAGCCTGGACAATCTCGATCAAAAAGAGCTGCACGAATTGCGCAAGAAGTACAAGGCGATGGGCGACCGCGAAGAAGCGGATCACACCAAGCCATTCCCTGAATGCGAAGCCGACGCGGCGCGGCAGATGGCTGGTCAGAACGCTGACCACTGATCAGCGCCGAGGAACTACGTGGCCCGATGCTCTTCATACGTCATGGGCGGCGCAGCACGCGCGCCGCATCGAAATGAATGGGAGACTGAAAATGCCCACACAAAACAAAGACAAGTACACCACTGAGCAGAAGCGCAAAGCCGCGCACATTGAAGACAGCTACGAATCAAAAGGCGTGTCGAAAGGTGAAGCCGAAGCGCGTGCCTGGGCCACTGTGAACAAACAATCCGGCGGCGGCGAAAAGAAAGGCGGCTCTGGAACGAAAAAGTCCGCCAGCGCCAAAACCCACGACCGCAAGGATTCGGCCAAACGCGCCGTTGCCGCCAAGAAAGGCGCGCCGCGCAACACCAGCGGGCAGTCACTGGATGCACAGACCAAGGTCGATCTGATGCAGCGGGCGCGTGGCCTTAATATCCCCGGTCGTTCGACGATGACCAAGCAGGAACTGATCAGCGCCATTCGCAAAGCGGCTTGACGCTGCAGGTGAATCTGAAGACCCGTCTGGCTTGCCGATGCCGCTCGACCACGTTGATCAGCGGCAAGCTGGACTCAATAGTCCTTTGCATTGTCTCGGTTGCATCGTCGCCATATGCGCGCCAACAGGGAGTTCGCCCATGAGCGAATCACGCAGCACTGCTAAGTCTGAAGTCGTTCTGCTGGCCACCCACAAGAAACTCGCCACCCATGAAACCGTTGTTCAGCAAGCCCTCGGCAATCGCATCGCCAGACTGCTGGGCGCAACCTTCGCAGGCGCTTACGACCCTGCGCTGCACAAAGATCACGCGCTTTATTACATCCCTTCCGACACGCTGATCGGCAAACGGCAAGGCGAAGCATTGAACATTCGCACGGCCGACGACTTCTTCGGTGGGTTGATCGATTACCCGTTCATGGCAACCAAAGCCATCTCCCACCCCCTGATCACCGACGCGACTTCGCGGCCCGAAGGCTGGTCCGATCGTTTTTTTGAAGACGCAGCGGACGCCGTACTGGCCGGTTTCAGCGTGTTCAATGAAGCCGACGCCCGTCGCGCAGGCCGTCTGCTGCTCAAGGACGGTCCCGTGCGGGTCAAGCCGGTGCTGGCGACGGCAGGACGTGGCCAACTGGTCGTGACATCCGAAACAGAGCTTGACGCGGCCCTTGCCGCGCAAGACATGCGCGAAGTAGAAGAATGGGGCCTCGTGCTCGAGGAGGACCTGACCGGCGTCATCACCTACAGCGTCGGACAGGTTCAGGTCGCCGGCATGACCGTCAGTTACCACGGCACCCAGAGCCTGACGGAAGACAACGCGGGCGAAACCGTCTATGGCGGCTCGCAATTGTGGCTGGTGCGTGGCGACTATGACGCGTTGCTCAAGCTCGACCTCGATCCGGACGTGCGTCGCTCGGTGACGCAGGCGATGTGCTACGAACGCGCGGCCCTGGACTGTTTTCCTGACTTCCTGGCCTCGCGCCGCAACTATGACATTGCGCATGGCACCAACGCGCGGGGCCAGGTGTGTTCCGGCGTGCTGGAGCAATCGTGGCGGATCGGCGGCGCGAGTCCAGCGGAGGTCGAGGCGCTGGTTGCCTTTGCGGCAGACCCGCAATTGCAGCGTATTTCAGCCTCCAGCCATGAAGTCTACGGACAAGCCACGCTGCCCGCCGACGCTCATGTTCTTTACGAAGGCGACGATCCGGATGTCGGCCTTATCAGCAAATTCACACAGGTCCAGCCCTATGACCGTACGCAGTGAGACCATCGACATTCGCGTCAGCGATGACCATATCTCCGGCACGATCCTCACGCCGGGCGCCAAGATGCCCGGCATTCTTTTCGTGCATGGATGGGGCGGCAGTCAGCAGCGCGATCTGGCGCGAGCCAAGAACATCACCGGTCTGGGGTGCGTGTGCCTGACATTCGATCTGCGCGGACATGAACGTACCCATGAAATGCGTGCGTCGGTTTCCCGTGAGCACAGCATGGAAGACTTGCTGGCGGCGTATGACAGACTCGCGAGCCATCCGGCGGTCGACAACAACGCCATCGCCGTGATCGGCAGCAGTTACGGGGGTTACCTGGCGACCATTCTCAGTGGCATGCGTCCGGTGCGCTGGCTGGCCCTGCGCGTGCCGGCGCTGTACTGGGATGCCGATTGGGACATGCCCAAACAAGCGCTGGACCGTGACAAGTTGGCCCATTATCGACGCTCCGCGGTGACTGCGGCGGATAACCGGGCGCTGGCTGCGTGCAAAGACTTTAAAGGTGATGTTCTGCTGGTCGAATCCGAGCAGGACGACTATGTCCCCCATGCGACGCTGATGAGCTACCGAACGGCCTTTGACCTGGCGCATTCGCTGACCTACCGGCTGCTCGATGGCGCTGATCACGGCCTGAGCAGTGACACCAGCCAGCACGCCTACACGACGCTGTTGACCGACTGGATCAGTGAAATGGTCATCGGCTCGCGTCTGGTGGATTACCCGCACCACGCCGCATCGTATTCCTGAAGCCGTGACGCAGCCGACCTGCGGAGCAAACCTCCCGCAGGTCGGCTGAATGCAGCGGTGCATTCAACCTCGGCCCGCCTTACAACTGCGCATCATTGACTGAAGGATCCACCCGGCTGTCAAAGCCCGGGGTAAGGATGACCTTGCGGCAGTCCTCCTCGCGCTTGTCGAAGATGGCGTACCCCTCGGCCGCCTCTTCCAGCGACATCCGGTGCGTGATAATCGCTTCAGGCGCCAGCCTGCCCTCTTCGATATGCTCGAGGAGCTCAGGCAGATAACGATGCACATGGGTCTGACCCATTTTGAAGGTCAGCCCCTTGTCGAACGCGTCGCCGAACATGAAGCCGTGGATGAACCCGGCATAGACACCAGGCACGCTGACTGTGCCGCCGCGCCGCACGGCTGCGATGCATTGACGCAACGCCTTGCCGCTGCTGCCTTCGAGCTTGAGCGTGGCAAGAATGGTTTCCGTCGTGCTGCCTTTGGCCTCGAAACCCACTGCGTCGATGACACCATCCACCCCGCGCATGCCGGGGGTCTGGCGAATGATGGTATCGGCAGGGTCATCGTCTTCATCGAAATTGATCGGGATCACGCCATACGTGAATTGCGCGTACGCCAACCGGTACGGGTGATGATCGACCATGAAGATCTTCTCGGCGCCGAGCATTTTCGCACAGGCTGCGCTGAGTAATCCCACCGGACCCGCCCCGTAGATGGCAACGCTGGAACCCGCTTTCACGCCCGCATTCAGTACGGCCTGCCAGGCAGTGGGCAGAATGTCGCTCAGGAACAGCACCTTTTCGTCCGCCAATGTGCCCGGCACTTTGAACGGCCCGACGTTGCCTTTGGGCACGCGCACGTACTCGGCCTGGCCGCCCGGCACGCCACCATACAAATGGCTGAAGCCGAACAACGCCGCCCCCGGTGGAATGGACTTTTTGTTGAGGATCGCACCGCGCCCCGTGTTGGTGGTTTCGCAGGCGGCGAACGCATCCATCTGGCAAAAGAAGCAACTGCCACAGGCAATCACGAAGGGAATCACTACCCTGTCACCCGGTTTGACGGCGGTGACCTGTGGCCCCACTTCTTCCACGATCCCCATGAACTCATGACCGAAGATATCGCCCTGCTCCGTCGCCGGTATCTTGCCCCGGAACAAGTGCAGGTCAGAGCCGCAGATAGCCGTGGCCGTTACCTTCAGCAACACGTCATCGGGTTCCTGAATGATAGGGTCTGCAACGGTCTCGACACGCACATCGTGAGCGCCGTGATAAGTCAGTGCACGCATGAACTTCTCCTTGTCTAAAAAGCAAACCACCCAGAATTACGGCTTCTAAGGGACGTGAAATAGGGATCAGCCGCGCGCGGACGAAGTTCGTGAGAAGTGACCAGCGGACGCGCAGCTACCGTAGAATCCTCGGAAATACTCAGACTCAGGCGATATTGCTCGCCTCGTCCAACACCGTTTTCCGCATCACGGGAGTCATCATGGGGTTTCCTTCAACGCGCATCTGCATTGCCGGCGCGGGCGCCATCGGTTGCACGCTGGCCGCGCGCATCGCGCTTACCGGGCGCCCGGTCAATGTGTTCGCCCGCGGCCGCACGCTTGCGGCGCTGCAGCGTAATGGCATTCATCTGCAAGACCTGCAGGGTCGCCATCACGTCAAGGTCAATGCCAGCGACAGCGCTGCCGAGCTTGGCGAGCAAGACGTCCTGTTTCTGTGCACCAAGGCGCCGTCATTGAGCGGCCTGCTGCCCAACATCGCTCCGCTGATTGGCCCCGAGACGCTGGTCGTACCGGTCATCAACGGCGTTCCGTGGTGGTATTTCCATGGCGAGGGCGGCCGTTTCGAAGGCAATCGGGTGCACGCCGTGGATCCGGACGGCAGCCTCACCGACACGCTCGATCTGTCCAGGCTGATTGGTTGCGTAGTGTTCATCACCGCGCAGAGTTCGGCGCCTGCCGTGGTGAAAACCCATAACCCGTATCGCATCATTCTCGGCGAACTGGACAACCAGCTGACGCCGCGCCTGGAAGGCCTGCGAGCGCTGATCGAAAGTGCCGGCATCGAGGCGCAGGGCACTGACCGGATACGCGATCAGCTGTGGACCAAGATCATCGCCAACCTGACGTCGAACCCGGTGTCAGTGGTCACGGGCGCGACACTCGAGCAGATTTATGGTCATGCGCAGATGCGCGAACTGGCGCTGGCGACGTTCAATGAAGCGATGCAAGTGGCGGCGGCTTACGAGGCGAAGCTGAGCATGGAGCCGACGACGTTCATGCAGTTCGGCGCCAGCATGGGCGCTGTTCGCACCTCGATGCTGCAGGACTTCGACAAAGGACTGCCGCTTGAGCTGGCGGCGATTGGTGATGCGGTTCTTGAACTCGCCGCGAAGGTGAACATACCGATGCCGATCACCCGAAGCGTGCTGACCCTGGCGCGGTTCTGCGCAGAGCATCCACACCATAAGGAGCATGGGCGGCATTGAAGCCTGACATGCGGCAGAGAGTGCAGGACTATTTGCACAAGCCTGGCTTGTCTCGCGATCTGCTGCAGGGCAGTCGCTGACCAGCCAACTTATCCGGCACGCCCACTCTGCCGGGATTACGACGATATCGTCGCCGTTCGCGGGACAAGCCGCGCTCCTACAGGTTGCGCGGCTTGTTCGCTGAGAGGGTAAATCAGGTAATCGGTGCCGGGTTGAACAGGGTAATGTCGTTGTGCAGACGATAGTGCTCGGTCCAGGTCTTCTTCTTGCCGCTGGCGACATCGAGATAGAAATGGAACAGCTCCCAACCCAGGTCCTCGATGCTCGCGCGACCGGTGGCAATGCGCCCGGCATCGATGTCGATCAGGTCAGGCCAGCGATGGGCCAGTTCGGTCCGGGTCGAAACCTTGACCACCGGTGACATTGCCAGGCCGTACGGCGTACCGCGCCCGGTGGTGAACACATGCAGGTTCATGCCGGCTGCCAGCTGCAGCGTGCCGCAGACAAAATCGCTGGCCGGTGTGGCACAGAAGATCAGGCCTTTGCGATTGACCCGCTCGCCAGGGCCAAGCACCCCGTTGATCGCGCTGTTGCCGGATTTGACGATCGATCCCAGGGACTTCTCGACAATGTTCGACAACCCGCCTTTCTTGTTGCCCGGCGTGGTGTTGGCGCTGCGGTCCGCTTCGCCCTTGGCCAGGTAACGGTCGTACCAGTCCATCTCACGCACCAGCTCTTCAGCCACTTGCGTGGTCTCGGCGCGGGAGGTCAGCAGGTAGATCGCGTCACGCACTTCGGTCACTTCCGAAAACATCACGGTTGCGCCGGCGCGCAGCAGCAGATCGGAGGCGAAGCCCAGGGCCGGGTTGGCGGTGATGCCGGAAAATGCGTCACTGCCGCCACACTGCATGCCCAGAATCAGCTCGGACGCCGGCACGGTTTCGCGACGACGCTGATCGAGCTTCTTCAAACGGGTTTCGGCCAGTTCCATGATCTGCTCGATCATTTCATTGAAGCCGTGCTTGGAATCCTGCAAGCGGTACATCCACTCCTCGCTCAGATCGACCGAGGGGTCGTTCTGATGCATCACCTGATCGGCCTGCAGTTTCTCGCAGCCAAGACCGATGACCAGCGCCTCGCCACCCAGGTTCGGGTTGCGCGCCAGATTGCGCACAGTGCGGATCGGGATGTACGCGTCCTTGGCCGTGATCGCCACGCCACACCCGTAAGTGTGAGTGATTGCCACCACGTCATCGACATTCGGGTACTTGGGCAGCAGCTCCTCGCGGATACGCTTGACGGCGAAGTCCAGCACGCCGGTGACGCACTGCACCGTTGTCGTGATGCCCAGGATATTGCGCGTGCCGACGGTGCCGTCGGCGTTGCGATAGCCTTCGAACGTGAAGCCTTCCAGCGGCTCACCCTTGCCGGGCACTTCCGTGGACAGCGGCAAGCTGTCCAGCGGCGGCGCGCTCGGCATGCGCAACTGATCTTCCTTGACCCAACTGCCGCGCGGGATCGGCTGCAGGGCATACCCGATGGTCTGCCCGTAACGAATCACAGGACCGCCTTCAGGAATGTCCACAGTGTTGACTTTGTGGCTCTGCGGCACGTTATCGATGGTCACCAGACCATTGTCGAATTCTGTCCCCGCCGGAACGCCCTGGTCATTGACCACGACGACAACGTTATCGCGCTCATGCAAGCGGATGTAACGTGGCGAGTCGGCATGTTGAATCAAGTTCATCACGGTTTTCCTCAGTTTTTCGCTTCAGCTCAGCTTTTGGCTTGGGAAACTTCGCCTATTTCGCTGGCTCGCAATCCACCCTGCGCTGGGGTGTCTTTCAATTCCACACGTTTGATTTCGCCCACGATGAACACGTAGCTGATCACCGCCACCAGCGCGTTGGCGCCGACGAACACCAGTGCCCATTTGAAAGAGCCGGTGGAGCTGATGATGTAGCCGATGACGATCGGGGTGGTGATCGATGCAATGTTACCGAACATGTTGAACAGGCCGCCGCTAAGACCTGCGATTTGTTTCGGCGATGCGTCGGACATGACCGCCCAACCCAGTGCGCCTACGCCTTTACCGAAGAAGGCCAGTGCCATGAAGCCGACCACGACCCATTCGATATCCACGTAGTTGCAGGTCACGATGGAAGTCGAGAGCAGCAGGCCGCCAATGATCGGCGCCTTGCGGGCAAACGTCAGCGACTTGCCGCGACGCAACAGATAGTCGGAAATGATCCCGCCGAGGACGCCACCGATGAAGCCGCAGATTGCAGGCAACGAGGCAATGAAACCGGCCTTGAGGATGGTCATGCCGCGCTCCTGAACCAGGTACACCGGGAACCAGGTCAGGAAGAAGTAGGTGATGCCGTTGATGCAGTATTGGGCCAGGTAGATGCCGAGCATCATGCGGTTGGTCAACAGTTGCTTCACGTAGTCCCATTTCGGGCCGCCGCTTTTGCCTTTGCCCTGATCGTTATCCATGTCGACCATGCCGCCGTTGCTGGCGATGTGGTCAAGCTCTTCCTTGTTGATCATCGGGTGAGCGCGCGGGCTATGGATGACTTTCAGCCAGATCAGCGAGAACAGGATGCCGATGCCGCCCATGACGATGAATACGTGCTGCCAGCCGAAGGTGAACACGATCCAGCCCATGATGGGCGCGAACAGCACGGTGGCGAAGTATTGCGCCGAGTTGAAGATCGCCGAAGCCGTGCCGCGCTCGGAAGTCGGGAACCACGCCGCGACGATGCGGGCGTTGCCCGGAAAGGACGGTGCCTCGGCCAGCCCCACCAGAAAGCGCAGCATGAACAGCGCGACGATGGCGGTGGAAAGACCGAATTCACCGACATAGCCTTGCAGCACGGTGAACAGCGACCAGGTGAAGATGCTCAGTGCGTAAACTTTTTTGGAACCGAAACGGTCGAGCAACCAGCCGCCAGGAATCTGACCGGCGACATAGGCCCAACCAAAAGCGGAGAAGATGTAACCGAGGGTGACGGCGTCGATGCCGAGGCTTTTCTGCAGACTGGAGCCAGCGATGGCGATGGTGGCACGGTCGGCGTAGTTGATTGTGGTCACCAGAAAAAGCATGAGCAGAATCAAATAGCGGACGTGCGTCGGCTTGGATTTTTGCATGTTCGAAACTCCCACTAATTATTTTTTTGCGCGGGTTAAACGATCTTTTATGTGTGTGCTGCTCGCCTCTGCCCCTAAATCCAGATGCGATTGAAGCATGTGCCACGGTGACGCCTGGGGTAAAACTCACGCACAACCGGCCTTGCCTGCGCGAACTGCTCGAAAGATTCGATACGTGGGAAAACAAGCCCCCGACGGCAAAAAACCGCTGATCGCTCAGCGGTTTTGCGAAGGGTCAGCGCTTACTGCTGGCCTTGCTTGTCCATCAGTGCAGCGAGCATTTCGAACTCTTCTTTGGTCAGGTCGGTCAGGGGAGCGCGGACTGGACCTGCGTCGTAACCGGCGATTTTCGCGCCCGCTTTGACGATGCTCACCGCGTAGCCGGCTTTGCGGTTACGGATGTCCAGGTATGGCAGGAAGAAGTCGTCGATCAGCTTGCCGACAGTGGCGTGATCGTCCTTGGCGATAGCGTGGTAGAAGTCCATCGCCAGCTTCGGTACGAAGTTGAACACGGCCGAGGAGTAAACCGGCACGCCCAGCGCCTTGTAGGCCGCTGCGTAAACTTCAGCGGTAGGCAGACCGCCGAGGTAGGAGAAACGATCGCCCATGCGGCGACGGATCGAAACCATCAGTTCGATATCGCCCAGGCCGTCTTTATAGCCGATCAGGTTAGGGCAGCGCTCGGCCAGTTGTTCCAGCAGCGCAGGGGTCAGGCGGCAGACGTTACGGTTGTAGACGACAACACCGATCTTGACCGATTTGCAGACCGCTTCAACGTGAGCGGCAACGCCGTCCTGGCTGGCTTCGGTCAGGTAGTGAGGCAGCAGCAGCAGGCCTTTGGCGCCCAGGCGCTCAGCTTCTTGAGCCATCTCGATGGCTTGACGGGTAGGACCACCCACGCCCGCCAGAATCGGCACGGACTTTTCGCAGGTATCGACGGCAGTCTTGATGATTTCGGAATATTCGCCGCTGGTCAGGGAGAAAAATTCGCCTGTACCGCCTGCTGCGAAGAGCGCGGAAGCGCCGTACGGGGCCAGCCACTCAAGACGTTTGATATAGCCAGCGCGATGGAAATCGCCCTGAGCATTGAAATCGGTAACCGGGAAGGACAGCAGACCGTGGGAAAGGATGGACTTCAGTTCTTGTGGATTCATTATTCGAACACCCTGAGAAGCTAATTGTATGAATGGATCACCAGTCCTGCGCTGATGTCGTAAGTCATCGTACAACTAGGAATGACATCTCTCAATAGGGGTGTGGAATTATTTATCTGTCGAAGGGATGAGCGGTGGTCCGGCGTGATTTCCCTGGCCCTGCGGCAGTCCTGTTTACAGGCAGCGGCGCCATTCAAATTGCCACTGCCAGCAAGCCGGACCGCTACAACGGTATGGCATCGCTGCGGTAATCAGGTCGTACGACCCCAAGCGCGCTGCGAATCGACCCTCTCGCAGGACTGTTCCGTAGTCCACCCTCTCACCCGCTTGTAGGCCATCTCTGAAGTTGATCCGACACCCCCCTCTCCGCGCTTTGATGCGATGTCCCCGGTCGCTACAGTTCTTTCGCAGCATCAACGGACCACTCACAGCAGGGACATGGCATGGCAATTGACGCATTTCTGAAAATCGACGGCATCCCAGGCGAATCGCTCGACGCTCAATTCGGCGACTGGATTGAAATGGAAGACTTCGATGTCGGGGCAAGCCAATCAGCCTCCGCCACCAAGACCAGTTCAGGAGGTGCCACAAGCGGCCGGGCACGGATGAGTGATCTGTTCTTCCGCAAAGCCGTCGACAAGGCAACCCCCAAACTTCACGAAGCCTGCTGCAGCGGCAAGCATTTCAAAGAAGTGAAGATCGCGCTGAATCGCGCCGGGACCGACAAGGTCAAGTACATGGAGATCACGCTGGAAGAGGTGATCATCTCCTCCGTATCACTGGCCGGAAATGGCAGCGTCGAGGGCGGATTCCCAAGCGAAATCGTTCGCCTGAACTATGCGCGGATCAAGATGGCTTACATCCAGCAAAAACGCTCCGATGGATCAGGCGGCGGTCAGGTGGTGGGCGGTTGGGATGGCGTGGCCAACAAGGTTTATGCCTGATCAGGGAGAGCTGGAATGAGCAATAAGGAAGCATCTTCCGACCTTGTATATTGCACCTATGTACTAAATGGAGAGCCTTTGAGTCGATTGGTGTGTGATGGGGTGTCTTACGATGCGTTTTCTGGCGATGCTGCCAGTTATGTTAACGAAGTGCGTTATCAAGATATCCCTAAGTCAGGACCAATCCCACTCGGAAAATACTACATCCTCGACAGAGAATCGGGTGGACATTTGGGATGGGCGAGACAACCACTCAGCGATCTCGCTGCCGGAACAGATCGCGGCGAATGGCTCAGTCTTTATCGAGACGACGATGTAGTTAATGACGAGACATTTATTAACGGCACGCGGCGAGGGGAATTCAGAATCCATCCGATAGGCCCAAAAGGCATCAGTCAAGGGTGCATAACATTGTTCTCCCCTCTTGGATTTAATGTACTCAGACAACATATCCGCAACCGACCGGGTCAAACACTGCCAGGCAAAAGTGTTAAGTACTACGGCCTATTAGAAGTCATCGAGGAAATATCGACTACCGCCCAATGAAAAAAAACTTATTGTTACTCACGCAAACGACCGTAGTGCTAACAATGACCACATGTATCGCATATTTCGCAATGAACATGGGACCTTTCAGATGGATCCTCCAGACAAAAGGTGGCATGCAGGCGTACTTATGGTTACTTCATTCGTGGGGCGGCAGCGGCATTGAGGATGGAGAGGACATGCTTACTCTCTTGGCACTAGGCCTAGCGTTATCGCTCACCCTTTTAATCTGCAAAATCACTCACCATTTTCTGAAAAATTCAGCATCAAAGGAATGAACGTGTTTTTCTACAGACTGATAACGAAAATCCTGGCCGCAACTGCACAGGTCATACTTATTCTAGGGCTCACGATAATACTGGGGTATTTCATACTAAACCTGGGCCCAATCAATCTCCTCTTGACCACCCAAATCGGGAGGGATGCACACCACTGGATAATGAGCATCTTTGGCTGGGAGGGTTGCGAAAGTGCGCTCGACACACTCATCGTGGTGTCATACAGCGCAGTACTGCCCATCGCAATCTGGCTATGCGTCTTGCTCACGCGCCGGATGAAAACCTTGAGAGATCGAGGCTGTAAAAAATGCTCGCCCACACCTCAATGAAATTCATATTGATAAAAATCGCTCAAATTGCTTTCACTTTCGCTATCACAGTCGTACTCGGTTATTGCATATTAAACCTGTCACCCGTCCAGTGGTTGTTTGACAGCCGGGTAGGAGCGAGTGCCCACGAATGGTTTTTGGAAGCAATGGGTAGCAAGGATCTTCGCGACATGCTGGATTGCTTCACCCTCATGTGGCTAAGCATGACGCCATCGTTGGCCATCTGGATTTGTGTTCTGCTGACTCGATACTTGCGCAAAAGGCTGAGCATTCATCCAGCTGCTCAGCCTTAGTTCATTTCAGGGCGCTATGACCTTGGCAATCCGGACATACTCAAGCCCGCTGCGATTCTGCCTCTTCATGAGCATGACGCAGGCGTTCGCGGCTGTTGGTCAGGTGCAGGCGCATGGCGGCGCGGGCGGCGTCGGAGTCCTGGCGGGCGATGGCATCGTAGATTTCTTCGTGCTCCCGGCTCAGGCGATTCATGTAGTGCTGGTGATCGTCATGGGCCAGACGCGCAGAATTCAGGCGCGTGCGCGGAATGATGCTGGTGCCGAGGTGATTCATGATGTCGGTGAAGTACCGGTTGCCGGTCGACAGCGCAATCGCCATATGGAATTGGAAATCCGCCCCCACGGCATCGCTGGCGTGCGCCGCGCTTTCATTGAGCGCATCGAGGGCGGCGCGCATGTCGGCCAGTTGTTCGTCCGAGCGACGCTGAGCTGCCAGGCCGGCGGACTCGACTTCGAGGCTGATGCGCAGCTCAAGAATCGCCAACACGTCGCGCAGTGTCACGATAGTGGCCGGATCGATACGGAAACCGCTGGGGCTCGGCGTATCGAGAACGAAAGTGCCGATGCCGTGGCGTGTCTCCACCAGACCGGAGGCCTGCAAACGTGAAATCGCTTCACGCACGACGGTGCGACTGACGCCCTGCTCTTCCATGATCGCAGACTCGGTAGGCAGCTTGTCGCCACGCTTGAGTTCGCCGTTGCGAATGCGCTCGGAGAGTTCGGTTACCAACTCTTGCGCGAGGCTGCGGTGCTTTCTGCGGGCGCGAGGCGGAGCACTCTGATTTTCCATATCCAACATGCATCTCTAAATCGGTGAAAGATTCATCATAGCTCACCGGGTTGTACGATCACATAACAAACCCGGCGAGTTCGTAGGTTTTTGCGGCACTTTGGCGTCAGCGACCTCAAACCACGCTTTCAGTCTGCGGCAGCTCACGCAACTGGCCGCCCTCGATGCGCAGGTGGCGACGATGGAAACGCTTCAGACTGCTGCGATGGCCGATGCTCAATAAGGTCAGACCGGGCAACTCATCGAGCAAGGCCTGATACAACGCCGCCTCGTCTTCCTCGTCCATCGCCGATGTCGCTTCGTCCAGATACAGCCAATCGGGCGCGAACAGCAAGGCTCTCGCAAACGCGACCCGCTGCTGTTCGCCTGGAGACAGCATGCGCTGCCAGTGATTGCTCTCGTCCAGGCGCGAAACCAGATAGTTCAGACGGCAGGTTTCCAGCACCTGCGCAAAGCGCTCGGCCGGGTACACTTCGGGCGCTTGTGGATAACTCAAGGCCTCGCGCAACGTGCCGATGGGCAGATAAGGTTTCTGCGGCAGGAAAAACGCGCGTTTCGCCGGCAGCCGAACCGCACCGTGACCTTCGTTCCAGAGCCCGCCCATGGCGCGCAGCAAGGTACTTTTACCGCTGCCGGAGCGGCCGCTGAGCATGACCTTCTCGCCAGCGGCAATATCGATATTGGCGTTATCGAGCAACTGCCGGCCGCCCACCAGCGACAGCGCCAACCCTTCCAGGTGCAGACCATTGCTCTCATGGCTGACCTTGATGTCCGGCACTCGCGCCTCGTTTTCATCCATGGCCTGGCGGAAGCTGAGGAGACGATCACAGGTCGCCCGCCACGATGCCAGCTGCGTGTACGCGTCGATGAACCAACTGAAGTTCTCTTGCACGTTGCCGAACGCCGAGTTGATCTGCATCAGCTCGCCCAGCTCGATCTTGCCGGCAAAGTAGCGAGGCGCGGCCACGACGAAGGCGAACACGATGGCGATCTGTGAATAGCCCGCGGTGAAGAACGTCAGGCGCTTCTGCACCTTCATGATGGTCCAGAAGTTGCTCCAGACCATGCCGAACCGCGCGCTCAGACGCTGATTCTCGTTGGCCTCGCCATCGGACAGCGCGATGCTTTCGGCATTCTCGCGAACCCGCACCAGCGAGAAACGCATGTCAGCCTCATACCGCTGTTGCTGGTTGCTCAGGACGATCAGCCGCTTGCCGATCAGATGCGTCAGCCAGCTGCCGACTGCGGCATAGAGGAGCGCGGCCCAGAACATGTACCCGGGAATCGTGATGCCGAACAGTTCAATGCTGCCGGATACGCCCCACAGAATGACCGAAAACGACACCAGACTGACCACGGTCCGCAGCAGGCCAAGGCTCAGGCTGAGGGTGTCGGACGTGAAGTTGTTCAGGTCTTCGGACAGGCGCTGGTCAGGGTTATCGGTGTACCCGCCCTGTTCCAGCCGGTAGTAATTCTTGTGTGCAAGCCATTTGGTGAAATGCTTTTCGGTCAGCCAGCGACGCCAGCGAATGGTGAGCATCTGCGTGAGATACAGGCGATAGACCGCGCCAAGAATGGCGATGGCAGCGATGCCGCAGAAATACAGGATCAGGTGGGTGAACGCTCCGAGATCCTTGTTCTGCAGCGCGTTGTAGAAGTCCCGGTACCAACTGTTGACCAGCACGGAGATGAACACGCTGAACAACGACAGCGCGATGACGGCAATCAGCAAGACCCAGGCCATGCCCTTTTCTTCGCTGCGCCAGTAGGGCGTGACCAACTTCCAGACCCTGGAAAAGAAACTTCCAGTCACAGCGTCGTTGACCCTGGATTCATCGATATCAAAATTCATGGTGAAGGCTCGGCGGCAGGCATTGAATGGCGTTGGCACCAATGTGCCAGACGCCACTGACGGTCTTCCATGAAGAAATCTTTATGAAGCGATCCTTGCTTAACGACGGACCGGTCGCTTCTGCAGCTTGCGTTGAAGCGTGCGCCGATGCATGCCCAGAGCCCGCGCGGTAGCCGAGATGTTGCCTTCGTGCTCGGTCAGCACGCGCTGAATATGTTCCCACTGCAAGCGGTCCACCGACATCGGGTTTTCCGGCACAAGGGTATCCAGATCGGCATGCTCGGAGAGCAGTGCCGCCAGCACATCATCGGCATCGGCCGGTTTGCACAGGTAGTTGCAGGCGCCGCGCTTGATCGCTTCGACAGCGGTAGCGATGCTCGAATAACCGGTCAGTATCAGGACCCGCATTTCCGGGTCCAGTTCCAACAGCTTGGGCAACAGCACCAGGCCGGAGTCGCCCTCCATCTTCAGGTCGACAGTCGCATAGTCGGGAATGTCCTGCTGCGCGAGGGTCAGCCCTTCCTCGGCGGAGCTGGCGGTACTGACCCGGAAGCCGCGGCGGGCCATGGCGCGCGCCATCACGCGGGTGAAGGTGGCATCGTCGTCCACCAGCAACAGGTGCGGCAGTTCTTCGCCTTCGACCTGGATTTCATCAGTCATGCTTCATCTCCTGTTGCGTTCCGCGGCAGGCGCAGCTCGGTGAGCGTGCCGCCTTCCTCGTGAGGATAGAGTTTCACCGAGCCGCCTGCGCGAGTCACGCTGGCCTTGCTCAGAAACAGGCCCAGACCGAAGCCTTTGCCTTTGGTGGTAAAAAACGGTTTGCCAATCTGTTCTGCGACGGCCAGCGGCACGCCGGCCCCATGATCGCGGATGCTGATGCGAATCTCCGAAGCGTTCCAGTCCAGGTTCACTTCCAGCCCTTCCGGGCAGGCGTCCGCGGCGTTGTTCAGCAAGTTCAGCAGCGCCTGAGTCAGATCGGGCGGCGGCGCGACCATCGGTACTTCGCCCTGCCCCAGCCGCTGGAAACGATAGCTGGCTTCGGGACGCATCAGATGCCACCGATTGAGTGCCTGATCCAGCCAGTGCGTGACGGTTTGTTCCTGGACTTTGAGACGGCGGTTGGCCTCGGCGGCGCGCACCAGTTGCTGCAGCGTCTCCTTGCACAGCTTGACCTGATCCTGAAGCACCGAAAGATCTTCCTGCAGCGCCGGATCCTTGTGGTCCTGTTGCATCTCCTTGAGCAGCACGCTCATGGTCGCCAGCGGTGTGCCCAGCTCATGGGCAGCGCCAGCGGCCTCAGTGGCCACGGCGAGCAATTGCTGATCGCGGGCGCCTTCTTCGCGGCGCAGCGCCCGCATCTGCTCCTGCCGACGCAATTCTTCCGCCATCCGCGCCGCGAAGAACGTAATGACCCCCGCAGCCAGTGCGAAGCTCAGCCACATGCCGTAGATCTGCATTTTCTCGCGGGCGATGGCGAAAGCCTCGACCGGGTAGAAGTTGGCCAGCATCAAGGTGTAAAGCGCCAGGGCGATACCGGAAAGAATCAGCGAGTACCGCCACGGCAGCGTGACGGCGGCGATGGTCAAGGGCACCAGGTAATAAGAAACGAACGGGTTGGTCGACCCGCCGGAAAAATACAGCAGCGCGCTGTGGATAAACAGATCGAAGGCCAGCTGCACGGCGTATTCGAGTTCGGTCACCGGCCAAGAAGTACGCAGCCTTATCGCGGTCAGCAGACAGACAATGGCCGAACACCCCAGCGTGATGTCCAGCTGCAGCCACGGCAGATGCAACAGATCGAACAGGTAGGCGAATCCGACCGAGCCGGCTTGAGCGCCCAGCACCAGAATGCGGATGAATGTGAGCCGCCAGAGGTTCTGACGGGTAGCGGAAAGCAATTGTAAAGGGGCGAGCATGAGCTCTCCTGATGAGCGCTCCAGGCGAATCGAAGCGAGTATAACCAATGCGGCGCTGGTTTCCGTCAAAGTGCGTCAAAGCGCCACAGCTGTTGAACTGCTTGAGGCGCCAGGGTGCGAAAGGATTGAACACATCACCGCAACGGCATCCTGCGAACATGTCGACCGACACGGCCGAAACAGGATGCCGGGTATTGCGTTGAAGGGTTGCGTGGTCCGGTCAGGCTCAGATCAGCTTAAGGTACCTGAGCACTTCCTTTGTCAGCTTGCCGGTTGGCGTCAGCGAGTTGATGATCCACAGCGGCGAATTCTCATCCAGCAACTCACCTCGAAGAAACTTGAGATAAGCCACTCCATCTTTTTCCATTTGGTTGACCGCGGCACGTCTGGCAATCGAAATGGCCTTATAAAGCTCGAACAGTTCGGTCTTGGACTGGCTGCGAAGCAAGTCCGCTGGATTGGCCGTCGCCCACGCCCCGATTTCGGCATCTTGCCAGTGACTGTTCTGCGGATGGCAAAAATATGCAGTCGCTACACGAACCGGGTCCGCGCTGCTGTCCCCATCCCAGTGAGCCACCATCGCTGCGGCCACATGCTCGACTGCGCGGGAAGCCAGAGACGCTGCAAGCAAATGAAGCGGGTGTTCAGCGTGATCTTTCGCCAGCTGTGAATGCGTGGGATCCGTAGAACCATCTTGATGAGGGTCCTGTCCGTACCGGATCTGCCAATCGTCAACCTGCTCACCGAATTGCTTGAGCATATCCTTCATCACGATGCCCACGGCGTTACCTACGACGACTGCAGGTCCTTGCAGATAAAGGGCGCAGCGCTGGAGGAACTCGACGAAGGGCAGCCCCACCCACTCGTCCCGGATTGCCAGATAACCTTTGAAAATTTCCAGGTATCGAGGGTTGTGATGCTCTTCGAGCAGGATTAACAGGATCTGCTCGCGAGGGCTGCGTTCACCGGGCTTCGTTGGCTGGAACGTGACATCCTCAGTGGAAAACAGCACGTCCCCCAGAGGCCCGGCCACGCTGGCAAGCACATCGGTCGCGCCGAACATTCCGGTTACCAGTGGCAGACCGGCTTTGCAGTTCGCGGGGGACGTCCATGGCAGCACGGCTGTATGGCCTGCCTTGATCAGACCGAGCTCGACGAAATTGGAATGAGCGAAAAAATCCTCCAGGACATGCAGCGCCGAACCGAACGCGCGTAGCCCATGAGCGTTCTTCTTTTCTTTCATTGCAATGCGAAGCTCACTCTGCATGAAGCTCACAGAGCGCCCGATGTAACGCTTCATCGATGTGTCGTAATCCACTTCCAGCAACGGGTTTCCGGGCATGACCAACGGCTCGAAATCCGGGTCGCGCGTGGTGGGATCCGGCGCATGGGTATCGACGGTCTTGGGATTGTCGATGTGCTCGCTCGGGCGATACACACCAAGCTTGTCCGGGGTCACTGTGAACAGGTGCGCACTGTTGTGACGCAACCAGTTGAAACGCTTGATGGACAGCACGTCGACGATTCGAGTCAGTGCGTCGCGGGACAATACGTCGGGGAAGTTCTTCGGCATGCTCGCCGCACGAACGATTTTTGGATCGAGCAATTGTGAGTAGTCACGCAGCCAGTTGCCGAAGTAAACGGCCTCGAGCTCGACGTCCCGAAACCCGAATGGCTTGAGTACCTCTTCGATTTGCAGGTGGGTCATTTTACCGGCGTCGCCATCGCCTGCCTCGAACGCTTCGCGGTCAGGGTGCACGTGCGCAGCATCGGCCCTGTCATAGTCGGCGCGGCATTTCTCGATGATGCTCATGCGCGCCATGTCCCAGTCCATCTGAACGTCGAACATCTCTTGACCAGGGCGCATGCGATAGCGCGCGATCGTCACGCGCGGCGAAGAGGTTTGCCCGAGCACTGCCATCCAGAACGCAAAGCGCACGCCCTCCTCGCCTGCGGCATCAGCGGCTAATTGTCGGTTGCCGCCGGCGTATGGATGGACGTCACTGCGCAGGATGTTGTCGACGTGATGGCCGGACTCGTGAAGCAGGATGTCGAGCAGCGTCGTGTCACGCGGGTCGTCAAGGGCCAGGCTCACTGCCCTGCGGTTGATGCGGATGACACGCTCACGGTTGTCATAGTCGGCAACCGGACCGGCCGCGGTGACGATGATCGGCGGGCTGACAATTCGTCCGGCCAGCAGATCTTCGCGAAACTGCAAACAGGTGGCCGGACCGATGTCAGTACCGAAAATGGTGGTCAGGATGCGGACGAAGGCGTCGGCTGAACGGGTTGCTGCAACCTGAGTGAACAGGTCCAGCGCGAATGTGCTGTGGAGATGCTCGTTGAGCGGATCTTCCAGAGGAGCGGTTGCGAATTGATGAGCCACGATGAATTCTTCCTTGAGTGATTGAGATGCGCTGGCCTCTGCCTGAAGTGGAGGGCCGTTCCTTGCGCTGTCATGTCAGCGGGTAATCGCTGAGGTGGATTGTCAGCCAGCACCACAGATTCGCAAATCAGCCAAATCAACGGCCTGCGTAGGAGAGCGGGAATCGTGCCGCAGGGAAAACGCGGCTTGTGCCTGCGAAACGGGAGGCTCGAAGAGCGAAAGCGCCCGTCCCTGATTGATGGCCTTCGCGCCTGTCGCCAGACATCCTGCTGTGGCGGGCCGGAACAAGATCCCGGGATTACAGTCTCATTGGCATCCGTCCGACAAGTCATGTCGCATGCGCTGCGGACGGCTCGCCAAACAAGGAGTTTTTATGCTCAGCCTTCGCCCCACCGCCACACTTTTCGCCTTGGGCGCCCTGGCTCTGGCCAGCGCCCCGGTCATGGCCGATGAGGTCCATTACAACCAGGTTTCCGTGCGTGCCGAAGTCAATCAGGAGGTCCAGCGTGACCTGATGACTGTCACGCTATACACCGAATCTCAGAATGCCGATCCCGCGAAACTGGCCGCCGGCATTACCGAAACCCTGAACAAGGCGCTCGGCGACGCACGCAAGGTCAAGGAAGTGACCATTCGTCAAGGCAGCCGCAACAGCTATCCGATCTATGACGACAAAGGTCAGAAAATCACCGGCTGGCGTGAACGCGCTGAACTGCGGCTGGAAAGCGCCGATTTCGCAGCCTTGTCGAAACTGACCGGCGACCTGCTGGGCGGTGACATGAAGATGGGCGGCATGGACTTCTCCATTTCCGACCCGGCCCGCAAAGCCAGCGAAGACACCCTGCTCAAAGACGCCGTCGGCGCCTTCAAGGCCCGAGCGCAACTGGTCACCGACGCACTTGGCGGCAGTGGCTACAAACTGGTCAACCTGAATCTGAACACGTCCGGTTATCCGCAGCCGTACCTGCGAGCGCCGGTCATGATGATGAAAGCGGCACGCGGCGATGCTGCACCCACACCGGATGTCGAAGCCGGCACCAGTCAGGTCAGCGTCACCGCCGACGGCGTGATTGAAGTCGCAATTCCCTGATGCAAAACGGCGGCAGCTCGGGCTGCCGCCGGCTCCTCCCATCCCCTCCCGCCGACGCCATGCGCCGCTCGCTGAACGGCGTGGCTCGGCCTACCCTTGCCTCACAAAGACAATCGCCGCCTCGCACCTCAGTCAGTCATAAGGTTAGAACGTGACGTGCCTTGTCGAGCCGATAAACGGTACGGCATGCTCTGCGGTCTATCATCAGTCCGATGACTCAGGCATTGCATGAATGCCGCACTTTATGAGGTTCACATGGAGAAAACCTTCAAGCCCCTGCTTCTGGCGGCGGCAATCGCGCTGAGCGCACCCTCCGTCCAGGCCGCCAGCACGCTGGTGTACTGCTCCGAGGCCAGTCCCGCCGGTTTCGACCCCAGCCAATACACCAGCGGCACCGAGTTTGATGCGTCAGCCGAAACCGTGTTCAACCGGCTGGCCCAGTTCAAGCGCGGCGGCACGGATGTGGAACCCGGGCTGGCCACCCAATGGGAAGTGTCCGACGACGGTTTGACCTACACCTTCCACCTGCGGCCAGGGGTGAAGTTTCACACAACCGATTACTTCAAGCCCACGCGCGACTTCAATGCCGACGATGTCTTGTTCACCTTCAATCGACTGCTCAACGCCGATGATCCGTTTCGCAAGGCCTACCCGTCCGAGTCGCCCTACTTCACCGACATGGGCATGAACACCACGATCAAACAGGTCGAGAAAGTCGACGAGCAAACGGTCCGGTTTCATCTGAACAACATCGATGCCGCGTTCATCCAGAACCTGGCGATGAGCTTCGCGTCCATTCAGTCCGCCGAATACGCCGCGCAGTTGCTGAAGGAAGGTAAGGCTGGCGACATCAATCAGAAGCCGGTAGGCACCGGGCCGTTCGTGTTCAAGCGCTATCAGAAAGACGCGCAGATCCGCTACGCCGGCAACAAGGCGTACTGGAAGCCGGAAGACGTCAAGCTCGACAACCTGATCTTCTCGATCAATACCGATGCGGCCACGCGTCTGCAGAAGCTCAAGACCGGCGAATGCCAGATCAGCGGCTACCCTCGCCCGCAGGATATCGAAGAGGCGCAGAAGGACCCGAACCTGAAGGTGCTGAGTCAGGCGGGCTTCAACCTGGGCTTTCTCGCGTACAACGTGACGCACAAGCCACTGGATCAGCTGAAGGTCCGCCAGGCGCTGGACATGGCCATTGATAAGCCGGCGATCATCAAAGCGGTCTACCAAGGCGCGGGGCAGTTGGCGCAGAACGCCTTGCCACCGGCGCAGTGGAGCTACGACCCGGCGATCAAGGACGCGCCTCATGATCCCGAGAAAGCGAAAGAGCTGCTCAAGGAAGCGGGCGTCGCGCCAGGCACGCAGATCAACCTATGGGCGATGACCGTACAGCGTGCGTCCAACCCGAACGCGCGCATGTCGGCGCAGATGATTCAGTCAGACTGGGCGAAGATTGGCATCAAGGCCAACATCGTCAGTTACGAATGGGGCGAGTACATCAAACGCGCCAAAGCCGGCGAACACGACGTGATGATTTACGGCTGGACAGGCGACAACGGCGATCCGGACAACTGGCTCGGCGTGCTCTACAGCTGCGCGGCGGTCAACGGCAGCAACTACGCCAAGTGGTGCAATACCGGTTACGACAAGCTGGTGACCCAGGCGAAGCTGACCAGCAATCGCGACGAACGCATCAAGCTGTATCAGCAAGCGCAGAACATCCTCAAGAACGATGTGCCAATCACGCCGATCGCCAATTCCAAGGTGTTCCAGCCGATGCGCAAGGAAGTTCAGGACTTCAAGCTGAGCCCGTTTGGCCTCACACCCTTCTATGGGGTGAGCCTCGCCAGATAGGACCGGCGAAAAGCAACAGTGAAGTAACACTTATGACACAAGCGGGTGCATTCGCAACGACGCAATGCACCACAAAAGCGCAACAAAAATATCGATATGCGACACGCAAACGTTCAACAGCGTCAGGAATTATAGTTTTGCGACATTCGTGTACGTTCGTGCCACTCTTTGACACTTCGTTGGCGCCAGCATCTTGCTTTGGGTATGGCGCCTGCATAAGTATCCCCGGGATCGGCCCAAAAGGCCGTACCCTCAATTAAAAAATGACAACAACTGAGGCCACCATGCTCAAAAAAGCGGTCATTCCGTTTCTTCTCGGCGCAGGTTTGATCGCCAGCGCTCCCTTCGCTCATGCAGCATCGAATCTGGTGTTCTGCTCCGAAGGCAGCCCCGCTGGTTTCGACCCAGGTCAATACACCACCGGTACCGACTTCGACGCTTCGGCCGAGACCGTTTTCAACCGTTTGAGCCAGTTCGAACGTGGCGGCACCGCTGTCATTCCTGGCCTGGCCACCAGCTGGGATGTTTCCCCGGATGGCCTGACCTATACCTTCCATCTGCGTGAAGGCGTCAAGTTCCACACCACGCCGTACTTCAAACCGACTCGTACCTTCAATGCCGACGACGTGCTGTTCACGTTCAATCGCATGATCAACAAGGACGATCCGTTCCGTAAGGCGTACCCGACCGAGTTCCCGTACTTCACCGACATGGCGATGGACACCAACATCACCAAGATCGAGAAGATCGACGAGCACACCGTCAAAATGACGCTGGGCACTGTCGATGCCGCCTTCATCCAGAACCTGGCGATGAGCTTCGCCTCCATTCAGTCCGCCGAATACGCCGCCCAGTTGCTCAAGGAAGGCAAGGCCGAAGACATCAACCAGAAGCCGGTCGGCACTGGCCCGTTCGTGTTCAAGAGCTACCAGAAAGACTCCAACATCCGCTTCACCGCGAACAAGGACTACTGGAAGCCCGAAGACGTCAAGATCGACAACCTGATTTTCGCCATCACCACCGACGCTTCGGTTCGTGCACAGAAGCTGAAAAAGGGCGAATGCCAGATCACTGCTTATCCACGTCCAGCGGACCTCGCGCCACTCAAGGCCGACCCTGCGCTGAAGATGCCTGATCAGGCTGGCTTCAACCTGGGTTACATCGCCTACAACACCTTGCCAACCATCAAAGGCGATTCCAAGCCGAACCCTCTGGCCAAGCTGGAAGTTCGTCAGGCGTTGGACATGGCGGTCGACAAGAAGGCGATCATCGATGCGGTCTACCAGGGCGCGGGCCAGCTGGCCGTGAACGCCATGCCGCCTACCCAGTGGTCCTACGACACCACCATCAAGGATGCGCCGTTCGACGTCGCCAAAGCCAAGGAGCTGCTGAAAAAGGCAGGCGTGGCTGAAGGCACCGAAATCACCCTGTGGGCGATGCCGGTTCAACGTCCGTACAACCCGAACGCCAAGCTGATGGCTGAAATGCTCCAGAACGACTGGAAGAAGATCGGCATCAACGCCAAGATCGTCTCCTACGAGTGGGGTGAGTACATCAAGCGCGCCAAGAACGGCGAAAACGGCGCAATGCTGATTGGCTGGAGTGGCGACAACGGTGACCCGGACAACTGGCTCGGCACCCTGTTCGGCTGCGACGCGGTCAACGGTAACAACTTCGCCAAATGGTGCGACAAGCCTTTCGACACCTTGATCCACCAGGCCAAGGAAACCACCGATCAGGCCAAGCGGACCGAGCTCTACAAACAGGCTCAGCACTTGCTCAAAGACGCTGTCCCGATGACACCTATCGCTCACTCGACTGTTTATCAGCCGATGCGCAAGGAAGTTCAAGACTTCAAGATCAGCCCATTCGGCCTGAACTCGTTCTACGGCGTGAGCGTAAGCGGTAAGTAATATATCCATATGACTTCACGGTCGCGTTACCTTCGGGCATCGCGACCGTGTCGTTATGTGCGCTGAGCTGAATGAAAATGAATATCGTTAGATGCGTAATTGAGTGCGGTAGGATCTTGCCTACTAACAATATTCATTTTTCCTACAAACATTGAAGTATTCGTCACTGTTTACTGTGCGGCCAGACAGACATACCTTCTGACGCCCGCACCTGATATATGTCGTCTATCTGAACGGCGGGGTTATCCCTGAACGCTAAATCCATTTGCGCAAACGATTGCCTTGGGTTTTCCGGTCATTTCAGGTTATTCACGATAAGGATTGTCATGCGCAAAACTAGTGTTGTTCCGTCGCTGTTAGCTATAGGGCTATTAGCCACTATTCCTTCGGTCCACGCCGATACGAAAAGCCTGGTGTTTTGCTCCGAAGGCAGCCCCGCCGGCTTCGATATCGCGCAGTACACATCGGGCACCGACAACGATGCGGCAGAGCCGATCTACAACCGCCTGGCTGAGTTCGAGCGCGGGGAAACCAGCGTCGTGCCTGCCCTGGCAACGCGCTGGGACGTATCGGCGGATGGGCTGACTTACACGTTCCATCTGCGCGAAGGCGTGAAGTTCCACAGCAACAAGACCTTTACGCCAACGCGCGACTTCAACGCCGACGACGTCCTGTTCACCTTCAATCGCATGCTGCAGAAGGATCATCCATTCAGGGTCGCTTACCCGACGGAGTTTCCCTACTTCACCAGCATGGGCCTGGATAAAAATATCAAGTCAGTTGAAAAGTCCGGGCCGATGACAGTTGTCTTTACCTTGAACAAAGTCGACGCGGCATTCATTCAGAATGTGGCAATGAACTTTGCCTCCATTTTGTCTGCAGAATATGCTGACAAACTGATGGCATCGGGTAATGTCCGCGATATAAACCAATCCCCTATTGGTACCGGACCATTCGTATTTCAGCGTTATCAGAAAGACGCGCAGATCCGTTATGTGGCCAACAAACAGTTCTGGGATCCGGCGAGAGTGAAGATCGATCAATTGATTTTCGCCATTAATACTGATGCATCGGTGCGGGTGCAGAAACTCAAGCGCGATGAATGCCAGGTCACGTACAACCCAAGGCCCGCCGATGTGCAGGCGCTGAAGGCCGACAAGCAGTTGAAGGTCATTGAGAAGCCCGGCTTCAACCTGGGTTACATCTCCTACAACGTGCGGCATGCGCCACTGGATAACCTGCAGGTTCGGCAGGCGCTGGACATGGCCGTGAACAAGCCGGAAATCATCAAGGCGGTGTATCAAGGCGCCGGACAGCTGGCGCAGAACGCCATGCCGCCGACACAATGGTCCTTCGATGACACCGTCAAGGACGCGCCCTACAACCCTGAAAAAGCACGCGAGCTGCTGCGCGCGGCAGGCGTGAAGGAAGGGACTGAACTCACGCTTTGGGCCATGCCTGTCCAGCGCCCTTACAACCCCAACGCCAAGCTGATGGCGCAGATGCTTCAGGCGGACTGGGCGAAGGTGGGCATCAAGACGCGCATCGTCAGCTACGAGTGGGGCGAATACCTCAAACGCAGCAAAAACGGCGAGCACGACATTTCCCTGATCGGCTGGACCGGCGACAACGGCGATCCGGACAACTGGCTCGGCACGCTGTACAGCTGCGCCTCCATCGGCGGTAACAACTACTCGATGTGGTGCGACGAGAAATACGACGCGCTGATCAAGGCCGCCGTGGCCACCGCTGACAAGGACCAGCGCATCGGGCTTTACCAGCAAGCCCAGCATTACTTGAAGCAACAGGTCCCCATCACGCCGATTGCCCACTCGACCGTCAGTCAGCCACTGCGCGCCGAAGTCCAGGGATTCCAGGTAAGTCCGTTCGGTCGCAACAACTTCTCGGGCGTCAGCATCACCGAATAACCAGAAAAAACGCCAAGGGCGATGTTCGCCCTTTGGCATCGCTTTACCCGCATTCAGCGGACAGGAGCAACAAAGGCCCACGAGGCCGGACCATAAAGCGGGCTAAACCATAAAAAGCCCGCCTCTATAAAAGCAGTAAACGGGAGCTTCAAAACGTGAAAAAAGCCAGCACCGCTGTATTCGCCATTTCCGCCATCGCGTTGAGCGTCGCGGCCCAGGCAGAGCCCACCAGTCAGGCGTTCGTGCCGACCACACTGGCCACCGCCAACGCCCAGAGCGACGCGAAGGGTTTCCTGGAAGATTCGAAAATCACCGGATCGACCAGAAACTGGTATGCCAACGAACTGTTGCGTCGCGGCGCAAACTTTTCGTACAACAAAAACGGCGGCACCTATTCAGACCCTCGCCGCATCAACTGGGTGCAGGGCACGATCGTAGACTACACGTCTGGGTACACACAGGGCACTGTGGGTTTTGCGACTGAACTGGCCGTGTACAACGCAGTGGCGCTGGACCGTGAGTCCGACGACATCATGGGTAAAAACAACCGTACGCTTACCCATAGCAACGGTGACGCGGTCGGCCAATGGAGCAAGATGGGCCTTGGCAATGTAAAGGCACGCATCTCCAACACCACGCTGACTGCGGGGCGTCAGACTCTTAACACGCCAGTGCTGGCTTACATTGGCAACCGTGCGCTGCCTTCGAGCTTCGAGGGTGTGAGCATCCTCAGCGAAGAATTCAACAACCTGTCGTTCACCGCCGGCAGCTTCGACCGCGTGTCCCCGCGTTCAGAGCAAAGCCTGACCAAGTTCACCTCTGAGTACAGCGACAATGGCGCCAAGGCAGACCGTGTCGACATGGCCGGCGTGGACTACAAGCCGTTCAACAGCCTGACCACCAGCTTCTACGCTTCCAACGTTGAAGACTTCTGGCACCAGTACTACTTCTCGTTCCTTCATGAGCTGGGCGATACCGACGTACTGGGTCTGTCCACCAACCTGAACTACTACAAGACCAAAGATTCCGGTCAGCGCAAGATGGGCGAAATCGACAACGACACGTACTCTCTGTCGTTGACCGCAACGCACAAGGCGCACAGCTTCAGCGTGTCCTATCAGGAAGTCGAAGGTGACACCTTTTTCGACTATGTCCACGACAGCAACGCCATCTTCCTGGCCAACTCCCTGCTCTCGGACTTCAACGGACCGAACGAGAAGTCGGTGCAACTGAGCTACCTGCTGAACATGGCCGACTATGGCGTGCCTGGCCTGAAGTTCAACATCTATCAGGCACGCGGCTTTGACATCGACGGTACGCATTACAAAGGCACCGCTTACAACGTCCGCGATATGGATGGCGAAA
Organism: Pseudomonas sp. NFR16; assembly: GCF_900108875.1. Classification (GTDB taxonomy): domain Bacteria; phylum Pseudomonadota; class Gammaproteobacteria; order Pseudomonadales; family Pseudomonadaceae; genus Aquipseudomonas. The sequence continues at coordinate 59,755 of NZ_FNYJ01000003.1, read as the reverse complement.
CTCACTACGAATACGGAATCGGTACTTCGTACACCATGCAATCGGGCCCACTCAAAGCGTCCACGATGCGTGCGACCTACACGACCCACCGCGCCAGCGCTGAGCAAATTGACGGCAGCATCAACGAGTTCCGTCTGGTGACAACCATTCCGTTCAACATTCTGTAATCAAAACCGACCGGTGCTTCAGGCGTTTCCCCAAGGGCCTGAAGCACCGGTCTACTCATGGCTTCATCACTTGCGGAGGGCGTTTACGTGAAATCGACATTCAAACTCGCAACATTACGCAACGCGGTCGCACTGGCGCTGTTCAGCGTCGCGGTCGGGGTTTCGGCCAAGCCTCTGGTGGTCTGCACCGAAGCCAGCCCGGAAGGCTTCGACACCGCGCTTTACACCACCGCCGTCACGGCCGACGCTGCGGCGGAAACCATTTACAACCGTCTGGTGGACTTCAAGCCTGGCACCACCGACATCGAGCCTGCGCTGGCCGAGAGCTGGGACATCAGTGAAGACGGCCTCAGTTACACGTTCCACCTGCGCAAAGGCGTCAAGTTCCACACCACCGAATCCTTCAAACCAACCCGCGACATGAATGCCGATGACGTGGTCTGGAGCTTCCAGCGTCAGCTGGACCCGAACCATCCGTGGCACAACCAGTCGCAGGTTGGCTATCCCTACTTCGAAAGCATGGGCTTCAAAGAGCTGCTCAAGAGCGTCGAGAAGGTTGACGACAACACCGTCAAATTCACCCTGACGCGTCGCGAAGCGCCATTCCTGGCCGACGTCGCGATGGCGTTCGCATCGGTTTACTCGGCTGAATACGCCGACCAGTTGCTCAAGACCAACAAGACTGATGACCTGAACAGCCACCCAGTCGGCACCGGCCCGTTCGTCTTCCAGCGTTACGCTAAGGACGCTCAGGTGCGTTTCAAGGCCAACCCGGACTACTTCCGCGGCAAGCCACCAGCCGACACGCTGGTGCTGGCCATCGCCACCGACAACAACGTGCGCCTGCAGAAACTCAAGGCGAACGAGTGCCAGATCGCGCTCTACCCGAAACCTGACGACATCCCGAGCATCAAGAAGGATGCAAATCTGAAGGTCGATGAGCTGGAGGCGATGACCACCGCCTACATCGCGATGAACACGACCCACAAGTACATGAGCGACGTGCGCGTGCGCAAAGCCATCGACCTGGCCTTCGACAAAGAAGCTTATGTCAACGCGCTGTTCGGCAAAGGCAACGCGCTGGTGGGGGTCAACCCGTATCCGCCGACGCTGTTGGGTTACAACAAGGACCTGAAAAACCCGGCTCACGATCTGGACAAGGCCCGCGCCTTGCTGAAAGAGGCTGGCGTACCCGAAGGCACCGTGCTGACCCTGTTCACGCGCAACGGCGGCGGTCCGACCAACCCGAATCCGATGCTGGGGGCACAGATGATGCAAGCGGATTTAGCGAAAGTCGGCATTAAGTTAGATATTCGCGTCATGGAATGGGGCGAAATGCTCAAACGCGCGAAAAACGGCGAACACGACATGGTGTCGGCAGGCTGGGCAGGTGACAATGGCGACCCTGATAACTTCCTGACCCCGAACCTGAGTTGCGAGGCCGCCAAAAACGGCGAAAACTACGCGCGCTGGTGCAATCAGAAGTTCCAGACGCTGATCGATCAGGCCCGGGAAAAAACCGATCCGGCCGAACGTGCCGCGCTCTACGAGCAGGCTCAAGCGGTCTTCAATCAGGATCAGCCATGGATCAGCATGGCGCACACCAAGATGTTCACTGCAATGCGCAAGAACGTAGAGGGCTACCGCATCAGCCCTCTCACCACTAATAACTTCGCTACCACCCAAGTGAAGTAGAAGAAGAATCCGGCGGGCTCCTGGCTTGGAACGAAACGTCTTGACGCGAAGGTGAGGCTGTTTGAACGCAGCATCACCGAGTGTCGGACGTTTCGGACACAGCCTGACAGAGACCCGCAGGAACACGCCTAACCGGCAGATGAGGTACACGAGAAGATGTTTAGTTTTATCGCTCGCCGAGTGGGGTTACTGATACCCACCTTCTTCGGCATCACCTTGCTGACCTTCGCATTGATTCGCCTGATTCCGGGCGATCCAGTCGAAGTCATGATGGGTGAACGCCGGGTCGATCCGCAAATGCACGCCCAAGCCATGGAACGTCTTGGCCTGAACAAACCCCTTTATGCGCAATACATCGATTACGTCGGCAAGCTCGCCCATGGCGATCTCGGCGAGTCGCTGCGTACGCGCACGAGCGTGTGGACGGAATTCACATCGCTGTTCCCGGCAACACTGGAACTGTCGATTGCGGCGCTGATATTCGCTGGCATCCTCGGGCTTCTCGCCGGGGTCATCGCGGCCCTCAAACGAGGGTCCCTGTTCGACCATGGGGTCATGGGTGTCTCGCTTGCGGGATACTCGATGCCGATCTTCTGGTGGGGCCTGATTCTGATCATGTTCTTCTCGGTGACGCTGGGCTGGACCCCGGTGTCGGGCCGTATCGACCTGCTGTACGACGTCGAGCCGAAAACCGGCTTCATGCTGATCGATACCCTGCTCAGCGATGAGGAAGGCGCGTTCATGGACGCACTGCGTCACCTGATTCTGCCGGCCATCGTGCTGGGCACCATCCCGCTGGCGGTCATTGCCCGGATGACCCGCTCCTCGATGCTCGAAGTGCTGCGTGAAGACTACGTGCGTACCGCGCGGGCCAAAGGCCTGTCGCCGGCTCGCGTGGTGTTCGTGCACGGCCTGCGCAACGCGCTGATCCCGGTGCTGACCGTTTTCGGTCTGCAAGTGGGCACGCTGCTGGCCGGTGCTGTACTGACCGAAACGATCTTCTCCTGGCCGGGTATCGGCAAATGGCTCATCGAGGCCATCGGCGCTCGCGACTACCCTGTCGTGCAGAACGGCATCCTGTTAATCGCCTGCCTGGTGATTCTGGTCAACTTCGTAGTGGACATCCTCTACGGCTTTGCCAACCCACGCATTCGTCATCAGCGCTGAGATCACTTTTTTATGAGCACACCTACTCCCGTAGCAGCAGTCGATCAAAGCCTGCTCTACCCGTCCGTATACAAAGAGTTCTGGCAGCATTTCGCCAAGAACAAAGGCGCAGTGGCCGGTCTGGCATTCATGCTGCTGATCGTGTTCTGCGCCATCTTCGCGCCATGGGTCGCGCCTCACGACCCGAGCGAGCAATACCGCGACTTCCTGCTCACCCCGCCGGTCTGGCTCGAAGGCGGTCAATGGCAGTTCCTGCTGGGCACCGACGAACTGGGCCGCGACCTGCTGTCGCGCCTGATCCAGGGCTCGCGCCTGTCGCTGCTGATCGGTCTGTCGTCGGTGGTGATGTCGCTGATTCCGGGGATCCTCATGGGTCTGCTGGCCGGTTTCTTCCCCAAAGTGCTTGGCCCGACGATCATGCGCCTGATGGACATCATGCTGGCCCTGCCGTCGCTGTTGCTGGCAGTGGCCATCGTCGCGATCCTCGGCCCTGGCCTGATCAACACCGTGATCGCCATTGCGATCGTCTCGCTGCCGTCGTATGTCCGCCTGACCCGTGCCGCGGTGATGGGCGAACTGAACCGCGACTACGTGACCGCTGCCCGTCTGGCCGGCGCCACGTTGCCGCGCCTGATGTTCATCACCGTGCTGCCCAACTGCATGGCGCCGCTGATCGTTCAGGCAACCTTGAGCTTCTCCTCGGCAATCCTCGATGCCGCGGCGCTGGGCTTCCTGGGTCTGGGTGTGCAACCGCCGACGCCTGAGTGGGGCACCATGCTCGCCTCGGCCCGCGACTACATCGAACGCGCCTGGTGGGTGGTGAGCCTTCCGGGTCTGACCATTTTGCTCAGCGTGCTGGCAATCAACCTGATGGGCGACGGTCTGCGCGATGCGCTGGACCCGAAACTCAAGAACGCCGCCTGAGGACGTCCGAATGCCACTTTTACAAATCAAGAACCTCAACGTTCGCTTCGGCGATGCCAACGCCACGCCCGTTGTCGATGGCCTAGACCTGGCCGTGGACAAAGGCGAAGTGCTGGCGATCGTCGGTGAATCGGGCTCGGGCAAATCCGTGACCATGATGGCGCTGATGGGCCTGATCGATCATCCCGGCATCGTCACTGCCGACGCCTTGACCTTCGATGGCAAGGACATGCTCAAGCTCAACTCGCGTCAGCGTCGCCAGATTGTCGGCAAGGACCTGTCGATGGTGTTCCAGGACCCGATGACTGCGCTGAACCCCAGCTATACCGTCGGTTTCCAGATCAAGGAAGTGCTCAAGCAGCACTTGGGCCTGTCCGGCAAAGCCGCGCATCAACGTGCGCTGGAGCTGCTGCAGAAGGTCGAAATTCCGGGCGCCGCGCAGCGTCTGGATGCTTACCCGCATCAACTGTCCGGCGGCATGAGCCAGCGTGTCGCGATCGCCATGGCGATTGCCGGCGAGCCGAAGCTGCTGATCGCCGACGAACCGACCACGGCACTGGACGTGACCATTCAGGCGCAGATCATGGACCTGCTGCTGGCGCTGCAAAAAGAGCAGGACATGGCGCTGGTGCTCATCACCCACGACTTGGCGGTGGTTGCCGAAACGGCGCAGCGCGTCTGCGTGATGTATGCAGGCCAGGCGGTCGAAGTCGGTCAGGTCCCCGGCCTGTTCGACGTCCCGGCCCATCCGTACAGCGAAGCGCTGTTGGCGGCGATTCCCGAGCACAGCATGGGCGCCGCGCGCCTGTCGACGCTGCCGGGGATCGTGCCCGGTCGTTACGACCGCCCAAGCGGGTGCCTGCTGTCGCCGCGCTGCCCGTACGTTCAAGACAAATGCCGCCAGCAACGCCCGGCACTGGACCCTAAAGCCCAGAGCCTGGCGCGTTGCTTCTTTCCGCTGAATCAGGAGGTGGCGTGATGAGCGAAATCGTACTGACCGCCCGTGACCTTACTCGTCACTACGATGTATCCCGTGGTCTGTTCAAGCCACACGCAACCGTTCGCGCCCTCAACGGCGTGTCGTTCGAACTCGAAGCCGGCAAGACCCTTGCCGTCGTGGGCGAATCAGGTTGCGGCAAATCCACCCTCGCCCGCGCTTTGACCTTGATCGAGGAGCCGTCGTCGGGCTCGCTGAAAATCGCCGGCCAAGAAGTGGCCGGCGCGACCAAGGCGCAACGCAAGCAGCTGCGCAAAGACGTGCAGATGGTATTCCAGAGCCCGTACGCATCGCTGAACCCGCGTCAGAAGATCGGTGATCAACTGGGCGAGCCGCTGCTGATCAACACCCGTCTGTCGGCGGCCGAACGTCGCGAGAAAGTCCAGGCGATGATGAAACAGGTCGGTCTGCGGCCTGAGCATTACCAACGTTATCCGCACATGTTCTCCGGTGGTCAGCGTCAGCGTATTGCGCTGGCCAGGGCGATGATGCTGCAGCCGAAGGTGCTGGTGGCGGACGAGCCGACCTCCGCTCTGGACGTGTCGATTCAGGCGCAGGTACTGAACCTGTTCATGGATCTGCAGCAGGAATTCAACACCGGTTATGTGTTCATTTCGCACAACCTGGCGGTGGTGCGTCATGTGGCGGATACCGTGCTGGTGATGTACCTGGGCAGGCCTGCGGAAATGGGGCCGAAGGAGGAGATTTATAACCGCCCGCTGCACCCGTACACCCAGGCGCTGCTGTCGGCCACGCCGACGATCCATCCGGATCCGTCGAAGCCGAAGATCAAGATCGTCGGCGAGCTGCCCAACCCGCTCAATCCGCCTTCGGGATGCGCGTTCCACAAGCGTTGCCCTTACGCGACAGAGCGTTGCAGCACCGAAGTCCCGGAACTGCGCACGGTGGACAACCGCCAGGTCGCGTGTCATTACGCGGAGCAGTTCGTGGCGTAACATGCTGCTGATCGCTGAGTGAGCAAAGGCCGTTGCGTGTGAGCGCAACGGCCTTTTTTGTTCCAGTCGCTGCGCCCCGGAATATGGGGATTGTCTGATGTTCGGAGGTGGTCGGTTTTACGACTGCTGCGCAGCCGATCGTCCGAGGGCGAACAGCGGCGTACCACTCGATGCTTCCCGCCTGAAGCCGGCCCTACAACGTCTGTAGGACCGGCTTCAGCCGGGAAAAGGCCGGTGCAGGCTATAGGGGTGCAGAGTTTGGAAATCCGCCTTCGCGAGCAAGCTCTCCCACAACATCGTTATTGGCAGATGTATCGGCAGCGCTCTCAGGGTTGATGAGAGCCGGTTCGCTGGCGAGGGCAATGGGTCCGACGCTTTTCAGTCGCTGCCTTTGTCGGATCAATACACGTCCCGCCGATACCGTCCTTGCTCGATCAGGGTCTGTACGCCCTCTTCACCCAGCAAGGCGCTCAATGTCCCATCGACACCTGCGGCCATGCCCTCGAGACTGCCGCAGATGTAGATGAAGGCGCCCTCGGCCAGCCAGCGACGCAGCTCTTCAGCGGCCTCGCGCAGGCGATCCTGAACATAGATTTTTTCGGCCTGATCACGTGAAAACGCCAGGTCCATGCGCGCCAGATCGCCCGACGCCAGCCAGCCCTTCAACTCGCTGGCGCAGTGAAAATCATGCTCGGCGTTGCGCTCACCAAACAGCAGCCAGTTGCGCCGTTCCCCTTGAGCGATGCGAGCTTTGAGCAGGCTGCGCAAGCCCGCAAGCCCGGTGCCGTTGCCGATCAGGATCATCGGCACCGACTTGCTCGGCAGGTGGAAAGCGCTGTTGCGACGCACACGCAGACTGATCGAAGCCCCCACCGCCGCGTGCTCGGTCAACCAGCCGGAGCCCAGCCCGATGCTGCCATCCGGGTGCCGTTCCTGCCGCACGATCAATTCCAGTGCTCCGTCTTCCGGCATCGACGCGATCGAATACTCGCGCATCGCCAACGGCACCAACGCATCCACCAGCGCCTGCGCATGCAGACCGACCAGATGACTGCGACTGGCCGGCAACTGGCGACTGAGCAGCGCCTGGCCGAGCGTCTCGTTCAGACCCTCGACCTGAACCGGCGTGTCTGCCGCGATGCCGAGCCCGGCGAGGAAGTGCTCGACTGCCGCCTGCGCGTTACGCGGAAGTACCTCGACCAGATCGCCCGCTTCCCATCGCGTACCGGACGTCGACGTCAGGCGCAGCAGGAACACCTTGGAGCCGACGCTGCCGACATTGAGCCAGTCGCGCTGACTCAGCGTCCAGTGCTCGTACTCGTGGGCTTTCCAGCTCGCGGCCGGCGTCGAACCAGTCAGCTCGCCCAGTTGCTGCTGCCAGTGTTGCAAAGCAGCGCCGTCGCCACTGTCCACTTCGACTGGCGCGAACAATGTGCTGCCGCCGCGCTCCGCCAGCCAGCCGTGCAGGCGCTGGGCAAAACCGCAGAAATGCTGATATTGCCGATCGCCGAGGCCCAGCACCGCGTAGTTGAGCTTTTCCAGCGACAGCGGTCGGCCAAGCAACTTGCGCTCGAAACCGCGAGCGCTGTCGGGAGCTTCGCCGTCGCCGAAAGTGCTGACTACAAACAGCGCGTTGTGGCTCTGGCTGAAGTCTTGCTCGGTCATGTCCGCCAGAGGCTGCACGCGCACCGGCAGCCCCGCCGACTGCAGTTGACCGGCCGTTTGCCAGGCCAGTTGCTCGGCGAGCCCACTCTGGCTGGCGAAGCCGATCAACCAGGCCGGGCCCTGACTGTCATAGGCCGCCGTGCTGCTCGCCACCTCGCCTCGAGCCGCACGGATCTCGCGTTTCTTGCGACGACGATCCAGATACAGCAGCCAGCCCGTGATGAAAAACAGCGGCATCAACAGCGCCGCGACCGTGATGATGATCCGCCCGGTCAGGCCGAAGTAGCTGCCGGTGTGCAATGCGTAGTTGCTGACCAGCAATTGCGCGCCGACGCCTTTGTCCGCGTAACGCGACACGGCCTTGAGCTGCCCGCTGACGGGATCGAGCGTCATCTGGTTAAGCGCGCGCGGATGCGGTGCGTCCTTGAGAAGGTAGAACACCGTCGCCATCTGTCCCGGCGCCTGCGGCATGCGCAGGTTGTAGCTCTTCAGGTCCGGCCCGGCGGTCTTCTGAAGGGTCTGCCAGATCGCGTCATAATCGGGGGCAAGCGCCTCGACCGGCGCAACGTCCCTGGCAGCAGGCCCCGGACGCGGACCACCGCCACCACGACGCTGCTCACCCGCGACAGGCGGATCGCCGATCAGCTTGGTCATGCCGTTGTTGAACCAGTCGTAAGACCACATCAGGCCGGTGACGGCCAGCAACAGATAGACGATCAGACACCAGGTGCCGAACACCGAATGCAGGTCCCAATTGAAACTGCGTCCCTTCTTCGCCCAGTCCAGCGTCAGCCACACGCGCCAGTTCAGCGCCTGGCGCGGCCAGCGCAGGTACAGGCCTGACAGGCAGAAGAACACCAGAATCAGGGTGCAGGCCGCCGTCACTTGTTTGCCGTACTCACCGGCAGCAAGGAAGCGGTGCAGGTTGAGCACGAAGCCGAAGAAATCCTGACCTGTTGCGTCCTCGGTGAACGCTCCGGTGTAGGGGTCGAAATTGTGCATCTGGCCCCGACGCTCGCCCGGTGCGGGCTTGAACCAGACCTGAGCGATCCGGTCGCTGTCGACCTCGACGCGGAACATCGAAACGGTGTCATGACCCTGCGCCTCGACCTTGCGAACCATGTCGGCCAGCGAGAGCTGGTGATCGCCCGGCTGGACGAACAAGGTCTCGGGATTGAGGGCGTCCATGATCTCGTCTTCGAACGAATAGATGGCCCCGGTAATGCCCATCAGGGCGAGGACCAGACCGGCCGTGATGCCGAAGAACCAGTGGACTTGAAACAGGACTTTCTTCAACACCCTCGATCACCTCGATAACCCGCTACGGCGCGCATTATGCGCAGAAACGGCATGTATTCTCATCTGTGGCTGATTCTTAATGCAAAGCCTGATGGAGCCGACTTGCTCACGAAGACATCGTTTGAGGCGCTGTAAATTTCGGCAACTGTTCCGACATTTTCGCAGGCAAGCCCGCCCCTACAGGAGATGAATCTGCCCTCAGCAGTCGACCGGCTCACGCAACATTTGTGGGAGTAAGCCAACCATTTATAAAGCCTCCTGCGATCAGCGGCTTAACGCCCGACGCCTTCCCGGCTAAAGCCGATTACGAAACGTGCAGCGTCTGTAGGACCGGCTTCAGCCGGGAAGAGGCCGGGGCATGCCGTGAGGTGCAGTGGTTGGAAATCAGCCTTCGCGAGCACGCTCGCACCCACCAAGGCTGAATGCGCTTTCAGATCAGAAGTGGAAGCTCGCGCTCATCAACGCGGTCCGGCCGGCAGCCATGTGCGCATAGTGAGTGGTGAACACCTGATCGTAGTAGCGCTTGTCGGTCAGGTTTTGCACGTTCAGCTGCAGGTCGACGTTCTTGGTAAGGGCGTAGGTTGCCATGGCGTCATAGCGCCAGTAAGACGGGACTTCCACCGAGTTGGCCTCGTTACCAAAACGCGAATCCACAAAGGTCGCACCGCCGCCGACTGTCAGCTTTGGAAGCAGCTCATAGGTCGACCAGAAGTTGAAGTTATTACGCGGCGTGCTCGGCATATGATTGCCCTCGTCGGCCTGGTTGCTCGCCTTGACGATCTCGCTCTCCATATACGTGTATCCGCCATACACCTTCCACTTGCTGGTGATGTTGCCGCTGTAGGTCAACTCCAGACCATCGACGCGCTGCTCGCCGTCAAGCACCTGGAAGGTGGCATTGTCGGGGTCGGTAATGCGCGCGTTGGTTTTTTCGGTGCGAAACAGCGCTGCGGTCAGCGACAGGTTGTCGTCGAAGAAGTCCCACTTGGTACCGATTTCATAGTTACGGTTCTTTTCCGGATCGAGGTTGGCGTTGTTCGCCGCGATCTCCAGACCGCCGTTACCGCTGGTTTCCCCGGACGGGTTGCTCGATGTCGACCAGGCGGCATACACACTGCCGTTCGGCAGCGGCTTGTAAGTGATGCCCACCTGATAGTTCCACAGCTGGCTGGTGTTCTCGCGTTTGAAATTTCCGGCGACGCTGCCCCGGCCGCCAGTGCTGTAACCGCTCGAGCGCACTTCGTAATCGTCGTAACGCAGACCCAGGTTCAAGGACCACTGATCATTGAACTTCAACGTGTCGAACACATAGCCCGCGCTGGTCTTGGTGTCGGTATCGGTGTAAGCGAGGCTGTCAGTGATCTGACCGTCCCACGAGTCTTTCGGTGACGGGTCATACAGGCTGGTGCAGTTTCCCGAAGCCAGCAGTGCCGGAGTACAGGTGGAGCCAATGGTTCCCCCGCTCGCGGACAGCACGTTGTAGCCGCGGTTATGAGTGTCCTGATACGAGAATTCGATACCGGTGACGAGGCTGTGCTCTACGAAACCGGTGTTGAACTTCGCCTGAAGATCCGTCTGGTTGACGAAACCGCTGGAGGTGGACTTGCGGCTCTTGGCGGAGCGCGAAACCAGCCCGTTTGCCACGTTGCCCCGGCTGTCGTCGGGATTGGTGACAATGTAATCCAGGGTCGAGCGCGACATGCGGAAGCTGTTGGAGACGGTCAGATTCTCATTGAGGTCATGCTCGATGCGGAACGTGCCGCTGTCGTTGACGCTCTTGCGATAATCGCGATCAGTCAGTCCATAGAAGTTGTTTTCGTTGACGTGCGCCGGCTTGTCCACCACGTATTTGCTGCGACCGGGTGTGTTAGTCAGCGGAATGCCGTAGTCAGGCATGTCGTCGGTGGACAGATGGTAGTAGTCGAGCTTGACCCGCGTGTCTGTCCCCAGTCCGAACGCGAACGACGGCGCGAAACCCCACCGACTCACGTCCACGTCGTTACGACCGGCCACGTTGGCGTCGTGCTTCATCAGGTTGAGGCGAACGGCAGAGGAGTCAGTCATCTGCTTGTTGACGTCCAGCGTATAACGTTGCGTCTGATCAGAGCCGAAAGTGTAGCCGCCATTGTAGGCGTCGCCCAGATGAGCGCCTTTGGTGATCAGGTTCAGGCTGCCGCCGGTCGATCCGGCACCGGTAAAGGCAGAGCCCGGACCTTTACTCACTTCAACCGACTCGACGTTGAAGATTTCCCGGCTCTGAGCAGCCACGTCGCGCATGCCGTCGATGAACACATCGCTTTCGGCGTTGAAGCCACGAATGATGGGGCGGTCTGCGTTCGGGTTGCCACCCTCGCCCGCACCGAATGTGATGCCCGGGGTAGTACGCAGCGCGTCAGCCAGACTGGTTGCGGCAGTGTCACGAATCACTTGCTGCGGGATGACCGTCACGCTTTTAGGCGTTTCCCGCAATGGCGCGGTGTACTTTTTGGAGGTCGATTCATCGGTCCGGTAGGAGGTTTGCGCCTGCTCGCCATCAATGGTCGTGGCGCCGATATTGAGCGCGTTGTCGGACGTGACTTCAGCCGCCTGGGCCATGTGGGCACCTGACACCGCTGCGATGGCAACGCTCACTGCGCCGGTGATGGAACGCGACGTGAGTACGGATGCTGATTGTGATTGGCGCGACATTTTTCCTTCCCCAAGGAATTCTGAGGTCGCGAAGCATATTTGAGACTGATTCGCATTCGTAGAAAACTTACAATCTTTACAATTTCGCTTTACGAATTTTTCACCGCCAACTGTCTACGCGCGCTTGCAGGGTTTTACACCGTCAATAAGAATCACTACCATTCGCCCTCTTTCGATCCAGGGTCGCGACGCCATGCTGTTACACATTCCCGGTCTGTTCACTCCTGAGGAAGTGCTGCGCATACGCGAGGCTCTCACGCAAACCGAATGGGCGGACGGCAAGATCACCGCCGGGCATCAATCGGCAAAGGCCAAGCGCAACCTGCAACTGCCGGAAGGCCACCCGCTGGCGGTGGAAATCGGCACGGCCATGCTCGAACGGCTCTGGCACAACCCGCTGTTCATGTCCGCCGCGCTGCCCCACAAAGTCTTCCCGCCCTTGATCAACTGCTACACAGTTGGCGGCAGCTTCGATTTCCACGTCGACAATGCCGTGCGGCAAAGCAAAGGCAGCGTTGAACGCGTGCGCACCGACCTGTCGTCCACGCTGTTTTTCAGCGAGCCCGAGGACTACGACGGCGGCGAACTGGTGATTCAGGACACCTTCGGCACTCGGCAAGTCAAACTGCCCGCTGGCGATATGCTGCTCTACCCTGCCACCAGCCTGCACAAGGTCAACGCGGTCACCCGCGGTGCGCGTTACGCCTCGTTCTTCTGGACGCAAAGCCTGGTCCGCGATGATGGCCACCGCACGCTGCTGTTCGAAATGGACAATGCCATCCAGCAACTCAGTCGCGACGTGCCTGATCATCCGTCCCTGATTCAGCTCACCGGCACTTATCACAACCTGTTGCGTCAGTGGGTCGAGGTTTGACGATGAGCTGGAATCTGCGACGTGAGGAAGTCCTCGATGGCGAGCAACTGCGCGCCATGCTGGAGGAAAATCCGGCGAGCGCGGCGCGAGCGATCCTGATCGCTGCGCAGCAGAACATCGTCGATGCTCAGGCGTTGCTCGGCCAGATCCTGCTGGACGGAAGCGGCATCGAGCAAGATGCGGCGCTGGCGCTGACCTGGTTCCAGATCGCTGCGCGCAACGGCCACGTGATGTCGCACAACATGTTGGGGCGTTGCCATGAACATGGCTGGGGCTGCGACCCCGACGCCGCAAAGGCCGCCGAGCATTACCGTGTCGCCGCGGAATCCGGGCTCGACTGGGGCTTCTACAACTACGGCAACCTGCTGGCAACCGGGCGCGGCGTCAACAAAGACCAGGCACGCGCCCTCGCCTGCTATCGCAAGGCTGCACAGATGGGCCACGCAAAGTCGATGAACCTGCTGGGGCGTTACCTGGAAGAAGGCGTGTGCTGCGAGCAGGATCTGACTGGCGCTTACGACTGGTACCGGCGTTCTGCCGAAGGCGGCGATTTTCGCGGGCAGTTCAGTCACGCTGCAGTGCTGGCCGACCAAGGTCGGGTCGAGGAAGCCGTCGAATGGCTGGAAACCGCGTTAGGCATCGGCAACCTCAACTTTCTGCGTGTCAGCCGCAAGGCGCTGCTCTCGTCCCGTCATCCTAAAATCCGTGTACTGGCGCGGGATTATCATGCAAAAGCGGCTGAGTTGGGAGACGAGACAGACGCTGCCGAATATCGTGACCTCTTTAATGGCTCATAATGGGCAATTGTAAGTTTCATTTTCAAAATACTGCCCCATAAAACTCTTCAAACACCTCGGAAGCACTGGTTTCAGGGGATTTGTCGGTCGTTACTTCTCAATGACTGGAATTCTCCTACAGACTTAAGCCAGCTTTCCGCTTTGACCTCTGCAAAAGCACAACTTACTCTCCAGTTCGTGCAGACAACTCAACTCGTCTGCATCCGAAGCCGCAACAAACTTCGGAAAAGTAACGAGACATCATTAAAGGACTAATGATATGTCACCCGCCGAAAATGAGTTTTCAACCAATGCAGCCACGGACCCTGTGGCACTTTTCAGTTCATCCGTTGCAACGCCTGAGCGCGATGCTCGAGATTCTGGACTGATACTGACCAAAGACCAGGTCAAAAGCCTCAAGAAGTATGAGATAGCCGGACTTTCGCTTCCGACCGACCTGAATGACGTCATTGCCTATCTGGGCTATGAGTCCGGGGCCGGCAGGGGTCTGGAAGCAGCGGACTTTCAGGAAACATTCAGACTCGTGAATGGCCATGCCCGACTCTGGAATCCACTGCGCACGGATTTGCTGACCGTCAACACCGGACTTGTGGTATTCGCCGAATCAATGCTTGTCTATGGGGAAAGCATGAATGAGGTTTTCAAAGACGTCGCAACATTGGGCCTGATCGAAAAACACGGCATTAAAACTCTTCACGACCTGCGTAAAGTCGAAATGGAGTTGGGTATCAAGTTCCCCGATATCGACAAAACGGATCGCGAAGACCTGGGTTATTACCTCGACGAAATACTTAAGAAGGTGAATGACCGACAGGACGAAGCACTTAAGATAAAACAGCGCCTGGACGCATTCGGCAAGCAACTGGCCGAGGAGGTCGGCCCGGCCATCAAGCTCAAACTGTCTCTGATTGACAACAATTCTCTGGGCGGTGAAATCAAAGCGCTGCAGGTAAAAATCGATAACCGCGCGACGGCTATCGAGGAGAAGAACAGAGAATACAAAGAGCTGGTGAAGCAAGCCATCGGCGCTGTGGTCGGCAATTTGATCATGATGATCTACTCCAGCGTCGAGGCTGAAAGGATCCGAAAGGAACGCAACGCGCTCTCGGAAGAACAGGAGAAAGACATCGCACTGATGGCGCAGAAAAACAAGATTCTGGCTGCGCTGAGCCGTGTCCGAATGGACTTTCAAAACCTCGACCTGATTGTCATCGATGCCGACATCGCGACCAAAAACCTCATCAGCGTCTGGAACTCGCTTGGCACATTCATCGCTGCCTCCGCCGAGGAAGTTAAAAATATCGACGATGGGCTCTCCATGCGCAGATTCCGCAACCAATTCAATCTGGTGGTCAAGCCCTGGGAAACCATCAAAGTCGATGCCAAAAAACTGGAAGACGTGTTTGCTGCAGCCGATCGCGAATTCAAAGAAGAATACGGAGTTTAAAATGACCAATATTTCTCAATTTCCAGGCGGCATCGACTACCCGATGCTGAACCCGCAAGCGTTGCGAGAGGCGAAAGCCCAGGCCAATGCTGCGACTATTGAAGTCAAACGCCTGTTCATTCAGACGCAGTACCTTCCATCGCTGCACGGCCGGATCTCTGACCAGAACCATGCGCTGTGTAATGCAGATTCCAGACTGCGCGAGACCGTTGATTTGCTTAACAATGACCTGGGCATTCAGATTAAAACGCTCCGAGGGCTTCAATCCGAGTTACGCGTCGCGCCTGAATCTGACCATGAAGAAATCATTGAAGACATCACGCTTCGGGTTCAGGCGATCATGGGAACGGTGAGCGAAAAAGAGCAGGCGCTCAGAAAGCTGATTCCTGCCATGGCCGCTCCGCTTGATCGCATGGCTACAGGAAAATACGTCACTCAGCTCGAAGCGGAGCTGACGCGCCTGCCGGCAGACGTCCTCGAAATCAAGGCCCGTCAGGATGCGCTGGAAGCGAAACGTAAGGCGCTGACTGACGCGATGGCACTGATCGAAGCCAAGGGCTTTACCCAAGTCGCGAAAGATGCAGCGTTGACCGCCCAGGAACTCGCCAAACTGGGAATGGCCCCGCCTGAATTGATGGCAGTACAAGCGGCTATTGATCTGGCGATGCAGGTTTTGGAACGGGCCGAGAGCTTGATCAACTATGTGGGAATGAGTCAAGCCCGTGACACGCTGCGCAAACGGATCGACGATCTTGTCGACAGCACATCTGCGAAGACCGAAGAAATGCGTCTTGTGACGTTGAAAAAAGAACTGATCACTGAGTCCCATCATTTCGACGACCAGCGAGCGCAGTACATTGCCGAGTTCGAGAAGTGCCTCATGGCCACCCACTCGTTTCTGAGTATTCACAGCAAGGTCAACTGTGCCGATCAGGACGGTGTCGCTCAATTTGGCGCGGATGTCTTGTCGCTGGCAAAACATTTGAAAGTCATGGCCTGATCTCATCGAATCATGCGCAAAAGTGCGGCAGGGAAGTTCAAGGATGTTCGTCCCTGCCGCATGCCCGGAGTGCACGGGTAATATCGGCGCTCCGTGGTGCCTCTCCCATTAAAGGATTACCACCATGAAATCATCCGAACCACTGGATGACGCGCCCATTCGCGATGAGAGATTTGACTTGGCAGAGCGACTGCCCGGGATTTTGATTTCTGCCGCAGCGGGCACGTCAGAAGGCGTCATTCGCGCGCCTGGGCTCATTCTTACGAAAGCTCAATTAATTGATTTGAAACGGTATGAAACCTGCGGTCTGGCACTTCCGACCGTACTCAAGGATGTCATTTTTTATCTGGGCTACGAGACCGGAGCGGGCCCGTCTCTGGAGGCGCGGGACTTCCAGAAGACTTTCACTCATGTCCATGAGCACGCCTCGCAATGGAATACGCTACGCACCGACCTCATGAACGTTGGCAGTCAACTCTGGGTATTCGCCGACCAGATGCTGGTTTACGCCAGCGGCGTACGACGGCTCTACGACGAGGTCAAAGCCAAGCCTTCCGAAAAAGTTGATCCGCAAAATCTGGCGGAGGTCCTGCAGTACATCCAGCACGTCGGATCGCTCGTGCTCCAGCGTCGAAACGGGACCGAATCACTCAAACGCCAGCTCGATGCTTTCGCCGAAAAACTGTCAACAGCAGTGATGCCCGAGGTGCAGCTCAAGCTGCGTAGCATCGACAACAGCAACGTGCAGCCGGACATCCAAGCCCTGATCGATACCATTGAAAAACGGGCCGCTGACATTGAAGAGAAGCAACGCGAATACAAAACGCTGGTGAAAACCTCGGCACTGAACACTTCCGCCCTGCCAGGATTGGGCCTTTATTACAGCGACGAAGCCGATAAAGTGCGCAATCAGATCCGCGCACTGCGTCAGCAACAGGAGGCCAGCGTTGTTCTGCTCGAGCAGAAGAACAGGATTCACGCCTCACTCCTTCGCGTTCGCTGTGACTTGCATGATCTGTCTGGGGTTATTCTGGATGCAGATATCGCCACTCAAAACATGGTCATCGTATGGAACGGCCTGCACACCTACCTGACTCACTCGGCTGAGGAAGCAGGAAGAATCGACGATGTACTGTCCCTGCGCCGCCTGTTGAACGCTTTTAACCTCGTGGCCGAGCCTTGGGTTCAAATACAAAGGGACGCGGATACATTACTCAACGTGTTCAAAGAGGCGGATCAAGCGTTTCGCCAGACCTACGGACATCAGTAGCGATCCCGGTTTCACGCACAAGCGCCATGGAGGGCGGAAAATGACCACACATCTTATCGAATACGACGACATGGCCTATCTGGGCTTCAACACCGGCTACCTGAAAAAACTGCCCGAATACATTGAAGCCTTCAAGATCACCCTGGGACTGGTATCGGAAGCTGACTATGGCCGCTATAACGAACCGGCAATGGATCAGGTCATCACCCTGGCGGAGCAAGGCAGCTCACTCTGGACCGCCAGCGCAACGCAAATACGTTCAATCCACCAGGACACCAGACAGACGTTAGCGGAGGTAATCCAGGTATTGGATAGCCACTCGCTCGACGGCCGGCTCCCGCAACTTATTCAGGCGCTGATGCGCCAAAAGACCGCGTTCGAGCGCCAGAAAGTGGCGTGCGACGGCATCATCGAATGCGCGCAGCAGACAACCCCTCGATTCATGGACTTCATGAAACTGAGGATGTATGAACATGCGAAACGCAAAGGACTGCTGGTCACAAGCTCGAACAACGCACCGGAGATGTTGATCAGCGCGTTGAGGGACGAGAGCAGCCTGGCTTCGGCACGAAGCAAACTGGAATGGCATCGCCGCGCGTACAACACGGCAATTCTCTCGGCTGGAAATATGGGCGCTTACTGCTCGCGCCTTTCGTGTCTCTTGAGCGCGACCGTTGAGGATATTCAGGCGATCGAGGCCGACCTCTCACCTCGACAACTGGCGGTGTCCTGTCAATCAGCGGCCAGTTCAGCGCGCGAAGCACTGCGCCTGATCGATTACACACACGACCTCATTCTTCGATTTCGCTTCTGAACTGGCAAAAAAAACGGCACCGCGATGGGTGCCGTTTTTCATCTCAGCTGTCGTTACACGTAGTAGGACTTCAGCGGCGGGAAGCCATTGAATTCGACTGCGCTGTAGCTGGTGGTGTACGCGCCGGTAGACAGCCAATACAGGCGGTCACCGATGGCCAGGTTCAGTGGCAAGCCGTACTTGTAGTTCTCGTACATGATGTCGGCGCTGTCGCAGGTCGGGCCGGCGATGACGACTTCTTCGACTTCACCTTTCTTCTCGGTCCAGATCGGGAACTTGATCGCTTCGTCCATGGTTTCGATCAGACCAGAGAACTTGCCCACATCGGTGTAGACCCAACGCTCGACGGCGGTGCGCGACTTACGCGCGACCAGCACGACTTCGCTGACCAGAATGCCGGCGTTGGCAATCAGCGAACGGCCTGGCTCCAGAATGATTTCCGGCAGATCGTCGCCGAAATCTTCTTTCAGGAAACGGATGATTTCTTCTGCGTACGTTTCCAGGCTGTTCGTACGGGTGATGTAGTTGGCCGGGAAGCCGCCACCCATGTTGATCAGCTTGAGCTCGATGCCGTCTTCTTCCTTCAGCCGCTCGAAGATCACTTTGACCTTGGCGATCGCGGCGTCCCAGACGCTGATGTCACGCTGCTGGGAACCGACGTGGAAGGAGATGCCGTAAGGCACCAGACCCAGGTCGCGGGCCAGGATCAGCAAGTCCATGGCCATGTCGGTCTGGCAACCGAATTTGCGCGACAGCGGCCAGTCGGCGGTGGTCGAACCTTCGGTCAGAATGCGCACGTAGACTTTCGAACCCGGTGCTGCCTTGGCGATGTTGCGCAGGTCAGCTTCGGAGTCGGTGGCGTACAGGCGCACGCCCTTGTCGTAGAAGTAGCGGATGTCCTTGGATTTCTTGATGGTGTTGCCGTAGCTGATGCGCTCCGGGCCAACGCCGCGACCCATGACCTTGTCCAGCTCGTAGATCGACGCGATGTCGAAGCTCGATCCCTTTTCCTTGAGCAGATCAATGATCTCGACAGCCGGGTTGGCTTTGACGGCGTAGTAAACCTTGGCAAATTCGAAACCGGCGCGCAGGTCGTCGTACGCCTGGCTGATCATCGACGTGTCGATGAGTACGAAAGGGGTTTCTTGCTTGTCGGCGAACGCCTTCATTTTTTCGAAGGTGCTCTTTGCGAAATAATCTTCGACCTGAATCGACATGCGGGGACTCCTGTTGGCAAACGGTAAAAAACAATGGGTGCGAGGGCCTGGCCCTCATGAACGTCCTCCGTATCCCCACTTTGGTTCGCCTACTTCCCAAGGCCGATCGCCGAAAGCAAAAAAAGCCATGGAAAGCGGGTTCCCTTGGCCTTGCTGTCTCGTCGTCAGTACTTGAGCCGGATGGATCGTTTCCAGCATGGACGTTCGGCGCGAACTTTAGGACCTGAGGGGTGCAAGATCAACAAAAAATGTCGCTTTTATGCCCGTTTTTGCCGAGCGGGCATTGGCCACATCTCATTCACCCTGTAGTAACCGACCGATGTGACAGGGTGATGTTCCCCGAGGGTGGTGAATGGGCAATCCGTAACCTAGCCCACACCTTCGTCAGAAATAGGCTACCTAGGCACCAGAAGTGCCCTACACGACAATCATCCGTCCTGCAGCCCCTCATCCCACGTCCGAGCACTAGGATTGTCATCCATCTGCCTGGCCCCCAAAACCACCTGATGCCAGCTGGAAAATCCGACCCACTGCAATGCGGATTCAGCGCCGCAGAGCGACAGTAGGAACTGCCCGAACCTCCGTTATCCAAGCAGACCGCTCCCGTATCTCTAGCCAGGACGGATCGGTGGCGTAAGCGAGCGTGAAGGCTGGATGCCTCCCCCCCCCCCGGTAATGATCGAGACCTTGTATGCACAGTCCAAAGGCTACTAAGTTTGAATTCAGCTACAGGAAAGCTTTCTGGATTCTAGTGACAGTTCTGGTGATCAAGACATTGTTTGGCGCTTTATCCGACATCGGCACGGATGCCGATGAATTAGTCCTGAAACGGGAACTCCCCCAAGGTGAGTGGTTATACGTCACACGGTATGGGGCGATGGCCACTGACGTGGACACGTTGAGGTTTTTTTATCAGCGGGCCCCTAGAGGGCAACGACTCAGAGATACTCGACAGACTTAATAAGGCGAGTGAATTTCTGATCACAGACAGCGAGCTGAAGGATGTCTCCATTCAAGACACGCCAAACGGCATTGCCATAACAGTTAAAGGTGCTGTCTACCGTTACTTCAGCAAAGAGTATGTCGGGGAAGAGAATCAGTTGAGAAACTACCGGATTACGTTGACGCAGCTCGACCCCGCTTCCAGAGAATGAAATGAATCTCTTGCCCGAAATTATTTCATTCGCCGCCGACACGTAACGTTCAAGCGGCATGAAACTGGCTAATGCTGGAGGAGGGTCATTCGCGAGCTGTCACGGCCACCACCGTTCTTAATTCGCTCACACACGTGGAAGATTCTCCACCTGTGGGAGCGAATATATTTGCGAACGCGGCAGGTCAGGCGCAAGAAAACGCACTGACCTCGCTATATCAAACCGACGCCGCCTGCTCCGCCACCTCCGCTGGGGAAACGATGCTGGTCTTCTTCCCGCGGGACTGGCCGGAGCTCAGGTAGGCGGCGATCGACTCCTGGGTCACTTCACCCAGGAATACGTTTTCGGCGTCCAGTACCGGTAGCCACGAGCGGTTGAATTCGTACATGCGCGACAGAAGGATGCGCAGGTGTTCGTCGTAGGCCGCCGTGGCGTTGAACGGGCGCAGGTATTGCTCGCAGGTGCCGCTCTGGCGGTGCAGGTCGCGGCGCCGCACGTAGCCCATCGCTTTGTTCTCGCCATCGGTGACCACGACGTACCGGCGATCCTGTTCGTCCATGGTTTCCAGGGCGTCGGCCACCGGCGTTTCCGGGCTGACCGATGGCGCGTTGTCGGCGGCGTCTTCGGCCTTGACCAACAGCAGTCGCTTGAGCGTGCTGTCCTGCCCCACGAAGTTGCTGACGAAATCGTCCGCCGGGTGCGCCAGCAGAGTGTCCGGGTGGTCGATCTGCAGCAACTTGCCGGCGCGGAAAATCGCGATCTTGTCACCCAGTTTGATGGCTTCGTCGATGTCGTGGCTGACCATGATCACGGTCTTGTTCAGCGCGCGTTGCATCTCGAAGAACTCGTTCTGGATCATCTCGCGGTTGATCGGGTCGACCGCGCCAAACGGCTCGTCCATCAGCAGCAAAGGGGCGTCGGCGGCCAGCGCCCGGATCACGCCGATGCGCTGTTGCTGACCACCGGACAGCTCGCGCGGATAGCGATGCAGATATTGCTTGGGCTCCAGCTTGATCATGCTCATCAGTTCACGCGCACGGTCGTGGCATTTCTGCTTGTCCCAGCCGAGCAGCTTGGGCACCACCACGATGTTTTCTTCGATGGTCATGTTCGGGAACAGGCCGATCTGCTGGATCACGTAGCCGATGTTCCGGCGCAGGGTCACTTCATCCAGGCCGGTGGTGTCTTCGCCGTTGATCAGGACTTTGCCGGAGGTGGGCATGATCAGGCGGTTGATCATTTTCAGCGTCGTACTTTTGCCGCAGCCGGACGGGCCGAGGAACACACAGATCTCGCCTTCGTTGACGGTCAGGCTCACCGAGTCGACGGCTTTGACTTCTTTGCCGTTGCTTTGAAAGGTCTTGCTGAGGTTCTGCAGTTCAATCATTTGTTTAGCGATCATTTGAGCAATCCTTTTGGAGTCAGCGAGCGTTGCAGCCATTGCAGAAGCAGGTCGGCGAAGATGGCTAGAATACTGACCAGTACGGCGCCGACGATCAGCATCGACATGTCGCTGCGGCTGATGGAAGCGAGGATGAGTACGCCCAGACCGCCAGCGCCGATCGTGGCGGCAATGGTCATGACGCCGATGTTCATGACCACGGCGGTGCGCACGCCGGCGAGGATCACAGGCACGGCGATCGGCAGTTCGACCATGCGCAGGCGCTGGCTGAAAGTCATGCCGATGCCTTTGGCGGCCTCGCGAATACCGGGTTCGACGCCGGTCAGCGCAAGATAGGTGTTGCGCATGATGGGCAGCAGCGAGTACAGGAACACCGCCGTGATCGCCGGCATCGGGCCAAGCCCTTGGCCGAACTTGGAATAGAACGGCAGCAACAGGCCGAACAGGGCGATCGACGGGATGGTCAGCAGCACCGTGGCGCTGGCTTGCAGCGGGCCGGCCAAAACCGGGAAGCGTGTCATGAACACGCCCAGCGGCACGCCGACGAGGATCGCCAGCGACACCGCGATGCCCACCAGCGCGATGTGTTGCAAGGTCAGGTGCATGACCTGATTCCAGTCCAGATGGGAGAAGGCGCTGAGAAAGCTCATAGTTTCTCCTCCTGTTGCTTTTCGACCGGCGTCTGCCTGATCGGCACGCTTTCGGAGGATGGATTGATCGGGTGGCTTCGCAGGAAATCGGCAGCCACGACGGTAGGACTTTCGTGATCGACATCCACGCGCGCGTTCAGATCGATCATTGTCTGGTTATCCAGCAGCGCAGCCAGCGGCTTGAGCTGTTCGGCCAGTTGCGGGTGCTGGTCCAGATATTCCTTGCGGATCACGGGCGCGGCGGTGTAATCGGGGAAGTAGTGCTTGTCATCGTCCAGCACCTTGAGTTTGAACGCATTGAGTCGTCCGTCCGTGGTGTAGACCAGACCTGCGAACACTTGCCCGTTACGCAGCGCGGTGTAGACGAGACCGGCATCCATCTGACGAGTGTTTTCACGGCTCAGGTTCATGTCGTAGTGCTTGACCATGCCCACCAGCCCGTCGGATCGGTTGGCGAACTCGGTGTCGAGCGCGACGATATGACTCTCCTTCGCCTCATCCTTGAGCAAGGTTGTCAGTTGGGAAACGTTGTTGATCTGTGGATACGCTTTGGCAACCTTGTCCGGCAGCGCCAGCGCGTAGGTGTTGTTGAACTTCGAGGGGGACAGCCAGACCAGGCCCTTTTTAGCGTCCAGATCCTTTACGCGCTGATAGGTCTGTTCGCTGTCGAGCTTTTCATCGACATGGTTGTAGGCCACCAATGACACGCCGGTGTACTCCCAGAGCATGTCCAGCTGGCCGGATTCCTGCGCACTGCGCGCAAGGTTGCTGCCCAGCCCCCCGGTGATCTGCACCTGATAGCCCTTGTCGCGCAGGTATTGCGCGGTCAGTTCGGCGAGGATGGTCTGCTCGGTGAATACCCGGGCGCCGATGCGCAGGACAGGCATTTCCGCCGCCTGGGCGAACCCCGCCAGCAGCAGGCCCGCGCCTGCGATGAGTGTGCATAACTTCTTCATTCCAATTCCTTCTTCAGCGCGGCGGCTCAGCGAGCCAGGCCACGTTCCAGCCAGAGGCGACTCGCCAGGGTCACGGCGCCGTCGAGTAACAGGGCCAGCAGCGCGGTACACGCAGCGCCCAGCACGAGCTGTGGCTGGTTGTTCAGGGCAATGCCGGGGAAGATCAGGCTGCCAAGGCTGTTGGCGCCGATCAGAAACGCCAGCGGTGCGGTGCCGACGTTGATCGCCAGTGCCACCCGCACGCCGCCGACGATGATTGGCACCGCATTGGGCAGCTCGACACGCCACAGCACCTGACGAGGCGTCATGCCGATGCCGGTGGCCGCTTCTTTGAGAGAGCCCTGGACGTTTTTGAGGCCTTCGTATGTGTTGCGCACGATCGGCAGCAACGAGGCGAGGAACAGCGCGAAGATCGCAGGTCCGCTGCCGATGCCCAGGATGCCCAGAGCAATGGCCAGAACCGCAAGAGGAGGAACGGTGTTACCGATGTTGAAGATCTGCATGAAGCGTTCGGCGCGGCCAACCATGTTCGGTCGGCTCAAGACAATGCCAGTCGGAATTCCGACCACCAGTGCCGCCAGCATCGATGCAAGTACAAGCACCACGTGGGCTTGCAGGTAAAACAGCAGATCATCCTGATACTGCTTGAGGGTACTGATGCCGATCCACTGGATCAGCAGGGCCAGAAGCACGACGACAATCGCACCTCCCAATAGCCCCTTGCCATAGCGATTAGCCACAGGCGGACTCCTTATTTCAGTCGGCGAACGTCTGGCGAGTGACGGAACCTGTTCAGGACGTCAGCGGACGTTCGCGAAGAGCAGCGGGTGGATCGCCGGAAAGGGTTGAACCTCGGCGAAGACACAAGCCATGAGCGCAGCTTCGTCAAGCTAACTTGCTGATTTTGCAGCCCTTGGCGCTTTGCATTGCCTGGGAGTGGACGTCTCCACAACCGCAAAGGTTCCCACGTGGGGTGCTGTCTGGCCACCCCTGATCGACTGAACGGTTCGGTTATCGCATCGAGTTGAGCTATAATCGCCGCCCTTTTTTGAATCACCTCTCGGGCGATTTCCCATGACCAGACAGGCCGCCGAAGTCGCGAAACGCCGCACTTTCGCCATTATTTCCCACCCGGATGCGGGTAAGACGACCATCACCGAAAAACTGCTGCTGATGGGCAAGGCCATTGCCGTCGCCGGTACGGTGAAGTCCCGCAAATCCGACCGTCACGCGACCTCCGACTGGATGGAGATGGAAAAGCAGCGCGGCATTTCCATCACCACCTCGGTCATGCAGTTCCCGTATCGCGACCACATGATCAACCTGCTCGACACCCCGGGCCACGAAGACTTCTCCGAAGACACCTACCGCACGTTGACCGCGGTTGACTCGGCGTTGATGGTGCTCGACGGCGGTAAGGGTGTAGAGCCCCGCACCATCGCGCTGATGGATGTCTGCCGCCTGCGCGACACGCCGATCGTCAGCTTCATCAACAAGCTGGACCGCGACATCCGCGACCCGATCGAGCTGCTCGATGAAATCGAAGCGGTCTTGAAGATCAAGGCTGCGCCGATCACCTGGCCAATCGGTTGCTACCGCGACTTCAAAGGCGTTTACCACCTGGCTGACGACTACATCATCGTCTACACCGCCGGCCATGGTCATGAGCGCACTGAAACCAAGATCATCCAGAAGCTGGATTCGGACGAAGCCCGCGCGCACCTGGGCGACGAGTACGACCGTTTCGTCGATCAACTGGAACTGGTTCAGGGCGCTTGCCACACGTTCGATCAGCAGGAGTTCCTCGACGGTCAGCTGACCCCGGTGTTCTTCGGAACGGCGCTGGGCAATTTCGGCGTCGATCACGTGCTGGACGCTGTCGTCGACTGGGCGCCCCTGCCGCTGCCACGGGCCGCCAACGAGCGCACGGTTGAGCCGGTGGAAGAGAAGTTTTCGGGCTTCGTGTTCAAGATCCAGGCGAACATGGACCCCAAACACCGCGACCGCATTGCCTTCATGCGCATCTGCTCGGGCAAGTACGACAAGGGTATGAAAATGCGCCATGTCCGCACCGGCAAGGACGTGCGCATCGGTGACGCGCTGACCTTCTTCTCCAGTGAGCGTGAACAGCTCGAAGAGGCCTACGCCGGCGACATCATCGGTCTGCACAACCATGGCACGATCCAGATTGGCGATACTTTCACCGAAGGCGAAGCACTCGGTTTCACCGGTATCCCGCACTTCGCGCCGGAGCTGTTCCGTCGCGTGCGTCTGAAGGATCCGCTCAAATCCAAGCAGCTGCGTCAGGGTCTGCAGCAGCTGGCCGAAGAAGGCGCCACTCAGGTGTTCTTTCCGACGCGCAGCAACGACATCATCCTGGGCGCCGTCGGCGTGCTGCAGTTCGATGTGGTCGCCAGCCGCCTGAAGGAAGAATACAAAGTCGAATGCGCCTACGAGCCGATCACCGTGTGGTCAGCCCGCTGGATCGACAGCAGCGACAAGAAGAAGCTTGAGGAATTCGAGAACAAGGCCGTGGAAAACCTGGCAGTCGATGGCGGCGGTCACTTGACCTACCTGGCGCCGACGCGGGTCAACCTGAGCCTGATGGAAGAGCGCTGGCCGGACATCAAATTCCGCGCGACCCGTGAGCACCACTAAGATGCGCTAGTGCTGTTGGTGATCGTTCCCACGCTCCGCGTGGGAATGCCGACCGTGACGCTCCGCGTCATCCTACTGCGGGACGCGGAGCGTCCAGGATGCATTCCCACGCAGAGCGTGGGAACGATCATGTAATGGGTGACCAACGCCTTTGCCCTGAGAGCGAAACGATAGTTACTTCACCACCATCCCCACGCCGCGCCCTCGCGGGTCGGACGCCGTTTCGACTTTGGTGCCGTTGATCCTGATCGCCTGCACGTTGCCCATCGACCAGCCTTGATCCTTGATCGTATACCCCATGGCCTTCAGCTCGTTGGCGACAGGTTCAGGCATCGGGGCAAATTTCTCGGTGAAAATCGTGTCCTTCGGCAGCAATTGATGATGCACGCGCTGCGCCGCGACGGCGTCTTTCAATGGCATGCGGAAATCGTAAATGTTGTTCAACACCTGAAACACCGTGGTGAAAATTCGCGAGCCGCCCGGCGTCCCCAGCACCAGCGTAACGGCGCCGTCGCGGGTCACCAGGCTCGGGCTCATCGATGACAGCATGCGCTTGCCCGGCTCGATGGCATTGGCGTCGCCTCCGACCACGCCGAAAGCATTCGCAACGCCCGGTTTGGCACTGAAATCATCCATTTCATCGTTCATCAGAAAGCCCGCGCCTTTGACGACGACGCCGCTGCCGTAATCCCAGTTCAGCGTGTACGTATTGCTGACCGCATCGCCTCTGGAATCAACGATGGAAAAGTGCGTGGTCTGATGCGATTCAAGCCCTGCTTTGACGTTTTCGGTGGGTGAAATGGCGTTCGGGTTCACCTCATGGGCGCGCTGGACGAGGTAGGTATGGTCGGTCAACTGGCTGACCGGCGCCTGGGAGAAATCCGGGTCGCCCAGATAGTTGGCACGGTCGGCGAACACGCGCTTTTCGATTTCCGCGAGCAGGTGAACATAGCGCGCCGAATTGAGCGGCACGCCTTTGAAATCGTCGCTCAGCTGTTGCTTGATGCCGATCAGTTGCGCGAGCGCCACACCGCCTGAGCTCGGCAGCGGCGCTGTGTACAGGGTGTTGCCGTCGAAATTGACGCGCAACGGTTTGCGCCACACCGCTTTGTAATCGGCCAGATCCTGCCGGGTGATCAGCCCGTTGTCGCTCTGCATCTGCGCAACCAGCAGGTCAGCGGTCTCACCTTTATAGAACTCGTCGGCGCCTTTGTTTGCGATGCGCTCAAGGGTCTTGGCCAGCTCGGGCTGACGGAAGATTTCGCCCGCCTTCATGTTGCCGAAATAGTCGCCGAAATTGGTCTTGCCGTTCAGTTGCTTGATGGCTTCGGCGCCGTACAGGTATTGCTTGTCCGCCACGGTAAAGCCGTTCCTGGCGTAGCCGATCGCCGGCGTCAGAAGCTCGGCCCATTTCAGCTTGCCAAACTTGCGATGCGCTTCCCATAGCCCCATGACCGTACCGGGCACCCCGCTCGCTCGCGCGCCTACCAGGCTCATGCCTGGAATCACCTCGCCCTTGGCATCCAGATACATGTCGCGCGAAGCGGCCTTGGGCGCGGTTTCGCGGTAGTCGAGAAAGTACGGCTTGCCTTTGATGAACAGGGTCATGAATCCGCCGCCACCAATGTTCCCGGCTTCGGGATAGGTCACTGCGAGGGTGAAAGCGGTGGCGACTGCGGCGTCGACTGCGTTGCCGCCTTTCCTGAGGATCTGTGCGGCGACTTCAGCGCCGTATTGGTCCGGTGCGGCAACGGCGCCGCCCTCCAGCGCGATGGCATAAACCGGTGAACTGGCGGCAAAGATCACCGCAAGGGCGAGGGTTTTCAGGGTCACGACTCGCATAAGGCATCCTTTGTAGGCGGGCGGCGACAGCTTGTGTCAGACGGGCTGTCCAATGGCTGTCGAGACTAACGGTACGACTCCTCATTAATGATGAAACTTCCCGCAAACGCAAACGGCCACCCAAAGGTGGCCGTTATCCTGCGTAGCGCTCACAACACGCTTTGAAGATCGCAGGATCAGGCTTTGATCATGTCGTGCTCGATCCAGTCGATCACCGACGTGCGTTTCGGCACCCAACCCAGCAACTCCCGAGCATGCTTGCCACGCACGCGACTGTTGGAGCCCAACCCGTAATTGGCCATCTCGTAGCCCCATTCGGCTTCGGCGTCCTTCAGCGGCCAGTCTTGCGCCGTGCCGAGCCCCATGGCCTTGGCGATCGCGTTGCTCATGTCGAGGAAGGATGCTTCGCCGCTTTCGACGAAATAGAACGTGCCTGCCGGATTCTTTTCCAGCGCCAGCGCGTAAACCTCGACCACATCGTCGATGTGAACGTTTGACCAGATATTGCCGCCCGTTCCGACGTGGCGCACGATCCCGCTCTTGCGCGCCTGTTTGACCAGTCGTGGCAACTGCACGCTGTCACGATTGACGCCCAGGCTGTGGCCGTAAATGAGGGTGTTGCACAGGACAGCCGAGCGTACGCCGTCTTTGGCGGCGGCCAGGACCAAATCATCGATGGCGACGCGAGCAGCCTTGTCCGGGGTCGCGGCGGGCAGTTGGTCTTCGTAGTAAATCTTGTCACTGCCTTTGCCACCCGATGCGTCGCCGACAATGCTCGAACCGCTGGTATGCAGGAAGGGTTTGTTCGACCCCTTCAGGCCTTCGATCAGAGCCTCGACCGCGCCGCGATGGTCGCTGCTCGCCGCATTGATCACGCCATCGGCCTTGCGCGCCTGTTCGATCAGAATGTCCTTGTCGTCCAGCGTGCCCACCACCGCAACGATACCCAACGCCTTGAGCTCCTGCGCCTGCTCGGCGCTGCGCACCAGACCTGTGACGTGATGGCCTTTCTGGACCAGGCCGGTTGCGATGGAGCCACCGATAAAACCTGCGGCGCCGGTAATGAAAATGTTCATAGGGTGACTCCCGTTGGCTGTGAATGATGGACTCAGTATCGACCGATGATTCGGTACGAAAAAGAGAGGTCAGCCCAAAACAATCTTGCGCACAGGTCACGAATCCCCAGTTGCCGTTACCCCGGCAGCCGCCGCTCCCGCCGCAGATTCAGCGCCAGCACGCTGCTCAGCACCACGATCGAACCCACGATGACCATTGCCGACGGCATTTCACCCAGCAGCGCCGAGGCGATGGCAATCGCCATGGGCGGCGTCAGGTAAAGACTCATGGAGGCGCGGCTGACCTCCATGTGCTGCAACACATAAGCCCACGCCAGATACGCCAGCGCGCTGGGGAAAAAGCCCAATACCCCCACGGCAACGTTGACCCGCAATGGCGCATTGAGAATCTCGCCCCACAATCCCGGCAGGTAGACGAGCAGGAAGACCGTCCCCGCCCAGACCGTGTAACAGACCATCGTCAGCCCGTCATAACGATGGCTGTAGCGCTTTTGCAGCGAGAAGTACACGCTCCAGGAAAACGCCGCGAGCAACACCAGCAGCCCGCGCACGTCGATGTGCCCGAATCCGCGATCGCCGGTGATGACAATGGCCACGCCCACCAGCCCCCACGCCACGCATGTCCAGCGCCATGCACTCACCCGCTCCTTGAACACGAAATGCGCAAGCAGCGCCGTGAACAGCGGCATCGACTGGATCAAGACGCTTGAGGCGCCGGCGCTGACCCCGGCCTGACCGAAGTTGAGTGCGATGTGATGCAGGCTGACGGCGAAGAAGCCGAGCACAGCCAGCAGCGGCAAATCCTTGAGGCGCGGGAGAGAAATGCGCAGCGACGACGCGATCAGCGCCATGAACACCGAGGCGATGAGAAACCGCAGCAGCGCCAGATGACCCGGGTCGTAGCCTTGGAGACCGATGCGAATACCGGTGGGGGAGAAACCCCAGCATGCCACCACGAAAACGGTCGCCAGCGCGACCTTCAGACCCTGCCAGCGCAGCCTGGCCAAGCCTGGATCAGCGGCCATATTCACCGGTTCGTTCGCGACGCTCATTTCGATCCTCCTGCCGAACGGCCCAATGCCTGCTCGTGCAGAGGAGTATCGAAATAACTTATGCTCACCACAACCGAACAATAATGACTCAACCATTCACTTTTGGTGATGCATGGAATTGGCCCAGATTCGCATGTTCAAGACGGTTGCCGACACCGGCAGCATCGCCCGCGCCGCCCAGGTTTTGCATTGCGTGCCATCCAACATCACTGCCCGGGTCAAGGCACTGGAATCGGAACTGGGCACTGAGCTGTTCTTTCGTCATGGACGCGGTTTGCGCATCAGCCCGGCAGGCGAGATTTTCCTGACCTACGCCGCGCGCATGCTCAGCCTGGCGGACGAAGCCAGGCGCGCGGTGCATCCCGATGCGGCGCCGTCCGGCCCCTTGCGCATCGGCGCCATCGAATCCTCAGCCACCTCGCGCTTGCCGCGCCTGCTCGCCAGATTCCATGCGCGTTTCCCGCAGGTCTCGCTTGAGTTGACCACCGGCACCGGACCGCAATTGCTTGAGGCCACCCTGAACCAGAAACTCGACGGCGCGATCGTCGCCATCGACGTCAAACGTGCGCGCCTCAAGCGCATCTCGATGTACCGCGAAGACCTGGTGCTGATTGCCGCCGAATCTTTAGGCCCGATCAACAGCGCTGCCGACCTGCAGGGCAAATCGATTTTCATGTGGCCGGAAGGCTGCCCATACCGTGCGGCCCTTGAGCGATGGCTGCTCAACCATGGCCAGGCGCATCCGATTATCAGCATTGCCAGCTACGGTACGATTGTCGGCTGCGTGAGCGCAGGCGCGGGCGTCGCGCTGGTGCCCAAAGGCGTCTTCCAGCAGTACCAGAAAGGCTCAGGTTGGGTGGGCTATGAATTCCCCGAGCTGACGTCCATCGACAACCTTTTCTACTGGCACGAAAACGCCGAACACCACCCGGCGAGGGACGCGTTCGTGGAGATGTTGAAAGCGGAATTCAGCGACGCGAACCCTGGACCCATCCCCGCTTAAGCCGGTCCTGCTAGCGCAACGCACAATTCTGTATGACCGGCTTTAGCCGGGAACGGGTCTTTTTTCCTGCCGCTAAATTGATGGCGTTTACACCGGCCTGTTCCCGGCTGAAGCCGGTCCTACCTACCCACCTACGCGCGCACCCTGTAGGAAATGGTGTAAGGCCGCCTGCGCGGGCGCCTCAGGCTGCGTAATTCGCCAGCTTTTGCTGGATGAAATCCAGAAAGCACTGGATTCGCAGCGCCAGTTGCGAGTTGCGGTAATACACCGCGTGAATTGGCTGCCGATAGCCGCTGTTGGATTCCGGCAGGATGACCTTCAGGCGGCCCAGGCGGATGTCTTCGTGGGTCATGAAATGCGACAGACAAACGATCCCCTCGCCCGCCAGAGCCAGTTGACGCAAGGTCTCGCCACTGGACGCCGACACCGTCGGCTGGATGAACAACCGATCCCCGTCGGCGTGGCGCAGCGGCCAGTGGTTGAGCGTCTCGGTCTGAGTGAACCCCAGTAACGAATGCTCGCTCAGCGCCTGAACGCTCTTCGGCGTGCCATGCTTTTTCAGGTATTCGGGGCTTGCCAGAATATTCAGCGGGCTGGTGCCCAACGCGCGGGCGTGCAGCGTTGAATCTGCCAGCACGCCGATCCTGATCGCAACATCGGTGCTCTGTTCCAGCAGGTCGATGATCAGATCGTTGCTGTTCAACTCCAGCTGGATATCCGGATACAGCGCCCGAAATTCGGCCACATACGGCACGATGGAATGCAGCATGAAGGGCGACGCCGCATTGATGCGCAAGCGACCCGATGGCGTCTGCTGGCGCAGCGACATCCGCTCTTCCAGCTCCTCCATTTGCCCCAGAATCTGCTTGGCGCGCTCGAGGAAAAACTTGCCTTCCTCGGTCAGGTCCATGCGACGCGTGGTGCGGTTGATCAACGTGGTGCCCAGTTTGCTTTCCAACCGCGACAAGGTGCGGCTGATGGCGGAGGGCGTCTGGCCGACCTGTTCGGCGGCCGCTGAAATCGAGCCGCTTTCAATCACTGAAACGAACACCTGTAACTCATCGGATCTGGCTTTCACTGTTGACCTCCGCTCAAAACAGCCTGGATATTAGCCCTGTTCAAAGCAAAAGCCACAGACATCGCCGCTGCCGCCCACTGCGCAGAAACACCTTGAGTGCGCCACCGAATGCCCGGCTGGCCCTGCTTTTGCGGGCCGGTGGTGCCGAGTGGGTTGCGCGATGTTCCTCAGAGGCCGAACACCGCTGCCAGGTGCGCTTCGTAGCGTTTCACGTCGGCATCAATCTGGGGCACCTTCATTACGTCGACCGCCAGAAAGGTCGGCAGACCGGTCATGCCCAGAAACTGATTGGCTTTGTGGAACGGGAAGTAAACGGCGTCCACGCCCTTGGCTTCGAAGAAGTCGGTCGGGTCGTCGAACGCTTGCTGCGGCGCGTTCCAGGTGGCCGAAATCATGTACTGCTTGCCGTGCAGCAATCCGCCGCTGCCGTATTTCTGTGAGCTGTCGGAACGGGTGCGGCCGTCGTTCGCGTAGAGGCTGCCATAGCCCTCGGTGAACACCTCGTCGACGTACTTTTTTACCGTCCACGGCGCGCCCATCCACCAGCCCGGCATTTGCCAAACGATGACGTCGGCCCACAGGAATTTCTGCACTTCCTCGGCGACGTCGTATCCATCGTCGATGAAGGTTTGCCGCACGTCAAAACCGGCGCGATCCATGAACGCCAGGCCCGCGTCGTGCAACGTTGCGTTGTAGCGGCCTTCAGAATGTGCGAATTGCTTGCCGCCGTTGATGAACAGAATCTTTTTCATGAAAACCTCGTCGTTGCCCTTCCTCAGAACCGCTGAGGAAGCGTCTGAACCGGGCGTCATAAATGGGGATGGACGGCAGGATAACGATGCAGGAGGAGACAGAAAAGAGGGTTCGCAGCAAAGCTCATTTGCGCCGAAGTCACGAATGATCGAAGGATTGTTGCCTTAGAATTTGTGCACTTCCATTCGAGGACACACCATGAGTGATTTGCACGGGTTCATTCTTCACGCTCAGACAAAGCCCGAAAAATCCGCGGAATTCGAAGCGCTGTTCAGCGGCTACGTCGCTGCAAGCCGCAGTGAAGAGGGCTGCATCGAGTACCACATGCTTCGGGATCAGCAGGATCCGACGCTGTTTATCTTCTACGAGATCTGGCAATCGAAGGCGCATCTGGACGTGCACTCGGGGCTGCCGCACATGGCCGAATTCTTCGAGAAGCGCATGGAGTATCTGGCGCGGGATTTTGAAATACGCCGCGTCGAAATGATCAGCCCGTCTTCGGCTGTTCGCTGATCTCTGCTAACCCGCCATGATCAGATGCGCGCCCAGCAGCGCCATGCCGATAAAGAAAACACGCTTGAACAACAGGGCGCTGATGCGTTGGCGCAGCCATTGCCCGAACACCATGCCGAGCAATGCCGGGATCAGCGCCAGCAGCGAAGCCCCCATCTCGGCGCCGCCCACGGCACCGTTCCAGAACAACCCGGCGCCCAACGCCAGAGTGGACACGGTGAACGACAACCCCAGCGCCTGAACCAGCTGATTACGGTCCAGCCCCAGCCCCTGAATGTAGGGCACGGCCGGAATCACGAAGACGCCGGTGGCCGAGGTGATCAGGCCGGTGACCACGCCACACAGCGGCCCGAGCCATTTCTCTGCGGGAGGCGGCACGTGCAGCGTGGGCAGGAACAACCCGCACAGCGCGTATGCCAGCAGCGCAACGCCCAGCGCCCGGCTCATGCCATGACCGCTTCCAAGTCCCAGCGCGTACGACCCCACTACCGTGCCGACGACGATCATCAGCAACAGCGGCCAAAGACGTGCGCACAATCCGCGCAGGTGCCCACCCGCCGCCAGTTGCCAGAGATTGGTGAACGTTGAGGGAATCAACAGCAAGGCGGCTGCCTGTGTCGGTAACATAGCCACACCCAGCAGCCCCATCGCCACTGTCGGCAAGCCCATGCCGATCACGCCCTTGACCGCGCCAGCGAGCAAGAAGGCGACCATGACCAACAATGACAGGCCCCAGCCGATATTTTGATACAGCGCAAGAAATGTATTCATGGGCATAGGATGAGCGAATCGGGCAGGCGTTTGAATCTGCAATATATTGAGGCAGACTTCGGCCTGGGCGTAGGCACATTCTCACGCCGTTGCGAGGCGTTCATCCGCGCCCTGCCCGTCTGCGACCTGAACCTGCTTTGATTGGTTGGCTCGGTAGGAGCCTCTCCGGACGCTCAGGATGTCCGACGCAATCGTTCGCCCACAGAGACTTATCGAGCCGCGCCATGCATTTCGACCTGACCGATCTGAAGCTCTTCCTGCATGTTCTTGATGCCGGCAACATCACCGCCGGTGCGGCTCGCAGCCACCTGTCACTGGCCTCGGCCAGCGCGCGAATTCGCGGGCTGGAAACCTCGCTCGGCGTTGCGCTGCTGGAGCGCGGTCGTCGAGGTGTCACGCCCACGGCGGCAGGCAAGGCGCTGGCTCAGCACGCTCGACTGATCCTGCAACAGGTCGAGCGCATGCAGGCTGATCTCACCGATTACGCGCAGGGTTTCAAAGGTCAGATACGCCTGTTGTGCAACACCTCGGCGCTGAGCGAGTACCTGCCGGAGCGGCTGGCAGCGTTTCTCGTCAGCCACCCCAACATCGACATCAACGTCGAAGAGCAGCCCAGCCTGCGAATCCTCCACGCAGTGCGCCAGGGCGCTGCGGAGCTGGGCATCATTTCCAATGCCGTCGACGCCAGCGATCTGCAAACCCTGCCGTTCTGTGCCGATCCGTTGATGCTGGTCACGCCCGCCGGGCACCCATTGGCCGGACTGGCGAGCGTGCGTTTCGGGCAAACGCTGGCATACGAATTCGTCGGTCTGGGCGCCAACAGCGCCATGGCCATCTACCTGGAAGAGCAAGCGCTGCATTTGGGGCGTCGGCTGAAAACCCGCGTGCGCGCGGAAAGCTATGACGGCGTGATGCGCATGGTCATGGGTGGCGCGGGGCTGGGCATCGTGCCGCTCGCAGCGGTCGAGCGATTTCAACAGGCGGGGAAACTCAGCGGCGTTGCGCTGAGCGATGACTGGGCCGATCGCAAGCTATTGCTCTGCGCGCCAGACTTCAACGCCCTGCCGGAATACGCAAAAGCGCTGGTGCTCACCCTGAACGGGCAGACTGCGTTTCTGGACACCTCAATGTCGAGCCCAGACAACTGACCGTCGCGGGACCTCCATAAGGTGAGCGGGCGCAACATTCGCCACTCAACCGGAGCTGAAATGAACAAGCCGATCACCGTACTTCGCGACACCACGCCCCTGCCCGTCGTCGACGCCTGCAAATGGGAGCGCATTGGCGGCGACCCGCACACCGTCAACCTCAACGCCTACACCAGCGACGATGGCACGAAGATCATGGGCACCTGGATATGCACGCCAGGCAAGTGGCGGGTCGAGTACGTGAAGTGGGAATACTGCGATTTTCAGGAGGGCTACTGCATCATCACGCCGGAAGGTCAGGCGCCGATTCATCTGAAGGCCGGTGACAAGTTCATCGTCGAACCCGGCATGAAAGGCACGTGGGAAGTGGTCGAAACCGTGCGCAAGTATTTCGTCTTCGCCTGAAAATACGCCCCGTTCTGCCGACCTCATGAACAGGCCGGCGGCGGGAGTCTCTGAATCCCCGCCTTCGCCGACGCTGAATCATCCAGCCGCTCTATCGACTTCATAGATGTTTTTGCCACTCAGCTTTTGCCGAGAACCGCTAAGATGACAACCGTAATAAATGCCCGGGCAACCTCGCGGCATTTGCGATTGCATCCAGGGCTGCTGCACAGGCCCGACCACGGAGCTCATTGTCATGTCTGAAGTCACCCTCTACACCACCAACAGCTGTCCTTACTGTGTCGCCGCCAAGAACCTGCTCAAAGCCAAGGGCGTGGAGTACACCGAGATCAACGTCCAGACGTCGATGGAACAACGCAACATCATGATGGCGCGCAGCGGCCGTCGCACCGTGCCGCAAATCTTCATCGGCGACCATCATGTCGGTGGCTTCGACGACATGGCGCTGCTTGAGCGCAAAGGCGAACTCAACGCGCTGCTGGCGGGGTAAACGCCCCGTTCGCCAAGCCTCATCTGTGGGAACGAACGTGCTCGCCCAGTCGGCGCTCAGGTCGTGAAGATTCACTGGATGTACCAGCCAGTTTGGCCGACGCTGAGTCGTTTATGAACGTTCCCGCAGTCGCGTCCACTTGGCAGAAATGGCAGGTTTCCATTTCTGCCAAGTGGACTTGCCATTTGTAACATTTCCCCGCAAGCGCGTTTTTCCTAGCATCCCTCGACGTCGTCGACGCCTGGTTCGCCAGCCACCACGTACTTGAGGAGAGAATGCATATGTCTGATGCCACCGAGCGTCTATGGGGCGCGCGCTTCAAATCGGGGCCTGCCGAGGCCATGGCCAACCTGTCGCGCTCGCCCAGCGTTTACTTCCGCATGACGCCGTATGACGTCGCCGGCTCCAAGGCCCACGCCCACGAACTGGAGCGCGCCGGGCTGCTGGACGCTGACGAAACGCAGCGCATCAT
Source organism: Pseudomonas sp. NFR16 (assembly GCF_900108875.1). GTDB lineage: Bacteria > Pseudomonadota > Gammaproteobacteria > Pseudomonadales > Pseudomonadaceae > Aquipseudomonas. Next base: position 23,355 of record NZ_FNYJ01000003.1, on the reverse strand, counting down.
TGCCGCGTTGCAGTCGATCGACGAAGACTTTGCCGCAGGCAGGGTTCAGCCCATTGCCGCTGACGAGGACGTGCACACGTTCATCGAGCGCCTGCTCACCGAGCGACTGGGTGCGCTGGGCGGAAAACTGCGCGCCGGACGCTCACGCAACGATCAGACCGCCAACGACATGCGGCTGTTTCTCAGGGATCAGATTCGCGTGCTGACGCTGTCCATCCTTGATCTGCAGAACGCCCTCGTCGAGCAGGCCGAGGCGCACATCGATACCATCGCGCCGGGCTTCACGCATCTGCAACAGGCGCAACCGATTGTCTTCGGTCACCACTTGATGGCCCACGCTCAGGCCATTCACCGCGACCTTCAGCGGCTGCAAGACTGGGACCGACGCTTCAGCCTGTCGCCACTGGGCGCCGCCGCGCTGGCAGGTTCGGCCATCGCCCGCGACCCGCAGCGCTCCGCGGCGGAGATGGGCTATCAAGGCCCGTGCGAGAACTCCATCGACGCGGTTGCCAGCCGCGATCACGTCGCCGAATTCCTGTTCTGCGCCAGCATGCTGGGGATCAACATTTCGCGCATGGCGGAAGAGTTCTGCGTCTGGACATCCCGGCAATTTCGCTGGGTCGAACTCGACGATGCCTACGCCACGGGCAGCTCGATCATGCCGCAAAAGAAGAACCCGGACATCGCCGAACTGGCACGCGGCAAGTCGGGCCGGCTGATCGGCTCGCTGACCGCCATCCTCTCGGTTCTCAAGGCTCAGCCGCTGTCCTACAACCGTGACCTGAGTGAGGACAAACACGCCATATTCGATGCCGTGGACACCTTGAATCTGGTGTTGCCAGCGTTCGCCGGGATGGTCCGGACGATGAAGGTGCGCAAGGAAGAATTGCTGCGTCAGGCGCCACTGGGATTCACCCTGGCAACCGAAGTTGCTGATTGGCTGGCTGTGCGTGGCGTACCGTTCAAGGAGGCTCACGAGATCACCGGGCAACTGGTGCAGCTGTGCGAAGCGCAAGACATCGGCCTGGAAGACCTGACACCGGAGATGCTGGCGCAGACCGATGCACGTCTGACCCCGGAGGTGCTGGAAGCCCTGACACTGGAGGCGGCCTTGGCCGCGCGCAGTGGCTGGGGCGGCACGTCGCCGGTGCGAGTGGCCGAGCAGATCCAGCGCTTCAAGCAGCATCTGACGAGCCACGAACAGTGGGCCAGGGACTACAGCGGCCCGCGCGGCTGACTCGTTCCCCCAAGTTCTGCGCTGGACCCAAAACCTGGCAACACCACGCATCTTTTGTAGGAGCGTGGCTTGCCCGCGATCTGGCGCGCAGCGGCAGCAGAATCGGATGACGCGGTGCATCAGGCAGTCCGCATAGCCCGGGTTTACGAC
>NZ_FNYJ01000003.1:0-20938 GCF_900108875.1 Pseudomonas sp. NFR16 | reverse complement strand
TGGCTTGCCCGCGATCTGGCGCGCAGCGGCAGCAGAATCGAACGACGCGGTGCATCAGGCAGACCGCATAGCCCGGGTTTACGACAACTGCGTCGACGATCGCGGGACAAGCCACCGCTCTCACAGGTTTTGCGTCACGTCTTCGCGAGCAATCTCCCATCCTGATGCACATCAGCCCTTCTTGATGTACGCCTCGATTACCGCCGAAAAATCCTTGCCGCCGTCGCCGCGTAAACTCATCGCCTGATACAACTGCTGCGCGATGGCTCCCAGAATGACGGGCTGGCGGGCGACCCTCGCCGCTTCGGTGGCGAGGCCCAGGTCCTTGAGCATCAGCTCGGCGCCGAAGCCACCGGTATACCCTCGCGAGGCCGGGGCGGTTTCGACAATCCCGGGCCACGGGTTATACATTTCCGAACTCCAGCACCGCCCGGTCGAACTGTTGATGATGTTGGCCAGAATCGCCGTGTCGATACCCAGCCGATCCCCCAGGGCCATCGCTTCGGCGACGCCAATCATGGAAATGCCCAAGAGCATGTTGTTGCAGATTTTGGCGATCTGCCCGGTGCCGACCTCGCCGCAGTGCACGATGTTGCGCCCCATCTGCGCGAGAATGGGCTTGAGCACGGTGAAGTGCTCAAGACTGGCGCCCACCATGAACGTCAGCGTCCCGGCCTGCGCGCCACCGGTCCCGCCCGACACAGGTGCATCGCCGACGACCACGCCTTGTCTGGCCGCAGCGGTGGCGACGTCCCGAATGGTCTGTGGATCGATCGTGCTGCAATCGACGGCAGGAACGCCGGAAGCGATCCCGGCCAGCACGCCATCGTCGTTGAGGTAAACGGCCCGCACATGGGCCGCGGCGGGCAGCATGGTGATCACCAGTTCCGCGCCTTGTGCCGCGTGTTTCGGCGACTCGCTGATGCGACTGCCCAGTTCGGCGAGCTCCGCCAGCACTTGGGTGTTAAGGTCGAACAGGTGCAATTGATGACCGGCCCGAATCAGGTTCCGCGCCATCGGCGCGCCCATGTTGCCCAGACCGATGAATGCGATTTTCATGGTGTCATTCCTTTTTCAGATTCAGCTCTGCGTGTGAATCACCTTGCCCGCGCCACTGCGCCAGCCGCGTGACACCGATCGCTACGGGGCGAGCCTGGTCGGGGCCGCGGCCGGATGAAGACTTTGCCCGGACACCGCCGCGCTGTCGGCTGACAGAACCATTCGCGAGCCAGCTCGCGCCCACACGATCGAGTTGCACCAGACTCAGCGCAAGTTGATCGTCGTGTTCACGCCGTCATTCACGCTGTCGTCATCGAACCATCGGCTGGTGACGGTCTTGGTCTGAGTGTAGAACTGCACCACCTGTTTGCCGTACGGGCCGAGATCGCCGAGTTTGGAGCCGCGCGAGCCCGTGAAGCTGAAGAACGGAACAGGCACGGGGATCGGAATGTTGATGCCGACCTGACCGATGTCGATTTCATTCTGGAATTTACGCGCCGCTGCGCCGCTCTGGGTGAACAGGCCGACGCCGTTGCCGAACGGATTGGCGTTGACCAGTTCGATCGCCTGATCCAGCGTGTCGACCTCCAGCACGACCAGCACGGGGCCGAAGATTTCCTGAGTGTAGATCTGCATCTGAGTGGTCACGCCGGTGAACAGCGTGGGGCCGACGAAGTTACCGTTTTCGTAGCCCGCGACCTTGATGTCACGGCCGTCGAGCTCCAGCCTGGCCCCCTCTTTCACGCCGCTTTCGATCAAATCGAGGATCCGCTGTCTGGCGCGCCGGGAGATGACCGGTCCGACGTCGGTGCCAGGTTCGCTGCCTGCATTAACCTTGAGCTTCTGCGCCAGCGCCTTCAGGTCAGGAATCCACTGTTTCGACGCCCCGACCATCACCACCACCGACGTTGCCATGCAGCGCTGGCCAGCAGCGCCGAAACCTGCGCCCACCAGCGCGTTGAGGGTCTGCTCGCGATTGGCATCGGGCAGGACGACCGCGTGGTTCTTGGCGCCCATCATCGATTGCACGCGCTTGCCATGCCGACCGGCCAGTTCATACACATGGGTGCCGACAGCGGTCGAACCGACGAAGGAAATCGCCTTGATGTCCTTGTGCGTACAGATCGCGTCGACCACCTCCTTGCCGCCATGAACCACATTGAGCACGCCGGCGGGCACACCCGCCTCCACCGCCAGCTCCACCAGCAACATGGTCGACATCGGGTCCTGCTCTGACGGTTTGAGCACGAAGGTGTTGCCGCACGCGATGGCCATCGGAAACATCCACAGCGGAATCATCGCCGGGAAGTTGAACGGCGTGATGCCCGCGCAGACGCCGATGGGCTGCCGCAGCGTGTACGTGTCGACGCCGCCCGCCACGTTTTCCGCAAACTCACCCATCTGCAGGGTGCCGATTGAACACGCGTGTTCGACCACTTCCAGGCCGCGGAAAATATCGCCTTCGGCATCCGCGAGGGTCTTGCCCTGCTCGGCACTGAGCACCTCGGCAATGCGTTTGGAGTGCTCGCGGATCAGCGCCTGAAGCTTGAGCATGATGCGCATGCGTGCGCCGATCGGCGTGTCGCGCCACGTCTTGAAAGCCTTCTGCGCGGCGGCCACGGCGGCATCGACTTCAGCGCCAGTGGCAAAAGGCACTTGGGCCAGGACTTGCTGGGTCGCCGGATTGATCACATCGAGCCATTCGCCGGTCTGCGATTCAACCCACTCGCCATTGATCAGCATTTTTACGCGGGCCACGTCGGTCGAGCTCCGGGCAGGTGAAACGTTGCCAAGTGATACGTTCATTTCAGAATGCTCCATTCGAGCGGCGGCCTTGCTCGACCGCCGAAAGCTCATGATTCAGGCCGAGGGGGTGCGAACCGGATCGCGCTTCATCAACGCGGTGCAGACCAGCGCAATCAGCGCCATTGCGATCAGGTACGCGATCACGTAATGCGGCTCACCGCCCCCCATCGCCAGCAATTGTGTGGCGATCATCGGCGCAAAGCCGCCGCCCAATACGCCGGCCAGTTGCACCGACACCGAAATGCCGCTGTAGCGGATCTGCGCAGGGAACTGGCGGGCGAACAACAGCGATTCCGGCGCATACAGGATCGGAAAGACCACACCGACCGCGAGCACCATTGCCCACCAGACAAGCACAGGATCGCGGGTGCCCAGCATGGCGAAGAAGGGGTAGACAAACGCGCAGAGCAGCAACAGGCCGGCGAAATACAGACGCTTCTGCCCGACCCGGTCAGAAATGTGTCCGCACAACGGCATGGTCACCAGCGACAACGCAGCACCTGCGGTAATCGCGCCCAGCACATCGGCGCGGGGAATCTGCAACTGATTGGCGGCGTAAGCGAGGGCGAAGGTCACCGACATATAGAACCAGGCGTTCTCGGCCGTGCGCGCGCCGATGATCGTCAGGGTTTCTCTGGGGTGCTCGCGAAATACCTTGAACAGCGGCACCTTGACCGAGACGTTATCCTTCTTCAGTTTCTCGAAATCAGGCGATTCGGGGACCTTGAGGCGAATCAGCCAACCCACGCCCAGCAGCACGACGCTGGCCAGAAACGGGATGCGCCAGCCCCAACTGAGCATGTCCGCTTCGGGCAGTCTGGCGACCATCGCCATCGCCAGCGAAGCCAGCACCAGTCCGGCGCCCACTCCGGTTTGCGGCAGGCTGCCATAGAAGCCTTTCTTGCCCTCGGGCGCGTGTTCGACGGCCATCAGCACCGCCCCGCCCCATTCGCCTCCAACCGCCATCCCCTGCAGAAACCGCATCGCCACCAGGATGACCGCTGCCCAATAGCCAATCTGCTGATACGTGGGAATCAGGCCGATGATGATCGTGGGAATCCCCATCAGCATCAGGGTGAACAGCAGCATCGACTTGCGGCCGATCTTGTCGCCGAAGTGGCCGAACACGATGCCGCCCAACGGCCGCCCGAGAAAACCCACCGCGTAGGTGGCGAAAGCAGCGAGCACGCCAATGATGGGGTCCAGTGCGGGAAAGAAAATCTTGTTGAAAATGAGCGCGGCGGCAGTGCCGTAGAGGAAAAAGTCGTACCACTCGATGGTCGTGCCGGCCATGCTCGCGGCGCCGGCAAGCCGGTAGGATTTAGCGTGACGGGTGGCGGTGCCGGCAGCGATTGCGCCGGTGTCCGCCGTTATAGCGTTCTTCATAAACTCCTCCGCTTATTTATTGTTGTGCAGGGTGTTATGGCGTTGGGTTGTTGCGATTTTGAGTGGGGCGCATGTCTCCGCATTTCTGATGACGACTGTAGGAGCGCGCGCCTGCGAATGATGTCTGTCGGAAACGACTTCAGCGGCTGACATTCCGCATTCGCGGACAAACGCGCTCCTGCAAGGCCTGTGTTTTGCCGATATCAGTGCTAGCGCTGTTGACTTGGATTGCACCTTGCTTCGGAGTATAGATGTGCAAACTTCTAACAAGAACGCACATAAAAGCAGGTTCAACATGCAAAAAAACATCACGTCCCTGAGCGCGTTGAACTGGGATGACTTGAAGTTTTTTCTGGAGGTTGCACGCACGCGCAAAGCCAGTTCCGCAGCAAAACGCCTGGCGGTCGACTACACCACCGTGTCGCGACGGATCAGCTCATTGGAAGCCTCGCTCGGCACGCTGCTGTTCGAAAAGTCGCGTAACAATGGCTTCGTGTTGACCGCTGAAGGTCAGCGTCTTTTAGGCTCGGCGGAGTCCATCGAAAGCACGCTGCACATCGCCTGCGAACAGGTTTCCGGCTCGGGCGTGGCCCTCTCAGGTCACGTGCGCATGGGCTGTACCGAAGGTTTCGGCAGTTTTTTCATCACGCCGCAGCTGAGCCACTTCACCGACCACTACCCGGCCATCTCGGTCGACATCCTGCCACTGCCGCACTTCATCAGCCTGTCCAAGCGCGAGGCCGACATCGTCATCGCGCTTGAGCGTCCGGAACACGGCCCCTACGTGTGCTGCAAACTGTGCGACTACACCTTGCGCCTGTATGCGACCCAGAATTATCTGGACACCCACGCGCCCATACAAAAGGCCGAAGACCTCGCCAATCACCCATTTATCAGCTACGTCGACGACCTGGCGTTCAGCTCGGAGCTGCTGTACCTGAGCAACCTGCTGCCCGGCGCCCAGGCCCATCTGCGCAGCACCAGCGTCATTGCTCAGTACGTTGCTGCGCTGCAAGGCCGGGCGCTGGCGATCCTGCCGTGTTTCCTCGCAGCCCAGGACCCGCGCCTGCTGCCGGTACTGGAAAGCGAAGTGAACATCACGCGCCAGTTCTGGATGTATTGCCGCGAAGACCTGCGCAAGCTCAAGCGGATTACGCTGCTGTGGGATTACATCCGCACAACCACCGAGCAGAACCAGGCGTTCTTGCGAGGGGAAAGCCGGGCGATGACGTTTATCGACTGATTTGCAGGGTTTGGGCCGCATCACGGCAGGCCTGGATTGGCCCTCGCCGCCATAGTTTAGAAATCTCTGAACTATGCATTTGAGCTTTCCTATTCTTTCCGTTCATCGGCCGATCCTAAGATCGCCTCCAATAAAGGAGCCCGTCCAGTAGAGACACGGCCCGAAGATTGCCTTTTCTGATGTGACTGCCGCTGTACCCGTTTCGGCCCGTGTGCCGTGGCGACGCTATGTCATGTGTCAGTCGCAAGACGCAATCTTTGGGGACGTTCGATGAAACTGGAAATCTTCCGCACGATGTGGGGCTACACCGCCAGCAAGGCTCAAGCGCTGGATGAACTGCTGGAGGCCGGGTTCGACGGCATGGAAGCGCGCCTGCCGCTGACGCCTGTCGAGCGGGCCGAATTCGGCGCCTTTCTGCGCGCCAACCAGTTGCCCTACATCGCGACCGTCTTCACCGCCTACGACGTCCTGCCCGAACAATCGGCCACCACGGCCGAGCATCTCACCGATCTGGAAAAGAAACTCGACTGGTCCACGGAGCTGAATCCGCGTTTCGTCAACGTGCTGGCCGGCAACGACCGCTGGCAGTTGCCCCAGCAAGTCGACTTCTTCGGCCAGGCGCTGGAGCTGGCGCGCAAACATGGGCAGACGGTCACCTTCGAAACCCATCGCGCCCGCTCGCTGTTCAACCCGTGGGTGACGCTGGAACTGATCCGACAGTTGCCGGACCTGCGCTTCACCAGCGACATCAGCCACTGGATCGTAACGTGCGAGCGCCTGCTCGATGATCCCGAAGATGATCTGAGCGCCTTCGTCGAGCGCGTCCATCACATTCAGGCTCGCGTCGGTTACGACCAGGGTCCGCAAGTTCCGCATCCCGCCGGGCCGGAGCGCGCCCGGGAACTGGCCTTCCATCAGCAGCACTGGGAAGCCGTCTGGAAATCCCAGCAAGCGCGCGGCTACCAGGTCACGACCCTGACCCCGGAATTCGGTGCGGACGGCTATCTGCATCACTTGCCTTTCACCAACGTCCCGGTGGCCGATCTGTGGTCGCTGAACGTGTGGATGGGCCAGGCCGAGCGCGAACACTTTCAGCGCTTCACTCACACAACAAGCCGATAAGGAGCGTTTCGCCATGCCGGATCAATCTCAAGCGGCGACCCCGAAAGTCGCCAACTTCAACAGCATCCCGGTGGTCGACATCGCCGGTCTGTTCAGTGCGGACATCACCCGGCGTCAGGCCGTGGCCGATGAGCTGGGCAAGGCTGCGCGCGAGGTGGGGTTTCTGTACATCAAGAACCACGGCATCGAGCAATCGCTGATCGACGGCCTGCGTCAGGCCGCGAAAGACCTTTTCGCCCAGTCGTTGGCGTACAAGATGCAGTATTACATCGGCACGTCGCGCAGCCACAAGGGCTTCGTGCCCGAGGGCGAAGAGGTGTACGCCAAAGGCAAGCCGGATCACAAGGAGGCGTTCGACATCGGCTTCGAGGTCGGCGACGACGATCCGCTGGTGATCGCCAAAACCCCGCTGATCGGCGCCAACGAATGGCCGGACCTGCCGGGTTTCCGTGCCGCCGTCGAAGCGTATTACGCGGCCGTGTTCGCGCTGGGACGTCGGCTGTTCGACGGATTCGCACTCGCGCTAGGGCTTGAAGAAGGCTATTTCGAGGCGATGGTGACGCGCCCTCCTTCCAAGCTGCGACTGATTCACTATCCCTTCGACGACGCCGCGCAAGACGCGCCCGGTATTGGTGCACACACCGATTACGAGTGCTTCACCATGCTGCTGGCCGACAAGCCCGGCCTTGAGGTGATGAACGATCTTGGCCAGTGGATCGACGCACCACCTGTCGACGGCGCGTTTGTGGTCAACATCGGCGACATGCTGGAGGTGATGACCGCTGGTACGTTCGTTGCTACGGCTCATCGGGTACGCACCGTAAGCGAAGAGCGCTATTCATTTCCGCTCTTCTTCGCCTGTGACTTCCACACCCAGATCAAGCCATTGCCTGCCTTTGTAAACGAAGGGGTCGGCAATGGAAGCACCGAATACGAAGCGATCACCATCGGCGAACACATGTTCGGCCAGGCGCTGCAGACCTATCAATACCTGCGGCGCAAGGTCGAGAGCGGCGAGCTCAAGCTGTACGAAAAGGCGCGCAAGCCATCGAGCTTCGGCCATTTGAAGCATCAGGCACAGGACGCGTCCTGATGCTCAACAAGCTGTCAACACACACCGTGCCTTACCTTCCTGACGTGGAGTCACCGACGATGCGCAACACTTTGAACACTACTGTCCGCTTGACCGTTCTGGCCAGTGCCGTGCTTGGCGCGAGCGTTTTCGGGACATTGGCTCACGCCGCCACCACCGTGACACCCGGCCAGTTCAAAGTCGGCATGGAAATCACCTATCCGCCGTTCGAATCCTATGACGAGAAGAAAAACGTCGTCGGTGCCGACCCGGACCTGTCGCGCCTGCTGGCCAAGCACATGGACCTCAAGCCAGAGTTCGTCGACACCAAATTCTCCAGCCTGATCCTGAGCCTCAACGCCGGTCACTACGATGCCATCATCTCCGGGATGTACATCACGCCCGAGCGTCAGACCCAGGCGCAAACCATCGCCTACGCCAAGACCGGCGCCGCGATCATGGTGCTCAAGGACAGCCCCGTTAAACCCAAGGTGCCGGAAGACCTCTGCGGACTGAAAGTCGGTCTGGAAAAAGGCACCACCTGGGTCGCCCAGTTCAACAAGCTGTCCGCTGAATATTGCGTGCCGAACAACAAGGGCGCGATCTCGGTCAGTGAGTTCCCGTCCGCCCCTGAAGTGACCCAGGCGCTGCTCTCCGGCAACGTTCAGGCGCAAGTGGAGATCGACGGCGCCGCCGGCATGATCGCCGAGCGCACCAAAGGCCGCGTGGTGGTCAGCACCGAGCACTCGATTTACCAGCAAACCTTGGGCGTCTACGTGAAGAAGGGCAACGACGAGCTGTATCAGGCACTGCTCAAAGCCTTCGAAGAAACCAGGAAATCCGGTGAATACGCAGCGCTGCTGAAGAAGTACAACCTGGAAGAGCCTAGCAATTAAGGGCTGACGCTTAACCCCTGTAGGAGTGAGCTTGCTCGCGATGGCGCTTGGTCAGACATATCAATGTTGACTGATTCAACGCCATCGCGAGCAAGCTCACTCCTACAGAAATCGCTCTGGATAGAGATTTCCCCGCTGGGCCCGGCCCCGCTGAGGTGTGTGTATGCAATTCGAATGGTCCTACTTTTTTTCTCTGTTCTCGGTCTCGGACTTCTGGGAATCCTGCATTACCGTCATCGAGCTCAGCGCGCTGGGCTGGTTCATCGGCATGCTGTTGGGGTTTCTGCTGGCCTCGGCCAAGCTGTCGACCGCGCGCTGGATCAGTGTGCCGGCGTCCATTTATATCTGGTTCTTCCGCAGCGTTCCGTTGCTGGTGCTGGTGGTCTTCACTTACAACCTGCCGCAGATGTTTCCGATCACCCGCGACGTGCTGTCCAACCCGTTCTATTCCGGCCTGCTGGCGTTGGTGGTCACCGAAGCGGCCTATATGGCGGAAATTCATCGGGGCGGGCTGATCTCGGTTGCCAAGGGCCAGAAAGAAGCAGGCCGGGCATTGGGCGTGGGCCTGATCGGCATGCAGCGTCTGATCGTGATCCCACAGGCGTTCCGTATTTCCCTGCCGACCCTCATCAACGAATACATCACCGTAGTGAAACTGACCTCGCTGGTGTCAGTCATTTCCCTGACCGAGTTGCTCACCGTCGGCCAGCGCCTGTATGCGCAAAACTTCCTGGTCATGGAAACGCTGTCGGCAGTCGCGGTGTATTACGTGATGATCGTGACCGTGTTCGGCTGGCTGTTTCACTGGCTCGAACAGCACCTGGAACTGAATAACCGCAAGCCACAGACGCTGGATGACGCGGCCCTCACACGCTTGCGTGCAAGCCTGGTGGCCCAGCCAGCCAAAGTGCGCCAGGCCGATACCGGCCCAGGTTCCGCCCCGGCCTTGCAGCTGGTGAACATCCATAAACGTTACGGGCAGCATGAAGTGCTCAAGGGCATCGATCTGGACGTGAACGCTGGCGAGGTGATTTCCATCATCGGCCCGTCTGGCTCCGGCAAGACTTCCTTGATTCGCACCATTAACAGCCTGGAAACCATCGACAAGGGCGAGATCATCCTTTTCGGTGAGGGGTTCATCCACGCCGGCGACAGCCCGAACGCTCCGCAGATCCGCCGTGGCGTGCAACGTATCGGGATGGTCTTCCAGAACTTCAACCTGTTTCCCCATCGCACCATTCTCGACAACGTGACCCTGGCGCCGCGCTATCACGGTCGCGACAAAGGCATCAGCGAACAACGCGCCTACGCGCTGCTCGACAAGGTCGGCCTGCTGGCGCACGCGCAGAAATATCCGCATCAGCTCTCGGGCGGCCAGCAACAACGCGTCGCGATCGCGCGTGCCCTGGCGATGGACCCGCAGATCATGCTGTTCGACGAACCGACGTCGGCGCTGGACCCTGAGCTGGTCGGCGACGTGCTGAAGGTCATCGGCGACCTGGCAAAAGAGGGCATGACCATGCTCATCGTCACCCACGAAATGGACTTCGCCTTGTCGATATCCGACCGGGTGATTTTCATGGAGAACGGCGTCGTACAGGTCGACGCAGCGCCGCAGACCATCCTCGCCGATCAGTGCGGCGAGCGGGTGCGCAAGTTCATGGGCCTGGACGGCACATTCAATCAGCCGGCGCCCGTGCGCAAGGAGGCGTGAGCGACTATCGTGGAGCTTTCACGATACACGCATCTCGTTGCAGGGAGTCTGAAATGGACCGTTATCAACCGCTCAACTGCGATCTCTATGATTACCTGGAGATCGCCTGCATGCACGGCTATCGGCTGAGGGTCGAGCTGGTCGATGGCACGACCTTCGAGGCCCGGCCGACCACCACCCGAACGGCGCCGAGCAAGGAAGAATTCCTGCAATTCGCCGACGGTCCCGAAGAGGTACGGCTTGACCAACTGGCCACCATCACCCCGCTGGATGAAGGCGCCAGCTTCGGGCGTGTCGAGTTGGGCAATGCGTTTTGCTCAACCTGAACGCACAACTTCAGAACACCTCAATCCCTGCGGGAGCGAGCTTGCTCGCGATCGGCGACGCAGTCGTCGTGAATCCGGGCTATGCGGCCTGCCTGATGCGCCGCGTCATCCGATTCTGCTGCCGCTGCGCGCCAGATCGCGGGCAAGCGCGCTCCTACAAGGGATTTGTGGCGTTGCCGGAATTTGCGTCGAAAGCAAAACCTGTGGGAGCGTGGCTTGTCCCGCGATCGGCGACGCAGTCGTCGTGAATCCGGGCTATGCGGTCTGCCTGATGCGCCGCGTCATCCGATTCTGCTGCCGATGCGCGCCAGATCGCGGGCAAGCCACGCTCCTACAAGGGATTCGTGGCGGTGTCAGGTTTTGTGTCGAAAGCAAAACCTGTGGGAGCGTGGCTTGTCCCGCGATCGGCGACGCAGTCGTCGTGAATCCGGGCTATGCGGTCTGCCTGATGCGCCGCGTCATCCGATTCTGCTGCCGCTGCGCGCCAGATCGCGGGCAAGCCACGCTCCTACAAGGGATTCGTGGCGTTGTCAGGTTTTGTGTCGAACGCACTAGCCGTGGGAGCGTGGCTTGTCCCGCGATCGGCGACGCCGTCGTCGTAAACCCGGGCTATGCGGTCTGCCTGATGCGCCGCGTCATCCGATTCTGCTGCCGCTGCGCGCCAGATCGCATCGCTCATGCAGGCATCCCGAAGAGGGTGCCTTACGCCAGCATCAACCCGCTCAGACGCTTGACCTTGCGCCGCAAGGCCTCTTCGAAGACGCCGTGACGCGGCTCGATCAGGCTGAACCAGTTCTTCGCCCGCGTGATGCCGGTGTAGATCAACTCCTTGGTCAGCACCGGGTTCAATGCCTCGGGCAGGATCAACGCGGTGTGCGCAAATTCCGAACCCTGGGATTTGTGTACCGTCATCGCATACACCGTTTCCACATCGTTGAGTCGGCTCGGCAGCACAAAACGCACGCCACCGGCGCCGTCATTGCGCGGAAACGCCACGCGCAGCGCCTGACGATTTTCCTCGGGCGCCCCCTCGGGAAGCCGCAGCGCGATGCCGATGTCGCCGTTCATCAAGCCCAGGCCGTAATCGTTGCGCGTCATCAACACCGGACGACCTTCGTACCATTGCTGATCGCTTTCGATCAGCTGGGCGGCAAACAACGTCTGTGTGATGCGCTGATTCAGCCCTTCGACGCCCCAAGGCCCTTTACGTACAGCACAGAGCAGTTGAAACGCATCGAACGCAGTCAACACCTGGCGCGCCCACTCGATACAGCGAGGGTCGTCGATCGAGGTCAGACCCTGCGGCCGCTGCGCGTGCATCACGGCCAGATAATGGCGATAGCCTTGCGGCCCATTGCCGTGGCCGTCGAGCAACAGGCGCGACAACGCACGGTCATGCTCGCCCTTGAGGGCCAATGAATACAGGTCCTTGTAGCCACCATTGAGCAGAATCGCGCGCGCGTCCTGATCCTGTTGCTGATTGACCAGTCTGGCCAGTTGACCAATGCCGCTGCCTGCAACGAAACGGCGGGAATGGCGCAACATCACCACCTGTTGAGCGAGTGCATGTCGCACGTCGTCGCCCTGCTGCAAACCGCTTCTGCTCAGGTCCTCGCCACTGACCGACTCCAGCCACGCCTGCGTCTGCGGGCTGTACATTCCCGCTTCGGCGTCGCGGCACAAATCGCCCAGCACGGCACCGGCCTCGACCGAGGCAAGTTGATCCTTGTCGCCGAGCAGCACCATGCGCGCATGCGGCGGCAAGGCGTCCAGCAGATTGGTCATCATTTCCAGATCGATCATCGACGCTTCATCGACCACCAGCACATCCAGCGGCAGCGGATTGCCGGCGTGATGACGGAAATGCCGCGTGCCGGGACGACTGCCCAGCAAACGGTGAACGGTGGTCACGTCGCTGGGAATCTTCTGACGCACCGCTTCGGCCACCTGCAGCGACTGAACCTGATGGCTGATCGACTCGGTCAACCGCGCGGCCGCCTTGCCGGTCGGCGCGGCCAGACGAATGCGTAATGGCTTGCCGCTCTCCACTGCCGGCGACTGGAGCAGCGCAAGCAGGCGCACGACCGTGGTGGTTTTCCCGGTTCCCGGGCCACCGGTGATGATGCTGAACGCACCGCGCGTCGCCAGCGCGCAGGCCAGTTTCTGCCAGTCGATCAAAGCGTCGGCGGCGTGGTTCGCCGGACCGAACAGCGCGTCCAGACGCTGGGCAAGATCAACCGGTGCAGGTTCGGCCTGCGCCAGACGGCGATGCAGCGCCGCGTCGATCCTACGCTCATAGGTCCAGTAGCGGCGCAAATACAGACGCCGATCGGATAACACCAAGGGTTTCTGCGCGGCGGCATCGGAATGATCGCCAGCCAGCGCAACCAGCTTGCTGCCGGCGAGTGCCTGACACCAGGTCGCGCCATCCAGCGCCTTGAGCAGCGTAGACGGCAGCAGCATCGGCGTCGACAACACATCGCCTTCCGGCGGCAGCGACAGTGCGAAGTCCGGTTCCTTAAGCGTCTCGTACAAGTCCAGACACACGTGACCGTGGCCTAACTGATGACTCGTGAGCGCCGCGGCCAACAGCACCAGCGAGTCCGCCGCCGGATCCAGATCGGCCAGAAACGCCACGAACGCTTTGTCGAGCGCGCGCAGCCAGCCGCGCTCGACCCAGCGCTCGAGCAACAACAGCAGATCCTCGACGCGGCTCAGTGGTTTGAGCGACGCGAGGCTGTCGGCGTCCAGCGCGGTGGGCAGCAGATGGGCAAAGGTGCGGTTCATGCGAATTCTCCAGACAGCACATCGTCTTCAAGCGCGGCGCGTCCCTGAAACAACCGGTCAAGCCCTTCGATCAGTTCGCGCGGCGGGCGGGTAAACCATGCGCCCTGACTGGCTGCAAGACTGCCGCGCACAAACAGATACACCGCGCCGCCCATGTGCAGGTCGTAGTCATAATCAGCCAGCCGCGCCTTGAGCTGACGATGCAACGCCAGCAGATAAAGCACGTACTGCAGGTCGTAGCGGTTTTCCAGAATCGCGCTTTCCATCGCTGCAGCGGTGTACGCATCGTCGTCGACGCCCAGCCAGTTGGATTTGTAATCAGCCACGTAATAGCGGCCTTGATGCTCGAACGTAAGGTCGATGAAGCCCTTGAACATGCCGTTCAGTGAAACCGTCTCCGCCGCCGCCCGAGGAGCGCCGTTATGGGTATAGCGGCGCACCAGCGCATCCAGCCGCGCCACGTCGACTTTCGAGCAGGCGAACCAGAACTCCATTTCCACCCGATACTGGTTCGGCTGATCCAGCTGGCTCAACGCGACCGGCTGATCAGCCTCACCCAGACGCAGCGGCATGCTCAGCACATGCTTGAGCCAGTCGGTCAGCGTATTGATCCAGCCTTTCCAGTCACGTCGGTTACAGCGCTGGGCAACGACCTTTTCCAGCGCCTGATGGTCCGCTGCGGCGTCGGCGAAACCTTTCTCGCCGGCCCATTCCAGCAAGCCGTGCAGAAAGGTGCCGGGATTGGGCCCACGAGGAAACCGATGGATGTCGCCGCCACTGGCTGGCGTTTCACGCGGGGCGTCGGGATCGAGTCGCTCGTCATCGAACAGCTTCTGCGCTTGCGGGCTGTCGGGCGATTGATCGCCGCTGTCGGTAATGATGTCGCCAATGCGCAGCGCACTGTAGGACGCGATCCACCAGTTCTCTCGGGCACTGCGTCGAGGCAGGCGCGGTTTGCTCAACGCGGCTTCGCTGCGCGGCGCACTGAAAGTTTCGGCGGTCGGTTCAGGCATCGGCTCGACATGCATCGTCGGCTGGTTTTCGGCCAGCGACCTTAGCCACGAACCAAGCCCGGCCGACTCAGCCAACGGCTCGCCGCCGCCCAGCAGATAACCCAGCGCCGAACGATGCAGGATCGAGCCATTGGCATTGCCGCGCTTGAGGTCGGCGACGCCCAGCCAACACGCGTGCTGGGCCCGCGTCAGTGCCACATACAGCAGGCGCAGATCCTCGGCCAGACGCTCCTCGTCAGCCTGCTCGATCAACGCGGCCGTCGGCTTGAGGCTGATCTGCGCATGCCCGTCCGCGTCATGAAAGTGCAGCGGCAGGCGACTGCCATCGACCGGCTTGGTCGAGCAAATGAAGGGCAGGAACACCAGCGGGTACTCCAGGCCTTTGGACTTGTGGATGGTGACAACCTTGACCAGTTGTTCGTCGCTCTCCAGACGCAGTATCTGCTCTTCTCCAGCCTGACCGGACAATGCCAGATGTTCGCTTAGATGACGGATCAGCGCCTGTTCGCCATCGAGTTCAGCGGCGGCCTGCTGCATCAGCTCGGACAAGTGCAATAAGTTGGTCAGCACCCGCTCGCCATCGCTGCGCTGGACCAGCGTCTGAGGCAGTTTGAAGTCGTGAAGCAGACGCCGCAGCATCGGCAACACCCCTTGCGTGCGCCAGATTCGCCGGTAGTCGCGAAACTGCATGACGCGGTTTTCCCACGCCAGTTCGTCCTGGTTGAGCAGCTCCAGCTCCGCCAGCGGCAGATCAAGCGTGATGCAGGCCAACGCAGCGCGCAGCGTACGCTCGGCGTCCGGCTCGGCGCAGGCTTTGAGCCAGGCCAGGAGATCGTGAGCTTCCTGAGCGGCGAACACCGAGTCCTTGTCGGACAGATACACGCTGCGAACCCCTCGCGCGGACAGCTCGCCGCGCACGGCCTGGGCCTCTTTGCCATCGCGCACCAGAATCGCGATGTCCGCAGGCAGCACACCCTTCAACGCCTCGCCGGTCCTGGCAAATCCGGCGCGGCCCTGTTGACCGGCATTGAGCAAGCGCACGATAGCGCTCGCACAGCTCGCCGCCATCTGCTGCCGATAAACTGCACCGGAAACCGGTTGATCGCTCTCCAGTTGCCAGACATTCAGCGCCGCCACGACGCTGTCATCGAGTTGAAAAACCTCTTTGCGGCCTTGCGAACCCACTGCCTGGAACGGCACCGGATTGTCGTGCGCACGGCGAAACAGAAAAGCTCCACGGCCGCTGACGCTTTGCTCCGCACGGGCGAACACATGGTTCACCGCCTCAACCATCGCATGGCTGGAGCGGTAGTTGGTACCGAGCGTGTGCAAGCGCCCCGCGGTCGCATAGCGCGCACGCAGGTAGGTGTAGATATCAGCGCCACGAAACGCGTAGATCGCCTGTTTGGGATCGCCGATCAGGAACAGTCCGGTGCTTTCGTCGTTGGCTTCCAGGCGATAGATGCTGTCGAAAATCCGGTATTGCACCGGATCGGTGTCCTGGAATTCGTCAATCAGGGCAACCGGGAACTGCTCGCGAATCAAGGTGGCCAGACGCTCGCCGCCAGCCCCACGAAGCGCTGCATCGAGACGCAGGAGCATGTCGTCGAAGCCCATTTCCGCACGTCGTCTTTTCTCTTCCTCGAAACGCGCGCCAACCCATTGCGCGGCATGCTCGAGCACAGCGGCATCGGGCGTAGGCAACGTATCGAGCGCGACTTTCAATTCCACCATGGCTTCAAAGGCCGGGTGTGACGGAGGGTTGTTCTTCCAGGCTTCGGCGATGCCGTCGGGCGTCAGGCGGGTGAAGCCGGTGCCCAGGTCGAGCTGCTCCTGTTCCTCATCATTGGCCCAGGCAATCAGCTTGTCGAACCAGGGCCTGAAATAACGCTCCTGCATCTTGCGTCCGTCGACCACCTTGCAGTTCACGCCGTCGATGCAGATCGCGTGCAGTTCAGCGGCCCAGTTGGCCCACGGCGATTTCAGGATCTTCAGCGTTTCGCGGCGCTCCTGGATCGACTGCTCGATCAGCTGAGTCGGCGTCTGCGTGACCGTGGCGCGTTCGCTGCCAAACAGTGCGCGCACGCGAGGCAACAGCGACGCAGGTCCGCCCCAGTTGTCACGCACCCAGTTGAGGGCGTCGCCGCTCATGGGATAGCAGAACTTGCGCCAGTAGTCGCGCAACACTTCGCCCAGCAGATCGCTGTGATCGGTTTCCAGGCTCTGGGTGAACAGGCTTCCACTGTCAAAGGCGTGCTCGCGCAACATGCGCTGACACCAGCTGTGAATGGTCGACACCGCCGCTTCGTCCATCCATTGCGCGGCGATGTCCAGTCGGCTCGCGCATCCGGCCCATTGCTCGGCGGCAAACTCATTGCGCAGCTCGGCGATCAGCGCATCGGGCGCTTCGATCTCCTGACGGAAAAAACGGGCGGCTTCAGCCAGGCGTGTGCGGATACGATCGCGCAGCTCCTTAGTGGCTGCGTCAGTGAAGGTCACCACCAGAATCTGCGGCGGCAGAAGTTCCTGGCCGAAACCGGACATCTCGCCGCCGTGCCCCAGCACCAGACGCAAGTAAAGCGCAGAAATCGTGAAGGTCTTGCCGGTCCCGGCGCTCGCCTCGATCAGTTGGCTGCCTCGCAGCGGAAAACTCAAGGCCAGCGGTTGTTGTGCGTTGCTCATGCTCAGGCCTCCTCACTGGACAGCGATTGCCAGGGCGCCTCATAAACAGGCTTGTACAAAGACTCACACCAGCCCACGAATTCCTCGGAGTCCAGCAGGGCATCGAAATCCGGGAACTGCCGTGCAAGCGCGGTGCTTTGCGCACGCTCGCCTTGAGTGGTCTGACCGTCACCTTCGTAAGTTTTGCGCGCGGCAGCCTGCGCCTTCGCTTCATCGCTCTGCCCCAGCCACGCAAAAGCGGTCTGCACCGCAACCGGCAACGGTCGCTGCATGCCCTGCTGCCAGGCGAGCAACAGGTCGTCGAGGGTACGGCGGGCCGTGTCCCGGTCAAGCGGCGACAACAGCAGCGTCTCGTCACTGGCCACCAGTGCGGTCGTCAGCGGCAGATCGCAGGCGCACGCCACCAGATGATTGACCCACGGCCTGATCAGGCGATGCCACTTGCGACTCTTCTTGCCGCCAATCGAATTCGGAATCGCAGAGACGGCCAGCAACTCGCCCTGACCATTCCGATAAAGGCCGTCGAGCCAGCCGTCGAGCTCGACGCCTTGATGCTCGTAGGCAACCGGCAGCGCACTGTGCAGCCGCTCAGGCCATTTGAAGAGCAGCTCATGATAACGGCGCACCAGATCCGGCAGCGGTTCGATCAACTCATCCTGAAGCAGCGTTCCGAAACCTGCCATCGGCAGCAGCCCGCTGCTCTGCAAGCGGGTTGCTTGCGCTCTCAACGACTCATCGACGCTGTCAGGCTCGATCAATGCGGCTTGCAGCAAACTGTCGCTCAAGCCATAGCGCTCAAGCGCGTCGAGCACGAACGGCTCTTCATCGGCCAGCGGCGCCTCGGCGACCTCAAAGAATATCTTCAAGCGCTGACTGAAAAAATGTTTGACCGGGTTTCGCAGAAAATCCTGCAGCTGCATCAGGCTCAACGGCTCTTCTTGCACATGTTTTTCCAGCGTCCTGTCGTCCGCCGCCTCCGTCGCCGCCTCATGGAGGACCTGCCATTCCCGGGCGAAACTGAAGAACTCCATGCTCTCCTGAAAATACTTGGCGCTGAACGGCTGCAACGGGTGCTCGAGTGTCAGTGCGTGCAGCAACTGTTGCCCAGGATCGCGTTTTTTGGCGTCCTCGGGTTCGACAGCCCCCTCCAGCCTCCAGCCACTGGCAAGATGATCGCGCAGCTGTCCGATCAGCACCGATGCGGGCCGTTCAGAATTGTCGCGAATGCTGCGTCCCACCCAACTGATATAGAGCTGGTCACGCGCAGACAGCAGCGCTTCGAGCAACAGATAGCGATCATCTTCCCGACGGGAACGGTCGCCTGGGCGGTAGTCGCTGCCCATGAGGTCAAAATCCAGCGGCGGCTGCGCACGCGGGTAATCACCATCGTTCATGCCAAGCAGGCAGACCACTTTGAAGGGGATCGCGCGCATGGGCATCAAGGTGCAGAAGTTGACGGAGCCGGCCAGAAAGCGCTGCGAAAGCCGGCCTTGATCCAGGCCCGCCAGCCAAGCCTCACGCACGACGGTCAAGGGAAGTATCTCGACCAGATCGACTGTTTCACAGGTCTGCAGCCAGGTTTCGCGCAACGTCTCCAACTGGCCGAGCAAATAGTCGTCGTGCTCGCTCTCGGCACTGAAGAACAGCTGCATCAGGGCGTGTAACCGTTCGCCCCAGACTTGCGGCGAGGCAGGCTGCGAAAGCTCGTTATGGGCGACTTGCAGCGCATCGATCAACGCAACCAGCGGCCCGATCAGGGCCGCGTCGAGTCCGCCGATTTCATCGTACGGCTCGATCTGGTCATATGCCTGCCCCGCGCCGACTGCATAGCCCAGCAACATGCGTCGCAGACCGAAATGCCAGCTGTTCTGCTCCAGCGCCTCAGGTAAACCCAGACCTTCGCGTTGCCTGGCATTGAGCCCCCAGCGCACCCCTGCTCCTTCAATCCAGCGATGCAAAGTCGGCAGGTCACGCTCGTCAATCCCGAATCGAGCTCGCAAGGCGGGCACGTCCAGCAGATCCAGAATCTCGCTCACCGGGAAACGGCTGTCGGGGATCTTCAGCAAATGCTCGACGGCAATAAGCAGCGGATCACGACCGCGCTGGCCCTGGTCTGCCAAGGTAAAGGGGATGAAGCGCTTGTCGTCTCGATCCAGCTGGCCGAAAACCGCGCGGATATGAGGCGCATAACTGTCGATGTCCGGGACCATGACGATGATATCGCGCGGCCGCAGTTGTGCATCGTTGCTGAATCGTGCAAGGAGTTGGTCGTGCAACACCTCCACCTCGCGCTGCGCACTGTGAGCGACATGAAAGCGAATCGAGCGATCGACCTTGATGTCGACCGCAGGCCACAGCTCGCGCGTTTCACTCAATGGCCTGAGCTCGAGAATGTCATCCTGCAACTGATTCAGCATCGAGCGCGGCTCGTTTTCGCTGAACAGGTCGATGCGCCCGTCCCGGAAGATCGATCTGTAGCTATTGGGATCATCGTGGCTGTCGAGCAGGTTGATGTAATCGCGCCCCTGTTTACCCCACGCCGCCAGCAGCGGATGAGCGTGCTGGTGCAATGCGTCCGGATTCAGCACCACAGGCATGCCGGCCTTTCTCGACTGACGTTTGTATTCGTGTCGCAGCAGGTCCTTGTCCGCCACGATATCGGCCCAGTGGTGACGGCACGGGTTATGTACGCACAGCAAAACCTGGCTGAAACGCGCGAGGCCCGCGAGCGCTTCCAGCGCCTGTGCTGGAAGCGAAGAGATACCGAATACGATCACCCGGGCGGGCAAACCCGCAGGTGCCGTGGTCAGGCTGTTGATACGTTCGATGTACCGCTGATGCACACCGGCCCGACTCTGGGCCATGCCTTCGGCCCCAACATCATGGAGCAGCGCACGCCACAATTCCGCTTGCCAGCAGTTTTCGGGCTTGAGCGGTTTCACGTCGCCCCTAACGTTTCTGAGTTGATGCCGGCCCGCTGCCCAATCTTCCAGCCAGTCTGCGCGATAAACCTGATATTGGTCGAAGAGGTCCGCAAGCCGCTCGGCCAACTGGTAGCGCTTGCGCAGATCGGTATCAGCGGTCAGAAATCGCTGCAGTGGCTCGAAGTGCGGTTGATCTATGAGCGCAGGCAAGAGCCTCATCAAACGCCAGGTCAAAGGCGCCTTGTCCAGCAATGACGTCTCAGGAATCTGCTCCTTACCCAGCACCGCGCGGTACAGCTGCCACATGAAGCTACCCGGCAGCTGAACATCGATTGCCGCGGCGATACCGCATCCACCTTGATCGTCATCCTGAGCGTCTTCAGCGAGTGCGAGCTTGAGCCATTGTGCAATCCCGTTGCTCTGCACCAAGGCGACTTCGTTCTCCAAGGGCGTGAGCGGGTAACGCCGCATCCATGACACCACGAGACTGCGCAGTTCATCCAGACGGTTGCCATGAACCACCATGAACCCGGGATTAAGGTTTGACGTCACCGGCATAGCTGCTTCCTTGGCGTTTGAAGAGAGAGAAGACTAACAGAGGAAGAGTGCATCGCAGACAGGGACTGCACGATGGCGGTTGAGGTTTTCCGCGCGCAAAAACAAAACCCCATCTGCTTTCGCAAATGGGGTTCTGGAATTTAATCTTGACGATGACCTACTCTCACATGGGGAAACCCCACACTACCATCGGCGATGCATCGTTTCACTTCTGAGTTCGGGATGGGATCAGGTGGTTCCAATGCTCTATGGTCGTCAAGAAATTCGGGTACCGAACCGAGGCCTGGGGCCGCGCTTCAGCCAATCGGGTATGTGATCAGGTCTGGCCTGTATGCTGCAAACTTTCGGTGCGTGTCGTCTTCACAGTCACCGCAATCTGTGCTCGTCCGAGTCGCAGATTGCTTGGGTGT
>NZ_FNYJ01000011.1:2500-49521 GCF_900108875.1 Pseudomonas sp. NFR16 | reverse complement strand
TTTCGTAGGTCCGGCTTTAGCCGGGAAGGCTCGCGTCTAGCCCGATCAGTCCTTGCGGTATTCGCACAGGTAAGCGGTTTCGACGCTGACCTCAAGATCGAACTTGCTGTTGGCCGGAACACGGAACTGGTCGCCTGCCTCGAAGGTTTCCCAATCGCTGCTACCCGGCAACAGAACCTTCAGCGATCCCGAGATGACGTGCATGATTTCGCGATCAGCGGTGCCGAAGTTGTATTTCCCGGGAGCCATGACGCCGATGGTCGCTGCACCTTCGGCTTGCTGGAAGGCGATGGACTTGACGGTGCCGTCGAAATACTCGTTGACCTTGAACATGGCTGATCTCCTTGGAAGGGGTGCAAAAGGTCGGACAGTATGCCCAACGTACAAAAGGCCGTCATCCGCTTTGATAATTGCGTCACGCCTAGCCTGGAATCACTAACGGTAACAACCGTGCGGTATTGCGCGCGTCCGACAACGCCCGGTGCTGCTGGCCGTTGAAATGCATTCCCGCCAGCTGCAGCGCGGCATTCAGGCCGCAGGGTTTGCTCAACTGGCGTGCCTGCGCGAAGCGCTGTTTCAGATTGATGTGCGCAAGCCGTGAAAGCTCGCTGCTCAACTGGTGGTGCTGCCATTCCACTTCCAGTTGCTGACGGTCGTAGTCGCCCCAACTCGTCCAGCCTACCAACCGCGCGCGATGATGACTGAGCCAGCGCTCGAACTGCGGCCAGACCGTGGTCAGTGGCAACGCGGCGTCGATGGCGCTCTGCTGGATATGCGTCAGCTCCCGACAGAACGGCGTCAGTTGCGGCCTGCGCGCAGGCCGTACGAAGCGCTCGAAGTGGTCGACCTCACGCCCGGTCTGATTGACCACGGATGCACCGATCTCAATGATCTCCATTTCTGCCACTGGCCATCCGCCCTCTTCAGTGGTGGCCTCCAGATCTATCACCAACCAGTGGGGCATCTCTAACTCCAGTCTTTTAACCCGTGGCACCGCCATGGAGCGTAGTCATATTCGGTCCGGACGGTAAGAAAACTGTCTTCGTCCGTCCCGCATCGGGAACAGGCGAAAGAGGCTCGGCGACGCGGAATAACCCAGTCTGGGACTCGCGCGGCAGACGATTGTTTGCTTCGTGTGGGAATTTTTACCACGAACAACGCGCCAGTGGTCGCCCGAGCGCTTGCTTGGTTAACGCGCTCAGCATAAATTGCCGCGCGGCCCATGCTGTTTGTATCAGAAATTTCCTTCGCCAATCCCGGGAGTTCACGGTGGACGAACACAGTGCCTGGACGGTCATGCGCGAGCTGGTCGGGCAGGGCCTGATCACGGATCCCGACAGCGCGCGCGGCAAGCTGCTGCAGGTGGCGGCGCACTTGTTCCATGAGAAGGGCTACGAGCGCACGACCGTGAGGGATCTGGGGGCCGCGGCGGGTATTCAGTCCGGCAGCATCTTTCATCACTTTCGCAGCAAGGACGAGATTCTCTGCGCGGTGATGGAGCAGACGGCAATCTACAACACGGCGCTCATGCGCGCCGCGCTGAACAAGGCCACTGGTGTCCGGGCGCGCGTGCTGTCGCTCATAAAATGCGAGTTGCAGTCAATCATGGGCGGCACCGGCGAGGCCATGGCTGTGATGGTCTATGAGTGGCGTTCGCTGTCTGCCGACGGGCAGGCGAAAATTCTGGTGCTGCGCGACGCGTACGAGCAGGTGTGGCTGCAGGTACTGGGCGAGGCCAAGGAAGCTGGGCTGATTGCCGGCGATATGTTCGTTACCCGGCGATTTCTGACCGGTGCGTTGTCCTGGACCACCACCTGGTTTCGTACCGGCGGCAGCCTGACGCTGGAGCAACTTGCCGAGCAGGCACTGATGTTGCTGCTCAAAGAGGCAAGATGTGAATAAATGTGATTTTTACGCCTGTTTGACCGTTGTCTAATCGTTCGCAAACGCATAGCTTACGTACTCCGATTCGCATGAGGTGCCTTGTCTTGATGTCTACGCCGGTGCGGATGGCTTTTAAATCGCTGCTGTTGGCGACCACGACCCTGTGGGCCTGGCAGGCGGGGGCGGCTCAGGTCGTGCGCATTGGCGCCGCGCACTTTCCGCCCTATACGATTCGCCCTGAACGCGGTGAAGACACCGGGCTGCTGCCGCAGATGGTCAGTGCGCTCAACGCCATGCAGAGCGACTACCGTTTCGAGATGGTGCCCACATCGATCCCGCGTCGTTTCCGCGACTTTCAGCAGGCCCGTTTCGACATGGCCATTTTCGAAAACCCCGGCTGGGGCTGGAAGGGCATCGCTCACGAGGATGTCGACATGGGCCTGGAGGATGCCGAAATCTTCGTGGCCCACAAGATTCCCGGGCGTACTCAGGCTTTTTTTGACGATCTGCATGGCAAGCGGTTGGCGCTGTTCAGCGGCTATCACTATGCGTTCGCGGATTTCAACGCCGATCCCAAGTTCCTTGCCGAACACTACAACGCGTCGCTGACGTATTCGCACGACAGCAACCTGTTGATGGTAATGCGTGATCGCGCCGACGTCGCGTTGGTGACCCGTTCCTACCTCAGCACCTTCATGGCCAACAACCCTCAGGACGCCGACGAGTTTCTGGTGTCGGACCGCGTGGATCAGGTCTATCGCCACTTCGCGCTGTTGCGCCCGAATGCGCCGATCACCGGCGAGCAGTTCAGCCTGTTGCTCAATCAGTTGCGTGAGAACGGGCAGATGTTCAAGATCTTCCAGCCGTTTCGCATCGCCGTGACACCACAGGCCACGCATCATTCGATCGCGCAGGACAGCTCAAGCGATGGCGATTGATAGGGCAGAGGCAAGGCACTGACTCAGGCTGGCGATAGCGCTTGCCCGGGTAGTCATGGTGAGGATGTCGCGCTGCAGCAGGCATGTGGGAGCGCAGTTCGGCGCTCCCACACGGTTCATCAACGGTCCCGCGCTTCCTTGGCATCCATTTCAGCGTTGCGCTCATGGACACGCTTGAGCTGTTCTTCGGTCAGGGGCAGTTTTTTTGCTGAATCCTTGAGCATCAGCAAACCGCCGACGATCGAGCCGATTGCAACGACCAGAATTAACCAGGCATACCAGGGCATAGGGCTCTCCTTCTTGTGATACCGGTTGGAGCAGCGGCGCTGTCCAGTGGTTCAATTGTAGGAGATGTCCGGCCTGATCACGGAAGTCACTTCAGTGGCCGGCATGAGGCGTCGCTGTGGCACGGCTTGCCATCAGTTGCGCAAGCCGTGCTGCGGCGGTGGGCTGTCGATTCAGACGCCGGTCAGCATCGAGTCGGCGGGCGCCGCCGAACGCGCGCGTCCGGTCATGCCGAAGTAGATGAAGCCGGCGGCCATGAACCCCAGGAAGATCAGGCCGATCAGCGCGTTGAACCAGGCCATCGCGATCAGGCAGACCACCGCCAGCACCAGCGCAATCCCCGGCACGATCGGGTAGCCGGGTGCGCGGAAGGTGCGCTCCAGCAGCGGCTCGCTCTTGCGCAGCTTGAACAGGCTCAACATGCTCATGATGTACATGACGATGGCGCCGAACACGGCCATGGTGATCATGGCTGCCGTCAGCGTCATGCCGCTCAGATTGATCAGGCCGTCGCTGTAGATCGCCGCGATGCCGATCAGGCCACCGGCGATGATCGCCCGATGGGGCGTCTGGAAACGCGACAGCTTCGCCAGCGAAGCGGGCAGGTAGCCTGCGCGGGCCAGCGCGAAGAACTGCCGCGAGTAGCCCAGAATGATGCCGTGGAAACTCGCCACCAGACCGAACAGGCCGATCCACACCAGCATGTGCAACCAGCCCGAGCTTTCGCCGACGACCGCTTTCATCGCTTGTGGAAGCGGGTCGTTGATGTTTGACAGGGCTTTCCAATCACCCACGCCGCCTGCGAAGAACATCACGCCCATCGCCAGCAAAACCAGAGTAATGATGCCGCTGATGTAGGCTTTCGGAATCGTGCGCTTGGGGTCTTTGGCTTCTTCGGCCGCCATCGCCGCGCCTTCGATTGCAAGGAAGAACCAGATGGCGAACGGAATGGCCGCGAACATCCCGGCAATGGCCGGGGCGCCGAAGCTGTCCGAACCGGCCCAGCCGTTGAGGGCGAAGTTGGAAAAGCTGAATGCAGGCGCGACCACGCCCATGAACACCAGCAGTTCAAGGACGGCGAGGACGCAGACGACCAGTTCGAAGGTGGCGGCCAGTTTGACGCCGAGAATGTTCAGGGTCATGAACACGATGTAGGCGCCGACCGCTGCATGTTTAGGGTCCAGGGCGGGAAACTGCACGTTCAGGTAGGCGCCGATCGCCAGGGCAATGGCCGGCGGCGCGAAGACGAACTCGATCAGCGTGGCCAGGCCTGCGATCAGGCCGCCTTTCTCGCCAAACGCCCGTCGGCTGTAGGCAAACGGTCCGCCGGCATGGGGAATGGCGGTCGTCAGCTCGGTGAAACTGAAGATGAAACAGGTGTACATCGCCGCAACCATCAGCGACGTCAGCAGAAACCCGAGCGTTCCGGCGACTCCCCAGCCGTAGCTCCAGCCGAAATATTCACCGGAAATCACCAGACCGACAGCGATCCCCCACAAATGCAGCGTGCCCAGCGTGGGCTTCAGTTGCGTATTCATGCGTCACTCCCTGGATTGATTGGATCATCAGGAGGTAGCGCATTGCAGCGGTCATGCCAGTGGCCGAAAGCGATGTCGTAATGTTTCCAATCGGGTCGCTTACGGGATGCTTATTCGGCGAACTCGGCGTCATCGTGCGCGATTTGTGAGCAGAATGCCGCGGCGTGGCTGCTTAAGAGGCACTGAGGCCTGCGCCGCTCGCAGGCACCAATTGACTCGCAGACGATCGTTCGCAGGTACACAGTAAACCGGTCATGCAGGCCAATCGCCAATCAGCTCGCCCCATAGCAGACTTCGCGAGCCGCAGCGTCTGGAGGATATCGGCGATGAGGTGCAGTCGACGGTGGCAGATTCCTTGCGCCATTTACCGATCACCGGGTCCCGTCTCAGGGCTGCTTCAGCTACAATGCGCGCCGATTTCGACTTGCCAGAGAACCCGCTCATGTCCGCCTGCCAGACCCCCATCATCGTCGCCCTGGATTTCCCGACCCGCGAAGCCGCGTTGAAACTGGCTGATCAACTGGACCCGAAACTGTGCCGGGTCAAAGTGGGCAAGGAGCTGTTCACCAGCAGCGCGTCCGGCATTGTCGAAACCCTGAACGACAAGGGTTTCGAAGTGTTTCTGGACCTGAAATTCCACGACATCCCCAACACCACGGCGATGGCGGTCAAGGCCGCCGCCGAGATGGGCGTGTGGATGGTCAACGTGCACTGCTCCGGTGGCTTGCGCATGATGGCCGCGTGTCGCGATGTGCTGGATCAGCGCAGCGGGCACAAGCCGCTGTTGATCGGCGTGACGGTGCTGACCAGCATGGAGCGTGAAGACCTGGCGGCGATCGGTCTGGATATCGAGCCGCAGGAGCAGGTGCTGCGTTTGGCGGCACTGGCGGAAAAGGCCGGGATGGACGGCCTGGTGTGCTCGGCGCTGGAAGCCCAGGCGCTGAAGAGCGCGCACCCGTCGCTGCAACTGGTGACGCCGGGTATTCGCCCGGCAGGCAGCGCGCAGGACGATCAACGCCGCATCCTCACGCCTCGTCAGGCGCTGGATGCCGGCTCCGATTATCTGGTCATCGGCCGTCCGATCAGCCAGGCCGCCGACCCGGCGAAGGCGCTGGCGGCGGTGGTGGCCGAACTGGCGTGACGCTGGCGCAACGCTGGCATTCAGCGGCCGCTTGATGCCGCTGTTCGGCCAATCGTCAGCCAGCGTACGGCCGCGTCGTCAGCACAGACGGGTGCGCTGCACCCGTTGCCGTCAGTAGCCGATCCGCTTCAAGATCGACTCCATGCTTTCCTTCGACGGCCGACCGTAGAACTTCAGCAGTTCCGAGGTGCGGTTGGTAAAGAAGCCGTCCACGCCGTTGGCACTGATCGCCTTGAAATCCACCGCGTCGTCCACGGTGTAGGGATGAATGATCAGGCCTCGGTCATGAGCCATCTTGTTCATCCACGGTTTCACCAGGTCCATGTAGCTCTGATCGCCGCCGTTTTTCAGCGCAGAGGCGGGGCCGGTGCCTATGGCTCCGTGTGCCTTGGCCCAGTCCATCCAGGCAGCGAACTCCTCTTTCGATTTGACTTGCTGGCTCGCGTAGAAGCTCGCCTTGTCCTTGGCCCCGGAATCCTTGAAGGACGTCTCGGAAGCAGCGGCAATCGAGCCATCGCCCAACCAAAGCAGCAGCACTTTAGGCGTGTCGGGCATGCTCTTCTGCAGCAACTCCAGACTCGACTTCTCGAACGTCTGCAGCACGACCCGGCCGGGCATGTGGGCGACGTTGACATGGCCTTTTTCAGCGGCCGGACGCTCACTCAGCCAGCCGCGCTGATCGAGCTTCTTTTTCAGGTCTTCTTCGATGCCGGGAAACTGCGTCGGCACTTTGGTTTCGATGTACAGGCCGGGTTTGTTCTTGCCGCCCTCGGCGATGTCGATCACTTCATCCAGGGTCAGAATTTTCAGCCCGGCGTAGCTCGCTCTGGCGCGGTCCGGGTAGGCCGTGTTAAACCAGGAACCAGCGTCCAGACGCTTGAGTTCCTCAAGGGTGAAGCTGCTCACCGGCTGAGTCGCCCGGTCTGGAAAGACCTCGTTGATGTTGGTGGTGCGTTGCAGCGTGTCGTCATGCAGCGCGATCAGCACGCCGTCCTTGGTGCGCTGGATGTCCATTTCCAGATAGTCGGCGCCCAGTTCGCGGGCCAGCGTGTAAGAAGGGATGGTTTCCTCAGGCGCGTCGAACGAGGCGCCGCGGTGAGCAATGACCGCAGGCCAGGGCACACCGGCCTTCGCGGCCAAGGCCTTGCCCGGGTTACTGGCCGGCTCGCTGGCGGCGAGCGCCAACCCCGACGACAACATCACACCGGCAATGGCGGCGGTGCTCAACGTTCTGGTTATTCCTTTCAACATGGTTTTGACGTTCCTTTTGTGCATGTTCGTTCATGGCGCAGTGAGATCGGGCACTGCATGGCACATCGTTGTCGCAACTGATCGTTCAGCCCATCGCTGTGACCAATAACAGTTGGCGTCGGTGCGGGCAACCCGGCTGTCGTTGACGCAGACACGTTGTCGTAATGGGAGAGGGTCTGTGCAGTGTCAGCATTTTTCATGACGCTAAAACGTCCGGCCGCGACTTTTCAACCCGCAAGCGTGCCTGCGCATGACGCGTCGCTGATTCACCGATGCCCCCGCGGCGCAGGCCGTCCGGATCGCCTCGCAGCTGCTGTGCCAGACGCTTGCGCGTGCGGGGCGGCGGGTGACGCAAATCGATATCAGGGGTGAAAACCGCGGGGAGTCACGCTACTGTCTGTCCATCCCAATGTGCGCAGCGGAGTGAAGATGAAGACGGTGTTGGTGCTGGTCGAAAGCGTGAACGAGTATTTGCCGATTCTGGAAGACAGCGGGTTTCGCCTGATTCTGGCCCCGACCCCGGCGATGCGGGCGCAAGCGGTGGCAAGCGGGGGCGATGAGATTGACGCGGTGCTGACCCGTGGGCCGCTGGGATTTACCGCCGAGGAGATGGCTGCGCTGCCGCGACTCGGGATCATCTGCGTCATCGGTGCCGGCTACGAGCAAGTCGATCTGGCCGCCGCCGAGGCGAGGGGCATCACCGTGACCAACGGCGCCGGGGTCAACGCGCCGAGCGTCGCCGATCACGCCATGGCGCTGCTGCTGTCACTGGTGCGCGACATCGCGCAGAGCGACGCGTCGGTACGTCGCCATGAGTGGCGCAAGGTCTCGCGGCCGTCCTTCGCGGGCAAACGCCTGGGCATTCTCGGTCTGGGTGCGGTGGGCATGGCCATCGCTCGGCGGGCGCTGGGCTTCGACATGGTGATCCATTATCACAGCCGCTCGGCGCGAACGGATGTCGATTTCAACTACTGCGCGACGCCTCTGCAACTGGCCCGCGACGCCGATTTTCTGGTCGTCGCAACGCCAGGTGGCGGCTCTACCCGGCATTTGATCGATGCTGCCGCCATTGAGGCGCTTGGCCCCGAGGGCTTCATCGTCAATATCGCGCGGGCCAGCGTGGTGGACACCGAGGCGCTGATCGACGCTTTGCAGCACGGCCGCCTGGCCGGGGCGGCGCTGGATGTCTTCGACGACGAACCCCAGGTCCCCGATGCATTGAAATCCTTGAACAACGTGGTGCTGACGCCGCATCTGGCGGGCCTGTCGCCTGAGGCCTCGCGGGACACCGTGCAGATGGTCGCCAACAACCTGCTGGCGTTCTATGCGGGCAAGCCTGTGCTGACGCCCGTTTACAGCTGACGCACTGCCGCAGCTCTTCGCAATCGGATGCTCACTCTTACAAAAAAAGGAAACGTGTATGTCTGCTCCAGCCGTATTGAAAGTCGCCCTCGTCACCGGCGCCGGCAGCGGGATTGGCCGCGCCGTGGCGCTGCAGTTGCTGTCCGATGGTTTCGCGGTGGTGCTGGCCGGGCGACGTTCCGAACCGTTGCAGGCCTTGGCGGACCAAGCGAAAGCGGCGGGGCAGCAAGCCCTGGCGGTGCCCACCGATGTGCGCGATCCAGCCAGTGTCGATGCGCTGTTCGCCACCATCGAACACACCTTTGGCCGACTGGATGTCTCGTTCAACAACGCCGGCATCGGCGCACCTGCGGTGCCGATGGATGAGCTGTCGGTCGAGCAGTGGAAGAACGTCATCGACACCAATGTCACGGGGATGTTTCTGTGCGTGCGCGGCGCATTCGGCCTGATGCGCCGGCAAGTGCCGCAGGGCGGGCGGATCATCAACAACGGCTCGATTTCG
Source organism: Pseudomonas sp. NFR16 (assembly GCF_900108875.1). Taxonomy (GTDB): domain Bacteria; phylum Pseudomonadota; class Gammaproteobacteria; order Pseudomonadales; family Pseudomonadaceae; genus Aquipseudomonas. The sequence continues at coordinate 40,620 of NZ_FNYJ01000011.1, read as the reverse complement.
GCGCACACCCCGCGTTTGTTCAGCGCGCCGTATACCTCCAGCAAACATGCGGTGCACGGGCTGACCAAAAGCACGGCGCTGGATGGCCGGCCTTACAACATCGCCTGCGGTCAGATCGACATTGGCAATGCGCTCACCGAGATGACCGATCGCATGACCAAGGGCGTGTTGCAGGCCAACGGGACGCTGGAGGTCGAGCCGACCATGAACGTCCAGCACGTGGCAGACGCGGTGAGCTACATGGCCGCGTTGCCATTGTCGGCCAACGTGCTGAACATGACCGTCATGGCCAGCAGCATGCCGTTCGTGGGGCGTGGCTGAGGCAGCCGCCCGCCGTCAGCTCGCGCACCGTTGTTTCGTCCAATAACCTCTGGGATCTGTCCAACCCGGTCGATTCATGTATGCGCAGAATGGCGCCATGCCGATCCATTTCAAACGAGGACTTGATCATGAGCGAATTCGTCATCGCACCGGTCGCCACGCCATCGCTGGCGGTGGCCGGGACCACCAGCCGCTTTCCGATCCGTCGCGTATTCTGCGTCGGTCGCAACTATTCCGAGCACGCTCGGGAAATGGGGCACGATCCTGATCGCGAGCCGCCGTTCTTTTTCATGAAACCGGCCGATGCCGTGGTTCCGGCGGAGGGCAGCATTGCGTATCCGCCGCTGACCGAAGACCTGCACCATGAGATCGAGCTGGTCGTTGCCATCGGCAAAGACGGCGTGAATATCAGCCCGGAGGATGCGCTGAGCCATGTATGGGGCTATGGCGTGGGTCTGGATCTGACGCGCCGCGATCTGCAGGCGCAAGCCAAGAAAATGGGGCGCCCGTGGGAATGGGCCAAGGCCTTCGATGCGTCGGCACCCGCCACGGCGCTGCTGCCGGTGAGCAAGGTCGGCCATCCGGAATCCGGCGGAATCTGGCTCGACGTGAACGGCCAGAGCCGCCAGCGCGGAGACCTGGCCGACCAGATCTGGCCGGTCAAGGACGTCATCGCTTACCTGTCGCAGTCGGTTGGCGTCAAAGCCGGTGACCTGATCTACACCGGCACGCCGGCGGGCGTCGGCGCGCTACAGCGCGGTGATGTGGTCACGGCCGGGATCGAAGGCATCGCCGAGTTGAGTCTGACCCTCGGCTGACCGCCACGCACCTGCCGTGACACAACAATCGCTTGGTTCGACGGCCGCACGTGCCCTAACATGCGGCGGTTCGAACCGGCGACTCAGGTGTCCGCGATGGCCAACCCTTCCCGCATCCAGACCTACGGCATGCAGCAGCGCAGCGACCGCATGGATTTCTATATCCGTGACAAGTCGGCGCGACCGGCGCTGACCGCGCCCCATCGTCACGAATACTTCCAGATCCAGATCAACCTCGGCGGCGACACCGTGCAGCATATTGGCGGCGCCATCCGGCCGTTCCCGCGCAACACTCTGGCATTCATCCTGCCGCATCGGCTGCACGTCATCCCGCATCCGGAGGACGGCAATTTCGTGCTGATCAACTTCTCCCAGGAGTTTCTCCTGCAACATCTGCAGTGCGATCCGATGGACCTCGAAGACGTCTCACTCGCCGAGGCGCCGGAACTGGCACCGTTCCGCTTTCAGGAACATCTGGATTTCATCCTCGACGACGCTGACTTCGCCGACGTGACGGCATTGCTGACCCAGATGCGCGAGCTCGATCAGACGCGGCAACTGGGTTCCGGATCGATTTTGCGCGGCTGCCTGCTGCAACTGATCGGCAAGGTCTGCAACCTGTTCGAGGCGCCGTTGCTGGCGCTGTCGGCGAACAAGGCCGAGCGCAGAGGGCGCCGCGACGCCATGGGCAGGGTCATGGCCTACATCCGCGAGCACATCGCCGAGCCGACGATGACCCTGACCGATGCCGCGGCGGCCGCGTTTCTTTCGCCCAATTACCTGACGCACCTGCTGCGCAAGGAAACCGGCAGCACGTTTTCCGAGTTGGTGCTCGAGCGCCGGATGCGCCTGGCGCGCACGCAACTGATGAACAGCGACAAGCCCCTGAGTCACATCGCAGACACCTGCGGCTTTGCTGACGAAGCGTATTTCTCCCGACGTTTTCGCAAGGCCCATGGCGTCCCGCCCGGTCAGTTCCGGCGCGAACATCGCGGCGTCTGACCCTTGTTGCCTGCCATCGGACAGCTCAGCCTGAACCGCCACAGGCCGGTCAGTCGTGCAGTCGAATCGTTCGGGCCAGTTCGCTGAACAGTGCCGACACTGATCGCAATGCCCGACAGTCCGGTCGCGTCAGTACCCACAGCGCGGTGTCATAACCTTCCAGCGGCCCGCTCAACTGCTGCAAGCCTGCGTCGCGCAACATGAAGTCAGGCAGCGCCGCGACGCCCATGCCTGCACGCGCCAGTTGCGCCACCGCCAGCATCGAGCTGCAGCGATAGGCGAGCTTGACCTTCGGCAATCGTTGTCGGCGCCAGGTCACGGTCGGGTGATCGGGCAGGAAATCATCCGGGGCGATCCAGTGCAGGTTCTCCAGCGTCAGATCGTCCTGGCGGGCCACATAGTCCTCGCTGGCACACACGCGGTACGACACCGTTCCCAGGCGCGTGCCAACCAGATGCTGCGGGGGCGCGTCGGTCAGCCTCAGCGCGATGTCCGCATCGCGGCGGCTGAGGTTGGCGAAGGTGCTGGACGTATTGAGTTCCAGCTGCAGCCCGGGATAGTTCGGCATGAACCGCGTGAGTGCAGGCAACAACAGGCTTTGCAACACCGCTTCGGTGCAGGTCAGGCGAACCGTGCCGCTGACGATGTGCTGCCCTTGCTCGAGGCTGATCTGCGCCAGCGTCAACGCCTGCTCGGCGCTTTCGGCCTGTTGCGCCAGCGCGATCGCGGCGCTCGTGGGTTGATAGCCGGCGCGGCTTTTGTCGAACAGTGCGGTGCCCACCGCTGCCTCGAGCCGACGCACTGACCTGAACACGGTGGACACGTCGACGGCGAGCAGTTCGGCAGCGCGGGACAGGGTCTTGCCGCGCACCAGTGCGAGGATCAACGTGAGGTCGGCGTGGTTGATTCGATAGTGCATCGCTGCATTGATCACTTGCTTGGGCGCCCATTCTGATTGCAAGACCGCAAGCTTATAGTGCCGTTCAGCCACACGGCAAAGCGTTTTGACATCAAGGAACGGTCATGGAGCAGCAACAGGCTATTCGCATTGCATTGGTCGGCGATTACGACGCGCACGTACCTGCGCATCAGGCCATTGCGGTCGCGCTGGACAGGGTCGCGGCGGAGTCAGGGACGCGTCTGACGTATCAATGGGTGCCGACTCCAGAGGTGGCTGAAGGCGCGTTGTTAGAGGCCTTCGATGGCATCTGGTGCGTACCGGCCAGCCCTTATCGCGACCTGAACGGCGCGCTGACCGCCATCGGTTTCGCTCGCACCCGGCGCGTGCCGTTCTTAGGCACCTGCGGCGGCTTTCAGCATGCCTTGCTCGAGTACGCACGCAATGAGCTGGGCTGGACGGACGCCGAGCACGCCGAGACAGCGCCGGATTCCGAGCAGGCGATCATCACGCCGCTGAGCTGTTCGCTGGTGGAAGCGTTCGCGCCGATCCGGCTGCTGCCGGGTTCGCGCATCGCCCAGGCTTATGGCGCGCAGGAAACCCGGGAGCGCTACCGCTGCCGTTACGGTTTGCGCAAGTCGCTGAAGGCCGCAATGTTCGCCGGCCCGCTGAAGGTGTGCGGCTACGACGCCGACGACGAGGTTCGGGCGATTGAACGGGATGACCATCCATTCTTCCTCGCCACGCTGTTCCAGCCTGAACGCGCAGCGTTGGCAAGCGACATCGGGGCGGCCACGACGCCGCCGCTGGTCAAGGCATTTGTCATGGCCTGTGCGGCCTTGAGGGCAACCCGATGATCACTGATACCTTCGACCGACCGTATTACGCGGTGATCTTCACCTCGGTGCGCACGTCCGCGGACGACGAGGGTTATGAGCGAGCGGCGTTGCGGATGCTTGATCGGGTGCGCGAGCAGCCGGGTTTCCTCGGCGTGGAGTCGGCGCGGGGTGAAGACGGGCTTGGCATCACCGTCTCCTACTGGTCGAGCGAGGAGGCGATTCTGGCCTGGAAGCAACACCCTGAGCACCGTGCGATTCGTGAGCGGGGTCGCTCGACGTGGTACCACAGCTGCACCACGCGGGTGAGCAAAATCGAGCGTGATTACCGCTATTCCACCTGAGGCGCAACGGCGCTGGCGCTGCTGGCATGACGTGGCGTCGGCGCGGTGTCGCTGCTGCGCACCAGCAGCCAGGTCAGCAGCGCCGCGCTGAAGGCGATTGCGGCGCCAACCAACAGGATCGCCTGATAGCCGCTGCCAAAACTGTGCAGCGCCAGTCCATGCAGGTCGATGCCGGGAAACATCTCCTCTTGGCCTGCGGACAGATCCCCAGCAGCGATGCTGCGCGTGAGTGCCACGGGGTCAATATTGGAACCCGGCGGCAAACCTTCGGCAAGGGTCGCCGAGACGCGTGAGAACAGAATCGCGCCCAGCGCTGCAAACCCCACGACGATGCCGCTGAATCGCACCGTACCGGAGACGCCGGACGCCATGCCGGCACGCTCGGGCGGAATCACCGACATGCTCACCTTGGCGGTCTCGCCGTTGAGAATGCCCGCGCCGACTCCCGCGATCAGCAGCCCTGCCGACATGGACGCGTAATCGAATTGCAGCGCTTGCATCGCCAGCCATGACAGGCCGACGCCAATAATCGCCAGGCCGACCGTCAGCAATGCCCGGCCACTGAAACGGTGTGTCAGCCAGGTGGCGACAATGCGCGGCACAATGAACAATGGCAGGGCGATGGGCAGCATGAGCAGTCCGGCTTTCTGCGGGCTCAGGCCCAGGCCGCTCTGAAAGTAGATCGGCAAGTAGGTGAACATGGTCAGCAGACCGCCGGCATAGGCCAGCCCTGCGATATTGGCGCCGATGTAGGTAGGCCGGCGGAAGAAGCTCAGGTCGAGCATCGGACGTTGCTGCCTGGTTTCCACCAGCAGGAACAGCGCGAACAGCGTGCCGGAGCAGGCGAATTCCAGAACAATCCCGTTGCTGGCCCAGCCCTCGTGGTTGCCGGTGATCAGTGCCAGCGTCACCAGAAACAGGCTGCTGGAAAACGTCAATGAGCCCGGCACGTCGACCTTGCGTGCGTGCGGATCGCGTGACTCATCGACGGCGTAAAGGGTCAGCGCGAACATCGCGGCGCCGATCGGGATGTTGATGTAGAACACCCATTGCCAGCCGAAATGCTGAGTGATGAACCCGCCGGCCACCGGCCCCAGCGAGGTCGCGATGCCGATGACCGAACCCCAGAAGGCAAAGGCTCTGGCCCGATGTGCGCCGCGGAAGGTATGGGACAACGTGGCCAGCGCCGAACTCAGCAAGATCGCCGCGCCGACGCCCTGCAGCGCCCGCGCGCTGTTGAGCAGCAGCACATCGCCCGCTGCGCCACAGATCAGGGAGGCGCCGGTGAACACGCTCAGGCCGATCAGCAGCATGCGTTTACGCCCGTATCGATCGGCGAGTGCGCCGGCCGGCATGACGCAGGATGCGAAGGTCAGCGTGTAGGCGCTGATCACCCATTCGATGTCGGCGAAGTCGGCATGCAGTGACTGGGCGATGGAGGAGAGCGAAACCGCGACGATATTGGAGTCCAGGTTGATCATGAAGGACGGAACCGACACGCACAGCAGGATCAGGATTCGGTGCAAGCCCTCGGCGGGCGACAGATGTTCGGTGCTCATTTCCAGTCTCGATGACCTGCAATCTACCAATTAGCGGTATATGCTCCTTTTTCAATTTGCGGGGATATGCCAGCATTGGTCAAGGCATATTTTTGAAAGCACGATCGTGTGCCGGACCGGTGCGTCCGCCCATGGCTTGAAGGAAGGTTCATGAACGACAGACAGAAACGCGGCGTCGCGGTACCGGAGGGCCTGAACATCCCGCCACAAGCGACCTGCCATGCCACTTACCTGCGCAAGGCGACCCGACGCATCACCTTGCTGTACGACGCATTGCTCGCGCCATCGGGCCTGCGTTCGACCCAGCGCTCGATCCTGATGCAGATCGCCCGCTGCGAGGTGGCGAGCATGTCGGAACTGGCGGCTTTGCTGCTGATCGACCGTTCAGCGCTGGCGCAGAACCTCAAGCCGCTGGAGCGCGAAGGGTGGGTGCAGGTGCAGGTGGATCCGGCGGACAAGCGCAGTCGCCTGGTCAGCCTGACGCGGGCGGGCATGGATAAATTGCTGGAAACCCAGCCGCTCTGGCAGCAGGCGCAAGCCAGTTTTGAAAAGACCTACGGCGCCGAACGTGCCGTGGTGTTGCGCCAGGCACTGATCGATGTGGCAGCAGGCGAATATGAAGGCGCCGATCCGGTGTGATCGACGCCAGGTTTGCAGCAGGCGGGGAACAAATCCTGCTGCGTACTCGTTTTACGGCATCACTGGCGGGATGTAGGCCAGCGTCGTGCCCAGCGCCCACAGCAGGAACAGCACCAGCGGCGTGTGAACCAGCAGTTGCACGAACGAGAACCCGATCAGATCACGCGCCTTGATGCCCAGCACGCCCAGCAGCGGCAGCATGTAGAACGGGTTGATCAGGTTCGGCAGGGCTTCGGCGGCGTTGTAAATCTGCACTGCCCAGCCCAAGTGGTATTTGAGATCGTTGGCCACTTGCATGACGTACGGCGCTTCGATGATCCACTTGCCGCCACCGGACGGAATGAAGAACCCGAGAATCGCCGAGTACACGCCCATCAGCAGCGCGTACGTGTCGTGGGAGGCGATGCTGGTGAAGAACGTCGAGATGTGATGCGCGACGGTTTGTGCATCGCCACCCTTGACCGTGGTCAGCAGTGCGGCAATCGAGCCGTACAGCGGAAACTGGATCAGCACGCCGGTGGTGGTCGGCACGGCGCGCGCGACCGCATCCAGAAAGCTGCGCGGACGCCAGTGCAACAGCGCACCGACCATGATGAACAGGAAGTTATAGGTGTTCAGGCCGGAAATCGCGGTGATCGCAGGCTTGGTGCTGAACTCGTTGTACAACCATCCCGACGCCAGAATCACCATCAGAATGATCAGCAGCGGGCTGTATTCCAGCCACTCGCCAGGGCGGGTGCGCGGTGGCAGCGGCGGCAGGCTGAACGCCGGATCCACGCCGCATCCCTTGGCGTCTCGGGCGTTGGCCGGGCCAGGTGCCGTGGCGTAGGCGACGATGATCGAGATCACCACCAGCGCCAGCAGCATCACGCCCGACTGCCACAGGAAGATGGTCTGGGTGAACGGGATCATCCCGGTGATCGCGAGGATCGAAGGCGGCAGACTCGCCGGGTTGGCCTGCAGCTGTGCAGCCGACGACGACAAGCCCAGCGCCCACACGGCGCCCAGACCCAGATAGGCGGCAGCACCGGCTGCGCGATAGTCCATTTTCAGATCGGTGCGACGGGCCAGCGCGCGTACCAGCAGCCCGCCGAAAACCAGTGACAGGCCCCAGTTCAACAGCGAGGCGACCATGGAGATCAGCGCGACCCAGGCGACCGCCGAACGGCCATTCTTGGGGATGCGCGCCAGGCGGTCGATCAGCTTGACCGCCGGAGGCGAGCTGGCGACGACGTAGCCGCCGATGACCACGAAGGCCATTTGCATGGTGAAGGGGATCAGGCTCCAGAAACCGTCGCCGAACGCCTTGGCGGTGTCGGCCGGTTTCGCACCGATGGCCAGCGTTGCCAGGGTGACGATGACGACTGCCAGGGCGGCGAACACCCAGGAGTCGGGGAACCAGCGTTCTGCCCACTTGGCACAACGCAGGGCAAATCGGGCGGAGCGGCTTTCTTCAATATCGGCGGCCACGTTTTCTACCTCTTGGAGTTATTGTCAGGTGCTATTCGAATAGCTGTTTTTAGTGTTGGCAGTGATGCGAAAAGTCAGGCGCTAGATACAGCAAAGCCCCTTCACGGGTGAAGAGGCAATATGGCACAACGATATGACGCGGGTGTAACGACAGACTCGGGCGGACGCGTACCCTGTAGGAGCGCGCTTGCCCGCAAAGCGATTGTTCAGACACTGCGTGGGTGAATGGACTGGCTTTGATCGCGGGCAAGCGCGCTCCTACAGGGGAACGCGTTCACTCAGTGCGCTCAGAACTTCATCTCGACCACATCGTTCGGGACGATGAGTTTGCCGGCGGTCTTGGCGATGATCTCCTCGACGGTCACGCCCGGCGCGGTTTCGCGCAGGATGAACGCGCCGTTCTCGATCTCGAGGTAAGCCAGGTCGGTCAGCACTTTCTTGATGCAGCCCGCGCCCGTCAGCGGCAGGCTGCACCGCGACAGCAGTTTCGATTCGCCGTCTTTGGATGCATGAGTCATGGTGACGATGATGTTGTCGGCACCGGCGACCAGGTCCATCGCACCGCCCATGCCCTTGACCAGTTTGCCGGGGATCATCCAGGAAGCGATGTTGCCCTCGACATCGACCTCGAATGCGCCGAGCACGGTCAGGTCGACATGCCCGCCGCGGATCATCGCGAACGATTCGGCCGAGGAGAAGATCGACGCGCCTTTGCGCGCGGTGACGGTCTGCTTGCCGGCGTTGATCATGTCGGCGTCGATGGTCTCTTCGGTCGGAAATTCGCCCATGCCCAGCAGGCCGTTTTCCGATTGCAGCATCACGTCGATGCCTTCCGGTACGTAGTTGGCAACCAGGGTTGGAATGCCGATGCCCAGGTTCACATAGAAGCCGTCTTGCAGTTCGCGCGCTACGCGCTGTGCCATTTGTTCGCGGGAGAGTGCCATGATCTTGGGTCTCTTTTATTGTGTCCGGTGACCGATTCCGTCGCAGGCAACTGGCGCGGGGCGTGCCCCTGCATCAGTTGCGACCGGCGAACCGGCCTGCCTCGGATGAATATGCTGCCGGTCGATCAAAGACCGGCCGCAGGCGTCAGGCTTTCTTGACGGTGCGCTGTTCGATGCGCTTCTCGAACGTGCCCAGAATCACGCGATCGACGTAAATGCCAGGCGTGTGGATCTCGGTCGGCAGCAGGACACCGGGTTCGACGATTTCTTCGACTTCCACCACGGTGATCTTGCCGGCGGTGGCCACGACCGGGTTGAAGTTCTGCGCGGTGTGGCGGTACACCACGTTGCCGAAATGGTCGGCTTTCCAGCCTTTGACAATGGCGAAGTCGCCGGTGATGGCTTCTTCCAGGATGACGTTGCGCCCGTTGAACTGACGCGTTTCCTTGCCTTCAGCCACAGGCGTGCCGTAACCGGTCGCGGTGTAGAAAGCAGGAATGCCGGCGCCGCCAGCGCGCATTTTCTCAGCCAGCGTGCCTTGCGGCGTGAGTTCGACTTCAAGTTCGCCGCTGAGCAACTGACGCTCGAACAGTGCGTTTTCACCCACGTAGGAAGCGATCATCTTACGGATCTGCCGGTCTTCCAGCAGGATACCCAGCCCAAACCCGTCGACACCGCAGTTGTTAGAGACGACGGTCAGGCCCTTGACGCCACGGCGCTTGATTTCGGCAATGAGGTTTTCCGGAATACCGCAGAGACCAAAGCCACCGGAAAGCACGGTCATGTTGTCGGTCAGCCCGGCAAGGGCTTCTTCGTAAGTTGCAACTCGCTTATCGAGTCCAGCCATGGTGATATCCCGCCTTGTTATATTTATGTCCGACAATCTGTCGCCAGGCGCCTGAAGCCACTGCATGAGAACACGGCGCTACGAACGGGCTCGTTCAGGGGCCTGGGCTCCGCTTTTCGCCTGTTCTTGCGTTGTCTTCCCTACGCCGTGAGGTGCTCATGCTGCCTGAGGTTGTTCACAGCATCTTCTCTCGCACTCAGTGATTTGTTAATTTTGTTTTTTTCATAGATTGATAAGCAAACCAAATATATGAACGTCAAACAGCTGCGTGCGTTTCTGGCCGTTGCCCAGTGCCTGAGCTTCGCCCAGGCAGGGGAGCGACTGCATCTGTCGCAACCCGCGCTGAGCCTGACCATCAAGGCGCTGGAAGACGATCTGGGCGGCCAATTGCTGACCCGCACCACACGCAATGTCAGCCTCACGCCCGAAGGCGAGGCCTTGTTGCCGCTGGCCCGACAGCTGCTGGCCGACTGGGACAACACCGAAGAGCTGCTGCGTCAGCGTTTCACGTTGCAGATGGGCAAGGTCACCATCGCAGCCATGCCGTCGTTTGCAGGCAATCTGCTGCCGATCGCACTCAAGGTTTTTCGCGAGCGTTATCCGCGGGTCAACGTCGCCGTGCATGACGTCATCAACGAACAGGTGCTTGAGATGCTAGACCATCGACGGGTCGAGCTGGGTGTCGGGTTCGAGCCGGAGTCGAGCAACAACCTGACGTTCACCCCGTTCTACATGGATCGCTTCGTGGCGGTGGTGCCGATGGATTCGCCATTGGCCGAACGCGGCGTAGTGGCATGGGACGAGCTGTTGCGTCACGACTTCATCACCCTTCAGCGGCCATCGGCGGTGCGGCTGCTGCTCGAACAGGATCTGCACACGCAACACGGCAAATTGTCGGTGGCGTTCGAAAGCCATCAGCTTTCGACGGTCGGGCGCATGGTTGCCAACGGCCTGGGCGTCAGCGCCGTGCCGTCGTTGTGCATCAGCCAGATGGAAGAACTGGGCGCGCGGTGCATCGCACTGGAAGGCCCGCGCATCGAACGCCGGATCGGACTGATGACCCAGGTCGATCACAAACTCTCGGCGGCGGCGCAGGCATTGCGCGACGTGTTGATCGAATGCGCGCAAGCGTGATCTGGCGACCCTTCATTCACGGGTGACACTGCGGTTTCTATGGGCGTGAGCAACGGTCTTCAACGCACCTTTCTCTCGACGATGTGACACCCGACGCGTTCCCGGCTGAAGCCGGTCCTACGGAAAAACTTGTGGCGCCTGTGGGACCGGCTTAGCCGGGAAGAGGCCGGTGCAGACGCAGATTCATTTAGATGAATGGATGAATGGCAGGCCGTTTCGGCCACTTTCTGCGAAAAAATCACTGCGACGTCTTGCCGCATCCGGTATCGTTTGGCCATCTGAAACAAATTGTTTCAGATCATCTTTCAATAAGAATCGAACGATAAGGGGTTCCGCATTGGATTTGTCGTCTGCTGCGTGGGTGTTCCATGACACCCGTCTGATCATCTGCTGCCTGATCGCCATTGCCACGATTATCGTGCTGATCAGCGCTACCAAACTTCCGCCATTTCTGTCGATTCTGGTGGGGACTTTCATCGCAGGGATAGGCGCAGGATTGCCGGCGGAGGCTGTGGCGAAAGCGTTCAGCAAGGGCGCGGGCGGGATTCTTGGGGAAGCGGGGATCATCATTGCGCTGGGCGCGATGCTCGGCGCGCTGATGGCCGAGTCAGGTGCCGCTGATCGCATCGCCTCGACCCTGCTAGGACTTGGCAAGGGCAAGACATTGCCGTGGGTCATGGCGCTGGTGGCAATGGTCATCGGCCTGCCGCTGTTCTTCGAAGTGGGCCTGGTGATGATGGTGCCGATCATCTTCGTCATGGCACGGCAGTCGGGCCAGCCGCTGCTCAAGATCGCCATTCCGGCGCTGGCCGGCATGACCACGCTTCACGCCCTGATGCCTCCGCATCCAGGCCCCTTGATTGCAGTGAGTGCGTTGCACGCCGATCTCGGATTGACGATGTTGCTGGGCTTCTGCATTGCGGTGCCGGCGGTGATCCTCGCCGGTCCGCTCTATGGCAACTGGCTGTCCAGGCGGCTGCACATTGAAGCGCCGGCAGAACTGGGTGAGCTGTTCTCGGCCAAGCCCAACGTGACCCGCCAGCCGGGTTTCGGGATTTCGCTGTTGATCATTCTGCTGCCGGTCATCCTGATGCTCGGCAGCACGCTGGCCAAGGTGGCCATGGAACCGGAAAGCAACACGGCGCTGGCGCTGAAGTTTCTCGGCGAGCCACTGGTGGCGTTGGGCATTGCCGTGCTGGCGGCGACGGTCTGCCTGGGTTGGGCCAATGGCATTTCCCGCGAGCGGGTGGGCAACACGCTGCGTAAAAGCCTGGCGCCGATTGCCGTGCTGTTGCTGACGATCGGTGCCGGTGGTGGCCTGAAACAGACGCTGCTCGATGCCGGCGTCAGTCAGACTATCAGTAAGGTGGCCGAGGGCGCGCACATGCCGTACCTGTTGCTGGCATGGCTGATCGCGGTCGCGCTGCGTCAGGCGACAGGTTCGGCGACGGTCGCGACGACCACTACTGCGGGCATTCTTGCGCCGATGATGGCCGGTCTTGCGCCAGTCGAAGCGTCATTGGTTGCGTTGGTGATCGGGGCGGGTTCGGTGTTCTTCTGCCACGTCAACGATGCGGGCTTCTGGATGGTCCGCGAGTATTTCGGCTTGCAGCTGAAGCAGACCCTCTGGGTCTGGTCGGTGCTGCAGACCATCGTATCGGTTGTCGGCCTGATCGGCACATCGCTGCTGTGGCATTGGTTGGTGTAAACCTTTCTATTGCGGTCACAGATCCCGCAAGGACGCGGGTGTTCTGCCAGAGAACAACCAGAAGACAATCACAGGAGAACGCGCGAACAGCAGTTCTAACCGTTTGCGCAGCCGATACCGACTATCAAGACGACTGATTTCTGCTGGAAAGGGCCGGGGCGTAGCCTTGGCTTCATTCCAGAAACGAGCCGAATGGAGGCTCCCATGAACCGTCTTCTTGCCCTCGCCATGTTGCTTTCAGCCGCCGTTCTCTCAGGCTGTGCCGCTGGCAATCACCCCGAATTGCGTCCTTACACCGCTGAGGAAACCCACCAGCTGGCCCTCGAAGACTTGAACCGTCGCGGTCTGTCATACGACGAATACCAGATTCGCAAAGCCCAGCTGATGGCGCAGCCTCAGATGCAACGGGCCCGTGAGTTCGATAACCGGGGTGAAGTCAGCGCTGAAGTCAGCACGGCATCGCCGGCCCGCCAGGGTTAAGGCGCCAGCCGCGACACTTCCCGGTTCGACCCTTCAAGACGACGAGGACTCTTCACGAGTCCGTCCGTAGACGATCAGCGCTTACAACGCCAGCTTCAAATGCCCGCCTGCTTCCTTGTGGCGCGCATTCATCCGGTGTTGCAGCCCTAGATGAAAATGCTCAAGCCCGTCGTGCAGACGCTGGGTCAGCAATTCGTCCAGTTCTCCCCCCAGTTCGTTCTCGCCGTAGCTGATCTGGCTGTCGATGGCGAATACGCCGTGCAGCACTTCCTGGCATTTGAGCGCGGACAGCACCGGTTTCAGCGCGTAATCCACCGCCAGCATGTGCGCGATGCTGCCGCCTGTCGCCAGCGGCAGTACCACTTTGCCGTGCAGGGAGCGTTCCGGCAGCAGATCGAGCAGGGTTTTCAGCGCGCCGGAAAACGACGCCTTGTACACCGGCGTGCCGATCAGCAGGCCGTCAGCCTTGGCAACGGCCTCGATGAAGGCGACCACTTCGGGGCTGTCGAAGCGGGCGTACAGCAGATCCTCGGCGTTGAAATCCTGAATGCGCACGCTCTTCACATCGACGCCGCGATCCTTGAGCCACTGCGCGGCGTGCTTGAGTACCACACCGGAGCGCGAGCGGGTCGAAGGACTGCCTGAAATTGAAACTACCAACATGCCTTGATTCCTTGGGGTCAGTCACCCGAGGTGCATCAGCACCGTGCAGGCCGCGAGTAACGCGATGGTGATGGGGCGGATAGACCCTTATGACAGCTTCAAAGCAGCATGCGTGCCAGCGTCATCAATGTATCCGACGGCCTGCGAAACCGGGTGTCGCGCCTGAATTCGCGCAGCGTGCTCAAGCCGGCCGAGCTGACCTGTAACGGGGTATCTGTTGATCGACTGTTGCGTGGGCAACACTTGAACGGCGATTGCGCGCAGGCCAGGCCTGATGCTTTTCCGCGCCCGAGCGAATTCGATTGCCGGATGCCGGGCAAAAAAAATCCCCGCAGCCGGCCGCTGCGAGGATTGTGTTTTTGCTTTCAGCTGTCCGCATGAAGCTTGCGGCCGGCGTCAGTTCCGGAACATGGCACCGGTCTGGATGAGGTTGTTCGAACCCAGCAGTTGGCTCACGTAACGGCTCCAGCGAGTGATGTTCGCAGGGCCGACGAAGACCACGTCCTGCGCCGCCAGCTCGAAACCCTTGGCCAGCGCATAACTGGTCGGCTTCTTGGCATTCAGGTGATACACCGTGGCGGCGCGGTTACCCTCCATCGCGCGGATCACATACACCGCTTCGCCATCAGCCGCGTCCGGGCTCAGACCGCCCGAGGTGCCGAGCGCTTCGAGCAGGGTGACGCTGGTGGTGCTGAAGGAAATCACTTGCGGACGCTGAACCTCGCCGAGCACGTAGATCTTGTTCTTCGAGTTGCTGTTCAGGTGCAAGTAGTCGCCGTCCTTGAGGTAAATCTTGCTCAGCTGCGAGTCCTTGCGGTTGAGCGCGTCGACGTCGATGACGTAATCCTTGCCATCGCGACGCAGGGTCAGTCCGGCCAGGTTGGCGTCAGTCAGATCGAGCCCGGCCTGGCTGATAGCCTGCACCAGTGTCAGCGGAATGTTGGTGATCGGTTGCGGGCCGGGGGTCTTGAACGAGCCGGACAGCAAGACGCGGCGGCTGTTGTAACGCAGCACTTTGACGTCGACCTTGACCTCGGTGTACTGGGGCAGCAAGCCCATGCGCAGTTGCTCGCGAATCTCGGCGACGGTCTTGCCCGCTGCCTGAACGCGGCCCACATACGGGAAGAACACAGTACCGTCGTTCAGTACCTCGCGGCTGTTGGCGTCGAGCTGGTCCTGCGAGCCGGGGGCGGTCAGTTCAGGGTGTTCGAACACTGTCACCAGCAGGGTGTCGCCAGGGCCGACGATGTACTCCGAAGGCCTGTAGGTGAACAACTCAGGGGCGATGGGTCTTGCCGTCGCGGCGGCGTTTTTCTCTTGCTGGGCAAGGGTGGTCGGCGTGATATTGACCAGTGTGACATCCGGACCGTCCGGATCCTTGTCCGTGACATCACTGAGCGACATGTATTGACCCGGGGCGAATGCGCAGCCTTGCAAAATGAGACTGGAAAGCAGCACTACCGCTAACGTTACTTTCATATGAATGTTCCTTCTAATCCTAATAGGTGCGTACTGGCACCGCAGTGATTTCGTTGCATCCCTTACCAACACCGAACAGCGGATTAACTTCTTTCACACACCCATGCACCTCCTGCCGAGCGTCTCCGGCCCGGTCTTTTTTCATTGGCAGATGTCGTTATTCAGAAAGCGTTCTTGTTGACGAAGCCTTTGAAGAGCGTCAGCAGGATGATTTTCATGTCCAGCCAGACCGACCAGTGCTCGATGTACTGCAGGTCGAATTCCACGCGCTTTTGCATCTTGTCCAGCGTGTCGGTTTCGCCACGCCAGCCGTTGATCTGCGCCCAGCCGGTGATGCCCGGCTTGACCTTGTGTCGCAACATGTAGCCGGACACTTGCTTGCGGTATTGCTCGTTGTGCGCCACGGCATGCGGGCGCGGGCCGACGATCGACATATCGCCGCGCAGCACGTTGAAGAACTGCGGCAGTTCGTCGAGCGAGGTGCGTCGCAGAAAAGCCCCCAGCGGCGTGATGCGACTGTCATTACGAGTGGCCTGCGTCACCACGTCGCCGTTTTCCTGCACGCTCATGCTGCGAAATTTCCAGACCATGATCGGTCGTCCGTCCAGCCCGTAGCGACGCTGTCGGAACAGCACCGGGCCGGGCGATGTGAGCTTGATCGCCAGGGCGATGAGCATCAGCGGCAGGGCGATCATGGTCAGGATCACGCTCGACAACACGATGTCTTCGATGCGTTTGACCATGCTCCAGGCGCCGTCCATGGGCGAGTCGAAAATGCTGATGCTGGGCAAGCCGTTGATGCTTTCGCTGCGCGCATGCAACAACTCGAACATGAACACATCCGGGATCACGTACACCGACGCCGTGGTGTCGCTCAGGCCTTTGATCAGTTCCTGCAACCGGGCCTGGGCGCCCAGCGTGAGGGTGATGTAGACCTTGTCGATCTTGCCGTCGCGGGCGTCCTGAATCAGTTGATCCAGATCGCCGAGCACCGGAATGCGCCGACCGATGCGCGCCAGGTCCATCTGCTCCGGCGACTCGTCGTAAAAGCCCAGCAGATTCAGGCCCATCCACGGCGCGCTTTCGATCGACATCGCCAGACGCTCGCCGCAGTGCCCGGTGCCCACCACCGCCACGCGGCGGGTGTTGAAACCGTGGCTGCGCAGCGCATGAAGCAGGCTGCGAATCGCCAGCCGATACCCGCACAGCCCAACCAGCACCGTAGCGAACCATGCCATCTGACTGTCATTGGCGAGGTCGTCCGGTTGCAGCAGCATGTAATCGACGAACAGCAGCAGGACGAACGCCAGGCCCCAGTAATTGGCCACCTTCAGCACCTCGCGCAGGATGCGTTCCCCGCGCCAGGAGCCGTACAACTGGTGGTATTCCGCCAGCCAGTGAAACGCCACGGTCGCCAGCAGGATCTGCATCCAGGCTTCAGTGCCCATCGGCACGCCGGTCAACACATTGATGCCATAACCGCCGACGGCGATGACCGCCAGATCCAGCAGGCGATGGGCAACGGACAGCGATGACTGATGAGCGTGCAGGATGCCGCGTAATGGTGTGCTCATGTTCAAGGCTCGCTCAGACGGATTTGATCGGAACAACGCGGGCGGAGAGTTCGTTGGCGACCAGCGCGGGGCTGATCTGAATGGTCCGGATCGGCACCGGATGACGGGGCTGGCGCGCCGCGGCCAGGCGCACTTCGACGAACTGGCGCATTTCGAGCTCGAAGCGCGCTTCGCTGAACCGTTCGGCATTGGCCCGGCACGCCTGAGCGGTGATGCGCGAGCGGTTGGCCTCGAAGGTCTCGATGGCGGCCATCAGCGAGGGCACGGTCTGTTCCGGATAGAACACGCCAGTCGGTTGCGGATGGTCCAGGCCGCAGACGGTTTCCAGCACGCCACCCTTGCCGAAGGCAATGACCGGCGTGCCGCAGGCTTGCGCTTCTACCGGGCTGATGCCGAAGTCTTCTTCGGCTGCGAATACGAACGCCTTGGCATTGCTCATGTGCTGCTGCAGCACCGCGAACGGCTGAAAACCCAGCAGCGTGACATTCGGCGCATGGGCGGCGACGGCTTTGGCTTTTTCCATTTCCGGGCCTTCGCCGACCACCACCAGACGCTTGTCCGGCATGGCTGCGAAGGCTTCGATGATCATCGGCATGCGCTTGTACGGGACCATGCGCGAGGCCGTGAAGTAGTAGTCCTGCTTGTCTTCCTGCAGGGTGAAGCCACGGGTGTCCACAGGTGGATAGATGACGGTGGATTCGCGACGATAAGACTTGGTGATGCGCGCGCCGATGAAGTGCGAGTTGGCGATGAAGTCATCGACGCCGGCGGCGGTGCGCTGATCCCACATGCGCATGTAGTGCAGGATCATCCGCGCGACCTTGCCTTTGAAGCCCATGCTCATGTTGGCCTCTTTGAGGTATTGATGCTGCAGATCCCAGGCATAGCGGATCGGCGAATGCACGTAGCTGATGTGCAGCTGGTCAGGCCCGCACAGCACGCCTTTGGCCACGGCGTGGCTGCTGCTGATGATCAGGTCGTAACCGGAAAGGTCCAGTTGCTCGATGGCCATCGGCATCAGGGGCAGGTAGCGCTGATATTTGGTGCGTGCCTTGGGCAGGCGCTGAATGAAGGTGGTCTTGGCGACCTTGCCGCCCAGTTGCGCGCGGTCCTGATCGCTGAGGAAGTCGATGACGGAGAACAGATCCGCCTCGGGCCAGATTTTGATCAACGATGCCAAAACCCTTTCGGCACCGGCATACGTCACCAGCCAGTCGTGGACGATTGCTATTTTCATTGGAATTCTTCTCTGCATTAACGGCTGAAGGAAACCCGGCACATCGAGCGAAGCTCGCAGGGGTGTTCTCAAAGCCTTTCCATTTGCGCAGGCGCTACTTCAGACGCTGATCGGCTGCGTCTTGGCTTTGCGATTGTTGAGGCGTTTTCCAAGCTGGATGAAGGGATGTTCGATATAGCGAAAGCACAGGTGAGCGGCGCCCAGTGTCAACAGCGTGGCGCACAGCGCGATCACCAGCGCCGACGCTCCGGTCTTGCCCAGCAGTAATTCACTGAGCATGCCCATCGATGGATGCAGCAGGTACAGCGAGTAACTCACCGCGCCCAACCACACCAGCGCGGGGTGGTCCAGGCGCACGCTGCGGGTCAGCAACAGAAAACTGCTGATGGCCACGGCGTAGGTGAAGCAATAGCGGCCCCAGGTTTCCCCGGCGCCCATGTCTCTGTTGTAAGCCATGATCAGGGTTGGCGGCAGCAACACCGCGAATCCGATCAAAAGCATTTTCAGCTGTCGGGTCAGCGCCGGGCTGTGTTCGGCGAGCAGCCACTGGCGCCAGACTGAGCCGAAAAACATCAGCGACAAGGCCAGCGGCAAGGCCACCGGCAGCTTGCGTTCGGTCACTTCGCGCACCGCGGCCATCGCCAGACCCAGCAGCAGAAACGCCAGCGAGCAGCGCGCGCGAAACACCAGGTCGTACAGCTTGCCGGCCAGAAAAAGCGCCAGGCACAGTGCGTAAAACACCAGCTCGATGAACAGCGTCCAGTACAGCCCGACGACATCATCAAAGCCCAGTGCCGCCTGTACCATCGTCAGGTTCGCCACGATCTGCGGCCAGGACGGCAACGTCGCCCCGCTGAGTTTGAGCATCAACACAAACAGTAAAAGTGAAAGCCAGTAGGCCGGGTACAAGCGCATGAAGCGCGAGATCAGAAACCGCTGGGCGCCGTCCGCAACCGGCTTGAGGCTGTACGGAATCACCACGCCGCTGATCATGAAAAACCACAGCACGCCCAGTTTTCCGGGATCGATCAGGTTGTCGAACACCCAGACGTGGTTAACGACCGGCACGAACAAATGGGTGAAGACCACCAACAAGGCGGCGATGCCGCGTAGCGCATCGAGATAAGCCAGGCGATTCATGGGCGTGCCTCAAAGCTTGCTGGAAGATTCACGACGCAGAGCGTCACTGCTCGTACTGCTGCGGCGGTCGCGAGACTGGCTCAGCAAGGCATCGATGCGCTGGGAAACACGACGTGCCGATTCATCCCAGGAAAACCGCGTCACGTTGTTCAGGCCTCGGCGACGCAGTGACTGGCGCAGCGGCAGATCCGTGAGAATGCGTTCCATGGCGGCGGCCATGTGGCTGACGTCCAGCGGATCGAAATACAGGGCGCTGGCTTGCAGCACTTCGGGAATCGAGGCCGCATTGGCCGCCAGGACCGGGCAACCACAGGCTTGCGCTTCAAGGGGCGGTATGCCGAATCCTTCGTAAAGCGACGGGAACACGAACGCGGTGGCGCCCTGGTATTCGCTGATCAACTGGTCATCGCTCAGACGTCCGAGGAAGCGGATACGCGGATCGCGACTGGCCAGGCGTTGCAGGTTGTCATCGGAGAAGATGTCGCTGGCGCCGCCGACGATGTGTAGCTGCAGATCGTCGTGATTGCGCAGCATCAGGAACGCCTGGATCATGCGGCTGAAGTTCTTGTGCGCGCTGGGCGAGGACACCGCCAGCAGATACTCCTGTTTATCCTTGAGCGGCGGCCCGGGCTGGAACGCCTCGCTCACGGCGTTCGGCACCACGAAGATTTTCTTTTCCGGGTAGTTGTAGAACTGCGCGATCTCGCCTCTGGAGAAGTTGCTGACCGTGATCAGCGCCTTGATCCGCGACAACATGATCGGCGTCATGGTCCGGTACAGCAGGCGAAACGTGCGGGTGTAGCTTTCCGGGTGACGGACGTACGTGACGTCATGGTGGGTCGCAATCTGGTTGCCGTAGAACAACGGCGCTGTGCTGCACAGTGACACCAGCAGCGGGTTGCCGTGGCGACGCAGGTACAGCGGCAGGTCCACCTGTTCCCACAGATGGCCGCTGTTCCGACCGATGCATTGCACGTCCAGGACGCGCGCCGTGTCGTGCATTTTGATGCCATGCGGCGCGACGAATACCACGTCGTCCCGCAGTTGCCTGAGCGCCAGACAGGTCTGTTCCGCGAAGCGCTGGACGCCGCGCAGTTCCTGTGTAAGAAAGCGTGCATTGATCACAATCATTGTGGTCGACCTGTTGAAGAGGTGAAGGGCTCGTGCACAAGGTCCGGGAGCACGGCGAATGAACCGGTGCTCTCTGCTGCGGACCGCAAATCGGTGAAGCGAGATCAGGGCAAGGCGAACAGTGCCGGGCGGGTGCCCAGGCTGATTATTTTCGGGAAGTCGTCGATCGGCACTTGTGCCGAGCAACGCCCCTCGTTGCAGTTCCACGGGATGCCGCTGTCCACCACGCCGCTTTGCGGCTGGCGGGTGTCCAGGTATTGCACGTTGCCGTGCAGCACGCTGCTGGCTTCGACCTTGATCGATCGGGGCAGGCCGGCGGTCCAGGCCACGATGATCTGCTCTGAACCCTTGGCGAAACGCAGCAGGTATTGCGAATCGATTTCCCGACTCTTTTCGGCGTCGTAACGGTATTGATGCAAGGTAGGGCTGATGGCCTTGAGGGTCAGATACGCCTGTTTGATGCTCAGGTCCTGATTGAGCAGACCGAAATTCTGCTCCGGGTCGCTGTCGTCGGGGCCGTCATTGAGCAGGCCGTTCCACCACATGCCCTTGATATTGGGCATCGTCTGGACCAGAAAGAAGCTTCGTGCCAAAAACGCCGCCTGGGTTTTTTCATCGCCGCCGCAACGTCCGTCGTTGCTCGGCCAGCCCATTTCCGTCAGATACAACGGCACCGGGCTTTTGTTTCTGCTCTTGTCCTTGAGGTCTTCGCTGATCCGTCGCAGCCAGGCGATCCAGTTTTCCGGCGTGTTGCGCTCGTCGGAGCGACAATGCACATACGGGTGCAGCGACAGGCCGTCGACATGATTGAGAATCCCTGACTCCACCAGCCGGTCGGCAAACCCCAGGTCCATCCCCTGGCTGGTGACGGCACCGGCAAGGATCACCATCGGCCGCTGATTGGTGCGAATGCGCCGCGACGTCTCTTCGATCAATACGCTGTAGTCCTTGGCGAAGGCCGGATCGACAGGGTTTTCCTTGTCCCACTCGTTCCATATTTCGTAGAAATCCACGCTGTCGGTGAGTTGCCGGGTGACGAAGCTTGCATAGTTGCCGTAAGCATCGCGCACCGAGGGTTTTCGTGGCTTGGCGTAGTTGTCATAAAACGGGTTGCCGTAGCCGAGCACCAGCAAGGGCCGCAAATGGTGCTCTTGCGCCTTGCTCAAATAGGCCTGCCAGGATGGTTCAATCCTCATGACCCCTCGTCGGGGCTCGGCACTGGACCAGTAGGCGTCATCGCGAACCGAATCCACGCCCGCCGCTTCGAGCAATTGCAGGGCTTTTGCCGAGGTGGTGTTTTTGTTCATCAGGTGCGTGTCGACCCCGATGATGAATGTTTCGTCGGCAATGGCGGAGCAACTGATGAATGAGCCCAGCAACAGGACCGTCAATGGTCGTCGTAACCTTGTCAGGTGTTTGATGGGCATGGTTTGTCTCAATGAAGAGGCACGGTCCGGAGCGCTTGCTCAGGTAGGTCTCGGGCCGTCGGGTATCGGTGTGGCATCGCGTCCAGGCATGCCGGCCATCTTCAGACGGGATGCGGCATGACGTTCTGGTCGCGCTGGGCAAAGTTGTCCAGCACGGTCTGGGCGAAGATGCTTTCGTAACTGTCGAGCATCAGCTCCAGGTCCAGCAGCGCCGCGACGCTCACCCGCGCCTGACCGCTCAGGCGGGCCAGCAACTCGGGCTGCTGATGCAACCTGAGCATGGCGTGGCCCAGTGAATCCGGGTCATCGGGGCTGCACAGCAGACCATTGAGCGGGTCCTGAATGATTTCCGGCAGGCCACCCATGCGGCTGGCGATCACCGGGACCGAATGGGCGCAGGCCTCGACCGCGACCATGCCGAACGGCTCGTTCCACACCGACGGCACGACGGCCACGTCGATCTGGCTGTAGAACGCTTCGGGCTTCTGGTAACCGACGAAACGGATGTTCGGTGAGGTGGCCAGTGCCTTGAATGCGGCCTCGTCTTCAGCCTGTCCGCGTCCTGCGATCTGCAGCGTGGCGTCGAACGGCAGACGCTGGAACTGCTCGATCAGCCAGCGCACGCCTTTCTGCTGGGACAACGTGCCCATGTAGCCGAAGCGCAACGGCGCCTTTTTCAGCGCAGGATCGCGCTGGCGCTGTTGGTACGGCGCGTTGTGAACCGGCGTGTAGGGGCTGGCGTTGTGCACCACGTAATTTTTCGCGGCGCTGAAATAGCCACGCTTTTGCAGCTTGTCGAGGATGAACTGGCTGACCCCGACCACGGCCGATACCTGAGCCGAGCGGGCGTCGTGGTTCTTGCGAAAGGACTGGCAGGTGCCGCATGGCTGCTGGCAGCACTGGCCGCGCTTGAACATGTTGCTGCTGGGGCACATCAGGTACATGTCGTGCAGCACCTGAACGATCGGCAAGCCTGCGGCGGTGATTTCATCCCACACCGACACCGACCAGCCTGCCAGGTTGTGGCAGACGACCAGTTGCGGTTGTTCGTCGTTGATGACCTCCTTGACGTAGCTGCGCATCGCGCCGTTGTAGCGGTCACGCAGGTGCCAGCCCAGGCGCGCCAGACGGCCGGGGCGCTGGGCGCTGAACTGCCAGTAGAAGTTATGCAGACCGGCGCGGTAGACCTTGACGCCATTGACGGTGTCGACGGCCAGGCCCGCGTCGGGACCGGTCACCAGCACGCTGACCTGACAGCCGCGTTGCTGCAGCCCTTCGACCGTGCGCTGAAGGATGATTTCCGCGCCGCCGCCGACGTGGGGTGAGTACAGGCTGCTGATGAACAGTATTTTCATAATGGATACGACTGATTCAGACCCAGTACGCCGGACTCACCGTCACGGATGGCTTTTTCGATCAGACCCAGACGCTCTTCGGCGCCGCGCCGCTTGGCGATGAGCCTGAGCAGGCGGAAGAACACCCAGCGGTTGAGGCTGTACAGCAACGAGGAGTTGGCCCAGATGTTCTTGTCGAACCAGGCCTGATTGCGCGCGCCGTAATACGCACGTAGATCAGAACCGCCCAGCAGGAAGCTTTCGTAGATGTTGTTGGTGCGCGCCTTGATGTTCCACGAGTTTTCCAGATCGTCGAGCAGCGCGTCGGGGACCAGGAAAATCCGTCCGCCACCGGCCGTGATGCGCCAGGTGTACTCGCTGTCGTCGGCGTAGAGCATCAGTGCGTCCAGCGGCAGGCCGATGCGCCGGTACAGGTTGCGATGGGCCAGCAAGCCGCCGTATGTCGCGAACGGCAATTGCACCATCGGCAGTTTGCTGTGCGGGCTCTGCGGCGCGCCCCACGGCAGGCGACGCCAGATCTTGTAAGGCAGCTGCGCGATGTGGAAACCGAAGAAGCTCGAGCGCCGCTGAATGGCGAAACGCTCGGGCACACCGGCTGCGATGTCGGCCTGATGGGTCGGACGAAAGCCCAGTACCGCGGCCTTGTCTTCGCCGTCCAGGCGTTTGCGCTCATCGAGCACCTGATGCAGCGTGGCGATGGCATTGATGGTCGGCGCATTGTCGTCGTCCATCAGCCAGATGTGCTCGGCGCCGGCATCCAGCGCCGCCTGGATACCCACCGAATAACCGCGTGCCGACCCGGTGTTCTCGTGCATGTAGATGACACTGACCTGGTCCGGCCAGGTGCGGCGCAGGGTGTCCAGCGGCGACGTGGACGCGTTGCTGACAATGATCACGCGATCGATCAGCGGACTTTCCAGCGAACGGCTGACCAGCGTGTGCAGGTAGTTGAAACGGTCACCATAGGTGAGCGTCACCAGAGTTGTTTTAGGGGTCATGGTGAGTTCCGGGCAAAGAGGGTTCAAGAGGCTGAAAGCGTCAGCCCCGGGGAAGTCAGGTTTAGTGGATCAGGGGAGCGTAACGGCAGGACCTTGCAGGAGCGCCAACCCGGCGGCGCCTACCGTTGATGCGCGGTTAATCTCGGATCAGACCCGCGCTTCCATCCGCGTCAGGCTGCTGACCGGCAAAGTCACTTTCTGTTCGCGGTGCAGCAGGTTGAGGAGGATCACGGCGCGTTCATCACCGTCGCACGCCAGGAAGATCGCCTCGACTTCGTTGAACCCGTCTGCGGTGATGCGCACCGCTTCCCCTTGCTGGAACTCGACTTTCGCGGGTGGCGCGAGCAAGCGTTCGCGAATCTGCTCGATCAACTCGTCCTTGACCGGAATCGGCAGCCCGCCAAATGTCACGATGCGGGCAACGCCACGGGTTGAACGGATCGGATACCAGTTGTCGCTGGTCTGGTCCATGCGAATGAACAGGTAGCCAGGGAACAGCTCCTCTTCGGCGGGGGCGCGCGAACCGCGTTTCTTCTCGCCGTGCTTGACCGGGCGGTAGCACTCGAAGAACTGACGTTGCAGATGCTCTTGGGCGCGGGCTTCCTGACGGGGTTTGGTCTGGATCAGGTACCAACGCGCTGGGTTGGTTGAAAGGCTGGCGGCTTGAGGCATGTCCATTTACTCCACTGCAATCCGGTTTGACAGAGTTGAAACAACGTCAGGGTATTGCGCCATCCTGCACATCGCGCCGGGTTCGGTCTGCGGCGGATGCTTGTCCAGCTGATACTCGGTCAGCATCTGCTGCACCTGCTCGACGCAGTTGAACATCAGTACGTCGATAATCGATAAGTTCGCGACGAAAGGTTGCCTGAACTGCCGATACTCCACCGGATCCATCCGGAAAAACCTGATCAGCAGCCGATTGCGCGCAAAGTGATCGCGGTCGTAGACCACCGAACCGCCTTCTGGCGTGATGAACGTCGTCGCCTCGAAGGTGTTCGCGATGCGGATGATGCGCTCCTGCTTGTCGACGGGGTTGCCGAGAATCAGGTCCGAACTGCGCATGATCGGTGTGACGATGTGTAGATAAGCACACAATTCGCGAATCGCATGCTCGGCGTACAGCGCGATGTTCTGTTGCGGAAAACGAATCAGCCGCTCGATCAGAGGCATGACCTGAGCGAAGTAGGGCGCTTGCTCATAACACTCGGCGATCAGCCGGATCAGTTTTTCGGCCTCGTCACTGAAGTGATCGCACAATTGCCGCTGATTGATTTGCAGCTGGAAGCGGTCTTTCTTCAGGGGAAAGGTGATCAGCCGAGCTTCGTGGTTCTGCAGAATGCGGTTGCGGTTGACCCAGCCCGACCGCACATATTGCAGATCGTCTCCCAGGACGAAGACGTCTGCGGCCGCGATGAGCTGGAAGTAGCCCAGGTACGGAAATAAATAAGGTTGCATCACTGCGATGGTCCTGGCCATTTAAGTCTCCTTTACTTCTGAACAGGTTTACTTGCGAACCGTGGTGTAGTCGTATCCATACGCTGCGCAGTCGTAGTCGGCGGTCGAAGCCTTGCGCAGTACGCCGTTGAAAATCGCCCCTTTGATCACGATGCCGTTGTGCATCAGGCGGCGTTTGCAGGCTTCGATTTCCTTGGCCGTGCTCAGGCCGAAGCGGGTCACCAGCAAGCAGGTGCCGGACTGGCGGCCCACCAGCGTCGCGTCGGTCACCGCCAGGATCGGTGGAGTGTCGACGATCACCAGGTCGTACAGCGGCGAAAGATCGGAGATCAGCTTGTTGAAGTTGTCGTGCATCAACAGCTCCGACGGGTTCGGCGCGGCGAAACCGCAGGAAATGAAATCCAGGTTGCGCACTTCGGTGTGGTTGATCACTTCCTTGCTGGTCAGGCGCGCCGCCAGCGTGTCGGACAGGCCGTGCTTGGGCGTCAGGTTGAACATCTTGTGCAGATAACCCTTACGCATGTCGGCGTCGATCAACAGCACGCGCTTGCCGGTCTGGGCAATGATCACCGCCAGATTGCTGGAGACGAACGACTTGCCCACGCCCGGCGTCGGGCTTGAGATCATCAGCACGTTGTTGCGCGCTTCGAGCATGGCGAAATGCAGGCTGGTGCGCAGGCTGCGCAACGACTCGATGGCCAGTTCCGTCGGCGCGCTGACACTCAGCAGGCGAGGTTCCTTATTCGCCGAGCGGTTCTGCGCGACCGCTTTGTCCATGCGTTCCTGATGGCGCGAATACGGCAGCGAGGCATAGACCGGCATGCCGAGGTTTTCGATGACTTCAGGGTTGTCGACGCCGCGATAGAACGCCTGGCGCACGAACACCGTGGCAACCGCCAACAGCAGACCCACCAGCGCCGCCACCAGCACGATGATTTTCTTCATCGGCTTGACCGGCTCTTCGACGTTGGCGTCCGCGTTGTCGATGATGCGCACGTTGCCGATGCTGCCGGCGCGAAGAATGTCCTGCTCCTGACTCTTGTCCAGCAACAGGGTGTAAGTCTGCGAGGTCACCTGCATGTCACGGTTCAAACGCAGCAACTCTTGTTGCGTGGCGGGCAAGGCTTCGATTTTCTTCAGCAACGCCGCCTTCTGCGCTTCGACCTGACCGATCTGCGCCATCAGGCCGCGGTAGGTCGGGTGTTCCGGCGTATACAGGCGCTCGACGTCGACACGCTTCATCTTCAGGTCCGACAGCGTGCCTTCCAGCTTGACCACCTGGTCGAGCACCGATTTGGTCTCCACGCTCAGGTCGACCGATTTGGCGCCCATCTGGAAGTTGTTCAGCGCGATTTCCGACTGTTCCAGCTGCTTGCGCACGGCGGGCAATTGTGAGCGCAGGAACTCAAGGCGCTGCGCGGCTTCGGCCGAGCTGCGCTCAACGTTCTGACGCACGTACAGGCGGCTGACTTCGTTGAGGATGCGTTTGGCGAGGATCGGGTCCGCGTCCTGAATCGACAGGTAGACGATCCCCGAGTCCTTGCCGGCTTCCATGATTTTCAGGCGGTCCTGATATTCCAGCGCGGCGGTCAACGTGCGTTGACGGGTCACGATGAACTCGGTGCCCGGGCGACCGTTGAGGGCGGCGACCTGAATCTTCACGCCACTGCCTTCGACGGTTTCACCGACCGGGCCGCTGAGCAGTTTGTTGTGATCTTCGTCGTACAGGCTGAAGCTGCCAGGCTTGTCGACGACCATCGTCAGCTTCTCGCCGAGCAGTGCGTCGGGCACTTCCAGCTGGAAGATGTCGATCTTCTCTCCACCCCACGCGAAGCTGTTCAGACCGAACAGCGGCTCGGCCTGAGCGCCCTCGCGTTCGGGCTTGAAGCGGCGTGCCATGAAAGGCCCGATGCCCGGAATGTACTTGGGCTTCTGCACGATATAGAGCTTGAGGTCATCGACGACCTTGCCCAGCACGGCGCGGGATTTGATCAGCTCGATTTCAGTGGTGGCCTGAGACACCGACAGCGGTTTGGTGCTGATTTCGGTGCGGCCCTCAATGCCGATTTTCTTGGGTTCGATCTGGATCATCGCGTTGGCCTGATAGATCGGCGTGGCGAGGATCGCGTAGGTCAGTCCGAGCAGGACGCAGAGGCCAACGATCGATGCAATCAATCCTTTGTGATCGAAAAGTGTGCGCAAGATAGTTGCCAAATCGATCCGGGAGTCCTGGACCTCGTCCAGGGAAGTACGGTTCATAGCGGTCATTTATCTTGGATCTCCTGACTGAAGATAAGGAAGCCAGTCGTCGACGCAACGCGAGAGCTGCTCGTAGGTCTGTTCAAAGGCTAGTTTCGGGCGCCGGTAGGGATCGGCGATTTCCAGCTCTTGTTGCCATTTGCCGATCAGAAACGTCTTGCCGCGCACTTCGGGCGCCAGCTTGAGCACGCTTTGGGCCTGGCGATGCTCCATGAGCAGAATCAGATCTGCGTCGTGGAGCATCTGCCGGTCGATCTGTCGGCTTCGATGCTTGTGGGCGGGCACGCCGTTGACTTGCAGCACGGCCTGCGCCAGTGGGTCCATGGTCGAACTGAGCATGGCGTGGGTCCCGGCTGAGGAGAACGTCACGCCTGTGTCGATCGCGCGTTGGCGGAACATGGCTTCGGCCATGGGGCTGCGACAGATGTTGCCGACGCAGACCACCAGCACGTTACTGAACATGACCTTTACGCAAGGGAGTCATCAGTCTTTTGCTGATGTTGGCGCTGAAGTTCTGCCCGACCGCCAGCAGCGTCTGCATCTTGCGTTTGGGCGTGATGGCGGACAGCGAATACTCCACCAGCTCCATCAGGAAGTGTTCGTACAGCTCCTGATTGCCCAGCCGGTTGTAGTAGTTGGCCAGGGCGCCCGAGGTCTGCAGCGCCATGTGTAATTTGCGTTTGTTCGAGCGCATCGAAAACACGCCGCCGGGGTGCAGTCGGTAGGCCGCAGGCTTGATCTCACCCATGAACTTGCCTTTGCCGTAGGCGCCCAGCAGCGACCACCAGACCAGGTCATTGAGCGGCGCCGCCTGCAACTCCTTGGGCAAGGAATCGAAGACATTGCGGAACACCGTCGTCAGGGTCGAGATCGGCCGCGCTTTCTGCAGCTCGAGGGCGGTGGCATCGCCCCGCAGCTTGCCTTGCAGCTGAATCGGATACTGGCCATTGGTGTCGAACGGGATGGCGTCGTGATAAGTCAGCACGTAATCGGGGTGGCTTTCGAGGAAGTCCACCTGGATCTGCAGTTTGCGCGGATCGGTCCAGTAATCGTCGGCTTCGCAGTAAGCGATGTAGCGGCCGCGGGCTTCGCCGAACAGACGCGGCACCGACGGATTGCCTTGCGAGTACTGGTTCGTCTCGTGATAGAAGGGGCGGATCAGCGTCGGGTAGCGTTTGACGTAGTCGGCAATGATGCGGGCGGTGCCATCGGTCGAGGCGTCGTCGTTGACCAGGATTTCGAAGTCGAAGGTCGTTTGCTGCATCAGGAAACCTTCCAGCGTCTGGGTGACGTAGGCTTCCTGGTTGTAGGCCGGGCAGACGATGCTGACCAGGGGCGCGGCAGCCGGCGCGTCGCTCGTGTTTTTGCTGTTGGCATCCATGGCTCAAGTACTCGCTTTGCTGAACAAGACGGAAATTTTCGTCACCAGTGGCTTGTAGCTTGCTGCTACCACCATCAGCGTGATCAGGCCGCTGACGGCCAGACCCATAAACAGGTTGAAGCGGTTTTCGTTGGCGATCAGGCGCATGACCGGTTCGCTGATCGCCAGCCCCACGGCGGTCATCACGCAGATGCGCAGGATGTCGCGCAGCCATTGCCCGTGAATGCCCGGCGCCAGTCGTTGATGCACGATCATCGGCCAGATGGCGAAGGACACGGCCCGCAGCACGAACCAGGCAAGTGCCGCGCCCAATGCACCGGACTCGCGAATCGCCAGGAACATCACCGGCACCGTGATCAGCGCCGACACGACGCTGTACCAGACATGCAGGCGCATCTGCCCGTAGGCGTACTGCAGATAAAACTGAAACGCACTGACGGCCATGATTGCGCTGCCCAGCGAATACCAGGGCAGAATCGAACGGCTCCAGGCGGCGGCTGACTCATCCCCCGACCAGGCGAACACCATGTCGTGCGGGTGCAGGGCAATCAGCGCGGCCAGCGGAAACATGAACGTGCAGACGAACCGGTTGGCCGCCAGAAACAGCGTGTGCATCTCGTCGCGACGACCTTCGGCCATCAACACCGTCAGGCGCGGCAGCAACGTCTGCGCCAGCGGGTTGCTCAACATCATGATCCCGGTGGTGATCAGGGCCACCAGCGAGAAGTAGCCGTATTCATTGAGCGGCAGCAGCTCGGAGAGCAGGACTTTGTCGATCTGTGTCAGCACGATCCACAGCACCGCGGTGCCGGACATGCTCACCGCGAACGGGATGATCGGCTTGACCAGATGCCAGTCGAAGCCTGTCAGCCAGGACGGCGTTGGCATCTGCTGATAGGCGCGGGCCGCGAACAGCCCTGTTTCGACCACGCCGACCAATACCTGAAACTGGAAGAACGTCTCCGGATCGTTGGAGATCGAGCTGACCAGCACCAATCCACCGAAGTAGCGCAGCGTGGCGATGAGCACATTGGCGATGTTCAGCCAGGCATGCTGTTCCAGCCCCTGAATGCCGCTTTTATACAGCGTCGAGTACAGCCGCAACGCGATCACGATGCCCATCAGGCCGATGCACTCGACCAGCGTCTGGGTCGACAGCTCTTTGGCGTTGAGCCAGTGCACGGCGATCCATTGGCTGCCCACGTACATCGCGATGCAGCACAGCGCGGCCAACGGCAGAAAAATGATCTCGAACGAACGCAGCAACCGGCCCGAATAACGGTCCAGCCGGTCGCTGCCCTGCTGGTGCGCGACGGCCCGCACCAGGCTTGGCGACAGTCCTGCGTCCAGCAGTTGCAGCCAGGCCTGGACTACCGAGAAGAACCCGATCAGGCCATATGCCTCGGCGCCCATGTGGCCAAGGTAAAACGGCATGATCAGAATCCCGATCAGCAGCGTGTAGGCCTGGCCGGCATAGCTCAACGCAGTGTTGCGTATGACTGAGCGCTTGGTCTGCATGGGATGTCCTTTTCGCCAGAACGTCAGCGTAAGTGCAGTCGGCCGTCAGATGACCTGGGCCAGCGACGGTACGCGGTAGGGCATGCGGGTTGTGGCGCATTCGGCGATCACCGTGTTGATCACGCGTTCCTGATCTTCCGGCAGCAGGCCTGGATAAATCGGCAGGCACAGCACGCGTTCGCTCAATGAGCGCGAAGCAGTTTGCGCCGCCTGCGGTTGCAGGTATTCGAGGGTGTCCAGCGACGGGTAAAAATAACGCCGAGGATTGATCCCGTTGGTGTTCAGCGCCGAACGCAGACGCAGCAGCTGTTGTTCGTCGCTCAGCGCGATCGGGTAATAACTGTTGTTGAGCTGACTGTCGTTTTCCGCTTTCTGCAGGTCGACGTAGTCGTTCAGGCGAGTGGTGTAGCGGTGGGCGATTTCCGCGCGCTGCTGAAGGATGTTCTCGATATCGTCGAGGATGCACAGACCCATTGCAGCGGAGAATTCGTTGAGCTTGGCATTGATGCCGATGCCGTCGATCTTGTCGACGTCGACGATGCCGAAGTTGCACAGCAGGTGAACACGGCGCGCCAGTTCGTCATCGTTGGTGATGATCGCGCCACCTTCGATGGTGTGAAACAACTTGGTCGCGTGGAAGCTCAATGTGCTGATGTCGCCCCAGTTCAGCACTGACTGTCCGGCATGGCGCACGGCGAAGGCATGGGCGCCGTCGTACACGACTTTCAGATTGCGCCGACGCGCGATCTCTTCGATGCGCTCGACCGCACAGGGATTGCCGAACACGTGGGTGCCGACGATGGCCGTGGTGTCGGAAACGATGCGACTCTCAATGTGCTCCGGCGAAATGTTCCAGGTCTGCGCGTCGATGTCGGCGAAGATCGGGCGGATGCCTTCCCATTGCAACGAGCTGCTGGTGGCCACGAAGCTGAATGGCGTGGTGACCGCGCTGCCGCTCAGGCCCAGTGCGCGATATGCGACTTGAAGCGCCAGCGTGCCGTTGTTGGTGAGGATCACATGCCTGACCCCCAGATAATCCTTGAGCCGCTGCTCCAGTTCACACACCAGCGGCCCGTGGTTGGTCAGCCAGCCACGCGCATAGATGCCTTCGACGTACGTCTTGAACTTGTCGATATCGCCCAGGTAAGTCTTGGTTACGTTGATCATCGAAGTCTCCGTTTCTGATGTAATGCTTGAGAGCTTTCACGGCGGGGCATGCGAAGCAGTGAGGTGCGGCAATGTGCAGCGGCTCAATCGGTGTGCGTGGGCGTCGAAGCGGGCGGCGGGTTGCCGGCCTTGTTGCTCATTCGGCGCGCCCGGCTCTGGTTGATGCTGAGAATCAGGCGTGTCGCCAGGCTGCCGGTGTGCGGGTCACCGAAATGGAACAATGCCGTGGCGCGCTTCAGGCCCGGGCTGCATGCCTGGTTGGCGTGCAGGGTGCGATAGCCCCAGAAGAAGTAAACGTTGCCGGGCTCCAGACGCAGCACGTAAGGCTTGAGCCAGTTGCGCTGCATGCCTTTGATGATCCAGCTGCGGGTGATCTTGTTTTGCAGCAAGGCCTTCTCGATCACGTTGAACAACACCCAGGCGCGCACGCGCCGAATGTTGGGGAAGAGCATCAGATCGCCACGCTCCTGGCCCTCGCTGGGGATGAACACAGGAATCAGCGCAGTGACCAGACTCGCGTCGTAATGGAAGCTGTTGGATTCGCGCTTACCTTGATTGCCCTGTACGCAACGCAGCACCGGGAAGATCCGGTCACTGGCGGCATCGCGTCGGGCGGCATGCTTATAAAGGCGGCCGAGCAGCGCCTTGAACTGGGGGTCGCTCCAGTAGCTGGCCAGCAAGCTGTCGCCCAGACTGGCCTCGCCGTGGTAGGCGAAATACTCGCCGTGGTGCTTGCGTGCCTGCTCATCGGTCCACAGCCGTAACTGCTGCAAGTCAGACTCGCTGACTGCGCCGATGATCTTCGCAAAGCCGTTGGTATCGATTTCGTCAGCCAGGCGTCGGGCCAGCTGCTCATCCATGTCGAAAGATAAAGGCATTGCGTTGCGTCCTCGCATCAAGTGGATCGTTGCAGCCGGTTATCGGGCGCCAGACACGCTACCGCCCGAATCTGCAGATCCTGCCGTTGTATCCAGAGTGGTGATGCTCGTCGGTCATTCGCCTGGAAACCGAGCGTTGGAAACCGTTGGGCAAAGCTACCGCCCCGCCGAGCACTTTCAGCAATTCGAAAAACATTTCTTGAACCCAAGAAGTGCCCACCGGCGCAGGAAACACACCGTTCAGGTCATTAACTTCTTTGGCAGGTACAACATGAAGAAGTCGAAATGCCTTCCGCGCGCGGCTCTTTGGCTGCGCTGGTAAAACGGGAAAACATTGGACACGCATATATATCGACGGCGGCGCAGTTCCTGTCAAATTATTTCGCCAACATTCTGTTAAGTTTTTGATAAGCGGGTCGAATGCGGGCATAACGTATTGATTTTAAAGACAGTCAAAAATCCAGCGAAGTACCCGTACGGCTAAATGACGTTTTTCCGCTGTCTGCCTGGCTGCGCCGCCAGCGTCGACAAAGGGCCTGGGAGGCATTTTTCCAACGCCAGAAGTTGGACGCCACGGGGGAGTAACAGAATTATGGCGTTCAATAATTGAACGGTTGACGGGGGCATTAGTTGTCTTAATTCGAGCAAGCGTAATAGCCAAGAGAGAGAAAACTTAATCGTGGTTCATATGAATGTTGCAGATTGATATAAGTCGTCCTTGTTTATTTGATATTTACGGTCAGGTCGTAACTTTCCATTGAATCGATGGTCCGGAAGCGCGAGCTTGGCGTCCCGGGTTGCGTTGTTGCGGTTGCTCAGCCTTTGGGCCTGCTCCATTATCGGGGGCGTGCGACGCAAATATTTCGGGTCAGCAGGAGATTCAATGAATACGCAGTCCAAACCCACTGGAGTGGTGCCGCAACGCCTGGCGCAGGCACGTGTGCTGATGAGTCGTGAAGGCATCGACGCCTGGCTGGTGCCCTCGGCCGACCCTCACCTCTCAGAATATCTGCCAGGTTACTGGCAAGGCCGGCAGTGGATGTCGGGCTTCCAGGGTTCGGTCGGCACCCTGATCGTCACCCAGGATTTCGCAGGCGTCTGGGCCGACAGTCGTTATTGGGAGCAGGCCAGCAAAGAACTTGCCGGCAGCGGCATTGAGCTGGTCAAACTGCAACCGGGGCAGGGCGGTCCTTTGGAATGGCTCGCCGAGCAGGCGAAGACCGATTCGGTGGTCGCAGTGGACGGTGCCGTGCTGGCCGTTGCATCGTCCCGCACGTTGGCGAGCAACCTCTACGCCCGCGGCGCAAGATTGCGTACCGATCTCGATCTGCTGACTCAGTTGTGGGACGACCGGCCGCAGCTGCCCAACCAGCCTGTTTATGAGCACGTCGCACCTCAGGCCACCGAGCTTCGCAGTGAGCGACTGAGTCGCCTGCGCGCAGCGTTGAGCGAGAAAGGCGCGGACTGGCATTTTCTCGCAACCCTGGATGACATCGCCTGGCTGTTTAACCTGCGCGGCGCAGACGTTCCCTACAACCCGGTGTTCATTGCCTTCGCGCTGATCGGGCCCGACAGCGTCAACCTTTTCGTCGCGTCGGACAAAGTCGACCCGCAGCTGCGCAAGGTGCTCGAAGACGACGGCATCACGCTGCATGAATACACCCGCATCGGCGCTGCCTTGCGCGAAGTCCCTCGTGATGCCCGGCTTCTGGTGGATCCGGCACGGGTCACCTGCGGTTTGCTCGACTATCTGGACAGCGAGGTCACGCTGGTCGAGGGCCTTAACCCGACCACCTTGTTCAAGTCGCAGAAAAGCGAGGCCGATGCGCAGCACATACGCAAGGCCATGGAACAGGACGGTGCAGCGTTGTGCGAATTCTTCGCCTGGCTGGACTCCGCGCTGGGCCACGAGCCGGTCAGTGAACTGATCATCGATGAAAAACTCAGCGCGGCTCGCGCCCGCCGGCCTGACTACATTTCCCAGAGCTTCGCCACCATCGCCGGCTTCAATGGCAACGGTGCGATGCCTCACTACCGCGCCACTGAGCAGGAACACGCGCAGATCGAGGGCGACGGGCTGTTGCTCATCGATTCCGGCGGCCAGTACCTGGGCGGCACCACTGACATCACGCGCATGGTCCCGATCGGGAATCCTTCGCCAGAGCAGAAACGCGACTGCACGCGGGTGCTCAAGGGTGTGATCGCCTTGTCGCGGGCGCATTTTCCGCGAGGCATTCTGTCGCCTCTGCTGGACGCCATTGCGCGCGCACCGATCTGGGCCGAGGGCGTCAACTACGGTCACGGCACCGGCCATGGCGTCGGTTATTTCCTGAACGTGCACGAAGGACCGCAAGTCATCGCCTATCAGGCACCGGCGACACCGCAAACTGCGATGCTGCCGGGCATGATCACGTCTATCGAGCCGGGTACCTATCGTCCGGGACAGTGGGGTGTGCGCATCGAGAATCTGGTAATCAACCAGCCGGCGGGGAAAACCGAGTTCGGCGAATTCCTCAAATTCGAAACCCTGACCCTCTGCCCAATCGACACGCGTTGCCTGGAAATCCACCTGCTTACTGCAGAAGAGCGTGACTGGCTGAATGACTACCACGCAGAAGTCAGGAAGCGTCTGGCGCCGCTGCTTGAGGGTGTCGCGCTTGACTGGCTGAACCTTCGTACAAAGGCTGTCTGATCTGGCCGTTCACCACCGCCTTTGCGGCGGTGGTGCTTCCTTCCTGTGAGTGGCTCGAGGCTTAGGGTTTCGCCGGTTTCTTGCAGATGATGATCATGCTGCGGCTGGTGTATCCGGCGGGGTTGAGTCCCAGCGGGTATTCGCCCGGGTCTTCGGCTGCGTCACCGGATTTGGCAATCACGCGATACTGTTTGGATTCGCAGGAATTGGTCGCCATGTCGTAGCACTGGCTCCACGAGGAAGACAGGCCGGAACAGTTGATGTGAATGCCTCGCTTGCCCTTGACCGGTTTAGACGTAGCCGCACAGCCCGCGACAGCCAGCGCTGCCAAGATGATCAAAAAGTACTTCATTCACTTCCTTACCTGAACGGGGAATTCCGTTCAGTCTCTAGCCTGAATTCGCTCACATGTCCGAAGCCTGACAATTGCGTCCATTCCTATGAGGCTTCAATGGAGAGGCGTACAGGCATAAACATGGCGCAATGGCGTTACAAATGCTAGTGACATCGTGTAACGAATGAAAAACAGGCTAATCCGCAGGGACCAGCGTGACCGGCTCAGCGCGGGTCCCCAGGGTGGCACCCACCGATGCGACGATGATCGCACCAATGGCCAGCCACTGGGTCAGCGACAGGCTCTCATGCAAAAACATCATCCCGGAAAGTGCGCCGACCGCGGGTTCCATGCTCATCAACGTGCCGAATGTCCGAACCGGCATGCGTGTCAGCGCGATCATCTCGAGCGAGTAGGGCAGCGCGGTGGACAGTAAGGCAACGCCGAGTGCCACCGGTATCAGCGCAGGATCAAGCAGGGCGCTGCCAGCGTAGGTCGCACCAATGGGTGCCATCACGATCGCGGCGATCACGACGCCCAGGGCAGCCGTTTGCACGCCATGATCAGCGCCGGCTTTCTGTCCGAACAGAATATAAGCCGCCCAGCAGACCCCAGCCCCCAGTGCATAAAGAGCGCCGGTCATGTCCAGACCGCCTGCCTGTCCGATCGGGATCAGCAGCGCCAGACCCGTAACCGCCAGGGCGATCCATATGAAATCAGTCGCTTTGCGAGAGTGATACAGCGCGACCGCCAGAGGGCCGGTGAACTCCAGCGCAACACCGATGCCCAGCGGAATCGTGCGGATAGCCATATAGAAGAGGAAATTCATGCCGCCGAGTGCGATCCCGTATATAAGCACCGTGCGCAGTGAGCTGGCGGTGAACGTGGTGCGCCATGGACGCAGAATCAGGACCATCAGCACGCTTGCGAACGTCAGGCGCAGTGCTGTCGTTCCTTGGGCGCCAATTACTGGAAACAGCGTCTTGGCCAGTGATGCGCCGGTCTGTACCGACGCCATGGCGATCAGCAGCATGCCGACCGGCAAGACGATCGAACTCAGGCTGCGTTGTTTTGCGTTCATTGCTTGGTTGTAATCCGTATAGAATGGTGAACTCGGAAAGCGACGCGCATGATGCTGAAAAATAGAGGGATGAGCAATATAGTGCTCAATAATCTTAATCTCGTCTATTTTGAAATTAGTGCTTGACGCCCCTCTCAATGTCTCTATAATTCGCCCCACTTCCGGCGCAGACGAAACGGAAAACTCCTTGAGATTCAACGAGTTAGACGAAGTAAGCAGCGTGGAGGGGCTTCGATTCAGGTCACTGAATCGGCAGCGGTGAAAAAGGTGGTTGACAGCAGATTGTAACGCTGTAGAATTCGCCTCCCGCTGACGTGAGACGCCAAGTCGAACGAAGCGCAAGTGGTTGAAGTTGCAAAGGAAACTTTGAAAACTTCTGAAAATAACCGCTTGACAGATGATGAGGACGCTGTAGAATGCGCGCCTCGGTTGAGACGAAAGGCTCTTGACCAACCGCTCTTTAACAACTGAATCAAGCAATTCGTGTGGGTGCTTGTGTCGTAAGACTGAAGTCGCAAGATTATCAGCAACGCAAGTTACTCCACGAGAAATCATGGTTTAACCAACGATTGCTGAGCCAAGTTTATAGGGTTTTCTCAAAACCCGATTGCAGTATTGAACTGAAGAGTTTGATCATGGCTCAGATTGAACGCTGGCGGCAGGCCTAACACATGCAAGTCGAGCGGATGAAGGGAGCTTGCTCCCTGATTCAGCGGCGGACGGGTGAGTAATGCCTAGGAATCTGCCTGGTAGTGGGGGACAACGTCTCGAAAGGGACGCTAATACCGCATACGTCCTACGGGAGAAAGTGGGGGATCTTCGGACCTCACGCTATCAGATGAGCCTAGGTCGGATTAGCTAGTTGGTGAGGTAATGGCTCACCAAGGCGACGATCCGTAACTGGTCTGAGAGGATGATCAGTCACACTGGAACTGAGACACGGTCCAGACTCCTACGGGAGGCAGCAGTGGGGAATATTGGACAATGGGCGAAAGCCTGATCCAGCCATGCCGCGTGTGTGAAGAAGGTCTTCGGATTGTAAAGCACTTTAAGTTGGGAGGAAGGGTTGCTGATTAATACTCTGCAATTTTGACGTTACCGACAGAATAAGCACCGGCTAACTCTGTGCCAGCAGCCGCGGTAATACAGAGGGTGCAAGCGTTAATCGGAATTACTGGGCGTAAAGCGCGCGTAGGTGGTTTGTTAAGTTGAATGTGAAATCCCCGGGCTCAACCTGGGAACTGCATCCAAAACTGGCAAGCTAGAGTAGGGCAGAGGGTGGTGGAATTTCCTGTGTAGCGGTGAAATGCGTAGATATAGGAAGGAACACCAGTGGCGAAGGCGACCA
>NZ_FNYJ01000005.1 GCF_900108875.1 Pseudomonas sp. NFR16 | reverse complement strand
TAAAGAGCGGTTGGTCAAGAGCCTTTCGTCTCAACCGAGGCGCGCATTCTACAGCGTCCTCATCATCTGTCAAGCGGTTATTTTCAGAAGTTTTCAAAGTTTCCTTTGCAACTTCAACCACTTGCGCTTCGTTCGACTTGGCGTCTCACGTCAGCGGGAGGCGAATTCTACAGCGTTACAATCTGCTGTCAACCACCTTTTTCACCGCTGCCGATTCAGTGACCTGAATCGAAGCCCCTCCACGCTGCTTACTTCGTCTAACTCGTTGAATCTCAAGGAGTTTTCCGTTTCGTCTGCGCCGGAAGTGGGGCGAATTATAGAGACATTGAGAGGGCCGTCAACACCTAATTTGAATTTTCTATGAAATAGGCAAAAAAGCTGTGATTTCAGGTGATTGCAGCTGTTTATATAGAGAGCAACAGACACTCGATCATTACTTAAGCTACACCACTCCAATTTCCCGCAGCGCCGCAACTTCCGCTTCTTGAAGTCCCAACACTCGAGTAAGGATGTCTTCGGTATGTTCGCCGAGCAACGGCGGAGCCCGGCGATACTCGACAGGCGTCTCGGACAGGCGAATAGGACTGGCAACCTGCGGAACAACACCACCAAGGGCATGAGGCAGTTCAACCTTCAAGCCTCGCGCCTGAACCTGAGGATCGGCAAATACCTGCGCCACATCGTTGATGGGGCCGCACGGCACGCCGGCAAGCTCCAAAGCGGCGACCCACTGCGCGGTGGTCTTGAATACCGTGGCCTGGCGTATGAGGGGAATCAGCTCGGCGCGGTGCGCGACACGTTGTTTGTTCGTGACAAACCGAGGGTCGTCTGCCCACTGAGGCTGACCCGCGACCTCAGCGAACTTGCGAAACTGACTGTCATTGCCAACCGTTAGGATGAAATCGCCATCTGCCGTAGGAAAATCCTGATAAGGCACGATGTTCGGGTGAGCATTGCCGAGGCGCCGAGGAGGAGTGCCGGTTGTCAGGTAATTCATCGCTTGGTTCGCCAGACACGCAACCTGTACATCGAGCAGCGCCATATCAATATGTTGACCTGAGCCGCCCTGATCCCGGTGCGCCAGCGCTGCAAGGATCGCCGACGTCGAATACAACCCGGTGAGGATATCCGTCAGCGCGACGCCCACTTTCACGGGGCCTGCGCCGTCCTCGCCCTCTGGACGTCCGGTCAGACTCATCAGCCCGCCCAGCCCCTGGATCATGAAATCGTAGCCGGCACGCTTGGCATAAGGCCCGGTCTGACCGAAGCCGGTGATTGAGCAATAGATAAGCCTCGGGTTCTGCGCCTGCAACGACGCGTAATCCAGGCCGTATGCCTTGAGCCCACCGACCTTGAAGTTCTCGATGACGATGTCAGACCTTGCTGCGAGCTCGCGCACCAGTTTCTGACCCTCAGGACGGGTGAAGTCGACCGTGACAGAGTGCTTGTTCCTATTGGCAGAAAGGTAATAAGCAGCCTCAGAGGTGTTCTCGCCGCGAGGACCCTTCAGGAAAGGCGGCCCCCAGGCACGCGTATCGTCCCCGTTACCGGGGCGCTCGATCTTGATGACTTCAGCGCCGAGGTCCGCGAGGATCTGCCCTGCCCATGGCCCGGCCAACACGCGGGACAGATCCAGTACACGCAAATGCGATAGCGCGCCCATGGCTGGTCTCCTTAATAGAAGGCCTGAATGCCGGTCTGCGCACGGCCAAGAATCAGCGCGTGAACATCATGCGTACCTTCGTACGTGTTCACCACCTCAAGATTGACCAAATGACGTGCGATGCCGAACTCATCTGAAATACCGTTTCCGCCCAGCATGTCGCGAGCCATACGCGCGATATCCAGAGACTTGCCACACGAATTGCGCTTCATGATCGAAGTGATTTCGACTGCAGCAGTGCCTTCATCCTTCATGCGCCCCAGACGCAGACAACCCTGCAGCGCCAGTGTGATCTCAGTCTGCATGTCAGCGAGCTTTTTCTGGATCAGCTGATTGGCTGCCAATGGACGACCGAACTGCTGGCGATCCAACGTGTACTGGCGGGCGGTGTGCCAGCAGAACTCAGCAGCGCCCAGCGCACCCCACGAAATGCCGTAACGTGCGGAGTTCAGACAGGTGAACGGGCCTTTCAGACCTCGCACGACGGGGAAGATGTTTTCTTCTGGGACGAACACGTTATCCATGACGATCTCGCCGGTGATGGACGCACGCAGGCCGACTTTGCCATGGATAGCCGGAGCGCTGAGGCCTTGCCAGCCCTTTTCGAGAACGAAGCCACGGATGTCGCCAGCATCATCCTTGGCCCACACCACGAACACGTCAGCGATCGGGCTGTTGGTGATCCACATCTTGCTACCGGTCAAGCGGTAACCGCCTTCGACAGTCTTGGCACGGGTGATCATCGCGCCCGGGTCCGAGCCGTGGTTGGGCTCGGTCAAGCCAAAGCACCCGATCCATTCGCCGGACGCCAGCTTCGGCAGATACTTTTGCTTCTGAGCCTCAGTGCCAAACTCATTGATCGGCACCATGACCAGCGAGGATTGCACGCTCATCATCGACCTGTAGCCGGAATCGATGCGCTCGACCTCCCGCGCGATCAAGCCATAACAGACGTAGTTCAGGCCGCTGCCGCCATATTGCTCGGGGATGGTCGCACCCAACAGACCAACCTCGCCCATCTCGCGAAAGATCGCCGGATCGGTCTGTTCGTGACGAAACGCTTCGAGGACGCGAGGGGCCAGCTTGTCCTGGGCGAATTGCTCGGCGCTGTCACGAACCATGCGCTCTTCTTCGGTGAGCTGCTGATCCAGCAACAGCGGATCAATCCAGTTGAAGCTTGCCTTGCCGCCCATGACGTTCTCCTCGCTGAGTGATGCTTCCGGACGATGCCGGAAAAGTCGTGAATTGATCCTAGGCCTGGACTCGGTAGACGGCAAACGACGATTTCGAACAGTGTTGTGCTAATTTCTCACTCCGAAACAATTTAAATGGCCATTTACGGTCCTGATGAGTGAGGTAGACGTACATGCGCCGCAGAATCCCATCCACCGCCGCTCTCATCAGCTTTGAAGCAGCCGCCCGCCACGAAAGCTTCACCAAGGCCGCTGACGAACTTTCCCTCACCCAAAGCGCCATTTGCCGACAGATAGGCAGCCTGGAAGAATTCCTTAACGTGGAGCTGTTCCGACGATCGCGCAGAGGGGTCAAGTTGACAGAGGCGGGCCTTTCCTACAGCCGACGCGTCGCCACGCAGCTCGACGCGGTGGAGCGCGACACGTTATCGGTGATGGGGCATCAGGGTGCGAATGTCATCGAACTGGCAGTCGTGCCGACCTTCGGTACGCAATGGCTGCTTCCGAGGCTGAAGGATTTCCAACAGAAAAATCCAGACGTGACGATCAACCTGACCAATCGCACCAGGCCTTTTCTGTTTGCCGACACTGAGTTCGACGCAGCTATCTACTTCGGAGATGCCGACTGGTCAGGTACGGAATCGCATCGGCTGATGAGTGAAAACCCGATGCCGGTGTGTAGTCCTGAATTACTTGGCCACAAGGCACAGCTCAGCGCTCGCGAACTTGCCGATATGCCGTTGTTGCAGCAGACGACGCGTCCCTACGCGTGGCGGCAATGGTTTAACTCGATGGACCTGAACGTCGCGCGAGACATGACAGGGCCGCGATACGAACTATTCTCCATGCTCGCACAGGCGGCCATGCATGAAATGGGCGTCGCGCTGATCCCACCTTTTCTGATCCAGCGGGAGCTGGCAGAAAAGCGCTTGGTGATCGCTAATGCCCACGCGCTAGCGAGCGTAAAAGCCTACTACCTAATGATTCCGGAGCGAAAAGTCGAATCGGCGTCATTAAAGGCCTTCCGCGATTGGCTTGTGTATCAGGCTGAAACCTACGCCTTGCCTTGATCAGGAGCTGATTTCGATATTTTCTGACCCTGTAGTCAGCCCGACTCAAAGACTACATATATCTGCCAATGTCGCATTTTAGAAACACTTCCGTTGTGAATACAAAACGGGCTGTACGCGTTATGGCACGTGGCTTTCAGCGTTATTTACAGCCATTCTTTTCATCAATACAAAAAAAACTTCGAGCGCGTCTGAAGTCGCTAAACGCCTTTATTTCACTGGCCTGTAGCGATTTGTTGCGTCAAACGGTCACAGGGTGACTTGTAGTTAAATACACGTCGCGTTACAGAATTCCTTGAAGCCCCACATTTCCCCCTGCAAAATGCCGCGCCCCCGTCTTGTCTGGCGGGGACGTGGTGATCGCTGCCCCAGACGCGCCATCCGCAGCGCGCTGGCCTATTTTTAAAAGATAAAAAGATCACGCAGGAGATTTGACGTGCACATTGGAGTCCCTCTAGAAACCCAGTCCGGTGAAACTCGGGTTGCTGCAACTCCGGAAACCATCAAGAAGCTCGTTGGCCAGGGTCATAAGGTCACTGTCCAGTCAGGCGCAGGCATTACTGCGAGCGTGACGGACAGCGCTTATGAAGCGGCAGGCGCATCGACTGGCAGCGCTAATGATGCCTTCGGCGCCGAGTTGATCCTCAAGGTCGTCGCACCCAGCGACAGTGAACTGGCGCTGATCAAGCCCGGCACTGTCGTCATCGGGATGCTTAACCCCTTCAACAACGAGATCATCGCGAAGATGGCCGAGCGCGGCATTACTGCGTTCGCCCTAGAGGCTGCACCGCGCACCTCGCGCGCGCAAAGCCTGGACGTCCTGTCTTCGCAAGCCAACATTGCCGGCTACAAATCGGTGCTGCTGGCCGCGCATCACTATCCGCGCTTCATGCCGATGCTGATGACCGCCGCCGGAACGGTAAAGGCTGCTCGCGTGCTGATCCTGGGCGCGGGCGTTGCTGGCTTGCAGGCGATTGCGACTGCCAAGCGTCTTGGTGCGGTGATCGAGGCGTCCGATGTGCGTCCAGCAGTGAAGGAGCAGATCGAATCGCTGGGGGCCAAGTTCGTCGATGTGCCTTACGAGACGGATGAAGAGCGGGAAGCAGCGGTCGGTGTCGGCGGCTACGCGCGCCCGATGCCTGCCAGCTGGATGCAGCGCCAGGCCGTGGCTGTTCACGAGCGCGCCAAGCAGGCGGACATCGTGATCACCACCGCGCTCATCCCGGGCCGCAAGGCGCCGGTCTTGCTGAGCGCAGAAACCGTGTCGCAGATGAAACCGGGCTCGGTGGTCATCGACCTTGCTGCAGCCCAAGGCGGCAACTGCCCGCTGACCGTCGCTGACCAGGTGGTGATCGAGCACGGCGTCACGATCGTGGGGCACACCAACCTGCCAGCGCTGGTCGCGGCAGACGCGTCTGCTCTTTATGCACGTAACCTGCTGGACTTCCTGAAGCTGGTTTTCACCAAGGAAGGACAGTTCGAGATCAACCTCGAAGACGACATTATTGCCGCGTGCCTGATGTGCCGCGATGGCCAGATCGTCCGCAAGAACGGCTGAGGATAAAAACAATGGAAGACATGCTGATCTCTCATGGCGTCTACAACTTGATCATCTTCGTGCTGGCGATCTATGTCGGCTACCACGTGGTCTGGAACGTCACCCCTGCGCTGCACACCCCGCTGATGGCCGTGACCAACGCCATTTCGGCGATCGTCATCGTCGGCGCCATGCTCGCTGCCGCGCTGACCGTCACCCCGCTGGGCAAAACCATGGGCACCCTGGCGGTCGCACTGGCGGCCGTTAACGTGTTCGGTGGCTTTCTGGTCACCCGCCGCATGCTGGAAATGTTCAAGAAGAAAGCGCCTAAAACGAAAGACGAGGTATCGAAGTAATGAGCATGAACCTCGTCACCCTGTTGTACCTCGTTTCGGCGATCTGCTTCATTCAGGCGCTCAAAGGCCTTTCGCACCCGACCACTTCGCGTCGCGGCAACCTGTTCGGCATGCTCGGCATGGGCCTGGCCGTGCTGACGACGATTGGCCTGGTGTTCAAACTGGCTGCGTTATCCACCGACGGCGCCAGCGCAGGCATCGGTTACATCATCGTGGGTCTGCTCGTCGGTGGCACGGCCGGTTCGATCATGGCCAAGCGCGTCGAGATGACCAAGATGCCGGAGTTGGTCGCCTTCATGCACAGCATGATCGGTCTGGCGGCGGTGTTCATTGCCATCGCGGCCGTGGTCGAGCCTCAGTCGCTGG
This sequence comes from Pseudomonas sp. NFR16, assembly GCF_900108875.1. Lineage (GTDB taxonomy): Bacteria > Pseudomonadota > Gammaproteobacteria > Pseudomonadales > Pseudomonadaceae > Aquipseudomonas. Next base: position 531,068 of record NZ_FNYJ01000005.1, on the reverse strand, counting down.
GTATCGTTCAGCACCTGGGCGACTCGATTCCTACCGGCAACCGCCTGGAGCTTTTCCTCGGCGCGGCCATTGGTGCGATCACGTTCTCCGGTTCTGTCATTGCCTTCGGCAAACTGTCGGGCAAATACAAGTTCCGCCTGTTTCAGGGAGCACCGGTACAGTTCGCGGGACAGCACAAGCTGAACCTGATTCTCGGTCTGGCCACGCTGTTCTTCGGCCTGACCTTCATGTTCACCGGCAGCCTGTTTGCGTTCAGCGTCATGCTGATCCTGGCATTCGTGATTGGCGTGCTGCTGATCATCCCGATCGGGGGCGCGGACATGCCTGTGGTCGTGTCGATGCTCAACAGCTACTCGGGCTGGGCAGCGGCGGGTATCGGCTTTTCGCTGAACAACTCGATGCTGATCATCGCAGGCTCGCTGGTGGGTTCGTCTGGCGCAATTCTGTCGTACATCATGTGCAAGGCGATGAACCGTTCGTTCTTCAACGTGATCGGCGGCGGCTTTGGCGCAGCGGCAGATGCCGGTGCCGCGGACGGCGCGAAAGAAGCACGCCCGGTGAAATCCGGGTCGGCTGATGACGCGACCTTCCTGCTGACCAATGCCGACACGGTGATCATCGTTCCTGGCTACGGTCTTGCGGTAGCGCGCGCTCAACACGCGCTCAAAGAGCTGACCGAGAAGCTGACCCATGCTGGCGTGACCGTGAAATACGCGATTCACCCCGTCGCAGGTCGCATGCCGGGCCACATGAACGTTCTGCTCGCCGAGGCCGAGGTGCCTTACGATCAGGTCTTTGAAATGGAAGACATCAACTCCGAGTTTGGCCAGGCCGACGTGGTGCTGGTGCTGGGCGCCAACGACGTGGTTAACCCCGCTGCGAAAAACGATCCGAAGTCGCCTATCGCGGGCATGCCGATCCTGGAAGCCTTCAAGGCCAAGACGATCATCGTCAACAAGCGCTCCATGGCCAGCGGCTATGCAGGCCTGGACAACGAGCTGTTCTACCTCGACAAAACCATGATGGTCTTCGGCGACGCCAAGAAGGTCATCGAAGACATGGTCAAAGCCGTCGAGTAAACGCTCTGGCCCGCTCCACAGAGAACCCCCGGCGCGTTCTGGCGCAGGGGGTTTTTTACATCTCGCGTAAAAGTGTTTTGCTCTGAAACCCGCTAATTAGAGGCCTCGAATGCGACCTTGGTAGCGGGACGAAAAAACACCAACTCTCTAGACTGCTCACTCGCATCCTCGTCCCGAGATAAGAACATCATGCACCGTGAACGTATCCGTCTGCCTTCGCTGCTCAGCAAGGTAATGAGCGCGGCCGATGCCGCTTCCCTGATCAAGGACGGCATGACCGTCGGTATGAGTGGCTTTACCCGCGCAGGTGAAGCCAAGGCTGTGCCCAAAGCGCTCGCCGAACGAGCCAAGGCGTCGCCGCTGAAAATCAGCCTGATGACCGGCGCCAGCCTGGGCAATGACCTGGACAAACAACTCACTGAAGCGGGTGTGCTGTCCCGTCGCATGCCGTTTCAGGTAGACAATACGCTGCGCAAGGCTATCAACGACGGCACGGTCATGTTCATCGACCAGCATCTGTCCGACACCGTTGAGCAACTGCGTAATCGCCAGATCAAAGCGGTCGACATCGCGGTCATCGAGTGCGTGGCGATCACCGAGGAAGGCCACCTGGTGCTCAGCACCTCGGTCGGCAACTCGGCGAGCTTCGCCATCCTGGCCGAAAAGGTGATCGTCGAGATCAACATCGCTCAGCCGCTGGAGCTCGAAGGACTCCATGACATTTATATCCCGACGTACCGGCCGACTCGGCTGCCAATTCCCGTACTCAAAGCCGATAGCCGCATTGGCAGCCAGGCCGTGAAGATCGACCCTGCGAAGATCGTCGGAATCGTTTTCAGCGACCAGACTGACTCACCTTCAACTGTACTGCCCGCCGACAGCGATACCCAGGCCATCGCCGGACATCTGGTCGAATTCTTCAAGAACGAGGTGCGTCAGAATCGCCTGACCAACCAGCTGATGCCGCTGCAGGCAGGCGTGGGCACCATCGCCAACGCAGTCATGACCGGCCTGATCGACTCGCCGTTCCATGGCATGGCGATGTACTCCGAAGTGCTGCAGGACTCCACATTCGATCTGTTCGAAGCGGGCAAGCTCGACTTCGCTTCGGGCTGCTCCATGACCCTGTCCGAACGCAAGCATGACGCGGTCTACAACAATCTTGAGCAGTACAGATCGAAACTGTTGCTCCGCCCTCAGGAGATTTCCAACCACCCTGAAGTCGTGCGTCGCCTGGGCATCATCGGCATCAACACTGCCCTGGAGTTCGACCTGTACGGCAACGTCAACTCCACGCACGTGGGTGGCACCCGGATGATGAACGGGATCGGCGGCTCGGGCGACTTCGCGCGCAATGCCCACCTTGCCATTTTTGTCACCAAGTCCATTGCCAAAGGCGGCGTGATTTCAAGCGTGGTTCCGATGGTCAGCCATGTGGATCACACCGAGCACGATGTGGACATTCTGGTGACGGAGATTGGACTGGCAGACCTGCGCGGTCTGGCGCCCCGCGAGCGAGCGCGAGTGATCATCGACAACTGCGTACACCCCGCGTATCGCGAGGCGTTGAACGACTATTTCCGTAAAGCCTGTGCAATCGGCGGCCACACGCCGCACGTACTGCGTGATGCACTCAGTTGGCACCTGAACCTCGAAGAAACCGGTCGCATGCTGGCCGTGTGAGAAAACAGTTTGGAGGTGACGACGACCTTTCGTCGCCACCTTCCACGAACTGAACGCAAATAATTCGAAAACTGTTCTGCTGTACCGGTCATTTTCCCCTCAAAAATCTCTCTTTTCACCATTAGCGCGCAGAAAACGCACCAATATTGTGCGCACCTGTACAGTTGCCCCAAATCCGAACAAAACAGTGCCTGATCACAGTTAACTGGAGCAGCACAATACGAGTGAACTGTGTCTGGAGGGAGAGAGGCAACGAGAGGAAGATTGTCACCAATCAAGCCACTATCTAATCCCGCCACAAGCGGAAGGAAGAAGCACCATGGAACGCACCGTAAGTTCCGAACTGTTCTACGAAGACACCGCAAAAACCGCTCAAGCCTCGTTGCCGCTGCGCATGTTCGCCAACCTGATGCTCTGGCAGCGTCGCCTGTCCAGCCGCCATCAACTGGCCCGTCTGGATGCTCGTCTGCTGGCCGACGCCGGTATCAGCGAATCCCAGCGTTACGAAGAGCTGAGCAAGCCGTTCTGGCGCTAAGCAAGCGTCTGCTGGTCCCAGGCCTCGAGCCTCTCACCAGCAACCCGAATTGTTCAAACAAGACCCGTCGCAGGCAACTGCGGCGGGTTTTGTCATTTACAGGGGTTCTTTCATCCAGTGCTGCGATGTTGAAGCGATAACCCATACAGTTGAACTATCCGTTCAATAGACCCGTACAATTTCACTGGCGTGCGGTCCATCAATTCCGTATTGCACTGTGACGGCATGTGGCATTTCGCCCTGCTATTCCGCCTCCGCGCGTTACGCTAGTCTTGCACCACCTTCTTAACCGCCGCCTGCGCAGGCTTGCTCATGCGGTCATCGAATCTGTTTACTGGAGTCTACGTATGTCCCGCCTTCATCTTTTGAGTGCTGCAGTTCTCGCCATCGCGGCTACCGGCGTTCAGGCTTCCAGCTTCGTCGTGACGACTGACACCATCGTTCGCGCGTTGGATGCATCGTCCAATGCAACCTCCAAGATCTCCTCCTCCTTTCACGATGACAAGATTGTGCTGGCTGCCCGTGATGACGCGGCCAGCTTCGTGGCCAGTCAGGGCGAAATCCGCGGCGTGAAGCTTGAAGGCGCGTTCCAGCACATTCGTGAAATCGCACCCGGCTTGCAGGCGTCCGACGCACAGCTGGCTCAGGCAATTCTTGCTATCTGATTCAGCATCGCGACAGCTTCGAACCAGCACACCCGAGCGTTCGCACTAGCTCTGGCCCGGGTGTTGCGCTAGCCTTGCGACTTGTTTTGCCGATACCGAAGACTCATGCGTTCATTGTCTCGCCTGTTGATTGCGATGACTGCCAGCCTGATGTGTACCAGCCAGGCTCAAGCATTCGACACAACCACACAAAGCCTGATCAAAAGCGGGTACGCCACCAGCCAGGTGACGACCGGGCCTTTCGATAACAAACTGATACTTGCCGCCCAGGACGATGCAGCAGCGTTCATTGCCAGTGAAGGCCAACTGCGAGGAGCACAGCTGGAATCGGCGTTGATGTATCTGCGCCAGGCCCAGCCAAAACTTCATGCCAGCGACCTTGAACTGGCGCAGGCAATCCTCGTCCAATAGTCACTTTTTGCACCTTCTGTATTCTGGAGCCGTTCCATGCGTACCCCGTTGATCGCCGCCGCCCTCGGCCTGCTGTTGCTGACCGATGTCGCGCACGCGCAAACCCTCAAAGCCACCAGTAACATCGTTGTCCGCGCGCTTGGCCGCAGCGTCGACTTCACCTCGGACACCACGTCGTCGGTGCGTAACTGGAAAATGGTGATCGAAGCCCAGGACGATGCCGCCAGCTATGTGGCCAGCAATGGCAACATTCACGCTGCCCGACTGGACGCCGCATTCGCGACGCTGCGCGAGCGTCTGCCAGAAGCCCGCAATGCAAGTGATCAGGACCTCGCTGAAGCCATTCTCGCATTGTGAGGCGCGTTGCCGCCTGGCTGCTGGCGTCGGCACTCTCGCTGATCTGCACGAGCGCCTTCGCCGACCTGAGCCTGTCGCTGCACACCGACGGGCTTGATGCTGCACAACAGAAAGCCAGCCAGGCGCTGCTGGATGAAGCAATGGCCGCTTTGCCGCCGATGTTCGTCAGCAAACTGGATCGCAAGGTTGAGGTCCACTGGACCGACGACATGCCGTCCAATGCCTATGGACGTGCAGACGGCCCGTATCGGCTGGACCTCAATCAGCGTCTGCTGTCGGGGCTGACCGACGGCAGCGCTGCCACCACCCGAACCAATCGCCCCCACGGCACCGTGCGCGAAGAAATGCTCGCCACGGTTCTGCATGAACTGACCCACATTTATGATCACGCCCAGCTCTGGTCGCCCGAGGACCGCAAGCTGATCATTGCGTGCGCGCGGCAGGGCAACAGCGTCGGTAAGATCGGTCTGCGTGACAGTTGTCGAGGACAGACCGAACGGCGCTTCACGCTCAGCGACGATCCGCGACTGTTGGATCTGGCCGGCTGGCCACAGTACGTCGGGCGGCGAGGGGATCGCGAAGAGCGCAACGGCCAGGTCGCTCGGAGCCCGGATATCTACGAAATCAGCAGTCCGCTGGAATTCGTGGCGGTGAACATGGAGTACTTTCTGCTCGATCCCGCGTACGCCTGCCGCCGTCCGGCACTGTATGACTACTACAAAAAGCAGTTTGACTGGGCGCCTGCTGCGAAGGATGACTGCCCCACGTCTTACCCGTATTTGAATGCCGGCAACGATTTTGCCCGCGAGCCGCTCGGCAAGCTCGACCCCGAGCGCGTCTATGAAGTGGACTATCTGCTGGCCGAAGCCAATCAGAACCTGGTGAGTCGCTGGGGTCACAGCATGCTGCGTCTGGTGATCTGCAAACCCGGCCGACCACGTGGCCCGGATTGCCGGCTCGATCTTGATCAGCATCTGGTGTTGTCCTATCGCGCCTTCGTCAATGACCTGCAGCTGTCCAGCTGGAGTGGTCTGACGGGCGCCTATCCTTCACGGCTCTTCGTGCTGCCGCTGGGTCAGGTCATCGACGAATACACCAAGACCGAGCTGCGCAGCCTGGCGTCAGTGCCACTCAAGCTGTCTCGCGAAGAAATAGACGGGCTGGTGCAACACGCCGCTGAAATGCACTGGGCGTACGACGGCAATTACTGGTTCCTGTCGAACAATTGCGCGGTAGAGAATCTGAAGTTACTGCGCAGCGGTACGAACGATCCACGTCTGATCGGCCTGGACAGCATCATGCCTAACGGCTTGTTGGAAGTGTTGAAAGGGCGAGGGCTGGCCGACACCAGTGTGCTGGACGATCAGAAGAAAGCCCTGCGCCTGGGGTACCGGTTCGACTCGTATCGCGACCGCTATCAGGCGATGTTCGATGTGCTGCGCAAAACCACGGACGTCAAGCAAACCACCGTCGAGGACTGGCTGACGTTGCCTGCCAAAGAGCGCCAGCCTTACTTTGCCAAGGCCGACCTGCGCACCAGCGCCGCAATGCTGCTGCTGGAACAGGCGGCTCAGCGTCGCCAGCTCTTGCTCGCGCAGGATGAGGTGAAGCAGCGTTATCTGAGCGCAGTGGAGAAAAAGGACAACGGCGTCTCCAAAGCCACTGGCACGTTGCAGGACATTCTGGCAAACAGCGGCTTCTTGAGTCGCCCGGCAGAATTGCTGGGCAGCGGCGGTTATGGCCTTCCGCAACAAGGCGAGTGGCAACGGCTGGAAGAAGAAAGCACCCAGCGGCAAAAGCAGCTGCAGCGGCTGACCGGCGACCTGGACACGGAAGTGCGAGCGCTGCTGGAGCCTGATCGCGCCGCTGAGATCGCCGCCACCGATGAAAACCTCAAGCAGGTGGGCGAACATCTGCGCGCGCTACACAAAGCTGCGGGCGGACTGGAGTTGCCGTGACAGCTTGAGGCCAATGGCGAGCGTAACGACGATCGGAAAAACCGCAACCTCTCCGTTAGCTAATCCACAGCGATATGCCGCCGCTTATAGCCTCTCTCCCGGCTCGCCCGGCAAGTGCTCATCCAGATGCAGCCAAGGCAGGCGGTTGTCAGTCCAGATATGCCGGGCAGCCGGCGCCAGCTCCGGATGATCGAGCGTGCCGATGGTGACGTCCATGGTCTGCGGGCTGTTGCGGCTGAACAGGGCGACCTGCGCGCCACAGTTATTGCAGAAATATCGCACACACGTCGGTCCGGAATCGTAAGCCGCAGGGCTGCCTGCCAACCACTTGAACGCGTCCAGCGGGACGCTGATCCAGGTCACGACGATGCCGCCGGAGGTGCGTCGGCAGATCGAGCAGTGACAGTGGGCAATATCCGACAGCGGCGCATCGAACTGATAACGCAAATTGCCGCAATGGCAGCCGCCCGTGTGCATCTCATTCATGGATGATCTCCCGACTTGGTTCAAGATGTGACTGCCGCTCAAGCCAATCGCTTCATTTTTTGTCCAGCGTGCGACATATCACCCGCGAAAGCTGGCTGAAAGCTTACCCCTTTAGCATCCCGTCATCGCCGGCGGAAGACCGGTAGCCAGAACGGACGTCTTTTGACGTTCGCCGGCCCATCTACAACAACAATTAGGTGATTCTGATGCTTGCTTGCACTGCGATGTACCCCTCGCTCGCCCCCCGACTCCACGCGCCGCTCGTTCTGAGCTGATGACCTCGTCTCGTCTTTTTCACGTCGCGTAACGCTGGAGTATTGCTATGTTGACCTTCCTCGGCTTCGCCATGGTCGTCGCCTTCATGTACCTGATCATGAGCAAGCGCCTGTCGGCGTTAATCGCGCTGATCATTGTTCCAATCGTCTTTGCCCTGTTCGGCGGCTTTGCCTCGGACATCGGCCCCATGATGCTCTCGGGCATCACCAAGCTTGCGCCGACCGGCGTGATGCTGATGTTCGCCATTCTGTACTTCGCCTTGATGATCGACTCCGGCCTGTTCGACCCGGCCGTGCGCAAAATCCTCAAGCTGGTGAAGGGCGACCCGGTCAAGGTTTCTGTCGGCACGGCAGTGCTGGCGCTGGTCGTGTCACTGGATGGCGATGGCGCCACCACCTACATGATCTGCGTCGCCGCGATGCTGCCGCTGTACAGCCGCCTGGGCATGAGCCCGCGAATCATGGCCGGGCTGATCATTCTGGCCGGTGGTGTAATGAACATGACGCCGTGGGGCGGCCCGACCGCCCGTGCTGCCAGCGCCCTGCACGTCGACCCGTCGGACATTTTCGTGCCGATGATCCCGGCCATGCTGGCGGGCGTCGTGGCGATCCTGGTGATTGCCTATTTTTACGGCAAACGCGAGCGCGCGCGTCTGGGCGAGCTGCATCTGCCGGGTGACGAGGTCGACCACAGCGAGATCAGCGTTTCGCAGTTCCCGGACGCCCGCCGTCCGAAGCTGATCTGGTTCAACGCAGCGCTGACTCTGGCGCTGATGGTGGCGTTGATCATGGGCCTGCTGCCGCTGCCGGTGCTGTTCATGATCGCGTTCAGTATCGCGATGATCGTCAACTATCCCTGCCTGCAAGCGCAGAAAGATCGCGTTGCCGCTCACGCCGGTAGCGTGCTGGCAGTGGTCGGGCTTATTTTCGCAGCCGGTATCTTCACGGGTATCCTGTCGGGCACCGGGATGGTCGACGCGATGTCGAAAAGCCTGCTTGCGGTCATTCCCGACTCGATGGGGCCGTATCTGGCCGTCATTACGGCGATCGTCAGCATGCCGTTCACCTTTTTCATGTCCAACGATGCGTTTTACTATGGCGTCCTGCCGGTGCTTTCGGAGGCTGCTGCGCATTACGGCATCAGTCCGGTGGAAATGGCGCGTGCCTCGATCGTCGGTCAGCCCGTCCACTTGCTGAGCCCACTGGTGCCGTCGACCTATCTGTTGGTGGCGCTTGCCGGCATCGAGTTCGGTGATCATCAGCGCTTCACCCTCAAGTGGGCGGTGCTGGTGTGCGTGTGCATCATGATCGGTGCACTGCTGATGGGGATTTTCCCTGCCTACAGCAGTCTATAAATGCAAATGAACGCCCTCGCCGGCACAGGCTGGCGAGGGTCATACAAGCCCAAAGGAAAACGTAATGGAATGGCTGACCAACCCTGAGATCTGGGTTGCTTTCTTCACGCTGACTGCCCTGGAAATCGTGCTGGGCATCGATAACATCATCATGATCTCGATCCTGGTCAGCCGCATGCCGAAGGCCATGCAGCCTCGCACGCGCATTTTCGGCCTGGCCCTGGCGATGATCACGCGCATCCTGCTGTTGCTGTCCATCACGTGGGTCATGCGCCTGACCGATGATCTGTTCGAAGTCTTCGGCCAGGGCATTTCCGGCCGCGACCTGATCCTGTTCTTCGGCGGTCTGTTTCTGTTGTGGAAAAGCTCTCAGGAGATCTACCACGGCATGGAAGGTGAAGAAGAGGAGCTCGACGAGCCGAAAGGCAAGGGCGGTCTGTTCCTGTACACCATCATTCAGATTGCCATCATCGATATCGTGTTCTCGCTGGACTCCGTCATCACCGCAGTCGGCATGGTCTCCCATGTCCCTGTCATGGTCGCAGCGATCATCGTCGCGGTGCTGATCATGATGCTGTGCTCCGGCGTCATCAGCGACTTCATCGACAAACACCCGTCGCTCAAGATGCTCGCGCTCTCGTTCCTGATCGTGGTGGGTACGGTGCTGATCGCCGAGTCGTTCGATGTGCACGTGCCAAAAGGCTACGTTTACTTCGCCATGGCGTTCTCGCTGGCGGTAGAGGCCATCAACATCAAGATGCGCATGGCGATGGCAAAGAAAAAGGCGATGAAGGACCCTGTGAAACTTCGCAAGGACGTTCCGGGTCAATAACACCCAGTGCGTGTGGCGGTGATAGAACGGGGCATTGGATGCCCCGTTTTTTATTGAGCGGCATGCCTTGGAGAGAAGCGAGCTCGGGCTCACAGTCTCGTCATCGCCGCGGCTGGGGCGATTCGAACCGTTTGATTTGTTACAGATTTGTTTCAAGAAATAATCGTCTGTGCCATGCTGGCAATAAGGCCTCAGGCCGACTAAAGCTTTAGTCGAGCGCGCTGAAAATCAAGCCGTTCAGGCGCCTTCGCTCGCTACATGCTGCACTTTTAATCTTCTGCCCGTTGGGCAACAACAGGGGGCTTTCCGTATGCTGACCCTGCTCGATTTGCTTTCCGCCGTCGCGCTGTTGATCTGGGGCACGCACATCGTTCGTACCGGCATCCTGCGCGTCTACGGCTCACAATTGAGACGCGTGCTCAGCCAGAACATGTCGAAACGTCCGTTGGCGTTCATCGCCGGGATTCTCGTGACAGCTCTGGTTCAGAGCAGCAACGCCACTGCCATGTTGGTGACCTCGTTTGTGGGTCAGGGCCTGATGGGGCTCACGCCGGCGTTGGCCATCATGCTCGGCGCCGACGTCGGTACCGCCGTCATGTCTCGCATACTGACGTTCGACCTGTCGTGGCTCTCGCCGCTGCTGATTTTCCTTGGCGTGGTGTTCTTTCTCTCGCGCAAGCAGACTCGCATCGGCCAGCTGGGTCGCGTTGGCATCGGTCTGGGCCTGATCATCCTCGCCTTGCAGTTGATCGTGACCGCTGCGGCGCCGATCACTCAGGCCGCCGGCGTGAAGGTACTGTTCGCTTCTCTCACCGGTGATCTGCTGCTCGATGCCCTGGTCGGCGCGATGTTCGCGCTGATTTCCTACTCCAGCCTGGCTGCGGTGTTGCTGACGGCAACACTGGCCGGCGCCGAAATCATCAGCCTGCCGGTAGCGATCGGCCTGGTCATTGGCGCCAACATCGGCAGCGGGCTGCTGGCATTTCTCAGCACCAGCATGCAGAACGTCGCCGGCCGCCAAGTGGCACTGGGCAGCTTATTGTACAAGCTGATCGGGTTGCTGCTGATCGTTCCGGTCCTGACGCCGCTCGTGCACTGGATGGACTCGCTGAACGTCAGCCCGTCGAGTCTGGTGATCAGCTTCCACGTGATCTACAACTCGCTGCGGTGCCTGATCATGCTGCCGACGGTAGGACCGATGGGTCGCCTGTGCGCCTCGCTTCTGCCGCAACAGGCTGAGGTCAACGGTCAGACCAAGCCACGCCATCTGGACCTGACGGCACTCTCGACACCCAGTCTGGCGCTGGCCAATGCCGTTCGCGAGACGTTGCGCATGGGCGATCTGCTCGACAGCATGCTCAACGCCATGCAGGAAGTGTTGCGAGGCAACCAGACGGCCGTGACACAGGAAGTGCGCCGGCTGAACGACGATATCGAAGTGCTCTACAACGCGATCAAGTTGTATCTGGCACAGATGCCGCGCGAGGATCTGAGCGATCAGGACAACCGCCGCTGGGCAGAAATCATCGAGCTTTCAATCAACCTCGAACTCGCCAGCGGTCTGATCGAACGCATGTTGCGCAAGGTTCAACAGCAGAAAACCGCCCAGCGCAGGTCGTTTTCCGACGTGGGTCTGGAAGAACTTTCCGGCCTGCATGAGCAACTGATCGCCAACCTCCGCCTGGGCCTGTCGGTCTTTCTCAGCGGAGATCCGGAAAGCGCTCGCCAGCTATTGCGGGAGAAACGTCGTTTCCGGGCACAGGAACGGCGTCTGGCGCACGCCCATGTCAGCAGACTGCAACGTAAAATCGTGCAGAGTATCGAGACCAGTTCCTTGCACCTTGAGCTGATCGCCGACATGAAGCGGCTTAACTCGCTGTTCTGCAGCAGCGCCTACGCCGTGCTGGAAACGAGTGACACCGGCGCACTCTCCAGTGAGAGCCAGCCCGAATAATCGAGGTGAACGCAGGGGCCAGACCGAAGTCTGTTACACATACCGGCCCGCAAGGAAGCCCGTTTTTATGCGTTGCCTGCTGTTCATTTGTTTGTGTCTGACATCCCTCACCTCTATGGCCATCGACCGCTTCCAGGTGGAAGGCTACGTATTGCCCAACGGTTTGCAGTTACTGCTCAAGCCCGCTGAAAAAGGCCACGTGTCTATCCGCCTTGTCGTAGGCGTCGGCTTCGATGATTTCAAATGTGAAGACAAAGAATTGCCGCACCTGCTTGAGCACGTGTTGTTCAGCGGCATCGACAGCAGCGGCGAGGGCGGGCTTGAGCAGCAGATGCAGGCCCTGGGCGGGGAGTGGAATGCGTTTACCAGCAACACCGACACCACATTCGTGATCGAAGCGCCGGCGCAGAATCAGCGCAAGGTGCTGGACCTGCTGCTCAACGTGCTGACCCACACGCAGGTGAATCAGGCCAACGTGGATACCGCCAAGCGGATCGTCGAGCGCGAGGACGGCGGCCACTATTCACATCTGCAGCGCTGGCTGGATAAACGTGACCTGGGCCACAGCGCCAGCAATCAACTGGCCGTCGAGCTGGGCCTCAAGTGCCCGGAGCGGCCTGAGCTGGATCACCTCACCGTCGAACAGATCGAAAACATCCACGACAACTGGTACGCGTCCAACAACATGACGCTGATCATCGTGGGCGATCTGGATAAATTGCTGCCAGCCTATCTGGAGCGCACGTTCGGCCAGCTGAATGCCGTTGACCCCACCGAACATCCTCCGTTGCTGACGATGTCCGAAAAGGCTGAACCCGAACGCACGCTGGTGCGCGGCGCGCTGGGTGACGGGGCCAAGCTGCATCTGTTCTTCACCGAGCCGGATCTAGGCGAGCAGCACGATGAAACCTGGGATCTGGTGAAGTCCTATCTGGATTGGGCGCTGTACAGCGAGTTGCGTCTGGACAAGGGCTATTCGTATGGCCCGTGGACCGATCGTGAGGCGTTCGGGGATACCGGATTTCTCAGCCTCAATGCTGATCTGTCGCGGGACGACGTCGCCTCTGCGGTAGCGGCCGTGCGATCGATGCTGGCGCGGTTACGCAAAGAAGGCATGGACCCGGCGACCTTCGCTCGTCTGCAACAGGCGTCCATTGCCAAGCAGGCCTGGGCGGTGCAGGGCAACAGTGCGCTGGCGGATTACTACTGGGGCGCCCTGAACGACTACGACGACGGCCGTTTCGAAGATCCGGCCAAACGTACCCGCGGTGTAAGTCTGGATCTGGCGAATCGTGCAATGCGCCAGCTGCTAAGCCAGCCTGGATACTTGCGCATTGAAGAGCCGTTGATCGGCTACGACCAACTGTATGAGATCGGGATGGCGTTACTGGCGCTGATTGCAGTCGTGCTTTTCTGGCGCTGGCGGGTCTACAAAAGACGCCCGCTCTGACGGACTGAGATGAGTCCAGGTCCTTCAGTCAATTTAGGAGCGCGCTTGCCCGCGATCTGACGCGCAGCGGCAGCAGAACCGTATGGCGGGTTGGTCTGACACTCGGTGCTAGCAGCGATGACTGCCGCTATGTGCCAGATAGAGGGGAATCGCGCGCCGATGCGATCGGCATAAACGGTTTCTGTGCACGTGTGAACTGTGATCATTGGTATCCTGCCAAGGATTTTTCCTACCGCCAAAGTGAACACCGAAATGCCGGACTTGAACGCCATCATGCAGAATTCCCACGTACAGCGCGTACTGGAGTTCATCAAGCGCTACCCGGGGGTGATTGCATTCTTCGGCTTCTGCTCGGGGATCGGCAGCTTCATTCTGGTGGACCGCCAAGCCAAGCTTGCGACGTGGATTGCGGTGATCATGCTGGTCAGCTGGTTGTGGCTGATGGTGGAGAACAGCGCCGTCGCATTGATCGCCAGGGTTTTCAAACGCGAGATCCCACAGCCTTTACTGCGCTACGCCACGCAGATGATTCATCAGGAAAGCCTGTTCTTCGTTCTGCCGTTCTTCTTCGTCACCACCACATGGAACAGCGGTCAGTTGGTGTTCACCGGCATCCTGGCGGCGGCGGGGCTGGTGTCGATCACCGACCCGCTGTACTACAAATGGCTGGCGCCGCGCCGCTGGCTGTTCATGGCGTTGCACACTCTGACGCTGTTCGCCGCCTTGCTCACGGCGCTGCCGGTCATCCTTCACCTGACCACCGCCGAAAGCTACAAGCTCTCGCTGATCACGGCGATGCTGCTGTCTTTTCCGAGCCTGGCGTCAAGTTTCCCGATCAACAACTGGAAGCGAGCAATCGGGCTGGTGCTGATGACGCTGGCCATCGGTGGAGCCGGCTGGCTGCTGCGCTCGTGGGTGCCGCCGGCCACGCTGTGGCTGACCGAAGTCGCCGTGAGCACCCGGTTCGACAACCAGAACCGGACGCCGGGCGAGAGCATTCAGGAGATCGGCGTCAATCAACTGCGCAGCGCCGGCCTGTACGCTTACACCTCGATCAACGCGCCGCGTGGGCTGGACGAGCGCATTTACCATGTCTGGCGGCATAACGGCGAAGAGGTCGATCGAATTGCTCTAGACATTCATGGCGGACGTAAGGAAGGCTATCGGGCCTGGACCCACAAACAGAACTTTCCCCCTGATGTACTGGGCAAGTGGCAGGTGCGTGTGCTGACCGAGGATGGCCAGATGATCGGGGTATTGCGCTTTGAAGTGACCGACACAGACCAGCCTGCAGTCACTCGCAAGAGAATCACGCCAGCGGGCCTGAAACCGGGCGCGGATGACACCGGCCCGGCGGATTCCGGCACACAGAAAACCGATGACAAATCGCCAGCTGAGAGCTCGCCTGATCCGGCCAAAACCAACTAAGCTCGCTCCCATGACACCACTGACACACCGTGTTAACAGCGCTTCTCAGGTTTCGGGAAGCGTCTTATTGGATACTTCGACCGATCCCACGCAGCTGCGGATTGCCGGAGACTGGACGCTTGCCCATTATCGAGCGCTCAAGCATCAGACAGACGCGCTCAGTGCAGGCTTCGGACCCAGTACGCAGGTAGACATGAGCCAGCTGGGCGCGCTGGACACCGCCGGAGCGTCGCTGCTGGTCGAGCTGCTGGGAGTGCAACGTCTGCGTCTGCTGGCAGTTCAGGCCCCCAATTTGCCGGAGTCCAGTCGCGCGCTCATGCAAACCATCCAGAGCGCGCTGAGTGACTACTGCCAGCCGCTGAAAGATCCAGAAGTGGCCGTTGGCACCCAACTGCTGGCCCGGATCGGCTGCGCGGTCGATGTCATCCTGAAGGACACCCTGCAGTTGCTGGGCTTTATCGGCCTGATCCTGCAAACCCTGGTCACCACGCTGCTACGCCCACGGCGCTGGCGGACCACATCGGTCATCGCCCATATCGAACAGATCGGCCTGGACGCAGCACCCATCGTGGCACTGCTGACTTTCATGGTGGGCGCTGTCGTGGCGTTCCTGGGCGCCACCGTGCTGAAAGCATTCGGCGCGACAATTTTCACCGTCGACCTGATCGGCTTCTCGTTTCTGCGCGAATTTGCCGTGCTGCTCACGGCGATTCTATTGGCAGGCCGCACGGCCAGCGCGTTCACTGCGCAGATCGGCTCGATGAAAGCCAATGAAGAGCTCGATGCCCTTCAAACGCTGGGAATGAGTCCTACTGAAATGCTGGTCCTGCCTCGCGTCCTGGCGCTGCTCATCTCACTGCCGATGCTGACGTTTCTTGCGATGATCTGCGGCATCGTTGGCGGCGGCGTGGTCTGCGCGCTCTCGCTGGGCATTTCTCCGGCCATGTTCCTTTCGCTGATGCAGGCCGACATCGGCGTTCAACACTTTCTGGTGGGCATCGTCAAAGCACCGATCTTTGCATTCTTCATCGCCGCGATCGGGTGTCTTGAGGGCTTCAAGGTCGAAGGCAGTGCCGAGTCAGTGGGCGCTCACACCACATCGAGCGTGGTGCAATCGATTTTCGTGGTCATCGTGCTGGATGCACTGGCCGCAATGTTCTTCATGGAGATCGGCTGGTGACCAGACGGTGCGTACAACCCAGCGAAACGGTCATCCAGGTGCGGGGCCTGAGCAATCGGTTTGGGCCGCAAGTGGTGCACGAGCATCTCGACCTTGATCTGTATCGCGGGGAGATCCTGGCCGTTGTCGGCGGCTCGGGCAGCGGCAAATCGGTGCTGTTGCGCAGCATTGTCGGGTTGCAGCGCCCCGCTGCAGGCAATGTCCGCGTGTTGGGTCAGGATTTGCTGAATTTGCCGGACAAACAACGCTCTCAGGTTGAACGACGTTTCGGCGTGCTGTTTCAGAAGGGCGCGTTGTTCTCCTCGTTGACCATCACTGAAAACGTTGCCCTGCCGCTGATCGAGCACGCAGGGCTGAACCGCGAAGAAGCCGAGCATCTGGCCGGGATCAAGATGGCGCTGGCCGGCCTGCCGCTGTCGGCCGCGCACAAGTATCCGGCATCGCTGTCGGGCGGGATGATCAAACGGGCGGCACTGGCCCGAGCGCTGGCGCTGGATCCGGACATCCTGTTTCTGGACGAGCCGACCGCCGGGCTGGACCCCATTGGCGCCGGGGCTTTCGATCAGTTGATCCTCACGCTGCGAGACGCATTGGGCTTGAGCGTGTTCATGGTCACCCACGATCTGGACACGCTGTACACCATTACCGACCGGGTCGCGGTCCTGGCGCAAAAACGGGTGTTGGTGGCCGACAGCATCGATAAAGTGTCGGCGTACAAGGACGACTGGATTCACGAATACTTTCATGGCCCGCGCGGCCGCTCGGCCTATGCAGCGGCCACTCACCCACACGAGGTCTCATGATGGAAACCCGCGCCCATCACGTCCTGATCGGCCTGTTCACAGTGATCGTGGTCGCTGCCGCGCTGCTGTTCGGCCTGTGGCTGGCCAAGTCCAGCGTGGACACAGCGTTCAAGGATTATCAGGTTGTGTTCAACGAAGCCGTGACAGGCCTGTCACGAGGCAGTCCTGTCCAATACAGCGGCATCAAAGTGGGTGACGTGGTCAACCTGCGTCTGGACCCTCAGGATCCGCGCCGCGTACTGGCACAGATTCGCGTCGCCGGCGAGACACCGATCAAGCGCGACACGTTTGCCAAACTCGCGCTCGCCGGCATCACGGGCACCTCAATCATTCAGCTCAGCGGCGGCACGCCACAAAGCGAGCCTCTGAAGGGCGAAGACGGCAACCTGCCGGTGATCATCGCGTCGCCATCGCCGATTTCGCGTTTGCTCAACGACAGCAACGACCTGCTGACCGGCATCAACACCCTGCTGCACAACACCAACGAGATTTTTTCGTCGGACAATGTGAAGACGCTGACCAAGACCTTGCAGCATCTGGAACAGACCACCGGTGTCATCTCCGATCAGCGTGACGATATCCGACAGGCGCTCAAGCAGATGACGGTGTTGAGCAAGCAGGCAGGCACCACGCTGGAGCAGACATCGACCTTGATGCGCAACGCCAACCAACTGCTGACCAGCGATGGCAAGCAAGCCATTACCAGTGCGCAGCAGGCGATGAAATCGCTGGAACAGAGCAGCCTGACCATCAACGCATTTCTCAAAGACAACCAGGACTCGGTCAACGGCGGTCTGCAGGGCCTGGGTGAACTGGGTCCGGCGATCCGTGAACTGCGCGAAACCCTGTCGTCACTCAAAACCATCTCACGCAGCCTGAATGCCAACCCCAGCGGGTATCTGCTCGGGAGCGACAAAAACAAGGAGTTTGAGCCATGAGGCTTGCCGGTCACTCAATTACCCAACTGCTGCTGGTGACTGCCCTGTTGTCGACGGCAGCGTGCTCCATTTTGCCCAAACAGGAGCCGTCTGACGTCTACCGGCTGCCGACTGCGTCAGCCACCAGCAAAGCGCAGACGCCTGCGCCCTGGTCTCTGCGGGTCGTGCGTCCAAAATCCAGCGAGACCCTGGACAGCGCCCGTATTGCGGTGATCCCGCAGGGTGACGTGATCAGCAGTTATAAGGGCGCGCGCTGGAGCGACCCGGCGCCCGTGTTGCTGCGCAATCGCCTGACCGACGCGTTTTATCGCGACGGCCGAGTGCTGTCGATCAGTACCGATGACAGCAACCTGCAGGCGGATTTCGAGCTGGGCGGAGAGTTACAGGCCTTTCAGAGCGAGTACCGCGGGCAGGCCATCGAAGTGGTGATTCGACTGGATGCGCGGCTGTCCGATGAGCGTCAGCGCATCGTGGCAAGCCGCCGTTTCGAGGTGCATCAACCCGTGGGTGACAAGCAGGTTGCGGCCGTTGTGGCGGGGTTCGGCCAGGCCAGCGACTCGCTGGCGGCCCAGGTACTGCAATGGACTGTGGAGCAGGGTCAGCGGCACTACACGGCCGAGCCGAAGAACCAGTAGCACACCAGAATGGCAGCGATGACGCCTGCCAGTTCCGCAAGCAGCGCGCAGCCGACGGCATGGCGGGCGCGCTGGATGCCCACTGCGCCGAAGTACACGGCGAGCACATAGAACGTGGTTTCGGTACTGCCCTGAATGGTCGCGGCCACCAGCGCCGGGAAGCTGTCGACACCTTGGGTCTTCATGGTTTCGATCAACATGGCACGCGCTGCGCTGCCTGAAAACGGTTTGACCAGCGCGGTCGGAAGGGCATCGACGAAGCGCGTGTCCAGGCCCATCCACTGAATCCCGTGGCGAATCCCTTCCAGAATCAGGTCAAGCGCTCCGGATGCGCGCAAGACGCCCACCGCGCACAGCATTGCCACCAGATACGGCAGCAAGTTCTTCGCCACATCGAAGCCTTCCTTCGCGCCTTCGACGAATGTTTCGTAGACCTTGACCTTGCGCAGCGCGCCGATCACCAGAAACACCATGATGATGCCGAACAGCGTGACGTTGCCCAATATGGACGAAAGGCTGGAAAGCGCCGTAGCGGACAACCCGGCCAGCACCGCCATGAAGCCGCCAAGCAACAGCGCTCCGGGCACCAGATAGGCCAGCACCACTGGATCCCACAAGCGCAGGCGCTGCATAACCGCAACCGATAGCAGGCCCACCAGCGTCGACGCGCTGGTCGCCAGCAGAATCGGTAGGAACACCATGGTCGGATCGACCGCGCCTTGCTGCGCCCGGTACATGAAGATGGTCACCGGAAGCAGCGTCAGCGACGAGGCATTCAGGACCAGAAACAGAATTTGCGCATTGCTCGCTACGGTCTGGCTGGGGTTGAGTTCCTGCAGCGAGCGCATGGCCTTGAGGCCGATTGGCGTGGCAGCGTTATCAAGGCCCAGTGCGTTGGCGGCGAAATTGAGGGTGATCAAGCCCAGAGCAGGATGGCCGCGCGGGACCTCAGGCATCAGACGATGGAACAGCGGCGCGAGCACCTTACCCAGCCAGTCGACGATTCCGGCCTTTTCAGCGATGTTCAGAAAGCCGAGCCACAACGTCAGCGTGCCGAACAGCAGCACCATCACCTCAACCGAGAGCTTGGCCATGGCGAAGATGCTTTCAACCATCGCCGCGAAGATCCCTGCGTTGCCGCCAATCAACCATTGCGCCAGCGCGGAAATCGCCGCAACCACGAAAAAGCCAAGCCATAGGCCGTTGAGCATCGGTAAGTCCCCTCGGAAGATGCGGGGATGATAGCGGCGAGGGCGCAAACAACAAACCCTATCCCACAGTTAGCAGACAGGACACGCGAACTGGAGGCGCCACGCGCTTACGACTTATGCGGCGCGGCCCGCGATCTGCGGCGAGAGCAGACCCCCGTGGGCGCGGCCAGCTGAAACTCAAATACAACAAACCCCGCATGAGGGCGGGGTCTGTTGGTCAGCACTGCTCAGCAATCAATCGACTGTCGACTGACCGGCAGGCAGGGATTCCTTGCTGCGCCAGTGCGGCAGAGAATTCCAGTAACGTTCGCCTTTGGCGTCGTCGTACATGCCTTCCCAGCGCGCGATGACCAATACCGCCAGCGCGTTGCCGATCACGTTCAAGGCCGTACGCGCCATGTCCATGATGCGGTCGACACCCGCAATGAAGGCCAGTCCTTCGAGCGGGATACCAACGCTGCCCAGCGTCGCCAGCAGCACCACGAACGACACACCCGGAACGCCCGCGATGCCTTTGGAGGTCACCATCAAAGTCAGTACCAGCATCAGCTGTTGGCCGATCGACAGGTCAATCCCGTAAAGCTGCGCGATGAACAGCGCTGCGATGCTCTGATACAGCGTCGAGCCATCCAGGTTGAACGAATAACCGGTCGGCACCACGAAGCTGCTAATGGCCTTCGGTGCACCGTAGGCTTCCATCTTCTCGATCACGCGAGGCAACACGGTTTCGGAACTGGCAGTGGAGTAAGCCAGCACCAATTCGTCTTTGAAGATGCGCATCAGCTTGATGACGGAGAAGCCAAACAGGCGCGCGATCAGGCCCAGCACCACGAACGCGAAGAAGGCGATGGCGACGTAAACCAGAATCACCAGCTTGGCCAGCGGCAGCAGTGAGGCAAAACCAAAGTTGGCCACGGTTACTGCGATCAGCGCGAACACACCGATGGGTGCGTAGTTCATGATCATGTGAGTGACTTTGAACATCGTTTCCGACACGCCCTGAAAGACCTTCACCAGTGGCTCTCGCACTTCGGCATTCAGGCTCGAAAGCCCCAGGCCGAAGAACACCGAGAAGAAAATGATCGGCAGCATGTCGCCACGCGCGACGGCAGCGAAGATGTTCGAAGGAATCAGATTGAGGATGGTCGCGATGAACGCATGATCATGCTGCACTTCGGCCGTGGTCTTCTCGTACTGCGAGATATCCACCGTCCCCAGCGTGCTCATGTCGATGCCGGTGCCAGGATGGAAGACGTTGGCGAGCAGCAGGCCGACCACAATTGCAATCGTGGTGACGACTTCGAAATACAGGATGGTCTTAAGGCCGATGCGGCCCAGCTTCTTGGCATCGCCAACGCCAGCGATTCCGACGACCAGGGAAGAAATCACGATAGGAATGACGATCATTTTGATCAGACGAATGAAGATGTCGCCCGCCGGTTGCAGAATGTTGCTGATCCACCAGGCCTTCTCGGAGCTGAAGTGGTTCAGGACCGCGCCGAGCGCAATGCCCAGGACCAGGCCGATGAGGATCTGCCAGGCGAGGCTCAGTTTTGCCTTCTTCATGTCATTACCCTTGTTGTAGTGGCTGCGACACTTCTCAACCAGCGCTGCACGTCTGTTGTCAGTCCGCGTTAAAGCGCAGGTGCCCTTGGAAATGTCCAGAAGGTGACCGCAAGCGAGCATCCGAGCTCTTAGCAGGCGAAAAAGGGCGCAACTATTCCCATGGAAGGTCACATCGTCTAATGCCGTAAATGACTACCTCATGCCGAATCGGCATGAGGAAAATCAATGACTTAGGCAAAAGTGCCATTGAACGCTGACTTGCCAGCTGGCGCGTAAATGCTCGGAAGTGGCTATAACGTCGTGTGTAGCGATGTTTGCGGAAGGAAGGGGCACGCAAGTGACAAATGGGTCATGTACGGCCAAAGCACCGCCATCGACGATTTTTTCTCGATATACGGTCGTAGGATGGGTGTAAGCACGATGTAGGAAGAATTACAAGTAGGGATAACTGTCGCTAAAACGGCTGAGACGTGAGATCAGAGCGCTAGAGTTTGCGCCTCGCAAGTCCACTGTCGGATAACGGCTCACGCTCAATCGGACGATGGACTTGCGTTGCGGCTTGCCTGACCCGGCCCACGAATGGGAGTACTCCCTGTACACCTGGTTCGCTCCAGCCACTCCATTGGTCAGAACGCCCCGGCCCCTTGGTCACGCGCAGACCTTCCTCGGGTTGCGCGGCTTTCAGGAAGACCCAATTACATTCGGTCTTCCATCATCTGAATCAATACCAGTTCGGGTCTTTTTTCAGCTGTTCTTTAAGAAGACCTTGCATGCCTTCGTCAGGTTTGCCGAGGAACCGGTAATCAGCGTGGCGAGTCGGGGATTTATCCGCCGGCAGGCCCGCCGGGACTTCAACCAGCATGGCGTAGGCGTGAGCCTTGTCCATGCTGAAGGCGACGATCAGCCGTTTATTGATACACGTGTCCTGGGTTTCGCAAAGAGGCCCTACCAGGTACTTGTCACCATCCTCGGTCACCGCATTCATCTGATCCGACGCGCCAGAGAGGTTGATCACCCAATCCGGCAACCGCTCCTCCTTCTTGACGACCGACGACCATGTCTGGCGGTACTCGGAATCGGAGCTAAGCAGCTCGTTGACCCGGGATTGACCATCATTGGCCGCAGAGGCCAGTGTACTGACGCCCCCCAGGAGCGCCAGTGCCAGAGCAGAGAATTGCTTCGCGATCATCGTTATCCCCGACCGCGACGACCAAAGAAGAACGACACCACAAACATAACCAGGAACACGACAAAGAGAATCTTGGCGATACCCGTGGCAGTGCCCGCGATACCACCGAAGCCCAGAACCGCTGCAACAATGGCGATGATCAGAAATGTGATAGCCCAGCTCAACATGGTGATTCTCCTTACTGTTTTTAATTTCTTACTACGGCGAGGTGTCGACATTGACCCTCAAGGTAGATCGAGCCCGCGATCACGATGATCAGAAGACCCAACTCTGTTGACGTGGCGCCTGGTCGTTCACCGCCTCCGCGTCATCAACCGTCTGCAAACTCAGTGCAACGTCTGACGCTTTCAGCGCGCTCGCCTTGGCGAAAGGCGCGCTGTGGGAGTAAAGGTGAGGCACCTGAGTCATTTCTTGCTGTTGGTTCCAGTGAGTGAACTGTTGCACCACGATGAGGGTGACCATCAGCGCCAGACTGGCAAACAAACCTTGCTGCACTTGCAGTGGGGAAATACGCAGTTTGGCGAGATGTTGAGTGTTCATTCAGCTGACTCCTGGCAATCTTGTTGGCCGTCGAGACCGGCCGTTGTTACCAGTGATATTGCACGCCGTGTGCCAGCTTCTTTTGAAGGATTTAATCCTTAAAAATCAAGAAGTTATGCGCGGGTTAGGATTGGCATGAAACAGCAAGCTGCACGATTGAACATTTGGCATCGTGCGTTCTGCACGAAGCGGTGGGACTAACTGTCGAGGACGTTGACTGAAAACACGGGTCTGGAGGCAAAAAGACAGGCAATCAGTGTCGACCCTGAAGGGCTTGCTGACTGCCAGCTTTGCTGCTTTAGATCGAGGATCAGCCCGCGCTGCGGGTCATGACGCGCAGGGTATCGGCATCGACACCCTTGACGCCGCGGATATTGCGGGCGATCTCCACGGCCAGTTCTTTCTCCGCGTAGTTGGCAACTACCCCATCCAGGCTGACAACGCCACTCTTGGTCTCGACCTTAATATTCAGGCCGTCGAGGTTGCGGCTATAAATAAGGCTGGATTTGACTTTGCTGGTGATCCAGGCATCGCTGAACTCTTCATGCACGCTGCTGGCCTGCGCCTCGTTCTGCTCCTTGATTGCCTGAGTGTCCCGCGCGCTCAAGCTGATCAGGTTGTTGACTTCGGTCACACCGTCCGTGTTGCTCGCCAGGCTCCCGGCCAACTGCTTGGCTTCGGCATCCTTGGCCTGACCTTTGAGCGTGACAACGCCTTGCGCTGCACTGACTTCGATGTTCAGCCCCTCGGTGACGCTGTTCCACAGCAGCTTGGATTTGATGGTCGCCGTCAGCGTGGCATCGTCGAAACGCTGCGCCATGTTCGCCTTAGTGCCCGGCTCCGCAACGACTTGCGGATCTATCTCCAGCTGGTTGTCGACTTTATTGATGCCTTGGGTATCGCTGGCGATCTGCGTGGCAAGGTCTTTGTCGACCTGATTCTCGACCTTGCCTTTAAGCGTCGCAGTGCCTTGCTCGACCTCAACGCTGATCTTGAAGGGACTCAAATGGCGATTGAGCGCAAAGGCCGTCCAGATCGAGCCTTCCTGACGCGCTTCAGCCAATTGGGTTTGCAAATCACCCGTGGCCGCGTGAGCCATGACAGGCGCCCCTGCAAGCGAGCCGACAGTGGCAATGGCCAAGGCGATTTTCTTCAACGGATGCATGGCAAATCTCCAGACAGTTGCAATAGGTACCTCTGGAGAGACTTTCCATTCGCCAAGATGTTCTGTTCTGAGCTCACCCCGGCACCTGTCCCCAACCCACTGATGCCAGCCATCCAAAGGTTGGAGGCATCGCAGATCAATGGGTTAATGGTTTTTTCCGCAGATCGCTACCATGCATCCCACAGAATCAATCAGAATGAACCATGCAACTTGCCCGATTTTTCCGGGACTAACCAAGATCATTCATTTAGGAGCGTAGGAAAAATGGAAGCAGCCGCTGAGAATCAGGGCCGTATTCTGCTTGTGGATGATGAATCCGCCATCCTTCGCACCTTCCGCTATTGCCTGGAAGATGAAGGCTACAGCGTTGCCACTGCCAACAGTGCGACGCAGGCCGAGGCGCTTTTGCAGCGTCAGGTGTTCGATGTCTGCTTTCTGGATTTGCGTCTGGGCGAGGACAACGGCCTGGATGTATTGGCGCAGATGCGCATTCAAGCGCCGTGGATGCGCGTAGTCATCGTGACCGCCCACTCAGCGGTCGACACGGCTGTGGACGCCATTCAGGCCGGCGCAGCTGACTATCTCGTCAAGCCCTGCAGCCCGGACCAGCTGCGTCTGGCCACGGCCAAACAGCTGGAAGTGCGTCAACTGTCGGCCCGACTCGAAGCGCTGGAAGGCGAAGTACGTAAGCCCAAAGACGGACTGGATTCTCACAGCCCGTCGATGATGGCCATTCTGGAAACGGCACGTCAGGTCGCCAACACGGATGCCAACATTCTTATTCTCGGCGAGTCCGGCACGGGTAAGGGCGAACTGGCACGGGCCATTCATGGCTGGAGCAAGCGCGCCAAAAAAGCCTGTGTAACCATCAACTGCCCGTCGCTGACAGCCGAGCTGATGGAAAGCGAGCTGTTCGGCCACAGCCGGGGTGCATTCACCGGCGCCAGCGAAAGCACGCTTGGGCGAGTCAACCAGGCAGATGGCGGCACATTGTTCCTCGATGAAATCGGGGACTTCCCGCTGACCCTTCAGCCGAAGCTGCTGCGCTTCATTCAGGATAAAGAGTACGAGCGAGTGGGCGACCCGGTGACCCGCCGCGCCGACGTACGCATCCTGGCGGCCACCAACCTGAAACTCGAAGACATGGTTCGGGAAGGGCGCTTCCGTGAAGACCTGCTCTATCGCCTGAACGTCATTACGCTGCACCTGCCGCCGCTGCGCGAGCGGGCGGAAGACATTCTGACGCTGGCTGACCGTTTCCTCGCCCGCTTCGTCAAGGAATACGGTCGTCCCGCTCGCGGCTTCAGCGAAGAAGCCCGCAGCGCGCTGCTCAATTATCGTTGGCCGGGCAACATCCGCGAACTGCGCAACGTGATCGAACGCGCCAGCATCATCTGCCCCCAGGAAAAGGTCGAAATCAGCCACTTGGGCATGGCCGAACAGCCGACCAATAATGCGCCACGCGTGGGGGCGGCGTTGAGCCTGGATGAGCTTGAGAAAGCCCACATCGGCGCGGTACTGGCCACCAGCGACACGCTCGATCAGGCTGCGCGCACGTTGGGTATCGATGCTTCGACGCTGTACCGCAAGCGCAAGCAGTACAACCTGTGACAGGCTATCGATAATGTTCGCCATGAAGTTGCGTACCCGGCTGTTTCTCAGTATCTCGGCGCTCATCACGGTTGCCTTGCTGGGCCTGCTGCTGGGCCTGGTCAGTGTCATGCAGATGGCCAAGTCGCAGGAATCGCTGATCAGACACAACTTCATTACGCTGGATATCGGTCTGAAGCTGCGACAGAACCTGGGCGATCAACTGGTGATGTTGCTCAAGGACAATCCTGATCCGAAGGCGCTGCTACAGAATCAGCAGCAGTTTCAGGAACTGCTCGATCAGGGCATTGATCATGACCAACAGACCAACACGCGCAGCGGCTTTGAAAAGGCCCGTGGGGACTACGAGCGTTTCCTCAAGGCATTACAGGACACCAGACAGCCGACCAATTCGCTGACCGATGACACCGAAGTCACTAACGCCTTTAATACGCTGCGAAACGGTCTGCTCGATGCGCATCGTCAGGCCCTCGCCAATATCAACGACGCCGAAAGCGCCTCACGATCGAAAGCGTTGTGGGTAGCGTCGCTGCTGGGGCTGGTGGGTCTGGCCGTGCTGGCGATCGGTTTCATCACCGCTCATGGTATTGCGCGTCGCTTCGGTGGCCCTATCGAGGCGCTGGCCCGGGCTGCGGACAACATTGGCGAAGGAAATTTCGACGTCACGCTGCCGATCTCTTCGTCGGCGGAAATGAACCAGCTGACCCGTCGTTTCGGAATGATGGCAGAATCCCTTCGCCAGCATCAGGTCACCAACGTCGATCAGTTGCTCGCAGGGCAGCAAAGGCTTCAGGCGGTGCTGGACAGCATCGACGATGGCCTGCTGATGATTGATCGGCAAGGCCGTCTGGAGCATTTGAACCCGGTCGCCCAGCGCCAGCTGGGTTGGGAAGAGGGTCGACTGGGCCAAGGCCTCGGCGAAGCCTTGCAACGACCCGAGCTGGACGAGCAACTTTATCTGGTGCTGCGTGGCGGAACGCTGGAACGGGCACCTGAGGACCTTTCCATCGAGGTTGACGGAGAAACCCGTCTGCTGACGTATAGCCTGACGCCGGTCAGCCACACCAAAGGTCATATTCTGGGTGCTGTGATGGTGTTGCATGATGTCACGGAGCAACGCGCCTTCGAGCGTGTGCGCAGTGAGTTCGTTCTGCGCGCATCCCATGAGTTGCGAACGCCGGTGACGGGGATGCACATGGCGTTCGGACTGCTGCAGGAACGCGTGCACTTCCCGCCCGACTCGCGCGAAATGGACCTGCTCGACACCGTCAACGAAGAAATGCAGCGCTTGATGCAGCTGATCAACGACCTCCTTAACTTTTCCCGCTACCAGAACGGCCTGCAGAAGCTCACGCTGGAACCTTGCGACATCGGGGAATTGCTCGGTGCCGCTCGCCAGCGCTTTGCGGAGCCGGCTGCGAAGCAGGATGTACAGGTGTTGATGGAAATGCAGGAACCGCTGCCCAGACTGCAGGCTGATAAGGCACAACTGGACCGCGTG
This sequence comes from Pseudomonas sp. NFR16, assembly GCF_900108875.1. Lineage (GTDB taxonomy): Bacteria > Pseudomonadota > Gammaproteobacteria > Pseudomonadales > Pseudomonadaceae > Aquipseudomonas. The sequence goes on along the minus strand of NZ_FNYJ01000005.1, from coordinate 504,261 downwards.
CTGGACAATCTGCTGGATAACGCGCTGCGCCATACACCGCAATCAGGTCTGATCCGTCTGCAAGCTCGACGTCACGGAGAGCGCCTGATCATCAGCGTTGAAGACAACGGCGAAGGCATCGCCTACGGCCAGCAAGCCCGGATTTTCGAGCCCTTCGTGCAGGTCGGCCGTAAGAAAGGCGGCGCTGGACTGGGTCTGGCATTGTGCAAAGAGATTGTGCAACTGCATGGCGGACGCATGGGCGTGTATTCACGTCCGGGGCAGGGCACGCAGTTCTACATGGCGCTGCCGCTTTAAGCGACTCGATCGGCGTGACCCGATTTCACGCCACATCATCCGTCCTGCGGCCACCGCTGCGTCGCCCGCCGGTGACCAGCTCGGTGAATTTGGCCGCACTCAGCGGCCGGGCAAAGAGCCAACCCTGCCCATAAATCACGCCCTCGCTCTTGAGCAGCAGCGCCTGAGACTCAAACTCGATGCCTTCAGCGATCACCCGCAACTGCAGTGCATGCGCCATGCGAATGATGTGCGGGGCGACGCCGCTGCTGGCAGCATCATGGCCCAACGCGTCGATGAACGCTTTGTCGATCTTCAGGCAATCCACCGGGAGCGTCTGCAGATAGGCCAGGCTGCAATAGCCGGTGCCGAAGTCATCGATCAATACCTGATGCCCTCGGTCGCGCAACGCCTGAAGATGATTGCGCGCGACCACCACATCCACCAGCCCGCGCTCGGTGACTTCAAAAGCGATCTGTCGCGGGGCAACCCGATGCAGCGCCAGCAGCTTGGCCGTAACGCGGCCGATGCGCGGCGCCATCACGTCGCAAGCCGCCAGATTTACCGAAATATAAAGATGCGGATTGGCGCGCAGGAGTTGCCCGAGCTGCTCGAGCAACTGTTGCAGCACAAAATCGGTGATCTGACGGATTTGCCCGGTATTTTCCGCCAGCGGGATAAACAGATCCGGGCTGGTGAGCGTGCCGTCTGGTCGTCGCCACCGCACCAATGCCTCAGCACCCACGCACAAGCGGGTATTGAGGTCGAAAATAGGTTGATACAAAACCTTCAGTTCGCCACGTCTTAGCGCACCGTGCAATTCACCGCCGAGCGACTGACGCTGCCTGACCAGTTGCAGGACCAGAATCCCGATGCACAAAGACACCAGCAGGCTGACGGGCACCAGCAGCCACCACGCCCCCGTGACCTTCTGCTGCAGGCCGCTGCGCGGCGTGATCAGCACCAGCTGATATTCCGGGCTCTGCGTGGGCATCCGGTACACCAGTTTGTCGTGGGTTGTTATCAGCGTTTCAACCGTGGTCGGCGTCCAGTCGGGCGTCGGCGGCCAGGGTTGAGTCGGTCCCAGAACCGGAATGGCTTTGGTCCCCTGATCCAGGACTACCACCAGGCTGCCTCCGGCGGGCAAATCCACAACGTCGGTCAAATGCCCGCGAGAGGTCGACACCCTGAAATCGCCACGCCCCAGCATCAGCGAGGCGAGGTTATCGTCGGGTTGGGTGGAAGTGTTCAGCCAGTAATCGTAAGTCGGTCCGCGAATATCTGGCGCCCTCGGCTTGCCGATCATGCTCTGGCGTGTCCAGCTCGAACAGAACTGGGTGTCGTCGACATAAGCGACTTCATAAATGAAGCGATAGCGGGAGTTCACCTGCCGCAACTGCTCAACCATTTCAGGGCTGCAACCGCGAAGCGGCTGGGCCTCAAGTTGGTCCAGCCCTGCGCGCAGCTGGCCGAACAACTGCTCCAGTCTCACCAGGAACCGCTCGCCCTGGGCATTCATTTGGGCACTTTCTTCCTGTCGCGCCTGATGCATGGCGAGACCGAAACTGGCTGAAAGCAGGACGACCGCGCTCAGCAACGCTGCGAGAAGCGCAAGAAGCGTCGGGCGATAGAGAAAAGTGCGCAATTGCGGCGTCGCCGTAAACATCGGCCGTCATCCAAATGAATACTACTGATGTATAGCAACAAGCGCGCAAATAGCCCGAAAAAAAATCAGAGGATGGCTAACTTAGTGCCTGAGGTTCAGAACCTGAAGGATAGCTGCACTTTGAAGATCCGGTTCACCGTCAAATTTCTGCGGACGGTAATGCATCTGGAAGGCCGCTATAACGTGGCGTGTAGCGATGTCCAGCTCCCCGGTTTGCGGGGTCGGATAGCCCACTAACGCCAATTGTTGCTGAAACCAGGAAATGCTCGGCATCACACCCATCATCTGAGTTTGCCGCTGAGCGACCTGCTGTTCGTCGGGCCAGATCCCCAGCCCTTCCTGCGCCAGGCGTTTCCATGGGAACAAAGGCCCGGGATCAAGCTTGCGAAAGGGCGCGATGTCGCTGTGACCGATCACGTGCCGGGGCTCGATATGGTTCCGTCTGACGATGTCCTTGAGCAGCACGATCAGCGCTTGAATCTGCGCCTCACTGTACGGGTACCACAGACGCCCGGTGGGCGTGTCGCGATAGCCCGGATTCACAATCTCGATGCCGATGCTGCTCGAGTTCAGCCAGGTGCGACCGTCCCATTCGCTTTCACCGGCATGCCACGCCCGCTGGCTTTCGTCTACGAGCTTGTACGTCGTCGCCGGACCGTCTCCGATCAAATAATGCGCACTGACTTCGCCATGAGTCAGCAGCTCCAATGATCGCTCAAGCGACGCGGAGGTGTAATGCACCACCACGAATTGCGCGCGGCTGTCGTAATTGGCTGAAGGATGGCTGGTGTCCAGCTTCGGGCCACTGGCGCACGCGGTCAGCAGCAGGAGCAGGGAAAGGGCAATCAGAGACTTCATAAAAGGCAGAGCACACCGGCAAATAATGCAACAGTGTAACGTAGCGCTGCCGATGTGCTCAAAATTGCCTGAGTATTTTGATGACCTGACCCGAGCGCTCAACCTGGCTCGATTCGATTCCGCCCCTCATCCTTGGCGCGATACAGCGCCTGATCTGCACGCTTGAGTACCACGTCGCTGCGCTCGCCAGGCCTGAAAGTGGTCATCCCCATTGACACCGTAATGGTGACCGGCTCGCCCTTGAAGTGGAAAGGGCATTGTTCGATGGCAGCGCGCAGCTGCTCAAGCAGAGCGAGCCCTTCCTCCATCTGCGTATGGGGCAGCAGGAAGACGAATTCTTCTCCGCCAAAACGTGCGATGAAATCAGAAGGCCGGAGACGCTTTTTCAATTGCCCGGCAATAATCTTCAACACTTTATCGCCAGCCAGATGCCCATAGCCATCGTTGATACGTTTGAAGTGATCGAGGTCCAGAATGCCCAGCAGCAGACTGGCGCGCTTCTTCTGCAACTGATCGATTTCGTGTTCCAGGCGCTCGTTCCATGCCGCGCGGTTCGGCAGGCCGGTCAGCGTATCGATCAACGCTTTCTGTCGCTGCTCCTCAAGATGCACACGAAACCCTTGAGCCTCCTGCTCCATGGTCGCCACGCGGCTGGCCAGCGACTGCAGGCGCGAGGCAACTTCCTGTTCGCGCTGATCGCGCTGCTGTTGATGCTGATCCATGGTGCTGATCAGACCTTCAAGACGGCGTTCGAGAACGTTTTTAAGCGTATTCAGATCTGCCGCTTCCTGAACGCTGTTTTGCAGCCCGCCGACGTGCTCGCGCAACTGATCGTCCAGTTGCCGTGACGCCGACTGTTGGTCAGCATGGTCTTCACTCGCGGCGCGCAGGTTGCTTTGGAAGGACTCGAGTCGCTCGTTGAGCTGCTTGAGATACGCCTCGAACTCGTGCTGCCCGCTGTCGGTGATCGCCAACATCAACACAGCAAGATCGTCGAGTATCGGCAGTAATTCGTACCAGTTCAGCCCATGTTCGAGCCGCGTGCGCATCGCTTCAGCTTGCGGGCGATGATGTTCAGGCAGCGTCAGATCGTTGAGCAGCCCCAGCAGCGTGTCTTCAATGTGCGCCGCAACCGAGCTGTAACTGGGCTCAGGTGAGGAGGGCAGTGCATAGGGACCGTCCTCGTCCTCGATCTCTCCGTCTTCTTCGTCTTCTTCGTCATCCGGCTCTTCGACCAACGCTTCGTAGGCCTCATCCGCCACGGACTGCTCGGCAACCGACGCTTCGTCGTCTACGACGGCCTCGTCATCCGCGACCGTCGATGGACGCTCCGCAGCCGGTTCGGCATCAGCGACGGGCACGGCATCAGGCTCGATGGCGTGTTCAACGACCTTCGCTTGCGCCTCACTGACCTCAGCGTCAGTCGGCAAAGCGTCGACAGGCTCGTCGAGTGCCGGCTCCCCCGCGTCAACATGCTCATTACGCTCGGCGGCCAGGGCTTGCGCTGCTGGCGCTGGCTCTATAGACGAGGCCTCTGAGGCAGAGGCCGGATTTTCGTGAGCGGTCGGATGTTCAGTTGAAACGGGGGCTTCGTTGATCCACTGCGCCTCTTGCTGCGCCGTGGCGTCGGATGTAGGCGCAGGCTCTTCATCCACTTCACGGGCAATGGGTTTTGCCGGCTCGACGGCAGGCTGCACAACCTGCGCCGGCTCCCCATCCTCGCCATGGGCGTGGCTGCCGAACAGACGTTGCAGAAAGCCAGGACGGGCGGCTTCCTCGGGATGATCGAGCTGCGACAGCGCCTTTCCCTGCAGGCCGCTCAACTCACTGAGCAGCAGCGGTAGTTCGCGCGCCTGGGTGACGCGGTCTTCGAGGTTCTTGGCAAAGCGTTTGAGCGGCTTGCTGACTTCCTTGGGCAGCGGCAGCGATTGCAGCTGAGCGACCAGCGAGGTCAACGCGGTGCCCATTTGCTCGACGCGCTTCTCGCGCCGCTGCTCGGAGTCCAGCACAGCCTTCTCAAGGCGCGGGATCAAAGCCGCCAGTCCAGCATCCATATCGTCCTTGCGGACGATCTCGCGCATTTCCTTCATGCATTGATCGACGGCCTTGTCAGCACCTTCGGCCGCCAGGCTGCTGCGTACCAGACCGCGACGCAACAGGTCGAGGCGCGCGTTCCAACGCCGCTCGAGCTTGTCTTGCTGCTCGATGCTTTTCAGGTACTTTTCTTTCCAGCGTTGTGCTTCGTCGCTCATTCCGAAGGTCCGAGAGGAGATGTGCTTGTTATCGGCAGCGAGTCACCGATTAATGAGGCCGGCAAGCGAATCTCCACCGCGACCGGCAGATGATCGGAAATGGGCTGGGCCAGCACCTGCACTTTTTCAAGCGTCAGGGTCGGGCTCAGAAGAATGTGGTCCAGACACCGCTGGGGGCGCCAGCTGGGGAAGGTCGCCTCGATCTGCGGCGCAAGCAGGCCCAGATCGCGCAAAGGCGAGAGCTCCAGCAGATCGGTGGCGTGGGTGTTCATGTCACCCATCAGCACCTGATGACGATAACCGCCGATCAGCTCCCGAATGTATGCCAGCTGGCGAGTGCGCGTCCGAGCGCCCAGCGCAAGGTGCATGACCACCACGACCAGCGCGTCCGGCCCCTCGCCGAAGCGTACGAGAATGGCGCCACGACCGGCAGGCCCGGGCAGCGGGTGATCTTCGATGTCCCAGGGACGCAAGCGGCTGAGCACGCCGTTGCTGTGTTGAGCAAGACGTCCCAGGTTTCGGTTGAGTTGCTGATGCCAGTACGGAAATGACCCGAGCTGAGCGAGGTGTTCGACTTGATTGACGTAGCCCGACCTCAGGCTTCCGCCATCGGCTTCCTGCAAAGCGACCAGATCATAGTCGTTGAGCAGGTCGCCGATCTTTTGCAGGTTCCCGGCCCGGCCGTTGTGCGGGAGCAGATGCTGCCAGCCGCGGGTCAGGTAGTGCCGATAGCGCTCGGTACTGATGCCCACCTGAATGTTGAAACTGAGCAAACGCAGCCGGCCATCGGCTGGCAATCCTGTTTTCTGCAGATGACGCTCGTTGACCTTGGGCGTATGCCGGGCAACGACACGTTCAGTACCCCAGCGCCCCATGATCAGGGCTTACTTGGCAGTCAGCGTGGTGCGCTCTTTGGCGATCAGCTGATCAGCCACTTCCAGCGCCTGGTCCGCACCACCCGCAGAGGCGAGGTCGAAACGATACTTGCCGTTGACGATCATGGTCGGTACACCGCTGATCTCATACTTCTTGGCCAGCTCTTTGTACTGGACGATCTTGCCCTTTACTGCGAACGAGTTGAAGGTCTCGAGGAACTTGGTCTTGTCGACGCCCTGAGTGGCCACGAATTCAGCCATGTCGTTCGGGTCAGTCAGGCGCTTGCCGCCCTTCTGAATGGCATCGAACACGGCGGCGTGGACTTTGTTCTCGACGCCCATGGTGTCCAGCGTGATGAACAGCTGGCCGTGAGCATCCCAAGGGCCGCCGAACATTGCAGGAATGCGCAGGAAGTGGACGTCGGCAGGGAGTTTTTCAATCCAAGGATTGATGGTCGGTTCGAACGCGTAGCAGTGTGGGCAGCCGTACCAGAACATTTCAACGACTTCGATCTTGCCGGGTTCGGAAACAGGGACAGCTTTGCTCAGCTCGACATATTGTTTGCCGGCTTCGATCGGCTCCGCCGCCTGAGCGGTCAGACCGAACAGGCTGGTGAAAACCAGAGCGGCGCTGAGAATCAGATTACGCATGCTTAACTCCTAGGCATGAAAAGTCACCTCGATGGCCGCAGTTCGACCGAGCGAGGTGATACGAGTTCGCAAGTGTAACGCCTGCGGGCACAAAAAAGGGCAGCCGTTCGCTACCCTTTTTAGCCCGTCGATGCGGGGAAACACTAACAAACATTTCACTGGTCGAAGCGCCCTGAATGCGCGTTCCTCCCGATCAGTGCAGCCCTTGAATATAGGCCGACAACGCTTCGATATCCTTGTTGCTTAACTTGGAAGCAATCGTGCGCATCACCATGGTATCGCCGTCATTGGTACGTTCGCCTTCGCGAAAGGCCGTCAGCTGTTTCTTCACGTAATCTGCGTGCTGTCCGCCAAGGTGCGGAAAACCTGCGGCGGCTATACCTGCGCCATTGGGTGAATGGCACCCGGTGCATGCCGGCATGCCCAGATCCAGCTTGCCGCCCCGGAACAACGCCTCGCCGCGCGCCACCAGATTCGGGTCAGCGGCGCCGACACTGCCTTTCTGGCTGGCGAACCAGGCAGCGATATCGGCCAGATCCTGATCATTGAAATTGTTGAGCAAGCCGGTCATCTCAAGGACGACACGCTTGCCATCCTTGATTTCATGCAGTTGCTTGAGCAGATAACGCGGGCCTTGGCCAGCCAGTTTGGGAAAATTGGGAGCCATGCTGTTGCCATCGGGCCCATGACAAGCCCCGCAGACTGCCGTTTTTGCCTGGCCTGCGACCGGGTCGCCTACCACCGCATCGGCGGCGAGCGTCGCGCCAGCAATGCCAAAGGTCAGAAGCAGGCTAACCAGTAGTTTGTTCATCGGTTGATCCAATGCGCTTTATTGTTCGTGTAAGGTTAGTCTGACTTCTACGAACTTCATCCTGCGAGTGGACAAAGCACACACAAAATCTGCGGCATTATATACTTGCGTCCATCAAACGGAAACGACACCCCGTTGCCGCGCCTCTGCCGCAACGCTCCCACCGGATATCCCATGCAACTGAAAAACCCGATCCTCGGTTTGTGCCAACAAGCCAAGTTCATGCTCAGCGCTGCCAAAGTCGATCAATGCCCCGACGACGAAGGCTTTGAAGTGGCTTTCGCCGGTCGCTCCAACGCCGGTAAATCAAGTGCGCTGAACACGCTGACCCATGCCAGTCTGGCGCGCACTTCCAAGACGCCGGGCCGTACCCAGCTGCTGAACTTCTTCAGCCTGGACGATGATCGTCGGCTGGTGGACCTGCCAGGTTATGGCTACGCGAAAGTACCCATCCCGCTCAAGCAGCACTGGCAGCGTCACCTTGAGGCGTATCTGGGCAGCCGCGAAAGTTTGAAGGGTCTGATTCTGATGATGGACATTCGCCATCCGATGACCGATTTCGACCTGCTGATGCTCGACTGGGCCATCGCCAGCGGCATGCCGATGCACATTCTGCTGACCAAAGCGGACAAGCTGACCTTCGGCGCCGCGAAGAACACGCTGCTCAAAGTGCAGTCCGAGATTCGGAAGGGGTGGGGCGACACGGTCACCATCCAGCTGTTTTCGGCACCCAAGCGCATGGGCCTGGAAGAGGCGTACACCGTGCTCGCTGACTGGATGGAATTGGAAGACAAAGCGCCTGCGGCTTGAATCGCAGGCAAAAAAAACCCCGGACTTCATATGGGGAGGGGAAGTTCGGGGTCTAAGTCCAGACCTCTAGGGAAGGGGTCCGGATATCTGCCAACACTTAACACAACATAGGAGCATGAATGGCTACGTCAGCCATTCGCAAACTCTGACCGGGTTTTGTCCGCGGAAGTTCAAAACCTGAGGAAATTTAATGTTGGCGGCAGGCAAGGCTTGCCTCACGCCGCGCGTTTCAGAGCGCTCAACCGGAGGCACTGCCCAGCGCGCGCGCTCGCGAGGTCTCAGGCCCATACGACACCTGTGCGTGGCGTCTGAAGGCTGACTCACGGGCGAGCTCGCTGACAAAGCCGCAAATCTTCGGTCAACTATTGATCAATGCGCCTCGTCCCAGTTGTTCCCCACGCCCACTTCCACCAACAGCGGCACGTCCAGCTCGGCTGCACCGCTCATGTGCACACGGATGTCCCTGCTGATCTGCTCCACAAGGTCCTCGCGCACCTCGAGCACCAGTTCGTCGTGAACCTGCAGGATGACGCGCGCGTCCAGGCCTGACGAATCCAGCCAGCCGTTCACCGCCACCATGGCGCGCTTGATGATATCGGCGGCAGTGCCTTGCATCGGGGCATTGATCGCCATGCGTTCGGCGCCTTTGCGCAGCGCCTGGTTCTTCGCGTTGATGTCCGGCAGGTAGAGACGGCGACCGAAAATGGTCTCCACAAACCCTTGTTCCGCCGCTTGCGTGCGGGTGCGCTCCATGTACTCCAGCACGCCCGGATACCGCGCGAAGTAGCGGTCTACATAGGCTTGCGACTGTTTGCGGTCGACACCAATCTGCTTGGCCAGACCGAATGCGCTCATGCCGTAGATCAGACCAAAGTTGATCGCCTTGGCGCTGCGGCGCATGTCATGGGTGACATCCGCCAGCTCGACGCCGAACACCTCGCCAGCTGTCGCCCGGTGCACGTCCAGATCATTGCGGAACGCGTGCAACAGCCCTTCGTCCTTGGCCAGGTGCGCCATGATCCGCAGTTCGATCTGCGAGTAGTCCGCCGCCAGCAGCTTGTAGCCCTGCGGGGCGACGAAGGCCTGACGAATACGGCGACCTTCGGCGGTCCTGATAGGGATGTTCTGCAGGTTCGGATCGCTGGAAGACAAGCGCCCGGTGACCGCGACCGCTTGGTGATACGACGTGTGAATCCGCCCGGTGCGCGGATTGATCTGCTCCGGCAGCCGGTCGGTGTAAGTGCTCTTGAGCTTGCTCATCGAGCGGTACTGCATCAACACCTTAGGCAGTGGGAAGTCCTGTTCGGCCAGCTCCGCCAGTACGGCTTCGGCCGTGGAAGGCTGGCCGGTGGCTGTTTTGCTGATGATCGGCATGCCCAGCTTTTCGTAGAGGATCACGCCCAGCTGCTTCGGCGAACCGAGATTGAACTCCTCGCCGGCAATCGCAAACGCCTCGCGCTCAAGCTCGGTCATTTTGTTGCCCAGCTCCACACTCTGGATGCCCAGAAGCTTGGCATCCACGAACGCACCCTGGCGCTCAATGCGCGCCAGCACAGGCATCAACGGCATTTCAATGTCGTTGAGCACCGGCGCAAGGGAGGGTGTCTTGCCCAGTTTTTCCTGAAGCGTTTCGTGCAAGCGCAGCGTCAGATCGACTTCTTCAGCGGCGTACATGCCTGCTTGCTCGAGCGCGATCTGATCGAACGAAAGCTGCTTGGCGCCTTTGCCTGCAATTTCCTGGAAGTTCACCGGCGTGTGATCCAGATACTTGGCCACCAGACTGTCACGATCATGCCGCGTAGCCGTGGAATCCAGGACATAGGACTCCAGCATCGTGTCGAACTTGACGCCCTGCACATGGATACCCTGTTGCTGATCGCCGTCGATCGCGCAGTTGGCGAGCAAGTTGATCGCGAACTTTGCGTGCTGACCGACTTTAATCTTGCTGGCATCCTCCAGCATCGGCTTGACGGCTTTGAGCACTGCGTCCCGATCCAGCTGTTGCGGCACGCCCATGTAGGAATGGGTCAGCGGGATATAGCACGCCTCGTGGGTCTTTATCGCAAACGACAAGCCCACCACTTGCGCGCGCTGGGCGTCGATACCGTTGCTTTGCACTACGAAAGCAAACAAATCAGCCGCTTCAAGTTTCTTCAGCCAGGCGTCGAACTGCGTCTGCTCAAGGATCAATTCATACTTGGCTTCAATGACCGGCGCGGGCTCGGCGGCGGCGGTCGGTATTTCGGCGCCGTCCTGCTTGGCTTCGCGTTGCAGATCGTTGATCCAGCTCTTGAACTCAAGCTCGGTGTACAACGCCAGCAACGCCTCGCGGTCAGGCTCGCCGCAATGCAGAGCATCCAGTTCGATATCCAGCGGAACGTCCACTTTGATCGTCGCCAACTGGTAGGAAAGAAATGCCATTTCCCTGTGCTCTTCAAGCTTGGCTGGCAGGGATTTTGCGCCACGAATGGACAGCGTCGGCACCTTGTCGAGGTTCTCATAGAGCTCTTTGAGACCGCCGTTAATACCGACCAGCAATCCGGCCGCGGTCTTTTCGCCCACGCCGGGAACGCCCGGGATATTGTCGACTTTGTCGCCCATCAGTGCGAGATAATCGACGATGTGCTCCGGACCGACACCAAACTTTTCCTTAACCCCGGCCACGTCGAGAACGCTGCCGGTCATGGTGTTGACCAGCGTGATGTGGCCATCCACCAATTGAGCCATGTCCTTGTCACCCGTCGAGATGACGACCGGGCGGTCGGCGGCCGCACTGCTGCGCGCAAGTGTGCCAATTACATCGTCGGCTTCGACGCCTTCAACGCAAAGCAGCGGATACCCCAGGCCTTTGACGCAGTTGTGCAGAAAATCGATTTGCACGCGCATGTCATCGGGCATGCTGGGTCGATTGGCTTTGTACTCGGCGAACATCTCATCGCGGAACGTCCCGCCCTTCGCATCGAAGACCACGGCAAAGGGGCTTTCGGGATATTGCTTGCGCAGGCTCTTGAGCATGTTGAGCACGCCCTTGACCGCACCGGTGGGCAGGCCCTTGGACGTAGTGAGCGGCGGCAGCGCGTGGAAGGCGCGGTACAGATAAGAAGAACCGTCCACCAGGACGAGGGGCGCGAGACTCATGTGCAGGATCAACCTTTTCGGCGGGGTCGGCGCTAGAATGCGAAGACCGTTGACGACAAAGGGACAAGGTTATCATGCGCGCGCCAAATCGCCTGTCACTGGTCTTGTTGTTGGCCGCATGCCCTGCGCTTGCCATGGCTGTCGACGACGAAGCACCTTCGGCGGAGCCCGACGTCACCATCAGCAAGGACGGCGAGAATTTCATTCAGGAGTACAAAGCCAACGGCTTCGTGTATGCGGTTAAAATCACGCCCAAACATGGCAAGCCGTATTATCTGGTGCGCGCTGACGGCACGAGCGGGCAATTCATTCGTTCGGATCAACCGGACATGCTGATCCCTCAGTGGGTACTATTCAGCTGGTAACGCCTTACATTCACTCTTTTGCTGGCAGTCTTCTATGTCCGTTTTTACTCCCCTGGCTCGGCCCGAGCTGGAAGCTTTTCTCGCCCCGTACGGGCTTGGCGCACTGCGTGATTTCCAGGGCATTGCCGCCGGAAGTGAAAACACCAATTTTTTCGTGAGCCTTGAGCGTGGGGAGTTCGTGCTGACGCTGGTCGAGCGCGGCCCCGTTCAGGAGATGCCGTTTTTCATCGAACTGCTGGACGTGCTGCACGACGCCAACCTGCCCGTCCCTTACGCGCTGCGCACCACCGATGGTCAGGCCCTGCGCGAGCTCAAGGGCAAGCCGGCACTGCTGCAACCGCGCCTGGCAGGCAAGCACCCGACCGAGCCCAATACCCAGCATTGCGTGCAGATCGGTGAATTGTTGGCGCACATGCACTTGGCGACCCGCGAAAGAATCATCGAGCGCAAGACGGATCGCGGTCTGGACTGGATGCTGGAAGAGGGCAGCAATTTCATCTCGCATCTTGATGAGGTGCAAGGCGCGCTGCTCACCACGGCTGTGGAAGAAATCCGCCGCCTGAAGGCGAAGATCATGGCGCTGCCGCGGGCCAATCTTCACGCTGACCTGTTCCGCGACAATACCTTGTTCGAAGGCACGCACCTGACCGGCGTGATCGACTTCTACAACGCATGCTCAGGTCCGATGCTCTACGACGTGGCGATTGCCGTGAATGACTGGTGTTCGTTTACGGACGGCAGCATCGACGCCCCGCGTGCGCGCGCCTTACTCGGCGCGTATGCCGCGCTGAGGCCGTTCACCGCAGCGGAAGCCGAGCTGTGGTCAACCATGCTTCGTGTCGGGTGCGTGCGATTCTGGCTCTCACGCCTGATCGCTGCCGAGACCTTCGCCGGCCAGGACGTGTTGATCCACGACCCGTCCGAATTCCGCGTGCGACTGGAGCAGCGCCAGGAGACCCACATTCCGCTGCCGTTTGCGTTGTAATCTTTAAATTGCCATCGCAGGCAAGCGCGCCTAAGGGATTTGCTCAGCCCACAGAGGCGCGTGCACGGCAGGGGCGCGCTGGCCTGCAATGGCGTCAGCCCAGACGTTACAAACCCTCCAGACACCCCGCCAGATCATCCGCGAGTTTGCTCAGCAATTGCTCATAGCCCTGGGCAGTGGCTGGCGTGTACCCGCCCAGCGCGTCCAGCTCCGCCAGTTTGACCGGCAGACCGGCACTCAGCGTGTCGGCCAGACGCGGGCGCAAGGGTGGCTCGCTGAATACGCAGGTCTTGCCGAACTCGCTCAGGCGCGCGCGCATCGCGGCGACGTGCTGGGCGCCCGGCTGCACCTCGCTGCTGACCGCAAAGACACCGGCGTGCTTGATGCCATAGGCTTCTTCGAAGTAGTCGAACGCCTCATGAAAGACGAAGAATTTCTTGTCCGCGATGCCGGCCACGCGTTGCTTGATCTTCGCGTCCACAGCATCCATCCGCGCGTCGAACGCCTTCAGATTGCTGTCGTAGCGCGCAGCGTTGGCCGGATCCGCCTGGCTCAGATCTGCCGCCATTTTTGCCGCAATCACACGGGCATTCGCCGATGAAAGCCACAGATGCGCATCTACGCTCCCTGGGCGGTGATCGTGATCATGCTCGTCTTCGTCGCCATCATCGTGGTGCTCATCGCTGGCTGTGAAATGGCGCAGGTGCATACCCGGCAACGACTGAACGGCCACAGACGCCTGGGTCCGGTTAGCGAGCACGCGGGGGAGAAATGTCTCCATGTCCGGGCCGATCCAGTAAAGCAGATCGACCTCCTGCACGCGCCGTACGTCGGATGGACGCAGCGCGTAATTATGCGGCGACGCCCCCGGCGGCAGCAGCACTTCGGGCACGGCGATGCCATCCTGCACGGCCGCTGCAATCAGCTGTAGCGGCTTGATGCTGGTCAGCACACGAACGTCGGCCTGGGCTGTAGCAATGTAGGAAAAACCGGTGATGAATACGACAAAAAGTAAAAAAAGTCGGGACACGATGACCACTCATTGGGGCAGGAACGGGTAACATAATAACGTCTCTCACAATAGCCGTCGCCGCCCATGTCTAAAACACCGTTGGCCAGTCGCCCTCACGATCACTCTCACTGCGTGCACAGTGCGCTAGCTGAAGCCGATGCGCTCTGCGCCGGTAAAGGCCTGCGTCTGACCGCTCTGCGTCGTCGCGTTCTGGAGCTGGTCTGGCAAAGCCACAAGCCGCTCGGCGCCTACGACATCCTCGCGGTGCTCAGTGAAGAAGACGGTCGTCGCGCCGCGCCGCCCACGGTTTACCGTGCGCTGGACTTCCTGCTGGAGAACGGGTTGGTGCATCGCATCGCGTCGCTCAACGCATTCGCCGGCTGCAATCACCCTACGCACGCGCACCAAGGCCAGTTCCTGATCTGTCGCGAGTGCCATGCCGCCATTGAGTTGCAACACGCGGCCATCAGCGCATCCATCGTGGCAGCGGCCAATGAAGTCGGCTTTGCGGTGGAAACCCAGACGGTCGAAGTCGTCGGAGTGTGTGCTGGTTGCAAGGCTGCTTGATGAGCGACGCACTGATCCGCTTGAAGGACGTCAGCGTCACGCGTGCCGGCCAGAGCGTGCTGGAAAACATCCAGCTGAGCGTCAGCCCCAGCGAAATCGTGACGCTGATCGGGCCCAACGGTGCAGGCAAGACCACGCTGGTGCGCGCGGTGCTCGGCTTGCTCAAAGCTGACACCGGCGAGGTCTGGCGCAAGCCAAAATTGCGCATCGGCTACATGCCGCAAAAGCTCCACATCGACGCGACGTTGCCGCTGTCGGTGCTGCGTTTCCTGCGGCTGGTGCCAGGCGTGGACCGCGAGACCGCATTGGCGGCGCTGGCGGAAGTCGGCGCTGAAAAAGTCATCGACAGCCCGCTCCAGGGTATTTCCGGAGGCGAGATGCAGCGCGTACTGCTCGCGCGAGCGCTGCTGCGTGAACCTGAATTGCTGGTACTCGATGAACCGGTGCAAGGCGTCGACGTAGCCGGGCAAGCGGAGCTGTATGCACTTATTACCCAGCTTCGGAATCGCCACCGGTGCGGTGTGCTGATGGTCTCCCATGATCTGCATCTGGTGATGAGCACCACTGACCAGGTGGTCTGCCTGAATCGGCACGTCTGTTGTTCCGGCCATCCGGAGCAGGTCAGCAATGATCCGGCGTTTGTCGAGCTGTTCGGTCAGAACGCAGCGAGCCTGGCGATTTATCACCATCATCACGATCATGCCCACGACCTGCACGGCGAAGTCTGCCAACCCGCAGCGGCGCATGACCACGATCATTCCCACCCTCACGACCACAGTCACGGAGATAGCTGCAAGCATGGCTGATTTTCTACTCTATGCCTTGCTCGCAGGCCTTGCTCTGGCGGTCGTGGCTGGCCCGTTGGGGTCCTTCGTGGTCTGGCGGCGGATGGCGTACTTTGGCGACACGCTGTCGCACGCTGCATTGCTTGGGGTGGCACTCGGCTTTCTGCTGGATATCAGCCCGGCCATCGCCGTCACGGTGGGCTGCTTGTTTCTGGCCATCGTGCTGGTCACGCTGCAACAGCGTCAGCCACTGGCGTCGGACACCCTGCTCGGAATTCTTGCGCCAAGCACCCTGTCGCTGGGGCTCGTGGTCCTGAGCTCCATGCGCGATGTCCGGATCGATCTGATGGGCTATCTGTTTGGTGATCTGCTGGCGATCAGCCCAACTGACCTGTCATGGATTCTCGGCGGCAGCGCGGCGGTGCTCATCCTGATCTGCGCGCTGTGGCGTCCGCTGCTGGCGATCACCGTTCATGAGGAGCTTGCAACCGTCGAAGGCTTGCCAGTCGCGACCTTGCGCATGGCGTTGATGTTGCTGATTGCCGTGGTCATCGCCGTCGCAATGAAAATCGTGGGGGTTTTGCTGATTACCTCGTTGCTGATCATTCCAGCGGCTGCGGCTCAACGCCACGCCCGTTCTCCTGAGCAAATGGCACTGGGTGCCAGCGTCATCGGGGTGATCGCAGTCTGCAGCGGGCTGGCGTTGTCCTGGTTCAAGGACACGCCGGCGGGCCCTTCTATTGTGGTGTCTGCAGCGGCGCTTTTTTTGCTCAGCTTCGTTTTGCCCAAGCGGTAGAACCTTGTGCAGCAGTCACAGTCATATTCGGCAATAAATGCATGGCGGCAATGTGCAATGACCGTTCGCATCGCCCCCTGATAGTGATCAGTTATTTTCGGTGCAAGGCACTTATGTGTAGACTTGCTCGTTTTTTGCGCAAATAGAGAATCGCAGGAATGAAGCCGTTCGCATCCCGTTATCTGCTGCTTGCTGCATTTTCCGTCCTGTTGGTCGCCTGCCAGAGCAAGCCTGTCGAGCCTCCTGCTCCCGCCGCGGCGCCGGATGCGTATCAGCAGCTGGAACAGAACATCGCAAGCAGCGAGCTGGCGACCGCTGAAGATCAGCTGGCCGCACTGCAAGCCAAATCCCCCGATGATCCGCGTCTTGAGCAGTATCAGCGTCAACTCGCCGAGGCCTACCTGAGCCGCAGCCAGATCGTCCTGCAGAAGGGTGACGTCAACGCCGCGGCAACGGCGCTGAGTCGCGCTCGCGCACTGATGCCCAAGGCACCTGCTCTAACCAGCGGTGTGAACGGCGCCATCGCCCACGCCCGTAAAGCCGAGCTGGACAAAGCCGAAGCCGAACTGAAAGCGGCTGAAGCCAGGCGCACCGCCAAGGTCATCGATCCGACCGTGGAAAGCACCACCATCGAGTTGAACATCCGCGACTCCAGACAACTCCGTCGTCAGCTGAACGATATCGCCGCCGACGTGGCCGCGTTCAACTGCGAAGTGATCGTGCAGGTACCGCGAACGGACGATTATCCTTGGCTGGCCACGTTGCTGACCAAGCGCGTGATGAAGATCAATCCAGACTTCGAATTGCAGATTCAGCGTGAGATCGAGAAGACCGAGCCAGCTCAGATGATTCTGAAACCTGCCCCGCTCTGATCATTTTTTGATCAAACAAAAAGGCGTTGCCCTCACAGGCAACGCCTTTTTTATAACTGCAACGCATTTTGAAGCACGCTTGCCCGGTCTTGGACAGGTACATCCGACTCGAATGTGTCGAATGTATCGTCGTTCGCAGACAAGCGCGGTTCTGCATCTCAGCACTCATCCAGACAAGATGAGGCGTGCGATGCTGCTATCAAGCCGGAATCGCTTTGGCTTTAGGCTCCCGCGCCCAGACCCGGTGCTGCTTGATGGCGTCAAAGAAAGTCGCGAACGACTTGCTGTCCGACACGGCGAGCAGGCCCGCATCAGCCTCAAGACGCAGCAAGTCGATCAATTCCTTCGCGTCGCCGGCGTAGGCGATTGCCTTGAGATGCTTATAGGCCTCAAGCACATAATGCAATGCCACGCCGTCGCCCATCAGCGCTTTCACAGACGCCGCGCCGCCGGGAATGAAGACCGCGTCAAAAGCAATCGATGGCAGGCCTTCAGCAGAAGCATCCACTGCCAGAGTCCCGCCGTCAGCGGTTTTCACCGGTGCAGAGGTCGGCCCAAGCACCTTGGCGTGCGCCGCCTCGGCTTCAAGGGCTGCCTTCATGGTCGCAACAGCTTTGTCGTCGACACCGTCAGCCACCAGAATCGCCACTTTGCGCGAGGCGATGTCGCCTGGCAGCAAATTGACCTGGCTAAGCAGCGGAGACTTGTCCACCGTCGGTTTGCCGGATTTCTGCGGCGTGACGGTCGGAGCCGTCGGTGCCGGCAGACCCAGGTTTGTAGCGACGCGCTGTGCCAGGGTCAGATCGATATTGGCGAGAATCTCGTTCACTTGTCGCGCACGGATGTGCTCACGATCGACCTTGCCCAGCTCAAAACTGTAGGCCGCGATGATGTGCTCTTTCTCATGCTCGCTCATGCTGTTGAAAAACAGCGTGGCTTGCGAGAAATGGTCCGCGAAGGAAGGGCTGCGCTCACGCACCTTGTGCGCTTCGACGCGCTCCTGATACGTCTCGAAGCCGCCATCCTGGGGACCAGCCGGCGTTTCCTTCGGCCAACCGCCGTCAATGGAATTCGGCTCGTAGGACGCGCGCCCCTTGTCGATGGTCATGCGGTGCTGCGCATCGCGCTGGCCGTTGTGATTCGGCGAAACCGGGCGGTTGATCGGGATTTCGTGGAAGTTCGGTCCGCCCAGTCGGCTGATTTGCGTGTCGGTGTAGGAGAACAGCCGACCTTGCAGCAGCGGGTCGTTGGAGAAGTCGATGCCTGGCACCACGTGGCCTGGGCAGAAAGCGACCTGCTCGGTCTCGGCAAAATAGTTGTCGGGGTTGCGATTGAGCACCATTTTGCCCAACGGCGTGACCGGCACCATTTCTTCCGGAATGATCTTGGTTGGATCGAGCAAATCGAAGTCGAACTTGTGCTCGTCTTCTTCGGCGACGATCTGAACGCCCAGCTCCCATTCCGGGTAGTCGCCCATCTCGATGGACTCCCACAGATCGCGGCGGTGGTAATCGGTGTCTTTACCGGCCAGCTTCTGGGCTTCGTCCCACAGCAGCGAACAGGTGCCGTATTTAGGCTTCCAGTGGAATTTGACGAACGAGGACTTGCCCTCGGTATTGATCATGCGGAACGTGTGGATACCAAAGCCCTGCATGCTGCGCAGGCTTTTTGGAATGGCGCGGTCCGACATGGTCCATAGCACCATGTGCGCAGATTCCGGAACCAGCGAAACGAAGTCCCAGAACGTGTCGTGGGCCGATCCGCCGGTAGGAATTTCGTTGTGCGGCTCAGGTTTTACGGCATGCACAAAATCCGGAAACTTGATGGCATCTTGAATGAAGAATACCGGCATGTTGTTGCCGACCAGATCGTAATTGCCTTCATCGGTGTAGAACTTCACCGCAAAGCCGCGCACGTCGCGAACGGTATCGCCCGAGCCGCGTGGTCCTTGAACGGTGGAAAAACGCACGAAAACCGGTGTCTTTTTCCCCGGGTCGCGCAGGAATTCTGCCTTGCTGAGTGCCGAATGGTTCTCGTAGCTCTGGAAGTAACCATGGGCCGCGGTGCCGCGCGCGTGAACGATCCGCTCAGGAATACGCTCGTGGTCAAAATGCGTGATCTTCTCGCGCATGATGAAATCTTCGAGCAGCGAAGGGCCGCGACTTCCAACCTTGAGCGTGTTCTGGTTATCGGAGACTTTGACACCCTGATTGGTGCGCAGGGCCTGGCCAGTGGCGTCGGAGCGGAACTGCTCCAGACTGTCGAGCTTGGTGTTGGTGTTGCCCCGGTCCAAAGTGTCGGTGCCGGCAAGTTCGCTTTTCGGTGTTGCGCTGACGGGTGTGGGTTTATTTGTAGCCATCGGACAAAAACTCCTCGGTTCAGGCGGCTCTTTTCTCGTTCTTCCGTGGGCGAAAGGCGGTGCGAGCTCAGTAAGCAGGAACTTCCCTTACAGCCCTCAGGGAAATTTCGGCGCTTATGTAGTGACTGAGGATGAAAACGGCCGTTCCGTGTTTTTTTCGACCTTTGGTCTACCGTTGCTTGAATTCGACGTTATGACCGTTGAGCAGGTCCCGCGCGAAATAAATGCTAAGAATGATGGGCCCAACCCCAGCCCGACAGGCTAAAATGCGCGCCCGGTTTACCCAGCCGAGGCCGAAATGGCATCGCCCAGCAGCGTATTCGAGCTTCCTCGCACGCTGAATTTCTACCGCGCCCCACAAGGTTCGCTAAGTGATCGAGTTTCATAACGTCCATAAAACCTATCGCGTCGGCGACAGGGAAATCCCCGCACTGCACCCCACCAGCCTGCGGGTCGAGAACGGCCAGGTGTTTGGTCTGATCGGCCATTCCGGCGCTGGCAAAAGCACGATGCTGCGTCTGATCAATCGCCTCGAAGCTCCGAGCGGCGGCACGATTCTGGTCGATGACGTCGATGTCACCGCTCTGGACGCCGACGGCTTGCGCGGTTTCCGCAGGCAGGTCGGGATGATTTTTCAGCACTTCAACCTGCTGTCATCTAAAACCGTCGCCGATAACGTTGCCATGCCGCTGACTCTGGCCGGAGATATGTCCCGCGCGCAGATTGATCAGCGAGTGGCTGAATTACTGGCGCGTGTCGGTCTGGCCGACCACGCAAAGAAATACCCGTCACAGCTGTCTGGCGGTCAGAAACAGCGCGTCGGCATCGCCCGTGCTCTGGCGACCAAACCGAAGATTCTGTTGTGCGACGAGGCCACCAGCGCCCTCGACCCGCAAACCACGGCATCGGTGCTGCAATTGCTGGCAGAGATCAATCGCGAGTTGAAGCTCACCATCGTGCTGATCACCCACGAGATGGACGTAATCCGTCGGGTGTGCGATCAGGTCGCGGTGATGGACGCGGGCGTGATCGTGGAGCAGGGCGCGGTGGCCGACGTGTTCCTGCACCCTAAACACCCGACCACGCGCCGTTTTGTACAGGAAGACGAGCAGGTCGATGAAAACGAGCAGAGCAGCGACTTCGCCCATGTCGAAGGTCGCATCGTGCGTCTGACCTTTCAGGGCGATGCGACCTACGCGCCGCTGTTGGGCACCGTCGCCCGGGAGACTGGTGTGGATTACAGCATCCTGGCCGGACGCATCGACCGCATCAAAGATACGCCTTACGGGCAACTGACACTGGCCATCACCGGTGGCGACATGGAGGCCGCGTTCGCGCGCTTCACCGCAGCTGACGTTCACATGGAGGTCCTGCGCTGATGGATACCCTCACCACCCTGTTTTCCAACGTCGACTGGTATGAGATATGGGTCGCGATTGGCGACACTTTGATCATGCTCGGCGTCTCACTGGCGTTCACCGTTCTGCTGGGCCTGCCGCTGGGCGTGCTGATGTTTCTGACATCGCCACGTGAGTTGCTTGAGAACAAACCGGTCTACGCCACTGTAGGCCTGATCGTGAACATGCTCCGGGCGCTGCCTTTCATCATTCTGCTGATCGTGATGATGCCGCTGACCGAAATCATTACGGGCACTTCGCTGGGGATTCTTGGCACGCTGCCTCCGCTGATCGCCGGCGCCACGCCGTTCTTTGCCCGTCTGGTGGAAACTGCGCTGCGCGAAGTGGATCGCGGCATCATCGAGGCGGTTCAGGCGATGGGCGCGACCACGCGGCAGATCATCCTCAAAGCGCTGCTGCCGGAAGCGCGGCCGGGCATTCTGGCGGCGATCACTGTCACCGCTATCGCACTGGTGTCGTTCACGGCAATGGCCGGCGCAGTGGGTGCAGGCGGTCTGGGGGACCTGGCGATTCGCTACGGTTACCAGCGCTTCCAGAACGATGTGATGTTCGTGACGGTCGTATTGCTGCTGGTGCTGGTGCAGATCCTGCAAACCGTGGGCGACAGACTGGTCGCGCACTTCTCGCATCGTTAATTGAATGAGCCGGTCGCTGACCGGCAGGTGTTCGCCCAAGAGCGGGCATTTCAGGAGTAGAAACGCATGAAAAAGCTGTTGGCCATCTTCGCTGCAGTGGCTGCATTTTCCGCCCACGCCGATGAAACCCTGACCGTCGCGGCAAGCGCTGTGCCTCACGCCGAAATCCTCGAGTTCGTGAAGCCGACCCTGGCCAAAGAAGGCGTGACGCTGAACGTGAAGGTCTTCAACGACTATGTTCAGCCCAACGTACAGGTCGATCAGAAGCGCATGGACGCCAACTTCTTCCAGCACCAGCCGTATCTGGACGAGTTCAATAAAGGCAAGGGCACGCACCTGGTGAGCGTCGCGAAGGTTCACGTGGAACCGTTCGGGGCGTACTCGGACAAGATCAAGAACCTGGCAGACCTGCCTGACGGCGCAACCGTCGCGCTGCCGAACGATGCGACCAACGAAGGGCGTGCATTTCTGCTGCTGGTCAAAGCCGGTCTGATCACTCTGAAGGATCCGTCCAGCATCACCGCCAAACCAAGCGATGTGTTGCAGAATCCAAAGGCGCTGAAATTCCGCGAGCTGGAAGCGGCCACGCTGCCACGCGTGCTGACTCAGGTTGACCTGGCGCTGATCAACACCAACTACGCGCTGACCGCCAAGCTCGATCCGACCAAGGACGCGCTGATCATTGAAGGTCAGGAGTCGCCCTACGCCAACATCCTGGTGACCCGCGAAGACAACAAGGATTCGCCTGCCATCCAGAAACTGGTCGCTGCGCTGCACAGCCCGGAGACCAGGCAGTTCATCGAGACCCAGTACAAAGGCGCCGTAGTGCCGGCGTTCTGATCGGACGAATCTTTCGTCGCAAAAAGCCGACTTCGACCTCGGCCAGTGCGCGATCCAGGTAGGAGTGAGCCAGTTTCTTTCACACCTGCTTCGATTAACGCGTACCCGACGCCTTCCCGGCTAAAGCCGGTCCGACGAAAAACTCGCGGCGTCTGTAGGACCGGCTTCAGCCGGGAAGCGGCCGGTGCAGGCAGTGGCGATCTAGCTTCTGGAAGTCATGAGTAAGCTTGCCCTACAGGTTTTGTGGCCTGGCTCGATACCAGTCAGCGCCGCGTAGCCCTTGTAGGGGCGCGCTTGTTCTGGGCTGCACTCGGACGATCGGCTGCGCAGTCGCAAAACCAGCCACCGCGTTATGCCTGACACACCGTGTTCACCGGTTTTGCTGCCGGTCCCCGGCAGATCGCGGGCAAGCGCGCTCCTACAGAAAATTCGGGAATGCCCGAAGATCCCCGTAGGAGCGCGCTTGCCCGCGAAGGCTTTCTGACAGTCGACATCATTGTCACCGGGATGCCGCCTTCGTGAGCAAGCCTCAACACATCACGATCCGCCCTATCGTCGGATTCATTGCTTCTTGAGCAGGACCGGCAATTGAGCCACCAGTTTCTGGTTGTTCAGCGGTGCACGGATGAAGCCGCGTTGCGTGCCGTCGGGGCCGAGGAGGGCTAGGTTGCCGCTGTGATCGACCGTGTAGTTGGGTTTGCTGGTGTCGGCAGGAATGAACGGAATGCTCACCGCATTGGCGAGCTTCTGAATGTTTTCAACCGGCGTGGTCAGGCCAACGAACTGTTTGTCGAAGTAGCCCAGGTACGTCATCAGTTGTTGAGGCGTGTCACGATTGGGGTCGACGCTGACCAGCACCACACGCAGTCTGCCCGCCGCCTCTTCAGGCAACTCGCTTTTTATCTGCCGCAACTGCGCGAGCGTGGTCGGGCAGATGTCAGGGCAAAAGGTATAGCCAAAAAACAGCAGGGTCCACTTATCCTTGAGGGAGTCGAGTGACACCGGCTGGCCGTCCTGATTCGTCATCTGCAGATTCGGGACCTCCCGGCTTTGTGGCAGCAGAATGATGCCCGCATCGATGAGCGCGGTCTGATCACCTTGATCTTTACCGGACAACACTCGATTGACGGTCAGGCCCAGCACCACAGCGACGATGGCAACCAGGATGAATACGGTTTTCTGAGTTCGGGTCATGGATTCGGCATCAAGTAATGATCACGAGCAGCGCGACGAGCACCCTCAGCGGCGGTGAATCGGAGCCGACCGGAACAGCGATCGTCGCGCGCAACAGCGGCCACGGTACATCAGCAGGGCCCGTCGCCGAAAGTGATCCGCGCCTCAGCGCTCACACTCGCACACAGAATCAGCGATGCGGCCCGAGGTGCAAAAGCACATGAGCCTGTTGCCACCAGTTCGATGCCTGGCGGGGGGCGAAGGCAACCAGCGGCCCGACGCGGTAATTGATCAGCGTCAGGGTCAGCATCAATGCAGCACCTCCGGCGTTATGGGCGACGGCCAACGCAAGCGGCAGATGCAGCACGACATTGCCGACCCCCAACGCGATCTGCAGGCTCAACGCAGATACCAAGAGCGCCGCCATGCCTCTGAGCCCCAATCGGTACAGCGCGAAGGCCAGCGCCGACAATGAGAACGTCACCAGCAATGCGCCGATTCGGTGGGTGAGGTGTATGGCGGTGCGCGCATCGCTGTCGAGCTTGCCGCCCAAATAGTTGGGGCCAATGTGTTGGGTCAGGTGAAAGCCGTTCGCGAAGTCGGTATCCGGCCACCAGCGGCCCTGACAGGTGGGCAGATCCAGGCACGCCATCGCCGCGTAATTGGAGCTGACCCAGCCACCCAGCGCGATTTGCAATCCCACCAGCACCAGACCTGCCACGGCCATGCGCCGCAGACGCTGGCCCTCGGGCGTGGTAGTCAGCGCCATCGGTGCAAAGCGCCCGCTCAGCCGCAGGGTGAGCAAGAACAACAGGCTCAGCGTCGACATGCCGCCCAGCAGATGCGCTGTCACCACTTGCGGCCACAGCTTGAGCGTCACCGTCCACATGCCGAAGGCGGCCTGAGTGACCACCAATGCGAGGAGTAACAGCGGCAATCCCACGGGCTGCCCGACGATGTGACGCCGATGCCAGGCCTGAACGCCCAGCATCATGATCAGCAGCGTGAGCCCTCCGGCGAAGTAGCGATGCACCATCTCGTTGTGGCCCTTGGCGGCCTCCACCGGTGTGTCGGGAAATCTGACTTCTGCATGGGCCAACTGAGCTTCGGTGCTGGGCACGCTGATGAAGCCGTAACACCCCGGCCAATCGGGGCAACCCAGACCTGCATGGGTGAGCCGGGTGTAGGCACCGAGCAGCACGACCACCAGCGCGACTACCGTGGCGAGCAGTGCGAGACGAAATCCTGGCCGGGTCATGGCGCCTGCTCCTTAGCCGATGTTCGACAGTTTCAGCAGTTGACGAAGGTCGATGAGCACATTCTTGCCTTTGACTTGCGCGCCATAGCGCAACACCAGATTGCCATGGGGATCGACGATCCACAGTTGCGGCAGCTCGATACCCGGCGCCATGCGCCGATACCGCTTCACATCCAGCGGGTAGCGCTGAAGCTGCGGGTATTCGCGCGCAAGTGTTGCCTCAAACTGCGCCGTAAGCGGTTGCGCCGCGCTCAACGCATGGCTCGCACGCGACGCGTCTCGGCCCAGGCCGATCTGGATTTGCCGCGCCAGGTACACCAACTGCTGGCAATCGGCGTCGCACTGTTGCGGCGCAGTCACCAGCATCTGCCAGCGCGTCTCGTCCGACTGCACGCCGAGCTCGACGCGGCTTTCGCCATTGCCGATGAGTTCGCCATGAAAACTGCGGCTCTCCGGAACCCAGAACTTGAACGTGTACATGCAGGTGGCGAGCACCATCGGCCCGACCGCCACGAGCAGCACGAGGATCAACTGCAATCGACCCCGGCGACGTCTGATCGATGAGCCAGCGTCAGACGTGCTGGCTGGATTCATGGTGGTCCCCATGTGGCGTCTCCTTGTTCTTTTTGTGTCTGGCTGTTGCCGTCGGGTTGAAGCCCAGATAGAGATAAAGACCGAACAAAGCCGTGGCCATCGCGAACCACTGCACGGCGTAGCCCACATGCTTTTCCGGGCCCATGGCGACCACAGGCCAATCGGTGCGATAGGCAACAGGTCCCGCTTCGAGCCGCAGCTCATGGGCATAGCCGTCCCGATGCAACTCAGACCAGACCGCCGCAGGATCAAGGGCCGTGATCAGCCTTGGCCAGCGCTCGCTCCTGGCGTCCGGATGCAGCTGGAAGGTCGCTCCCGGCGCCACATACACCCAGGCGTCGAGGATGTAACGCTGAGCCGGCGTGTCGAACTGCGCAGGCAGCCGTCGATCCGGCCAAGGCAACCACCCTCGATTGACCATCAGCCAAAGCCCACTCGCCTGATCATGGAACGGCTGAATCAGCTCTACTCCGGCCTTGCCCTCGCGCGTGCTGTTGTCCAGCAAGACGGTGTGTTCGGCATCGAACGTGCCGCGCAACTGCACACGCCGATACGCCGGGTCGGCCACCGCGGACAGCAAATCGACAGCGACCGTAGGTGCCGCCCGGCGCTCGGCGTAGCTGGCGAGCATCTGGCGTTTCTCTTCACCTCGGCCCAACTGCCAGAAACCCAGCCAGATCAGCAGCGGCAACAGCGCAAAAACGACCAGCGTCGGCAACACCCCAGGGCGAAAGCGTTTCATCACGCCTCCGGTTTCCATGGGTGAGCCGCACCTATACTCCGTTGCATAGCGTTTGCTCCTGGAGTCGCACCATGCTCAAAGCCGCGATTGTTCTGATGCTCGTTGCCACAGTGGTCAGTCTGTTCAGCGGCCTGTTCTTTCTGGTCAAGGACGACGCTTCATCGACCCGCCTGGTGAAAGCCCTGACTGTGCGCGTGTGCTGCGCAGCGATCACGCTGGCGCTGATTGGCTACGGGTATTTCAGCGGGCAACTGGTCTATCACACGCCGTGGTGAGCGCGTTTACGCCTGCGGTTTTCGCGTCAGCTCAGTCACCCGGCATTCACAGCACGTAGACGAAAACGAATAACCCCACCCACACCACGTCGACAAAATGCCAATACCAACTGGCGGCCTCGAATCCGAACGGGTGCTCGGCATCGAAATGCCCGCGCAGAATGCGCATCAACATCACGAACAGAATGACCGTGCCGATGGTGACGTGTGCGCCGTGGAAGCCGGTGAGCATGAAGAACGTTGCGCCGTAGATGCCTGAACCCAGCGTCAGGCCGAGCTCTGTGTAGGCTTCGTGATATTCCATCGCTTGCAGCGCGAGAAACGCCACGCCCAACAGGATGGTTGCCGCCAGCCATAGCTTCAGCGCGCCACGATAACCTTTTTTGAGCGCGTGGTGGGCGATGGTCACGGTCACACTGGAGCTGACCAGCAGAACGGTATTGATCAGCGGCAGATGCCAGGGATCGATGACTTCCTTCGGCGGCACGAACATCGCCGGGTCGGGGGTATGCAGCAGTGGCCAGGCGTACTGGAAGTTCGGCCAGAGCATGTGTGCGATGCCTTTCGCCCCTTCACCGCCCAACGCGGGGCCGGCAATCACGCGCACATAAAAAAGCGCGCCGAAGAAGGCCACGAAGAACATCACTTCCGAGAAAATGAACCACCCCATTCCCCAGCGGAACGAGCGATCCATCTGAGCGCTGTAAAGCCCGGACCGGCTCTCTTTGACGACGGTGCTGAACCAGCCGAACATCATGTATGCCACGATCAGCACACCGATGGCGAAGATGACAGGGCCGTGGGAGTCACGTGCCGCCTTCATGTCGATGAACCAGGTACCCAGGCCATACATCGTGGTGAACATGCCGATGGTGGCGATGATCGGCCATTTGCTCTGCGCGGGGACGTAATAGTGCTCATGGATTGCCATCGTCTGTCTCTCCTGGCCTGAGGCCTAGCCGCCATTGCCCGCCTCTGTTTTAGGAACGGGCGGCATGCGAGCGGTGATATCGAACAGCGTGTAAGCGAGCGTCAAATGTTTCACGTCCGCGGGCAGATCGCGGTCGACAATGAAACGCACCGGCATTTCGATCCTCTCGCCCGGCTGCAGCATTTGCTGGGTGAAGCAGAAACATTCGGTCTTGTGGAAATACACGGCGGCGATGCTGGGTGAAATGCTCGGCACTGCCTGCGCGGTCATCGGCCTGTCGCTGGGGTTCTGGGCCACGAACAGCATTTCGCTGACCTCACCGGGATGCACATTCATCTCCTCGGCCTTGGGGAAGAACCCCCAGACCATGTCGGCGGAATTGGTCGACACAAACTGCACGCGCACCTGTCGGCTCTCATCGATCTGCTGCGCCTGGGTGTAGCGTTCGCCAGTCTTGCCATTGATACCCAGTGTCTTGCACATCACGTCATACAGCGGCACCAGCGCGAAACCGAACGCGAACATCGCGATCGCCAGCAGCAGCAGGCGGGTCACCAGTCGCTTGTTCGGCTGCAAGGCATGGCTCATGTCATTTCACTTCCGGTGGCGTGACGAAGGTGTGATAGGGCGCCGGCGACGGCACGGTCCACTCCAGGCCGTCTGCTCCGTCCCAAGGTTTGGCCGGCGCAGGCGGACCACCGCGAATGGTCTTGATCACGATGAACAGGAAGAAAATCTGCGTGGCGCCAAAGGTGAATGCACCGATCGACGACACCATGTTGAAGTCGGCGAATTGCAAGTTGTAGTCCGGCACCCGACGCGGCATCCCGGCCAACCCGACAAAATGCATCGGGAAAAAGGCCATGTTCATGCCGACGAACGACAACCAGAAATGCAGCTTGCCCAGGGTTTCGTCGTACATGTGGCCCGTCCATTTCGGCAGCCAGTAGTAGGCCGAAGCGAAGATGCCGAAGATTGCGCCGGGCACCAGAACGTAGTGGAAGTGAGCCACCACGAAGTAAGTGTCCTGGTACTGAAAATCTGCAGGCGCAATGGCCAGCATCAGCCCGGAGAAGCCGCCGATGGTGAACAGGATCACGAACGCCACGGCAAACAGCATGGGCGTCTCGAACGTCAACTCGCCCTGCCACATCGTGCTGACCCAGTTGAAGACCTTCACCCCGGTTGGTACGGCAATGAGCATGGTGGCGTACATGAAGAACAGCTCGCCCACCAAGGGAATGCCCACCACAAACATATGGTGAGCCCAGACGATGAACGACAGGAAGGCGATGCTCGCCGTGGCGTAGACCATTGAGGTGTAGCCGAACAGCGGCTTGCGCGAGAACGCCGGAATGATCGAACTGACCGCGCCGAACGCGGGCAGGATCATGATGTACACCTCGGGATGGCCGAAAAACCAGAACACGTGCTGGAACAGCACTGGATCGCCACCGCCCGCTGCGCTGAAGAAACTGGTGTGGAAATGGATGTCCATCAGCATCATCGTCACGCAGCCGGCCAGCACTGGCATCACCGCGATGAGCAGAAACGCCGTGATCAGCCAGGTCCAGACGAACAGCGGCATTTTCATCAGGGTCATGCCTGGCGCGCGCAGGTTGAGAATGGTGGCAATGACATTGATCGCGCCCATTATCGAGCTGATGCCCATCAAGTGAATGGCGAGGATGAAATACGTCACGCTTTGCGGTGCGTAAGTGGTTGAAAGCGGCGCATAGAACGTCCAGCCAAAATTCGGTCCGCCGCCCGGCGTGAAGAGCGTGGACACCAGCAACAGGAACGCCGCCGGCAGCAGCCAGAAACTGAAATTGTTCATGCGTGGAAGCGCCATGTCCGGCGCGCCGACCATCAATGGAATCATCCAGTTGGCAAGGCCGACGAAGGCGGGCATGACCGCCCCGAAGACCATCACCAACCCATGCATCGTCGTCATCTGATTAAAGAATGCGGGTTCGACGATCTGTAATCCGGGCTGAAACAGCTCGGCACGAATTACCATCGCGAATGATCCGCCGAGCAGGAACATCGAGAAGCTGAACCACAAGTAAAGTGTGCCGATGTCCTTGTGGTTGGTGGTCAGCACCCAGCGCATCAGCCCCTTTGCCGGGCCGTGGACATGGCCTTCGTGGCCATGGTCGTCAATCACTGCACTCATGTCCTGTCTCCTGCGAAACATTGACGGGAGGAACCATCCATTCCGGCCATACCCAGTTGACTGCTCATTTGGCAGCCGCCTGCTTCAGCGCCAGCACGTCTTTGGGCGTGACCATATCGCCCGTGTTGTTACCCCACGCATTGCGCTCGTAGGTCGCAACTGCGGCGATGTCCACTTCCGAGAGCTGCTTGCCGAATGCCGCCATTGCTGTGCCCGGGCGGCCGTTGAAAACGGTCTTGAGGTGTTCTTCTTTAGGACCGAGGGCGGTTTTGGAGCCTTTGAGCGCCGGGAACATCGGCGGCAGCCCTTGCCCTTCCGCCTGATGACAGGCTACGCAGGTGGTGTGATAGACCTTGTCGCCCTGAGCCATGAGGTCCGCCAGGGTCCAGTCCTTGCTGGTCAGCTCTTTGAGCTTCGCGACTTCTTCCTTGCGGCCGGCCAGCCAGGTGTCGTAGTCGGCCTGGCTCTTGGCTTCCACCACGATCGGCATGAAACCGTGATCCTTGCCGCACAGTTCCGAGCACTGGCCGCGATAGATGCCAGGCTTTTCGATGCGGGTCCACGCCTCGTTGACGAAGCCGGGAATGGCATCGCGCTTGACCGCGAACGCCGGCACCCACCAGGAATGGATAACGTCGGCAGCAGTGACCAGAAACCGGATTTTCACCCCCACGGGCACCACCAACGGCTGGTCAACCTCAAGCAGGTAGTGCTCGCCCTTCGCTTCCTGGTTATGGATCTGATCGGCTGGCGTTGCCAGATTGCTGAAAAACTCGACGTCCTGACCTAGATACTTGTAATGCCATTTCCACTGATAACCGGTGATCTGGATATCCAGTCCGGACTCCGTGTTGTCGTACATCTGGATGAGGGTTTTGGTGGCAGGGATGGCCATGACCACAAGAATCAGCAGCGGCACGATGGTCCAGAGAATCTCGACCCTGGTGCTCTCGTGAAACTTGGCGGCCACTTGGCCGGTCGAGCGGCGGTGAACGATCATCGACCAGAACATCGCGCCAAACACGACGATGCCGATCACCACACATATCCAGAAAATGGTCATGTGCAGGTCGAAGACCTTATGGCTCACCTCAGTCGCTCCAGGCGCCATATTCGTGGTCCAGGCAGCGTGTGCCTGGCCGAATACCCACCACAACAGGAGCCCCATCCAGATATATGGATGTCGCACCATTGCGATTTCCCCTCTTGTTCTTCTTATCGTTGCCAGCAGTCACATGCGGGCGAGGGAGCGGTCGACAAGTTGCAAGGGGACCGGGGCCAGGCCAGCTTCACAGTTCCGAGTTCATCAGAAAGCCATTCACTGACCCGAGTATAGACACGGTGCAATCGGGCGCACGGGGTGGAGAATTCGCCAATTCGAGCTATACGTGTGCGCGTTTACTGAGGGAAATCATGCCAAAGGCGCCGAAATTGACGTTTTAATAGCCGATGCACATAAGTGTGAAACTGTTATGACAATTACGTCTTAGCGCCGTAGATAAGCAGGCTAACGTATGACTTCCCCTATAATAACGGCCTGGTTTTTTGCCCAACGGAGTATTCATGAACACCGCCGCATTGCGCGAGCAGATCACACGAGCACAGGAACACGAGACCCGAACCGGTCAGTTATTGCGCCAGCTGGAAATGCAACTTCCTCATCTGCACCCTGCCATTCACCTTCCTGACGTCGACGCCCGAGGCGTACTGGCGCGCTTTGTCGTCGCCTACATCGAACAAGTACCCGACCTGCTCGACGCTGCCCATGAAGTGGCGCTTCAGGCCGGCATCGAGAGCCAGATCAAGCCGGTGCTGAAGATCGCTGAACAGTTCTTCAGCGCCCCGCCAGCCATCATGGCCGGTCACGAAGGCCTGGACGGCCTGCTGGACGAAGCCTATCTGGCGCATCGTCTGGTGGAAGAGGTCAACGACCTCTACATCGTGCACTTCGGACAACCTCTGATCCCGGTGAACACTACAGTCGCCAGCGTCATTGCTCACCAGTTGATCGGGGAGGAATTTGCCAATCAACTGGACGAAGTGGTGCACCACGCCATCGATGAAATGCTTGATGAAGACAGCTTTTCGTTGGAGTCGGTCGAAGCCTATCGCGAACGCCTTGTCAGCCCTGACACCGAAGCGGCCTGGAAGCGCTGGCCGAGTCTGTCGCGCCAATTGGGCGTTGGCCTTGAAATGGAATGCGCCAAGGATTGATGAGTCAGGTCGCAGCGCAAAGTTGATGCTGCCGACTGTCCCCCCATGGAAGCGAGCTTGCTCGCGAAGAGGCCGGAACATCGGATATGCCTCTGTCGTTTCGCAAGCAGGCTCGCTCCCGTAGGAGAGGGTGAAGAGCCGGATCACCCTGACATCAATGAAGCGCCGCGCCACCTATAGAAGTACGAATCCGCCCTTCCACTCGCCGCTTGAGCAAGCGCTGCTCAAGCAGCAGTCGCGACCCCTGAGCCGCGTTGGCGCGCCCCCATTCCTCAAGCAGCTCCAGGCATGAATGATCGATGTAGCTGAGATTGCTCAGCGGCACGTGCAACGTGGTGCCCGCAGGCACTGAAGCCAGCGCCTTTGTCAGCGCGGGGACCTTGAGGAACGTGGCCGCACCGGTCAGACGCAGTTCCATCTCGCCTTCGGTAGGAAGGTCCACCAGATTGATTTTAAGACGCGATGCATTCAGCGCCAATTTCACCAGCGTCAGACCGAAACCGATCAACACCCCGGTCAGCAGATCCGTGGAGATAATCGCGGTCGCCGTCGCACCGTAGATGAACATCGGCATACGTCCGTAGCGACCCAAGCCCCGCAGCGCTTTGAGGTCGACCAGCTTCACACCGGTGAAGACCAGCACACCGGCGAGGCTCGCGACGGGAATGCTTTGCAGCACGCTGGACAGCAGCAGCACGAAGGCCAGCAACCACAAGCCGTGGAA
Organism: Pseudomonas sp. NFR16; assembly: GCF_900108875.1. Lineage (GTDB taxonomy): Bacteria > Pseudomonadota > Gammaproteobacteria > Pseudomonadales > Pseudomonadaceae > Aquipseudomonas. The sequence goes on along the minus strand of NZ_FNYJ01000005.1, from coordinate 472,203 downwards.
CATTGCAGACAGACGGGTTTTCGCACCGGCCTGGACGTTTGCGGAGCTGCGCACAATGACGCCCGTCATTGGCAAAGCGCCCACCAGACCGCACAGCATGTTGCCAACGCCTTGCGCACTCAGTTCCTTGTCAAAGTCCGAACGCTGGCCGTCGTGCATGCGATCCACGGCAGCCGCCGACAAAAGCGTTTCGGCGCTGGCGATGAATGCCACTGCAATCGCTGCAATCAGAATTGTCGGATCCGCCAGGTTCAGCAGATCGGAAGGAGTCAGCCAGTCGATCGCTTCGGCAAGGTTAGCCGGCACTTCCACGCGCTTGACCTGCAAGTTCATCGCAAGGCTGACCGCCGTGGCGATCCCGACGCCCAGCAACGCGCCCGGCACGAAACGCAGCGCGTGGGGCTTGCGCTTTTCCCACAACCACATCACGGCGATCGTGCCCAGGCCCAGCAAACCAGCCTGCATGCCGCTTCCCGGCCCGATGGCGCCCAATAGCGTCTGCGGGAAGGCAATCAGGTTATCCAGCCCGGAAGGTTTCGGGCCGCTGTCGAACATCACATGGACTTGGGAGAGCACGATCAATACGCCAATGCCCGCCAGCATGCCGTACACCACGGCTGGCGCGGTGACGCGAAACCAGCAGCCAAGCCTCAGCCGACCCGCGAGCAGTTGCAGCACGCCCGCCATTACAAGAATGGGGCCCAACATCGCCATGCCGTGCTCGCGAACGAGTTCGAACACCAGCACCGCAAGACCCGCGGCCGGGCCACTGACCTGCAAGGGCGAGCCGGCGAGCCAGCCCACCACCAGACCACCGATGATTCCGGTGATCAAGCCTTTGGCTGGCGGCATGCCCGACGCGATCGCAATACCCATGCAAAGTGGCAATGCCACCAGAAACACCACCACGGAAGCCAGCAGCTCCCGAGGTAACAAAGCTTTCAGATCTGTAGAAGCCATGACGACTCTCCGGTAAATCTTCAGACGTGACAACGCCCGACGGCACGCGCAAAGCGCGGCCGCTACGAGCTTGAATGAGGTTCGAACCGTCAGCTGTGAAGTGGATTCACGGGCTCTTGGGTGTGATCAGCGAGTGATCGTCAATAGCGCTTTCGAGGTGTCGCCATCGGGATCGAGTGTTCGCCATCGAGGGGCAGGAATGTTCCTTGTTCGGCATCGTAGGCCCGGATTTCACTGGTTTCGATGTCGTATACCCAGCCATGAATGAACAACTGGCCACTGGCGATTTTCGACGCGACAGAAGGGTGGGTCTGCAGGTGACGCAGCTGGGCGATGACGTTTTCTTCGGTCAGCACGTGCATGGTTTCGTGCTCGCCTGTGCAACTGCAGTTGTCTTGCACCACGGTCTTGGCGACCTCGGCATGACGCAGCCAGGCTTTTACGGTCGGCATGCGTTCCAGGGTGTCTGGATTGAGAACCGCACGCATCGCGCCACAATCGGAGTGGCCGCAGATGATGATGTGGTGCACGCCCAGCGCCAGCACGGCATATTCGATGGCGGTCGACACGCCGCCGTTCATGGGCCCGTAAGGCGGCACGACGTTGCCCACGTTACGTGTGACGAACAGGTCGCCAGGGGAGCTTTGAGTGATGAGCTCGGGCACGATGCGCGAGTCGGCGCACGTGATGAACATTGCTTTTGGATGCTGTGCGGTGGCGAGTTTCTTGAAGAGCTCTTCCTGTTCAGGGAAGACGTCTTGGCGGAAGTGCTTGAAGCCATCAACGATGTGCTGCAGCGCTGCATCGGCGGAATCTGTAGTCGAGGTGCCTGCCGAGGCAGCCGACTGCGGTTTATCCTGGTTACTCATGTCTGATCCTCACTGTCGGATTGAAGTGGATATTCCAGTGTTTCCCGGGGGATGACCCACTTTTTTTCTGGCATTACGGACAATTCCCTTTGCACGCGACCAGCCGGTCACTTGCAGTTACCCTAGCGGTCCAAACTTAATTGAAACTGAATGCATCGCTCTAGACCGCGGGTTCCGCTTAAGAAAATCTTAATTGATGCAAGCCAGGCGCCTATACCTCAGCTGCAATACAGTTAAGACGCCCGCCGAGTCACAGCAACGACATCTGTCCTCCCGGCGGGCAGAAGGCCTCGCAGTCGAGCCGGAAACGCTCGCGGCGGTTCAGCCCCAGTTTCTTCACCGCGATACTGTAACGCTGCGCCAGCAACTCTGCGAACACACCTTCGCCGCGCATACGCGAGCCAAATCGGCTGTCGTAAACCTGACCGCCGCGGCTCTGCCGGACCAGACTCATCACGTGTTCCGCCCGCTGAGGATAATGCGCCTGCAGCCACTCCTCGAACAGCGGCGCCACCTCCAGCGGTAACCTCAACATGACGTAGCTGGCGCTCAGGGCTCCAGCCTGTCTGGCCTCGGCCATGAGTTTTTCGAGCTCCATGTCGTTGATCATCGGAATGATCGGTGCCAGCAGCACGCCGACCGGAATGCCCGCGTCGCGCAGCACCCGGATCGCCCGCAAACGGGCCTTGGGCGCGGCGGCGCGCGGTTCGAGGATGCGTTTCAGCTCGTCGTCCAGCGATGTCAGGCTGATGAACACCGAGACCAGGTTCAACTTCGCCAGTTCCCCCAGCAGATCAAGGTCGCGAAGGATCAGCGAGCCTTTGGTGATGATGGTTACCGGGTGCCGGAAGCGCAGCAGAACTTCCAGCGTTGCGCGAGTGATCTTGTATTCGCGCTCGATGGGCTGATAGGGATCTGTGTTCGCGCCCAAGGTGATCGGCGCAACGCTGTAGCCCGGTTTCGACAGTTGCTGCTCCAGCAAGGCTGCAGCGTTCGTCTTGGCGATCAGCCTGGTCTCGAAGTCCAGCCCCGGCGACATGTCCCAATAAGCATGGCTGGGTCTGGCGTAGCAATAAATGCAGCCATGTTCGCAGCCTCTGTATGGATTGATCGACCGGTCGAAGGGAATATCGGGCGAGGAATTGCGCGCAATGATGCTTTTGGCGGTTTCATGCGTGACCGTCGTGCCTTGTGTGACCGGCACTTCCTGATACCAACCGTCGTCCTCGGCGACCGAGCGATTTGGCGCAAAGCGGTTATGCGGATTCGTTGCGGTACCGCGGCCGCGTGGGGGTATTGAGATGGACATGCGAGCCTCTCGATAACTGTCTATTTATACAGTATCCCGAAACAACGCTCGCCTCCATGTGCACGGCAGAAATAATCCGCAGCGCCGATCAACGGCCACAACAAAGCTTTGACGCGTGTATTACACGATGTTGACCTCGTGCACCACAGACTCGCCGCATCCTAACCTGCCGCCCTGCACGGTGTCTCCGATGCGAAAATGCTTGCTCGTCTCTCCTGTTCTGCCGAAGGTCATTGTATTATTGCTCGGCGTCTCGCTGGCCAGTCTCGCATCGGCCGCGGACCCCGTTTCCCTTCCGACGCCACGTCCCGATCAATGGGCTCAGCCGATCGACCCGCATTACAACCTCTACCGGATCACGCCCACGCTGTACCGCAGCCGTCAGCCTGACGTGGCTGCGCAGCCGTTGCTGGAAAAACTGGGCATACACACCGTGGTGAACTTCATCAAAGACAGTGACAGCGCATGGCTCACCGACCCCTCCGTGCGGCAAGTGCAGATCCCTCTGCAAACCGTGCACGTCGACGATGCCGACATGCTGCAAAGCTTGCGCGCGATACAGTCGGCGCAGCAGAACGGACCAGTCCTCATCCACTGCAAACATGGCCTGGATCGCACCGGGCTGGTGGCCGCCATGTATCGAATCGTGATTCAGGGCTGGACCAAACAAGCCGCACTGGATGAGATGGAACACGGCGGTTATGGCGATGCTGACAGCCTGAAACACGCCATCGACTACATCAACAGGGTTGATGTGGGTGCACTGAAAGCGGCTCTCGACAGCGGCGCATGCAGCACCAGCGCGTTTGCCGGTTGCGCAGTAAAGGGGTGGTTTCAGAAGACCGATGTGGTCGGCGTGCAAACGATTCTGTGGCGGTTGTGACCTGCAGATTCCTAATCGGCTCCGTCGACGAGATTCTTGTCTCGGAACCATGTGCTGACCTGCACTCAGCACATCGAAGGCAAAATTTCTTCCGGCTACATCAACGGCGCGAGATAACTGAAACCCACACGAAAACGGGACACCCGACAGGTATCCCGTTTTCGTTTACTGGCGTCGCTTCAGCTCGGATCAATCGGCTTTTTCAGCTTCGGATTAGGGAAGAACTGCACGCCCTGCACCTTGGGGTCTGCCGGTTTGACCGGCGCCTTGTTGACGCGCGTGCCCAGCTCCTTGGGGATCGACTGCCCCTGAGCGTTGAGCGTGTCCGAATACCCGCAGTGCACGCATTCACGATGAGGCACGTCGTCTTCGTTCCACATCATCAACTTGTCAGGCTCGCTGCACGCCGGGCAGACAGCCCCGGCGATAAAGCGCTTTTTGGTAATCACTGGCGGTGTATCGGTCATGCTGCCGCTTCCTCACTCAAGCCGGAATGGCGCAAGAGTGCGTCAATCGAAGGCTCGCGTCCGCGGAAGTCGACGAACAGCACCATCGGCGCCTGTGAACCGCCACGGGCCAGGATCGCTTCGCGGAAGGCGCGGCCGGTTTCGGCATTGAGCACGCCGTCCTCTTCGAACTTCGAGAACGCGTCGGCCGACAGCACTTCTGCCCACTTGTAGCTGTAGTAACCCGCCGCGTAACCGCCCGCAAAGATGTGCGCGAAGCTGTTGGGGAAGCGGTTGTAGGCGGGCGGACGCATTACCGACACCTCGTCACGCACGCCTTCGAGCACTTGCAGCGTGCTGCGGCCATCGCCGTGCGTTGCGTGCAGTTCGAAATCGAACAGCGAGAACTCAAGCTGACGCACCATCATCAGGCCGGACTGGAAGTTCTTCGCGGCGAGCATCTTTTCCAGCAGATCCTGAGGCAGCGGCTCGCCAGTCTCATAGTGGCCGGAAATCAGCGCCAGGCCTTCAGGCTCCCAGCACCAGTTTTCCATGAACTGGCTTGGCAGCTCGACCGCGTCCCACGCCACGCCGTTGATGCCAGAAGCGCCCGCGTGCTCCACGCGCGTCAGCAAGTGGTGCAGGCCATGGCCGAACTCGTGGAACAGGGTGGTCACTTCATCGTGAGTCAGCAGCGCAGGCTTGCCGGGGGCAGCCGGCGTGAAATTGCACACCAGATTGGCAACCGGACTTTGCAGAGCGCCGGTTGAGGTGCGACGACGATCGCGAGCGCCGTCCATCCAGGCTCCGCCTCGCTTGTTGGCGCGGGCGTAAAGGTCGAAGAAGAAACGACCTACGTGCTGGCCGTTTTCCTTGATTTCAAACAGGCGAACGTCGGGATGCCAAGTGTCGAAGCCTTTCTGCTCGGCAATTTCGATGCCGTACAGCTTCTGCACGATAGCGAACAGGCCAGTGAGCACTTTGTCGATCGGAAAGTAGGCGCGCAGGGCTTCCTGAGAAACGCTGTAACGCTGCTCGCGCAGCTTCTCGCCATAGAAACCGCTGTCCCAGCTTTGCAGATCCGGGCAACCCTGTTCGGCGGCATAGGCTTTGAGCTGTTGCAGATCCTGAGCGGCGAACGGCTTGCTGCGCTTGGCCAGATCGCGCAAGAAGCTGAGCACTTGATCGCTGGACTCCGCCATTTTCGTCGCCAGGCTCAATTCCGAAAAGCTGGCGAAACCCAACAGCCTGGCCAGTTCCTGACGCAGGTCGAGGATTTGCTCCATGACCGGGCCATTGTCGTTTTTGCCAGCGTTGGGGCCCTGATCAGAGGCGCGGGTGCAATACGCCGCGTAGACTTCTTCACGCAGGGCGCGGTCTTCGGCGTACGTCATGACGGCGTAGTAGCTCGGAAACTCCAGCGTGATCAGGTAGCCGTCCAGGTCCTTGGCTTTGGCAGCCGCAGCCATTTGTGCCTTGGCAGAATCGGTCAGACCGGCGAGGGCAGCCTCGTCCGTGACATGCTTGGTCCAGGCTTGAGTCGCATCGAGCAACTGGTTGGAAAACTGGCTGCCCAGCTCCGACAGCTTGCTCTGCACTTCGGCGTAACGCTTCTGTTGTTCTGGCGGCAGGTCGATGCCGGACAGGCGAAAGTCACGCAGCGAGTGTTCCAGAATGGTTTTTTGCGCGACATCGTAAGTCGCTGCTTCCGGGCTATTGGCCAGCGCTTCGAACGCCTGGAACAGCTCACGGTTCTGGCCCATTTCGGTCGAATAGGCGCTCAGCGCTGGCAGGCACGACTCGTAGGCTTCGCGCAGCTCGGCACTGTTGCACACGGCATTCAGGTGGCTGACCGGACTCCAGGCAGCGCCCAGACGATCGTTCAGCTCGTCCATCGCCAGCACCAGGCCGGCCCATGTAGGCTGCGAACCTTGCTTGGCAAGGATGTCGGCAATCGCTGCGCGGTTGTCGGCGAGAATCTGGTCAATGGCTGGTTTTACGTGCTCGGCGCGGATCGCCGAGAAAGGTGGCAGGTCGTACGATTGCAAAAGAGGGTTGTTCGCGCTCACGGTTTGGCACCTTGGCTGGAAGAAACACCCAAGCATCTTAATTACAATCGGCGCTGACCGCAGCTATCTAACGGGGATAGCCCTGCTATCAGTGCCAGAGAAGGAGCCTATCGTGGCCATTCGCACATTCCAGAATCACACGCCAGCCCTTGGAGAGCGGGCGTTCGTCGATCATTCGGCCGTTGTCATCGGCGACGTCGAAATCGGGACGGACAGCTCGGTGTGGCCGCTGACGGTGATCCGCGGCGACATGCACCGCATCCGCATCGGCGCGCGCACCAGCGTTCAGGACGGCAGTGTGCTGCACATCACGCACGCCGGGCCTTTCAATCCTGATGGCTTCCCGCTGTTGATCGGCGACGAAGTCACCATCGGCCACAAAGTGATGCTGCATGGCTGCACCATCGGCAGTCGGATACTGATCGGGATGGGCAGCACGATCATGGACGGCGCAGTGGTCGAGGATGAAGTCATCATCGGGGCCGGCAGTCTGGTGCCGCCGGGCAAACGCCTTGAGAGCGGCTTCCTGTATGTCGGCCGGCCGGTGACACAGGTTCGTGCGCTGACCGAAAAGGAAATGGCGTTCTTCCCATACAGCGCGACCAATTACGTGAAGCTCAAGGACCAGCATCTGGCCGAAGGTTTCGACAAGCCCTGATTGGCCGGACGGCTAAACATTCTTTACATGCTTCCGAGAGACAACATGCATTACCAGAACATTCTGTTCGACCTGGACGGCACTCTGACCGATCCTCGGGAAGGCATCACCCGTTCGATCCAGTTCGCCTTGAGCAAGCTGGGCATCGACGAACCCGACATCACCCGGCTTGAGCACTTCATCGGTCCGCCGCTGTTGCAGCAATTCATGCGCGCCTATGAATTCGACGAAGCCAGGGCATGGGAAGCGGTGGGCTTTTATCGCGAGCGCTTCAAGGTGACCGGCCTGTACGAGAATCTGGTGTTCGACGGCGTCTTCGAGCTGCTCGACCTGCTCTCGGATCAGGGCCGCACGTTGTTTATCGCGACGTCCAAACCGTGGGTATTTGCCCACGAGATCGCCCGGCATTTCGACTTTGCCCGGCATTTCAAGCTGATTTACGGCAGTGAACTGGATGGCACCCGCACCGACAAGGTCGAGCTGATCAGGCATCTGCTGGAAGAGGAAAAGCTGAACCCGAAACAGACGCTGATGATCGGCGACCGCAAACACGATCTGATCGGTGGCAAGCGCAACGGGCTGGATGTGGCGGCGGTGGGTTATGGATTCGGCAGTCGCGAGGAGCTGGAAGCCGAGGCGCCGACCTACCACTTTGATTCAATCCAAGCACTGCATCAGGCGTTTCTCAAGTCCTGAAAACGCCTTGAGTCGTGTAGAAGCGCGCTCGCCCGCAAAGGTGTTGCGTCTGTGAGGATTCAGCCCAGAGCAAGCGCGCGCCAACCGTTGATCACGTCAGCCTGCCTGCTTCGCTAAACGCAGCAACGCCGTCTTGCGCGCTTCCTTGGGCAATGCACCCAGCTTTTCGACGGCGGCGTAAAACATCGTCCAGTCTCCATTCACTTGCCTGAACAACGCTTCGAACGATGGCACCCATTGGTCATACAGGCCGATGGGCAGCAAACGTGCGTTGTTCAACGGCGCGTAGACCCAGCTGTCAAAGTGCTTGTCGCCATTCCACTGGCTGTCACGCATTTGCCGATAATCTTCGCGCAGCCGCTCGAATTCCGCCGCCTTGCGCTGGCGCATGACCTCTGCGCTCAAAGGCTCGGCGTACAGGGCTTTCAGACGATCTCGGGTCGCCAGAGCGAGCGCGGTCAGCTGATCGCGTCGCCGGGCTTCTGACGTGACGCCCTCGGCGGGCAATCCGCGCGCCGCCCGCCACTGCCGGGTTCCTTCCTGCTCCACGAAGGTGGCGTAGGACTCATTGAACTCACTGTCGTCCTTCACGTAAAAACGTTGATGCGCCAGTTCATGGAATATCAGCGTGGCCAGGCGCTCGTCGCCCCAGCTCATCATCGAACTGATGATCGGGTCGTCGAACCAGCCGAGGGTGGAGTACGCCTCGACGCCGCTGACGTAGACATCTCTGCCGTCGACTTTTTGCAGCGCCGCCTCGCCGCGCGCCGCGCCTTGCGTGTAATAGCCACGATAGGCGACGCACCCGGCAATCGGAAAGCAATGCGTGACCGGGTCCAGAGAAAATTCGCCCGTGGCGAAGACATTCCAGACCACATACGGGCGATGGATGTCCGCGTACAGACGATAGCTTTTGTTGTCCGGCAAATGCAGATGCTCGCTGGCAAACGCCCGCGCCTGTTGCGACTTGAGCAAATGTTCGCGCAGAGTCGGGTCACTGTCAGGGTCAGCGATGACCTGCGTCACCGGCTGACGCGCCCTGAGCAAGGCCATCTGGCCGCTGGCCAATTGCGAGTAATAGGAAAGACTGGAGCAGCCGCTGAGGAGTAAAATCGCCAGCATCGGCAGGGCACGCTGGAGCTTCGGGGTTTCAGATCGATTCATGCAGCGCCCTTGGCGTCCAGGTCGAAGATCGAAGAAAACAGCGTTATGCCGGACAGCCGGCCTTTAACGCAACTGCCATTATCATCTGCCCACTGCGGAGTTTGTCATGCGCTTGTCCTTGTCGTTCATCGCCCTGAGTCTGCTGGCCGGTTGCGCAGGCCCCTTGCCTGCAGTCGATCCGCAGCAGGCGTGGGTCGATCTGCACACGTTCACCGGCAAGACGCTGATGGCCGACAAACTGGACGGCAAGCGCACCGAAGACGGGCGCTATTTTCAGGTCACGCCGGGCAAGCACAAGCTTGAAGTGCGCTACGACTACGAATACGCGCCTGGCGGAATGGGGCTGTCGATGGACATCTACAACGAACTGACCTGCTACGTCACGATCAATTACGATCACTTCGAAGCCGGCCACCGATACCGTCTGGATGTTCGCCACATCGCCAATAGCATCGACGCCCAATTACGTGACGAACAGCGCAAGGTGCTGGCGCAAGAGGGTGAGATTTTTTGTATTCCCTGAGGCTTGTCGTCACGCCACTGCAATCCATGGGGTAATGATCTGAGACGTGAGCGTGCTCGCGAAGACCCATTTCCAACCACTGCATCTGCGCAGCATGCACCGGCCTGTTCCCGGCTGAAGCCGCTCCTGCAGACGCTGCGAGCTTTTCGCAGGACCGGCTTCAGCCGGGAAGGCGTCGGGTGTGACGCCGTTGATCAACGCGGCGTTTTAGACAGTTGGCCCATGCGCATGGGGAACGCATCAGGTACACACTCACCGATCATTCTTCTGATAAATGATCTTCCGAGTGCCGTTTTCGCAGGTGCCCACGACCATGTTCTGGTCCTGCACTTCTTCATTGCTGACGATTTCCAGTGTGTAGGAGCTGACATTCTGCGCCTGGATCTTGGCCTCGATTTCGGCTTTGAGTTCTTCGCAGGGTTTGGGGGCGGCCCACAGGCTGGTGCTCAATGCACCCAGCATCAGGGTTAGGGCGATACGTTTCATGTTCGTGTCCTCCGACGCCGAGCGATACGCATCGGCCCTTCATGTGACCGTCCAGGCTTGAGCGGGTTCTCAAGGCCAGAGACGAAGATGGCCCGCATTTGCGGGCCATCGGATACAACCATTGCTCGGATCAGCTCACCAGGGTGGCGTCCAGCGTGATCTTGGCATTGAGCACTTTCGAAACCGGGCAGCCTTCTTTGGCCATCGCGGTCAATTTCTCGAACTGCTCCTGAGTAGCGCCTGGCACTTTAGCTTTGAGGGTCAGGTGCACAGCGGTGATCGCAAAGCCGCCATCGACTTGGTCCAGCGTAACGTCAGCGGTGGTATCGATGCTGTCAGCTTTCAGGTTTTCGCCGCCCAGAATCATCGACAGGGCCATCGAGAAGCAGCCGGCGTGCGCTGCGCCGATCAGTTCTTCCGGGTTCGTGCCTTTACCGCCTTCGAAGCGGGCCTTGAAGCCATAAGGCGCTTCGCGCAGAACGCCGGTTTCAGTGGAGATGCTGCCGATGCCAGACTTCAGATCACCTTCCCAGTGTGCGGATGCTTTCTTGACGATGCTCATGGTGTCTCCTCATGAAAAAGTGCGATTTCGCTCGCACGCGGACCAAAGGTCTGAGGAGTGTAGGCGCGAGTAAGTTCAACGGTTATGACTTGCGTGCTTTTTTACTCTCGCGATGGGCCGCTATTTCCGACCAAATTAGTAGGAAATTTCCTTTTACCCATTGCAACCTCAAATTACGGCCTTATCCTAGGACCTTAACGCAAATATTTAGGCTTAACGAAGGCATTGTTCTGGCGTCGTGTAGATCCAGGCTGCCTGAACAAGCCCCAAGAGGATCGACAGCGGCCTATGAAACGACTAGCTGATGTGAAAATTTCCACCCTGGATCTGGTGCCTGTTCGCGAAGACACAGGCCCGGCAGTCTCTCTGCGCAACTCGCTGGATCTGGCGCAACACGTGGAGAAGTGGGGTTACAACCGATTCTGGGTGGCTGAGCACCACAACATGGACGGCATCGCCAGTTCGGCGACGTCGGTGCTGCTGGCTTATCTGGCAGGCGGCACCTCGACCATCCGTGTCGGCTCAGGCGGCGTGATGCTGCCCAACCACGCGCCACTGGTGATTGCCGAGCAGTTTGGCACGCTCGCCAGTCTCTATCCCGGCCGTATCGATCTGGGTCTGGGCCGGGCGCCCGGTTCCGATCAGATGACCGCTCGTGCCCTGCGCCGCGAGCGTTCCGGCAGTGCCGACGACTTTCCGGACGACGTCACCGAGCTGATGAACTACCTCGGTCCGCGCCAGCCTCATCAGCGGGTCATTGCCGTGCCGGGCACCAACACCAATGTGCCGGTCTGGCTGCTGGGTTCGAGTCTGTTCAGCGCTCAACTGGCTGGCCAGCGCGGATTACCCTATGCCTTCGCCTCGCACTTTGCACCGCGTTACATGCACGAGGCCATCCGCGTGTATCGCAACCACTTCCAGCCATCCGCCGTGCTCGACAAGCCTTATGTGATGCTGGGCGTTCCGCTCGCGGCCGCTGACACCGACGAACAGGCCGAGTATCTGGTGACCTCGGTCTATCAGCGCATTCTCAACCTGATGCGCGGACAGAGCCTGATGCAGAAGCCGCCGGTCGAGAGCATGAACGGTCTTTGGCTGCCTCACGAGCGCGAGGCGGTGATGGATTTCCTGGGACTGGCGATGGTGGGCGGCCCGGAAAAGATCCGCGCCAAGCTCGACGTGCTGCTGGAACAGACTGACGCCGACGAACTGATTTTCACCTGCGACATGTACGAGCATGCTGATCGACTGCGTTCGTACGAGATCCTGGCGCAGGTCGCTCGAGGCTGATTTCAAGGTCCTGCCGTTTGGCAGGCTTGAGCTTGCTCGCCGCCGCGATGACCGGAGCACTCCAGCTGCCAGGTCCATCGTCCGCGCATAAAAAAACCGACGCCATGTGCGTCGGTTTTCATTTTGCGTCAACGGGCGTTATCAGCCGCGTTTGTAAACGATTTCCTTGCTACCGCCTTCGCAGGTGCCGACAACTTTTCCGTCTGCCGAGCTGCCTTTGTCAACGGCCTCAAGGGTGTAAGACGCGACGCCTTTGGCTTTGATCTTCGCATCGATGTCCGCCTTCACGTCATCGCACGATTTCCCGGCCGCCATGGCAGTGCCCGCAATACTCAACAACCCTACCGCCAAAAGAAACTTCTTCATGGGTCACACTCCCTCGTCAGGCGCTTTCAAGCGAAAAGGGCCGCTGTCATCAAGCGGCCTGGCTACCTACCTTGCACCGCGAACGTTTCGATGAACGCACGATTGCGCGGTATGTATAGCGAAGGTTGTGGCACTCGGCCAGTCGAAAAGTTCAGCGTTTTCAGCTGTTGTCGATGCGGAAGCCTACTTTGACCGTCACCTGGAAGTGCGCCACTTTGCCGTCCTGAATGTGCCCTCGAGTTTCGAGTACCTCAAACCATTCCATGAACTTGACGGTTTTGGCCGCCTGGGCAATTGCATTTTGAATCGCATCGTCGGTGCTGGTGGTCGATGACCCCACCAGTTCGAGAATTTTGTAAGTGTGGTGATCAGTCATGGCAGTTCTCCTCAAGTGGTCTTCAATGGGAGCGTAGCAGCGAATTTGCTCCCTACGTCTGGTACGAAAACCGGCTGAAAAGTTCAGAAAAACGGCGCTTGCAAACCCGGAGTGCACTTTCTGAAAACCCTGTAGTCGGAAACAACACACGCCACTCATCACTGCAGGAGAGTTAAATCATGGCATTCACGTCATCCCGTAAAGCGTCTTTGCAAAGCATGGAAGCCGAGATCGAAAGTCTGCTCAAGTCGCTGGAGAGCCTGAAATCGGATGCTTCGGACGAGTCGCGCAGAACCCTGAAAACACTGAAAGCCAATGCTGAGAGCGCGCTGAGCCATTCGCGTAGCCTGTTGAACGACGTCTACGAAGACGCCAAGGTGAAGACCCGTGAAGCCAGCGTCGCGACCCGTGACTACGCTCAGGAACACCCTTGGACTACTGCTGGCGTCGCCGTTGGCGCCATCGGTCTGCTGGCCGCTTATCTGTTGTGCAAACGCGGCAACTGATTACACCCGTTCCGATTGCTCAAGCTCCTGTTTGAGCCACTGAGCAAGCTGCTGCGCGCGCCCGTCCACAGCGCGCCTGGGCACCCATAGTGCCAGTTGCGCCGGGGTTTCACTGAAACCCCATGGCGCAGCGAGGCGTCCTGCGTTCAGATCGTCAGCCACCAATGGTTCCGGCGCGATTGCTATTCCCAGGCCAGCCACGGCCGCTTCCAGCAAGTAATACAGATGCTCGAAACCCTGACCGAAATGCAGGGCGTCGGGATTGATACCGTTGCTCAACGCCCAACTGGGCCAGGCCTGCAATCGCGAAGTCGTCTGCAACAGTGGCTCGTCGAGCAGCGCGCGGGCGGGAGATGCCTGCAACGCGTCGAAGCGGGAAAACCTGGGGCTTAACACCGGACCGATGCGCTCGCTCGCCAATTCGTAAACCTGCATGTCCGCAGGCCATGGCGGCTCGGCGAATATCAGCAATGCGTCCAGGCCTGGTCGCCGAGGATCCAGATCGCCTTCTCCGGCAGACAGGTGCAGCCGCAGGTTCGGCAAATCAGCGTTGAGCCGGCCCAGTCGCGGAATGAACCAACGTGCCAGGAGACTGCCGGAGCAGCCAAGCACAAACGGGGCGTCAGCATTGCCGCGGCTTATTTCAACGCAGACGCTGCGCAAGCGGTCGAAAGCCTCGCTGCTGGCGTCGCGCAGTCGAATACCGGCATCTGTGAGTTTCAAGCCGCGACCGTCTCTCATGAACAACGCTACGCCAAGGTGTTCTTCCAGCACTTTCAGCTGCCGGCTCACGGCCCCATGGGTGACGTGAAGCTGTTCGGCAGCCTGACTGACGCTGTTCAAACGGGCGGTGGCTTCGAAAGCGCGTAAGGCATTGAGAGGAGGCAGGTCGCGGCTCATGATATCTGTGAGTTTTTCTGACAGGACGTACCGATCTTATCGGTTTTCATCCGTCTTTGCGCTGGTTAAAGTGTGATCACTGCCTCACGGCTCACCCCATTTGTCCTCCGGAGGTCCACCATGACCCAGACTCACGACGGCAATACCCAATATCGCAACGGCCCGGACGCTCGCGGCATGTTTGGTGCGTTCGGCGGGCGCTACGTTGCCGAAACCCTGATGCCCTTGATCCTCGACCTGAACCGCGAGTACGAGGCGGCGAAAGAAGATCCCGCGTTTCTGAAGGAACTGGCCTATTTCCAGCGTGATTATGTGGGCCGTCCGAGCCCGCTTTACTTCGCTGAGCGCCTGACCGAACACTGCGGCGGCGCCAAGATTTACCTCAAGCGCGAAGAGCTGAACCACACCGGCGCGCACAAGATCAACAACTGCATCGGCCAGATCCTGCTGGCACGACGCATGGGCAAAAAACGCATCATCGCCGAGACCGGCGCTGGTATGCACGGCGTGGCAACGGCCACAGTTGCAGCACGTTTCGGCCTGGAATGCGTGATCTACATGGGCACCACTGACATCGAGCGTCAGCAGGCGAACGTGTTCCGCATGAAACTGCTCGGCGCAACCGTCATCCCTGTCGTTGCAGGCACCGGCACGCTGAAAGACGCAATGAACGAAGCCCTGCGTGACTGGGTGACGAACGTCGACAGCACGTTCTATCTAATCGGTACCGTTGCCGGCCCGCACCCCTACCCGGCAATGGTTCGCGACTTCCAGGCTGTGATTGGCAAGGAAACCCGCGCGCAACTTCAAGAACAGGAAGGCCGTCTGCCCGACAGCCTGGTCGCGTGCATTGGCGGCGGTTCCAACGCGATGGGCCTGTTCCACCCGTTTCTGGATGACACCACGGTTCGCATCATCGGCGTCGAAGCCGCCGGTCACGGCATCGAGACCGGCAAGCACGCTGCCAGTCTGAACGGCGGTGTGCCAGGCGTTCTGCACGGCAACCGCACGTTCCTGCTGCAGGACGACGATGGCCAGATCATCGACGCCCACTCCATCTCAGCCGGTCTGGATTACCCGGGCATCGGGCCGGAACATGCCTGGTTGCACGACATCGGCCGCGTTGAATACACCTCTGTCACCGACGATGAAGCGTTGGCCGCGTTCCACCAATGCTGCCGTCTGGAAGGCATCATCCCGGCGCTCGAGAGTGCCCATGCTCTGGCTGAAGTCTTCAAGCGCGCGCCATCGCTGCCCAAGGATCACCTGATGGTGGTCAACCTCTCGGGTCGAGGCGATAAGGACATGCAAACCGTCATGCACCATCTGGATCTGTCCCAGCAGGAGAAACACTGATGAGCCGCCTGCAAACCCGTTTTGCCGAGCTGAAAGAACAAGACCGTGCCGCCCTGGTGACATTCATCACCGCAGGCGACCCGGCGTATGACACCTCGCTGGCAATCCTCAAGGGTTTGCCCAAAGCCGGTGCGGACGTCATCGAGCTGGGCATGCCGTTCACCGATCCGATGGCCGATGGCCCGGCGATTCAGCTTGCCAACATCCGCGCGCTAGACGCCCGGCAGAACCTGGCGAAAACCCTGCAAATGGTCCGTGAGTTCCGCGCAGAAGACAGCAGCACGCCATTAGTGCTGATGGGTTACTACAACCCGATTCATAACTATGGCGTCGAGCGTTTCATTGCCGAGGCGCGTGAATCCGGCGTCGACGGCCTGATCGTCGTGGACCTGCCGCCCGAGCACAACAATGAGCTGTGCGACCCTGCGCAGGATGCAGGTCTGGACTTCATCCGCCTGACCACACCAACCACCGATGATGTTCGATTGCCGACGGTTCTGAACGGCAGTTCCGGCTTCGTTTACTACGTATCGGTCGCCGGTGTGACCGGCGCTGGTTCAGCCACGGTCGACCACGTCAAAGAAGCCGTGGCACGTCTGCGTCGTCATTCCGACCTGCCGATCAGTGTCGGTTTCGGTATCCGTACGCCTGAACAGGCTGCAGCTATCGCGCGCATTGCCGACGGCGTGGTGGTGGGCTCGGCATTGATCGATCAGATCGCCAAAGCCGAGTCGCCAGATCAGGCGGTCGGCGGCGTGCTCGAGCTCTGCTCGCAACTGTCGCAGGGCGTACGTCAAGCCCGCGTATCCTGAAGGTAAAGTTCCTGATACAGAGGAATCTCGACCTTCATCAGCGGACTAAGCCGTACAGCAAGGGGTTCAGAACCGGGTTCTGAACCCCTTTTTGCTGACTCGACAGTGTTCAGGAGCGCGGTACATGAAAGTCTCGAATCGTTTGATCGCCGGATTGGGCGTACTGATGCTCAGCGCCAGCGCGCTGGTGCAGGCGGCGCCGCCGGATCAACGTGGTGGCCATGAAGACGATGGCCCGGGCCAGCATCAGGACCGCGGTCCGCAAGGTGGTCCACAAGACAATCGCGGTAACGGGCACGGCAATGATCATCGCAACGACCAGCATGTGGACAACCACGGCGGCGGGCGCCCACCGGAAGATTTCGGCGACGTGCGCCGTACCATTCAGGAGCATCGTGAGGTGATCGGTCGCGGCCAGCCGCTGCCGCCGAACGTCCATATCGTGAAAGGCCATCCGCTGCCGCGCGGCTATGGCCGTCGTCTGGACCAGCGCTCGCTGCAATACCTGCCGCGATACGACGGCTACGAATGGCGCCGCCTGGGCCCCGATATCGTGCTGGTCGCCATTGGCAGCGGCATCGTGTACGAGATTCTGGAAGGTGTCTTGAACTGATCCCGACGCAACACACCCACGGGATATGCGGCGTCGATTCATCTGTTGGCGCCGCACGACTTTAGCGGGGTGCTGGCCTCTGCGCGAGCGCAGCTTAACCCCGCAAAGGTAGCGCCATTGCCGCTATTTCTTGAACATCTCCACATTCAACTCCCGCACCCCGCCCATCCAGATCGCATGCTCCGTGTGGTCGGCCAGGTCATCGCCGGTCACCGGATGGGTGAAGATCACCAGGCCTTGACGGTTCAGCGCCAGATACAGCATGACGTCGGCAAACTGCGCATGATCGAACGCCAGCTGGCAGCTCCAGTCAGGGTGTGGGCCGACCGGCCGCTCGTGAACCCGTCCCATGCGAATCCCGAATCTGGCCGCGACGCTTTCGCACAACGCCCGCGCTTGCTCGAGAGTCTGGGCATCAAAATAAACGTGGGCGTGATAGCCCTCGACAGGTGACATGGCCGGTCCTCCCGTGGCATGGAACAGCCCTATGGCTGCTAGGCTCAATGAAAGACTAGAGTTATCCACAGACCCGGATTAATTGCCATGAAGAATGCAGAAACGCCGGTGATGAAAGTCGCGCTGTTTGGCGCCATCAGCAGCTTTGGCAGTGCGTTGATGGCCGAACTGCTGAGGCGTCAGCATGAGGTCATCGCCGTCGTCGACGATCTCAACTCTCTGGCGCCACGACCCGGACTGCGCACCAAGGTGGGTAACCTGTTCAGCGCTGATCGAGTGTGTGAAAGCATTGCCGGCTGTTCCGCGGTCATCGTCCTGCTCGACGCCAAGGTGCTTCCGGTCGGCCCGGAACATGATCACGCCCAAAAAGACCTGACCCCTTTCGAACAGCTCATCGCCACGCAGACGGTCCTGGCCTGCCTCCCACGTATGCAGATCCAGCGCCTGATTCTGGTAGCCGATATCCAGCTGATGCTCGACCAGACGCTGCCGGATCATCAGAACCCGAATCTTGACCAGTCCCAGGCCTCAGCCCTGATCGTCGACTCGCTGCAAAAAAGCGGGACGCAATGGACGCTGGTCAGCGCGCCCCAAGGCGTCGCGGGCCTGAGCATCGAACATTTCAGCCAGACCGGAGGCACGGTCGAACCGGGTCTGGCCATCCCGCTGGAAGTGTTGTCGCGAGTGGCAGCCGGCATTGCAGATGAACTGCAGCTCAATCTGCATGTTCGTCAGTATGTGAATTTTGTGGTTTGAACGCTTGGGTGAGTCAGCGAGGCGAGCCCGAAATGCCTGACAGATCAAACAGCAATGGACGGCAGCGGCTTGCCCACCAGGGAATCGCCGCTCAGCGCCTGTTCGCTTTTTAACCAGTCGACGAACCGCTGGACGATCTGTACTCGACGTTTGCGTTGCGGGAGGACGATGTAATAGCCGTAGGCAGAAATGGCCGTGGCGTCGATGGGGCGGCACAGCAAGCCTTGTTCGAGCAGATCATCCACCAGATGCCGCCAGCCGATCGCCACGCCCTGGCCCCCAATCGCCGCCTGGATCAGCAGCGTGTAATTGTCGAAACGCAATTGCCCCGGCGCGGGCATCTGCGCGATGTTGAGCGCGCGGAACACGCCGCCCCAATCAAACCAGTGGTTGCCACCTTCGCCACGCAGGTGCAGAAGCGCAAACTCCTTCAACGCCTCGACAGGCAAGGGGAGGGTGCGGTCCGTCAGCAGTTTCGGGCTGCAGACCGGGAAGACCTCCTCGCTAAATAGCCAGTGACTTTCTCCTTGTTTGAAGCGCCCGTCGCCAAACAGCACCGCCACGTCGATGTCAGCACGCAGCATGCTATGGCTGCGTTCGCTGGTCACAAGGCTGACGTCGACGTCGGGGTTTTCCTTGTGGAAGCGGTGCAGTCTTGGCATCAGCCAATAGGCAGCAAAAGCGAAATCCGTCGCCACTTGCAGAACCTCGTGCTGATGCTGCTCGGTGATTGCGTTCAGACCCGCATCCATCGACTGCAGCCCGGCCTGGACATGGCTGAAGAGAATCTGCCCGGCGTCCGTGAGCTCGATCCCGCGATAGATCCGGTCGAACAGGCGCGTGGCGAGTTGCTCTTCTAACCTTTTGATTTGCTGGCTGATCGCCGGCTGGGTGGTCCCAAGCTCGATGGCCGCGGCTGTGAAGCTGCGCAATCGCGCCGCTGCCTCGAAGCCGCGAAGCAGATCAAGGGACATATCACCAAAGGCTTCAAACATAAGGTTGGCTTATCCTAGGCATTATGTTTCATGGGCTTTACCGCTGATCTAATGGGTCCCATTCTCTGGAACAGCAATTTCGCATAAATATTCACTATGGAATGCCGCGAAGACATGAAGCGCAAGAACATTCTTTTCATCATGGCCGATCAGATGGCCGCGCCGATGTTGCCGATTTACGCCCCATCTCCAATCAAGATGCCGAATCTGAGTCGCCTCGCTGCTGACGGCGTGGTATTTGACGCCGCTTATTGCAACAGCCCGTTGTGTGCACCGTCGCGCTTTACCCTCGTCAGCGGCCAGCTTCCGAGCAAGATCGGCGCTTACGACAACGCCGCCGAATTTCCTGCCGACATCCCGACCTACGCGCACTATCTGCGCCGCATGGGCTACCGCACGGCGCTGTCGGGCAAGATGCATTTCTGCGGTCCCGATCAACTGCACGGTTATGAAGAGCGCCTGACCAGCGATATCTACCCGGCCGATTATGGTTGGGCGGTGAACTGGGATGAGCCGGACGTGCGTCCGAGCTGGTATCACAACATGTCATCGGTGCTGCAGGCTGGCCCGTGCGTGCGCACCAATCAGCTGGATTTCGATGAAGAAGTGGTGTTCAAGGCCCAGCAATACCTGTTCGACCACGTGCGCGAAGACGGCGACCAGCCGTTCTGCCTGACCGTGTCGATGACCCATCCGCACGACCCCTACACGATTCCCAAGGAATACTGGAATCTGTACAGCGATGACGACATCCCGCTGCCACCGGCGGCGCCCGCGCAGGCAGATCAAGACCCGCACTCCCAGCGCCTGCTCAAGGTTTATGACCTGTGGGACAAGCCGCTGCCGGAGAACAAGATCCGCGATGCGCGCCGTGCCTATTTCGGCGCGTGCAGCTATATCGATGACAACATCGGCAAGCTGCTCAAGACGCTCGAAGACACCGGCCTTGCCGATGACACCATCATCGTATTCTCGGGCGATCATGGCGATATGCTTGGGGAACGCGGTCTCTGGTACAAAATGCACTGGTTCGAGATGTCGGCTCGCGTACCATTGCTGGTGTACGCTCCGGGTCAGTTCAAGGCCGGTCGGGTGAAGGCCGCCGTGTCCACCGCTGACCTTTTGCCGACGTTCGTTGCGTTGGCCGAAGGCGAACTCGAGCCCGGTCTGCCGCTGGACGGGCGCTCGCTGCTGCCGCATCTGCAGGGCGCACCGGGCCACGACGAGGTGTTCGGTGAGTACATGGCCGAAGGCACCCACAGCCCGCTGATGATGATTCGTCGCGGGGCTTACAAATTCATTTATTCGGAACAGGACCCATGTCTGCTGTATGACGTGTACAACGATCCGAAGGAACAGGAAGAACTGAGCCATTCAGAGGCTCATCGCGACCTGTTCAACGCGTTCCTGGCCGAAGCAAAGGCCAAGTGGGACATTCCGGCGATACACCATCAGGTGCTCGCCAGCCAGCGTCGCCGGCGTTTCGTCGCGCAATCGCTGGCCCTCGGCAAGCTGAAGAGTTGGGATCACCAGCCGCTGGTAGACGCCAGTCAGCAATACATGCGCAACCATATCGATCTAGACGATCTGGAGCGCAAGGCCCGTTATCCACAACCTTGAACCCTGCCAACACCTAGAAAACCAAAAAGGGGCACACCATGAATAAGTTGTTCGCTACGCTGGCGGTTGGGGTCATGAGCTTGAGCAGCGTCATTGCATACGCCGCTGACGCAAGTTGCAGCACAGTGAAGATGGCCGATCCGGGTTGGAGCGACATCGCCGCGACCAATGCCACGGCAGGTTTCCTGCTCGATGGCATGGGTTACAAGACCAAGGTGGATACGCTGGCAGTACCGATTGCCTATGGTGGTCTCAAAGACGGGCAGATGGACGTGTTTCTGGGCAACTGGATGCCCGCGCAGCAGGGTTTCTACGACAAGTTCATCGCCACGGGCGATGTCACCCAGTACGCCAAGAACCTGGAAGGCACCGAATTCACGCTGGCCGTGCCGGACTATGTCTACGACGCCGGCGTGCATGACTTTGCCGACCTGAGCAAATTCGCCGACAAGTTTCACAAGAAGATTTACGGCATCGGTTCAGGGGCTCCGGCCAACGCATCGATTCAGGAAATCATCAAGAAGAACGAGTTCGAGCTGGGCGACTGGAAGCTGGTGGAATCCAGCGAGCAGGCGATGCTGGCCGAAGTGCAGCGCAACGTGAAGAAGAAGGAGTTCGTGGTTTTCCTGGGCTGGACGCCGCATCCGATGAACGTCCAGATCAAGGGCATGCACTACCTCAAGGGCGGCGAGAAGTACTTCGGTGACACCGGCAGCGTTTACACCGTGACCCGCAAGGGCTACGCCGAAGCCTGCCCGAACGTCGCCAAGCTGTTCTCCAATCTGACGTTCACGCAGGATATGGAAAACACCATCATGAAAAACGTGGTGGACAACAAGATCAGCAACACCGAAGCGGTAAAGGCGTGGATCAAGGCAAACCCGGCCGTGCTTGAGAAGTGGTTGAGCGGCGTCAAAACCATCGACGACAAAGACGCACTGGCGGCAGTCAAGGCCAAGCTTTAAGCGTCCTCCCACCTTGAGATCGATTCGATCTCAAGGTGGCTGATCGACGTGGATCAGGCCTCAGCCATCAAGCGCCGCAACTCGGCCAGCACCGGGGCCGAGTCCGGGCGCACGCCGCGCCACAGGAGAAACGCTTCGGCAGCCTGTTCCACCAGCATTCCCAAGCCATCTACCGCCCGTCCGGCGCCGTGCTCGGTCGCCCAGCGGCAGAACGCGGTCGGCTCCTTGGCGTACATCATGTCGTAGCAAAAGGTCTGGCCTGGCTGAATCAGGCTCGGCGCGATCGGTGGGACCGCCCCCGATAAACTGGCGGACGTTGCGTTGATGATGATGTCCACCGGCTCTTCGAGCCAGTCGTAACCTGCAGGCAGTACCGGCCCGAGCTCGGCAAATTCCTGCGCCAGCTGCTCAGCTTTTTCCACCGTGCGATTCGCGACGACAAGCACATAAGGCCCTTCGGCCAGCAGCGGTTCCAGCGCCCCACGTACAGCCCCGCCCGCGCCCAGCAGCAGCACGCGCTTGTCCTTGAGTGTCACGCCATGGTTGACCTTCAAGTCACGCACAAGCCCTGCGCCGTCGGTGTTATCACCCAACAAACTGCCGTCCGCCTGTCTTGCCAGGGTATTTACCGCAGCGGCGCGACGGCCGCGCTCGGTCAGTTGATCTGCCAGGCGATAGGCTTCTTCCTTGAACGGCACGGTGACGTTGGCGCCACGGCCTGTGGCGAAAAACTGTCTGGCGAACTCGGTGAAGCCCTCAAGCGGAGCCAGTGCTGTCTGGTAATCCAGTAACTGACCGGTCTGCTCGGCAAACAGGCGGTGAATCAGCGGCGACTTGCTGTGCGCGATCGGGTTGCCGAAGACGACGTAGTGGTCCATGCGTATTCCAGAACTGGAGTCAGCCTCCAGAGAGCGGTGGTCTGTGCAGCCCTGCTCGCGAACTAGCTCGCGAACAGGGCGATGAGTTTCAAGCCGACGGCGGCAGCAGGCCCAGCCAGTCGCGGTCCTGTAGGAAATACTCGGTCAGGCGCGCTTCCTCGCTGTTCGGCGCAGCTTTCCAGTCGTAGCCCCAACGAACGTGAGGCGGCAGCGACATCAGGATCGACTCGGTGCGGCCGCCCGACTGCAAGCCGAACAACGTGCCGCGGTCGTAGACCAGATTGAATTCCACGTACCGGCCACGACGGAATTCCTGAAACTCCCTTTGCTGCGGCGTGTAAGGCGTCCCTTTGCGGCGCTGCACGATGGGCAGGTAAGCCTCCACGAAGGCATCGCCGATTGCCCGCAGAAACGCAAAGCTGGTGTCGAAGTCCCACTCGTTCAAATCGTCGAAAAACAGACCGCCGATTCCGCGCGGCTCATTGCGATGCTTGATGTGGAAATAACGGTCGCACCAGGCTTTGTAGCGTGGGTAAACGTCGGCACCGAACGGCGCACACGCCTGCTCCGCGATCCGGTGCCAATGCACGCAGTCTTCTTCGACGCCGTAGTAGGGCGTGAGGTCGAAGCCACCGCCGAACCACCAGACCGGCTCTTCACCATCTTTTTCAGCGATAAAGAAACGCACGTTGGCGTGGGAGGTCGGAACATGTGGGTTGTGCGGATGCATGACCAGTGAAACGCCAAGGGCCTCGAAGCCACGTCCGGCAAGCTCGGGACGGTGCGCGCTGGCCGAGGGAGGCAGACCAGCCCCGAACACATGGGAGAAGTTGACTCCGCCTTTCTCGATAACGTGGCCGTTTTCGATCACGCGCGTGCGGCCACCGCCACCTGCAGGGCGCTCCCAGGCGTCTTCCACAAAACGGCCGCTGCCGTCTTCGTGTTCCAGAGCGGCGCAGATCCGGTCTTGCAGATCGAGCAGGTAGGCTTTGACAGCATCGGTGCGACAGGACATGGCAGTACCTTGAAGGTGAAACGGGGTTTTGAGCGGGCCGCGTACGTTGCCGGGTTGCAACAGCTGCCGCTGAACAAAACGCGACTGCGAAAATTGGCGCGTAGTCTATCACTGGCTAGCCGGGTGCCGCAGTTGACGAACATCAAGCGAAGGAGTCCGATAGAGCCCTTTCGCATTTTCTTGTTTCGATCCATGACGGAGAAAGCAAATGGCAAAGCGTATCCAGTTCCGCAGCTACGGCGGCCCTGAAGTTCTTGAGTACGTCGATTTCGAACCGGCCGCGCCGGGGCCGAACGAAGTGCTCGTGCGCAACAAAGCAATTGGCGTCAACTTCATCGAAACCTACTTCCGCAGCGGCTTGTACCCCGCCCCGGCCTTTCCTTCAGCGCTGGGCAATGAAGGTGCGGGCGTGGTCGAGGCTGTCGGCAGCGACGTCACCCACGTCAAGGTCGGCGACCGCGTGGTATACGGCACTGGGCCGCTGGGCAGTTATGCGGAGCTTCACCTGATACCGGCGGCGAACCTTGCGCTGCTGCCTGACGAAATCAGTTTCGAGCAGGGCGCGGCGGTCATGCTCAAAGGTCTCACGGTGCAATATCTGTTTCGCCAGACCTACGAAATTCGTCCTGAAGAAACCATTCTTTTCCATGCCGCCGCCGGTGGCGTAGGCTCCATTGCCTGCCAATGGGCCAAGGCTGCGGGCGTCAAGCTGATCGGCACGGTCAGCTCGCCGGAGAAGGCCGCGCACGCCAAGGCGCTCGGGGCATGGGAAGTGATCGACTACAGCAAGGAAGATGTCGTCAGCCGCGTGCTGGAATTGACCGGCGGCAAAAAAGTGCCGGTGGTGTACGACGGCGTCGGTAAAGACACTTGGGAAACGTCACTGAACTGTCTGGAACTGCGCGGACTGCTGGTCAGCTTCGGCAATGCATCGGGTGCCGTGTCTGGCGTGAATCTCGGCATTCTGGCGCAGAAGGGCTCGCTCTACGTCACGCGTCCTACGCTTGGCTCCTATGCCAACAGCCCGGAAACCCTGCAGGCCATGGCCGACGAGGTGTTCGGGATGGTTTCGAGCGGCAAGGTCAAAGTCGATGACATCCGTAAATTCGATCTGAAAGATGCGGCACAGGCGCATACCGAACTGGCGGGACGTCGCACGACCGGCTCAATCATTCTGGTGCCTTGAGCCTCGTTCCCGTCTGAAGAGCCTGCTCGCGAAGAAGCCGGTCCATCCGACACAACGTGTCGGCCTCTGCCTCGGCATTCGCGAACAGGCTCGTTTTCAGCGGGATGATGAGTCTAACCGTTAGCTCACCCCGCCCGCACAACCTCAGCCGTCACCAGATCACGGATCACACTGGGATTACGACGCCCGCCGAGCGCGCCGCCGAGCACCATGTCCACCTGCTGATGAAAGTACTGCTCGACGCGAAGGCGTGACCGCGCGGCGGGTCGACCGGCAGGGTTGGCGGAGGTGGAAACCAGAGGGCCGGTCAACGCGCACAGCTCGCGCACCTGCGGATGATCGCTCACACGCAGCGCGACAGTGTCGTGTTTGCCGGTGATCCATTCGGGCAGAAGACCCTGATGCGGGACCAGCCAGGTGTTCGGGCCCGGCCACGTACTGGCCATGCGGTCGATCCACAGCTCGGGGAAATCTTCGAACAGAAAATCGAACTGGCGAATGTTGTCGGCAATGAGGATGAGCCCTTTATCCACAGGACGCGCCTTGATCGCCAGCAGACGGTAGACCGCCTCGGCATCCCAAGGATCGCACCCCAGCCCCCAGACCGCTTCGGTTGGATAGGCAATGACCGCCCCGGCCCGAACCTCTCGTGCGGCTTGTTGCACTCGCCAACTGCTGACCATCGTTCACTCTCCAAAATAACGCTGATCGGCAGTTTAACCTCAGCGCGCCCGGGCAAACCATCGTCCCGCTTCACACGACACGCTGCTGTCCAGCTCAAGCTCCGTCAACGCGGCCAGCACTTTGGGCAGTGGCCAGCCGCTGCTGATCGCCAGCGCCTCCCCCGTCTGCGGTGCGGCGTGCAACAACGCGAGCAAGGGGTGCGATGTGGCGGGCACGGTTTTTTGCGTCGGCTCCGGCGGTGTGGCATTTGAAGAACCGATGTTCTTCCAGCCTTGCAAGGCCTCGAGGATGTGATCGATCGTCTCCACCAGCACGGCGCCTTCGCGAATCAACTGATGACATCCCCGGGCGCCGGGATGATGAATCGAACCCGGAATCGCATACACCTCACGTCCTTGCTCGGCGGCAAGGCGCGCCGTGATCAGGGATCCGCTGGCAACGCTCGCCTCAACGACCAGCACGCCGAGGGACAGTCCGCTGATGATCCGATTGCGTCGGGGAAAGTTGCTCGCATGGGGACCGGCGTCCAGCGGCAACTCGGAAATCACAGCGCCACCCTGCGCCAGCATTGCCGCTGCCAGTTGACGGTGCCGCTGTGGATAAAGTTTTTCGATGCC
This sequence comes from Pseudomonas sp. NFR16, assembly GCF_900108875.1. Lineage (GTDB taxonomy): Bacteria > Pseudomonadota > Gammaproteobacteria > Pseudomonadales > Pseudomonadaceae > Aquipseudomonas. The sequence continues at coordinate 446,187 of NZ_FNYJ01000005.1, read as the reverse complement.
CGTCCCAAGAACACCAATCGTGGCTCCATTGACGTCAACTGCTCCTTGGTGAGCGGCACCGTCGATACCCAGAGCCAACCCGCTGGTGATGACAAATCCGGCGCCCGCCAGACTCCGGGCGAACGCGGCAGCGGTATCGAGTCCGGGGCGCGAAGCGCGTCGACTGCCCACCATTCCGAGCTGGGGCCGATCAAGCAATGACCGATTTCCGGCGACAAACAACAAAGGCGGCGGATCTGCAATTTCTGCGAGCAGGGCGGGGTAGTCAGGGTCGTCCCACATCAGCAAATGCTGGCCCGGCCGCTCTAACCAGGCCAATGCGGCGCTGGCGCCGTCGCGTACTTCAGGGCTGCGTCGGGCCTCGGCGCTGGCCGCGGGCAAACGCAAAGATCGCCACGCGGAAGCCGGCGCGCTCAATGCGGCAGACGCGCTGCCGAATGCCTGGATGAGAGACTGAAAACGTTTGGGGCCGATTTCCGGCAAGCGATGGAGTCGCAAACGCGCTTCCAGCTCGGCAGGGGACTGACCGGCTTTCTCGAACAGCGGCATGAGATCTTCCTTGATCCGCGGCCCGCTCTATCGAGCGGGCCAACCTGTGGATAACTCTGTTGACAACAATTTGATAAGTGAAGCATGCCGGTGGAGAAAAGTGTTTTACAGCTGATACATAGCATTACGGATTGCTGACTTTATCCATCACCGCCAAAGATCTGGACGCCTGCAGCACCATCGCATAGCTGAGCCTGTCGTAAGTGCGGAACACCATGAGCAAGCCTGAGCGCTCATCCGGGATTTTCACAGGCTCCCCGGTAATGCGATCGCGAACAGTCTCTCCGGTCTTGAGAATTGCGAGGACATTGCCTTCTTCAAGGCCGTCCAGACGGCCACGGTCAAGGGTTACCACGTCAAATTCACCGATCTGCGTCACGCCCCGCGGGACATCGATGATCATGCCGTTCACCGGCTGCCGAGGCTCGCTGGGGACAAACGTTGAATTGATGCCGCGCTCTTCGCTGACGAACAGCCGGTCACCCAGGCGCACTTCCTGAGTCGATCGCTGCATTTGCAACGTCGCGACATCGCCTTCGCTGGCGATCACGTCGCCGCTGCCGATGTCATCGGCATTGATGCCCAGCAACGTGCCGGTGTCCGGATCCACATAGCTCTTGCCTTTGCGGAAAATTCCGTAGGACACATGGCCCGGTTCGAAATACCCGCGCGCATAGATCCGGTCACCGGCGCCGCTGAGCACTCGCTCGCCGTTGCCGGCAACAATGTATGGCGCGGTGTCGAATTGCTCGGGCGTGTCCACGATCCGGTTATTGAGCAGAAATGCATTGATTGCGCCCAGAGGAATGGTGGGGATTGCTTCGGCAATCGGCGTGCTGCGCACACGCGGTGACAATTTGATGGTGCCGCGGGATTCGCCGCGGTTCACGACAATTCTTGGCTGACCGTCGACGTAAATCAGGTTCAACGTGTCGCCGGGGTAGATCAGATCTGGGTCATGGACCTGAGGATTGGCACGCCAGATCTGTGGCCATTTCCAGGGCTGGCTGAGAAATTTGCCGGAAATGTCCCAGAGTGTGTCACCGGCGACAACGGTGTAACTCTGTGGATGACCTTCCCTGAGTTGTACTTGCGCCTGGGCAAAGCCTGTTGCGGCCAGCAGCAGCAGGGCGAGTAGTGATTTCCTCATGCGGTGAATCCCTTTATCATATTGGCTTCGCGTGAAACATAGAGTCTTGCGAGACTTCGGTTTTACAAGGGCTGCCCGCTCGTGACGTCCCTAGCCTAGCAGCCGATTTTGACTTTACCCTACAAGTGCAGCTCAAACGTATATGGCCATTTTAAACATTCTCGAATTTCCAGATTCGCGCCTGCGCACCATCGCCAAGCCGGTGGCCGCTGTGGACGACGGCATTCGCCAGTTGGTCGACGACATGTTTGAAACCATGTACGAAGCGCCTGGCATCGGCTTGGCGGCGACGCAGGTTAACGTACACAAGCGTGTCGTGGTCATGGACCTTTCCGAAGACCGCAGCGAGCCTCGGGTCTTCATCAACCCTGAGCTCGAGCCACTGACTGACGAGATGGATCAGTATCAGGAAGGCTGCCTGTCGGTTCCCGGGTTCTATGAAAACGTCGACCGTCCGCAGAAGGTCAAGGTCAAGGCGCTGGACCGTGAGGGTCAACCTTACGAACTGATCGCCGAAGGCCTGCTCGCGGTGTGCATCCAGCACGAGTGCGATCACCTGAACGGCAAGCTGTTCGTCGACTACCTGTCGAACCTCAAGCGTGACCGGATCAAGAAGAAGCTGGAAAAACAGCACAAGCAGAACGCCTGATCCGGCCGTCTCTCATTATCGTGCAGGAGCGCGCTGACCCGCGATCGCGACATGTCCGTGACACCTTCGTCGACTGACACAACGCAATCGCCGGCCGGCGCGCTCCTGCAGTCATTTTCAGAACGAGAAGTCCATGACTGAGCCACTGCGCATCGTCTTCGCCGGCACCCCGGAATTTGCGGCCGAACACCTCAAAGCCCTGCTCGACAGCCCATACGAGGTGATCGCGGTCTATACCCAGCCCGACCGCCCGGCGGGCCGCGGCCAGAAGCTGATGCCCAGCCCGGTCAAGCAACTCGCTCTGCAACACGACATTCCCGTGTTTCAGCCGCCGACCTTGCGTGCACCCGAAGCACAGGCCGAACTCGCTGCGCTCAAGCCTGACCTGATGGTCGTGGTCGCTTACGGGCTGATTCTGCCGCAAGTGGTGCTCGACATCCCGCGGCTGGGGTGCATCAACAGCCACGCCTCATTGCTGCCTCGCTGGCGCGGTGCAGCGCCTATCCAGCGTGCGGTACAAGCCGGTGATGCTGAAAGCGGCGTGACCGTGATGCGCATGGAAGCCGGCCTGGACACTGGCCCGATGCTGCTCAAAAGCACCACAGCGATCACCGCCGAAGACACAGGCGGCACCTTGCATGACCGCCTGGCAGAACTGGGCCCAGTCGCCGTGCTGAAGGCCATCGCCGGCCTGGCAGATGGCTCCCTGGTCGGTGAAGCACAGGACGACTCCCAAGCAACTTATGCGCACAAGCTCAATAAAGACGAAGCGCGTATCGATTGGTCGCGGCCCGCCGACGAGCTTGAGCGTCTGGTGCGCGCCTTCAATCCGTGGCCGGTCTGTCACAGCACGCTCAACGGCGAAGCCTTGAAAGTGCTGGCCGCTGAGGCGAGCGAAGGCGAGGGCGAACCGGGCACAATTCTCAGCGCCAGCAAAGATGGTCTGATCGTGGCCTGCGGGCAAGGGGCCTTGCGCCTCACGCGCCTGCAATTGCCAGGCGGCAAACCGCTGGGCTTCGCTGACCTGTTCAACAGCCGTCGTGAGAAGTTCGCGACGGGGACGGTGCTCGGCGCACTGGCGGACAGCCAATGAATCCGCGCCTGGCCGCAGCCAAGGCGTTGGCAGCCGTGCTCAGCGGCAAGGCTTCGCTGAACAGCTCTTTGCCCGCTCAATTGGATAAGGTCGAGGACCGTGATCGCGGCCTGACTCAAGATCTCGCGTTCGGCACTGCACGCTGGGAGCCTCGATTGTCCGCATTGGCGGCCAAGTTGCTGCAGAAGCCGTTCAAGGCTGCCGATACCGACGTTCAGGCGTTGCTGCTGGTCGGTCTTTATCAGTTGTTCTACTCGCGCATTCCCGCCCATGCGGCAATTGGCGAAACCGTGGGCTGCGCCGACAAGTTGAAGAAGCCGTGGGCCAAAGCCCTGCTCAATGCGGTCCTGCGCCGCGCGCAGCGTGAAGGTGAAGCGCTGCTGCTCGAGCTGGAACACGATCCTGTCGTGCGCACCGCGCATCCACGCTGGCTGCAAAAAGCATTGAAAGCCGCATGGCCGGAACATTGGGAAGGCATCTGCGCGGCCAACAACGCGCACCCGCCGATGATTCTGCGGGTCAACCGCCGTCACAAGACGCGTGATCAGTACCTTCAGCTGTTGCAGGACGCAGGCATTTTCGGCGTTGCCAGCACGTTCAGCCAGGACGGCATCGTGCTGAACGAGCCTGGTGATGTTCGCGCGCTTCCCGGCTTTGCAGAGGGCTGGATCAGCGTTCAGGACGAGGCGGCGCAACTGGCTGCGGATCTGCTGGAGCTGGCGCCAGGTCAGCGCGTGCTCGACGCGTGCTGCGCGCCGGGCGGCAAGACGTGCCACTTGCTGGAAGTCCAACCGGGTCTGGCGGGTGTCGTCGCTGTGGATCTGGAGGCCAAGCGCATGGTGCGGGTCAGAGAGAACCTTGATCGCCTGGGCCTGAGCGCAGAACTTATCGCCGCCGATGCCCGCGCCACTGATCAATGGTGGGACGGCAAGCCGTTCCAGCGCATCCTGCTCGACGCACCCTGTTCGGCGACCGGCGTCATTCGTCGTCACCCGGACATCAAGCTGACACGGCAAGCGGACGACATTCCGGCACTGGCGACACTGCAGGGCGAACTGCTCGACGCACTGTGGCCGACGCTTCAAGTGGGCGGCATGCTGCTTTACGCGACCTGCTCGACACTGCCGACCGAAAACACGGAAGTCATCGATGCGTTTCTCGCCCGCACCCCCGGCGCTCGGGAGCTGGACATCGCCGGTCAGCAAGGTAATCCGCCGCCGGGGCTGAAGCAGCCTCACGGGCGTCAACTGCTGGCTCAGGAAGGCGGGCATGACGGGTTCTATTACGCGAAGTTGATCAAGATCGCGGCAGCGTCATAATCCCTGTCTGCCGCGTGCGCGGCAGCTGCAATGACGGGTTTTCGACCAAGGCTGTCGAACCCGGTTTCACTCATTACTGCCACTTGGCGGCAGATCGCGGGACGAGCCACGTTCCTGTACAGGGGATGTGGCGCAGCGGCATCAATTCAAGGAGAGATTGATTGAAGATCATCATTCTCGGTGCAGGACAGGTGGGCGGCACCCTGGCGGAGCATCTGGCCAGCGAGGCCAATGACATCACTGTCGTGGACACCGATCAGGATCGCTTGCGTGCACTGGGTGATCGCCTGGATATTCGCACCATTCATGGACGAGGCTCATTTCCCACGGTTCTGCGTCAGGCCGGTGCCGACGACGCTGACATGCTGGTTGCCGTGACCAGCAGCGATGAAACCAACATGGTTGCCTGCCAAGTCGCCCACACGCTTTTCCACACGCCGACCAAGATCGCACGGGTGCGTGAGTCGGCCTACCTGACGCGATCCGGTCTTTTCAACAACGACGCCATCCCTGTGGACGTGTTGATCAGCCCCGAGCAAGTTGTCACCAATTACATCAAACGCCTGATCGAGTACCCAAGCGCTTTGCAGGTGATCGACTTCGCCGAGGGTAAAGTTCAGCTGGTCGCGGTGAAAGCGTATTACGGCGGGACGCTGGTCGGTCAGCAACTGCGCCAGCTGCGCGCCCATATGCCCGACGTGGATACCCGGGTGGCGGCAATCTTCCGGCGTGATCGTCCGATCATTCCGCAGGGCGATACAGTCATCGAAGCCGACGACGAAATCTTTTTCATTGCGGCCAAAGCCGATATCCGGGCAGTGATGGGAGAAATGCGTCGGCTGGAGCAAAGCTATAAACGCATTGTCATCGCGGGCGGCGGGCAGATCGGTGAGCGTCTGGCCGAGGCCATCGAAAACCGCTACCAGGTGAAGATCATCGAGATGAACCCGGCGCGCTGTCGCTATCTGTCGGACACCCTAGACAATACGGTGATCCTGCAGGGCAGCTCTTCCGACCGCGACTTGTTGATGGAAGAGAACATCGACAACGCAGACCTGTTTCTCGCGCTCACTAACGATGACGAAGCCAACATCATGTCGTCGTTGCTGGCCAAGCGCCTCGGCGCGAAAAAAGTGATGACGATCATTAATAATCCCGCCTACGTGGATCTGGTGCAGGGCGGGGAGATCGACATCGCCGTCAGCCCTCAGCTAGCCACCATTGGCACATTGCTGGCGCACGTGCGCCGCGGCGACATCGTCAGCGTGCATTCACTGCGCCGCGGTGCAGCGGAGGCTATTGAAATCGTGGCGCATGGCGACGCGAAGTCGAGCAAGGTGATCGGCAAGGCAATCATGCATATCAACCTGCCGCCCGGCACTACCATCGGCGCGATCACACGGGATGAGCAGGTGATCATCGCTCACGACAGCACCGTGATCGAATCCGGCGATCATGTGGTCATGTTCCTTGTGGATAAGAAATACATCCGCGACGTAGAGCGGCTGTTTCAGGTGGGGTTGAGCTTTTTTTAACGAGGAGATCGGCGTGCTCGAATCGCTGGAAAAAATGCTCGCCAAGGGCATGGACAACGCGCTGCTGCGCTTCGGCCTGGGCAAGGGTTATCTGGACTTGGGTGACAGCGCCAAGGCGATCGAACACCTTCAGTGCTGCGTCGAATTCGACCCGAAATATTCGGCAGCGTGGAAGCTGCTCGGCAAGGCATGGTTGGCGGCGCAAGACGCTGCTCAGGCGCGACAGGCGTGGGAGCAAGGCATTCAGGCCGCAATCGGCCACGGGGACAAGCAGGCCGAGAAAGAGATGACAGTGTTTCTGAAGAAGCTCGGTCCGCAGGGCTGACACATGTGATTGTACCTACGCTCTGCGTGGGTACGCAGCCCGGGCGCTCCGCGCCCATGTGACGCAGAGCGTCACGGGAGGTGTTCCCACGCGGAGCGTGGGAACAATCAAAGGGTGAATCAATACCAGCGCTTCTCGCCTTCGGGCCGCTTCTTGAAGCGCTTCATGGTCCACATGTACTGGCTCGGATACGCCCGCACATATTTCTCCACCACCTTGCTCATCGCCGCGGCCGAGGTTTCGGTGTCGGTGCTGTACATGTCTTCAGGCGCAGCCTCCAGCACCACTTTATAGCCCGAGCCATCGTCCAGGCGCATGGCATGCAGGAAGACGCCGACGGCCTTGCCGCCTGCCAGCATATTGGGTACGAATTTGCTCGTCAGTGCCATGGTCCCGCAAAACGGCACGAATACACCGGCAGATTCAGCAGGCTCAGGATCAGCAGGAATCCCGACCGAACCGCCTTTGCGCACCTCCTTGATGACACTGAGGATGCCTTCCTTGGTCGACGCCGCGACGCGATTGCCCAGCTGTACGCGCTGTTTGCGCAATAATTCATCGACGGCTTTGAGCTTGGGCGGACGATAGAAAATGATCGGCTTGCACTGGCTGCAATAGAAGTGGTTCAACACTTCCCAGTTCCCCAAGTGGCTGGTGATACCCACAACGCCTTTGCCGGACGCCAGTGCGTCCTTCAGCACCTGCAGGCCTTCGACTTCGCGCACCAGATTGATCGATTTCTGAGCAGGCCAAATCCAGGCGCAGGCGCTTTCAGTCAGCGTCTTGCCGATGTCCATCAAGCTACGGCCGACCAAAGCCTCGAGCTCGGTGGAGCTCAACTCGGGAAAGCATTTGGAAAGGTTGATCCGCGCGACCTCGCGAGAACGGTTGGGGAGCTTCCACATCAGCCAGCCAATGCCGGTCCCAACCCATTGCACGGCGCGCCACGGCAGCAGCGCAAACAGTCGCAACGCCCCAACCATCATGGCGCCTTTGAACTTATCCACTGATCACTCCTGAATCGATGAGGCAGGCATTGTAACCGTCAGTTGCCCTCATGAGGGGAGTTGCAGCCCTATTGCAAGACCGCACTCGTCCGCCCTCAACCACCCACCGGCAACCTCAATGGTGCCAATCCACCGCAATCACGGGCACGCGCGCCCTACAGACACGCGTCAACCCCCAAGCTCGGCTTGAAGAATCGGGCTGACAGCCCATGACACGGAATACGACTACAGGACCAGCGGAATTCTCTGATTGTCTCCGTGCACCATCGATCCCCAGACTCTCGCTGACTCCCAAAGGCTGATGCAAGGAAGCATGCAAACGGGAATACAAAAGACATCGGCAAATAACTCATCAAGCCTGAAATCTCAAAAACACACGCAGGGAGCAAGCAATCATGGCAATGGAAGGTCATTTTTTTATGAAGGAAGCGCTGTTCGGTGATTTGACTTTTCCGGAGCTTGGTACATTTCAGGCATTCTCTGGAAAAGGTACATACAGGAACCGCGGTGGATGTCGCGCCATTCCAAACGGAGGTCCTATACCGCCAGGTAAATACTGGATCGTCGATCGAGCCGAAGGCAGCGTTTCATCAAGAATACAAACCGGTTTGAAAGACATGTACAACCGCGTCATGAGGGATGCCAATTTTACTCACGACGAGTGGTTCGCGTTATATCGAGCCGATGAAAAGATTGATGACTGGACGTGGATTGACGGAATCCGACGGGGATACTTTCGGCTGCACCCTGGCAGAATTTCAGAGGGCTGCATAACCCTGCCCAATGATGGCGACTACACGACGATCCGAAACACGCTGCTCCAAACCCCAAAGACGCTAATTCCCGGTACGAACAATCTGATGACTTACGGAACGATAGAGGTCATTTCTCATGATCGAAGCTGTCTTTAAATCAGCGGGGAAATTCCTGCTACTCTCAGGGTTGTTCGCAGCACTCGCGATGTTTTCGTATCAATTTTCCGATTGCTTGGTTGATCGTTATATTTCACTCGAAGACGCGATGATCATCTCAACGTTTTTTAACGGCGATCAAATATCAGAGGCTTTCGATGTGACACGCGACTACTTGGCGTTTTTGATCAACCTGTCGTTTAGCATCATTATCTACAGTGCGATAAAGGCAATGCATGCGAAGTTTATACACCGCAATACCCCCCAGGAAAACCGTCCTCGGCTGACTAATGTTCTTGTCTACGCAACAATGCTTCGGTTGATCAAAGCACTGTTTGTGTTGGGTATATTCTGGGCATTGCTTAAGTTTCTGCCCTACAAACATTTCATAGTTGAGCGCGGTGCACTGCCCCCGCAAACGGTGCTTACCATAGGCTTGACGAATGCGTTCTCGACCGTGGCCATCTATCTAGGGGTGAAGCGCCTTTGGGGAAAGAAATTTCCTTGATTGCGACGCAGAAACCGGTCAACCGCGAACCGGTTTCAAGTGTCAGAAACACAGCCCAGAAGAGGCCTCTTCATTACCCCGCCAGCTCGGCGTATCGATCGCAATCCACCGTGTGGTCCATGACCATGCCGGTGGCCTGCATGTAGGCGTAGCAGATGGTGGGGCCGACGAAGGTGAAGCCGGCCTTTTTGAGGGCTTTGCTCATCGCTTCGGCTTCCGGTGTGATGGCAGGCACTTCGCTGCGGTCCTTGAAGTGGTTGATTCGGGGCTGGCCGCCGACGAAGGACCAGACGAACGCGACCGGATCCTCCAGCCGTAACCAGGCCTGGGCGTTTTTGCGCGCGCCGTTGAGTTTCAGCCGGTTGCGCACGATGCCAGGCTCTTGCATCAGCGTTTCGATCTCGGCATCGGTCATGGCGGCGATGCGCTTCACGTCGAAGTCGAACATCACCTCACGGTATCGCTCCCGCTTCCTCAGGATCGTGATCCACGACAGGCCAGCCTGGAACCCTTCGAGCAATAGAAACTCGAACAGCATCTGCGCGTCGCGCAGTGGCACGCCCCACTCCTGATCGTGATAGTCCATGTAAAGCGGATCTTCGTTGCACCAAAAGCAGCGTGGCATAGGGCTCCCAAGGGTGGAGGCGCTGCTGAATCGGGTATACTCCCGCTCTTTAAATCGCAGCCCCCCAGTACAGGTGAATTTCGTGAGCCAGCCTACGCCAGCCGTGCGTACCTTCCAAGACTTGATCCTCGCCCTCCAGCAATACTGGGCTGAGCAAGGTTGTGTGGTACTTCAGCCCTACGATATGGAAGTGGGCGCCGGCACTTTCCACACTGCCACGTTTCTGCGCGCCGTCGGCCCGGAAACCTGGAACGCAGCCTACGTACAACCGAGCCGTCGTCCTACCGATGGCCGCTATGGCGAAAACCCCAACCGCCTGCAGCATTACTACCAGTTCCAGGTCGTCCTGAAGCCTAACCCGGACAACTTTCAAGAGCTGTATCTCGGCTCGTTGAAGCACGTGGGTCTGGATCCTCTGGTGCACGATGTGCGCTTCGTCGAGGACAACTGGGAATCGCCGACCCTTGGCGCCTGGGGCCTGGGTTGGGAGATCTGGCTCAACGGCATGGAAGTCTCGCAATTCACCTACTTCCAGCAAGTGGGCGGCATCGAGTGCTATCCGGTGACCGGCGAAATCACCTACGGCCTCGAGCGTCTGGCGATGTATCTGCAAGGCGTGGAATCGGTCTATGACCTGGTCTGGACAGACGGCCCTTTCGGCAAAGTCACTTACGGCGATGTGTTCCACCAGAACGAGGTGGAGCAATCGACCTACAACTTCGAGCACGCCAATGTCGACAAACTGTTCGAGCTGTTCGATTTCTATGAAAGCGAAGCGGTACGCCTGATCGAAGCCGAGCTGCCATTGCCGAGCTACGAAATGGTCCTCAAGGCCTCGCACACCTTCAACCTGCTCGATGCCCGCCGCGCGATCTCCGTGACGGCGCGTCAGCAATACATCCTGCGCGTACGCACCCTGGCCCGTTCCGTGGCTCAGGCGTACCTGATGGCCCGGGCCCGACTTGGCTTCCCGATGGCCGCACCCGATATTCGCGATGAAGTGTTGGCTAAGCTGGAGGCTGCACAATGAGTGCTCAAGATTTCCTGGTTGAACTGGGCACCGAAGAACTGCCACCCAAGGCACTGAATACCTTGGCCGAAGCATTCCTGGCCGGTATCGAAAAAGGCCTGCAGGCCGCTGGCCTGACTTACAACGCCAAGCAGGTTTACGCAGCACCGCGTCGTCTGGCCGTGTTGATCACCGAGCTTGCGACCCAACAGCCCGATCGCAGCGTCAACCTGGACGGCCCGCCGCGTCAGGCTGCATTCGACGCCGACGGCAATCCGACTCAAGCGGCACTGGGCTTTGCCAAGAAGTGCGGCGTTGACCTGAGCGAAATCGACCAGAGCGGCCCGAAACTGCGCTACAGCCAGAGCATCGCTGGCAAGCCGACCGCCAGTCTGTTGCCGACCATCGTCGAAGACTCGTTGAACGATCTGCCGATTCCCAAGCGCATGCGCTGGGGCGCGCGCAAGGAAGAGTTCGTGCGGCCGACCCAGTGGCTGGTAATGCTGTTCGGCGAACAGGTCATCGACTGCACGATCCTCGCTCAGACAGCGGGTCGTGAATCGCGTGGTCACCGCTTCCATCATCCGGAAAGCGTGCGCATCACTTCGCCTGCAAGCTACGTCAGCGACCTGCGTGCCGCCCACGTGCTCGCGGATTTCAACGAGCGTCGTCAGCTGATCAGCAAGCGCATCGACGAGTTGGCGACTCAGCACGAAGGCACCGCAATCGTGCCGCCGGCACTGCTCGACGAAGTGACCGCGCTGGTCGAATGGCCCGTGCCGCTGGTGTGCTCGTTCGAGGAGCGTTTCCTTGAAGTGCCGCAAGAAGCCCTGATCACCACCATGCAGGACAACCAGAAGTATTTCTGCCTGCTGGACGCCGAAGGCAAGCTGTTGCCGCGTTTCATCACGGTCGCCAACATCGAGAGCAAGGATCCCTCGCAGATCGTCCTGGGCAACGAGAAAGTCGTTCGTCCTCGTCTGACCGATGCCGAGTTCTTCTTCAAGCAGGACAAGAAGCAGAAACTGGAGACCTTCAACCAGCGTCTGCAGAACGTCGTGTTCCAGGCGCAACTGGGCACCGTGTTCGACAAAGCCGAGCGGGTTTCCCGACTGGCCGCGTTCATCGCACCCCGCATTGGCGGCGACGCTCAGCGTGCCGGCCGTGCGGGCCTGCTGTCCAAATGCGACCTGGCGACCGAAATGGTCGGCGAGTTCCCGGAAATGCAAGGCGTGGCGGGTTACTACTACGCGCTGGCCGACGGCGAGCCACAGGACGTCGCACTCGCGCTGAACGAGCAATACATGCCGCGCGGTGCAGGCGCTGAACTGCCATCCACATTGACGGGCTCGGCGGTAGCCATCGCTGACAAGCTCGACACGCTGGTCGGTATCTTCGGCATCGGCATGCTTCCAACCGGCAGCAAAGACCCGTATGCACTGCGTCGTGCAGCGTTGGGCATTCTGCGTATTCTGATCGAGAAGAAGCTGGACCTGGATCTGATCAAGACCGTGCAATTCGCCGTCACCCAGTTCGGTGCCAAGGTGAAATCAGCCGGTCTGGCCGAGCAGGTCCTGGAATTCATCTTCGACCGCCTGCGTGCGCGTTACGAAGACGAAGGCGTCGACGTGTCGGTGTACCTCTCGGTGCGTGCCCTGCAGCCAGGTTCGGCGCTGGATTTCGATCAGCGCGTGCAAGCCGTTCAGGCGTTCCGCAAGTTGCCTGAGGCCGCTGCACTGGCCGCGGTGAACAAGCGTGTGTCGAACCTGCTGAGCAAGGCCGAAGGCAACATTGCCCAGACCGTCGAGCCAAAGTATTTCGACAACGCCAACGAGTTCTCGCTGTATTCGGCGATTCAGCAGGCTGACCAGGCCGTAGCGCCGATGTCCGCAGGCCGTCAGTACAACGAAGCGCTGGCACGTCTGGCTGCATTGCGCGAGCCTGTCGATGCGTTTTTCGAGGCTGTAATGGTCAACGCGGAAGATGCAAGCGTGAGAGCCAACCGTTATGCGTTGCTGGCACGTCTGCGTAATCTGTTCCTCGGCGTCGCTGACATTTCCCTTCTGGGTTGAGCCGCTGAGGCAGGAGAACAGCTTTGAAACTGGTGATTCTCGATCGGGACGGGGTGATCAACGAAGATTCCGACGCTTACATCAAGTCGGTGCAGGAGTGGATTCCGATTCCCGGCTCGATCGACGCAATCGCGCAACTGAGCAAAGCCGGCTGGACGGTGGCAGTGGCCACCAACCAGTCCGGCATCGCTCGCGGTTACTACGACCAGGCCACTCTCGATGCCATGCACGCGCGTTTGCGCGAACTGGTGGCGGAGCAGGGCGGCGAGGTCGGTCTGATCGTCTTCTGTCCACATGGCCCGGACCAGGGTTGCGATTGCCGCAAACCTCGGCCGGGCATGTTGAAGACCATCGCCGATCATTACGGTGTGGCATTACGCAACCTCTGGTTCGTCGGTGACAGCAAGGGTGACCTGGAGGCGGCGGCAGCCGTCGACTCTCAACCCGTTCTGGTCATGACGGGCAAAGGTCAGAAGACGCTAGGCGGTCCGCTGCCTGGGGGAACGTTGATTTTTGACGATCTGGCGGCAGTTGCCGCAGAACTTATCCACAAAAGCGCCACGTCTACCGACTGATCGTCGGCCTACGGTGCGCTACATCCGGGCAACGCCCGTAACGGTAAAAGCAGCTATGTCGATAGTGCAGGCCATCAGGATTTTCTTCTTTTACCTGCTGCTGGGCACCAGCGCCCTGCTATGGTGTTCGTTGAGTTTCTTCGTCGCGCCTTTCCTGCCTTTCCGCATTCGTTATCGCTTCATCAATGTCTATTGGTGTCGCTGCGCGGTATGGCTGACCAAGGTGCTGCTCAACATCCGAGTCAATGTCACCGGCCAGGAAAACGTCCCCAAGACGCCCTGCGTCATTGTTTCGAACCATCAGAGCACGTGGGAAACGTTTTTCCTTTCGGCGCATTTCCAGCCTTTGAGCCAAGTGCTCAAACGCGAACTGTTGTACGTACCCTTTTTTGGGTGGGCCATGGCGATGCTGCGTCCGATCGCCATCGATCGCAACAACCCCAAAGCCGCGCTCAAAGTAGTCGCCAAGAAGGGCGATGAGTTGTTGAAAGATGGTGTCTGGGTGCTGATCTTTCCTGAGGGAACACGCGTGCCTTATGGCCAGATCGGCAAATTCTCACGCAGTGGATCAGCGATGGCGGTCAATGCGGAGCTCCCGGTGCTGCCAGTGGCGCACAACGCGGGCAAATATTGGCCAAGAGAAGGCTGGGCCAAAAAGCCAGGCACCATCGAGGTCGTCATCGGCGAACCGATGTACGCCGAAGGCACAGGCCCTCGCGCAATCGCTGCGCTCAATGACCGAGTGGCCGCTTGGAACGAAGAAACGCAAAAGGCATTGGGCTCACCGGTCACACCAGCAGCCGTACCCGAGAAATCACCGGTGTGAATTGTGGATAACCTGTGCACCAAATGTGTGAGATTTTTGAGAATCTGAGCTAAGTCATTATTTCTATTACTTATTTCTGACAGCGACAAACGGCACCCAAACGTGCATAAGTTTTTTTGAGCCTACGTTTGATCCGCTGAAAACATCGGTCTTGAGCCTTCTTGGTCAAGACCGATTTTTTATGCCTGAGCGCTTGCTTGGCGCACGCTGCACAACGTCGCTATTCCGATCAAGACCAATCCTCCGCAAGCGGCGGCGACAAACCCCATCGAAGGCGACACATTGTCGATCGCGAAACCTACCAGCGGCATAGATAGCGTCTGTCCCATCCGGTTGGCCGAATCTTGCAGACCCATCACCTGACCACGCACGCTAGGAGGCGCCAGCTCAGCGACCGCTTCAGAGCTCGCAGCGAGGGTCGGCGTACACAGCAGGTTGGTCGGCAGCAACGCCAGCAATAGCCACCACCAGACATGGTCGAAGAACGCCACGGGGAGCAGCAACACGCTCATGGTCACGGCCAGTCGCGTCAATGACCAGGAGCGGTGAACGATGCCGTGGACAAAGCCACCGGCGATTGAGGCGATTGAGGTGGCGGCGATAACATAACCGGTGAACGCAATTTCCCCGTTTTCGCGCAGCACCGCAATCAAGGCCAGCTCTGTGCCGAACAGCACGAACAGCGCCCCGGAGCTCACCAGCAAGACGCCGATCAGCCGGGCACTCAACCACTCCCGCCATTTCAACCTGACCGGCTCTTCAACTGCAACGGCTTCATGGGGATTGCGTATCGGCCAGTTCAACAGGTAAAGCGCGACGTAGGACAACGCTCGCCATACGCCGATACCCACCAGCATCGAGGTCGCTGAGTAGTGTGTGATCAACAGAATGCCCACGGCGGGCGTAATCACGAAAGACAGCTCCATGAGCATCGTGTTGAGCGAATATGCAGCCCGGCGGTAATCTTCCGGCACCAGGCTGGCGATGAACTGACGCGACAGGGATCCCGTCGGCACGGTGAACATACCGGCAGCGAATGCCAGCGCCACGAAGAGCGTGAAATCCACCAAAGGCAGCGTGACCCACGCAGCGGTAGATACCGTTCCGCAAACCGCAACCACGGGACGAAGACCGTGACGGTCCATCATGCGGCCCAACAGCGGCGAGCCCACTGCGAATCCCAATGCAGTGGCGGTGCCGACCAGCCCCGCATCGAAGTAACTGCGGCCCATTTCATTGAGCACGTGAAGGCTAAGGGTGAGGGTCATGATCGTAAGCGGCAAGCCTGCAACGAACATGAACAGCGTTGCGGACATCACACGAGGGATGCCCAGCACTTTCTGATACCTGCGAAACGACATTGGTTACAGCTCCTTGAACCCGTTTCTTTCCTGTGGGTAAACATATCGCCAGGCCAACCGCCCGGCTTATTCCTTCGGTTGCAGCAGCAACGCAACCAACGCACTCCAGCCAGTCTGATGAGACGCCCCTAGACCCCGGCCGTTTTCTCCATGGAAGTACTCGTGAAACAGCACCAGGTTCCGGCTTTGCGGGTCCAGCTCCAGCTGTGGATAACCGGCCATTGACGGACGGTTTCCCTGCTCATCACGTAGAAAGAGCCTGCAAATGCGTAGGGCCAGTCCGTCAGCCACTTCTCCCATTGAGGCCAGATAACCTGAGCCGGTGGGGTATTCCACGGAGAAATTCGTATCGTAATAGCGATGAAACTCACGCAGTGACTCGATCAGCATGTAGTTCAGCGGCATCCAGACAGGGCCGCGCCAATTGGAGTTCCCGCCAAACAGCCGGGAATCGGACTCCGCGGGCTCGTAGTCTGCGCACAAGGTGTTGCCGTTAATGTGCATGCTGAACGGCTGATCGGCATAATGCCGCGAGAGCGAACGCACGCCGAAGGTCGAGAGAAACTCGGTCTCATCGAGCATGCGCCTGACCAGATCCTTGGTCCGCTGACCACGCAGCAGGGCGAGCAGTAATCGGTTGCCCTTACCTGGTTCTGTCCACCGAGAGACCAGTGCGGCGAGATCCGGTCGGTGTTGCAGGAACCCCAGCAGTCGCTCGCGCAGCCCGCTCAACCCCTCATGTTCCCGCTGTTCGAGCACGCGAACGGCGAACAACGGGATGAGCCCGACAAAAGAGCGCAGTCGCACTGACTCACGCAGTCCGTCTGGGCGATGCAGTACGTCATAAAAGAAGCCGTCATGATCGTCCCAGAGGCCTGCGACATCTTGATTGTCGACTTGATTGATCGCGCCCGCGATGTACAGGAAGTGCTCGAAAAACTTCACCGAGATATCCACATACACCTCATTGTGCTGCGCCAGCTCCAGCGCGATCCTCATCAGATCCAGCGCGTACGCGGCGACCCACGCGGTGCCGTCTGCCTGATCGAGCTGATAGCCCGGGGCGAGGGCGGCAGAACGATCAAACAGTCCGATGTTGTCGAGCCCAAGGAAACCGCCCTGAAATATATTGTGGCCTTCCGTGTCCTTGCGATTCACCCACCATGAAAAATTCAGCAGCAGCTTGTGGAAAACCCTCTCCAGGAAAGCCAGGTCGCCTTCGCCTCGCTGAGCTTTTTCCATCTGATAGACGCGCCAGCAGGCCCACGCGTGCACCGGCGGGTTGGCATCGTCGAAGCGCCACTCGTAAGCAGGCAGCTGCCCGTTCGGGTGCATGAAGCGATCTTTGACCAATAGCAGCAACTGATCCTTGGCGAAATCTGGATCGATCATCGCGAACGCAACTGCCTGAAATGCCAGATCCCATGACGCATACCACGGGTATTCCCATTTGTCCGGCATCGACACAATGTCGAAGTTGCACAGATGCCGCCATTGGCTGTTACGAACATCGGCACGCTGAGCGGGCACAGGATCGTGGGTCGCATCACCTTCCAGCCAGGCTTTGACGTCGAAGTGATACAGCTGCTTGGACCACAGCAATCCGGCCAGCGCCTGACGTTGAACGTTGCCGGCGTCATCATCTTGAAAGCCGTGTTGCAGCACGCCGAAGTACTCGTCCGCTTCAGCGCGACGTTGTTCAAACAATGCCTTGGCGTTGACGCGGGGCGAGCCGACGGGGGCGAAGCGAAGATACACCGCCTGCGATTCTCCCCCGGCCAGATTCAGAACGAAGTGTGCAGCTGCCTTGGTCCCGGCATCTCGCCGGACGGCCTGGGAATCGGCTCCCACGAGGCATTCGTTTATGCCGTCCTTGAACGGGCCATCGGCGGGCTTGCCGAAAAGCTTGGGCATGTTGGTGGCGTTCTCACAGAACAACCATTCACACGCCTCGCGTCCCCAGGCAGCGACTTCCTTGTCCGCCTCGCGAGGATGGCGCGCAATGATTCGGGTTTCATCCAGCGTAAGGGCAGGGCGCTCACATGCTTCGCGATTCCAACTCCATATATCGCGCGCCCAGATCTGCGGTAAGACGTGGAGACTCGCAGCGCATTCGGACCGGTTGACCACCGTCACGCGCATGAAGATATCGTCAGCGGTGTGCTTGGCGTACTCGATGCTGATATCGAAATAGTGGTTGTCATTGAATACGCCGGTATCGAGCACTTCATACTCTGGATCGTTCAGCCCCCTGCGAGCGTTTTCCTCGACGAGGTCGGCATAGGGAAAAGCCGCGTGCGGGTATTTGTACAGCATCTTCATATAGGCATGGCTGGGCAGTCCGTCGACGTGAAAATACAGCTCCTTCACATCTTCCCCATGATTCCCCTCGACATTGTTGAGTCCGAACAGCCGCTCTTTGAGAATCGAGTCGCGGCCGTTCCATAGCGCCAACGCGATGCACCAATGTTGCGATTTATCCGAGAAACCGGCCAGCCCGTCTTCGCCCCATCGATAGGCCCGGCTGCGCGCATGATCGTGCGGGAAGTAATCCCAGGCATTGCCGTCCGGGCTGTAGTCCTCGCGAACGGTGCCCCACTGACGATCACTGAGATAGGGCCCCCATTCACGCCACTGCGCTGCATCCGGTCCTTCAAGGCGCGTGCCTTCAACCGTGTCCTTCAAATTCTGACGTCTCGAATCATCGGGCATGTCGACTTCCACACTTAACGGACGCGCACGACGCTGATATTTCAAAATCTATCGATCAGCGACGTCGGTCAAATTATTGGCTAGCACGTTATTCACCTGCCCATTACCGATGGCAATTAGACGGGCCATACCTCAGGTGTATTGTCTCAAGGTCGAAACACGGTTTTGGTAAAGCAAGTTGTCAGGACGAGCAGCACCACCGCGGTGAATGGATCGAAACGTTGTCGGCCGGATCGCGAGAGGCGGTATGAGTATTGGGTGACCTTACCTCCAGGCAAAACAATAACGTCAATCTGATCCAGATGCTCGCTGCAAGCGCGTTATGTTTTCACGGTAGTCCAGTCGACAGCGGCACCCATACTGTTGAACCGCCTTGCCGCGCCATTCATTGAACAGCCTGCGATGTCGGATGGCAGGTTTTTGCAGCGTATTTCGCATCACGGCTCAACGGGTTGACGGCGTTTAGGGTGGGAGCAGGGAAGGGCACCGCATGAAGGCTCATTGACGAAAAGCTGTGCCAAAACCCAACAGGATATTGCAGGGAAGGAAGTAGGCATGAAGAGGTTCCAGGTGCTGGACAGTTTCCGCGGGCTGTGTGCGCTTAGCGTCGCGATCTACCATGTGCACATTTCACAAAGCTTCGGCGAGTGGGCGTTCTTTCGCAATGCTCATTATCTGGTCAGTTTCTTCTTCGTACTCAGCGGCTTCGTCATGTGTCACACATACGGTCGACGGCTGAAAGCGAACGGGCAGTTCCGGCATTTTTTCATAACGCGAACCATGCGCCTCTACCCCTTGCATGTCTTTGTGCTTGCGCTCGCTATCGGCCTCGAGTGCGTCAAACTGGCAGCCGAACATTCAGGGCTTACGTTCAATCAGGGCAGCTTTACAGGACAGCGAGCGCCGCAGGAAATCATTCCAAACCTATTGCTCTTGCAATCATGGTGGCCGGGCTTCAATCCGCAGTCCTTCAACTTCCCGGCGTGGAGCATCAGCGTCGAGTATTACATTTACATGATCTTCGCCGGCATTCTGCTGCTTTCGCCCGCTTCAGCGTTCAAGATTTTCGCCGTGATGTCACTCATCGCGACGGTCATGCTTTTTTTCGGCAGTGCGCCTCTGGCCGAACCGGTGCTGCAAGGACTCTCCTGTTTTTTTGCCGGCGTCATGACCTACCAAATCTACCTGATGATTCAGGAATGGCGTGGCTCCGCATGGTTGTACACCGTGGCGGAAGCCACCGCGATCATACTCGTGACCATCGCCATGGTTTCAGATCTGCCACAGAAACAGATCATGCTGACTCTGCTGTTCTGCGCGGTGATTCTGATGTTTTCGTTCGAAGGCGGTCTGTTGTCGAAGGCATTGAAGGCAAGGCCCTTTGAGCAACTGGGAACGCTGTCTTACTCGATCTACATGACGCACGCGATGATTCTGTTCACCGCTACGCTGAGCCTTCTTATGGTTGGGAAGTTCACCGGGCAATCCTGGGTGACTTACACAACCGAAGGGCCCGGACCTTACCTCTCGTTCAGTAATCCGATTCTGAACAACCTGCTGTTGGTGACCTTGCTGGTGGTCATCATTGCACTCTCTGCATTGACGCACCACTTTGTCGAGTTGCGCGGGATTCGATGGGGGAAACGTTGGGCCAGGAAGGGTGATTTGATGCCTGGCGCAAAGCCGGCCAATACGCCGGTTTAGTCAGTGCACAACAAAAAAGCCCCGAATGACGCGAGTCATTCGGGGCTTCTGTTGACGCATCCGGGATCAGAAATCCAGGTTGGAAACCGCCAACGCGTTGGCTTCGATGAAGTCGCGACGTGGCTCGACCGCATCGCCCATCAAGGTGTTGAAGATCTGGTCCGCTGCGATAGCGTCTTCGATCGTGACCTTGAGCATACGGCGAACAGTTGGGTCCATGGTGGTTTCCCACAGCTGATCCGGGTTCATTTCGCCCAGCCCTTTGTAGCGCTGGATGGTGTGGCGCTTGGTACTTTCCGCCATCAGCCAGGCCAGCGCTTCCTTGAACTCGGTCACTGGTTTCTTGCGCTCGCCACGCTGAACGTAAGCGCCTTCCTCCAGCAGGGTGCTGATCTGAGCGCCCAAGGCAGTGACTGTTTTGTAGTCATTACTGCCGAAGAAGTCGCGGTTGAACGTTACGTAATTCGACAAGCCGTGGGAGATCAATTCGACCTCTGGCAGCCAGACATTCCGCTCACGGTCTTCACGCAGGCTGGCCTTGTATACCAGACCGGACTTCTCGCCGACGCGCAGACGCTCGTCAAACTTGGCGAGCCAGTCCTGCATCGCAGCGTGATCAGACAGTTGCTCCATGGCCACAGGTGGCAGGTACACGAAATGCTCGGTCAGCTCCTGCGGATACAGGCGAGACAGACGCTTGAGCGTTTTCATCACCATCCGAAAATCGTTGACCAGTTTCTCCAATGCGGCGCCAGAGATACCAGGGGCGGACTCGTTCAGGTGCAGGCTTGCATCTTCCAGGGCCGACTGCGTCATGTATTCTTCCATGGCGTCGTCGTCTTTGATGTACTGCTCTTGCTTGCCCTTTTTAACTTTGTACAACGGCGGTTGCGCGATGTAGATGTAGCCGCGTTCAACCAGCTCCGGCAACTGACGGAAGAAGAAGGTCAGCAACAGGGTACGAATGTGCGAACCGTCGACGTCAGCATCCGTCATGATGATGATGTTGTGATAACGCAGTTTGTCGATGTTGTACTCTTCGCGGCCAATACCGCAGCCGAGCGCAGTGATCAACGTCCCGACTTCCTGCGAGGAAATCATCTTGTCGAAACGGGCTTTCTCAACGTTCAGGATCTTGCCCTTGAGCGGCAGGATCGCCTGAGTCTTGCGGTTGCGCCCCTGCTTGGCCGAACCGCCAGCAGAGTCACCTTCCACGAGATACAGTTCAGAAAGGGCAGGGTCTTTCTCCTGGCAGTCAGCCAGTTTCCCCGGCAGGCCAGCGATATCCAGAGCGCCTTTGCGGCGTGTCATCTCGCGCGCCTTGCGAGCCGCTTCACGTGCGCGGGCGGCGTCGATCATCTTGCCCACGACGGCTTTGGCTTCGTTCGGATTTTCCAGCAGGAAGTCGGAGAAGTATTTACCCATCTCCTGTTCAACCGCGGTCTTCACTTCGGACGAGACCAGCTTGTCTTTGGTCTGGGAACTGAATTTCGGATCCGGCACCTTCACCGAAATGATAGCGGTCAGACCTTCACGAGCATCGTCACCGGTGGTGGCGACTTTATGCTTCTTCGCCAGACCTTCCTGCTCGATGTAGTTGTTCAGGTTGCGAGTGAGCGCCGAACGGAAACCAACGAGGTGAGTACCACCGTCGCGCTGAGGGATGTTGTTAGTAAAACACAACAGGTTTTCGTTGAAGCTGTCATTCCATTGCAGGGCAATCTCGACCCCCACGCCATCGTCACGCTGAACGTTGAAATGGAATACCTGGTTGACCGCAGTCTTGTTGGTGTTGAGGTATTCGACGAAAGCGCGCAAACCGCCTTCGTACTTGAACAGCTCTTCCTTGCCGCTGCGCTCGTCCTTGAGAACGATGCCCACGCCGGAGTTCAGGAAGGACAGTTCGCGAATACGCTTCGCAAGAATGTCCCAGCTGAAGTGAATATTCTTGAAGGTGTCGGCAGATGGCTTGAAGTGGATCTGCGTGCCGGTGGTGTCGCTGTCACCCACGATTTTCATCGGTTCCTGTGGAACACCGTGAACGTAGGTTTGCTCCCAGATTTTCCCGCTTCGACGCACTGTCAGTTTTAGCTCTTCCGACAGGGCGTTCACAACAGAAACGCCGACACCGTGAAGACCGCCAGACACCTTGTACGAGTTATCGTCGAACTTACCGCCCGCGTGCAGGACCGTCATGATGACTTCTGCTGCCGAAACGCCTTCTTCTTTATGCACATCCACCGGGATGCCGCGACCGTTGTCGCGTACGGTGATCGACTCGTCCGGATGGATGATGATGCTGATGTCATCGCAGTGACCTGCGAGCGCTTCATCGATCGAGTTATCCACCACTTCAAAAACCATGTGGTGGAGACCGCTGCCATCGTCCGTATCGCCGATGTACATACCGGGACGCTTGCGTACGGCATCAAGTCCTTTCAGCACCTTAATGCTGGACGAGTCGTACGTTTGATTTTCGCTCATGCATTCACTCCCGATGGTCGTGGGTCTGGGTGATACAGCCGTGTTCCACGTGGAACAAAGCAACCGGCGTATCCGTCTGCCAGCCTTCCCTCAACAATTCATGATCTACACAGGTGATGAACACCTGGCAGCGTAATTCTTCCAGCAAGCGACATAACGCGCTGCGGTGATGCTCGTCGAGTTCTGAAGGCAGATCATCGACGAGATAAATACATTGGCCGCGGCGGGCCTGGCTCACTAAATGGCCTTGGGCAATACGTAGCGCGCAGACCACCAGCTTCTGCTGACCGCGCGACAGGATATCCGCTGCGTTGTGACCGCCGAGCCGCAGCCGCAAATCAGCCCGCTGAGGTCCCGCCTGGGTATGGCCGATCTGCTGATCCCGATGAAGAGACGAAGCGAGCACCGAGCCGAGATCTTTCTCTTTGTCCCAGCCGCGGTAGTAACTAAGGGTCAAGCCCTCGAGCTGGACTAACTCGCTAAGGGTTTGCTCAAAAACCGGCTTGAGTGCTTTGATGTACGCGCGCCGAAATTCGTCGATGTCATCGCTCGCCAAACACAGTTCTCGGTCCCACGCAGCTTGTGAAGCAACGTCAAGTGTACCATGTCGAAGCCACGAGTTTCGCTGCCTCAGGGCCTTCTGCAAGCGCTGCCAGGTGGCCATAAAACGAGGTTCCACGTGGAACACTCCCCAATCCAAAAACTGCCGACGGATCTTCGGGGCGCCTTCCAACAGTCGAAAACTGTCAGGATTGATCAACTGGAGTGGCAGGGTTTCCGCGAGCTGCGCTGCGCTTTTGGCGTTCTGCCCGTCAATGCGGATTTGAAATTCGCCTTGGCGATCGCGCGAGATTCCAAGACTGCTATGCCCACCTTCGGCTAACTCGACCTGTCCAAACACGGTGCAGGCAGGCTGCTCATATTGAATGACGGGTTGCAGGCGTATGCTTCGAAATGATCTGGCGAGACCAAGCAGATGTATGGCTTCAAGGACACTGGTTTTACCACTGCCATTGGCGCCATAAAGGATGTTGATTCGGGGAGAAGGAGAGAAGGTCACCGGTTGCAGATTGCGCACCCCGGTGACCGAGACGCGACTGAGAGACATCTATCGTCTGCTGATTTATAGGCGCATCGGCATAACGACATAAGCCGAATCGTCGTTGCCGGATTCTTGCACCAACGCGCTGCTGTTCGAGTCGGACAGAATCAAACGCACTTGCTCGGTGGTCATGACGCCCAATACGTCCAGCAGGTAGCTGACGTTGAAGCCGATCTCCAGAGAACTGCCATTGTAATCGACGCTGATTTCTTCTTCCGCTTCTTCCTGTTCAGGGTTGTTCGCCTGAATCTTCAGCTGACCGCTTGCGAGCTGCAGGCGAATACCGCGGTACTTCTCATTGGAGAGAATCGCGGTGCGGCTGAACGCTTCGCGCAGTGCCTGGCGATCGCCAACAACCAGCTTGTCGCCACCCTTAGGCAACACACGTTCGTAGTCGGGGAATTTGCCGTCCACCAGCTTTGAGGTAAATGTGAACTCACCCGTCGTTGCACGAATGTGATGCTGACCCAGGACAATGCTGACCAAGCCATCCTGCTCGGTCAGAAGACGCGCGAGTTCCAGGATGCCCTTACGTGGAACGATCACCTGATGACGATCGGCCTGCTCGATTTCCGCCGCCATCGAACACATTGCCAGGCGGTGACCATCAGTTGCGACCGCGCGAAGAACGCCCGACTGCACTTCAAGCAGCATGCCGTTGAGGTAGTAACGGACGTCCTGCTGGGCCATCGCAAAGCTGGTGCGTTCGATCAAACGACGCATCTTGCTCTGCACAAGGTTGAAGGTCAGTGAGCCCGGGCCTTCTTCAACCGTCGGGAAATCGTTGGCTGGCAGCGTGGACAGGGTGAATCGACTGCGACCTGCTTTGACAACCAGCTTCTGTTCATCGACTTTGACGTCGATCAGCGCGTCGTTCGGCAGGCTTTTGCAGATGTCCATCAGCTTGCGCGCAGGGACAGTGATTTCGCCCGGTTCTGCAGGCTCTTCCAGTTGGACACGACCTACCAGTTCGACTTCCAGGTCAGTACCCGTCAAGGACAGTTGCTGGCCCTCGACGACCAACAGCACGTTCGACAGAACCGGCAAGGTCTGGCGGCGTTCGACAACGCCTGCGACCAGTTGCAGGGGTTTCAACAGGGCTTCGCGTTGAATGGTGAAATGCATGGTCTAGTCCCTTGCCTTGATAAGCTGCGTCGGCATCACGTAGTCAAAGTACGCAGCAGGTTCTTGTAGTCCTCGCGGATGTCCGCATCGGATTCTTTAAGCTCGTTGATCTTGCGGCATGCGTGCAGCACGGTGGTATGGTCGCGGCCGCCAAACACATCGCCGATCTCCGGGAGACTGTGGTTGGTCAATTCCTTGGACAACGCCATCGCCACCTGCCGTGGCCGCGCGACCGATCTCGAACGACGTTTCGACAAAAGGTCGGAGATCTTGATCTTGTAGTACTCAGCGACTGTACGCTGAATGTTATCCACGCTCACCAGCTTGTCTTGCAATGCCAGCAGGTCCTTGAGGGACTCGCGGATTAGTTCGATGGTGATGTCCCGGCCCATGAAGTGCGAGTGAGCGATGACGCGCTTGAGCGCACCCTCGAGCTCACGCACATTGGACCGGATCCGCTGGGCGATGAAAAACGCGGCGTCGTGGGGCAGTTCGACCTTAGCCTGATCCGCCTTTTTCATCAGGATTGCCACGCGAGTTTCCAGCTCGGGCGGTTCCACAGCTACCGTCAGTCCCCAGCCGAAACGCGACTTGAGACGTTCCTCGAGCCCTTCGATTTCTTTTGGATAACGGTCACTGGTCAGGATCACCTGCTGACCACCCTCAAGCAACGCGTTGAAGGTGTGGAAAAACTCTTCCTGAGAACGCTCCTTGCGCGCGAAGAACTGGATATCGTCGATCAGCAATGCGTCGACAGAGCGGTAGAACCGCTTGAATTCGTTGATCGCGTTCAGCTGCAGCGCCTTGACCATGTCGGCAACGAAGCGCTCGGAATGCAGATAGACAACCTTCGCGTTCGGATTCTTCTTAAGCAGATGATTGCCGACAGCGTGCATCAAGTGCGTCTTACCCAGGCCAACACCGCCATAAAGGAAAAGCGGGTTATAGCCATGCTTGGGGTTATCCGCTACCTGCCAGGCGGCCGCACGGGCCAGCTGGTTGGATTTACCCTCGACGAAATTCTCGAAGGTAAACGTGCGATTCAGGTAGCTGGTGTGCTTGAGCGCGCCTTCAACCTGAACATTACGCTGCTCGGCACGCGCCGGAGCCTGCTGAGAGCTGGCACCCGCCATAGGGTCGAAGCTTGCGCGCGAAGGCTCGTCATCCACATCCAGAGAGGCTTGAACGGTAGGAGCAGGGGCCACAACGGGTGCAGTGACAGGCGCAGAGGCGCTGACTTCGCTGCTCGCGGCGGCCTGCGCGGCTTGAGCCTGAGAAGCAGCGGCGGCGGCAGCCAGTGGTGCGTTGGGCGCAGCCCGGGGCGCAGAACTGCGTTTGCTGCCTATTAATAAGGAAAGCGCAGGCGCGATGCCCTGACCGTGCTCACCCAGCAATTCAAGCAGCCGGCTCAGGTACTTCTCGTTGACCCAATCGAGCACAAAACGGTTGGGCGCGTAGACACGCAATTCGTCGCCTTCGGCTTCGACCTGTAGCGGACGGATCCAGGTGTTGAATTGCTGGGCAGGCAGCTCATCGCGCAATAGCTCTACGCACTGCTGCCAAAGTTCCACTGACACGGACATCCCCTAAGTTCAAAAGCCGGTGAGGCAAAATCAAGCGCCCATTGTAACCACCCGACGTGGACTTATCCACATGTAGGACGCTAAGAGATACCTCAAAATCAAGCGTTTATCGAAAAGAAAGCCGACAAACGGCACGCTCGTAAGCTATGTGGATAACTCGATCTCAGGGCTTTGCATAAGTCGGGGTTGAAATCTGTGGATAAGCGCGCTGTGGATAAATAGCCTTTTCACCCACAGGTTTTCCGACTGCGGAGCACAGCCGCCGCACCGCTTGTGGACAGAGTTTAGTTTCTCTGTACATCAGGCACAATGGGACTCTCAGAATGTTATCAACAGACCGGCGGTGCCTAAGCTTTTATAAGCTTTACAGAAAAGCTTTAAATACTCTCCTTCTTTATTTCTATGTCTATGTCGTGTTCGGGGTGCGCTCGGTTTGCAGCGGGCCTCAGAATCCCTATAAGAAGTAAATGCAGGAAACGCTGGTTGGAAATTGACCTACGGGCGTGCTTTCTCTAGAATCCCCGGTCTCTTAAAACGGGGGCCATTCCGGCCCGTTGTGGACGAACCAGGTAACACGCCATGAAACGTACTTTCCAACCCAGCACTATCAAGCGCGCTCGCACCCACGGTTTCCGTGCTCGCATGGCCACCAAGAACGGTCGCGCAGTTCTGTCGCGTCGTCGCGCCAAAGGCCGTAAGCGTCTGGCAGTTTGATTAATCGGCACAGGTGGTGAGTCGAGACTTCAGTCGGGAAAAGCGTTTGCTGACACCCCGGCATTTCAAGGCAGTCTTTGACTCCCCTACCGGCAAGGTTCCGGGGAAAAATCTCCTGCTCCTTGTGCGCAACAACGACCTTGATCACCCCCGTCTCGGATTGGTGATCGGTAAAAAGAGCGTCAAGCTCTCCGTCGAGCGCAATCGCTTGAAGCGCCTGATGCGCGAATCGTTTCGCCTCCACCAGGACAACCTGGTTGGTTGGGATATCGTCGTTGTCGCGCGTAAAGGCTTGGGTGATATTGAAAACCCCGAATTGATTCAGCATTTCGGCAAGCTCTGGAAACGTCTGGCGCGCAGCCGGCCAACAGAAGTCAAAACCGAAACTGCGGGGGTAGACAGTCCTGATGCGTAAACTGGCGCTCGTTCCGATCCAGTTTTACCGCTATGCCATTAGTCCCCTGATGGCCAGTCATTGTCGTTTCTACCCCAGTTGCTCCTGCTACGCGTACGAAGCCATCGAAAATCATGGCCTGGTACGCGGCGGCTGGCTGACCTTACGTCGCTTAGGTCGCTGTCATCCGTGGAATCCCGGTGGTTTCGACCCGGTTCCACCAGCTCCCACCTCCCGTTCCTCTTCGATGGCCGAGTAATCATGGATATTAAACGCACGATCCTGATCGTCGCCCTGGCAATCGTGACCTATGTCGGTGTCCTCAAATGGAACCAGGACTACGGTCAGGCAGCCTTGCCGACTCAGAATGTTGCTGCCAACACCAATACATCCGCTATTCCCGATGCTCCACAAGGTTCTACTGCTGCAAATGCAGACGTTCCAAGTGCCACCGGAGAAGTCGCTGCGCCAGCTGAAACCCCTGTGGTTGCCAGCAAAGATCTCATCCAGGTGAAGACGGACGTTCTGAATCTGGAAATCGACCCGGTCGGCGGTGACGTGGTGCAGCTTCGCCTGCCGCTTTACCCACGCCGTCAGGACCATCCTGAGATTCCATTTCAGTTGTTTGATAATGGTGGCGAGCGCGTTTTCCTCGCGCAGAGCGGTTTGACAGGTGTTAATGGTCCTGATGCCCGTGCCTCTGGTCGCCCTGTTTACGCCGCCTCTCAGAAAAGTTATCAACTGGCCGATGGTCAGAATGATCTGGTCGTGGATCTGAAATTCAGCGATGCCGGCGTCAACTACATCAAGCGATTCACGTTCAAACGCGGCTTGTATGACCTGACCGTCAGCTATCTGATCGATAACCAGAGCGCTCAGGCCTGGAACGGCAATCTGTTCGCGCAACTGAAACGCGACGCCAGTGCCGACCCTTCGTCCACCACTGCCACCGGTACCGCTACTTACCTGGGTGCTGCCATGTGGACACCTTCGGAACCTTACAAAAAGGTTTCGATGAAGGACATCGACAAAGGCTCCATCAAAGATACCGTTCAAGGTGGCTGGGTTGCCTGGCTGCAGCACTATTTCGTGACCGCCTGGATCCCGAACAAGGCTGACAACAACACTGTCACCACGCGTAAAGACAGTGCCGGCAATTACATCATCGGTTTTACCGGCCCGGCAGTGACCGTAGCGCCTGGCGCCAAGGCTGAAACAACGACCACGTTGTACGCCGGTCCTAAAAGTCAGGCTGTCCTGAAAGAGTTGTCCCCAGGTCTGGAGTTGACCGTCGACTACGGCATTCTATGGTTCATTGCCCAGCCTATTTTCTGGCTGCTGCAACATATCCACAGCATTGTGGGTAACTGGGGCTGGTCGATCATCTTCCTGACCATGCTGATCAAAGGGCTTTTCTTCCCTCTGTCGGCCGCCAGCTACAAGTCGATGGCCCGCATGCGTGCTGTTGCACCTCGTCTGGCCGCACTGAAGGAGCAACATGGCGATGATCGTCAGAAGCTTTCTCAGTCGATGATGGAGCTGTACAAGAAAGAGAAGATCAACCCGCTGGGCGGCTGCTTGCCGATTCTGGTTCAGATGCCAGTGTTCCTCTCGTTGTACTGGGTACTGCTGGAAAGCGTCGAGATGCGTCAGGCGCCTTGGCTGCTGTGGATAACCGACCTGTCGATCAAGGATCCGTTTTTCATCCTGCCGATCATCATGGGTGCGACCATGTTCATTCAGCAGCGACTGAACCCGACACCGCCGGATCCGATGCAGGCCAAGGTGATGAAGCTGATGCCGATCATCTTCACCTTTTTCTTCCTGTGGTTCCCTGCAGGTCTGGTGCTGTACTGGGTTGTGAACAACACCTTGTCCATCACGCAACAGTGGTACATCACCCGCAGCATCGAGGCGAAAGCCAAGAAAGCCGCTGCCTGATCTACCCTGTTGATAAGTAAATCAGAACGCCCCCTCGTGGGGCGTTTTGCTATCTGACAGTTATTCAGGAGCAGGACCATGAACGTCCCTCGTGAAACCATTGCAGCGATCGCGACTGCCCAAGGCCGCGGCGGCGTGGGCATCGTGCGTATATCCGGTCCGTTGGCCAGCACGTGCGCCAAAGCGATCGTGGGCAAACAGCCCCAGCCGCGTCACGCGCATTACGGCCCTTTCCACGACCAGCAAGGCCAGGTGATCGATGAAGGGATTGCGCTTTATTTCCCGGGTCCGAATTCTTTCACCGGGGAAGACGTCCTTGAGCTGCAAGGGCATGGCGGACCCGTGGTGCTCGATATGCTGCTGCAACGCTGCGTACAGCTGGGCAGCCGACTGGCGCGTCCGGGAGAGTTCAGTGAGCGAGCCTTCCTCAACGACAAGCTCGACCTGGCTCAGGCGGAAGCCATCGCGGATCTGATCGAAGCAAGTTCTGCACAGGCGGCCCGTAATGCGCTGCGATCTCTGCAGGGCGCCTTCTCCACCCGTGTGCATAACTTGACCGAGCAGCTGATCAGCTTGCGGATCTATGTAGAAGCGGCGATTGATTTTCCTGAAGAGGAGATCGACTTCCTTGCAGATGGCCACGTCCTGCGCATGCTCGATGACGTGAGGGAGCAGTTATCCACAGTCGTGCGCGAAGCCAGTCAAGGCGCCTTGCTGCGTGACGGCATGACCGTGGTGATTGCAGGGCGACCCAACGCCGGTAAGTCGAGCCTGCTCAATGCCCTGGCAGGCAGGGAAGCGGCGATCGTCACGGAAATCGCGGGCACGACGCGGGATATCCTCCGTGAACATATCCACATCGATGGCATGCCCCTGCACGTCGTTGACACTGCCGGCCTGCGCGACACTCAGGACCAGGTCGAACGGATCGGCGTCGAACGCGCATTGAAAGCGATCGGTGAAGCTGATCGCATTCTGCTGGTCGTTGACGCGACCGCGCCGGAGGCCACCGATCCATTCGCGTTATGGCCGGAATTTCTTGATCAACGCCCTGATCCGTCGAACGTTACGCTCATTCGAAACAAGGCAGATCTGAGCGGTGATCCAGTAGGTCTGCTAGTGAGCAGCGATGGTCATGTGACGATCAACCTGAGCGCCAAGGCTGGCGGTGAGGGCCTTGAGTTGCTTCGTGAGCATTTGAAGGCCTGCATGGGTTATCAACAGACCTCTGAAAGCAGCTTCAGCGCACGTCGACGTCATCTGGAAGCGCTCAACAGGGCCGGTGCGTCCCTCGAACATGGCCGGTCTCAACTGACGCTTGCAGGCGCCGGTGAGCTGTTGGCCGAAGATCTGCGACTGGCCCAGCAATACCTGGGTGAAATTACCGGCGCGTTCAGTTCCGACGATCTGCTGGGACGCATCTTCTCCAGCTTCTGCATCGGCAAATAAGTATCCCCTCCTCAGCAGGCCCACATCCCGGGCCTGCTTTCTTTCTCCTATGACGCCCTGTTCGCCAGCTCCATGGCTGAGGACGTCTGCACGTTTTTTTTGACTCACCCCGAAATATCCACCGCAGGAGCCCTGTGCATAACCGGCATTCAGCTCAGTTGATAACCGGCCTACGGACCTGAGGATAATCGGGTCTGTGGGTAACCCTCCATTTAATCCACAGGCTTAAACATGTTATCCAAGCCCCTCATGCTGAGCTGACCACAGGCTTTTGATTCTCTGTACATAACGTATCTTAAGGCTTGTAGCTGTTTATCCACAGTTATCTGCCTCTCTAAACATAAACATAAAAACAAAGATTTTATAAATTTCTTTCTTTTTTACTTTTTTAACCGCCTTTCATCCACAGCTGGTTAAATTTTGCGCAAAAGGTTCCTTTCAGGGGGGCGAAGTCCCTATACTTGCCGCCAATTTCCTATTCCCCCCAAAAAACAGGCACGAGGTGCGTGGTGGATTTCCCTTCCCGTTTTGAAGTGATCGTCATCGGCGGCGGTCATGCCGGTACCGAGGCAGCACTTGCGTCTGCTCGCATGGGTGCAAAGACCCTGCTGTTGACGCATAACGTGGAAACCCTCGGGCAGATGAGTTGTAACCCCGCCATTGGTGGCATTGGTAAAAGCCATCTGGTTAAAGAAATCGACGCCCTGGGCGGTGCGATGGCAACGGCTACCGATTTGGGCGGCATTCAGTTTCGCGTGCTCAATAGCCGCAAAGGCCCGGCTGTGCGCGCTACGCGTGCACAGGCAGACCGCATTCTCTATAAGGCGGCGATTCGCGAGATCATCGAGAATCAGCCGAATCTGTGGATATTCCAGCAATCCTGCGATGACCTGATTGTCGAGCAGGACCAGGTCCGTGGCGTTGTGACTCAGATGGGCCTGCGTTTCATGGCGGATTCCGTGGTGCTGACGACCGGAACCTTCCTCGGTGGACTTATCCACATCGGTTTGCAGAATTACTCCGGTGGTCGCGCCGGCGATCCTCCGTCGATCGCGCTTGCTCGTCGCTTGCGTGAACTACCGTTGCGCGTTGGCAGGCTGAAAACAGGTACACCTCCGCGCATCGACGGTCGCTCTGTGGATTTCTCGGTAATGTCCGAGCAGCCTGGCGATACACCGATTCCGGTGATGTCGTTTCTGGGTTCCAAAGAACAGCATCCGCGCCAGGTCAGTTGCTGGATCACCCACACCAATGCCCGAACGCACGAAATCATCGCCGCGAATCTTGATCGCTCGCCAATGTATTCCGCAGCCGGGGAAATCGAAGGGGTCGGTCCTCGCTACTGCCCGTCGATCGAAGACAAGATTCATCGGTTCGCCGACAAGGAAAGCCATCAGGTTTTCATCGAACCGGAAGGCCTGACCACCCATGAGCTGTACCCGAACGGCATCTCGACGTCGCTGCCGTTCGATGTCCAGCTGCAGATCGTCCGTTCGATCCGCGGGATGGAAAACGCGCACATCGTGCGTCCGGGCTACGCCATCGAATACGACTATTTCGATCCTCGAGATCTGAAGTACAGCCTGGAAACCAAGGTCATCGGCGGTCTTTTCTTCGCCGGACAGATCAACGGCACCACTGGTTACGAAGAAGCCGGTGCGCAGGGTCTGCTCGCCGGGGCCAACGCCGCTTTGCGCGCCCAAGGCAAGGAAAGCTGGTGCCCGCGCCGGGATGAGGCTTACATCGGCGTGCTTGTGGACGATCTGATCACGCTGGGCACACAAGAGCCTTACCGCATGTTTACCTCACGGGCCGAATACCGTCTGATCCTGCGCGAGGACAATGCCGACCTGCGCCTGACCGAGAAGGGCCGCAAACTGGGCCTGGTCGATGATGCGCGCTGGGCAGCGTTCTGCGCCAAGCGCGAAGGCATCGAACAGGAAGAGCAGCGTTTGAAATCCACCTGGATTCGTCCGGGGACCGAGCAGGGTAATGCGGTTTCTGCCCATTTCGGAACACCGCTGACTCACGAGTACAACCTGCTCAACCTGCTGAGCCGTCCTGAAGTGGACTACGCCAGCCTGGTAGAACTGACCGGAAACGGCTCGACCGACCCACAGGTCGCCGAGCAGGTCGAGATCAAGACCAAATACGCCGGCTACATCGACCGCCAGCAAGATGAGATCGCTCGGCTGCGCGCCAGCGAAGACACCAAGCTGCCTGTCGATATCGACTACACCGGTATTTCGGGACTTTCCAAAGAGATCCAGAGCAAGCTGGGGATAACTCGTCCGGAGACCCTCGGTCAGGCGTCCAGAATCCCGGGCGTCACGCCTGCGGCAATTTCTCTGTTGATGATTCACTTGAAAAAACGCGGCGCGGGCCGTCAGTTGGAGCAAAGCGCTTGAGTTCGTTGGTCACCCCGCAGCACGCAGAAGAACTGACCCGAGGCGCCCTCGAACTGGGCGTCGAGTTGAGCGACAGCCAGCATAGCCTGTTACTTGGCTATCTGGGCTTGCTCATCAAATGGAACAAGGCCTACAACCTGACCGCCGTCCGCGATCCCGATGAAATGGTCTCGCGTCATCTGCTCGACAGCCTGAGCGTCGTGCCCTTCATCGAGGGCGAGCGTCAACTGGACGTCGGCAGTGGCGGCGGTATGCCCGGTATTCCTCTGGCCATCCTGTTCCCGGACATGAACGTCACCTGTCTGGACAGCAACGGCAAGAAGACCCGCTTTCTCACCCAGGTCAAGCTTGAGCTCAAACTCGCAAACCTGGAAGTTATCCACAGTCGTGCGGAAGCCTTCCAGCCCGAGCTGCCGTTCACAGGCATCATCTCCCGCGCATTCAGCAGCCTTGAAGACTTCACGCAGTGGACTCGTCACATGGGCGACGGCAAAACGCGTTGGCTTGCGATGAAAGGTCTGCATCCGGCGGACGAACTGGTAGCATTGCCCGCAGATTTTCATCTGGAAAGCGCGCAAGCCTTGGCCGTACCGGGTTGCCAAGGTCAACGGCATCTGCTGATACTGCGCCGCACGGCATGACAGGGAACACACGCAAGAATGGCTAAGGTATTCGCGATAGCGAACCAAAAAGGGGGGGTGGGTAAAACCACCACCTGCATCAACCTCGCTGCATCGCTGGTGGCTACCAAGCGTCGGGTGTTGTTGATCGATCTCGATCCACAGGGCAACGCCACGATGGGTAGCGGTGTGGATAAACACGCGCTGGAACACTCTGTCTATGATTTGCTGATCGGAGAATGCGACCTGAATCAGGCCATGCATTTTTCGGAGCACGGCGGTTATCAACTGTTGCCTGCCAACCGCGACCTCACTGCAGCGGAAGTCGTTCTGCTGGAAATGCAGATGAAAGAAGCGCGGCTGCGCACGGCGCTGGCGCCGATTCGCGATAATTACGATTACATCCTCATCGACTGTCCACCGTCGCTGTCGATGTTGACGCTTAACGCATTGGTCGCCGCAGACGGCGTGATCATCCCCATGCAGTGCGAGTACTTCGCACTCGAAGGTCTGAGTGACCTTGTGGATAACATCAAACGCATCGCCGAACTGCTTAATCCACAGCTGAAGATCGAAGGTCTGCTGCGCACGATGTACGACCCGCGTTTGAGCCTGATCAACGACGTGTCTGCGCAGTTGAAAGAGCATTTCGGCGATCAGCTGTATGACACCGTGATCCCGCGCAACATTCGGTTGGCCGAGGCTCCGAGCTTCGGTATGCCTGCTCTGGCGTATGACAAGACTTCCCGTGGCGCGCTCGCATATCTGGCGCTGGCCGGGGAAATGGTCCGCCGTCAGCGTCGCTCTTCACGCGCCGCAGCGCAGCCCACTTAAGGAAATCCCATGGCCGTCAAGAAACGAGGACTCGGACGTGGGCTGGACGCACTCCTGAGTAGCCCCACCGTCAGTGCGCTGGAAGAACAGGCCGTACAAGCCGATCAGCGCGAGTTGCAACACATCCCGCTGGACCTGATTCAGCGTGGCAAGTATCAGCCGCGCCGCGATATGGATCCGCAGGCGCTGGAAGAACTGGCCAATTCGATCAAGGCTCAGGGCGTGATGCAGCCGATCGTGGTGCGACCGATCGCGGACAATCGTTTTGAAATCATTGCGGGTGAGCGTCGTTGGCGAGCCAGCCAGCAGGCGGGAATCGATACCATTCCTGCCATGGTGCGCGATGTGCCGGACGAAGCGGCCATCGCCATGGCGCTGATCGAAAACATCCAGCGCGAAGACCTCAATCCGATCGAAGAAGCCATCGCGCTGCAGCGACTGCAGCACGAGTTTCAGCTCACCCAGCAACAAGTCGCCGAGGCTGTGGGCAAGTCCCGTGTGAGCGTGGCGAACCTGCTGCGCCTGATCGCCCTGCCTGAAGTCATCAAGACGATGCTTTCCCACGGCGATCTTGAAATGGGCCATGCCCGCGCTTTGTTGGGATTGCCGGAAGATCAACAGATTGAAGGGGCGCGACACGTTGTCGCACGTGGACTGACCGTGCGCCAGACCGAGGCGCTGGTTCGTCAGTGGCTGAGCGGCAAACAGGAGGCTGCGGCCCCGGTCAAAGCCGACCCGGACATCACTCGCCTGGAGCAGCGTCTGGCCGAGCGCCTAGGCTCTGCGGTGCAGATCCGCCACGGACAGAAGGGAAAAGGCCAGTTGGTTATTCGTTATAACTCGCTGGATGAACTCCAGGGTGTCCTCGCTCACATTCGCTGAAACATATCGTCCTTAACGCGTAGTCGGAAATCACTACCCGGCAGTTGAATAGGGGCTGAACCGCCCCTATACTCTGCGCGCATTTTGTCGGCACAAATTATGCCAAGTTATTGATTTTGGCGGCCGGCTTACGAGGAGCCCATGTGATGGAGACACGCACGCCAAACCGCTTGCCGTTCCATCGTCTGGCTGTTTTCCCGGTACTGCTGGCTCAAGTGATTGTCCTGCTGCTGGCAGCAGTGGCGCTCTGGCAGTGGCACGGAGTCGTAGCTGGATACTCAGGACTTTGCGGAGGCCTGATAGCGTGGCTGCCCAATGTGTATTTTGCCCATAAGGCTTTCCGGTTTACCGGTGCCAGGGCAGCGCAAGCCATCGTTCGGTCGTTCTACGCCGGCGAGGCGGGCAAACTGATTTTTACGGCAGTGCTGTTTGCACTGACCTTCGCAGGTATAAAGCCGCTGGCTCCGCTGGCGGTTTTTGGCGTGTTCATGCTGACCCAGTTGGTCAGCTGGTTCGCACCCCTGCTAATGAGAACAAGACTTTCGAGACCTTAGGGCGTTTGAGGCAACCATGGCAGAGCAGACAGCTTCGGGCTATATCCAGCACCACTTGCAGAACTTGACCTTCGGTCATTTGCCTGACGGCACTTGGGGCTTCGCGCATTCCGCAGCAGAAGCAAAAGAAATGGGCTTTTGGGCTTTCCACCTCGATACTCTCGGCTGGTCGGTGGCTCTGGGTCTGATTTTCGTCCTGATCTTCCGCATGGCAGCCAAGAAGGCGACCTCCGGTCAGCCTGGCGCTCTGCAGAACTTCGTTGAAGTGCTCGTCGAGTTCGTCGATGGCAGCGTGAAAGACAGCTTCCACGGTCGCAGCGCCGTCATCGCCCCGCTGGCGTTGACCATCTTCGCCTGGGTGTTCCTGATGAACGCCGTCGACCTCATTCCGGTCGACTGGATTCCTCAGTTGGCAGTCATGATCTCCGGTGATCACCACATCCCGTTCCGCGCGGTGTCGACCACCGACCCGAACGCGACACTGGGTATGGCGTTGTCCGTTTTCGCTCTGATCATTTTCTACAGCATCAAGATCAAGGGCATTGGCGGCTTTATCGGTGAACTGACCCTTCATCCTTTCGGCAGCAAGAATATTTTCGTTCAGGCGCTGTTGATTCCGGTCAACTTCCTGCTTGAATTCGTGACTCTGGTTGCTAAACCGATCTCTCTGGCACTGCGTCTTTTCGGCAACATGTATGCCGGTGAGCTGGTGTTCATCCTGATCGCGGTCATGTTCGGCAGCGGCCTGCTCTGGCTGAGTGGCCTGGGCGTGGTCCTGCAGTGGGCTTGGGCTGTGTTCCACATCCTGATCATCACCCTGCAAGCGTTCATCTTCATGATGCTGACCATCGTTTACCTGTCGATGGCTCACGAAGATAACCATTAAGACACGCCTGGCGAGTCTGATGATCCCCTCGCCAAGGTGAGGGGGTGCCCGCAAGGGCTGATGTAAAAAACGATTTTGTTTTACCGCTTTAATCTAAGAAAACCTAACCAATACGACGTAAAAGTCGGGAGGAAAGATGGAAACTGTAGTTGGTCTAACTGCTATCGCTGTTGCACTGCTGATCGGCCTGGGCGCTCTGGGTACCGCAATCGGTTTCGGCCTGCTGGGCGGTAAATTCCTGGAAGGCGCAGCGCGTCAGCCAGAAATGGTTCCAATGCTGCAAGTTAAGATGTTCATCGTGGCTGGTCTGCTCGACGCCGTAACAATGATCGGTGTTGGTATCGCTCTGTTCTTCACTTTTGCGAACCCCTTCGTTGGTCAACTCGCTGGCTGATCGCTCGAATTTTCGAGTTGATTGGTGTGATGGACAACGAACGAGCGAGGTGTTGGCGTGAACATTAATGCAACCCTGATTGGCCAGTCCGTTGCGTTCTTCATTTTTGTGCTGTTCTGCATGAAGTTCGTGTGGCCTCCGGTCATCGCGGCTTTGCACGAACGTCAGAAGAAGATCGCGGATGGACTGGACGCTGCCACCCGAGCAGCTCGCGACCTGGAGCTGGCCCAAGATAAAGCGGGTCAGCAACTGCGCGAAGCAAAAGCTCAGGCAGCTGAAATCATTGAGCAGGCCAAGAAACGCGGTACTCAGATTGTCGACGAAGCCCGTGAACAGGCTCGTGTCGATGCTGACCGCATCAAGGCTCAGGCTCAGGCCGAGATCGAGCAGGAACTGAACGGCGTCAAAGACGCGCTGCGCGCCCAACTGGGCAGCCTGGCAGTCAACGGCGCAGAGAAGATCCTGGGTGCCACAATCGATCAAAACGCGCACGCGGAGCTGGTTAACAAACTGGCTGCAGAAATTTAAGCGAGGGCGATCATGGCAGAACTGACCACGTTGGCCCGACCTTACGCTAAGGCAGCCTTCGAGCATGCCCAGGCCCACCAGCAGCTGGCCAATTGGTCAGCCATGCTCGGCCTGGCTGCTGCAGTGTCGCAAGACGACACAATGCAGCGCATGCTCAAGGCCCCGCGACTGACGAGCGCAGACAAGGCCGCCACTTTTATTGAAGTGTGCGGCGACAAGTTCGATGCCAAGGCACAGAATTTCATCCACGTCGTTGCTGAAAACGACCGTCTCCAGCTTCTGCCGGAGATCTCCGAACTGTTCGAGCTGTACAAGGCCGAGCAGGAAAAATCGGTAGATGTGGATGTGACCAGTGCTTTTGCATTGAACCAAGAACAGCAAGACAAACTCGCCAAGGTTCTCAGTGCACGGCTCGGCCGGGAAGTGCGCCTGCACGCTGCGGAGGATGCTGCCCTGATAGGTGGTGTCATCATCCGCGCCGGCGACCTGGTTATCGATGGCTCAGTTCGCGGCAAACTCGCGCAACTAGCCGAAGCATTGAAATCTTGAGTTTGAAGGGGCAGCAGAGCAATGCAGCAACTCAATCCTTCCGAAATAAGTGAAATCATCAAGGGTCGCATCGAGAAACTCGATGTGGCTTCCCAAGCCCGTAACGAAGGCACTGTCGTCAGCGTGTCTGACGGTATCGTGCGGATTCACGGTCTGGCCGACGCTATGTACGGCGAAATGATCGAGTTCCCGGGCGGCGTTTACGGTATGGCACTGAACCTGGAGCAAGACTCCGTGGGTGCGGTGGTACTGGGCGCTTACACCTCTCTGGCTGAAGGCATGAGTGCCAAGTGCACCGGCCGCATCCTGGAAGTTCCGGTTGGTAAGGAACTGCTGGGTCGCGTTGTCGACGCACTGGGTAACCCGGTCGACGGCAAAGGTCCGCTGAACAACACCGAGACCGATGCGGTCGAGAAAGTTGCTCCAGGCGTGATCTGGCGTAAGTCGGTAGACCAGCCTGTACAGACTGGCTACAAGGCTGTCGATGCGATGATCCCTGTCGGCCGTGGCCAGCGTGAGCTGATCATCGGTGACCGTCAGATCGGTAAAACCGCTCTGGCGATCGACGCGATCATCAACCAGAAAGACAGCGGCATTTTCTGCGTCTACGTAGCTGTTGGTCAGAAGCAATCGACCATCGCCAACGTGGTGCGCAAGCTGGAAGAAAACGGCGCTCTGGCCAACACCATCATCGTGGCTGCCAGTGCTTCGGAATCTCCTGCGCTGCAATTCCTGGCACCTTATGCCGGTTGCACCATGGGCGAATACTTCCGCGACCGCGGTGAAGACGCGCTGATCGTTTATGACGATCTGTCCAAGCAGGCTGTGGCTTACCGCCAGATCTCCCTGCTGCTGCGTCGTCCACCAGGACGTGAAGCTTACCCAGGTGACGTGTTCTATCTCCACTCCCGTCTGCTGGAGCGCGCATCCCGCGTTTCGGAAGAATACGTAGAGAAGTTCACCAACGGCGCAGTGACCGGCAAAACCGGCTCCCTGACCGCACTGCCGATCATCGAAACCCAGGCTGGCGACGTTTCCGCGTTCGTTCCGACCAACGTGATTTCCATCACCGACGGTCAGATCTTCCTGGAATCGGCCATGTTCAACTCCGGCATCCGCCCGGCAGTGAACGCCGGTGTTTCGGTATCCCGTGTGGGTGGTGCCGCTCAGACCAAGATCATCAAGAAGCTGTCCGGTGGTATCCGTACCGCTCTGGCTCAGTACCGTGAACTGGCGGCATTCGCCCAGTTCGCTTCTGACCTGGACGAAGCGACCCGCAAGCAACTTGAGCATGGTCAGCGCGTTACCGAGCTGATGAAGCAGAAGCAATACGCGCCAATGTCGATCGCTGACATGTCGCTGTCGCTGTATGCCGCTGAGCGTGGGTTCCTGACTGACGTCGAAATCGCCAAGGTCGGCAGCTTTGAACAAGCGCTGATTGCTTACTTCAACCGCGATCACGCCGATTTGATGGCCAAGATCAACGTGAAGGGTGACTTCAATGACGAAATCGATTCTGGCCTCAAAGCCGGTATCGAGAAGTTCAAGGCCACCCAAACCTGGTAAGCCGCAGCGGGAGCCGCGAGGCTCCCGCTTGCTAACCTGATAGGTGTTACATGGCAGGCGCAAAAGAGATTCGCAGCAAGATTGCGAGCATCAAAAGCACGCAAAAGATCACCAGCGCCATGGAAAAAGTGGCGGTCAGCAAAATGCGCAAGGCTCAAATGCGCATGGCTGCTAGCCGTCCTTACGCGGAGCGCATCCGCCAGGTGATTGGTCATCTTGCCAACGCTAACCCGGAATACCGCCACCCGTTCATGATCGACCGCGAAGTAAAGCGTGCCGGTTATATCGTGGTGAGCAGTGACCGTGGTCTTTGCGGTGGCTTGAATACCAACCTGTTCAAGGCTTTGGTCAAGGACATGGCGAAGAACCGTGAAAACGGCGTAGAGATCGATCTGTGCGTGGTCGGCAGCAAAGGTGCGGCGTTTTTCCGCAACTTCGGCGGTAACGTCGTCGCTGCGATCAGCCACTTGGGCGAAGAGCCATCGATCAACGATTTGATCGGCAGCGTCAAGGTGATGCTGGATGCCTACCTGGAGGGCCGTATTGACCGCCTGTCCGTGGTATCCAACAAGTTCATCAACACCATGACTCAGCAGCCAACGGTGGAACAGTTGATTCCGTTGGTCGCCACCCAGGATCAAGAACTCAAGCACCACTGGGATTACCTGTACGAACCCGACGCCAAAGAGCTGCTGGACGGCTTGATGGTCCGTTACGTGGAGTCGCAGGTCTATCAGGCGGTGGTCGAGAACAACGCGGCTGAACAAGCTGCGCGGATGATCGCAATGAAGAACGCCACTGACAACGCCGGTGACCTGATCAGCGATTTGCAGCTGATCTACAACAAGGCGCGTCAGGCAGCGATCACCCAAGAGATCTCGGAAATCGTCGGCGGCGCTGCCGCGGTTTAACGGTTCAAATATTCAGAGGATCCAGCTAATGAGTAGCGGACGTATCGTTCAAATCATCGGCGCCGTGATCGACGTGGAATTTCCACGCGACAGCGTACCGAGCATCTACAACGCGCTGAAAGTACAAGGCGCGGAAACTACCCTGGAAGTTCAGCAGCAGCTGGGCGACGGCGTAGTTCGTACCATTGCGATGGGTTCCACCGAAGGCTTGAAGCGCGGTCTGGACGTCATCGACAGCGGCGCAGCCATCTCCGTACCGGTCGGTAAAGCGACGCTGGGCCGGATCATGGACGTTCTGGGTAACCCGATCGACGAAGCCGGTCCGATCGACACCGAAGAGCGCTGGGGCATTCACCGTCCTGCGCCTTCGTTCGCTGACCAGGCAGGCGGTAACGACCTGCTGGAAACCGGCATCAAGGTTATCGACCTGGTTTGCCCGTTCGCCAAGGGCGGTAAAGTCGGTCTGTTCGGTGGTGCCGGTGTCGGCAAGACCGTAAACATGATGGAACTGATCCGTAACATCGCCATCGAGCACAGCGGTTATTCCGTGTTCGCCGGT
Source organism: Pseudomonas sp. NFR16 (assembly GCF_900108875.1). Taxonomy (GTDB): domain Bacteria; phylum Pseudomonadota; class Gammaproteobacteria; order Pseudomonadales; family Pseudomonadaceae; genus Aquipseudomonas. The sequence goes on along the minus strand of NZ_FNYJ01000005.1, from coordinate 404,774 downwards.
GTGGGTGAGCGTACTCGTGAGGGTAACGACTTCTACCACGAGATGAAGGACTCCAACGTTCTGGACAAAGTGGCACTGGTATACGGCCAGATGAACGAGCCGCCGGGAAACCGTCTGCGCGTTGCTTTGACCGGTCTGACCATGGCCGAGAAATTCCGTGACGAAGGTAACGACGTTCTGCTGTTCGTCGACAACATCTACCGTTACACACTGGCCGGTACCGAAGTATCCGCACTGCTGGGCCGTATGCCTTCGGCAGTAGGTTACCAGCCGACTCTGGCTGAGGAGATGGGCGTGCTGCAAGAGCGCATCACTTCGACCAAGGAAGGTTCGATCACCTCGATCCAAGCGGTATACGTACCCGCGGACGACTTGACCGACCCGTCGCCAGCGACCACCTTCGCCCACCTGGACGCCACCGTCGTTCTGTCCCGTGACATCGCTTCCCTGGGTATCTACCCGGCGGTTGATCCACTGGACTCCACTTCGCGCCAGCTGGACCCGAACGTGATCGGCCAGGACCACTACGACACCGCTCGCGGCGTTCAGTACGTTCTGCAGCGTTACAAAGAGCTGAAAGACATCATCGCGATCCTGGGTATGGACGAGCTGTCGGAAACCGACAAGCAGTTGGTATCCCGCGCTCGTAAGATTCAGCGCTTCCTGTCGCAGCCGTTCTTCGTGGCTGAAGTCTTCACCGGTGCATCGGGTAAATACGTTTCCCTGAAAGACACCATTGCTGGCTTCAAAGGCATCCTCGCCGGTGAGTACGACCATCTGCCAGAACAAGCGTTCTACATGGTCGGCGGCATCGAAGAAGCGATCGAGAAAGCCAAGAAACTGTAATCCAGGCGCCCGGCAACGGGCGCTAATCAGGTTGAGGCAGGCAAATGGCTATGACAGTCCATTGCGATATCGTCAGCGCGGAAGGAGAGATTTTCTCCGGTCTGGTCGAGATGGTGATTGCACACGGTAACCTGGGTGATATCGGTATTGCTCCAGGTCACGCGCCGTTGATCACTGATCTGAAGCCAGGTCCGATCCGTCTGATCAAGCAGGGTGGAGAAGCCGAGGTGTTTTACATCTCCGGTGGTTTCCTTGAGGTTCAACCGAACATGGTCAAAGTGCTTGCCGATACCGTGCAACGCGCTGCCGACCTGGACGAAGCCTCTGCTCAGGAAGCCGTCAAGGCGGCCGAGAAAGCCCTGAATGAAAAAGGCGCAGATTTCGACTACGGATCTGCTGCTGCACGTCTGGCGGAAGCCGCAGCCCAGCTGCGCACCGTTCAGCAAATTCGCAAGAAGTTTGGCGGCTAAGGCCGGCAGCTTTCATGCGCGATTGAGTAAAAGGGTAGCCTCGGCTACCCTTTTTCTTTTTTGGCTTTCTTCTGAATACCAGCCCGGATATTGCCGCGGCTCGCCTGCCTGGAATCTCTTCATGTCACTCGATATCGTCATTCTCGCGGCCGGTCAGGGCACTCGTATGCGCTCCGCTTTGCCCAAGGTTCTGCATCCTGTTGCTGGCAACAGCATGCTCGGCCATGTTATCCACAGCGCTCGCCAGCTTTCGCCTCAGGGTATTCACGTCGTCATCGGTCATGGCGCTGAACGAGTGCGCGAACAGCTGGCAGCCGAGGACCTGAATTTCGTGCTGCAGGATAAACAGCTGGGCACTGGCCACGCCGTGGCTCAAGCGCTGCCGGTGTTGAGTGCGGACACTGTGCTGATTCTTTACGGCGACGTGCCGCTGATCGAAGTGGAAACCCTGCAGCGTTTGCTCACCCTGGTGAATGACCGGCAGCTGGGCCTGCTGACCGTCAGCCTCGATGACCCTACAGGCTATGGCCGGATCGTCCGCGATGAGCAAAACGATGTTTCGGCCATTGTGGAGCACAAGGACGCAACCGAGGCGCAGCGGGCGATCAAGGAAGGCAACACCGGCATCCTGGCGGTGCCTGGCAAGCGCCTGGCCGATTGGCTCGGTCGTCTGTCGAACAACAATGCTCAGGGTGAGTACTACCTGACGGACGTCATCGCGATGGCCGTCAATGATGGTTTGAGGGTCGCGACAGCCCAGCCGCATGATGCGATGGAAGTGCAAGGCGCCAATGACCGCAAGCAATTGGCCGAGCTCGAACGTCATTATCAGCTGCGCGAGGCACGCCGTCTGATGGCGCTAGGGGTCACGCTGCGTGATCCGGCTCGTTTTGATGTACGCGGAGAAGTCACAGTCGGTCGAGACGTGATGATCGACGTGAACGTGATTCTCGAAGGTCGTGTGGTCATCGAGGACGACGTCTCCATTGGCCCGAACTGCGTGATCAGGGACTCGACGCTGCGCAAAGGCTCGATGATCAAGGCCAACAGTCATCTGGAAGGTGCTGTCGTTGGAGAAGCAGCCGATGCGGGCCCGTTTGCCCGACTGCGACCGGGCAGCGTTCTTGAAGCGCGAGCGCATGTGGGTAACTTCGTCGAACTCAAGAATGCTCACCTGGGCGAGGGCGCCAAGGCCGGGCATCTCACTTATCTGGGAGACGCAGTGATCGGAGCGCGAACCAACATTGGCGCCGGCACCATCACCTGCAACTATGACGGCGCTAACAAACACAAAACCGTGATGGGCGAGGATGTGTTCATCGGCTCCAACAATTCACTGGTAGCGCCTGTGAATATCTCATCCGGCGCCAGCACGGCTGCGGGCTCGACCATCAATCAGGACATCGCGCCCGCGCAACTGGCCGTGGCCCGTGCTCGTCAACGCAACATCGACGGCTGGAAGCGGCCGGTCAAGATCAAGAAAGACTGACTTATCCACACGCGAATCTGGCCTGACCCCAGTTATGCACGTCAGGCCTATTCACCTCCCAGCCGGATCGTAAGTTATTCACAGCCGTCCGCTGAGCATAATCGCCCCCTCGACACTTGACGAATACCATTCGATAGGTTTCTATTGCCTTCGTTATCTTTCGAAACGAAACTTAAGCTCATCATGTCGAAACGCAATACGCCCCAGCGTCGCCATAACATCCTCGCGCTGCTTAACGAGCAGGGCGAGGTCAGTGTGGATGAACTGGCCAAGCGTTTTGAAACCTCCGAAGTTACGGTTCGAAAGGATTTGGCTGCGCTGGAGAGTAATGGCCTGCTACTCAGGCGTTACGGCGGCGCGGTGCCCATGCCTCAAGAACTGATCGGCGAGCCTGGCCAGCCGGTTTCTCGCCATAAGCAAGCCATCGCCCGGGCTGCTGTTGCCCGAATCCGCGAACATGCTCGAATCATTATCGACAGTGGCAGCACGACCGCCGCAATGATTCCAGAACTGGGGTTGCAGCCGGGCCTGGTGGTGATGACCAACTCGTTGCACGTCGCCAATGCGTTGGGCGAGCTGGAGCATGAGCCGGTGTTGCTGATGACGGGAGGCACCTGGGACCCGCATTCGGAGTCGTTCCAGGGCCAAGTCGCCGAGCAGGTGTTGCGTTCCTACGATTTCGATCAGTTGTTCATTGGCGCCGATGGAATCGATCTGGCGCGTGGCACCACCACCTTCAACGAGCTGTTGGGTCTTAGCCGCGTCATGGCTGAGGTCGCCCGCGAAGTGATCGTGATGGTCGAAGCCGACAAAGTCGGCCGCAAAATTCCCAATCTGGAGCTGCCCTGGAGCAGCGTCCATACCCTAATTACCGATGATCGCCTGCCTCAGGAGGCGCGCGACCAAATTCAGGCTCGCGGCGTGACGTTGATCTGCGCCGCTGTTTCCTAGGAGAAGACCATGTGTGGAATTGTCGGCGCCGTCGCTGAACGTAATGTCACTGCCATCCTGCTCGAAGGCCTCAAGCGCCTGGAGTACCGCGGCTACGATAGCGCCGGTGTAGCGCTGTTCAGCAACGCCGGTGTGCTTGAGCGCCGTCGCCGCGTGGGCAAGGTCAACGAGTTGGAGCAGTCGCTGGCGGGCGAACCGCTGGGCGGCCGTCTTGGCATCGCGCATACCCGCTGGGCCACTCACGGCGCGCCGGTTGAACACAATGCTCACCCGCATTTTTCCAGCGGCGAGCTGGCTGTCGTCCACAACGGCATCATTGAAAACCACGAGCCACTTCGTGAGCGCTTGAAGGGATTGGGCTATCTGTTCACTTCCGACACCGACACCGAAGTCATCGTGCATCTGCTGCACCATAAGCTGCAGGACACGCCTGATCTGACTGCCGCGCTGAAGGCGACGGTCAAGGAACTGCATGGTGCTTATGGCCTGGCGGTGATCAGCGCCAAACAACCGGATCGTCTGGTTGCAGCGCGCAGCGGCAGCCCGCTGGTGGTGGGCCTGGGGCTGGGCGAAAACTTTCTGGCATCGGATCAGCTGGCGTTGCGTCAGGTGACTGACCGCTTCATGTATCTGGAGGAGGGCGACATTGCCGAGATCCGCCGCGACAGCGTGCAGATCTGGACCGTTGCGGGCCTGCCCGTCGAGCGTGAAGTCGTGCAGTACCGCGAAGGTGCCGAAGCCGCCGACAAGGGCGAGTTCCGCCACTTCATGCTCAAGGAAATCCACGAGCAGCCAAAAGTCGTACAGCGCACGCTGGAAGGACGTCTGGGTCAGCAGCAGGTGCTGGTTCAGGCGTTCGGCCCGCAGGCGGCGGAACTGTTCGCCAAAGTGCGCAACGTGCAAATCGTTGCCTGCGGCACCAGTTACCACGCCGGGATGGTCGCGCGTTACTGGCTGGAAGGGCTGGCGGGCATCCCATGCCAGGTCGAAGTCGCCAGCGAGTTCCGTTATCGCAAAGTCGTGGTTCAGCCGGACACGCTGTTCGTGTCGATCTCGCAGTCGGGTGAAACCGCCGACACGCTGGCAGCGCTGCGCAACGCCAAGGACTTGGGTTTCCTGGCCAGCCTCGCAATCTGCAACGTCAGCATCAGCTCGCTGGTTCGTGAGTCCGACCTGACACTGCTGACTCAGGCCGGACCGGAAATCGGTGTCGCTTCAACCAAAGCCTTTACCACCCAATTGGTTGCGCTGATGCTGCTGACGCTGTCGCTGGGTCAGGTCAAAGGCACGCTGGCTGCCGGCGTAGAGGCGGAACTGGTCGAGGAGCTGCGTCGCCTGCCGACGCGTCTGGGCGAAGCGCTGGCGATGGACAGCACTGTGGAAAAAGTGGCCGAGCTGTTCGCAGAGAAAAACCACACGTTGTTCCTGGGTCGCGGCGCGCAGTTCCCAGTGGCGATGGAAGGGGCGCTGAAGCTCAAAGAGATCTCCTACATTCATGCCGAAGCCTACCCCGCCGGCGAGCTGAAACACGGCCCGTTGGCATTGGTGGACAGCGACATGCCGGTGGTGACGGTCGCCCCGAACAACGAACTGCTGGAAAAGCTTAAATCCAACCTGCAGGAAGTCCGCGCCCGTGGCGGCGAACTCATCGTGTTCGCCGATGAACAAGCTGGCATGATCAACGGCGAAGGCACCCACGTCATCTCGATGCCGCACATCCTCGATGCCCTGACACCGATCCTGTACACCATCCCGCTGCAGCTGCTGTCGTACTACGTCGCCGTGCTCAAAGGCACGGATGTGGACCAGCCTCGCAATCTGGCGAAGTCGGTGACGGTGGAGTGAGTTATCCACAGTGAGGGAATGAAGGAAAAAAAAGCCCACCATAAGGTGGGTTTTTTTCACCTGTGGATAAACCCGTCACGCGACCTGTCCCACCTCACGTACCGGCCCGTTTGCGGTTTTTCCTGCCTGTAACACCGCCCATTTCATGAACTCGACAATCGCCCATTCCTCGCGCCGCTCTTTTGCGCAGTACACGAAATAGTCGAATTTCAGCTCTGACGTCGCATTGGTGACTTGCACCAGGCGTTTGGATTGCAAGGCTTCAGAGGCGAATACGTTGTTGACCAGAGCGATGCCTTGCCCCGCGCAGGCGGCACTTATCAACAGCGATTCGTCGCCATAACTTGAACCCTGGATCATTTTGCGGTTATTCATCCCGAATGCATTCATCCACACCTTCCAGTAGTTGCGTTCGGTGTCCTGCAGCAAAGGGAAAGTCAGGCAGTCCTGCGGGCTTTCGATATTGCGCTGTTTGCTGAGCAGCTCGGGGCTGCAAACGGGGATGAGATAGGACGACCAGAGCCGAGTGGCGTGGTTGTCCGGGCTGGCGGCCATTTCGCGCTGGATGGAGATATCCACATGCCCGTGCTTGAGGTCCGACAGACCGTTGCAGATCTGGATGGAAATTTCGACGTTCGGACAGCGTGCCTTGAAATCGCCCAAGGCCGGAATCAACCAGGAACTGGCGATGGTGGAGGTCGTGCTGATGACCAGACGGGTTTGCCGAGTCTGTTTAAGCGACGCGCCTGACCAGGCTTTCTCGATCACGTCGAATGTGTCTGCAAGCTCGTCGTACAGAGCACGGCCGCTGGCAGTCAGCTGAATGCCTTTGGCGTCGCGCTCGAACAGGCGCTTGCCGATCTGATCCTCCAGACCCTTGATCTGCTGGCTCACGGCAGCAGGCGATACGCACAAATGGTCAGCCGCGCGCTTCATGCTGCCGACTTTGCACACTTCCACGAAGGTGCGAAGGGCTATCAACGGGATCGCTCTGCTCATCCTGCATACTCCGCCGAAGTCTCACAGCCCATTTGCCGAGGGATCAACGCGCTTGTGTGTGTCGCCATGTCAGTCTTCCGAAAGCCTGTTCATGTCCCTGTCGACGCTTTTCGAGGCACAGCCATGCCCCGTCTGGTCAACGCCACCAGACAACTGCGTATCAACATTGTGGATAAGTTTTGAATCAGGTGGTCGCAGGCGTGTCCTGCGTCTGGGGTGCCGGTTTGGGTTTGCTCTTGCTTAGCACGAACCAGACCGCCAGGCATATCAGCCCGCCGCCGTAGAGGTGCCCGGCAGACAGACTTTCGTGAAGAAACATCACGCCCCAGAGCACGCCAAAAGGCGGGATCAGGAATGTCACGGTCAAGGAGCGAACAGGTCCGATGTCGGCGATCAACCGGAAGTACAAGATGTAGGCGCAGGCCGTGCAGATGAAGCCAACTGCAGCGAGCGACATCCAGACGGTCGCGTCACCCCAACTGGCAGGCGGATTGACCGTTGCTGAAATGGCGAAGAAAGGCGCCAGGAATAACGTTGCTCCGATCTGACTGCCGAACGCGACCAGCTTCGCATCCAGTCCGCCCTTGTCGGCAATCCACTGACGCGTCAGGAATCCTGCGGCGCCGTAGCAGCTGGTCGCAACCAGACACGCCAATGCGCCCATCACGACGGTGCTGGTGAAAGTCATCGGCCCTGTGGTGGTCAATAATGTGATGCCGACCAGACCGGTCAGTACACCTGCCGCTTTCTTCGGCGTCAGCGAGTCATTGAAGAACATCGAGCCAATCAACACACCCATCAACGGCGTCGTGGCATTGAGAATCGCCGAGTACCCGGCGGGCAGTAACATTGCCGCCATGCTGTACATCAAAAACGGAATGCCAGAGTTGATCACGCCGAGAATAAGCGTCGCTCTGAGTTTCCCGTGGAATTCGTGTCGGGTTTTCAGAATGGCCAGAATGACCAATAGACCGATGGCGCCGAGTAATACCCGGAAGAATGCGGTAGGTAAGGCGCCGAGCACAGGGGCGGCAACGCGCATGAACAAAAAACTTGCTCCCCAGATAGCGGCGAGGACAAGTAGTCGAACATAGTCGGATAATTTCATCGCACTTCCCTTTGAATCACTTCGTCGAACCCTCGCCGCAAAGTTGTCGATTGACGCTTGTCGAGGCAGGGTGTGATGATTTGAGCAGTGTCTGAAGCCGTGCTCAAGCGAGCTTTTCTAACGCACATTAGATTTTCTTAACTGAGGACAGGCATGAAATTCCCGCCCCTTTACGCGCTGTTGTGTTTTGAAGCGACGGGGCGTCACGCCAGCATGAAAGGCGCGGCGGGGGAGCTTTTCGTCACGCCGGCGGCAATCAGTCAACAAATCGCCAAACTGGAAAAAGCCGTCGGTGTCACGCTGTTCATCCGCAACACCAAGCGCCTGGAACTCACGCCTGAGGGGAAGATTTACCTGCGCGCGATTCGCCCTGCGCTAGGGCAGATTTCCGATGCCACCCAGCGACTCATGAATGACAACGGGCCGAACACCATCACCGTCAGTTGCACCAGCGGATTTGCGATGCAGTGGTTGCTGCCGCGTTTGCCGGATTTTCAAGCCATATGCCCAGGCATCGAAGTGCTCATCAGCACGACAAACCGGCTCGTTGACCTATTGGGCGACGGCGTCGATTTTGCCGTGCGGCATGGCTTGGGTCGCTATCCGGGGCTTGAGGTGGAAATGCTCATCAATGACCGGCTGCAACCCGTATGCAGCCCGAGCCTGCTCCCGGATTCACGCTATCTGTCATCGCCCATCGACCTGAAGAGCTACAACCTGCTGCACGATGAGCACCGTGAAGATTGGGCGTTGTGGTTGCGTGCAGTGGGTATCGAAGATGGTGAAGCCGCAGTGCATCGAGGGTCGGTTTTCGTCGACTCCAACGGCGTGATCGAAGCCGCTCTGGCGGGAATGGGCATCGCGCTGGTGCGCCGTTCGCTGATACGCGAAGAACTGGCGTCGGGGCGCTTGGTCGTGCCGTTTCGCGCCACCATCGATACACCGATCGCGTACTACCTGGTTTACGACGAAACCGCGATTCTCCCGAAATCCAGCCGCCAATTTCGCGACTGGCTGGTGTCTCAGGCAATTGCCAGCCAGCGGGAATTCACCACGCGCTGATCTGCACGCACGTTCGATGCACATGTGGTCGAGATTATTCAAACGGCGTTGTTGCGTCTGACCAGGCGCTACCGACAGCGGACTTTACTGCTGTATGACAAGAAGCCGCTGACTCCATCGACTGCTGTTTATTACTGTTAATCCCAGCAGTTAAGTCCTACTTCAGTGTCCGGTGGCGTAACACAATCATTGGTCAAATCATTTAACTGATTGATAAATATCCCGATTAAGAAAAGTTCGGTTAAGTCAGACTTAACCGTCGATTGCGTATTTCTAGTTTGCTCGCTTTCGTGATTTTCTTCAGTTTATCCCTCAACCGGCAGGCGTCGATTGGTACTCGCTGACGCCAATAAACAACGAGCAAGGATGCTCCGGGCTGAAGGAGAACCTCATGACTGAATTCCAAATATTACGCCCCATGGCCTGGGACAAACTGGTTCATGAATATGATCTGGACGGGTCCAGGCTCTTGCCGTGGGATGGCTATCCAACGCCAATTGGCGGCGGTTGGTGTGTGGTCCGGCCACACACTAAATCGCTGTCGCACACCCAGATTGACCAGGAATTTTTCATTGGTATCAAGGGGACAGCCAAGTTGGTGGTGGGGGATCAGACGTACCCATTCACCATGGGCGATATCGCCGCCATTCCCAAGCACACTGATCACTATGTGCTTAACGACACCGATGAGGACTTTCATTTTTACGTGGTGTGGTGGGATCGAGATTCTGCCAACCGGTTTCTCGATGAAGACGCCCAACAAGCTGTCGCCTTGAATGAGTTTGCGTTGCAGAAGGCGACGATTCACGACGTGTCCGATCAGAGGGCTTCGTAATGGGTAAGTTGCTTGTCACCATCACGCCGCCGACGCCAAACGGCGACTTGCACATCGGTCATATGGCCGGTCCATTCCTGGCCGCTGACATCTACACCCGCGCACAGCGCCAGCGCGGCCACGACTGCACGCTGGTCTCCTATTCCGACGACTATCAGTCCTACATGCTTCGCCGCGGCATTGAACTGGATCGCCCAGCGCAAGAGCTGGCGCTGGAGAACACCGACAAGATCAACGACACGTTGAAGAAGATGGGTATCCAGGTCGATTTCTGGATGCGGCCATACCGCAACAACTACTTCAAGAGAGCCGTCGAAGAGATGTACGAATTCGCGGTGAAAGCCGGGGCGATCTACAAGAAAGTCAGCCAGGAACCCTACTGCGAGCATTGCGATAAATGGGGTTACGAAGCGTTCGGGCGTGGCAACTGTGATCACTGCGGGTCCGACTCCGACGCCAGCCAGTGCGAAGAATGCGCGCACACGCCCAATGCCTCGAAGATGTCCCAATTCCGCTGCAAGCTGTGCAGCGCGCACATGATCTGGCGCCCTGTAGAACGTGAATTCCTGGCGCTGTCGAATTTTCGCAGCCATCTGAAAAACACATTCGAACATGCGCCGCTGCGGCCTTTCATCCGCCGCTTTCTCAATGAAGAGTTCGAAATCGGGCCCGTTGACTGGGGCATCACCCGCCCTCACGACGGCGGTCTGGACCTCAAGCCCGATGGCAGTCGGCGTATCCACACCTGGGTCATGGGACTCTCGGGCTATCTGGCGGCTTTCCGTGAATACCTGAACGAGCACAAACACGCGCCCTGGGAGTACGACGAATACTGTCGTTCCGGTAAAGGGCGGCTGGTGCACTTTCTGGGATACGACTGCGCATTCAGTCACATGATGGTGTATCCGTCGCTGCTGCAGACCATGCACGGCTACCGCATGCGCCAGACCTTCTACACCAACCAGTTTCTGACACTGAACGGCAAGAACCTGTCCACCAGCCGGAATTACGCCATCTGGGCGCGGGATCTTGTTGCACAAGCCTGTACCGACAGTGCCCGTTTTTATCTGGCGCTGATCGCACCCGAGCAGGACACGGACGATTTCGACGTCGAGAAATTTGCTGCCTGGCGTGAACAGACCTTCAACGAGGTGCTGGTCAAGCTCGCGGCGCAGGCCGAACGCGAACGCGTGGACGGCGACAGCCTGAAAGTGAGCTCGGCGGATGCGGCCGCGATCAAGATTCTCGTGGCGCGCTGGTTTGAAGTGACCTCCGTGGATCACTTCAGCATGAAAGGGCTGGCGGTGCTGCTATCGGACGTGATCAACGCCGCACGAGACCGCCAGTTGCTGGGCAAGCGGATCCTGCCGTTCATGGCATTGATCGGTGCCATTGGTGCTCCGGTATTCCCGGATCTGGCCCGGCAGATCCTGCGTTACTGCCGCTTTACCGAAAACGAAGTGTTTCACCAACTGGTTTACGTCAGTGCCGTCGAGTACGAAATCTGATCGGGGAGGTGCACGGTGATGAAAACTTCATTCGATGTGATCGTGATCGGCGCCGGTGTCATGGGAGCTTCGATTGCCGCTGCACTGGTTGAAAACGGTCTCGATGTCGCCCTGATGGAGAAGGGAGTCGCCGCAGGCCAGGGCGCAACCCGTGACACCGGCGGCATTGTCCGGGGGCTGGAGTTGGACCCCGCGCTGCGTCCTCTGACACGTCGCGGCGCGCATCATGGCAGCACCGGCATCGTTCACGCGATGTTCGAGCAGGCGCTGAGCCGCAGTGGCGTTGCCTACATCGCCAGCGCCGAGGTCTGCGGCAAATACCTGGAAGCATTCGGCAACGAAGGTTCGGAAAACATCGAGCTGCACGCGTCGGTGGATGCTCTGGATAACGGACGTTATTCAGCGTACTGCCCCGGCGAATGCCTGCTCATTGAACGCAGCGGCGGGACCGTCGATGCACGCACCGCCGTGTCGAATCTCTCTCGGTACGTCAGCGAGAAGGCCACTTATCTCGATCATCTGGCGGTTGATCGGTGTGTCGAGCTGGACGGTCATGTGCAGGTCCATGCAGGCAAGCTCTGCCTGGAGGCAACATGGGTGGTGGATGCCTGCGGCGCCAGCGGACCGCTTACTCGGCCGCGTAATGCCGTGCATGCACGCACGATTCCTTTCACGCGGTTCGGCTGTGACCAGGCGCCGAGTATGCCGATCATTGCTCACAATCTGAACACCTACCTGCTGCCGCTCGGGCGCAACCTGGTTCAGGTTGGAGGTCAGCGCCGTCAGCGTGCCGCCCACGCCGATCAGCTCAACCTGGCGCCACTGGATAATGAGCAAGACGTGATGGATCGCGTCGCCCGGCTCGGCTATGACAAACACCACAGTCTGCCGGTGGTGACGCAGATAGCCTGGGACGCTTACACCGATGACGGCCGGCCGCTGATTGGCCGCTCCAGTGCCAGAAGCCACATTTATCTGGCAACAGGCTTCTGTGGCATCGGCTTCAAGATGGCGCCCAGTGTTGCAGAGCTACTTGCATTTGAACTCGGCGGACTGATGGCAGGTTTGCCAATGGACGCCGACCATCGTTCGATCATGGAGGCGTTTTGCCCGTCACGGTTCGCTGAGGTGGCGTTGTCATGATGCGAATAGGCATATGCGCAGCGCTGGACGTCGGCACGACCTTGCATGCTCGCAGCTTCCTGCGCGGGGTATACCTCTCCAGTCACTTGTTCGGCAATGTTCGCCGCGCGCGACATTTTTATTTCGACGACGGCGCGAGCGCGGAGGGTGGCCGTGCAGCGGCCAGGCATTTCATCGATGCCCAAGTGGACGCCGTCATTGGTCACTTCGCTTCCGACTCCGCCGCTGCTGTTGTCGAAAGTTATGCACAGGCAGGCATTCCCCTTATTCTGCCCGCTTCCACCTGTGCAGCTTTAACGCAGGACGGCAGCACAACATTTCGCGTCTGCGCATCGGACAAAGTGCTCGCGGAACGGTTATTGAGCTTCGCCCAACAGCAAGGCCTCATGCGGCTGGCGTTGTTTGCAGACGCCAGCCTGCATGGACAGCAGCAAATGCACGAAATACAACAGGCGCTGAAGTTATCCACAGTGCAGCTGGCTGGGAAGCTGGAACATGCTGACGCTGTAGTGTTCTGCGGGCGACTGAAGGCCAGCCATCAGTTCCTTGTGGAAAACCGCGCCGCCGGTTGTGGATTACCGATGATTTTCACCGATGACGCGGCCTCGCCCGCACTCGTCAGTGGACTTGAGCAGACCGGCACGGTGTATGTCATCAGCTTTCCGGTCGCCAGCGATTTGCCCGAAGCGCAATCAGCAGAGCTGGCGTACCACCGCCTCTATGGCGAGCCCGCGCCAGTTTACGCCATCGAAACCCTTGCGGCCTTTGCCCTTGTGGAGGGTGCCGCCGGCCAGCGTCGCGGCCTGCTTCACGCCCTGCGTTTCAATCAGTTTTCCACACCTGCCGGCCCCGTCAGTTTCAGCAACGGGGAGAACGATCATGCCCGGGTTTCGTTGTGGGTCTACGCCGACCAGCACGTCCGTGAACGACGTCTGCTGTGTTGAAACGGGCCACTTCAGGGCTCGCCACGTCTTTGTACTTTCAGGAAGGACCACCATGAATCAGTTTGAAATCGAGGGTTTGCGCCAGGAGCTGGACGTCATCTCGGTCGGCTTCGGCCCCGCCGGTATCGCACTGGCGTGTGCGCTGGAAGACGAGGCGGAGGACAACGGCAAGAAGCCGTTCCAGCGCGTGCGTTTTTTCGAGAAGGGTCGGGATTCCACGTGGCATGGCGCGTTTCTTCTGGCAGGGACCGACATCAACCATCATGTGTTTCGTGATCTGGTCACGCCTCGCAATCCTCGCAGCCGTTTCTCCTTCGCGATGTACTTGAAGGAGAAAGGCCGCCTGTACAAATTCGGTCTGTTGGGGCGGCCAGCCAGTCGCGTGGAATGGTCGGATTACATTTCCTGGGTGGCGGGGCAGCTCAAGGAATATGTCTCCTACGACGAAGGTGTCCTCGAGGTTCTGCCGGTGGCGGAAAAAGGGACCTTGCGCGCAGTCGATGTCGTTACCTCGCAAGGGACTTATCGCACGCGGCGTCTGGTGCTGTCCCATGGCAGCCTGCCAAGAATTCCTGAAGCGTTTGCGCCTCACCTTGGCGGCCGGGTTTTCCACACCTCTCAGTACTTGAAAAACATCCACCTTGGCGGTGGTCCTATCGCGCAGCGCTGGCTCGTACTGGGCTCGGGCCAAAGCGCCGGCGAGGCCGTTACGCACCTGCTCGGCGCCGCGCCGACGACGCAGGTGCATTCGGTTCATCGCGGTGTCGGTTTCCGCGTCGGTCAATTGGGGCAGTTCCCCAACATGGCCTTCCTCCCGGAGCAGGTGGACTATTTCCATCAACTGCAGCCGGCGAGCCGCAACAGAGTCTTCGAGGCAATTCGTTCGACCAACTACGCAGGCATCGACGCCGATGAGAGCCAGGCGCTCTACTCATTCATGTACGAAGGTGAGGTGAGTGGGCACCAGCGGCTCAACCTGCATACATGGTCCAGCGTGCAGAGCGTAGAGAAGGTTGGTGACGCTTACTCGGTGGTGCTGCGGGACAGCAACACAGGCCTTGAAACCACGCTTTATGTCGACGGCATCGTGCTGGGCACGGGTTACGAACAGCTCGCGGTGCCACCTTTGCTGACCTTGCTGCAGCCTTGGCTATTGCGCGATGAAGACGGCAGCCTGGCAGTGGACCGGCACTATCGCGTGGGCTTGCAGAACAGTGAAGGCCTACAGATTCTGGCCAACGGGACGTCGGAGAAGACTCACGGCATCAGCGATGCTCAGTCGTTTTCCATGGTCGCCCTGCGTGCGCAGCACCTGACGGACGCTTTGCTCGCCACCCAGCCTCGGCAGCTCGCGCCTGTCGTGGCGCATCCGGCGTTATCGATGCCTGCACGCGTGGAGGCACGGCCATGAACTTCATCTCCCACATCGTAGGCGACTCGAACTTTGTCCGGCTCAAGGGGCTGGGGTTCGAAAACCTGCATTTGAAGCTCGAATCATGCAATCCGGCGGGCTCGATCAAGATGAAGACTGCGATCGGCCTGATCGATTCCTACGCCGAGCGCCGACTTATCCACAAGGACACCGTGTTGATCGAGTCATCGTCGGGCAACCTCGGCGTGGCGCTGGCGATGATCTGCGCAGAGCGTGGCTACAAGTTCTGCTGCGTGGTCGATCCCAACACCAACCTGCACAACATCAAGATGATGGAGGCTTTCGGTGCGCAGATCGTGATCGTCACTGAGCGCGACGACAACGACGGGTATCTGGGCACCCGGATCCGCTATATCCGTGATGCAGTCGCCCGCGATCCGCGTTACCTGTGGCTCAATCAGTACAGCAACCCTGCCAATGCGCGTACTCATGAACACACCACGGCGCGTTCGATTCACATCGCCTTTCCGGCGCTGGATTACCTTGTGGTGGGCGCGGGCACGACAGGTACGCTGATGGGCTGTGTGCAGTACTTTCGCAAGCATTCGCCTCGCACCAAAATCATCGCGGTCGACAGCGTGGGGTCCGTGACGTTTGGCCAGGCGCCGGGCAGCCGCTTCATCCCAGGGCTGGGTTCCAGCCAGATGCCGCCGATCTTCCGCGCCAACCATTTACACAAACAGCAAGTGGTGGATGAGAGGGCAACCGTCGCCATGTGTCGCTGGCTGGCGAAGTCCAATGGCGTGCTGGCGGGCGGCTCCACCGGGACGGTGGTCGCGGGGCTGGCGGCACCCTCGCTGGGCATTCCGAAGGATGCGGTGGTGGTAGCAATCTCTCCGGATGCCGGCGAGCGGTACCTGGAAACCATCTACAACGATGAGTGGGTCATGCAGAAGTTCGGGCGCGCCGAACTCGTCGCGCTGGGCAGCCAACCCATCAGCCGCTATCTGAGGAACTACGTCCACACCTTCGAAGGGGAAGCCGTCAATGCCTGACTTCCACGTCATTCCCGGCGCTGTGATCAAAGAGATTCTGGAACGCCATGCTGACAGCATGGTTGCGCGAATCGAACACGTCTATCTGCAGCATCATGATGGGCAAACCCTCAATCCCGACAGTTACTTTTTGCGTTTTCCACAGCAGCCCGCCAACCGGATCATCGCGCTACCTGCGGCGCTCGACGGAGACGACGCAGTGGCTGGCATCAAATGGATCTCCAGCTTCCCAGGCAATGTGGCGCATCAGCAGCCGCGTGCTTCGGCTGTGGTCATCCTCAATGATCGCCAAACCGGTTATCCCTACGCCTGCCTGGAAGGTGCGCAGATCAGCGCAGTCAGAACCGCAGCGTCGGCCGTGTCAGGCGCGTACTGGCTCAACGGTCAGTCAAGAAAGGCGCGATCTGTAGGATTCGTCGGCGCCGGAGTGATTGCGCGCAACATCGCTCGAATGCTTTGTGTAGAGGGCTGGGAATTCACCGACGCAGTCGTGCATGACTTCGACGCAGCATCGGCAAATGCGCTTACAGGCTTCATTGAGCAGAACGACTTATGCACAGCCCGCATCGGCTCCCTCGAGCAAGCGCTGGCGGCGGACCTTGTCATTTTCGCAACGACAGCGGGTGAGCCTTATGTGCGTGCGCCGATGGTCTTCAGGCCGGGTCAGGTGGTATTGAACATTTCGCTTCGCGACATCGCGCCAGAGCTGCTGCTCAAGGCCAACAACCTCTGCGATGACGTTGAGCACTGCATGAAGGCCAACACATCGCCTCATCTGGCTGAACAGCTCACCGGCAACCGTTCGTTCATGAACGGCACGTTGGCCGGGCTGATCCGCGGGGAAGTCGAACTGGATCCGGCCAGGCCATCCATTTTCTCGCCTTTCGGCCTGGGTGTGCTGGACCTTGCGCTGAGTAAATTCATCGTCGACATGGCGCTGTCGGAATCGCGCGCAGTCGTCATCGATTCGTTCTTTGGAGAGACACTGAGATGGAACTGAGCCCGGCACTGCCCATAGAGAAGTTATCCACATCAGGCGCGCCGAGCACGCCATCGATCAGAGTGGGTA
The DNA here is from genome assembly GCF_900108875.1 of Pseudomonas sp. NFR16. Lineage (GTDB taxonomy): Bacteria > Pseudomonadota > Gammaproteobacteria > Pseudomonadales > Pseudomonadaceae > Aquipseudomonas. The sequence goes on along the minus strand of NZ_FNYJ01000005.1, from coordinate 388,078 downwards.
TTGTTGGTTGCGGCTCTCGGGGTCTCACCGTTCTCGAGCGGCTGTGTGCACTGGCTGGTGATATCGGGCGTCAGGTCGAAATCAGCGTATTCGATCCTCAAACGCCGGGACCGGGGCTGCATTCGGTCGATCAACCCGACTATCTGATGCTCAATACCGTCGCGTCGCAGATCTCCATGTTTCCCGACCCAGCCGCACTGGCGGGCCTGACCGGCCGACGCGGACCCAATTTCTATGAGTGGTGCCTGCGTTACAAGTCCGCGGAGCGCAGCGTCAGGCCGAACGAGTTTCTGCCCCGCCGGTGGCTCGGCGAGTACCTGCGCTGGACGTATGCGGAGGTTATCCGACACCTGCCCGCCAATGTGACGGTCAGGCATCATGCCTGCGTTGTGGATAACGTTGAGCACACCGATATGGGCGAGTTCATACTTTCCACAGGGAGTGCGGGAAAGCATCCGGTCGACTGGCTGCTGATCACCGTCGGGCACTCGCAGCCGGCTCCGAGTGTGGAAAACAGCTCAGACTCGGATGTGATGGCTCCTGTTTATCCACAGTTACACGATCTAACCAATATTTCATCCACAGACGCGATTGCTATACAAGGCCTGGGCTTATCGGCAATGGACGCGGTTGCGACACTGACGGTGGGGCGAGGAGGTCGCTTCGTGCACGGGCCTCAAGGGCTTGAGTACGTGCCCAGCGGGCATGAGCCGCGGCTGTTTCTGTACTCGCGGAAGGGTCTTCCCTATCGCACGCGCCCTGATATAGCTGCTCATCGAGTGAATCCTCCCGCTTTGATTTTTACCCTGTCGGCGGTGGCCGCACTTCGAGCTGATCATCCAGAAGGCCTCGATTTCGAGGCGCAGGTGCTACCGCTCATCAAAGCAGAAATGCTCGCCGAATATTTCGGTATGTTCGCGTCGCTCAAAGGTGAGTCGCCTCAGCGAATCAAATCAGAAATCGCCCATGCCTTCCTGGTGGGAGACGTGGATAGAAGAGCTGGCGAGTTAGCCGCACGGTTTTCCGCTCCAAGCCTGGACGAGGCTGTGTATAACCCTCACTTTCAACGTCCACCGATGGAAAACTATGGTGCATGGATGCGTGGCTTCATAGAGCGCGACATCGCTGAGAGTATCGCTGACCTTGACCACAGCCCTCTTAAGGCTGCCGCAGAAGTGTGGAGAAGCTGCCGGGAACAGATTCGTCGCGTTGTGGATAACGGAGGTCTGAAGCCTGAATCCCATCGCATTTTCTTTTTGGAATACGCCCCACTGGTCAACCGCATGGTCGCCGGGCCGCAAAAAGAACGCCATCAGGAGCTGCTGGCATTGTCCAACGCCCGCCTAGTCGAGTGGGTGCACTGCGCTCAAGTTATCCACAATGAAGCGGCTGACGTGACATTTATAGAGCTCGGCTCGGGAGACAGAGTGAAGCTGACACAGGTCATCAAGGCTCATGTGAGCAGCAACTCAAAGGCTGACACCCAGCCGGTGGTCATCAGGCAACTGCGTGAGACTGGAATTATCCACAGCCTCGACGGTTCCGGAAACGGCATTCACGTCGACAGCCACGGCAGGGCGCTACCGAACTTGTGGATAACTGGACCGGTCGTGGAGGGCGCCACGTATTACAACCACTATGTGCCTTCTGCTGGCAGCTACTCCCGAGCCTTCATCGACGCCGACCGAATCGCCCGAGAAATGCTGGGCGTTCATGTGCAGGCTGGGGTGGTTGCGTAAGTTCCTGTCGAGAGGCCGCATTTGGTGGCTTAGTAGAAACAAAAAAGCCCGCGCTGACTACGTCAGGCGGGCTTTTGCAGGGCGGGATCAAGGGTCGGGGCTTGCCCGAATGATCTTGGGAAACTCATCGAGCGTCACGGACGTCGCGCATCGATCAGCGTTGCACGACCAGTGTTGCTGGGTTTCGGTCATGCCTTTGTCTGCAGACTGAGTGTCCAGCGCGGTGACGGGGCGGTTGTTCATTGCCTGGGCGGTGATCTGTACGTCTCTCGCCCGGCCCAACGCCCAGGCCACCCATATGCGTTCGCTGCCATGGGTAAAGGCCAGTGTGTAGATGCCGTCTTTTTGCAGGCTGTTGGCAGGGTCGTACGTAAAGTCCCGTACGTAGGGGCTGATGGCTTTGAGCACCGAATACGCCGGCTTTGCGCTCAGGTCGCTGTTGAGCAGTCCGAAGTTGTGCTCCTGTTCATCCCGAGCGTCGCCATCGTTAATCAGGTCGTACCACCACATGCCTTTGACGTTGGGCAGGGTGCGAACCAGAAAGTAGGTTCGCGCCAGATACGCCGATTGACGAACGACGCTGATGCCACAGTTTCCATCATGGCTGGGCCAGCTCATCTCGGTCAGATAAAGCGCGATTGGCTTGCCGGCTTTGGAGCTGATGCTGTGGTCCACATCGCGCAGCCACGTAATCCAGCTTTCCGGGGTGTTGCGGTCTGCGCCTTCACAGTGCACATAAGGGTGAAGCGAAATCCCGTCGGCATCCTTGAACACACCCGCGGCCACCATGCGGTCGACGAATCCTCCCTTGATGCCTGCTGTCGTCACCGCGCCGGCCAGCACCTTGGCCTGTGGATTGTTTTTGCGAATGATGGGCGCGGCATCGCGGACCAGCTTCACGTAGTCCGTGCTCAGGCGAGAGTCGGTCGGACTGTCCAGGTCCCACTCGTTCCAGACTTCATAGAACTTCACCGGGCTGCCTAACTGACGGGAGATGTAATCCACATAATTCAGATAGGGCGCTTTGACTTCAGGCGTGCGCGGTTTCACATTGCCGGTGTACGACGTGCCGTAGCCCAGGATGATCATCGAGCTCATGTCCAGCCCTTTCGCCGTCCCCAGCCACGCGCGCCATAGCGGGATGATGCGGTGTTGATTGCGCTCCGGTTCAGAAGTCGACCAGAAGGCATCATCGCGCACCGAGGCAATGCCGGCGGCTTTTGCCAGCTCCAGGCTGCGCAGTGGCTGCTGTGAATTGTTCATCGAATGGGTCGCGACGCCGACGATGAACGGTTCGGCGAACGCGGTGCTGGCCAATGACAGCGCCAGCAACATGGACAGGCTGACACCGCGGCAGATTGAAAAGCGCATGCGTGTGATCCCTGTTCAGCTCAGCCCCGGCAGCGGGTTCCATCGCGGCAGCTCAAGTGGCTTTGGGAGGGCGTTTCTCACTTGCGACTTCACGGCCAGCACATGCCCTACGGCCATTCCGAGGAAGAGGTTGGCCAGGGTGACTTCCAGCGTGTCGGTGGTCCAGCTGACGATGCAAATGCAAAAGCTGGTGCCCAGCATGGCGCGGCCATAACGCGTGGTGCTGTCGGCGAGGATGAAGAACAGAGGAATGTGCAGAGCGTATAAAAACAGCCCCGCCAGGCCGAAGATCGCCCAAAGATAAACCACGGTACTGTCGGAAATCATGAAGACGTCCGCGTCTATGACCGGGAACGCCGCCACAGAGCTGCCTACCAGCCCGAAGCCTGCGCCGGTGATCGCACGGTCTTCACTGATCAGCGCCTTGATCACATTCGGCCAGGTGTTGATCAGCCGGTCGTAAATGGACGCAAGCGCACTGGTCGCGGAGATCTTGTTGGGGTCGAAGTCGACCATCAGTGCAAGGAACGGCAGCGAAATCCCCAGTACGACGGCCACGACAACGGCCGCGCGAGTGGTCCAGCGGAACCGGCAGATCATCAGCAGACCCACAGCGCCGATGAAACCCAGTGCCGGCGCTTTGCTGGTGGTCAATATCACGCCCCCCAACCCGATCGCGCAGACCAGCAGGCCAAGCAGCCTGGAGCGCAAGGTCGCGATCAGGTACAGGCTGAAGATCGAGATGATGATCGCCAGCGCGCTCGAGATTCGCGCAAACCCTGCCGGCCGGTCCGCATCCTCCGCTGCCCACGCGGTGTTTGCGCTCAGCTCGGTGCCGGCGATGGTGTAGCTGTAGCCCTTCCATGGCAAGTTGATGTAGCGATCCAGGGCGATACCCGCCAGCGAAGCCATCAGGCAGAACGCGATAGCCCACATGAACAGGCGCTTGTGGCGAATGATCTGGTCGCCACAGGCAAGGCCGAACAACAAGGGGCTGATGCCATACAGTGCGAACGCGAAGTTGCCCGCGCCTGCACCGTTGAGTCCCGCCCACGCCGCTGACAGGAGCAGCCCCAGCAGGCACAACCACACCGCCGGACTTGCCTTGAAGTTGCGCAGTTCCAGAGCAAACAGAATGAGGCAGGCGACCTTCGGGCCGTACAGCATCACCGAAATGCCGGCCTGATCCAGATAGAAACGCAAAGCGCCGGAGAAGGTTTCGACCACCATCAGGCTGATCGCCACCAGGACGATTGCTGTGGATTTGTCAAAAGAGAGCAGGGACGGTTTTTCAACGTAAACGGGGGAAGTCGACATCATGGTACAGCCCCTCGGGAGCGTTTGAGCGGAGAGTGAATCGCAAGACTTTTCGCGTGGAACGCGCACTGCGTTACGGCAAAGCTACCGCCAGCCGATGTCGGCAATGGCCGTCGGTCCGCATGTGAATTTGCCGTGATCAATAGGCCGTCGAGAGAGAGCAGAAGGCCGAAAGGCCTGCTGTCGAACGGCGAGACAAGGGATATATCAGCCGCAGACGTGGGGGCTGTCAATCAAATAGTCAAAGTTTCGGACATGATTTCACACTCAAAAAAATCCATGTTCATAACTGATTGATTTAATTGATGGATAGAAAATTGACGCTGGCTTATGGGGTATCGGGCGGGCGTTTAAAGCGACCCTCTATGACTCATTTCTGGTACACAAACCGCTGCTGTGAGCAAAAAATGATCAATTGAGAACGCGATAGAAACGTGAGGTCACCCATTTTTCTGAGTGACTTCACGTCTTTCACGGCTCCGTCGCTTAGGTGTAGCGACGCTTGTCGGGCGCTGGCGGGAAGTACTGATACAGCCAGGTCTCGCTGAGCGTGCGATCACCGGTCTTGATGAACATCCGCATTTCCACAGGATCGACCGAATCGCTCGTCGGATACCAGTCAAACGTGACCCTGAAGCCTTTGATATCGGGCAATACCAGCACATTGAAGTCTTGCACTTTGCCATTTGAAACGGTCACCACAGGCTCGATGCCAGACCCTTCGGGCAAGCGATCAATACCGCCGCCGTTGAAGTCCACAGCGAAGCGCCGCGCCCAGACGTCCGGATAGTGCTCGCCCGGCGCCCAGCCTTCGATGAAGCCACCCATGCCGGAGCGCGTTGCGTGGACTTGAGCCAACGGCGTGCTGACCGGTGGCAGAGGGCTCCAGTACAGTTTGTAGCCGTAATTCATCGACATCCCGGCTTTGACCGGCACTTTCGGGTTCCAGAACGCGACGATGTTATCCAGGGTTTCGCCGGTGGTGGGCAGTTCCAGCAGATCGATCGAGCCTTCGCCCCATGCCGTGGTCGGCTCGACCCACAGGCTCGGCCTGCGGTGGTACCAGTCGACGGTGTCCTGATAGGTCTTGAAGTCGTGGTCGGTCTGGACCAGGCCGAAGCCTTTGGGGTCCTTATCGGCGAATGCGTTGAATTGCAGCTTGGCGGGGTTATTCAGCGGACGACAGATCCACTCGCCGTTGCCGCGCCACATGGCCAGACGGTCGGAGTCATGGATTTCCGGGTGAAGGGTGTCGCACATGCGGCGTTCGTGGGTGCCACAGCTGAACATGCTGGTCATGGTCGCGATGCCGAGTTGTTCGATGTCGGCGCGCGCATTGATGTGCGCGTCGATATCCATCACCACGCGGTCAGCCTGGCAGTCGATATCGAAACGATAAGCGCCTGTCGCACTCGGCGAGTCGAGAAGGGCATAGACCACGAAGCGGGTGGCGTCCTTGGTCGGCTTCTCGAACCAGAATTTGGTGAAGTCGGGGAATTCTTCAGGGCGATGGGCGTAGGTGTCGATCGCCAGCCCGCGAGCCGAAAGACCATACTGTTTGTTGCTGTCGATCGCCCGGAAATAGCTGGCGCCCAAGAACGACAGAATGTCGTTGATCGCGATTTCCGGCGCCTTGAACAGTTTGAACCCGGCGAAACCCAGATCGCCTTTGAGCTGCGACTGGTCGATACGACTGGCTTCGTAGTTGAAAAGCTCAGGTCGGAAATGCACTTCTCGCGCTTCCTGGCTGGCGGGGTCGACGCTGTACATGCGCACGGGCGTCTTGAAGCCGGCGCCGACGTGGAAAAAGTGCACGTCCAGCTGACCCTTGACGTCATTCCACAGGGAATGACCCGCGTCGTATTTGATCGCATTGAACTGCTGAGGCGTCATGTTCGCCAAGGTAGGTGGCAAGTTCTGCTTGGTGCTCACATAAGGCTTGCCGGCCAGCTGTTTTGCGGTTTGTTGCAAAGTCTTGAAGTCGAAATGTTCAATCTCGCCATCGGCCGCCGTAGCCAGGGCACGCGCCGCATACAGACCCGAGGCTGGCAGCGCGCTATAGGCTGCCAGCGCCATGGAAGCTTTCAGGAGATTCCTGCGATTCATAAGGTGAAGCCTCTGAAGAAATGCTGTGCCTTCCTGCACGAAAAAGTGCGCTTTCCCAATCCTTGCCGAACGCAAATTACCAACAAACAGATAACAAACTCGGCATCTTGTTCGCAAAAAAGATAAAAAATCGTTTCAGGTCGCGACTTGGGTGTCTTCAGAGTGTTACGAGTTAGGTGTTCATGCCTGCTGGATGAGCGCCAGGCGCACAGCGAAGCCAATCAGCAGGCTGCCAAAAAGCCATTGCTGGACGCGTTGTGCAGCATGACTGCGAGCCAGCCAGCGACCCAGCCAACCGCCCGTCATGGCGTAAACGCTGTCGAATGCCAGCCCGAGCGTCACCAGAATCACGCCTAACTTCAAAAACTGACCCATCACCGAGCCATCCTGCAGATCGATGAATTGCGGCAGCAGCACGGAGCAGAACAGCAGCGCTTTCGGATTGAGCAAGTTGGTGAACAGGCCACGCAGAATTGCGGTTCCCCATGAAATCCCGAGTTCACTCGAAACGCCCGGGACGGATGAATCCGTTGAACCGGCGCGGAACATTTTCAAGCCCAGCCAGAGTAGATAACCAGCGCCCATGACGCGCACCACTTCGAACGTCCAGGGCGAGACTTTGAACAGTGTCGCAAGACCCGAGGCCGCCAGCGCAACGTGAAGTCCCCGCGCAATGGCGAGGCCAACGGCAGTCGCCAGCGCCTTGCCTCGACCCTGCCGTGCGCCGGTTTGTAGCAGCAGAATCATGTCCGGACCCGGCAGAAGCAAGACCATCGACAGGGCAACAATGAACAAGGCGATGCCTTCCATGTTTCAGCTCCAGAGCGAAAGTGATGGAAGAAATTCTACGGCCGAAGGGTGAAGCAGGTGCTTGCGTCTTCAACTACAAAAGCGATAACTATTGGCATGTCCTGCCACTTTCAGCTTGCAAAAGGTACCGCTTATGCCAACTTCACTCACTTCGCGTCTCGATGCTTATGATCGGCGCATTCTGACCGCACTGCAGCGGGATGGTCGTTTGACGAATGTCCAATTGGCCGATGAAATCGGACTTTCGGCATCGCCATGTCTGCGAAGGGTCCGCAATCTGGAAGAGGCGGGCGTGATCCGCGGCTATCAGGCAACGCTCGATGCCGAGGCGTTGGGATTGGGGCTCACGGTGTTCGTCGGGGTGAAAGTCGATCGCCATCACGAAGATGAAGCGCAGAAATTTCACCAGGCGGTGTCGACACTGCCTGAGGTGATTTCGGCCTATCTGGTGTCAGGAGAGTCGGATTTTTTACTGCACGTTGTCGTACCGGACCTGCGTGGCTACGACCAGTTTTTGAGCGACACGCTGCTGAAAATGCCAAGCGTCAGGGATATCCGCAGCAGCTTCGCCATCCGCACGCTCAAGGCGCAAGGGCCTTTGCCGCTGGGGCATTTGCCGGTTTGAGCGCCGCACTCCTGCAGGCGTGAGCACGCTCACGCCTCAGTTCATTTCAGGGCATCGGAAACTACGCCTGCGTCGTGTGGCCACCAGCACCCATCGCTGCCTGACGTAAGGCCTCCGAACGCGTCGGGTGAGGGTGGCAGGTCAGGGCGATGTCCTCGGCGGAAGCGGCAAACTCCATCGCAACGCAGTATTCGGCGATCATCTCGCTGACACTCGGGCCTACCAGATGAACACCAAGGATTTCGTCGGTCTTTTCATCGGCCAGTACCTTGGCGAAACCGTCGGTCTCGTGATTGACCTTCGCCCGGCTGTTGGCGCTGAAAGGAAATTTTCCTACCTTGTATGCGCGGCCTTCTTCCTTCAACTGCTCCTCTGTCTTGCCCACGCTCGCCAGTTCCGGCCAGGTGTAAATCACGTTGGGGATGAGGTTGTAATTGAGTTCGCCCTTCTTGCCGACGATACGTTCGACGCACACTCCCGCTTCGTCCTCGGCTTTGTGCGCGAGCATCGGCCCGGACGTCACGTCGCCGATCACCCAAATGCCGTCCACGGCCGTGCGATGACCTTTGTTGGCCAGCACCCCTCGTTTGTCGACTTCCAGGCCGACTGTTTCCAGGCCCAGCCCCTTCGTAACAGGCCGACGGCCGATGGAGACCAGCACGTAATCCGCTTCGATGACTTCTGCTTCGCCACCGGCTGCAGGTTCCACGGTCAGACTGACACCCGCATCGCTGGCGACGGCGGAAGTGACTTTCGAGCTGAGCTTAAAATTCATGCCCTGACGCGACAGTGAGCGATGCAGCGTTTTGCCGGCTTCCAGGTCCGATCCATGTGCCACGTGGTCGAGGAACTCCACGACAGTGACTTTGGCGCCGAGCCTGCGCCAGACCGAGCCCAGTTCCAGACCAATGACGCCTGCGCCAATCACTACCAAATGCTTCGGTACTTCGCTCAACGACAGCGCGCCGGTCGAGTCGAGGATGCGCTTGTTGTCGATGGTCACACCTGGCAGCGGCGTCGGCTCAGAGCCGGTAGCGATGATGATGTCCTTGGCGGTGAGTTCGGTCTCGCTGCCACTGGCGTCGGTGACGATGACTTTGCCGGGGCCAGCGAGACGCCCCCAGCCTTTTATCCATTCGGCTTTGTACTTGCGAAACAGAAATTCGATGCCCTTGGTCAGGCCGGTCACGCTCTCGGCTTTCTGCGCCATCATCTGCCCCAGATTCAGAGTGGGCGTGACCTCGATTCCCAGCTTTTTAAATTCATCTCCGGTGGCGGCTTCATACAGTTCCGAAGCGTGAAGCAGCGACTTGGAAGGGATACATCCGACGTTCAGGCAGGTACCACCCAGTGTTTCCCTGCCCTCCACGCACGCGACTTTCAGACCTTTCTGACCTGCATGAATGGCCGCGTTGTAGCCGCCTGGGCCGCCGCCAATGATGACCACATCGTAATTACTCATGAAGCGCACTCCTGGAGAGAAAATCGACAATGGAGGGAAGCGTAGACCGCTCTTCGGAAAAGTCCCGGAAGACCGGAATTGGCAATATTATGATCATAATATTCTCTGTTCGGCAAACGGTGCCGTATGCAGTGGCTGCAAATGAACCCTGTGGATAAATTGTTAGCAGTGTGTATGCAAGATCATTGAACAGAGCAGTGAGGTGCCGATTCGCCATTTATGAGGTAGGCGCCGGCGGCGTGACTTCATGCAGCGCGTGACGGATCCGTCTGCCGATCGTTATCACCAGCAACACGGCCATAACGGCCAGCACGATATTGATTGCGGCCGTGGGCAGGTACCCAAGCGCCAGAGTGGTCCCGAACACGGCGAATATCAGCAGTCGAATGCTGCCAGGCAGAGGCCCCTCCCGACGCCGTGAAGCCTTGACAAGGGGACCGAGCAAGCCAGCGAACTCACTCAGGATCGACAGCCATGCCACGAGCAGGACCAGCAGCAGACTGATCTTGGGCACCACTGAAAACGGCAGTGCCAGAGCCGTTTCAGCCACCACGCGGCTCAGTTCGCGGGCGCAGGTGGCTGCCCTGGATGATTGGCCGAACTCACTCACCAGCTGTGTTTCGATGACGCCGAAAATCATGCGGATGACGATCCAGATCGGGATTAACGCGAAGATCCATAGGTGAAAGGCGAACGCTGCCACGAGCGCGCCCACGGCCACTGAAATCAGTCCGGCGCAGAGCGTGACATGCACGGCGCGGACACCGTCGTCGAACAACATTCTGGCCAGCGGATGCAGCCATTTCTGCAGCGTGGCGGTTGTCATCGCAGGTCTGCTCCCTGTGGATAACTTTGTGGCAGCTTAGTGCAGATTTCCGAGGATTTCTGCGTGACTGATGGCACTTTGAATCTTGTAGTCAAAGGGCACCTGTCTGCTTGCTGTCCGCCGCTGAAATTTGAGGGCTAACCCGGGTAATCAGGACGAAAATTTCACGATTTTTGTTATATCGTAACGCCCCTATTCAAGTGTATCGGCGTGTTTCATCAATGCAGCATGGGTGGCAGGACAGTAATGACAACAGCGGTTAGCGGTTTATGGAGTATCGATGCGGGTTGATCTTGATAACGAGGACGTATCGCCTGTCAGTCTGCCGCGATTTCAGCGCGCTGCTTTCCATGGCAAACGGCTTTCTCGTCTGACGCTGATCCTTGGCGCCATGGGCATGCTGGGCCTGGTAGTGTCGCTGTTCGTTGATCTTTTTTCCCCCGATTCTCTGTGGACTGCCGTCATCACCAACAGCGCCGCGAGCCTGCTGGTGCTTGCATCTGCGCTGCAGTCGGCAGAAGTGGTCAGCCTCTGGCGCGCCCGGGTCATCTCGCCTGAGCAGTCGCCGGAAGGTCCGCAGGACGGATTGCTTGAAGGCCCGGAGCCGGGTTGGTACGACCGGTTGCTGGGACGCATCAGCGAGTCGGGTACTTCAATGATCGGGCAGATCGGCTTGCCGGTTTTCTGGCTGGCCGGTTGGACGTTGCTGGCCCTCATCAGCATCCTGATGGTCTGGAATTTCTCGCTGGTCGGCAGCAATGTCGGCCTGGTGGGGAATGTGGTCGGCGGGCTGTTGCTGCTCATCGGCTTCGGGCTGCTGGTGATCGAGCGTCAGCTCAGCAACGAGGCAAAGGCCAGTTGGCCCGAGGCAGAGCAACTGGGGCAGATCACGCGAATGGCTATTGGCACGCTCCTGATCGCAGCGTTCTGCCTGTTTTTCGCCTCGGCTGATCGCGTCTGGCCGACTCGCCTGGCGGTGTTGATCGGCGTGCTGCCTGGGCTGGTTGCGGTCGAACTGTTGCTGCGCGCGCTGCTGTCGATTTTCAGTCCGCGCAACGAACGCATGGAGCCTCGGTTTGTCGCGCACAGCTTCGTGGCAGGGTTGCTGCGCTGGCCGCCGCAACCACTGACCGCGCTGCAGGACGAACTGCACAACCGTTTCGGCATCGACTTGCGGCAGATCTGGGCGTTTACCTACATGCGCCGGGCCTTCCTGCCGGTGTTTGGCGTCATCCTCGCGCTGGGTTGGGCGTTGAGCGGCGTGCACGAGATACCGATGCAGGGCAGGGGCATCTATGAACGCTTTGGCAAACCCGTGGAAGTCATGGGGCCAGGCCTTCACGCTGGGCTGCCCTGGCCCTTCGGGACAGTGCTGCCAGTAGAAAACGGCGTGGTTCATGAATTGGCGACCAGCACTGAAGGCGGCGCAACGACGCAGACGCTTAATCCGGCCGAAGGTCCGCCTCCGGCCATTGCCAATCGTTTATGGGACGCCACCCACATCAACGACAAATCTCAGGTGATCGCCAGCGGCTCCGGGGACAAGCAGAGCTTTCAGATCGTTAACATGGACGTGCGCTTCGTCTACCGCATCGGTTTGACCGATCAGGCAGCCCTGGCGGCGACCTACAACAGTGCCGATATTCCAAGCCTGATTCGCAGCACTGCCAGCCGGGTGCTGGTGCATGATTTCGCTTCCCGGACGCTCGACGAGTTGCTGGGTGAGCAGCGAACCGATCTGTCCGCCGACATCGGCGACGCCGTACAGCGCGATCTGAAAAAGCTCGACAGCGGCGTGGAAATTCTTGCGACAGTCGTGGAGTCCATTCACCCGCCCGCCGGAGCGGCCAATGCTTATCACGCTGTCCAGGCCGCCCAGATCAGTGCTCAGGCATTGATTTCCCGCGAGCGCGGCGCCGCTGCCGATCAGGCTAATCTGGCGCAGTTGCATGCCAGCGTCGCTCACGATCAAGCGGCTGCCAGTTCTCGCGAGGTCATGGCCACCGCGCAAAGTGCAGACTTGCGCTTCAGCGCGGAACAGCAAGGTTATGCCAAGGCCGGCCAGGCGTTTCTGCTCGAGCAGTACCTGAGTCAGCTCACTCAAGGCCTGACCCACGCCAAAGTGCTTGTCCTCGACCACCGCCTCGGTGGCAGCAGTGCCCCCACCATCGATTTGCGTACCTTCACTCTCCCGGCCGACCCAGCGGCGTCGCCTAAAGCGATTGACCAGCCACTGGCTGAATAAGGAGTCGTCCCTTGAGTCTGTTTCATTCCCACGATCATCACGACCATGCCGGTCATAGCCACGGCGGTCATCACCATGGCCATCATCACGACGACGCGTCCAGCCCGGTCGGATTCCCCTGGCGCCGTGCTGCGCTGGCGGCGGTGCTCATTGCCTTTGCCGTTGCGGCCGCCAGCCTGGTGCAGGTGCGCTCGGGGGAGGCAACCGTTGTCACGCGCTTTGGCAATCCCGCGCGGGTGTTGCTCGATCCTGGCCTGAGCTGGCGCTGGCCTGCGCCGTTCGAAGCGGCGATCCCGGTCGATCTGCGTCTGCGCACGACCTCAAGCGGTCTTCAGGACGTCGGCACGCGGGACGGGTTGCGCATCATCGTTCAGGCGTATGTCGCCTGGCAGGTCCAGGGTGATCCGGACAACGTGAAGCGCTTCATGCGTGCCGTGCAAAATCAACCTGACGAAGCGGCGCGGCAGATCCGCACCTTCGTCGGCTCGGCTCTTGAAACGACGGCCGCCAGCTTCGATCTGTCCAGCCTCATCAACACCGATTCCAGTGAGGTGCGCATCGCCGATTTCGAGAACCAGCTGCGCCAGCAGATCGATAAGCAGTTGCTGACGACCTATGGTGTGCGCGTCCTGCAGGTGGGGGTCGAGCGCCTGACACTGCCCTCTGTGACCCTCAATGCAACCGTCGACCGTATGCGCGCCGAACGTGAAACCATCGCCACCGAACGTACGGCGATCGGCAAGCGCGAGGCGGCGCAGATCCGCTCGGCAGCCGAGCGCGACGCTCGTATCGTCGAGGCTGACGCGACCGTCAAAGCTGCGGACATCGAGGCGCAGTCCCGTGTTGAGGCCGCGCAGATTTATGGCCGCGCGTACGCAGGTTCGCCACAGCTCTATAATCTGCTGCGCTCGCTGGACACGCTGGGAACGGTGGTTGGACCGAGCACCAAGTTGATTCTGCGCACCGATGCCGCGCCTTTCAGAGTGCTGGTCGACGGCCCGCCGACCCTGGACGGCAAGGCTGGAACGCAACCATGAGTGAGCAGGACTCGGTGCAGATCGATCGTCCGGTGGTCAACAGCCCTTGGCTGCAAGCCAGCCGGTTGGCTTTTCTGGGGTTGTACGTGGTGACACTGCTGGCGGCGCTCGGCTGGGCGGTTTCCAACGTCAGGCAAATCGATCCCCAGAACCGCGCCGTGGTGTTTCGTTTTGGCGAACTGGATCGTGTGCAGAATGCCGGATTGTTGCTGGCCTGGCCGCAACCCTTCGAACAAGTGGTGCTGCTGCCGTCGGCAGATCGGGTGATCGAACGTCACGTGGAAACGCTGTTGCGTTCGCCCACTGCGCTGGCCGCCGACAAAGTCACCAGTTTCGCGACGCCGATGAGCGACGCGCTGGCAGGCTCCGGCTATTTGCTGACCGGAGATGCCGGTGTCGTGCAACTGGATGTCACCGCTTATTACAGGGTCACCGACCCTCGGGCGTATGTGCTTCAGGGCGAGCATGTGCTGCCGGCGCTGGACCGTCTGGTCAATCGCAGTGCGGTCAGCCTCACGGCTGCGCGGGATCTGGACACCATCCTGGTCGCGCGGCCCGAGCTGGTGGGCTCCGACAGTCAGTCCGCCGAACGCCGTGAGCGTCTGCGCGGCGATCTCGTTCAGGGCATCAACGCGCGTCTGAGCGACCTGACTCAAACCGGCGCAGGGCTGGGCGTGGAGATCGTGCGGGTGGACGTGCAATCCAGCCTGCCTGCCGCTGCCGTCAATGCGTTCAATGCAGTCCTGACCGCCAGCCAGCAAGCCGATCAGGCGGTCGCGAACGCTCGCACCGACGCCGAAAAGCTCAAGCAGACGGCGAACCAGCAGGCTGACCGCACGTTGCAAGTGGCGCATGCACAGGCATCGGAGCGACTGGCCAAAGCCCAGACCGACACCGCGACGGTCACCGGGCTGGCGCAATCGATCCAGAACAAGAGCGATCCAGGCCTGCTGCTGCGCATTTATCGCGAGCGTGTTCCGGGCATTCTCAGGCAGGCAGGTTCGGTGACCACAGTCGATCCCCATGACGATTCACGCCTGATCATTCAGGGAGCTGACAAATGAGTGGCGAAGCCGTTCACACACACGACCATACCCACGACGATGCGCCTGCTCAGGCAAGCATGCTCACGCGCAGCGAACAGCGCAGCGCCGCTCGCCAGTTGACCCTCGCGATGCTGGCGCTCGGTTTGCTTGCGCTGGGGCTGGTGTGGCGCTTTTTCGCGCCTGAGCAAGTGGGCGTCAGCCAGCTGCTGCTTGGCGCCGCATCGCTGCTCGTCGCCATTCCCGTCGTCAGCGCCGGCTGGCATAGCCTGCGTTATCCGAGTCTGCATGGCATTACTGATCAACTGATTGCTCTGGCCATGCTTGGCGCCTGGGCGACTGGCGATCTGATGACCGCGGCACTGCTGCCGATCATCATGATTTTCGGCCACGTCCTCGAAGAGCGCAGCGTGATTGGTTCACAGGAAGCGATCCAGGCGTTGGGAAAACTGACCCGCAGTCACGCGCGTCTGATTGCGGCCGATGGCTCGATTCGTGAGGTCGACAACGGATCGCTGGTGGCAGGTGATCGGGTGGAGGTGCGAGCCGGTGATCGTGTGCCCGCCGACGGCCTGGTGATCTCCGGTCAGGCGAGCCTCGACACTGCGCCTATCACTGGCGAGTCGGTGCCGCTGGAGGCGCGCGCGGGGATCGAGGTGTTCGGCGGAGCGATCAACCTCGATGGTCTGCTGCGGATCGAAGTGACGCGCATCGGCAATGAGTCCACGCTGGGCAAGGTCATTGCGCTGATGCAGAGCGCCGAGCGCTCGAAGCCACCGATCACCCGGCTGCTGGAGCGCTATGCAGGCAGTTACATGGTGTTGGTTTTGCTCATCGCGGCTGTCACCTGGTTCATCACCAATAATGCGCAAGCGATGCTGGCGGTGCTGGTGGCGGCGTGCCCGTGCGCGCTGGTGCTGTCGGCGCCCGCCACGGCGATTGCCGGCATTGCAGTGGCCGCGCGACACGGCATTCTGATACGCAGCTCGGCGTTTCTCGAAGAACTGGCCGACCTCACGTCATTGGTGGTCGACAAGACCGGCACGCTGACCTACGGCAGCTTGCGCCTGCAATCGGTTCAGGCCGAGGAGGGCGCCGATGACGATCTGACCGCGCTGGCAGCGAGCCTCGGATCGGCAAGCAGCCATCCCGTCAGCCGGGCGCTTGCCGGGTTGGTCGAGAAGGATCGGTTACTGGCGCTTGAAGACATTCGCGAGCGGCAGGGGCTGGGTGTCGTAGCGCGGACCCCGCGTGGCGAGGCGGCGCTGGGGCGGCCCGAGCTGTTCGCACAGTTGGGTATCGTCACCTCGCCAGTGCCCAGCCACGACGGTCCGATTGCAGGCCTTGCGGTCAACGGCGTGTTCCAGGCGTGGTTGCTGTTGGCTGACAGCCTCAAGCCCGAAGCTCGTCAGGCCTTGAGCGAGCTGCGTGAGCTGGGCATGGGACGTCAATTGCTGCTGACCGGCGACCGCCAGAGCGTCGCCGACAGCCTCGGCCGCGAGGTCGGTATCGGTGATATCCATGCTCAGGCGCTGCCTGAAGACAAACTCAACCGCGTCATGGGTGAGATCAAAAGCGGTTTTCGGCCGATGGTGGTCGGTGACGGCATTAACGACTCCCTCGCCTTGAAGGCCGGGGTCGTTGGCGTGGCCATGGGCGCAGGCGGTGCCGATATCGCGCTGGCGTCCGCCGATATCGTGCTGATCGGCAGCGACCTGCGTCGCCTCGGTACGTGCGTCCGCCTGAGCCGTCAGTGTCGGCAGACGCTGCAGGTCAACGTCATCATCGGCCTGGGCTGGACGCTCGCCATCGTCGCCTTGGCTGCATTCGGCGTTCTGGGTGCTGCCGGCGCCATGATTGCGGCTGTGCTGCATAACCTCAGCACGCTGCTCGTTCTGGGCAATGCCGGCCGTTTGTTGCGTTTCCATGAGCCCATCGGAAAATTTCACAATCCCTCGTAAGCCTTGAAACCCGGCGCTTACGCTGAGAGCGGCGGGTTAGAGGTGCCGGCTAAGTATAAAAATTCGCTTGAGCTTTGAAGGACTCTGTAACAAATTAAGATTCAGTCATGAAGAGGGTGCTCCATCGCAGGCTTCAAATTGGCTCGAATTCCGGGGAGCAGCGCAGTACCCGTTTCAGATTCGTGATCTTCATTTGCAGTAAGCCGATTGCCTGACGGTTCCTACTCTGGAGCCGGTTTTGGACTACCCTTTTCCGTGTTTCTGGATCAGGGGGATTTCTCAATGCTCGCGCAACTTCCACCGGCGTTACAGAAGCTTCATCTACCACTGCGGCTCAAGCTTTGGGATGGCAACGAAGTCGAATTGGGGGCCGACCCCAGCGTCACGATTGTCGTCAAGGATCCCTCGCTGGTGTCCGATTTCACTCACCCAAGCCTGGACCTTCTGGGCAGCGCGTTCGTTGAAGGGCGGCTTGAGCTCGAAGGCTCGATCAGCGAAGTCATGCGGGTCTGCGACGAGTTGACTGCCGCGCTGGTGGACGAGGACGACGACGTCGCGCCGGTCCGGACCGAGCACGACAAAGAAACCGACGCCAAGTCCATCTCCTACCACTACGACCTTTCCAACGATTTCTACCAGCTATGGCTGGACAAGGAGATGGTCTATTCCTGCGCCTACTTCAAGACCGGCAACGAGACGCTTGAGCAGGCGCAACAGGATAAATTTCATCATCTGTGCCGCAAGCTGCGTTTGAAGCCGGGCGAATATCTGCTGGACGTCGGCTGTGGCTGGGGCGGTCTTGCGCGCTTTGCGGCGCGTGAATACGGCGTCAAAGCGTTCGGCATCACCTTGAGCCGCGAGCAACTGGCGCTGGCGCAGGAGCGGGTCAAGGCCGAAGGTCTGGAAGGTCAGGTTGAACTGCAACTGCTCGACTATCGCGATTTGCCCAAGGATGGCCGGTTCGACAAAGTCGTCAGTGTCGGTATGTTCGAGCACGTGGGCCACGCCAACCTCGACCTGTACGCCAAGTGCCTGTTCGACGCAGTGAAGGAGGGCGGCCTGGTGATGAACCATGGCATCACGGCCAAGCACACGGATGGTCGTCCTGTCGGGCGCGGCGCAGGGGATTTCATTGATCGCTACGTTTTCCCTAACGGTGAATTGCCTCATCTGTCGATGATCACCGGTTTCATCAGTGAAGCAGGACTGGAGGTGGTGGACGTGGAAAGCCTGCGTTTGCATTACGCCAGGACGCTCGATCACTGGAGCATGCGGCTGGAAGAAAAGCTCGATGTCGCTGCGGCGATGGTGCCTGAGCAGGCGCTGCGGATTTTCCGCCTGTACCTGGCCGGGTGTGCTTACGCGTTCTCCAAGGGCTGGATCAATCTGCACCAGATTCTTGCAGTCAAACCGCGCGCCGATGGCGGCCATGACCTGCCCTGGACGCGAGACGATCTTTACGCCTGATACGTCGGCCATGAGTTCAAGCGGCAGTCAGCTTCAGTCGTGAGGGGATGCACAGTCGACCGAAACGGTTCGGCTGTGCTCCGGCAACGCGGGAAGCGCTCCTGCCGCTGACCCCTCAAGCCATCAGAGAATCGGCGATATCAAGCGTGCCACGCGCATCCCCAATTGCTGCAGATGGTGAGTCTCCTTGCTTTCCTCGATCGAGATTTCGTGCGCTTGGGCGAAGTCATCGCTGAGCATCGCCTCTACCTCGCGGGCGAAATCTTCATCGACCGTCAGCAGCATCAGCTCGAAATTCAGCCGGAATGAACGATTGTCCAGGTTGGCGCTGCCGATCGCCGAGATCGCGTTGTCTACCAGCACTACTTTCTGATGCAGGAATCCTGGTTGATAACGAAACATCCGCACACCTGCTCGCACGGCTTCGAAGGCGAACAGGCTGGAAGCGGCGTACACGGTGTAATGATCGGGGCGCGAGGGCAGCAACAGGCGCACATCGACGCCTCTGAGCACTGCCAGGCGCAATGCCGCTGACACGGCCTCGTCTGGAATGAAATACGGCGTGGTGATCCACACGCGCTCCGTGGCGGCATGAATCGCCTCGACAAAGAACAGTGAACAGGTTTCCTGCGCGTCCGCCGGCCCGGTTGCAAGGAACTGGCACAGCACGCCATCCTCCGGATAGCTGTCCGGCAGTATCAGCGGCGGCAACTGGCGGGTTGCCCAGAACCAGTCTTCGGCGAACGACTCTTGCAGACATGCCACCACCGGACCGACGACCGCCACGTGGGTGTCACGCCAAGGCGCCAGCGGCGGCTTGAGGCCCAGATACTCGTCGCCCACGTTATGCCCGCCCACGAAGCCCTTCACTCCGTCCACCACGACAATCTTGCGGTGGTTGCGGAAGTTGATCTGGAATCGATTGAGCCACCCGCCGCGTGTGGCAAAGGCTTTGATCTGGACACCGCCGGCGCGAAGTTTTTCCACATACTTTGCCGGCAGCGCATGACTGCCGATCCGGTCATATAGCACGAAGATTTCAACGCCTTCTGCAGCCTTTTCCAGCAACACGGTTTGCAAACGACGTCCGAGGTCATCGTCATGAATGATGAAAAACTGTACGAACACCGCTCGTTTAGCGGCACGGATAGCGTCGAAAATCGCGGCGAAGGTCGCTTCACCGTTGATCAACAGTTTCACTTCATTGTTGGCCAGGCACGGCATGCGCCCCAACTTGGGCATCGCGCGCAAGGAGGCATAGGCGTCCGAGCGTCTGGCGGCCACCGCTTCCTCGATCCAGGGTTTCCAGTTGAAGTCGACAATGGCGTTGCGCATCTCGTTGTTCGCCTGACGACGCGCCTTGATGTACGCATCGAATGTGCTGCGGCCAAAAACCAGATACGGAATAAGCGTGATGTAGGGGATGAATATCAGCGGCATTGCCCAAGCGATCGATCCTTGAGCGGTGCGCACCGTCAATAGGGCGTGTATCGCTGCTACGATGCCCAGAAGGTGAGTGAAGCCAATCAAATAGCCAAAGAAATACGGGCTGTGATAATCCATGCGCAACCTTGAGCTTATGGCGTATTGGTGTTTAACAGACCACAGTGCGCGGGGATTGTCGCTATTTTCTTGGTGCTGCAACTGGTTATCCGATTCGTCGTCTAAAGCTCATCGTCCGACGGCTCCAATGGGCCGCGTTGAAACTGCCTCAGAGCAAAAAGGAATCCGATTCATGAAAAAGCGCGTATTGGCGTTGATGGTATGTCTGGCTGCGCCGTTCGCTCAAGCGCAGGTGCTGCAGCCGGGACTGTGGGAGCTGACCTCGAGCAACATGCAGGTCGATGGGCAACAGATGCCCGACATGCAGGTCATGCTCGCTCAGCTGCAAATGATGGCGCCGCAACAACGAGCGGCTATGGAACAAATGCTGGCAAAACAAGGGATTACGCTCGGTGGGCAAGGCGTTCGCGTTTGCTTGACTCCTGAGCAGGTGAAAAATGAGCAGATTCCCCTGACAGATCCCAAGACCGGCTGCACGCAGCAGATCACCGACAAGAATGGCCCGACCTGGAAATTCAAATTCAGCTGCCCACGTGCTCAGGGTACGGGCACTGCGCAGTTCTTGAGTGATCGCGCGTTTAACACCCACGTCGTTGGCTCTTTCAACGCTACGGGTCAACAGCAGAATGGCAGCATGGATACCAAGGCCGTCTGGCTGGGGCAAAACTGCGGCACTGTCAAACCTCGCACCTAATTATTCACACCGATCTGCGCCCCGCCAGCCGGGGCGTCTTAGCTTCTATCCCGGCCGTGTTCCACGTGGAACATCTTGTTGTTTTATCTGATGTTTTACCCGTTACTCATTGTTTGATCGGCTAAAACAGGCCCCATTTCTGTAAAAAGCTTCATCTTTGGCCTTGTCTCGGCATGTTATATTATTACTAATAATGACCTGCTTATTCGAGCCTGATGCTCACTTTGTCTGGAATGTGTCATGCATCGACGTCAAATGCTGCTCAACATGCTCTTAGCCAGCGTTGCTTGTGCGCTCCCGTTTTCAGTCAACGCAACGCAGATTCGCAGCGCACGACTCTGGCGCTCCGATAGCAAACTGCGGCTGGTCTTCGACCTGAGCGGTCCTGTGCAGTACAAGACCTTCACCCTCAGCGCGCCCGAGCGGATCATCATCGACGTCAGTGGCGCACGGCTTGAAGGCAACTTCAGTCAGCTGGCACTGGAGAACACCCCCATCAAAGCGATTCGCTCGGGCCATTTTGGTCAGGGTGACACGCGCATCGTCCTGGACCTGCAGTCGCCGGTGCAGCTCAATAGTTTTCTGTTGGGGCCAGAAGGCGCGCAGGGCAACCGTCTAGTATTGGATCTTGGAAGTGACGCGGCCGCTCATTCGCCCGTTCAACTTGCGGCTGCCGCGCCGCTGGTCAAGCAGCCATCTGCTCCCGTCGTCGACAAACAGCACCCCAAGCGCGACATCATGGTGGTGGTCGATGCGGGTCACGGCGGAAAAGATCCTGGTGCCGTGGGCTCAAAAGGCGAGCGTGAGAAAGACGTCGTGCTGTCTATCGCGCAACTGCTGGCCAAGCGATTGAAGCGCGAAAAGGGCTTTGATGTGCGGCTGGTGCGCAATGATGACTTCTTCGTGCCGCTGCGCAAACGCGTGGACATCGCCCGCAAATATAACGCCGACATGTTCATCTCCGTGCATGCGGACGCTGCACCTCGGCTCACGGCGTCGGGTGCTTCTGTATTCGCGTTGTCCGAGAATGGCGCCACCTCGGCGACGGCGCGATTCATGGCGCAGCGTGAGAACGGCGCGGACCTCATCGGGGCGAACAGCCTGTTGAACCTGAAAGACAAAGACCCGATGCTGGCGGGGGTCATCCTCGACATGTCGATGAACGCCACTATTGCTGCCAGCCTGCAACTGGGACACACCGTGCTCGGCAGTCTGGAAGGCGTCACCACGCTGCACCAGAAACGCGTGGAACAGGCCGGATTTGCCGTGCTGAAATCACCGGATGTTCCGTCCATCCTGGTTGAAACCGGATTCATCTCCAACAGCCGGGACAGCCAGCGACTGGTCACCGCACGGCATCAGCAGGCCGTTGCCGACGGCTTGTTCGAGGGCATGAAGACGTATTTCGAGCGCAATCCTCCGGCGGGGTCCTTCATCGCCTGGCGCCAGGAACAAAAGGCCGCTGAGCAAGCCATCGTCTGATCAGCGTACGGCCACGCTTCGAATTGGGCTGGTGTTCAGCGACAGCCCGTCACGCGACTGCAAGTGATCTTGCTCCGGCTGCCGCTGGAGCTTGAGACTCGGCTGACTGTGGTCCAGCCGACCTTCAGGGTGTATCCGACCCAGACTTCGCCATCCGAGGCGAGCCCGGTGAAAAACGTCATCGAGCCATAGCGGCTGTTGGTCTGCGCCCAGCGGCGCTTGGCTTCGCCTTCATAACCGCGCAAAAACATCGTTTCTCCCGACATCGCCACGCTGTAGCTGTTGTCGTAGGCATCGGCACACGCCAGCAGCGTTGCCGTGCGAGTGCACAGCGCCTGATCGAGCCGAGCCGATGGCACTGCGGCTGAAACCTGCGTGCCTGAGAGCACGGTCAATGCCGCCATCATTCCCGCCACAACACCTGAAACCCTGAGCATCGCATCAACTCAAAAAAGTATTAGCACGTTTGTATTGTTATACTATAACGTAAAAAGCGTCCCAACCTGCTATCTGATGAGATGCCCATGAATCGCCTTCCTGTAACCGTGCTGTCCGGCTTCCTGGGTGCCGGCAAAAGTACGCTGCTGAACTATGTGCTGCGCAACCGTGAAAATTTGCGCGTCGCTGTCATCGTCAATGACATGAGCGAAATCAATATCGACGGCAGCGAGGTGCAGCGCGATGTCAGCTTGAACCGGGCCGAAGAAAAGCTCGTGGAAATGAGCAACGGCTGCATCTGCTGCACCCTGCGTGAAGACTTGCTGGAAGAAGTGAGCCGGTTGGCGCGTGACGGCCGTTTCGACTACCTGCTGATTGAATCGACCGGGATTTCCGAACCGCTGCCCGTGGCCGAGACCTTCACTTTTCGAGACGAGGAGGGACGCAGTCTGGCGGACGTCGCTCGGCTCGACACCATGGTGACCGTTGTTGATGGGTTGAATTTCCTTCAGGACTATCAGGCTGCGGAAGGCTTGGCGACGCGCGGCGAAACATTGGGCGAAGAAGATGAACGTTCCATCACTGATCTATTGATTGAGCAGGTCGAGTTCGCGGATGTGATTCTGGTCAGCAAGATCGACCTGATCAGCGCCGCCGATCGGCAAGAGTTGATGGCAATCCTCAAGCGCCTCAACAGTCAGGCGCACATTCTGCCGATGGTCATGGGTGCCGTGCCGCTGGGCAGAATCCTCGACACCGGGCTGTTCGACTTCGAGCGCGCGGCACAAGCGCCAGGATGGCTGCGGGAACTGCGTGGTGAACACACGCCGGAAACTCAGGAGTACGGCATTGTATCAACGGCCTATCGCGCACGTCGACCTTTCCATCCACAGCGCTTTTTCGACTTCATCAACCAGCCGTGGACCAACGGCAGGCTGTTGCGCTCCAAGGGGTTCTTCTGGCTGGCGAGCAAGCATCAGGACGCTGGCAGCTGGTCACAGGCGGGAGGGCTGATGCGTCACGGATTTGCCGGGCGCTGGTGGCGTTTCGTGCCCAGGGCGCAGTGGCCGCAGGACGACGAAAGCACGCAAGTGATCATGCGAAGCTGGACCGCTCAAACCGGAGACTGTCGTCAGGAGCTGGTCTTCATTGGTCAGCACATCGATTTTGGTCTGCTTAAAGCGTCGCTGGATGACTGCCTGCTGACCGACGCGGAAATGAGCAGGGGCGTCGAGGGCTGGAGTGAGTTCGCCGATCCGTTCGGTGACTGGTATGGCGAGGTGGCCTGACGCCGACGGCTGCGGTGGGTCGTGTGGCAAGCGATAGTTACTGTTCTTTCCACACGCCCTTGCTCTGTTGCTCGCAAAACGGCTTGAGGAAAGCAGCGTCGCTCGCTACGCCGTAATAGTGAATGTTCTGCCGATAAGGCATATTGGCGACTTGCGCGTTGCTGCACTGGCCGAATGAGCCGGTCGGGCATTGCTGCATGTAAGTGACTTCGACTTCCTGATCCTTGAGCTGCGGTTTGCAGAAGCCATCGTGGAACAGGTCCGCCGGAATGGTCAGGTTCTCCTGACACACCTTGACGTCCAGTCGCTCGCCCTGACTGTGCACGACGCACGACTCGGAGTGCGCCTGAACTGAAACGGCTGCCAATACCACCAATGTCAGCCGCACGGGCAGCCAGTTTGCTCGCATTTTTACCTCCGTCTTCGCTCGGTTTCGTGAGCGACGTTCAACAATGGCCGGACATGCTGCAGAACATTCCCACACATGTCATTGCTGGCCCTTTGGGTGCAGGCAAGACCAGTCTGATCAGACAACTGCTGGCGCAAAAGCCTGCTGGCGAGCGCTGGGCAATCCTCATCAATGAATTCGGCCAGATCGGGCTCGACGCTGCGCTGTTGACCACCGCGCAGGATGGTATCGCACTTGGCGAAGTGGCTGGCGGGTGTCTGTGTTGCGTCAATGGCGCACCCTTCCAGATCGGCTTGGGTCGCCTTTTGCGCAAAGCCCGGCCGGATCGTCTGTTCATCGAGCCTTCCGGGCTGGGCCATCCGGTTCAACTGATGGCGCAGCTGCGGGAAGCGCCGTGGGTCGGCGTGCTGGCAATTCAGCCCAGCGTAGTGGTGCTGGACGCTCAGGCGCTGGCGAGCGGCAAGCCATTGCCACGATCCCAGCAGGAGGCGCTGAGCGACGCAGGGTTGCTCGTGCTGAATAAGTCGGCGGGACTCGCGCCTGTTCAGCGCAAGACGATCATCGACGCCTTACCGTCTCGACAGCTGCACTGGACCGAGCAGGCGTTGCTGCCCCTTGAACGACTGCCAGGCATCAACTCGCGGGCCAATGAGGGTGTGGATAACTTCGTCGCACCGAAAACCTTGGCGCAACTGCCTGCGGACTGGTCCGATCCGATGCAGCCGATCTGCTTGAGTCAGCATCAGGCCGAGGGCTGGAGCATCGGCTGGCGCTGGCATCCGGACAGGGTGTTCGACGCAGCAAAGGTCGAAACCTGGCTGCAAGGCCTTCAATGGCGCCGCGCCAAGCTGGTGATTCACAGTACGTCGGGCTGGCGGTCAAGGAATGCGCTGGAAGGGGAGGAATGGGCCTGGCGTACGACTGAGTGGCGCAAGGATTCGCGTCTTGAACTCATCTGCAGCGAACCTCACGATGCTGCGCAACTTACCGCGCAGCTCGCGGCCTGTCTGGCCTAGCGCGGCTTATCCACAGCGCGTTATTGCTTCCATTTGTTGTGTTCCTGGCGCCACTCACTGAGCTGGATGATCTCGGCCGTCGGCTTCGGATTCTTGATCTCGAAGGGGTAGGGCGCCAGTTCGATCTGCGCCGTGTGTGCGCCGAACATCGTGATCGAGCCCGGATGACGCTGTTCGCCGGTTACCGTGAACTCAAAGTTATACACCCGCGCCAGACGCTTGCGGCCGTCGTTGTCACGTTTGAACGTGATACGCCGCAGCGCGACGTTGCCGTCCAGTAACTCGATGTCCAGCTTGGCACAATGTTGTTTGACGCGTTCAAGTGCACGCTCACGCAGACCGTGGGAATGCCACAGCCAAGCGCCGGCGGTGGCCAGCAGCATCAGGACGAAAATGTTGCCCAGGGTCAGCATGCAAGAGAGCTCCAACAGAAGGTGTTCAGCTTAACTGCGTCGGGTGATCGACAGCCATACTCCGAAAGCTTAATTTCGCTTCACTTCGTCCGGCATCGCTACTACTGTGCTTTCCCGGCCTCAGGAACCTGTCATGAAACGCTCGCCTCATCTTCTCGCCATCCAGTCCCACGTAGTGTTTGGCCACGCCGGCAACAGCGCTGCGGTGTTCCCTATGCAGCGTATCGGCATCAATGTCTGGCCGCTGAATACCGTTCAGTTCTCCAACCACACTCAGTATGGTCATTGGGCAGGCGAAGTGTTGGCGCCGCAGCAGATTCCTGCGCTGGTCGAAGGCATTGCCGCGATCGGTGAGTTGGGCAACTGCGACGCCGTGCTCTCCGGTTACCTGGGCAGCGCGGCGCAGGGACGGGCTATTCTCGACGCCGTTGCCCAGATCAAGCGCGCCAATCCTCGCGCGCTGTACTTGTGCGATCCCGTCATGGGACACCCGGAGAAAGGCTGCATCGTGCCGCAGGAGGTCAGCGATTTTCTGCTCGACGAGGCCGCTGCGGTCGCCGATTTTCTCTGCCCCAACCAGTTGGAACTGGACAGTTTTTCAGGTCGCAAGCCGAGCTCCCTGCTCGACTGCCTGAGCATGGCGCGTGCGTTGCTGGCCAGAGGCCCGAGGGCGATCGTGGTGAAACATCTGGATTACCCTGGCAAACCTGCCGATGGTTTCGAGATGCTTTTGGTCACGCAGCACGAGAGCTGGCATCTGCGCCGTCCGCTGCTTGCGTTTCCACGCCAGCCGGTGGGCGTGGGCGATCTGACGTCAGGGCTGTTTCTGTCCAGGGTGCTGTTGGGAGACGACCTGCGCACTGCCTTCGAGTACACCGCGTCTGCAGTGCATGAGGTGCTGCTGGAAACCCAGGCGTGCGGCAGTTACGAGCTTGAGCTGATCAGGGCGCAGGATCGTATCGCGCATCCGCGAGTGAAGTTTGAGGCGACTCGCCTGTAACTGAGTGTGCAAAAACGTGGCGTGTCCAGCGATCGACGGGGCACCTGCGGCACGCTCGACTGAGCACACAACGTTCCGCTACGGCTGCCCGGCAGATCACCGGGCACGCCGCGTTCTTACAGCGAGCTCGCTTTGGACTTAAGTCTGACGATCAAACGCCGTCTTCTCTGATTTCGCGATACCGCTTTTCCAGTTCTTGACGAATCTGACGACGCTGCTGCGCCTGGACATAGCGACGCTTGTCTTCGCTCGTGGCGGGAGTCAGGGGCGGCACGCTGGCCGGTTTGCGTTGGTCGTCCACGGCAACCATCGTGAAGAAGCAGCTGTTGGTGTGACGAACAGAGCGCTCGCGGATGTTCTCGGTCACAACCTTGATGCCCACTTCCATGGATGTGTTGCCGGTGTAGTTCACCGAGGCCAGGAAGGTCACCAGCTCACCTACATGGATCGGCTCACGAAAAATCACCTGATCCACGGACAGGGTAACGACGTAGCGACCGGCGTATCGGCTCGCGCATGCGTACGCAACCTCGTCCAGGTACTTCAAGAGTGTGCCGCCGTGCACGTTGCCAGAGAAGTTGGCCATGTCCGGGGTCATCAATACAGTCATCGACAGCTGGGCGTTTCCGGGTTCCATAGCATGCTCACGGTCATTTGAGTCAATTTGGCACCTTGTGTAGGTGCTCGGATGCAGATCGGCTTTAAAACCGACGATATCGGGACGCCGGCAGCGGGTTCGCCGTCACGCACTCGCCTATCTGTTTCCATATATTGCACCGGCTTTATCCGCTTTTGTGCGGTGTTAACCTGCGAAAACCCTTGGATTGGGTAATTCCTGCGCTTCTTCCGGAAATTTCTGGCTTCGCTGATGATATTTCGTACAGCCATCATCGATCTTTCAGGCAGAAGCGCGCATTTTCGCTGTCGTCACAAGGAGCCCGCGCCCATGCATGCCATCAGTTTCATTCAGGATCTGGCAGTCATCATGCTGGTCGCAGGCGTGGTGACAGTCGTCTTTCATCGGCTCAAGCAGCCCGTTGTACTCGGTTACATCGTCGCCGGCTTCATCATTGGGCCGCATACCCCGCCGTTCGGCCTGATTCATGATGAAGACACCATCAAGACCCTTGCCGAACTCGGTGTGATTTTCCTGATGTTCTGTCTCGGACTGGAGTTCAGTCTGCGCAAGCTGTTCAAGGTCGGTGCGACGGCCTTCATTGCCGCTTTCCTCGAAATCATGCTGATGATCTGGATCGGCTATGAAATCGGCCAGTTTTTCGCGTGGAACACCATGGATTCACTGTTTCTGGGTGCGATCCTCGCCATTTCCTCGACCACGATCATCGTCAAGGCACTCAATGATCTGAAGATGAAGAACCAGCGTTTCGCACAGCTGATCTTTGGTGTGCTGATCGTCGAGGACATTCTGGGTATCGGCATCATTGCGTTGCTGTCAGGCATCGCGGTCAGCGGTACGGTCAGCTCGGGCGAGGTGTTCTCCACCGTCGGCAAGCTCTCGCTGTTCATGATTGTGGCGCTGGTCATCGGCATTCTGGTGGTGCCGCGACTCTTGGCGTATGTGGCGAAGTTCGACAGCAACGAAATGCTATTGGTCACGGTGCTGGGACTGTGTTTCGGTTTCTGCCTGCTCGTGGTCAAGCTTGAATACAGCATGGTGCTCGGGGCGTTCCTGATCGGCGCCATCATGGCCGAATCCAGACAACTGGCAAAAATCGAGCATTTGGTCGAGCCGATTCGGGACATGTTCAGCGCGATCTTCTTCGTTGCCATCGGTTTGCTGATCGATCCGCAGATCCTGCTCGATTACGCCTGGCCGATCGCAGTCATCACGGTGGCGGTGGTGTTGGGCAAGATGCTGTCCTGCGGGCTCGGCGCATTTATCGCCGGTAACGACGGCAAAACTTCACTGCGCGTGGGAATGGGGCTGTCACAGATCGGCGAGTTCTCGTTCATCATCGCGGCCCTGGGAATGACACTTCAGGTCACCAGCGATTTCCTGTATCCGGTGGCGGTTGCAGTATCGGCGATCACAACCTTGCTCACGCCTTATCTGATCCGGTCCGCTGATCCGCTTTCCCACAAACTGGGCAGTATCGTGCCGACGAGAGTCGCCCGGGTTTTCGGCATGTACGGAGAGTGGCTGCGCAGCATCCAGCCACAGGGCGAGGGCGCGCTGCTGGCTTCGATGATCCGTAAAATCCTGCTGCAAGTCGGCGTGAATCTGGCACTTGTCGTGGCGATCTTCTTCTGCGGGGCATTTTTCGCCGAGCGCATCGGCGAGTATTTCAGCGAGTGGGTCACCGAAGTCGGACAGCAGAAAGCCTGGATCTGGGGTGCGTCGTTGTTGCTGTCGTTGCCGTTTCTGATCGCGGCGTATCGCAAGCTCAAGGCGCTGTCGATGCTGCTGGCGGAGATGGGCGTGAAGCCCGAAATGGCCGGGCGGCATACCGCGCGGGTCAGGCGTGTGATTGCGGAGGTCATCCCATTGGTGTCGTTGCTGGTGATCTTCCTGCTGATCGCTTTGCTGTCGGCGAGCATGCTGCCCACCAGTGAGTGGCTGCTGTTGATCGTCGCGGTGGCGGGGGTGGTGGCGGCCGTGTTGTGGCGCTGGTTCATCCGGGTGCATACGCGCATGCAGATCGCGCTGCTGGAAACACTGGGTAATCATCAGGAGCCTTCAGAGCGTTAAGCTCCGAAGGCTTAGCTGCTGCGGGACGGTTTCAGCTTTCGAGCCAGACGTCTCGCGCCCAGTGCCAGACCGATTCCCAGCTCTCTTCGGTGACGATTTCTTCCTCGCCCGACCACAGCACGACCGTGCCGTCCTCCTCGACGCAATAGTAATCTTCACCGTCCTGACAGATCGGGATCAGCTCGCGCGGAACGCCGATGTCCCAGGCGTTCGCCGCCACATCCGGCAGATAGGTGTGCGATTGCGGGTCGGTGACGGTCACCGGCTCCAGGCTGCCGTACACCACGTCGCTGACGGTCAGCAGAAATTCTTTGAAGACAAAGGGGATGTTGATGAACAGCTGCTCTTCGATTTCGACGAGCTGATCTTCGTCCGGCAGCTCCAGCGGGACGGGAACTGGCTCATTGGCTTCACGGAGTTGTTCGATGACTTCTTCCACGACGTGGATCCTCTAACGATTTACGCGGGTTATACAGTAGCTCAAAGGCATCGCCAAATTAACCGCGGGCTCAGAAAAACAAAACCCCGAACAGTGTCGGGGTTCTGGATTAACCATGCCGCAAAGCGTTTCAGCCGTTCTGGCGGATACCGGCAACCAGCCAAGGCTGGTTTTCGCCCGGTGCGCGTTCCATGTTCCAGCTCTCGCTGAACACTTCGCCCTGGTCGAAGCGGGACGTTTTGGAGACACCCGAGAACGTCAGGGTCGCGATGGTCTTGTCGGCGCGATCATCCAGGCCGTCCAGCTGCACGGTCAGGTTGTCGATGTAGGTCGACTGGAAGCCGTCGCCCAGATCCGCACGTTCCTTTTTCAGGAATTGCAGCATCTGCGGGGTCACGAACTCGGCGATCTTGTCCATCTCGTTAGCATCCCAGTGCTGCTGCAGCGACTGGAAGTGCGTGCGAGCGGCTTCAAGGAAGCGTTCTTCGTTGAACCAGGCTGGCGCATTGATCACAGGGCGAGCTGCCGCAGCAGGCGCAGCACCACCGAAGATCGAAGTGTTCTGAGCCGGCTGCTCGAACGTTTCACGCTGGTAAGGCGCGCCAGCGGGTGCCATGTGCGGCTGTTGCTTGCGTCGACGTGCCGCGATGAAGCGGAAGATCACGAATGCGATGACCGCCATGATCAGGATGTCGAAGAATTGCATGCCCTGGAAACCACCGCCCATGAACATGGAGGCCAGCAGGCCACCGGCGGCGATACCGGCCAGTGGGCCCAGCCACTTGGAAGCACCGCCTGCAGCAGGCGCAGGACGACCGGCGGCATTAGGTGCAGCGGCAGGAGCAGAAGGAGCTGTCTGGCGCGCCTGGTGACTTGGCGCCGAGCCCATGCTCTTGCCACCACCGAAACGCGCGGCGTTGGCATCCAGGCTCATGGTGAGACCGATGACCAGCGCCAAAGCGATGCTTAGAAAACGTTGCATATTGGGAATTCCCGTTTGTGGATTGCACGCGCGCCATGTTGCACAGGACAAATGTGTCTGACCAGCAGCCATATGTTTCTGGCTTTTGCGTGGATCTCAACAGCGCCCGTACTACTTGGGTTGTGGGGCGATGGAGAAAGTTCTGTAGGAAAGATGGGGGCCCGATGTAGGAATGCAAGAGCGCAGGGGTTTAAGGCCATTGGTTCTCCACCGTATGCGCGGCCTCTTCCCGGCTAAAAGCTAATCCTACAGACGCCGCGAGCTTTCCCTGTCCGGCTGAATCCGGCCCTCCAGACGCTGAAAGCTTTTCTTCCCGGCTGAAGCCGGTCCTACAAACGCTGGGAGCTTTCGTAGGACCGGCTTTAGCCGGGAAGGCGTCAGGTGTTGCGACGGTGATCGACAGGGGCGGTAAGACAGTCAGCTCACACCTGCAACATACTGGGCAGGATCAGACGGGTTCCAACTTTGCGTAGCCCAGCATCAGCCATTTGCTGCCTTCGGCAAAATTCACCTGAACCCGAGCCTGTGCACCTGAGCCCTCGAAATTGAGGATCACGCCCTCGCCAAAGACCGCATGTTGCACGCGCTGGCCCAGCGAAAACTGGCTTTGCGGGATACCTTCACCGTCGAACAAGCGGCTTGGCGCCATCGTTTTGGAGCCACCGAAAGGACGCGTCACGCTGTTGGAGAGACGCACTTCCTGAATCAGATTCGGTGGGACCTCACGTACGAATCGTGAAACCTTGTTGTAGGTCTCGCTGCCGTACAGGCGCCGGGTTTCGGCGTAGGTCAGGACCAGATGCTGCATCGCGCGTGTAATGCCGACGTACGCCAGGCGTCGCTCTTCCTCAAGACGACCCGGTTCTTCCAGGCTCATCTTGTGCGGGAAAAGGCCTTCTTCCATGCCTACGAGGAACACGTAGGGGAACTCAAGACCTTTGGCGCTGTGCAGCGTCATCAGCTGAATGCTGTCTTCGTGCTCGTCCGCCTGCGTGTCGCCTGCTTCAAGCGACGCGTGGCCGAGGAACGCGGCCAATGGCGTCAGGTCTTCCTCTTCTTCGCTGTTCTCGAAGGCGCGGGCGGCGCTGACCAGTTCTTCAAGGTTTTCCACCCGTGCCTGGCCTTTCTCACCCTTTTCTTCCTGGTGATACGTGATCAACCCGGATTGCTCGATGACGGTCTGAGTCATCAAGTGCAGCGGCATCTCCATGACTTTGGCAGAAAGGTTTTCGATCAGCTCGATGAACGCGCCCAGCGCACTGGCAGCACGTCCGGTGAGACCTTTGTTTGCAACCAGCTGACGCATGGCTTCCCACATCGAGACATCGGCGTGGCGGGCATGCTCGCGTATTGCCTCGACGGTCTTCTCGCCGATACCACGGGGTGGCACATTGATGACCCGCTCAAGCGCGGAATCGTTGCCGCGACCGTCGAGCAGGCGCAGATAAGCCATGGCGTTCTTGATTTCGGCGCGTTCGAAGAATCGCTGACCGCCATAGATGCGGTACGGAATCCGCTCACGCAGCAAGGCCTCTTCCAGAACCCGCGACTGGGCGTTGGACCGATAGAGAATCGCGATATCGCTGCGCGACAGGCCTGTCTTGATGGCGCTTTCGATGGTTTCAACCACATAACGCGCTTCGTCGTGCTCGTTGAAGGCCGCGTACAGGCTGATCAACTCGCCGTCGCCGACATCGGTCCACAGCTCTTTGCCCAAACGGCCGCTGTTATTGACGATCAGGCCGTTGGCCGCTTTGAGAATGCTCGCCGTGGAGCGGTAGTTCTGCTCAAGACGGATGACCTCGGTGTCCGGGAAGTCATCGGAATACTGATGAATGTTCTCGATCTTGGCGCCGCGCCAGCCGTAAATCGACTGATCGTCATCGCCCACCACCATCAGGCTGTCGCCGCCCTTGGCCAGCAGACGCAGCCAGGCGTACTGCACGGCGTTGGTGTCCTGGAATTCGTCCACCAGCACATGGCGGAAACGCCGCTGATAGTGTTGAAGCAGGCCTGGATGGTCCCGCCACAAGTCGAGAGCGCGCAGCAGCAGTTCGGAGAAGTCAATGACGCCGGCGCGCTGGCAGGCCGCTTCATAGGCTTCGTAAATGCTGCGCATGGTTGCCAGGAACAGGTCGCCACTGGCCTGAATGTGTTGCGGGCGAAGCCCTTCGTCCTTCTGGCCGTTGATGAACCACTGCGCCTGACGCGCAGGCCAGCGCTGTTCATCCAGACCCAGCTCGCGGATCACGCGTTTGACCAGACGTTGCTGATCATCGCTGTCGAGGATCTGGAAGCTCTGACTCAGTCCCGCTTCCTGCCAGTGCGCGCGCAACAGGCGATGCGCCAGACCGTGGAAGGTGCCGACCCACATTCCGGCCGGGTTGATACCCATTAACTGCTCGATGCGGTGGCGCATCTCGGCAGCGGCCTTGTTGGTGAATGTCACCGACAGGATCGAGTGCGGCGAGGCATTTTCGACCTGGATCAGCCAGGCGATACGATGCACAAGCACGCGGGTTTTGCCGGAACCAGCGCCGGCCAGGACCAACTGACGACCCAGCGAGGCGGCTACGGCCTGACGTTGGGCATCGTTGAGGGAATTAAGCAGAAGGGAGAGATCATCGCGCATCGGCGCATTCTAGGGTGCCGGGGTGGAGTGGGCAAACTCTTACGCCGGTCGGTCGCAAAGTCAGACCGTCACTCGCACAGAATGCGGTGTCAGACTGCGGATCTGTTGTTCGATGAAAAGCGCGATCCGACCGTCCATACAATTTATTTTTCTGACTGTTTGGTCTGTTGGGTGGCTTGTGTATGCTCCGCTGACGCTCAAGGCCCTAACTATAAGAACTGCCATGATCTCCAGCTCCGAAGCCCCGGCCGACTCTGTGGCGACACGACGTGTCATCCGCAGCCAGTTCGCTACCCAGCTTGCAGTCGAGCGCACACGCCTTCTATATCAAGGGTCGCTGCTGCCGACTCTGTTCATGTTCATCAATGGTCTGCTGTGCGCCTGGCTGCTCTGGAGCCCGGAACGCTACGTGCTGGTCAGCGTCTGGCTCGGCTGGCTGTCGGCGCTGGTCTGTCTGCGGGTGCTGCAGGTGGCGGCGTTTCGCGCGGCTTCGCCGCAGCGCCAGGCGCATCCGGTCTGGACGCGCATGTTTCTGGCCGGCGCCTGCGTCAGCGGGCTCACGCTGTCGAGTGCGGCGCTGGCGCTGGTGCCTGTGGAAAACTTTATTCAGCAAGCGTGGGTGTTCGGCCTGATCGGTGCGGCGACACTGTCAGCCAGTGTGGCGTACGCCGTGAGCATCCCGGCGTTTCTGACCTTCGCCGTGCCTTGTCTGCTGCCTCCGATCATCTATCTGTTCTGGGG
The DNA here is from genome assembly GCF_900108875.1 of Pseudomonas sp. NFR16. GTDB lineage: Bacteria > Pseudomonadota > Gammaproteobacteria > Pseudomonadales > Pseudomonadaceae > Aquipseudomonas. The sequence goes on along the minus strand of NZ_FNYJ01000005.1, from coordinate 354,261 downwards.
CGCAGAGGTGCCGATGCGGGGTTGGGGCTGGCTGGGCCTGATCCTTCTGCTGGCGCTCATCGTCGTGGCCATTCAGGTCAACAGGCTGATTCAGCGCGGCCTCATCCGCCGTTTTCAAAACCTTGCGCTGATCGAGCACCTGCAACAGGCGCAGGCGAAAAGTGATGAGCTGAATCGCGAGCTGGCGCGACAGTACGAAGAGCGCACGCGATTCCTCACTCATTACGACGAACTCACCGGGTTGGCCAATCGTGCGCTGTTCAACGAGCGTCTGCGCGAGGCTAACCAGCGCGTGCGGCAGGGCGGTAAGAACCTGACGCTGCTGCACATCAACCTTGATCGCTTCAAATTGCTCAATGACAGCCTGGGTCATGACATCGCCGATCAGCTACTGCGCTTGGTCGCTCGGCGCTTGAGCGCGGAATTGGCCGGCGCCGACACCGTCGCCCGGCTGTCTGCTGATGAATTTGCGGTAATCCTCGACAGTCACGCAAATCTGACCACGCTGGCGCGGCTGACCACGCGACTGCTCAGCAAATTGCGCTCGCCGATCACGGTTTCCGGACATGATCTGGTGATCAGTGCGTCGATCGGGATCGCGCTGTTGCCTGACTCGGCGCGTGACCTGGCGGCTTTGGTCAGTCAAGCGAACATGGCCATGCAATACGCCAAGCACTTGGGCGGCAACAACGTCCAGTTCTATACGGAAAGTCTGCAGGCGCGCACGCTCGAGCGTTTGCAACTGGAAATCCAACTGCGCCGCGCGATTGAAGACGGCCAGCTTGAGGTGTTCTATCAGCCCAAACTGGAATTGGTCTCCGGACGAATGAACTCAGCAGAGGCCCTGGTGCGCTGGCGCCATCCTGCGCGCGGTATGGTGCCGCCCGGCGAATTCATCGGGTTGGCGGAAGAAACAGGACTGATCGCCGATATCGGCGAGTTCGTGTTGCGTCAGGCTTGCCGCCAGGCGTGTGAGTGGGTGCGGGACGGAATCGCGCCGATCCGGGTGTCGGTCAATCTGTCGGTGCATCAGTTGCGGCAGGGCAAGCTCGTCAGCCTTGTGCGTCAGGTGCTGGATGAAACCGGGCTGCTGCCCGAATACCTAGAGCTTGAGCTGACCGAGAGTCAGTTGCTCGATAGCGTCGAGCACATCATCACGACCTTCCAACAGCTGCGTGAGCTGGGCGTAAAACTTGCGATCGACGACTTCGGCACGGGCTATTCATCGCTGAGTTACCTCAAGCGTTTCCCGGTCGATTACGTGAAGATCGATCAGTCATTCATTCGCGGCCTGAGCGAGGGCACGGAGGACGCAGCGATCACCCGGGCGATCATCGCGATGGCGCATAGCCTTGAGCTCAAAGTGGTGGCAGAGGGCGTAGAAGACTGCACACAGCTGGACTTCCTGAAATCCCATGGCTGCGATGAAGTGCAAGGTTATTTGATCAGTCGTCCTGTCGAAGCCGACGCGATGGGCGAGGTGTTGCGTAATCGGGTGGGCGAGGCCTGGAGTCCCGTGTAAAAAGTCCTACACTGCAAGGCGACCTGTCATTCAGCTGTGATCGGTTTGCCGACGGCGAGCTCGTTTAGCTGTGCGGTTTGCAGGTCATGTAGTATAACTACAAAAAAGCTACAGCCCGGCCCATCCTTCTATTGAGTCCTGTCCTTTGAATCTGTTGCAGCACATCGCCCAGTCACGCCATCTCTTACGCAAGTCGGAGCTGAAAGTAGCAGACCATGTGCTGCTCGATCCGGCGGCCGTGATGCACAGCTCCATGGCCGATCTGGCCCACAGCGTCGGCATCAGCGAGCCCACTATCGTGCGGTTTTGCCGCGCCATCGGTTGCACCGGTTTTCAGGATCTGAAACTCAAGCTGGCCCAGAGCCTGGCCGCAGGCGCGAGTTTTGGTCAGTTTGCGATCCATGAAGATGACTCGGTTGCCGACTACAGCCTGAAGATTTTCGACACCACGCTGCACACGCTGATGGAAGTGCGTGAAAAGCTCGATCCCCATGCGTTGCAGGCTGCTGTCACGGTGATGGCGGCAGCGCATCGCGTGGAGTTCTACGGATTCGGTGCATCGGGCGCAGTCGCTGCCGACGCTCAGCATAAGTTCTTCCGATTGTTGCTGACGGCGGCTTCCTACTCTGATCCGCACATGCAGGCGATGTCCGCAGTGACGCTCAAGCCAACCGACGTCGCCGTGTGTATCTCGCAGTCGGGCCGCTCGAAGGATCTGCTGATCACCGCCAATCTGGTGCGTGAGAGCGGCGCCAATTTGATTACGCTCTGCCCGAGTCAGACACCGCTGGCCGAATTGTCGACAGTCAATCTGGCGATCGATGTGCATGAGGACACAGAAATCTATACCCCGCTGACCTCGCGCATTGCCCATCTGGTGGTCATCGACGTACTGGCGATGGGCGTTGCCATGGCCCGCGGCCCGAGTCTGGTCAACCATCTCAAAAGCGTGAAGCGCAGCTTGCGCAGCCTGCGGTTGTCGCCGAAGTCGATCAAATCCGCTGAGGATTGAGCGATCTGTTCAGCATCGATTCTGTGGGAACGAGCTGGCTCGCGAAGGCGCAGAGGCGAGCGGCGAAGGTGTAAATTTCCAGGCATCTTCGCCAGCAAGTTCGTTTCCACAGGCGATGCATCGATCGGCCGGTCTTCAGCGTTCACCAACTTGTAACCCACGCGCCACCTGATCGTCACGGCTCAGGGCCACTCTGTACTCCCGCACACGCAATGGGAGACAGGATATGCCTCGGCACTACGATGACTCGCAGCAGCACAGCAGCTCAAGCGCCAAAACCCGCCGTCAGCAGGAAGATCAACGCCGCATGGCGTTTCGGCGTGCGATCGAAACCTACTCCGAAGAGCGCCGCTTGAATCAGGAGCTCTCAGACTACCTCGATGCCGCGTCGGCCAATTTCTGGCAGAGCGCTAACGTTTCGGAAGGCGGCCATCAAAGCGCGCGACCAGCTCGCTGATCTGCGCCCGCTCGGTGCGAATGAACGCAAGGAATGCGTGAGCCACCGGCGACAACCGCTTTTCTCGCGCCTGGACCACGCACCAGCTCCGATACAGAGGCAACTCGGCCACTGGCAACTCTTTGAGCGTGCCCGTGGCCAGTTCCAGGCTCAGCGCATGCCGGGTCAGCAGCGCGATACCCAATCCCGCCACCACACACTCACGCTGCGCCTCGGCTGAGGACACCTCCAGCGAGTGTTCAAAGTGGATGCGCTTCTCCTTGAAATACTCCTCGCACGCCTTTCGCGTCCCCGAACCCGATTCGCGGATAACCAGCGTATGACCTTCCAGGTTCTTCAACGAAGGGTTGTCCAGCTGTGCCAGCGGATGATCGGGTCTTGCGACCGCAACGATCGGGTTATTCAGAAAAGGCAGGAATTCCAGGTTCATGTCCTGTGGGACCATCGACATCACCACCAGGTCATCCCGGTTATCGGACAGTCGACGGATCACCTGCGCTCGGTTGACAACTGTCAGGTTGAGCATGACTTCGGGATACTGGCGCCTAAAAGCGGCGAACAGGTGTGGAACGAAGTACTTTGCACTGGACTCGATCGCAAGCTTCAGTTGACCCTGCAGTGAGCCCTGCATGTCTGAAAGCTGCATGTCGAGGTTTTCCAGCCGGCCAAAAATGTCACGGCTTGCCATCTGCAGCGCCTCAGCGGCCTCGGTCAGGTAGAGCTTTTTACCGACGTATTCAAAAAGCGGCTGGCCGATCAGTTCTTCCAGTTGCCGAATCTGCAGGCTGACGGCAGGTTGCGTCAGCGACATTTCCTCTGCCGCACGGCTGTAGGAGCGCAAATCGCAGACCTCATTAAAGATTCGCAATTGCCGCAATGTCATACGCATCAATGACTTACGCATGATTCACACTCTCCCGAGTCATCTCGAACAAGCACTATAAGGTTTTACTTATGTTTAACCCAATTTTTACTCATTTTTATTAATTGATGATTGGTCTTAGGGTGGCTTCATCGCAGCGGCGTAACACTCGGTAACGGTTGTCGCTACGAACTGACCGGTTTCCGGTCCGTCTGCTCATCGGTCGAGGAAATGCCAGTGATAACAAAAATCCTGATCGCCAACCGCGGAGAAATTGCTGTCCGGATCGTGCGAGCCTGCGCAGAAATGGGCATCCGTTCGGTGGCGATCTATTCCGACGCGGACCGCCACGCGCTCCATGTAAAGCGCGCGGATGAGGCTTACGGCATCGGCGCTGAACCGCTGGAGGGTTATCTCAACCCGCGCAAGCTGGTGAATCTGGCTGTCGAAACCGGCTGTGATGCGCTGCACCCAGGGTATGGTTTTCTTTCGGAAAACGCCGAACTGGCGGAAATCTGCGCCGAACGCGGGATCAAGTTCATCGGCCCCTCCGCGGAAGTGATCCGCCGCATGGGTGACAAGACCGAAGCGCGCCGCAGCATGATCAAGGCTGGCGTACCGGTCACACCCGGCACCGAAGGCAATGTGGCGGACGTCGCCGAAGCGTTGATCGAAGGGGATCGCATCGGTTACCCGGTGATGCTCAAGGCCACTTCTGGCGGCGGTGGGCGCGGTATTCGGCGCTGCAACAGCCGCGATGAGCTCGAACAGGCGTTTCCCAGGGTCATTTCCGAGGCGACCAAGGCGTTCGGCAAAGCGGAAGTCTTCCTCGAAAAATGCATCGTCAATCCCAAACACATCGAGGCGCAGATTCTTGGCGACAGCTTTGGCAATGTCGTGCACCTGTTCGAGCGCGACTGCTCGATTCAGCGCCGCAACCAGAAGCTCATCGAAATCGCGCCAAGCCCGCAACTGACCCCGGAGCAGCGCGCCTATATCGGCGATCTGTCGGTGCGCGCAGCCAAGGCGGTGGGCTACGAGAACGCCGGCACCGTGGAGTTTCTGCTCGCCGAGGGCGAGGTGTACTTCATGGAGATGAACACCCGCGTGCAGGTTGAGCACACGATTACCGAAGAAATCACCGGGATCGACATCGTTCGCGAACAGATCCGTATCGCCTCGGGGCTTCCGCTGTCGGTCAAGCAGGAAGACATCATTCATCGCGGCTTCGCGTTGCAGTTCCGCATCAACGCGGAGGACCCGAAGAACAACTTTCTGCCCAGCTTCGGCAAGATCACCCGTTACTACGCGCCCGGCGGACCTGGCGTGCGGACCGACACGGCGATTTACACCGGCTACACGATTCCGCCGTTCTACGACTCGATGTGCCTGAAGCTGATCGTCTGGGCGTTGACCTGGGAGGAGGCGATGGACCGTGGCTTGCGTGCGCTGGATGACATGCGTCTGCAAGGGGTGAAGACCACCGCCGCCTATTACCAGGAAATCCTGCGTAACCCGGAATTTCGCAGCGGCCAGTTCAACACCAGCTTCGTTGAAAGCCACCCTGAACTGACCAATTACTCGATCAAGCGCAAACCCGAAGAGCTGGCCTTGGCCATCGCCGCCGCCATTGCCGCCCATGCAGGCCTGTGAGGAACACGTAAATGTCCAAGAAGATCTTCGTTACTGACACCATCCTGCGCGACGCCCACCAATCGCTGCTGGCCACCCGCATGCGCACCGAGGACATGCTGCCGATCTGCGAGAAGCTCGACAAAGTCGGCTACTGGTCGCTGGAGGTCTGGGGCGGCGCGACATTCGATGCTTGCGTACGTTTTCTGAAGGAAGACCCTTGGGAGCGCCTGCGTCAGCTGCGCGCCGCGCTGCCGAACACCCGTCTGCAGATGCTGCTGCGGGGTCAGAACCTGTTGGGATATCGCCATTACAGCGACGATGTGGTGAAAGCGTTCGTCGCCAAGGCTGCGGTCAACGGCATCGATGTGTTCCGCATCTTCGATGCCATGAATGACGTGCGTAACCTGCGCGTTGCTATCGAGGCGGTGAAAGCGGCGGGCAAGCATGCTCAAGGCACCATCGCTTACACGACCAGCCCGGTGCATACCATCGAGGCCTTCGTAGCGCAGGCCCGGCAGATGGAAGCCATGGGCTGCGACTCCGTCGCGATCAAGGACATGGCCGGTCTGCTGACCCCCTATGCGACAGGCGAGCTGGTCAAGGCGCTCAAAGCCGAGCAGTCACTTCCGGTCTTCATTCACTCTCACGACACGGCCGGTCTGGCTGCGATGTGCCAGCTGAAGGCTGTTGAGAACGGCGCCGACCACATCGACACCGCGATCTCCAGCTTTGCGTGGGGCACCAGCCATCCAGGCACTGAGTCGATGGTCGCCGCTCTCAAGGGCAGCGAGTTCGACACGGGGCTGGACCTGGAACTGCTGCAGGAAATCGGTCTGTATTTCTACGCCGTGCGTAAGAAATATCATCAGTTCGAAAGTGAGTTCACCGCCGTCGACACGCGCGTGCAGGTCAATCAAGTGCCGGGCGGGATGATTTCCAACCTCGCCAACCAGCTAAAAGAACAGGGCGCACTCAACCGGATGGGCGAGGTGCTGGCTGAAATCCCACGCGTGCGCAAAGACCTCGGTTATCCGCCTCTGGTGACGCCGACTTCGCAGATCGTCGGCACGCAGGCGTTTTTCAACGTGCTGGCGGGCGAGCGTTACAAGACCATCACCAATGAAGTGAAGCTTTACCTCACTGGCGGCTACGGCAAGGCGCCGGGTCAGGTGGACGAAAAGCTGCGTCGTCAGGCCATCGGTAATGAAGAGCTGATCGACGTCCGTCCAGCGGACCTGCTGAAACCGGAAATGACCAAGTTGCGCGGTGAAATCGGCGCGCTGGCAAGATCCGAGGAAGACGTGCTGACTTATGCCATGTTCCCTGACATTGGGCGCAAGTTCCTCGAAGAACGCGCTGCGGGCACCTTGTCACCAGAGCCGCTGTTGCCGATCCCTGAGCCTGGCACAGTCGCCAAGGCGGGCGGCGAGGGCGTGCCGACCGAGTTCGTGATTGACGTTCACGGCGAAAGCTACCGCGTCGACATCACTGGCGTGGGCGTCAAAGCCGAAGGCAAGCGTCATTTCTACCTTTCCATTGATGGCATGCCGGAAGAAGTGGTGTTCGAGCCGCTCAACGAATTTGTCGGCGGTGGCATCGGCAAGCGTGCGCAGGCAAGCAAACCGGGCCATGTCAGCACCACCATGCCTGGCAATATCGTCGAGGTGCTGGTCAAGGAAGGCGACACCGTCAGAGCAGGTCAGGCAGTCTTGATCACCGAGGCGATGAAGATGGAAACCGAAGTGCAGGCAGCGGTTGCTGGCAAGGTCGTGGCGATCCATGTCGCCAAAGGCGATCGCGTGAATCCAGGCGAAATCCTGGTCGAGATCGAAGGTTGATCTCGATGCTCAAGAAATGAACAGCCTCCTGCGCCTTGACGCAGGAGGCTGAGGTTTACCTCTGGGGGAGCACTCGTTGCTCCCCTTTTTTTGCCTGTCGAACAGGCTGACTGTTAGTGCGGCTTGTAGTGTTTCTGAAATACGTGCAGCACTTCCTTGAACGACATTTTGCCCTTGCCGATCTCCACCATCTGGTCTTCAGGCAAGTAGCTGAATTTCACGTAGAGCATCTTGCCTTTGGCTTTGTCCGAGTGACTCAGCCCGTTGATGGCTTTCTTCAGGGCTTCGAGCTGCGCGGGAGCGCCAATGATGTTCGTCCAGTCCGGTGCGGGAATCAGGCTTCCGAGAAAGCCTGCGACGGCGGACAGCAGTTCGTTGGCCGGAAACACCCCAGAGAAGCGCTGATTGGGCGCGTACGGGCTGATGCCCATGTAGAGCTTGGGCAGGGTTTTGATCTGCGATTCCAGACCGCGTTGCGGGTGGGCGAGCAGGAACTCGACGACTTGCACGGCGGTACCGACGATGACCAGAGACTGGACGCCGGCTCCCGTCTCGGAAAAAAGGTAGTGATTATTCGAACCGGCAACTGCTTTTTTCAGCTGCCCCCGGTCGATGATGATGCTTCCATACTTGCCCGATTTCAGAACGGGTTCAGGAACGCGCCATGGATTTTCAGGCGCTGCGGTTGCACGGAATTGATTGAGATCTTGCATGGGACTCTTCCTTGAATGAGTAGGGACATTCACTTCCTGTGAACATCCTTAAAGTAGGCCCGGAAGCGTCTCCGCGTGGCCATCCTGCACGATTTTCGGAATCGTCCGACCCGTGTGCGAGATCGGAAGCTACGCCGATCGCAACTGCGCCAGGGTCTTGATCTGCTCGCCATCATTGAAATTATCCACATCCAGCCAAGCCTTGAACGCCTTTCCTAATGCCGGCCACTCGCTGTCGATGATCGAGAACCACGCCGTATCTCGGTTTGCCGCTTTGACCACCATGTGCTGACGGAACGTGCCCTCGAAGGTAAACCCGAACCGTTGCGCGGCCTTCATCGAGCGTGCGTTGTCAGCGTTACATTTCCATTCGAGCCGACGGTTGCCGAGCGCGAACGACTCCTTGGCCAGCAGATAAATCGCCTCGGTGCCTTTGGGTGTGCGTTGCATGGACGCGCCGAACGTCACGTGACCGATCTCGATACGGCCTTGGGCGGGGACAATGGACATCAGGCTCAGAAAACCATCGATGGTCCCGGTTTCCTGATCGATCACGGTGTAGAACCACGGATCGGTAGAGTTCTGCAGTCCGGACAAGTAATCACCAAACACGGCGCGCTCGGCAAACGGTCCCACAGCCAGGTAATCCCACAGTTTGGCGTCTGAGCCAGGGCCTTGCAACGCTGCCCAGAGCCCGTCGCCATGGCGCGCAGCGTCGAGCTTTTCAAGACGAATGAAACGTCCGTCCAGTGTTCGTGCGTCTGGCAATTTTGCCGATTGCCAGTGTTCAAGATTCGACATATTTATGATTCCCGGGCCTTACAACGGTTTGCGAAACTGGATGAAACCTGGACGCTCGGCGATGCGCTCGTAGAGCTGTATGGCGGTGGCATTGCTCTCATGAGTCAGCCAGTGAACCTTATCGGCGCCCGCTGCCCTCGCGACCGCGTACACGTATTCGATCAGCTTGCGACCGACGCCGGTGCCACGCTGCTCCGGCACCACCAGCAGGTCCTGCAGATAGCACGCGTTGTGGATGCTCCAGTTAGAGCGGTGATAAATGAAGTGAACCAGGCCGACCGCTTTGCCGTCCTGCCAGGCGAGCGCCGCGTTAGTCGGTTCGCTGCTGTCCAAAAACCGCTGCCAGGTGCTTTGCGTCACGGCATCGGCCAATTCGGTTTTGTAGAACGTCAGGTACGCCTCCCACAGCGGCAGCCAGGCGTGTTCATCGGCGGCCGTCACCGTCCGGATGTGTAAATCAGACACTGGATTCTCCTTGGCTCATCAATCGAGCGATTTCCTGATCATTGGGGTCCTGGCTGCCGGCCAGCCCTTGGCTTACGCCGGCGATGTCTTCAGGGCTGCGGTTTTGATTGAGTTTGCGCTTGCCCTCGAGCCGCTCGATGGGAATGGCAAAGCCAACGATGCCGCTGAGCATTTTCTGGATGTAATCGGCAGGGGCGTCGCTGACCGCCCAAGGCTCGGACCGCACCGCTTCGTGCTTGTCCGTCAGGCCGGACACGATCCGCAACAGGCGCTCGGGGTCAGAAAAAACCTCTGGCCGGCCATACGCATGGATCGCCACATAATTCCAGGTAGGCACCACTTTGCCGTGCTCGGCTTTGGCGGCGTAGAAGGACGGGCTGATGTAGGCGTCCGGCCCCTGAAAAATCAGCATCGCTTCGGCGCCTGAAGCGAGGGCTTTCCACTGCGGGTTTGCCCTGGCGAGATGGCCGGACACCGTGCCGTTGGGTCCTTCTGCCGCATTCAGTAACACCGGGATATGGCTGGCCTGCAGCCCGGTTTCGTCGAACGTGACCAAGGTTGCCAGGCGCGCGTTGTCGATCTGCCGATGGAGGCTGGCGAGATCCTCGTCTTTGAAATAGTTGGGCGTATACATGATATTTCCCTTGGCGACTGAGCTAATCGTAGGCAGCCTATTGGTTCGATGTAAGAGCCATTAATGGTCGATTTCATAGAGCCAATGACATGCCTGATGTGACGCCGTCTCTCACGTTCGACTTCGCTGGCATTGAGCTGGACCGGCGCCACGGACTAAGTCGTCAGCTCTATCTGGCGCTGCGCCAGCGAATTCTCGATGGCCGTTTAAGCAGCGGTACGCGGCTGCCTGCGAGCCGTGATCTCGCCGGGTCTTTGTCGATTTCGCGCAACAGCGTGATGCGCGCATACGATCAACTGTACGCGGAGGGTTTCACCCAGGGGCGCATTGGTGATGGGACCTATGTCGCGCTTCTGCCGGAAGAATCTACAGCCGCCAAGTCGCAGTCGCAAAAACTATCCACAAAACTGTCCACAGGCTTATCACCAAGCTTATCAACAGGTTTATCCACAAAATCCGCAGAAATGGCTGGTGATTTATCCAGTGAAGTTATCCACAGTGTTTCCATGGAGAGGCTGAAAACCCATCATCTGACGGTACCTAAAGCCGGCCTTCCTTGCGCATTCCGAGTAGGAGTACCCGCATTCGACCTGTTCCCATTCGACGTATGGAGCAGGCTGCACGCGGCTTTCTGGCGCAAGCCCGGGCTGAATCACTTGGGTTACGGAGACCCGGCGGGTGAGTGGCGGCTTCGCGAGCTGATCGCTGTTTATTTGAGAACTTCCCGTGACTTACAGTGCACCCCTGAACAAATTGTGATCACCAGTGGTGCGCAGCAGGCAATTACCCTTTGTGCACAGCTGTTGTTGAACCCCGGCGATGCGGTCGCGATCGAGAATCCGGGTTACCGGGCCGCCGGCCATGCATTCGCCATGGCGGGTGCAACGTTGCGCGGCATGCCGGTGGATGTCGACGGCATGCGAAGTCCCGATGTCGACGACCTCAGTTGCAGATTCGCCTACGTCACGCCGTCCCATCAGTATCCGCTGGGTGTAACCATGAGCCTGGCGCGGCGGCTGGAATTATTGGCGTGGGCTGAGCGCACTCAGGGCTGGATCGTCGAAGACGACTATGACGGTGAATACCGCTACAGCGGTGCGCCTCTCACGCCGCTGGCCGCACTGGATCGGAACGGTCGAGTGCTCTACGTCGGCACGTTCGGCAAAGTGGCCTTCCCGGCGTTGCGTCTGGGGTATCTGGTGCTGCCGCGAAATCTGGTCAAGCCTTTCAGCCAGCGGCGCGCCGTGGACATGCGCCACTCTGAGGTTGGCACGCAGATGGTCATGGCCGAATTCGTTGCTGCCGGCCACTTCCAGCGGCACATCCGCCGCATGCGTCGCGCGGCCCTGAATCGTCGCGATGCATTGCTTGCTGGATGGCCGCAGGACTTGCCTGGCTGCGGCCCGATGCCCAAGCCGTTGGCGGGTCTGCATGTGTCCGTGAAGGTCGACAGCATCGAGCGCGAACGGGAACTGATCGCCAAGGCCCAGGGCGTGGGGGTCGAGGTGTCGGCGTTGAGCGATTATTGGCTGCCCGACTCAGAAACGCCTGTGGATAACCGCGCGGGATTAGTATTGGGATTTGCGGCGGTGCCCGAGGCGGATATTGCTTCGGCGCTTGAAAGGCTTCGCAGTGTCTGGCGGGATTAATGCCCGATCTGCCTGGCGCATTGACTGACCCGCGAGTGCATTGAGCCGTTGAGTGTCGGACTGTGCAGTGGGCATATTGCTTAAACCCCCGCATTGACGGGCGTATACTCGCGCCATTGCAACCTTCCTTGAGATACGTCCATGAGTCTTCCCCTTTCTGCGACGCCGGAACGCAAGTTCGGCACGCCGTTGATTGCTTTCATCTTGCTTGTCGTGGGTGCGCTGTTCCTTCAGTCCGCCGTGGGTGGCAAGCAGGTCCTGTTGCTGATCGTCGGTGCGGCACTGGGCCTGACCCTGTACCACGCGGCATTCGGTTTCACCTCGGCGTGGCGGGTGTTCATCAACGAGCGTCGTGGCGCCGGTCTGCGCGCACAGATGGTCATGCTCGCCATTGCTGTCGTGTTGTTCTTCCCAGCCTTGGGCGCGGGCACGTTATTCGGCAACCCGGTCACTGGACTGGTCGCGCCGGCCGGCGTGTCGGTAGTGTTCGGCGCGTTCATTTTCGGCATCGGCATGCAGATGGGCGGTGGCTGCGCGTCTGGCACGTTATTTACGGTGGGCGGCGGCAACGCCCGAATGCTGGTGACCTTGCTGTTCTTCATCATCGGCTCGGTCATCGCCACTCATCATGCTGACTGGTGGTTTTCGCTGCCGTCGTTTCCGGCGACTTCCATCGTCAAAACATTCGGCGTGTTTCCTGCGTTGATTATGAGCCTGGCGCTGTTCGCGGTGATCGCCCTGATCACCGTGAAGCTAGAAAAGCACCGCCATGGTGAACTGGAAGCTGCCGTCACCAGTGAGCACGTCGGGTTGCGCCGTTTCCTGCGCGGTCCCTGGCCGCTGGTATGGGGCGCGATTGCACTGGCGTTGTTGAACTACGCCACCCTGGCACTGGCAGGGCGTCCGTGGGGCATCACGTCGGCCTTTGCCTTGTGGGGCGCGAAGGTTGCGAGCGCGATGGGCGTGGACGTTGGCAGCTGGGTATTCTGGCAGATGCCGGCGAATGCCAAGGCTCTGGCCGCCCCTGTGTGGGAGGACATCACTACGGTCATGGACATCGGCATCATGTTGGGTGCGGCAGTGGCCGCGGGTCTTGCGGGACGTTTCTCGCCAAGCCTGAAGATTCCGACCCGATCCTTGATCGCGGCGGTATTAGGCGGGTTGCTGCTCGGTTATGGCTCGCGGCTGGCGTACGGCTGCAACATCGGCGCGTACTTTAGCGGCATCGCATCCGGCAGCCTGCATGGCTGGCTGTGGCTGATCGCGGCATTTGCGGGCAACGCAGTGGGCGTGCGCATTCGCCCGTTCTTCTTTGAAGGCGAGCGTCGTCCGGTTGCGCTGACGGGCTGCTGAGCTCAGTTCAAGGCGATCTCTACAGGCGCGCGCCTGCCCGCGATGGCGGTGTGTCGATGACGGGTTTCCCGCCTGACACAACGCGAACGCGGGCGAGCGCGGTTCTGCAAAGAAACCGCATTAACCCTTCAATTGATCTTTCGCTACTTTTGCGATGTTCTCGGCTGTAAACCCGAATTTCGCCTGCAGCTTGTCGATCGGAGCGGAAGCGCCGAAGGTGTTCATGACAATCTTCGCGCCGCTCTGGCCCACGTAACGATCCCAGCCCACGGGTCCAGCCTGTTCCACTACAACGCGTGCGGTAACGCTCGGCGGGAAGACGCTGTCGCGGTAGGACTTGTCCTGATCTTCGAACAATTCCCAGCTCGGCATCGACACGACGCGCGCGGCAATCCCTTCGGCCTTGAGCTTCTCGAACGCTTCGACGGTCATGCCGACCTCACTGCCAGTGGCGATCAGAATCACCTCCACTTTGTCCTTCACGGCATCGGCCAATACATACGCGCCTTTCGCGACGTTCTCGGCGCTGGCGTACTTCGAGCGATCCAGTGTTGGCATCGGCTGGCGCGACAGGATCAGGCTGCAAGGGCGATGCGTCTGCGCCAGCGCGACTTTCCACGCTTCTGCGGTCTCGTTGGCGTCACCCGGACGCAGCGTCACCAGACCCGGCGTGGAACGCAGTTGCGTGAGGTGCTCGATAGGCTGGTGAGTGGGACCGTCCTCTCCAACGCCGATTGAGTCGTGGGTAAACACGAAGACCACCGGCAGCTCCATGATCGACGCCAGGCGGATCGGCGGCTTCATGTAATCGCTGAACACCAGGAAGGTTGAGGTGTAGGGGCGGATGTAGGAGAGCGCCAGACCGTTCGCAATCGAACCCATGGCATGCTCACGCACACCGAAGTGCAAGTTGCGGCCGCCGTAGCTGCCTGCTTCGAAGCTGCCTGCACCCTCAAAGGTGAGATTGGTTTTGGTGGACGGAGAAAGGTCCGCCGATCCCCCGATCAACCACGGAATCTGCTGGGCGAAACCGTTGAGAACCTTACCGCCGGACGCACGTGTGGCCTGGCCTTTTGCATCCGCTTCAAAGCTCACCGCCGTGTTACGCCATCCCTCCGGCATCTCCCCGGCACGCATCCGCTGCAGTTCATCGGCCAGCGCCGGATCATCTTTCTCGAAGCGGGCGAAGGTCTCCTGCCAGGCCTTGAAGTCGCCGCCGTTGCGCTCCAGCAATGCGTCCCGCAACACGTGACGGGCTTCTTCAGGAACCAGAAAACTGCTGTTTTCATCCCAGCCGTAGGCTTTCTTGGTCAGCTTGATTTCGTCCTCGCCCAAGGGTTCGCCATGGGCGGCAGCCGTGTTGTGCTTGTTCGGCGAACCATAGCCGATGACGCTGTCGACCACGATCAGCGTGGGTGCATCGTCGGTGCGCTGGAATGTCCTGATGGCCTCGGCCAGCGCCGCGGCATCGTTGGCGTCCTTCACGTGAAGGGTTTTCCAGCCGTAACCTTCGAAGCGCTTCTGCGCATCGTCGCTGTAAGCCAGCTCGGTGTGACCTTCGATGCTGATGGTGTTGTTGTCGTAGATCCAGCAAAGGTTGGAGAGCTTCAAATGGCCCGCAATCGAAGCCGCCTCTGCCGTTACGCCCTCCATCATGTCGCCGTCGCCGCACAGGACGTAAACGTTGTAATCGAACAGCGTGGTGCCCGGTTTGTTGAAGCGTTCGCCCAACCAGCGCTCGGCCATGGCCATCCCCACGCTGTTAGCGCAGCCCTGACCCAGCGGACCGGTGGTGGTCTCGACCCCGGTGGTCATGCGGTATTCAGGGTGACCAGGCGTTTTGGAGTCCAGCTGGCGGAACAGCTTGATGTCTTCGAGACTGACGGCAGGTTTGCCGGAAGGTGTGCCGTGGGCATCGATCTCCACCACCCCGGCCAGGTGCAGCAAGGAGTAAAGCAGCATCGAGGCATGCCCGACAGACAGTACAAAGCGATCGCGGTTTGGCCAGTCAGGATGTTCCGGGTGATAACGCAGGAAATCTTTCCACAGCGTGTAGCCTACTGGCGCCAAGGCCATGGGCGTGCCGGGGTGACCGGAGTTGGCCTTTTGCACAGCGTCCATCGCCAAGGTACGAATCGTATTGATGGTCAATTGGTCGCGGTCGGTGTGCGCTGTGATAGGTCGGTCGGTGGAGTGAGAGGTGGCAGACGAGCTCATTAACTTTCTCCTCGTGACGTAGGGCTTGAACATCCAGATAGGTGTTGAGCCCGATGAGGCGCCGTTCGTTCCATGAATAATCTGTCAGCTGGACGGCGAACCAACCGGTCCATTTGTTCTCGAACCTTTGGGGTTTGTGCATGTTGCCGTCCCGCAATTCAGAACCGGTATCGGGGGTGGCTTTTGCAGGAAACGATCATCAGGAAGTATCGAGCCATGATCAGGACTTTCACCTACATCGGTTGGTCACTGTTCTGGCTTCTGATCTGGGACGTCATCGTCACCGTTGATTTCATGCTGTACCTGGAGCGCAAGATAACCTTGCCCTCCATGCCTCTGACCCTGCTGGGTTCGGCGCTTGTGGTACTGACCAGTTTTCGCAACAGCAGCGCGTACAACCGATGGTGGGAAGCGCGCACGCTTTGGGGTGCGCTGGTGAATAATTCCCGCAGCTTCGCCCGGCAGGTGCTGACGCTGATCGACGATGAGGATGAGCTCAATCCGGTCAAAGCCGTACTGCTGCGCAGACATGTGGCTTTCGTCGAATGCTTGTCCGCCCATTTGAAAGGCAGCGAATGCGGTGAAGACATCACCGCCATGATCCCGCGTGACGAGTACGAACGACGCAAGCGTACCAACAACTTTCCCAACTCGATCCTCAATGAATCCGCCGCCATCATCGCTGCCGAATACAAGGCAGGCCGGCTGGATAGCATTCGCCTGGAGCGGCTTGAAGCCACACTCGTGGAAATCTCCAATTGCCAGGGCGGCATGGAGCGTATCGCAAACACACCGCTGCCTTACCCGTACGTGACCTTCCCGCGATTGTTCATCACGTTGTTCTGCATCATCGTGCCCATCGGCCTGGTTGAGACCTTGGGCTGGTTCACGCCTCTGGCGTCGACAGTCGTAGGATTCATGCTGCTGGCCATCGAGAAGATCGGCACGGATCTGCAAAGCCCGTTCAAGGCTTCCGAGCATGAGATCCAGATGAAAGCGCTGTGTGAAAACATCTCCGGCAACCTCAACTCCATGCTGCAGGACGCCATGGAAAAGCGATAAGCCGGGATTGCGCAAGGACCGTTCAGATCTGCAGGCGCTGGCCTGCGGATCTGGACGCAGATGAGTCAGCAGCCCATGCGGACAGATGCGCGATTGCATTGCTGGTTGACATCGTACTGCGAGACTGCGGAAAGAATCGCGATCGGTACTGCGTCTGGTTTTGAGCGCTGACGCCGTTAGCGCAGTTCACCACAGACATCCAGCTCTACCAGCCGGCGGATTTCGTCTTTGGCCAGTCCCGCGCCGAGCAGCGCGTGCAGTTTGCCGAGCGCGGCTTCGCGCGTCATGCCGCCGCCGGACAACACGCCGGCGCCGCGCAGCCGACTGCCGGCTTCGTAGATGTCCAGCTCCACGCCACCTTCGTGACACTGAGTAATCGCGACCACCACGATGCCTTGACGATGCGCCCGTTGCAGGCTTTCGAGGAAGGCCGGATTGTCGCTTGGCCCTGTGCCGCTGCCGAAGCATTCCAGGACCAGACCCTCGATGCCGCTGTCGATCAACGCGTCCAGCTGAGCGGCACTCATGCCGGGAAACAGCGGCAGCACCGCGACATTTGCCAGTGTTTTCGGCTGCCGGTAGTCCAGCGCTGCGGGCAGCGCGGACACTGCCTCGCCGCCCCGGGAGCGATTCAGTGCCGCGAAGGGATTGCGCCCAAAGCTGCGAATTTTCGCGCAGCGCGTGGGTTCAAGCACTTCGCCATGAAAGTACAGGTGCACCCCCGACGTCAGGCCTTTGCCCAATGCTTGCAGCGCGCCGTTGACGTTCTCCCATGCATCGCTGTCAGCCACACCGGCAGGCAACATGGACCCGGTGAACACCACTGGCGCCGTCAGGCCCAACAGCTGAAAGCTCATGGCGGCCGCGCTGTAGGCCAGCGTATCGGTGCCGTGCAGGACGAGCACGGCATCGCAGCCCTGAGCGTCGACCGCATCGACGACCGCTTCGCGCAGGCGCTGCCAGTAGGCAGGCGTCATGTTGGCGCTGTCGATCAGGGGCGACATTTCGCGAAAAGTCCACTGCGGCACCGTAAGCCCAGGCAACGCCGCGAGCTGTCCGGCCATGCGGGACTCGAAGCCGGACGCCGGCGCCAGCCCATTTTCGCTGGCCTGCATGCCGATCGTCCCGCCGGTGTAGAGCACCATGACCTGCCGGGCCGCCGTGAGTTTTTCGCGATTCATGCCTGTCTCCCTGGACTGACTGTCAACAGATTAAGGTGTTTCAGTGGCCGGCTTGCCGCTCGCAGCCGCAGGCGTGGCGACCGGTTGAGCGTGGCCGGGCTTGGGCCAGGCTTGCAAGTCCAGATCCAGATCCGGGAACTGACTGGAATCGAAGACCGGCGTATCGATGCCTGCCTTACGCTGTGCATCGTAGTCCTGCAGGATACGCAAACCGACTTTGAACAGCATTGCCAGGGCGATCAGGTTGACGAACGCAAGCAGTGTCATCGTGATGTCGGCGAATGCAAACACGGTTCCAAGGTCCTCGACCGCACCCCACAGGATCAGCGCCAGGACCAGCGCGCGATAGCCTATCAGCGCCTTGCGGTTTTCACCGAGCAGGAAGCGCAGGCTGTTTTCGCCCAGGTAGTAGTTGTAGAGGATCGAGGTGAACACGAACAAGGCCAGCGCCACGCTGATGAACAGCTTGCCCCAGTCACCAACAACGGCTGCCAGCGAGTTCTGCGTCAGCGCGATGCCGTCGCCCTCGAAGCCTGGCGTGTAGAAGCCCGACAGCAGAATCAGTAAAGCGGTACAGGTGCAGATCACGAATGTATCGAGGAACACGCTGAACGCTTGAACCACACCTTGCGCAACCGGATGCTGAACCTCAGCCACCGCCGCGACGTTGGGCGCGCTGCCCAGGCCTGCTTCGTTGGCGAATACGCCGCGCTTGACGCCCATGACGATAGCGCTGCCGATCAGGCCGCCGAATACTTCATCTAGCCCGAATGCACTTTTGACGATGGTCATCAGCATCTGCGGGACGTGTTCGAACTGCACGCCGATCACATAGAGCGTCACGGCGATGTAGACCAGCGTCTTGATCGGAACCAGCAGATCGGCCACCGCCGCGATACGTTTGATACCGCCGATGAAAACCAGGCCCAGCAGCACCGCCAGGCCGATACCGGCATAGCCCGGGGAAATCTTGAACGCGTCATTGAGCGAGTGGGTGACGGCGTGGGACTGCAGGCCATTGAAGGCGAAACCGAATGTCACCAGCAGCAGGACAGCCATGACCATGCCCAGCCAGCGTTTGCCCAGCCCGTGCTGGATGTAATACGAAGGTCCGCCGCGATACTGGCCTTCTGCGTCGCAGCGTTTATACAGCTGGCCGAGGGAACATTCGAAGAAACTGCTGGCCATGCCGACCAGAGCCGTGACCCACATCCAGAACACTGCGCCAGGTCCGCCGAGGGTGACCGCAATGCCAACGCCGGCGATATTGCCCGCGCCGACGCGCCCGGCCAGGCTGAGCATCAGGGCCTGAAACGAGCTCAGCTGTCCCGAGCTGCTGCGCAGGCTCTCGCGAAAGACCGCGAACATGTGGAAGAAGTGGCGTAACTGAACGAAGCGCGAGCGAATTGTGAAGTATCCACCGAGCCCGACGATGAGCACGATGAGCAGTTTTCCCGAGAGGAAGTCGTTGATGACTTCAAGCATTGAATGTTCCTCGCTTTTTTAGAGGGGCCGCACTATACCGGTGCGCGTTATTGGAGTCTGTAAACCATTTCCTGCTTTGCGGGCGCACATTGCCCTTCAGAAGGCCGCAGGCAATTGTGACTCGCGTGAAGTTGAACAATTCCGGGCAAAAAAAAGGGCCTGAAGTGTTTACTTCCGGCCCTCAAAAGGGTGAGGGGTGTCTAGGCCCTCAGCCTGGTGATCGTGTTGCAGTTAAAGCGTCAGCGTCCGGAATCAGGCCTTCAGAGGCACCAGTCTCGGCGCGATCATGTTTTCGGGGCGCAGAATGTCGGCGAGCATGACGTCGTCGAGCAGGCCTTCTTCACGCACCAGTTCCAGTACACCGCGGCCTGTTTCCAAGGCAACGCGGGCGATACGCGTGGCGTTTTCATAGCCGATGTAAGGGTTCAGTGCGGTGACCAGGCCAATCGAGTGCTCGACCAGTTCACGGCAACGGACTTCGTTGGCGGTGATGCCGACGATGCAATGTTCGCGCAGCATGTCCATGGCGCGTTGCAGCAGGCGGATCGAATCAAAGATCTTGTAAGCGATCAGTGGCTCCATCACGTTCAGCTGCAGCTGGCCGCCTTCGGCTGCGACAGTGAGCGCCAGATCGTTACCCATGATTTCGAACGCGCACATGTTCACGGCTTCCGGAATCACCGGATTGACCTTGCCCGGCATGATCGAGCTGCCCGGCTGGCGCGCTGGCAGATTGATTTCGTTAATACCGGTACGCGGTCCGCTGGACAGCAGGCGCAGGTCGTTACAGATCTTCGAGAGCTTGACGGCTGTGCGCTTGAGCATGCCCGAGAACAGTACAAAGGCGCCCATGTCCGAAGTCGCTTCGATCAGGTCAGCCGCAGGGACCAGCGGCTGACCGCTGATGGTCGCCAGACGCTGTACCGCCAGATGCTGATAACCAGGGTCGGCGTTGATGCCCGTGCCGATCGCGGTACCGCCCAGGTTGACCTCGGTCAGCAATTCAGGGGCCAGACTGCGCAGGCGGTTGAGGTCCTCGGTCAGCGTGGTGGCGAAGGCCCGGAATTCTTGGCCCAGCGTCATCGGCACGGCGTCCTGCAACTGGGTGCGGCCCATTTTCAGGACGTGGTTGAATTCCTGACCTTTGGCCGCGAATGCCTGAATCAGGCTGTCGAGGCTGGCGAGCAAGGCGTCGTGACCCAACAGCAGGCCCAGACGGATCGCCGTCGGGTAGGCGTCATTGGTCGACTGCGCCATGTTCACGTCGTTGTTGGGGTGCAGGTATTTGTATTCGCCTTTGGCATGGCCCATCGCTTCAAGCGCGATGTTGGCGATGACTTCGTTGGCGTTCATGTTGGTCGAGGTGCCAGCGCCGCCCTGAATCATGTCGACGACGAACTGCTCGTGGAAATCGCCCCGTATCAGGCGAGCACATGCTTCGCTGATTGCCGCGTGCTTCTCGTTGCTCAAATGCCCCAACTGATGGTTCGCATCGGCAGCCGCTTGCTTGACCATCGCCAGTGCCACGACCAGCTTGGGATAGTGCGAGAGCGGAACGCCGGACAGGTGAAAGTTGTTCACCGCACGCAGGGTCTGAATGCCGTAGTACGCTTCAGCGGGTACTTCGAGGACGCCAAGCAGGTCTTTTTCGATGCGAAATGATGCAGCGCAGGACATGATAGAGAAAGTCTCAAGAGAGGCACGGACTAAGCCGGAACGCCTTTAATACTAGGCCTGTGGACGATTGCGAACCAATGCTGTTAAGCGCTAGCCTATGCGCAAACGGCATAATGCGGATGTGACGTTCGGATTGTGACGAGCGTGTTAACGGATATTCAGAATGCTCTGCGGTCCTGTGGGCGTGAGCTTGCTCGCGATTGCTGTTTGCCTGCAACGAGTGGGTTGTCTGGCAGACATCCATCGCGAGCAAGCTCACTCCTACAGCCGGCGCATTCCGACCGAATGACACGGCGTGCAGCGAAACTCGCCGAGACCGGTAGCCTCTGGAGAACACGATGAACCTGGAAAGCAAATGGCTGGAAGATTTCAGCGCACTGGCCGCGACCCGCAGCTTCTCCCAGGCGGCAGAGCGGCGCTTCGTCACACAGCCGGCGTTCAGCCGACGCATTCGTAGCCTTGAGGCCGCGCTTGGGCTGACGCTGGTCAACCGGTCGCGCACTCCGATCGAGCTGACGGCGGCCGGGCAATTGTTTCTGGTCACTGCTCGCACTGTAGTCGATCAGTTGGGCGAAGTGCTGCGCCACCTGCATCATCTGGAAAGCGGGCAGGGCGAGGTCATGCAGATCGCCGCCGCACACTCGCTGGCGTTGAGCTTCTTCCCGCGGTGGATCGCGCAGTTGCGTAACGAGGGATTGAACATTGCGACCCGTCTGGTCGCCACCAACGTTGGCGACGCGGTGCACGCGCTGCGCGAAGGCGGCTGCGACCTGATGCTGGCGTTCTATGACCCGGACGCTGCGTTGCAGATGGACGCCGAAATATTTCCGTCGCTGCACCTTGGCATGACCGAAATGCTGCCGGTCTGCTCGGTCGACGCCGACGGCCAACCGTTGTACGACCTGGAAAGCGAACAGAGCGTACCGCTGCTGGCCTACAGCGCGGGGGCGTTTCTGGGGCGTTCGGTCAACTTGCTGTTGCGTCAGCGCGCGCTGCGCTTCACGACGGTGTACGAGACCGCCATGGCCGACAGCCTGAAGGGCATGGCGCTGCAGGGTCTGGGTATCGCATGGGTGCCCCGACTCAGTGTCACTGCCGAGCTTGAACGCGGCGAGCTGGTGATCTGCGGCGGCCCACAGTGGCACGTGCCACTGGAGATCCGCCTGTATCGCTGCGCGCTCGTGCGCAAGGCAAACGTGCGCCTGCTGTGGCGCAAGCTTGAGGGCGGCGCATCACAACCCGGCGTTTGACCTTAGAGTCAGTAAATACGCGGGATCCGGCCCTTGATGATCGGCTGACAGGAGGTCGTCAGCGTTCTGTCAAACAGCACTCTTTGCGGTATACTGCGCGGCCTTTGGCCGGTTCGACTGGTCATAATTCGTACGACAAGCCACGCCGGTCCTCCCGCGTGGCTTGTTGTTTTTAGACGCGCCTGCGGGCGCCCGATGAAGAGGCACGACGATGAGCGCACTGGTTGGCGTGATCATGGGCTCCAAGTCCGATTGGTCCACCCTTAGCCACACCGCCGACATGCTGGAAAAGCTCGGCATTCCGTACGAAGTCAAAGTGGTTTCGGCTCACCGCACGCCGGATCTGCTGTTCCAGTACGCCGAAGAGGCCGAAGGCCGTGGCATCGAGGTGATCATCGCCGGTGCCGGTGGCGCCGCCCACTTGCCGGGCATGTGCGCAGCCAAGACCCACCTGCCGGTGCTGGGCGTTCCGGTTCAGTCTTCCATGCTCTCGGGCGTCGATTCGCTGCTGTCGATCGTGCAGATGCCAGCAGGCATTCCGGTTGCCACTCTGGCCATCGGCAAGGCAGGCGCAATCAACGCTGCGCTGCTCTCGGCGAGCATCCTGGGCGCCAAACACCCGCAATTCCACGCGGTGCTGAAGAAATTCCGCACTGAGCAGACAGACAGCGTTCTGGACAATCCAGACCCACGCGAGGCCTGAGGTTTTCATGAAGATCGGCGTAATCGGTGGCGGCCAGTTGGGCCGCATGTTGGCTCTGGCGGGCACACCGCTGGGAATGAACTTCGCTTTTCTCGACCCCGCGCCGGACGCTTGTGCTGCCGCACTGGGTGAGCATCTGCGTGCCGATTACGGCGATCAGGATCATTTGCGTCAGCTGGCTGACGAAGTGGATCTGGTGACCTTCGAATTCGAAAGCGTGCCGGCTGAAACGGTCGCGTTTCTGTCGCAGTTCGTGCCGGTCTATCCGAGTGCAGAAGCCCTGCGTATCGCCCGTGATCGCTGGTTCGAAAAAAGCATGTTCAAGGACCTGGGCATTCCGACGCCTGCGTTCGCCGACATCCAGTCCCAGGCGGATCTGGACGCGGCGGTGGCCAGTATCGGCCTGCCTGCCGTGCTGAAAACCCGCACACTGGGTTATGACGGCAAAGGGCAGAAAGTCCTGCGCGAGCCGCAAGATGTAGTCGGCACCTTCGCCGAGCTGGGCAGCGTGCCGTGCCTGCTCGAAGGCTTCGTGCCCTTCACCGGCGAAGTCTCGTTGATCGCCGTACGCGCGCGTGATGGCGAGACCCGTTTCTATCCGCTGGTGCACAACACCCATGACAGCGGCATCCTGCGCCTGTCCATCGCCAGCACCGATCACCCGTTGCAGGGATTGGCAGAAGACTACGCCGGCCGTGTGCTCAAGCAGCTGGACTACGTCGGCGTGCTGGCTTTCGAGTTCTTCGAAGTCGACGGTGGCCTGAAAGCCAACGAGATTGCCCCACGTGTGCATAACTCTGGGCACTGGACCACTGAAGGCGCCGAATGCAGCCAGTTCGAAAACCACCTGCGCGCTGTGGCTGGCCTGCCGCTGGGCTCGACGGCCAAGGTGGGCGAGAGCGCAATGCTCAATTTCATCGGCGAAGTGCCTGCAGTGGATAAAGTCATCGCCATCGAAGACTGTCACCTGCATCACTACGGCAAGGCGTTCAAGACAGGCCGCAAGGTCGGTCACGCGACCGTGCGCAGCAAAGACCGCGCAACCCTGGATCAACAGGTGAAGCAGGTCGAGGCGCTGATCAAAAACTGACCAGCGCAGTGCTAATGATAGAAGCGCGCTTGCCCGAGACAGGGGTGGGTCAGACACCCACAAGTTTGACCCTTATCGCAGCCCAGGCAAGCCGCACTCCTGCAAGTCCGCGTTCATTGCGTTGAACCATTCCTCCCCCGCGCCCCTCTCATAGCGTGTTGCCGATCGCCGACCAGGCTTTGGCATATTCATTCAAACAGAGGGACATGGCATGGGAATCATTGGAACCATCTTCATCGGCCTGATCGTGGGTCTGCTCGCTCGTTTTCTGAAACCGGGCGACGACAGCATGGGCTGGATCATGACCATTATTCTGGGTATCGCCGGCTCTCTGGTCGCGACCTATGGTGGTCAGGCGCTGGGTATTTATCAGGCAGGCGAGGGTGCTGGCTTCCTCGGCGCGCTGGTGGGCGCAATTGTGCTGCTGGTGATCTACGGCCTGATCAGAAAGAAATGAAAATGACGCTGGCCCTCTGCGTTATTGCGGCGCGGAGGGCTAGAATGCCCGGCACATCATCCTCAGCCGAGCCTCTCAATGCGTCGCCTTCTTCTCGTTTCCCTGCTGCTGGTCTGTGGACTGGCACGCGCCGCTGAACCGCCTGAAACCGACTGGCTGGAGCTGATGCCCAAGTCGGACCAGAAAGCCCTCGAAGCCATGCCCGAAATCGACCACAACTCCCCGGAGGCTCAAGGGACGTTCGACAGCAAGGGCGGTTTGAAACAGAGCAAGGGCTTGCCTGCGGTCATGTATTCGACCAAAACCGTAGCTGCCATGAATGACAAAACCATTCGTCTGGGCGGTTACCCGGTGCCGCTGGAAACCGACGCCAAAGGCCACAGCACGCTGTTTTTTCTGGTCCCTTATCCTGGGGCCTGCATCCACGTACCGCCTCCGCCGCCAAACCAGCTGGTCCTCGTTCGATATCCCAAAGGCCTGAAGATCGACGATATCTACACGCCGCTGTGGGTGATCGGCACCTTGAAGGTCGAAAAGGTCAGCAACGACCTGGCCGACGCCGCCTATGCGTTGGATGCATCGAAGGTGCGAGTGGTGACCGAGGCGGATTTGTAACGCTCTCTGGCAGAAGTTGCAGCTGGGGCAAACCTGTGGGAGTGAGCACGCTTACTCCCACAAAGCTGATCAGCGTCTGATCAATCGTCTGTCAACGGCTCTGCCCAGATGCTCACGCTCATCACATGCATGTCGTTGGGCTTGAGCGTCACGATGTCGCCCATGACGTTCGCGGTTTCGACACATACCATGTTCTGCCAGCCGTCAGCCTCCATGTCACTGAAGGTCTTGGTTTTCTCGATCCACGGGTTCCATACCACCGAAGAGTTCGAACCGATGGTTTGAATCTGGATTCGGCGTTTCCACGCGGGATCGACAATGGAAATCAGGTCGGGTGTGTCTTGATAGATGCGGTCTGTTTCGCCAGTGAAGGTGATGTCACCTGCCTGCACATTCTGTTTTTCCCAGCTTTCCAGCGTGTTCAGGTAGCTGACGCCGTCCAGGCCTTCGATGCTGACCTGTTTGATGTCGCTGATGGCGAAATAACTGTGCAGCGCCTGGCTCAGGGTGACGTCTTCGGAGCCCGCGTTAAAGCTGACCAGGCTGACGTTCAGTGCTGCATCAAGGCGAATCTGCAGCTTCAGGCCGACGGTGTGCGGCCAGCCGGGCAGCTGCCCTTCAGCCTTGGGCTGAATGAACTCGACGATCAGCGCTTCGCCGTCTTCGCCCATGCCCATCAATTCCCAATCGATCGCGCGGACCTCACCGTGGGCGTTCGCTGGTTCGCTACTCTGGCGCATGGCCTGAACGCTTTGCGGGTTACGCTGGAAGTTGCCGAACCAAGGCCAGCAAATCGGCATGCCGCCACGAATCGCCTTACCTTTGTGGAAGACTGCGCCCGGATTGGACCAGATCAAAGGCTGATCGCCATCGACCTGGTAGCTGACGATGTGCGCGCCTTGCTGGGCGACAACCAGTTCGGCCGTGCCGTGGCTGATTCGCCAGCAATTAAGCTCACCGAGCTGGATGGATTCGACTTGTGGCGTAGGCATAGGGGCTCTCACTCAAAGGACAGTGACTGAATCAGACTGTGCCAAGCTTGATGAGTTTAATGCCCAAAGCCAAGTGCCGCGCTGCTGAAGCGTGATCCGTCAGCGCCGCGCAGGAACCGAGCGGGTGCGGCCGCTACCGTCGATGGCCACGAATACAAACACGGCCTCGGTGACTTTGCGCCATTCGCTGGACAGCGGATCGTCGCTCCAAACCTCCACCATCATCTGGATCGAGCTGCGGCCGATTTCCAGTGTCTGGGTATAAAAGGACAGTTGTGCGCCCACGGCGACTGGCACCAGGAACGCCATGCGGTCGATCGCGACGGTTGCAACGCGCCCGCCCGCCACTTTGCTGGCCATGGCTGTACCGGCCAGGTCCATCTGGGCCACCAGCCAGCCACCAAAAATGTCGCCGAAGCCGTTGGTTTCGCGCGGAAGCGCGGTGATCTGCAATGCCAGATCGCCTTGCGGAATAGGATCTTCTTGTTCGAGCTCAATCATGCCGGGGTCCCTCTGACCCATGACTCTCAAGTCTTCATTACGTTGAAAAGGGAAACTCTGCGAAAACGACTTGTTGAAAAATGGCTTCGCACAATTTCCCTGAATGATGGGTGGAGTCGCGGCTGGCAAGTATATCGGCCGATGCCCCGAGACACGACCGTTGGGTTCCCATTTAATCTCTCTCTCATTGCAATCCATGTGCACCTGCACACAATTTGCTATCGTGCCGAACCGATTTGGCACACTAAGCCTTTATTGGTACGCAATTTTGATGCCCGATTGCACAGTCGAGTCGATAAATCGCGTATGGAGCCGTTACCCGCGGCCTTTTTCGCTGTTGATCATTCGTCTCAAGAGAGCCTCAAAAGAGAAGTCATTGTCATGTCCTCTGTGTCTTCAAGTGCTGCGCAACCCTCGCGCCCACTGACCCGTAACGATTACAAAACCCTGTCGCTGTCCGCACTGGGCGGCGCGCTGGAGTTCTACGATTTCATCATTTTCGTGTTCTTCGCGGCAGTGGTGGGCAAGCTGTTTTTCCCCGCGGATATGCCGGAATGGCTGCGTTTGATGCAAACGTTTGGCATTTTTGCCGCGGGTTATCTGGCTCGACCGCTGGGCGGCATCGTCATGGCGCATTTTGGCGATCTGCTGGGTCGCAAGAAAATGTTCACGCTCAGTATCTTTCTGATGGCAGTGCCTACGCTGATCATGGGCTTGCTGCCGACCTACGAACAGATCGGAATGTTCGCACCGCTTTTGCTGCTATTGATGCGCGTCATCCAGGGTGCTGCGATCGGAGGTGAAGTGCCGGGTGCGTGGGTATTCGTTTCCGAACACGTTCCCGCACGTAACGTCGGTTACGCCTGCGGTACCCTCACTTCCGGACTGACTGCCGGCATTCTGCTCGGTTCACTGGTCGCCACCTGGATCAACAGCATCTATACACCGGCTGAGGTTTCGGATTACGCATGGCGTATTCCTTTCCTGCTGGGCGGTGTATTCGGTCTGATGTCGGTTTACCTGCGCCGCTGGTTGCACGAGACGCCGGTATTCGCTGAGCTGCAACTGCGCAAACAACTGGCTGAAGAAGTCCCGCTCAAGGCCGTGCTGCGTGATCATCGCGGTGCTGTGGTGTTGTCGATGGCACTGACCTGGCTGCTGTCGGCGGGCGTTGTCGTGGTCATCCTCATGACGCCGACGCTGCTGCAAACCAACTTCGGTTTCGCGCCGGCGGTCACGTTGAAGGCCAACAGTCTGGCCATCGTCCTGCTGAGCCTGGGCTGCATCGGCGCGGGCGCACTGGCGGATCGTGTTGGCGCAGGCCTCGTGTTCCTGGTCGGCTCGCTTGGGCTGTTGGTCACGTCGTGGACCTTCTATCACACCGTTGGCGATCATCCAGACTTGCTCTATCCGCTCTACGCACTGACCGGCCTGTTCGTTGGCACCATCGGCGCGGTGCCATTCGTGATGGTCAAAGCCTTCCCACCAGTTGTTCGCTTTTCCGGACTGTCCTTTTCCTACAATCTGGCCTATGCAATCTTCGGCGGACTGACCCCGATGGTGGTACAGGGTATGAACAAGGTGAACCCGATGGCGCCCGCCTGGTATGTGGCCATTCTGTGTGCATTGGGAATGGTGATCGGGGTGTATCTGCTAAAAAATAAAATCGCCTGAAATCTTTAGTGCAGTTAAATGGCTGATCAAGGCCGCCACCTGAAAAGGATGGCGGCCTTTCATTTTTTTGTCATACATCAGTCATAGAGTAGTCACATGGCCATCACCCCGGCCAGCACCCTAATCTCGCCAGGAGCAAGGCATGACACTCAAGCGTTTGATGACCGCACTGACTTTCGTCGCTGCTGGCTTTACCGCCGCGGCAGCGATTGCTGCTGTTGATCCGGCGATCAAGGCGTACGAAAAAACCAGCGGGGTGTCGGGCAATCTGTCCAGCGTCGGCTCGGATACGCTGGCGAACCTGATGACGATGTGGGCTGAGGCCTACAAGAAAGAATACCCCACCGTGAACATCCAGATTCAGGCTGCCGGTTCCTCGACAGCGCCGCCTGCGCTGACCGAGGGCACGGCAACGCTCGGCCCGATGAGCCGCAAAATGAAAGACGGCGAGCTGTCTGCGTTCGAGCAGAAGCATGGGTACAAGCCGACTGCCATTCCGGTTGCGGTGGATGCGCTTGCGGTGTTCGTCCATAAGGACAACCCGATCAAAGGGCTGACGCTGCAGCAGGTCGATGCGATCTTCTCGGCAACCCGCTTGTGCGGCGCCAAACTCGATGCGAAGACCTGGGGCGACGTGGGCGTGACGGGTGACCTTGCGGGTAAGTCCATCCAGCTGTTTGGCCGCAATTCGGTGTCCGGGACCTACGGGTATTTCAAAGAAGAAGCGCTGTGCAAGGGTGACTTCAAACCCAACGTCAATGAGCAACCGGGCTCGGCTTCGGTCGTCAGCTCGATCAGCAGTTCGCTGAACGGCATCGGTTATTCGGGGATTGGTTATAAAACGTCCAGCGTGCGCACCGTGCCGCTGGCGAAAAAACCCGGTGGCGAGTTCGTCGAGGACAACGAAGCCAATGCGCTCAATGGCACGTATCCACTGGCGCGCTTCCTTTATGTTTACGTCAACAAGGCGCCCAATAAACCGCTCAATCCTCTTGAGGCGGAGTTCGTAAAACTGATGCTGTCCAGACAAGGTCAGGAAGTTGTCATGAAAGACGGGTACATTCCTTTACCAGCCAAGGTCGTCAGCAAGGCATTGGCTGATCTGGGGCTATAACAATGGGCTGCGCGCCGTGCAGCCAGATAACCCTGAGCGGGGTGACAGGTTCGTCCCGCATGAAACCAGAAAGGCCTTATGGAACGAGGCTTGCGAGACAATGAACAGTCCGTTGCCACACACCTGAGGCGACGGGCTTTTTTGCGTCACCACGTTGTAATGTATTTGTCATACAGAGCGACTAGGGTGTGCGCATGAATGATTTGGCCAATTCATCGATGACCGAAAAACCCCATCCCGAGCGCATTGATTTCAACGCGCCCGAGCTGCAACGCAAGCGTCGTATTCGTGCGCTCAAAGACCGTCTGACGCGCTGGTACGTGTTGGTGGGTGGTCTCGCCGTGCTGGCCGCAATCACCCTGATTTTCTTTTATCTCGCTTACGTCGTGGCGCCCCTGTTTCAAGGGGCCAGGCTGACGGTCGCGGACGCGCAAACCCCCGCATGGTTGCAGACTGCCGGCAAACCCATGGTTCTGGTCATCGAGGAGCAGAACCAGGTCGGCATGCGTGTGTCGGACAGCGGCGAGGCAGTGTTCTTCGCCCTGGAGGACGGGCATGAATTGTCCCGCGTCAGGCTGCCGGTTCCCGATGGCGCCCGTGTCACGTCAGTCGCTCAGGATCAGCCGGGCAAACCCCTGATCGCGGTGGGCCTGTCCAACGGACAGGTGCTGGTGTTCAAACATGCCTATCCCATTACCTATCCCGGCAACAAGAAGACCATTACACCGACCATTACCTGGCCATATGGCGACACGCCGCTGTTGCTGGATGAGGAAGGGCGGGCGCTCGAGCACGTCAACCTCAACGCCAGCGATTCGACGCTGATTCTGGCAGGTGCTACGGGCACCCAGCTGCACGTGCTGGCGCTGACGCAAGCTGAAAACCTGATGACTGGCGAGGCTGCCAGCGAGCTGACCCGTATCGATCTGCCGCAACTGTCGGCCGCGGTGAAGGCGATCTACGTCGATCCACGGCAGCAATGGTTGTACGTGATCAACGGTCGTGCGCAGGCCGACGTCTTCGACCTTCACGACCGAACGCTAAACGGCCGTTACAAACTGCTTGAAGACGCCAACGCCGAAACCACCGCCAGCGCGCAGCTCGTTGGCGGGATATCGTTGGTGATCGGCAGCTCCAAGGGCAACATCGCTCAATGGTTCATGGCCCGCGATGTCGATGGCGAGATGCGTCTTCAGCACATCCGTGACTTCAAGATGAATGGCGCGCCGATCGCGCAGATTACTGCCGAGCAGCGCCGCAAAGGCTTCATCGCGATGGACACCTCCGGCAAGCTCGGCGTGTTCCACAGCACGGCTCATCGCACGCTGTTGGTAGAGCCTGTCGCCAGCGGCCCTGCCGTGATGGGGATGTCGCCCCGGGCAGACCGCATCATTGCCGAAGACAGCGGCAGACTGCTGCCGATGACCCTGAAAAATCCGCACCCCGAAGTGTCCTGGAGCGCTCTCTGGGACAAGGTCTGGTACGAGAATTACGACGAGCCCAAGTACGTCTGGCAGTCGACCGCCTCCAACAGTGACTTCGAGCCCAAGCTCAGCCTGGCGCCGCTGACATACGGCACGCTCAAGGCTGCCTTCTACGCCATGCTGCTCGCCGCGCCGCTCGCCGTCGCCGCTGCCATCTACACCGCGTATTTCATGGCCCCGGGCATGCGTCGCAAGGTCAAGCCGGTGATCGAGCTGATGGAAGCGATGCCGACCGTGATCCTGGGTTTCTTCGCCGGCTTGTTTCTCGCGCCCTACCTTGAAGGCCATCTGCCAGGCATATTCAGTCTGCTGATCTTCACCCCGATCGGCATCCTGCTGGCAGGGTTTTTGTGGACGCGCTTGCCAGATTCGATTCGCCTTCGTGTGCCTGATGGGTGGGAGAGCGCGATCCTGATTCCGGTCATTTTGCTGATCGGCTGGGTCTCTCTGGGCATGAGCTCGCACCTGGAGAACTGGTTCTTCGGCGGCGACATGCGCTCCTGGATCACCAACGATCTGGGCATCGCCTACGATCAGCGCAATGCACTGGTCGTTGGTCTGGCAATGGGCTTCGCTGTCATTCCCAATATCTACTCCATCGCCGAAGACGCGGTGTTCAGCGTGCCGCGCGGTCTGACGCTGGGCTCATTGGCGTTGGGCGCAACTCCATGGCAAACCCTCACGCGTGTTGTGATCCTGACCGCCAGCCCAGGGATTTTCTCGGCATTGATGATCGGCATGGGTCGCGCCGTGGGTGAAACGATGATCGTGCTCATGGCCACCGGCAATACGCCGATCATGGACATGAACCTTTTCGAAGGCATGCGCACGCTGGCGGCCAACGTCGCCGTCGAAATGCCGGAGTCGGAAGTGGGTGGCAGCCATTACCGCGTGCTGTTCCTGGCTGCCCTCGTGCTGCTGATGTTCACGTTTGTCATGAATACCTTGGCAGAGCTGATCCGTCAGCGCCTGCGCAAGCAGTATTCGTCTCTCTAGGGCAGGTAGAAACAGATGAAAAAAACCTCCCTCAAGCGTTGGTTCAAAAGTGGCGGCCCCGGCGTCTGGCTCAGCGCGGGGGCTGTTTCCGTTGCCGTCATCATGACCATCGGCCTGCTGGCGGTTATCGCCGTGCGTGGTCTGGGGCATTTCTGGCCCGCAGACGTGATCTCTGCCCAATACGATGTGCCAGGTCAGGACCGCCACGTATTGGTCGGTGAACTGGTTGAGTCCGAAGAAGTGCCGCGCGCACGGCTTAAGGGCGCGGGCCTGCCTGTCCCGGACAAAGGACCGGAATTCATGACCCGCGACCTGTTCAAGGTCGGCAATCGGGACATCAATGCCACCGACTTCAGCTGGATCATCGGCGAATGGCTGACGGATCAGCGCAAACCGGCAGAGTTGATGACGCTCGAGCGTCGGGAGTGGGGCAACTTTTACGGTTACCTGGTCAACGTCAAGGAGAACGGACAGGTCGTAGCGCAAGGTGAGGCGGCATGGCCGCAATTGCAGGAGCGCATCAAGCGCATCGAGAAAATCTCCGATGAGCTCGATAGCCTTGAGAAGTCGGACATTGGTGCGATCAACCACGGCATCGAGCGCTTGCGCCTGCGCACGCGTCAGCTTGAGCTCGACGGCAAGCTCGATGCTGCCGCTCAGGCTGATCTGGCGACTGAACGTGCCGAATACGACGCGCGTTACAAGGACATCGAAGCGCGTCTTGGCGCGCTGCGTGCCGACTTCAACCGCGACAGCCTGACGGCCCGCGATGCCAATGGCAAAGAGGTCGAAATTGCGCTGGGTAAAGTTGTGCACGCCTACCAGCCCAATGCGATGGGCACGTTGACCAAGCTGGATTTCTACTTCCAGAAGCTGTGGGAATTCTTGAGTGACGACCCGCGAGAGGCGAACACCGAGGGCGGGATTTTCCCGGCGATCTTCGGCACCGTGATGATGACCCTGATCATGGCGATCATCGTCACGCCGTTTGGCGTGCTCGCTGCTGTGTATCTGCGCGAATACGCGCGTCAGGGGCCGATGACGCGGCTGATCCGCATTGCCGTGAACAACCTGGCAGGCGTTCCGGCGATCGTCTACGGCGTCTTCGGGCTGGGCTTTTTCGTCTACGTTTTGGGCGGCTCGCTTGACCGGCTGTTCTTCCCCGAAGCGCTGCCAGCCCCGACCTTTGGAACGCCTGGTCTGCTCTGGGCCTCGCTGACCCTCGCATTGCTGGCGGTGCCGGTAGTGATCGTGGCGACCGAAGAGGGGCTGGCGCGCATTCCGCTGACCCTGCGTGAAGGTTCGCTTGCGCTGGGTGCGACAAAGGCCGAGACGCTCTGGAAGATCGTCCTGCCGATGGCAAGTCCCGCGATGATGACCGGACTGATTCTGGCTGTGGCCCGGGCGGCCGGTGAAGTCGCGCCGCTGATGCTGGTGGGTGTGGTCAAGATGGCGCCATCGCTGCCGGTGGACGGCAATTATCCCTACCTGCATCTGGATCAGAAGATCATGCACCTTGGCTTCCATATTTATGACGTTGGCTTTCAGAGCCCCAACGTCGAGGCTGCGCGACCGCTGGTGTATGCCACGGCGCTGTTGCTGGTGCTGGTCATTGCCCTGTTGAACCTGTCGGCGGTGACGATCCGTAACCGCCTGCGCGAGAAGTACAAAGCGCTGGAAGAATGATTGAAAGCCGCAAGCGGCGAACCACACGCGGCCAGTAAAACGCCGCACGCCGCTTCTGCTCGAACTGGCGGCTGCAGCTCGATGCTGCGGCTACGAACGGAGTGAGACCATGCAGCAAGAACCCCACACCCACGGCATCAACATGTCTGCCTTGGGTCGCAAGCGCCAGGGGCTTGATCTGGCCAGCGAAAACGTCGCTCTGGAAGTGCCGGGCCTGAACCTTTTCTATGGGGAAAAGCAGGCGCTGTTCGACATCCAGATGAATATCCCGAAACAGCGGGTAACGTCGTTCATCGGGCCGTCGGGCTGTGGCAAGTCGACCTTGTTGCGCACGTTCAATCGCATGAACGATCTGGTGGACGGCTGCCGCGTGCAGGGCGAAATCAAGCTCTACGGGCACGACATCTATACCAAGGGCGAGGATGTGGCAGAGCTGCGTCGTCGCGTCGGTATGGTGTTCCAGAAGCCCAACCCGTTTCCCAAGACCGTCTACGAAAATGTGGTCTATGGCCTGCGGATTCAGGGCATCAACAAAAAGCGCGTGCTCGATGAAGCGGTCGAGTGGGCGTTGCGTGGCGCCGCTCTGTGGGACGAGGTCAAGGACCGCCTGCACGAATCGGCGCTGGGGCTTTCCGGTGGTCAGCAGCAGCGTCTGGTGATCGCCCGCACTATCGCCGTCGAACCCGAAGTCCTGCTGCTCGATGAGCCGTGCTCCGCGCTCGACCCGATTTCGACGTTAAAAGTCGAAGAGCTGATCTACGAACTGAAATCCAAATACACCATTGTGATCGTTACCCACAACATGCAGCAGGCGGCGCGCGTGTCGGACTACACCGCGTTTCTGTACATGGGCAAGGTGGTCGAATTCGGGGACACCGATACGTTGTTCACCAATCCGACCAAAAAGCAGACTGAAGACTACATAACCGGTCGTTACGGCTAGCACGTGTTTCGTCAGCCCTGAACCACCGCGCAATCAATCGGACGGACACTCAGCATGATCAAAGACAGCCATACACATCACATCTCCCAGCAGTTCAACGCTGAACTGGAAGAAGTTCGCAGCCACCTGCTTGAAATGGGTGGTCTGGTCGAGAAGCAGGTCAACGACGCGGTCACCGCGCTGATCGACGCCGACTCGGGCCTGGCCCAGCGGGTTCGCGAAGTCGACGACCGCATCAACCAGATGGAGCGCAACATCGATGAAGAATGCCTGCGCATTCTGGCTCGTCGTCAGCCCGCCGCCTCCGACCTGCGTCTGATCATCAGCATTTCCAAATCGGTGATCGATCTGGAGCGCATCGGTGATGAGTCCACCAAGATCGCCCGTCGCGCCATTCAGCTGTGCGAAGAAGGCGAATCGCCGCGCGGCTATGTGGAAGTGCGCCACATCGGCGATCAGGTCCGCAGCATGGTGCGTGACGCCCTGGACTCCTTCGCCCGCTTCGATGCGGATCTGGCCTTGTCCGTTGCGCAGTACGACAAGACCATCGACCGCGAATACAAGACCGCTTTGCGGGAACTGGTCACCTACATGATGGAAGATCCACGTTCGATCTCCCGCGTGCTCAATGTCATCTGGGTGCTGCGTTCGCTTGAGCGGATCGGCGATCATGCCCGCAACATTTCCGAACTGGTGATCTACCTGGTGCGCGGCACCGACGTGCGTCACCTGGGCCTCAAGCGCATGCAGGAAGAAGTCAAAGGCCTGTCCGCCGAAAAGCCTAATGTTCCGGACGCTCCTGACGATAAATAAGATTGCCTGATAAAAAACGCCTGGCGAACGCCGGGCTTTTTTTTGGGAGAAAAGGCCGTTTTCAAGGCCACCTAATTCCTAAGTCACCCGCGAATAAATGTCCCGGTGTCGTCAAACAGTTTGGCAGCTGGCTACCCGCCAGCGATATGCTCGCCATTTGCGGTGCACACGCCATCAGGAGCGTCGATGAGTAAAGTCAGTGTTTTGGTGGTGGATGACGCGCCGTTCATCCGCGACCTCGTCAAGAAAGGGCTGCGCAACGCTTTCCCCGGAATTCACCTCGAGGATGCAGTCAACGGCCGTAAAGCCCAGGTATTGCTGACCCGTGAGGTCTTCGACCTGGTGTTGTGCGATTGGGAAATGCCGGAAATGTCCGGGCTTGAGCTCCTGACCTGGTGCCGTCAGCAGGACAGCCTGAAAACCATGCCCTTCATCATGGTCACGAGCCGTGGTGACAAAGAAAACGTGATTCAGGCGATCCATGCCGGCGTTTCGGATTTCATCGGCAAGCCGTTCACCAACGAACAATTGCTGACCAAGGTGAAGAAAGCGTTGCACAAAGTGGGCAAGCTGGATGCGTTGATGAGCAGCGGTCCTGCGCGCGCGAACGCAGCGTTCGCCAACGACTCCCTCAGCGCCTTGACCGGCAACCGTCCAGAGGTCGTGAGCGCCACGCCAACCGCGTCGGCGCCGGCTCAACCGCTGGTCAAGCCGATGGCCAAACCGGCAGCACCGTCTGAGCCGACAGGACGTGGTCAGGGTCAGCTGCGGCTGTCCAGTGGCAACCAGCAGTGTGTGATCAAAGCGCTGACGCTCAAGGAAGCGCTGCTGGTGGTGCGTCGCGGTGAAGTGCTGCCGCAGATTCTCGACAGCGCCGTGCTGGATCTGGAGCAGGGCGACAATGCCGAGGTCGCGCGCTTGAACGGCTACCTGCACGCCATCGCGGCGTTCGAGCAGAAACCCGACAGCGACTGGCTGCAACTGACGTTCCGCTTCGTCGACCAGGACACCCAGAAGCTCGACTACCTGTCGCGCCTGATTGCCCGCGGCACGGCGCAAAAGCATTTCGTGCCTGGCGCATAAGCTCGCCACAACCCCCTGTAGGAGCGCGCTTGCCCGTGAATGCGGCTCAACGCAAAGCGCGCTCCCACAATGGCTCCGTCTCTGCCTGACGAAGCGCATCCTCATCCTGCATAGAATTTGCAAATTGCTTCGCAGCTGACCCTGACGCGATTTCCTTGACGCTTCGTCTATTACCGATTGATACGGATGAGTCCTTTTCCATCGGCATCGCTGCTAGGCTTGCCCCCATTGTCTTCATACCAGGCCTATCCAGATGTTAGAGCGCTTGCTGGTTGTCTGTGCATTGCTGCTGGCCGCGCAGACTGCTGCAGCTGTGACCATTTACAGATTCACCGATGCCAATGGAGTGGTTTCGTTTACCGACCAGCCCGTTCCTGGCGCCCAGGTGATGAAACTGCGCGAGCGCATGGTCGAACGCATCGACAGTCAGGTCCGGCTCAACGTCAAGAAAACCAAGGGCGCCGACAATCTATACGTGCGTAATGATCTGTTCGCGCCTGTGGAGATCGAGCTGCGCCTGTCGGGCGTGAAAAACGTTGTCGGCGTTGCCGATCAGGTGATCCGTCGGACCATTCCTGCCCGCAGCAACGAACGCCTGATCGCGCTGAGTCCGCAGATTCCAAGCAGGGCGATGGCTTACAAACCGAGTCTTCGCTCGATCATGGGCGACCCGCAGCGCAGCGTGAGTGCAAGCGGCCTGGGTTATCGCTATCCGTTGCCTTGGGTCGGCGGACCGTTTCGTATCAGTCAGGGCGCAAACGGCTCATACAGCCATGTGGGCGCCAAGAGCCGTTATGCGATCGACATCGCCATGCCTGAAGGCACGCAGATCATTGCGGCACGGGGCGGGACCGTGATCAAGACTGAAAACACCCAGTCCGGACGCGGCGCGAATCCATCCGGCAACTTCGTGCGCATCCTGCACGACGACGGCACCATGGGCGTCTATCTGCACCTTCAACAGGGTTCGGTGAGCGTCAGGGAAGGGGATAAAGTAACCGTCGGCACCCCGCTCGGACGGTCAGGCAATACCGGCAACAGCACCGGGCCGCATCTGCACTTCGTGGTGCAGCGCAATGTCGGGTTGGCGCTGGAATCGATTCCTTACGAATTCTCGCAGCCGGTCCAAAGCCTGCCGAACTTCGCCATTGGCGGGAATTGATTCAACGACCGGATCGTTCGCGTAGCGCTCCTGGCTGAACTCCTACGGCCTGCGGCCAGAATCAAATGCGACGCTGGCCAGGCTGTTGATCAATCCAGCTTCAACACCTTCGCCAGCACGATCTTCGGGCCTTTCATCTTCTTGATGATGATTCGCAGGCCTTCGACCTCCATGACTTCCTCTTCCTCAGGCACGCGCTTGAGGCTGTCATAGATGAGGCCTGCAAGGGTTTCGGCCTCTACATGGTCCAGATCAATGCCCAGCAGGCGCTCGACCTTGAACAACGGCGTATCGCCCCGCACCAGCAGCTTGCCGGGCTGGTAGGCGAGAATCCCGCGTTCGGCCTTACGGTGCTCATCCTGAATGTCGCCGACCAGCACTTCCAGCACGTCTTCCATGGTCAGATAGCCGATGACTTTGCCGTCCGCTTCCTCGACCAGCGCAAAGTGCGCGCCGCCTTGGCGGAACTGCTCCAGCAGCCGTGACAGCGGCATGTGCTTGGACACGCGTTCGAGCGGGCGAGTCAGCTCCGCGAGGTTGAACGATTCGGGAATGTGATCCAGCGCCGCCAGCTCTAGCAGCAGGTCCTTGATGTGCAGCAGGCCTACGAATTCGCCGCGATCGGCGTCGTACACCGGATAACGGCTGAATTTGTGCCGGCGGAACAGCGCCAGGATCTCTTTGAGTGGCGCATTGAAATCCAGCGTCACGAGGTCTTCGCGGGAGTTGGCCCAGTCCACGACCTCCAACTCACCCATCTCAACGGCAGACGCCAGCACGCGCATACCCTGATCGCTCGGGTCCTGACCCCGGCTGGAGTGCAGGATGAGTTTGAGTTCTTCGCGGCTGTAATGATGCTCGTGATGCGGCCCGGGCTCGCCCTGGCCGGCAATGCGCAGGATACCGTTGGCACTGGCGTTCAGCAGGTAGATCGCCGGATACATGACCCAGTAAAACAGGTACAGCGGCACCGCGGTCCACAGCGACAACAGTTCAGGCTTGCGGATGGCCCAGGATTTAGGAGCCAGCTCACCGACCACGATGTGCAGGTAGGAAATGAGGAAGAAGGCCGTGAAGAACGACACGCCCTTGACCACTTCAGGCGAATCCACGCCCAGGGTCTCCAGAAGCGGCGCCAGCAGATGGGCGAAGGCGGGCTCACCGACCCAGCCAAGACCCAGGGAGGCCAGCGTAATACCCAGCTGACACGCCGACAGATAGGCGTCCAGTTGGCTGTGTACCGTGCGCAGGATACGGCCGCGCCAGCCGTTTTTCTCGGCGATCGACTCGACACGAGTGGAGCGCAGCTTGACCATGGCAAACTCTGCGGCAACGAAGAAACCGTTGAGCAGGACCAGAATCATTGCGAAGAGAATCATGCCGAAGTCGGCGAAAATTGAAGCCAGGCTAATACCAGGGGAAGGGTCCATGATGGAGTTTTGCAGGTTCCGTATTACAGAAGAATGAAATAAACCCTCACGAATGGAGGGCATAAGCGACGCAATTTAGCCGCTATCCGTGGGCTTGCCTAGGCCTTGGTCATCTGGATGGGAGCGAAGTTGCAGATGAACACGCTGCCTTTGCCCGGAACGCTGTTGATTTCCAGCGTTGCGCGATGACGCAGCAAGACGTGCTTGACGATCGCAAGGCCCAGCCCGGTGCCGCCAGTGTTCGACGCGCGGCTTGAGTCGACGCGGTAAAAGCGCTCGGTCAGGCGAGGAATGTGCTTGCTGTCGATGCCGATACCCGAGTCCTGCACGCTCAGATGCGCGCCACGCGCGTCGGCCCACCAGCGGATGCGGACCTTGCCTTCGGCGGGCGTGTATTTCACCGCGTTGAAGATCAGGTTGGAGAACGCGCTGCGCAACTCCGCTTCACTGCCCTTGAGGCTGTAGTCGCTCTCGAGATCCAGGGTGATCTGCTGATTCTTGCTGCCCGACAGCGCCTGGGCATCGTTCTTGATGCTCTGCAGCAGCGTCGGCACGTCGACGGGCTGGTTGTCCGATGGATAATCGGTGGCTTCCAGCTTGGCCAGCAGCAACAGGTCGTTGAGCAACGTCTGCATGCGGCCGCCTTGTTGCTGCATCTGCTGCAGCGCGCGGACCCAGCGCGGGTTTACGTCATCGACGTTATCCAGCAGGGTTTCCAGATAGCCACAGATCACCGTCAGCGGCGTTCTCAACTCATGGGAGACGTTGGCGACGAAGTCTTTGCGCATCTGCTCCAGTTGATGAATGCGCGTGACATCACGCACCAGCATCAAGTGTTCGTTATTCCCGTAGCGGGTGATGAGCATCTGAATGCGCAGGCGGTCGTTGACCGGCGAAGGAATCTCCAGCGGCTCGGCGTAATTGGCGTGTTCGAAATACTCCTTGAAACGCGGATGACGCACCAGGTTGGTCACCGGCTGGCCGCTGTCTTGAGGCGTCTTGAGCCCCAGCAGCGTCTCGGCGGCCCTATTCCACCACTCCAGATTGCCTTCGCTGTCGAGCATGATCACCGCGTCTCTCAGCGCCGCCGTGGACTCCTGCACCCTGTCGATAACTGCTTGCAGGCGTCCGCGCACACGTTGATCGCGCTTTTGCAGATGATAAATGCTGTCGAAGACATCGCCCCACAATCCGTAGCCATCCGGCGGCGGCTCATCGGGTTTGTGGTGGCGGAGCCAGTCATGCAGGCGCAGCAACTGCTTGAGGGTCCAGGCCAGGTACAGACCCAGACCGATAGCCAGGCACCAGCCGTAATGGCCGCTGATAAGGCCGGCCAGCAGCGAGGCCGTGACCAATAGCAGCAGGTGGCGGATCAGAGTGCCATGCCAGTTGTGGTTCAATTAACGCGTCCTTGTTTTCAGCGGTCTGAGTCGCTGCCAAACGCTTTTTCAGCTTTTGGTGGAGAAACGGTAGCCAGTACCGCGGACGGTTTGTACCAGATTTTCATAAGCGTCGCCGAGGGCTTTGCGCAGACGGCGGATGTGGACATCGACCGTGCGCTCCTCGACGTATACGTTGCCGCCCCAGACCTGATCGAGCAATTGGCCGCGGGTGTAGGCGCGCTCCTGGTGGGTCATGAAGAATTGCAGCAGGCGGTATTCGGTCGGCCCCATTTCAGCAGGCTTGCCGTCGATGGTCACGCGATGGCTGATCGGGTCTAACAGCAGGCCGCCGACTTCAATCGGCGATTCGCCATCGTTAGGGCCTGCGCGACGCAGTACCGCCTTGAGGCGCGCTACGAGTTCGCGAGGAGAGAAGGGTTTGGTGATGTAATCATCGGCGCCGACTTCAAGACCCTGGATCTTGTTGTCTTCCTCGCCCTTGGCAGTCAGCATGATGATCGGAATGTCGCCGGTCAGTTCGTCGCGTTTGAGGCGGCGGGCCAGCTCAATGCCGGATGTGCCCGGCAGCATCCAGTCGAGAAGAATAAGGTCAGGCTTGCGGTCGACGATGACGGCATGGGCTTGCTGCGAGTTCTCTGCCTCCATGCAGTCATAGCCAGCCATTTCCAGTGCGACGGCAATCATCTCGCGAATGGGCGCTTCGTCGTCGACGATCAGAATGCTCCTGCCAACCATGCCTCGAACCTCATGTCATTTAACTGTCTTG
Organism: Pseudomonas sp. NFR16; assembly: GCF_900108875.1. Classification (GTDB taxonomy): domain Bacteria; phylum Pseudomonadota; class Gammaproteobacteria; order Pseudomonadales; family Pseudomonadaceae; genus Aquipseudomonas. The sequence continues at coordinate 313,536 of NZ_FNYJ01000005.1, read as the reverse complement.
GGGCGCATTAGATAACGGAATTATTGCAGTCGTGTGACAGGTTAGTTCGGGCTAGGCGTATTGCTGGGTCTAGCGCTAAGCTTGTCGACTTGTCCTACAAAGAATGTCCATAAAAACGACTTACAAAAAGAGGATTGATCTATGGCTAAAATTTCTTCCGCACTGATGAGCCTGTTGGCAGCCGCGGCGCTCGCATCCTCGGGCATGGCTTTCGCTGCCGCGCCTGCCATGACCACCGGTGGCGTGCTCACTACCCATGACGGCATGACTCTCTATACCTTCGACAAAGACACGTCCGCCGGCAAGTCCGTGTGCAAAGACCAGTGCGCGACCAACTGGCCGCCACTGACCGCAGGCGCAGAGGACAAGGCCGAAGGCGACTGGACCATCATCAAACGCGAAGACGGCGCATCCCAGTGGGTCTACAAAGGCAAACCGCTCTATACCTTCAAGGACGACAAGGCCGCTGGTGACAAGACTGGCGACGGTAAAGGCGACGTCTGGCACGTAGCCAAACCCTGACTGATCGTGTGCTGCGTTGACCGTATGACGGTCATCGCAGCGCGTAATCGACCACAATCCCCACGAAGATCGCCAGTCCCGCCCAATGGTTGTGCAGGAAAGCCTTGAAGCACGCCTGCGGCTCCTTGTTGCGGGTCGACCAGAACTGCCACGCAAAGCATCCTGCGGCCACCAGCAATCCGAGGAAGAAATACAGACCCAGCTCAAAGCGCGACCCGGCCAGCATCAGGCAGAACAGCGCCAGCCCCTGCAGCGTCAGGATGATGACCCGGTCGGCATCGCCGAACAGCACGGCCGTGGATTTCACGCCGATCTTCAAGTCATCTTCGCGGTCAGTCATCGCGTAGTAGGTGTCATACCCCACCGTCCACAACAGATTGGCGATGTACAGAAGCCAGGCAGCGGCAGGCAGTTCGCCGGTCTGCGCAGTGAACGCCATCGGCATGCCCCACGAGAACGCAGCGCCCAGCACCACTTGGGGGTAATAGGTATAGCGCTTCATGAAGGGGTAGCAGGCCGCCAGCGCCAAACCACCGAACGACAGCCAGACGGTCGTCGAGTTAGTCAGTAGCACCAGTAGAAAGCTCAGTCCCACCAGCACCGCAAACAGCACCAAGGCCTCTTTCGAGCTGACCTTGCCGCTCACCAGAGGGCGCTGCTCGGTGCGTTTGACGTGACCATCGACCTTGCGGTCAGCGAAGTCGTTGATCACGCAACCTGCAGCCCGCATCAGAAACACGCCGATGATGAAAATCAGGACGTTGCTCAGAGAGGGCGAGCCCTTGCCTGCGATCCAGACCGCCCAGAGCGTCGGCCACAGCAGCAGATAGATACCGATGGGTTTGTCGACACGGGTCAACTGAATGAAATCCCAGGCGCGCGGATGCAGGCGGTTGAGGGATTTGAGCAACGACAGATACATCAACGGCGCTCCTGGTTCGTCGAATCGGCGGCATCAATGGCTCGCCACACGGTTGGCAGAAAAACCTCTGCGACCAGAATGCTCAGCGCGGCGCGGGTGAAACACGAGCGGCGTCCCCACAGACCTTGATCCCGATCTGCCGACGGCAACCACGATGCGGGGTAATGGCAAATCTGCAACGGCCCTCGGCTGAACGCTTTGTCGCTGAACAGCAATTCACCCAGCGAACGGGTGCCCAATTCGTCCATGTGCAACCCGTCCTGCTCCAGTGCGCTGCGTGCCGCGACGCTGCGCGCGAACACCCACTGTTCGCCGTGCCCCAGCAAGTAGACTTCGCGCACCCAGCCCTCGCTGCTTTCAGGCAGCTGCAGCGCCGCGCACTCGTCGGCCCGCAGGCATTGCCATCCCTCGAACAGCGGCAGAACGCTGAAACCTTCGTTGGAAAGCCGAGTCAGCCGTCGAGTCAGGGAGTCTTCGTGGAACAGCCATTCAAGAACAACAGGCTCTGGTGCGTCGATCAGTTCTTCGCGCGAACGCCATTCAGGCAGCGCACATGCTGGTTTTTGCTGGATCACGGTCTGCAGATATTGGCGGCAATCGAGGCGGCGAGCTTAACATGATTGCGGATTCTGGCCGACGACCGGAGCATTCACCCTCTTTGCGTTGAGGCACCCTGAGTCTTCCCGGCTATAGCCGGTCCTACGGGGCGCGGGCAGTGGGTGGTAGGTAGGACCGGCTTCAGCCGGGAAGAGGCCGGGGTGAGCGTCATCCATTTGCGGTGTTGCCACGGGCGCCTTCCCGGCTATAGCCGGTCCTCCCAGGACATGCGGCGTTAGTAGAACTGGCAAAACCAGCGCTCACCGGAAAAGTGCAGCGGCTGTGAATCGATGAAACTTGCGTCATGGCGCTGTGATCAGTAAAAGGCCTGACCCATTCGATAAACTTCGCGACGACAGCGAAGCGTCTGGGACGTCCAGCCTGAAACCAAGAGAACCGAGCGATGAAAAAGTGGCAATGCATTGTCTGTGGCCTGATTTACAACGAAGCAGACGGGTGGCCGGACGACGGTATCGCGCCCGGCACTCGCTGGGAAGATGTGCCTGAAGACTGGCTGTGCCCCGACTGCGGCGTGGGCAAAATGGACTTCGAGATGATCCAAATCGGCTGAGAAGCTGCTTTCCCCAACTGTATGGAGAAATGAATGAGCGCACCTGTCGTGATCGTCGGCACCGGCCTTGCCGGCTACAACCTGGCGCGAGAGTTTCGCAAGCTGGACAGCGAAACACCGTTGTTGCTGATCACCGCCGATGACGGCCGCTCCTACTCCAAACCCATGCTTTCGACCGGCTTCGGCAAGAACAAGGAAGCCGACGGACTGAGCATGGCCGAGCCCGGCGCGATGGCTGAGCAACTCAACGCAGAGGTGCGCACCCACACCCGTGTCAGCGGTATTGATCCGGGACACAAACGTCTGTGGATCGGCGAGGAGTCGGTGTATTACCGCGATCTGATTCTTGCCTGGGGCGCGGAAACCGTGCGCGTTCCGGTGGACGGCGATGCAGCAGACGCGATCTTCCCGATCAACGATCTGGAAGACTACGCGCGATTTCGCGCAGCAGCCGCTGGCAAACGTCGCGTGCTCATTCTGGGCGTCGGCCTGATCGGCTGTGAGTTTGCCAACGACCTCATGCTGGGCGGCTACGAAGTCGACCTCGTTGCGCCGTGTGAGCAGGTCATGCCGACGTTGTTGCACCCGGCTGCGGCAGGCGCTGTAAAGGCCGGGCTGGAAAGTCTTGGCGCGCGTTTCCACCTCGGGCCAGTGCTGACGCGGCTGGCGCGCGTTGAGGACGGTCTTGAGGCGCATCTGTCCGATGGCGAGGTGTTGCGCTGTGATCTGGTGGTCTCGGCCATCGGCTTGCGGCCTCGCACCGATCTCGCCGCCGCGGCCGGCCTGGAAATCGGGCGTGGCGTTGTTGTTGATCGTCATCTCAAGACTTCCCACGCCAACATTTACGCCTTGGGCGACTGTGCCGAGGTCGATGGGTTGAATCTGCTCTACGTGATGCCGTTGATGAACTGCGCTCGCGCCCTGGCACAAACCCTTGCTGGCACCCCGACACCTGTGAAATACGGGCCGATGCCGGTGACGGTCAAAACGCCGGTTTGCCCGTTGGTCGTGTCGCCGCCCCCTAAGGGCTCGGCGGGCGAGTGGAGCGTTGAAGGTGAGGGCGCCGACATCAAGGCCCTGTGCAGGGACAGCAGCGGGAATCTTCTGGGATACGCGCTGACCGGCGCCGCTGTCATGGAGAAACTCGCGCTCAACAAAGCCCTGCCTGCCTTGTTGGCATAAATAACGGTCGTTCTGTCGGATAAGCCACGTTTTTGATCAAACAAACGTGGCCCACGTACTGGCGCGGGCCTCGGCGGCATGCCATCCTCATTCCCGTCTGCCGCAACGTAGAGCCGTTGCGGCACCTGCTCGCTGCCCTTCATCGGCAGCACGGGACATAAAAACAAAAAACCGTAAAAGAGGCTTTATATGCGTAAACCAGAACTCGCAGCCGCTATTGCTGAAAAAGCAGATCTCACCAAAGAACAAGCCAATCGTGTTCTCAATGCCGTACTCGATGAAATCACAAACGCCTTGCACAAAAAGGACAGCGTGACTCTGGTTGGCTTCGGTACCTTCCTGCAGCGTCATCGCGGGGCGCGCACCGGTAAAAACCCTCAGACGGGTGAGCCCGTCAAAATCAAGGCCAGCAACACGGTGGCATTCAAGCCTGGGAAATTCCTGAAAGACAGCGTCAACCCCGAGACGGTGAAAAAAGCGCCTGCGTCGAAGAAAAAATAAATCGCTGCACGCCTTGCGGAGGGCGAACAGCATGAAATGGGCACGCCAATCGAATTGGGTGCCCAATTTTATGCCTGCGATACAGGCGTTATCTCGCCAGCGCAGGGCGAGATAACTACCGCGACATCATGCTGAGGACGCGTCTGGCTCGCCATTTTGCGACCGGCCGGTTCTCCTCGTTCGTGTCACGTCCAAGCTCGTTACACTGCCGCCTGTGCGCTGTCCGCACGTGATCGCATGAGGCGTCGAACATGAAATTTCGCTTTCTACTCTGGATGCTCGGCCTGCTGATGGTTCGCGCCAGCCGCAGAAACCCGGCTTTCCAGCAACAACTGGTGGGCAAAGACCTGGTTTTCCAGTTGCAGACCACCGACGGAAAGGTTGCGCGCCATTACGTGGTGCGCGACCAGCGCGTCAGCAGCCACGGCGGTACAGTTCCGTCGCCCGCGTTTGCAATCTCGTTCAAGGACGCCGCTTACGGCTTCGCCACGATGCAGGCCAAAAACAAGCAGCTGGCATTCATGCAGGGCATTCAAGACAAAAACATCCAGATCGTCGGCAATACCGGGCTGGTGATGTGGTTTCAGGGCTTGATGAAGTATTTGCAGCCGAGGAAGAAGAAGTAGCGCTTAGGGCAACGCCAGCGGGTCACTCGCCGGTTTGCGCTGGGCGCACGGCGTGTGCGGGGCAGGGTTGCTCGCGACGGGGCAAGCACATCTGACGAGGATGTGTCGCTCATGCCGCCGCCTTCGCGAGCAGGTGTTTCCAACCGCCAGGTATCACAGACGGTTGGCTAAGACGCTCAATGAAACTGAGAAGCCAGTTCGCGCAGCAACACTTCGGCTTCAAGCACCTTCTGCACAACATCCTGAGCTTTTTCGCGCGGCAGTTCGAGGCGCTCGAACAGTTCGTCCGGAATGCTTTCCATCGGGCCTGATCCGATCCCTTCCTTGCGCAGCATGCGCACAGCCAGGCAAACCAGGTTCGCATACTCGTAATGCTCGCCCGTGTAATGCGGATCGTGCTGGAAGCGCAGCGCGGTGGCCAGCTCTTCTGGCATGTCCCAGTTGCGCATCAGCCAGGAGCCGATCTGTTCCCGAGTGATGCCCAGCAAGTGCTGCTCGACAAAACTGTGATGCAGGTGCGGGTTCACCTCGATCTGACGGCAGATCAGCGAAAAATGAGGTGGGAACACATGCGCCAGCAGCAGGTAGCCGAAATTGTGCAGCAGACCCGCCAGGTACGTCAGGCCGCTTTCAGGGCGCTTGGCGCGTGGCATGGCGCGGGTCAGGCCTTCGATGACCGCTGCGGTGTAGATCGACTGCTGCCAGTAAGGCGTTGCGTGCTGCGGATGGTCCTTGGGCAGCGCCAGGGTTTTGCCCAGCGCCAGACCCAGCGCGAGATTGATGACCAGATCAAAACCCAGTACGCGAACGATGGCGTCTTCGACCGAGCGAATCTTGCCGGCAGAGCCGTAATAAGGCGAAGCCGCCCAACTGACGACTTGGGCAGCGAGCGCCGGATCGGTTTCCACGACGCCCGTGATGTCATCGATCGTGGCGTCCGGATCGACTCGCAGCTTGATGATTTTCTGCGCCGTGTCGGCCAGTGGCGGAATCTCCACGGTCGCTTCCAGGCGCTGCTGGATGCGTCGGGCAGTGAAGTTCTGCACGGCCTTGGTGATTTCTTCGCGGTCGTCATCAGGACGTGTCAGGTTTGGCTGCACCAGCGTGACTGGCTCGCCGAACGTGGCGGCGCTGGCTTTGGTCAACAGGCTCTTGAAATCGTCTTTGCCGATCTCCAGCAACAGGCCCGGTTCGCCGGAATCGATCAGTACGCAAGGTTCCTGCAGAATGCGCTCTTCATACAGGCAAGGGGAGCTGGTCAGTGCCGGAAGGGCGGGCAGGGTGTGCAGGTTGTTCTTGCCGAGCATCTGGTCCAGGTGCTCTTGCGACACGGCGGTCAACTTGCGCCCGGTCAGTTCAGTGATGCGGTTGAGGTCCAGCAGCTGGTTTTGCGGGAACAGGATCAGCAGCGCGCCGACAGAGTCATGCACCAGAATGGCCTGCACTTTCTGTGCGGATGGCAGCGATTCGTCGTCCATGACTTCGCGGTAGTTGATGGCAGACTTGCCAAGCAACTGCCGGATGACAGACGGGGCGTGTTGGGCGGCGTCGATGTGGGCAACTTCTGTCATGGCTGTATCCAGATTCCTACAATTGCTGAAGTATAACCAGCTTAGTTGTTATATAGGTGAGACACTCGTTTATAGCGCAGACTGCTTCACACTTGCCCGTATTGCTGGCCGTGGCGCAACCAGCGCTCCAGCAACGGGCTGACATGTTGAGGCCAGCGTTCAAGCAAAGCCTGGGCTGCATCCCTCACTGCCGGGAGTAGATCGGCATCGCGCATCAGGTCGGCGACCTTGAACTGTAGCAGACCGGTCTGTCGTGTTCCGAGCATCTCTCCAGGCCCGCGAAGCTCCAGGTCTTTCTCGGCGATTACAAAGCCGTCGTTGGTTTCGCGCATGATCCCCAATCGCTGGCGACCGATCTGGGAAAGAGGAGGATGGTACAACAGTACGCAATGGCTGGCAGCACTGCCGCGCCCCACTCGACCGCGTAATTGGTGGAGCTGCGCCAGGCCAAGTCGCTCCGGGTTTTCAATGATCATCAGGCTGGCGTTGGGCACATCGACGCCGACCTCGATAACAGTGGTCGCCACCAGCAGCTGCAAATGGCCTTGCTTGAATTCAGCCATGACCGCCGCCTTTTCCGCAGGCTTCATGCGCCCATGGATCAGGCCGACTTTAAGCTCGCCCAAGGCGCTGGTCAGCTCTTCAAACGTGGTTTCCGCGGCCTGACAGGTGAGTTCTTCAGACTCCTCGATCAGAGTGCAGACCCAATAAGCCTGGCGGCCTTCGGCACAGGCATTTCGCACCCGCTCGACCACTTCGATGCGACGGCTGTCGGCCACCAGCACGGTGTTGACGGGCGTGCGGCCTGGCGGCAGCTCGTCGAGAATCGAAGTGTCGAGATCGGCATACGCACTCATTGCCAGCGTGCGTGGAATCGGCGTCGCCGTCATGATCAACTGGTGCGGGCACATCATCCCGCCCACGCCTTTCTTGCGCAGGGCCAGACGCTGCTGAACGCCGAAACGGTGCTGTTCGTCAATGATCACCAGCGCAAGGTTTTTGAACTGCACTTCGTCCTGGAACAGCGCGTGCGTGCCGACGACCATGGGCGCGCCATTGGCTATCTGCTCCAACGAGGCGGCCCGGGCTTTGCCCTTGAGTTTGCCGGCGAGCCAGGCTGTCTCGATGCCGAGCGGCTCCAGCCAGCGGGTGAAGTTGATGAAGTGCTGCTCGGCGAGGATCTCGGTCGGTGCCATCAGTGCGACTTGATAACCCGCTTCGAGGGCTTGCAACGCGGCAAGCGCCGCGACCACCGTTTTGCCTGCGCCCACGTCACCTTGAATCAGCCTGAGCATCGGCTCTTGCTGACTGAGGTCGTAGGCGATTTCCTTACCGACACGCTGCTGAGCGCCGGTCGGCGGAAAACCCAGGTTGGCGAGAAATTGCTTCGGCAAGCGTTTGGCGAGCGGCAATGCGGGCGCCCGCTGTGACCGCAGGCTTTCGCGCAGGCGCTGCTGGGAAAGCTGATGCGTGAGCAGTTCTTCGAACGCCAGTCGGTGCTGCGCCCAGTGATGACCCAACGCGAGTTCCTCGACGTCGGCATCGGCGGGCGGGTTGTGCAGGTAGTGAATAGCGTCAGCCAGCGGCGCCAGTTGATAGTCCCGCGCCAGCTCATCCGGCAGCCAGTCAGGCAGGCTTTTAGGGCCCAGCATGCCGAGGCTTTGCTGGCACAGCTGGCGCAGGCGTTGCTGCGTCAGCCCCTCGGTCGTTGGGTAAATCGGCGTGAGCGTCTGCTCCACGGCGACATGTTCATCGCCAGTGATGGCGCGGTATTCCGGATGATAGATCTCCAGACCTGACGCACCGGGGCGCGCTTCGCCGTAGCAACGCACGTGCGTGCCGCGTTTTAGGCCATCCTTCTGCGCATTGCTGAAATGATAGAAACGAAGACTCAGCACGCCGGTCCCGTCGCCCAGCCTCACCAGCAGGCTGCGGCGCTTGCCCATTACCACATCAGCGCCGCTGACCACCCCTTCGATGACCGCATCCTGTCCGGGGCGCAGCGCACCGATCGGCACCACGCGGGTGCGGTCCTGATACCGCAACGGCAGGTGGAACAGCACGTCCTGAATATTCTCCAGGCCGACCTTCGCCAGCTTTTCGGCCATTGCCTCGCCGACGCCCTTGAGCGCCGTAACCGAGACGTGGGACAGCTCCGTCATACCGCCACTTAGCTCGCTTGCGCCTGGGCTTTAGGGCGAGCGACTGAACACAGACGAATCGAATCCGCGAGGATTTCGATGGCTTTGGGCCGAGGGAAGCTGGCGCGCCAGGCGATGGCGACGGTGCGGAAAGGCACCGGCGGCGACAGCGGGCGGACTTCGATCACGCCAGGGGCGTAATGATGGCTGTCGACGGCGGACATCGGCAGAATGGAAACGCCCAGACCCGAAGCAACCATGTGGCGAATGGTTTCCAGCGAGCTGGATTCGACCGTGGTGTGCTTGGCACTGTCGCCGCCTTTGACCAGCGTCGGGCAGGCTTCAAGCACCTGGTCCCGGAAGCAGTGGCCTTCACCCAGCAGCAACAAGCTCTTGTCGTTGAGCGCCGAGGCGTCGATGGTAGCTTTCTGAGTCCAGGGATGGTCGGCCGGCATCAGCACATAGAACGGCTCGTCGTACAGCGACATCGTCAGTACGTCGGCTTCGTTGAACGGCAGGGCAATGATGATCGCATCGAGCTCACCGTTGCGCAGCTTGTCACGCAGCACGTGGGTGAAGTTTTCTTCGATGTACAACGGCATTTGCGGGGCGACCCGATGTAGTTGCGGAATCAGATGAGGAAACAGGTAAGGACCGACGGTGTAGATCGCGCCGACTTTCAGCGGAGCCGTCAGTTGGTTTTTGCCGGTTTGAGCCAGCTCGCGAATGCCTTGCGCCTGTTCGAGCACTTTCTGAGCCTGAGCCACGATGCCCTCGCCAACCGGCGTAAGGCGTACCGCACTCTTGCTGCGCTCGAAAATCAGCACACCGAGTTCATCTTCCAGCTTCTTGACGCCCACCGACAAAGTCGGCTGGCTGACATGGCAGCGCTCGGCCGCGTGGCCGAAGTGCTGCTCTTGAGCGAGGGTAACGATATAGCGCAATTCTGTGAGGGTCATAGCGTGCGTCCATGAAGTTGCGGCCCCAGCATAGCGGGTGCAATCGATAGACGCACGTTATCAGACCCTCTGATAACACAAAATCAGCGTTTCAACGTTTATCCAGCGAATAAACGAAGGGCGCGACCACTTCCAGCGTGCCATTGTTGAGCAGTTCTGCAGGCGGCTTGGGCAAGGGTTGTGCTCGGCGAATCATCTCCAGCGTTGCGCGATCCAGCGCTGCGCTTCCTGAACCCCCGGCGATTTCGTAGGACAACACCCGGCCCTCCGCATCGACCACAAAACGCAATCGGTTAATGCCTTGCATCCCCCGACGACGAGCGTCTTCCGGATAACGCTTGAATTTACTCAAATGGCGCAACAGGTCACCCTGCCAGCTTGGCAATGCCGTGCTCGGCGGCGTAGGTGGCGCGGGTTCCGGTGCAGCCGATTTCTCAGGCTTGGCATTCGACGGTGGCGTATCCACTGGCTTCTCGTCAGCGGGCTTTTCCTCCTTCGGTGGCTCAACCTTCTTCACAGGCTTGGGCGGCTGTGGTTTGGGCTTAGGCTTGACCGGCTTGGGAATCGCAATTTCCGGCTTGGGCGCTTCGGCGATCGGCGGAATCGGCAATTCTTCTTCCGGCGCTGGCGGCTGCGGCGATTGCACCACTTGAGGTGGCGGAGGCGGAGCGGGCTCGGGTACGGGCGCCAGTTCGACCATCATCGCTGCCGGCGGCAGCTCGATGGCCTGCGAGGAGGGCCAGCGCAGCGCGACGACAATCGCAATGGCGTGCACCGCCAGCACCAACAACAGACTACCGCTATAGCGCGTCAGTTTTTGGCGCGTATTGATCATTTCTTACCAACCGTCTCAAGACCCACCAGACCGACCTTCAGATAGCCGGCGCCTCGCAGCGCGTTCATCACGTCCATCAGGTCGCCGTAATCAACGCCCTTGTCAGCCTGGAAGAAGATCGTTGTGTCCTTCTTGCCTTTGGTCTTGGCGTCCAGCACCGGCCCAAGCTGCTCTCGAGCGACTTTGTCGTCGCCCAGGTACAGGCTTTGGTCAGCCTTGACGCTGAGGAAGATGGGTTTCTCGGGTCGGGGCGCCGGCTTTGCCGTGGAGGCAGGCAGGTCGACCTTGATATCGACCGTGGCCAGCGGCGCTGCCACCATGAAGATGATCAACAGCACCAGCATGACGTCGATGAACGGCGTCACGTTGATTTCGTGGTTCTCGGCGAGGTCGTCGCCACCTTCGTTAAGATGCAGGCCCATGGCTTACCCCATTTTTACCATGTGCGGCTGTTGGCTACGATCGGCGGCAGGCTGGTGATCCAGATCGCGGCTGACGAGCAACAGAACTTGCGCCGAGGCGTCCGACACTTGAGCCTTATAGCCTGCGATAGAGCGGGCGAAGACGTTGTAGATGACCACCGCAGGAATCGCTGCGACGAGGCCCAAAGCCGTTGCCAGCAACGCCTCGGCGATACCGGGCGCAACGACCGCAAGGTTGGTGGTTTGGGTCTTGGCGATACCGATGAAGCTGTTCATGATGCCCCACACCGTACCGAACAGACCCACGAACGGGGCGGTCGAGCCGATCGTCGCGAGCACGCCGGTGCCCATGCTCATGTTGCGGCCGCAAGCTGCAACCAGACGCTCGAGGCGGAAGCTCACACGCTCTTTGATACCCTCGCGCTCGCGGCTGTTGACCGACAGGTGCATTTCTTCGAGGGCGTCATGCACGAGTAGATTGGCCAGCGTGCCTTCTTTTTTGGCGCCGGCACTGGCTTCATCCAGGGTGCGCGCGCGCTTGAGGGCCGCGATTTCGCCTTTCAGGCGACGCTTGGCGCCCAGCAGTTCGAAGCCTTTGGCGATCCAAATGGTCCAGGTGATGATCGACGCAATAGCCAGACCGATCATGACGGCTTTAACAACGACGTCGGCATTTTTGTACATCCCCCACGGCGACAGGTCGTGTGACATGCCGAGGCTGTTGTCTTCGGCAGCCGCCTCAAGTGTCTCGGTCGGCGTGGTTGAAGAAGCGTCTTGAACCGCCGGAGCGGCCGTGGAGTCAACAGGAGTGGCCGCAGGCGCAACGGATTGTGTCGCGGGAGCGTTCTGCGCCGGAGCATTGGAGTCAGCCATCGCCACCGGCGTCAGCACCAGGCTGAACAGCAAGGCGGCAATGACGCGCCCTGCGCGTGGCAGACCTTTAGACGTGATAGACGAAGCAGGGGATTGGATAGGTGTCATGCTGGCCCGACCTGAGATGAAAATAGGTGTTCGTTCTAAGTGCGTCACGCTGGCGCGAGGCGAGCGGAGGAGAACAAAGGGTCGTTATTATTGCAAGTAATTCTTGTTAACAAAAGTAATAGAGTATCTTTTTTCCGTAGAGCGCGTTCCAACGGTCGTCTGAAGCGCCGGTTTTACGGGTCCGAACGTATTTTCATGTGGAGATTGTTCATGGCAGGGCCTTCCGTTTTGATTGCTGGATGTGGAGATATCGGAGGTCGGCTGGCCACTCAACTGCTGCCACTGGAGTGGACGGTCTATGGCTTGCGCCGGTCTGTGGGGAAGCTGCCCAGGGGCGTGCTCGGTGTGAGTGGCGATCTGTTCGACGCCCGCATCCCGGATCAGTGGCCTGAAGGGCGCATCGATTACCTCGTGTATTGCGCCACCCCGACCCAGCGTGACGAGGCCGGATATCGCGCTGCATATATAGAGGGCCTGCAGCATGTCCTTGGATGGACTCAGCGCAGCGGCCAGCGGCCCAAGCGCGTCGTGTTCGTCTCAAGCAGCAGCGTGTACGGACAACAGCAGGGCGAGTGGATCGATGAGACCTCGCCTGCACACGCCACTGGATTCTCCGGGCAAGTCATGCGGGAAGCGGAGCAAGTGGCGCTCACCAGCGGGCTTCCTGCCACGGTCGTCAGGCTCACAGGTATTTATGGACCAGGGCGCAGTGACCTGATGAACCGTGTGCGTCAAGGGTACAGCGTTGCCCAAGAGCCGCCGCTGTATGGCAATCGGATTCATGCGGACGACGCTGCCGGTCTGCTGGCATTTCTGCTGCAGGCAGCATCGGAAGGCGCGACGCTGGATGACTGTTATTTGGGCGTGGACGATGCGCCTGTGCCACTGTCCGAGGTCGTCGACTGGATGCGCCAGCGTCTGGGCGTCACGCAATGGTCGGACGAAAACAGCGTCCGCCGCGCGGGCAGCAAGCGTTGCAGTAATGCCCGGGCCCGCGCGCTGGGATGGGCGCCGCGTTATGCGAGCTATAGAGAGGGGTATGAAGCGATGTTGGCTCAGGAGCATTGAGCCCGCTTGCGACCTGTTGATTTCGGCCGGCACCGGTGGGGTCAGCTTGCTGACGGTTGCAGCGTATCTGTCAGTGACATTTGTCTGAGCTGACAGATTCGTGAGCAAGCCCACCCCACAGGTCGTCGTCGCGGCTGCTTAGGACTAGTTTTTCTCCAGCACCCAATGCCGCTCGCCGGGACGCAAATCAGGCATTTCGCTAGGCTGCGCGTTATTAACGGCCTGGAAAATTTCCAGCTGTTTGCCGTTGCGAACAAAGATCCACGGATTGCCGCGCTCGTTACGTTCCAGCCACATGCTGTCGTATTCCCCGCTCATGGCCGCGCAATCGCCCGCAAGGCAAAGCGCGTAGCGATCATTGCCTGGCAGGCCGCTTACGCTGCCGTCGGGTTGAAACTCGACGGTGCTGCCTTGGCCTTCACCGCTGACGATGTTCCATTTCCCGCCCAAATAAGCGGTATAGAGCGCCCGCTCAAAACTGGTGCCGGGCTGGGCACCCGCTGGCGCGGCTTCCTTGGGCGCCCGGAAATGCTGCTCGGGGCCGGTATCGCTCGCACTCTGCACCAGGTCGTCGCCCTTGAGTGCCAGCGTTTCGGAGGAGTTGCCGTAGAAATCGACCCGCAGCGCGCCTTCGGCGTTGCTGGCAATCTTGCCTTCGCTCAGCTCGAAGCCATTGGAAGCGGTAGCCTGACCGGCTTTGGTGTTGATGTTCCATTCCAGGTTCGGGCCGTACGCCAGCAGTGCCTGACGCAGGTTGCCGCCTTCGGCTGCGGCGTCGATGGCGGCCTGATTGATCCAGGTGCCGTCCGGGCTTTTATTGGAGTGGCTGGCGCAGCCGCTGAGCAGCGCGGCCAGCAGTGAGAGGGCGAACGCAACGCGCATAAGCGGAGTCCTTCCTTTTTCTCTGAGGAGATGGCGGAGCGTGGATGCGCTCCGCAAGACGATTACTCGATGACCAGGATCGCGTCCATTTCAACCTGAGCGCCGCGAGGCAGAGCCGCTACGCCGATGGCCGCACGAGCCGGGTAAGGCTGTTCGAAGTACTTGCCCATGATCTCGTTGACCTTGGCGAAGTGGCTCAGATCGGTCAGGAAGATATTCAGTTTGACGATGTCCTTGAACGAACCGCCTGCCGCCTCAGCCACCGCTTTCAGGTTCTCGAACACCTGGGTCGTCTGAGCCTCGAAGCCTTCGACCAGCTCCATGGTTTTCGGGTCCAGCGGGATCTGCCCGGACATGTAGACGGTATTGCCAGCTTTGATCGCCTGAGAATACGTGCCGATGGCGGCAGGGGCTTTGTCGCTGGAGATGACGGTCTTGCTCATGAAGAACTCCTGTTTGCGGTTTGGCTACGCGCGCATCCGTGTGATGCGGATCACGCCGGTGAGGGCGCGTAGTTTCTTGATCACGCGGGCCAGATGCACACGGTCGTGCACGCTGACAACCAGTTGAACCACGCTGATGCGGCCATCGCGTTCGTCCATGCTGATTTTTTCGATGTTGCCGTCGGCGGCGTTGACGCTGCTGGCCAGCAGTGCGATCAGGCCGCGCTGATGTTCCAGCTCCACACGCAACTCGACGTTGAACTCGCCTGTGACGTCTTTGGCCCACGACAGCTGAATGCACTTTTCCGGGTTATGACGGATTTCACTGATGTTCCGGCAATTGTCCAAGTGCACGACCATGCCCTTGCCGGCAGACAGATGACCGACGATCGGATCACCGGGAATCGGCGTACAGCATTTGGCGTAGCTCAGCACCAGACCTTCGGTGCCGCGGATTGCCAGCGGGCCTTCAGCGCTCGGCAATTCGTCACCTTCGCTCGCAAGCAGTCGACGGGCAACGACATACGCCATGCGGTTGCCCAGCCCGATGTCTTCGAGAAGGTCCTCGATAACTTCTACCCGGTACTCGGCAAGAATCAAGCGCACCCTTTCAGTCGGGATCTTGTCCAGGCTGCTGTCGAAACCGTTGAGAACCTTGTTCAGGAGGCGCTCGCCCAGGCTGATGGACTCGGAGCGGCGTTGCAGCTTGAGCGCGTGACGAATATGCGTGCGTGCCTTGCCGGTGACCACGAAATTGAGCCACGCAGGATTTGGCCGAGCGCCGGGGGCACTGACGATCTCGACCGTCGAGCCGCTTTGCAAGGGTTCGGAAAGCGGGGCGAGCCTGCGATTGATCCGACAGGCAATGCAGCTGTTGCCGACGTCTGTGTGCACGGCGTAGGCAAAGTCGACGGCCGTGGAGCCTTTGGGCAGCTCCATGATTCGGCCTTTGGGCGTAAAGACATAGACCTCGTCCGGGAACAGGTCGATCTTCACGCTTTCGATGAATTCCAGCGAGTTGCCGGCGCGCTGCTGCATTTCAAGCACGCCTTTGACCCACTGACGTGCGCGAGCATGGGTGCCTTTCGGTTGCTCATCGCCGGAAGATTTGTACAACCAGTGCGCCGCGATGCCGTTGTTGGCCATCTCTTCCATTTCGCGCGTGCGAATCTGGATTTCGATCGGGACGCCGTGCATGCCGAACAGTGTCGTGTGCAGCGACTGATAGCCGTTGGCCTTGGGGATCGCAATGTAATCCTTGAAGCGGCCGGGCAATGGCTTGTACAAATTATGTACAGCGCCGAGTACGCGATAACACGTATCAACCTTGTCGACGATGATCCGGAACGCGTAGACGTCCATGATCTCATTGAAGGCGCGACGCTTGCCGCGCATTTTCTTGTAGATGCCGTACAGGTGTTTCTGGCGACCGCTGACCTCGCCTTCGATGCCGTCAACGGCGAGGCAGTGGCTCAGCGACTCTTCAATCTTGTTGACCAGTTCCTTGCGATTGCCACGAGCGCGTTTCACGGCCTGGCCAATGCGGGAGGAGCGCATCGGATACATCGCCTTGAAACCCAGATCCTCGAATTCGATACGCACGCTGTGCATGCCAAGGCGATTGGCGATGGGGGCGTAGATTTCGAGAGTTTCTTTGGCAATGCGGCGGCGCTTCTCGCCGGACAGGACTTCGAGCGTGCGCATGTTGTGCAGGCGATCGGCGAGCTTGACCAGGATCACGCGAATGTCGCGCGCCATGGCCATGGCCATCTTCTGGAAGTTCTCGGCCTGCGCTTCGGCCTTGGTCTCGAAATTCATCTGGGTCAGTTTGCTGACCCCGTCGACCAGTTCAGCCACGGTTTCGCCGAACTGCGCACAAAGCGCTTCCTTGGCGATGCCGGTGTCTTCGATCACGTCATGCAGCATCGCGGCCATCAGGCTTTGATGGTCCATGTGCATGTCGGCAAGGATATTGGCCACCGCCAGCGGATGCGTGACGTAGGCTTCGCCGCTGCGACGGCGCTGGCCGTCGTGGGCTTGTTCGGCGTAGAAATACGCTCGGCGAACCAGATTGACCTGGTCTTTGCCGAGGTAGGTCGACAGGCGATCGGCGAGGGCGTCTATGCTCGGCAAGATAAGACTCCTTGCCGATGGCGTTGACCCTGCGCCTTGCTACGTCGACCGGGCATAGGCTTAGACGGCCTCGCTGGACTCGTCCTCGAACGCTGCGAACAATGGTTCATCTTCAACGATTTCAGCTTCTGCGATGACAGCGTAATCCATCAGGCCCGCTGCGATTTCGCGCAGGGCAACAACGGTAGGCTTGTCGTTTTCCCAGGCCAGCTTTGGCTCTTTGCCGCCGGTCGCCAGTTGACGCGAACGTTTGGTGGCGAGCATGACCAGCTCAAAGCGGTTATCTACATGTTCCAGGCAGTCTTCAACGGTCACGCGGGCCATGGGTATTCCTCGTAGCAAATGCGATATGCGCGGTGCCCGGATGGGCGAGCGGACTCGGTAGTTTACAAGCGGAGCGCTCAAAGCTTCAAGCGGCATGCCACGAGCGGTCGGTTTTGGCGCTGTTTCGATGCGCTTTGTACCGTCCCTGTAGGAGCGCGCTTGCCCGCGATGGCGGTATGTCTGGCAATGAACGTGTTGAATTTACCGACGCCATTGCGGGCAAGCGCGCTCCTGCACTTGATTATGCAAGGAGCTGTTTCAGCAACTCGGTGTGGCGCTGCTGTTGGTGTTCCTGGCTAAGCAGGTTGGCGCGGAAAATCGCTTTCAGATCTTCAAGGGCGGTGGCGAAATCGTCGTTGATCACGATGTAATCGTATTCGACATAGTGGCTCATTTCGCTGACGGCTTCGCGCATACGGCCTTCGATGATTGCATCGCTGTCCTGACCACGGTTGGTCAGGCGCTGACGAAGTGCCTGCTGAGTCGGCGGCAGGATGAAGATCGATCGTGCGTGCGGCATCAGTTTGCGCACCTGCTCGGCGCCCTGCCAGTCGATCTCCAGGATCAGGTCGTGACCCTCGTCCAGCGTCTGCTGCAGGCGGCTTTGCGAAGTGCCGTACAGGTTGCCGAATACTTCGGCCTGTTCAAGAAAGTCGCCGTGCTCAATCATGCGCACGAATTCTTCGCGGTCGACGAAGTGGTAATTCACGCCGTCCGCTTCACCCGGGCGCATGGCCCGAGTGGTGTGGGAAACGGAGACGCGAATCTGTGGCTGAGCATCGATCAGGGCCTTGACCAGGCTGGTCTTGCCCGCGCCCGATGGGGCGGAAATGATGTACAGGGTGCCGGTGCTGTGGGTCATGTCGGGGTAGGCCTTACTCAATGTTTTGCACTTGTTCGCGCATCTGCTCGATCAACACCTTGAGGTTGACCGCGGCTTGCGTGCTTCGAGGATCGAAGGCTTTGGAGCCCAGTGTATTGGCTTCTCGGTTGAGTTCCTGCATCAGGAAATCCAGGCGGCGCCCAGCCTGTCCACCGGCTTTGAGCACGCGGCGCACTTCAGTGACGTGAGTGCTCAAGCGGTCGAGTTCTTCGGCGACGTCGCTTTTTTGCGCGAGCAGCACCATTTCCTGCTCCAGTCGTTGCGGATCCAGCTCGGCCTTCATGTCGGCAAAGCGGTCGAGCACTTTCTGGCGCTGGGTCGCGAGCATCTGCGGCACCAGGGTGCGCAGCGTGGCCACTTCGGTTTTGATCGAGGTGAGCCGTTCATCGAGAAGTTTCGCCAGATCGGCACCTTCGCGGGCGCGTCCGGCCTTGAGCTCGTCCAGTGCCTGGTTGAACAGCGAAAGCGCGTCGTTGTTCAGCGCTTGAGGATCGGCTGCATCGGCGACCAGAACACCCGGCCAGGCAAGCACCTCGAGCGGATTCAGCGCGGCAGGTTGCTGGATCAGGCTGGCAACGAGCTCGGCCGCAGCGACCAGTTGCCCGGCGCGTTCTCGATTGACCTGCAACGGCTTGCCGGCGGTTTCCTCGGTGAAGCGCAAGGTGCATTCGATCTTGCCGCGTGATAGCCCCTGACGCAGTGCTTCACGCACGGCGCTTTCCAGATCGCGAAATGATTCCGGCAGACGCAGGTGGGGTTCGAGGTAACGATGGTTGACCGAGCGCAGTTCCCAGCTCAGCGTGCCTTGTGGGCCTGCTCGTTCAGCGCGGGCAAAAGCCGTCATGCTGTGCACCATGGGAAGGACCTCTATAAAGTCAGGCGTTGGAAATAGCCTGCTCGGGGCGGTGATCTGCCCGGTTGAGTGTCGTGAAAAAACGACAGGCTATAAAGGCGCAGGATTGTAGCTCAGTGCGAGGTTGGCGCCCAAATGCAGCATTGTCGCAAGCGATGCGCGGTGCCGCGGCTTCACTGCCTGGTCGCGCGTTTTCGCGCGGCCGATGGTCATCGATCGCGCATTAGATGCCCCAAGGGCATGCTTGCGCCTCTATAATGCACGTCAGTTTTCCGTCTCAGTACAGGTATCCCGAATGAAACGTCCAAGTGGTCGCGCTGCCGATCAGCTCCGCTCGATCCGCATCACCCGCAACTACACCAAGCACGCCGAGGGTTCTGTGCTGGTCGAGTTTGGTGATACCAAAGTCATCTGCACCGTCAGCGTCGAAAACGGCGTTCCGCGTTTTCTGAAAGGTCAAGGTCAAGGCTGGCTGACCGCCGAGTACGGCATGCTGCCGCGTGCGACAGGTGAGCGTAACCAGCGCGAAGCCAGCCGTGGCAAACAAGGTGGCCGTACCCTGGAGATTCAACGCCTCATTGGTCGTTCTCTGCGCGCCGCGCTGGATATGTCCAAGCTCGGCGACGTCACGCTGTATGTCGATTGCGACGTGATCCAGGCCGACGGCGGCACTCGCACCGCGTCGATCACAGGCGCCATGGTTGCGCTGGTCGATGCGCTTAAATCCATCAAGAAGCGCGGCGGCCTCAAGGGCGGCGACCCGCTCAAGCAGATGATCGCCGCTGTGTCGGTGGGCATGTACCAGGGTGAGCCGGTGCTGGATCTGGACTACCTGGAAGACTCGGCTGCCGAAACCGACTTGAACGTCGTCATGACCAGCGCTGGCGGCTTCATCGAAGTTCAGGGCACCGCCGAAGGTGCGCCGTTCCAGCCAGAAGAGCTGAACGCGATGCTGGCTCTGGCACAGAAGGGCATGAGCGAGCTGTTCGAGAAGCAGCTTGCTGCACTGGCCGACTGATTGCCGTTTCAGCGAGTCTTTTGAATACCGTCATAACAGGGAAAGCATGATGATTGACAGTCAGCCGCCGCTACCGGCACCCGGCAAAGAAGTTCGTCAATGGGCGATGCTGTGCCACTTTTCAGCGTTTTTCGGACTGATCTTTCCGTTCGGCAATCTGTTGGGGCCGCTGATTGTCTGGCAGCTGAAGAAGGAGGCTGACCCCTTCATCGACGCGCAAGGCAAGGAAGCGCTGAATTTTCAGATCACCGTGGCCATTGCCGCGATGATCTGCTTCCTGCTGATGATCGTCGTGATTGGCTTTCCGTTATTGATGCTCGTGGGCGTAGGCGCGCTGGTGCTGACGATCATTGCAGGCATCAAGGCCAATGACGGGGTCGCGTATCGTTATCCGTTTACCTGGCGGTTGATCAAGTAGTCCTTGCCTGATCGGACGCTTTCGCGAACCGGCCCGCTCCCGCAGGTAAACGTTCAGGGCGCAGAAAAACAAAAGCCGACTTCACGTCGGCTTTCTTTTGAGCAACTGAACGTCAGATGGTCAACGTCCAATCGTAGTCCACGATCAGCGGCGCGTGCTGGGAGAAGCGCGGCTGGCGTGGCAGGCGTGCGCTGCGGACGAAGCGGCGCAGACCCGGGGTCAACAACTGATAGTCGAACCGCCAGCCCAGATTGAGCATCTCGGCCTGTTCGTTATCGGGCCACCAGCTGTACTGGTCGCCTTCACGGCTGACTTCGCGCAGGGCATCGACGTAGCCCATGTTGCCCACGATCTCGTCCATCCAGGCACGTTCAGGTGCCAGGAAGCCCGGAGATTGCTGGCTGTCGCGCCAGTTCTTGATATCCAGTTTCTGCTGCGCCACGTACAGCGAGCCACAATAAATGTACTCGCGACGCTTGCGCCGCTGCTTGTCCAGATACTTGCCGAAATCGTCCATGAGCTTGAATTTCTGATTCAAGTCCTCATCGCCGTTCATCCCGGACGGGAGCAGCAAAGTCGCAATACTGACTTTATCGAAATCTGCTTGCAGGTAACGCCCGTAACGGTCGGCTGTCTCGAAGCCGAGACCGTTGATTACCGCCTTCGGTTGCAGCCGCGAGTAAAGTGCCACGCCACCTTGGGCAGGGACTTCGGCATCGCAGGCATATAGGAAGTAGCCGTCCAGTTGGAAGGCTGGGTCGTCCAGTTCAAAGGCGGAGGCGCGGGTGTCCTGAAGGCAGATGACGTCGGCATTCTGGGCTTGCAGCCAACTGAGCAAACCACGCTCGACTGCAGCCTGAATACCATTAACGTTCACACTGATGATCCGCATAAATGGCCCCAAAAATCACGTGCGTGTATGATACCCGAGCTCTACCTAATTAGCTAAATCCGTGGTATTCGGGGCTTTTTTCATGCAGGCGTATCAGCGCGATTTTATTCGTTTTGCCATCGATCGCGGGGTTTTGCGCTTCGGTGAATTCACTTTGAAGTCAGGGCGCACCAGCCCTTACTTCTTTAATGCCGGTCTTTTCAACAGCGGTTCGGCGCTTGCCCAGTTGGGCAAGTTCTATGCGGCCGCGGTCGTCGAAAGCGGTATTTCGTTCGACGTTCTGTTCGGGCCAGCCTACAAGGGCATTCCGCTGGCGGCCGCGACCGCCGTGGCGTTGGCCGATCATCACAACCTGGACCTGCCGTGGTGTTTCAACCGCAAAGAGGCCAAGGCTCATGGTGAAGGCGGCAGTCTGGTCGGCGCGCCGTTGACCGGCAATGTGCTGATCATCGACGACGTGATCACTGCCGGCACCGCGATCCGTGAAGTGATGCAGATCATTCAGGCCCAGGGCGCCAACGCGGCAGGCGTATTGATTGCGTTGAATCGTCAGGAACGTGGCAATGGCGAGCTTTCCGCGATTCAAGAGGTCGAGCGCGACTTCGGCATTCCTGTGGTGAGCATCGTTTCGTTGAATCAGGTTCTCGAGTTCCTGGCCGATGATCCGCAGCTCAAACAGCACTTGCCAGCGGTCGAAGCCTATCGCGCGCAGTACGGCATCTGAGTCGTCTAGGGATCTCGCTTTTATGCTCAAGCTGGGCACATTAGGTCTTTGTCTGTCGCTGGGTCTGGGCTGCGTCACTGCCGTTCACGCTGATGATGCGCCGGGTATCGTGTTCTATCGCTACGTCGACAGCCGTGGAGTGACGGTCCTCGATCGGCAGGGCGTACCTGCTGAATACGCCGGCAAAGGTTATGAGGTGCTCAACCAGCGCGGCCGTGTGGTTCAGGTCGTTCCGCCAGCGCCGACAGCCGATCAGGCGCGTGAAGCTCAGGCCGCCGCCCAGGCTGCGAAGCTGCAGGCTGACGCGGACGCCCAGTTGCTGCATCTTTACAGCAGCGTTGCCGATGTCGACCGCGCCAGAACGCGCAAACTGGCTGAGCTGGACGCGCTGATTTCCGTGGCGCAAGGCAACATTCAGGGGCTGACGACCCAACTCGGCACGCTTCAGAGCCAGGCTGCGGATCAAGAGCGCGCAGGGCATCCGGTGTCCCAGAACCTGATCGATCAGATGAACGACGTGCGCGATCAGCAGCAGAACCTGAAAGTGGATATCTTGCGCTATCAGACCGCGCGGCAGCAGGCTGATCGTGATTTCGCGCAGGATCGGGCGCGCTTGCAGCAGCTGATTCCGCAATAACGGCCGTCGTCTCCGAGGTCGTAAAATGAAAAGGCCCCGCCGGTTGTCGCCGACGGGGCCTTTCTCATTCTGCTTGGTGCGATCAGTGACGCTTGCGGTTGCTGATCAGCGTACCGACGCCGGTATCGGTGAAGATTTCCAGCAGCACGGCATTCGGCACGCGACCGTCGATGATGTGCGAGGTGGTCACGCCGCCCTGTACCGCTTCAAGCGCGCAGCGAATCTTCGGCAACATGCCGCCGTAGATGGTGCCGTCGGCGATCAGGCCATTTACTTGCTCGGTCGTCAGCCCGGTCAGAACCTTGCCTTCCTTGTCCATCAGGCCGGCGATGTTGGTCAGCAGCATGAGCTTTTCGGCCTTCAGCGCTTCAGCCACTTTGCCGGCGACCAGGTCGGCGTTGATGTTGTAGGACTCGCCGTCTGCGCCCACGCCAATTGGCGCAATGACTGGAATGAAATCGCCCTTGACCAGCATGTTCAGCAGGTCGGTATTGATGCCCACGACTTCGCCGACGTGGCCGATGTCGATGATTTCAGGCTTGGTCATTTCCGGCGTCTGGCGAGTGACATTCATCTTCTTGGCGCGGATCAACTGGGCATCCTTGCCGGTCAGGCCGATCGCACTGCCGCCGTGGCGGTTGATCAGGTTGACGATGTCTTTGTTGACCTGGCCGCCCAGGACCATTTCGACGACGTCCATGGTCTGTGCGTCGGTGACGCGCATGCCGTCGATGAAGTGGCTTTCGATGGACAGACGCTTGAGCAGATCGCCGATCTGTGGACCACCGCCATGAACCACGACCGGGTTGATGCCTACCGCCTTCATCAGCACGATGTCGCGGGCAAAGCCGGTCTTCAGCTCTTCGCTTTCCATGGCGTTGCCGCCGTACTTGATGACCAGCGTCTTGCCGACAAAACGGCGAATGTAGGGCAACGCTTCGGAAAGAACCTTGGCGGCATTGGCTGCGGCATCACGTTCGAGGGTCATTTGGGCTCCACTCAAAAAATTGGTCAAAAAGGAAGTTCTAAGTCCGGTGCTACGTTGTTCAGCTGGGCGCGGAACACATCCTTGATCCGCTGCAGTTCGGCTTCGGTTTCGGCTTCGAAGCGTAATACCAGCACTGGGGTGGTATTGGAAGCGCGAACCAGACCCCAGCCTTTCGGATAGTCGACGCGTACGCCATCGATGCTGGTCAGGTTGGCGTTGCCCCACTGTGCATCGCGCTCCAGAGCCTCAATGATGCTGAATTTGCTGGTTTCGGTGACGTTGACATTGATTTCCGGAGTCGACAGATCGTTGGGAAACGTTGCGAACAGTTCTTCGGCGCTGAGTTTTTCCTGGCTGAGGATCTCCAACAGACGTGCAGCACTGTAAATTCCGTCGTCGAAGCCGAACCAGCGCTCCTTGAAGAAGATATGCCCGCTCATCTCACCGGCCAACAATGCGCCGCTTTCCTTCATCTTCTTCTTGATCAGCGAGTGACCAGTTTTCCACATTACAGGCCGGCCGCCGTATTCCTGGATCAACGGTATCAGTCGGCGTGTGCATTTCACGTCGAAGATGATGTCGGCACCCGGATTGCGCTTGACTACGTCGCGGGCGAACAACATCAGCAGGCGATCGGGGTATACGACGCTGCCTGCATTGGTGACGACACCCACGCGGTCGCCATCGCCATCGAACGCCAGCCCCACATCCGCGCCGGTTTCCTTGACCCTGGCGATCAGATCCTGAAGGTTTTCCAGCTTGCCCGGATCGGGATGATGGTTCGGAAAGTTGCCGTCCACTTCGCAGAACAGCGGGATGACTTCGCAGTTCAGGGCTTCGAGCAATTGCGGCGCAATCACGCCAGCCGCGCCGTTACCGCAGTCGACCACCACTTTCATGCGGCGAGCGAGAACCACGTCATTGGTGATCTGGCCGGCGTACAGGTCGAGGATGTCGACCTGCGTGATGCTGCCTTTGGCGGACGGCAAATGGTTGCTTTTGATCCGCGCATGCAGTGCCTGAATCTGCTCGTTGGCGAGCGTGTCGCCAGCGATCACGATCTTGAAGCCGTTGTAGTCCTTCGGGTTATGGCTGCCGGTCAGCATGACCCCGGTTCTGCCCGCCAGAACGCAGGCCGCGTAATACAGAGCAGGCGTCGGGACAAGACCGATGTCGCTGACATGGCAGCCGCTGTCATACAGACCTTTGATCAACTGGGCCACGAGCGTCGGCCCTGACAAGCGACCGTCGCGGCCGACGGAGACGTTCGGTTCGCCTTGCGCCAGACTCTGCGCCCCCACGGCGCGTCCGATCCAGTAGGCGGTCTCGGCCGTCAGCGTTTCGCCCACGATGCCGCGGATGTCGTATGCGCGGAAGATGCTGTCCGGAAACTCCGGTGCGATGGAAACGGTGCTGCTCATAGCGTGAAAATGCTCCGACTCCGGCAGGTCTTGTGGTTCATCGAGCAGGTCGATGTCGAGAATGTCGGTGTCTTGAAACAACGGGTCAGTCAGGTCGCTTTCTTCTGAGATCACGGACGAAAAAGTCGCGGCGTCGCTTGTTGAGCCCGGTGCTGTGGTGGGTAAGGTGTTGTCTGCCGACAGAGTGGTTGTCGCAGGCCCTGCTGCGCGCAACGAGAATCTGGCCATGCTTTGCGCCAGTCCGTTCAGGGCCGGCAAGCTGAGGCCGAAGGCTTTGACGGCTTTGCCACCGGAGAGTTCTTGCAGCAATTGCTCCAGCTGCCGGGCATCGGCGGCGACGCGGCGCTTGATCGCGCTTTCATTGAGATAAAGCCCCAGCAGCACGCTGCCAATGGCGACCAACAGCGCCAGCAGCAACATTAACCAGGGTGTTGAGCCTTGCAGCGCGGGACCGGCCGCGAACGTCAGCTTCCAGTTGGGGTAGCCGGTGGCGAAGTCGACCGCTGGACCACCGTCGCTTTGCCCTCGCGTCAGGAAGATTTGCGCCGCCGCTGTGCCGAATTGTTGGCCAAGGACGATCTGGCCCACATCTGCAGGTGCGTCCGGCAGCGCGCTGGTCAGACGTTGAAGGTTGTAGGCCAGCAGCAGTGTGCCGGTGATCGGGGCGTCCGGCGCGCTCCGCAGCGGTGCAACGCTGTAAATCAGCCAGGCGTCGCCGACCTTGCGCGCTTCAGGCGCTGGCGTTTCGCCTTTGCCGGCCTTGGCGAGCATGTCAAGCGTGGCGAAGCTGACAGGAATCGCGCCCTGGTTGTCGACGTTGTTGAACCCCGGCGGATTCAGGCGGGCGCCGACCACGCCGTCTCTGAAGCGCAAGCGATTCTGAGCGCTTTCGACTGTCGTCGGATCGCTGTTTTGCAGCGCCTGCGCGAGTGTGCCGTCGGTGGCGGCAGCTTGGGTTTCGGCGTTGATCTGGCGCAACGCTCTGTTCACTGCGCCAGCCTGCGTGCTGCCCCAGGCTTGCAGCAGTTGGTCATGCTGTTGCGGCTGGCTCTGAATGGCAAGCCAGACGAGCACGGCGGAGGCGAGCAGGCCGATGAGCGAAGGAACGAGGCCCGGGCTTGCCAGGCTCAGACTGGGGTCCTTGCCTGGGGTGTCAGGGGTGTCCTGAATGGAGGTCGCCTTGGCTGTGCGCTTGATGCCTTTCAAACTTCACTCTCCCTGCTCGATCTGCCTTAGGTGGCCTTGAGTTCTCGCATTCGCTCAAGACCTGAACGGCCATGAGCGATTGTTGCCAAGGTTAAGTCGGGTCAATCAATGGCTGCCAGAGTGACCGAAGCCGCCAGCACCGCGCTGGCTCTCGTCGAATTCCTGGACGATGTCGAAATGCGCCTGAACCACCGGCACCAGGACCAACTGCGCAATACGTTCGCCGATGGAAATCTTGAACGCCGTCTGGCCGCGATTCCAGCAGGAGACCATCAGTTCGCCCTGGTAATCGGAGTCGATCAGGCCAACCAGGTTGCCCAGCACTACGCCGTGCTTATGGCCCAGGCCTGAGCGCGGCAAAATCAGCGCGGCAAGGCCCGGATCTGCGATATAGATCGACAGTCCGGTCGGAATCAGAAGGGTCTGACCCGGTTCGAGCACCGTGTCCTCTTTGAGCATGGCGCGCAGGTCCAGGCCGGCGGAGCCGGTAGTGGCGTAGGCGGGGAGTGGAAATTCGCTGCCAATGCGAGGGTCGAGGATCTTGGCTTGTAGAGCATGCATGCGTGATTAAACCTGGTTCATACGATCAGCGATAAAAGTCACCAGCTGGCGGGCTATCTTGGCCTTGCTGGTCTGGGCGAAGAGCGTTTCCTGCAACGCTCGGTCGATCACGCTGCACGCGTTTTCTTCGCTGTTGAAGCCAATGCTGGGATTGGCCACGTCATTGGCGACGATCAGGTCCAGGTTTTTATCCTTGAGCTTGCGTGCGGCGTAGTCGAGCAAGTGTTCGGTCTCGGCGGCAAAGCCGACACTGAACGGGCGATCTTCACGTTGGGCGATGGTGGCGAGAATGTCCGGATTGCGGACCATCTGCAGGAGCAGGCCATCACCGTTGGTAGGATCTTTCTTCAATTTTTGTGGCGCAACGACTTCCGGGCGGTAGTCGGCAACCGCAGCAGAGGCGATGAACAGGTCGCAGGGCATGGCCGCCTCGCACGCGGCGAGCATGTCGCGGGCGCTGACGACATCGATGCGCGACACGCGATCCGGGGTCTGAAGATTGACCGGGCCGGTGATCAGTGTGACCCGCGCGCCCGCTTGCGCAGCCGCCTCGGCCAGGGCAAAGCCCATTTTTCCGGAACTGTGGTTGGTGATGTAGCGCACCGGATCGATGTTTTCCTGCGTTGGCCCGGCCGTGATCAGGACGTGCTTGCCGGTCATCGTCAGGCGCTGAAAACAGTCGGCAGCCGACTGTGCAAGATCATTGGGCTCAAGCATGCGTCCGTAGCCCACATCGCCGCAGGCCTGGCTGCCACTGGCCGGCCCGAACATGCGAAAGCCACGTGTTTCGAGGGTTTGCAAGTTGGCTTGTACCGAAGGATCGCGCCACATGGCCTGATTCATGGCAGGCGCTACCGCCACAATGGCGTCGGTCGCCAGTACCACGGTGGTCAGCAGATCATTGGCGATGCCTTGGGCCAGACGCGCGATGAGGTCGGCGGTGCCCGGGGCGATCAGCACCATGTCCGCCCATTTCGCTAGTTCGATGTGCCCCATGGCCGCTTCAGCTGCAGGGTCGAGCAAGTCCAGATGCACCGGGTGCCCGGACAATGCCTGCATAGTCAGTGGGGTGATGAACTCGGCTCCGCCCTTGGTCATGACGACCCGGACCTCGGCACCGTGGTCGCGTAACCGGCGGACCAGTTCGGCGCTCTTGTAGGCCGCGATGCCTCCGCCGACGCCGAGAACGATGCGTTTCCGATACAGCCGCTGCATAGGCCTGCCTTTTGGTCGAGTTAACACGCGGCAATCATGACGCCTCCCCAGGCCTGAATGTCGCGTTGAAAAGAGGGCTAAGATAGCACAGCGACCGCACGGGAACAGCGGCGCCCACATACAGGGAGGTGCTATGAGTATTCGTGATTGGCCCATGGCTGAACGGCCGCGGGAGAAGCTGCTCGAGCGAGGAGCCGCGAGTCTGTCGGATGCCGAATTGCTGGCGATTTTTCTGCGCACCGGGGTCTCGGGGAAAAGCGCGGTCGATCTGGCCCGGCACCTGTTGAATCAGTTTGGCAGCCTGCGATCCTTGCTCGAGGCGAACCTGACTGCGTTCAGCAAAGAGTTGGGGCTGGGCCCCGCCAAGTACGCGCAGTTACAAGCGGTCATGGAAATGGCCCGGCGCAACATGGGTGAAGACCTCAAGCGCGATTCGGTCTTGGAAAACCCCAGTCAGGTCCGCCGCTACCTCAAGGCGTTGCTGCGACACGAACCCCATGAGGTGTTCGGGTGCCTCTTCCTGGACAGTAAAAACCGCGTGCAGGCGTTCGAGGTGCTGTTCCACGGAACGATCAACATGGCTCACGTGCATGCCCGCCAGGTCGTCAAACGCGCGCTGGCGCACAATTGCGCGGCCCTGATCCTTTGTCACAATCATCCGTCCGGCGTGCGCGACGCCAGCGAGGACGACATCGAGCTTACCCGGCACCTGAAACAGGCGCTGGCGCTGGTCGATGTGTTGGTGCTGGATCACCTGATCATTGGCGACGGCGATCCGCTGTCGATGGCCGAGCATGGCCTGATCCGGTAGAGGAGGGCGATGACTTGAAGCAGCCCGATGGCGGAACTGCTTCAAGGTGCTGGCTTATTTGAGGCTTACTTTCGAGAAGTCCTGACGCCCGAACGGGCTGACAATGTAGTTCACGACGTTCTTGCGCGTGAGGGCGAAGGCGGTCGGGTGCGCGAGTGGCAGCCAGAGCGCCTGCTTCTGGATCTGCTCCTGGGCCTGGTGATAAAGCTTGGCGCGCTGACCCTGGTCGGTCACCGCTTTGCCCTGGCTGATCAGCTTGTCCAGGCCGTCATCGCAATAGCGGGCAAAGTTGGTACCCGACTTGACCGCCGCGCACGAGAACTGCGGCGTAAGGAAGTTATCCGGGTCTCCGTTGTCGCCTGCCCAGCCCATGAACAACAGGTCATGCTCGCCTGTTTTGGCGCGACGGATGAGTTCACCCCATTCGATGACCTTGATCTCCGCCTTGATACCCACGGCCGCCAGATCGTTTTGCAGCAATTGCGCGCCCGCGCTCGGGTTCGGATTAAGCAGGCTGCCGGAAGGGCGAGTCCAGATCGTGGTTTTGAATCCGTCTTTCAACCCTGCGCTGGCGAGCAATGCCTTGGCCTTGGCCACGTCGTGCTTGTAGCCGGGCAAGTCGCTGGCGTAGCCCCAGGTGTTGGGCGGGTACGGGCCGTTGGCCGCTCTGGCAGAGCCCTCGAAAACTGCTTTGAGGTAGGTGTCCTTGTCGAACGCCAGGTTGATCGCCTGACGAACCTGCGGCTTGTCGAGCGGCGGGTGCTGGCTGTTGATCGCCAGGAATGCGGTCATGAAAGCGTCGGTTTTTTCGACTTTGAGGTTCTGATCCTTGCCTGCTTCAGCCACGTCCAGCGGCTTGGGGGACAAGGCAATCTGGCACTCATTCTGGCGAAGACGCTGCAAGCGCACGTTGGCGTCCGGTGTGATCGCGTAGATCAGCGTGTCGACCGCCGGCTTGCCCGCGAAATAATCCGGGTTGGCCTCGTAACGCACCACCGAATCCTTCTGAAAACGCTTGAAGACGAACGGGCCGGTGCCGATTGGCTGGCTGTTGAGCTTCTCAGGCGTGCCGGCTTTCATCAGCTGGGCTGTGTATTCAGCAGAATAAATAGAAGCGAAACCCATGCTCAGGGTGGCAAGGAATGTCGCGTCCGGGTGATCGAGGGTGATGCGCACGGTATTGGCGTCGGCTGCTTCGATTTTCTTGATCAGCGACGGCCACTGCATCGACTGCGCGTGCGGGAAGCCCTGCGCGGCGACCTTGTTCCACGGATTGGCCGGGTCGAGCATGCGCTGGAAGCTGAACACGACATCTTGCGCGTCGAGCGCACGAGTCGGTGTGAAGTAGTCGGTGTGATGGAATTTCACGCCTTGGCGCAGCTTGAAGTCATACGTGAGGCCGTCGGGCCATACGCTCCAGCTTTCAGCCAGGCTCGGGACCAGCTTTCCGGTCTGGGCGTCGTAGTCCACCAGCCGGTTCATCAGCACATCTGCCGATGCGTTGGTGGTGGTCAGCGAGTTATATTGCACCACGTCGAAGCCTTCGGGGCTGGCTTCCGTGCACACGCTCAGAGCCGTTGCCGCCTGAGCCATCAACGGCGCGGACAAGGACGCGAGCAAAAAGGGTAAAACGGCTAGGCGCATGGCGATTTTCCTTTCAGAGATAGCCCATCTGCCGGCGCAGTCTGGTGAGGGAGTTACCCTAGACCATGGATAGGCGCAGGACAATCGCTGCGGCGCGACGAGTGGTATATTTCCCGTCGCGCCCGATGCTGCTGGCGCTGCCAGACTAAAAGCCCTGAGTTTCTTGCAGGTAATTCGTCGTTTCTGTTGTTGCACCCGAGGCTTTCTGGTATAAAGCAGCGCTCTTTTCTAGGGGCCCGCTGCCTTCACCGCAGGTGTGGCCGGTAAGACCCCTGAAGAAACGCGGCGCCTGGCGCCAAATGACTGAGAGATTAAGCGGCCAACCCATGCCGGGTTGGGCATGTGGTTTTAGAGGGCTGAGGCATGTCGAGAGTCTGTCAAGTTACCGGTAAGGGTCCGGTAACCGGGAATAACATTTCCCACGCGAACAACAAAACCCGTCGTCGTTTCCTGCCAAACCTGCAGCATCACCGCTTCTGGGTTGAAGAAGAGAAACGCTTTGTACGTCTGCGCGTATCTGCCAAAGGCATGCGCATCATCGACAAGCGTGGCATCACGGTCGTTCTGGCCGAAATCCGCCGCGCTGGCGCTAAGGTTTAAGGGAGAGAATCATGCGTGAATTGATCCGTTTGGTGTCGACCGCTAACACCGGCCACTTCTACACCACCGACAAGAACAAGCGCACTACTCCGGATAAAATCGAAATTAAAAAATTCGATCCGGTTGCTCGCAAGCACGTGATCTACAAAGAAGCCAAAATCAAGTAATTGATTTTCGCCTCTTACGAAAAAGCCCGCAGTGATGCGGGCTTTTTTGTGGGCGATGTTTTCGCGTTGCGATGGCGCTGTCTGGGTCAACGCGCAATCGCGACACGCATGCTCCGCAGTGAAAGCTCGCTTCATGCCTTCTGTTCGAACACCACATAAATCTTGCGGCACGGCTCCAGCACTTCCCAGGTGCCCTTGAATCCGGCCGGAATCACAAAACGGTCGCCAGCGCGCAGAGTCTTCGCACCTCCGGCCTCGTCACGCAGCACCGAAACGCCCTGAACGATTTCGCAATATTCGTGTTCGGTGTAGTTGACCGTCCACTGTCCGATTTCACCTTCCCAGACGCCCGCATTCATCTGCCCGCACGGGCTGTTGTAATGGTTGTAGATCGTTTGTCCAGGGTCACCTTTCAGGATCTTCTCGTGGGCGGGCTTGAAACGCTCCGCTGGCGTGGTGGCTTCGCTGAAATCGACGATGCTTTCGATGCTCATGTCCCATGGCTCCTGGATAGACGATGCGAGATTTCGTTAGACGGAAATCGGCGCGGAGAGTGCCGACGCTGGTTTCTCGGGCTGTTGAATAAAATGCACGATCTCGCGCCGTTTTACCCGTTTTTGTCCAATATATTGGAAATTACCGGTGTGCTGGTTTAGGGTGACGAATGCCTTTGGCCGAGTCCGTCGTGCTTCGGACGGCGTTCTGTCGCAGTCGTCACGCGCGCCAGGGCGGGCCCCATTTCATAAGAGGAGGACATTTCATGACCACCCTGACTCATGCTGACTGGGAAAAACGCGCCCAGGATTTGAAGATCGAAGGTCGCGCTTTTATCAACGGTGAATACACCGCCGCCGCTTCCGGCGCCACGTTCGACTGCATCAGCCCGGTCGATGGCCGCTTCCTCGCCCATGTTGCCAGCTGCGATGCCGCCGATGCGCAACGCGCGGTCGAAAACGCTCGCGCTACCTTCAATTCAGGCGTCTGGTCGCGTCTGGCGCCCGTCAAGCGCAAGGCGGCGATGATTCGCTTCGCCGCGTTGATCAGAGAAAATATCGAAGAACTGGCGCTGCTCGAAACCCTCGACATGGGCAAGCCAATCAGTGACTCCTACGGCATCGACATCCCGGGCTCCGCGCAAGCGTTGAGCTGGAGCGGTGAAGCCATCGACAAACTGTATGACGAAGTCGCTGCGACCCCACACGACCAACTGGGCTTGGTGACTCGCGAACCGATTGGCGTCGTCGCGGCCATCGTGCCCTGGAACTTCCCGCTGCTGATGGCTTCCTGGAAGCTGGGCCCGGCGCTGTCCAGCGGCAATTCCGTGATTCTCAAACCTTCGGAAAAATCCCCGCTGACAGCCATCCGCGTCGCTCAATTGGCCATCGAGGCCGGTATCCCGGCAGGCGTGCTGAACGTTTTGCCAGGTTACGGCCACACCGTTGGCAAGGCCTTGGCGCTGCACATGGACGTCGACACCGCCGTGTTCACCGGCTCCACCAAAATCGCCAAGCAGCTGCTGGTCTACGCGGGCGAATCGAACATGAAACGCGTCTGGCTGGAAGCGGGCGGCAAGAGCCCGAATATCGTCTTTGCGGATGCACCGGATCTGCAAGCGGCCGCCGAGTCCGCCGCCAGTGCCATCGCCTTCAACCAGGGCGAAGTGTGCACGGCCGGTTCGCGTCTGTTGGTCGAGCGCTCGATCAAGGACACATTCCTGCCGATGGTGGTCGAAGCACTGAAGGCGTGGAAGCCCGGGAACCCGCTGGATCCGGCTACCAATGTGGGCGCGCTGGTCGACACGCAGCAGATGAATACGGTGTTGTCCTACATCGAGGCCGGTCACAGCGATGGCGCCAAGCTGGTCGTGGGCGGCAAGCGCATTCTGCAGGAAACCGGCGGCACGTATGTCGAGCCGACGATTTTCGACGGCGTGACCAACGCCATGAAAATCGCTCAGGAAGAGATTTTCGGCCCGGTGCTTTCGGTGCTGACGTTCGATACCGCTGAAGAAGCGGTGCAGATAGCCAACGATACGCCGTACGGCCTGGCGGCTGCGGTCTGGACGGCGGATCTGTCCAAGGCGCATCTGACGGCGAAGGCCCTGCGAGCCGGCAGCGTGTGGGTCAACCAGTATGACGGCGGTGACATGACTGCGCCGTTCGGCGGCTTCAAGCAGTCGGGCAACGGTCGCGACAAGTCGCTGCACGCGTTCGACAAGTACACCGAGCTGAAAGCGACCTGGATCAAGTTGTAAGTCCGCAGGGCATCGCCCGGCCATAGCCGGGTCAGACCCTGGAACTCGACTCAAGCACTTCAGCTGCATCAGACAGCCGGGTTTTCGAAGAGCCCGGCTGTTTTGTCTCAAGCCTTTGAGCCACAGGAGCGTGGTAATGCGTTGGGGAAGCTATTTCGCCGTGCTGGCGTCGGTCTTGAGCGTCGGCCTGGCGCTGGGCGTCAGCATGCCGCTGGTCTCGCTGCGGCTGGAAGCCTGGGGCTACGGCGCGTTCCCCATCGGCGTCATGGCGGCGATGCCGGCAATCGGCGTGCTGCTGGGTGCAAGCCTCGCCAACCGGCTGGCCTCGATGCTCGGCACGGCAAACCTGATGCGCTTGTGCTTGTGGGGCGGTTCCGTTTCGGTCGGTTTGCTCGCGTTGCTGCCCGATTACTGGGTCTGGCTGGTCCTGCGGCTGATGCTGGGCGTGATTCTGACGATGGTGTTCATTCTCGGTGAGAGCTGGATCAATCAACTGGTCATCGAGCGTCTGCGCGGCAAGCTGGTTGCGCTCTACGGCAGCAGCTATGCACTCAGCCAACTGGGCGGGCCTTTGCTGTTGGGCGTGATCGGTACCGAGGCCGATTACGGCTTCTGGGTGGGTGCGGCGTTACTGGCGATTTCGCCGTTTCTTCTGCTGGGCAGATCCGGCGCGCCGAGTGCGGAGGCCAGCCACGTCTCGCTTCGGGATTTGGGCGGGTTCTGTCGCGGGCTTCCGGCAATCGCGTGGGCAATTGCGCTATTTGCAGGGTTTGAAGCGATGATTCTCACCCTACTTCCGGTGTATTGCCTGCAGCAGGGTTTCACGCCGGAAATTGCGCTGGCGATGGTCAGTACGGTTGTGGTGGGTGACGCGCTATTACAGCTGCCGATCGGCGCGCTGGCAGACAGAATGTCCAGACGTCGCCTGTTCTCTGGCTGCGCTCTGTTGCTGATGTTGTCGAGCCTGGTCATTCCGCTGCTGGTCGACACGATCCTGATCTGGCCGTTGTGGGTGCTGTTCGGTGCCAGTGCGGGCGGGCTGTTTACCTTGTCGTTGATCCTCATCGGGGAGCGTTACCGCGACGACGCGCTGGTACGCGCCAATGCCCACGTCGCTCAGCTGTGGGGCATCGGATGCCTGCTGGGGCCGCTGGCGGCCGGGGCGGGAAGCCAATGGGTGAGCGGTCAGGCGCTGCCGCTTTTGATGGCGGCCGGTGCTTTTGGCCTGGTGTTATTGTCGCGCCGTGAGCGCGCGTTCGGTGCGCAGCCCGTGGCCGTCTAGAGCATTCTTTCCAGACCTACCGCGCTGCTGAACCAGGCGTTCAAGCGTCGCCACCAGTCGCCCGGCTCTTTGTACAGCGTGTGTATCTTGCCGTTGTCCTCGGTCACCCAGACGACTCTGTCGTTCTCCAGTCGCGCCTGATAACTGATGGCCGGCGCCATACCCTGCAAGGCCAACTCGCGCAGGTATTCGGTCAATTCCGGACTGTCCACCAGCACCCCCACTTCGGTGTTCCAGAGCACCGAGCGGGGGTCGAAGTTGAATGAGCCAACGAAGGTTTTCTGGCGATCAAAGATCATCGCCTTGCTGTGCAGGCTCGATTCGGAGCCGCCCTTGAGTGTCCGGGTGCGCAGGAATGCCGGGCCGCTGCCTCGATTGCTTGGATCACCCGGCTGACGCCGCAGCTCGAACAACTTCACTCCGTGCTCGAGCAGCGCCTTGCGATAAGGCGCATAACCGCCATGCACCGCAGGCACGTCCGTGGCCTCCAGAGAGTTGGTCAACAAGCTTACCGACACGCCCTTGTCGGACAGGCCGGTCAGGTAAGTGAGACCTTGCGGGCCCGGCACGAAGTACGCCGAAATCATCATCAATTCCTGGTGCACGTTCAGCAGATCAGGGCTCAGTTGGGTGGTGAGCAGCAGATGCGGGTCCGGCTCACCGCGAGACAGCACTTTCGTGGGAGCGTCCCACAGCGCCTGGTTGTGCGCCCAGATCAGCTCGTTGAGCCATGTTTTCATGCGCGGCTGGGTCTTGTAGGCCATCAGTCGCTCGTACAAATCCTTCTTTTCTACATGCGCCTCGTTGAGCGAATGGGTCAGCCGCTGGCGGGCTTCGGCCAGGTCTTTGGCGTCCGGCGTCCAGTACATGAAATCATCGATGGGCTTGCTCAGCGTGCTGTTCCAGTACTGATCGAAGCTGTGGCTCAACTGCTCGGCAACCGGGCCAACGCTGAGCATGTCGATGTCGGTGAAGTTCAGATTCGGCTCGGCGTCGAAGTACTCGTCGCCCAGATTCCGCCCGCCGACGATGGCCACTGCGCTGTCTGCCAGCCAAAGCTTGTTGTGCATGCGTCGATGCTGTTGCGACAGATTGAACAGCCGCCCCAGGCTGCGCGTCGCGCCAGTGCTGCGACCCAGATTGAGGGGATTGAACAGGCGGATCTGAATGTTCGGGTGTGCAGCAAGGGTGGCGATGACTTCATCCAGGCCGTCACTGGTGGTGTCGTCCAGCAGAATGCGCACGCGAACGCCGCGATCGGCGGCCTGCAGCAATTCATCGATCAGCGCGCGGGTGCTGAGCCCGTCATGCACGATGTAGTACTGCAAATCGAGGCTGGTTTTGGCATTGCGGATCAGTTCGGCCCGAGCCATGAACGCTTCGGTGCTGTTGGGCAGCAGGCGAAAACCCGAGCGGCCGTCGTGTGGTGCCGCCTGGGCCATGATCGAGCGGCCGAACGACGACTGCGCCGAGGGCAGCGCCTGGCTCGGTTTGTCCGCAACGGGCGCATGCGCGCAGCCGCCAACGCAAAGGGCTAATGCCAGAAGGAAGGGCAGCGCCCATTTATTCGTCAACGCAGTCATCCGGAAGTCAAACCATGGCGATATGACCGCACATTCTGCAAAAGGTTATGTCAGGCGGAATCGGCGTGTGCCAGCAGTTGTTTTGCCGCTGCGCCGACTTTGCGAACCGCGTCTTCGATTCGGGCTGTCGGCTTGGCTGCGAAGTTCATGCGCAGGCAGTTCCGGTATTTGCCCGACGCGGAAAAGATGCTGCCGACCGCGATCTGGACTCCCTGACCTTGCAAGGCGCGGTTGAGCTTCAGCGAGTCAAAATCTTCCGGCAGTTCGACCCAGAGCATGAAGCCGCCCTGTGGCCGGCTGACCCGAGTGCCTTCGGGAAAATAGCGCGTCACCCAATCGGTCATGACGTCCCGGCTGCGCTGATATTGCCCGCGCATGCGGCGCATGTGCGGCTCGTAATGCCCGGCCTGAAGAAACTCCGCGATCGCGAGCTGCGGTTGAGTCGCGGTGGAGCCGGTGCTGATGTATTTCATGTGCAGCACGCGATCCAGATAACGGCCCGGCGCTACCCAGCCGACGCGCAGGCCGGGCGCCAGGGTTTTCGAAAACGAGCTGCACAGCAGGACGCGGCCGTCTTCGTCGAAGGATTTGATCGTGCGCGGGCGCGGATAGGTGTAGGCCATGTCGCCGTACACGTCGTCTTCGATGATTGCCACATCAAAGCGCTGCGCCAGAGTCAGCAACGCGCGCTTGCGCTCCTCCGGCATAATGTAGCCCAGCGGGTTATTGCAGTTGGGCGTCAGCTGTATGGCTTTGATGGGCCACTGTTCGAGTGCCAGCTCCAGCGCGTCCAGGCTGATGCCGGTAATGGGGTCTGTCGGGATTTCCAGGGCTTTCATGCCGAAGCCCTTAAGCGCTTGCATGGCGCCATGAAAGCTCGGGGAATCCACTGCCACGATATCGCCCGGCTGACAGATAGAACGGATGCTCACGGCGAGCGCCTCTTGAGCGCCGGTCGTGATGACCAAATCTTCGGGATCGATGTTGGTGCCTGAGTCCAGCAGCAGCCGGGCGATCTGTTCGCGCAGGCATTGAGTGCCATGAATGTTGTCGTAATACAGGCCCGGCATGTCCATGCGGCGGCTGATCTTGCCCAGTGCCTGTGTCAAGGGACGCAACGTCGGGCTGGTGATGTCCGGCATGCCGCGCGCCAGTTGCACGACGTCAGGGCTGGGAATGGCTTCCGCCAGCTCAAGCACCTGTTCCCACTGCGAGATATCCACAGGGCGCTGCGCGGGACGTCCGACAGCGGGCAGCGCCGGCGTGGTGCGTCCGGCTGGCACGAAGTATCCCGATTTCGGACGTGGCGACGCCAGGCCGTTGTCTTCCAATAACCGATACGCCTGCTGCACGGTGCTCAGGCTGACCCCGTGTTCAAGGCTCAGGGCGCGAACCGAGGGCAGTCGATCGCCCGGCCGGTAAAAGCCGTTCTCAATACGAGTGCCCAGCAGTTCGGCAAGATTGACGTAAAGGGTCATGGCGTACTCCAAGGATTCAGTCTGGGGGGCTGACCAACACAGATAGGGCGAAAATACAGCATTCAGGCGCCACTGTGCGGAATCTGTATGCAAAAAATTGGAATTCTTTGGATCTGTAATGGTTTTGAGTACAGACGCATCATGGAATCACACGAAACCCATGATGAGGTGTCTGGAAATGAGCGGTATAAGCGATGTTCGGTTAAGTCTGTATGCAGGCGAACTTCAACGCGGCCAGGAAGACGTGGTCAAGACTAACGCCCCCCGCGGGCTGGGACTCTGGGGGTTGTACCAACATCGCCGCAGGACGCGGCAAGCATTGTTGAACCTGAGCGCCGACCAGCTCAAGGACATCGGTCTGAGCTACGAGCAGGCGCGCCAGGAAGGGCTCAAGCCGTTCTGGAGGGAGTAATACCAATGAGTTTTTCAGCGTGAATTGCAGTTCTTGTGAGAGCGAATGCACTCGTGAACGACTGTCCGCAACGATGCAGGTCCATGTCCGACGTAGTGTCGTAAAGGCATTCGTTCTCACGGATGAGCCGGGATTACAGCAGCTCTTTCATCCGGTGCCACAGCATTCCCAGGGCCAATAACGGGGAGCGCAGATGCTTGCCGCCGGGGAACGTCATGTGCGGGACCTTGGCAAACAGGTCGAAGCCGCCGCTGTGCTGGCCGCTGATGGCTTCACCCAGCAATTTACCCGCCAGATGCGTGGCATTCAGCCCATGCCCGGAATAGGCCTGAGCGAAATACACATTCGGATGACGCTGCAGTCGCCCGATCTGCGGCAAGCGGTTAGCGCCAATGCCGATCATTCCGCCCCATTGATAATCGATCTTCACATCCCTGAGCTGCGGAAACACATTCAGCATCTTGGGCCGCATGTACGCGCCGATGTCTTGCGGGTCGCGCCCCGAATAGTGACAGGCCCCGCCGAACAGCAGCCGCCGGTCCGCTGAAAGGCGGAAATAATCCACCGCCACTCGCTGGTCGCACATCGCAGTGTTGCGCGGGATCAGTTGCCGGGCGAGCTCTTCTCCAAGCGGCTCGGTGGCGATGACGTAACTGCCGGCCGGCAAGACTTTTCCGCTCAAATCGGGATCAAGCTCATTGAGATATGCGTTGCATCCCAGCACCAGGGTCTGCGCCCTGACCAGACCTTGTGCCGTGTGAATCCTGACCTGCGCGCCATACTCCAGGCGCGTCACGGCTGAGTGCTCAAACAGCTGCACCCCCAGAGACTGCGCGACGGCGGCTTCGCCAATGGCCAGGTTCAATGGATGTAAATGCCCCGAGCCCATGTCCAGCATCGCGCCTGCATAGTTGTTCGAGCCGATGACGCTGCCAAGTGCTTTGGCGTCGATCAGTTCCAGCTCATGGCGATACCCCAGGCCCCGCAGTTCCTGGGCATCTTCGGCAAACCCGTCGAATTCTCTGGGCTTGTTAGCAAGGTCGCAGTAACCCCATGTCAGATCGCAATCGATCTGGTGCCGAGCGACGCGCTGACGAACGATTTCCACCGCTTCAAGCCCCATCAGCTTGAGTTCGCGAACCCCTTCGCTGCCGATCACGTTCTGGAAGCGCTCGACATGGTGGCCGACGCCGCGGATCAACTGCCCACCGTTGCGTCCGCTGGCGCCCCAGCCGATGGTGCGCGCTTCGAGCAACACGACGCTCAGCCCTCGCTCGGCCAACTCGATGGCGGTGTTCAACCCCGAAAACCCGCCCCCTACCACGCACACATCGGCGACGACTTCGCCTAGAAGCACCGGATAGGCAGGTTGAATGTGACTGCTGGCGGCGTAGTAGGACGCTACGTGGCTGGATGAGCCGGGCTGCGGAGGCCGAGCATTCATGTTGGATATCCCGAGAGCACTGTTTGGAAAATTTTACGGAGGGTAGCCGCGCTGCGCTGGAGGGGCAAGGAACGCCGGCGACTGTCGAGCTGGGCGACAGTGGGGCACAATGACGGCTCAAGCACAGGGAAAAATCACGCAATGGGCTGCAACAGCCAGAAAATCCGCGATCTGCGGCGACAGATTCCATCGTTCGAATGCGTGCCCGGCTGCCACGATTGCTGTGGTCCAGTGACCACGTCGTCTGAAGAAATGGCTCGACTGCCGCGTAAGACAAGGGCAGAGCAGGACGCTGCGCTTGAGGCGTTGAACTGCGTTCACCTGGGGCCCGACGGATGCACTGTCTACGAAGAGCGACCGCTGATCTGCCGTCTGTTCGGAACCACGGAACGCCTGCCATGCCCCAATGGGCGCCGCCCGGAAACGCTGATCCATCCGCGAGTCGAGAAACAGGTGCATGAATTCATCGCATCGACGCGGCAGGTCCTGGTTTGATGCATTGAAGGCGGAGCAGCCCTTTCTGTGGGCGCGAGCCTATCCTGTTGTTCGCAGGGGCCGTCACTCCGGGATTGGCAGGCTCAGGCTCTCTTTCACTTCTTCCATCACGATGTAGCTCTTCGATTCACGCACGTGCGGCAGCTTCAGCAGGATGTCGCCCAGCAGTTTGCGGTATGAAGCCATCTCCGAAATTCGAGCTTTCACCAGATAGTCGAAATCTCCCGACACCAAGTGGCATTCCAGCACATGCGGGAGCTTCAGGACCGCCCGGCGGAATTCCTCAAAGGTGTCGCCCGATTTGTAATCCAGACTGATCTCGACGAAGACCAACAGGCTAGCCTTCAGGTTCTGCGGATTGAGCCGGGCGTTGTAGCCCATGATGATGCCCTCACGCTCCAGCCTGCGGACGCGTTCAGTGCATGGCGTGGTGGACAGGCCCACGCGCTCGCCCAGCTCGGTAAAGGAGATTCTGCCGTCGCTTTGCAGGATGCGCAGGATGTTGCGGTCGATCTTGTCGAGTTCACGCTTTGATTGATGCTGAGTGCGCATCGAACTACCTCCTCTGCCAAAACGATGGTTGCCAAGATATAAATCCGAATATAGGCGTTTATATAGTGAAATGCACTGCTCGATGCTTTTTATACTGCGCACATTCTTGCTTTAAATATCAAAACGTCAGCGGATATCCGCGATGAGGGAATCAACATGCGCGTTCTGGTCCTTGGAAGTGGCGTAATCGGTACCACCAGTGCTTATTATCTGGCTCGTGCAGGCTTCGAAGTGACTGTCGTGGACCGTCAACCAGCCGCAGCCATGGAAACCAGCTTTGCCAACGCCGGCCAGGTTTCGCCGGGTTATGCGTCGCCCTGGGCTGCTCCGGGTGTTCCCCTCAAGGCCATCAAGTGGTTACTGCAACGCCACGCGCCGCTGGCGATCAAGGCGACTGCCGATATCGATCAGTACCTGTGGATGGCGCAGATGTTGCGCAACTGCACGCAGAATCGCTACGCGGTGAACAAGGAGCGGATGGTGCGTCTGTCCGAGTACAGCCGCGATTGCCTCGACGAGTTGCGTGCCGAGACCGGCATCGCATACGAGGGGCGTACGCTGGGCACGACTCAGCTGTTCCGCACGCAGGAGCAACTGGACAACGCGGCCAAAGACATCGCCGTGCTGCAGCAGGCGGGCGTGCCTTACGAAGTGCTCGACCGCGCGGGTATCGCGCGCGTCGAACCCGCTCTGGCCAGTGTCAGCAATATTCTCGCTGGCGCCTTGCGTCTGCCCAATGATCAGACCGGCGATTGCCAACTGTTCACCACTCGCCTGGCCGAGATGTGCGTGAATCTGGGCGTCGAGTTCCGGTTCGGGCAATCCATCGAGTCGATCGATTTTGCCGGCGACCGCATCAACGGTGTGCGCATCGACGGCAAGCTGGAAACGGCCGATCGTTATGTGCTCGCCCTCGGCAGCTACTCGCCGCAGTTGCTCAAGCCGCTGGGGATCAAAGCGCCGGTTTACCCGCTCAAGGGTTATTCGCTCACCGTGCCGATCACCCGGCCTGAGATGGCGCCGACCTCCACCATCCTCGATGAAACGTACAAAGTCGCGATCACCCGTTTCGACAACCGCATTCGCGTAGGCGGCATGGCGGAAATCGCGGGCTTCGATCTGTCGCTCAATCCTCGCCGGCGCGAAACGCTGGAGATGATCGTCAACGACCTCTATCCTCAGGGCGGTGATCTGGCCCAGGCCAGTTTCTGGACCGGCTTGCGGCCGACGACGCCGGACGGCACGCCGATTGTGGGTGCCACGCCGTATCGCAACCTGTTCCTCAATACCGGGCACGGTACGCTTGGCTGGACGATGGCCTGCGGTTCGGGCCGATTGCTGGCCGACCTGATCGCGCGCAAGAAACCTCAGATCAGCGCCGAAGGCCTTGATATTTCTCGTTACGGCAATTCCAGGGAGATCGCAAAACATGTCAATCCTGCGCCAGCTCACCAATGAGCGCATGAGTCAGCTCGTTGTCCACAACGGCACCGTTTACCTTGCCGGGCAAGTGGCTAACGATCTGAATGCGGGAATCGAGCAACAGACCCGCGAAGTGCTGGGCAATATCGAGCGCCTGCTGGATCTTGCGGGTACCGACAAGAGCCGGCTGTTGTCGGTGACGATCTACCTGAATGACATCGGCACGCAATTCGCCGCCATGAACGGCATCTGGGACACATGGTTGCCGAAGGGGTTCGCGCCTGCCCGGGCCACCGTCGAGGCGAAGATGGCCGCGCCGAATGTGCTGATCGAGATGTCGGTCATCGCCGCATTGCCTTGAATCGCTGACCCAACACCGCCCTGTGGGAGCGAGCTTGCTCGCGAAGGCGTGCTGAGAGACGACGCGGATGCGTTGTCCTCCTTGCCGCATTCGTGAGCATTCTCACTCCAGCAGGTTCTCAACTTCCTTCACAGAATTTCACCGCCATGCGTCCAGCTCGCGCCCTTATCGATCTCTCCGCCCTGCGCCACAACTACCAACTCGCTCGCGAAACCACAGGCGCAAAAGCGCTCGCCGTGATCAAGGCCGACGCCTACGGGCATGGGGCGGTGCGTGTGGCGCAGGCTCTGGAATCCGAAGCGGACGGTTTCGCCGTGGCGTGTATCGAAGAGGCGCTGGAGCTGCGTCAAGCGGGTATCAACGCGCCGGTTCTGCTGTTGGAGGGCTTCTTCGAGGCCGATGAGCTGGCACTGATCGTCGAGCACGACTTCTGGTGCGTGGTGCATTCGCTGTGGCAGCTTGAAGCCATCGAAAAAACTGCGGTCGGCAAGCCGCTGAACATCTGGTTGAAGATGGATTCGGGGATGCATCGCGTCGGCATTCACCCTGACGACTATCAAGCCGCCTATCAGCGCCTGCTGGCGAGTGGCAAGGCTTCGAAGGTCGTGCTGATGACCCACTTCGCCCGTGCCGACGAGCTGGACAGCGTGAGAACCGAAGAGCAGGTGGCGATTTTTCAATCAGCCCGCGGAGCATTAGCGGCGGAAGTCAGCCTGCGTAATTCGCCGGGTGTCATGGGCTGGCCGAATGTACCGAGTGACTGGGTTCGCCCGGGCATCATGCTGTACGGCACAACGCCCTTTGATCAGCCGCAGGCGGTTGCGGATCGACTTCAACCTGTCATGACGCTGGAATCCAGTGTCATTTGCGTGCGCGATCTGCCAGCCGGCGAGCCGGTGGGCTACGGCGGTGCGTTCGTTGCCGAGCGCACTATGCGCATCGGCGTTGTGGCCATGGGCTATGCAGACGGCTATCCCCGTCAGGCACCGACCGGAACGCCCGTCATGATTGACGGACATCGCAGCCAGTTGTTGGGTCGAGTGTCGATGGACATGCTCTGCGTCGACCTGACCGACGTACCGGGCGCAGGCTTGGGCAGTCGCGTGGAATTGTGGGGCAAGAACGTGCTGGCGAGCGATGTCGCAGCCCGTGCCGGCACCATCCCTTATCAGATATTGTGCAATCTGAAACGCGTGCCGAGGCTCTATTCCGGGGCTTGACCACGCGCGCGCGAGCTGACTGTTGTTCACCTTCGGCGGCGCATGGCGGCCGCTAGTCCCTTTGCTGATCGGGTAAGGGGCTCAAGTGTTGTAAATACTGAACGCTGTTGCGATGATGGCGACCACTTGACCCCACTCGATCATCAGGAGGACTCCAGCATTGGACGTCGGTGAACGACTGCAATCCATTCGTAAACTCAAAGGTCTGTCCCAGCGTGAACTCGCCAAACGAGCGGGCGTGACCAACAGCACCATTTCAATGATCGAGAAGAACAGCGTCAGTCCCTCGATCAGCTCGCTGCGCAAGGTGCTGGGCGGCATACCGATGTCCATGGTGGAGTTCTTTTCCGAAGAGCTCGAGCCAGAAAATCCGACCCAAGTGGTCTACAAAGCCAGCGAACTGATCGATATCTCCGACGGCGCTGTCACCATGAAACTGGTGGGCAAATCCCATCCGGGCCGCGCCATTGCGTTTCTATCCGAGGTCTATCCGCCGGGCGCCGACACCGGCGACGAGATGCTCGTGCACGAAGGCGAGGAGACCGGAATTCTGGTGGAGGGCCGACTCGAACTGGTGGTGGGCCTCGATACTTATGTGCTCGAGGCGGGCGACAGCTACTATTTTGAGAGCACCCGACCGCACCGCTTCCGCAACCCGTTCGACGTCCCGGCGCGTCTGATCAGCGCCGCCACGCCGGCGAACTTCTGACCCGCATCACCTTGCATGCTCGGGCCTTAAGGCAGGCCTGGGCATGCGAAGCCTCTGGTCGCGGCGCCGATAACCCTGCTGGTTTCAGGGACGTTGAGGCCGCCGGGCGACCCGCTATACTTTCGCAACCTGCCGATACCGTGGCCGCGGGCGCTGTATAGCCACCATGAGGGTGAGAGCGT
The DNA here is from genome assembly GCF_900108875.1 of Pseudomonas sp. NFR16. GTDB lineage: Bacteria > Pseudomonadota > Gammaproteobacteria > Pseudomonadales > Pseudomonadaceae > Aquipseudomonas. The sequence goes on along the minus strand of NZ_FNYJ01000005.1, from coordinate 269,424 downwards.
GAACATAACTAATAAGATCCTGGCTGTCGTGGCACTCCTTTCGTTCTGGGCATTCGCGGTCCAGGCCGCCACCCGTGATGACCTCGCCAAACGGCTCGAACCTGTCGGACAAGTCTGTGTTCAAGGCAAGGAATGTCCGGGCATGGATGTCGCCGCGACCGCAGGTGGCGGTGGCGCAAAAAGTCCGGACGATGTCATCGGCAAACACTGCAACGCCTGTCATGGCACCGGTCTGCTGGGCTCGCCGAAAATCGGCGACAACGCGGACTGGGGCAAGCGCGCCAAGGAGCAGGGCGGGCTCGACGGGCTGCTGGCCAAAGCCATCACCGGTATCAACGCCATGCCACCTAAAGGCACCTGCGCCGATTGTTCGGATGACGAGCTCAAGGGTGCGATCAAGAAGATGTCCGGGCTGTAACACGCCGGGAATATCACCAGAAATGAGGCTGCATGTTCAGAAAATCACTGCTGCTGTCGGGGCTTTCGTTGCTGATGTTCACAGGCGTTGCCAGCGCGACCATGCGCTGCGGGACAGCGCTGGTCAGCCTGGGAGACACGGCGAGCGTCGTGCGCGAGAAGTGCGGGGCGCCTGATCGCAGCGAGGACCAGAATCCGGTCGCCCGAGTCAACGGAGTGCCCAAGCTCAATGCCGTAAAGGTCAGTTTCTGGGTCTACGGGCCACGCAACGGCGCCTCTCAACATCTCAAATTCATTGAAGACAAGCTGGTGGCGATTGATACCCGCCGGGATTGATGCACCAACTGTTCGACGACGGTCCTGCGCCGCAGGGTGAGTTGCGCGTGCGCAAGCCACCCGGAATCAAATCCGCTTTCCTCCCTGGCAGTTTGCAGCAAATCCCGCCGATGCCCGGTCCAAGCACCATCGAATAACAAACCAGGAGAGGCCGGATGCCGCATTCCTGCTCGATCGAGCAAGCTGTCGATCATGTACTGGCCGAGCTACCTGCGCATATTCGTCTGGGCATGCCGCTGGGACTGGGCAAGCCCAATCGGTTTGCCAACGCGCTTTACGCGCGCATCAAAACGCTTCCCGAGCGGCAACTCACGATCTATACGGCGTTGTGTCTGGGTCGCCCGGATGCGGGCGATGGCTTGCAGGGCCGGTTTCTGGAGCCTTTTCTGGAGCGGGTGTTTGGCGACTACCCCGAACTCGACTTTCTGGCCGATCTGCGCAAGGACAACCTCCCTTCCAACGTCCAGGTCGAGCAGTTTTTCATGCAGCCCGGCAGCCTGCTCAATAGCGCGTCGGCGCAGCAGAACTATGTCAGCAGCAACTACAGCCACGCGGCCCGGGACATCAATGCCAACGGTTTGAATCTCGTTGCGCAACTGGTGGCGGCCGACCCGGCACGTCCGGACACCCTTAGCCTGAGCTGTAATCCGGACATCACCCTCGACCTGCTGCCGATGCTGGAAAAGCGTCGAGCGGCAGGAGAAAGCATTTTGCTGCTGGGTCACGTTCATGCCGATCTGCCTTACATCCCGGGTGATTCGGAAGTCGATATCGACACGTTCGACCTGCTGATCGAGCACGAAGAACGCAGCACGCTGTTTTCGACGCCGAATATGCCCGTTGGTTTTCAGGACCATTTCATCGGTTTGTACGCCAGTACGCTGGTGCGCGATGGCGGCACCTTGCAGATCGGCATCGGTTCGATGGGCGATGCGTTGACCGCCGCGCTGCTGGCACGTCAGGCAGACAACGAAACCTACCGCGCATGCCTCGCCGAGCTGGACGGCATTTCCACATGGCGGCCGCTGATTGAAGCGCAGGGCGGGGTGATGCCATTCGCCACCGGCCTTTACGGCTGTAGCGAGATGCTGGTGAACGGGCTGTTGGTGCTGCTCGACGCCGGGATCATTCGGCGCAAGGTTTACCCGGACGTCGCGCTGCAGCAACTGGCAGACAGCGGTGTGCTGGACGAATCGGCGCATCCGGAGGGCGTGCTGATCCACGGCGGATTCTTTCTGGGGCCGCGCAGTTTCTATGAGCGATTGCGCGAGCTGCCCAGCGCGCAGTTGGCGCAGATCAACATGACGGCCATCAGTTACATCAATGAGCTGTATGGCGATGAAGCGCTCAAGCGTGCGCAGCGTCGCGATGCACGGTTCATCAACAGCGCCTTCACAGTCACGCTGCTGGGCGCGGCGGTGTCGGATCAACTGGCCGATGGGCGAGTGGTCAGCGGCGTCGGCGGGCAGTACAACTTCGTCGCTCAGGCCCATGCGCTGGAAGGTGCGCGGTCGGTGCTGATCCTACGCAGCTGGCGCGAATCTGCCGGGGAAGTCAGTTCGAACATCGTGTGGGATTACGCGCACACCACCATCCCTCGGCATCTGCGGGACATCGTCGTCACCGAGTACGGCATTGCCGACCTTCGCGGGAAAACCGACGCAGCGGTCATTGAGGCGCTGCTCAATATCAGCGATTCACGCTTTCAGCCCGGCCTGATCGATCAGGCGCAGAAGGCTGGCAAGTTACCAAAGGGTTTCCGTCTCGACCCGCTTTTTACGCAGAACACGCCGGAGCGTCTGAAAGATATTCGTGGCCGGTTTGCCTCGCTGTTCATCGAATATCCGCTGGGCACAGACTTCACGCCCGAGGAGCGTGATTTGCTGCGCGCTTTGAACTGGATCAAAAGCAAATTCAAGCTCACTGAAATCATCGAGCTGGGTAAAGCGACGCTCGAAGCGCCCGAGGGTGAGGCGTTTCCCGAGCACTTGCAGCGCATGGGGCTGGATCGGCCACAGGGCTTGCGCGAGGAGCTGTACCAGCGCCTGTTGCTGGCAGGGTTGCAGGCCACTCATGTCTGAATTTTCCCCGCACCCGTAGGAGCGACCGGCGTGGCAATCCACCTTGCCCGCGAATGCGATATCTCAGTCAACGAGGCTGTGACAGACATGCAATCATCGCGGGAAGCGCGTTCTTACCGATGTGGAGGATCAGGACAGGGTCTTGATGATCAACAAGACCGCCGCGCAGAACCCGCTGATCGCAAACAACTGCTGTAGCCGAGGGCCTGCCAGAAAGCCTGCCAGCTGCCGTCCAGCCAGCAATCCAGCCACTGCGCCTGCGGCGAAGGGCAGGCCGACGGTCCAGTGCATGACGCCACTGACGCTGGCGGTCACAACACTGGCAGTGGAGACCAGGGCAATCACGGTCAGCGACGTGGCGACGATGCTTTTGACGTCCAGATCGGTGTAACGGGTCAATGCCGGGACAATGACAAATCCGCCGCCGACGCCCAGCAATCCGGATAACACGCCCGAGCACACGCCCGTGATTGCCAATGAGCGGGCGCAAGGCAGCGTCCAGCGCAGTCGGCCTTCAAGCGGGTTCAGCACGCAAGGCAGGAAATCCGCTCGTTCCTGCGGCTTGCCGTGACGCAGTTCATGAGCGGCCTTGCGATAAATGCGGCTGCACGCGTACGTCAATATCAGCGCAAATCCCAGCGCCAGCGGCGCATTCGGCACCTGATGGGCGAGCCACAGCCCCAAAGGCGCAAAGCAAATACCGATCATCGCGATGAACAGCGCGGCACGATAACGCACGATGCCCTGGCGCAGGCCGAGCAGCGCGCCAACCGCCGCGGCCAGCCCCACCGCCAGCAGTCCCACCGGGGCGGCTTCGACCATCGACAAATGCAGGGCAAATACCAGCAGCGGAACCGCAAGAATGCCGCCGCCTGCGCCGGTCAGTGCCAATATCGCTCCGATGATCGTGCCGAGGCCGGCTCCGATCAGTTCGTGTTCATCCATAGTTGAGAGAGACTTTCAGGTGGGCGATGACAAGGTTATTCAATCGGTCTGTACGCCAGTTATTCACAACGCGTTGATCGGAATCTTCAGATAGCGCACGCCGTTGTCCTCGGCTTCCGGCAAATGACCTGCACGCATATTGATCTGCACCGAAGGCAAGATCAGCACCGGCATCTCAAGCGTAGCGTCGCGTTTTTCGCGCATTTCGACGAACGCATCTTCATCGATGCCTTCGCGGATATGGATGTTGCTGGCGCGCTGCTCGGCGACGGTCGTCATGTACATCAGCTCCCGGCCGTTTGGCAGGTAGTCGTGGCACATGAACAGCCGTGTCTGCGGCGGCAGGCTGAGTATCCGGCCGATCGAGCGATACAGCGTGCGGGCGTCAGCGCCCGGGAAGTCGCAGCGGGCGGTGCCGTAGTCCGGCATGAACAGCGTGTCGCCGACGAACGCGACGCTCTCATCTTCGGTCTCGATGAGGTACGTCATGCATGCCGGCGTGTGACCGGGCGTGTGCATCGCCTTGCCCCGAAGCGTACCGATGCCGAACGAGGCGTCGTCTTCCAGCAGTTGGTCGAACTGGCTGCCGTCGCGTGCGAACTCACCCTTCGCGTTGAACAGCGTGCCGAAGACCTTTTGCACGCGGGTGATATGGCTGCCGATGGCGATGCTGCCGCCGAGCTGTTCCTTCAGGTAAGCAGCAGCAGAGATGTGATCGGCATGAACGTGGGTTTCCAGTATCCACTCCACTTCAAGCGCCAGTTCACGCACGCGAGCAATGAGCTTGTCTGCGGATTCCGTACGGGTACGGCCGGATTTCGGATCGTAATCCAGCACGCTGTCGATCAGCGCGGCTTTGCCTGTCGAGCGGTCGATGACCAGGTAGCTGATGGTCGAGGTCTGCGGGTCGAAGAAGGCTTCTACGCTCAGTTTTTCGCCGATGTTCATAAGCTATCTCCAGTTCTACTTGCTACACAGGACCTGAGGGGCCGGGTGTGCTCACGAAGGGACCGTTACGTTCACAGATGCGTCAGCGTCCGAAGGCCAGCTTTCGTGAGCTACTTCCCTCACACTGGGTGTGAGGCGCTGTACGAGCGCGGGGTATCATTCGACGAAGGTGACTACCCCACCGTTCAACGATTTCACCCGCGCGAGCGATTCCACGCGGTAGCCCTGCGAATCCAGCTCGGCACGGCCACCCTGGAATGACTTCTCGATCACAATGCCCAATCCGGCGACCGTCGCACCCGCTTGTTTGATGATCGAAATGAGCGCCTGCGACGCCTTTCCGTTGGCCAGAAAGTCATCGATGATCAGCACGCGATCACTGCTGTTCAGGTGACGGGTGCTGATCGCGATGGTGCTTTCCGTCTGTTTGGTGAACGAATACACCGTTGCCGAAAACAGGTTTTCGGTGAGCGTCAGCGACTGATGCTTGCGCGCGAAGATCACCGGAATGCCGAGCTTCAGACCGGTCATTACCGCTGGCGCGATGCCTGAGGCTTCGATAGTGACGATCTTGGTGATCCCTGAGTCTGCGAACAACGTGGCGAACTCGTCACCGATCTGCTGCATCAGGACCGGATCGATCTGATGGTTGAGAAACGCGTCGACCTTCAATACCTGGTCGGAAAGTACGATGCCTTCCTCGCGAATTTTCTTGTGCAGTGCTTCCACGTGGGTGGTCCTCAGGGCGCAAATGCGCGAAATAAAAATTTGAACGGTGGTTTTGGGGTCTGTCAAAGCTTAGCGTTTGAGCATGGCCCGTATGTCCGCCAGCGCAGTGTTGCCGCGTACGGCTTTCACTTCGGTCGGCGTATCGTCGTTGCCCTCCCAGGCGAGGTCATCCGGCGGTAACTCGTCGAGAAAACGGCTCGGCAGGCAGTCGATGATTTCCCCGTACTGCTTGCGTTTGGCGGCGAATGTGAACGCCAGCGTCTGACGGGCGCGGGTGATGCCCACGTAGGCGAGACGACGTTCTTCTTCAATGGTGTCGGCCTCGATGCTGGAGCGGTGCGGAAGGATTTCTTCTTCCATGCCCATGATGAACACGTAGGGGAATTCCAGGCCCTTGGACGCGTGCAGGGTCATCATTTGCACACCTTCGGCGCCATCTTCCTCTTCCTGCTGACGTTCGAGCATGTCGCGCAGGACCAGTTTGCCGATCGCCTCTTCGATGGTCATGCCACCTTCTTCGTCCTTCTCCAGCGTGTTCTTCAACGCTTCGATCAGGAACCACACGTTACCCATGCGGTAATCGGCGGCCTTGTCGCTGGAGCTGTTCTGACGAATCCAGTTTTCGTAGTCGATGTCCATCACCATGCTGCGCAGCGCCGCAATCGGATCCTGGGTCGCGCATTGCTGACGCACACCGTCCATCCAGTGTTTGAAGCGCTTGAGGCGGTCGGTGAAACGGCTGTCCAGGTGTTCGCCAAGTCCGATTTCGTCCGTGGCGGCGTACATCGACACTTTGCGCTCGGTGGCGTAGTTACCCAGTTTTTCCAGTGTGGTCGAGCCGATTTCCCGGCGCGGCACGTTGATCACCCGAAGGAACGCGTTGTCGTCATCCGGATTGACCAGCAGGCGGAAGTAGGCCATCAGGTCCTTCACTTCCTGACGCCCGAAGAAGCTGTTGCCTCCCGACAGGCGATAGGGAATCTGGTGGTGCTGCAGCTTAAGCTCGATGAGCTTGGCCTGATAGTTACCGCGATACAGAATGGCGAAGTCGCTGTAAGGGCGGTCGGTGCGCAGGTGCAGACTGAGAATCTCGACCGCCACGCGCTCGGCTTCGGCGTCTTCGTTCTTGCAGCGGATCACGCGGATTTCATCGCCGTGGCCCATTTCGCTCCACAGCTGCTTCTCGAACGCGTGAGGGTTGTTGGAGATCAGCACGTTGGCGCAGCGCAGAATGCGGCTGGTCGAACGGTAGTTCTGCTCCAGCATCACCACTTTGAGCGACGGATAATCGTCCTTGAGCAGCATGAGGTTTTCTGGCCGCGCACCACGCCATGCGTAGATCGACTGGTCGTCGTCGCCCACCACGGTGAACTGGCAACGCGTGCCGATGAGCATTTTCACCAGCAGATACTGGCTGGCGTTGGTGTCCTGGTATTCGTCCACCAGCAGGTAGCGGACCTTGTGCTGCCATTTTTCGAGGATGTCGGCGTGTTCCTGGAACAGCTTCACCGGCAGCAGGATCAGGTCGTTGAAGTCCACCGCGTTGTACGCCTTGAGCGTGCGCTGGTAGTGGGTGTAGACGATGGCGGCGGTCTGCTCCTTGGGGTTGCGCGAGTTGGCCAAGGCTTCTGCAGGCAGGATCAGATCGTTTTTCCAGGAATCGATCATGTTCTTGATCTCGTCGACGCCGTCGTCGCCCGAGTATTCCTTCTGCATGATGTCGGTCATCAGCGCCTTGACGTCAGTTTCGTCAAAAATCGAGAAACCGGGCTTGTAGCCCAGGCGTGCGTGCTCCTTGCGGATGATGTTCAGACCCAGGTTGTGGAACGTCGACACTGTCAGGCCGCGCCCTTCGCCGCTGCGCAGCAGGGTGCCGACCCGCTCTTTCATTTCGCGCGCCGCCTTGTTGGTGAAGGTCATGGCCACGATGTATTGCGCGCGAATGCCGCAGTTCTGGATCAGGTGAGCAATCTTGCGCGTGATCACGCTGGTCTTGCCGGAGCCTGCACCGGCGAGCACCAAAAGAGGGCCGCCGACGTAGTTCACGGCTTCTTGTTGCCGGGGATTGAGTCGGGACATGAGGAAAAATGGGATCGCTTGTAAAAAGGGCGGGCATTTTAACAGGGTCGGCGGATTGTGCAGCGACCGTCCGCCACTGTGATGCGTCACGCTATCTATATTTCGCCGTTTTGTTACATTTGCGCATCGCGCGATTCATACTCGCGTTTGACGACCCTCGTTTGAGGTCTCGCCAATGTCTTTCGTTTGTGTGGGGAGCTAGCTTGTCTACGCCTGTCGAACCCTTGCGTTTGCTGCTTCTGGCGGAATCGCCCGAATGGCTGGCATTGCTGCGCGAGTGCATGGCGCCGCTTGGAGACGCCGCGATCCTTGACTGCGCGTCGAGCTGGGAAGCTATCGCCCATCCAGACGAGTCCCGTCAATCGCGCATTCTGCTCACCACCGTGGCGTTGCAGCCGGCCGCCGGCCAATGCAATTGGCCGACAGTGCTGCTGCTCGATGATGAACCCGATCACGATCCCATCGGCGTCAGCGACTGGCTCGTACGTGACACGCTCACGACTCAAAGCCTGCGGCGCTGCCTGCGTCATGTGCGCGAGCGCGGTGTACTCGAAAACACGCTCAATCGCCTCGCCGAGCAGGATCCCCTGACCGGCATCGCCAACCGGCAGGGCTTTCAGACGCTCCTCGCCGCGCGCCTGGCCGAATTCAATGGCCGTGGCCTGGCATTAGGGCATCTGGATCTGGATAACTTCCGCCGTGCGAATGATGCGCTGGGTCATCAGGCGGGCGATCGTTTGATTCTGCAGGTGGTCGCGCGCCTGAAAAGCCAGCTGGAAGCATGCGATCAACTGGCCCGTCTGGGCAGCGATGAGTTCGCCCTTTTGATCGACACGCGACGCGCGTCAGGCCGGGCCGAATGTGTCGCCGAGCGTATCACCGAGGCATTGTCAGAGCCTTACTGGGTCGATGGAGAAAGCCTTTTGATCGGCTGCAGCCTGGGCATCGCTCACGCTCGCGCCGATGGCGGTGCCGACCCGCTGATGTGGCACGCGCACATCGCGATGCAACAGGCCAAGGGGATTCAAGGCTGCACGTTTCATGTCTTCAACGAACGCATCAACCGTAACGCCCGCAGTCTTGCCGATCTGGAGGGTGAGTTGCGTAGAGCGCTGCGTCGCGACGAGCTGGAGCTGCATTATCAGCCGCGGCTGTGCCTGAAAACCGGGCATATCCTGGGGCTGGAGGCGCTGGTACGTTGGCGCCACGCAGAGAGAGGCCTGCTGCCGCCCAGCGAGTTCGTGCCGCTGGCCGAGCAGAGCGGGCTGATCGTTCCGTTGGGATACTGGGTCATTTCGCGCGCGCTGCGCGACATGCAGACCCTGCGCGAGAAAGGCCTGCCGCCGCTGCACATGGCGATCAATCTGTCGTTCCGCCAGTTCCAGGACAACCAGCTGCTAGCTACGTTGAGCCGGCTGATAGCCGAACGCGGCATCGACGCGCAATGGCTGGAGTTCGAGCTCACTGAAACGGCAGTCATGCGTCGCAGTGATCTGGTCAAACAGACCATGGACGCGTTGGGCAGACTGGGCGTGCGTTTCTCGCTCGATGATTTCGGCACCGGTTTCTCGTCGTTCGTCCACTTGAACAGCCTGCCGATCACGCTGTTGAAGATCGACAAAAGCTTCGTCGGGGAAATGGAGCAGCGCGAGGAAAACCGCAAGCTGGTGCACGCCATGATCAACCTGGCGCATAACCTCAGTCTGGAAGTTGTCGCCGAGGGCGTCGAAACACCCCAACAACTGGCGCTGCTGCGCAGCTTCAACTGCGATCAGGCCCAGGGTTATCTGATCAGCCACCCGCTGGCGCTGCCGGAACTGCTCAACTACCTGATGTTCGATCAGGGCAAAGCGCGGTTGAGTCAAGGCTTGTAAGCCCTGCCGTTCGTGTGTCAGCCCATCACGACTACGCCCGTGGCTTCTTTGCGCAGTAATTGCGCGCTCTTGCGCTCGAACGCGTAGGTCAGCGCCACCGCCGAGCACAGCAGGCCCACCGCCAGACCCCACCAGACGCCAACCGCGCCTTGATGAGCGGGAAACCCGAGGCCCCACGCCAGCGGCGCGCCGACCATCCAGTAGCTCGCCAGCCCGATCAGGAAGGTAGTCTTCGCATCCTTGAAGCCCCGAATCGCGCCCATTGCGATGGTTTGTGTGCCGTCCAGTATCTCGAACCAGGCGGCAATCGCCAGCAGCTTGACCGCCAGTTCCACCACGCCTTGATAGGTTGGGTCATTGATGTCCACGAACAGGCCGATAACCGCATGGGGCGCTACCCAGAAGAGCAGCCCAAACAGCAGCATCAGCAATCCGCCGAAGCCGATCCCCATACGTCCCGCCGTGCGCGCGAGCAGCAGATTGCCCGCGCCGTAATGCAGTCCGATGCGCATGGTAACCGCGTAAGAGATACCCACGGGAACCATAAATGCCATGGACACCGATTGCAGTGCGATCTGGTGAGCAGCCATCTGCGTGCTCCCCATGGCACCCATGCAGAACGCAGCGAAGGTGAAAAGTCCGACTTCTACCGCATAGGTGCCGCCAATCGGCAGACCCAGCCGCCACAGTTCTTTGAGGCAAGTGCGTGACAGATTCATCAGACCCTTGTGAATCGGGTACGCGGCGTAAGCATCGTGGTAGCGGATATGCAGCGCGAGCGCCAGTGCCATGCTGTTGGTGACAATGGCCGTGACGAGGCCAATGCCCATCAGGCCCCAGTGCGGCAGGCCGAACAGGCCATGAATGAAGGCATAGTTCAGGCCGAAGTTGACGGCGACGCCCACCAGACTGATGACCATGACTGGCGTGGCGCGTCCCAGAGCGCTGGTGAAACCCCGCAGCGCCATGAAGCTCAGCAGGCCCGGAAGCGCCAGCGGCAACGTGATCAGGAACTGGCTGGCCATGTGAACGTTCGCTTCGTCCTGACCGAAATTAAGCAGGATCGGCTCCAGATTCCAGAGAATAAGTGCCGCGATCAGCGCCATCCCCCATGCCAGCCACAGCCCGGCCTGCGTCAGGCGGGTTGCCCCGGCGGCATCGTTGGCGCCGTGACGAATAGCCACGAGCGTACCGACGGCTGCCATCACGCCCACGCAAAAGAATGAGACAAAGTTGTAGCTGGCTGCGCCCAGGCCGCCGCCGGCCAGCGAGTCCGGGCCAAGCTTGCCCATCATCACTGTGTCCGTGAAGACCATCAGCATGTGCGCCATCTGCGATGCAATCAGCGGCCCGGCAAGACGCAGGATGATCCACAGTTCTTTGAAAGCGTGCTGATGCATGTTTATGGCGCTCAGGAAGAAGGCGTTTTAGAGCAGCCCATTCTGGTGATTCGGGCGCCAATGCACAAAGGGATAAATACGATCATTAGCATGAGTAAAACTCATCCTGGAATTTTGCGTTAGAGTCTTGGCCTGCCGAATCAGAAGGAGAGCCACATGTCCCGCAGTCTTCCGCCGCTCTATGCACTGCGCGCCTTCGAAGCGGCCGCGCGACATGCATCCTTCACCCGCGCCGCTGAAGAGTTGTCGATCACGCAGAGCGCGGTCAGTCGGCATATCCGCACGCTGGAAGAACACTTTGCCTGCCGTTTATTTCGTCGCAACGGGCGCAACCTTCAGTTGACGGAGGCCGCCCGGGAGTTGCTGCCGGGGATACGCGAAGGTTTCTCTGCGCTGGAGAGGGCCTGCAGCGCCTTGATGGCCGAGGAAGGCATTCTGCGCATGAAGGCGCCGTCGACGCTGACCATGCGTTGGCTATTGGCGCGCCTGAGCCGGTTTCGTCACCTTCAGGTCGGCAATGAAGTGCAGCTGACCAGCGCCTGGATGGACATCGACAATGTCGATTTCACGCAGGAGCCGTTTGACTGTGCCGTGCTGCTCAGCCGAGGGCACTTTCCGCCGGACTGGGAGGCGACCTATCTGTTCCCGGAATTGCTGATCCCTGTGGGGGCGCCCAATTTGCTGGATGACAGCCCCTGGGATGTCCAGCGTCTGGCGAGCGCCGAGCTGCTGCATCCCACGCCAGACCGTCGCGACTGGCGCAGCTGGCTTGAACGCATGGGGTTGTCCGATCAGATCTCGCTCAAGGGCGGTCAGGTTTTCGACACGCTGGAGCTCGGTATGATCGCTGCGGCGCGAGGCTACGGCGTCTCTATGGGCGATCTGTTGATGGTCGCAGAGGACGTGCTACAGGGTCGCCTCAGCCTGCCTTGGCGAACGGCGGTCGTCAGCGGCGAGAATTACTACCTCGTCTGGCCAAAAACCCGGCCCGGCGGCGAGCGTCTGCGTCGGTTGAGCGACTTTTTGCAGGGTGAAGTGCAAGCGATGGAGCTGCCGCAGGTTACGATTCTGCAGTGATGGCCATTAGGCAGTTAAAGCGCTGCAAAATACGGTTACACCTTTTGTCCTAAGACCACACGTAGGACTCAAGTATTTCTTGCGTCAGCCGAATGTGTAATTGCAGACCGATTGTTCTGATCGGTTCATCGATTTCATCTATCAGAAAAGATCCGAATGGTGTTCCTGAGATCAGGATGATCCGGTCCTTCGGAAAGGAGCTTCCATGCCACAGCCTCGCGCCCGAATTGCTTCGCAACTGGGTATCGCCCTGGCCGTAATCCTCGCCGTCGTCATCAGCGGCAGCACCTTGTTCGCTTTGCGCTCCCTGGATTCGGCGAACCTCACCATTCGCGAAGAGCACATGGGCAGCGAAGCCCGGTTGCTGGCGGATCAACTGAACACGTTCCACAGCACGTTGCGCGACAGTACCCAGCGCCTGAGCGGGCTGTTCGAAAAGCGCTTCGGCAGCGGACTGACCGTTCAGAACGATCAACAGATAGCCGTCGCGGGTATGCAGACGCCCGCGTTGCTCCTCAATGGCAATGCGCTGAACAACGATTTCGCCGAGGTCGACGATTTCCGGAAGATGACCGCGGGTGTCGCGACGGTTTTCGTGCGCAATGGCGATGACTTTGTCCGGATCAGCACTTCCCTGAGCAAACAGGACGGCTCCCGTGCCATTGGCACCGTGCTCGATCACAAACATCCGGCCTATGAACGCCTGCTGGCGGGGCAGGGCTATGTGGGTCGTGCTTCGCTGTTCGACCGTTTATACATGACCCAATACACCCCGGTGCGTGACGCGAGTGGCAAGGTCATCGCGGTGCTGTTCGTAGGCTTCGATTACACCGATGCCCAGAAAGCCCAGTTCGACAATCTTAAGAGCTTCCGCATCGGTTCGACTGGCTCGTTGGCGTTGCTGGACGAGCAGAACAAATGGCTCGTGCCGCCTGCAGGCGTGAAGGATCTGGACCGGGCAAGCAATACCTTGGCTGACCTCGTCAAAACGCCCGGTAAAGGCCAGTTCTGGGAAGACGGCGGCGAGCAGTTCTACACCGTCGCCGAGCCCTTCGCCGGTGGGCCATGGTCGATCCTGGCGATCATGCCGAAGGCTGAAATCAGCGCGGTCACATGGAATGTCGGTACCCAACTGGGGATTGGCAGTCTGCTGGCGATGTTGATCGCCGTCGGCGCTGCGATCTGGTTGCTGCGCAGCAAGCTGCGTCCGCTGTCGGAACTGGTGAATCAGGCCGAAGCGCTGGGCGCGGGTAATCTCAGCGTGCGCCTGAACGTTTCCAGCCACGACGAGATTGGTCAGCTGGCGAACAGCTTCAACAAAATGGGGCAAGCGCTGGAGACCATGGTTTCGCACATTCGCACTGCTGCGCAGGAAGTCAGTGGTCGTGCGCATGCGCTGTCCGGACTGTCCGGCGGTGCATATGAAGGCATGGAGCAACAGTCGGGCGAGATCACCAGCATGGCGGGTGCCGTCGAGGAATTCAGTGCCACGGCGCTGACCATCGCCGACAACATGGGCAGCACCGAGCGCATGGCCCAGGGCAACGCGCAGCAAACCCGTATCGGTCGTGCATCCATGGAAGAGGCGTCCGCGTCGCTGGAACAGATTGCAGGGTCGCTGGGCAGCACGGCAGCCGTCATCGACACGCTGGGTCAGCGCTCGCAGGAGATCGGCGGCATCGTCAGCGTGATTACCTCCATTGCCGAGCAGACGAACCTGCTGGCGCTCAACGCGGCCATTGAGGCAGCGCGTGCGGGCGAGCAAGGGCGCGGTTTTGCCGTGGTTGCCGACGAAGTACGCAGCCTCGCGTCGCGCACACGCCAGGCCACTGATGAAATCTCCGGGATGATCTCCAGCATTCAGCAAGAGACCAGCAATGCCATCAGCACCATGGAGCAAGGCAATGCGCTGATGCAGGAAGGCCTGGCGCGTAACGCCAAGGTGGCTGCAGCGCTGGCACAAATTGATGAGCAGAGCCGCTCGGCAGGCGAGCAGTTCGCTTCGATCACCACGGCGACCCAGGAACAAAGCAACACCGCGACCTTGCTCAGCGCAAATCTGCAAAGCATCGCACTGGCGAACAGCGAGCAGCGCGAAGTGGTGTCGAACCTCGCCGTCACGGCTCAGGAACTCAATGCGCTGGCGGCAGACTTGCGTAAGGAAGTGGATCGGTTCCGGTGATTACCCTACCAGGAAAAGGCCACTGAGGCGTTGATCGCCTAGTAAATTGTGGGAGCGAGCTTGCTCGCGAAGAGTGATTATCATCCGCTGAAGTTGCAGCGAATGTGCCGGCATCTTCGTGATCATGCTCATCGCTACCTATTTCGCCGGTGGTACAGTCTGGCGAAACACAACAAACCTTGTGGGAGCGAGCTTGCTCGCGAAGATTGCGCTGCCTCTGTACAGCATGTACCGGCTTCTTCCCGGCTGACGCCGGTCCTACAGATGCTGCAAGTTTTTCGTAGGACCGGCTTTAGCCGGGAAGGCGTCGGGTGTTACGCCGTTGGTCGAAGGTAGGTTCATAGGCACTTGGCTCACTCCCCAAGAGCACGGTAGTTGTGGGCCCATGGTAGTCCAGTAGCTCCTCCATATGCGGCGCCGAACCCAAAGAGCCTTGATCTCAGTCCGTCGAGGGCCGGTACTGCAAAGCCTCGGCGATGTGACTTCGGGATATGGCATCCGCTTGCTCCAGATCGGCGAGCGTGCGCGCGACCTTCAGCAGTCGATGGGCCGCACGTAGGGAGAGGTTCAAGCGTTCGCAGGCGTTTTCAAGCCAGGCCTCGTCCTCTGGCTGCAACGCGCAATGCTGGCGCAGGGCCGGAAGATCGAGAAACGCATTGGCGCAGCCTTGACGCTTGTATTGTCGTTCGCGCGCGTCGGACACCACCTGCGCCGCGCTGGCGCTGGTTTCCCCACCTTGCGTCACGGCTGCAAGCGACGTGGTTTCCCGTGCGACGGTCAGGTGCAGATCGATCCGGTCAAGCAGCGGGCCAGACAACTTGTTGCGATACCGCTGGATCTGGTCGGTTGAGCAGCGGCAACGGCCGGTCGGCTCGCCGTGATAGCCGCATGGGCAGGGATTCATCGCAGCGACCAGTTGAAAGCGCGCCGGAAACCGCACGCGATCGCGCGCGCGGGAAATGACGATATGACCCGATTCCAGAGGCTCTCGCAAAACCTCCAGCACGCGGCGGTCGAATTCCGGGAGCTCGTCGAGAAACAGCACGCCGTGATGAGCCAGGGTGATTTCGCCCGGTTGCGGCCGGCTACCTCCTCCCACCAGAGCAGGGCCGGATGCCGAGTGATGAGGCTGACGGAAAGGTCGCTGCGGCCAGCTCGTCAGCGGCTCATGGCTGGCGACCGATTGGATCGCCGCGACCTCCAGTGCCTCGAACTCGTCGAGCGGGGGCAGCAACCCCGGCAGGCGACTGGCGAGCAGCGTTTTACCCGTGCCCGGAGGGCCGCTGAACAGCAGATTATGGGCGCCCGCTGCCGCGATCAGCAGAGCGCGTTTGGCGGCGGTCTGTCCTTGTACCTCGCTCAGGTCGGGATAGGGTTGCGTCTTGAGAATCAAACCGTTGGATTTGTACGGCGGAATGACGGTGTGGCCATTCAGATGGGCCACCAGCTCAAGCAGATGACTGACCGCGATCACTTTGAGACCGGACGCCAGGCACGCTTCTTCGGCATTGACGGCTGGCACGATCAACGTGTGCCCGGCAGCCCGTGCAGCCAGCGCGGCGGGTAAAACGCCTTGAACGGGGCGTATGGCGCCTGACAGTGCAAGCTCACCCAGGCATTCGACGCCGTCCAGGGCGAGGGTTGGCACCTGCGCGCTGGCGGCAAGAAGTCCGAGAGCGATGGCCAGGTCGAAACGCCCGCCGTCCTTGGGCAGATCGGCCGGCGCCAGATTTACAGGTCAATACCGGGGTATGGACATCTAGAGTACAAATGTCCATATGGACGTCTTCCAGCCCAGCCTTAATTAACCAATAAAGTTTCGATGATCCCAAGGGATTTCCAGTGACCCAAACTGAAGTGTTGTCGCTGCGATAACTGGCAGCTTTTGCTGGAGATGAGGATCGAGATGACCCAGCAAGCAGATCTAAGAAGCTCTGTAGATGGGTTGGGGGTGCGGAGGGCAAATATCGTCAGGGTCGACGAGCTTCCTAGCGAAAGCCGCGTGCCTGAATTCTGGATGGCTACTGCACAAAGGCGGCGAGGCGGGGGAGCGTAATGGGAATGCGGAGCGGCATATCAGGCTTTTCTCAAGCCAAACCCTTGATTTTGATATAGAAGTCAAGGGAATTACAAGATTGACGAGGAGTGAATCTGGCGTAAAATACACGTTTCTTTGGTCGAGAAAATGCCTCCAGAATCGACCGGATAACTTAATAGTACGGTAAGGGTATGGCGTTGTCAATATATGGCTAAAGGTTCGAAATGCGTGGCTTACGTGGAGTTCATTACCCTCACCCTTTTTCACATCACAGTGGCTCCAGGTGTCGCCTCCTACGCCCTTCCATTCGCGCATGACCTCAAGCGGCAGAAGAATTACGTCGTCCTAGGGTTCCCGATCCTGCGGTGGTCGACAGGCGGGTTATGGGATGAGGCGAATCTTTGGCTAGGTGCTCTTGCCCAAAGCATCCCTACTCAGGGCATACGAATTAAGTCTATAAGGTCTTTGGCCTATGCCCTGATAACTTTTATGCGATTTGTAGAGAGCGAAGGGCGCCCATGGAATTATCTTCCCTTGATTCCTGCAGATAGGACAATAAACAGGTACAGAAAGCACCTGATCGACGCCAGAGAGAGCGGTGAGCTAGCACCATCAACTGTCTCCGCAAAAATGTCTGTCGTGCTGCGCTTGTTTAGATGGGCTCAGATAAACAAGATCATTAGCGCCGTTGCTTTTGAGGTAACCGGAGTTAAGGTAGTTAAGGTTCCTGACCAATATGGCCGGGAGTTAGCCGTAAGTGTAAGTTTTTCGAACTTGGCTATTCCTAATCGCAAAGCCTCGGCAGATCGAGTTGAAGGCGGGCTGATGCCAGTTTCGATAGACTATAGAAATGAGCTGATTGGTTTTGCGCGCGATCATCTAAGTTATGACCTATATCTAATGCTTAGAATTGCGTTTGAATCTGGTCTACGGATTGAGTCGATCTGTAATTTAAAAGTCAATACTGTCAACTGGGGCACTCCTGATTTTTTTGATGCGGAGCTGTCTTGGTTACAGGTGGGGCCCAATGTGGATGGCGCGCCTGTTGCAACTAAGTTCGGGGTGCAGGGGGCCGTCATGATTGGCACAGCGCTTTTAGATGAGCTGAAAGAATATTGCAAATCCATACGGCGAATCACTAGAGAAAATAGAGCATCTGAGGATTGTGGCGAGCTGTTATTCATAACAAAAAATGGAAACTCCTACGGTCGTCGTTCGGATACTGAAGGCAGCGCCATAAACTCTCTTGTTTTTGCGGCAAAAGAAAAGGCGAGAAAGATGGGTTTGAACTTCGATGATTTTCACTTCCATCGAGCTCGTGCAACCTTCGGTGTGGCGATAGTTCAGTGTGGGATGGAATGCGAACCCAGCATACCACTGTCAGATATCTTGAGCTTCGCAAGAGACTGTCTTCTCCATAAAGACGTCGAAACCACAATGAAATACGTTAGGTTTCTGCAAAATTCAAAAATCAAAGCCAAATATGCCAATGAATACACTGCAGCAATGATGGGCAGATATAACGAGCGCAGTAAATGATAGACGATCTTGAATTTGACGGTGTGGTTTATGGGGAGGAGCGAATCCCACTGACGTTGAGGTCTTGCCTTTACGTGAATGGCGCTGGCTGCCATACAAAGAAATTTGAAGAATATCGTCTGGGTAACGTCCTTGGGCTCGTGGTGACTGCACGCATCCCGCTCGTCTACGCCCTTCATTCGGAATTGAACGGGATTGTTTCATCAGGGGGTAGTCCCAGAACTTTGGAAGGCGGTGTGTCTCGTGTACGGGCTTTTTATATGTACAGTGACGGACTAGGTATCGACCCAACCAAGGCAAATGCTTGCAGCCTATATTGTGGATGGGTCAAAAGCCTCTATAAAAGTGTTAATAGCGGTGATGCTAAAGAGGACGGCTGTTACGGGAAAGCTAGTGGCATGGCGACGTTGCTCGGAAACGCTACAGGCCTGGGCCGGGAATTTTTTGTATTAAATGCTGGGCTAACGGCCCCTAGCAAAAAAAATGCATTCCCCCAAATAGATAAGCAAAACCTTGGCAATGCTAAGCGCTTTATCGATGACTTGATGGATATTCGTAACTGCTTAGGAGTCGAAGCATTTCAGCGACCTCTGCCAGCGCAGCTTAAGATGTCAAATGGTCAGGAGATAATGCTGTACAGTGGCCTAACTCAGCATGAACAATTACTGGCTGATAAGCTTGCAAATGTAAGTTTAAGAGTTCGGTATGCCTTATATAATGTCCGAGTGGAAACTGAATTGATGTTATTTATAAGTCAGACGTCCATGAACTTGTCGGACGCTGCAGGGCTCAAATTTCAGGAGCTAAAGTTCTACACAGTTGGTGCCAGTTTTGAAGCGCGCACATACAAAGGCCGAAAACAAGGCGAAGTTATATTCACGGCTTACGGTGAGTATAAGCCTTATTTCTTGGATTTTCTTGCGTTCAGAAAAGCGCTGGGCATCAGCGAACATACCAACCTGTTATTCGGTAAGTTGCCACAGGCCGGAAGAACTGTTAGCGACAATCCTAACCCTCGTTCACTAATTCGTTTGATGAAGAAGCTGGAGCGTCCGTTTGTTATAGCGGGAGAGCTCCGGAAAACCCGGCAGAACTGGTTAGCCCGAAAAGCAGGTGACCCCGCCCTCGCCGCTGAGATAGGCCAGCATGATTTGGAAACTTTCGGTAGATATTATGAGCGCCCAAATCACCAGACAGCGACCACTGAGTGGTCGAACTACTATAGAAGTAGTGCGAAGGCTAAGCGTGCTGCACTCGTGGGAGAATGTACTGGCCAGCCTATTCCTGTAAAAGAATTACCAGCGGGTTTTGAGGAACCAAATTGCGTCAATCCGAATCTTTGCATTTTCTGTATTAGTTACAAAGGCATAAAAACATATTCTTATATATGGTCTATTGTTTCTTATAAGGTTTTACGCGAGCGTGAAAAGTTGGTTTCTCTGCGCAGTCATGCGGATGTTTCTGGGTTGGAATCTGCAATAAGTCGCCTTGACCAAATCATTGGCGCGTTTGAGACCGCTGGAAAGAAATGTGCGGGATGGTTAGCAAAAGCTGCGCAGCAGACGCAGATGGGAAATTACCACCCTCGGTGGAGCGGCTTTATTCATTTGTTAGACGTGGCCAGTTTATGAGTGCGTTAGATCCTGAGTTGTTCGATAGTCTTGAAAGCCCAGAAAGCCCAGAAAGCTCGGAAGGTCTAGAGAGCCTGGAAGTCTTGCAAGGCATGGGGATAGGGCTCAAGTTTCCGCTAGATAATGACTATCCTATTTTGGTGAAAAAGGATGAGTCCACGGGACAGGATCAGGTGCTTGTCACCTATAGTCAAGATCGATGGGATTTTTCAAGTGTGTCTGGAACAATTAAAAACTTCTATTTCTATAGGGTTTCAAATTCAGCGAAGGGGGAAATTTCTGCTTCGGGATGGAAAGCATTTAAGATGGTAATGGCGTACTTGTGGATTAACCGTGGGCACTCGATCTCGATTGAGACTTACAGCTACTACTACAAGCAGTTTCGTGCCCTTTTCGTCATAATGACTTCGCATAATGTGGATGTGCTTGAAGCCCCAATGAATGAGGATCAGGCCTACAAGGTGTTTGGGCTCCACCGTCGCGCTAGCGTGATGCTTCAGCTCATTGCCGTTTTGTATGTTGGGCGTAGTCGCTTAGGCTTTTATTTTTTGGCACCGTGGGAGAGCACCTTGGTGCAGCGAATGCTTGAGCCAGTAGAGTTTCAACAAACGCCATGTATTCCATGGCGGATTTGGGAGTACCAGAAAGATCGGCTTAAGGAGTTTATGGATGATTTCATCTCGTCATCAGAGCGGCTAGATAGGCTCCAAAACCGTTTGATCGATCTTTACGAAGGGTCTGATTATAAGCGAAAGCGGGTTAAGGGGCGCGTCACCAGCGACACGCATAATATCAAACCATTGGGTAAAGATGGTCATAGGTATTTAACCTTTCACCATTATTCTACTTTCTATAGATTGTCTCCGTTATTGAGAAAGTGGATGGTACCTTTTGGGAGAGATCTTGATACGATTATCTCTCAAGATGGGGCGAGAATTTTTTCATCATATTTGACCGCTGTTTCTTATGTGGGCTTGCTCTATCTTGCTAACTATTCCGGCATGCGAAGAGGCGAGCTTTCTAAGTTGAGAGCAAACTGCTTTATTTCAGATGATGATGAAGTTCTAGGTAAGGCTTACTTTCTTTGTGGCGGCACATCAAAGACAATCAATGACCCCAATGCTCTTTGGGTAACTGATGAATATAGTGGTGAGGTCGTAAAGGCGCTGGGTGCCGTTTCAGCAATGAGATTGAGGTGCGCAAAAATTTTTAATCGGGGCAATGTCGTAGGCGCCGATATGCTCAACCCTCTTCTGCTCCTACGTGCTTATGAGCCTTGGGGCCGTGCTAGGGGTGAAGCATTAGATAAGAGCGTCGAACTCTGTAAGGATTTTTCCTACAATGGCTGGCAGGGGGTATGCCCTAACCTTTTTGATACAAGAGTGCTTACTATTACTGAAGAAGACTTCCTGTTGGCCAAAAAATATACCCCGTCATTGGACATACAAGAATTTGCCGTTGGTAATATTTGGCCTTTTGCTCTTCATCAGCTGAGACGTACGCTACTGATAGACGCCACTGAATCTGGGGTAAGCAGGTCATCAACTCAGTATCAAGCGAAACACCGGGATACATCGATGACTCGCTATTATATATCAAATTTTCAGAGCAATCTTAGCGCTGAAATGCGTAAGGGCTTAATGGCTGAAATTGTTGCAAGTTTATCAAGAGCTGCTGTGGGCCTTAAAGAGAACCATTTTGTTTCTGTCTATGGTCAGGAGCATAAAGCGAAGCTCATCGAATTCGTAGATTTGACCGACATCAAAGACCTGGGCGAGACTGCCGACACAAGGTCTTTTTCGATCCGAGAAACATTCTTCGGTATATGTTTGAAAAAAGGCTATTGTTCATCAGGTGGAATTACTTTTGTAGGCGATTGCGGTACCTGCGCAGAGGGTCTGGGGGATAAACGTAAAGTTGCTGTATTAGTCGCTCTTAAAGATGACCTAACTTCTCGCCTCGTTGATTTCAAGTCAGGTGATTTGGATTATATTTCCATGGAGTTCCAAATTAAGGCTATAGATGCAGCCCTCAAAACTCTCCGGGGTGATGATAATGGGTAAGGCGGAGCTTGGTTTCAGTGCGTCCTTCGAGAGGCTTAAGTATGGAAACACCCTGATCCTTCCACCCGGCAGCCCGGTCTCTCAGAATAACGTTGCTAGGGAGGCCGGGAGAGACCCTTCTGCCTTGAGGAAGTCGCGATATCCTAAGCTTGTCGCAGACATCCAGGCTTGGATTGTAATGAAGGCCTCCATAACGACGGGCACGTCCACAAAGGTGGTGATTGCGGAGGAGAAGGATCCACATTTTGAATCCCAGCTAGCGGATGCAATGCTCCAACTGGACTCCCTTCGAGAAGAACGCGACCTACTGCTGTCCAAGCTTTTGATAGCAAATGACAGAATCCTACTTCTGACATCAAAAATCAAAGAAGACGGCAATGCGAGCAAAGGCTCGGCTCCTATTGTGTTCACCTAGGTTATGTCGAGTGCGCCAACCGACAAGGTGAGTGATACCGACTTGCCGTCCAGATCCGTCCAGCTGT
The DNA here is from genome assembly GCF_900108875.1 of Pseudomonas sp. NFR16. Taxonomy (GTDB): domain Bacteria; phylum Pseudomonadota; class Gammaproteobacteria; order Pseudomonadales; family Pseudomonadaceae; genus Aquipseudomonas. The sequence continues at coordinate 247,603 of NZ_FNYJ01000005.1, read as the reverse complement.
GCCGCTCGAAGGAGGCGCAGAGAGTTTCGCAGCAAGGCCAGCTGACGGCACTTGTGGCCGTCAGGCCTGATTCATCTGGCTGAGCCGTCCGAGCGTCCTGCCATACCGGACAGGAAGCTTTTCCCGATAGACTCAGAGGTCAAACAGGCAGCGTCATCTGTACCAGCCAGACAAGAGCCTCCAGGGCTTGTGTGTGGTAGGAGGCGAGGATCAGCAAGGCCGCGCCATTCAGATATCTCCCAGCCGCGATGCCTGCCTTCCACGTAGGCTTCACCTTGAGGCCATGCTCACGCTTCAGTCGTTTGATCAGCTGCTTCTGAGGCCGCTTTGACAAGGCAGCCAAACGCGAGAGCCCCAGGAACACCACCGCGAGCAACTGCATGTGGTCGCTTAAGTAGCGTTCGCCGGCGCCGAAGCCTTCAGGCAGGAAAGGCGGGGGCCCCGAGAAGGTGGCTGTAACCGTGAGGGTCGCGATCAGCACCCAAACGCTGCCTCGGCATCCTGACCAGTACGTCACCCTCCCTTTGAGATCTTGGATGGTGACCTCATGATCGGACTGTTTGGTGAACTCCCCTATGAGTAACTCACCGACTCATCGGCCATAGGCGCACCCCATATCCCAAAATAGCGCATTAAAGCTTTTATTGAGTGGCCAAGTGCTATCTTACTAATCTCCACCTGCCGTCCCGCTGAAAGCATGACGTCGCCAGTGGCAGTGAGCAAAACCGATATGTTCCGCATGTCGACGCTCGCTGATCGCCGGGGCCCTTTACTCGCTATGCAAACAGCGTCACGGCGAAGCCGTTTTTCACAGCATGCAAGGAGTGCAAGATGCAATACGTGGCTTGTTTACGAGTTGGTCAGAACGACGTTAAGGCTCTGATAAATCTGGAAGACCACAGGCGGGACGTGGTAGCTCCGCTTTTGGACATGCGAGGCGACGAGGACAGACACCTACAAACATTCCTGGCGAATTGGACTGAGCATCCTTTTTTTCTGGACGTTTCAAGAGTGGCAAAGGACGTTGCTGAGGCCTTCATTACTACGAATGACCTGCATAATCCTCATGGTGCCTTTGAGAACAAACGTCAATTCTTCTCAGATGTGGCAGGCATCAACCAGAACGTTATACCAGTGGTTTCCTGGGTTGATGATGACCCCCAACGAGCAGTCATCCAAAGTGCACTCGCTCTTCAACGCGATTTCCCACAAATAGCTATCAGGGTTACCTGTCCGGAAAACCCGACTGCGACTTCGTGGAACAGATTACTATCAATCCTGGATGCTCTTGAAAGCCCAGACACCGCGACGGTGATTTTGGATTTCGGCGCCACAGCCCCGGCCAATACTGCCTCAGGTTCGGATTTCAATGTATCGTTGCGTCAACTGAATACCTATCAGATACCGAATCTGGTTCTGATGAGCACCTCCTTCCCTATCGATAAGCCGGCCTCAAACACTTCACGTTCCTCCGCCTGTTACGACGTTGCGTGGCAAGCAAGGGTCGATACCAGCGGCATAGCCTCGGATATTGTCTATGGGGATTACGCCGCCACTAATCCAACCGCCTCGATGGAATACATACGAGGCATGCCTGTGCTTCCTTTCGCCTGCTATTACACACCAACAGAATGGTGGCAACGACGCAAAGGTTCGGACAAGGAATTTGTGCGGTACATTGAAATCGCCCAAGAAATCAGAGGGCTGCCGGGTTACCACGGTGATGATTTTTGCTGGGCTACTCGTGAGTACAGCAGAATTGTCGCCACATCTACCGGCTACGGGAACAACGGAACATGGAATGGATACAGGATCAATCAGCATATCTGCGCCATGATCCAGTCCATCGTAGATACTGACGGCTTCGATGACCTCGATGCCGATGACTTGCTCTAACGGTAACGTTGTTTCAGGCTGACCAATACATGTGACCTGATCACATTCATGGGGAGGGCGTCGCTGAGCTGGCGGCGCACTTCTTTTATGAGGTCGCGACTTTTCGTTGGCACCCCATGCTGGTTCGCGAGTGCGTCCAACTCACTACGCCATAAAAACCCCGTAAGGTGGAATTTATCCTGGAGCTTGTTGGGCTTCGCCTTTCGAATCATCGCCATGCCGGAATAGTCATCGACGACGAGTACGCCAACATGCGGCAGACATGACTCAAGAGCCTTCACCAAGTGCTTTGAATGGCAGCATAGCCAGACTTCGTCAAAGCACGCCATATAGGCCCGCTGCTGACCCTCCCAGCGTGTCAAGGTGTCAGCATGGGACTTGATTTCGAAAGCGGTTAGCTTCCCATTGGCATGAACGAGATCGGCGCGTCTGGCCTTATCGATGAAGCACAGCTCCTCGATGAAGACGTCACTCTCTTCATGGGGCATCGCTTTCGCGACCCACTGCTTGAGGATTGGGCGGATTTCGGTTGGATTCAACATGCGCGGATTATAGACAGACAGTTGAGGCTTCTCACGCGAAAAAGCATCCGGTCGTCGACGGCCACAAGCCCGTACCTGCATCATGACCATTTTGCCAGAGGTTGGGGCGCCCGATAGAAGCTTGGGCCAGTGTTTACTATCCTCACCTGCTCATCCCTGGCCGACCTTACTCAGTGATGCTGCGCACCGCTAGGCATGGCACGCTCGCGCCGAAATAGCTGGACTCATAGGGGCCATTGATTCGAAATTATTTGCCATCATAATGGCACCACCTGCGGAAGCAGCCCAAAGGTCTGCTGTTGCTTGCTGTAAGAAACCCGCTACCTATCCCTCGCTGCCGTGCATTTAGGGAATAACATCGAACAAGGACGCTTTATGACTGCAAACCAAGAACTAGCACACGCCCTACGTATGCGATTCGGCCTTCCACCTACCCAGCCTACAGACTCTCAGCTTGCCATCATCAAAGCTGCTATCAAGCGGATCAAGGATCAAGGGCGGACAGCTACTCAGACAGATTGGGCTGAAGTGGTTAAGACGTACTGCCCTGGGTTCGGTGAATGGGCCTATCGGGGTGCGGACAACTCAGACCTTAACACGTTACTCGCCCTGGCACTGGCCGACGCGAGGAGGGGGTAGCCCATGGAGGCCAACAACCTGGCGGCGTTCAAAGCCAAGATCGAAAGAATTCTTCATCCGTGGCAATGGAATCCGGCTCTAGATCAACTGGCCCGTCTGGCAGCAGATTTTGCTCAAAAGGCCCCTAAAACACAGATACAGGCTTTAATCATCTTTCAACGGCATTTTCCTGGCCACAAGTTTTTAGCCGTTGGTGGAGCTGACAATTCGGACTACAACACACTACTAACTTTGGCACTTGCCGATGCCAAGGCAGCATCAAGATGACCAAAGAGCAAGAAGTAGTTGGAATTCGTGCAAAACTCAGCGAGTTTCGGAGCGATGTAATGACCTCACTACATCGCTTTCTTTCTGAAGACCGAACCAACAAGAGCAAAAAACGCGATGCTCTTCTGGACTATCAGAGAACAGCTACAGCCTATTTCAACAGCGCTGAAACTTTTGTAGGCGACAGCGAACTGTTAGGTGCAAGGGAAAGCAAGCACTGGGCCCAGGGTTTTGCGGAAGATTGCTTTGCAATACTCGAATCGATACCGCAGCACCTAGAGCTTCTTAGAACTGAATTTAAAAATTTCGGATTAAACGACCTTTCTAGCATAGAGCCAACTCCAACAGCTTATGCCAACATGCAAAGAATGGTCTGCCTGTATCTTACGCCCGACAAAAAAGAAGCACTGTATAATAAATTTAAAGACAACCAACTCCCAGTGTACGGCTTTGAACAAAAGGCAAAAAACTTTATCATGGTAGACAAAATTCTGGCGTTTTTCTTTGGCGCCATTTTCCTAACCGCCATTCTGGTAATCGCACTATTTGTCCCTTCACCGACAGATTTTCAATACAACGTCTTTAGGACTACCCTAGCGTTGGCAGGTGCAGGTATAGGCGCAGTGATCCCAGGCTTTATGGAAATTCGCTTTCAAAAATGGCTACGGGCTGGCGGTGCTCTGGCTGTTTTTGCTGTGTTGTACTTCTTCAGCCCAGCGAATTTGGTTGTCCAAGCAGCTGTTTCTTGACACTGGCTTTTAACATCATGCAAAGCGCATGAGAAAATTAGAGATCTGAAATCAAGACACCCTAACTCCCAGTCCTCCACTCACCGCCTAAGGACAGCAGATGATCACGAAGATCAAAATCCAGGGCTATCGGATCTACGGCGATTTCACGCTGCTGCCCAACAAGGATCTCAACATCCTTGTGGGCGGTAACGACGCGGGGAAGTCGACTCTGATGGAAGCGATTGGTCTCGCGCTAAACGGGCGTATCGGTGGTCGCTCCGCTCAAGAGGAGCTGAACCCGTATTGGTTCAACAAAGAGCTGGTTAATCAGTTCCTGGAAGACTGCGCCTGGGATGAAAAACCAGCGCTGCCAGAGATCCTGATTGAGCTGTTCCTAGAGAATCGGCCTGAGCTGCAATTTCTCTGTGGCGCGATCAATAGCGATAGGAAGACAAATGCCTGCCCGGGCATCTCATTCAAGGTCATTCCCAACCCTGAGTATGACGACGAACTTACCCAGTGGCGTATCAATCCCAGCACGCTGATCCCCGTCGAGTACTACAAGATTGAATGGCGTACCTTTGGGGATGAGGTACTGACTAGGCGCCCCCGGCAGCTCGCCGTTGCGACTATCGATTCCCGTACCGTCCGCTCGACCTCAGGCGTCGACTACCACTTGCGCCAAATCCTAAGTGACCATTTGGAGCCGGGCGAGAAAGCCAAGATCTCCCAGCATTACCGCGAGATCAAAGAGTCCATGACTTCTAACTCCCTGGGTGGCGTGAATGATCGCCTCAAGGATATTCGAGCGCCACTGGATAACCAGGTGATGGCCCTGGCCATGGATCAAAGCGCTCAATCCTCCTGGGAGGGGTCGGTCACACCACATGTGGATCATGTGCCTTTCGCGCTGGCAGGCCAAGGGCAGCAAGCCTCGATCAAGATATCGCTGGCCATGCAGCGCCTGTCCGAGCAGACCAGCATCGTGATGATTGAAGAGCCAGAGAATCATCTGTCACATACAAGCTTGACCACGCTGCTGTCGCGCATCGAGGAGGCTGCAGGTGAGCGTCAACTGTTCATCTCGACCCACAGTGCCTATGTGCTGAATCGCCTCGGCCTGAGCTCCTTGCTCCTCCTGCATCGCGGCAAGGCATCTCACATAGAAACGCTTGATCCGGACACCGTCGGCTATTTCCAAAAGCTCCCAGGCTTCGACACGTTGCGGATGGTGCTGGCTCACAAGCTCGTCCTAGTGGAAGGCCCCTCGGACGAGATCTTGTTTGAGCGCTTCTTCAAAGACCTCTACGGTAAGCACCCGATGGAGCTGGGGATTGATGTGATGAGCATGCACGGACTGACATTGAAGCGCTGCCTGGAACTGTGTACTGCCATCGATCGCCCAGTTGCAGTGCTTCGAGACAACGACGGGGAAGACCCAGAAACCCTTAAGGAAACTGTCAGCGAACTGCTCGAAACAGGAAAGCGCGAACTCTTTATTGGTGCAAAGGAAGCGGGCAGGACGTTGGAACCACAATTGAGGGCGTGCAACAGCGAAGAGTCTCTGCGCAAGATTCTTGGAGCCACTGATAGGGCCAGCCTTGAGAAATGGATGTCGAGAGAGAAAACGGAAGCAGCACTTCTCATCGCCAAATCCAAGGAGACGGTCACACCGCCACCATATATGGCTGCGGCTGCGGCGTTCATTCATGGCTAAAAACTACCTGACCCTGGCAGTTGCGGGCGCTCGCAAGACTCAAGGCCTGGTGGAACATTGCAAAGCATTAGCAGCCGATCGCAAAGTTCTGCTCATCACCTTCGCCCAGGCCAATCAGATCGAGTTGCGCGAGCGCGTAAGGCGGTATGCCGGCGATCGACCCGGCTTGGAAGTCTCTGGCTGGTTCAGCTTTTTGCTGCGTCATTTCGTCAAACCCTTTGTCCCATTCGCATTCCCCGGCAAGCGCTGCAGGGGCTTCAATTTCGAAGGTGATCCAGGACGATATGCCAGCGGTGAGAATCGATTTTTCGATTCGTCGGACAGTGTGTATGCGAAGGAATTAGCACGCTTGGCCCACCAACTGATTGGCCAAAGCGGCGGGGCCTTGATTCAACGCCTCGAATGCCTTTACGACGAAATACTCATCGACGAGGTTCAGGATCTTTCAGGTTACGACTGGGACATCCTGGAGGCGCTGTTCGGCACAAGCATTGAGATACGGCTCGTCGGGGATGTCCGGCAGGCAGTCTTGTCCACCAATCCTCGTGGTCAAATGAAGAAGGCCTTTGCCTACTCGAAATCCATTGCATGGTTCAAAAAACAGCAGAAAGCAGGCCGCCTGGAAATCAACTACAGCTCTGTTACGTGGAGGTGCTGCCAGACAATAGCTACCTTTTCCGACACCATCTTCGAGGCAATCTGGGAGTTTCCGGAAACGACCTCACAGAATCACGCGATCACACCCCACGACGGCGTTTTCCTTGTGAAGAAGACTCACGTCCATCAGTACGTTGAGACATTCCAACCCCAGTGCCTGCGCAACAGCATTCGCTCGGGGACGGAGTTCGACCTCAACTACATGAACTTTGGGGTATCCAAAGGGCAGACCTTCAACCGCGTGCTGATTTATCCAACCGAACCTATCGGCAAGTTCATCAGCAAAGGGGAGTATCTCCTGCCCCTCTCCGCAGCCGATTTCTATGTGGCGGTCACACGGGCCGAGCAAAGCGTGGCGATTGTCTTGGATAAGCCAGGGGCATCACAGATCCCCTACTGGCATCCAACTGTCGCCGCTGGGTAATTGCATGGACTTGACGACCCACTTGCATACGACTTGACCAGTCGTTTGCGTCGGATTGACCAGTCCGCTGGTCGACCCTGATCGGCCAAATGCAGACGTTGAGCTCCGGTAGCTTGACCTTTCGTGCGGTGCTTGATCAGCACATATCAAAGCCTTAGAGCGCCAGATTCGACGTGGCGAGCGCATTGTCTACACGATTGAGTGAAGGCAGCTGAGAGTGATCGGCACCGCATTCTGAGGTTGGACGCGAGAAAAGCAGCATCTCGTCGCCCACCGAGAGAGGCTTAAAATTGATTCGGTTTGATTTGAACGCAAACGACTGTGAGAGATTGTTCAGACCTCGTGTGGTCACCGACGCAGTCAAGAACATGGGGAGGGTATACGCCAGAAACGAAAACCCCGGCTCTAGGCCGGGGCGGATGTTTCGTGGTCTTTGCAAAGAGTCGTAAGCTTTCGCTCATTGGAGCTCAGTGCCAACCGTAAATCGTAAATCTGGGATCAATGTTACAGACGGGTTGACACTCGCGTCAACCCCCCTTTATACAGGCGCCTCGCCAGAAGGAAGCCGAGCATGCCTCACACCGTCCAGTATAGACCGATTCTGATCGATCAGTTGATCAGCACCAATCGAATTGCAAGCTACAGCAGGGTATTTTCCACACAGAATGATGCCGAATTGGTGGGTGCTTATCTTTGGAATTCGCACGTTTGCTCAGCGTTATACCCTCTATTGAGCGCGGTAGAGGTCACCCTCAGAAACTCGATAGATGCTGCTCTGACGGCGGATCTCGGTAAATTTTGGTGGAAAAAAGGGAAATTGCAGTACAAGAGCTTCGCCCTTGGTGCTGCTAAAGCACCTTATCCCGTGGATTTTCTGGCTAATAATTTTTCTTCGGCCTTCAACACCGCAAAAAAAGAGCGATCGAAACGCACAGGGCAATCCTTCTACGCCTGCGTCCCAGATCATCACGAGGTTGTCTCAAAAACCGAGTTCTCGACTTGGGAATTCATCCTTGAGGATGAATATATGGGCAATAACCTGATCTGGCCGAAAAATTTGGGTCAAGCATTCAGGGGGGCATGGCCTACAAGCGCAAACATGCTGTTGACCTGCAAGGATCGTGTCTCACTCGTCCGGAATTTCCGCAATCGGGTCTTCCATCACGAGCCGGCCTGGAAACGCTATGGCGTCACCAATGAGCAGCAGGCAGTGAGTCATCTGCATGAAAAAATCGGCAAAATTACCGAACTGATTTCTTGGATTTCGCCGGAAAAAATCGACCTGCTCGAAAAAAGCGGCGTGGTCAAAACTGCCTACCGAGCATGTTCGGTCGCGGAGATTGAACGCTTCAAGTATCAATCAAAGCCAAGCACGATCAACAGTATGGCCAAGCTCATTAAGGTCACTGATGCCGCTAGCTTTGGCAACGAGGCGTTCAAAATCGCGGTTTATGGCAAGCGCAAGTCGGTCTACACCCTCCAGCCGGCATGACAACGATGACGATAGCCGGGAATGAACACCCTTCTTCCTAGGTGCCGTGCATCCCTCACCCATGGAGTTCGCAGAAATGATGCAAGAATTCAGCGAAGCGGGCGAGTGGATGTCCGCACAGCTGCCATCGAAGTCGGGCAGAGAGGCCGACACGACTGATGACGATCAGGATCGTATCAACCCAATGGTCGACTAAGTGTCTCAACAGGACAAACTCAAAGCCCCAGGTCTGCCGCAAAACTCTGGTCGCGGATTGAAGCAGGGGCATGCCCATCGATTATCAGCTTCTGCTGCAGATGGCGTACGAGATGCCAAGCCAAAGGTTCACGGATTTCCAAGCAACCGTCGAGCTGATGGAAACCATTGGAGCGCTGTGTAACAAGGGCCTCTCGAAGCGCTGTAAAGCCATCAACGCCGATAACCGACCTGTGAACACGGATAGGATTATTCAGCCCAGGACGACGCTCGTAGGCGCTTAAAAGCGATCGAAGGATTACAGGGAGATCATACCCATAGGCTTCGCAGGCAAGAGACCAGAGCTGACCATCAGACAGTGGGGTCATAGGATCCGATGTCGGGCTCGCATTATCCATAAATTGGCAACATAGCCCCAAGCGCGGCCCGAATCCAGATCCACCTGTAAACCAATTTTTTGACGTGTTAACCGCCGGGGTTTACAGATTAAGAATTTAGTTTACAGAACCGAATTTTCGAAGCGCGCAGCAGGTCACCGAGTGCGTCTTGCTAGAACATTGAAGGCGACGAACGCTAGCCGAGCCTGTTGTCCGAGACGGGTGGGATTTCAGACGGACTGATCCCAGCAAAAGAGCCCTATTGGCTTGACGTCAAAGCGTAAGCAGCAGCCTGCGGCTGCAAAGGAAAGCGATTTCTCCTTGGCCCCCGGCCCACCCATTCCAACCTCAGCTTCACACCAGACCCTCAAACCGTGTGATCTAGAAGCCGTAAATATCAGACCTAAAGCCGGTGGGATCCTGTGAGAAAAGCGGTGCCTGGGCCACTGCCGCTTTTATCTTGCTCTCAAATATAAGAACTCCGTCTCGCTTAAAAATTTTCAAGAGGGGGGGGATGAAAATAAAATGGACATTGCCGACGAACGGTAAATAAATTGCCTATTTGTCAATCTGAGTTTTCACTCAAAAATCCTCGAAAACCTATAAAAAATGCTTTAAATCAGGCTAAAACGCTAACATTTATGAGTTTCGATTCACCAAATTCGAATTTTGATCGCCTACAACCGCGCCCAGTAGCAGATACATTGGCCATGTCGATCATTTGTAACCGTCCGGCCAACTCACTTTCCTATCCACAATTGCTGGGACACAAATCAGCAATCCTCCCTGGGTCAATTTTCAATCGGCAGGATGGGTCAGTTTTCAATCAGCGCCAACAATCAAACATCTTGCCTAGCCAAAAGGGCCTTCAGATCGCTTGCATGCAGCTGCTCTTAATGCCTATTGATACCATTGGCGCTGACGCTATAGGATCAGATCAGGAGATGGCATTCCTCCTTTAACCGCCTTCGTGCTGATGATGCCTACGTGAACCCTGGACAGGGTGCGTAGGTGCGCCTCCCTGTCCTCCATTTTAGGACAGGCTATGATCTTACCCTCCGAGTTTCCCTTTTCTTTCGGCGCGAGCCGCTTGCGAGTTAGTCCACTCAGGTCTGATGAGGTGGGCTCGCCATGCTGAAGTCATTAATGGTCATCGCCGTTGGTGCTTCACTTGGAGCCTGGTTGCGATGGATATTGGGCATGAAACTGAATGCTCTGTTTCCTACGATTCCCCCAGGTACTGTGGTCGCGAACATGGTTGGGGGCTACATCATCGGCCTGGCCATCGCCTTCTTGGCCGCTTCCCCTACCCTCAGTCCAGAGTGGCGTCTCCTAATCATCACGGGCTTCTGTGGTGGGCTTACCACCTTCTCTACATTTTCAGCCGAAACGGCTGCCTTGATTCAGGAAGGCAGACTGGTCTGGGCGCTTGGCTCAATTTCGTTGCACGTTGCAGGCTCGTTGGCGATGACCGCTGCGGGGCTTCTGTCCTACCAAATGATTGGTACTCGCTGAGGAGATAGAAATGAAAGGCTATATGGTCGTTTTCTTCACCCAACAAAACCGTCGTTATCAGGGAAAGATGCTAGGCGAATGGATCGTCGACGTGTCTAAAGAAATGGGGTTGCGAGGCGCCACGCTCTGTACTGGAATCGAAGGGTTTGGGCACACCGGAAAACTGCATTCATCGCACTTTTTTGAGCTGGCGGATCAACCCACGGAGATTCGCTTGGCAATCACGGAAGATGAGGCAGAACGGTTGTTCACACGACTGGACTCCGAGGAGATATCGGTGTTTTTCACTAAGACGCCAATCGAGATGGGCACCCTTGGAAAAACGCCTTCCAGCGGAGCCCCCTCCACAACTTCGGAGCTGTGAACATGAGCTACGCGGACATCCCAGCTGGCAACGCCATCCCCGATGACTTTTTCACCGTTATCGAGATTCCTGCAAACCACTCGCCGATCAAGTACGAGGTGGACAAGTCGAGCGGACAAATTTTCGTTGACCGCTTCCTCAGTACACCGATGTTCTATCCGGCCAACTACGGGTTTATCCCGAACACGCTGAGCGACGATGGCGATCCGCTGGACGTCCTGGTGGTTTGTCCATATCCCGTCTCACCTGGAGTTGTTATCCGCAGTCGCCCGGTTGGTGTGATGTACATGACTGACGAAGCCGGAGCCGATGCCAAGGTGATCGCAGGGCCTCATGAAAAACTCAGCTCCATGTACATCGACGTAAAGGAGTGCTCAGACCTCCCTGCGTTACTCCTCGCACAGATCCAGCACTTCTTCGAAAACTACAAAGCATTGGAACCGGGTAAGTGGGTGAAGATGGGCCGCTGGGGCAGCGCCGATGAAGCGCGGGAAGAGATTCGCAAGTCGGTAGCTGCGTATATCCCCAAATAGACTTACGCCAGATTCAAATGCCTGTGTCGGAGGATCGCGCTGAGGTTCTTGCATTATGCTGGGCCTCAGTTGCTCCGATCATCAAATATCCGAGGAGCCACACGCCTGTAAAGAAGGATCGATGCTCGCTCGCCTAGGAGGCTATGTGCATGGAGCGCGCTCCTGCGTTTCATGAGCGAGCCCGTGCCGGGGAACACACTGAAGGCTGATTAAGGCTCGGTGTAAATCGTTACAGGCTATGTGCCCTGCCGCGCTGGTAAACCTCGGATGTTAAAATAATCGCTTTGGATCAAAGCGCAAGGACACTGATGACTCATAGTAGAGCTCCCGCAGAAACCCCTAGAGCAGCCGCGATTCTGGCTCGCTTCCTATCGTCGGAGTCCGCTGGCGGTCTTGTATTGATGGGCGCAGCACTCGCGGCCCTGATCGTCGCGAACTCGCCTCTCTCGCAAGGTTATTTTGCCGCCTTGCACAGTGTCTGGTTGGGCATGTCTGTGGAGCATTGGGTCAATGATGGCCTCATGGCTATCTTCTTCCTGATGGTCGGCCTAGAGATCAAAAGAGAGGTTCTGGCAGGTGGGCTTTCCACTTGGGGCCAGCGCGCCCTGCCGGGGTTTGGTGCTTTAGGTGGCATGGTTGTGCCTGCGCTGATCTACATCGCAATCAACTGGGGTAGTTCTGAGACTTTGAAGGGGTGGGCTATCCCAGCCGCTACCGACATCGCATTCGCCTTGGGCGTCTTGTCGTTGCTGGGGAAGCGAGTCCCTACGTCGCTGAAGGTCTTCCTCGCCGCCCTGGCGATCATTGACGACCTGGGTGCTGTAGTCATCATTGCCTTTTTCTACACCTCTGGTCTTTCCATGCCGATGTTGCTGGCATCGCTCGCAACCCTGGTCATTCTGATCGCAATGAATCGATTGGGCGTCAGACGATTATTCCCATATTTGCTGGTCGGTGGTGTGCTGTGGTTCTTCGTGCTGCAGTCGGGGGTGCATGCCACTCTTGCGGGTGTTGCCGTTGCACTGTGTGTCCCAATGGGTAAGCCAGAAGAGGAAGCCAGGTCTCCACTGCTCTTCCTAGAAGAGAAGCTGCACATGTGGGTAGCATTCGCTGTGGTGCCGATTTTCGGCTTCGCCAATGCGGGTGTTTCATTGGCCGGTATTTCGATGGAAAACCTAGTCGATCCGGTTCCGCTGGGTGTTGCGCTCGGCTTGTTGGTGGGCAAGCAGATTGGCATCTTCCTATTGGCTGCTCTGGCCATCCGTATGGGCTTGGCCAAACTGCCGGAAGGCAGCAATTGGGCACAGCTTTACGGCGTTGCGCTCTTGTGTGGCATCGGCTTCACCATGAGCCTGTTCATCGGAAACCTGGCGTTTGCTGGATCAGCTCACCTGATCGATGAGGTAAAAGTCGGCGTGTTGATTGGTTCGACCCTGGCTGCAATCGGTGGAGTCCTGATTTTGCGACGCAGCGCTGCGCCCGCCATTATCGCCGCCACTGTTTCTAAATAAGCGTAAGCGAGCCGGCCACGGAGTTTCTCCCTGACAGAAATCCTGTGGCCGGAACAACGTCTCGCGAAGCGAGGTCATCGTGTTTTACGCCACAAGTTGCTGAGATATCCCCTCAAAGGCTGATTGGCGGCATCAACTCGGACGCGACTTTTTTCAGCATGAACGTTTCGCGCTGAATTGACTGCCCCATCGACAACTCCTGACGCTGCATCACGGCTTCGTTGTGCGATATGGCCTCATACAGGTTGATCCAGACGGGCCGCATTCCATTAGCGATTTCGTGGTTTTCCATCCTGACTGGCTCTAGCTGAGTCGCTACTTCGCATAGATAAAAATGCGACGTCATGTGCATCAGGTCATATTGTGGCTTCCAGTAGGGCCGGTACTCCTCAATGTAACCGTAGTGCTGGAGCACCTGAATTTCACGAGCACCAGTCTCTTCCTCAAGCTCGCGCTTCAGGCCTGTGACAATGTCCTCGCCGGCATCAAGGCCGCCGCCAGGAAAGCTAAAGTCGTTATAGCGCTCCGTGAACAACAACAGGATCTGGTCGTCCCGCAACACGATGCCGCGTGCGGCATGACGTCGGAACACTCTGCCTTGTATAGATTTTAGCTCTGGGTGAACTATTTCAGTTATGAGTTGCATGTGGTTTCGTTACCGCAAGATCAGTTAGTCATCGTCCAGGGTGACCACGGCATTTCCGCAGCTCTGGAAATACTGTGGCCAGTGGCACTGGCTCAGCGAAGCAGCAATACGGGTAAAGTGGATGTTCGCAGCATCGTCGTGGTCGTGCTGCCCACCAGAAACTGCCTGATGCGTGAGTGCCCGTACGCCCCCATGACCAAGAGGTCAATGCCGTGCTCTGCCTGATACGCATGCAGCACCGAGTCTACTTCGCCTGGGCGGATCTCGGCATGCACCAGCGAGCCAGAAGAGGCAAGTGTGGTTCGTGCTTTCTCCAGCTCATTCTGGTTTTCTTTAGAGTCCGTACCAACCATGACGATATGAATTGGCAGGCCTTCGCACAGCGGGCTCGAAGTAAGCATCTGTACGGTCTTGTGGCCTGTAGCGCTGCCGTCAAATGCCACCATGACCGTTTCAGGTTTCCTGAAATGGCTGGTTGTAATCAGGATGGGGCGGTGGATAGTTCGGACTACCGCTTCAATCTGGCTGCCAAGACTTTGGGCACTGCGCGTGCTGTCCTCTCCGGCTCTTCCGATCACCAGTAATCGAATATCGTTTTGGAGATCGCTCAGGCTCTCGACTAGATGTCCATGGCGCTGCTTCAGATCAGGTGACATGGCGCCAGAGATGACTGTTCGTTCGCGAGCTTTTTCAAGCATGTGCTGCCCATGCTCCAAGGCCAGTTTTGCCCGCTGCGCATCCAGCGTGGCCAACTCTTCCAGTAGATGTTCTCTGCTACCGAGACCGATATTGCCGCTGAGGTCAGCGGATGCAGGATATTTCTCCTTATCCAGCACATGAAGCAAGGTCAGGGGAGCGCTGAGTCGTTGCGAGGCCCATGCTGCGTAATCGCAGACCGCCAATGAGGATTGTGAGTTATCAATGCATGCCATTACGTAGGTCATTGTCGTTTTCCTTAGTGGCTCATGAGCTTGTCGATGGCACCGGGTTTGTCATGGACGCCGAAACGGTCAACGATTGTCGCGCTGGCTTCATTGAGACCGAGCACTTCAACCTCCGCGCCTTCACGGCGGAACTTGATCACGACCTTATCCAGCGCTGCGACGGCGGTGATATCCCAGAAATGCGCCTGTGTGAGATCGATGGTGACTTTGTTGAGAGCTTCCTTGAAGTCAAAAACTTCAGTGAACTTGTCCGCAGAGCTAAAGAACACCTGGCCCACGACGTGGTAAGTCCGATGCGATTCCGTCTCTTCCAGAGTGCTCTTGATATCCAGGTAGTGCCCAACCTTATTGGCAAAGAACAGCGAAGCCAGCAGCACACCTACCAGTACGCCGTAGGCTAGGTTGTGAGTGGCCACGACGACCACGACGGTCGCCACCATGACGAGGTTGGTCGACAGCGGATGCTCTTTCAGATTGCGCAAGGAATCCCAGCTAAAGGTGCCGATGGACACCATAATCATCACAGCCACGAGTGCCGCCATAGGGATTTTTGAGAGCCATTCGCCAAGAAATACCACCATCAGCAGCAGGAAAACGCCGGCACACAATGTCGAGAGACGGGTGCGGCCACCAGACTTCACGTTGATGATCGACTGGCCGATCATGGCGCAACCTGCCATGCCGCCAAGCATGCCGGCAGCGATGTTGGCCACACCCTGGCCTTTGCACTCGCGGTTTTTGTTACTGGTGGTATCGGTCAGGTCGTCGACGATGGTCGCGGTCATCATTGATTCGAGTAGACCCACCACTGCCAACGCAGCCGAGTACGGGAAAATGATGCGCAGGGTTTCAAAATTCAGCGGAACTTCAGGCCAGAGGAAGATCGGGAGAGTATCAGGCAGTTGGCCCATGTCACCGACGGTGCGGATATCCAAACCGAGGTAAATGGCGATGGCAGTCAGCGTCAGAATGCACACCAATGGAGAGGGAATCAGCTTGCCGATCTTCGGTACGTATGGAAACAGGTAGATGATCCCGAGGCCCGCTGCCGTCATGGCGTAGACGTGCCAGGTGACATTCGTAAGTTCCGGCAACTGCGCCATGAAAATCAGAATCGCCAATGCGTTTACGAAACCGGTGACTACCGACCGTGAAACGAACCGCATCAACGAGCCAAGCTTCAGGTAGCCGGCAAGGATTTGAAGTACGCCACATAGTAGAGTCGCTGCCAGCAGGTACTGGAGTCCATGCTCTTTTACCAGCGTAACCATCAGCAGTGCCATGGCGCCTGTCGCCGCCGAGATCATCCCGGGACGCCCGCCGACAAAGGCGATAACAGCACAGATACAGAAGGAGGCGTAGAGACCGACTTTGGGATCTACCCCGGCGATGATGGAAAAGGCGATGGCTTCCGGGATCAGCGCGAGTGCGACCACCAGCCCCGCGAGCACGTCGCCACGGACGTTGTAAAACCACGTTTGTCTAAGTTTTTGCAGCATAGAAAATATCCAAGGCAAAGCATCGCGCACGCCAAGGGAATGGCGAGCGAATCGATACAAATTCAAATTTTGAGGATTTTTTTGCTGTGTGCTTTAGGTGTAAAACCAGGCGTACAGCAGTGCGCACCCGCGAGCGAGGCTAGCGGAAGCAGGATGTTGCGAGGGGGCGTAGCGCTAAGGCGGCGTAGGCTGCCAGTAGATCGTTTGGAGTACAGTCATGCTGATGTTCCTGTAGCTCAAAGGTAAGGCTGAGCAATAAGTATACAGCCGAGTTATCGTCGATTGCCACCCGCCGACTCGATTTGGTTGGTTTCCCTAGCGCCCGCCCTGATGAACCAGATTGAAAAGCAGCGCCAAGCGGAACCGCTGCTGCGGTGTGCACCGTGAGCTGGGGTTGGGTACCATCATCGGGCCTGCCAGTAACTTTTCATCATGAATCGAGGGCATAATTTTCAGTAAGGATGGTATTTGTGGGTTGGATTTTTTTGTTACTAGCCGGCGGTTGTGAGATTTTTTACGCAGCTGCTATGCCGCGTACCGATGGCTTTACCCGGCTCTGGCCGAGCATCTTTTGTGCAGTTTCATTTGCCTGAGCATGTATCTCCTGTCATTGGCAACCCGCACTATTCCGGTCGGTACAGCCTACGCAGTATGGGTTGGGATCGGAGCGTTAGGTACGGCTGTGTATGGGATTTTGGTGCTCGGCGAGGATCGCAGCGCAATGCGAATCTTCTGTTTTTTTCTGATTTTGGCCGGAATTGTTGGACTCAAATTTCTTTCGGCAAAAGAACACTAAATTGAAACGGGGATGACCTGCATGGCTTTGAAAATCCGTACGGCAGCGGTAGCAGATGCTGTAGCTATCCAAGGCATTTACGCTCCCATCGTTTCGACAACGGCGATCTCGTTTGAAGAGACTCCGCCAAGCGCTGAGGAAATAGCTCAGCGGATAGCCACGACACTTCAGACATATCCCTACCTTGTAGCCGAAGAAGATGGGGAGATCAAAGGCTACGCCTATGCAGGCCAGCACCGCGCACGTCCGGCCTACCGATGGGCAGTTGACGTGACGGTGTACATAGCAGAGTCAGCTCGCCGTCAGGGTGTTGGCCGTGAACTCTATGAGACCTTGCTTCCGACTCTTGATAAGCAGAGATTTCGCGCAGCGTACGCCGGAATTGCGCAGCCAAACGAAGGCAGTGTGGGCCTGCACGAGTCGCTGGGCTTCGTCCACATCGGCACCTATCCGGAAGTAGGCTTCAAACTTGGGAAATGGCACGACGTCGGCTATTGGCGGCTCGGGCTGTGTCCGGCAACTCCTCCACTGGAGCCTATTCTCTTTCCTGAGCTTGAAGTCGCATCACAGTAGTCCACTGGAATTCTGGGCGTGAGCTATCGTGCTGCATCTGTGAGATAGCTTTGCACTTGCTTGACTACATCCCGAGCGGTGCGGGTTACTCCGATCAATGTCGCAGAGGCGAGCCCCGTCCAATCGCCGTAACCCACCAGCCACAAATTGGGTGACGCAACACTTCGATTTTCGTCCACAGCCACTTTACCGTCCAGGCCTACAACGCCCAGGCTGCTCAGGTGGTCGAGCGCGGGAGAAAATCCCGTGCACCAGATGACAACGTCCACCTTTGTTTCGTCTCCTGATGACCACACAACGCCTGTCGAAGTGAAGCGCTTGAATGGTCGTACGGCATTCAGCACGCCGCGTTCGCGAGCGTCCCTGACCGACGGAACCATAACGATGTCTCCGAGCCCTCCTGGCGGCTGCTGAGGTTCCAGGCCCTCCTGCTGCGCCTTCAATCGAGCAGTAGCTCGCTCGAACAGGACGCGGCCATCGACCTCATCAGGCAGAAACTTCGGGGCCTCTTGAGTTACCCAGGTTGCCTGAGCCACTTTGGAAACCTCGGCGTAAATCTGGGCTCCCGAGTTGCCACCACCGACGACAAGGACAGTTTTCCCCTCAAACTCATCCGGCCCAACGTAATGAGCGGAATGAAGCTGCTGCCCTAGAAACAATTCCTGTCCGGGATAGCTTGGTATATATGGGCGGTTCCAGGTGCCTGTTGCACTGATAACCGCTTTGGCCTCCCAGGCTCTGCCCTCGGAGACAACCCGTAATCCGTCTTCGATTTTCTCGACACGGTTTACCCGCGTGGATCGGATGATGGGAAAGTCATATCGACGCTCGTACAGAGTTAGATAGTCGATAACATCGTCCCGCCCAGGAGTCCCCCCGGATACTGCTGGCATGGGCCAGCCGGCAATAGAGCTCCAAGCAGACGGCGAGAATAGTAGGAGAGAATCCCACCCATGCCGCCAGGCCCCTCCCGGTGCTGACTCGGCGTCGAGTAATACATAGGAAAGGCCTGTACGCCTCAAGAAATAGGCTACGGTGAGCGCGGATTGGCCACCGCCAATGACCACTACATCAAATTTCGAGTTTTGATTCACCAACATCCCCCCAGGCCCATCTGCTTTACATCGGTTTAAACCCTACGGCCATTCTCATCAATGACGACTTGTCCGTCTTCTTTGACGAAGCTGCCGCGCTGCTCTTGCGGCAGAAGGTCGAGGACGGCCTCTGACGGACGACACAAGCGTGTGCCCAAGGGCGTCACGACGATAGGACGATTGATCAGGATGGGGTGAGCCATCATGGCATCGATGAGCTGATCATCAGTAAGTGACGTATCGCCCAGTCCCAACTCCTCGTAAGGAGTGCCTTTGATGCGAAGCAGGGCCCGCACCTCAATACCCATATCCTCGATCAACCTGACAAGCGTGGTGCGGTCAGGTGGGGTCTGTAGGTACTCGATAACAGTCGGCTCTTCTCCGCTGTTGCGGATCAGCTCCAAGGTGTTGCGAGAAGTGCCGCATTCGGGGTTGTGGTAGATCGTGATCTGACTCATATCGCTTCCTCGTGCTGACGTTAGATGGAGCGCTGGTTGACCCGCTTCGAAAGCTCTTCGGCGGACTCTTTACGCTCGGAGTACCGATCAACCAAATAATCCTGGCGATCCCGCAGCAGCAGGGTGAACTTCATCAGCTCTTCCATCACGTCCACCAGTCGGTCGTAGTACGAGGAAGGCTTCATACGGCCTGCCTCGTCGAACTCGGTGAACGCCTTGGCCACCGAAGATTGATTTGGGATGGTGAACATGCGCATCCACCGCCCCAATACCCGTAGTTGGTTGACCACGTTGAAAGATTGCGAGCCGCCACAGACCTGCATTACTGCAAGGGTCTTTCCTTGCGTAGGTCGAACAGCACCAATCGCAAGCGGAACCCAGTCGATCTGGGCCTTGAATACTGCGCTCATGGAGCCGTGCCTTTCAGGCGAACACCACACCTGTCCTTCAGACCATTGCATGAGTTCGCGCAACTCCGCGACCTTAGGATGTGTATCCGGAGCATCGTCCGGCAGCGGCAAACCCGAGGGATCGAAGATTTTGGTATCGGCGCCAAACTCTTCCAACAAGCGTGCTGCTTCCTGAGTCACCAACCGGCTGAAAGAGCGCTCTCGCGTCGATCCATACAGAAGCAAGATTCTAGGCTTATGGAGTGACGGTGTACGCGGCTCCAGTTGTTCCAACGACGGAATGTCGATCAGGTCGGCGTGTACGTTCGGCAATGTGTCTTGCATATAAACTCCTACGGCGGCGCCAGATTGGGCACCGCCTCGGTTGATCTTTAAAGCGAACCGATGCGATTCAGTTCAGCTTTCAACTGTTCAGCGCTGATGGTCTTCAGTGGCAGCGCAAGAAATGCGCTCACGCGCTCGTGAATTTTGGCCAGTGTGGTTTCAAACGCTGCGGTGATCTCGGCTTCCGACCCGCTAGCGTCAGACGGGTCGGCCAGACCCCAATGCGCCTTCAAAGCTGGCCCAAAGAAGATTGGGCATGCCTCACCCGCTGCCCGGTCACAGACAGTGATCACGATGTCTGGAGGCGAGCCTTCAAAAGCATCCGAAGCCTTGCTGCTCAAGCCCGCAGTGGAGATACCCGCCGCCTCCAGCGTTTGCAATGCCCGTTGATTCACCCGGCCACTGGGAAAGCTTCCTGAGCTGACCGCTTCTACACCCTCGGGCGCCAAGTGGTTGAAAAGCGCCTCGGACAGAATGCTGCGGCAGCTGTTGTGGGTGCACATGAACAAGACTTTCATCAGGCGATTCCTTGATTCAGAAACTGAGGCGCAGTGCCAGGGCGGACAATGTGGCGACGAGGATGGGCACGGTCAGCACGATCCCGGTCTTGAAGTAATAACCCCAACTGATCGTTATGTTTTTCCGTGCGAGCACGTGCAGCCACAACAGAGTTGCCAAGCTCCCAATTGGGGTGATCTTCGGGCCCAAGTCGCAGCCGATGATGTTGGCGTAAATCATCGCTTGCTGGACTACACCATCGACTTCAGCGGCATGAATGGATAAGGCGCCTACCAGAACGGTGGGCATGTTGTTCATGATCGAAGACAGCAACGCTGTTAGCAGCCCTGTACCAAGGGACGCGCCCCAAACGCCATAACCGGCGAACACGTTCAGGATCTGTGCAATGTGGTCGGTCAGGCCGGCGTTCTTCAGACCATAAACAACCAGGTACATACCCAAAGAAAAGATCACTACCTGCCATGGCGCCTCTTTGAGTACCTTGCTTGTATTGATGGCGTGACCACGAGCCGCGATGACGTAAAGAATGAATGCACAGACTGCTGCAATGGCGCTGATTGGCACCCCCAGTGGCTCAATGACAAAGAAGCCGATCAGGAGTAGTGCCAACACCCACCAACCGGCTACAAAAGTGGCCCGATCGTGGATGGCCTCGTCCGGATTGTCCAGTTGGTTGAGGTCATAGGTCTTTGGTAAATCTTTGCGGAAAAACCACAGCAGCATGGCTAATGTCGCCGCCACGCTGACGATGTTTACCGGCACCATGATCGAAGCATATTCGTTGAAGCCGATATCGAAGTAGTCGGCAGAAACGATGTTGACCAGGTTGGAAACCACCAGCGGTAAGCTCGCCGTATCCGCGATAAAACCGGCTGCCATGACGAATGCCAACGTAGCAGCAGGAGAAAAACGCAACGCCAGCAACATCGCGATCACAATGGGTGTGAGGATCAACGCTGCTCCGTCATTAGCGAACAGGGCAGACACCGCTGCGCCCAGCAGGACGATAAATGCGAACAGCTTGCGGGTGCTCCCGCCTCCCCATCGGGCCACATGCAGCGCAGCCCACTTGAAAAAACCTGCCTCATCAAGCAGCAGACTAATGATGATGACCGCGATGAAAGCCCCAGTGGCATTCCAGACAATGCGCCAAACCTCTGGTATGTCGGCAAGGGTAACGACACCTGCCAGCAACGCCACGATGGCACCGAACATCGCACTCCAGCCAACCCCAAGCCCCTTGGGCTGCCAGATGACAAGGACGATGGTGGCGATAAAGATCAATACGGCAATCAGCATTTCATTAATCCGGTTGGGCGTGAATCAGCTACACACGGCTTGGTTGATCGGACGGTCGTTCATGCTGCAGAGGCGCTTAGCCTCGGTTTCCAGCCATTGCTGATTGGCGTCTACCACTTCCTTCAAAACTGCAGTCACCCACGCGGGCAAATCAGGATTCAGTCGGTAGTACACCCATTGGCCTTGGCGACGATCCAACAACAAACCGGCAGAGCGCAGCAGCGCCAAATGACGAGAAATCTTCGGCTGACTTAGGTCGAGTGCTGCCGTTAGCTCGCAAACACACAGCTCACCTTCACTCACGACGAGCAGCGAAATTTTTGCTCGGGTGTCATCCGCCAGGCACTTGAATAAGGTGGTGGGGTTCATGGGTTCTGTCACAGATCCTCCAGGTGTTTGGTCTTGACCAAAACGAAGAGCTTGATGCGCTCGTGGATGTCGTGGAGCGTGTGGCGAAATGCGCCAGGATCATCGCTGGTTACTGGGTCAGGAAAATCCCAGGCAATGACTTCACCTGCATTGGGCATTGGTAGGCACTCGCTTGCGGATTTATCACAAAGAGTGATTACGTAATCGAATCGATCAGCTTGAAACTCGCTGAGGGACTTGCTGCGCAGGCCCGTTGCATCGACTCCAACTGCCTCCAATGCCTGAGTCGTGCGCGGATCAACCTCAGACGGTTCAGATCCTGCGCTGAAGGCCTCGAAGCGCGGGTCGGTGTGCCGCAGCAAAGCCTCTGCAAGCAGGGAGCGGGCTGAGTTGGCAACGCACACGAAAAGCACTTTGATAGCAGGGCTCATGGTGGAACTCGATGCATATGGAAAATCGAATATACGTTTCAGCGAATATTCGGTAAAGCGAATATGATGTCTGCTGTTTGGCATGTGCCCTAACGTTCCATGCGTGTCGGCATAAAGGAGATGAGAGGATGGAGGGGAAGATGATGATCCAGGCAAAGGAAATAGCCGGAGGACAGTGGCAGCGCTTTCGCGATGCGCTGAAATCTGCTGACCTTCCAGCAGACGATATTGATCTTCCAGGCCGAACCTTTTTTGAGTTCTCACGGGATGGTGAGACTGTTGGATGGGGAGGGTTTGAAACGCATGGGACAGATGGATTGCTGCGCTCCATGGTCGTAGAACCGGCGTACAGATCGAAAGCGGTTGGGGCTGAAGTGCTTCGAGTCATTGAAGCAATAGCTGCCGAGCAGGGAATCGCTCGATTTCATTTGCTGACAACAACTGCTTCAGGCTTTTTTAAGCAGCAGGGCTATGCAGTAAATCAACGAGGCTCTGCGCCACCTCTTATTTCTCAGACGGAGCAGTTCAGGGGGCTTTGCCCTGGCTCGGCTTGCTACATGTGCAAGGCGTTACCATTCGACAATGGCTGATAGTCTGCCCATCCGATAGCCTGGGAGGTAGTGTCCAGTTTCGACCTAGCCTTTACATGTGCACATACATGCACATATAGTTCCTTTATGACTACATCACTAACCCGAACCCAAGCCATTGAGGCCGCCATCGAATCGTTGGACGGCGCATTCTTCAAGGCTCTGTGTGAGCCACCGCGAATCGCCGTGCTGAAGCGAGTCATGCTATTAGGTCGCGCTGATGTAACTGAAATTGCGGCTGAGCTGCCTCAGGAGCGTTCGGTTGTATCTCGTCATCTTCAGGTGCTACTGGAAGCAGGGATTGTTCGAGCTGCTAAGGTAGGGCGCCAGATGTTCTATGAAGTGGACGGCCCAGCCATTATCAAACGTCTAGAAGCCATCCTCCTCCACACCAAAAGCATCGCCCCGCTGTGCTGTCCAGGCAAAAAGGACTGATCCTTTTTTGTATAAATACGTGCATGAGTGCGCATATATGAACGCAAAAAATCAGATGTTTGATGTTGTTGTCATTGGTGCTGGCCAAGCAGGGTTGGCTAGCGGTTGGCACCTGAAGCAGCAAGGCCTCAATTTCCTTATTTTTGATGAGCAACCGCAGCCTGGGGGGAACTGGCGTAATTACTACGACAGCCTTGAATTGTTCTCACCAGCAGCATATTCCTCTCTTCCGGGGCTTCCTTTCCCTGGAGCAGCAGGTCACTACCCTACTAGAGATGAAGTCGTGCGTTACCTCGAACGGTATGCCGACTTCTTCCGGTTACCTATTCTCCAAGGGATTAGGGTCGCAAACGTATGTCAGGAAGGCGAAGGATTTCGGATCACTGCCACGAACGGACAATGCTTTTCGGCGAGAGCAGTTGTCGTGGCTTCAGGAGCCTTCAGTCGTCCCTACGTACCCGATATCCCTGGGCTCAAAAACTTCAGCGGCACTCAGCTTCACAGTGCTCATTATCGGAATGCAGAAGCATTTAGTGGGCAACGCATCGTCGTAGTTGGCGCTGCTAACTCCGCTGTACAAATCGCTTACGACTTATCCATCGTTGCAACAGTGACTCTGGCCACGCGAGAGGCGATTCGATTCGCGCCACAACGGATATTAGGAGCAGATTTTCATACTTGGTTGAAATGGACAGGCCTAGAGAAAACTAAGTGGCTAAACGATCAAAGCACGCCTGTACTGGACGACGGCACGTACAGAAAGGCTCTGAGATCCGGATACTTCAATCAAGCAGCAATGTTCTCCGAGGTCACTTCAACAGGCGTGATTTGGGCCGAAGGTCAGCATGAAACCGTTGATAGCCTCGTTTTTGCCACTGGCTTTCGTCCGAACCTGCCATTTCTCCAAGGCCTTCCAGTAACGGATGAGCAGGGACGAGTGGCGCAACGCCACGGGCGAGCAGTTCATGTCCCAGGCTTGTACTTTGTAGGCTTGCCCAAACAACGCAACTTCGCCTCTGCAACCCTACGAGGCGTGGGGCCTGATGCCGAGCACATACTCCCGTATTTGCTAAAGCGAGTTCGAAATTTGGAAGCCGCTCCCACGCCTGTAACGCAAAACTGAGCAGCTTACGTCTGAAAAACACAAGAGCCCGTAGCTAGTGAAAAACCTAGAAAGCAGCCAGCAACCTATCAACCGACTCAGACTTGTGTGGGCATTAGGCATCGCACAAATTCTCGCTTGGAGTTCGACCTATTACCTGCCAGCAGTTCTTGCAACACCAATCACCAAAGAAACAGGATGGTCAGTTACGAGCGTAGTGATTGGATTGTCTTGGGGACTGCTGGTCGCAGGAGCTTGCTCGCCCATGGTGGGACGATGGATCGATCAAAATGGGGGACGCCCCGTGTTGGCAGCTAGCTCGTTATTTTTGGCGATGGGTATGCTGTTGATGGGCTTGGCCAGTAACTTGGCCGTTTATTACCTAGCATGGACGCTGATCGGCGCGGGTATGGCTGCTGGCCTTTATGACGCAGCGTTTTCGACACTCGGACGACTACTTGGCGACCACGCACGCGCCTCGATGACTGGTCTAACCTTGCTAGGTGGGTTTGCCAGCACCTTAGGCTGGCCACTGATCGCAGGCCTAGAGCACCAGATCGGGTGGAGGTACAGTTGCTTTGCCTTAGCCGCAATGCACCTGGTAGTTGGACTACCAATCCATCTTCTGACAATTCCCAGCGAGAAAGGCCCCCCAGCCGAATCTGCACCTCTTACAAGTTCCCCGTCCATTCCTAGTTACAGCAAATTAACCAATCGCATATTTATCCTGCTGGCAGCGCTGCTGACATTCCAGTCGCTGGTTATTTCTTCCGTCTCAGTCCACCTACTTGATGTGCTAAAACTGCTTGGCATCGCAACTTCAACAGCACTGGCCATAGGAATGATCATTGGGCCATCTCAAGTCATGGCACGCCTTGCAGAGTTTTCGATTGGGCGAAACTTACACCCTACCTGGTCGGCTCGTATCGCCATCCTGCTATGCGGGGTGGGTATTGCGCTGCTGTTACCGGCCATCCCGTGGCTGGCCTTCGTAGCCTTGGCGCTTTACGGAGCAGGTAATGGAATTCTGACCATTGCTCGCGGAACATTACCCTTGGCTCTATTCGGCGCGGATGGCTACGGAGCACGTATGGGGCTGCTGGCTCGCCCGATGCTGATTGGCCAGGCTGTAGGCCCCATAGCAGCAGCACTTGCTCTAGAAAGATTTGGATCAATTCCGCTGTTACTTGGAATGTGCACTCTAGTAGCAATAAGCTTTATTACGAGCCTTGCTCTCCCAGCCAAATGACTTCTTAAGCCTGACGCAAATTTGTTCGCAGAAAATCCGCCTCTATCTTCCCTAGCAAACCGTTACTTACAACCAGATCGGAAAAATGCGGCAGTGAGGCTCGGCACACATGATCACAAATCGCATAGCTTCTGGGATGGCGACCACTAACTCGATAGAGAGCAACAGCGGGCTAGATGGGATTAGGCACGTATGCCGTGATCAAGCCGCATAATCTCGTCATGGATAATTGTGAATCCCATAGGTGTGCACAGCACCCTGCAGGGTGTCTGACGGCCTACACCTACTACAGATTTTACAAGCCATCGCTGCGCCTTCTTTCGGCTTCCAAACACTTCCAGCGCGATTGAGAAGACCTGCTCGTAACGCGTCTGAAAACAGCGATGCCTAGCACTCCAGCAGCCGATCGGGGAGCGAACGCATCGCCCGACAATCCTAAGCTCATTCATGCTTCACCCTCTGGTGATACTGGTCTGGTCGCCCCTCGTACTCTGTGCAAGGGGCATCCCGGCAGGGCCACCTCGTGGCGCGGCCCTTTAGCTCAGACGCAACGCTTACCATCGAATTGAAGATCTGCTCGCAGCTACCTATCACTCAGCACTGATCGTGCAAAGTGGGAAAGATTGGAAACCCCGTCTCCATTCCTGCGCAACAGGTAACCCTTGATACCAACATGGCCAGGCCCATCCCGATCACACCTTTCTGAGTCGCCAATCATGACGATCCGCCTCTGACCGCAGAGCTCATTTTCTGGCCGGACATTAAGCAGATCGCAGGTGTGCTGGTAGATGGCGGCTTGCGGTTTCATAACACCAACGCGATAGCTGAAACCATAGGCCCCAAGGTGCGGGAAAATCCTTTCCACTACGGGGCCGTAGGCCATTGCCAGGTTTGAACATACGGCCAGTCTCACCCCTGCAGCTTGCAGTAGCCCAACGGCCTCAACCGCGTCTGGATAAGGCTGAATGCTTGCCAGCTCTTCCTCCAAGCATTGATCAAGAAATGCGAGTTGGGAGGGCGAGATCTTGATACCAAAGGCCAGCGCAGCCTCGCTTAGAGAAAGGCAACGGGTCATGATCGTTCGAATGTCATCAGCGCGAGGCAAGCGGCCTTGGCGTCGCCCCTCTCGAAGCAACTGTCGAAACGGATGTGTCGGCTGCTGTATCTCGACCAGCGTTCCGAAGGCGTCAAAGATAACGACATTGGTCTTCATCTGAGTTTCCTTCGCTGTTCAGCGTCCGCAAGACAGCCAGCCACTCTAACGAGAATCAAGTTCAACAACCAAAAAACCAAGCTACCGAAGAGTAACGCCAAATTTTGAAAAATCATCCACCAGCGTTTTTCGACCCAGCATTTTCGGAAGCTTGAAGACGTTCCTGTACCCATACCACAAAAACATAGGAATAATGACAAGCCCAACTCCAAAGGTTGCCGTTGCAGCAATAATTCCAGCTGGAACCGCTGCTAGCGAAATAACCACACCCTTTACCAAAGTCGACCTTGCAATAATTCGCAGATCATCCAAGTCGCACTCAACTTTCCCACCAGCCTTCTCAAAAGCGACAACAATTATCGATTTCTTTGAGGCATGCTTATAGTACCAAGTTCGCGGAACATCAGTCGCCAAAGCACCATGCTTCACAAGGTACTTCAGCATCACAACCTCTTTGAAATAGAGCGTAGCGCCGTGTTCATCTTCATATCTAACACGTCGATAGAGAGCGTCTAGATCACCGCTCGCTTGAGCATCATAGTTCTTAACAGTCAATGTCAATTTCTTTAACTCGGACATGCTTCTTCCCTTAAACACACATTAACTATTAATGGAGTAGATGACGGTGGGGCCTAATGAAGCAGGCTGAGACAGCGGCCTCGACGACGCGGGGGCACTCAAGCGGCGGCAGGCAATCGGCTGACCATGACGTAATGATCGTTGCCTGACACTGTCCGCAATAACGCCATGCCTTCAACCTCCGCTATCACCTCACTAGGTGGTGTGACAATTGTCATCCCATCAACCAGTTGCCCTGAAAGATCGCCATACACATACGCAACGAAACGATCGCCAACTTCAGCTGCATCTACCAGGTACGCGTCCACTAGTGCACCCCAATCATGGGCCTGCGCGATCGCCAACTTAGCTGACACCAGACTGGGCAGTCGTATTACGCCCTCAACCATCCAGTCCTGGGAATTCAGACAACTCATGGATTCTCCATCACGTTCGAATTTGAAACCTACTCACTTACTGAAAAAGCTAAACGACGGCAGCCAAATCAGTCTTCATACACTGACAACTAGGTCTGGCCGAAAGCCAGTTTCTTCGGTGGGATAACCACGAGGATTACTCACAAACCGGACGCCATTAACAACCTCATCCACAGCTTCGTGGGTATGGCCAAAGATCCATAGATCGATCTTGAAATCCATCAGGCCATCCCAATTGTTTCCATAGGCTGCTCGCAAGTGAGGATCGGCTCCTTGGTCACTCACGAACTTCATAAGGGGCGGATGGTGAGTCACAACTACACGCTTACCGTTGAATGGCAGCGACAGCTGAGCCTCTAACCACTCCTTCGTCTCTCGATTTCTCGCGATCAGGTCGTCAGGGCGCAAACGCCGATACTGTTCACCGACACGGATAGCGCGAAAGTCATTCAGTGAGCCACGAGCACACCAAGAAGCAGCTACTGGGTCTCCGGTTGCGGCCAGGCTTGTCCAAGCCGTAGCGCAGAGAAACTGCACATCACCGTACTCTAAAATCTGATTTTCCAAGACGTGGACGTGCTCCTCAGCAGCGTCAAGCAGCTTGCTGTGGGTTCGATCTATATTCCCGCTGTAGTGCTCATGATTGCCCATGGCATATACGACAGGCGTGCTGAAGGTCAGGCTGGCCCATCTGGCCCCCCTGGACTTCACATGGATGTCGCCGGCTAATACGACCACGTCACAGTCCACCACAGGGGGGACGAAATCGGCGAACTCACAATGTAAATCAGACAGTATGTGAAGCTTCATCCCTAGCCTGCTGACGTCGACTTTCTAATAAATTGATCACTCCCTGGCCGGTCGCCCGGACGCGGCGAGGCTGTCATCTGTAGGCCCACGATAAACGATGACCGCCATTATTGCCAGCTTTCGATATTTATAGACGCATGGCGCTGTGGCCCTATTCTTCGTTTTGAGCGCTCAGCATGCAGAACGAGATAGCAGCAATAGTCCGAGCTCTGCGCGACCTTAGAGGATCGGCCCAGGAGGAGCTCGCCGAGATCAGTTCCCAAGCCAATCTGTCGCGATTGGAGCAAGGGAAAACGCAGGTCTCTTTGGTCAAGCTGAGCAAGATCGCGCTGACCCTAGATTTCGACCTCGTGGCTCTGGTCGCACTGTGTCAGGCCCTCCAAGATGGGTCATCACCTATCGATGTCATGGCGAAGGCTTCGCAGGATTTGGAGGGCTTCATAGCCCTGGGAGGCTTGCAGGGCCTGAAGAAGCACTGGGACGCTGGTGAAGGGCTGGTAAAGCGCACGCGAGGCAAACCCAGCAGCCCAGATCGAATCCGAGCCGTGCTAGAGCTCAAGGCCAGTGGCATGTCGAAGGCGGAGGTGAGTCGAGCGCTGGGTTTGCCTGAAGCGACTGTCAGGCGTTACTGGCTCAAAGAACTGCCTGGCTAGAAAGGGAGTTGTGGGGTACGAGCAGAGAAGCTCTCCACTTGTCCGATTCGATTTAGCGCGGCGGCATATCCGTGAAGCGCAGCCTCGGATAGATGCGCCTTTCCTCAGCGCATTTGGAAATTTGGAAGAACGCTGACAGCAGTGCATCTTCCGAAGGGCAGTGGCGGGTCATGACCTCGAACTCATTGTAATCGAAGGCTAGGACGCGGACACCGACCTCATCCATGAACTTCAAAATCATGGTGCTGTATTCATCGTAGTTGTCGATAAAAAACTCTCTGACCACGACAACTCCCACTAGGGGGCGTGCAGCAAGATCAATATCCAAGGGCGTGCCGTCCACAAGCGCCAAGGCTGGATTGCCTTCTCGCCTGATCGTTGAGATAGCACCGCGTAGTTGCTGAAGGCCGTTCTTCAACTGACCTATGGCCTTCTTCCGCTTTCTCTCAAGCGTTGTGTTCATCATCGCTGGCGTATTGGGACTGTCCTTCGCCTGCAGCAATAAAGTCACTTCATCGCCCATCACCACTACGTCAGCCAGCTCCTCGCCATCGGAGACCTTCAAGGGGCCATGGATGATCCGCTTGGAGGTATATGCCCGCTGGAGCAGATAGATGATATCTAGCTCCTGAAAGGTACCCGGCTCAGTGCGCTCCAACTGTGTATTGGAGAAGCCTTTGGAGCCTCGAAAGTCCTGGCGGGTAAGGTCGGTGATCAAATAGTCCGAAGGGAACAGATCCTCCTCTAGGAACACCGTTGTGGCACGAGCGTCGTCCTCATAGGTCGTGAGGCTGAACCATCTGTCCGCCTGCTCATACATCTTGGGCCAGTGATCTGCACCAATGGGGCTGAGTGTACCGAGCTCCTTGCGGAGCTGACCAAGCTTCGCCTGGGCCTTACAACTGAACAGCTCACGGTTGTGCTCGTCGAAAAAGCACACACTGAACTCGTCAGGGAGGCTCTGCAGTGCCTCGGTGAGAGGGTCACCAGGGATGAGTGGGGTTTTGATCAATAGCGGGCTTTGTGGGTCATCAAAGCAGGCAGTGAGAAGCGTAAGTCCCGTCGTTTCGTCTGCCTTGTATGGCGCGAGGTAAAGCTTCAGTTCACGCCTTTGCTGAGCGGCCAGGATCAGCTCTTTCCCTGCCTTGATTACCAGCACGGAGCCCTCAGGGCCTTCAACGATCCATAACCCACGGGCTAATACAGCGATTTGCTGAAGCGCTTGTGGCTTCATGATCGTGAGGTACATGTGAATTCCTTGACGGTTGCCTGATTGCGTCCTGCATAACCTGAAGCCTACGCTGGAGGTCGCCCGAGAGATAGCAGCTCACTGGTACATCAAGATCGAAGTAGCCACTTGGAGCAGGCGTGCCCGGCTATGCCTACCTGAAGGATGTGTTGACGCGCCTGCCTACGCAGCGAGCTAGTGAGATTGGCTATCTCAATATTACAGAAATCAGCGTGGACGTCGCCGCAGCCATTGACGTCCATACCTAAGATGCTACGGCCCCTGAGTGCGGGCTCAAAACCGTGTCCATACCCCCTCATTGATGACCTTTAGACGTTCAAGGTGATGCGCCGCGCCGGGAATTCCAGTCGACAGTTGACGATGGCGCTGCGCACCCGATCCTTGCTCTCCTTGACTGCGCCCTCGGGTAAACCCACCAGCGTCAGCGTCGGCAAACCGTTGGCCAGGTGCGTCTCGACTGTGACGGCGGGAGCCTCGACGCCGACTTGGGCGCGGCTCAGAACGATAGCGAGCGACATGACTTTCCTTGATAACGGCACCGCGTCCTGCGGCGTGTTGAAGGATAACCATGACCAGCGGGCCGGGCTGCGAGGCGCATCCTACGGCGTGTGTCCGAATCGGGAACCAGAGCAGCGGAACAACCACTCAATTCCCACAGCGCGTTGTCTGCTCAGACGTAGGCAGCTTCCGATTCCTGCGACAGGACAAGATCATGAATTCAATAACCCCATCGATTCGCACAACGCCGCTCGATCTGTCGAGTACTCAGCCACGACCCTCTGCTGACCAGCAGCCTGGAAGCAGGTTGGCTGGAGGGACAGGCAATGCGGTTTCCTTTATGTCCCAGCCTCAGAACTCACAGATCAATTTCGGACCAGCCAACGCGCTGCAACAGCCTCAGAGCAGCAATGCACTGGCAAGCGGCGCTCAGACCGATCTGCTGACGCAGTTGGTCTCGCTGATTCAAGAAATGATTCAACGTCTGCAGGCGCTGATGCAGGGTGGGACGAGTCCCGCCGACGGTCAGGGTTCGGGCCTCAAAGGCGTCGGTGGCAATGGTGGGGGCGGCAGTGGCGCGGGCCAGATCGGCGGTGGCTCAGGGAGCCATTTCTCCAGCAAAACAGCCGACCCAGAAGGCGCCTCGCCGACGGGCAAGAGCAGCGGCGTCAGCCCGGCAAGTGGCAATTTCTCCGAGCATTCGCTGGGCAACCAACTCAGTGTCCAGAAGTCTCCCGAAGACCATATCGCAATGGCCAAAGACCCTGAGCGCGGCGACGTGATCAAGGTCGACTTCAATAAAGGCCATTACACCGAACACTCAACCAGTCCGCGCGCCGAGATCAAGGACGGCACAAAGCTCCAGGAAGGGCAGCCGTACAGCTTCAAGTTCGGGATGAAGCGCGAATCGAATAACGACGGCACTTTTTTCCAGGTGCTCGACCATAACAATGCCAAACCCAGTCCGCGCGCGTGGCTGGCAACCAAGGACGGGCAGTATCAATTGCACCTCAAGACCAGTGAAGACAGCAATGCGCCGTCCAAGGTGTTCAACATCGGCAAGCCGGGGGATGCCGCGAAGGACGTGGGTAAGTGGGCGGACTTTCAGATTGATTTCAAACGCGGCGTCGGCAACGGTGAAATCTCGGTCAGCAAGAACGGCGAGAACGTCTTCGACAAGAAGGGCATCTCCACCATGTTCGATACCCACAGCAGCGATTCGTACGCCAAATTCGGGCAGTATCGCAATGAAGGCGATCACAACCCGGCGACAAGTCTGTTTTCTGGGTTCAGTGTGGCAAAAGGCTGAGGCGAGGCCCCGCAATTGGCGGCTTGAGCGATCATGAGCCACGCGGGAACGACCATAACGGCGCAGGCTCGACGCGTGGCGCACTGCGCTTGAACACACCGACATGCCCGGCCGCGCCGGTGCATGTCTTGGCATCACTCCTTCGGTTGCGCCGCCAGTTGCGCTTCCAGTTCAGCCATCTTTGCTTCCAGTGCCTCAAGTCGGGCACGGGTGCGGGCAAGGACGATCATCTGGCTGTCGAATTCTTCCCGGCTGACCAGATCGAGCTTGCTGAAGCCGCTCTGGAGCAGCGCCTTGAACTGGGTTTCGAACTCATTGCGTGGGACCGGGGTTTCGCCGTTGAACAGACGCGAGGCGTGGCCGCTCAGGGCATCGAGAAAAGCTTTGGGCGCGAGCATGGTCATATTCCAGAATCAGATGGGCGGCAGTGTAGCACGCAGCGTCTACAGTCTTTTTGCCCTGGAAATGTTGCACGGTTTTCGCGCATCGAGTCGTGCACGTGCGCACTGTTGTTGTGCGGGCACAATGCATGGTGGCGATCTATACGTGCATGACTGCGATCAACGCGCCGTAATTCGCGGGATTTCACGAAATGGCAAGCTTTCTGCTTAGTGGCTTATGACCCATGCACTGATGCAGTCGCTGTGACGAATGCAGTGCGGCAGGCGGAGCGGGGAAGTGTTTCGTCAGAAGCGGTTTTCTGGAGTTGGTCAGGTCTGTTTCGGGCCATCGACGCGTTACAAAGCCAGACACTGCGCTTAGACTTGAGTCGGGTTTGTTTTCCTGGGGCAAGTCCACCAATTCGGGAGAAAGTTTCATGAAGCTAGTCACTGCCATCATCAAGCCGTTCAAGCTGGACGACGTACGCGAGTCGTTGTCCGAAATCGGCGTGCAGGGCATCACGGTAACTGAAGTCAAAGGCTTCGGACGTCAGAAAGGCCACACCGAGCTGTATCGCGGTGCGGAATATGTAGTCGACTTCCTTCCCAAGGTGAAGATCGATGTTGCGATTGATGACAAGGATCTGGACCGCGTTATCGAAGCGATAACCAAAGCGGCCAACACCGGCAAGATCGGTGACGGAAAGATCTTCGTGGTCAATCTGGAACAGGCTATCCGCATCCGTACCGGCGAAACCGATACCGACGCAATCTAAGCCGCCCAACACAACGCCCCAGGAGAAAACAATATGACTCTGCGTCAACTCGCAGGGCTAGGAGCCCTGTTGTCCCTCGTAACCCCTGGCCTGGCCATGGCGGCAGACGAAGTGGCAGCCCCTGTACTCAACTCAGGCGACACCGCCTGGATGCTGACTTCCACAGCTCTGGTTCTGTTCATGACCGTTCCAGGCCTGGCGCTGTTCTACGGCGGCATGGTCCGCTCGAAAAACGTTCTTTCGGTAATGATGCAGTGCTTCGCCATCACCGGCCTGATCAGCATCCTCTGGGTCGTCTACGGCTACAGCATGGCGTTCGACACCACCGGTATGGAAGCCAACGTCGTTAATTTCAACTCCTTCGTGGGCGGTCTGTCGAAGGCGTTCCTTGCAGGCGTCACCCCTTCAAGCATCACCGGCGCTGCAGCTCTGTTCCCGGAAGCTGTCTTTGTGACCTTCCAGATGACATTCGCAATCATCACTCCGGCCCTGATCGTCGGTGCATTCGCAGAACGCATGAAGTTCTCCGCGATGCTGATCTTCATGGCCATCTGGTTCACTCTGGTCTACGCGCCAATCGCGCACATGGTCTGGAGCGGCGTGGGCGGTCTGTTGTGGGACTGGGGCGTACTCGATTTCGCGGGCGGCACCGTTGTTCACATCAACGCCGGTGTGGCCGGTCTGGTAGCGTGCCTGGTACTGGGCAAGCGTAAAGGTTTCCCCACCACTCCGATGGCTCCGCACAACCTGGGTTACACCCTGGTCGGCGCAGCGATGTTGTGGGTAGGCTGGTTCGGTTTCAACGCCGGTTCCGCCGCTGCGGCCAACGGCACTGCCGGCATGGCAATGCTGGTCACCCAGATCGCCACCGCCGCCGCTGCGCTGGGCTGGATGTTCGCTGAGTGGCTGACCCACGGTAAGCCAAGCGCTCTGGGCATTGCCTCGGGTGTGGTTGCCGGTCTGGTTGCCATTACGCCAGCCGCCGGTACCGTCGGTCCGATGGGCGGTCTGATCATCGGTCTGGCTGCAGGCGTGGTCTGCTTCTTCTGCGCCACCAGCCTGAAACGCAAGCTGGGCTACGACGACTCCCTGGATGCCTTCGGCGTCCACGGTATCGGCGGTATCCTCGGCGCGATCCTGACCGGTGTCTTCGCAGCACCGTCGCTGGGTGGTTTCGGTACTGTCACCGACATCGCCGCTCAAGTCTGGATTCAATGCAAAGGCGTAGGCTTCACGATCATCTATACCGCGATCGTGACCTTCATCATCCTCAAGGTGCTGGACGCGGTCATGGGCCTGCGTGTCACCGAGGAAGAAGAAGCGGTGGGTCTGGACCTTGCGCAACACAACGAGCGTGGCTACAACTTGTAATCACGGCTGTAAAAAAATGCCCGGTTCTCCGGGCATTTTTTTGTCTGGCGTTTGTCGATAGGGAGATCGGTCAGCAGAGGCGTTCAAGCCTTCAGCAAGCGTGCTCGTTTTCGGGTCGTCGCGGCTTTATTCAAGGTCTTGCGCTGCAATTGCTGTCCGTGTTCCGGGCGTGTTGAAAACGTCACTCATTGCACGCTTTGTTTTTTTTTTCAGCGCGTTAGAATGCGCGCCGAAGGGCGGAGAAGCGTATGTGGCAACAGACCAGAATCACGCTGCGGGCAAGGCCTCGCGGATTTCATCTGGTAACCGACGAGATCATTGCAGGCCTTCCGGGTCTGAGGGATTGTCGGGTTGGGTTGTTGCACCTGTGGCTGCAACATACTTCGGCCTCGTTGACCATCAATGAGAATGCCGACCCGGCAGTGCGTCGCGACTTCGAGCGTTTCTTCAACCGGCTGGTGCCTCAGGGCAATGGCGGTTATGAACACGATGACGAAGGTCCGGACGACCTGCCAGCGCACTTCAAAGCCAGCCTGCTGGGTTGTCAGCTGCTAGTACCGGTAACGGACGGGCGCCTGGCGATGGGAACCTGGCAAGGTGTTTATTTAGGAGAGCATCGCGATGCAGGCGGTGCGCGTAAAGTCCTCGCCACCCTTCAGGGAGAGGGGCAAGACCGCTGATTGTCGGCGGTGGTTGAATTTTTTCCGGCTGTCTTAGAAATTAAGCGCAGCTGGGCTATAACTAATCTGCTTTCGCAAGTCATGAGGTAGAACATGAGCGACGATGACAACGACGATCTGGTTGAAGACGGTCTGGAAGACGAAGAGGACGGTGAGGAGCTTGCTGCTGCTCCCGATGACGACGTCGCGGACATAGAAGACAGCCCCGAAGCTGCGGCTACGCCAGCCAAAGGCAAGGCCAAGGCCGCTGTCTCGGTCGATGAGTTGCCCAGCGTTGAAGCCAAAAACAAAGAGCGTGATGCTCTGGCTCGCGCAATGGAGGAATTCCTCGCGCGTGGCGGCAAGATTCAGGAAGTGGAGGCCAATGTGGTCGCCGATCCGCCCAAGAAGCCTGACAACAAGTACGGCAGCCGCCCTATTTAAGGGTGTTGGCTACCTGCTGAAAGAGGCCCGCTGTCGCTGCGGGCTTTTTTTTGGCCGGGTGTTTGAGGGCAGCGTTTTGCTTCTCGGGTTTGAGGTTCTGGATTTTCGGATTTCAGCTTGGAATGCTTACTTTGATGCCCTGCGGGCCATTCGCGAGCAAGCTCGCTCCCACATTTTTTGCACCGTGCCATGGCTTGATGCACCGGGTTGCCAGCCCTTGCACAATGACTTAAATGGTTTGTCGCCTCGAGAAGAACCCCAACCCGTCATCCCCAGCGCGCCAGAACATCGGGCAGTTGCGTCAAACTGCTGATCTGCGCGTCAGGCAATGCGTCCGCTTCCCACGCCTTGCCGCCCGGGTTGTACCAGATCGCGCGCAAGCCCGCTTGTTGCGCCCCGGCAATGTCATCGCCAGGATGATCGCCCACATGAACGGCATGGCGCGGGTCGGCATTGCCGCGCTTGAGCGCTTCGAGAAACGGCGCCGGGTCCGGTTTGCCGATGCCCAGATCCTCCGCACAGAGCGCGAAGGCGAAATAGTCGGCCAGACCCAGTCGACGCACGTCGGCGTTGCCATTAGTCACAACGCCCAAAGTGTAGGACTTGGCCAGGATTTCCAGCGTCGGCACGACTTCCGGGAAGATATCCAGCTGGTGACGCCCTTGCAGAAACACTTCGAAACCCTGATCCGCCAGGTCCTGGGCCTCTGCGTGGGCGTATCCGGCGCCTTCCAGCGCGTGAAACAGCACGCGGCGGCGCAGTGCGCTGATGCGATGCTTGAAGCTCGAATCAGCCTCCACCAGCCGGGAGCGGATTTCCCACAAGTGCTCAACGGGCACCGGTCCCAGTTTCGGCGCGTGTTCAGCCAGCCACTCGCGCAGCATGGTTTCGGCGCCGACGATCGCAGGTGCGGTTTCCCACAGCGTGTCGTCCAGATCGAACGTGATCAGCTTAATGCTCATTGTCAGAAGAACCTTTGCGTTTGGCCCTTGGATGGGCGCTGTCATACACCGTGGCCAGGTGCTGAAAGTCCAAGTGGGTGTAGATCTGGGTCGTGGCGATGTCAGCGTGCCCGAGCAGTTCCTGCACGGCACGCAGGTCTTGCGATGACTCGAGCAGGTGGCTGGCAAAAGAATGACGCAGCATGTGCGGGTGCAGGTTTTGCCCCAGCTCGCGCTTGCCTGCGGCTTTGACACGCAGTTGAATCGAGCGAGGCCCCAGGCGCCGGCCTTGCTGGCTTATGAATACCGCATCGTCCTGAGGATTGGCCAGCGCTCGCAGCTTCAGCCATTCTTCCAGCGCTTCTCGGGCTTTCTTGCCGACCGGCAACACTCGCGTCTTGCTGCCCTTGCCGAGCACCTGGACGAGGCCGTCGGCCAAGTCGAGCTGCTCGCAGTTCAGTCCTGTCAGCTCGGACAGGCGCAACCCGGAGGAGTAAAACAGTTCGAGAATCGCCTGATCGCGCCGCGCAAGGAAATCATCTTCCACGCCACCCTCCAGCAACTGAAGCGTGCGGTCGGCGTCGAGTGTCTTGGGCAGCCTGCGTTCGCCTTTGGGCGGCGACAGGCCGTTGGCCGGATCGTGATCGCAAATGCCTTCGCGGTTCAGATAGTGATAAAAGCCCCGCACCGCAGACAGCAGGCGCGCCAGACTGCGCGACGACTGGCCCTGCTGATGCAGGCGCGCAACGAGGCTGCGCATGGCCTGAATATCCAGCGCCTTCCAGCTGTCGATGTGGTGTTTTTCACAAAACGCCAGAACCTTGCTCAGGTCCCGGCGATAAGCCTCAAGCGTATGTCCCGACACTTGGCGCTCACTGCGCAAGTGCGTGCAGTAAGCATCCAGCTGCCGTTCCATGACTAGCGGACCGAGCGCAGCGAATTGGTGAAGCGCGGCAGCAGACGGCTCAACACGTCAGCGATGTAGCTGAGGAACAGCGTGCCCACCGAGCTTTTATAGTGCTGCGGATCGCGGCTGCCGATGGCGAGCACGCCGTGCAGACCTTGATGGCTGAGGGCTGCGATCGCGGTCGAGCCGACTTCCTTGCTCTGTTCGCTGCCGAACAGGAATTCCAGCTCATGCTCGCGCAGTGCGCCGCTGACGGTTTTGCCGCCGGAGATCAATCCGCCGATGGCTTTCTGGGCATCGGCGCCGGTCACCCAGCGGCCTACCGTCATCGGGTTGTCGCTGAACAGAATCAGGCTGACGAAGGGCACCTGAAACTCCTGGCGAAGGCTGTCTTCCACAGCGATGACGATTTCTTCCAGGCTTGTAGCGTCCATCAGGTCGAGGATCAGGCGGCGGGTTTTCTCGAACAGGCGATCGTTGTCCCTCGCCACGTCCATCAATTGCGACAGCCGATGGCGCATCTCGATGTTGCGCTCGCGCAGCAGTTTCAGCTGACGCTCCACCAGCGAAACCGTGTCCCCACGCTGATGCGGGATGCGCATGCTGGTGAGCAGCTCGTCGTGCTCGGCGAAAAAATCCGGGTGTTGCTGCAGCCAGGCCGCGACTGCCTCGGCTTCAAGGGCAGGCACTGCTTTGTCAGCGTCAGGAGCGCCGGGCGTGTCGGTTGAAGTCTGAGGCTGGTCGGTCATTGGATATGCTCACTCATAGACGTACTTGGCCTTCGTAAACCCGAACGGCCGGGCCTGTCATCACCACCGGATGACCAGGGCCGGCCCACTCGATGGTCAGGCGCCCGCCGGGCAGGTCGATCAACAGGGGTGAATCCATCCAGCCCTGACTGATCGCGGCGACCGCGGCAGCGCAGGCGCCAGTGCCGCAGGCCTGGGTTTCCCCGGCGCCGCGCTCCCAGACGCGCAACTGCGCGCGCTGACGATCGACGACATGAAGGAAGCCCACGTTCACCCGTGCGGGAAAACGTGGATGGTTTTCGATCTTGGGGCCCAGAGCGTGCACCGGCGCATTGTTGATGTCGTAAACGCGCAGGACCGCATGGGGATTGCCCATCGACACGGCCGCCAGCTCGACGCGTTCGCCTTCGACGTCCAGCGTGTAGCTGGTCGCCTGCTGCGGTGCATCGAACGGAATGTCGGCAGGGACCAGACGTGGCGCACCCATGTCGACGCTGATCTGGCCGTCGTTGCGGACGTCCAGCTCGATGATGCCGCTTTTGGTCTCGACGCGAATCTGCTTCTTGGCGGTCAGGCGTTTGTCCAGCACGAACCGGGCAAAGCAGCGCGCGCCGTTGCCGCACTGCTCGACTTCGGAGCCGTCGGAATTGAAGATTCTGTAACGGAAATCGACGTCCGGGTTGCTCGGCGCCTCAACCAGCAGCAACTGATCGAAACCGATCCCGGTGTGGCGATCGCCCCATTGCTTGGCATGCTTGGGCAGGATGTGCGCGTGCTGGCTCACAAGGTCCAGCACCATGAAGTCGTTGCCCAGCCCATGCATCTTGGTAAAACGCAGCAGCATGGGATTACTCCGGCAGCAGGCTTTCGCCGGCAAACAGCTCAGTCACGGTTTCACGACGACGCACTTCAAAGGCTTGATCGCCATCGACCAACACCTCAGCGGTACGGCCGCGGGTGTTGTAGTTGGAGCTCATGACAAACCCATAGGCGCCAGCGGAGTGCACGGTTAGCAGATCGCCTTCGGCCAGCGCCATTTCGCGCTCTTTGGCCAGGAAGTCGCCGGTTTCGCAGATCGGGCCGACGATGTCGTAGGTGCGAGCTGCGCCATCGCGCGGCTTGACGGCCTTCACATCCATCCATGCCTGATACAGCGCGGGCCGGATCAGGTCGTTCATGGCCGCGTCGACAATGGCGAAATCCTTGTGCTCTGTGTGCTTGAGGTATTCGATGCGGGTCAGCAGCACGCCGGCATTGGCGACGATGAAGCGGCCTGGCTCGAACATCAGCCCCAGATCGCGGCCTGCCAGACGCTCGCGCACGGCCTTGATGTAATCGCCGGCCAGCGGCGGCTCTTCATCGCGATAACGTACGCCCAGGCCACCGCCCAGATCGAGGTGGCGCAGCTGGACGCCGCATTCGCTCAGGCGATCGACCAGGTCGAGCAGGCGATCCAGCGCGTCAACGAATGGCGATAGCGTGGTGAGCTGAGAGCCGATGTGGCAATCGACGCCGATGACTTCCAGGTTCGGCAGCTGGGCGGCGCGGATGTACACGTCTTCGGCGTCGGCAATGGCGATGCCGAACTTGTTTTCTTTGAGACCGGTGGAGATGTAAGGGTGCGTACCGGCGTCGACGTCCGGGTTGACGCGCAGGGAAATCGGCGCGCGGACGCCCATTTCGGCGGCAACCACTTGCAGGCGTTCCAGCTCGTCGGTGGATTCGACGTTGAAGCAGTGCACGCCGACTTCTAGGGCGCGGCGCATGTCATCGCGGGTCTTGCCGACGCCGGAAAACACGATCTTGTCCGCCTGACCACCTGCGGCCAGCACGCGCTCTAGCTCACCACGGGAAACAATGTCGAACCCGGCGCCCAGACGCGCCAGCACATTGAGAACGCCCAGATTGGAGTTGGCTTTGACTGCGAAACAGACCAAGTGCGGCATGCCACTCAGAGCATCCGCATAAGCGCGGTATTGCGCCTCGATATGGGCGCGGGAGTAGACATAGGTCGGCGTACCGAAGCGCTCGGCAATGGCAGACAATGCAACTCCCTCCGCGAACAGCTCACCGTCGCGGTAGTTGAAGGCGTCCATGGCTGATTCCTAGTAAGTCGAGGTCTGGTGCTTGTGCGAGTGCGATTTGGTCTGGCTGCTGCCATCGGACGAATCATCGTCGGGCAGGTACAGCGGACCTTTTTGACCGCAGGCAGAGACCAGGCACGCGACAGCGAGGAGCGCGGCCAGGGAGGAAATCAGGCGCTTCATGGCGAAATCCTTTGTATAAGCATTAATTGCGCCCGAGTATACCGGCCACCCGTGAGATTGCCTATGCGCCACAGTTCCCGTCCGGCGGGGCTTTGACGCAACTGCTGTATATGCGTGCTGCCAGCGAGCGGATTTTTGGCGCAGGGCACGGCAGTTGGGCGGGTATGCTTTGCAATTGCCGGGAAGCGACCGTATCTTGCGTCGCTGCGCCATCCGTAGACACTTTCGAGGTTCCTGCAATGAGTTTGACCGAAGCCCGCTTTCACGACCTGGTAGATGCCACCCAAGAAAAGCTCGAGGACATCTTCGACGAGAGCGATCTGGATCTGGACCTTGAGAGTTCGGCCGGTGTGCTGACCGTGAAATTCGAGAACGGCACTCAGTTCATCTTCAGTCGTCAGGAGCCTCTGCGTCAGCTATGGCTGGCGGCCGTGGCCGGCGGTTTCCATTTCGATTACGACGAAGAAGAGAAACGCTGGGTGTGCGACAAGAGCGAAGAGTTGCTCGGCGAGGTGCTGCATCGCCTGGCCTTGCAGCAGGCCGGGGTCGAAATCGAGTTCGACGCTGTCGACGGTCACTCCGACGGAAACCGGTAGTGAGCGGTACTGCCCCTGTCAAAGCGCCCAAGCCGTTGTTCAGCAACGTCAGCCCGGCGGTCCCATCGCCCTGCATCAGCGTTTGCCGGCTGGATGAACAGAAGGTGTGCACAGGCTGTCTGCGTCACGTCGAGGACATCCGTGAGTGGCGCGCGGCCACGGACGAGCGCAGACGAGAGATTGTGCAGCAGGCCGATCAGCGCCGGGCGCAACGCTGAATCTTTCGGATGAATTCGCCCCCTGTAGGAGTGAGCTTGCTCGCGAAGACTGACTTTGGCCTCTGAACATCTATTGGATGCGCCGGCCTCTCGCGAGCAAGCTCACTCCTTCAAGGTCTTGTCAGGCATGATGCTGAATCGAGCGCCCCTCAAGCCTCATCCATCGCCTCATTCAGCGATTTCTCCAGCTCCGCTTTGTAGCGCAGGAACAGAATCGTCTGCCCGCGCGTATCGCCCAGTATTCCTGAAAGATCCAGGTCCGTGATGTAACAGCGATAACGTTGCGGCTCGCGGCGTTGCTCGAGGATTTGTCGCGCCACGACGCTGAACAACTGCTCGCCGAATTCGAGCTCGGAATATTCCATTCCATCGCAGTACAGCGTCACGCTGACCTGACCGGGCGATGCTTCCTCGATGATTGCCTGAACGTCATAAAACGGTTTGTCGGTAGGCGTCACCGGCGTCAGTCGCTGCTCGATGCGCCGCGCCCTTGCGCCGCCATCGGGAGAAATCCGGTAATACAGCGTCTCCAGTGATGACGGTTCCAGCGGGTTGTC
Source organism: Pseudomonas sp. NFR16 (assembly GCF_900108875.1). GTDB lineage: Bacteria > Pseudomonadota > Gammaproteobacteria > Pseudomonadales > Pseudomonadaceae > Aquipseudomonas. Next base: position 205,413 of record NZ_FNYJ01000005.1, on the reverse strand, counting down.
CAGCGGCAGCAGCGCGCCGCGCCTATACATCAATGACTGCAGAAAGCGCTGCAGCGGCATCAGCAGGCTGGGTTCGTCGTGGTAAGGCAAGCGTTGATGCCACAGCGCGTTGTGTTCATCGAGAACATACAAGTCGGCGTGCGGCTCGTTGATCCGGAAGAACACCTGGATGCACTCAGGCTGGCCATGGGGAATGATCAGCGACAGATCCGAGTCGTCCAGTGCCTGCGGATCGAGATGAATCGGGCTGTACGCGGGCAGTTCTTCGCCCAGATAGTCGTAAAGAGCAGTCAGGCTGTCGAGTGCAACGTGGCTGATCTGGCCTGGAACCATCTCCAGCACGTGATAGTGCTGCTGGACTTGAATGAGATAACGGTGATTCAGGCGACGCTCGAGCAACAGTTGCGCGGTGCTGACCAGTTCTTCGACCCGCTGGGCAATCGCCTGTGCCCGGTTGTGACAGAAACAGCGCACGCGGATGACCGGTTTGCTGCCAGTTGCCGGCAGGCTGTTGAGCAGTTCGGTCAGGCAGTCGAGCAGCGCGTGCGGGCCGTCGAAACGGTTGACCAGCACTTCATTCCAGCTGTTGAGCGTGATCTGGTCGAAGGTCAGCACCAGATTTTCCCGCACACCGGCGTAACTGAGTGAATCAGTGCGTTCGGTGGTCATCAGGATGTTCAGGTCTTTGTGGTGCTTGAGCGGATCGACGCCGACATTGACCAGCAACAGAATCTCACTCGGCACGCTGGGCTTGAGCAGCGCAACTTCGTCGACCATGCCCAATGGCAGGGCGATTGACTGCTGCAGCGCACCCTGCAGGTTGAACAGCTCGAATTCGCTCAGGTCGCTGGCGCCGGGATGCAGCGCCAGTCGGGTACTGCTGTCGATGATGTTGTTGCGATGACACCAGGTCAGTAATTCAAGCAGTTCGCGGCTGCGCTTGATCGGCGCGAAAGCCTCCCACTCATGCACGCCGAGGTTGCCGTTGTACAAGCCCCACTGATATTTGCCGGGTTCGCGCTTGTTCGGCGATTGCACCAGCGTCAAGGTGTCCTCGGCAAGGTCGGGTGCAATGCCCGGATTGACGAACTCGACCTTGCCCGCCTTGCGCTCGAACGCAGCGTACAGGCGACGTCCCAGCACATTCAGGTCACGCTTGTTGATCGAGCTGGCGGCATTCTGCGTGCGGGCGAATTGAGTCAGGAACCGATAGCTGTAGTTGAGCTCGCCCACCAGGGTCCGACGCTCGCTGGAGACCTGGCGCACTTTCCACTGGCTGCGGCTGTCGAGCAGCGCGAGCTGACGTTCGTCCCATTGCCACTCCTTCACCAGGCGCTCCAGCAACGAGCGTTGCCAACTGGCGTTGCGCAACCGCGAGGCGCCAGTGAGCTTTTTGTTCACCTTCAGGTACAGGCTGCGACGCACCAGCTCAAGTCGTTCCGGCTCGCCCCGGGCGATGAGGTATTCCTCGATCCGCCGGTACACCATCATGTAAGGGTCAAGCTCGTCGAGGTCGACCCGGTTGGCGAATACCTGCTTCTTAAGCCGCATGCTCAGACACTGCACCTGTGGGTGCTCGCTGGCGTAGACCTCGGTCAGGAGGAGTTTGAGCACTGACTTGTAGGGCGATTCGATGCCTTTGAACAGTTGCCAGAGTCCCGCGCCGATGAATTCTCCCGGCGGGATGTGCGACATGTTTCCCAGGTCGAGGACTTCATCGGCCCGAATGAAACGCTTGGACAGCAGTGTGTGGGTGTATTCGGCGTAGCGGCTTTCTTCATACACCGGCACCAGCCACCACATGGGCGTGCGCCCGGCGAGCCAGATCGCGGTTCGATAGAACTCGTCGAGCAGCAGGTAATGCTGAGTCGTGCCGCAGTCATCGCCACTGAGCTGCGCGTCGCGTTCGCCAAGGACAAAACGCTGGGGGTCGATCAGGAAGAAATGCGCTTCGGCGCCTTGCGTGGCCGCCCAGGTTTCCAGGGCCTGGCATTTTTTGCGCAGTTCCTGGACGTCTTCGGCCGACAATGCCGAGTCGTGGCAGATCCATACGTCCATGTCGCTTTGATCGGCTTGCGCCAGCGTGCCCAGGCTGCCCATCAGAAAAATGCCGTGAATCGGTTGGGGCGGATTGCCTCGACGCGGTTTGTAGGAAAAAGACCGGGTCAGCCGCTGGGCTTCTGCCAACGCATGGGCATCGGGTTCATAGTGAGAAACGCCCGCCGGCGTGGCGCTCGACACGTAGCCGGGCAGCAGCGGGTGATTGACGTGAAAAAACAGCGGCAGCAGCGTCAGCACGCTTTGCTGGCGCGTGGACAGTCCGTCGTTGGCGCGACTCAGTCGCCCTTCGTTAAGGGTCAGAAAGCGGTTGCGCAGCTGGCTGAGAACCTTGCGGTCAATGCCCTCATCCAGGTCGGGGCGAATTTCGAAACTACGCGTCATCGCGACTCGAAGCCGGCGAGCGGCACTACTTGGGGTGGCGAACAGGGCAACAGTAAAGGAAGGGCACCATCGGGCTTCGGGGCTCAGGTGGCTGCGTGTCTTTTTTCTGGCGCCATAATTTTATCGGCGCAGCATCTTACAAAAGAAGGGTTCGCGAAACCTTTATTTCACGCTTCCTGGCGAAGGTTTCGCGAGCGGCCATATCAAGCCGCTTCCTGACTCACGGCGAGAATGGTCAACAGTGATTGGGCGTGCTCAGCGGCGTCCAGTCCGAGACTGGTCAGATAGCCTCCGTCGACCTGAGTGGTCAGGCCTTTTTCAAAAAGTCGTTTGGCGGCCGCGATGGCCGAGGGCGCAGCGACGTGGTGGACCTTCAAACCCTCCTGGGTATTGCTCAGATTGAACAGTGACAGGATTTCCAGTTCAGCAACCAATTCCGGGGTAAACGACATAGGTGCTCCAGACTTTTTCTATTTGAATGACGCGACGAAGGAATCGCAGACATGACGGCCCCGTGGTCAAGCGGCAGCGAGGCATCTGGAGTGTAGTAAGCGTCTGGAGGTTTTGCAGAAAGTATCTGGCCGGTCGTCAGATCACGCCGGAAGATGATTGCCGCAGCTCGGAATAATGGGTTGATGCGGATCGTTGGGGGTGAGCCATCCGTCTCCAAAGCCCCCTTCGATCTACGGCGTAACACCCAATGCCTTCCCGGCTAAAGCCGGTCCTACGAAAAACTCGCGGCGTCTGTAGGACCGGCTTCAGCCGGGAAGAGGCCGGTGCACGCGGTGGAGAGGTAACGTCTGGAACTCAGTCTTCGCGAGCGAGGTCGCTCCCACAGGTTTTGGGGGCGGCCCCGAAACCTGCAGCGCTACAAATCCCGGTGGGAGTGAGCTTGCTCACGAAGAGGCCGGTACATCCACAGCCTATGCAGCATCTGTGCACCAGACTTTGCGAGCACAGGGGATCGGGCAAACCATACAAAGCGGCGGGGCGTTACTCGTCTTCTTCCAGCTTCACGCCTGGCGGCAGTTCTGGCAGCGCGCGCAGGGCTTGTTCGTACCACTCGGTGTTGAACGGACGGTCCTCTTCCAGGATGCCGTCGATTTCCACCGCCAGCACGTGAGCCATCATCACCAGGATTTCCTCGCGCTCGTAGCCGACCAGTGTCAGCTTATTGAACGTGGCCTTGGCCGCTGGTGGGTTATCGCTTTCGATCTGGTTTTCAATGGCTTGGATCAGGGTCGACTCAGCGAACTCTTCTTCGTCGTTTTCGATCTTGTCGCTCATGATGTTCTCGATGTCCTGACAATGAGGGCCGCTCGATGACAACGGCCCGTTTGATGGGGCTTAGCGGCTGGCGAGCAACTGCTGGCCGCGGACCACGGCAGCCTTGACCTGCGCTGGCGCCGTGCCGCCGATGTGGTCACGCGCGTTGACCGAGCCTTCGAGGGTCAAAACGGCGAACACATCCTGCTCGATCTGATCGCTGAACTGGCGCAGCTCGTCCAGCGTCATCTCGGCCAGATCCTTGCCGGTCTGGACGCCGTATTTCACGGCATGTCCAACGATCTCGTGGCAATCGCGGAATGGCAGACCGCGGCGAACCAGATAATCCGCCAGGTCGGTCGCAGTGGAGAAGCCGCGCAGGGCAGCTTCACGCATGATCGCGTGCTTAGGCTTGATCGCCGGGATCATGTCAGCAAACGCGCGCAACGAATCGCGCAGAGTGTCGGCGGCGTCGAACAGCGGTTCCTTGTCTTCCTGATTGTCCTTGTTGTAGGCCAGAGGCTGGCCTTTCATCAGGGTCAGCAGGCCCATCAGCGCGCCGAATACGCGGCCGCTCTTGCCGCGCACCAGTTCCGGGACGTCCGGGTTTTTCTTTTGCGGCATGATCGAGCTGCCGGTGCAGAAGCGATCCGGCAAATCAATGAACTGAAATTGCGCGCTGGTCCACAGCACCAGTTCTTCAGAAAAACGCGACAGGTGCATCATCGCAACGCTGGCCGCGGAGCAGAATTCGATGGCGAAGTCGCGATCGGACACGCTGTCCAGAGAGTTGCCGCCGACCGCTTCGAAGCCCAGCAACTGACACGTCAACTCACGATCGATCGGGTAGGTCGTGCCCGCCAGCGCAGCGCTGCCCAGTGGCATGCGGTTGGTGCGCTTGCGGCAGTCGACCAGACGCTCGTAATCACGGCTGAGCATTTCGAACCAGGCGAGCATGTGATGGCCGAAGGTTACCGGTTGCGCGGTCTGCAGGTGCGTGAAGCCCGGCATGATGGTTTCGGCTTCGCGCTCGGCCAGGCCCAGCAGACCTTCTTGAAGGCGGGTGATCTCGGCCAGGATCAGATCGATTTCATCGCGCAGCCACAGGCGAATGTCGGTTGCGACCTGATCGTTGCGGCTACGGCCGGTGTGCAGCTTTTTGCCGGTGATGCCGATGCGGTCGGTCAGACGCGCCTCGATATTCATGTGCACATCTTCCAGATCCACACGCCAGTCGAACGTACCGGCTTCGATTTCGCTCTGAATAGTCTTCAGGCCGTCGATGATGGTGTCGCGTTCGGCATCGGTCAGCACGCCGACTTTCGCCAGCATCGTAGCGTGGGCAACGGAGCCCATGATGTCGTGGCGATAAAGGCGCTGATCGAAAGTGACGGAGGCGGTGAAGCGTGCGACGAAGGCGTCGACGGGTTCACTGAAGCGGCCGCCCCAGGACTGGTTGGTCTTGTCGGTGCTCATGGATTCGCTCGCTGCTCTACTGGTTACTGTGCTGATGAAAGTGGCGTGGCCGATTTAAAAGGCGCGGGCGATGATAACAGCATTGCCGGTTTTTTATTCCGGGCTGCTTGCCCGAACGGGTACGAGCGCGGAGACTCTGAATCATGCAAATCGAGCGCAATACACCGGGCCAGAGCGCCTCGCCCGGCAAAGAGTTCTTCCTGCCGGAACTGTGCCTGCCTCAGGCGCTGCTGGTGCTGGTCGTGCTCGCCGAACTGCTGGTGCTGGTTCTGGTGCTCATCGAGCCCATGCATCCCGACTTCAATTGGGTGCGGCTGGCGCTGATATCGATGTTCGTGCAATGGATCGTGCTGCTCTCTGCCGCCTTGCTCTGCGGATTGCGGCCATGGCTGGCGCGTCTGAAGGCCGGCGTGGCAGGCGCTATCGGCTGTCTGCTGGTGGTCGCGGTGACGCTGGCCTGCACGGCGGTCACTGACTACTGTCAGGTGACGGCGGCCACGTCTCTGGATGGCGTGATCGAGCGCTATATTCGCTATTCATTGATTGCGCTGATCATGTCTGCGCTGATGTTGCGCTACTTTTATCTGCAGAGTCAGTGGCGCAAGCAGCAACAGGCCGAGTTGCGGGCGCGGATCGAGTCGTTGCAGGCGCGAATCCGGCCGCACTTTCTGTTCAATACGCTCAACAGCATCGCCAGTCTGGTCACCAGCGATCCGGCGAAGGCCGAGCAGGCGGTGCTGGACCTTTCCGACCTGTTTCGGGCCAGTCTGGGCAAGCCCGGAAGCCTGACTACGTGGGGCGAAGAACTTGAGTTGGCCAAACGATATCTATCGATTGAGCAATATCGACTTGGCGAGCGTCTACAGTTGGACTGGGACGTCAATGCAATTCCCGACGATTTGCCGATTCCCCAGCTAACCTTGCAGCCATTACTTGAAAACGCGTTGATTTACGGTATCGCGCCCCGTGTCGAAGGAGGCGTGGTCAGAGTCGAGGCGGACTACGAACGGGGAGTATTCATATTGCGTGTCAGTAATCCCTACGACGAGGTCGCTCTGCGACAGACTTCAAACGGCACCCAGCAGGCATTGGCAAATATCGGCGCCCGGATCACGGCACTTTTTGGACCTCACGCGAGTCTGAGCGTGGAGCGCCGTGACGGTCGTCACTTCACCTGTCTACGCTATCCTTGTGCGAGACTCACGCAGGAAGCCAGAGCAATATGAATGTCCTGATCGTTGATGACGAACCCCTAGCCCGCGATCGCCTGAGCCGTATGGTTGGAGATCTTGAGGGTTATCGGGTCCTTGAACCCAGCGCCACCAATGGCGAAGAAGCCTTGACGCTGATCGATAGTCTGAAGCCCGATGTGGTGTTACTCGATATCCGCATGCCGGGGCTGGATGGGCTGCAAGTCGCAGCCAAATTGTGCGAGCGTGATACGCCGCCTGCCGTGGTGTTCTGCACTGCGCATGACGAGTTTGCCCTTGAGGCCTTTCAAGTCAGTGCCGTGGGCTATCTGGTCAAACCGGTGCGTCCGGAAAACCTTCTCGAAGCCCTTCGCAAGGCCGAACGGCCCAATCGTGTGCAGCTTGCAGCGATGACCCGTCCGGCTGCTGAAAGCGGTAATGGTCCGCGCAGCCACATCAGTGCCCGGACCCGCAAAGGCATCGAGCTGATTCCGCTGGATCACGTGATCTATTTCATTGCCGATCACAAGTACGTGACCCTGCGTCATGAGGACGGCGAAGTGTTGCTGGATGAGCCACTCAAGGCACTGGAAGATGAGTTCGGTGATCGTTTCGTGCGAATTCACCGCAATGCGCTGGTGGCCCGCGACCGTATCGAACGTTTGCAACGCACGCCGCTTGGGCATTTCCAGCTGTTTCTCAAAGGTTTGAACGGTGATGCACTGATCGTCAGTCGCAGGCACGTGGCGGGCGTGCGCAAAATGATGCAGCAACTTTGACTGATCGCTTACCACTGTAGGAGCGCGCTTGCCTGGGATTGCGAAGTATCTCAGACAAGACTCTCGACTGAGACGATGCGCTTGCGGGCAAGCGCGCCCCTGCAGGGAGATCTGACAAGCCCGGCGAGCGACACGCCGCCGCATGGCGTCCATCCCGTGATTGAGATCATGATGCGTGCAGATTGAATACAGTCATTCGGCCCTGTGAGGCCGAGCTGTTATTATCCGCCGCATTCACTCAGTACGGATTGATTCATGTCTTCTCGCAAGATCCGCATCGCCACCCGCAAAAGCGCCCTTGCCCTATGGCAGGCCGAGTACGTCAAAGCCCGGCTGGAGCAGGCGCATCCTGGGCTTCTCGTCACGCTGGTGCCGATGGTCAGCCGTGGCGATAAACTGCTCGACTCGCCGTTGTCGAAAATCGGCGGCAAGGGTCTGTTCGTCAAGGAGCTGGAAACCGCGCTGCTCGAGCACGAAGCCGATATCGCCGTGCATTCGATGAAAGACGTGCCGATGGATTTCCCGCAGGGGCTGGGCCTTTTCTGCATCTGCGAACGCGAAGACCCGCGCGATGCCTTCGTTTCCAATACCTTTGCCAGCCTCGATGAACTGCCCGCCGGCAGTGTAGTGGGTACATCGAGTTTGCGCCGTCAGGCCCAGTTGTTGGCCCGGCGGCCGGATTTGAAGATCCATTTCCTTCGCGGCAACGTCAATACGCGTCTGGCCAAGCTGGATGCCGGCGAGTACGACGCAATTATCCTCGCGGCTGCCGGCCTGATCCGTCTGGGATTCGAAGACCGGATCACCGCGCCTATCAGTATCGAACACAGCCTCCCCGCCGGCGGGCAAGGCGCCGTCGGCATCGAATGCCGCAGCGTTGATGTGGAGCTGCACGCGTTGCTTGCTCCTCTGCATCATGCCGACACCGCCATGCGAGTGACCGCCGAGCGTGCGCTGAACAAACACCTCAACGGCGGCTGCCAGGTGCCAATCGCCTGTTATGCCGTGTTAGAGAACGATCAGCTATGGCTGCGTGGACTGGTGGGCGACCCGAGCGGCAGCGTGTTGCTGCGCGCTGAGGCCCGCGCTCCTCACGTCGACGCGCAGGCGCTGGGTGTTCAGGTTGCCGAGGAGTTGCTGGCGCAGGGCGCCGCCAAAATTCTCAAGGCGGTTTACGGCGAGGCGGACGAAGAGTGAAGGGTTGGCGCCTGCTGCTGACCCGGCCGGCAGAAGAATCACAAGCCGTCGCCGACGTGCTGGCCGAGCAGGGCGTGTTCAGCTCCAGCCTGCCGCTGCTTGAGATCGAACCCCTGCCGGTGTCTGAAGAAAGTCGCTCGATCATCTACAACCTTGCCACTTACTGTGCAGTGATTGTCGTCAGCAAACCTGCCGCCCGGCTCGGGCTTGAGAGGGTCGATGAAGTCTGGCCGCAGCCACCGATGCAAAAATGGTTCACCGTCGGTGCAGCCACGGCGCAGATCCTCGACGACTATGGCTTGCAAGTGTTCTTCCCCGAGCACGGCGACGACAGCGAAGCGCTGCTTGAGCTCGCGCAACTGGAACAGGCTATTTCCGGCTACGACCCCAAGGTGCTGATCATGCGTGGCGAAGATGGCCGAGAACTGTTGGCAGAGCGCTTGCGCGAGCGAGGTGTTACTGTCGATTATCTGCCGCTGTATCGCCGAAACCTGCCGCGTTACCCCGCTTCGACGCTGGTGCACAGAGTTGGGGCGGAACGCTTGAACGGGCTGGTGGTCAGCAGTGGACAGGGTTTTGAGCATCTGCGTGAAATGGCCGGCGACGCTTGGCCTGTGCTTTCGCAGTTGCCGTTATTCGTACCGAGCCCCCGGGTTGCTGAACTGGCACGTGCTGCCGGCGCTTCGACCGTAGTGGACTGCCGGGGCGCCAGCGCTTCGGCCTTGCTGGCAGCGTTGCGGGAAACGCCCGCACCTGCCTCACAGGCGTAATGATCGACGAGTCGGATTACGCGATTACGCCCAAATGCAAAGGATGGATACGTGAGCGAAACAGTCTTGCCAAAAGATGACGTTGAACCGGTGCAGGCCCACTCCGAGCCCGTGCCTGATCCAGCGCACAAAGAACCGTCCAGCCGCCGCAGCAGTAATGGTCTGGCAATCCTGGCCCTCTTGCTCGGCGCAGCAGGTGTCGCCGTTGGAGGCTGGAGCGTGTGGCAGTTGCGCGCGATTCAGGCCGGCACCCAGCAGCAGTCTGGCCAGTTGCAGGACATCGGGTCGCAAACCCAGATGCTCAAGCAAAGCGAACAGCAACTGTCAGCTCGGCTGGCGCAGCTGCCGCCGGCTGAAGAACTGGAAGACCGGCGTCGACTGGTCACGCAGTTGCAGGGCGATCAGCAGCGTCTGAGTCAGCGTCTGGAAACAGTGCTGGGCGCGAGCCGCAAGGACTGGCGTCTGGCAGAGGCCGAGCATTTGCTGCGTCTGGCGACGCTGCGCCTGTCTGCGTTGCAGGACATCAACAGCGCGCAGGCGCTGGTGCAGGGCGCCGATGAGATCCTGCGCGAACAAGACGATCCAGGCGCATTTGCCGCGCGCGAGCAGTTGGCCAAGAGCCTCGCGGCGCTGCGCAGCGTCGATCAACCGGACCGCACGGGATTGTTCCTGCAACTGGCTGCTTTGCGCGATCAGGTTGGTGAGTTGAACGCCCTGGCTCCGGAATACAAAGACAAGGGCGACTCTCTGTTCAGCCTTACTGACGGCAGCGAAGACAGCTACTGGGCGAAGTGGTGGGACAAGATCTCTCAGTACGTGCGCATCGATTTTCATGCCGATCGCAACATTCGTCCTCTGTTGGCGGGACAGAGCCTGACCCAGGTACGTCTTGCGCTGAGTCTTGCGCTGGAGCAGGCGCAGTGGGCAGCCTTGAATGGAGAGGCGCCGGTTTACAGTAAAGCGATTGCTGAAGCGCGAAGCGTGCTGGATACCAACTTCAACCGCGACAATCCGCAGAGCAAAGTCATTGGCCAGCGCCTCGACGAGTTGGCCGGCAAACCCGTGTCTGTCGTCACGCCCGATCTGAATCAAAGCCTCAGCGCGGTTCAGGCCTATCTGCAGCAGCGCCACTCGCCGGTGGGGGGCGCGCTGGACAACCAGGCTGACGGGGCGCAGCCGGGGAGTCGCCCATGAAGCGCGCCTATGTGATCGTCTTCGTACTGATCGTGGTCGCGGCGTTGATCGGTCTCGCTATTTCGCATCATGCCGGGTACGTGTTGATCGCTTACGATACGTTCCGCTATGAGTCCAGCCTCTGGGCTGCGCTCGCCTTGCTCGTCGCGATCGGCTTCATTATCTGGTTCGTTCGCGGCCTGATCCGGCTGCTGACGACCTCTGGTGGCGTAGTCAATCCGTGGTCCCGTCGTAATCGCAGCCGCCGTGTGCAGATCGCGATCGAACAGGGCCAGATGGATCTTGCCGAAGGTCGCTGGGCCAGTGCGCAAAGGCACCTGCATCGTGCCGCCGAGGCCGATAGCCAGCCGCTCTTGTATTACCTCGGCGCTGCCCGCGCGGCAAACGAACAGGGCCGTTATGAGGAGAGTGACAACCTGCTGGAACGCGCGCTGGAGCGTCAGCCGCAAGCCGAGCTGGCAATCGCGCTGAATCATGCACAACTGCAACTTGATCGCGGCGACAGTGAGGGTGCTCTGGCGACCTTGCAGGCCATGCAGGAACGTCACCCGCACAACCCGCAGGTGTTGCGTCAGTTGCAGCGGCTTTATCGTCAGCGCGGCGAGTGGTCCGAGCTGATCCGCCTGATGCCGGAGCTGCGCAAAGACAAAGTGCTGCCCGCCCAGGAGCTGGCCGAACTCGAGAAGCGTGCCTGGGGTGAAAATCTGTCCCTGGCGGCCTATCGCGGGGCGGACGGCGAAGCGGGAGCGACCGGATTGCCTGCGTTGGAGAACGCCTGGCAGCAACTGTCGTCCGCCCAGCGTCAGGAGCCTGCGTTGGTTCTGGCCTACGCCGAGCAACTGCGTCGCCATGGTGCCGACGTTCAGGCCGAAGAAGTGCTGCGCAACTCGCTTAAACGTGAATACAGCAGCCATCTGGCGCGTCTCTACGGGCTGGTCCGCGGCAGCGATCCCGGCAAGCAATTGCAGACCGCGGAAGGTTGGCTGAAGAACCATCCCGACGATCCAGGCCTGTTACTGACCCTTGGACGGCTGTGCCTGCAAAGCAGTCTGTGGGGCAAGGCGCGGGACTATCTCGAGAGCAGCCTGAGGTTGCAGCGCAATCCTGAAGCGTGTGCCGAACTGGCGCGCCTTCTTGGGCAGCTGGGTGAAACTGATCGCAGCAATCAGTTGTTTCAGGAAGGCCTCGGATTACTGGATGAGCGTTTACTGGCAAGACCGTTGCCGGCATTGACCAGCGTCTGATCGAGCGGGTCGCCTTCACAGAACTTAAGGCCCCATCAGGGGCCTTTTCTGTATTGCTTTGTTGGAGATGTGGGAAGTTTCCTAATGTTATGTAGGGCTTTAGAATGCGTTCCGCGATGCCGGTATAACGTCTTAGGGCGAGCGTCGGGATTTCCCTACACCAACTAAGAAATATCCTCCGCTGGTTGCCTTGAAAGCGACTCTCGCTTTCCTCTACCGTAGCCGCCTTCGTCTTTTGTTACGGATTTTCCATGCATCTGGCTCGCACGCGCTCCCTGTTCTTTCTGGCGTTTCTGGCCTGTGCATCGATTACAGGAGCGGTTGTCTATCTCGGCTTCACATTGACCTTCGCGCCTTGTCCGCTGTGCGCTCTGCAACGCGCGCTGCTGATGACCTTCGCGGGCGTTTGCCTGATCGCCGCCTGTCATGCGCCAGCTCGCACTGGTTGGCGAATCTATTCCGCCACGCTCCTGCTGCTTTCACTGATCGGTGCATCAGTTGCCGCCCGGCAAGTCTGGTTACAAGCATCGCCTCCGGAAAACATGTCGGCGTGTCTGGAGAACCTTCACTACCTGCTGGATACGCAACCGTACGCGAAGGTTCTTTCCCTGGTGCTGGCTGGCAATGCAGGGTGCTCTGAAATCACCTGGTCGTTGTTTGGCATCAGCCTGCCGGAGTGGAGTCTGCTGGCGTTTTCGGGCATGAGCCTGTTCGCGCTGTACTGCCTTTTGATCAAGTTTCGTCGATTCGGACCAATGGAATCGGGCAGCTCTGATTAAACACTTGTATGAACTTTCTCTCCTGCGTACCTTGAAGGCCTCGTCATGCGGGCATAATCTGGGCCGCACGCATCATCGGAATAATGCTGCCATCGACGGTTTTTCTGAGCCGGTTTTCATACGCATCGGCCGGATCGCCAGGCGATTCAAGGCAGCATGCCCCTGAAGGGAAGAGAGAACATCATGCTGGAAAGTTGTCAGAATGCTCAGGAACGCTGGGGCGGAGTTCACAAGCTGATCGATCGCTGGCTGCAAGAACGCAACGAGCTGATCAAAGCCTACGATGTGCTTGGTGCAGAGCCAGAAGCGTTGTCTGAAACACGCAAGCAGCTGCAGGAGTTCTGCGGCACATTGGTCGATTACGTATCGGCCGGTCATTTCGAAATCTACGAGCAGTTGACGGGCGAAGCCAAGGCTTTCAACGATCAGCGCGGTCTCGAACTCGCAGACACCCTCTATCCCCGAATCGACGTCATCACTGAGAAGCTGCTGGCGTTCAATGATCTGTGCGATGAAGGGAAATGCGTGGCAGAGAAATTCAAAGAATTAGGCGGCTTGCTGCATGAGCGCTTCGAGCTTGAAGACTGCCTGATCGAAGTGTTGCATACCGCACACAAAGACAAGCTGGCTGTTCAGGCCTGACCCCGTTCAGGTCGCAAAAAAGGGTGCCTCGGGGCACCCTTTTTTATTGCTTTGCGCACAGCGGCTCTCCACTGATGCGTGCCCGAATCCGACGTTATTGGGACACTGCGATCAGCTCGATCTCGAACACCAGCGGCGTGTAGGGATCAATCAGGTCGCCTGCGCCCTCAGCGCCGTAGGCCTGGGCCGACGGAATCACCAGACGCCACTTGGCGCCTACGGGCATGTCCACCAGCGCGGTGGTCCAGCCGGCGATTACGCTGTCCAGTCGAAACCATTGAGGCTGCTGGCTCTGGTCGAAGATGGTGCCGTCAGGCAGTTTGCCGACGTACTTGACCTGAACGCGACCATTGATGTCAGGCTTGGGACCGTTACCGGGCGCCAGCTCGGTCATCAGGATTCCGTCGGCCAGCTGACGAACGCCTGGCTTGGCTTTTTCGGCCTCCATGAATCGACGTTCTTCCTTCAGCGCAGCCTCGGTCTGTGGCTCGGATTGCCCGGAATTTTCAGCCTGAGCGAGCGCGGCATCGTGGTCACTGAGGATCTGTTCCATGCGTTCCGGCTTGATCGCCAAAGGCTTGTTCTGATACGCCTGCTGAAGACCTTCGATCAGCGCAGGCAATTGCAGATCCGGCGCTTCCTGACGCAGACGTTCGCCAAGACTGGCGCCCAGGCTGTATGCCAGGTCGTGTGCGTTATCGGACGGCGGGGCATCGGTCGCGTGAGCAAGGGGTACCAAGAGGAACAACGACATAAACAGGTAGCGCGACATGAATGCTCTCCGGCCTGGGAAGTGAGCGATTATGCCAGCGCCGCGCGCCGAATGTGATGGGGAATGCAGCGATTTTGCCCGACTTGCAACAGACCGCGAACGGTAGTGTCAAGATGCCCTAGCGGCGGTGCGGGCAGAGGTCTAGTATGAGCCGCATTCAAATCAGCCAGGAGGTAAGTCATGTCGGCCACCAAGAAGCCAGTAAACACTCCGTTGCATTTGCTCCAACAACTCTCGGGCAGTCTGCTTGAGCACCTTGAAAATGCCTGTTCTCAAGCGCTCGCAGACGCCGAAAAATTGCTCGCCAAGCTGGAAAAGCAACGCGGCAAAGCCCAGGAAAAACTGCATAAATCCCGCATCAAATTGCAAGACTCTGCCAATGCCGGTAAAGCCAAAGCACAGACCAAAGCCAAGAGCAGCGTTGCTGAGCTTGAGACCCTGCTCGATGCATTGAAAGATCGTCAGACCGAAACTCGCGCCTACATCCTCAACCTCAAGCGTGACGCGCAGGAAAGCCTGAAGCTCGCGCAGGGCGTGGGTCGCGTGAAAGAAGCTGTTGGCAAAGCGCTGAGTGATCGCGCGGCCAGAGCTGCCACCGAGAAGACTGCCGCCAAGGCTGCTGTCAAAGCATCCAGCAAGCCGGCTGGCAAAACGACGGTCGCCAAGCCCGCTGTCAAAACTGCAGCTGCCAAGCCTGCCGCCAAAGCCCCGGTGAAAGCCTCCGCCAAGGCTGTTGCTAAATCTGCGGTCGAAGCGCCGGTTAAAACCGCTGCTGCCAAACCTGCCGCAAGCAAGACGCCGGTTGCCGCAAAACCAGCCGTCAAAGCTGCAAGCAAGCCAGCCGCGAAACCCGCTGCGAAGGCGCCGGTCGCGAAGGCTCCCGTCAAGACCGCGGCCGCCAAGCCTGCCGTTAAGCCTGCTGCGAAAACCGCTGCAGCCAAGCCGGCGGCCAAAGCACCTGCTGCAAAACCTGCGGCTACCAAAGCGCCTGCCAAACCTGCCACGGCCAAGCCTGCTGCCAAGGCGACTCCGGCTGCCAAGCCAGCGGTAACCAAACCTGCTGCTGCCAAACCTGCCGCCACCAAAGCCGCCAGCAAGCCTGCGGCAGCCAAGCCCGCGGCAAAGCCTGCCGCCGCCAAGCCTGCCGCGAAACCTGCGGCCAAGCCTGCAACGCCGGCTGCCGCGACTGCCGCCAAGCCAACGGGTCCAGCATCAGTAGCACCCGCATCGACTACCGCCACAGCGGCGCCTGCCGCTCCTGCAGCGACGCCGTCGACTGGCACGACCTCGAACAGCGCTTCCTAAGCAATCTCGGTCCCGGCGCGCAACAAAACCTGAAGCGCGTCGGGACTTTCGTTCGCCGCTCGCCCTGCGAGCGCCGCCAGCCAGGCGCCTGTCTGGCTCGGGCCGTCTTCCGGCCAGTCTTTGGTCAAACGCTCAAGCCTCACCAGCAGCTCGCGCTCGGCATCCAGCTCAAGTGTTTTCACCCTGTCGCGCAGTGCCTTGAGCTCCTCATCGTTCGTTGAATCGGCTTTCCAGCGTGTGCGAACCGCTCGCAATGGCCCCACCACCTGATCGTGCCACGGGGTCGCCAATTGTCCGATTTCCTCGGCACGTCGCTGATCGAATGGAACGCCGCGTTGGTCCATCCAGACGCCGCACAGCAGCGCACAAACGTTGGCGCCGCTGGCCTGCAGCGTCAGGCAGGCTTGCTCGACACCCGCTCGGGCATAGAAATCCAGGGTGAAACTCCATAGGTCGCAAGGCATAGTCATCTACCTGTTCCGGACGAAGCTGGTAGACTCCGCCGCCATTATGATCAGACTTCAAAGCCTTACCTTACAGCGTGGTCCGCAACGTCTGCTAGAAGACGCCGAGCTGACGCTGCACGCCGGCCAGAAAGCCGGCCTGATCGGCGCGAATGGCGCCGGTAAATCCAGCCTGTTCGCACTGTTGCGGGGTGAGCTGTCTCCCGACAACGGTGACTGCTCGCTGCCTGCAGACTGGCGTATCGCGCACATGCGTCAAGAGGTCGACACCCTTGACCGTCTGGCTGTGGACTATGTGCTCGACGGCGATCTGCGTTTGCGTCAGGTGCAGCGTGATCTTGCGGCCGCTGAGGCCGCACACGACGGCGCGGCTCAGGCGCGATTGCATTCGGAGCTCGACAGCGCCGACGGCTACACCGCGGACGCACGGGCCCGCAAGTTGCTGGCCGGTCTGGGCTTTACCAATGAACAGATGGAGCGGCAGGTAGGAGACTTCTCCGGCGGCTGGCGGATGCGTCTGAACCTGGCGCAGGCCTTGATGTGCCCATCGGACCTGTTGCTGCTCGATGAGCCAACCAACCACCTGGATCTCGACGCCATCCTTTGGCTTGAGGACTGGCTCAAGAGCTATCCCGGAACACTGCTGCTGATCTCCCACGACCGCGATTTTCTCGACGCTGTGGTCGATCACGTCGCTCATGTCGAGCAAAAGAAAATCACGCTTTATCGCGGCGGTTACAGTGCCTTCGAGCGTGCCCGTGCCGAGCGTCTGGCGCAGCAGCAACAGGCGTATGAGAAGCAGCAGGCGCAGCGCGCGCACATGGAAAAATTCATTGCGCGCTTCAAGGCACAAGCCACCAAGGCTCGTCAGGCGCAGAGCCGTATCAAGGCGCTGGAACGCATGGAGGAGCTGTCGGCGGCGCATGTCGATTCGCCATTCGATTTCACCTTCCGCGAGTCCGACAAGATTTCCAGCCCGTTGCTGGATCTGTCTGATGCGCGCCTGGGCTACGGCGAAAAGGCCATCCTGCAGAAGGTCAAGCTACAGCTCACGCCGGGCGCTCGCATTGGTTTGCTGGGCCCGAACGGCGCGGGTAAATCCACGTTGATCAAGAACCTTGCTGGCGAGCTTGAGCCGTTGAGCGGTCGCCTGGTTCGTGGTGAGAACACAGTTGTCGGTTATTTCGCCCAGCATCAACTCGATTCACTTGATGCCAAGGCCAGCCCGCTGCTGCACCTGCAGCGTATTGCGCCGACCGAGCGGGAGCAGACGCTGCGTGATTTCCTGGGTGGCTTCGATTTTCGTGGCGCTCGGCTGGATGAGCCGGTCCTGAATTTCTCGGGTGGCGAAAAGGCCCGGCTCGCGTTGGCGCTCATCGCCTGGGACAAGCCGAACCTGTTGCTGCTCGACGAGCCCACCAACCACCTCGATCTGGAGATGCGCCTGGCGCTGACCATGGCGCTGCAAGAGTTCAGCGGCGCGGTGCTGGTGGTCTCTCACGATCGCCACCTGCTCAAGAGCACGACCGATAATTTCCTGCTGGTCGCCGATGGCGTCGTACAGGAATTCGACGGTGACCTGGACGATTACGCCCGCTGGCTGGTGGATTATCGCTTGCGCAACGCGCCGGTGAGCACATCGCCGGTCAATGCCGACAAGACCGACAAGAAAGCCCAGCGTCAGCAGGCGGCTGCGTTGCGCCAGCAACTGGCGCCGCACAAGCGCGAAGCCGAGAAGCTGGAGAAAGAGCTGGGGACGCTTCACGAAAAGCTGGCGAAGATCGAGTCCGCTTTGGGCGACAGCGCCATTTATGAAGCGGCCAATAAGGACAAGCTACGCGATCTGCTTGCGGATCAGGCGAAGCTCAAGGTCCGTGAATCCGAGCTTGAAGAAGCCTGGATGGAAGCCCTGGAGTTGCTCGAATCGATGCAGGCCGAGCTGGAAGCGTTGTCCTGATGGAATCGCTGGCACTGCCTGTTCCCGCTTATTGGATCGAGCCGATTCTGGTCGGCCTGCAGATTCTGTTGATTCTGCTCGTTGGCTACACTCTGCAGCGCATCGTCGCGCGTTTTCTGACGGGGTTGGCCGAGCGCTATCCGCTGTTACCGCCAGAGTTGCTGGTGATGCTGCGCGGCGGCCTTCGCTGGTTGATCATGGGCACTGCGTTCGTTGCGGTGCTGGGCCGGCTGGGGGTTTCGGCCTCGGTGTTGTGGGCGGCGCTGTCCGGCTTCGTTGCGGTCGCCGCCGTCGCGTTTTTCGCGATGTGGAGTGTGTTGTCCAACCTGCTCTGTGCGGTGTTCATCTTTACGATGGGGCCGTTCAGGATCGGGGATATGGTCGAGCTGGTAGACACTACGGACAAGCCTGGCATCAAAGGGCGCGTTACCGCGATCAATCTGATGTTCACCACCTTGGTCGAGCCCGCTGAATTGGGCGGCACATTGGTGCAGGTGCCCAACAGTCAGTTTTTCCAGAAGTCGATCCGCCGCTGGCGCGGCAATGACGGCACTCCGATCATCTCCGGTGAAAAGCGCGCTGGCGAACCCGCACAGCACTGACGACGACCTGCACAGCTATCTGCGAAGTCACAGCAACAGTTAGAAATAATTGGTTTTTGAAGCGCATAAACCTTAGGTTAAGCGAAGATTTTCGTCGCCGAGGTGCATATGTCGCTTGAAACATGGCTGGCTTTCTTTGCAGCTTGCTGGGTCATCAGCCTGTCGCCGGGCGCCGGTGCCATTGCATCGATGTCCAGTGGTCTGCAATACGGATTCTGGCGCGGCTACTGGAACGCACTGGGTCTCCAACTGGCGCTCATCGTTCAAATCGCAGTCATCGCCGCTGGCCTGGGCGCGGTGTTGGCGACGTCCGCGCTGGCGTTCACGCTGATCAAATGGTTCGGTGTAGCCTATCTGGTCTATCTGGGCGTCAAGCAATGGCGCGCGCTGCCCGGCGACCTGTCAGATGATTCGGCGATTCGCCCGATCGGCAAGCCGCTCGCGTTGGTGGCGCGAGGTTTTCTGGTCAACATCAGCAACCCCAAAGCGCTGGTGTTCATGCTCGCGATCCTGCCTCAGTTCATCGACACGCACCTGTCCCTGATGCCTCAGTACCTGACCATCATGGCGACAATGGTCAGCGTTGATCTGGTCGTGATGGCCGGCTACACGGGGCTTGCCTCGAAGGTCCTGCGCCTGCTGAAAACGCCCAAGCAGCAACGGCGCATGAACCGCACGTTTGCCGGGTTGTTCGTCAGCGCAGCGGCGTTCCTCGCGACATTGCACCGTGCGTAACTGATCGCCCGTTGGTCTGACTGAAGCAGTGGGTGAGCCAATCTGAGCGCTCCCTGTGTTTTCATCGCGCGCAACAGCTGGAGAACGGCGATCCATTCACGCATCATCATCGCTCCGTGGTCTTGCGGATTCTTGATCGTTCATCCATTCGGGCAACCCGGATTCGACATCGATCAAATGCACCTGCATGAGGTGCAGCAAGGCTTGAGCGCCAACACTGCCGCAGGAACAATGGCCGCTTCTTGCTCCCGTATGTCGAGCCAGGCAGCTTTCGAGCCCGTCAGCGCTTGGCGGCGACAACGTGATACCAAGTGATCCCTCAGCAAGACGGCTGCGGGATGGTCTCAAACCTGATTGCGGAGTATGAGTCATGCGCGTCTGGATCGATGCCGACGCCTGTCCGAAGGCGGCCAAGGACCAAGTCATCAAATTTGCCCTCAAGCGGCAGTTCGAAGTCGTACTGGTTGCGGGTCAAAGTCAGATCAAGCCAAGCTTCACCCTGGTCAGGCTGATCGTCGTGCCTAGTGGGCCTGATGCTGCCGATGATTATCTGGTGGAACATGCCGTGCCGGGCGAGCTGGTGATCTGCAGCGACGTGCCGCTGGCTGACCGGCTGGTAAAAAAGGGCGTGTCGGCTCTGGACCCCCGAGGCAAGGAATTCGACGCACAGAACATGGGCGAGCGGCTTGCCGTGCGCAACCTGTTCACCGATCTGCGCGAGCAAGGGCAAGCGAGCGGCGGGCAGGGCGCTTACGGCGACCGGGAAAAACAGGCGTTCGCCAACTCACTGGACAGGATTCTGACCCGACTCGCACGTTGAGCGGCTTGCGCTGAGTGTCGAACTGCAGCGGTCAGCGATCAGGCGATGCGCGAATCAGGCGGTGACCTGTTCTTCGTTTTCCTGAACCAATTCCAGTATGCGGTCCACCAGCTTGTTGATCCCGGACGCCGCTTCGCCGATCGACTTGGCGACCATGTAAGCGGGGGTACTCACCAGCTTGCGGTCTTTGTCTTCGACGATGTCGCTGACGTCGCATTCCTGATGGGTGCCTCCCATTCGGGTGATCGCCGCGGCGGTGTCCGCGTCGTTGCCGATGGTGCAGGTGACGCCCGGGCCATAGATTTTCGCGGCTAGAGCCGGTGATACGCAGATCAGACCCACCGGTTTGCCCGCTTCAGCAAACGCCTCGGCCATGGCCAGCACCTGCGCCTGTACCTTGCAGCCAGCGCCTTGTGCGGCGAAATCCGAGAGGTTTTTCGCAGCGCCGAAGCCGCCTGGGATGATCAGCGCGTCGAATTCGGTGATGTCGGCTTCGCGAATGTCTTCTATGGCGCCGCGGGCGATGCGCGCCGACTCAACCAGCACATTGCGCGTTTCCGGCATTTCCTCACCCGTCAGATGATTGATGACGTGATGCTGCGCGATGTTGGGTGCAAAACACTTCACCTGAGCGCCGCGTTGGTCCAGGCGCAGCAGGGTGAGCACGCTTTCATGAATTTCCGCGCCGTCGTAGACGCCGCAGCCGGAAAGAATAACGGCAACTTTTTTGCTCATGCGTGTGCTCCCTCTCTTGGGCGACCCGGCTGCACATCCGGGCGCCGGTTCTGTCGTTTTCCATGGCGCTGCGCAGCCAGCCGCGTCGCCAACGATGTCGTCAAATGTCTACTAATTTGTCATTCGGTGCCATAGGGTTTTGCCCGGAGCACGCCTAGTCTTCGATGTTTCGTCGCCAGGTGACGTTAATGAATTTCATTCTGTACGCAGTGCCTTTTTTCTTCGTGCTGATCGCAGTTGAGCTGCTTGCGGACCGTTGGCGAAAGGTCAGCAATTACCGTGTCGCAGACGCAATCAACAGCCTCAGTACCGGTGTTCTGTCGACCACGACCGGGCTGCTGACCAAAGGCGTCGGACTCGTCACCTACGCCTTTGCCCTCGAGCATCTGGCGTTGTGGCAGTTGCCGGCGCAAAGCCTGTGGGTCTGGGTCTTTGCGTTCGTGGCGTATGACCTCTGTTACTACTGGCTGCATCGAATGGGGCATGAGCGGAATATTCTCTGGGCGGCTCACTCGGTGCATCACCAGAGCGAGGACTACAACCTCTCCACTGCCTTGCGGCAGACCAGCACGGGTTTCCTGCTGAGTTGGATCTTCTACCTGCCGCTGGCCGTGATCGGCGTGCCGCTGGCGGTGTTCGTCGCGGTGGCATCGCTCAACCTGCTGTATCAATTCTGGGTGCATACCCGGCACATTCCCAAGCTTGGCTGGTTCGAGCAGGTTTTCGTCACGCCGTCCAATCATCGAGCCCACCATGCGCAGAATCCTATCTACATGGATCGCAACTATGGCGGGGTGTTCATTGTTTGGGACCGGCTGTTCGGCACATTCCAGGAGGAGCTGGACAGTGATCCTCCGGTTTTCGGCGTGACCACGCCGTTGCGCAGCTGGAATCCGGTCTGGGCGAACCTGCAGTTCTATGCCCGGCTGGCCTCGGACGCGCGCCACACTGCATCGTGGAAAGACAAGCTGAGGATCTGGTTCATGCGCACCGGTTGGCGGCCAGCGGATGTGGCGCAAATGCATCCAATTGAAATGTTTGACCTCGGTCATTTCTGCAAATACGAAGTGCCGATAAGCCTCGCCCGCCAGCTGTATGTGGGCGTGCAGTTTTCGCTGTACACGTTACTCGGCAGCTATCTGCTGTCCAACGGCGAAAAGCTGCCATCACCTGCGTTGATGCTCGGATGGGGCTGGGTGGCATTCGGTTTGTTTGTTTTCGGCGCCGCGCTGGAGGACCGGCCGTCTGCGGTGAAGCTGGAAGGATTGAGGCTGGTGGCGCATCTGCCACTGATGGCTGTGGCGCCCCTGGTGGGCCTTTGGCAAGTCAGCGCGCTCGGCTGGGCGATGACGCTGACTTACATGGCACTGAGCGCAGCCGCACTGTATGGCGCCCGAGTGCGCTTCACTCGTCTGGAGGGTTCTTGACGTCGGCATTCGCCGCAACGGCGAGCCTGGCTTCTTTGGCGATTCGCGCGTTCTTGATGCGGCGCCGGATCCAGAGCAGCACGCCAATGACCAACAACAGGCTCAGCACCCACAACTCGTATTTCTTGACGTTGCCCAACAGGCCCTCAAGCACGGCACCGAATTTGTAAGCGGCCGCGCCCAGTGCCGCTGCCCAGACCGCCGCGCCGATACCGTTGAGGAGCAGGTAACGGCCTGGCGGATAGCCCGAAAGGCCAATGGCGACTGGCATGACGGTGCGCAGGCCGTACACGAAACGGAAACTCAACACCCAGATGTCGGGGTGACGGCGGATGTGTTCCAGCGCGCGATCGCCCATCATTTGCCAGCGTGGCTTGCGTGCCAGTAGCTTGCGGCCATGCTTGCGTCCCATGAAGTACCAAAGCTGGTCGCCTGCGTAACTGCCAAAAAAGGCGACGACGACGACCAGATTGATGTCCATGTATCCACGGAACGCAAGAAATCCGGCGAGAACCAGAATGGTCTCACCTTCGAAAAAGGTCCCGAGGAAAAGGGCGAAGTAGCCAAATTCTTGTAAAAAATGCTGGAGCATCATGTAGGTGCTGGCGAAATGAACGCGCAGCCTAACTCGCCGAAGACATTCAGGAAAGTGTGGAAATGTGTCTCCTCGTTAAAGTTTCCTACAGGTTTGAGGGAATGATCGTCTGGAAAGCAGGTTTGAGTCCTGCAAGATAAGTCGGAATCATAGCTGTCACACAAGCGTCATACTCCCAGCTTATAAATGTCACGCTTGCCCGTATGCATGGGCCCGGGAGCATTCCGTGCGCGTTGCCCTCATCCTCCGATCACCGCCTTTCGAGTCGTCAGGCCACGCCGATCTGTTCTGCCGAACGGTTCCAAGGAACCGGCTTTCGGCGCTTACGCCTTGCTTCCTCCGATCATCGGCTCACCTCATGGAGTCGGCCGAGCAACCGCTCGTCGCGCTGCCGATGGCCCGTTTGGGGTTGCAGGCCGCGCAGAAATGCGTAGCGTGGGGAGTCATCGTGCGTACTTCGTCCCTTGGGCAGGCCCACCCCGTTTTTACGTTCGTGCCGCTTACTGCCCGATCCTGGCGTCACCCTACTGATGGCGTGACCGGACCGGGACGCTGGACGTCACCATCGTTGTGGCGCACACGGCACGTCGATCGGATTCGCCGTTTGCGCGGCCCAACTGTTACAAGGCCAATTGCCTTACAGGATTATTCATGAGCACCGAAGGATCTACCGAAGCAGCAGTTGAACTTGACCCCCAGGCCATGACGCAGGAAATCACTGCCGTGGTCGAGCCGAGCATTGAAGTGCTGCCGGCCATCGAGCCGCATCCTCCTGCCGCGCCAGCCGTGGTGATTCCCAATCTGGATGACAGCAGCCTCTACATTCATCGCGAGCTGTCGCAGCTGCAGTTCAACATTCGTGTGCTGGAGCAGGCGCTGGACGAGTCCTATCCGTTGCTCGAGCGGCTCAAGTTCCTGCTGATCTTTTCCAGCAATCTGGATGAGTTCTTCGAAATCCGAGTAGCGGGCCTGAAGAAGCAGATTACATTCGCCCGCGAGCAGGCGGGGGCCGATGGTCTGCAGCCGCATCAGGCGCTGGCGCGTATCAGCGAACTGGTGCACGGGCATGTTGATCGCCAGTACGCGATCCTCAATGACATCCTGCTGCCTGAGCTGGAAAAACATCAGGTGCGCTTCATTCGTCGCCGGGCCTGGACGACCAAGCTGAAAACCTGGGTGCGGCGCTATTTCCGCGATGAGATTGCGCCGATCATTACACCGATCGGCCTGGATCCGACGCACCCGTTCCCGTTGCTGGTCAACAAGTCGCTGAACTTCATCGTCGAGCTGGAAGGTGTCGATGCGTTCGGTCGCGACTCGGGCCTTGCAATCATTCCGGCGCCCCGCTTGCTGCCGCGCATCATCAAGGTGCCGGAGGACGTCGGTGGTCCTGGCGACAACTACGTGTTCCTGTCGTCGATGATCCATGCTCACGCCGATGACTTGTTCCAGGGCATGAAGGTCAAGGGCTGCTATCAGTTCCGCCTCACCCGCAACGCCGATCTGGCGCTGGACTCCGAAGACGTCGAAGACCTGGCCCGCGCGCTGCGTGGCGAGTTGTTTTCCCGGCGTTATGGTGACGCCGTGCGCCTGGAAGTGGCCGATACCTGTCCCAAGCACCTGTCGGACTATCTGCTCAAGCAATTCAACCTCAGTGAAACCGAGTTGTATCAGGTCAATGGTCCGGTGAACCTGACCCGGCTGTTCAGCATCACCAGTCTGGACAGCCATCCGGAGCTGCAGAACGCGCCGTTCACACCGGCGATTCCCAAGCTTTTGCAGAACAGCGAGAACATCTTCAACGTCATCAGCAAGCAGGATATTTTGCTGCTGCACCCCTTCGAGTCGTTCACCCCGGTGGTCGACCTGCTGCGTCAGGCCGCGAAGGACCCTCACGTTCTGGCCGTGCGCCAGACGCTCTATCGCAGCGGCGCCAACTCGGAGATCGTCGACGCGCTGGTGGATGCTGCGCGAAACGGCAAGGAAGTCACTGCCGTCATCGAACTGCGCGCGCGTTTCGATGAAGAGTCCAACCTGCAGCTCGCCAGTCGCCTGCAAGCAGCCGGCGCGGTGGTGATTTACGGCGTCGTCGGCTTCAAGACCCACGCGAAGATGATGCTGATCCTGCGTCGTGAGGCCGGCGAGATCGTGCGTTATGCGCATTTGGGTACGGGCAATTACCATGCGGGCAACGCGCGCCTGTACACCGACTACAGCCTTCTGACCTCCGATGATGCGTTGTGCGAGGACGTCGGCAAGCTGTTCAGTCAGCTGATTGGCATGGGCAAGACGCTGCGCATGAAAAAGCTGCTGCACGCGCCGTTCACGCTCAAGAAAGGCATGCTCGACATGATCGCCCGCGAGACGCAGTTCGCGGCCGAGGGCAAGCCTGCGCACATCATCGCCAAGTTCAACTCGCTGACCGATCCCAAGATCATTCGCGCGCTGTACAAGGCCAGTCAGACCGGTGTGAAAATTGATCTGGTCGTGCGCGGCATGTGCTGCCTGCGTCCTGGCGTGCCGGGCGTTTCCCATAACATTCAGGTGCGCTCGATCGTCGGCCGCTTCCTTGAGCACACGCGGGTGTTTTATTTCCTCAATGGCGGCGACGAGCAGATGTTCCTGTCCAGTGCCGACTGGATGGAGCGCAACCTCGACAAGCGTGTGGAGACTTGCTTCCCGGTCGAGGGCAAGAAGCTGATCCTGCGGGTTAAAAAGGAGCTGGAAGGGTATCTGACCGACAACACCCACGCCTGGCTGCTGCAACCGGACGGGCGCTACATCCGCAGCACGCCGACCGGCAACCAGAACGCCCGCAACGTGCAGGCGATGTTGCTTGAGAAGTTGAGCAACCCTGTCCTCAGCGTACGCTGAGGACGATACCGACTCGGGTCAGCCACTCCGCTTCCAGCGCGAAGTCGGCCTGAGTCAGTTGGTTGTTTTCCAGCCAGCCATCGGGGAAAAGGATGTCCAGATGGTTATCGTTGGCAGTCAACACAGGCTGCGGCATCTCTTGAGTGCCGCGAATGTGATGGAACAGAATCGCAAAGCGCAGCAGCACGCACAGCCGAATCAACTTCACGCCTTCATCGCCGAACTCGGCGAACTTGTCCTTGGGGATATTGCGACGGTGTCCACGCACCAGTAGCGCCAGCATCTGCTGATCCTCGCGCGAAAATCCCGCCAGATCCGAATGCTCGATCAAGTAAGCGCCGTGCTTGTGGTAGTGATAGTGGGCGATGTCCAGCCCCACTTCATGCACCTTGGCGGCCCATCGCAGCAGTTCGCGGTACAGATCGTCTTCCAGCTCCCAGGCCTTGGCCACCTGCTCCAGCGCGGACAACGCCTTGCGCTCGACGCGTTCGGCCTGTTTCAGGTCGACATGGTAGCGATCCATGAGCGAGCTGAGCGTGCGCTCGCGGACGTCTTCATGGTGATGACGCCCGAGCAGGTCATACAACACGCCTTCACGCAGCGCGCCTTCACAGTGATCCATGCGGTTGAGTTCCAGCGCGTCGAAAATCGCTTCCAGAATCGCCAGACCCGCCGGGAAGATTGCGCGACGGTCCGGTTTGATGCCGTCGAAATCGATCTTGTCGACCTCTCCAAGCTTCATCAGCTTGCGTTTGAGCCAGGCAAGGCCGTCCGCATTGACTTCGCCGTTGCCGTGTCCGCCGGCCTTGAGCGCCAGGCCGATGGCCCGAATGGTGCCCGATGAGCCGATGGCTTCATCCCAGGTCAGGCGGTGCAGGGCGTGCTCGATGCTCATGATCTCCAGCCGCGCTGCCGTGTACGCCTGGGCGTACCGAGCCGGGGTGATCTTGCCGTCTTTGAAGTAACGCTGAGTAAAGCTTACGCAACCCATCTGCAGACTTTCGCGCAGCAGGGGTTCGAAGCGTTGCCCGATGATGAATTCGGTACTGCCGCCACCGATGTCGGCCACCAGACGTTTGCCCGGCGTGTCCGCCAAGGTGTGAGACACACCCAGATAGATAAGGCGCGCTTCTTCGCGACCAGAAATGACTTCAACCGGGTGCCCGAGGATTTCTTCGGCGCGATGAATGAATTCGTTGCGGTTACGAGCCTCGCGCAGGGCGTTGGTGCCGACGATCCGTACGGCGCCGGGCGGCATACCGTTGATCAGTTGGGCAAAACGCTTGAGGCAATCGAGCCCGCGCTGCATGGATTCTTCGTTGAGACGGCGCTCATCGTCGATCCCGGCGGCCAGCTGCACTTTTTCGCCCAGCCGCTCAAGGATGCGTATCTCCCCTTGGTGGGCTTTGGCGACGACCATATGAAAGCTGTTGGAGCCCAGGTCGATCGCGGCGATCAGCGAGAGGTTTTTGGCTGTTGAGTGCGGCATGGTCAAAAGATCTCGGTCGATAACCCCGACATCGTGCCACGATCCATCACTGCCGCCAAACCGACAACACCTTGCCGACACTGTTGCACGGCATGTACGACCGGCATCAGCCGGGAAGAACTACGTGCGCCATCGATTTGCGGTAAGGCCACTGACGTCTTCCCGGCTAAAGCCGGTCCTACAAAGCGCCCTCGTTAGGTAGATGGGTAGGACCGGCATCAGCCGGTAAGAGGCCAACGTGTGCGCCATCGATTCGCGGTGGGCGACTGACGTCTTCCCGGCTAAAGCCAGTCCTACAAAGCGCGCGGTAGAAAGGTAGGACCGGCATCAGCCGGGAGGCAGTGTGTGCGCCATCGATTTGCGGTGGGGCGACTGACGTCTTCCCGGCTAAAGCCAGTCCTACAAAGCGAGCGGTAGAAAGGTAGGACCGGCTTCAGCCGGGAAGAGGCCGGTATGTACGCCGTCAGTCACGGGTTGGCTGCAAACATCAGCCGCCAGAAGTCACGCCTGCTCAACCGACCCAATGAAATTCGCCAGCTCGGGCGTCTTCGGGTTGGCCATCAATTCCCGCGGGTCGCCCACCTCGTGCACCTTGCCTTGGTGCATGAACACCAGCTTGTCGCCAACCTCGCGGGCGAAGCGCATTTCGTGGGTCACCATGATCAGGGTCATGCCATCTTTGGCAAGCTGACGCACGACGCTGAGCACCTCGTTGACCAACTCCGGGTCCAGGGCCGAAGTGATCTCGTCGCACAGCAACACCTTCGGCGACATTGCGAGCGCGCGAGCGATCGCCACGCGTTGCTGCTGTCCGCCTGACAGACGGTCAGGGAATGCGTCGAATTTCTCGCCCAGCCCAACGCGATCGAGCATTTCTTTTGCCAGCCGGGCGGCTTCAGCCTTGGACGCCTTCTTCACAACTTGCGGCGCCAGCATGACGTTCTCGCCCACCGTCAGGTGAGGAAACAGGTTGAATTGCTGAAAGACCATCCCGACCTTCTGCCGCAGGGTGCGCAGGTCGGCACGGGCTGCGTCGAGGTACTCGCCGTCGACCTCGATCACGCCGTCGTTGATCGACTCCAGCCCATTGAGCGTGCGCAGCAGCGTGCTCTTGCCCGAGCCGCTGCGACCGATGATCGCCACGACCTGACCTTCCTCGACGCTCAGGTCGATCCCTTTGAGGACGTGGTGGTCGCCATAATATTTGTGCAGGGCGGAAATTCTAAGCAGAGGCATGAAGTCTCCTTTCCAGGTAGCGCGCGCTGAGTGACAACGGGTAGCAAAGCAGGAAGTAGCCCAAGGCAACG
The DNA here is from genome assembly GCF_900108875.1 of Pseudomonas sp. NFR16. Lineage (GTDB taxonomy): Bacteria > Pseudomonadota > Gammaproteobacteria > Pseudomonadales > Pseudomonadaceae > Aquipseudomonas. The sequence goes on along the minus strand of NZ_FNYJ01000005.1, from coordinate 177,352 downwards.
AAGCCGTAGACCATGAAAGGCTGGAATGTGGCGTTGGCCAGCATGCCGCCGGTTTTGGTCAGCTCGGTAAAGCCGATGATCGAGGTCACGGCGGTGCCCTTGACGACCTGCACCGAGAAGCCGACCGTCGGCGCGACCGCAATGCGCAGCGCTTGCGGGAGGATCACGTAGCGCAGTTGCTCCAGAGGCGTCAGCGCGAGGCTCGCGGACGCTTCCCACTGACCATTGGAGATCGACTCGACGCAGCCACGCCAGATCTCCGCCAGATAGGCACTGGTGAACAGCGTTAGCGCAAGCGCTGCGGCGAACCACGGTGAAATATCGACGCCCATCAGCGCGACACCGAAGAACACCAGAAACAGCTGCATCAGCAGGGGCGTGCCTTGAAACAGTTCTATATAGCCACGCGCGACGCTGCGCCAGAACGAAGTGCTGGAAATGCGCATTGTCATGACCAGCAGGCCAATCACGCCGCCGCCGATGAACGCCACCAGCGACAGGGCCAGCGTCCATTGCAGGCCCGTGAGCAGATTGCGCACGATGTCCCATAGAGTGAAATCCATCAGCGACTCCTCGCGATGTAACGTCGGCCGACCCACGCCAGCAACTGGCGGATGAGCAGCGCCATGGCCAGATAAATCAGAGTGGTGACGATGTAGGTCTCGAAGGCGCGGAAATTACGCGACTGGATGAAGTTGGCGGCGAAGCTGAGCTCCTCCGTCGCAATTTGCGAGCAGACCGCCGAACCCAGCATGACGATGATGATCTGGCTGCTCAGTGCGGGCCAGACCTTGCCAAGGGCGGGGATCAGCACCACGTGACGGAAGGTTTCGTAACGGGTCATCGCCAGCGCAGCCGATGCTTCGAGCTGACCGCGTGATATCGCCTGTATGCCGGCGCGGATGATTTCCGTCGAATACGCGCCCAGGTTGATCACCATCGCCAGCACCGCGGCCTGCCACTCGGAAATCTGCAGCCCGAGCGAGGGCAGGCCGAAGAAGATGAAGAACAGCTGCACCAGAAACGGTGTGTTGCGTATCAGCTCGACGTAAACCCCGAAAAGCGCCGAGAACGGCTGAATCTTCCAGGCCCTGACAATCGCGCCGACGACGCCGACGCTTACGCCCAACAGCGTTCCGATGGCCGTCAATTCCAGTGTGAACAGCGCCCCGCGCAACAAAATATCGGCGTTCTGCAGAACCGGAACGAAGTCGAACTGATAAGCCATCTAAATCCCTCGAATCAGGTGGGTTTGCCGGAGAACGGCGATCAGAGATCGGCAGGCAGCGGCTGCTTGAGCCAAGTCTGCGAGTTCTTTTCCAGCGCGCCGTCTTTCTTCGCCGCTTCAAGGATTTCGTTGACCTTGGCCAGCAGTTCGGGCTGACCTTTGTTGACACCGACATACACCGGTGAATCCTTGAGCTTGACCTTCAGGGCCGGGATACGCTTCGGATTCTTCTCGCTGATGGCAACCATCACCACGTTGCCGCTGGCGATCAGGTCAGTCTGGTTGGCCAGATAAGCTGCGATGGTGGAGTTGTTGTCTTCGAAGCGTTTAATAGTGGCTTCCTTGGGCGCAACGGCGGTCAGCTCGATGTCTTCAATGGCGCCGCGGGTCACGCTGATGGTCTTGCCTTTCAAGTCATCCACGCCGTTGATGGAAGCATCAGGCGGCCCGAATACAGCCAGATAAAAGGGCGCGTAGGCACGGGAAAAATCGATGACTTTTTCGCGATCCGGGTTCTTGCCGAGGCTGGAGATCACCAGATCGACCTTGCCGGTGGTCAGGAACGGGATGCGGTTAGTGCTGTTGACTGGCGTCAGCTCAAGCTTGACCTTCAGTTGATCGGCGATCAGCTGTGCGGTGTCGATGTCCAGCCCGCGCGGCTTCATGTCAGGACCGACTGAACCAAACGGCGGGAAATCCTGGGGAACGGCGACCTTGAGCGTGCCCCGCGCAGTCACGTCTTCCAGGCCATTGGCCTGAGCGGGGGCCTGGCCGAGCATCAGGCTGGCAAACAAGGCAGCAAGCAGAGCGTTGTAACGCTTGGTCATGTGACGTCTCCGGATCGATCGTAGGGTTAGGCGGATGCCGGACGACATTTGCACAGCCCATGCCACCCACACGGACGCGACCACAGAATGCGGGCTGCAGCGCCGAGGCGGTCTAACTGGTCTGAACAGTCGGTCGATGGTTCGCCCTCCTTTGGCGCGCTGCAAAGCCCCGGCGCCCCTTGCCTGGGCGTGACTTGCCGAATCCGGTGGATGACTATAAAAGAGGAATTTCCAACCGTTATCGCCTCCGGACAGTCATGCATCCGAGTCCCATTGCAGTACCTGAAGCAGCCTTTCAGGCGATCCGCAAACTGATCGTCGAGCAGGGCTACGCGCCCGGTGACAGCCTGCCATCGCAGCGGGATCTGGCGGTTCGCCTCGGCGTGAGCCGTGCCTCACTGCGAGAGGCGTTGTCGTCTTTGAGCGCGTTGGGCGTTGTCAGTGTGCAGCCCGGGAAAGGCGTTTTCGTGCAGGCCGTTTCTGAACCAGAACAGCGCACGAGCGGTTTTTCATGGCCTTATGCGGCCCACGCGTCGCCGTCAGAAACCTTCCAGTTGCGCTACGCGCTCGAAGGCTTCGCCGCAGGCCTCGCTGCGGTGACATTGACGGCCGATGAGCGCGATGTGCTTGAAGACAATGTGGAGGCCATGCGTCTGGAGCTGAAGGCCGGTGACTTCGATTGCGCCGCCAGGCTCGATTTCGACTTCCATCGACGCATTCTGGTGGCCAGCGGCAATCAGGCGATTCTCAGCATCATTACTGCGAGCGCAGACATTTTTCTCGAGAGCCAGAAACTGCCCTTCATTCGCGCGGGCAGGGCCATGGAAACCTGGCAGGAGCATCGCAAAATCCTCCGCGCGCTGGCCCGAAACGCCTCAGGTCCGGCGCAGAAAGCGATGCAGGAGCACATAAGAGGTGCGGCGTTGCGTACCGGAATCGTATTCGTCGCGCCTTCTGCATGAGGGAGCCATTTCCTTCAGGCAGTCGGGCCGTGTAAAGGTGCCGCGTCACTTCAATAAAGCTAGTCATTGATGTTCATAGCAAGAGACAATCGCCCGCGCCTTCCTGTCACGGCGTGACACAGTTATGATGGTCCACGTTTTTTTGCCTATGACCTCGGAGAAATCTCATGAGTAGCGACCTTATCAAACACGTCAGCGACGCGAGCTTCGAAGCCGAAGTCCTGAAGGCTGCTGGTCCTGTGCTGGTTGATTACTGGGCTGAGTGGTGTGGCCCGTGCAAAATGATCGCCCCGGTTCTGGACGACATCGCCGGCACCTACAAAGGCAAGGTGACCATCGCCAAGCTGAACATCGACGAAAACCAGGAAACTCCGGCCAAGCACGGCGTTCGTGGTATTCCGACGCTGATGCTGTTTAAGGACGGTGAAGTGGCTGCCACCAAGGTCGGCGCCCTGTCCAAGTCTCAGCTGCAAGCGTTTCTGGACGCCAACATCTGATGGCGCTAAAGCCCCGCAAATAGCGGGGCTTTTTTCTGGCGTTGCACTAGACGCTTGGAAAATCAAGTGGTACATTCGGCCCCGCAACGGCTTCTCCGTTGCCCCCTGCTAGCCGTCGCCGACGCTCTCCTTTCGATTTGTACGCGATCCTGTCGCCTTCTCTGCGGCGCGGCCTCATTAAGCCAAAAGCTTAATTTCCCCCTCCATACATGATTACGTCATTCCTATATGAACCTGACTGAACTCAAGCAAAAGCCTATTACCGATCTGCTCGAAATGGCCGAACAGATGGGCATAGAAAATATGGCCCGTTCGCGCAAGCAGGATGTGATCTTCTCCCTGCTGAAAAAGCACGCTAAAAGCGGCGAGGAAATCTCGGGTGATGGCGTGCTGGAGATCCTCCAGGATGGCTTCGGCTTCCTCCGCTCTGCAGACGCCTCCTACCTCGCCGGCCCAGACGACATCTACGTCTCGCCGAGCCAGATCCGCCGCTTCAACCTTCGCACGGGCGACACCATTGTCGGCAAGATCCGCCCGCCGAAAGAAGGCGAGCGTTACTTCGCACTGCTCAAGGTCGACACCATCAACTTCGACCGTCCAGAAAACGCGAAGAACAAGATCCTGTTTGAAAACCTGACGCCGCTGTTCCCGACCGTGCGCATGAAGATGGAAGCCGGTAACGGTTCCACCGAAGACCTCACCGGTCGCGTGATCGACCTCTGCGCCCCGATTGGTAAAGGTCAGCGTGGTCTGATCGTTGCTCCGCCAAAGGCGGGCAAGACCATCATGCTGCAGAACATCGCGTCGAACATCACCCGTAACAACCCTGAAGTCCATCTGATCGTTCTGCTGATCGATGAGCGTCCGGAAGAAGTGACCGAAATGCAGCGTACCGTGCGCGGCGAAGTGGTCGCCTCCACATTCGACGAGCCACCGACCCGTCACGTGCAAGTCGCCGAAATGGTGATCGAAAAGGCCAAGCGTCTTGTCGAGCACAAGAAGGACGTGGTCATCCTGCTCGACTCCATCACCCGTCTGGCGCGCGCCTACAACACCGTTATTCCGAGCTCCGGCAAGGTATTGACCGGTGGTGTCGACGCCCATGCACTGGAAAAGCCAAAGCGTTTCTTCGGTGCGGCTCGTAACATCGAAGAAGGCGGCTCGCTGACCATCATCGCCACCGCGCTGGTTGAAACCGGCTCGAAGATGGACGAAGTGATCTACGAAGAATTCAAAGGCACCGGTAACATGGAACTGCCTCTGGATCGCAAGATCGCTGAAAAGCGCGTCTTCCCGGCCATCAACATCAACCGTTCCGGCACGCGCCGTGAAGAGTTGCTGACTGCCGATGACGAGCTGCAGCGCATGTGGATTCTGCGCAAGCTGCTGCATCCGATGGATGAAGTGGCTGCCATCGAATTCCTGGTCGACAAGCTGAAACAGACCAAGACCAACGATGAGTTCTTCCTGTCGATGAAGCGCAAGTAAAGCGCTCCACCGAACCGGCTGTAAAAAAATGGTGTCCCTTGGGGCACCATTTTTTTAGTTTTCATTCGCACATCAGGAGACAGGGAGCGTCATGCATACGTTTGGCAACCGTCGTGACATCGACGGGTTGAGGGCTCTGGCCGTAATACCGGTCGTGCTCTTTCATTTCGGCCTTGGTTTCAGCGGGGGGTTCGTCGGTGTAGACGTATTCTTCGTCATTTCCGGCTATCTGATCACCTCCATCATTTTTCGTGAGATCAGCGCGGGGCGTTTCAGCTTCGTCGATTTCTGGGCAAGACGTGCGCGTCGTATCCTGCCGGCGCTCAGTGTGGTGCTGCTGGCCTGCCTTGTCGTGGGCTGGCTGTTACTGACCCCGAAGGATCTGTCGCAGTTGGGAAGGGCGGTTCGTTATCAGGCCACCTTCATGTCCAACATTCTGTTCATGAGGCAAGACGGTTATTTCAATCCGGCTTCGGATTTCAAGCCACTGCTGCATACGTGGTCGCTGTCGGTCGAAGAGCAGTACTACGTGTTCTTCCCGATGCTCATGGTCCTGCTCACCCGCTTCTTCAAGCATTGGCGCATGGTCCTCGGCGGCCTTTTGCTGCTGTCCTTCGGCCTGAATATCTGGATTATCAATCGCAACCCCGACGCTGCTTTTTTCCTGCTGCCGATGCGAGCATGGGAGCTGCTGTGTGGCGCGATGCTCGCGGTCGTCCCGGCAACCTCCACTAAGCTGCGGCCTTGGGTCTACGAGGCGGTGAGCTGTCTGGGGCTGTTGTCGGTGCTGTATGCGATGTTCGCGCTGGACAAATTCACGCCGTTTCCCGGGAAGGCTGCGCTGCTGCCGGTACTGGGCGCAGCAGCAATGATCTGGGCCAATGGTCATCGCAGCACGGTAGTGGGCCGCGTGCTCAGCCATCCGGCGCTGGTGGGTGTCGGGCTGATTTCCTACTCGCTGTACCTGTGGCACTGGCCGGTTTTCGTTTATGCGAATGCGATATCGGTAGACGCCATGGTGTGGAGTGAGTCAGTGCTCTGGATTGCGTTAAGCGTGATGCTGGCCGTCCTGAGCTGGAAATTTGTCGAGCTGCCGTTCCGCGACAGGCGTGTGCTGGCCACTCGTAAATCGATATTGGTCGGCGGGCTGGCGGCGATTGTCGTGTTAGGCACGACCGGGCAGGTCATTCGCTCGGCCGATGGCGTACCGGACAGGCTGTCCGGGCTTGCCAAGGCGTATGCCGATTCCCGCGAGTGGCAGGCAGGTCAGCTACAGTGCCTGATGGACAGCGACAGCAGAGAGCCGATGAAAGTGTGCCGTTTCGGTCCCGAGTCGCACGATACCCCTGAACAGCTGGTGTGGGGCGACAGCCATGCGGCGCACTTGCTTCCTGCGATCAAGTCGGACGCAGAACTGTACAACCAGCCGGTCTGGCTCATATCGCTGTCCGGGTGCCCGCCGATTCCGGGCAAGGTTTCTCGAAAACAATGCGCGGACTTCAACAAGCGGGTGGCGAGCCTGATTCAGGAAAAGCGTATCCACGACGTGGTTCTTGCCGCGCGCTGGAGTCTGTACCTCTACGGTGCCGAGGACGGTGACATGCGCAACGCCATCTATAAGCATGAGAGCCGCGAGGTTGCCGAGCAGCGAGTGTCAGCGCAGATTCGCGAGACCGTCGCCAGCATTCGTCAGACCGGCGCCCAGGTATGGCTGGTCAAGGAAGTACCTTTGCAGCGTCAAGGGACGATCGCGCGGCTGAGCAGCCTGGCGATGGTGGGGCGATCGGCGGCGGACGTGGGTCGCCCGATCACCGATCACCTGGCTCGACAGCACTTCATCAGCGAGTTGTTCGCCAGCCTCAGCGCGGCCGATCCGAACGTGCATGTACTGGACCCTGCACCGATCCTGTGTCCGGACGGCATCTGTCGTGCTGCGCTTAAAGGGGTTTCCCAATACAAGGACGAAGATCACCTGTCCGATCACGGTGGAGAGCGCATGAAGCCGCTGCTGGCGCCGGTCTTCCTTGGTGAAAACACGCTTCGGGGCGGCTGATTGCGTGTTCGACAGCTGCTGTCGGCCGCCAGAGCAGGTAGGATGTGCATCTATTTGTTAAGTGGCCGGGTTAATGAAATTCAAGGATCTACGGGATTTCGTGCAGCAGCTTGAGCAGCGCGGAGAGTTGAAACGCATCCAGGTACCCATTTCCCCTGTGCTGGAGATGACCGAAGTCTGCGACCGGACCTTGCGTAACAAGGGCCCGGCACTATTGTTCGAGAACCCGACCGGCTATGACATTCCGGTGCTTGGCAACCTCTTCGGCACGCCCGAGCGTGTCGCGATGGGGATGGGCGCCGAATCCACCGAAGAGCTGCGGGAGATCGGCAAGCTGCTGGCCTTCCTCAAAGAGCCCGAGCCTCCGAAAGGCCTGAAAGACGCCTGGTCGAAGTTGCCGATCTTCAAGAAAGTCATCTCCATGGCGCCGAAGGTCGTCAAGGACGCGCCGTGTCAGGAAGTGGTCATCGAAGGCGATGACGTCGACTTGGGCATGCTTCCCGTCCAGACGTGCTGGCCGGGAGATGTCGGTCCTTTGATCACCTGGGGACTGACCGTCACCAAAGGCCCGAACAAAGAACGCCAGAATCTGGGTATCTACCGTCAGCAGGTCATCGGCCGCAACAAAGTGATCATGCGCTGGCTGAGCCATCGTGGTGGCGCGCTGGACTTCAAAGAGTGGTGCGACAAGCATCCGGGTCAGCCATTCCCCGTCTCCGTGGCTTTGGGCGCAGACCCTGCGACCATCCTTGGCGCCGTCACGCCGGTGCCTGACAGCCTGTCCGAGTACGCGTTCGCCGGTTTGCTACGTGGCAATCGGACCGAACTGATCAAATGCCGTGGCAACGATCTTCAAGTGCCGTCCAGCGCCGAGATCGTCCTCGAGGGCGTGATTCACCCCGGCGAAATGGCTGACGAGGGTCCCTATGGCGACCATACCGGTTACTACAACGAGGTCGACAGCTTCCCGGTGTTCACCGTCGAGCGCATCACCCACCGCATCAAGCCGATTTACCACAGCACTTACACCGGCCGTCCACCGGATGAGCCCGCGATTCTGGGTGTGGCGCTGAACGAAGTGTTCGTGCCGATCCTCCAGAAGCAGTTTCCGGAAATCACTGATTTCTATCTGCCGCCAGAGGGTTGCTCGTATCGCATGGCGGTCGTGACCATGAAGAAGCAGTATCCCGGCCACGCCAAGCGCGTGATGTTGGGTGTCTGGTCGTTTTTACGACAGTTCATGTACACCAAGTTCGTTATCGTCACCGATGACGACATCAATGCTCGTGACTGGAATGACGTCATCTGGGCGATTACCACGCGCATGGACCCCAAGCGCGATACGGTGATGATCGACAATACGCCTATCGATTACCTCGACTTCGCCTCGCCGGTCTCCGGCCTGGGTTCGAAAATGGGACTCGATGCCACCCATAAATGGCCAGGCGAGACCACCCGGGAATGGGGGCGCGCCATCGTCAAAGACGACGCCGTGACTCGCCGGATCGATGACATCTGGAATCAGCTGGGAATAGATTGATGCGCGTAACCTTGCAGCCGTCGGGCGCAGTAATCGAAACGTTGCCTGGCGAGCGGATCCTCGACGCCGCTCAGCGCCTGGGCTACGAATGCCCGCAAAGCTGTCGCAACGGCAACTGCCATATCTGCTCGGCACTGCTGGTCGAAGGCCGCGTGCTGCAGGCGGGTGAAGTGCTTGAGCACGGCGAAATCTACACCTGCCTGGCGGTGCCGCAGGCGGACTGCGTGGTCCTCTGGGACAGCGTTCTGGCCCTTGGTGAATTGCCGGTGCGCACGTTCGCCTGTCAGGTCAGCGAGTGTGTCGAGGTAGGCGGCGATGTCTGGCGTGTCATGCTGCGTGCCCCGGCCGGCAAGCCGCCGCGCTATCACGCGGGTCAGTATTTGATGATCGAGCGGGACGACGGCGAGAAGTCGGCGTTTTCCATGGCATCGGCGCCTGAGAGCGGTCGCGATCTTGAATTTCACGTGCTGGCGAGAGAAGCCAGCGCTCAGAATCTGATCAAGCAGTTGCAACGCGAGGGCATGGCGCGCGTCGAGCTGCCCTTTGGCGATACACACCTGGGCGAGCTCCCGGACGGTCCGCTGGTATTGATCGCCGCCGGCACCGGCATGGGGCAGATGCACAGTCTGATCGAGCACTGCCGGGCCAAAGGTTTTCCGTATCCGGTGCATGTGTATTGGGGCGTTCGCCGTCCGGAAGACTTTTACGAGCTCAAGCACTGGGATGAGTGGAAGACGCTGCCCAACCTGCATCTGCACAAGATCGTCAGTGACCTGTGTAGCTGGGAAGGACGCTGCGGGATGCTGCACGAAGCCGTGTGCGAGGATTTCAAGGACCTCAAGTCGATCTACGTCTACGCCAGCGGTTCGCCGGCGATGGTCTATTCCACGCTTGATGCGCTGGTGCTGGCCGGGATGGACGCGCATCAGATGCGTGCTGACGTATTTGCCTACGCGCCGCGCGCCTGACCGTCCGCCCAATGGCGGCAGCCGTGGAGAGTTAATTGCATCAGAATAGGTGCGGGGTCGGTTTTTCGGCGTCACGGCCCGCACGTTGCTCGCAACAGTGTCTGAATGTTGATTCGCTGTTGCGTGAGTCGCTTCAAGCAGTACTTAGCACTACGCTGGCGTCATATTGGCCAGCGGGGGAGCCAGATGGGGAATCAAATCAATAGCTTGGTGGAAGCTGTACACGACGGCCTCGGGTTGTCATATCCACCCGTTATCGACCTTGGGCCTAAACTGACCCGCGAGCAACTTCTCGCCTCCATGCATGCCACCATGAGCCGCCACAAGGGCGGGCCTGTCTGGCTGTTCGCTTACGGCTCGTTGATCTGGCGTCCGGAATGCTCCGCCGTGGAGCGTCAGCGCGGTCGCGTGCATGGTTACCATCGCGGCCTCTACCTCTGGTCCCATGAGCATCGCGGTACCCCGGAGCAACCCGGTCTGGTTTTCGGTCTTGATCGCGGCGGTTCGTGCAGCGGTTTCGCTTATCGCTTGCCGGATGAGAACATCGAGGAATCGTTGCTGGCATTGTGGCAGCGAGAAATGCCGTTTCCGTCCTATCGTCCTCATTGGCTCAGTTGCCGCCTGGAGGATGGCACCAAGGTGCAAGCGCTCGGATTCGTGCTGGATCGCCACCTGCCCAGCTACGCAGGCAATCTGCCGGACAGCGTGCTGACCCAAGTGTTGGCAAGCGCCAGCGGCCGCTATGGCACGACGTGGGAGTACGTTGAACAGACCATCCACGCCTTGCGCAGCCACGCAATGCCGGACTTGAGCCTGGAAGAGCGGTTCAAACGGTGCAAACCGATTTTGCTGGCGGTTTAACAGCTGGTTGCGAAGGCTGTTTTCATGCGATGCCGATGAGGGTTTTCGCCCGCCGGCTTGATAAGCGTTGAAGCCTATCAAGCCGTTCTTCCGGATGTTTTACGCCGCAGCCTCACGCGACTGACTCGCGACTCGTGTGTGCTTGAGTGTCGGCGCCAGGAACACGATGGACAGCACGCACGCAGCCACCAGCATGATGAAACCGCCGTTCCAGCCGAAGTGGTCCACGGTGTAACCCATCAATGCGCTCGCAGCTACTGAACCGCCCAGATAACCGAACAGCCCTGTAAAGCCCGCCGCGGTGCCTGCTGCCTTTTTTGGAGCGAGCTCGAGCGCTTGCAGGCCGACCAGCATGACCGGTCCATAGATGAGAAAGCCGATGGAGATCAATGCAATCATGTCGATGGTCGGGTTGCCCGGCGGGTTAAGCCAGTAAACCAGAGTGGCGACGGTCACCAACAGCATGAACACAATGCCGGTCAGGCCGCGGTTGCCCCGGAATATCTTGTCCGACATCCAGCCGCACAACAGCGTGCCGGGGATGCCTGCCCACTCATAGAAAAAGTACGCCCAAGACGTCGTGTCTACCGTGAAATGCTTGGCTTCCTTGAGGTAGGTCGGTGCCCAGTCCAGCACGCCATAGCGCAGCAGGTAAACGAACACGTTAGCCAGCGCGATATACCAGAGCATCTTGTTGCGCAGCACGTATTTGACGAAGATTTCCTTGGCGCTGAATTCTTCCTCGTGGCTCGCATCGTAGCCTTCCGGGTAGTCGTTCTTGTACTCCTCAACCGGCGGCAAGCCGACCGATTGCGGGGTGTCGCGCATGGTGATGAAAGCAAACAGTGCAACGAACAAGGCCACCGCCGCAGGGACGTAGAACGCCGCATGCCAGTCGTTGGTCCAGCCCAGACCCAACAGGAACAGCGGGCCGATCAGACCGCCGCCGACGTTGTGGGCCACGTTCCATACCGACACCACGCCGCCACGCTCTTTCTGCGACCACCAGTGCACCATGGTCCGGCCACTCGGCGGCCAACCCATGCCCTGAGCCCAGCCGTTGATGAACAGCAGAATGAACATGATGGTCACGCTCGACGTCGCCCAAGGCGCGAAACCGAAGACGAACATGACCAGCGCGGAAATCAGCAAGCCGAACGGCAGGAAATAGCGCGGATTGGAGCGGTCGGACACCAGCCCCATCAGAAACTTCGACAGGCCGTATGCGATGGCAATGGCCGAAATCGCCACACCCAGCTCGCCACGCGTATAGCCCTGATCGATCAGATAAGGCATCGCCAGCGAGAAGTTTTTGCGCAGCAGGTAATAGCCCGCGTAGCCGAAGAAAATACCGGCGAAGATCTGCCAGCGCAGGCGACGGTAGGTTTTATCGACGCGCTCGGCAGGCAGCGGAGCCTGATGCGCGGCTGGGCGGAAGAAGGCAAACATCGAGACACTCCAGTTTTTGTATTGTTATGCGAAAGTGAATATTACATTTTCATTACAGAAAATAGGAAGGCTTCTCATCGGGAAATGTCCCGATTTCAGGCGGGTTGGCGTGTTGGATTACGAACATGGCGCGGATGTGTAACTGGGTGTTCGGCGTTTAGGATCGGTCCTACTCGCGTACAGGAATCGATAACCTTAACCGGGCGCCAGGGAGCGCCTACCATCGCCGCCGTCTGCCGAAAGGTGTCTGGATGTCGAGAAAGCTGTGCGGTTATTAGCGTTCATTCTGTTGTTGCTTTGCGCCTTGGAGGCTCACGCACGGGAGCCATTGACTGCCGTATTTGCCCCCAAGCCCGAGTTTCCTCCCGATCTGGCAGAAGCTCGTTACGCCGGCAAGGTCCGGGTCAGGCTCACCGTGGGGCCGAGCGGCACCGTGCAGGCCACACGTGTCGTCGAGAGCGGGCATCCCGAGCTGGCCCTCGCCGTTCAGCGGGCGGTGGTGCAATGGCGCTTCAAATCCTGGAATGCACAGGGCAGCGGACCCAATAAAGAGGAATTCATGGTACTGGTCCTGTTCGGCGCTCGCGGCGTCGAGCCTTTCTCGCGCGAGATCACGGTCGGCCTGAACCAGACGCTCTGCGCCTACCTGAACCATGAGATCAAGGCCAGCAAACGAGACTTTCCCGAGGCGCCGCTGAGCGACGTTGACGTCTTCTGGTACATGGCTGAATTTCTTGCCAGCGACTACGTGGCGTCGAGAGTGCCGGATGAAAACCAGCGCAATGCGTTACTCGTGCAATTCAAGAAGTCGATTCCACAAGTCGCCACCCTCTGTCGGGGCAAGCCGAACAGCCGCTATGCCGATCATTTGCCCGAGGCCATTCGCAGGTTGATCGTAAATCTGCAAATCGATAAGGCAATCATCGATAAATAGGGCGTTGCAGCGTCAGCGGTTTAAATCGGGGGCGGACTGGGTAAAAGATTAATGACTCAGCTCGAATGTCTGCAGGGCTGACCCCACACATTGGCAGGGCCATTTTGGCAGGTATCAGTTATCGAATCCCAATCACCACCTTCCCAACCGCCTTCCTCTGACCCAACGAATCAATCGCTTCCCCTGCCTGTTCCAGCGGATAAACCTTCGATACCAGCGGCTTTAACTTCCCTTCGCTATACCACTTGAACAGTTGTTGAAAATTAGCCGCGTTGTCCTGGGGCTGGCGCTGGGCGAATGAGCCCCAGAACACGCCGACCACGGAGGCGCCTTTCAGCAAGGCGAGGTTGGCGGGGAGTTCGGGGATTCGCCCGCTGGCGAAGCCGACGACGAGGAGGCGGCCATTCCAGGCAATGGCGCGGATGGCCTGGTCGAAAAGGTCGCCGCCAACGGGGTCGTAGATGACGTCGACACCGTTGCCGTTGGTCAGGCGCTTGAGTTCGTCCTTGAGGCTGGATTCGCTGTAATTGATCAGCTCGTCTGCGCCTGCGTTTCGGGCGACTTCGAGTTTGTCGGCGCTGCTGGCGGCGGCGATGACGCGGGCGCCCATGGCTTTGCCAATTTCCACTGCGGCCAGGCCGACTCCGCCTGACGCGCCGAGCACGAGGAGGGTTTCGCCTGGCTGCAGGTTGGCGCGTTGTCTGAGCGCGTGCATCGACGTGCCGTAAGTCATGCTGAAAGCGGCAGCTGTAGTGAAGTCCATTGCCTGTGGAATTGGCAGGACGTTGTACACGGCGACGGCGATCTGCTCTGCGAAACTGCCCCAGCCCGTGAGGGCCATGACTCTGTCGCCGACTTTCAGGTGACTTACCTTCTCTCCTACGGCGGCCACGACGCCGGAAGCTTCTCCGCCTGGTGAGAAGGGGAAGGGCGGTTTGAACTGGTATTTGCCTTCGATGATCAGGGTGTCCGGGAAGTTGACCCCGGCAGCGTGCACGTCCAGAAGGATTTCGTTTTTCTTCGGTTCAGGCGCCGGAATGTCTTCCAGCACCAGATTTCTGGCAGGACCGAAGGCTTTGCAGAGCACGGCTTTCATCGAGGGCTATTCCTTTTCCGGTGATGGCCGATAAGTGTAGGTAGCGGGGTTGTCGGGTCAATGAGCATGCCCCGGCCTGATAGGTGTGCATAAGCTGCAGTAAGCTATGCGTCGAATCGGATTGAGGAGTGGACTGTGAAAGCGTGGATTCTGATGTTGTTGGCGTTGTCGATGCCCGTGGTGGCAATGGCCGAAGAGGGCGGTGAGAAGGATGACCCGAACAAGGTCTCTTACGTGGCGCTGACGCCACCATTCGTTGGCAACTACGCGTTGGATGGCAGTCCGAAGCTGCATGTCTACAAAGCCGACGTCGCATTGCGCGTGACGGGCGCCGAGGCGCAGAAACTGGTGAAACAGAACGAGCCGCTGATCCGCAATCAACTGGTCGCGCTATTCACACAGCAGACGGTCGACAGCATGAGCAATGTCGAAGCCAAGGAAAAGCTGCGTCAGGAAGCCCTCAAGCAGACGCAGGAAGTACTGACCCAAGAGACCGGCAAGCCTGTCGTTGACGATCTGCTGTTCAACAACTTTATTGCGCAATGACCCACTCAGTTGTGTAAGCGCCCCTGATGGGATAAGCAACGAGGCGGTCAGCGTGTTGCTGCTGGCACCGAGCGTTCAGGCCCCTCAGCGCAATGCCAGCACTGCGGCCCATTGATCGGCCGTCACTGGCATGACTGATAGCCGACTGCCTTTTTGCACCAGCGGCAACTGTTCGAGCGCGGTCTGTTGTTTCAGAAAACCGAGGCTGAGAACGCGTGGAAAGGTTTCGACGAAAGCCACGTCGATGGCGCTCCAGGGATTCTTTTCCTGAGATGCTTTGGCGTCGAAGTAGTGGCTCTTGTCATCAAGTGCGGTGGGATCCGGATACGCGGCCTGGATGATTTTGCCGATGCCGGCGATGCCTGGCTCCGGGCAGCTTGAATGATAGAAAAAGAACTCATCACCCACTGCCATCGCGCGCAAAAAATTACGTGCCTGATAGTTGCGGACGCCGTCCCAGCGGGTCTGGCCAAGTTTTTGCAAACCGGTAATCGAGAGCTCATCGGGCTCGGATTTCATCAGCCAATAGGCCATTTTTGTGGCTCCTGAATGGGGTCTGGACAGTTTGTCCTACGCTTTTATGACAACCCGACGGTCGGTTGACGCCAGTATTTGCGTGTTGCGTCACGTTGTCGGAGAATGCCGGGATTTTAAGGGCTACACCGTTACGCGGCCCACTCAAAACGTCGCGAACGTCGAGTTTTTGATTCGCTAAAGGGGAGCAATCAATGCAACGCAAGCCGGATTTACTATGGATTTTGGCTATTTTGTTCGGCTTGGGTATTGTCACCACCGGTTACGCGCAGAGTCTGTGGGCCGCGAAGGCGGATGCGCCGGTTGAAGTCACTCAGCAACAGCAGCAACAGTCCCGCCGCTAGTTCTCTCAGGCATTCCTTTCTTGTAGGAGCGCGCTTGCCCGCGATGGGGCCCGCGCGTTTGCCGCACGTATGCTGCCCGAGCGATGTTTCGAGGGCTGGCGCGCGCCTGCAAAATCAAAATCTGGATCAGGCCATGTACCAGCGCTTGTCCGACACCGTTCCCTGCAGCGGCACATCCCAACTGGCGACGGCCAGTCTTGCGACCTTCTGACATTCATGAGCCAGACCGAGTAACACCGGTTTCTGCCAGGCCTTGCGTCGGCCCTGATAGGCCAGGCTGCGATCGTAGAAGCCGCCGCCCATTCCGAGTCTGCCGCCCTGATCATCGAACCCCACCAGCGGCATCAGAATCAGATCCAGCGCCCAGATTTTGCGCTGCTGTCGGGGATTGATGTGCGGCTCCGGAATCCGGAAGCGATTGGGTCGCAGCTTCTCGCCACGACGCACGCGCTGAAAGACCATCTTGGTCCGTGGCCATGCGCTGAGCACTGGCAGATAAGTCGCTTTGCCACGGCGTTGAGCTTCACGCAGCAGCAGCTGCGGGTCTATCTCGCCGTCCATCGGAAGATAAAGAGAAACATGCCGTGCGCGACGAAAAAGCGGGTTTTGCGCAAGCTGACGATACAAGCCTTCAGCCGCCTGTCGCTGTTGTGAGCGCGTCAATGCACGACGAGCCTTGCGTAATTGGCGTCGCAGTTGAGGGCGGGTAAGGCTGGAAACATCGGTCAGGGAGTCGGCGCCAGAAGAAGTCATGCAGGCGGGTCCGTGAGACATTTAAGGGCGAGGGGTGAATCAGGGCCGATTCACGATCCCACCGCCAGACATGGCGTCTGGCGTTGGGTAGAAGATTCGAGACTCCCCGACGAACCGCTGTCGGTGTAGCCCTTGAACCCGAAAGTTCAAGGTGGAGATTGCAGGAGGCTTTAAGGCTTTCCGTCGAGCGGACATGCACACCAACCCCAACGTGCAACCCCCGTGGTTGTGCGTATCGGCTCAGGGACATGACCGACTGGCAAGCACTCCAGGGAGCGGTCGCAAGTATACCGAATCATGTCGGAACAATCAGCCTTGTGCTTTTGGCTCATCCGTGGCAAGGACCAGATCCACACGGTCCAGAAGGTCGCGCACCTGCTCGCGGGTCGAGCCGCTGGTCTGCGCTTCAGGCAATTCCTGCTTGTGCAAGAGATCGTGGGTGATGTTCAGTGCAGCCATCACTGCAATTCGGTCGGCACCGATGACTTTGCCGCTGCTGCGAATTTCGCGCATTTTGCCGTCCAGATAACGCGCAGCGCTGACCAGATTGGTGCGCTCCTCTTGTGGGCAGATGATCGAATATTCTTTGTCGAGGATTTGCACGGTGATGCTGTTGCCATTACTCATGAGTCTTGCTCCAGGGCCTTGAGGCGCGAAATCATGGACTCGACCTTCTGCCGGGCGATTTCGTTTTTTTCAATGAGATGAGCGCGTTCCTCGCGCCAGGTTTTTTCCTGAGCTAATAGGAGTCCGTTTTGACTTTTTAGTTGCTCGACACGATTGATCAATAACTCCAGTCGAGCCATCAGCGCTTGCAGGTCGTTGTCTTCCATTGTTTTCCACTGATTACTTTCAGATGAGTGGTGCAGGAGCTGGCGTCTGGACCGCCTTGGAATATCGCCGGATAGCTTGGGCGCGTCTGCCGGTGCTACGATACAAGGCCTTCATTCTAGACATTGCGCCGCTTGGCGCCTAGTTGCCCATGCCTAATCAGAATTCCCCGTACAACGCATTCGCCACTCTGCTCAAAAGCAGTGGCCACCCTGTCTCTCCTGCCGAGCTGCACGGCCTGTTGCTGGGCCGCAGTTGCGCGGGTGCAGGCTTCGACGCAGAAGGCTGGTTCGCGGACGCGTCCATGCTGCTGGAGAAGGAGCCTGAGGATAACGTGCGCCAGGCGCTGATTGGCCTGCAAGAGATGGTCAAAGGCGAGTTGACCAGCGATGACATGACGGTCGTGCTGCTGTTGCCCGGCGACGATGAGCCGCTGACCACCCGCGCTGCGGCGCTGGGTGAATGGTGTCAGGGCTTCCTTGCCGGCTTCGGACTGGCAGGCGGCAATAACTCGCTCAGCGCCGAGGCCTCCGAAGTGCTTCAGGATCTGGCAGCCATCGCACAGGTTCAGGACGCGCTGGAAGAGTCCGAGGACGGCGAAAGCGACTACATGGAAGTCATGGAGTACCTGCGCGTTGCCCCCTTGTTGCTGTTCACCGAGTTCAACAAGAAAGCGGTCCCTGAAGCGAAGCCTTCTTTGCATTGATCGCACTCGTTACCAGCCGGTCGGCGTCGCTCGCCAGCGCCTCCGGCCGGATAGCCCACCCGGAGGACCGCAGTTGCCCATGATCCGCATCCCGAAAGCCGAATACGCCCGTCGTCGCAAGGCGCTGATGGAACAGATGGAGCCCAACAGCATTGCTATTCTGCCAGCAGCTGCAGTGGCTATTCGTAATCGTGATGTCGAACATGTGTACCGCCAGGACAGCGATTTCCAGTACTTGAGCGGCTTTCCCGAACCTGAGGCAGTGATCGTGCTGATCCCGGGCCGGGAATATGGCGAGTACGTGTTGTTTTGCCGTGAACGCAATCCCGAGCGTGAGTTGTGGGATGGCCTGCGAGCCGGCCAGGACGGCGCGATCCGTGACTTCGGCGCCGACGATGCCTTTCCGATCACGGACATCGACGACATTCTGCCGGGCCTGATCGAGGGCCGGGATCGTGTGTACTCGTCGATGGGCAGCAATCCCGAATTCGACCGCCATGTGATGGAGTGGATCAACGTCATCCGCTCCAAGGCGCATCTGGGCGCTCAGCCGCCGAAGGAATTCGTTGCGCTGGATCACCTGCTGCATGACATGCGCCTGTATAAATCGGCGGCGGAAGTGAAGGTCATGCGCGAAGCGGCGCAGATATCGGCGCGAGCACATGTGCGCGCCATGCAGGCGAGTCGCGCCGGCTTGTATGAGTTCAGTCTGGAAGCCGAACTGGATTACGAGTTTCGCAAGGGCGGCGCGAAGATGCCCGCCTATGGTTCGATCGTCGCTTCCGGTCGCAATGCCTGCATCCTGCACTATCAAGAGAACGACGCAGCACTCAAAGACGGGGATCTGGTGTTGATCGACGCCGGCTGTGAAATCGACTGTTACGCCAGCGACATCACGCGGACCTTCCCGGTGAGCGGCACGTTTTCCGCTGAACAGAAAGCGATCTACGAGCTGGTTCTCAAGTCTCAGGAAGCTGCTTTTGCGGCGATCAGGCCCGGTAATCACTGGAACCAGGCGCATGAGGCAACGGTGCAGGTGATCACCGCCGGGCTGGTGGAATTGGGGTTGCTGCAGGGCGAGGTCGATGAACTGATCGCCGCCGAAGCGTACAAAGCTTTTTACATGCACAGGGCCGGGCACTGGCTGGGCATGGATGTGCATGATGTCGGCGAGTACAAAGTCGGCGGCGAATGGCGAGTGCTTGAGGTTGGCATGGCGCTGACGGTCGAGCCCGGGATTTATGTGTCGCCGGACAATCAAAGCGTCGCTAAGAAATGGCGTGGAATCGGCGTACGAATCGAGGACGATGTCGTGGTGACCAAAAAAGGTTGTGAAATCCTGACAGGCGACGTACCCAAGACCGTCGCCGAAATCGAGGCCCTCATGGCCGCAGCCCGAACTCAAGCCGCATGAGCCGTTTCAATCTGGCAATTGTCGGCGGTGGCCTGGTTGGCGCCAGTCTCGCTCTGGCCCTCCAGGCCGGGGCGAAAGAGCGAGGCTGGAAGATCGTGATGATCGAACCGTTCGCTCCCGGCGACACGTACCAGCCCAGCTATGACGCCCGTTCTTCGGCGCTGTCGTTCGGGGCTCGGCAGATTTACGAGCGTCTCGGCTTATGGCAGCAGATCAGCCGCCGGGCCGAGCCTATTCTTCAGATCCAGGTGTCCGACAAGGGTCGATTCGGCGCGGCTCGTCTATCGTCGATGCAGGAAGGCGTGCCGGCGCTGGGTTACGTCGTCGAGAACGCCTGGCTGGGCCAGTGCCTCTGGCAGGGCCTGGACAGTGATGTGATCAGTTGGCGCGTGCCGGCCGAGGTGAAACAGATGCAGGCGCTGGCCGACGGTTATCGCCTCACGCTCAGCGATGAAACCCAGGTGGACTGCGATTTGGCAGTGCTTGCCGACGGCGGTCGTTCCAGCCTGCGCGAACAGCTGGGTATCGGCGTTCGGACCACGCCTTATGACCAGAGCGCGTTGATTGCCAATATCACGCCGGGCGAAGCCCACTGCGGTCAGGCGTTCGAACGCTTCACTGAGGAAGGCCCGATGGCGTTGCTGCCGCTGCCGGAAAACCGCTGCGCGCTGGTCTGGACCCGCACCGGTAACGACGTGCAGCGGCTGATGGCGCTGGATGATCGTAGTTTTCTCAACGAATTGCAGGGCGTGTTCGGCTACCGGTTGGGCGCGCTGAAACAGGTGGGCGTGCGCCATGCTTATCCGCTCTCGCTGATCGAGGCTGAGGAGCAGGTGCGCTCGCATCTGGTGGTTCTGGGCAACGCCGCACACAGCCTTCATCCAATTGCCGGACAGGGCTTCAATCTCTCCCTGCGCGACGCTGCTTCCCTCGCCGAGGCGCTGCTGGCCAGCGATGCGACGCCGGGTAATCTGGCGACTTTGCAGAACTACCGCGAGCGCCAGCGTCTGGATCAAAAGCTGACTGTCGGCTTCTCCGACCAGGTCACACGCCTGTTCGGCAGCCAGCAGCCTGTAATCACCGCGGGTCGCAATCTGGGGCTTCTCGGTCTGGACCTGTTGCCTTCCGCCAAGAGCTGGTTTGCTCGCCAAGCCATGGGCCTGGGAACGCGAGCCGATGTCTGAGCCCTTCATCCATACGTGGCACTTGCCCAACGCGAGAACGATTTAAAGCATGGAAACGCGCGCAGATCTGCTGATTGTCGGGGCCGGAATGGTCGGTAGCGCACTTGCGCTGGCGCTGCAAAACAGCGGATTGAACATCCTCGTGGTGGACGGCGGCCCGCTGACCGTGAAGCCCTTCGATGACAACGCCGCTTTCGAACCGCGTGTCAGTGCATTGTCTGCTGCCAGTCAGCGGATTCTCGAGCGATTGAACGTGTGGGAAGGCATTGTCTCGCGCCGCGTCAGCCCTTATGCCGACATGCACGTCTGGGACGGAAGCGGCACAGGCAATGTGCACTTCTCCGCCTCCAGCGTGCACGCCGACGTGCTGGGGCACATTGTCGAAAACCGTGTCGTGCAGGACGCCCTGATCGAGCGCCTGCATGACAGCGATATCGGCCTGCTTGCGAATGCGCGGCTGGAGCAAATGCGTCGTTCCGGCGACGACTGGCTGCTGACGCTGGCGGACGGTCGCACCTTGCGCGCGCCCCTGGTGATCGCTGCCGATGGTGCGAACTCGACGGTACGACGCATGACCGGTACTGCAACGCGCGAATGGGACTACATGCATCACGCTATTGTCACCAGCGTACGCACGGCTGATTCCCACCGAAAAACCGCGTGGCAACGCTTCACCGATGACGGCCCGCTGGCCTTTTTGCCACTCGAGCGCGAGGGCGAACATTGGTGTTCGATTGTCTGGTCGGTGACGCCCGACGAGTCAGAGCGCTTGATGAAGCTGGACGACGAGGCTTTTTGTCGTGAACTGGAGCAGGCGTTCGAGGGATGCCTTGGGCACCTCATTTCAGCCGACCCGCGCCTGTGTGTTCCCCTGCGTCAGCGGCACGCCAAGCGCTATGTCGCTGAAGGCCTGGCGCTGATTGGCGATGCGGCGCACACCATTCACCCACTGGCGGGACAGGGCGTCAACCTGGGTTTCCTCGACGCCGCAGTGCTCGCCGAAGTGCTGCATGCCGCAGCTGGGCGGGGTGAGCGGCTGGCTGACGAGCGCGTGCTGAGTCGCTATGAACGTCGACGCATGCCGCACAACCTGGCATTGATGGCGGCGATGGAGGGCTTCGAGCGGCTGTTCCAGGCCGACGCCTTGCCTGTGCGCTGGCTGCGCAACACGGGCCTGAAACTCGTCGATCAGTCTGCAGAAGCCAAGGCGATGTTCGTGCGCCAGGCGTTGGGGTTGAGCGGGGACTTGCCAGCGTTGGCCCGGATCTGAATGGGTTGCGGCACTGGCGATGGCGGAAGCACTGAAAAATCGGAGAGCAAGCTCGTTCCATCAGAGATGCATTGCAGGGCATTTGGCGAGAACAGCGCGTTTCGTAACATCTGGTAACGGCTAGGTCCGGACTTCGTTGATGCGATTCACTACCATTTCGCCTCATTTCTCAAAGACGAGGCCCCGCATGCTGGCGAGCAAGCGTATTCTGGCTGCCCTGGTACTGACCGTGCTCGGCGGAACCGCTCAGGCCGCGGACGACATCGTGGTGTATTCCTCTCGCATCGACGAGCTGATTAAACCGGTGTTCGATGCTTACACCGCCAAGACCGGCGTGAACGTGAAATTCATCACCGACAAGGAAGCGCCGCTGATGCAGCGCATCAAGGCCGAGGGGCAGAACGCGACGGCCGATCTGCTGCTGACCGTCGACGCGGGCAACCTCTGGCAAGCGGAACAAATGGGCATCCTGCAGCCCTTCACCTCGCCTGTCATCGACGCAAATATCCCGACGCAATACCGATCTTCCACCCACAGCTGGACTGGCCTGAGCCTGCGCGCTCGTACCATTGCGTACTCGACCGACCGCGTGAAGCCTGAAGAGCTGACGACGTATGAAGCGCTGGCGGACAAGCAGTGGGAAGGGCGTTTGTGCCTGCGCACAGCGAAGAAGGTCTACAACCAATCGCTGACCGCGACGCTGATCGAAACCCACGGCGCCGAGGCATCGGAAAAGATCCTCAAAGGTTGGGTCAATAACCTTTCCACCGATGTGTTCTCTGACGACATAGCGGTGCTTGAGGCGATCAACGCCGGTCAGTGCGACGTCGGTATCGTCAACACGTATTACTACGGCCGCCTGCACAAACAGAACCCGGATCTGGCTGTGCGTCTGTTCTGGCCGAATCAGTCGGATCGAGGCGTGCACGTCAACCTTTCAGGCATCGGCCTCACCAAATACGCGCCGCATGCGGAGGCGGCCAAAGCGCTCGTCGAGTGGATGACTTGGCCGGAAGCACAGGCGATTTTCGCTGGCACCAACCAGGAATTCCCGGCCAACCCTAAAGTGGCGCCTTCCGAGGAAGTGGCCAGCTGGGGCGCGTTCAAAGCCGACACCATTCCCGTGGAAGTCGCCGGACGGCGTCAGGCCGAAGCGATTCGAATGATGGATCGTGTGGGCTGGAACTGACTCCGTACGCTACCCAACGGTAGGAGTGAGCTTGCTCGCGATTGCTTTCGTTCAGTGCCAACTGCATTGATTGACATGACCCAATCGCGAGCAAGCTCACTCCTACAGGTTCGTAACCAAGCCAAATCGAGATTCTCCCCTTGGCCCATCCCGCCCAGCGTCGCTGGTATCCGTTGGTCTTCACCATTGCTGCACTGGTGCTGCTGCCTCTGAGCGTGCTGCTGTTCTCCTGGCAGACCATCGACCACGAAATCTGGTCGCATTTGTGGGCAACCCAGATG
Source organism: Pseudomonas sp. NFR16 (assembly GCF_900108875.1). GTDB lineage: Bacteria > Pseudomonadota > Gammaproteobacteria > Pseudomonadales > Pseudomonadaceae > Aquipseudomonas. The sequence continues at coordinate 154,397 of NZ_FNYJ01000005.1, read as the reverse complement.
TCGCGGTTGTTGGGCAACACGCTGACACTGGTCGTCGGGGTCGGGCTTGGCGTGACGCTGCTGGGTGTGAGCCTGGCCTGGCTGACTGCGTTGTGTGAGTTTCCGGGGCGGCGCTGGCTGGACTGGGCGTTGATGCTGCCGTTCGCGATTCCGGCCTATGTGCTGGCATTCGTTTTCGTCGGGCTGCTCGACTTTGCCGGCCCCGTGCAAACCCTGATGCGTGAATGGTTTGGCAGCGGAATTCGCCTGCCGCGTGTGCGTTCCACCGGTGGCGTGATCATCGTGCTGGTGCTGGTCTTTTACCCTTACGTTTACCTGTTGGCGCGCACGGCGTTTCTGGCACAAGGCAAAGGCCTGATGGAAGCAGCGCGCGTACTGGGTCAATCGCCGTGGCAGGCGTTCTGGCGTGTTGCGTTGCCCATGGCGAGGCCTGCGATCGGCGCCGGGGTTGCGCTGGCGCTGATGGAAACCCTCGCGGATTTCGGCGCCGTGTCGGTGTTCAATTTCGATACCTTCACCACGGCGATCTACAAGACCTGGTACGGCTTCTTCAGCCTGTCGAGCGCGGCTCAACTCGCGAGCTTGCTGCTGCTGGCGGTGATGCTCGTGCTGTACGGCGAACATCGGGCGCGAGGTGCAAGTCGGCCAGTCAACGAGCGCCCGCGCGTCAAGGCGCTGTATCACCTGCACGGCATCAAGGCGATCGCGGCGAGCACAGGGTGTGGTCTGGTGTTCGCCTGCGCATTTGTGGTGCCTTTGCTGCAACTGATCGTCTGGGTCTGGCAGCGTGGCCGCTTCGACCTGGATGAGCGTTATAGCGGACTCATTGTGCATACGCTTTATCTGGGCGGGATCGCGGCGCTGGTGACCGTCGGCGTCGCCATGATTCTGGTATTCGCCCGGCGTCTGGCGCCCACCCGGGCCATACGCTCGGGGGTAAGTCTGGCCAATATCGGCTACGCACTCCCGGGATCGGTACTCGCTGTGTCCATCATGCTGGCGTTCAGTTACCTCGACCGAGAGGTGGTCGTCCCGCTGTCCCAGTGGACGGGCGGAGCAGGCAGGCCATTGTTGCTCGGCAGCCTGGCGGCGCTGGTGCTGGCCTATCTGGTGCGTTTCATTGCAGTCGCGTATGGCCCGCTCGAAAGCAGCCTCTCCCGCATCCGGCCGTCGTTACCCGAGGCGGCACGCAGCATGGGCGTCAGCGGCCCGCGATTGTTTTTCAGGATTTATCTGCCGCTACTGGTTCCAGGCACGCTGAGTGCGGCGCTTCTGGTGTTCGTCGATGTGCTCAAGGAAATGCCTGCCACCCTGCTGATGCGCCCGTTTGGCTGGGACACGCTGGCCGTGCGCATTTTTGAAATGACCAGTGAAGGCGAGTGGGCCCGCGCCGCATTGCCGGCCCTGACACTGGTGCTTGTCGGTTTACTCCCGGTGATTGGCTTGATCAGACGTTCGGCAAGACCGATCGGCTAGGTGCGGGGTCACTACCTTGCGGCTACAATGCGCCGCAATCGACGTGGTCTGTCAGATAATTCCGCAAATTAGCAGAGGTATGAGACCCCAAGTCACGGGGGATTTGCCGATGTCGTGTCTGACTGCGTCTTCGCCAAGCCCGGAAGGAGAAACCCATGGGACAGCGTACGCCCCTCTTTGACCTGCACCTCGCGCTGGGCGCGAAGCTGGTCGATTTTGGTGGTTGGGATATGCCGTTGCACTACGGCTCGCAGGTTGAGGAGCACCATCAGGTGCGCCGGGACTGTGGGATTTTCGACGTGTCGCACATGCACGTCGTCGACGTGTCCGGCAGCCAGGCCAAAGCCTGGTTGCAGCACCTGCTGGCCAACGACGTCGGCAGACTGCAGCACACAGGGCGCGCGCTCTACAGCGCGATGCTCGACACCCGGGGCGGTATCGTCGACGACATGATCGTCTACCTGACCGACGCGGGTTACCGGCTGGTGGTCAACGCCGCTACCGGCGCTAAGGACTTGGCGTGGATGAAGGCTCATCTCGACGGTTTCGACGTGCATCTGACGCACCGATCCGAATTGGCGATGCTGGCGATCCAGGGCCCCAACGCCCGGCAGAAGATTGCCGAACTGGTCAACCAGTCCCGTGCTGAACTGATCCACACCCTGCGACCGTTCGAAGGTCAGCAAGAAGGCGACTGGTTCATCGCGCGCACGGGGTACACCGGCGAAGACGGCCTGGAAATTATCCTGCCTGCCGAGCATGCCTGCAGTTTTTTCAACGACATGGTTGGCGCCGGTATTTCGCCGATCGGCCTGGGCGCGCGTGACACGCTGCGTCTGGAGGCCGGTATGAATCTGTACGGTCGGGAAATCGACGAACAGGTGTCGCCGCTGATTTCCAACATGGCCTGGACCATCGCCTGGCAGCCCGAAGACCGTGACTTCATCGGCCGTACCGCGCTCGAGTCCGAAAAAGCCAGCGGCGTCGCCTCACGGCTTGTGGGTTTGGTGCTCGAAGAACGAGGTGTTCTGCGCGCGCATCAGGTTGTCCGAATAGCGGAAGTTGGCGAAGGAGAGATCACCAGTGGTAGTTTCTCTCCTACGCTAAGCAAGTCGATTGCCTTGGCGCGTGTCCCGATGGCGACCGCCGACCGTGCCGAGGTGGAGATTCGCGGCAAGTGGTACCCGGTTCGTGTGGTTCAGCCAACGTTCGTGCGCCATGGCAAGGCCCTGATTTAATAACCGTTCAAAGCAACCCCTGGCGGGTTCTCCGCTGACCTGATGATGTAGAGAGGATAAAAACATGAGTGATATTCCCGCCGAACTGCGTTTTGCCGAAAGCCATGAGTGGGCCAAAAAAGAAGGTGGCCTGATCGTTGTCGGTATTTCCGATCACGCGCAGGAAGCGCTGGGCGACGTGGTATTCGTAGAGCTGCCGGAGATCGGTAAGGTTTTCGCGGCTGGCGATGCTGCTGGCGTTGTGGAATCTGTAAAAGCCGCCTCCGACATTTATTCTCCAGTCGCCGGCGAAGTGGTTGAAGTCAACGAACGCTTGGGCGAATCGCCGGAAGAGCTCAACGACACGCCTTACCAGTCGTGGATTTTCAAGGTCAAGCCAAGCAATGCTGACGCCGACCTGGCCAAGCTGCTGGACGCTGCCGGTTACAAGGCCGCCATCGGCGAATAAGCCAATGCGCCGCGTGCCGATAGGCGATGATGGCTGAAACAAAAATGCCGCCCCTGAGGGCGGCATTTTTTATGAAACGATGATCCTGGTGTGGCGAGCAAACGAGTTCGCGCTTGACGGGATCACTGCTCGGCGACGAGGTTCTTTGCCAGAATCGCGTTGGCCAGATCCATGTCCGAAGCATTCAGGCCAGGGTTGTCTTTGCGTACTTGATCCATGGCTGCTTCCAGGTACGGGCCACGAATGGCGCCGTTGCTGGCGACGAAGCTGCCTGCGTCATCCTGAGCGGCAACGATCAGTTTGTGATGCCGAAAGGTGAGGTAGGTAGAGCCGGTGGTCGCACCGGAAGAGATGACGTCGCGCAGGAAGCCGTCAGCCATTGCTGAACCGACAGGCAGGGAAAGCAGAGCTAACGTGGCTACAGCAAGTTTTAGACGCATGACGGGGTACTCCGACTTTTGGGTTGTTCTGACACGATTTGATACGTCCTCCTGCGAGGTAGTTCCGTGGCCCGGTGACTCACGCCGCTTCGACCTTCAAAATAACGCCGTCCTGCGAGACCACGCGCACGTGCGCGCCTGCCGGAGCATCAGGCCCGGCGACCATCCAGACACCATCGCCGACCTTGATTTTGCCGCGTCCGCTGACAATCGCGTCGTGCACCACGAAGGTCCGGCCGATCAGTTCCGAGCCGCGCAGGTTCAGTCCCGGCTGATCCGACTGGCGCAGCACGTTGCGCTGGCGCCGCCACCAGTACAGCGCGGTCAGCACCGACAGCACGGCGAACAGCAGAAACTGCAGCTCCCAACCCATGTCCTGAAACACATACGTGAGAATGCCGACGCCGGCGGCGGCCACGCCGATCCACAGCAGGTAACCGCCTGCGCCGAATACTTCCAGAATCAACAGCACGGTGCCTAGTCCGAGCCAGTCCCAGAACGACAGACCGTGAAGATATGCCCACATGGTCAGACTCGCTTTCCGGTTTCGGGCCTGGGCGTGTCGAAGGTGGCCTTGACGATTTCGCCGATCCCGCCAATCGCGCCGATCATCTGGCTGGCTTCCAGCGGCATCAGGATCACCTTGCTGTTATTGGCTGAAGACAGTTTGCCCAGCGCATCGATGTACTTCTGCGCGACGAAATAATTGATGGCCTGTACGTCGCCGGCGGCAATTGCTTCGGAGACCACTTGCGTCGCCCGAGCCTCGGCCTCGGCCTGCCGCTCCCGTGCCTCAGACTCGAGGAACGCCGCCTGACGTTCGCCTTCGGCTTCCAGGATCTGTGCCTGCTTCTTGCCTTCGGCAGTCAGAATGGCCGAAGCCCGTAGGCCTTCTGCTTCGAGAATCTGCGCGCGTTTGATGCGCTCGGCTTTCATCTGGCCCGACATCGCTGCCATCAGATCGGCAGGCGGGCTGATGTCCTTGATCTCGATGCGGGTGATCTTGATGCCCCAGGGCGCCGTCGCTTCATCGACGATACGCAACAAGCGTTCGTTGATCCCGTCGCGTTGACTGAGCATGGCGTCCAGTTCCATCGAGCCCAGCACGGTGCGGATGTTGGTTTGAAGCAGATTGCGAATCGCATGCTGCAGGTTGTTGACCTCATAGGCCGCTTGCGCGCAGTTGACCACTTGATAGAAGCACACGGCGTCGATCTGCACCGTGGCGTTGTCCGAGGTGATGACTTCCTGCGGCGGGATGTCCAGCACGGTCTCCATCATGTTGATCTTGCGCCCGATGCGGTCCACGACCGGCACGATGATGTTCAGACCGGGCTTGAGCGTGTTGGTGTACCGTCCGAACCGTTCGACCGTCCATTGATACCCTTGCGGCACGACCTTGACGCCCATGTAGACGATGGCGAGAGCCAGCCCCACGAACAGAAAAACCACAATACCGATTTGCATGACCTGTCCCTGTTGATTGCTGCTGCGTGAATGGTGTGCTGCACCATAAGCCGCCCGGAATTCGCCGCGCGAATGTTTCGTGTATCAAATCACATCACCGGCGCCTCCAGCGCAGTTGACCCTTGAGCCGCTTCAGTGGCGCATGATCAGACGGCGACGGAATCCGCCTGGCCGTGGATGAAGAATAGCTCGCGCATGAGCTCGAAGACCGTGCTCTTCACAGCGGTGTCGAGTGACGTCCACGCCAGGCCTGTCGCTGCTCGATAATTCCCCAGTCGCAGTGGCCGCGATACGACATTCGGGGGCAGGGCGCTGGCGGCGAGATGAGGCAGCAAGCCAATCCCCAGTCCCGCCGAGACCAGCGCCAGCATGGTGGTGAATTCGCCCAGTTCGTCAGCAACTTCCAGCCGACTGCCCTGTTCGGCGATCGCCCGCATCACGCCATCGTGAAAGCCCGCCGCGTAGCGACGCGCCAACACCAGCACCGGCCATTGCGCGAGCGCGTCGACGTCGATGACCTGATGGTCAAGCAGTGGGTGGTCGCGGGGCAGCGCCACGACGATCGATTCTTGCAGCACCACGCGCGTCTGGACGCCCGCGTGTGGCGCGGGGAGGCGCAATAGGCCAAAGTCCAGCTGGCCGTTTTTCAGGGCATGAATCTGATCCGGGCCCGGCATGTCCTTGAGCTCCAGTGCGATGCCGGGAAACCGCTGATGTGCCGCGCGGATCAGCGTGGGCAACAGTTGCGGCAGGACCGACGATACAAAACCCAGCCGGACTCGCCCTGACTCTCCTCGGCCAAGCCCTCGCGCCACGTCAGCGCAATGCTGTGCCTGATGCAGCGTCACTCGCGCCTCTTCGAGAAACAGCTGACCGACTTCTGTCAGCGACACCGAATGACGATTGCGATCCAGCAGCCGCACGCCAAGCCAGCTTTCGAGCGCTTTGATTTGCATGCTCAATGCCGGTTGGACGATGGCCAGCCGCTGCGCAGCCCGTCCGAAATGCAGCTCTTCAGCCAGCGTGACGAATGCCCGTAAATGCTTGAGTTCCATATCCGCTCGTTCGGTCATCAAAATCGATGATCAGGCTATCAGTAATGAGCATTGGACGACGCCCGCTGCCTGAGCTGAAGTTGATCCGTCCGATGATGCGTCGTCATCCGCCTCATCACAACAGATGATCCAACCCATAGCCGCATGAAAAGGGGTAATCACATGGCTGTTCTGGAGAGATTTCGACTGGACGCGAGGGTCGCGCTGATCACCGGCTCAAGTGCCGGAATCGGTCTCGCTATAGCACGCGGACTGGCCGAGGCGGGCGCAACCGTGGTGCTCAACGGGCGCAATGCGGACACGTTGCAATCAGCGACAGCCGCATTGGCGGGTGAAGGCCACGACGTCCACTCGCAATGCTTCGATGTCACCGACAGTGCAGCCGTCAGCGCCGCGATACTGGACATCGAGAGCCGAGTCGGTCCGCTGGATATTTTGGTGAACAACGCCGGCATGCAGCGGCGCGGACCGCTGGAGCAGTACGCTGAAACCGACTGGCGCGAGTTGATGCGGACCAATCTGGACAGCGCATTTCTTGTGGGGCAGGCCGTCGCACGCTGCATGATTCCACGTGGCCGCGGGCGCATCATCAATATCTGTTCGGTGCAGAGTGAACTGGGCCGGCCCGGCATTGCGCCCTACGCTGCGAGCAAGGGCGCGTTGAAGATGCTGACCAAGGGCATGGCCATCGATTGGGGGCCGGCTGGCTTGAACGTCAACGGAATCGGCCCGGGCTATTTCAAGACTGAACTGAACGCGGCCCTGGTTGCCAACCCTGAATTCAGCGACTGGCTCGTCCAGCGCACGCCCAGTCGCCGCTGGGGCGAGGTGTCTGAACTCGCGGGAGCGGCGGTTTTCCTGTCGTCCGACGCCTCGAGCTTCGTCAACGGCCACATTCTTTACGTCGACGGCGCTATCACGGCGTCGCTGTAAACCGGAGATACTTCATGCAAGCCATTGTTTGCCACGCCCCCAAGGACCTTCGCATTGAAGATGCGGGTGACGCGTTGCCGCTCGCTCCCGGTCAGTTGCGCGTGCGCGTGGCCCGAGGCGGGATCTGCGGTTCGGATCTGCATTACTATCAGCATGGCGGTTTCGGTGCGGTACGCCTGAAGGAGCCGATGGTGCTCGGCCATGAAATCTCGGCGGTCATCGAAGAAACCGGCAGCGCACTGGAGCGCTTCACGGCAGGGCAGCGGATTTCCGTTTCGCCTTCGCGACCTTGCGGGGGTTGCAAATACTGTCACGAGGGGATGCCGAATCATTGCCTGAACATGCGGTTTTACGGCAGCGCCATGCCGTTTCCGCACATTCAGGGCGCTTTTCGCGAGAGCCTCGTGATCGAAGCCAGCCAGGCTCACCTGCTCGCGCCGACGACGACCCTGGCCGAAGGCGCGCTGGCTGAGCCGTTATCGGTGGGTCTGCACGCGATTCAGCGAGCGGGCGGCGTATTCGGCAAGCGGGTGCTGGTGACCGGGTGCGGTCCGATCGGCAATCTGCTGATTGGCAGCTTGCAGGCAGCGGGTGCGTCGCAGATCGTCGCGGCGGATCTGAGCGACAGCGCTTTGGAATGCGCCCGACGGATGGGCGCCAGCGAGACGCATAATCTGCGCGACGAGCCCCAGGCACTGGCGCGCTACAGCGCCGAGAAAGGCCATTTCGATGTGATGTTCGAGGCCTCCGGCAGCGCCCAGGCGTTGCGCGACGGCCTGACCTGCGTTCGTCCGCGAGGCGTTATCGTCACAGTGGGTTTGGGAGGCGATGTTTCCATTCCATTGAATCTGGTCGTGGGCAAAGAGATCGATGTGCGGGGCACTTTCCGCTTTCATGCCGAGTTCGCTCAGGCGGTCGATCTGCTCAACCGCAAACTGATCGACGTGACCCCGGTGATTTCCCACACCCTTGCGTTCGGCGAAGCCGTGCAGGCTTTCGAGCTGGCGGGCGACAAGCAGCAGGCCATGAAGGTTGTGCTGGATTTCGGAGTGCCCGATTAATCGGCGGACTCTGCCCGTAAGCTGCGAGCGCGCTTGTCCGCGATGGCGACGTGTCAGGCAACGAATTGTGCCTGACAATGCGATGGCGGACGTTGTGCGCTGACCGGTCATCGACGCTGGATCAGCGCTGTTCGCTTTGCGGCGTGACGCGCAAGACTTCCTCGACCGTCGTGAGCCCGACCGCGACCTTCTGCGCGCCCGATAGCCGCAAACTGCGCATCCCGTCCTTGAAACCTTGTCGGCGCAGGGCCGTCAGGTCCAGATCGGCAGCGATCAGCGATTTCACCGCGTCGGACATCAGCATGATTTCGTAAACGCCCGCGCGCCCTCGATAACCGGTGTCCCGGCATTCCGCACATCCCACTGCGCGATGCGCTCCGGTGGGCACCGGCGCTTGCCAGGGCCGCGTCAGGGTTTGCCAGTCGGTCTCGTTGATGTCAACAGGGGCTTTGCAGTGCGGGCACAACGTACGCACCAGACGCTGCGCCATCACGCCCAGAATCGTCGCTTTGAGCAGATAGTGCGGCACGCCCAGTTCCAGCAGACGACTGATTGCGCTGGGGGCATCGTTGGTGTGCAGCGTCGACAGCACAAGGTGACCAGTAAGTGCGGCCTGAATTGCCATTTCGGCTGTCTCCAGGTCGCGAATCTCGCCGATCATGATGATATCCGGATCTTGCCGCATCAACGCGCGCACGCCGCTGGCGAAGTTGAGGTCGATGTTGTGCTGCACCTGCATCTGATTGAACGCGGGTTCGACCATTTCAATCGGGTCTTCGATGGTGCACAGGTTCACCTCCGACGTCGCCAGCTTTTTCAGCGTGGTGTACAGCGTCGTGGTCTTGCCGGATCCGGTGGGACCGGTTACCAGAATGATGCCGTTTGGCTGATGCACCATGCCTTCCCAGCGTCGCAGGTCGTCACCGGAAAAGCCCAACTGATCGAAGTCCTTGAGCAGCACCTCCGGGTCGAAGATCCGCATCACCATCTTCTCGCCGAACGCGGTCGGCAGCGTGGACAGGCGCAGTTCCACTTCGCCGCCATCGGGCGTCTTGGTCTTGACCCGGCCGTCCTGCGGCTTGCGCTTCTCGGCCACGTTCATCCGGCCAAGGCTTTTCAGGCGACTGGTGACGGCCATCGTCACCTGTGGCGGAAATTGATAAACGTTGTGCAGCACGCCGTCGATGCGAAACCGCACGGTGCCGGCCTCGCGACGAGGCTCGATGTGGATATCGCTGGCGCGCTGCTGATAAGCGTACTGGAACAGCCAGTCCACGATATTGACGATATGCGCGTCATTCGCATCAGGCTCCTGATCGCTTGCACCAAGCTTGAGCAACTGCTCGAAGTTGCCCAGATTGCTTACTTTTTGATCACTTGCGCTGGCGCCGCTCACCGATTTCGCCAGCCGGTAGAATTCGACGGCCAGTTTCTGCACGTCCACCGGATTGGCGACTACACGCTTGATCGGCATCTTCAGGACGTGAGTCAGATCTGCTTCCCACGCATTAACGTAGGGCTGCGCGCTGGCGATGGTGACGGCGTCGCGATCAACGGCGACGGCCAGAATCTTGTGCCGCTGGGCGAAGGCATAAGACATCAACGGCGTCACGGCCGCGACGTTGATCTTCAGCGGGTCGATGCGCATGTAAGGCTGGCCAGCCTGTTCGGCGAGCCAGGCGGTGAGGGTTTCCAGATCGAGCTTCTTGCCCGGCCGCTTGAGATTGTCGAATTGCTGGACGCCGATGAATTCAAGCGGGTGAGTGTGCACGTTCTGCGCGGTTCGGCGCAGATTCAACGCAAAGTCGGCGTTATCCTGGTCCAGATAACCTTGGGCGACGAGGTCGCGCAGCAGTTCGTTCAGGTCCAGCCAGCGGTCCTGGGAGGATGGGGCGAGGACGGACATGCGGGCTCCTTTGGACGATACGGCTTACTTCGGTAAGCAAGAGTAGTCCCAAGCGTGCCAGTTGTTGCGTCCTGCAGGTAGCGAAGCGTTGCCAATATTTTCGGCGCGCTCAACCGACAGCGAGTGAGACGGGCTCGGTTAGGACGTTGAAATCGCCCATCGGTTCCAGATCGACTGAGCAGACATTGACCAGGTTGCGCATTTTTTCGCCAATCACTTGCGCGCGATGCCACGTCATCCCGCCGACCTCCACTTGGATCATCAACATGTCTTCCTGTTGCAGAACGCTGACTTGCTGAGGAATCAGGTACTGCATCGCGAACAGGTTCAGCACTCGGCAGATCAGGTCGGGCTCGGCTTCGGCCAGGATCTGGTAGCGCGACAGGCACAGGGCGTTATCGACGGACCAGGCGTCGTGGCGGAGCGGGGGGCAGTTGACGGCTTCAAGATGCGGCATGCTGGTCTCTCCGGTTCAAGACGGCTGCGCAGGAGCAGCGGCGAGCGATTGGTGTGGGAGAAATCTTTACATGACAGAAAAGAAATTTCTGATCCAACTTCGGCTGTATTACGCTTGATAAGACTTGTTGATGCGCAATGGTTGATAATCAGGAATAAATTATGCAAATCGAGCTGGACGCATACGATCGGAAGATTCTTGCTCTGTTGCAGGAAGACGCCTCGCTTTCCAGTGCCCAGATTGCCGAGCAGGTCGGGCTGTCCCAATCGCCGTGCTGGCGCAGGATTCAGCGGCTCAAGGATGAGGGGGTGATCCGGCGGCAGGTTACGCTGCTGGATCGCAAGAAGATTGGGCTCAACACGCAGATTTTTGCGGAGGTCAAACTCAACGCTCATGGTCGGTCGAACTTCACCGAGTTCACCGAGGCGATTCGCGGATTTCCGGAGGTTCTGGAATGTTACGTGTTGATGGGCTCAGTCGACTTTCTGCTGCGCATCGTCACGCCGGACATCGAGGCGTATGAGCGATTCTTCTTCGAAAAGCTGTCGCTGGTGCCGGGGATTCAGGAAGTGAACTCCACAGTGGCCCTGTCGGAGATCAAATCGACAACGAGCTTGCCGATCGTGAGGTAGGAAGCCATGCACATCGACCAGGGCCGGCGATGAGCCTGTCGATTAGGAGGTCGGGAGTCGCGCACATCGAGCATGACCGGCTTTAGCCGGGAAGGCGTCGGTAGGCCCACCATAAAACTAGTGGTGGTCAAACCGGCCTCTTCCCGGCTAAAGCCGGTCCTACCGAAATATCAGGCCTGTCCTGCTGACAGGGGCCTTACAACTTCATCAGTGTCTTCCACGCGCGGCTTTGCAGCACGGTGATGGTCTGCTGAATGCGGGCTTCGAGGATTTCGTCGCTGATATCCAGATGCGCCAGTTGCTCCAGCTTGTTCAGCTCGCCATACAGACGGTCTAGCTCGGGCAGATCCAGTGCCTGACGGGCGTAATGCAGCCAGACCTGTATGCGTTCGATGCGCGGCAGTTGTTCGGCGAGGTCTTCAGGCTGCTGCTGGTAGCGCGCCAGATTCAACGCGGTCGCCTCGTCACCCAGGAAGCGCGGAACCCAGCTGCTGACCATCGCGTGGCCCTGGCGGTTACCCCGGTTGTTGCGCTCGACCGTCCAGCTGCGTTCCATCAACCAGCGCGATGTCGTCAACGAAAACAGGCCCCAGCGTGGGTCTTCCAGTTCCTCGATAAACTGCTCATGAGCCGCAGCACGAACATCGCTGTCTTCCTGACCGGCCTGAACCAGCGTGCGCCAGTCTTCGAGCAGCGCATCAAGGGCTGCGCGCAGGTCGTGAGTCGTCGCGCGAGGCGCGGCCTGACCGAGGCTGCCGGTCAATGCGCGCAACTCGGCGAGCACCTCGACCCATTCCTGCAGCAGGCTCCAATGACCATTGAAGCGGTATTGTTCCGCCAGACGCTGGCTGCTGCCCAAGAGGAACCACGCCAAGGCGCTGTAGGCATCGTCCACCGACATCTCGGCGTGGAGCTCCGGCGTCGGCAGTTTGATCGAATAACTGCTGGCGTCGAACAGGCGATACCCACGTTCTGCCTTGCTGATGTCACACGGCATCAATGCCAGTTTCTCGGCAAGCTCGGCGGCCAGTTCGAGCAAGGCAGCGGGTTCGCCTTCGCGCAGCTCCAGCTCCAGCTCACAGATTTCTTCTTTCTGCTTGCCGACGATGACGTTGCCCAGATCCAGCGCTGCTTCAATCACGACCTTGGTCTTGCCACGGCCCCATGCGATCTCCGCCTTTTCGCGGACAAAGTCAGTCGTGAACAGAGGTTTGATGGTCTTCTTGTCCAGATCGGCCAATTGCTCGGGCCAGCAATCGCCATCGAGTTTCTTCAGGTCCAGTTTGGCTTTGGGAACGTCCCAGTTGTATTCGTTACGCTCGGACAGCCCGGCAACGCTTTGGCCGCGTGTTTTCAGCGTCTGGATGATGGCGTCGCCGTCACGACGCAGGCGCAGCGCGACTTTGGCCTGAGCCAGCTCACGCTCAGGCGTGTCGAAATACTGGTTGAACAGCTCAAGCCGCTCCCAGCCACTTTTATTGCGCTTCTTCAGCAACGGGTGCTCGCGCAGGGCAATGAGGGTTTCGCGGCTGACGCGGAGTTTGATTTCGGTTTCTTTCTGCATGGCCGGGAATCCAGGCGCTCTATCGCTGATAAACGTTGGGCGCAGCCGGAATCGACACAGCTGCGTGGGTCGTGCAGTGTACAGGACATCAACCGTGACAGTTTATTCCTGCAAGCCAATGACCCTATCATGGTCCGCGTGTCGTATCCGCACCGAGGAGTCGCTTATGCCGTTACCGTCCATGAAAGAGCAGTTCGCAGCGTTGATTGCTGCACCGTCGGTGAGTTGCACGCAACCCTCGCTGGATCAATCCAATCGTCCGGTCATCGATCTGCTTGCCGGCTGGCTCGGCGATCTGGGTTTCGCTTGTGACATCCAGCAAGTCAGCCTCGGCAAGTTCAATCTGGTGGCGACCTACGGCACCGGTCCTGGCGGCCTTGTGCTGTCTGGTCACAGCGACACTGTTCCGTATGACGACGCCCTGTGGAAGACCGATCCTTTGAAGCTGACGGAAGTGGACGGCAGTTGGGTAGGGCTGGGCAGTTGCGACATGAAGGGGTTTTTCGCGCTGGCGATCGAGGCGCTGCAGCCATTGCTCGATCAGCCTTTCAAGCAGCCGCTGATCATTCTGGCGACCTGCGATGAGGAGAGCTCGATGTCGGGCGCCAAGGCGCTTGCCGCAGCGGGCGCTCCGCTGGGGCGGGCAGCGGTGATTGGCGAGCCGACCGGGCTCAAGCCGATTCGCTTGCACAAAGGCGTGATGATGGAGCGCATCGACATCCTCGGGCGAAGCGGCCATTCGTCGGATCCGAGCCTGGGCCACAGCGCGCTCGAAGCGATGTACGACGCGATCGGCGAGCTCAAGGGGTTGCGCCGCGAATGGCAGGAGACATTCCGGAATCCGCAATTCAGCGTGCCCCAACCGACCATGAACTTCGGTTGCATCCACGGAGGCGACAACCCGAACAGAATCTGCGGCCAGTGCTCGCTGGAGTTCGATCTGCGGCCGCTGCCGGGCATGGATCCCGAGATGCTCCGCGCTGCCATTCGCCTGAAGCTTCAGCCGCTGGCCGAGCTGCATCAGGTGCAGATCGACTACGCGCCGTTGTTTTCAGAAGTCGCGCCGTTCGAGCAAAACGCTGACGCGGAACTGGTGCGGGTTGCCGAGCGTCTCACGGGTCATACGGCCGAAGCAGTGGCATTTGGCACCGAAGCGCCTTATCTTCAGCGCCTTGGTTGCGAAACCATCGTGTTGGGGCCGGGAGATATCGCCTGTGCGCACCAGCCCGGCGAGTATCTGGAAATGTCACGTTTGCAGCCTACAGTGCGTCTGCTACGTCAGTTGATCGAACACTACTGCCTGAATACCCATTGAGTGCTGTCGAGTGAGACGGCGCCATTATTAAGAATCACACCAGAAGGAGAGTACGCGTGTTGCGATGCCTGTTCCGACGATAAAGCTCACGCCGTTTTGAGCGTTTCACCCTTCGTCCATCTTCTTACAGGCTTTTTCGGATATGCCCGATTACGTTAATTGGCTCCGCCACGCGTCTCCTTACATCAATGCCCACCGGGACTGCACCTTCATCGTCATGCTTCCGGGCGACGGTGTCGAACACCCCAACTTCGGCAATATCGTTCACGACCTCGTGTTGCTGCACAGTCTGGGCGTTCGCCTGGTGCTGGTTCATGGCTCTCGCCCGCAGATTGAAAGCCGCCTGGCTGCACGCGGGCTGACGCCGCATTTTCATCGCGACATGCGCGTCACTGACGCGGCAACACTGGAGTGCGTGATCGATGCGGTCGGCGCGCTGCGCGTGGCCATCGAAGCGCGCCTGTCGATGGACATGGCGGCCTCGCCGATGCAAGGCTCGCGTCTGCGCGTGACTGGAGGCAACTTTGTCACCGCCCGGCCCATCGGCGTGCTGGAAGGCGTCGATTATCAGCACACCGGCGAAGTGCGCCGGATCGACCGCAAGGGCATCAACCGTCTGCTCGATGAGCGCTCCATCGTGCTGCTGTCACCGCTCGGTTACTCGCCCACCGGTGAAATCTTTAACCTCGCCTGCGAAGACGTCGCCACGCGTGCGGCTGTCGACCTTGGGGCAGAGAAGCTGCTGCTGTTCGGCGCCGAGTCAGGCTTGCTGGACGAGCAGGGACGTCTGGTGCGCGAGCTTCGTCCGCAGCAAGTCCCGGCGCATCTGCAGCGGCTGGGCAACAATTATCAGGCCGAACTGCTCGACGCCGCCGCCCAGGCCTGTCGCGGCGGCGTGGCGCGCAGCCATATTGTCAGTTATGCCGAAGACGGCGCACTGCTGTCCGAGCTGTTCACCCGTGCCGGCGGCGGTACGCTGGTGGCGCAGGAGCAGTTCGAACTGGTGCGCGAGGCGTCGATTGGTGATGTCGGCGGCCTGATCGACCTGATCACGCCGCTTGAGGAGCAGGGCATCCTGGTGCGCCGTTCGCGTGAGGTGCTTGAGCGCGAGATCGAGCAATTCAGTGTGGTCGAGCGTGAAGGGCTGATCATTGCCTGCGCAGCGCTGTATCCGATTGCCGATTCTGAAGCGGGCGAACTCGCGTGCCTGGCCGTGAACCCTGAATACCGCCACGGCGGGCGTGGCGATGAGCTGCTTGAACGCATTGAGGAGCGCGCGCGGGCTCAGGGCCTCAAGACCCTGTTTGTCCTCACCACGCGCACCGCTCACTGGTTCCGCGAGCGTGGCTTCGAACCAAGCAGCGTTGATCGCCTGCCCAGCGCGCGGGCCTCGCTGTACAACTATCAGCGCAATTCGAAGATCTTCGAGAAGGCGATTTAAGCTCCCGGCAGATCGTGAGGCCTGTGCTACTCCAGTCGATCGGACGCTTCAGAAACAAAAACGGCGCGCCTCAGGCGCGCCGTTTTTATTCATGTGCGGATCAGTTACTGATCGCCAGAATGCTCGCCTGATAAGCACCGACGAAGGTGTCGAAATCCACCGGTTCTTCGGTCTGTTCCAGCTCGGACTGTTGCGCCAGGGATTCCCGCGCTTTGGTCTCGAAGCCGGTTTGCTCCTCTGCGCTCAAAGGGCGGCTACGGAAATACTCGGCGTGAGCCTGCGCCTGACGCAGAGAGAACGCCGTAAAGCCCTCCTTGTGCTCCGTCATGCTGGCCAGCACCTGCGCTGATGGCGTCAGCGCCGGGTCGGCGACCTTGGCACGCTGAGCGTCCAATGACCGGGCGTGTTCATCGATACCTTGGCTCTTGTCCAGCAATTGGCTGATCGGCGCAATCTTGTCGAGCAACTCATTGGCCCATTCCTTCAGGTCGATGGTCTCGGTATTGCGGCTCAGCTGCAGCCCCGGCCGACGACCTTCTTTGACCACGGTCAGGAAGTTGGTGCTGGCGTTGCCGCACTCGCAGTCGGCCAGTTGCGAGCTTTCCTGCAGCGCGCAAAACAGGATGAACGCATCGATGAAGCGCGACTGTTGCAGATCGATGCCGACCGGCAGGAACGGGTTGATGTCCAGGCAACGAACTTCCACGTACTGCACGCCGCGCGCCATCAGCGCCTGAATCGGACGCTCGCCGGAGTAGGTCACGCGCTTCGGGCGAATGGTCGAGTAGTACTCGTTTTCGATCTGCAGCACGTTGGTGTTGAGCTGAATCCACTCGCCGTCCTTGTGCGTGCCGATCTCGACATAGGGCGCGTAAGGCGTGGCAACTGCGCGACGCAGGCTGTCGGTGTAAGTCAGCAGATCGTTGTAGCAAGGCGTCAGGTCGGCTTGAGCGCTGCTCTGATAACCCAGATCACTCATGCGCAGACTGGTGGCGTACGGCAGATACAGCGTGTCGGCGTCGAATTGATCGAGCTGATGAGAGCGGCCGCGCAGGAAGCTGGCGTCCAGCGCTGGCGAGGCGCCGAACAGGTACATCAGCAGCCAGCTGTAGCGACGGAAGTTGCGGATCAGACCAATGTAGCTTTCTGACTGGAAATCTCGGTCGCTGCCTTCGAAGTTGGCGGTGTGCTTGAGCAGCGGCCAGACCGCTTCAGGCAAGGAAAAATTGTAGTGAATTCCGGCAATGCATTGCATCGTCTTGCCGTAGCGCAGCGCCAGGCCCTGGCGGTACACGTACTTGAGCTTGCCGATATTGGATGTGCCGTAATAGGCGATCGGGATGTCTTCCTCGGCCGGCAGCGGGCACGGCATCGAAGGGCTCCAGATGTATTCGCTGCCCAGCTTGCTGTAGGCAAAGCGATGGATTTTCTCGAGACTGTCCAGCGTGTCGGCGGGATTGGTCAGTGCAGGCGTGATGAACTCCAGCAGCGACTCGGAATAATCCGTGGTGATCTGTTCGTTGGTCAGTGCAGACCCGAGCGCTTCGGGGTGCGGGGTCTGGGCCAGACGACCTTCGCCTGTAACGCGCAGGCATTCGCGCTCGATACCATGCAAGCACTTCTCCAGAAGGGAGAGGTTGGAGTGCTCGCCAAGCAGAGCCAGGCGGCGGTTGAGAAGTTCGCTCAAGTTGGATTCCTTCACGCGTCAGTCGGCCCTATATGGGGGCGATATGGCGGTCTACAAGGGTGAAGAAAGGAACTGGCGTTTTCGCCTCGTTTTTAGCCCTAACGCCGACGCCTGTCGCCTGGTCATTCAATAGGCTGCCATCAGTCAAACAGGCAGTTGATTTCGACACTGTCGAACAGTGCCGAAATTAACCCATATCGGTATCGGACAGCTAGACGATCGCGAACGTGCCTTGTGCTTTAGCGACCAGCTTGTCGTCCTGGCGAACCTCGGCCTCGACCACCAGCGTGCGGCGTCCGGCATGCAGCACGGTGCTGGTGCACAGGACCTCGCCTTCGGACACGGCGCGCACGTAGTTGATCTTGCATTCCACGGTCACGCTGCGCTGATCGAAGCCGTGGGAACTGGAGCAGGCCAGCCCCATGGTGATGTCCACCAGGCTGAACAGCGCGCCACCGTGCATCACGTTGCCGCGATTGCGCAGGTGCGCTTCCAGCGGCAGGGCGACTTGCGCGACGCCCTCGTCCAGTCGCACCACCCGGCAGCCAAGGGTCTTGAAGTAAGCGCTTTGGGTCAGCTCGTCTGGAATATCCATCAGCGTTTCTTCAGTTGCTTGGCGTTGGCGAACAGAGAAGCCATGGCGTTATTGGCCGGGGCGGCTGTCGCGGTTTCCTTGCGCGGGGCGCTGCTCTGCTGCTGACGAGGCGCTGCGCCAGGGCGAGCACCCCGAGCGCCGTCGACTTTCTCACCCGGCGTGTCGCTCATGCGCATCGACAGTCCTACACGCTTACGCGCGATGTCGACTTCCATTACCTTGACCTTCACCACATCACCGGCCTTCACGGCTTCACGCGGGTCCTTGATGAACTTCTCGGAAAGCGCGGAGATATGCACCAGACCGTCCTGATGCACGCCGATGTCGACAAATGCACCGAAGTTGGTGACGTTGGTCACGACACCTTCCAGAATCATGCCCGGTTGCAGGTCCTTGAGATCTTCGACGCCATCCTGGAACTCGGCGGTCTTGAACTCGGGACGCGGGTCGCGGCCAGGCTTTTCGAGCTCCTGAAGAATGTCGGTCACCGTCGGCAGGCCAAAGGTCTCGTCGGTGAACTTCTTCGGATCAAGGCGCTTGAGGAAGCTTGCATCGCCGATCAGCGAACGAATGTCGCGGTCGGTTTCAGCCGCGATGCGCTGCACCAGTGGATAAGCTTCCGGGTGAACCGCAGAAGAATCCAGCGGGTTGTCGCCGTTCATGACGCGCAGGAATCCTGCGGCCTGTTCGAAGGTTTTTTCGCCCAGACGCGCCACTTTCTTCAGCGCGGCGCGGGTTTTGAACGCGCCGTTCTCGTCGCGGTGCGAAACGATGTTCTGCGCCAGCGTGGTGTTCAGGCCGGAAATCCGCGCCAGCAAGGCGACAGAGGCAGTATTCACATCGACGCCAACGGCGTTCACGCAGTCCTCTACGACCGCATCCAGGCCGCGCGCCAGCTTGAGTTGCGACACGTCGTGCTGGTACTGGCCGACACCGATGGATTTCGGATCGATCTTCACCAGCTCCGCGAGCGGATCCTGCAAGCGGCGAGCGATCGACACCGCGCCACGGATCGAAACGTCCAGATCCGGGAATTCTTTGGCTGCCAGTTCCGACGCCGAATACACCGACGCGCCAGCTTCGGAGACCATGACCTTGGTCATCTTCAGGCCTGGGTATTTTTTGATCAGTTCCGCTGCCAGTTTGTCGGTTTCGCGGCTGGCGGTGCCGTTGCCGATCGCGATCAGGTCCACCGAATGTTTGGCGCACAGCGCGGCCAGTACCGCGATGGTCTGATCCCACTGGTTCTTCGGCACGTGCGGATAGACCGTGGCGTGATCCAGCAATTTGCCTGTCGCATCGACCACCGCGACCTTGCAACCGGTACGCAGGCCCGGGTCCAGGCCCAGTGTGGCGCGAGGTCCGGCAGGCGCGGCCAGAAGCAGATCGTGCAGGTTATGAGCGAACACGTTGATCGCTTCGGTCTCGGCGCCGTCGCGCAGTTCGCCCAGCAGGTCGGTTTCCAGATGCGAGTACAGCTTGACCTTCCAGGTCCAGCGCACGACTTCGGCGAGCCACTTGTCTGCAGGACGGTTCTGATTCTGCAGCCCAAAACGCTCGCTGATCATCATTTCGCAGGGATGAAGCGCCCCCGGCAGCTCTTCGCCGACTTTCAGCGCCGAGCTCAACACGCCTTCATTGCGGCCCCGGAAGATCGCCAGCGCGCGGTGCGACGGCATGCTCTTCAGCGGCTCGTCGTGTTCGAAATAGTCACGGAACTTGGCGCCTTCTTCTTCCTTGCCAGTCACCACCCGGGCACTGATCACAGCCTCCTGCTTGAGGAAACTGCGCAGTTTCTCCAGAAGGGTGGCGTCTTCGGCGAAGCGCTCCATGAGGATGTATTTGGCGCCTTCGAGCACTGCCTTGACGTCGG
Source organism: Pseudomonas sp. NFR16 (assembly GCF_900108875.1). GTDB lineage: Bacteria > Pseudomonadota > Gammaproteobacteria > Pseudomonadales > Pseudomonadaceae > Aquipseudomonas. The sequence goes on along the minus strand of NZ_FNYJ01000005.1, from coordinate 134,809 downwards.
CAAAACCTTTTTCGGCGTCGACGAAACGGGCCGCCTCGGTTTCCGGGTTCAGGTTCGGATCGTTGAACAGACCGTCGGCGAGTTCGCCAAGGCCGGCTTCCAGCGCGATCTGGCCTTTGGTGCGGCGCTTCTGCTTGTATGGCAGATACAAGTCTTCAAGGCGGGTCTTGGTGTCGGCCAGCTTGATGTCGCGAGCCAGTTCGGGGGTCAGCTTGCCTTGCTCCTCGATGCTGGCAAGGATGCTGATGCGGCGCTCATCGAGCTCGCGCAGATAACGCAGGCGCTCTTCCAGATGACGCAGTTGCGTGTCATCGAGGCTGCCTGTCACTTCTTTACGGTAGCGAGCGATGAAAGGCACGGTAGAGCCTTCATCCAGTAGCGCGACGGCCGCTTCGACCTGTTGCGGGCGGACGCCGAGTTCTTCGGCGATGCGGCTGTTGATACTGTCCATAAAACCACCTGGCAAATGTGTGTGCAAAAAATCCAGCTGCTGGCGAACCGCCTTGAGCGGGTGCTGCCTGACCTTGAGGGCGGCGCATTATACCCAGCGAACCCTGATTAGGGGATCAGCCGATCATATGGCCCGAATCAGTGCATCGCACGGTGGCGATCCCCTCCCTCAGCAGCGAGGGAGAGCGCCAGTGTGTACTCAGGAAAAATCTGCTAACAATGCACACGGTGCGCATCGCAGCAGCTACGCCATAATGCGCGCCGAGATCAAAGGAGCTTCCAATGAGCAGCACTGCACAAACGGCTGAAGGCGAGAAAATCCTCATCGTTGATGATGACCCGGGCTTGAGCAGCCTGTTAGAACGCTTTTTCAACAGCAAAGGCTACCGCGCCCGCGCTGTGCCCAACGTGGAGCAAATGGACCGTCTGCTGGCGCGCGAAGTGTTTCATCTCGTGGTGCTGGACCTGATGCTGCCAGGCGAGGACGGCTTGTCCGCTTGTCGCCGTCTGCGTGCCGCGAACAATCAGGTGCCCATCATCATGCTGACCGCCAAGGGCGATGAGCTGAGCCGGATCAAGGGTCTGGAGCTGGGCGCCGATGATTACTTGGCCAAACCTTTCAACCCCGATGAACTGATGGCCCGCGTGCGTGCCGTGCTTCGTCGTCAGGCCGCCCCGGTGCCTGGCGCACCGGCCAGCGAAGAAGAAACCGTCACCTTTGGCGATTATGAATTGTCTCTGGCTACCCGCGAGCTTAAACGTGGCGACGAAGTACACATGCTCACCACCGGTGAATTCGCGGTGCTCAAGGCGCTGGTCATGCATGCGCGCGAGCCGCTGACCCGCGACAAGCTGATGAATCTGGCCCGCGGACGCGAGTGGGACGCTCTGGAGCGCTCCATCGACGTACAGATTTCTCGTCTGCGCCGCCTGATCGAAGTGGATGCCGCCAAGCCGCGCTATATCCAGACCGTATGGGGCGTGGGTTATGTGTTCGTTCCAGACGGTGCCAACAAGCAGTAACAGCAAGTCCGACAGTCAATTGCCGGGTGTCCGACGCCCGCAACGTTAGCCAGTCACCTCGGTGTTCGCCATCAGCGAACATCGTCGTGACTGGTTTTTGCTGTCTCTTGTGTTCCGCGAATTTCGCGAGCCTGAACTCGCTCCTGCAAAGTGTGTAGCTGCTGTTATGAAGACACCGCTCTGGTTCCCGCAAAGTTTTTTCTCCCGCACGCTCTGGCTGGTGCTCATCGTCGTGCTGTTTTCGAAAGCACTGACGCTGGTCTATCTGCTGATGAACGAAGACGTTCTCGTGGATCGTCAATACAGCCACGGTGTTGCGCTGACTTTGCGGGCTTACTGGGCGGCCGATGAAAGCGACCGGCAGACCATCGCAGATGCGGCGGGCCTGATCCGCGTGGTCGGCGGTGGCGTCCCGGAAGGCGAGCAGCACTGGCCCTATTCGGAAATCTATCAGCGTCAGATGCAGGCCGAGCTTGGCGCTGATACGGAAGTACGGTTGCGCGTGCATGCTCCACCCGCGCTGTGGGTACGCGCGCCGAGTCTGGGCGATGGCTGGCTGAAGGTGCCGCTGTATCCGCACCCGCTGCGCGGCCAGAAAATATGGAGCGTGCTCGGCTGGTTCCTGGCGATCGGGCTGCTGTCCACCGCATCGGCCTGGATCTTCGTCAGCCAGCTCAATCAGCCGCTCAAACGTCTTGTCTTCGCGGCGCGTCAATTGGGACAGGGGCGCAGCGTCCGGTTGCCTGTCGGCGATACACCCAGCGAAATGACCGAGGTCTACCGGGCCTTTAATCAGATGGCCGAAGACGTCGAACAGGCCGGTCAGGAACGGGAGCTGATGCTCGCCGGTGTGTCCCATGATCTGCGTACGCCGCTGACACGGCTGCGTCTGTCGCTGGAGCTGATGCCGGCCAACAATGAATTCATGGAAGGCATGGTTCGCGACATCGAGGACATGGATGCCATTCTCGATCAGTTTCTGGCGTTCATCCGGGATGGGCGCGACGAGGAGGTCGAAGAGGTCAATCTGGTCGAGCTGGTGCATGAAGTCGTTGCGCCCTACAACAGCCCCGTTGAGCAGGTGCGACTGTGTCTGGAGTCTATCCCTCCGTTTCCGCTGCGGCGGGTCTCGATGAAGCGCTTGCTCAATAACCTCATCGGTAACGCCATGCATCATGCGGGCGATGGTGTTGAGGTCGCGGCGTATGTGTCAGGTGACAGCGGGGCGCCCTACGTGGTGCTGAGCGTACTGGATCGCGGGATGGGCATTGATCCTTCGGAGCTGGAAGGCATTTTCAACCCGTTCATCCGGGGCGATCGCGCCCGAAGCGGCAAGGGCACAGGATTGGGGCTTGCGATCGTCAAGCGTATCGCGGCGATGCACGGTGGCAATGTCGAACTGCGCAATCGCTCCGGTGGCGGACTGGAAGCGCGCGTTCGATTGCCACTGGGCTTGATGTTGCCCAGGGACGCAGACTGATCTCATGCCGTCGCGCTGAGTTCGCAGGCTTCGAAGCGGCGAGCCTGCTCAAAGAGCGTAAAGGCTGATTCGCCGCGAGTGCGAGCCCGCGGCTGGTCCCATTGGCGGGCGTTCCGTCAGCCTTTGCCCTTGGTTCGGGTCATGTGCGGCCCGCCGTTCTTTTCGATGTACTGAATGATCATCCCGGCGACGTCCTTGCCGGTTGTCGCTTCAATACCTTCCAGTCCCGGCGAAGAGTTCACTTCCATCACCAGTGGGCCGTGGTTGGAGCGCAGGATATCCACGCCGGCAACGCTCAGCCCCATGACCTTGGCAGCCCGGATGGCCGTCATTCGCTCTTCGGGCGTGATTTTGATGAGGCTGGCGGTTCCGCCGCGGTGCAGGTTGGAGCGGAATTCACCGGGCTTGGCCTGGCGCATCATTGAGGCGATGACCTTGTCACCCACCACGAAACAGCGGATGTCAGCGCCGCCTGCTTCCTTGATGTATTCCTGAACCATGATGTCCTGCTTGAGGCCCATGAAGGCCTCAATCACCGATTCCGCTGCCGTCGCCGTTTCACACAGCACCACACCAATGCCCTGAGTGCCTTCGAGCACCTTGATGACCAACGGGGCGCCATTGACCATCTGGATGAGGTCCGGGATGTCGTCAGGCGAGTGTGCGAAGCCGGTCACCGGCAGACCGATCCCCCGACGTGACAACAGCTGCAGCGAACGCAGCTTGTCGCGGGAGCGGGCAATGGCGACCGATTCGTTGAGGGGGAACACACCCATCATTTCGAACTGGCGCAACACCGCGCAGCCGTAGAACGTGACGGACGCGCCGATCCGCGGGATGACCGCGTCAAAGCCTTCCAGTGGTTTTCCTCGATAGTGAATCTGCGGCTTATGACTGGCGATGTTCATATAGGCGCGCAGGGTATCGATCACCACCACCTCGTGACCGCGCTGGATGCCAGCTTCGACCAGTCGGCGGGTTGAATACAGACGCGGGTTTCGCGAAAGCACAGCGATCTTCATGCAGCACCTGTGGCAGAGGAATTTGAAGCCGGGAAGACCGGCTTGTCCTGAACATATGTAATACCCGGGTTGACCACCAACTGGCCGTCAATCAAGGCTTTGGAACCCAGCAGCAACCGATAGCGCATGGCTTTGCGACAAGCCAGGGTGAACTCCACGGGCCAGACCCGATCACCCAGCGCCAGCGTGGTGCGGATCACGTAGCGCACCTGAGCATGCCCGTTGGAGCTTTTGATGGTTTTCATCGCCACCAGTTGCGCTTCGCAGCGTCGATGGCGCAATTGCACCACGGTGCCCAGATGTGCGTTGAAACGCACCCATTTCTCGCCGTCGCGTTCGAAGGGTTCGATTTCCGTGGCGTGCAGGCTGGAGGTGCTCGCCCCGGTGTCGATTTTCGCGCGCAGACCAGCTACCCCTAAATTGGGCAGCGCCACCCATTCGCGAAGGCCGATGACTGTCAGATGGTCGAATGTCTTCAAAGCGGTTCCGTACGTTTACGCGTTCTGCCAGACGCCAGGGTCGATCTGCGCCAGTGCCTTGAATGCAGGTTTGGCGAACCAGTAGCCCTGCATCAGATAAATTCCGGAGTCAGCCAGAAAGTCTCGTTCTCCGGCCTCCTCGATGCCTTCGGCGACGACTGTAACGCCCAACTCCGTACACATTGTGACAACCCCGCGAACGATAGCCTGACGCACGCGATCTCGATGGATATCGCGCACCAGCGCCATGTCCAGTTTGATGAGATCAGGTTGAAAGTCCGCCAGCAATGTCAGCCCCGAATGCCCGGCACCGAAGTCGTCGATCGCCGTCTTGAAACCGAATTCGCGGTATTCACGCAGAATGTGAGTCAGATGACGACTGTCCATGTGCTCGCTTTCGACCGTCTCGAATATCAGTCGGTCAAGCGGGAAGTTGTGCAAGCGAGCGGCCTCCAGCGTGCTGCGGATGCACAGCTCCGGACGATAGACGGCATTGGGCAGGAAGTTGATGGACAAGTGCTCGGTCATGCCCAGCCTGGCGGCAGTTGAAATTGCCCTGGTCCGGCACAATTGATCGAATCGATAGCGGTTACTGTCGTCGACCTGGCTCAACACCGAGTGCGCACCCTCACCGGCGACTCCGCGCACAAGCGCCTCGTACGCGAAAATCGACTGGTCCCGCAGATCGACGATCGGCTGGTATGCGAAATCGAAATCGAAGGTCAGCTCAGGGCTTTCTTTGCAGCCCTTGCAGCCACCGGTCAACGACGTTGGGAAATCTGTCACGGCGTACTCCAATGTCGGCGCCATTTATGTTGGCAGGCAGTTTAAACGAGGGCTCGTAGAACTGCGTGCCCCGCGTGACGTAGTACAGTTCTGACTATTACCAGATTGAGGAATTCAGATGACGCAAAAGTCAGACGAGGACGACAAAGTTCGTCTGGACAAATGGCTCTGGGCAGCCCGGTTCTTCAAGACCCGTGCGCTGGCGAAAGCCGCAATCGAGAGTGGCAAAGTGCACTGCCGGGGCGAGCGCTGCAAGCCAGGCAAGGAGCCGCGCGTCGGCGACGAGCTGCAGATTCGCGCAGGCTTCGATGAGCGCACCGTCGTGGTTCAAGCCTTGTCCATCGTGCGGCGCGGCGCCCCGGAAGCCCAGTTGCTATACAGCGAAACGCCTGAGAGTCTTGCAAAAAGGGAGCAGGCGGCGCAGATGCGCAAGGCTGGCAGCCTAGGCGTGACCACTGACGGCAAGCCGACCAAGAAGCAGCGCCGTCAGTTGTTTCACTTTCGATCCGGAGATGACTGAGGGTTCCTGGCCGGAGCGCGCGCGTCCAGATTTGCTGCGAGTCGCATGACACCGGCGGACTGCTCAAACGCATCGTGCACGCGTGCTCCCGCAGACGCTTATCCCCGCGCGCCGGGCTTCATGATGCTCAGGCAGTTGAGCAGCGGCACCTTGGCGAAGACGTTGAAGATAGGTGCCGTCATCCGCAGCAGGAAGCCGGTGACTGCGGCAACGAACGGGGTGTAGCAGCTCCAGGCCAAGGCGAGCAGCGCGATCATCACGCCGCCGATGTAGTCGTCCTGGCCCCAGTGTGCGCCCGCGACAAGGCGCGGCATCATGAACACAAGCGCCAGTACCCAGATGATCACGCGCTGACCGACAGTGCGGCTGAACGCGGTCATGAACATTGCCCAGATCAGCAAAACCGAAGCGTGGTCGCCGGGAAAGCTCTGGCTGGAGCGGTCTTTGAGCTCCCACTTGTCTTCCAGCGTCGGGAATATATCGCTGAGTTTGATCGCGTCGGGAATGACCATCGAGGCGCTGTCGTGTTGAAGCGACGTGTGATCGATAATTTTGGAAAACACCGTCCGGATGACCAGCAGCAGGATCAGCGTCAGGACAAAGCCGATCAGCGCGGCGCGCGTCTGCACTGCTTTGAAGACCCAATCGCCTTTGATCAGCAACGCCAGAAGGATCAGGCCGACGACGATATCGAAGGGGCGCATGCTGGCAATCGTCCAGATCCACAGCCACACTTTGTTCTGCTCGAGCGGACGGTTGAGCAGATGAAACAGCCACTCATCGAATTGAGTGAAAGCGGCATGCCCGGTCGGCCATACCCAGACCAGAAGCAGCGCCAGGGCCACCAGGTTGCACAGCAGGAATTTTTTGGCGTTCCACTTGGGTTGGAACAGCGCGGGATAGTCCATAAAATGCCCCCATCGGCATGACAACGCACCAAGCGGTGCTAAACCGCGTTTTATAGGCGTTTGTCATCAACTTGTCATCACTTCAGATACCTATTTCTATGCATGATTTCCCGGATATCGATTACACCCAGCGTTTCATCTTCGACGAGAGCGACGTGCGCGGTGAGCTGGTCGCGCTCGAGCGCAGCTACGCCGAGGTGCTTGCCAAGCATCCTTACCCTGAGCCGGTCGCGCAGTTGCTCGGCGAGATGCTCGCCGCCGCGGCCCTGTTGGTCGGTACGCTGAAATTCGACGGATTGCTGGTGCTTCAAGCGCGCTCTCTCGGGCCGGTTTCCCTGTTAATGGTCGAGTGCTCCAGCGAGCGTGAGATCCGTGGCATCGCCCGCTACGACGAGAGCCTGATCACGCCGGACGCCACGCTCAAAGAGCTGATGCCCGACGGCGACCTCACGATGACCATCGATCCGCGTCAGGGTAAGCGCTACCAAGGCATCGTCGGGCTGGATGGCGTCGACCTGTCGGCCTGCCTGTCCGAATACTTCGTTATGTCCGAGCAATTGCCTACGCGCTTCTGGATCAAAGCTGACGGCAAGCGCGCACGTGGCCTGCTGCTTCAACAGCTTCCGCCTGCACGTCTCACCGATGCCGAGGAGCGCGAAGCCAGCTGGCAGCACGTCAACACCCTCGTCGACACGCTCACGGCCGAGGAATTGCTGAGTCTGAACAACGAAACCGTGCTGCATCGGCTGTTCCATGAAGACCCTGTGCGCATGTTCGATGTGCAGCCTTTAGTATTCCGTTGCAGCTGCTCGCGCGAACGTTCTGCCAATGCGCTGGTCAGTCTTGGTCTGGAAGATGCACAGCAATTGGTAATCGAACATAACGGCACCGTTGAGATCGATTGCCAGTTCTGCAATCAGCGCTACCTTTTCGATGCAACCGATGTCGCGCAGCTGTTTGCAGGGGGCGGAGTCGATACTCCTTCAGATACCCGCCATTGATGTAGTGCCGATGTCGGGCTGAATGGTTTCCGCCCGGCCGGCTTGGTTCTTCATTATGTAGTTCTGACAGGAGGGCCCTACCTTTTCTGGGCTTTTCTGGCATAATCCGGCCCACTTTTTAGCTGTAGTAGTTTGGGTTTTTCTACTACAAAACGTTTGGAGCACTCGGCCAGCGGGCCGACGGGGAATCTCATGACGCAAGCCAACAATGCCGTTTACACCGATCTCAGTGTCGACGAACTGGTTAAAGAAGCCCTCAAACGCGAAGAAGGCGTACTGTCCGATACCGGCGCGCTCGTCGTCGAAACCGGCCACCGCACTGGTCGTTCGCCAGTTGACCGTTTCATCGTCGATGAGCCGAGCACCACGGCTGCAATCGCCTGGGGCCCGATCAACCGCAAATTCCCTGCTGATAAATTCGATGCCTTATGGGCACGTGTCGAAGCGTTCAACAATGCTCAGGAACACTTCGTTTCCCACGTCCACGTAGGCGCGGCGGCCGACCACTACCTGGCGGTCAAGATGACCACTCAGACTGCCTGGCAGAACCTGTTTGGCCGTTGCCTGTTCATCAACCCGGCTCAGTACAATCCTGCCGGTCGTCAAGAGTGGCAAGTGCTGAACGTTGCCAACTTCGAATGCGTGCCAGAGCGTGACGGCACCAACTCCGATGGTTGCGTCATCATCAACTTCGCCCAGAAGAAGGTTCTGATCGCAGGCATGCGTTATGCCGGCGAGATGAAAAAAGCGATGTTCTCGGTGCAGAACTTCCTGCTGCCGGCCGCCGACGTACTGCCTATGCACTGCGCGGCCAACATTGGCGAGGAGGGCGATGTCACGCTGTTCTTCGGTCTGTCCGGCACAGGCAAGACCACGTTGTCCGCAGACGAGAGCCGTTACCTGATCGGTGACGATGAACACGGCTGGGGCGAAGGTGTTGTGTTCAACATCGAAGGCGGTTGCTATGCCAAGTGCATCGACCTGTCCGAGAAGAACGAACCTGTCATCTGGAAAGCCATCAAGCACGGCGCAGTGCTGGAAAACGTCGTTCTGGATGCCGCTGGCCACGCTGACTACGCCGACAGCAGCCTGACTCAGAACAGCCGCGCCGCCTACCCGCTGGAGCACGTCGAGAAGCGTTCAGAGAAGAACCTGGGCGGCGAGCCGAATGCCGTGATCTTCCTGACCTGCGACCTGACCGGCGTTCTGCCGCCAGTCTCGATCCTCAGCGAAGAACAGGCGGCTTATCACTTCCTGTCCGGTTACACCGCGCTGGTCGGCTCCACCGAAATGGGTTCCGGCGCTGGCATCAAGTCCACGTTCTCCACCTGCTTCGGCGCACCGTTCTTCCCGCGCCCTGCCGGCGAATACGCTGAACTGCTGATCAAGCGCATCCGCGGCTTCGGCTCCAAGGTTTACCTGGTCAACACCGGCTGGACCGGCGGCGGCTACGGCGTCGGCAAACGCTTCAACATCCCGACCACGCGGGGTGTCATCGCGGCCATCCAGAGCGGCGCGCTGATCGGTGCAGAAACCGAGCACCTGGACACCGTCAACCTGGACGTGCCGAAGTCAGTACCCGGCGTCGACACCGCACTGCTCAACCCACGCAACACCTGGGCTGACAAAGCGGCCTACGACGAAGCGGCCAAAGCACTGGCCGGTCTGTTCATCGAGAACTTCAAGAAGTTCGAAGTGAGCGACGCGATCAAGGCAGCGGGTCCGAAGCTGTAAGATCGGTTTACGCCGAACAGAAACCGCCCTTCGGGGCGGTTTTTTTATGCGTTAAAAATGTAAGAAATTAAACGCGCATGTTTAGCGATGTTCAATATGAGCAGTGCTATGACTATGGCCGTATAATTTAAGACTGTTTGAGTATTGTCGAAATTAATGTTTTTGGAACGACAGATAATTAATAAAGTATCTTCATGGTATGCTGTGATATCAGAAACCTACATCAAGGATGACTATAGATGGACGAGTTTTGCGATACCCTTACCAACGATAGCCCAACGTGGGGACTGCTTGATGTGCTCAGATGGAAGATGCTACCGGACTCCTTCGGCGGTGGCCTGAGCTACATACAGAATTTTAAAGACGCGTGGGTATCTCATAATAAACAGATTATTAAAGAAGCAGCGATCAGGCACGCGATACCGATCCAACTCCTCGCAGGGGTTTGCTGGATCGAGACGGGCGGAGATCCCAATTTTGTTGATAGAGTCGCTTTTGAAGTGCGGGTCTTTGATCATTTCGGAAATTTGCCGACAGTGATAACCAGTCCGCCGTCTAAAACCAGCTTCGGGTGGGTCAGTATACAGCTGCGAACGGCGGCTCACACGATAGGCCTAAAGCCGGAAGAGATGAGTGTAAGCCAGTTGCGCACTTTGTCTAGTTGTCTTGAGCGTGATGTCTACAATATTGAAATCGCTGCGAGGCATTTGCGGATGCTTGCCGATCACGATAATTATACCTTGATTGGCTTGAGGAGGTTCGAGTCATCGGAGCTCGCTACAACCGAGGTATGGAACTGCCTCTGGATAAGATAAAACAGAACACCCGGTATGGTGATTTTATTGTAAAGAATTGGTCGCGCTTCAATCGGCTTGTTATGTGAATGCTATGAATAAAAGAAAAGTGTTTTTTCGCGTTTTTTTGATTGCTATCTATTCTGCTTTCTTGCTCATCTATGCCGCGTTCTATGGATCTAAATATGGTTGGATGGATCACGGTCAGTTTGACTCTCAGTCTTCAGCATTCATAGAGAATGGCTCGGGCAGTCGGTCGGTTTTGAGAGGTATTGTGGTGACGTTATGGCTTGGTGTGCAGATAGTCATTGTGCGGTGCCTTTCCAGGCGTGAGGCTGTGCTGACGATGGTCTTGTTTGCGGTGGTGATAGTAGCTTATTAAAGGTCATTAGGTCCGCCACTTACAGTGGCGGGCTTTGTGATGGGCGTCTAATAATTCTGTTTTTATCATGCGAATGATCGCTAGCTCTTCGCCCCAGAGCCTCGATTTCCTTCGTCACCCAGCGTCCCTGCACAATGGCGTGACGTAGCATTGCGAAAGTCAAAGGGATGTTTCCATGCCGGTCAGCTTTGCGAAGCCACTTCAGCAGGTCATACCCTTCTGGTTTGAAGTATCGATACGCGTCGTAATCCTCGAACTTGATCGTAAACAGCTCGCCGAGTTCTGCCATCAGCTCCGCTGCATCGTCGCCATCGCATCCCAGATCATGATTGATGGATGTGCTCAAAAAGAGTTTTTCATAGCCCAGCGCACCAATGTGACCGACCAGTAGCGTCAGCAAGTTCGTTGTGTGTTCATCGGAGGGAAGTGTCTCAAGCAATTTCATCGTAATAAGGCCCGGTCTAGATCGCTTTGCGCTAGGTCGCACGTAACGTATGCCTGGTCTGAGATCCTATTACGATGAATCATTTTGCACGGCCCGATTCGGCCACGCCTGATGTAGGAGGGTTCCGAAAATCCGATCGGAAGAGGATTTCCGGACCTCGTTACTCACCCCGCCTTGGCCGTAACCGGGAAATCCTGGGTGATGTCAAAGCTGCCCTTGGCCACAACGCTTTTGGCGTTGCACAGTTTGGCGTCGAAGCCCGGGTGGCGTTCGCCGTGCTCGGCGGCGTAGGCGGCGGACTCTCGCGTGCATTCGTCGTTGGGTTGCTCAGGTGAAAGCGCGGCGTTGAATTGGAAAGTGCCGACGAGGCGGTAGCGCTCCAGCAATGTGTTTGAGGATTCCAGCTTTTCTATTTTGCTGAAGTCCAGTCGTACGTTGCTGTTCGCGCCGCTCTTGTCGGTATCGAAGTACTGGTAATAGGAGCCAGTGTCGTAGGACGCGCTGTTTTCGTCGTGGGCAACTTCCACGCGACCGCCCTGAAACATGATCGCTTGCTTCTCCTGATCCGGATTGTCGAAGGAGAACCCGAGAATCGGTCCGATGCTGACCTCGTTGCGATCGCCTTCTGCTTCCTGGTCTGCACTCAAGGTCAGCCAGTTCGAACCGGGCAACTTGCCGGGCAGAAATCCTACGCCGACCTGGTCGCCTTTGGCTTCGTAATGCAGATTGAGCGCCCCGCTGACATCCACCGTCATCGACTTTTCCAGACCGCGCGCCGCGCCGGAGGCACTCGTGGTTTTTCCAGCTTCCTTATCGCCGCATCCGGTGAGCGTTGCGATCAGGGCTGTGAGGACTAACGGCAGGTAGCAAGTGCGGGTCATGACGGTTTCCTGAAGTGAGCGGCGTTGAAAGCCTCTGCCTGGCGGAAGGTATGACCATCAGAATCAGTTTTTGTCGACGCGAGCGCGCAAAATCTTCTTCGCAGATTCGGCAATCCAGCGCCCAGGGTGAGGTGCGCGCGTTGCATGTCTTCAGTGCAAATGGGGGCTGCTCGGCGCCCGGATCACGGCTGATAGGCGCGGGTTGCCTCGCAATATTGCTCTTGCGCCAGTTTGTTCTTCTCGTTTTTGTCCTTCGCCACTCGTTTGGTCCAGTCGCTGCACATGTCCTTGAAGTAGGGCACCGCCGCGCGGCGGCATTCACGGTATTCGGCGCTGTCTGTCATGAAATTCATGCAGACGCTGCTGGTTTCGATGTGGTTGTTGTAGATGCGGTAGCGCGCTTCGTAGCGGTTGCGACCATCGATTTCTCGGATGAAGACGCCTGCGACTTCGTAACGACGGCCTGAGTCGGATTTGGGCTTTGTCGCGCCGGCTTTGTACTGCGCCAGGTATTGCTCCGAGACCATGCCTCTGGCGCGCGGCGCGTTGTAATCAGTGGTTTGCTGCGTTTCACCGAATCGACAATTAATGACGTCGCGGTCAATGACGTTGCCGTCTTTCAGGCAGTTATTCAGCGAGCGTGCCGGTGGTGTTTCTTGCGTTTGCTCCTTGGGCGCGACGTAGACGACCTGCTCGACGGTGCGCACTTGCGGCGTTGGCATCGTTTGCGCTGGCTCGGCGACTATTTCCGGTTTCAGAGGCCCGGCAACAACCACTGCAGCAGGCCTGGATGTGTGAAACATCTGAAAGATCAGAAAGATGATTGCCACCAGCAATGCCAGACAGATCAGAATACTGCTGAGCGGCCAGTTACCGGTGGCAGGTGCGACCTTTCGTTTTGCTGGGTGAGAACCCAGGACGACATCGAAATGGTCCGGTTTCAGACGCTGCATGACGAGCCCGTCATCTTCGGGCTTTGGCTTGGCTTGCATTGCCTCTCCTTGGCGAGTCGTCTGACGTGGGCCGGTAACTGGGCCTACACGTGCGAACGACTGGTAATACGGATGTTGATTGCGGCGAGATTAATAGCCGCGATTGTGTTTTGCCAGCACTGCGTATCGACGTCGTATCAGGGATGTATGCTGTTCGACATTTCTGTAACGGTTCAGGTGTATTGCGCCCGGGCCCATCGCGCTAACGTTCATCCCCTTGCGACGGTCAATGGAGTGGCAGCACATGCATCAAACCCTTGAGCAGGTTTTCGGTTATCGGCAGTTTCGTGACGGACAAGAGGCCGCCATCAGCGCGGTTTTGGCGGGGCGTTCGGCGGCAGCGATTTTTCCCACGGGCTCTGGCAAGTCCCTGTGCTATCAATTGCCGGCGCTGTTGCTGCCGCATCTCACACTGGTCGTATCGCCATTGCTGGCGTTGATTCAGGATCAATTGGCCTTTCTTCAACGCCACGGCATTGCGGCTGCCAGTATCGATTCGGCGCAGAGTCGAGACGAGGTGGCGGATGTCATGGCTCGTGCACGCTCCGGCGAGTTGAAGATTCTGATGATCTCGGTGGAGCGCCTGAAGAATGAGCGCTTTCGGCATTTCATTGCGCAGGTGCCGATTTCGTTGCTGGTGGTGGATGAGGCGCACTGTATTTCCGAGTGGGGCCACAATTTCCGTCCTGACTATCTGAAGCTTCCGGACTACCAGCGCGAGTTCAACATCCCACAAGCACTGCTGCTTACGGCGACAGCGACGCCTCATGTCATTGCCGACATGCAAAGCAAATTCGCCATCGCCCCAGACGACGTCGTCACCACCGGCTTTTATCGGCCGAATCTTCATCTGTGGGTCGAGCCAATTGCCGGGCGTGACAAGCGCCGGCGGCTGGTTCAGTGGTTCACAGAGCGAGCGGGGCAGCCGAGCATCGTTTATGTAACGCTGCAAAAGACCGCCGAATTCGTGGCCGCGCATCTGGCCGAGAGCGGTGTTCCGGCGCAGGCCTATCACGCCGGTCTGCCGCACGATAAACGCGAGGCGATCCAGCGACAGTTCATGGAGGGACGGCTCAATTGCATCGTTGCGACCATCGCGTTCGGCATGGGCATCGACAAAAGCGACATTCGTAACGTCGTGCATTTCGACCTGCCCAAGTCCATCGAGAATTACAGCCAGGAGATTGGCCGGGCAGGGCGTGATGGCGCGGGGTCACAGTGTCTGGTGCTCGCTAACCGCGACAGCCTTAATGTGCTGGAAAACTTTGTGTACGGCGATACGCCAGAGCGTGAAGGCATCCAGCACGTGCTCGAGGATTTGCAGAGTGCGCGCAACGATGGTCAATGGGAGTTTCTGCTGACGCCCCTGTCGGACGCGAGCAACATTCGTCAGTTACCTCTGAAGACGCTGCTCGTGCAGCTTGAGTTGCGCGGCATCATCGCGCCGCGTTACTCATATTTTGCCGAATATCGTTTCAAATACCTGATCGAACGCCAAGACCTCGTGCGGCGTTTTCAAGGTGAGCGTCAGCAGTTTGTGGCAGCGATTGTCGAAACGTCGAGCCGCGCCCGCACTTGGGCGACGGTTAATTTCGATGCGATGTACCAGCAGCATCAGGCCGAGCGCGGGCGCGTGGTGACCGCGCTGGATTTCTTTCAGGAAAAAGGCTGGATCGAGTTGGAAAGCAAGCAGATGACGGAGGTTTACAGCTTGCTCGCCGCGGACTTCGATGCAGGGGCATTGAGCGAAGAGCTGCATGATTATTTCGTGCACCACGAAAGCACCGAGATTGCTCGCATTCACGCCATGCTTGATCTGTTTGCCAGCGAGGATTGCCTGAGCCATCGGCTGGCGCAGTATTTTGGCGATGCCCGAGCACCGACGCGTTGCGGGCATTGCTCCGTGTGTGCCGGGCATGTCGCACGTCTGCCGGAGCCACCGCCGCTTACGCCTCTGGATCAGTATGACTTTGCTGACGTTTGTGGCGAGTTCGTCGCCAGGCATCTTGAAGCGAGAGGCCATGACCCAAGCGCTGAATGCCTGACGCGATTCCTGTGCGGAATCAGCGTGCCGTTGTTCACACGACTCAAAGCAAGGAACATCGCAGGGTTCGCTGTCCTTGAAGATCATCCCTATGCAGCGGTACGCGACTGGATCAGGTCAAGGATCGAGGTTTGATCAGCACAGCCTGTGTTCAGCGCGCCAACCTGCCAGCCACTTCTTGAAGCCGAAGAGGACCACTATGAGTGATACCCCGCAACGCGCCGATTACCGGCACTTTCAGCCAATTACCACGCGCTGGCACGACAACGACATCTACGGCCACGTGAACAACGTCACGTACTACAGCTTTTTCGACAGTGCGGTGAACAGCTATCTCATCGAGCGCGGCGGCCTGGACATTCATGACGGCGAGGTAGTGGGTTTCGTGGTGAGCTCGTCCTGCGACTATTTTGCGTCCATTGCCTATCCCGACAGGATCGAAATAGGTCTGCGTGTGGGCAAGTTGGGCAACAGCTCGGTGCAATACGAGCTGGCCGTCTTCAAAGCCGGGGAAGAGGAGGCTCGGGCAGCGGGACGCTTCGTGCATGTGTTTGTGGATCGTGCTTCGAATCAGCCGGTGCCGATTCCGGCGAGCCTGCGCCTGGCGCTGGAGCAATTGCTGGCCTGAAATGAAAACCGGCCGCGAGTTCGGCGGCCGGTTGTGAAGCAGGTGGTGCGACGCGGGTCAGCGGTGACGCCAGTCGCGACCATGTTTGCGGTGACCATAGGCGTGGCCGCGGCCGTGATGGTAATCGTGGCGGTCGCCACGGTAGCCACGGCGGCGATCATCGTCGTGACGGCTTTCGTCGCCCATGTAGTTACCCAAAGCGCCGCCCGCGCCGCCGCCTGCTGCTGCACCGATCAAGCTGCCAGTGCTGCCACCGACGCTGCGACCGATAACGTTGCCGCCTGCAGCGCCAAGACCGCCGCCGATGGCCGCTTCAGTGCGGTTGCGTCGGTTTGCGCCTACTGCGCCACCGGCCGCGCCGCCCAGGCCTGCGCCAATTGCCGAACCTGTGCTGCCACCAATCTGTTGGCCGACAACTGAACCGAGTACCCCACCCAATGCGCCGCCCACGCCGGCCGTCACGTTATCGCCTGCGCAGGCGAAACCAGTGGCCAGGGAGAGAGACAACAACAGAATCGAGGAATACTTCATGTATGAATGCTCGTAGGGAAGACGAGGCGATCCTGCAATCATGAAGAAAATGTCACAATCGAAATCCGACGAATAGCACGACGTGTATACAAATCCCTAAGTTATTGTTTTTAGGCGGGAACTTAGTGTATTTATTTCAGTCCTACGCTACTTCACACAGGCCCGAATCATGCGATTCGGGCCTTTTTTGTGGCCGGGTTATAAGACTGCTGCGCAGCCGATCGCGGGCAAGCGACGCTCCCGCGCCTTCGGCAGAGTTAAAAGCAATGCCAGCGGGCATCAGACGGATTCTGGAGCTGCACGCAATCGCGCTGCTGCCGGGCACCGGCAGCAAGGCCGGTGCACGCGGTGGGCGTCTGACGCTCCGAAGGCCGGTCAGATGATCCGGGCCACTTCGCTGTGTCGCTCCAGCTTGATCGCCACGAATTTCGACGTCGGAGTGTGGCTGCCGTCGCCGACGCTTTCCAGTGGCACCAGCGGGTTCACTTCGGGGTAATACGCTGCGGCCTGGCCAGCCGGAATGTCGAACGGCAAGAGCGTGAAACCCTTGACCCGACGTTCCACCTCATCACCCCAGATCGACACGATATCGGCCTTCTGGCCCGGCACGAAACCCAGACGGATGATGTCCGCCTCGTTGAGGAACATCACGTCGCGTTGACCTTTCACGCCACGATAGCGGTCATCCAGGCCATAAATCGTCGTGTTGTACTGATCGTGCGAGCGCATTGACTGCATGATCAGGTCAGGCACGATACCGGTGCCCCGAATGCTTTCGTGCAGCAGATCGTTCGGCAACGCGTTGGGTTTGAAGTTGGCGCGCGCACTTGGCGTATTCCAGCGACGCGCACCGGCAGCGTTCCCCAGATAGAAGCCGCCCGGATTCTTGATCTTCTCGTTGAAGTCCTGGAACGACGGAATCGTCTCCGCAATCAGGTTGCGAATGCGGCTGTAGTCGGCGACCAGCCAGAGCCAGTCCACCGGCTGCTTGCCCAGTGTGGCGTTAGCGATGCCCGCCAGAATCGCCGGTTCCGATCGCATGTGCGGCGACAGAGGTTTGAGCTGGCCGTTAGAGGCATGAACCATGCTGAACGAATCCTCAACGGTGACCGCTTGCGGGCCTTCGGCCTGAATGTCGATGTCGGTGCGGCCGTAGCACGGCAGAATCAGCGCCTCTTTGCCATGCATCAAATGGCTGCGGTTCAGCTTGGTGCTGATCTGCACGGTCAGGTCGCAGTTGCGCAACGCTTCAAACGTGCGCGGGCTGTCCGGCGTCGCTTGAGCGAAGTTGCCGCCCAGACCGATGAAAACCTTGGAGCGGCCTTCGAGCATGGCGTGGATGGCTTCAACGACGTTGTGGCCATTTTCACGAGGGACTTTGAACTGGAAGCGTTTTTCCAGTGCGTCCAGGAAAAACGCCGGCGGACGCTCATTGATGCCCATGGTGCGGTCGCCCTGCACGTTACTGTGGCCGCGTACCGGGCACAGGCCAGCGCCCGGCTTGCCGATGTTGCCGCGCAGCAGCATCAGGTTGGCGACTTCCTGAATCGTCGGTACCGAATGACGATGCTGGGTAATGCCCATCGCCCAGCACATGATCACGTTCTTGCCTTTGACGTACATGCGCGCTGCGCGCTCGATGTCGTCCAGCGGCAAGCCCGATTGCTCGACGATGAACTCCCAGGTGGTGTCATCGATAGCGGCCAGATACTCCGAAATACCGTTGGTGTGTTCGTTGAGGAACGCGTGGTCGAAGATCGCCGGCTGATTGTTCGCCTGTGCCTCGCGCTCCCATTGCAGCACGAATTTGGCCATGCCGCGCAGCAGCGCCATGTCGCCGCCCAGCGCCGGGCGGAAGTAAGCGGTGTTGGTCGGTTCGGAGCCGTTGCTGAGCATCTCGATCGGGTGTTGCGGATGCTGGAAGCGCTCCAGGCCACGCTCTTTGAGCGGGTTCACGCAGACCACCTGAGCACCGCGCTTGACCGCCTCACGCAGCGGCTCAAGCATGCGCGGGTGGTTGGTGCCCGGGTTCTGGCCGAGGACGAAAATGGCATCGGCGTGTTCGAAGTCATCGAAGGTCACGGTGCCTTTGCCGACGCCCACGCTTTGCGACAGCGCCACGCCACTGGCTTCGTGGCACATGTTCGAGCAGTCGGGGAAGTTGTTGGTGCCATAAGCGCGCACGAACAGCTGATACAGATACGCTGCTTCGTTGCTGGCCCGACCCGAGGTATAGAACTCGGCCATATTCGGGCTGGGCAGGTTGTTCAGGTGCTTGGCGATCAACGCAAACGCGTCGTCCCAGGCAATCGGCTTATAGCGGTCGGATTCAGCGTCGTAGACCATCGGCTCGGTCAGACGGCCCTGATACTCCAGCCAGTAATCGCTTTGCTCAAGCAGGGAGCTGACGCTGTAACGCGCGAAGAAGGACGGGTCGACACGGCGCTTGGTGGCCTCCCAGTTAACCGCCTTGGCGCCGTTTTCGCAGAACTTGACCATGCCGCTTTCCGGCGAGTCGCCCCACGCGCAGCCCGGGCAGTCGAAACCGCCGTTCTGGTTGGTCTTGAGCATCATGCGCAGGTTTTTCAGCGCGTTGTCACTGGTCAGCCAGGCTTGGGTAACGCTGATAAGTGCGCCCCATCCACCGGCCGGACCTTTGTAGGGCTTATAGCGTGGGACTGGGGTCTTGTCGGCTTGTTTGTGCATGCTCACGCTTTGTTCTCCAAGGCAGGGCTATAAACCCGTGGCGCGCTGTGTTTAGGCAAATGGATCAGATTGAGGTTGTGACGACGTGCCCATTGCAGCGCCAGGCCCGTAGGCGAGGACAGGCTGACAAGGGTCTGAATGCCGGCACGCAAGACTTTTTGAATGAGCTCCAGGCTGCAACGGCTGGTGACCACGGCCAGGCCGCCAGAGGTCGGGATGTTCTGACGGATCAATGCGCCAATCAGTTTGTCGAGGGCGTTGTGGCGGCCGATGTCTTCACGCCCCAGCAACAGTTGGCCCTGATCGTTCATGAACATGGCCGCATGGACCGCGCCGCAATGCTCGCCCAGTGGTTGAAATTCACTCATGCGTTCGCGCAGCCCTTCCAGCCAGTGGGCCGGAGGCAAAGGCGCGCCGGGCAGCACGTTGAGTTCGGGAAGCGCCTGTTCCACCGCCTCTACGCCACACAGACCACAACCGCTGGTGCCAGCGAGCTGTCGACGCTGGGTTTTCAGGTACCAGAATGCGCGGCTGGCGATCTCGACTTCTGCTGTTTGCGCAGAGCCGCAGCCGCCGAGCTTGATGTCGTAGATTTCGTCTGCCGATTCGATGATGCCGCTGCCAATGCTGAAGCCGACGATGAAGTCTTCCAGATCAGTCGGGGTTACCAGCATCACCGCCTGACTGATGCCGTTGAAGGCAATAGCCAGCGCCACCTCTTCGGCAAGCACGTTCGGCTCGCAGGTGTCGTGGGCAAGATTGGAGTAACTGTACGAATGGCTTGCGGCGGGCGCGGGCAGTTGTTTTGCGGGCGCCGTGGTCTCCGTGTGCTTGGCTTGCATCAGGAATTACCGGCAGATTATTCAAGCCCTAAGCCTAGGCCTCTGCTTGCATAACGTCTAATCGCTAGTACTGATGCCGCGATAGATGACGTCGATCAAGAAGGCTCGATCATTTTCTGGTACAGCGCAAAGCTGGCTTCGGCCAGCGCAGAGCGGGGCGCCGAGCGGCGCATGATCAGGCCCAGGCGGGCCAGCGTCTGAGCCTGTTCGATGGGCTGCAGCCGCAGGTGCTCGGTGAGCGTTTCCAGGCCGCCATACAGGGGCATGATTGCGCAACAGAATCCGCCATGAACCGCCTGCAGCAGTTGATGCACTGCGTCGGTCTGAAGGATGGGCTGCGGATGCAGGCCGCGGCTGTGGAAATTATGATCGATCGACTGGCGAAAATGCATGCCGCTGGTGAGCATGCCCAGCGGCAACTCGATGAGGCTTTCCCAACTCAGCGGCTCTTCGCCGAAGCTGAAATAGCGCTGGTCGTACATCAGTCCCATGCGTGTTTCTGCCAGCTCCAGCGAGTCGAAGCGCTCGGTATCGAGACGGTCCAGATAGGAAACGCCCAAGTCCAGACGGTTGCTCGCGAGCTGGTCCAGAATCTGCTCGGAACTGAGCGCCGACAGCTCGAAGCGCATGTTCGGATGAGTGCTGTGCAGGCGTTGCAAGAGTGGCAATGGATCGAAGTTGGACAGCGGCACCACGCCCAACCGCAATGTGCCGACCAGATGACCTCGACAGGCAGCGGCTTCAGCCTGCAAGCCGTCGTAGGCTGCCAATACAGTGCGGGCCCACGCCAGCACGCGTTCGCCCGGCGCGGTAAACCCTTCGAAGCGCTGCCCCCGGTTGACCAGCGGCAAGTCCAGTTCTTCCTCAAGGCTGCGCAGCCGCATGGACAGGGTTGGCTGAGTGATGTGGCAACGTGCGGCGGCCTGTCCGAAGTGACGGGTTTCGTCGAGGGCGATCAGGAATTTCAGCTGTTTGATGTCCATTGTCACTCCGCAAGGCACAGGGCTGGCCCGGCGATTCTAGCGCGGCAGGATGTCGCATGGGGTGCTGATTGCCGCCAGCTGCGTCAGTTGCGCGCGAGCAGCGTTACCCCCGCAATGCGCCGCGCCTTACAAACCCTGAATCAGCTGGCGGTAATCCTCTACCGCCGCGAATTCCTCGGTGTCCTTCGGCCCCTTGCGGCTGTCGGGTTCCCGGACCGCCAGCAGGTGTTTGACGCCATAGCGTCCCGCGCTGCGCAGGATCGGCAGGGTGTCATCGATGAACAGGCTGCGCGCCGGATCGAAGTTGATGTCGGCGTGCAGCGCGTCCCAGAACTGCGGGTTCTCCTTGGGGAAACCGTAATCGTGAGAACTGATCAGGCGCTCGAACCAGGGCGCCAGTTGCAGACGCTCCATTTTCAGCGACAGCGAGTCGCGATGGGCGTTAGTGATCATGATCACGCGTTTGCCGGCCTGATTGATGGCCGCCAGAAAGGTCTCCGCGTCGGGCCGTAACGCGATCAGATGGGCAATTTCGGCCTTCAGGTCCTTCACCGACAGCTTGAGTTCCGCACTCCAGAAATCGGTGCAATACCAGTTCAGCGTTCCAGCGTTCTTTTCGAACAGTGGCATGAGTTCCATCTTTGCCAGGCTCAGGCTCACGCCGTGCAGCTGCGCATAGCGCTGGGGCAAATGCTCCAGCCAGAAATGGTTATCGAAATGCAGATCCAGCAGCGTTCCGTCCATATCCAGCAAAACGGTGTCGATATCGCGCCATGGCAAAGAAGGCATAAAGGTCCTCGGCATTGAAAAAGTCGCGGTGGCTATCCGACGACGACTTTCGGAAAACCCGCGGTATAGTACCCCGTCTACGCCAAGGAGCCTGTCATGCGCCAGAAACCCACCGTGCTTGCCCGCGAAATCGTCGCCAGTAGTCGTCTGTTCCGAGTCGAAGAAGTGCAGTTGCGCTTCTCCAACGGCGTCGAGCGTGTGTATGAGCGTCTGGTCGGCCGCGGCAACGGTTACGGCGCCGTGATGATCGTGGCCATGCTCGATGCAGAGCACGCGGTACTGGTCGAGGAATACTGCGGTGGCACCGATGAATACGAGTTGTCGCTGCCCAAGGGCCTGGTCGAGCCGGGCGAAGATGTGCTGGCCGCCGCCAACCGGGAGCTCAAGGAAGAGGCCGGATTCGGGGCGCGCACGCTGGAACATTTGACCGAACTGTCGCTCTCGCCTGGTTATATGAGCCAGAAGATTCAGGTGGTGCTGGCCACCGATCTGTATGAAGAGCGCCTGCCCGGGGACGAGCCTGAGCCGATGCGAGTGGACAAGGTCAATCTGCGCGAGTTGTCGAGTCTTGTGCAGCACCCGCAATTCACCGAAGGGCGGGCGCTGGCGGCGCTGTACCTGGCGCGCGACCTGCTCGCCCAGCGTGGGGATTTCAAGCCATGAGCCGAGCGTTCGCCGATTTTCCGCACCCATTGATGGCCCCCGTCATGGAGCTTTGTCGTCGCGCGGGCGAGGCGATTCTGCCGTTCTGGCGCGCCGATGTGCACGTGATGGCCAAGTCTGATGATTCGCCTGTCACGGCTGCTGATCTGGCGGCCCACGACGTGCTGGCCGCCGGTTTGAAGGCGCTGGCTCCGGACATTCACATTTTGTCTGAAGAAGACGCCGACATCCCGTTGAGCGAGCGCGGGCAGTGGCAGCGCTGGTGGCTGGTGGACCCGCTGGATGGCACCAAGGAATTCATTTCGGGCAGCGAAGAATTCACGGTCAACGTCGCGCTGATCGAAAACGGTCGCGTGGTGTTCGGCGTGGTGTCGATGCCGACTACCCAACGCTGCTACGTCGGCGGCGCCGGGCTGGGCGCGTGGCGCAGTGACGATGACACGCACCTTGCGCCCATTCGCGTGCGCGACGTGCCGCCGAAGGGGGAGGCGTTCACGGTGGTCGCCAGCCGTCGTCACTCAAGCCCCGAGCAAGAGCGATTGCTGGCCGGGCTGTCTGCCGCAGTTGGCGAATTGCAACTGACCAACGTCGGCAGCTCGCTGAAATTCTGCCTGCTGGCCGAAGGTGCTGCCGATTGCTATCCGCGTCTGGCGCCCACGTCGCAGTGGGACACTGCCGCGGCGCAGGGCGTGCTCGAAGGCGCAGGCGGTGTGGTGCTCGATCTGGCGGGAAATACGTTCGACTATCCGGCGCGCGAGTCGCTGCTCAACGAGTTTTTTCTGGCGTTGCCGGCAGAGGCCGCATGGCGCGAGGCGTTGGTCGAGTTGGCGAAGGGCTGACACTGCGTGTCGCCCAGGCGTAGATCCTGTGGGGAGGAGCTTGCTCGCGAAGCCTGATTTCCACCCGCTGCATCTCTATAGCATGCACCGGCCTCTTCCCGGCTAAAGCCAGTCCTACGGACGCCGCAAGCTTTTCGCAGGACGGGGTGCGGCCAGTCCTACGGACGCCGCAAGCTTTTCGCAGGACGGAGTGCGGCCGGTCCTACGGACGCCGCAAGCTTTTCGCAGGACGGGGTGCGGCCAGTTCTACGGACGCCGCAAGCTTTTCGCAGGACGGGGTGCGGCCGGTCCTACGGACGCCCCAAGCTTTTCGTAGGACCGGCTTTAGCCGGGAAGGCGTCAGGTTTGTCGCCGTGGATCAAATGGGGCATTAACACAGTTGGCTCACGCCCAGAAGTGTTCGCAGCACAGTCAGCGATGCAATACATACTGGCCGACAAACTCCACCGCCGACTCTTCCGAGTCCTTCGCCACAATGCGGGTGTTCAGCGACAGCCGCGCGCGCCCTCGGCGCTGATACATCTTCACGAACCTCTCCCACGTCGCATCATCCGGCGCTTCGCAGATCGCCACGCCATCGCGCTTGACCGGGAGGGGATAGCTGATCTGCCCCTCCTGAATCACGATATGGCCGTCGTCGATGCCGGCTTCCTTCAGGCGCAGATACAGCCAGCCCCAGCCCGCCAGCACGGCGCCGCAATACAGGCTGCCGCCGAACAGTGTGCTCTTGTGGTTGATGTTCTGTGCCAGCGGCAGATGCAGGCGCAATTGATGGTTTTGCCAGCTGATCACCTGCATGCCCATGTCGCGGGTCAGGGGAATGTCCTGATGCAGGACCTCCTGCAGCTCGCGGGCTTTCGAATCTGGATCAATCGTTGTCATCGGAACCGCCACCACTGAACGTCAGACCATGTTTACGCAACTTGTCGTGCAGGGTCTTGCGGGGCACGTCCAGCGCTTCGGCCAGGCTGCGAACGGAGCTGTGCGGGCGGGTCAGTTCGGCGGCGATCAGGGCGCGCTCAAACGCCTCGACCTGCTCGCTCAGTCCCCCGCCGGACGAAGGCAGGTCATCCCGCGGACCGCCTTCAAGCTCAAGCTCGAGTCCCAGGGCAAAGCGCTCGGCGGCATTTTGCAGCTCGCGCACATTGCCCGGCCAGGTGTGTCGCAGCAGCATCGCCCTGTGCCCCGGCTGCAGTTCGTGGCGCGGCAAGCCGTGGCGCAGGCTGGCACCATCGGCGAAATGCTGGAACAGCACCAGCGCATCTTCGCCCCGTTCGCGCAACGGCGGAATACGCAGCGGCGCGACGTTGAGCCGGTAGTACAAGTCCGGCCGGAATCTGCCCTGATCAGCGGCTTGCCGAAGGTCTTCCTTGGTCGCCGCAATGACACGGATGTCCAGCGGGATCAGTTGATTGCCGCCGAGCCGCTCGACCACCCGCTCCTGCAACAGGCGCAGCAGCTTGACCTGCACGTCCATGCTCATGCTCTCGATTTCGTCGAGAAACAGCGTGCCGCCGTTGGCGAATTCGAATTTGCCGATACGGCGCTTTTGCGCGCCCGTGAACGCGCCGGGTTCGTGACCGAACAACTCGCTTTCAACCACCGACTCGGCCAGCGCACCGGCGTTGATCGCCACGAACGGGCCATTCCGGCGGTTGGACAGATCATGCAATGCGCGCGCGACGACTTCTTTGCCGGCGCCGGTTTCACCCAGAATCAACACATCGGCCTTGGTGGCGGCGAGTGCGCCAATCTGATCACGCAATCGCTGGATCGACGGGCTGAGGCCGACGAGGCGCGTGCTCAATTGCTGGCGGTCGCTGAGCTCCAGACGCAGGCTGCGGTTGTCCAGCACCAGACGGCGCAACGCCAGGGCGCGCCGCACGCTGTCGAGCAGGGCGTCGCTGGCGAAAGGTTTTTCAAGAAAATCGTACGCGCCCGCACGCATCGCCTGTACCGCAAGCGGCACATCGCCGTGCCCGGTGATCAGCAATACCGGAAGATCAGCGTCCTGCGCGTGCAACTGGTTCAGCAGTTCAAGGCCGTCGATGCCGGGCATGCGAATGTCGCTGACGATCACGCCCGGCCAGTCGCGCTCGATGCGGGCCTGCACACCTTTGGCGTCACTGAGCGGCAGAATTTTCAGGCCGGCCAGATCCAGGGTCTGGCTCAGCGCCTGGCGCAAGTGCGGGTCGTCGTCGATCAGCACAACCTGTATGCGGCTGTCGATGGCGGTGTCCGTGGTCATGCAGATAGATCCTCCGGCGGTTGAAGGTTGACTCCCGAGGCACCGGTGCGCATACGTAAGGTCAGCAGCGCGCCGCCTTCGGGATGATTGGCGAACAGCAACTCGCCGCCCAGTGCGCGCATCAGCGTATCGCAGATCGCAAGCCCGAGCCCCAACCCCTGTGTGCGGGTCTTGGTGGTGAAAAACGGTTCGCGGGCGTGTTCCAGCGCCTCCCTGGAAAAGCCCGGACCGTTGTCCCGAATGTACAGGCTGACGCCCTCGGCGTTGTGCTCGGCACTGATCCACAGTTTGCGCGGCGGGCCTTTTTCGGTCAGTGCATCCAGCGCGTTCGCGAGCAGATTGCCCAGCACCTGGCGCAAGCGCGTCTCGCCTGCCTGGACCCACAACGTGGCGTCGGGCAGGTCACGGATCAGCTCCACTTCCATCGCCCGGCGACGCTTGGCAAGCAGTGCCAGTGCATCGTCCAGCGCTGGCTGCAGCGCCACGCTTTCAGGGGCATGACGATCCCGCCGCGCAAATGCGCGCAAATGAGCAATGATCGAGGCCATTCGCCCGGTCAGTTCGCTGATCAGTTTCAGATTGCCCCGGGCGTCGTCAGTGCGCTGATGATCGAGCAGCACTTCGGCGTTCTCTGCGTAGCTGCGGATCGCCGCCAATGGCTGGTTGAGTTCGTGGCTGATGCTGGCCGACATCGTCCCCAGCGCCGACAGCTTGCCTGCCTGAACCAGCTCGTCCTGAGCACGGAACAGCTCTTGTTGCGCCTGTTCGCGCTCCAGCACTTCCTGACGCAGGCGTCGGTTGAGCCCTTCCAGATCGCTGGTGCGCTCGATCACCCGGGCTTCCAGCTCACGCCGTGCCCGCGCCTCGAAGTCGATCCGGTCCAGGTAATGCCGGCGCCGCTGCATCATGATGCCCAGCAGCAGCATCAAAACGAGCAGGGTTGCGCCACCAATGGCGACAACCGTGCGCACAGGCCGTGACACCAGCACCTTGGGCGCCAGAATGTTCACGCTCCAGCCGGTTTCATCGATCTGTTGGGTCTGCGTCAGCCAGCCGTTTTCGTCCAGTTGCAGCGGCCGGGGATCTCGGGTCGGGTAGGGCTGAATGGCGATGATCGCCTGCTTTTCTTCCTCGCTCAGCGGGCGCGTGGCCCTGAAGCGCCAGCTGGGGTTGGAGGTCAGAATCACCACACCGTTGTGGTCGGTGACCAGCAGTTGCTCAGGGGTCTTGCCCCACAGCGTTTCGGTCAGGTCCAGATCGACCTTGACCACGAGCACGCCGATCACGGTGTTGCCGTCGCGCACGGCGGCGGCGAAGAAGTAACCGCGTTTGGCCGACGTGGTTCCCAGACCAAAGAAACGGCCGAGATTGCCTGCCATCGCGTTGCTGAAGTAGGGGCGGAACGCGAAGTTGCGGCCGACGAAACTGTCGCGTTTGTCCCAGTTCGAAGCGGCAAGGGTGTCGCCGTTCGGCGCCATCAGGTAGATGACTTCGGCACCGGTCTGGCGCGCGGTATTCATCAACAGCTGGTTGGCGCTGTCCTGGGTGTGTTTGTCCTGAGGGTTGGCGAGCATGGCGCGCAGGCCGGGAAGGTCGCCCAGAATTTGCGGCAGGACTTCGTAGCGGTGCAGGGTGCCGAGCAGGTTGGCGACGTACAGATCGAGTGTCTGGCGATTCTGGCTCAACAGTTCGTTGCGATAGTAATGTTCGGCCAGACGTTCGAGCGGCCACAGCAGCGGCGCCAGGCACAGTGCAAGCAGGGCGAGGCTGCGCCATCGGGGACGGCGTGGTAGAGAGGAAGTGCTGGTCATTGAATCGCCCGAGGGGTCCGTTGCGATGCCTGGTTCGTGCTGTTCAGGCGCTGCAGTGTGCTCGGCCCGGCTGCCCTGGCATCGGTTGGCGCCATTATGCCTAGCGCTGCTGCGCTAAGCACTCCAGCAGTGCATCGTGCCAGTCCGGTTGGCTCACCCCCCACTCACGCTGCAGGCGACTGCAATCCAGACGCGAATTGAGCGGGCGAACGGCAGGGGTCGGGTAGGCGCTGGATGGGATGGGCTCAAGGACCGCGCATGGCTTGCCGTCTTTGACCAGTTGCTCGCCAATGGCTTGAGCGAAGCCGAACCACGAAGTCTCGCCACTGGCCGTCAGGTGATACACGCCCCAAGCGCCGGGCCTGCCTTCGCGCCAGCGCTCGATCAACTGCCGCGTGCTCTGGGCGATGGTGCCTGCCCACGTCGGCGCGCCGATCTGGTCAGCAACGATGGTGAGCTTCTCGCGCTCCTGCAGCAGGCGCTGCATGGTCAGCAGAAAGTTGCGTCCTGTCAGCGAATAGACCCAACTGGTGCGCAGAATAAGTGACTGCCCGCCCGCTGCCGAGATCGCCTGTTCGCCCGCCAGCTTGCTCTGGCCGTACACCCCGAGAGGGTTTGGCGCGTCATGCTCGTTCCACGTTCCCTCTTTGCTGCCATCGAAAACATAGTCGGTGGAGTAGTGAATGAACGGGATCCCCAGCGCTGCGGCTTCTTGAGCAAAAACGCCCGGCGACGTCGCATTGATCGCGAAGGCCAGATCCGGTTCGCTCTCGGCCTGATCCACCGCCGTGTGCGCGGCAGCGTTGATGATCAGATCCGGCTGAATGCGGCGGACCACCTCGCCGATAGACTCGGGCCGGCTCAGGTCCAGTTGATCGCGGCCCAACACGATCAACTTGCCCAGATCCTTCAGGCTCTGCTGCAACGCCTGCGAGACCTGCCCGTGCTGTCCGCTGATCAATATCCGCAGCGATGCACTCATTCGAAGACGTCCGCGTCTTTAAGGGTTTTCCCGACCTGATCCTTGGCCGACAGCTTGGGCGGCTCCGTCAGGCCCCAGTCGATGGCCAGTTCTTCATCGTCCCAGCGAATGCAGCGCTCGGCCGACGGGGTGTAGTAGTCAGTGGTCTTGTACAGGAATTCGGCGTAATCGCTCAGCACCAGAAACCCGTGGGCGAATCCTGGCGGAATCCATAGCTGCCTGGCGTTCTCGGCGGACAGCTCAAGCCCGAACCATTTGCCGAAATGGCTGGAGCCGCGACGGATATCCACAGCGATGTCGAGCACCTTGCCCGCCGTGACCCGCACCAGTTTGCCCTGCGGGTTTTCGATCTGATAATGCAGGCCGCGCAACACGCCTTTCTGCGAGCGTGAATGGTTGTCCTGCACAAACTGCGCGTCGACCCCGGTTGCCTCGGCGAAGGCCTTGGCATTGAAGCTCTCGTAGAAGAAGCCACGCTCATCGCCGAACACCCTGGGTTCGATGATGAGGACTTCTGGCAACTCAGTCTCGATGACGTTCACTGACTTTCCCCTGCGACTTTGAACAGGTACTGACCGTAGCCGGTCTTGCCGAAATAGTCAGCCCGTTTGAGCAGGTGCGCGCGGTCGATCCAGTCATTCTGGAACGCGATCTCTTCAAGGCATGCGACCTTCAGGCCTTGTCGGTGCTCGATGGTCTGCACGTATTGCGACGCATCGAGAAGGCTGTCGTGAGTCCCGGTATCGAGCCAGGCGAAGCCGCGGCCAAAGCGCTCTACGCGCAGATCTCCGCGCTTGAGGTAGGCGTTGTTGACGTCAGTGATCTCCAGCTCGCCGCGGGGCGATGGCTTGACGTTCTTGGCGATCCGGATCACTTCGTTATCGTAGAAATACAGCCCGGTGACGGCGTAGCTGGACTTCGGCGCCTTGGGTTTTTCCTCGATAGACAATGCGTGCCCGTCCTTGTCGAAGTCGATCACGCCAAAGCGCTCCGGGTCTTTGACCCAATAGCCGAACACAGTGGCGCCAGCTTTCTGTTCTGCTGCGCGCTTGAGTTGGTCGCTGAAATGCTGACCGTGGAAGATGTTGTCGCCCAGAATCAGGCAGACCGAATCATCACCGATGAATTCTTCCCCGATCAGAAACGCCTGCGCCAGCCCGTCAGGTTTGGGCTGCTCGGCATAATGGAAGTGCACGCCGAACTGGCTGCCGTCGCCCAATAGCGCTTTGTATTGGGGAAGGTCCAGCGGCGTCGAGATAATCAGGATTTCTTTGATGCCCGCCAGCATCAATACCGAGATCGGGTAATAGATCATCGGTTTGTCGTAGATAGGCAGCAGTTGTTTGGAGACCCCGAGGGTGATGGGGTGCAAACGGGTGCCGGAGCCACCAGCCAGTACAATTCCCTTAGTCATGCGATCAGATCCTTCACGTTGGTGCCCAAGCGTTCACCTTGATAGCTGCCGTCCTGCACGTTGCGGCACCATTCCAGGTTGTCCAGATACCACTGCACGGTTTTGCGCAGCCCTGATTGGAAAGTCTCTTGCGGTGTCCAGCCCAGCTCGCGCTCGATCTTGCTGGCGTCGATGGCGTAGCGCATGTCATGGCCCGGTCGATCGGTCACGTAAGTGATCAGGTCGGCATAGTGCGCGACACCTTTGCGTTGATCAGGCGCCAGCTCTTCGAGCAACGCGCAGATCCCGCGCACGACATCGATGTTCTTCTGCTCGTTGTGGCCACCGATGTTGTAGGTCTCACCGACCTTGCCCTCGGTGACGACCTTGAGCAGTGCGCGGGCGTGGTCTTCGACGAACAGCCAGTCACGCACCTGCAAGCCGTTGCCATAGACAGGCAGCGGTTTACCGGCCAGGGCATTGAGGATCACCAGCGGGATGAGCTTTTCCGGAAAGTGGAACGGACCGTAGTTGTTCGAGCAGTTGGTCACCACCACGGGCAGGCCGTAGGTGCGCTGCCAGGCCCGGACCAAGTGGTCCGAAGCAGCCTTGCTGGCCGAATATGGCGAGCTTGGCGCATAAGGTGTCGTCTCGGTGAACAGGTCGTCGACCCCGTGCAGGTCGCCATACACTTCGTCGGTCGAGATGTGATGGAAGCGAAAGGCCGCGCGTTCGGCTTCAGGCAAGGTCTGCCAGTAGCCACGGGTCGCTTCGAGCAGGCTGTACGTGCCGACGATGTTGGTCTGAATGAATTCTGACGGTCCATCGATCGAGCGGTCGACATGCGATTCGGCCGCCAGGTGCATGATCGCATCGGGTTTGAAGCGCGCCAGCACTTTGCTGACGCCGGCCTGATCGACGATGTCCTGCTGAACGAACTCATAACGAGTGTTGGTTGCGATGCTCTGCAGCGATTCGAGGTTGCCTGCGTACGTCAGTTTGTCGAAGTTCAGTACGTCATGGTCGGTGTTGTTGATCAAATGGCGGATCAGCGCAGAACCGATAAAACCGGCGCCACCGGTGACAAGTATTCGCATAGCTAAACCTTCTTCCCTGGATGGACGTCAAGATACGAAGCATAGCTTGTGGGCGGGCGGTGCCCACGCGCAAGGCGCAAAGCGCCCATCGGCCATGAAATTAATTGATTGCCAAGCCCTGAAAGCGTCATAAAACCGCCGCGACTGTTTCACGGGCTTAACGGCTACACTATCTATCGATCAGGTCTGGTTTTTCTTTATGGCACCTCGCGATGGGGTTGCCTAAAACCCGTGCAACTGGCGATATTGCCTGCTTCCTCTCGTCTACAGGGCTTTCGCTCATGCCGCTTGCCACCTTGATACGTCGATCCAGTCTTCCGTGCCCGGAAATCAGCGCTGTGCAAGCTGCCGGATTGCTGGCGACGTATTACGGGCTGTCGGGAACGTTGAAGGAGCTGGGCAGTCATCAGGATCGCAATTTCCTGCTCGATTGCGGGGACGGGCGGCGTTTCGTGCTGAAAATCTGCCACGGCGATTACTCGACGGTAGAACTGCAAGCCCAGCATGCCGCATTGGCGCACCTGCGCAATCGACCTGACGTGCGAGTCCCGGCGGTGCAGCGCACGCTGGAAGGCCAAGACTTGCTATCCATCGACGTCGACGGCAATGCGGTGCACGCCCGGTTGCTGGAGTTCATCGACGGCCAGCCGCTTGCTCATGTCTCGCACCTGAGCCCCCACGTTGCTACCCGGTTGGCCGAGCTTTGCGCCAGAGCCGACAGGGCGCTGGCCGACTTCGAACACCCAGGGCTTTCGCGCATTCTGCAGTGGGACCCGCGCCACGCCAGTGCACTGATCAAACACCTGCTCCCGGTGATCGACAGCGCCGAGAAGCGCGCTTGCATCGCCGAAGCAGCCGAGCAGGCGCACGCCCATCTGTTGCCGTTAATCAGCGCGCTGCCGGTGCAGGCCATCCACATGGACATCACCGAGTACAACGTGGTCTGGGAGCGCGACGCTCATCATCAATGGCAACTGAAGGGTCTGATCGACTTCGGCGATCTTGTCAGCACCTGGCGCATCGCCGACCTGTCGGTGACTTGCGCGGCGTTGCTGCACCATGCCGAGGGCGACCCACTTTATATAGTGCGGGCCGTCAAGGCGTATCACGCGATCAACCCGCTTGGCCGCGCAGAGCTGCAAGCGTTGTGGCCGCTGATCGTGGCGCGTGCAGCCGTGCTGGTGCTCAGCAGCGAGCAGCAGGCGAATATCGAGCCGGACAACGCGTACATACAGGCCAACCTCGCCAGCGAATGGAACATCTTTGATGTGGCGACTTCGGTCCCGGTAGCGCTGATGCAAGCGGCGATTCTCGACGCCGTGGGCCAAGGTGCGGAAGAGAACGTCATCGAGACGTTTTCTCCCTTGTTGCCGAGTCTGAGTGGCCAGCCTTTCACGCTGGTCGATCTGGGTGTGCTCAGCGAACATTTCGATGCGGGTAACTGGGAGCAGTCCGGAATCGATGAGCGGTTACTCAAGGAAGCTGCGCAGCGCCATGGCCTGACAGCGAGCCGCTACGGCGAATATCGGCTGTCGCGAACCCTGGCCGACAGCGCGAAAGAGCCGGAGACATTCGCCCTGCATGTGGAATTGCAGATTCCCCATGGCACTGCCGTGCATGCGCCGTTCGCCGGCTCGCTGCGCCACACCGCGGATGGTGCGCTGCTGCTGAAGGGCGCTGAGTCGAACCTGCGTCTCTGGGGCGTGCGTTCGGACTTCGATTCGGGCGTCGAATTCGGGGCCGGCGACGTCGTCGGGCAGGGCGGCGGTTCGCTGATCGTGCAGCTGTGTTCGCTCCCGGATCTGAGCCCGCCGTTGTTCACAACACCTTCGCGCGCGGCCGCGTGGCGCACGCTGTGCCCGTCACCCAAGCGCTTGCTGGGTTTTGACTGTGACGCCCCGGCGCTTGAAAACCCGGATGAGTTGCTGGCGCGTCGGGATGCCAGCTTTGCCCGATCGCAAAAGCACTATTATCAGGCGCCACCACAGATCGAGCGGGGTTGGCGCAACCATCTGATCGACATGCAGGGCCGCTCCTATCTGGACATGCTCAACAATGTCGCGGTGCTCGGTCACGGTCATCCGCGCATGGCCCAGGTCGCGGCGCGGCAGTGGTCATTGCTCAACACCAACTCGCGTTTTCACTACGCGGCCATCGCTGAGTTTTCCGAGCGGCTGCTGAAGCTCGCGCCTGCGGGCATGGATCGGGTATTTCTGGTCAACAGCGGCACCGAAGCGAACGATCTGGCCATCAGACTGGCGTGGGCTTACAGCGGCGGGCGCGATGTGCTGAGCGTATTGGAGGCCTACCACGGCTGGTCGGTGGCGACCGATGCGATCTCCACTTCCATCGCTGACAACCCGCAAGCCCTGAGCACGCGCCCGGACTGGGTTCATCCGGTGGTTGCGCCCAACACCTGGCGTGGCGAATTCCGAGGCGCCGACAGCACACCGTTTTATCTGAAGAATGTCGAGGCGCACCTGAGTCGGCTGGCCGAACAGGGACGCCAGGTTGCCGGATTCATCTGCGAGCCGGTGTATGGCAATGCCGGCGGCATTTCGCTGCCGCCCGGGTATCTGCAGCAGGTCTATCAGAAGGTGCGCGAGCAGGGCGGCGTGTGCATCGCCGACGAGGTGCAAGTCGGCTATGGCCGTCTGGGCCATTATTTCTGGGGCTTTGAGGAACAGGGCGTGGTCCCGGACATCATCACCATGGCCAAAGGAATGGGCAACGGCCAGCCGCTCGGCGCTGTCATCACGCGTCGCGAAATTGCCGAGGCGCTGGAGGCTGAGGGGTATTTCTTCTCGTCTTCGGGAGGAAGCCCGGTCAGTTGCCGGATCGGCATGGCTGTACTGGATGTCATGGAAGAGGAGCAGCTTTGGGAGAACGCGCGGTCGGTGGGCGATTACTTCAAAGAGCGGCTGATGGCGCTCGTTGATCAACATCCTCTGGTCGGCACAGCTCATGGTTCGGGCTTTTATCTGGGGCTGGAGTTGGTGCGTGATCGCCAGACCCTGGAACCTGCCACCGAAGAAACCACATACCTGTGCGATCGGTTGCGCGAGCTGGGGATATTCATGCAGCCGACTGGCGATTACCTGAACATCCTGAAGATCAAACCGCCGATGGTGACCACCCGTCGCAGCGTGGATTTCTTCGTGGATAACGTGTCGAAGGTGCTGAGCGAGCTTGAAGGTTGAGCGTCCCATGAGTCGGCTGCCAGATTATTATCCGCCCTGATTTGAAATCTTCGAACCAAAGAGACAGGAAATGGCTTTTTTATTCGATTTTTATCGGCTATAAGGTGCGTTCTCTGCCGCTAAGCTTCGACGAACAGATGGAGTCCTGAATACTGTGACCACTCTCAACAGCACACCCCGCGTCGATGGCTTCTACATGCCAGCCGAATGGGCCCCGCAAACCCAGACCTGGATGGTCTGGCCCGAGCGTCCGGACAACTGGCGCCTGGGCGGCAAGCCGGTGCAGAGCGCCCATGTCGCGGTGGCCAAGGCGATCGCCCGTTTCGAGCCTGTGACTGTCGCGGTGTCCGCGGGTCAGTATGACAACGCCCGGGCGCGTCTGGATGTGCCGAACATTCGTGTCGTCGAGATCAGCAACGACGACGCATGGGTGCGCGATACCGGCCCGACCTTTGTCATCAACGACAGCGGCGAAGTACGGGGCGTGGATTGGGACTTCAACGCGTGGGGTGGTTTCGACGGCGGCCTGTATTCGCCGTGGAACCTGGACTCCGCGCTGGCAAGCAAGGTGTTGGAAATCGAGCGCTGCCCTCGTTATGCCACTGAAGGTTTCGTGCTCGAAGGCGGCTCGATTCACGTCGACGGCGAAGGCACGCTGATCACCACTGAGGAATGCCTGCTCAACCGCAATCGCAACCCGCACCTGAATCGTGAAGAAATCGAAACGGTGCTGCGCGATTATCTGTCGGTCGAGAAGATCATCTGGCTGCCGGACGGTCTGTACAACGACGAAACAGACGGCCACGTGGATAACTTCTGCTGTTACGTGCGGCCTGGCGAAGTTCTGCTGGCCTGGACGGATGACCCGAAAGACCCGAACTTCCCGCGTTGCCAGGCGGCGATGGGTGTTCTGGAAAACGCCCGTGACGCAAAAGGTCGGCCTTTCATCGTGCACAAAATGCCGATTCCGGGTCCTTTGTTCGCCACGCAAGAAGAGTGCGATGGCGTTGATCAGGTGCACGGCAGCCAGGAGCGCAACCCTTCGGTGCGTCTTGCCGGATCGTATGTGAACTTCCTGATCGTCAACGGCGGAATCATTGCTCCCAGCTTCGATGATCCACTGGACGAAACTGCCCGCCAGATCCTTCAGAAATTGTTCCCGGAGCATGAGGTCGTGATGGTGCCGGGCCGCGAGCTGCTGCTGGGCGGTGGCAATATTCACTGCCTGACCCAGCAACAGCCGGCGCCACACCGCCGCTGAGTTGGTTCACTTCTTGCTGTCTTGAAGCCCATCGAACGATGGGCTTTTTTGTGGGTAGCGTTTTCTCGAGTGTGCCGCGACACAGCGCCATTGCGTTACCTGAACAGTTACCCGGTTCGTTCGTCTGTAACAAAAGCACCGTAAATTTCGCGGTCCAAGACGCAAGAGGTTATCCCAATGAACGCAGGTCATGAGTTGCAAGTGACTCGAGGTTTGTCTGCGAGCAGTGAAGCACGGCAGATGATGGCGGACTGGTTACGGATAACCCAGGCTCCCCGTTCACAGGAGCAGGCACAGGCGCCCGATTACCGGGACATGCTGGTCAAACGCTATCCGCGCGGCCTGATCAACGATGCGGAACTTGAGGCGCTGCTGGGCATTCTTCACGGCTGAAACGCGCGCCGTTCCCCAGTCGGGAAGGGCGTGAGCCGTATGTCTGTTCGGGGTTCATCAAATTGACATGCCTGTATGTGGCGGATAGCATTCGCGCCTCCACCGCCTGTGGCCAAGCGCCATGTACGTGCATCAGTAGTCCACTGCGATGATTTCGTGCTGGCTTCCGGAGTGTTTTTTCGTTCCGGGAGACGCAATTACCTGTCCGGGTATTTGCCACAGCGTGCGATTAATCTGCTCACAAGGACAACAAGATGAAACAGCGTATCGGTTTGCTCGCTCTGGGCATCTTCGCCGCCAGCCACGCCATGGCGGATGGCCAGGCAGACGCCAACGGCTTTGTCGAAGACAGCAGCCTGAAGGTCAATCTGCGTAACGCGTACATCAATCGCGATTACAAGAACGGCCCTCAAGACCGCGCCGAGTGGGGCCAGGCGTTCATGGCCAACTATTCGTCCGGTTTCACCCAGGGCACCGTGGGCGTGGGCGTCGATGCGTTCGGCCTGTACGCGGTACGTCTGGACGGTGGCAAGGGTAAGAGCGGTGCCGGCGGTATCGACTTCTTCAAGCAAGGCGACAGCGGCAATGCTGCCGACGACCTGCAGCGCTTCGGCGGCGCGGTCAAATTCCGTATCTCCAACACCGTGCTCAAATACGGCGACATGATGCCCGAGCTGCCGGTGCTGAGTTACGACAACTCGCGTCTGCTGCCAGAAACCTACACCGGCACCATGATCACGTCCGAAGAGATCAAAGACCTCAAGCTGGTGGCTGGCCGTTTCACGGGTCTGACCCGCAAGAGCGCCGAAGGCCGTGACAGCGGCGACCTGAAGAGCATCAACGTCTACGGTGCCGCCTACAAGTTCACCGACGCCCTGAGCGGCGCGTTCTACGCCTCCGACGACGAAGACACGCTGAAGAAGCAATACGTGAACCTGAACTACGTTTGGGCACTGCCGAAGGATCAGTCGCTGACCTTCGACTTCAACGGCTACAAGACCAAGCTGGACAAGGACGTTGCGGTCAATGACGACCGTGACAACAAGATCTGGTCCCTGGCCGCGACGTGGGCTGTGGGCATCCACTCCTTCACCCTCGCGCACCAGCGCAGCACCGGTGAAACCGGCTACAACTACGGCGGCTACCGTAACAACGGCGGTTTCAGCGATGGCGGCAACACCATTTACCTGTCCAACTCCTACTGGTCGGACTTCAACGGCAAGGATGAGCGCTCCTGGCAGGCCGGCTATGGCGTGAACCTGGCCACCGTCGTCACGCCTGGCCTGAGCTACAAGGTTGCTTACGTTCGCGGCGACAACATCGACGACGGGTCAGGCCGTGGTCGTGGCGAAGAGCGCGAACTGTTCAGCCAACTGAGCTACGTCGTGCAAAGCGGTCCGGCAAAAGACCTGTCCGTGCGTCTGCGCAACTCGTTCCTGCGCGTTTCCAACGATGTCGATCAGTACAACGTTGGCGGTAACGAAACCCGCATCTTCATCGACTACCCGATCAACGTTTTCTGATGTTGAACGGCTGTTGAGCTGACGTTGCAAAGAGCGCCCCGGTCCCGTGACCGGGGCGTTTTTGTTTCGTCGGTCGATCTTCCGTTAACATCGCAACTTTCCCACTTCCGCCGGTCACCGTCATGGCCCTAGCCGCGCCGCCCGATCTCTCCGACACCGCCGTCGCCGTGCAGCCTCTGTCCCGAACGTACCCGCGCGGTTTGTACATCGAGCCGCACGAACACGACTGGGGGCAGGTGCTGTACGCGATGTCGGGCGTGATGTGGGTGGAAACGCCGCATGAGGCGCTGGTCGTGCCGCCGCAACGCGCCGTGTGGTTGCCGCCCGGCGTGCCCCATGGCATTCGGGTCGTCTCGGACCTGGAAATGCGCAATATCTACCTGCGTCCCGCGTTGGCTCACACGCTGGACACGACGGTTCAGGTGCTGGAAGTCGGCCGACTACTGCGCGAACTGATCGTTGGCCTGGTCGCCGAACAGGACAAGGACTCCGAGTATTACGACGCCCTGGCCGGGCTTGCGCTGCTCGAGCTCAAGCGGGCCAGGCG
Organism: Pseudomonas sp. NFR16; assembly: GCF_900108875.1. Taxonomy (GTDB): domain Bacteria; phylum Pseudomonadota; class Gammaproteobacteria; order Pseudomonadales; family Pseudomonadaceae; genus Aquipseudomonas. Next base: position 97,432 of record NZ_FNYJ01000005.1, on the reverse strand, counting down.
CTCGCTGTTGAAGGTGCCAATGCCCGATGACAGTGACCGCCGGCTGATGAATGTCTGCCAGGCGGTGATGATCGAGCCCTCGATTGATATTCCGTTCGAGCAGCATGCGGAAAATGCGGGAGCGAGCGTCCGGACGCTGTCGCGCCTGTTTCTGGCCGTACTCGGCATGGGATTCGCGGAGTGGCGGCGGCAGGTGCAACTGGCGACTGCGGTGGCCGAGATCATTCAAGGCGTGCCGGTCAGCGTGATCGCCCGATCCATGGGTTACTCGCCCAGCAGCTTCAGTGACATGTTCCGCCGCGAACTGGGCATGGCGCCGTCGCAATACCCTCTGGGAGAGCAGGCAGGCTGACGCCGCTGATCACTGTCCGAAATTCAGAAGTACTTGGCCGGTAGCCTTTTCGGCCTCTCCTTACACTCTGGTTATCGCTTGACGCCGCCGCGCCGCAATTGTGCCGCGCGCCGCCAGATTTCCGGAGTTTCCCATGAGCTACATCATCTCCCTCACTATCGGTATCGCCGTCGGATTGCTGTACGGCGCCCTGGATTTTCGCTCACCGGCGCCGCCTCTGGTCGCGCTTGTCGGCCTGCTCGGCATGCAGGCAGGCGAGAAGCTGTGGCCGATGGGCCGTCAGTTGTTCGCCAACCTGATTTCTTGAATCGACCCGAATCTTCCGTCTGACACCTGGATTTGACGCTATGAAAGCACTGCAATTTTCCCGAACCGGCGACCTGGCTGCGCTGGAAGTCGTCGAGCTGCCAACACCCGTGCCTGCAGAAGGTGAGGTGCTGGTGCAGATCAAAGCGGCGGGCTTGAACCCCAGCGACGTCAAGAACGTGCTCGGGCGTTTCCCGTACACCACGCTGCCTCGGGTTCCAGGCCGCGATTTCGCCGGCGTGGTGATTGAAGGCCCGCAGGAGCTGGTCGGCCAGGAGGTCTGGGGCACCGGCAATCAGATCGGTTTTTCGCGCAATGGCTCTCATGCCGGTTACATCACGCTCTCGGCCAAAGGTGTCGCACTCAAACCCAAGTCCTTGAGTTTCGTTCAGGCCGCCAGCCTCGGCGTGCCTTACACCACGGCGTGGGACGCGCTAGAGCGCAGCCTCGTGGGCGCCAAAACACGCTTGCTGGTGATCGGTGCCAATGGCGCGGTCGGCAGCGCGGCCATCGCCTTGGCGCGGGTTCGGGGTGCGCAGGTGCTGGCGGCGGTGCGTCGACCCGAGCAGCTCAACGCGTTGCGCGAACAGGGCTTCGAGGCGATTCTCCTCGACACACCTGAACAGCTGGGCGCGCAGGTCAATGAAGTGTTTCCGGGCGGCGCCGATGTGATTTTCGACACCACTGGCTTCTGGCTGCCGGCCGCGGTTCCAGCGCTTGCGCAGTTCGGCCGCATCGCGATCATTGCGGCACCGGTGGACGGCCATGTGCAACTGCCGGCGCTGGCGCTCTACCGCAAGGGCGGCTCGGTGGTGGGCATCAACTCGCTGCTGTATGGCGTTGAGGCCTGCGCGCGCATGCTCGAGCAGTTCGGCAAGCTGTTCGACGACGGCACGCTGCCGCTGCCCAACGGGCTGATCGAGTCCCCTCTGGACGACGGCCTGGCGCGTTACACCCAGGTGAACGCAGGCGCAGCCGAGAAAGTCATTCTGCTGCCCTGACCGGTAATCGCCGGCAGGCAGACAGCGTCTGTCCGGCGTTCACCAGGCCGGCAGACCTTTCAGGTACGAGGCCTCGATGCGAGCAGCGGTGCCATCGCTCTGCAACGTGTCGAGCGCCTTTCGCAGGCTCTCTACCATCTGTGAGTCGCACTCTTTCGAGCAGGCCAGATACAGGTTTGCAGTCATCAGAACGCGGCTCATCACCAGCGGCCGGTCGCTGATCTGCTTCCAGATGTAGCGCGTTTCCGGCACCCCGTTGAACCACGCATCGACGCGCCCTTTGACCAGCATCTGCGCCGGGTTGTCACCGATTTTCAAGGGATAGATCTGCGAGGCCGGGAAGCCTTCTTCGCGCAGCCGGGTTTCCTGCGCGCTTCCAATGCCGACGGCGATCAACTTGAAGGCCTTGCGCGCCTCGTCGAAGCTGTCGACCCGGCGATCGAGGCTGAAGAATGTCCGGTCCATCGTCAGAAGCGGAGCAATCCAGGTAAAGCTGTTCTCGCGGCTTTGAGTGCGGGTCAGCGGCGCGATCAGCAGGTTCTTGCCATTGGCCACATCGCGCTGCGCCCTGGGCCAGGGCGGGGAGAGAAAGGTCGCTGAGTAACCGGCCATGTCCATCGCCTTAAGCGCCAGATCACCGGCGATACCGTGTCGGTCGCCGTCGTTGAGCATGGTCAGAGGCGGGGCTTCGGGAACGTAAACCGGAACGCTCGGTGCTGCGAACAGCGCAGACGACCCCATCACCAAAGCGCCAGTCAGGTGACGGACCCAGCAGAAAATCCATTTCATGGCAGTCGCGCTCAAGGTAAATGCCGGGCCTGTCTGGCAGGCCGCGTGCCTGGCTCATGTCATTGCCGCATGGCCGTCTGTGTCGCCAATATCCGCGCCTGTGGCGAGGTCATCCTGAATGCAGGCTTTCGCCGATCAGGTCTTGTTGTGTTCGTTGGTGTAGCGGCCGCTCAGCTCCCAGCCGCATTCAAGCAGCATGTCGATCCAGTCTTCATAAGAATCGTCGACATCGAGCAGATTCATGAACTGATCTTCGATGTGGCAGCGGAAGGTCTGCTCTTCAACGTTCCACTCAACGTCGCGAATGCGCCAGGCGCGCTGATCGGGCAGCTGGATGTTCAAGCCATGGAACGGGACGAACGGCAACTCCACTTCGAACAGCAGTTTGGACCATTCAGAAGAAATTTCGGGGGTCTGATGGGTCCATAAATATTTGATCAGTCTGACTTTATGCACGGGGTGACCTTCTATCGTGTTGCGGGGTTGCAGCGCTTTGTCTCCTCGACAAGCGAAACAGGCCGACGGCTATGGCTATACGTTACTCGAAGGATACGAAATCGGGGAGGGGGCGTCTGGATCAATATGATGCCCGACGGCGCCGGTGGGCGGCGCGGTTCTTTAGCCAGGAAGCCAGTTACGGGTGCAAAGGCGAGGAGACCGTCTGGCGGAATGGCGGGTAGCGATGCCGTTCATGCGAGTCGCTCAGCCGAGCGCGCTGGGCTAACGCAGCGCCGATTGCGTGTATTCTTGGGCGCTCGCTGCTGTCGGGACCCTCCTAATGCTTCATAAGAATCTGATCCGTCGTCTCGACCTGATCACCCTCAAGCTCTTCGTCGCCGTGCACGAGGAAGGCACCTTGACGCGCGCGGCTGCACGAGAGGCGATTGCCGTTTCGGCCGCCAGCAAGCGGCTGATGGAGCTTGAGGAAGTGCTGGGCATCGGCCTGTTCGTGCGCAATGCCAAGGGCATGCTGCTCACGGCGGCAGGCGAAACGCTGCTGCATCACGCCCGCCGCATGCTCTCTGATCTCGAAAAAATGGGCCTCGAACTCGATGAGCATCTTCAGGGCATGCGCGGTTATGTGCGGATGCTGGCGAACCTCTCGGCGATCATTCAGTTTCTGCCTGAAGACCTGCACGACTTCACCACCAGCCATGAACGGGTGAAGGTCGACCTCGAAGAGCGGCCCAGCACTGGCGTCGTTCAGGGGTTGATCGATGGCGTCGCGGACATCGGAATCTGTTCCGAAGACACCGACGTTCAAGGCTTGCACAGCGTGGCGTACCGGCGTGACGAACTCGTTGTGGTCATGCGCGCGGACCATCCGCTGGCGGGCCTTGAATCCGTTGCGTTCGAGGACACTCTTGGCAGCGACTACATCGGCCTGCACGCCGCCAGCTCGATCAACATGCGCACCCAGAATGCAGCCCGCTCTCACGGCAAGCCTCTGCGCGTGCGTATCCACGTGCCAGGCTTCGACGCGATGTGCCGAATGGTTCAGGCCGACATGGGCATTGGCGTGCTGCCGCGCAAGGCGTTCGACCTGCTCGGTACGCCCCTCGGCCTCTCTGCCGTGTCGCTGAGCGACGCATGGGCCCGTCGCACGTTGATTCTCGTGGTGCGCGACCGGGCGACGCTGTCACCGGTCAGCGCGTTGTTGTTCGATCACTTGCGTGGGACCTTTCGCTAGAGCGTTCGCGGTTTGCGAACGCCTCTTGCCAACAAACGGTTGGATTTGCGGATTCGCCGTCCTCTAGTCTTGGTACAAATTCCAAGAAACACTCGAGGTATCCGCTATGACAGGCCCCCTGAACGGTGTGCGCGTAATTGAAATCGGCACACTCATCGCAGCGCCTTTCGCCGCTCGCCTGATGGGCGAATTCGGCGCTGAGGTGATCAAGATCGAATCGATGGGGCAGGGCGACCCTCTTCGTAAATGGCGAAAGCTGCACGAAGGGACTTCGCTGTGGTGGTACCTGCAGTCGCGCAACAAGAAATCCCTGTCCCTGAACCTCAAATCCGCTGAAGGCATCGAGATCGTCAAACGCCTGGCTGAAAGTGCCGACGTGTTGATCGAAAACCTGCGCCCCGGCGCGCTGGAGAAACTCGGTCTGGGCTGGGACGTGCTGCACGCCCTCAATCCCAAGCTCACGCTGGTGCGCATATCGGGTTACGGCCAGTCCGGCCCTTATCGCGATCGTCCGGGTTTCGGCGCCATCGGCGAGGCCATGGGCGGCATTCGGTACACCACCGGCACGCCTGGCTCGCCGCCCGCGCGCGTTGGCGTCAGTCTGGGTGACTCGCTGGCTTCCATGCATGCGGTCATGGGCGCGTTGATGTCCCTGCTGCGCGTGAAGACCGGGCAGGGCGATGGTCAGATCGTCGACGTTTCGCTGGTTGAAAGCGTGTTCAACCTCATGGAAAGTCTGGTGCCCGAGTACGACATGCTCGGCCATGTGCGTGAGCGCAGCGGCGGAGCGTTGCCTGGCATCGCGCCTTCCAACACTTACCCGACTGCAGATGGCGCCTATGTGGTGATCGCGGGGAACAGCGACCCGATCTTCAAGCGGCTGATGCAGGTCATTGGCCGGCCTGATCTGGCTGACGCGCCCGAGTTTGCGCAGAACGATGGCCGCGCGGCACAGAGCGACATGCTCGACGCGGCGATCAGCGGCTGGTCGTCAAGCCTGCCGATCGAGGACGTGCTGCGCGCGCTGGAACAGGCTGAGGTCCCCGCCGGCCGGATCTACAACGTCGCCGACATCGTCGCCGATCCGCATTATCAGGCCCGCGAGATGATTCTCGACGCCGAGCTGCCCGGCGGCGCTCAGGTCAAAATGCCCGGCATCGTGCCCAAACTGTCCGAAACGCCGGGCTCCGTGAACTGGCAAGGCCCCGCATTGGGCCAGCACACCGACAGCGTGCTAGGCGCGCTGGGCCTGACGGCGGCCGATATCGCTCAACTCAAAACCGATGGGGTGGTGCAATGATCACTGACTTTTCAGAGCGCCTGATCGTTCAGGAAGTGTCGCCCCGCGACGGCCTTCAGATCGAACCGAAGTGGGTCGAAACCGCTGACAAGATCGACCTCATCGACCAGCTTTCTCTGGCCGGTTTCAGCCGCATCGAAGCCGGCTCTTTTGTATCGCCCAAGGCCATTCCCGCATTGCGCGATGGTGATGAAGTGTTTCGCGGCATCAAGCGGCAGCCGGGCGTGATCTATGTTGCGCTCATCCCCAACCTGCGCGGTGCGCAGCGGGCGATGGACGCCGGCGCCGATGAGCTGAATCTGGTGATGTCCGCCAGCCAGACCCACAACCTGGCGAACATGCGCATGCGCTGCGAACAATCGCTCGACGCATTTGCCGATGTCGTCTCGCTGGTGGCGGGCAGTTCTCTCAGCCTCAACGGCTCCATCGCCACGACATTCGGCTGCCCCTTCGAAGGCAAGATCGATGAAGACCGCGTGCTGCAGATCGTCGACGCGTACCTGGAACTGGGCATGCAGGGCATCTCTCTGGCCGACACCACCGGCATGGCGAATCCGCGTCAGGTGCACCGCTTGGTGCAGCGCGTGCTGACTCGCCTCCCGGCGTCTGCGCTCACGTTGCATTTTCACAACACGCGCGGCCTGGGCCTGAGCAATGTGCTCGCCGCTTACGAAGCGGGTGCGCGGCGGTTCGATGCATCGCTGGGCGGGCTGGGCGGATGTCCTTTTGCGCCCGGCGCGTCGGGCAACATCTGCACGGAGGATCTGGTGAACCTGTGCGAAGAGATGGGCATCGACACCGGCATCGACCTGCTGCACTTGCTCAAGCTCTCGCGTGGCTTGCCTGCGCTGCTGGGACACGAAATGCCAGGCCAAGTCGCCAAGGCGGGCCGCAACTGTGATCTGCATCCGGCACCGGAGAACCTGGCCACCTGAATCCTGGCGCGCCGTAAATCCTGTAGGCGTGAGCCTGCTCGCTAAAGCAGATGAACTGTCCGCATCCCTGTGGCAGACCTGACGCCATCGCGAGCTCGCGCGCTCCTTCACATCCAGAACGAATGCGCTCGAAGGTGCATTCGTCCAGACAACAAAAACAATAGGGCTCCCTTTGGGAAGTCCAGCTGGAGTAACCGCAATGACTATCTCTGTTCTGAACCCGAACAGCAGCCTCGCCGAGGTTGTCAGTGCCGAAAAGGCGCTCATCCGCAAAGTCGCATGGCGCCTGATGCCGTTGATCATGGTCTGCTACCTGTTTGCATTCTTCGACCGCATCAACATCAGCTTCGCCAAGTTCCAGCTGCAGACCGACCTCAGCCTGAGCGATACCGCGTACGGCCTGGGTGCGAGCCTCTTCGTCATCGGTTACGTGCTGTTCGAAGTGCCGAGCAACATCATGCTGTACAAGGTCGGCGCGCGGCGCTGGATCGCCCGCATCATGATTTCCTGGGGCGTGGCCACCGCGCTGATGGTCTTCGTCAACGCCGAATGGCAGTTCTATGTGCTGCGTTTCATCATCGGCGCGATGGAAGCCGGTTTCGCTCCGGGCGTGCTGTTTTATCTGACGCTGTGGTTTCCGCAGACCTACCGAGGGCGCATCACGTCCACGCTGTTTCTGGCCTCCGCGTTCGCCGGCTTGCTGGGTGCGCCGATCTCGGGTCTGGTGCTCGGCGGCATGGACGGCGTGATGCAGATGCGTGGCTGGCACTGGCTGTTCCTGCTGGGCGGCCTGCCGTGCATCGCGCTCGGCTTCGCAGTCTTGAAAATCCTCAAGGACCGCGTGGCCGACGCTCACTGGCTGACCGATGCCGAGAAGACCTACCTGTCCAGCCGCATCGCCCAGCACGAGCCGAACAAGCACGGCGGCTCGCTGCTGACCGCTTTGAAGATGCCCGGCTTCCTCATGCTCGGCCTGATTTACTTCCTCATTCAGGTTGCGTCCTACGGCCTCAACTTCTGGGCACCACAGCTGATTCGCAGCGCCGGCGTCGAAAGTCCGGTCATGATCGGCCTGCTCACGGCAATCCCGTACATCTGCGGCGCGATCAGCATGGTCGTGATCGGGCGTCTGTCGGATGCCAGCGGCGAGCGGCGCAAGTTCGTGTGTGGTCTTGTGGTGCTCGGCGCTGTCGGGTTCTTCTGCGCCGGCATCTTCGCCCAGCACACCAGCATGCTCGTCCTGTCACTCGCCATGCTTGGCGGCGGCATCGTCGCCTCGATTCCGGCCTTCTGGACCCTTCCGCCCAAACTGCTGGCCGGTGCAGGCGCAGGCGCTGCGGGCGGCATCGCGCTCATCAATACGTTGGGTCAGTTCGGCGGCATCGTCAGCCCCGTGATGGTCGGCCACATCAAGGACATCACAGGCAGCACCACGCCTGCCCTGTATGTCATCGGCGTGAGCACTGTGATTGCGGCGGGATTGTTACTGTGGGCGTTGCCCGAGAAACTGCGCACCCTCGACAAGAGCCACGATTGAGCCCTGCATGCTGCGCCTGAAGTCAGGCGCAGCTTCGCAGGCTGCGACAGTGAATGACGCGACCCGGACGGTTCGCGTTATTGAGATGCTTTCTGCAGCACAGCTTTGTGCAGTTCAAGATTCTGCTCCGCCGAGCCCTCATAAGGATCGATGCCGACTTCCTTCGCCAATTCCTTGCGATGCTCGAAACTGCTGTCCAGGCCCAAGGCCTTCAACAAGTCCACGATCGAGTTCTGCGGTTTGAGCTCCGGATGAGCCTGCGACAGAGATTCAAGCTTGGCAGTGACCTGATCGGCACTCGGCGCTGCAGGTGCGCCAGCAGGTGTCCCGGTGGAGGACGCCGTGCTTCCGGTAGGCGGAACGGCCGACGGCTCAGGCGCTGCCTGCGGCGTCGCGCTGGCCGACCCAATCCCGAGTTTTTCAAGAATAGTGCTGAGAATGCTCATGTTAATTCCTTATTTTCAGTGATTGTTCTTCAGGGCGACCGACAGGCGAATGCCCGACTGCGCATCAAGCCTTCCCCTTCGTCGCGGCAACCGACGTCTCGTCACACATGCCCTCACCGACACCAGAAACACAAAGCGACAGCCACCACCCCACGCGGATCCTGGCCGTGAAGTCGAGGCATGAATGGGGACGGTCGAAAAGGCATCCGTTACCGGAAATGGGATCGTCACTGCCTTGTGCGCTGGAACGGTCCATGACGTGCGGCAGATCAGTCAGCATGCAGCGTAGCCGCTATGTACTTGAGTTGCGGGCTAAGGGTTCGGTTCCGGGGGATGTGGGGTGGTGCGGGATATCGGACGAGTGGTGGGGAGGTGGGTGGGGCAGTGGATTAGTAAGCGGGTAGGAAATTACGTCGTTCGATACGGAGCTTTCCTACGTGTTAGTGAGACATGGCTAACGAGTGGTACGAACCAGACGCGTCATTCTGCTGAGACGGTTCGTCCCCTCAACCAAGGCTACCTATAGGAGACTGTTGTAATGAGCCCTGATGTTTTGGGCATCATCAGCGGAGTCATCGGCATCCCTATGATGCTTATCGCGATATGGTTGATCTACGTTGTTCACGCATATACCGAGAAGTCTGAACGCATGATGCCGAAGAGTAGTTTTGTGAAAGCAAACATCGATACTTTCTCTCAAGCAGGCTTGCCTGGAAAAGTGATTCGTAATGGCTTTCTGACGATGGTGCTGTTGACGCCCGAGTACTCCCACAAAAGGGGTATCGTCGACCTCGCTGAGGTTAGAGATTTCCCAGCGGGGCTGAAGCGCATCCTGATCATGACCTGGGGGGCGTGTGGTTTTATTTTTTTGGCTTTGGTTTCGTTCGGTGTTTATATCAAGTACTGGAGGCTAATGGCGGCTTGATTCAGGTGATAGCTTTTTCGGCGGTCAGTCTTGAGCTATGAAATCTAACCAAAGTATTCCGCTAAGTGTTGATTGTTGTGATGGATCCGCACGCCTGCGAACTATAGCAACGTCCATTAACTTAGAACTCAGTGTCTCCCTAAGGCTGACGCGGGCTAGACGTGCCATTCTGCTGGTGCAACCTCCATCGTATACCGCGGCGGAGCTAGGCTTGAAAGGTTACAAAACAATTGTCACATCTAACTTCATAGTGAGCACCGAAGATCCGGTTTTCCAGCATGAATGTTTTTTCTGACTACAAAATTATGGATAGTATTGTCATCTGCATTCAAGATGCTGTTGGTTTTGGACGCAAGGCATTTGAGACCTTCAGCTTAGCAACCGACATCGCAAGAGACCTGGGTATTGATGGTGATGATTCAAATGAGTTGATGGTCGAGTTCTTTGATAAGTTTTCTATCGATCTTAACGATTACGATCCCTATCGGTATTTTTTGGAAGAAGGGTTCAATTTTTTCTCCGCCAAGCCCGCGATTGATAGACGCGGAAACATACCCCTAAGAGTAGGGATGCTGTATTTAGCTGTGAAAGCGAAGCGCTGGGATACACAAGATTTTGAAAAAGCTGAATTCAGTACTGCTCCGTTATACGAGCGTACAAAAGACATCCCGATTGATGGCTACAAGATTAAAAGTCGCTGGTAGGCGTAACGGGAACATGCCTTTCTCAGATCTCGATCAAAAAAAGCGGACTATTTCTCGGTTAAGCAGGCAAATTGTCAGGGAGACATTGAGTGTTTTTATGGCGTACCGTGCCCTCGTGGCAGCAGATTGAAGATCGGATAATGGATGAGATGGGCTATCAAAGTGGAGCTCAGTATCGAAACCATTGGGGCGAACCTGCCCCGTCCCTCAGCCTAAATCTCCGTCGCGTCGCTAGCGTCCGATCTGCGTTTCATCAGGCTGAATGGCGAGTAAGCGACTTACTTCGCCAACGTTTCGCCGATCTGGACATTTCCATCATCCTCAAAGACTTGATCGATGTCGTCACTCAGATGGCAATGATCGTCGCGGGCACCACTTTGGTCGGAGGTGCCATCGGTGCCGGTGCAGGCGCGTTATTGGGAGGTGCTGGTGCCGTTCCCATGGGGGCTGCCGGTGCTACCATGGGGTTGCAGGTCAGCAGCTGGATACTAGGGATGCTTGGTCTGCAATCAATTGCAGAGTTCTTCGTCGAGGAATTGCCGCGCATTGGCAGTTATTATTTGGCAGGAATTACAGCTGCATGGGAAGGAGCACGAGGTGAGGAAGGTACAACTCCCTTCAGCCATGATGATCCCCTGGCGGTTGGCAGCGCGGCCCATAACATTGCGCTAGGCCACGTTGAAGTCGTCATTTTGTTGCTGGGCGCTATTGTTGAATACTTGACCCGTGGGCGAGGTAACGCTGGCAGGTTAGCCCTAGAGATGCGAGCCAGTCCGAAAGGCGCAAGGATTGGCCACTGGATGGTTGAGCATGAAGATGCATTGAAGGGCAGACCTGACCTGCAAAAGAGTGCGCCGCATAGAGGGCCGGGAGCGGGCCAGGAGCCACCTCCGAACCGCTCAGAAGGAAAAGGCAATGAGCCCGTCAAGGGTAGGTCAAACGCCATGCCGCTGCATGAGGTTGAGTGCTTCAAAGCAGATAAAATGCCAGCCTCCAAAATCGGCGAGTTCGAGCGGCAATTGAAAGGGCAGAAGGAGGGGCTGAATAGGCTGACGATTGAGGAGTATTTAGGAAATATAGCCAGCCCCGTGAAGCGTAGTCAAACGGCTGCGAGAGCTGCTCGCATAGACTTACAAAAGGCTTTGCAGGATCGATTTCAAAGGCAATTCCAGAAAGAGATGAGCCCGTTGGATGCGGAAGAGGCGGCAGTCAAAGAAGCTGCAAAAACGATGTCGACTCTTGCAGGGCTACACAATCCTGATTTGAGGGCGGGAGGGAAAGATATCATTGCGGATTTTGGAGATCGGCAAGTTAACTCCAGCATTGGGCCTCAATGGAGGCCAAAAATTCAAAACCTGAAAGTGGCTGCAGAGAAAGTGCCCGAGCAGATGCGTGGCTCAACTTTCCTTAACGTGAAATTGCATAAGTGTTGACCCACAAGGAGGCATCAGTGGATAAGGTATTTGCTCGATTTCTAGAAAAATTTGGTGATCCTGTTGATCGTCGGGAGGTGCCAGTATCAAGCATCGAGGCTTATCGAGGTAAATTGCCTGATCAATTGCTGGAATACTGGGCTGAGCACGGCTGGTGCGGATATGGCAATGGGATCTTTTGGATAGTGAACCCGCAAGAGTACGAGGGTGTAGTAGCCTCTTGGATTGAGGGGACGCAATTCGAAAAGCGCGATACTTATCATCTGATAGCACGTGGTGCCTTTGGCGACCTTTACCTATGGGGTGAAAAAACAGGATTTTCGCTGAAAATCACCAGCGTCTTTTCCCGTTGTGTAGTCCATGATTTTGAAATTACAAGCGACGAAATGGACAGAGCATTACAGGGCTTTCTGTTATGCAGAGATGTGAAATCTAACGATTTAGAAGGCTTGTTCGATAGGGCAAGAAAGAAATTTGGAACTCTCCGCCACGACGAAATGTATGGTTTTGTTCCAGCATTGATGCTTGGAGGAGAAGCGACCCTGGATCATCTGGAAAAGCTCAAGGCGGTAGAGCATTTAATACTGCTTTCACAGCTGAGCGAGCTTGAGCCTTACCATTTTTAATTTAACCATACGGACATTGCGCGATCTTATCGAATCAGGAGCAGTCGGTACGGTACCACTACTGGGGCTGCGCTCCGCCATTCGAGATTGCGCTCGCTCCCCGTCCTCTATCCACCCTACGCCCCGGTGAAATCGAATAGCTCGCGTATTTCTGGTCAGCACCGGAAGGGTTCGCCTTTGCGGCCGTTGAGCTGCACAAGCAGATAGAGCTTATCGCCGTCGTAGAGCATGTACTCGCGTTCGCGGGGCCTCGTCGTGCGGTAGGCCGGGACAGTGAGCGGTGCCGAGGTGCAAGCACTAGGGTACGTTCCAACATCGAGTTGGTGGTAACCCTTACGACCGCTGGCGGTCACCGGAATCCGACGGCGCTCCAAACCAATATCCGCCAGAAAGCGGGTTACCAGAGGTTTCAAGGGTTTTCATAGTCTTCTCTGGAGCATTCTACGGTGCGGCACCAGAAGTCGAATAATTTATTAACTATCTGATTTAAATGAGATTTCTGGCTTGGTGTGAGGAAAGCTATCCCTTCGGCTATTTTCAATCTGCTATGCAGCGACCAGATACTAGGACCTCCTTATGCGACCTAATAGCCATGGACGAGGTAGTGGCTTTTTGATACGTTGCTTGGGGGGCTGTTTCTTGGTGTCAAGACTCAGTCAAACTAATGAATACTTGTGGTCGTGGTTGTGAGTCGCAGTCATGATGATAGAAATACCGTACACAGCCAAAAATCTTGCTGAGTGTATAAGTTTTCAAGATATTATTAAACTCCCGCATTTGCAAGATCGAGCGCAACGTGCTGAGCTTGCTAAGAAGTCATTAAGTCTTATTGCGCGTAGTCAGTCCTTTTTAGGCTGCTTGAATCGTATAAGAATTGGTGGTGATGACGGTTATGTATTTAATTCCCTCAGGTCAGAGCTGGTCGCGCGACTTGCCTCAAGAAATATAAAGGCAAATTATGGAGTAAAGCAGTCTGACAGACAAACAATTATTGCAAATGCGATGACACTCTTTAAGGAGGGTACGCCGTTTGATGTTTATAGATTTGACATTAAGAAGTTTTATGAGAATGTGGATTTAAAGATACTTTTCGAGCGTTTGATGCTTGATGGGAAGTGCTCTTGGCAAACTCTTGTTTTGGTGGATCAGTTTTTTAAAACGCTTTCGGCTAGTGGTGTTTCAGGTTTGCCTCGTGGCTTGAGTATAAGTGCTACACTCTCCGAATTCTATTTGAAAGAATTTGATCTAGCCATATCATCAATGAGTGAGGTGTTTTACTATGCAAGATTTGTTGATGATATTTTAATTGTCGCATCGGGTAGTTCGTCTAGAACGGATTTTGAAAAGAAAGTTGAAGATAATTTACCGCAAGGTTTAGAGTTTCATGGCGGTGGAAAGCGAGAGTACATCCCCGTGGCTCGCTTGACACAGGGAAGCGGTAAAATCCTTAAGAAATTTGATTACTTGGGCTATGGCGTACAAATCTTTAACGAAGCTTCCCACGAGACTGTAAATGGAATTCAGCGGCGTAAGGTTGTTTGCGATATCTCGGATGTAAAAGTTGCCAAAATAAAAATGAGGCTTCTCCAGTCGTACACAAGCTATCTATCAAGCTATCAATACCCTAGTGACTTTTTGTTGTTAAAAAATAGAATTAGAGCTCTGGCTGGTAATTTCTATATTGTCGATCCTATGACTGGGGTGGATATTAAAACTGGGATATATTTTAACTATATCCATAAAAATTCAATAGGGCGTTGCGCCCTCGATGAATTGGACTCCTTCTCAAGGGGTATTCTTTTTTCTAGTAAACATAAATTGTCTCGGCGAATTTCGGCGGCCCTGTCTTTGAGTAAGCGTAAAGAGTTGGCCGGTTTTAGCTTTAGGACCGGGTTTGAAAAGGCGCGATTTCACTCCTTTAAATATGACGTGCTTAAGAAAATAAAGGAGTGCTGGCGTAAATGAAAGGTGGATTTAGGCGTGTCAAGAAAGAAGATTTTTCAAGGGTGGTTTTGACGGAGACCTGTCCATATGAAGTACCTATAATATTTAGTAACCTAGGCTTTTACTGGCATCTGAAAAAGCATGAGACAGGTGAGGGGCTTTTCCCAGATGTTATGGGGCACTTGTTCTGTCGTGACTTGAGTTCGGACTATACGATCCCATTAAGTTATAAAATTCGCAAAGATGAGAACTCATTTAGAACACTATCGCTTCTGCATCCTCGCGCGCAATTCAGATTTGTTGAATTTTATAAGACGTTCGGTGAGCAGGTCATATTTTCGTGTACTAAAAGCTCGTTTAGCATCAGGCATCCAAGTGGTGTCGCCAGCAAGTATTACACCAAAAGTGAGAATGATAACATAAGTAAATATCGGTCTAGTCAGGTGGTTGTCTCTTCTGCTGAGTCGCGTACAAAATACCTGTCATCTTATTTTTCTTATTCTGGTTATACACGATTATATCGTTTTTTTGAGTCTTACGATTTTTTGCAGCTAGAAAGGCAGTACTCATCTTTTTGGTCAGTCGATATCTCTAAGTTTTTTGATAGTATTTACACTCACTCTATTACCTGGGCTTTGAAAACCAAAGAGTTTTCAAAAAACCACTCCGCCGTCAAAAATTCTTTCGGGGCTGTATTTGATCGCCTGATGCAGGCCTCTAATTATAATGAGACGGCAGGGATTGTTATTGGTCCAGAGGTTTGCAGGGTATTTGCTGAAGTCATTTTTCAGCAGATCGATAGTGATATTCAAGGAGAGCTAAGTTCAAAAGGTTTAGTTGTCGGGCGTGATTACACCGTGCGGAGGTATGTTGATGATGTCTTCATATTTGCAATTAGTGATCACGTCGCAAGCAATGTGTATCATGCTGTTGAGATTCATGCGAAGAAATACAAGCTCAACATAAATAAAGAAAAAACCGTAAAGGCCACAAGGCCATTTGTTACTGAAAAAACGAAATCGCTGAAAGCAGTAAAGTACGCGCTCGCTAAGCTTATTGAAAGACTTCTACCCAAGACTGATTCAGATGAGGATGGAGTTTATGTGCCTCATAGGCTTTATAATAGAAGACGAGTAGCAGTTGACTTTATTGGGGAGGTGAAATCTGCATGTATAGGTGATCCAGAATCTTATGGTGTAATGTGTGGTTACTTGATGTCGGCGCTAACTAGGGTTTTGACCCAAGTAACGG
The DNA here is from genome assembly GCF_900108875.1 of Pseudomonas sp. NFR16. Classification (GTDB taxonomy): domain Bacteria; phylum Pseudomonadota; class Gammaproteobacteria; order Pseudomonadales; family Pseudomonadaceae; genus Aquipseudomonas. The sequence continues at coordinate 82,193 of NZ_FNYJ01000005.1, read as the reverse complement.
AGAAAAATATTTCTCGCTCATTCAATAGTTCTGAAGTTGGTCATAAGTTTTTCGGGTTTTATCATGTGCTAATTGAAATAATATTTCACTTATTCACGGTGAATCCTAGTCATGTCGGATCGGTGAAAATATTTATAGCCTCAACACTGTCATGTTCTTTCTTTGAAGCGCATCTGCCAGGTGAATTAAATTCGATAAAAAGTAAGATATATACTTGTTGTCGAGATTTTTTCGAAAGCAGTGAGTATGCAAAAATAGCTGAGGGTAATAATGATCACGCTATGCTTGAAGCATTGAACTTGCTTGTTGTGCTTAAAGGGCTTGGGGGCAATTATTTGCTGCCGCGTGATACGTTGCAGAGAATCGTTAATTTCTCGGCTGGTAGGCAGTTGTCATATTTTGAAATTGTTGTATTGCTTTATTATGTTGAGAGCATCCCTTCCTATGCCGCGATAAAAAAACTTTTGTTGGCGTCTATAAAGGAAAGGCTTGATGATCTTTCTGATATTAGATCGAGCGCAGAGAAGATTTATCTATTTTTGGATGTTATGACTTGTCCCTTTGTTGAGGATAAAGTTAAATCGAGATTTGCGGTGGCCTTGTATAAGCAGATTAACGAAAAAAATCCAACGCCGTCACAAGCTTCAGATCTTATGTTGAGGCTGAGTAAGTATCCATGGTTTGTTTCGTGGAAAGACACTGATTTTCTTTCATCGCTAGAGAAGAAAGAGTTGCTAAAAGGGTATTAGTAATATAGATTTCTTATCTGCAGGGTGTACCGGTCAGCTTTACAGTCTGATTTTAGACTGGCTAACCGAAACCGATTCCGCTATCAGTCCTGGATGGACTCATTTCGGGGGGAGGGGAAGGAATCATTTGCTTGTAAGGGAATGGCGGGTAACCGCACACACTATACTGATTGGATGCCCTGCCCTAATTTCTGATTATTCTGATCCTCCGTAAGGTCCCTGTATCCTCAGGGAACACGTGTATCTGGGTATCTTCGTTTAGATATTGATGTGTTCATCAGAACTTCACTCCCCTAACCTAGCCATTGTCCCCACGTCATCCCGCCAAGAATGCTGAGTGTTATCAGGGATCAAGGCCCCTGCGACCTGTGGGGATGTCCTCTAACGCGGGACTGGCGGCTCCTTACGTCCGGGAGCAAGGGCATCTCATCATCTGGCCTCCTGAACACCGTTACCGGTGGGCGGGTGGAGGCTGCATTGGCTGACGAGACCAGTGCCGCGAGATCCTGAGTCGGGTGAACGCAGCAATGCGATGACCGAGGCATGCCTGACTGTCAGTCAGGTGCAGTCCATTCCCTGGGTCTACCGCACCATCATCCATATGGCAGTTGTTGGTGGCATCTGCGTTTGTCACGAGGGGAAATGCTACAAGGAAATGTGGGCTCAGAACCTGGAGTAACGTCAAGGGCACCCCATTTCTTCGCGGCAGAAACAGGCGGGGGCAGTTTGGCATTGATTGCCCTTATCTCGCGATCACACTCAAAGCGCGTGTCCGGCAGAAAGCTTTTCGTCGCGACGTCCTGCAGTTGGAACCTGTATCCCTTCGGGCGGAAGTGGCCGACGTAAGACGCGTACTTGAGGGCCTCGCCGTCATCTTCGATTTGGAGACCCTGGGCTTTGAGCTTGGCGAGGAGTGACAGGGGAGTCAGCGAGGTTTCGCATAGGGATTCTTCGCAGGTTTAATCGCCGTCCTAGCCGTGGTCAACTCCGGGCAAAAAAATCGCCTTTTGCACGCCAGCTACTGGCAGCACCCTATCTGTTGGGTAGGACGTGTGGCGAGTGTGTCGTGTTCGGGGTAATGAGGGTGGGACCGTCAATCAAAAACTGTGACCCGTTACGTCGAGCACAAACAAAAAAGGCCCACCTTTCGGTGAGCCTTTCTCGCTGAGTCATGGTGCCGGCACCAGGAGTCGAACCCGGGACCTACTGATTACAAGTCAGTTGCTCTACCAACTGAGCTATACCGGCGTGTGGGCGCTGATTATAGGGATTTGATCGATCGAGTAAAGCCTTAATTTCAGTTTTTTTGCGTTGCTTATGCCATGCCGTGCTGACCGTTATTCACAATGGGCCCGTGGGGCGGGCGCTGAGGACCGATTTTGTAAAATTTTGCGGGTTCGTTCGCAAGCTACTGTTTTTACGAAAATTTAACAGCTGTATAAAAAGTGAACAAATTGTTAAATCGGCTGCAAAGCGCGTTTTATGTACGTTCACCGGAATTTCTTCAACAGAGTTATCCACAGGGCAGGACGCTTGAAGTGTTTCATTTTCGCTCGGCGAGGATGAGCAGATTGCGCGGGGTGATCTGGCTTTCGCAGAAGGTGCCGATGCGTACGTGGTAATCGCGCTGCTGTAGATAAAGCGCGCGGTCAAGGATCAACCAAAGCTCTAACGGCCGGCGAAAGAGGTTGCGCAGCAGTTCGAGGTTGCGCACTTCGGCCAGTCGCTGCCATCCGGCCGCTTCAAGGGCATCCCAATTCTGGTGAGCAGGCGGCGGCAGTCGTTTGAGTGCGGCGAGGTCGCGGCAGTAGTCCGCGAATGGTTTATCCAGCCAGGCGATGGGCAGAGAAGGGGTGGGCAGGTACTCGTCGGTGCCGCGCAGTTGCCGCTGCAGCAGGTCGAACGCCAGGCGCCGGGCCATTGAGTGGTCGCGCTGGCGTCGGACGCGTGCCCCAGCGGTGACAGTTTCGCTGAGTGGCACGCCCAGGTCATCGATGGAGAGTTGCAGCGCGGAGGTCTGGCCCTCTGCAGAAAGCGGCTGATAGTGATCGCAGGCGATGCGGTTATAGCAGCAGGGGGCGATGGCGATGTTTTGGCAGCCGGCGTCGCTGGCGAGTTGCATGAGGCGCACGTGGAGGTCGCCGCAGGCATGAAGCGCAACGGGCGTGTGCGCGGATTGCAGCCGAGTCGCTGCTTGCGCAGCCATGACGTCCTGATGCACATGCAGGGCAGGTACGCCCAGCTTCTGGCTGAGCCGCTCGCCGGCGTCTACCAGCTTCGCATCGTACTCAAGGCAGGTCAGCGCTTGGCCATCGTGAGCAAGGCGTCTGCCGAGATGGCCTTTGCCGGCGCACCAGTCGAGCCAGTGCGTGGGTGTGTTCCTGAAGCTGAGGCTGCTGGCGAACGCTTCGATCTGCTGCCATTTACGGCCGGGAACGTCGACGCTCATGCGCGATGACACGTTCACCAGATCGATGCGAGGCAGGGCCTCTACTTCGCTCAGCGCTTTCGATTGTCTGGCGATCTGCGCGAACGGCTCTGGCGCGTCGAGTTGTTCCGGGTGGTTGTGCGCCGCTTCTGCCTGTTCCAGCGAGCGCTGCCGTAACCAGCTCGACAATTGCGGATGGTGCGCTTCCCATGGCAGATGGCGATGGGTGAAGGGTTTCGGGCGCCAAAGGTCTTGGTGCGCGAGCAGGAAGGCGTCGAGCGCGTGGAAGCGGGATTTCAGGTCGGCGGCGTGAAGAGGCATGGTTGGGCGGCGGTCTGGGCTGTGGGGCAAGCTTACGGGCTTTGCTGCCTGGGCGGCAGCCTTCGTGCGCAAGCTCGCATTCACAGGCCTGGGTCAGATCATCGCCCTTGACTGGCATCCACGCGCAAGTACCGCTCCAGCAGCTTGAAGCCCTGCACCAGCACGAAGGACATCACCAGATAGATCATGCCGGCAATGAAGAACGTCTGTTCGGGCATGTAGGTCCGGGCGTTGATGGTGCGGGCCATGCCGGTGATGTCGAGCAGCGTGACGGTGCTCGCCAGTGCGCTGGCCTTGAGCATCAGAATGACCTCGTTGCTGTAGGCTGGCAGGCCGATACGCGCTGCGCGAGGCAGGACGATATAAAGCAGCGCCTTGCCTCTGGACATGCCCAGGGACCGCGCTGCTTCGATTTCGCCCGGCGGAACGGCCTGAATCGCGCCGCGCAGGATTTCGGCGATATAAGCGGTGGTGTGCAGGGTCATGGTCAGCGCAGCGCAGAAAAACGGATCGCGCAGATAGGGCCACAGCGGGCCAAGCCTCACGGCCTCGAACTGCGCCAGCCCGTAATAGACGAGGAACAGCTGGACGAGTAACGGCGTGCCGCGAAAGAAGAAGATGTAGGCATAAGGCAGCGCTCGCACATAGGCGTTCCGCGAGGCGCGCGCGATGCCCATCGGGATCGCAAGGATCAGGCCGGCAACGACGGCGATGGCCACCAGTTCCAGCGTCAGTGTGGCGCCCTGAAGCAATTTGGGCAGCCATTTGAGGACGAATTCCCAGTTCATGAAGCGCTCCTCGCGTAGCCGACCGATGCGCGCTTTTCCAGCCACGCGAGTCCGATCATCGACAGCGCAGTCATGCCCAGATACATAAACGCAGCGACCAGATAGAAAGTGAACGGCTGTTTGGTGGTGGTCACGGCGATCTGCGCATGGCGCATGACTTCTTCCAGGCCGATGACGGACACCAGCGCGGTATCCTTCATCAGAATCATGAACAGGTTGCCCAGCCCCGGCAGCGCGATGCGCCACATCTGCGGCAAGACCAGTTTGATGAAAATCCGTGCTCGCGACATGCCCAGTGCCACCCCGGCCTCGCGGTGCCCTTTGGGAATCGACAGCATCGCACCGCGAAACACTTCGGTGGCGTACGCGCCGAAGCACAGACCCAGCGCGATGACGCCTGCAGCGAAGGCGCTCAGCGACAGGTTGGGGATGCCGAACAGATGGCCGATGGCGCGCATGCTGCTGACCGTGCCGAAGTAAATCAGCAATACCCACAGCAGTTCAGGGATGCCGCGCACCAGTGTCGAATAAGCACCGCCCAGCCATTGCAGCGCCCGGTTAGACGAGGTTTTGGCCAGCGCGCCGAGCAGCCCCAGCACGAGGCCAAGGCACAGGGCGCAAAGGGCGAGTTGGATGGTCATCAGCACGCCAGCCGCGAGGGCGGGGCCGAATCCTTGTAAATCAAGGTTCATGGCTTTGCTTGGTCAGAGGACAGAAACCGCCGCGCTGATGGAGCCGCGACGGTATCGGTCGGGCAGATCAGAGGATGCTGAAAGGGAAATACTTGTCGTTGATCTTCTTGTAGGTGCCGTCTTCGATGATGCCCTTGAGGGCTTCGTTCAGCTTCTCGCGCAGAGGGTCACCTTTGCGCAGGGCAATGCCGATCTTGTCATCCTCAGACAACGGTTCACCCTTGAACTCGAAGTTCTGGCCTTCTTTGCTTTTCAGCCATTCGTAGCTGGCGTATTTGTCGCCAAGCAGCGCGTCGACACGACCGGAGGCCAGATCGAGGAAGGCGTTCTCCTGGGAGTCGTAAGTCTTGACGGTAACGGCGTCGCCCCAGTTGTCTTCCAGCCAGGTGCCCGACAGGGTTGCGCGCTGGGCGCCGATGGTCTTGCCGGCGAGTGCCTGCTTGATGGCGTTGACGTCACCGCTCAGGTTCGTCGTCTTCGGTGCAATGAATTGCAGCTTGTTCGAATAGTACGGGTTGGTGAAATCGACCGCTTGCTTGCGCTCTTCGGTGATCGACATCGAAGAAATCAGGAAGTCGAACTTCTGTGCATTCAGGGCTGGAATGATGCCGTCCCAGTCGGAGGTGACCACTTCACAGGTGACCTTCATCTTGGCGCACAGCGCGTTGCCGATCTCGACGTCGAAGCCTACGACCTGTCCGCTGGCGTCCTTGTTGTTGAACGGCGGGTAGGCACCCTCGACACCCATTTTCAGGGTCTCGGCAGCAAAGGCGCTGGAGGCGACTGCCAAGGTGGCGGCAGCGGCCAACAGAAGATTTTTCAGGGTCTGCATCGGTGTTGCTCCGTTAGCGATTGCTGGACATGAATTGTTTGCAGCGCGCCGACTGCGGCTCATCGAAGACCTGCTGCGGCGATCCTTGTTCCTCTACCCGCCCTTGATGCAGGAACACCACTTCGCTGGAAACCTGCCGGGCGAAATTCATTTCATGAGTCACCATCAACATGGTGCGGCCTTCCTGCGCCAGACCACGAATCACATTAAGCACTTCCTGCACCATCTCCGGGTCGAGCGCCGAAGTCGGCTCGTCGAACAGGATGACTTTAGGCTGCATCGCCAGTGTACGGGCGATGGCGGCGCGCTGTTGCTGACCGCCCGATAGTTGCGCCGGATACGCATGGCGTTTGTCGGCGATCCCGACCTTGGCCAGCAATGCTTCTGCCATCTCGATTGCTTCGGCCTTGCTTTGCCCCCGCACACGGCGCGGCGCCTCGATGATGTTATCGAGCACTGTCATGTGAGGCCATAGATTGAAGTTCTGGAAAACGAAACCGATCTCGCTGCGCAGGCGATTGATCTGACGGTTGTCGGCCGCGATCAGTTCACCCTTGCGCGAAGCTTTGAGTTTCAGCGCTTCTCCTGCCACCAGAATCTCACCTTGATGCGGATTCTCCAGCAGGTTGATGCAGCGCAACAGCGTGGATTTCCCGGAACCGGAGGAGCCTAGAATCGAAATCACGTCACCATCACGCGCGCTCAGCGATATGCCCTTGAGCACCTCGAGCTGACCGTAGCGTTTGTGCAGATCGCGGATTTCCAGGGCGGGCGTGGCCTCAGCCATGTGCAGTCCTCTGTTTTCAATAACTGGCTGGCGCACGGGAACCGAGCTGCCTTTGCGCAAAAAGGGCGCGATGGTGCCAGCTTTAAACGCCGTGGGGAAGGGTATTTCGGCCAGCGACGGGTTCGATGGTCGAATAAATGCGCTTATTTGGTGCTAATCAGTCGCGTGTGTGTATTTTCGGTGCGACAAAACGTCTCTATCCTGTTGCGCTCGGTAACAATTCCTACAGGAGTGGCTAAATGCTATTCCGTTCAGGGACTTACTAGACGCCTCTGCAACGGGCATATCCACGCACGACGTCGCTTTTGAAATATTTTGGCGTAGTTTTTGCGTAAAAAATAAATAACAGGACTGTTGTCTTCTCTTTACGAACGGTCGCTTCACGTCCTGATCCGTATGAAAACTCCTCAAAGGTCGCTTCCATGAGCAGTACCCCAAATTCTTCAAACCTCGATCAGGGGCTCAAATCGCGGCATATCACAATGCTCTCGATTGCTGGCGTGATTGGCGCCGGGCTATTTGTCGGCTCCGGCCATGCCATTGCCGAAGCGGGCCCTGCCGTGCTGCTGGCATACGCCGCAGCGGGCACTCTGGTGGTTCTGGTGATGCGCATGCTCGCGGAGATGGCGGTCGCTTCGCCTGACACCGGTTCCTTTTCCACCTACGCCGATCGCGCGATCGGTCATTGGGCGGGTTTCACCATCGGCTGGCTGTACTGGTGGTTCTGGGTGTTGGTGATTCCGCTGGAAGCCAACGCCGCCGCCACGATCCTGCACGCATGGTTCCCTGACGTCGCAATCTGGGTCTTCACCCTCGTGATCACCCTGTTGCTGACGGCAACCAACCTGTTCAGCGTGAAGAACTACGGCGAGTTCGAGTTCTGGTTCGCGCTGATCAAGGTGCTGGCGATCATCGGCTTCGTTATCCTGGGCGTGGCCGCGGTCTTCGGCCTGCTGCCTGCCAGCCAGGTCAGCGGCGTCAGCCATCTCTACGATACTCAGGGCTTTTTGCCGAACGGCATGGGCGCTGTGCTGGCTGCCATGTTGACCACGATGTTCTCGTTCATGGGCACTGAGATCGTCACCATCGCGGCTGCCGAGTCGAAGAACCCGGGCCAGCAAATCACCAAAGCCACCAACTCCGTGATCTGGCGGATCTGCCTGTTCTACCTGGTCTCGATCTTCCTGGTCGTGGCGCTGGTGCCTTGGAACGACAGCCGTCTGGCCGAGGTGGGTTCATACCAGACGGTCCTTGATCTGATGGGCATTCCGAACGCCAAGCTGATCGTCGACCTGGTGGTTCTGGTGGCGGTGACCAGTTGCCTGAACTCGGCGCTCTACACCGCTTCGCGCATGCTGTTCTCGCTCGGCAAGCGCGGCGACGCACCTGCCGTTTCCCAGCGCACCAGCAAAGCCGGTACGCCGTACTGGGCGGTGCTGCTGTCGACGGCGGCAGCCTTCGCGGCGGTGTTTGCCAACTACGTTGCGCCAGCTGCGGTGTTTGACTTCCTGCTGGCAAGCTCCGGCGCCATCGCGCTGTTGGTGTATCTGGTGATCGCCGTTTCTCAGCTGCGCATGCGCCGCAAGCGCGAAACCGAAGGCCAGGCCATCGACTTCCGCATGTGGCTCTTTCCGGGGCTGACCTGGGCTGTGATCGTGTTCATCGTCGCCGTGCTGACGATCATGCTGTTCCAGGAAGGCCATCGCATGGAGATCATCGCGACCGGCTTGCTGAGCATCATCGTCGTTGCGGCCGGCCTGATCGTGTCGAACCGCCGCAAGGCGGTGAAGACGGGGAAAGTCGTGCTCAATTGAGACGAGAATGAGCCGGTTTTGCCGGCAAAATAAAAGCGGCTGCCCTCAGAAATGAGGGTGGCCGTTTTTTTGTGCGCACATTGTGTAACGATGCAGCTGCGATGAGGTGGGAGCCACTCGGTCGTGATCACCTTTCTGGGCGCATTCTTCCCAGCACCGATTTCCCTCGCACTTGATGCATCACCACTGCCGACAGATGCAGCGCCACCAATCCCGCCAAAACCGCGCACAGCACGTGATGCAGGTCATGCAGCCGCAGCAGGGCAGTCTTCGATTGGATCAGCTGTGGCAGCGGTATGAGCGTCAACAGCGTGACCGGATGGCTCATCATCAGCACGCCAGTGATCAGCACCCCGGACACTGCTGCGTAGATCAGCGTGTGCGCCGCACTGGCCAGCCATTCCTGCGGTTGGCGAGGGCGATGAGGTCTGGCCCGGAGCGCCAGCCAGGTTCGCCAGGCAAAGAAGGGAATGAAGAGGCTCGTCAACTGAGGATTGAAAGATTCCACCCACTGCCGAAACGGATGATTCGCATCCAGAAGCGCGACGCCGAAGCCACTGATGGTCGCCCAGAGGATTACGACAGCAGACAGCCAATGCAGAAGAATCCGGGACGTCGTGTAGTGGTGAGCGTCAGACGCAGTGGGCGCTGGAAGGAAAGGATGGGGCATGGTCAAAACGGGAGCCTTGTTGAGAAGGAGTTGCATTCTCGTGGTGGCGCAAAGCTACCGTCTTGACCGGTGTCATGCAAATAAAAAACGCAGTATCAGCGGCGGCCTGCGTCTCGCGCATTCTTGCGCTGCAGGATGTCAGACGCTTCGTTGTAGGCGTCCTGAAATTCGTCGCTGCCCAGCCACTCGACCGTCACGTCCTCTTCTTCATCGTGGAAGATGCCGCGATAGGTGATCAACAGCGCCATCAGGAAATCTGTCGCCGGGTCTTCTTCTTCCTCGGCAATCACAAGCTCGAGCACCGGGTATTGCAGAAAAACCACGCACATCGCCAGCAGGCTGATGGCCTCGGCCTTCTGCATCGCCTGGAACAGGTCGTCGTAGTCAGCCGGCTCGAAGCCGTTTTCCATGATGTCCTTGAAGTCGAATTTCGCCAGATCCAGGAAAACATCGTCAAAGGGCTCATTCACGAACGCGTGGTTGAGCACCGGATGAACCGGGCTCGGCTTGCCCTTGCCGGAACGGTTCTGCTTGGCCTTGGCTTTGGCCCGCTGGGCGCGTTTCTGCTGTTTGTCTGGGGAGGCCATGCGTGTTCGGTCCTTATGCAGGCGAGGGTGGTTTCGCGAGGGGCTATTGAATCTCAGCTCTGGTTTTTTACCAAGCGCGGCGGGACGAAACAGAGCTGAATAAATCGCGCCCAATAAAAAACCCCTGAATCTTTCGATGCAGGGGTTTTTCGGTATTTGGTGCCCAGAGACGGAATCGAACCGCCGACACGGGCATCAGTGCCGTAAACCCAATAAAATCAAGGGGTTAAAATCCCTTGGGTTGGACGAAGTGTACTCATTCAGTGTACTCGAAGCAATCGACGGCTTTTGAGAGTTGATGCCTTGGCGATTAAGCGTCTCAGGGCGCATTGAGTTGAGCACGCGGGCGCAATGGGCCCTGTATATTTGCTGACAACGCATTTATGGGTGGACGGAAATTGGTGGCTGGACTGTTGGATACCGTGTTAGCTAACCCCTATCACTTCACGCGAAATGGAATTTATTACTTGCGGCTTAGGGCTCGGGGGGCTACGTCTGACGCCGTGACTATTTCTCTGCGCACTTCTGTCAGGGAAGTAGCTTTGAGGGTCACCAAGGACATCCTGAAATGTCTGGCGGCTTTCCACTTCGGGAATCCCTCAGCGACATGGAAGCAGATCAAAGTCCAGTTCGATGCCATTGCGCCGGAATGTGTAGCTAAGGCTCAAGGCGATGTCTCAATAGCGGCCTATGGTAACGCTCATGAGGAAGCAATTTCCTCGAATGCTTTTGACAAGCCCGAGAGCCAAGGCAAGGCTTCGACGGGTGAGTCGGCCTGTGAAAACCCTCCTACAGGAAGGCGTCTTGAGAAAGTCCCTGTATTTAACGCGCCTCGTTTTGGAATACCTCTGAGCAGGCTTCGTTTCTCCGTTACCGTCGTCAGTGGTACCAACAAGTCAGGCATCTTAATGCTTCATCCTCAAGCGTTTGAGTTCAAGCTGGGGCGGGATCCAAGCGGTAAAGATGTGAATGCACTTTGGTACTCGATAGACGGTGATTTACTGACCGTCACGGAGGATAGCTTCCCTATAGAGGCTCCTGAGGAACAATGGGACGAGATGTTGACGAACCTCCTTGAGGTGCAAGGCTGTACGAAATTTCCGGACAGGATTGCTCCGGCTCCCCCGCCCGGTAAGCAGCGGGAAGAATGGAATGCCACACGCATGGCGCGTGTCGATGAACTCCTTATCTCTTTTACAGAGCGACTCAAACTCAAGGAGCGTACAAAATTCGTTTTCAAAATGGCTGACGTTACAGGACCCATTGAATTGACTCTGATGAAGGCTGGAGATAAAGCATGGAGGCAGGCGTCAGAACCATCAGACCCTGATGCGCCCAATGCGAGGATAAATGACCCTGTGACGCCGCTGGGCGGACGGCATCTATCCAAGGACGCCTCCAAGGCTTCCCACCGGGCTTCGACCGCCTGTGCGGATTAAGAGAGACTTTTTGTGTGTGAGTAGTATTCGTTGACTCGTCCTCGGAGGGTACGTAAAGTGCGTGGCGAGATAGGTGAGTACTGCTCACATACATTCAGAGGACGCCCCGCATCATGAATACCCAAAGCATTTCAAACCGCCCAATGACAGCCGCTGCGATGGCTCTGATAGGCAGCTTCTCGGCGACCTCAGAGCCCGCTATTTATATCTCTATGGAGTACAGCGACGACTACGATGACTACCACGGTAAAGGCTCGTGGAAGTGGGTAGCTAAACGTTCATGGACCAGCGGCGGGGCTACCCGAACCGAAATGCTTGAGGTTCCTCAGGGCGCTGAAGGTGCCGATGGGGAGAATGTTCAGAGCTTGATTCGGGCCCTTACCCGGGAGCCCGCAGGTAGCAATGTGCAATACGCCGTATCCCGCTCAGATGAGGAACCAAAGTACATAGCGGTTCGTATCGGGTAACCCTAAGGCATCGTAAGGCTAAGCAGGCAATCACAACTCGCTCTGAAAGTAATTCTGTGTCTACGAGCAGTGGTCGTATATCTTGAGTGGCCTAACGCTTCCCGAGTGAGACCACAATGCCTGCTCCGCGCTTTATAACTGACAGCCTCTCCATTGCCAAAGCGACACCTAAGAGGCGTCACGTTGACCTCCGGGCGAGTCTAAATGCTGCTCTTGCCGAGTTTGTTGAACTGGGCCTGTTCGAATCCACCATCGATGCTGAGGGTTTGACCATTTGGCGCATCGCGGGTGGTCCCGTCGTTGCGCGGGAAGCTATCTACGAGGACACCCTTAAGCGGCCTTTCCTTTTTACTCAGCTAACCCGTGATGCTGCGTTGGGTGTAGTTCTTCGGGCAAGGCACACAGGCGACCGAGCGGCAATTATTAAGGCTATCCAAACGGCCTGACACGTGGTGAAGCCCTAATCACTTTCGGCATCTGAGGGCCTCTAAGGGTTCACCAAGGAATCGTCACGCCCCAGGAAAGATCATTTCCATTTCGGAATCTCAAAGCCCAGTTGCTATCTCAGGTCCATAAGGCCTCAGTAGCGCTGGGCTTCTTCGTCTGCAGTTAAAAACCCCCACTAAAACCATCCCCCTTCAAGCCCCTCATAGGCCCGACAGCCTTAGGTGGCCCTTAAAGCTTCTTCCTGTCTGCTTTCCGAACCAAGCCGGTGCCCTGACTGTGGGCGCCTTGGATTGGTTTTGAATGTGGGCAGGAGGTCAGACAAAGGAAATCACTCAATGACTAAATATACGGAAAGAGGTTACGCAGCCGTCAAAGCGGCAGGCACACCCTACGACGCCATGATTCGCCAAGAGGCAGACCGTCAAGGCATCTCATACGACTTCATGCACAAGCTGATTTTCAACGAGTCCAGTTTCAACCCTTCCGCAGAATCCCCTAAAGGACCCCTCGGGCTCGGGCAGTTCACCGAGATGACCGGGCGGGCCTATGGCCTGATGACCCCTGAAGACCGGATGAACCCAGTTAAGGCAATCCCCGCTGTGGCGAAGGCACTGAAAGACCTGAACGCCACCTACAAGGGCGACTATCTGAAAACCGCACTCGCCTACAACCAAGGACAGGGGCGTTTAGGCGCTCCTCAATTGGCCGCACTGGATCAAGGGGACTTCAGCAAGATCAGCCCTGAAGGTCAGAACTACATGCGCAAGCTGCTGGACGTATCTGGCGATTCGGCCTCGCGCCGATTCTTTGATGCTCGGGAGGTGACCAATAAAGGCTGAGGCCGTCCAGTTCGAGGATGCCACTCGTGGTGTGACGGCCCCTGTCAGAGTCGGAAAGGAACTGCCGGAGCTGGGTCACCTCGACCTTCCCGGCGGGACCACCCCTCAGACTCAACAAGACTTTCAAACACTGTCCAACATCATCGGGGAGAAACCGAAAGGGACCTTTGAGGGTCTGGGGGACGCCGTTGAGGCCAACCTTGCGACATCTCCCGTAGGGTCCCTTCTGCGCTACGGAACGATGGAAGACGCGGACCCGCTGGAATGGGTAAAGCCGAACGATACTTCCAATTGGACCGCCGAAGATTACGACATGATTCGGCGCGAAGGGGTAGACCCTCAGTTCTTTTCGTTCGTGCAGGACTTCGCAAAGGGCAACAGAGCGAACCTGCCGAATGCCATTGCGATGGCGAAGGAAAATCAGGAGTACCAACGCAAGATCAACGGTGCGGGAACCGGTGCCCAGATCGTTGGCGGTTTCGCCGGTGCGGGCCTTGACCCACTGACATACGCGCCAATTCCGGGAGCCACTGGGGCGCGCTTGATATCCCGAGTCACCCAAGGCGCTCTGTACTCTGGTGCCGCCGCTGTGGCCTCTGAGGGGCTGCGCGAAAACGTGACCGGCATTGAGGGCCATTACGGGACCGCTCTGGTAGGTGGTGCGCTGTTTGGCGCTGGTGCAACTGCCATTTTTGACAGGGCACTGAGAACAGCCCCGAAAGCCCCTGCCCGTCCCGAAATGGCTGATGCCGACCTTGAGTCAATCCTTGCGCGACATGGTGAGTCTGCCCTGCCAAACAAGAACGTCGATATGGACCTGGACCTATTGGCGTCCGCACGGAAACCGAAAGAAGCCCCTGAAGCGGATGACAGCGAACTGGAGGCCATTCTTGCCCGTCACGGCGAACGGGGCCCTCAGAACGACGGTCGGTCTATGTCGGAAGACGACTACACGAATCTCTTCGAGAAACACGGGGAATCGTATGACGCCAACGAGTTCGCCGCCCCGAGCCTCCGCTTAGAGGCCCGAGAGACAGCCCGCCAGCTTGGTGAGGAGGACCCAACGCGTATGCCTTGGCGTGAAGGCGAACAGCCTCAGACGGCTGCTGGTGTTGAGTATGTTGACCATCCGAGTGAGCCCGGCGCGGTAAGGCTTCAGGACGGGTCCATTCTTTCTGCAAACAACCCTCTGAATCCTAAGCTCATCGCTGAGGCTGCTGAGGTGATGCCTAAGCGAGCGGCTAAAGGCGTCTCAATGGGCGGCTTTACGGAGATTGGTTACACGCTGAATCGCTCCGATAACCCTGAAGTTCTGGACATCGGCAATAAGCTGTTCCGATCAACGACAGGGACTGTCAGCGGGTCAAATGGTCGCTTCGGGGCTACTGCCTCAGACATCATTGAGCGCATTCAAGGACAGGACCATGTGAGCTACAACGCGATGGCCGATCAGGTCCTTGAGGCAATCAAAGACCCGTCCTATGCGCTGACTGCTGGAGGCCGTGAGGTTCATGTTGATCGGGCGTTCCGACGTGTGGCCGAAGCCATCGAGGACCAGTCCGGCAACAAGCTGGCTCAACTCACCGAGGGTGAACGGAAGCTGATGGACACGGTGCGCAAGCACTACGACCGCAAAGCTGACCTGCTGGCGTCGCCGGCTCAATTTGGTAACCGCAATGCTCGCTCAGTCTTGCCCGAAACACGACACGCAGGCTCCTACATTCCAAACGTGTACAGCGGGGCGGCAAAGGCCCTGCAAGTTCAGCGCATGGGAGGTGAGGAAGGATTGCAGCACGCCATCACGGAATCGTGGCTTGCCAGCTATGCGGCTCGCCCACACGTAAAGACCCGAGTCGATAAGTTCCTAACGGAGCGGGCAGCGCGTGACGGTGTGAAGTTGGAGGCTGACAAGCTTGCTGAGGCAGTCGAGGAGTATGCACGTAGCAAAGCTTACGGCATCGCCAAAACAGAGGACCATAACAGCACCACCTTGCTGGGTCTGGACGGACAAGGAAGTGTCCCCGAAAGCGCTGGCCTTGGGGTCAATAACTTCCTTGAAGGTCGCCACCTCTTCGACTCGGATTTGGCAATCCCGTTATCTGACGGGGGCACCTTCGCGGTCAACGATCTTCGTGAGTTCAACCTGTCCCGCATAACGCCAAGCTACGACAGGCGTGTGAATGGTGACATCGGGATCATGGGCGCCACTGGCCGAAGTACAGCGGAACTCGTTAACGACATTGGCCGGGTCAAGGTGAGCAATAAAGCCGAGAAAGCGGCCCTTGAAGATGCCGTGAAGATTCTGACGGGACGAGCCCGACGCGACGTAGAGGGAACCCTTGCGACGGCTGCGCGTGCACTGGCTGACATCAGCTTCTTCACGAAGAACGCTTATATGGGCGTGCAGTCAATCACTGAGGTTGCCGGGATGGTGACCAAAGGGCACACCCACATGCTCCTCAAGGGCGTTCCGCTCCTCAGGGAGATGGCTCAGTGGGGCTCAAAGATCAGCGCTAAGGACCTGTCGGACATGCACTCTATGGTGTTTGGCCGTGAGCTGGATAACCACATTCGGCCTTCCCGCTCGGACATCATTGAGCGCTTACGAGACCAAGCCGGTGCGAGCCCACTTGCGGCCAACGTTGTGGGGTCCATCAAGTTCGCTACTCAGGAACTGTCAACACGATGGACTCCATTCACTTGGCTGCTCACCGAATCGTCCAACTACATCGCAGACGCTGGCCGTCAGGGCGTCCTTTCAGACCTCGTTGACCACGCCATTGCGGGCAAGGCATCGCGCCTGTTCGAGCCTCAACGTTTGAAGTCAATGTCGATCACCCCCGAGCAATTCGAGGGAATGAAGGACCTCATCAAGACCTTCGTGACGAAACAGAAAGACGGCACCTACAAGCTCACCGACCGGGCAGCGTTTCAGCGTGATCCTCGGACGATGGACCTGTGGCGGATGGGCGACAAGATCGCCGATGAGACGATTCTTCGCCCTCACAAGCTGTCGTCTGCTGACACGGTCGCCTATGGCGCTGGCGTTAAGACGGCCATGCAGTTCAAGAACTTCACCATGCGTTCGGTCAACTCTCGGTTAATCCGTGGGTTCCATGACGCCACGAAGAACGGCAGGGCCATTGATCAGACCATGCAGGTGGTCATCTCCACGGGCTTGGCTCTAAGCACCTACATGGCTCTGAAGTACAGCCAAGCGGCAGGAATGCCTAAGGACCAGCGTGAGCCATTCCTGAAGCAAGCCCTTGATCCAAAGATGCTGGCCTACGCGGCGGTGTCCCGAAGCTCTCACATCGGGGCTCCTCTGGGTCTGGCGAACATCGTCGCGGCTCCTCTGGGATTCGATCAGGCCGCAATGGTCCGCTCTTCGATTCTCCCTCGGGGCCCTAAGGAACAGCGTGAGCTTGGTGCATTGAAGTACAGCCCTACGACCGACTCCCGGATTACTGGAGTCCTCGGAAAGGTGGCCGAACAGGTCCCCGCCTACGGTGTTCTCGCGAACGTCGGCCAAGTTGGCTACAACGCCTTCGGGGCTGCTGGTACGGACTCCCGCCGTGCCGATCAGGAATACATGACAGGCGTGTTCAACGGACTGCGTGGGCTCGTGCCAAACGACCCTGTAAGTCAAAAGCTTCTGCTGATGATCATGGAATCACAGGGCGTAGAGATTCGCTGACACCCACTAAAACCACCCACTATAAGCAGGATGCCATCAAGGGTCCTGCCTTCGTTCGTTCAAACAAAGAGGTGAAAATGCAAAAGATGAAAGCAACGATTCAAGACCTGCACAACGCAGCGATGAACCTTTCCAAAGGAGACCTCGCGGACCTTGATGCTATGCAGGCTGGGCGAAGTCCCATCGAAGTATTTGCAAAGGCGCTGGATGAAACCACCTATGCAATAAAAATCGATGGCAAACTTTTAGCAGTTGGTGGTCATTCGAATGGCGGCATCTGGTTTGTAACGACTATTTTAGTTGGCGCCTTGTCAGTCGGGCAAAAGTTTCGTTTCTATCGAATCCTCAAGAAGCATTTATTCGCTATCAAAAATGAGTCACCTGATATTCAACTAAGTAATTGGGTGTCGATGGGGAATAGGCCTCACATCCGGCTCTTAGAGTCGCTGAATGCAACATTCGAAGCAGGTGTTTCATTAAGCCCCTCAGGGCGTCCTTTTAAAAAGTTCTGGCTATAGGAGTATCTATGTGTGATCCAACTGGCGGCGTCGCCTCAATGACAATCCTCGCGGCAGCAAGCGCCGCCATGGGAGCCTCGGAAAGTGCAAAGGCTAAAGGCCAACTGACCGACAACGAGCGCAAGCAACAAAACGAAGTGGTCAAGCAAGCCAACTTTGCAGACAACGACCTGAAGCTACAGACCGCCGACAAACAGGACGAAGCCCGTAGGCAGCTCACTGAGGTGAACCTACAGCGCATTCGCAATGAAGGCACCATCAGTGCAGCCATCGGTGAATCTGGTCTTTCAGGAAACTCTATGGATCGGCTCAAACGATCCGTCGCAAACGACTCTTCCGCCCAAGCGATGAACATTACGGACAACTACACGCGTGACTATCAAGCCATCTTCGCGAATCGCGTGGGCAGCTCTGAGAACGCGAAGTCTGCCGTCCGTGGTCTCGGAGGTAACAAGTACAGGGTCAACAACATTGCGAATGCGCTGAACATTGTTTCGGCAGGCGCTGGAGGCTACGCAACGGGCGAAAGCTTGGCAGCGGCTCGCAAGGCTAAGAGTGCACCAAGAGGCGACACAGTCGGATGACCGGTCAATTCCAATATCAGATCCAAAAACACCCACTATAAGCAGAGGGGCCGAAAAGTTATCACTCGAGGGATCTTCCTGGGGTGTGTTGACTGGATGCGTTATGGGGAGATTACCAATAACCATCCCTTCTCTATCTGGCTCTAAGCCTTCGAAGCGTACGCCCGTCGCTTGGCGTCCATTCCATCAAGTCCTACAGCGCTTTCAATGCCAAGCCCGTTCCCTTGTCTGGGTCTGGATGA
Organism: Pseudomonas sp. NFR16; assembly: GCF_900108875.1. Lineage (GTDB taxonomy): Bacteria > Pseudomonadota > Gammaproteobacteria > Pseudomonadales > Pseudomonadaceae > Aquipseudomonas. Next base: position 64,292 of record NZ_FNYJ01000005.1, on the reverse strand, counting down.
CCAGCTAAGGGCGACCTGAGGGCACTACCAAAGGAAAACAGATAATGAGCATGACCAAGAACGACATAGCTTCAATCTTCTCGAATATCGCTGAGGCCGGGTTAGCCAGCTCAACTACCCTCAACGGCCTACCCGGTATGTCCTCCTTGGAGATCGCCGAGGTGACAGGAAAGAGTCACAAGCATGTCCGTCGCGATATTAAGAGGATGCTGAATGAGATCGGTCCACATTTGGGCCAATGTCAATTTGCCGAAACTCAGGCACCTGATGGCTATGGTCGTAGTCAGCCATTGATAGTCCTCGATAAGGAGTTGACTTTTACGGTCCTGACGGGCTACAGCGCCACGTTGCGCTTGCTAATAATGCGCCGCTGGTTAGAGCTGGAGGGCGTCGGTTTTGAACGTGTACATGTACGAGAGGCCATCGTTCATCTCGTGGAGCGCGAAAAAGATAATTACCGCGACGCTATGCGATTCATCAAGCGGTCTCCTCGAAGCCGGGGGCCCGCAGCCAAAGCACATCTCTCCGAGAAGGCCGAAAGGGAGAAATTAGGGCGACTGGTGCGAGCCAACATGAACGCCGCTGGTGGCCAGTGAGGACCTTTGGAGCGGTAATGTGTGCGCTGGTGACACAGCGGTGTACTTACAGACTCCTCGGGCTCCTGCTGGTGACCTTTGGCGTCAGTCAAGGAGGCCCACTGTTAGAAGGCTTTGGAAATGTCGTCTGCGTTATTCTTGGTGGTTGCGTTGAATGAATGAGTGGCCTATTTCATGTGATTACGCTCACTTGCCATTCTAACATTGCCTACAATTCGCATAACCGTCGCCTCGCACGCGTTAAGCTCATCATATCGGGGGTCGTCTACTTCTATCTCGGTGCGTTGATCAAATATCTCGTTGTTAATTTTGATCAGCATCGACAAATATCGTTCTGAATCGGCTAACTGAGCTACGTCGTGACGGCTCTCAAACGTAGCCTCAAGGAGCCTGTATGAGTCCGGCAGTAGCCAATTCTTAGTGTCATCTCTGAGGGAGTCAACCTGAAACAACAGGTCCTGCAATGCCTGAAGATCCGTGACTGAGCGGTAAACTACGTAGCCCCGCAAGCGCCTGCACTTCATAAGTGCGTCCTTTACGTATCTGGTGACTCCGTGGTTCAAACCATCAAACGGCGCATTGCCAGTGAACCGTAAATATATGTTGTAAATCCATTTCATGCGGTTGAGGGCCTCATGGAGGGAGTAAATATTGACTCCAATATTCAGACCCGCCATCACAACATCCCCGTCATCAGGTTCCCCCACCCACTCAAACCCTAAGTCAGAATTAATTTCAAAGAGCAGGCCCGCTAATTCGTAAGCGTCTTGCGTGCTAAATTCTGCCTTTTTGATAAGCTGATCCAGCATTTCAAAACGAACTTTTAGAGCTCCTAAAAGATTCTCTGAGGTTTCGGACACGTCGGGGGCGACTGCAAGGAGGAGTTTCGCAGGGCCATTGTCGGGGAAGAGCCCATAATAAAGATTTTCGGGGTTCCGGAAGCGGATCTTATGCTCTAAGCGAGATTGTATTTCCCCAAGTCGCTCGCTAAAAACTCTGCGATGGCTCAGAAATTTTTCGAAGGTGAGTGTTTCGATTTGCCATGCGACGAACTGTTGTTGCTGCCTGTTCTGTTGAGCAAGGAATAAAAGAGTTGCAAGGGTCGCGACCGCACCAATGCACGATCCAAAGCCCCCCAGTAACGCCCCGAAGACATTCCAATCGTCTCGAACGCCCGTGATGGCTGGAAAATAGTGCCCATAGAGACCAAACAGTAAGCCACCAGATGATGTACACAAGACGAACACTGCGAAGGCATACCAGAACCATGAACCTGTCGACTCGCCTTTATCATTTGCCATACGGGGCGTCCCTACCAAAACTTACATGCTATCAGGGCCCCGTTGAGAATCTGACAGAAAAATCTGAGTGACCACCTCACTACGGGTGCGTCCGCGCATCCCCCGTGGGTGCCCTCGCATGTGTCTTATCGCATCCGCATCGGGTCCTTAATCGCGGGCCCATTTTCCCTACTGGCTGAGGACGTGGAAGGGTGCCGTGGAATGGTCACGTTAAGACGCTGGCTCATTGTGGTTTCCGCTCTGAGCAGGCGAGGGAAGTGAGATGGCGCGTGGCCCTTTGGGTACACCTCAGCGGCTACGGCGAGGACCCTGTGAGAGTGTGGTTGTTTGGTTGGTGTTGACCATTATAACGACTACACCTATAGTGACCACACCTTAACGACTACGGGACACCTTCTCGATGTTCATCCGTGCTTACCTTCGAGCTTCTACCACTGACCAAGACGCCCACCGGGCTAAGGACCAGCTTACGGCCTTCGCACAGGATCATGGTCAGCGAGTAGCCGCCTACTACATCGAGAACGAGAGCGGAGCCACCCTTAAGCGCCCTGAGCTGTTCCGGCTGCTGTCTGACGCTCATCCCGGTGATGTCCTCTTGGTAGAACAGGTAGACCGGCTCTCGCGCCTCACGGACCCTGACTGGCAGAAGCTCAGGGGGATCATCAAGGACAAGGAGGTCCGTGTTGTCTCGCTTGATTTGCCTACCTCTCACCAGTTCATGGCACAGGGAAGTGGAGCACTGGACACCTTCACCTCTCGGATGCTTGGAGCCATTAATGACATGCTCTTGGACATGCTCGCAGCCGTCGCCCGGAAGGACTACGAGGACCGTCGCCGTCGTCAGATGGATGGCATCAAGAAAGCTCAGGGACAAGGTGCCTACAAGGGCCGTGGGATCGATCAGGACAAGCACCAGCGCATTCTGGGCTGTCTGAGCAAGGGCATGGGCCTACGGGAGACCTCAAGGGCTACAGGGGTCAGTACTGCCACCGTTCAGCGAGCTATGAAGCTCAAGGCTGGTGACCTCTGACGGCTGGTGTCCCTCCATACCGAATCTCGGTAGGGTCCCATGCGCAGGGCAGGCAGCGAGCCAGTCAGGGGCCTTGCAGACGGGTAAACAATTAAAACCACCCACTATAAGCGGAGGGGACTTAAGGTTACTCAGCTTGGTCCTTCTTTAAGATGCCCCATCGTCAGCTTTCTGGTGATGGCTACAATGAACAATCCCCCTCTCATCAACTGACAGGCAAGCCCAGAGATGACCCACCGCCTACTCTCTGGTGCCCTTATCTGTAATCGTTAGGATCGATCAGGCAGAAGCCCTGCAAGGATCGCAATGTGTGGCAAGCGGGCCAACTGTTCTTGTTGGGTCTTAAGCAAGTGACGCTCACCATAGCTCCTACTCACTGAGCCATCGTCATGCCCGGTGATGGCATCGTGTATCTCCTCCGGAATACCCGCCTCTCGACACATGGTCTTGAAGCTATGACGGAATCCGTGAGAAGGGCTCACAGGCGTCTCAAGCTCTGCGACCTCACGAAGGTAGATCCCCCAGCGCTTACCGAAGTTATGTCCGTACCAGCCCGTAGGGTTAGGCTTGAGGTCCGGAAAGAGCTGTCCAGATACGGGCAGACTCTCGACATACTCAATGAAGCCAAGGTCGATCAGGTCTTGATGAATGACAACCAAGCGATGGCTACCTTTGGTCTTCAAGGTCCTATCGTCGTCTGTGCCATCCTCAGAGACGCCAAGGAGGTCCAGATGCCATATGCCGTCCTCGGACTTACGGACCTCGCTGGCTTTCATTTGAGCAATCTCCTCCCTTCGTGCGCCCGTGTAGCAGAGCAAGAGAGGTAACCACTTCCAAGCTTCTCCAAACGAGGCCCGAGGAGCGACCCATTCCCCCTTGAAGAACGGGCTTGAGAAGACCTGAATGAGCTCCGCTTGGGTGTAGCCTTTGCGGGTGGCTGTGCGAGATTGCTTAGCGCTCGCTTTGCGCAGGGACTTCGTGATACCCGAGGCGACCACTGGGTTCTCTGTGATGTATTCCATCTGCACTGCGTAGGCCAGGACCGAAGAAAGGCCCATCAGCTTGTTCTTGATCGTTGCGCTACTCAGCAGGGGCAAATCATGCTGCTTCGCTCGGGCAATCTGCTCGTGAGCGTTGAGCGCTTTGAGGCCCTCGCCCTTGGATGGCATCTGACGAAGCAGGTTGTAGAACTCTTCAATCGTCCTGCGCTTGATTTGTTTAACTGGAAGGTCGCCCAGCAGCTCTACGAATCGGACGATGGTGGTCTGATATTCCCCAGCGGTCTTCTCCACGTCGCGCTTCCCATCACCCATGTGACGATGATTCCGAGCCCAGTGCTCAAAGACCAAGGAAAGGGTCTCGCTTGGGCCCTCTGTCTTCGCCTTGTCGATGCTCAAGGGAGCTTCGTGGGGTAGCTCAAAGATCGCAGAGTAGTCGCCATAGTGACGCTTGTAGGCAATCTCGGACAGCTCCAGATGCTGCGCCAAGAATGCTTCGTACAGGTACTTGTAGAAAGGCGTGCCGGGCAAGGGCATTGGCAGTGAAACCTTCGCCAGCTCATCGGCTACCGTTTGATCGAGGTGCTTTCGAGCCCGTGACTCCAGACCATCAGGGCCCAGTAGTGCTTTCGGGCTTCTGACGCTGAAGTGATCTCGCAGGGTCTCGTGGCCTACATCTTCCGAGCCGATGAGATATCCCTCAAATCGTCCGGTGGATTCCATATGATCAAGCTCAGCCTTCGCCCATCTCGCGGCAAGCTGAATAGCGTCTTGAAGGGTAGGGGTGTGAGTGCCGGAAAGCTGGAGACGCGTGTTCAGGAAGAACTGTTCTGATTGACCCCATGCAGCGGCGAAACGGGTCTTGGCCTCGCGGACATCTTTTGTGCCCAGCGTGCGCTTGTAGGTCTCACCTGCGTCAGGAAGGAGTGGCCTGATGTCCTTCGGGATACGACGGCGGATGTAGTAGGTCCCAGTGCGGGGATCTTTCCAAGGTTGAGCCATGAATGCCATCGTGTACCCGCCGTGTGTACTCATACGTGACGGGTTACAGCTACTCCAGATAGTAAAAACCCCCGAGACCTTTCGGAATCAGGGGTTTTCGGTATTTGGTGCCCAGAGACGGAATCGAACCGCCGACACGGGGATTTTCAATCCCCTGCTCTACCGACTGAGCTATCTGGGCAACGGGGCGCATTAGACGTGTTTTTCCGGAGGTCGTCAAGCGTGTTGTTGAAAAAATTTGAATTATTTCCTCCGCTTACGATGAACACTGTCTGCAAAGGGTTATTCGGACGGCGGAACGTAGCCTTCGGCCTTGGCGTATTCCTCGCCCGAGAGGTACTTGTCCATCTCGGTCTGCAGAAACTTGCGGTCTTCGGCGTTCATCATGTTCAGACGGCGCTCGTTGATCAGCAGTGTCTGGTGCTTCTGCCAGTCAGCCCAGGCTTTCTGCGAGACGTTATTGTAGATGTCCTCACCTTTGGCGCCCGGGTAGGGTGGGCGTTCCAGGCCTGGCAGTTCTTCTTTGTACTTGCGGCACATTACGGTGCGGGTCATGACGACTCTCCTGCATTCAATACGTCGGCTGCATGTTTGAGCAGCTTCTTGACCGGGGCGGCGAGGCCCAGGCGCGGCGGGGTGGCGAGGTTATACCAGAGCCAGTCGTCCTCGGCCACGTGATGGGCGGACTCCTCGACCCGGACCAGCCAGGGCTCGATGGTCAGCTGGAAATGGCTGAAAGTGTGCACCAGCCCCGGCAATGCCTGGTGCTCGCCCATCGCCAGCGAGTGCTGATCGGCCAGATGCTGCATGTCATCGAAGCCTTCCAGTTCCGGCAAACTCCACAACCCGCCCCACAGGCCTGTCGAGGGGCGACGGTACAGCAGGATTTCGCCCTGATCGTTGGCAAACATCGGCATCAGAGTTCGCTTTTGCGGCACGGTCTTGCGCGGCTTGGGGATCGGGTAACGTGTTTCCTGACCCAGCATGTGCGCCTCGCAGCCTCGCTCCAGCGGACACAACAGGCAACTGGGCTTGCTGCGTGTGCAGAGCGTGGCGCCCAGATCCATCATCGCTTGAGTGTAGTGATTGACGCGGCTGTGCGGGGTGAAGCGCTCTGCGGTGATCCACATCTGCTTCGCGACCTTGGGCTCGCCCGGGTAGCCCTCCTGAGCAGTAAAGCGCGCCAGTACGCGCTTGACGTTGCCGTCCAGGATCGGTGCCCGCAGGCCCATGCTGATGCTGGCGATCGCGCCGGCCGTCGACAGGCCGATACCCGGCAGTTCGGTGAGCTTTTCAACGTCCCGCGGGAATTCCCCGCCGTGCTCGGCAACGACGATCTTCGCGGCCTTCTGCAGGTTGCGGGCGCGGGTGTAGTAGCCCAGCCCAGTCCACAGGTGCAGCACTTCGTCTTCGGGCGCGTCGGCCAGCGCCTGCACGGTCGGCAGCGCCTCCATGAATCGGTCGAAGTAGTTGAGAACGGTGCTGACCTGGGTCTGTTGCAGCATGATTTCCGATACCCAGACGCGATAGGGCGTGATGTCGTGTTGCCAGGGAAGATCGTGGCGACCGTGCCTGTCGTACCAGTCGAGGACGGCGGTGGAGAACTGCTCGGGTTGCATCGTGGTTCCGGACTGAGAGAAATGGCGCATCCATGTGTAGGAACCCGGACTACTGCGGGAGCGAATTCATCCGCTCCCGCAGAAGATACGCGGGCTGGCTATCTTACCGCTTGAACAGTCCCTTGATGGCGTCCTTGAGTTCGGGACTGACCTTGTCGCCGAGTTTTTCATCGATTTTGTCACCGATCCGGTCCGTCGCCAGTTTGGCAGCGACGCGGCCCAGGCCTTCGTTATCCAGTCGGCAGGCCTTGGCGCCCAGCTCCAGCGGGCCTCGGCATAGGATCGGCCATTCAATGCCGACAAAGCGTGGATTCACTTCACACGCCGGGTCCGGCATGTCGCTCTTGTCGCCTTCGATGATCACGCCGACGCGGTAATTCATGCCCATCACGCGCAGGTCGATGTCACCGTCGCCGTTGACGGTCAAGCCGGGTGTGCGGACCTTCAGGTCCGGATTGCTGGCCACGCCGTTGCGCAACACCAGGCTGCCGTTGAGCTGTTGGAACGGCGTGTCCTTGCCCCGAGGTTCGCCGCTGAGGGTTTTGCGATTGAGGGTCGAAATGCCTCGACACAGCTGCTGTTCCAGATTGGCGTTAACCAGCACGCCATCATTCAGGGCAAAGCTGGCCGTGCCGTTGAGGCTTTCCACCAGCGCCTTCTCGCTGTTGCCCTTGGCGGTGACGTCGCTGGTCAGGTTCATCAGGCCGCGCAATGGTGGTGCAGTGCCCTGGCTCTGAATGAAGTGCTCGACCGGCACTTTGACGATGCGGGTCTGCACGCTGGCAAGCGGAACCTCTGGGCGCACATCCAGATCGCCCTTCACCTCGAAGTTGCCGTTGTAGAGATCGCCACGCAAGCTGTCGAGCCGGACGACACCGTCCAGCGCCGACGTTTTCAGGGCGGCATTCTGGATCGGCAGCTTCTCGACGGTCAGCTTGCCGAACGTCAGATCTGCATCGACGTCGAGTTTGCGCATGCGCTCCAGTGGAAGCAGTCGTGCGTCGCTCCAGGCGACCTGCGTTGGCTGGTTCGGCAGCGGCGAAGTGCCCGACGCGGCCAAGGCCTCGGCTTCGCCGCTCTGGACCTCGGATTTGCGCGCCGCACCGGCATTCTTCGCCTGTTCGCTTTGGGGCGGACGATAGCGGTCGGCGTCGAGGGTGTCGGCGCGTAATTGCAGTCGCAGCGACTGTCTGGCGAAATCTTCGACCGCCACGCGGCCGGTGACCGTGCTGTCATCCAGCCGCAGCGTCAGGTCATCCAGCGACACGCTGCTCGGCGTGGCGGCAATGCGGCTGACCATTTCGAACTTGCTCAGGCTGCCCTCGCCAAGCGTCGGCACTGGCTGGCCGATGTTTTCGAGGAAGTCGCGCAGGTTGAACTGAGCGATGGAGATGCCGCCGCTCAACTGAGGCGTCTTGTCCAGGTCTCGCACATGCAGCTCGCCGAGGGCGCGCAGCTGGTTGGCGGACAGTTTCAGATTTGTCCATTCGGCGACGTTCGCCGTCATGTCCGCGAGCAGCTGACCCTGGGCCGAGAACGTAAGCGTCTTGCCCTGCAGCGGATCGCCCGCCGCCTCGCCGCTGAAGCGCATGTCGTCGAGTTGGTAGCGCTTGAGCGCCCGGTCGAATCGCAGTTTGCCGGTCAGCTCGGTTTTGGTCCGCACCACCGGCTGGTTGGTGCTGAGAAATGCCGTCAGCTTGACCGGAATGTCGGTGGCGTTATGAATCGGGCCGGTGCTCAGCTGAATGCTTTCGGCCGTGAATTGCCGCGCTTTGGGCATGTCGTTGAAATCGATGCGGGCGTTGTTCACGGTCAGGCTGTCGATGTCCAGCTTGAGCGGCTGCCAGGGCTTGTCGGGCTTGGCCGCTGCCGAATCGGCGGTGGCCTCGGGCTTGCTTTGCGTCGCCGATGGCGCGTTGGTGCTGGCGGGGACCTTGCCGATGTCTTCCCAGTTGCCGTGGCCATTTTCATCGCGGGTCAGCGTCAGGTTCAGGCCCTCGACACGCACGTCGCTCATTTGCACTTCTTTGCGCAGCAGCGGCAGGACCCGAACGGAAAGCCCGAGCATCTGCAGGTCAGCGAACGGTTTGGTCGGCTCGCTCAAGGTGGCGACGCTGGCGTCATGTAACTCCAGACCCAGCCAGGGGAACAGGCTCCAGCCGATGTCGCCGTTGAGCGTGAGCTCGACGTGGGCGCGATCGCGGACCAGTTTGCGAATCTCGTCTTTGTAGTCGTTGGGATCAAACAGATGGGTCAAGGCAAAGCCGAGAGCCACGATGATCAGCAACAGCCCGAGAATGAAGAGTCCCAGGATTTTGCCGAACGCTTTCATGGGCGAGTCCTTGTATTCGAGTCGTTCAAAATTTAGCCCGCGAGTATAGCGTTCTCATGGGGACGTCGGGTTCTGCGGCGGCATTCGCGCGCAAGCGTAGCCAATGTGAACACAAAAAAGGCGTCAGCTGCGCAGCTCGTTCCGCGACTGGCGAGAACATCGTCGCAAGGCTTCACACGCTGGGGCGCCTGATACTGCGATGTGCTGGATTCACGACTGCTTACAACCGATGACGAGGAGCGACGTTCGATTGGGCTGCTTGAGGCTGACAGATGGCATGAAAAAGGTAGTAGCAGAATGCTTTCTGTCACGTCTCAAATGGTAATCTTCCGCCGTTCGCCAGTCTTGCTGTGTCGAATTGTCACGTAATGAGACTTTCTGCCGATAAAACCGCCAGTGCCTGCGTGCATAAGAGGGGTGGCAGAAAGATGTCGCTGTTCTTGCGGGACACCACTATAAAATTAGGGGCATTAATCAATGACTACAAGCACTGCTCTGGGCGGCACTGTCGCTCAGCCTGCGTTCTTGTCCAAAGAGCGCATCATCGCCAAACGCGGTTTCAACCGCTGGCTGGTTCCGCCGGCGGCACTGGCCATTCACCTCTGCATCGGCATGGCCTACGGCTTCTCGGTGTTCTGGCTGCCGCTGTCCAAGGCCATCGGCATCAAGACCGCCGTCGCTTGCGCACCGGACATGGGTTTCTTCGAACAAGTGTTCTCGTCCAGCTGTGACTGGCCGATCTCGATGCTTGGCTGGATCTACACGCTGTTCTTCATCTTCCTGGGCTGCTCGGCGGCGATCTGGGGCGGATGGCTGGAACACGCCGGTCCACGCAAGGCGGGTGTGGTTTCCGCACTGTGCTGGTGTGGCGGTCTGCTGATTTCGGCGCTGGGTGTCTACACCCACCAGATCTGGCTGATGTGGATCGGTTCGGGCGTTATCGGCGGTATCGGCCTGGGCCTGGGTTACATCTCGCCGGTCTCGACGCTGATCAAGTGGTTTCCGGACAAGCGCGGTATGGCGACCGGCATGGCAATCATGGGCTTCGGCGGTGGCGCAATGGTCGGCGCTCCACTGGCGACCGCGCTCATGAGCCACTTCGCCACGCCGGACAGCGTGGGTGTATGGCAAAGCTTCGTGGCCATGGCCGCGATCTACTTCGTCTTCATGATCGGTGGTGCGCTGGCGTACCGCGTTCCGCCAACCGGCTGGAAACCTGAGGGCTGGACGGCTCCGGCGAAAAAAACCAACAGCGCGATGATCACCAACCGTCACGTGCACGTGAGCGTCGCCTGGAAAACCCCGCAATTCCGTCTGGTCTGGCTGGTGCTGTGCCTGAACGTTTCGGCCGGTATCGGCATCCTCGGCATGGCCTCGCCGCTGCTGCAGGAAGTGTTCGGCGGCAAACTGCTGGGCAGCGATCAGGGCTTCGCGCAACTGGATGCCTCGCAATTGGCGGCCATCGCCGCTATCGCCGCAGGCTTCACCGGTCTGCTGAGCCTGTTCAACATCGGCGGTCGTTTCTTCTGGGCGTCGTTCTCCGACTACATCGGCCGTAAAGCCACCTACTTCGTGTTCTTCGCGCTGGGCTTCCTGCTCTATGCGGCCGTTCCGACGTTGGGTCATCTGGGCAGCGTTGCGCTGTTCGTGGCGGCGTTCTGTGTCGTGTTGTCGATGTACGGCGGTGGCTTCGCGACCGTTCCGGCTTACCTGGCCGACCTGTTCGGTACTCAGATGGTAGGCGCGATCCACGGTCGTCTGCTGACTGCATGGGCAGCGGCTGGCGTGCTGGGTCCGGTACTGGTGAACTACCTGCGTGAGTATCAGCTGAGCCACGGTGTTGCGCGCGCCGATGCTTACGACATCACGCTGTACATCCTTGCCGGCCTGCTGGTACTGGGCTTCATCTGCAACATGCTGGTGCGCCCGGTGGCCGACAAATACTTCATGACCGACGCTCAGCTGAAAGCCGAGCAGGCAATCGGTCACGATGCAGGCGCCGACCACACCACTTCCCTTGAGTGGAAAGCCGACGCAAGCACCAAGCCTCTGGCGATCCTAGCCTGGCTGGCAGTGGGCATTCCACTGGCATGGGGCGTGTGGATCACCCTGCAGAAGACTGCGGTGCTGTTTCACTAAGTGGCTTTCGGTGTCGGTCTGATTGGGCCGACATCGAAACTGTAGGAGCGCGCTTGCCCGCGATTGCAGGTTGTCTGGCATTAACTGACTGTCTGACACACCGTAATCGCGGGCAAGCGCGCTACTACAGGATTTGGCGTCATCTCGTATGTGCTTGTATGCACATGTCTAACGCTCGCGGCGCTGGATTCAGCCCGTCAGTGATCTCACCCTTCGTGTTTCTGTTTCCCCGCCACACGCCTATAATGTCCGCCTTTTCGCCCAATGATTTTGCGGAGCTGGTGATGGCCGAACGTAAGGCGTTCGTCGAGCGCGACACCCTGGAAACTCAGATCAAAGCCTCGATCAACCTGGATGGCACCGGAAAGGCCCGATTCGATATCGGCGTTCCTTTTCTTGAACACATGCTCGACCAGATCGCCCGTCACGGGCTGATCGATCTGGATATCGAGAGCAAGGGCGACCTGCACATTGACGACCACCACACCGTGGAAGACGTCGGTATCACCCTGGGTCAGGCCTTCAGCAAAGCCATCGGCGACAAAAAAGGCATCCGTCGCTACGGTCACGCCTACGTCCCGCTGGATGAAGCGCTGTCGCGCGTGGTCATCGACTTCTCCGGTCGTCCTGGCCTGCAGATGCACGTGCCTTATACCCGTGCCACGGTCGGCGGCTTCGACGTGGACCTGTTCCAGGAATTCTTCCAGGGCTTCGTCAACCACGCCAACGTCACCCTGCACATCGACAACCTGCGCGGCCACAACACTCACCACCAGATCGAAACCGTCTTCAAGGCGTTCGGCCGCGCGCTGCGCATGGCAGTTGAGCTGGACGACCGCATGGCCGGCCAGATGCCTTCGACCAAGGGCGTCTTGTAATGCAGACCGTTGCAGTAATCGACTATGGCATGGGCAATCTGCACTCCGTGGCCAATGCGCTGGAGCACGTTGGCGCCGGACGGGTGCTGATCACCAGCGATGCCGACGTCATCCGTGAGGCCGACCGCGTGGTGTTCCCCGGCGTTGGCGCGATCCGCGACTGCATGGCAGAGATCCGCCGTCTGGGTTTCGACGCGCTGGTGCGCGAAGTCAGCCAGGATCGTCCGTTTCTGGGCATCTGCGTCGGTATGCAGGCGCTGATGGACCGCAGTGAAGAAAACGACGGCGTGGACTGCATCGGCGTGTTTCCAGGCCAGGTGCGCTTCTTCGGCAAGGACCTTCACGAAGACGGCCAGCACCTGAAAGTCCCGCACATGGGCTGGAACGAGGTGACGCAGGCGGTGGATCACCCGTTGTGGCACAGCATTCCGGACCAGGCCCGATTTTATTTCGTGCACAGCTACTACATCGACTCGCCGAACCCTCGGCAGATCGTCGGGCGCGGTCATTACGGTCGTGATTTTGCTGCGGCGCTGGCCGATGGCTCGCGCTTCGCGGTGCAATTCCATCCGGAGAAGAGCCACACCCATGGCCTGCAATTGCTGCAGAACTTCGCCGCGTGGGATGGCCGCTGGTAATGAGCAAGAAGAACAAGGCGCCGATCCTGACCCTCACTCCCGAGCAGGAGAGTGAGGCGTGTCACAAGATCAAGCGCTTCATGGAGGACCGCTTCGAACTGGACCTGGGCTCATTCGAAGCGGCTGAAATCCTGGAACTGTTCACTCGCGAAATTGCGCCGCATTACTACAACCGGGCGATTTTCGATGTGCAGGCGCATTTGAAAGAGCGCTTCGAAAGCATTGAAAGCGACGTCTGGGCGTTGGAAAAGAACTGAGGGCAGCTTCGACACGCAAGCTGCAACAATGATTGACGCGCGCCTGCTTGCAGCTTTCAGCTCGCAGCTCGCAGCTCTTTTGACGAAGGAAAAAGCATGCTGATTATCCCCGCTATCGACCTCAAAGACGGTGCCTGTGTGCGCCTTCGCCAAGGCCGCATGGAAGATTCCACGGTGTTTTCCGACGATCCGGTGAGCATGGCTGCCAAGTGGGTCGAAGGCGGTTGCCGCCGTTTGCATCTGGTCGACCTCAATGGCGCGTTCGAAGGCCAGCCGGTCAACGGTGATGTGGTTACCGCCATTGCCAAGCGTTATCCGAACCTGCCGATCCAGATCGGCGGCGGCATTCGCTCGCTGGAGACCATCGAGCATTACGTCAAGGCGGGCGTGAGCTACGTGATCATCGGTACCAAGGCGGTCAAAGAGCCTGAATTCGTGGCCGAGGCCTGTCGCGCGTTCCCCGGCAAAGTGATCGTCGGTCTGGACGCTAAAGACGGCTTCGTCGCCACCGATGGCTGGGCGGAGGTCAGCTCGGTTCAGGTGATCGATCTGGCCAAACGTTTTGAAGCGGACGGCGTCTCGGCCATCGTTTATACCGACATCGCCAAAGACGGCATGATGCAGGGCTGCAACGTCCCGTTCACGGCCGCGCTGGCTTCGGCCACGAAGATCCCGGTCATCGCGTCCGGCGGAATTCACAACCTGGGCGACATCAAGGCGCTGCTCGACGCAAAGGCACCGGGCATCATCGGCGCCATTACCGGCCGCGCGATCTACGAAGGCACGCTGGATGTGGCTGAAGCCCAGGCGTTCTGTGATCAGTACTCGATCTGAACTGTGGGACCGCGCTTGCAAGCGATAAAACCGTGTCAGGTATACATCTGTCACAGTCAGAACGCTTTCGCGGGCAAGCGCGCTCCTGCAGGTGTCCAAACTTTCGGAGATTAGGCCCATGGCCCTCGCCAAGCGCATCATCCCTTGCCTCGACGTCGATAACGGCCGCGTGGTCAAGGGCGTGAAGTTCGAGAACATCCGCGACGCCGGTGATCCGGTAGAGATCGCCCGTCGTTATGACGAGCAGGGTGCCGATGAAATTACCTTTCTCGACATCACCGCCAGTGTCGACGGTCGTGACACCACGTTGCACACCGTCGAACGCATGGCCAGCCAGGTGTTCATCCCGCTGACCGTGGGTGGCGGCGTACGTAGCGTTCAGGACATCCGCAACTTGCTCAACGCCGGCGCCGACAAGGTGTCGATCAACACCGCGGCCGTGTTCAACCCCGAGTTCGTCGGCGAGGCGGCTGCGCGTTTCGGTTCGCAGTGCATCGTCGTTGCCATCGATGCCAAGAAGGTGTCCGCGCAGGGCGAAGCGCCGCGCTGGGAAATCTTCACCCACGGCGGTCGCAAGCCGACCGGGCTGGATGCGGTCATGTGGGCGAAAAAGATGGAAGGCCTGGGTGCCGGTGAAATCCTGCTGACCAGCATGGATCAGGACGGCATGAAAAACGGCTTCGATCTGGGCGTCACGCGCGCCATCAGCGACGCGCTGGGCATCCCGGTCATCGCTTCGGGTGGCGTGGGCAATCTGCAGCATCTGGCTGACGGTGTGATCGAAGGGCACGCGAGCGCCGTGCTGGCCGCGAGTATTTTCCACTTTGGCGAATACACCGTGCCGGAAGCCAAGGCGTTCATGGCCAGGCAAGGCATCGTGGTTCGCTGATAGCCGCGGGCGTTTGTGCCGGTCAGTGAATGATCGCTCCCACGCGCTGCGTGGGAGTGACTTACGTGACTCTGCGTCACAGGGATGCGGAGCGTCCTCCCCTGCATTCCCACGCAGCGCGCGGGAACGATCAACGCGGAGCGCTGGCGCAATCAAAGCGCTGAACCCCCGCACTAGACGCTTCGAGATAGCTCTGTCCTGAAAGCGACCACACCCATTGCCGAACTGGACAACGCCCAAGGTTAGCGGCACTCTCTTGCCGTCGTCAGGATCAGGTGCCAGGGATATGTTCAAAGGTGTTTTTCTTGCGCTGATCAGCGTGGCTGCATTGCTGTCAGGAACTGCCCGTGCAGACAATGCGCCGGGTTATTCAATGGTGCTTCTCACCGAAAACTTCCCGCCTTACAACATGGCGACCGACGGCAAGAATTTCGCCCAGGAAAGTAATATCAAGGGCATCGCCGTCGAGATCGTCCGCGAAACCTTCAAGCGGGCCGGCATCGGCTACAACATGACCCTGCGATTCCCGTGGGATCGAATCTACAAACTCGCCCTGGAAAAGCCCGGTTACGGCGTGTTCGTGACGGCGCGTCTGCCTGAGCGCGAAAAACTCTTCAAATGGGTCGGCCCGATCGGCCCCGATGACTGGATCATGCTGGCGCGCGCGGACAGCCCGATCCAGCTGTCCTCGCTGGACGAAGCGCGGCAATACAGAATCGGCGCTTACAAGGGCGATGCCATCGCCGAAGAGCTGGACCGTCAGGGCATGAACCCGATTACGGTGCTCAGTGACAAAGACAACGCCAAAAAGCTGGTCGATGGTCAGATCGATCTCTGGGCTACGGGTGATCCCGCTGGACGTTATCTGGCCCGTCAGGAAGGCGTGACCGGCCTGAAAACCGTGCTGCGTTTCAACAGCGCGGAATTGTTTCTGGCGCTCAACAAAGACACCCCTGATGATGTGGTTGCCAAGCTGCAGGCGGCCCTCGATCAACTGCGCAAAGAGGGCCTGGTCGACAGCATTCTCGGCAAGTACCTCTGACGAACGCTCCGTCAGCTATGTCGACGCCAGCTGAAGGCGCCTTCAGGCATCACTCGGCAATCGCCATCTTCAACGGCTCGCTCAACAGCTTGGCGCCCGAAGCACTCAGGTGGTTGTCGTCCAGGTAATAGAAGCTCTTGTCCTTGCCGATCTCACAGCTGGTTGCGTTGCAGAAATACTGTTTGGTGCGGATGACCTGCAGCTGACCGTCGTTGGTTTCTTGATCGAGCATCGCCATTTCCCCTGCGTCCCAGGCGTCAATAGCCGTTCTGGGCACGTTGTCGCCCAGCGCGCTGACCACCGCTTTGACGTGACCGAACATCTGGATATCGGGCACTTGCTCCAGAATGAACAGCTTGCTTTCGGGGGTTGTACGGGTGAAGAACTTCACCGTCGAATCGACGCCTCGGGCAACGACCTGTTGCGGTGTCAGGCCCTGCTCACCTGTTTCAAGCTGCAGAAGGTGATGCTTCTTCTGCAGAACGTTTTTCTTCTGCCAGCCATGCATGTACAGCGTCCAGCGGCCGACCAGAATGATCTTCTCCGGCTGCAGATTGGCGACTTGTTCGGCATACCGCGCGAGCTGTCCCGGCTTGTCGCAGTTGGAGCTGTTGCCAATGCCGTCGTAGCGCTCAAGCCCGACCAGCGGCGGGCAGCCGGGAATCGAGACGAACATGTACGTCATGCCCGCGTCTTCGCTGAAGGCATCCACCAGCGGCAGGACGTGCGAGTCGCCGAACAACACCACCAGCCGGCTGCCCGTGCCGATCTTCTTGCAGACCAGTTCCGAACCGCCCGAATCGTAGCCATCGCAGTCCTGCACATTCACGGCCATCGGATCGACCTGCGGTTTGAACACCGTGTTCAGCGTCCCGCCGATCGCCAGCAGCAGCACGATGCTGGCCACGGCCCACTTGAACACGCCAGCCTGGGAAATCCTGTTCTTGTAGCGAAACGGCGCTTCGATGTATTTCCAGCTGATCCAGGCCAGCCCGAACACAGCGATGATCAGCAGCGGAAATATCGCTTCGTCGTAGTTCGAGAACTGCAACGGCGACAGGCGATACAGCGCGAAAATCGGCTGGTGCCACAGATAGGCGCTGTACGAGAGCAGCCCGATCCAGACCATCGGCTTGAGCGACAGCACCCTGCCGGTCACGCATTGCGGCGAGGCGAACAGAATGATCAGGCAGGTGCCCAGCACAGGAATGACGGTGTAGAGACTGGGGAAGGGCGTGGTTTCTTCGAAGCCGAAGATCGAATACAGCACCATGCCGACACCGATGATTGCCAGCGCTGCCTTGTAAGGTTTGAACCCCACTGCGGGCGCTGCGACGCCGGAGGTGCGGAACAGCACCATCGCCGTCAGCGAGCCTGCCAGCAGCTCCCACGCACGGGTCGGAAGCAGGTAGAAATTGATCGCCGGATGGTATGTCGCGCCCCATTCCGCCAGCGCCAGCGACCCGCAGGTGATGCACAGAATGAACAGCGTCAGGCGCGGCTTCTTGAGTTTCCAGGCCAGCAGCAGGAACAGCGGAAAGAAGATGTAGTACTGCTCCTCGACGGCCAGGCTCCACGTATGCAATAGCGGTTGTTCGCCCGCCGCGGGATCGAAATAGTCGGTGTTGCGCCAGAAGAACAGATTGGACGCAAACACGGCCACTGACATGATGCTGCGTCCCAGGTTCTGGAGGTCGCTGTCGAGCATCCAGGCCAGTGCGAACGGCAGCGTGGCGATGATCACGAAGAACAGCGCAGGTAAAATCCGGCGTGCCCGTCGCTCGTAGAATTTGAGAATGGAAAAATGCCCCTGCGCGATCTCCGCCGCCAGGATGGACGTAATCAGATAGCCCGAGATCACGAAGAAGATATCGACACCGACAAAGCCGCCGGAGAAGAACGTGAAGCCTGCGTGAAACAGGATCACCGGGAGCACGGCTACCGTCCGCAGCCCATCAATTTCAGGCCGGTATTTCAATACGCGATCGGGTTGGGCGAGAGTCGGATTCATGAGCGCCTTGATCGAAGTAAGGGTGGATCGGGGGTGGCACTCCAATACGGGGCGCTGCATCCATTCGAGATCCAACATAAAGCAGCGCCGGTTTCTGTCAAATTAATGACCTGAATCGGAGGCTGTTTTGATAGCGTGTTTGATGGTGCCAGAAATACGACGATTGCTCGGAAGCGTCCGCAAACAAGGACTTGCGACACACCCAAGTCAGGAGCGGGGAAGGTAACGGGTTAACCGGATGCGAGAGAACCGACGAACGTAGCCGGTCGGCAGGCGCCAACGAGTGCCGTCACTTCAAGAACGGCAAGCGGCGAGTTCTAGCGGTACACGCCGTTCTTGCCATGCCCGGTCATCGCTTGGTTGCCCCGAATGCTGATCATGTGGCGCAGTTCGATCCAGTCGATGCCCTGCGACTTGAGTTTGGGCAGCTCCCGTTCGAGCACGTCCATCGTCACAGGGTACGGATGGCCGATCATCACGGCAGAGCCCTGCTTGTGTGCCAGTTTGATCGCAGTCTGCAGCTGAGTGCTGATGGCCTCGGCGGTGCGTTCATCGTCCAGGAAGACGTCGCGCGAGACGCTTGCCAGACCGATCTTCTGTGCCTCGGCGGCGGCGACTGTCTTTGCGCTGGTGCGGCTGTCGACCAGAAACAGATGCCGGCGCTGCAGTTCGCCAACCAGCCAGCTCATCGCCACCGGCTCGGCGGTCATGCGGCTGCCTTCGTGGTTGTTGATGCCTGCGGCATACGGCACTTTCAGCAGAGCTGCGTTCAGGCGCGACTCCAGTTCGGGCAGTGCAAGATCGGGTCGCCACGCATAGGGTCCGGTGGCCGGATCCATCGGCATATGCAGCATGACTGTTTTGCCCGCCTTGTGCGCCTGACGCGCGAAGTCGGTGGCGTGCGGCGTGTCCGGCATGATCGCGAGCGTCACCGGGCCGGGGAGGGCCAGCGCTCGGCTGTCTTTCTCCGGGCTTTGTCCGAGATCGTCGATGATCAGGCTAAGGTACGCGACCTTCGGCTTTTTACCGTCGTTTGCAGGGGATTCGGCGGACGTCGCCTGCGCGACGCCCGTCATGACAGCGAGGGCGCAGAAGAGCCCGGTCAGGCAGAGGCGCATATCAATTGCCGCGTGTGACACTCAATCCCTTGAGCAGACTGAGGGCCTGATTCAACTGGTAATCGTCGTCCTGCGGACGCGCCTTGCCAGCCTTGGCTTTGGTGGTCGGTTTGTCCGCGCCGCCATTACCGTTGCCCAGATGGCCGAGCAGGTCGGCCTCTTTGTAGTTCTCGCCGTCGGCTTCTGCCGTGACCTTGGCGCGTTTGACTTCGATGTCCGGGTTGATGCCCTGCGCCTGAATCGAACGGCCATTTGGCGTGTAATACAGCGCAGTGGTGATCTTCAGCGCGCGATCGTTGGCGAGCGGCAGCACCGTCTGCACCGAACCTTTGCCGAACGAGTCGGTGCCCATCAGGATGCCGCGTTTCTGATCCTGCAATGCGCCGGCGACGATTTCGGACGCCGAGGCACTGCCACCGTTGATCAGCACCACCAGGGGGGCGCCTTCGCTGGCGTCGGCCGGATCGGCCGAGAAACGCAGTTCGGAATTGGCGATGCGGCCCTTGGTGTAAACGATCAGGCCCTTGGTCAGGAAATGGTCGGCCACTTCGACGGCCGCTTGCAACACACCGCCCGGGTTGTTGCGCAGGTCCAGGATCAGGCCGTTCATCTTCTTGCCGTTGTCCTTGCGCAGCTTGGCCAGCGCCTTGCCGACTTCCTCGCCGGTCTTGACCTGGAACTGCGTGATGCGGATGTAGCCGTAGCCCGGCTCCAGCATCTGCGACTTCACGCTCTTGACCTGAATGGTGGCGCGCGCCAGCGTCACGTCGAACGGGTTGCCGCCATCGCGTACCAGCGTCAGGGTGATTTTCTCGCCGATCTTGCCGCGCATCTTGTCGACCGCTTCCTGCATGGTCTGGCCTTGGGTCGGCGTGCCGTTGATCTTGACGATCAGGTCGCCGGCCTCAATGCCCGCCTTGGAAGCCGGTGTGTCATCGATGGGCGAGACGACTTTTATGAAGCCGTCCTCGACACCCACTTCGATACCCAGACCGCCAAACTCGCCGCTGGTGCTTTCCTGCAGTTCCTGGAAGTCTTCCGGGCCCAGGTAAGCGGAGTGCGGATCGAGGTTGCTGAGCATGCCTTTGATGGCGTTTTCCAGCAGGGTCTTGTCATCCACCGGCTCGACGTACGCGGCTTTGATCCGGTCCATCACCTCGGCGAAGGTGCGCAGCTCGTCGAGCGGCAGCGGGGCCTTGACGGTCGCGGCGTTGGCCGGCACTGACGCGGCAGGCGTTGTCGCCGGAGCGGCACCGGCGGCGTGCGCCAGAGGAGCGCCGATAACCACGGCGATAGTCAGGGCCAGCGAGGTGAGGCGGGACGAAAACAGCATGTCTTACGAACTCCTGAGTGAGGTGTCGACTTATCCTTGAGTGCGACACCATTGGGCCGGATCACTAGGGCGACCCTGCTGACGAATAGCGAAATACAGAGCCGGAGTGTCCTGACCGCCACCACTGTTGCCGACGGTGGAGATCGCCTCTCCGGCTTTTACAACGTCACCAGCCTCTTTCAACAGACTCTGGTTGTGACCGTACAAACTCAAATAACCGTTGCCGTGATCGAGAATGACCAGAAGGCCTGCGCCACGCAACCAGTCGGCAAAGACCACACGACCACCATGCACAGCATGTACCTGACTGCCTGCGGCAGCGCTGATCATCACGCCGTCCCACTTGGTCCGCTCGTCATCGCCGCGGGTTTCACCGAAGCGCGCCAACAATCGACCATCGACAGGCCAAGGAAGTTTTCCTTTTGCTTGTTCAAAAGGTCCGCCATAGGACTGCCCTGCGCTGGAAACCATGGCGCCGGGCGCTTTTACCGGCCGACGCGGCGCTTCGTCGCTGTCATCTTTGCCGCGACTTTTGGCCAGTGCTTCCTGCTCGCGCTGGCGCTTCTCCGCTTCCTGCTGAGCGAGCAGCGCTTTCTGACGCGCTTCTTCTGCTTCGCGGGCTTGTCGGGCGAGGGTTTCTTCGATGGTCTTGAGGACTTTAGTCAGGTCCGCCTGATCCTGCTGGCGTGCCTGTAGCTTCTGGTCACGTGCCTTGTAGTCCTGATTCAGCTTGGCAAGTGCGACCTGACGCTCTTGGCGAACGGTCTCGAGCTGGGATTTCTGGTCGTCCAGCGAGCTTTTCTGCACGAGCAACTGCGCCTGTTGCAGGTCGATGTCTTTCTCGACCTCCGCCAACTGACGCAGGGTTTCATTGAAATTGCGCAACTGCTCCAGGCGCGCCTGGCTCAGGTAGTCGTAATAGGTGAGGGTGCGGGCGAATTTCTCGGGGTTCTGCTGGTTCAGCAGCAGCTTGAGGTATTCCTGCCGGCCGCTTTGATAGGCCGCGCGGGCTTGAATCGCGATCAGGCGTTGCTGTTCAACGCGTGCGCTCTGGAGTTTTTTTTTCTCACCGTCGAGCCGTTGAAGCTCGGTTTCACTCTTTTTTAGTTCTTTTTGCAGGGCCTCCACCTGCTTTTCCAGCTTGCCCATTTCGGTTTCGGTAGAGCGCAGATCTTTCTGAACGCCGGACTTTTCTTCCTGCAGCTGACTCAAGGCCTTCTTCAGCTCGGTAATGTCCTGACGTGTGGCATCCAGCTGTTTCTGGGTTTGTGCGCGCTCATCATCGGCAAAGGTCGGATTGAGCAGACAAATCAAAGCAAAGGCGATCAGGGCGCGAAGCATGAGGTTGGGCGATACCGGGAGTGAAGACGGGCCTAGTATGCCCGCCAGTGGCTGCAAAAAAAACGCTCTGTGGACGAGCCTTTCAGACATTTCATACAAATATAGGCGCTTGCACCGATAGGAACCGGCCTGTCAGTCGCTGACAGGCCGGTTCCGAGCGCCTTACTTGGTGATCAGAATCGAGGTGCCGGTCATTTCTTTCGGAATGTCCATGCCCAGCAACGTCAGCATGGTCGGCGCGACATCCGCCAGCACACCACCTTCACGGACTTTCAGGTCACGCTTGCCGACGTAGACGAATGGCACCGGCTCGGTGGTATGCGCGGTGTGCGCCTGACCGGTCGTGTCATCGGTCATTTGCTCGACGTTGCCGTGGTCGGCTGTGATCAGCGCTTCGCCACCCACTTTTTCCAGCGCCTCGGTGATGCGACCCACGCACACGTCCAGGCATTCAACCGCCTTGATTGCGGCCTCCATGATGCCGCTGTGGCCGACCATGTCGCCGTTCGCGTAATTGACGACGATCACGTCATAGCGCTGATTTTCAATGGCGTCGACGATCTTGTCGGTCACTTCCGGCGCGCTCATTTCCGGCTGCAGGTCGTAAGTGGCAACTTTCGGAGAAGGAATCAGGATGCGCTCTTCGCCGGGGAACGGCTCTTCGCGGCCGCCGGAGAAGAAGAACGTCACATGGGCGTATTTCTCGGTTTCGGCGATGCGCAACTGGGTCTTGCCGTTGTTCGACAGGTACTCGCCGAGCACGTTATGCAGACCTTCTTTGGTGAACGCAGCAGGTGCCGGAATGCTCGCGGCGTACTGCGTCAGCATCACGAAGCCGGCCAGTTTTGGCTGGCGAGCGCGGGCGAAGTCTTTGAAGTCATCCTCGACGAACACGCGGGTGAGTTCGCGAGCACGGTCGGCGCGGAAGTTCATGAACACGACGGCGTCACCGTCTTCGACCTTGACCTGCTCGCCGATGCGTGTGGCTTTGACGAACTCGTCGTTCTCGTCACGCCCGTACGCTGCATCCAGCCCGGCCTTGGCGGTCTCGGCCTGGAATTCAGACGTGCCATCGACGATCAGGTTGTAGGCGGATTCGACGCGGTCCCAACGGTTGTCACGGTCCATGGCGAAATACCGGCCAATGATCGTGGCCGTACGACCTTTGCCCAGACGCTTGTAGGTCGTCTCCATGGTGTCGAGGTATTTGTGGGCGCTGCGCGGCGGAGTATCGCGACCGTCCAGGAAGGCGTGCAGGTAAATCTTGTCGGCGCCACGTCTGGCTGCCAGTTCGACCATCGCCACCAGGTGGTCTTCGTGGCTGTGCACGCCACCGTCAGACAGCAGACCCAGAATGTGAACCGCCTTGCCTGCGCCAACGGCCTTGTCCACAGCGGTGCAGATGGCCGGGTTCTCGAAGAACTCGCCGTCGCGGATCGCTTTGGTGACGCGAGTGAAATCCTGATAAACCACGCGGCCGGCACCCAGGTTCATGTGGCCGACTTCGGAGTTGCCCATCTGCCCGTCGGGCAGACCGACGTCCATGCCGGAACCGGAGATCAGGCCGTTAGGCATGGTCTTGTAGAGGCGATCGAAGACCGGCATCTTCGCTTCGTAGACCGCGTTGCCGTGATGGCTGTCGCTGTGACCGAAGCCGTCCAGGATGATCAGAACCAAAGGTTTAGGCGTGGTAGTCATGAATCCCACTCTTGGCAAATAGGTGAAGTAGAAAAAAGATCGACAGTTTAGGTTGAAGTTCAAACGGCGTCACTGCCGTACGGGCTTTGGCCGACCTTGGGGGCTGTGTATACTGGCCGACATTTTAACGCCCTGGAACCTGATGATGGTTGCTCACCTGATTGAATTTGCCACTAACCACTATTTACTGGCTGGCGCTTTTGTCATCCTGCTGGCGCTGTTGATTGCAACGGAGCTTAGCAAAGGCGGCCGTAGCCTGAGCACCGGTGAGCTGACCGCACTGGTCAATCGCGATGAAGCGGTTGTCATCGACGTACGGGCCAAGAAAGATTACGCCACCGGGCACATCGTCGGCGCGCTGAACTTCCCTCAGGACAAGGTGCTGACGCGCACCTCCGAGCTTGAAAAATACAAGTCCAAGACCCTTATCATCGTCGATGCCGCAGGCCAGCACGCGGGTCACACCGCTCGCGAGCTGCTCAAGGCCGGCTTCACCGCCGCCAAGCTGTCGGGCGGCATTTCGTCGTGGCGTGCTGACAACCTGCCGCTGGTGAAGTGAAATGGCTGAAGTCGTCGTCTATTCCAGCGATTATTGCCCTTATTGCTCCCGCGCCAAGTACCTGCTGGCGAGCAAGAATGTCGACTTCGAAGAGATCAAGGTCGACGGCAAGCCCCAGCTTCGCGCTGAAATGACCAAAAAAGCCGGGCGTACCTCGGTTCCGCAGATCTGGATCGGTTCGGTCCACGTCGGCGGTTGCGATGACCTCTTTGCACTGGAGCGCGCCGGCAAGCTCGACGCGCTGCTGAGCGCCTGAATTCGAACCCTACAAGACCTCAAAAGTAAGGATCTGAGATGACCGATCAACCGAATAACGGCGCCACTTCCAACGAAGAAGCCCCACAGTTTTCCCTGCAGCGCATCTACGTTCGCGACCTGTCGTTCGAAGCGCCGAAAAGCCCGGCGATCTTCCGTCAGGAGTGGACCCCAAGCGTGAGCCTGGACCTGAACACTCGCCAGAAGCAGCTGGAAAACGATTTCTATGAAGTCGTGCTGACCTTGTCGGTCGAAGTGAAGAACGGCGACGAAATCGCGTTCATCGCGGAAGTCCAGCAGGCGGGTATCTTCCTGATCAAGGGCCTGGACGACGCGTCCATGAGCCACACCCTTGGCGCCTTCTGCCCGAACATTCTATTCCCGTACGCTCGCGAAACCATCGACAGCCTGGTCGTGCGTGGCTCGTTCCCGGCGCTGATGCTGGCGCCGGTGAACTTCGACGCACTGTACGCACAAGAGCTGCAACGCATGCAGGAAGCGGGCGAGACCCCGACCGTCCAGTAAGCATTCGCTGCAACGAAAAAGCGCCCCTATGGGCGCTTTTTTTATAAAGGCGAATGCTGAAGTGGTAGGAGCGCGGCTTGTCCCGCGATCGGCGGGGAACCCGTCGTGAAATCGTGTGATGCGGTGAACTGGATGCACCGTGAACCTTGCATTTGCTGCCAGTGCCCGGCAGATCGCGGAACAAGCCACGCTCCTACAGGTGTGGATTGCACGCCCTTCAAGGTCATTTGAACCCCAATTGCCGCCAGCCCTCGTAAACCGCAACGGCCACGGTGTTCGAGAGGTTCAAACTGCGGCATCCTTCACGCATTGGCAAACGCAGGCGCTGTTCGCTGGTCAACGGGTCCAGCACCTCCGGTGGCAGGCCGCGGCTCTCCGGGCCGAAAAGGAACGCATCGCCTTCCTGAAACGCCACATCGTGAAAGGGTCGCGATCCCTTTGTGGTAAAAGCGAACAGCCGCGGTTGACCGATGCTCTCCAGGCAACTCGCCAAATCGGCGTGGCGGTGCAGCGTGGCGTACTCGTGGTAATCGAGGCCGGCACGACGCAGTCGCTTGTCATCGAGTTCGAAACCCAACGGTTCGATCAAATGCAGGTTGCAGCCGCTGTTGGCGCAAAGCCTGATGATGTTGCCGGTATTCGGCGGAATTTCTGGTTGAAAAAGGATCACGTGAAACATGCACGGCTCCGAACATAAGGATGGGGTGCATTCTACCCCCGAAGAGGACCCGAGGCCGAAGCTATGGCCTCGTGTTTTAGGCTCCATCGCGATTATCGGCTTCATGGTCGGCTTGATGATCGGTCGGCTGACCACGCCCGATCCCGTGGCATTGCAGCAGGTAGAGGTGCTGCAAGATGGCGTTGCGGTGTGGTTCAACCGCGAGCCACAGCTGCATGGCGAACACATCGACGGCGCAGTGGCCTTGCTGTTCAACGCCCAGGGGCAAGCGCAGCACGGCGAGCTCAAGCTCAACGGCAAAGACGTGCGCTGGAGAGTGCAACGAAGCGATAAGGGATTGTTGCTGAACCTGCTGGCGGCCCGTCCGTTGCACGGCCAATGGCGCGGTGCAACTCAGGACGGGCGCTGGAGACTCGAGGTGAGTCTGCGGGAGGAATAAAAGAGGGGAATCCCCGGCCTGCCTGTACCAAGGTCCCCAAAACTGGTGATGCTTAAGCTATTGCAGGCAGCGTGCCAGTTTTGAAAATCCCTCGCAGGGAAAGGTAAAAGCGTCTCGTAAGGCTCCGATTTAAAGCCTTAATCCCGCTGTGCTGTACCCACAACCCGGTTTTCTCGTTCGTTACCGCGTTCAGATTCGGGTGTTTAGTGATCAGATTTGCACGCTATTCGCGCATTTTCAGGTGCCAGGTAACCAAAGTGATGCACGGCTCGGCGTTCGAAAGTGAGCGTGCAGACGAGGCGCGGCGTCGAGTGCCCTATCAGAACGGCGCATCTCCCAGAATCGTGGCGCGATGCATCACCCGGCGTTGCGGGCGGTAGTCGTCCACCGCGTAATGCTGCGTCACGCGGTTGTCCCACATCGCCACGTCGTTTTCCTGCCAACGCCAGCGAATGGTGAACTCCGGCCGCGTGGCATGGGCGAAGAGCATTTTCAAAATGGCTTCGCTTTCTGCGGGTTCCAGTTCGTTGATCCGTGTTGTGAAACCGTCATTCACGAATAGCGCTTTACGCCCGCTGACCGGATGCGTGCGCACCACCGGGTGCGACAGCGGCGGATTCTTGCGCCGGGTTTCCTCCCAGCGCGCGAGGTCTTCGGGCGTGCTGCCAAAGCGTTCCAGAGGAAATGAACGAGTGAAGTCATGGGTGGCGGTCAGGCCGTCGAGCAGCGATCGCATCGGCGCCGACAACGCCTCGAACGCCGCGATACCGCTCGCCCACAGCGTGTCCCCACCATAGGCCGGCAGCTGCTTGGCGCTGAGTACCGCGCCCAAGGCCGGGGTCGGCAGAAACGTGACGTCGGTGTGCCAGATGGCGTTATCGCGCACGTCCGTCACTGCCGTGTCGAGGATCAGCACTTCTGGCTGCTCAGGGACGTTCGGGTAGATCGGATGAATATGCAGGTCGCCGAAATGGGCCGCGAAGCGCGCCTGTTGTTGCGGCGTCACTGGCTGGTCGCGGAAGAACAGCACCTGATGTTCGAGCAAGGCGCGTTCGATGGCATCGCGTTCTGCGCTCGTCAGGTCCCGGCTCAGGTCCACGCCGCTGATTTGCGCGCCCAATGCCGGGCTGAGCGGGGTGATATGAATGCTCATGTGGGTTCTCGTGTGTTGGGCGCCGAAGTGTCGGCGTGGTCAGTCATCGGGTTCGGTCGTCGGGTTCAGTGATTCTGGCCGTGCCACGGCACCAGCTTGCGCTGCAGTGCGCGCAGGCCCATTTCCAGCGCGAAGGCGATGAGGGCGATCACGAGGATTCCCAGCAGCACAACGTCGGTGACCAGAAACTGCGCGGCTGACTGAACCATGAAGCCCAGCCCGCTGGTGGCTGCGATCAATTCGGCTGCGACCAGTGTCGACCAGCCGACGCCCAGCCCGATGCGTACGCCGGTGAGGATGTCGGGTAGCGCACTGGGCAAGATGACGTGGCGAATCAGCTGCCAGCGGCTGGCACCGAGTGATTGCGCGGCGCGTATTTTTGCGCTGTCGACAGTGCGCACGCCGGTCGCGGTGGCGATCGCAATTGGCGCAAAGATCGCCAGATAAATCAGCAGGACCTTGGAGAATTCGCCGATCCCGCACCAGATCACGATCAGCGGCAGGTAGGCCAGCGGAGGGATCGGACGATAGAACTCGATCAGCGGATCGAAAATCCCGCGAGCGATCCGGTTATGACCGATGGCGATTCCCACGGGAATGGCCGTGAGCACCGCGAACAGCAGCGCCAGACCAATGCGCTGCAAACTCGCCCCCAGATGCTGCCAGAGTGTGGACTCCATGTAGCCTTTGGTCATCAGCAGCCAGGCTTTTTCGAGCACGGCCGATGGCGGCGGAAGAAACAAGGGTTCGACCCACTCCAGTGCGGTTACCAGCCACCAGCTGCCTAGCAGAACAGCGAGCGTCAGCACGCTGATGCTGCGAGTGCTTAGGTAGATGCCCGATGCTCGATGGGGCTTGCCTGGCAGACTGGCCGGGATCGTTTCGGCCGGGCTGGGCGTCTGGAAGCCACTCATGCCAGTTGCTCCCGAGTTGTCTGACGCTGGGAAAACACTTTGGCGAGCACATGCTCGCGGGTTTCGATAAAGCGTGGGTCCGACTTGATCGCGCGTGCCGACTCACCCGCACTGTAACGTTGGCCGAAGTCCAGCTGCAGGTGCTCGACGATTTGCCCGGGATCAGGTGCCAGCAGAATCAGGTCGGTCGCCAGAAACACGGCTTCTTCGATGTCGTGGGTAATCAGAAAGACGGGTTTGGCGCTGCGTTGCCAGACTTGCAGGAGCAGTTCCTGCATTTGTTCGCGAGTGAATGCGTCCAGCGCGCCGAAAGGCTCGTCCATCAACAGGACTCGTGGATCGGCAGCCAGCGCGCGCGCCAGGCCGACGCGCTGCTTCTGCCCGCCGGACAACTGCCAGATGCGGCGCTTGTCGAAGCCTGCGAGGTCAACCAGCGCCAGCATCTCCCGCGCTCTGGCTTCCCGCTGTTCGCGGGGCACGCCTGCCAGTTCAAGACCAAACGCGACGTTGGCCAGCACGTCTTGCCAAGGCAGCAGCGCGTCATCCTGAAAAACCACGCCGCGCTCCGCGCTTGGGCCTTCAACCGGAACGGTGTCCAGGGTGATGCGCCCTGCGCTGGGCGGAACGAACCCGGCAATCAGATTGAGCAGTGAAGTCTTGCCGCTGCCGGATGGCCCGAGCGCCACCAGCAATTGCTTGGGGCCAAGACTCAGGGAAATGTCCGACAGCACCGGCTTGGCCGCACCGGGATACTGTGCGCTGATGCGCTCCAGCTGCAATAAGGCCATGGCAATGACTCCGCTTCTATATAAGTGTGTGCTACGTGGGGCAGGGCACGCCGCTTACTGCGTCACGAACTTCGAGCTCACGTATGGGGTGTAATCAGCCAGCACTGCGTCGACCTTGCCTTGCTCTTTCAGGAACGCAGCAGTTTTGGTGATCGCCTCGGTGGTGGGGGCGCCCAGCTCTGTGGCCTGATCGGCTGCCAGCGGATAGACGTTGCCTTGCAGCAGGCCGGGGATATCGGTCGGTTTGGCGCCGGACAGTTTCACCAGCTTGTCGACATTGCTGCTGTCGGCCAGCCACGCTGCAGGATCCTTGCGGTATTCGGCATAAGCATCAAGCGTGGTTTTGGCGAAGGCTTTGACGATGTCGGGGTGTTTGTCGGCGAAATCCTTGCGCACGATCCAGGCGTCGAATGTCGGTGCGCCGACTTTGGCGAGCTCACCGGAGGTGATCAGTACCTTACCGGTTTCCTTGGCAACGCCCAGCGCGGGATCCCACACATAGGTTGCGTCGATGTCGCCGCGCTTCCAGGCAGCTGCAATCGCGGGTGGCGCAAGGTTAACGATCGTCACTTTCGCCGGGTCGATGTTCCAGTGTTTCAGCGCTGCCAGCAGGCTGTAGTGGCCAGTGGAAACGAATGGCACGGCCACTTTTTTACCGACCAGATCCTGAGGGCTGTTGATGCCGGAGTCGTTTCGCGCCACCAACGCTTCGGCCGCGCCAATTTGCGTGGCGATCAGGAAGGTCTCCACCGGCACCTTGCGCGTCGCTGCCGCCGTCAGCGGGCTTGAACCGAGGTAGCCTATCTGCACGTCGCCACTGGCGATCGCAGTGATCACGTCAGCACCGTTATCGAACTTGCGCCAGGAAATGTCTGAACCCGTGGCTTTTTCGTAGGCGCCATCGGCCTGGGCAACTTTGGCGGGATCCACGGTCGTCTGGTAGGCCACGGTGAAGTCCGCCGCGTGGGCAAGCCAAGCTGAACCTGCCAATGAAAGCGCAGCGAACAGGCGAAGGGGTTTAAGCAGTTTCATGATGACGCTCCGGATCAGGGCAGGCCGAGGACTGGTATCGCGGAGCGTAAATGATCTAAGAATCCGAAAATAAATAACGTTTTCGCATTTGCTTAGAGGAAATTTTCCAGGTGCTGCAGCACACGACCACAAAAAATTCAAAAGTTGCAATCGCTTGACGAGATTTCATCGAAATGTCACAAACTGTAAATAGGATCGCGAGGTCCGTTCCAGGGATGCTTTTGCCCTACACCCGCACGCGTTGCATAGCAAGGCTGGCGCAGGGGCCATCATGGATTTTCACGCGAGAGAAATCAGCCGGTTGGGGTTCTTGGTCAACTGACGATTGTTCTCTCGCTCTCTTGAAAAAAAGAGACGAATAGCAGGGTGACAACTGTAACAATTGCGTCTACGCGGCTATAAATGTCTTGCTTTTCAAAGAGTTGATTTGGTGTTTCTCATGTTATTTCGCAAGCTGCCTGTGACTGGGCGGTCAAGAACCGGTCGTACGATGTGGCAAAACTTATCGATCTGACGAACGGGGTAGAAATATTTTTTGGGAATTAGCTTTCGAGGCCGATACACTCCGCATCGGACGGCTGAAACGACTTGTGACATATAACTGCTTAGCATAAAAGCAGGTCAAACAGGTCTTTTTAGGTTTAAAGGATTTCCCTTACCTTGCAGCCAGCTGAAAATGCGGTCTAGTCAATTAGTCTTGGGGCCATTGACTCGCCGAGTCAGGTCCAGCGCTAATCGCGCATCCGCGGTCTTGAGCCTTCGGTCTCAGAGCCAAGGAAATACAAAAATTAGATTCAAGAGGAGCGATACACAATGAAGAAGTCCACCCTGGCCTTGGCCGTATCTGTCGGTGTCATGGCCACTCAGGCTGGTGCTGCTGGTTTCCTGGAAGACAGTAAGGCGACGCTCAGCTCGCGTACCATGTATTTCGAAAGCGACAACCGTGATGGCGGTGCAGACCAGCGCGAAACCGCTGAAGGCCTGCTGTTCAACTTCATCTCTGGCTACACTCCGGGCACCGTCGGCTTCGGTCTGGATGTGCAAGGCATGACCGGTATCCATTTGGGTGGCGGCATTGATGGCCACACGCCTACTACTGCCAACACTTTCTTCCCTACCGACACTGACGGTTCTTCGGTTGACACATGGTCGCGCCTGGGTGCGAACGCTAAGGTCAAGCTCTCGAAAACCGAGGTTAAAGTAGGTAACGCTCTTCAGCCTAACCTGCCGATCCTGGTTGCCAACGACGGCCGTCTGCTGCCTCAGACGTTCTCCGGCGGCACTATCCAGTCCAAAGAAATCGACAACCTGACCATCAACGCCGGTAAGTTGGAGCACCAAGCGGCTCGTGCTTCCAGCAACTACTCTGGTCTGTCGGTTAACGGTGCCTATAAAGATTCGAACAACTTCATGTTCGCGGGCGCTGACTGGAAGGTAACTAAAGACCTGACGCTGCAGGCTTACCACTCCGAACTGGAAGACTTCTACAAGCAGACTTTCCTGGGTCTGGTACACGTATTCCCGATTGCTGACGATCAGTCCTTCAAGACTGACCTGCGGTATTTCGACAGCAGCTCTGACGGCAAAAACGGTCAAGGCGCTGCGGGCTACACCTTCAACAACAACGGCGGTTATGCAAAAAACGCTGGCGAAGTTGACAACAAAACCTGGTCCGCAATGTTCACCTATACCTTGGGTGGCCATGCTCTGATGCTCGGTCATCAGCGTGTGAACGACGACGGCGGCTTCGTCTGGTTGAACCAGGGCGGCGTTACCAAGAATGGTCAGCCAGCGAACGCTGCCAACCATATCGACGGTCAGGGCGGCTCGAGCTTCTATCTGTTCACTGACTCGATGATCAACCAGTTTGCCCGTGCTGGTGAAAACACCACCTTCGGTCAGTACTCGTATGACTTCGCCCGCGTCGGCGTACCAGGCTTGAAAGCGGCATTCGCTTACCTGCACGGTACCGATATCAAGGCTGTCGCCACTGCTGCCGATCAGAGCCATGCTTCGGAGTGGGAACGTGACATGCGTATCGACTACGTCTTCCAGGATGGTTTCCTGAAAGGCTTTGGCGCTACTGTGCGTCGTGCGAACTACCGTGGCGACGCTCCTGGTATCGCAAACCAGGACCAGACCCGCGTTATCTTCAACTACACCTACGCGTTCAAATAAGCGTAGCGAGTCGTTGAGTTGAAAAGAGCCCCGCTTCGGCGGGGCTTTTTTATGCCCGTCCATTAGCATCGCTACTTTTTTTATACCGGAAAGGCTGCTCGCCATTGCCATTCGGTCTTTTGTTTTTTCCACGCAGGCATGCACAGTAGGGCGATAAAACACCACCAAAGGAGCTGACGACATGGGCCTAAAACTTGGCGATATCGCCCCTGACTTCGAACAGGATTCCAGCCAGGGACGCATCAGGTTTCACGAATGGCTTGGCGGCAAGTGGGCCGTGCTGTTTTCTCACCCGGCCGATTTCACGCCCGTTTGCACCACCGAGCTGGGCTTCACCGCAAAGCTCAAGGACGAATTCGACAAGCGCGACGTCAAAGCCATCGCGCTCTCCGTGGACCCGGTCGATTCACACCTGAAATGGATCGATGACATCAACTCCACGCAAAACACACTCGTCAATTTCCCGATTCTGGCGGACGCCGATCGCAAGGTGTCCGAGCTCTACGACCTGATTCATCCCAACGCCAGTGAGACGCTGACGGTTCGCTCGCTGTTCGTGATCGACCCGAACAAAAAAGTGCGCCTGTCTATTACCTATCCCGCCAGCACTGGGCGCAACTTCCATGAAATCCTGCGGGTGATCGACTCGTTGCAGCTGACCGACAACTACAAAGTCGCAACGCCTGCGAACTGGAAGGATGGCGAGGATGTGGTCATCGTCCCCTCGATCAAGGATGAGGACGAGATCAAGCAGCGTTTTCCGAAAGGCTATAAAGCCGTTACTCCTTACCTGCGTCTGACGCCTCAGCCCAACCGCTGATCCACCGTTTCAACCACGACATTCGGGCCGATTTATCGGCCCTTTTTTTTCGGAGGTCGAAATCGTCGTTTGAGCCAAGCGCCGCCAACCTGGGGTTGAGCGTGGTCAAGTTGTATTCAACGTGGGTGCACCGGACTGTTGATGAGCAGGCCCACTTCCCCAGGCAGCAACCGGCCTTGGTTGCTGTGATCGGGTCGGTTGCCTGGCTTGGGGCTCATCCGAGACTGTTATGCATATTCAGTTTGGTACTAACCAAATGAATAAATATGATTTTAGTGAATAACAAAGCCCTGTTAAGGTCTGTCCGTCTCGCTGAAATCGCGGGCAATGAATCCCACTCAACACCTCACTGGTCCGCCATCGGACGAGCAGGTGCAACCTGTTAGCTACACAGCAAAGGAGCGTGCCATGGGCACCGTCATTTTGCGTCGAGGCCTGGTCGCTCTGTTTGCTGCGGCGGTCACTTTCGGCGCCCTCACCCAAGCTCAAGCCGACACCTTGCGGATCGGCTATCAGAAATACGGCACGCTGGTTCTGCTCAAAGCCAAGGGCTCACTGGAGAAGAAACTCGCGGATCAGGGCGTCCAGGTGCAATGGACCGAGTTTCCAGGCGGACCGCAATTGCTCGAAGGGCTGAATGTCGGCTCGATCGATTTTGGTGTCACCGGCGAAACGCCACCGGTGTTCGCGCAGGCCGCCGGAGCCGACCTGCTGTACGTCGCCTCCGAGCCGCCCGCGCCAACCAGCGAGGCGATTCTGGTTCCCAAGGATTCAACGATCACGTCGGTCAAAGACCTCAAGGGCAAAAAGGTCGTCCTCAATAAAGGCTCGAACGTGCACTACCTGTTGGTGCGGGCGCTGGAAGAGGCAGGCCTCAAGTACACCGACATCCAGACCGTGTTCCTGCCGCCGGCCGATGCGCGGGCAGCGTTCGAGCGTGGCAGTGTCGATGCGTGGGTGATCTGGGACCCGTATCAGGCTGCCGCCGAGCAACAACTTCAGGCGCGCACCTTGCGTGATGGCAAAGGCATCGTCGACAACAACCAGTTCTACCTGGCAACCAGGCCATACGCGCAACAGCACCCGAAAGTCATCCAGACCCTGGTTGAAGAAGTGCGGGCAGTGGGCGAATGGTCCAAGGCCAACCCGGACGAAGTGACCAGACAAGTTGCGCCTCTGCTGGGCTTGCCCGAAGACATCACGAAGGTTTCAGTCAAGCGCCAGGGCTACGGCGCATTGTTCATCACCCCTGAAACCATCGCCGCCCAACAGAAGATCGCCGACACGTTCTATCAGCTCAAGTTGATTCCCAAACCGCTCAGCATCGCCGATGTGATCTGGACGCCACCCGCCGCTGTCGCGAAAGCGCAGTAAGCCAAGGCAATAAGAGGAGACAACTCCATGAGCGTGGAAAAAGTGACACACAAACTGGCGCCCTGGCTGCTGCCCGTCTTGTTGCTGGCGATCTGGCAACTGGCGGTCAGCGCGGGCTGGCTGTCCACCCGGATCCTCCCAGCGCCGAGCGCTGTGATCGAGGCGGGCGTGACGCTGGTCAAGAGCGGCGAAATCTGGAACCACCTGGCCATCAGCGGCTGGCGCGCAGGCATCGGTTTTGCCATCGGCGGCGGGATCGGTCTGGCACTGGGCTTCATCACCGGTCTGTCGAAATGGGGCGAACGCCTGCTCGACAGCTCCGTACAGATGATTCGAAACGTTCCGCACCTGGCGCTGATTCCGCTGGTGATCCTGTGGTTCGGCATCGATGAAAGCGCGAAGATTTTTCTGGTCGCGCTGGGAACCTTGTTCCCGATTTATCTGAACACCTATCACGGCATTCGCAATATCGATCCGGCGCTGGTGGAAATGTCGCGCAGCTATGGCCTGTCCGGATTTGCCTTGTTCTGGCATGTGATTCTGCCCGGCGCTATGCCTTCGATTCTGGTCGGCGTGCGCTTCGCGCTGGGATTCATGTGGCTGACGCTGATCGTCGCGGAAACCATTTCCGCAAGCTCCGGCATTGGCTATCTGGCGATGAACGCCAGGGAATTTCTGCAGACCGACGTCGTGGTACTGGCGATCGCTCTGTACGCCGTACTCGGCAAATTGGCAGACCTCGCGGCGCGCGGTCTGGAACGGGTCTGCCTGCGTTGGCACCCGGCGTATCAAGTGGCTAAAGGTGGCGCCCGATGAGCAATCTCCAACAACCGGCAAACCTGTTGCGTGGGATTCCCTTGCAAGTGCGCAAGCTGAAAAAGACATTCGGCTCGCGAGAAGTGTTGAAAGACATCGACCTGCACATTCCGGCCGGGCAGTTCGTGGCAGTGGTCGGCCGCAGCGGCTGCGGCAAAAGTACTTTGCTGCGCCTGCTGGCAGGTCTCGATCTGCCCACCAGCGGTCAACTGCTGGCGGGCAACGCGGCGCTGGCCGATGCGCGCGAAGATACCCGGCTGATGTTTCAGGAGGCCCGGCTGCTGCCCTGGAAAAAGATCATCGATAACGTCGGTCTGGGCCTGAGCGGTGACTGGCGGGGCAAGGCTCTGGAAGCCCTGGATGCCGTCGGCCTGGCCGAGCGCGCCAACGAATGGCCGGCTGCCTTGTCGGGCGGCCAGAAGCAACGGGTCGCACTGGCTCGTGCGTTAATTCACCAGCCGCGGCTGTTGCTGCTGGATGAACCGCTCGGCGCGTTGGACGCACTCACCCGTATCGAAATGCAGCAGTTGATCGAACGACTCTGGCAGCAGCATGGCTTCACGGTGTTGCTGGTCACTCATGATGTCAGCGAAGCGGTCGCCATCGCCGACCGTGTTCTGTTGATCGAAGAAGGCCGCATCGGTCTCGATCTGCAAGTCGACCTGGCCCGGCCGCGTGCTCGCGGTTCCTATCGTCTGGCGGCTCTGGAAACCGAAGTGCTCAACCGCGTGCTGTCGATTCCCGGCAGCCCGCCAGAACCCGAACCCACCTCACCACTGCCCACGCAGCTGCGTTGGGCGAACTGAATCCAGGCGCAATGTCGCGCCCGGCACTGATCTCAAAAAGGAAGCCATACCATGACAATCAAAGCCATCAACGTCCGTAACCAGTTCAAAGGCACCATCAAGGAAATCGTCACCGGCGACGTGCTGTCCGAAATCGACGTTCAGACCGCGTCGGGCATCGTCACCTCCGTGATCACCACCCGCTCGGTCAAAGAGCTGGAGCTGGTCGTGGGCAGCGAAGTGATTGCGTTCGTGAAATCGACCGAGGTGTCGATCGCCAAGTTGTGATCGATGCGTTGTGAACAACCCTGAAGGGCGCGAGCCCTTCGGGGTTTTTTGCTGTCTAGGTGAGGCATTTCTCATGCTACATCAAGCTTTCTTCAGATGATGGCCCCGCGCCTCCTGTCATTTCTGCCAACTAGGCAGCGCATCGAATACCGCATAGCCTGAGTGTCTCCGACAGATGTATCGCCGTGCTCAACGAAGCCAAGCAGGTCTTTTGCGAATTGATCGGACTCAAACGACTTGGCTTCATTTCAGGAAGAAAAAGATCATGGATAAAAGCGAAAAAGTGGCCGTTTCGAAGATTTTCGAGGTTCCATTCTCTGTGTCCTCGTACAAGCAGCATGAAACGAACACAGCGTTAAACGCGATCAAGGACAAGTTGTACGTGACAGATTGGAGGTGGGATCCGCCGTCGGTATATGTAGCGCGGCTCGGGCTGGACGGGGTTGTAGACAACGGGTTTGGCGGTCCTGATGGGTGGCGGGTCGAAACGCTGCCCGGGAGCTGGGCATATCAAGCCGGATTCGTCTCCAGAGGTTCAAATTCGGATGAGGGAGTCATTGCCGGCCTGCAAAGGGAGGACGCGCTGGGACTGGTTTGCTTTAGTGCTGATGGAACGCTGAATGCAGGCTTCGGCATCGGCGGAAAAATGGTGCATAAGATTCGCACGCCCACTGCAGGCAATGGCAATGCTGATACAGATGCTACCGATCGTAATAACAAGGATCAGATTAATGGCAGCGCAGGCGGATTGGCTGAAGCCGAAGACGGAATGTTTTACGGTTTGATCGGTCACCGGTTTGCCAGCTCCGGTACATTGATGCGCATCTTGGAAAATGGTGAGTTAGATGAGGCGTTTGGTGAACACGGGATGGTGGTTGTCAAATACCAAGACAAAGCCACGGGGCCTGTCGGGATGGTCTGGAACGGGAAGGGCCAGGGAGTGACAGTGGTCGGAACCATCGGCAACAGGGGGTCAGGATTTGAGTTGTTTCTCGCCCGCTATTCTTTTGATGGCCAACTGGACGAACGTTTCGGAGAAAAAGGATTCGTATTGTTCCGTTCTGCCGATCTGGGCCTGCCCGGCAACCCTTTTCAGATGGAGTTCAACCACGTCGCGCGTCACCCGGACGGTGGGTACTTCGTGGGCGGTTATGTGATGGATGACTGGACGTCGGGTCTGGTCGTGCGCGTAGACATCAATGGCCAGGCGGTCGAAAAATTCAACGATGGCAAGCCTGTCATGTTTCAGGTACCCAACCCCGCCGACCCCGAAGCTTATCTGGATACCAGTTTCCTTTCCGGGGGCATGAGTGTTCAAGTCAACGGCAAGCTGGTCATCGGTGGATCCGTTGACGACCGCTCCTCGGGTTATGCCCGGGAGGTGCTCTTGGTGCGTTTTACAGATGAAGGGAAAGTCGATACGTCCTTCACGCCAAACAGATGGCTGAGTTTCAGGCCGCTTATTCCTTCCATCGGTGAAGCCAAAGTAACTTTCTTGAGCAATGTTGTGCTTCATTCCCCAAACGACGAAACAATCTACGTATCGGGAGACGGCGGGCCGGACGATAGTGTGGCCTCGCTACGAGGCTTCGTCGCGGAGATCAAATAGCTGCCTCGTTTTAGCCAAAAACGGCGGCAGGTAAAGCCCGAGGTAGGCGTCAAAGACTCGCTGGCCTTCTTCGGCCATGCGAGGGGTGATTGCGCTGTGCAGTTGCACCGAGCGTGCATAAACGCGGTCGGCGAGTTCGAGGGCGAGGGCGAACACTTCGATGTCGTCTGGCAAGGCCGGCAGCTGGAAGTGTCTGGCGAACAGCGCGTGCATGAGGTTGCCCAGTTCGACGTCGTGCTGACGATCCGCCTGAGTGACTTCGGTCAAGCCGTGTTGAGCGAGAATCAGCTGTCGAGCGGCGGCGTCTTCGCTATAGATCGTGAGCATGCGCGTCTCGACCAGTCGCGACAGGTCATGCCAGGTGTTCAGCTGCGCGTGATCGATAGGCTGCTGCAGACTCTCGCGGAAGGCGCCGTGAATGTCTGCCGTCAACCCTTCGAGCAGCGCCGGAACGCTGGCAAAGAAGTGATAGACCGAAGACGGCGGAATCCCTGCGCGTTCAGCCACGCTATAGATCGACAGGCTCGCCACACCATCGGACGCCAGCAGTGTGCGTGCGGCATCGAGGATCGAATCGATCCGTGCCTGACTGCGTGCGCGGGGTTTGCGGGGTGTGGCGGGGCGGGTCATCGCTAGCTCTCTCGGACTGGGCCGGGGGCATTCTACAGCGGTGCCGGGCAGAATGCAGACCTTGCCGAAGCTGCCGTCCAAAATAAAAAACGCCCCGGATCCTTGCGAATCGGGGGCGTTCTTTTTATTTCACACCGATATCTCAAACCGTCAGACCGTGTGCAGATACCAGTTGTATTCGAGGTCGGAGATAGAGTGTTCGAACTCTTCCAGCTCACTTTCCTTGCACGCGACAAAGATATCGATGTACTTCGGATCGATGTACCTGGCCATGATTTCGCTGTCGTCCAGCTCGCGCAGCGCATCGCGCAGGTTGTTCGGCAGGCTCTGTTCGTGCTGCTCGTACGAGTTGCCTTCGACGGGCGCGCCGGGCTCGACCTTATTGGTCAGGCCGTGATGAATGCCCGCCAGCACCGAGGCCATCAGCAGGTAAGGGTTGGCGTCCGCTCCGGCAACCCGGTGCTCGATACGCACGGCATCGGCAGTGCCGGTTGGCACGCGCACGGCGACGGTACGGTTATCCAGACCCCAGGTCGGCGAGTTGGGAACGTAGAACTGAGCACCAAACCGGCGATACGAATTGACGTTCGGGCAAAGGAACGCCATCTGCGCCGGTAGGGTCTCGAGCACACCGCCGATCGCATGACGTAATGCGGCGTTCTGCTCGGGATCCTCGCTGGTGAAGATGTTCTTGCCATCGCGATCGAGGATCGAGATGTGGACGTGCAGACCATTACCCGCCTGGCCAGGATACGGCTTGGCCATGAAGGTCGTGTCCATTTCATGGTCGTAGGCAATGTTCTTGATCAGACGCTTGAGCAGTACCGCGTAGTCGCAGGCTTTCAGGGCGTCAGCGGTATGGTGCAGGTTGACTTCGAACTGCGCAGGCGCACTTTCCTTGACGATCGCGTCGGCCGGAATCCCTTGCTCTTTCGCGCCTTCCAGAATGTCCTGGAGGCAGTCGACGTATTCGTCCAGGTCATCGATCAGGTAAACCTGAGTCGAGTGCGGACGTTTGCCGGAAATCGGCGAGCGCGGCGGTTGAGGGCGACCGTTCACGTTTTCCTGGTCGATCAGGTAAAACTCAAGCTCGAAGGCCGCGCAGATAGTCAGGCCCATCTCGTCGAACTTGGTCACGACCTGACGCAGCACTTCCCTTGGATCGGCGAAGAAAGGATCGCCTTCCAGTTCGTGCATGGTCATCAGGAGTTGAGCGGTAGGGCGCTTCTGCCAGGGTTCGTTGCAGAGCGTGTCAGGGATGGGATAACAGATTCGGTCAGCGTCACCGATGTCCAGACCCAGGCCGGTGCTTTCCACCGTCGAGCCATTGATATCCAGTGCGAAAAGAGAAGCTGGGAGGTTGATGCCTTTTTCGTAAACCTTATGGAGGCTGGTGCGTTCGATGCGCTTGCCGCGCACCACTCCATTCATATCTGCAATCAGAAGGTCAACGTATAGAACCTCAGGATGTTCCTTAAGGAACGCGTTCGCTTCGTTGAGCTGAACGGCACGCGGGGGTACCGACATGATGCAACACCTTTGTTGTTGAAAATATCAATCATCGAGCATTACGGGTTTCAGTCAATCCGAAAGCCCTGACGAAGTCAAGAGAGCCCTGTTTTGCCCTAAAAGGGCGCCGAAACGCCTTTTTTGCCGCAGTTTAGGGCAATTATTACGCGTCGGAAGAAGGGCGAAGCGCGGGCTTGAGCGAGGCGTGTTTTATTTTTTACGGGGCTGTTGTGTAAAAAAATGAACAACGCTAAGCTCGATTGCAACCCATAACAGCA
This sequence comes from Pseudomonas sp. NFR16, assembly GCF_900108875.1. GTDB lineage: Bacteria > Pseudomonadota > Gammaproteobacteria > Pseudomonadales > Pseudomonadaceae > Aquipseudomonas. The sequence continues at coordinate 24,605 of NZ_FNYJ01000005.1, read as the reverse complement.
ATAATACCGGGGGTCACATGGCTCGCCTTCCGCTGATCGGCGTCACCGCCTGCACTCAGCAAATTGGCTCGCATGCCTACCATATCAGTGGCGATAAATACGTCCGGGCGGTAGCAGTAGCCGCAAAGGGCCTGCCGTTGATCCTGCCATCACTGGCCGAGCTGATCGACCCGGCGGACATCCTCTCCACAGTCGATGGTCTGCTCTTCACCGGTTCTCCATCCAACGTCGAACCCTATCATTATAGCGGTCCTGCCAGCGCGCCTGGCACGGCTCACGATCCTGCGCGCGACGCCACCACCTTACCTCTTATTCGCGCCGCTGTGGCCGCGGGCGTGCCGGTGCTGGGAATTTGCCGGGGATTTCAAGAGATGAATGTCGCGTTTGGCGGCAGCCTCCATCAAAAGGTTCATGAGACCGGAACCTTCATGGATCATCGCGAGCCAGACAACGAACCCGTTGAAAATCAATACGCTGCGAGCCATGCCATGCACATTGCCGCGGGCGGCATTTTGGCAGGTCTGGGATTGCCAGAAGAAATTCGTGTCAATTCAATTCATGGTCAGGGAATCGAGCACCTTGCGCCGGGTCTGCGCGTGGAAGCGACTGCGCCGGATGGTCTGATCGAAGCGATCTCGGTCCCCGCGGGCGCGGCTTTTGCTTCAGCCGACGTATTCGCACTCGGCGTACAGTGGCATCCGGAGTGGCAAGTGACACAGAACCCCGACTATCTTTCAATCTTCGAGGCATTTGGCGATGCCTGTCGAAAACGGGCAACACAACGCGACGCACAAGCGTCCAAAAGCGCCTGACGATCATGATGATCATCAGAGTAATGAACCCCTGAGGTATTTATGAGTACCAACCTCGACCAGCTCACCGATTGGTTGAAAGAACACAGGATTACCGAAGTCGAGTGCATGATCTCCGACCTCACCGGTATCACGCGGGGCAAGATTTCACCGACCAACAAGTTCATTGCCGAAAAGGGCATGCGCTTGCCGGAAAGCGTACTGCTCCAGACCGTAACCGGGGACTATGTCGAAGACGACATTTATTACGAATTGCTGGACCCTGCAGACATTGACATGTTCTGCCGCCCAGACCAGAACGCGGTGTATCTGGTGCCCTGGGCCATAGAGCCCACCGCGCAGGTGATTCACGACACCTACGACAAGCAAGGCAACCCCATCGAGTTGTCTCCGCGCAACGTTCTCAAGAAAGTACTCAAGCTCTACGCCGATCAAGGCTGGCAGCCCATCGTCGCGCCGGAGATGGAGTTCTATCTGACCAAGCGCAGCGACGACCCCGACTATCCGTTGCAGCCACCGGTTGGCCGCTCCGGGCGTCCGGAAACCGGGCGTCAGTCCTTCTCTATCGAAGCCGCCAACGAATTCGACCCTTTGTTCGAAGACGTCTACGACTGGTGCGAGCTTCAAAACCTGGACCTGGACACGCTGATTCACGAAGACGGCACGGCACAGATGGAAATCAATTTCCGTCACGGCGATGCGCTGTCGCTGGCCGATCAGATTCTGGTGTTCAAACGCACCATGCGCGAAGCAGCACTCAAGCACGACGTGGCCGCCACCTTCATGGCCAAGCCCATGACCGGTGAGCCTGGCAGCGCCATGCACCTGCACCAGAGCATTATCGACATCGAAACCGGCAAGAACATCTTCTCCAACGAAGACGGGACCATGAGTCAGCTGTTCCTGCAGCACATTGGTGGCCTGCAGAAGCTGATCCCCGAGTTGTTGCCGCTGTTCGCGCCAAACGTCAACTCGTTCCGGCGCTTTCTGCCGGACACCTCGGCGCCGGTGAACGTGGAGTGGGGTGAAGAGAACCGTACCGTCGGCCTGCGCGTACCGGATGCCGGCCCGCAGAACCGCCGCGTGGAAAACCGCCTGCCCGGCGCGGACGCCAACCCGTATCTGGCGATCGCCGCCAGTCTGCTGTGTGGCTTCATCGGCATGGTCGAGGGCATCAACCCGAGCGCGCCGGTGGTCGGTCGTGGTTATGAGCGCCGTAACCTGCGCCTGCCGTTGACGATCGAGGACGCCCTCGAGCGCATGGAAAACAGCAAGACGATCGAGAAATACCTCGGCCAGAAGTTCATCACCGGCTATGTCGCGGTCAAGCGCGCCGAGCACGAAAACTTCAAGCGTGTGATCAGTTCGTGGGAGCGGGAATTCCTGCTCTTCGCCGTCTGACGATTCCGGGCGCCGTGGGCTTTTCAAGGCCAGCGGCGTCCGACACGCGATACCCAGTCAATGGAGTGCTTCATGAGTTCCAACAACCCGCAAACCCGCGAATGGCAAGCCCTCAGCAGCGATCATCACCTGGCGCCGTTCAGCGACTTCAAACAGCTCAAAGAGAAAGGCCCGCGCATCATCACCAACGCCAAGGGCGTCTATCTCTGGGACAGCGAAGGCAACAAGATCCTCGACGGCATGGCCGGCCTGTGGTGCGTGGCGATCGGTTACGGTCGTGACGAACTGGCCGAAGCCGCCAGCAAACAGATGCGTGAGCTGCCTTATTACAACCTGTTCTTCCAGACCGCTCACCCACCGGCGCTGCAGTTGGCCAAGGCGATTTCCGTGATCGCGCCGGAAGGCATGAACCACGTGTTTTTCACCGGATCAGGTTCCGAAGGCAATGACACCGTGCTGCGCATGGTTCGTCACTATTGGGCCGTCAAGGGCAAGCCGGCCAAAAAGGTCATCATCAGCCGCATCAACGGCTATCACGGCTCCACCGTTGCCGGCGCGAGCTTGGGCGGGATGACCTACATGCACGAACAGGGCGACTTGCCGATTCCGGGCATCGTGCACATTCCCCAGCCTTACTGGTTCGGTGAGGGTGGCGACATGACGCCGGACGAGTTCGGCGTATGGGCCGCCGAGCAGTTGGAGAAGAAGATTCTCGAACTGGGCGAGGAGAACGTCGGCGCGTTCATTGCCGAGCCGATTCAGGGCGCGGGTGGCGTGATCGTGCCACCGGAAACGTACTGGCCGAAGATCAAGGAGATTCTCGCCAAGTACGACATCCTGTTCGTCGCCGATGAGGTGATTTGTGGCTTCGGTCGCACCGGTGAGTGGTTCGGTAGCGATTTCTACGGCCTCAAGCCTGATCTGATGACCATCGCCAAAGGTCTGACTTCCGGCTACATCCCGATGGGTGGGGTCATCGTGCGCGACGAGGTAGTGAAGGTCCTCAACGAGGGCGGTGACTTCAACCACGGCTTCACCTACTCCGGTCACCCGGTGGCGGCGGCGGTGGGTCTGGAGAACATTCGCATCCTGCGCGAAGAGAAGATTGTCGAGCGGGTCAAAGCGGAAACGGCACCATACTTGCAAAAGCGTTTGCGCGAGCTGAGCGATCATCCGCTGGTGGGCGAGGTGCGTGGCATCGGGATGCTGGGCGCCATCGAGCTGGTGAAAAACAAAGCAACTCGTGAGCGCTATGTCGGTCAAGGTGTAGGCATGATCTGCCGCACGTTCTGCTTCGATAACGGGCTGATCATGCGCGCGGTGGGCGACACGATGATCATTGCGCCGCCGCTGGTGATCAGTTTCGCGGAGATCGATGAGTTGGTGGAAAAGGCACGCACATGCCTGGACCTGACCCTTGAGGCGTTGCAGCGCTGAAGGTGAGGTGATCGTGCGGTAAACGATCATCTTTTGTAGGAGTGAGCTTGCTCGCGATAGCGTCGGCACATTCGACATCGTCGGTGCCTGACGATACGCAATCGCGAGCAAGCTCACTCCTACAGAGTTCGATGCGCTGGCGTGCAGATGAAATCTTTGAAAGCTATGCAATAAGGCAGGCCGCTTCGCTTGTAAGCCCGCCCAGGAAATTGCCAGACTATCGGCGGTTTGGTTGCCGCTAACATAAAACACTGGAGCTGTAAGAATGAAGAAATTTGGCAAAACCCTCCTCGCCTTGTCCCTGATGGGCGCAGTGACCGCAGCGGCACACGCCGACGACAAAGTTCTGCACGTCTATAACTGGTCCGATTACATCGCGCCGAACACCATTGCCGATTTCGAAAAAGAGTCGGGCATCAAGGTGGTGTACGACGTCTTCGACAGCAACGAGACGCTGGAAGCCAAATTGCTGGCCGGTAAGTCGGGTTACGACATCGTCGTTCCGTCGAACAACTTCCTGGCCAAACAGATCAAAGCCGGTGTTTATCAGGAACTGGACAAGTCCAAGCTGACGAACTACAAAAACCTCGACCCTGCGCTGCTCAAAGCCGTGTCGGTCAGCGACCCGGACAACAAGCACGCCTTCCCGTACATGTGGGGTTCGATCGGTATCGGCTTCAACCCGGACAAGGTCAAGGCTGCGCTGGGCGCAGACGCTCCAGTCAATTCCTGGGACCTGCTGTTCAAGCCTGAAAACGCGGCCAAGCTGAAATCATGTGGCATCAGCTTCCTCGATTCGCCGACCGAAATGCTGCCAGTGGCGCTGCATTACCTGGGTCTGCCAACCGACAGCCAGAAGAAAGAAGACATCCAGAAAGCCGAAGATCTGTTCAAGAAAATTCGTCCTTCGGTCACCTATTTCCACTCGTCCAAATACATCTCGGACCTGGCCAACGGCAACATTTGCGTAGCCGTCGGTTACTCGGGTGACGTGTATCAGGCCAAGGCGCGCGCTGAAGAAGCAGGCGGCAAGGTCAAGGTCAGCTACAACATTCCGAAAGAAGGTGCTGGCAGCTTCTATGACATGGTTGCCATTCCCAAAGACGCCGAAAACGTCGAAGGCGCCTACAAGTTCATGAACTTCATCCTGCAGCCTAAAGTGATGGCCGAGATCACCAACGCCGTGCACTTCCCGAACGGCAACAAGGCAGCGACCGAGTTCGTGGACAAGGACATCACCTCCGATCCAGGCGTTTACCCACCTGCGGACGTGCTGTCCAAGCTGTACGCGATTGCAGACTTGCCAGCAGCCACTCAGCGTCTCATGACCCGCAGCTGGACCAACATCAAATCGGGCAAATAAGCCTGGTCCGAACGTGCCCTCCATGACGGCACGTGCTTAAGCTGTGTAGGAGTGAGCTTGCTCGCGATTGCACCTTGTCAGAAATGGAAATGTCGACTGACACAGCGCCATCGCGAGCCAGCTCACTCCTACAGGATCGGTGTCTACCGACTGCCGAGAGATGTTCCAGATTCCAAGGTCAGGATTTACCGCGCACGCGTCACGAAAAATTATTTTGCGAGAAGGGTTTATCGAAGGTAAGTTGCGCGCCGGATTTGTCACAGGCAGTCGGTACTGTCGTCGGCACGGGCAACGGCCCACCTACTAAAAAAGGACTGCAATCGTGTCTATCTCTTTATTTTCCAAAGGCTTGCTTATCGGAGCCGGCCTGACGCTAGCCGTTGGCGCCTACGCGGAAAGCTCCACTGTCCGCATTTATAACTGGTCCGATTACATCGGCACCTCGACGCTGGCGGATTTTGAATCCACCACCGGCATCAAGACCAAATACGACGTCTTCGACTCCAACGAAACCCTGGAAGGAAAGCTGCTGGCCGGCCACACCGGCTATGACGTGGTAGTCCCTTCCAACCACTTCCTTGGCAAGCAGATCAAGGCCGGTGCGTTTCAGAAACTCGACAAGTCGCAACTCCCCAACTACTCCAACCTCGACCCCGAACTGATGAAGCGCCTGGAGAAGAACGATCCGGGCAATCAGTACGCCGTGCCGTACCTGTGGGGCACCAACGGGATCGGTTACAACGTCGACAAGATCAAAAAAGTGCTGGGCGTCGACACCATCGATTCCTGGGCCGTGCTGTTCGAACCTGAGAACATGAAAAAGCTGAAGCAGTGCGGCGTCGCGTTCCTGGATTCGGCGGACGAAATGCTGCCTGCAGTGCTCAACTACATGGGCCTGAACCCGAACAGCACCGACGAGAAAGATTATAAAAAGGCTGAGGAAAAGCTGCTCAAGGTGCGTCCGTACGTCACGTACTTCAACTCCTCCAAATACATCACTGACCTGGCCAACGGTGACATCTGCATCGCGGCAGGTTTCTCCGGCGACATCTTCCAGGCCAAGGCGCGTGCCGAGGAAGCAGGCAAGGGCGTCAACATCGCTTACTCGATCCCCAAAGAGGGCGGCAACCTCTGGTTCGACATGCTGGCGATCCCCGCCGATGCGCCCGACGTCAAGGCGGCTCACGCGTTCATCAACTACATCCTCAAGCCTGAAGTGATCGCCAAGGTCAGCGATCAGGTTGGTTACGCTAACCCGAACCCTGCGTCGGGTGAACTGATGGATCAGGAAATCCGCAACGACGAATCGGTCTACCCGTCCAAAGAGGTGCAGGAACGTCTGTACGTCAACTCTGAACTGCCGCCCAAGATTCAGCGTGCCATGACGCGCAGCTGGACCAAGATCAAAACCGGTAAATAAAGACCAAGGCGCCCGGCCCTGTCGGCCGGGCGCAAAAACAGTTGGGAGTTTCACCCATGGCAGTTGCCTCCGGCGCCTACAAAAAAGCCCTTGAGGGTGGTCAGCAACCGAAACCGGTGCTGGTCAAAATCGATCGGGTCACGAAAAAATTCGACGAGACGGTTGCTGTGGACGATGTGTCTCTGCAGATCAACAAGGGTGAAATCTTCGCCTTGCTCGGCGGATCCGGCTCGGGGAAATCCACCTTGCTGCGCATGCTTGCCGGTTTTGAACGGCCGACCGAAGGCCGCATATTTCTCGATGGCGTCGACATCACCGACATGCCGCCATACGAGCGTCCGATCAACATGATGTTCCAGTCCTACGCGCTGTTCCCGCACATGACCGTGGCGCAGAACATCGCGTTCGGCCTGCAGCAGGACAAACTGCCCAAGGCCGAGATCGACGCACGCGTCACTGAAATGCTCAAGCTGGTGCAGATGACCCAATACGCCAAGCGCAAGCCGCATCAGTTGTCGGGCGGTCAGCGTCAGCGTGTGGCGCTGGCGCGCTCACTGGCCAAGAAGCCGAAACTGCTGCTGCTCGATGAGCCCATGGGCGCGCTGGACAAGAAGCTGCGCTCGCAGATGCAACTGGAGCTGGTGGAAATCATCGAGCGCGTGGGCGTGACCTGCGTCATGGTGACCCACGATCAGGAAGAAGCCATGACCATGGCTCAGCGCATCGCGATCATGCACCTGGGCTGGATCGCTCAGATCGGCAGTCCGGTGGACATCTACGAAACACCGACCAGCCGGCTGGTCTGTGAATTCATCGGCAACGTCAACCTGTTCGACGGCGAAGTCATCGAAGACATGGAAGGCCACGCACTGATCCGCAGCCCGGAGCTGGAACGCGAGATCTATGTCGGTCACGGCATCAGCACCTCGGTCGAAGACAAGCACATCACTTACGCGATTCGCCCGGAAAAGCTGTTGATCACCACCGAACAGCCCGCCTACCAATACAACTGGTCGCGCGGCAAGGTCCACGACATCGCCTATCTGGGCGGTCACTCGGTGTTCTACGTGCAACTGGCCTGCGGGAAGCTGGTGCAGTCCTTCGTCGCCAACGCCGAGCGCCGCGGTGCGCGTCCGACCTGGGACGACGAAGTGTACGTATGGTGGGAAGATGACAGCGGCGTGGTGCTTCGCTCATGAAAATCCGCAAGATCAAACGCGCGCTCAACCGCATAACGCCCAATGGCCGTCAGGCGGTCATCGGCGTTCCGTTCCTGTGGCTGTTTCTGTTCTTCGCGCTGCCATTTCTGATCGTCATCAAGATCAGTTTCGCTGAGGCCGACGTCGCGATTCCGCCCTACACCGAGATCTTCACCTACGCCGAGCAGAAGCTCGACATCGTGCTCAATTTCGCCAACTACGCATTGCTGACCGGCGACGATCTGTACATTTCGGCGTATCTGGGCTCGTTGAAGATGGCCTTCTTCAGCACCTTACTGTGCCTGTTGATCGGCTACCCGATGGCATACGGCATCTCCATCGCGCGCAAAGAAATGCAGACGGTGCTGCTGCTGTTGATCATGATGCCGACCTGGACGGCCATCCTGATCCGCGTTTATGCGTGGATGGGGATTTTGAGCAACAACGGTCTGCTCAACGCCTTCCTGATGTGGCTGGGCGTGATCAGTGAGCCGCTGCAGATTCTCAACACCAACCTTGCGGTGTACATCGGCGTGGTCTATTCGTACCTGCCGTTCATGATCCTGCCGCTGTACGCCAACCTGGTGAAGCATGATCAAAGCTTGCTGGAAGCTGCCTCCGACCTGGGTTCGAGCACCTTCAACAGTTTCTGGAAAATCACCGTTCCGCTGTCCAAGAACGGCATCATCGCCGGTTGCATGCTGGTGTTCATTCCGGTGGTGGGCGAGTTCGTCATCCCTGAATTGCTCGGCGGTCCCGAGACGCTGATGATCGGCAAGGTCCTGTGGCAAGAGTTCTTCAACAACCGCGACTGGCCGGTGGCATCTTCGCTGGCGGTGGTCATGCTGCTGATCCTGATCGTGCCAATCATCCTGTTCAACCGCAGCCAGGCCAAAGAACTGGAGGGCAAAGCATGAGAGGCTTCCGATTCTCGAACCTGATGCTGATACTCGGGCTGACGTTCATCTACGCGCCGATGGTCATTCTGGTGATCTACTCGTTCAACGCCTCCAAGCTGGTGACCGTGTGGGGCGGCTGGTCGGTGAAGTGGTACGTCGGTCTGCTGGACAACACCCAACTGATGAGTGCGGTCATGCGCTCGCTGGAAATCGCGCTGTACACCTCGATCGCGGCCGTGGCCCTGGGGACGATGGCCGCCTTCGTGCTGACCCGCGTCACCCGTTTCAAAGGGCGTACGTTCTTCGGTGGTCTGGTCACCGCGCCGCTGGTCATGCCGGAGGTCATCACCGGTCTGTCGCTGTTGCTGCTGTTCGTGGCCATGGCGCAGTTGATCGGCTGGCCGCAGGAGCGGGGCATCGTCACCATCTGGATCGCCCACACGACGTTCTGCGCGGCGTATGTGGCGGTTGTGGTGTCAGCACGCCTGCGTGAGCTCGACATGTCCATCGAGGAAGCCGCGATGGATCTGGGTGCGAGGCCGTGGAAAGTGTTCTTCCTGATCACCATCCCGATGATCGCGCCGTCGCTGGCGGCAGGTGCAATGATGTCCTTCGCCTTGTCGCTGGACGACCTGGTACTCGCCAGCTTCGTGTCCGGACCGGGCTCTACCACGCTGCCGATGGAAGTCTTCTCGGCGGTGCGACTGGGCGTCAAGCCTGAGATCAACGCGATTGCGAGCTTGATTCTGCTGGCCGTGTCGATCGCGACCTTCCTGGTCTGGTTCTTCAGCCGCCGCGCCGAAGAAAAGCGCAAGAAGGCCATTCAACAAGCCATCGAAGAAGCTGCCGCAGACGGCTGGAAACAGCCTGATGTACGACGCGCGAAAGTGGTCGAATCGGTTTGATCAGCGCAGGTTCAGTGGGAAGCATCCCACTGGATGCACGCGATGTTTGTCGTAGGGCCGGCTTCAGCCGGGAAGAGGCGGGTGTGAGCGCTGAGATTCTGCGGTGTGACGCCTTCCCGGCTAAAGCCGGTCCTACGGTTTGGAACTCCAGAGTCTTCCCGGCTAAAAACCGGTCCTCGGGTTGGCATTCCAATAGGTCCCGCTGAATGTACGCGATGTTTGTTGTAGGACCGGCATCAGCCGGGAAGAGGCTAGTGTGAGCGCTGAGATTCTGCGGTGTGACGCCCGACGCCTTCCCGGCTAAAGCCGGTCCTACTGGTTAGAATGCCAGCCTGTCTTACACGTTGGGGACTGCGGTGGGGCTGCAGGTCTGACGGGGTTATCGCCCTGGCACCAACTTCAATACCGCCTCGCTGTTCCCCTCCACATCCTTTTCGCTGGATCGCTCCGGCACATATTCGCCGTTGATGTAGCGCGTTGCCTGATCGGCATAGTGCTTGTCGAAGAGCACGCCGCTTTGCCCGACCGGGTTGATACCCAGCGCGTGTGCCGGCTCGGCGAAGTCGATCAGTCGTCGCGTTGAAGGCCCATAGCTCACAGGCCATGGCGCATTGCCGATGCCGGCCGAGAGGTTGTTCGGCACTTCATGGGTGCCCGGTGCAGCGAACGGGCCGACGTTGAACAGCATGTCCAGCGGCGGCTGACGGCCCAGCGGATGTTCGTGGGTCAGCGTGTGCGCCTTGCCCCAGGTCCATTCGTCCGGGTTCACGCCGTAGAGAGATTTAAGATGCGAAACCGTCGCATGCCAGGCCACTTTCACGGTGTTGTCACGGCTTTCGGGTTCGTTCGAATTGCGATTGTTCCACCACACAGAATTCGCATCAGCGGCCAGTCGCGGCAGCGCCATGTCGATCATTCGGGTTGACAGCAAGGTCGTGAACAGGCCGTCGCCCAGTTCGTCATGGAACGCCTGATCGCTCAGATTGAACAGGAACTGGTTGAACAGCGTGGCCCCTACCGAATCCACCGGGTAGTCACCCTTCCAGGCTGCGAGGCGCTCGATCAGGTCGTGCTCTTCGGGGGCGCTGATGACCCGTCGCAGCACCGGAATCAGTGGCTTCAAGATCTGCGCTGCGTAGTCAGTCGTCGTGCCCAACTGTAAGGCTTTACTCTTCTCCAGCGTCCACTTCACCTCAGGGTCGCTCAGCTGTTTGTCGAGCTGACGGCCGCGCTCGGCAAGGTTGTAATAGCCTGGAATTTCAATGCCGGTCGGCGAGACCGGCTGGAAATTGGCCGAGACGATATAGCCACGTGCAGGGTTTTCTTCCTGCGGATTGGCTGTGAAGGGGTAAAAGTCATTCTTGTCGGCCTGATCGCTGCTGCCGTCGAGTATGAACGTCGGATTCACGCCCGCCGGACGCACGGGCAACTGAGCGGCGGCCCACCAACCGATGTCGCCGCGGGCGTTGGCGTAGACCACGTTAAGGCCCGGTGACTGGATCTTTTGAGCGGCAGTGCGCATCTTTTCCAGCGTGTCGGCGCGGTTCGCCTCGTAGAAGCCCTGAAGGATCGGGTTCTCCGACTCCAAAAATGACCACCACATCGCAACAGGCGTGTCGGGCGCAGCGTTGCCGAGCGCGTCATTGACGATGGGACCGTGTGGGGACTGACGCAACATGAACGTAACAGGCTCTTGGCCTTTGACCTTGATCTGCTCCTGGCGCGATGTCATGTCCGCCCAGGCGCCGTGATACCAGACTTGACCGGGATTGTCGGGATTGGTCTTTTCGGCGATCAAGTCCAGGTCGTCGTTCTGGAACATGGTCAGGCTCCAGCCGAAATCCATGTTGTGGCCCAGCAGCGCGAAGGGGTTGAGCGCCTGGAAGTGACCATAGAGCTCGAAACCGGGCGCCGACAGCTGCGCCTCGTACCACACCGCGGGCACTGAAAAACGGATGTGCGGATCACCCGCCAGCAGCGGCTTGCCACTTTGTGTCCGACTGCCCGACACAGCCCAGGCGTTGCTGCCCTCGAACTCCGGCAGGCCGGCTTTTTCCAGGGTCTGATAGCTCAGTAGCGCAAGATCACCCAGACCTTGCCAGTCCCTGTCACTCAAGACGGCAGCCTGCGTCAGTGCGCCGTCGGGCTGCCAGGGCTGGTCGAAAACCTTGAGGTAATCCGGGCCGAGCCGATCACGCACGAACGTCATCAACGGTTCGGTACGAAAAGCTGCCGCAAAGCTGTAAGCCAGATAACCGCCGATACTCAGCGTATCCTGCGCCGTGAACGGACGCTTTTCGATGCCGAGCACGTCGAATTCGATGGGGCTGGAATGCGTGTCTTGATACTGGTTCACGCCATCCAGGTAGGCCTGAAGTGCTTTCCACGCCGGGGTGTTCTTGTCCTGGCGGGCAACGTACTCGTCTGCGTGCTCGCGGATACGCAGGCTGCGGAACAATTTGTCGTTATTGACCAGCTTCGGACCGAGGATTTCAGCCAGCTCGCCGCGCGCCAGCCTGCGCAGGATTTCCATCTGAAACAGGCGATCCTGCGCATGCACGTAGCCCAGCGCGCGGTACAGATCGTCTTCGTTATCGGCCTTGATATGTGGCACGCCGCGCTCGTCGTAGCGCACGCTGACCGGCGCGTTCAAGTGCGCCAGCTTCATCTCGCCGTCGCGCACCGGTTGCTTGCTGTGGACGTACCAGGCGCCGCCGCCTGCCACGAGGACAAGCACGACGGCAATGACGTAGAAACTGCGTTTCATGCGGGACTCAAAAAAGGATCGAGAAGGATTGGCAGGCTACAGATTTGTCGCCTGGCTGGGTAGAAGATGATCACCGCGAGCGTCTTGATGCGCTGGCGTGGTCCCGCCGCGTGCGGGTTGTGTCAGGTGGTTATTGCATTAAGCTGAGCCGACGTCCTCGAGAGTCCCGAACCATGCGCATTCAATCCTGCAGGCTTACGATCTTTTTGCTGCTGCTCTCGGCTCAGGCGTTTGCCTTCACTGGGCCCAAGCCGGGTGACGTCGTTGAGGTCACGCTTGATCAAGTCCACCCCACGCAGGCGGTGATCGGCTTCGATCAGGTTTATTACAAACTGGAGCGTTTCGCCAAAGACCGACAGACGCTGTTCGACGAAATCTGCGAGAGCAATGGCCAGGTCAAAGCCCGGCCGGTGAGCGAGTCTGCCGACCCTTTGAAGCCGGAAAGCTTCACCTGCAAGGACGAGCCTAACGCCCACCCGCAACAGATGAAGACCGTGGTCGTGGGGCCGGGCGGCGATTTGTATCTCACCGACGGACACCACACATTCAGTGCGCTGTGGGAACAGCCCGGCGCAGGTCCGCAGATGAAAATGAAGGTACGCATCACCGATGTCTTCAGCGACAGCGCCGACATGCCTGCCTTCTGGGCGCGCATGCAGCAGGCACGCAAGGTCTGGCTCAAGGACGGCAACGGTCAGGCCATCGCTCCCGATCAATTGCCGGCCCATGTCGGCCTTAAATCCATGCAGAACGACATCCTGCGCAGCATTGTGTACTTCGTGCGTGGCGCTGCCTACGACAAGCCAAAGGCAGGCGAGGTGTCGCCCGAATTTCTGGAGTTCTACTGGGCAGACTGGCTGCGTGACCGGCTCAAGTTGGCGGACTTCAACCTCAGCGAGCGCAGCGGCTATCACCAGGCGTTGCAGGCTGCGAGCGATCTGATGGTCAAACCGCCGTCGAGCAAGTCGGTGGGCGACGGCATGACGGCCAGGCAGCTCGGTGGATTCAAGTCGGTCAAGCGCAAGGTCTTGACCAAGACCGCCAGTGAAAAGCTGCCCTATGTGATCGACTACAAAAGCACGCACTGACCACGGCAGGGCGTTTCAGTCGGGGGTTTGCCATGGGCAATAACACCCCACCGCCATGGTGTGTGTGGCGTTGACCGGACGATTGGCGCTGAGCGCTCGAAGAATGGGCTCGACGAAGCTGTTCTGTGAATTGCACACCAACCCTTCACTGTAAGGGCCGAAATACGCCAGTTTGCCTTGGCGATCCCAGATGGCAATGGCCGGGCTGGATGTCATTCGCTCGGCGCCGGGCAGGTGACTCAGCGGTTTGATCGCGTTCAGCGTGACCGGCAATTGCCCGCGAGTGCCTGGTTTTTGCACCGCGTAAAACTCCACGCCGCCGACCCCGGCGTAATGCGCGACCAGTTCGCTCAGGTGCTCCTGATTACCGACGTTGCACGGGCAGGCAGGGTCCCAGAAATGCACGACACGGATCGGCCCGGGGCCGGCAAGCTGTGGCGGTAGCCTCAAGCTGTCTCCGGCGAACAAGGCGGTCGTGTCACTGAACGTCCGAAGGTATCGACCCTCAAACCACGTGAAGCCAAACCACAGAATTGCCGCGCAGGCGAGGGCGATCAGCGCGATGACAGTGCGGCGTCGAATGCGGGAATGAGCAGTCATGAGGCGGCTTCGATTTGGATGCCGTAGCTTGCCACGCCTTGACGGACAGAAGAAACTCGCAAGCAGCGGCGCCTTTGAACCCTAAACCTGCCTGATCTGGAATACCGATGTCCGACACGTTCGACCCCGATCACCTGCGCGCCGGGCTTCAGCCGCTCAGTGCAAATCTGGCGCTTTCCGAAGAAGGTCTGGCGTATCAGCGTTTCTACAACATGCTGGGGCTGGGCCGCGAGGGCGCGGTAAACAGCCGGCTGGGGCGTTTCGAAATTGGCGGCTACGAAATCGTCACTCAGCTGTGGATGCCGGAACGGCCTGTGGCAACCCTCGTGCTGGTGCATGGTTTCTACGATCACATGGGGCTGTATCGCCACGTCGTCGAATGGGCGCTGGAGCTGGGATTTGCGGTGATTTCCTGTGACTTGCCAGGCCATGGCCTGTCCAGCGGAACGAGGGCGAGCATTACTGATTTCGCCGAGTACCAACTGGTGTTGGAGCGTCTGTTCCTCGAAGCGGCCACACTGCGGTTGCCCAAGCCGTGGCACCTGTGCGGGCAAAGCACCGGCGGCGCGATCGTCATCGATCATCTGCTCAGCCGCGGTAATGAAAGTCCGGCGCAAGGCCAGTCTATTCTGCTAGCGCCTTTGGTGCGCCCACGTGGCTGGACGTTGTCCAAGGTCAGCTACTACCTGCTGCGCGCCTTTGTAAAAGGCATCGACCGGCGTTTCAGCGAGAACTCCAACGCGCCCGCTTTTCTGCCGTTTCTGATGGCCGACCCGCTGCAGCCCAGGCGCTTGCCGACCGCGTGGGTCGGCGCGTTGGCCAAGTGGATCGAACGCATCGAAAGCGCGCCGCGCAGCCGCCGCAGCCCTTTGATCATTCAAGGCGAGTCGGACATGACAGTGGACTGGAGCCACAATCTGGCCGTGCTCAACGACAAGTTCGAACAGCCGCAAGTATTCATGCTGCAGGAGGCGCGGCATCATCTGGCCAATGAGCTGCCGGAGTTGCGGGCGCAGTTTTTCGAGTTCCTGACGCAGCGGATGAAGCAATCCTGATTGCTTGGCGTTGAAAGGTTTCGGCGTGCAGCGTCACTTCACGTTCTGACCGACCGCCAAGCCTGCACGGATCGCGGCCAGTGCGGCTTGATAATAAGCCTTGCCTTCGCTGGATTCTGCGAACGTGGCGAACTCATCCAGCTCCGCGTCGGACAAGTCCCGATAGACATACAGCAGCGTGTTGTTGAGGTCATTGCCGATCTGCGCCATCAGGCGCTGGCGCTGGCCGTCGAGCATGGCCTGGGTCGAGCCGCTTCCCATCAATCCGGGAATCATCGAGCTCAGGCTGTCGGCAGCGACGCCGGCGATGGCCAGGCTCACTTCTGCACCAGCCTCGCGAGCGGGCAGGGCGTTGGCCAGATGGCCGATGATCAGCGTGCGATTGTCATCGGCCTGAATGTGCGGGAGTCCTTGAGCGTTTTTGGCCAGTTGATCGGGGCGGGTTGCCGTCAGCTCGGCATTGACGATCTTGCGGCCCAGCGGCGACTGGAAAAACTGCAGTGCGGGGTTGGCGTCCTGCAGGCTCTGGCGCAATTTCTGTTCGGCGCGCTGATCCATCGCTTGCGCCGCAAACCGCTGATTGCTGTTGTTGACCAGAGCATCGAAGACCGCCGGCGGCAGGCTGTTGCGGTAGCGCTGCTGCGCGGCTTTGAGGGCGTCGGTGAAATGCGCGCGTTGTTCTGGCCAGCCGGCGACCTTGTACAGCTGGTCGTGGCCGTCTGCCCAAGCGGGCAGGGTGCAGAACATCAACAGCAGGAAAAACAGACGGCGCATTAGAGACTCCTGTCGGCAGGCCGCTATTCTCGGCGGGGCGGCGGGGATTTGTCGAGTTAACAGTTGCCAGACCCCAAGAAAACCCGTGGGTTCGGCCGTTTTCGTGTCGGTGTGCAGCGGGTTTTCCCCGGTGACAAAATATTCTTGTTCCGGCAGACCGCGGGCTCTGTCGGATTCACCGGCGTATGGATACTATGCGCGCCATGCACATATCCCCCGATCACCCGTTGCTGTTGCGAATCGTCGACGACCTGGCCGAGCGTGGCTGGTCGCAGCAGAACATCTTCCTGCCCGACAGCCTGACCCGCGAGCTGGCGCTTGAGTGCCGCACGCGCGCAGCCGAAGGCGAGCTTGCGCCTGCTGCCGTCGGACGCGGGCCAGCTCAGGAGGTTCGCGAAGGCATTCGCGGTGATCACATTCAGTGGCTGGAGGCCGGTCAGGCCGAGCCTTGCGATCGTTATCTGGCACTGATGGACAGCTTGCGTCAGGCCCTCAATCGCGGCTTGTTTCTGGGGCTTGAAGACTTCGAAAGCCATTTTGCGCTGTACCCGCCAGGCGCTTTCTACCGTAAGCACGTCGACCGCTTTCGCGATGACGACAAGCGCATGGTGTCTGCGGTGATCTACCTCAACGACGCCTGGTTGCCCGAGCATGGCGGTCAGTTGCGCATGTACCTCAAGGATGGCGTCGAGTACGACGTGCAGCCCACCGGTGGCTGTCTGGTGGTGTTTCTGTCGGGCGATATGCCGCACGAGGTTTTGCCGTCCACGCGTGAGCGCCTGTCGCTGACCGGCTGGTTCCGCCGGCGTGGCAATGATCCGCTGGAGCTCTGACGGCCGCCGCTGCAACGGCATTGCCCGACGACGGCGTTTGCAAAGATGAAATCTTCTACATAAATCCGTTCGCCCGACGTGCCCATGGCCGGATAGCGCTAAGGTAAAGACCGTACCTGAGCGTTCCCTGCCTGCCGAGCCGAGCTTCCGTCAGCACTGAGCGCCTATGAAATCCAGAACGGGAGAGATCATGAAGACCTTATTCGCAAAAACTGCCTTTGCCGCGCTGTTGCTCGGGGCTGCATGTGTGGCTCAGGCGGCGGATGTCCCGCGCACGCCGTCGCCTGCCGGTGCCGAGGTGTACATCATCTCGCCCAAGGACGGAGCGACGGTAAACGGCACCTTTAAAGTGCAGTTCGGCTTGAAAGGCATGGGCGTCGCGCCGGCGGGCGTCGATGTGCCCGAGACCGGTCATCATCACTTGCTGATCGACGTCAAAGACCAGCCTGACATGAGCGCACCGTTGCCCACTACCGACAACATTCGCCACTTCGGCAAAGGCCAGACCGAGACCGAGCTGAACCTCACTCCGGGTCAGCACACGCTGCAGCTGCTGGTGGGCGACAAGAATCACGTGCCGCTGAACCCAGTGGTTGAGTCGCAGAAGATCACGATCACCGTCAAATAACACGTCGATCCTCGCCAATCGCCACGCACAAAAAAAGGAGACCCAAGGTCTCCTTTTTTGCGCCCTTCAAGAGGGCTTAGAACAACACGCGGCTGCGGATGGTGCCTTTGATCTGCTGGAGCTTTTCTTGCGCCAGATCGGAGTATTCGGCGTCGACGTCGATCACCACGTAACCGACATTCTCGTTGGTCTGCAGGAATTGACCGGAGATGTTGATGCCGTTTTCCGCGAACACCTTGTTGATTTCGCTGAGCACGCCCGGAATGTTTTCGTGGATGTGCAGCAGGCGATGCTTGCCCGGGTGAGCAGGCAGGGCCACTTCAGGGAAGTTGACCGAAGACACCGACGTCCCGTTGTCGCTGTACTTGACCAGTTTTTCCGCGACTTCCAGACCGATGTTGGCCTGGGCTTCGGCAGTCGAGCCACCGATGTGCGGGGTCAGGATGACGTTATCCAGGCCACGCAACGGGCTTTCGAACTCGTCGTCGTTGGAGCGCGGCTCGACCGGGAACACGTCGATGGCGGCGCCGATCAGGTGCTTGTCCTTGATCGCGCCGGCCAGTGCGTCGAGATCGACCACGGTGCCACGTGCAGCGTTGATCAGGATGGCGCCTTTCTTCATGGCGCGGATTTCGGTCTCGCCAATCATCATTTGGGTGGATGGCAGCTCAGGCACGTGCAGGGAGACGATGTCAGCCAGACCCAGCAGCTCATGCAGGCTCGGAACCTGGGTCGCGTTGCCCAGCGGCAGCTTGGTCAGTGGATCGTAGAAAAACACCTGCATGCCCAGGCCTTCGGCCAGAACCGACAACTGCGTGCCGATCGAGCCGTAACCGATGATGCCCAGCTTCTTGCCACGGATTTCGAACGAGTTGGCCGCGCTCTTGATCCAGCCGCCACGGTGGCAGGACGCGTTTTTCTCCGGGATGCCGCGCAGCAACAGGATCGCCTCTGCCAGCACCAGTTCGGCGACCGAACGGGTGTTGGAGTAAGGGGCGTTGAACACGGCAATGCCGCGCTCGCGGGCTGCGTTCAGATCAACCTGGTTGGTGCCGATGCAGAAGCAGCCCACTGCGACCAGTTTCTTGGCGCTGTCGAACAGTTCTTCGGTCAGTTGGGTGCGGGAGCGGATACCGATGAAGTGAGCGTCGGCAATCTTTTCCTTCAGCTCGGCTTCCGGCAGAGACTTGGTGTGGTACTCGATGCTGGTGTAACCGGCGGCCTTGAGGACGTCGACTGCGGATTGATGGACGCCTTCGAGAAGAAGGAACTTGATCTTGCTCTTGTCGAGGGAAGTCTTGCTCATCTGCGTAAACCTGTGTCCCGGAGAAAAAATGGCAGGGAATGGTCAGCCTCAAAGCTGGCCTCACGGCGCAACGGCGCCTCCGCAGGTCGGCCTCAGGCACGTCTCTGCGGGGGCGGTATGCTAGCATATGTGCCCCGCTAAATACCCGCTCCTGCGACGTGAGCCGTTCTCAGGATCACCATGAATTGTTCGAGAGTTCTGTCGATGACACATCCTGCCCTGATTGATGAACTGAAGACCCTGGTTGAGCCTGGCAAAGTACTTGCCGATGCCGATTCCCTTGAGTTTTACGGCAAGGATCACACCAAGCACTTCGCGCCTGCGCCGATGGCAATCGTGTTTCCGAAGACCACCGAGCAGGTTCAGGCCATCGTCCGCTGGGCTAACGAACGCAAGGTCGCACTGGTGCCATCGGGCGGCCGGACCGGGCTCTCGGCGGCGGCCGTGGCGTCCAATGGCGAAGTGGTCGTTGCGTTCGATTACATGAATCAGGTGCTGGAGCTCAATCTCACCGACCGTACCGCTGTCTGCCAGCCTGGCGTGGTCACCAAGCAGTTGCAGCACCTGGCGGAAGAGAACGGCCTTTATTACCCGGTCGACTTCGCCTCGTCCGGTTCGAGTCATATCGGCGGCAACATCGGCACCAACGCGGGCGGGATCAAGGTCATCCGTTACGGCATGACCCGTAACTGGGTCGCTGGCATGAAGGTCGTCACGGGCAAGGGCGACATTCTCGAGCTGAACAAGGACCTGATCAAGAACGCGACCGGCTACGACATGCGCCAGTTGTTCATCGGCGCAGAAGGCACGCTGGGCTTTGTGGTCGAAGCGACGATGCGTCTGGATCGCGCTCCGAAAAACCTGACGGCGATGGTGCTCGGCACCACTGACTTCAACGCGATCATGCCGGTGCTGCACGCCTTCCAGAGCAAGCTGGACCTGACCGCGTTCGAGTTCTTCTCCGACAAGGCGCTGGCCAAAGTCATGGCGCGAGGCGATGTCCCGTCGCCGTTTGCGACCGAGTGCCCGTTCTATGCGCTGCTCGAATTCGAAGCCACGACCGAAGAGGTGGCCAACCACGCACTGGAAACGTTCGAGCACTGCGTCGAGCAGGGCTGGGTGCTGGACGGCGTGATGAGCCAGAGCGAGCAGCAGCTGCAGAATCTGTGGAAGCTGCGCGAATTCATTTCCGAGACCATCTCGCACTTCACCCCGTACAAGAACGACATCTCCGTGACCGTGTCGAAAGTCCCGGCGTTCCTGGCCGATGTCGACGCCATCGTTGGCCAGCATTACCCGGACTTCGAGATTGTGTGGTTCGGTCACATCGGCGACGGTAACCTGCACCTGAACATCCTCAAGCCTGAAAACTTGAGCAAGGATGAGTTTTTCGCCAAATGTGCGACGGTGAACAAGTGGGTGTTCGAGATCGTTCAGCGCTACAACGGCTCCATCTCCGCAGAACACGGCGTGGGCATGACCAAGCGCGACTATCTGGAGTACAGCCGCTCGGCTGTGGAAATCGAATACATGAAGGCAGTTAAAGCGGTGTTCGATCCGAACGGCATCATGAACCCGGGCAAGATCTTCGCGGTTTAAGCGACGGTTCTCACCTATAACAAGCCGATCTCGTATTCAGGAGCGCTCATGAGCTACCAGCACAAGTATGTCGACGGAACGAAGGTGCACTTTCCACTGGGCAAGGTCGTCTGCATCGGCCGCAATTACGCCGAGCACGCCAAGGAACTGGACAACCCGGTGCCGACCGAGCCGCTGCTGTTCATCAAGCCCGGCAGCTGCGTCGTCGAGCTCGAAGGCGGGTTCAGCATTCCGCAGGATCGCGGTTCGGTGCATTACGAAGCCGAAATCGTGGTGCTGATCGGTAAACCGCTGAGCAAGAATCCGAGTCGTGAAGAGGTGCTGGACGCCATTTCCGGCTTCGCACCGGGACTGGATCTGACGCTGCGCGATGTGCAATCCCGGCTCAAGGAAAAAGGTCTGCCGTGGGAAATCGCCAAATCCTTCGACGGCGCAGCAGTCATCGCTCCGTTCGTCTCGGCTGACCGTTACCCTGACCTGACCGATATCGCCATTCGGCTGAGCATCAACGGTGAGGTTCGTCAGGATGGCAACAGCAGCCAGATGCTCAACCCTATCGTGCCGATGATTCAGCACATGGCCTCGCAGTTCTCCTTGCAAGCCGGCGACTTGATCATGACCGGTACGCCCGCTGGCGTCGGGCCGTTCAACGTCGGCGATCAGATCGTGCTGGAGCTGCCTGGCCACAGCCGTTTCGAAAGCGACGTGCGCTGATCGATCCGGACCGGCCAGTGAGGGCCGCCTGCGAAACTTTGCAGGCGGCCTTTTTGTTTTACCCGGTTGAATGCCTGTTCCAGCCCGATGCGTTGCCGTTTTTTTCACAAACGATCTGGATAATTCCTCGCCGACCGCGGCGCCGCGCTGTGCCCATGGACGTACTTTCTCAGGATTGCCTCGATGGCCGTTAATGCTCAAACGCTGACCCCAACCAAGAGCCGCCGGCGCGTGCGCTGGGCATGGCTACTGATCGCCGTTCTGGTGATCCTGGCCGGCCTGTCGTTCGCATGGGACTGGAATGACCGGGGTCTGTTGTGGTTGCGTGAGCGCAGCGTAACGCCGGCCGAACGGGCGGCCAGCGTCTGGCTGCCGGATTATCAGGTCGACATCGACGCCAAGCCGCTGGCGGGGATGGAAAAGGACGAGGCGTCCGATGTGTCCTACGACCCGGCGAGCAAGACGCTGTATGCGGTCATGGGCAAAAATGCATTCCTGTCGCAATTGACCCTGACAGGCGATGTCATCCGCAAGATTCCGCTCGTTGGCTGGAGCAATCCGGAGGCCCTGGCTGTTCTGGGTGATGGCCGGATCGCGATCGTCGACGAGCGTCAACACCTGGTGACTGTGGTCACGGTGACGCCGGACACCAAGACGCTGAACATTGCTGACTTCCCCAAATATGACCTTGGCCCTTCGAAGGATCAGAACAAAGCCTTCGAAGGGATCGCCTGGGATCCGCGCAACCAACAGTTCCTGTTTGGCGAGGAGCGGCCGCCGGCGCTGTACAGTCTGAAGGCTGACGTCAGCGGCAAAGTGGACGGCACGAAGAAGAAACTGATCAACGACAACCTCATCGTGCGCAACCTTTCCTCGCTGTATGCGCACCAGAAGACCGGGCATCTGCTGGTGCTGTCTGCCGAGTCGCACATGCTGCTGGAGCTGGACGAGAAGGGGAATCAGGTGAGCTTCATGACCCTGCTGCACGGCTTCAATGGATTGAGCGAGACGATCCCGCGCGCAGAAGGCGTGACGATGGATGAAAACGGCACTCTTTATATGGTGAGCGAGCCGAACCTGTTTTACTCGTTCAAGAAAAAGCAGTGACCTGACGGCACTGTTTTTTTTGTGTCCGCCGGTTACCTCAACGGCGGTTGTTAAGCCAGGCTTCATCGGAAAGTGGTATTAAAGCGGCCCCTTTTCGATGCTGAGCTGTCCGCATGACCCGTTTGTCGCCCCTCAAGAGCATCCTGCTCACCTTGCTCGTCGTGGTTGTGCTTGCGGCGTTGTACTTCACCGCCCGCGAGTACCGCGTCATCGAGCGGCTTTGGTTCAACTGGCATGTGTTCTGGCAATCCACCGACGCACAGGCGCTGGGGCTTGATGAGTTCGAAGTGGTGGTCGAAGGCAAAGTCATTGAGGGGCTCGACGACGTTTCAGCGCTAAGCTACGACCCGCAGCGCAAAACCCTCTTCACGGTCACCAATAAACACCCGGAACTCGTCGAGCTGAGTCTTGACGGGCAGGTGCTGCGGCGCATTCGTCTGACCGGGTTTGGCGATGCCGAAGCGGTGGAGTACATCAGCCCCGGCACTTATGTGATCAGCGATGAGCATGGTCAGCGTTTGATCAAGGTGCAGGTCGACGACACCACCGTCGCCCTCGATGCCAGGCAAGCCGAGCAGCTGACGTTGGGAGTGGGCGCGGGCGGCAACAGCGGTTTTGAAGGGTTGGCCTATGACAACCAGGGTCAACGTCTGTTTGTGGCCAAGGAGCGCAAGCCGGTGCAGATCATCGAAGTGCGCGGCTTCCCCCGCGCCAATGCCGATCCCACCAATATTCTGGAAGTCACTTCGAGCAGGCAGCGCGATGCCGGGCTGTTCGTGCGCGACCTGTCCAGTTTGCAATTCGATGAGCGCAGCGGGCATTTGCTGGCGCTGTCGGATGAGTCGCGGCAGATTCTCGAGCTCGATACCCAAGGGCGGCCGGTGGCCAACGTGTCGCTGAGCAAAGGCAGCATGGGCCTTGAACGCAGTGTGCCCCAGGCCGAGGGCATTGCGATGGGTGATGACGGCACGCTGTACGTGGTGAGCGAGCCGAACCTGTTTTATGCGTTCAGGAAGAAGTAAGCCGCTCAGTCACGCTCTTCCGCGCGCCTTGAGCAGTGGCAGCGAGGCTGGTCACGAAGGTCGTGATTCCTCAACTGCCACGACGCGTGGGGGATGCTGATGATCAGCGCGTCAGGGTTTTCACGCCTTCCTGAGTGCCCAAGAGCAGCAGATCGGCTGAGCGCGCTGCGAACAGGCCGTTGGTGACCACGCCCACGATGGCGTTGATCTGTGCTTCAAGCTCCGCCGGACGGGTGATGTTCATGTTGTGAACGTCGAGGATGATGTTGCCGTTGTCCGTTACCACGCCTTCGCGATAAACCGGATCACCGCCCAGTTTCACCAGTTGCCGCGCCACATGACTGCGTGCCATCGGGATGACTTCAACGGGCAGCGGGAACGCACCCAGCACCGGCACCAGCTTGCTGCCATCGGCAATGCAGATGAATGTCTTGGCGACCGCCGCGACGATTTTTTCGCGGGTCAGTGCTGCGCCGCCGCCCTTGATCAGGTTCAAGTGCTCGTCGCTTTCATCGGCGCCGTCGATGTAGAACTCAAGGTCGCTGACCGTGTTGAGTTCATACACCGGAATGCCGTGGCCTTTCAGGCGCGCTGCGGTGGCTTCGGAACTGGCGACCGCGCCGTCGAATGCGCCTTTGTGTTGTGCCAGCGCATCGATGAAGCAGTTGGCGGTGGAGCCGGTGCCGACGCCCACGATGCTTTTGTCGTCGAGCTTGGGAAGGATGAAGTCGACGGCGGCCTGGGCGACGGCCTGTTTGAGTTGATCCTGGGTCATGCGGGGTTTGGCTCCAGTGAAAAATGTCCCCTGCACAGCGCGTTTGCCCACAACGGCATTGTGCCTATGACCAATGGATCGGCTGGCACTGCACGTTCGCGGGCAAGCGCACTCCTGCAAGGGATAGCGATATGCCGAGGGCGGGCATTATAGCGACATGCCGTCGTTAAAGCCTGACTCTTGGTGTGGTCGTGCGTCGGGACGCGGGGTAGACTTCCCGGTCTTGCCCTTTCGCCAGTGATGCTTTCCGATGCTCGAACAGTACGTGAAGAAAATCCTCACCTCCCGCGTCTATGACGTCGCCGTGGAAACCCCGCTGCAGGGCGCTCGTCAGTTGTCCGAGCGACTGGGCAACCAAGTGCTGCTCAAGCGCGAAGACCTGCAGCCGGTGTTCTCCTTCAAGATTCGCGGTGCGTACAACAAGCTGGCGCAACTGAGCGCCGAGGAACTTGCCCGCGGCGTGGTCACGGCTTCGGCGGGCAACCACGCGCAGGGTCTGGCGCTGGCGGCCAGAAAGCTCGGCATCAAGGCCACTATCGTCATGCCCAGGACGACGCCGGAGATCAAGGTCGAAGGCGTGCGCTCGCGCGGCGGCAAAGTGGTGCTGCACGGCGACTCTTTCCCCGAGGCGCTGGCGTATTCCCTGAAGCTGGTCGAGGAAAAAGGCTACGTCTACATTCACCCTTACGACGACCCTGACACCATCGCCGGACAAGGCACGGTCGCCATGGAAATCCTGCGTCAGCATCAGGGCAAGCTCGACGCGATCTTCGTGCCGGTCGGCGGTGGCGGGCTGATCGCCGGTATCGCGGCGTACGTCAAATACCTGCGCCCCGAGATCAAGGTGATCGGCGTCGAACCGGACGACTCCAACTGCCTGCAGCAGGCCATGGCCTACGGC
>NZ_FNYJ01000002.1:159382-951244 GCF_900108875.1 Pseudomonas sp. NFR16 | reverse complement strand
CGGTTCGGTACCCGAATTTCTTGACGACCATAGAGCATTGGAACCACCTGATCCCATCCCGAACTCAGAAGTGAAACGATGCATCGCCGATGGTAGTGTGGGGTTTCCCCATGTGAGAGTAGGTCATCGTCAAGATTAAATTCCAGAACCCCATTTGCGAAAGCAGATGGGGTTTTGTTTTTGCGCGTGAAAAACCTGCGGCGCCTGCCCCGTATCCCCTACTCTGCAAGTCCGCTTTACCCGTCACGGGCTATCATTCGTCGGCCCGCGCCACCCCTTAAGCTTTGCTAATGCGCCTGTCGTACCCGGCGGTACAAGATAGCGCCCATAAAAAACCCCGCATCGCTGCGGGGTTCAGTTGACGCTCATGCTATCTGGGTTACCCAGCGGTTTCCGCCGTCACTTCAACGGCCTTTACCGCTGTGACTTCGTCACGACGACGAATGTATTTCCAGTCCGCTTCGTCGATATAGATCCCGGCCGGTCCACTGCCGCCTTCAAGGTCGATTGCGACATGGGCCGAGACCTGCGGCTTTACGCTCGCCAGGATCGGCACGAAGCCCAGTTGCAAGCTGGTTTCAAGCAATGCAGCCTGGTTTCGTTCGTCGATGTCCGCTGCTTCATCCAGGTAATAAGGCAACCGCACACGACCGGCTTGTTCGCGATCCATCAAGTGCAACAACAAGTACATGTTGGTCAGCGCTTTGATCGTCATGGTCGTGCCATTGGATGCCGCGCCATCGATATCAGTGTGGATAACCGGTTGGCTGTTGACCTTGGTGATTTCGAATGCAAGTTCGAAGAGGTCTTTGAGACCCAGCTGGTTATGGTTGGCAGCCACGAGGCGCGCCAGATACTCCTTCGCTTCCTCGTTCTTATTATCTTGCTCAGCGCTTTGGCTCAGATCGAACACAGACAGTGTTTCGCCTTCCTCGTACTGACCGGCGCTGTGGATAATCTGATCGATGTGCTTGAGCGCTTCCTTGTTTGGGGCAAGGACGATACGGAAGCTTTCGAGGTTGGAGACCTGGCGGCGGTTGATTTCACGGTTGAACAACGCCAATTGATGCTCGAGGCTGTCGTAGTCGCTACGGATATTGCGCAGTGTGCGAGCGATATCGGTAACCGCCGCACGGCGGGCCTTGCCCAGCGTCAGAGCTTCGTCCTGGCGATGCGCGTAAGCGTTGATCAGCAACTGGAGGCGACGCTCCATGTCATCTTCGCTGTCGAACTTCGCCACGCCTTTGAGACGCACCTGCGCGTACAGCGCCTCAATCTGGCCATCGCAACGCAGCAGTCCTTGCCAGCTGTCCTGGTAATCGTTGAGCAGCGGCAGCAGGTTTTCGAGCGAGTCATCCACCGGTTCTATGAAAGGCGTGCCAAACGGCAGGTCTGCCGGAAGCAGTTGACGCCGACGCAACGCATCGTCCAGCGTGCGTTGCTTGGATTCGAGGTCGCCAATCTGACGACCGACCAGCTGCAGTTTTGCCGACAGTTGCTGGACGCGTTCGGTGAAAGCGTCGCTGGAACGTTTGAGTTCGTCCTGCGCTGCTTCCATCTGCGCGAGCTGTTCGAGCTTCTCGCCTTCCTCTGCGCTCAGGGTCTGTGTACGGCGGAAATCTTCCAGCGCCTTTTGCGCATCCAGCACCTGTTGGTAAAGCGCTTCGGTCTGGGTCTTGCTCGCTGCTCGGTCAGCCGCAACGGCTTGTTGCGTTTTGAGTTGCTTGAGTTCTTTCTCCAGACGCTCTTTCTGATCACGCAGGGCAGCACGATCGGCCAGCGCTTGCAGGGCAGGTGGCTCTATGTGGGACAAGTTGATCGACAGGCCCGGGACTTCGAAGCGCTCGCCCTTGAAACCATCGAGGATTGCTTCGAGCGATTTGACCCAAGCCTCGCCGTCGTCCAGTGCGATCCCTTGTTCACCCAACGGCAAACTGAACAGCGCGCTGTTGAACAGGCGCATCAAACGCTCGACATCCGGTTGTGAGAATTCTTCGCGCAGCCGGGCATAGCTGTTGTTGTCTGCGTGATCGAGTTGCTGTTTGACCGACTTCAGGCGCTTTTCCAGATCGCGCAGACGCTCATCCAGATCCTCGGCGCTGAACTGACGGGACTGAGCCAGCGCACCGGCCAGTTCGTCGTGCGCGTCTTTTGCGGCCAGCAGTTGCTGTTCGAGAACACGGACGTCATCCACCAGGGCAAAACGATTCTTCAGCACGGCCAGCTCGCCGATCCAGCGCTGGATATTGCTGATCTCACGCTCAAGCCGCATCAGCTCCTGCGTGCTGCCGCGTTGATCGTTCTGCAGGGCGTCCTGCTCGCCGCGGTAGTGCTCGGCCTGAATGACGAGCTCTTCCTTGCGCGCGTTGGAATAGTCCTGCCACGTGCCCAGCAACGAGTCGAGCAACGGCGACAGGCGATGCAGTTTGCCGCGCAGGATGTCGCGTTGTTTTACGCCGTTGGCCAGCGCTTCGACCAGCGGGCCGGCGAGCACCAGTGCGTTGTAGTCCTGCTCCATTCGGCGTACGTCGCGGAAGGCTTCTTCGCACGCGGCAATGTAATCCACGCTACCGGAACGCAGGCTGTGCTCGAACGCGTCGAGGAACAGCTGCTTGAGCTTGGCGGCGGTGATTTCGCGCATGTGCAGCAGGTTAATGAACAACGCCCGGAAGGTCTTCAGGCTCTGTTCGCTGGTGGAGCGCAGGGGGATCAGCGTCAGGTCCAGAGGAATCGACGTGTGTCCGCCTACCAGCAGGCGGCGCAGCTCGTCAGGCTTGAGTTCGTAGGCCTTGAGCCCCTGGCTTTCCAGATTGGTGAACAGCTCTTTCTGACGCAGGCAGGTGTCATTCTTCTGGTAATGAGCCAGGTCCAGCTTGCCGGCATAGGCGAAGAACTGGTGCCCGAAACCGCCACCCGGTCCGCGGCCGACCACGCCGATAACGTGCGGGCCGTGGGGCAAGGCGATCTCGACCAGGATGTAACTGGTGTCCGAGGCAAAATAGAAGCGACGCGACTGATCCAGGCTGTATTTGCCGAAACTCATGTCCGACATGCGCGCCAGAATCGGGAATTGCAGCGCGTTGATCGACGCACTCTTGCCCAGGTTATTTGCGCCGTAGACCGACAGCGGGTGTTCCAGCGGAAACAGCCCGAGGCTGTAACCGGCAGTGTTCAACAGCGCGAAGCGGCGGATGCCGTAGCGTTCCTGGCTCATGCGTCAAGCTCCTGTTCTTCGGCGATCGCGCGGGCAAGGGCCTGCTCTTCGGTTTCTTCAACATCATCGAAAACGGTCAGATCCAGTGGATCGTCGGTCTGCAGCAGCTTTTCGTCGCTGTCATCGTCGATCAGTACCGGCGTCGGCAATGGCAGATCGCTGTGCAGACTGGCGGCCAGATCGCGGTCTTGCTGGACGGACAGGCAGACATCGAGGAAGCGGTGCATCGGTGGGAGGAAGCGATAGATGCCGACCTCTTCAGCAGCGAAACCGAGCTGGGTCATGCGACGCATGATCTTTTCTTCCAGCTCTTCCTGCGTCTGCACTTCGGCCTGGAGGAACAGATCGCGGTACTTCTCGAGCAGTGAAGGCAGCTCGTCGCGCCCCAGACTCCCGCCATCGAGCACGGCGACCGGGTCGCGGCCCTGATCGGCCAGATGCTCGACGAGAATGAAGGTGAACAGCGCCAGGCGCTGAGCGGTCTTGTTGACCTGCGCGGCAGC
Organism: Pseudomonas sp. NFR16; assembly: GCF_900108875.1. Taxonomy (GTDB): domain Bacteria; phylum Pseudomonadota; class Gammaproteobacteria; order Pseudomonadales; family Pseudomonadaceae; genus Aquipseudomonas. The sequence continues at coordinate 947,527 of NZ_FNYJ01000002.1, read as the reverse complement.
CAGGTCCGGCACGAAGTAGTAAAAGCCGCGTGTGTCACAGATCAGCTCGAAGCCCAGTGCCTTGAACAGTGTGCGGTATTGATCCTGGAAGTTGGACAGTTGCGCATACAGCTCAGGGTCGCGGCGGCTGATGTGGTAACCCTTGAACAGCTCGCGGAATATGGGCGCGAGCTGGGACATTTCGGATAGATCAAGATGCATGGGCGGTGCCCTCGGAATTCTCTGGGTTTGCGTCTTTGCTCGAGAGCAGGGCGAAGGAGCGCAGGCTGACGCGGTGCTCCTGGGTCAGGTATTCGCGGCGTTCGAGACGCTCGCGCTTGAAGCGTTTTTCCCGCGACAGGCGCGAGAACCAGTAAAGCAATTCGTCAGTCGCGCCGGTCGGTTCCTGCTCCAGCAGCCAGACCATCAGATCCGGCATTGGCAGCGCCTCTTCACAGCGCTCGACCATTTCCTTGACGGTGCGCGGCGCACGCGGCGGCTCGCCCTTGCGGGTGAGACTGGCCTTGGGGAAGCGCGCAGGTTTTGGCTCGAAGCGCGCCAGGGCGTAGACGTACGCTTCGACCTGGTTCGCGCTGCCGAGAAAGGTGCTTTGCGGACGCGTGAACATGGGCATGGCGGCCTGCGGAACGGCGTCGATGCCTTTACGGCGAATGGCTGAAAGAGCAAGCGCCGCCCCTCGAGTGACGGCGTTGTGACGACGTGCTTCTTCTCGCAGCGGCAGCAACAGCTCGCGGGCATGACGCAAGGTCAGCTGAGCGCTGGTCTGCATTTCGAGAATGCGCGCATGGGTGCGCAGAAGCATGTCGTCATCGACCAGTTGGCCCAGGCGTTGCTGATCGGTGAGCATGCGCAGCAGCACATTCTCGACCTTGCGCACCCCTTGCTCGAACGCGCCATCGGCGTTCACCAGCTGAATCATCGGCTCGACGTATTCGTCCCACGTCGCCAGTACCTCGGCGTAGCGCTGACGCAGCGGGATCTGGCGATCACTCGTCTTGGCGCGTTCGGCCACCGAGACCAGCGCCTGTTCATCGTTGGCCAGCTTCTTGAGGACGTCGCGCACGCGCATGTCCAGCAGCCGCAGTTGGCGGGCAAGGTCATTGGCATCACGGGCCTCGAACGCTTCCTGAATGTAACCGGCCAGTCGTTCGAGGTGACGCAGATACGCTTCGATTTCCAGGCACAGGCCCAAGCGGTGTTCACGGCGCAGATACGACAGAAAGTCGTGAATCTGTGCGTTGAGCTCGAACCGGTTCGGGCTTTTCGCCACGGGAACCAGGATGTCGAGACGAATCCACACGTCCAGCAGGTTGGTGATGTCCTGGGGCGTGCTTTCCAGTTGCTGGGCGGCCAGTTGCAATCGCAGTTCGCTCAGGCTCAGGGTGCCTTGGTCGAAATGCTCGCACAGTGGCTCAAGAAGCGCCCAGTGTTCGGCAAGGGCGCGCAGGACGCGCTTAGGTTCGATCATCGGATGGCCGCTGGTTGGCAAATAAAAGCGGCAATTGTACTGCATCGTCGGGCCTGGTTTTCACCCTCAGTCGATCAACTGCGGCGTGATTCGTCCAAGGCCTGTAGAATCCCTCTCCTGAATTCATCCACAGGTGGCTGACCTTTGCTCAACGAGCCTCGCCGTCGCGCTTATCTGACCGCCATGCAGGTGGTCAGTTGGCTGCCGCGCACCGAATTGCCATTCGCCGCACCCTCGCGCGCAGAGCTGCTTGCGCCTCTGCCAGCGCTGGTCGATACGCCCGCGCAGGTGGTGCACCCGGCTGCCGCATTGCCTGCCAGCAACGAAGCACTTGCGGCGAGCAGTACGCCGGCGGCCCGCACGGTCGAGCGGCCAAAGATCGAGGTGCCACGCCCGTCATCTTCAGTCAGGCCAGTGGCCAAAGCCGACGAGGATGACGCTGCGCCTGCGGTGGTCAAGGCCGCTGTCGTACCGCCGCCACGTTTCGCCTTGCAACTGTTGCGCGCGGGCAGTTGCCTGGTGCTCGTCGAGCTTGCCACCGGTGAGCCGTTCCAGAGTCGCGATCCTTCGTATCTGCTGCTCAAGGACATGTTGCGTGCGGCTGGTCTGCCGGACAGCCCGCAGATCATCGGCGAGCCTGTGCGCTGGCCTTTGCTGGTGCGGGGCCAGATGGATCAAGGGCCTGAGGCTGCGCGGGATTTCGTTCAGGGTTTCCTGTACGCCCGTGTCGAAGAACAGCCCTGCACATGCTTGTGGCTGATCGGACTTCCAGCGGTACGTTTTGCCGCCGAAGCCGACGCCGAATCCTACAATCTCGAGCTCCAGGTCGACGGCCTCGGGCTGGCCTGGGCGCTGCCGGGTCTTGAACTGTTGATGGACGAGCCTCAGCGCAAGGCCGATGTCTGGCGCGCGATGCGTCGATTGATGGGCCGTTGGAAGAGCGTAAATGAGTGATGCCGTAACGTTTCGCCGCATGACCGAAGCGGATCTGGACGCTGTACTGAAAATCGAATATGCCGCATTCAGTCATCCATGGACGCGCGGCATTTTTCTCGATGGCCTTAAGTCGTATGAAATCTGGCTGATGTTCGAAGGCAATCAGCAGGTCGGGCACGGCGTGATCAATGTGATCATCGACGAGGCGCATTTACTGAACATCACGGTCAAGCCGGAGAGCCAGGGTCGCGGGCTTGGCCTGTTGCTGCTCGACAAGCTGATGAAGCGGGCCTACGAACTCAATGGGCGCGAGTGCTTCCTTGAGCTGCGTGCCAGTAATCAGTCGGCCTACCGACTGTATGAGCGCTATGGCTTCAACGAAGTCGGCCGACGTCGCGATTACTACCCGGCCGTCGGTGGTCGCGAGGATGCGCTGGTGATGGCGTGTACGTTGGTCGATTAGGTTTTTGATGGTGCGGCAAGCTTGCTCGCGATGACAGTCTGACACCCGCCGAAGGCCAGGCGGATATGCGGGCGTCTTCGCGAGCCAGCTCGCACCAGCAGCAACAGTTCAATCAGGCGACTGATGTTCTGCCGACTCAGACGCCAGGTTTGCCATCCAGCGGGTCGAGAATCGCCATTTCTTCCTCATCCAGACCATCGCCGCCACCGATGTCGTCTTCATCGACGATACTCAAATCGAAATCGGCAGGGCCGCCTTCTCCTTGTTCCCGTGCCGAGCGCGCGCCGTCTTCATCGATCAGCGTCTCCGGACTCATGTCATCGTCGGTCGGGTTATGATCGTCGGTCGAGGCGCCGGTCATCCCGGCTTCTCTGACGCGCTCGTCTGGAATATAGGTTTCCAGCTCGTCGGCAGGGATGGTGTCACCGATTCTGCCGCTCGGCTCATTGTTGTCGTTAAAGTTGAGCTCTTCCATCGAGCCCATACGGTCTTCGTTGTCATCGATGGGTTCAGGCTGAGTGGCACCGAAAGGGCGACGTGAATCGTTCATGGCAAAATCCTCATTGTTGACGGTCATAGTTGGGTGGACCTGACGTGCCGGTGAAGATTCCCTCCGGTTCTCGATCGGTAGTGGCCTGAAGGCGTGACCTGAAGCGCCGAGCCCCTGTCATAGCTGAGCATCATTTCCGAGGCATCAACGCATGAACGAACTACAAGACTTGATCGACAACAACGAACGTTGGGCTGCCGCCATCAAGGAAGAAGACCCCGAATTCTTTGCCAAGCTGGCGCGCCAGCAGACGCCTGAATTCCTCTGGATCGGTTGTTCGGACGCTCGTGTCCCCGCCAACGAAATCGTCGGCATGCTGCCGGGCGATCTCTTCGTCCACCGCAACGTTGCCAACGTCGTGCTGCACACTGACCTTAATTGCCTTTCGGTCATTCAGTACGCGGTCGATGTGCTCAAGGTCAAACACATCCTCGTCACCGGCCATTATGGTTGCGGCGGGGTGCGTGCATCGATGCAGGACCGTCAATTCGGCCTGATCGATGGCTGGCTGCGGACCATCCGCGACCTGTACTACGAGAATCGCGAAGTGCTGGCCAAGCTGCCCACCGAAGAAGAGCGCGTGGATCGTTTGTGTGAGCTGAATGTGATCCAGCAGGTGGCGAACGTCGGCCATACCAGCATCGTGCAGAACGCCTGGCATCGTGGCCAGAACCTGTCTATCCACGGCTGTATCTACGGCATCAAGGACGGCCGCTGGAAGAGTCTGGACGTGACCATCAGCGGCTTTGAGCAGTTGCCACCCCAGTATCGGTTGCGTCCGCTCGGGGAATGATTGCCTGAAGGCGCCCAGTGAGTGCGGCGCGATTCTCAAGCGGCAATCCGTGGTAATCGCGAGCCCTGGATTGCGCTTTGTCTGACCTGAGTTTCAGGTCAGACAAAGCGCAGCCAGGGGCAACGGCGCTCCTGCCCGTGAGGCAGTGTCAGATCTTGACCTGCTTCATTTCAGGCAGCGGTTTCTGCAGCTGCTTGAGCTGGCGTGAGACAGTCCCCGTGCGGCATTTGGCAGCTGCCTGATCGGGCGTCATCTTGCGGACCGAGGTGTAGAACAGCTTGCAGGTCGAGACCTTGTCGGTCACTTGCCAGCGGGTCATGCACTGTTGCAACAATGCCGCCGGATCTGCTCCCGGTTTCTGCCCCATGCCGGCTTGCCAGCAGGCGGCGCTCAAATCCTGCCCCATCACCTTCAGGCCAGCGTCGTCGGCCTTGGTTTCGTCCCCGCCATAATTGCTCTTGTCCGCTGCATACCAGATGTAGCTGGGATGATTGGAGCCAATCACCGAAACCGCCTGTCCGGTTGCGGGGCTGATCGTCGCCAGGCCCAGCAAAGGCACGTCGACTTTGTATTGTTCTTTGATCCAGCTGCGTACAGGCGCACCGAAGGCGACCATCGGCAGCGAGGTACCTGGTGAACGCTGGCTGACCTGCCTCACCATGGTTGTCTGGTAATCATTGAAGTAGCTGTAGACGCCTTCCAGATCCTTGCCTGCATTGGACGGCGCGGCGATTGGCGCGATGTCGATAATGGTCTGATAGGCGGGGGTCTGATCGGCAGGGATGTCGTTGTCGGTCAGCAGTTCAGCCCAGCGATCCGTGGTGGCCGAACGCAGATAATCCTGCGCCTGGGTCAACGAATAATCAGGCGGGAAATGCAGCAGCTCGACGCTTTTGCGGTTTTCCAGCGCCATGCCCAGCGGCAGGAACAGATACCAGTTGTAGGCAAACTTCCCGTCTGCATTGAGTTTTGTCGCACCGGTATACGCCAGATCGCCCGCATCCAGTAGAGCAGTCAGCGGCTTGTCGTAGCCATCCGGTACGCCGCTGATATCCGCGTAAAGCGCGTCGTTATCCGTGCGCACAGCCACTTTGGCGGCGGCGTACCCGTCGCGCTGCACGCTCTGCGTCAGGTAATGCTCGACCGTTTGCCCGAGTGTCCAGTCGCGAAAGCAAATGACGTTGCAGTTGTTGGGATAAGCGAAAAGACGAGTGACACGTTCCGTGCTGCCCAGCTTGACGCTGACGTCCGCCTGAGCCATGAAGCTCAGCGTCAAGGCGGCGAGGGCGATACTCAATGATGCGGTTTGGGTCATGCTCATGTCCTTGTTGGCGTGGCCATCCCTCTGCGTGGATGGTGTTTCAATGATGAAACACTTCAACATGGCTGGAAATGGATTCAGACGTGAGCCAGGGAGATTTTTGCACGCGCTTGAGACATCTGTATCGGGTGACAGCGATGACGGTCCCGCGCCACCGCTGCCAAGCGCAGGCTTAAAGGACGAAGCGTTGAACCATCGTGTTCAGATCGGTTGCGAGCATTGCCAAGGCGTTGCTCGCCACGGTCGTCTGCTGCGCACCCGATGCCGATTGCGTTGACAGGTCGCGGATGCTGCTCAGGTTGCGGTCGACCTCATGCGCCACCTGCGCCTGTTGTTCGGCCGCGCTGGCAATCAGCATGTTGCGATCGCTGATTGTCGACGTCGAGCTGATGATCACCGTCAGCGCCTGGCTGGTCGCGGCCGCCTGCTCAAGCGTCTGACTGGCCTGCGCCGCCGTGACGCGCAGGGTTTGCGCGGTGTCCTGAGTACTTTTCTGGACATCGTTGATCAGGCTCTCGATTTCCGTCGTCGAAGCGCTGGTGCGTTGCGCCAGTGAGCGGACTTCATCGGCCACCACGGCAAACCCGCGGCCTGCCTCGCCAGCGCGGGCAGCTTCGATGGCCGCGTTGAGCGCGAGCAGGTTGGTTTGATTTGCGATCGCGCGGATCACTTCCAGAATCTTGCTGATGCTCAGGGTACGCTCGGCCAGGCCGTCGGCCTGATGCGAGGAATCAAGCACGTTGTCGGTCAGTTCCTTGATCGAGTCGATCGTACCGCTCAGGCGCAGACGACCTTCAGCGGCGGCCTCGTTGGAGGCCTTCGATTCCGTCGAGGTATTGCTGGCGTTGTCGGCGACTTCCACCGCCGCCTGGCTCATCTGGTTCACGGCCACGGCGGCCTGTTCGATCTCATCGTTTTGCGCTTGCAGGTTCTTCGCGCTGGCCTCGGCGATCGCACCCATTTCCTGTACCGACTGGCTCAATTGGCTGGCAGCGGCGTAAATCTGATCGATGGTGCCGTGCAGGTTGCCACGCATCTGACTGAGCATCTTCAGCAACTGCGCGGTCTCGTCCTTGCCTTCTGCAACGGGCTGGGGACTCAGATCGCCCTCGGCGATGGTGCTGGCGATCTGCAGCGACTGACGCAGCGGTCGGATGATGCTGACGCTGAGACGCCAGGCCAGCAATAACGTGAGCACCAGTGCAACGACGATGGCGCTGACGGCGATGATCCGAGTCTGTTGAAAACGGCTGCCTGCGCTCGACACGGCGGCCGCCGCGCCTTGCTTGTTCAGCTCGCGCAGCAGTTGAACCTGCATGTCCATCAGGTCGCCCTGCAGGCTCAAACTGGTGTTGAGCAGCATTCGGGCATCATCGAGTTTGCGTTGCTCGATCAGGGCCATCTCGTCGTGCAGCCCCGGCATGAATGCGCTGTAGGCGTCTTGCAGGGCCTTGATCGAGTCGCGCTCGGTGCTGTCGGTGGCATGGGCGAGGTAATCACTGAAGCCTTTCTCGACCTCGTTCTTGAGCTGTTCGACGTTGATCTTGCTGGTGACCACGGCGCCCGGATCGTCAGCGTTGGCGATCAGTCGGGCGCTCTCTCCGCGCAGCTTGATCAAGTCGATGGCAATCGCGTCCGCCATGGCAATGCTCGGCAAGGTGCCACTTTCAACGGCTTCCCCCTGATCGCGGATGCTCTGCATCTGAAACAGGCAAAACGCGCCGAGGGCCACTAACAGCAAAGCCGTCACGCCAAAGCACAACACCAGCCGCTGAGCGATCCTGAAACGCCGCAAAAAGGCGGGCCTGGACGAAGCACGAACTGAACGACGCAATAACCTTTTCACTGCAAACCAATCCCATCGACGAATTCACCGGAGACTTGGTTATAGAGACCTTCCGTGATGTCTTTGTGACATCGGAGCAGAAATGTTGCAGATTTGTGGTGATTTGACGGCGTTCCGATGAGCGGACGTTTTCATCCCTTCGGCTGCACGCAGTTTCAAGCGGCTGCATGAGCGACTGGGTGCGCCAGACGTGCGCTTACCCGCCGATTTCTTCCATGAGTTCCTGCAAAAACCGCTGTGCGCGATCATGTCTGATTCGGGCCATTCGCTTGCCGGTAGTGGTCTGAAAACCTTCGGCCAAGGTGAAGATCTTGGTCTTGAAGTGGTCCACCGCGAAGCGTTTGTCATCCAGCGCCCGTCCTTCGGCCTGTGGATCGTAGGGGTCGTAGAGATGGCTGCCCATGCGCCCTGACACGTAAAACAGCCGGGCGACGCCGATCATGCCGATGGCGTCGAGGCGGTCTGCGTCCTGGAGGATTTTTGCTTCCAGCGTGTGGGGCGTGATGTTGGCCGAGTAGCTGTGGGATTCGATGGCGTGGGCGACCGCCTGCGTGCGCTCCTCGTCCCAGCCCATTTGTGACAGAAGCTCGGTCGCCTTGGCGGCTGCCAGACGCGAGGCGCTGGAGCGAAAGGGTGAGTTTTTCTCGATTGCAACGCAGTCATGCAGCAACGTCGCCGCCAGCAACAATTGAGGATCGCCGCCTTCCTTGTCGCGAATCGCGCAGACATTGCTCCAGACCCGATGCAGGTGCGACACATCATGAGAGCCATCGACTTTTTCAGCCACGGTGTGTGGGATCAGCTTGTTGGCAAGGTCCTGGAAAGGCGCGAAGGAGAGGGCGGTCATGGAGGGTCCTTTCGATGCGGGCTGGCGGTCGTGACCAGCATAAGCAAATTGACCGGCAAGGCGGGTTTCGGTTCGTCGCGCCCGCGAGGCGTTCACGGCCGCAGTGGCAGGGCGGTTTTGTAGCGGACCTGTTTGAGCGACAGGCTGGAGCGGATTTTCTCGACTTCCGGCATTGGCGAGAGGCGTTCGATGATGAAGTGCTCCAAAGCCTGCATATCGGCCATGACCACCCGCAGCAGATAGTCGGCGTCCCCGGTCATCAGGTAGCACTCCATCACCTCCTCGCACTCGCACACGCGGCGCTCGAAATTCTCAGGGCTTCGCGGCTCTGCTCCTTCAGGCTGATGGATATGAAAACGTTCAAGCGCAGGCCCAGGTGCTCCGGCGCAAGCAGCGCGACGTATTCCCGGATGCAGCCTGATGCTTCCAGCGCCTTGACCCGCGCCAGACAGGGCGAGGGTGACAAGTGCACACGTTTGGCCAGTTCGACGTTAGAAAGGCTGCTGTCGCGTTGCAGTTCTCTGAGTATCTTCAGGTCAGTGCTGTCGAAGTTCATCGTGCTTCAATCCGCAGGTTTTGAAGTTTTTTATGCTGAGAATCATGGTTCTTTTCTCGCAGATCGGTCATTAAAGCTGCGGGTTCAAGCATAGAATTTTCCGTAAATAATACGGAGGTGTCTATGAGCCATTTCGAGTCCGGCATCCGAGCTGCCGCTGTTGAGCGCAGTCACCCTGATCACCAGGAGCTGATCGAGTGGCGGGACGCGCTGTTGTCGCTGGCTGAAAATGCCGGGCCCGAACGCGCTCGCGAGATCCTCGACATGCTCGCCGCTGTGGCCCGCGACCTGAAAATCGGCTGGCAGCCCGCCCACGGCACGCCCTACATCAACACCATTGCTGTGCATCAGCAGCCTGCGTTTCCGGGAGATCTGGCTCTCGAAGAACGTCTGGCTTCGATCATGCGCTGGAACGCGCTTGCGATGGTCGTACGCGCTAACCAGGCTTATGGTGAGCTGGGCGGGCACATCGCAAGCTACGCCAGTGCCGCGGATCTGTTCGAGGTCGGCTTCAACCATTTCTTCCGCGCGCAGAGCGACAATCCCGGCGGCGATCTGGTGTTCTATCAGCCGCATTCGGCGCCCGGTATCTATGCCCGGGCGTTTCTGGAGGGGCGTCTGGACGAGGACGATCTGGCTCATTATCGCCAGGAGATCGCCGGCCCACGCGCAGGCGCACGCGGCCTGTCGAGTTATCCTCATCCATGGCTGATGTCCGACTTCTGGCAATTTCCTACGGGTTCGATGGGCATTGGTCCGATCAGCTCCATTTATCAGGCGCGCTTCATGCGCTATCTGCAGCATCGTGGCTTGCAGGAAACGTCGGCCCGGCATGTCTGGGGCGTGTTCGGCGATGGTGAAATGGACGAGCCGGAAAGCATGTCGGCACTGACGCTGGCGGCGCGTGAAGGGCTCGATAACCTGACGTGGGTGGTCAACTGCAACCTGCAACGGCTCGATGGACCGGTGCGCGGCAATGGCCGGATCATCGACGAACTGGAGGCGCTGTTCAGCGGCGCGGGCTGGAATGTGATCAAGCTGGTGTGGGGCTCGGACTGGGATCCGCTGTTTGCGCGTGACGCCGATGGCTCGCTGGTGAGAACCCTGTCGCAGACGGTCGACGGTCAGTTTCAAACGTTCGCCGCCAAGGATGGCCGCTATAATCGCGAGCACTTCTTCGGCCAGAGCGAGGCGTTGGCGCGACTGGCTGCTGGCTTGAGCGATGAGCAGATCGACCGGCTCAAGCGCGGTGGGCACGATCTGGTGAAGATATTCGCGGCCTACGACGGCGCATTACGACACAAGGGACGGCCGACGGTGATTCTTGCCCAGACCAAAAAGGGCTTCGGCATGGGCGAAGCGGGGCAGGGCAAGATGACCACGCATCAGCAGAAGAAACTCGATCGCGAGGCGCTGCTTGCCTTCCGCAACCGGTTTCACCTGCCGCTGAGCGACGATCAGGCCGAAAACCTCAGCTTCCTCAAACCCGACGCCAGCAGCGCCGAAATGCGCTATCTGCGCCAGCGTCGTCAGGCGCTTGGAGGGTCCATGCCCAGTCGCAAGCATGGGGCCGAGTATGTCGGCGTCCCGGCGAGCGACCGCTATGCCACGTTTGCGCTGCAAGCGCAGGGCAAGGAAATGTCGACCACCATGGCGTTCGTGCGCATGCTCGGCAACCTGCTCAAGGATACGCAGCTTGGCCCGCGCGTGGTGCCGATCGTGGCGGACGAGGCCCGCACGTTCGGCATGGCCAGCCTGTTCAAGCAGATCGGAATCTATTCCAGCGTCGGCCAGCGCTATGAGCCGGAAGACATCGGCTCGATCCTGAGTTATCGCGAAGCCATCAATGGCCAGATCCTCGAGGAGGGCATCAGCGAGGCCGGTGCGATCAGTTCGTGGGTGGCGGCGGCGACCAGTTATTCAACTCACGGTTTGCGCATGTTGCCGTTTTACATCTATTACTCAATGTTCGGTTTCCAGCGCGTGGGAGATCTCATCTGGGCCGCCGCAGACCAACGCGCCCGAGGGTTTCTGCTGGGTGCAACGGCGGGGCGTACGACGCTGGGCGGGGAGGGGTTGCAGCATCAGGACGGCTCAAGTCATCTGATGGCAGCGACCGTACCGAACTGCCGCGCCTACGATCCGGCATTTGCGGGCGAGCTTGCAGTCATTCTCGACTATGGCATGCGTCAGATGCTTGAGCACGATGTCGACGAGTTCTACTACGTGACATTGATGAACGAAAACTACGCACAGCCTTCGCTGCCGGACGGGGTCGACCAGGCGATCATTCGCGGCATGTATCGCTTTGACGAGCATGTGGTCGAGAAGCCAGCTGGGCGGGTTCGCTTGCTCGGCTCAGGGACGATCCTGCGCGAAGTGATCGCAGCGGCTCAGTTGCTGGCGCAGGACTGGCGCATCGAAAGCGAAGTCTGGAGCGTCACCAGTTTCACTGAGCTCGAGCGGGAGGCGCGCGAGGTCGAGCGCTGGAATCGACTGCATCCACAACACGCCCGGCGCGTCAGCCATCTGGATGCGTGCCTGCCTCAGGGCGCACCGGTGGTTGCTGCATCCGATTACGTACGAGCCGTTCCGCAGTTGATCGCCGCAAGCGTCGCGAGCAACTACACGGTGCTGGGTACGGACGGTTTCGGCCGCAGCGACACCCGCGCGCAGTTGCGGAGTTTTTTTGAGATCGACCGGTTTCACATCGTACTGGCTGCAATAACCGCATTGATGGGTGAAGGCGCGGTGTCGGTGGATCTGGCGGCTCAGGTGATCGAACGCTATGGAATCGAGGTCGACAGCGGCGAACCGTGGGCTCGCTGAACGAGGCGCCTGGCGCTCGCGACGGCCTTACTTGCCCTGCATCGCCGCGGTCAGCTTGTCGACGTTGTAACGAAACATCTTCACGTAAGTCGACGCCGGGCCGTCGGCCGGGGACAGCGATTCCACATACAGCTCGCCGCCAGGATGGGCGCCACTGGCCTTAGCGATCTGCTGGACCAGGCGTGGGTCACCGGAGTTCTCGAAGAAGTAGGCGCTGACTTTTTCCTGCTTGATCTGATCGATCAGCTTGCCAACGTCAGCAGCCGACGCTTCGGTATCGGTGGAGAAACCCAAGGGTGACAGAAAGGTCACGCCATAAGCGTCGCCGAAATAGCCGAAGGCATCGTGTGACGTGAGGACCTTGCGCTGTGCGACCGGGATGGCATTGATCTGCGCGCGAGCGTAGGCGTCCATGTCCTGCAGTTGGGCGATATAACGATCACCGTTGGCCTTGTAATCTGCTGCGTTGTCCGGGTCCGCTTTCTGCAGCGCCTTGATGATATTTCTGACGTAGACGACGCCATTCACTGCACTGTTCCAGGCATGCGGGTCGGTGATCTTCTTGCCGTCTTCTTCCATGCTGCGGGTCATGATGCCGTTGGATAGCACCACCGGCTGGCCTTTATAGCCGGACGCGGTGATCAACCTGTCGAGCCAGCCTTCCAGGTGCAGGCCGCTGACAAACACCACGTCAGCTTTTTTCAGCGCCTGCGCATCATTGGGTGTCGGTTCGTACACATGCGGATCGCCATTAGGGCCGATCAGCGATGTGACATGCACATGTTCGCCGCCGACGTTATGCACCATGTCGGCAATGACCGTGAATGAAGCCACGGTTTCCAGGGTTTTTGCCTGGGCGAAGTTCGCCAGGCCGGACAACGCCAGCATGGCGGTCAGCAACGTCAAACGCTTCATGGGATTTCCTTTCGCTAAAAGAACGATCAGCCGGACAGATGAACCCTCGGGAACAGACGGCGCAGAAAACCGCTGTGTCCAAAGAACAGTGAGAACACATAAAAACCGCTGGCGGTCAGCACGATGGCCGGCCCCGACGCGACGCTTGCGTGGTAGGACACGATCAGGCCGATGAAGCCCGACAGGGTAGCGACCGCTGTCGAGATCACGATCATGCCGGTCAGCGAACTGGACCAGAATCGCGCCACCGTGGCGGGAAGCATCATCATCCCGACGGCCATCAGCGTCCCCAGCGCTTGGAAACCCGCGACGAGGTTGAGCACCACCAGCAGCAGAAACAACACGTGATACAGCGAGCCGCGACCGCCGACCGCCCGCAGGAATCCGGGATCGAAACATTCCAGGATCAGCGGCCGATAAATCAGTGCCAACAGGATCAGGGTGAACGAAGCGATACCGCCCACCATGAAGATCGCTTGATCATCGATGGCCAGAATGGTGCCGAACAGCACGTGCAGCAGGTCCACGTTGGAGCCGTGCAGCGAGACGATCAGTACGCCGGCGGCCAGCGATGTCAGGTAGAAGCTGGCGAAACTGGCGTCTTCGCGCAGCGTGGTGAAGCGGCTCACCAGTCCGGACAGCAGCGCCACGGCGAGTCCGGCGATCAAGCCGCCGAAGCCCATCGCCGGCAACGACAGCCCTGCAAACAGGAAACCCACCGCTGCGCCGGGCAGCACAGCATGGCTCATCGCATCGCCCACCAGACTCATGCGGCGCAGCATCAGCAGCACGCCCACCGGCCCCGAGCCAATGCCCAGCGCCAGACACGCCACCAACGCGCGGCGCATGAACCCGAAATCGACGAAGGGCTGAATCAGCAGGCTGTACAGCGTCACAGTGAGGGCTCCTCAGCGCTTGCGCACGCCTGAGCGTCCGGGCTCCAGTGTTCAGCCATGTTCTTGGCCCGGCGCAGGTTGTCGGCGTGCAGAATGTCAGCGGTATCGCCCCAAGCGATGGTTTCGCGCGCCAGAAGCAAGGTGCTGGGGAAATGCTGGCGCACTTGCTCGATGTCATGGAGAACGGCGATGACCGTGCGGCCTTGGCCGTGCCAGTTGCGGATCAGCGTGAGCAGATCGCGCGTGGTGCGCGCGTCGATGGCCGTGAACGGCTCATCGAGCAGGATCACCGAGGCATCCTGTAACAGCAGGCGGGCAAACAGGACGCGCTGAAACTGGCCCGACGACAGCGAGCCGATGCTGTGCTGTTCGAAACCGTCCAGCCCGACGGCATGCAGGGCTTGCTGCGCCTGCTCGGCATGCTTGCGCGTCACACCGCGAAACGCTCCAATGCTGCGCCAGGCGCCCATCATCACGGTGTCGGCGACGCTGAGCGGAAAGCTGCGGTCGATCTCGGCTGCCTGCGGCAGATAGCCGATATGCCGCGTGGCCAATGCGCCGCGATCGACGCGTCCGAGTGCAGGCTTCAGCGTGCCGGCGATGGCCTTGATCAGCGTGGATTTGCCCGCACCATTCGGCCCGACGATCGCCGTCAGACTGCCCGCGGCAAACCGGCCGCTGACGTGATGCACCGCCGGGCGCCGCTCATACGTCACCGTCAGGTCGTGAAGATCGATCACGGCACTCACGGAATCGCCACCGCCCAGGCGATGCCCAGCCAAAGCACTGCCAGCAGGACCAGAGCGACCAGCGCCCGCTTGCCGGCCGACTGGGCCAGCGCTGAGGCTGCAAGCGTGGGAGAACGTCGAAGGGGAGATTTCACGAAAAATCAGGCCTGAAATGTTTTGTTATAGTATTACATCACCTTTTTTGTCCCTCAGGGAAGGGCTATTTTTCGACGGTTCAGCAAGCGGACAGCCGGACGTTGCGTGCGGTGTTTTCCTGCGTGCTCAAATCCCTGTAATTTCCTGAACAGATTTTCTTTTCCGGGATTGTTTCCATGACCGCTTCTTATCGACGTTCAGTACCTTTGGCCAAGTGCTACCGCCTGCTCAACCACGGCCCGACTGTGCTGGTCAGTGCAGCGCATGCCGGACAGCGCAACATCATGGCGGCCGCGTGGGCGATGCCGCTTGATTTCCAGCCGCCGAAGGTAACGGTGGTGCTGGACAAGGCCGTGTGGACGCGGCAGTTGCTGGAGGGCTCAGGCAGCTTCGTGATCAATGTGCCAACGGTCAGTCAGGTGGATATCGTCGAAACCGTCGGCTCGACGTCCGGCCTGGAAATTTCTCATGAGAAGGACGTCGACAAGTTCACGGCTTATGGGCTTGAAACATTCGCCGGCGGGGTCGTCGATGCACCGCTGCTGGAAGGCTGTGCGGCCTGGCTTGAATGCCGTCTGATGCCGGAGCCACACAATCAGAATCAGTACGACCTGTTCATTGGCGAAGTGGTGGCGGCCTGGGCGGACGAGCGCGTGTTTTCGGATGGGCACTGGCATTTCGCAGGTCACGATGAGCTGCGCACGCTGCACCATGTGGCGGGTGGTCACTTCATGGTGATCGGCGACGAAGTGGTGGGCAAGGTGCTGGAGCGGCCTTGAAGCCGCGCCCGTTTGCCAGCGTGCCCCGTCAGAATCGAGTGGGGCACGTGGCGCAAGCGGGAGAGTACGCCGGTCAGTCCCTCGACAGCTGGCCGTTGACCAGGCGCCAGGTTTTGAGAGGGTTGCTCTGCTGCAGCGCCGGCGGCAGCAGCGAATCAGGGACGTTCTGATAGCAGACCGGACGCAGGAAGCGGTCGATGGCCGTAGCACCCACTGAAGTGCTTCGGCTATCGGACGTCGCCGGGAACGGTCCGCCATGGACCATTGAGTAGCTGACTTCGACACCGGTCGGGAAATCGTTGAACAGAATGCGCCCGGCCTTGCGCTCAAGCGTCGGCAGCAACGCCTGAGCCATCGCCTGATCACCCTCGTCGTAATGCAGCGTCACAGTCAACTGACCGTCGAATTTCGAGGCCACTTTCTGCAGGTCGGCAGCGTCCTTGCAAACGATCAACAGCGCACTGGGCCCGAAATTCTCGTCTTCCAGCGCAGGGTTGGCGAGGAAGGTGGACGAGTCCGTGCGGAAAAAAGCAGGTCGCGCCTGAAACGAACCCTCCGCCTCACGGCCCTCGGCCACCAGTGTCACGCCCGCTGCGTTATGCAGATTGTTCAAGCCGTTGCAGTAGGCGCCATGAATGTTGGGCGTCAGCATCGTCGTCGGGGTTTTGTCGGCCAGCGCTGTCGCGGCGGCTGAAACGAAGCGTTCCAGCGCATCGCTTTCCAGGGCCAGCAGCAGGCCCGGGTTCGTGCAGAACTGTCCGGCGCCCAACACCAGTGACTCGACGAAACCTCTGGCGATGCTTTCAGCCCGGGCCGACAACGCCGAGGGCAGCAGAAAGACCGGGTTGATGCTGCTCATTTCAGCGTAAACCGGGATTGGCACAGGGCGCGCCTGAGCGGCAGCGACCAGCGCCAGTCCGCCACGGCGGGAGCCGGTAAAACCGACTGCCTGGATCAGCGGGTGGCTGACCAGCGCCTGACCAACCGAAATATCCTTGTCGATCAGCAATGAGAACACGCCATCCGGCATGCCTGTTTCGCGTGCGGCTTTTTGAATCACTCGGCCGACCAGCTCGCTGGTGCCCAAGTGAGCCGGGTGCGCCTTGACGATGACCGGACAGCCGGCAGCCAGCGCTGATGCGGTGTCGCCGCCCGCTACCGAGAACGCGAGAGGAAAGTTGCTGGCGCCGAAGACTGCGACCGGGCCCAGGCCGATGCGGCGCAGGCGCAGGTCGGCGCGTGGCAGGGGCTGGCGTTCGGGCATCGCGGTGTCGACCACCGCGCCATGCCAGCGACCGTCGCGCAGCAGGCTGGCGAACAGCCTGAGCTGGTTGACGGTGCGCATCCGCTCTCCCTCAAGCCGCGGTCTGGGCAGCCCGCTTTCAACGTGAACCCGCTCGATCAGCACGTCACCCAGATCCAGCAAACCCTGCGCAATGGCGTCCAGGAACGTGGCGCGCTGTTCGTCGCTCAGTTGCCGGTAGCGGTCGAACGACGCTTCGGCCAGTTCGCAAGCTGCCTGAACATCGGCGGGCGTGCTGGCGCCGAAGGTGGGCGTGAGTGGCTCGCCAGTCGCGGCGGCGAGGGCGAACACGTCCCCTCCCTGGCCTTGAACCGTACGTTGACCGATGATCGTTTCACCAAGAATCTGCATTGCGCAACACCTCTTAATCAAGACGAGCCTGGGGTGTGATCTGCCGTGGATCGACGCGCAACTCGATCAGCGCAGCGACGCCCGCTGCTTGCGCACGCTGAAAGGCTGCCGGGAAATCTTCGCTGCGTTCGACCCGTTCGGCATGAGCACCGAAGGATTTGGCCAGAGCGATAAAGTCCGGATTCGCCAGCCCGGTGGCCGACACGCGTCCCGGATATTCTCGCTCCTGATGCATGCGAATGGTCGCAAGCATGCCGTTGTTCACCACAATGACCACTATCGGCGCGTTGTATTGCATTGCCGTGGCCAGTTCCTGAGGGTACATCATGAAGCAGCCATCGCCAGCAAAACAGACGACAGTTCTGTGCGGGGCATGCAGCTTGGCCGCAATGGCTGCCGGCAAGCCGTAGCCCATCGCGCCATTGGTCGGCGCCAGTTCGGTGGCTGGCTGGCGGTAGCGATAGAAACGATGAACCCACACGGTGTAGTTGCCTGCGCCGTTGGTGATGATCGCGTCGTCCGGCAATACCTCATTCAGGTGCGCCACCACCGCGCCCATGTCCACGCCCGCCAGTTGCGGGTGCGCGAGCGGCGGTGTCGAATGCTCCAGATAGTCGGCCCGGGCTTCGCTGGTCCAGGTTTTCCAGGCGCTGCTGACAACCGGCTCCATGGCTGCGGCGGCGTGGGCGAATTCGCGAAGCGACGACAGGATGGACAAGCGCGCGTGATAGACGCGATTGAGTTCCTGAGGATCGGGGTGCACATGGATCATCGGCTGTTGAGGCGTCGGGCTCTCGATCAGCGTGTAGCCCTGGGACACCGTTTCGCTCAGCCGGGAGCCGATCACCAGCAGCAAGTCGCTCGTCCTTACTCGCTCCAGAAGCTTGGGCGAGATGCCCAGACCGAGTTGGCCGACGTAATGTCTGTCGCGATTGTCGAACAGGTCCTGGCGTCTGAACGACGCAGCCACGGGCAGATCGTTGGCGTGTATGAAGCGCCGCAGCGCATCGCTGGAATCTGCGTCCCAGCCTGTTCCCCCGACGATCACCAGGGGCTGTTTTGCCGCAGCGAGCAGGCTGCGCAGCGCCGTGAGTGAGGCGCTGTCAGGCGATGCGCGCGCAATGCGCACCGGTTGCGCGTCGGTCACTGCGGCGCTGCCGAACAATATCTGTTCGGGCAGGGCAACGACCACCGGGCCTGGACGACCCGACATGGCGATGCTGAACGCTTTACTGACGACTTCCGGAATGCGCTCGATGCTGTCGATTTCGGTCGCCCACTTCGCCAGACCGCCGAACATCTGCACGTAGTCCACTTCCTGAAAGGCTTCGCGCCCCTTGAACGCGCTTTCGATCTGGCCGACGAACAGAATCATCGGTGTCGAACCCTGTCGGGCAGTGTGTACGCCGTTGCTGGCGTGGGTCGCACCGGGGCCGCGCGTCACGAAGCAGATGCCGGGGCGACCGGTCAGCTTGCCGTAGGCGTCGGCCATGTTCGAAGCCGCGCCCTCGTGTCGGGTGACGAAGGTGCGAATCGAGGTCGCGTCGTACAGTGCGTCGAGCACCGGCAAATAACTTTCGCCGGGAACGCAATAAATCGTGTCGACGGCATTGCGCAGCAGCGCCTGGACGAGAATCTGGCCGCCATTACGCGGTTGCTTGGCATCGGGCATGGACGTTGAATTCCTTGATTCGGGTTTCCCGCAGGACGTGCGTCGAGGGCGGCCGACAGTGGCGCTCCCGACGACAGGTCCAATTGGGTGTAGACCAGAACCACGGCAATTGCATCGATTGCCGTCTTATTGCTGGACCGCGCTGTACCCTTCAAACGCCGTCTGCTGCTGGATCGCGGCAATAATGTTTTTGCGTGTGGCAGGTTGCTCGTTGCCGTCTTTGTCCACGAAGCTTTCGCTCTGCAGCTCGGCGTCATCGCCTTCTCCGACAAAGGTGAATCCGAGGAACTCGAAAGCTTCACGGTCCACATTGGCTTTCGAACGTGGAGTGCGCAGCGGCAGCGTCGCGGTAGCGCCATCCTTGCTGATGACGAACACTTCGGCTTCTTTTTTCGCCCGCGCGGTTTTGCTCTTGCCGCCGCCCGGATTGCTCACTGCTTGATGAGTCTGGTTGAGCACCTTCAACGCGAGGCTGTACACCAGCTCCTGGAAGCTTGGGTCATCTTTGTAGCTGGAGAGAATCCGGCTGATCGGGAATTTTTTGCTGAGGTCTTCCAGCGCAGCCATGTCCGCCGCCTCGGCGTCCTTGAGCTGTTTGAGCTGACCCATCAACTCGTACGCCTGGTCATCGTCGAAACGGTCGTGAGCCTGACGGATGGCGACGCGCAACTCGCGAATCTGATCGCTTTCCTTTGCACTCTGAAAGGCATCCAGCACCATTTCGCTGATGGTTTTCGCCTGCGGCACATGCTGTGAGAGGTTGATGGCGTCTTCGTAAGCTTGCTTGGAAGACAGAGCGGTCACGGCTGCATCGGTTTGAAAATCAGACATTGAACATCCATTACTTCATTGACGGGATTTGAGACGCGAAAAGCGCTGGGCGTTTCGAAGGGGGGTTAATCTATTGGACGAGCCCTCGGTTGTCACGAGTGGCCTTTGTGATTCGAAGCCGTCGTTTGCCGGCAGTGGTCAACTGCATGGAGTCGATCCGGGAAGTTAACGCGACGCCTGGACCCAATGGGTCAAGCGCAGAGACTGGCGGGTGTCAGACAGCCAGAAACAACAAAGCCCGCACAAGGCGGGCTTTGTTGAGGTACTTGGTGGCTACACAGGGACTTGAACCCCGGACCCCAGCATTATGAATGCTATGCTCTAACCAACTGAGCTATGTAGCCAAGTGGCGCGCATTATTCGCTCGAATCGAAGTTGTGTCAAGCGCCTCTTTGAAAATTTTATGCGTGTGATCAATCGGTTAGGGTTTCAGTCCTCCCGCCGTCGAGAAATGCAGCGGGAATGTCACGACGGTGACAATTTATGCAGCATCCATTGAGTTGTTTCGCCCCACTTTGGCGCATTCGGCGTGCACCGTCTTTGCGCTCGTGCCCATTTAGATGGCTTCGTGCTATCGGTCCATTTCTTGCTTGAGCCAGCCCAAGGGTGGGCTTGGCTGAATGTCGCTCTATCCGTCCATCACCGACCGCTTACACGTCCTCGACACAGGAGACGGGCGGTTATCGTTTTTGAAAC
Organism: Pseudomonas sp. NFR16; assembly: GCF_900108875.1. Classification (GTDB taxonomy): domain Bacteria; phylum Pseudomonadota; class Gammaproteobacteria; order Pseudomonadales; family Pseudomonadaceae; genus Aquipseudomonas. The sequence continues at coordinate 927,591 of NZ_FNYJ01000002.1, read as the reverse complement.
AGAGACATGGCATTTTGCCTGTAAGCAATGTTGAGGACCTTGGTCGCGGTCACGAGCTGCGCCATGAGGTTATCGCTGAGGAGTAGTCGGGTATGCAGAGTCTTTTGTCGCCAGGAATCCGCCTGCTCGGACAGTTTGGGTTTGCACGCAAGTTTCAGGTGCTTTTCATCTTGTTCATGCTGCCGCTGGCCGGCAGCCTGTGGATGATCGGGCAAGACTACCGCAGCAAGCTGGCCGTCATTTCCGAGGAGCAGTCCGGAGTTCGTCAATTGCTTGCTCTGGATCAACTGGACGCTCAATTGACGTCGCAACGTAACCTGGCCGCGCGCTGGAAAGCCGCCGATATCCTTCATGATCCGACGCCGGCTGCCAAAGCCGCCATGTCTGCGCTCGACGCCGCGAATCCTCAGCTCACGCAAACCCTGTCTACCCTGGCTGACGAGCTGAAAGCGCGTCATGTCAGTGCCGACACGATGGCCCGTTTCCAGGCGCTGCAGGCATCGATCAAAGGGATGGACTCCGAATCGCTGCGTACCGTGGGCTGGTGGCCCGATGGATACGATCGTTTTACGGCGGCGCTGACGTCGCTGCAAAGTCTGCGTGAACAGATCGCTATCGACAGCGGGCTGATCCTTGACCCGTGGCTTGAAACCTACCTGCTGATGCAAGTCGCCACGCAACAGGCGCCGGATCTGATCGAGCGTATTGGTCGGATGGCCAGCATCGGTCAATCGTCGATTGCTTCGGGGCAGTTCACCTTGCAGAGCCGTTTGCAGATGCGCGATCTGCGCAGCCGCATCGGCGACGCTCGCGACCAGTTGGTCAAGACCGTGAGTTCCTTGCAGGCGAAATCCTACCCTGGCATGGAGGTCTGGACGCGTCAGTACAACGACAGTCTTCAGCGCCTGGACACCGAACTGAAAACCCTCGATGACGGCGTTTTCGGTGGCACGATCAAGCTCGATACATCAGCCTTCGAGCGCAGCGTCGACAGCACGCTCCAGGCTTTGGCTGCGTTGCGTAATCAGTCCTTGTCCTCGTTGCACAGCCGGCTGGATTACTACCATGATCGCAGCATCCGGCAGTTCATCCCGGTTGCCGCGACGTTCAGCATTCTTGCTGTGGCCGCGCTGTATCTGTTCATGTGCCTGCAGGCCTCGATTCGTCGCAGCGCTCAGGGCATCACGACCCTGGCCGAATCCCTTCGTGACGGCAATCTGTGCGTCGAGGTTCCAGTGCAAGGGCGTGACGAGCTGGCGGCGATCAGCACCGCGCTGAACGTTGCGGTCGTGCAGTTGCGTACCAGCCTGCTGGGCGTCAACCACGAAACCCAGCAGCTCGGCTCGGCGGTGCTGACGCTCAATTCGCAGTCGGGCAGCACGCTCAATGAGGTGGAAGATCAGCAGCAGCAGATCAGCCAGATCGCAGCGGCGGCCACTCAATTGGCCGCGACGTCGCTGGGCGTTGCCAAAAGCTGTGAGGAAGCCTCCGGCAGCGCGCAACAGACGCGGCAGATTGCCGAGGACAGCAGTCGCGACAGCCAGCGCACTACAGCGAGTATTCAGCAGTTGAATCAGAAACTCACTGATACGGCCAATGCCCTGGGCCGTGTCAGCGAGCAAGGTCAGCAGATTCAATCGGTGGTCGACACCATTCGCGGCATCGCTGAGCAGACCAACCTGCTGGCGCTCAACGCTGCTATCGAAGCCGCTCGGGCGGGCGAGCAGGGACGTGGTTTTGCCGTGGTGGCCGACGAGGTGCGTAGTCTGTCCCAGCGCACGCAGGCCTCGACTGCGCAAATTGCCGGCACGGTCGACAGTCTACGCTCGACGGTCAGTCAGGCCGTCACGTTGATGGAAGCCGCATGCGGCCAGGCGGTGAGCGATGCGCAATCGGTCACCGGCCTGGGTGAGCGCCTGGGCGAGATTGCCAATGCCGTTCAGGTCGTCACCGACACCCTGGCGCAGATCGCCACCGCAGTGGAGGAGCAGGCAGCGACGGCCGATGAAGTCAGCGGCAATATCCAGCAAGTTGATCAGGCGGCGGGGCGATTGCTGGAGGGCGCACGCGCGGTGAATCAGGCCGCCGATACGCTGAGCAAAGGCAGTCGCGCATTGAGCGACAACACCGCCAGATTCCAGCTCAGCTGATGACAGCCCCGGCAGTTAAAGCCGGTCCTGTGGAGAGCACGAAGAGCTCGCAGTCTCCGTAGGACCGGCAGGAACACCCTCCATTCAACGGCGTGATACCCGACGCCTTCCCGGCTAAAGCCGGTCCTACAAGAGCCCGCCGAGCACGTGGCGTCGGTCGGGCCGCACGGACTGCGCTATGTCGGTGAGCACAGTGCCTTCATATACCCTCAGATAGTGGTGGCTCGATCGCGGCTGACGTATAAGAATCGTCATTTTTCGGGCTTCCACTCATTCTTTCGCAAGGCGTTCTCATGACTGACAGCAGTGCCGCAGGCGCGGCGGTTTATTCTCCTTTCACCTTGGCGCTGTATGACGCGTGGGTGCTGGGCATCTCCAATCGTTACGCCTGGCGTTGCCCGACCAAAGAGGTCCTGCTGCCATTCTTCCGCGCCAACACGGGCCTTCGGCATCTGGACATCGGCGTGGGCACCGGTTATTACCTGGCCAACGCGCAACTGCCGGCGGACACCCAGATCACGTTGCTTGACCTTAACCCGAGCAGCTTGGAAGCGGCCAGGCGCAGGATTGATCGGCCAGGTACACGAACCCTTCAGCACGATGTCATGACCCCCATTCCGGGCGATGAGCTGTTCGACTCCATTTCGCTGTTCTATCTGCTGCATTGTTTGCCAGGCCCGCTGGACGCCAAGGCCGCCATCTTCGGCACGCTCAAACATAACCTGCAGCCGGGCGGCGTCCTGTTTGGCGCGACGATTCTGGGTGATGAGGCCGGGCACAATGGTTTCGGCCGCAAATTGATGGCGGTGTACAACAAGAAAGGCATTTTCGGGAACCGCGGCGACACCCAGCTCGGCTTCGAAGCGCACTTGCGCCAGCACTTTCGTGACGTCACGCTCAAGCGCGAGGGCAAGGTCCTGCTGTTTCGCGCGGCCCAACCGATCGTTTGACACGCGCCTTCAGCTGAGCGGCAGCACAACGCGGGTTTCGAGCCCGCCTTGCTGGCGGTTGTGCAGGCTCAGCGATCCGCCGCGCTCAAGCCGACCTCAGCGTGTATAAGGACTGATTGCCCGGCTCGCCTCACAAAGCAGCCATAAAAAAGGCCCCCGCATCCGTTGATGCGGGGGCCTTGTCGTTCAGCAGGGGCGCGGACGTTGCCGCGATAAATCAAACGTTGAAACGGAAGTGCAGCACGTCGCCGTCCTTGACGATGTAGTCCTTGCCTTCCAGACGCCATTTGCCTGCTTCCTTGGCACCGGCTTCACCCTTGTACTGGATGAAGTCGTTGTAGGCGATGCATTCGGCGCGGATGAAGCCTTTCTCGAAGTCGGTGTGAATCACGCCCGCCGCTTGCGGCGCGGTTGCACCCACGCGCACGGTCCAGGCGCGTACTTCTTCGACACCGGCAGTGAAATAGGTCTGCAGGTGAAGCATTTCATAGCCGGCGCGGATGACGCGGTTCAGACCGGGTTCTTCGAGGCCGAGGGCTTCGAGGAACATGTCCTTTTCCTCACCGTCATCGAGCTCGGCGATCTCTGCCTCGATCTTGTTGCAGACCGGAACCAGCATCGCGCCTTCTTCTTCGGCGATGGCACGAACGACGTCCAGATGCGGGTTGTTTTCAAACCCGTCTTCGGCCACGTTGGCGATGTACATGACCGGCTTGGTGGTCAGCAGATGGAAGCCTTTGATCACGGCTTTCTCATCGGCGCCCATGTTCTTCATCAGGCTGCGCGCGGGCTTGCCTTCGGTGAAGTGAGCGATCAGTTTTTCCAGCAGGCCCTTCTGGACCACGGCATCCTTGTCGCCGCCCTTGGCGTTGCGCGCGACTTTCTGCAGCTGTTTCTCGCAGCTGTCGAGGTCGGCGAAAATCAGCTCCAGGTCGATGATCTCGATGTCACGCTTGGGGTCGACGCTGTTGGAGACATGAATCACGTTCTCGTCTTCGAAGCAGCGAACCACATGAGCAATGGCGTCGGTTTCACGGATGTTGGCCAGAAACTTGTTGCCCAGGCCTTCACCTTTGGAAGCACCGGCTACCAGACCCGCGATGTCGACGAACTCCATCGTGGTCGGCAGGATGCGCTTCGGATTGACGATCTCGGCCAGCGCCTGCAGGCGTGGATCCGGCATCGCCACGATGCCGCTGTTCGGTTCGATGGTGCAGAAGGGAAAGTTCTCCGCCGCAATACCGGATTTGGTCAGGGCGTTGAACAGGGTGGACTTGCCGACGTTGGGCAGGCCGACGATGCCGCAATTGAATCCCATGGTGTTTCCCCTCGTGTGATGTCAGGCCTTCTGGCTGTGCAGGACGCGCATCGCCTTGGCGAAGTCGCCAGCGAGTACATCCGGCAGCACGCCGAGGGCAAAGTCGATGCTGGCGTCCAGTTTTTCCTGTTCGGCGCGGGGCGCACGACCCAGTACGAAATTGGAGACCAGACTGGCATCGCCCGGGTGGCCGATGCCAAGCCGCAGACGATGGAATCCGTTCTGGTTGCCGAGCTGCGCAATGATGTCGCGCAGGCCGTTATGCCCGCCGTGCCCGCCACCCAGTTTGAGTTTGGCGACGCCCGGAGGCAGGTCGAGTTCGTCGTGAGCCACCAGAATGGCGTGTGCAGGGATCCGGAAAAAACCTGCCAGAGCCGCAACCGACTGGCCGCTGCGGTTCATGTAGGTCGTCGGGATCAGCAGACGAACGTCCTGGCCTTGATGGCTGAATTTAGCCGTCAGACCGAAATACTTGCGGTCAGCGGTCAGATTGACACGCTGTGCGCTGGCAATACGCTCAACGAAAAGAGCCCCTGCGTTATGCCGGGTCTGTTCGTATTCGGGGCCTGGATTTCCCAGGCCGACGATCAGTTGGATGGCGGTCACGTCAGGGGCTCTTCCTTGGGTCGAGTGTGATGATGCCGGGCATCATCACGGGTTCAACCGGCTAGCGAGTAATGATTACTCAGCTTCGCCTTCTGCGGTGCCTTCTTCGTCCTGAACAACACGTGGAGCGTGGACGTTTGCGATGTCCAGGTCCTTGCCGTGTGCCAGAGCGACGAATTCAACACCTTGTGGTGCTTTAACGTCGGACAGGTGAACGTTGTCACCGATTTCCAGCGCGCCCAGGTCAACTTCGATGAACTCAGGCAGATCTTTAGGCAGGCAGGACACTTCCAGTTCAGTGGTAGTGTGCGAGATTTCGCCGCCTTTCTTGACCGGAGCTTCTTCGTTGATGAAGTGCACAGGAACGGTAGCGGTCAGTTTCTGGCCGGCTACAACGCGGATGAAGTCGGCGTGCATGATGAACTGCTTGGCCGGGTGACGCTGCATGGCCTTGATCAGTACGTTCTGCTTGGCACCGTCAACGCTCAGTTCGATAACGTGGCTGTAGGCAGCTTCGTTTTCGAACAGCTTGGCGATTTCCTTGGCTTCGATGGTGATCGAGATAGCTTCTTTGCCACCACCGTAAACAACGGCAGGAACAGAGCTGGCGAGACGACGCAGGCGGCGGCTCGCACCTTTCCCCAGGTCGGTACGCGCTTGGGCGTTCAGAGTAAAGTCAGTCATTTTGTATCTCCAAAATAGCCATCGTCGGGTAGCGTTTGCGACCAGCGCCAAACCGGGATGGGCAAAAAAGCCCCGCCCCAACAGTGCTTGTTGGGGCGGGGCGCTTTTCGTCAACGGATGGTTCGAGAGGGCAGGGCCCTTAACGGAACATCGCGCTGATCGATTCTTCGTTGCTGATGCGGCGAACCGCTTCTGCTACAACCGGTGCGATATCCAGCTGGCGGATACGGTCACAGGCCTGTGCTGCTGCGGACAACGGAATGGTGTTGGTCACCACCAGTTCGTCCAGCACGGAATTTTCGATGTTCTCGATTGCGCGACCCGACAGCACAGGGTGTGTGCAGTACGCAAAGACCTTGGCGGCGCCATGTTCTTTGAGGGCCTTGGCCGCGTGGCACAGGGTGCCGGCGGTATCGACCATGTCGTCAACCAGAATACAGGTGCGGCCTTCGACGTCGCCTATGATGTGCATCACTTCGGAGTGATTGGCCTTCTCGCGGCGCTTGTCGATGATGCCCAGATCGACGCCCAGGGACTTGGCAACCGCACGTGCACGCACGACGCCGCCGATATCCGGGGAAACGATCATCAGGTTTTCGAAGCGTTGGTCTTCGATGTCATCCACCAGAACCGGGGAGCCGTAGATGTTATCTACCGGAATATCGAAGAAGCCTTGAATCTGGTCAGCGTGCAGGTCAACGGTCAGCACCCGGTCGATACCGACGACGGTGAGCATGTCCGCAACCACTTTAGCGCTTATAGCCACACGAGCAGAACGCGGACGGCGATCCTGACGGGCATAACCAAAGTAAGGAATGACAGCAGTGATTCGAGTCGCCGAGGAACGACGGAAGGCATCAGCCATCACGACGAGTTCCATCAGGTTATCGTTGGTCGGAGCGCAGGTCGGCTGAATAATAAAGACGTCTTTACCACGAACGTTTTCATTGATCTCAGCGGTAATCTCGCCGTCGGAGAACTTACCAACAGAGATGTCACCGAGAGGGATATGCAGCTGACGTACGACACGCCGAGCCAGATCGGGGTTGGCGTTCCCCGTAAAGACCATCATCTTGGACACGCGCAGTACCTGGAGGCTTAGGGTATGCCTGGATGACTATAGGAAAATGGCAGGGGCGGCTGGATTCGAACCAACGCATGGCAGGATCAAAACCTGCTGCCTTACCGCTTGGCGACGCCCCTGTATCTGTTGCTCGAGTGCCTGGCACTCGGTTCTCTTAGAGCAGTGTCTGTAACTTTCGGTGCAACATCGAGACGTTGCTGCCTTTCGCTACAAACCCTGTAAGGGTCTCTGTAAGAAGGGCCGAGACTTTATCAGCTTCAGCTTTGTTTGGGAAGGCCCCAAACACACAACTTCCAGTTCCGGTTAATTTTGCTTCGGTAAATTTACCTAGCAAATTCAAAGCGTTACGTACATCTGGATAACGCCTTGCTACAACCGGTAAGCAGTCGTTTCGACTGTTTCCCTTGGGAACGGGGCGCACTTTAATGGGCGCAGTGTCACGTGTCAACAGTGGATCTGAAAAAATTTCTGCTGTACTTACAGATACTTGCGGCACAAGTACGAGATACCACGGTTCTTCGGGGGTTACAGGCGTCAGTATCTCGCCCACGCCCTCGGCAAAAGCTGCGAATCCACGGACGAAAACCGGGACGTCAGCCCCAAGCCTGAGCCCCAGCGCCGCCAGCCGATCTTCATCCCACCCCAGCTTCCAGAGGTGATTCAGACCCAGCAGCGTAGTGGCCGCATCTGAGCTTCCGCCGCCGATGCCGCCGCCCATGGGCAGGATTTTCTTCAGCCAGATGTCGACGCCCAGGGTGCAGCCCGATTGTTCCTTGAGGGCGCGTGCGGCCTTGACAATGAGATTGCTGTCGTGAGGCACGTCGGCAATCTCGGTCTGCAAACGGACCTCTCCGTCCTCGCGAAGTGCGAAACTCAGTTCATCGCCGTAGTCGAGAAACTGAAAAATTGTCTGCAGCTCGTGATAGCCATCGGGGCGGCGCCCGGTGATATGCAGCATGAGATTGAGTTTAGCGGGGGCCGGCAGCGTGAGCAGGGGGTGCGCCATGTTCACTGTCCCAGTTTGCGTGGTTGCCAGTCCTTGATGACCAGCGTGACATCCAGATCCTGGCCGTGCAGTTTCATGCGCTCGGGCAGCGTGTAGCCGTTCTGTTCGGTATAGCTCAGGTATTCGATCTGCCAGCCATCCTGCTCCAGGCCGGACAAGCGACTGTCGCCGTCCAGGGTCAGGCGGCTTTTGCTGTCAGGCGCCGGCAGGCCGCGAACCCACCAGACCAGATGCGAAACCGGCAATTGCCAGCCCAGTTGATCCTTGAGCAATGTCTCGGGATCGGGCGCGTCGTAGCGGCCCTGATTGGCGACTTCCAGCGACACGGCACCCGGGCGTCCTGTCAGGCGGGCCGCGCCACGGCCCAGCGGACCCGAAAGGCGAATGTCGTAGTAATCCTGACGTTGCAGCCAGAACAGCGTGCCGCTGCCGGAGTCCTTGGGCGCACGAATGCCGACTTTACCGTTGATCTGCCAGCCATCCAGGCTGCTCAGCTGTTCCTTGTTCACACGCCACTGGCTGGCGTTGCCCTGACCTTGCACGGCTTCGCGGGAAGTGACGCCGGCGCAACCGGCGAGCAGGGCAATGAGGCTGAATACGACTACGTGGCGCAATAACATAAATTCAAAGAGTCTCGGAGCCGGTCAGGCGTTTGAGGGTGCTGCGCAGGACCGGGCTGTCAGGTTGCTGTTCGAGGGCCTTGCCCCAGATTTTGCGTGCTTCGCGCTGTTGGCCCTTGGCCCACAGGACTTCACCCAGGTGTGCGGCGACTTCGTGATCGGGGAAGCGCTCGAGCGCCTCGCGCAGCAGCCGTTCGGCCTCGTCCAGATTGCCGAGGCGATAATTGACCCAGCCCAGGCTGTCGAGCACGGCAGGATCTTCCGGATTGAGCTGATGCGCGCGTTCGATCAGTTCCTTGGCCTCGGCGTACCGCGTGGTGCGGTCGGAAAGCGTGTAGCCCAAGGCATTCAGCGCCATGGCGTTGTCAGGCTCGCGCTTGAGAATGGCCCGCAGATCAGCCTCCATCTGCTGGAGATCGTTGCGTTTTTCGGCCAGCATGGCGCGGGTGTACAGCAGGTTGAGGTCGTCCGGGTATTGCTTGAGCGCGGTCCCCAACACCTGCCAGCCACGATCGCTCTGGTTGTTGTTGGTCAGGGTCTCGGCTTCGATCAGGTACAGCTGAATCGCGTAATCGGGCTGATCGGCACGTGCCTGAGCCAGACGCTTGGAGGCTTCGGCTGTGTTGCCATTGCTCATCAGAATATCGGCCTGGCGCAGTTGCGCGGGCAGATAGTCATTGCCAGGTCCCACCTGCGCGTATTCGCCAAGGGCGTTCTGCGGGTCGTTGCGTTCTTCGTAGATCCGGCCCAGGTTCACATGCGCCGAATCGACATGACTGCCGCGTGCGACGAGGTCTTCCAGATAACCCTGGGCTTCGTCCCACGCCTTGTTTTCAAGGCAGACCAGCGCCAGCGAATAGCGCAATTCGTCGTCGTCCGGGTACTGCTGCACCAGACTTGAGAACTGCACTTTGGCGTCTTCCATGCGGTTCTGTTCGACCAGCATGCGCGCGTAGGTCAGGCGCAGGCGTTTGTCGTCAGGGTATTTCTTGATGCTTTTTTCCAGCAGAGGAATCGCTTCCTTGCCCCGGTTCATGCTTTGCAGCAGCCGGGCGTGCAGAAGAATCGGCGCTACTTCGCCCTCGCCGGGCGGGTTGTCTTCGAGGAGCTTGAGCGACGCCGCGCTGTCGCCTTCCTGCTGCAACAGGAGCGCCTTGCCGAAGATCAGTTGACCGTTTTTCGGGTACTTGACCAGTAGACGATCAAAGCTTGCGATCAGGCCCTTGCGCGTATTGGAGTCGGTTTCCGCTGCCGACAGCGCGAGGAAGTCGAAATGCGTGTCGCCCTGACCCTGCAACACCTTTTCCATGTAGCGCATGGAGTCGTCGTAGCGTCCTGCGCGTGCCAGCTGGATGGCGGCCGCGCGCTGGGCTTCGAGATTGGCCGGATCGTTCTTCGCCCAGATCATCGAGGTGTCCAGGGCAGCCTGATCGGCGCCCAGGTACTCGGCGATGCGGAAAGCGCGCTCGGAGATCCCCGGATCCTGGGTCTGGATCGCCTGGGTCACGTAGTTGTCCAGCGCGATGTCGAAACGGTTACGTTGCCCGGCCAGCTCGGCGGTCAGCAGGCTGACGACGGTTTCCTGGGTGAACGAGCCGTAAACCCGGGGCTTGGCTTCAGGTGCAGGGGTCGCTTCTTTCGCCGGAGCAGCGGGCTCCGTGGAAACAGAGGCCGTAGACTGACAGCCACCAAGAACGACAAGGGCAAAGAACAACGCGGAGGATTTATTCATATAGAAGAGAGGGCGGCTTACCTGCGGTTTGGAAGCATCATGACACAAGGCAGGGAGCAAACCCACAGCCCGCGCGAAATCTAGAGACCCTCAATCTACAGCGTGCGCCCGGACAATTTGCCGCACGCGCAGCGCTGTAATGCGGATCACTATAGGGACAATAGACTCTTGCGGACGTTCTGAATCTCTTGCGGTGGTTGTCCTGAATCTATTGAAGTAGGACAATTGCCGGCTTCACGTCACCATCAGCGACCTTGAATGGCCTTTCTTGCTCTGGGTATCAACCATAAGACTGCATCAGTGGATGTCCGCGAGCGCGTGGCATTTACGCCTGAGCAGCTGGTTGAGGCATTGCAGCAGCTCTGCCGCCTGACTCAAAGTCGGGAAGCGGCCATCCTCTCGACCTGCAACCGCAGCGAGCTCTATATAGAGCAGGACCAGCTGACCGCCGAGGTCGTGCTGCGCTGGCTGGCCGATTATCACCATCTCAATATCGATGAGCTGCGCGCCAGCGCCTATGTCCATGAAGACGACGCGGCCGTACGCCACATGATGCGCGTGGCGTCGGGGCTCGATTCGCTGGTGCTGGGCGAGCCGCAGATTCTTGGCCAGATGAAATCCGCCTACGCCGTGGCCCGAGAGGCCGGCACCGTCGGTCCCTTGCTCGGCCGATTGTTTCAGGCGACGTTCAGTGCCGCCAAACAGGTGCGGACCGACACTGCCATTGGCGAAAACCCTGTCTCGGTGGCATTTGCCGCGGTCAGTCTGGCCAAGCAGATTTTCAGCGATCTGCAACGCAGTCAGGCATTGCTGATCGGGGCAGGGGAGACCATTACGCTGGTCGCCCGGCACCTGCACGATCTGGGGGTCAAGCGTATCGTGGTGGCCAACCGCACGCTGGAACGCGCAAGCATTCTGGCTGAAGAGTTCGGCGCGCATGCGGTGTTGTTGGCTGATATTCCGGCCGAACTGGTCAATAGCGACATCGTCATCAGTTCCACTGCCAGCCAGCTGCCTATTCTGGGCAAGGGCGCGGTGGAAAGCGCCCTGAAACTGCGCAAGCACAAGCCGATTTTCATGGTCGACATCGCCGTGCCGCGCGACATCGAGCCTGAAGTCGGCGAACTGGACGACGTTTACCTGTATACCGTGGACGATCTGCATGAAGTCGTCGCGGAGAACCTCAAGAGTCGTCAGGGCGCAGCCTTGGCCGCTGAGGAGCTGGTCAACCTCGGTGTCGACGAATTCATGTCGCGCCTGCGCGAACTGGCGGCGGTCGATGTGCTCAAGGCCTACCGCCAGCAAAGCGAACGTCTGCGTGACGAAGAACTGCAGAAGGCCCAGCGCATGTTGGCCAACGGCAGCAATGCCGAGGATGTGTTGATGGCGCTGGCCCGTGGCCTGACGAACAAACTCATGCATGCGCCAAGCGTGCAATTGAAAAAGCTGTCCGCCGAAGGCCGCGTCGATGCGCTGGCCATGGCCCAGGAACTCTTTGCCCTCAACGAGGGCTCCACGGATAAACCCCCGCAATGAAAGCTTCACTGCTCAATAAGCTGGACGTGCTCAGCGACCGTTTCGAGGAATTGACCGCGCTGCTGGGTGATGCGGAAGTCATTTCCGATCAGACCAGGTTCCGTGCTTACTCTCGCGAGTATGCGGAAGTCGAGCCAGTGATCCAGGCGTACAAGCAACTGCAAAAAGTGCAGAGCGATCTTGAGGGCGCTCAGGCGTTGCTCAAGGACAGCGATCCTGACATGCGTGAAATGGCCGTCGAAGAAGTGCGCGAGGCCAAGGATCAGTTGCTGGTGCTCGAAGGCGAACTGCAAAAGATGCTGTTGCCCAAGGACCCGAACGACGGTCGTAACGTGTTTCTGGAAATCCGCGCCGGCACCGGCGGCGACGAAGCGGCCATTTTTTCGGGCGACCTGTTCCGCATGTATTCGCGGTATGCCGAGCGTCGCGGCTGGCGGGTAAAGATTCTTTCCGAGAACGAAGGCGAGCATGGCGGCTTCAAGGAAGTCATCGCTCGGGTCGAGGGCGACAACGTCTACGGCAAGCTGAAGTTCGAATCCGGCGCGCATCGCGTGCAGCGTGTGCCGGAAACCGAATCCCAGGGCCGTATTCACACCTCGGCCTGTACCGTGGCGGTGCTGCCTGAGCCCGATGAGCAGCAGGCGATCGAGATCAATCCCGCCGACCTGCGCGTCGACACCTATCGCTCGTCGGGTGCGGGTGGTCAGCACGTCAATAAGACCGACTCGGCAATCCGCATCACGCACTTGCCCACCGGTATCGTGGTGGAGTGTCAGGAAGAGCGCTCTCAACACAAGAACCGCGCCCGAGCGATGGCCTGGCTGTCGGCCAAGCTTAACGACCAGCAGACGGCAGCCGCCGCCAATGCCATCGCCAGTGAGCGCAAATTGCTGGTAGGTTCAGGCGATCGTTCCGAACGCATTCGCACGTACAATTTTCCACAGGGACGAGTGACGGACCATCGCGTTAATCTGACGCTGTACTCGCTGGATGAAGTTTTGGCCGGTGGAGTCGATGCAGTGATAGAGCCGTTACTTGCCGAGTATCAGGCAGATCAACTTGCGGCACTGGGTGAGTAAATGACCATCATCGCCAGCTTGTTAAGAAGCGCCGAACTGCCGGACTCTCCGACAGCGCGTCTGGATGTCGAACTGCTGCTGGCGGCTGCCCTGGGCAAGCCGCGCAGTTTCCTGCACACCTGGCCCGAGCGTATCGTCAGCACCGAGGCGGCGCAGACGTTCGACGGCTATCTGCAACGCCGACGAACCGGTGAGCCAGTGGCCTACATCCTGGGTCAGCAGGGCTTCTGGAACATCGATCTTGAAGTCGCAACGCACACATTGATTCCACGTCCGGAAACCGAAATGCTGGTGGAAACTGCATTGGAGTTACTGCCTGGCCCGATCCCGCATCGCTTGCTCGATCTGGGCACCGGCACCGGCGCCATCGCGCTGTCGCTGGCCAAGGATCGTCCGCAGTGGTCTGTCACAGCGGTGGATCGGGTGGATGAAGCCGTCGAGCTGGCAGAGCGAAATCGCCAGCGTCTGCATCTGGACAACGCCACTGTGCTGAGCAGCCATTGGTTCAGCGCCGTACAAGGTCAGCGGTTCGACCTGATCCTGAGCAACCCTCCTTATATAGCCTCCAATGACCCGCATCTGGTCGAAGGCGATGTGCGTTTCGAGCCCAGCAGCGCGCTGGTGTCCGGCACGGACGGCCTGGACGATCTGCGGCTGATCGTCTCGCAGGCGCCAGAGCATCTGGAAGCGGGGGGCTGGTTGCTGCTGGAACATGGCTACGATCAGGGCCCGGCGGTACGCGATCTTCTGCACAGCCACGGTTTCGAGCAGATCCAGACACGTCGGGATCTGGGGGAACATGAACGCATTACCTTCGGGCGCGTGCCGTGCTGACTGACGACGAGCTGCTGCGCTACAGCCGGCAGATTCTCTTGCAGCAGGTGGATATCGACGGTCAGTTGCGCCTCAAACAGAGCCGCGCGCTGATCGTCGGCATGGGCGGACTCGGTTCGCCGGTGGCGCTGTACCTGGCCGCTGCCGGCGTCGGCGAACTGCATCTGGCGGATTTCGACAGCGTCGATCTGACCAATCTGCAACGCCAGATCATCCATGACACTCAGAGCGTCGGTCAGAGCAAAGTCGATTCAGCCATGAGCCGGCTGACGGCGATCAATCCGCAGGTCCGACTGGTCGCTCATCGCGCCGCCCTGGATTCGGATTCGCTCGCAGCTACCGTTGAGGCCGTTGATGTGGTGCTCGATTGTTCCGACAACTTTTCAACGCGCGAGGCCGTCAACGCTGCATGCGTGGCGGCAGGCAGGCCTCTGGTGAGCGGCGCCGCCATTCGCCTCGAAGGGCAGCTGTCGGTATTTGATCCGCGTCGCGCCGAGAGCCCGTGCTACCACTGCCTGTACGGGCACGGCAGCGAAAGTGAACTCACCTGCAGCGAGGCCGGCGTGATTGGGCCGCTGGTCGGATTGGTCGGCAGCCTGCAAGCGCTTGAGGCCCTGAAGGTGCTGGCCGAATTTGGCGAGCCGCTGGTCGGCCGGCTGTTGCTGATCGATGCCCTAAGCACTCGATTCCGTGAGCTTAAAGTCAAACGCGATCCGGGCTGCAGCGTCTGCGGCAGCGCTCGCCAATGAACGGTCGCGTATGAACAGAGACAGCGACGCCCCGGTAGGCGTGTTCGACTCAGGCGTCGGCGGCCTGTCGGTGCTGGGCGAAATCCATCAGTTGTTGCCGAGCGAATCGCTGCTCTACGTCGCCGATTGCGGGCACATTCCGTATGGCGAGAAAACCCCTGAGTTCATTCGTCGCCGCTGTGTGGCGATCGCCGAGTTCTTTCGCGAGAAGGGCGCCAAGGCGTTGGTTTTGGCCTGCAACACCGCAACGGTCGCAGGCGTTGCGGACCTGCGCGAGCGCTACCCGGACTGGCCGATCGTGGGCATGGAGCCCGCGGTCAAACCCGCCGCCGCAGCCACCCGCAGCGGCGTGGTCGGTGTGCTGGCGACGACCGGCACTTTGCAAAGCGCAAAGTTTGCCGCGCTCCTTGATCGGTTCGCAGCGGACGTGCAGGTCATCACTCAACCGTGCCCCGGCCTGGTCGAACTGATCGAGACCGGAGACCTCGCCAGCGCGCACATCCGGCAACTGCTGCACAGCTACGTCGAGCCTTTGCTGGTTGGTGGCTGCGACACGATCATTCTCGGTTGCACCCACTATCCATTCCTTAAGCCGCTGCTGCGCGAGATGATTCCGCCGTCCATATCGCTGATCGACACCGGCGCTGCTGTTGCCCGCCAACTGCAGCGTTTGCTCGGTCAGCGAGACCTTCTGGCCACCGGAACAAGTCATCCCACCCAATTCTGGACGAGCGGTGATCCAGAAAATTTCAGAAACATCCTACCGTTGCTCTGGAAAAAATCTGACAGTGTGCGAAGCTTCGTTTCGTGAAAAAAACGTGAATAGCACTGTTTGCCGCTGAACTAATGTTCAGCGCCGGATTTCTACAGCACGTCTGTTGATATAAAAATTTTTCTAACTGCACTCGAAAATGGGATGTTTCAGATGAAGCGACTGTTTTGTTTGGCTGCGATTGCGGCCGCTTTAACGGGGCAAAGTGCAATCGCACAAGCTGATGGGGTTGAGTTTTCGGTGGGGCAGACCGGCGAATCGACCATGACGTATCGCTTGGGCGCGCAATTTGATTGGGATAAGAGCTGGTGGCAAACCGGCGTCGGTCGTCTGACCGGTTACTGGAGCGGTGCATACACCTATTGGGAAGGCGACAAAAACTCGAGCAACAACAGCCTGTCGTTCTCGCCTGTCTTCGTTTACGAATTTGCCGGCGATAGCGTCAAGCCATACATCGAGGCTGGTATCGGTGCTGCTGTATTCCAGCGCACGGAAGTCGAAGGCAATAAACTGGGCAGCGCGTTCCAGTTCGAAGACCGCCTGGGCTTCGGTCTGCGCTTCGCCGGTGGACATGAAGTCGGCCTGCGTGCCACTCACTACTCCAATGGCGGCATGACCACCAACAACGACGGTATCGAAAGCTACGCCATTCACTACACGATGCCGTTCTAAGCGATTTATCGCTGCGGCTCGTCGAGCTGTGGGAGTCCGTCGGCTGACGCGGGTGCATCCGCAAAGGATGCAGCGTCTGCGCGTCAGCCTTCGTGAGCGAACTCACTCCTACAATGCCTGCAACAATGGCGGATCCGTGACACTCACAGATACGCCGTCGCAATCCCTTCCCGCTCCGTGATGCACTCGGGCGCACCCATCTCGAATTCTCTGCAGATCAACGGACGTCTGTCGTAAATCGTGCACATCATCGTGTCGCGATCGAGCGCGGCGCACCAGCCATCGTCCAGGCGCAGCATCACTTCACCGCCCCAATCGTCAGTGTCGATGAAACGCTCGGGAACACCGGTGTCGGTGATCAGCATCACTTCAAGCTGGCAGCAGCACGCCGCGCAGGTTGAGCAGGTGACGACAGGATCGGCAGGGATTTGAAGCACGGGGATGGCAGTCATGGGCGGCAGTGTAAAGCAGCGCACAGCAGACCGGTGGTCAGTCTGACGGACGTGGCTGTCAACGAAATTACTACGAGGCCGTCATGAGTCAGGCCCCGCCGAGGCCCGACCTTCAGCTGCTTATCGGCCAACGTCAATGCCGTGTGCCTCTGGCGCCTGCCAGCCAGGCACGAGTTTCAAGCCAGCCTCCGTTTAAGCCAGCGAATCATGCGGCCCATGACGGGCACGTGTTCATACAGCAACGCGCCTGCGTCGAAGAAGTCGCGGTGCTGAAAGACTTTGTTTTCTGCCCACAACAGATGCGAGCAACCCTGGACGGCAATCGGTTCGCCCTGGTTCAGGCGAGGATGGCAGTAGGTCCTGGTCCAGCGCAGATAGCCCTTGCCTTCGCGCACCTGGTCGAAGGCGTGGAATTCAAACTGCAGATCACTGACGTTGGCGTAGAGCTCGGCGAAATACCGGCGCACTTCTGCCAGGCCCTGGGCCTTGCGCATGGGGTCGGCGAACGCGATATCGTCCGCGTACAGTTCGCCCAGGCGCTCAAGGTTGTCTTTGTTCAACGCGGCGAAGCGTCGGGCATAGTCGCGCAGGAATTCACTCATGGTCATGAGTCTCTGCTTGTCGATGCGGCAGTGATTTGAAGGCCTGAAGTGCTCGCTCGCGGCTCGACTTCAAGTCGACGATCGGCGCTGGATAGCCTTCCACGCCGAATAATCCGCCCAGCGATGCCGGGTTATGAATGTCGCGCTTGTTCAGCTCTGCAAGCTCCGGAATCCAGGTTTTGATGAAGTGGCCGTTGGGATCGAACCGTTCGGACTGGCTGATGGCATTGAAGATCCGGAAGTAGGGCGAGGAATCGGTGCCGGTCGACGAACTCCACTGCCAACCGCCATTGTTGGCCGCCAAATCGCCGTCGATCAGGTGCTGCATGAAAAAGCGCTCACCTTCGCGCCAGTCGATCAACAGGTTTTTGGTCAGGAACATCGCCACCACCATGCGCAAGCGGTTATGCATCCAGCCGGTTTCGAGTAATTGGCGCATGGCGGCATCGACAATCGGCAACCCCGTCCGACCTTGCTGCCAGGCCTCCAGATCCTTGGGCGCCTGACGCCAGTTCAACGCCTCGGTTTCCGGACGGAATGCGCGATGGCGGGAAACGCGTGGAAAACCCACCAGCACGTGTTTATAGAACTCGCGCCAGATCAGCTCGTTGATCCAGGTCACTGAACCGGTGTTTCCGCTTTCGAACTCGCCGTTGTTGCTGCGCAATGCCGCGTGCAGGCATTGACGGGGTGACACGACGCCAGCGGCCAGGTAGGCAGACAGCTGGCTGGTGCCCGGTTTGGCTGGAAAATCGCGCTCGTCCTGATAGTAATGCACCTGCTCATCCGTGAACTGTTCCAGGCGCTTGCGGGCTTCATCCTCGCCTGCCGGCCACAGTTTGCGCAATGAATCGGGCGGGGTAGCGAATCCCTTCACGTGCGTTGGAATCTCGTCGCTTTTGACCGAGACCGCCTGCTGCGCTTTCGGCAGGCGTACGAGCGCAGGCATGGAGTAGTGCAGGCGCCCGTAGCACACCTTGCGAAACTGGGTGAAGACCTTGAAGTAGTTGCCGCTTTTGGTCAGCACGCTGCCGGGCTGGAAAAACAGCTGATCGAGATGACGCCTGAAACCGATGCCGTGCTTGTCCAGCTCGGCTTCGACCTTGCGGTCGCGCCCGGTCTCATTGACGCCGTATTCATCGTTGACATGGACTTGCTCGATCCCGTGTTGCCTGCACACATCGAGCAGCGTTTTAGGCGCGTGCTGCCAGGTGTCGGCATGAACGATCACCAGCGGCACGTTGAGCGCAGCCAGCGCCTTTTCGAGTTCCACGAGGTTGCGCAGCCAGAAATCCACCTTGCAGGCTGCATCGTCATGGCGTAGCCACTGGGCTGGACTGATCATGTACACGGCCAGCGTCGGGCCCGATTCCATGGCCGCGCTCAAGGCAGTATTGTCGTGTACGCGCAAATCACTGCGCAGCCATATCAATTGCATGGTCATGTCCTAGATGAGCCCGAGATGCTGCAGTGCGGTCTGGGCGGTCAACGGGTCTTCAGCGAGCGTCAGTCCGGCGATCTCACTGGCAGATACGGATAAGTCGGCCGAATGGATGCGCACCGTCGGGCCAAGGATCAACTTCGGGCACTCGATGTTCTGAAGCAGGCGAGGCAACTGCGCCACATTCAGCGACTTGCTCGAATACAGCAGCACCGCGCGCGGCTTGAGGTACTCGCAGGCGAGGGCCAGTTCACCGGCAGGCAGCGGCCAGTCGAAGACCTCCACGGGGCAATCGGTGCTGCTCAACAGCCAAGCGGTCAGCCATACGTGAGGCTCCAGCGGCAGATCGGACTGGTTGATCAGCAGTAACGGCGCGCCATTGACTTGCCGGTTGTTGTGGTAAAGCCGGGCGCCGAATTTGCTGCGCAGCCAGGAATGGAAAAACACGCGTTCCAGCTGTGCGCCGAACTGGCCCTGCCAGCGTTGTTCGAGCGAAGCGAGCAGCGGCAATAACAGCTGCTCACACAGCGTGCGCGGCGGATACAGCGACATCGCGCGGTTCAGCGTGTCGTCCAGCCGACGCTCTGCGAGCGCTGTGATGGCGTCCTGCAAACTCTGACGCAGCTGATCCCAATCGTTTTCCGGATGGGGCGGCGGCGCTTCTTTCTCGTCAATGAGTTGCTTGACCTGACTGACCGATACGCCGCGATTGAGCCAGGTGAGGATCGCCAGCACACGATCCACGTGTGCGGTGCTGTATAGCCGATGCCCCTTTGGCGTGCGATGAGGCACGATCAGCCCGTAGCGTCGCTCCCACGCGCGCAGGGTGACGGCATTGACGCCGGTCAGGCGCGCCACTTCGCGAATCGGCAACCAGCCTTCTTCGAGCGCGCTGGCGTACGCCTGCGGATCATTGTCCAGTACTTCCAAGTGGTTGTTTTTCATGTGTCTCAGATCGCGTTGCGCAGGCTTAGGTTTTCCGGATGCGGTTGCAGGTAAACCTGTAGCGCGATGTAAGGGTCCGGGTGTTGACGGAAATGGTGCTTGAGCAGTGTCAGCGGTACGACCAGAGGGACGATGCCCTGGTGGTACTGGTTGATGACGCCCTGGATCTCTTTCTTGTCGGAGGCGCTGATGGTCTGGCGCAGGTACCCGCACAAATGCTGCAACACGTTGGTATGAGTGCGGCGCGTAGCAGGCTTCTTCAGGGCGGCCATCAACTGAGAAAAATAACGCGGGGCGATTTCGCAGGGATCGTTACGGCCCATGTTGCCCAACAGGTTGCCCAGCACTTTGTACTGGATAGGGTCGTTGGCCATGAGCTGATACTTGTAGCGCGAGTGAAATTCGGTGAGCGCGCGTCGCGTGATACCGCCTTTGAGCACCTGTTGCCAGGCGGAATAGGCGAACACACGCGTTATGAAGTTTTCGCGCAGCACCGGGTCGTTGAGTCGGCCATCTTCCTCGACCGGCAGATCCGGATGTCGGGCGCAAAACGCCTGAGCGTAGATACCGCGTCCACCTGCGTCGAAAGGCGCACCGTTGTCTCGGTAGACCTTGACCCTCTCGAGGCCGCAGGACGGCGATTTCTGCATGAAGATGTAGCCGCAGATATCGTCCATTTCCTGGGCCATGTGCTCGCCGTAGTCGGCCAGCGCCTGGGTGACATTCATGTCGGTGTGAACGGTGCCAACGGCCTGCGGGTTTTCCGGATCGCCGACCAGCCGAATCGCTTCGCGGGGGATGCCCATACCGATGGCGACTTCAGGGCACGCAGGAACGAAGTCGAAGTGTTCACTGAGCGCGCGGGTCAGCAGGTGGGATTCTTTATGCCCGCCGTTATACCGGACTTCGACGCCCATCAGGCAGGCACTGACGCCGAGCTTGGGCTTGGATGCATCTTCCGGTAATGGATCGGATACGGCAGACATGGCAAGACCTCGATAAGCGACTTGTACAGAAAGTAATGCCTGTACAATATTTGTCCATCATAGGTTTGCCGTTATACAAGTCAAATCATTTGTACAAGGTCGCGATCACTTCCATCCGATTCGCCAGCATTGGTCATCGGTCAGCGCCTGCCATGCCATTCGCTCACTGCGTTTGGTCAGCACGGCCTGCAGTTCGATCTCTAGCACGGTGCCGTCATCGTCACGGAACAGATCAGTGACCAGGAAATGCTTTTCGCGTTTCTGGGGATGCGCTGCTGTCCATTTCGACAGCAGCAGCTTTTGCGGATTCAGGCGATTCACTTCAGGTGTTCAAGCAAACGACGGGCCGCTTCCTGTCCGCTGAGCCATGCGCCTTCGACGCGGCCCGACAAGCACCAGTCGCCACACACATAAAGGCCCAGATCAGGATCGGACAGCGCGCCGACTTCGCGTCCTCCGGCAGGTCGTGCGTAGAGCCAGCGGTGAGCCATTGTGAAGGCCGGGGCAGGGACCGCGCAGTTGATCAGCTCGGCGAACGCGCCGTGCAGATGGTCGATGACCTCTTCTTTGGGCATGTCCAGATGCTGACGGCTCCAGGCGCTGGTCGCATGTAGAACCCAAGTGTCCAGCTTACTGTCGCGCCCCGGTTTGCTGCGATTTCGGGCGAGCCAGTCGATCGGGCTGTCCTGCACGAAACAGCCTTCGAGCGGGGTATCCAGTGGCGTCTCAAACGCGAGCGCGACCGCCCATGTCGGCTCCATCTTCACACCGGCCACCACGCTTGCCAGCTTTGGCGCGGCAGCCAACAGCGTGGTGGCTTGGGGGGCTGGAATGGCAATCACTACCTGGCTGAACGGGCCGTGGCTGCGGCCATCGGCATCC
This sequence comes from Pseudomonas sp. NFR16, assembly GCF_900108875.1. Classification (GTDB taxonomy): domain Bacteria; phylum Pseudomonadota; class Gammaproteobacteria; order Pseudomonadales; family Pseudomonadaceae; genus Aquipseudomonas. The sequence goes on along the minus strand of NZ_FNYJ01000002.1, from coordinate 906,491 downwards.
TGCAGGTTCCAGTGTTGCTCGCCATGAAAGACTTCAGTGATGCGGCAGGAAAACGTGACCGGCATGTCGCCGAGCATGGCCCGCGTGATTGCGCTCATGCGCGGCGTGCCTACCCAGCGCACTTGCTCGTCGGGCGACAGGCTCAGTTTTGCGCCGTGATAGTTGTAGAGCACCGGTGCCCATTCGGCGACATGGCCTTGCGCCTGCCACTGCTGAACGGCGGCGGCGAAGCGGCGATCGCGTGCGGTGAAGTACTGCGCGCCCATGTCCAGCGCGCCTGCATCGCTGCGCTTGCTGGACATTCTTCCGCCGCTGCCGCGGCTCTTGTCGAAAAGGTGGATGGCATGCCCGGCGGCTTGCAATGCGCGGGCAGCAGAGAGTCCGGCGATACCGGTACCGATGATTGCGATAGGTACAGTCATAGGGGCCTCGTTACCTTGTCTGCACAGACTACGCCGTAGTTAAAACCTGTACAATGCTGTTTTTCGGTATAACTTGTCGTCCTTCGACGTTCAGGACGATGGCCTTGCTCAAGCCTCAATGTTGAGTCTGACGCTTCACCCGAATCGTTCAACCCTCCGAACGGATAAATCGAACCGCGTCAGCAAGACCGTTCTCTATAGCGTGGCCTATGGTTCAACTGTTCGCTTCGTTCACAAGCGCGTTGTTTGTGAAGAAATAGACTACTGATTTGCGACGAACGCCACGCGAGGAACTCACTCATGCACATCTTGCTGACCGGCGGTACAGGGTTGATAGGTCGTCGTCTGTGTCGACACTGGCTCGATCTGGGCCACCAATTGACGGTGTGGAGCCGCAGGCCCGATGAGGTGCCAAGGCTGTGCGGGGCTGGTGTGCGGGGCATTGCCCATCCGGACGATATGGGCGCACAGCAGGTCGATGCCGTGGTCAATCTGGCGGGCGCGCCGATCGCCGACCGGCCCTGGACCCGCAAACGCAAAATGCTTCTTTGGGACAGCCGGATCACGTTGACCGAACAACTCGTGACCTGGCTTGAGCGGCGTGAACAGAAACCTGCGGTGCTGATTTCCGGTTCGGCGGTGGGCTGGTACGGCGATGGGGGCGAACGCGAGCTGGACGAAACGTGCGCGCCGGTCAGCGAGGATTTCGCCAGCCGGCTGTGCATTGCCTGGGAAGAAACCGCTCAGCGTGCCGAAGCGCTGGGCATTCGCGTCGTCCTGCTGCGCACCGGTCTGGTCCTGGCTGGCGAGGGCGGCATGCTGCAGCGGCTGCTGCCGCCGTTCAAAATGGGCATGGGCGGCCCGATCGGGAACGGACGGCAATGGATGCCGTGGGTTCATATCGACGATCAAATCGCGGCGATTGATTTTCTGTTGAACCGGGACGACGCTCAAGGTCCTTATAATGCCTGTGCGCCATCACCGGTGCGCAATCGCGATTTCGCCAAGACATTGGCCGCTATTCTGCACCGCCCGGCCTTCATGCCTATGCCCGCGGTTGCGTTACGCCTGCTGCTGGGCGAGTTGTCGATTCTGCTCCTGGGCGGCCAGCGTGCCCGCCCCGGTCGCCTGCAAGAAGCAAGTTTCACTTTCCGATTCACCGATCTGCGCGCGGCCCTCGAACAACTTTCAGGCCGCCACTGACATCAAGGTGTTGCATGACCGATCACGCATTATTGCTGGTAAATCTGGGTTCTCCTGCGTCTACCGAAGTCGCCGATGTGCGTCGCTATCTCAATCAGTTCCTGATGGACCCTTATGTGATCGATTTGCCGTGGCCGGTGCGTCGCTTGCTCGTCTCGCTGATTCTCATCAAACGTCCGGAGCAGTCGGCTCACGCTTACGCTTCGATCTGGTGGGAAGAGGGCTCGCCGCTGGTGGTGCTGAGCAAGCGCCTGCAACAGGCGATGACCCGGGAGTGGACCCAGGGCCCGGTCGAGCTGGCCATGCGTTACGGCGAGCCATCGATCGGCACTGTGCTGACCCGGCTGGCCGCGCAGGGCATCAGGAAAGTCACCCTTGCACCGCTCTATCCCCAGTTCGCGGACAGCACGGTCACGACCGTGGTCGAGGAAGCACGGCGAGTCATTCGCGAGCAGAAACTCGATTTCGAACTCGCGCTCTTGCCGCCGTTTTTCAATCAGCCCGAGTACCTCGATGCGCTGGTCGAAAGCGTGAGGCCGCACCTGACGCAGGACTACGATCATTTGCTGCTGAGCTTTCATGGCCTGCCCGAGCGGCACATTACCAAACTCGACCCGACGGGCAGTCACTGTTTCAAGAACGGCAACTGCTGTGAGAACGCGACACCCGAGGTTCTCGCAGTCTGCTATCGCGCGCAGTGCATGCGTTCGTCAGCCGAGTTCGCCAAGCGAATGGGCATCCCGGACGGCAAATGGTCGGTGTCGTTTCAATCGCGCCTGGGCCGGGCAAAGTGGATCGAACCTTACACCGAGGCGCACCTGGCCGAGTTGGCTGGGCAGGGCGTGAAGAAGCTGCTGGTGATGTGCCCGGCGTTCGTGGCTGACTGCATCGAAACGCTGGAAGAGATCGGCGATCGCGGCGCCGAACAGTTCAAGGAGGCCGGAGGCGAGGAGCTGGTGCTGATCCCTTGCCTCAACGACGACCCGAACTGGGCCAAGGCTCTGAATACGTTGTGCGAGCGGGCGCCGGCGATGATTGTCTAGGCTTGCGTGCAGGCAGTGCGCGGGCTCGCGATGAGCAAGCCTAGTGCCGCGGTGGGCAACAATCGGGCATAAAAAAACGGCGCGCCAGTGAATGGCGCGCCGTTTTTCATTTGCCGGCAGACGCTACGGCAACTGGTCATCCAGATGCTTGTTCTTCCAGCCATCGTTACCCGGCAGAATCAGGTTCAGCAGGATCGCCGTGACGGCGCACAGCGCGATGCCTTTCATGCCGAAATCGTCGGGGCCGTTGCCGGTGCCGATCAGCACGCCGCCGATGCCGAACACCAGTGTCACCGACACGATCACTAGATTGCGCGCTTCGGCCAGGTCGACCTTGTGGCGGATCAGCGTGTTCATGCCGACCGCTGCGATGGAGCCGAACAGCAGGCACAGAATCCCGCCCATGACCGGCACCGGAATACTCTGTAGCAGAGCTCCGAACTTGCCGATGAACGCCAGGGAGATGGCGAAGATTGCCGCCCAGGTCATGATTTTCGGGTTGTAGTTCTTGGTCAGCATCACCGCGCCCGTCACTTCGGCGTACGTCGTGTTGGGCGGGCCGCCGAACGCACCGGCGACCGTCGTTGCGATACCGTCGCCGAGCAGGGTGCGATGCAGACCGGGTTTCTTCAGGTAGTCCCGGCCGGTCACGCTGCCCACGGCGATCACGCCACCGATGTGCTCGATGGCCGGCGCCAGCGCCACCGGAACGATGAACAGGATCGCTTGCCAGTTGAACTCAGGCGCCGTGAAGTGCGGGACGTCCAGCCAGGGCGCCGCGGCGATTTTCGCCACATCCACCACACCGAAGTAGAACGACAGCGCAAAGCCCACCAGCACGCCCGAAATGATCGGCACCAGCCGGAAAATGCCTTTGCCGAACACCGCGACGATCAAAGTCGTCAGCAGCGCAGCCATCGAGATGATGATCGCAGTGTGGTACGGAATCAGCTCGGCGGCGCCATCGCCAGTACGGCCCATGGCCATGTTGGCGGCAATGGGCGCCATCGCCAGGCCGATCGAGATAACCACCGGGCCAATGACCACCGGCGGCAGCAGGCGATCGATGAACCCCGTCCCTTTGATTTTTACCGCCAGCCCCAGGAACGTGTAGACGAAACCGGCCGCCATCACGCCGCCCATGGTCGCTGCCAGACCGAACTGGCCCTTGGCAAGAATGATCGGGGTGATGAACGCGAAGCTCGACGCCAGAAACACGGGCACCTGACGACCAGTCACCAGTTGAAAGCACAGCGTGCCAAGGCCTGCGGTGAACAGCGCGACGTTGGGATCGAGCCCTGTGATCAGCGGCATCAGCACCAGCGCGCCGAACGCCACGAACAGCATTTGGGCGCCCGACAGTACGGTCCGCCACAGTGGATCGTTGAACTCATCCTGCTTCATCAGGCGTCCTTTTGCTTGGTGCCGAAAATCTTGTCGCCGGCATCGCCCAGACCCGGAATGATGTAACCGTGTTCGTTGAGGCGTTGATCGATGGAGGCGGTGTAAATGTTCACGTCGGGATGGGCCTTCTCGACGATGGCAATGCCTTCCGGCGCGGCGACCAGGACCATGGCGCGGATATCGCGGCAGCCGGCTTTTTTCAACAGATCGATGGTGGCAACCATCGATCCGCCGGTCGCCAGCATCGGGTCGATGATCAGCGCCAGGCGCTGGTCGATCTCAGGCGCAAGCTTTTCCAGATAAGTGTGCGCTTCGAGGGTTTCCTCGTTGCGTGCGACGCCCACTGCACTGACCTTGGCGCCAGGGATCAGACTGAGCACGCCTTCCAGCATGCCAATGCCCGCGCGCAGAATCGGCACGACGGTGATTTTCTTGCCTGCGATCTTTTCGACCTGAACGGTGCCGGCCCAACCCTGAATGTCGTAGGTTTCCAGCGGCAGGTCCTTGGTCGCTTCGTAGGTCAGCAATGCGCCGACTTCCTGAGCCAGTTCACGAAAGTTCTTGGTGCTGATATCGGCACGGCGCATAAGGCCGAGCTTGTGACGGATCAGCGGGTGGCGGATCTCACGAATGGGCATAAGGGGAAGGCTCCAGCGGGCGGGCAAAAAAAACGGCTTAGATTAATCTATTCAGCTGTAACTTGTCTCAGGGTCTGCTTCCGTCTCATCGAGGCCCCGGCACGGCCCGTGATGAGAGGGGAGCCGCCCTTTGGTCAGTTTCGGGTTTCGTACATTAATGGGACGCTTGTGCAACGTTAGTCCAGAAAAGCTTGCCCTGGACTTGGCTCATGCGTACCTTTGCCCGCTTTTCCTTACACTGCCCCCTGGAGAGCGTCATGTCCGCTGATCTCGAGCATATCCGTCAAGTCATGCACGAGGCTGACTGCCTGTACACGAACGACGAAGTCGAGGCGTCCATCGCTCGCGTTGGTGAGCAAATCAACAGTGTGCTGGCCGACCGCAATCCGGTCGTCTTCTGCGTGATGAACGGCGGTCTGATTTTCGCTGGCAAATTGCTGACGCATCTGAACTTCCCGCTGGAAGCGTCCTACCTGCACGCCACGCGTTATCGCAACGAGACCAGCGGCGGCGAGCTGTTCTGGAAGGCCAAGCCTGAAGTGTCCTTCATTGATCGCGACGTGCTGATCATCGACGACATTCTCGACGAAGGTCACACCCTGGGCGCGATCATCGACTTCTGCAAACACGCCGGCGCCCGCGCTGTGCACACCGCCGTGTTGATCGACAAGGATCACGACCGCAAGGCGCGCCCTGATCTGAAGGCTGATTTTGTCGGCTCGCCATGCATCGACCGCTACATCTTCGGCTACGGCATGGACTACAAAGGTTACTGGCGCAACGCGGCCGGGATCTACGCCGTCAAAGGCATGTAAGCAGCGTTTGCCTTTTCTGTAGGAGCGAGCTTGCTCGCGATGGCGTTGGTACATCCGGCACACTCGTATCGTCTGGCGGATTATCGCGAGCAAGCTCACTCCTACACGATTTCTGCGGCGTCGCCTGGTATTGGGTCAAGCACAAAACCTGTGAGCGAGCTTGTCCGCGAAGGCTTGATGCACTACCCGTAGGAGCGTGGCTTGTCCTGCGATCGGCGAAGGAGTCGTCGTAAAGCCCGGCCATGCAGTCTGCCTGACATACCCGTCCGATTCTGCTGCCGCTACGCGCCAGATCGCGGGCAAGCGCGCTCCTGCAAGGGATTTGTGGGGTTGCCTGGTGTGTGTCGAGCAGGCGATAACTCTCCGGCGAACATATCGGCCTCATCGTGAGCAAGCTCACTCCCACAGGGATCTCCGGGCATTCGCGATTCTCCTCCCTGACACGAATCCTGTAGGAGCGCGCTTGCCCGCGAAGACTGAATTCCAGACACTGCATCTGCACGGCATGCACCGGCCTCTTCCCGGCCGAAGCCGGTCCTACAAACGCTGCAGGTTTTTCGTAGGACCGGCTTTAGCCGGGAAGGCGTCAGGTATTACGCCGTTGATCGAAGGGGCGTTAAAGACAGTTGGCTCACGCCCACAGGTCCCGGTTTCGCCCATGTTAGAGTGCTTGCCACTTTTTCGGGAGGCGCCCATGACGTTATCGTTTCGTAGCAAGACTGCGTTGCTGTTGCTCTTGATCCTGCCACTTCCCGCCCTCGCAGAACCCATGCATGCTCAATATCTGCCGCCTGACGAGCTGTCGGTGCGCGAAGGTGAGCCCGAGCAGCAGCAATTGCTGCAGGTCACGGAGTATTCAGTCGTGGCCGGGAGTCAGCGCCAATCCAATCAGACGCCAATCCCGGTGACGTCGCCGCTGGTGCTGCGTCTGAAAGGCAAAACGATGAACAAGGGCGCAACCATTTCTCAGGTGCTGATCCATTTCGACGGTGAAAGCAAAAGCCTGAAGAAGCCGGCCTATGACGAGCCATCCCGGACGCTGACGCTTTATTACCCTGCAACGCAATATCGCGTATTGGTGGATCTGCTGCGCAACGAGAAGGTTTACTGCCAGTTTCTCAGCTACGCCAATGGCCACGTCTGGGCCGATCTGCACACCGGTAGCGTACGCGCGCGTTGAGCACGCGGCCGGGCGGGGGGTAAACTGCCCGCCCGTGAAATGTCCCCGCAAGTCAGTTGGAGTCAGCAATGCGTAAAGATAAGAAGCAGGTGATTGGCGATGAAATCGGCGACGCCCAGATCAAACTCTTCCTGGATTTCGAGCCGGTCGATGCCACTTCCCCTTCGCTGCACAAGCTGATCAAGGCCTACCGCGGTCTGCGTGTCGACGATTTCGAGCGCTTTCTGGTGTTTTTCAAAGAAGCCGGCTACGACCTGGACGGCAAGGACGAGCACGGCAACGACTTCATCACACTGATCAAGGATCAGCGCAATGCCGAGGAATACATTGAGTTGATCGAGAAAGCCCGGTCCTGAATCACCCTTCGCGCGTCAGTATCTTCGGCTGACGCACGGTAACTGCGAAAACTTCATCAGCGGATCGCGGTTTCGCAACCTTCCTGCAAGATGTCTCCTGCTTTTTGTGCTGCATCGGTGGGAAGGTGGCGGCTGAATGTGGCGCGTCCGTGGTCAGCGGAGCTGATTCGATGAAGACGTATACCGTCGGGTTTGTAACGGAGTGTTCAGACACTTCTGATTCAAAACTGAAAACCCCGCTGCGTGGGCGGGGCTTTCAGTGATCTCACTGATTCAGGGCAAGCCCTGGATCAAGCGAAGCTTGCCGCTTGGCTGCTTGGGACCAGGTCCAGACTTTCGTCGCTCTGGGCACTGACGCGTTGATACAACTGCGCATCGGTTTCCAGGGCTTTTTCACGAGCCGGGAAGATCTCATTCAGCTTGGCGGCCCATTCGGTGCGAGCCTTGTCCGGGAAGCAGCGTTCGATCAGGTCGAGCATGATCGACACCGTCACCGAGGCGCCGGGCGACGCGCCGAGCAGTGCTGCGAGGGAACCGTCTTTGGCCGAAACCAGCTCGGTGCCGAATTGCAGAACGCCGCCTTTCTTCGGGTCCTTCTTGATGATCTGCACGCGCTGACCGGCCACTTCCAGGCGCCAGTCCTCGGCCTTGGCCTCTGGATAGAAACGACGCAACGCTTCCAGACGCTGCTCCATGGACTGACGCACTTCGCTGATCAGGTATTTGGTCAGGTCCATGTTGTCGCGGGCCACCGCCAGCATCGGAGCAATATTGGCTGCGCGGATCGACAGCGGCAGGTCCATCAGCGAACCGTGCTTGAGGAACTTGGTGGTGAAGCCGGCATAAGGGCCGAACAGCAGGGACGTCTTGCCATCAACGACGCGGGTGTCCAAATGCGGCACCGACATCGGTGGCGAACCGACCGCGGCCTGGCTGTACACCTTGGCCTGGTGGCGTTTGACGACTTCGGGGTTATCGCAGCGCAACCATTGACCACTGACCGGGAAGCCGCCGAAACCCTTGCCTTCCTCGATGCCGGACATCTGCAGCAACGGAAGTGCTGCGCCACCTGCGCCGAGGAACACGAATTTCGCGTCGATTTCGCGGGTGCTGCCGCTGTTGACGTCCTTGATGGTCACACTCCAGCCGTTGCCCTTGCGGGTCAGGCCAGTGACGCGTTTGCAGTATTTGACCTGCGCATCAGGCGCGCTCGACAGGTGCTTGAGCAACTGGTTGGTCAGGTTGCCGAAGTTGACGTCGGTACCGTGCATGACGCGGGTCGCCGCGATGGGCTCATCAGCCGGGCGGCCGGGCATCATCAACGGCATCCACTCGGCCAGCTTGGCTTTGTCTTCGGTGTATTCCATCGAAGAAAACGCGTGGTGCTTGCGCAGCGCCTCATAACGTTTTTTCAGGTACGCCATGCCTTTTTCGCCCTGCACGAAGCTCAGGTGCGGAACCGGGGTGATGAACGAGCGTGACGAACCGAACGTGCCTTTGCGCGCCAGGTAAGCCCAGAACTGCTTCGACACTTCGAACTGCGTGTTGATGTGGATGGCTTTTTTGGTCTCGATCGAGCCATCGGCGGCCTCAGGCGTGTAGTTCAGCTCACACAGCCCGGCGTGACCGGTTCCGGCGTTGTTCCATGGGTTGGAACTCTCCGCCGCACCGGAATCCATCAGCTCGACGACCTCAAGCTTGAGGCCTGGGTCGAGCTCTTTGAGCAGTACCGCAAGGGTGGCACTCATGATGCCGGCCCCGACAAGTACTACATCGACTGCTTCGTTATGCGCCATTAACGCGTCTCCAAAATCTGCAGCACCAAATTGACGGCATGGGTTCCCGTGGTCATTTGCCGGCTGCGGGCGGCGCTTGAGTCGCGCATTGCCTCGAACAACCCGGCCGGGATCGTCATGTCCGATTCTTCGCAATTTTTTGCATTTCAGCGCACGCCTCGAACGGGCCCGGTTGATGCTTTTGTAAGGCAAGCATGAACGCATTTTCTGGCCCAGACAGCCATTCGACTATCGTCAAGGCATCCGGTCGTGCGGCCAAATCCGTCGTGGACAGGCTTCAGACTCCGGTCAGGGAGACTGCGCTGCGATGGGTCCTTTGCAAGGGGGCTGGGTCAGACGCTAACGGTGCATGTACAAACGCGTAACTATTCATTTGCTCGCCACACTCTTGTGAAGTTGTGAAAACCCGTTTTTTTCACGCTCTTTTGGAGACGCGAACCTCAAAAAGGGCTGCGCGATGGCAGCTCTGCAGATCAGGTTCAATCACGATGTGGGGCAAGGGCATGCGCAAAAGGTTCGAAACAATCAATCGATCTGCGCCTGCACAGCGATCACATCGCGCTGCACATGTCTGTGTGGAAGGCTCTCTGTGGGCGATACGGAGGAGTCGGCAATGCTGTCGACGATGCTGCGAGGCCCGATCAGGAGACGTCCTTATAATCGGGGGGAGATTATAGCGATGAAACGCGCAGAATTGATCCAGAAAAAATGACTTTTATTCGCCGTTCGGTCAGATGCTGAGCAATTGTCGGGCGGTAATCGCACGTTCACGGAGCGCAACCCGGGCGCTGGCGGGCAAGGGTTGTTGCAGCCAGCAGAGCTTGGCTTCATGAACTTCGATCCAGTCTTGGCCATGAGGCGGCCTAGCGCAGTGTCTGAAAGCCAGGCAGATACCCGATTGACTCACACGAGCGTAATGGCGATAGCGGCGGCGCAGGGCGAACAACGACCAAAGAAAATCCATGACAGGACTCCTGGCTGGGAAGTTGTGAAAAGTATGTCGAGGAGCGATGACAATGCGGTGACGCTGACGTTGCGCAATTGTGTTCGGGTGAGTGAGCGGCGGAACCGGGGGAATGGCACTTTGTCGTATCTTTACGCTAGTGAGCGACCTCGCGAGGTCGTTATACTGCCGCACAATTTGTCCCTTGGCCCATGGAGAGATGAGCATGTTGCGTCGCGTTTTGTTCGGTTTGCTTGCTGTAGGCAGTCTGACGCTGGTGGGCTGTGCTCACAGTCCGCAATCCCTTAACCCGCAACCGAAGTTGAACAGCCAGCTGGCGCCGGTCGGGCATGGTCAGCAAGTGGTTGTCCGGGTCGTCGACGGACGTCCTTCGCAGACGCTCGGCACGCGGGGTGGTCTGTACCCGGAAACCAGTTCGATTTCCGTCAATGGCCAGCAACTGGTGCCGCAATTGCAGGCGCAGGCCGAGGCAGCCGTGCGTTTGATGGGTTTCACGCCTGTGCAGGGTGGCAACGGTCCGCAACTGACCGTGACGCTGGCGGACCTCAAATACCAGTCGCCCAAAGAAGGGCTGTATGTGACCGAAGCCAATATCAGCTCCACGTTCCGCGCTGACGTGCAGAACAACGGTCGCAGCTACAGCGGTCGTTATGCAGCCTCCCTGGACCAGCGTTTCGGCATGGCGCCGAACGAGGAAACCAACACCAAACTGATCAGCGACGTGCTCAGCGATGCCCTGACCCGTCTGTTCCAGGATCAGACAATCGGTCGTCTGCTCGGCCAATAATCCCGGCGGCATGACGAAAAGCCCCCGGTTTCGCGAGAAACCGGGGGCTTTTGCTTTTAAGGTCGCTTTCGGTTGCGGCGTGCCGGTTCAAGCCGCCTGATAGAAATCCAGAAAACTGTACCCCGTCACCAGATCCACTTCCGGCAGGTCGTTGTGGGCATGCCCGCCCAGTGCGCAATACACCAGCCAGTGCCGGTCTTGAACATTGAACGCCAAGGCATCGATCAACGCTTCCTGCTCGTCGCTCGGCGCGATCAGATAAAGGCGATCCTGGTTGTGGGCATGCAGCATGACGGGCTCTCTTTTTCGGGTCGGCAATTGAAGGGTGCTACACAGTGACCGGTTCAGGTGACGTTAAGGTGACACTGGTTACCTTTGCATCACCGCATTGCTCAGGTGCACCGCGTTTAAACGGTAGAACCGGCGTTAGCTGGAAAGGCGAAGCCGTTACGCCGCGTAATGGGAGGGCGTTCGTCCAGGGCTATTCCCGGCGGAAGCCGGTCCTACATCGCATTTTCCCGTGCGGCGCCGTCCGACCAGGCGCCATCGAGGCCTCATGTCGCTCATTCAGCATTCCCCTGGCGTGGTCATTAATCTGTTTGCACTGCTGGCGGCGAATCCCGGCATCTGGTTGCCGCACACCACGCGCAGTCGCGAGCAGCGAGTGAACGCCCGTCTGCACAACCTTGCCGAAAACGCCCCAATTGACGAACCCATGCACTTGATGGATGGGCCAACCGTGCGCATGATCCGGCTGAGCTACCGTATTGGGGCGGCGTGTCTGGTGTTTGCGCTGTTGCTGTCGTGGGTGAGCACGAAACTCTGACTGGCCGCGCACCTTTGGGCCATGCACGCCCATCGAGTTTGTGTTTCCGGGGTTGCAGTGTCATGCAAAAAAAAGGCGCCTTGTGAGCGCCGTTTTTGCTGAGTGCGTTAAAGCGGCAAACCGGCCTTGACCCGGTATTGGTTGCGCACTGGCGTGGCGTATTGCAGAACCAGATAAGGACGATGTTCTTCTGGGCAGCCGTCGAGGCGGCGCTGCCATTCTTCCTGCGCACGCTCCAGCTCGTCAGCCGGAAATACTTTTGCGGCAGCGGGCACGTTCAGGCTCGGGTCGGCATCGGCCCACTGTGCGTACGCCAGGTAATGCACCGGGAACAGGCGATAGCCCCCCAGAATCTGCTTGTCCATCTCGATCGCCAGCTGCTTGGTGTCCTCGAACAGCCCGGTGACCGGTGGCGCGAAGTTGACGTGCACACGTCCTTTGTAGCCGGTGATGCCCAGCGCAATGCTGACATCGTCCTCACCCGGCGCCTTGGTGTAGCTGCCGGTCGTGGCGCGAATGTACAACTCTCGCGCCTTGGCGTGGTCGCACGGATCGTATTCATAGCTGATCGACACGGGCGTCAGGTTCAGCGACTGGATGACCTCGCCGAATGGCTCGTCCTTGCGGCTCATGTGAAACATCTTGAGGATGGCCGACTCGGTGCGATCGTCGCCGTCTTTGGCGCGGCCTTCGGCCTGGGCGATCCAGATCGACTGACAGTCGTTGCGGATCGAGTGATTGATGTACGCGGACAGCAACTGATAGGCCGCCATTTTTTCCCGACGCCCGCTGATCGAGCGGTGGACGATGAAGCTTTTGTTCAGGCGCATCAGGTCGCTGACAAAAGGCTTTTGCAGCAGGTTGTCGCCAATGGCGATACGTGGCGTCGGCAGTCCGGCGTGATAGACCGCATAGTTGACGAACGCCGGGTCCATGACGATATCGCGGTGATTGGCCAGAAACAGATAGGCCACGCCGGACTTGAACTGCTCGACGCCGGTATAGGTCACACCATCGGTGGCACGCTCGATCGTATGATCGACATAATGCTCGACTTTGTCCTGCAGGGCCGCGACCGAATCGATACCGGCAAACTGACGGCGCAGCTTGCGCGCGATGGCAGGCTGAAGGATCCAGCCCAACGAGCCGGCCAGTCGTGGAAAACGGAAATGCGTGAGAATCGCGAGGAACGCCTTGTCACCGAGCAGCCGGTTGAGTACGGCTTTTACTTCGGAGTCGTCGTAAGGTCGGATGGCATCGAATTCGCCCATCATGCTCTCTTGTTGGAAACGGCTAGGGTAAAGGTAGGTCGAGTCCGGCGTGACGCCTGGATGTCGAGAAATAAAGCTCGACCCGCAAACAAGTCGGCGATTATACGCAAAACTGCTCTCGGAGACTGTGATGCACGAAATACAACCTGCAGCCCCTTATGAGTGCCCTTATTGCGGCGAGCCGGGAGAAACTGTCCTGGACCTGTCTGAAGGCGATCACAACTTCATCGAGGATTGCCACGTCTGCTGTCGGCCTATCGAGTTCCATCTCGAAACCGACGGTGAGCAATGGGACCTCGAGGTCCGTGCCGAGAACGATTGATGCGCAAAATCTATGAGCCGGAAAACATGCTGGAAGGCGAGTTATTGCAGTCCATGCTTGCCAGCGAGGGCATCGAGGCGCATATCACCGGGCGCCATCTGCTCGGGGGGATCGGTGAACTGCCGGTGTTCGGCCTGCTCGGGCTGGCGGTCGAGGACCATCAGGCGGAGCGGGCGCGGCAACTGATCACTGAGTACAATGGCGCTTTTCCGCTGTCGGGCGATGAGCCTGACAGTTACCCCGACGTGTTGTTGTGCTGAACGCCGTTCAGCCCCGCCTCATCCGCTTTCCAGAAGAGTTGCCTCAAGCCCATGTGTGGACGTTATGCGCTGTTTCGTTGGACGCCCGCTTTCGCGGCCCTGCCCGGATTCCCGACCGATCAGCAAGCGCAATGGAATATCTCCCCAGCCGACGCAGTGCTGATGCTGAGGGCGGGGCAGGGCGAGGACGGCGGACGAGAGGTGGCCAGAGCCCGCTGGGGCCTGACGCCGCCCTGGCTGACCGATATGTCACGCACGCCAGCCCATGCACGGGCCGAGACCCTGGCCGAGCAACCGATGTTTCGTCAGGCGTTTCGGGAGCGGCGGTGCCTGCTGCCGGCGAACGGGTTTTACGAATGGCGCGGCTCGGTGCGCAAGCGGCCTTTCTGGCTCACGCCCGCTGAAGGGTCGACCCTGTTTTTCGCCGCCATTTGGGAAGCCTATCCGGTGGAAGGCCACACCTACCTCAGCGTGGCGGTGGTCACGCAGGCGGCGATGGGGCAGCGCCGGCCGTTGATTCTCGATGAGCAAGGCCAGGCACAGTGGCTCGACCCGGAAAGCTCGCCGGTCACGCTGCAATCGTTGCTGGCCGCACCGCAAATGCAATTGCGCGAGCGCCCGCTGGCCAACCTGGTGAACGATCCGAAGCTCAATGCGCCGGAATGCCTGACGCCGCTTTGATAACTCCGCGTGGCCTTTTTTGAAGCGCGCTTGCCCGCGATAGCGGTGGATCAGCCAATCGCTTCGTCGCATGAATATCGCAACCGCGGGCAAGCGCGCTCCTAAAGGTCGGCCAGTGAGCGCGTGGCGTATCAGGACACGTGCTCTTACCTCATCAAACCCTGAACTGATTGATCAACCTGCGCTGCTGCTCTGCCAGTTTGGTCAGTTCGGCGCTGGCCTGGCTCGACTCGTCGGCGCCGCCGGCCACTTCGTTGGCGACCTGACCGATGTTGATCACGTTACGGTTGATGTCGTCGGCGACCGCGCTTTGCTCCTCGGCAGCACTGGCGATCTGGTTGTTCATGTCGTTGATCACCGACACCGCTTTGGTAATGCTCTCCAGTGCCTGCGCTGCCTCGGCGGCATGGCCCACGCTTTCGTCGGTCTTGCTCTGGCTGTCTTCCATCACTTTGACCACCTGACGCGTGCCGTTCTGCAACTGCTGAATCATGTTCTGAATTTCTTCGGTGGCCTGCTGGGTCTTCTGCGCCAGGTTGCGCACCTCATCGGCAACCACTGCGAAGCCGCGGCCCTGTTCACCGGCACGCGCGGCTTCGATGGCGGCGTTGAGCGCCAGAAGGTTGGTCTGTTCGGCGATGCCACGAATGGCGGTCAGGATGGCGTTGATGTTTTCGCTGTCTTTGGCCAGCGTTTGCACCACGCCGACGGCGCGGCCGATTTCCACCGCCAGTTCGCTGATCGAGTTGGACGTGTTGTGGACGATGCGCATGCCTTGACTGGCGGCGTCGTCTGCATGGTTGGCTGCTTGCGCGGCCTGCGTCGCGTTGCGGGCGACGTCCTGTGCGGTCGCGGTCATTTCGTGCACGGCGGTGGCGACCAGATCGATTTCGGCCATCTGCTTGTGCACGCCTTTGTTAGTCCGGATGGCAATGTCGGCGGTGTGCTCGGACGAGTCGCTGACCTTCTGCACCGAGGTCACCACCTGGCTGATCATCACCTGCAGTTTGCTCAGGAACGTGTTGAAACCGATGGCGATGGCGCCCAGTTCGTCGGCGCGATCGCTGGTGAGGCGGCGAGTGAGGTCGCCCTCGCCCTTGGCGATGTCGTCGAGCATGGCGACCATTTGCTTGAGCGGGCGGGCGATGCCTCGGCCGACGAACCAGACGATCAGCAGCCCCAGTGCGGCGATCAGCAGACCGACCACCATCATGCCGAAGATATCGGTCTCGCGTTGATGCTTGAGGTCCTTCTGCAACTGCTGAAGGTCGGCCATGACCGCATCGAGAGGCATGCGCATCATCAAGGTCCAGCGTGCGTCGGTGTTGCCGATGGCGAAAGGCAGGTACAGCTCGATGTGGCCGTGAGCCTTGTCGATGTCGTAACGTACTTCACCTCTGGTGATCGTGCTCAGGTTGGCGACTTCGTTGGCGTCGAGGATGTCGCTGGCTTTTTCGCCGAGCTTGCTCGTGTCCTTGGTGTAGGCGACCAGGCGGCCGTTGGTGGCGATCAGGGCCATATCGCCAGCGCCGTCGTACAGCTTTTTGTCGGCGCTCTCGAGCATGTCCTGAATGAAGTTCACCGACAGGTCGGCGCCGACGATGCCCTGGAACTGGCCGTTGAGCATGATGGGCTCGATGAACGAAGACAGCATGACCATCTTGTCGCCGACTTTGTAGGGCGCCGGGTCGATCACACAGGCCTTGCGTGTCTCCCGCGAGCACAGGTAGTACTCGCTGGAACGGATGCCGGTCGACAGGATCTTCTGATCCTCAAGGCTGGCAAGCTTTTCCAGATTGAACGTGCCGTCCGGCTTGCGATACCACCAGGCCATCATGCGGCCGTCCTTCGGGTCGACACCGATCATCGACGAGCCCACGTAGGCCGCGTCGTTACGGTCCAGCGCGTCGTGTTCCCAGCCGATGTAGGCGCCGAGAATCTTCGGATTACGGACGACGGTTTCGTGCAGCACATTGAGCAGCTGCTCACGGCTGAGGGTCAGGGCCGGCTCACCTTTGGCGTCCTTCATGCCCAGCAAGGCGTTGGTCGTGGCCAGCGCCGCGGCGGTCTGCAGCGGCGCTTCGAGTTCGCGCTGGATTTCACTGGCCTGCGTGCGCGCAATGGCGCTCAGACGTTGCTCGACCGCTTGCTCGAACTGCGACGTGGTGCGCTGCTCGACCATTTCCTGGGTACGCGCCCCTGAAAACAGGGCGAACAGCACGAGAGCAACCACGACGCTGAGGACGATGGAGCCCGCCAGAGCGGCAACGGAAAACTGGATCGACTTGAACTTCATAGGAACTCCGGACGTGGAATTACGCCTGAAGGGGATATCGCCTTGCGGCGGCGAAGCATGAGATGGATCCGACGAAATGGGCGTTTTTGATTGGGTTTCGTCGTTGCTGGATAAGTCGAGTGCGCGCCCCGGATATGAAGGGCTGCAGCTGCCCTTCGAATGAACGCACCGGTATTTCGAATCTGTTACGGATGTGTGTTTTTTTGTGTTGCGGCACATGGCAAACGGCTGGCATCTGGTGCTCCGGCCACGCAGCCCCTAGGATGAGCGCCATTGTTTCAATGGAGATACGTGATGCGTAGGACTTTTGCCCTTTGTGCCGTTGCAGCAGCCTTGCTGGTTGCAGGATGTCAGGCGGTCAACACCACCAGCGGCGACTCGGTCGGTGTCGAGCGCAAGCAATACATGTTCAGCATGCTGTCGACCGATGAGGTCAACCAGATGTATGCCCAGTCTTACCAACAGACGGTCAGCGAGGCGTCGTCCGAAGGCGTGCTGGATAACAGCAGCGCAGAGGCCAAGCGCGTTCAGGCCGTGGCCAAGCGGCTGATCGCTCAAGCCCCGAAGCTGCGACCCGATGCAGCGCAATGGCAATGGGATGTGAACCTGATCAAGAGCGACGAGCTCAATGCCAACTGTGGTCCGGGCGGCAAGATCATCGTCTACAGCGGGCTGATCGATACGCTCAAGCTCAGCGACGACGAGCTGGCGGCGGTCATGGGGCACGAGATTGCGCACGCCCTGCGCGAGCACGGACGTGAAGCCATGTCCAAGGCGTACGGCATTCAAATGGCCAAACAGGGCGCCGGCGCGCTGCTGGGATTGGGGCAAGACAGCCTGGCGCTCGCTGACACGGTCGTCAATTACAGCCTGACCCTGCCGAACAGCCGCGCCAACGAGAACGAGGCCGACCTGCTGGGTCTGGAGCTTTCAGCCCGCGCCGGTTACAACCCAAACGCTGCAATTACGTTGTGGCAGAAAATGCAGGCCCAGGCCGGGGCTTCCCAGCCTGAGTTCATGAGCACGCACCCGGCATCGACCAACCGGATTGCGTCGTTGCAAGCGGCGATCCCCAAGGTGATGCCGCTGTATCAGCAGGCGCCGAAGTCTTGATGCAGCGCTGATCAGGCGCACTCTTGCAGGGACGCGGCATTCGGGTTACACCCAGCCGCTGACCTGCATCGCTTTGTACACCGCCACGACGGCCAGAATGAAGAACGCGCCCGCCGCCAGGCGACGGATCAGGGTCAGCGGCAATTTCTCTGCGGCGAAGTTACCGGCCAGTACCACCGGCACGTTGGCCAGCAGCATGCCTAGCGTGGTGCCCAGAATCACCAGCCACAGATAAGAATATTGCGCCGCCAGCATCACTGTGGCGATCTGCGTCTTGTCACCGATTTCAGCCAGGAAGAACGCGATCAGGGTGGTCATGAACGGCCCGAACTTGCGCGCGGTGTTCGCTTCGTCGTCGTCCATTTTGTCCGGCACCAGCGTCCACAGCGCGGTGGCGGTGAAACTTGCTGCCAGCACCCAGTGCAGCATCGCGTCCGAAAAGAAGCTGCTGAACCAGGCGCCAACGGCACCTGCGGCAGCATGGTTTGCCAGCGTGGCCGCGACGATACCGCCGATGATGGGCCAGGGCTTGCGAAAGCGTGCAGCGAGAATGAGCGCGAGGAGTTGGGTCTTGTCACCGATTTCGGCCAGTGCGACGACGGCGGTGGGGACCAACAGGGATTCCAGCATCAGGGTTTTCCTAAGGGGCGGGTCGACACGGCTATGACACGTACAGCCTCCCCGCCCCGGGTCAGGATGTTCGTGTCATAGGTCTTGTCAAACCTCCGATCCGTCTGGGCGGATCTGGGGTCGCACGCACCATGGTCTGTGGACCAAGTATGTTGATGCGCGCCGGACGAGCATGGCGCTCGTGGGAGACTACTCCCCTAGGACGGTGCGGATTCTGCCTACACGCATAGCGTTCGGCAAGCGGTAATTTTCACGCACGCTTGGCGCGATAGACCCGGAAGCCCTGACCCTCTGACATGATTGCACAGGTTCCAAGATGAGCTTCAATGATCGGCTGATACCGCAGGAAGCTGTTGGCAACCAGACGCAGTTCACCTCCTTTTTTCAGATGTTCGCGCGCTTTTCGCAACAGGTTTTCGGTCGCCGCGTAATCGGTGTGAACTCCGGTGTGGAAGGGGGGATTGGTCAGAATTGCATCAAGATGTTCAGGCGCGGCGTCAATGCCATCGCCGGTCAGCACCTCTGCTTCGAGGCCGTTGGCGGCGAGCGTCAGGCGGCTGCTGGCGGTGGCAAACGCATCGACGTCGAGCATCGTGACGGTCATCTGCGGATTGCGACGTTTCACCGCGGCCCCCAGTACGCCCGCGCCGCAGCCGAAGTCGAGCAAGTGGCCGCTCGGCAAACGGTCGATATTTTCCAGCAACAGCGCCGAGCCACGGTCCAGTCGCCCATGGCTGAACACGCCGGGCAGGCTGACGACTTTCAGGGGGCCGCCGTCCAGGTCGATGTCGAAGTGCTTCGCCAGGCTGTCGAGCTCCACAGCCTGCGGGGCGTATTCCACGGTGACCTGCCATAGTTGGCAATGACGAGCGCTGTCGAGCTTGCGCGCCCGCCCGAACGGACTCAATTGCCGCGCCGCCGCTTCGATACCTGCGCGCTTTTCGCCAACCAGAAACAGCTCGCGACCTTGCAATCTGGACGCCAGCGCGTTGAGCAGATAGTCGGTCAGGTCCTTGGCTTTGGGTAAAAACAGCACTGCGGCTTCAAAAGGTTCGACCGGTGCCTCGGTGCCGAAGTGCGTGCGTCCTGGAAAACGGGCCTGCAACGCCGCGAAATCTCCGGCATGCCAGCTCCAGCCCCGAGCGTCAGGGAGCCTGCCCGGCAGGTCGTCGGCGGGCAAGCCCGTCAGCAACAAGGAGCCCTGAAACAAATCGGCCTGACGGAGTAACACTTCACTGCGCGGATCCATCTTCGGCTCCTCGAAAAAAGGGCGAAGTTTATCAGGAGAATGCAGCGAAGACAGGGAGCGCCCCGTGAACGGGCAAGTGCGCGATGCGCGAGTCAGTGTGCTCTCGAAGGTAACGCGCCCCGTTCACACCGTCAGCATTGTCGCGATAAGCTCGCTCCGCCCCGAACGGTGATGGTCCTCAGCTGACCACACGCAGGGGCTGTCCGGCATAGAACGCCTGGGCGTTCTCATTCACTTGCCCGACGATCCGCTGCCGTGCTTCCTGGCTGCCCCAGGCGCTGTGCGGCGTGATGATCAGCCGTGGGATATCGCCGGACAACAGCGGATTACCGTTGACCGGAGGCTCGACCGTCAGCACGTCGGTGGCCGCGCCGCCCAGATGACCGTTGCGCAGGGCGTCGGCCAGCGCCTGCTCGTTGATCAGGCCGCCGCGCGCGGTATTGACGATGAACGCCTTCGGTTTCAGCAGGCTGAGTTCATGGGCGCCAATCATGTCGCGGGTGTGTTCGTTGAGCGGGCAGTGCAGCGTCAGCGCATCCACTTGCGGCAGCAACTCGTGCAGCGGCACGCGATCCGGCCGGGCGGGGCGACCGGGAATCTGTCCCGGGACGACACGCATGCCGAAGGCTTGCGCCAGTTTCGCCACCGCCCCGCCGAGCTCGCCGTGCCCCAGCAGGCCCAGGGTTTTGCCCTCCAGTTCGACAATCGGGAAATCCAGCAGGCAGAACTGTTTTGATTTCTGCCACTGTCCCTGATGAATCGCCTGCTGGTAATCCGGCAGACGGGTCGCCAGCGCCAACAGCAGCATCAACGTGTGCTGTGCCACCGACGGCGTGCCGTAACCCTGACAGTTGCTCACAACGACGCCATGTTCGCGCGCGGCCTGCAGATCCACATTGTTCACGCCCGTCGCGGTCACCAGCACCAGTTTCAGATCCGGGCATGCGGTGAACGTCGCGGCGTCGATCATGATCTTGTTGGAAATCGCGACCTGCGCGCCCTGCAACCGCTCGATAACCTGCTCGGGCGTCGTGCTGGCATGCAGTACCAGTTCGGCAAAGGTCTCACGCCAGGGAGTAAGGTCCAGATCGCCCAGATCCAGAGAGGTATGGTCCAGGAAAACTGCTCTACGTTGACTCGACATCAGCTGTACCTTTTTCTGGGTTGACAGGAGGCGTAAGGTAGCGAGCCTATCAGAGCCTGCCGCTCACCAAAACGCCTGGAGCCCCTTCATGTACTGGACGGAATTTCTCACCGTTGCGCTGATTCACCTGCTCGCTGTTGCCAGTCCCGGCCCGGATTTCGCCGTGGTGGTGCGCGAAAGCGTGACTCACGGGCGCAAAGCCGGCACTTACACCGCCATGGGCGTGGGCACCGCGATTTTCCTGCACGTGGGGTATTCGTTGCTGGGGATTGGCCTGATCGTGTCGCAGTCCATCGTGCTGTTCAATGCGCTGAAATGGGCGGCTGCGGCGTACCTTCTGTACATTGGCTTCAAGGCCCTGCGCGCCAGACCTGCCGGCTCTTCCAACGCGCCTGTCGATATCGCCAAGGGCGAGCGGACGGCGCGCGGAGCTTACACGGCAGGGTTCGTGACCAATGGCCTGAACCCCAAAGCAACCCTGTTTTTCCTGTCCCTGTTCACTGTCGTGATCAACCCGCATACGCCGATGCTGGTTCAAGCCGGATACGGCGTGTATCTCGCGTTCGCGACGGGGCTCTGGTTCTGTATGGTGGCGCGCCTGTTCAGCCAGCCCCGCGTGCGCGCAGGGTTTGCCCGAATGGGACACTGGTTTGACCGCGCCATGGGCGGGGTATTGGTGGCGTTGGGTGTGAAACTGGCCCTGACCGAGATGCATTGATCGCTTGGCGGGAGTGAGTGCGCTCACTCCCGCTGTGCCATTTGCGGCACTTGTAAATGATCCGCCTTCCTCTTCCCGCCGATTGCGGCAGGCCGTCTCACGACCGATTTGCCCTTTCAAATGGCGTTATGCCTACAGGGTCATTCGTCCACAGAATCATCCCTTTGGCTGATTTGACTGGCGAGCGAAGGCCCTAGAGTGCATATTTTCAGCACCGCCTATGCATCTTGAAAAGGGATTCCTATGCTGCAGACCCGCGTGATTCAGCCCGCCGATGGCGCGTACCAGTATCCGCTGTTGATCAAACGTCTGCTGATGTCCGGCGGGCGGTATGAAAAGACACGGGAAATCGTCTATCGGGATCACTCGCGCTATTCGTATCTGACGCTCAACGAGCGGATCTGTCGACTGGCGAATGTGCTGACCGAGGCGGGGGTAAAAGCGGGCGATACAGTGGCGGTCATGGATTGGGACAGCCACCGGTATCTGGAATGCATGTTCGCGATCCCCATGATCGGCGCGGTGATCCACACCATCAACGTGCGACTGTCTCCTGATCAGATCCTCTTCACCATGAACCACGCCGAAGACAAGTTCGTGCTGGTCAACAAAGAATTCCTGCCGCTCTATAAATGCTTTGAGAGCAAGCTGACCACGGTCGAAAAGACCTTGCTCATCACCGACACGCAAGACACGAGCGCCGACTTGCCTAACTTGGTGGGTGAATACGAAACGCTGCTGGCGGCCGCCAGCCCGACGTACCAGTTCGAGGATTTCGACGAGAACTCGGTGGCCACCACTTTCTACACGACCGGCACCACGGGCAATCCGAAGGGCGTGTATTTCACCCATCGTCAGTTGGTCCTCCATACGATGGCGGTGGCGACCATCATGGGCAGCGTCGAGGGCATGCTCGGTGGAGACAAGGTCTACATGCCCATCACGCCGATGTTTCACGTTCATGCCTGGGGCGTGCCGTACGCGGCCACGATGCTCGGCGCCAAACAGGTCTATCCGGGACGCTATGATCCCGAATTGCTGGTGGAGCTGTGGCGCAAGGAGAAGGTGACGTTCTCGCATTGCGTGCCGACCATCATGCAAATGGTGCTCAATGCCAAAGCGGCCAAGGACGTCGACTTCACCGGCTGGAACATCATCATCGGCGGCAGTTCGCTCAACCGTTCGCTGTATGAAGCCGCCAAGGCGCGTGGCATTCAGCTGACGGCGGCATACGGGATGTCCGAGACCGGTCCGCTGGTGTCCGTCGCGCACCTGAATGACGAACTGATGGCGGGCAGCGAGGACGAACGCACGACGTATCGCATCAAGGCTGGCGCGCCCGGCGTGCTGGTCGAGGCAGCAATCGTCGATGCCGAGGGCAATTTCCTGCCCTCCGATGGCGAAACCCAGGGCGAACTGGTGCTGCGTGCGCCGTGGCTCACCGAAGGGTATTACCGCGAGCCGGACAAGGGCGCCGAGCTCTGGGCCGGTGGCTGGCTGCACACTGGCGATGTCGCGACGCTGGACAGCATGGGCGGCATCGACATTCGCGACCGCATCAAGGACGTGATCAAGACCGGGGGCGAGTGGGTGTCGTCGCTGGAGCTGGAAGACCTCTGCAGTCGTCATCCGGGGGTGCGCGAGGTGGCGGTAGTGGGCATCGCCGATCCACAGTGGGGCGAGCGGCCTTTCGCGCTGCTGGTTGCCCGTGAAGGCCACGTCATCGATGCCAAGGCACTGAAAGAACATCTCAAGCCATTCGTGGAGCAGGGCCACATCAACAAATGGGCCATTCCAAGCCAGATCGCCCTTGTTACCGAAATTCCCAAGACCAGCGTCGGCAAGCTCGACAAGAAGCGCATCCGCCTGGACATCGTCGAATGGCAAAGCACCAACAGCGCGTTCCTCTCCACCCTCTGAGCTGATTTTCGGGCGGACATTGTCAGGGTTTTCGGCCCTGACGATGTGCCGCGAAGGCTCTCGCCCGCCGTCTTGCTTGCCAAATTCTCAAATTCAGCCATCCTCCCCCTGCCGCTGAGCCGGTACGCCGAAATCGGCGTGTTAGAGGCTTCGACGCTGCAAATCACACTTTAGAGGGATCAAGTCATCCCACCTGCTGGATATAGTCGGCAGTAGGTTGAAACCGGAGAAAAACGCCGGATCGTTTCGCAGCTTTACATGGGCTGCCCGATCAGCGTTGACACCCAGGCACTGCGGACAAATCCGCCTGAGTCGTTTCTGGAAGCACCCACTGCCAAAAAAAATAAAAGCACATGGAGTAGCGTCGATGACATCAGCAAACCTGTTCTGGCGCCGGGCAAAACTGCCTCTGGCCGTCAGCCTCGCTTCCACGCTCGCCGGCCCTGCATTCGGCGTCAGTTTCAACATCGGTGAAATCGAAGGTAACTTCGACTCGTCGCTCTCCATCGGCGCCAGTTGGTCCACCGAGAACGCCAACAAGAACCTGATCGGGGCCAATAACGGCGGCCATGGCCTGTCGCAGACCTCCGACGATGGCCACCTGAACTTCAAAAGCGGCGAGACGTTTTCGAAGATTTTCAAGGGCATCCACGATCTGGAGCTCAAGTACGGCGACACCGGCGTGTTCCTGCGAGGCAAGTACTGGTATGACTTCGAGCTCAAGGATGAAGGCCGCGACTTCAAGGACATCAGTGATTCGGGCCGGAAAGAGGGCGCCAAGTCGTCAGGTTTCGAGCTGCTCGACGCGTTCGTCTATCACAACTACTCCATCGCCGATGAGCCGGGTTCGGTGCGTCTGGGCAAGCAAGTGGTCAACTGGGGTGAAAGCACATTCATCCAGGGCGGTATCAACAGCATCAACCCGGTGGACGTCTCCGCGTTCCGCCGGCCTGGCTCGGAAATCAAGGAAGGCCTGATTCCGGTCAACATGTTCTACCTGTCCCAGAGCCTGACCGAAAACCTCTCTGCAGAGGGTTTCTATCAGTTGGAATGGGACCAGACGGTCGTCGATAACTGCGGGACATTCTTCTCCCAGCCTGACGTGATTGCCGACGGTTGCTCCAACAACCTGGCGGTGTTGCGCAGTCAGGCCGGCCTGAACACCGCACTGACCAACGCCGGTCTGCCGGCACCTTTGCGCGGCGCGGTATTTAATACGCTGGGCCAGCAGGGCGTGAACTTCGGCAACCCGGATGAGGGCGCCGTCGTGCGTCGCGGCCCTGACCGGGATGCTCGCGACAGCGGCCAGTATGGCTTCGCCATGCACTACAACTTCGAGCCGCTGGACACCGAGTTCGGCGCCTATTACATGAACTACCACAGCCGCCTGCCGATCTTCAGCGGCAAGGGCGCGCCTGCCGGTGCCTACAGCCCGGCAGCGCTGGCCGCCGCGCTCGCGGGCAATGGCGTGCCGGGTATCGCCATTCCGGGGCTGGTCACCCAGTTGCTGCCAGTGGTGGTTGCCGCCAACTCCAGCTACTACGTCGAATACCCTGAAGACATCCACCTGTTCGGTCTGAGTTTCTCCACCACGTTGCCCACCGGCACAGCGTGGAGCGGCGAAATCAGCTACCGGCCCAACGCGCCCGTCCAGCTCAACACCACCGACATCCTGTACTCAGGCCTGTCGCCGCTGAACCCGAACGTCTCGCTGTTGCAGGGCACGCCAGGCCAGGATCAGAAGGGCTATCGCCGCAAAGAGATCAGTCAGGCGCAGACCACCTTCACGCACTTCTTCGACCAAGTGATGGGCGCCGAACGTCTCACGGTCGTTGGCGAAGTGGGCTGGACGCACGTCGGTGGTCTGGAAAGCACGTCCAAACTGCGTTACGGCCGAGACCCGAGCTACGGCCCCGGCCCGCTGCCTAACGGCCAGTGCCAGACCCTCAACGCCGGTACGCTGGCGGGCGCTGCGCTGAACAACCTTAGCCGTTACTGCGAGAACGACGGGTTCACCACTACCGATTCGTGGGGCTACCGCGCCCGCGCCATCTGGGACTACAACAACGTGTTCGCCGGTGTGAACCTCAAGCCAAGTGTGGCCTGGTCTCATGACGTCGACGGTTACTCGCCAGGCCCTGGCGGTAACTTCGAAGAAGGCCGCAAAGCGGTCAGCCTGGGTCTGGAAGCGGAATATCAGAACACCTACACCGCCAACCTTTCCTACACCAACTTCTTCGACGGCAAATACACCACGGTGGATGACCGCGATTTCGTGGCGCTCAGCTTCGGTATGAACTTCTAAGGACAATTATGAAAATGAAAATCTCGAAGGGTCTGTTGCACGTCGGCGTACTGGGTCTGTCCCTGCTGGCGACCGGGGTGATGGCAGCCGTTTCCGAATCCGATGCTGCCAAGCTGGGCACGACACTGACCCCAATGGGCGCCGAAAAGGCAGGCAACGCGGCGAACACCATTCCGGCCTGGAGCCCGATGCCGACCAACGCGGGCGCGGTGGACGACAAGGGCTTCCTGGCCAACCCTTACGCCAACGAAAAACCGCTGTTCACCATCACCGGCCAGAACGTGGATCAATACAAGAACAACCTCGCCCCGGGCCAGTACGCGATGTTCAAGCGCTACCCGGACACGTTCAAGATGCCAGTCTATCCGTCCCACCGGGGCGCGACCGTTCCGGCCGATGTGTTTGCCGCCATCAAGAAAAACGCCACCAATACCAAGCTGGTTTCCGGCGGTAACGGTCTGGAAAACTTCGAGACCGCCGTGCCGTTTCCGATTCCCAAGGACGGCCTGGAGGTGATCTGGAACCACATCACCCGTTATCGCGGCGGCAGCGTCAAGCGGCTGGTGGTTCAGGCCACACCGCAAACCAACGGGTCTTTCAGCCCGGTGTACTTCCAGGACCAGTTCGTGTTCCGCGACAAGATGAAGGATTTCGATCCGAAAAATCCAGGCAACGTGCTGTTCTACTTCAAGCAGGAAGTCACCGCACCGGCGCGTCTGGCCGGAACGGTGCTGCTGGTGCACGAAACCCTCGATCAGGTGAAGGAGCCGCGTTCTGCGTGGGTGTACAACGCCGGTCAGCGTCGCGTGCGTCGCGCCCCGCAAGTGTCCTATGACGGACCGGGTACAGCCGCCGACGGCCTGCGTACGTCCGACAACCTGGACATGTACAACGGCGCGCCGGACCGTTACGACTGGAAACTCATCGGCAAGCAGGAAATGTACATCGCAGCCGATAGCTACAAGCTCGACGATCCGAAGCTCAAATATGCCGACATCATCAAGGCCGGACACATCAACCAGGACCTGGCGCGCTATGAGTTGCGTCGCGTCTGGCACGTGACCGCAACGCTGAAGGAAGGTCAGCGTCACATCTACGCCAAGCGTGATTTCTTCATCGACGAAGACACCTGGCAGGCAGCGGTGATCGACCATTACGACGGTCGTGGTCAATTGTGGCGCGTGGCCGAAGCGCACGCCGAGAACTACTACGACAAGCAAGTGCCGTGGTATGCACTTGAAACGATCTATGACCTGCAGTCGGGACGTTATCTGGCACTGGGCATGAAAAACGAAGAGAAGCGTGCCTACGACTTCGGTTTCACCGCCACCACCAGCGACTTCCAGCCCAACGCGCTTCGCCAGGAAGGCGTGCGTTAAGGTCTGAACGAACAGGCGCAGAGTCGTGCAACGTTGATCACAGCTACAGCGCACCGTGGTCCTGCGCCGCTTTGAAAAGAAACGCCCCGATCCGTCGGGGTGTTTCGAGCGGGCCGTGACGTCGCTCAGGTCAGCGTGACCTCATCGGCGAACCATCGCCCGGTCCAGCCAGACGTACAATTGGCACCCTCCATTCGCGAATGAATCGCCTCCCGTCGCGTTCATTGGCACCTCAGCGTCATCTCCCCCAAAACATATGAAGCGACATTCGCGGTGTTGATTGGATATGTTTTCTTACAGTCTTTCGTCGAACAATCTTCAAAAGCCATCACATAGCCGCTAGTCTCCCGACATCTGAACGCCGAATAACAAGCACTTCTACAAGAGCCGGCCATGACTGATCTGTCGCGTTTGCAAGGATTCGCAAATCACGCAGTCACTGCATTGGAGGGACGTTTCTACCGCCCGCCACTGCCTGACGGCTACGTCGCGCGCCCCCGTCTGTGTGAGCGATTGAGCGCCGGTCTGTCCGGGCGACTGCTGCTCGTCTGCGCGCCAGCCGGGTTTGGAAAGAGCTCCCTGGCGGTCGAGTTCTGCGAGAACCTGCCGGATCAATGGCAAAACCTGTGGCTGGGACTGAGTCATCGAGACAGCGATCCAGGCCGCTTCCTCGAGCGTCTTCTCTCCGGCCTTCAGCAATATTTCCCTCAATTGGGCGGCCAGGCGCTGGGGCTGCTCAAAATGCGTCAACGTCATCAGCCGTTTGCCTTCGAGGAGTGGCTGGACGGGCTGCTCGACGAACTCGCCATGCACCTGATATTGAGTAAACCGCTGCTGCTGGTGCTCGATGATTATCATCTGGTCCAGGGCCCGGTGCTCGACCGTTGCCTGCAATTTCTCCTGAATCATCTGCCCGCGGGCCTCGTCGTGATGGTCACCAGCCGCCAGCGCCCCGACTGGCATCTGGCGCGCCTGCGGCTGTCCCGGCAACTGCTCGAGTTGTCCGAGCACGACCTGCGTTTGACTGACGACGAATCCCTCGCCGTGCTCGATCAGCAGCGCAATTCGCTGTCCGAGGATGCCTTGCGCAATCTGTTGCAGCGCAGTGAAGGCTGGGTCGCCGGCTTGCGCTTTTGGTTGCTGGCGGCGAGCGAGGCCGGCAGCAACACGCTGACACAGGGACTCAACGGCGGCGAAGGCCTGATTCGCGACTACTTGCTCGAAGAGGTCATCGACTGTCTGCCTGCCGACGTTCAGACCTTCCTTTATGAAACCGCGTGCCTTGAGCGATTCAGCAGTGCGCTGTGTAACGCGGCACGTGACAGCCATGACAGCGCCGAAATGCTCGGTTACCTGCAAGCCCATCAGGTCTTTCTGGTGCCGCTGGATGAAAACGGCCGCTGGTTTCGTTATCACCACCTGTTTTCCGATCTGCTGCGTGCACGCGCCGGCACCAGCCTCGCGCCTCAGCAACGGCGGCTTCACCTCAACGCCTGTCGCTGGTTCAGCGAGCAGGGGCTGCTCGACGAGGCCATTGAGCAAGCACTGCGTGCCGGGCATCTGGACGTTGCCGCCAATCTGGTGCAGAACCTTTCCGAGGAGCAACTGCTCGCCGAGCAGAACGTCGGCATGCTCCTGCGCTGGAAGATGGACCTGCCCGACAGCCTGCTGGTCAGCACACCTCGCCTGATCGTGCTGTATGCGTGGGCCTTGGGGCTGGCGTGCCAGCTGGACGCTGCCGAAGAACTGGGCAATCAGCTCAGCCGGTTTCTGCCGGCGCCCTCGGCCACCGCGCAGAACTCCATGCTGGCCCAATGGCTGGCGCTCAGCGGCATCATCGCGCGCGGGCGTGGCGACAGCGATACTGCCCAGCGTTATTGCACCGAGGCGTTGGCGACGCTGCCCCACAAGCGGTACGGGCAAAGGTTGGTGTGCCTGTCGACGCTGGCGAATCTGGCGATCACCGGAGGCGATTTGTGGCGCGCGCGTGCCTTGAATCGCGACGCCCTGGAGCTGGCGCAGCGGGTTGCCAATCCATTGTTTGAAGCGCTGGCGCATTATGACCGCGCGCGTACGTTGCAGGCCCGTGGTGAAGCGCTTCGTTCGATGGAAGAAGTGCGCCAGGGGCTGCGGCGGCTGAGCGGATTGTCTTCGCAACGACTGTACGCCGTGCGTGCCCGGCTGACGCTGTACGAAGGCTATCTGCTGGTGCAGTTTCTTCAGCCGCAAGCGGGAAGGGAGCGCCTGAACGCAGGCCTGACTGAAGCGCGCGCCTGTCGCGACATCAGCGTATTGATCGGGCACTGCGTGATCGCCGGAATGGAAGGGCGGGAAGGGCGTTTTGCCGAAGCCTTCGCCGAGCTGGCTGAGGCCGAGCGATTGATGCATATCTGGGATGTGCCGCCGGTTTATTACCTGGCGATGATCACGTTGACCAAATGCGAACTGTGGCTGGCGCAAGGCCGTATCGATCTGGCCGACGCCTGGTTGCTGCGCCTGGGCCAGACCTATGGCGGCGATCAGCCGGCGGCTGCTCCGGAATGCATGCCGCAGATGCCTCAGCAGATCGCGCTGTTGCAGGCGTCCCTCGATGCCATTCAGGGCCGCCCCGAGCGATCGGCCGAGCGGCTGCGAGACTTGAAAGCCCAGGCAGATCAGGTCGGTGCGGGGCTGGTCGGGTTGTACGCGGCAAGCCAGCATTGCCTGCTGTCACTCGAGACCGACGATCACCCTCAAGCGGCGAAGCTGCTGGGCCAGAGCCTGGAGCTGGCGAGCGGGGGCGCGGTGCTGCCGCTTCACGGCGTGATCCATAAATATCCCGACTGGCTGCGCGAGCAGTTATCCAGGCGCCCGACGTGTCGGCTGGTCGATTACCTGCTCACGCAACTGCCGCACTCGAGCCCCGGCAAGGAGCTTCCCTGCGCGCGTGTCATCAGTGAGCCTGCGGCCTGCAGCGGGCCCGATTACCTCAGCGCAAGGGAACTGAGCGTGCTGCAGCTCATCGCTCAGGGCTGTTCGAATCAGGAAATCAGCGACCGGTTGTTCATCTCTCTGCATACCGTCAAGACCCACGCCAGCCACATCAACAGCAAGCTCGGCGTGGAGCGCCGCACGCAAGCGGTGGCCCGCGCGCAAGAGCTGGGCCTGCTGGGATAGATCAGGCAGCGGCCGTGCGCAGGCCGTCGGTCATCCTGCAGGACAGCCCGCCCACATCTCATCGACGTTGTGCATGCCCCAATCCTCCGCGAGTTCGAATTTGACAATGGCGTCCTGTTCTTGCGCACAGGCGAGGTTGATGACCTCGGGCGTGAACGGGATGCGGGTCTTGGCCGACATGAATAGCTTCACTTTGGGATGCAGCAGCGATTTTTCACCCTGTTCAATGACAATGCCAAGCCGCTCGCTCTTCAGACGGACCAGCGCGCCCACTGGATAAATGCCGACCGTCTTGACGAAGTGCTGGAAGATTTTCTCGTCAAAATGCCCTTTCCATGAGGCCATCTCCCGGACCGACCTGGCCGCATCCCAGCCTTTCTTGTAGGGCCGGTCTGACGTCACGGCGTCATAGACATCGCAGATTGCACCCATACGAGCCAGCTGACTGATCTGCTCGCCCTTCAAACCATGGGGATAGCCACTGCCGTCGACCTTTTCATGATGATGCAGGCACACATCCATGACCGCGTGGGTCACTTGCTGACAACCCTGAAGAATTTCGAGTCCTGCCTGGGGGTGATGCTTCATCGCTTCGAATTCATCGAAGGTCAGGCGATCGGGTTTATTGAGGATGGTGTTGGGGATCATCATCTTGCCAACGTCGTGCATCAGCCCGGCGACGCCGGCCTCGCGCACTTGCTCCTCATCCAGATTCATCTGGCGCGCAAGCGCAACCATCAGCGCGCACACCGCCACTGAATGCATGTAGGTGTATTCATCGGACGTTTTAAGACGGGACAGACTGATCAGCGCGTGAGGATGGCGCATCACTGACGTCGAAATTTCTTCGACCAGCAGATCGACGTCTTCGGTGTTCATCGAGCGACCCATGCGTGCGTCGCTGAACATGGTCATGACGGCCGCTTTGGCCCGGCCGCAAATCAGTCTGGCGCGAGCCAGTTCCTGTTCCATGCTGGCTGGCGAGGTATCGGAATCGCTTTCGCTGTCGCAGGCCGTTGTCGGGCCCGAGGCCAGAATGCTGCTCTGTTCGGCAGGGCTTTTGCCCAGTCGGGTGTCAATCCACACCTCACGCGTGGAGGCCTGAATCTGGCGCAACACCGCCTCGTCTCGCAGCTCCCGCTCCACGTGGGACGTCCAGAACGGGTCGTTGATCCGGGGGCGGCAGAATTCGTGGATGTACATGCCCAGAGTAAGGTCGGAAACCGCGATTTTTCTTAGCATGAAAGCCTGCTCTACGCTGTTGCTGAGCTGCCTTGCGGGTGCATTGAGTCGACGTCTTATCACCTCAAATGACGCACTATCCGTGTAGTCGCGCAATGCCAGTATATGAGCGCGTTAGTGAAAAATATATCGCGGCAACAAAAATATATTTGTTTGCTTAAAATCGAATTTAGTCAATAAAATCAGTATTTTGCATAACAATTCTTTGAATGGTTCGAATGAGTTACAAAAGATTTTAGTGATTTAATAAAAGTCAGACTATTCAAGCCCGTGTCGCATTAGTTCTCATGCAAATAGTTGGCGTTGCAACTAATTGTTCGCCGGTCTGGCGCGGCGGGCTGACGTCTCCCCCTGGCTGCGTCAGAATGCGTCACCCCCTTTACAGGAATCACCATGCAGCCCGCCAAGCCTCAGTTGATCCGCGAAACCTTCCCCGTCGGGCCGTTGCAGTGCAACTGCACGATCATCGGCGATCCCGTCACCCGGCAGGCCGTTGTCGTAGATCCGGGCGGCAACCATGAGCTGATTCTCGCCAGGCTTGAAGCACACGGGTTGAAGGTCGTGAGCATCATTCACACCCACGCGCATCTGGACCATTTCCTGGCGTCGGGGCAATTGAAGGAGAAGACCGGCGCAACCTTGCACCTGCACAAAGAGGATCAGTTTCTGTGGGACAACCTCGAAACCCAGTGTCAGGTGTTTCGCGTGCCGTACGTTCCTGTCCCTGCGCCGGATCGTTGGCTGGCGGACGACGAAGAACTCGCTTGCGGCTGCGGCGTGGCGCTGCACACGCCCGGACATACGCCCGGCTCGATGAGTTTCTGGTTTGCGGATGCCAAGCTGTTGATCGCGGGCGATACGCTGTTCAAGCGCGGTGTGGGCCGAACCGATCTGTGGGGCGGCGACCAGGCCACGATCGTGCGCTCTATCAAGCAGCGCTTGTACACGCTCGATGAGGATGCAATCGTGGTGACCGGGCACGGACCGGACACGCGACTGGGTGACGAAATGCGTGAGAATCCTTTCGTCAGAGCGTAGCGCTGTTCAGGCCTGGTTAAGGAATTTTTGACGGTTGCCGTGCTCTAATCGCGCAAATCGTTCGGTCTTCTTTTGTTGGCCGTAGAAAAGCAAAACAGGAGCTTTCCTTGATGTTGACCTTTCGCCGTTTGACCATCGCTGCCACTGCGCTGGCCATGTTGTCTGGCTGCGCTTCGCAGAATCCGTATGACAATCAGGGGCAGGCGCAAAATTCGGGCGGCGTGAGCAAAACCGCCAAATACGGCGGCCTGGGCGCGCTGGCCGGTGCCGTCGCTGGTGCCGCAATCGACCACAATAACCGCGGCAAAGGCGCCTTGATCGGCGCGGCGCTGGTCGGTGCAGGCGCAGCGGGTTATGGCTATTACGCAGACAAACAGGAAGCCGCCCTGCGCGCCAGCATGGCCAATACCGGCGTGGAAGTTCAGCGTGAAGGCGACAACATCAAGCTGGTCATGCCAGGCAACATCACGTTCGCGACCGACTCCTCGGCCATCGCCAGCAGCTTCTACTCGCCTTTGAACAACCTGGCGGGTTCGTTGAAACAGTACAACCAGAACATGATCGAGATCGTCGGTTACACCGACAGCACGGGCAGCCGTCAGCACAACATGGACCTGTCCCAACAGCGCGCGCAGAGTGTTGCGACCTACCTGACGTCCCAAGGCGTGGATGCCTCGCACCTGTCGGTCCGCGGGGCAGGGCCTGATCAGCCGATCGCGAGCAACGCCGACGTCAACGGTCGCGCTCAGAACCGTCGTGTCGAGGTCAACCTCAAGCCTATTCCAGGGCAGCAGTACCAACAGCAGCAGTAAGCTGGCGACGCCATGCTAAAAGCCCCGGCCTGAGTGCCGGGGTTTTTTATGGGCGGGCGCTATGTGCCGAGCGTTTACTCAGGCGAGTTGAACGGTACCGCGAGCTGGTCAGCCCGGGTATCGCTCGTGCATCTGTGCCAGCAACGCATCTTTGTCTTCCCACATGCGGTTGATCCACTGCTGGAATTCCAGGCGGTACGCGTCATCCTGGTCGTAGCTTTTGCCAATGAACTGCGGCGGAATCGGCACTTCTTCGAAATGCGCGACCACTTCGCGCACGTTCCCGCACAGCAGGTCCCAATAACCGGGCTGGCCCGCTGGGTAATGAATGGTGACGTTGACGATCGATTCCAACTGCTCGCCCATGGCATCGAGCACGAACGCGATGCCGCCGGCCTTGGGCTTGAGCAGATAGCGGAACGGGGAGTTCTGCTGCGCGTGCTTGGCCCGGGTAAAGCGCGTGCCTTCGACGAAATTGAAGATGCCGACCGGGTTGTTTCGAAATTTCGCGCAGGTGCGGCGGGTCGTCTCCAGGTCCTTGCCTTTCTTTTCCGGGTGTTTGGCCAGGTAGGCCTTGCTGTAACGCTTCATGAACGGAAAGCCCAGCGCCCACCACGCCAGCCCGATCACAGGCACCCAGATCAGCTCTTGTTTGAGGAAGAATTTCAGCGGGCGGATGCGCCGGTTAAGCACGTACTGCAGCACCATGATGTCGACCCAGCTCTGGTGATTGCTGGTCACCAGATAAGAGTGCTGATAATCCAGGCCTTCCAGACCGCTCAGGTGCCAGCGGGTATGACCCAGCAGGTTCATCCAGGCATTGTTGTTGCTGATCCAGGCTTCGTGAATGTGGCTCATGAGCCAGTCAGTGACCTTTTGCGCGGCAGTGAAAGGCAGGCACAGCTTGAAGATCGCGACGACGAACAGCGGGGTGCAGCAGACGATGGTGTTGAGCGCCAACAGCAGCGAGGCAATGACGCCACGCAAAGGGGCGGGCAAGAAATCCATGAGGGATCGAACTCCGAGGCAAGACAGCCGCCGGTGGGTTCCGGCGGCGTTATTGTGAGTGAAGGATATTGCAGGCCGACGTTATTGAGGCAAAGTCGCCGCCTGAATCGCAGTCAGGGCGATGGTATACACGATGTCATCGACCTGCGCGCCCCGCGGAAGGTCGTTTACGGGTTTGCGCAAGCCTTGCAGCATCGGGCCCAGGCTGACGCAGTCCGCACTGCGCTGCACTGCCTTGTATGTAGTGTTGCCGGTGTTCAGGTCAGGAAAGACGAACACGTTGGCGCGACCGGCCACCGGGCTGTCCGGCGCCAGTTGGCGGGCGACGGTTTCGTTGGCAGCGGCGTCATATTGCAGCGGTCCGTCGATGAGCAGACCGCGCTGCGTCTCCCGAGCCAGTTGCGTGGCTTCGCGAACCTTTTCCACTTCCTCTCCGCTGGCCGAGTTACCGCTTGAGTAGCTGATCATCGCGACGCGCGGGGCCAGTCCGAATGCCACGGCAGAGTCAGCACTCTGCACGGCGATCTCGGCCAGCTCACTGGCGGTCGGGTGCGGGTTCATGATGCAGTCGCCGTACACCAGCACTTGCTCAGGGAACAGCATGAAGAACACCGATGACACCAGGGTGCAGCCCGGCGCGGTCTTGATCAGTTGCAGTGCCGGCCGGATGGTGTTGGCGGTGGAGTGAATCACCCCGGAAACCAGGCCGTCGACCTCATCGAGCGCCAGCATCATGGTGCCGATCACCACCGGATCTTCCAGCTGTTGCTCGGCCATCGGCGCGTTGAGCGCCTTGTTCCTGCGCAGGTCGACCATCGGCGCTACATAGCGCTCGCGCACCTCGTCCGGATCGAGAATTTCCAGCCCCGGCGGCAACTCGATGCCCTGCGCGCGCGCGACCGCGTGCACTTCTTCGGGTTTGGCCAGCAGCACGCAGCGGGCAATTCCGCGCGCCTGACAAATGGCGGCAGCCTGTACGGTGAGGGGCTCGGCACCTTCGGGCAACACGATGCGCTTGTTCGCCGCTTGAGCGCGCTGAATCAGTTGGTAACGGAAGACGGCGGGTGACAGGCGCATCTCACGCGGCGTGCCACAGCGCTGATGCAGCCAGTTGGCGTCCAGGTGGCTGGCGACGAAGTCAGTGATGATCTCCGCGCGCTCGCGGTCGTCGATGGGGATTTCCTTGTTGAGCTGGTTGAGCTGGTTGGCGGTGTCATACGACCCTGTACTCACTGAGAGCACCGGCAGACCCGCCTGCAGCGCGCCTCGGCACAGGTCCATGATGCGCGGGTCGGGCAGGGTATCGCTGGTCAGCAACAATCCGGCGAGCGGCACGCCATTGAGTGTCGCCAGGCTCACGGCCAGGATGATGTCGTCGCGATCGCCCGGCGTCACCACCAGCACGCCCGGCTTGAGCAGTTGCAGCGTATTGAGCACGGTTCGCGCGCAGATGATGATCTTCGACATGCGCCGTTGTTCGTAGTCGCCGGCGTTGATCACCTGCGCGCCCAGCAGGTCTGCCACGTCTCGGGTGCGAGGGGCGTTGAGATCGGCCTGGAACGGGATGCAGCCCAGCAGGCGGAAGTCGCCGCTGCGCAACAACGGGGAATGCTCTTTGAGGCGCGCCGAAAACGCCTCCATGCTCTCATCGGTGCGCACCTTGTTGAGGATCACGCCCAGCACTTTCGGGTCCTTGGGGCCGCCAAACATCTGCGCCTGAAGCTCCACGCGGCCCGACAGTTCGGTCAGGACCTCGTTTTCCGGCGCCGAGACCAGAATCACTTCCGCATCCAGCGCCTTGGCCATGTGCAGATTGACCCGGGCGGCGTAGCTCGCGCTGCGGGTCGGCACCATGCCTTCGACGATCAGCACATCGCGGCCGACCGAGGCCTGCTGATAGAGGCTGATGATTTCTTCGAGCAACTCATCGAGCTGGCCCTCGCCAAGCATCCGCTCAACATGCGCCAGGCCAAGCGGCTTGGGCGGTTTGAGGCCATGAGTGCGGGCGACC
The DNA here is from genome assembly GCF_900108875.1 of Pseudomonas sp. NFR16. Classification (GTDB taxonomy): domain Bacteria; phylum Pseudomonadota; class Gammaproteobacteria; order Pseudomonadales; family Pseudomonadaceae; genus Aquipseudomonas. Next base: position 870,502 of record NZ_FNYJ01000002.1, on the reverse strand, counting down.
AGCTCGGTCGAGCGCTCCGGGCCCAGGTCGCCGGGATGGGGCTGGGCGATGGGCTTGAAAAAACCGACTTTAAGTCCGGCGCGCTCCAGGGTGCGCACCAGTCCAAGGCTGATGGACGTCAAACCCACGCCAAAATCAGTGGGCGCGATAAAGAAAGTCTGCATGCGGGCTTCTCGAAAGTGAGCGTGCAAAGGTCCCGGCGTGGTTGTGTACGAATTCAGGCTGCGCTTGCCGATGTTTCGTACAGACCCGAGTCCGCCAGTGGACCGAATAAAACCGGACGCTGTTCAGTCGCAGCGTCTCAACGGGGAACAAGGTTATCGTTATCTGCCCCTTGCGCGCACCAGCCGCAGCGAAAGGATTGTCCTGTTTTTTCTTGTCGCAAGGCTGCATCGAGCACCCATGGCCGAGACTGCCACGGTGGCTGGTGACGTAAATGCTGGGTGTGCCCGCAGGAGAGTTCGACGATCCAGTGCCCGTCTTCATCTTGATGAAAGCCAGTAATCTTCGGGTCGTTTTCGGGCAATGGGAGGTCGTGCAATCGGGGCCGTCCGTCTGAGTTGCGTTCGCTTTCGCGCGAGTGCTTGGTTAGACTTGGTCGCTCATATCTATTTGCAAAAGGTCTCGCCCCATGCCGATCGCCGCCAACAAGGCTGTCTCCATTGACTATACCCTGACCAACGACGCTGGTGAGGTCATCGACAGTTCTGCCGGCGGCGCGCCGCTGGTTTACCTGCAAGGCGCAGGTAACATCATCCCGGGTCTGGAAAAGGCACTGGAAGGCAAGGACATCGGTGACGAGCTCAAAGTCTCCATCGAGCCTGAAGACGCCTACGGCGAATACTCGGCCGAACTGGTCAGCACCCTGAACCGCAGCATGTTCGAAGGCGTTGACGAGCTGGAAGTCGGCATGCAGTTTCACGCTTCCGCTCCGGACGGCCAGATGCAGATCGTGACCATTCGCGACCTGGACGGCGACGACGTCACTGTCGACGGCAACCATCCTCTGGCCGGTCAGCGCCTGAATTTCCAGGTCAAGATCGTTGCGATCCGTGATGCCAGCCAGGAAGAACTCGCTCACGGCCACGTACATGGTGAAGGCGGTCATCACCACTGATTTGTCCTGCTAAGCTCATTTAGCTGGCCAGGCGTCCTCGCGGGTTTGCGAAACAGTTCGGTTTTCGCGACTTGGGAGGGCGCCTTTTTCGGCCAGGGGTTTTATGTACGGTGAGCAGGGGAGTTCGTCATGAGTGTATTTCACGACCTGAAATTGAAAGCTCTGGATGGCCAGGAACTGCCCCTCGCGCCACTCAAGGGCAAAGTGGTTCTGGTGGTCAACGTGGCATCCAAGTGTGGCCTCACGCCGCAATATGCCGCGCTGGAAAACCTCTATCAAAAGTACAAGGATCGCGGCTTCAGCGTGCTCGGTCTGCCTTGTAATCAGTTCGCCGGACAGGAGCCCGGGACCCAGGAAGAAATTCAGGCGTTCTGCTCGCTCAACTACGGCGTGACCTTTCCACTGGGCGACAAGCTGGAAGTGAACGGCCCTCATCGTCATCGTCTCTATCAGATGCTGGCGGGTGAAGGCGCTGAATTTCCAGGAGATATCACCTGGAACTTCGAAAAGTTTCTGGTGGGGCAAGATGGCCGCGTACTGGCGCGTTTCTCCCCGCGTACCACGCCGGATGATCCTGCTGTCATCCAGGCCATTGAAAAAGCGCTTCATTGACCGTCAACGCACGCTTTGCAGGTAAAGCTGCTTGCGCTGCGTTGATTATGATCAGTCAGTCACGCCTTGCCGATCGCGACCGCCAGCAAGCTCACTGCCAGTTCGCGTCATTCTTTCTATACTTTAATCATTCCAATCAATAGTGCTGGGCATGGTGCGCCGTTCGGCTCATCCTGTATGACCTTCATAATATTTCCCTACGCCGAGGACGCCCGCATGCCAGTCAAAGCCTTGTTCAAACCATTCCACATGGGCAGCCTGGAGCTACCGACGCGCGTGGTGATGGCGCCAATGACCCGTTCGTTCTCGCCGGGTGGCGTGCCTAATTCCAAGGTCATCGAGTACTACCGCCGCCGTGCCGCTGCCGGCGTGGGCCTGATCATCACCGAAGGCACTACAGTCGGACACAAGGCCTCCAACGGCTATCCGAACGTGCCGCAATTCTTCGGCGAAGCCCCGCTGGCCGGCTGGAAGAAAGTGGTTGAAGCGGTGCATGCGGAAGGTGGCAAGATCGTGCCTCAGCTCTGGCACGTCGGCGCTGTTCGCCGTCTGGGCACCGAGCCGGACGGCGCTGTTCCGGCGTATGGGCCGACGGAGAAGCTCAAGGACGGCAAGGTCGTGGTTCATGGCATGACCCGGGAAGATATCCAGGACGTCATCGGTGCTTTCGCTCAGGCGGCGAAGGATGCCAGGGACATCGGCATGGATGGCGTTGAGATCCACGGCGCGCATGGTTATCTGGTCGATCAGTTCTTCTGGGAAGGCACGAACCAGCGTAGCGATGAATATGGCGGCGATCTGGCCCATCGGTCGCGCTTTGCGATCGAGCTGGTCGAGGCTGTGCGCGCTGCGGTCGGCCCGGATTACCCGATCATCTTTCGTTATTCGCAGTGGAAACAGCAGGACTACACCGCGCGCCTGGTCCAGACGCCCGAGGAGCTGGGGGCCTTCCTCCAGCCACTTTCCGACGCTGGCGTGGACATTTTCCACTGCTCGACGCGGCGCTTTTGGGAGCCTGAGTTCGAGGGTTCTGACCTGAACCTGGCGGGCTGGACACGCAAACTGACCGGCAAGCCTACGATTACCGTCGGCAGCGTCGGCCTGGATGGCGAATTCCTGCAGTTCATGGTGAACACCGATAAAGTCGCCCAGCCTGCAAGCCTGGAGAACCTGCTCAAGCGCCTGGGCGATGATGAGTTCGACCTCGTCGCCGTTGGCCGCGCGCTGCTCGTCGATCCCGACTGGGCGGTGAAAGTGCGCGACGGTCGCGAAGAAGACATCCTGCCGTTCAGCCGCGATGCGTTGGGCAAGCTTGAGTAAGGCATCCACGATTACTTGTAGGAGCGCGCTTGCCCGCGAATCGGTGGTTCTGTCGCTGAAGATGTGGCGCCATTACCGGCCTCTTCGTGAGCTCACTCCCACCTATTTCGCGGGGGACACAGCCTGGCGAAACACCATAAACACTGTGGAAGTGAGCTCGCGATCGGCGACGCGGTCGTCGTAAACCCGGCTATGCGATCTGCCTGATGTAGCGCGTCATCCGATTCTGCTGCCGCTGCGCGCCAGATCGCGGGCAAGCGCGCTCCTACAAGGTAATGCGGCGCCGACGAGTATCGAGCCACGCCACAAAGCCTGTGGGAGCGAGCTTGCTCGCGATGGCTGATTTCCAGACGCTGCAACTCCACAGCCTGAATCGGCCTTTTCCCGGCTGAAGCCGGTCCTACAGACGCTGCAGGTTTTTCGTAGGACCGGCTTTAGCCGGGAAGACGTCGGGTGTTGTGCCGTTGATCGCAGGTGGGTTTATAGACAGCAAGCTCACTGCCACAGGTTCAGCGTTGACTGTGCGTTTCAGACCGCCCACCTTGTAGGAGCGCGCTTGCCCGCGAAAAGTCGGACAGTCCATCGCCCAAGCTACATCCCCACCACTACCCCTTCCTGCGTTTCGCTCGCCACGCGCAGGTAGCATTCGAACGCTTCGATGACGCCCGCCCAGCCTTGGCGGCTCGCGTGCTGCCGGGCGTTCAATCGCACGCGTCGCAGTGTCTCATCGTCTTCGAGCATCCATCGTGCGGCGTCGATAAAACCTTCTTCATCGCCCGGCATGGCGACGGCGCCATTGTGTCCGTGACGGATATGCTGGGCCGCTGCGGCTTCGTCGTAAGCCACGACGCCAAGCCCTGAGGCCAAGGCTTCCAGCACCACGTTGCCGAACGTCTCGGTCAGACTGGGGAACAGAAACAGGTCTCCGGACGCATAAAGCGTCGCCAACGCTTCACCGCGCTGGGCCCCGCAGAAAATCGCATCCGGCATTTGCGCCTGCAATGTCTCGCGCACCGGGCCGTCGCCGACAATCACCAGCTTCAGGTTTTTCTCGGGATATTCACTGACCAGCGAGTCGAAAGTGGTCTTCAGCAAGCCCAGATTCTTTTCCAGTGCCAGTCGGCCGACGTGCAAAACCGCGATGTCGCCCGCTTCCAGTCCCCAGGACTCACGCAAGGAAGTGGAGCGCCTTGACGGATGAAACAGCTGGCAATCCACGCCCCGCGACAGCAATTCCAGGCGCTCGAAGCCGCGCCGTTCAAGCTCGGTTTTCTGAGTGACACTGGGCACCAGCGTGGCGGTAGAGCGGTTGTGAAACCAGCGCAGATACGAGGTCAGCAGGCGGGTAATGAAACCCAGCCCATACTGCCGCGTGTACTGCTGAAAGTTGGTGTGAAAACCGCTGACGATCGCAATCCGCAAACGGCGTGCCGCCCGCAGGGCAGAAAGGCCCAAGGGACCTTCGGTAGCGATGTAAAGCACATCGGGACGATTGCGCCGCCAGCGCCGCAGCAACTTGTGCATCGACGACTGCCCCCATTGCAACCCCGGATAGCCGGGAATCGGCCAGCCGCGGCACAGCATCAGATCATCCCCGGCAGCGCGTGAAGGATCGTCCGTCTGCCGAGGCCTGATCACCTCGACCCGATGCCCCCGCGTGCGCAAACCCTCACACAAGCGGCTGAGCGTGTTCGCCACGCCATTGATCTCAGGCGCGTAGGTTTCAGTAATCAGGGTGATATGCAGGGATTTGCTCATGACAGCCAGTCTCTGAGCCCCGCATTGCGCTTGTATGGCGGTTGAGTGATGGATTTGTGACGGATGAAACATCTGTACACAAGAGGCGCTGTCCGGCCGGTTACAGAAACGCCAACCGGCGCCGAACACCGCCTTTGTCCGAGCGCAGAGCGGCGTCCGCTTAGCTGCCCACAAGCTATGGCACTATCCGTGAACTGCCGATTTTTTCCAGCGCCGCGGCTTCAGGGACGTAGCCGGTCTGCCGAGGATTGAGGCTGACCAACTCCAGATGCGAGCGCGGCCGCACATAGCTGGTGAGTGCTTCCGGTGCTGCCTTGGTCGTTTTTGTCGCGAAGTTATCAACGGCCTGCTCCAGCGCTTGCATGAACTTGGGTGCATGGGAGTCGGCTTTTGACTTCTTTTCCATCAGAAAAGAAGAGGCCGGCAACGTTGTGCTGTTTGAAGCATTGATACGGTTCGATTCCATGGACATGTAACTCCCGATGATGGAAGCGTCAGCCAGGGCAACCCGACGTCGCTCGCCCGGAAGGGGCAATGTCAATGGTGAAACAGACAGTGCGTAGGACGTTGGGAAGACTCCAGTAGGTGTTTTCCTGATTTTTCGGGGAGATGACCGACGGATCAGGCCGAAAAAAAAGCCTCTTTCGAGGCCTTTCTGGTTTGTCACCGAATCCGCTCCGCCAGTGTCTCCGCCCCGCGCTCCCTTACCCAGAACAGCGTCGCGCCGGCCACGGCTGCCGGCATCATCAGGATGTTGACCACCGGGATCAGCAGCACCAGGTACACGATCCCGCCGAAGCTCATGCTTTGCCAGCGTTTGGCGCGCAGCCAGGCGAGCATGTCTTGCCAGCTCATTTTGTGGTTGTCGGCGGGGTAGTCGATGTACTGGATAGCCATCATCCATACGCCGAACACAAGCCATAACGGCGCGGCGACGATGTTGACGACGGGTATCCACGAAAGGATGAACAGGCCGATGGCCCGTGGCAGAAAATAGCCCAGTTTGCGCATCTCGCGGCTCAGGGTGCGCGGGACCATTTCGATGAGTTCGGCCCAGCTGAAGGCGGGGAAATCATCCTTGCCTCGAAGCACCACTTCGACCTTTTCAGCGAGAAATCCGTTGAACGGTGCCGCGATGATGTTGGCGATCATGGTGAAGGTGAAGAACACCATTAACACGATCAGCACCACGAACAACGGCCACAGGATGTAATTGAGAAAGCTCAGCCAGCTTGGCAGCGAGGGCATGAAGGAGTCGACCCACAGGCTGAATTCGTGTCCTGCGAAGTAGATCAGGGCGCTGAACAGCACCAGGTTGATGGCCAGCGGTAATAGAACGAACAGGCGAAGCCCGGGGCTGAGGACCAATTTCAGGCCTTCGCGCAGGTATTGCGGGCCGGACAGGGCGGGTGCAGGCATAAAGGCCTCCAGGTGTTGAAGTCGCGCCGACCTTACCGGCTTTGTCGCGGGCGCGGAAGCTGGACGGGCATCATGACATTCGCCGAAACAATCTCTGGCCGATAAAGTCTATCGACGGAACCGTGCGGCATTCGATCGTGGATAGGTGGGGTCTATGAGCTGGATTGTGAATCGATATTTCCTTAATCTCTGCCGCCCCGATAAGCTTGCGGGCAACTTTTAAACCTCTTTCCATTCACTTTGAGCCTCGAAGGAGTATTGATGAGCGTTCTGGTAAACAAACAAGCCCCTGATTTCGAAGCAGCGGCCGTACTGGGTGACGGTTCGATCGTCGACAGCTTCAAGCTGTCGTCCTTGAAAGGCAAATATGTTGTGCTGTTTTTCTGGCCACTGGACTTCACGTTCGTGTGCCCGTCGGAGATCATTGCCCACAACAACCGCATCGGTAAATTCCGTGAGCTGGGCGTTGAAGTCGTCGGCGTTTCCGTCGACTCGCACTTCACCCATGCTGCATGGCGCAACACGCCAGTGGAGAAGGGCGGTATCGGTGAAGTCGAATTCACCATGGTTGCCGACATCAAGCACGAGATCACTCGCGCTTACGGTATCGAACACGAAGACGGCGTCGCGCTGCGCGGTTCGTTCTTGATCGACAAGGCTGGCGTCGTTCAGCACCAGGTGGTGAACAACCTGCCACTGGGCCGCGACGTGGACGATATGGTGCGCTTGGTCGAGGCACTGCAGTTCACCGAAGAGCACGGCGAAGTCTGCCCTGCTGGCTGGCGTCCAGGCCAGAAAGGCATGAAAGCCGACGCTTCGGGCGTTGCTGATTACCTGGCTGCAAACGCTACCAGCTTGTAATACCTTCGCTGCGGCCAAGGTCGCAGCGTCATGATTTCAGGATTGGCGAACGGGACAACCGAATGGCTTTCAAGCCGTCGCCAACCCTTTTTATTCCAGCCGGTGCGCCGGCTTAGACCACAGTGACTCCGACCACACGTGAACGATGGCCGGTCAATAGGAGTGTGTCATGTCTGATGTACGTCATTCCCGAGTGATTATTCTCGGCTCCGGCCCCGCCGGTTACAGCGCTGCGGTCTATGCGGCACGCGCCAACCTCAAGCCGCTGCTGATCACCGGCATGCAGTCCGGTGGTCAGCTGACCACCACCACCGAAGTCGACAACTGGCCGGGCGACCCCCACGGCCTGACCGGCCCGGCGCTCATGGACCGTATGCGTGAACACGCTGAGCGTTTCGAGACCGAGATCGTGTTCGACCACATCAACGCCGTCGATCTGGCCGGCAAGCCGTTCAGCCTGAAGGGCGACAGCGGGACCTACACCTGCGACGCACTGATCATCGCCACGGGCGCCAGCGCTCGCTACCTGGGCCTGCCGTCCGAAGAGACGTTCATGGGCAAGGGTGTTTCGGCCTGCGCAACGTGCGACGGATTCTTCTATCGCAACAAGCCTGTGGCGGTCGTCGGTGGTGGTAACACTGCCGTTGAGGAAGCGCTTTACCTGGCCAACATCGCCAGCAAAGTGACTCTGGTTCACCGTCGCGAGACGTTTCGCGCCGAGAAGATCCTGATCGACAAGCTGCATGCACGTGTGGCGGAAGGCAAGATCGAACTCAGGCTGAACTCGACGCTCGACGAAGTGCTGGGTGACGACATGGGTGTAACCGGCGCGCGCCTGAAGAACAACGACGGCAGCTTCTCGGAGCTGAAAGTCGATGGCGTCTTCATCGCAATCGGTCACACGCCGAACACGTCGCTGTTCGAAGGCCAGCTGGCGCTGAAGGACGGCTACATGGTCGTGCAAGGCGGTCGCGAAGGTAATGCAACGGCGACCAGCGTCGAAGGTGTGTTCGCGGCCGGTGACGTGGCTGACCACGTGTACCGTCAGGCGATTACTTCGGCTGGCGCAGGCTGCATGGCGGCACTGGATGTCGAGCGTTACCTGGATGGCCTGGCGAACGCGTCGTTCTGATCCAACGCTTCAAAACATAAAAAACCGGCCCAAGGGCCGGTTTTTTTGTGTCTGATGATCGCCTTCATAGTAGGAGCGTGGCTTGTCCCGCGATCTGCTGCGCAGCAGTCGTAAAGTCAGCTCCATCGTTGCATCTGGCACACCGCGTACACCGAATTCACGACGACTGCGTCGCCGATCGCGGGACAAGCCACGCTCCTACATAGGCGAAGGTGGCGTTACGCCTTGCGAGTCAGCGGCTGCGCGCTGAATTTCACGCCCGCCAGCCCGTTGGCAATCAATGCGCGGATGTTGCCGTGATCGGTGCCTTCAGGCGATGCAGTCACGGAGCGGTAGTGTTCGCCGAAGGCCAGTAGCGCTTCTTCGTCACTCAGCCCTTCCAGCAATGCCAGGCCCAACGTCTTGCACGAACCCTCGTTCTGACCCGCTGCGTTTTCTACCGCACCGTTGCTGAACGCCTGAGGCTGGTAGTCGTAATGGGCGGCCACAAAAGCCAGTGTGTCAGCGAAGACGTGCTCGCCGCTTTTCAGGCTGCTGCGCAGGGCGTTCAGGTCAGTCATGTTTCTGTTCCTTGGCGAACGCCGCTTGTTGGTCGGCGCTGGCTTCTTTCTGGTATCTGGATTTCCACTCGCTGTACGGCATGCCGTAAACCACTTCGCGGGCGTCATCGAGGCTGATGTCGATGTGCTTTTCGTCAGCTTCGGCCTTGTACCACTTCGACAGGCAGTTACGGCAGAAGCCGGCGAGATTCATCAGGTCGATGTTCTGGACGTCCTTGCGGCTGTCCAGATGCGCGACCAGACGGCGAAAGGCGGCGGCTTCGAGTTCCAGGCGTTGTTGCTCGGTCATGATGGACTCTGTGCGAATGAAGGTGGGGCGGATGATAAGAGTGCGGGGCAGGGCGGGCAATGGTATTCGTCGATCGGATGCACGAGCCGTGGGCGCGGATGAGTGCGCGCCCATAGAGGTGAGTGCCCGAATCGGGAAGACCAGCGGGCGATGCTCAGTGCCCGATGTTCAACGTTCGGCGGCGAGGGTAATGGACACCGATTCGGCGAATCGCAGCGCGTGCGGCTTGTCGACTTCCACCTCGGCGTACTGCACCGCCTTGTGGCTCATCACCAGATCCAGCACTTCCTGGGTCAGACGTTCGAGCAGGGCAAAGCGGTTGCTTTCCACGTGCTGAATGATCGCCTTGGTGATCGTGCGGTAATTGAGGGCATGATCGATATCGTTGTCGCGCACGGCTTCCTGAGCCGCGTACAGGATCGTCAGATTGATCAACACGTCCTGTTTATTGAGGATCTCATCCTCATTGATGCCGATATAAGTGCGCAGGCACAGGTCTTTGACCCGAATGCGCGCGGTGCCTGGTTCAAGTCTTGCCATGGACTACTTGCTCCGTCCGATCAATTGCAGAAATTCCATGCGTGTCGTGGTGGAATCGCGGAAGGCGCCAAGCATCACCGAAGTGTTCATGGTGGAATTCTGCTTTTCGACGCCGCGCATCATCATGCACATGTGTTGGGCTTCGATCACTACCGCCACGCCCGCAGCGCGGGTGACACCCTGAATCGCATCGGCAATCTGCCGTGTGAGGTTTTCCTGAATCTGCAGGCGTCGGGCGAACATGTCGACGATCCGGGCGATCTTCGAAAGCCCCAGAACCTTGCCGGTCGGAATATAAGCCACGTGGGCCTTGCCGATGAAGGGCAGCAGGTGGTGCTCGCACAGCGAATACAACTCGATGTCCTTGACGATCACCATTTCGTCGCTGTCGGAGGCAAACAGCGCGCCGTTGACGATTTCCTCAAGCGTCTGAGCATAGCCATGACACAAATACTGCATCGCCTTGGCCGCGCGCTTGGGCGTGTCCAGCAACCCTTCGCGCTCAGGATCTTCACCCAGGCCGACGAGGATCTCGCGGTAGTGCTGTGGCAGTGACAATGTCATTAAGTGGGTCCTCGGGGCGGCTTACTTGACGTGCCGTCCGCCGTTCAGGGTCAGAGTGGTGCCGGTAACGTACGGGTTGTCAATCAGATAGCGAAGGCTCCGGTAAATCACCTCGGCGCCGGGTTCAATGCCCAGCGCAGATTTGGCCAGCGTTCTGGCGCGGTACGCCGCGTCGTCGTCGGGTTGGAACATCAGCATGGCGGGAGCGATGCCATTGACCTTGATATGGGGCGCGAATCTGGCGGCAAACGACAGCGTCAGATTCTCCAGCCCCGCTTTGCTTGCACTGTAGGCGATGTGCTTGCTGCTGCCTTTGCGCGTGACGTCATCGCCAATGTGAACGATGTCGGCCACTTCGCTGCGCTGCAACAGTTCGGCGCAGTGCAGATTGATCAGATACGGCGCCAGCATGTGGACGCTGAACAGGCGAGTGAACACTTCGGCCTCGTCGCCCGGCGTTTCAGCGAGCCAGTCCGATGCGTTGTGCACGATCGCGCGCAGGCTGTCGGTCTGCGCTTTGAGCTGCGCGATGAAATTCATCACGCTTTCTTGCGATGAAAAATCGGCCTGAATCACCACCGCGCCCAGCTCTTTCAGGCGCTGCACGCCCGGTCGCTCGCTGCGATAGCTGATGATCACCGGCTGGCCTTCGTGCAGCAGGCGTTCGGCGCAGTGCAGACCGACGCGCTGACTGGCGCCCGTGATCAGGACTGGGGCAAGAGAGGAAGCCATGGCTGCTCACGTGGTCATCAAGAAAGAAGAGAGAGGGCGGCCAGTCGATTCCGAATCTGCGGCGAGCTGCTTTCATTGCGCCATCAGAGAATGACCGTCCTGGGCAAAGTTAACCCAATGGTCAGTGGTGTACAACTGTAGGGTATGAGCGCGGGGCCGGTATGCGCGGTGATCGCGGGAAAGCCGCCAACGGGCTCCCGCGAAAACCGCGGAGCAAGGTCAGCGGGTCGAGGCGGACTCAGTGGCGGCAGTGGGCACCTGCACATGGTTGTTCAGCCAGCCCGACAGGAGATGGGTCGACAGCGGGATGAACCAGAACACCATCAACGGCGTCAGGATCAGGGTGCTGATCATGATGCGCGGGAGCAATTCCAGCTGACCCAGCAAAGGACCCAGCACGTAATTGAAGATCAGCGAGACAGGGAAGAATGCCAGCCAGATCGCGACGGCCTGTTTCCAGCGCGGCGGGCGCTGACCAACGGTACCGAACCAGCCGTCCATACCCCGTACGCGATGCACGGAATTCTTGGCAAACAGGCCGCTGCCGCGCACCAACCAGGAGCGTCGAGACGCGGAATGCTCCCAGGCGTGCATCGTGGCCTCATCGGCAAAGCGGAAAATAATCTGGAATTCGTCATCTCCCGGAGGCGGCGCAAGCACGCCAGAGCCAAGGTAGCCGGGAAAGTCTGTAGCGAGCTGTTCGCCTTCATGCAGCCAGGCAATCAGTTCCTGATAGCGGCCATGGGCGACGCGACGGGCAACCATCAGCGTGACGGGTGAGGTAGACATTGTGTATCTCCGATAACGAGTGAGCTTCCCGGGTAGGGAAATCACATGGCGCAGTGCCGGGGTGGTGGCGTTGCGTCAGCTTCACTGGAAAAGCAAGCAAGGATTATTCCTGATTCCCTGAATAAAGCCATCCGTCTTCGTCGGACAAAGCGCCTCTTTGCCGGTTTGCGCCGCTACAATGCGACCGAATCCAACAGTGATCTGGCCCGCCATGACTCAAATGCTTTCCGACTCGCGCGGCATTGAAGAACTCAATAACACCGAGCTGTTTCCGATCCGCGAAGTGTCGCGTCTGACTGGCGTCAACCCAGTCACGCTGCGGGCGTGGGAGCGTCGCTACGGCCTGATTTCGCCTACCCGCACTGAAAGCGGCCATCGGCTTTATTCCCAGGCCGATATCGACAACATCCGCAGCATCACCGACTGGATCGAGCGCGGCGTGTCGGTGAGCAAGGTCGGCAAAATACTCGCCGGCATCGGCGGGCTGGGGGCTCAAGAGCGAGCGTTGCACAGCGTGATCGATGCCGCCGAACAGAGCAGCTGGCAAGCTCAGGTGCGTCAGGCGGTCAACGAATTCGATGAGAATCGCCTGGACCAACTTTATGGCCAGATATTTTCGACGTACCCGTTGCCGGTCGTGTTTCAGGAGTTGTTGATGCCGGTCTGGCGCGAGTTCGCTGCGCGGCATGACGGTTTCGGGCAGATCAGCGAATGGCTTTTTCTGGACAGCTTCCTGCGGGCGCGCACTTTGCAGCGGGTGCAACTGACGCGAGGCTCGGCCAGTCAGCGCGTGTTGTTGGCGTCGATGCCAGGCGGCTGTCGAGAGCTGGAGTTGTGGGTGGCGGGCATTTTGATGAGCACCAGCGACGTGGCTGTCAGCGTGCTTGCTCCCGGGCAGCCCCTTGAAGAGTTGAGCCTGGTGTGCAGCAAAATGCGGCCGCAGGCGCTGGTGCTCTTCTCAAACTCGCTGCCGAGCGCCGACACGCCGAAGAAGCTGGTTCGTCTGGGTTTGAGCCTGAACTGCCCGTTGCTGCTGGCCGGGGAAATCGCCGACATGGCCCTCGACAGCCTCAGCGGCACCGCCATCGGCTGCCTCGGCAGCGAAGGCCAACTGATGCAGCGGCGCTTGCAGTTATTTCTGGCGGGGCGACTGGATACGTGAGGGTAGGCTGACGATCGCCGGGCAGTGCCAACTTCGGCCTGCCGCCTGCGACGTGTCACGTCACAGGTGCATCGAGGGATGGATCTTGCGATGCTGCTGGAGGATGTACTGGCGCAGGCGCTCAGTGTCTTCCTTGCTGTTCTGGCTCAAGCGATAAGCCGCCAGGCCTTGCTCGGTCAGGCGTTCGAACGTGCCGCGCAGCGCGATGGGCGCATGGCCGGGCGGGGTGAACCACGCTGAGAAATACTTTGGCGGTTTGGTCTGCTTGCGGTTTTCAAGTAGGATGCCCTTGAACGAAATCTCGTGGACCCAAAGCGCTGTGAGCGAGCCTTTTTCCGTCTCGAGTGCCATCGGTTCCGGCAGCGTCAGGCGCCATGGACGAATACGCGGGCCTTCTTCAAAAATGCTCGGAGCGCCGAGCTCAAGGTGCAACGCGTGGAATTCGTCCTCGACCAGATGCAGGGGGAAGGTCATCTGTTGGTTGTCGAACTGGGCCTGGATCGTCACTTGCTCATGTGCGGCCAGGCGCGTCAGCAGATCCTGAATCTGCACGCCGCCGTTAACCACCAGGCTGCGGGACTTGTCACGCAAGTTCAGCTTGGGGTTGCGCTGCATGTTCTGGATGAAGTCCAGCTCATCCTGCGTGAGGATATTGTCGCGCTGCATGTTCGAGCTCGATTGACCGGTTATTGAGAAAGCAGACCCGAAATTCGCTGATTGGTTGCTGCCGTTCGTCAGTTACAGGACGTTACCGTTTCAGCGCTTCAATCTCTGCTCGAGCTTGCGCCAGTTCCGCCTGCAATTCGACAACTTTCTGTTGTGCCAACACGTGCTCTGTCACGTCCTTCTGGATGCCGATGTAATACATCAACTTTTCCGCATCGTTGAACACTGGCGTGATCGACAGCTCATTCCAGAAGGACGTGCCATCCTTGCGATAGTTGCGCAAGATCTGACGACAGGGCTGACCTTTGGCAAGCGCCTGACGAATGACCTTTCTGGCCAACTGATTGCGCTCGTCACCCTGAAGAAAACGGCAGTCCTTATAAAGGATGTCCTGCGCGCTGTAGCCGGTCAGGCGCTCGAAAGCTTTGTTGACGTAGATGAGAATGTCGTCATCGCCTTCGTGCTCGGCTACCACGATTCCGTCGTTGGACTCGTCGACGACCAGTTGCAGCAGTTTTGCGTTGATCACTGAATGCTCCTCCCTGGCATTGCAAAGGCGGCATTCTAAGACATTGCGCCGCTCTGGGGCATAATGCCGCACGATTTTACTCAGTCACAGGATCGCACAATGAAAGTCGCCATTGTTTCAGGCTCGGTGTACGGCTCGGCCGAAGAAGTCGCTCGTCACGCACAGGCCATCATCAAGGACGCCGGCCATGAGGTCTTCTTCAACCCGCGCGCAACGCTGGCGGATCTGCAGGCGTTTGCTCCGCAGGCCTTGCTGGCCGTGACGTCCACCACCGGGCTGGGCGAGCTGCCGGACAACATCCTGCCGCTGTACAGCCAGTTGCGCGACACGTTGCCGGCGGCATGGCGGGGTCTGCCGGGCGGGGTGATCGCTCTGGGGGATGCCAGCTATGGCGACACGTTCTGCGGCGGTGGCGAGCAGATGCGTGAGCTGTTCATGGAGCTGGGTGTTCGCGAAGTGCAGGAGATGCTGCGTCTGGACGCTAGCGAATCGGTGACGCCGGAGAGCGATGCCGAGCCCTGGCTGGCCGGGTTCGTCAGTCAGTTACAGGCGTAAACAAGCCATTGGGCGCCGCCCGTTCACGCAGCAGCGCCAGCCAGGCCTGAGCGGCCTTGGACAGATACGCACCCTTGCGCCAGATGAAGGCAATGTCCCATCGCAAGGTCGGCGGCGCGTTGAGGGTGACGTGCACGACGCCAGGGCGGACCAGCGCACGCGCCACGACTTGCGGCAGCAGCACCACGCCTTGGCCGGCAGCCACCAGTGCCGCCAGAAAATCCGCCTGACCACTGCGCCCGCCTTCTTTGGGCGTGAAGCCAACCTGCTGGCACGCCTGCAGCAGACGATCGTTGAGCACGAAGCTGCGCTGATACAGCAGAAACGGCGTATCCGCCAGCTGGCTCAGTTCGATCTCACTAAGGTTCGCCAGCGGATGACGGGCGGGCAGCAGGGCATCTAGCGGCTCGTCGCAGAAAGGTTGCCAGGCGAAAGCGGGATCGTCGGGCGTCAGGCTGCCGCCCAATTCGAGCTCGCCGCTCATCACGGCCTGCTCGATGGCCCGGCTGCCGCCTTCGATCAGATGAATCGTGACATTCGGGTAACGCCGCCTGTACTCGGCAAACGTCTCGGCGAACAGCGTGTCACTGCCCAGCATCGGCAGGCCCAGATTCAGTTCCCCGCGGGCCAGATGACTCAGGTCATCCAGCTCTCGCAGCAGGCCGTTGCGCAGCACGAGCATTTCTTCCGCACGGTTGAGCACGATTCTCCCTGCAGCAGTAAGGCTGACTTGCGATCCATGGCGATCAAGCAGGGTGACGCCAAGACTTTCCTCGAGCTGCGCGACCTGCTTGCTGACCGCTGACTGGCTGACATACAGCGTCCTGGCGGCCTGAGTGAAGCCACCTTGGCGCACGACTTCGACAAAGCTGCGCAGTTGCTTGAATTCCATCGCAGAGCAGATTCCTGAATGAGCGGTGAACGCAGTGTGATGCTTTGTATTCCGAAATGGAATTCTTGCAAGTCAAACAATTCGTTTTTGAGATTCCGGTTCGGTCGATAGACTGAACTCCCCAGAGGACCGGAATATCATGAAACGTTTGTCTCACTTTTCCCGACTGATTGTCGAAATCGCCGTCTTGCTGGCGATCTATCAGCTGGGCTGTGAAGTCGCGCTGTGGCTGAACTGGCCGATTCCGGGCGGTGTAATCGGTCTGGCGCTGTTGCTGATGACCTTCGCGACAGGCTGGGTGAAACCGGCGACGCTGCAACTGGGCGCGGGATTGCTGCTGGCGGAAATGCTGCTCTTCTTTATTCCGCCGCTGATGAGTCTGCTCGACTACGGCACGCTGTTACGCACCGATGGCTGGCGCATCATGCTGGTGATCGGCTGCAGCACGTTGTTGGTCATGCTGGTCACGGCATTTACGGTCGAATTCGTCTGCCGCCTGAAAGAACGCTCGCAGGAGCCGCGCGGATGAGATTCGAGCCCATGCCGGTGTTCTGGCTGGTGGTGACACTGGCCGCCTACCTCACCAGTCGCTGGTTGTACCGCCGGACCGGCCGCTACCTGCTGTCGCCATTGATTATGGTGCCCATTGTGTTGCTGGCCATCGCCGTGCCGATGCACACCGCTTACGCCGAATACTCTACGAATACCCATTGGCTGATGCTGGTGCTGGGGCCTGTGACGGTGGCTTTCGCGGTGCCGATCTGGCAACAACGGGCGCTGCTGGCGCGGCACTGGCCTGCTTTGTTGATCGGGATGCTCGCAGGCAGCGCGGCGTCGATTGCCAGCTCTTTCGGCCTGTCCCGAGCTCTGGCGCTCGCCCCGTCGGTCGCGATGTCCCTTGTGCCTCGCTCCATCACCACGCCCTTTGCGATGCCGCTGGCCCATGACTTGGGCGGCGTGCCGGAGCTGACGGCGGTGTTCGTGATGTGCACCGGCGTCTTCGGCGCGGCGCTTGGCGGCGTGTTGCTCAAATGGCTGCCGCTGCGCACGGCCCTGGCGCGCGGCGCATTGTTTGGCGTGGGCGCCCACGGTGCCGGCGTCAGCCGAGCGCGCGAGGTCGGCGGCGAGGAAGGATCGGTGGCGGGGCTGGTCATGGTGCTGACCGGCCTGATGAATCTGTTTGCGGCGCCGCTTTTGGTGTGGATGCTCTGAGGCACGCGCTGCAGAGCGCTGCCGGTTTTCGTGACTCGCCAGGCCACTAACGTGGCTGCCAAGGCAAGTAGCGCCCGGCTGGGGGCTGACTAGACTGCTGAGCCAATGAGAGCACGACACCATCCCGAGGACAGCCGATCGTGAAAGTCGCCCAGGTGTTTACCGATACCCTCAGCTCTTCCAGCAGCCCCGTGAAGAATCAGGTCAGTGAAGCCGAATGGCAGACCCGCGTTGATCTTGCCGCGTGTTATCGCCTGGTGGCGATGCATGGCTGGGACGATCTGATCTTCACGCACATCTCGGCCAAGGTGCCGGATACCGAAGACTTTCTGATCAACCCGTATGGTCTGATGTTTCA
This sequence comes from Pseudomonas sp. NFR16, assembly GCF_900108875.1. Taxonomy (GTDB): domain Bacteria; phylum Pseudomonadota; class Gammaproteobacteria; order Pseudomonadales; family Pseudomonadaceae; genus Aquipseudomonas. Next base: position 853,435 of record NZ_FNYJ01000002.1, on the reverse strand, counting down.
CGAGATCACTGCGTCCAGCCTGGTCAAGGTCGATCAGTCGGGCAAGAAACTCATGGACAGCCCGTATGAGATCAACCCTGCCGGCTACACCATTCACAGCGCGGTGCACGAGGTGCGGCACGATGTGAATTGTGTGTTGCACACGCACACCGCGGCCGGCGTCGCTGTTTCGGCTCAGAAGCAGGGTATTTTGCCCATCAGCCAGCAAGCGCTTTTTGTCCTCGCCAGCCTGTCGTATCACGGTTACGAAGGTGTCGCGTTGAATCACGACGAGAAGGCCCGGCTGCAGGCGGATCTGGGCGGCAATAACTTTCTCATGCTTAACAATCACGGGCTGCTGACCTGCGGATCGAGCATCGCCGACACCTTCCTGATGATGTTCACCTTTCAGCGCGCGTGTGAAATTCAGGTCCTGGCGCAAGGCAGTGGTGCCGAACTGATCGGCATCGACGGACAGATTCTGGCGGGAGCCAAAGCGATGATCGCCGGCGTCACGCGCAGTGCCCAAGGCATGGGCGGGCATCTGGCGTGGCCAGCGCTGCTGCGCAAACTCGACCAGTTTTCGCCGGGATACGGCCTGTAATGGGCCTTGCAGAAATCCCGCTCAGTGTCTGGCGCACCCGTGGGCATGATTTCGAGTTTCAGGGACAGGTCATCCGTTACTGGAGCGCGGGGCAGGGCGAGCCTTTATTGCTGTTGCATGGATTCCCGACCGCCAGTTGGGACTGGAATTACCTCTGGCAACCGCTCTCGCGTCAGTATCGTGTGATCGCCTGCGACATGCTGGGCTTCGGCGATTCGGCCAAGCCGCGCGACCATGACTACAGCCTGCTGGAACAGGCAGACCTGCAGCAAGCGTTGCTCGACCATCTGGGCGTCAGCCAGCCGGTTCATGTCCTTGCGCATGAATACGGCGGCAATGTCGCTCAGGAACTGCTGGCCCGCGAAGGCGAGGGCCTTTTCAAGATGGCCAGCTGCGTGTTTCTCAACGGCGTATTATTTCCCGAAACCCATCGGCTGCGGCGTGTACACAAATGGTTGCTGAGCCCGCTCGGCTGGCTGGTGACCCGCCTGTTCGACCGCGCCAGTCTGGACAATGGCTTCAGCCGGATCTTCGGTCCGGACACCCGGCCGAGCGAAAGTGAACTCGATGATTTCTGGAGCCTGATCACCAGCAACGGCGGGCAACGCATCCTCCACCGATTGATCACCTACATCCCGGAGCGTCTCGCTCAGCGCGACCGCTGGGTGCAGGCCATGCAGCAGACTTCCCTGCCGTTGCGCCTGATAAACGGTGTCGCTGACCCTTACGTCGGGACGCGGACTGCCGACCGGTATCGCGAGTTGATCCCCGCCCCCGACGCAGTGCTGATCCCCGGGATCGGGCGCTACCCTCACACCGAGTCGCCCGCGCTGTTGTTGCGGCATTATCAGCGGTTTCGCGCCGACATTGCTGAGCGGCGCACGTGTCTCGTGCCTCCGCGTCCTGTCCAGGACGCCCCCCAGCCTGATCATCCCGCTGCGTTATCGATCACCATTCAGAGTGCCTCGTGTTGATTGTGACCGGCGCCTGACTGGTCGACACTCGATGACTGATTCGCGTGTTCCAGATCTTCTGCTGTCCGGCACCTGTCTGGACGGCACACTGGGAACGGCACCATTCTCGGGAGAGCACTATGAGTGAGACCGTACGTTTTGATGACAAGGTCGTGATCGTCACGGGCGCAGGCGGGGGACTTGGTCGGGCGCATGCATTGCAGTTCGCTCGCCACGGCGCGCGAGTCGTCGTCAACGATCTCGGCGGGTCTGCCCACGGGGAAGGGGCGAGCGCCTCGGCGGCGGATCGGGTCGTGGCGGAGATTCGCGAGCAGGGCGGCCAGGCCGTGGCCAGCCATGATTCGGTCACCGATGGCGACAAGATCGTACAGAACGCGCTGGACGCTTTCGGTCGAATCGACGTGGTGGTCAACAACGCAGGGATTCTGCGTGACAAAAGTTTCGCGAAAATGGAAGACGCCGATTGGGATCTGGTTTATCGCGTCCACGTCGAAGGGGCCTACAAAGTAACGCGCGCTGCCTGGCCGCATCTTCGGGAGCAGAACTACGGTCGGGTGATCTTCACGTCTTCCACTTCGGGTATCTACGGCAATTTCGGCCAGTCCAATTACGGCATGGCCAAGCTGGGACTTTACGGCCTGACCCGCACACTCGCCATCGAGGGGCGTAAGAACAACATCCTGGTCAACGCCATCGCCCCCACCGGCGGCACCCGGATGACCGAGGGTTTGATTCCCGCGAGCGTTTTCGAATTGCTCAAGCCGGAGCTGGTCAGCCCGCTGGTGGTGTATCTGGGCAGCGAGCAATGCCAGGACACCTCTGGATTGTACGAAGTCGGTGGCGGCTGGATCGGCAAAGTCCGCTGGGAGCGTAGCCTGGGCGCCGGCTTCGATCCACGCGCTGGCTTCACCCCGGATGACGTCGCCGCCCAATGGCAAACCATCAGCGACTTCGAGGACGCGGTCCACCCGGGCGACAATGTGGAAGCCTTGAAGGAAATGATGGCCAACCTGCAGAAGTTTCCGGGCTGAGGGCGTTGCCTGACTGAGGAGCTGCCAGTCCGAGGTCGGATTGGCAGTTTTTTGTAGGAGAGTTATTTGAAGGATTGTAGGACCTATCTATTTTCCCCCAATGTCAGGTTTGTGGGCTCAAGGAGCGTAACGACTTTCCGATAGGACGAAAGTAATCCTGTCTGTCGTGGAGGTGGCCATGCTTCAAAATTTCTCAATAATCCGTGAGCGGCTCAGTAATTATGTCGTAGTGCCGGACAGAAAATTTTTGACTGACTCTGGAGCGTCCGCTGAGGAGGAAAGTATCAGTCAAAAGGTCCGTCAATACTGGGCCGATGAGACGGTGTCAAACGCCCAGAAACTCAAAGGCTTTAATTTGGATATCTCGGGTTTTGACCCGCGCAACACAACCAATCGAGAGCTTAGGGAAATCGGAAGTGTGCTCGTGGGGCTGGGCATTATTGATTATGGAACGTCGGGTTGGTTGTCAGGTATTGATATTGAGTTTGATGCGCAGGGTAATGAGATAGGTCTGAATAACCCAGTTGATATGTATGATTACTTCGAGCGGCAATTAACATTTCTGAGCGGCTGTATTACCGAGGGGCGTAGCTTTGCCAACGATACGTTAACCAAACTAAAAACGGTTATGTCGGTGACGCAGGCGCTGGATGAGCGCGCCAAGCGACCGCCGCCCAGAGCCTTGGTCAACATCCGTGCCTAGCCGCATAAGGGCCTGAACCCCCGGGAATTCTGGCCTTTGTGTGCGTTACAGTGGCAGCGAGAAGCTGCCACCATAGCCCACGGGCGCGTTGCCGTTGCGGTTATTCAGAATGACGCGAAAGCTGCCTGCGCCCCAGTTGGCCGAAGGGTCATAGGCATTACTCGCCACTACGACCCAACGCCCACCCTGGAAACGTTCGACCGTGACAGGCTGCACAGATCCCTGCTGAGTTCGGACGGTCAGGTGGTGCATTGTTGTTCCGCATTTGACGGTGTAACTGTGGATCACTTTGTATTCGCCCGGTGCGGCAACTCCCGGCGACATCTGGCTGCTGTATTTGTAGCATTGATCAGCCTGAGCCCCGGGTGCAGCAGTGGCTGATTGGGACACCTGAGCCATGCCCAGCGCTAGCATAGCTAATAATGCCGCAGGATAAGTCTGAATATTTCAACGGGTGCTTATCATAGCCAACAACCCTCAGCTGAGAAAAATCTGCTGCGTTGAATATATTGACTGCAAAAAAAAGCCGCTGCAGCGGCAGCGGCTAAACAAGACGTTAGATCCAGGAGCTGAAAAATCAAACGTCGATGACACTCACTAAGCGAGCTCGTATCCCGCATAAGCACAAGCAGGGAAACAGTGACGCTGAGTCAATGGCGTAATGATGAAGATTGGCGGGCAAAAGAAACAGACCTGTTTAAGACAAGCACCTTTACGGACGAGGCAACAATGCGTTCTTGCGAAACCCTTGAACGCGAGTTGAGGATCTTTCTGTCACGGCGTTGGTGTAGCGTCGCACTGTTTGTGTCGGCATGCGGGGCTGCAATAAATATTTAATTATTCCTGTCGTGAAACGCCAATGGCGTTTGATGGAGTCTCATTTTGCTGCTCGTTGTTTCACCGCCGTGGCTGGATGCCTGGCGGGGCGAGTGGCCTATCTTGGAGCTTCAAATGAACGACCTTTCTTTTACGCCTGCTCAACCAACAAACCCGCACGCCCGCGCTTTGGACGAAGTGACCGGCCACCTGGCAAAACTCGCAGGCGCCTCGGCTTGCTGCATTGATCTGATGAACAATGCGCCGTCGCTTCGGACCGTGGCTTTCGACCTTCTGCAAGGCTTTTTGCCTCGCGGTACGCGGATTTCCAACCCCGACAGCATCTTTTTAAACAGCGTGGCCGATACTGGCGTGAAGTCCCTGTCGCTCACCGACGCGCTGCTTCACTCGATGATTCATGGTCATGGTTTTCTCGAAAAGTCAGACCTTCAGTTTTATCAGCGACACGATTCGGTCGCCGATCTTCACAGGTTTTCGTCTGACGAAACGAAGCGCGTCACCAGCGCCGTGCGCCAGCTTGTGGACGTGTTGCCGGGGCGCTTCGAAGGCCAGATCCACGCCTTCTGGAACGCCCACCACGCCCGGCCAGATGACGCTTCGCGGACCGCGAAGCTTCGAGAAATCATCAGTGATCAGCAGACCCTGGCGTTGAAATGCGAGGCGCAAATCCACTGTGCGACTCAAGCCATCACGCTGAGCGAGAAGGAACATGTCCTTCAGGCATTGGACGACGATGTGCCGCAAGGCGGGTTTTCGATCAGCCTCGTGACTCAAGAGGGCCACACGTGGGAGTTACCGCTGATTGCCATCGAGCAGCCGGCGTCCGGCGAAGACGCGTCGGCCGTGTTTCTGCTGATCCCGGGCAAAGGCATGGAGCGGATGGACTCGCTCAGCGTACTCACCGAAACATTGAGCCACCGACTCGCAGGCCCGTCACGCGATGAGCTGCTGCTCGGCTGCCTGCCTGCGCCGCTGCGACAGCAAGTCGAGCGGGGAGTCGCGCTCCAGGGGACGTTTCATCCCGTGGCCCTGCTTGAGCCCATTCTGCGTCGCCAGATGGACGTCCTGCTGAACAGACAGGTCCATGATTTCAACTACCTGCTCAGCCAAGCGCGCAATGACGCACAGCTTTCGGTGTTTCTTGATCGCATGGAGCACGTTCAGCCTGCTGCCGCGCTGAGCGATGCACTGGGCTACCGCGTGAAAGCCTTGACGGTGCAGGCGAATGAAAGCTTCAGGCCGGGCTGGTTCACATACGCTGACCCGGCACATCGCGAAGAGTACGTACTGTTGGAAGCCGAACATCAGCAACGTCGCGAGACCGTCGACAGCATGTTTGCAGGCCTTGAGTCCCTGGAAACGTTCGGACTGAAGGAAATCGATGCGTATGTCCTGAAGCGCCTGGGTTACAGCGTCGATCCTCGTCAGGTCATCGTCAGCGTGCCGGATGAAGTTGCGCTCAAGAGTGGAACGATCAGCACACATCACAAGAAGTCGTTGTTCGATTTCGCCATTTCCGGACTTCCTTTCGCTGCCCGGAATGGCATCGTCGAATTGCCGGCGGGCAAATCCAGTCCACTGTTCGATTTCAGCTTCGTCGTCGATCTGGTCACTCAAGTCGATCTTCAGCGTCGCTATGCGCAGATGCTCAGGGACCGCTATTCGCAAGCGAGCGTTCAGCGCGCATTGGTTCACATGCGTGACAGTGCTCTGGCGTTGAGCGTCTGCGGTGCGGTGATGCAGGGGCATCTGCGCGATGCGCGCAGCGAAGAATGGGTGAGAGGCGTGCGCGCAGACGTGGCGCTCACTCACGCGCCGCTCAGGATGGGCAGTCTTTCGCTCGCCGCCACCGGCACACGATTCAAGGACGCGATCGTGTTCTGCAACGGTCTGGGGAGCGATGCACACTTTGTCTTGTATGCACCGGGCGCGCCTGCGGGCAAGGACCTGTTCGAAGGTTCCTGGCAACAGATTGCCAACGAAGTCGGCGGGTGGATCGCGACCGAGTCGGGCAGGCGTTACGTGACCGATCAGGTCGCCGAATACAATGGCAATGATCCTGAATCCTTCATGCACGCCATTCAACTCAAACCCAGTCTCTGGAGCAGCGAAAGTATTTCTTTCGAGCCATTGGCTGTACAACCGTACGAAACGAACCTGCTGAGCCTGATCAGCCACAAGGTCGATCGCGTCCTGAACCAGCAGGACGCAGACGTTCTGGAACTCAGGAACGAAACCGCTTTCGCGAACCGCCGCACACTGGCATTCATCGATGCGCGTCTGGACTGGCTGGACAGGGAGTTCAGAGAAGCGATCCGAGGGCTGCTGTCTTATAAGGATTTCGTCATTCGCGAAACCAGAGCCGCTTTCGATGAGTACTTACAGGCCAACGGCATCAATGACTCGATCGATCCGGACACGCTTTACTTCGATGTCCACAATACGGCTTATACCGACTCGCCTGACTTCAGTGAGTACACCCATCTGCGTACGCTCACCAGTCTGATGGCCGAGGGTTACTCCGATCAATACGCCTACCGGCCGACAGCGCCGATGTATTCGTCTGTAGGGCAAAACCCGTTGGACTGGCCGCTGTATTTCGTCCAGTTCGTCGATCAGCAACTCAGGAAGGCCAACCTCGGCGCGCGCTATATCGACTACCTCAAAAGCGACTTTTTGAACGCCAGCCATCCTCAATACGCACATCGACGTGCGCTGATGGGCATGCGCACGCAGTTTCAGATGCGCCGCGCCGCCATTTCTCATTTCCTCGACGGCTCATTGAGCGAACAGCAATATCGTTGGCTGGTGGACATGATCGTAGGGCTGGATGAGGACGTGCTGGCGAGCGATGTGTTACTCAGAGAGCGTAATCGAGGCCGTGCGATGTCTCCCTTCCGACTCGCCGGTCACATTGTCCAGGGCGTGTATATCTTCAGGGATTTCAACTCCGATAATCCTGCGTTCAAGTTGCTCTACACCCCTGATGCACCCGATGGCGCGTCGTTCCGGCCGGTGACCGATTACCTTCAGTTACTGAAGTCTCATGAGATGCGCAGTTATTACTATCACCGGGTTTCCTATAAGGGCCAACCCAGCGTCGGCACGCTCTACGAACAGATGGCACGAGGGCTCAAGCGTGACCCGGAGTCGATCAAGGTCCTTCAGCCAATGGTGTCTGCCGACGATGTCATCACCGATGTGTATAAGCTGTACGACACGATGTTGGGGCGCATGATTTTTGACGTGGATGCCCAGACCACCAGCACCGCAGAGCAGTGGGCGGAAGTGCTGTACACGGTCGTCAGATGGACCGGCACCATTCTTCTGTTGCCCTTTCCGCTGGCGGGCGTCGCCTGGGGCGTGGTGACAAGCGGCGTCAGTTTCTTTCGTGGCGCGATTGCCTACAGCTACGGCGATCGTGCGACTGCGTTGCCGCATCTGGTATTTGCGGTGAGCGGCCTGTTGCTGGCTGGCGATGGGGTCCGCGCGTTGAGCCAGGGCACGCAGACCATACTCAAAAGCATCGGGCTCAGGGCCGTCACTTCAAGCATGGCCCGGGGCGGCGTGATCATTTGACGGCCTGATCAGCGCGCGTGGCTTTTCCCAGCTTACAAGACGCTTCAGTGAACGACCCGGTCGCCGGGCAGTTGGCCAAGACGCTGAGTCAGCCGCACCCGTTGTACCGGATCATCACTTAACAGCAACGCATACTCCAGGTCGAAACGCTCGGCCTGGGGGCATTCAAGATTCTGGTACAGGCTGGCGCGAGCAAGGTAATCGCTGGTGTTGGCCTGACCCAGCTCCATCACGCGATTGGCATCCTTGAGTGATGCAATCAGGTCGTCGTTGATCTGGTGCAGATGCCGCAGGTTGCGCGACAACCGCTGAAGCATCGCCACCGGCGTCGCCGTGACCATGTGCTCGGCGCGCAGCGGCATGTCTGGGCCGAACTGGCGTAACAGCAACTCCCTGCAATCCTTGGGATAAAGCCGCCTGCCGCCGCAGGGATCGAGCGTGTGATCGGCACCCGGCACGCGCAACAGAAAGTGCCCTGGGAAGTTGACCCCTTCCAGCGGGATCTCGAGCCTTCGGGCAATCTCCAGGGCAATCAGTGCAAGCCCCAATGGCTGGCCTCGGCGACGTTCAATGATCTTGTGCAACAACGCCGCCTGAGGTTTGGGCTGGGCGGCATCGTCCAGCTGAAAACCGTACGTGGCGAGCTGTCGCAACAGCGGTTGTGCCAGCTCCGAAGAGGGCAACATAGGCAGGGCTGCGCTGACGTTGCGTTCAAGCACGGACAGTTGCTCACGCGTCCGTTCCAGATCAAAGTTTGCATCGTGCTCAACGGATATCCACATCGCCGCTTCGAAGGTCGCCGGTGGCGTACGTTGCAGGCAGGCGATGCACAACTGGCGAGGATTCATCGACTTCTCCGACAGGATCAGGCGTCCGAAATCTGGTTCTTGAATCCACGTTGTAGCCTCGGTGGCAGGCTTCGTCCAGTGTTGATCGCCAGTCGGTGCTTCAAGTATCGCCGGTCAGGCTGGTCGTCTGGATATGGCGCACGGCCCCGTCGTTTTTTCTGGCAGCGCCTATACTCGCCAATACAAAAAAGAACGGGAGCACGGCCTATGTTCGCTCTCATGCAAAGCTCACGCGTGCAGTCGTTGCACCTGATCGTCGATCCGCGCACCAGCCTCAAAGCGGTGATCGCCATTCACAGCAGCCGGAAGGGGCCGGCGCTGGGAGGCTGTCGTTATCTCTCCTATCCAAACGAAGAGAGCGCGATTGAAGATGCCATCCAACTGGCGAGGAACATGAGCTACAAGGCTGTGCTCGCCGGGCTTTCTCTGGGCGGCGGATCCGCGGTGATCATGCGGCCTGCTCACGTTCCCGATCGCGCAGCGCTCTTCGAAGCCTTCGGCCGCTTCATTCAGACACTCGATGGCCGTTACATCACAGCCATGGACAGCGGAACGTCCAGCGAAGACATGGACTGTATCGCTCAATATACCCAGCACGTGACCAGCACCACCGAAGTGGGCGATCCTTCCGCGCACACTGCGCTCGGCCTGTACGCCGGCATCCGTACCACCGCCATGGCGCGACTGGGCAGCGATAACCTGGAAGGCCTGCGCGTGGCGATTCAGGGGCTGGGCCATGTCGGCTATGCACTGGCCGAGCAACTGCACGCCGCGGGGGCCGAATTGCTGGTGTCCGACCTGGACAGCGGCAAGGTGCAACTGGCCATGGAACAGCTTGGCGCCAAACCGATCGCCAGCGAAGCGCTGCTCAGCACGCCGTGCGACATCCTCGCACCTTGCGGTCTTGGCGGCGTCCTCAACAGCCACAGCGTCACCAAACTGCGCTGCGCAGCGGTGGCCGGCGGCGCCAACAATCAACTGAGTTGCCCCGCCATTGCCGATCAACTGGAGGCGCGGGGCATCCTCTATGCACCCGATTATGTGATCAATTCCGGCGGCCTCATCTACGTCGCCCTTCAGCATCAGGGAGAACAGCCAGGCACCATCACTGCGCACCTGTCGCAGATAGGAACAAGGCTGACTGAAGTATTTGCCCACGCCCAGGCCGAGAAGCGCTCACCCGCGCGGGTTGCCGATGCGTTGGCAGAACGCCTGTTGAACCTCGAATAAGCGCCTCACCGGAGCTGTTCGAACCAAGCTCGCGACCACAAGTGGCGAGTGTTGACCATCACGCGTGCATCGCCATGGCGTCGCCGCGTGCTCAGGAGTGTGCAATGTCCAATAACAAGATCGAGCTTGCGTACACCCGTTATCTGTCCCCCGACGGTCGCCTGACCGGAGAACTTCCCCCTTGGGCCGATGACTTCAATCTTCTCACGCGTCTCTATCGGCAGATGGTCCTGACCCGGCTCTTCGACCAGAAAGCCGTTGCCCTGCAACGCACCGGACGCATCGGCACCTACGCCCCGACCTTGGGCCAGGAAGCGATCGGCGTGGCGATCGGCAGCCTGATGCACCCTGAAGACGTGCTGATTCCGTACTACCGCGACACCGCCGTGCAGTTGATGCGCGGGGTGCGCATGGAAGAAATTCTCCTGTACTGGGGTGGAGACGAACGCGGCAGCGACTACGCCGAACCCTCGGTGGCGCAGGACTTTCCGCTCTGCGTGCCGATTGCGACACAAGCGCTGCATGCCTGCGGCGTCGCCAGTGCATTCAAGATTCGCGGCGAGCATCGAGTGGCCGTCACTACGTGTGGCGACGGCGCTACCAGCAAAGGTGATTTCCTGGAGGCCCTGAATGTCGCTGGCGCATGGCAATTGCCGGTCGTGTTCGTGATCAATAACAACCAGTGGGCGATTTCAGTCCCGCGCCGGATTCAGTGCGGCGCGCCCACGCTGGCGCAAAAGGCCATTGGCGCCGGCTTTCATGGCGAACAGGTGGATGGCAACGACATGCTGGCCGTGTACGACCGGATGCAGATTGCGCTGGAGCGGGCTCGCAAAGGCAAAGGGCCAGTCTTGCTGGAGTGCCTGAGTTACCGGCTGGGTGATCACACCACCGCGGACGACGCCACCCGCTACCGCGCCGCCGAGGAAGTGAAGCAGGCGTGGCAGGAAGAACCGATCAAACGCCTGCAGTCGTTCATGGCCAGTCAGGGCGTTTGGGACGAAGTCCGGGAGCAGGCGCTGATCGCCGAATGCCAGGGCCTGGTCCAGCAGTCTGTGGATAACTTCGACCGCGCGGGAAATCAACCGGCCGAATCCGTCATCGATCACGTCTACGCACGGTGGCCTGCGCCTCTGGCGGATCAGCGGGAATGGTTTCTGGAGCGCGCGGCGCGTCGTAATGGAGGGGCTGATCATGGCGAATGACAGTGCGATGCAGCAAAAGCCCGCGGACAAAAAACTGAGCCTGCTGGAAGCCGTGAACCTGGCGATGCATCGTGCCATGGATGAGGACGAGAACGTTGTCGTGCTCGGCGAGGATGTCGGAGTCAACGGCGGCGTGTTCCGTGCCACGCAGGGGCTGCGCGAGCGCTTCGGATTCAAGCGCGTGATCGATTCACCGCTCGCTGAAACCATGCTGGGCGGATTGGCGGTCGGCATGTCGGCACAAGGGCTCAAACCGGTGGTCGAGATCCAATTCATGGGGTTTATCTATGCTGCCATGGAGCATCTTGTGTCCCACGCCGCGCGCATGCGCAATCGCACGCGCGGTCGACTCAATTGCCCGATGGTGATGCGCTCGCCCATGGGTGCGGGCATTCGCGCGCCCGAACATCACAGCGAAAGTACCGAAGCGATGTTCGCCCATGTGCCGGGCTTGCGGGTGGTCATTCCGTCCTCTCCGGCACGAGCCTACGGCCTGCTGCTGGCGGCCATCGACGATCCTGACCCGGTGATTTTCCTGGAGCCGACAAGGCTCTACCGCATGAACCCGCAAACGCTGGTCGACGACGGTAAACGCCTGCCACTGGACACGTGCTTCACCCTGCGGGAAGGCGGCGACATCACGTTGATCAGTTGGGGCGCAAGCGTCCATGAAACCCTGCAGGCCGCCAGCGCCTTGGCTGAGCAAGGCATCGGCGCCGAGGTGATCGATGTGGCATGCGTGAAGCCGCTGGATCTGGACACACTCGAAGCGTCGGTGCGGAAAACCGGGCGCTGCGTGATCGTCCACGAAGCGTCGCGCTCCGGCGGGCTGGGCGCAGACATCGCAGCAGGGCTCTACGAGCGGGTATTTCTCGACCTGCAAGCGCCAATTCAACGGGTCACCGCGCCTGACATTCCGCCGCCGTTGTATCGCCTGGAGCAGCTGTATATCCCCAGCGTCGAGGACATTCTCATGGCATGCGACAGCGCGCTGAACTTCGCCTGACAGCCCAGGAGGCTTGCGATGAAATATTTCAAATTGCCCGATCTGGGCGAAGGTCTTCAGGAAGCGGAAATCGTCGAATGGCACGTCAAGGCAGGAGACACCGTCAAAGCCGATCAATTGGTGGTTTCCGTGGAAACGGCCAAGGCCATAGTCGATATTCCCGCGCCATATGACGGTGTCGTGGCAAAAGTGTACGGCGGTGATGGCGATATCCTTCATGTCGGTGAGCCGTTGATGGCTTTCGAGGGCGAAGGTGATGCGGGCACGGTGGTCGGGCGGCTGGAAGGCGGTGGCAACAGTCATGAAGACGCGTTTTACGTAGGCGCTGCGCCCTCTACCCGTGAGCACATGTCCACCCGCGCGACGCCTGCCGTTCGCCAGCTGGCGCGGCAACTGGGCGTGGACCTTGCCGCATTGAGCGGGTCGGGCAGCGATGGGCTGATTACCCGCGCGGATGTCGAAAGTGCTTCGCAGGCGGAGCGGGACAAATTCGGCGGCGAAAAGCTGCGTGGCGTGCGTCGCAGCATGGCGCTGAACATGGCCAGATCCCACGCGCAGGTCGTGCCGGTCACGATCTTCGGCGATGCCGATCTGCATCGCTGGGGCTCGGCGCGTGATCCATTGATCCGCATTGGCAAGGCGATGGCGGCGGCCTGCAAGGTTGAGCCGGTATTAAACAGTTGGTTCGACGGCAAGTCGCTGTCGATCAAACACCACGACAACCTTGATCTGGGTATCGCCGTGGACACGCCCGATGGCTTGTTCGTGCCGGTGTTGCGCGATGTCGGTAATCGTCAGCCGGCGGATCTGAAGGAGGGCATGAGTAGACTGCGAGCAGACGTCAAGGCTCGTTCGATTCCTGCGAAAGAGATGATGGGGGCGACCATCACGCTGTCGAACTTCGGCACGTTGTTTGGACGCTACGCGAACCCGGTCGTAGTGCCGCCGCAAGTGGCGATCATTGGCGCTGGCGGGATTCGTGAGGAACCGGTGGCCGTGCAAGGGCAGGTTGTCGTGCATCCGGTGCTGCCGTTGTCATTGACCTTCGATCATCGCGCGGTGACCGGCGGTGAAGCGGCGCGATTCTTCAAGGCGCTGGTCGAAGCGCTGGAACAACCGGAGTAAAACTCGACAGAGCGGCGCGTCGGCACTGGGCGGCGTAGATCCGCCAGTGCCGGCTGACCGGATGACCGAGGAAATGGCTGGCGCCTGTTTTCCCGTCAGTCTTCACTTGCTTCGGTTGCCGGCGCTTCACCCAGCTCGCTCAAAGCGCTCGCATTGTTCTTGAATGCCGCTGCAAAAATCGCTCGGTTTTTCGCCATATAGATGCTCGCATCTTCCGCATGCTTCTCAGAAAGCCCCGGCACGTTCTTCATCAGAACGTCGGTCAGCAGCTCTGCAAGCTCCAGCATTTGATCATGGGCATCAGCGAGTTTGCGGTCCACGAACGTAGTCTCCAAATCGCGGGTACTGCGGTAAAGGGTTTCAACAGCCATTTTGGCCTCGTCGTTTGTCCAGTGTTGTAAAAGGAAGCATGTGCTCGGCGCTTCATGCTGGCCAACAGGTACAGCGCAACCGCTGCCATCAAGCCCTTGTATGGCGTGCCAGGCGGGTTTGGCACATCGCGAAAGGCTCTCAGGCTCCGCTACGGACCTGTGCCCTCACGAATTCGGCCTGTCTCGGATACTGTGTTTTTATACAGTGTGCAGCATAAGGCAATCGACGCGGCTTGGGTAGTGGCAATTCATACGTAATTTCCGGTCCATCGATGTGCCTTGCGACATCCGGTCACGTTCTCAACCATAGCCGATGGCCTCTTTAATGCTTGGCAATCTACGCGTCACGCACGCGCGGCATCATCCGTTCCGGATCACTCAAGGAAGTTCATCGTGAAAATCAACTGGGCCGAATCTCTCCGTCAGCACGTACACAGCTGCGCCGAGTCACTGGGCAATCTGTTCGTCGAGACCTTCCATTATCTGGCGTTGTTCGCCATCGGGGCAGTGACTGCCTGGGCGGCGGTCATGGCATTTCTGGGGATGCTGGAAAAAGGCCACATCACAGTCGATGACATCCTGCTGCTGTTCATCTACCTGGAATTGGGTGCGATGGTGGGGATCTATTTCAAGACCAACCACATGCCCGTCCGCTTCCTGATCTATGTCGCGATCACGGCGCTGACTCGGCTGTTGATTTCTGATGTGTCGCACCATGCGCCGCCGGATCTGGGCGTCGTGTACCTGAGCGGGGCAATCCTGCTGCTGGCGTTTGCGATTCTGGTGGTGCGCTATGCGTCGTCGCAATTTCCGTCGGTGAAAGTGCCGGACCCACATGGCAAGACCAAAGGTGCGGTGATCGAGGAAAAGGGCGAGATATGATGCCGTCACGGCGGACAGCGGTCTGAAGTCTGCGAAGCAGGAGGCGGGGCATGAAGACCGCCTCCGTCAGATTCGCATCATGCTGGTGAGACCCGGATCAGATACCCGCATTCAACTGAGGGCGGTTGAGGAAATGATTGCGTGACGGCGGCGGCGCCAGTTGCTTGAGGTCGCCGTCGGTCATGGCAGCCAGGATCTTGATCGCGCTGTGGCCCTGTTCGATCGCGATGCCGAACTGCACGCTCTCGATCAAGCGGCGTAGACGCTTGGGGGAATTTCGTTGTTCGGCGCTGATCAAGCGTTTGGCGACCACACCGGACTCATTCGAGAGCGTCAGCATGATGGTGCCGTCGAGGCCTTGGATACTCAGATTGACCCGGTATTCCGGGTGGAATGCATCAGTGATCTGTTGAAACGGATTGTCCATGGCCTGTTACCTGTTTATCGATCTGCATAAATTGACTGGGGGGCTGTCCCTTTAGTTCTCGAAGCCGATCAACGGTAGAAAATTCCTGCCTTGGCCGTTATCGCTGGAGTAACGGTTTTTTCCAGAAGTAATCCGCTGAAGCGCCCTCGGTTTGAGCGAGTGAGCTGCCCGTCGAGCCCATAGGGCAAGGGTTGCAGTGATGTGTAAGCTCGACGATACGAAGCTTGCATGGTTTGGGCCAGTTACTTGAAACGGCGCAAGGCACGCGTAATGAACCCATTCAGCGTCGACAGTGGGCATCGGGCTGTCGCTTTTAATTAATGATCAAGTAATAGCCCAATGCCTGCTGATAACTTTTCAAGCACCATTTATGCACGGTGCGCCTGTTTTGTGTGCGCGATCGCCGAATTCGACTGGTTATCTTTTTTGTAATAAAAAAGCGGACCTGCTTTCACAGGTCCGCCTTTTCAGTTTGATACCTGATCGTCCGTCGATGGACGGACGATTCGGTCAACCGTGCAATGCCTCGTCTTTCTCCAGAAATTCTTCCTGCAGCAAGGCGTCTGGGTTATCCGACTCTTCGTTGCGCGCAGCGCCTGTGGAAGCACCGCCTCGTTTGCTGCGTAATTTGCCGAACAGATGCTCCAGCGCGTGATCGAGTTTCACTGCTGCGCCGTCCACGGCCTGATCCAGCGAATCGGCCTTGTGGGTCACGGAAATAGGTTGGTGTCCTTTGGGCCGGGCCTCCATCTGACAGCGAATGTCGTGGGGGCCGGGCTTGTCGCCGTTCTCATCGCGGATGTGAACTTCAACGCGAGTGAGATCTTCATCGTAGCGGTCGAGCGTGCTTTCAACGGTGGTTCGTACCCACTCCTCCAGTCGGATGCTGCTTTCGATGTGGTTATCGCTGTTGACCTGGATTTGCATAGTTCTTCCCTTACTTTGGCTTGCTCGGGAGAGTCTCGACGAAGGTGGATTTTCGTCTGCCCTCACTCACAGTGTTGGCGCCTGTGGATGAACAATTCAACCCCCCAAACGAAAGAAATATTTCATTGCAAAAACGACTTTTCAGATGTCGCGCGGAGCTGGCCGCTGTGTAGAGGCTGCTTTCGCGGTGCTCAGGATCGGGGGCATCCATCCTGCGATTTCCCTGAACCTGGCTGCTGACCAGGCACCAATCCGTTTTCGACTTTTAACCACGGATTCAACGTTTATTGGCGGAGATTGCCAACTATCGCGTCAGATAGGTGTAGCAACTTGCCTGTTTGTATCGACGAGTGTCTTGCATCTCCGGTCCACTCGTTTGGATGGGTTGATGGCTGCTGAACGGGACGGGTGTCGCAGAGTCTTTTGCGTATGAGAATATTTATCATTAATATTGCGTTCTTTTCCCGATGTCCGATGATCATGACCTTCTTTCGTCTTGTTTGCGCTTCGCGCTGGCCGATGCCGTTGCGCAGTGACTGTTTCGTGGCAGGCGCTTGTCGATGAGTGCCGGGCAGGCAGGCGCGCCTACCGCAGACGCACGCGCACGCAAGCGGTCGCGGGCCGGCGTGTCGGTGCGCTGGCGAATGTCGGTGGCGTCTCGCGTTGTCGCAGCGTTGATGGGTGGCTACCTGCTGACCGCGCTGGCGAGTATCTGTCTGGCGCGGTTTCTTCCGCTGGTTCGCGCTGAAGCCGTGGTGCTGGCAATGACCGTGTCTTTCCTGGTTTATCTGCCCGCCGTGCTCTGGTGCTTTGCGTGCCGCTCTGCCTGGCGAGCATGGTTTGGCCTGCTGTTGCCGAGCGCCGCGCTGGCAGCGCTGTACGCGGTCTCAAGGTGGCTGTTGTGAAGGAAGGCTTCCGGCAGGCAATGGCCTGGCTGCACACTTGGGCGGGACTGACGTTCGGCTGGTTGCTCTTCGCCATTTTCCTGACCGGCACGCTGTCGTATTTCAAAGAGGAAATCACCCAGTGGACGCAGCCTGAAATCGTGCCTCATCAGGTTTCCGCTGCCGCCAGCGTCGATCGAGCGCAGCAATGGCTGCAACAGAATGCCGGCGATGCGCGTCGCTGGTTCATCAATCTGCCGGACAAGCGCACGCCGGAACTCGCCGTGAGCTGGACCAACGCCAAGGGCCGGTTCGAGCGCAAGTCGCTCGATGCGCTGAGCGGCGTGCCGGTGCAGGCGCGCGAAAGCAGCGGCGGCGAGTTTTTCTATCGCTTCCACTTCCAGCTGCAAATGCCCTATCCGTGGGGGCGCTGGCTGGCCTCGCTGGCGGCGATGGTGATGTTCGTCGCCTTGGTCAGCGGGATCATCACCCACAAGAAAATCTTCAAGGAGTTCTTCACGTTTCGGCCCCGCAAAGGTCAGCGCACCTGGCTTGACGGTCATAATGCGGTTGCGGTGCTGGTGCTGCCTTTTCACCTGATGATCACCTACAGCAGTCTGGTCATCTTCATGACCATGATCATGCCGCTGAGTATTCTCACGACCTACGGCAAGGACACTCAGACGTTCTTCAACGATCTGTTTCCGGCTTTCCGATCCGCGCCTGCAGCGGGGACTCAGGCCACGCTCGCACCGCTGAGCCCGATGCTCGAAGTCGCACGCGAAAAGTGGCCAAACCAGCAGGTGGGGCTGGTGACCGTGAACAATCCGGGGGACGCCGGCGCATCGGTGACCCTCACGGCCAGTGGCGCTGATCACATTGCGCATCAGCCGGGAACAGCATTGACCTTCGACGGCGTGACCGGCGAATTGAATAATGAGACCCGCATGAGCGCTGCTTCGCTGTTGCTGGCGGGCGGGCTTTACGGGCTGCACATGGGGCACTTTGCCGGACCGTTTTTGCGCTGGCTGTATTTCCTCTGTGGCATCGGCGGCACAGCGATGATCGGCACCGGGCTGGTGATCTGGCTGGGCAAACGGCGGCTCAAACACGCAAGGTCTGATGTTATCCCGTTCGAACTGCGATTGGTCGAGATGCTCAACATCGCCAGTATGTCCGGCCTGATGCTGGCGATCGTGAGTTTCTTCTGGGCGAACCGGCTATTGCCGGTGTGGCTTGCCGGGCGCAGCGACTGGGAAGTGAAAACGTTCTTCTGCGTCTGGGGACTGGCGTTGCTGCACGCCCTGGCGCGCGTCTTTTTGCGCGACGGCCGGACGGCATGGCGCGAACAACTGACCCTGGCGGCGCTGCTGTTCTGCAGCCTGCCGGTGCTGGACGCGGTGACCGCCGGCAGCTATCTGCGGATCTCGTTGGAGCAAGGCCGTTGGGTGTTGCCGGGCGTGGACCTGACAGCGCTGGCCACCGGACTGTTCATGGCATGGGGCGCCCTCAGGTTTCGAGGGGACGGCAAGGCCGCGCTCGCTGTCCGGCCCGGCCCGGCGCCCTCCACCGGCGAGCCGTTATCGCCCGACGCACCGGGTGATCGCGTCCTCGCGAACCGCACACCCATCGTGCAGGAGCCGCACTGATGGTGCTGGTGACGCTGCTCTGTTATGTCGGCTTTGCGGCCTTGTCCCTTTCCATGCCGCGCCATTACGCCGACCTGGCAGGCGGTACGCTGTCGACCGCGCGCGGCAGGTCGCTCAAAGTGCTCGGCGGATGCGCGTTGTGGGTGTCTCTCATCGTGGCGCTGGGGCTGCAGAGCACGGGCTTTGCTCTGGTGCATTGGTTCGCCGCGCTGATGGGCAGCGCGGTTTCACTGGTTTTCCTGATGTCCTACTGGCCAAGGCAGGCCTTGTGGCTGGCGGGGATCGTGGCGTTTGTCAGCCCGATCGTTGCCTTCATCCAACTGCTGGCCTGAGTCCATCATGATCGACCTTACCCCGCCGAATCCGGATCCGGCCTCGCCTGACAATGATCAGGACGCGCCGAAGACCGCACGCGCGCATTTTCTCAAAGTGTTTTTGTCCCAGCGCCCGCAGATGGAAGCGCTGGTCAGTCGGCGTGTCGGCTGCCGGGCGACGGCGGCGGATCTGGTACAGGACCTGTTCGTGCGGTTCTGGCGCAGGCCGCTGGTGCAGGTCGAGGAACTCAACACGTATCTGCTGCGATGCGCAGGCAACATCGCCATCGACCATCTGCGCAACGAAGGCACGCGGGCGCGGTTGAGCGAAGAGCTGATGCCGGACGCACAGGAGGCCCGCGCCGACGAGCCGCAGGCAGCGCTGGAAGCCAGCAATGACCTGCGTCATATCGAAGCGGCGCTGCGCGGATTGCCCGAAAGGACCCGGCAGATTTTCCTGCTCAATCGCATTCACGGGCGCAAGTACGGCGAGATCGCTAAAGCCATGGGGCTTTCGCAAAGTGCAGTGGAAAAACATATGATGCGCGCCTTGCAAGCCTGCAAGGCAAGCCTGGATCTGGACGCCGGACGGGCTGCTCCCGCTCGTGCGAAGTCCGAGGACGCACGTTGATGAAAGCGCCTGTGGATTCGATCCGGATGATGACCCCTGAACAACACGCTGCCGCGCTGAACTGGCTGAGTCTGCTGCACGATGAGCCGACGGCTGACGACCAGGCGCGTTTCAGCCGCTGGCTGCAAGCTGATCCGGCCCATGCCGAGGCCTACGCGCAGGCTCAGGTGCTGTGGGAATTGAGCGAAGAACCGGCGGCTCGTGTGGCGGCTGAAGACGCTGTCGCGCTCGATGCGCTGCTCAAGGCCATGGATGATGCGCCGCGCGAACGCACGCTGCCGCGCTGGAGCGCAGCCTTGGCGATGGCGGCGTCTCTGGTGCTCATGGTGGGCGTTGGCCTGGGCTGGAAACCGCAGCGATGGGTCGATGATTTCGGCGCCGATTACGTGTCTGCTCCCGGTCAGGTGCGCACGGTGACGCTGGCGGATCAATCGCAGGTGACGCTGGAGGCCGACAGCGCGATTGCCGTGCATTTCAGCCACGGGGAGCGGCATGTCGAGCTGCGCCGTGGTGCGGCGTTCTTTCAGGTCACGCACACCGGAGAGCCGTTCGTGGTCGAGGGCGGTCAGGGTGAAACCCGAGTGCTCGGCACGCAATTCGAAGTGCGCCTGCAGCCGGTGGGCGCTCAGGTCACGGTGCTGTCAGGGCGGGTGGGTGTGAAAGCGGGCGCGCAGTTGCCGCAGCAGATTCTCACGGCCGGTCAACAGGTCGATTATGACCTTGCCCGCACCAGTGAGCCCCGAGCGGTGGACAGTGAAAATCAGCTGGCGTGGCGTCAGGGCTGGCTCAACTACTACCGCACGCCGCTGGCCGATGTCATCGATGATTTGAGTCGCTATTACCCGGGACGCATCGTCGTGCTCAACGATGAGCTGGCAGCGAAGACAGTCAGCGGCAGTTTCCCCAGCAAAGACCCGCAAGCCGTGCTGGCCGCGCTGAAATCGGTCATCGGTTTCGAGCAGTACGAAGCGTTGGGACGGGTGATCGTGATCCGCTGATCAGCAAGGGTCGGTCCAGTCGGGACGTCTGACAAATCATGCTCGCCCGCCATCAGGCGGCGAACGTGATCGTGGCCGACCACAGGTTCGTGGTGCATTCGGAGGGGCTTCAACTTGAAAGTCTGGCTCGGCATTTCCATGCTGACGGTCGGGAGCGCATGCGTTCAAGCGGCGGAGCCGGCCTACACGTTTTCCATCGCCGCGAAGCCCTTGCCTCAGGCACTCAGCGATTTCAGCCGAGTGACAGGGCAGGGCATCATCTATACGCAGGAAACGCCCTACCGCATCGAAGCGCCAGCACTCAGCGGATCGTTCAGTGCCGAGCAGGCGTTGCGCATCCTGTTGGGCAAGTCCGGCCTGACGTTCCGGCGCGCGACGCCCACGACCTTTACCCTGGAACCTGTTGCCGTCGATGGCGCGATCACCCTCGGCCTGACGCAGATCGATTCGCGGCGTAACGCGACGTCGAGTTATCAGCCGCCCGTCAGCACCTCGGTGATGCGCACGTCAACGCCGCCGTTGGAAAACCCTCAGGCTGTGAGTGTGGTGCCGGCGCAAGTGCTCAGCGATCAGGCGCCGCGTAATCTCGACGACGCGCTGAACAATGTCAGCGGCGTGACCCAGGGCAACACGCTGGGCAGCACTCAGGACACTCTGATGAAGCGCGGATTCGGCGACAATCGCGATGGCTCGATCATGCGCGACGGCATGCCCGTGGTGCAGGGGCGCAGCCTCAACGCAACGGCTGAGCGGATTGAAGTGCTCAAGGGCCCGGCGTCCGTGCTGTACGGGATTCAGGATCCTGGCGGCGTCATCAATGTGGTCAGCAAGCGCCCGCAGTTGCAGCCCTATACCGCCTTGACGGCGCGGGGCTCCAGCTATGGATCGGGCAAGAACGGCAGCGGCGGCACGCTCGACAGTACCGGCGCCTTGGGCGATGCTGACGAGCAAGGGCAGGGCCTGGCCTACCGGATGATCGTCGATCATGAAGATGAAGATTACTGGCGCAATTTCGGCGTTCATCGCGAGACGCTGATCGCGCCTTCGCTGGCCTGGTACGGTGACGACACGCAACTGTTGGCCGCCTACGAGCACCGAGAGTTTCTGTCGCCTTTCGATCGGGGCACGGCCATTGACCCGCGCACCAGCCGACCGCTGGATATTCCGGCCGGACGCCGCCTTGATGAGCCGTTCAACAGCATGGAAGGTCGCTCGGATCTGTATCGGGTCGAGGTCGATCAAGGATTAGACGACAACTGGAAAGCGCATCTGGGATTCAGTTACAACCGCGAAACGTACGATGCCAGCCAGGTCCGCGTCACGGCGGTGAGTCCGGTCGACGGCACACTCACGCGCTCGATGGATGGAACAGGGAATGCCCTGAGCGTCGATCGCTTCACCACCCTCAGCCTTGCCGGCACGACAGATCTGGCGGGCATGCAGCATGAGGTGCTGTTCGGCGTCGACGATGAATACCGCAAGATATATCGCGGCGAACTGATCCGCCAAAAAAGCCGCACGACGTTCAGCTACGCCGATCCGGTCTATGGCCAGGAGGTCGAGGGCACGCAGGTCAGCGCGTCGGACAGCAATCAGAAGGACATCCTGCGCACTGACTCACTGTTCTTTCAGGATTCCGTTCACCTGAGCGACCGCTGGATTTTCGTGGCCGGTGCGCGCTATGAAATGTTCGATCAGCAGGCCGGCAAAGGCACGCCCTTTACCCGCAACACTGACCTCAACGGTGACAAATGGATTCCCCGGGCCGGCCTCGTGTATCGCTACAACGATGAGCTGTCGCTTTATGGCAGCTACACCGAGTCGTTCAAACCCAACTCCAGCATTGCGACGCTCGCAGACAACACGGTGCTGGGCTCGGACACGCCACCGGAGCGAGCGAAGTCGTGGGAGTTGGGCGCGAAATGGGATGTGGACAATCGCATGAGCGCAACGCTGGCGCTGTTCGACATCCGCAAGCGCGATGTGCTGGTGGCCAATTTCGACTCGCAGACGACCCAGACGGTCTACACCACGGCGGGCGAAGTGCATTCGCGGGGGATGGAGCTCGATGTGAGCGGGGAGCTGTCCGATCGCTGGAGCCTGATCGGCGGCTACGCGTTCACTGACGCCTGGGTGGTCGACGATCCGACGCTCAAGGGCAATCGCTTGCAGAACGTGCCGAGACACAGCGGCTCGCTTTCGGCGGTTTACGATTTCGGTCAGGTACTGGGGTCCGATCGATTGCGCGCTGGTGCCGGGGCGCACTGGGTGAGCAAACGCGCCGGCAACCCGGACAACGATTTCAATTTGCCGGGCTACGCCGTTGCCGACGCGTTCGCGACCTATGAAACAAGGCTGGACGGCCAGAAAGTGAAGTTGCAGCTCAATGTGAAGAACCTCTTCGACCGCACCTATTACAGCTCGGCAGTCAGCCGCTACTTCGTCTCGATGGGCGATGCCCGTCAGGTGATCCTCGCGACCACACTGGAATTCTGAGTCGGCAATACAGCGCCGTTTGCCTGACATAACGCGCCAGCCGGTTGTACTGCCGGTGCCCGGCAGTTCGCGAGCACGCTCGCTCCAACAGGATGGGTGTTGGCGCGGGCGGACAGTGAATGACCGCAGCAGCGCGCTTGCCCGCGAAAAGTGGCTCCGGGCTGCTGCATCGCCACAGCCGGCACTGGCCTCTTCCCGGCTAAAGCCGGTCCTACAGGGGCAGCCTGCACCGGCCTTTTCCCGGTTCAAGCCGGTCCTACAGGGGCGCATGCACCGGCCTCTTCCCGGTTCAAGCCGGTCCTACAGGGGCAGCCTGCACTGGCCTTTGCCCGGCTAAAGCCGGTCCTACATGGGCAGCATGCACCGGCCTTTTCCCGGCTAAAGCCGGTCCTACAGGGGCGCATGCACCGGCCTCTTCCCGGTTCAAGCCGGTCCTACAGGGGCAGCCTGCACTGGCCTTTGCCCGGCTAAAGCCGGTCCTACAGGGGCAGCATGCACTGGCCTTTTCCCGGCTGAGGCCGGTCCTACAGGGGCCACCTGCACTGGCCTTTTCCCGGCTAAAGCCGGTCCTACAGGGGCAGCCTGCACTGGCCTTTGCCCGGCTAAAGCCGGTCCTACAGGGGCAGCATGCACTGGCCTTTTCCCGGCTGAGGCCGGTCCTACAGGGGCCACCTGCACTGGCCTTTTCCCGGCTAAAGCCGGTCCTACAGGGGCAGCCTGCACTGGCCTTTGCCCGGCTAAAGCCGGTCCTACAGGGGCGCATGCACCGGCCTCTTCCCGGCTGAAGGCGGTCCTATAGGCGCTGCAAGTTTTTCGTAGGACCGGCTTTAGCCGGGAAGGCGTCGGGCGTTACGCTGTTGATCGAAGGGGGCGTATCCACAGATTCTCGGGTGTTGGCGAGCAAGCACTCCCACAGAATCCGGCGCATTGGCGAGTATTTGATCAGCCAAAAGCAATGCATCACCCAGGGCGCAAGCTCAGGTCTTCTCGGGTTTGGATCAGGACTGGAACGCCATCCGGTATTCACCGGCCGTGGCGCCCATCGCCTGTTTGAACCTGTTGCTGAAATGACTGGCGCTGGCGAATCCGCATTCCACTGCAATTTCGCCAAACGCCATGCGCGTGCTGCGCAGCAGGTCGCGGGCGCGGCTGATTCGGCGGGCAAGCAGATATTGATGAGGCGGCAGGCCAAAGCTCTCGCGGAACATCCGTGCGAAATGGTATTCCGACAGCGAGCACGTGCCCGCCAACTGACCCAGGCTCAGCGGTTCTGCGAGGTTCAGCTCGATGAACTCCACCAGTTGACGGCGCAAATGTGGGGCGAGACCGCCCTTCAGGCGAAGCCCTTCACGCAGCCCCACCTGGCTGAGGATCATGTGGTCGAGCAGTTCATGCGCCAGGCTGCTGGTGAGCAGGCGTTCGCCTGGCTCCTTCCAGTTCATGCCGATCAATCGGTGAAAACGCTCAGCCTGCTGCGGATCGGCCAGAAAGGTCTTTTCCTGCAACGCCAGCTCGCGCGGCTCTCGGTCGAGCAGGGTGACGCAGTTCAGGGAAAACTGCTCGGGACTGATATACAAATGCGCCAGGCGAATCTCCCCGTTCACCACCCAAGACGACTGATGCCCGGCCGGCAGTGTGCAGATTTTGTCGGGGGAACCCTTTTTATCGGGCTGATCGCGGCGAAAGGTCCCCGTGCCGCCGGCGATGTAACAGGACAGCGTGTGATGGCTGGGTGCGTGATAATCCTGCGAGTCATGCCGGTTGTTCCACAAGGCCGCCACTACGCCATCGCCCAGAAACGCGCTCTGCTCCAGCCGCGCATGGGGCGAGCTGTTCAGGGACTGGAAGACTTGGATGGTGTCCAGTGACGACATAGGCATCTCGTGAAATAGAGGTTGGCGGTGTCGGGTCGGCGGAAAATAACCTGTGGGGTAGAGCGTGCTCACGAACGCTCGGGTGAAGCCGCGACCTCGCTATCGGCATGCGTCAGCCTTCGCGCTCCCACAGGCAACTTCGTCACCGGCCGCACAGCGTGGTGTCAACTGCATCGTCCATGTGCCGAATCCTACTCCGCCCATGCGCCGCTGCCATCCTCCCGGCGATCAAATGCGCAAGATTATGCAAATGACGACCAGACGGAGCGCTCAGACTGGCATCTCATTGAGGGAGCCAGTCATGAACATCTCGCTGTATCTGCTGACCGTTTTGATCTGGGGCACCACCTGGATCGCCCTGAAAATGCAATTGGGCGAGGTGGCCATTCCCGTCTCGATCGTCTACCGATTCGGTCTGGCAGCGCTGATCCTGTTCGCAATGCTGCTGATCAGCGGCAAGCTGCAGCGGGTCAATCGGCGTGGACAACTGATTTGCCTGGCCCAGGGGGTGTGTCTGTTCTGCGTGAACTTCATGTGCTTCCTGCATGCCAGCCAGTGGGTACCGAGCGGTTTGGTCGCCGTGGTGTTTTCCACATCGACGCTATGGAACGCGCTCAATGCGCGGGTGTTCTTCAAACAGAAGATTGCACGCAACGTGCTGACCGGCGGAGCGCTGGGACTGCTCGGCCTGGGCTGCCTGTTCTGGCCCGAGCTGTCGGGACACAGTGCCAGTCGCGAAACGTTGATCGGCCTTGGCCTGGCGTTGCTCGGCACGCTGTGCTTCTCGGCAGGCAACATGCTCTCAAGCCTGCAGCAGAAAGCCGGTCTTCGGCCTCTGACCACCAATGCCTACGGCATGTTGTATGGCGCAACGATGCTGTGCCTCTACTGCCTGCTCAGCGGAACGCCGTTCAGTTTTGAATGGAATACGCGTTACGTCGGCTCGCTGCTGTATCTGGTCATCCCGGGTTCGGTGATTGGATTCACGGCTTATCTGACGCTGGTCGGACGCATGGGGCCGGAGCGCGCGGCGTACTGCACGGTGCTGTTTCCGGTGGTGGCACTGAACGTCTCGGCGCTTGCCGAAGGTTACCAATGGACGTTACCCGCGTTGATAGGGCTGGTCCTGGTGATGATGGGCAACGTGTTGGTGTTCAGGAAGCCGAAACCCGCGGTGCCCGTGGCGGCGAAGCTGGCCTGAAAATCGCGTCAGTCATTGTCCTCATCGCGAGCAAGCTACCGCTCCAGGGACTCGCCATTTGCCTGACGTTCCGGCTGTGCACACGTGCTCGGGGCCGCCATGGGACGAGTCTGATTTCTGCCTTCCCAACATGCACCGGCCTCTTCCCGGCTAAAGCCGGTCCTACAGACGTTGCAAGCTTTTCGGAGGACCAACTGAAGCCGGTCCTACAGACGTTGCAAGCTTTTCGGAGGACCGGCTGAAGCCGGTCCTACAGACACTGCAAGCTTTTCGTAGGACCGGCTTTAGCCGGGAAAGCATCCGGTCAGGCGCTTGATCTTCAGCCTTTCCACACCTGTGCGTTCACCAGATCCTGTGGCTTCTCACCGAGCAAGGCCGCACGCAGGTTGGCGTAGGCGCGGTCGGCCATGGCCTGACGGGTTTCGTCAGTGGCTGAGCCGATGTGGGGCAGCGTCACCGCGTTGCTCAGATGGAACAGCGGCGATTCGGCCAGCGGTTCCTTTTCGTAGACATCCAGGCCCGCACCGCGAATGGTGCCGTTCTTCAGTGCCTCGATCAGCGCGGGCTCGTCGACGATCGGCCCGCGGGCGATGTTCACCAGAATGGCGCTCTTTTTCATCAGCGACAGCTCGCGCGTACTGATCAAGTGCTTGGTCTTCTCGCTCAGCGGCACGACCAGGCAGACGAAATCCGACTCGGCCAGCAGTTGATCCAGCGTACGGAATTGCGCGCCCAGCTCCTGCTCAATCGCCGTTTTACGGCTGTTGCCGCTGTACAGGATGGGCATGTTGAAACCCAGACGACCGCGACGAGCGACGGCAGCGCCGATGTTGCCCATGCCGACGATCCCCAATGTCTTCCCGTAAACATCAGTGCCGAAATGCGGCGCTTCGATGCTGCGGGTCCACTTTCCGGCCTTGGTGTAGGCGTCCAGTTCGGCCACGCGACGAGCGCTGCTCATGATCAGCGAGAAGCCCAGGTCCGCGGTGCTTTCGGTCAACACGTCCGGGGTGTTGGTGAGCATGATTCCGCGTTCGGTGAGGTAGGAAACGTCGTAGTTGTCATAGCCAACGGAAATGCTCGACACAACTTCCAGCTGACGGGCACTTTCCAACTGTTCACGCCCCAGCTTGCGACCGGCGCCGATCATGCCGTGGCTGTGTGGCAGGGCTTCGTTGAACTGCTCGTTCAGATCCCCCTTTTTCGGGTCCGGAATGATCACGTTGAAGTCTTGCTGCAAGCGCTCGGCCATTTCCGGGGACACGCGGCTGAAGGCAAGGACAGTCTTTTTCATCGGATAGCTTCTCTCGTGCAGTTCAGATGGGAAGTGCGTAGCACGCTAACATTCTTGTTGTTGGATTGGCGAGATTGGTGAGAAAGATACCCAAAGCGTGTAGGAGCGTGGCTTGTCCCGCGACCGGCTGCGCGGCAGCCGTGAAATCAGCGGCCGCGATACACCTGAAATACCGAGGCGTCAGGGGTTACGACGACTTCGTCGCCGTTCGCGGGACAAGCCACGCTCCTAAATTCGGGTGCGTATCAGGCTTCACACCGCCTTCGGCAAGTGGATGCGTGTCAGGGCTTAGCCCACCTCCGGCAATACATGAGTCTGCAAATCTGCCTCATGCGCCGCCATGATTTCCGGCAGGGACCCGCGCAGGTATTCCACCCAGGTCTTGATCTTCGCATCCAGATACTGACGTGACGGGTAGATCGCGTACAGATTCAGCTCGTGCGAGCGGTATTGCGGCAACACGCGAACGAGCGAGCCGTTGCGCAGACCTTCGATGGCGGAGTAGATCGGCAGAATCCCGATGCCCATGCCGCTGCTGATCGCCGCTTTCATGGCGTCTGCCGAGTTCACAAGGAACGGCGAGCTGGCGATGGTCACGGTTTCCTGACCTTCCGGGCCGTCGAACGCCCATTTTTCCAGTGGAAACACCGGGCTGACCAGACGCAGGCACGCGTGATTGAGCAGGTCCGCGGGCTTGTGCGCCATGCCGAACGCTTTGACGTAGGCGGGCGACGCACAGACGATGCTGTAGGTAATGCCCAGGCGCTGCGACACGAACCCTGAGTCCGGCAACTCGCTGGCCAGCACGATGGACACGTCGTATCCCTCTTCGAGCAAGTCCGGCACGCGGTTGGTCATGGTCAAGTCGAAGGACACGTCAGGATGATTCCGGCGATAGCGGGCAATGGCATCGATCACGTAATGCTGGCCGACGCCTGTCATCGAATGGACCTTCAGCTGTCCGGCCGGACGCGCATGGGCGTCGCTGGCTTCGGCTTCGGCTTCTTCGACGTATCCCAGAATCTGCTCGCAACGCAGCAGGTAACGCTTGCCCGCTTCGGTCAGGGCAATGCGTCGCGTGGTGCGGTTGAGGAGACGGGTTTGCAGGTGAGCTTCGAGATTGGAGACGGCGCGCGAAACGTTGGCGGTGGTGGTGTCCAGCTGAGCCGCAGCAGCGGTAAAGCTGCCCGCCTGTGCCACGCAACTGAAGGCGCGCATGTTTTGCAGAGTGTCCATTGGCCGTTCTCTGGTGAGATAGCAAATTGTGACATGAAGTAACTGATCCATGTCAGCCATACCAAAGGATTATCTTCCGTTCAGTAACAAAGATTCACAGAAGTCCCGGCTTATCGCCGTTCGAGGCGCATCCTAGAATCTCGGCTCGATTCTTCCTCCTCTTCATTCGGGTAATTGCAGCTGTGCCGCGTCGCATTCTCAGAGGGCTCAAGCCCCTCAGTGTCTGGGCTTTAACGTTACTCATCAGCGGCTGCATCGGCACTGGCGGAATCGCCCCAAAGGGCACTTCATTGCCGGCGAACGAGTTGGCGACCGACGACGCGATCAAAGAAGCTGCCAAAGACGCTCACTGGCCCGACGGTCAATGGT
Source organism: Pseudomonas sp. NFR16 (assembly GCF_900108875.1). Taxonomy (GTDB): domain Bacteria; phylum Pseudomonadota; class Gammaproteobacteria; order Pseudomonadales; family Pseudomonadaceae; genus Aquipseudomonas. The sequence goes on along the minus strand of NZ_FNYJ01000002.1, from coordinate 824,761 downwards.
GGCGGGCGTATGGCGATGATCAGCTCAATCACTGGATCGAACTGGCCGCGCTGGGCAGCCCGACGCTGGCCATTGCCGCCGCGCGAGTGCGTCAGGCCAAGGCCATGGCCGGTATTGCCGAATCTGCCGAATCGCTGCACATCAATGGCGACAGCACGCTCAAACGTCACAACTGGCCGACCGACCAGTTTTACGGGCCGGGCGAGCTGTCGAACACCAGCACGTGGGACAACAATGCGTCCATCGGGCTGAGTTACTCGCTCGACCTCTGGGGCCGGGAAAGCAACAACACCGAACAGGCGCTGGACATGGCGCACATGAGCGCCGCCGAAGAGCGTCAGGCGCAGCTCGAGCTGCAAGACAACATCGTGCGCGCCTACATTCAGCTGTCGCTCAATTACGCTCAGCGTGACATCGCCGAGGCGACGCTGGCTCAGCAACAGCAGATTCTCGACCTGGCGCAACGGCGTCTGAAGGGCGGCATCGGCACGCATTTCGAGGTCAGTCAGGCCGAGACGCCGCTGCCTGAAACCCATCGGCAGATCGATTCGCTGGACGAGGCGATCGCCCTGAGTCGCAATCAGATCGCCGCACTGGCGGGCAAGGGGCCGGGCGAGGGTGCGAGCCTCAAGCGCCCGACCTTGTCGCTCAATGCCGCGCTGAAGCTGCCGTCGGCGTTGCCGGCCCAATTGCTTGGTCAGCGTCCAGATGTCGTTGCCAGTCGCTGGCGGGTGGCGGCTCAGGCGCGGGGCATCGATGTCGCGCATGCCGGGTTTTATCCTAACGTCGACCTGATGGGCAGCCTGGGTTACATGGCCACCGGCGGCGGCATGCTGGAGTTTCTCACCGGCAAGAAATTCAACTACAGCTTCGGGCCGGCGATCAGCCTGCCGATCTTCGACGGCGGCCGTCTGCGCTCCGAACTGGGCGTGGCGTCGGCCGGCTATGACACCGCTGTGGCGCAGTACAACCAGACCCTGGTGACGGCGCTCAAGAGCATTTCCGATCAGTTGATCCGCCGCGAGTCGATGAACAAGCAACTGGTGTTCGCCGACCAGTCGGTGGCGGCTGCGCAGAAAACCTACGATATCGCGATGGTCGCTTATCAACGCGGTCTGACCGATTACCTCAATGTGCTCAATGCCCAGACGTTGCTGTTTCATCAGCAACAGGTGCAACAGCAGGTGCAGGCTGCGCGTCTTACCGTGCATGCCGAACTGGTGGTCGCGCTGGGCGGTGGCCTGATGGCGGGCAATGATTCGCCGTCCGCCGACAAGACCGTCGCGCCGAAGACGCCGGCGTCATTGACCATGCTTGGGCGGTGAGGCAAGTGAATAGGTGTCGGCCATACCGGCTTTTTCGCGGGCAAGCGCGCTCCTGCAGTGGATCGCGATTTTCTGTAGGCGCGCGCTTGCCCGCGATTGCTATGGACCCTGCCACGCGGGGAGTGATTTGAAATGAATCAAGCCCTGAGCTGGCTCAAATCCCTGGAATGGCGGCGCGAACTCAATGGCTGGGCGCGCAGCGACGGCGTGACGTGGATCTACATCTTCAAGGTGCTGATCGCCGCTTTCCTGACGTACTGGATCGCGATGCGTCTGGAGCTGCCGCAGCCGCGCACGGCCATGATTACTGTGTTCATCGTCATGCAGCCGCAGAGCGGGCATGTATTCGCCAAGAGCTTTTACCGCCTGCTCGGCACGCTGGCAGGTTCGGTGGTGATGGTTACGCTCATGGCGCTGTTTGCCCAGAACAGTGAATTGTTCCTTGGCAGTCTGGCCATCTGGGTCGGCTTTTGCTGCGCCGGTGCTGCGCGGTATCGTAACTTCCGTGCCTACGGTTTCGTGCTGGCCGGCTACACCGCCGCGATGACCGGCCTGCCCGCGCTGGCCCACCCTGAAACTTCGTTCATGGCCGCAGTCTGGCGGTTGCTGGAGATTTCTCTGGGCATCGTCTGTTCGACCCTGGTCACCGCTGCGATCCTGCCGCAAAGCTCGGGCGCCGCCATGCGCAATACCTTGTATCAGCGCTTTGGCACCTTCGCTCAATTCGTCATCAGTGGCCTGCGCGGTGCCAGCGATCCGGCGGCGTTCGAGGCCAGCAACGTGCGCTTCATTGCCGATGCCGTGGGGCTCGAAGGCCTTCGCGCCGTGACGGTTTTCGAAGACCCGCACATGCGTCGGCGCAACGGTCGGCTCAATCGCCTGAACAGCGAATTCATGACCATCACCACCCGTTTCAACGCGCTGCACCAGTTGCTTGAGCGCTTACGCAACCGAGGCGTTACGGCGGCGGTGCAAGCCATTGAACCGGGTCTGCGAGCGCTCACGCAGTTGCTCGAACCCTTCGCCGGACGCCCGCTGACCGACTCAGATGCGGCATTGCTGGCCGATCGTCTGAGCGTCTACAAGGCTGACCTGCCTGACCGCGTGCGCAATCTGCGGGCCGAGTTCGTCAAGACAAACCCCAGCGACGACGACCTTCTGGATTTCCACACCGCCTACGAACTGCTGTATCGCTTCGTCGACGACATGCACGATTACGCCCAGACGCACGCGTCTCTGGCTGACCACAGCCATGCGCGTGAGAAATGGGTCGAGCCCTTCGTCTCCACCACCAACTGGATGGCGTCGGTCGCCTCCGGCGTGCGGGCGACGTTCATCCTGGGCATGATGTCAGTGTATTGGGTGGCGACCGCCTGGCCGAGCGGCGCTTCAATGACACTGGTCTCGGCGGCGACGGTCGCATTGTCGGCGACGACGCCCAATCCGCGACGCATGTCTTTCCAGATGGCGTGCGGCACCTTTCTCGGCGCGCTGCTGGGCTTTTTCATCACCTTTTTCGTCCTGCCCCGCATCGATGGCTTCCCTTTGCTGTGCATGGTGCTGGCGCCGGTTTTCGTGTTCGGCGTGTTCCTCACCACGCGGCCGCAGTGGGTCGGTTACGGTCTGGGCTTGCTGATCTTCTTCAGCATCGGCTCCGCCCCGGACAACCTGACGGTCTACAACCCATATGCCTTCATCAACGATTACATCGCCATGGTTTTGGGCATGTTGCTGTGTGCGGCGGCGGGGGGGATCATTCTGCCGCCCAACAGCCGCTGGCTCTGGCAGCGGCTGGAAGGCGATCTGCGTCAGCAAGTGAGTTTTGCCATCAGTGCGCCGTTGCGCGGCATTCGTTCGAATTTCGAGAGCCGCACCCGCGACCTGATGCATCAGGCGTATGGCCTGGCGGCGGGCAAACCGGAAGTGCAGCGCAATCTGCTGCGCTGGATGTTCGTGGTGCTGGAGATCGGCCACGCAATTATCGAGCTGCGTCGCGAGCAGGATGTCCTGCCCGTGCACCCCAGTTATGCCGAGTCGCAGCCGTGGCGGCAGGCGATCCGGGCCATGGGCCGTTCACTGATTCGTCTGTTCCTTCAGCCGGACCGGCACAACCTGGCGCGCGGCCTGTACGCCGTGGATCACGCAATCTTCTGCGTGCAGAACACCGACGAACCCTTCGCCCCGCATTTCGACACGTCGGCGCTGCGACGAGTCAAGAGCTATCTGCACTTCATCCGCACCTGTCTGCTGGACCCGCAGTCACCGTTGGCGGCCTATGCGCCAGCACAACCGCCCGCTCTGGAGCCTCAAGGACTTCCCCATGCCACGTGAAATTGCCTTTCACGGCGTTTACATGCCGAGCGTGACCGTGATGTTTCTGGTCGCGATGGTGCTTTCCTGGGCGCTGGATCGCTTCATGTCCGGGCTCGATCTGTACCGTTTTTTCTGGCATCCGGCGCTGCTGCGCCTGAGCCTGTTCAGCTGCATTTTCGGCGCGATGGCGCTCACTGTTTACCGTTGAGGCACGTTGGTTGACATGAAAAAGGTCTTTAGTCTGATCGCCACTTTACTGATTCTGGCGCTGGCCATCTGGATCGGTCGGTTGCTGTGGATTCATTACATGGACACGCCCTGGACGCGTGACGGGCGCGTGCGCGCGGATGTGATCAACGTTGCCGCCGACGTCAGCGGCATGGTCATCGACGTCCCGGTCAAGGATAACCAGCCGGTGAAAAAAGGTGACCTGCTGATGCAGATCGACCCTGATCACTACCAGCTGGCGGTCAAGCAGGCTGAAGCGCTGGTGGCCTCGCGCAAAGCAACCTGGGAGATGCGCAAGGTCAACGCCAATCGTCGCAAGGACATGGACGCGCTGGTGATCTCCGCAGAAAACCGCGAAGACGCCTCCAACGTCGCCAACTCGGCACAGGCCGATTACCAGCTGGCCGTCGCACAATTGGAAGCGGCGCAACTGAACCTGCAACGCACCAAAGTTCTGGCGGCGGTGGATGGCTACGTCACCAACCTCAATGTGCATCGCGGCGATTACGCGCGCATCGGCGAGGCGAAAATGGCAGTCGTCGACAAGAACTCGTTCTGGGTCTACGGCTTCTTCGAAGAAACCAAACTGCCGCACGTCAGGATCGGTGACCCGGCCGACATGCAATTGATGAGCGGCGAAGTGATGAAGGGCCACGTCGAAAGCATCGCCCGCGCCATCTACGACCGCGACAACCCTGAAAGCCGCGAGCTGATCGCCGACGTTAACCCGACCTTCAACTGGGTGCGTCTGGCCCAGCGTGTCCCGGTCCGCATTCACCTGGACCACGTGCCGGAAAGCGTCGTGCTGGCGGCGGGCATCACCTGTACCGTGATCGTCAATCCTGAGGTTGAGCAGTAAGCGAGACCGACGCAGTCGATGCTGCGCGTGCCCATGCGGCCTGGCAACCCTGAATGCCGGTCACAGCGGTTGATTGAGCTTGAAGCGCCTGCTCAGGATTCTCTCCAGCAGGGCTGTCGGCAACAGCCGCTCCATGAGGGGCAGGGCGCGGCTGCCGTTGCCGGAGCGCAGCAAGCGCGGTGGTTTGTCTTTCTGAACCGCGTTGAGGACATCGCGGGCAAAGTCCTTGGCCGGGGTCGGATTGCCCTGGGACGCGTTGGCCCTCGCGCGGATGCCTTCGCGCAGCGGCCACCACGGGGAGCTTTCATGGATGACCTGCTCGGCTGCCTGGCTGGCATTGCTCGCAAATCGCGTGTCGATGGCGCCGGGCTGCACCTCCATCACGCGCATGCCGAACGGCGCCAGTTCCATGCGCAGTGCTTCGCTCATCGCATGAACGGCCGCTTTCGAGGCGCAATAAGCGCCGCCGAATGGCGTGACCAACACCCCTGAAACGCTGCCGATGTTCACCACCAGCCCTTTATTTCGACGCAGCAGGGGGAACAGCGCGCGCGTCACGCCGACGATAGAGAACACGTTGGTTTCGAACTGTCTGCGCATACCTTCCACACCGCCGTCGAGAAGCGGTCCGATGCCGCCGTAACCGGCATTGTTGATCAGCACATCGAGTCCCTTACCGTGGCGATCGAGCGCAGCGGCCAGTTTCTCCAGCGCAGCGCTGTCGTTGACGTCCAGCTCCATCGCCTGAAAGCCTGCCGCAGCCAGTGCCTGAACATCCGCAGCCTTGCGCGCGGTGGCCCAGACCTCGTGCCCGGACGCTTTGAATGCGTCTGCCATGGCGCGGCCGATGCCGCTGGAACAACCGGTGATCAGGACGACAGGCATAGGGTTCATTCCTTGAGTCGAGAGGGTCAGTCCGAGAACGTGCCTTGCAGGCGCTCGGCGCGGAAATTCAGCGTCTGCGGCCGGTAACCCGGGCGAAGGGGCGGCAGCGGCAGGCAATCCTGCCATTGATTGCCCGGCAGCAGTTCGCCCGGACCACGATAGCGCGGCGCCGTGTAGGTATCTTCTGCGAGGTTGACCGTGTCGCCGGGCGCGTAGGCCGCCACCTTCCAGCGCAGCTCCGTGAGGGCAACATTGTTACCGTTATCGATCAGAACCAGCAGCGGCCGACCGGTCGGGCACTGCTGCGGTGCGAAATCCAGGCGCAACTGCAGACGCTCCAGACGCTGGGTTTCTCGACTGTCCTGCCACATCACCACCGCCGCGACGATACCCAGGCCGACCGCCGCCGCCAGCGAAACCGGCAGGGCTCTGGCGGGGTAACGCAGCAGAAGGACCAGCCAGGTGAGGATCAGTACGGCGCCGATAAGCATGTCTTCGGACTCGTGAATGCGAATGCTGGCATCGTACCGAAAGGCAGCAGCGAGACCAATGCGCCTTTGCGTGGAGTGTCGGATCAGTGGTCGTGTCTGTGAGGCGTGAAGCACTAGTCTTCAACTATCTGCCGCAAAGGACTGCACGGATATGGCGCCTCTCTCCGCTCTGCACGCCCATACACCCGGGCTGACCGTGGTTGAGCCACGTGGCCTGCCGGTTCGTGCCGTGTCTTTTCATCGACGGCAGATCGATGAACCCTTGTCGGAGCGTATCGATCGTTCGGTCTACGATGGTGCAGGCCGGCGTACCGCTGTGTGGGACCCCAGATTGTGGGCAGCCAACGCGCCGCCGAATGTCGCCAGGGTCTTCTCACTCTCCGGCCAGACGCTGCTGAATGACAGCGTGGACGCCGGCTGGACCGTGCAGCTGCTTGGGGAAAACGGTCTTGCGCGTTGCCGTTGGGATGCGAACGGGCATTCGCAGCGGGTGGATCATGACGAGCTGTCACGGCCCGTGGCGGTCTTTGAAAGCGACGGCACTTACGAGATGTGTGTGGAGCGAATGACCTACGCAGGTCCCGAAGCTCACCCCGCCAATCAAGCCGGGCGGTTGATTCGTCACGATGATCCGGCTGGAACGCTGCTCAATGCCACTTTCGATCTTCGAGGTAATCTGACCCGGCAGATGCGCCGGTTCGTGAGCGGGGAGGACCCCCCCGACTGGCCAGAACCGCCAGAAGCCCGTGACTTGTTTATTGAGCCTGGCGACGGCGCGCAGACCGCCTGGCGATTTGCGCCGACAGGTGAAGTCATCGAGCAGTTCGATGCCGTGGGTAACAGGCGGCTGTCACGTCAAACGGTCGCCGGTCTGCTCAAGCAGTCGAGCGTGCAATTGCCCGGCAAACCGTCACTGACGCTGGTCAGCGATATTCGTTACGACGCACACAGCCGGGTGGTTTCAGAGGCAGCCGGTAATGGCGTCGTCAGTTGGGCACTCTACGCCGAGGACGACGGCCGGCTGTTGCAGCTCAAAGCCTCGCGCCCACATGGCGAGAGGTTGCAGGATCTGCAATACGGCTATGACCCTGTGGGCAACGTGGTCAGTGTCGAAGATGCCTCGGTGGCCGTCACCCACTTCATTAATCGACGCATCGAACCAATCAGCACCTTCACGTACGACACGCTTTATCGACTGATGGACGCGACGGGGTACGAGCTGGCGGCGATCAACCGAGGCCCCGACCTTGCGGGGTTCCAGTGTCCTGTCGACTCGTCCAGACTGACTGATTACCGGCAAACGTTTGAGTACGACGCCGGGGGAAATCTGCTCAAGCTCAGTCATGTGGGCACGCAAAACCATTCACAGAGGTTAATGGCTGCGAAGTGCAGCAACCGCTGCCTGACGTTGCTCAATGACGTGCCGCCCACAGAGGCCGTTATTGCCGAGGCGTTCGACGCCTGCGGAAACATGTTGCAACTCGCGCCCGGGCAGAAACTGGAGTGGGATGTGCGTCACCAATTACGCAAAGTGACGCCAGTGGCGCGCGAATCAGAGCAGGACGACAGCGAGATTTACGTCTACGACTCTGGCGGCCAGCGCGTGCGCAAGCTGCGAACCACACAAGCCCGATCGCTGCAACACAAGGAGGAGGCGCGATACCTGCCGGGCCTTGAGATCCGCACCAACACTGCGCGTGACGAAGAGCTCCACGTGATGACCATCCCGACCGCACGCAATGAAGTACGCATTCTGCACTGGCAGCGCGGCAAACCTGATGTCGTCGAAAACGATCAAGTGCGCTTGCACCTCACAAATCATCTGGGCTCGGCCACGCTGGAACTTGATGGACAAGGTCAACTCATCAGCCAGGAAACGTATTACCCGTTCGGTGGCACGTCCTGGTGGGCCGGTCGCTCGCAGATTGAAACGCATTACAGAACCGTGCGCTATTCGGGAAAGGAACGGGACGCAACCGGGCTCTACTATTACGGCATGCGGTATTACGCGCCGTGGTTGATGAGGTGGCTCAATCCGGATCCGGCAGGATGGATTGATGGCCCCAATCACTACCGGTTCGTACGCAATAATCCGCTGACCTTCAAAGACCCTTCAGGAGCCAGTCCGACGCACGCGTCTTCAAACGCCGAGACCGCCGCGGTGGCCGTGTACGATCAGATGTTCACGGGCTGGATATGGAAAGGTCTCCAGCTCCCCGGCGAGGGAGGTCTGGACACGATACGTCGGTTATCTGAACGAAACATCCGGTCCATGCAGAGCGAGCTCGATAGCGAACGGGAAAAGATTGTCGCTGCCCGCATTGCCAACCTGTCTCCAGAAACCGTCTGGATCACGCACTTCAGCAACAAGGATTTCACGACGGCACAGGGTGTCGACATTCTCTCGTTGCAGGGCGTCCAAAGGCTCTCCACCGGCGGGGAGTTAAAGAACTCTGCACTTGACGTTGATCGGTTCGGGACAACTGATTTTGCATTTTTTTCGCTGGAAGCGGGCGGGAGCGGACCGCGTAAGCCGACGTCCAGATTTGGGGATTACCGTTATCACGCAGCGATGGCGTCACTGGGCAACAAACATGAATTCAGCCACGTCCAGATGCAAGACCTGTTCGAGCTTAAAGAGCGTCAGATCTCGAAAGAGAGAGCGCAAAAGCTTTCCTGGTTAGCCAACGAAGTGGATACCGATCAAAAATTTGAGGACTTTTGGTCGCGCGATGGTCTTGCGCCTAACGAAGAGGTGGATCTGCTTTATCTCGGCAATGACATGTTGAAGGGTATAGGCCTGAGAACTGCGCTGGACTTGCGTGGAATGAGTGACAGAACCCGGACTGCTGTCGTGGAGTGGAGTGCGGGTGACCGATCTGCCGAAAACCTGAGCGAGGTGGTCAACGCGCTGTATCGCCCACAGGTTCTGGTACCGGGAGGGCTCGTCTTGGGCGCAGGAAAGTTCGGCTTGAAGAAAGGCAGGTTCGAACTGAAGACATTGTCGCGGACATGATTTGTCGGGTAAATGCGCAGCGCTCAATACCCGACGGCTGAAAAAAAAGCCCCCACCCACCTTCTGCGGATGGGGATACGCAGAGAGTGGGCGGGGGCCCTACAACGGGGTTTTACGGGTGCATCAACGCGCGATGGTCTGAGTTCTCACGCCGGCTTCGATGCCCGGAGTCGAGCGACCGTAGACGTCTTCGAATCGCTCGATGTCGTCTTCGCCCAGGTAGCTGCCCGATTGCACTTCGATGATTTCCAACGGGATCTTGCCTGGGTTGCGCAGGCGGTGAACCGAGGCGATCGGGATGTAGGTCGACTGGTTTTCAGTCAGCAGGAACACGTTCTCGTCGCAAGTTACCTGAGCGGTACCCGATACCACGATCCAGTGCTCGGCGCGGTGGTGATGCATCTGCAGCGACAGGCTGGCACCCGGCTTGACCGAGATGCGCTTGACCTGGAAGCGACCGCCCATGTCCACGGAGTCGTACGAGCCCCATGGGCGGTAGACTTCGAGGTGGTTCTGGGTTTCGGTGCGGCCTTGCTCATTGAGCGTGTTGACCATCTGCTTGACGCCCTGAACCTTGTCCTTGTGGGCGATCATCATGGCGTCTTTGGTTTCGACGACCACGATGTTGTCCAGGCCGATCACGGTGACCAGTTTGCCGTTGCCCTGAATCATGCAGTTGCGGCTGTCCTGAATGACCACGTCGCCTTTGGTGACGTTGCCGTTTTCGTCCTTGGCGTGGACGTCCCACAGCGACGACCAGCAGCCGACGTCGTTCCAGCCCGCATCCAGTGGCACCACGCAGGCGCGCTGGGTTTTTTCCATGACGGCGTAGTCGATGGAGTTGTCAGGGCAGCAGGCGAAGCTCGCCTGGTCCAGCTCGATGTTGTCGCCATCGTGCTTGCTGCGTTCAAGGGTCAGCAGGCAGTTGTCGTAGATGTCCGGATCGTGCTTTTTCAGCTCTTCCAGATAACGGCTGGCACGGAACAGGAACATGCCGCTGTTCCAGTAGTAGCCGCCCGCTTCGACGAATTCCATGGCGCGTTTTTCGTCTGGTTTCTCGACGAACTGGGCCACGCGGCTGACGCCCTCTGGCAGCAGCGCGTCGGCAGTGGACTTGATGTAGCCATAGCCGGTTTCAGGTTTGGTGGCCGGTACGCCGAACAGCACCATTTCGCCACGTTCGGCAGCGACGGTTGCCAGTGCCAGTGCACGTTGCAGTGCTTTCTGATCGTCGATCACGTGGTCGGCCGGCAGCACCAGCATCAACTCGTCACGACCTTCGTTGGCCAGCATCATGGCCGTGATGGCCACTGCCGGAGCAGTGTTGCGGCCGAACGGTTCCATGATGATGCCTTGCGTATCCAGGCCCAGCGCCGCCAGCTGTTCGCCGACGATGAAACGGTGGTCTTTGTTGCACACCACGATCGGATGCTGCATCCCGTCGAACTGCAGGCGCTCGAGGGTCTGCTGGAAGAGGGTATGTTCGCCGGTCAAAGCCAGGAACTGTTTTGGAAACTGTTTACGCGAAAGAGGCCAGAGTCGGGAACCGCTGCCACCTGACAAGATCACTGGAATCATTTTAATTCTCCAAATAGCAATAGCGTTCGAATGGGCTATACGTCGGTTTTTCTGTCGTTTCGTCTGTCTTGTTCTTGGACCGCTGCGGTCGGCGCCCTCTTGGTGTGCTTGCTCCGCATCACCTGGCGCCGAACGCTGATTTCTGTAGGAGCGGGCTTGCCCGCGATAGGGCCGGTACGTTCAGAACAATGCTGTCGTCTGACACATTGCAATCGCGGGCAGGCGCGCTCATACAGAATCAAAATTCAATCGCGTGCGCCGCGTGAGCAGCGCACGATCTACCTCACTGAGTCGAAGTCGGGCGCTTGACCCAGACTGGCGACAGGTTGCTGCCGGTGCCGGTGACATACAGCACGGCTGCTTCGCCACGCTCCAGCGCCACTGGCTTGAGGTCGCTGACTTTCTTGTCACCGTCGAACAGCGCGAAGCTGACTTTGACCGGGTTGATTTCACGCTCGCCGGTGCCTTTGGCCGAGACAGCCTTGACCACGTCGGTCTTGCCGTCGGCAGTCTTCAGGGTCAGCGACTTGTCGCTCAGGTTCTGCACGCGAACCAGGGACTTCTGCTTGTTCTTGAACGGTGGCTCTTCCACCAGTTGTGGCGCGCCCGACGTGTTGTTCACGATCGTGTAGTAGTGATCGCTCGCCAGTTTCACCGGCAGCGTCTGGCTGCCGATCTTGGCGCTGTAGTCACCCTGCGGCATGAAGCTGAAATCGCTGCTGGCCAGTGGGCCGATTTCGTTCAGGCTGGTGTTGCCGACGCTGGCGCTGATTTCACTGTTGCTGGCGTTGTAGACGCGAACGAAGGTCGACCCTTTTGGCGCGGTCGGGCCGTACAGAGCGGCGTCGCCCCCGGCGAAGGCAGAGAGGGACACGAAGCCCAGGCTTGCGGCCAGAACGCAGGTTTTCAGCAGGCTGGTCTTGGTCGAACGAGTAGGCATGCGAGTTGGGTTCTGCAAGGTCATTTTGAGTAGTCCTCTCAGTTTTGCGCCCGGTTGGGCGACTCGGAGTTGGAATCGTTGGCGTTCTGAGCCAGATTTTGTTGAGGGTCACGAGCCTTCTTGAGTTCGGCGATCCACTGTGGATCGAACTCGGTCAGGTCGTTGTGAGCGGGCAGGTAGCGTTCCGGGAACTCCCAGATCAGCACCTGCGGCGGGCTGCTCTTGAAGGCATCGGTCTGCAAATACTTGAGCATCGGCAGAATCGGGCCATGGCCGTCTTCGGCGTAATTCACGACGTCGCTGTGCAGTGCTTGCTTCAGAGCGCCAGCAAAGTTCCAGTTCGGGTTGGCGCTGTAGCTGGTGCCAACCAGACCGACTGCCACCGAGTTGTCGGCGAACAATGCATCACCGCCGTCACCGTCGGCCTGGGCCGGGTTGGTGGTGCGCTGTTGCAGATCATCCGGCTTGGGCAGCAGGTTTCTGAACAGTGGGTCGAGTGGCAGGAAGTTGGTCAGGTCACCCTTGTAAGGCGCGCTGGACTTCGCTTCGGTGACGAACGTCTGCGGATCCCCGCTCAGAGGCGTCTGGCTGGCGATCGCCGCGCCCAGTTGCTGCGCAACTACTTCTGCGCCCATCGGCGTCCAGTGAGTGTCGGTGCGCAGGAAAACCTGGCCCTTCTCTTTGGCGCTCTGCAGCGGTGCCAGCAGGTCTGGAGCGAAGATCCCGGCCTGATTCACCTGAGCATGGAACTGCTGATACAGGTCGGTGTGCAGCGCGGCCGGCTTGTTGTCGCCCACGTGCTCCGGATAAAGACGCGTCTTGGCTGGAACGATAGCCAGCACCAGCTGAGTGCCCTGCTTTTTCAGCGTGTCGCGTACGCCCTGAATGATCGCCAGGTTGTCAGCTTCGTTCTGCTCGCCATTGGCGACTGCGTCGAATTCTTCGTCGGTGTACAGCCACTGGTCTTTACCGAGGATGACCCCCGGACGACCTTCGTTGAACACCTTGTAATCCAAAGCAGCCCACAGGTTGGTGCCCAGGCGCTTGATCGGGAATTCATCGTCGTAATGGGTTTCCACTGCTTTGGTCCAGTGACCATTGAGAACAGTGGTTTCCTTCGACGTCGAGAAGCCGACGAAGCTGCGCAGCGACCACAGGCCCAGTACCAGCAGAATCGCCAGGAACAGGAAGATGTAGAGGAAACGTAATGAACGGGTCATGTCAGGCTCCTCAGAACTGGAAGTACAGGAACGGCGAGAAACTGGCCGCCGAGAGTTTGAGAATCGAGGCAACGAACATCAGCAGAATCAGGGCGCGCATGACGTAGCGCGACCAATCGGCGGTCCAGTAGGCAGGCTGAACCTGTGCCTCTGTGCCGACGATGTAACCTGGTTGATGGATGCTGCCCGGGTTGTCGCCCGGAACGGCTTTGATCGTGCCTGGCACAGCGGCGGCAGGACCGTCAGCCGGGACTGGCGTGCCAGCGGCGCGGGTGTCCGAGGTCGGTTTGGCTGGTGCGCGGTTCTTATAGAAGTCACGCAGACCAAAGAAGGCGAGGGTGATGTAGGCAACGATCAGGGTTGCAACCTGCAGGCCGGTCAGGCTGGCGCGGTTAAGGTCCGACAATTCCCACTCGCTGAAGCTGAACATGGCACCGTACATACGTGCAGCGACGTGCAGGTTTTCGGCGCGGAAGATCACCCAGCCCATGACGACCAGCAGGAAGGTGAAGGCCCAGCGCAGAACGTTGAACGTGCGCGGAGTAGTGTTCAGGCCCAGTGCTTTTTCAATGGCCAGCCAGACACCGTGCCACGCGCCCCACACGATGTAGGTGATGTTGGCGCCGTGCCACAGACCGCCCAGCAGCATGGTCAGGAACAGGTTGCGATAGGTCGCGACTTTGCCGCCACGGTTGCCGCCCAGAGTGATGTACAGGTAGTCACGCAGCCAGGTGGACAGACTGATGTGCCAGCGACGCCAGAATTCGGTGATCGACTGACTGATGTAAGGCTGTTTGAAGTTTTCCATGAAGCGGAAACCCATCATCAGGCCCAGGCCGATGGCCATGTCGCTGTAGCCGGAGAAGTCGAAGTACAGCTGCGCGGTGTAGGCCAGCGCACCAAGCCACGCATCGCCCGTGGTCGGGTGTTGCAGGGCGAAGCAATGATCGACCACGACTGCAAGGGTGTCGGCAATGAAAACCTTCTTGATGAAACCTTGCATGAACCGCGTCACGCCCTCGGAGAACTTGTCCAGGGTGTGCGTGCGGTTGTTGAACTGGTCGACCAGATCGCGGAAACGCAGCACGGGGCCAGCGATCAGGTGCGGGAAGATGGCCACGAACGCCGCGAAATCGATGAGATTGCGCGTCGCCGGTGTGTCGCCACGGTAGACGTCGATAATGTAGCTGATGGACTCGAAGATGTAGAACGAGATACCGATCGGCAACAGTACGTGGGTCAGGATGAACGGCTCAAGACCGAAAGAGGTCATGATCGCGTTGATGCTGTCCACGCCGAAGTTGGCGTATTTGAAGTAGCCCAGGATGCACAGGTCGACCGCCACGCCCAGCAGCAGCCAGCGCTGTGCGGGTTTGGTCTTCACTCCGGCGGCGCCTACGCGCAGACCGATCCAGTAGTTCCACAGCGTCACACCTGCAAACAGTGCCAGGAAGTCCACTCGCCACCACGCGTAGAACACGTAGCTGGCGATCAGCAGCAGCAGGTTGCGATAGCGTTGCCCGCTCAGATAGTACAAGCCGAGGAAAACCGGCAAGAACAGGAACAGGAACACGTTGGATGAGAAAACCATCCTTATCTCTCCGTTTGTCCAACATCAAGGGCCGAAGCCCCCCCAAACCCCCCATGAAAAACTGGAGGGGTGAAACATGAATCTCACTGCCTGCGCCTACTGGTCTGATCGTTCCCACGCAGAACGTGGGAACGATCAAGGTCGCCGCGTTCAGGAACCGCCTTTCTCACCCTTTTCATGACTCGGGTCATAGGTACGGGTCAGGTCTCCGCCGAGACGGAAGTTCTTGAACGGTTGCATTTTGTGTTTCTGGTCCAGGACGTCCGGGCCGCACTCGTAGAGCGAGCAGTACGGTTCAAGCCAGGCAAATTTCATGTCCGTCTTGAGGTCCGTCATGTCCTGCTTCTCGCCGTCTTTGGCCTGGAATTCGTTGCCGGAATCCTTCACGCCTGCCAGAACCCGGTCACCCAGACGCTTGAGTGCGCCGTTGTTTTCAGGGCGCAGATCGACACCGTTGGCCTGAGCGAAGCTGGCGATCATGGCCAGTGGCGGCAATGCGTAGTTGTGATACGCCAATGCCCGCTGCTTGCGCTTGAGCTCGTTAGGCAGGAAACCCTGGGCGTCGACCTGGCTGGCCGCGATCTTGAACTCCTTCACCGACCAGTCGAACAAGTCCTTGCGGTTGGTCGCCACGGCGGTCGACATCACCGACCAGGCAGCCCAGTAAGAGTGATTGTTGGTCTTGTCCAGCGGCAGATTGTTCCAGTCGCTGACGACTTGATCGGCCAGCTTGCTGAACCAGCCTTCGATGATCTGAGCGTCCTGCTGGCGGGTCGCCAGTGGATGGGACTCGGAGAACTTGAGGCGCAGGTACGATGAGGACATGCTGCCCAGCGCCCATTTGCGCATCGACTTGCCGGTGTGGTTGAAGTCGGTCGACTCCAGCGCATCGGCCTTGGCCCAGGTGGTGAGCATGTTCAGGGCGCAGTCGAGCTGTTCCGGACGGCCATCACGCATGTACTGCATCACCACTTTGCTGGTGTTGCGTTCCATGGTCGTAATGTCCTTGGTGGCATCGCGAAATGCCTGCTCGGAGTCCTTGTTCAGGGTGGCGCGAGCCTTGTCCGAACCCTCGTACTTGCTGCGGAACTGCAGCGCGCCGGTGTAGGGCTGCGGTGTCGCGTCACAGCTGAACTTGCTTTCGCCGCTTTTGAATTTCTCGACGCCTTCGTAATAGCCCTGCGGCGGCACGAGCGTCGACGCAGCGCTGGCGCTGGTGGCGAATGCCGTAGCAGACAGCATCGCCAGAGACAGAAGGGTAGGGAGCATCAGTTTTGGAGTGTGCATAAGAGCCTCATAACCCGGCTTGCGCGGTTTGATGCGCGACATTCGGGAACACGTTGCGTTTGCATACTTTCGCTTCGACCTGCTGGGGCGCAGCGCCCGCTTCCGGACCCTGTACTTCCAGTGCGAGCAATTGCTGGTCAGCCCAGTCCTTGTCATCGCGCAGTTCGAAGGAGAAGCGCCCATCGGTTTCAGATGTTTCAGGTTTTTCGATCTTCAGGTCTTCGTGGCGGCCGTTCATGTACCAGAGGCGCGCCTGAAGGGTTTTCACCGAGGTGTCGGCGAACTTGATGTCGATCTGATTACTGCCGTTGCGCACATCCTTGATGCCGTTTTTGCCGTTGACCAACAGCTCGTTGATCCCTGGTTTAAGCGTGGTGCTGGTTGTCATCAGCGCCGGTTTGCCCTCGCAGCCGTTATCCAGCAGCGACATCATCTGGCGATAGATGGTTTCTTGGTCCAGGCGATACAGCGGCGAGAATTCCCAGATGAGAATCTTCGGCGGGTGTTTCTGGAAGTCGTCGCTGCCCAGGTACTGCAGCATCGAACCTTCGAGGCCGCCGCCAGGGAACGCAACGTTCAGCACGTCAGCACCAATGTATTCCTGCAAAAAGCCGGCGAAGTTGTAGTTCTTGCCGCTGTGACTGGTACCGACCAGGGTGATTTCCGGGTTACCGGAATCGCCGAAGAGGTCGCCGTCGCCCGCTTCGCCTTTAGGTTCGGTCTCGAACTGATCCATGTACTGGATGGCGTAGCTGGTGCCGCACAATTGACCTGCCATATTGTGCAGAGTGCCCTTCTTGCCCATGCGACCTGACAGATGGGTCTCGAATTCGCGCTTTGGAATGTCGGCGAACGCCGGCATTTTTTTCACGGAATCGGCGACAATCTTCGCAGTGCGCTGTGCGCCGTATGGCGTCCAGTGCTGGTCACCGCGGAAGTAGAAATCATGCGCCTGCTGTTCGTTGGTCAGCGGCGACAGGTCCGGCACGGTGTAGCCCATTTTTGCAAAGCGGCCGAGCATGGCCTGGTAGTTACGCAGCGCGGTGTTGTAGTCGAACTTGTCGCGGTCGGCCGGGAACAGTTTGTTGCGGTCGACCAGGCCGCGAGTCGGCTGATACACCACGACCAGCTCTACGCCCTTGCTCTTGAAAGCGTCGTGCAGTTGTTGCATCCGACGATAGCCTTCCGGCGTGGTGTCGAACTCGGTGCGCAGGTCTTCGCGGGTACGGAACAGCCAGTCGCCCTGTGCCTGAACCAGCGTGGTGAAGTTCTGCTGATAACGGGTGACGTAGTTTTTCTCGTCGTGCGCTTCCGGGCACAGGCTGCAGCAGGGCTCGGCGGTAAAGCTTGGGGCAGTCGCGTCAGCGGCATAGGCAGCGTTGCTGGCGGCGAACAGTGCAGCGGTCAGGCCGGAGAGGCTGAGCAATTTGATCAAGTGTGCGTGCATAGAAATGTCTTCCTCAGTCCCGGAGTTGTTTCTGGCTTTCGACCGGGTCGATCAACACGGCTTTTTGTTGGCGCACCAGCAGATCGAGGATTTCGTCCTGACGGTCGCCCAATACGCCGTTGAAGCTGATCCCGCTGGCTTTGGTCGGTGCAAGCATCGACACCTTGTACAGCTCGACGCTAAGCGGTGAGTCGATGGACAGCGGGCCTGAGCCATTGGAGGTCAGTTCGCCGCCGACCATGATCAGCGACACCTCAGCGTCGAACGGATCGAGCTTGATGTCGCGGTCGGTATCGGAGAGGTCTTTGATGTGGCCATAAACGCCCATCAGGCCGTTGCCGATGGCCAGGTTTTCGTAGAGCTTGATGTTGGTGCTGTTACGAACCCGGATGCCGTGACGCTTGTTGGCGAAGACGCGGTTGCCCCACAGCAGGTTGTCGGCACTTTCATACAGCGTGATGCCGTCGGTGTGGTTGCGGTAAATCTCGTTGTAGGCAACCAGGTTGTTGACGCTGTTCCGGTCAAGCACGACGCCCGACAGGTGATTGTCATAGCTTTTGTTATTGATGATGAAACTGTCGTTCACCTCACGGGAGATGATGATCCCGTGTTTTTTCTTGGTGCCGTAGACAGTGTTCTCGGCAATGATCAGACCGTGCGAACGGTCGTGCGGGTCGATGCCGTAAATGATGTTGTCGTGGTAGGTGTTGCTCTTGACCACGAAGTCGCGGGTTTCATAGCAGTAGAAGCCGTACCAGAGGTCCGAGAACTCGGAGTTGACGATCCAGCCGGTCGGATCCGGGCGGTTCATCTGCGCCTTCATGTTCGGCGTGTACTGAGAAATACTGATGCCGTACGACTTGCTGTTGTTGTAACCCAGGCTCGCCACTTTCGTGTTGAACATGTAGGTCTGGGTACCGCCCCAGGCAAGCAGAAACGGACGGAATTCCTTCGGCGCCTTGAACGTCGACGGGCCATTGGCTTTCTCGCTCCAGCCCGTCAACCGGGTGTCGGAGATGAACAGCTTGTTGTCGTTGACCATGAACGAACCGGCTTCCTGCGACAGGCGCAGTTCGGTGGTCTTCTTGTCGATCTCGAAGATACCGGTCTTGCCGACCACGATCGGCAGACGTGCAAGATAGACACCTGGAGAGGTCTCGCTCAGGTACTGCTTAGGCACCTTTTTCGCCAGATCCTGCAGGTTCATGTAGCCGTCTTCGATGAAGATCGCCTGGGGGATGCCATGCTGACGCGCAACCCACTCAGCCATCTTGTTGTCGCCGCCGATGAATTCCTTCAGCGAGTCTTCCTGCATCATTCGTCTGATCGCGACCTTGCCTGGCTTGGTCCGCACGATCTTTTTCTGCATGGCCTGCTGGGTATAACCCGACAGGTCAGGCAGCTTGGGCTTGTCCATCATCAGCGGCTCGGCGGGCGGGCTGCTGATGGTGTACGTCTTGGCCTGATGCAGGCCTTTGACGACTTCTTCCCCGGCCGCCGGCTTGGCGGCGGCCGCTGGCGCTGGCGCAGGGCTGTTGGCCATCGCGCCGGCACTGGCAAGCAGCAGAGCGCTACTGAGCACTGCGCTTTCCAGCAGAGCATGTGGCCAGCCCCGAGGCCGCAAACTGTTTGCTTGACTGTTCATGTCATTGCACTCTCATCAAACGTGACACAACCGGTGTCGAGAACATGGTGAAGCTCCCGTAGCAGCCCGGCTTGCCGGCGGTGACTTCCGCTAGAGCGCTGCAGCCGGCAAGCCGGACTGACAGCGATCTGCGGTACCCGATCCTGCTTTGCATCAGAAACGCCAGATAACGTCGACAATGGCGCGGTGCATGTAATCGTCCACGCCGCTGTGATAGGCATCGCCGGGTTTGAACACGCCTGCACGCAGACGAATCAGCGCGGAAGGCTCGTCAAACGACTGGCTCACCGAAGCAGGCAACAGGCCCTGCTTGAAGTACTTGGTGACCACCAGATCCATTTCCTGACCCAGATCCTTGCGGCCGTCTTCCAGTGGCAGGGAGTCGAAGCTGCTGACGCCGTCGGCATCCACGTTCTCGCGAGCCGGGTTGATCCCTGCGCCCCCGATACCTGAATGACCGTCGACACGGCGGAACTTGTGGTAGATCAGAGAGGCGTCGTACTCGTCCTGCATCTGCCAGGAGGCGAACAGCGTTCCGGATTCCACGTTGGCCATTTCGCCCTGGAAGGCTTCGCCGAAGCGGTGTACGCGCGAGCGGGTACCGGTCCAGTTCGAGCGGTTGCTTTCCAGGCCGTTCTGTTCGTAGTTCTTGCTGGCGCGGGAGTAGGCGCCGCCCACTTGCCACATCGGATCAAGACGCACGCGCAGGCCCAGGTCGGTCGCCCAGCCATTCACGTTTTCGTTGGTCTTCCGGCCTGCAACGTATTCGTCGCGGGCCGCGCTGTACGTGCTGCCCAGACGATCACGGTCGCCGGTCAGCCAGGTCAGGCTGCCCCAGTAGTTGACGGTGTTCAGGTTGCGATAGTTGTAAGCGTCGCTGTTGGCCTGAATGCCCAGCCAGGTAAGGTCGCCGCGGGTGGTCTTGTCGAGATCGTCGATCTCTTCGCCCTGATCCTTGAAGCTGCCGCCGTCATGGCTGTAGTGCGCACGAACGCCGGCCCATTGACCCGGCGTCCACTGGTATTCGACGTCGCCGAACAGATGCTGACGGTCCTTGTCCTGTGCGGACAGTTCTGTCAGGTCGGTGCGGTATTCGCTGAAACGTTGTGCGGCGCCGACTTCCGCCTTGAGCAGCGTGGTGTCAAACACCCAGTTCACGGCTTCGATGTTGGTGTCGTGCCATTGGCCGTCGTCGTTGCGCAGACGCTGGCGACCAACCTTGAGGATCTCGCCAGGGTAGGGCGTGAAACCGCTGTAGCCGATCCAGAATTCGCGCAGTGCCGCATAGCTGTCGTCCACTTCGCGGCTGCTCGACGTCTTGCGAGCGCGCAGAGTGGACTGGCCGTTTTCATCAGTGACCTGCTGATCCAGCGGGTCGGTCTGGATGGTGTCCGTGGCAGTGACCACCTGACCCATCGCGTAACCGCTCCAGTTGCCCCATTGGCCATACATCCATGGGCGCAGGTCCAGACCGACACCGTTGACATCGCCGCCATCACGGGTGCCCAGGTCACGGTCGTCTTCCAGTTGCCCAGTCAGCTTTACTTCAATACCGAAATTCTGGGTATCGGTCAGGGCTGCCAGTGTCGGCGTAGCCCAGACCAGAGTGAAACCCAGACCAAGTCCGGCTGCCATCAAGGGGTTCAACTTAAGCTTCATAGAGGTGCGTCCTCGCCGTCTTTTTCTTCTTGCAGGGTCTGCAAGGCCAGCGCGTTTTGCGCTGTGGTGCCCCGGACCTGCTGTTCTCGCTGGAGAAGACTTTGCGCTTGGGCACGCTTCTCAGGCGGCAATTGATCGTTGAGTTGCTGTGCAAGTTCCGTGGCCTGAGGAGTGCCCTGGGCTTGCGCCAGCTGACCAAAGACCCACGCATTCACCGGGTCGGGCTTGATGCCCTTTCCTTGCGAGAACAATTGCGCGAGGGCGAAGTCGGCGCTGTTCTGGCCACCGCGTGCGGAGGTCAGCAGCTGGTCGACGGCTTTTTGCGGGTCGGGATGGCCGAGATAGCCACGGCGATACAACTGACCCAGGTAGTAATGCGCCGAAATTTGCGTCGGGGCGGCCTTGGTCAGGTGCTCCTCGGCTTTCTTCGCATCAGGCAAAACCAGCTTGCCTTCGTAATACAGTTTGCCCAGCAGCAGCTCGGCGCGCGGTTGATCCGCAGCACGGCCGTTGTCCAGGTATTCCATCATCTTGTTGACGTCACCCAGCTCTGGATAGTCGTAGAGCAGTTGCGCCAGGCTGACCCACGAAGCGGGGTACGCCGGTGCGACTTTCTCCAGCAACTGCTGCGCGGTCTTTTCGTCCGGCTTGCCGATGGTCGAATCGGCCAGCACACGGGCTACGGTGTCGACGCGCATGGCCGGCACGGTGCCTGCCGAATAGCCGCGTTGCATCTGGTCCAGCAACGCCGCCTGTTTGTCCGCTTCGCCACGTTTCTGGTAGACCGTCGCCAGTTCCATGTAGCAGACATCGTTGGCGCGCAGCGCTTCCTTACAGATGCTTTCGACTTCACCCAGATGCTGGTCGTAGGTGCCTTGGGTGCGGAACAGCAGCACCTGGGCAAGACCGGCTTCGGGATAACCCTGCGCACGCCATTCGCTGATCTTCTGCTGCGCGTTCACGTTGGGGAACGTGTGCGGGTATTGCAGATAGAGCATCGCCAGCGGAATCAGCGTGCCGGCCTCGCCATTGGCGAAAGCCTTTTTCAACAGACCTTCGGCTTCGCGTTGTTCGGCCTCGGTGGAGTTGGGTTTGACCGCGAGCAGTTTGCCCAGGCGCGATTGCGCCCGTGGCGACGTTTCAGCGGCAGCGCGGTAAGTTGCCTCGGCCTGCTTGATCAGTTCAGGGTCACGAGTACCGACCTGAATGTCTGCAAGACCTACCTGTGCATCGCTATAACCCAGGTCCGCCAGTTGCCGATAGTTTTGCTCCGCCAGCGCGGTATCGCCGCGTTTCAGGGCTTCATTGGCCAGGCGCTGATCGGGCAGGCCGGCACAGCCGCTCAGACCGATCGCGATTGCAAGGCTCAACAACGTAGGCGCTGACAAGCTTCGTAGTGGGCTAGCCATGTTTAGAAACCTGCGGCCGTGGCTTTGTCGATCAGCCAGTTCAGCGAAGGACCGCGATCGCTGACCACTTCAACCGGGCGACCGGCCAGGGTGCTGCTCAGGGATTCATCAGGCTGGATCTGTACGCGCAGGTCCGAAGACAGGTCAGCAGGGCTCAGAGCAGTGGAGCTGACGATCTTGCCGCTGTGAGTGCCTTCTTCGCCGGCTACCTGGAAGTTGACGCGAGCGCCCGGCTGCACATCGGCAAACTGGCGGTAGGTGAAGCGGGCATCGATGTTGGCGGCGACGTTGCGCGGCACCATCTGGAAGATCACGTCGCCTTTGGCAGCGTATTGGCCATTGGCAACCAGTTGCTTGCCGATGATGCAGTCACACGGGCTGGTGAGGGTACCGGCGAGCTGGCGACCGAAGAGCTCTTCGATTTTCGCCGGCTGCATTTCGTCCGGGTCCAGGTTGCCCTTGAGTACGTCGAGCATGCTGGTGTTGAACGAGGCCAGTGGTGCGCCTTTGGCGACCTGACCGTCCGGTGCCACCAGGCTGGTCACGGTGCCGTCGCGTGGCATGGTCACGTCCATGGTCGGTACGCTGACCAGACCGGAAGTGGAGTGGCTGACGAAGTACATGCCGTAGACGGACTTGGCCACGAAACCGAATGCCGCCAGGCCGACGATGAAGATACCGGCGCTGAAGGTCACCGCGCGCAGGCGACCGAAGGCGCTCATGCCGCTGCCGGTATCCTTGTTCTTGCGAGCCTTGGTGAAGTTGTCGCGCTGCAGGGTGGCCAGCACTTCACCCATGCTGACGATCTCGCCGCTCAGGTGGGAAGTGATGAGGTGGCGCAGGGTCGCGATGTCCTGGGCTTCCAGATGCTGGAACTGGCAGCCGACGCGGCCGGTCGCCGAATCGATCGCGCGAACCTGAAGTTCGACGTCCATCGCCAGACCGAGGTTGTCGATCAGGAATTGCAGACGGCCCTTGATCACTTCACCCACGGAAGGGCGCAGACCCGCTGGTGCAACATAGCTCAAACCGCCAGCGGAGAGGTCTTCGACCCGAACCAGCGGCGCGTTGGGCTGGCCGTTGAGCAGGCGCAGCTTGGCAGGGATTTTGACCCGGGCGTGCTGACGCTGGGCTTCGGATTCATGGACGACGTTCACATTCACGGCTGTATTCATGGCGGTAATTCCTGATTAATCGAGTTGATCCATTAGTGCGGTCAGAGACCCGGGTCAGACCATTGTCAGCAGCACGGCAACAAAGATGCTGCCAGCCGAAAAAGTCATGGTCCGAGACGACCAGGTGTTGAACCAACCCTGGAAGCTGGCCATGTCACGGCTCAGTTTTGTGTCCTGGCGAGTCCAGGACTGGCGGTCGAGGCGGAAGAAAACGTAAATCTTCATCAGCGCACCGACGATCTGGTTGTAATACAGAATCATGGGGTAGGCCGGCCCGATGGCGTGGCCGGAGCACGACAGCAACAGCGTGAGAATCAGACGTGTGATACCGATCCACAGCAGGTACGCCAGCAGGAAACTCACGCCGTATTTGAGGCTGGCGAGAATCGCGACGGTCAGGCCGAGAATCGAAGTCCACATCGATACGCGCTGGTCGAACAGCACAATGCTGGTGAACACACCCAGGCGACGGACACCCAGGCCAAGCGCTCGGGAGTTCTGGCGAAGGTTGTTGCCGTACCAGCGATACATCAGCTTGCGACTGGCTTTGAGGAAGCTCTTCTCAGGCGGGTGCTCGACGGTGTTGATCGCGGCGTCCGGCACGTAGAACGTGTCGTAGCCCAGGCGCATCAGGCTGAACCAGCTGGACTTGTCGTCGCCGGTCAGGAACTTGAAGCGGCCAAGGCGCCAGTGCTGGAGCGAATCGCTCTCCACGTCGGCGATGAAGTCCGGGTCGGTGACCACGGTGGCGCGGAACACAGACATGCGGCCGGTCATGGTCAGCACGCGCTTGGACAGGGCCATCGAGCACATGTTGATATGACGCTGGGCGAAACGCAGCTTGTGCCATTCGCTCATGATGTAGCCGCCGCGTACTTCGCAGAACTCGTTGGTGGTCAGGCCGCCGACGTTGCCGAACAACTGGAACCACGGCACGGTCTTGCGAACCACGCCTTCTGCCAGAACGGTGTCGCCGTCGATCACCGCAACCACTGCACGGTCATCCGGCATGTGACGCGAGATCGCGCGGAAACCGAAGGCCAGACCGTCACGCTTGCCGGTACCGGCGATGCGCACGAAGTCCAGTTTCACATGCTCGGGCGGGTTGTACTTGGCCCACAGTGCCTTGACCAGCAGTTCGTCCGACATCTCGACCAGCGAGCAGACAACCGTGGTCGGGTAGCCACAATTGATCGCTTCCTGAATCACCGAGCTGTACACCTGAGCGGTTGTCAGCGCATCGATACGGAAACTGGTGACCATCAGAAACACGTGGGATGGATCGGCCGCCTCGCCCAGCTTGCGCACTTTACGGCGCAGGTGCGGGTAGACGATGTAAAGAAAAATCATGCCGCGCACGAAGTGCGTTGCGCCCATCGAGTAACGCCATATACCGACGATACCGACCAGGAAAATAAAGTCTTTCGACTGAGAGTCGAATAGCGACTTGGGCAGCGCCATTGCAATGGCTGCCAGCAAACTCAGATAAAACAGCCAACCTGCGGCTTGAAGCAAGCCGTGCTTGAGCCTTTGCATAGTTCGTATCCCTTGAAGTCAGTTGCAACCAAGCCGCAGGCCCCAAACCTCAAGCTGCAAGCGGATGACCGCTTGCAGCGCTGAGCATGAAACTTGAAACCTGCAGCTTGTGGCTTGGCGCTTGCCGCCGCCTCTTACCAGCAAATGCCTTCGGTCTGACCGTCTTCAGTGGTGGTGCCTTTCATGAAGCCCACCAGGTCGACCACGCGTTTGCCAGCTGGCGCTTCGTTGGCCAGTGCACGGAAACGCTCGTCACGGTTGCCGAGGATGATTACATCCGAGTTGTTGATCACGGCGTCGAAGTCCGAGTTGAGCAGGGACGAAACGTGCGGGATCTTGGACTCGATATAGTCCTTGTTGGCGCCGTGGACGCGGGCGTATTCGACGTTGCTGTCGAAGATGCTCAGGTCGTAACCTTTACCGATCAGCATTTCTGCCAGCTCGACCAGCGGGCTCTCGCGCAGGTCGTCGGTACCGGCCTTGAAGCTCAGACCCAGCAAGGCAACCTTGCGGGTGTCGCTGGAGGTGACGATGTCGAATGCGTTCTGAACCTGGGAAACGTTACTGCGCATCAGCGAGTTGAGCAGTGGCGCTTCGACGTCCAGCGAGCTTGCGCGGTAGGTCAGGGCGCGAACGTCTTTAGGCAGGCAGGAACCGCCGAAGGCGAAGCCTGGGCGCATGTAGTACTGCGACAGGTTCAGGGCCTTGTCCTGGCAGACAACGTCCATCACTTCGCGGCCGTCGACGCCGACTGCCTTGGCGATGTTGCCGATTTCGTTGGCGAAGGTGACCTTGGTGGCGTGCCAGACGTTGCAGGTGTACTTGATCATCTCGGCGACAGCGATGTCCTTGCGGATGATCGGAGCGTCGAGTTCTTCGTACAGGGATTGCAGAACGTCACCGGACGCTTTGTCGAATTCGCCGATCACGGTCATTGGAGGATGATCGTAGTCTTTGATCGCGGTGCTTTCGCGCAGGAATTCAGGGTTGACCGCGACGCCGAAGTCGACGCCGGCTTTCTTGCCCGAGCAGTCTTCCAGGATCGGGATGACCACGTTGGCGACAGTGCCCGGCAGCACGGTGCTGCGCACGACGATGGTGTGGCGGGAAGTCTTGTCACGCAGGACGAAGCCGATTTCGCGGCAGACAGACTCGATGAAATCCAGCTCCAGATCGCCGTTTTTCTTGCTGGGCGTACCCACGCAGATCATCGACAGGTCAGTGGCACGAATCGCCTCGGAAAAGTCGGTGGTGCCGCGCAGTTTGCCAGTCTTGATGCCGTTCTCCAGGAGTTCACCCAGACCCGGCTCCACGATTGGAGATTTGCCCTGGTTGATCAGATCGATCTTGGCGGCGGAGATATCCACGCCAACAACATCATGACCACGCGCCGAGAGGCAACCAGCACATACTGCACCGACATAGCCCAAACCAAAGATGCTGATATGCATCGTAATCTCCTCGATTTTTACGCCATTTAGTTGGCTGGATATAAATACTGTCTAACAACTTTTTCGCGCACTCGTCCGCACGGCAAAGAATGTCGTGACACAAGCACAGGCAGAATTTAAATAGGGGCGGCCTGATTCCGTAGGCGGGCCCGAATGTTACAGATTACTAGCGTCGAATAACCTATATATAAATATGTAAGTTTTCGATCTGAGATGTGGCATAGCACTCCATCGAACGGTTGCGAGTCGCTGTCGCGCCTCTGGCTCAAGGCTTTTGGCCATGGTCAGTCGTATCCTGCCCGGCAGTAACTGCAGGCACCCGATTGGTGCTTGCTCGGTTTACTTCAACTAGTTTGGTGCGTTCTCTCCTTGCACGTACCACATTGACCGGTTGGTCTAACTACGTTGATAAGCAACTTCCAGATCTGTCCTACTGCCATGTAAGAGATGTCTCACAAGGTGGACTAGAATTGTTACGGGATGTAGGAGCGTGAGCATTCCCCATAAGTTCCTGGCCGCTCGTCCTCTTTTTGAGATTTTTCGAAATACATCAGCAATCCTGCATAGCGGCACTATGATGTCATGCTCAGGTCCGGCCCTTAGTTACAGGGGGTTTGCGGGGGGTGAATGTAACACTGCCACTCGCGTGGAGCAGCAATGTGCTACCAGTCAAAAATGTTGTTAAATTTTTGAGAAAAATTTTGGGAACTTATTTTCGCCTGAATATTGGCGTCAAAAGCCTGTTTTCGCGGCCGTTCGTCAGTCAAATGGGCGTTTAGGGAACTTCAAAACCACCCTTTTGAGGGTGTAAATGTTCCGCCAAACGGAATGATCCGACGCTCTGTCAGCGCGCACAGCCTGTCATCGGAAGAATTGGGTTCAAGATCGGCGCCTAAATGCGCCGTTTGGGACGATCAGGAGAGCACCGGATCGGCGCGCTCCTGTCGGTTGTCAGGCGTGTTGCTCGTCGCGCAGGAACACCAGTTTGTCCGCTTCGGACAGCTCTTTGCTGTATCGATAGCCCTGAACATCGAATTGTTTCAGGTCGTCCGGCTTGTCGATTTGCTCCGAAATCACGAAGCGGCTCATCATGCCCCGCGCTTTTTTCGCGTAGAAACTGATGATTTTGTACTGCCCGTTTTTCTGGTCACGGAACTCGGTGTCGATCACGCGGGCGTTAAGAGCTGCGCGTTTGACCGCTGAAAAATACTCGTTTGAAGCCAGATTGAGCAGCACGTCATCGCCCTGGTCGGCCAGTGCTTCATTAAGCCATTCGCTGATCCGGTTTCCCCAGAATGCGTAAAGATCCTTGCCGCGCGCGTTCGCGAGCTTGGTGCCCATCTCCAGACGGTACGGCTGCATCAGGTCGAGCGGGCGCAGCAGGCCATATAGCCCCGACAGCATGCGCAGGTGTTGCTGGGCATAATCGAGATCAGTCTGGCTGAGGGTCTCGGCGGCCAGACCGGTGTAAACGTCGCCCTTAAACGCCAGCAGCGCCTGCTTGGCATTTTCTGGCGTGAAGGCGGGCGTCCAGCTGCCGAAGCGCGCGGCGTTCAGGCCCGCCAGTTTGTCAGACAGATCCATGAGTTCGCTGATCTGCGACGGGGTCAGCTCGCGTAGTTGGGTGATCAGCTCCTGAGAGTGATCCAGGTACTGCGGCTGGGTAAATTTCGAGGTGGTCGGCGGTGTTTCGAAATCGAGGGTTTTCGCTGGGGATATCACCATCAGCATGCGTTCGTCTCCTTTGATCGTGATCGCGATTCTAGGGGTTGTGCCCGGATGACTCCAGCTATGGTGATGATAGGTGCGGAACAGATCAGATCGTGTGACCTGCAACCTGCAAGGGCGTCAGCCAATCCGCTATAGTGCTTCGCCGGTTTCGGCCTCTTGTTCAAGGATTGGGAGCACGTCGTTTTGCGCATGCTGTTATTGATTGGCGCCTGCCTGGTAGGACTCAACGCACAGGCGGCGACTGGCGACATCGCGACACTGGATCGCAGCGTATGGCCTGAAGCGCTTGAAACACCGCAACTGTTCGATGTTGCCTCCCGAGCGCAAATTTTAAGCTTCGCCCATCAATTGCTGGAAAGCGAAAACCTCAGCGATGCTCAGCTCGCGGGGCGGTTGGGTCTGCGGCAAGTCAATTCGCCGACCATCAATCTGATTCGCACCCGTCTGTGGTCGCGCCTGTTCGAAAACTGGAAGGCAGCGGAGAAGTCGTGCGACGCCGACGCCTCTTTCTGCGTGCTGGTGGATGACGTGCCGATGCTGCGTCAGCGCGCGGCGGAATATAAAGTTGCCGACGATTCGTTCTACGCCGGTTGGGCGGCGCCGGCCGATGCCTTCAGCCAGCGTTACCTGAACGAATTGCTGCGCATGGCGGCGTTGTTTCCACAGACCAGCAGCGAGATCGAGCGCTACAACTCCGATGAGTTGAGTGGCGAGGAGATGCCTGATCGAACCTTCCTGCTCAACTTCGAGAGCGGTCCGACGGTGGCTGACGGCGCGACCGACTGGCTGGCGGACTTCATGCGTCAGCAGAAAATCAACGCTACGTTCTTCGTCCTGGGCAAGAGCCTGCAGAGCCGTCTGGACGCGTCGTCGCCCCAGGCGTTGCAGAATGTCTACCGGCAACAATGCGTGGGACTGCAAGGCTGGGAGTACCGCTCACACGCGCACTGGGTCGACTGGCAGGATTCCATCGAGCGTACGGCGGCGCTGGCGCAGCAGGTGCTGCCGGACAACTTTGTGCCGCTGTTCCGCCCGCCCTACGGTCATCGCCGCGCCGACAGCGGGGCGTTCTTTCGCGATCAACAGATTCGCGTGTCGTTGTGGAATATCGATTCTCAGGACAGCTCGGGCCGTCTCAGCGCCGAACAGACTGCCAATCGCGTGTTGACCCTGATGTTGCTGTGGCGGCGAGGCAATATCGTCTTCCACGACAGCACCGACAAGGCGCAGCAAGCCGTGCCCTGGCTGATGGCCAACACCGCCCAAAGCGGCGTGTTGTGGGAGGACTGTCATATTTACCCACAGCAACTGACGGACGAAGAAGATACGTCGCAAGACGAGTCCACCGACCCGGACGATGCGACCACAGACGAACAACCCGCAGAATCGGCGGATCAGGCTGCAGAGCCCGTGGATCAAGGGGAGTAGAGGTTCTGAAGAAGAGGGCGGTGGGAATTTTCCGAGGATTTCTTCCCGACCGGACTTCCGACTGTAAACGCGTGTGACCCATCCGCCAAGGGCTATTCGTCACGCCGTGAAATAAACTTGGAAAAGCCATCAAAACGCTTTTTTATGTCATCGGTTTTGCGGTATTACGACAACAGACCGCCGAACCCTGCAACACAGGTGGCGTCACCCAGACCCCACTTTGCGCAATTCTCTCCTGCCTTAAGGAGAGAGCCTCGGCGGCCTTTTCAGCGCAGCATCGCTGTGTGCTGCGTTACCTGGCTACTACAAAGGTGAGCGAGTATGGATGACCACGGACGCACCCCTTCCTCTAACCAGCCAATCCTCTATGTGCTCGATACCAATGTATTGATTCACGATCCAAATGCGCTTCTGAATTTCGAAGAACACCACGTTGCACTCCCCATGACGGTCCTGGAAGAACTGGACAAGCTCAAGGCGGGCAAGCACTCGGTCGCCGCCGAATGTCGGCAGGCGATCCGGTTGATAGACAAGACGCTCGGCGAAGCGACCCCGGAGGAGGTCGAGCAAGGCGTACCGATCGATCGCGGTACAGGTGTTTTCAAGGGTTACCTGTCCATTCTCATGACCAAGCGGCAAGAGCCCAATAGCCTGCTGCCCGACAACCTCAACGACAACATCATCATCAACCAGTTGATCGACCTGCATGCGCGTAAAAAGGACGTGCGTATCGTGCTGGTCACCAAAGACATCAACATGCGCCTGAAGGCGCGCGCCTGCGGCATCGAGGCAGAGGACTACAGCACCGACCAGCTGGTTGATGATGTGTCGATGCTGTCTCGCGGTTATCACACCATGACCGGTTCTTTCTGGGACCGCGTCAGCAAGGTGGACACCCGCCAGGATCATGGTCGCACCTGGCACAAAGTGCAGATGACCGAGCAGATTCCGGCGGTTCACATCAACGAGTTCATCATTGACGAGCAAGGTTTCGTCGGTTGGGTAAAAGGCGTCAAGGCCGATGAAATCCTGCTGCTGGACATGCATCAGGAGCCGCTGCTGCATCAGGAAGCCTGGGGGCTGAAACCTCGCGATATCTATCAGGGTCTGGCGTTGTTCGCCTTGCTCGACCCCGATATCCATCTGGTCAATCTGTCCGGTGCCGCAGGTTCGGGCAAAACCATTCTGGCGCTGGCTGCGGCCATCGAGCAGACCATGGTCAGCAAGCGTTATCGCCGCATCATCGCAACCCGCAGCGTGCAGGGGCTGGACCAGGAGATCGGCTTTCTGCCGGGCACCGAGGCGGAAAAAATGGAGCCTTGGCTCGGCGCCATCACCGACAACCTGGAAGCGTTGCACATGGATGATGAAAACACCCATGGCAGCGTCGATTACATCCTCAGCAAGGTGCCGCTGCAGTTCAAATCCCTTAACTACATTCGAGGCCGCAGTTTCCAGCAAAGCCTGATTTTGATCGACGAATGCCAGAACCTGACGCCGCACCAGATGAAAACGATCATCACCCGTGCCGGCGCAGGCTCCAAAGTGGTCTGCCTGGGCAACCTCGCGCAGATCGACACCCCTTATCTGTCGGCCACCAGTTCCGGCCTGACTTACCTGACGGAGCGCTTCAAGGACTTCCCCAACGGCGTACACATCACCCTGCAAGGCGTGCCGCGCTCGATCCTGGCTGAATACGCGGAGAGCCATCTTTAAACTGTTTCGTGAATCAGTGGGCGCCGACGTTCCGGCGCCCCTTTATTTCGCGGACCACTCCAGTTACGAGCCCCTGGATGGACATCCCATGTAGGAGCGTGGCTTGTCCCGCGATTGCGAGTTAGATCATCTACATCATCGTTAGCTGACCCACCCCAATCGCGGGACAAGCCACGCTCCTACAGTTTCCGCGTCGCAGGGTTTACAATCGCGACTCCTGTCCAGGAGTCATCCCGTGCTTACCCATCTCGATTCCCAAGGTCGCGCCAATATGGTCGACGTCACTGAAAAAGCCGTGACGTCCCGTGAGGCGGTGGCCGAAGCGCGTGTGCGCATGCTGCCCGAAACCCTGCAAATGATCGTTTCAGGCGGTCACCCGAAAGGTGATGTGTTCGCCGTTGCGCGCATCGCCGGGATTCAGGCTGCGAAGAAAACCAGCGACCTCATTCCGTTGTGCCACCCGCTGATGCTGACCAGCGTCAAAGTCGAACTCAACGCTGACGGCCAGGACGCGGTCCACATCGTGGCGCGCTGCAAGCTTTCCGGGCAGACCGGCGTGGAAATGGAAGCCCTGACCGCTGCCAGTGTCGCCGCCTTGACGATCTACGACATGTGCAAGGCGGTCGATCGTGGCATGGTCATCGAGCAGGTGCGGCTACTGGAAAAACTTGGCGGCAAGAGCGGGCACTTCATGGCCGATGAAAAGGCGGAGGCGCAATGACCATTCACGTTCAGGTTCAATTCTTCGCGCGTTTCCGCGAGACGCTGGGGACCGAAAGCGAGCAGCTGGAAGGCAGCTTTGCCAATGTCGGCGCGATTCGTGAGCACCTGCTCGCCCGCGGCGGGGTGTGGGACGTGCTGGCTGAACAGAACATCATGTGCGCGCGCAATCAGGAACTCTGCTCGCTGATCGAACCGGTCGAGCAGGGTGACGAAGTGGCGTTCTTCCCGACTGTCACGGGAGGCTGAGCATGACCGTCCGCGTGCAGGCCGCGCCGTTCGATCCAGGCGCTGAAGTCAATGCGATGCACGACGCCAACGTCGGCGTGGGCGCCGTGGTGAGCTTCGTTGGCTACGTCCGTGATTTCAACGACGGGCGAGAAGTGGCCGGAATGTTTCTCGAGCACTACCCCGGCATGACCGAAAAAGCGCTGGGCAAGATCGTCGATGAAGCGCGGCTGCGCTGGCCGCTGCTCCGGATCGAGGTGCTGCATCGCATCGGCGAGCTGGCGCCCGGTGAGCCGATCGTCTTCGTCGGCGTCGCCAGCGCTCATCGTCAGGCCGCGTTCGAAGCCTGCGACTTCGTCATGGATTACCTGAAAACCCGCGCGCCGTTCTGGAAGAAGGAAAACACCTCGCAAGGCCCACGCTGGGTAGAAGGGCGTGACAGCGATCATCAGGCGGCGGATCGCTGGAAATGAAGCCGACGCCCTTGAGGCGGCTACAAAACAACGTGGGAGCGAGCTTGCTTGCGAATACGTCGGATCTGTCACCCTTCTGGGGACTGGCCTGAACATTCGCGAGCAAGCTCGCTCCCACAGATTTTTTTTGTACCGCTTATTCCGCGGCAGGCTGAGCGCGTGGCTTGCGCACCACCGCCCGCAACAATTCGGTCGGCGGCATTTCGCAGCTGATCTTGCGGCCCAGTTTCTCTTCGATCGACGGCAGTTGGTAAGAATCGTCTTCCCCGGCGAAGCTGATTGACACGCCGTCGGCGCCCGCGCGGCCGGTACGACCGATGCGGTGGACGTAGTCGTCTGGCACTTCGGGCAAGGTAAAGTTGATCACGTGGCTGATGCCGTCGATGTGAATCCCGCGTCCAGCGACGTCGGTAGCCACCAGCACGCGGATTTTGCCTTCACGGAAACCTTCCAGCGTCTTGATCCGCTTGTGTTGAGGCACATCGCCCGACAGCTGCGCGGCGTTGACGCCATCACGCACCAGTCGCTCTTCGATTCGACGGACTTCGTCCTTGCGGTTGGCGAACACCATCACGCGTTCCCAGCCGTTATCGTTGATCAGGTTGAACAGCAACTTGTACTTGTCAGCTGCAGCGACGGCGTAGATATGCTGCTCGACGTTATCGCTTGCGACGTTCTCAGCCTCGATCTCGACGATGGCAGGATCGGTGGTCCACTGCTTCGCCAGGTTCATCACGTCTTCCGTGAAGGTTGCGGAAAACAGCAAGGTCTGACGCTCGCCCTTGTGCGGCGTCTGGCGAATGATCTGACGGACCTGCGGAATGAATCCCATGTCCAGCATGCGATCCGCTTCGTCGAGCACCATGACTTCGACCATGTCCAGGTGCACTTCACCACGCTGGTTGAAGTCCAGCAGACGGCCCGGTGTCGCCACCAGAATGTCGCAATGACGGGCTTCGAGCTGTTTGAGCTGCTTGTCGAAGTCCATGCCGCCGACAAACGTCATCACGTTCAGATTGGTGTATTTGGTCAGGGCCGCTGCGTCCTTGGCGATCTGCACCACCAGTTCGCGCGTCGGCGCGATGATCAACGCACGCGGCTCACCCATGTAACGCTCTTTGGGAGGCGGCGTCTGGGTCAGCTGGGTGATGATCGAAATCAGAAAGGCGGCGGTTTTGCCGGTGCCGGTCTGAGCGCGGCCGATCGCGTCCTTGCCCTTGAGTGTGAAGCCCAGGACGCCTGCCTGAATCGGCGTGCAGTAAGGGAAACCCAGGTCGTGGATGGCATGCATCAATTCTGGCGCGAGCGGGAAATCGTGAAAGCGCGTCTTGCCTTCCTGTGGCTCGACTTTGAAGTCGTCGAGACTCCAGGCAGGAACGACAGGCTTGGGCGCTCGTTCGCGACGTGGCCGCTCCGTTTTTGACCGCGTGTGCGCAGGCTTGCTGGCGGCTTCAGGCTCAGCTTTGGACACGACAGGCGTGGCGGTTTCCCGGTGCGTCGTTTCGGTCGGGGTTCTGGAAGCGGGGAGGGGTGCTGGTGCGAGCTGCTCAGCCTCGCTCTTACCGAACATCTTTTTAAGTGCTTTGAGCACGGTCATCTCATCGATTGATTAAGGAATGTACGCCGGGCAGTGTAAAGCAAGAACCCGGCGCGGCGTAGTGCCATACCAAATCCGCAAGACAATTGGAAGGATCACCTGTCTCTTCTAACGCAGCCGATCCCCGAGCCAGACACCTATGTCGGAAATTTCCTGCGGTAACACTTCGTGCCCCATTGGGTATTCCTGCCATGTCGCGGTGACGCCATGGGCTTTGAGCTGCTCGTAAGCGGTTCTGCCCATCGGGTTGTGGACGACTTCGTCATGACTGCCATGCAAGCAATACACCGGAATGCGTTGCTGGCTGGCGGACAGGTTCATTTCATCGCTGAAGGTCGGCGCGTAGGTCGACAATGCCAGTACCCCGCCCAGCGGGCCTTGCCAGCGCAGGAAAGCCGTGTGAAGCACCACCGCGCCGCCCTGCGAAAAGCCCGCGAGGAAGATGCGCGCCGGGTCGATGCCGCCATCACGTTGCCCCTCGATCAGGCTGAGAATGCGCTGCGCCGAGCCTTCCAGCTGTTCGCGGTCGATCGCGCGGGCCGGACTCATAGCCTTGATGTCGTACCAGCTGGGCATCTCGTAGCCGCCGTTGACTGTCACTGGACGGGTCGGCGCCTGCGGCAGCACGAACCGCGTGGTCTTGAGCGATTCCTGCAACGCTTCGGCGACCGGCAGGAAGTCAAAGCGATCCGCGCCCAGGCCGTGCAGCCAGATAACGCAGGAATCGGCAGGCTGTTCAGGCTCGATGATCAACGGTTCGCTCATGTGTGCTCCATTTGTGTGCGGCGGCTCTGGCGCGATGCTTTAACGCGGTGCGCGAGCGTTGGCGGATATGAAAGAAGATGTCGCAAGGTTACAAGTTTTGCGCTTGACCTGTCGCTAATTCGACTTTGCCAGCATGGTGGTACGGGCTTTGCTACAAAACCCCCGGAGTGAAGGCGCTCACCACTGCGGTAACACTGATGCGGCTTTTCAGAGTCAGTCTATCGTTACGTCGCAGGCAACAAGGAGTCCATCGAGCGGGATTCCAGGCACGATCCGCTTTGAACCTCGTGGTTCAAGGACATCATGGGGCTTCAGTCCGTTTGACCCGATCGATTCCGAAGTCTGCACTGGGCAGGCAGCCCTGCATGACCGGAATCGGGTCTTACGTCGCATGACCCAAAAACAAGCCAGCACGGGTCATTAATGCCTCACAAGGGTGCGACGGGACTAAAAGCTCCTACACAACAAAGAGCAAACTGGAGGTTTGAATGAAGATGTTGAAATCCACCCTGGCTGTAGTGGCCGCCGCGGCAGCACTTGGTATGACCGGTTTCGCTCAGGCGGGCGCCAAACTGGACGCCATCCAGAAGAAAGGCTTCATCCAGTGCGGCGTCA
Source organism: Pseudomonas sp. NFR16 (assembly GCF_900108875.1). Classification (GTDB taxonomy): domain Bacteria; phylum Pseudomonadota; class Gammaproteobacteria; order Pseudomonadales; family Pseudomonadaceae; genus Aquipseudomonas. Next base: position 789,433 of record NZ_FNYJ01000002.1, on the reverse strand, counting down.
GTGACGGTCTGCCAGGTTTCTCGGTCCCTGATAAAAGCGGCACCATCCAGGGTATCGATGCGGACTTCTGCCGTGCAGTTGCGGCTGCTGTCTTTGGCGACGCCAAGAAAGTCAAATTCAGCCAGCTGAACGCCAAAGAGCGTTTCACCGCGCTGCAGTCCGGCGAAATCGACATCCTGTCGCGTAACACCACCTGGACCAGCTCCCGCGACGCGAGCATGGGTCTGGAGTTCCCGGGCTTCGTGACTTACTACGACGGCGTTGGCTTCCTGGCCAACAGCAAGCTGGGCGTGAAGAGCGCCAAGGAACTGGACGGCGCGACCATCTGTATCCAGGCCGGTACCACCACCGAGCTGAACGTGTCGGACTACTTCCGCGCGAACAACCTGAAATACACCCCGATCACCTTCGACACCTCCGACGAAAGCGCCAAGTCGCTGGAATCCGGCCGTTGCGACGTGCTGACCTCCGACAAGTCGCAGCTGTACGCACAGCGCTCCAAGCTGGCTTCGCCGAAAGACTACGTCGTTTTGCCTGAAACCATTTCCAAGGAGCCTCTGGCACCGGTCGTGGCCCGTGGTGATGACGAGTGGACGTCCATCGTTCGCTGGGTCGGTTATGCCCTGCTGAACACTGAAGAAGCCGGCATCACTTCCAAGAACGTTGAAGCCGAAGCCAAATCCACCAAGAACCCTGACGTCGCTCGTCTGCTGGGTGCTGACGGTGAATACGGTCCTCAGTTGAAACTGCCGAAGGACTGGGTCGTCAAGATCGTTGCTCAAGTCGGCAACTACGGCGAAATCTTCGAGAAGAACCTGGGCAAATCCACTGCTCTGGAAATCGAACGCGGTCAGAACGCTTTGTGGAACGCCGGCGGTATTCAATACGCGCCACCAGTGCGTTGATTGACCTGTGCCCGGCTGCGTGAACCGCAGCCGGGCACTTCGTTGCATTTCATCCGGGGCACTCCATGCAAAATCAAATCAGCGCACCAAAGCAGAGGCTATCCCTCAGCGATCCCAAAGTGCGTGCGTGGCTATTTCAGATAATCACGGTTATCGCTGTAGTCGCGATGGGTTGGTATCTGTTCGATAACACGCAAACCAACCTGCAACACCGGGGCATCACCTCAGGTTTCGGTTTCCTTGAAAACAGTGCCGGCTTCGGCATCGCGCAACACCTGATTCCTTTCAAGGAATCCGACAGCTACGCGCGTGTTTTCCTTATCGGTTTGCTCAACACGCTGCTGGTGACTTTCATCGGCGTGATTCTCGCGACCCTGCTGGGTTTTATCGTCGGCGTGGCGCGTTTGTCCAACAACTGGATCGTCAACAAGCTGGCAACTGTCTACGTCGAAGTGTTCCGTAACATTCCGCCGCTGCTGCAGATCCTGTTCTGGTATTTCGCCGTGTTCCTGACCCTGCCTGGCCCGCGCGCGGCACATGGTTTCCTGGGCTCGTTCTTCGTCAGCAGCCGGGGTCTGAACATGCCTGCGGCGATCACCAATGACGCCACATGGCCGTTCGTGATCAGCATCGTGCTGGCCATCGTCGCGATCGTCGTCATGACCAAATGGGCGAACAAGCGCTTCGAAGCCACCGGCGAGCCTTTTCACAAGTTCTGGGCGGGCCTTGCCCTGTTCATCGTGATCCCGGCGCTGTGTGCATTGATCTTCGGTGCGCCCGTGCATTGGGAACTGCCGGAACTCAAAGGCTTCAACTTCGTCGGCGGCTGGGTGCTGATCCCCGAACTGCTGGCGCTGACCCTGGCCCTGACCGTTTATACGGCGGCATTCATTGCCGAAATCGTGCGTTCGGGCATCAAGTCGGTCAGCCACGGCCAGACCGAAGCTGCGCGCTCGCTGGGTCTGCGTCCCGGCCCGACGCTGCGCAAGGTCATCATTCCGCAGGCCATGCGAGTGATCATCCCGCCGCTGACCAGCCAATACCTCAACCTGGCGAAGAACTCCTCGCTGGCGGCCGGTATCGGTTACCCGGAAATGGTTTCGCTGTTCGCCGGTACCGTGTTGAACCAGACCGGGCAGGCCATCGAAGTCATCGCTATCACCATGAGCGTATACCTGGCGATCAGCATCAGCATTTCTCTGCTGATGAACTGGTACAACAAGCGCATTGCGCTGATCGAGCGGTGAGGAAACGCGCATGACATCCCATACTTTCAAACCCGACATGCCGCCGCCGAGTAAAGTATTCGGCCCGATGGCATGGATCCGCCAGAACCTGTTCTCGAACTGGATCAACACCCTGTTGACCCTGTTCGCGATCTATCTGATCTGGCTGATCGTTCCGCCGCTGTTGAGCTGGACCATTTTCGACGCCAACTGGGTCGGCACCACCCGCGCCGACTGCACCAAGGCGGGCGCCTGCTGGGTGTTCATCGAACAGCGCTTCGGCCAGTTCATGTATGGCTACTATCCGCAGGAACTGCGCTGGAGGGTCGATCTGACCGTCTGGCTGGCGATCATCGGCGCTGCGCCGCTGTTCATCAAAGCCGTGCCACGCAAAGCCATTTATGGACTGAGTTTCCTGGTGATCTACCCGATCGTCGCGTTTTTCCTGCTGCACGGCGGCATCTTCGGTCTGACCGAGGTGGCTACCAGCCAGTGGGGCGGCCTGATGTTGACGCTGGTCATCGCCACGGTCGGTATCGCCGGCGCATTGCCGCTGGGCGTGATCCTGGCATTGGGGCGTCGCTCTGACCTGCCGGCCATTCGCGTGCTGTGCGTGACCTTCATTGAGTTCTGGCGTGGCGTTCCGCTGATCACCGTGCTGTTCATGTCGTCGGTGATGCTGCCGCTGTTTCTGCCAGAAGGCATGAACTTCGACAAACTGCTGCGCGCCCTGATCGGCGTGATCATGTTCCAGTCGGCCTATGTGGCCGAAGTGGTGCGCGGCGGCATGCAGGCTATCCCGAAAGGGCAGTACGAAGCCGCCGCCGCAATGGGTCTGGGTTACTGGCGCCGCATGGGCCTGGTGATTCTGCCGCAAGCCCTGAAGCTGGTCATTCCTGGTCTGGTCAACACCGTGATTGCGTTGTTCAAGGACACCAGCCTTGTGATCATCATCGGCCTGTTCGACCTGCTCAACAGCGTCAAACAAGCAGCCGCCGACCCGAACTGGCTCGGCATGGCGACCGAGGGCTACGTGTTTGCAGCCCTGGTGTTCTGGATCTTCTGTTTCGGCATGTCCCGCTACTCCATTCATCTGGAGCGTAAGTTGGACACAGGCCACAAGCGTTAGGAGTTTTGTGATGAGTGAAGTTATCAGTAAGCCTCTGGGCGCCGAAGGCATGATCCGTATGGAAGGCGTACACAAGTGGTACGGCCAGTTCCACGTGTTGAAAGACATCAACCTAAACGTGCGTCAGGGCGAGCGTATCGTCCTGTGCGGCCCGTCGGGTTCGGGCAAGTCGACCACCATTCGCTGCCTTAACCGTCTGGAAGAGCACCAGCAAGGCCGCATCATCGTCGACGGCACCGAGCTGACGTCCGACCTGAAGCAGATCGAGACCATCCGCCGCGAAGTCGGCATGGTGTTCCAGCACTTCAACCTGTTCCCGCATCTGACCATCCTGCAGAACTGCACGCTGGCGCCGATGTGGGTGCGCAAGATGCCCAAGCGCAAGGCTGAAGAAATTGCGATGCATTACCTGGAGCGCGTGCGCATTCCGGAGCAGGCACACAAATTCCCGGGTCAGCTTTCCGGTGGTCAGCAACAGCGTGTCGCCATCGCGCGCGCACTGTGCATGAAGCCGAAAATCATGCTGTTCGACGAGCCGACCTCGGCGCTCGACCCAGAGATGGTGAAAGAAGTGCTCGACACCATGGTGGGTCTGGCCGAAGAAGGCATGACCATGCTCTGCGTGACGCACGAGATGGGCTTTGCCCGTACCGTCGCCAACCGCGTGATCTTCATGGACAAGGGCGAAATCGTCGAACAGGCCGCACCGAACGACTTCTTCGACAACCCGCAAAGCGACCGCACCAAACTGTTCCTCAGCCAGATCCTGCACTGAGTCGACAGCCGCAGCACTAAAAAACCCGGGCCTGATGCCCGGGTTTTTTTACGGATGGCGCAAGGCACCGGCCTCTTCCCGGCTGAAGCCGGTCCTACAGATGCCGCAGCTTTTCGTAGGACCGGCTTTAGCCGGGAAGAGGCTGGTCCTACAGATGCCGCACGCTTTTCGTAGGACCGGCTTTAGCCGGGAAGGCGTAGGGTGTCACGCTGTAGATCGAAGGGCGTCAGGGACAGCTGGCTCACTGCCTCAGATTCTGTACCCAATTTTCGCCAAACTTGTGTTCTTTAGCGATCTCCAACAGGATTACGTCTTTGCGCTATGCGCTGTTACACAATCCTGCCCCCACGAGAATCCCATGACGACCAAGGCGCCTGCGGCGAGCGACACGCTATCCCTTACCCGAAAACATCATGAAACCGTTGAGCTGCTGATCGATGCAGAAGCGGATGACGATCAGGTTCAGCACGAAAAACCGGTGGTGAAGCGACCCTGGTTGTTGCTGCTCGGCCTGGTGCTGGTCGCGCTGAACCTGCGCCCTGCGCTGTCGAGCATGGCGCCGCTGCTCAGCGCTGTGTCGGAAAGTCTGGGCTTGTCTGCTGCCAGGGCAGGGCTGCTGACCACGCTGCCCGTTCTGTGCCTGGGCCTGTTCGCGCCCCTTGCGCCGATCCTTGCCCGCCGTTTCGGCAGCGAACGGGTGGTGCTGGGGATCTTGCTGACGCTGGCGTGCGGCATTCTCCTGCGCAGCTCGTTCGGCGAAGCAGGCCTGTTCGCCGGCAGCATCATGGCGGGCGCCAGTATCGGCATTATCGGTGTGCTGCTGCCCGGCATCGTCAAGCGCGACTTCGCCAGCCAGGCCGGCACGATGACCGGCGTTTACACAATGGCGTTGTGCCTGGGTGCCGCCGTGGCGGCCGGGGCCACTGTGCCGTTGAGCCATGCGCTCGGGGATGGCGTTGGCGACAGCTGGAAATCGGGGCTGGGATTCTGGATCGTTCCGGCGATTGTCGCGGCTGTGTTCTGGCTGCCACAGACCCGCCAGCGTCACGGTCAGCATCAGGCGGCCTACCGGGTTCGGGGGCTTTTCCGCGACCGTCTGGCCCGACAGGTCACGCTGTACATGGGCCTGCAGTCGTCGTTGGCCTACATCGTATTCGGCTGGTTGCCTTCGATTCTGATCGGACGCGGCCTGACCGCGACCGAGGCCGGTTTGTTGCTGTCCGGCTCGATCATGGTCCAGCTCATCAGTTCATTGGCCACGCCATGGCTGGCGACGCGGGGCAAGGACCAGCGGCTGGCGATTCTGCTGGTCATGCTGCTCACATTGGCTGGCCTTTACGGCTGCCTGTATGCGCCGCTCAACCAGCTGTGGTTCTGGGCCGTGGTGCTCGGGCTGGGGCAGGGCGGCACCTTCAGCCTGGCGTTGACGCTGATCGTGCTGCGCTCTCGCGATTCCCACGTTGCGGCCAACCTGTCCAGCATGGCTCAGGGCGTCGGCTACACCTTGGCGTCCCTGGGGCCTTTTGCAGTGGGCGTGGTGCATGACTGGACCGGCAACTGGAGCGCCGTCGGCTGGATTTTCGGCCTGATCGGCGTGACGGCAATCGTCGCCGGGATGGGTGCCGGACGCTCGCTCTATGTGAATGTGACCAGCGAGAAAATCTGAGAAGCGGTATTTCCATCACGAATGTCCGTGGCAAAACGGCTCGCTGGCGCTTATCGTGCGAGCTTATTTCCCACGGATGTCCAACCGCATGAGCGAAATCCGCCTGAGTGAACAACACGCCGCCCTGATCAGCCGCTTCTACGAGGCGTTCAGTCGCCTGGACGCCGAAGCCATGGCCGCCTGTTACAGCGATAACGTGGTGTTCAGTGATCCGGTGTTCGGCGAGCTGCGCGGGCGGGATGCCAGCGACATGTGGCGAATGCTGACGTCGCGGGCCAAGGACTTCTCGCTGCGTTATGACGCTGTGCGGGCTGACGAGCGCACGGGTGGCGCGCATTGGGTGGCGACCTACCTGTTCAGCCAGACCGGTCGCACGGTGATCAACGACATTCAGGCGCGCTTCGTGTTTCGCGATGGCAAGATCTGCGAACACCACGATCATTTCGATCTGTGGCGCTGGTCGCGCCAGGCCTTGGGCGCCAAAGGCACTTTACTGGGATGGACGCCGTTGGTGCGGAACGCTATTCGCGCGCAGGCGCAGAAGGGATTGAAGGCCTTTCAGGCTGGCCGCTGATGCTCTGGTAGAATCGCAGCTTTCCTGTCCTCACCGCTTGTTCAGACGATGACCGAAGTCGCGATCCCCATTACCGCTGCCGTTGAAGTCACAGTCACTAAACCGTGGTTCGTTTATCTCGTGCGCGCGGCCAACGGCTCGTTGTACTGCGGCATCAGCACTGATCCCCAACAGCGCTTCATCAAGCACCAAAGCGGAAAAGGCGCGCGCTTTTTCAGTTCCAGCCCTGCGATGGCGCTGGTGTATGTCGAGGCGTGCCGCGACAAGGGCGACGCGCTGCGTCAGGAGCGGCTGATCAAAAAATTGCGCAAGCGGGCGAAGGAAGCGCTGGCCGCCAGCTATATACACAGGGCTGATGCCGCGCCATCAGCCTGAGCGGGTAGGCCATCGCCGCTGCGCCAGCTAAGCTGGGCGTTCACCTCTGCGGATGGACCGAAGCATGTCAGAACTGATCCTGCACCATTACCCGGCGTCACTGTTTTCCGAAAAAGCGCGTCTGATGCTCGGTTTCAAAGGCTTGTCGTGGCGCTCGGTCGTCATCCCTCCCATCATGCCCAAGCCGGATGTCACTGCGCTGACCGGCGGTTATCGCAAGACGCCGGTGTTACAGATAGGCGCTGACATTTACTGCGACACCGCGCTGATTGCGCGTCGGCTCGAGCAGGAAAAGTCGTCGCCTGCCTTTTATCCGGAAGGTCAGGAGTTCACCGCGTCGAGCCTCGCAGCCTGGGCCGACTCAGTGCTGTTCCTGCACGCCGTCAGCTTGGTCTTTCAACCCGCGTTGATGGCGGTGCGATTCGCCAAGGCCCCGCCGGAGGCCGTCAAAGCGTTCTCCGCTGATCGCGCATCATTCTTCGAGGGCGGTACCGCGACGCGCATTCCGCTCGAACTGGCCAAGCATCAGTGGCCGACACTCATGGGCCGTTTGCAGCTTCAACTGGAACGCAACGGCGACTTCCTGCTGGGCGCCCCTTCAATTGCCGACTTCGCCGTCGTTCATACGCTGTGGTTCCTGAAACAGACGCCCGTCACCTCACCGCTGGTGGACGACTATCCGGAAATACTGGCCTGGTATCAGCGCGTGATCGGGTTTGGTCACGGCGCGGCCAGTGAGTTGAGCTCTGCCGACGCACTGGAGATCGCCCGCCGCGCGGCCCCGCAGCCGCTGCCGGTGGAAGACTTTATCGACCCCAACGGCTTTGAGGTGGGTCAGCAGGTGAGTGTTTCTGCTGTCGACTACGGCGTGAACCCCGTGCAGGGTGAGTTGGTCTTCAACGGCCGCGAGGAAATCATCCTGTGTCGTGAGGACGAGCGCGCCGGGGACGTGCATGTGCACTTTCCGCGTTATGGGTTTCAAATCAAGGCCGCTTAAGGGCAACTCCCAACAGCGCATGGCCGTCACTTAAGCGCCGCAAGAATCTCGTCCGGTGAAAAACCTCTGATCAACGTGCCATTGACGTCGATCAGAGGGATGCCGCGGCCGCCCAACGCCTCGTAGGCTTTACGCCCGGCAGCGTCTTTCTCGATGTCGAACTCGGTGTACGGAATACCCTTGCTGTCGAGGAAGCGTCGGGTCTGTTTGCAGTAGCCACACCAGTCGGTCGCATACAGCGTGACCTTCGCGTTTGCCAGCACTTGCGCAGAAACCGAAGACGCAGGATGCACGAAGTTCTCGATCTTGCCCCAGTTCTGATAAACGACGACGACCAGCAGGATCAGCACGAACTTCTTGAGCGTGCGCACGAACATCGCCTTCAGCGCCTCTTCAACTGATCGGTGAGTTGAGTCGGCAGACCTTTGATGATCAGCGTGCCTTTCTCTTCGTCGTATTCGATCTTGTCCCCCAGCAGATGCGCTTCGAAGCTGATCGACAAGCCTTCGGCGCGACCGGTGAAGCGCCGAAACTGGTTCAGGGTGCGCTTGTCGGCGGGGATCTCTGGCGAGAGCCCATAGTCCTTGTTGCGGATATGTTCGTAGAACGCGCGCGGCCGATCTTCGTCGATCAGCCCGGACAACTCTTCCAGCGCAATGGGTTCGCCCATTTTGCTCTGGCTGCTGGCGTAATCGACCAGCGCCTTGGTTTTCTCACGGGTGGATGCTTCCGGCAGGTCTTCGCTCTCGACGAAGTCGCTGAAGGCTTTGAGCAAGGTGCGGGTCTCACCGGGGCCGTCGACGCCTTCCTGACACCCGATGAAGTCGCGAAAGTACTCCGAGACTTTCTTGCCGTTCTTGCCCTTGATGAACGAGATGTACTGTTTGGACGCCTTGTTGTTCTGCCATTCGGAAATGTTGATCCGCGCGGCCAGGTGCAGTTGGCCCAGATCCAGATGCCGCGACGGCGTGACATCCAGCGCTTCGTTCACGGCGACGCCTTCGCTGTGGTGCAGCAACGCGATGGCCAGGTATTCGGTCATGCCCTGTTGATAGTGCGCGAACAACACGTGGCCGCCCACCGACAGGTTGGACTCTTCCATCAGCTTTTGCAGATGCTCGACTGCCACGCGACTGAACGCGGTGAAATCCTTGCCCTCATCCAGATACTCCTTCAACCAGCCACTGAACGGGTGCGCGCCAGACTCGGCGTGGAAGAAACCCCAGGCCTTGCCCTGTTTGGCGTTGTAGCTCTCGTTGAGGTCGGCCAGCATGTTCTCGATGGCCTGGGACTCCGCGAGTTCGGAATCTCGAGCGTGGAGGACTGCGGGCGTACCGTCGGGTTTTTTGTCGATCAGGTGAACGATGGCATGACGGATCGGCATGGATTTCTCGGCTGCTGAAGTGGAACTGAACGGGTGGAAGCCAGGCCCGTGCGAAAGTCGGCAAGTGTACCGCACACAGGCCCGGGAACGCGCTGCGCTGGCCGAAAACACGGCACCGGCTCTATTAATATGACTTTTTTGGGGTTGAACCGCGATAAAGCTGACCAAATGGGCAGCAGGGTGCGGATATTTGCTTGGCTCTGTGCTAGTTTTGCCCGGTCTTGCGCACCGAAGCGCGCCAAGCACGCAGTTTGTGGGGTTCTGCCGAACCAAAGACCGAATTCAGCATCTACATTTCGCGTCTGTACACACTCTGCAAACCATTCGAATTTGATAGGGAAGGAACACCACCATGGCTCTGACTAAAGACCAATTGATCGCCGATATCGCAGAAGCTATCGACGCGCCAAAAACCACCGCGCGCAATGCTCTGGACCAATTGGGCCAAATCGTCGCTGACCAGCTGGAAAACGGTAGTGAAATTACTCTGCCAGGCATCGGCAAACTGAAAGTCACCGAGCGTCCAGCTCGCACCGGCCGCAACCCTTCGACTGGCGCAGCCATCGAAATCGCTGCCAAGAAAGTGGTCAAGTTCGTACCAGCCAAAGTGCTGACTGACTCGGTCAACAAGTAAGCGAAAACGCTACTTGTGTGAGGAAACCGTGTGACGGAGTGATCCGGACACGGTTTTTTTGTGCCCGGATTCAGCTGAAACAGGCTGGTATCCAGATCACTTGCCGACGCTCCAACGCTCGGCCCGCCAGGCAGCCTGCTGCGCTTTGTCGTGGAACGTCCAGGCGACAAACCGGCTTTGCTTCTGTCCCTGCGACATCTCGACCACATGGCTTTCCAGCGCGCCGGTTTTCTTCAGCGTGCTCCGAATCAGCGGGAGGTTCGAGGCCTTTGACACCAGCGTGCTGAACCACAGCACCTGAACGGCAAGCTGCGCGCTCTCGGCGATCAGTTGCGCGACGAATCGTGCCTCGCCGCCCTCACACCACAGCTCCGCTGCCTGACCTCCGAAGTTGAGCACAGGCAACTTGCGTTTGGGGTCAGCTTTACCGAGCGCCCGCCATTTGCGCTGACTGCCGCGCAGTGCTTCCTCCTGCGAGGCGTGGAAGGGCGGATTGCACAGTGTCACGTCGAAGCGTTCTTCGCGTCCGAGCAGCCCTGCGAGGATGTGGTTGCGATTGCTTTGCTCACGCACGCCGATCGCTTTGCCCAGCTGGTTGGCCTTGACGATGGTTGTAGCCGAGGCAAGGGCGATCTTGTCGACGTCCGATCCCACGAAATGCCAGCCGTACTCGCTGTGCCCGATCAGCGGGTAGATGCAATTGGCGCCGGTGCCCACGTCCAGCGCCTTGATCGCCGCGCCCCGCGGGATCACGCCGTCGTTACGCTCGGCCAGAAGGTCGGCGAGGAAATGCACATAATCGGCCCGGCCTGGAATCGGTGGGCACAGATAATCGGCAGGGATATCCCAGTGCGCGATGCCGTAAAAAGCCTTGAGCAACGCACGATTGAACACCCGAACGGCTGCCGGATTGGCGAAGTCGATGCTTTCCTTGCCGTAGGGATTGGTGATCACGAACTGGCCCAGTTCCGGACTGCTCTTGATCAGCCGAGGAAAGTCGTAATGGCCCTGATGACGATTGCGCGGGTGAAGGCTGGCCTTCTCACGAGGCGCGGCGGGCTTGACTCCAGTCGCGGGTTTTGGCGTCTTGCGCGGCGGTTTGGGATGCTCGGGCTTGGTCATGACGAATTCAATTCCGGTTGAAACACAAAACCCTGTAGGAGTGAGCTTGCTCGCGATAACGGTGTGTCAGACAACAATAATGTGGCTGATACGGCGCTATCGCGAGCAAGCTCACTCCCACAGGGTTTAGGGTAGTCAGCCAGCCCGGTGATCGGGCTGGCTGATCGGTCGATTACAAACTGGCAATCCGTGCGTGCTGCTCGGCCAGTTTGCTCAACGCCTGCTCAGCTTCGGTCAGCTTGGCGCGCTCCTTGGCGATGACTTCAGGTGGCGCCTTGTCAACGAATGCCGCATTGGACAGCTTGCCGCCCACGCGCTGGACTTCGCCTTGCAGGCGCTGGATTTCCTTGTCCAGACGCGCCAGCTCGGCGCCCTTGTCGATCAGACCGGCCATCGGCACCAGCACTTCCATCTCGCCCACCAGCGCGGTGGCCGACAGCGGCGCTTCGGCACCCGCCGCCAGTACGGTGAACGACTCGAGCTTGGCCAGCTTCTTCAGCAAGTGCTCGTTCTCGTTGAGGCGGCGCTGATCTTCGGTGCTGACGTTTTTGAGGAACAGCTGCAGCGGTTTGCCCGGTCCGATGTTCATCTCGCCGCGGATGTTACGCACGCCGAGCATCAGGCCCTTGAGCCATTCGATGTCGCCTTCGGCAGCGGCATCGATGCGCGACTCGTTCGCCACCGGCCACGGTTGCAGCATGATGGTCTTGCCCTGTGCGCCGGCCAGCGGCGCAAGGCGCTGCCAGATTTCTTCGGTGATGAACGGCATGAACGGATGCGCCAGACGCAATGCCACTTCCAGTACGCGAACCAGCGTGCGGCGGGTGCCGCGCTGACGTTCGACCGGCGCGGTTTCGTCCCACAGAACCGGCTTGGACAGCTCCAGGTACCAGTCGCAGTACTGGTTCCAGATGAACTCGTACAGGGCTTGCGCCGCGAGGTCGAAACGGAATTGATCCAGCTGGCGGGTCACTTCGGCTTCAGTGCGCTGCAGCTGGGAAATGATCCAGCGATCCGGCAGGGAGAGCTCGAATGCTTCGCCGTTCTGACCGCAGTCTTCGCCCTTGTCCAGCACGTAGCGCGCGGCGTTCCAGATCTTGTTGCAGAAGTTGCGATAGCCTTCGACGCGGCCCATGTCGAACTTGATGTCGCGACCGGTGGACGCCAGCGAGCAGAAGGTGAAGCGCAGCGCGTCGGTGCCGTAACTGGCGATACCGTCGGCGAATTCCTGACGGGTCTGCTTCTCGATCTTCTTCGCCAGTTGCGGCTGCATCATGCCGCTGGTGCGTTTCTGCACCAGTGCTTCAAGCTCGATGCCGTCGACGATGTCCAGCGGGTCAAGCACGTTGCCCTTGGACTTGGACATCTTCTGGCCTTGCCCGTCGCGCACCAGGCCGTGGACGTAAACGGTCTTGAACGGGATCTGCGGCGTGCCGTCTTCGTTCTTCACCAGGTGCATGGTGAGCATGATCATCCGGGCGACCCAGAAGAAAATGATGTCGAAGCCGGTCACCAGCACATCGGTCGGGTGGAAGGTTTTCAGGAATTCGGTCTGCTCAGGCCAGCCCAGCGTGGAGAACGTCCACAGGCCGGAACTGAACCAGGTGTCGAGTACGTCGTTGTCTTGCTGCAGCGCTACGTCAGGGCCGAGGTTGTGCTTGGCACGTACTTCGGCTTCGTCGCGACCGACGTAAACCTTGCCCGATTCGTCGTACCAGGCCGGAATGCGATGGCCCCACCACAGCTGACGGCTGATGCACCAGTCCTGAATGTCGCGCATCCAGGAGAAGTACATGTTTTCGTATTGTTTCGGCACGAAGGCAATGCGACCGTCTTCCACGGCGGCAATCGCAGGCTCGGCCAGTGGCTTGGTGGACACGTACCACTGGTCAGTCAGCCACGGCTCGATGATGGTGCCGGAGCGATCGCCTTTCGGCACTTTCAGCGCGTGGTCGTCGACACTGACCAGCAAGCCGGCGGCGTCGAAGGCAGCCACGATCTGCTTGCGCGCTTCGAAGCGGTCGAGCCCTGCGTACTGCGCCGGCAGGCTGCCGTCGATGGCGTCGTTCAGCGTGCCGTCCAGATTGAACACTTGAGCGGCGGCCAGCACGTTGGCGTTCTTGTCGAAGATGTTCAGCAGCGGCAGGTTGTGGCGCTTGCCCACTTCGTAGTCGTTGAAGTCGTGCGCCGGGGTAATCTTCACGCAGCCGGTGCCGAATTCAGGGTCGCAGTAGTCGTCAGCGATGATCGGGATGCGACGGCCCACCAGCGGCAGTTCGACGAATTTGCCGACCAGCGCCTTGTAGCGTTCATCGTTCGGGTTCACCGCGACGGCGGCATCGCCGAGCATGGTTTCCGGACGTGTGGTGGCCACGATCAGGTAATTCAGGCCTTCGGCGGTCTTCGCGCCGTCCGCCAGTGGATAGCGCAGGTTCCACAGGCTGCCTTTCTCGTCGTGGTTTTCCACTTCGAGGTCGGAAATGGCCGTGTGCAGTTTGGTGTCCCAGTTGACCAGACGCTTGCCGCGGTAGATCAGGCCGTCTTCATGCAGGCGCACGAACGCTTCTTTCACGGCTTCGGACAGGCCGTCGTCCATCGTGAAGCGCTCGCGGCTCCAGTCGACCGACGAGCCGAGTCGACGGATCTGACGGCTGATGTTGCCTCCGGACTGATCCTTCCACTCCCAGACTTTTTCGAGGAATTTTTCGCGACCCAGATCGTGACGGCTTTGGCCCTGCGCTTCGAGCTGGCGCTCCACCAGCATCTGCGTGGCGATACCGGCGTGGTCGGTCCCTGGCTGCCACAGGGTATTGCGGCCCTGCATGCGGCGGAAGCGGATCAGGGCGTCCATGATGGCGTTGTTGAAACCGTGGCCCATGTGCAGGCTGCCGGTGACATTCGGCGGCGGAATCATGATGGTGTACGAGTCGCCCGCGCCTTGCGGAGCGAAATAATTCTCGGACTCCCAGGTTTGATACCAGGAAGTTTCGATGGCGTGCGGCTGGTAGGTCTTGTCCATGCGCGGCGGGAACCTGATCTGCTTTCAGTCGGAAAAGCCGGGAAGTATAGCTTTTCAAGGCAGCGGCAAGCTACAAGCGCTAAACCGCGACCTTATGAGCGGCGCACATCGCTGCTTTTGAGCCCGGCCCGGAAGCGGCACCGAGTTGTCAGATCAGGTGTTGTATTGCGAAAGGAGCCGCTCCATCCGCGCATCCAGGCGGCGCTTGATTTCGTTTTCGATGTGCGGGGCGAAGTCGTCGATGACGTCTTGCATGATCAGTTGCGCAGCAGCACGCAGCTCGTTGTCCAGGTGCAGCAGGTCGTCCGGATTGGGTTTGCTGACGACTGGCTCGGCCTGTTCCGGCGCCGGCGGTTGCAGGGCAATGACCGGTTCGGCGGTCAGTGTCGGGATGTCATTGACGTCCGCTTCTTCAGCGGCGACGACCTGACCGCTGACCACGTCGAACAGCAACGGGATCTGGCCTTCGCCGGAAACGCTGTCGGTGAGCAGGGGAGGTTGCAGGGAATCATCGCCAAGCAACTGCCGGATCGACTCGAGGTCATCGAGCAGGTGCGCGGAATCTTTCAGGTTTTTTGAATTGTCCATCATGTGCTCAAAGACGCTGCAGTCGGTGATCTTGCAGAGGATAGCCCTGTTCACGGTAGAAGCGGAAACTCTCTCGTGCCGCCAGGCGGATGGCCGGATCCTCGACAACGATCTCGGCCACACGGGCAAAACGTTTGAAGAACTCAGGGATGCGCAGGTCCAGATTGACCAACAGATCCTGATGTTGCCCCGGGTCATCGCCGACACCGAGCGCAACCGGAGCATCCTGATCTTCCTCGCTCACGCCGTGGGGCACGAAAGTTTCGCCCTTGAAGCGCCAGAGCCGGGCATCAAGGTCTTCGCGCTGTTGCGCGTCGCTGCAGTGCAGGTAAATCCTGTGGCCGAGCCGCCAGGCTTTATCCGTGAGCTTGCAGGCGAAGTCCAGCCGCGCGAGTGGATCGGCGCTGGGCAGGATGTAAAAGTCGACTTGGGTCATGAAAGTTCCAGAGCGCCTGACGTGCCGACCCGGCGGGCCGACACGTTTCAGGGCGCTTTATACGCCAGCGCGGTCCAGCAAGTATTGGGTCAGCAGAGGAACCGGACGGCCAGTGGCGCCCTTGTCCTTGCCGCCGCTCAGCCATGCGGTGCCGGCGATGTCCAGATGCGCCCACTCGTAGGCCTTGGCGAAGCGCGACAGGAAGCAGGCGGCCGTGATGGTGCCGCCTTTCGGGCCACCAATGTTGGCGATGTCGGCAAACGGGCTGTCTAGTTGCTCCTGATATTCATCGAACAGCGGCAGTTGCCAGGCACGGTCATCGGCACGCTTGCCGGCTTCCAGCACCTGATTGATCAACGCGTCGCTGTTGCCCAGCAGGCCGGAGGTGTGACCACCCAGCGCAACCACGCAGGCGCCGGTCAGCGTAGCGATGTCGATGACGGCTTGCGGTTTGAAGCGTTCGGCGTAGGTGAGGGCGTCGCACAGCACCAGACGGCCTTCGGCGTCGGTGTTGAGGATCTCGACGGTCTGGCCGCTCATGGTCTTGACGATGTCACCCGGACGGGTAGCCGTGCCGCTCGGCATGTTCTCGGCCGCGGCCACGATGCACACCAGATTGATCGGCAATTGCAGTTCCAGCACGGCGCGCAGCGTGCCGAACACGCTGGCAGCGCCGCACATGTCGAATTTCATCTCATCCATGTTCGCCGCCGGCTTGATGCTGATGCCGCCGGTGTCGAAGGTGATGCCCTTGCCAACGAGCACGAACGGCTTGTCGGCCTTCTTGCCGCCGGCATAGTTCATCACGATCAGGCGAGGTGGCTGGGCGCTGCCTTGAGCGACGGCCAGGAACGAGCCCATGCCCAGATCGGCGATTTTCTTCTCGTCGAGCACGTCGACTTTCAGGCCCTTGTACGCCTTGCCCAGCACCTTGGCTTCTTCGCCCAGATAGGTCGGGTGGCACAGGTTAGGCGGCATGTTGCCCAAGTCGCGGGTGAATGCCATGCCGGCGGCGATGGCTTGAGCATGCTTTGCAGCGCGCTCCACCTCAGCGACGTTGGCCTTGGCCGTCAGCAGGGTCACTTTTTTCAGGGCGCGAGGATCGGCCTTCTGGCTCTTGAAACGGTCGAACACGTATTCGCCATCGGCCAGGGTTTCCACCAGCAGGCGGTTCTTGCCATAGATGTCACGGTTTTTCACGGCCAGATGATCGAGCGCGAATGCAGCGTCGGTGCCGCCCAGGCTCTTGAGCGTGCTGAGCGCGCCGCTGATGATCTTGCGGAACTGGCGATCGCTCAGCTCAGGCTCTTTGCCTGAACCTACCAGCAGAAGCCGGTCGGACTTGAGGTTGGGCAAGCTGTGCAGCAGCAGGCTCTGGCCCACTTTGCCGGACAGGTCGCCGCGCTTGAGAACGGCACTGATCGCGCCTCCGCTCAGTGCGTCGACGGTCTTCGCGATGTCGCTCAGCGTGCGGCCTTCACCGACGGCAACCACCAGCGTGGCGGTCTTCAAGGTTTCTGCACTGACGCTTTTAACAACCAATTCCATGTCGGGGTCCCCGGGTAAACTGTGGGTGATCGCAATAATCGAGTGCGCGGCAGAGTGCGCAGGTGTCTCGCATCGCCCTGCCAGCGGCAAGGCCCGCAGTTTGACCTTGCTTGCCAATGCATGACAACCCCGTAGCGTGGCCGGCGCCTGCATCGGTTGAATAAGTATCCGGCGCGCTCAGTGACAGACACACCCAATCACAGGATAATGCCGCATATTTTTTCGGTGATTCGCCGCAGCGCGTGATGGCTGATCCAATTCATTGTCAGGCTGCCTGAGCGTGACAACCCTGGAGTGTCTGGTTTGATTGTCTTCCGTTACCTGTCCCGAGAAGTGCTGGTTACCTTGAGCGCTGTGAGCGCTGTGCTGCTGGTAATCATCATGAGTGGCCGCTTCATCAAGTACCTGGCCCAGGCTGCATCGGGTGCCCTGGACCCGGGCGTGCTGTTTCTGATCATGGGCTTTCGCCTGCCGGGCTTCATGCAACTGATCCTGCCGTTGGGGTTGTTTCTCGGCATTTTGCTGGCATACGGGCGTTTGTACCTGGAAAGCGAAATGACCGTGCTGGCGGCCACCGGCATGAGTCAGCAGCGTCTGCTGTGGATGACGCTGGCGCCCGCCGCCGTCGTGTCTCTGATCGTCGCCTGGCTCAGCTTCAGCCTCGCGCCTCAGGGCGCCACCCAGTTTCAGCTGCTGATCAACAAGCAGGATGCGATGACCGAGTTCGACACGCTGGTGCCGGGCCGCTTCCAGCTGCTGCGTGACGGCAGCCGGGTAACGTACACCGAGACCATGACGGACGACCGCATCAACCTTGGCGGTGTGTTCATCTCGGAAAAGAAACTGAACGAGAAGAAAGATCACGGTATCACCGTACTGGTCGCCGAGAAGGGCCGTCAGGAAATCAAACCCGATGGCAGCCGTTACCTCATTCTGGACAACGGGTATCGTTACGACGGCAACCCTGGGCAGGCCAATTACCGCGCGATCAAATACGACACCTACGGCGCTTTGCTGCCCAAGCCTGAAATCAGCGACGAAATCACCGACCGGGACGCCATCCCCACGAGCGAGTTGCTCAATGGCGAAAACACTCTGCGCAACAAGGCTGAACTGCAGTGGCGCATTTCCCTGCCCATCCTCGTTTTCATCGTCACCCTGATGGCCGTGCCATTGGCCCAGGTGAACCCGCGTCAGGGCCGCTTCCTCAAATTATTGCCGGCGATTCTTCTGTACATGGCCTATCTGACCATCCTCATCGCCGCTCGCGGCGCGCTCGAAAAAGGCAAGATCCCGCTGGGCCTGGGTTTGTGGTGGGTGCATGCGCTGTTCCTGGCCATTGGAATGGGCCTGCTTTACTGGGAGCCTCTGCGTCTGAAACTGGCGAGCCGCCGCAGCGTGTCGGAGGTGGCTCATGGTTAAGCTCGATCGGTACATCGGCAAAAGCGTCTTCATGGCGATTCTCGCCGTGCTCGGGATCATTCTCGGGCTGGCGTCGCTGTTCGCATTCATCGACGAGATGGCTGACATCAGCGACACCTACACCTTCTGGGATGCCGGCAGCTTCGTAGTCATGACAGCGCCGCGCCGTCTGTATGAGATGCTGCCGATGGCTGCCCTGATCGGCTGCCTGATCGGCCTTGGCGCCCTGGCCAGCAGCAGCGAGCTGACCATCATGCGCGCTGCGGGTGTGTCCATCGGCCGGATCGTCTGGGCGGTGATGAAGCCGATGCTGGTGCTGATGGTCGCGGGTCTGCTGATCGGCGAATACGTCGCGCCGGTCACCGAGGCTCAGGCCCAGGCGGCGCGTTCCTTGGCGCAAGGCACCGGCGATGCGCAAAGCGCGCGTCATGGTTTGTGGCATCGTCAGGGCGACGAATTCATTCACATCAACACTGTGCAACCCAATGGCTTGTTGTACGGCGTCACGCGCTACCGCTTTGATGATCAGCGTCACATGCTCAGTGCCAGTTTTGCCAGACAGGCGAATTTCATGACCGATTACTGGCTGCTCAAGGATGTCTCCACGACGCTGTTCCATGAAGGCCGCACCGAGGTGGTGTCTGCTCCGGAAGAGCGCTGGAACGTCGCATTGAGCCCGCAGTTGCTGAGCACGGTGGTGCTGCCGCCCGAGTCGCTGTCGATGACCGGGCTGTACGGGTACGCACGCTATCTGGCAGATCAGGGCCTGAGCAACGGCCGTTACTGGCTGGCGTTCTACACCAAGATCCTGCAACCGCTGGTGACGGTGGCGCTGGTGCTGATGGCCATCTCCTTCATCTTCGGGCCGCTGCGCTCCGTGACATTGGGTCAGCGCGTGTTCACCGGCGTGCTGGTCGGTTTCACCTTCCGGATCGCGCAGGACCTGCTCGGGCCTTCAAGCCTGGTGTTCGGGTTCTCGCCGCTGTTCGCTGTTCTGGTGCCAGCGGGTATCTGTGCACTGGCAGGGCTCTGGCTGCTGCGTCGAGCGGGTTGATCGTCAGCGGACAATGAAAAAGCCGACCTCAGGGTCGGCTTTTTTGTGTCTGAGTGATCGCCTGGCTATTGCTTTCGTTTCGGAATCCGCACCAGCTGCGTCTCGGAATACAGGTCGTGCCAGCAGCGCTTTTGCTTGTCGAACAGGCTCCAGAAAAAACCGAGCCCCACGCATAGCCACGACGCGATCGCGACGACGAAACGCAGCAGCGCTTGCCAGAGGCTGATGCCGGTTCCGTCCGCGTTTTGCACGCGAATGCCCCAGACCTGCATGCCCAGCGTCTGGCCGGCGTGGGTCCAGAACTTGGCGAAGAACGCGAACAGGACGAACAGCAGAAGCGTGGAGAGCAGGGGATCGCCGTCCAGCGCGCCTGAGTCGGACAGCTGACGCAATCTGGTCTCGCCCACGACGCTCATCCAGACAAGTTTGTACAGGAAGGTAGTTACCATCAGCAGCGCAACGCACAGCAGCGCGTCGTAACAGATGGCGGCCATGCGACGGCCCAGACCGACTGCGGGGAAATCACCCTGTGGGCTTAGCAGGTGCTTGGGCATCTCGGACGCTCGTTCACGGGGAAGCGGGCAGTGTACGAAATCGCGGGCATAAAAAAGCCCCTGATGTCGCCATCAAGGGCTTTTATGCTTTCAGCGATCAGCCTTCAGCTTGTACTTCATCAGCCTGCATGCCTTTCTGGCCTTGCACGGCAACGAAAGTAACTTTCTGGCCTTCTTTCAGGCTCTTGAAGCCGTTGCCCTGAATAGCGCGGAAGTGGACGAACAGATCCGGACCGCTCTCTGGAGTGATAAAACCAAAACCTTTCTCGTCGTTAAACCACTTAACGGTACCGCTCTGACGTGTAGACATTTTCTTATTCCTAAACGCATAAATTAATGACAGTCCCTTTCACACGAAAGAGTACTGGGCTGGTTGCAGGAAGAAGAAACGTAGAGCGGGATGTAGCATTGCTTTTGGCGCTACTGCCCAGGTCACGATCCCAGCGACCTATGCAAACACAGTTGAGAAACTCTACGCTAACTCTCGCAGAAAAAACAAGCCCCGCTGATGCCCGGTTTCAGGGGGTTTGGCCGGTTTTTTGAAAACTTTAACCACATCGAGGGGATCGATAGTTTTTAATATCGAAGCCCCTTGGAAAGTGCATTTTTTTGACAGTTTGATTGCTGTTTGAGCGAGCGCCAGACTGCGGCATGCGCACAGTTGAATGCACTGTTGCGGTGCCGCAGTTTCTTGACGCGCCTGTCAGCCGCGGAAGTAACGTGGCGCAACGAAAGGCATTTTGCTAACGAGCATCGGTACTTTCTTGCCACGAACGATTGCCCAGACCGGTGTATCCAGCGCTGTGAATCCTGCGTCCAGGTAGCCCATTGCCAGTGGTGCGCCGAGGGTCGGTCCGAAGCCGCCGCTGCAGATCGAGCCGATCACTTTATCGTCGGCATCGACAATGTCAGCGCCCTCGCGCACCGGCGTGCGCTCTTGCGGCAGCAGGCCGACACGCTTGCGAGCCGCACCGGTTTGGTGCTGGGCGAAGATTTGATCAGCGCCTGGGAAGCCGCCTGCGCGAGTGCCGTCGGCGCGACGGACCTTGGAAATCGCCCATAGCAGACTGGCCTGAATCGGCGTGGTTTCGGTATTCATGTCATGACCGTAGAGGCACAGGCCTGCTTCCAGACGCAGCGAATCACGTGCGCCGAGGCCGATTGGCGCGACTTCCGGCTCAGCCAGCAGGCGACGAGCCAGCGATTCGGCCTGGTCGGCCGGGACTGAAATCTCGTAGCCGTCTTCCCCGGTGTACCCGGAACGGCTTACATAGCAGTCGATGCCGTCGATCCGCGCGGAGGTGTACTGCATGAAGGTCATCTTCGCAACTTCCGGTGCCAGGCGAGCCAGCGCCGTGACGGCCTGAGGACCTTGCAAGGCCAGCAGTGCACGCGCTTCGAACAGCGGCGTGATCTCGCAGCGATTGCCGATGTGCGCGCGAAGGTGAGCGAGGTCTTCGTTTTTGCAGGCGGCGTTGACCACCAGCATCAGTTGCTCGTTACCCAGATTCGCCACCATCAGGTCGTCGAGGATCCCGCCGGTCTCATTGGTGAACATGGCGTAGCGCTGCATGCCCACCGGCAGGTCGATGATGTCCACCGGCACCAGGGTTTCCAGCGCACGGGCGGCATCAGGGCCGCTCAGCAGGATCTGTCCCATGTGCGACACGTCGAACAGGCCAGCCTGATCGCGGGTGTGCAGGTGTTCTTTCATCACGCCCGCCGGGTATTGCACGGGCATGTCGTAGCCTGCGAATTCGACCATCTTGGCACCCAGTTCCCGGTGCAGGGCGTTGAGCGGGGTTTTCAGCAGTTCAGCGGACATCGATGGCTCCTTGAATGTGTTTACGTGCGCCGGCCTGAAAACCGGAAACGCGATGAAAGTGGGCTGATATCAGCACTCGATAATGTTCACGGCCAGCCCGCCCCGGGCTGTTTCCTTGTATTTGCTTTTCATGTCGGCGCCGGTCTGGCGCATCGTCCGGATGACTTTGTCCAGCGAGACGAAGTGCTGACCGTCGCCGCGTAACGCCATGCGTACCGCATTGATGGCCTTCACCGACCCCATGGCGTTGCGCTCGATGCAGGGCACCTGAACCAGGCCGCCGATCGGGTCGCACGTCAGACCGAGGTTGTGTTCCATGCCGATTTCGGCGGCGTTTTCGACCTGCTGAACGTTGCCGCCCAGCACCTCGCAGAGCGCGCCGGCGGCCATCGAGCAGGCGACGCCGACCTCACCCTGACAGCCGACTTCGGCGCCGGAGATCGACGCGTTCTCCTTATAAAGAATGCCGATGGCGGCGGCGGTCAGGAGGAAGCGGACGACGCCGTCTTCGTTCGCACCGGTGATGAAACGCATGTAGTAATGCAGCACCGCAGGAATGATGCCTGCCGCGCCGTTGGTGGGCGCCGTGACGACGCGTCCGCCGTTGGCGTTTTCTTCGTTGACGGCCAGCGCGTAAAGATTGACCCAATCCAGCACGGACAGGGCATCACGCAAGGCGGCTTCCGGGTTTTTGCACAGCTGGCGATGCAAGGCTGCCGCGCGCCGCTTGACCTTCAGGCCGCCCGGCAAGATTCCTTCGTTGCGGCATCCCGCTTCGACGCAGTCCTGCATGACCTGCCAGATATTCAGCAGTCCGGCGCGGGTCTGCGCTTCGGGTCGCCAGGCGGATTCGTTGGCCAGCATCACCTGACTGATCGACAGCCCGGTGCTTGCGCAATGGGCCATCAGTTCCTTGCCGGTCTTGAACGGGTAGGGCAGTGGCGTGCTGTCCTCGACGATACGGTCGGCACCGGCAGCGTCTTCATCGACGACGAAACCGCCGCCCACCGAGTAGTACTCGCGGCTGCGGATCTGCAGGCCGGCGGCGTCGAAGGCGCGGAAAATCATGCCGTTGGGATGGTAGGCCAGCGGCTTGCGAATCATCGCCAGGTGCTGCTTTTCGATGAACTCGATGCTGTGCTCGCCCAACAGACTGATCCGCTCGCTGCTGCGTATGCGTTGCAAGCGTTCGGCAACGTGCTCGGTGTCGACGGTGTCCGGATGCTCGCCTTCGAGCCCCAGCAAGACGGCCTTGTCGCTGCCGTGACCTTTGCCGGTGGCGCCGAGCGAGCCATATAGCTCGACCCGCACGCTGGTGGTGCCGGAAAGCAGGTCGTCACGCCGCAGCCCTTCGGCGAACCGTGCCGCAGCACGCA
This sequence comes from Pseudomonas sp. NFR16, assembly GCF_900108875.1. GTDB lineage: Bacteria > Pseudomonadota > Gammaproteobacteria > Pseudomonadales > Pseudomonadaceae > Aquipseudomonas. Next base: position 766,824 of record NZ_FNYJ01000002.1, on the reverse strand, counting down.
TGGGGCCCACGGTATGAGAGCTGGAGGGGCCGATGCCAATCTTGAACAGGTCAAACACGCTCAGGGACATGATTGGGCTCCGGTGTTGTTTTTATGGTTATTGCAGGCTGATCGGGCTGGGCTCAGTCGCAGCAAACTCACTCCTGCAAGGTCGGGGCGTTCATGCATATCTGTGCGCCACAAGCGTGTAGAAGTGAGCGTGCTCGCGAAGTGATTTCAGCACCACGCGGGATCTATCTTGAAAAGGGCCACTGCTCGCACAGTAGCCCCTTATCCGTCACGCGTCCTGATAGCTTTCGATCGAAGGACAGGCGCAGACCAGGTTGCGGTCGCCGAAGACGTTGTCGACACGACCGACCGGAGGCCAGTATTTGCCTTCGATCAACGAGGCGACCGGATACACCGCCTGCTCACGGCTGTACGGGTGGCTCCATTCGCCGACCAGCTCGGCCGCCGTGTGCGGTGCGTTTTTCAGCGGGTTGTCTTCTTTGTCCAGCGCGCCACTTTCCACTGCGCGGATTTCCTCGCGAATCTTGATCATCGCGTCGCAGAAGCGGTCCAGCTCTTCTCTGGATTCGCTTTCGGTCGGCTCGATCATCAGCGTACCCGCTACCGGGAACGACATGGTCGGCGCATGGAAGCCGAAGTCGATCAGACGTTTGGCGACGTCATCGACGCTGATGCCGCTGGTTTCTTTGAGCGGGCGCAGGTCGAGGATGCATTCGTGCGCTACCAGGCCGCTGCTGCCGGTGTACAGCACGGGGTAGTGCTCTTCCAGGCGGCGCGAGATGTAGTTGGCGTTGAGAATTGCCAGTTGCGAAGCGCGTTTCAGGCCTTCGCCACCCATCATGCGGATGTACATCCAGGTGATCGGCAGAATGCTCGCGCTGCCGAAAGGTGCCGCGCAGACCGCGCCTTCCTTGCGTTCCATCTTGCCGTGACCCGGCAGGAACGGCGCCAGATGAGACTTGACTCCGATCGGGCCGACGCCCGGACCGCCACCGCCGTGCGGGATGCAGAAGGTCTTGTGCAGGTTCAAGTGAGAGACGTCGCCGCCGAACTTGCCCGGCGCACAGAGGCCGACCATCGCGTTCATGTTCGCGCCGTCGATGTACACCTGGCCGCCGTTGTCGTGAATGATGCTGCAGATTTCGCGAATGCCTTCCTCGAACACGCCGTGGGTCGAAGGGTAGGTGATCATCAGTGCCGCGAGGTGATCGCGGTGCTCGATGGCCTTGGCGCGCAGGTCTTCGATGTCGACGTTGCCGCGTGCGTCGCAGGCGGTCACGACCACGCGCATGCCCGCCATGTTGGCGGTGGCCGGGTTGGTGCCGTGGGCCGACGAAGGAATCAGGCAGATATCGCGACGGTCATCGCCACGGCTCTGGTGATACGCACGGATGGCCAGCAGGCCGGCGTATTCGCCTTGGGAGCCGGCGTTGGGCTGCAGCGAGATCGAGTCATATCCGGTCGCGGCGCAGAGCATCGCTTCCAGCTCGTCCGTCAGTTGCTGATAACCGGCGCTCTGTTCAGCGGGCGCGAAGGGGTGAAGGTTGCCGAACTCGGCCCACGTCACCGGGATCATTTCACTGGCGGCGTTGAGCTTCATCGTGCACGAGCCCAGCGGGATCATGGTGCGGTCCAGAGCCAGGTCCTTGTCCGCCAGACGGCGCAGGTACCGCATCAGTTCGGTTTCGGAGTGATAGCGGTTGAAAACCGGATGGCTCAGGATCGGCGACTGACGCTGGAGTTCGGTGGGCAGGCGGGCTTGAACGCTTTCGGCCAGCGAATCGAAATCGGGCAGTGCCTGGCCTTCACCTGCGAACAGTTGCCACAGGACTTCCACGTCGGCTTGCTGGGTGGTTTCGTCCAGCGATACGCCCAGACGATCGGCGTCGACTTCGCGCAGGTTGATCTGCTGAGCGCGCGCCTTGGCATGCAGGTCGGCAGTCTTGGCGCCGGTGTTGAGGGTGATGCTGTCGAAGAACGAAGCCTGCTCAACGTTCAGGCCCAGCGTGCTCAGGCCCTCGGCAAAAATCGCGGTCAGCTGGTGCACACGATTGGCGATGCGGGTCAGGCCGCGCGGACCGTGGTAGACGGCGTACATGCTGGCGATGTTGGCGAGCAGAACCTGCGCGGTGCAGATGTTGCTCGTCGCCTTCTCGCGGCGAATGTGTTGTTCACGCGTCTGCATCGCCAGACGCAGTGCGGTCTTGCCGAAACGGTCGATCGAAACGCCTACCAGACGGCCCGGCATGTCGCGCTTGTAGGCATCTTTGGTGGAGAAGTAAGCCGCGTGTGGGCCGCCGAAACCCAGCGGCACGCCAAAGCGCTGGGCGCTGCCGATGGCGACGTCCGCGCCGAATTCACCGGGTGGCGTCAACAGGGTCAGCGCCAGCAGATCCGCTGCAACGGCAACCAGTGCGTTGGCGGCATGGAAGCGTTCGACCAGGTCGCGGTAGTCGAACACGTCGCCGTTGCTGGCCGGGTATTGCAGCAGCGCGCCGAAGAATTCGCTGACGTCGGTCAACCGGCTTTCGTCAGCCACGACAACGTCGATACCCAGAGGCTCGGCGCGTGTGCGCAGGACATCCAGGGTTTGCGGGTGGCAGTGGGCCGAGGCGAAGAATTTCTGGCTGGACTTGTTCTTGCTCAGACGCTTGCAGAAGGTCATGGCTTCGGCGGCAGCGGTAGCCTCGTCGAGCAACGACGCGTTGGCGATCGGCAGGCCGGTCAGGTCGCTGATCAGGGTCTGGAAGTTCAACAGCGACTCGAGACGACCTTGGGAAATCTCGGGCTGATACGGGGTGTAAGCGGTGTACCAGGCCGGATTCTCCAGCAGGTTGCGCAGAATCGGTGCCGGCGTATGGGTGTTGTAGTAACCCTGGCCGATGTAGGTCTTGAACAGCTGGTTTTTGCTGGCGATGGCTTTGATGTCAGCCAGCGCATCGGCTTCGCTCTGACCTGCCGACGGGCCCAGTACGCTGGTGCCTTTGATGGATTCGGGGATGACGCTGGCGCTCAGGGCTTCCAGCGAGTCAAAACCGAGCGTGGCAAGCATGGCTTTTTCATCGTCGGCGCGCGGGCCGATGTGGCGTGCGATGAACTCGTTGGCGGTGCTCAATTCGATGCGGTCAGTCATGGCAGTCTCCTCAGGCTTCGGCGTTGGCTTTGATCAGACGGTCGTAGGCGTCCTGATCCAGCAGTTTGCCGACAGCGTCTGCGTCGGAAGGAATGAAGCGGAAGAACCAGCCCTGGCCCAGCGGGTCTTCGTTGACCAGTTCGGGATTGGCGTCCAGCGCCGGGTTGACCTCGACGACTTCGCCATTGAGCGGCATGTACACACCGCTGGCGGCTTTGACCGATTCGACCGTAGCGGCTTCTGCGCCTTTGTCGTAGGACGCAAGCTCGGGCAGTTGCACGAAAACCACGTCACCCAGTGCGTCCTGCGCGAACGCCGTGATGCCGACAGTCACACTGCCGTTAGCCTCGGCGCGCAGCCACTCGTGATCTTCAGTAAAACGCAACTCGCTCATGAAATCTCCCCAGATGAAATCGCTCGTCGTTGGCGCGAGCATGATGGGTAGCTGCTTAGCAAGTTTGCGGCCAACCTTGCTTGGCGCCTGTAGATCAAGGCTTTCAGCGATTTTTCACCGACCGCAACAGATGAGGCTGTAGCGAAATCGTTACGGAATCCGGGTGTTTGAAAAGCATTGCAGGATCAAGGCCTTGCTGCGAGCGGATATGCCTTGAATGGAATGAAATCGTTACGATGTTTCGAAATCGTTCCGCGTAGCGTGTTGCTGGGCGAGTCGCCGGTCAGGGCCTACGGCTTCCCTGTAATTCCATATTTGCGTAAACGGTGGGCAATCGCGGTGTGGGACGTCTGCAAGCGCGCGGCCAGTTGCCGGGTGGAAGGATAGTGGCTGTAGAGCTTCTCCAGCAGGGATTTTTCGAATTGCTCGACGGCGGCCTCCAGGCTTTCGATTTCGCCGTCGCCCTGACGCGCAACTGACGTCCCGGCAATGTCCAGATCGCCGATGTCCACCAGCGAGCTTTCGCAAATGGCCGCCGCGCGGAAGATCACGTTCTGCAACTGCCTGACGTTGCCCGGCCAGCGGTTGCCTAACAAGGCCGGATAAGTAGCAGGCGCCAGACGACATACAGGGCGCTGAATCTGCGTGCAAGCCTGTTCCATGAAAAAACGCGCGAGCAGAAGGATGTCCTGACCGCGCTCACGCAACGGCGGGACCTCCAGGTTCAGCACATTGAGGCGATAGAACAGGTCCTCACGGAATGTCCCTTCAGCGACCATTTTTTCCAGATCGCGGTGCGTCGCGCTGAGGATGCGCACGTTGACCTGCACTTCCTTGTCGCCGCCAACGCGGCGGAAAGTGCCGTCGTTGAGAAAACGCAGCAGCTTGGCTTGCAGATAGGGCGACATTTCGCCGATTTCGTCGAGGAAGACCGTGCCCTGGTTGGCGAGCTCCATCAGGCCGGGCTTGCCCCCGCGTTGCGCGCCAGTGAAAGCGCCTGGGGCATAACCGAACAATTCGCTTTCGGCGAGATTTTCCGGCAGCGCCGCACAGTTGAGCGCCAGAAAAGGCGCGCCGTTGCGTGCGCTGACCGCGTGGCAGGCCCGCGCGACCAGTTCTTTGCCGGTGCCGGTTTCGCCCTGAATCAGCAGCGGCGCATCGAGGGCCGCCACCCGCTGGGCGCGCGCCTTGAGGGTCCGGATGGGCGCTGAATCGCCAAGCAGCGCGTCGAAGCCTTCTGCGTGATCGTGGTGCAGGGCGGACAGGCGTTCACCAATGCGGCTGGGCAGATACAGCGTCAGCAACGCGCCTGCATCGGTGATCGGCGTCGCATCCAGCAGCAACGCCTCGCCGTTGAGCGTGACTTCGCGCAACGGCAAGCGAAAGCCGTTTTCCAGCAGCGCCGCTTGCAACGCGGGGTCGCCGAACAGCTCTCCAATAGGTTCGCCAGCGGGTTCGCGACCATACAGCGCGACAAGCGCGGGGTTGGCGAGCAGCACATGCCCGCCGCTGTCGAGCGCCAGAACCGGATCGGTCATCGCCGCCAGCAACGCGTCCAGCTGCAAGTGGCGGCGCTGCCCCGGGAGGATGTCCACGACAGTAATCGCCTCCACGCCTCGCACCCGGAACAGTCGGTCTTTGAGTTCTTCGAGCAGTTCGTGGCTCAGGGTCGGCGCGTCGATATAGACATTCGGCGGCACCATTTCCACGGCATCGAGGTTCAGGTTGCGTGCGCCGAGAATCGCCAGCACTTCCTGGGTAATGCCGACGCGGTCGATGAACGTAACGTGAATGCGCATGGGGAGCGAAGAGGTTCGGGCGATTGAAGGGGGCGATTATGCCAGTAAATGATGAGGTCCTGCCCTACACAGCGGGGCCAGGGGAATCTTCGATGTTCTGAGATCCGTGGGAGCGGGCTTGCTGGCGAAGAAGAAGCTCTGAAATGTCCCTGTCGGCCATGGCAGCGTCTTCGCGAGCAAGTTCGCCCCTACAGGGGCGATGCAAGATTCGATGTCAGGCGCTGCCCGGCTATTCCAGATGCTCTGGCTTGACCGCATCGCCTGACTTCATATCGAGCTTGTCGCGAATGTCCTCGAACATTGCGTCGTACTGGCCGTCCATTGCGTGCAGGTCGGCGTCTTTGGGCAGGCCGTATGTTCCGGCGATGCGCGAGGCTTCGCTGGCAAAGTTGTAGGCCTTGTCCTTCGGCAGATCGAAGGACTCGTTGAAGCCCTTGCCGTTGATCTCGCCTTCCAGCGTGAAGTGCATGCCAGGACCTTCGTCCGTCTGCGCGACCTCGTAACGGATATGAATGTCGTAACCAATGTCCTTCGGTTGCAGGGCAGGACGGGCGATGTGCAGATGGCCGGGCTCGAACATGGGGTGCTCCAGCGAAATGTGATGACGGTTAAGGACAGACCCTGCGGTCTGCTCAGGGTTCATCACGGGCAGGCGTCTTGCCGTTACCGACAGCCTGAGGTCCGGGCTCGGGTCGCGACCAGATCCACAGGTTGACCAGCACCATGCCCGCCACGGCGAAGTAGATCCACCAATTGTGTTTGAGCAGCACCAGCATCATGACGGCGCAGATCAGCATGGTCACCGTGGCGCTGATCTTGGCGCTGCGTGCGATCAGTTTGCCGTTGCGCCAGTTGGTCAGCATGGGGCCGAAGACACGGTGGCTTTCCAGCCAGGCACTCAGGCGAGGCGAGCTTTTGGTCGCCGCCCACGCCGCCAGCAGGATGAACTCGGTGGTGGGCAGTCCCGGAATGAAAATGGCGATGATGCCGATCGTCAGACTCACGTAGGCCAGAATGCCAAACAGGATGCGGGACAGTTTGCTGCCTTGGGGTGTGCTGGTCATGGTCTCGGAAACGGCAGGGTAATGATGCAATGCGCGGGAATGCTTCCCGGCAAAGGCGCCTAGCTTAACAGTGCCGGGCGCCAAACGCGCGGGGTCAGGCCGGTTGCGCCGCTGCCGGACAAGCATAGGCGTGCTGCAGCAGCACGTTGAAACGTTCGAAGGCGGCGACGGCGCCACGATCAATCTGCTCTTCCTGCTCGGGGCTGAAGGGCAGGTCGTCGAGGATCCTGATGAAGCGCTTCCAGCCATCGGCGCGACCACCGGCGGGCTCGCCCAGATGACGTGCGCCAAAGGTGTCGCTCAGGTTCAGCGCCTCGGCGCGCTTGATCAGAAACGCTGCGCCCAGCTTCGACCCTTCGGAGACGAACAGCCAGCCAAGCGCCTGAGCCATGCTGGCCGTCGCTACGGCACCTGACACCGGGGCCGGAATGGGCGCACCGAGGTCATTCAGGTCCGCCCTGGCCTGTTCTGCCCGGCATCGCGCAGGTAAATCGGTGATCAGTTCGATCAGTTGCGGATCGGTGTACAGCGCTTTGAGTTCTTGCTGAAACAGATACTGCGCGCTGAGGAAGCGACGGTAGCTGGCCAGGGTTTCGAACGGCGCATGGGCTTTAACGGCCTTGTCCAGTTGCTCATGCGGGGCGTGGGTGATCTGGTTCAGTCGTTGGGAGCGACGAATCGGGTCGTGGGACATTTGTCTTCCTTGGAAAAGAGGCGTGTGTTAACGAGACGAGTGAGTGGCGTTCGAGCGTAAAAACAACCGCACCCCTACCGGGGCGCGGTTGTCATTTCAGTCAGATATCCCACACCAGGTTGACCGCGAAGTGACGGCCCGGCTCGGTCAGACGATCCAGGCTGGACGGCGCAGTCACACCTGCCTCGCCGACGCCGTCGTAGCCACGCACGTCGTCCCAGCGCCAGTATTTCTTGTCGGCCACGTTATAAACGCCGCCATTGACGGTGACGTCATCGGTCACTTTGTAGAAACCAGTGAGGTCAACGACGCCGAAGCCTGGCGTCCTGAAACCGCTCGACACACCATTCGGGGCGTGGAATTGCGAATCGTCCACGCGGGTCTTGCGCTTGACCAGCGTCCAGCTCACCAGTGCGCCATAGTCGTCCTGGTCATAACCCAGACCGAACACGCCAGTCAGCGGATTGATGCTGTTAAGCGGTTGTCCCGTGTCATCGTTGCGACCGTAGGCATACGCCAGGGAGCCCTGTGTGTAGAGGCCTTCAGGCGCGCCGAAGCTGTCCAGATTCAGACGGCCCTTGAGCTCCACACCCTTGATGGTGGCGTGCTTGATGTTGTTGGACTGGAAGACCGTAGCCGACGAGGTTGCCGGTTGGATGGCGTCCTCATTGATGAAGTCGCGATACTTGTTATAGAACACCGCCACGTCGAACGTGCCCTCGTCGAAGCGGCCCCGCAGACCGGTCTCGTAGCTCCTGCTTTTTTCCGGCTCAAGGTCCGGATTCGGCTCGACGATATAGTTGCCGCTGACGTTTTCAAAGCGCCCGTACAGGCTCTTGGCCGTCGGAGTACGGAAACCTTCGGCGTACTGGCCATACCAGGTGTAGGCGTCATCGAACGCGTACGTGATGCCAAGTTTTGGCGACAAGCGATGCCACTTCTTGTCCTTGTCGTTGAACTGGTCGGGATGGGTCAGGCTGTAGGCTTTCAGAAACTCGTCTGTCGCATGCGGTGACAGTGTCGTGTAGTCATAACGTGCGCCGGGCATGAAGGTCCAGCTGCCCCATTTGATCTGATCCTGGGCGAACAGGGCGTAGGTGTTAACGGTCGGATCCGGGAAATCGCTGGTCGGCAACAGGCTATCCGTCGAACTCGTGCTGGGCGCGCCAATGGCGGTGCAGGTGCGCCCGACCGCCGCACAGGTGGCACTGCCGCTGCGCTCACCGGTGACTTTCTGCTGTTTGAGCGTGGTGCCGTAAGTCAGCAGATGCTCGGTGTCAGCGATGCTGAACGCCTTGTCCAGCTGGGCATCGAAAATCCATTGACGCTCTTTGTAGAACGTATTGCGTGCGCGCCAGACATCCCGGGAGACAGCGCCGGTGAAAGGGTTTTTCGGGACGTACCGCTCGAGTGTGTCCTGATCGGTCTTGGCGATCTGATAGTTCAGGCTCCACTTGATGTTGTCCGCCAGCAGGCTGTCCAGCGCGAAAGCGTTTTCCACGCCGAAGCGCTCGCGGGTCACGACATCGTTGCCTTCACGGGACTGGTAATAGCCCATGCCGCTGCCCTCGTTGAAAGGCCCGCCGACCGCGCTTTTCTGATTGGTATGGGTATCGTCCTTGAACTTTTCGTAGGTGAAGCCCAGCCGGTCATTGTCGCCATAATTCCAGCCCAGTTTGGCCAGCACGTTGGTCGCGCGTTTGTCTTCCGGGTTGGCGGCGGTGCGGTCCAGCCCGGTGCCGCCATGCTCGCCGTAGGACTCGGTTTCCCGGCCGTTACGCTGGCTGACGTGCAGCATGGCGTCGAAGTCGCCCTCGCGCCCCGCCACGGTCGCGGAGTTCAGCCAGCTGTTGTCCGCTGAGCTGTAGCCGGTTTTCAGGCGTGCGCCGACGTCTTTGCCCGGCTTGATGATGTCTTCCGGATCGAGCGTGTAGTAGCTCACCGCGCCGCCAATGGCGTTACTGCCGTACAAGGCTGATGCAGGGCCACGTAGGATTTCCACATGCTTGACGATTTCGGGGTCGACGTAATTGCGATGGGTGTTGGCGTAAGGGCCTGAGAAGTAGTTGTCCGGGACTTCGACACCATCGACCTGAGTCAGGACGCGATTGCCGTCGATCCCGCGGATGTTGTAACCGGTGGTGCCGGCACGCTGCCCCGCGCCGCCTACGGACACGCCCGGCTCGTCACGTACCAGATCGCGAATGCTGTTGACGTTCTGCCGATCAAGGTCGGCGCGATCTCGCACGCTGACCGTGTTGGGCACCGAGGCTATCGACTGGGCCTGGCGCGTGGCACTGATGGTGACCTGATCCAGCGCCAGTGCGCCGCCGGTGCGACGCTCGAGCACGACGTTGTTGTTGCCCAGGCTGCGGTAGCTCAGATTGCTGCCCGCCAGCAGGCGCTCCAGTGCTTGCGCGGCCGACAGGGTTCCGTTCACGCCGGGCGAGGTGACGTTCTGCGCCAGATCCGCCGAAAGCCCCACCTGCCAACCCGTGATCTTGCTGAATTCGTTGAGCGCCGAAACCAGCGGTTGTTGCTTGATTGAAAATTGATAGGCGCCGGCCACGCGCGCCGGTTGCTCGGCAGCGGCGGTGGCAGGGCTGTGCAGACTGGCGCCCAGGATGGCGACGGTCAGCAGTGAGAGGGTGGAGTGGCGGGTGGTCCTGGGCGAGTCGGTGGGCGTAGGGGTGAACGTGGACAACATCGATAGCGCTCCCTGTCGTGCGGGTCGTTTATAGTTTTTGCTGAATGATTCAAATAAGAATCAGTTGCATTGGCTATGACTAGACGAACGACGAACGGCTATCGCGTAAAAATAGTTTTGCTCAGTTGAGAATTAACAGCGCCGGCAACTCGTGAAAGCTGGCCGAGGTGATCTGCGCGAGCGAGCGCACCACGTCGACAGGGCTGTCCAGACGGTAATTACCGGTCACCGCCACATGATCGAGCTTGCTGCTGGCGCTCACGATCCAGCCCGGATAGTAACGGCGCAACTCGGTCAGTACCTCGCCAAGCGGGCAATTGTCGAAAATCAGGCGGCCCTGAATCCACGCCAGATTCTTGTTCTGATCGACCTTTTCGCGGCGGCCAAAACCTTCCGGGCCGACCTTCAGACTGTCGCCTGCACCCAGGTTCATCTGTGAGTTGCCACGCAGCGCCTGCACGTTCAGTGCGCCGCGCTCGACCTGTATCTGCGCCACACCGTCCAGATAACGCACGACAAACGCGGTGCTGCTGGCGCTCATGCGTATCGGGCCAGCCTCGACTTCCAGCGGCAAGCCCTTGGCGCCGGGCACTTCGAAAAACGCCTCGCCTTGATACAGACGCGCGACCCGCTGCTGTTCGTGCAGTTCGGAGGAGAACGCAGATCGGGTATTGAGTAGCACCTTCGAACCGTCCGCAAGCTCCAGCCGCTGGCGCTCTCCGGCGCCGGTCAGGTGGTCGGCACGCAGGCGCAAAGGCAGATCGCTGAAGTTGAACAGGCCCAGCAACAGAACCGCTGCCGTGGCGAGAGGCAACCAGTGAGGGCGCACCCGGCGAAGCAGTGACGGTTTTTTCGACGTCGCGAGGTTCACGGCCGCCTCGAACACTGGCTGAGAATTCCACACGGCTTCGGCCCGGGTAAAGGCCTCGCGATGGGCCGGGTCCGCCGCCAGCCACGTCTGAAAGCGGGCCTGCCCGGCAGCGTCGGCGCTTTCCAGTTCGATCAGCCAGTTCAGCGCCTGGTCCAGCGCGTTGTGCTTCAAAGCATCGTCGACCGGATGCGGGCCAGATGAGTGAGAGTCCCTCAAGGGAGCGTCCTCGGATACAGGGTGTGGGGCGCAGTGTAGCGCTGGCCAGGCTGGCGAACCGCCTGTTTCTTATCGGTAACGGGTCAGGCTGTCGTCATCACTGATCCAGCCGGGCTGCGACGCCCAGACAGATGGCCATGATCAGTTTGAGTTCCTTTTGTACGGTGCTGGCCGACACGCCCAGTTGCTCGGCGATTTCCAGATAGCTGGCGCCGTTGAGACGACTGAGCGTGAATATCTTCTGCTGGCGCGGCGTCAGTTTTTCCAGGCTGGCGTTAAGGCTTTCGAGCAGGCGATTGGCGTGCGCGGCATCTTCGAGCGTCGAGTCCGGCGCTACGACGTTGTGGATTTCCGCCAGCGGAACGTCGTCGACGATGGTTCGGGCGTGGATGCGTCGGGCGCGCAGATGGTCGAGCGCCAGATTGCGTGCGGTCTGAAAAACAAAGGGTTCGAGATGATCGATCGCGCGTTCGCCCAGTGCACGCGTAACGCGAAGATAAGTTTCCTGCAGCAGGTCTTCGGCGGTACTGGGGTTGCGAACCATGCGCTGCAAGGTGCGCAGAAGAATCGTTCGCCGGGCCAGGAATACATCGTTGAAGTGCGACTGCGTCACGCGGATAACCCGACCAGAAAATCAGCGGATGATAATGCTTATCATCTACGGACCTGGTCAAGGTGGGAGGTGGCAAAGATTTTGTAAAGGGGCGTGACGGTCTCGGGCGTGAAGGAGCTCTCCTGCCCACGATGGCGTCGTGTCAGCCGATGCACATGAGGCTGACAGGCCGCCGTCGCGAACAAGCGTACTGCTAAAGGTCGGTCGCGGGCCAGAAGTTATGCCCGGCGTCAGGCCTTATTCGGCATTCATCAACGCCAGGCAGTTATCGAGCATGCGGTTGGAGAAGCCCCATTCGTTGTCGTACCAGGCCAGTACTTTGAGCAGGCGACCGCTGACTTTGGTGTGGTTGGCATCGAAGATCGACGACAGCGGATTGTGGTTGAAGTCGTGGGAAACCAGCGGCAGAGCGTTGTAGCCAAGAATCTTCGAGTGCTGGGCCGCTTCTTTCATGATTGCGTTGACTTCATCAGCGGTAGCATCGCGCTTGAGCTGGATGGTCAGGTCAACCAGAGACACGTTGATCACCGGCACGCGCACGGCCATGCCGGTCAGCTTGCCCGCCAGTTCCGGCAATACCAGACCGACCGCTTCGGCGGCGCCGGTCTTGCTCGGGATCATCGATTGAGTGGCCGAGCGGGCGCGGTAAGGGTCGGTGTGATAGACGTCGATCAGATTCTGGTCATTGGTGTAGGCGTGAATGGTGGTCATCAAGCCGTTTTCGATACCCAGCTCGCGGTTCAGTACCTGCGCGACGGGCGCCAGGCAGTTGGTGGTGCACGAAGCGTTGGAGATCACTTGATGAGACTGGCGCAGCACATCGTGGTTGACGCCATAAACCACGGTGGCGTCAGCGCCTTTGGCCGGGGCGGAAATAATGACCTTCTTCGCGCCGGCGGTGATGTGACCGGCAGCCTTGTTGCGATCGGTGAACAGGCCGGTGCATTCGAAGACCACGTCGATGTTCTCGGACTTCCAAGGCAAGTCTTCCGGGTTACGAATGGCGCTGACCGAAATTCGGTCACCATTGACGGTCAGACTTTCCTTGTCGTGTTCCACGGTGCCATCGAACGGGCCGTGGACAGTGTCGTATTTGAGCAGGTGGGCGTTGATCTCGCTGTCGCCCAGATCGTTGATGGCGACGACTTGCAGGTCCTGGCGGTAGCCTTGGGTATAGAGTGCGCGTAGGACGTTGCGGCCGATGCGGCCAAAGCCGTTGATTGCGATGCGGAGAGTCATACACCCGTCCTCAGTGAAATTGTTGTTGGAATTACAAGATTATTCTCATAAAAATAGAAAACAAGCCCTTTTAGTGGCAGTATTTTGTTTTATCTACAAATAGAAACTCGTCGAGCCTTCTCAACTGTCTGAAAATCAAAGCGTTTGCTGAAGCGTTTCTCTCAAGCACCGTTTTGACCGTCGAGTTCTGAAAGCGCCTGAACGGGTGACCACATCCGCTAGCCTGGAGTTCATGACCATGCATCCCCGCGTCCTTGAGGTAACCGAACGGCTGATCGCTCGCAGCCGTGACACCCGCCAACGCTATCTGCAGCTGATCCGGGGTGCGGCGAGCGACGGGCCGATGCGCGGCAAGCTGCAATGCGCCAACTTCGCCCATGGCGTGGCGGCCTGTGGTCCTGAAGACAAACACAGCCTGCGCATGATGAATGCGGCCAACGTCGCGATCGTTTCTTCCTACAACGACATGCTCTCGGCGCACCAGCCTTACGAGCACTTTCCTGAACAGATCAAAAAAGCCCTGCGCGAAATCGGCTCCGTCGGTCAGTTCGCTGGCGGCGTGCCGGCCATGTGCGATGGCGTGACCCAGGGCGAGCCTGGCATGGAGTTGAGTATCGCCAGCCGGGAAGTCATTGCGATGGCAACAGCGGTGGCGCTGTCGCACAACATGTTCGATGCCGCGCTGATGCTGGGCATCTGCGACAAGATCGTGCCGGGTCTGTTGATGGGCTCGCTGCGGTTCGGGCACCTGCCGACGATCTTCGTGCCGGGCGGGCCGATGGTGTCGGGCATCTCGAACAAAGAGAAAGCCGACGTGCGACAGCGCTACGCCGAAGGCAAGGCGACCCGTGAAGAGCTGCTGGACTCGGAGATGAAGTCCTATCACGGCCCGGGCACCTGCACCTTCTATGGCACGGCGAACACCAACCAACTGCTGATGGAAGTCATGGGGCTGCACTTGCCGGGCGCCTCCTTCGTCAATCCCTACACACCGCTGCGTGACGCACTGACACGCGAGGCGGCGTTCCAGGTCACGCGTCTTACCAAGCAGAGCGGCGATTTCATTCCGCTGGGGGAGATTGTGGACGAACGTTCGCTGGTCAACTCGATTGTGGCGCTGCACGCGACGGGCGGTTCCACCAATCACACGCTGCACATGCCGGCGATTGCCCAGTCCGCGGGCATTCAACTGACCTGGCAGGACATGGCGGATCTGTCCGAAGTCGTGCCGACCCTCACCCACGTGTACCCGAACGGCAAAGCCGACATCAATCACTTCCAGGCTGCCGGCGGCATGTCGTTCCTGATCCGCGAGCTGCTTGATGCGGGCTTGCTGCACGAGGACGTCAACACGGTCGTGGGGCGTGGCCTGCGTCGCTACACCCAGGAGCCGTTCCTGGACGACGGCAAGCTGGTCTGGCGCGACGGCCCGACGCAAAGCCTGGATGAGAACATCCTGCGTCCGATTGCCCGTCCGTTCTCGCCAGAAGGCGGTCTGCGGGTGATGGAAGGCAATCTGGGGCGCGGCGTGATGAAGGTTTCCGCGGTGGCGCTGGAGCATCAGATCGTCGAGGCCCCGGCCAAGGTCTTCGAGGATCAGCAGGACCTGGCCGACGCGTTCAAGGCCGGCGAGCTGGAGTGCGACTTCGTTGCGGTGATGCGCTTTCAGGGGCCGCGCTCCAATGGCATGCCTGAATTGCACAAAATGACGCCGTTTCTGGGCGTGCTGCAGGACCGCGGTTTCAAAGTCGCGCTGATTACCGACGGCCGCATGTCCGGGGCCTCGGGGAAAATCCCGGCGGCGATTCATGTCTGCCCCGAAGCCTCTGATGGTGGTCCGTTGGCACTTGTGCGCGATGGGGACCTCATTCGGGTAGATGGCGTGAAAGGAACGTTGCAAGTTCTCGTCGAACCGGCAGAATTGGCCGCCAGAGAGCCAGCAATCGGTCGTCTTTCTCACAATGTGGGCAGCGGCCGGGAATTGTTCGGCTTCATGCGCATGGCCTTCAGCTCGGCAGAGAAGGGCGCCAGCGCCTTTACTTCGAATCTGGAGACGCTCAAGTGACATTGGCGATGGTGGGTGATATCGGCGGGACGAATGCTCGTTTTGCCATCTGGGAAGACGATCAGCTGCATTCGATCAGGGTTTTTCCGACAGTCGATTACGCCAGTCCCGAGAAGGCGCTGCTGGTTTACCTGCAAGACCTGGAGCTGCAACCGGGCGATGTCGGCTCGATCTGTCTGGCCGTTGCCGGCCCGGTAACGGGCGACGATTTTCACTTCACCAACAGCCACTGGAAGATCAATCGGCAGGCATTCTGTGCGGCGCTGAAAATCGACAGCCTGATCATGGTCAACGATTTCACGGCCATGGCCCTGGGCATGACGCGCCTGCGCGACGATGAATACCTGACCGTGCGCCACGGCAAGGGCGACCCGAAAGGCGCCCGCGTGGTGATCGGGCCGGGCACCGGTCTGGGCGTCGGCACGCTGATCCGCACGGGCGAAGCGCACTGGACGGCAGTGCCGGGCGAGGGCGGTCACGTCGATCTGCCGATCGGTAATCCGCGTGAGGCAATGCTGTGGATGCGCCTGATGGCTGAGCATGAGCACGTCAGTGCTGAAACGATTTTAAGCGGCGCCGGTCTGTTGCTGCTGTATCAGGTCAGCTGCGCGCTGGATGAGATCGAACCGCAGCTGAAGTCACCGGCGGCGATCACCTCCGCAGCGCTCAAGGGCGATCCGGTTGCCAGCGCCGTGCTGGAGCAGTTCTGCGTCTTCCTCGGCCGCGTTGCGGGTAACAATGTATTGACCGTGGGCGGGCGTGGAGGTGTGTATATTGCCGGGGGCGTGATCCCGCGGTTCATCGACTTCTTCAAGCAGAGCGGCTTCAACGCCGCATTTGCGCAGAAGGGGTTGATGAAGGATTACTTCAAGGACGTGCCGGTGTGGCTGGTGACGGCCGAATACCCGGGCCTGATGGGCGCCGGGGTGGCGCTGGATCAGGCGCTGGCAAGTCGCCAGCTCTAAGCTACATGCTACAAAAGGAACGCGAACGGCTCTGCTTTTTCTTGAGGCTTGGAGCTTGAGGCTTGTAGCTGCTTCTCTCATAACAACAATTTCAGTGCTTACAAGGACGACCAACGTGAACGCTGTCAGTAAATCGATTCTCGTTGTGGATGATGACGAGGAGATTCGCGAGTTGCTGCAAGCCTACCTGAGCCGATCGGGTTTTCAGGTGCGGGCAGTGGGCGACGGGGCGCAATTTCGTCAGGCGTTCAATGACGAGCCGAGCGACCTGCTGATTCTCGACGTCATGCTGCCCGACGAGGACGGCTTCAGCCTTTGCCGCTGGGTCAGGCAGCACCCGCGCCAGCCGCATATTCCCATCATCATGCTGACTGCCAGTTCCGACGAGGCTGACCGGGTCATCGGGCTGGAGCTCGGTGCCGACGACTACATGGCCAAACCCTTCAGCCCGCGTGAGCTTCAGGCGCGCATCAAGGCGTTGCTGCGGCGTGCCCAGTTCGGCCAGGAGCGCACCACAGGTGAAGTCCTGGTGTTCGATGAATGGCGTCTGGACATGGTCAGCCATCGTCTTTTTCACAGCGATGGCGAAGAGGTGATTCTCTCCGGCGCCGATTTCGCGCTGCTCAAGTTGTTTCTCGACAATCCTCAACAGATTCTCGATCGCGACACCATCGGCAATGCCACCCGCGGGCGCGAGCTGATGCCGCTGGAGCGCATCGTCGACATGGCGGTCAGCCGCCTGCGTCAGCGTCTTCGGGATACTGGCAAGGCGCCGCGGCTGATCCGCACGGTGCGAGGCAGTGGCTATCTGTTGGCAGCCAACGTGCTGCCACAAGCCAGCAACGGTTACTGACCCTCGATGGTCGTCGAGAAAAAGCGCCGTCTTCCGGTGCCGCGCTCGCTGTTGGGGCGCATGTTGCTGCTGACGCTGTTGGCGGTTTTGCTGGCCCAGACGCTGTCCAGCCTGATCTGGCTTTCGCAACTGCGCGCGACTCAAATGGAAGGCCTGATCACCAGCGCCCGCAGCCTGGGGTTCTCCATGGCGGCCAGCGTCAGTTATTTCCGGTCTTTACCCGTTGCGTTCCGTCCGCTGGTGCTCGATCAACTGCGCAGCATGGGCGGCACGCGATTCTTCGTTTCCCTGAACGACCGTCCGCTGGAGATGCAGGTGCTGGAACCGACGGTGCGCAAGTCGGCGGTCATCAACGTGGTCGGTCAGGTGTTGCGCCAGAATCTGGGCGCTGACCCCGACATCCTGGTGCGTTTCGTCCGGCCCGAAGACCTGCGCATCTTCAACAGCGGGCTGAAGCTCGACGAGCTGCCGCGTTCATGGGCCCATTACGCGCTGACGCTGGAGCCGGTGAATCCGCCGGTGCTGGTGACGCAGATCGAGCTGTCTCCCGGCGAGTGGCTGTACATCGCTTCATTGCTGCCCGAGCCCTACACAATGCTCGAAGAAGAAGGCCTGCCCTCGCAGCAGGTCTGGTTCATCGGTCTGACGAGCGTTTTCCTGCTGGTGTTCATCGGGCTGCTGGTGCACTGGCAGAGCGGCCCGTTGAAACGCCTGGCGCGTGCCGCGCGAGACCTGTCATTGGGCGCCGATGTCGAGCCGGTGGTGGAAGGTGGGGGCAGCGAAGTCATCGAAGTGACCCGCGCGTTCAACACGATGCGCGACCGGATCAGCCGCTACCTGACCGAGCGCGGGCAGCTGTTCAGCGCGATTTCCCACGATTTGCGCACGCCGATCACTCGATTGCGGCTGCGGGTCGAGCTGCTCGAAGACGAGAAGATGCAGGCCAAATTCACCCGGGACCTCGACGAGCTTGAGCTGTTGGTCAAAGGCGCGTTGCAGTGCGTGAAAGACACTGACATCCACGAGAACATCGAACCGGTCGACCTCAATCATGCACTGGACTGCCTGATCGAACCCTACGTTGCGCCAGAGGGCGCTGGCCGGGTGACGCTCAAAGGCAAGGCAATGTCGATGTTTTATGGCAAGCCGCTGGCGCTTCGGCGGTGCATGGGAAACCTCATCGACAACGCGATCAAATACGGCGACAAGGCGCACCTGACTATTGAAGACGATGCCGACGCGTTCGTGCTTCACGTGGAGGATGAAGGCCCAGGCGTGCCCGAGCAGCGTCTGGAGCAGGTCTTCGAGCCGCATTTTCGCTTGGCCGGCAAGCATCAGCAGGGCTATGGCCTGGGGCTGGGCATCGCACGCAACATCGCCCACAGCCATGGCGGCGAAGTGACGCTGCAGAACATGCGCGAAGGCGGGTTGCGGGTGACGCTGTATCTGCCGCGTGGGGTGGAGTGAGCGGCGCTCCTACAGGTTTATACGGGAGGTTTCGTGAATGTCACCAAGTTGTGACATTCGCGCATCCCTTCGTTACCGTCCGCTCTAGTCCCTTGGTTAGAATCCATGCAGCGCAAGCACCAAGACTTGCTCATGCATAACAACAAGAAAGGTCAAATAGATGAATTCGATTACCCGTCTCGCTGCACTTATTTCTCTCGCCTCGTTGTTCCCTCTGAGCGCCATGGCCGCTGATTCCAAAGGCACTGTCGAAGTCGTCCACTGGTGGACTTCCGGTGGCGAAAAAGCGGCAGTCGATGTGCTCAAGGCTCAAGTTGAAAAAGACGGATTCACCTGGAAAGACGGCGCTGTCGCAGGTGGCGGCGGCTCGACTGCCATGACCGTTCTGAAAAGCCGCGCCGTTGCCGGCAACCCGCCTGGGGTCGCCCAGATCAAAGGCCCTGACATTCAGGAATGGGCGTCCACTGGCCTGCTCGATACCGACGTGTTGAAAGACACCGCCAAGTCGGAGAAGTGGGACAGCCTGCTCGACAAGAAAGTCTCCGATACCGTGAAGTACGACGGTGATTACGTCGCCGTTCCCGTGAACATTCACCGCGTGAACTGGCTGTGGATCAACCCGGAAGTCTTCAAGAAAGCCGGTATTGAAAAAGCCCCGACCACCCTCGAAGAATTCTACGCCGCAGGCGACAAGCTCAAGAAAGCCGGCTTCATTCCGCTGGCTCACGGCGGTCAGCCTTGGCAGGACAGCACCGTGTTCGAGGCCGTCGTGCTGTCGGTCATGGGCGCAGACGGTTACAAGAAAGCCTTCGTCGACCTGGATAACGGCGCGTTGACCGGCCCTGAAATGATCAAGTCGCTGACTGAGCTAAAGAAAGTCGCCTCCTACATGGACCCGGACGGCAAAGGCCAGGACTGGAACCTGGAAGCCGCCAAGGTCATCAACGGCAAGGCCGGCATGCAGATCATGGGCGACTGGGCCAAGTCAGAATGGACCGCTGCCAAGAAGGTCGCCGGCAAGGACTATGAGTGCGTAGCGTTCCCTGGCACTGACAAGGCCTTCACCTACAACATCGACTCCCTGGCGGTGTTCAAGCAGAAGGATGCCGGCACTGCGGCAGGTCAGCAGGACATTGCCAAGGTGGTGCTGGGCGAGGACTTCCAGAAGGTCTTCAGCATCAACAAAGGCTCGATTCCGGTGCGTAACGACATGCTCGGCGACATGGGCAAGTACGGTTTCGACTCGTGCGCCCAGACCGCGGCCAAGGACTTCCTTGCAGACGCCAAAACCGGCGGCCTGCAGCCGAGCATGGCGCACAACATGGCGACTACGCTGGCCGTTCAAGGCGCGTTCTTTGACGTCGTGACCAACTTCATCAACGACCCGAAAGCCGATCCGGCTGATGCGGCGAAGAAGCTGGGCGCTGCAATCAAGGCCGCTAAATAGCAAGTAGCAGCAAAATCTGTAGGAGCGCGCTTGCCCGCGATCGTGTCGTGTCAGTCAACACTGATGAACCTGGCACAACTTATCGCGGGCAAGGTAGAGCGCTACCTCGGTCGCTCCTGCAGGGCGTATTTGCACTCTTCATCTTTCTGTACTGGATTTCACCATGAGTTCTGTTGCTGTGTTCAGCAAAGCCTCGCCGTTCGATGCACTGCAGCGCTGGCTACCCAAACTGGTGCTGGCGCCAAGCATGTTCATCGTATTGGTGGGCTTCTACGGCTACATCCTGTGGACGTTCGTTCTGTCGTTCACCAATTCCACTTTTCTGCCCAGCTACAAATGGGTGGGTCTGGCGCAATACGCGCGCTTGTTCGACAACGATCGTTGGTGGGTTGCGAGCAAGAACCTCGCTGTGTTCGGCGGGATGTTCATCGGCATCAGCATGGTCGTCGGCGTGCTGCTCGCCGTGTTCCTGGATCAGCGCATTCGTCGTGAAGGCTTCATTCGCACCATTTACCTGTACCCGATGGCGCTGTCGATGATCGTCACCGGTACGGCCTGGAAATGGCTGCTCAACCCGGGCATGGGCCTGGACAAATTACTGCGGGACTGGGGCTGGGAAGGCTTTCGTCTGGACTGGCTGATCGATCCGGATCGGGTGGTTTACTGCCTGGTCATCGCGGCTGTGTGGCAAGCGTCGGGCTTCATCATGGCCATGTTCCTGGCCGGCCTGCGGGGCGTCGATCAGTCGATCATCCGCGCAGCGCAGATCGATGGCGCAAGCATGCCGAAAATCTACTGGAAAGTGGTGCTGCCAAGCCTGCGTCCGGTGTTCTTCAGTGCCGTGATGATTCTGGCGCACATCGCAATCAAGAGCTTCGACCTTGTTGCGGCGATGACGGCGGGTGGTCCTGGCTATTCCTCCGACCTGCCTGCCATGTTCATGTATTCCTTCACATTCAGCCGCGGCCAGATGGGCATGGGCTCGGCCAGTGCGATCCTGATGCTCGGTGCGATTCTCGCGATCCTGGTGCCCTATCTGTATTCGGAGTTGAGGGCCAAGCGCAATGACTAGTCTCGCCGGCAAACCTTCCATCAGCCTGAGCCGCGTTGCGATTTACGCGGTGCTCATCGCGGCTGTCCTGATTTACCTGGTGCCGCTGGTGGTGATGCTGTTGACCAGCTTCAAGTCGCCTGAAGACATCGGCACCGGCAACCTGCTCAGCTGGCCCGCCGAAGTGACCACCATCGGCTGGATCAAAGCCTGGGCCACTGTAAAGGGCTACTTCTGGAACTCGTTCCTGATCACCGTTCCGGCGGTGCTGATCTCCACCGCCATCGGTGCGTTGAACGGCTACGTGTTGTCGATGTGGCGCTTCCGCGGCTCGCAGTTGTTTTTCGGTCTGTTGCTGTTCGGTTGCTTCCTGCCATTCCAGACCGTCCTGCTGCCGGCATCGTTCACCCTCGGCAAGATGGGGCTGGCCAGCACCACGACCGGGCTGGTGTTGGTGCACGTGGTTTACGGGCTGGCGTTCACGACGCTGTTCTTTCGCAACTACTACGTCAGCATTCCGGATGCTCTGGTGAAGGCCGCTCGCCTGGATGGCGCAGGCTTCTTCACGATTTTCCGTCGGATCATTCTGCCGATGTCGACACCGATCATCATGGTCTGCCTGATCTGGCAATTTACCCAGATCTGGAACGACTTCCTGTTCGGCGTGGTGTTCTCCAGTGGTGACTCGCAGCCGATCACGGTGGCGCTGAACAACCTGGTCAACACCAGCACCGGCGTCAAGGAATACAACGTTGATATGGCAGCGGCGATGATCGCCGGACTGCCGACCCTGCTGGTCTACGTGGTCGCAGGCAAGTATTTCGTGCGCGGGCTGACGGCCGGCGCAGTCAAGGGGTAATCATGGCAACGCTTGAACTTCGCAATGTAAACAAGACATACGGGACCGGTCTGCCGGACACCCTCAAGAACATCGAGCTGTCGATCAAGGACGGCGAGTTCCTGATTCTGGTGGGGCCTTCGGGCTGCGGTAAGTCGACCCTGATGAACTGCATCGCAGGTCTTGAGAACATCACTGGCGGCGCGATCATGATTGGCGACCAGGATGTCAGCGGCATGAGCCCCAAGGATCGCGACATCGCGATGGTGTTCCAGTCCTACGCGCTGTACCCGACCATGAGCGTGCGCGAAAACATCGAGTTCGGCCTGAAGATTCGCAAGATGAGCCAGACGGACATCGACGCCGAAGTCGCCCGCGTGGCCAAGCTGCTGCAGATCGAACACTTGCTCAACCGCAAGCCGGGCCAGTTGTCCGGTGGTCAGCAACAGCGTGTGGCGATGGGCCGAGCACTGGCGCGTCGTCCAAAAATCTACCTGTTCGACGAGCCTCTTTCCAACCTCGACGCCAAGCTGCGGGTCGAGATGCGCACGGAAATGAAGCTGATGCACCAGCGTCTGAAGACCACCACGGTCTACGTGACCCACGACCAGATCGAGGCGATGACGCTGGGCGACAAAGTGGCAGTCATGAAGGACGGGATCATTCAGCAGTTCGGCACGCCGAAGCAGATCTACAATGATCCGGCCAATCTGTTCGTTGCCAGCTTCATCGGTTCGCCGCCAATGAACTTCATCCCGCTGCGGCTGCAACGCAAGGACGGTCGGCTGGTTGCGTTGCTCGACAGCGGCCAGGCGCGCTGTGAGCTGCCGATGAACATGAACGACGCGGGCCTCGAAGACCGTGAGGTGATTCTGGGCCTTCGTCCTGAGCAGATCGTGCTAGCGTCCGGCGAGGCTGCGGGGATGCCGACCATTCGCGCCGAGGTTCAGGTTACCGAACCGACTGGCCCGGATACGCTGGTCTTCGTGACCCTCAATGACAGCAAGGTCTGCTGCCGACTGGCGCCAGACGTCGCCCCTGCGGTGGGCGAGACACTGACGTTGCAATTCGATCCAGCCAAGGTTCTGCTGTTCGACGCCAAAAGCGGCGAGCGTCTGGGGGCTCTGGGAAAGTCTCAACCGGTTGAAAACATGGGGAACGTCACGCGGCTTAACCGCAACTGATCCCGTAAGCAGGAGCACTTCATCAACGAGCACATCTGACAGGCCGATTTCTGCCGTAAAAGAGGCCTGTCAGGCACACGAAGCAAGTGGTTACAACGCTGTTCATAGCTAATAACAATAAAACGAGGATTTAAGGGATGAAGAAGGTACGAAGCAAATCGCTTAACCAGTTTCAGTTGATCGGTGGGTTGTCTGTTCTGAGTGCGCTGACGATTTCCGGAACGGCCTCTGCAATGGAGCCGTTCAAAGCCAGCGAACACTTGACCGGTGACTGGGGTGGTCTGCGCCAGGAGCTGTATGACAAGGGTTACGACTTCCCCATCGAGTATGTTGGCGAAGCCGCCTCCAACCTCAATGGCGGCTACAACGATGACCGCACTGGCCGCTACAGCGATCAGTTCGCGTTTGGTGTGCAGATGGATCTGCAGAAAATCCTCGGTTGGCATGATGCGGAATTCAAGCTGGCGATCACCGAGCGTAGCGGTAACAACATTTCCAACGACCGTATCGGCGACCCGCGCGCCGGCACACTCAGCTCCTCGCAGGAAGTCTGGGGTCGTGGTCAGACCTGGCGTCTGACGCAAATGTGGGTCAAGCAGAAGTACTTCGACGGCGCCCTGGACATCAAGGTCGGTCGTTTCGGTGAGGGCGAGGACTTCAACAGCTTCCCATGCGACTTCCAGAACCTTTCGTTCTGCGGCTCGCAGGTCGGTAACTACGTGAACACCTGGTACAACTGGCCAGTCAGCCAGTGGGCATTGCGCGTGAAATACAACATCACGCCGGAAGTCTTCGCCCAGATCGGTGTCTACGAACAGAACCCTTCGTACCTGGAAACCGGCAACAGCTTCAAGCTCAGTGGCAGCGGCTCGCAAGGGACCGTGGTGCCTGTGGAAGTGGTCTGGTCGCCAACCGTCAACTCGCTGCCAGGCGAATACCGTCTGGGTTATTACATCAGTAACCCAAGCGCGGACGACCTCTACGAGAACGAAGCAGGTCAGCCTCAAGCCACCAATGGCGGCGACTTCAAGTCCCACAAGGACAAGCACGGCTGGTGGGTCGTGGCTCAGCAACAGCTGACCAGCCACAACGGCGACACGTCCCGTGGTCTGAGCATCTTCGCCAACGCCACTGTGCATGACAAAGCCACCAACTTCGTCGACAACTATCAGCAGATCGGTTTCGTCTACAAAGGCCCGTTCGATGCCCGTCCGAAGGATGACATCGGTATCGGTGTCGCGCGTATCCACGTGAACGACGATGCCCAGGACAACCGTCGCCTGGTCAACGCCGTCAACGGGATCGACGACTACGACAACCCGGGTTACCTGCCGATCCAGAAGACCGAATACAACTCGGAAATCTACTACGGTGTACACGTCACCGACTGGCTGACCGTGCGTCCTAACCTGCAATACGTGAAGAGCCCAGGCGGTGTGGACGAGGTCCAGAACGCGCTGGTAGCAGGCATCAAGATTCAATCGAAGTTCTGACGCTGCGATCGTGTGCGGACCCGCTCCTCCGCACACCTCTCTGATGTGCTTCACAAACGATCAAGGGTCGTGTGTGCTTTACGGGCAGCCAGGCTGCCCGTTTTTTTTGTGCGGCACCCAGCCTCGTTTTTCGGGGTGTTTTTTTGGTTTTGCATCTGCCGTCCTTGGCAAGGACGGCGCTTGTCCGCGAGGACAGTCTGCCTGCGAAACAACGTTCGACGCAGCACAATCGTCGACAGGCAGCGCCGCTGCAAAGGACAAATGAATCCATTCTCTGGACTGGTACAGCAATGGCTAACAGGGACACAGAGTCGCTTGAGCATCCGCTTCAGCGCTTTTATACCTCGGTCCGGCCTCAGCCGACTTTTCAGTGGGAACGTCATCAGCAACGCGATGTGCTGATCATCGATCATCCCCAGTGTCAGGCGGTGTTCAGTCGGCAGGGCGCTCAGCTGCTGCATTTTCAGCCCAAGGGTCAGAAACCGTGGTTGTGGTGTGCGTCGCAGTGGCCCAATGTCGGTGCGATCCGAGGTGGCGTGCCTGTCTGCTGGCCGTGGGTGGGGCGTCATCCCGGTGAGGGCGGCTGGCCTGTTCATGGCTGGGGGCGCTTGCTCGACTGGAAACTGATTGACAGCCAGACCCATGACGCGAGCGTGTCGCTGCATTGGCGACTGTCGTTGTGGGATTGGCAAGCCGATCTGCATGCCGAGCTGGGGCAGGGCATGGATCTGCGGCTCGAAACCCGCCATGAAGACAGCGAGCCCTGCCACTTCGGGCATGCACTGCACGCCTACTGGCGCATCAGCGATATCGCCGACGTTGCGCTCGAGGGGCTCGACGGTGCGCAGGGCTACGACGAGCTCAGTCGCAGCCATTGTGAGCAAAAGGGCGAGTTGCGGGTGATGGGCTGTTGTCAACGCGTGTTCGAGCATGCAGGACCGCTGGCGCTGCAGGACGATGCGTGGTCGCGTCGGTTGAGCATCGACATGAGCGACAGCGACAGCACGGTGGTCTGGCATCCCGGCAATCGACCGTTGCTGGGTGTTGGCGGCGATGAAGCACAGGGCTTCTTGCGACTGGAGGCCGTGTCAGGCATCGATGATGGATTGGGTCTTGCTCCCGGGCAGCAGGCGCGGTTGAGCTTGCAGGCGCAACTGATGCATTGATTGCGAAGCCCTGTAGGAGCGTGGCTTGTCCCGCGACCGGCGGGGAACCCGTCGCAAAATCAGACAATGCGGCGGATCAGTTGCACCAGATTTGCAGATTTCACTGCCGGTGCCCGGCAGGTCGCGGGACAAGCCACGCTCCTACAGAACAGTGCCTGATGAACGCGTTAATTCAACTCATCATCCGCCGGATAGCGGCTGGCATTGAGGCTTTCCTTGATCTTGCGCAGGTGCGGCTGGAAATCCACGCCGCGGCGCAACGTCATGCCGGTCGCGAGCACGTCCAACACGGTCAGCTGAACGATACGTGATGTCATGGGCATATAGATGTCGGTGTCTTCGGGCAGCGGGATGTTCAGGCTCAACGTGCTGGCCTTCGCCAGCGGTGAGTCGGCCGCGGTCAGGCCGAGCACCGACGCGCCGTTCTCGCGGGCGATGCGCGCCACTTCCACCAGCTCGCGCGTGCGACCGGTGTAGGAAATGATCACGAACAGCTCGCCGGTATGCGCCACGGACGCCAGCATGCGCTGCACCAGCACATCGGCATGGGCCGTCACCGCCAGATTGAAGCGGAAGAATTTATGCTGTGCATCCAGCGCCACAGGTGCCGATGCCCCCAACCCGAAAAAGTGGATCTGACGCGCCTGGATCAACAGGTCGACGGCTTTGCTGATCAGGTTCGGGTCGAGCACCTGACAGACGCTGTCGAGCGACGCGATGGCGCTGGCAAAAATCTTGCGCGTGTAGGCTTCCGGATTGTCATCGGCTTCAACGGCCCGACTGACATACGCCGCACCGCTGGCCAGGCTTTGCGCCAGCTGCAGTTTGAGCTCCGGATAACCGCTGACGTCGAACGAGCGGCAGAAGCGATTAACGGTCGGCTCGCTGACCTTTGCCGCCTGCGCCAGCGCAGCGATACTGAAGCGTGTGGCCTGCTGAGGGTTGCTCAGAATCACTTCGGCGACCTTGCGTTCAGCCTTGTTCAACTCGTCGAGACGGCTCTGGATCTGCTCCAGAAGATTGCGTACGCGGTCCATTCAAAGTCCTTTCATGAAGCTGCAACAGGCTGATCTATGGGCCTTTATTAAAAAGGTAGTGACGTGGGCCTTTAGCCTGTAGCAAAGGTGGCCTATCGTACTGAGGGCCTGTGGTGATCACCACTGTAATGTGGTTTCAGAAGAAATGTTGTGGTTATTACTACATTTGGCCTTGAGTAACGCCTTTAAAAAAGGTATTTGTAGCCTAACTTGATAAAAGAACCAACATTATGCTCTCGATTACGGTTGAACCGTGCACTTTTGCCTTGTTTGGTGCCTTGGGTGACCTGGCAGTGCGCAAACTGTTTCCTGCGTTGTACCAGCTTGATCGGGCTGGACTGCTGCATGCCGAGACCCGAATTCTTGCCTTGGCCCGTGAGCCCGGAACTCCTCAGGAGCATCTGGCCTACATCGACAAAAGCCTGCGCCGTTTCGTCCCCGAGGCGCAGCTTGAGAGTGAGCACGTGGAGCGTTTTCAGGCACGCCTGAGCTACCTGCACGTGGACTTCCTCAAAGGCGACGACTACGTTGCGCTTGCCGAGGAAGTGGGCGACGCACAGACCATGATCGCCTACTTCGCCACGCCGGCGTCGGTGTACGGCGCCATCTGTGAAAACCTTGCGCTGGTCGGCCTGACCGATCGCACGCGCGCCGTGCTTGAAAAGCCTATCGGCCATGACCTGGCATCTTCGCGCCGGGTCAATGACGCCGTGGCCAAATTCCTTCCGGAAAACCGCGTTTACCGGATCGACCATTATCTGGGCAAAGACACCGTACAGAACCTCATCGCGCTTCGCTTTGCCAACAGCCTGTTCGAAACCCAATGGAACCAGAACTACATTTCCCACGTTGAGATTACTGTGGCGGAGAAAGTGGGCATCGAGGGCCGCTGGGGTTATTTCGATCAGGCGGGTCAACTGCGTGACATGATCCAGAACCACTTGTTGCAGCTGTTGTGCCTGATTGCCATGGACCCGCCCAGCGATCTGTCTGCCGACAGCATCCGCGACGAGAAGGTGAAAGTGCTCAAGGCACTGGCACCGTTCACGCCCGAACGCCTCGCCACCCAGGTGGTTCGCGGGCAGTACATTGCCGGCTACAGCGAGGGCAAGCCGGTCCCCGGTTATCTGGAAGAGGAAAACTCCAACACCCAGAGCGACACCGAAACGTTCGT
This sequence comes from Pseudomonas sp. NFR16, assembly GCF_900108875.1. Classification (GTDB taxonomy): domain Bacteria; phylum Pseudomonadota; class Gammaproteobacteria; order Pseudomonadales; family Pseudomonadaceae; genus Aquipseudomonas. Next base: position 739,345 of record NZ_FNYJ01000002.1, on the reverse strand, counting down.
TGCCATTCGTGCCGATATCCGTAACTGGCGCTGGGCAGGGGTTCCGTTCTATCTGCGTACCGGCAAGCGCATGCCGCAGAAGCTGTCGCAGATCGTGATTCACTTCAAGGAACCGCCGCACTACATCTTTGCTCCCGAACAGCGGATGCAGATCAGCAACCGTCTGATCATTCGCCTGCAGCCCGACGAAGGTATCTCGCTGCAAGTGATGACCAAGGATCAGGGGCTGGATAAAGGCATGCAATTGCGCAGCAATCCTTTGCAACTGAGCTTCTCCGACGCCTACCGCAGCGCCCGCATCCCGGATGCGTACGAGCGGTTGTTGTTGGAGGTCATGCGTGGCAATCAGAACCTGTTTGTCCGCAAAGATGAGATCGAGTATGCGTGGCAGTGGTGCGACCAGCTGATTGCCGGTTGGAAGAAGGCGGGCGATGCGCCCAAGCCTTACGCGGCAGGCTCCTGGGGACCAATGAGTTCCATTGCGCTCATTACTCGTGACGGGAGGTCCTGGTATGGCGATATGTGAACTTGAATTTCCAGCGGGTCTGAAAGCCCTGGAATTCGATAATCCCGAATTGCTGGCCAATGCGCTGGCCGATCACGTGGCCGAGCGTTTGAGCGCGGCCATTTCCAGTAACCCGCATGGCGTGGCCACGCTGGTCGTCTCAGGCGGCAAAAGCCCGGTGGCGTTCTTCCAGGCACTGGCGCAGAAGCCGATTCAATGGTCCAAAGTCTGCATCAGCCTCGCTGACGAGCGTTGGGTGCCGACCGAACACGCCGACAGCAATGCCGGCCTGCTCAAGCGTTATCTGTTTCAGGGGCCGGCAGCGGCAGCGGGCTTCTTCAGCCTGTATCGCCCGACCACGACGCTGGATGAAGCAGCGGCCGCCACCGACGAGGCGCTCAAAGAGCTGCCGAAGATCGATGTGCTGGTGCTGGGCATGGGCGACGACGGCCACACGGCCTCGCTGTTCCCTGACAGCCCGAACCTGGCCGAGGCGCTGGATCTGAACAGCGAACGCCGTTGCCTGCCGATGCAGGCGCCCACTGTGCCTCATCAGCGCCTGACCATGACGCGTTCGCTTCTGGCGTCGGCCGCAACGCCAATCCTGTCCATTTCCGGGCAGGCAAAACTGGAAACCCTGCGCAAGGCGCTGGCGGGCGATGACCTCGCTGAAATGCCGGTGCGTGCGTTTCTCAACCCGTCTTTAGAGATCTACTGGTGCCCATAAGCAAAGGATCAGCCGCCATGGAGAAAAACCAAGTGAAACAGCCGTTGAATAGCATGGCGAGCAAGATTGCCCAGATCGACGAACTCTGCGCAAAAGCGAAGATTCTGCCGGTCATCACCATTGCACGTGAACAGGACGTGCTGCCGCTGGCCGATGCGCTGGCGGCGGGCGGCCTGAACGCGCTGGAAGTCACCCTGCGTTCCGAGTTCGGTCTCAAGGCCATCCGCACCTTGCGTGATGCGCGTCCTGAACTGTGCGTGGGCGCCGGCACTATTCTCGATCGCCACATGCTCAAGGCGGCCGAGGAGGCCGGTTCGCAATTCATCGTCACGCCGGGCAGCACCCAGGATCTGCTGGAAGCCGGGGCGCAAAGCGAGTTGCCGCTGTTGCCGGGCATCAGCAGCGCGTCGGAAATCATGATCGGTTATGCGCTGGGCTACCGCCGCTTCAAGCTGTTTCCCGCTGAGATCAGCGGCGGCGTCGGTGCGATCAAAGCACTGGGCGGCCCGTTCCCCGAAGTGCGTTTCTGCCCCACAGGCGGCGTCAGCGCTGCCAACCTGAAGAGCTACATGGCACTGCCGAACGTCATGTGCGTGGGCGGTACCTGGATGATCGACAACGCATGGGTCAAGAACGGTGACTGGCAGCGTATTACCGACGCCACGGCTGAGGCGATCGCACTGTTCGATTGATTGTTGTTGACCGACGATACGTCGAGGACGGACAGCTGGCGTTCAAGCGCAGGCTGTTCTAATCGTCGTCGGCGAAGAGTTGAAGAGATTGCGCTGCCTGACCCTCGCACGGCAGCGCAGCCAAAGAAGTCGTTGTTGCATGGCTGTTTGACGGTGCTCCTTGGTCAGGAGCGCCGTTTTTTTTCGTCTGCCGGTTCAGCGATAAATATGTACCGCACGGGCGCCGTATGAAGTGGATATCTTGGCCGCTCCTTTGTAGTTCGTTTCTTTGGTTTTTGCGGCGCCCTGTCAACAGGGCGCCGTTTTTTTTGGGGTCAAGCTCAGGCCAGCGCACGCAGCGCCGCCACGAGCCGCGCCATGTCTTCGGCGCGGGTGGTGAAGCCTGGCGTGATGCGGATGCAAGGCCCGCAACCTGCGCCGTAGCGTGTCACAGCGAGGATTCCATGTTCATCCAGCAGTCGTTGGGCCATGACCTGCTGATCTTCGTGGCGGGTGAAGCGAAACGAGGTAATCCCGCAATAAAGCCTTGGATCGTCCGGCGTCAGAACTTCGATGCCCTCGATCCCACGCGCTTCCTTGACCCACAAATCGCGCAGGTAGGCCAGCCGCGCGCCCTTGACCGCCGAGCCGCCGATCGCCCGATGCTCGGCAAATACGGTGGGTAATGTCATCAGCGCGGGGATGTTCGGCGTGCCATAGGGCACGCGGCCCAGGATGTCGTCGTCGGCATAACGCGTGTCGCCCATGTCCGGGTCGATCGCTGCGAGTCTCCCCTGGCGGACGTAGACAAAGCCCAGACTCAGCGGCGCGCCCATCCATTTCTGCAGGTTGAACCCTGCGAACGGGACGTTGAGGGCTTCCAGCTCGAAATCCAGTTGGCCCAGCGCATGGGCTCCGTCCAAGATGACATCGACGCCATGAGATCGGGCAAGGTCAGTGAGGTCCTGAACCGGCATCACCAGGCCCGTGCGATGGGTCACATGGGTCAGCGCCATCAGTTTGATCCCAGGGTTGGCAACGAATGCCTCGCGATAGCTTTGCAGCAGCGATTCGTACGTTGCGGGATGCCGATGGGTGATCTCGACAATGCCCGCACCGCAGCGCCTTGCCAGCCAGCGCATGGCGGTCTGCACACTGTTGTAGTCCAGATCGCTGATGAGGACCTGCTCGCCGGGCTGCAGCTCGTTGTAGTTGCGGATGAGCGTCTGCAATGACTCGGTGGCGCAGCGGGTGAGCGCGATTTCGTGGGCGCCGACCCCCAGCAGTTGAGCAAGGTCGGCGCGGATGACTTCGCTGTCGTGCGTATCGAACCGCTGGCGTACGTAGACAGCGTTACTGCGGTTGACGTACGCCAGGTTCTGCTCGTACTGACGCAACACTTCGCGGGTCATGCGGCCGAAATAGCCGTATTCAAGGTTGAGCGCCCCGGGCTCGACGTCGTATCGCTGTGCAACGTCTTTCCAGAATGCTTCGTCCCGGGCGCGTTGGTCGGTCTGTTCGGCTGTGGTGCTCATAGGAATGCTGGTCATCAGGCCGCTCGTGCGTTCAGTGAAAAGGTCAGGAAAAGCGAATCGGTAGCTTCACCGGGCTGCTGCGCAATAATTCCCGAGGGCGGGTACGCAACGGATCGAGTAGCGAGGACAGCCCGTTATGGTCGATTTCATGCATCAGCGCCAGCAGACTGCCCAGCTCTCCAGCGGGAAATCCTTTACGGGCAAACCAGTTCAGGTAGTCGCCAGGCAGATCAACCAGCAGGCGACCTTTGTACTTCCCGTACGGCATCTCCCGCTCGACTAACAACTTGAGTTTTTCAGGACTCATACGGTTGCCGTTTGTCCGTTTCAATGAACTTGGAAGATACGTGCATTCTGCAATTCCGCCAACGGACAGATCATGCATAAAGCGCGGTGTGACTGTATGGATATATGCCTAACTTATTGATTAATAATGAATTTATCGTTTTCTAAAAACTGGCACGCGCTCTGCAATGATTCTCCTATCGAATTTGGATGCATCAATACTTCGATTAACCTGCCAGAAAGGAACAGCAAAATGACAGATATCAATAAAGAAGCGATCTCGGTACTGAATGATCTGATCGAGACCAGCATTGACGGCGAGAAAGGGTTCCACACAGCTGCCGAAGATATCAAAAACCCTGAAATCAAAGCGTACTTCCTTTCCCGGTCCTCAGAGTGCAAAACTGCAGTGGCTGAGCTTCAGGCTGAAGTTCGTACCTTGGGCGGTGATCCGGATAAAACCTCCAGCGCTGCTGGCGGCCTGCATCGTCTTTGGGTAGAGCTCAAAGCGGCAGTGACCGGCAAGAGCGACGAAGCGGTGCTGAACGAAGTCGAACGCGGCGAAGACCATGCGCTGAAGGCTTATAAAGAAGCGCTGCAGAAGGCAACCGAAAAGAACTTGCCTGTGAACGTCACCGGCCTGATTCAGCGTCAGCTGACTGGCGTGCAAGCCAATCATGACAAAGTGAAAGCACTGCGTGACTCGGTTCGCCGCGCAAGCTGATTCGACTTGGCAGTACAAAAAGAACGCCAGCCAGTCTGGCGTTTTTTTATGCCTGACGATTCATCACTCAGTGGGCTCGACGCGATTGCGGCCATTGCGTTTGGCGAGGTAAAGCGCTTTGTCAGCCACGTTAAAGAGCTGGTCAGGCCTGTCCGCTGGATGCGGAAGGTGCGACGCAATGCCGATGCTGGCGGTGATGGGTAACGGATCGTCTTCGAAGGGAAGCAGCGACTCAATCGCCGCCCGGATTTTTTCGGCAAGCACGCGAGCGCCGGCAAGGTCCGTCTCCGGCAACACCACCAGAAATTCCTCACCGCCGTACCGGGCCGCGAGATCCCCGGGACGTCGAATGTTAGCGGAAATTGTCTGGGCGACATTGCGCAGCGCGACGTCGCCGCCATGGTGACCATGGCGGTCGTTGAACGCCTTGAAATGGTCGACGTCGATCATCAGCAGTGACAGTGATTTGCCCGAGCGCATCCCGCGCAGCCACTCCTGCTTGAGCACCTGATCCAACCGGCGCCTGTTGGCGAGTCCGGTGAGCACGTCCGTTGAGGCCAGCTCGGCCAGCTCCTGCTCGGCGTTGTGGCGCAGGCGCAATTGTTTGCCCAGTAGCCACGACAGCCACAGGATCCCCAGGCACAACAGGCCAGTGGCGCTGGCGACGAGGAGCGCATTGCGTTTCCAGACCGCATAGACTTCATCCTGAGACTGAGCGACTACCACGATCAGAGGCAGGTCGCCCACGCGTGAGAACGTGTACAACCGCTCCGTGCCATATAGCTCCGACAGGGCGGTGAAATGGCCACTTACCTGATTGAGAATTCGCTGGAAGTTGGGACGTTTGCTGAAGTCTTCGCCGATCTGGCCTTTACCCGCATCATCGGACTGCCGTGCCAGCAGGACGCCTTCGGCATTGATCAGGTTGATCGAGCTGTTCTTGCCCACGTCCAGGCTTCTGAACAACTGGTTGAAATAGGAAAGCCGCATTGTCGCAGCGGCAATGCCGACGAACTCACCGTCCGCGGAGGGCAGGCGCCTGCTGAAGCTGATGCACCAGTCCTTGAAACCCCAGCGCGACTTGAACGGGCCATCCACTCGCATGGCAAGCGAGGCGTTTTCCCGGTGCTTCAGGAAGCTCGACCGGTCGGAAAAGTTGTCTTCGCGGGGAATGACGGAAACTGAATCGGCAATGATATCGCCGCGCTTGTCGAGCAACACCATATCGCCTTTGAAGGGCGCGGCGGTCGCCCTGTCGAAGAACACCAGTTGACGCAGCTCGGGAGAGATCGACGTCACGTCGCGACGCTGCCACGCTGAAATCAGACCCTTGAGCGACGTGTCATACAGTTCGGCACTGCGCTGCACGTCGGCATCGATCAGTTGAACCACGTTGTTGGCCGAGCGCACGGCGGACTCGGTAGCGTTGCCGCGCTCGCGAATCAGCAAGGATGCGACGATTGTCAGGATCGCGATCACCGCCAGGACGCTGCCGAGCATCAGCATTTTTTCCGGGCCGGACCTGTTTTTGGGCCGGGGTGGGCCTGTGAATGTCATCAATCCGCTCTGCCCTGGAACATCACCACCCACATCTTGATTCCTGATACGCACCGGGAATCGCCCTGGCTGGTCCGTGCCTGATCGGGAAGGCTAGCGACTCACTGTTTCGAAGCGATGGATTAAAGATACTTTGTGCGCGCCGCGCAAGTCTGAAAATTCCGTGGATATCGCGCAATTTTCTTTATTGCGTGTAGGTCGGACAGACCGGCGAAGCGCAGATGGGGAGGGCAGGCGTTTACGTGGAACAAAGCCGCCAGATCGCAGGCTTCGTTCGCCCTAGAAAATCGGATCGTCATGGTGCGCCGAGGGTCACTCGCCTTCGTCGAACTTGTTGTTGATCAGTTCGATCAGACCGTCCAGCGCGGCCTGCTCCTGGTCGCCCTCGGTCGACAGATGAATGTCAGTGCCTTTGCCGGCAGCCAGCATCATGACTGCCATGATGCTTTTGCCGTCGACCATGCTTTCCGGGGTCCGGCCCACGCGGATCTGGCAGGGATACTTGCCCGCCACGCCGACGAATTTCGCTGCAGCACGGGCGTGCAGGCCCAGCTTGTTGATGATGGTGATTTGTTGAGCGGGCATCGCGATGGGGATCCTTTCAGCTTAGGTCGCGGTGGCGAACCTGAACATTCTTGAGCGATTGTTGCAGGACCTGACCCAGACGTTCGGTCAGGTAGACGGAGCGGTGATGTCCGCCGGTGCAGCCAATGGCAATGGTGACGTAGGCACGGTTGCTGGCGGCGAAGCGCGGCAGCCATTTGGTAAGGTAGGCGCAGATATCCTGGAACATCTCCTCGACATCCGGCTGCGCGGCCAGATACTCCGCCACTGGCTGGTCAAGCCCGGATTGCTCGCGCAGCTCGGGCTTCCAGTACGGGTTCGGCAGGCAGCGCACGTCGAACACGAGGTCGGCGTCGACCGGCATGCCGCGTTTGAAGCCAAACGACTCGATCAGGAAGGCTGTGCCGGGTTCCGGTCTGTTCAGCAGCCGCAGCTTGAGCGTGTCGCGCAACTGATACAGATTCAGGTGGGTGGTGTCGACAGTCAGGTCGGCAAGGTCGATGATCGGCCCCAGCAGGGTTTTTTCGTCGCGGATGGCTTCAGCCAGCGAGCGGGTTGCCGTACTCAGCGGATGGCGGCGGCGGGTTTCGGAGAAACGCTTGAGCAGCGTCGACTCTTCGGCATCCAGGAACAACACGTCACACTGAATGTGCCGGCTGCGCACCTCCTCGAGCATGCGCGGAAAACGGCTCAGATGGCTGGGCAGGTTACGTGCGTCTATCGAAACCGCGAGCAATGGCTCAGCCAGCTCGGTGTGGATCAGTGCTCGCTCGGCCAGTTCCGGCAGCAGCCCGGCAGGCAGGTTATCGACGCAGTAGAAGCCGCTGTCTTCAAGAACATCGAGGGCCGTACTCTTGCCGGAGCCGGAGCGACCGCTGACGATGATCATGCGCATGATCAGTGACCGTTCTGGACGTGAAGCACGACGTTGTAGAGCTCATCGCTGCTCTTCGCGTTCCGCAGGCTCGCCCTGACATCTGCACGGTCAAGCATGCTGGCGATCTGGCGCAGCAGTTCGAGGTGAGCGTCGGTTGCCGCTTCCGGCACCAGCAACACGAACAGCAGATCGACAGGCGCGCCGTCGATGGCGTCGAAGTCGACAGGTTTTTCAAGATGAAGCACTGCGCTGACGGGCGAGTCGCAACCTTTCAGTCGGCAGTGGGGAATGGCGATGCCGTTGCCGAACCCGGTCGATCCGAGCTTTTCACGGGCAATGAGGCTTTCATAGAGAGTTTGCTGATCAAGTTCAGGCACCTGCTGCCAGATCATTTCAGCAATCTGTTGGAGAACGGCTTTTTTGCTGCCACCTGGCACGTTCACAAATGAACGGCCAGGGGTCAGGATGTTTTCGAGTCGAATCATGGGTGGGGGGTATCAGCGAGCTGCCGCACCTTTGAGGATGCTTTGCTGCTTTTCCTTATGCTTGAGCAATTGTCTGTCCAGCTTGTCAGTGAGCAGGTCGATCGCCGCGTACATGTCATCATGCTCCGCATTGGCAACCACCTCTCCACCGTGGATATGCAGCGTGGCCTCGATCTTCTGTTTGAGTTTCTCGACGGCCATCGTCACTTGCACATTGGTAATCTTGTCAAAGTGCCCTTCGAGCTTTTTGAGCTTCAGCTCGACGTACTCGCGCAGGGGCTTGGTCACTTCCAGTTGGTGTCCACTGATGTTGACTTGCATACAGCTTCTCCTTCGTTGCCAGTGCATTAAGAGGCAGGCTTGGGTGCCTGCCACTGGAACGCTGTGGCCTGTGACCTTTACATCAGTCGCTTGCGTTCACTCGAAGGCGCGATCCCTAGAGATTCGCGGTATTTGGCGACTGTGCGACGGGCCACTTGAATGCCTTGTGCCTCCAGTAAACCAGCGATCTTGCTGTCACTCAACGGCTTTTTCTGATTTTCCGCGGCAACCAGTTTTTTGATGATCGCGCGGATCGCCGTGGACGAGCATTCACCGCCTTCGGAGGTGCTTACGTGGCTTGAGAAGAAGTATTTCAGTTCGTAGATGCCACGCGGTGTGTGCATGAATTTCTGCGTGGTCACGCGGGAAATCGTTGATTCGTGCATGCCGACCGCTTCCGCAATGTCGTGCAGGACCAACGGCTTCATTGCCTCGTCGCCGTACTCGAGGAAGCCGCGCTGATGCTCGACAATCTGCGTGGCCACCTTCATCAGGGTTTCGTTGCGGCTCTGCAGGCTCTTGATGAACCAGCGGGCCTCTTGCAACTGATTGCGCATGAACGTGTTGTCGGCGCTGGTATCGGCGCGACGCACGAAGCCTGCGTATTGCGGATTGACCCGCAGGCGTGGCACGGCTTCCTGATTGAGCTCGACCAGCCAGCGTTCATTGTCCTTGCGCACGATGACATCAGGGACGACGTATTCGGCTTCGGTGGATTCGATCTGCGATCCCGGACGCGGGTTGAGGCTCTGAACCAGTTCGATCACCTGGCGCAGGTCATCTTCCTTGAGCTTCATCCGGCGCATGAGTTGCGCGTAGTCGCGGCTGCCGAGCAGGTCGATGTAATCGCTCACCAGACGCTGTGCCTCGGCCAGCCATCTGGTCTTGGTCGGCAGCTGGCGCAGCTGCAGCAGCAGGCATTCGCTCAGCGTGCGTGCGCCGATACCGGCCGGTTCAAACTGCTGGATGCGATGCAGAACAGCTTCGATTTCGTCCAGCTCGATGTCGAGTTCCGGATCGAATGCGTCGAGCAACTCTTCCAGCGACTCGTCCAGGTAGCCCTGAGGGTTTATGCAGTCGATGAGGGTAACGGCGATCAGGCGATCGGTGTCGGACATGGGTGCCAGATTCAGCTGCCACAACAGATGACTTTGCAGGCTTTCGCCAACGGAGGTGCGGGTCGTGAAGTCCCACTCGTCATCGTCGTTGCTCGGCAGGCTGCTGGCGCTGGTTTGATAAATGTCTTCCCACGCAGTATCGACGGGCAATTCGTTGGGGATGCGCTCGCTCCACTCGCTATCGTCGAGGTTGTCGACGGTCGGAGTGGCTTCCTGATAGGTCGGCTCCTGAACGTCAGGGTTGGGCTTATGCTCGATGTTGTCGGCCATTGGGTCAACGTTATCGAAATCGTCGCCTTCTTCCTGTCGTTCGAGCATCGGATTGGACTCCAGTGCCTCCTGGATTTCCTGTTGGAGATCCAGCGTCGACAGTTGGAGTAAGCGGATGGCCTGTTGCAGCTGCGGCGTCATCGTCAGCTGCTGGCCCATTCTCAAGACTAGCGAAGGTTTCATGGCAGGGGCTTAACACCTTATTCGCCGGCGCACTGCGCGCCATCCACTACTAGGGCGCCGAGGCGCCTACTTAAGCAAATTATATGCCTGAAACCAGAGTGTTTGCCTAGAGTGTGACGACAATTAATCCGGGGTTGGCGATGAGGCGCACGCTCGCGTTCGTCTCCAGCCCCCGTCTTCACCGGGTTACAGACGGAACTCGTGGCCGAGATACACTTCTTTTACCAGCTGGTTGGCCAGGATGGTTTCAGCGTCGCCTTCCGCGATGAGTTGCCCGTCGTTGACGATGTAGGCGGTCTCGCAGATATCCAGCGTCTCACGAACGTTGTGGTCGGTGATCAGAACGCCGATGCCCTTGGCCTTGAGGTGATGAATGATCTGCTTGATGTCGCCCACGGAAATCGGGTCGACACCTGCGAACGGTTCATCCAGCAGGATGAATTTCGGCGCCGTGGCCAGTGCACGTGCGATCTCGACGCGGCGGCGCTCACCACCCGACAGGCTCATGCCGAGGTTGTCGCGGATGTGAGTGATGTGGAATTCCTGCAGCAGGCTTTCCAGCTCCTTGCGACGTCCGGCGCGGTCGAGTTCCTTGCGGGTCTCAAGGATCGCCATGATGTTGTCCGATACCGACAGCTTGCGGAAGATCGACGCTTCCTGCGGCAGATAGCCGATACCGGCGCGTGCGCGGCCGTGCATGGGCTGGTGGCTGACGTCCTGCTCGTCGATAAGCACGCGGCCCTGATCGGCCTGAACCAGGCCCACGATCATGTAGAAACACGTGGTCTTGCCCGCACCGTTCGGGCCGAGAAGGCCGACGATCTGACCGCTTTCGATGGAAAGGCTGACGTCACGGACGACCTGGCGACTCTTGTAACTCTTGGCCAGGTGTTGGGCTTTCAGCGTTGCCATTACTGGGCCTTCTGCTGGTCGGTTTTCTTTTTCGGCTGGATCACCATGTCGACGCGCGGACGGGCTTCGGTCACCTTGCTGCCTGTTGCACGGCCGGCGCTGGCAAGCTTGCGGACCGTGTCATAGACGATTTTTTCGCCCTGAGTGGTGTTGTTGTCCTTGTCGATGACCTTGGCCTTGTCGATCAGCACGACGCGGTTCTGCGCTGCGTGGTACTGAATGGTGACGCCCCAGCCCTGTACGGGCTTGGTGTCGCCGGCGGTCTGCAGCTGCTCGAAGTAGGCGAGGTTGCCCACCGAGGTCACGACGTCGATGTCGCCGGCAGGGGTGCGAGTGATGGTCACGGTGTTACCGGTCACCTTCATCGAGCCCTGGGTGATGATCACGTCGCCTTTGTAGGTCGCGACACCTTGCTTGTCGTCCAGCTGAGCATCGTCGGCCTGAATACGGATAGGCTGATCCTGATCGTTCGGCAGAGCCCAGGCGCTCACGCTTCCCAGTGCTGCGCCCAGGCCGAGCAAAATAGGGAGGGTTTTAAGGAGCCTCATACTGTCCTCTTGCATTCGATAGCAGGTGTATCCTGCTTTCTTTTAGATAGGCCTTCATACCCGTACCGGTGCTCACGCCGTTGAAGCCGTCGATTCTAACGGGTTGCGCGGTTTCCGCATATTGCTTCTGAGGGAAGACAGTCATGCGGGTACTGGTGATCACGGTGGTGCGTTTCTTTTCGTCGGTGCGGTTGATGCGCACCTGATCGATCAGCTCGACATGGTCGCCACCGGGGGAGACCTCGGCGCGCACGCTCTGTACGTGCCAGGGGAATTCGGTGCCACGGTACATTTGCAGGACCGGCGTAGTCATCAGCGTGACATCGGTGGCCTTCAGGTGCTCGACCTTATCGGAGGTCATGTCGTATTGCATGCTGCCGTCGGGCAGGTACTGAATGCTGTGGGCGTTGATCGCGTAATAGTCGATCGCGCTTTCGTCCACGGCCGCCTTGGGTTGATCCATGAAGCTTTCGGGGCTGACATTCCAGTATCCGACCGCTGCAAGCAGCACTGCCAGAACACCGAAGATCAGAAACGTACGAAACTTTTTGCTGAGCATAAATGCACTTCTATAAGTAGGCGGCGTGGGCCGCTTCGAGGTTGCCCTGAGCGCTCAGGATCAACTCGCAGAATTCTCGGGCGGCGCCTTCGCCGCCGCGTGCCTGGGTAGTTCCGTGGGCATGCTGGCGTACGAAACCGGCAGCGTTGGCCACGGCCATGCCCAGACCGACCCGGCGGATGACCGGCAGATCGGGAAGGTCGTCACCCAGGTACGCGACCTGCTCGTAGCTTAGATTCAGTTGCTGCAAAAGCTCGTCGAGCACGACGAGTTTGTCCTCGCGTCCCTGGTAAAGATGCGCGATGCCGAGGTTTTTGGCACGACGTTCGACGACCGGCGTCTTGCGTCCGCTGATGATCGCCGTGGTCACGCCAGAGTTGATGAGCATTTTGATGCCCTGGCCGTCGAGCGTGTTGAACGTCTTGAATTCGCTGCCGTCCTCAAGAAAGTACAAGCGTCCGTCAGTCAGCACGCCGTCGACGTCGAACACGGCCAGTTTGATGTTTTTGCCACGCTGCATCAGATCGTTCATATCGGCGCTCATTTACATGACTCCCGCACGGAGCAGGTCTTGAAGGTTGAACGCGCCGACAGGGCGATCGTTCTCGTCGACCACGATGAGTGCGCCGATCTTGTTGTCTTCCATGATTTTCAGGGCTTCGGCGGCGAGCATTTCCGGGCGCACGGTCTTGCCGTGCACGGTCATCACTTCGTCGATGATTGCCTGACGGATGTCGATCGGCCGGTCCAGCGTACGGCGCAGATCGCCGTCGGTGAAGATTCCGGCGAGGCGGCCATCGGCTTCCAGAATGGCGGTCATGCCCAGGCCCTTGCGGGTCATTTCCATCAGGGAATCGCGCAGTGGCGTACCACGTGCAACCTGCGGCAGTTCGGCACCGGAATGCATGACGTGCTCGACCTTCAGCAACAGACGGCGTCCCAGTGCGCCGCCCGGGTGCGAGAAGGCGAAGTCCTCGGCGGTGAAGCCGCGCGCGTCCAGCAAGGCGACGGCCAGGGCGTCGCCCATGACCAGAGCGGCGGTGGTCGAGGAGGTCGGTGCCAGATTCAAGGGGCAGGCTTCTTTCTCGACGCGGGCATTGAGGTTGATGTCAGCGGCCTTGGCCAGCGTCGATTCCGGATTGCCCGTCAGGCTGATCATCTTGATGCCCAGGCGTTTGATCAGCGGCAGCAGTGTCACGATCTCGGCGGTGGTGCCCGAGTTGGACAGCGCCAGGATGACATCTGAGCTGGTGATCATGCCCATGTCGCCGTGGCTGGCCTCGGCCGGATGGACGAAAAACGAAGGGGTGCCGGTGCTCGCCAGGGTTGCGGCAATTTTCTTGCCGATATGACCGGACTTGCCCATGCCGACCACGACCACCCGACCCTTGCTGCCGAGAATCATCTCGCAGGCGCTGACGAAACCCGCATCGATGTGCGCAAGCAGCCCTTCCACGGCTTCTATTTCCAGGTGGATGGTGCTTTGTGCCGATTGGATCAGGTCGCGGGCGGTGGCCATGTCTGTAAAGGGTCGCTTGGTGAAAAGGCGGGGATTATAGCGACAATGTTCAAAAGCCTCACGCTTCATCGTCGCTCTTTGTTTATAGAAGCGTTCAGTCCTTCAGTTGATGCCGATTAATCCAAGTGGCGGAAGCGGGAAATTTCCTCTGTGTCTGAAATCTGCTTCTTTGTTTGCGACTCGACACGTTGGTGCTTTGGCGGCTTGGCACAGCGGTGTTATAGTTCGCCGCTTGTTCGGCCCCTCCTGATAGTGTGTCGTTCGTCAAGGACGCGGCATCTCAGAGACAGGTTGCATCGCAAGGAGTTTAGATGAGTGCCGATAACGCCTACGCGGTCGAATTGAAGGGCGTGTCCTTCAAACGCGGTACGCGCAGCATCTTCAACAATGTGGACATTCGCATCCCCCGGGGCAAAGTCACCGGCATCATGGGGCCGTCAGGCAGTGGTAAAACCACATTGCTGCGACTGATGGGAGCACAACTGCGTCCAAACGCGGGCGAGGTCTGGGTCAATGGCCAGAACCTGCCGAAGCTGTCGCGCAGCGACCTGTTCGACGCGCGCAAGCAGATGGGTGTCCTGTTTCAGAGCGGTGCGTTGTTCACCGATCTCGACGTATTCGAAAACGTGGCGTTTCCGCTGCGTGTCCATACCAAATTGCCCGAAGACATGATTTGCGACATCGTCCTGCTGAAGCTGCAGGCGGTGGGGCTGCGTGGTGCGGTCGAGCTCATGCCCGACGAACTTTCCGGCGGCATGAAGCGTCGCGTCGCACTGGCCAGGGCCATCGCGCTGGATCCGCAGATACTCATGTACGACGAGCCTTTCGTGGGTCAGGATCCGATCGCCATGGGCGTGCTGGTCCGGCTGATCCGCCTGCTCAATGATGCGCTCGGCATCACCAGTGTCGTGGTGTCCCACGACCTGGCAGAAACCGCGAGCATTGCCGACTATCTGTACGTCGTGGGCGACGGGCAGGTGTTGGGGCAGGGGACACCGCAGGAATTGATGCAGTCGGATAACCCTCGCATTCGTCAATTCATGACGGGCGATCCCGACGGGCCGGTGCCTTTCCATTATCCGGCGCCGGATTATCGCGAAGATCTTTTGGGGAAGCGCTGATGCGCAGAAAGTCATTGATGGATCGTGTACGCCTGATGGGGCGCTCAGCGATCGATGTTGTTGCAGTGTTGGGTCGTTCGGGGATTTTTCTGGTTCATGCCCTGCTTGGGCGCGGTGGAATCGGCGGTGGTTTCCAGCTCTTGGTGCGTCAGCTTTATTCGGTCGGCGTCATGTCCCTGGCGATCATTGTCGTGTCAGGCGTCTTCATCGGCATGGTTCTGGCGCTTCAGGGTTTCAGTATTCTGGCCAAGTACGGCTCGGAGCAGGCGGTGGGGCAGATGGTTGCCCTCACGCTGCTGCGCGAATTGGGCCCGGTTGTGACGGCGCTGCTGTTCGCCGGTCGCGCCGGCTCGGCGCTGACTGCCGAAATCGGCAACATGAAGTCCACCGAGCAATTGTCCAGCCTTGAGATGATCGGCGTCGACCCGTTGAAGTACATCGTCGCGCCGCGTCTGTGGGCCGGTTTCATCTCTCTGCCGGTGCTCGCGATCATTTTCAGCGTGGTCGGCATCTGGGGCGGATCCTGGGTGGCGGTGGACTGGCTGGGCGTCTACGAAGGCTCCTTCTGGGCGAACATGCAAAACAGCGTTTCCTTTTCCAATGATGTAATCAACGGTGTCATCAAAAGCGTCGTTTTCGCTTTCGTCGTCACCTGGATCGCCGTATTCCAAGGCTATGACTGCGAGCCCACGTCCGAGGGGATCAGTCGCGCCACGACCAAGACCGTGGTGTACGCCTCGCTGGCCGTACTGGGCCTGGACTTTATTCTGACCGCCTTGATGTTTGGAGACTTCTGATGCAAAACCGCACCCTCGAAACCGGTGTAGGCCTGTTTCTGCTCGCCGGGATCCTGGCTTTGCTCCTGCTCGCCCTGCGGGTCAGTGGTCTGAGCGCCAGCGCCACCAACGACAGCTACAAACTTTATGCAAATTTCGACAATATCGCCGGTTTGACTGTCAGAGCGAAGGTGACCATGGCCGGTGTGACCATCGGCAAGGTCACTGCAATCGATCTGGACCACGATACCTTCATGGGCCGTGTGACGATGGAAGTGGATAAGCGGGTGAACAACCTGCCGTCCGATTCCACTGCCTCGATTCTGACCGCTGGCCTTTTGGGCGAGAAATACGTCGGCATCAGCGTTGGCGGAGATGATCAGCTGTTGAAAGACGGCGGCACCATCCACGACACGCAGTCGTCGCTGGTACTCGAGGACCTGATCGGCAAATTCCTGCTGAATTCCGTGGGTAAAGACGCTAAATGAGGAGTTTTTTCATGATCTCGATTCTGCGCCGTGGCCTTCTGGTGCTGCTGGCTGCTCTGCCGCTGTTCGCCAACGCTGCACCTGCGTCCTCCGCTCATGATCTGGTGGACCGTACGACCAAGCAGCTGCTGGCCGACCTGGCTGCCAACAAGGAAAAGTACAAATCCGATCCGCAGGCGTTCTACGAGGCGCTCAACGGCATCGTCGGTCCTGTGATCGATGCTGACGGCATCTCCAAAAGCATCATGACAGTGAAGTACTCGCGCAACGCTACCCCGGCGCAGATGCAACGCTTCCAGGAAAACTTCAAGCGCAGCCTGATCCAGTTCTATGGCAATGCGCTGCTGGAGTACAACAACCAGGGCATCACCGTTTCGCCAGCCAAGGAAGAGGCGGCTGACCGCACGTCCGTCGACATGTCAGTCAAGGGCAACAACGGCGCGGTCTACCCGGTTTCGTACACCCTCGTGACCATCAACAACGAGTGGAAAGTGCGTAACGTGATCATCAACGGCATCAACATCGGCAAGCTGTTCCGCGATCAGTTCGCTGACGCGATGCAGCGCAACGGCAACAACCTGGACAAAACCATCGATGGGTGGGCGGGCGAAGTTGCCAAGGCCAAGGACGCCACCGAAAACTCGCCTGACAAGGTCGTCAAATGAGTGAAGCGGCTATCACGGCGGTGGGTGGCGGCGAGCTGAAGCTGTTCGGCGTGCTCGACTACCGCACCGGCCCTGCGTTACGCGAGCAGGGCGCTCAACTGATCAAGGCCAGCGATGCGCCGGCTTTGGTCCTTGATTGCTCTGGCGTCGAGAAGTCCAGTAGCGTCGGGCTGGCCCTGCTGCTGGCCTTCATGCGCGACGCCAGCGACGCAGGCAAAACGGTCAGCGTTCGCTCGCTCCCTGAAGACATGCAGGAAATCGCACAGGTATCGGGTCTGACCGAGCTGTTCGAACAACATTGATAGCTGATCATCGATCAAGCCCCTCGTCCGTCTCCTGCAAAGTAGGGTTCGCAACGAGAGGGCTTTTTTGTATGATGGCCGACCCGCGCGCGTAGGGCGCCGATTGAGGTTAAGCATGCAGGCCGTAGAAGTTAAAAGCTTCCTTGAAGGTAAGCTGCCAGAGATTCAGGTCGAAGTTGAAGGCGAAGGCTGTAACTTTCAGCTGAACGTGATCAGCGACGAGCTCGCTGCACTAAGTCCGGTCAAGCGCCAGCAGCAGATCTATACGCATTTGAACCCATGGATCGCTGATGGCAGCATCCACGCGGTCACCATGAAATTTTTCAGCCGCGCTGCATGGGCCGAGCGCACCTGAGCCAAAATGGCGTCGAGATTCTAATGGACAAACTGATTATTACTGGCGGCATTCGTCTTGATGGCGAAATCCGCATTTCCGGGGCAAAGAACTCTGCCCTGCCGATTCTCGCAGCCACGTTGCTGGCTGACGGTCCCGTGACCGTCGCCAACCTGCCGCACCTGCATGACATCACCACCATGATCGAGCTGTTCGGTCGCATGGGCATCGAGCCCATCATCGACGAAAAGCTCAGTGTCGAAATCGATCCTCGCACCATCAAGACCCTCGTCGCGCCGTACGAACTGGTGAAAACCATGCGTGCGTCGATTCTGGTGCTGGGCCCGATGGTTGCGCGTTTCGGTGAAGCCGAAGTCGCATTGCCTGGCGGTTGCGCCATCGGTTCGCGTCCGGTCGATCTGCACATCCGCGGCCTTGAAGCCATGGGCGCGATCATCGACGTCGAAGGCGGCTACATCAAGGCCCGGGCCCCTGAAGGCGGGCTGCGTGGCGCGCACTTCTTCTTCGATACCGTGAGCGTGACCGGTACCGAAAACATCATGATGGCCGCAGCGCTGGCCAACGGCCGAAGCGTGCTGCAAAACGCTGCTCGTGAGCCGGAAGTCGTCGATCTGGCGAACTTCCTCAATGCCATGGGCGCGAAGGTTTCCGGCGCTGGCACCGACACCATCACCATCGATGGCGTCAAGCGACTGGGTTCGGCGACCTACCGTGTCATGCCTGACCGCATCGAGACCGGCACCTACCTGGTTGCCGCTGCTGCAACAGGCGGCCGCGTCAAGGTCAAGGACACCGATCCGACCATTCTTGAAGCCGTACTCGAGAAGCTTCGTGAAGCCGGTGCCGAGATCACCACCGGTGAAGACTGGATCGAGCTGAACATGCATGGCAAGCGTCCGAAAGCCGTCAACGTGCGCACTGCGCCGTACCCGGCGTTCCCGACCGACATGCAGGCCCAGTTCATCTCGCTCAACGCCATTGCCGAAGGCACGGGCGCGGTCATCGAGACGATTTTCGAAAACCGTTTCATGCACGTTTACGAAATGCACCGCATGGGCGCTCAGATTCAGGTCGAGGGCAACACTGCCATCGTCACCGGCTGCGCGAAGCTCAAAGGCGCGCCCGTGATGGCGACCGACTTGCGTGCTTCGGCCAGTCTGGTGATTTCCGCGCTGATCGCGGAAGGCGACACGCTGATCGACCGCATCTACCACATCGACCGTGGTTACGAGTGCATCGAAGAGAAACTGCAGATGCTGGGCGCGAAAATCCGTCGCGTGCCGGGCTAGTCGTTGCGACCCGCTGCCTGAGCCGAGTCGATCGGCCAGGCAGCGTTCGTGACCGAGTGCAGCCAGAATTTTCTGATTCGTTTTACTCCGGGTCTGCGTTGTTCGATCCGGAAGTCGTCGGGCGCCGATTGTGACCCGACGCGCGCTTGCTGATAAGGACTGACGTTTCCAATGTTGACCATCGCACTGTCCAAGGGCCGCATCCTTGACGACACCCTGCCGCTTCTCGCTGCAGCGGGTATCGTGCCGACCGAGAATCCGGACAAGAGCCGCAAGCTGATCATTCCGACGACCCAGGACGATGTTCGCCTGCTGATCGTCCGTGCGACCGACGTGCCGACGTATGTCGAGCACGGCGCCGCCGATCTGGGCGTGGCCGGCAAGGACGTGTTGATGGAGTACGGCGGCCAGGGCCTTTACGAGCCACTGGATCTGCAGATCGCCAAGTGCAAGCTGATGACCGCAGGCGCGGTCGGGGCTGCCGAGCCCAAGGGCCGACTGCGTGTGGCCACCAAGTTCGTCAACGTTGCCAAGCGGTATTACGCCGAGCAGGGCCGTCAGGTCGACATCATCAAGCTGTACGGCTCGATGGAGCTGGCTCCGCTGGTAGGGCTGGCGGATAAGATCATCGACGTCGTCGACACCGGCAATACGCTGCGTGCCAATGGCCTGGAGCCCCAGGAAATGATCGCGCACATCAGCTCGCGTCTGGTTGTGAACAAGGCATCGATGAAGATGCAGCACGCGCGTATCCAGTCGCTGATCGATACTCTGCGCACCGCAGTGGAATCGCGACACCGCGGCTGACTGTTTCGCGCGACCTTGATCCAGGTTGCGCCCAGCTATCCGTGTCATAGCCAAATTTCTCAGGTGCCTGCGCGGATGGCTTGGTAGCTTAGGCTCCTGCCTATGCACAAGGCTCCTGAGAACATGCCATTCATTGAGGCTCACGCTATGACCACTTCCAACACCATTCGCCGACTCAACGCTGCCGACCCTGATTTCGCTCGACATCTGGATCATCTGTTGAGCTGGGAAAGCGTGTCCGACGATTCGGTCAATCAGCGTGTGCTGGACATCATCAAGAACGTTCGCGAGCGCGGCGACGCGGCGCTGGTGGAATACACCCAGCGTTTCGACGGCCTCGATGTCGCGTCGATGGCTGACCTTATTCTGCCGCGCGAGCGCCTCGAGCTGGCACTGACCCGCATCACCCCTGCACAGCGTCAGGCGCTTGAAAAGGCCGCTGACCGTGTGCGCAATTACCATGAACGTCAGAAACAGGACTCGTGGAGCTACACCGAAGCGGATGGCACTGTGCTCGGCCAGAAGGTCACGCCGCTGGATCGCGCCGGTCTGTATGTACCGGGCGGCAAGGCTTCCTATCCTTCGTCGGTGCTGATGAACGCCATTCCCGCCAAGGTCGCCGGTGTCGGTGAAGTGGTCATGGTCGTGCCGACGCCGCGCGGCGAAATCAACGAACTGGTGCTGGCGGCCGCGTGCATTGCGGGCGTCGATCGGGTGTTCACCATCGGTGGCGCTCAGGCGGTAGCGGCACTGGCGTACGGTACCGAGAGCGTTCCGCAGGTCGACAAGGTGGTAGGGCCGGGCAACATCTATGTCGCGACGGCCAAGCGTCACGTGTTTGGTCAAGTGGGTATCGACATGATTGCCGGCCCTTCGGAAATTCTTGTGGTGTGCGACGGTCAGACCGATCCGGACTGGATCGCCATGGACCTGTTCTCCCAGGCCGAGCACGACGAAGACGCCCAGGCGATTCTGGTCAGCCCGGACGCCGAATTTCTGGACCAGGTAGCGGCGAGCATTGCCAGGCTGATGCCGACCATGGAACGCGCCGAGATCATCAATACGTCCATCAATGGTCGTGGTGCGCTGATCAAAGTGGCGGACATGACCCAGGCCATTGAGGTCGCCAACCGCATCGCACCCGAGCACCTGGAGCTGTCGGTCGCGAACCCGGAGGCGTGGCTGCCGCAGATTCGTCATGCCGGCGCCATCTTCATGGGGCGTCACACCTCCGAGGCGCTGGGCGATTACTGCGCAGGCCCCAACCACGTGCTGCCGACCTCGGGCACTGCGCGGTTCTCCTCGCCGCTGGGTGTTTACGACTTCCAAAAACGCTCCTCCATCATTTTCTGCTCCGAGCAAGGCGCGTCCGAGCTGGGCAAGACCGCGTCGGTGCTGGCGCGTGGCGAATCCCTGACCGCTCATGCGCGCAGCGCTGAATACCGGATCGTCGACAACAATCAGGAAGGCAACTGACATGAGTAAATTCTGGAGTCCCTTCGTCAACGATCTGGTGCCGTACGTGCCCGGTGAGCAGCCGAAGCTGACCAAACTGGTGAAACTCAACACCAACGAGAACCCGTACGGGCCGTCGCCGAAAGCGATCGAAGCCATGCGCGCCGAGGTCAACGACAACCTGCGTCTTTACCCGGACCCCAACAGCGACCTGCTCAAGCAGGCGGTCGCCCGCTACTACGGTGTTGAAGCCAGCCACGTGTTTCTGGGCAACGGCTCCGACGAGGTGCTGGCACACGCTTACAACGCTTTCTTCAAGCACGACAAGCCGTTGCTGTTCCCGGACATCAGCTACAGCTTTTACCCGGTGTACTGCGGTTTGTATGGCGTCGAATACGAAGCCATCGCGTTGGATGAGCAGTTCCAGATCCGTGTCGAAGATTACGCCCGCCCGAATGGCGGCATCATTTTCCCGAACCCTAACGCACCGACCGGGTGCCTGCTGGCGCTGGATGCGGTGGAGCAAATCGTCAGATCCAGTCCGGATTCGGTGGTGATTGTCGATGAGGCCTACATCGATTTCGGCGGTGAGACGGCGATCAGTCTGATCAGCCGCTACCCCAACCTGCTGGTCACGCAGACGCTCTCGAAGTCACGCTCGCTGGCCGGACTGCGCGTCGGTCTCGCAGTCGGTCATCCCGACCTGATCGAGGCGCTGGAAAGGGTCAAGAACAGCTTCAACTCCTACCCGCTCGACCGCATGGCGATCGTCGGTGCAGCGGCTGCGTTCGACGATCGCGAGTATTTCCAGAGCACTTGCAAGCGGGTGATCGACAGTCGCGAGCGTCTGGTCGAGCAACTGGAAGCCAAGGGCTTCGAAGTCCTGCCGTCAGCGGCGAATTTCATTTTCGCTCGCCACCCGCAGCACGACGCAGCGGGCCTTGCGGCCAAAGTGCGAGAGCAGGGCGTGATCGTTCGACACTTCAAGCAGGCACGCATTGCGCAATTCCTGCGCATCACCATCGGCACGCCCGAGCAGAATCAGGCGCTGGTGGATGCGTTGGGAGCGTTGTAGCGATTTATTGCAGGAGCGCGCTTGCCCGCGGCTGCGGTGGGTCAATAGCTCGTATGTTGCCTGACCGAACGCGATCGCGGACAAGCGCTCCTACCGTTGGCCGC
Source organism: Pseudomonas sp. NFR16 (assembly GCF_900108875.1). Classification (GTDB taxonomy): domain Bacteria; phylum Pseudomonadota; class Gammaproteobacteria; order Pseudomonadales; family Pseudomonadaceae; genus Aquipseudomonas. Next base: position 717,548 of record NZ_FNYJ01000002.1, on the reverse strand, counting down.
GGCGGTCCGGCAGCAATCGGCTTGCCGGCACACCGCCTGTGAAGCTTAATCCTCAGCGGCAGGCGCAGGGGCCGGCGTCTGTGGCGGACGCAGTCCCACTTCCGCCATCAGCTTCAATTCCTTGCCGTTACGCATGACTTGAATCGCAATTTTGTCAGTCGGTTTGGTCCGAGCAACCTGATTCATCGACTTGCGGCCGTCACCGGCCGGTTCGCCGTTGATGCTCAGAATCACGTCACCCAGTTGCAAACCTGCCTTCTGCGCTGGCCCGTCGCGGAAAATGCCTGCCACCACGATGCCAGGGCGGTCTTTCAAGCCGAAGGACTCAGCCAGTTCCTGGGTTAGCGGTTGAACCTCGATGCCCAGCCATCCGCGAATCACCTGGCCGTGCTCGATGATCGACTTCATGACTTCAAGCGCAAGCTTGGTGGGTATAGCGAAACCGATACCTTGTGAGCCGCCAGACTTGGAAAAAATCGCCGTGTTGATGCCGGTCAGGTTGCCGTTGGCGTCCACCAGCGCGCCGCCCGAGTTACCGGGGTTGATCGCGGCGTCGGTCTGAATGAAGTCTTCGTAGGTATTGAGGCCCAGTTGATTGCGGCCCGTGGCGCTGATGATGCCCATGGTCACCGTCTGGCCGACCCCGAACGGGTTGCCGATCGCCAGCGCAACGTCGCCGATGCGAATGCTGTCGGAGCTGCCGAGGGTGATGGATGGCAGGTTTTTCAGATCGATCTTGAGAACGGCGAGGTCGGTTTCAGGGTCACTGCCGATGACCCGGGCGATGGTTTCGCGACCGTCCTTGAGCGCCACCACGATCTGGTCGGCGCCCGAGGTCACGTGGTTGTTGGTCAGCAGATAGCCTTCAGGGCTCATGATCACTGCCGAACCCAGGCTCGACTCCATGCGTCGCTGCTTGGGCAAATTGTCGCCGAAGAAACGCCGGAATTGCGGGTCCTCGAACAGCGGATGGTTGGGCTTGTTGTTGACCATTTTGGTCGTGTACAGATTGGCCACCGCCGGCGCGGCGCTGCTGACGGCGTCGGCGTAAGACACCGGCCCTTGCTGGATGAAAGCCGTCTGAGGTGCCTGCTGCAGATTGACGTCCTGGCTGGGAAGCCCGACCCACTGCGGGAAGCGCTGGATAATCAGTAAAGCGATAAGCACACCAGCGAGCAATGGCCAGCCGAGAAAACGCAGCGCTTTGAACATTGAGCAGAGTCCTGAGAGTAGATGCGCATCACCTGCGCCATAATGGCGGGCATTATACGAGGACCGGACCGGTCTGAACTGCATATTTAGGAGACTTTTATGGCCGTCGCGCTGAGCACTCTGGTCGAAGAAGCGGACCGCTATCTGAGTAGCGCCCGGGTACAGGATTATTGCCCTAACGGATTGCAGGTCGAAGGTCGCCCGCAGGTCACCCGCATCGTCTCCGGTGTCACTGCCAGCCAGGCGTTGCTGGACGCAGCCGTGGAGGCCAGCGCCGACTTGATTCTGGTCCACCACGGCTATTTCTGGAAAGGCGAAAATCCCTGCATCACCGGCATGAAGCAGCGCCGCCTGAAGACGCTGCTCAAACACGACATCAGCTTGCTGGCGTATCACCTGCCGCTGGATCTGCACCCTGAAGTGGGCAATAACGTGCAGCTTGCCCGGCAACTGGACATTACGGTCGAAGGGCCACTCGATCCGGACAATCCGCGCATCGTCGGTCTGGTCGGGTCGTTGTCCGAGCCGATGACCCCGCGCGACTTCGCCCATCGCGTACAGTCGGCGCTGGGCCGCGAGCCCTTGCTGATCGAGGGCAGTGAGATGATCCGCCGCGTCGGCTGGTGCACCGGAGGCGGGCAGGGCTACATTGATCAGGCCGTGCTGGCCGGGGTGGACCTCTACCTGAGCGGCGAGGCATCGGAGCAGACTTTTCACAGCGCCCGTGAAAACGACATCAGCTTCATTGCGGCCGGCCATCACGCCACCGAGCGCTATGGCGTGCAGGCACTGGGAGACTATCTGGCGCGGCGCTTCGCGCTTGAACATCTGTTCATCGACTGTCCCAATCCGATCTGAACCGGCGAGGCAGGGCAGGCGGTCCAAAGAGTGAGCTATATCGTTAGATCGTTTCGATCTAACCCGCCAACTGAATAGAATCAGGCCCCATGATAAAGTGCCTCGCTCGATAGAGCCCGCAGGCTCTCCATAATGTACGTTATCCCGTGAGTAACCATGGTCGACAAACTGACGCATCTGAAACAGCTGGAGGCGGAAAGCATCCACATCATCCGCGAGGTCGCCGCCGAGTTCGATAACCCGGTGATGCTGTACTCCGTCGGTAAAGATTCCGCCGTGATGCTGCACCTGGCGCGCAAGGCGTTCTTCCCGGGCAAGCTGCCGTTCCCGGTCATGCACGTCGATACCCGCTGGAAATTCCAGGAAATGTATCGTTTCCGCGACCAGATGGTCGAGGACATGGGCCTGGATCTGATCGTCCACATCAACCCGGACGGCGTCGCGCAGGGCATCAACCCGCTGACCCACGGCAGTGCCAAGCACACGGACATCATGAAAACCGAAGGCCTGAAGCAGGCCCTGGACAAGCACGGTTTCGATGCCGCCTTCGGTGGCGCACGTCGTGACGAAGAGAAGTCTCGCGCCAAAGAGCGCGTGTATTCCTTCCGCGACAGTAAGCATCGCTGGGACCCGAAAAACCAGCGCCCAGAGCTGTGGAACGTGTACAACGGCAACGTCAACAAAGGCGAGTCGATCCGCGTGTTCCCGCTTTCCAACTGGACCGAGCTGGACATCTGGCAGTACATCTATCTGGAAGGCATCCCGATCGTGCCGCTCTACTTCGCCGCCGAGCGTGAAGTCATCGAGATGAATGGCACATGGATCATGATCGACGACGATCGCTTGCGTAATCATCTGTCTGACGAAGACAAGAAACGCATCGTCAAGAAGAAAGTCCGTTTCCGCACACTGGGTGACTACCCGTTGACGGGCGCTGTCGAGTCCGAGGCCACCAGCCTTACCGACATCATTCAGGAAATGCTCCTGACGCGAACTTCCGAGCGCCAGGGCCGGGTCATCGATCACGACGGCGCCGGCTCCATGGAAGAAAAGAAACGTCAGGGTTATTTCTGAGGGACAGCGCCAAGTTTCAAGCGGCAAGCTGCAAGCGAATCAACAGCGGGCGATCGAAATGGACTTCGAGAAACTTCTGGTTTGGCAGAGAGCAAAGGCGTTGGCGGTAAGCCTCTACAAGGAGCTCGCCAACTGTGGTGATGTGGCTTTCAAGAGTCAGATCACGCGCTCCGGACTCTCTGTTCCCAGCAATATCGCCGAAGGTATGGAGCGTTTCACCAACACGGAAAAGCGTCGTTTTCTGTCGATTGCCAAAGCTTCCTGTGGGGAGTTGCGAACGCAGATCATGATAGGTGGTGAGATCGGTTACATACCGGCATTGCTGGCTGACCGCTGGATAAATGAAACCCGCGAGATTTCAAAGATGCTCAGTGGGTTGATTAATAGAATTTCTGACTAGCTGTACGCCGACGAGCTTACCGCTTGAAGCTTACAGCTTGGAGCCTGAATGCAATGAGCCATCAATCTGAATTGATCAGCGAGGACATCCTCGCCTATCTGGGCCAGCACGAACGCAAGGAGATGCTGCGTTTTCTGACCTGTGGCAACGTCGACGACGGCAAGAGCACGTTGATCGGTCGTCTGCTGCACGATTCCAAGATGATCTACGAAGACCATCTGGAAGCCATCACCCGAGATTCGAAGAAGTCCGGCACCACCGGCGATGACGTCGACCTGGCGCTGCTGGTCGACGGCCTGCAGGCCGAGCGCGAGCAGGGCATCACCATCGATGTCGCCTATCGCTACTTCTCGACCTCCAAACGCAAATTCATCATCGCCGACACCCCCGGCCATGAGCAGTACACCCGCAACATGGCCACCGGTGCGTCGACCTGCGACCTGGCGATCATCCTGGTCGATGCCCGTTATGGCGTGCAGACGCAGACCCGTCGCCACAGCTACATCGCCTCGTTGCTGGGCATCAAGCACATCGTGGTCGCCATCAACAAGATGGACCTCAATGGTTTCGATGAGAACATCTTCGAGCAGATCAAGGCCGATTACCTGAAGTTCGCCGAGCGTATCTCGCTCAAGCCGACCACCATGGAATTCGTGCCGATGTCGGCGCTCAAGGGCGATAACGTGGTAAACAAGAGCGAGCGTTCGCCTTGGTACACCGGCAAGTCGCTGATGGAGATTCTCGAGACCGTCGAGATCGCCAACGACCGCAATTTCTCCGATCTGCGCTTCCCGGTGCAGTACGTGAACCGCCCCAACCTGAACTTCCGTGGCTTTGCCGGTACGCTGGCCAGTGGCGTGGTTCACAAGGGCGACGAAGTGGTTGTGCTGCCGTCGGGCAAGAGCAGCCGCGTGAAATCCATCGTCACGTTCGAAGGCGAGCTGGAGCACGCAGGTCCGGGCCAGGCGGTCACGCTGACCATGGAAGACGAAATCGATATTTCCCGTGGCGACCTGTTGGTGCATGCCGACAACGTCCCGCAGGTGGCTGACGCCTTCGACGCGATGCTGGTGTGGATGGCCGAGGAGCCGATGCTTCCGGGCAAAAAGTACGACATCAAGCGCGCGACTTCCTACGTGCCAGGTTCGATCGCCAGCATCACCCACCGCGTTGACGTCAACACGTTGGAAGAAGGCCCGGCCAGCTCGTTGCAACTCAATGAAATCGGCCGGGTGAAGATCAGCCTCGACGCTCCGATCGCGCTGGATGGCTATGACAGCAACCGCACCACCGGCGCATTCATCGTCATTGACCGTTTGACCAATGGCACCGTGGCAGCGGGCATGATCATCGCCAAACCGACTGTGACAGGCGCAGGTCAGCACCACGGCGCACTGGCCCATGTCTCGGTCGAGGAGCGTGCGCAGCGTTTCGGTCAGAAACCGGCCACCGTCCTGTTCAGCGGCCTGTCGGGCGCAGGCAAGAGCACACTGGCGTATGCCGTCGAGCGCAAGCTGTTCGACATGGGCCGCGCGGTGTTCGTGCTGGATGGCCAGAATCTGCGCCATGACCTGAACAAGGGCTTGCCGCAGGATCGCGCCGGGCGCACCGAGAACTGGCGTCGTGCCGCTCACGTCGCACGTCAGTTCAACGAAGCGGGTCTGCTGACACTGGCGGCATTCGTCGCTCCGGATGCAGCGGGTCGTGAGAACGCGAAGAGCCTGATCGGCAGCGATCGCCTGATCACCGTTTACGTCCAGGCCTCGCCACAGGTCTGCCGTGAACGCGATCCTCAAGGCCTCTACGCTGCGGACAAGGACAATATTCCGGGCGAGTCCTTCCCGTACGACGTGCCGCTGGATGCTGATCTTGTGATCGACACTCAGTCGCTGAACGTTGAAGAAAGCGTCAAGCAAGTGCTCGATCTACTGCGCACACGCGGCGCGATCTGAGTCACAGGCTGCACATGAAACCCGCCAGCGATGGCGGGTTTTCTGTTTTTACCGGATTTGTCACGGCCTACGAGTATTGCACTGTAGGCGTGAGCTTGCTCGCGAAGACTGAATTCCGGACGCTGCCTCTCCAGCGCATGCACCGGCCTCTTCCTGGCTAAAGCCAGTCCTACAGACGCCGCAAGCTTTTTGTAGGACCGGCTTTAGCCGGGAAGGCGTTGGGTGTTACGCCGCAGATCAAAGGGGCATTGGAGACACTCGGCTCACGCCTACAAGGTTCATCAGCTTCTGTCGTAGTTGGGTGAACCGCTTCCCTCACCTGGCTGGCCATAAAAAAGCCCGCCGCTGAGTGCTTCAGGGGCGGGCTGTTTCGGAAGTCTGCGATTACTTTTTCAAACCGTAATGCTCATCCAGCATGCCTGGCGTGTTTGGCGCCTTGGGCGCGTAATCACGTGGCGGCTCGGCGGCTGTGCGTGGCGGCGTCAGGCGGTCGCGCGGGGCCTGCAGCGCATCCGGGTGCAAAGCAGCCAGCAGGCGTTGGCGAGTCAGGTCGTCGGTCGCCAGACGGTCGGCGCCTTCGGCGAGGTGTTCCTGGACATCCTGGTAGCTCTGGGACAGCTTTTGCACCAGATTAGCCGTGCTGTTGAAGTGAGTGACCACCTCGTTCTGATATCTGTCGAAACGCTCCTGAACGTCATCCAGCTGGCGCTGAGTGCTGTTAGGCGCGGCATGGGGCAGCGCACGCGCCACGAAGAAACCGATGGCGACACCAACGATCAGGGCGATAGTCGGCAGCAACCAAACTAAGAGCGAGTAATCCACGAGTCCTTCCTCTATAAACGGCTTTGCTTTACGTTAACGGCTCGAACCTGCGCTGTATAGCGGCGACGCGTCGCCAACATGCCAGCCACAGACAATCAGCTAGACGAGTCGACCCATTTGAAGGTCACGGAGTTCATTCTTGCTCATGCGTGAAACCCCTGTATTCATCGACGGCCCGGTGGGCCAACTCGAAGCCTTGTACCTTGACCTGGAAGGGGCCAAGGGCCTGGCGCTGATCTGCCATCCTAACCCGGTTCAGGGCGGCACGATGCTCAATAAAGTGATCTCCACGTTGCAGCGTACGGCGCGCGATGCGGGTTTCATTACCCTGCGTTTCAACTACCGTGGCGTCGGCACCAGCGCCGGCAGCTCGGACATGGGCCAGGGCGAGGTCGACGATGCTGAAGCAGCAGCGACCTGGCTGCGAGAAAAACACCCCGATCTTCCGATCACCCTGTTCGGTTTTTCCTTCGGTGGATTCGTCGCCGCGACACTCGGCGGCCGGCTCGAGGCGAAGGGCGAAACACTGAATCATCTGTTCATGGTCGCGCCCGCGGTCATGCGCATCGCTGATCCTGCGGCACTGCCGCAGAAAGGCCCGTTGACCCTGATCCAGCCGGAAACCGACGAAGTCGTCGACCCACAACTGGTGTATGCATGGTCTGACGCGCTTCAGCGCCCCCATGAGCTGCTGAAAGTGGCAGAATGCGGACACTTTTTCCACGGCAAGCTGACCGACCTCAAGGATCTGGTCTTGCCGCGCCTTTCGAATTGATCGCAGCACACAGAATAAGCGACTAGCCATGACCACTCGTATCCTGACCGGTATCACCACCACCGGTACGCCGCACCTGGGCAATTATGCGGGCGCCATTCGCCCGGCCATCGTCGCCAGCCGCCAGAGCAATGCCGATTCGTTTTATTTCCTGGCCGATTACCATGCGTTGATCAAGTGCGATGACCCGCTGCGCATTCAGCGCTCGCGTCTGGAAATCGCCGCAACGTGGCTGGCAGCCGGTCTGGACGTCGAGCGCGTGACCTTTTACCGCCAGTCCGACATCCCTGAAATCCCTGAGCTGACCTGGCTGCTGACTTGCGTTGCCGCCAAGGGGCTGCTCAATCGGGCCCACGCCTACAAGGCGTCTGTGGACAAGAATGTCGAGGCCGGCGAAGACCCGGATGCCGGCGTCAGCATGGGCCTGTTCAGCTATCCGGTGCTGATGGCCGCTGACATTCTGATGTTCAACGCGCATCAGGTCCCAGTGGGTCGAGATCAGATTCAGCACGTGGAAATGGCCCGTGACATCGGCCAGCGCTTCAATCACCTGTTCGGCAATGGCAAAGAATTTTTCGTGATGCCCGAGGCGCTGATCGAAGAGAGCGTGGCGACCTTGCCCGGCCTGGACGGCCGCAAGATGTCGAAGAGTTACGACAACACCATTCCACTGTTCAGCAGCGCGAAGGAGATGAAGGACGCGATCTCGCGCATCGTCACCGATTCCCGCTTGCCGGGCGAAGCCAAGGATCCGGACAACTCGCATTTGTTCACCCTGTATCAGGCGTTCGCCACCGGCGAGCAGAGCGATCAATTCCGTGCCGATCTGCTGCAGGGGCTGGGCTGGGGCGAAGCCAAGCAGCGTCTGTTCCAGTTGCTCGACAGCGAGCTGAGTGAAGCGCGCGAGAACTACCATCGTCTGATTGAACGCCCGGCTGATCTGGAAGATATTCTCCAGGCAGGCGCGGCCAAGGCCCGCCGAATCGCAACGCCATTTCTGGGCGAGCTGCGTGAGGCGGTCGGCCTGCGTTCTTTCCGTGCAGCGCCGCAAGCCGTCGCGACCGGCAAGAAAAAAGCCAGTAAAGGCGCGCGGTTCGTCAGCTTCCGTGAGGACGACGGCAGCTTCCGCTTTCGCTTGCTGGCGGCCGATGGCGAGCAACTGCTGCTCTCGCGCAACTTCGCTGACGGCAAGGCCGCCGGTGCCGTGACCAGACTGCTGCAGCAAGGTGGCGATCTGGACATCCGCAGTGAGGGTGCTGCCTTCAGCGTATGGCTTGGGGGTGACTGCGTCGCCGACAGCCCGAGCTTCGCCGATGCCGCCGCGCGCGACGCCGCAATAGAGAGCCTGAAGCTGGCCTTGGCGCCACAACAGGATTAATTGCCATTCCAACGGGCCATCGCTACAGTGGCGGCCCGTTTTTGCTGCTCAGCTAACGAATATGACCCCCCTAGAAAGCTATCAGAACGACCTTAAACGCCCCGAGTTCTTTCACGACGCCGCGCAGGAAAATGCGGTGCGTCATCTGCAGCGCCTGTACGACGACCTGATCGCTGCCCATGAGAACAAGCCTGGCCTGTTCGGCAAGCTGTTCGGCAAAAAGGAAGCCGTGGCGGTCAAGGGCCTGTATTTCTGGGGCGGAGTGGGGCGCGGCAAGACCTATCTGGTCGACACCTTCTTCGAGGCGCTGCCGTTTCAAGACAAGATGCGCACGCACTTTCACCGCTTCATGAAGCGTGTGCACGAAGAAATGAAAAACCTGAAGGGCGAAAAGAACCCGCTGACCCTGATCGCCAAGCGCTTCTCCGAAGAAGCCCGCGTGATCTGTTTCGATGAGTTCTTCGTGTCTGACATCACCGACGCCATGATCCTCGGCACGCTGATGGAAGAACTGTTCAAAAACGGCGTGACCCTCGTGGCGACCTCCAACATCGTGCCTGACGGGCTCTACAAGGACGGCCTGCAACGTGCTCGGTTCCTGCCGGCCATTGCGCTGATCAAGCAGAACACCGACATCGTCAACGTCGACAGCGGCGTGGATTATCGCCTGCGTCACCTGGAGCAGGCCGAACTGTTTCACTTCCCGCTCAACGAGGCGGCGCAAGAGAGCATGCGCAAGAGCTTCCGTGCGTTGACGCCTGAATGCACGAAGGCGATCGAGAATGACGTATTGATCATCGAGAATCGCCAGATCAAGGCGCTGCGTACGTGTGACGATGTCGCCTGGTTCGATTTCCGCGAGCTGTGCGACGGTCCTCGCAGCCAGAACGACTACATTGAGCTCGGAAAAATCTTCCACGCCGTGCTGCTCAGCGGTGTAGAGCAGATGAGTGTGACCACCGACGACATTGCCCGGCGGTTCATCAACATGGTCGACGAGTTCTACGATCGCAACGTCAAGCTGATCATTTCTGCGGAAGTCGAGTTGAAAGACCTGTACACCGGCGGGCGCCTGAACTTCGAGTTTCAGCGCACGTTGAGTCGTCTGCTGGAAATGCAGTCCCACGAGTTCCTGTCCCGCGCGCACAAACCCTAGAAACAGCTGCAGCTGCAAATTGCAGGAGCGCGCTTGCCCGCGATGGCGATGGGTCGGTCAGAACTCGGTCGTCTGACGCAACGCTATCGCGGGCAAGCGCGTCTACAGTCTGGTTTTTTCAGGCCGCCTGCTGAAACTGCTGGCGGTACTGGTTCGGCGACAGGTCAGTGTGTTGCCGGAACAGTCGTGCGAAGAAGCTCGCATCGTCGTAGCCGACTTCGTAGCTGATAGTCTTGATGCTCTTGCGCGAACCTGACAGCAGACCCTTCGCGGTCTCGATGCGCAGGCGCTGCAAGTAGTGCAATGGCTTGTCGCCGGTTGCGGTCTGGAACCTGCGCATGAAGTTGCGAATGCTCATGCCGTGCTCCCGAGCGACGTCCTCGAAGCGGAATTTGTCGGCGAAATGCTCTTCGAGCCAATGCTGAATCTGCAGGATGATCACGTCCTGATGCAGCTTCTGTCCCCCGAACCCCATGCGACCCGGCGCATAGCTGCGCTGCACTTCATACAAGATGTCGCGTGCTACGGTCTGCGCCACGTTGGGGCCGCAGAAGCGTTCGATCAGATAGATATAAAGGTCGCAGGCTGAGATCGTGCCGCCTGCGCAGTACAGGTTGTCGGCATCGGTCAGGTGTTTTTCCTGATTGAGCAGCACCTTGGGGAATCGCTCGGCGAATTCATTGAAGAAGCGCCAGTATGTGGTGGCTTCCTTGCCGTCGAGCAGCCCCGCTTCGGCCAGCCAGAACACGCCGCTGGCTTCGCCGCAGAGAACGGCTCCCCGACCATGCTGCTCACGCAGCCAAGGCAGGATCTGCGGATAGCGCGCGCGCAATGTGTCGAAATTGTCGACGAATGCGGGAAGGATGATGATGTCGCTGTCATCGAGCACGCCGTCGACCGGCAGCACGACCTCACTGAAACTGCGCACTGCCTTGCCGTCAGGGCTGACCAGACGTGTCTCAAAAGCGGGGTTGAGGCCTTGGCCCAGTTGCTTGCCATAACGCAGGCTGGCCAGATGAAAGAAGTCTTTTGCCTGGGTGAGGGTAGAGGCAAAAATTCCGTCAATCGCGAGGATGCTGACGCGCCGCAACGGCACGGTGGGTTGAATAGACATAATCTGTTGTTCTTATATGGGAAAGTGGTCATGCAACGGCGTGATCGTCTTATTTTTTGTCGGATGTGTCCAGTGTCGTCGTTAATCGGCTCGGCATACGCTCATGCTCCAACTCTGTCCGACAATCCCGTCAGCCCAAGGTGTCCCATGCTTCCAAGAACACTCTTCAGTGCCGAACACGAGCTCTTCCGCGACAGCGTCCGCAAGTTTCTCGAGCAGGAAGCCGCGCCTTGGCACGCGCAGTGGGAAAAACAGGGCCATATCGACCGCACGCTCTGGAACCGAGCGGGTGAGCAAGGCATGTTGTGTTCGCACCTGCCGGAGGAGTACGGCGGCATGGCTGCAGACTTCCTCTACACCACCGTGGTGATCGAGGAAATCTACCGGCTGGGCCTGACCGGCATCGGATTCTCCTTACATTCAGACATCGTTGCGCCCTACATCCTGCATTACGGCAGTGAAGCGCTTAAACAGAAATACCTGCCGAAAATGGTGTCGGGTGAGCTTGTCACCGCCATTGCCATGACCGAACCCGGCGCAGGTTCTGACCTGCAAGGCGTCAAGACCACTGCGGTGCTCGACGGTGACGAGTACGTCATCAACGGCTCCAAGACCTTCATCACCAACGGCTTTCTGGCGGACCTTGTGATCGTGGTGGCGAAAACCGATCCAAAGGCAGGCGCGAAGGGCACCAGCCTGTTCCTTGTGGAGGCGGGCACGCCAGGGTTCGAGAAGGGCAAGCGTCTGGAGAAGGTGGGCATGAAGGCACAGGACACGTCGGAATTGTTCTTCCAGGACGTGCGAATCCCTAAGGACAATCTGCTGGGCCAGGCGGGAATGGGCTTCGCGTATTTGATGCAGGAGCTGCCGCAGGAGCGCCTCACGGTCGCTATCGGCGCCATTGCGTCGGCTGAAGCCGCGCTGCAGTGGACGCTGGAGTACACCCGTGAACGCAAGGCGTTCGGTCAGGCGATCGCGGATTTCCAGAACACGCGCTTCAAGCTGGCCGAGATTGCGACTGAAGTGCAGATCGGCCGCACGTTCATTGACCGGTGTCTGGAGCTGCATCTGGAGGGCAAGCTGGATGTGCCCACTGCCGCGATGGCCAAGTATTGGTCAACCGACCTGCAATGCAAGGTGCTCGACGAGTGCGTGCAGTTGCACGGCGGCTACGGCTTCATGTGGGCGTACCCGATCGCACGTGCCTGGGCAGACGCGCGGGTGCAGAGAATTTATGCGGGAACCAACGAAATCATGAAGGAGATCATTGCGCGCTCGCTGTAGGGAGGGGGCATAAACACTGTGGGAGTGAGCTTGCTCACGAAAGCGGCGGTTCTGTCACAGCAATGGTGACTGACGCAATGCCTTCGTGAGCAAGCTCACTCCCACACGTGCTGGCTAACCCGTTAAATCAGGACAAGCCGATGTATCGATTCACGGCGCAGGGTTGGGCTGATCCTTGTGAATCGCTTCGATCCCCGCCAGCACTTCCTCAGACAACACCAGCTCGGCGCTGGCCAGATTGCTCTCCAGCTGTTCGAGCGTGGTGGCACCGATGATGTTGCTGGTCACGAACGAACGGCCCGTGACGAACGCCAGCGCCATTTGCGCCGGATCAAGGCCGTGCTCGCGTGCCAGTGCCACGTAGCGAGCGCACGCGGCTTCCGACTGTGGGTTGAAATAACGCGTGAAGCGGCTGTACAGGCTCAGACGACCTTTGGCCGGACGCGCGCCGTTTTCGTACTTGCCAGACAGCATGCCGAACGCCATCGGCGAGTAAGCCAGCAGGCCGCATTGTTCGCGAATGGCGACTTCGGCCAGACCGACTTCAAAGCTGCGGTTGAGCAGGTTGTAAGGGTTCTGAATCGACACCGGCCGGGTCAGGTTGTGGGCGCGGGATTCGGCCAGAAAGGTCATGGCGCCCCACGGCGTCTCGTTGGACAGCCCCGCGTGACGGATTTTGCCGGCCTTGACCTGTTCATCCAGCGCTTCGAGCACTTCGAGCAACGGTGTGAAGTGTTCGTCGCTGTGGGTATAGCCCAGCTTGCCGAAGAAGTTGGTGCTGCGTTCCGGCCAGTGCAATTGATAGAGATCGATGTAGTCGGTCTGCAGGCGCTTGAGGCTGGCGTCGACCGCGGCGACGATGTGGTCGCGGTTGAATTTCAGATGACCGTCACGCACGTAATCGATGCCGTTGCCCGGTCCGGCGATCTTGCTGGCGAGGATCCAGTCGGCGCGATCGCCCGATTTCTTGAACCAGTTGCCGATAATGGTCTCAGTGCTGGCGTAGGTTTCTTTTTTCGGCGGGACCGGATACATCTCGGCCGTATCCATGAAATTGATCCCCGCCGCCTTGGCGCGTTCGATCTGGGCGAAGGCCTCGGACTCGCTGTTCTGCTCGCCCCAGGTCATGGTACCCAGGCAGATTGCGCTGACGTTGAGGTCGGTTCTACCCAGTTTGCGATAGTCCATCTGGCTCTCCTTTTGAAAAGAGCCATAAAAGCAGGTTGAAATTTTTTTCGCAATCTGCATAATTCCGCGTCTCTTTGTCGTGGGAGTGATGCCCCGCGCCACAAGACACCGCTGCGATCGAACGCGCTGACCCGAGCCCCCTATAGCGTTCGTGCCCGGCGGCCTTTGACTTGTCAAAGACCGTACTAATGAGTATGCTCCGCCGTCTATTTTTCAGGGCGGCCTTTGAGGCTATAAAGAATGAAAACTTTTACCGCTAAACCGGAAACAGTAAAGCGCGACTGGTTCGTCGTCGACGCTGCTGGCCAGACCCTGGGTCGTTTGGCCACCGAAATCGCGAGCCGTCTGCGTGGCAAGCACAAGCCGGAATACACTCCGCACGTCGACACTGGCGACTACATCGTCGTGATCAACGCTGAGCAAATCCGTGTCACCGGTGCCAAGACCTCCGACAAGATCTACTACTCTCACTCCGGTTTCCCGGGCGGGATCAAGTCGATCAACTTTGAAAAGCTGATCGCCAAAGCTCCTGAGCGCGTGATCGAGACCGCGGTCAAAGGCATGCTGCCTAAGAACCCGCTGGGTCGCGACATGTATCGTAAGCTGAAAGTCTATGCGGGCGCTGCACACCCTCATACTGCTCAGCAGCCCCAAGAACTGAAGTTTTAACGGAATAGTTCATTATGTCGGCGACTCAAAATTACGGCACTGGCCGTCGCAAGACCGCAACCGCACGCGTTTTCCTGCGTCCGGGCACCGGTAACATCTCCATCAACAACCGTTCCCTGGACACGTTCTTCGGCCGTGAAACTGCCCGCATGGTAGTTCGCCAGCCGCTGGAACTGACCGAGACTGTCGAAAAATTCGACATCTACGTCACTGTCATCGGCGGTGGTGTGAGTGGTCAAGCTGGCGCAATCCGCCACGGTATCACCCGCGCTCTGATGCAATACGACGAAACTCTGCGTAGCGCTCTGCGCAAAGCAGGCTACGTCACTCGCGACGCTCGCGAAGTTGAACGTAAGAAAGTCGGTCTGCGTAAAGCGCGTAAGCGTCCGCAGTACTCGAAGCGTTAATTCGCTTTTCGTTCAAAAAGAACGCTCAGTTTCCGCTTGGAACTGGGCGTTTTTTTATGGGCGTCTATTATTGTCTGTGACAACACGACTCATCCGTGGACGCCGCGATCTACAAGGCTCCCTGATTTAGCCAAACGGTAACTCCCTTGCAGCCAGGAGGGCTTTTTACTTACCATTCGGCGGGTTTTTTTGACAGCTAGAACAATAATTCCAAAAGAAACCCGGCCAAGCGGGTTTTCGAAAAGCTGATGGGAGAGGACGCAATGAGCAATGACGGCGTGAATGCAGGCCGGCGTCGCTTCCTTGTCGCAGCCACGTCTGTGGTAGGCGCAGCAGGAGCGGTTGGAGCTGCGGTCCCGTTCGTGGGGTCATGGTTTCCCAGCGCCAAAGCCAAAGCCGCAGGCGCTCCCGTGAAGGTCAACATCAGCAAGATAGAGCCCGGCCAGCAGATGATTGCCGAGTGGCGCGGGCAGCCGGTCTTCATCGTGCACCGCACGCCGGAAATCCTCTCCAATCTGGGCAAGATTGCCGGCCAGCTTTCTGATCCTGAATCCAAAAACTCCACTCAGCCTGCTTACGTCGACCCTGTCGTCCGGTCGATCAAGCCCGAAATGCTGTTATTGATCGGCATCTGCACTCACTTGGGATGCTCGCCCACCTTTCGCCCTGAGGTCGCTCCGGCCGATTTGGGCAAGGACTGGGTTGGTGGTTATTTCTGTCCTTGTCACGGCTCCCATTACGACCTGGCCGGGCGCGTCTACAAGGCGCAACCTGCACCCCTGAATCTGCCAGTGCCGCCGCATTCCTACGAGTCGGACTCAATCATCGTCATTGGTGTCGATCAGGAGAAAGCGTAATGAGCAAGTTCATGGACTGGATCGATGCGCGCTTCCCCGCGACCTCCCTGTGGGAAGACCATCTCAGCAAGTATTACGCCCCGAAGAATTTCAACTTCTTCTACTTTTTCGGCTCGCTGGCGCTGCTGGTGCTGGTGAATCAGATCGTCACCGGGGTCTGGTTGACGATGAGCTACACCCCGTCGGCGGAGGAAGCGTTTGCATCCGTCGAGTACATCATGCGCGACGTCGAATACGGCTCCATTTTGCGCCTGCTGCACTCCACGGGCGCATCGGCGTTCTTTATCGTCGTCTACCTGCACATGTTCCGCGGGTTGCTTTACGGGTCGTATCAGAAGCCGCGGGAGCTGGTCTGGATCTTCGGCATGCTCATCTATCTGGCGCTGATGGCTGAGGCCTTCATGGGCTACCTGTTGCCGTGGGGCCAGATGTCATACTGGGGCGCACAGGTGATCATTTCGCTGTTCGGCGCGATTCCGGTCATTGGCAACGACCTGACCCAATGGATCCGCGGCGATTATCTGATCTCGGGCATCACGCTCAACCGATTCTTTGCGCTTCACGTCGTTGCACTGCCCATTGTCATCCTGGGGCTTGTGGTGCTGCACGTGCTGGCGCTGCACGAGGTCGGCTCCAACAATCCGGACGGCGTGGACATCAAGAAATACAAGGACGAAAACGGCAAGCCCCTGGACGGCATCGCGTTCCATCCGTACTACACCGTGAAGGATATCGTCGGTGTGGTGGTGTTCCTGTTCATTTTTTGCTCAGTCGTATTCTTCTTCCCCGAGATGGGTGGCTACTTCCTCGAGAAGCCTAACTTCGAGCAGGCGAACGCCTTCAAGACACCGGAACACATTGCGCCGGTCTGGTACTTCACGCCGTTCTACGCGATCTTGCGAGCGATTCCCGACAAGCTTCTGGGTGTCATGGCCATGGGCGCCGCCATCGCTGTGCTGTTCGTCTTGCCGTGGCTGGATCGCAGCCCGGTGAAATCCATGCGATACAAGGGATGGCTGAGCCGGATCTGGTTGCTGCTGTTTTGTGTGGCCTTCGTGATTCTCGGGATTCTGGGTGTGCTGCCGCCCAGCCCGGGGCGTGCGTTGCTGTCGCAGGTGTGTACGTTCGTGTACTTCGCCTACTTCATCCTGATGCCGTTCTACACGCGCATGGAGAAGACGAAACCGGTTCCGGAAAGGGTGACTGGGTGATGAAAAAGCTACTGGCTGTTTTGTTGCTGGCTGCGCTCCCTGTCCTGTCTTTCGCTGACGAACACGGCGGCCCGGAGTTGGAAAGCGTCGATATCGATGTCGCCGACAAGGTCGCCATGCAGGACGGAGCCCGGACCTTCGTCAACTATTGCATGGGCTGTCACGGCGCCAAATTCCAGCGTTACGAGCGAGTGGCCGACGACTTGGGCATTCCTCATGAGCTGATGCTGGAAAAACTGGTCTTCACGGGCGCCAAGATCGGCGATCACATGAGTTCCGGCATGCAGCCTGCGGACGCCAAAGTGTGGTTCGGCGCCGCGCCGCCGGATCTGACCCTGGTGGCACGGGTGCGCGGCACCGACTGGCTTTACGGGTATCTGCGCTCGTTCTACGAAGATCCCGCGCGGCCTTGGGGCGTCAATAACAAAGTGTTCCCCAATGTCGGCATGCCTAATGTGCTTGTGGGATTGCAGGGCCGTCAGGTGATTGGCTGCAAGCAGGTGCAACTGGTCGAGGACGGCAAGAAGCAGTACGACCCACTGACTGGGTCGCCGTTGACTCATGAGGCGTGTGATCAGCTGACCGTCTTACCCAAGACGGGCACGCTGACCGAAGAGCAATTCGATCAGAAGATCAAGAATCTGGTGACGTTCCTCGCCTACTCGGCGAATCCGGTGAAACTGCAACATCAAAGAATCGGCACTTACGTGCTGCTCTATCTGGCGGTCCTGTTCATATTTGCGTACTTGCTCAAGCGCGAATACTGGAAGGATGTGCACTGATCGAAGATGGGTGTCGCTGACGCAGAACGCGCTCCGTTGAGCCTCGTTCGGGTAATGCACGCAGAGCAGGTATAGTGGCGGGCGAAAGATTGCAGAATTTACTTTGAGTAAATGAGCTATCTTGTCGCCCGCGACGGACACCTGCCACTGTGGATGTTGCCGGAGGCGCCTTCGGGGCGCGTTCGTTTTTTCTGTTTTTGAATATTAAACAAGCGAGGAGGATCGCCATGGGCGTGACCAACCGGTTGGCCTGTTACTCCGACCCCGCCGACCACTATTCCCATCGCGTGCGCATCGTGCTCGCCGAGAAAGGTGTCAGCGCCGAGATCATTGATGTTGTAGAAGGTCGTCATCCGGCCAAACTGATCGAGGTGAATCCGTACGGCAGCGTGCCGACCCTGGTTGATCGCGACCTGGCGTTGTACGAGTCGACGGTGGTGATGGAATACCTGGATGAGCGTTATCCGCATCCGCCTCTGCTCCCGGTTTATCCGGTCGCACGCGCCAACAGCCGTTTGCTGATCCACAGGATTCAGCGTGACTGGTGCGCGCTGGTGGATGTGATTCTGGATCCGCGCAGCAAAGAAGCTGTCCGGGCCCAGTCGCGCAAGGAGCTGCGTGAAAGTCTGACCGGCGTTTCGCCGCTGTTCGCTGAGAAGCCTTTTTTCCTCAGCGACGAGCAAAGTCTGGTCGACTGCTGTCTATTGCCCATACTCTGGCGCCTGCCGATTCTGGGTATCGAATTGCCGCGGCCCGCCAAGCCGCTGCTTGATTATATGGAGCGCCAGTTTGCGCGTGAGGCCTTCCAGGCAAGTCTGTCTGCCGCCGAACGTGACATGCGCTAAGGCCTAAGGAGCCGTTTGATGAACTCCAGTCGCCCCTATCTGATCCGCGCTCTTTATGAGTGGATCGTAGATAACGATTGCACGCCGCACATTCTGGTCAACGCCGAATACCCGGCGGTACAAGTCCCTCAAGGCTTCGCCAATGATGGCCAGATCGTTCTGAACATTTCGCCAAGCGCCGTACGCCATTTGCACATGGACAACGACGCAGTGAGTTTCGAAGGCCGTTTCGGCGGTGTTCCCCACAGCCTGTACGTCCCTGTCTCGGCCGTCATGGGGATTTACGCCCGCGAGAATGGCCAGGGCATGGTGTTCGATCTCGAGCCTGCCGTGGATGACGACGAAGACCTGGATGTCGATGACGACATGCCGCCACCGGATGACGAACCACCACGTCCGACCGGTCGGCCGAGTTTGAAAGTGGTCAAATAACGACTGCGCTGCAACGAAAAAAGGCGATCCCGAGGGATCGCCTTTTTTATTGCGTATCGATTGAAGCGGCAGGAGCGCGCTTGCTCACGAGGGTATTGGGGCAGTGACCGATCCGTTACTTCAGACAGCAAGCGCGGGCAAGCGCGCTCCTACAGAGGTATGAATCAGTCGATGTACTCGAACAGCTTCACGATCTTCTGCACGCCGGCCACGCCTTGCACCAGATTGGTCGCGCGATTGGCTTCAGCCTGAGTGAGCAGGCCCAGCAGGTAGACAATGCCGTTCTCGGTCACCACTTTGATTCGCGAACCCGGGATCGCGCTGTCAGTCAGCATTTCGGCCTTGATCTTGCTGGTCAGCCAGGCGTCGTTGCTGCGGGCCAGCAGCGAGGAGGGCGCGATGACCTGCAGCTCGTTGTCGACTTTCTTGACCTTCTGCACCTGGCTGGCGGTCTGTTCGGCCAGTTGCTTGAGGTCGGCCCGAGGCGTCTGGCCGGCCAACAGGACCACGCCGTTGAAGCTGGTAACGACGATGTGCGAGTTGTTGTCCAGATCAGGGCTGGCCTTGGCGATGTTCACCGAGACTTTGGTCTCGATCAGCGAATCGTCGATCTTGCTGCCGAGGGTGCGGGTGCCACGATCATCATCGATGGGCGCTTCACGGCTGGCGTTGACCACAGAGCTGCATCCGCTGACGCCCAGGCAGAGCGTCAGACCCAGCAGGCAGAGGCGTTTGGATATCATTCTTCACTCCCGAACAATTGGCTGTCGATCAAATCGCAGAGGCAATGGATCGCCAGCAGGTGGACTTCCTGAATACGTGCGGTGACCTTGGCCGGGACGCGGATTTCGACGTCTTCGGGCAGCAGCAGCGAGGCGACATCGCCGCCGTCGCGACCGGTCAGGGCTACGACAATCATTTCACGATCATGTGCGGCCTGGATGGCCTGAATGATGTTCGCCGAATTGCCGCTGGTTGAGATTGCCAGCAGCACGTCACCAGGTTGACCCAGCGCGCGGATCTGTTTGGAAAAGACTTCGTTGTAACTGTAATCGTTGGCGATCGAGGTGATCGTCGACGTGTCGGTGGTCAGCGCGATGGCCGGCAGGCTCGGACGTTCGCGCTCGAACCGGTTGAGCAACTCCGACGAAAAGTGCTGCGCGTCGCCAGCGGATCCGCCATTGCCGCAAGCGAGCATTTTGCCTTCGTTGAGCAGCGCATTGACCATTACCTGGCTGGCTTGCTCGATGTAAGGTGCAAGAACGTCCATCGCCTGCTGCTTGGTGTCGATGCTGGCCTGAAAAAGCTGGCGAATTCGGGATTGCATGTCCATCTATGTAAACCTTAATAGGGGCAGCGGGTCGGGTGACGTTTGAAGTGTGTCATCGGCTTCCCGGCACAAAACTGTGCAGCCCGCAAAGCAAAGAGCAAAAAAAACGGTATGGAATCATCGGCACGCTTGGCTATGAACGGATGCATTGACGCTCTGGCGTGGGCCGTTCAGCTATCGAAGGCATTCTTCAGCCAGTTCAGTGCGGGTGCTGTTCCCGGATCGCCATTGATCGCCACGACGTCGAAACGGCAGGGTGAATCGGCCCACTTCGACTCGCTTTGCAGAAACGACTGGGCGGCCAGGGTGAGCTTTTCCTGCTTGCGAAAGTCCACGCTTTCCAGCGCACCACCCCAACCTGCATGGCGACGATAACGAACTTCGACGAATACTACTGTATCGCCGTCGAGCATGACCAGATCAAGCTCGCCGCGCCTGCACAACCAGTTCTGCGTGATCAGTTGCAAACCGTGCTGCTTAAGATGTCGCAGGGCGTAGGCTTCGGCCTCGCGCCCTGCGGTCCGTCGGGTGTTGCCAAGGGTCAAGGAGCGGTGTCCGGCAGACGCTGAACCTTGCCATCGACAAATTCGGCCCATGGCAGTTGACGCTCGATGCGCTGGCCCTGGCCGATCGCCAGGCTGCCGGAGAGGCCGTCGATGCGGGTGTCGGGCAGTGTTTTCAGTTGGGTCAGGCGTGGCGCCAGACGATAGGCGTCGATGCCCATGGCGTACAGGCGACCCAGGCTGCCGCCAGCCTGAGGCCACTGCGTGGTGACTTGCTGGCGCAGCGGGTCGGCAGCATTGAGCAGCCAAGGCGTTTCGCAGAAGCGCACGCCAGCCAGGTCGTTGTACATCGCCTGGTCGCCGCTGTTGGTGAACAAGTGCGAAGTCGCGTAGACCGGCACGTCACCTGCGTACTGGAAGACCATGGTCGGCTTGATCTGCTGAGCCTGCTGCGGCGTTGCGGCGAGGAACATGAAGTCCACGTCCTGGCGGCGGCTCGGCTGAGCGGCCATCTGCGCGCCCGTTGTGCTCTGCAGTCGCTGAGCGCGGCCTTCGCTGTTGCGCAACTGGAACAGATCGGCGACTTGCTGGGCCAGCGCCACCGGCTGATCGATGCGCTCCACACCCAGCAGCGTGCCGCCTTTGGCCTGCCAGCTTTGGCGGAACGCTTCGAGCACGCGATCGCCCCATTCGCCTTTCGGCACCATGGCGACAGCGCTGCGTTTACCATCGGCCCAGGCGCGGCGTGCGACTTCCCGCGCTTCGTCTTCGGCCGCCAGACCGAACTGGAACAGCTCGGCAGGCCCCTGTGCGGTGGTGTCGCTGTAGTTCAGCGCGAGGGTCGTGATCGGCAGTTGCTGATGAGTGCTCAGCTGTTTGACCAGTGGTTTCTCCAGCGGGCCCACCACCAACTGAACGCCTGCGGCCTTGGCCTGTGCATAAAAAGCGTCCATGGACGTTATGCGGGAGCTGTCGAACACCTCGATGGCGGGCGGCGTCTGGCCAGCTTGCTGCGCCTGATAATGAGCCGCCATGAAGCCATCACGCAGTGCGCGAGCGACCGAAGCGAGCGGACCGTCCTGTGGAAGCAGCAGGGCAATTTTGGTCAGTGGCTGGCTTTTCAGTTCGCGCAATTGAGCCAGGGCTGAAGGCAACTGCCGCGCGGCCGGATGCTGCGGGTTCTGTGCTTTCCAGTTATCGATGGCGGCCTGTTGCTGTTCCAGCGTGCCTGCGCCTTTGACCGCGCGGGCCAAGCTCAGCCAGCCGCCCATGTCGTCGTTGGCGGTGCTCTGCAATTGCTCGGGCGGCAAGGCCGCGACCAGCGTCCAGATCGCGTCGTTGTTAGCGCTCAGCGCGTCGCCTTGGAGCAACGGGCCCATGAAGACGCGCTCGCTCGCGGCGGCCAGCGTCTGGCCGTCGGCTTCCAGAGCGCGGGCGCGGACGGTATGGGTGCGGGTCTGCAGATCGACCGGCATTTCACCCAGGTGCTGCAGGCTCGGATGATTCAGCGCAGTCAGCGCGGCTTTTGGCTGACTGCGTCCCAGCGCGAGTTCGGCCGAGAGAGTGCTGGCGTAGATCTGCTTGTCGGTCTTGAGCTGATCCATCTGCACTTGCTCAAGAATGCTGGCAGCGCGACTTGGGTTGTTCTGGCGAGCAGCCAGATCCGCGGCGGTCAGTTTCAGCAGGGCAGCCTGATCAGGCGTTTTCGCCGTCGAAGCTTGTTCGAGCAACTGCTCGATGCTGGCGTCAGTGGTGCGTGGCAGTTCGCCAAGACTGGAGGAGGGCGAACCGGCGCAAGCCGCCAACAAGGCAGCCAGGCAGAGGGCAGAGAACAGCCGCAGGCAAGCGATCATGTATATGTTCCTGATACTCGAGCAAATAAGCGTGGAATTGTACCCAAGCACTGGCCGGGGCGCGACGTTGAAGGCGTCAAAGCTGCGATATGGGTCGCCCTGGGACGCAAGGGCGTGCCTCGGTCGGCAGGGTTCCCATCCGCGGCATCGTGCCGGTGTGTGAGCGAATCTTTGCGTCCATTTTTCATTATCCCTGTTCGCTGCGCCCGATTGTCCTGGCCAGAGGCTGTACAATGCAGGCTTTCTACACAACATGAGGTGTGCGCTTTGACTGCTCCGGGTGCTTCGAATTCCACTACGGGCTCGCTTTATGTGGTGGCCACGCCGATCGGCAACCTGGACGACATGAGCGTGCGCGCGCTGAAAGTGCTTCGTGACGTTGCACTGATCGCTGCCGAGGATACTCGTCATTCATTAAGGTTGATGCAGCATTTCGGCATCGCCACTCCGCTGGCTGCATGCCATGAGCACAATGAGCGTGATGAAGGCAGTCGTTTTATCACGCGTCTGCTGGCCGGGGACGATGTCGCGCTGATCTCCGACGCAGGCACACCGCTGATTTCCGATCCGGGTTATCACCTGGTGCGTCAGGCCAGGGCAGCGGGTATCCAAGTCGTGCCGGTGCCAGGCGCCTGTGCCTTGATCGCAGCCTTGTCGGCGGCAGGGCTGCCGTCCGATCGTTTCATTTTCGAAGGTTTTCTGCCCGCCAAATCAGTGGGGCGCAAATCGCGTCTCGAGCTTTTAAAGGAGGAGCCTCGTACGCTGATCTTCTATGAGGCGCCCCACCGGATTCTTGAGTGCCTGCAGGACATGGAAGTCATTTTCGGCGCCGAGCGGCCTGCCGTGCTGGGTCGAGAGCTGACCAAGACGTTCGAAACCCTCAAAGGGCTGCCGCTGGGTGAATTGCGGGCCTTCGTTGAAGGTGACAGCAATCAGCAGCGCGGTGAATGCGTTGTGCTCGTGTCGGGGTGGAGTGAGCCGCAGGGCGAGGACGTCATTGGTGCCGAGGCGCGGCGTGTGCTTGATCTGCTGTTGCAGGAGATGCCGCTCAAGCGTGCGGCTGCAGTGGCGGCGGAGATTACCGGCGTGCGCAAGAACCTGCTGTATCAGGTAGCGCTGGAGAAGCAGAAAAGCGAGTAAACCACGCTCGTCGACTTGTCTGACAAACGGCTGAGCGGCTTATTAAAGCTTGTTCTCGAAGCGTCCTGCCATTACCCTTGGCGGCGGAGAGTCGATTGGACAGTCGCTGCCTTTCATTGTTCCGCAATGAAGGGGGGAGGAAAGTCCGGGCTCCATAGGGCGGAGTGCCAGGTAACGCCTGGGGGGCGCGAGCCTACGGAAAGTGCCACAGAAAATAACCGCCTAAGCACTTCGGTGCCGGTAAGGGTGAAAAGGTGCGGTAAGAGCGCACCGCACGTCTGGCAACAGTTCGTGGCTAGGTAAACCCCACTCGGAGCAAGACCAAATAGGGTTCCAAGGCGTGGCCCGCGCTGGAACCGGGTAGGTTGCTAAAGATGTCCAGTGATGGCCATCGTAGAGGAATGACTGTCCTCGACAGAACCCGGCTTACAGATCGACTCTCCACCTTTTTTCTCCCCTCGTTTGTACCGTTTCTCCCTCCGCTTAATGCCAAAAAAATCTTAAACCTCATAAATCACTTTAAGTTCTGCGCTGAACGTTCTGTTCATCCTCGGAATTATCCGTAGGAACTGTCCGATTTTTTTTAAAACTCCTGCATAACCTCTCCTAAATCTCCGTCCTGTAAGGGTTTTCCTTAAGAAGTCGCCTTGACGGTGTGGTGGGCGCATTCCTATAGTGTGCGCGAGTGGCGGAAAGTGGCGTGAAGTGGGTTTTTTGAGCGCAAAAAGATAATATTCGGAGATCGCGCCTGTGTTCCGTGGTGCAAACGCAATCAATCTCGACGCAAAGGGCCGTCTCGCTATGCCGAGCCGGTACCGTGACGAGCTCGATTCGCGTAGCGCCGGCCAGTTGATCGTAACCATTGATACTGTCGACCCATGCTTGTGCATCTATCCGCTTCCGGAATGGGAATTGATCGAAGCCAAGTTGCGTGAGCTCGCCACATTCCGTGAAGAGAACCGTCGTCTGCAGCGGCTGTTGATCGGGAATGCGGTTGACCTGGAACTGGACGGCAGCGGCCGTTTTCTTGTGCCACCCCGTTTGCGTGAGTACGCCAAGCTCGATAAGCGAGTGATGCTGGTAGGCCAGCTGAACAAGTTTCAATTGTGGGATGAGGACGCCTGGAACGCACTTGCTGATGCGGACCTCGCGGCCATTCAAAAACCGGGCGCGATGCCTGATGAACTGCGTGATTTGATCCTGTGACTACGAATAGCGGCTTTACCCACATCACCGTACTGCTCGAAGAAGCCGTCGAGGCTCTCGCGGTGCGCGCGGATGGCTGCTATATGGATGGCACTTTCGGGCGCGGTGGACACAGCCGTCTTATATTGCAGCACCTGGGGCCGGATGGCCGACTTCTCGGATTCGATAAAGATCCTCAAGCGATTGCCACAGGGCAAACGCTGGCGGCCGAAGACGGCCGCTTTGTCATTGTGCAGCGCAGTTTTGCCGAATTGGGCGCCGAGGCTCTGGAACGCGGCGTTGCGGGGAACGTCAGCGGCATTCTGCTGGACCTGGGCGTTTCCTCGCCTCAACTCGACGACGCCGAGCGCGGTTTCAGTTTCATGAATGACGGCCCGCTGGACATGCGCATGGATCCGACCCGTGGCATCAGTGCTGCGGAGTTCGTCAACAGCGCGCCCGCCGATGAGATCGCCCGCGTTTTCAAGGAATACGGCGAAGAGCGTTTTGCCAAGCGCATGGCAGGCGCTGTCGTGGCTCGTCGCGAAACCCAGCCCTTCGAGCGCACCGCCGATCTGGCCGAAGTGCTGAAAGTGGCCAATCCAGCCTGGGAAAAGGGCAAGAACCCTGCAACGCGCGCGTTTCAGGGGCTGCGGATTCACGTCAATAACGAACTCGGCGACCTTGAAGCCGGCCTCGACGCGGCACTCGACGCGCTCGAGGTGGGCGGACGCCTGGTCGTGATCAGTTTCCATTCGCTGGAAGACCGCATCGTCAAGCTGTTCATGCGCAAACTGGTGAAAGGTGAGGCGGACAACATGCCGCGCAACCTGCCGATTCGTCATCAGGCTTTCGAGCCGCGCATCAAGTTGATCGGCAAGGCGCAGTTCGCTTCCGAGGAAGAAACACGTGCCAACCCGCGCTCGCGCAGCGCAGTGATGCGTGTTGCGGAGAAACTACGGTGAGCCGCGTATTCTTCAAGCCGTTGCCGGGCGGCAGCTTCTTCATGCTGCTGCTGTTCGTCGCCGTTCTGGTTTCCGCGATCGCTGTTTCCTACAGCGCGCACTGGAACCGTCAGTTACTCAACTCGCTGTACGCTGAACTGAGCGTGCGCGACAAGGCGCAGGCCGAGTGGGGCCGGTTGATTCTGGAGCAAAGCACCTGGACCGCGCACAGCCGTATCGAAGCGCTGGCCACGGATCAGCTCAAGATGCGCATCCCTAACGCTGCCGACATCCGGATGGTGTCGCCATGATGAAACTCGAAGGGGCTCTCTACCCGTGGCGGTTCCGCGTCGTGGTCGGCCTGCTGTCGGTCATGGTGCTGGCGATTTCCTACCGCATCGTCGACCTGCAAGTCATCGATCATCGCTTCCTCATAGAGCAGGGCGATGCGCGCAGCCTGCGTACTGTTTCGATTCCGGCACACCGTGGCCTGATCACCGACCGCAACGGCGAGCCGCTCGCCGTGAGTACGCCGGTGACCACCATCTGGGCCAACCCTTCGGAAATGCAGGCCGACAAGAGCAAGTGGGGCTTGCTGGCCCAGGCGCTTGGACAGGACCCCAAGTCGCTGACCGACCGCCTGAACGAACAGGCCACCAAAGAATTCATTTATCTGGTCCGGGGTCTCACACCGGAGCAGGGCCAGTCGGTGCTCGACCTGAAAGTCCCGGGCGTTTACGGCAAGGAAGAATTCCGTCGCTTCTATCCTGCAGGCGATGTTACTGCTCACATGGTCGGCTTCACCGATCTGGACGATCATGGCCGGGAAGGTGTCGAACTCGCCTACGACGACTGGCTCGCCGGGGTGCCGGGCAAACGGCAAGTCATCAAGGATCGGCGCGGCAGGTTGATCAAGGACCTGCAAGTGAAGAAAAACGCCAAGGCCGGGAAGACCTTGGCTTTGTCTATTGATCTGCGCCTGCAATACCTGGCGACCCGCGAGTTGCGCAACGCCATTCAGGAAAACGACGCCAAGGCCGGTAGCCTGGTGATCATGGATGTGAAGACCGGCGAGGTGTTGGCGATGGTCAACCAGCCGACCTACAACCCGAACAACCGCCGCACCATGGTGCCCGCGGCAATGCGTAACCGCGCGATCATTGACGTGTTCGAGCCGGGCTCGACCATGAAACCGATTTCGATGACAGCGGCACTGGACAGCGGTCGCTGGAAGCCCAGCGACAAGGTCGAGGTGTATCCGGGCACGCTGCAGATCGGCAAATACACCATTCGTGACGTAACCAAGACCGAAGGCCCGATCCTCGACCTGACCGGCATCCTGATCAACTCCAGTAACGTGGGGATGAGCAAGGTGGCGTTCGATGTGGGCGGCGAAGCCATCTTCCGTGCCATGCAGCGTGTCGGACTCGGACAGTACACCGGTCTGGGCTTCCCGGGCGAGCGCGTCGGTAACCTGCCGAACTACCGCGAGTGGCGCAAGGCGGAAACCGCGACCCTGTCCTACGGCTACGGGTTGTCGGTGACCGCATTGCAACTGGTACACGCTTACTCGGCGCTGGCGAACAACGGCAAGATTGTTCCGCTGACTATTCTGAAGACCGACAAGCCGTCGGATTCGGTTCAGGCGATTCCGGAAACCACGGCCAAAACCCTGCAGGGCATGCTGCAGCAGGTGATCGAGGATCCACGCGGCGTCTATCGTGCGCGGGTGCCGTCGTATCACGTTGCCGGCAAGTCGGGTACCGCGCGCAAGACTTCCGTGGGCACCAAGGGCTACGCCGAAAACTCCTACCGTTCGCTGTTCGCAGGCTTCGGTCCGATGAGCAATCCGCGGTACGCGATCGTCGTGGTCATCGACGAGCCAAGCAAAGGCGGCTACTTCGGTGGTCTGGTGTCGGCGCCAGTGTTCAGCAAAGTGATGTCCGGTACGTTGCGTCTGATGAACGTGCGCCCGGACAACCTTGGCCCGATTCCGCCGGAACAACAGGCCAACGCGGCCCCGCTCGTCGTTCCAGTCAAGGGAGGACGTGGCTGATGTCTTTCAACCTGAGCAAGATTTTCGCGCAGAGCGATCGTGATCTGCTGATCCGTGAACTGACCCTGGACAGCCGCAAGGTTCGCCCGGGCGATCTGTTCCTCGCGATTCCGGGCTTCAAGGTCGACGGTCGCGATCACATCACCGACGCCATTGCCCATGGCGCTGCCGCCATCGCCTACGAAGTCGAAGGCGCCAAAGTGCTGCCGATCACGGACATTCCGATGATTCCGGTCAAGAATCTGGCGGCGCAGCTGTCCGATATCGCCGGCCGCTTCTATGGTGACCCGAGTCGTAGCCTGGACATGGTCGGCGTGACCGGCACTAACGGAAAAACCAGTGTGACGCAATTGGTGGCGCAGGCTCTGGACCAGCTTGGACAGCATTGCGGCATCATCGGAACGCTGGGCACCGGTTTTTACAGTGAACTGCACAGTGGCATCCACACCACGCCTGATCCGATTTCCGTGCAATCGACCATTTACGACCTCAAGAAGGCCGGTGCCAAGGCCATCGCCATGGAAGTGTCGTCCCACGGCCTGGATCAGGGGCGCGTGACTGCGCTGGCGTTCGACGTCGCGGTGATGACGAACCTGTCCCGCGATCATCTGGACTACCACGGCACGATGGAAGCCTACGCGGCGGCCAAGGCCAAGCTGTTCGCGTGGAATGACCTGCGTTGCCGCGTGATCAACCTGGATGACGAATTCGGCCGGCAACTGGCCGCCGAACAACACGCCTCGCGGCTGATCACCTACAGCCAGGAAGACAGCAGCGCTTACCTGTTCTGCCGCGATGCGCATTTCGATGACGATGGTGTACGCGCGACGCTCGTCACGCCGCAGGGTGACCATGCGCTGCGCAGCAGTCTGCTGGGTCGCTTCAACCTGAGCAACGTGCTCGCCGCGGTCGGCGCGTTGATGGGGCTGGACTACCCGCTGGACGACATCCTCAAAGTGCTGCCGGGTCTTGAAGGACCGGTTGGCCGGATGCAGCGTCTGGGTGGCGGATCTCGGCCCCTGGTGGTCGTTGACTACGCGCACACGCCCGACGCGCTGGAAAAAGTCCTCGCGGCCCTGCGGCCTCACGCCAAAGGCAAACTGACCTGCCTGTTCGGTTGCGGCGGCGATCGCGATCGCGGCAAGCGTCCATTGATGGCCGAAGTGGTCGAGCGTCTTGCCGACAAGGTTCTGGTCACCGACGACAACCCGCGCACTGAAGATGCGATGCGCATTTTCGACGACATCCGCGCAGGATTCAGCGCGGCTGACAACGTCGATTTCGTTGCAGGCCGCGCCACTGCCATCGCCCGGATCATCGAGCAGGCCCAGGCCGCCGATGTGATCGTGCTGGCAGGCAAGGGGCATGAGGATTACCAGGAAATCGATGGCCAGCGTCATCCGTTTTCCGATCTTGAAGAAGCCGCCAAGGCACTGGACGCATGGGAGGCTGCACATGCTTAAGCCACTTATGTTCAGCGAATTGCTGGTCCCGCTCGATGCCCGTTGCATCGGCGAAGATGTCAGCTTCAGCGGCGTCAGCATCGACAGCCGCGCGATCAATCCGGGGCAGCTGTTCGTTGCCCTCACCGGTCCGCGTTTCGACGGTCATGATTACCTCGATCAGGTGGCAGCCAAAGGCGCCGTCGGGGCGCTGGTCGAGCGCGAAGTGCCAGGCTGCTCACTGCCGCAGCTGATCGTCGGCGATACGCGCAAGGCGCTGGCGCAGATGGGTGCGCTGAACCGCAATGCCTTCATCGACAAGCCGGTGGCGGCGATCACGGGATCCAGCGGCAAGACCACCGTCAAGGAAATGCTTGCGAGCATTCTGCGCACCCGTGGCCCGGTTCTGGCGACGCGTGGCAACCTGAATAACGAACTGGGCGTGCCGCTGACATTGCTGGAACTGGCGCCGGAATTCGACGCTGCGGTGATCGAACTGGGTGCCTCGCGAATCGGCGAGATCGCGTTCACCGTCAGCCTGACCAAGCCTCACGTCTGCGTGCTGACCAACGCCGGCACCGCCCATGTGGGCGAGTTCGGCGGGCCAGAGAAGATCGTTCAGGCCAAAGGTGAAATCATCGAAGGGCTCGACGCTCGCGGCGTCGCGGTGTTGAACCGTGACGACAAAGCGTTCGACATCTGGGTCGCCCGCGCCAAAGGCCGCAAGGTCCTGAGCTTCTCGACCCGGGACAACAGCGCTGACTTTTACGCCAGCGATCTGGGCATCGACGCTCGCGGTTGCCCGACGTTCACGCTGCACAGCCCGGTCGGTTCAGCGCAAGTACAGTTGAACCTGCTGGGCGCACATAACGTTGCCAATGCGCTGGCCGCTGCCGCTGCCGCGCACGCGCTGGATGTACCGCTGGCCGGGATCGTCGACGGCCTGAATAACGTGCAGCCGGTCAAAGGCCGCACCGTCGCGCAACTGGCGACCAACGGCATTCGCGTGATCGACGACACCTATAACGCCAACCCGACGTCCGTCGCTGCCGCCACTGACATCTTGACCGCATTCCCGGGCCGCAAGGTGCTGGTCCTCGGTGATATCGGCGAACTGGGCGACTGGGCCGAGCAAGGCCACCGCGACGTTGGCCAATACGCTGCGGGCAAAGTCGACGCACTGTATGCCGTCGGTCCGCTGATGGCCCATGCCGTCGAGGCTTTCGGGCAGGATGCCCGCCATTTTGCGAGTCAGGCCGAGCTGATCGAGGCGCTGCGCGCCGAACACGATAAAAACACAACCATTCTGATCAAAGGTTCCCGCAGTGCCGCGATGGAAAACGTCGTGGCAGCTCTCTGCGCAACCGAGACTTACCCCTTGAAGGCGGAGAAACATTAATGCTGCTGCTGCTGGCCGAGTATCTGCAACAGTTCTACAAAGGCTTCGCGGTCTTCCAGTACCTGACCCTGCGCGGGATCCTCGGCGTGCTCACTGCATTGTCGCTGTCCCTGTGCCTGGGCCCATGGATGATCCGTGCCCTGCAGCACAAACAGATCGGCCAATCCGTGCGTAACGACGGACCTCAATCGCACCTGTCCAAATCCGGCACGCCCACCATGGGCGGGGCGCTGATCCTGTCCGCCATCGGCATTTCCACGTTGCTCTGGGCTGACCTGACCAACCGCTATGTGTGGGTCGTGCTGATCGTGACGTTGCTCTTTGGCGGCATCGGCTGGGTCGATGATTACCGCAAAGTCATCGAGAAGAACTCCAGAGGCCTGCCAAGTCGCTGGAAATACTTCTGGCAGTCAGTGTTTGGCCTGGGCGCTGCGCTCTTCCTTTATATGACTGCGCAAACGCCAGTCGAGACCACGCTGCTGATCCCGATGTTCAAGGATTTCAGCATCGCGCTGGGCGTCGGCTTCGTGATCCTGACCTATTTCGTGATCGTCGGGTCCAGCAACGCGGTGAACCTCACCGACGGCCTGGATGGTCTGGCCATTATGCCGACGGTCATGGTTGGCGGCGCACTGGGAATCTTCTGCTACCTGTCCGGTAACGTGAAGTTTGCCGAGTACCTGCTGATCCCTTATGTGCCGGGCGCAGGTGAGTTGATTGTGTTCTGTGGCGCGCTGATCGGTGCCGGTCTGGGTTTCCTGTGGTTCAACACCTATCCGGCTCAAGTGTTCATGGGCGACGTCGGCGCGCTGGCACTGGGCGCCGCCTTGGGCACCATCGCCGTGATCGTCCGTCAGGAAATCGTCCTGTTCATCATGGGCGGCGTCTTCGTCATGGAGACCCTGTCAGTCGTCATTCAGGTTGCATCCTTTAAATTGACCGGCCGCCGCGTTTTCCGCATGGCGCCGATTCATCACCACTTTGAACTCAAAGGCTGGCCCGAGCCGCGCGTGATCGTCCGTTTCTGGATCATCACCGTGATTCTCGTGTTGATCGGCCTTGCCACGTTGAAACTGAGGTAGAACGAGTGTCACTGATCGCTTCTGACCACTTCCGCATCGTTGTCGGCCTCGGCAAGAGCGGCATGTCCCTGGTTCGCTTTCTGGCGAGCCGGGGCGTGGCGTTTGCTGTGGCCGACACGCGGGAGAATCCGCCAGAGCTTGCGACCCTGCGCCGTGACTACCCGCAACTGGAAGTGCGTTGTGGTGAGCTGGACGTCGAATTCCTCTGCCGTGCCGACGAGCTGTACGTCAGCCCCGGCCTGGCATTGGCGACGCCTGCGCTGCAGCAGGCTGCGATGCGCGGCGTGAAGTTGTCCGGCGACATCGAACTCTTCGCGCGTAACGCGAAGGCGCCGATCATCGCGATCACTGGTTCCAACGCCAAGAGCACCGTGACCACCCTGGTCGGCGAAATGGCAGCGGCGGCAGGCAAGCGAGTGGCTGTCGGCGGCAATCTGGGCGTACCTGCGCTGGATCTGCTCAGCGATGACGTCGACCTGTACGTGATGGAGCTGTCGAGTTTTCAGCTGGAAACCACCGACCATCTGGGTGCTGAAGTAGCGACCGTCCTGAACGTCAGCGAAGACCACATGGACCGCTACAGCGGCCTGCCCGCCTACCACCTGGCCAAGCACCGGATTTTCCGTGGGGCGCGGCAAGTGGTGGTCAATCGTCAGGACGCGCTGTCCCGACCATTGATCGGCGAAGGCGTGCTTTGCTGGACCTTTGGTCTGAACAAACCTGACATCAACGGCTTTGGTCTGCGAGAAGAGAACGGCGAAAAATACCTCGCCTTCCAGTTCGACAACCTGATGCCGGTCCGTGAGCTGAAAATCCGCGGCAGTCACAATCAGGCCAATGCGCTCGCAGCGCTGGCGCTGGGACACGCGGCGGGCCTGCCGTTCGACGCGATGCTGTCGAGCCTGCGCACATTTGCCGGCCTCGTGCATCGCTGCCAGTGGGTGCGTGACCGCAACGGCGTCGGTTACTACGACGACTCCAAGGCCACTAACGTCGGTGCCGCGCTGGCAGCCATCGAAGGCCTGGGCGCGGACATCAGCGGCAAGCTGGTGCTGATCGCCGGTGGTGACGGCAAGGGCGCTGATTTCTCTGCGCTGAAAGCCCCGGTCGCCACTCATTGTCGGGCTGTTGTATTGCTGGGGCGCGACGCTGAACTGCTCGCCGCGACCTTCGGCGATTCGGTGCCCCTGGTACGCGTCACCACATTGGAAGAAGCCGTGCAACGTGCTGCCGAACTGGCGCAGGAGGGTGACGCGGTATTGCTGTCCCCGGCCTGTGCAAGCCTGGATATGTTCAAGAATTTTGAAGAGCGCGGACGCCTGTTCGCTCGGGCCGCGAGGGACTTGTCATGATCTTTGGCGTGATCAAGCCTTACCCGTCGCCGATCATCAGCGGTCGTGGCGTCGATGTGGACTTCCCGATGCTCGCCGGCTGCCTGGCGCTGCTGGGGCTGGGCCTTGTGATGATCACCTCCGCGTCGTCGGAAGTGGCGGCCGTGCAATCGGGCAACGCGCTGTACATGATGACTCGCCATCTGATCTATCTGGTGTTGGGGCTCGGCGCGTGCGTCGCCACGATGATGGTGCCGGTCGCGACCTGGCAGCGCCTTGGCTGGCTGATGCTGATCGGCGCCTTCGGCCTGTTGGTCATGGTGATCGTGCCCGGCATCGGCCGCGAGGTGAACGGTTCGATGCGCTGGATCGGCTTCGGCATGTTCAACGTACAGCCCTCGGAAATTGCCAAGGTCTTCGTGGTGATTTTCCTTGCCGGCTATCTGATTCGCCGCCAGCAGGAAGTTCGCGAGAGCTGGATGGGCTTCTTCAAGCCGTTCATCGTCCTGCTGCCGATGGCCGGTCTGTTGCTGATGGAGCCTGACTTCGGGGCCACGGTCGTGATGATGGGATCGGCCGCTGCGATGCTGTTCCTGGGCGGCGTCGGTCTGTTCCGCTTCGCCCTGATGGTGGCATTGGCGGTGGGCGCGGTGTTCGTTCTGGTTCAGGCGCAGCCTTATCGTATGGCCCGTCTGATCACCTTCACCGACCCGTGGTCCGATCAGTTCGGCTCGGGCTACCAGTTGACCCAGGCACTGATTGCATTCGGGCGTGGCGAGTGGTTCGGCGTCGGTCTGGGCAACAGCGTACAGAAGCAGTTCTATCTGCCTGAAGCGCATACTGACTTCGTGTTCTCGGTACTGGCCGAAGAACTGGGTGTCGTAGGTTCGCTGGCGACGGTCGCGCTGTTCGTGTTTGTCAGTATTCGCGCCATGTACATCGGCATGTGGGCAGAGCGCGCCAAGCAGTTTTTCGCCGCATACACCGCGTACGGTCTGGCGTTCCTGTGGATTGGTCAGTTTCTGATCAATATCGGTGTGAACGTCGGCCTGCTGCCGACCAAGGGCCTGACCCTGCCATTCCTCAGCTACGGCGGCAGCTCGCTGATCATCTGCTGCGCAAGCCTCGGGCTGCTGCTGCGCATCGAATGGGAATCGCGCAACAACATGGGCAGCGAAGAAGCCGAATTCAAGGAAAGCGACTTTGCCGAGGAGCCTGCCCATGGCCGTCGGTAATGTGTTGATCATGGCGGGCGGCACGGGCGGACACGTGTTCCCGGCACTGGCCTGCGCGCGTGAATTCCAGGCACGTGGTTACACCGTGCACTGGCTGGGCACGCCACGCGGCATCGAAAACGAACTGGTGCCTGCGGCCGGCTTGCAGCTGCATCTGATCAACGTCACGGGGCTGCGCGGCAAGGGGCGCTTGTCGCTGCTCAAAGCACCTTTCATGTTGCTCAAGGCGCTGGGGCAGGCGCGCAAGATCGTGCGCGAGCTCAAGCCTGTTTGTGTGGTCGGCTTCGGTGGTTACGTGACGGGACCCGGCGGGCTGGCAGCCAGGCTTTCAGGTGTGCCGTTGATCATCCACGAGCAGAACGCCGTTGCCGGGACCGCCAACCGCAGCCTGGCGTCTTTTGCGGCCCGAGTTTGCGAGGCATTTCCGCAGACGTTCGCCGCATCGGCAAAGCGTCGCACCACCGGCAATCCGGTGCGTGCCGAACTGTTCTTTGAAACGCCGCGTCAGGCGTTGATGGGTCGCAAGCCGCGCTTGCTGGTACTGGGCGGAAGCCTTGGCGCCGAACCGCTGAACAAGTTGCTGCCCGAGGCGCTGGCGCAGGTGCCCGTTGAAATACGGCCTGAAGTGTTTCATCAGGCCGGCAGGAATCACGATGAAGTCACTTCCGAGCGTTATCGCGCGGTGGGCGTGGAGGCGCAGGTCGCCCCCTTCATCAAGGACATGGCCCAGGCCTATGGCTGGGCGGATCTGGTGGTGTGCCGCGCAGGTGCGTTGACCATCAGTGAATTGGCTGCCGCCGGGTTGCCGTCGTTGCTGGTGCCGCTGCCCCACGCGATCGACGATCACCAGTCGCGCAATGCCGAATATCTGGCTCGTGAAGGCGCTGCCTTCGTGATGCCGCAAGCGACAACTGGCGCGGCCGAGATGGCCGCTCGCCTGAAAGAGGTTTTGATGCAACCCGAACAATTGAAGCGCATGGCCACCACGGCACGCCAGCTGGCCAAGCCGGACGCCACCAATACCGTCGTCGATGTCTGTCTGGAGGTGGCCCATGGTTGAGAATCAACGTGCGATGCCGCAGCCGGAAATGCGCCGTATTCGTCGCATTCACTTCGTCGGCATCGGCGGCGTGGGCATGTGCGGGATTGCCGAAGTGTTGTTGAACCTGGGCTATGACGTTTCAGGTTCCGACCTCAAGGCGTCGCCGGTCACCGAGCGTCTCGAGTCGTTCGGTGCGCAGATCTTCATCGGCCATCGCGCAGAAAATGCATCGACCGCCGACGTGCTGGTGGTTTCCAGTGCCGTCAACACGTCCAACCCGGAAGTGGCAACCGCGCTCGAGCGTCGCATCCCCGTGGTGCCACGGGCCGAGATGCTCGCCGAGCTGATGCGCTATCGCCACGGCATCGCCGTCGCCGGTACCCACGGCAAGACCACCACCACCAGCCTCATCGCTTCGGTGTTCGCGGCGGGAGGTCTTGATCCGACGTTCGTGATCGGTGGCCGGTTGAACGCTGCCGGGACCAACGCTCAGCTTGGCACCAGCCGTTATCTGATCGCCGAAGCCGACGAAAGCGACGCCAGTTTCCTGCACCTGCAACCGCTGGTCGCGGTGGTCACCAACATCGACGCCGATCACATGGCGACTTACGAAGGTGACTTCAACAAACTGAAGAAAACCTTCGTCGAATTCCTGCACAACCTGCCGTTTTACGGACTGGCCGTGGTGTGCACCGACGACCCGGTCGTGCGCGATATCCTGCCGGCGGTCAAGCGTCCGGTCATGACATACGGCTTCAACGAAGACGCCGACGTGCGCGCCATCAATGTGCGTCAGGAAGGCATGCGCACTCACTTCACCGTGCTGCGTCGCGACCGCGAGCCCTTGGACGTGTCGGTGAACATGCCGGGCAACCATAACGTGCTCAACTCGCTGGCGACCATCGCCATCGCCACTGACGAAGGCATTACCGACGAGGCCATCGTTCAGGGCCTGTCAGGCTTCCAGGGTGTGGGGCGTCGGTTCCAGGTCTACGGCGAGTTGCCGGTCGAAGGCGGCAACGTGATGCTGGTCGACGACTACGGCCACCACCCGCGTGAAGTGGCGGCGGTCATCAATGCCGTGCGCGGTGGCTGGCCGGATCGCCGGTTGGTCATGGTGTACCAGCCGCATCGCTACAGCCGTACCCGCGACCTGTACGACGATTTCGTGCAGGTGCTGAACGACGCCAATGTGCTGCTGCTGATGGAAGTCTATCCCGCGGGCGAAGAGCCGATTCCCGGTGCCGACAGCCGTCAACTGGCGCACAGCATCCGTCAGCGCGGGCAGCTGGACCCGATCTACATCGAGCGCGGCGTCGAGCTGGCGCCCTTGGTCAAGCCGCTGCTGCGCGCAGGCGACATCCTGCTGTGCCAGGGCGCCGGCGACATCGGCGGCCTAGCTCCGCAACTGCTGAAAAGCCCGCTGTTCACGGGTGCAATCGTGGCCTCAACCGAAGGTAAGCTGAAATGACAGCCGCCCTGCAATCCTCCCTGTTCTCGACCCTGGAGCCGAAAAGCTTTGGTCGCGTAGCCGTGCTCTTCGGTGGCAAGAGCGCGGAACGGGAGGTTTCGCTCAAATCCGGCCATGCAGTGCTTCAGGCACTGACGAGCGCGGGCGTCGATGCGTTCGGTATCGATGTGGGCGACGATTTCCTGCAACGGCTGGTCAGTCAAAAGATCGACCGGGCGTTCATCGTATTGCACGGTCGTGGCGGTGAAGACGGTACGATGCAGGGCCTGCTCGAATGCCTGGGCATCCCGTACACCGGCAGCGGCGTGCTGGCCTCAGCACTGGCGATGGACAAACTGCGCACCAAGCAGGTGTGGCAGAGCCTCGGTCTGCCGACGCCTCGGCATGCGGTATTGAGCAGTGAAGCGGATTGTATTTCTGCCGCGACGGAACTGGGCTTTCCTTTGATCGTCAAACCCGCCCATGAAGGTTCCAGTATCGGTATGGCCAAGGTGAACCGCGTCGACGAATTGATCGCCGCATGGAACGCCGCCACTGCCTACGATTCACACGTGTTGGTCGAACAATGGATTCAAGGTCCGGAGTTCACCGTCGCCACGCTGCGCGGGCAGGTTTTGCCGCCCATCGGCCTGGGCACTCCCCACAGTTTCTACGATTACGACGCCAAGTACCTGGCTTCCGATACTCAGTACCGGATTCCATGCGGCCTCGATGCAGGCAAAGAACAGGAGCTCAAAGCCTTGACGGCGCGTGCGTGCGAAGCGGTCGGCATTGCCGGCTGGGCACGCACCGATGTCATGCAGGATTCCGAGGGCAAGTTCTGGCTTCTGGAAGTCAACACCGTGCCCGGCATGACCGATCACAGTCTGGTGCCGATGGCCGCGACAGCTGCCGGTCTCGATTTCAAACAGTTGGTGTTGGCGATTCTGGCCGACAGTGTCCAGGTGCGAGGGTAAATCATGCACGGCGCGACGCTTCGTCATCAGCAATCAGCTCCCGGTCGCAAGCCGGTGCCGCGCGGCGCAAGCCGGATGGTGGCCAAAGAGCCTCTGTCCGCGCGCATGCCCAGGCCGAGCTTCGGTTTCCTGCGCAGCCTGATGTGGCCAGTGCTGCTGGTGGTGTTTGGCTTCGGAACCTACGAAGCCGCCCAACGTCTGTTGCCCTACGCCGACCGGCCGATCTCGCGGATCAACGTTCAGGGCGACCTGAGCTACATCAGCCAGCAGGCCGTGCAGCAGCGCATTGCGCCGTATGTGGCGACCAGTTTCTTCAACATCGATCTGGCCGGCATGCGCACCGAGCTTGAGCAGATGCCATGGATCGCCCACGCCGAAGTCCGCCGCGTCTGGCCGGATCAGGTGGTCATCCGTCTGGAAGAACAACTGCCGGTTGCGCGCTGGGGCGACGAGGCCCTACTGAACAACCAGGGCCAGGCTTTTACGCCGCGCGAGCTGGCGAACTACGAACACCTTCCGCAGTTGTTCGGCCCACAACGGGCTCAACAGCAGGTGATGCAGCAGTACCAGGTCTTGAGTCAGATGTTGCGCCCGCTGGGCTTCTCCATCGCTCGTCTGGAACTGCGCGAGCGAGGCAGCTGGTTCCTGACCACCGGCGCAGGCAATGCAGGCCCAGGCCTGGAGCTGCTGCTGGGACGTGACCACCTGGTTGAGAAGATGCGCCGCTTTATCGCCATCTACGAAAAAACGCTTAAAGAACAGATCACGAACATTGCGCGAGTCGACCTGCGTTACAACAACGGCCTTGCCGTCGGTTGGCGCGAGCAGGCGCCAGCGCCAACGACGGACAAACCCGCCGTCGCGAAGAATTGATAAGAGGCAGGACCCATGGCAAACGTGCAAAGCGGCAAAATGATCGTCGGATTGGATATCGGCACCTCCAAGGTGGTGGCGCTGGTAGGCGAAGTCGCGGCTGATGGCACGCTGGAAATCGTCGGTATCGGCACCCACCCGTCGCGCGGCCTCAAGAAGGGCGTGGTGGTGAACATCGAGTCGACCGTGCAATCGATTCAGCGCGCAGTGGAAGAAGCGCAGTTGATGGCTGGTTGCCGCATTCACTCGGCGTTCGTCGGCGTCGCCGGTAACCACATTCGCAGCCTGAACTCCCACGGCATCGTGGCGATTCGTGACCGTGAAGTCAGCTCCGCCGACCTGGAGCGCGTTCTTGACGCTGCCCAGGCCGTGGCGATTCCGGCTGACCAGCGCGTGCTGCACACCCTGCCGCAGGATTACGTGATCGATAACCAGGAAGGCGTTCGCGAACCTCTGGGCATGTCCGGCGTACGTCTGGAAGCCAAGGTTCACGTGGTCACCTGCGCCGTCAACGCCGCTCAGAACATCGAGAAGTGCGTGCGCCGCTGCGGCCTGGAAGTCGACGACATCATCCTGGAGCAACTGGCCTCGGCGTATTCGGTCCTGACCGATGACGAGAAAGAGCTGGGCGTCTGTCTGGTCGACATCGGTGGCGGCACCACTGACATCGCAATCTTCACCGAAGGCGCGATCCGTCATACCGCCGTGATCCCGATTGCGGGCGATCAGGTCACCAACGACATCGCCATGGCGCTGCGCACGCCGACCCAGTACGCCGAAGAAATCAAGATCCGTTACGCCTGCGCGCTGGCCAAGCTGGCCGGTGCCGGCGAAACCATCAAGGTGCCAAGCGTGGGCGACCGTCCACCTCGTGAACTGTCCCGTCAGGCGCTGGCCGAAGTGGTCGAGCCGCGTTACGACGAACTGTTCACCCTGATCCAGGCCGAGCTGCGTCGCAGTGGCTACGAAGACCTGATCCCGGCCGGCATCGTGCTGACCGGTGGTACCTCGAAAATGGAAGGCGCGGTCGAACTGGCCGAGGAAATCTTCCACATGCCGGTACGCCTGGGCGTGCCGCACAGCATCAAGGGGCTCGCGGACGTGGTTCGCAACCCGATTTACTCCACCGGCGTCGGCCTGTTGCTGTACGGACTGCAAAAGCAGTCTGACGGCATCTCGCTGTCCGGCCTTTCCGGCTCCGGTAGCAGTTATAGCGATGAACCGAAAGCGCCAGTGTTCGAGCGTCTCAAACGCTGGGTTCAGGGGAATTTCTAAGATTCAAAAAGTGGTAGGCAGGCAACAGGCGACATAAAACTAGAGAACTGAAGGAGAGGGAACATGTTCGAGCTCGTAGACAACATCCCACAAAGCCCGGTAATTAAAGTTATCGGCGTTGGTGGTGGCGGCGGCAACGCAGTCAATCACATGGTCAAGAGCAACATCGAAGGCGTCGAGTTCATCTGCGCCAACACCGATGCTCAAGCTCTGAAAAACATCGGCGCGCGGACCATCCTGCAGTTGGGTACCGGCGTGACCAAAGGCCTGGGCGCAGGTGCGAACCCTGAAGTCGGTCGTCAGGCGGCACTGGAAGATCGTGAGCGCATTGCAGAAGTTCTGCAGGGCACCAACATGGTCTTCATCACCACCGGCATGGGCGGCGGTACCGGTACCGGTGCGGCACCGATCATCGCTGAAGTGGCCAAGGAAATGGGCATTCTGACCGTTGCAGTGGTCACCCGTCCGTTCCCGTTCGAAGGCCGCAAGCGCATGCAGATCGCCGATGAAGGCATCCGCGCGCTGTCCGAAAGCGTCGACTCGTTGATCACCATTCCCAACGAGAAGCTGCTGACCATCCTGGGCAAGGACGCAAGCCTGCTGTCGGCATTCGCCAAGGCTGACGATGTACTGGCCGGTGCCGTTCGCGGTATCTCCGACATCATCAAGCGTCCCGGCATGATCAACGTCGACTTCGCCGACGTACGCACCGTGATGTCCGAAATGGGCATGGCGATGATGGGCACCGGCGCTGCAAGCGGTCCTAACCGTGCACGTGAAGCGACCGAAGCGGCCATCCGCAACCCGCTGCTCGAAGACGTCAACCTGCAGGGCGCGCGCGGCATTCTGGTCAACATCACTGCCGGTCCTGACCTGTCTCTGGGTGAGTACTCCGACGTGGGTAGCATCATCGAAGCGTTCGCCTCCGAGCACGCCATGGTCAAGGTCGGTACCGTTATCGATCCGGACATGCGCGACGAGCTGCACGTGACTGTGGTCGCAACCGGTCTGGGCGCGAAAATCGAGAAGCCTGTAAAGGTCATCGACAACACCATGCAGACCGCTCAAGCCGCACCCGTGCAGCAGCAGGCAGTCCGTCAGGAGCAGCCATCGGTGAATTACCGTGACCTGGACCGTCCAACCGTGATGCGCAATCAAGCTCACGCAGGCGCGACAGCCGCGGCGAAAATGAACCCGCAAGACGATCTGGATTATCTGGATATTCCAGCCTTCCTGCGTCGTCAGGCTGATTGATGAGTTCTATCAGGGGTATAAGGGTGATTGGTGTTCAGCAAAGGCGAGGTCTGCTATTATCGCCAGCCTTTGTTGATACTAATTCGCGATATGCGCTGAAGCGGCCAATGCCATGATTAAACAACGCACCCTGAAGAATATTATCCGTGCCACAGGTATCGGCCTGCACTCGGGGGAAAAGGTTTACCTGACCCTCAAACCTGCACCTGTGAACGCTGGCATTGTGTTTTTCCGTACCGACCTCGAGCCGGTTGTCCAGATCAACGCGCACGCGTTGAACGTCGGCGACACCACGCTCTCCACGACGCTGTTCAACGGCGACGTGAAGGTCGATACGGTCGAGCACTTGCTATCGGCCATGGCCGGCCTTGGCATTGATAACGCCTACGTTGAACTTTCTGCCTCCGAAGTTCCGATCATGGATGGCAGCGCAGGTCCCTTCGTATTCCTGATTCAGTCGGCTGGCCTGGAAGAGCAGGACGCACCGAAGAAATTCATCCGCATCCTTAAAGAAGTCTGCGTTGAGGAAGACGGAAAATACGCGAAGTTCATGCCGTTCGAAGGTTTCAAGGTGAGTTTCGAAATAGATTTCGACCACCCGTTCCTGAAAAACCGCACGCAAACTGCAAGCGTCGACTTCTCCAGCACTTCGTTCGTGAAGGAAGTGAGCCGCGCCCGGACATTCGGTTTCATGAAAGACATCGAATACCTGCGCAAACACAACCTTGCACTGGGCGGCAGCGTCGAGAACGCAATCGTCGTGGACAAGGACGGCGTGTTGAACGAAGACGGCCTGCGGTATGAGGACGAATTCGTCAAACACAAGATCCTGGATGCCATCGGTGACCTGTATCTGTTGGGCAACAGCCTGATCGGCGAGTACCACGGCTTCAAGTCGGGGCATGGCCTGAACAACCGTCTGCTGCGTGCATTGATTGCACAGGAAGACGCTTGGGAAGTCGTGACCTTCGAAGATGCCAGTACCGCACCGATCTCTTACATGCGCCCTGTTGCGGCAGTGTAAACAGTCTCTTCTTCTAGTTTGATTATTTAAGGCCACCTTCGGGTGGCCTTTTTTATGGAAGGTCGAAGGGCAGTGCGGCTTCCCCGCTGAAGCCCGTCCTACAGTGTGCGAGGCAGGGCCGGCTCTGTATCGGCAGGACCGGCTTCAGCCGGGAAAGAGCCGGTGCGGACGCTGGCTTTTCGCCGCTTATGATTTTCCAGGCGCTTTCGGCAGCGCATGCGCCGCCAATCGCTCCAGCGCGGCGCGCAGCTTGGGATCGCTGATGCCCTCAGCCGTTTCGCTGATCGTTTCGGCGGCGTTTGACGAAATGCCCCTTGATTGGCCAACGGCAGCCCGATGGATTGTCGCGGGTTGCACCTTGAGCTGCAGGCGCGTGAGGTTTGAGAATTCCTTGAACGCTACCAATTGCCGCTGAAGACGTTTTTGCTGATAGCGCAGCCGCGTAGCCCAATGCCCGTCGGTGACCACCAGCAGCAGCGTGCCTTCGCGCCACGAAGCCACATGACAGTGAGGGCGAGCGGCCGGTTGCAGCTGACTTTCGAGCAGGCGCTGCAAATGCGCCAGCCGTTGGGCGTGGTTGAAAATGGCTTTGAGTGGCCTGGCTTCGCGCAGCAGAACGGCCGGTGCGCGAGCCGGTAAAGGACGAAATGCCATGGAAGTTGCCTGACGGAACACGGCATCATGTTACCAGAACGCCGGACGTGACCCCTGTACTCATTGGGTCCGAGGGAGGCTCACTGTTGCGCCTCATGAAAAAACATTAATCAAACTTCTGCCCTCGATGGGTTGAAGTCCGAAGAAATGCCCCTATTGTACTTCTGCCCCGTAACATTGCTGTGCCAGCATCGTGGAATAACGCCACTTTCCTCACCACCATTTCCGGGTAGAATGCTCGTTCGCATGCGGCCATGAGGGCTGCACGGGCGACTCACGGGGCCGCCCTCCATCCCTATGTGTGGAAGATCCTGTCGATATGTTTGCACCTTTGTTAAAAAAACTTTTCGGAAGCAAGAACGAGCGCGAAGTGAAGCGCATGCTCAAGACGGTCCAGGTCGTCAACAGCTTCGAAGAGCAAATGGTGGCCCTTTCGGACGAGCAACTGCGCGCCAAGACCGAAGAGTTCAAGGCCCGCATAGCCAAAGGTGAGACCCTCGATAAGCTCCTGCCTGAAGCTTTCGCGGTCTGCCGCGAGGCGGGTAAACGCGTCATGGGGATGCGTCACTTCGACGTTCAGCTGATCGGCGGCATGACGCTGCACGAAGGCATGATCGCCGAGATGCGTACCGGTGAAGGTAAAACCCTGGTAGCGACCCTGGCGGTGTACCTCAATGCGCTGTCCGGCAAGGGCGTGCACGTGGTAACCGTGAACGATTACCTGGCCCGTCGTGACGCCAACTGGATGCGTCCGTTGTACGAATTCCTCGGCCTGACCGTAGGCGTCGTCACGCCATTTCAGCCGCCAGAAGAAAAGCGCGCTGCTTACAATTCGGACATCACGTACGGCACCAACAACGAATTCGGTTTCGATTACCTGCGCGACAACATGGCCTTCAGCCTGGAAGACAAATTCCAGCGCGAGCTGAACTTTGCCGTGATCGACGAGGTGGACTCGATCCTCATCGACGAAGCCCGTACGCCGCTGATCATTTCCGGTCAGGCCGAAGACAGCTCCAAGCTGTACACCGAAATCAACAAGCTGATCCCGAAGCTCGAACAGCACATCGAGGAAGTGGAGGGCCAGGTCACCAAGCAGGGTCACTTCACCATCGACGAGAAGTCCCGTCAGGTGGAGCTGAACGAGTCCGGCCACCAGTTCATCGAAGAAATGCTGACCGAAGTGGGTCTGCTGGCTGAAGGCGAAAGCCTGTACTCGGCGCACAACCTGGGTCTGCTGACCCACGTTTACGCCGGTCTGCGTGCGCACAAGCTGTTCCATCGCAACGTTGAATACATCGTTCAGGACGGCGGCATTCTGCTGGTCGACGAGCACACGGGCCGTACGATGCCGGGTCGTCGCCTGTCCGAGGGCCTGCACCAGGCCATCGAGGCCAAAGAGCACCTGAACATTCAGGCCGAAAGCCAGACCCTGGCATCGACCACGTTCCAAAACTACTTCCGTCTGTACAACAAGCTGTCCGGCATGACCGGTACTGCAGACACCGAAGCGTTCGAATTCCACCAGATCTACTCGCTGGCCGTGATGGTCATTCCGCCGAACAAGCCGTTGGCGCGCAAGGATTTCAACGATCTGGTGTACCTGACCGCCGAAGAGAAATACGCGGCGATCATCACCGACATCAAGGCTTGTCTGGCCGAACAACGCCCTGTTCTGGTCGGCACCGCGACCATCGAAACTTCCGAGCACATGTCCAATCTGCTGCGCAAGGAAGGCATCGATCACAAAGTTCTGAACGCCAAGTTCCACGAAAAAGAAGCTGAAATCATCGCTCAGGCCGGTCGTCCGGGCGCGCTGACCATCGCCACCAACATGGCCGGTCGTGGTACCGACATCCTGTTGGGCGGCAACTGGGAAGTGGAAGTCGCCAGTCTGGAAAATCCGACGCCGGAGCAGATCGCACAGATCAAAGCCGACTGGCAGAAGCGTCATCAGCAGGTGATCGAAGCGGGCGGCCTGCACGTCATCGCCTCCGAGCGCCACGAGTCTCGTCGTATCGACAACCAGTTGCGCGGTCGTGCGGGCCGTCAGGGTGACACCGGTTCGAGCCGTTTCTACCTGTCGCTGGAAGACAGCCTGATGCGCATTTTCGCCTCTGACCGGGTGAAGAACTTCATGAAGGCGCTGGGCATGCAGTCTGGCGAAGCGATTGAACACCGCATGGTGACCAATGCGATCGAGAAGGCGCAGCGCAAGGTCGAAGGCCG
The DNA here is from genome assembly GCF_900108875.1 of Pseudomonas sp. NFR16. Taxonomy (GTDB): domain Bacteria; phylum Pseudomonadota; class Gammaproteobacteria; order Pseudomonadales; family Pseudomonadaceae; genus Aquipseudomonas. Next base: position 672,854 of record NZ_FNYJ01000002.1, on the reverse strand, counting down.
CAACTTCGACATTCGCAAGCAATTGCTCGAGTTCGACGACGTTTCCAACGAACAGCGTAAAGTGATCTACCACATGCGTAACAGCCTGCTGGCTGCGACCAATATTGGTGACACCATCGCCGAGTTCCGCGAGGAAGTCCTGGACGCGACCATCAGTGCGCACATCCCTCCACAATCGCTGCCGGAGCAGTGGGATGTGGCCGGTCTGGAAGCCGCGCTGAACAGCGATTTCGGGGTCAAGCTGCCGATTCAGCAGTGGCTGGACGAAGACGATCACCTGCACGAAGAAACCCTGCGTCCGAAACTCCTGGAAGCCATCATGCAGGCTTACAATGAGAAGGAAGATCAGGCCAGCGCGGAAGCGTTGCGCACCTTCGAGAAGCAGATTCTGCTGCGCGTTCTTGACGATCTGTGGAAAGACCACCTGTCGACCATGGACCATCTGCGTCACGGTATCCACCTGCGCGGCTACGCTCAGAAGAACCCTAAGCAGGAATACAAGCGCGAGTCGTTCACGCTGTTCCAGGAATTGCTGGATTCGATCAAGCGCGACACCATCCGTGTGCTGTCTCACGTCCAGGTTCGCCGCGAAGATCCGGCCGAAGAAGAAGCCCGTCTGCGCCGCGAAGCCGAAGAACTGGCTCAGCGCATGCAGTTCCAGCATGCCGAAGCGCCGGGGCTGGATCAGCCTGAGGCGCTGGCCGAGGACGGTGAAGACGTCGCTGTTGCCGCCGCCGCGGCCATGTCGCCGGTGCGCAACGACCAGAAGCTGGGTCGTAACGAACTGTGCTGGTGTGGTTCGGGCAAGAAATTCAAACACTGTCACGGTCAGATCAACTAAGTAACGGCTCGACAGTGGCTGCACCGTAATACCGCGCCGCGACCGGCTTTGCCGTCGCGGCGTTTTTCAATTGATCGAGCCGTACCGGCGATAGCGGGCGGCCGGCTATTTCAAGGAGCGCATTTCATGGCTGTTGGTCTTGGTCCTCTGCCGACGCTGCACCCGGTTCCCGGTTTCGAACTCGGCATCGCCTCTGCCGGCATCAAGCGCCCAGGGCGCAAGGACGTCGTGGTCATGCGCTGCGCCGAAGGCTCCAGCGTCGCGGGCGTGTTCACCCTCAATGCCTTTTGCGCAGCGCCAGTGATCCTCTCCAAGCAGCGCGTGGGCGGCACCGTGCGTTATCTGCTGACCAACACCGGCAACGCCAACGCGGGCACCGGTGAGCCGGGGCTGCAAGCCGCTGAGCGCACCACTGCCCGTCTGGCCGAACTGACCGGCGTTGACGCCAGCGCCGTGCTGCCGTTTTCCACGGGCGTCATCGGTGAGCCATTGCCTGTGGAAAAGATCGAAGGCGCGCTGCAAGCGGCGCTGGATGATCTGTCCGTGGATAACTGGGCTGCCGCAGCCACAGGCATCATGACCACTGACACGCTGCCCAAAGGTGCAAGCCGTCAGTTCCAGATCGACGGCGTGACCGTCACCGTCACCGGCATCAGCAAGGGCGCGGGCATGATTCGCCCGAACATGGCCACCATGCTCGGCTACATCGCCACCGACGCCAAGGTTTCCCAGAGCGTGTTGCAGGACCTTATCCGCGACGGTGCGAACAAATCGTTCAACCGCATCACCATCGATGGCGACACCTCGACCAACGACTGCTGCATGCTGATCGCCACCGGTCAGGCCGACCTGCCGGAGGTCACCGAAGCCCGCGGTCCGCTGTTCGACGCGCTGAAAAAGGCTGTCTTCGAAGTCTGCATGGACGTGGCTCAAGCCATCGTGCGTGACGGCGAGGGCGCGACCAAGTTCGTGACCGTCGAAGTCAATGGCGGCGCCAATCATCAGGAATGCCTGGACGTCGGCTACACCGTCGCTCATTCGCCGCTGATCAAGACTGCGCTGTTCGCCTCCGATCCCAACTGGGGCCGCATTCTGGCAGCCGTGGGGCGGGCCGGCGTGCCGGACCTGGACGTGAGCAAAATCGACGTGTTCCTCAGCGGCGTGTGCATCGCCAGCAAGGGCGCACGGGCCTCTACTTACACCGAAGCGCAAGGTTCGGCGGTCATGGCTGAAGAAGAAATCACCATCCGCATCGAGTTGGGTCGTGGCGATTGCAGCGAGACCATCTGGACCACCGACCTGTCCCATGAGTACGTGAAGATCAACGCGGAATACCGCACCTGATCGGACCCGCGTGGCAGGCGTGCGCACGTCGGTGCTGAATCTGTAAGGGCGAATGCTTGCGACAGGGCGGTATGAGCGTCAGGCTTCATGCCGGACTGCCGCATTGCCAATGAATTCGCCCTCGACAGGGTTCATTTCATACAGATATCAATGGAGCTGAAACATGAGCCTGCACCTGATCATCGGCGACAAACGCTATTCCTCCTGGTCATTGCGACCCTGGCTGGTGCTTGAAATGATCGGCCAGCCTTTCACTGATCAGGTCATCCGTCTGAATCAGGCGGACACTTCTCGCCTGATTCGTGAGCATTCACCCACCGGCAAGGTGCCTGCGCTGAAATGCGAGCACGGCACCATCGTCGATTCGCTGGCGATCTGCGAGTACCTTGCCGAACGGTTCCCCGACGCCGCGCTGTGGCCGGTAGATGTGGCGGCCCGTGCTCAGGCGCGTTCGGCGTGCGCTCAGATGCATAGCGGCTTCGTTGCCCTGCGCTCCAGCCTGCCGATGGACCTGCGCCGCGATGAGGCGCTGGAAGTCATTCCGGTGGAGGCACAGGCCGACATCGATCGTATGGTCGAGCTGTGGTCCGAGTGCCGTGCGGCGTCCAGAGACGGTGGCCCGTTTCTGTTCGGCAAGCCAGGCATTGTCGACGCGTTTTTCGCGCCGGTAGCCGTGCGGCTGCGCACGTACCACGTCGACTTGCCGGATGCGGCGAGTGCCTATGTCGAGACGATTTACCAATGGCCCGCATTCAAGCGTTGGCAGCAGGCCGGTCTGGAGGAAGGTTAACGTGAAACGCATCCATGTGGCCGCCGCCGTCATTCGTGGCATCGACGGCAGGATTCTCATCGCCCGACGTGCCGACAAGCAGCACCAGGGCGGCTTGTGGGAGTTTCCCGGTGGCAAGGTCGAACCTCAGGAGTCCGTCGAAACAGCGCTGGCCCGAGAGCTGAGCGAGGAGCTGGGCATCGTCGTCAAAGCGGCGCGCCCGCTGATCAAGATCAAGCACGATTATCCCGACAAGCAAGTCCTGCTGGACGTCTGGGAAGTCTCTTCCTTCACTGGCGAACCTCACGGGGCGGAAGGTCAGCCGCTGGCCTGGGTGTCGAATCGCGAGCTGGCCGGTTACGACTTTCCGGCCGCCAATCGGCCCATCGTCGCGGCCGCCCGTTTGCCTGCCGAATACCTGATCACCCCGGATGCCCTCGACACCCCGCAATTGTTGCAGGGCATGCAGAAAGCGATCGCCGGCGGGATCAAGCTGATCCAGCTGCGTGCTCCAAATGGCTATGACCCGAAATACCGCGATGTGGCGGTCGATGCGGTCGGCCTGTGTGCGGGCAAGGCGCAGTTGATGCTCAAGGGCCCACTGGAATGGCTGGGCGATTTTCCCGCCGCTGGCTGGCACCTGACCAGCGAGCAATTGCGAAAGTACGCCAGCAAGGGCCGGCCGTTTCCCGAAGATCGCTGGTTGGCGGCGTCCTGCCACAGCGCTGAAGAACTGAGCCTTGCAGAGCAGATGGGCGTGGACTTCGTCACCCTCTCGCCAGTCCAGCCGACGCAGACTCACCCGGACGCGCAGCCGCTGGGCTGGGAGCTGGCCCGCGAGTTGATCGATGGCTTCAGCAAGCCGGTTTACCTGCTTGGCGGAGTGGGTCCCGCCGAGCGCGAGCTTGCGTGGGAAAACGGCGCACAAGGTGTAGCCGGCATCCGAGCGTTCTGGCCAACCGTTTGAACGCGATTCCTGCAGGCGCGGGACCCGCGCGCGCTTGCAGGCTTGTGATTACTCAGGCTTCTTCGCTGGCTCCCACAGGATTTCTGCCACACCTTCGCGTCGGGCGATGATCCTCGCAGCGACAAACAGCAAATCCGACAGCCGATTGATATAAGCCAGCCCGACGCCGGCCAGCGGCTCGAGGCTGTTCAAGTGCTGGCAACGGCGTTCGGCGCTGCGTGCCAGGCTTCGACAGACGTGTGCCTGAGCGATCAGCGACGAGCCGCCCGGGAGAATGAAGTTCTCCAGCGGGCCGAGTTCTTCATTCCAGCGATCGATCGCCGCTTCCAGACGCTCGACTTCGGCGGCATTCAGCGCCTGATATTCGGGCATCGCCAGCTCACCGCCCAGATCGAACAGCCGGTGCTGGCACGGCCCAAGCACTTCGATGATTTCCTGCATCGCCGGCATTGCTCCCGCCAGCCCTTCAAGGCCGGCCAGCAGCAACCCTAACTGGCTGTTCAGCGTGTCGACCTCGCCAATCGCCTCGATGCGAGGGTGATCCTTCGGCACGCGGCGGCCATCGCCCAGCCCGGTTTCACCTTTGTCACCCGTGCGCGTGTAGATTTTCGACAAGCGGAATCCCATCGTTTTCTCCTGGCCCTGCGGACCTATTCATTACCGGCAATGATCTGCTCGGGCACGTTCATCTCGCGGCCCGCCAGCGGCAGGCGCAAGGTGAAGCAGGTGCCTTGGCCCAGCGTGGAATGCACTTCCATCTGGCCCTTGTGGTTATTAGTGATGATGAAATAGGAAACCGAAAGCCCGAGCCCGGTGCCCTGGCCGATTTCCTTGGTGGTGAAGAACGGCTCGAACGTGCGCTTGCGCACGCTTTCCGACATGCCAATGCCGTTATCCTCGACCTGAATTTCGGCCCATGGCGGATTCAGGCGTGTGCGCAGAATGATGCGTCCGGGCTCGGTGTCGTTCTCGCGCTGGTGAATGGCCTGCGCCGCGTTTTTCAGCAGATTGAGCAACACCTGCTCCAGCTCGTTGGCGGTGCCGGGCACCGGTCCCAGGTTGGGATCGAACTGACGAATAATGTTCTGGCCTTTGAAATCGAAGCCGATGGTCAGGTCAAAGTCGTTGCTGGCGATTTCCACAGCCTGATCGATCAGCGCCGGGAGATCGCAGGGTGCCATTTGCCGATTGCTGCGGCGACTGAAGCTGAGCATGTGACTAACGATCTTCGCCGCCCGCGCACCGGCCTGCTGAATGCCGTCGAGCAATTGCGGCACTTCGCGGGCGCTGAGGTACTGGTTCACCGCGCTCAGCTCGATGCCTTCCTGTTCGGCCTGCTCCAGGTTCTTCGGCAATTCCGGCGACAGGCGACGGCGAATGTTCTGCACGTTGTGCATGATCGCCCCAAGTGGGTTGTTGATCTCGTGCGCCATGCCGGCTGCCAGGCCGCCCACCGACAGCATTTTCTCCGATTGCACCATCATTTCTTCCAGCGACAGACGCTGGGTGATGTCGTCGATCCGGATCACCGCGCCGCGACCTGCGCCGCCGGTCAGGGGGTAGAAGGTGAGGGCGTAATGGTGCGAGACGTCGCCCTTGACCCAGGTCACCCGCTCGATCTTGGTGACGGTGTGGCGTTCGACCGTCTGTTTGATCTGTGGCAGGAAGGCCTTCATCGGCGCAAAGGCCAGATAGATGGGCTGATTCAGGGCTTCATCCAGAGGCGTGCCCGACAGCGCGCCCGCTTCCTGATTCCACTGCGTCACATAAAGCTGTTCGTCCAGCGCGATCAACGCCGAAGGCATCGAGTCGATGATGCTGTTGAGGTAGTTCTGAAAGCCGGTCAGCTTCTTCTCGATCTTGCTGCGCACCTGAACTTCCAGTTCCAGTTTGCGGTTGGTGTGGCGGGTTTCTTCGGCCAGACCTTGTGCCTGATCGTACGCTTCCTGCGATTCGTCACGCGCGCGCTTGAGCTGCTGCTCTCGGGCCTCCATGCGCGACAGCATGGTATTGAATGCCTCGGCCAGCGAGCCGATTTCGTCATGGTTGCCGGGGCCGGCGCGCAGCGCGTAGTTCTCCTCGCGGGTGACCCGCCGGGACAAGTCTTCCAGCTGATAGATCGGCTCGGTGATGAAGCGGCGAATCTGCCGGGCGACCCCGGCCCAAAGCAGCACGCTGAAGATCAGAATGCCAAGGCTGGCCGTCAGCGTGCCGGTGTAGAACGCCGTCGGCAGTTCGCTGCTGGCCACCAGCAGCAGGTGGCCGGGCGCCTGACCGGACTTGGGCACTGGAATCACCTGAGTATTGCGAAACTCGGTGATGCGCCAGCTTTCCAGATTGCGATAGTGATCGGGCAGGCGCAGCTTGTCGCCCTGTTGCATCTGGGCCAGTCGGTTGCCGTTGCTGTCATAGACCGCCGCTGCTCTTAAAGGGCTGTAGTTTTTCAGCTCCTTGAGCAGCGCTTGCGCGTTGTAGGGCGAAGAAAGCGCCTGTTCGGAGAGGCCGGGATTGCTGATCAGCCGGCCGATCGTCTGCAGGGCCTGCGGCGCCATCGCTTCCTGAGAGATGTAGTAGGCGGCGCTGATGAAGGTCAGGTTGGCGACCAGCAGAACAGTCGTGAGCAAGACCAGCAGGGCGGCCAGAAGCTTTTGACCGACCGGCAGATTTTCAAGGCGCTGGCGCAATGGCATGGGGCAGTATCACCGAAATGAGGAGCAGGCAGGTTAGCGCTGTTCGCGGCTTGCGCAAACCCGAACAGGCGAAATGATCAGACACCCGGCACCGCGCGACATTATCCTTACTTAGTCGCTGGGCAGGCCCCTGGCGATCAGGTGGGCGGTCAGCTGCTCGCGCAAACGGTCCAGCTCCGGCGCGGGACACCCGTGTTCAAACGCCTTGGCGCAGAGGTAACCGAGCAAGTAGCTGATTTCGGTGCGTCGTCCGTGCGCCACGTCCTGATACATCGACGAGTAATTGGCTGCAGTGGCCTGAATCACACGATTCACCTCGTCGTGCAGACCCGTGGCGGCGCCGGGTCTGCCGCATGCGTTCAGCACTTGAACCAGTTCGTCGCACAGCGCACGGACTTCTTCGCCCTGTTGCAGCAACGCGCCATTGGTGCACGCGTGCAGCACCGTCAGCGGATTGATCGCGCAGTTGAGCGCCAGCTTGCGCCAGAGGCGGTCGAGAATGTCGGCGGTCCATTGGTGAGCAATTCCCGCTGCCGAGAGCTCGTCCAGCCATGGCGGCGGTGTCTGCGTGGTATCGCCGAGCCAGTTGAAGCCTTGTCCGGCAAAGACGACGTTCCATGGCGTGTCGCAGAACGCGCCTTCGGTGCTGGAGACGAAAATGCAGCGAGCCTTGGGGATCATCGCTGCGACGGCATCCTGGCTGCCCAGACCATTCTGCAACAGCAGAACCTCGGCGCCGTCGACCAGACGCGAAGCGATCGAGGCGACGGCGCGCTCCGCGTCGTACGCCTTGCAGGCGACCAGCAGTCGCTCGACAGGCTCCGCAGACGCGGCCGATTGGGCAGGGATGGCAAATGTCTGATGCTGGCCTCGTTCATTCAAAACGAGCCCGCCGTGCGCGTGATACGCCGCCAGTCGCGCTTCGTTGCGCAAGATCAGCTGCACTGGCAGGCCGGCGCGAGCCAGTCGCGTAGCCCACAGACTGCCCAGGCTGCCCGCGCCGAGTATGTGCCAGCACAGCGGTTTCAAGAGTGGGCGCGCCGCAGGTCAGTGAGTGCGGTGGGCAGTGAAAACAAAATCGACATCGCAGGCTCACATGAACGTGGGAAAAGTCTCGTTATAATGAGCGGGCTTTCATACCGTCAAGTCAGGCGTGCTCCATCCACATGTCGAGCCGCGCCGTATCAATTGGAGAATCTACATGCCCTCGTTCGACGTAGTGTCCGAACTGGATAAACACGAAGTCACGAATGCCGTCGACAACGCGATCAAGGAGCTGGACCGCCGCTACGACCTTAAAGGCAAAGGCAGCTTCGAGTTCAAGGAAAAGGAACTCACCGTCAATCTCACCGCCGAGGCCGAGTTTCAGCTCGAGGCCATGATCGAGATCCTTAAACTGGCCCTGATCAAGCGCAAGATCGACGTGCAATGTCTGGAAGTGAAAGACGCCTATCCGTCCGGCAAAGTGATGAAGCAGGAAGCGACGCTCAAGGAAGGGATCGACAAGGAGCTGGCCAAGAAAATCGTCGCGCATATCAAGGATGCCAAGCTCAAGGTTCAGGCCGCCATTCAGGGCGAGCAAGTGCGTGTGACCGGCAAGAAGCGGGACGATCTGCAGGAAGCCATCGCTGCTCTGCGTGCGAAAGAATTCGGCATGCCGCTGCAATTCAATAACTTCCGCGACTGATCCCGCCGATTTGCCTCAACGCGGGAACCTGAGGGTTTTACGCGCGTCGGAGTGCAGGTCCCCTTGAAACGATGGCGTCCGTAAGCGTCATCGTTTCTGCTTTCGTTTCACGACCACAAGGAGCACTCAATGGATCTGGATTTGAACGGCCAGGTGGATCACCTGGTCAAGGCTTCCCAAGCCTGGATTCCCATGGTCATGCAATACGGCAGCCGCGTGCTGCTGGCGGTCGTCGTGCTGCTGGTCGGCTGGTGGCTGATCAATAAACTGACTTCAAAAGTGGGGGCGCTGTTGGCCCTGCGTCACGTTGATCTGGCGTTGCAAGGGTTCATCAGCAGCCTGGGCAACATCATTCTCAAGATCCTGCTGATCGTCAGCGTCGCTTCGATGATCGGCGTCGAGACCACCTCGTTCGTTGCTGCGATCGGTGCTGCCGGTCTGGCCATCGGCCTGGCGCTGCAAGGCAGCCTCGCCAACTTTGCCGGTGGGGTGCTGATTCTGCTGTTTCGTCCATTTCGCATCGGCGACTGGATCGAAGCGCAGGGCGTGTCGGGCACCGTCGACAGCATCCAGATCTTCCATACGATCATCCGCACCGGCGACAACAAGACCGTAATCCTGCCCAACGGCAATCTGTCCAACGGCATCATCACCAACACCAACCGTCAGCCGACCCGCAAGATCACGTTCGATGTGGGCATCGATTACGACGCCGACCTCAAGCAGGCGCTCGGCGTGCTGATGGAAATGGCCGACGATCCGCGCGTGCTGCAGGATCCTGCCCCGCAGGCCGTGGTGGCGGCGCTTGGCGACAGCTCGATCACCGTGTCGCTGCGGGTCTGGACCAAGACCGGCGATTTCGGTGAAGTGTCCAACCGCTTCAACGCCGAGATTCGTGATCGCCTGCGCGCGGCGAACATCGACATCCCGTTCCCTCAGCGCGTGGTTCGTGTGGTGCAGGAGCAGCAGGAAGCAATGCCTCAGCGTTAAGCCCTGAGCAGAAACGACAAAGCCCCGGCTCGAAAGAGACCGGGGCTTTTTGTTGGGTGTCGGGAGTGCGTCAGAGGGTACGCGCGTTTTGCCGGGTGGAGATCAGGGCTGTTCGCTTACCTGCGTTTCGGCCGGTTTCTCGTCCTCTTCGCGCTTCTCCTTGCGCGCTTCCTGCACCCAGTGCAGCGCGATCATGAACAGCGTCGGTACGCCCATCAAGGCTGTCACCATGAAGAAGTTGTGATAGCCCAGCTTCTCGACCATGACCCCTGAATAGCCGCCGATCAGACGCGGCAGCAGCAGCATGATCGAGCTGAGCAGGGCGTATTGCGTGGCCGAGAACTTCAGGTTGGTCAGGCTCGACAGGTACGCCACGAACGCCGATGTCGCAAGGCCTGAACTGAAGTTGTCCAGCGAGATGGTGACGATCAGCATTTTCAGATTCGGGCCCATGTCGGCCAGCATCAGGAACAGCAGGTTGGTGGCGGCAGAGGTTGCTCCGCCGATGAACAGGATCGGCAGAATGCCGAACCGCACGATCGCCAGACCGCCGAACGCCGCGCCCACCAAGGTCATGACCAGCCCGAAAATCTTGCTGACGCTGGCAATCTGATCCTTGGTGAAGCCCTGATCGATGTAGAACACGTTCGCCATCACGCCCATCACCGTATCGGACATGCGATAGGTCGCAATCAGGCCGAGCAGCAGCAGCGCCTGCCAGCGGTAGCGCAGGATGAAGTCGTTGATCGGCGTCAGCACCGGCGCCAACCCGCGACGTCCTACAGAGGAAAGGCACGCGCCTGTCAGGAGGGTGTAGAGAATCGCACGCAGAAAGGCGCGGTCTTCCATGAGCAGGTCTTTCCAGGTCGTGCCTTGAAACAGCACGCTGGCGAAGTCGGTGTTGTACAACTGCGTGAACATGGCAGGCACCGACACCAGCAGGACGATCAGCACGAACACCGATGCCAGTTGATGAACGAAGCCGTAACGGGCCGCCGACAGCTGCGTGCGCAATGGCACGGATGGCTCGCGCATGATCAGGCTGGTGATCAGCGCGGGCACCATGAGCAAGCCGAACAGCACGTAGGTGCCGGTCCAGGCGGAGTGTTTGTAAGCGAAACCGGTGGAGCCGAAACCTTCGGCAAAATACAGCGCACCCGCGGTGGCAAGCAGCGCCGCGACCCGGTAACCGGCCATGTAACTGGCGGCGAGGGTGGCTTGCTGACTGTCGCTGGCGATCTCCAGACGGTAGGCATCGATGGCGATGTCTTGCGTGGCTGACGAGAAGGCGACCAGAACGGCAATCGCGATCAGCCAGGACAGGTGCTGCTGCGGGTCGCAGAAGCCCATGCCGATCAGACCCAGTGTCACCAGTGATTGCGACAGCACCAGCCACGAACGCCGGCGGCCCAGCCGCCCCAACAGCGGCAGACTCCATTGGTCGAGCAGGGGCGACCACACCCATTTGAACGCGTAGGCCAGGCCGATCAGGCTGGCGTAACCGATGGTTTCACGGGCCACGCCTGCTTCGCGCAGCCAGACAGAAAGCGTAGAGAACACCAGCATGTAAGGCATGCCTGCGGCAAACCCGAGCAGCAAGAGCACAAAGGTAGAGGGGCTGGCATATGCGGCGAGCGCGGCGCGCCAGGTTTTGCGGGGCATGGGCTGGAATCTGCCTCAGATTACGTAAACAAAGCGCGCACTCTAACCGTTGTGCTCTGTCGGACGCCAGCCATGACGCTGCATATCCACACGATTGTTACGGATGGTCACGCCTTCGGCACGCAATCGCGCCCGTTGCTCTTCTCCCGACACGGTGCCGGCCGCCAGGCTGAGCCGACCTCCGGCACCCAATACGCGGTGCCACGGCAGGGTGCTGCCGTCAGGCAACTGGCTCAAGGTGCGGCCCACGAAGCGTGCCGCTCGTCCTAAACCAGCCAGTTCGGCCAGTTGCCCGTAACTCACGACTTTTCCCTCCGGCACCTGATGCAGCGTGAGGTAAAGCGCCGTGCGCCGGGCCTCTGCGGGAGACAGGCCGGTGGGGTCATTTTCGATCGAGGATTGTTCGATCACGCATTCGTTCCTGATTGTAGGACCAACGGGAATTTTCGATAAGGAACTTGGGAAATTTCCCACGGTCAGTGATACCTGTGCCGGCGGTCCTTCGATTGCCTTGACGTTGTCCGCAAGGATAATGCCCGATTTTCCGCGAACCAGAGCCTTGTAGTTGCTTATGTTGTCCAGAACCCTGTTGTGCCTAGCCATTACCAGTGCCTCCACTCCCTTGCTCGCCGACACCGTCTGGTTGAAGAACGGTGACAAACTGACCGGGACCATCAAGGTCTTCGACGGCGGGAAGCTGCTGCTCAACACCAAGTATGCAGGCGATATCCCGCTGGACTGGAAAGAAATCAAGACGCTGGAGAGTGATCAGCACTTGCTGGTCAAGCAGGATGCCTACAACGGTGAGATTTCCAAGTCGCTGCACGCTGCCGATGACGGCAAGGTCACTCTTGCCAACGGCGACGCGCCCAAGACCGTGGATCTGGCCAGCATCCAGCAGATCATGAAGCCCAAGCCTGTGGTAACCGACCTGGTCTGGAAAGGCAATGTCGACGCTGCCCTGGACTTCCAGCGTGCAGACAAGGACACCGACGACTACAACATCGCGTTCAAGACTTCGGCTACTCATGGCAGATGGCGTCATAACGCCGAGGGTGAGTACAACCGCGAGACGCAGGACAAAGAGACCACCACCGACAACTGGAACGCTGAGTACTCCATCGACCGCTTCATCACCGACAAGTGGTTCTGGGATGGCCGGATCACCTACAAGCACGACAACATCGAAGACCTGCGTCGCCAGAGAACGGTCGGTACCGGTCCGGGCTACCAGTTCTGGGACGACGAATTGGGTGCATTCAAGGTCGGGACGCTGCTTAACCGTACGGACTACGAATACTCCAACGGTGAGAAAGACAACTTCTATTCGGTATCCGGCACCTGGGATTACAACCGCTACCTGATTGGCAAGAAGGTTGAGTTCTTCACCAACGGCGAACTCGGCAAGCCCATCAGCGGCGTTGCGGATTACAGCCTGGATACCGAAATCGGCCTGCGTTACAAAGTCACTGAGTGGGCCTCTCTCAACCTCAAGGCCGAGAAGAACATCATCAGCGGTTCTGACGACGGTGATCTGGACAAGACCCGTTACACCGCCGGCTTCGGTGTGGCCTGGTAAGGCGGTTTCTTGATACTGGTCCCGCAAGTTGAGTTTCAGTCGGCTTGCGGCGTCAGGCACTGTGGGAGCGAGCGTGCTCGCGAAGACTGACTTCCAGCCGCTGCATCTCCACCGGACACACCGGCCAATTCGCGGGCAAGCGCGCTCCTACAAAGTTACGCGGGGCTGACGGGTCACAAAACCTGTGGGCAAGCTTGCTCATGAACGCTGACCTCCAAACGCTACATTTCCACAGCATCCACTGGCGTCTTCCCGGCTGAAGCCGGTCCTACAGACGCTGCGAGCTTTTCGTAGGACCGGCTTTAGCCGGGAAAGCGTCGGGCGTCACGCCGTTGATCGAGGGGCTGTTAAAGGCGGTTGGCTCACTCCCACAGCGTTCGCGACTGCCCGCAACGTTTTTACGCGATTTCTTCGCAAAATCGTCACAGCTTCTCAATCTGGCACCCACCTGCGATAACGATTATCTTGTTTCCGATACCCGCCGATGTGGGTCTTTTCGTCTGTGCAGATCACGTTTTCTTTGAGGAGCCCCACCATGAGCGCCAACGCCAACCGGCAAGCCCGAGCATTGCTGCTCAAGGAATATCGTGGCGTGCTGTCGACTCATTCCAAGTCGATGCCCGGTTTCCCCTTCGGCTCCGTGGTGCCGTATTGCCTGGACGACCAGGGCCGTCCGCTGATCCTGATCAGCCGCATCGCCCAGCACACCCATAACCTGCAGCTCGACGCCAAGTGCTCACTGCTGGTGGGCGAGCGGGGCGCCGAAGATGTTCAGGCCGTCGGACGCGTCACTGTCATGGCCGAGGCGCAGAAGCTCGGCGATGACGCCGCCATTGAGGCCGCCGCTCAGCGCTATTACCGCTATTTCCCTGAATCTGAGAGCTACCACAGCGCGCACGATTTTGACTTCTGGGTGCTGGCGCCGGTGCGTTATCGCTACATCGGTGGCTTCGGCGCGATCCACTGGCTGGACGATGTCGCACTGGCCAACCCGTTTGCCGGTGCCGCCGAGACCCGCATGGTCGAGCACATGAACCAGGACCATGCCAAAGCCATCGCGCACTATGTCGAACTGGCCGGTCTGCCGGCGACCGAGCCCGCCACGCTGGTCGGCATCGACAGCGAAGGCATGCATCTGCGCATCGGTCAGGGACTGTTCTGGCTGGCCTTTCCGGAACCTTGTAATACGCCGACACAAGTGCGCCAGGCCTTGGTTCAGCTGGCTCACGCTGAGAAATGGCCGCTCGCTGAAGCCGTCGAGGCTTGAATTAACGAATTTGCGACTTCATCTAGGCTCTACTGGAAGACGTCTTCCGTTGAGGAACTGATTTGATGCGCGCTTTTCTTTTGCTTTTATTGCTTTTTCCGGTGCTGGAGCTGTTCGTACTGGTGAAAGTCGGGATGTCTATCGGCTTCCTGGCGACGTTCCTGTTGGTCGTTGCAGGCTCGATGCTTGGGGTTTTCGTGATTCGCGTCGCCGGTCTGGCCACTGCCATGAGCGCACGCGAAAGTCTGGCTCGGGGCGAATTGCCCGCGCAGCAGATGATGGATGGCTTGATGATGACGGTAGGCGGCGGGCTTCTGGTGCTGCCGGGTTTCATCAGTGATGTACTCGGCGTCATTTGCCTGATGCCGTTCACGCGTCGTCTGCTGGCGAACAAAGTGCGTCAGCGTGCGCAGGATCAGGCCGCGCGTCAGCGGGCCTTTGCTGAAAACATGCACGCGGCGAACTCCGCAGGCCCAAGCGAGAGTCGCCCGGGCGCGCGGCGGCCGGAGGTCATCGAAGGTGAGGTGATCGAAGGCGAATACGAGCCGCTCGACAAAAAGTGATTCCGCTCCACGACTTGCACGGCACCTTCGGGTGCCGTGCTGCTTTTGGGGACCGCCATTTCGGTAAAAAATTTCTACGTCGAGCCTTGTAATCAGCTTGCACGCCCTTATGTATGGGTCACCGCAAGGTTTCTGGCGCATTTCGCCAGACCGTATTCTGCGGTTCGCTCGCGAACCGTAACCGGCAAGCCCGGATGTTTAACCCGCCGGTGCCAACACCGGGCGTTCAAAAACCATAATTAGGAGATCGACAATGAAGCTTCGTCCTCTGCATGACCGCGTCGTAATCCGTCGCAGCGAAGAAGAAACCAAGACTGCCGGCGGTATCGTGCTGCCTGGTTCGGCTGCTGAGAAACCAAACCGTGGCGAAATCATCGCCGTCGGTGCCGGTCGCATCTTGGACAACGGTGAAGTACGTGCGCTGGCCGTGAAAGTGGGTGACAAAGTGGTGTTCGGCCCTTACTCCGGCAGCAACACTGTGAAAGTAGACGGCGAAGACCTGCTGGTGATGAGCGAGAACGAAATTCTCGCGGTCGTCGAAGGCTGAGTTGATACCCCGCATTTCCCGTTACTACAAAGTATTTAAGGAATAACGATCATGGCTGCTAAAGAAGTTAAATTCGGCGACGCTGGCCGTAAAAAAATGCTGGCTGGTGTAAACGTCCTGGCCGACGCTGTCAAAGCAACTCTGGGCCCGAAAGGCCGTAACGTCATCATCGAGAAAAGCTTCGGCGCGCCGCTGATCACCAAAGACGGTGTATCGGTCGCCAAAGAAATCGAACTGAAAGACCGTTTCGAGAACATGGGCGCGCAGCTGGTCAAAGACGTTGCCTCCCGTGCCAACGACGACGCCGGTGACGGTACCACCACCGCTACCGTTCTGGCTCAAGCCATCGTCAACGAAGGCCTGAAAGCCGTCGCTGCCGGCATGAACCCGATGGACCTCAAGCGCGGCATCGACAAGGCAACCATCGCCATCGTTGCTCAGCTGAAGTCGCTGTCCAAGCCTTGCACCGACACCAAAGCAATTGCTCAGGTCGGCACCATCTCGGCCAACTCCGATAACTCCATCGGCGACATCATTGCCGAAGCCATGGAAAAAGTGACCAAAGACGGTGTCATCACCGTTGAAGAAGGTTCGGGTCTGGAAAACGAGCTGTCGGTCGTTGAAGGCATGCAGTTCGACCGTGGCTACCTGTCCCCATACTTCATCAACAAGCCGGACACCATGGTTGCCGAGCTGGACAGCCCTCTGCTGCTCTTGGTTGACAAGAAGATCTCCAACATTCGCGAAATGCTGCCAGTCCTGGAAGCCGTCGCCAAAGCCGGCCGTCCTCTGCTGATCGTTGCCGAAGACGTTGAAGGCGAAGCCCTGGCGACTCTGGTTGTGAACAACATGCGCGGCATCGTCAAAGTCGCGGCCGTCAAGGCGCCAGGCTTCGGTGACCGTCGCAAGGCCATGCTGCAGGACATCGCCGTCCTGACCGGCGGTACCGTCATCTCCGAAGAGATCGGTCTGAGCCTGGAAAGCACCACCCTGGAGCACCTGGGTAACGCCAAGCGCGTCGTGCTGAACAAAGAAAACACCACCATCATCGATGGTGCCGGCGTGAAAACCGACATCGACGCACGTATCGCTCAGATCCGTCAGCAAATCGGTGACACTTCGTCCGACTACGACAAAGAGAAGCTGCAAGAGCGTCTGGCCAAGCTGTCCGGCGGCGTTGCAGTGATCAAGGTCGGTGCGGGTTCCGAAGTTGAAATGAAAGAGAAGAAAGCCCGCGTTGAAGACGCCCTGCACGCAACCCGCGCAGCCGTCGAAGAAGGCGTGGTACCTGGCGGTGGCGTGGCTCTGGTCCGCTCCCTGCAGGCCATCTCCGAGCTGAAAGGCGACAACGCCGATCAGAACGTCGGTATCGCACTGCTGCGTCGCGCTGTTGAAGCACCGCTGCGTCAGATCGTTGCCAACTCCGGCGACGAGCCGAGCGTTGTAGTCGACAAGGTCAAGCAGGGTTCGGGTAACTTCGGTTACAACGCTGCCACCGGCGAATACGGCGACATGATCGAGATGGGTATTCTGGACCCGGCTAAAGTGACCCGTTCTGCGCTGCAGGCCGCGTCCTCCATCGCCAGTCTGATGATCACCACCGAGGCGATGATCGCTGACGTGGCGGAAGACAAGCCTGCAGCTGGCGGCATGCCAGACATGGGCGGCATGGGTGGCATGGGCGGCATGATGTAAGTCGGCCTTCACCCGTTAGCTGTAATAAAGAAACCCCGCTTCGGCGGGGTTTTTTTATGGGGGACTGGCTTTGGATTGTTACTCTGATGCCCTTCGGGCCTATCGCGAGCAAGCTCACTCCTACATCTGTTGCATTGTGCCGCGGTCTGATGGATCTCCTTCCGCCGTTCGGTGTTCTATCTCAATTCCAGGCGAACTCAGAAGGCTTTCAACTCGTTCCATCAGACCATGGCGCGTTTAAACAAATGTGGGAGTGAGCCAACTGTCTTTAACGGCCCCTCGATCAACGGCGTGACGCCCGACGTTTTCCCGGCTAAAGCCGGTCCTACAAACATTTGCAGCGCCTGTAGGACCGGCTTCAGCCGGAAGAGGCCAGTGGATGCTGTGAAAATGTAGCGTCTGGACGTCACCGTTCATGAGCAAGCTTGCCCCACAGGATTTGTTACCCGTCAGCGCCGCGTACCCTTGTAGGAGCGCGCTTGCCCGCGAATTGGCCGGTGTGTCCGGTGGAGATGCTTCGGCTGTTACTCAGTCTTCGCGGGCAAGCGCGCTCCTACGGAAGTTGGGTGTGGCCGGAGAGTTCGGGAATACCCGCGGATCCCTGTGGGAGTGAGCTTGCCCGCGATAGGCCCGAAGGACGTCAATCCAGCGCCCTTAAGCCAGCACCTATCCAGAAACCGCCGCCCCTTCGGCCACTTTTTCCCTCCCGCCCTCTGGCCGGTAAAGCACGGCGTAGTAAGCGCCCAGACAAATCAACCAACAGAACACCGCTGTCCAGATGTTGTGTGAGAAGAAGTGCGCGCCCTGGAGCATTCGTCCAATGGAGAAGATCGTCCCCAGGCTGAAAGCGAAGATCAGGCCCGCCTTGGCCAGCCGGGGTTTACGGTCGCGGAACACGAAGAACAGTGCGAACAGCGTGAAGCCCGTTGCCGCATGACCGCCGGGCCAGCATCGGCCGGGGCTGTCGGTTTGCGGGCGTGGACTCAGGAGCTCGCTGTAGGTTTCTTTGCCGCCGAACTCGGTCAGGCTCCAAGGGCATTGCACCGCCGTCACCGCTTTCACAGGCGTAACAAAGCTCGTGGAAAGCGCCATGGACAGCACCATGCAGCCCAGTTCACGCCGCCACGGTTTGAGTTTTTCAACGAAGAAAGCGGCAGCGAATCCTGCGACCGAGAATAAACCCAACGCGATGACCACCTGTTTGGCGCGGTCATGCAAGACGTTTTCAAGGAAGTAACTGTGACGACCGATGAAATCGCCGGTCGCCGGGTCATAAGCCAGCTTGGCGATGTCCATGTCCAACGACGTCAACTCCAACAGCAGCAACGTCAGGGCGGTCACTGCCGGAATGCCCAGGAAGACCCATAGGTTGATCGGGCGAGAGGCCGGCCGTTCGAAGACGTGTGACATGGCAGATTCCGTGTGATGACGAGAAATTTCGCAGGTGAGTCAAAGCGTCGGCAGTCTGTGTGCGGCGCTGTCGGCGGGGTGTGAATCGCGGGTGAAAAAAACGTTATGCACACCGACGCTGGCCCTTGGGCGTTCTTGGCCGTAAGCTGCCGCCAACTTCGAGCATCTTGAACGCGCTATCCGTAGTACCTTCATGGCATGCCGACAACCGCTATGGGAGACCTGCACTCATGAGAATTCTGCTGGTTGAAGACAATCGCGACATTCTTGCGAACCTCGCCGATTATCTTGGCCTCAAGGGCTATACCGTCGATTGCGCGCAGGATGGCTTGTCCGGCCTGCACCTGGCGGCCACTGAACACTATGACCTGATCGTGCTCGACATCATGTTGCCCGGCATCGATGGCTATACCTTGTGCAAACGCCTGCGCGAAGACGCGCGCCGGGACACCCCTGTCATCATGCTCACCGCCAGGGACCAACTGGATGACCGCCTGCAGGGCTTCCGCTCCGGGGCTGACGATTACTTGCTCAAGCCGTTCGCATTGTCTGAGCTGGCTGCGCGGATCGAAGCGGTGTTGCGTCGGGCGCAAGGCGGCGGACGTCGTACGCTGCAGGTTGCCGATATGGAGTACGACCTCGACACCCTGGAAGTCACGCGCGCGGGCAAGATGCTCAAGCTCAACCCGGTCGGTCTCAAACTGCTGGCGGTGTTGATGCAGAAAAGCCCGCATGTGCTGCGCCGCGAGGTGCTTGAAGAGGCACTGTGGGGCGACGATTGCCCGGACAGCGACAGCTTGCGCAGCCACGTTCACCAATTGCGTCAGGTGATCGACAAGCCGTTCGACAAACCTCTGCTGCAAACCGTGCACGGTGTTGGCTATCGCCTGGCCGAGGGCCGCGATGGAGTTTAAACAAAGCCTTGCCCAGCGGATCATCATCGCGTTTGCGCTGATGAGTGCGCTGGTCGCCGGGTCGTTCGCGATGGGCATCGTTGCCACTGTCCATCTGGTCGAAGAAAAGCTGATCTCGGCGGGGCTGGGCGGCGACCTCACTCGCTTGCTGTTGATGGACAGCGTCAGCGACTGGAGTCACCGTCCCGAGCCCGACCAGCTGTTCTACTTCAGTGGCGGGCCGGGCGATTTCGAACTGCCCAAGGATCTGCGTCATCTGGAACCGGGATTTCATGAAGTGTTCCGCGGGCCGTTGTCGTACCACGCGATGGTCGAGATCGTCGACGGTCGACACTACGTGCTCCTTCAGGATCAAAGCGACTTCGAAGAGCGCGAGCGTGTGCTGTTCGCCGTCGTGCTGGTGGGTTTCGTGCTGGCACTGGCGCTGGCGGTCTTCCTTGGCTGGGTGCTGGCGCGTCGGGTGATGGCGCCGGTCGTGCGGCTGGCACGGCAGGTTCGCCATCGCGATCAACTACTGGGTCTGGCGCCGCCCTTGGCGCCGGACTACGCCGCCGACGAAGTGGGTGAACTGGCGGTGGCCTTCGATGCGACGCTGGGGCGTCTGCGCGATGCATTGACCCGCGAACGGATGTTCACCAGCGACGTCAGCCATGAGCTGCGTACGCCGCTGATGGTGCTGGCCAGTTCTTGCGAGCTGCTGCTGGGCAACCCGGCGCTGGACCAGCGTGCCAGGGCTCAAGTCGAGCGGGTGGCGCGGGCGTGCGAAGAGATGCGCGATCTGGTGCAGACGTTCCTCATGCTGGCACGCACCCAGCGCGATGATGCCGGCATGCACCCTCAGCTGACGTTGCAGGGGGCTGCTCAACAGCTGATCAACCTGTGGCGGGAGCCGATCGAGGCCAAGGGGTTAAAGCTGGAGTACTGTCCTGCGGATCCATCAGACAAACCCTACAACGCTACCTTCCTGTATGCGGTCATGGGCAACCTGCTGCGTAACGCCTTGCACTACACCGATCAGGGCTTCATTCGCCTGACGCTGCGAGACGAAGGTTTCATGGTGGAAGATTCTGGCGTGGGCATTCCCGAGGAGAAGCGCGAAGCGATGTTCCAGCCGTTCGTGCGCGGCAACGAGAAACGTGGGGAAGGGCTCGGGCTGGGACTGTCGCTGGTCCAGCGGATCTGCGAGAACCAGGGATGGACCGTCACGCTCGATACCATGGAGCCCAACGGTTGCCGCTTCAGCGTGGACATGCGATCGGATCGCCAGTGACGGCCGATCGGGTTGAATGCAAATGCCAAAATGAAATGTTGCCGGGATTTGAAGCGATATAGCCATATGCTAGCCCCATCGTCTTGAAAAACCCCGTAACATTTGGCTCGTGTTTTCGACGTTTTTTTCACGTCAGCGTTACCTGCCGATGACGCCACTCTACCTAGTTTGAGGGCGTCAACTTCAGGAGATGCACACATGAGCAATCGGATCGAGCTGGATTTTTCGCGCAAGTACGATGACGAACACGCGAAAAAATATTTGCACAAACACAAGGACGGACTGGCTCGACGGTTGTCTGATCGCCGGGACAAGCAGCTGGCGCGTCGTGCGCTGGCGCTGGCAGGTGAACCGGGTCTGGTTCTGGACTTGCCGTGTGGTGCGGGTCGTTTCTGGCCCGTACTGGCAGAAAAAGAGAATCGCGTGATCATCGGCGCAGACAACTCGGCCTCCATGGTCAAGATTGCCTGCGAGTCTCAGCCGGCCGACGTGGTGAAACGGGTACAACCCTTGCAGACCTCTGCATTCGCCATCGACATGCCGGATAACGCAGTCGACAGCATTTTTTCCATGCGCCTGCTGCACCATATCGGTAAAGCCGAGGACAGGGCAGTGTTGCTTAAGGAGTTTCATCGGGTCACCCGAGACAGCGTGATCGTCTCGCTGTGGGTTGATGGCAATTTCAAAGCCTGGAAACGCAAACGCGCTGAGAAGACCCGAAACCCGCACGATTTCCAGAATCGTTTTGTGTTACCGGTCGATACGGTTGAAGCTGAATTTCAACAGGCAGGATTCCGCATCCAGGAACGACTGGACTTCCTGCCGATGTACGCCATGTGGCGTGTGTATTTATTACGTAAGAGGTAACAGGATGGCCGTGGATTTCGCTGCAGAGTTAACCGTTCCTGCCAAGGACCGTTTCGCCTACTTCTGGAACACCCGAGGCGAGTGGGTGGAAGAGCCCAACGTTCGTCGGGGTGGTGAGAGTGGTGTGCAGCGCGTCGTTTCAGAGAATGGTCGCCTGTTGTACGTGAAGCGTCAGACCGGCCATATCTATCGCAGCTGGCTGCACCCGTTCGGTCGTCCAACGGTGCTGCGCGAGCGTGACGCTCTCGAAGGTCTGCACCAGCTGAACGTCAACGTCCCGCGCATGGTGTTCTGCGGGGCCGAGCGCGATGAGAACAACGAGTGGCGTGCGCTGCTGGTTACCGCTTCTCTGGACGGCTACGTCGAATTCGAGAAATGGCTGGAAGCGGGCGGTCGCGAGCAGTATGGCGAGGCCGTTTATGAGCAGATGCTCAAGGAACTGGCCGGGAATCTGGCACGCATGCACAAGGGGCGCTGGCAGCACAGCTGCATCTATATCAAGCATGTGTTCGTGCGCGTCGTCGGCGAGGGCGCCGATGCCAAGCCTGAAGTCGCGCTGCTGGATCTGGAGAAATGCCGCCAGCGTATGACCGCCTATGCCGCCGCTCAACACGATATGAAACAACTGCGCCGCCACTCGTCGTTCAAACCTGCAGATTGGAGCAAGCTGGTCTACTTTTACGAAACCGCGTTTGGCAGCTCCATCAAAGGTTTAGATCGATGAAGTTAGAAATGGCACGAGGTTTGTTTTTGATCGGAGCGCTGGGAGTCACTTCCATTGCCCTGGCTGCCTGGGATCAGCCCGGGCCGAAGATTCTGAGTGCTGTGCATGGCGAAGGGTTTTGCCCTTTGCCTCGGACCAAGGTCGTTGCTTCGGCCCAACCCGATCATGATCTGCTGTTGTTGATGTTTGGCCTGGCACAGGGAACGGGGCCGCAGCATTGATACCACCACCTGACTGAGAGGCCCCGAACATCGGGGCCTTTTCAGTTTGAATGGTTCAGGGCTTGGTTGATGTCCATCGGCCCTTGCGGTTGGCTTGAAATGCTTACTCTGCCGACTCCAAGTCCAGAAGGCGTCAATGTGACGCCCGAGAAGCCAACAACGCATACACACACGGCAACACAAACAGAGTAAACAACGTGCCGACCGACATCCCAGTGGCGATCACCAGGCCGATGTCGAAACGGCTGACCGCGCCGGCGCCGGTCGCGAGGATCAACGGCACCATCCCGAACACCATCGCTGCGGTGGTCATCAGCACAGGGCGCAGTCGGATCGCGGCGGCTTCTTCCACGGCTTCACGCGCCGTCAGGCCTTTGTCGCGGCGCAATTGATTAGCGAACTCGACGATCAGAATGCCGTGCTTGCTGATCAATCCAATCAGCGTAACCAGCCCGACCTGGGTGTAGATGTTCAGCGTCGAAATCCCCAGAAACAGCGGAATCAGCGCGCCGCAAATCGACAGCGGCACCGTGACCAGAATGACCAGCGGATCGCGGAAACTCTCGAACTGCGCCGCCAGCACCAAAAAGATGATCGCCAGCGCCAGCCCGAACGTCACCCACAGCGCATTGCCCTCCTGAACGTATTGTCGGGAGGCGCCGGCGTAATCGTAGGAAAAGCCGGGAGGTGCTTCCTCACTGGCGATCTGCCTGACCAGCTCGATCGCCTCGCCCTGACTCACCAGTGGAAAACCGGAAATGATCGCGGCGTTCAGTTGCTGAAACTGATTGAGCTGGCGCGGCCTTGCTCTGTCGCTGACTGATATGAGTGTCGACAGCGGAAGCATTTTGCCTTCCGCGTTCTTCACGTAGTAGTGGGTGAGCCACTGGGGATTGTCCCGAAACGCCCGCTCAACCTGAGCGATGACCTTGTAGCTTCGGCCATCGATGGTGAAGCGGTTGATCTCCGCTTCGCCCAGCAACGTCGCCAGACTCGCGCCCAGGTCCTGCATCGATACGCCCATCTGTGCGGCCTTGGCGCGGTCGATATCGACCACCACTTCCGGCTTGTCGAACGCCAGATCGATGTCCAGAAACGCGAACTTGCCCGAATCCGCCGCGCGCTTCTTGATCCGGTCGACCACTTCCAGCAGCGCCGCGTAATCATTGGGCGTATTGACCACGAACTGAAACGGCAGGCCTTCGCCGGTGCCGGGCAGGGAAGGCAGGTTGAAGCCGAAAATCTGCAGGCCGGTGATGCTGTTCAACTTGGCCTGGACCTCGGGCAGCAATTCCATCTGCGTGCGGCTGCGTTCATCCCACGGCTTGAGCAGGAAGCCGCCCACTCCCGTCTGCACGCCGTTGAAGCCGTTGATCTGGAACGACGAGTAGTACTCGGGAAACGCCTTGAAGATCTCGATGAACTGATCCGTGTAGCGGTTCATGTAATCGAGGTTGGTCGGCTGCGGCGACGTCGCCATCATGAAAATGATGCCCTGATCTTCGTCAGGGGCCAGTTGCGACTGGCTGAACTTGAGGAACACGGGGATCAGGCACAGCACCAGTATGGCAAAGACGATCACCACCGCTCGGGTGTTCAACGTCCCGTGCAGCAGGCGCTGGTAGCGCACTTTCAAGCCCTCGAAGACCTGATCGAGCTTACGCGCCAGGCCGCTCGGGTTCTCGTCGTGTCGCAGGAGCAGGGCGCACATCATTGGCGACAGCGTCAGCGCCACGATGCCGGAAATCACCACGGCCCCGGCCAGCGTCAGGGCGAACTCCTTGAACAGCGCACCGGTGAGCCCTTCGAGGAAGCCGATAGGGGCGTACACCGCCGCCAGGGTGATCGTCATCGACACCACCGGCATGGCGATCTCGCGCGCGCCTTCAAGGGCGGCATTCAGCGGCGTCTTGCCTTCTTCGATGTGCCGATGGATGTTCTCGACCACGACAATGGCGTCGTCCACCACCAGACCGATGGCGAGCACCATCGCCAGCAGCGTCAGCAGGTTGATGGAATAGCCCATCATCTGCATGAAGAACAGCACGCCGATCATCGAGAGCGGGATGGTAATGACCGGGATCAGCACCGAGCGCAGCGCGCCGAGGAACAGGAAGACCACGACGATGACGATCAGCACCGCTTCGATCAGCGTCTTCACGACCTCGTGAATCGAGGCCTGAATGAACAGCGTGGCGTCGTAGGCGATGGAGGCTTTCAGGCTCGGCGGCAACTGGGCTTCGAGCTCGGGCATGATCCGCCGCACCTCCTTGATCACATCCAGCGGGTTGGAGCTGGGCGTGCCCTTGATGCCGATGTACACCGAGGGCGTGCCGTCGAACGAGCTGACGGTGTCGTAGTTTTCCGCGCCCATCTCCACCCGGGCCACATCGCCCAGTAACACGCGGCTGTCGCCCACGGTTTTCAGCGGTATCGCGGCGAAGGTTTCCGGGGATTTCAAATCCGTCGTGGCGTTGACGCTGGTGACGACGTATTCGCCCTTCACTTCGCCAGCAGCCGAGAGGAAGTTGTACTTGCGCACCGCGTCGGTGACGTCAGTGGCGCTCAGGCCGAAACCCGCCAGCTTAATCGGGTCGAGCCAAAGGCGCATGGCGAAGACCTGATTGCCGAGGATCTCGGCTTCGGCCATTCCCGGCAGGGTTGCCAGCTTCGGTTGAATGACCCGCGACAGGTAATCGGTGATCTGCGGGTTATTCAGTTCGGCGCTGTAGAAACTGATGTACATCAGCGCCGAGGCGTCGGCCGCTTCTTTGGTCAGGACCGGATCTTCGGCGTCCTGCGGCAGCTTGTTCTTTACCTCGTTGGCCTTGGCCAGCAGTTCGGTGTAAAGCCGGTCGCTGTTGGAGCCGATGCGCGCGTAGATGGAGATGACCGAAAAATTCTGTCGACTCACCGACGTCATGTAGTCGATGCCTTCAGCGCTTGCCAGACTTTGCTGCAACGGTTGCGTGATATAGCCCTGAATGGTTTCGGCGTTGGCGCCGGGATACGCCGTGGTCACGGTGATCAGCGCGTTTTCCATCTGCGGGTACTGGCGGATGGTCAGCTTGTTGAAGGCCTGGAAACCCAGCAACACGATCAGCAGGCTGATCACGCTGGCGAGCACCGGACGGCGGATGAACGGGTCTGTGAATGCCATGAATGCTCCTTGGACAGTCAGCCGATCAATCAGCCTTGGGCTGAGAGTTCTGCTCGGCGGGTGCTGCCTGATCGGCACTGATGGCGACGGCGGCGCCGTTGTCGAGTTTGAGCTGGCCACCGGTCACCACTTGCTCGCCGGGTTGCAGGCCCTTGCTGATGATGACCTGACCGCCGCGACGCTCGCCGGTGGTGACGAAACGCCGTTCGACGATGAGCTGCGGTTCGCCCTTGGCATCTTTTTCCGGCTGGCCGTCGCTGCCTTTTTTAGGAACGACGACGTACACCGAGTTGCCGTAGAGCGTGTAGGTGATCGTGCTTTCGGGCAGCACCAGTTGCCGACTGTCCTCACCCAGCAGCACTTGCAGGTTAGTGAACATCCCCGGCAGCAGCTTTCCGTCGGGGTTGGGCAGCGTGGCGCGGACCAGAACATTGCGCGTTGTGTCCTCGACCCTGGGGTTGATCGCGCTGATGCTGGCAGTGAACACGCTATCCGGATACGCCGAAACGCTGACTTGCACCTGCTGGCCGATGGCGAGTCTGGGCACCATTTGTTCCGGTACATAGAAGTCGGCGTAAAGGCTGGTGAGGTCCTGAAGCGTGGCAATCACCGTGCCGCTGGCGAGATAGTCGCCCACGTCCACCTGGCGGATGCCGATGGTGCCGCTGAAGGGCGCCAGAATTCGTTTCTTGGCGAGCGAGGCGTTCAGTTGCGCCACGGTAGCCGCCGCTTTCTTCTGGGTCGCGGCGAGCTTGTCGAATTCGCCCCGGGAGATAGCCGAGTCGCCTACCAGCTTGCTGCCGCGGGCGTAATCGACCTGAGCCAACCCCAAGTCCGCTTCGGCAGTACCCAACAGACCTTTTTCAACGTCGCTGTCGAGTTGCACCAACGGTTGGCCGACTTTGACCTTCTGCCCGGATTCGAACTGCACAGCCCTGACCGTGCCAGCGATCTCCAGTGCCAGATCGACACCTTGCAACGCCTTGAGCGTGCCGATGGCCGGCAGGCGGTTCTGCCACGCGCGTTCTTCGGCCACAGCGACCGCCACATTGATCGGCGGCTTCGGTGCGCTGAATTGCTGGATCTGCTGGTAGATCGAAAACGCCTTGTAGCCACCCAGGGCGAGAACCACGATCAACACGACTCCCAACATGATCACCATGCGGCGACGCAACATAGTTCATTCCTTGGAAAATTGATGCCCTTCGGGCACAGGTGTTGATTTGAACTGCTTACCTTGATGCCTGCAGGCATCAAAGCAGCAATTCCAAGCCAACCCCAGGCCTACTCACACCAGATGCAAATGGTTGTCCCACAATCCCGAAGGCAATGCCAGTGGCTGGGCGATCAATGTGTTCTGGCGGCAGTCGTAAAACCGGCAGCGACCCTGGCCCGAAGTCACGACGAAGCCGTCTGCGACCGCCCCGACGCCTGCGCAATCGGGCAGCGGCGCGTCCAGGCGAAGTACACCGCTGTCCAGGTCCCAGATAAAGAAACGGTTGCCCCTCGGTGCAGTCAGCGCGACGAGCCGCAATTCGTCGTGTATCGCCACGCTGGCGGTGTAATGCGCCATCGACTGCAACTGCTGCGCGGCAACCGGGAATGCCTGAAATGGCTGGCCCGGACGCTTGATCGCCAGCAATTCGGCTGACTCGTGAGAAGGCCCCATGAATTGCTGACCGGTGACAACCGTGCCGTCGCTGGCGATCGCCATGTGCCGCACGCTGTTCATCTGTTGCGAGAGCGTTTCCTTGCTCAGTAACGTGCCGTCTCGCTGCATCAGCACAAGGCTGGGCTCCATCGCATCGAGGTTCATTTCGACGCGGCTTTCCGCCTCGGTCCTGATGCCACCGTTGGCGACCACGAGCGTCTCGCCATCCGGCATCCAGGACACCTGATGCGGGCCGATGCCGTGGGTCGGCATCTCACCGGCATGCTCCAGCCGGTCACCGACGAAACGGTAGATGCCCAGCAGGCCACGGCCGGGATCACGCGTGTCGTTTTCAGTGGCGTAGAGCCATTCGCCGCTCTTGTGGATGACCGCATGGCCGTAGAAATGCCGGTCCGGTCGCGATGTGATGGTTTGCAGCAGACGCCCGTCGCGCAGGTCGATCAGGTAGCTTTGCGTGCCCGGCCTGCGCGCAACGAACAGCGCCAGCGGCCGGTGCGGATGGTTGACGATGTCATGGCAACGCTGCGCGACCGCGGTGGCGAACACCTGCATGCCGTCCACGCGATAGCCCACGGCGTAATGCTGCCCGTCGCTGCCGTCCCGGGCGGACAACAACAGCGGGCTTTCGCCCTTTTTCCTGAACAGCGTCCAGCCGCCCAGGGTGCAGGCGCTGAGCACAAGACTGCCGAGGGCCAGAGCCTGACGTCGCAACATATCAGTCACCATCGTTGGCGTTGAAACCCAACTGAATGCCCAGCGCCTTGGCCAGTTCGCCTTCATGCAGGCGATGGACGACGTTCAGGCTGTCGTAAAAAGCGTTCAATTGCTGACGGCCTTCTTCAGTGGCCAGCAAATCCGCCAAGGGCGGTTTCAACGCGGCGAGCTGTTTGCGACTCTCTGCGTAGGCCGCGTCGATCTTGTCGGCCAACGGCTTCTGCCCAGCGGGCAACAGGCCACGCAAACCTTTGTTGTCGACACCCGACCAGACGGTTTCGGCGCTGGCAAGGCTCGCCTGCAGGCTGCTCAGCGACGCCTTGCTGCGCCACGCTTCGGCCTGGAAAGGTTGCGGCATGCCTTTGGTCTGGCGACCCAGTGGCGTACCGAGTTTCTTCTTCAGCGTGTCCAGCGCAGTCACTTGCACGCGCAGCAATTCGGCAATCGCTTCGTGAGCGTCAGCGTAGCGCTGGTTGGGGAATTTGCTCAGCTGCGCGAGCATGCCGTCGCTGTTGTTCCAGCCGTTGAGGATGTCTTCGGCCAAGGCTTTCTGACGCTCGCCGATCGCAATCAGCAGCGGGCAATAGCGGCTTTTCTGTTCGGCGTTGGCCATGTCGATGTTGGCGTCGAAGAGAATGTATTCGTAGGCCGACAGGCCCTGGACCACCACGCTGGATTTCGCCAGCGCGTCGGCAGTGATCTGCGGCTGAGCGGTGACCAGTTGCTCGACCTGACGCCCGACGAGGTTTTTCTTGTCTGGCCAGAACTGAATCTGCCACGCACGATTGTCCTCGGCCAATGGACCGATCAACAGCGGTTGCAGCTCGGCCCAGGCTTTTTGCGCATGCAGAAAGTCAGCGCGCGCGGTGTCCAGATCGGACTCGCCCTCACAGTAGGCCAACGCGCTGACCGCCAGCTGCCTGTCTGCATCGACCCAGCGGCTGTAGGTCGGCAGGATCACCTGTTTGGCGATGGCTGCCGACGTCACCGCCTGCGGGTCGGAAGGCGCGCAGGCGCCAAGCGCGAGGGCGGCCAGACTGGTGAACAACAGCTTGGGACGGAACATGCCCGACTCCTTATCTTTAGAAAACGTTATAGAGAATTCAGGAACGCCAGCAGCGCCGCACGTTGCTGCGCATCGAAGGCCAACACCTGACGCTGTGCAGGCAACGCCTCGCCGCCATGCCAGAGCACCGCTTCCATCAGGTTGCGGGCGCGCCCGTCATGAAGAAACCGGGTATGGCCGCTGACCATCTGCGTCAGGCCGATGCCCCACAGCGGCGGTGTGCGCCATTGCTGGCCGCTGGCCTGAAACTCGCTGAGGTTGTCGGCCAGGCCCTCGCCCATGTCGTGGAGCAACAGATCGGTGTAGGGCCGGATCACCTGATTGGCCAGCTCCGGCTCGGCGGCATCGGCGGAGGTGGTGAACTGTGGCGTATGGCATTGCTGACAGCCGGCCTTGAAGAACAGGTTCTTGCCCGCCAGCACTTGCGGGTCCGCGACGTCACGGCGCGCGGGAACACCCAGATTGCGCGTATAGAAGGTCATCAGTCGCAGGATGTTGTCGCTGACTTCAGGTTCGCCATCTGGCCCCTCGCCAGTGGGCGCAGCCAGGCAGGCCGTTTGCGTCGGGGTGCAATCGTCGGCTGGCTTCAGACGGGATGTCAGCCCCATGTCGCCCGCCAGGGCGTGGGCATTCTGCTGATTGACGCTGGGCTGCGAGGCCTTCCAGCCGAAGCGCCCAAGCACAATTTTTTGCTGCGCATCGTCCCAGACCCGGTTGGGCGTGCCGGTGATGCCGGTGCCTTTTTTGTCCTCGGGATCAGCGTTGGCGAGAATCGCCGCCTCAGGAATTGCCTCCAGCAGACCCAGGCCGATCATGGGTGGGGCAATGCGCGCCGATGCGCGGGTCTGCGGGTGCATCGGGCCGTACCCGAGCTGGGTGATCTGCAGGGTAGGGCGGCGCAGTTGCACCGGCGTGCCGTCGCGGAAGTGCAGCGTCATCGAGTCGTACTCGACCCGCACCTTGCCTTCCGGCGGGACACCGGGAATGGCCATGTCCTGCAACTGAGTGCCGTAAACGGGTTCGGGTGTCAGCCCCAGTTGTTCGATTTGCCGGGCGTATGCGGGATCATTGGGGATCGACAGTCGCACCAGCATCGACACCGCGTTGTCGGCGCCTGCCTCGGGAGGATGACCACGGCCATCCTTGATGTGGCAGTTCTGACAAGCATTGGTATTGAACAGCGGGCCGAGGCCGTCGCGGGCGGTCGTTGTGGCCGGTGCGATGACCCAGGGGCTGCGAAAAAAACTGTTGCCCACGCTGAAGTCCAGGCGCCGGGATGGCGACAGGTTGGCAGAAGGCAGGGAAAAGGCATTGCGGTCGCTTTTGTTGACGGTGCCCGCGCCGGCGGACTGGGCCTCGCCGGGTTCGGCGGTGCTGAAACGCGGGGCGTCATCGCACCCGCCAATGGCCATGGCCACGAGCAGGAATAACGAATAACGGGACCGCGCAGTCATACAGATCCTGCAAAGGGCTTGAAATCGGGGCGAGCAAGCTTACCAGCCCCGACTTTGATGAATAAGAGGGATTTGCGTTTGTAAGTGCCTCTCGCAATGTGTTGTTACCAATTCGCCGATCGAGCGCGATCAATCGGCGATTTCAGGTACCGGCGATCTCCAGCGTCGGGTTTTCCACCAGCAGTTGCATGAGCCGCCGTTCGCCTTCGACGACCTTGAATGAGCGGTAGTCGCCAATGCCGTCGAGCTGTCGTTCTCGCTCCCGGATGGCCAGCTCCTTGGCCCGCTCGTAGCCGTAATACTCGACCCGGAACGACTTGGTGACGCTGCTGCCGTTGCGCAGCGTTGTCCGCGCGACCCAGTAGGCGACGCCGGTGTAGCAGCGGTAATGCACCCCGGGATGTCCGCTGGTGTTGGTGGCGATGATGCGCTGACGAATATCGCGGCTGAGTCTGGGCAGATGGCTCAGGAGCAGTTGATCGCGGCAGGCGTCGGCTGCTTTGCGCGCCGCTTCGCGACCGCCGTAGCGGGAGAACGAGAACAGTCGGTTGAAGGTTTTGCCATCGCGATAGAGCGTCACTTTCCAGGCTCGAGGCCCCTTGATGCCGACCAACAGGTGGATGCCGTAATCGTTGGCTTTCTGCTTGCTGACGCGGCGCCTTTTCTTGTCTCTCTTGGGCACTGTCTGTCTCCTCCTGGATGGGATGGGGTCAAGGAAGTGCGCATGATCGACGCCGTGGGAAGGGCGTTCAATCCGACGGAGAGCGAACAGGAAATGCCTTACAAACCTTACAGATCGGTCCTCAAATTCGGTGGCTTGTGAGGTATTTCCAGCCTTCGGATGACAAAAAAAATGCCGGCCCGTGACCGGGTCGGCATCGGTTGTCGTTCGCTTGAACGGGCGGTAAACAGGCGCCGCCCGATCCGTCAGAACTCGTGGTCGGCGTTGTCGGAGTTCAGGTCGGTGATGCCCAGCTTGCCTGCGGCCTGCTCGATCGCGCCGGTCTGTTTGACCAGTGCGCCGATGGCGTCACGCACCACTTGATTACCGGCAGTGTTGCCAGCGGCGATCAATTGATCGAAGTGCTCGCCCTTGTTGGCGTGGTCGACGATGACTTGCAGCTTGGCCTGGGTGTCGTCCAGGTCGGCACGCAGTGTGGCATCGGTGGCGGCGTCCGCTTTGGCGACGAGGGAAGAGAGGCTCGCTCCGCTGACCTTGCTGCCATCCACGCGGGTGTACTCGCCCAGATAGACGTTGCGGATACCCAGGCCGTTATAGAAGTGGGAATTGTGGGTGTTGTCGCTGAAGCAGTCGTGTTCGTCTTCGCTTGAGTTGGCCTCCAGTGCGACTTTCATACGCTCTCCCGCCAGTTCGCCCAACGACAGGCTGCCCATGCCGAACAGCATTTTGCGCAGGCCGCTTTCGGCAGGCTCGGCTTCCAGCGTTGCCCGGTAGTTGTCGGCCACGCCGGGTTTCCAGTTGTTGACCATCTCTTCGAGGTCGCTGATCAGCAGCTGCGTCACGGCTTTCAGGTACGCGCGACGACGGTCGTTGTGACCTCCCGTGCCGCCTTGACCTTCGATGTAATCGCTGGCCGGGCGCTCACCCGCACCTGGGCCCGTGCCATGCAGATCCTGACCCCAGAGCAGGAATTCGATGGCGTGATAGCCAGTGGCAACGTTGGCTTCGGAGCCACCCAGTTCATTGAGGCTGGCGAGTTTTTCCGGGGTGATCTCGGTGACATCGACCTTGTCTTCGCCGACCTGTACCGAGGTGTTGGCGATGATGTTGGCGGTCGCGCCAGGGTTGCCCAGGGCGTGCTGATAATCCTTGGCCACATAGTCGATCAGGCCTTCGTCCAGAGGCCAGGCGTTGACCTGACCTTCCCAGTCGTCAATCAGGGTATTGCCGAAACGGAAGACTTCACTTTGCATGTAAGGCACGCGGGCTGCGGTCCAGGCATCGCGGGCCGCTTTGAGCGTTTGATCATTGGGTGATGCGAGGAACGCGTCGACGGCCGTGCCCAGTTTCTTCGCGGTTGACTCGGCGTCGCTGAACACGGCAAACACGATGCTGACGTAATTCGCGACCACTGCCTTGGTGGTGGACTCGTCTGTCTGGGCGGGGGCGGGGGCGGCAGCGGGAGCGGCGGGGGCGGAGGCTGTCGGCGCGGGCGTCGGTGCGGCGGCGGCGGGCTTGTCCTTGCCTTGGTCACAGCCGGCCAGAGAAATAGCGAGGGCCAGCAGACTAGCGGTTGCCAGAGGCGTACGAATCATGACGGAATCCTGCGTCGAAAGAGTATGTGAGCGTTGGCGAGCGCCAAAAAAGCTGCGACATAATGCGAAGGATTTGCATTCCGTGTAAAGGCAAAACGCCCATACTGGCGAGGGGAGATATTTCAAGCTGTTACAAGAATCCGGACCCCGTCATTGTGCAGGAGCAGGCTCCGGCAGGCCGGTGACTTTAGGTTACAACACGCCGACGTGAGTACGCTGCGCCTGCTTCAAATACGACAGCAATTCTCGGGCGGGCAAAGGTTTGCTGTAGAAATATCCCTGACCTTCATGGCAGCCCTCGGCAATGATATACGCCTCTTGCTCGGTCGTTTCGACCCCTTCGGCAATCACCTGCATGCCCAGGCTCTTACCCAGCTGGATGATCGCGCGCACGATGGTGGCGTCGTCATCATCGTCGATCAGGTCCTGAACGAAGCTCTTGTCGATCTTGATTTTGTCCAGCGGCAGGCTTTTCAGGTAACTCAATGACGAATACCCGGTACCGAAGTCGTCGATAGCGATCAGCGCACCGGAGCGGCGCAGACTGAGCAGATGCTGAGCGGCGGTGCTGATGTCTTCCATCAGGCCGGTTTCAGTGACTTCCAGCTCCAGACTGCGGGGCGGCAATCGATAGATCTGGAGCAGGTTGTTGACCACTCGCGGCAGCTCGGAGTGGTGCAACTGCACGGTGGACAGGTTCACCGCCATGCGCAGATCGGTAAACCCCTGGTCATGCCACTCGCGCAGCTGTTTGCAGGCCTGGTCGAGCACCCATTCGCCGATGGCGATGATGGTGCCATTCTGCTCAGCCAGCGGGATGAACTGATCCGGCGGCACAAAGCCATGTTCCGGATGAATCCAGCGAATCAACGCCTCGACGCCCACCACGCGTTGATCGCGATAGCTGATCTGCGGCTGATACACCAGATGAAACTGATTGCGCACCAGCGCTTCGCGCAGGTCTTTTTCCAGTTCGCGCCGGCGGCGCATCTCACTGTCGACGCTGGCGATATAGAACTGATACCGGTTGCGAGAACGGGTTTTGGCCAGCGTCATGGTCTGTTCGGCTTTTTGCAGCAACTTCTCGGTGCTGTCGCCATCTTCCGGGAATAACGTGATGCCGATGGTCGCGCGCAGGCGGATTTCTTCATGCTCCACGGCGAAAGGCGCTTCGAGGTCGTCGAGGATGTTTTGCGCAAGCTCGGCGGCCTCATACGGTTGCTCGATGTCGGCCTGAACCAGCGCGAATTGATCGCCGCCCAGACGGGCCAGCGCACCGAGTCTTCCGCTGTGACTGCGCAGGCGATCGGCCAGCGCAAGCAGCAGTTGGTCGCCCGCCTGATAACTGAACTGCTCATTGATGCCTTTGAAATCGTCCAGACCTACGCACAGCACCGCCACGCGATGTTGCACCTTGCCGGCGTCGATGAGGATTTTGTCCAGTTGCTGCTGCAATTGCTGGCGATTGGGCAGCCCGGTGAGGAAGTCGTACTGCGCCATGCGCAGCAGGCTCGACTCGGCCTCGTGGCGCAAGTGCGTGTTGCGTTCGATGGACGCCAGCAGTTGGTTTGCCGTATTGACCCAGATGCCCAGTTCGTTTTTCTCGTGGCCCTTGAGCAACGGAAGCTGGTGCTCACTTGGGCGATCGGGATTGATGCTGGTCAGGTGTTCGATGATTCGCGACAGCGGTTTGGTCAGCAGCCAGTGATAGACCAGATAAAGTACAAGGCCCATCGCCAGCGCGCGCAGCACGCCTGAGATGAAAATGATCATCGAGTTGATCAGAAAGCCTTCGCCGTAAGTGGCGGTGTCGAGGGTGATCCGCAAGTCGCCGTAATATTCGCTGTACGGGCTGCGGCCCACCAGTTGAGTGGTGAAACTGCGCTCCTGGCCGAGAATCAGGTCGGTCAGCCAGCGGGTGGGGGATGCCTTGAGGTCGCGGGTTTTCTCTGCCAGCAGGGTTTCGTTCGGATGACCGATGGACGCCATGCGCACGGCCTTGTCCTGGAACAGCCCTTCGATGACCTGCATCCCCATCTCTCGGTCCAGGCTGTAGACAGCCTGCGTAGACGGGTCGCGGAACATGTCGAGGATCCGCGCGGCATCGGTGGCGACGGCTTGCCGGGTCTTGTACGCGTCGTAGACGATCTGTGCGCAACTGAGCACAACGCCAACGATCAGCGCCGAAAGCAGCACGACGCGCAGCAGCTTTACCGACAAGCTGTTTTTGAGTTCCAGCTTCAAATGGGCATTCCTTCATCCATGCTGATAGCGGGGCGACTGCTTGCAAGCATTGACATTGCAGGCCTTCGGGTCAAGCGTCCTGGTAAACGCATGGCTCGTATGATTCGGATAACGTTTCACATGCAGGCACGTAAGGCTATCACCACTGTGTCGGTAAACAGTGGGCGGAACTTGAGCCTCGTTTCGTCGAACGGGCATCTGCTGATATTAGTCCGCTATCGCTTCCTGACAATACATAAAGGATGAACAGAAGCTGAAAAAAAACCCGGCCAGGCCGGGTTTTTGTGTGAATCGGCAATCAGGCCGTGAAGCCTTTGCCTTCGAACTGTTCAGCGACGAACTTCCAGTTCACCAGGTTCCAGAATGCTTCGACGTATTTTGGACGCAGGTTACGGTAGTCGATGTAGTAAGCGTGTTCCCAGACATCGCAGGTCAGCAGCGGGGTGTCGCCGCTGGTCAGCGGGTTGCCGGCGCCGATGGTGCTGGCCAGTGCCAGGGAGCCGTCAGCCTTCTTCACCAGCCAGCCCCAGCCGGAGCCGAAGGTGCCGATGGAGGTCTTGCTGAATTCTTCCTTGAACTTGTCGAAGGAGCCGAACGCAGCATTGATGGCATCTGCCAGCGCACCGGTTGGCTGGCCGCCGGCGTTAGGGGCCAGGCAGTTCCAGTAGAAGGTGTGGTTCCAGACCTGGGCTGCGTTGTTGAAGATACCGCCCGAGGAGGTCTTGACGATTTCTTCCAGGGTTTTGCCTTCGAACTCAGTGCCTGGCACCAGGTTGTTCAGGTTCACGACGTAGGTGTTGTGGTGCTTGTCGTGGTGGTATTCCAGAGTTTCCTTGGAGATGTGCGGTGCCAGAGCGTCATGAGCATACGGCAGCGGCGGCAATTCGAAAGCCATGGTAATTCTCCTAATCAGGTCAGTTGCGGTTTGCGCAAGGCCGATCACGGGCGGCCAGACAGAACATACGCCGGCGAGTTTGTACTCTTTGCGACGCAGGGGCTGGATCATAGCACCGGCCCCGGCCCTTAACCACGCAACAACTGTGTGGGATAGAGGTTCCAGAGCATTGCAATCAATTCCAGGTTTACGCCGTACGGATCAGCTGCAACGCCACGCTGAACATCATCACAGCCACCATCAGATCCAGCAGTCGCCACGTCGCCGGGCGTGCCAGCCACGGCGCAAGCCACGCCGCGCCCAGCGCCAGAGTCGAAAACCATAACAATGAAGCGCTCGCAGCGCCCGCCACATAGGCCTCGGGCACGGCTTGCTGGGCCCCGAGCGAACCGATCAGCAGAACGGTGTCGAGGTAGACGTGCGGATTGAGCAGCGTCACCGCCAGCGCGGTCAGCAAGACGGCGCGACGCGAGCGCTGACCATCGGCATCACCCTGCGCCAGGCTTTGCGGCGAAAGGGCGCGTCGCAGCGCCTTCGCCCCGTACCACAGCAGGAATATCACGCCGCCCCAGCGCGCCACCGCTAACAACGCGGGATTGTGCGCGAGCACGTTGGCCAGTCCGAACACTCCGGCGGCCACAAGAACAGCGTCGCAGACGATGCACAGCACTGCGACGGAGACGTGATGCTCGCGGCGCAGGCTTTGCGCGAGGACGTAGGCGTTCTGTGTGCCGATGGCCATGATCAGACCGCCGGCCACCAACAGCCCGTTGAGATAGCTTTGCCACATATCATCGGTTCCAGAGTCAGATCAGTGGGCGTTCTCGGC
Source organism: Pseudomonas sp. NFR16 (assembly GCF_900108875.1). Classification (GTDB taxonomy): domain Bacteria; phylum Pseudomonadota; class Gammaproteobacteria; order Pseudomonadales; family Pseudomonadaceae; genus Aquipseudomonas. The sequence goes on along the minus strand of NZ_FNYJ01000002.1, from coordinate 636,536 downwards.
CAACTCACGCAGAACGGACAGCGCTCTGTGCGCATCGTCCTTACCGACGAAAAGATGATCGTGATAGAAGCCCGCGATGACGTTGCAACTGACCCCTGCATTGCCCAGCGCCGTGGCGAAGGCGGCGGTCAGTCCGACGGCTTCCAGTGACGAGTGCACAGTCAGGGTGATCCACGCCATCACATAACCCGAATCAAGCCCCAGCGCCCGGGCTTGCTGGCGTTCAAGAATGACCGTCACGCCTTCGCGCTCGCGGAAGCTGCCCAATGGCTGCGTTCCGTGCAGATGACTGACGTCGGGCACGCTGCAGAACACATACTCGCCGTCGTTCAATTCAGGACTCATGCTGCGCAGCAGCACACCGAGGGAGGTTTCACCGGACATGACATATCTCGCTAAACAGATGTGGCCATTGTCAGGTTTGACGGGGTATAAGAAAAACCAATAAACATGATCGCTCATTAGGAAAACTGATGTTCGACTACAAGCTGTTGGCAGCGCTCGCTGCGGTCATAGAACAGGCGGGTTTCGAGCGCGCGGCGCAGGTCTTGGGGCTCTCCCAGTCAGCGGTGTCTCAGCGCATCAAGTTGCTAGAGGCACGGGTCGGCCAGCCGGTGCTGATACGCGCGACGCCGCCCAGTCCGACCGACATTGGTCGCAGGTTGCTGAACCATGTGCAGCAGGTGCGTCTGCTCGAACGGGACCTGCAAAGCGTCGTGCCGGCGCTGGATGAAGGCGGCACGCCCGAGCGACTGCGTATCGCTCTGAATGCCGACAGTCTGGCCACCTGGTGGGCGCAGGCGGTAGGCGATTTCTGTGCTGAACATCAATTGCTGACCGATCTGGTGGTCGAAGATCAGGACGTCGGCCTCAAGCGCATGCGCGCCGGAGAAGTGGCGGCGTGCCTGTGCGGCAGCGAGCGGCCAGTGGCCGGTGCCCGCAGTCTTTTGCTTGGCGCGATGCGTTACCGTGCGTTGGCGAGTCCGGCGTTCATTGCCCGGCACTTTCCCGAAGGGGTCACCGCCAAGTCGCTTGCGCGCTCGCCGGCCTTGGTATTCGGCCCGGACGATTTTCTCCAGCATCGTTATCTCGCGTCGCTGGGCGTCGAGGGCGGGTTCGAACATCATTTGTGCCCTTCGTCCGAAGGCTTCATGCGCATGACCGAGGCCGGGATGGGCTGGGGACTGGTGCCTGAATTGCAGGTCGGCGAGCAACTGGCGAGCGGCCGTCTGGTGGAATTGGTGCCCGATCACTGCATCGATGTCCCGCTCTACTGGCATCATTGGCGAAATGGCGGGCGGTTGCTGACGCAACTGACCGGACATCTGGCGAAAAAAGCAGGGCGTTGGCTGGTGCCCCTTCAGACACATTAGGCGTCTCTGATTCCCGCGCCATCAGGCGTGGCAGCGGCTCAGATCCGATGAGCGCGGGATGGCGCCGCATTCATGCATGAACACGGTAAGCAAACGGAGCGGTAAATGAAGATTCTGGTCACCGGCGCAAGCGGCTTCATCGGCGGGCGCTTCGCGCGTTTTGCCCTGGAGCAGGGGTTGAGTGTTCGGGTCAACGGCCGCCGCGCAGAGGGCGTCGAGCATCTGGTCCGGCGCGGAGCCGAATTCATTCAGGGCGATCTCAACGATCCCGACGTGGTTCACGCACTGTGCGACGACGTCGAGGCCGTGGTGCATTGCGCCGGGGCGGTCGGCACGTGGGGGCGTCGGCAGGACTTTCATCAGGGCAATGTTCAGGTCACCGAAAATGTGGTCGAGGCCTGCCTCAAACAGCGCGTGCGGCGGCTGGTGCATCTGTCCTCGCCGTCGATTTATTTCGATGGCCGTTCGCACCTGAATATCCGCGAAGAACAAGTGCCCAAGCGCTTCAACAATCATTACGCCGCGACCAAGTATCTGGCTGAGCAGAAAGTGTTCGGCGCTGAAGAGTTCGGTCTTGAGGTCATTGCGCTGCGCCCGCGTTTCGTGACCGGCGCCGGGGACACGAGCATTTTTCCGCGGCTGATGCAGATGCAGCGCAAGAAACGCCTGTCGATCATTGGCAATGGGTTGAACAAGGTCGACTTCACCAGCATTCAGAACCTCAACGAAGCTTTGATCAGCAGCCTGCTCGCCAGCGGTTCGGCGCTGGGCAAGGCTTACAACATCAGCAACGGCGCGCCGGTACCGATCTGGGATGTGGTCAATTACGTGATGCGCCAGATGCAATTGCCGCCGGTCACGCGTTACCGTTCTTATGGCCTGGCCTATGGCGTTGCGGCGCTGAACGAGGCCGCGTGCATGATATGGCCGGGCCGACCTGAACCGACGCTGTCCAGACTGGGGATGCAGGTGATGACGCGTGATTTCACGCTTGATATCAGCCGCGCCCAGTATTATCTGGACTACCAGCCTGACGTTAGCGTCTGGACCGCGCTCGATGAGTTCTGCGGCTGGTGGAAAGCGCAGCACGGCGGGGCGCTGTAAACGGCTGTCAGCATCCGTGGTTATACTGCCTGCCATTCAGATTCAGCGGTTTTTTCAAAGGGAAACGCATGCGCAAAGATCCGTATGACGACGTCGATGACGTCCCAAGCCTCAGTGCCAAAGATGACGACGATGATTTCCTTCCCGACGCCGGTGCCCGCGAACGCACCACGGTGTACTCGCGCACCACGCCGGTCGTCCAGGTGAAAGCGCCTGGCACCGGCGCGCTGTGGGCCTTGATCGGGGCGCTGTTCATTGCGTTCTGCGGCCTGGGCTGGTGGAGTTTTCAACAGGTGACGTTGATGGAGCAGCAATTGGTCGCCACGCAGGAAAGCTTCGCGCGCATCAGTGAGGAAGCCGCTGGCAGGCTGCAGGATATTTCCGGAAAGGTGGTCGCGACCGAGTCGGTTGCCAACAGCGGCGGCGAAGCCCTCAAGGCTCAGATCAAGCAGCTGCAGGATCAACTGGCTGACCAGAACAAGCAGCAACAAGGCGTGGCCGGTTTGCAGGGCGGGCTGGATAAACGGCTGGAGCAGATCAGCACGCAGAGTGCGCAGCAGCAAGCGGTCAATCAGCAGTTGCAGGATCAGCTCAAAGCCGTCACGACAGAACTGGCCGCCTTGAAAGCGGCGGTGGCAGACAGCAAATCGGCGCAGTCGGGTCAGGATCGACTGGACAACGAGATCAAGAGCCTGAGCGCGGACGTGGCCAATCTCAAGAAGAGCAACAACAGCCAGGCGATCGAGCGTCTTGAGCAGGACATGATTGTGCTCAAGAGCGAGCAGGACAATCGTCCGGCGGCAGGCGCTTCCACGGGTGCGAGCACGGCGGAGTTCGACGCATTCCGCGGGCAGATGACCCGCAACCTGAATACTTTGCAGAGCCAGATTCAGACGTTGTCGCAGCAGATCAACGCCCGGCCGCAGTAGGTTCAATCGGGCTTTGGATTGCTGCATCGAAGCCCTTCGGGCATGACTGCGAGCAAGCTCGCGCCCACATCTTTTGCAGCGAACCCCATTCTGTTGGACCGAGTGGTCAGCCTCTAAAGCTACCCACTCGGTTCCTCAGGCCATGGCACGTTCAATCATGTGGGCGCCAGCTTGCTCGCGAACGACCCGAAGGACATCAGAGTAACAACCTGAAACCTTACAGCGTCGGGTAATCCAGATAGCCTTCGGCGCCCTTGGCGTAGAACGTCTCGGGATGCGGCTCGTTCAGCGGCGCATCTTTGGCCAGACGCGCTGGCAGGTCAGGGTTGGCAATGAACGGCACGCCGAACGCCACAGCGTCTGCCTTGCCGCTGGCAAGCCACTCGTTGGCGGTTGCCTTTGTGAACTTTTCGTTGGCAATGAAGGCGCCGCCGAATGCTTGTTTCAGACGCGGTGCCAGGCTGTCGTCGAGCTCACGCTCGCGTGCGCAGATGAAGGCAATGCCGCGTTTGCCCAGCTCGCTCGCGACGTAGGTGAAGGTCTCGGCCAGGTTGTCGTCGCCCATGTCATGTGCGTCGGCGCGAGGGGCCAGATGCACGCCCACGCGACCCGCGCCCCAGACTTCAACGACAGCATCAGTCACTTCAAGCAACAGACGTGCGCGGTTTTCCAGCGAGCCGCCGTAGGCGTCAGTGCGCTTGTTGGTGCTGCTCTGCAGGAACTGGTCGAGCAGATAACCGTTAGCGCCATGGATTTCAACGCCGTCGAAGCCTGCCGCCTTGGCGTTCTCGGCACCGACGCGGTAGGCGTCGACGACGTCTTCGATTTCGGCCAGCTCCAGCGCACGTGGCGTCGGGTAATCAGCCAGCGGACGAACCAGGCTGACGTGGCCTTTGGCTGCGATGGCGCTTGGCGCCACCGGAGCTTCGCCGTTCAGGTAGCTTGGGTGCGAAATCCGACCGACGTGCCATAGTTGCAGGACGATCTTGCCGCCAGCGGCGTGCACGGCCTTGGTGACGTTGGCCCATCCGCGCACCTGATCGTTGGACCAGATGCCCGGCGTATCCGGATAACCCACGCCCATCGGCGTGACGGAGGTCGCTTCGCTGATGATCAGGCCGGCCGATGCGCGCTGCACGTAGTACTCGGCCATCATCGCGTTGGGGACTCGGCCTTCATCGGCACGGCAGCGAGTCAACGGCGCCATGATGATGCGGTTGGCCAGTTCCAGGTCGCCCAGTTTGATCGGGTCAAAAATTGTTGCCATCGTGGAAATCCTCAAAGCAGTCAGTAGTGGATGGATCCGCAGTCGTTCGAAATCATTGGGTAACAGCAGCCAGCTCGGCGTCGCCGCGCTGACGGAAATTGATCAGGGTGACCAGCAGCGCCAGTACCGCCAGTGCGCCGGCTGCCAACGGCACGCTGGTGAGGCCGAAACCGTGGGCGATGACGCTGCCACCGACCCACGCGCCAAGCGCGTTGCCGACGTTGAACGCGCCGATGTTCAGGGTGGATACCAGGTTGGGCGCCTCCTTGCCGAAGGTCACGACGTTGATCTGCAGGGCCGGCACCGCTGCAAAGCACGCCACCGCCCAGAGGAACAGCGTGACCTCGGCAGGGATCAGCGTGACGCTGGTCCAGCTCAGGAGGGTGGAGACCACGGCCATGGTGATGAACACGCCGATCAGCGTCGCAGCCAGGCGGCGATCCGCCAGTTTGCCGCCGATGATGTTGCCGACGGTCAGCCCCAGGCCAATCAGCATGAGGGTCCAGGTGACGCCACGTGGCGATACGCCGGTGACTTCGCCCAGCAGCGGCGCAACGTAGGTGAACAGTGCGAACACCGACGCGGCGAACAGTGCCGTCATGCTCAACGACAGCCAGATACCGGCGCCTTTGAGTGCGCCCAGCTCGGCGCGCATGTCGAGTTTCTCTTCATCGTGTCGCGTCGGCAGAAATCGGATCAGGCCGATGAAGGCGATCACACCGATTACCGTCACAGCGAAGAAGGTCGAGCGCCAGCCAGCTTGTTGGCCCAGCGCGGTGCCCAGCGGAACGCCCAGTACGTTGGCCAGGGTCAGACCGGTGAACATCAATGCCACGGCTGAGGCGCGACGATTGGCCGGAACCAGACCCGCCGCCACCACCGAGCCGATGCCGAAAAACGCGCCATGGCACAGCGCTGTGACTACGCGGGCGAACATCAGCACGTTGTAGTCCGACGCGACGGCGCAGAGCAGATTGCCAATGATGAAAATGCCCATCAGCGTGACCAGAGCGGCCTTGCGCGGCAGCCTGGAGGTGGCCATCGCCATGAACGGTGCGCCGATGGCCACGCCCAGCGCATAGCCGGTTACCAGCCAGCCGGCGCCCGGAATGCTGACCCCCAGGTCCGAGGCGACGTCGGGCAGCAGGCCCATGATGACGAACTCGGTCGTCCCGATGGCGAAGGCGCTCAGGGCCAGAATAAGTAGTGAAAGGGGCACGTGCGTCTCCTGAAGTCTGTGTTTGAGCTGGCCACTCAGAGTTGTTCGGCCAGCGCCTGCAAAAACGCCTGAATGACGTCTTCGTTGCGTTTGAAAAAGTGCCACTGCCCGAACTTCTTGCTGGTGATCAGGCCGGCACGCTGAAGCGTTGCCAGATGCGAGGAGACGGTCGACTGGGACAGACCGGCGCGTTGGTCGATCTGACCGGCGCACACGCCGTTTTCCAGCGAGTGATCCTGATCAGGAAAGCAGGCATAAGGGTCTTTGAGCCAGACGAGGATCTGGCGGCGGACAGGGTGCGCCAGGGCTTTTATTATTTCGTCGAGGTCGATAGGCATGTCGTTCTCAAGGCATGTATAGCGATATATCGCGATGGAGCGAACTTTATATCTGTCTATCGCGATATACAAATATGTTGAGCGCATAAGCACCGGGTAAAACGGTATATCGGGTTATATCGATATGAGCGAATCTCGGAAATGGTTTAGGCTCCGTGCATCCCTTCCGATCACAGCGGTGCCGCTGTGAGAAGGCGCGATGTTGTCTCAATCGTAAAGGTGTCTGTCTTCATGAATTACCTCGCACACCTCCATCTGGGCGGTCAGGCGCCTTCCCAATTACTTGGCAGCTTGTACGGCGACTTCGTCAAAGGGCTGTTGCCTGGGCGTTTCCCGGCCGAGATCGAAACGGCGATCCGCCTGCATCGCAGCATCGACGCATTCACCGATTCGCATCCGCTGATCAAACAGGCGATGGGACGGTTTCCTGCCGAGCGCAGGCGTTACGCCGGTATCGTGCTGGATGTGTTTTTCGACCATTGTCTGGCCCGCGACTGGCCCCGGTATTCCGATGTGCCGCTGGATGCATTCACCGGCAAGATCTATCGCGTGCTGGCGAACGAGCCCGAGTTGCCTGAGCGCCTGGCGAGGATTGCGCCGCGCATGGCCGCTCAGGACTGGCTGGGTTCGTACCGGGATTTTGCGGTGGTGGGTGATGCGCTCGCCGGCATTTCTCGCCGCTTGTCGCGCCCTGAAGGACTGGCCGGCGCCATGCAGGAACTGCAGGCGCTTTATCGGCCATTGAGCGAAGACTTCAGTGCGTTTTATCCGCAGGTGCAGCGCTTCGCTCAAGCGGCTCTGGCGGCCGGGCGAACATCGGCGGGCTGATCCACTTCGCCGAACAGCGCGACCTGCACCGCCTGCTGCGCTTCGAACGCAAGCGCCGCGCGTTCCTTGCCTTGCGAGGCAATGGTCGGCAGCAACTGGATATGCACCTCACTCACCTCATTGGCGAACAGCCGACGCAGATGCGAGAGCAGGTCATCGTCGCCAATGAACGGCGCGATCGGGTCTGGCTTGCCGGCGCGCACGTATTTGATCGCCACCGGTTGCAACGCGACGCCTGTCTCGATGGCACTGGACAGCAGGCGACCATGGAAGGTGCGCAGGCTGCGGCCATCGGTGGTAGTGCCTTCCGGGAAAATCACCAGCGAGTGATTGCCCAGGAGATGCTGTCCGATCTGCTTCTGGATCAACTTGCTGTCGCCCGAACCCCGGCGGATGAACAACGTGCCGGCTTTGAGCGCCAGCCATCCCGCGACTGGCCAGGTGCGCACTTCGGCCTTGGACAAAAAGGACAGGGGCGCGAGCATGCCCAGCAGCGGGATGTCAGTCCACGACACGTGGTTGCTGACCCACAGCGTCGGCTGGCTCGGTAACTTGCCACTCACCGTCACGCGAAATGGCAACGCTGCGCTCAGACGCGCCATGAACCAACTCGTCCAGCGCTGGCGGCGGGCCATGGAATTGCCGATGCGCAGGCGCTCCATCAGGGTGAATGCGCCGGCGATGGTCAAGCCCAGAGCGATGACCCACAGCACACGGATGACGCGCGCACGGCTGCGCAGGGTGCTCATCACACTGCAGCCTTGAAGTGGCGGGCGTAGCGCGGGCACAGCTCGTCACGCTTGAGCAGGATGAAGACGTCAGCGACCTGGAAGTCCTCGTCCCAGCAAGGCTCGCCGCAGATCTTGGCGCCCAGGCGCATGTAGGCTTTGAGCAACGGCGGCATTTCGCAGATCACGTTGCCTGGCAGGTCGAGCGTGGGCAGAGGCTTCTTGGGTTCGGCGCGCAGGTGCTCGGTGCTCAGATAACGCTCGCGCAGGCGCTGCATGATCGCGTGAGCCTGAATGCCGCCGTCTTGCATCGGAATGCTCGCGCAGCCCATCAGGTAGCTGTAGCCGCCTTCGTTGAGGATTTCTGCAAGCTCGCTCCACAGCACGGCGATGGTCCCGCCGTTGCGGTAGGCGGCGTCGACGCAGGTGCGGCCCAGTTCCAGAATCGGCCCTTGCAGATGACCGAGGCCGTGCAGGCTGAATTCTTCTTCGCTGTAAAAGCGGCCCAGCGTGCTCGCAGCCTTGTGGTCCAGCAATCGGGTCGTCGCCACCAGTTGACCGGTGCTCAGGTCGCGCACGCCGATGTGCATGCAGTGCACATCGTAATCATCGATATCCAGGCCCAGCTCGGCGCCTTTGAGTCGGGCGTTGAATTCGCCACTGAAAACGCTGAAGCGCAAGGCCTGTGCTTCCTGCAGGGCTTTGATGCCGACCAGGCGTTCAGCCTGCAGGCGGCGTTCGGAGCGGGTGTCTCGAATACTGGCGATCTGAGTCATGTGGCGTCTCCGTGGGCCAGCCCTGGTCCAGGCCGGTCGACTGATTATTCGAAAGCATTGCTGTACGAATGCAGGCTAGGGAGGGCCGATGTCATCACCGTTAAGCTTTGGTGATGGTTGCGTGACAGGGAAACGCAGTGGATACGCGACTTGTCAGGGAGGGGATTCGAGCGCGGGCTCGTCCAGAGGCTGTCATGAATCGCTGCTAGGGTTGCCTGCAGCTTTCGTCCGAGGTCCTTTCATGAGCCGTGGCTTGTTTATCTGTTCTGCGCTGGTCGTGGTGCTGTCGTTGATCGACGCCCCGGCCCGCGCTGAAACCTGGCCCGATGCGCAATGGCAGGCGCGCCCCTTGCAGCCTTCGTCTGCGCTGAACGACCTTGAAACTTACGCTTTCCCGCCTCGGGACGAGGAAGAACGCAAAGGTGTTCGCACCGATGCGCTGCTGATCATTCGCAACGGTGAGTTGGTATACGAACGCTATGCCGGGGTCACTCGGGCGCAGACGCCGCATCTGATCTGGTCGATCAGCAAAAGCGTGCTGGCAACCGTATTGGGCGTGGCGTTTGGCGAAGGGCGGTTCACGCTCGATGATCCGGTGATGCGCTTCTATGCGCCTTTCAGCGCGCATCCCGAGGTCCGGATTCAAGACTTGCTGCACTGGGCCTCCGGCCTGGACTGGCAGGAAGATTACGAATACGCACCGCTCAATTCCTCCGTGGTGGCGATGCTCTACACGCGGGGTCGCGACGACATGGCGCGCTTCACCGCCGGGCACAGCGTTGCCAGCGCGCCTGGCACCGCCTATCGCTATTCCAGTGGCGACAGCACGGTGCTCGCCGCCGCGCTCAGAGGCATGGTCGGCGAAACGCAATACGCCAGTTATCCGTGGACGGCGCTATTCGATCCGCTGGGTATCATGAGCGCGACATGGGAAACCGATGCCACGGGCACGTTTGTCGGTTCGTCTTATGCCTACATGACCGCTCGCGATCTGGCGCGGATCGGCTTGCTGATGCAACGCGACGGACGCTGGCACGAGCGGCAGTTGCTGCCTGTGGCCTGGGTTAATTTCAATCTCACCCCGTTCAAATTCGGGACGCCGGTGGATGAGGTGCCGGGTGGTCACTGGTGGCTCAACAAGACCGCCGACGGCAAGCGCGGACCCTGGCCGGATGCACCGACCGACACCTTTGCCGGACTCGGCCACTGGGGTCAGGCGCTGTATGTCATCCCGAGCGCAGGGCTGGTGATCGTGCGTTACGGCGACGATCGCGACGGGACTTATGCGCACAATCAGTTGCTCAAACGGGCCTTGAAGGCAGTGGCCGAGGAGGGCACGCAATGACTTCGCGCCGTTTTGTCCGGCGGCGTCCGTTCAGCACCTCCTGCATCCTGATGCTGCTGTTTCTGTGCGCGTTGATGTGGGTCTGGCGCGTTGAGCTACAGGCCTTTCCCGGCATCATCAGTGCCTACACCGCCAAGGAGTATTGCTCGTGCCGTTATGTCATGGACAACCCGGCAGACTACTGTCAGCGCTACGTGAAGCAATGGCTGCCGAGTTCGTTGATCGAGGACGCCGCCAGCAGGCGTATCATCGCCACCGGGATGGGGCGTGAGAGCAGTGCGCAGTGGCTCGGCGCGCGTAAAGGCTGTCGACTGGAGCCTGCAACGCTGTAAGCGTTCTCCATATGTCTGAGATCTGAGCTCTGCCAGTTCTGTAGTACTAGTCCGTTACCCGACGAACACGGGCAGCGCCTGCAAACGGCGCAATGACATTGGAGGATGGATGATGGCGGCGAAGAAAATTCTCATGCTGGTGGGCGATTACGTCGAAGATTACGAAGTGATGGTGCCGTTTCAGGCGCTGCAAATGGTCGGTCACACGGTGCATGCAGTGTGCCCGGGCAAGAAGAAGGGCGATGTGATTCGCACGGCCATTCACGATTTCGAGGGGGATCAGACGTACAGCGAAAAACGCGGGCATAACTTTGGCCTGAACTTCGATTTCGACAGCGTGAAGTCGTCCGACTACGACGCACTGTTGGTGCCGGGCGGACGTGCTCCGGAATACCTGCGCCTGAATCAACGGGTGCTGGAACTGGTGCGCGAATTCGGTCGGGACGACAAACCGATTGCAGCGGTGTGTCATGGGCCGCAGTTACTGGCTGAAACCGGGCTGCTCAAAGGCAAGTCGTTGAGCGCGTACCCGGCGTGCGCGCCGGAAGTCCGGCTGGCCGGTGGCGAATATGTCGAGATCGCGATGGACGAGGCGCACACCGACGGCAATCTGGTGACCGGCCCGGCATGGCCTGCGCATCCGGCGTGGCTGGCGGCGTTTCTCAAGGTGCTCGGCACGCAGATCATTCTTTAAGGGCTGACGTCTGACCGGCCAACAGAGCCGTCGACAGCACGATGCGGCAGGGCCGGTTGATTTCGACCGCCGCGTGCCGCATCGCCCACAGAACGTTGCGGTTTGCCAGCGGTCAGACAGGCGGATAAGGTTGCCTCAATCATCCGCCCGGAGTCTGCATGCTCACTCGCTGTCCTTCCTTGTTCGCCCTGTCGACACGCTCTGCAGGTGGCGATGCTTCGCCCATGAAGGCGCGTGGCGTATGAGGGGCGCTATTTTTCCGTGGCGCGATGACAACCGTTTCAAGCTGTTGATAGACGGGCCGGCGTTCTTCCCGCGCATGATCGCCGCCATCGATAATGCGCAGCAGCAGGTTGAACTGGAGCTGTATCTGGTGGAGGCGGGGACGTGCGCCGAGGCCGTGGTTCGGGCGCTGGTCGATGCGGCGAAGCGCGGCGTGATCGTGCGCTGCCTGTTCGATGATTTCGGCTCGCTCGCGTTCACGCTCAGCCTGCGCAATCGCCTGACCGAAGCGGGGGTGATTCTGCGTTTCTATAACCGCGTGCATTGGCGCCGCGGCATCCGCAACTTCTATCGTGACCACCGCAAGCTGTTGCTGGTGGACAAAGAACTCGCAGTGGTCGGCGGGACCGGGGTCACGGACGAATTCTGGCGGCCCGATCAGGACACCAGCGAATGGCATGAGGTCATGGTGGAGATCCGCGGGCCGCTGGTGGTCGACTGGCAGGCGCTGTTCGACCGTCAGTTTCATGCCAACAATCGTCGCCGAGCGTGGCGTCCGGCGGAGAATTTCGGATTGCCCCGGCTGCCAAAGGCCCCGGTGGCGGGCGATGGTTTCGGGCGAGTGGCGTATGCCGACTCCCGCCAGCATCGCGACATTCTGCAATCGCTGGTTCGCGCGCTGAATACCGGCAAAAAACGCATCTGGCTGGCAACGCCGTACTTTCTGCCGACCTGGAAAGTTCGGCGTGCGCTGCGCCGTGCCGCTTCGCGCGGTGTCGATGTGCGACTGTTGTTGACCGGCCCGCGCACGGATCACCCTTCGGTGCGTTACGCAGGCCATCGCTATTACCCGCGTCTGCTCAAAGCCGGCGTGAAGATTTTCGAGTATCAGCCATGTTTCCTGCACCTGAAAATGGTGCTGGTGGATGACTGGGTCAGCATCGGCTCCTGCAACTTCGATCACTGGAATCTGCGCTTCAACCTGGAAGCGAATCTTGAGGCGCTCGACGCGCAACTGACGCAGGACGTGGTTGCCAGTTTCACCCGGGATTTCGCCGTCAGCAGCCAGATCAGCCTGGAAGACTGGCAATCCCGTCCGCTCTGGCGCCGCATCAAGCAGCGCGTGTGGGGGTGGGTGGACCGGCTGGTGGTCAATGCGTTGGATCGGCGGGGTTAGCAACAGCGCTTGCTCGGGTACAAACGTCCAGCGCCTGATACGTTTGTAGTACGACGGAAGAGCTGCCCAGAGTTTCTCCGAAGCACGGCGAGGTAGGTAGCGATGCGCCTATGTAGGCGTGTATATCTCCATTTCCGCGGCCTCGTAAAAGAAGTGATTTGAGTACGGCGGTGGCTGGGTGAGGATTTTTTTAAAGGATCGCAGCGCCAATGGGTGATTAGTCGTCCTTGGGGTATGCCTGAACAACTGGGAGGAGTCTCCCGTATCTACGAGTATCGTTTTTTTGAAACTGATTACCGCGCGCTTTGTTACCTTGGCGATCTTGGCGGCAGCGCCGGAGCTACCCCCGTTACATGCTAACAATATGAATGGTTCGCCAGGCGGATAATCGATGGTCCTGAGCCAGCTTTCTGCTTCAAGGGCGACCTCTTCGGCCGGTCGAAAAACGCCTTTCGAATTCCACAGGTTGCTGTTTATATCGAGTGGCATTCCGTGGGTTTCGAACGCTGGATACCCCGTGTTGAGATAGTTGGGGTGCAGGCGTACGTCAGCGTGACCGGGCTTGGCCTCATACAACTGTGTAACGATAGAGCTTTTCTTATAGTGGCTTGGTCCGATGGGGGCGGGTCTCGAAAACATCGGACCTTTTGCAGTTTTCTGGGCGGCGCGGCCAATAGATCTACCCAATCTAAGGCCTAGTTTTGATGCGGCCTTAGGTGCCATCGTCAGCCCGAATTCTGCCAGCCCGGTGCCAAAAGACACCCAGCCCAACACGCTGGCCGCCTTGCTGTCTTTGTCTGTGGCCTCCAGCACGGTTGAAGCGATCCCGGTACCGAGGGATACCGCGCTCATCGTGGCTACGCCAATGGCCATCGCGCCGCTGGCGGTCAGCGCACCGATGCCCCCCGTTGCCAGTGCGGCAAAGGCAGGAGCAGCGGCACCGAACGTGGCAATGGTGCCGATCACCGCCAACCCGATGCCGATACCGGCCACCAGCCAGGTGAGCCAGCCGTGACCACTGGGGTCGATGCGGTTGACGGGATCCCCTGCGCAATACGTATAGGCGTTGAGACCGCCTTGACCGAACGGGCTGTCGCTGTCGGGCGACAGGAAACCCATGATGATCGGGTCGTAAGGGCGATAGCCATTCGGAATGTACCAGCCAGTGAAGGTGTCGCGGCGCTCGCCGGCATAACCGAACGGGCTGTTGTCGTCATTGGCGGCTTCCGCGCCGTGAGCCGAATAGCGTCGGGTACGCACTGCGTTGTCTGCTTCCAGGCGCACGCTGCCCTGAGCATCGCAGCCCAGCAAGGTGGTCGCTTGACGCACGCCAGCCGCTATCTTCGTTTGCGCGAACAGCGCGTTGCCGTCCCCGATCAGGCGCAGCGTCTGATCGCCGGTCCGTTCATGGGTGAGCTGACCGCCGCTGAAGAAACTGCGGGTAAGCCTGCCATCCACCACCCGATCAGTGAGTTGACCGCTGGGGTTGTAGCGGTAGTCGCACGTCGTGCTCTGGTCGTCGACCTTGACCAACCGATCCTGTGCATCCCATGTCAGCGTCCGATCAAGGGCAGGGCGTGTGGCTGTGGCGGGGAAGCGGTAATTGCTCGCTCTTCCGCCGTCGTCGTAGGCGATATCTATCCGGGTCGGCCATGAAGGGTGGCTGTGGCTGATGCTCGAGACTTGAGTGGGGTCGACAATCGAGGCGTACTCGAATGTCGCGACATCAACTTCGCCGCCAATGAAGGTGCTGCTGATTTCCACGTAGCCATCAAGGGCATTGAGTGTGAAGACCTGATCGATGACCCGGTTGCCAAACGGGTCGGTCGGGGCGGCAGTGGGGTTGGCGGTGTAATGAATGAGACGGCCTCGGCTGTCGTAGGCAAATGTCTCCTCGCCGGTTTCAGTGCCGTCGTCCCACTTACGGGAGGTAAGCTGATCGAGCGCGGAGTAGCCTAAGGTCTGAACGATGCGGCGCTCAGGGCTACCTTCCACGGTAATGTCGAAGGTACGCGTGCGTTCGCGGCCCAGGGCGTCGTAGGTCAGCGTCTGCACCAGACGATTGCCTGAAGTCGTGTCGACATCGGTGAAAGAACCAAGCCGGTCGAATTCGTCGTAGGTGATGTCGCGAATGAGGCCATCGGTGGTCAATTTCGATAAGCGACCGTAAATGTCGTAGTCTCGCTCATGTTGCACCTCGTCAGCATCTTCGAATCCCTTCAACAGACCGCCCAGCGTGTGACGCCACGTGGTGACATTGTCCTTGCCGTCGACCGTCCAGGTGTTGCTTTCGGGCAACCCCGAGGGCGTGTACTTCATGGTTTGAGTGCCCAACGACCCAGCCACGGAAACGGGCAGACCCAGTCGCGGATCGTAGGCAATGCTGTTGGCGGCTTCGTTGGCTGGCCGAATCGTGCGAAGCTGGTTTTCCAACTTCGATTCATAGTCGAATTCCACCCGCTTGCCATCGGGCAACACATTGGCGCTGGGTGGCAGTTGTTCAGCCAGATATTCGTAATGAGTGGTGCGGCCGCCGACAACTACAGTCAGTTGTCGGCCCAGGCCGTCGAAGGTTTGTTTGCCCAGCGCAAATGTTGCTTGTCGAGTACGGAAATTCGATGGCGCCACGATAACGTCCTGGTATTATTCGTCCTGTGTGCTCCCAGAGCGGCAGTAGCACTTGGAGCGCCTTTCAATCAGTGCCGCGCGCTATCATCAGTTATCGTCAATCTGAAATGTGGTCCCGTTGTTGTTGGGCCTGAGTACAACTGAGTGCGAACAGCCGTTATTGTCGATATAAGCGATGCGCTTGTGGTTGTAGGAGTGAATCTGGAATGAATGGGCTTTTTCGATGACGGCGTAGGCGTCCCCAGTTCCTGCGTAAGGCTGAACCGCACAGTCAAGCGTAGTACTTCCGCCGACTCTGTTCCATCCCAAATAAACCGTGCTCCAGGCAGGCAATACAGGAAGAGCCCAATGGCCAGTGTCAAGGTCGTTGCCAGACCGGACATATTGTGAAAACCAGGGAATAGGACGCTCGTTCGGAATATCCGACTCAAGGATCCTATAACCGTGCTTGAGGCTGATTATCCATAGGTCGAGTACTCGCTCACCGCCGGTATAACCCGGATATTTCCAATAGCCAATTCCAGGGTTACTAACGATTACAAAGTCCTCAGCTTTCAATATATATGGAACCATTGGCTTTATGAGAATCGAGCTATTGAATCCACCGTTGCTGACGTGTCCCCCCGCGACGGCATCTCGATCATTCGTTGTATAGGTGGCTCCGTCTAACGTAATTTCGGCCGCTATCTGCAAGGTGCTGAAACTCACGGTTGGTGGCAGCGACAGATAGAGGGTGATCAGGCTCATATTCTGTTTTTGGAGTGTGGTATCAAAAAGACCCGATTCGGAAAAAATATCATAGATGTTTTTGATGTAGCTTCGGCTGAAAAGACCATCCACGGCAGCACCACTGTCATAGTTAATAAGCTTTACGCTCTGCAGCTGAGTTTCGGTCAGCGGAACGATAACTTGATCTTCTGCGTAAGCCTCGATAACGATGTCAACTTGAAACTGCTGCCGGCCATTTTTGTAAACCTGACATAGATGCTGATCCGCCGGCGATCCGTTGCCTTTAATCTGAAAATGATTCAAGCCTATAATCCTGGCCATGATGACTCCCTCTGTTTCGTGTGCGTTTTGTTTTTCGGGGCGGAAAACTAACGATCAGGACTGCCCTCGATAACCTTGACCGATTCCGGGTGTTCGCCGTCGCTATGCGCAGCATAGGTCCAGGCAACCCGCGTGTTGTCCGGCAGCACCTGCTCGACGACTCTGCCGTAACTGTCGTAGTGATATCGGGTGACGATATCCTGTTGCCTCGGCACCTTGATCCGTTTCTCCACTATCCGGTCCAGGCCGTCACGCTTGAACACGGTCGCGCGAACCACTCGATTCTGATCGTCCAGCATGTCTTCCCGGATTGTGCTGCCGGCCACATTGCTGCGGGTCACTCGTTTGGCGGTGCGTTTGCCGGAGGCGGTCTGCCCCCACTGCACGGTGCGCCTTATGATCGGGTCATGCATGACATGGCGGGTAACACCCGTGGGAGAGGTGAGGCAGCAGGCGTTTCCCCAGTCGTCGTAAGCTGTCCGGGTGCAAAGCTCGAACGCTTTGGTGCCGTCGGCGAGCCACTCAAGGGTCGTTTGTGTGCTCACGCGGCCCAAAGGGTCGTATGAGGTACGCGAGATTTCGCGGAACGTGCCTTCGGCGTGGTCTAGGTCTTCCAGCTCGACACTGACGACACGGCCTTTACCGTCCAGCCACGTTCGCCGATGTTGACCCGAAGCGTCGGCTTCTTCGATCACGACACTCGTCGCCAGGTTTTCGGGGCGGTTGGCGTCTACGACGCCATTGGCCACGTGGTAGTCGCAAGTGCGTTTGGCCTCGTATTCGGAGCCTTCGGCGATGACGGTCTGAATGATTCTACCCAGCAGGTCATATCGAAAGCTGGTGACAACGCCTGCGGGGCTTGTCTCATCCAGGGTCTGGCCAGTGAGCAATGAGCGGCTGTCAGACGTTATCGACCGACTGACCGGACGGTTGGGGTCGAAGTCGTGCCCCTCGATAATTATCTGGGTACGAAGCCGATCTGCTTCCGTGGTGTACACATATCGAGTGGTCGTGGCCAGGCCGTTGAGGTAGGTCACCGAGGTATCGAGTCGTCCGTAGTCCGGCCCAGTCTCGCGTATGTACGTTTGCAGCGTGCGCTCCAGCAGCTCGCCCTCGGTTTTGTTCCAGTTTTGCTCTTCAACCACCACGGCGCGGGGATATTCCCCGGGCAGCAGCGACGCAAGATTTTCATAGCGATAAGTGATGTACAGCGTGGGCGCCGAGTGGTCGGCGGGGATCGTGGTTTTCTTGCTAAGCAATCGCACCATGCCCAACGGATCCTGCGGAGCGTCATCACCGCCTTCTGCCGGATGATAGAGGCTTTCTTCGACCACGCCCGTTGGAAAGCGGGTGTAGATCACATTGCCGTAATCGTCATAGCGGTACTCGAACGCCTCGCTGCGCTGGTTCTGCGCATCCTGGTAAGTCGTGGTGACTATATGAGGCAATTGGCAGTACGCCGGTTGTGCTTCCCAACTCAAATCCGGATCGTCATGGTACACAGTGCTGACCTGAACCTGAGACTGCCCACGGAAGGTGTTTTCAAGAGTCTGCAGATGAAATCGGTTCCACTGCCGGGTAATGGTGGCAAACGTCGTTCCCGCCTCGTCGGTCAACGTTTCCACAACCGAGTACTGATAGTTCTGCTGAACTTTGTAGAGATTGTCACGGCCGTCATCCCATACAAAGCCAGCCTGACTGCCATATCCGTAGTGATTGGTATTGCCGATCCATCGGTAGCTGTGATGCAGCGTCGTTTCAGTAGCCCCTGTGCTTTGTTTCCATGCCACAACCCTTGGTACGTATTCGATGGGCGCGCCACTGGGAAGTTGATGCGCGTTGTTTCGCGAACTCCATATGATCGTGTCTGTGGCCCCCAGGGGGCTGGTGGTTTCCTTGGGAAAGAGAAAGTCCCGCTCGGCGCCCAGGTCGATCAGTTCATACGTGATACGAAATGATGACTCGAATCCTGGCAGCATGATGTTCGAGAGCTGACGGTTGAGGAGCCATAGCTCAATGGTGTGAGGGGCCTCGGTACCGGGGTCGAACACAAAATGAACACGGCCGGTCTCACGTTTGATCTCCAGCAAGGTTCGGCTCGCGTCGGAGATACTGGACAGCATGTGTCCGCCATTACCGTCCGGTCGCCAGGCGAAAAACATGCTGCGGCCCTCCGGTGATCGCATTTCCTGCAAAAGAAAAGTGCCTTTCCCATCAATCCGCTCGAGGATCTCGGTTTCGCCCGATTTGCTGTCCACTCGATAGCTGTCGTCGCTGAGTTTGGTCACCTTCAGTGATTTGAGTTTGTGATCGGCAAATACCAACTCGCTGCCGATGGCGCCGCCGCTGGCGTCTCGATCCACGGAGAAGTGCTCGCCGGACGACAGCGTCAGAAACGCCATATCCATCTTCACCGTGAGTGCCGATACCAGTGCAGACCAACCCAAGCCAAAGCCATAATCCTGCAACGATGACAAGGGGCTGAACGACAGGGTCAAGGGGAATGAAGGGCCGCCCAGCTCATTGGCATGTACGGCGGGTAACGTAATGGCAAGATTGAACTGACCCGTACGAGGATCAACGGCAGACTGCACGACCCCCAGAAAATTATTGCTCTGGGAATAGAGGCCTCCGGGGTTTTCGAGGCGCGCGCTGGCAAGCGCCCGTGACCCGTCGCTTATCATTTTTTCACCGCTCCATCAGAAGTCTTTACAGACCGATGGCCGGTGTGAGCAGGGGAGTAGACGTTCACCTGTAACGTGGTCCGCTGTTCATACGCGGAACCCGTGCCAAACGAAAACTCCAGCTCATGGCTATTGCCGTTTTTGTCAAACGCCAGTACGCGACAAGGGCCTTGATGCATAAGTCCTTCAGCGTTGTAAGGGATTGCGTTGTCGGCCTGTAGCACGACGACAACTTGATGACTCTTAGTTGATTTGACCTCTTCATGTCGGCGTTGAGAAAAATCGGCTCCGACTTCGATGGCCGGATTGAATCGGAAGTTTTTATCACCCGGATAAGCGACGCCGACGTTCGACGCTGCGGATTCACCTACAGCATTGCGGTGCCATTTGATCATTCCATCCGGGTTGCCATCGCGTGCCTCAGCATAAACGAGAACAGCGTGCTTGGCAGTCAACGACCATTCCTGTACGAAAGCGTTAGCAGGAGGGCCTCCGTCTTGCCAGGTAATCGCCCAGTTGTAGTCGTCAGGAAAGGAATAGGTCGGGACGGATACGGAAGATAAATCGACACTTGAATCGAAAGTGTCTTCAGTGACGTACTGTTCACCTTCTGTTTTGGTAATCCTGGCGCGCAGCGTTATCTCACTTCCTCCCAAGGCTACTGTGCTCACGTAAAATTTCTTGGTGAGCTCGGCTCTGCTGGCGGAAGAAGGCAGGGAGGAAGTAACCTCAGTTCTGCCCGAACCTTCGTAGTAGCCAAAACGTTCGTCGTGCGTCAGGCTGGCAAACCATTCAAAGCTTTCAGTCATCTGATCTGGAAGCGGAATGTAGCTGCCGTCGGTATCGAGGTAAACGAGCGTGAGCGACTTCAACTGCTCCTCTGTAATGATCTCTTCTCCCACCGCTTCGACGGTCAGCGTAACTTCAACTTGTTGTAAGCTGTTGCCGTATAGCAAAGGATTTGATGAGCTGACCTCAATTTTGAAAGTGCTGAGCCAGTCGGTAATATCGCCATGTTTATTGGCGGCTTTAGTGCGTCTGTCCATGACTGCATCATCCTGTTGGGGACTGCTGTTAAACCTACTTTAGCATCTGTTTTGGCGCGGAGTTTTCAATCGATTTCGCAGAAATATTTAGAGCGCTTTGAATCTGGAAAGTTAATAGATCTTCTACTTCGGCCACGGGCTGCGTTATAGCGAATAGTGCTGACGGGATGAAAAAGTAGTTAAGCAGCCGGTCTTATTATCGCGGAGCGTTATGAGCTTCTCCATTTTCGAGATAACGCTCATTTCGAATCGGCCTAATCAGTAAACTAGGCAGGCCGTTCGCGAGGATGAAAAAAGCCCGGCGCTGAGGCCGGGCTTTTTGACTGACGGTTTGCGCTTATTGCACTTCGACCGCCAGGCTTTCACTGATCTTCTTCTGCCAGATCGCAGGACCTGTGATGTGCACCGACTCGCCTTTGCTGTCGACGGCGACCGTGACCGGCATGTCCTTGACCTCGAACTCGTAGATCGCTTCCATGCCCAGTTCCGGGAATGCCAGCACTTGCGACTTCTTGATCGCCTGAGCGACGAGGTAGGCAGCGCCACCCACGGCCATCAGGTAAACGGCTTTGCTGTCCTTGATCGCGTCGATAGCGGTCGGGCCGCGCTCGGATTTGCCGATCATGCCCAGCAGACCGGTCTGCTCCAGGATCTGACGGGTGAACTTGTCCATCCGCGTGGCAGTGGTAGGACCTGCAGGGCCGACCACTTCGTCACCGACCGGATCGACCGGGCCGACGTAGTAGATGAAGCGGCCTTTCAGATCGACCGGCAGGGTTTCGCCCTTGTTCAGCATCTCGACCATGCGCTTGTGCGCCGCGTCGCGACCGGTGAGCATTTTGCCGTTGAGCAGAACGGTTTCGCCCGGCTTCCAGCTCTGCACTTCTTCCGGCGTCAGGGTGTCGAGGTTGACGCGGCGAGCCGACGGGCCGGCTTCCCAGACGATTTCCGGATAAGCGTCCAGCGGCGGCGCTTCCAGCGAAGCCGGACCGGACCCGTCGAGCACGAAGTGTGCGTGGCGGGTGGCGGCGCAGTTCGGGATCATGCAGACCGGCAGCGACGCTGCGTGGGTCGGGTAGTCCATGATCTTGACGTCGAGCACGGTGGTCAGACCGCCCAGTCCCTGAGCGCCGATGCCCAGTTGGTTGACCTTCTCGAACAGCTCCAGACGCATTTCTTCCAGACGGTTCGACGGGCCGCGGGCCTTGAGCTCGTGGATGTCGATGGATTCCATCAGGACTTCCTTGGCCATGACCGCGGCTTTTTCGGCGGTGCCGCCGATGCCGATGCCGAGCATGCCAGGCGGGCACCAGCCGGCGCCCATGGTCGGAACGGTTTTCAATACCCAGTCCACGATCGAGTCGGACGGGTTGAGCATTGCCATCTTCGATTTGTTTTCGGAGCCGCCGCCCTTGGCCGCCACGTCCACTTCAACGGTGTTACCCGGGACGATGGAGTAGTGGATGACTGCCGGGGTGTTGTCCTTGGTGTTTTTACGAGCGCCTGCCGGGTCGGCAAGGATCGAGGCACGCAGGACGTTTTCCGGCAGGTTGTAGGCGCGACGCACGCCCTCGTTGATCATGTCGTCCAGACTCATGGTGGCGCCATCCCAGCGCACGTCCATGCCCACGCGTACGAAAACGGTGACAATGCCGGTGTCCTGGCAGATCGGACGATGGCCGGTGGCGCACATGCGCGAGTTGATCAGAATCTGGGCCATGGAGTCGCGAGCAGCGGGCGATTCCTCACGCAGATAGGCTTCGTGCATGGCCTGGATGAAATCGACGGGGTGGTAATAGGAGATGAACTGCAGGGCGTCGGCGACGCTCTGGATCAGGTCATCCTGCTTGATCACGGTCATGGGCGTTCTCCTCTATCAGGCGGGAACATTATGTAGGGCGGTTCGCGCAGGATGCGATCGGCAATCGCGCAAACGGCCTTGGCTCGGCTACCGCTCGGGCGCTGCGGCAGGAAAAGGCGCGGCAGTATACCGCTTGACCGCCGACGCGACACCCTGCCGCAGGGTAAACATTGGTCTTAATGGGCAGGGGGCGCCGAGTGGTTATGCCAGGACGCTGAAGCAGCGGAAGCGTGCTGGAGCACACCGATCAAACAGGATAGTAAGTGCGAGGCGTGGCGAATCCGTAGTTCGGACCGATCTGCAAGCCCTGGTCCCTACCGCCCTTGAGTTTCTTGAGGGGGAAATTCGTCATAATCCCGTTACGGGTATGTTCATAGCGAAACGATCTGATATAGCTCGGGTCCAGTACGTGAATGACTTCGTCGTAACCGATCACTGGCCTGCGCAACACGTTAGCGACTTCCTGCGCTGCGCCGCTGGAACCGCCCTCGCACGCCAGCAGCACGAGCGGTCGGTGCGTCTCCTGGTTGGCCAGGCGAGGCGCGATTTCGCGTTTTGCGACGTTAGCGGCCGGTTCGAACACGCCCTTGGCGTTCATCAGATAGCCTTCAGGCGTACCGTGGGTCTCAAACCCTTTGAGACTTTTTCTGCCCCATAGCTGGTTGTGGAATGCCACGTCATGGTCGCCGAATACTTTTTCAAAGAGGACATCGGCGCTGGCGTCGCGTCGCAGTGTTGCGGCAGGACGGCCTGGATGGCGTGCGGCCAGCTTTGCGACCGATCCGGCGAGTCCGCTCAGCGCACCGGCAGCCAGACCGGTGCCCAGTGAGACCCAACCCAGAACGTCACCGACATTGCGGTCCGCACCAGCGGCCTCACAGATCAATCCGGCTATACCGGTGCCTATGGACACGGCATCCAGGGCACCGGCGCTGATGATCATTGCCGCGCTTGGTGTCAACGCGGCCCATCCGGCATATCCAATCGAGGCAATAACAGTGGCGGCTGCCCCGAAGCTGGCCACCGCTACCCCAATACTGATCAAAATGCCCACTGTTGCCAGAGCAGGAGCCACCCAGCTGTGGCCGTCAGGGTCGATGCGATTGACCGGATCCCCAGCGCAATAAACGTAGGGGTTGATGCCGCCCTTGCCAAACGGGCTCTCACTGTCGGGGCTCAAAAAGCACATCAGCACCGGGTCGTAAGGGCGATAGTCGCCCAGAATCTGCCATCCAGTGAGCGGCTCATGGCGTTGACCGGCGTAGCCGAACGGCACGTCTGCCTCGTCCCGTGGCTCCACGCCGTGGGCGCTGTAGCGGCGGGTGCGCACCGAGCATCCGGTCTCCAGGCGAACACTGCCTTGTACGTCTGCGCCGAGCAGGGTGGTTTGACGGATTCCCGCGGTCACTTTGCTGACGGCGAACAGGCCCTGTTCACCTGAACAGAACTGTTGGCTGATGTCACCGGTCGTTTCATGGGTCAGCTTCTCGCCACTGTAAAAGCTGCGGCTCAGCGTGCCATCGACGGTTCGGTCGGCCAGACGGCCATGAGCGGTATAACCATATTGGCAGGAGCGGTTCGCATGGCGTACTTCGACCAGGCGATCTTGCGAGTTCCAGACCATGCGACGGCCCAGGCTGTCACTGATGACCCGACCACGGGCGTCATACGTGAGGGTCACTGCCTTGGGCCACGCCGGGTGGGTATGGGTGATTTTCACCACTTGAACCGGGTTGTTGTCGGCGTAGGTGAAGCGCGCCTCATCGACGCTGGTGTCAGCGTAAAGGGTCACCACCTTTTCATGACCGTTGAGCGCGTTGAAGGTGAAGGTCTGTCTGACGATACGATTGCCGAACGGATCCTCGGGGGCGACTTGCGGGTCTGCTGCGTAACCGGTCAAGCGGCCTCTGAGGTCGTAGGTGAACATTTCTACGCCCGTTCCGGTGTCGTCGACCCAAGTGCGCGAGGTCATTTGATCCAGCGCCGAATAGCCCAGTGTCTGAGTGGCTCTCGTGGACTCACCGTCCAGCGTGACAGCCGTGAATGTGCGTGTGTGCTCCCGGCCCAGGCTGTCGTAGGTGAGCGTTGTCATCAACGAGCCAGCACTGTCAGGGTCGTCGACGACGATTTCGACGGGCCGAGACAGTGCATCGTATCGATAGCGGGTCACCACATTGCCCACCCATGTTTCCTGCACGCGGCCGGAGGCGTCGAAGCGTCGGCGGTGAGCCTTGCCCAACGCATCGACGAAACCCTGAGGCGTGCCGTTGAGCGAGTAATGCCAGTGGGTATGGTGTCGACTGTCGTCCACCGTCCAGATGTCTTCCTCAGGCTGCCCGGACGTCGTAAAGCTGAACGACTCATTGCCCAGCGCGCCGCTTGCCGAAGCCGGCATGCCCATCGGGTGGTAGGTGATGCGCTGCGTCGCCTCGTCGTGAGGGGTGACACTGAGCAGGCGGTTGTTCAAATCCGGCTCGTAGGTGAACTCGACGTGTTTGCCGTCGGCCAGGGTATTGCCCGACGGCGGAAGTTGTCCTTTCGCATAATGGAAGCGTGTCACACAGCCCGCTGCTTCCACCGATAACTGACGGCCCAGGCCGTCGAAGGTCTGACGACCTAAAATGAGAGGAGCATTCATGGTTCCAATCCTTGGAGGTGATGTCCGAGAAGTGCGCCGACGATTCAGACCGGCACCACGGTGCCGTCAGGGTGATAGATATTGGATCGCGCCGGTTTGTAGGTGGTTTTCCAGGCTTTGAAAGGGTTGCCCGTCGCGCGCATGCGCTCGAGATAAGAAGTGGCTTGCGTCGGGATGTTTGCCGCGTTCGGGTTCAACTGCAGATTGGCGAACCCTTTGACAAACACCTTTTCCGTGAAGCCCTGAACGGGACGGCCCAGCTCCTTGGCAATCTCCAGCGCAGCACCGTTCTTCCCGCCCCAGCACGACAGCAGCACGAACGTGTCATCTGCGCCGGCACCGAGCGCTTGCAGTCGAGGGGCGATGATGTCTCTTGCGAGGTCAGCTGCGCGCAATGTACTGCCGTCTGGCGCCATGAGCAGCGCGCGTTTTGGATCTCCGTGGGTCAGAAGGGCGGCGCGGTTGGAGCCGAGATAAGTCTCGATGAACCCGACGTCCACCCCCTTGGATGTGTGCTGCGCCAGCACTTCTCCCTTGCCCAGCCGGCCCGGCTTGGGCACTGCCCATCCTTGCTTGCGGTCCAGCGCCTTGAGCTGTTTGCCTGCCTGTTTCAACGTGAACAGCTTTAGGCCTACGCCAGCGCCCGCCAGGCCGGCGACCATGGAAATGCCGCCCAAGACACCGGAGGCGGCGCTGTCGTCGCCAGCGGCTTCCAATATCACGCTGGCAATGCCTGTCGTCATGCCGACGATGTCCAGCGCCATACTGACAAGCCCGGCGATTTGTGCGGAGGTCAGCAAGCCTGGTCCGACGCTGATCAGCGCTCCTGCCGCCGGCATGGTCGCAATGAGCCCCGCGATTACCGATACCACGGCCACTGCGATACCTGCGACAGGGAGAATGTAATCCGTCCAGCTATGGCCATCGGGGTCTACACGATTGACCGGATCCCCTGCACACCACGCATATGGATTGATCCCGCCCGGCCCGAACGGGCTGTCGGTGTCGGGTGCGAGAAAGCACATCAGCACTGGGTCGTAGGGGCGATTGCCGCCGGGAATGCTCAGTCCTGACAGGGGCTCGATCTGCTCGCCGGCGTAGCCAAATGCGACTTCGCTGGCGTCTGGAGCCTGTGCCCCATGGGCGGTGTAGCGGCGTGTGCGCACGGTGCTGTCGGCTTCGAGGCGCACGCTGCCCTGTGCGTCAGTGCCCAGCAGGATGGTCTTGCGGATGCTGCCCGTCACTTTGTTCACGGCGAACAGTGTGCTCAGATCGCCGATCAATTCGATGCTGTCTTCGCCGCAACGCTGATGGGTGAGCTGATCGGCACTGTAGAAATCACGTGTCAGCAGGCCGTCGACTTCTCGGTCAGTCAGCTGTCCGCTGGGGTCGTATCGGTACGTGCAAATGCCGGATGGCGAGCGGACCTGGGTCAGTCGACCCTGGGTGTTCCAGCTCAGGTGACGACCAAGGCTGTCGCTGACCACGCGCCCACACGCGTCGTACTCGAGCGTGATCTCTGACGGCCAGGACGGATGGGTGTGAGTGACTTTCACCGGACGGGTCGGGTCGTCGACGGCGTAGCTGAAGCGGGCTTCATCGCGGCTGCCGTCAGCGTAGGTGCTCACGACTGTCTCGTGCCCGTTGTACGCGTTGAAGGCGAAGGTCTGATCGACGATGAGGTTGCCGAATGGATCTGGCGCTGCCGCGCGCTTATCTGCGGTGTAGCGCACGAGCCGGTCGCGCACATCGTAGGCGAAATGCTCTGCGTGGCGCTCGGTGCCATCGTCCCAGGTTCGAGAGAGGATCTGGTCGAGCCCGGTGTACGTCAGGGCCTGGGTGATCGTTCGACCATCTGTGCCGTGCGTCTCACCCGTTCGCATGAGGGCAAAGGTGCGCGTGAGCTCACGCCCCGCGGCATCGTACGTGATCGCAGTGGTCAGGGTCTTCCCGGTTTGCGGGTCGCTGACACTGACGGTCACCGGTCGCGACAGGGCGTCGTAGGTGTAGTGGGTGTCAACCTCGCCGACGCGGGTGGTGCACACGCGGCCAGATGAATCGAACTCGCGCTGATGGGTTACCCCCTTGGCATCTCGAAAGCCTTGCAGCAGGCCACTGAACGAGTAGCGCCAGGCGGTGGTGTGCGTTTGTCCGTCGACGGTCCAGCTGTCTTCGGTCGCCTGTCCTGTGGTGCTGAATGCGAAAGCCTGGGTACCCAGCTCACCGACGATCGTCGAAGGGTGTCCGAATTGTGCGTGCCTGGCTATCTGCGTTGCCGCTTCACCATCAGCTTCAACCCTGAGCAAGGGGTTGTTCAGGTCTTTCTCATAGGTGAACTCGATCTTTTTGCCATCAGCGAGCGTGGTCGATGAAGGCGGCAGTTGCCCGGCGCGGTAGTGAAAGCGGGAGGTGTTGCCGCCGACACTGACCGACAGCTGACGGCCCAGGCCGTCGAAGGTCTGACGACCGATGATTGTGGGGTTGTTCATGTTTTCGATCCTTCGAAATGTTGCTTCCATCGCAAGCGCTGCTCTGCACCGCAGCGTTCCCGTTCATGACATGCCGTGTTCCAGCACTGTGCTCACGAGGCCAGGGTGACAAGGGATGCAGTGACAGCGATGGTCTCGGGGTGGTTATCGTCGCTGTGAGCGGCGAAGGTCCAGTTCACGACCGTGTCGTCAGCCAGCCGCTGTTCGACGATGCGCCCGTATGCGTCCAGCTGAACGGACGTT
This sequence comes from Pseudomonas sp. NFR16, assembly GCF_900108875.1. Classification (GTDB taxonomy): domain Bacteria; phylum Pseudomonadota; class Gammaproteobacteria; order Pseudomonadales; family Pseudomonadaceae; genus Aquipseudomonas. Next base: position 609,565 of record NZ_FNYJ01000002.1, on the reverse strand, counting down.
ACGCGATCGACCTGGCCAGGCACCTGAAGGGTGGTTCGGGTCACTCGATCCAAGCCATCGCGTTGCCATTTTCTGGCGCGAATCAACCCGCCCTCGGCGTCGTAGAGCTGCTCCATGATCGCGCTGCCGGCGGCGTTATGGTGCGTGACCGTATGCGGCCCCTTGAGCGCGCCGTTCTGCTGCCAGCTTTTGACGCTGAGGTTGATCGGGTTGTGCTCGGTATGGCTTTCGACCCCATCGGGTGTAACGCTCAGGCTTGTCTGGCCCCAGTCGTCATAGTGCGTGTGAGTGGTCAGTCTGAGTGCGGTCACGGTGGTCGGATCCTCGGGATCGCGCAGCCAGTCCTGCTGCATTTCACTGACCGTGCGGCCTTCGGCGTCGAACACACAGCAGGCAATCTCGCGGAACACGTCAGGGCGTGGTCGATGTCTTCGAGCTCTACGCGCACTGTGCGACCCTCGCCATCGAGCCATTGGCGACGACGCTGTCCGGTCGAATGCCGATGCTCGATCATCACCGGGTTCTCGTCACCGGTCCTGCATCCACGCGCTTTTTCATCGTGCACATGGTAGGTCGACGCGCGCCTGGCCTCGTAGCGAGTGTCATCGGCAGTCACCGCCAGTGTGACGCGACCGAGGCTGTCGTAGACGTAGCGCGAAATGACGCCCGCTTGATTGCGCTCCCGCGTCAGCCGGCCCGTGCCGAGGGCTCTGGCACTGCTCTGGGTGGCACGCACGTCATCGGTGTTCTCGAAACCGGTGATGGTGGTGTGAGTGCTCAGCTCGTCTTCACTCAGCTCGTAGCGAAAGCTTGTCGTGGTGGCTTTGCCGTTGAGGGTCGTGACCTTGCTGTCCAGACGCGCATAGTGCGGTCCCGGTTCAGTGATGTAGGTCTGCGTTGTGGTCTCCAGCAGGCGACCCTGGGTGTCGTCCCGCACGATTTCGGTGTTCACCACGACAAACGCAGGCGCGCCCTCGAGCTTCGAGGCCAGTGATTCGTAATGGTAGGTGGTGGATATGACCGGAGCGCCGCCGTGGATACCGTCATCAAGGGGCGCGGGTTTGATGGTCTTTTTCTTCAGGTGCCTTACCATGCCCAGCGCGTTGGGCGGGCAACCGTTGCCTTCGGCCGAAGCCGGAGCGCCTTCAGCCGGGTAATACTCGCTGTGCTCTTCCACGCCGGCGGGCGATCGGGCGAATACGATATTGCCCGACACATCGTAGCGATATTCAGTCTGCTCGCTGCGTTGCGCACCGGCGCGGCTGTGGTCGATGTACGTGACGGTCTGCAGATGGGGCAATTGGCACCACGCGGGCTGGCCATCCCAGTCGACATCGGGCTCAAGGCCGAACGTGGTTTCGGTGCGCTTCTCGGCGCTGCCGCGGCGTGTCACTTCGCAGGTCAGCAGATGGAAGCGGTTCCACGTCCGGGTAATGGTCGCCAGGGTGTTCCCGTTGGGCCCGGTCAGGGTTTCGACGACTTCGTACTCGTAATCCTGCTCGACCTGATAGAGGTTGTCGCGCCCTCGCTGCCAGTCAAAAGCCTGATCGCTGCCGAACCCGAGAAAGTTGTGGGCGCCGGACCATTCGTAATAGCGGGTGAGTGCGGTATGGGCCGTTCCCGCCGAGTGTGTCCATTCCAGCACTCTGGGCATGACGTCGAAAGGCGCACCGGGTGGCAGTCGATGGCCTTCTTCACCAGTTGCCCAGATCATGGAATCGGTCGCGCCCAGCGGGCTGGTGACACCCGTCGGCAGCAGCAGGAAGTTCTGGGCGTCGAGGGCATGATGGTCGTAGACGATGGAGAAGGGCGTCTCGATGCCGGGCAGGTACATCTCGCTGAGTTTGTCGTTAGCCAGTTGCAGGCGCACGGCCTCGTCCTCGCGTCCCGGTATCGTGAATACGACTTCGCTGTCATCGGTTTTCACCTCGAGCAAGGTCCGGGTTTCGTCGCGGATCGTTTCAAGGATGAAATCGCCGTTGCCGTAAGGCGCCCATTCGACGAACACGCGATTGCCTTCCGGGCTGCGCACTTCCGTGACCAGGTAGCGCGCGCTGTCGTGTTGTCGAGTGAGGATTTCCGTCTGACCGTTTTTCTGATCCACGCGAAACACGTCTTCATGCTCACATGTCACCACCATGGATGTGAGTTTGGCGTCGAACAGCTTCAGCTCGCTGCCCGGGGTGAAGGTGGTGTTGTCGAGGTCGACGGCGAACTGTTCTCCCGACGACAAGCGCAAAGACGGCGCATCCTGATGCAGGTCGAGCTCGCTCAAATCCAGCGACCAGCCCAGTCCGAACCCTTTATTGCGGGTCGAGCCCAGTACGCCAAAACTCAGCGTGGGCGTGAGCGCGGGACCGGCCAGATGGTTGGCCGGCAGTAGAGGCAGTTTGAAAGCGATGGTGAATTGTCCGGTGCGGGCATCGACTCCGGTCTTTATACAGTCCATGAAGTTGTTGGCTTGGGTATGAATGCTGGACATGCGAATTCTCTTTAGCGATAAGCCATTAAGGTGGAAACGACGCGTCATCAGCGAGGGGGTATGACGCGCCGGCGCAAGTTCTATTGACACGTCAAAACATTTTGAAATCTATCTCGTTGCCCGAGTTTTTTTGGGTCATTTCAATACCGTACGAGTTACCATATTGGTCGAATACTATCCAGCGCGTTGGTCCGTACGTGCGGGAGTGGGGAGGCAGCAGGCCGATCAACTCCAAGCGTAAAAAATTCATTGCGCCGGGACGATCGTTTATTGCGACGGAAATATCTTTATACCTGAAGTCTCGGGCAGCTCCAGGTTTGAACCCGAAGTGGTACTGAGTTTCAAAGTAGGTGTAGCGAACCCATGATCGGAGTGGGTAGTAGGCTTCCGAGTCTTGATAATAAAAATGCTCATCGTCGCCATCCCGCGGTATGGCGCCTGCAATTCGCAACGTCCGATCGGCAAACTGCAGATAATAGACGTCAATGTCTACATCGGTCTCACCGTCGTCGGTGGAGCCTTCGAACGCGTGGACTCGTTCCAGTGTAAAGTCACTGCGTCTGCGGCGCGGGGTGCTAATGGCCTCCAGCTCGATATGCGAGTTGAAACGCGACGTGCAGGTGGCATATTCAACACCTTCCTCTTTAGTGATACCTGCGTACAGTTTGTAGCGTTCGCCACCATGGGCCAGTGTGGAGATATAATAATCCCGGCTCCGCGGCGCGGACTCGAGCAGAGGCTGGGGTGCAAAACCTGACGCGGCATAGTATTCCACGTTCGGATGCTTATTGAGCGATACTTTGAAATAGTCTTCCGGAGAAAAGCTGTTGTTGTTCTCCACGTCTGGATGTTTGGCATTCAGACCGAAGCCCTGACCCAGATCGCGAAAGTCGCTGCCGTCCTTTATCAGGAAGATCCAGATGCTGTCCATCTGTTGATCGGTAATTTCCTGTCCTTTAACGGGTGTCAGACTGACCGTGACCTTAATTTGCTGATTGCCGTTGTTATAAAGCTTGTTCGTGTTGGACGTCACGTCAATCTTGAATTTGCTCAGCCATTTGGCGTCATCTTTGAATTCGATATGCATGGGTAACCTTCCGTGGTTGTTGAGTGCAGCCTCAGACTAAGCGCTTGCAGCGTCCGAATTGATATAAATATATATAGAGAAGCGGCCAGATATAACGCGATGTTTCGACGCACGCAGCGGGGAATCGGCACTCAGCGTACGGCGTAGTACCAGAATCATTACACTCAAATGGCAGTATCGACACGTCGGGCGACAGGCGCGTTGGCGAAACGCGCGGTTTCCACTACATTGGCATCTTCCCGGATGATCGAAGCGTCCACTGACCTCTCTCGGCCAGCGGCGCGAAGCAGGCCCCTGTGGCCGGACAGGACGAAAGCGCAGACGATGACGACCCAGCCTCCATTAGACGGATCTATCCAGCGCTTACGGCTCAAGCGTTTTGGCCTGGCAACTGGCACCTATGTGTTATTGATCGTGCTGATAATGGTTGCCTACTGCGCCGGGTATTACCACGCGACGTTCTTTGGCGTCTGGCTCGCCAGTGTGTCGGTATTGCTGATGCAGGGCGTGCTGAGTCTGGTGTTCTTCGGCGGCTACAACCTGCGCTTCAAGGACCCGAGCCTCACTGAGTTTCAGGTGCTCATGGGGCTTGGCTGGCAGACCTTTCTGCTCGCCCACATGGATTCGGCTCGAGGCACGTTTCTGGTGCTGTATGTGCTGGTCTTGCTGTTCGGTCTGTTTCACCTGAGGCCGAAAGTATTCATCCGCTGTTCGGTGCTCGCCTTGCTCGGTTTTACAGGGCTGAACTTGTGGGACGCGGCCCATGACCGACTCGACGATCCTGGCCTGGCTGCGCTGCAGACCTGTGCGTTGTTCATCGTGCTGGCCTGGCTGTGCCTCTACGCGCGCTTCGTGCAAGCTTCCCGTCAGCGAATGCATCAGCGCAGGATCACGTTGCAGGCGCATCAGGAAACCCTGCGTGGAATGATGTTCCAGCTCGAGGAACTGGCGTCCACGGACGAACTGACCAACCTGTATAACCGCCGGTATTTCCTGCGCCTGGCGACCCGTGAGCTGGAAGCCATGGAGGGCAGTTATGCGGCCGGACTGGCGCTCATCGACCTCGACCACTTCAAGCGGGTCAACGACATTTATGGTCACGCTGCAGGTGACCGGGTCCTGCAGGTCTTCGCCAAAATTGCCGACGAGTGCCTGCGCCCGGATGACATTCTGGCGCGCTATGGAGGAGAAGAGTTCGTGTTGCTGATTCCGCGCTGCACCCGCGCGCAACTGGTCGATTGCTGTGAGCGTATCCGTCTGGCGTTCATGCAGGTCAAGCTTGCGGATGTGCCTGATCTGGACCTGAGTCTGTCCATCGGCATGACCCTCATCGAGCGCAACGACCACATGGACCCGGCACTGCAGCGGGCCGACCAGGCGTTGTACCGCGCCAAGCATCAGGGCCGCAATCGCTGTCATGGCGCCTGGGATTATGCCGATGCCTGAATTGCGGGCAGGCGGCCGTCAATGGACGGTCGCATCGGCTGCCAACCTGCTCGATGCCCTGAACGATGCCGGTTTCTCCGTTCCTTACAGCTGCCGAGCCGGCAGTTGCCACACCTGTCTGGTGCGCTGCGTCGTCGGCGAGCCGCTCGATGAACTGCCACAGGCGCTGGACGCCGACAAACGTGACCAGGGCTGGCGGCTGGCGTGTCAGTGCCGCGTGGTCGACGACCTGGCCGTGGAAATCTTCGATCCTGCCTGCGATGGCCTGCCCGCCACGGTGAGCGACTGCCACTGGCTCAGTGCTTCGGTGTTGCGCCTGCGCCTTGAACCCGAGCGCCCGCTGCGCTATCGCGCCGGGCAGCATCTGGTCCTGTGGACCGCCAGCGGCGTCGCTCGACCATATTCGCTGGCCAGCCTGCCCGGCGAGGACGGATTTCTGGAATTTCACATCGATTGCCAGCGTCCCGGTGCCTTCGCCGATGTGGCGCGCACCCTCAAAGCGGGCGATCCGCTCAGGCTTGGCGAACTGCGCGGCGGCGCACTGCAATACGATCGTGACTGGCAGGACCGGCCGTTGTTGCTGCTGGCAGCCGGCACCGGCCTGGGTCCCTTATGGGGCGTATTGCGCGAAGCCTTGCGGCAGGATCATCAAGGGCCGATCAACGTACTGCATGTCGCTCGCGACAGCAGCGAGCACTATCTGGCCGAACCGATGAATCAGCTTGAGCACGCGCATACAAACCTGAAGACCGAACTCGTAGCCGCTGCCGATTTTCACGCCGCCCTCGCGCATCTGCGCATCGCCTCCCGGCAGACCATCGCGCTGGTGTGCGGCTCGCCCGCGAGCGTCGAGGCGTTTTCCAGGCGCTTATTCATCGCCGGATTGCCGCGAGGGCAGATGCTCGCCGATGTGTTTCTGGAGAAAACCTGACCGAACGACGTCCGCCATTCGGTGTGCCACCCAAGGTAAGTGGCGTCACCTGCAGGAGTATGGTCACCCGCGATCAGACCCGAGTGGCCGTGTGATCCTGATTCGCAGCCATACGACGCAAAAGCCCCGACCTCTCAGGAGCGCCGGGGCTTTTGCCTGTTGCGTGCCGCGTCTTAAACCATCGGGTCGCCGACGTGCAGGATCTTCATGCCGTTGGTGCCGCCGATCGTGTGGTAGCTGTCGCCCTTGGTCAGGATGACCCAGTCACCCTGCTCGACCAGACCACGCTTGACCAGTTCGTCCACAGCCGACTGGCTGACCTGACCGGCCGGCAATGCCGCCGGGTCGAACGGAATGGTGTAAACGCCACGGAACATCGCGGCGCGCGCCTGGGTTTCGCGGTGCGGAGAAAACGCGTAGATCGGCACCGAGGAGCGAATGCGCGACATGATCAGCGGGGTGTAGCCGCTTTCGGTCAGCGCGATGATCGCTTTGACGCCCGGGAAGTGGTTCGCCGTGTACATCGCCGCCAGCGCGATGCTTTCGTCGCAACGGGTGAACGAGTGGCCGATGCGGTGGCTGGACGTCTTGCCGGTCGGGTGACGCTCGGCGCCGACGCAGATGCGCGCCATCGCTTCCACCGCTTCGACAGGGTAGGAGCCGGCAGCACTTTCGGCGGACAGCATGACGGCATCGGTGTAGTCGAGCACGGCGTTGGCCACGTCGGACACTTCGGCGCGAGTCGGCATGGGGCTCGAAATCATCGATTCCATCATCTGCGTGGCAACGATCACCGCCTTGTTATGGCGACGTGCGTGCAGGATGATTTTCTTCTGGATGCCGACGAGTTCAGCGTCACCGATCTCGACGCCCAGGTCGCCGCGGGCAACCATGACCGCGTCACTGGCGCGGATCAGCGCATCGAGGGTCTCGTCATCGGCGACGGCTTCAGCGCGTTCGATCTTCGAAACCAGCCAGGCGGTGCCGCCGGATTCGTCACGCAGCTTGCGGGCGTATTCCATGTCCGCAGCGTCGCGCGGGAAAGAAACGGCGAGGTAATCCAGGTCCATTTCCGCAGCGAGCTTGATGTCCTGCTTGTCTTTTTCGGTCAGCGCCGGAGCCGTCAGACCGCCGCCACGGCGGTTGATGCCTTTGTGGTCCGACAGCGGGCCACCAATGGTCACGGTGCAGTGCAGGGCGTCGGCGGTCTGCGTGTCAACGCGCATCACCACTCGTCCGTCGTCGAGCAACAATTCGTCGCCTACGCCGCAGTCCTTGACCAGATCGGGATAGTCGATACCGACGATTTCCTGAGTGCCTTCGGTCAGAGGATGGCTGGTCGAGAAGGTGAACTTGTCACCGACCTTGAGCTCGATCTTCTTGTTGGCGAATTTGGCGATACGAATTTTCGGGCCTTGCAGGTCACCCAGCAACGCGACGAAGCGGCCGTTCTTGGCGGCGATGTCGCGGATCAGCTTCGCGCGAGCCTTGTGCTCGTCGGGCGTGCCGTGGGAGAAGTTCAGGCGGGCGACGTCCAGCCCGGCAAGGATCAGCTTCTCGATGACTTCTGGCGAATTACTTGCAGGGCCAAGTGTGGCTACGATTTTGGTGCGGCGAACGGACATGCACAAACTCCTTAAATGAAGCGCAGCGAGAGGCTACTACTGTATTGGTCTGTAGTCATTGTTCCTTTGCACTACCTGACTGCCCGAATGGTGGGCAACTGGCAGACCGGCGGCGGTCAAATCGCTGTTGAAGAAATCCCGCCAGGCGCCGATACAATGCAGAGCACAGGAGACTCTCATGCGAATCGTGATCATATTTGTGGCGCTTGCCGCGCTCAGCGGCTGCACTCGTTGGGCGATGAACAGCCACTTGAACAATGCCAACCGCGCCTATGCCCAGGGCGACTGCGACGCTGTGATGTACAACCTGTCGAAGGTGGACCGGGAGAGCCGCGCGCGCCGTTATGTGCAACCGGAAGTGTCAATGTTGCGCGGCCAGTGCCTGGAACGCCAGAAATTGTACGTCGACGCCGTGCAGACCTACCGCTTCATCATCACTCAGTTTCCGTACAGCGAATACGCTTTCCGGGCTCAGGCGCGCCTGGATACCTTGCACCAGCTGGGTTACGACAACCTTGCCCCGCCGGCGGTGGCTCGGCCTGCCTCACTCTGATTACACCCGTATGGATGGACGGCACCTGTTTTGAGTGGCCATTGTAAAAATCTTGGCTAGGCTGTAATGAGTAGGGACCTAAGTTTTTCTCACAGGAGTGGCGAAGGGCGCTCGGTTTATCGTCGTGGTTATCGCGAAATCGAATAATCGGATGAGTGACTTCGGTTAACGCTGGTGAGTCAGATGACGTCCCTGTTGTAATGAACAGGTGGATTCGCTCGTTTACGTCGTCTCGGCAGTTCACGAACGACCGAATCTCAATGCACTAGCACGACCATGCTAAATGGTCTTTCCAGGGCGAGTGTCCAATGCTGAACGAAAGGCGAATAGAACGTCACCAGCTGCCGTATTACCTGCAGGTGTTCAATCGATACACCGATAAGCCGCTAGGTTGCCTGGGTAATGTATCCGAACAGGGGCTGATGCTGATCAGCGATCTGCCCATTCTCGTCGGTGCCGACTTTCAGCTTCGCCTGAAAGTCCCGGATGAGAAGAACGGACTTTACAACATCGATATCAATGCCAGCTGCCTGTGGTGCCAGGAAGACGAAACGCCCGGCGTTTTCGATTCCGGCTTCCGGCTGCAGGTCGCGCCCGCCGAGTATTTCCATCTCATTCAGGCCTTGCAGCGTTATTTCAGCTTCTATCCTCTGGAAGCGTCCGCCTGAAAACGGCACCTTTATAAGGTGCCGGCTTTCTTCCAGCTCAGGTAGCGACTCACCAATTGCGGTCCCAGCTCCACAGGGCGCACGTCCAGCACCGGAATGCCGTGGGCGCTCAGGCGCTCATGCAGGCTGGTCCGCGCGTTGGAAAACTCCACCGTGCCGCAGTAATCCAGCGCCTGTTGCCAGGTGTGTACCGGCGTGTGACGAAGTTCGTCGAGCACTTCCTCGCGCAGGCTGGCGACCAGAATCCGATGATGTCTGCCCAGCCGCTTCACTGACTCAATGAGCTGTTCGTCGTCCTCATCACGAAGGTTGGTGACCAGCACCACCAACGCACGGCGTTTCTGTCGGGCCAGTAACTGGCGGATCGCCAGACTGTAATCGGCCGGACGCTGGGTGCTGTTCAAGTCATAGACCAGATTCAGGAGCACGCTCAATTGCCGCGTGCCTTTGCCCGGTGACAGGTGGCGATCCTCATCGGCGGCAAACGTGGAAATGCCTACCGCATCACCTTGGCGCAGCGCCACATGACTGAGCAGCAGGCAGGCGTTGAGCGCGTGGTCGAAGTGGGTGAGATCGCCATCCTGGCTGCGCATGCGTCGTCCGCAATCGAGCATGAAGACAATCTGCTGATCGCGCTCGTCCTGGTATTCCCTGGCAATCGGCGTGCGCTGCCGCGCGGTGGCTTTCCAGTCGATCTGGCGCAGGCTGTCGCCCTCACGAAACTCGCGCAACTGATTGAATTCCAGCCCCAGCCCTCGACGCTGTCGCTGCCGTATGCCGATCTGGCTGAGCCAGTTGTCCACTGCCAGCAACTGGCCGTTGTGCAACCGGGCGAAGTCCGGATAGACCCGCGCCGTGTCCGTGCTCGCCAGAAAACGTCGCGACAGCCACAGCCGCAACGGGCTGCGCAGCTGGATTTCGATGCGTTCGAAGATGAATGCGCCGCGGCTGGTCGGCCTCAGCCGATAACTCAAATCGGCTTTGCGCTGTGGACGCAGCACGATGTCCTGCGGCAGATTTTCGACCTCGAAGCGATTGTCCGGGCCTTGCGGGCCGTGATCGAACAGGCTCAACGCAACCGAACGGCGCGAGTCGTGCAGCAGTTCAACGTGCACATCGCTCCAGCGGCCCAGCGCCAGACTCCCGGGCAATCGGCGCTGAACCTGTGGCGACGGCGTGCGCCAGACCCAGAACGCATCGAGTGCGGCCAGGCCGCCCATTACCCACAGCAACGACCAGAACAGACCCTCCAGTCTGGTCGCGATCCCGCGTCCGAGCGCCTGGCTGATGCCCAGCAATACGGCGATGCCGGCCAGAATCGCCAGCCACTTGAGCAGTCGCGTCGAGGGCTTGAGCAGTTGCTTCATTGGCGGGGCGCCGGGACCTGATCGAGCAGTTGTTTAAGCACCTGATCGACAGACAGCCCTTCGATGTCCAGTTCGGGCGACAGCCTGACGCGATGACGCAGAACCGCCAGGGCGCAGCCCTTGATGTCGTCCGGAATGGCGAACTCGCCACCGCGCAGCAATGCACGGGCGCGCGCGCCACGCACCAGCGCGATCGATGCGCGCGGACCTGCGCCCAGGCTCAGTCCCGGCCAGGTGCGGGTCGCACGCGCCAGTCGCACGGCGTAATCGAGCACCTGTTCATCCACCGGCAGTTCGCTGGCAATGCGCTGCAACGCGATGACGTCCCTGGCCTGCATGAGCGCGCGCAGCGGTTGCACATCGAGCATGTCCGAGCGCGTGGAGCGGGTGACCTGACGGACCATTTCCAGCTCCTGTTCAGCCTGCGGATAGTCCATGCGCAGCTTGAGCATGAAACGGTCCAGCTCGGCTTCCGGCAGCGGGTACGTGCCTTCCTGTTCGATCGGGTTCTGCGTCGCGAGCACCATGAAGGGCTGGGGCACCGGCAAGGCGCGCCCCTCCAGGGTGACCTGACGTTCCTGCATGGCCTCCAGCAACGCCGCCTGGGTTTTCGCCGGCGCGCGGTTGATCTCGTCGGCGAGCAGAAGATGGGTGAAAAGCGGGCCTTTGCGCAGCTTGAATTGCTCGCTCTGCATGTCGTAAACAGCGTGACCGGTGACATCGCTCGGCATCAGATCGGGCGTGAACTGGATGCGTGCGAAGTCGCCCCCGAAGCATTGGGCGAGGGCGCGCACGAGGAGCGTTTTGCCCAGCCCCGGCACGCCCTCGAGCAGGACGTGCCCGCCGCCGATCAGCGCGGTCAAGACATCGTCGATTACAGCATTCTGGCCGATGACGGCTTTCTGTAACTCGTGGCGCACAGCCTGCGCCAGATGGATCGCACGCTGGCGCTGCTGGGCGGGATTGCTCAATGGCGCCGTGCTTGCCTCACTGTCTTTGGGTTCCAGTGCCGCGGGGTCAGTCTCGCTCGCTCCGTTTGCTACGGAACTCGACGGTTCGGTCGGATGTTCGCTCATAAGGCATTCCTGAGTGTTTGCAGGTACGCAACCTGACGGGTGAAGTCGCTGTTGGACAGGCGTTCTTCGGGGCGTGGCCGCAGCGCCTGACCGACGCTGCTGGTGGGTTGGCGCGTCATGCGCGCCAGGGTCTGCCATTGCTCGGTCACAGGCAGCGTTTCGAATCCGGGGTGTAACTGGCGCGCGCGGCGCAGGATATCCTGCTGAAGCGCACGCAGCAGGGCATGCTGGCCTCGGCGCCGCAGCATGAAGTCAGCGCTTGCACGCAAATGTTCACTCAATTGACGACGTGCGCGAGGGGCAAGGGGCAGCATCGGCCCGTGACGCATGCCGGCGTGCCAGAGCGTGGCGACCAGACAGAGCCCCAGCGCCAACAGGGCCTGTGGGAAAAACTTCCACAACAGGCCGAACAGATCGTCGTGTTCGGTACGAAGCAACATTGTCACCTCGCTGTCCTGACTCAGGTACCACAGCAGCCACGCGTTGTCGTACTTGCCGATCGCGCGGGTTTTCCACAGGTCGGCATCGGTGACGATGGTAATCAGCCCTTTGCCGTAGATCAGTTGCAAGAGGTGCGTGGCGTCGGCGCTGTTGGCCCAGGATCGGGCATGATCCTGCGGGTCGTCGAGATGAAAGGCCGGGTCGAAACTCATGTACGCCGGGTCGCTTTCGTTTTCGACGTAGAGTCGCGTCAGCTCGGGCCAGGGCGTTTTCGGTGTCTGAACCTCAGGTGCGCTCAGGGGAATGACCGGCTTGATCAACTCGCGCTCGCGTCGCCGGTCCTGTTCACGCACATCGCGCGTGAGGAACTGGCGAATCTGCAATTGATCCAGCAGCAGATCGCCGCTGCGTCCTTTTTCTTCATCCCACAATTGCTCGGCGACGAACAACAGACGACCGCCGGCGCGCGCCCACGCCAGCAAACGCCTGACCTCGCCCGGCGTCATGTTTTCACGTGTGTCGAGCAGCATCAGGGTCTGTGCCTGCTGGCCGGTGTCTGGAAGGCTGTTGAGCGTCTCGGCGACGCTCACCGGCACGTGCTGCCCACGCAAATAAGTCTGGGCTGCAAGGTAGGGATTGGCCCGCACGTCTGGCGAAGGCCCCTGATCGACCACCTCCTCATAGTGCTCGATGCGCTTGAGCAACGGCAGGCTGGCGATGCTCAGGCCGATCAGCACCAATACGCTGACCAGAATCCACGTGTTACGCCGGCTCATGTCGCGCCCTGCGCTGCGAACAATCGCCGCCAGCGATCGCAGAGGTTTTGCCTGGCGTCCAGGGGCGGCAGCTGATGGCCGTAAGCGAGATTCTGCCAATGTTGTGTCAACTCATGGCTGAACGCGTCCAGTGACGGCTGCTTGAGTTCGGCGATGCGGGCGAGCACCTGACCTTCGGTATCGGCGTGCCTGAGCGGCAACTGATAGTCCGTCAGCAGGCGGCTGAGCAGCGCGCGATAGAGCAGGCTCAAGGCCTCGCGTGGCGATTGCTGCCACAGGCGTTCGGCGGTGCCGGCGATGTCGGCCGGCAGACTGTCGGCACTGACCTGCAGGCCGAACAACTGTTCAGGCGTGCTGCGCGGCACCGGCGCTTTTTGCTGTGAACGCCCGACATACGTGCCGAACCAGGCGCGATAGCGCCAGATCACCCACGTCATTCCCAGTGCAAGCAGTGTCCACAGCGCCACCTCGAACACCGTTGAAAGGGTCTTGCCAACATTCAACAGCCCGACCACCCACTTCGCGAGCCAGTCGGGTGCATCGCCGGTCTTGCCTGCTTTCTGGTGCTCGGCCAGGCGCCAGCCGGAAACCGGCTTGGGGTTCTTGAACGGCGGGTTGCCCAGCACGGATTTGATGGCGGTCTGTGACGCCTGGCTGGTCAATGGCTGATTGAGCAGACGCGGCGTGCCCGGCGCTGCGGCCTGTTCGTCCAGTTCGGGGGAATCCAGCGGCGGCAGCGGGCAACTGTAGACCTGTTCCTGTGGGGCATCGTCAGCCATGACCGCCGTGGGTGAAAAACTCAAGGCAACCGACGCGCCGAGCAGCAACGCATAAGCGCTGCCCATGACGCGCTGGCGAAGCCTGCGAAACGCCAGTTCGATGTCCCAGGCCTCCAGCGTGGTGCGTCGATTGAGATACAACGCAAATCCGCACGACACGTAAATCGGTCCCCACAGCACCAGCACGATGGCGTACAACCCGTTGGTCAGATGCTCAAGCCAGTTCCAGTCGCCCTCGACATCCAGCAGGCTGCGCCACGACCATTCGATTTCGATCTGCAGCGGGATCATGGCGTAGAACAGCAGCATCAGCCCCAGCCACAGACACAACTCCAGCGAGCCGCCCATGGATGTCAGCAGCCGGGCCGCGCGCAAATCTTTCTGCCCCAGCAACGCGATGCGCTGAGCGTGAGCGGAACCGTCCAGGCCCTCCAACTGTTGAACTGGCAGGGTGAAGCTGCGGCTCAGGCTCAGCCGGCGCAGCGTGAGGCTGGCAATCAATTGCGGTTTGAGCGCCGCAATCCAGGCCTTCAATGACTGCTTGAGCGTTGGCGTGGCGCCGAACAGTGCCTGGGAAAGGATCAACAAGGGCAGTCGTTCGAAAGCGGGTTTGAGCCACCAGAACAACAGGATCGCCAGCGACGGGTAATCCCACAGCAACAGGCTCAGCAGCGTGAACACCGGCAGCGTGACGATCGCCCAACTGCTCATCAGCAAGCGCCGATGCCGGCGCGCCAGGAGCACGCCCAGATCGACAGCCTCCCAAGGACTGCGCGGACGCAGTTCGACGCTGGCTTCAGTCAGGCGCATGGGACGAGCGTCCAGCGAACAGCAGGTAAGCGGCGACCAACGCCCAGAGCGCTGCGCCGACCAGATACTTGGTGGTCGGTTGCGGCCAGGTCATCGACGACCAGTACGCCTCGATGAACGCGGCGATCAGTAAAAACAGCATCACGCCGCCAATCAGCCGCACGCTGGTGCTGGCCGCCAGGCGCAGCGCTTCATCCCGTCGCAGAGCGCCCGGGGCGAGTAATGCCCAGCCGAGTTTGAGTCCGGCGGCGCCCGCCAGCGCGATGCCGGTCAGCTCGAACGCGCCGTGGCCGATCACGAACGGCCAGAAGGTCTCGCCAAAACCCACATCGGTCAGGTGGCCCGCCACCGCTCCGATCATCAAGCCGTTGAAGAAGAGGAAAAACAGGCTGCCGACGCCAAACAGCAGGCCGCTGGCAAAGGTCTGAAACGCGATGCCGATGTTGTGCATGATGTAATAGCCGAACATCAGCCAGTCAGTGCTCGACGCCCGTTCGACGGCCTGGCCGATGCGCCGCGCGGCGGGATCGTACATGGCTTCCATTTCATCCACCTGAGCGGGGCTGACCACGCTGTAGATCAGATCCGGGTAGGCGTACACCAACCCTCCCATGACGATCAGACTGCCGAAAAACAGCAGCGCGGCCAGTGCGACCCAACGCCATTCTGCACGCACCGCGCGGGGAAAATCGGCGAGCACGAAGCTCAACAGTTGTGCGGCAAACTGGCTGCGATGGCGATAGAGCTGTTGATGCCCGCGCATCGCCAGTTGTTGCAGCGGATCGACCAGATGGCTGCTGTAGCCCCGGGCCTGCGCGAGGGCCAGATGCTGGCAGATCTGCCGGTAATCACGGGTGAAATCGTCGCCGGATTCGCTCCTGCCGCGGCTGCGCTCCAGCACGTCCAGCCGAGCGCCGAAGCGCTGCCATTCGTCCTGATGCCGTTGTTCGAACTGGTTCTGCTTCATCTCGCCCCCCGCATCATGTCATCCCCGCCAGCCCGCGAGCGATACCGTTGAGCCGGTCCACAGACTGATGCGGATCCGTCTGCAGCGGGATTTGCAGGGGCTCGACGACAATGGCCGCCAGCTCATGGGCGCGCGCCGTGACGAGCTGGCCCTGACGTTCGGCGAAGGCGAGCAGGGCGCGTTGTTCATCCAGCGTCAGGGCGACCGGTGCCGCCAAAGGCGCGGCGTCCGGCAAGACCGGTCGGGGTAACAGCGTATCGCGGTAGATCACCAGCGTACCGGCGGCAATGTCGCCCAACCGTTTGAACAGCGGATGCTGCAGGCAACTGAACGCGCCCACGGTGTAGCCAAAGGGCAGCATGTCCACGAAGCGCAGCAGGTTGCGCAGCAGTGACGCAGACCAGCCGACGGGCGTGCCGTCGTCGTGGATGACCCGCAGCCCCATGATCTGCTTGCCCGGCGTGCGCCCCTGATGCAGTACTTCGAACAGCACCATGTACCACCAGTTGATCAGGAACAGCGAAAGCACGAACAGCCCGGTGCCGAAGTCGCCGAGCGTCCCGAGCAGGAGAAACAGACCGGTCAGCAGCACGCCTCGAATGACCAAGTCGATGGCGAACGCCAGCGAGCGGGACAGCAGACCGGCCGGGCGCAGAAGCAGGTCAATGCCCTCAGGCGTTTCCATGCGAATACGGGTGTCCAGTGGAGCAGGCTGTGCAGCGATCCTTGGCCAGGCTTGCGAGGAGGACATTCGGAGGAGGTACGCCGGAAAATAAAGTCTGATGCTAGCCACGCCACGACCGGTAAGCAACCTGCGTTACAAAGTGCTGCGCGCGATCAGGCGCTCACATTTCGTAGCAGTCCGACCAGACGGCAGGCGCGCGGTCCTGCACCTCGACTGCGCCGTTGAACCGTGTCCCACCCATGTTGCGCGGATTGGCGTAGAACCCATCTGGTAGACTTCGTCGGTCTTTTGTTCAGGATCAGCCCGTGACTTCCAGCATCTTCTGGTACGACTACGAAACCACCGGGATCAATCCGCGTAACGACCGTCCGTTGCAAGTGGCGGGCATTCGTACGGATGACCAGCTCAACGAGATCGGCGAGCCGGTCAACCTTTATTGCCAGCCCAGCGACGACATCCTTCCGCATCCCGCCGCATGTCTGGTCACCGGGATTACCCCGCAGCGTCTGGCCGAAAAAGGGCTTTGCGAAGCTGATTTCATGACGCGAATTCATGCCGAGCTGTCGCTGCCGGGTACCTGTGGCGCCGGTTACAACACCTTGCGCTTCGACGATGAAATGACGCGTTACAGTCTTTACCGCAATTTCTTCGATCCCTATGCGCGCGAATGGCAGGGTGGCAACAGCCGCTGGGACCTGATCGATGTGGTGCGCACGGCCTATGCCCTGCGTCCGGAAGGCATTGTCTGGCCGGAAGAAGAGGGCAGGGTCACGCTCAAACTCGAGCGTCTGACCGCGGCGAACGGCATCGACCATGGTCACGCTCACGATGCGCTTTCGGACGTGCGGGCGACGATTGCGCTGGCGCGTTTGATTCGAGAAAAACAACCCAAGCTTTATGACTATCTGTTTCAGTTACGCAGCAAGCACAAGGTGCAAGAACAGATCCGCCTGCTGCAGCCGCTGGTGCATGTATCAGGACGGTTCTCCGCCGCACGAAGTTATTTGAGCGTGGTGCTGCCGCTGGCCTGGCATCCGGTCAATCGCAATGCGCTAATTGTTTGCGATCTGTTTCATGACCACAGTCCCTTGCTCGACGAAGATGGCGACACGTTGCGTCAGCGTTTATATACCCGCCGCGAAGATCTGGCGCAGGGGCAATTACCAGTCCCGCTCAAGTTACTGCATATAAATAAATGCCCCGTGGTCGCGCCATTGAGCGTGCTGCGCGAGGAAGACCGTCAACGGCTGCAATTGGATATGTTGGCCTACAAAGAGCGCGTCGCGCGCTTGAATGAAGGTCAGGCCGTCTGGCAGGAAAAGTTGAAAAGCGTTTATGCCAGCGACGATTTTGCTGTCAGCGAAGACCCCGAACAGCAGTTATATGATGGTTTTATTAACGACCGCGACCGGCGCCTTTGTGAGCAGGTGCGCACTGTCGAACCGCAGCAACTGGGCACTGACCCTTGGCCATTCGATGACCCACGTCTTGCCGAATTACTGTTCCGCTATCGCGCCCGTAACTTTGCCGAGACACTGAATGTCGCCGAGCAGCAACGCTGGTTGAATTTCTGCCAGTGGCGCCTGACTGATCCCGTCGCCGGGGCCCCCAATACATTGAAAGCCTTTTCCCGGGCGTTGATCGAGCTGTCCATGAAGGCGACGCCAGAGCAGTTGAAGGTGCTCGCCCAGTGGCAGGAATACTCGCTGCAGTTGCAGCACCGGCTGGGCATACAGACAGGCGGGCGGTGAACCTCGGACAATAAAAAACGCCAGCGAGTGCTGGCGTTTTTTTACGTCGTACATCACTGCACAACTGCTGTCACATCACGCAGGCTGTTAGCCCAGCAGAGTTGCCCAGCCTTCAACCTCGTCACCGCCCCACTTGGCTTTCCACTCTTTCAGAGTCTTGTGGTTGCCGCCTTTGGTTTCGATGATTTCACCGTTGTGCGGGTTCTTGTATTGCTTGACCTTGCGCGCGCGCTTGGTGCCGGTAGTTTTGACGGCGGCGCCGCGTGGTGCTTTCAGTTTGGAATCCGGATCCAGCAGCGCGATGATGTCACGCAGGGATTTTTGATATTCACCCATCAAGGTGCGCAGTTTGCCTTCGAACTCAAGTTCCTTTTGCAGTTTGTCGTCTTGTTGCAGGTTCTGCAGACGGGCTTGCAGTTCTTTGATGGCTTCTTCTGTGGCGCGGTATTCGTTGATCAGAGACATGAGGACTACCTATGTTGTGATGGGCAGGGTGCAATGACGCAATAATAGTCATAGCGTTTGCGCAAGTAAACATTTAAGAAAAGTTTTATCGGTCGATTGTTGAAATAGTGACATGCGCTGCGCGTCTTAGAAACAAATGGGCGCTGTCGACAAAAAATATCGCTTATTTAGTGCCGGCGTCTGGCGCCGAAATCCCGGCGCCCCGAAATGCCGGGCCGGCCGTCCATTACCGCCGATCGGACGTGGTTTTGTTTCCGCATCAATCAGGTGCACCGGAATACTGCACAGTCCTCAGGTAATCGCTAGAATAGCGGCCTTTGCGAAGTTCTGGAGTTTCCCCTCATGCGCACTTTTCGTCTGGTGATTGCTTGCCCGGACCGTGTTGGTATCGTTGCCAAAGTCAGTAACTTTCTGGCGTCGTACAACGGCTGGATTACCGAAGCGAGTCATCACTCTGACAACCTCAGCGGCTGGTTCTTCATGCGTCACGAAATCCGTGCCGATACCTTGCCGTTTGACCTGGAAGGCTTCCGTCAGGCATTCACGCCGATAGCAGAAGAATTCTCGATGGACTGGCGCATCACTGATTCGGATCAGAAGAAGCGCGTGGTGCTGATGGCAAGCCGCGAGTCCCACTGTCTGGCGGACCTGCTGCATCGCTGGCACAGCGATGAACTCGACTGCGAGATCGCCTGCGTCATTTCCAACCACCAGGACCTGCGCAGCATGGTCGAGTGGCACGACATTCCTTATTACCACGTCCCGGTCGACCCGAAAGACAAGGAGCCGGCATTCGCCGAGGTGTCGCGGCTGGTTAAGCAGCATGAGGCGGATGTCGTCGTGCTCGCGCGCTACATGCAGATCCTGCCGCCGCAGCTGTGCCGTGAATACGCCCATCAGGTGATCAACATTCACCACAGCTTTTTGCCATCGTTCGTCGGCGCCAAGCCCTACCATCAGGCGTCACTGCGGGGCGTGAAGCTGATCGGCGCGACCTGTCACTACGTTACCGAAGAGTTGGACGCAGGGCCGATCATCGAACAGGACGTGGTTCGCGTGAGTCATCGTGACAGCATCGAGAACATGGTGCGCTTCGGCCGCGATGTCGAGAAGATGGTACTGGCCCGGGGTCTGCGCGCTCACCTTGAGGATCGCGTACTGGTGCACGACAACAAGACGGTCGTGTTTGACTGATCGGGCTCGATCCGACTCGGCGGGGCAGGGCGTGCCTGCCCCCGCCGGGCTTCACGCGGACATACCGTTCAGATTACGAGGCCGGATTTGCATGGTTTAGTGATGCTGCACGGAACAACCTTGGACGCCGCGTTTACTCCTTACAGAGGTGATCCCCATGACCGACCCGCTCGATAAAGCCACCTCCAAAGCGCCGCCAACGCTGGGAGAGGGCTGCCTGAGTCGCTACGATGTCGACGCCCTTTCGCCGGACGACGGCACGGAATTCGAGGGCGCTGCGCAGCTGTGGGAACAACTGAAAGCCAATGAGAAAAACGACGGCTCAGGCGGCTCGAACCCGCAGTAGCTTCAACAGCAACGGACGTCCGACCATCAACAGAAACACCGGACCGCCCGCCACCAGATAGAAGTAGTAGGTGACGATCCGCCAGATCAGGATCGCCGCCGCTGCAGTCGATTTGCCCACCATCGGCGCCAGCAAGGCGGCCGACGTCAGTTCCGCAGCCCCTGCACCGCCTGGCGACAGGCTGAATTGCCCGGCGCTCAGCGACAGCATCTGCACCAGGAATGTCCAGGCCCACTGGATATCCACGCCCAGACCTTGCAGCGCCAGGTACATCACGCTGTAGCGCAGGCTCCAGTGAATGCACGTCAGCACGAAGACCTGGAACAGAATCCGGTGCGGCATTTTCCAGGTGTCGGCCAGCGCGTCGCGAAAGTGCAGCAGCTTGCGAGCCCAGCGAATGCGGGTAGTGTTCTTACGCTTCAGGCGCTTGAGCAGCCTGCCGTTGAACAGAATGATTCGTCGGTGATACCGCGCGAACCCGGCGCAGGCGCATAACCCGGCGCCGATCAGCAGCGCGCTGGCAATCAGCATCCATTCCAGGTTTTCACTGAGTTTGTGAAACACCGCGTAAATCAGAATGCCGATCAGCGCGAGCAGGAAAAACACCAGATCGTTGAGTTGATCCGTCGCAAACGCCGCCGTGCTTTTCGCCGGCCCAATGCCGCTGCGCGACAGCAAGGCAACCAGCGTCAAAGGCGCGCCGCTGCCGCCGGGCGTTGCGCAATAGGCGAATTCGGTGGCCATGACCACACCCAGGCTTCTGCGCATGCCGAGGCCTTTGGCGCTGTCACCCAGCAGCAGGCGCAGGCGCATCGTGTTCATGCACCAGCCGACCAGCACCATCGCGAACATGCCCATCAGCAGCATGACCGGGAAGTTGCGTAAGCGGTGGAACATATCCGTGCCGCCCATGAACAAGGGAATGAGGAGGGCGAGGATCAGGCCTGCCGCCAGCCAGCCAAGTCGCTTCACGCTGCGGACCTGATCAATGGCTGATGCTGTAACCAAGTGAACTTGGTTACCGGTTCGCGGCCGTTTTCCAGCAAGCGTGTCAGTGTCTGCAGCCAATAGCGGCGGGAAAATTCGTGGCGCATGTCGACCGGGTGCAAACCCAGGCGAATGGTGGCAGCGTTGTGCAAATGAGCCTCTCGATGGTCGCTGATGATTTTCGACAGCCCGCGACGTACGGCGCTGCGGGCGCTCCAGACGATACCCGGTGCGTCTATCGCGTGAAAGTCAGGCAGACGATACAAGTGTTGGGCATCACTTGTGTAGTCCAGCGGCAACTGGCGAAGCGCCTGGCGGGTGCCCTCACTCATCAGCCACGCAGGGGCGACGAAGCCGTGAAGTGGCCAGTCGTTATGTCGAAAGACCTCGATTCCGGCTTCGAGGCGTTGCAGGGCCTGACGCTGGTCAAGGGTGTAAAACTCGCCTTCCCAGGTGTAGATCCGGCGCATGAAAAAGGCCTGCGGGGTGCGTGGCGCGGGGCTGTCGTCGCAATGGAAGTACCCATGCAACACCAACTCATCTCCGCGTGCCAGACGCGAGTGCATCAGCCGCTGAAACGCTGGCGCCGCGTCCACGCGGTCTTGTTTGTGAAAGTCCGGCACGACCAGCCAGGTGATCGGGATATCGCCCAGCGCATCGACCGCCTCGACAAAGGGGCGATAATCTTCCCAGGTCTGCGGCGCGACGTCGTGCAGCACCAGCATGACGCTACGCGACTGGCGAACGTGAGCTTCAGCCATGGGCGTACACCGGAGTGCTGACACCGAGCACCGCTTCGTAATGGCCCAACAGTCCGGCCACGACGGCGTCCCACTCGTAGTGTTGCTCGACATGCCGACGCGCAGCCATTGCGCGGACTTCGACGTCTTCGCTGAACAGCTGCCGGACAGTCGCGGCCATGTCCTGCGCATGATTGGGTTTGCACAGCAGGCCGCAGCTGTCGGGAATGATTTCGCGAAACGCCCCGGCATCGACAGCCACGACGGGAATCCCGCATGCCATGGCTTCAAGAACGACCAGCCCGAATGTCTCCTGATCGCCGGCATGCACCAGCGCATCGGCGCTGGCCAGTAACCGTGCAACCTCCCTGGCAGGGCAGAAGTGATCGATGACGGAAACGTTGTCCGGCACGGCGGTCGGCATGTGCGAGCCGACCAACAGCAGGTGGTAGCCCTTGCCAAGAGACTTCATGCATTCGAGCAGCACCGGCAGGTTTTTCTCCTTAGAGCCGCGACCTGCGAAGATCAGCAGGCGCGTGTCCGGGCTCAGCCCCAGTTCGGCTTTGAGGCCCGGATCGCGGCAGCCTGGCTCGAACGTCTGCAGGTCGACCCCCAGCGGCTGCACATGGACATGCTTGACGCCGATACGGATCAGCTTTTCAGCCATCGCGGTGCTGGGCGCCAAGACCCGGTCGAAGTTACCGTACAGCTTGCTGACATAGGCCTCTACGTTAGCGCCCAGCCAGCTGCCTATCCGGTTGCTCACCAGCAGCGGCAGATCCGAGTGATAGAAGCCGATCACCGGGACATCCAGTTGCCGACGCGCATCGAGCGCTGCCCATGCCGTCAGGTAGGGATCGCCGACCTCGATCAGGTCCGGCTGCAAATTGTTCAACGTGTTTCGCCAGGGCGCCAGACGCAGCGGAAAGCGATAGCCGTTGCCGAAAGGCACGGGCGGCGCCGGAACCCGATAGATGCCGTCTTCATGACTGTTGTCCGGACCTGGCACCAGAAGACTGTGCCGAACCCCGGAATAGAGCGCCAGACGCCGATGCTTGGCGTCCAGATAGGTGCGCACGCCACCGCTGGCAGGGGCGTAGAACATGGTCATGTCAGCGATGTGCACGGTATGCCTCCGTCCGGATTGTCGTCATTGGTTGACCCTTCCCGAGAATAGATGTTCGGTTACATATCCGCCGCCATGAGCGTCTCCGGGGGGAATTGCGCCACCTGGGCTAAAGTGAAAAAGCCAACCTGGCCGGCACTGTGGGTTGCGGACGATGCAGGCCGCGGCTTCGATGCGCTCGGGAAAATCAATTGCGACTTGTGGGTAAAGACATGTCTGATTCTCAACAGATTCTGATCGGCGCTGATCCGAGCGGCGAACCGGTGGGCCAGGCGTTGCGGCTGGCTAACCGTCACGGGTTGGTGGCAGGGGCGACCGGGACCGGCAAGACCGTGACGTTGCAACGCTTGGCAGAGGTCTTCAGCGATGCTGGCGTTGCGGTGTTCGCCGCCGACATCAAAGGTGACCTCTGCGGGCTGGGGGTGGCTGGCACTCCCCAGGGCAAGATCGCCGAACGCATTGCCGGTATGCCGTGGCTGAACCACAAACCGCAGGGATATCCCGTGACATTGTGGGATGTTCACGGTCAGTCCGGTCATCCGTTGCGCACTACATTGTCGGAAATGGGGCCGTTGCTGCTGGGCAGCCTGCTGGAGCTGACCGACAGTCAGCAATCGGCGTTGTATGCGGCGTTCAAAGTGGCGGATCGCGAAGGCCTGCTGCTGCTGGATATAAAGGACCTCAAAGCCCTGCTCAATCATCTTCGGGACCACCCCGAGGTGCTAGGCGAAGACAGCGCGCTGATGACCACCGGTTCCAGTCAGGCCCTGTTGCGGCGTCTGGCGGTCCTTGAGCAACAGGGCGCCGAAGCGTTGTTCGGTGAACCCGCCTTGCAGCTCGAAGACCTATTGCAGCCAGCCAGCGATGGTCGCGGGCGCATCCACCTGCTCGATGCCAGCCGGCTGGTGCACGAGGCGCCGAAGGTCTACGCGACCTTCTTGCTGTGGCTGCTGGCCGAGCTGTTCGAGCAGTTGCCCGAGCGGGGTGATGCCGACAAACCGCTGTTGGCGCTGTTTTTCGATGAGGCCCACCTGCTCTTCGCCGACACGCCGAAGGCCTTGCAGGATCGGCTGGAGCAAGTGGTGCGGCTGATCCGCTCCAAGGGCGTTGGCGTCTACTTCGTGACTCAGTCGCCGGGGGATCTGCCGGACAACATTCTGGCGCAACTTGGCCTGCGGATTCAGCACGGCTTGCGCGCGTTCACCAGCAAAGAACAGAAATCGCTGCGCGCCGTGGCCGAGGGGTTTCGTCCCAATCCGGACTTCGATGCGCTGGCCGTACTGACCGAACTGGGCATCGGCGAAGCGCTGGTCGGCACTCTTCAGGACAAGGGCACGCCCGCCATGGTGCAGCGGGTTCTGGTCGCGCCCCCACAATCGCGGATCGGACCTCTGAGCGAATCGGAGCGCGCGGCGTTGATCGGCCAGTCGGCGCTGTCCGGCCGCTATGACAAGCCCGTCGACCGGGAGTCGGCGTACGAAATGCTGCTGGCGCGCAAAGGCGAGACCGGAAAAGACACTGCTTCACCTGCGCCTGTCGAAGCCAGGCCCGAAGGTGGCTTCGCCGACCTGGCAGGCGGTTTTCTGGGAGGGCTGGCTGGGCAGGCGATGAAAAGCGCGGTGCGTCAGGCGGCCAATCAGATCGGCCGAGAGCTGGTGCGTGGGTTGATGGGGTCATTGCTGGGTGGGGGCAAGAAGCGTCGGTGACGGTTCCCGCCGGAGATGTTCAAGCAACTTCCGGACAAAAAAATGCCCATTCAATGAATGGGCATTTTCACATCGGTCGGGTCAGGCCAATGCTTTGGACGCCAGCCAGAACAGGCCGGCAGACAGCAGCACGGTGGCCGGCAATGTCAGCACCCACGCCAGCAGGATGTTGCGCACGGTGCCCCCTTGCAGGCCGCTGTTGTTCGCGACCATGGTCCCGGCGACGCCGGACGACAGGATGTGGGTGGTCGAAACCGGCAGGCTGAACACGTTGGCCAGGGCAATGGCACTGGCGGTGGTGATCTGCGCGGACATGCCCTGCGCGTAGGTCATGCCCTGCTTGCCGATCTTCTCACCGATAGTCAGCACGACGCGCTTCCAGCCCACCATGGTGCCGATGCCAAGCGCCAGCGCGACGGCCAGAATCACCCAGAACGGCGCGTATTCGGTCGTGGCGGTCAGGTCTTTACGCAGCTTCTCCAGATCGGATTTCTCGCGGGCATCGAGCGCCGGCAGCTTGCCGACTTTGCGCGCGGTGTCGTCCAGGCACAGCAGATAACGGCGAACTTCGATGCGATGTTCAGGCGCCAGGCTGTGGTAGTCGGTGACGCCTTTGAGATTGTTCAGCAGCGCATCGATGGTCGGCTCGGTCTGCTCCGGGTTGCAGCTGAAACGCTCAGGCAGATCGCCTGTCGTCGCCTTGCCCAGTGCGAGGTATTCACCCAGCGTCGCATTATTGCGCTGATAGAACTGACTCAGGTGCAAAGTCGCGTCGCGAGTACGTTCGATCTGGTAAGTGGTGGTGCTCAGGTCCAGTACGAACTGAGCCGGCACGATGCCGATGAGCACCAGCATGATCAGGCCGATGCCTTTCTGGCCATCGTTGGAGCCGTGTACGAAGCTCACCGCCATCGCAGAGATCACCAGGACGAGGCGGTTCCAGAACGGAGGATGCTTCTTGTCGTCGAGCTTGCGGCGTTGCTCGGGCGTCTTGTGCATTTTGGACAAGGGACGCCAGGCTTTCAGGCCGATCAGCACCAGACCCGCGACGATGAAGCCCGCCAGAGGCGAGAAAACCAGCGAGGCCCCGATGTCGATCGCCTTCTGCCAGTTCACGCCTTCGCCCAGCGGGATGTGGTTGATCAGCGCGTTGGCCAGTCCCACGCCGAGGATCGAGCCGATCAGCGTGTGCGAGCTCGATGCGGGAATGCCGAAATACCAGGTGCCCAGATTCCAGGTGATCGCCGCCGCCAGCAGGGAGAACACCATCGCCAGCCCGTGACCGGTATTGACGTTGATCAGAAGCTCGACCGGCAGCAGATGGACGATGGCGTAAGCCACGCCGACGCCGCCGAGCAATACCCCGAGAAAGTTGAAAAACCCCGAGAAGAACACGGCCAGATGTGGCGGCATGGCCTTGGTATAAATGACTGTCGCCACCGCGTTGGCGGTGTCATGAAAGCCGTTGATGAACTCGAAGGTGAGGACAAAAGCCAGGGCGAGCAACAGGCTCACAATCACCCAAGCATCCAGTCCGCTGAATAAATCGATCATGGAAGGTTTTCTGACCCGGTATTAAGGGGGCGGGATTATGACAGAAAAAAAACTAATCGATAGGCAAGCTGCCAACTGGTAGCACGCTGCAACGAAATTTCTGCCGATACGGCCCATTGACTTCCTGTCGGGAAGCGCACACGCATGCTTCGACCTTAGCTGAATCCGGGAAGGGGCGAGGCGAGTGGCCGTCAGTGACGCATGTCGAACGCACTGCCAGACCGCTCAAGGCTCTTCTTTCAGTTCCTGTTCCATCTTCTGCAGTTCTTGCTTGAACGCCTGATCGAGCAGGCTTGCTCGCTTGCGCCACGGTTTGCGCTCTGGTTCGGGTTGAGCGGCATAGGTGGTCACTTCACCACCGTAAACTTCCTTGTAACGTTGTTCCTGGCGCTCTAGTTCTGCGCGCAGTTCATCTTTGGTCACGTTATTACCTGAATGGTCGAGTTTGATTCCGGCGATAACGCAGCGTCTGAAATTACCAAGGCCCCCGCTGCCCGGATTGCCGGTTTGCCAGGGCTGACTTTCGCAATCAGGGCGCGGCGAAAGTGTTAGCACATTTCATAACTGCGGCTACGTGCACCAGAACGACAAGCTTGTCGTAGCTACATTCATTATTGGATGCCAGGATGCTGGCATATTGACCTGGCTTCTGGCCTGTCTATCGCTGAACCTGCTCGACGAGTTGCGCAGGGCCTGCGTGAGTTGGATCCATGCCGGGTAAGCGATGAATCGAAAACACGCTATAGCATTTAGATCGTCAATGAATGGCTACTATCTCCAAGAACTACAGAGGAGTCAACTGTAGAAAGTGTCGCAGTTCCATTAGATGGGATAAATACTATTTTGCTGTACGAAGGTTCCGAAGTTTAGAGCCAACGGAGTTGTGACAGAACTTTGTTATTCAGGATTCAGAAGTGCCGAGACAAAATTCTGACGACGTAAATTGAGGCGGTGGTGCGTAGGACGCCGTGAATGTATCCGAACTCATGCGCGTATCTGGAAGTGGTGGCGGGCACAGACAAAAACGGCCTTGCGGTGAGCAAGGCCGTGCCTGGGACTTCTCAGTGGGTACCTGACCAGTATTTCCAAGAAGCCACATGGTGGCGTGTGAAAGGTATAAGCAACGGGGCGACGGGTCAATTGCGATTATCGGCCAATGGTTCGATAATCGCCCAAAGTAGCCTTGCCGCATTTGCAAAAAGAGGCGAGAGTGGCGCAACAGAAGGCCTGCATGGCCGCGACGAACGGTGTCAGCATGAACGATCAACTGCGTAATTCCTTTGCTTCTTTGGCGCCGCCTATTGTGGCGTCACCCGCGAAGAGGATTCAGGCCCTCACAGGTGATCCGGATTTCATGACCTCGCTGGCGCGCGGGCTTGCCGTGATTCAAGCGTTTCAGGAGCGCAAGCGGCACCTGACCATCGCGCAGATCAGCCATCGAACCGAGATTCCGCGCGCCGCCGTGCGCCGTTGCCTTCACACGCTGATCAAGTTGGGGTACGCGACCACTGATGGCCGCACCTACTCATTACTGCCGAAAGTGTTGACCCTCGGCCATGCTTATCTCTCCTCCACGCCGCTCGCGGTGTCGTCCCAGCCTTATCTGGACCGTATGAGCAATCAGCTGCACGAAGCCTGCAACATGGCGACGCTGGAGGGAGACGACATCCTTTACATCGCGCGCTCAGCCACTACCCAGCGACTGATCTCCGTTGATCTGGCGGTGGGCGGGCGACTTCCTGCCTATTGCACGTCGATGGGCAGGATTCTGCTGGCGGCGCTGGACGACGTTTCTTTGCGCGAATACCTGGACCACGTTGACCTGCAGCCCAAGACCAGTCGAACGCTGCGCACGCCCGAAGCGCTGCTCGAGTGCCTGCAGCAAGTTCGGCAACAAGGTTGGTGCATCGTCGATCAGGAGCTCGAACAAGGTCTGCGGTCGATTGCCGTGCCCGTCTATGATGCATCGGGCCAGGTCCTGGCCGCGTTGAATGTCAGCACCAGCGCTGGCCGGGTGACGCGCAACGAGCTGGAGCAGAAGTTTCTCCCGATCATGCTCGACGCTAGCCGAGACTTGAGTACTCAGCTGTTCACCTGAATTCTGTCCTCTCACTATCTGTTCGATTATCGAACAGATAGTCGATTATCGGATTGTCGCTTTTCTTGCTCAGGCATAACCTCGATTTCATCCCGGCGCTGATGTCCTTGCGCCGTCCACCGATCGAGATTTGAACCTGGAGCACCCCATGGCTGAAATTCTTTCCCTGCACGATGCCGTGAAGCAATTCGTCAACGATGGCGACACCGTTGCGCTGGAAGGCTTCACCCATCTGATTCCTACAGCGGCCGGTCACGAACTCATTCGTCAGAAAAAGAAAGACCTGACGCTGGTTCGCATGACTCCGGATCTGATCTACGACCAGTTGATCGGTGCAGGCTGTGCGAAGAAGCTGATTTTCTCGTGGGGCGGTAACCCTGGCGTCGGGTCCCTGCACCGGCTGCGTGACGCCGTCGAAAAACAGTGGCCGCAGCCGATGGAAATCGAAGAGCACAGCCACGCCGACCTGGCCAATGCTTACGTGGCTGGCGCCTCCGGCCTGCCGTTCGCGGTGCTGCGTGCCTACGCCGGTTCTGATTTGCCCAAGGTCAATCCGCTGATCAAATCGGTGACCTGTCCTTTTACCGGCGAAGTCCTGGCGGCGGTGCCCTCCGTGCGGCCAGACGTCAGCGTAATCCACGCGCAGAAGGCCGATCGCAAGGGCAACGTGTTGCTGTGGGGAATTCTCGGAGTGCAGAAAGAAGCCGCGCTGTCTGCCAAGCGCTGCATCGTGACTGTCGAGGAAATCGTCGATGACCTCAACGCCCCCATGAACGCTTGCGTCCTGCCTACCTGGGCATTGAGCGCGGTGTGTGTGGTTCCCGGCGGAGCGCATCCTTCCTACGCCCACGGTTACTACGAGCGCGACAATCGTTTCTATCAGGCGTGGGACCCGATCGGCCGTGACCGTGAGGCGTTTACCGCGTGGATCGACGAATACATCCACGGCACGCGTGATTTCCGTGAATTCCAGAGCAAGCTGGCCCACGCTTCGGAGGCAAAATAATGACCTACACCACCAGTGAAATGATGACCGTGGCCGCTGCCCGCCGTTTGAAGAATGGCTCGGTCTGCTTCGTCGGCATCGGTTTGCCATCCAAGGCGGCCAACCTTGCCCGACTGACCTCATCGCCTGACGTCGTGCTGATCTACGAATCCGGCCCCATCGGCGCGAAGCCCAATGTTCTGCCGCTGTCCATTGGCGATGGGGAACTGGCGGAAACCGCTGACACGGTGGTCTCGACCAGTGAGATTTTCCGCTACTGGCTGCAAGGCGGTCGGGTGGATGTCGGATTCCTTGGCGCTGCGCAGGTCGACCGTTTTGGCAACATCAATACCACGGTGGTCGGCGATTATCACAACCCGAAAGTGCGTCTGCCGGGTGCCGGTGGCGCGCCGGAGATTGCAGGTTCGGCCAAGCAAGTGCTGATCATCCTGAAACAGTCCGCGCGGGCTTTCGTCAACAAACTGGATTTTGTAACGTCGGTCGGCCATGGCGAGGGCGGTGACTCGCGCAAACGCCTCGGTCTGCCTGGGGCGGGCCCGGTCGGGATCATCACCGACCTGTGCATCATGGAACCTGAAGCCGACACCCATGAGTTCGTCGTCACCACGCTGCACCCAGGCGTTACCCGTGAACAGGTGATCGCCGCGACCGGCTGGGACGTTCGCTTTGCCGACAATGTGGCGGTGTCCGAAGCACCTTCCGAATACGAATTGAACGCCCTGCGTGATCTGGAAGCGCGTACCGCTGCCGCTCACGGTCAGGCGCCGGGAGAAGCATGATGCGTGAAGTATTTATCTGCGACGCGATCCGCACGCCCATCGGCCGGCTCGGTGGCGCATTGGCAACCGTTCGTGCCGACGACCTGGCGGCCTTGCCGATCAAGGCGTTGATGGAGCGCAATCCTTCGGTCGACTGGAATCAGGTCGACGAGGTGTTCCTCGGCTGTGCCAACCAGGCCGGTGAAGACAACCGCAACGTGGCGCGCATGGCCGCGCTGCTGGCGGGACTGCCGGAAACCGTACCCGGCGTGACGTTGAATCGCCTGTGCGCATCGGGCCTCGATGCGGTGGGCACGGCTTTCCGCGCCATTGCCTGTGGCGAAATGGAGCTGGCGATTGCCGGCGGCGTCGAATCGATGTCCCGCGCGCCATTCGTGATGGGCAAGGCAGACACAGCGTTCGGTCGCGGCCAGAAGTTGGAAGACACCACCTTGGGCTGGCGCTTCGTCAATCCGCAGATGAAAGACCAGTACGGTGTCGAAACGATGCCGCAGACCGGCGACAACGTGGCGCAGGATTTCAAGGTTTCTCGCGAAGATCAGGACGCCTTTGCCTTGCGCAGTCAGCAACGGACCGCAGCGGCGCAGGCCTCGGGTTTCTTCGCTGAGGAAATCGTGCCGGTGCGCATCGCCCACAAGAAGGGCGAAACCATCGTCGACAGGGACGAGCACCCTCGTGCAGACACCAGTCTGGAGGCACTGAGCAAACTCAAGCCGGTCAACGGCCCTGGCAACACGGTCACGGCAGGCAACGCGGCAGGCCTGAATGATGGCGCGGTGGCGATGATTCTTGCGTCGGCCGATGCGGTGAAAAAGCACGGTCTGACCCCACGCGCCCGCGTGCTGGGCATGGCCAGCGCCGGTGTCGAACCTCGCGTCATGGGCATCGGACCGGTGCCGGCCGTTCGCAAACTGGTGGAGCGGCTGGGTCTGGCGGTCTCGGACTTCGACGTCATCGAGCTCAACGAAGCGTTCGCCAGCCAGGGCCTGGCGGTCATGCGCGAACTCGGCCTTGCAGACGATTCGCCCAAGGTCAACCCGAACGGCGGAGCGATTTCGCTCGGACACCCGCTGGGGATGAGCGGCGCGCGTCTGGTCCTCACAGCATTGCATCAATTGGAGAAGACCGGCGGCAGCAAAGGATTGGCAACCATGTGCGTCGGCGTTGGGCAGGGCCTGGCCCTGGCGATCGAGCGCTAAGCGCTACACAACCAAATCAGCCACCCGAGTCGTTGGTTGCCTCCACGAAAAGGCAACTTGATGGCTCGGGCGGTTGTCCTTGTGATGTCGAAGTGTTACTGCTTAAGTCTAAGTATTACAGACTATGTCGTAGACTGGTGGTCTGAAGCTGGTCTTATAAAAACTGGGGATAAAATAATGACAACGACTCACTACACCGGAGAAGAAAGGAGCAAACGGATTTTTGCGATTGTGGGCGCCTCTTCAGGCAACCTCGTGGAATGGTTCGACTTCTATGTTTACGCCTTCTGCGCAATCTATTTCGCACCGGCTTTCTTCCCGTCCGACGACCCGACCGTGCAATTGCTCAATACCGCAGGCGTGTTCGCAGCCGGCTTCCTGATGCGTCCGATTGGCGGGTGGCTGTTCGGTCGCGTGGCCGACAAGCATGGCCGCAAAAACTCGATGATGATTTCCGTCCTCATGATGTGCGGTGGCTCGCTGGTCATCGCCTGTCTGCCGACGTACGCCTCGATTGGCGCGTGGGCGCCGTTTCTTTTGCTGGTGGCGCGTCTGCTGCAAGGCTTGTCGGTCGGTGGTGAATACGGCACGACGGCCACCTATATGAGTGAAGTCGCGTTGCGGGGGCAGCGCGGATTCTTCGCCTCATTCCAATACGTGACGTTGATCGGCGGCCAGTTGCTGGCGGTTCTGACCGTGGTCATCCTGCAGCAATTTCTTTCTGCCGATGAGCTAAAAGCCTACGGCTGGCGGATTCCCTTCGTGGTCGGCGCCGTTGCCGCCGTCATCTCGCTGTTGCTGCGCCGCTCGTTGAAGGAAACCACCACCGCCGAAGCACGCCAGGACAAGGACGCCGGCAGCATGGCCGCGTTGTTCCGCGACAACAAAGCGGCGTTCATCACTGTGCTGGGCTACACCGCCGGTGGTTCGCTGATTTTCTACACCTTCACCACGTACATGCAGAAATACCTGGTGAATACCGTGCACATGGACGCCAAGGTCGCGAGCTACATCATGACCGGTGCGTTGTTTCTGTACATGTGCATGCAACCGGTGTTCGGCGCGCTCGCTGACAAGATCGGGCGCCGCGCCTCGATGCTGTGGTTCGGCGGCCTGGGTACGCTCTGCACGGTTCCGCTGCTGTTGACGCTGAAAACCACGACCAGCCCGATCATGGCATTCATCCTGATCACGCTGGCGCTGGCCATCGTCAGCTTCTACACCTCGATCAGCGGGCTGGTCAAAGCCGAGATGTTCCCGGTGCAGGTCCGTGCGCTGGGCGTCGGCCTGGCCTACGCCGTAGCGAACGCGATCTTCGGTGGTTCGGCGGAATACGTTGCGCTGGGTCTGAAGAACATGGGCATGGAAAACACGTTCTATTGGTACGTCACCGCCATGATGGCGATTGCCTTCCTGTTCAGCCTGCGCTTGCCGAAAAAGCCGGCTTATCTGCACGAAGATCATTGATCCATTGCGCGCGCCTGTGGTCGGGCGCGCGTCTTCCATACTCCTCATGACGTTCATGACAGTCCGAAAAAGGGGGCCGCTATGGCATTCGTACAACTTGAAGACGGTGAAATGCATTACCAGATCGACGGGCCGGCCGACGCACCCGTGCTGGTGCTGTCCAACTCCCTGGGCACCGATCTGCACATGTGGGACGCGCAGATCGCAGCCTTCAGCCAGTCATTTCGTGTGGTTCGTTACGACACTCGCGGCCACGGCAAATCGCTCGTCACTCAAGGCCCGTACACCGTCGAGCAGTTGGGCCGCGATGTGCTGGCCTTGCTCGACGCGCTGAAGATCAAGCGCGCGCATTTTTGCGGGCTGTCTATGGGCGGCCTGATTGGCCAGTGGCTGGGCATTCACGCCAATGACCGTCTGCACAAGCTGATCCTGTGCAACACGGCCGCCAAAATCGGGGGGCCGGAGATGTGGGGACCGCGCATCGAGATGATCGAAAAAGGCGGTGAGCAGGCGATGCAGGAATTAGGCGCCGGCGCGGTAGGGCGCTGGTTCACGCCGGAGTTCGCGCGCGATCATGCCGACAAGGTCAAGGCGGTTACGGACGTACTGGCCGCGACCTCGCCCTTGGGTTACGCCGCATGCTGTGCGGCGGTGCGCGACGTCGATTTTCGCAAGCAGGTCGGGTCAATCACGGTGGACACGCTGATCATATGCGGCAGTCACGATGCAGTGACGACGGTGGCGGACGGTCACTACCTGCAGAACCATATCCATGGCTCGCAGCTGTCTGATTACTACGCGGCCCACCTTTCCAACGTAGAGCTGGGCGAAACTTTCACCCTGCGTGTGAGAGAGTTCCTGCTGAGCTGATACCCAGTCCGGGCGCATCCCCATTGTGGGAAGGCATTCATTCACGCAGCTCTTCTGGCCGGTAAGGGCTGCTGTCCGAACTGACGAGCGATGCAAACAGCCATAAAAAAACCCACCAGACGGTGGGTTTTTTATTGAGCGTGGATCAGAACAAGCGTGTCGAGGGGACATCACCCGAGGTCGGCTGTTTCTGGCCGGTCGGGGTTTGTTCATACCAGCCGCCGCCGAGGGCGCGGTACAGGTTGACCTCGCTGTTCAGCTGCGACAGGCGATCGGTGATCAGCGACTGCTGGGCACTGAACAGCTGGCGCTGAGCATCGAGGAACGTCAGGTTGCTGTCGATCCCGATACGATAACGACGCTCGGCCAGGCGGTAGTAATCCTGGTTGGCGTTGACGAAATCGGTCTGTGCGCGCAACTGATCGGTGAAGGTCTTGCGCGAAGCCAGTCCGTCGGAGACTTCCTGGAACGCCGTCTGAATCGCCTTCTCGTAGTTGGCGACGCCGATGTCTTTCTGGATCTTCGAGTAATCCAGGCTGGCCCGCAGGCTGCCGGCGTTGAAGATGGGCAGATTGATCGTCGGCTCGAACAGCCAGGTGCCTGAGCCGCCTTTGAACAGGCCGCTCAGATCGCCACTCGCGGTACCGGCACTGGCCGTCAGGCTGATGCTGGGGAAGAACGCGGCACGCGCCGCGCCGATGTTCGCGTTGGCGGCCTTGAGGCTGTGCTCGGCCTGGAGGATATCCGGACGACGTTGCAGCAACTCCGAAGGCAGACCGGGCGGCAGTTCGCTGAGCATGTCGGCGCTCAGCGGTTGCGAAGCCGGCAGGTTGGCGGGCAGGGCAGCGCCCAGCAACAGCACCAGGTTGTTCTCGTCCTGCGCGACCAGACGCTGATACTGCGCCAGCTTCACGCGGGCACTTTCGACCGACGTACGCGATTGCGCCAGATCCAGTGCCGAGGCGACACCGACTTCGTTGCTGCGCGAGGTCAGACGCAAGCTTTCTTCGAACGCACCGAGTGTGTCCTGCGTCAGCTTCAACAGCTCCTTGTCCGCCTGCCAGGTCAGATAAGCGTTGGCGACGTTGGCCACCAGGCTGATCTGCGTGCTGCGACGGGCTTCTTCGCCTGCGAAGTAGGTTTCCAGAGCCTGCTCGCTCAGGCTGCGCACGCGGCCGAACAAGTCCAGCTCGTAGGCGCTCACGCCCAGACCCACCGAGTACTGGCTGCTGATGCCAGCCTCACCGGTCTGCGACAGGTCACCCGGCACACGCTGACGTGTGCCGGTCGCCTGTGCATTGATGCCTGGGTACAGGTCCGCACGCTGAATGCGGTACTGCGCCCGGTAGGCGTCGATGTTCAACGCGGCAACGCGCAGGTCGCGGTTGTTTTCAAGCGATGTCTGAATCAGCTGTTGCAGCGCCGGATCGTGGAAGAACTGACGCCAGCCTTGCTCGGCGGCCGCCTGGTTGGCCGCCTGGGCCGGCGAATACGCCGGACCTTGCGGATACTGTGCGGGCACCGGTGCGGCAGGCTGATTGTAATCGGGGATCAACGAGCAGCCGCCGAGAATGAACGCGGTGACTGCCAGCGAGATCAGGGACTTGCTCATTGGCCAGCCTCATCGTGTGGGGTTTCTTTCTGTTTGCTCTTGAACAGCGAGGATACCGAAACGAAGAACAGAGGTACCCAGAAGATCGCCAGAATCGTCGCCGTGATCATACCGCCGATAACGCCGGTACCGATCGAATGCTGGCTGCCTGAACCTGCGCCACTGGAGATCGTCAGCGGCACCACGCCGAGGATGAACGCCATCGACGTCATCACGATCGGACGCAGACGCAT
This sequence comes from Pseudomonas sp. NFR16, assembly GCF_900108875.1. Lineage (GTDB taxonomy): Bacteria > Pseudomonadota > Gammaproteobacteria > Pseudomonadales > Pseudomonadaceae > Aquipseudomonas. The sequence continues at coordinate 574,739 of NZ_FNYJ01000002.1, read as the reverse complement.
CCGGCACGCTTCCACCGCTGCATCCATCAGCGACTTGCCCTGCTCATGGAGTTCCTTGGCGAACTCGACGATCAGAATGGCGTTCTTCGCCGCCAGACCCACCGTCACCAGCAGACCCACCTGGAAGAACACGTCGTTGGACAGACCGCGCAGGCTGGTTGCCATCAACGCACCGATAACGCCCAGTGGAACGACGAGCAGAACCGCGATCGGAATCGACCAGCTTTCGTACAGCGCCGCGAGGCAGAGGAACACCACCAGAACCGATATCGCATACAGCGCCGGGGCCTGCGAACCGGAAAGTCGCTCCTCGAACGACAGCCCTGTCCAGGAGTAACCGATGCCCTGCGGCAGCTGCTTGGCCAGATTCTCGATTTCGGCCATCGCCTGGCCGGTACTGTAGCCCGGCGCCGGCGTACCGAGAATTTCCTCGGCCGGAACACCGTTATAGCGCGACAGCTTCGGCGAGCCGAACACCCACTCGCCGGTGGCGAAAGCGTCGAACGGAACCATCGTGCCGCTGGCGTTGCGCACGTACCACTTTTTCAGGTCTTCAGGGCTCATCCGGGATTTCGGATTGCCCATGATGTAAACCTTCTTCACGCGGCCGCGGTCGATGAAGTCGTTGACGTAGTTACCGCCCATCGCCACCGACAGGGTGGTGTTGATGTCCGATTGCGTCACGCCCAGTGCACGGGCTTTTTCATCATCGATCAGCAGCTGGTATTGCGGCTCGTCGGTCAGACCGTTCGGACGTACGCCGGTCAGGATCTTGCTCTGCGCGGCCAGCCCCAGCAGTTGGTTACGCGCCTGCATCAGTTTCTCGTGGCCCAGACCGGCCTGATCCTGCAGATACAGGTCGAAACCGGTGGCGTTACCCAGTTCCAGTACGGCGGGAGGAACCACGGCGAACGACATCGCGTCACGGAAACCGAAGAAGTGCGCCTGCGCACGCTTGGCCACCTCGAACACGCTGTTCGACGAATCCCGCTCTTCCCACGACTTGAGCATCACGAACGCCAGACCCGAGCTCTGACCGCGACCGGCGAAGTTGAAGCCGTTGACGGTGAACACCGAGCTGACGCCTGCGTCGGTCAGCAGGTATTCGCGCATCTTGTCCAGGGTGTTCTGAGTACGCTCGGCGGTAGAGCCGGGCGGCGTTTGCACCTGGGCGAAGATCACGCCCTGATCCTCTTCGGGCAGGAAAGCGGTCGGGATGCGGGTAAACATCCAGATCATGCCGGCGAAAATCAGGATGTAGACGAGGAACGACGGAATCTTGTGGCGGATGACGTTGCCGACGCCGCGCTCGTAGCTCAGTACGCTGCGGTCGAAGGTGCGGTTGAACCAGCCGAAGAAACCCTTGCGCGGCTGGCCGTGCTTCTCGGGATCGATCGGCTTGAGAATTGTGGCGCAAAGGGCAGGGGTGAAGATCAGCGCCACCAGCACCGAGAGCGCCATGGCCGATACCACGGTGATCGAGAACTGGCGGTAGATCACGCCCGTGGATCCGCCAAAGAATGCCATTGGCAGCAATACCGCAGAGAGGACCATGGCGATACCGACGAGGGCGCCCTGGATCTGCTGCATGGATTTGCGCGTCGCTTCCTTGGGAGACAAATGCTCCTCGGCCATGACCCGCTCGACGTTCTCCACCACAACGATGGCATCGTCCACCAGCAGACCGATGGCCAGCACCATGCCGAACATGGTCAGCGTGTTGATGGTGAAACCGGCTGCGGCAAGGATACCGAAGGTGCCCAACAGTACGACCGGTACCGTCATCGTGGTGATGACAGTGGCGCGGAAGTTCTGCAGGAACAGGTACATCACCAGGAACACCAGGACGATTGCTTCACCCAGTGTGTGGACAACGCCGTTGATCGACTCTTTGACCACTGGCGTGGTGTCATACGGGTAAACGACTTTCATGCCTGGCGGGAAGAAAGGTTCCAGACGGCTGACGGTGTCACGGATCGCCTTGGCAGTGTCCAGCGCGTTGGCACCGGTCGCCAGTTTGATCGCCAGGCCCGAGGCCGGCTTACCGTTGAACTGTGCGTCGACGCTGTAGTTTTCACCTCCCAGACCAATGCTGGCGACATCTTTCAGGCGAACCTGAGAGCCGTCCTGATTGACCTTGAGCAGGATGTTGCCGAACTGCTCGGCGGTTTGCAGACGGGTCTTGCCGATGATGGTGGCGTTAAGCTGCTGGCCCTTGACGGCTGGCAGACCACCGATCTGGCCGGACGAAACTTGAACGTTCTGCGCAGTGATTGCGCTTTTGACGTCGACCGGGGTCAGCTGGAAATTGTTCAGCTTGTCCGGGTCGAGCCAGATGCGCATCGCATACTGCGCACCGAACACCTGGAAGTCACCCACGCCGGGAGTACGCGCGATCTGATCCTGAATGTTGGAAACGATGTAGTTGGACAAGTCTTCCTTGGCCATGCTGCCGTCTTCCGACACCAGGCCGACCACCATCAGGAAGTTCTTCACCGCCTTGGTCACGCGCAGACCCTGCTGCTGCACTTCTTGCGGCAGCAGCGGAGTCGCCAGGTTCAGCTTGTTCTGCACCTGCACCTGAGCGATATCCGGGTTGGTGCCCTGGTTGAAGGTCACCGTGATGGTCATGCTGCCATCGGAGTTACTTTCAGACGAGATATAGCGCAGGTTGTCGATGCCGTTCATCTGCTGTTCGATCACCTGAACCACGGTGTCCTGCACGGTTTGTGCAGACGCACCCGGGTAGGTCACCTGAATGGCGATGGCCGGTGGCGCGATCGCCGGATACTGGTTGATCGGCAGCTTGAGAATCGATAACGCACCGACCAGCATGATCACGAGGGCGATAACCCAGGCGAAAATCGGTCGGTCGATGAAAAACTTCGACATGGATCAGTTACTCCCTTGCGCGGGAGCCGGGGCGGCAGCAGGTTTGATGTTGGTCGCCTCGGCCACTTTTACCTGCGCGCCTGGCTTGACGTACTGCAGGCCTTCGGTAATGACGCGGTCACCCGCGCTCAGACCTTTTTCCACGACCCAGTCTGTGCCGCTGGTGCGGTTGGCGACGAGGGTACGCAGTTCGACTTTGTCGTCCTTGTTCACCACCAGCGCGGTCGGTGTGCCTTTCAGGTCACGCGTCACACCTTGCTGTGGAACGAGGAGCGCTTTTTCGTTCACACCCGATTGCAGACGTGCATGCACGAACATGCCCGGCAGCAGCGTGTGGTTCGGGTTGGGGAACACGGCGCGCAGGGTCACGGAGCCTGTGCTCTGATCGACCGACACTTCAGAAAACTCCAGCTTGCCTTCAGTCGGGTATTGGCTGTTGTCTTCCAGAGTCAGTTTGACTTTTGCTGCGTTGTCGCCCGCTTTCTGTAGCTTGCCGCTTTCCAGTTCGCGGCGCAGACGCAGCATCTCGGCCGACGACTGGATCACGTCCACGTAGATCGGGTCGAGCTGTTGAATGGTTGCCATCGCATCGGCCTGGCCGTTGCTGACCAGCGCGCCTTCGGTGACCAGCGAGCGGCTGATGCGACCGGAAATCGGCGCGTACACTTTGGTGTAGCGCAGGTTGATCTCGGCAGTCTGCACGGCGGCCTGTGCCTGGCGAGCATTACCGACGGCGGTGTCGTATTCCTGACGGCTGACGGCCTGTTCGTTGATCAACTGCTTGTAGCGATCAGCGAGCGACTTATTGGAGTCGTACGTCGCCTTGGCGCTGTTGAGGTTGGCCTCGTAGACCGCAGGGTCGATCTGATACAGCTGCTGACCGGCCTTCACGTCCGAGCCTTCGGTGAACAGCCGTTTGAGAATGATGCCGTTGACCTGTGGACGCACTTCAGCGACGCGATAAGCCGTGGTGCGGCCTGGCAGGTCGGAAATCAGTGTGTAGGCTTGAGGCTGGATAGTCACGACGCCGACCTGAGGGGGCGGTGGTGCAGCCGCGGCCGCGTCTTCCTTTTTACTGCATCCGCTGAGCAGCGATGCCAAGGCGGCGGCAGTGACCAGTACGGTAACAGCTGGCTTGAATTGCATGAAGATCCTCGGGTCAGGAGCATGGCTCATGAAAAGTGGAAGGGGTGTTTAAGCGTTCCGGCTGGATAAGTAGCAAGCTAATGAATATACTTACGTTCACGGTTGTTTGTAAACACCCGCCCCTGCGACACTCGAACGCAGCGAGGGCATCGATTGTAGGTCCGGGACAAGGCATTACAAAGGCCGCCCGGCATGCTGTTCAGGCCACTCGACCAGAGAGCCTGAAGCATTTTTATTGAGGATTTACTGCCATGGTCCGTCGCACGAAAGAGGAAGCCCAGGAAACCCGCAGGCAGATTCTGGAAGCCGCTGAGCAGGCTTTTTACGACCGTGGCGTTGCGCGCACGACCTTGGCAGACATCGCCGCCCTGGCGGGTGTGACGCGCGGCGCGATCTACTGGCACTTCAGCAACAAGGCCGATCTGGTGCAAGCGATGCTCGACAGCCTGCACGAGCCGCTGGAGGAAATGGCCAGGGCCAGCGAGAGCGAGGACGAGGTCGACCCGCTTGGCTGGACGCGAAAACTTCTGATTCATTTGTTTCAGCAAGTTGCGCAAGATCCCAAAACCCGCCGCATCAATGAAATCCTGTTTCATAAATTCGAGTTCACCGATGAAATGTGTGACATGCGCCGTCAGCGTCAGTCGGTCTGGCTCGATGCCAATGAGCGCATTGCACTTGCGCTGGGTAATGCTGCGCGTCAGGGACAGTTGCCCGCCGACCTGAACCCCCGGCGCGGCGCATTGTGTCTGCACGCCTATATTCACGGCATTCTCGGTCAGTGGCTGCTGGTGCCTGACAGCTTCTCGCTGTACGACGACGCGGAACGCCTGGTCGAAACGGTGCTGGACATGCTGCGCTTCAGCCCGGCGCTGCGCGACCCTGCACCCGAAGCCGTCGCGCGACTCGCCTGATTCGCCTCCTGCCGCGTCATATCGTCTGCAAGCCGCGCCGTTCGGCCTGTTTGCCCGTCGGACTATAACTGTGTGGCGGTTAGCCTGCATCTATACATTCGTTCTTTCCGATTGAACAGGAGGTTTACCGAGCCTTTACCTGAATTCATCTTCGCATTCAGCCAGGCGACAGCCAGCACCTGCATCTTCAGAATGTGTAGGCCATTCATCCAGCGCCCGAATGCTTCCCTATTGCCATCGCCCGTCTAAGCTTTCTGCCAAACCAATAAAAACGGGGGAAGCGCGATGCCGGTCGTTTCAGGATGTGGAGCGTTGAAAAGGCACTTTTTCGGCTTGCTGGCCTGTCTGTGCATCGGTCAGGCATGGGCGACGGGCGATGAAGCACAAGAGGCTCCGGCCGCCAGAGCGCTGCTGGAAAAAGCAGTGGCGCGTTATCAGCAGCAAGGCGACAAGGCATTGGCCCAATTCAGCCGTCAGGGCGAGTTCGTCGATGGTGAGCGTTACGTATTCGTGACCGACACCAACGGTGTCATGCTGGCCAGCGGCGGGCCCTCTGTCGTGCTCATCGGGCGCGACGTTTCTTCGGTCCTCGATCCCGATTTGCAAAAGGCCTTCAAGAAGGTGCTGCAGACCCCGGAAAGCGCCGGCATTCAACAGGCCGAATACCGCTGGCAGAACTGGCGCGATGGCAAGGTCGAGCGCAAACGCGTGTATTTTCAGCGCATCGGCGACCGCGTCCTGGCGGTGGGCTATTACTTGCCCCGTGCGTCGCCCGAGCAAGCTCGCGCTTTGCTGGACAAGGCGTCCAGGGCGCTCGAACAGGACGCGGAGAACACCGTTCAGGCAATCAACAGCCTCAAGGGCGGATTCCTGCAAGATGACCTTTATGTATTCGTGGTCGACGTCGACACCAAGCGTTATGTCGCCCATGGCACCAGCCTGCGCTTGGTGAACACCGACTTCAGCAAGGTCAAGGACCCGGAAGGCAAGCCGGTGGGGGCGCCGATACTGGAGATGATTAAAAAGCAGGCCGAAGGCGAGTACGAGTATCGCTGGCGTAATCCGGTTACCAGCAAGATCGAACGCAAACACGCGTACGTCCGCAAAGTGGGCCATTTCCTGGTTGCCGTGGGGTATTACAACGGCTGAGGTGTCGAGCCTTTGAGTCGACACCATTGGGAAAGCAAACCCACAGGTTCGCAGGCACGGTTTTAGCGGTCTTTGTCTTCGCGCCCGCGCAGCAGATGATTGGGCATCGCCAACGCTGCCGCCAGACCCAGCAGCGACACCGCGGCGCTGCCCATCAACAGGTGCTGGAACGTCATCGACAGTTGTCCACGCAACAGATCCAGCGCGGGGCCGCTGGCCGCGTGCAGGCTGTCCATCAACAGGTTGCCGGAGCTGCCTTCGACGCCGATCATGCTGCGATCTGCCTGGGCAATCCCGGAACCCGCGAGCATCGCCAGCAACAGAGCCGACATACTCGCCACGCCGACGGCACCGCCCAATGAGCGAAACAGATTGGTGGTGCTGGTGGCCACGCCCATGTCTTTCATGTCTACCGAGTTCTGCGTCCCGACCAGTGAGGTCGGAAATTGCAACCCGCTGGCGATCCCCGTCAGCACCATGAACAGCCCGGTCAGCAGCGCCGATTGCGGCGGCGTGAAGGCGATGCCGAGGATAGCCAGCGGCATGAGCAGCGCACCGGTGAGGATGATTGGCTTGTAGCGCCCCGTCAGCGAAGTTCTGCGCCCGCCGAAGTACGCGCCCATCGGCATGCCGATGGCGAGCGGCATCAAGTGCAGTGCAGCGCTGTCGGCACCGCCACCGGTGACGGTCTGAAAGCGCAGCGGCAGCAAAACGATCAGCGAAATCGCCTGGAAACTGGTGAAGAAAATCGTGCACCAGCACAGCACTGCGCTGCGATTGGTAAACAGGTGCATCGGCAGCAACGGTTCGCGGGTGCGGCGTTCGTAGAGGACGAAGATCACCAGCGCCAGCAGCGCCACGCCCAGTTGCACCTGCACGTGTTCGCCCCGCCAGCTGTGGCCTTGTCCGATTTCAGTGATGCCGAGCAGCAAGGCCGTCAGGCCGATGATCATCAGCACCGTCCCGAGGTAATCGATGATCGGTTTACGCTGCGGAACCGGCAGTCCGACGAGCGTCTTGCGCGCCACCCACCACGCTGCGAAGCCCAGCGGCAGATTGATGATGAACACCCAGCGCCACGACAGATATTCGGTCATGAATCCGCCCAGAACCGGCCCCGCCACACTGGCCGCCGCGTACATTCCGCTGAAATAACCCTGATAACGCCCGCGTTCGCGAGGCGGCACGATGTCGCCGATGATGGCCTGACTGACCGAGACCATGCCGCCCGCGCCGATGCCTTGAAGCACGCGCGCCAGCACCAGTTGTTCCATGCTTTGTGCCAGGGCGCAGAACAGTGAGGCAACCGTGAAGGTGCCCAGGCCGAACAGCATCAGGCGACGTCTGCCGTACAGGTCGCCGAGTTTGCCGTAGATCGGCACGGCCACGGTGAGGGCGACCATGTAGGCCGAGATCACCCAGGCCAGCAGGTCAAAGTCTTTGAATTGGGCAGAAATGGCGGGCATCGACACCGCGACGATGGTCTGGTCCAGCGCGCTGAGAAATACAGCCATCATCAACGCGAAGAGAATGCTGCGGATGTCCGGGCGGGTTTGGTTCAGGCTCGTCACGGAAAAGACTCGAACTGGCAAGTTGACCCGCGCAGACCCGCGCGGGAAAAGTGGGTCCAGTCTAGTCCGTTAGCTTGCTAATCGATAGCCGCCTGTATCGATTCACCCAGGTCGAAACCTGTGATCGTCAGCGCAGAGCGCTGAAAGTGGCGTCTGTCGGCATGCAGTGGCCAAACGTGCAGACCACCGCCATGCGCGGTTCACTGCGAAGCTGCTCGATCCTGTAGGCGCCCGCTGCATAGATGCTGAGTACGGTCACAACGGCGGCTACATAAACGCACTGTCTTTTTATTGTGGTTTTCATGACGTCTGCCTCGATCCGGTCAAAAATGAATTTCTACCGTTAAGGTCAGTGTAGGCGCCCATGGCCATCATGACGTGCCGATCGGGATTGAATGTTTATATCGACCGCGCAGCTGCCAGAGAAGCACTCATGCAGCCGTTCGGGGCAGTTAATGCGCGATCTGCCGCTGGGCTGCCTGGGTCTTCAGCCAATCCAGCAGTTCATTGAGTTGTGCAGGGACAGTCGCGCGCTCCGGATAGACGAAATAGTAGGCCGCACCCGTTCTGAGCTTGAGCTCGAACGGTGTGACCAGCCGACCTGCGCTCAGGTCTTCGCCGATCAGGGCCCAATCGCCCATGGCCACGCCTGACCCTTGCGACGCCACGGTCATCGCCAGGTCCATCGTATCGAAATGCTGACCCTTGCCGACGTTGCTCAGCCGGGTGCCCGCCGCTTTCAACCACTGCGTCCAGTCCTGCTCGTCCAGCGTGGGGTGCAGCAGCATGTGTCGTTCCAGGTCGCTGTACTGCGCGAGCGGTTGCGACTCGCCGATCAGCGATCGGGAGCAGACAGGCGTGAGCTGTTCGTCGAACAGGTGATGTACGTTCATCGAGTCGCCGGGATGAGCGCCGTAGACCACCGCCGCATCGAAGCGCTCTCGTCGAAAGTCCACGCCGTGAGCGATGGTGGTCGTCAGTTCCACGGGGACGTCGGGCCGTTCTTTTTGCCATTGCATCAAGCGCGGCAGCAGCCATCGCGTGATGCAGGTCGGCGCCTTCAACTGAAGCGCCTGACGCGCCGTGCTCACCTCGTCCACCGCATCCTCGAGCAAGCTGAAGATTTGCTCGATGCGGGGAAAAAACGCCCGGCCTTGGGCGGTCAGGCTCAAACCCCGCGCCTGGCGGTGGAAGAGGCGATAGCCCAGGTGGCTCTCCAGCCCGGAAATCTGTCGGCTGACCGCGCCTTGAGTGATGTGCAACAGCTGCGCCGCGCGCGTGAAGTTGCAGCATCGCGCCGTGATCAGGAAGGTGTGCAGAGCGGGCAGGGGAGGCAGACGTTTCATGGCAGGCGCGAGGCATGAGCTGGAGACATGGCTAAGCATGACATTTTTTGCGTTGTCACCGATATGGCCGCGCAGGTCCAATGACCGCGCATGCTCAAGCGGGAGCAGTCCGGCGAGCGGCACAGATGTCATCAAAATGAATAAAGGGCCCTGACACATGGCGACGTGCGGCGAAGTATTGGTCAAGTTACTGGAAGGTTATGGCGTCGAGCGGGTGTTCGGCATTCCGGGCGTGCATACCGTCGAGCTGTATCGCGGACTGGCCAGTTCGTCGATCACGCATATCACCCCGCGCCATGAGCAGGGCGCAGGCTTCATGGCCGATGGCTACGCGCGTACCCGCGGCAAGCCGGGGGTGTGCTTCATCATCACTGGCCCAGGCATGACCAACATCACCACCGCCATGGGCCAGGCGTACGCCGATTCGATTCCGATGCTGGTGATTTCCAGTGTGCAATCGCGCAGTCAACTGGGCGGCGGGCGGGGCAAGCTGCACGAACTGCCGGCCCAGGGCGCGTTGGTGGCGGGCGTTGCGGCGTTTTCACACACGCTGATGTTGGCTGACGAACTGCCGGCGGTACTGGCGCGCGCGTTTGCGCTGTTTCAGGCCGGCCGTCCTCGCCCGGTGCACATCGAGATCCCGCTGGATGTGTTGGTGGAAAACGCCGATCACTTGCTCGACAGCCAACCTGTCTCGGTCACCCGCGCGGGGCCTGCGCCCGTGGCAATCAAGCAAATGGCGGCGCTGCTGGCAGGTGCCAGACGACCGCTGATTCTGGCAGGCGGCGGCGCGATTGATGCCGCGGCGCCTCTGACGAAACTGGCCGAGCACCTGAACGCGCCTGTCGCGCTGACGATCAACGCCAAAGGCATGTTGCCTGCCAGCCACCCGTTGCTCATCGGCTCTACGCAGTCGCTCGATCCGACGCGCGAGATCATTGAGGCCGCCGACGTGGTGCTGGCCATCGGAACAGAGCTGGCGGAAACCGACTACGACATTACCTTTCAGGGGCACTTCAAGGTCCCAGGCACGCTGCTGCGTATCGACATCGATCCAGACCAGACTGTGCGCAACTTTCCGCCGAAAGTGGCGCTGGTGTCCGACGCCAGCACGGCCGCCGAGGCGCTGGTCGCCGCTGTGAAAAACGAGGCTCTGACGCCGCGCAGTGGGGACTGGGGACCGGCACGTGCCGCCGCGCTGAAAACCACGCTCGATGCGAGCTGGGATGAGGCGACGCGCGTGCAGACGCTGTTCCTGCGCACGGTGCTCGAGGTTTTGCCGAAGGCCGTGATCGTCGGCGACTCCACGCAGCCCGTCTATACCGGCAACCTGACGCTAGATCTGGACGAGCCCCGTCGCTGGTTCAACTCCTCCACCGGCTACGGCACGCTGGGTTATGCACTGCCTGCGGCGGTGGGCGCCTGGCTTGGCAGTCAGGACTCAGGCGAACGCAACCCGGTGGCGTGCCTGATCGGCGACGGTGGCTTGCAATTCACCTTGTCCGAGCTTGCCAGCGCCGTTGAAGCGAAGACGCCGATCATCGTGTTGCTGTGGAATAACCAGGGCTACGAAGAGATCAAGAAATACATGGTCAACCGCGCCATCGAGCCGGTCGGCGTGGACATCTACACGCCTGACTTCATCGGCGTCGCCAAAGCCCTGGGTTGCTCGGCCCAGACGGTGGTCGAAGTCGAGGAACTGAAAGCTGCATTGCGGGCCGCCAGTGAACGCAACGGCCCGACTGTGATTGAAATTGACCAGCGTGGCTGGATGAACGGATTGAAAGCATCATGAGTGAGGCGACTGTGTTGAACCCGGTTTTGGCGGGGCTGTATATCGACGGGCAATGGCGTTCCGGCGGCGAGCAACTGACGGTGATCAATCCTTCGACCGAGGAGCGTCTGGCCATTGTGACCGGCGGCGACGCCAATGCGGTGTACGATGCCGTTCAGGCGTCTCGCCAAGCTTTCGTGGCCTGGTCAAAAACCACAGGCGCGGCGCGCGCCATGATCCTGCGCAACATTGCCGCAGGCGTGGCGGCCAAGCGTGAAAGACTGATCGAACTGCAGTGCCGCAACAATGGCAAGCCAGCCTTCGAAGCAGGCATCGACGTCGATGACGTCATCGCCACTTTCAATTATTACGCTGTGCTGGCGGAGGCATCCGATGGTCAGCAGAACAGCGCCGTGGAGCTGCCGAGCGACGACTTCACCGCGCGACTGCGTCGTGAGCCATGTGGGGTCGTCGGCCTGATCGTGCCTTGGAATTTTCCGATGGTGACGACCGCCTGGAAGCTGGCGCCCGCGCTGGCGGCAGGTTGCTGCGTAGTGCTGAAACCTTCGGAAGTGACGCCACTGGCGGAACTGGAGCTGGCGCATATCATCGCGTCCAGCGGACTGCCCGGCGGCGTGTTCAACCTGGTATGCGGCACTGGCGCAGCGGTCGGTGCGCCGCTGTCCGGGCATCCGGGCGTTGCGAAAATATCCTTCACCGGCAGCAATGCGGTGGGCGTGCAGGTCATGCAGCGTGCGGCGGAGACCGTGAAGGGCGTAAGCCTGGAACTGGGCGGCAAGTCGTCGTTGCTGGTGCTCGCCGATGCCGATCTGGATCTGGCAGTGGAACTGGCGAGTGGCGGCGGTTACTTCAACGCAGGCCAGATGTGCTCAGCCACCAGCCGGGTGCTGGTCGCGCAAGCGCTGCTGGAGCCGTTTCTCGAACGCCTCGTCGCCAAGGCTGAGTCGATCAAGGTGGCCGGGCCGCTTGAAGAGGGCGCCGAAATGGGGCCGCTGGTCAATCAGGCGCAATACCAGCGGGTGATTGCCCATATCGAGGCCGGCAAGCAAGCCGGAGCGCGTCTGCTGTGCGGCGGAGGCCGTCCCGACAATCAACCTCGCGGGTATTTCCTGCAACCGGCGGTGTTCACTCAGGTGCCGCTGGACAGTGCGCTGTGGCGCGAAGAGATATTCGGCCCAGTGCTGTGCGTGCGCGGCTTCGATTCAGAGGCCGAAGCGATCGCGCTGGCCAACGACAGCCAGTTCGGTCTGGTCGCCAGCGTGGTCAGTGGCGACACCGCAAACGCCGAGCGGGTCGCCGATGCGTTGCAGGCGGGGCTGGTCTGGATCAACGCGCCACAGGTCATCTTTGCGCAGGCGGCATGGGGCGGTTACAAACAGAGCAGTCTGGGACGCGAGCTGGGCCCTTGGGGCTTGCAAGCGTTCCAGGAGATCAAGCACGTGATCCGCGCCGTGTGATCACAGCGTTTTGCGCAGGCGCGCCAAGTCTCGCAGGGGCGGCGCGCCGAACAGACGACTGTATTCGCGGCTGAACTGCGACGGGCTCTCATATCCCACTCGGTAACCGGCTGCCGACGCTTCTAGGCCGTCGGACAGCATCAACCGCCGGGCTTCCTGCAAACGCAGTTGCTTCTGGTACTGCAGTGGGCTCATGGCGGTCACGGCCTTGAAACGGTGGTGCAGCGTCGACACGCTCAGGTTGACCTCCCTGGCCAGTTCCTCAATGCGCAGCGGTTGCTGAAAGTGGCTGTTCAGCCATTTGATCGCCTGGCTGACGCGATGGGTCTGGCAGTTTGAGATGGCGATTTCGTACAGACGATATCCCTCACTCCCACGCAGCAGGCGGTAGAGAATCTCTCGAGTGATCAACGGCGCCAGCATGGGAATGTCTTTCGGGCTGTCCAGCAGGCGAATCAGGCGGATGACGGCGTCAAGCAACTGCGCGTCGATGCGCTCGACATACATCCCGCGACCGCTCGGCCGGGTTGGCACACTCATGGGCCCTGCCTCTGCGATCAGCGCGTTGATGTCGGCCGGGTCGATGTCCAGGCGCATGGCCAGATGAGGGTCTTCCGGCGTCGCGTGAATCACCTTGCCGCTGATCGGCAGGGCGACTGACAACACCAAGTAGTTGAGTGGATCATAGGTGAACACTTCGCCACCCAATGTCACGTCCTTGCGGCCCTGGGCCATGATGCACAACGCCGGTTGTACAAGGCCAGGCACCGATTGCAGCGGACGGTCGTGACGCACCATGAACAGTTGCTTGATCACCGTCTGGAAGCTGCCATCGGTAGGCGCATGACGGCGGATCAGTTCGGCCAGCTCAGCACGCTGCTGCTCCAACTGCGCGCTCAGCTCAGGCATGGGGCGGCTGTCCGATACGGTGGGCTCAAGGGCGGATGGCAACATCGGGAAATTCCTCTGACAGAGCGTTAATGCAGCACAGCTTATTTTTGTGCAAGCGCAAGCGTTAGGCGAATCCTGTCGGATGATTGCCTGATTCTGTCAGCGCTTCACGTCTGTCGCGACAGAAGGCCCTGTAATGCCGGGACGATTGCTTGAAAGTCCGGTGTGGCAGCAGGCGAATCCGGTGATCAATGCTGCCTGCTTCGAATCACCCTCGCAGAATCAGGCAATAACCTGGCAGTAATCGGCTAACGGCATTGACCCGCGTCCGCCTAATCTTCACTTCCGGCCACAACGCCTTCCGTGATTGTGGCTGCATCAAAAGGAGCGCAGACCATGCACAGCCAATCAGTCGTGAGCCATCTCGTATCAATTCGCTCGAGCGCCGGAAACAGCGCGCAAGTGGGCGCACGTTTGAGCGCATTACTCGCCCCTGCACGCAAGGCCGCCGGTTGCTTGCACTTTGTCCTGCAACAATCGCTGATCGAGGACGATGTCTGGATGATCAGTGGATCGTGGGCTGACCGATCGGCGATGAATGACTGGTTTTCCAACCCCGAGCTTCAAGTGTTCGCTGACCTGGTGACCGAGCGGCTGGTGAGCAGTCTGGATTTCCAGACCTTCGCCAACGTCGGTGCGGCTCAGGCCCAAGCGTCGGTCCAGCTGCGCGACATGCGCAAAGCCGGTTAACGAGCTCGCACCTGCGTCATGGACCAGGCGCGCCAAAGTGCTGCTGACGGTTTAAAATCCCGGCCTCTCTCACCAAGGCAGGGTTTTTGATCCATGGCACGCAAAGAATTCCAGCATTACGAAGCAGTGTCGGCCGCCGTCCCGGGCAATGAAGGCTACGGCGCCGCCATCGCCGTCAAAGGGTTGGGTGCCGGTGGCGCGCCGACTTTCCATCGTGTACTGCTCGATCAGACATTCAAGACCGCGCTGGCCGCCGATCAGGCCGCGGTCGAGGAGCTCGAGCGCCTGATCGACGTGACGTCCGAAGGCGAACTGATGTTCGCTCAGGATTGATCAGGCCTTGGGGCGGTACATTTTGAACAACGACTCTGGCCCCGGCTGGAAATAGTCGGCGGGGCCGCCGCCGCGCAAGATCGGCTCGCCGGCCGCGGTGTCATAGACGCCGTCCTTGAGCAGCCGTTTGGCAATATGGACCGCCACCACTTCTCCCAGAATCAACCAGCTCGGCACGACTTCCTTGTCGGCGCGCTGCAGCTGGATGATCTGCGTCACCTTGCACTCGAAGGCCACGGGGGTCTCTTTTACGCGCGGCACCGAGACGATCCGCGAGGGCTCGGCGGTCAGATTCGCCAACTCGAATTCGTTGACGTCGGCGGCCACCGCAGCGCAGCTGAGGTTCATCTGCTCGGCCAACGGGCGCGTTGCCAGATTCCAGACGAACTCGCCGGTTTGCTCGATATTGTTCAGGCTGTCCTTGCGACCGATGCTGCAGAAACCAATGATCGGCGGCACATAGTTGAACGCATTGAAGAAGCTGTAGGGCGCAAGGTTCAGCTTGCCTTGCGCATCTTTCGACGAAATCCAGCCAATTGGCCGTGGGCCCACGATCGCGTTGAACGGATCGTGCGGCAGGCCGTGGCCCTTGGAGGGTTCGTAGAAATGAATTTCATCTGACATGGCGCATTTCCTGAAAAGTGCTTCTACACAGCGGGCCGGTAACGACGTCCGCAGAGGATGAGGCCTTTCATAGTGCAAGGCATTCCTGCGCTATTCCAGAGCTGGTCACCACGTGGGCAAAAAAAAGCCCGACATGTGCCGGGCTACAAAGGGAGTTCGGGAGGTGGAACGTGAAGCGTGAAACGTAGAGCGTGTTGAAACGGATCAGCTGACGCGGTTTGCACCGACGTGGTCGGCACCGTCTGCTGCCAGGCGGTTTGCGCCAACGTGGTCAGCGCCATCAGCGGCTTGACGGTTTGCACCGACGTGATCGGCGCCGTCTGCTGCGAGGCGGTTTGCACCGACGTGGTCAGCGCCATCAGCGGCTTGACGGTTAGCACCGACGTGGTCGGCACCGTCTGCTGCTAGGCGATTTGCCCCAACGTGATCGGCGCCATCAGAAGCTTGACGGTATGAACCAGTGTGCGAGGCATTGGTGTGAGACGAGCCACCTTCCGCAACAACAGTGCCATTCAATGCCGAATGAGTCTCAGAAACAGGCAGAGCGAAAGCGCTCGATGCCAGGATGGAAAAACTAAGGCCAAACAGGATATTTGAAGTTTTCATGATGTTCGCTCCAGCGAAAGTTCAATAATTTTTTAACTTGGGTATGGAGCTAATAATACGCGCGCACGGATTAAGTTGAAGTTAACAACATTGCTAACGACCATCGCTAAAATTGATAGTTGGCTGAAGCGCCCGGTTTTAAAGCGTTTCAGCGGACGGTGAACCGAAATGGGGCAAAAATGAGCGGCGTCGGCAGATTTGCCTGTTGACCTTTTGTACATTTTGTGAGCTAACGAATTTTTAGGCTGGCGTTGCTGAGGCGGCTTGCAGCCTGAAGGGTCATTGCAGGAATGGCGCAAGATCGGACGAAAGCTGCCAAGTGGAGATCAGAAATGAGATAACCCAACGATTGTGACGAGTTGTTGCGGCAGAAAAAATTAAGCCCGGCAAAAGCCGGGCTGCAGGATGAGCGTTTCAAGATCAGCTCAAGCGATTTGCACCCACGTGATCGGCACCGTCGGCAGCGATGCGATTTGCACCAACATGGTCAGCACCATCAGCGGCAAGGCGGTTGGCACCTACATGGTCGGCTCCATCAGCGGCGACGCGGTTTGCACCTACGTGGTCAGCGCCGTCAGCGGCAAGGCGGTTGGCACCTACGTGGTCAGCGCCGTCAGCGGCGAGGCGGTTGGCACCTACGCGATCAGCACCATCAGCAGCAACGCGACCCATGTTTGTATGAGAAGAACCGTTTTCTGCAACGACAGGGGCATTGACGTGTTGGCTGGCATCAACAGCTGGAAGTGCAAAAGCGCTGCTGGCAAGAATCGAGAAAGCCAGGCCGAAGATCAGTTTGTTAGTTTTCATGGTAGTTGCTCCAGATCTATTTAATTAAGTGGTAACTCGGTATGGAGTTAACTTTACTCGGGTCTGGATTATTAAGAAGTCAATCGCATTAGTAGCGAACATCGCTGAAATTGATACTGCGCAAAGGGCCAGGGGTTTCAGCGACTTAGCTGCGTTCACGGCAGCAAAAAGGGCAGCCACCTGCGGGGCTGCCCTTGGCTCGGCGTCTCAAAAGCCGGCGTTGGACCGGTTTTTTCTCATGCTCTTGCTCCAGCAGACTGCTCTGGCAAGGCAGTTGCGACGCTTATTCGGTCAGTCGGTCTCGATGCGAGAATGCTTGCGGGTGTCCTTCATGAACACGTACACCAGCAGAGAAACCGCGATGCACGCGGTGACGTACCAGTAGTAGCCGGTCTCCATGCCAATGCTCTTGAACCACAAAGCAATGTACTCAGCAGTGCCGCCGAAGATCGATACGGTCAACGCGTAAGGCAGCCCCACGCCGAGCGCGCGGATCTCGGTCGGAAACAATTCCGCCTTGACCACTGCGTTGATCGATGTGTAACCGCTGACGATGATCAGCGCGGCCATGATCAGGAAGAACGCGCCCCACCACGTCTGGATCGTATGCAGCGTGCTCAGGATCGGCACAGTGCAGAGCGTTCCCAGCACGCCGAAGGCTATCAGGATCGGACGACGGCCGACCTTGTCGGACAGCGCACCGATGACCGGCTGCAGGCACATGAACAGGAACAAGGTCGCGGCAGAAATGGTGGTGGAGTCGGAGATACTCATGCCGACCGTATTGACCAGATACTTCTGCATGTAGGTGGTGTAGGTATAGAACGCCAGCGTGCCGCCCATCGTGAGGCCGACGACGGTCATCAGCTCTTTGGGGTGACGCATCAACGTGCGCATCAGGCTTTCTTTCGGGGCTTCTTTCTTGCGCGTGAACGATTCGGTTTCTTCCATGCCGCGGCGCAGGAACAGCGCCACCACTGCGCACAACGCGCCGATGGCGAACGGGATACGCCAGCCCCATTCATTCAATTGCTCGGTGGTCAGCACCTGCTGCAGCACGATGAGTACGGCCAGAGCGATGAGCTGGCCGGAGATCAACGTGACGTACTGAAAGCTGGAATAGAAGCCGCGGCGCTCCTTGGTCGCCATCTCGCTGAGATAAGTGGCGGAAGTGCCGTATTCGCCGCCCACCGACAGCCCCTGCATGAGGCGAGCGAGCACCAGCATGATCGGCGCGCCGACACCGATGGTTTCATAGCCTGGGGTCAACGCGATGATCAACGACCCGAAGCACATCAACAGCACCGAGGCCATCAATGCGGCTTTGCGGCCTTTGCGGTCGGCATAGAGGCCCATCAGCCAGCCACCGATCGGGCGCATCAGAAAGCCCACGGCGAAGATCGCGGCAGTGTTGAGCAGTTGTGCGGTGGTATCGCCTTTGGGAAAGAAGACTTTGGCGAAATAGAGGGAGAATGCGGCGTAGACGTACCAGTCGTACCATTCGACCATGTTCCCGACAGAGCCGCTGAAAATGGATTTCAGACGACTGCCGGTGGTTTTCTCGGCGGTTGGCGCAGCCGTCGAGCCGTTCGACACAGAGTTGGGGATAGCCATAGGTTGTCCTGCAATCATTGTTTTTAGAAGGAGCGCAGCGATGCGGTCTGGTGAGTGTGATAGCAGGAGCCGTGCCATGGCCAAGAGGCCCGGTTTAGAAGGGTTTTGGGGCAGGCGATGAGCGAAAATCCGCTTGCTCCACGATATTCCTGAGCGAAAATCCGCTCATGGTCCTGCGGGGTGGGATGTCACGACACGTGCTTCGCGTGCTTTTCGTGGGACCGGCTTCAGCCGGGAAGGCGTCAGGTGTCGCGCTGCTGAATTGAGGTGTGCATGGAGACTTGTTCCCGGCTAAAGCCGGTCCTACAGATGTCGCGTACACCGCGTACACCGCGTACACCGCGTACACCGCGTACACCGCGTACACCGCGTACACCGCGCAAACCGCGCACACCGCGCACACCGCGCACACCGCGCACACCGCGTGCGTTGCATGCTCTGCGGGCTTTCGTAGGACCGGCTTCAGCCGGGAAGGCGTCGGGTGGCGCACCGTTGAATTGAAGGTGTTCATGAAGGTCTGTTCCCGGCTAAAGCCGGTCCTACAGATCCCGCGGACGCCGCGCACCCGCGCCCGTCGCGTACGCCGCGTGTTCTTTGTAAGACTCGCTGAACCGGTCTTGCTCGGTCCAGGTCAGCGCTGAGCATTACCCTCAGCCAGAAAGTTCTCGCGCACCAACCCGTGCCGCTGCATCTTCTCGTTGAGCGTGCGGCGGGGCAGTTGCAGTTCGTGCATGACCGCCTTGATGTCGCCTCGGTGGCGTCTGAGCGCCGAGCGAATGCAATGGGCTTCGAAGGCTTCCTGCTGCGCCACCAGCGACTGCCCCGCCGGGATGCCCTGCACAGCGGGCCCGTCCAGCCCCAACACTTGGCGTTCGGCGGCATTGGCCAGTTCGCGCACGTTGCCCGGCCAGTCATGGCTGAGCAGGTGGCTCAGCTGTTCACCGCTCAACACCGGCGCGCGGCGGCTGAGGCGTTCCGCTGCATTGCGCGAAAAGTGGCTGAACAGCATCGGAATGTCTTCGCGTCGGTCCCGAAGCGGTGCCAGCCGCAGCTCGGCAATATTCAGGCGATACGCCAGATCTTCGCGGAAACGCCCGGCCTTCGCCTCTTCCAGCAAGTCCGGCTTGGTCGCGGCGATGATCCGCAGATCGACCTCGATACTCTGGTTCGATCCCAGCCGTTCCAGTCGGCGCTCCTGGATCACGCGCAGCAGTTTGACCTGCTGAGCCAGCGGCATGCTTTCGATTTCGTCGAGAAACACCGTGCCGCCGTCTGCGAATTCCAGCTTGCCGATGCGCTTGCCCTGCGCCCCGGTGAACGCACCGCTTTCATGACCGAAGAGCTCTGCTTCGAACAGTTGCTCGGGGATCGCCGCGCAATTGACCGCCACGAAAGGCTTGTTCGCGCGAGGACCGAAGTCGTGCAGACAACGCGCGACCATCTCTTTGCCACTGCCGGTTTCGCCCCGTATCAGCACGTTCACCGGCAGTTGCGCCAGATCAAGCACCTGACGCCTGAGGGTCTGCATCGGCGGCGACATCCCCAGCAGGGTGGCGTCCAGACGCGTGCGACTGTCCGCCTGTTCGAGCAGTCTTCGGTTTTCCAGCACCAGTGCGCGTTTTTCCAGCGCCCGGCGCAGGCTGTCGAGCAGTGTCTGAGGCGTGAACGGTTTCTCGAGGAAGTCATACGCGCCGTCGCGCATGGCGTCGACTGCCATCGGCACGTCACCGTGACCGGTAAGCAGTATCACCGGCAGATCGCGATCCCGCGCCTGAAGCTCTCCCAGCAATTGCAGTCCGCTCATGCCGGGCATGCGCACGTCGCTGAGGATCACGCCGGGAAAATGGGCCGGCAGGTGCGTCAGACAATCCTCGGCCCGGCTGAACACCTGAACGGTAAAACCGGACAGCGAAAGCCATTGCTCGACCGCTTCACGAATCGGTGCTTCGTCATCAACCACGATCACTGAATTCAGCATGGGGGTTCGGTCTCCGGAGCCTTGCTCAGCGAGAAGAAAAATCGTGCGCCATTATTCAGGTTTTCGGCGCTCAGACGACCGCCCGACTCGTGAACGATCGCGTAGGACACTGCCAGCCCCAGGCCGAGTCCGTCGCCGACCGGTTTGGTGGTGAAGAACGGATCGAAGACGTTGGCCAGGTGTTCATCGGCAATTCCGCCGCCGCTGTCGCCGACCGTCAGACGCCAATGTTCGCCGGTGTCATCGATGCGGATTTCCAGGCGCCTGAGTGGCTTGTCGCGCATGGCGTCCAGCGCGTTGCGCAGCAGATTGATCAGCACTTGTTCGAGGCGAATGGCATCGCCGCGCACCCACGCCGGGCGCGTCAGATCCAGCACGCAACTGACGCGCTCTTCGCGGATGCGCGCGTCCAGCAGCAACAACGCCTGATCGACCACGCACGCCAGATCGACGCGTTCGCGCAGGCCGCTGGGGCTTTTGCGCGCGAAGGTCTTGAGGTGGCCGGTCAGGGCGGCCATGCGTGTCAGTTGCTGATCCAGCAAATCGAGCGCCTTGCCAGCTTCTTCGACACGACCGTGGTCGAGCAGCAGGCGCAAGGTCGCCAGCTGCATGCGCTGAGCGGTCAACGGCTGGTTGATTTCATGGGCGAGGGCGGCGGACATCTGCCCCAACGCCGCAAGCTTCGTCGACTGGACTAGCCCGTCCTGCGCGGTCTGCAGGTCCCGCGTGCGCGCGGCGACCAGTTGTTCGAGCTCTTCGCGACTGCGCTGACGCATCCGGGCCAGCCGCCAGCGCTGGTAAAGGAAAAGCCCCAGAAAGACCAGCGTCAGCCACGTGCCGGCAGCCGCCAGCGCCGCATTGCGAATGTCCTCATCGGCAGGCTGCGGTTTGCGCAGCAGGTGCAGCGTCCAGCCTTCCGGCTGCAGCGGGAGCGATTGCCACAAGTAGTCGGCTTCTTCGCCGGGAGCGGCAACGCGGCTGAGCTGACTGTGCTCGCCGAACGTGCGCAGTGTCGTGTGCGTGAGCGAGGTCAGCGGCTGTTTGTCGTACTGGCGAGTGCTGGCCAGCTCTGCGCGATCCTGTTCGGACAGCGGGCGCAGCGCACGATAGCGCCAGCCAGGATGATTGGCGATGAACACAATGCCCTTGGCGTCACTCACCAACAGCAGATCGTCGCCCTGCGCCCAGGTGTGCTCCAGATCAGGAAATTCGAGTTTGACCACCATCGCGCCAATGAACTGTCCGGCATCGTCGCGGACCGCGCTGGACAGGAAGTAACCGGGAATGCCGCTGGTCACGCCCACCGCGTAGAACCGGCCGACGCCGTTCGCCCTGGTTTGCGTGAAGTAAGGCCGGAAGCCGTAGTTGTGGCCGACGTAACTGCTGGGCAGCCGCCAGTTGCTGGCGCCTACGGCGAGACCCTCGCGATCCAGCAATTCAAGTGTGGAGGACTGCGCGGCGCCGTTGATCTGCTCCAGCTTCAGGTTGAGCACCTGCGTGGTTTCAGGGCTCACGGGGCCGCTCAAGGCTTCGCGCATTTGCGTGTCCAGCGCGAGGACGGCAGGCAATGCCCGGTAGCGCTCGATAAGTGTCTGCAACGTATTCGCGTACAGCGAAAGGCGATCCTCGGCGCGTGCCGCATCGTCTTCGAGTGCATGACGCTGCGCCTGATGCATCGCCAGGGCGGCAACGAGCACCGCCCCGGCGAGAATCAGCAGAATGGAGAGAGCGAGGCGCGCTGAGCGGGACATGGAGGGGGCCTGTCATGTGCGGCGATCCGGTGGGCGCCGTAGCGAGTCATCCCGATGACTAACGGGCTGCTCACACTGTTCTTGTTATTGACGAAAACCTGAATCGACTCGCCGTGGCACGGTCCAGCGCAGCTGCGGCCGCCTGACCTCGTCCCTGGATCGCAGCGCTGCACGTGTGAGTGCGGCCGAAACGGACCGCACCCCGGCCGCGATGCTTACAGCAGATTGAACGTTGTTTCTTTCACATCTTCTGAATCCAGGCCGATCATCAGCTTGAACTCGCCGGCTTCGGCCGCAAATTGCAGTGAAGGATTGAAGAACTTCAGGTCTTGCTCCGTCACGGTGAAGCTCACGGATTTCTCTTCGCCCGGCTTGAGCATGATCTTCTGGAAGTTCTTCAGCTCCTTGACCGGACGGCTGAGCGAAGCGGCGACGTCACGCAGGTACAGTTGCACCACGGTCTCGCCGGCGACTTTGCCAGTGTTCTTGACCTGTACGGTGGCGGTGAGTTTGTCCTTGCGCGTCATCTTGTTGATCGACAGCGTGATGTCCGAGACGCTGAACTGCGTATAGCTCAGGCCGTAGCCGAACGGGAACAGCGGGCTGGTCGGCTCTTCGAAGTAGTTCGAGGTGTAGTTCGAATCGTTCGGGCGGTACGGGCGGCCGGTGTTCAGGTGGTTGTAATACGCAGGCACCTGACCGACGGAGCGCGGGAACGTCATCGGCAGTTTGCCCGACGGGTTGTAGTCGCCCAGCAGGACATCGGCCAGCGCGTTGCCGCCTTCGGTGCCGAGGAACCAGCTCTCCACCATGGCGTCGGCCAACTGGTTTTCTTCGCCCAGCGCCAGCGGCCGGCCGTTCATCAGCACCAGCACCAGCGGCTTGCCGGTGGCCTTGAGCGCGCGGATCAGGTCGCGTTGACGCCCCGGCAGAACCAGGTCGACGCGGCTCGCGGCTTCGTGAGACATGTTGCGCGACTCACCCACGACGGCGACGATCACATCCGACTGCTGAGCGACCTTGACCGCTTCGTCGATCATCTCCTGTTCCGGACGGCCGTCGATGTGAATCTTGTCGTCCATGTTGTTCAGGTAAGCGATGGCTTCCTGGTTGTCAGTCACGTTGGAACCGGCCGCGTAAAGCAGTTTTGCCTTGTCGCCCACGGCATTGGCCAGCCCGTCATAAGCGCTGACGGTCTGGCGCGCCAGACCGGCTGCCGACCAGCTGCCCATCATGTCCAGCGAGCTTTTGGCCAGCGGGCCAATGACGGCGATGGTGCCTTGCTTCTTGAGCGGCAGGGTGTTGCGCTCGTTCTTCAACAGCACGATGCTCTTGCGCGCGACGTCGCGGGCTTCTTCGCGATGCAGGCGGTTTTCCGCGTTGCGATCGGCGGGATCATCGACCGCAGCACCGATGCGCAGATAAGGATTGGCGAACAGACCCATGTCCCATTTCGCGCCCAGAACCTCACGCACGGCATTGTCGACTTCCTTGACCGACACTTCGCCGCTCTTCACCAGCGCCGGCAGTTCTTCGCCGTACGCCTTGTCGTTCATGCTCAGGTCCACGCCCGCCTTGATAGCCAGCTTGGCGGCCTCACGGAAATCTTTGGCGACCCCGTGATCGATCAGTTCCTTGATCGCGCCGTGATCGCTGACGGTCACGCCTTTGAAACCCCAATCCTTGCGCAGCACGTCTTGCAGCAGCCAGGCGTTAGAGGTGGACGGCACGCCGTTGATCGAGTTGAGCGCGACCATGACACCGCCCGCGCCGGCGTCGATGGCGGCGCGATAGGGCGGCAGATAATCCTGCTGCATGCGCACCGGGCTCATGTCGACGGTGTTGTAGTCGCGACCGCCTTCAACTGCGCCATACAGCGCGAAATGTTTGACCGCCGCCATGATGCTGTTGGGCGCTTGAGTGCTGGTGCCCTGAAAGGCGCGGGTCATGGTCGCCGAGAGGCGTGAAACCAGATACGTGTCTTCGCCGAAACCTTCGGAGCTGCGGCCCCAGCGGGCATCGCGTGTGATGTCGACCATTGGCGCGAATGTCATGTCCACGCCATCGGCAGCGGCTTCGATCGCCGAGACGCGACCGGCGCGGGTGACCGCGTCCATGTCCCAGGTCGAAGCCAGACCCAGGCTGATCGGGAAAATGGTGCGCTGACCGTGTACGACGTCGTAAGCGAAGAACATCGGAATTTTGCTGCGGCTGTGGGCAACTGCGGCGTCTTGCATGGCGCGGTTGTCAGGCAGGACCACGGAGTTGAATGTGCCGCCAATGCGTCCGGCGGCGATTTCCTTGAGAATTTCCGGCTTGGGCATCTCCGGACCGATGCTGATCAATCGCAGCTGGCCGATCTTTTCGTCCAGCGTCATCTGCTTCATCAGATTGGCGACGAACGCATTCTTGGCCTGGAGTGTGGAAAGGTTGCCCGCAGGGCTGGCGGCGTTCTCGGCCCAGGCCGACTGGCTGGCCAGACCGATGACGAGACTCAATAAACACAGCTTATTCATGAATGGTTTTCTCAAGGCGGTACCGGCAACTCGCGCGTAATACCGGTCAGCCATTTTTCAGGTGTCGAACCTTTGGTTTTTATTGTCGTCAGGACGGGGAAGTCGCTGAACTCCTGATCCTTATGAGCATCAGTAGCGCAGCGAGTTTTATCTGATTGCGGTCTGGCAATCCAGACCCCTGACAACGCGATGGGCAGGATTATGCCGGGGATCATCCGATTTGGCTAAAGTCATGTCTGACCGGAACCATTAATAGCGACAACAAGGAGCGCGCAGGCCATGCAAATAGAGCGTTACGGGCACATACGGGGCAGTCGTTACAATTTGTCACTGACATTGTTGATGTTCCTCAGCACCTTGTTGGCCGGCTGCGGCATCAACAATATTCCGACCTACGATGAACAGGTCAAAGCGGCCTGGGCGCAAGTGCAGAACCAGTATCAGCGGCGTGCCGATCTGATTCCCAACCTGGTGGAGACCGTCAAGGGCTACGCCAAACAGGAGCAGGACACGCTGACCGCTGTCATCGAGGCGCGCGCCAAGGCGACATCCATCCAGGTCGACGCCAACACTCTGAATGACGCGGCCAGACTCAAGCAGTTCCAGGACGCCCAGGGTCAACTGACCGGGGCGTTGAGCCGACTGATGGTGGTTTCCGAGCGTTATCCGGACCTGAAATCCAACCAGAACTTTCTGGCCTTGCAATCGCAGCTTGAAGGGACTGAAAACCGCATTGCCGTTGCCCGGCGCGACTTCATCGCTGCGGTGGAGAAATACAACACCGAAATCCGCACCTTTCCCGGTCGCCTGTGGCATTCGGTGATGTACAGCGATCTGCCGGTACGGCCCAATTTCGAAGCCACTGCCGCCGACGCCGACAAAGCGCCGCAAGTGAAATTCTGATGCTCGGGGTTCGGCGGCGTGGTGCGTGGCTGGCGATTCTGACGCTGTGCCTCAGTGTCTGCGCGCAGTGGGCGCAGGCTGACCTGACGTTTCCGCCGTTGAGCGGCCGGGTGGTGGACACCGCTGGCATGCTCGACACACCCGGTAAGGAACGCTTGTCCCAGATGCTGCGGGCGCATGAGGAGCTCAGCACCGAGCAGGTCGTGGTGGTGACGGTGCCGAACCTGCAGGGCTCGACCATCGAGGATTTCGGCTACCAGCTCGGCCGCTACTGGGGCATCGGGCAGAAGGGCAAGGACAATGGCGCGCTGCTGATCGTCGCCCGGGACGAGGGCAAGGTGCGTATCGAGGTCGGCTACGGCTTGGAGGACCGGCTGACCGACGCGCAGGCGTCGGTGATCATCAGCCAGATCATTACGCCGGCTTTCAGACAAGGCGATTTTGCTGGCGGGATCACCCGTGGCACTGAAGCGATCGTGCAGGTCCTCGGCGGCGATCCGCTGGCCGAACCGGCAGTTGGCGCCTCGGGCGGCGAAGAAGAGGTTTCGGACTGGCGAATCACGTTGCTGCTCTTTGCGTTGTTCGTGATTGCCGGCTACATCAGCATGCGCTGGGGCAACGGGATCGGCTTCATCGGTTCGGGCGGCTCGGGCGGCTTCGGCTCCGGCGGTATGGGCTCGGGCGGATCGAGCACGGGCGGAATGAGTGGCGGCGGTGGCAGTTTTGGCGGTGGCGGTGCCTCCGGTGGCTGGTAGTCGATAGCTCAATAAGGATGCGTGGCATGGCGTTACTCAATGAAGACGAACAGCGACAGGTGGCCGAGGCCATCGAAGCGGTCGAACGCGTCACCGACGCGGAGCTTGTGACCGTGCTGGCGGCCAGCGCCGACGATTACACCTATGTGCCGCTGATCTGGGCCGGGTTCATCGGAATGCTGTTGCCCGGTCTGATCAATTTCTATCCCGGCTGGCTCAACGCCAACGAACTGCTGGTGACGCAAGTGGCGACCTTTATCGCGGTCGCGTTCTTCTGCCGCCTGCCGGCCATCACCACGCGGCTGGTGCCCGCCGCCGTGCGGCACTGGCGAGCGGGGAGTCTGGCCCGGCGTCAGTTTCTCGAGCAGAACCTGCACGCGACGGTCAACGGCACCGGCGTGCTGATATTCGTCAGCGAAGCGGAGCGCTATGTCGAGATCATCGTCGACGATGGCATCGCGCGGCGGGTGGACGATCAGGTCTGGCGGTCGATGGTCGACACCTTCACCGGGCAGGTCAGAGAAGGGCGGATTCTGGAAGGGTTTCTGAGATGCATCCGCTCCTGCGGCGAGGTGCTGAGCGAAAGTGTGCCGGTCACCGATGCGCGCAATGAATTGCCCAATCGTCTGGTGGTGCTCCACTAACCGGCGAGCAGGCGCGCGCGTGGTTGCCTGGACGGGGGCCAGTCGATCCGGTCCGGTCTGCAGACCGGTCGGCAATTAAATCCACCACAATCGTCGGACACGCCTAAAATACCGGCCTCGCATTTTCGCTCCCGAGGCTTCATCCGATGTCCGCAACAGCTTCCGCCGTCGCTTCAGCGCCCGATCACCGCGCTCAGTTCCTCAGCCTGCTGGAGACCTGCCTGACGCAAAACTCGCTGATCAAGCTGGTACTGGCCAAGTATGTCGGGAATGAAGTGGACCTGCAGCGGATCATCATCAAACCGGTCACGGTGAAGGATCAGGCTTGCCTGTCATTCGTCTACCGCTACAAAACCCGGGACATCACCAAGAATCATCCGCTGACCGATGCTCAGGCGCTGATCGCCACGTTGATTCCCGATGCGTTCAAGAATGCGCACTTGCTTTCGCTCACCGATGAAGTGCAGCTGGAGTTCAGCAAGAAGGGCAAGAGCACGCTGTTCCGCAACAAGTCCGGGCAACAGCGCCAGGCGCCTGCGGCAGAACACGATCGCGAGAAGAAGCGTTATCTGGAGCTCAGCCGGCCGTTTCTGGTGGATCTTGGTGTCACCAACAAGCAGCACGAGCTGATTCCCGCGATGTCGCGCAAGTGGAAGCAGATCAACAAGTTCATCGAGGTGTTTTCCCACGCGCTGGCAACGTCGCCCATTCGGCTCGACCAACCGGTGACGGTCGCCGATTTCGGTTCGGGCAAGGGCTACCTGACGTTCGCCATCCATGATTACCTGAGCAACACGCTGCAGGCGCAAGGCAACGTGACTGGCGTGGAATTGCGCGAGGACATGGTTACGCTGTGCAACGACGCGGCGGCGCGGCTGGATCATCCGGGGCTGGTGTTCAAATGTGGCGATGTGCGCACTGTGGCGCCGAGCGAGCTGGACGTGATGATCGCGCTTCACGCCTGCGACATCGCCACCGATTATGCGATTCACACCGGCATTCGCTCCGGCGCCTCGATCATCATGTGCTCGCCTTGCTGCCACAAGCAGATCCGCTTGCAGATCCAGAGCCCCACGCTGCTCAAGCCGATGCTGCAATACGGACTGCACATGGGCCAGCAAGCCGAGATGGTCACCGATGCGTTGCGTGCGCTGTTGCTGGAAGCGTGCGGTTACGAGACCAAAGTGTTCGAATTCATCTCGCTGGAGCACACCAACAAGAACAAGATGATTCTGGCGGTGAAGCGCGCGACTCCGGCCGATCCCGCGCAGCTGCTGGCGAAGATTCAGGAGCTGAAAACCTTCTACGGCATTCAGGAGCAATGCCTGGAGAGCTTGCTCCAGGCGGACGGCCTGCTCGGCTAGATCCTCGCCGAGGTCACTGGTTTGGGCGCGATGACGGCGGTCTTGCGCCCGATGGCCAGGGTGACCACGACGCCCGCTGCGAAGATCCAGGTGATCGGGTCAATGTGCTCGCCAAAGAACAGCGCCGAGAACGCCATCGTGAAGAACAACTGGATCAGCTGGATCTGACTCACGCGCGCAATGCCGCCCATGGCAAGGCCGGCATACCAGGCAAAAAAGCCGATGAACTGCGAGAACAGCGACACGTAGCCGAATGCCCACCATGTGCCTGCCGAGATCGGTCCTTCATGCCGCGCGGCAAGATAGCCGACCGGAATGATCAGCACCGGAATCGAGATCACCAGCGCCCAGCAGATCACCTGCCAGCCACCCATCTGTTTGGCCAGTCGCCCGCCCTCGGCGTAGCCCAGGCCGCCGATCGCCACTGCGCCGACCATCAACAGATCGCCCGCCTGTAGATTGCCCGCGCCGCTGATCAACGAGTAACCGAGCACCAGCACGCTGCCCATCGCCGCGCACATCCAGAAGGCTTTCGACGGACGTTCATGCGACAGCCAGGCCGCGTAGATCGCAACGAGCAAGGGCTGCAGACCATTGACCAGCGCGCCGTGCGACGCCGGCAGGGTTTTCATTGCCCAGGCGGACAACACCGGAAACCCGATGATCACGCCCAGCGCCACGACCATCAGCGCCTTCAATTGCGCACGCGTCGGCCATTTTTCCCGGCGCCATAGCAGCAGCGCTGCCGCCGGGATCGCGGCGAACAACGCGCGGCCCAGACCGTTAAGCAGCGGGTGAATTTCCTGAACGACGATACGGGTCATGGGCAGGGTCAGGCTGAAGATCACAACGCCGATCAGGCCGAGGATCATTCCAGTGTTTTCACGAGAGGACATGGTAAGCGTGCCTTTCTTTTTATGAGTAAGAGCCGGGGTGGGAGAAGGCATTCATTCAGCCATAGATCGTCGCGAAAGCCCCTTAACAGCTGGCGACAGATTCATCCGTACACTTGCCGTTAATGAGGGAAGCGCCGTAATCGAGGATTTTTCAGCTGCAACCATTTGCAGCCCGGATCTTGGTGCAAAACTTGAATGCAATCTTGCTGCAACCGTTTGAAGGTCAAATGGGTGCCATCGAATTCAGCTAGGAGAACAATCGTGTCGGTCATCGGAAAGTGGGCGTTGCAAGGTGTCGTGGTGTTCCTGTTCGCATGGATGGCGACCGTAGCGGCTCAATGGTCATCCAGCGTTGTCAGATCGACCAGCAGCGACCGCCTGGCGGCGCTGAACAGCGTGCGCCTGTCAACGGAATCGATTGCTCAAAGCGTCAATAAAAAATCACCAGGCGAGGCCGTTGTGGTCGGCGCGCTGTCGGACGGTAACGAATAAGCGTCAGGGTTGGGAAGTTCAGAAGCATCCGGCTTCATCCTCAACAGAGCCGTCTTCGGGCGGCTCTTCCTCATCCGGTCCTGGCAGAACCGGCTTGCATGTCCCGCAGACTCACGCCTTCTTCTGTTCCAGCGTTTCCTTGAGTCGTCCTGTGGACACACTCAAATGCGGCTGGCCGAGCGGATGGGTCTTTGCATTGAAAAACTGCAGCTCAATGTGCTGGCCCGCGAACAGTGCGCTGTAATGGCGCTTCTGGTGCTGAATGAACGCTTCGCTGCGTGGCAGCACGGAAATCGCGACAGTCTTCGGTCGGGCTTGCAGGATTGCCTGCAGGATGTGTCGATCCTGCTTGCCCAATGAGTGACCGAAGATGCACAGCGCGCCGTCATGTTGCGCCAGTTGCGCGTGACAGAACGACAGGTAATCGGAGCTGCGGATGATCTTCATCTTGTCGTCGCTGCGTCCTTCGCAGACGAACAGTGGCACGTCGTCCAAGGCGTTCACCGCGAAACTGCCGAGCAGAGTGCTTTCCGAAGACATCAATTTGCGCGCCGTGCCGTCGAAGTTCTTCACCAGGTGCATGCCGCCGTGCAGATAGAGAATGCGTGTGGCATGGCTGTGGGTGCGATGAAGATTGAAGACCGCGTCTTCTTCGAACAGGTCGTCGAATGGCTGCGCCCCGTGCATCACCGCCCAATAGGCGAGCAGGTCGTAGTTGGTCGAGTAAACGGTCGCGTATTGGCTCAGCGCCGCGCTGAGGTGGGCAATCGTGCTGGTTTCCATGAGTCGCCACGGAATGTGCGCCGAACGAATACCGTGGATCAGCGCTTCCTTGATGGCGAAATAGCGATTGCGCGGAGAGGACGAGCTGATCGTCAGCGCCGCGTTCACCCGCATGGCGATCTTCAAGCCGCTCAGGACGGGCTCGAAATTTTCGGTCTCCATGGATTTGAACAACGCCAGTTCGGTCGGGCTCAGCGGCTTGTTGCGCGTGGTCTGTGCCAGTTCGAAGAGCGAATCGTAGGCAAAGTTCTTCCACACGGCCAGACTGGCGCCATTGCCCATCAACAGCCCCGAGCAGGGATGCGTGGTCTGCAGCGTGTTCCAGTCGGCCAGTTCGGCATCAAAATCCGTGAATTCCATCTTCTCGCTTCGCTTTCAGGTGAGCAGTACTGACTGGGCGCCAGAACGGAGTGGACTTATAGAAACCCAGGTCCGCGTTGTCAACGCTGCGGGGGACGGGTTGCCGCCCGGCAGATATTTCGAACCCACACATCGGACGTGCTTCTAAGCTTTGAACCCCGAATCCGGTTCGCTGCGAGGTGAGCATGAAAACCGATCCAGTGAATAGCACAGCGGCACAGAGTCCCGGTCCGCACCCAAGCCCCATGGAAAACTCGCGCAAGGATGCGACCCGCCAGCAGGCCCAAGAGTTCGAGCGGATAGAACACGCCAATGAGCAACAGTCCGAAACAGCCCCACCGCAGACCTGGAAACACCCGGACGACGGTAAGAGTCTGTCGGAGAGAGACGAGGAAATCCCCCTCAAGCCTTGAAGGCCATTTGTCTGGCGGTTGTCTGTAGAAGAATGCTCCGGCGTAAGGTTTTGCTTCCAATAACACTCTCAAAACGAGAGGGAGGTCACCATGCACAACGCGATGCTCAGTAAAACGCACTTCAACGGTTACGACGTCATCAACGTCAACAACGGCCCATGGCGGGTCTGCACCCACCATGATCGATTAGGTTCGTTCAGCACCCGCGAGGAGGCGATGGCCTTCGCGGCATCGTTGCCTGCTTACCAGGAGCGAACGGCGTACCGCGCTGCGGATGCGTCAGATGAAGCTGAAAAGCCACGAGCCAAGCACTGATCGACCAGAGCCCCGGGAAACCGGGGCTTTTTGTATGGACAGGTTTTTTGGCGGGTCATGGTCTCGCGCCTGTCACTCCCGGGCTGACCTGTCGTGGTCCCTTCATATGCAACACCCGTTTGCGCAGATTCATGCAAGGTGCACGATCCCCTGCCTCTCGCGCTCGACTTAACTCATTGTAATTACGGAAGAAAAACGATTGGCGCCCGGCGGCACGGTCGATGCAACCCACTTAGGGTACTTGCAGGATCGACGTCAGATCGGTCCACCATTCGTGAAGCCAGAGGAAATAATCATGAACGCTATCGACCTTCTCACCGCCGACCATGAACGCGTGAAGAGCATCCTGTCGCAGCTGAGCGAATCCACCGAACGTGGTGTGAAAAAACGCACTGATTTACTCAACAAGCTTGAGATGGAAATCACCATTCATACCAAGCTGGAAGAAGAGCTTCTTTATCCAGCCTTCAAGGAGGCCGGCGCCAAAGAGCAGGACATCATGTACTACGAAGCCAAGGAAGAGCACCGCACCGTTGACTCCCTCGTACTGCCAGACCTCAAGCAGACCGACCCGTCGACGCCAGAATTTTCAGGCCGGGTGAAAGTGGTCAAGGAGTTGCTGGAGCATCACATCGAGGAAGAAGAATCCGAGATGTTCCCGCAGGCGAAAAAACTGCTGGGCAAAGCCAAGCTCGAAGAGCTCGGCGCACAGATGGAGGCCATGAAGGCCCAGTATAAAAAGTCGCTGATGTCCGACCTTGCCGCATAACGCCGCGATGCACGCTAAAAACCCGGATCTGTTCCGGGTTTTTTTATGGGTGATTTCTGGAATGTCGCGTTGCGCCCGAGCGAACGTTTCTCGTGCTGTGAGGCCGAAGGAGTAATCGAGCCAGATGTTGCGAGCATGATAAAAATCGAACAAAGCGAATGTCGTCGACGGGCGTGGGGATTGGCATTTGTCGTCTGGTCAGTGGGTGCTGTAGTGGTTATCTGCTTGCACCGCAGTTTGCCTGAATCAGGATGGGGCGCGTGGCTGTCCTACCTCATGTACTTTCTGGAATTCTGGTATTTCCTGGCGCTTGGTGAGTTACACAGGTGCTTTTATATACTGCTGACCCGATCATCCGAATAGCGCGATGCGTCCGGGCAGCGGTCCTGTCGCTTGAAGTGGCGGATGCGGGTTTGATACATTTCGTCACAGACATTGCGCGAACCCGCGCTTTGCGTAAGCGTTAACGTCAACCAACGCAACCTTAGGACACGTCCGTCCTTAAGTTGCGTGGTTTTATGACGTCCTCTTCACCGGCCGCTTGTGTCGGTCATGTTTCAAACACCTTGTTTTTACTGATTCGTACTGCGCGGACTGCCGTCGATGCGCGCGCATCGAATATGGGTTTATCGCTCCAGTGCGACGAGAGCGTTTCAAGGTGTTCTCGAGTCATCGACGTGAATGACGCTTTTCCTGATTTTCCTTTTAAAGAGCACTTCTAATGTCTATCCAGCAAACACCTGGCCCAGTGTTGTCTGCCCACAACGCAGCCAAGATGGAAGCGGCGATGGCGGTGGGCAGTTTCGCCATCGGCACCGGCGAATTCGCGATCATGGGCCTGATGCCGGACATCGCCAATAACCTTCATCTAAGCGAGCCGCAGGTCGGACATGCGATCAGTGCTTATGCTTTAGGGGTGATGGTCGGGGCACCCTTGCTGGCCATTCTCGGCGCGAAGATGTTGCGCAAGCATTTGCTGATTTTATTGATGGTGCTGTATGCAGCGGGCAACGTAGCGACGGCGTTTACCGCCACCTTCGGAAGCCTGGTGGCATTTCGATTCATCAGCGGGTTGCCCCACGGCGCCTACTTCGGCATCGCTGCAGTCGTCGCTTCGAGCATGGTGCCAGCCAACAAGCGTGCCGGTGCAGTCGCGAGAGTGATGATGGGGCTCACGTTGGCGATGCTGCTTGGAAACCCTCTGGCGACGACTCTGGGGCAGTTCTTCGGCTGGCGCTCTGCGTTTGCGCTCGTGGGCGTCATTGCAATCGTCACCATTGCGTTGATATGGCTCTGTGTCCCTGATCGTCGAGACGAAGCCCGAAGCAATCCGCGTAAAGAGTTGCAGGCATTCAAGAAACCTCAGGTCTGGATGGCACTGTCCATTGCCGCCATCGGTTTCTCAGGCATGTTTTCGGTTTTCAGCTATCTGGCCCCGACGATGCTTGAAGTAACCCGGACGTCTCCGACGTTGATCCCGTTTGGTCTGGCAGCCTTCGGTTTGGGCGGCATCATCGGCAACATCGCAGGCGGCAAACTGTTCGATCGTCTGCAATTTCGCGCGGTGGGATGCGTTCTGCTGTGGTCGATTGCGGTGTTGACCTTCTTCCCGTGGGCGGCCCAGTCGGTCTGGGGAGTGATGCTCGGCATCGGTCTCGTCGGAACCATGATTGCTATGGCGGCACCCTTGCAGATTCGCTTGATGGATATCGCCCATGAAGCGCCCAGTCTGGCGGCGGCTTCAAATCATGCCGCGTTCAACCTCGCCAATGCCCTGGGGCCATGGTTGGGTGGAATGGCGATAACGGCGGGATTTGGCTGGACGAGCACGGGATATGTGGGCGCTGCCACTGCACTGGCAGGGTTGGCGATCTATCTCATCGCCCGACGAATGAAGGGCGGCGAATGACAGTGGTTGGATGACCATTTTGGAAGATGTTTGCGCGCACTTTGGGAAACTGCATATCGGTTTCCCAAGATGCGCTGATGATTTCATCTTCATGCCGCAAAGTCAGCTGTCAGGACATTCTGATCAGCGTTGAAATTGCGTGACTGCAGTGTGCAACTGACTGCAAGAGGGCTTCCAGAATCGAGAAGTAATACCGGCGTCGGGGTCAGCCAGGAATGCCAGTGAGGGGAAGAGCCAGAGGATGGAAACGAGGAGGAAAGGTGGAGCGGGTAGAGGGAATCGAACCCTCAACTAAAGCTTGGGAAGCTTTCGTTTTGCCACTAAACTATACCCGCTTTTTTCGTCTGTTTACTCACTGAACGGACAGGTCTGTCAGAACCCTCGTATCAGCTGTAAGAACGCTATGACGCTTTCAGCGGCTGACTTTGTACCAGATGCGGGCGGTGAATTGAAGCGTTAAATCGTCGGCGGGGAAATCCGCGTTGTTGCGCGAAGGGACAGGATTCATTCGTCGCCGCGAGTGACGGGCGTTGACGAATGAATCCGTTCCTTGAGACCTGCACGGTCAGATTGCAAATGCATGGTGCGTCTGTACCTGTCGATAGCGAGTTCTGCCGGGCTCGGGTGTCGGTGCGAGAAAGTCCATCAGGGCGTTTTGCGATTGCAGGCATGCCGCCTTGTGTTCCATGTCCAGGAAGTGGCCGGCGCCGTGGATCGTGGTGAAATGGCAATCGCGAATGTGGTGGGTAAACAACCGGGCGTCCAGTGCTGCGGTGTACTCATCCCATTCGCCGTTCATGAACAGCACGGGGACGTTGATGCGCTTGGCCGCTTTCAGTTGATGCTGGGTGTTGGTGTCCAGCACATGGTTGATGTGATGGTGCATCTGCGCATATTCATGCAGATCCAGCGAGCTGACGTGCTTGTAGTTGAAGCGCTTGAACAGCGATGGCAAGTGCTTGCCGATGGTGCTGTTGATCAGCGTGCCAACCTCGTAGCGGTCGAACGCGCCCAAGTGTTGCTGACCGCGTTCGAGGTAGTCGCGCATGGGATCGTTGATCACAGGCGAAAACGAACTGATCACGGCCTTTTCGATGCGCCTGGGCCGATGCGCGAGCGCGACCAGCGCGGCCGCGCCACCCCATGAAAACGACATGATGTGCTCGGCGTTGAAGTGGTCGATCAGCTCCAGCAGGATCTGGCCTTCTGTCTCCTTGGTGAGCGGTTTTTCATGAAGATTGTGGGGCTTGGATTTGCCCGCGTAGGGCTGATCGTAGAGAACCACATTGAATTGCGGATACAGGTTGCGGACGGTCTGGGCGAAAGATGCAGTAGTGGCCAGTGAGCCGTTGACCATGACGATGGTCTTTTCTGCGGCATCTGCGCGATAGAACTCCGTGTAAACTCGAAACTGGCCCTGTATATCAAGCACAGCGATTTCTGGCCTCATATCCATGTCTCCTGACGTAAAAACAGGTGTGCGCGCAACCACGTTGCACGAGTTTCGTGACAGGTAGGCATTTGCCTTGAAGGGGCCCCATGTCGGTCCGCAACGGTCTGTCCGACAGGTATTGTTATTGGCGGGCGGGTTGCCGGGCGCAGTGCCAGGGAAGGCATCTGCGGCGGCGAAATCGTTTTTTGGATGCACAGGTGACTCGCCGGTCACTTGTGGACCGACGTCTGGATTCAAGCAGGCGATCGGGTAACCCGCAAGTGCCGTTGGTGAATTGTCCGACACGATCTGCCCGGCGGTCGCAAGCCTTCAGATCAGCTGAATCTCTTCAGCCGTCAGTGGCCGGTACTCTCCGGGCGCCAGCGATGGGTCGAGCACCAGCGGCCCCATGCTTTCACGGTGCAGGCGCACGACCTTGTTGTCGTAATAACCGAACATCCGTTTTACCTGATGGTAGCGGCCCTCGACGATGCTGAGCCTGGCGCAGTGACTGTCGAGGATCGTGAGCAGCGCCGGCTGCGTGGTCAGGTTTTCGAACGCAAAATAGAACCCTTCGGCGAACTTTTCGAGGTAATGATCGCCCACCGCTTGCTCGGTCTCGACGTAGTAGACCTTCGGAAGTTTGGTGGTTGGCTGGGTCAGGCGTCGCGACCATTGGCCGTCGTTGGTGATCAGCATCAGCCCGGACGTATTGAAGTCAAGACGCCCGGCAATGTGAAGGTCGTGCTTGTCAGGCTCGTGCAGCAGATCGAGCACGGTCGGATGCTGAGGATCGGTGGTGGCGCTGACGCATCCGGGCGGTTTGTGCAGCATGAAGTAACGAGCGGGCTTGCCCACCTGCAATACTTCGTCGTCGAGCATCACATGGCTGAACTCACGCACCTCGTGCAGCGGATCCCGGACCGTGCAGCCATCGACCTGCACACGGCCAGCGAGCAGCGCGAGGCGCACGTCTTTACGACTGAAGCGGGGGAGGTTGCTGAGAAAGCGATCGAGGCGCATGGCTATGTTCGGCAGGCGAGCGTCATAGGGCCGGCAGGTGTTTATCAGCCAGCCCGGCGCATCGCGGACACAGGCATGCCTTGTCGCGCACCTCGTCAGGCAAGGCGGCGAGAACGGCGGGGTCGATGGTTTCGCTGAAACACCAGCAGGCGCGGTCCACCGTGCGTGGATCGGCCAGTGTGCAGCGATTGCTCTGGCCGCAGACCGGGCATCTGTCTGCGGCGGGGGATATCAGGGTCATGCCGGTTCCGCTGCTTCAGTGCATACCCGATTGCGGCCGCTTTGTTTGGCGCTGTAGAGCGCCTGGTCAGCGCGTGCGATCAGGCTTTGCAGGGTGTCGTCGGGATGCAGTTCGGTGAGGCCCAGGCTTACCGTTACTTGTAGGGCTGAGCCTGTGAACACGTAAGTATGTTGCTCGGCCAGCAAGCGAATCTTCTCGGCGACGCGTCGGGCACCGCTGATGTTGGTGTCCTTGAGCAGAATGATGAACTCTTCTCCACCCCAGCGGCAAATGATGTCGGTGTCTCGCAGGCAACGCCGGATGTCATCGGCAAATCCGCTCAGCACTTCATCGCCGGCCAGGTGGCCGTGGGTGTCGTTGAGCCGCTTGAAGTGATCCAGGTCCAGCAGCATCGCGGACAATGCTTTGTGCTCGCGACGCGCCTCGGCAATGGCATTCATGGCGATCCGGTCGAAGCCACGGCGGTTAGGCAGACCGGTGAGGCTGTCGGTCATCGCCTGGGTTTCGATGCGCAACTGGAATCGGCGCACGACCCGGTTGAGCAGAATCAGCACCACGATCATGACGACAAGGCAGATCAGCAGGTTCAGAAACAGGGAGCGGCGAATCTCGTTCAGCGCGCCGTTTTCGCGCTTGTCGACGAACAGGTACCAGTTCAACTCCGGAATGTAGCGCACGTTGAGAAAGTGCCCGTCATCGGTGGCGTCATATTGATAGCTGCCGCTGTGGGGCTTCGGCATCTGCCGATGCAGCTGCTTGAGATCCGGCAAATCACGCAGCACCTGACCGATCTTCGCGCCATTGGGGCCGCCTTCAGCGCCTGTCAGGACCAGCCGACCGAACGTGTCGACGAAATAGACACTGCGTTGATAGCGCTGCTGATAGCGATCGATCAGCTTGATCACGGCGTCCACCGTCAGGCCCACGCCGGTGGCACCAATGAAGTTGTCGTTGTAATCGAAGACCTTGTAGTTGATGAAAAAGGTCAGGTTGTCCTTGTTGGCCATGTCCGGATCGACGTTGATCTCATACGCGTCCCGCATGTCGCGCACGCGGTAATACCAAACGTCCCGGGGTTCATCGGCGCGGATTTTTTTCAGGACGCCCTTGGCCTGGTAGTAGGTCAGGCTCTGGTTGGAGACGAAGAAAGCGGTATACGCGCTGTAATGATCCATGACCTCCTTGAGATAGCGGACCATCTGCTGCGGATCTTTTTCACCCGCCACCACCCAGTCCCGCACGAACGTATCGCGGGCCATCATCGACGACAGCAGGACTGGCCTGACCAGGTCTTTCTGGATCTCCGAGTAGACCGTGTCGGAAGTCAGCGGCAATTCGGTGTTGACGATGCTGTCGCGTATGGCGTCCCTGGAGGCGAAGTAACTCAGCAAAGACGTTGCCAGAAAGCCGCTCCCCAAAAGGATCACCAACGTCAACAGCAGGGAGCGTTGTGAATGGAGCGTGGAACGAAGGGGCATGACCGATCCGCTTGAATGATTAATCCGTTAAGCCGGACATGCTAGCGTGCGGCCACTGTTTTGCGCCATGGGCGTTTTCAGTTTGCGACGGAGCGGATCAGGGCGTTATCGGCGACGACCCCGGCGGCGCGACGAATTCCGGCGCCCGACCCAGCAGCGAGCTGAGCGCAGAACAACGGCAATGCAGCAGCAGGATTCTGTCGTAATGAATGCCGCAGCGATGCAATTCGGCGAACAGATCCTCAAGGCTCGGGTTGGGCATGCCGAACCGGTTGCGCACGGTCATCACGTCCATCGCCACGGCAGGCAGATCACTGCCGGGCGAGGGCTGGTGAGAGTTGCGCACGATATGGCTGATTTGCCTGTAGCTCTCGTAGCGATCACTCTGGAATTTGGCCAGTGTGTAGTTTTTGATGCGCCCTGCCAGCGGCGTGCCGGCCATGAGGATGTCGGCATCGGGGGCGCCAGGCAACTCGCCGGTACGCGGTCCTGGAAGTGTGTGCGTGTCATTGAGCATCGAGTAAGGCGCCACCTTCTGACTGACCACTCGATGCAGCGACGGGTCGACCAGCGAGTGACCATGGGGCGCGTAGGTCCTCAACTCGGTGCCGTTGGGAACGGCGCTTGTGCGCGACCAAGGCAAATAATAGCCGTGGCTGCTGACCACCAGCGTGCGCGCCTGTCGGTGTTCGGAAGTCCAGAGCAGAAACCGCCGGCCGAGTTTCCAGGCTCGCACCGGTTCGGTCCCGAACGTCGCGTTTCCGGCCACGGTCCAGGTCTTGAGTGGGCCAAGGTCGTTGAAAAACGGCTTGAGGATTGTCTTGCGTGATGCCGTGCTGCGCTCGAGCCAGCTGTTGAAACCGCGCGACGGAGGGACCGGCACCGCTTGCCGCGTCAGCGGGTTCGAGACGCTGATCCCCCTGAATGCCCGCAGCAGTCGGGGTGTGGCCGGTCCCATCTGCAGCAACCCCAGCGAGAGAATGGCGAACAACACCTGCCGACGCTCCGCCTCGCGATCCCCCGGCAGACGAGCGGCCTGGACATGAAGCGCGAGTGTGGCGGCGCCTGCGGTCAGCGACGCAATAGACGCCGCGGGGATGAGCAATGCCAGCGGTGCCAGCAGCAACTGCAATCGCTCAGCCAGTCGGGTCCAGTTGCGCAGCGCCACCTCCCTGTCGGTCACGATGCTGTCCTCTGCGTCGTACTGGCTGTTGCGTTGCAGGCCCTGACAGATGAAGGCTGCCGGCGGCCCGTCCACCTGCATCTCGCACAGCGTGTGTTGTCGGGCTTTGTGAGTATGTGGGCGATAGAGGGGTTCAAGCCATGGACGCAGAACGGAAACCGGCTCCGGTGGCTGTCTTGTACCGGCCCACAGCTCGAGAATGTACGTCAGTCTGGCGTGATGACGCGCCGGCATGTGGTTGAGCAACGTCCGGCGCCACTGCTCGTCACCGGCTGCATGCGCGAGGTGAGCGGTCAGTTGTCGCGGATCGCGAAACTCCATGAACGGTTGTTTCTGGCCGGCCTGAAACAGCAGGCCGCCCGGTCGATCCTTGTGGCGCAGCAGCAACAGGCCCACACAGGAAGGGCAGTCACTTTCGGCGGGCAGTCCGGTGCTGACATAAAAGCCTAACGTGCTCCACTGCAGCGAGGCGTGTGGCGTCTGGCATTCGGCCGCTTGCATGGCCGCCGTCAGCAGGTTGAAACCGTCAATCGAGAGACCGCCGCTTTTCAGGCTCACGAGCGCCTGGCCAATCAGGGTTGAGCACAAGGCGCGCTCTGTCGCTTCGCGCTGACCGCGCCAGAAGCGCTCGAGCCGGCGATGCATCAGGGACAGCAGATCGACGCTTGCGAGGCAGGTGTCGACTTCGTCTGCATGGATGGGCAGTTCATTCCGGCTTGTCCAGTGGCCTTCAGCGCTCGGGTCCGCGTACACGACCCAGCGTCCGCCGTGGTCGTCATAGCCTTGCGGGGCGCGCAGCCGCAGGTTGTCCACCAGTGCCTGATCCAGCGCGACAGGTGTTTCGTCAGGGGTGAACATGACATTGCTGGCCGCAATGGACGGACGCCCCCATGGTGTCGTCGACGTGCCGCGCAGATAGCGGATGAACACCTGCCGTGGGTCCAGATTCAGGTCATATTGGTGCTTGAGCCACTTCCTCATTATCCGGTTGGCCAGTTTCAGCGGCGTCGGCACACGCTGCGGCATCTGCGCGGGGTCGTGCCAGTGGTTCAGCGCGCCGATCAGCGTCAGCGCCGGCAGGATCGGCATCACCACACAGTCATCCTCGTCGGTGGTGTCGTTTTCAAGAAGTTCGTGGGCGTCGCCCGACTCGAGTCTCGCTGTGCAGAACGCCTCCTGCGCGCGCTGCAGCAGGGTGAACACGTCGTCCACCGGTTCTGTCAGCGTGAGCCCTTGTTCGAAATCGCCGGGCTGCAGATGCAGCCGATGCCACTCGGACGCGTTGAGCGCATCCAGAACGCTCTGCGCGCGCCACGGCGCGTCGTCGCTGATGTATTCGCGGCATTGCGGATGCTGGCCGAGCACATGAACGTAGCAGTGGCCGGTGTGTCTGGCTTTCAGGTGAAACACGCCAGGAATGATTCTGCCGTTCAGCGCGATCCCGCAGACCGAGGAGCCGCGGCGTCGCCTGCCCTGACGCAGCTGCGCCACTGTGCGCGGAAACGCGTCCAGACCCAACACATCGAGCGCGAGAGCGTAGCCTTCCTTGTCGATGCGTTTACGTGCTCCCAGTCGGCACAGACCGTCGAGAAACGACAGCCTGGCGAGCGTTTGCCAGGTGTCGCGATGGCGCGCCCAGAAATGGCTCAGGGTCTGCTCGTACTCCAGCGTCCAGCGAGCGCTGATGAGCTGTCTGAAGAACGCGTTAATGGTAAAGCCGGGAAGATCATCCCGCAGCACGCGATCGGGCTCGGCACAGCGCTTGAACGCGAGGAAGGCGGCAGGGTCCAGAACAGCCCGGCCCAGTTGCCGCAGGGACAGTCGTCGTTCGAAACGCTCCTCCCCGTTGCTGTGCACTTCAGGCGCGTGGTCGGTGCTGAAACCGATGTGGATCGCGTCGAGATCAAGCGTCTGGCCATACTCATCTCGCAAGCCGGCCTGCAGGCAGCGGTCCAGATGGTCGTGGATCGGAGGGGGCAATTCGAGGTCCAGTTGCCAGGCGCGCAAAACCGTGACCGATCCGACCAGCAGCCTGGCGACGGGGCTGGCGGACAGCTGCGCCAGGCGCCTGTGATTCAGGGTGCGCGGCGCATCGGCTTGCGGCTTGGAGGGCAGCACGGTTTCAGGCCGGGCCAGTTCTTCGAAAGGCGGGGTGCCCGAGAACGCAGGGTCCGGCAGGGCGTCATTGATGTTGAAGTTCAGGCCGTTCAGGGCAGAAGGGTGGATGCTGTCGTTCATGAATACTGCGCCACGTGAAAAGACCCTCACTATGGCGCGGTAAGCCCGTCGAAAGGCGCTAACTATTTATGGCGCCTGCGACGGTTTTTTGTGCCTGCGCTCGGGCCGGCCGACGGGCGTGGCGGTCAGATCGACGCCTCCAGCACCACGACCCGTTGACCTGAGCGGACGGCGGAGCCGGGCTGCACACGGATTTCGCTGACGATGCCGGCAACGGGCGCCAGCACTGGAATCTCCATCTTCATCGACTCCAGTACCACCAGTGTTTCCCCCGCTTCGACGCGCTGGCCGACGTTGACCTGAACCTGCCAGAGATTGCCGGCGATATGGCTGTCCACACTCATCAGCCCGGCCTGCAATTGCGCTTCTTCGCAGGACTCGGCCACCGCTTCCTCGCTCTCGAAAGTCGCCTGACCGTTGGCAATCCAGCGCTCGCGCTCGGCGTTGAAAGCGCCTTGCTGCTGAGCGCGAAACGCCGCGATGCTGTCGGCCTCGTCAGCCAGGAACGCCTGATAGTCCGCCAGATTGAGCGTGCTGTGCTCGATCTGCAGCGGGTAACGTCCGAGCGGGAAGTCGCGACGGATTTTGAGCAGCTCGTCGGCGCTCACCGGGTAAAAACGGATCTGGTCGAAGAAACGCAGCAGCCAGGGTTTGCCATCGAACGCTTCGACGGCGCGGTAGCGGTTCCACATCTGCAACGTGCGGCCTACGAATTGGTAGCCTCCCGGACCTTCCATCCCGTAAACGCACATGTAGGCGCCGCCGATGCCGACCGAGTTCTCGGCGGTCCAGGTGCGCGCCGGGTTGTACTTGGTGGTCACCAGCCGATGGCGCGGGTCCAGCGGCGTGGCGACGGGCGCGCCGAGGTAGACATCTCCCAGCCCCATGACCAGATAGCTGGCGTCGAACACTGTACGTTGCACTTCGTCCAGGTTCGGCAGGTCGTTGATGCGACGGATGAACTCAAGATTGCTCGGGCACCACGGCGCATCCTTGCGCACGGTCGTCATGTACTTCTCGATGGCCAGCTGACAGGCCGGGTC
The DNA here is from genome assembly GCF_900108875.1 of Pseudomonas sp. NFR16. Classification (GTDB taxonomy): domain Bacteria; phylum Pseudomonadota; class Gammaproteobacteria; order Pseudomonadales; family Pseudomonadaceae; genus Aquipseudomonas. Next base: position 532,358 of record NZ_FNYJ01000002.1, on the reverse strand, counting down.
GTCCCACGACAGCGGCAGGTGCACGATGCGCGAAGGCACCTCAAGATTCTTGCTGGCGCAGACGCCGTCCCATTCACCCGCGACGACAGCGAGGAGTTCGGTCAGCGGCAGTTGCTCGGGCTGGTAATGCACTTGCAGGGAGCGAATGCCCGGCGTCAGGTCGATCACGCCCGCAAGGCGCTTGCCTTCCAGCGCCTGCATCAGCGCGTGGCCCCGAAAACGCAGCACCAGGTCCAGCTCCGGCGCGCCAATCTCCAGCAACAGGTGCGTATCGCCGGACAGGCGAGCGACGAGGCGCGTGTCGGCGACACCAATGTCCAACACAATCGGCGAGGTCAGCGCCGCTCCCTGTACGAGCGCGCTTGCCCGCGAAGAGGCCGGTACATCCATTGCATCTCTGGCGGCTGATCCATCGTCATCGCGGGCAAGCGCGCTCCTACAGGACTGAGGATTGGACGCGATATCAGAGGCGTCATCCACGCCGCTGCAAAAGGCTGTTCGCGCGGCTTCGAGGCTGACGGGGTGAAACCGGACTTTATCCCCCGCCTTAAGCTGCCCCAATTGCCACAGATCGGCCTCGATGATGGTCACCGGGCACACGAAGCCGCCCAGGCTCGGGCCGTCCGGGCCAAGAATCACCGGCATGTCGCCGGTGAAATCCACTGCCCCGATGGCATAAGGATTGTCGTGGATATTCGAGGGGTGCAAACCGGCTTCGCCGCCGTCAGCGCGCACCCATTCAGGTTTCGGTCCGATCAGGCGGACGCCGGTGCGGCTGGAGTTGAAATGCACCTCCCAGTCGGTGTCGAAAAATGTCTTGATGTAGGCTTCGGTGAAGTATTCCGGCGCGCCGTGCGGGCCGTAAATCACCCGGATGTCCCGCACCGTCGGCAGATCGGCGATCAATTCGGCGGCCAGTTGCTGACCGGCGCTGCGGTCCACCAGCGGCGCGAGATGAAGGACATCACCGGCACGCAACGCACGTCCCCCGTGTCCACCGAACTGACCCAGTGTGAACGTGCTCTTGCTGCCCAGATAATCCGGCACATCCAGCCCGCCGCGCAGACACAGGTAACTGCGCGCGCCGGCGCCGGCGATCGTCCCGAGCGACAAGGTCGAACCGGCCGGAACCCGCAGCGATTGATTCATCGGCTGCGCTTTGCCATCCAGCGCCACCGGGATCACCGCACCCGTCACCGCCACGACCGCGTCGGTATTGAAGCGCAGCATCGGCCCGCTCATGGTGATTTCCAGCGCGGCGCAGCCTAGCGGGTTGCCCAGCAAGCGATTGCCCAGGCGCAGCGAGCGGCTGTCCATCGGCCCTGACGGTGGAACGCCGACTGCCCAGTAGCCCAGGCGCGCCGGATAGTCCTGAACACTGGTCTGGGTGCCACCGCTGATGACTTCGAATGTGTCGGCGCGGTACACCAGACCTTCCAGGCAGCGCGTCCACGGCTGGCCGCTGGCGAAGGGCGCATCGTCGATGATCTGGCGCAGATAGTCGCGATTGGTTTCGACGCCGTACAGGCGCGACTCGCTCAACGCCTTCGACAGCCCGGCACTGGCCGCTGCCCGATCAGGCGCCCAACTGATGACTTTGGCGATCATCGGATCGAAGAACGGCGGGATCTCGCAACCGGCTTCGACCCACGTGTCGATGCGCAGCTGTCGACCATCGGCGGGCGGAAACTGCACCGAAGTCAGCAGGCCAGGGCTTGGCTGAAAATCCCGGCCCGGATCTTCGGCGTACAGGCGTGCCTGAATCGCATGACCGTCCGGTTTGAGTTTCGCAGCCAACTGCGGCAATGGCGGCAGATCACCGGCCGCCAGTTGAATCATCCACGCCACCAGATCGACGCCCCAAACCTGCTCGGTGACGCCGTGTTCGACCTGCAGCCGCGTGTTCACTTCAAGGAAATAAAAGCGCTGATCATCGCTGTCAAAGACGAATTCGACCGTGCCCGCGCTGCGATAACTGACGGCTTTCGCCAGTTGGATCGCTGCGGCGCACAATTCATCGGCCATGCCGGTGGGCAGGTTTGGCGCGGGGGTTTCTTCGAGCACTTTCTGGTTGCGCCGCTGCACCGAACAATCCCGCACGCCCAGCGCAATGACATCCCCCTGACCATCGCCGAATACCTGAACCTCCAGATGACGAGCGCGCTGAATATACTTCTCCAGAAACACGCCTGCGTCGCTGAAGTTGTTCTGCCCCAGACGCTTGACCGCCTCGAACGATTCGCTCAGCTCGCTGGCGCTGCGGCACACGCGCATGCCGATGCCGCCCCCGCCCGCCGTACTTTTCAGCATCACCGGGTAGCCGATCGCCGATGCTGCGTTCAGGGCCGCCTCGACACTGTCGAGCAGTTCGGTGCCTTCGAGCATCGGCACGCCATGCTGTCTGGCCAGCGCGCGGGCGGTGTGCTTGAGCCCGAACACGCGCAGTTGCTCAGGCGTCGGACCGACGAAAGCGATGCCCGCGTCTTCACACGCTTGTGCGAACGCGGCGTTTTCGGAAAGAAACCCATAGCCTGGGTGAATGGCTTTGGCGCCGGTGGATTGCGCGATGGCGAGAATCTTGTCCACCGCCAGGTAAGTCCCGGCCGCGCCGCCTTCGCCGAGGCTGTGGGCCTGATCGGCTTCGAGAATATGCAGGCTGGCGGCATCGGCTTCGGAATAAACCGCCACGCCCTCGACGTTCAAGGTGCGCAGGGTGCGCAGAATGCGGCAGGCGATGGCGCCGCGGTTGGCGATCAGCAGTGTGTCGAACATGGCATTGACCCTGGAGACCGACGAGCATCGATCCCGAACTGGGGTAGCGGGCCGTCCCGCTGTGGTACTGGTTGCGCGAAGGCCGTCCCTCGCGCCGAAACGTCAGATCGGTGAGCGCCGCTCGCTCAATCCCACACCAACAATTCAGCGGGCGTCGGGTTGTAGCCGTTGCACGGATTGTTCAGCTGCGGACAGTTGGATATCAGCACGATCACGTCCATTTCAGCGCGCAGTTCCACGTACTTACCCGCGCCGGAGATGCCGTCTTCAAAGGTCAGGCCGCCTTCCGCGGTGACCGGCACATTCATGAAGAAGTTGATGTTCGGGCTGATGTCGCGCTTGCCCAGGCGGCCGTCGTGCATACAGGCGCGCAGGTAGTTGTCGCGGCAGCTGTGCATGTGGCGTTTTTCCAGCGCGTAACGCACGGTGTTGCTCTCTTGCGCACAGGCGCCGCCAAGGGTGTCGTGGCGCCCGCAGGTGTCTTCGACGATGGTCAGCATCGGTTTGCCGAGGTTGGAATACAGCACGCTGCCCTTGCTCAGATAAACGTTGTTCTGCCGACGCAACGTGCGCTGTACGTCATAGCGCTCGCGCGGGTTGGCCAGACTGTAGAACAGCGTATCGACCGCCTGATTGCCTTCCAGGTCGAGCAGGCGCAGGGTCTGCCCGGCCTTGAGCTCGGTCAGCGACGGTTCGCCTGCCGGAATGTGGGTGATGGAAACGGGGGCGTTCGTGTGGGTGTGTGCAGTGTTCATGGCAGGCCTCCTCAGGCGAACAGGCGGTCGGTATTGAAGAAGCCGCGCACGTTTTCCTCGCGTGAGGTGCGGCAGTGCTCGGCGACACTGGCGTCAGCTTTCATCCAGCTCAGCTTCACGGGCTGCGGGGCATAGTCGGGATTGGGGTCCATCGGGTGTTGCAGCGCGGTCAGCACGACCAGCGTGTCCATCGGGGCATAGAGCTCGATGTAGTCTCCCGCTTTGGCATTGCCGGGGACGAAGGCGAGGGCGCCGTGATCATCGACGTTGACCCGACTGAACAGGTTCAGGGTCATCAACAGATCGGACAGCCCCAGCCCCCATTTGCCCATTTCCACCAGCAAGTTGTCGGCGCCGTTGCGGAAGAAGCCGTTGCGCAGTTCCTGATAGCGGCCCTGGCCATATTTTTCAGTCACTTCTTCGGCGCACAGCACGCCGCCGATGCTGTCGCTCCAGCCGCAAGTGTCAGCGGTGATTGCCGCCAATACGCGGCCCATGTCCGAATACAGGCAATGGCCGGTGGTCAGCTTGGCGGTGTGTTGGCATTTGAGGCTGTCGGGCAGGTTCAGCCGCTCGGTTTTTTCGTGGGCGTTGAACATCGTCAGGCTGACGTTGGCGTTGCCATTGATGTCGGTCAGGCGCAGCAGCTCGCCACGTTTGAGCACGAAAGACAGGTGGCCGCCGCCAGGCAGCAGCTCTTCGGCGAAAACCGGGAACACAGTGGTTGAATCAGTCATGTCGAAATCCTTCAAGCCGTTTGCAGCGATTCGATGGCCGCTCGCGCGGCGCGGCGATCGCTGTTCAGGGGAATGTCGTAAGTGATGCGGGCGCCGTAGGCACCGGGGGCGTGCGGGTCGTGGCGGACTTTGTCGAAGACCATCAGGCGCGTGCCGAGATTGAAGCCTTCGGACAGGTCATGGGTGACCATGAACACGGTCAGTTGCGTCTCGCGCCACAAGTCCAGCAGCAGCGCGTGCATGTCCTTGCGGATGCCTGGGTCGAGTGCGCCGAAGGGCTCGTCGAGCAACAGCACGCGAGGTTTCATGATCAGCGCCTGGGCGATGGCGAGACGTTGTTGCATGCCGCCTGACAGCTGCGTCGGGTATTTGTCCAGCGCGTGGCCCAGGCCAACCTTGTGCAGCAGCACCGAAGCCTGCTCCCGCGCGTCGCGTTTGGCTTTTCCGAACAGTCGCCCCAGCAGCGCCGAGCGCGGCAGTTCGAGCCCCAGCGCGACGTTGTCGAGCACCGAAAGGTGCGGAAACACCGAGTAGCGCTGAAACACCACGCCGCGGCTGGCATCCGGCTCTCGGGCCAAGGGCTGGCCGTCGAGCAGAATGCTGCCTTTACTCGGCACCTCCTGGCCCAGCAGCAAGCGCAGAAAGGTCGATTTGCCGCAGCCCGATGCGCCGACGAGGGTGCAGAATTCGCCTTCGGCAATGCTCAGGTTCAGGCCTTCGAGCACCACTTGATCGCCGTATTGTTGCCAGACGTTATTGACCGAAATGAAGCTCATGCGCGCGCCCCCTCGTACCACGGAAACGCTTTACGCGTGAGGGCCTTCAGGCCCCAGTCCATCAGCCAGGCCAGCAAGGTGATCCAGACCACGTAAGGCAGGATCATGTCCATCGCCAGATACCGCCGCACCAGAAAGATCCGGTAACCCAGCCCGTCGGTGGACGCAATGGCTTCCGCCGCGATCAGGAACAGCCACGCCGAACCCAGCACCAGCCGCAGCGAGATCAACAGGCGCGGCAGCAGCTGCGGCAGCACCACCCGCAGAATCAACGTCCATGTCGAAGCGCCGAGTGTCTGTGCCTTGATCAGCAGTTCGACCGGAATTTCCCGGGCGCGCTGCTCCAGATCACGCGCGAGCACGGGTGTAATGCCGATCACGATCAGCATCACTTTCGACAGCTCGCCCAGCCCGAAGACGATGAACAGGATGGGCAGAATCGCCAGTGGCGGCACCATCGACAGGACGGTCAGCAGAGGAGACAACGGCGCACCGAACAGCGGCAGCACGCCCGATGCAATGCCCAGGCACAATCCGACGATTGCGCTGATCGCAAGCCCGATGGCCAGACGCTGCAGGCTGGCGCCGGTGTCCTGCCAGAGGATGTATTCGCCAGTGCGTTGGTCGGGAATGACCGCCACACGTTTGATCGCATCCGTCATTTGCACGGCGCTGGGCAACAGCTTGTCGTTGGGGTTTTCCGTCAGCCGCGTTGCCGAGCCTGTGAAGTAGGCGAACAGCAGCAGGGCGAACGGCAGGATCACCAGAATCAAACGGCTGGCGCGATCCGGGCGGCGGTTTATCAGACGCATAAATGTGACCTTCAGCGGAGCGGGTTTTACAACTTGCCGTCAGCGGCCATCTGCACGTAACTCGGGTCGAAGTGCAGCTTGAGATTGCCCTTGTCACCCTCGGTCACGCTGTTGGCGAAGGTCATGCCCACCGCGCTCGAGTCCTTGGCGCCTTCGCCCAACAAGCCGTGTTCGAAGGAAAAGTCGGCCACCTTGCGCATGGTGCTCGGCAGCTGTTTGCTGGTGGCGAATTCCAGGGCTTCTTTAGGCGTGGCGAACAGCTTGGTGGTGTCCAGTTGCGACTGGAAACCGGCCAGATCGGTACCCGAAGCCTTGGCCATGTGCTCAAGCGCCTTGCTGGACTCGTCGGATTTGGCGTTCATCAGTGCGACGACTTCGAACCAGGCGCCGGTCAACGCCTTGCCCAGTGCCGGGTTGTCCTTCAGGGTCTGGGTGTTGACGACCATCATGTCCATGATCTCGCCAGGGATCTTGCTGGAGTCGAACACTTCAGTGACGCCAGGCTTGGCCTTGATCTCCGACAGCATCGGGTTCCAGGTGGTGACGGCTTTGACCTCGCTGGTGTTGAAGGCAGCCGCGATGTCTGCGTCGGAGGTGTTGACCACCTTGAGGTCCTTCTCGGTCAGGTCCACCGAGTCCAGCGCGCGGGCCAGCAGGTAATGGGACACCGACAGCTCCACCAGATTGACGTCCATGCCTTTCAGATCGGTGACTTTCTTGCCGTCGCCCTTGATGACGATGCCGTCGTTGCCGTTGGAGAAGTCACTGACGACCAGCGCCGTGCTCTCCACGCCACCGGCGGCAGGAATGGTGAGGGCGTCCATGTTGGTCATTGTGCAGCCGTCGAACTGCCCGGCGGTGTACTGGTTGATTGACTCGACGTAGTCGTTGAGCTGGGTGACCTTGATGTTGATGTTGTACTTCTTGGCCCACTTGTCGACGATGCCTTGAGTGCCCGCATACTCCCACGGCATCCAGCCGGCATAGATCGTCCAGCAGACGTCGAAGTCTTTTTTCGGGGCGGCGTTGGCCGAGAGGCTGAAAGCTGCGATGAGGCCTGCGGTGATCAGGCCGAAGAGAGGGGACTTCTGCATTGGAAAACCTCCAGTAGCGAAAAGGGGCGTTCAGGAGCACGGCGACACCACTGGTGTCCTGTCTCCCGGGCTTTTATCCCGCCGTGTAACCTCTACTGGAGGTCGCCAACTCTCGGACCAGCCACTCGCTTCAAGCGAGCCGGAACCCTAGTCGGCTATTGCAAATTGTGGTGCCGCGAACCGGTGTTGACTCCTGCACAGGGATTACCAAGCGAGAGTTGTGCCAAGTTGTGGCAGGCCTTGTTAGGTGGGAGCTGTGGCGAAAACCTTGGTCTCGGGAGCGGAAGAACATGCACTGTTGCGGGGCGCCGTCCGGCGGTTGGGGCTTGAGCTGGGGCACTCGAAACGGATCCGGCAGTCTTAAATTACGTTCTCGGCAATTGGGAGAACGCCGACCAGCGCCGCTGGTTCGAGCTCTATCGCGGTCCGGGAGGCCGCCATGTATCGACGAAGCTTGCTTACCGTTTTGATGACACTGTCCCTCGCAGGTTGCTACGGAGGCTATTACGAGTCAGAGACGTATACGCTGCCAAGACCGGTCTACGGCAGCGGCTATAGCAGCAGTTATGTGTACGACGGCTATCGCCCTTACGCTCCATCCGGATATTACGGATCAACAGTTTATTACTCATCGCCGCGTTACTACTCGGCACCGCGCTATTACGCGCCGCCTCCGCGGTATTACGCCCCGCCACGCTATTACGGCCCGGGCTATGGCGGCGGTCGCCCCGGATACGGTGGCGGTCGACCCGGTTATGGGGGTGGTCACTGGAATGGTGGGGGAGGCGGCTATCACGGTGGCGGTGGCTACCATGGTGGCGGCGGCTCCGGTTATCACCCACCACCGCCCGGTCCAAGGCCCGGCGGTGGCGGTAATGGTCCGCGTCCGGGATGGAACGGTAATCCGGGCGGTGGCGGCGGGGGAGGCCGACCTCCGGGAAGGCCCTCAGGCGGCATTCGTCAGGACGGCGGATTCGGCCGTGGCGGACACGGCGGTCCCGGCGGCGGGAATCGCTGAAGCAGACACCCCTCGTGAGAACATTCAACGGCGCTCCTGTGAGCGCCGTTTTCTTGTCCCGACCTGGCATGCAACGGCGGCCAATCCAGCACACCGATCTGGCTGATGCCGCTGGCATACAGAGTACGACGGCTGGGAGCGCTGTATCTGTCAAGTCAACGTGTAGGAGCGTGGCTTGCCCCGCGATCTGGCGCGCAGCGGCAGTCAATCCTTCGCATCTGCCTGAATCTGCCAATGCATCAGGTTGATGACTGCTCTGCGACCGAACACGCAGCAAGCCATGCTTTTGTTTGTCCGACCTTCAATATTCCGACAGATCAGCCAGCGGATGACGTCCTTCCCAGGCCTTTTCGAAATGCGCATCGATCACGGCCAGCGGTATCGTCGCGATGTCCTGCCAGTGCCAGCGCGGCGTCTGATCCTTATCGATCAACCGGGCACGTACCCCTTCTGCGAACTCAGGATGCCGGCAGCAATTAAGGCTCATGGCGTACTCGAGTTGGAACACCTCGGCCAACGACATATGTCGAGCGCGCTGTATCTGTTCCCAGACCAGTTGTGCCGTCATCGGGCAACCTTCGATCAGCGTCTTCGCAGCCTTGGCGATCAGCGCGTCGTGCGAGCCGAGTTCAAGCTTCAACGCGTTCCAGGCCCCCGGTGCATCGGCGACATCCAGCAGTTCGTCGATGGCCTTTCGACGCGGCAGCCATTGGGCCTGGGGCAACTGCACTACGGCCTCCTGCTGCAAGGCCTTGAACAGGCTGTTGAGTTGCACGGCGGTCTGTTCCTGCCAGTTGATCTGCAGCAGCCGGTCGATCATTTCCTCCTGCTGGCCGTCCAGCAGAAACCGATCGGCGAGGTCCAGATCCAGCGCGTCGCGACCATTGATGTGGGCGCCGGTCAGGCCCAGAAACAGCCCGAGCTTGCCAGGCAATCTCGACAGGAACCAGCTGGCGCCTACATCGGGGTACAGGCCAATGCTGACTTCCGGCATCGCCAGCCGGCTGCTCGGCGTGACGACGCGGATGCTGGCCCCTTGCAGCAAGCCCATGCCTCCGCCAAGGACATAACCGTGGCCCCAGCAGATAAGCGGTTTTGAGTATGTGTGCAGCTTGTAGTCCAGTCGGTATTCAGCCGCGAAGAAGTGCGCCGCCAATGGTGGGACGGTTCCGGTTTTTCCGCGTCCGGCCTCGATCAGCGCCCTGACGTCTCCTCCCGCGCAAAAGGCCTTCTCGCCGTTGCCGCGCAACAGCACGCAGACGATTCCGGAGTCGCTTTCCCACGCGTCGAGCCGATCCTGCAGGGCGAGGATCATTGGCAAGGACAAGGCATTCAGGGATTTTTCCGCGTCCAGCGTGGCAACGCCCAGACGGGCGCCATCGGCGGCGGTGAGCTCTTCGAATTGCAGATTCATCGTGACCTCTTGTCAGTGGTACGGGCATCTAAAGGACTGTGAGTCCCGTCGAGGCCGGGAAGTTGCAAATCAGGTGACGCAGACCAGTGTAGGAAACGCGACGCGCGCTGCGCTGGAAATAATTGGCGACAACCCCTAAAGTCCGCCCATTTGTTCCTGCCGGATTTAGCATCATGACCAATGACGACCGCATCAAACTGGAGGCCAGCTGGAAGCAGGCCCTGCGCGAGGAATTCGAAAAGCCTTACATGGGCGAGCTGCGTGAGTTTCTGCGTCAGGAACATGCGGCGGGCAAGGAGATCTACCCGCCAGGCCCGCTGATTTTCAATGCCTTGAACTCCACTCCGCTGGACGACGTCAAGGTGGTCATCCTCGGTCAGGATCCTTATCACGGCCCCAATCAGGCGCACGGGCTGTGCTTCTCGGTGCAGCCAGGCGTGCCCGCGCCGCCCTCGCTGGTCAACATTTACAAAGAGCTCAAGCGCGACCTCAACATCGACATTCCCAATCATGGCTATCTGCAATCCTGGGCCGAGCAGGGTGTGTTGCTGCTCAACACCACCCTTACCGTCGAGCGGGCGAATGCCGCTTCCCATGCGGGCCGCGGGTGGCAGCACTTTACCGACAAGATCATCGAAACCGTCAGCGCCCACCAGCCGCATCTGGTGTTCCTGCTGTGGGGCGCTCATGCGCAGAGCAAGAAAAAGCTCATCGATGCCACCAAGCACCTGATCCTGACGTCCGTGCATCCTTCACCGCTGTCGGCCTACAAAGGCTTCCTCGGTTGCGGGCATTTCGGCATGGCGAACAAGTTTCTGATCGACAACGGCATCTCGCCGATCGACTGGCGGCTGCCGGCCAACGTCTGACGCAAGTGTTTCGCCAGTCGCATGAAGGTCGAATTCTGCGGCGCAGGTATCCACAGCATGCCCCGGCCTCTTCCCGGCTGAAGCCGGGTCTGCAGACGCTGCAAACGTTTTGTTTGACCGGCTTTGCCAGCTTGCGAAAACAGTCGAACGCCTACGGTTTTGGGTCGGCGCAGGCTTTACGATCCCAATAGCGAAACAATGGCTCCGCCAGAAATAACACAAACAAAAGCCTCATCACCTGCATCGCCGTCACTAGTGGCACTGACAGTTGCAGCACCTCGGCGGTCAGGCTCATTTCCGCAATGCCGCCGGGCATCATGCCTAGAGTGAGGGAGCGCAGGTCCAGGTGAGTCAAGGTGCTCAACGCCAGTGCGCACAGTGCGGCGATGCTCATCGTCAGCGCCGTGCCAATCAGCGTGCGCCCGATGAACGAGGGCGCACGGCGGAAAAACGCACGATTGAAATGACACCCCAGACCGCTGCCGATCAGCCATTGACCTATCTGACTGCCGCCATTGGGCAGGCCGATGTGCAGGTCGAAGCTGACGCTGATCACCGCGCTCACCAGCAACGGCCCGAACAGCCACGGATTGGGCTGCTTCAATCGTTGCCAGAGCCAGGCCACCAATGCGCCCAGTGGAAACAGAATCAGCAGCCACCACCCATCCACCACGCTTGCGTGGGAGGGCGGGCCGCCGTTACCCATCAGGTATTTGAAGATCGCCGGAACGCACAGCACCACCGCCAGCACCCGAAGGCTCTGGCCGGCGGCGACGTTGCTGAGGATCGCGCCATTGCGCGCGCCAAGGTTGACCATTTCGCCCGAACCACCGGGCATGCTGGAAAAGAAAGCAGTCGCGCGGTCTTCGCCGGTGCGCAGCATGAGCCACACGCCAACGACGCTGGATACGCTGGTCACCAGCGCGCCGATGAAAATCAGGCCGAAGTGCGAAACCACCTGTTCGATGACCACCGGGGTGAAATGCAGGCCGATCCCGATGCCGACCACCCATTGGCCGCACTTGCGGCCGCCGGGAATTTCAGCCAGCTGCCATGGCGTCAGGCAGCGAACCAGAATGATCGCCAGCAACGAGCCGACCATCCACGGCAAAGGCCAGCCGACCTGACTGGCGAGGTATCCCCCCAGCAGGCCGACCAGCGGTGTTCCCCACCATGTCTTGAATGGCCGGTCAGACATCGGCCAGCGCGCGACGCTGCACGGCGCGTTTACGCCAGATACGGATCAGCGGCAGCACCAGCATGAACGCGGTGACCACCCAGACGCCCAAGGTGATCGGGCTGGACCACAGGATGTCCATCGAGCCATTGGAAATCGACAACGCGCGACGCAGGTTCTGCTCCATCAGGCCACCCAGAATGAAGCCCAGCAGAATTGGCGACAGCGGGAAGTCCAGCTTGCGCAGGATGTAACCGAAGATGCCGATGCCCACCATCAGGAACAGGTCGAACGTGGTGGCGTGCACCGCATAGACACCGATACCCGTGATGATCGCGATCACCGGCACCAGCGCCCAGTTAGGGACGGCGAGGATGCGGGTGAAGATGCGGATCATTGGAATGTTCAGGATCACCAGCATGATGTTGGCGACGAACAGCGAGGCGATCAGGCCCCAGACGATGTCTGGTTGCTGTTGAAACAGCAGTGGCCCAGGGGTGATGTTGTACAGCGACAGCGCGCCGATCATGACCGCAGTGGTGCCTGAACCTGGAACGCCCAGCGTCAGCATCGGCACCAGCGCACCGCAGGCGGTTGCGCCGATGGCGGTTTCGGGCGCTGCCAGACCGCGCATGTCGCCCTGCCCGAATTTGCCGCCCGCACCCGCGATGCGTTTCTCGGTCATGTAGGTCACGGCGCTGGCAAGCGTGGCACCGGCCCCTGGCAGTACGCCCATGATGAAGCCCATCAGACCGCAGCGGATGTTCACGGCGAATACCGAGCTGGCTTCCTTGAGGTTGAACATCATGCGGCCCGTCGCCTTGACGGCTTCCTGACCGCGATGGGTCTTCTCCAGCAACAGCAGGATTTCACTGATCGAGAACAGGCCCAGCACCAGCACCACGAACTGAATGCCGTCCGCCAGGTGAATGTTGTCGCCGGTGAACCGGTACACGCCGCTGTTGGCATCGATGCCGATACTCGACAGAAACAACCCGATCAACGCCGCGACGAAAGTCTTGAGCGGACGATCGCCGGCCATGCCGCCCAGGCAGACGATGGCGAACACCATCAGCACGAAATACTCAGCCGGCCCAAAGGCAATTGCCCATTTCGCCAGCAGCGGGGCGAACATGACCATGCCACACGTGGCAATCAGCGCGCCGATGAACGAACTCCATGCCGACAAGGACAACGCCACACCCGCCAGCCCTTGGCGCGCCATCGGGTAGCCATCGAGCGCGGTCATGACGGTAGATGCCTCGCCTGGAATGTTCAGCAGGATCGAGCTGATGCGCCCGCCATACTCACAGCCCAGATAAACCGCCGCCAACAGAATCAGCGCCGACTCCGGTGGCAGGCCCAGTGCGAAAGCGATGGGGATCAACAGGGCGACGCCGTTGATCGGTCCCAGCCCCGGCAACAGGCCGACGATGGTGCCGATCAGGGTGCCGGAAAGTGCTGTAACCAGGTTGTATGGGGTCAGCGCGACGCCGAAGCCCTGGCCCAGATAGCCGAGAGTGTCCATATCAGTTCTCCAGAACGTCGAGCAGGCCCAAGGGCAGTGGCACATCCATCACCTTGTCGAACAGCACGTACAGCGCGATGCTCATGAAAGTGATGATGACGATGCTGGGCAGCCAGCGACCGCCATACAGGCGCGCCATCGGGATGCCGATCAGCATGCTGCTGAGCACAAAGCCCAACGGTTCGAACAGCCCGGCGAAGATCAGCAGTAAAAGGGTGCAGATCCCGATCTTGATCAGGGTCGGACGGTCCAGCGGCGGTTCGTCCTCGGAATGCTTGATCGGCGTCGGGCGGATCAGCATGTAGAGCAGCGAAATGCCCATCAGCCCCAGCATCAGCAGCGGAAACGCACGCGGGCCGACGGGCTCATAGGAAAACGGGGCCTGATAAGGCCAGGCCATGAGTGCCAGGCCGATACAGGCCAATAGCAGCACCAGGGCGAAAATGCGTTGCAAGACCATGGGAAAGCTCCTGGGTCACACCACCGCGCAGGCGGCGTGACCGTCGTCAGTCAATTGGACTCAATCACTGAATCAGGCCGAATTCCTTGGCCAGCGTCTTGTATTGCGCGACTTGCTTCTTGACGTATTTGTCCAGTTCCTCGCCGGTCATGGCGAACGGGAACAGTTCACGCTGGTCGCGCAGCTTGGCGAAATCCTCGGAGGCCAGCAGCTTGTCGAACGAGTCTTTCCACCAGTTGTATTCTTCGTCGGTGACCTTCGGCCCGAGGTAGAACCCGCGCACCACCGGCCAGACGATGTCGTAGCCCTGTTCCTTGGCGGTCGGGATGTTCTTCATTTCCGGTTCGTCCAGGCGTTGCTCGGAGAACACAGCCAGCAGGCGCATGTCGCCGCTGAGAATGTGTGGCATGGAGTCGGAGATGTCGGTGGAACCCACTTGAATATGTCCGCCGAGCAATGCCGTGGCGATTTCGCCGCCGCCTTCCAGGGCCACATAACGCAGGTCACGCGGGTTGATGCCGGCGGCCTTGGCGATCAGCGCCGTCTGCATCCAGTCCTGACTGCCCACAGTACCGCCGGAACCGATGACCACTTTGCTCGGGTCGGCCTTCAGCGCTTTAACCAGATCGTCGAGGTTCTTGTACGGTGAGTCGGCTTTCACCGCGATGGCGCCATAGCTGGTGCCAACGGCCGCCAGCCAGCGCACGGCGTTTTCATCGAAGCGCCCGAACTTGCCCTGTGCCAGGTTGAGCAAAGAGCCGCTGGACCACGCGACCAAAGTGCCGGCATCTGCCGGCCGCTGGGCGACCACCGCGTTGTAGGCCACCGCGCCGACGCCGCCGGGCATGTAGGTCACGCGCATGGGTTTGGTCAGGATTTTCTCGTTCACCAGCGCGCTTTGCGCCAGTTTGCAGGTCAGGTCAAAGCCGCCGCCGGGCGAGGCCGGGGCAATGCATTCAGGACGCTTGGGCTCACTGGCCGCCCACAACTGGGTGGCAAGCAGCATGCAGCTGGCAGCAACGCTGATTCGACGCATCGATAGGGTCATGGTCTGTCTCCAGAGGAGTTGTTGTTTTTGGAAGGTCAGGTAATCGGTCAGGCGCGTCCGCACGCTGGCTGCGCGTTAAAGACCCGTGTCAGGGACGTGACGAAGCACCGCGCGACAGGGCTGCGTGGCGAACAAAAAACGGAACGGGATTCGGGCGGCACGGTGGCCGAGGATTGCAGTGATTGCATCACCGATGACTCCGATATTGTTTTTATTGTTGAAAACGCGTCGAGGCGTTTTTCGTCACGACTCAGGGCCATTGCGCAGGCGGCGCTGGCCGCAGGCGTAACAAGTCGTGACTGAATCCTAATCAGCGAAGCTTTCATCAACCTTTCAACTACCTTTCATAAAGCTTTCGCCACAGGCGCACTGAGCGGAGGTGGCCTGATTCGAGCGGGACGGGTCTTCACAGACGGCAGCGCGCCTGTAAACTCCGCCACCAACCAACGCCTGATTCGGGAGAAGTCGATGCGTGTCCTGCTCGTCGAAGACCATCTGCAACTGGCTGAAAGCGTCGCACTGGCGCTCAAGGGCAGCGGACTCACCGTGGACGTTCTGCATGATGGCGTTGCAGCCGATCTGGCGTTGGGCAGCGAGGAGTACGCGGTCGCGATCCTCGATGTCGGCTTGCCGCGCATGGACGGTTTCGAGGTGCTGGCGCGCTTGCGTGCTCGCGGCAAAAACATCCCGGTGCTGATGCTCACGGCGCGCAGTGACGTCAAGGATCGCGTTCACGGCTTGAACCTCGGCGCGGATGACTACCTGGCCAAGCCCTTCGAACTCACGGAACTGGAGGCGCGGGTCAAGGCGCTGCTCAGGCGCAGCGTGCTGGGGGGCGAGCGTCAGCAGCGCTGCGGCGTACTGGTCTATGACCTGGACACGCGGCGGTTCACTCTTGGCGATGAGATGCTGACCCTGACCTCCCGGGAGCAATCGGTGCTCGAAGCCCTGATCGCCCGACCTGGAAGGGTGATGAGCAAGGAGCAACTGGCGGCGCAGGTGTTCGGTCTCGACGAAGAGGCGAGCGCCGATGCCATCGAAATCTATGTGCATCGCCTGCGCAAGAAGCTCGATGGTCAGCCCATCGCCATCGTCACCTTTCGTGGGCTGGGTTACTTGCTGGAAAGCCGGGATGCTTAATCCGTTTCCCTCCGCGGAAAACAGCCTGCGCTGGCGCTTGCTGTGGAACCTTGGCCTGTTGTTGGTCGTGCTGATGATCGCCAGCGGCATGAGCGCCTACTGGAACGGTCGCGAAGCGGCTGACACCGCTTACGATCGCACCTTGCTGGCTTCGGCCAGAACCATCGCCGCCGGTCTGTCCGCGCACGACGGCACTCTCAGCGCCGACGTCCCCTACGTGGCTCTCGACACCTTCGCTTACGACAGCGCCGGGCGCATCTACTATCAGGTCAACGACATCCACCAGAAGCTGATTTCCGGCTACGAAGATTTGCCTGCGCCGCCGCCCGGCACGCCGCGAACCGATGCCTATCCCGCGCTGGCGAAGTTCTACAGCGGTCGTTATCAGGGCCAGGACGTGCGCGTCGTGAGCCTGCTCAAAGCGGTGAGCGAACCGAACATGAACGGCATCGCCGAAATCCGCGTGGCCGAAACCGAAGAGCAGCGCGTGGCCATGGCCCGCAGCCTGATGGCCGATACGCTGCTGCGCCTTGGTATGCTCGGCAGCGGCGCGTTGTTGCTGGTGTGGTTCACCGTGAGCGCCGCGCTGCGTCCGCTGGAGCGCTTGCGCACGGCGGTTGAAGAGCGTCAGCCGGACGACCTGCGCGCGCTGCCCATGGTTGAGGTGCAGCATGAACTGCGGCCCTTGGTCAGCTCGCTCAATCACTTTACCGAACGCCTGCGCATGCAGTTCGAGCGTCAGGCGCAGTTCATTGCCGATGCCGCCCATGAACTGCGCACGCCACTGGCTGCGCTCAAGGCCCGCGTCGAACTGGGGCTGCGCGATCAAGAGCCGGATGCCTGGCGCGCCACGCTGGAAAGCACGGCCATCGGCACTGACAAGTTGACGCATCTGGCCAACCAGTTGCTCTCCCTTGCCCGCATCGAAAACGGTGCGCGGGCGGTTGCGGAAGGCGGCGCTCAGTTGCTCGATCTCAGCCAGTTGGCGCGCGAACTGGGCATGGCGATGGCGCCGCTGGCACACGCGCGCGGTGTCGCCCTGGCGCTGGAGGCCGATGCGCCGATCTGGGTACGCGGCGAACCGACGTTGCTCAACGAGCTGCTGAGCAATCTGGTGGACAACGCCCTGGCGCACACGCCGCCGGGCGGAAACGTCGTGCTGCGCGTGCATGCGCCGTGCGTTCTTGAAGTCGAGGATGACGGCTCCGGCATTCCGCTGCACGAGCGCGACCGCGTGTTCGAGCGCTTTTACCGGCGCCATCAACAAGGCACTGGTTCCGGGCTGGGTCTGGCGATCGTGGGTGAAATATGCCGGGCGCATCTGGCGCGCATCACGCTGCACGACGGTGCTCAGCGCGGCCTGAAAGTCCGGGTGACATTTGCGGCGGTGGAAACGGAAGGACGGTAGCGGCGCAAGACGTTTGAGGCCGGCTCAGTACAGCAGTGTCATCGCTTCGTTCATCTGGTTGATCAAGGCGCCTTCCGCCATGTTCAGGCCCAGTTGAGCGACCGCCGGAATCGCCTGGACGTCCAGGTGCGGGTAGGGCCTGCCGGTGGCTTCATGAACGTGAACCGTCGCCACTTGCACCAGGTCCACGTAATCGGCCTGTTGCGACACCCTGCTGAAATTCTGGAACTGGCGCGGCACGATCGCCAGGGCTTCGGGGAAGTCCCAGGAACGCAGCAGCCGCTCGCCGATGATCGGATGAATCCGCTCGATGACATGATTCAGGCTGATCGGGTCTGCGAGCAGTTCGAAGTTATCTTCTGCGTACGTGAGGATCGGCAGCACGCCGATGAGGTGGATCAGCCCGGCAAGTGTGGCTTTGTCGGCTTTCAGATGCGCCCGGCGGTGGCTCAGCAGGTTGCTCACGCCCGCCACCTGCAGGCTGAGCTTCCAGATGTCGCGCATCTTGGTTTCAACGACCTCGGATTTGGCATGGAACATCTGCTCCACCACCAGCCCGATCGCCAGGTTGCAACTGTAATTGACGCCCAGCCGCCGAACCGCTGTCAGCACGTCGCTGACTTCGAAGTTCGGCCGCAGCAGCGGGCTGTTGACGACTTTGATCAGGCGCGCGGACAGCGCTGTATCACTGCCGATGACCTTACTCAGGGCAATGATGGAAATTTCCGAATCTTCCGCCGCCAGGCGAATTCTCATTGCCACTTCAGGGAGCGTCGGCAGGAACAGGGCGTCTTTGTCGATCGCCTTGATCAGGTTCCTCTGCACCTCGTCAGCCATGCTACTCATATCGGGTCTCTGGATATTGCCTTCCGGCCAGCGCCTGGCCATCCGATGGCCCAGGCGCGGGCGACTACGCTGACAGCTGAACGGTGTCTGTATCAAGGTTCAACGCTGTGTTTCAAGCTTGGCGTCGAGAGTGTATGGCAATTCGCCCAATTGCAATGCGGCGCCATCGGACGAGCCCAGGCGGATATCGCCATTTTCCACCGCATCAGCCTGCAACACCGCCAGCAACTCAATGCCTGCAGAGGCGCGCGCAGCCACGACGACGTTGCCCACCGAACTTGCATGCACCGGCGAAAACAATTCGACACCCGGCGCTGGTACGTCTTCGCCAGACAGCGACAGGCGATACAGGCGGCGCTTGAGTTTGCCCAGATACTGCATCCGCGCAACGATCTCCTGCCCCGTGTAGCAGCCTTTTCGGAAGCTCACGCCGCCCACCGCTTGCAGGTTGATCATCTGCGGGATGAACTCTTCGCGGGTTTGCCCGAACACCTGACCGATTCCGGCGCGGATCTGGCCGAGCAGCCAGTCGTTCAGTGTGCCTTGCGTCAATTGCGCGGCGAGACGATTGTGCAGCTCATCGGCGTGATCGGCTTTTGCCCACAATTCACTGCGCGAAGGCGAGACGCGAATGGCGATCAGATCGTTCGCGCGCACGACCGAATCGGTGTCCTGGGGCAAGTCGAGCCCGAGGCTCATCAGTGCGCCGTCGCCGCCGTCCAGGCCAAAACGCACCCAGGATGCACTTTCGTCAGTCAGTTTCGACTTGGAAAACACGGCGTATTTCTTCAGATCCAGCAGCTGTGGTTCGACCAGTTCGCTGGCCATCGCGAGCACAACGCCGTCGCCTTCAAACAAAATGCGGAAGCTGGACTGCATGCGGCCTTTCTGCGTGCAACGCGCGCCCAACGTGGCCTTCGCCTCGCTCAGGTAATCCATGTTGCAGGTCAGTTGGCCTTGCAGGAATTTGCTGGCGTCCACGCCGCGAACGGCAAGCACACCTTCATGGGACAAGGGGCAGAAAAAAGCTGAATCGGCCATGAGTCATCGCAGGGGTAAAAGTCTGGGGCACCATCATAGTGCCGTGATTCGTTTATGGGTATATGCAAAAAGCTGCGACTAAGTGCGGGTACGCCCCGCGACGCTGCCCCTGTATACTCGCCGGCAAATTCGAGGAGCGCCCCATGGTCGAAGATGTTGAACTCAATCGCCTCTTTTGGCACAGCCGCCGCGGCATGCTCGAGCTGGATGTGCTGCTGGTGCCGTTTGTCAGAGAAGTCTATCCATCGCTCAATGATGTCGATCGCGAACTCTACCGTCGCCTGCTGACCTGTGAAGATCAGGACATGTTCGGCTGGTTCATGCAGCGCGGCGAATCGGAAGATCCGGAGCTGCAGCGCATGGTCCGCATGATTCTGGACCGTGTCCAGCCGAAGTGATCGATTCGAATGCCGTTGGCAGGCCTCTCGGGCATTGCTGACGGCGTACCTCGGCGCGCAGGCCCTGGCGCTCGTGTCACTCTCTCAACTGAATATTCCCCTTTGGGCCGGATCGGTCGGCGCGTTGCTGTGCCTGCTGCACGGCGCGTGCACCCTGCGGGGATTGACCGCGAAGCACAGCGCGCGGATGTTCACGGGCCTGCGCCGCGACAGCACGGGCTGGCATCTCTGGAGCGAGGAGGGCGGGTGGGAGCCTGCGCAGCTTCGTCCGGACAGCGTTGCGCTGCCGCAGCTGGTCATCTTGCGATTCCGACTGCGCTCTGGCTCCTGGTTGCGACAGTTGCGGGTTCGCAGTCTTTGCATTCCTGCCGACGCAATGGCGCCGGACCGCCACCGACGCTTGCGTCTGCGCTTGAAGTTCAGTCGACGAAGGTGGGCGGCACCAGAATAGTGTCGAGCGCCTCCGGCAACATATCCGGATAGTCCAGCGTGTAATGCAGCCCTCGGCTTTCCTTGCGCGCCATGGCCGAGGCGATCATCAACTCCGCGACCTGGGCCAGGTTGCGCAGCTCGATCAAATCACGGCTGACTTTGTAATTGCTGTAGAACTCGTCGATCTCGTCCAGCAACAGCCGGACCCTGTGTTGCGCGCGCTGCAAGCGCTTGCTGGTGCGTACGATGCCGACGTAGTCCCACATGAAACGCCGTAATTCATCCCAGTTATGCGCGATGATTACGTCTTCGTCCGAATCCGTCACCTGGCTCGAGTCCCACGCTGGCAAGTCCTGAGGCTGACTGACCTCGGTCAATTGTCCGACGATGTCGTTGGCTGCCGAGCGTGCGTACACAAAGCACTCCAACAGTGAATTGCTGGCCATGCGATTGGCGCCATGCAGCCCCGTGAAGCTCGTTTCGCCGATCGCGTACAGCCCCGGAACATCCGTTCGCCCTTGCTCGTTCACCATCACGCCGCCGCAGGTGTAGTGGGCAGCCGGCACCACTGGAATGGGCTGGCGAGTGATGTCGATATTGAACTCCAGACAGCGTTCATAAACGGTCGGGAAGTGGCTCTTGATGAACGCTTCGGGCTTGTGGCTGATGTCCAGATAGACGCAGTCCGCTCCCAGACGCTTCATCTCGTGGTCAATGGCCCGGGCAACGATGTCTCGCGGCGCCAGTTCGGCCCGAGGATCGAAACGCTGCATGAAGCGTTCGCCGTCAGGCAGCTTCAAGTACGCGCCTTCGCCGCGCAGCGCCTCGGTAATAAGGAAGCTCTTGGCTTGCGGGTGATAAAGGCAGGTGGGGTGAAACTGATTGAATTCCAGATTGCCGACTCGACACCCCGAGCGCCACGCCATGGCAATGCCGTCACCGCAGGCACCGTCCGGGTTACTGGTGTAAAGGTAGACCTTCGCTGCGCCCCCGCAAGCCAGAACGGTGAACCGGGCGCCATGCGTGTCCACCTCGCCTGTGGCACGATCCAGCACGTAGGCGCCCAGGCAGCGCTTACCCTCCAGTCCCAGCCGCCGCTCGGTGATGAGGTCAACGGCGACGCGTTGTTCCAGCAGCTCGATGTTCGGACGCGCCTTGGCTTGAGCGAGCAGCGTGCGGAAGATGGCCGCTCCCGTCGCATCGGCGGCATGGATGATACGACGATGACTGTGGCCGCCTTCGCGGGTCAGATGAAACTCGAAGCCGCCATCTTCCACCGAGGACTGATCATCCCGGGTAAACGGCACGCCCAGGTCAATGAGCCACTGAATGGCTTCGCGGCTGTGCTGCACGGTAAAGCGCACAGCCTGTTCATTGCATAATCCGCCACCCGCATTCAGGGTGT
The DNA here is from genome assembly GCF_900108875.1 of Pseudomonas sp. NFR16. Lineage (GTDB taxonomy): Bacteria > Pseudomonadota > Gammaproteobacteria > Pseudomonadales > Pseudomonadaceae > Aquipseudomonas. Next base: position 511,228 of record NZ_FNYJ01000002.1, on the reverse strand, counting down.
CTTCGACGTGGGACTGGACCGTATCGGCATTGTCCAGAACGGCCGCAACGCCGCCCTGAGCCCAGAACGTAGAGCCGTTGGCCAGGTCGCCCTTGCTCATTACGGCGATGCGCAGGTGTGCGGGCAAGGTCAACGCCAGACTCAAGCCCGCGGCCCCGGAGCCGATCACCAATACGTCGTGCTGAAAATGCTGACTCATGTTTTATTCCGGCTTCTGATGGCCACTAGTATATGAAGGGTGGGAACGGCACAATGGCCGCGATTTATGGCAATTGTGAATCACGGCGGAGGCGAATTGTGCGCCACTCCGCGACATCGTGCATACCGTTTGGCAGTCGATCCCGGCACCGGGTTTCTGGGCGGGAATGGATCCTACATACGGGCAGATGCGTGTCTTACGCCCTAATGCGAAATGTGGGAACTTTTCATAAAGCACCACGTTCAATAGAGGGTTGCCGATAAAGGGACAGCGTCGGCGTTCTGCAATGGCCGTTTTACGGACCGGCGCAAGCGCTTTCGACGACAAGATTATTCACGCAGCCGACCTGGTTCGAGCTGCGTTTTTCGTGCGGGCTACCGACGCTCGCCGGAAACTTGCTTGAAGGGGGGAGAACTTTTGCTAAAAGCCCGAGTCTATGTTTGCAAGCCTGCGAAAGAGCCGATGCAATGCTCCTTTAAGCTCTATGAGGAGTGTTCATGCTAACCCAGGAAGAGGATCAGCAACTGGTCGAACGCGTACAGCGCGGCGACAAGCGAGCCTTTGATCTGCTAGTGGTGAAATATCAGCACAAGATTCTTGGGTTGATCGTGCGCTTCGTCCACGACACCCATGAAGCCCAGGACGTTGCGCAAGAGGCTTTTATCAAGGCTTACCGTGCGCTTGGGAACTTCCGCGGCGACAGTGCGTTTTATACGTGGCTGTACCGCATCGCCATTAACACGGCGAAAAACTATCTGGTGTCGCGAGGTCGGCGACCGCCGGACAGCGATGTCAGATCTGAAGACGCGGAGTTCTACGACGGCGATCATGGCCTCAAGGACATCGAGTCGCCGGAGCGTGCATTGTTAAGGGATGAGATCGAAGGCACCGTCCATCGGACCATCCAGTTACTGCCAGAAGATTTGCGTACAGCTCTAACTTTGCGTGAGTTCGACGGTCTGAGTTATGAGGACATTGCCAGCGTCATGCAATGCCCGGTTGGTACCGTGCGCTCTCGCATTTTCCGCGCTCGGGAAGCCATTGATAAAGCCCTGCAGCCTTTGTTGCAGGAAACCTGAGACAGCGGCGATAGCCATATGAGAGGAACCGCCATGAGTCGTGAAGCCCTGCAGGAATCGCTGTCCGCGGTGATGGATAACGAAGCGGACGAATTGGAATTACGTCGGGTGCTCAATGCAATCGACGATGCGGATACACGTGCCACATGGTCGCGTTATCAGATTGCTCGCGCAGCAATGCATAAAGAACTACTGATGCCCCATCTGGACATCTCGGCGGCCGTCGCTGCCTCGATCGCCGATGAAGTCAGCCCGCTGAAGGCCGGCCGCGGCCCGTGGCGTACCTTGGGTCGTCTGGCAGTGGCTGCTTCCGTCACCGTGGCTGTCCTGGCAGGTGTCCGTCTGTACAATCAGGATGAGATCGCTGGCGCTCAGTTGGCCCAGCAATCGGCTCAGCCTGCCAACATCGCTATGCCTCAGGTGAAAGGCCCTGCAGTACTGGCCGGCTACACCGAAGGCGAGCAAGCACCCGGCCCGATGGCCAGCGGTGTGTTGCAGAATCAGGCTGGCTGGCATGATCAGCGTCTGCCGGGTTACTTGCGTCAGCACGCTCAGCAAGCTGCGTTGAAAGGCACTGAAAGCGCTCTGCCATACGCGCGCGCCGCCAGCCTGGAAAACCGTTAAGGAGGATCATGCGCGCCATCCCTCTAGTGCCGCTTCTGCTTGGTGGATGGCTGGTCCTTCCAGTTCATGCCGATGATGCGCAAGACCAGCTCAAGCGTCTTGCGCAGGCAGAACAGCAGCAAAGCTTTCAAGGCACCTTCGTTTACGAGCGTAATGGAAGCTTTTCCACTCACCGAATCTGGCACCGCGTTGTCGACGGCAAGGTTCGTGAGCACCTTCTCCAGCTTGATGGTTCCGCACAGGAAGTACTGCGCGTCGACGGGGTGACCCAATGCGTAAGCGGTACCCTTGAGGCGGGCGTTTCCAATATCCCCGATTCTCCTGCCCACGCATTCGATGCCGCGAAGCTGTCTTCGTGGTACGACATGAAAGTGGCGGGAAATTCGCGTGTAGCGGGCCGTCCAGCTGTTGTCGTGACATTGACGCCTCGTGACCAGCATCGCTACGGAATCGAGCTCCACCTGGACAATGAAACCGGCCTGCCGCTCAAATCGCTGCTGTTGAGCGAAAAGGGCCAGTTGCTCGAGCGCTTCCAGTTCACTGAGCTGGACACCAAAGAACTGCCGAACGACCAGGCGCTGCAGCCAAGCGGTGACTGCAAGCCGGTGGATGCGGTGAAGGCCAAGGCCGCTGACGCGCAGAAGACTCAGGTAGCGTGGCGATCTGACTGGCTTCCGCCAGGATTTGCGCTCAGCAGTGCTGCCGCTCGCAAAGATCCGCAGTCCAAAAATCTTGTCACCAGCCTGATGTACGACGACGGGCTGGCGCGGTTCTCGGTGTTTATCGAGCCGGTTAGTGGCGCTGCGGTGACGGATATCCGCACTCAGTTAGGCCCGACCGTTGCCGTTTCTCGCCGTCTGACCACGCCCAAGGGCGATGCGATGGTGACAGTGGTCGGCGAAATACCGATCGGGACGGCAGAGCGAATTGCGTTGTCCATGCGTAACGAGCCCGCTGCCACGAGCAAGAAGTAACCTGACAATACCGGTGAATGCCCAGTGTGAAAAAGGTTTCATATTGGGCGTTTCAGGCTGCCGGCCCGGCAATTTCGGGCTTTGGACGAGACACTGAAATGTTTGGTGAGCTTTGCAGGTTGCAAACCCACTCTTTTTTTTCTATAGGTCACAGCTTCGCAGCTCTGGCCTTTGTCGTTTCAGCCCCAGTGAATCGGCTGAGTGCTGAAACAGGCGTTGAGAATGCGCTGCGGATGATCGCAGCGCGTAGATGCTCCTCGAACCGATTGGTTCGTACCGCTTAACCATGCTCGTTGTGAACGGGAGCCGTATGTCGATACCACGTTTGAAATCCTATCTGTCCTGGATGGCCGCAGTGGTCATGCTTGGTCAGGTCCTAACCGCGCAGGCAGAAGCGTTGCCAGACTTCACCTCTCTGGTGGAGCAGGCCTCACCTGCCGTCGTCAACATCAGTACCCGCCAGAAGCTGCCGGATCGCTCGGTAGCGCAGGGGCAGGCGCCCGACCTTGAAGGGCTGCCGCCGATGCTTCGCGAATTTCTGGAGCGGAGCATGCCGCCAGGTTCGCGTCCGCCGGGAGCCGGTAAAGGCGACCGTCAGCGTGAAGCGCAATCGCTGGGTTCCGGTTTCATCATCTCCGCAGACGGTTTCATCCTCACCAATAACCATGTGATCGATGGCGCTGATGAAATTCTCGTGCGCCTCTCCGATCGCAGCGAGATGAAGGCCAAGCTGATCGGCACCGATCCGCGCACCGACGTCGCGGTTCTCAAGATCGATGGTAAAGACCTTCCCACTGTGAAGCTGGGTAATTCAGACAAGCTGAAGGTGGGTGAGTGGGTACTGGCCATTGGCTCGCCATTCGGCTTTGACCATTCGGTGACCAAAGGCATCGTCAGCGCCAAGGGCCGCAGCCTGCCGAATGACACTTATGTGCCGTTCATCCAGACCGACGTGGCGATCAACCCGGGCAACTCCGGTGGTCCGCTGTTCAACATGGCGGGTGAAGTCGTGGGCATCAACTCGCAGATCTTCACCCGTTCCGGTGGTTTCATGGGGCTGTCGTTCGCGATCCCGATCGACGTGGCCATGGACGTGGCCAACCAGCTCAAGGCTAATGGCAAGGTCAACCGCGGCTGGCTCGGTGTGGTCATCCAGGAAGTGAACAAGGATCTGGCTGAGTCGTTCGGTCTGGACAAGCCTGCCGGGGCGCTGGTCGCGCAGGTTCTCGAGGACGGTCCGGCAGCGAAGGGCGGTCTGCAAGTGGGTGATGTGATCCTCAGTGCCAATGGCACGCCGATCATCATGTCCGCTGATCTGCCGCACTTGATCGGCAACCTGAAAGACGGCAGCAAAGCCGAGCTGGAAGTGATTCGCGACGGCAAGCGTCAGAAGCTCACGGTGACCGTGGGTGCATTGCCGGCGGAAGGCGAAGAGATGGGCGCAGCCGATGCCGGCGTCGAGCGCAACAGCAATCGGCTGGGCGTCTCGGTAACGGATCTGACCGCCGAGCAGTTGAAGTCGCTCGACCTCAAAGGCGGCGTCGTCATAAAGGACGTGCAGGACGGTCCGGCTTCGCTGATCGGTCTGCAGACCGGTGACGTGATCACGCATCTTAACAATCAGGCGATCACCTCGGCCCGGCAGTTTACCGAGGTTGCCAAAGGCCTGCCGAAGAACCGTTCGGTGTCGATGCGGGTCCTGCGTCAGGGACGTGCGACGTTCATCACGTTCAAACTGGCCGAATAAGCGTCGGAAATAGAAAAAGGAGCGGTCAGACCGCTCCTTTTTTTGTGCGCGGAGGGCTTGTGGCCGTCCGGCTTCGCGTGTGAACGTGACGCCTCAGGCTTCCTTCAGGTACAATTCCCGGCTATTTTTCGGCGGGCAGTCTGCCTGCAACCTTTTTCGAGTGTTGATCCGTGAGTGATTTGAGTCATATCCGCAATTTCTCCATCATCGCCCACATTGACCATGGCAAGTCGACGCTGGCTGACCGTTTCATTCAAATGTGCGGCGGCCTGACCGAGCGCGAAATGGAAGCGCAGGTGCTTGACTCCATGGACCTGGAGCGTGAGCGCGGTATCACGATCAAGGCCCACAGCGTCACCCTTTATTACAAGGCGAAGGACGGCATCACTTACCAGCTGAACTTCATCGATACGCCCGGCCACGTTGACTTCACCTATGAAGTCAGCCGGTCGCTGGCCGCGTGCGAAGGTGCGCTGCTGGTGGTTGATGCCGGTCAGGGCGTCGAAGCGCAGTCCGTCGCCAACTGCTACACGGCCATCGAGCAGGGCCTGGAGGTCATGCCGGTCCTGAACAAGATGGACCTTCCGCAGGCCGATCCGGACCGTGTGAAGGAAGAAATCGAGAAAATCATCGGCATCGACGCCACCGACGCCGTGGCCTGCAGCGCCAAGAGCGGCATGGGCGTGGATGAGGTCCTGGAGCGTCTGGTTCAGACCATTCCGGCGCCGACCGGTAACATCGAAGATCCCTTGCAGGCGCTGATCATCGACTCCTGGTTCGACAATTATCTGGGCGTCGTCTCCCTGGTGCGCGTGCGTCATGGCCGCGTCAAGAAGGGCGACAAGATTCTCGTCAAGTCCACCGGCAAGATTCATCTGGTGGACAGCGTCGGCGTATTCAACCCCAAGCACACCGCGACCGCTGACCTGAAAGCGGGCGAAGTGGGCTTCATCATCGCCGGCATCAAGGACATTCATGGTGCGCCGGTCGGTGACACGCTGACCCTCAGCTCGACGCCAGACGTTGAAGTGCTGCCCGGTTTCAAACGCATTCAGCCGCAGGTCTATGCCGGTCTGTTCCCGGTCAGCTCCGACGATTTCGAAGACTTCCGCGATGCACTGCAGAAGCTGACGCTGAACGACTCGTCGCTGCAGTACCTGCCTGAAAGCTCCGATGCACTGGGCTTCGGCTTCCGCTGCGGCTTCCTGGGCATGCTCCACATGGAGATCATCCAGGAACGTCTCGAGCGCGAGTACGACCTTGACCTGATCACCACGGCGCCTACGGTCATTTTCGAGCTGTTGCTCAAGACCGGCGAAACCATTTACGTCGACAACCCGTCGAAGCTGCCGGATCTCTCGACGATCGAGGACATGCGCGAGCCTATCGTGCGCGCCAACATCCTTGTGCCTCAAGAGCATCTGGGCAACGTCATTACGCTGTGCATCGAGAAACGCGGCATTCAGCACGACATGCTGTTCCTCGGTACCCAGGTTCAAGTGACTTACGACCTGCCGATGAACGAAGTGGTGCTGGACTTCTTTGACCGTTTGAAGTCCACCAGTCGCGGTTATGCGTCGCTGGACTATCATTTCGATCGTTACCAGTCGGCAAACCTGGTCAAGCTCGATGTATTGATCAACGGTGACAAGGTCGATGCGCTCGCGCTGATCGTGCACCGTGACAACGCGGCCTATAAAGGCCGGGCGTTGACCGAAAAGATGAAAGAACTGATCCCTCGTCAGATGTTCGACGTGGCTATTCAGGCTGCCATCGGTGGCCAGATTATCGCGCGTACAACCGTCAAGGCCCTCAGAAAGAACGTACTGGCCAAATGTTACGGTGGCGACGTGAGCCGTAAGCGCAAGCTGCTTGAAAAGCAGAAGGCCGGTAAGAAACGCATGAAGCAGGTCGGCAACGTGGAGATTCCACAAGAAGCTTTCCTTGCAGTGCTCAGGTTGGAATAGTCAGGCCCTATGTCACTAAATTTCCCGCTGTTGCTGGTCGTCGCCGTGTTTGTCTGCGGTTTGCTGGCCTTGTTCGATCTGATCATACTGGCGCCCCGTCGCCGCACCGCGATAGCGAATTACGAAGGCAGCGTCAGCCAGCCGGACGTCGCCGTCGTGGAGCAGTTGAACAAGGAACCTCTGCTGGTCGAATACGGCAAGTCGTTCTTTCCCGTGTTGTTCATCGTGCTGGTCCTGCGCTCGTTTCTGGTCGAGCCGTTCCAGATTCCTTCGGGATCGATGAAGCCGACGCTGGACGTGGGTGATTTCATTCTGGTCAACAAGTTTTCCTACGGCATTCGTCTGCCGGTGATCGACCTGAAGGTCATTCCCGTCGGCGATCCGCAGCGCGGCGACGTGATGGTGTTCCGCTACCCAAGCGATCCGAACGTCAATTACATCAAGCGTGTGGTCGGTCTGCCGGGCGATGTCATTCGCTACACCAATGACAAGCAGTTGTTCATCAACGGCCAACTGGTCGCCAAGCAGTTGATTGGCTCGGAGCCTGGAACGCTGGGCAGCGCCGAGCTGTACAACGAGAAGCTGGGCGAGGTTGAGCACCAGATTCGTCAGGAAATGAGCCGCTATCGCGCGCCACCCGATCACGAATGGACGGTGCCGGCCGGTCACTACTTCATGATGGGCGACAACCGCGACAACTCCAATGACAGCCGCTATTGGGATGATCCCAACATCCCCAAAGACGAACTGGGCATGGTTCCGGATCGGAATATCGTCGGCAAGGCCTTCGCGGTGTGGATGAGCTGGCCCGAACCGAAACTCAGCCACCTGCCTAATTTCTCGCGGGTTGGCCTGATCAAGTAACCGATGCGGCGCTGCCAGATGCAGCGCCGTATGTCATTTCGGCGGGCTATGTTGCGTAGCTGAACGTGCAGGCAGCAGGGAAGGACTATTCTTGAGGGCAAACATGAGTTCTGCCAGATCGCAAAGAGGTTTGTCATTCGTTGGCTGGCTGGTGTTGCTGGCGGTTCTGGCGTTTGTCGGGAGTACCGCAGCCAAACTGGTGCCGCATTATCTGGATTATCTGTCGTTGAAGAAAATCATCGAGGCCGCGGGCACGGACCGGGGCGGCGATATCAGTGACAGCGACGATTTCTACAGTTATGTCGCCAAAGGCATGCAGGTCAACAATATTCGGGATGTCGATTTGAAGAAGGCGTTAAGTGTGACGACGGAGAACAACAGGTTCCTCGCCCATTTGAAATACGAGCAGCGTGAGCCACTGATCCAGAACATCGATCTGGTGGTCAGGTTCGACCACGAATTCAGCGTGGGTAAACCGTGAGCGTGTCATTGAGTCGCCTGGAGCGCCAGCTCGGCTATACCTTCAAAGACCAGGAACTGATGGTTCTGGCCCTGACCCACCGCAGTTTTGCCGGTCGCAACAATGAGCGTCTGGAATTCCTCGGTGATGCCATTCTGAACTTCGTCGCCGGCGAAGCGCTGTTCGAGCGCTTTCCGCAGGCGCGCGAAGGTCAATTGTCGCGACTGCGCGCCCGTCTGGTGAAAGGCGAGACCCTGGCGCTGCTGGCGCGCGGTTTCGACCTGGGCGAATACCTTCGTCTGGGTTCGGGTGAGCTGAAAAGCGGTGGTTTTCGTCGCGAGTCGATTCTGGCCGATGCGCTTGAAGCCTTGATCGGGGCGATTTACCTCGACTCAGGCATGGAAACCGCGCGTGATCGCGTGCTGGCGTGGCTGGCGAGCGAGTTCGACAGCTTGACGCTGGTCGACACCAACAAGGACCCGAAGACCCGTCTGCAGGAATTCCTGCAGTCGCGCGCCTGTGAATTACCGCGTTACGAAGTAGTGGACATTCAGGGCGAGCCGCATTGCCGAACGTTTTTCGTCGAATGCGAAATCACCCTCTTGAACGAAAAAAGCCGGGGACAGGGCGTCAGCCGTCGCATTGCCGAACAGGTAGCCGCGGCCGCAGCCCTTATCGCCCTGGGTGTGGAGAATGGCAATGACTGATTCAACTGCAACACGCTGTGGCTATGTCGCCATCGTCGGCCGGCCAAACGTGGGCAAGTCGACGCTGTTGAACCACATCCTCGGGCAGAAACTGGCGATCACATCGCGCAAGCCCCAGACCACGCGTCACAACATGCTGGGCATCAAGACCGAAGGCGACGTGCAGGCGATCTACGTCGACACGCCGGGCATGCACAAGGGCAGCGACAAAGCGCTCAACCGCTACATGAACAAGACGGCCTCGGCAGCGTTGAAAGACGTCGACGTGGTGATCTTCGTGGTCGATCGCACCAAATGGACCGAAGAAGACCAGATGGTGCTGGAGCGCGTGCAGTACGTCACCGGTCCGCTGATCGTGGCACTGAACAAGACCGACCGCATCGAAGACAAGTCCGAACTGATGCCGCACCTGTCGTGGCTGCAGGAACAGCTGCCGAACGCGCAGATCATTCCGGTTTCCGCTCAGCAGGGGCATAACCTTGAGGCCCTGGAAAAGGTCATCGCCGAGCAGTTGCCCGAAAACGATCACTTCTTCCCGGAAGATCAGATCACCGACCGCAGCAGCCGTTTCCTCGCTGCCGAGCTGGTGCGCGAGAAGATCATGCGTCAGCTGGGTGCTGAGCTTCCGTACCAGATCACGGTCGAGATCGAAGAGTTCAAACAGCAGGGCAAGACGCTGCACATCCATGCGCTGATCCTCGTCGAACGTGACGGGCAGAAGAAAATCATCATTGGCGACAAGGGCGAGCGCATCAAGCGCATCGGCTCCGATGCGCGCCGTGACATGGAAGTGCTGTTCGACTCCAAGGTCATGCTCAACCTGTGGGTGAAGGTCAAGGGTGGTTGGTCCGACGACGAGCGCGCGCTGCGTTCGTTGGGATACGGCGACCTGTAAAATCAGGCAATACGCCGGCCGACTGTGGGAGCGAGCGTGCTCGCGAATGAGGTGTAGCACTCAGCATTGATGTTGACTGATACGCCGCTTTCGCCAGCAAGCTCGCTCCCACAGTGGTTTTTCCCACACTGTTTTCTGGATTGCCTGTAAGACCCGTTCTTTCATTGAGATCGCAATGTCGCAAACGCCTCCCGTCGGCCAGCTTGCCTACGTTCTGCACAGCCGGGCGTACCGCGAAAACAGTGCGCTGGTTGATTTCCTGACCCCGCAGGGACGTCTGCGTGCCGTGCTGCGCAGTGCCCGTGGCAAGGCAGGTTCTCTGGCGCGTCCGTTCGTGCCACTTGAAGTCGAATTTCGGGGCAAGGGCGAGCTGAAGAACGTTGGCCGGATGGAAAGCGCGGGCATCGCCGCCTGGCTCGAAGGCGAGGCGTTGTTCAGCGGCCTTTATCTCAATGAGCTGTTGATCCGTCTGCTTCCCGCCGAAGACCCGCATCCAGGTGTTTTCGACCATTACGCCGCAACGCTGTTGGCGCTCGCCGAAGGGCGCGCGCTGGAACCCTTGTTGCGCTCGTTCGAGTGGCGTCTGCTGGACGACCTGGGTTACGGTTTCGCCCTCGATGCGGACTTGAACGGCGACCCGTTGTCTGGCGACGGCATGTACCGGTTGCAGGTAGACGCTGGGCTGGAGCGGGTGTATCTCTTTCAGCCGGGGCTGTTTCAGGGCGCCGAACTGCTGGCGATGTCAGAAGCCGACTGGACCGCGCCCGGCGCGCTTTCGGCAGCCAAGCGCTTGATGCGTCAGGCCTTGGCGGTCCATCTGGGAGGGCGCCCGCTGGTCAGCCGTGAATTGTTCCGCAAGCCTTAATCGATAAAACCGTCGCAGGCGTCAATCGCCTGTTCAGATCAAGTTTCAGGAGAGACCCGTGACCCACAGCACCCGAATTCTGCTCGGCGTCAACATCGACCACGTTGCCACCCTGCGTCAGGCCCGCGGTACTCGCTATCCCGACCCGGTAAAGGCCGCGCTGGACGCTGAAGAAGCCGGTGCCGATGGCATCACTGTTCACTTGCGCGAGGACCGTCGCCACATTCAGGAGCGCGATGTGCTGTTGCTCAAGGACGTGCTTCAGACCCGCATGAATTTCGAAATGGGCATTACCGAAGAGATGATGGCGTTCGCCGAGCGTATTCGCCCGGCGCATATCTGTCTGGTGCCGGAAACGCGGCAGGAATTGACCACCGAAGGTGGTCTCGATGTGGCGGGGCAGGAAGCGCGGATCAAAGCAGCGGTTGAGCGGCTTTCGGCCATCGGCAGCGAAGTGTCGCTGTTCATCGACGCCGACGAGCGCCAGATCGAAGCATCGGCGCGGGTGGGCGCACCGGCCATCGAGCTGCACACCGGTCGCTACGCCGATGCCGAAACCCCGACCGAAGTGGCGCTGGAACTCAAGCGGATTGCCGATGGTGTCGCCTTCGGGCTGGGCCAGGGCCTGATCGTCAACGCCGGTCATGGTCTGCATTACCACAACGTCGAAGCCGTGGCCGCGATCAAGGGGATCAACGAGCTGAACATCGGTCATGCGCTGGTGGCGCATGCCCTGTTCGTCGGCTTCAAGTCGGCGGTGTCGGAGATGAAGGCGTTGATTCTGGCGGCGGCCAAGGGCTGAAGCTGTGGGCACCTTGTAGGAGTGAGCTTGCTCGCGATTGCGGGGTGTCATAAGACAATCGCATGGCTGGCTCACTGCGGATCGCGAGCAAGCTCACTCCTACAGGGGGCGCGGAGGGTCATGACCGCTGTTTTGTGATCAGGCTTTGCGACCGACGATCACCGCACGACGTGGCGCGGGCAGTCCTTCTACGGTTTTACTGTGGTCGGCCGGATCGAGGAAGTCGCTCAGCGACTGGTAACGCATCCATTCGGTGCTGCGCTGTTCCTCGATCGTCGTGGTGCTGACGTCGACACAGCGCACGTCGACGAACCCGGCGCGGCGCAACCACAGTTCCAGGGCCGGTACGGAGGGCAGAAACCAGACGTTGCGCATCTGTGAGTAACGGTCTTCCGGCACCAGCACCTGCTGCGCATCGCCTTCCACCACCATGGTTTCCAGGACCAGTTCGCCGCCTTTGACCAGGCAGTCCTTCAGTGCCAGCAAGTGATCGATGGGCGATTTGCGGTGGTACAGCACACCCATCGAAAAAACGGTATCGAAACCCTCCAGTCGCGCAGGCAAATCTTCGAGCGTGAACGGCAGGTGCCAGGCCGGCAGGTCCGGCAGATAGCGCTGCATGGCCTGGAACTGGCAGAAGAACAGCCAGTTGGGATCCACGCCGATGACGCTGTCGGCGCCAGCGCCCAGCATGCGCCACTGGTAATAGCCGTTGCCGCAGCCGACATCCAGTACGCGTTTGCCTTTCAAATCCAGATGCGGGGAGACTCGCGACCATTTCCAGTCCGAACGCCATTCGGTGTCGACGTGGACGCCGAACACATCGAACGGGCCCTTGCGCCAGGGCGACAGGCCCATCAGTGCGGCGCGTGTCTGTTCGCGCGTGGCGTCATCGCATTCGGCGTCGAGAATGAAGTCGTCCTTGAGCTCGACGCGGCTTGGCGTGAGATCAGGCAGTGCATTGAGCGCACCCTGCCAGCGATCGAGGTCGCCATGGCCCTTTTCAAGCTTCGCATCGAGTTGCGCCTGCAGGCCTTGGGCCCAGGTGTACAGAGGGGTGCCCGCCAGACGGCGAACCAGTGGGGCAAGATCAATCATGGCAGGGCAATCAACGAGGCAAAATTAAGACACTGGAACCAAGGCACGACTTTACTGAAACCGGCCGCGAGGAGGCGTTCGCGGTGTTGCTCGAGGCTGTCGGGCTTCATCACGTTTTCGATGGCGCTGCGCTTTTGGGCGATCTCCAGCTCGCTGTAGCCGTTGGCGCGTTTGAACGCCACGTGCAGCTCAGTGAGCAGGGCCTGTTCGCCGTCATCATCAAAGCGCAGCTTCTCCGAGAGGATCAAGGCACCCCCGGGCAGCAGCGACTGGCGAATCCGGCCGAGCAGCGCCAGACGCTGATCGGGCGCAATGAATTGCAGCGTGAAGTTCAGCGCGACGACCGAGGCAGGCTGAAATTCCAGAGCCAGAATATCGCCTTCGATCACCTCGACCGGCAGCAACTCCTGAAACATCGAGTCCTGCGCGTTGAGGTATTCGCGGCAACGCTCGACCATCGCCGAGGAGTTGTCGATCGCGATCACCCGGCAGTCCTCGGTGCGCACGTGTCGGCGCAGCGCCTGAGTGACTGCGCCAAGCGAGCTGCCCAGGTCATACAAGACGCTGTGCGGCTGCGCGAACTGCGCCGCGAGCACGCCAAGATTCTCGACGATGGTTGGGTAACCCGGCACCGAACGTTTGATCATGTCCGGAAAGACCCGCACCACGTCCTCGTTGAAAGCGAAGTCGGGCACCTGGGCCAGCGGCTGGGCGAATAGGCGGTCGGGTTCTTGGCTCACGGCGATTCCGGGGGACGAGGCGAAAAGTGCGGCATTTTAGCCAATTGTGTGGCAATGCCGAAACCTCATCTGATCCGGACGTTTGAGCTGGCAGGTGTCGCGGGTGAGCGCTGCCGTGTTACTGCACGGTGATCGCGCAATCGAACGTGCGTTCAGGCGCGACTTCCGGCGCCCACGGTTGCTGATAGACCATCATCAGGTGACCGCTGCCTGCCGCCGCGGCTTTGTAGCGCCAGACGGACTGGCCCGAGGTGCCGACCAGACCGACGTCTTCCGGCGCGTTGAACACTTCCGGGCCCAGGGCATTGAGGATCGACGGCGCGGGATTCTGCATCAGCCAGCGGTGCCCGGTGGTGGGGTTGCTGGGCAACATAAGCATCAGGGTCTGGCCGGTCTTGAGGGTGATCGGGCAGTCTTTTTGATCTTCGAGAGACACGATTTGTTTCGGTTGCTGGGCGCAGGCGGCCAGCAGGGCAAGGCTCAGCGGAACGAGGAGGCGGGCACGGGTCATGGAGGCTCCGGTCGTGGGCAATGTGAGGGGAGCATAACCGAAGAATGCGGGAGTGAAACCCTGTAGAAGTGAGCCAACTGCCTTTAACGCCGTCTTCGATCAACGCGTAACACCCAACGCCTTCCGGGCTAAAGCCGGTCCTACGACAAACTTGCAACGTCTGTAGGACCGGCTTTAGCCGGGAAGAGGCCAGTGAATGCCGTGGGGATGCAGCGTCTGGAATTCAGTCTTCGCGGGCAAGCGCGCTCCTACAGGGTTCGTGTCTGGGAGGAGAATTCGGGAATGCCCGGTGATCCCTGCAGGAGTGAGCGTCCTGCAGGGCATCGAGCGAGTGGCGCGTGCTTAGAACAGCACCTTCGCCACGTCCGAGAAGCGCTTGGCGAAGTGCACGGTCAGGCCTTCTTTGAGGTAATCCGGAAGCTCCTCGAAGTTGCCGCGGTTCGGTTCAGGCAGGATCAGCTCGAAGATTTTCTGCCGTCTGGCCGCGATGACTTTTTCGCGCACGCCGCCAATAGGCAGCACGTGCCCGGTCAGCGTCAGTTCGCCGGTCATGGCGACACCTTTTTTCGGCGCCTGATTACGAGCCAGTGAGAGCAGGGCGCTGGCCATGGTCACGCCAGCACTCGGGCCGTCTTTCGGCGTCGCGCCTTCCGGAACGTGAAGGTGGACGAAGGCTTCATCGAAGAAACCCTTGTCGCCCCCGAACTTCGCCAGATTGGAGCTGACGTAGCTGTAGGCGATTTCGGCCGATTCCTTCATCACATCGCCCAGCTGACCGGTGAGCTTGAAACCACGGTTGTGTGTGTGAATTCGCGTGGCTTCGATCGGCAGCGTGGCGCCGCCCATGCTGGTCCAGGCCAGTCCGGTGATGACGCCGGTGCCGGACAACACTTGCTCGCTGCGGAAGACCGGCATGCCAAGGGACGCTTCGAGGTCTTTAGGGCCGATCTTGACAACGGTTTCCGGGTTGTCGAGCAACTTGACCACCGCCTTGCGCACCAGTTTGCCCAGCTGCTTTTCCAGCTGCCGCACGCCGGCCTCACGCGCATAACCTTCGATGACCGCACGCAATGCGCTGTCGCTGATGGTCAGACTGTTTTTCGACACACCCGCCTTGTCCAGCTGCTTGGGCCACAGGTGACGCTTGGCAATCGCGAGTTTTTCCTCGGTGATGTAGCCCGACAGGCGAATCACTTCCATACGGTCCAGGAGCGGGCCTGGAATCGAGTCCAGTGTGTTGGCGGTGCAGACGAACAGCACCTTCGACAGGTCCAGACGCAGGTCCAGATAGTGGTCGAGGAATTCGACGTTCTGCTCCGGATCGAGGGTTTCCAGCAGCGCCGAGGCCGGGTCGCCCTGATAGCTCTGGCCCATCTTGTCGATCTCGTCGAGCATGATGACCGGGTTCATCACTTCCATGTCCTTGAGCGCCTGCACCAGCTTGCCCGGTTGGGCGCCGATGTAGGTGCGACGGTGGCCCTTGATCTCGGCCTCGTCACGCATGCCGCCGACGCTGAAACGGTAGAAAGGACGACCCAGGGATTCGGCGATGGACTTGCCGACGCTGGTCTTGCCCACACCCGGCGGGCCCACCAGCAGCACGATGGAGCCGGAGATCTCGCCTTTGTAGGCGCCCACGGCAAGGAATTCCAGAATGCGGCTCTTGATGTCGTCGAGCCCGGCGTGGTGCTGATCAAGCACTTTGCGCGCATGCTTGAGGTCGAGCTTGTCTTCGCCATACACGCCCCACGGCACCGAGCTGGCCCAGTCCAGGTAGTTGCGCGTGACGGCGTACTCCGGCGAGCCGGTTTCCAGCACCGAGAGTTTGTTGATCTCTTCATCGATACGTTTACGCGCTTGCGGCGGCAACACCTTGCCTTCGAGACGTTCCTCGAACTGTTCGATGTCGGCACTGCGATCGTCTTTGGTCAGGCCCAGCTCCTGCTGGATGACCTTGAGCTGCTCCTTGAGGAAGAACTCGCGCTGATGCTCGCCGATCTTGCGGTTCACTTCGGCGGAGATTTCTTTCTGAAGGCGCGCAACCTCGACTTCCTTGCGCAGCATCGGCAGCACTTTTTCCATGCGCTTGAGCACAGGCACGCAGTCGAGGACTTCCTGCAACTCGACGCCTGTGGCCGAGGTCAGGGCGGCAGCGAAATCGGTCAACGGCGAAGGATCGTTGGGGCTGAAGCGGTTGAGGTAGTTCTTCAACTCCTCGCTGTACAGCGGGTTGAGCGGCAGCAGTTCTTTGATCGCATTAATCAGCGCCATGCCATAAGCCTTGACCTCATCGGTCGGCTCGTTGGGCTGATGCGGGTATTCGACTTCCACCAGGAACGGCGGGCGATGGTGCTTGAGCCAGGTCTTGATGCGCACACGGCTCAGGCCCTGGGCCACGAATTGCAGCTTGCCGTTTTCACGGCTGGCGTGATGAACCTTCACCAGCGTGCCGTATTCAGGCAGCGCCTTGGTATCGAAGTGGCGAGGGTCATCGGGTGGCGTGTCCATGAAGAACAGCGCCAGCGAGTGGTGGTCGGACTTGCTCACCAGTTCCAGCGTTTCGGCCCACGGATCTTCGTTGACGATGACCGGCAGGACCTGCGCCGGGAAGAAGGGACGGTTGTGGATCGGAATGATGTAGACCTGGTCCGGCAGGTTCTGACCGGGCAGAGCGAGACTTTTTCTGTCTGAACCAATGACTTCGTGTTCGTGCTCGTCGTCGTGTTGCGCGTGTGTTGAGTCGGTTTGCTGGTCGCTCATGGGGCACCTGCATAAATGGAGATGAGGCTTAGATGGGGCAGTCGGGCTCAGGTTTCAATAGGAGCGGTCGATAGCATTGAATAACGACGCCGATATAAGAGAAGAGAGTGCCTGTGTGCCTTTCGTCGGTGGTTTCAGAGTGATGGCCTTATGCCTGCTTTTAATGCGTGATCTTCCGTCGGGTGGCGGTTAATCTGCGCGGGACGCTCCAACACTTGCCAGGGCCGGCGCTTTTTTTACCGACTACGCCGTTCTGGAACATCTTTATGAACCCTGTCCTTCCTTCACTGCTGGTGACCGCATCTGTCCTGTTCGGGTCTGCCGTCAGCGCCGCTACACTGACCGCCGAGTTCGTCGACGGGCAGGGCAAGCCGTTGACTGACGCCGTGCTGACCCTGCAAGGACCGTCACCCAGAGCAGAGCCCGCGTTCAGGGCCGACATGGATCAGCGCGACCAGCGTTTTGCGCCACATGTCCTGGCCGTGCGCACCGGGACGCAGATCAAGTTTCCGAACAGCGACAACATACGTCATCAGGTGTACTCCTTTTCGACGCCCAAGCGTTTCGAGTTGCGCCTTTATGGCGGCACGCCGTCGGATCCTGTCCTGTTCGACAAACCCGGCGTCGTGGTGCTCGGCTGCAACATTCATGACTGGATGCTGGGCTACGTCTACGTCACCGACGACCCCTGGTTCGGGGTGAGCGACGACAAAGGGACGCTGACGCTGGATCAACTGCCGGCGGGCCACTATTCGGCAACCCTGTGGCATCCGCTTGCGCCTGACATGCAGCCGGTGTCCGGAGGCGAGTTCGACATTCCGGCCTCGGGCCTGCGCCAGCGTTTCAGCGTTGCCGTGCAGCCCAAGGGTGACGACATGCCCGCAGCGCCGCCTTCCAGTGCGTTCGGCGACGCCTTTCACAAAGCCGCCCATGAATGAAACTGCGAACTAGCTTCCAGGCACGCATTGCCGGCGTGCTGATCATGCTGCTGTTGATCGTTGTCGTCGCGGTGTTTCTGGCCGTCAAGGCCGCGACGCAGGATGCTGTGCGCCAGCAGGCTCAAGCGCAGCTGGAAGTGGGTACGCGGGTATTCGAAGGCTTGCTGGAGATGCGCGGCAAGCGTCTGCGCGACGCGGTGCAGCTGCTGGCCGCCGATTTCGGGTTTCGGGACGCCGTCGCGTCTGCCGACTCGGCGACCATTCGTTCGGTGCTGCTCAATCACGGCGCGCGCATCAATGCCACTGACATGTTCCTGCTGGGCATGGACGGGACCGTGCTCGCCAGCACCGTGGCGCAGATTCCCGAAGGCACGCCTTTTCCGTACATCCAGGCGCTGCGCGACCTGAAGGGCAAAAACCAGTCGATGCTGATCGTGCCGTTGCAGGGTCAGCCGCACTTGCTGGTCGACAGCACAGTGATGGCGCCGCTGCCGATTGCGCGCGTGGTCATGGGGTTCAGCATGGACAACGACCTGGCGCAGGAACTTCGTTCGCTCAGTGGTTTGCAGGTGTCGTTCCTGTCGGTCGTGCATCGTTTGCCGGGACAGATTATCAGCACGCAGCCCGAAGCGCTGTTCGAAAGTCTGCGCGGCGTCATGATGAGCACGTCCAGCGATCACATGCAGATGACCGAGCACCAGAGCCTGAGCTTTCTGAGCAAAACCCTGAGGCTGGGGAGCATCAGTGACATCGACGGCGAAGTCGTGGCGTTGCTGCAAAGCCCGCTGGATCAGGCCATGCAAGCATTCGCGCCTCTGGACGAGAAGCTGTTCTGGATCACTCTGGTGGCGCTCGCCGGTTCATTGATCGGCACGTTGTTGCTGGCGCGCAGTGTGTCGTTGCCGGTGCGCGAACTGGCCCAGGCGGCCCAGCGCATCGGCGACGGCGACTACAGCACGCCGGTGGTGCTGGCGCGCAGCGATGAGTTGGGTCTGCTGGCCGGTGCAATCAACTCGATGCAGAGCGGCATCGCCGAGCGCGAACAGCAACTGGCACACAATGCGCTGCACGACGGGCTGACCGGTCTGCCCAACCGGGCGCTGGTGATGGAGCGTCTGGGCAGTGCGATTGCGGCCAAGCGTGCCGTGGCCTTGCTGTATCTGGGGATCGACAATTTCCGGGCGATCAATGACAGCATCGGTCCTGAGGGCGTCGAGCAGTTGCTGCAGATTGTCGGCGAACAGCTGTTATTGCCGCTGCGTCCCGGTGACACCGTTGCGCGCCTTTCCGGCAACGAATTCCTGCTGTTGGTGCACAACGCCGGCACCGACGCCGCCGTGGCAGTGGCCGACCGTCTGCAGCGCCTGTTGCTCAAACCCCAGCGCATCGGCGAACACGACATCGCCATGGATGCCTGCATCGGTATCGCGGTGTACCCGGCCAACGGCGATTCGGCGTCCGAATTGCTTCAGCGCGCCTCCATTGCCCGCCAGGACGCGGTGCAGATGCCGGGGCGCCTGCAAGTCTACGAAGACGGACGCGATCTGGCTCACCAGCGGCAGATCAGCCTGATCCGCGACCTGCGGCACGCCGCTCGCAATGGCGAGCTGATCCTGCATTACCAACCCAAACTCGACATCCGCAATGGCGGCGTGCGTCAGGCCGAGGCGCTGCTGCGCTGGCAGCACCCGCAATTCGGCAATGTCTCGCCTGCCGAGTTCATCGTGCTCGCCGAGCGCACCGGCAGCATTCAGATCCTCACCAATTGGGTCATCGAGGAATCGATGCGCCAGTTGGCTGAATGGGCTCGCCGCGGTCTGCATGTTCAGCTATCGGTGAATATCTCGGCCGACGACCTGCTCGGTGGCGATTTGCCCGACCGTGTGGCGGATCTGCTCAAGCTGTACCGCGTGCCCGCCGAACAACTGATATTCGAGATCACCGAAAGCGCCGTGATGCGCGAGCCCGAGCAGTCCCTCAACGTGCTCAACCGCTTGCGTGAGTGCGGCATCAGCCTGTCGGTAGATGACTTCGGCACCGGTTATTCGTCGCTGGCGCACCTCAAGCGCCTGCCGGTGCAGGAATTGAAGATCGATCAATCATTCGTGCGCAATCTGGACGAAACCAGTGAGGACGCGGTGATTGTTCGATCGACCATCGAAATGAGCCACAACCTGGGCTTGAAGGTGGTCGCCGAGGGCGTTGAATACGAACACAGTCTGCGTCTGTTGGAGCGCTGGCACTGCGATACCGCGCAGGGCTACCTCATCAGCCGGCCGCTCAATGCGGTCGCGTTCGAGGCATGGATCGCCAAGTCGCACACTTCACCGAGCCTGATGGTTCACTGATTGGTCAATGTTATGGCACGTAGTCTCTCGGCTGTTTTCAGCCCTTTGGTGTTGGCAAGTGTGGTCGGCGGCTGCGTGAGCGCGGGCGCGCCACTGGCCTGGGGCGAACAGGGTCGTCTGGTGGCGACCGGCGGTGCGAGCAGCATCGAAGGCGGCGCGGGCGGCGGCGTCATTCCATGGGCCGTCCTGGCCGGTTACGGCGAGAAGGGCGAGTGGGGTGGCAGCGCTTTCGCGACCCACGTCAATCTGCCGGACTACACGCTGGACGTGGTCGGCGCAGCGGCGTCCTACGCTAACCGCATCGAGTTTTCCTACGCCCATCAGCGTTTCGATCTGGGTTCTCTGGTCAGCAAGCTGAGCCTGCCCGAGGACAACCTCACTCAGGACATTTTCGGGGTGAAGGTGCGTCTGTTCGGCGACCTGATCTACGACCAGTTGCCGCAAGTCTCCGCAGGCCTTGAATACAAGCACCAGAACGATTTCCTGATCCCCAGTCTGGTCGGCGCCAGACGCGATTCGGACGTCGAGGGCTACCTGACCGCCAGCCGTCTGTTCATGGGCGCAGCCTTTGGCTACAACGTCGTGGTCAACGGCGGCCTGCGTTACAGTCGCGCCAATGAAACCGGTCTGCTGGGTTTCGGTGGCGACCGCCGGGACACCCGCAGCGTGCTGAAAGAAGGCGGCGCGGCCATTCTGTTCAACCCGCACTGGGCGCTTGGCGTCGATTACCGCGAAAAGCCGGACAACCTGTCGTTTGCAGGCGAAAGCGACTGGGTCGACATGTTCGTCGGCTGGTTCCCCAACAAACATATTTCGGTGGTGCTGGCTTACGCGCACCTGGGCGAAATCGCCACCTTGGATAATCAGAACGGCACGTACCTGTCCGTACAGGGGAGCTTCTGATGATGCGGCCCGTTCGATGGATCAGTGCGTTGGCGCTGGCGTTGCTGGTCGGGTGCGCGCAACAGCCGCCCAAAGATGACAGCCTGTATCAGGAGCTGGGGCAGCGCGCCGGCATTCAGAAAATCGTCGAAGGCATGTTGCTGCACATCGCCAAAGACGACCGGATTTACAAGTATTTCGCCAAAGTCGACATCGTTCGGGTGCGTGACAAACTGGTCGAGAAATTCTGCGTCGAAGCCGGTGGCCCGTGCACCTACACCGGCGACACCCTGGTCGAGGCGCACAAAGGCCTGAACATCAGCCGCAGTGATTTCAACGCGCTGGTGGAAAACCTGATCGACGCGATGGACGACCAGCACATCCCCGTGCCAGCGCAGAACCGGCTGATCGCGCGGCTCGCGCCGCAGCGTGGGGAAGTGATCGAGAAGTAGAACGCGTTTCTTCACCCACAAAAAAAGGCGGTCATCCTGCGATGACCGCCTTTTGCGTGGCTGCTGACCGGATCAGTCCGGCAGTTTGAACGCCATCACGTAATCGCCCTGCTTGGTGCCGAGCGATCCATGACCGCCTGCAACGACCAGCACGTATTGCTTGCCGTCCTTGCCGGTGTAGGTCATCGGTGTGGTCTGGGCGCCTGCTGGCAGACGGCCTTCCCACAATTGCTTGCCGTTACGCACGTCATAGGCACGCAGGTACTGGTCAAGCGTTGCACTCAGGAACGATACGCCGCTGGCAGTGATGAACGTGCCGCCCAGGCTTGGAACGCCCATGGTCAGCGGCAGCGGAACAGGCGAGCTGTCACGCACGGTGCCGTTCTTGTGCATCCAGATGGTTTTGTGGGTGGTCAGGTCGACGGCCGCCACATAACCCCACGCTGGCGCCTGGCATGGCAGGCCCATCGGCGACAGCAGCGCTTCGAGAATCACGCCATAGGGCGCGCCTTTATTTGGCTGCACACCTTCGGTTTCGCTCTTGCGACCAGGGCCGCCTTCCACTTCGGCAGCCGGAACCAGCTTGGAGCGGAACGCCATGTAGCTCGGATTGACGAAAGCGATCTGACGCACCGGGTCGACCGAAATGCCGCCCCAGTCGAACACACCGAAGTTACCCGGGTAGACGATCGAGCCTTGCAGCGACGGCGGAGTGAACGGGCCTTCATAACGCAGCGACTTGAAGTCGATCCGGCACAGCATCTGATCGAACGGGGTGACACCCCACATGTCGCGTTCCTTGAGCGGCGGCGGCATGAAGTTCAGGTCGGATTTAGGCTGAGTCGGCGAAGTGTGGTCGCCTGCGACAGCGCCGCCGGGAACCGGTACTTCGTTGATCGGAACGATCGGCTGGCCGTTGCTGCGATCCAGCACATAGATGCTGCCTTGCTTGGTGGACGCCAGCACGGCCGGCTTCACGCCGTCAGCGGTTTTCATGTCCATCAGGGTTGGCTGACCGCCCACATCCATGTCCCAGAGGTCATGGTGAGTGAACTGGAAGTTCCACTTCACGTGGCCGGTCGCGATGTCCAGCGCGACCAGGCCGGCGCTGAATTTCTCGGACTCAGGCGTACGGTTGCCGCCCCACTGGTCAGGCATCTGGTTGCCCATCGGCAGGTAGAGCATGCCCAGCTTCTCGTCGACGCTGAACATCGACCACATGTTGGGCGAGTTGCGCGTGTAGGTCTTGCCTGGCGCAAGCGGCGTGGTGTCATCAGGGTTGCCGCTGTCCCAGTTCCAGACCAGCCGACCGGTGTGGACGTCGAATGCACGGATCACGCCCGACGGTTCGTCGGTGGAGACGTTGTCAGTGACGTGACCGCCGATGACCACCAGATCCTTGGTCACGGCAGGCGGCGAGGTGGAGTAGTAACCGCCTGGCGCGTACGTACCGATGTTGGCGCTCAGGTCGATCGAACCGTTGGTGCCGAAGTCTTCGCAGACCTTGCCGGTGTCAGCGTTCAGTGCGATCAGACGAGTGTCTGCGGTCGGCAGGAACAGGCGACGCGGGCAGGCATTACCGGTGGTGGCAACGGCCGGCGTGGCCGGGCTTTGCGCCGGAGCGGCAGCGTCGGTCGGTGCGGCGGCAGCATAAGCGGCGTCATCGTGATACGACACGCCACGGCAGGTCATGTGCGCCCAGCCTTTGAAGTTGGCCGCCTTGCCGCTGCTGATTTTCGGATCGAAGCGCCAGATTTCCTTGCCGGTGTCCGGATCCAGGGCAATCACCTGGCTGTGCGGAGTACAGACGTAGAGCATGCCGTTGACCTTCAGCGGCGTGTTCTCGGCAGTGGTTTCACCTGGATCGTTCGGCCCCGGAATGTCGCCGGTGCGGTAGGTCCAGGCAGGGACCAGCTTGCTGACGTTGTCCGGGGTGATCTGCGCCAGCGGCGAGTAGCGATCACCGAACGCCGTGCGGCCGTACGACTGCCAGTCGCCTTCCGGCATGGCAGGCGCGGCACTGGAGGTGCCTGCGGTTTCACGGTCCAGTTGGCCTTTGATTTCACCGGGGTTGGTGAACTGGCTCGCCAGAGCCGCCAGGCCAGCCAGCACGACTGCCACGCTCAGTGCGCCAGTGCCCATGCCGCCTGCCTGGCCACGCAGCACAGGGCGGCGGAACCACGGCAGCAACATGACGATGCCGAGGGCGAACAGCAGGGCCAGACGCGGCACCAGTTGCCACCAGTCCAGGCCGACCTCCCACAAGGCCCACACGGTGCTGGCAAACAGCACCAGTGCGTACAGACCGAGTGCGGCGCGACGCGCCATGATCAGCAGGACGCCAGTGACAATGAAGCCAATACCGGCCAGCAGGTAATACAGCGACCCGCCCAGCGTCAGCAGTTTGATACCCCCGGCCAACAAGGCCAGGCCCATGATCAGAATCACCAGTCCGAGCAAGCTCGGAAGCAGGCGACCCTTACCGAAAGCACCTTCAGTGCTCATAGTGTCGTACTCCGTAACGATTATGTGGTTGACGCTTTGTTCTTTTTAATCTTTCGGCTCGAGGCCTTTGAATCCGTCTTATTGAAGCTAGTTCCTGAAACGAGATTCAGAAAGGTCAAATAAGCCGATCAGAACGAGGATTGAATCTTCAGGCCGGCAACCAGCGCGTCATCGACCTGATTCACGCCGCCCGGATGGCGGATGAATTGCAGGTTGGGACGCACGGTCAGCCAGTCGGTAACGTGCACGCCGTAATACACCTCAGCGTTGTATTCAGTGTCCTGCACAGGCAGGAAGGCCGGGTCGTGGTAGTCCGACACGCCTGCGGCCTGGTTACTCAGATTGATGTTCTTCCGATACGCCGGATTGACGTGAATGCGACTGATGCCAACCCCGATGTCATCTTCGGGACGCGCGTCGAACGGACCTTTGTACGTGGCCCCGAGGGCGACAAAGTTGTCGATCATGTTGGTCTTTTTGTCGTGCAGCGTGGCGTTGGCGAACAGGCTCAGGCCGCGGCTGTTATCGCTGGCCTGGCTGGTGACTTGCTGGCGCAGGGTCAGCCACATGCCGTGTTTGCTCGACGACGACGCATAGTCATCGCCGCTGCGGGCTGCGTAACCGCCGTTGCTGTCCTTGACCACATCCGTGCTGCTGGCGGTGCTGTAGTAGTAACCCAGCCGATATTCGCCCGGCAGTCCGTTGACTTTCGGCGACCACACGACTTCCACAGGCAGTACCGCGCCCTTGGTGCCGCTGCCGCTTAGCTTGAACGCGTTGTCGTTTTCCAGATTCGACGGGTTCTGCTCGAACGCCCCGATCTGTACGAACAGTTCCGGATTCAGCTCGTATTTGACGCGCATCGCCCACTGGCTGATCGGCCAGTTGTACCAGATACCGCCGCCCCAGTTGCCCACTTGCGAACCGCACAGCGCCAGGTTCTGGAAGTCGCACGGGAAGGTGTTGAAGTCTTCGCCCGGGTTGAAGCGGCCGACTTTGACGCTGAGCGAGCGGTCGAAGAATTTCTGCTGATACCACATGTCCGTCAGGCGCGTGACATTGCCCCGGCCCCAGACTTCCTGCGAGGAAGAAATCGTGCCCACGCGCGGATCGCCAACACGGTCGTTGCTGATGTTGTCGCCGTTGCGGTTGGTCAGCGTCAGCTGGAATTCGGCGTCCTGCCAACCAAGGATCTTCTGCAGATCCATGTGCGCCCCGAGGGCGAACTGATCGCTGTAGCGGGTGGCCTTGTCGTGGTCGTAACCGCCATGCAGGTTGGAGCCCACTTCCACGACCGAATCGAGCTTGAAGTCGTAGCCTTCTTGCGACAACTCACTGCGTTTGCCGCCCCAGTCCCCCAGCATCCACGGCGATTGGCTGTCGAAGGCGGGCGCAGCGTGAGCGCTCGTTGCGAGGCTCAAGGCGGCCAGTCCCAGCGCATGGCGATGACGAAGCGGACGAATGCAGATGCAGCGTTTGGAGTGAGAAGGCATAGGGCGATGTGTTCTTTTTGGTGATCGGGAGACGGCACAGGCGCGAGCTGCGTCGATAAGCCGCGTGTCAAAACTTGACAGACAAAAAATTAAACGTTTCAGCTGGCAACGCGGCGCGATGATAGGGGGCTAACGATTTTAAAAAAAGAGGTTTTTGCGACAAGAATAGTTACAGGTTGCGCAACAGTCCGCCCAAATCGGGACAGCGCTGTCCTTCATGATTCGTCTGTTGCGGGAGGATGAGACGGTTGAGGCAGGAAGTTGAG
Organism: Pseudomonas sp. NFR16; assembly: GCF_900108875.1. Classification (GTDB taxonomy): domain Bacteria; phylum Pseudomonadota; class Gammaproteobacteria; order Pseudomonadales; family Pseudomonadaceae; genus Aquipseudomonas. The sequence goes on along the minus strand of NZ_FNYJ01000002.1, from coordinate 486,052 downwards.
ACCGTTGCGCAGGATGTACAGATAAGGCGGCAACGCTTCGTAGCTGCGCCTGTGCAGGAACCAGATGGCTGGCCCCTGCACGCTGCGTACGAATGACTGACCGGATGAGCGAATCAGATCAGAAGGTGGTCCTGAGCCCGACCTCGATACTGCGACCTTGCGCTGGAGCGATGTCACGCAGAATGGAGCTGGCGTAGCGCACGGTCTGGTTGGTCAGGTTCTCGCCGTTGACGAAAGCGAGCCATTGGCTGCCGCCGACGTCGAATGTGTATCCGGCACTGGCGCCCAGGGTGGTATAGCCGTCGGTGCCGGTTTCGTTGTCCGGCACTCGCCCTTGTGACGCGGCGTGCTCTACATCGATACGCGCTTGCCACTTGTCCAGCGCCCACAGCAACCCGCTGTTCAGGCGAAGTGGGGCGATGCGCGGCAATGCTTCGCCGCTGTCGAGATTCTTCGCGCGGGTGTAATCCCCCGACAGCTCGAGAGCGAAGCTTCCGTAGCGGCTTTCGCCCAGTTTCCAGTGATCTTGCGCCTCGAAACCCGCGAACCGCGCGCGCACGCCCGAATACCCGTACTCGGGGATGCCGTCCGGGTCTTCGACGCCCTCATCGTTGAGGGTGCGACCTGTCCCCAGCAGCCCGATGTAGTTGGAGAAGCGGCTATAGAAGACGCCGACGCTGCCTTTGTGGGTACCGTTGTCGAAGCGCAGCGCCAGATCGCTGGAGACGGCTTTTTCTTTCGACAGACCGGCATCGCCGACTTCGTACGTTCCGGTGGCGACATGAGCACCGTTGGCGTACAGCTCATAGAAGGTCGGCGCACGTTCGGTGTAGCCCAGAGTGGCCGCCAGCGACCAGACCGGCGTCAACGTGTAGACCGCACCGGAAGACACGCTGCCGGCCGTGAAACTGCTTGAACTGTCGGCGCCGGAGAAGCGCTCGTTGCCTTTGCCGTCCGGGTCGACGGTGGTGTGCTCCAGTCGCCCGCCCAGGCTCAGTTTCAAGCGATCGGTTGCCTGCATTTCTTCCAGAATGAACAGCGCGCCGGCATCGGTATCGGTCTGCGGCACGAACGCTTCCTCGCCCAGGGCGGAGAATTCGCTGCGCGTCACCTGCGCGCCAATCACGCCATTCAACGGACCGATCGGCTGGTGCCGAGCTTCGACGCGGGCTTCGTAACCCTTGTTCTTGAACGTCGTGCCGACCTCGCCGTCCTCGATTTCCATGTGTTTGTATTCGGTGTAGCCGGCGTCCAGTTTCACCGAGCTGAATGGACCGCTGAGGTTACGGATCTCAGAGGCGAAGGCGTAGTGATCCTGCTTCATGCGAATCCGCACGTCCTGCTCGGCGGGCGAACCGTAGTTGGCGTCGTAGTTGCTGTAGGAGAGCCCGGCATAACCGTCGTCCCACGTGTACGCACCGCCAATGGCCCCGCCGTCCTGGCGCCCGTCGCTGTTGCCGAGTCGATGTTTCCTGTCGTCGCCATCCGGATCGCGGGCGCGTTGATCGGCGGTCCGGGCATACCCCGGAATCTTCAGATCGTTGAACTCGCGAGCGTTCGCGTCCAGATGCAGGGCGAACGTGCCGTTGCCCGCCTCGAGTTTGCCTGCGCTGCTGCGCGTGGTGTCGGCGCCGCCGTAGCGCAGTTCGCCTGCGCCATGAATGCCTTCGATGGCCTCGGTGGGGATGCGGTTGTCGAACGTGTTGACCACGCCACCGATGGCGCTGCCGCCATAAAGAAGCGCGGCCGGGCCACGGACGATTTCGATACGGTCGACGTTGACCGGGTCCAGCGGAACCGCGTGATCGTAGGACAGCGATGAAGCGTCCAGCGCGCCGACGCCGTTGCGCAGCAGACGGATGCGGTCACCGTCCAGGCCGCGAATGATCGGTCGGCTTGCGCCCGGTCCGAAATACGACGAAGACACGCCTGGCTGTTTGTTCAACGTCTCGCCCAGACTGCCTTTTTGCTGCAGCGTCAGTTCGTCGCTCGTCAGCACAGTGCTGGGCGACGCCAATTGATCGCTGCCTAGCGGATTGGCGGTAATGGTTTGTTGCTCCAGTTCTATGGCGTTCGCGGGTGACGCCAGCAGCAGCGCGGTGGCCAGCGGAGTCAGAGGCCAGATCGGAAAAATGGATGGGCGGGACATGCAGCGTTCCTTGTCAGGGAGTGATTCGAAAAATGATCGAGCTGTTAGTGTTATAACATAACAATAAAATTGCAATCATTTTGGAATCCAACGACGATTACAGCGCTCGTTGGCTGGCGCCGGCGTCGCTTTCGCAGGCCTGTGAGGACAAGGCCGCTCCTGCACGTCAGCTGTCTCTTCACACCTGCCGGTTGCTCCGTTAAGGTGCGCACCTCGCGACCCTGTCACTCATCGAATGCAAAAGGCCTGGCATGACCACACCCCACAACAACCCGCTGCATGGCGTGACGCTGGAGCAGATCCTCAATGCGCTGGTCGAGCACTACGAATGGTCTGGCCTTGCCGAGCGCATCGATATTCGCTGCTTCAAGAGCGATCCGAGCATCAAGTCGAGCCTGACCTTCTTGCGCAAGACACCTTGGGCGCGGGAAAAGGTCGAAGCCCTTTACGTGAAACTGGCCCGCACCAAACGCGGCTGATTCACTCCGCTTCGATCGCACAGGAATGACGCTGGATGGAAAGCCAAACGCTGCACCTGGCGCGGGGACAGCGCCGCTATGCCACCGCCGCTGCGCTACTGGGCTGGTTTGCGCTGGCCGTGCAGCTTTATCTGATTCTGTGGGGACGCTGGACTGACGACGCCAGTGTGATGGGCGGGCTGGTGCGCTATTTCAGTTTCTTCACGGTACTGACCAACACGCTGGTCGCCGTGGCGCTCACGTGTGCGATCACCGACCGGCACAGCGCGGGTCATCGCTTCTTCAGATCCCCCGTGGTGTGCGGCGGTATCGTCACCAGCATTCTTCTGGTCGGCGTCGCTTACAGCCTGCTGCTGCGCCATTTATGGAGCCCGCAGGGCTGGCAGTGGGTCGCTGACGAGTTGCTGCACGACGTCATGCCGCTGCTGTTTCTGGTGTATTGGTGGCTGTACGAGGCGAGGGGCGTGCTGCGTCTGAACCACGTGCTGCTGTGGATGCTCTATCCGGCGCTGTATTTTGCGTACTTACTGTTTCGCGGGGACATCTTCGGCGATTACCTCTACCCATTTCTGGACATCGGCACGCTCGGAGTGACGAGCGCATTGATCAATGCGTTCGGGGTGCTGGCGGGGTACGTCGCAATCGGGTTGTTGATCCTGCTGATCGACAAGTCGAGGCGTCGAAGGGAATAGCTGCGACCCCTTCGACGTCACGCGGTGTCAGGGTTATTGCTCGTCCGAACCTTCGATGCGCCAGTAGCCTGCCGCTTTGACCGAGGCCTCATCGAGCCCGAATTCATCGAGCAATACGCGACGAACTTTGCGCGACAGGCCTGATTCGGTCGCCACCCAGGCATACAGCTTGCCTTCGGGTAAGGTCAGCTGGCGTGTCACCTCCAACAGGTCGCGCTCCCCGCGCAGCACCCAGATCACGTCCACCTGGGCCTTGCTGTTCAAGGTCTGACGCTCCGCGGCGTCTTCGATCTCGACGACGACCTGCGCGCGGCGGTTGGCGGGTAATTCCTCCAGGCGGCGGGCGATGGCGGGCAGGGCGGTTTCATCGCCGATCAGCAGATAACTGTCGAACATGTCCGGGACAATCATCGAGCCGCGCGGGCCGGCGATGTACAGAAACTGCCCGGCTTGAGCCTGAGCGGCCCAGGTGGCGGCCGGACCTTCGCCGTGCAGGACGAAATCGATGTCCAGCTCGCCCGATGCCGCGTCATAGCGACGTGGCGTGTAGTCCCGCATCGCAGGCTTTGGTCCTTCGCTGTTCTGCCCAGGCATGAAGCTGTCCAGCGCCGCTTGTTCCTGTGGCGTGGTCGCGAACAACAGTTTGACGTGGTCGTCGGTGCCCAGGCTGATGAAACCGGTCAGCTCCGGTCCGTGCAACGTGATGCGGCGCATTCGCGGCGTGATGTCCGTGACGCGCAACACCTGCAGCTTGCGGCGCTTGATCTCGTGGCTGACTCGGTGGATCGACTGCTGTGAATTCATACGGACGTCTCCGACGGCTTGACTGGACCGTCGACGACGGCTCTGGCGGTTTCGTTCAACAGGTCGCGAACGCGGATGATTTCTTCCGGGCTCCAGCGACCGTGATGCATCTGCAGGGCGTGACGCAGGTTATGCACAGCCTCGTGGATTTCCGGCGGACGGTCGTGTCCCCGCAGCGAGCGCTTACTGACGTCGATGCGCATCTTCACGCCGTCCAGCGCGACGGCCTGTTCTGCAAGGAATTGCTGCCCGGTCGCGGTGATCTGGTAACGCTTCTTGCCTGCCTCGGCGTCGCCGAGGATCAGCTCGCTTTCTTCCAGAAAGGTCAGCGTCGGGTAGATCACGCCGGGGCTCGGGCTGTAGGCGCCGTCGAACATGCCTTCGATCTGCCGGATCAGGTCGTAGCCGTGGCAAGGCTGGTCGGAAATCAAGGCGAGCAGCAGCAGCTTCAGGTCGCCGGGCGCAAAAACACGTGGCCCGCGTCCGCCGCGTTCGCGGCCGGTCCGTTTCTCGAAACCGTCGCGGCTGTCGCCATGTTCGCCGAAATGCGGCCGGTGGTGGTGGGGGTGATCGTGTGAGTGGTCTCTCATCGCTTTTCATCTCTCGTTACAGTTAGATATACCTTAAGATATATCTTAATGCTTCTGCAAGAGACGTTAAGACGAACGGTTCTCGTTTGGCGGTCAGTAGGTGCTCGCCACCTGCGTCGCCGCGGGCGCTTTGCACTGACTGTACGTGCCCGGTTCCAGATACCGATTGAGGATCGGCGCCATGCCTTTGAGCACCTGAACGGGCAATGCGGAAGTGAACTTGAAACTCTCGGCCGCTCGACCGGGCACGTAAGCGGTGAGCGTGCCGAAATGGTTATCGCCGATGAAGAACACGAAGGTGGCGGTCCGGTTGATCGCCTTGGACGCCAGAATGCGCCCACCGGAGCCAATGCTTTCGATGCGGTTGTCGCCTGTGCCAGTCTTGCCGCCCATCGCCAGCGGCGTCCCGTCCTGCAGCTTGAAGCTTCCGGAAACGCGCCTTGCCGTACCCGCGTCGACCACCTGGGACAACGCCTCGCGCATGGCGGCCGCCACCTGCGAAGGCAGCACGCGTTTGCCCAGTTCCGGGTTGTTGTTCAGCTGCGTTTCGTAAGGCGTTCCGGCGGCGAAATGCAGGCTGTCGATACGCAGAACGGGCAAGCGCACGCCGTCGTTCTGAATGATCCCGATCAGCTCGGCCAACGCGGCAGGGCGATCGCCGGAGCTGCCTATCGCCGTCGCAAGCGAGGGCACCAGATGATCGAATGGATAGCCCAGACGCTGCCAGCGCTGGTGGATATCCAGAAAAGCTTCGATCTCCAGCATCGTCCGGATGCGACTGTCCCGAGCGCTCTTGTGCCGACTCTTGAACAGCCAGCTGTACACTTCCTGACGCTCGAAACGGCTGGCGGCTACGGCGTCCTTGAACTTGGCATCCGGGTTTTGCAGCAGATAGCCGACCAGCCACAGGTCCAGCGGGTGAACGCGGGCTATGTAGCCTTGATCCGGCAAATCAAACTTGCCCGGGCCGTAGGCATAATACAGCTCGTCCAGACGCTTCTCGGTCAGCCCAGGCCTGGTTTTGTCCGCCACGGCATGGGCCCGCACAAATGCGTTGAAAGCACTATGGCTGGCTTCGGGCAGCAGGTAGCGATGCACGGCGGCGAGCCGGCTGGCAGAGGGATGAACGCTGTCGAGAAAGGTATCGAGGCGGTCCTGCGTCGATTTGTTCTTGTAGCGTTTCCAGAACCGCAGCAGAAACGAGGTGCCCTCGCGATCGGCGAATTCCGCCAGGTACTCCTGACGTCGCGGATCGCTGTCGTCCTTGAGCAACACGGCGCTGTTATTCGGGCCCTGATACGTGGTGTAGCGCACCAGGTCGCGCATCAGCCGAATGAACGGCAGGTTGATCGACTCACGCAACGCCTCGCGCAGCGTCGGATTGCGCGCGTTGTCTTCCCGCCGGAAGTTATTGAAGTGGTGCAGGCCACCGCCGGTGAAGAAGCTTTCGCCCGGGCTGGCGGAATACTTGCGGTCAAGGGCTGCGGCGAGCATCTTCGACAGGTCGCGGTCCTTGTTCTGCATCAAGTAGTCCAGCGCCCACCGGCTCAGGCGGTCAGGATCCTCGACCGGGACCTTCTTGAGTTCGGCATTGCTCATGCCCGCGTACTTGTCGTGGAGTTCGGCGATGATCTGCAAATAAGTGGTCAACACCCGCATTTTCGCGGTCGAGCCCAACTCCAGCTTGCTCCCCTCGTTGATATCGAACGGCTGATCGGTGCTGTCGGTCTGCACGCGCACACGCGAGCCGTCGATGTCCCGTTCGAACAGCGTAAAGCTGTAGCGGACCGCCTGGGTGCTGGTGGGCGTGAGCAAGTGCTCACCGATCAAGCCCAGCTGGCCCGCGAATTCAGGATTCGCCAGGTCCCGCAAGTACTGGCCGACACGGGTTTGCAGATCGTTCTGCAAGGTGCTGGTCGCTGACAGGTCCAGGCGATCAAGATCGTAGAGCGGACGATCCAGCATGTTCGACAGGCGATTGCGTGCGACCGTTATCCCCTTGTTGGTTTCGATGGGCTGCACGGTAGGCTGCTGCACCCAGTCGCGATAGGTCACGGTCGCCGCGAGCGCAGCGTCGGCCAGCGGCGGGTCGATGACTTTGTTCTGCGCCAGCAGACGAATGTGGCTGTCAGTCAGGTCCGCCAGTTCCTTTCGGCCTTTTGCCAGAAAGTGCGAAGGCCGCCGTTGAGCGATCACCAGTGACAGCACCTCGCGCAGCGCAAGCCCCTGTGCGGCGAGGGTGTTCGCATCGTTGCCCGTCGCCATGAGCAACTGGTTGGTGCGGTCGAAGTCTGCGCCGTACCAGACCCGCAGCCCCTCAGCCATGCCGTGGACTTCTCCGTGGCCCGGCACAGCAGAAAGCGGCACGCTGTTGAGATAGTCACGCACGACACGCTCCCGGGCTTCAAGGGTTTGCGGCCCTGGTTGATAGGCCCGCACGCTGGCGGACACCATCTGACGGATCTTCTCGCTGCCGGATTGCGTCAAGCCATCAGGCGAATGACGGTATTTCTCGAGTTGCGTGGCAAGCGTGCTGCCACCCGCCGATTGCCCGGGCAAGCCAACTGCTTTGGCGACTTGAGACACGGCGGCTTTGAGGAACCGGGGCCAGTCTACGGCCGGGTTGGCCTGCGGCTGACCGGCATCGAGCAGGTCGCGGTTTTCGATGAATAACAGGCTGTTGACCAGCACCGGCGGGATCGCCGCAAAGGTCGGGTAAAGCTGCTGGGGGTAGGTGTATTGATAGAGAGCATCGCCGCGGCAGTCCGTGATCGTTAAGCCAGACTGGCTTTTCTCTCGATAAGGCACGAAAAAGCCGCGGTTGGCGTAGGACAGCATGCTGGGGGAGAACCGCGCCTGTGCGCTGATCAGGTAATCGCGCTTGAGCAGACGTGGCAGAAACTCCCCGAGCGCCGAATAACCCAGCCGCTTATCGAACGGGCCATCGCCGGGATAGACAATCGCATCGCTTGCGCCCGGTTCCACGGTGTAGCTCAGGTCCTTGGCAAAATCACTGAACTCGCGGGCCTGCAGTCTGGAACTGCGCACCTCCGAGGCAACGGCAAACCCCAGAGCCACCATCGCCATCAGCAACACCACCCAGACGACCCGCCAGACATACTGCCTCAGTCTCGGGCTCACAGGCATTGGAGATTCCCCCTGACTGTCAGCCGTAACCGCAGTCTTCTTCGTATCGGAATGCCAGAAAGCGCACATATCGTTGGCCCGGTTAAACCTGTTAATCGCACCTGACTACAAGCTTAGACGCTGGGCGGGGAGGGGGAGGGATTTGTGAATTTTCCCCGGGGGGCGGCCCTGGCGGGGGAGATCCGCAGTGGTTTCCAGCTCGACGTCAGATTTTCACTTCCTGGGGCTGCAGTGATGGGTAGAAGTATCCTGTTTTTGTATTTTTTCTACCTGAGTAAGACGACGTCATTGCGTCCAGTCAGGCCTTGTTGCGGATTCGGTCGGCACTCCTCTTCGGGACGCTGACCAGAAGAGTGATATCCATAATTTCCTCGCTGATTCACCCGTACCTTCTTCGCATAACGGCTGCATGCGAAACAGCTTTGCCTGATAACCCGGTAGGAAAAATCCGAGGGTTTCGTTCAGTGAGAACCCGTTCTCAGACCTGCACCACCTGCGCGCTCTTCGGGCTGCCCAGTCGCTTGTTCAATTCCAGCCAGTTGGACAGCAGCAACATCAGTCCCAGGCCCAGCAGGGCGGTGATCACGCGCATTTGCCAGATGTCACCTGCCAGCGCGTTGATGCCGTCGGCCAAGGGAGCGAGGAGCACGCCCAGGCAGAAGATCTCCAGAGAGTAGCGGCCCATGCGGCAGGTTTGCTGGGCAGGCCAGTTATCCAGCCACGCGTGTGAGGCGGGCAGCAGTTTGGCGACCACGTAGACCAGCGCGACGAAGTGCAACAGGCGCAGTGGAGAGAGGTTGGTTTTGTCGATCGGATAGATCAGGTCGGTGAACGCTTTGGGCAGCAAGGCGTCGTGCACCTCCGGGAATTTCCAGAGCAGGGCGATGTTTGTCGCGATCAACAGGTAAAGCGCGGCGCCCATAAACAGCGGCTGTTGCCACAACGGGCGCTCGCCAGAACGAACGGTCACCGGTTTTTGTGTGTGCATGGCGAAGGCGCCGCCGAGCACGAAGATCAATTGCCAGGCCACCGGGTTGAAGTACCAATAACCGCCGCCTTCATAGGCGCGCAGGTTCCAGCCGAACAGCGGCACCATCATGTACAGCGAGATCGATAGGCCGACGGCGACGGCAGTGTTGCGCAGCATGATCGGCAAGATCAGCGGCAACGCTCCCATCAGCAGGATGTACAGCGGCAACGGGTCGGTGAGGTTGGGTTTGAAGCGCAGCAGCAATTCGTCGGCCAGTGCCTGTTGGGGATTGCCGACAAAATATTCAAGGCCCATCTCGCGCACCATGTCGCGGGTTTCGACGTGGTTGTTGGCAACGAATACGATGCCCATCAACAGGGTCAGCAGGAAGATATGCGCCACATAGAGCACCCATGTGCGTCGCAGGATGCGCAGACACGCAACCGCATACCCGTCGCGCTGGGCGACACGTCCATAGGCCAGCACAGCGGCATAACCGGCGAGGAAAACGAAGACTTCAGCCGCGTCGCTGAAGCCGAAGTTGCGCAGGGTCAGCTGCGCGAAAGGGTTGTCCGGTACGTGATCCCAAAAAATGAAGATCAGCGCCAAACCTCGAAAGAAGTCGATTCGATGGTCGCGTCCGTTCGTCATGACGGTGGAGCTCTTGCAATGTGTTTAAAGAAGATAGGCCAATGGCGGCCCTGGTTCCGCAGTGACAGCCAAGGCTGATCGGCGGCGCGAAGGGTGGAGCGTTTAAGGGGTAAAGGCAAAGGTTGAATATTACAGAATGTCTCAACCGGCCGCTCCGAAGCAGGGCTGAAGCAGCCCTGCGCAGCTGCGCCAACAGCATGTTCAACACGCTGCCGACAGCATCAGCTTCTATTCTGCCGCGAGGGCGAATCGGTCAGTCAATATCATTGGGCTCGAAGCTGTCGGCCCGCGCCATGCGCCACATGCGTGAATAAAAGCTGTCATCGACCACGCCGTTGAGCAACTGCCCAGGCTGCAAGAAAACGTGTGACTGAGAGAACAGTTTGACCTCGGTGGCGGACATGCGGCGCACCAGATGCTTGCCTTCCAGTTGCGATGGCGAATCCAGACCGGCGGCGGCGAGCATTTCGGCCAACGCGTGAAGCGTGTTGCGGTGGAAGTTGAACACCCGCTGGGCTTTGTCCGGAACCACCAGCGCACGCTGGCGCAGCGGATCCTGGGTGGCAACGCCGGTCGGGCATTTGTTGGTGTGACAGCTTTGCGACTGGATGCAGCCGATGGCGAACATGAACCCGCGCGCCGAGTTGGCCCAGTCAGCGCCGATGGACAGCACGCTGGCGATGTCGAACGCGCTGACGATTTTGCCGCTGGCGCCTAGCTTGATCTTGTCGCGCAGGTTCAGGCCCACCAGCGTGTTGTGCACGAACAACAGGCCCTCGCGCATTGGCACGCCCATGTGGTCGGTGAACTCCACCGGCGCGGCTCCGGTGCCACCTTCGGTGCCATCGATGACGATGAAATCCGGAAGAATCCCGGTGTCGAGCATGGCCTTGGCGATGCCCATGAATTCCCACGGGTGGCCCAGGCATAATTTGAAGCCCACCGGTTTGCCGCCGGACAGCTCACGCAATTGCGCAATGAACTGCATCAATTCGGTGGGCGTCGAAAACGCACTGTGCCGAGAGGGCGAAATGCAGTCTTCGCCCATGGGAATCCCGCGCGTGTCGGCGATTTCCTGAGTGACTTTGTGCTTGGGCAGAATGCCGCCGTGACCCGGCTTGGCCCCTTGGCTCATCTTGATCTCGATCATCCGCACCTGAGGATCCTGCGCCTGTTTCGCAAAGCGTTCCGGATCGAAGCGGCCATCGGCGGTACGGCATCCGAAGTAGCCACTGCCCAGTTCCCAAGTCAGATCGCCACCGTTTTCACGATGGTAGGGGCTGATGCTGCCTTCGCCGGTGTCGTGGGCGAAGTTGCCCAGTTTTGCACCCTTGTTCAGCGCGCGGATTGCGTTGGCGCTCAATGAGCCGAAGCTCATGGCGGAGATGTTGAAGATCGACGCGGAATACGGCTGAGCGCATTGCGGGCCGCCCACTGTCACGCGGAACTGGTTCGGGTCGGCCAACGGCGCCGGGCGCATGGAATGGCTGATGAATTCGAAACCGGTCTGATAGACGTCGATCAAGGTGCCAAACGGTTTGTCGGCTGATTCATTTTTGGCGCGTGCATAAACCAGCGAACGTTGAGCGCGGGAGAAGGGCAGGGCGTCGCTGTCGGATTCCAGCAGGTACTGGCGGATCTCCGGTCGGATGGTCTCGACGGCGTAGCGGATGTTGCCAAGAATCGGATAGTTGCGACGTATCGAGTGTGGCACCTGGATCAGGTCGAACAGCCCGATCAGGCTCAACACTGCCGTGGTGAGGGTGAACGGCCAAAGCCATTCGTGGTACAGAAACGGAAGGCTGAACAGGGTGAACAATACGCAGCCGACGAATACGGCGTAGCGACTTAGAAGCGACAAGCTCATAGGCGGTCCTGGTCTTTACACGGTTAAGGGAGAGAGCGCTGTGCCGCGCCTTGTATCGGCAAGACTGTGTTTCGCTTCACGCGCTTTGCGCCTGAAGAAAAATCGAAAACAGCTCGGACTGTGATTTGATCCCGAGCTTGCTGTAGATATGCTTTTTGTGAACCCGCACGGTTTCGGCGGAGATATCCAGTTTGCGTGCAATTTCCTTACTCGAACAACCGCTGAGCATCAGGCGGCCCACGTCCAGCTCCCTGGCGGTCAACTGTGCGCCGCGACTTTGCTGCACCGAGGCCTCCAGCTGGATACGCCAGTCGGCGCCGGGCTGTTGGGCGATTACCGGCTCGTTATCGGACGTCCTTTCCGCCAGCTCAAACGGCAGGCGTTGGCGCAGCAGCGCAATGACCCACGGTTGGATCGTTGACAGCAGGGCGATCTGCTCGGCGCCGTAACGTTGCGTCGAACCGAGCGACAGGCAGAGCGTTCGGTCCTGATCAAGCTGGCAATTGAACTGTATTTCATCGGCGACGACATTCAGACGAAAGTATCGCTGGTAGTACTCGGTCAGTTCGAAATGCTCGGGCGCGACTTCTGCAAGCCGGAACAGACCGCTTTGCGAGCGCTCGCGACTGGCGATGTAGAAGGGGTCCAGCAGGTACAGGCCTTTGAGATAGTCCTGGAATAGCTGATCGGGGCTGCCGTCCTCGGCCGGGCATTCGGCGAATACGTGGGGCCGTTGGCCAGAGCTGAATTGCAGCGCCACCCAACTATCGAAGCTGACGTACTGACCCAGCAGGCGTACCAGTTGCGCCCAGAAGTTGGGGCGGTCAAGCGCTTCGATCAACTGCGCGACCGAGCGATGCCAGGCAATGTCCTGAAGTGCGATTGTCATTGATCTACCCCTAATGGGTTACTACAGCTGCGTAATACCCCGTGACACTTGCTGATGCGCATACTGCCCGCAGAGCCAATGTTCAGGCCAGCATTTTGTGCCCGATCGGCTACGTGACTCTAATAAGGAGAACCCATGAAGGTGGAATTAGCCCAACTGACGGGCCAGGACAACGCCACGGCGCACAACCTGAAACAGGCGTTGAACGCAATTGCTGCGTGCGCCAGCGATACCGCGCTGATCGTGTTTCCGGAAACCCATCTGATGGGCTTCCCTTCCAGCGAGACCGTCGCTGAGGTATCCGAACCTCTCGACGGTCCGACCGTGCGCGCGATTGTTCAGGCAGCCCGAGCGCGAGACGTCTCGGTCGTGATCGGCATGGCCGAGAATGACCAGGGGCGTTTTTACAACACCACGCTGCTGATCACTCCTGAAGGCGTCGCGCTGCGCTATCGCAAAACCCATTTGTGGGCCTCTGACCGAGGCGTGTTCAGCGCAGGTGATCGCTATGCAACCTGCCTCTGGAACGGCGTGCGCGTCGGCATGCTGATCTGCTATGACATCGAATTTCCCGAGTCGGCCCGTGCCTTGGCCCAGTTGGGGGCCGAGCTGATTATCGTCACCAACGGCAACATGGACCCGTACGGCCCGACGCATCGCACCGCGATCATGGCGCGCGCCCAGGAAAACCAGGCGTTCGCGCTCATGGTCAACCGCGTGGGCGAGGGTGACGGCGGCCTGGTATTCGCCGGCGGCAGTGCGCTGGTCGACCCGTTCGGCACGCTGTTGCACGAAGCGGGACGTGACGAAGAACAGTTCAGCGTCGAGCTCGATCTGGAGCAGTTGCAGGCTGTCCGTCGCGACTACCGCTATCTGGACGACCAGCGCCTGCGCCTGCCGGGCGAAGTGATCGAGCGGCCCGATGGCATCCGCGAACTGTTGATTCCGAAGCACCCATAAAAAGTCATCAGTGACCGTCGCCGGGCGCAGTTCCTCGGCGGTCACCGCGTCACTCAATAAAAGAAACGCCTTTGTTCTGCCGAACTTTTCTCTGCCATAAAACCTATAAATTCGGAGTAGTCGCTCATGGCTCGTTTGCAACGCACCCTTTCGTTAGGGTCGGTGGTGCTGTTCGGCATCGCCTATATGACCCCCATCATTGTGCTCGGGACATTCGGAATCTTGGCGCAGTCGACTGGCGGCATGGTTCCTGCCTCGTATCTGGCGGCGCTGGTCGCCATGTTCTTCACTGCAATGAGCTACGGCCGTATGGCTTCGGCCTTTCCCGTCGCCGGTTCTGCGTACAGCTACGTGCGCAAAGCGATCAGCCCGAAGCTTGGCTTCATCGCGGGCTGGGCGGTCTTGCTGGACTACCTGTTCCTGCCGATGGCGATCTGGTTGATCGGCGCCGCATACCTGGGTTCGGCGTTTCCTTCGGTGCCGCAGCCGGTCTGGGTGCTGGCGTTCATCGTCGTCACCAGCCTGATCAACATCGTCGGCCTGAAACTGGCCAACACGGTCAACGCCTTGCTGATGATCGTGCAGTTCCTGGTGCTGGCGGCTTTCGTGGCGCTCTGCATCCATTACATCGCCGGCGACGCCAGCAAGCCGTTGTGGACGCTGACCCCTTTCCTGAATGGCGACATGCAGATGCCGTTGATCATGAGCGGTGCGGCGATTGCCTGTTATTCGTTCCTGGGCTTTGACGCGGTCAGCACGCTGACCGAAGAAACCAGAGATCCGCGGCGCACGATTCCCAAAGCCATCATGCTCATTACGCTGATCGGCGGGCTGATCTTCGTGGGTGTGTCGTACTTCGTGCAACTGGCTCACCCATCGGCGCAGTTCGACAATGTCGATTCGGCCGCCTACGAGATTGCGCGCAACATCGGCGGCGATGTATTCGTGACCATTTTCATGATCGGTCTGATCGTCGGCCAGTTCGCGTCCGGGCTTTCGGCGCAGGCCAGCGGTTCGCGCCTGCTGTACGCAATGGGTCGCGACGGGGTGCTGCCGAAAGCCTTTTTCGCCGGGCTGAGTGAGCGCTTCGGCACGCCGGTCAACAGCATTCTCTTGTGCGCAGTCGTCGCGTTGCTGGCCTTGGAACTGGACGTGACCACGTCGACCTCATTCATCAACTTCGGTGCGTTTCTGGCGTTCAGCCTCGTCAACCTGTCGGTGATCTTTCATTACTGGATCGCAGGCAAAAAGCGCGGCTTGCGTGAGCTGTTGCTGTTCCTCGTCTGCCCGTTGATCGGTCTGATCGCCGATCTCTGGCTGATGGTCAGTCTGGACCGGCTGGCGATCATCCTGGGCGTGAGCTGGCTTGCGGTGGGTTGTGTCTATCTGGCCTGGCTGACCGGCGGTTTTCGTCGCCAGCCGCCTGAAATGGACTTTCAGGAAGCGACTTGATCACAGCGAGGCGCGCCTTTTGGGTGCGCCTCTGTTGCTGCGTGGATGTCACCTGCGCCGCTGGCCTGTAGCCTTGGCCGTGGTTATTTCGGTACGGCCATTGGTTTGCGGTTCATGGTTTCGCTGACCATCTTGCAAATGTCTTTCTTCCCGTCGTCGTTGCAGCAGCGAATCTGATGCAACATCTCTCGTTCCGATGGCGACAGCGCGATGTAATTCCACTCGCAGGCCTGGCGCATGAATGCGTCGTGACCATTGATTGCCCGGACGTCGTCAGCGGCGTCGTTCAGCGCTTCCACCAGGGGTGTCAGCGAGTCGACAAGCTGGTCTCTTCCCAACGGTTCTTCCGTGGACTGCACCAGACGCTCAAGATGATTCAACGCGCTCCGTGCGTCGACCAGGCGCATGTGGCCTGGGATGGTCAGTTCATATCGGTCGATCATGTACATGGCATTACCTCCTGGTGGCGGTTCGATTCCGTTCCCGGAAATCCGGGCTGGCTTCAGCGGCGCGAACATTAGCGGCAGGGGAGGTGAGAGCAAAGACTAAAGTTGTAACGGTTACAAAATGGTTCGATTGAACTTCTTTCTCGTGTTACTGTATAACGTATTACATGATTACTTACATCTGGAGAGCGCCATGAAAGCCGATATCCATCCCGATTACCGTCAGGTCCTGTTTCACGACACCGCTGCCGATGTGTACTTCCTGATCGGCTCCACCGTCGATACCGATCGCACCCAGAAGCACACGGATGGGAACACCTATCCCTACGTCGCCCTCGACGTGTCCAGCGCCTCGCACCCGATGTACACCGGGCAGCAGCGCAAGACCACCACCGAAGGCCGTATCGCAGGGTTCAACAAACGCTTCGCGACCTTTGGCTCCGGCGCGAAAAAAGCTGAATGACCGTTGCTGCGCCCGCGCTCGGGGTGTCGCTTTGCGGCACTCCAGGCGCGGGTTGGTCGTGCGCGTTTCACGTCTGCATTCCGTCCAGCAGATGACCGTGGCACTGGACTAACGGCGCAAATTGCTTTTAGCTCTGCGACCTGAAATCCAGGAGCCATCCCTTTGAAAAAGTCAGTCGCCATCGTTTTCGGTGGGCAATCCTCCGAACATGAAGTGTCGTTGCAATCGGCGCGCAACGTGATCAATGCGATTGATCGCAACAACTACTACGTCACCCTCATCGGTATCGACAAGCAAGGCCACTGGCTGCGCTTCGACGAGCGTGATTACCTGCAGAACGCGTCGGATCCGGCCCATATCAAGCTCAGTGAGTCCGGCCGTCTGCTGTCGCTGATGCCCGGCGCACAAGGGCCGCAGTTCGTTGAGGTGGAAACCGGGCTGGAAGTCCCGCGCATCGATGTCGTATTCCCGCTGATTCACGGCAGTTTCGGCGAAGACGGCTGCCTGCAGGGCATGCTGCGTCTGCTGGATATTCCCTTCGTCGGTCCCGATGTGCTGGGTTCCGCTGCGTGTATGGACAAGGATGTGACCAAGCGTCTGTTGCGCGACGCGGGGATCGCCGTGGCGCCATTTGTGGTGCTTCATCGCGGTGAATCCGTGGATTTCGTCAGCGTCTCGGCGCAGCTTGGATTGCCGCTGTTCGTCAAACCCGCGTGTCAGGGCTCGTCAGTGGGCGTGAGCAAGGTGACGGACGAGGCCAGCTATCTGCTGGCGTTGAAGCTTGCCTTCGAGTACGACAACAAGGTGTTGATCGAGCAGGGTATCGTTGGCCGTGAAGTGGAGTGCGCCGTGCTGGGCAACCACGAACCTCAGGTCAGCGTCTGCGGCGAAGTGGTCGCCAACGACGAGTTTTACGCCTACGACACCAAGTACCTGAATGACGGCCAGGCGCGCATCGCGATCCCGGCGCAACTGCCCGACGGTTTGAGCGATGAAGTCCGAGAAGTCGCGTTGCAAGCCTACCGCGTGCTCGGCTGCGCAGGTCTGTCCCGGGTCGATTTCTTCGTCACTGAAGCGCGGGAAATCATTATCAACGAAATCAACACGATCCCCGGTTTCACCTCCATCAGCATGTATCCCAAATTGTGGCAGGCGAGCGGCCTGAGCTATCCCGAGCTCATCGACAGGCTGATCGTGCTGGCGCTGGAGCGGGCCGAGGAAACCCGCGCGCTGAAAACCGAGGTGGTGCTGTGAAGACGATTCGTATTGCTGCAGCATTACTGATCGGGCCCGACGACAGAACCCTGCTGGTGCGCAAGCGCGGCACGCAGGCGTTCATGCAGCCGGGCGGCAAAATCGACGCGGGTGAGTCCGCGATTCAGGCCCTGGCCCGTGAGTTGAACGAGGAACTGGGGCTGGTGATAGCGACCGAAGACGCCGGGTTTCTCGGCGAATTTTCCGCTGTGGCGGCCAACGAACCCGGACACGAAGTGAATTGCCAGCTGTACCGCGTGCAGGTCGAGCAGGACGTCGTGCCGGCGGCAGAAATCGAAGAAATCGTCTGGGTTGACGCTGGCGATGTCGGCCATCTCGAACTCGCGCCGCTGACCCGCGACGCCATCCTGCCGTTGTACCGAACGCTGCAGACAGCCTGATCGACGCTGTATCGAGGGTGAAACGACCGCGTTTCACCCTGCGTTCTTGCGGTCTGCGCGGGGCACGCTGGCTCAGCGCACCGCGCTGACGCCATCCAGAGTCGAAAACGACGTGTCCTTTGCCGTCAGCAGGAAGTCGCGCATGTAGGGCGCATCCAGCATATCTGTACGAATCGCCGCATAGAGCGTGGCGAACAGTCCCTTTTCCCCCAGCCGTTTGGCTTTCACATAGCCCCTTGAACTGTATTCGTGCAGCGCCCAGTGCGGCATCCCACAGACGCCTCGGCCGCTGGCCACGAGCTGCATCATCATCACCGTCAGCTCCGAGGTGCGAACCTGTGCCGGTTCGACGTCCGCAGGTTCGAGGAAGCGCGTGAAAATATCCAGCCGGTCCCGCTCCACGGGGTACGTGATGAGTGTCTCGCTGGCCAGATCTTCCGGCACCACATAGGGGCGCGCGGCCAGCGGGTGCTGATTGGCAACGGCAAGCATCGCTTCATACGTAAACAGCGGCACGTAGGTAATGCCTGCCAGGTCGAGCGGATCGGAAGTCACCACCAGATCAAGGTCGCCTCGTGCCAGAGCGGGCAGCGGGGCGAACGCGAAGCCGGACGCCAGGTCCAGTTCGACCTCAGGCCAGGCATCGCGGAACTGGTCGATGGTCGGCATCAACCACTGGAAACAGCTGTGGCATTCGATTGCCATGTGCAGACGTCCGGCGACGCCGCCCGCCAGACGAGAAATATCGCGTTCCGCATGGCGCAACTGCGGCAGCACGGAGTCGGCCAGTTGCAACAGACGCAACCCCGCGCTGGTGAAGCGAACCGGTTTGGTCTTGCGCACGAACAGCGGCATGCCCATGCGCTCTTCGAGTTCCTTGAACTGGTGCGACAGCGCGGACTGCGTCAGGTGCAACCGGTCGGCGGCGTCCACCAGGCTGTCGGTCTCGCGAAGGGCGTGCAACGTTTTCAGATGGCGGATCTCAAGCACCCAGGCGCTCCATGAATGAATTTTGTGGTCGGGACGGGTGTGATGAGTTTGTCTCATGTACGCGACGCTGTCGATATCCTTCCAATCCCGTGCGCAAGCGCTGTACAGGGTGACAGTACGCCCTGCTTTCCTACCACTCGGCTCCCTTCATCAAACTGTCACGCAACTGTGGCAGCGCGCTTCTGAAAACTTCATCAGACTCGCGGCCTACTGGGGTTCTGCGGTTCGGTGTTTTCCATGCGGTTTTTCTTCTTTCTGGCTGCGCTGATGTGCAGCCTGCCGTCTTTTGCGGCCTCTCGATGCGATGTCGACGTTTCCACTCAGGTGGCGGAGCTTGACGACGTGCACTTGGCTTATCAGAGCATCGGTCAGGATTCCGACCCTGCGCTGCTGCTGGTGATGGGGCTGGGCGGGCAATTGATTCACTGGCCCGACGAGGTCGTCGTCGCGCTGTGTCAGCAGGGTTTTCGGGTGATTCGCTACGACAATCGCGACGTCGGACTGTCGACCTGGGTGCAGGCGCCTGGCAATGCGAACCTGACCTACGAAGTGCTGCGCTACAAAATCGGTTTGCCGGTGTCCGCGCCGTACTCGCTGACCGACATGGCGCAGGATGCGCTGGGCCTGATGGACGCTTTGCGCATTCAGCAGTTCCACGTGCTGGGGGCGAGCATGGGCGGGATGATTGCGCAGCATCTGGCCGACATGGCGCCCAAACGCGTGGAAAGTCTGACGCTGATCATGACCAGTTCAGGCGCCCCGGGACTGCCAATGCCCAGCCCTGCGCTGCTTCAGTTGCTGGCCCGCCGTGGTGCGCCAGATCGCCAGAGCGCGCTGGAACAACAGGCTGATTTGCTGGCCGCGCTGGGCAGTCCGGAGGTCAAGGACGATAGACAGAAACTGCTCCAGCAAGCGGCGATTTCCTACGACCGTGCGTTTAATCCGGAGGGCGTGAAGCGGCAGATTCTGGCGATCCTCGCTGAACCCAGCCGGGTGGAATTGTTGAATCGTCTGCGGGTGCCAACGTTGGTGGTGCACGGGACGGCTGATCCACTGCTGCCCGTGATGCACGGCGTTCATGTGGCCGCGCACATCCAGGGCAGCCAGTTGAAGCTGATTCCGGGCCTTGCCCACCGTTTTCAGGAGGCATTCAAGGCGCCGTTGCTCGCGGCCGTGTTGCCATACCTGCGTGAGCACCGGGAGGATGCTTCCCACGTGGCGCAACTCTGATGACAGCAGGCAGCGCACAGGTTTGAGTGTCAGCCTGATCAGCGTATCGTGGCGTTTTCCCTCATTTGCACGAGGCCGCCATGAGCACTCCGCTGAAAATCGACTTCATTTCCGACGTTTCCTGCCCCTGGTGCATCATCGGTCTACGCGCCCTGGACCAGGCGCTGGAGCATCTGGGCGATGAAGTCCAGGCCACGATTCACTTTCAACCTTTCGAACTGAACCCGAACATGGGCCCGCAAGGGCAGGAAATCTTCGAGCACATCGCTGAAAAATATGGTTCCAGCCGCGAGCAGTACCAGGCCAACGCCGAAAACATTCGTCAGCGCGGGGCCGAGCTGGGCTTTGTCTTCATGCAGGGCGAGCGGAAGATCTACAACACCTTCGATGCTCACCGTCTGCTTCACTGGGCTGAGCTTGAAGGGCAGCAACAGGCCCTGAAAGAAGCGCTCTTTACCGCCTATTTCAGTCATCACGCCGATGTGTCGTCCCACAAGGTATTTGCCGACATCGCACAGAAAGTCGGGCTGGATCGAGTGCGTGCCGAAGCGGTGCTGGCGTCCAACGAGTATGCGGTCCAGGTACGGGAGCTTGAACAACTCTGGGTTTCGCGAGGCGTCAGCTCGGTGCCCACCCTCGTTTTCAATGACCAGTACGCGGTGTCCGGCGGGCAGCCTGTCGACGTGTTCGTCAGCGCCATTCGTCAGATCGTCAGCGAACAATCGAGCGTGATCGACCCGGCGCAGTGACGAGCTACCCTGACTGTCGCTCTGCCCAGTCACACGTGTATCCGCGGGCGTCATCTGTCACCTTTGCATTCTCTGAAAGGGCAGCGCGCGCTCGCAACGCGATGTAACGGATGTAACAAATCTTCGATTGCAAATAAAAAATCACTTGCTCCCATCAACCACTTTCGGATATCAATTTGTACATGATTAGACAGGTTCGATTCGACAAGAAAAAACGCGTGGTCGATGAGCTCGCTCGACGCATTGAAACCGGCCAGATGGGCTCCGGGGAGTTGCTGCCCGGCGAAAACATGCTCGCTCAGGAATTCAATGTCAGTCGCGGCACGCTGCGCGAGGCACTGTCCGAACTCAAGCGGCGCAACTACATCGCGACCCAGACAGGCGTGGGATCGATTGTCACGTACGACGGTATTTCTCTTGATCAGCGCGCCGGCTGGGCGCAGGCACTGGCCGATACCGGTGCCAGGGTGACGACTGAAATATTGCGACTGGTGGCTGTGCAGCGCCCGGACCTTGCGGGTCGCTTCGGAACGGCGGATTTCATCGCGCTGGATCGTCGTCGTACGGCGGCCGATGGCAGCGTGGTGTCGCTGGAGCGCGCCCTGATTCCGGCCAGCGACGGCCTGGAGAATCTGCCGCGCGATGGCCTGATCGATGATTCGCTGACGGTGACCATGGCCGCTCATGGGTTTGTCGGTGACCGGGGCGATCAGTGGATCGGAGCGGAGCCTTTGAGCAAGGACGATGCGACGTTGATGTTGCGCGAGCCCGGCTCGGTGTTTCTCAAGGCCACTCGAACCACTTTTGATCGTCGCGAACGTTTCATGGAGCACGTGGAGAGCCTTCTGGATCCCGTGCATTTTCGACTGCATCTGGCTTTTGGATCGTCCACATGACCGCACTGATCGACATTCGCGACCGAAGCCTGGCCGCTTTCTATGGCCTGGCCCTCGGCGACGCACTGGGCATGCCCACGCAGTCGCTGAGTCGCGAGCAGATCAAGCAACGTTTCAACCGTATCACCACGCTGACGGCAGCGGATGCCGACCAGCCGATTGCTCCGAACATGGCCGCAGGTTCCATCACCGACGACACCGAGCAAGCGGTACTGGTGGGTCAGTTACTGGTCGAGGGAGGAGGGCGCATCATCCCGTCGGACCTGGCGCATAGTCTGATCGAGTGGGAAGCGGTGATGCAGGCCAAGGGTTCGCAAGATTTGCTTGGCCCGTCGACAAAGCGAGCGATCGAAATGATTCTGGCAGGCCATAGCCCCGAAGAAGCTGGGCGTTTCGGCACGACAAATGGCGCCGCCATGCGCATCGCGCCGATTGGCATCGCTTTCGACGTGGCTGAGGAAGCGGCTTTCGTTGAGTCGGTCAAACAGGCGTGTCAGGTCACCCATAACACCAATCTGGGTATCTCCAGCGCCGCTGCGGTCGCGGCCGTGGTGTCGGCAGGGATCAACGGCGCCAGTCTGAGCGACGCGCTGGGTGTCGGCGCGCACATCGCCGATCAGGCCGAGCGGTTCGGTTACTGGATCGCTGGCGCGCGCATCGGTCCGCGCATCCGCTGGGCCCGGACGCTCTGCGCCGATTGCAGCAACGAGCAATTGCCCGATGTGATTTACGACGTCATTGGCACGTCGGTGGCGTCGCAGGAGTCAGTGATCGCAGCGTTCGCCATCGCGCATCAAGTGGCGAGCGCAAGGCTCGATGCGTTCGATGCGCTGTGCATGGCCGCGAGTCTGGGCGGCGACACCGACACCATCGCAGCGGTGCTCGGTGCCATGCTCGGCGCTTGCCAGGGCATGAGTGCCTGGCCGAACGCCATGATCGAGCAGATCCGCACAGTGAACGATCTCGACCTCACAACGCTGGTCGAAAACCTGTTGACCCTGCGCGCAGCCTGAGCCGGCCGACGCCAGAACACTGATATGAATAAGACACACGTCGTCGCTGATCACAGCGGCGATCCGGGGCCTCTTGCTGTCCAGAAAAGCCCCTGCTGACACGGACGTCGTTTGCTTTGCGTACTGCCCACAACCAGAACAAATGGCAACAGGAGCATTTCCAATGACGTCATCCAACGCCAATCAGGGCGCAGGACAGCTTGAAACACGCGGTATCGAGCCCGTACCGGAACACGAATGCAACGGTCATCCGCTGCAGCTCTTCTGGGTCTGGTTCGCCGCCAACATCAGCATTCTCGGCTTGCCGCTGGGTGCGACCCTCGTGGCATTTCGTGGCTTATCGATCTGGCAGGCCATCATCGTGGCAATTCTGGGAGCTGCAGGCTCCTTCGCCGTGGTCGGGGTGATCTCCATCGCAGGCCGACGCGGCAGGGCGCCAAGCCTGACATTGTCTCGGGCCATTTTCGGGGTGCGTGGCAACATCGGTCCTACCATCGTTTCACTGATGTCGCGCCTGGGCTGGGAAACAGTCAACACCACGACGGCCGCTTTCGTACTGCTGTCGCTGTGCTCGATCCTCTTCGGCACGCCGGTCGAAGCGAAGAGCGCGCCGGGTCTTACGCTGGTGTTCATTGCCATCTTCGTGCTGATGACGCTGACCGTATCCGGCCTCGGCCACGCGACATTGCTGGTGATCCAGAAGTGGGCGACCTACATTTTCGGTGCGCTGAACATCATCGTCGGCGGCTTCCTGATTGCGCACATCGACTGGACGGCGGTGTTCAACGCGACACCGGCGCCCTTGAGCGCGATGATCATCGGTGTCGGCACCATGGCCGCCGGCACCGGTATCGGCTGGGCCAACGCTGGCGCCGACATGTCGCGTTATCAGCATCGCAGCGTGAGGGCGGCGGGGCTGGTTGCATCGGCAGCGTTCGGTGCAGGCATTCCACTGGTGTTGCTGATCACCCTCGGCGGCCTGCTCTCGGTGGGCAACGATCATCTGGCCTCGGCCACCGACCCGATCATTGCAATCCGCGAGCTGCTGCCGACCTGGATGGCGGTGCCTTACCTGATCACTGCTTTCGGTGGTCTGCTGCTGTCGAACAACCTGTCCGTTTATTCGGCAGGCCTGACCACGCTGACGCTGGGCTTGAAGATCAAGCGCGTGCACGCAGTGATCGTCGACATCGTGGCCATCTTCGCCGGGTCGATTTACTTCATGCTGATCGCAGACAGTTTCTACGGCCCGTTCATCACCTTCATTTCGATGCTGGCAGTGCCGATCACGGCGTGGGTCGGGATCTTCGTCGTCGACCTCATTCATCGCCATTACTACTCGGCCAAAGACCTGATGGATGTCTCGCCGCGCAGCGCCTACTGGTATCGCGGTGGCGTGGAGTGGCGCGCGGTGGGCGCGTGGGCCTTGGCGATCGTGCTGGGTTTCAGCTTTACGACGGTCGCGACCACGCCGGAAAACGTGCTGTTTAAAGGCTTTCTGTCAGACTCCTGGTTCGGCCATAACGGTTTGGGCTGGATCGTGACATTCATAGTGGCGGGCGGTCTGTACGCGACTCTCGGCGGTTCGCGCGATCGCCGCGTCGTCAACGAAGAGGCTGCTCATGCCCGCTAGATTGCTGTATACCGGCCAGGTCGTGGTTGACCTGGTCATGGCGCTCGACACGCTGCCGCGGTCGGGGGGCGATGTGCTCGCCAGCTCCGCCAGATTCGAGACCGGTGGTGGTTTCAACGTCATGGCCGCTGCCTGTCGCAATGGCATGCAGACGCGCTATCTCGGGCGTCACGGGAAGGGTCGTTTCGGGGATCTTGCCCGTCAGGCCATGACCGAGGAGGGCATCGAGTTCGCTGCGGCCAGCGCCGATGAGCAGGACACGGGCTTGTCGGTTGCACTGATCGAGCCTTCGGCCGAGCGTTCCTTTATCTCGTACGTCGGGGCAGAAGGCGGGTTGTCAGAAGACGACCTGCATGATGTTTCGGTACAGCCTGAGGACTACGTTTTCGTCAGCGGCTACAGCCTGTTGCACGCGCATAAGGTCCCCACGCTGCTCGATTGGTTGGGGACGCTGCCGCAGGGGACTGACGTGGTGTTCGATCCGGGGCCGCTGGTGAATTCGCCAGACGGCGCCGAGATGCAGGCTGTTCTGCCGGTTATCTCGCTGTGGACCAGCAATTGCGAGGAAGCGTTGCGTTTCACTCGGTGCAACGCCATTGCCGATGCGCTGGAGACCCTGGCGCAGTGGCTGAATCAGGACGCGCTGATCGTCGTGCGTGACGGGCCGCAGGGTTGCTGGATTCGCCAAGGAAACCGTACCCAGCACGTGCGCGGGTTCCCGGTGAAGGCCATTGACACCAACGGCGCAGGTGATGCTCATGCGGGTGTCTTGCTGGCGGGGCTGGCGGCGGGACTGTCGGCGGAAGAAGCGGCACTGCGTGCCAACGCGGCGGCGGCGATTGCCGTCACGCGCTGGGGGCCGGCGACAGCGCCGAAGGCCGACGAGGTGGATGAGTTGATCACGAACGCGCAACAATAGGTTCGTGCGCTTGGCCGCCATCGCGGGCAAGCGCGCTCCTACTGCATCGACCTCAGCCCAACCCGTACTTTTTCACTTTGTCGAACAACGTCGTCTTGGCCATGCCCAGCTCCTGGCTGGCCTGACTCAGGTTCCCGCCGCTGCGTTGCAGCGCCTCACTGAGCAAGTTCTTTTCGAACGCCTCCACTGCCTCGGAAAAGCCAAGGCTCTGGCTGCTCGCCGACAGTCCCGACTTTTTGAACGCTGGAAGCCCCAGCGCATAACGCTCGGCGACATTGCGCAGTTCGCGCACGTTGCCCGGCCAGTCGTGGCTCATCAGTGACGACAGGGTTTGCGCATCGAGTTGCGGAGGTTCCCGGTCGAAACGCAGCGACGACAACTGCAGGAAATGCTCGAACAGTTGCAGGATGTCCTCGCGGCGTTCGCGCAGCGGTGGCAGTTCCAGCGTCACGACGTTCAGGCGGTAGTACAGGTCGCTGCGGAACTGGCTGGCTTTGCTCAGTTCGTTCAGGTCCGATTTGGTGGCCGCGATGACCCGGCAATCCACCGCAACGCTCTGGTTGGAGCCCAACCGTTCGAGGGTGCGCTCCTGCAGCACGCGCAGCAGTTTGATCTGCAGATTGATCGGCATGCTTTCCACCTCATCGAGGAACAGCGTGCCGTTGTGGGCGTGCTCGATCTTGCCGATCCTGCGTTTGCCGGCGCCGGTGAACGCATTGGCTTCATGACCGAAGATTTCACTTTCAAACAGGTTTTCCGGCAGTCCGCCACAATTCAGCGCGACGAACTGATTGCTGTGGCGCCGACTGAAATCGTGCAGGCAGCGGGCGACGAGCTCTTTGCCGGTGCCTGTTTCGCCTTCGATCAGCACGTTGGCTGAGGTGTCGGCGACATTGGCGATCAGGGCGCGCAGGTTCTGCATCGCGGCAGAGCGACCGATGATTCTGCCTTCCAGCGAATCGCGCTCAGCCAGCTGGCGACGCAACGACCACACCTCGCGAGCCAGGCTACGCTGCTCCAGCGCGCGGCGGGCGACGTCCACCAGGCGTTCGGGCGAAAAGGGTTTTTCCATGAAGTCGTACGCGCCGTCGCGCATCGCCCCGACCGCCATCGAGACATCGCCATGCCCGGTGATCAGCACCACTGGCAATGTGCGGTCGCGCTCTTTGAGACGTTTGAGCAGTTGCAGGCCGTCAATGCCGGGCAGGCGGATATCGCTGATGACGATGCCTGCAAAGTTGTCGCCGACCAATGAGAGCGCTTCCTCGGCGCTGCCCACGCCCTGACTGTGAATGTCTTCCAGCGCCAGCGCCTGCTGACAACCGAGCAGGACGTGGGGATCGTCTTCGACGATGAGGACGGTCAGTTCAGTGTTCATGTGTATGCCTCATCCGTATGGGTAGGAGCGCGCTTGCCCGCGAATGCTGTCTATCAGGTTTGAAAGTGGTGACTGACAGACTGCAATCGCGGGCAAGCGCGCTCCTACAGGAGAGTGGGCGGTCAGATGCGTCATGGAGACGAAATTCCAGTCGCCACCAAAGGCAACACCAACACAAACATCGTGCCGCCTTCTGCCGGGTCCTCGGCGTTGAGGCTGCCGCCTGCCGCGGCGGCGAGGCTTGCCGACAGCGTCAGGCCCAGGCCCAGGCCTTGTTCGCCGGGTTTGGTGGTGAAAAATGGCTCGAACAGGTGCTTGCGTGTCTCGGCGTCGATGCCGTGACCATTGTCGCGCACGCGTAACCGATAACGGCCCTCGAACACCTCGCCCTCCAGCCACAGCATGGGCAATGGCTGCGCCTGCATGGCGTCCAGTGCGTTACCGATCAGGTTCACCAGAATCTGTTCCAAGCGGGTCTGGTCGATCGCCAGTTCCACATCATCGAATTGCTGATGCAGGTCCAGCGCGCTTTTTTCCAGACGTCCCGCCAGCAATTGCAGGGCTGCGTCCACGGCCTTGGCCAGCGACGCCTGGCCCTTGTCTTCGCCGCGACGTGCGAACGAGCGCAGGCTGGCGGTGATGCGACCCATCCGGTCAACCAGATCGTTGATTGTGCGCAAATTGGTGCTCGCGGTTTCCAGCGCGCCGCGTTCGAGAAAGCGCACCGTATTTCCCGACAGCGTGCGCAATGCCGCGAGGGGCTGATTGAGTTCGTGAGCGATGCTGGTGGACATCTGGCCGATGGCGGCGAGTTTTCCGGCCTGCACCAGTTCGTCCTGAGCCTGACGCAACGTCTCCTCGGCCTGACGCCGTTCACGGATCTGGCCCTTCAACCGCTCGTTGCTCGCGCGCAGATCGGCGGTGCGTTCGGTAATCCGACGCTCAAGTTCATTGTTGGCCTCCTCCAGTGCTTCCCGGGCCGCAAGGCGTGTGGAGATCACCTTGCGCCGTTCGTTCCAGGCGATCAGCAGAAACATCGCCAGGGCGCATGCCACTGCCACCAGCATGCCTTGATTGGCGGCTTCCCGGCGCAGGTCCTCGAGCGGGGTGAGCAGTGTCAGGTGCCAGGGGGTGTCGGCCAGGTCGCACGTCTGCGCCAGGTAGCTGACCACCGTGTGTTCATGGTCGACGCTGCTGTTGGCCGGGAAGGTCAGCTTTTCGACGCCATCGGCGATGGATTCGCGCTCCAGCGGCATCAGTTCGTTCAGCGGCCACCAGTAATATTGCAGGCTGCGCGCCAGACGCTCCTTGATGTCGGCCGTCAGCGGACGAACGGATTTGAGCCGCCGCGCAGGATCGCTGGAAAGAATGATGATGCCGTTTTCGTCGCTGACGAAGGCCTCCAGTCGCGCCCGCTGCCAGCGCTCTTCCAGCGCTTCGAGGCGCACCTTGATCACGGCAACGCCGATGATCCTGCCTTTTTCTTCCAGCCCGTGGGCCAGGTAATAACCGGGCTCGCCGGTGGTGCTGCCGATGCCGTAGAAACGCCCCGGCAGTCCGCGAATCGCGTCCTGATAATAAGCACGGAACGACAGGTCTTCGCCCAGATAGCTGTCGGCGTCGCGCCAGTTACTGGTCGCCAGCACACGGCCCGTGGTGTCGAGCACGTAGATCGCGCGGCTGCGGCTGCGGCGATTGAGGCCTTCCAGGTAGTCATTGACCTTGCTGCGCAACTCCGGCGAAGGGTCGTTGAGCAGATCGGAGACGTTGGATTCGAGCTCCAGCACGCTGGGCAGATAGTTGTACTTGTTGATTTCACTTTCGACGGTGCGCGCGTGCAGCTCGAGCTGACGTTCGCCGTTTTCGCTCAGCGCCTTGATGCCGTTCTTTTCGCTGTACAGATAGGTGACGTAGCCCAGCGCGATCATCAGCAGAATGACCAGCGGCGGCAGAAACAGGTGGCGGATCAGGCGGGGTTTCACGGCAAGTGATGGCGGCGGGCTAAGAGGTGGATCGCATTTCATCACAGTCGTCCTGGACCGGCCAGCCGCCCGTGTCATTGATGATCGAGTCCGGGCGGCGGGTGGTTTTTTGCCCTTGTGAGGCGTGAATCAATTAATGCTGCAGGATCTTGTTGAGGAACTGCTGGGCACGTTCGGAGCGTGCGTTGACGTCACCGAAGAACTCTTCCTTGGCGCAGTCCTCGACGATCTGGCCCTTGTCCATGAAGATCACCCGGTCCGCGACTTTGCGGGCGAAGCCCATCTCGTGGGTCACGCACATCATGGTCATGCCTTCATGGGCGAGTTGCACCATCACGTCGAGCACTTCGTTGACCATTTCCGGGTCCAGCGCGGAGGTCGGTTCGTCGAACAGCATGACCACCGGATCCATCGCCAGCGCGCGGGCGATCGCCACACGCTGCTGCTGACCACCGGACAACTGGCCCGGATGCTTGTGGGCATGCGCCGACAGGCCGACGCGCTCGAGCAATTGCAGGCCCTTTTTGGTGGCCTCTTCCTTGCTGCGGCCCAAGACCTTGATTTGCGCGATGGTCAGGTTTTCAGTGATGGTCAGGTGCGGAAACAGCTCGAAATGCTGAAACACCATGCCAACCCGCGAACGCAGTTTCGGCAGATTGGTTTTCGGGTCGGCGATGGATGTGCCGTCGACCACAATGTCGCCTTTCTGGAAGGGCTCAAGCGCATTGACGCATTTGATCAGGGTTGATTTGCCCGAGCCCGAAGGCCCGCAGACCACGATCACTTCGCCTTTCTTGACCTCGGTGCTGCAATCGGTCAGCACCTGGAAGTCCCCATACCACTTGTTGATATTTTTGATGGAAATCATACGGCTAACCTTTTCTGCATGAGCTTGACCAGACGCGATGCCGCGAAGCTGATCGTGAAATAGACCAGACCTGCGACGATCAGGAATTCATTGGAGCGACCGATGATGTCGCCGCTCGAACGCGCCGAGTTGAGGAAGTCGACCAGCCCCACCGTGTACACCAGCGAGGTGTCCTGAAACAGGATGATGCTTTGCTGCAGCAGCAGCGGGGTCATCTTGCGGAAGGCCTGCGGCAGGATGATCAGGCGCATCATCTGGCTGTAGGTCATGCCCAGCGCCTGTGCTGCACCCATCTGGCCGCGAGAGATCGATTGCACACCGGCGCGCACGATTTCGCAGAAGTAGGCCGCCTCGAACATCATGAACGCCACGACGCAGGAGGTGAACGCGCCGACCGGCGTGTCTTGGCCGGTGATCCAGCGCAGCACGAAGGGCACCGCCAGGTAGAACCAGGTGATGACCAGCAGCAGCGGAATCGAACGGAAATAGTTGACGTAGGCACCGGCGATGCGCGACAGCAGTTTGTTCGACGACAGCCGCATCAGCGCCAGCAGCGTGCCGATTGCGATACCGCCGATCACACCCATGACCATCAGTTGCAGGGTCATGACCATGCCGTTCCACATGCCTGGAATGGCCGGAATTACTCCAGAGAAGTCCATTATTTACCTCCCACGGAGATCAGGCCGGGCACGGCGACTTTCTTCTCGACCAGGCGCATGAGCAGCATCAGGCTCATGTTCAGGGTGAAATAGATCAGCGTGGCCAGGGTGAACGCTTCGAACAGGTTCGCGGAGAACTCGGCGGTCTGTTTGGTCTGCGCGAGCAACTCCATCAAGCCGATCAGCGAGGCCACGGACGAGTTCTTGAACACGTTCAGGAATTCGGAGGTGAGCGGCGGAATGATGATCCTGTAGGCCTGCGGCAGCAGTACGTTCCAGTAGATCTGCGGCAGTTTGAAACCCATGGCGCGCGCGGCCGATTCCTGTCCGGGCGGCAATGCCTGGATGCCGGTACGCACTTGTTCGCAAACCCGTGCGGCAGTGAACAGGCCCAGACACACGACAACGCTCAGGAATGCCGAGGTGGTCGGGTTGAGGTCTTGCTTGTACCACTCTTGCAGGTTTTCGGGCAGCAGATCGGGCACCAGGAAGTACCAGATGAACAGTTGCACCAGCAGTGGCACATTACGGAATATTTCCACGTAGATCGTGGCGATGGAAGAAACGATGCGGTTAGGCACCGTACGCATGACCCCGAGCACCGAGCCCAGGATTAACGCGATGATCCAGGCGGCGACGGCAATGGCGATTGTCCAGCCCAGACCGGTGATGTACCAGTCCAGATAGGTCTCGCTGCCAACGCCAGTGGACTTGAAGAACACGCCCCAGTCCCAGTTGTAATTCATCAGGGTCTCCCCTCTGATCGATCGTTATGCACGCATGCGCTTTGCAGCGGCTCCCGGGAAAACACTGGGTCTTCCCGGGAATCAGGCTTTTACGTTCTTATGGTTTGCGGCGAAGGGCTCAAGCCTTCTTGTCTGGGGCCGGCTTGTCGTTCGGGTTGGCAATCAGCTTCTTGAGCTCTTCGCTCATCGGGAAGCTCAGGTTCAGGCCTTTTGGAGGAATCGGCTGGGTGAACCACTTGTCGTAGATCTTGTTGATCTCGCCCGATGTGTAGAGGCCGACGATCGCGTCGTCGACGGCTTTCTTGAACGCAGGATCATCCTTGCGAACCATGCAGCCGTAGATTTCATAGGATTGCGGCGTGCCGGTCACGTGCCAGTCGGTCGGCTTCTTGGCCTTGGCCATTTCGCCTGCCAACAGTGCGTCGTCCATCATGAAGGCAACGGCGCGACCCGATTCCAGCATCTGGAAGGACTCGCCGTGGTCTTTGGCGGAGATGACGTTCATGCCCATCTGCTTGTCAGCGTTCATCGACTTGATGATGCGCTCGGACGTGGTGCCAGCGGTGGTGACGACGTTCTTGCCCTTGAGGTCGTCGAAGTCGTTGTACGGCGAGCCGACTTTGGTCAGCAGCCTGGTACCGATTTCGAAGATGCCGACCGAAAACTCAACTTGCTGCGCGCGTTCGGCGTTGTTAGTGGTCGAACCACATTCAACGTCGACGGTGCCGTTCTGCACCAGCGGAATGCGGGTCTGAGACGTGACCAGGTTGTACTTGACGTTCAGATCAGGCTTGTTCAGGTCTTTTTTGATCGCTTCAACGATTGCCAGCTGAATGTCGTGGGAATAACCGACTGGCTTGCCGGAAGCGTCAGCGATGTACGAGAAAGGAATGGAAGAGTCGCGGTGACCGAGGGTGATGGTGCCTGAATCGCTGATTTTCTTCAGAGTTCCGGTCAGCTCGGCAGCGGACACTGGGGTGCTGATCAAAACGGCGGCAGCGATGGCTGCGCCCAGGAGGTGGGGAACGATACGCATCTGTTTATCCTCGACATTGTTTTTTTTATGGGTCCGGTGTTGGTTCGGCCCTATCGCTTCAGAACGCTTCAACGGCGGCCCATTCAGGCGGCACGCTACATCGGAGCAATCGTGGAAGAGTGTAGAGCATGAGTCATGCCAGGCGCGTGACAGCGCTTAACCTATTGAATTAAATGGAAATTTATTTAAGGTTTGACGTCGGCAGGCATTGCCGTGTCCGGGATGCCGAATGGGGCGAGGAGTAGCGTTCGGAAAACCGAATATTGAGGCGAGGCAGACGCATGAGTTGCACAAGCGCGCTGCCTGCGATGATGTCGGGGAGATCACCCTATCTGTGTCCTCAAACCGATTTTTCGCGGGGATGCGCGCTCCTACACTGTTTGGTGTTGATTTATGCCGCCTCGATGGCACCCTTGTTGCGCGCTACCTTGTCGAGGTAAGTCTGGACGTTCTGCTGTTCTTCAGGCGTGGTGAAAAGGCCCAGCTTGGTACGGCGCCACAGAATGTCTTCAGCTTTGGCCGCCCACTCTTCGCTGCACAGATAATCAACCTCACGACTGTACAGCCCGCCGCCAAGGTGCTCGCCCAAGTCTGTCAGATCCCGCGCGCCTTCGACGATGCGCCAGCTGCGCGAACCGTAGGTAATCGCCCAGCGGCTGGCAATGTCCGCCGGCAGCCAGCTGAAACGCTGCTTGAGCTCGGTGGCCAGTGCCGCTGGCGTGGTCAGGCTTTCGCCACCCGGCAGGCTGGACTTGGCGGTCCAGCTCGGCTTCATCTGCGGGAAGAACGGCGCCAGCTGCTGCATTGCCGATTCGGCCAACTTGCGATAGGTCGTCAGCTTGCCGCCGAAGACCGAGAGAATCGGCGCCTCTTCAGCGCTTCCCGACAGAGAAAGCGTGTAATCGCGCGTAATCGCTGACGGATTGTCCGACTCGTCGTTGCAAAGCGGTCGCACGCCCGAATAGGTGCGGATGATGTCGTCGCGGCTGAGCTGCTTTTTAAAATGCTCGTTGACGATTTTCAGCAGGTAATCGGTCTCGCCTTCGGTGATCGCCACTTTGGCTGGATCGCCGGTGTACTCGCGATCGGTCGTGCCGATGATGGTGAAGCGCTCCAGATATGGAATCGCGAATACAATGCGCTGGTCTTCGTTCTGCAGAATGAACGCGTTCTCGCCTTCGTAGAGTTTCGGCACGATCAGGTGGCTGCCCTGAATCAAACGGATGCCGTACTGAGACTCGAGCTTCAAGTCTTCACGAATGAACTTGGCCACCCACGGACCCGCCGCATTCACCAGCGCTTTGGCGCGAATGGAAAACAGGCTGCCATCCACGCGCTCCATGTTCAGGTGCCACAGGCCGCCGCTGCGTCGGGCGCTCAGGCAGCGGGTCTGCGTATGAATATGAGCGCCTTTTTCACGAGCGGCCATGGCGTTGAGTACGACCAGACGCGCGTCGTCGACCCAGCAGTCCGAGTATTCGAAACCACGAGTGATGGTGCTGTTCAGCGGACTGTCAGCGCCAAAACGCAGGTTCTTTGACGCAGGAAGCTTTTCGCGCTTGCCCAAATGGTCATAAAGGAACAGGCCGGCGCGAATCATCCATGCCGGACGCAGATGCGGGCGGTGGGGCAGCACGAATCGCATGGGTTTGACGATATGCGGAGCCTTATCCAGCAGCACTTCGCGTTCGGCCAGTGCTTCGCGCACCAGGCGGAACTCGTAATGCTCCAGATAACGCAGACCGCCATGGATCAGTTTGCTGCTGGCGGAAGACGTATGGCTTGCCAGATCGTCCTTTTCGCACAGGAAAACCGAAAGGCCACGCCCCGATGCGTCTGCCGCGATGCCGACACCGTTGATACCACCGCCGATAACGGCGATGTCATAGACCTCTGAAAGGGGTGGGGTGGGCAAAGTGGCGCTGGCCATCGGGGCCTCCTGTCTGGATTCGGTGACGCCTGTCGTCAAAGGCGCTCGCTTGAAAGGCGAATTCGAACATTTATGTTCATTTCCGAAAATAGTAGCGCAATAACGAGCCGCGAACTACTCAGTATTGATTGAAAATACTGATTGAAGTGTGGGGAAAGGAACAATATCGAACATTCGAGCGTTGACCGCGGATGGAGCGTGTGCGCGATTACCGTCGATGAAAGCGAGAGGTCCTGGAGGGACGCGGCAGGCGGGCACCCTGCGTCTTAGGGCAGACGCAGGCGAGGAGCGAAGCTTAAACCACTTCCAGTCGGATCTTGTTCTGCGTCAGCAACTGGGCCAGCGCTGGCACCGGTGCCTGATCAGTTACCAGGCAGTCGATCAGCGTGATGGGGCCGAGGCGAACCATCGCGTTGCGGCCGAACTTGCTGGAGTCAGCGGCCAGAATGACCTGCCGGGCATTGGCGATGATGGCTTGTGAAACCCGCACTTCCTGATAATCGAAGTCCAGCAGGCTGCCGTCTTCGTCGATGCCGCTGATCCCTACCAGGGCGAAATCGACTTTGAACTGCGTGATGAAGTCAACGCTGGCCTGACCCACCACGCCACCGTCACGACGCACATTGCCGCCCGCCAGCAGGACCTCGAAATCGTCCTTGCCGCTGAGAATCGACGCAACGTGCAGGTTGTTGGTGATGATTTTCAGGTGGTTGTGATTCAGCAGCGCGCGAGCGATGGACTCAGTGGTGGTGCCGATGTTGATGAACAGCGAGGCGTGGTCGGGAATCTGGGCCGCGATGGCCTCGGCGATACGTTGTTTCTCGTCGCGCATCTGGTCGGCGCGCATCGCGTAAGCGGTGTTTTCGATGCTGGAGTCGTAAGCGGCACCACCGTGGTAGCGGCGCAGCAGGTTCATTTCTGCCAGCTGATTGATGTCGCGGCGGATGGTTTGCGGGGTCACGACGAACAATTGCGCCATTTCCTCAATGCTGACGTAGCCGCGCTCACGGACCAGCTCAAGGATCTGCTGTTGACGGGGTGGCAGATTCATTTTTTTTCCTTCGGGCGAGGGCGCCCATGATGCCGCAGGCAGCCATTACCTGTCAGCCGGAAAAATCTGCACGTCAGATCAACCTTCGGGAGCGAGCTCGCTCCCGAAGGTCATACACGGTTTATGTGCTTATTCCGCCTCTTCGTGAGGCTCCCAATCGCGCGTGCGCTCAACGGCCTTGCGCCAGCCTGCGTAGAGTTTTTCCTTCTCGGCCTCGTCGCACTGCGGCTCGAACCTGCGCTCGATCACGGCCTTGTCCTTCAGCTCATCCAGGCCGCTCCAGAAGCCGATCGCCAGCCCTGCGAGATAAGCGGCGCCCAGCGCGGTGGTCTCACGCATTTTCGGACGCTCCACCTGAGTCCCGAGGATGTCAGCCTGGAACTGCATCAGGAAGTTGTTCGCCACCGCGCCGCCGTCGACGCGCAGCGCTTTTAGCGGCTCGCCAGCGTCTTGCTGCATGGCATCCAGCACATCACGGGTCTGATACGCGATGGACTCGAGCGCTGCGCGAATGATGTGATCGACTTTTACGCCGCGCGTCAGGCCGAACAGCGCTCCGCGTGCGTAGGGATCCCAGTACGGCGCGCCCAGCCCGGTGAACGCTGGAACCAGATACACCCCGTTGCTGTTCTTCACCTTGGTGGCGAAATATTCGGTGTCCATCGAGTCGTTGACGATCTTCAACTCGTCGCGCAGCCATTGCACCGTCGACCCGCCGTTGAATACCGCGCCCTCCAGCGCATAAGCCACTTCGCCACGCGGTCCGCAGCCGATGGTAGTGAGCAGACCGTGGTTCGACTTGACGGCTTTCTTGCCGGTGTTCATCAACAGGAAGCAACCGGTGCCGTAAGTGTTCTTGGCCTGACCGGGCTCCACGCACATCTGACCGAACAGCGCCGATTGCTGGTCGCCTGCGATACCGGCGATGGCAATCCCGCTTTTGCTGTGACCGTACACTTCAGATGAGGATTTGACCTCGGGCAGCATCTCCCTCGGTACGTCAAGCACTTCCAGCATCCGCTGATCCCATTCCAGGGTGTGGATGTTGAACATCATCGTGCGTGACGCGTTGGTATAGTCAGTGACATGCACCTTGCCGCCGGTGAATTTCCAGATCAGCCAGCTATCGACGGTACCGAACAGCAGCTCGCCACGGCGCGCGCGTTCCCGGCTGCCTTCGACGTGGTCGAGGATCCACTTCAGCTTGCTGCCGGAAAAGTACGGATCGATGACCAGACCGGTGGTTTGCTTGATGTAGTCCTCAAGACCGTCGCGCTTGAGCTGCTGGCAGATTTCCGTGCTGCGTCGGCATTGCCAGACGACCGCGTTATAGATTGGACGCCCGCTGTCCTTCTCCCAGACCACCGTGGTTTCCCGCTGATTGGTGATGCCGATGGCGGCAATCTGATTGTGATGCAGATTCGCCTGCGCCAGCACTTTGGTCATGCAGGCGGTCTGGGTGGCGAAGATTTCCATCGGATCATGCTCGACCCAGCCAGGCTGTGGATAGTGCTGAACGAACTCACTCTGCGCAGTGCTGACCACGTTGGCGTCGCGATCAAAAATGATGGCGCGAGAGCTGGTCGTACCTTGGTCGAGAGCGATGATGTAATTCTTGTTTTCGGTGTCGGTCATGTCGATTGCCTGGTGATAACGCGGGTGTCCGGAAGACTGTCATCAGTTTACGTGCGAAAACGCACCGATTGCGCGGTGCTCTTCACGGTGGACGACTGAATATTCGTATTCGAAAAAATATAGACGTAAACGAACAATGTCAAAGGTCGAAAGTGAACCGCTGCAAGGCTTGGACGACTGGGCCGATTTTATTCGCGCGAGCGCGCGGAACAGAGGCGTTTCGATGGCAAATGGCCTAAAGTGACGGCATAAACAAGAGACAATCTGGTCCTCTGGAGCGCTGCATGACCCCCGCACTGGATTTACTGAAAAAAGCCCGCGCCGAGCATCGGGTGCACAGTTATGAACACGACCCCAAAGCGGCTTCGTACGGGCTGGAAGCGGCAGAAAAGCTCGATCTGCAGCCCGCTCGGGTCTTCAAGACATTGCTGGCCAGCACGGAAAAAGGCGAATTGTTGGTGGCAGTCGTGCCGGTTGCAGGTTCGCTTGATTTGAAGGCCCTGGCTCACGCCGCTGGCGCAAAGAAGGCCGAGATGGCCGACCCGGGCGCAGCACAGCGAGCCACCGGTTATCTGCTCGGTGGCATCAGCCCGTTGGGGCAAAAGAAAAGACTGCGAACTTTCATTGACGAGTCCGCTCAACCTTTTGCCACTATCTACGTCAGCGCGGGCCGACGGGGACTTGAGGTCGAACTTTCCGCGGCGGTGCTCGCCCAGCACACCAATGCGATTTTTGCTCAGATTGGCCGCGAATGATTCCTTTGCATCATCAGAAATATCAGGATTATTCGCACAGCGACCGTTTGCGGCGACCAAGGCAGGACGCCGCCCTACAACAATGATTGGGGATGCCTTCCATGCAGCTTGAATTTCATCAGGTCGATGCGTTCAGTGATCGGCCGTTCGCGGGTAACCCGGCCATGGTTTACCGGCTCGATGCATGGCTGACCGATGAGCTGATGCAGCGCATTGCCGCTGAGCACAATCTTTCCGAAACTGCGTTTGTCGTGCGCGAAGCGCAGGGCTGGCACATTCGCTGGTTCACCCCGACCCATGAAGTCCCACTCTGCGGCCATGCCACGTTGGCCAGCGCGTTTGTGCTGCTTGAGAAATATGGCGAAGCGTCCGAGACCATCGAGTTCGTCAGCAAATCGGGCCCGTTGAGTGTGACGCGCGAGAACGGCCGGCTGCTGCTGGATTTCCCCGCCATGCCGCCCAGCGAAGTGGGGGTGACTGTCGATATCGAACGCGCCCTGAATGCAGAAGTGGTGGACGTGCTGGGCTCGGCGGAGCTGCTGGTGGTGCTGGAGTCGGAGCAGGCGGTACGCGCTTGCAAGCCGGACTTCGCGGCGATCGCCCGACTGCCTTGGCCGGGCGTGATCATCACGGCAAAGGGAGATGGCGAGCGCTACGATTTCGTGTCCCGTTATTTCGCGCCTGCCATCGGTATTCCGGAAGATCCTGTCACCGGCTCGACCCATTGCTGCCTGATTCCCTACTGGTCGTCACGCCTGAACAAATTCAGCCTGACCGCACACCAGAGCTCGGCCCGTGGTGGAGAGTTGTTTTGCAGGCTTGAAGGCGATCGCGTCAAGATCGGCGGCGACGCGACACTGGTCGCCAGCGGCACCTTGACGGTTGGGTGATCAACCGTTCTGCTAGACACTCACCTGCGGCAGCGAGCTTGTCCGAGAAGGCGTGATGCACTACCCGTAGGAGCGTGGCTTGTCCCGCGATCGGCGACGCAGTCGTCGTAAAGCCAGGCCATGCATTCTGCCTGAAATACCCCGTCATCCGATTCTGCTACCGCTGCGCGCCGGATCGCGGGCAAGTGCGCTCCTACAAGGGATTTGTGGGGTTGCCAGGTGTGTGTCGAGCACAAAACTCGAACGCTATTGTCACGCGATATCTATGCGGCGCACATATCGGCCCCATCGTGAGCAAGCTCACTCCCACAGGGATCTCCGGGCATTCCCGATTCTCCTCCCAGACACGAATCCTGTAGGAGCGCGCTTGCCCGCGAAGACTGAATTCCAGACGCTGCATCTGCAAGGCATGAACCGGCCTTTTCCCGAGTGAAGCCAGTCCTACAGACGCTGCAAGTTTTTCGTAGGACCGGCTTCAGCCGGGAAGGCGTCGAGTATTACGCCGTTGATCGAAGGGGCGTTAAAGACAGTTGGCTCACCCCGCACGATTTCAGCGTCTGCCGGCATAGGTCAAGCACAAAACCCTGTGCTCGAAGCCTGTTTCTCAGACCGCTGCTTCTTGATGCACTGGCACACTGCCCGCCGCGCGGAACAGGACCAGATGTTCTGCGCAGACGCTGATGCCGACTTCGTCCCCAGTGCGCAGGTCTGCATGGCTCGGAAACAGCGCCTCCAGTTGAGTGCCGGTCGGCAATTGCAGGCGATACAGCGTCGACGCGCCCTGAAATGTTTTGCTCGCCACCTTCGCCTTCAATGCGCTGTCCGGGGTGTACACGATGTCGTCGGGTCGCAACAAAACGTCCATCGCCGTTCCGCTGATGCCTGAATAAGCGCGATTGCCGCGCAGAATGCCAAGTTCGGTCTGCACAGATTCCGCGTCGATCATCTGCCCACGGATGAAATACCCCTGTCCGACAAAGCTCGCAACATAAGGGGTAGCCGGTTCGTGATACAGGTTGTACGGCGTATCCCACTGTTCCAGCCGGCCTTCCTTGAACACACCCACATGATCGCTGACCGCGAACGCCTCTTCCTGATCGTGGGTCACCAGAATCGCGCTGGTGCCGCGCGCTTTGAGGATATCGCGCACTTCATGGCTCAAGCGGCGACGCAGCTCGCCATCAAGGTTGGAAAACGGCTCGTCCAGCAACAGCAATTGCGGTTCCGGCGCGAGAGCCCGGGCCAGGGCAACGCGTTGCTGTTGACCGCCGGACAGTTCGTGGGGATGGCGCTTGCCCAGCGCGCCGAGATTGACCAGATCCAGCATTTCCTGAACGACCTGCGTCAAACGCGGGTGGTTGCGGATGCCAAATGCGATGTTCTCGGCGACCGTCAGGTGCGGGAACAGCGCGTAGTCCTGAAATACCATGCCGATTCGACGCTTCTCCGGCGCCAGGGTGAATCCGACTTTGGAGATGACTTCGCCCGCCAGCACGATTTCGCCTTCGTGCACCGGTTCGAAGCCGGCAATGGCGCGAAGTGTCGTGGTTTTACCGCAGCCTGAGGAGCCCAGCAGGCAACCGATGTCGCCCGGACTGAGGTGCAGGTTCAGATTCTGCACCACCAGATGGTCCTGATAACCGCAGGCGAGGTTGCGCAGTTTCAGCAGCATGGCATCACTCACTCTGGCGTGTAGGCCGGCGCAACGAGAAATTCCAGCAGCGCTTTCTGGGCGTGCAGGCGGTTTTCGGCCTGATCCCACGCGACGGAGCGGACGTCATCGAGCAAGTCTTCGCTGATTTCCTCGCCCCGATGCGCTGGCAGACAGTGCATGAACACGACGTCTTCGGCTGCCAGATCCAGCAGCGCCCGAGTGACCTGGAACGGCTTGAACAAGGCGATGCGCTTGGCGGTTTCCTCTTCCTGGCCCATGGAGGTCCAGACGTCAGTGCTGACCAGATGCGCACCCTTGACCGCTTCACGCGGGTCGCGGGTCACCGTCACGCGATCGCCCGCCAACGCCATGAATTGCGGGTTGGGCTCATAACCCTCGGGGCAGGCGACGCGCAACTGGAAGTCGAACTGGATGGCCGCCTCTATATAGCTGTTGCACATATTGTTGCCATCGCCGATCCAGGCCACGGTCTTGCCCTTGATCGAGCCTCGATGCTCAAGGTAGGTCTGCATGTCTGCCAGCAATTGGCAGGGATGCAGATCGTCGGACAGGCCGTTGATGACGGGCACCCGCGAATGAGCGGCGAATTCGGTGAGGTTGCCATGGGCAAAGGTGCGGATCATCACCGCGTCAACCATCCGCGACATGACGCGTGCGCCATCGGCAATCGGTTCGCCACGACCCAGCTGAGTGTCGCGGGGAGAGAGAAAAATGGCCTGGCCGCCGAGTTGAATCATCCCGGCTTCGAACGAAACCCGGGTACGAGTCGAAGATTTCTCGAAGATCATCGCCAGAATACGCCCTTTGAGCGGCTCGAACAGAACCCCTCGATTTCGCAGGTCCTTCAGCTCAATGCCGCGACGAATCACGCCGACCAGCTCATCGGGCGTGTAATCCATCATCGAGAGAAAGTGCCTTGCGCTCATCATTAACTACCTTGTCTGCAACAGACCGCAGATCCTCTAAGCCGGGTTTTATCGGGAAAACGGGCGAGACCTGCGGCAAAAGCCGCACGGGGCGACGAATAGGGGAGGCGCGAGGGTATAAGAAAATGTCGCCTGATGCCAAGGGCTGACATGTTTCATAGCTGCCGTCAGACGTTCGGTCGCTTAAAAATGGCGGTTTGAGAACACATCCACCCCAAGCTGATGCTAGAGTGTTGCCTGATGGCAGGCAATTTGCCACTCTACGTAGTCGCTGTGAATCCGACAGTAGGCGAATGCCTGGGTTTCGTATGACGCTCGGTGCATTACTACGGGATTCGCAACAGTCAAAATCGGGCATAAGGCCTTATGCGACATGCTTCACGCCGCGGAAAACCGGACGTTTCCTAAACCATCGGTGTGGGTTATAAAGGCCGCTTATGTACTCCAAAGGGGGTGAGGAATGGATTCAAAAGAGAAACAACTGACGGAACTGCTCGGGCTCACTGCCCGCACCCTGACGCACCTCACCGCTTCCATGACCTCGATGTCCTTCGAGCTGATGCGCAGTGAAGATGAAGTCACGCGCTCGGCAGGCCGTCGGATGATCGACCGTATGGCGACCATCAGTTCCGGTCTGGACGACCACTGGCGTCTGATCGGCGAACTGACCGGCGTGCAAGTGTCGCAAGAGCAGGTCGAGACCGTTCACGAGATCCAGATGCAGCGCAAGGTCGTCACGCCCATCGGTGGTTCGGCGTCCTGATTCCCTCCTGATTGCCCCGGCGAGCTATCGGCTCGCCTGATGTCGTCCGATTCACGGCACTGAAGTTTCTGGCGAAGCACTGCGGCAAGCTCCATAGTTTTGTAACCGTGATCGTTCCGATCGCCCTACAAAAACTTGAGACTGGCGATGACCAAGACTCTTCACTACCGGGCCTGTCACCTGTGTGAGGCCATCTGTGGCCTTGCCATCGAAACCACCCGCCAGGACGATGCCTCGACGCTGATCAGCTCAATCAAGGGCGACGCGCAGGATACGTTCAGTCGCGGACACATCTGCCCCAAGGCCGTCGCGTTGCAGGATATTCAGAATGATCCCGATCGTTTGCGTCAGCCCATGCAGCGCGTCGGCACGCAATGGAAGCCGATCGAATGGCAAGCCGCTTTCGAGCTGGTCGCCGAGCGTCTGGCCGATGTCCAGCAGCGTTACGGGCAAAATGCTGTCGCGGTGTATCAGGGCAATCCCAGCGTTCACAATTACGGGCTGATGACCCACAGCAACTACTTTCTCGGCTTGCTGAAAACACGCAACCGTTATTCGGCAACGTCGGTGGATCAGCTGCCGCATCACCTCACCAGTTACTTGATGTACGGCCACGGCTTGCTGCTGCCGATTCCCGATATCGATCACACAGACTTCATGCTCATCCTGGGGGGCAATCCGCTGGCTTCAAACGGCAGCATCATGACCGTCCCCGATGTGGAAAAGCGTCTCAAGGCCATTCAGGCGCGAGGTGGCAAGGTGGTCGTGGTTGATCCGCGTCGCAGCGAGACCGCCGCCATCGCCGATCAGCACCTTTTCATTCGTCCGGGCGGCGATGCGGCATTACTGTTCGGGTTGCTGCATACCTTGTTCGCCGAGGGCCTGACCCGCGAGAGTCACCTGGCCGTGGATGGGTTAGACGCCGTGCGCAGTGCGATTGCCGAGATGAGCGCCGAGGCCATGAGCGAGCGATGCGGCATACCGGCCGGGCAGATCCGGCAACTGGCGCGGGACTTTGCAAGCGCTGGTAGTGCGGTCTGTTACGGGCGCATGGGGGTTTCCACTCAGGCGTTCGGCACGCTCTGTCATTGGCTGGTACAACTGATCAATCTGGTCACCGGCAACCTGGACCGCCCCGGCGGCGCGTTGTGCACCCAGCCTGCGCTGGATTTGGTGGCTTCGACATCCGGCGGCGGTTTCAATCGCTGGCAGAGCCGTGTTTCGGGCTTGCCGGAATACGGAGGCGAGCTGCCGGTTTCAGCGCTGGCCGAAGAAATGCTGATCGAAGGCGAGGGGCAGATAAAAGCCCTCATCACGGTCGCAGGCAACCCGGTGCTGTCCACGCCCAACGGGCGCAGGCTCGATGAGGCGCTGGAAGGGCTGGATTTCATGCTCAGCATCGATCTGTACATCAACGAAACCACGCGACACGCCGACCTGATCCTGCCCTCGACGTCCGCACTGGAAAACGACCACTACGACACCACGTTCAACATGTTCGCGGTGCGCAATGTCACACGGTTCAATCGCGCCATCCTGGCTAAACCCGAGGGTGCACTGCATGACTGGGAGATATTCGTCGGGCTGGCCCAGGCGTTCGCCGCCAGGACCGGACGTGAGCTGAAACCGACCCTGCCGCCCGCGCAGATAGTCGATCGCGGTCTGCGTGCGGGACTTTACGGGGATGCGTCGCCGCACAAACTGTCGCTGGAAACGCTGTACGCGCATCCTCACGGGCTGGATCTGGGGGCATTGCAACCTAATCTGGCGACCCGTCTGAAGACGGCGAATCAGCGCGTGCAGGCTGCGCCTTCGGTGATTCTGGCCGACCTTGCGCGGTTTGCGCAGTCGTCCACACCCCAGGCGGGCGAATTGCTGATGATTGGCCGCCGGCACGTGCGCAGCAACAACTCGTGGATGCACAACTACCACCGCCTGGTGAAAGGCAAGCCGCGTCATCAACTGCTGATGCATCCTGCGGACCTGGCCGCACGCGGCCTGAGCGATGGTCAGCGTGTCCGGGTGACTTCACGCGTCGGCGTCATCGAGGTGGAGGTGTCGAGCAGCGCCGACATGATGCCGGGCGTCGTGAGCCTGCCCCATGGCTGGGGGCACGAGAGGGCGGGTGTACGACTGGAGATAGCCAAAGGTCAGCCCGGCGTCAGCGCCAATGACCTGACCGACGAGCGGCAACTGGACGCCTTGTCCGGAAACGCCGCGCTCAACGGCGTTCCGGTGACCGTCGCTGCGGCATGACGCTCATCATATTTCTCACCGCGCTAAGGCCAAGACCGAGCTTTACGCTCGGGATTCCGTTACAATGCGCCACCGTGTCGACTCATACAGTCGTAAAGTTAAGCCGAGGTGCTCCATGGATATCATCGAAACGATCAAAGACCAGATTGCCAAAAACACCGTTCTGCTTTACATGAAAGGCGCTCCGAATGCCCCGCAGTGTGGCTTCTCGGCCAAGGCGTCTCAGGCATTGATGGCGTGTGGCGAAAAGTTCGCGTACGTCGATATCCTGCAGAATCCGGAAATCCGCGCCAACCTGCCGAAATATGCCAACTGGCCGACCTTCCCGCAGCTGTGGGTCGACGGTGAACTGGTGGGCGGCAGCGACATCATCGTCGAAATGCACGCCGCCGGTGAACTGCAACCGCTGATCAAGGCCGCCGTCGAGAAGAACGCGACCGCCTGATTCACCCGGTTACCCGAAAGCCCCGGTCTCGTTCGAGACACGGGGCTTTTTTGCGCGCGGCTGTTGCTCAAAACCAGACAGGGGCGGGCAGCCATTTGCGGGAGTCCGCGCATAAAAAAGCCCCGCCAGGCTCACACCCGGCGGGGCTTTCTTGACTGCGAACCTGGAATCAGTCTTCTTCGCCCATCTGCGACTGCAGGTAGTTCTCGATGCCAACCTTGTCGATCAGGCCCAGCTGGGTTTCCAGCCAGTCGATGTGCTCTTCCTCGGATTCGAGAATATCTTCCAGCATTTCACGACTGCCGAAATCACCCACGGTTTCGCAGTGGGCGATCGCTGCCTTCAGGTCGGCGTGGCCTTTACGCTCGATCCTCAGGTCGCACTCGAGCATCTCCTTGGTGTGCTCACCGATCAGGATCTTGCCCAGGTCCTGCAGGTTAGGCAGGCCTTCAAGGAACAGGATGCGCTTGATCAGCTTGTCCGCATGCTTCATCTCGTCGATGGATTCGTGGTACTCGTGTTTGCCCAGCTTGTTCAGGCCCCAGTCTTCATACATGCGGGCATGCAGAAAGTACTGATTGATTGCGACCAGCTCGTTTCCGAGGATCTTGTTGAGATGCTGGATGACTGTAATGTCGCCTTTCATTATCGAGGTCCTGTCGAAGGTGTTCGTATATAAGCGGCAAGTCTGAGCCCGATATAAACGCCTGTCAAACCTAAGTTATTGAATAGTAAGTGAAAATAAATAGGAATAAGAATGTTTGTGTTCCGCATCTTGGTGCTAAGCGGTTGAATTAAAGGCATAAAAAAACCGGACACGAAGTCCGGTTCTTTGAAATCGATTGACTCAGGCTGCGGAAAATTCTGCGGGATATGCGAGTGCGGCCTGCGTCGTCTGCAATTCGGTCAGGGTTTCACGTACCACTTCCTTCGCCAGGCAGGCACATTTCCCACACTTACTGGCGACACCTAAGGTCTCGCGCACTTCACGATAGCTGCAGCATCCTTCCATGATCGCTTCGCGGATTTGTCCGTCGGTGACACCTTGGCAGAGGCAGACATACATAAAAAGTAACCGTCGCTGAGTTATTTGCTCAATGCGAAA
Source organism: Pseudomonas sp. NFR16 (assembly GCF_900108875.1). GTDB lineage: Bacteria > Pseudomonadota > Gammaproteobacteria > Pseudomonadales > Pseudomonadaceae > Aquipseudomonas. The sequence goes on along the minus strand of NZ_FNYJ01000002.1, from coordinate 441,305 downwards.
GATACTAATGTTAATGAGAATGCTTGTCAAAACTACTTCTGCTTCGTCGGATGATGGCCGATGAGTGGTCAGAAGAAGGTGAGCACAAAAGCAAGCCGCGGCGCGTTTGAGTCACTTCAATGTCCCGCCTTTTCAGCGACCGCGCGCAGATACAGGCCAAAAAAAACCGGCCTAAAGGCCGGTTTTTTCTGCAAGCGCAGGACTCAATCGTTGAAGTCGTGCCAACCGCCCATTTCTTTCCAGCGGTTGACGATGCCGCAGAACAGCTCGGCGGTCTTCTCGGTGTCGTAGCGAGCCGAGTGAGCCTCACGACCGTCGAAGTCGATGTCCGCCGACTGACAGGCCTTGGCCAGCACAGTCTGTCCATAGGCAAGGCCTGCCAGCGTCGCAGTGTCGAAGCTTGAGAATGGATGAAACGGATTACGTTTCATGTCCAGTCGCGCAACGGCCGCATTGAGGAAGCCCAGGTCGAAGCTGGCGTTATGGCCCACCAGAATCGCGCGTTTGCAGCCATTGGCCTTCAGCGCCTTGCGGATACCGCGGAAGATATCGGTCAATGCCGTCTCTTCGCTGACCGCCATGCGCAACGGGTGGTCGAGCTTGATCCCGGTGAACTCCAGGGCTGCCTGTTCGATATTGGCGCCTTCGAACGGTTCGACGCGGAAGAAATAGGTGTGCTCGGGAAACACGAAGCCTTTCTCGTCCATGCCGATCGTCGTGGCCGCAATCTCCAGCAACGCGTCGGTGGCCGAGTTGAAGCCACCGGTTTCTACGTCGACGACGACCGGCAGGTAGCCGCGAAAGCGCGCTGCCATCGGATGCCTGGAGCCTGTGCCGCCGCCAGAACCTTCCTGATCGTCGTCGTATTGGTCTTCACTCACGCGTGTTCCTCCAGCAGGCGCCAGCGCAGTTTCTCACCGGCGCGCAGCGGGATAACGGACAGCTCGCCGAACGGCAGGCTGGCAGGCGCCGTCCACTCGTCGCGAACCAGGGTAATGGTGTCGGTGTTGGCGGGCAGGCCGTAGAACGCCGGGCCGTTGAGGCTGGCGAACCCTTCGAGCTTATCCAGGGCGTTGCGTTGCTCGAACGCTTCGGCGTACAGCTCGATCGCAGCGAAGGCGGTGTAGCAGCCCGCGCAACCGCATGCTGCTTCTTTGGCATGCTGCGCGTGAGGCGCCGAGTCGGTGCCCAGGAAAAACTTGCGGCTGCCGCTGGTCGCCGCATCCAGCAGCGCCACCTGATGGGTGTTGCGCTTGAGGATCGGCAGGCAATAGAAGTGCGGGCGAATGCCGCCCACCAGCATGTGGTTGCGGTTGTACAGCAGGTGATGCGCGGTGATGGTCGCGCCGACGTTAGCCGAAGCCTCGTTGACGAACTGCACGGCGTCCGCTGTGGTGATGTGCTCGAACACCACTTTGAGGGTCGGGAAGCGCTCCACGACCCGACGCATGTGCTCCTCGATGAAGATTTTCTCGCGGTCGAAGACATCGGTGTCGCCGCGAGTGACTTCGCCGTGGATCAACAGGGGCATCCCGACTTCGGCCATGGCCTCGAGCACCGGGAAGATCTTGTCGACGCTGGTCACGCCCGAATCGGAGTTGGTGGTGGCGCCGGCCGGGTACAGCTTGGCAGCGTGCACGAAGCCGCTGGCCTTGGCGGCACGGATGTCTTCGGGTTGAGTCACGTCGGTGAGGTAAAGCACCATCAATGGCTCGAAACGGCTGCCTGCGGGGCGCGCAGCCAGGATGCGCTGGCGATAGGCATCCGCTTGCTCTGCGTTGCGTACCGGCGGCACGAGGTTTGGCATGATGATGGCGCGGGCAAAGGTGCGCGCTACGTCAGCGACGGTGTGGGGCAAAACAGCGCCATCACGAAGATGGATGTGCCAGTCGTCGGGGCGCAGGAGGGTCAGGCGTTCGGACATTGGGGATTCCAGGCGGGTCAAACTCGCTGGGAATGCTACCGGAAAAGACTCTTGCAGGCACTCGCTATCAAGTTTTGCAGCAAGCAACCGATAGCCCGCTGTAAGCCATAAATTTTGTAACGCTGTGAATTCTTTGTGGAGCCTCCCGTGCGCCAGCGATATCTAGCCCTGCTCAGCGTGTTTGCCAGCCTGCCGGCCATGGCTCTCACTTTCCAGACCCGTCTGGAGAATATTGAGTGGAAGGTAGAAGGCGACCAGTTCGAATGCCGCCTGAGTCAGCCGATCACCGATTTCGGTGCGGGCGAGTTCGTGCGTCGCGCGGGTGAACAGGCGACTTTCCGACTGAAGGCTACCGGCTACAGCCTCGCGTCCGGTTCGGCCACCCTGATCGCCGCCGCCGCGCCGTGGCAGCCAGGGCGCAGTGACCTTAATCTGGGTGCAGTAAAAGTCGGCAACGGCGAGATTCCCTTTAATACCAACCAGGCGCAGGCTGGCCGGTTGATCGCGGGTCTGATGGAAGGGCGCAGCCCGGTGATTCGTCATGCCCTGCGTGACGGCGGAGCGATGGAGGTGCGGCTGCTGCCCGTCAAATTCAGCAAAGCGTTTGGCGACTTCCAGCAGTGCACCGCCAAGCTGCTACCCATGAACTTCGAGCAGGTGCGCCAGGCCGAGATCGGTTTTCCCGGTGGCGGCATCGAGCTCGACGCGCAGGCCAAGCGCCGGCTCGACACCGTGCTCGCTTACATGAAGGCCGATCCGACGGTGAATCGGGTTGAGCTCGATGGCCACTCGGACAACAGTGGCAATCGCCTGACCAACCGTGATCTGTCGCGTCGCCGTGCGTTGGCGGTCATGGATTACCTCAAAGCCCAAGGCGTGCCCGAAGAACAAATCACGCTGCGCTTTCATGGCGAGCAATACCCGCTGGTGCCCAACACCAACAACGCCAACCGTGCGCGCAACCGTCGGGTGAACATTCATCTTGATCGTGTGCCGGAGCCGCAACCTGCCGTCGCACCCATTGCCGCGCCGGCGGTGTCGCCTGCTCCAGCCCAGGCCCCTTCGCCCGTGCCTGCACCGTCCACGGCGTCAGGTGCCGCGCCAGCGAAGACGTCCTGAACGTCTTGATATCGAGTCGTGTGCTCGACAGATTCTGTCGCTTCGTCGTCAGAAGCTGTCGCGACACTGTAAATCCACGTGGTTGAACGGTAGAATCAGCGGTTTTCCGTACAACGCGTTGGAGTGATGGCATGGCGGACGTAAACAAGGTAGTTCTCGCGTATTCCGGTGGCCTGGATACTTCGGTAATCCTCAAGTGGCTGCAGGATACGTATAACTGCGAAGTGGTGACTTTTACCGCCGACCTGGGTCAGGGCGAAGAAGTCGAGCCCGCACGCGCCAAGGCGCAGGCCATGGGCGTCAAAGAAATCTACATCGATGATCTGCGCGAAGAATTCGTGCGCGATTTCGTCTTCCCCATGTTCCGCGCCAACACCGTCTACGAAGGCGAGTACCTGCTCGGTACTTCCATCGCCCGTCCGCTCATCGCCAAGCGTCTGATTGAAATCGCCAACGAAACCGGTGCCGACGCCATTTCCCACGGCGCGACCGGCAAGGGGAACGATCAGGTTCGTTTCGAACTGGGCGCCTACGCGCTCAAGCCTGGCGTCAAAGTCATTGCCCCATGGCGCGAGTGGGATCTTCTCTCACGTGAAAAGCTGATGGACTATGCCGAGAAGCACGCGATCCCGATCGAGCGTCATGGCAAGAAGAAGTCCCCTTACTCGATGGATGCCAACCTGCTGCACATTTCTTACGAAGGCGGCGTGCTGGAAGACACCTGGACCGAGCATGAAGAAGACATGTGGCGCTGGACCGTCTCGCCGGAGAAGGCGCCTGACCAGGCGCAGTATCTGGAACTGACCTACCGCAACGGTGACATCGTCGCCCTGGACGGCGTCGAGATGACCCCGGCCACTGTGCTGGCGACGCTCAACCGGATCGGCGGCGAACACGGCATCGGCCGTCTGGACATTGTCGAAAACCGTTACGTCGGCATGAAGTCCCGTGGCTGCTACGAAACCCCCGGCGGCACCATCATGCTCAAGGCGCATCGCGCCATCGAATCGATCACGCTGGACCGCGAAGTCGCTCACCTGAAAGACGAGCTGATGCCCAAATACGCCAGCCTGATCTATACCGGCTACTGGTGGAGCCCTGAGCGTCTGATGTTGCAACAGATGATTGACGCGTCTCAGGCTCACGTAAATGGCGTAGTGCGCCTGAAGCTGTACAAGGGCAATGTCATTGTCACTGGCCGCAAGTCCGACGATTCGCTGTTCGACGCCAACATCGCGACGTTCGAAGAAGATGGCGGCGCTTACAATCAGGCAGACGCCGCCGGTTTCATCAAGCTCAACGCGCTGCGCATGCGCATCGCCGCGAACAAGAACCGCAAGCTGTTCTGATCCACTCTGTTTCAAGAGCAGCCCCGCCCGGGGCTGCTTTTCTCAACGCCTTCCGCTGTTACTCTTGTTTGCCATCGTTTCAACGAGTGCTGCCGCGTGCCCATGCGCGGTCGTGGCTGGGGGCATCCGATCAATCGCAATCGGTTTTATCTTCCGGCGCACCTCGCGCTATTTCGGCGTGTTCCCGGTTTTTGTTGAACTCAAAGCGGTATGCCTGACCGATGTCCCAGACATCCCTGACGCCCAGGCCCAATAGCTGGGCAATTTCCGGCACCGTATATCCCAGCGTCGAGTAATGCATTGCATGACCGGCAACCACGTCGTCAACGGTCGTGGCTTCTCGGCTTCGCGCGCTACGAGTCCGCCTCACAGGGCGGCTGTAACGTATCTTCAGCCCGTTTTCACTGGCGAGGCGCTTGATGTCCTTGCGGTTCATTCGCAAGGAGTACTGCAATGCCGAGACGCCGGCCCCCTTCGCCACGAGGCCCTTGAGCAACTCCAGTTTGGTGTCCATCTCAGATTCGCAATCAGCCGCGCAGGCCGGCCCTGTCGGGTGCACGGGTTCCCTCGTCTGGCCTTCAGGAACTACATGGATGACACCCCCGCAGGAAATATAGTGCTCCACGGCACTGGCTATCTTTAGATGATCAACCGAGACACCAGACGGATCTGTCTTTTTATTCATGGTTTATTCCTTTGAACGTGTTGATATACACGACGCTGAAGAACGCCGCAGTTCTGGATGAAAATAAACTTCGTATAAGAGAGTGCGGTCTTGAACCCGTTTATATCTTCCGTGCTAAAAGCCCGGTAAGAGCATAAAAGAGTGTGAAGGCGCTATTTAATGAGTGCGTCGCAAGAAGGCGTCGTTATATGTGCGAATCGCCTGGCGGCGTACTTGAGAAAAAAGTAACGATTGGTAATTGCTTTGGCAAGTAAAAAATCCACAAAGAAGGCGTTCGCTCTTTAATATTTTTTCAGCAATGGATTCCGGGGTAATAAGGGTCTGTTAGTTATGTAGTATTTTTCTGCTTCGCCATTCATTGCTGGATATCCGGCGCTGGATGGTATTACGTGTATGTCGGAGGAGCCTCTCAATGAGGTGAACGGTTTTTTAACGTTAGTTGAAGTTTGCTGGTCGAGCTTCTCGGCGGTGTGTCTTCGTCACAGAAAAAAGGCGCCTATTTCGGCCGAAAATGTAGGGGTTCGGAAGCCTCCCAAGATGAAGTAGGAATCTTCCCAAAATAAATATGTATGAAAATGTGCGTGTGTAAATGTGTACTTTCAACGGAGACAGCTGCCGCCGAGACGTTTTGATGCTTGCAATATTTTTTGATTTTTGTTTTCTCACATGCTCGCAAGATCAGCATATCCTGAGTTCAGGGCAGGTCAGTTGAAGTTGCGCAGGTGTGCGTGACGCCGGTAAAGGGTGTTTTGAACATGCCAGGACAACACGATTGCAATCCGGGAGAACGAATTTCCGGTCTCCAGCCATATGTCGACGGCAGCTAACCCGTTCACCTGATGCTTCAATAAGGTATTTGTTTATGTTCCATCCTGTTGAGAAACTCGGTCCGTCATCAATTCGGGCTTGTCCGAATTATGTTCTGGCGTCCGCCGGATGGACGGACGTCGCAGGGGGAGCACCGAGGAAAAAGATCGCAATGGATGCGGATGAGGCAGGTTTTGTAGGATTTTTCTGTGGCTTGAGTGGGAAAGGTCTTTGCCTGCTAGTCCGTAGGGAGGAGCGCCATGCAAAGCACTAAACGACTAAGCTATTGTGCGGGCTCTGAAAATTCGAACAGCAAAGAAATGGACTGCTCATGAATAAAGTGTTGATCGTGGATGATCACCCTGTCATTCGGCTTGCCGTACGCATGTTGATGGAGCGGCATGGTTACGAGGTCATTGCCGAGACGGATAACGGCGTGGATGCCTTGCAGCTGGCGCGTGAACATTTGCCGGATATCGTAATTCTGGATATCGGGATTCCCAAGCTTGATGGTCTTGAAGTCATCGCCCGTCTGACGGCCATGACGCTGTCGTTCAAGGTTCTGATACTTACCTCGCAAGCGCCCGGTCACTTCTCGATGCGCTGCATGCAGGCGGGTGCTGCGGGCTATGTCTGCAAGCAGCAGGACCTCACCGAGCTGCTGAGCGCCATCAAGGCCGTACTGTCCGGTTACAGCTATTTCCCGAACCAGGCGCTGCACACGGTGCGGTCAAGCCTGGGCAATGCAACCGAAGCGGAAATGGTCGACAGACTGTCCGGGCGTGAAATGATGGTGCTGCAGCAACTGGCCCGCGGTAAAACCAACAAGGAGATTGCGGACGGCATGTTTCTGAGCAACAAAACCGTCAGCACCTACAAGACCCGCCTGCTGCTCAAGCTCAATGCTCACTCGCTGGTGGACCTGATCGAACTTGCCCAGCGCAACGGACTGGTATGAATGAGCGAGCTGCAAACCCGCCTGTAAGGTTATGAGGTATCGGCGCGGGCTGATGGGGCACAGGCCTAAGCCTCTCGCGCAGTGGAGAGGCTTGAGGGGAGGGGGTCAGAAATCGAAATCGTAATCTGCCAACTGCCGCTGCAGTCGACGTTCTTCCAGCAGATTGTCAATGGTGCGGCGTTTGCTGAGATTGGTTTTAGCCGTCTCTACCGGTACTTGCGCGGCTTCGTCAGAGTCTCCGGACACGAAGTCGTCATCTACGTCGATCTGCTCTTTGTCAGTGCTCATATGTTGACTCCAGACTTAGGCTGTCATTGGCGCACCTTATAGCGACAAACTTGAGTCCGGTAAAAAAGATTTTTTCAATCGATCAACTAGCCACCGACCTATCGCTCAATCGTCGGAGGTTTTGTGCTTGTACTCGCACAGGTCTTCAATCCGGCAGCTGCCACACCGAGGCTTGCGGGCAATACAGACGTAACGGCCGTGAAGTATCAACCAATGGTGGGCGTCGAGCAGGTAACTCCGAGGCACGAACTTCATCAGTTTGTTTTCCACTTCAACCACGTTCTTGCCCGGGGCGATCCCGGTACGATTGCTGACGCGGAAGATGTGCGTGTCGACGGCCATGGCGAGCTGGCGAAACGCGGTATTGAGCACAACGTTTGCAGTCTTGCGTCCTACACCCGGCAGTGCCTCCAGCGCTTCGCGCGTCTGCGGGACTTCGCCGCCGTGCAGCTCAATCAGCATACGGCATGTCTCGATGACATTCTTCGCCTTGCTGTTGTAAAGCCCGATGGTTTTGATGTACTCCGACAGCCCCTCTACGCCCAGTGCGTAAATCGCCTGCGGGGTGTTCGCGACCGGGTAGAGCCGCGCCGTAGCCTTGTTTACGCTGACATCGGTAGCTTGCGCAGAGAGAATGACGGCAATCAGCAATTCGAATGGCGTGGTGTAGGCCAATTCAGTTTTGGGATCAGGATTGTCCTCGTGAAGGCGACGAAAAATTTCCAGACGTTTTGCTGCATTCATGAGAAGCGTATTCCTCGAGGAACGGTCGGGCGCGTGTCGCGGCTTCGGTAGATCGTGTGATGCATGGGCTTACCCCAGGCGGGCGTCAATCAGGTTTGCCAGTGGCCAGATCAAATGCAGCCAGATGCTCTGCAGCCTGATTGACTTCGTTGCCAAGCGCTGCAATGCGCTCGGCAGAGTCTTGAGCCGCAATGGCTTTATTCAGCGCGGCACGGCGCATCGCCAGCTGGATTTTCGCGCGGTTCATGCCCGCTGCATCGCCTTTGGCTGGAACCGGAGACGACGTCGGCGCGGGTGTCGGCGCTGAACGAGCGTTTTCAAGCAGCTTTGCCAGTCCGCGTTGGGCTTCCTCAAATTCGCGCCCTAATTCAACTAACCTTGCCGCTTGCTCGGCCGTGGGTGGATGGCCAAATGCTTTGAGCGACTTGTGAAGTTGCGCCCGGCTCATGCTGACTTGAGTGCGTGCCTGTTTGAGTGCCGCATCGTTGTCGGCGGCTCGTTGCAGACGGACGCGCTCCAGTGCCGCCTGCACCGGATCGGCGGGCGTGAGACTCGCCGCGGGAGGCCGTTGCTGTCTGGCGAGGCGCTCGGCCTGACGCTGTCTCTCTTCGCGTTCAAGTCGGGCATTGCGTGCCTCGAAGCGCTGGCGTGCATGCCCGCGTTTGGCGGCGCGCGCGATGCGCTGAGCTTCGTCTGATGCAAGTCCGCCGACGATAGGCACGACAGACGCGACGGGCAGCGGATGCAGTTCGATGCAATCGACCGGGCAGGGCGCCACGCACAGATCGCAGCCAGTGCATTCATCGACGATAACGGTGTGCATGAGTTTGGCCGCGCCGACGATGGCGTCCACCGGGCACGCCTGGATGCATTTGGTGCATCCGATGCACTGGGCTTCGCGGATGAACGCGACTTGCGCAGGCGCGCTTCCGCGATCGTTATCCAGCGCAATGATGGGCACATTCAGCAGGCGCGCGACTGCCGCGATGGTTTCGTCGCCGCCGGGGGGACATTTGTTGATCGCCTCGCCATTGGCGATGCCTTCGGCGTAGGGCTTGCATCCTGGATGGCCGCACTTGCCGCATTGGGTTTGCGGCAACAGGGCATCGATGCGCTGAATCAGGTTCATGCGTTGACCAGACTGGCGATCCGCAGATCGCCAGCCACGTTCAGGGTTACTTGATGCGTTGACCTGGCTTGGCGCCGCTGTCAGGGCTCAGCAGGTAGATTTCTTCACCGCCGGGGCCTGCTGCCATCACCATGCCTTCGGAAATGCCAAAACGCATTTTCCGTGGCTTGAGGTTGGCAATCATCATGGTCAGGCGACCTTCGAGCTCAGCCGGGTTCGGGTAAGCGCTCTTGATGCCGGAGAACACATTGCGCTTCTCGTCGCCAATGTCGAGGGTCAGGCGCAGCAGTTTATCGGCACCCTCGACATGCTCGGCTTTTTCAATCAGCGCGACGCGCAGGTCAATGGCGGCGAACGCGTCGAAATCGATTTCCGGCGACAGCGGGTCCTTGGCCAGTTCACCGTTGCCTTGCGGACCCGTGTCGGTGACGCTGGCTGCCAGATCTTCTTTCGAGGCAGTGGTCATGGCTTCCACTTTTGCTGGATCGATGCGCGTCATCAGTGCCTGGAACGGATTGAGCTGATGGTTGCTCAGCAGCGTCAGGTGATCGTCCCAGGTCAACGGCGCGACGTTCAGGAACTGCTCGGCATCGGCCGCCAGATTCGGCAGGACGGGCTTGAGGAAGATCACCAGCTGGCGGAACAGGTTGATGCCCAGCGCGCAGATGGCCTGAACTTCGTCCTGTTTGCCTTCTTGCTTGGCCAGCGACCACGGCGCCTTGTCGGCGATCCAGGCGTTGGCGCGATCTGCCAGCGCCATGATTTCCCGCATGGCCCGTGCAAAGTCCCGTGCCTCATAAGCCTCGGCGATGCTCGGCGCGGCAGCGAGGAAGGCATCGGTCAGCTCTGGCGCGGCATTGCCCGCCACCAACACGCCTGCGTTGCCCTTGTGGATGAAGCCTGCACAGCGGCTTGCGATGTTGACCACTTTGCCGATCAGGTCGGAATTGACCTTTTGCACGAAATCTTCGAGGTTCAGGTCCAGATCGTCCACGCCGCGGCCCAGCTTGGCTGCGTAGTAATAGCGCAGGTATTCCGGCGAGAGGTGCTCAAGGTAGGTGCGCGCCTTGATGAACGTGCCGCGGGATTTCGACATCTTCTGGCCGTTGACCGTCAGGTAGCCGTGGACATTGATTGCGGTGGGCTTGCGGAAGCCAGAACCTTCGAGCATGGCCGGCCAGAACAGGGCGTGAAAATTGACGATGTCCTTGCCGATGAAATGGTAAAGCTCGGCCGTGGAATCCTTGTTCCAGAATGCGTCGAAGTCCAGACCTGGCGTGCGGTCGCACAGGTTCTTGAAACTCGCCATGTAGCCGATGGGTGCATCCAGCCACACGTAGAAGTACTTGCCAGGCTCACCCGGAATCTCGAAACCGAAATACGGCGCATCGCGGGAGATGTCCCACTGCTGCAGGCCTGAGTCCAGCCACTCCGACAATTTGTTGGCCACAGCGTCCTGCAGGGTGCCGCTGCGGGTCCAGCTCTTGAGCATGGCGTCGAAGGCGGGCAGGTCGAAGAAGAAGTGCTTGGAATCCTTGAGAACGGGCGTGGCTCCGGAAATCGCCGATTTCGGGTCTTTCAGGTCGGTCGGAGCGTAAGTAGCGCCGCATTTCTCGCAGTTGTCGCCGTACTGATCTTCAGTACCGCATTTCGGGCAGGTGCCTTTGATGAAACGGTCGGCCAGGAACATTTTCTTTTCCGGGTCGAAATACTGCGTGACCGAACGCGTGGCGATGTGGCCAGCGTCGCGCAGACGTGTGTAGATCAGGCTCGACAGCTCGCGGTTTTCCTCGGCGTGAGTGGAATGAAAGTTGTCGAAGTTGACCAGGAAGTCGGCAAAGTCGGCGCTGTGTTCAGCCTGAACGTTGGCGATCAGTTGCTCCGGGGTGATGCCTTCCTTTTCTGCACGCAGCATGATGGCCGAGCCATGGGCGTCGTCCGCGCACACATAAATGCACTGGTTGCCGCGGTGCTTCTGGAAGCGCACCCACATGTCGGTCTGGATGTACTCGAGCATGTGGCCAAGGTGAATGGAACCATTGGCATAGGGCAGGGCGCTGGTGACGAGAATCTTGCGTGGCTCGGACATGGGGCTCGGCTACTTGAAGTGAAACGGAGGTCGGCCACTATAAAGGCCTGAGCGTTTTTTTTCATCCCGCACAGCGTGTGGGAATCGGCTTCGCGAGTTATGGGTAAAAACCCGGCCCCTCTTATTCCGACGAACGCGGTAGGATAGCCGCCTGTTTTGCTCAGTCTTTTTCGGGAGTGACCCATGAGCGCTGTCAACCGCGCAACGGTGGAGGCCGTCCTTCGCCAGTACACCGATCCTTATTTGAACCAAGACCCGGTCAGTGCCGGCTGCGTGCGGGCGATCGACATCGAAGGTGATCGCGTCAGCGTTCAGCTGCAGCTGGGCTACGCTGCCGACCTGTTCAAGAACGGCTGGGCGCAGATGCTGCAAATGGCGATCGGGAACCTCGATGGCGTGGCGTCTGCCAAGGTGCAGGTCGATACGCTGATCGGCGCACACAAGGCACAGGGCCAGATTCCTGGCCTGGCCAACGTCAAAAACATCGTCGCCGTCGCCTCCGGCAAGGGTGGCGTGGGTAAATCCACCACCGCTGCCAACCTGGCGCTCGCTTTGTCGCGTGAAGGTGCGCGGGTAGGCATTCTTGATGCCGACATCTATGGACCCAGCCAAGGCGTGATGTTTGGGATTGCTGAAGGCACGCGTCCGCAGATCAAGGACCAGAAATGGTTCGTACCCATCCAGGCGCATGGCATCGAAGTGATGTCGATGGCTTTTCTGACCGATGACAACACGCCGATGGTCTGGCGCGGGCCGATGGTTTCCGGCGCGCTGCTGCAGCTGGTGACTCAGACCGCCTGGAACGATCTGGACTATCTGGTCATCGACATGCCGCCAGGCACCGGTGACATCCAGCTGACGCTGGCGCAAAAGGTCCCGGTTGCGGGGGCGGTCATCGTTACCACGCCGCAGGATCTGGCATTGCTGGATGCCAAAAAAGGCGTGGAGATGTTCCGCAAGGTCAACATTCCCGTGCTGGGCGTCGTCGAAAACATGGCGGTCCACATCTGTTCGAATTGCGGTCATGCCGAGCATCTGTTCGGTGAGGGCGGAGGCGAGAAGCTTGCGTCCCAATACGGCGTTGAGCTGCTGGCTTCGCTGCCGCTGTCGATGCTGATCCGTGAGCAGGCCGATGGGGGCAAGCCCACAGCCATCGCCGAACCGGAAAGCCAGATTGCGATGGTGTATCAGGAGCTGGCGCGTCACGTCGGCGCGCGCATCGTCCTGCAGGAAGCGGCAACGCCTGCGATGCCTGACATTTCCGTCAGCGACGATTAACGGGAGATCGTCCGGTCTGACGTGCAACTCCACTCGTCAGGGTGGGGTTGCTCGCTGGCGTTCGGTCGCTGAAGCAGTCCGGACAGGCACCGCGAGCAAGCTCAGTTCTACGGGTGTTGCACGCTGTGCAAAACCTGCAGGCATAAAAAAACCCCGCTTTGAGGGCGGGGTTTTTTAAGCGAATCAGTACAAGTTAGATAACTTGAACTTCTTCAGCTTGCATGCCTTTCTGACCGCGAGTAGCGATGAAAGAAACCTGCTGGCCTTCTTTCAGGCTTTTGAAGCCGTCGGACTGGATTGCTTTGAAGTGTACGAACAGGTCGTCACCGGATTGTGGAGTGATGAAGCCGAAGCCTTTTTCATCGTTGAACCACTTAACGGTACCGGTTTGGCGATTGGACATGGTGTATCTCCTTGGACAAAGTTAACTGCGACTCAGGAAGAGCCCTGGCCGAGACTGAGTGCAAAGAGCAGGAAAAATTCTTGGAGATGGTTGGATCGAAATTCAACATCGTGTAGAGATTCTCAGTGACACAAGCAACACAGTGGACCCACCTTAACCGGTTTTTTCATACGTGCCAATGGGCTTGTTCCATTTATTTCTAACCATGGCAAATGGGCATCGTCCGAAGCGCCAGGGTCGAATGGACAGCCTTTGAACCGGAGGCCCCGGCCCGGTAAGATGCCGGACATCTTTTTCACCTCGCTATTCAGGACACCGCCATGAGCATCAAATCGGACAAGTGGATTCGCCGCATGGCGCAAGAGCACGGCATGATCGAGCCGTTCGTGGAGCGCCAGATGCGCGGCGAGGGTGCTGACCGGCTGATCTCCTTCGGTGTGTCGAGCTACGGCTACGACGTGCGCTGCGCCGACGAATTCAAGGTGTTCACCAACATCAATTCCGCGACCGTCGATCCGAAGAATTTCGACGAAAAGAGCTTCGTCGACATCAAGAGCGACGTCTGCATCATCCCGCCGAACTCCTTCGCCCTGGCACGCACCGTCGAGTATTTCCGCATCCCGCGCAACGTCCTGACCATCTGCCTGGGCAAGAGCACGTATGCACGTTGCGGCATCATCGTCAACGTCACGCCGCTTGAGCCAGAGTGGGAAGGCCACGTGACGCTGGAATTCTCCAACACCACGACGCTGCCCGCGAAAATTTATGCGAACGAAGGCGTCGCTCAGATGCTGTTTCTGGAGTCTGACGAAGAATGCGAAGTGTCCTACAAGGACCGTGGCGGCAAGTATCAGGGGCAGCGCGGCGTTACCCTGCCGCGCACCTGAGTCTGTGACGTGGCGCACCGTTGGTCATTTTGAAACTGAATTAGTCACGAAATCGGCACTCTATTGATTGAACTGTTCCCATCCGCACCATGCGGATGGGGCCAACGCTCGGGAGTGCCCTATGAAGAGACAAATCAAAACCAGCATCAAGGAAGCCGACCCCGGACAGAACCAGGTCGGGTTGCTGGCTTGGTCGCTGTTAGCGCATCCGCACCTGAATAACATGGTCGCTGGCGGGATTCCCGGCCAGCCTAGCCCTGACACCCCTAACGACTATCCTCAGCCCGAGGAGCCCGGTGAGCCTACGTTGCCAGATGAGCCGCCGCCCGCCCCCGTAGCCTGACCACTTGCCAACTGCCAGCCTGCCGACCTCGCGTCGGCAGGCTGCTTTTCGCCTGGCGATCGGCAGCGTCTTGCACTTTTTATTTCGCTTCCCACACCGCGCCGTCCCCTACAACGTAAATGCGGCCGCCCTGCGCCGGTCTGATGTTCATGCCTCCGGTGAACGCGCCAAAGGCGGGAAGCAGGCTTACGTCTTCCAGCAGGTAGAAGCACGGCAGGCGCAGACTCTGGCGCCCTTTGCCCTGCAGTCGATATGCAGGGTGCACGTGGCCGGCCAGGACGTGATGTGTCGGGTGGGGGTCGGGCTCGTGCTGAAGCGCGAATGCACCCAGCATGAGCGGCTCGGGAACGACATTGATGCGCAGATCCTGCGGCGGATCGCCGGCTCGCTTGTCATGGTTGCCGCGAATCAATGTGATAGCGAGGCCGGCGTGACGATCGCGCCAGGCCCTGAGTGCCGACAGCGTCAGTGCCGCGTGGGACTCGGGGGCGTGCAGAAAGTCGCCGAGAAAAATCAGCTGTTCGCAGTCGTAGCCTGCCAGCAGATTGTCCAGACGCTCCAAGTTGTCATCTGTGGTGCCATGCGGCACCGGTTGACCCAGCCGTCGATAGGCGGCGGCTTTGCCGAAGTGAGCGTCGGCGATCAACAGTGCGCGGTAGGCCGGGTAATAGATCGCTTTTTCTGCCAACAACCAGAGCTCTGCGCCCGCGAGCTCAATGGACAGGTAGGGCCTCATGTGATGACCTCAGGGCCGGCGGCTTTTTCCAGATCCTGCACCATGCGTGCAATGCGGTCCGACAGTTTCTCGGTGCTGAGGCTTTCGCGCATGCGTTCGACCAGCAACGGGAACGCCATCGGTGTCGGACGCTTGATCACGTGCATGTCCAGCGTTCGGCTGTTGATCCGGCGCAGGGTCTGTTCGAGTCTCGCCACATCGAGTTCCTGACGCAGCACTTCTTCCTCGGCCTGGGTAAGCAGCAGATTTTGCGCGTCGTATTGCTTGAACACCTCGAAAAACAGCCCGCTGGACGCCTGCAGTTGTCGATTGCTCTTCGGTGCGCCGGGATAGCCAGAGAAGACCAGACCGGCGATGCGTGCGATTTCACGGAAGCGGCGCAAAGCGAGCTCGCCTGCGTTGAGGCTGGCGATGATGTCGGCCAGCAAATGGTCCTCCGAGAACAATGCAGCGCTTATTCGTTCTGGCCAGTCGATCCGGGTAGCGCTCAGCAATTCGAAGCCGTAATCGTTGACCGCAATCGAGAAGGTCAAGGGCGTGTCCCTGCTAAGGCGCCAGGCCAGAAGACTCGCCAGGCCCAGATGCACGTGGCGTCCGGCGAACGGGTACAGGAACAGGTGCCAGCCTTCGCGGGATTTCAGCGTTTCGGCCAGTAACGTGTCTTTACGTGGCAACGCAGACCACTGGCGTTGCACCTCCAGCAGCGGGCTGACCGTGTGCATTTCCGGGCTGTCGAAATGGCCGTGGGCGGCGGAATCGAATTTCTCCACCACGGCGTCGGCCAATTCGCTGGAAAGCGGCATCCGACCTCCATTCCAGCGTGGGACGGCGGCCTTTTTGCTGGTGGCGCGTTTGACGTAGGCGGTCATATTCTCCACGCGCACCAGCTCCAGCAGGCGGCCGCTGAACAGGAAGCCATCACCGGGTTTGAGCCGCGCAATGAACCCTTCCTCGACGCTGCCGAGCGAGCCGCCGCCACCGCCCTTGCTCCAGTACTTCACGTTGATGCTGGCGTCGCTGACGATGGTGCCGACGCTCATCCGGTGACGCCGTGCCAATCGTGCATCCGGCACGCGCCAGACGCCTTGGTCATCGGGCTCGACGCGCCGGTAATCGGGATAGGCCGTCAACGACAGACCGCCATGGCGAACGAAGGCCAGCGCCCACTCCCATTCGTCATCGGTCAGGTCGCGATACGCCCAGGCCGTCCGAACTTCGGCCAGCAGCTCGTCAGGCAAGAAACCGCCTCCCAGTGCCATGCTCACCAGATGCTGTACGAGAACATCCAGCGACTTGTGGGGGGATTCGCGCGGCTCGATCAGGCGCGCAGCCACCGCGTCGCGTGCAGCGGCGGCTTCGACCAGTTCCAGGCTGTGCGTGGGCACCAGCGTGACGCGGGAAGGGCGGCCCGGCGCATGGCCGGAGCGCCCGGCGCGCTGCATCAGGCGGGCGACGCCTTTGGCTGAACCGATCTGCAACACGCGCTCCACCGGTAGAAAGTCCACACCCAGATCCAGGCTCGATGTGCAGACCACGGCCTTTAAATGACCTTCTTTGAGGGCGCGTTCGACCCAGTCGCGAACCTCCCGCGACAGCGACCCGTGGTGCAGTGCAATCAGGCCAGCCCAGTCGGGCCGAGCGTCGAGCAGCGCCTGATACCACACCTCCGACTGCGCGCGGGTATTGGTGAACAGCAGGCAACTGGAGCTGCTGT
Source organism: Pseudomonas sp. NFR16 (assembly GCF_900108875.1). Taxonomy (GTDB): domain Bacteria; phylum Pseudomonadota; class Gammaproteobacteria; order Pseudomonadales; family Pseudomonadaceae; genus Aquipseudomonas. The sequence continues at coordinate 424,852 of NZ_FNYJ01000002.1, read as the reverse complement.
CCACCTCTGCCAACACCTGCGGCAGCATTCGCAAGCCCATGTGCCCGGCCCAAGGGAAGCGCTCGATGCTTAGAGGGATTAGGGTGTCGACGGTCAGCTGTTTTTCGACCTTGCCCTGCACCGTGACACCGCCTTCGCCAAGCAAGACGCGTTGCGCATGCTCCTGATTGCCGAGGGTGGCGGACAGTCCCCACACGATCAGTGCAGCGTTCCAGTGGCGCAGGCGGGCGATGGCGAGTTGCAGCTGAACGCCTCGTTTATTGCCGATCAGTTCGTGCCATTCATCGACGACGATCATCTTGAGGGTCGAGAAGGTCGCCTGTGCGTCAGCGCGCGTCAGCAACAGGGTCAGGCTTTCAGGTGTAGTGATGAGCGCGGAGGGGAGGCGACGGCCCTGTTTTGCCCGCTCGCTGCTGCTGGTATCACCGGTGCGCAGGCCGACACTCCACGGAATGTCCAGGTCCAGCAGCGGCGCTTCCAGGGCCCGTGCGGTATCGGCTGCGAGGGCGCGCATGGGCGTGATCCAGAGCACGCTCAACGGCGTGGGAGGCGGCTTGCGTTTGCGCGCCGTGCCATCGGTCTTTTCAGGAATCGTTCTGGCAAACCGATTGAGAGCGGCGAACCACACCGAATAGGTTTTGCCGGCACCGGTGCTGGCGTGCAGCAGGCCGGACTCTCCTCGCGCAACGGCGGCCCACACTTCTTTCTGGAATGCGAAAGGCTTCCAGCCGCGAGCGGAGAACCAGCGCTGGGCAAAATTGACGGTTTTGGGCATGCGCGGGCTCTGTAGTGGGTTACTTCAGAGACCGTCGTGGGAGTGGATTAGTTTGGTCTGGATTTATCGTCTGGCGCTGAACGTGCAGGAGTGAGCCAACTGTCTATAACGCCCCCTTAGTTCTACGGCGTAATAGTCGACGCCTTCCCGGCTGAAGCCGGTCCTACGGAGACTTGCAGCCGCTGTAGGACCGGCTTCAGCCGGGAAGAGGCCGGTACATCCGTTGGAGATGCAGCGTCTGGAAATCAGTCTTCGCGAGCAAGCTCACTCCTACAGGGTGAGGGTTTCGGGAAATTTACTTCAAGTTGCCACTCAGGAACTGCTTGAGGCGTTCGCTCTTCGGATTTCCCAGCACGTCGTCGGGGTGGCCGATTTCTTCGATCTGACCTTGATGCAAGAACACCACCTGATTCGCGACTTTGCGGGCGAAGCCCATTTCGTGGGTCACCAGAATCATCGTGCGGCCTTCCTCAGCCAGGCCCTGAATCACCTTCAGCACTTCGCCCACCAACTCGGGGTCGAGCGCCGAGGTCGGCTCGTCGAACAGCATGATTTCCGGCTCCATCGCCAGCGCGCGGGCAATTGCCACCCGCTGCTGCTGGCCACCGGAGAGAAACGCCGGATACTGATCGGCTACGCGAGCAGGCAAGCCAACCTTCTCCAGGTATTTTCGCGCGCGGTCCTCGGCTTCGACCTTCGAAACGCCGAGCACCCGACGCGGGGCCATGGTGATGTTCTCCAGCACGGTCATGTGGCTCCACAGATTGAAATGCTGAAACACCATGGCCAGCCGCGTGCGGATGCGCTGCAGTTCGGCCGGGTCGGCAACGCGCATGCCGCTGGCGTCGGCCACCATACGAATCTGCTGGCCGTCCAGGCTCATGGCGCCGTCGTTGGGCTGTTCGAGAAAATTGATGCAGCGCAGGAACGTGCTCTTGCCCGAGCCGCTGGCGCCGATCAGGCAGATCACGTCACCGACGTTGGCCTTCAGCGAAACGCCCTTGAGCACTTCGTGGTCACCGTAGCTTTTATGCAGGCCATCGATGGTCAGTTTGTACATGACTGGCAAATCCTTAAGGAGAAAGTAGGTAGCCGCTGCGGTAGGCCTCGGTGCCGGCGACATGGGCGATGACCATGCCGGCAGTTGCCATGCGTCGCAAGGAGCGGGCGTACATAAGACCGGCGTTGGCCGTATGGATCGGGGTCACCGCGTCGCTGATCGGGTCAATGACCTCAGCGATCAGTTGCCCGGCCTCGACGTACTCGCCCGGCAGTGTACAAAACACAAGCAGGCCGCCGACTGGCGTGGCAACCGGTTCGACCGCCGCCAATGGCGTCGCCGGATAGATCAGTTCAGGTTGCGCCACCGGCTCACCGGCGATGGCGCCGTAATGCATCAGGTAGCTGATGATCGCCTGGCAGTCGCGGCTGCCGAGTGCGTGATTCACATCGCCCTGGCCGCGCAACTCCAGGGTGGCCGAGAAGCTGCCGAGCGGAATCGGGAAGCGCTTTTCGAAGCGCTGCTGCAACTGCCACCACACCAGCGTGAAGCATTCATCGAAAGACTGACCGCCCGAGTCGGTCGCCAGCAGGCTGGCCTGCGCTCCGAGGTAGCGTGACAGCGGCTCGACCTGCGGCCAGGCTTCAGGCGTGGTGTAGAGGTGCTCGACCGATTCGAAATCGCAGTGCAAATCCAGCACCATGTCGGCGTCGCACGCCAGGCGCTGCAGGGTCAGGCGCTGCGATTCCAGCTGAGTGCCGCCGATGCAGGCATCAAGGGCATTGCGCAGGCTTTGGCGAATCAACGCGACGTTGTGTGCTGCATCGTCGGTCAACAGCGGCTCGACCTCGTCGCCCACCTGCTGGCCCAGATCGACGAACCGGCGGTTGAAATTCTGCCCGCTTTCCAGCTCGTACCGGCCCAGGGGAATGTCCATCAGGACCTGGTCCAGACCGATCGGGTTGGCCACGGGAACGACCACGATCTCGCCCAGCAACTGGCCTGCGTTTTCCAGCTCGGTCAGCCGCTGCTTCAGGTACCAGGACACCAGCATCCCTGGCAGTTCATCGGCATGCAGTGACGACTGGATATAGATTTTGCAGGCGCCGTTTTCCGGGCCGTAGTGAAAGCTGTGGATCTGCCGCGCCGTGCCAGGCACCGGCGCCAGCAGATCATGGGTCTGGTGTCGCATGCGATTGTCCTAGTGAGACGGGCCGAGGAAGGCCAGCCAGCGGCGCTCGGCCAGGCGGAACAGGCCGACGAGGATGAAGGTCACGGTAAGGTAGATCAGCGCTGCGATGCCGAACGACTGGAACGTCAGGAACGTCGCCGAGTTGGCGTCCCGCGCGACCTTGAGCACGTCCGGTACCGTTGCAGTGAAGGCCACGGTGGTCGAGTGCAGCATCAGAATGACTTCGTTGCTGTAGTACGGCAACGAGCGACGCAGCGCCGACGGCATGATCACGTACGTGTAAAGGCGCCAGCCGGTCAGGCCATACGCCTTGGCCGCTTCGACTTCGCCGTGGTTCATGCTGCGAATCGCGCCCGCGAAAATCTCGGTGGTGTACGCGCAGGTATTGAGGGCGAAAGCCAGAATGGTGCAGTTCATCGCATCGCGGAAGAATGCGTTGAGCATCGGTTGATCCCGCACGGCGGCAATGCTGTAGATGCCGGTGTAGCAGATCAGCAACTGGATATAGAGCGGCGTGCCCCGGAACAGGTAGGTGTAGAACTGCACCGGCCAGCGCACCAGAGGATTGGGCGAGACGCGGGCAATGGACAGCGGAATCGAGACGACGAAGCCAATGGCGATGGAGGCGCTGAGCAGCCACAGCGTCATCGCCAGGCCGGTGATGTTCTGGCCGTCCGTATAAAGGAAGGCGCGCCAGTATTCCTGAAGCAGTTCAATCATCGTTTAGCCTCCCGGCTGCCTGCGGCGTAACGCCGTTCAGCCCAGCGCAGGGCAAAGTTGGACACGCTGGTGATGACCAGATAGATCAACGCGGCGAGTACCAGGAAATAGAACAATTGATACGTGCTTTTGCCGGCGTCCTGTGACGCCTTGACCAGATCGGCCAGACCGATGATCGACACCAGCGCCGTGGCCTTGAGCACGACCTGCCAGTTGTTGCCGATCCCGGGAAGGGCAAAGCGCATCATTTGCGGGAACACCACGAAACGAAAACGCTGGGCGCGGCTGAGTCCGTAGGCGGTGGCGGCTTCTACCTGTCCACGAGGCACGGCGAGAATCGCGCCGCGGAACGTTTCGGTGAAGTAGGCGCCGTAGATGAAGCCCAAGGTGATTACGCCAGCGGCGAAAGGGTCGATTTCGATGTAGTCCCATTCCAGCGCTTCGGTGAAGCTGGTCAGCCAGGTTTGCAGGCTGTAGAAAATCAGGAGCATCAGCACCAGGTCAGGTACACCGCGGATCAGCGTTGTGTACACCTGGGCCGGGACGCGAAGAAACGCGGCCTTGGAGAGCTTGGCACTGGCGCCCAGCAGGCCGAGCACGATGGCCAGCAGCAGCGACATTACCGATAATTTGACGGTCATCCAGGTGCCTTGGAGCAGCAACGGGCCGAAGCCTTTCAGGCTGAACGCGGACAGTCCCAGGTTTTGCAGGAGAGTATCGAACATGTGGAACCTATACAGTCAATAAAAACGCCCGTGAACTTCAGCGGGGGATTCGGATGATCGCTGAAGACACGGGCGTTTGTGTTCTTACTTACCGCTGTACAGATTCAGATCGCCGAAGTGCTTCTTCTGGATCTCGGCATACTTGCCGTCATCGTGTAACGCTTTGATACCTTTGTCCAAAAGCGCTTTCAGGTCTTTGTTACCTTTTGCGATGCCGACTGCGGTCTTGGCTGGCAGCAGCGGATCGTCGATCGGCTTGCTGACTTCGTAGTCAGCGCCCTGTGGCGACTTCAGGAAGCCCAGTTCGGCTTGCAGCATGTCTTGTACGGAAGCGTCCAGACGACCGGACACCAGGTCGGCGTACACCTGATCCTGGTTGGCGTAGGCCTGGGTTTTAACGCCAGCCTTGTCGAGGATGGCCTTGGCGTAGGCTTCCTGGATGGTGCCTTGCTCGTAGCCGACGGTCTTGCCTTTGAGCGAGGCAACGTCAGCGCTCAGGCCGGAACCTTTTTTGTAAACCAGCGAGGTCGGGCCGGAGAACAGTTCGCTGGAGAAGTCGATGACTTTCTCGCGAGCCGGAGTCACGGTCATGGAGGAGATCACGCCGTCGAACTTGTTGGCTTTCAGGCCAGGAATCATGCCGTCGAAATCGCTTTCGACCCACTTGCACTTGACCTTCAGTTCAGCACAGATCGCGTTGCCCAGATCGATGTCGAAACCCACGAGGCTGCCATCGGCAGCTTTCGATTCGAATGGAGCGTAGGAAGGATCGACGCCGAAACGCAGCTCCTTGTACTCCTTGGCCATTGCGTTACCCGCGGCCAGACAGATGGCGAGTGCGGAAAGGGTCAGCCATGCTTTTTTCATCGTTCAGTCCTTAAAACCAAATTGAGCGTTGGGAACACGCGAAGGCTTGCTACCGGCAGGTGCCAGACCGCAAAAAGATAGCAATTTCCGAACCAAAGAGACGAACGTGCGTTTTAAATGTACGGAGTTGTCGCAATGATGACTTTGAGCCATCTCTCGTCTTTTTTCAGGGCGCCGGAGGCACGGGGAGAGTAGCCGAAACGGTTGAAAAGGGCGCGTAAAAAATCATCCCCGGCGCCTGCTGTTTCCGTAAACGGCAGGTTTGCATCCAACCGTAGCAGTCCGGTTTTCTCCGGTAGCGATTTTCGCCGTTGCAAGCGACGCGTGCGTGCCGCTCAAGAGAGCATGTGCGTGAGGCGATTCGGGGCGTCACGCACCAAAAAGGTGCCTAGGATAATAAATCCTGCAGCGTCGCCAGGCTGTCTGCCTCGGTAACAGGCTTGTCCTGCCGCCATCTGAGCATGCGCGGAAAGCGCACGGCGATCCCGCTTTTGTGGCGCTTCGACAGCGCGATGCCTTCAAACCCAAGCTCGAATACCAGGGTTGGGGTAACGCTTCGCACCGGCCCGAATTTTTCGACCGTGGTCTTGCGGATGATTGCATCGACTTTGCGCATTTCTTCATCGGTCAGGCCGGAATAGGCCTTGGCGAATGGCACCAGCGTGCGCTCGCTGGACTGCGGCGGGCCGTCCCAGACGGCGAACGTATAGTCGCTATACAGACTGGCCCGACGCCCGTGCCCGCGTTGGGCATAGATCAACACCGCATCGACGCTGAAGGGGTCGATTTTCCATTTCCACCAGACGCCCATGTCCTTGGTCCGGCCAACGCCGTACATCGAGTCGCGCGCTTTGAGCATCATGCCTTCGACACCCAGGCTGCGGGACGCTTCGCGCTGCTGACCGAGGTCCAGCCAATCCTTGCCCCCCAGCACGGGAGAGGCGAGCAACACCGGGCTCTGCGCCTGAGCGATCACCGCCTCAAGCTGAGTGCGCCGCTCATGCTGAGGTCGACTGCGCCAGTCATGTCCCTGCCATTCCAGCAGGTCGTAGGCGAGGATGATGACGGGCACGTCCTCAAGGATTTTCTTGCCCAATGTCTTGCGGCCGATGCGTTGTTGCAGCAGCGCGAAGGGTTGCACGGACGGTGTTGCTTCGCCCGGCGTACCGGGAGCCGGAGTTTCGAGGGAGAAGTCGCCTGCGCTGTCGGCTTCGGTTTGAGGCGCTGGCGCTTTCCAGACGACGATTTCGCCGTCGATCACCGTCCCGTCGGGCAGGCATTGCAGCAAGCTGTGCAGTTCGGGGAAGCGATCAGTCACCAGCTCTTCGCCGCGCGACCAGATCCACAAGCGGCCTTCGCGCTTGACCACTTGCGCGCGGATGCCATCCCACTTCCATTCGACCTGCCAGTTTTCAGGCGATCCGAGCAGCGTCTCGAATTGATCGACCGGCTGCTGCAAGGAGTGGGCGAGGAAGAACGGGTACGGTTGTCCGCCGCGCTGGGCATGTTCGTCCTCTGACTCTTCGGCGATCAGTTTAAGGTAGCCCTCGGCGCTCGGCCGGTGCGAAAGGTCGGTGTAGCCGACCAGTCGCTGCGCCACGCGCTTGCTGTCGATATCGGCCAATGCGGCGAGCGCACGGGTGACCAGCAGTTTGGACACGCCCACGCGAAAACTGCCGGTGATCAACTTCAGGCAGACCATCAGGCTTTGCGGATCCAGCTGCGACCAGAAAGTCGGCAAGCGTTCCAACAGCTCCTCGGGCGGCAAGCCGCGCAGGGGTAACAATTTGTTTTCCATCCAGCTCGCCAGGCCTTCTTCGGAGCTGTGCTCGGCCTTCGGCAACAGCAGCGACAGGGTTTCAGCCAGGTCGCCGACCGCCTGATAGCTTTCTTCGAACAGCCATTCAGGCAGGGCCGACAGTTGCATCGCCTGTTCGCGCAGAAGGCGCGTGGGCACCAGTTGCCGTGGCCGTCCGCCTGACAAAAAGTACACCGCCCAGGCCGCGTCTTCTGGAGCAGCGTGCGCAAAGTAGTGCTGCATGGCGGCCAGCTTGGCGTTGCTGGAGGTCGTGGCATCCAGCAGGGCGTAAAGCTCGGCGAAGGCTTTCATGATGATGCCTCCTGAATCTCGGCGCCGTCGCCGTCGGGGTGCGTCTTGCTCGGCGCGTCGTCTTCCTCGTCGCCGTATTCGGTGGTGAAGCCTTGGGCGTCGAGGCCGGATTCGCGCAGGTAGCGAACCAGCACGGCGACCGAACCGTGGGTCACCATGACCCGTTCGGCGCCGGTGTTTTCAATCGCCCAGAGCAGCCCCGGCCAGTCGGCGTGGTCGGACAAGGCAAACCCCCGGTCCACCCCGCGACGCCGTCGAGTGCCGCGCAGCATCATCCAGCCACTGGCGAATGCATCGCTGAAGTCGCCAAATCGCCGCATCCAGGTACTGCCGCCGGCCGAGGGCGGCGCCACGATGAGCGCCTGGCGCAGCGCCGGGTCAGTTTTTTTGAAGTCGCCAGCGTAATGGGTCTCTGGAATGCGAACGCCCGCCTCGCGATATGCCCGGTTCAGCGGTTCAACGGCGCCGTGAACCAGAATCGGTCCGATATCGGGATCGATACCGTGCAGGATGCGCTGCGCTTTACCGAAGGAATACGCGAACAGGACGCTGGCCTTGCCCACGGCCGCATTGGCGCGCCACCAATCGTTGATGCCGGTGAAGATTTCCGATTGCGGCTGCCAGCGATAAATCGGCAGGCCGAACGTGGATTCGGTGATGAATGTGTGGCAGCGCACCGGTTCGAACGGCGCGCAGGTGCCATCGGGCTCGACTTTGTAATCGCCCGATGCGACCCAGACTTCACCTTTGTATTCCAGCCGCACTTGCGCCGAACCGAGCACATGGCCCGCAGGATGAAGGCTCAATTTGACGCCGTGATGGGTGATGGACTCGCCGTATTCGAGGGTCTGCAGGTTGATGTCCTGACCCAGCCTTGAGCGCAGGATACCTTCGCCGGGAGCGGCTGCCAGGTAATGCTGGTTGCCCGTGCGCGCATGGTCGCCGTGGCCGTGGGTAATCACCGAGCGCTCGACCGGGCGCCACGGATCGATGTAGAAATCGCCGGGCGGACAGTACAAACCTTCGGGGCGCGCAATGACAAGATCCATGGAATGACCGGATGTGGGGGCTTGTCAGGTAGAGCGACTCAGGTGGAGGGAAGTTCGGTTTTTTGTCGAGCCGTGTGGGCTGCGCGAAAGCGCGCTTGCGCTGGGCCGCACTCGGACGATCTGCCGCGGCGGTAGCAAAATCAGGCGACCCAATCAGGCGACCCAATCAGGCCTGACACCCCGCATTCACAGGTTTGCTGCTGGTTTCCGGCAGATCGCGGGACAAGCCGCGCTTCCACAGTCAAGAGCGGGAGGTGGGTCCAGGCCGGGCCCCAGGCCCGACCCCGGACCCAACTCACCCTTGATCCCCGCTACTCACGTCGTAGCCGCGCGGCCTTACTTGCCGGGCGTCAGGGTCAGCCGCTGCTTCCCGTAGACCTTTTCAAAGTTCTCGGGCTGCATCGGCACCGACATGTAAAGTCCCTTCAGCCACGGATCGATGCCGTCGGCATAGTGCGGGCTGGCCGGATTGCCCGATTGGCCTGCCGCGTTCTGCGCCATCATTGGCTCCTGCTGGGCAAAGTCGACAATCATGCGCATTGCCGGAATCACCGCTGCATCGAAGTCCTGCCCCCAATGGAAGCCTGACGCATTGATCGTGGTGTGATCGCCACCTGCTGCCATCGGCCCTTTGACGAGGCTCGCCTTGCTGCCGCTCATTGCCGCGGTCAGTTGCGCGCTTTGCGAAGTCCAGCTGTAGGCGTGTAGCTTGCCCCATTGCCATGCCTTGTGATCGCTGCCCAGCCGGGCTTCGCCAGCGACGATGGCCGCCGCGAGACTGCGTGCCAGAATCGCAGGCTTGTCCTCTTTTTGCGGCGTTTTCACGTCGTCCCAATACGGACTGTCCTCACGCCCCAGCAGGTGATCAGCCTGAGGCGAGTAGGAAAGGTCCGCGCTTTGCACCAGCGCTTTCCAGGCCGGGCTGCTTTCAGGGCCGAGTTCGTCGAGGAAGATCTGCTTGGCGCTCTCCTGCAGGAACAACTCGTAAATCGCGGCATCGGCGGAAACCGGCGAGAGCCGGCCGTCGAATGCCATCAAGCGAGTGAACGCCTCCCGGGCCTTGTCGCGTTCCGCCGCAGGCAAGGCGTCGATAGCCTGTTGCAACGGTCTGGCCATGCCAGGCGCTTCGAACATTTTTTTCAATTTGGCAGCGAACAGAGTGGTCTGATCATACTGCATGCTGATCGTGCTGCGCGTGTCCTGCTTGCCGGTGTTGGCGAGGTCGGCAATGCGCTCGGCACGCTCCGGGTAATCCCACGAATTGGAGAGCTGCATGCCGTAGCCCTTCGGCATCGTGCGCTGGTTGGCGGTGGCGATCCAGCCTTGCTGCGGATCCTGGTCGTAAGGGTGCAGCATGGCATCGGCATAGCCGTCCCAGTCAAAACGGCCCTCCCAGCCCGGCGAAGGAATGAGCCCCAGGCCTTCACGGCGATTCGGGTAACGGCCGGTCACTTGCCAGCCGGTGCTGGAAGCGTCCGCGAAGACCATGTTCAGCGTAATTGCGCGGATTTCCCGCGTCGTGTCGAACGCACGCTCCACGTTCTGCGCGCGGGTCAGGTCAAACAGCGCGTCGAGGGTTTTGTCGTCCTTGGCATCCGGGGTTTGCAGTGCAATGCCCAGGCCACTGGCCAGTTGCGCCGACCCTGCGTTGAGCAGCGGTCCGTGGCGCGTTTCGTAAGCAGGCTCGCGCACGGGCCGCTGGCCTTTGACGAAATAGGTTTCTTCATGAGCGCCGGCAGCGACCCATTTGCCATCGGCCATGACCATCAGGCGGTTGTTTTCACGCTTGAGCTTCTCCAGGAACAGGTCCTGATTGTCGCCCATGGCAGGTCCCATGCCCCACGCCAGCTTGCCGTTGAAGCCGGACAACACCAGCGGCAGACCGGCGACCGTCGCACCGGCGGCCTGATATTTCGGCGCGCGAATCTGCACGAAATTCCACATTGAAGGCAGCGTGGCCGGCAGCTGGCTGTCGGTGGCCAGCAAGCTCTTGCCCGCGCGAGCCCGTTGCGGCGAAATCACCCAGTTGTTCGACGCCGAGACACCCAGCAGATTCAGGTCGGAAAGCTGCAGTGCGGCCTTGTCCAGATCGCTCAGGCCAGGCATCTGGCTGCTCAGGTTCAAGCCTTTGAGCTTGTCGGCTTCCGCGAACGGCAGCGCTTCGTCGGGATAGGTCGGCAGCAGCCAGGCCAGTTTGTCGGCACCGACTTTCTGAGCCAGCACCAACGAGGAAATCTCTTCCTGCAGGTTCACGGAAAGGCTGAAGTTGAGCAGGCTGAAGATCAGCGCCGAGTCTTCCGGCTTCCAGTATTCGGGCTTGTAGCCGGCATCGGCCAGGTCCGAAGGCAGTTTGTCGCGATAGCGGAACAGGTACGCGTTGACCCCGCGGCTGTAGACCTCGAAGAACCGTTTGAGGCGTGGCGATGACGCGTTGTACAGCTCGCTGGCCGTCTGCTTGAGGTTGGCGGCGCGCATCATGCGATCCAGGTCCAGCGCGCCCGGCCCGGCGATTTCCGACAGCCGACCCTGAGCGAGCAGACGCATCTGCACCATTTGCGAGATGCGATCACTGGCGTGGACGTATCCCAGCGTGAACAGGGCGTCATGGAACGTGTTGCTCTCGATCAGCGGCATGCCTAGATTATTGCGCCGCACGGACACGTTCTGCGCCAGCCCCTTGATTGCGAACACGCCGCTGGTGGGCGGCAGATTATCCCGGTCTTCGCCGCCCAGCTGGCAGCCGGCAAGGCTCAACAGCCCGATCATGACAGCGGCGGTGCTGAGTCGCGTCTTCAGGAAAGATGGGGCTGGCGAGGCCATGATGAAGCTCCTGCGGGGGTAGGCGTTGGAAAGGCGCTACGTTAGAGAGCGGGCAGGCGCCACGCAAGCGGGAGGCAGGAGTTTATTTCAGGATTTTTCAACGCAGCCGCCCAAGCCTCACACGCATAAGGAATAGGCCGACTGTCATTGAAGTCTCCCTACGATCAACGGCGTAACACCCGACGCCTTCCCGGCTAAAGCCGGTCCTACGGAAAACGTGCGTCGTCTGTAGGATCGGTTAACACCGTTCCCACGAAAACGTGCACCGTCTGTAGGACCGGCTTCAGCCGGGAAGAGGCCAGTGCTTGCCGTGGTTGCAAATCTGCCTTTGCGAGCACGCTTAGGCCTGCAACGGTCATTGCGGCTCAAGGCTTCGGCGGATTGACCTTGTCTACCAGCGCATAGGCGCGCTTCACCGCATCGCGGCTGGCAACCGACTCGAACCAGCGTTTGAGGTTCGGAAAGTCGTCCAGGTTCTGTTCCTGATAGGTGTGGGGCACGATCCACGGATAAATCGCCATGTCGGCAATGCTGTATTGCTCGCCTGCCACGTAGGCACGATCGGCCAGGCGCTTGTCCAGCACGCCATACAGACGCGCGGTTTCATCGACGTAACGCTTGATCGCGTACGGAATCTTTTCCTTGGCAAACCGATTGAAGTGGTGATTCTGCCCGGCCATCGGACCCAGGCCGCCCATTTGCCAGAACAGCCACTGCAGCGTCTGCTCGCGGCCACGCCGGTCGGTGGCAATGAACTGGCCGGTTTTTTCCGCGAGATAAAGCAGGATCGCGCCGGACTCGAACACGCTCAGCGGCTCGCCGCCGTCGGCCGGTTCATGGTCGACAATGGCCGGAATCCGGTTGTTGGGTGAGATCTTCAAAAAATCGGGCTCGAACTGCTCGTTCGCACCGATGTTCACCGGGAAAATCCGGTAAGGCAGGCCCGCTTCTTCCAGAAAGATGGAAACCTTGTGGCCGTTGGGGGTGGTCCAGTAGTGCAGATCGATCATGGAACGCTCCAAATGAGTCATCGCGACTGCCGTTTCAGGCTGACGCTGTTTTACGCTCTCGGATGGTTGACGCACAAACGAAAACGGCCTGATCGCTCAGGCCGTTGAATGAAGCGCAGGCAATCAGGCGCCGTGGCACTTCTTGAATTTCTTCTCGCTGCCGCAAGGGCAAGGGTCGTTGCGACCGACATCCTTGAGTGCATTGCGAACCGGCTCTTGAGGCTCGTGATTGCAATGCGGGCCGTGGACGTGGCCGTGGTCATGATGATGGTCGTGATGATCGTGATCGTGGTTGCAATCAGGACCGTGCACGTGGGCTTGCTGGTTCATGGGGTTACTCCGGAATCAAATCGCCGGGGATTATCTCGCCATCGCGGCCAATACGCACGTGATGTCCGAATAAAAATCCGGTTTTGAGCTTGCCTTCCAGCCGGTAATGAATAGGCTGCCTGGGTTTGCCCAGCATGCGCGTCACATCCTTGAGGTGTTCCCAGAGATTGGTGCGGATGGGCACCGAGAAGTTCTTGTGGCTGTCGGCCTTGACGATGAACCAGTCACTGTAATCGCCTTCGGCGATCAGGATGTCGTTGAGCATCACCTTGTAGCGTAAGCCGCGCACCAGAATGCTGGAGTCGTTGGGGTTGTCGACGCGAAAGCGCAGCTTGAGGTCCTGGTGAAGCAGTCGGGCCTTGACCACCTCGACCTTGAGCAGCCTGACGTCGGGATCTTCGGCGCCGCCGGTGATCAAAGACGAGCAGCCCGTCAGCGTCAGTGCCATGCACAAGCCGAAGATTCTGAACACGCTTGCCGGAAACACCATTGGTTCACTCCCTGTCGGGCTTGAGTCTAGCAAGCGACCGTTTCAGGGCAACTCGCTGTTCTACTGAGCCTGCGCCATACTCACGCGATGTGTCGAAGGAGTATTGACCCATGAAACGCTATGAAATTGTATTTTCCGGCCAACTGGTTCCGGGCGCGCAGCTGGATCGGGTCCAGGCGAACATGGCCAAGCTGTTCCAGGCCGATGCCCAGCGTATCGCATTGCTGTTCTCCGGTCGCCGGCTGGTGCTCAAGAATAATCTTGATCAGGCGGGCGCCGAAAAATATCGCTCGACACTGGAGCGCGCCGGCGCCCGTGTCGAGGTAGTGGAAATGCCCGAGCAGGTCGAAGTCGAGGAAGTGGAGCTCGCTCCGCCGCCCGACGAGCCCACCTGGACGCGCAAGACAACGTCCCCCGCTGCGCCTGCTTCCGGCCGGCCGAAAGCAGAGCAGAAGTCGCGACTCGAGCCTCGGGATGTCTACGCCGCAGCGTTCGTCGATGTCGAGGCGCCGGACTTCACGTTGTCCGAGCCTGGGCAAGATGTGCAGGACCCGAAGGCGGAACCGGTCGCCCCCAGGCTCGATCTTTCCGGCCTGAGCCTCGCGCCTGCCGGCAGCGACATGGGTGAGTCCCGGCGTGTCGAACAGGCGCGTGTACCCGATATTTCACACCTGAAGCTGGCGTGACAGCGCCGGCTTCAGGCCATGTACCCGGCGCAACACTTCTTGAATTTCTGCTCACTGCCACAAGGGCAGGCGTCATTACGCGTGGTCTTGAGCGAAACCGTCGGATCGATGAAATACCAGCGGCCCTGATTCTGCACGAACGCTGATTTTTCACGATGGCTGTGTTCGCCCGTTGCGTCATGCCAGCGGGCGACAAAGGTGACAAAAGCGTGCTCAGGTTTGCCGCCGAGCAGTTCGGCGCTTTCGACCTCAAGTCCGAGCCAGGTGCTTTGCGCGCTCCATTGACGGATCGAGTCGCGATCCAGGCCATGTTGCTGCGCGGGGAGCGTGGTTGCCAACAGATAGTCGATCAGGCCGAGCACGTAAGCGCTGTAGCGTGAGCGCATGAGCGCTTCGGCGCAGGGCGCGGGCTGACCGGCGTGATAACGGCCGCAGCAGGCGACCAGAAGATTGCCGCTGCCGCAGGGACAGATTGCGCTGCTCATGATGCGAGTCTCACCACCAGTACTTGCCGAAATTCTCCGGGTTGGCCCAGAACTTCGCGTTCAGCCAGTCCGGTACCTGTTTGTATTCGCGCAGATCGTAGGTGAACAGGGTCAGCACTTGTTCATCTCTGGCGAAACGCTCACTGGCCTGCAGCGCCAGTGAATAGAAATCCGTGGTCTGCCAGCCGCAGGCGTGCAGGTCGGCCAGCACGGCGATGCGGCTGGCGTTGAGATTGCGGATGCCGCCCAGTAGCTCAAGGCCTGCGCGCTTGGAAATGTGTTCCAGACAGTCGACGACCAGGGCCAGGTCAAAGCGCCGCGCAGCAAGCTCGGGGGGAAGCGGGCCGGGCGCCGCGAGGGCCAGTTCGGTCTCCGGATGAGCCTCCTGAAAGGCCTGCAGCGCCGGAAAACTGTCTGCTCCGATCAGCAAGAGCCGCTTGGGCGCATAGCGATCGAGCAGGGCGGCGAGGGCCTGTTGGGGCGTGCGGGTGGAAAAACTGTCGGTCATCAGAATCCCTCAATGTAGCCCGCAAGGTTAGCGCGCCGAACCTTAATGGCCTAGTGCTTGAACTTTTTCATTCGTCGTCCTGACAAAGCGTACGAGTGAAGGCAAAAGGCTATTCAAATAAAGGGACAGATTTTCTTCGACTTTTCGGCCGGCCTGACGCAACGCAGTAATCACCCACTGTTTATTGCCACGCGCAGCCTCTGTGAAGTTGAAGAATGGCTAAGTGCCGTCTTTACTCCACCCCAGTCGGTTTTAGCCGATACCAAAGGAGAAGAACTGTATGAGCATGATTCGGACAGCGTTACCTCTGATTTTGGTTACCAGTGTATTGACGGGCTGTGCCGGCTTGCAAAAGACCGACTGGCCTCTGTGTGCGGCAGGCGGCGTGCTGAGCGGTGCCGCTATCGGTGCATTTCAGTCCGCCTCCGTGGCAGCGGGCCTGGGCGGCGCGGTCGGCGTAATGGCCGGTGCCTACTGCTGGGCTCACGGCGATGGCGATGATGATGGCGACGGTGTATTGAACAGCGTCGACAAGTGCCCTGATACGCCAAAAGGCACGCCAGTCGATGCGACCGGTTGCCCGATCGTGACGCCAGCGCCAGAACCTGTCGCAGCGCCGGTCGTTCTGCCTAAAGAAGAAATCATCACCATTCGCGATGTGCACTTCGAGTTCAACAAGGCAACGCTGACCCCAGGCGACAAACAGCAACTGGATATGGTTGCGACCAAGCTGAAAACCGAAGCGCCGAACGTGCAACTGCACGTCAGCGGCCACACCGACAGCGTAGGCAGCGATGCTTACAACCAGAAACTGTCGGAAAAACGCGCGCAGTCGGTGACTGATTATCTGGTCAGCGCAGGCATTGCTCGCAGTGCGTTCGTCTCAGTCGAAGGCGACGGTGAAGCGCGTCCAGTGGCCGACAACAAAACGGCTGATGGCCGTGCGTTGAACCGCCGTGTGGAAATCAAGATCAATCGCTGATTGATGCGTGATCCGGAAAACCCTGCTTCGGCAGGGTTTTTTTATGGCCGCCAGGCGGGACGACGCGCGCCTGATTGCGCAGATTTTTGAAATCATCTTCTGGCATAGTCGTTGCTCTGGCCTTACTGTGCGCGAAGCGTTTTCGCCGCACGGAAATAAAAAAACAGCAGGGGCGTTTCATGAAGTTGTTCTGGGGGTTGGGAAAAATCCTGACATTGGGGTTCTGGCTGGTCGTACTGGTCAACGCGGTCGTTGTCCTGCCAAATCCTTTTGACGTGTTGATCAAACTGGCGGGCGGCTTTTTATTGCTGACTCACCTGCTGGAAGTGCTCCTTTTCAATGGCAGCTTGCGCGGGCGACCTCATCCGTGGCGCGACCGTCTGCAGATCGTTTTCTTCGGCATCTTTCACCTGCATTCACTCGGTCGCCGTCAGGCGGAGGTTCACCATGCGTAACGCGTTGTTGATGACAGCGGGCCTGCTGTCGGCCCTGAGCAGTTCCTGGGTGATGGCGCAGGCCATCTCGGTGGAGCCGCACTCGCTGATGCGTCTGCCGAGCAACACCAGCGTGCTTCAACTGGAGCGGCTGGAGGTCGCCGATTACGGCACGCTGCTGATCCCCGCCGGCCTGACCGAGGTGAAGGTCGATCAACTGGTCATGGGGCATGAGTCACGCATCGCCATCGTGCCGAGTCCTCAGCCGTTCAGCCTGCAGGTCAAGCGGGGCGAGCTGGGCAGCGGCGCGCAAATCACGGCACGCGGCGCGCCGGGCACGTTCGAGAAAGCACCGTTGCCAGGTCGCAACCTCACCGTCCGGGTCGAGCAATTGACGGCCGACCTGCTGTCGATCGACGCCCGCGGCGGTGCGGGATCGCCGGGGTTCGTGGGTCTGGATGGCGGCAACGGCGAGAACCCGGGCTGCACCTGGGGATCGGCCAGTCGCGGTTTCGACGGTGACAACGGCGGAAACGGCCGTGAGGGCGCGGCCGGTGCGCTGGTGCGGCTGGAACTGCCTGCGGCCTTCCCGGATGATCACGTGCAAGTCAATGTCCAGGGCGGGGCTGGTGGCGCGGGGGGTGAAGGCGGTCGCGGCGGCAAAGGTGGCGCTTCCAAGGGCTGTATCGTGTACCGCGCCGATGGCGCGAAGTCGGGCAAGAACGGGGAAAAGGGCCAGTCAGGTGCACAAGGGGCCGCAGGTTCGGTGAGCGTGCGCAAGCTGTAAGCGCGTCACGCGGTCCGACGCTGAAACATGCGCGTGCGGGCAACGATGGGCCTCGCGAACGGGCCGCTGCGCGTCAGCAGCGGCTTTTGAACACACATGTGCACTTTCTTGCCGACGGCCTTGCGTCTGGTTAAAACCCGGGACGTGCCGCCGCAATGGCGATGACGGCGATCCCGACCAGCAGATTGATTCCCACCAGACGCCGGATCTTGCCCAGCGCCGCGGCGCCATCCGGCCACCGTTCGGCAGCCACGGCCTTTCGCAGCTCTGGCAGGTTAAGGGTCGAAATCCGCAGAAACAGCGCCACCATCACAACGTACAGCCCGATCATTACCTGCACGTAGCGGGGCGCGGTCTGCAGGCCGCTGAAATTGATGTTGATCATGCCGATACCGGTGACCGGCAGCAGGATCACGGCCCCCCATACCCAGATAAAGAAGCGCGGAAATACTTGCACCCACAGCTTCAGACGTGCCGGGCCCTCAAGGGCGGCGATGACCGCTGGTCGAAGAATCATCCAGGCGAAAAACATTCCTCCTACCCACAGAACAGCCGCCAGCACATGCATGGCGTAGACAAAGGCTACAAGTGACATCAAGAACTCCGATCTGCGCAGAAAGCATTAGCGCGGTATGATAGCCGCCCTCCAGGAACTGGAAATATATCCAGCAGTTTTTTTGTGTTCTTATTCAGCACCCGTGACGCCGAGCCAACGACCCAGCCAATGATCAGCACCGAACTCAAATCCCAGATTCAGGGCGCCTATTCGCGTTTCCTCGAAGCCAAGAGCCTCAAACCCCGTTACGGCCAGCGTTTGATGATCGCCGAAGTGGCCAAGGTGCTGGGCGACGTGGACACCGACGAGGAAGGCCGGCGTTCGGGCGATCCGGCTGTGGTGGCGGTCGAGGCGGGGACGGGTACGGGGAAAACGGTCGCTTACGCCATCGCCGCGATTCCCACGGCCAAGGCTGCGGGCAAGCGCCTGGTCATCGCCACCGCAACGGTCGCGCTGCAGGAACAGATCGTTCACAAGGACCTTCCTGACCTGATGCGCAACAGTGGCTTGAGCTTCACCTTCGCATTGGCGAAGGGGCGTGGCCGTTACATGTGCCTGTCCAAGCTCGACATGCTCTTGCAAGAGGGCAACGCGCAAAGCGCTACGGCTCAGTTGTTCGAAGAGGAAGGCTTCAAGATCGAGGTCGATGAAGCGAGCCAGAAGCTTTTCACGACCATGATCGAAAAACTGGCCGGCAACAAGTGGGACGGCGACCGCGACAGCTGGCCCCAGGAACTGGCCGATCAGGACTGGGCCCGCCTGACCACCGATCACAGCCAGTGCACCAATCGTCATTGCCCGAATTTCCAGCAGTGCGCTTTCTACAAGGCGCGCGAAGGCATGGGCAAAGTCGATGTCATCGTCACCAACCATGACATGGTGCTGGCTGACCTGGCGCTGGGCGGCGGCGCTGTCTTGCCGGATCCTCGCGACACGCTCTACGTGTTCGACGAAGGGCACCATTTGCCGGACAAGGCCATCGGCCATTTCGCTCACTTCAGCCGTCTGCGTTCCACGGCTGACTGGCTGGAACAGACCGCGAAGAACCTCACCAAACTGCTGGCCCAGCACCCGCTGCCCGGTGATCTGGGCAAGCTGATCGAGCAAGTCCCGGAACTGGCGCGGGAGATCAAGACTCACCAGCAATTCATGTTCACGGCCTGCGAACAACTGGCCGACTTCAAGGCCGGCGAAGACATGGAAGGCCGCGAACGTCCTCGCCATCGCTTCGTCGGCGGCGTGGTGCCTGAGCACATGCGCGAGATGGGCATCGAACTGAAAAAGGGTTTCGCGCGGCTGGACGACCTGTTTACGCGCCTGACCGACCTGCTCAAAGAGGGCATGGACGGCGAATCCAACATCGGTATCGCCAGCCATCAGGCCGAAGAGTGGTATCCGCTCTTCGGTAGCCTGCTGGCCCGGGCCCATGGCAACTGGGAATTGTGGACGGCGTTCACCGCCGAGGACCCTCAGAACAGCCCGCCGATGGCGCGTTGGCTGACGCTGGCCGAGAGCGGGTCGCTGTTCGACATCGAAGTCAACGCCAGCCCGATCCTTGCCGCCGAAATGTTGCGTCGCAACCTGTGGAACGTGGCATACGGCGCCCTGGTGACGTCGGCAACGCTGACGGCGCTTGGCAAGTTCGATCGGTTCCGCATGCGCGCCGGTCTGCCCAAGGACGCGGTCACCGCCGTGGTGCCAAGCCCGTTCCATCATGCCGATGCGGGCGTGCTGCGGGTGCCGGATCTCAAGGCCGATCCGCGCAACGCTGCCGAACACACTGCGGCGATCATTCGTGAACTGCCCGATCTGGTGGAGGGCTCGAAAGGCACGCTGGTGCTGTTCTCCTCACGCAAGCAGATGCAGGAAGTGTTCGACGGGCTCGAGCGGGACTGGCGCAAGCGGGTGTTCATTCAGGGCAACCTCTCCAAGCAGGAAACGCTGAACAAGCACAAGGCTCGGGTCGACGGCGGCGATGAAAGCGTGCTTTTCGGCCTTGCCAGCTTCGCTGAAGGCGTCGACCTGCCGGGCGATTATTGCGAGCACGTGGTGATTGCCAAAATCCCGTTCGCCGTGCCCGACGATCCTGTCGAAGCGGCACTGGCTGAGTGGATCGAAGCGCGCGGCGGCAACCCGTTCATGGAAATCGCCGTGCCCGATGCGTCCTTGCGCCTTATCCAGGCGTGCGGCCGTCTTCTGCGCACCGAAAAAGACCGTGGCATCATCACGCTGCTGGATCGCCGTGTGGTCACTCAGCGTTACGGCAAAGCTATTCTCAACGCGCTTCCTCCGTTTCGCCGCGAAATTTCCTGACGCATCTGGGGCATGAACGCAGCGGGTCAGGTCTTAACCCGCTCTGCCCGGCGACCGCACACCTGGTTGTCCGACGGATGCCTTTCAAGCGTCAGACTGCGTCCGACGCTGTGTTGCGGTTCCCAAATCCGCTGATCGCTGGAACAATGCACGGCATTTTGTGAAGCCCCTGATCGGAGAGCGAAACCGTGCAGATTCAAGGTCATTTCGAGCTTCAATTCGAGGCCGTCCGCGAGGCATTCGCGGCGCTGTTCGACGATCAGCAAGAGCGCGGCGCGGCGTTGTGCGTGCAGATCGGCGGAAACACCGTGCTGGACCTGTGGGCCGGCACCGCCGACAAGGACGGCGCCGAAGTCTGGCACAGCGACACCATCGCCAACCTGTTTTCCTGCACCAAAACCTTTACTGCTGTCACCGCATTGCAGTTGGTGGGAGAGGGCAAGTTGAAACTCGACGAGCCTGTCTCGCGGCTATGGCCGGAGTTTGGTGCGGCCGGCAAGCAGGCCGTTACGCTGCGTCAACTGCTGTGTCATCAGGCCGGGTTGCCGGCGATTCGCGAGATGCTTCCGGCCGAGGCGCTCTATGACTGGGACGCAATGACCCGTGCGCTGGCTGCCGAAGAGCCTTGGTGGACGCCGGGCCAAGGACATGGATACGCCGCAATCACGTATGGCTGGCTGGTGGGGGAAATGATCCGCCGCGCCGATGGCCGAGGGCCGGGGGACGCCATCGCGGCGCGGATCTCGAAGCCGCTGGGCCTGGATTTCCATGTCGGATTGCCCGACGCGGAATTTCATCGTGTTGCTCACATCGCTCGCGGCAAGGGCAATATGGGGGATGAAGCTGCGCAGCGACTGGTGCAGACCACCATGCGCGAACCTGCTTCGATGACTGCGCGAGCGTTCACCAATCCTCCTTCGATCATGACCAGCACCAACAAACCGGAGTGGCGCCGCATGCAGCAGCCCGCGGCGAACGGTCATGGCAACGCCCGCAGCCTGGCGGGCTTCTACAGCGCACTGCTCGACGGCAGCCTGCTGGAAGCGGAGTTGCTCAACGAGCTGACGCGCGAGCACAGCGTCGGCCAGGACAAGACTTTGTTGACCCAGACGCGCTTCGGCCTGGGCTGCATGCTGGATCAGCCGTCGGTGCCTAACGCTACGTTCGGACTGGGTGGCAAATCCTTCGGACATCCCGGGGCAGGAGGCTCGGTCGGCTTCGCCGATCCGGAGCGCGATGTCGCGTTCGGATTCGTCACCAACACGTTGGGGCCGTATGTGCTGATGGATCCCCGCGCTCAGCGCCTGGTGCGTGTCCTTGGTGAGTGTTTGCAATAACTATCGCTGATAAGTGCTTGTTATACCGACTGTCAGTTAAACCGCTCATATTCGAACCGTAGGGCGGTTTCCTTTTCCAAAACGGGGTTTATGCGTGTTATATGGGCGCTGCTTCGTTCATTTTCTGATCAATTATTTGTGTGGGTCACCCATGTCTGCCAATAAATCTCTCGCATTCGCGCTGTGCATCGCCGTCACCGGCTGTGCGCAAACTCCTCAGGATCAATCGGCCAGCAATGGCCACTGGTGGTCGTTCGGCTCAGGCAAGGGCACCGATGCCGCGTCAGTCAAACCGGCCGCCAGCCCGGTCGCCGCCGAGGTTGCCAAGACGGAAGCTGAAAGCGGCACGCATTGGTACTGGCCATTCGGCTCTGACCATGGCACCACTGAGAAGAAGCCCGAGCTGGCCGCGACTCAACCCGCTGAAAAGCCAGCGGTGGCGAAGGCCGATGATGGCAGCAAGTGGTGGTGGCCGTTCGGCGGCAGCGAAGCAAAAAAAGATGCGACGCCTGCCATTCCCAAGGTCGATCCGAAGGTCACTCAGGCCTGGCTGGACCAGTATGAGCCACGCGTGCGTGACGCGATCAAGGACAGCAAATTCGAACTCGAGCGCCGCGAAGACGTTCTGGTCGTGACCGCGCCCGTGGACAGCACCTTCAACCCGGACCGTCCCGAGATGCTGCTTCCCGTCAATCTGGGCCCGATCACCCGCATGGCCAAAGTCGTTGAGGGTGACCAAAAGACCGCCATTCTGGTGCTGGGTCACAGCGACGTCGCCAGCGACACCAACCTGAAAATCAGCCAGCAACGCGCGCAATCGGTTGCCGCCATTTTCCGCCTCAGCGGGCTGGAGCGTAATCGCCTGAACCTGCGTGGCATGGGTGCCGTGATGCCGCGAGCGGCGAGCGACAGCGCAACCGGTCGTGCGCTCAACCGTCGTGTGGAGATCATCATGACGCCGCAGGACACCATGGTTGCGCTGATGGCCAAATACAACCTGCCTCCGGCGCCGACCTTGGTCGCGGTGCAGAACGCCAAGCCTGCGCCTGCCCCGGCACCTGCGCCAGCAGCACCGGCCAAGGCTGCAACTCCGGCGAAAAAAGCTGCCACCGCCAAGGCGCCCGCTGCTAAAAAAGCAGCCGTGAAGAAAGCCGCGCCAACCAAGGCCAAAGCCGCTCCAGCCAAGGCTGCGGCCAAGAAACCCGCTGCGGATGCCCAAGCCAGCAACAACTGAGGTTAATATCGGCGTCCCGCTCATGGATTTCGATTAAGGAAGGCAGTGATGAGCCAGAGTCTGGCCGATATGCGTCGTAACTATGCCCGCGAGGGTTTGACCGAAGCCCAGGCGCCGGATGAGCCGTTCGCGCTGTTTCGCCAGTGGTTCGACGAAGCGGTGAAGACCGAACAGGCGCCGGTTGAAGCCAACGCCATGACGCTGGCGACCGTCGATGCCGACGGTCGCCCTCACTGCCGCGTCTTGCTGCTCAAAGGGCTCGATGCGCAAGGCTTCACCTTCTTCAGCAATTACCTCAGTGCCAAAGGGCAGCAAATCGCTGCGCAGCCTTTTGCGGCCATGACGTTCTTCTGGCCGACCCTCGAGCGCCAGGTGCGGATCGAAGGGCGTGTCGCCAAGGTCACTCACCAAGAGTCCGACGCTTATTTTCAGGTCCGCCCGCTGGGCAGCCGGCTTGGTGCCTGGGCGTCTCCACAGAGCCAGGTCATTGCCAGCCGCGAGGCGCTTGAAGGTCTGCTCAAGGCCACCGAAGAGCGCTTCAGCGATACTCAGCCCACCTGTCCGGATCATTGGGGCGGCTACCGACTGGTCCCGGATCGCATCGAATTCTGGCAGGGACGTCCCAGCCGTCTGCATGACCGTCTGAACTACCGCCTGATCGATGATCTCTGGCAACGTGAACGTCTGGCGCCCTGACGCTCCGGCGGCAAATCACACGAATCTTTGAATCTATCCAGCACGCCGTCGTCCATAAAAGTAGACGCCGGCGGCTTGCTGTATCGCGCCTGAATAAACGTAAATTATCGGTACAGGACCGTGACATCGGTTGGCGTCGCGGAGTCTAATGGCTACCTGTTCCTTCGGAGATAAAGTTTATGCGTAAGTCTGTTCTGTTGGTCGCTTCGTTCACCGCCATGGCGCTGACGCTGGGCGGCTGCACATCGAGCCTGACTGGCGACTCGTACTCGCGCGATGAAGCTCGCCAAGTGCAGACCGTGCGCCTGGGTACCATCGAATCGTTGCGTCCTGTGAAGATTGAAGGCACCAAGACTCCGATCGGCGCAGGCGCCGGTGCAATCGTCGGCGGCGTTGGCGGTAGCGCAATCGGTGGCGGTCGCGGCAGCATCGTGACAGCGGTGATCGGTGCGGTTGCCGGTGGTCTGCTGGGTTCTGCGGCTGAAGGTGGCCTGACCCGTGCCCAAGGTGTGGAAATCACCGTGCGCGAAGATGACGGCACCATGCGTGCATACGTTCAGGAAGTACAGGAAAACGAAATCTTCCGTGTTGGCGAACGTGTGCGCATCATGACCGTGAATGGCACGAGTCGTGTGACGCACTAAGCGACGTTTGAAACGCCGAGCAAGGGTTCCGCAATACTTGCTTACACAAAACGCCCCGGTTGATCCGGGGCGTTTTTGTTTGCCATGTTCATTCTTCAGATCACGGTGCAGACGCTGAATCGACAGCCTTGCGGCTGGCAATCGCGGTGATGCCGTAGCCAATCAGCGCCGCGAGTATCGAACCCGTCAGAATCCCCATGCGGTCCATGCCAGCGAAGATACTTTGCCCCGGCACGAACGCCAGTGAGCCCACAAACAGGCTCATCGTGAAACCGATTCCGCACAGTATCGACACGCCCAGCACCTGGCCCCAGTTGGCGCCCGTTGGCAACGCCGCCATGCCGGTCCTGATTGCCAGCCAGGTCAGGCCGAACACGCCGAGGGTTTTGCCCAGCAGCAGGCCCAGGGCGATACCCATCGGCACGTGATGGGTGAAGCTTTCGAGGGACATACCGCTCAGCGACACGCCCGCATTGGCGAACGCGAACAGCGGAAGGATGGCGAACGCCACCCACGGATGGAGCCCGTGTTCGATTTGCTGCAGCGGCGAGGGCGCTTCGCGCTGTGTCCTCAGCGGGATGCAGAAGGCCAGGACCACGCCCGCCAAGGTAGCGTGTACGCCGCTTTTGAGGACGCACACCCACAACACCAGCCCGACCAGCAGATACGGCGCAGGCCTGATGACGCCCAGACGATTCATCATGATCAGTGCGCCGATAGACGTTGCAGCCAGGCCCAGCGCGAGGCCCGATAGCTCAGCGGAATAGAACAACGCAATGACCATGATCGCGCCCAGGTCGTCGATGATGGCCAAGGTCATCAGGAACAGCTTCAGTGACACCGGGACGCGCTTGCCGAGCAGCGCCAGAACGCCGAGCGCAAACGCGATGTCGGTCGCCATCGGAATGGCCCAGCCGGACAGGGCATCAGGGTTGTCTTTGTTCAGCGCCCAATAGATCAGGGCGGGAACCACCATGCCGCCGAGTGCCGCGGCACCGGGAAGCACGATCTGCGAAGGATGGGACAAATGCCCTTGAAGCACCTCGCGTTTGACCTCCAGCCCGATCAGCAGAAAGAACAACGCCATGAGGCCATCGTTTATCCACAGGAGCAGCGGTTTGGCGATCTTGAGGGCGCCAATCTGCGCCACGACGGGGACGTCCAGCAGGCCGTTATAGAGCCAGGACAGAGGGGAGTTGTTGATGATGAGCGCGAGCGCTGCTGCTGCAATCAGCAGTAATCCGCCGGCAGCCTCCAATTGGAAGAAACGTCTGAAAGTATTGCGAACGGGCAAGGTCACGCTCCATGGACATGCGCAAAAGGAGTGACACCCTAACCTCAGTTCTTATTTCTGAAAACAAAAGTTATATTCGATTTGGTTATTAAAAATCGATGTGTGTTCTGTATACAAGTGGATATTAAGATAAGTTACAAAGTGCTACAGGGCTTATGCCGCGTGCCTTGTAGGAATTGTTACTAATCTGAAAAAGAAACGACTGTGGGAGCGGACTCGTTGACGACGGTGGATATGACTCAAGAAAACAGAGTTGGATGCACCGGCCATTCGCTCACGAATTCGCTCCCACCGGGAGCATCGCTTTTGTTGGATCAGGCGACGATACCCAACATGCCCTTCGCTAGGGCTTCGGCAATGCGAATGCCGTCGACGCCCGCGGACATGATCCCGCCTGCATACCCGGCGCCTTCACCTGCCGGGTACAGGCCCTTCACGTTCAGGCTCTGCATGTCGGCACCGCGGGTAATCCGCAGCGGTGAAGAGGTACGGGTTTCAATGCCGGTGAGCACGGCGTCGGGTTGCGAGAAGCCTTTGATCTGCTTGTCGAACGCCGGCAACGCTTCACGAATGGCCTCAATCGCGAACGCGGGCAGGGCGTCGGCGAGGTCGGTCAGCTTCACGCCTGGTTTGTAGGAAGGTTCTACTTCTCCCAGTGAAGTCGACGCCTTGCCAGCGATGAAATCGCCGACCAGTTGAGCAGGGGCTTCGTAGTTTTCGCCGCCCATGATGTAGGCGTGTGATTCCAGACGCTCTTGCAGTTCGATTCCCGCCAGCGGGCTGCCCGGATAATCTTCTTCGGGCGTGATGCCGACGACGATGCCGGAGTTGGCATTGCGTTCGTTGCGTGAGTACTGGCTCATGCCATTCGTGACGACGCGGTTGGGCTCCGACGTTGCGGCGACGACAGTTCCGCCGGGGCACATGCAGAAGCTGTAGACCGAGCGTCCATTGCGTGCGTGGTGCACCAGTTTGTAATCGGCGGCGCCCAGTTTCGGGTGACCGGCGTATTTGCCCAGGCGCGCGCGATCGATCAGGCCCTGAGGGTGTTCAATGCGGAAACCGACCGAGAACGGCTTGGCCTCCATGTACACGCCGCGGCCGTGAAGCATGCGGAAGGTATCGCGGGCGCTGTGGCCGAGGGCGAGGATGACGTGGCGCGATGCGATGCGTTCGCCGCTGTCCAACTGCACGCCCAGCATCTGACCGTCTTCGATCAGCACATCAGTGACGCGCTGCTGAAAGCGCACTTCGCCGCCCAGCGCTTCAATCTGCTGGCGCATGTTTTCCACCACGCCGGTCAGGCGAAACGTACCGATGTGCGGTTTGCTGACGTAGAGGATTTCCTCGGGCGCGCCGGCTTTGACGAACTCGTGCAGCACTTTGCGGCCGTGGAATTTCGGGTCTTTGATCTGGCTGTACAGTTTGCCGTCCGAGAACGTGCCCGCGCCGCCTTCGCCGAACTGCACGTTGGACTCGGGATTGAGCACGTTCTTACGCCACAGGCCCCACGTGTCCTTGGTGCGCTGACGAACTTCCTTGCCACGTTCGAGAATGATCGGCTTGAAGCCCATCTGCGCGAGCAGCAGACCTGCGAAAATGCCGCATGGGCCGAAGCCCACAACCAGCGGACGCTCGGTCAGACCGGCAGGGGCATGGCCCACCACTTTGTAGCTGACGTCAGGTGCAGGACCGATATGCTTGTCGTGGCTCAGGCGTTTGAGCAACGCAGCTTCGTCGCGCACCTGGAAGTCGATGGTGTAAATGAACTGCAACTCGGTGGATTTCTTGCGCGCGTCATAGCTGCGCTTGAACAGGGTGAAATCCAGCAGTTCGTCGCTGCCGATGGCCAGGCGCTGCAGGAGCGCGGCGCGCAGCTCGTCGTCCGCGTGATCCAGCGGCAGTTTGAGTTCGGTGATTCGTAACATTGAGAGGTCCGGTTTCGGGCCGCAGGATCGGCCCGGCAGCGCTACAAGAACCGGCGATTATAAGACAGATTGGACGTCGAGCGTTGGCCGGAGCGACGATCCACAGACAGGTGTCGATCATCGAGTCAGCGCACAACCTTCAATTATTGCGCTCGACGCGCGCAAGGCGATCAATCGTTTCGCATCGCCCCGAAGTACGCACACCCACGCTGCACCTGACCGTTGACCCGCAACTCGGCGGTCAGATGCTGCACCGAACCGTTGACTGGATCGACGCAACGCTGGGGGGCGACGTACAGCTCGACGTGCTGGTCGTTGGCGTCGGTGATCAGGTTGAAGCGGCCTTCGGGCATCTGCTCCTCCATGTAGGGAACAGCGAACGGCTCCATGCCCTGGCGTTCGAGGACCAGACCCTTGCCGCTGGCGTTCAGGCTCCATTTCGGGCCGTTGCCGCCGGCATGGATGGTCAGGCGCTTGAAGTTGGGATCTTCACAGGCGCCGCTGGGACGTTCGGCGCGGTACAACTGGAAGACGTCGGCCTGACCGTCGCTGCCTTGAGCTTTGCTGGCGACGAAATTACCGCGCACGTCGGCGAATGCCATGCCGTTCTTGTCCACCACCGACGCAGCTTCCTGCAGGATGCCGGTGTTGCCTTTGTCAGTCACCGCGTAGCGTCGCTGTTCATTGCAGGGCGAGAAATACAGTTTGCCGCTGTCACCGCTGAGGATGCCTTGCATGCGGATCATGCCGGCGGTGGAAACCTTGTTGTCGGCGGATTGCGAAGGCAGCAACTGGCACCCGGCGAACAGGGGCAGCAGGGCGAACATGAGGACGGAACGAGCAGCGAACATGTGGCGGTCTCCAGACAAGTGCCGCCACGTTACTCAGGCTTCCCGTTCATCACAAGTGGCGATTAACCGACGTGATAGGTCTGGCCGGTCTGAAGCCCCTCGACGCTTTTTGCGTAGGCCAGCGCGACATCGGTAGCGGGAACCGGCTTGTAACCGCGGAAGTACGGCGCGTAGCTGCCCATGGCCTCCACCAGCACGGTCGGGCTTACGGAATTGACCCGCATGCCACGCGGCAACTCGATGGCGGCCGCCCGCACGAATGCGTCGATTGCACCATTGACCAGGCTCGCCGACGCGCCTTTGGCGATCGGGTCGTGGCTCAGAACGCCTGTGGTGAAGGTGAATGAGGCCCCGTCGTTGGCGAACTCGCGGCCGATCAGCAGCAGATTGACCTGGCCCATCAGCTTGTCGCGAAGCCCCAGCGCAAAGGCGTCCTCCGTCATTTCAGCGAGCGGTGCGAAGGTGACATTGCCCGCCGCACAGATCAGAGCATCGAAAGAACCTGTCCGTTCGAATAGTTTGCGAATCGATGCGCTGTCACTAATATCGACGTGCTCATCCCCACTGGTTCTGCCGATGCGGACGATGTCGTGGCGCGGCGCCAGTTCTTTCTCGATGGCTGAGCCGATGGTCCCGCCAGCGCCAATCAGTAAAATTTTCACGATGCAGTTTTTCCGTTCAGAGGATCAGGTGCACAGTGTGAGTCGCGTTTTCCCACCGATAAATGGCCTGAACGGCAACCCCGGTTTGCGAAAAAGGAAACAATCATGAGCGAAATGGACGACCTGGCAGCGTTCGCGATGCTGGTTGAGGCCAATAGCTTCACGTTGGCCGCGCAATGGCTGGACACCAGTACCAGCCAACTGTCCAAGCGCATCAGCAAACTGGAGAAAAGCTACGGCGTGACGTTGCTGCACCGCACCACGCGCAGTCTCACGCTGACGTCAGCCGGCGCCATCTTGCTGCCTGAGGCGCGGGCGTTGCTGGCGCAGCGTGACCGGGTGCGCGATGCCATGGCATACCTCAGCGAGAGTCTGATGGGGACCGTGCGCCTGACGGTTCCGGTTTCGTTGGGCGAAACGTTTTTCGAGGGGCTGCTGGGTGAGTTCGCCAAGACTTATCCGGACGTGCAGGTGGAACTGGATCTGAACAATCAGTTTCGCGACATGCGCCGTGACGGGTTCGACCTGGGCATCCGCTCCAGCGTAGGAATAGATGAGCGGCTGGTGGCCAAACCGCTGTTGTCCTTGCAGGAACTCACCTGCGCCAGCCCTGAATACCTGGCCGAACGCGGCACGCCGCAGTCGCCAGACGAACTGCGTGTGCATCGTTGCCTGCTCAACAGTCATTACGCGGGGCGCGAAACGTGGGCGTATCACCAGAACCACGAACTGACCCGGGTGAACGTGCGAGGCACGTTTGCCAGCAATCACTATGGTCTGTTGAAAAAGGCTGCGTTGGTCGGCGCCGGTATTGCCAGGCTGCCGTCCTATATGGTCCACGATGAGCTCAGTGACGGCCGGCTGATCTGGCTGCTGCGCGACTATCAGACGCCCGTTTCGTCACTGTATCTGGTGCATCCGTTTGAAGGGCATCTGCCAAGAAGGATTCAGGTGATGGCGGACTACCTGACGCAGTGGTTCGAGCGGAGTACGGCGGCGTTGGAACGACTGGGTCACGTTTAAAACAGCGGCCGCCGGTGCCGTTTTCGGGCTCACCTCTTCGTTGCCCCTACCCGAAATGGTAGGAGCGTGGCTTGTCCCGCGATCGGCTGCGCAGCAGT
Organism: Pseudomonas sp. NFR16; assembly: GCF_900108875.1. Classification (GTDB taxonomy): domain Bacteria; phylum Pseudomonadota; class Gammaproteobacteria; order Pseudomonadales; family Pseudomonadaceae; genus Aquipseudomonas. Next base: position 395,246 of record NZ_FNYJ01000002.1, on the reverse strand, counting down.
CGCAAAACCGGTCACCTCGGAGTATCAGGCAAACCGCATTCACAGGATTGGCTGCCGGTCCCCGGCAGATCGCGGGACAAGCCACGCTCCTACACCTTCTGTAATAGTGGCCCTGCGTGGATCCGATGGTGCTGATTCTGCCAGAAGAAAGCGCGCTTGCCCGCAATCCGAAATCCAATAAAAAAAGGCCCCAAAAGGGGCCTTTCCATATTTTTCAGAACGCCGGATGGCAGGGGATCAGCCCCCCAGATACGCATCCCGCACTTTCGGATCAACCAGCAACTCAGCCCCTGAACCCTGCATTACCACCCGGCCGTTCTCCAGAACGTAGGCGCGGTCGGCGATTTTCAGGGCCTGGTTGGCGTTTTGCTCGACCAGGAACACCGTGACGCCGTCACGCCGCAGCTGTTCGACGATTTCGAAAATCTGCTGAATGATGATCGGCGCCAGACCCAGCGACGGTTCGTCGAGCAACAGCAGCTTGGGCTTGCTCATCAGCGCGCGGCCGATGGCGAGCATCTGCTGCTCGCCGCCGGACATCGTGCCGCCGCGCTGATGGAAGCGCTCTTTCAGGCGTGGGAACAGGGCCAGAACCTTGTCCATCTGCTCCTGATAATCGCCCTTGTCCGTGAAGAAACCGCCCATGGCCAGGTTTTCCTCGACGGTCAGGCGGGCAAACACGCGGCGGCCTTCCGGCACCACCGCGATGCTCTTGCGCATGATCACCGACGACTCAAGGCCGACCAGTTCTTCGCCCATGTAACGAATGCTGCCGCTGTGCGCACGCGGCGACCCGCACAAGGTCATCAGCAACGTGGATTTACCCGCGCCGTTGGCGCCGATCAGGGTGACGATCTCACCCTGCTGAACATCGATGCTGACGCCGTGCAGCGCCTGGATCTTGCCGTAGAAGGTGGAAACGTTGTCGAACTGCAGCATTTACGCTTCCCCCAGGTAGGCTTTGATCACTTCAGGATTGTCACGGATCTGCTCGGGCGTGCCATCCGCCAGAGGCGTGCCCTGATTGATCACCACGATGTGGTCGGAAATGCTCATGACCAGCTTCATGTCGTGCTCGATCAGCAACACCGTGGCGTTGTGCTCGTTGCGCAACACGCCGATCAGTGCTTTCAGATCCTCGGTTTCCTTGGGGTTCAGACCGGCTGCCGGTTCGTCGAGCATGAGGATACGCGGGCGCGTCATCATGCAGCGCGCGATCTCCAGCCGGCGTTGCTGACCGTAGGCGAGCGTGCCGGCCGGGCGGTTGGCGAACGCTTTCAGATCGACCGCTTCGAGCCAGTGCTCGGCGTATTCCATGGCCTCGCGCTCGCTTTTGCGGTACGCCGGCGTTTTGAACAGGCCCGACAGGAAGTTGGTGTTCAGGTGCCGATGCTGAGCCACCAGCAGGTTCTCGACAGCGGTCATTTCCTTGAACAGACGCACGTTCTGGAAGGTGCGCACCACGCCTTTGCGCGCGATCTCGTGACCGGCCAGGCCTTGAATCGGCTCGCCGTCCAGCAGGATCGTGCCCGCCGTCGGTTTGTAGAAACCGGTGAGGCAGTTGAAAACGGTGGTCTTGCCGGCGCCGTTAGGGCCGATCATCGACACGACCTGTTTCTCTTGCACAGTCAGACCCACGCCGTTGACCGCCAACAGGCCGCCAAAGCGCATGCTCAAGCCAGAGGCTTGCAGAAGTGGACGGCTCATCAGCGCTCCCCTTTGAGTTTCATGACGGGACGCTGCATTGGCAGGAAGCCCTGAGGACGCCAGATCATCATCAGCACCATCAAGGCGCCGAAGCCGAGCATCCGGTATTCACTGAATTCGCGGAGCAGTTCAGGCAACAGGATCATCACGACTGCCGCCAGAATTACGCCCAGCTGCGAGCCCATACCACCCAGAACCACGATTGCGAGAATGATCGCCGACTCGAGGAAGGTGAACGATTCTGGGGTGATCAAGCCTTGGCGCGCCGCGAAGAAGCTGCCGGCGAAACCGGCAAATGCCGCGCCCAGCGTGAACGCGGAAAGCTTGATCACGGTCGGGTTCAGGCCCAGCGCGCGGCAGGCGATTTCGTCTTCGCGCAATGCTTCCCACGCACGACCGATCGGCATGCGCAACAGGCGGTTGATCACAAACAGCGCCAACAGTGCCAGCAACAGCGCGATCAGGTAGAGGAAGATCACCTTGTTGATGGAATTGTATTCCAGGCCGAAATATTCGTGGAAGGTCTGCATGCCCTCGGCCGCTTTGCGCTCGAACGTGAGGCCGAACAACGTCGGTTTTTCGATGTTGCTGATGCCGTTCGGGCCGCCGGTGACATCGGTCAGATTACGCAGGAACAGGCGAATGATTTCACCGAAGCCCAGCGTCACGATGGCCAGGTAATCGCCGCGCAGGCGCAATACCGGGAAGCCCAGCAGGAAACCGAACGTCGCTGACGCCAGGCCCGCCAGTGGCAGACAGATCCAGAAACCAAAGCCGAAATAGTGCTGCAGCAAGGCGTAGGTGTAAGCGCCGACGGCATAGAAGCCGACATAACCCAGGTCCAGCAGGCCGGCCAGGCCGACCACGATGTTCAGGCCCAGGCCCAGCATCACGTAGATCAGGATCAGGGTGGCGATATCCACCGCGCCGCGGGAACCGAAGAATGGCCAGATCAGTGCGGCAATGACGATCGCGCCGAGAAACCAGCGCTGCGTCGACGGCAGGGTGAGGAAGTTGCTGGCCTTGTCCGACACCAGCTGCCTTTGCGGGCGCGAACGCCACATGGCGCTGATCTGCTCGTTGAACAGCACGCGCAGGAACATCAGCAACGCGGCGGCGAAGATCACCAGGACTGTGGTGGTGCTTGCCCCGACGACCGCGAGGTTGACCCCGACGATGTCCAGTTTCAGCCCGAGGATCGGGTAGGCGACGGCCAGCACCAGCACTGCGCTGAAGAGGGCCGATTTGAGATTTCTGGTCATACTTTTTCAACCTCCGGACGGCCGAGCAGGCCGGTTGGCCGGAACAACAACACCAATACGAGAAGACCGAACGCCACCACATCCTTGTACTGATCGCCGAAGATATCGGCGCCAAACGCTTCAGCCACACCCAGCACCAGACCACCGAGCATCGCGCCCGGGATGCTGCCGATACCGCCCAGAACCGCTGCGGTGAAGGCTTTGATGCCGACCAGAAAACCTGCGTTGGGGTTGATCACGCCGTACTGCATGCTCAGCAGTACCGCTGCGACCGCCGCCAGCGCTGCGCCGATGACGAACGTCAGGGCGATGATGTTGTTGGTATTGATACCCAGCAGGTTCGCCATCTTGATGTCTTCGGCGCAGGCGCGGCAGGCGCGGCCAAGGCGCGAGCGCGAGATGAACCAGGTCAGACCGAGCATCGCCAGCACGGTGACGACGAAAATCAGGATCTGCATGTACGAGATCACGACTTCATGGGTGCTGGCGCTGCCGAACACGAAGTTGCCGGGAATCAGGTTCGGGATCGATTTGTCTTTGGAATCCTGCGACAACAGCACGGTGTTCTGCAGGAATATCGACATGCCGATCGCGGAAATCAGAGGGATCAGACGGTTACTGCCGCGCAAGGGACGGTAAGCGACGCGCTCGATGGCGTAACCGTAGGCACTGGTCACCACGATACTGGCGACGAAGGCCGCCGTGATCAGCAGCGGAAGGTTATCCAGACCCAGCATGGTCAGGCCCGCCAGGGCGATGAACGCCACGTACGAACCGATCATGTACACCTCGCCGTGGGCGAAGTTGATCATGCCGATGATGCCGTAGACCATCGTGTAGCCAATGGCGATCAGGGCATAAGTGCTGCCAATGGTCATGCCATTAACCAGCTGTTGGAAAAAATGATAGATATCTATCTCGGGCATTGCCGCGCTCCTAAAAACCTTCTCGGTGTTTCACTGGTGAAGTCTTTTTCCCGCTCGCGCGTCGTGATCTACGTCCGCGTTCGGCACGAGCCCAGTGATTCACTGGTGCGGTTTCAAGATGTTCAGGTGTCGGGACTCTTGTGAAATCCGTCGGCCTCGTAAAACAAAGCCCACTGCGGTTGCAGTGGGCTCTGGGTTCAACATGAGGCGTGCGATTACTTCACAGGCGCTTCAGTCTTGGTGCCATCTTTGTGCCAGGTGTAAACGACGAATTTGAAGTCTTTCAGGTCACCCTTGGCGTCGAAAGACAGATCGCCGGTAGGGGTCTTGAAGGTACCGGCGTGGATGGCAGCAGCCACTTTGGCGGTGTCTTCGGACTTGGCGGTCTTGATGGCTTCGGCAATTACTTCAACCGCGGCGTAGGCCGGGAACACGAACGGACCGCTCGGGTCTTCTTTCTTCGCTTTGAAGGCATCAACCAGCGCCTGGTTCGCAGGATCCTGATCGAAGGACTTAGGCAGGGTCACCAGCAGACCTTCGGATGCATCCTGTGCGATTTGCGAGATGGACGCGTTACCCACGCCTTCCGGACCCATGAAGCCGGCCTTCAGGCCTTTTTCCTGTGCCTGGCGCAGGATCAGACCCAGCTCAGGGTGGTAGCCGCCGTAGTAGACGAAGTCGACGTTGGCTTGTTTCATTTTGGCGATCAGCGAGGAGAAGTCCTTGTCGCCGGCATTGATGCCTTCGAACAGGGCGACTTTCACGCCGTCTTTTTCCAGCGTCTGTTTGACCGCGGTGGCGATGCCTTCACCGTACTGCTGTTTGTCGTGGATGACCGCAACGACTTTCGGCTTGACCTGCTTGGCGATGTACTCGCCGGCGGCCGGGCCCTGAGCGCTGTCCAGGCCGATGGTGCGGAATACCATTTTATAACCACGGGCGGTGATTTCCGGGCTGGTTGCAGCCGGGGTCACCATGATGACGCCTTCGTCTTCGTAAATGTCGGACGCTGGCTGAGTGGAGCTGGAGCAGAGGTGGCCGACCACGAATTTCACGCCGTCGTTGACCACTTTGTTGGCGATCGCGACCGCTTGTTTAGGGTCGCACGCATCGTCGTAATCAACGGCTTCAAGCTTCTTGCCGTCGATGCCGCCTTTGGCGTTGATCTGTTCGATGGCCATCTTGGCACCGCTGAACTGCATGTCGCCGTATTGGGCAACAGCGCCGGTTTTAGGGCCGGCGATGCCGATCTTGATGGTATCAGCTGCGAACGAATGGCTGGCAACCCCCGCCAGAACCAGTGCGGCAAACAGCTTGGAAATCTGATTAATACCCTTAGTCATGATGCTCCACTCTAGCGTTGTAGTTTTTATAATCCTGACGGCCAAAAGCTGCAGGACCGGATTGATTTCTCCAGGCCACACCCCCGGCAACTGTACCGGAACAGTTTAGAGCGCCGGTCGAGCGCTTGAAAAGCTGGCTGCAGGGGGCAAAACCTGTTGATGTCGCTTAATCGAAAGAAAGATACACAATCAAGCCGGTCGATCAGTCGGACCGGTCGTTCAATCTATCGGCTTGAGCGAAGTTCTCTGCAATCAATCACTTGAATCCGGGTTTGTCCGCATGAAGGGCGGCGGTATCATTACGCCGATTTTCAATACGGTGAAACCCATGACGCAAGAACCTAGCACCCTCTATGCCAAGCTGCTTGGCGAAACGGCTTCGATCACGTGGAAAGAATTGCAACCATTCTTTGCCAAGGGTGCCCTGTTGTGGGTCGATCCCTCCCGGGATTTGATCGCCGTGGCGCAGGCATTTGCCGAGAATGCCGAGGCAAAGGTGGCAGCCTGGCTGGAAGCGGGAGAGGTCGGCAAGGTCTCTGAATCAAAGGCCCTGGACCTGCTTGAGCGTGATCCGGCGTTGTGGGCGGTGGTCGTTGCACCCTGGGTGTTGATTCAGGAAAGGGCGCCGCAGGGCTGAGCGCACTGATTTGGTGCTTTGCATGATGGCAAAGTGGGTAAGTCGGTAACCTTGGGTCGGCACTGGATTGTTACTCTGATGCCCTGGCGGGCCTGTCGCGAGCGAGCTTGCTCCTACATTTGTTGCAATGTGCCATGGCCTGATAGACCAAGTTGCTAGCCTTTAAAAGCTCAAACCTCGATCTATCAGAATGTGGTTCGTTGCAGAGAATGCAGGAGTGAGCCAACTGTCTTTAACGCCCCTTCGATCAACGGCGTGATACCCGACGCCTTCCCGGCTGAAGCCGGTCCTACTTGCAGCGTCTGTAGGACCGGCTTCAGCCGGGAAGATGCCGGTGCATGCCAAGCAGATGTAGCGTCTGGAATTCAGTCTTCACGGGCAAGCGCGCTCCTACGGGAGTGGGGCGTGCCCGGAGAGTGCGGGAATACCCGGAGATCTCTGTAGGAGTGAGCTTGCTCGCGATCAGGCCCGAAGGGCATCGATGTGGCGATATTAAGCCAAACCCTTCAATTCAAATACCCCGTCTTGCCCGTGTGCTGATTCAGCGAGATCACCCGGGTCTTGCCGATCCGGTGACGATAGATCTCGCGCAGGTATTTGACGGCTTTTTTCACGCTCTCGCGAGAGATCCGGATGTCGTTTATCGAGACAAAGCGTTCCTTGTCATCGATCAGCTCCCGGTATTTCTTCTCGTACATCGGCTTGATTGCGTACCAGTTGGTGTCGAGGATTTTCGCCGGGTTTTCGTATTCGTTGAGCAAGTCGTCGATGCGGTTCTCATCGAATTCGTCGCTCATGATGAAGTCCAGAATCGAGTTGTCCAGCGTGTCGTCGAAGCGATACGGCTGTTTGGCAAAGCAGCGTTTGATGAAGGCTACGATCAGGGTCAGGAAGTCGTCCGACAGGCACGGGCTTTTGGCGATCAGGGTGGTCAGCGACAAGTTCGCCGAGGCGCCGATCACCAGCGCATAGCGCTTGAGCGTAGTGTTGGGGAACAGGCTGTTGAGGTGCGTCTTGAGCCGGTTAAGGTCCATGTACGACAGCTTGTAGTCCTTCGGCAGCGAGACGATCGACACCACCGACGAGCAGTTCTTGAAGAAATGCAGATCGTGCAGCGCTGCGGCGTCATACCCCGATGCCTTGTACTGCTCAAGTGCCGCGCGATAACGGCGCGACTCAATCGGCAAGAGGCTGATGCCCTCGATCGCCTGAGTCATTTTGTTGAAATGCGGCAGGTCGATCGAGCGGAAGAACAAGTCGTCGATGTCCAGCCTTGGCGGCTCTTTCTCGAAGATCTTCAGCTTGTCCGAACCTTGGGACGGGGTTTCCGGGACGACCGATTCGGCGTAGGCGATCGCAACCGGCCCTGCCAGACTCATGAACAGATCGTTGGCATCCAGGCGGATGGTTTCACCGATGTCGATGCCCGCGCGGCGGAAGTAATTCTGATCGTAGTCGGTGGTGACCGCCTGAGCCGTCAGAATGTTGAAGATCTGCTGTGAGATGTACTGGTTGGCATGCCGCTCCATGGCGTTGACGTCGATGTTCTCGATGGTGCCATCGTCGCTTTCTTCCGCGTACCGCATGATGTCATTGGAGATCAGCATCATTGCGTTCCATGGGCGGATGCGACCCATGACACTGGCTTCGCTGCTGTCTTCGTTCTCGAAGTTGTACGAGAAGTCCCATTCCTCAGCGAGATACTTGCACAGCAGACGCCCGGCATTGATATGCAAGGCTTCTGACATTTCGCTGCGGTGGTCGGAAATGTTCGGCAGCACGCAGATGCCGCTGGTGAAAATAGGCTCGAAGACAAACGAGCGGCCGCGTTTGCCATCGTTTTCACTGGCCGGTTTGGTGTCGAACGTTTTGTTCATGTACGAGAACTGCTGGGCCAGGCCGAACTCCGATGCCATGCCCGATCCTGTACCGCCGCCAGCGCTGAAGATGTAGAAATACAACCGCGACTGGTTGGCTTTGATGCCACACGAGTCGATCAGGTAGGAGTGGATCAGTTTCCAGTCGGCGCTGGAAAAGTGCTCGGTGTCCTTGTTCAGGATGATCTTGGCCAGATACTGGCCCAGGATCGGCGCGTTACCGGCGCCACCGGCGTGGACCTCGGACAGGTCCATGATCTTCATTTTGCTGTAATCCTTGATGAAGCCGCTTTTCTCGCCCTTGCGCGAGAAACGGATACGTCCGGCGATGTCTTTGTCCAGATCGCCCAGCATCACCAGCGGTTCGACCAGGAACACCGGTTTGCTCGACTTGTTCTGGACCAGCCGCAAATTGTTGCGAATCCAGCGCGCGGGGCTGTAGCCCTTGTCGTCGCGCAGGCGGTCATCGTTGTTCAGCTGGTTCAGATAAAACTTGCGGGCGTTGTACACCAGCTCCGCGACATCCAGTGCGATGTTGGAGCCGCAACGGCCCAGGCCGATCAGGCAGACCGAGGGGAACTGCTGATCGCTGCGGTTTTCGGTGTCCTCGAAGTGCATCGAGGGCGGAAACACCATATCCCGCAGGCCGTCGAGGTTATCGAGAATGCGGTCGGTGTCGGTTTCAGTGAAATACAGATACGACTGCGCAGGCGCTGGCTGAGGTCGGTAGTGCCCCTGGGGCACGACGCTGTGTTCGCTGAGTACGTTTTGCAGAAGTTCGGATACAGCGCCTGCTGCCTCGGTTTTATTGGTCATCGCACGCCATGCCTGTGGGATGACGCCGAAATGTCATCGCGCCATCATCAAAAGAAAACCCGACTGTACAGCGGGATATTGCCCACGAGCGATAGGGTCGAACCCTAGCTCTGCGTAAGGGAATCCCTCGGGTCATCGGCGACGAACGGTCGTTCTTGAATCGGGAATGGCGCAAGGCCACGTGATTGAGCCCTCGTTCACATTCCCGTCGGGCGATTCAGCGCATCGGCTAGGCGCCCGAGCGGTCTGTGGAGGCGGCTTTCACGTCGCTGACAGCAAGCTGCGCGCCGTGATTCTCGACCGCCAGCTTTAGGGCATCGAGCATGTGGGTGGATGGCGACAGGTCCGTCGGACGACGCAGGTTGAGCTGTTGCACCAAAGGCCGCAATTCGTTCAGCGGGGCAGGTCTGCTGAACAGGTAGCCTTGCACATAGTCGCAGCCGTACTGACTGAGGAACGCTAGTTGTGCCGGGTTTTCCACGCCTTCGGTGACGACCTTCAGGTGCAACGTGTGGGCCATCAGAATGATCGCCTGCACGATCTCCATGTCCTGAGGTGAAGCGGGAATGTCGAGGATGAACGAGCGATCGATCTTCACCGTGTCCAGCGGCAGACGTTTGAGATATGCCAGCGACGAGTAGCCCGTTCCGAAGTCATCGATCGACAGCGACACGCCCAGCTTGCGGATTTCCTTGAGCAGAAGAATCGTGTTGCTGATGTTGCCCATGAGCGCGTTTTCAGTGACTTCCAGTTCCAGCCGGTGAGGAGCGACTGCCGCGTCCGTCAGTGCGGCGGCGACCTCATCGACCAGCTCATCTCGCGCCAGATTCAGCGCTGAACAATTGACGGCAATGATCAATTTTTCGAAGCCCGGCGCTGTGAGCTGGCTGAGGTCGCGACACGCGCGGCGCAGCACCCAGTTGTCCAGTTCGGCGATCAGGCCATTGTTTTCCGCGATGCCGATGAAGCGCTCCGGCGTCAGCAGGCCGTGGCCAGGATGGTCCCAGCGTACCAGCGCTTCCAGTTTGGCGACATGCCCGGTGCGCAGGTCGACGATGGGCTGGTAGTACAACTGCAGTCCCCGTTCTTCACGTAATGCAGCGCGCAATTCCTCTTCCAGCAGCAGCTCAAGGCTGGCTTTGGTCTTGAGGTTGGGGCTGAAGAAATGAACGCTGTTGCGGCCATGCCCCTTGGATTGATACAGCGCCAGATCGGCGTGCTTGAGCAATTCTTCAGTCGTTTCGCCATCCTCGGGGTAGACGCTGACGCCGATGCTGGTGGTCATGACCATTCGCCTGCCCGACAGCGCAATCGGCTCCTTCATCTTGTGCATCACTCGCTGGGCAAGGTGCAGGGCTTCGTCGGGCTCGTGCAGCGCGATCAGGATGCAGAATTCGTCGCCGCCGAAACGTGCGACCACATCGCCGGTGCGTGTGGCACCGCGAATGCGTTCGGCAATGACCTTGAGCAAATCGTCGCCTGCGTCATGGCCGAGGCTGTCGTTGATGCGCTTGAAGTGGTCGATGTCCAGAAACATCACAGCCAGTCTGCCTTGGGCTTGCTGCTGCTCGATCAGACGCTCGGCAAAGACCTGATTGAAGCCACGTCGGTTGATCAGGTTGGTCAGTGCGTCGTAATGCGCGACCTGCTGCAGGGAAACCCGGGCCTGATCAAGCTGGCTGAGCAAGGCATTGACCCGGCGCAGGTCGCGATCCTTGCTCTGCAGCTTTTTGTCGGCGAGGGCCGAGCTGACGCTTCCCGCGATGATCAGCAGCACGATCAGGGCGATGGTCAGGCTCAATTCCAGGGTGTTCTGAGGGCCGGGCGTCTGCATCTGTGCGTCGCCCGGAATGGCCAGGCGCAGCGACCACATGCCCATGAAGTGCGTGAAGACAATGCCGGCACCCAGCGCCAGACTGGCGCCGTATTTAAGCACTTGATGGCGCGCGCCGCTGCCCTGGCGCAGGCGGATTGCAAGCACCAGCGCGGTCAGGCTGGCGACGATGGCGATCAGGATCGAGGCAAAAAAACGCACGGGTTCGTAATACTGCGTGGCGTGGGAACGCATCGCCGACATGCCGACGTAATGCATGCTGGCAATGCCCAGACCCATGAACACAGAGGCAATCACATACTGCACCATGGTGAGCTGGTTGTGGCTCAACGCTTCCATCGCCACCATGCCCGCGATCAGCGCAAGCATCAGCGACACCACCGTGACGGACAGATCGTAATGCATCATTAACGGGGTCTGGAAGGACAACATGCTGATGAAATGCATGGCCCAGATGCCCACTGCAAGGCACAAGGCCCCGAGGCTGCGCCAGCGAATCCTGGCGTGGACGTTCTCGACATGCCCGATCCGCTCGGCAATGTGCAGCGTTGCGAAACTGGCGGCGCAGGCCACGAGATAAGCAAGACCCACCAGTAAGGGGTTGTGACTGCAGTCCAACAGCAACCGGCTGTCCGCCGGCAACGCGGCAAGAAAATGCAAACCCAGCCAATCCATAGCGTGCCCTATCTGTCCATTACCACGTAACCACGGCCTCAGGGACCGATGGCACTTTGCAATGATTATAGAGAGCGGCCGGTTATAAACATCTGTTCGGGGACGGGCGTGCCAACTATTTTGGAATAACAGTAATCGCTAAACGTTCTAAGCGATGGCAACCACTTCAAACACAGACGGGCCGCTCTCATGCATCACCGAAGGGGCTGCGATGGGTGCCAGGCCAAATGCGGCGCGCGCGGCGTCGCAGTCCGGGTTGTGCTGACCATCCGTCCAAGACGCATCGAATTCGCGGCAGGTGCTCGAGCGCTGAGCATAAATCGAACAGCTCACGCCCTTGCCCACTTCGCCTTCCAGCGCGGTGCAACGAACGTTTTTGCAGTCGGTGCCGAGCATTGCCACGCGGCTCGGGCTGATGCTGCTCACCCATTCATCAGGCACCGTGCCGCCCGCCGACGTGCATTCGCCCCAGAAGAAAGACACGCGAAAATGCGAACAGCAGGCACCACAATTCAGGCACGGACTGACATCGGACATGACGGTAACCGAAAAGAAAGAGTAGGGGATAGGGGCACAACGGCCGGTTATTCTAGGCTTTCTGTTGGCGGTGGGAAGTGGGGGCGAAAGATATATTTCGGCGTGTTTCCGGGGGATGTGACGTTGCTCCGTGACACATGGGGATCACGCGGCTGAATTCGCGCGTAGCCCCCGTAGCGTTTGGGCTCGAGCATTTGAAGCCGCAGTTTAAGGGCCGTGCAATGGCTGGGTATCAGCCTTGCGAATGATCAGGGACAGCGCGTCTTTCCATGACTAGATTTGCACTCTCCAGGTGTGAGCAGTGTCTGGCCCCCACAACAATAAGAGAGTTCGGCGCATGGACCATTCGACTCAGGCAAGGAACGCGTGGCGCGTTCTGTTTCTGCTGTTTCTCGCCAATCTGTTCAATTTCTTCGACCGAACCATCCCGGCAATCATCATCGAGCCCATCCGCAAGGAATGGCTGCTCAGCGATTTTCAACTCGGCATCATCGGCACCGCGTTCACGCTGGTTTACGCCATTGCCGGTCTGCCACTGGGGCGCATGGCTGACAATGGATCGCGGCGCAAGCTGATGGGCTGGGGGCTCGCGGTGTGGAGCGGGTTGACGGCCGTCAATGGGCTGGTCGGCAACTTCTGGGCATTCCTGCTGGTGCGCATGGGCGTCGGCATCGGCGAGGCCAGTTACGCCCCCGCCGCCAATTCACTGATCGGCGATCTGTTTCCGGCCCATCGTCGTGCTCGAGCGATGGGCATCTTCATGTTGGGCTTGCCGCTTGGGCTGTTATTGGCATTCTTCACCATCGGCGCGATGGTGCAGGCGTTCGGCAGCTGGCGAGCGCCATTTTTCATTGCCGCTGTGCCGGGGCTGGTGCTGGCCGTGTTCATGTTTTTCATCAGGGAGCCGGCCCGGGGCGCTGCGGAAAGCGTGGCGATGTCCCAGGAGAAAATCGACAAGCCGATCCGTCGGGTGCTGTCCATTCCGACGTTTCGCTGGCTGGTGCTGGCCGGACTGGCCTTCAACTTCGCGACCTATGCGTGCAACTCGTTCATGGTGCCCATGCTGCAGCGCTACTTTCTGCTGCCCTTGCAGGAAGCGGCGATGGCCACGGGCATGATCGTCGGCGTGACGGGCCTGATCGGGCTGACCGCAGGCGGCTGGGTTGCGGACAAACTGCATCAGCGCTGGACCAACGGCCGCCTGATGTTCGCTGCAGTGAGCATGGCGGTGGCGACGCTGTGCACGGGATACGCCTTGCATTCGGGGCGCATCGAGATCGGCGTTTTTGTCGGCGTGTTCAGCCTGGGCTGGCTGTTTTCCTATAACTTTTACACCTGTGTCTACACCGCAATCCAGGATGTCGTACAGCCGCGATTACGCGCGACGGCGATGGCGCTGTTCTTTGCCGGGCTGTATTTGCTGGGCGGAGGTCTGGGGCCGGTGGTTGTCGGACTGTTGTCAGACCATTTCGCTCATTCGGCGATGTACGCCGCGCAGGCCGAGCAGATGACCGAGCCGTTCAAGGCTGTCGGGCTGCATGACGCGATGTATCTGATTCCAGTGGCGCTGTCCTTCGCACTGGTGTTTCTGGCGCGGGCGTCGAAATGCTTCAGCCGCGACGCACAAAGCATGAGGGAAGGAATGGTAGCGGATGAGCCGGTGGGGCTGGGGGTGAAGCCGTCGGTGGCGTGATTTTCCGGTGTTCTACGGACCTGTAGGAGCGCGGCTTGTCCCGCGATCGACCGGGAACCGGTCGCAGAACCAAGCGGCACAGTTGTATCTGATACACCGTGCCCTCTGGTTTTACTTCCGCCTCGCGGAAGATCGCGGGACAAGCCACGCTCCTACAAAGGTTTGTGTTCGCCGCATTTGCGGCGAGGTGGTTTAACCCGCGACCAACACCCGAATCGCTTCCAGCCGCAGCGCGGCTTTGTCGAGCATGGCCAGACCCTGTTCGCGCTGTTCACGCAGGGCCGTCAGTTCGCTGTCGCGCACCGTCGGGTTCACGGCTTGCAGCGCGGTCAGACGTGCCAGCTCTTCATCGGTATCGGCAGCCAGACGACGCTGCGCCTCGGCCACGCGCTCGGCGTGTCTGGGCGCGATCTTGCTTTCCGCCGCATTGATCTGCGGGTTGAGCACATCGCGTTGTGCCTGGATGAACTTGTTGGCGCTGGCCCGTGGCACGCTTTCGAGCTGATCGTTCAAGGTGGTGAAAGAGACACGACCCGACAGATCGTTGCCATTGGCGTCCAGCAGGCAACGCAGTGCCGCGGGCGGCAAATAGCGACCCAGCTGCAGCGAACGCGGCGCGACGACTTCGCTGACGTACAGCAGCTCAAGCAGGACGGTGCCAGGCTTCAATGCCTTGTTTTTGATCAGCGCAACGGCGGTGTTGCCCATCGATCCGGACAGCACCAGGTCCATGCCGCCTTGCACCATCGGGTGCTCCCAGGTGATGAACTGCATGTCCTCGCGCGACAGCGCCTGATTGCGGTCGTAGGTGATGGTAACGCCTTCGTCGTCGCCCAGCGGGAAGCTGGCATCGAGCATTTTCTCGCTCGGCTTGAGGATCAGCGCATTCTCCGAATGGTCTTCGCTGTCGATGCCGAATGCGTCGAACAGGGTTTCCATGTAGATCGGCAGGGTGAACTGGTCGTCCTGCTCCAGGATCGCCTCGACCAGCGCCTCGCCTTCGCCCGCGCCGCCGGAGTTGAGCTCCAGCAGGCGGTCGCGACCGGTGTGCAGCTCACTTTCCAGGCGCTCACGCTCGGCACGCGCTTCGCTGACCAGCGCCTGCCAGTCGTCTTCGTCACCGCCTTCGAGCTGCGGCAACAGACGCGGACCGAACTGGTGCTGCAAGGCGTTGCCGGTCGGACAGGTGTTGAGGAAAGCGTTGAGCGCTTCGTGGTACCACTGGAACAGCCGCTCTTGCGGGCTGGTTTCCAGATAAGGCACGTGCAGTTCGATGACATGCTTCTGGCCGATCCGGTCCAGACGCCCGATGCGCTGCTCCAGCAGGTCGGGGTGTGAAGGCAGGTCGAACAGCACCAGGTGGTGGGAGAATTGGAAGTTACGGCCTTCGCTGCCGATTTCCGAACAGATCAGCACCTGCGCGCCGAATTCTTCATCGGCGAAATAGGCCGCCGCGCGGTCACGTTCAAGAATGTTCATGCCTTCGTGGAACACTGTGGCCGGGATGCCGGAGCGCACGCGCAGGGCGTCTTCCAGGTCCATCGCGGTCTCGGCGTGGGCGCAGATCACCAGCACTTTGACGCGCTTGAGCATCTTCAGCGTATCGATCAGCCAGTCGACGCGCGGGTCGAAGCGCCACCAGCGCTCTTCTTCGCTGGTCTCGCCTTGTGCCTGGAAGCTGACTTCCGGGTACAGGTCGGCATGCTCGCCAATCGGCAGCTCCAGGTATTCGGCAGGGCAGGGCAATGGATGCGGATGCAGCTTGCGTTCCGGAAAACCCTGCACGGCGGCGCGGGTGTTACGGAACAGCACGCGGCCGGTGCCGTGACGGTCCAGCAGCTCGCGGATCAGCCGGGCGCTCGCCTCTGTGTCGCCATCGGCCACGGCAGCGAGCAGTGCTTCACCTTCGGCGCCAAGGAAGCCGTGGATGGTCTTGTGCGCTTCGGGCGACAGCCGGCCCTGATCGAGCAGTTCCTGAACGGCTTCGGCCACCGGACGGTAATTTTCGCTCTCGGCGCGGAAGGCATGCAGGTCGTGGAAACGGTTGGGGTCAAGCAGGCGCAGACGCGCAAAATGGCTGTCTTGCCCCAGTTGCTCCGGGGTCGCGGTCAGCAGCAGAACGCCCGGAATCACCTCGGCCAGTTGCTCGACCAGCGAGTATTCGCGGCTCGCCTTGTCTTCGTGCCAGACCAGATGGTGCGCCTCGTCGACCACCAGCAGATCCCAGCCGGCCGCGAACAGCGCATCCTGAGCCTTCTCGTCTTCGACCAGCCATTCCAGCGACACCAGCGCCAGTTGCGTGTCTTCGAACGGGTTGCTGGCATCGCTTTCGAGGAAACGCTCGGCGTCGAACAGCGCAACTTGCAGGTTGAAGCGGCGGCGCATCTCCACCAGCCACTGATGCTGCAGGTTCTCCGGAACCAGAATCAGCACGCGGCTGGCGCGGCCTGACAGCAACTGGCGATGGATCACCAGACCGGCTTCGATGGTCTTACCCAGACCCACTTCGTCAGCCAGAAGTACACGCGGTGCGATCCGGTCGGCGACTTCCCGGGCGATGTGCAGCTGGTGGGCGATCGGCTGTGCACGAACGCCGCCCAGGCCCCACAGCGACGACTGCAGCAGGCGGCTGGTATGTTCCAGCGTGTGATAGCGCAGAGAGAACCAGGCCAGTGGGTCGATCTGGCCGGCGAACAGTCGGTCGCTCGCCAGACGGAACTGGATGAAGTTGGAAAGTTGGGTTTCGGGCAACGTCACAGCCTGGTTCTGGGCATTGAGGCCGTGATAGACCAGCAGGCCGTCGACGTCTTCGACTTCGCGAACGGTCATTTTCCAGTTCTCGAAGTGAGTGATAGTGTCACCCGGCGAGAAACGCACCCGCGTCAGCGGGGCATTGCGCAAAGCATACTGGCGGGTGTCGCCAGTGGCCGGATAGAGCACGGTCAATAAGCGGCCGTCCTGTGCCAGAACGGTGCCCAAACCCAGCTCGGCTTCGCTGTCGCTAATCCAGCGTTGCCCCGGTTGATACTGCTGCGCCATGCTGCCTGACTCCCGCCTTGAAAAAGCCGACTATGGTAACGGAACACGGCGCTCAGGCCAAAGATACATTGTAAATACGCCCGGATTTGTTGGGCTTTGGGCCTGATACCGGCACTTGTTGCGAAAAACATAGTCGAAACTTCCACTTCCAACGGCTCAAGTCGACGAAACGGCAGCCGACAGCTTGATAACAGGAGACCATTACCATGCTGCCACCGCTGATTCCTTTGAGCGCGGCCCCCGTGACGTCGCAGCTGGACCCGGTCAAGCCCACACCGGACATTCCGCCTGTGGCGCCGACGCAACCCAGTTCCAACGAAACCAACATTGACATGAGCGAACGCGATCGCGAGCAGGCCGAGCTGCTGCTGCGCGAAGAGCAACGCCGTCAGCAACGACGCCGCCGGGATCGTCGCGTGGCTGATCGTCATCCCGATCTCGAAGATGGGCCGGCCATTCCGGGCGAATCGTTGAATGCTGACAACACGGTGCCGGTGGTGCCGATCATCGATAACGAGCCGCGTCAGGGGCTGTGGGTGGATCTGAAGGTCTGACGCTGGTCAGCGCTGCCGTGATTGCGCATTATTGACAGCAACAGGCATTAAAGAGCGGTACATCCATGAGCGATGACGGAAAACTGGTAGACCTGAGCGTCGAGCGCGCCAAGCGCGTTCATGACCTTAATGACAAGCGGCTGAACGAAGTGCGACAGGCTTTCGAACAGGCGATGCCGCTGGGCAAGGGCAAGAAAAAGTCGAAGAACAAACCGAAGAAACGCTGAATTCCTCCCGCCTGCAAAGCGGGTCGGCCCGGCATCATTTGCGATGTCCTGCGGCATTGACCTGCGTCAACACTCCTCGATATGCGTCCGGTTAGTCTGCACCCATCGAACAGGGTCAAGCAGGAGGCGCGCTCATGTTTCTCGACCACGCAGTGATCGCCGGCGTCATGACAGTAGGTCTGATGGTGGTGTTATTTGCAGGCTATGGACTGTTCATCTGGAGAGACTCACCCAGGCGCGGCAAAGAGTGAGTGCCGATACAAAGAGCACGCAAGGCATTTCGGGCAGCCTCGGTTGCCCATTTTTTTGTGCGCTGATTCCTCAGTTGAACAAAGCGAGCGCCGTTCAGGACGTCGTCTGACAGCGCCCGCTTCGGTCATTCAACCCACGGTGATCGGCGGCAACTCGGCGAGACTCACGGTCTGTTCCTTGCGCGGGGCGAGGATCTCGGCTTCGCCCTCGACCACCAATTCATCGTGCTGGTTGAACACGTTGGTGGCGATGCGCACGCGGAATTTCGGCAGCTTTTCGAGGATCTCCAGGCGCACGGTCAGCGTATCGCCAATCTTCACCGGTTTCTGAAAACTCATCTTCTGACCCAGGTAAATCGTGCCCGGACCAGGCAGCTCGCAGGCCACTGCCGCGCTGATCAACGCGCCGCTGAACATCCCGTGAGCGATACGATCCTTGAACATGGTCTTGGCCGCGAACTCGGCATCCAGATGCACCGGGTTGCGGTCACCGGACATTTCGGCGAACAGCTGAATGTGGCGCTCTTCGACGGTCTTGCTGTAGCTCGCGGTCTGGCCGACTTCAAGGGCCTCGTACGGCGTGTTGGTGACATGTGTCATGTTGCGGTCCTGTAACGTGAATAGAAAAAAGAAAAGATGAAAAATCCTGACCGGTCACTCGCTGCGGCGCGGTCGCGGCTGTTCCAGCGCTTGTTCGAGCCAGGCGAGTAAATCATGAGTGACGGCCTGGCGGTTGGTCTCGTTGAGGATTTCATGACGCGCCTGCGGGTAGATCCTCAGTGCCACGGCATGATGATCGGTACCGGTCAGGGCGTCGGCCAGATCCTTGAGACGCTTGCCATCGCTGACCGGATCACATTCGCCGCCCATGATCAGAATCGGCAGGCTTTTGTCGATCTGCGCCAGGTTGGAACGCTTGCTGATCTGCTGGAGGCCACCGAGCATGTCCAGCCAGAACTGATTGGTGCATCGGAATCCGCAGAGCGGATCGCTGATGTAGCGGTCCACTTCCTGTGGGTCGCGGCTCAGCCAGTCGAATGGCGTGCGTACCGGCTTGAAGCGTTTGTTGAAGGAGCCGAACGAGAGGAATTCGATCAGTGCACTGCGGCCTGTTGCGCCCTGACGCCAGCGTTCGAAGCGTGCCACCAGTCTGGCGCTCCGGTAAAGCGAGACCGGCTGGAAATTCGAGCCGCTCAAGATCGCGCCTTGCAGGCTTGCGCTGTGATGCATCAGGTAAGCCTGAGCGACGTAGCTGCCCATGCTGTGACCCAGGAGAAACACCGGCACGTCGGGATGCTTCTGCGCAATCGAGGCGTTCAGCGTGGCCAGATCGCCGACCACTTTGCTCCAGCCGTCCCGATCGGCGTAGTGGCCGGGCAGTCCCTCCGATGCCGTCCGGCCGTGGCCGCGCTGATCGTGTGCATACAGTGCGAAGCTTGCCTGGGTCAGCGCCTCGGCCAAACGTTCGTATCGCCCGCTGTGCTCGGCCATGCCATGGGACAGCATCACCACCGCTCTGGCCGGTCCGTCAGGTGCCCAGGCGTTGACAAAGAAACGGCTGTGGTCGCTGGCGTCCAGCCAATAGGCTTCATGGTTCATGGCGTTTCCCTGGCCTTGTAAGAATTTGTCATGAAAATTGCGCGGCGAGCGCCTCGCATCAGTGTATAGCCGTTGCCAGATGGCGGTCTTGTCACTCACAAGATTCACGTCATTGATGACGGCCCGCGGCGTATTTGCCTTCTGCGCGTTAGCTGCTAACGTCCGGCGAACGCCCGTTTAAAAACCATTGGGCCAGCACTCTCAGGTAAGAGGATAAAAACAACATGCAACCTGACTTCTGGAACGACAAGCGCCCGGCTGGCGTCCTCTCCGAGGTGGACCTTCACGCGTACAAGTCAGTGGTCGAGGTGTTCGAGCGCAGTTGCCGGAAGTACGCCGACCGCCCGGCCTACAGCAACATGGGCGTGACGTTGACGTACGCCGAACTCGAGCGCCAGTCCGCGGCCTTTGCCGGCTACCTGCAACAGCAGACCGAACTCAAACCGGGCGACCGCATTGCCGTGCAGATGCCCAACCTGATCCAGTACCCCATAGCGGTGTTCGGTGCGATGCGCGCCGGTTTGATTGTCGTCAATACCAACCCGCTGTACACCGCCCGCGAAATGCGCCATCAGTTCAAGGACGCCGGGGTGCGGGCGCTGGTTTACCTGAACGTCTTCGGCAAGCACGTCGAAGAAGTGCTGCCCGATACCGACATCCAGTACCTGATCGAAGTGAAAATGGGCGACATGCAGTCGCCAGCCAAGGGCTGGTTGATCAACACCGTGGTCGAGAAGATCAAGAAGATGGTGCCCGAGTACCACCTGCCGCAGGCCGTCTCGTTCAAACGTGTGCTCAAACTGGGGCGCGGCGATCATCTGCAGCAAGTGACACGGGGGCTGGATGATGTTGCGGTGTTGCAATACACCGGCGGCACCACCGGGTCGCCCAAGGGCGCGATGCTGACCCACGGCAATCTCGTGGCGAACATGCAGCAGGTTTATGCCTGCATGCTGCAGCACGGCGCCGATGGCTCGCCAATCTTCAAACAGGGCAGCGAAATCATGATTGCGCCGCTGCCGATGTACCACATCTACGCCTTCACCTGTAACTGCATGTGCATGATGGTCAGCGGCAATCACAACGTGCTGATCACCAACCCCCGAGACATCAGCGGCTTCATCAAAGAGCTGAAGAAGTGGAGGTTCTCGGCGATGCTCGGCCTCAACACGTTGTTCGTCGCGCTGATGGATCACCCTGAGTTCAAGACCCTGGATTTCTCCACGTTGCGCCTGACCAACTCAGGCGGTACGGCGCTGGTGAAAGCCACGGCCGAGCGCTGGCTGCAGTTGACAGGCTGCCCGATCGTGGAAGGCTACGGGCTGACCGAAACATCCCCCGTGGCCACCGCCAACCCCTACGGCGACAAGTCCAGGCTGGGCACCGTCGGAATGCCGGTACCGGGCACCACCGCGAAGGTGATCGATGACCAAGGCGTGGAACTGCCGGTGGGCGAGCGTGGCGAGCTGTGTCTCAAAGGTCCGCAGATCATGCTGGGTTACTGGCACAAGCCTGACGCCACAGCCGAGGTGCTCGACAGCGAAGGCTGGCTCAAGACCGGCGACATCGCCGTGATCGACCCCGATGGCTTTATCCGCATCGTCGATCGCAAGAAGGACATGATCATCGTCTCCGGCTTCAACGTTTATCCCAACGAAATTGAAGACGTTGTCTCGCGCCATCCCAAAGTCGCCAACTGCGCGGTGATCGGCGTCCCGGACGAGCGCTCGGGCGAGGCCGTGAAGCTGTTCGTCGTGCCCAGGGACGCAAGCCTGACGAGCGACGAACTCAAGGCGTACTGCAAGGAAAACTTCACCGGCTATAAAATCCCCAAACAGATCGTGCTGCGCGAGTCGTTGCCGATGACGCCGGTGGGGAAAATCCTGCGGCGAGAGCTTCGCGAAACCGCATAAGAAGGTCTGGCAAGAGAAAGGCGTGTCGCGAGGCACGCTTTTTTTTGCGTGCAATAAACGGTTGTCGCTGCAAGCCTGTGGCCCTTGAATTCATTCGCCAGACGTCGATGCGGGGGCTATAGCTAAAGAGGTGCAGATCCAGCTGAACCGTCGCGAATGCATCTGCTGTGCGCCGTGTTTGATCGAGTCAGACCGGGGCGTTAAAAGCAGGCGTTTTCGACATTTAGGTTCATTGCTCTAAATGTGACCAAGGTATATTCAAGAGTCATTTATGTGACTGTAGGGGCCGCTTTTGGCCCTAGTCGGCCTTTGGCAAAGCTGCTACGCTCGGCCCGCTTTTTGTCCAGTCGATAGACAAAACGCAGTGGCTACACCATTCCAAACACAAGAAATCATCGCATGAGCGGTGTGTAGAAACGCTGTCGCTGAGGAGTCGGCTTCCATGATCGAAAACTTCTGGAAGGATAAATATCCGGCTGGTATCGCTGCCGATATCGATCCGGACCAGTATCCAAACGTTCAGGCGGTATTGAAACAGTCCTGCGAGCGTTTCGCCAACAAACCTGCCTTCAGCAACCTGGGCAAGACCCTCACTTATGGTGAGATGTACGCGCTGTCCGGGGCGTTTGCCGCCTGGCTGCAGCACCACACCGACTTGCAACCGGGCGACCGGATCGCCGTGCAGCTGCCGAACGTGCTGCAGTACCCGATCGCCGTGTTCGGTGCCATCCGCGCCGGGCTGATCGTCGTCAACACCAACCCGCTGTACACCGCGCGGGAAATGGAACACCAGTTCAACGATTCCGGCGCCAAGGCTCTGGTATGCCTGGCGAACATGGCGCATCTGGCAGAAAAGGTCGTGCCCAAGACCGGCGTCAAACATATCATCGTCACGGAAGTCGCCGACCTGCTGCCGCCGCTCAAGCGGGTGCTGGTCAACAGCGTCATCAAGTACGTGAAGAAGATGGTGCCGCCGTTTCACTTGCCCAAGGCCGTCAAGTTCAATGACGTGCTGGCGAAGGGGCACGGCCAGCCGGTCCAGGACGCGGCGCCGAAGAGCGATGACGTTGCCGTCCTGCAATACACCGGCGGCACGACCGGCGTTGCCAAAGGCGCGATGCTGACCCACCGCAACCTGATCGCCAACATGTTGCAGTGCAAGGCGTTGATGGGTTCCAACCTCAACGAAGGCAGCGAAATCCTCATCACGCCGCTGCCGCTTTATCACATCTACGCGTTCACCTTTCATTGCATGTCGATGATGCTGAGCGGCAACCACAACGTCCTGATCAGCAACCCCCGCGACCTGTCGGCGATGGTCAAGGAGTTGTCGAAATGGAAGTTCACCGGCTTTGTAGGGTTGAACACGTTGTTCGTGGCGTTGTGCAGTAATGCAGACTTCCGCAGTCTGGATTTTTCCTCGCTGAAACTCACACTGTCCGGCGGCATGGCGCTGCAACAGGCGGCCGCAGAGCGCTGGAAAGAAGTGACCGGTTGCTCGATCTGCGAAGGTTACGGCATGACCGAAACCAGCCCGGTGGCGACGGTGAATCCGATTCAGAAAATCCAGATGGGCACCATCGGCATTCCGGTTCCGTCGACGCTGTGCAAAACCATCAATGACGCGGGCGAAGAGCTGCCGTTCGGGGAAGTCGGCGAGTTGTGCGTCAAGGGCCCGCAGGTCATGAAAGGCTACTGGCAGCGCCAGGAAGCCACCGATGAAATGCTCGACGCCGAGGGCTGGTTGAAGACCGGTGATATCGCGGTGATTCAGCCCGACGGCTATATGCGCATCGTCGATCGTAAGAAGGACATGATTCTCGTGTCTGGCTTTAACGTGTATCCCAACGAACTCGAAGACGTGCTGGCCACGCTCCCGGGCGTGATGCAGTGCGCGGCGATTGGTGTGCCGGACGAAAAGTCGGGCGAAGCGATCAAGATTTTCGTGGTCGTCCGGCCGGGCATGACACTCACCAAAGAGCTGGTGATGGAGCACATGCGCGCGAATGTCACGGCGTACAAAGTGCCCCGCAGCGTCGAATTCCGCGATGCCTTGCCGACCACCAATGTCGGCAAGATCCTGCGCCGCGAACTGCGTGATGAAGAACTGAAAAAACTGGCGCTGAAAAAACCCGCGTAAGTGCTACATCACCAACAGACCCCGCCATCGTGCGGGGTTTGTTTTTTCTAGCTGCGCAGTCTTTGCAGGAGCGTGGCTTGTCCCGCGATCTGCCGGGACCGGCAGCAAATGCTGTCGACTCGGTGTGTCTGATGCGGCCGGATCTACCGGTTCGGCTGCCGCTGCGCGTCAGATCGCGGGACAAGCCACGCTCCTACAGACACTGGGGTATATCAGTGGATATGCATCCCGACCCCCAAATCTGCGACAATCCGCGCCCTGCATCCAGATAGAAAAGACTTCCCGCCCTGATGACCGACGAATCGACCTCAATCGACCAACTGTTGAAAAGCCTTGACCACGCGATGATCAGTGATCGTCATCGCTTGCGTCGTCAGTTGCATGAGCTGCGCAAGAATCCCGACGAGGCGAAGTTGGCGCAGTGGGTCGAGCGTGTGCAGGCGTCGTGCGCGCGGGTCGCCACTCGCAAGCAAAGCGTGCCGTCGATTCGCTACGACGAAAATCTGCCCATCGCGGCCAAGCGCGATGAAATCAAAGAGGCCCTGCTCAAACACCAGGTGCTGATCATCGCGGGCGAGACCGGCTCGGGCAAGACCACCCAGCTGCCGAAAATCTGCCTGGAAATCGGCCGCGGTCAGCACGGTCTGATTGGTCACACCCAGCCCCGCCGGATCGCTGCCCGCAGCGTCGGCAGCCGGGTCGCGGAAGAAATCGGTACGCCGTTGGGCGCGCTGGTGGGATATCAGGTGCGCTTTGAAGACCAGAGTGATGAAAACACCCTGATCAAGTTGATGACCGACGGCATCCTGCTCGCCGAAACCCAGCATGACCGCTTTCTCGAACGCTACGACACGATCATTGTCGACGAGGCCCACGAGCGCAGCCTGAACATCGATTTCCTGCTGGGCTACCTGAAAACCCTGCTGCCGCGTCGCCCGGATCTGAAGATCATCATCACCTCCGCGACCATCGACCTTGAGCGCTTCTCCGCGCATTTCGACAACGCGCCGATCATCGAAGTCTCCGGTCGCACCTTTCCGGTCGACACCTGGTACAGGCCGTTGACCGCCGAGCAGGATGAAGAGGGCAATAGCGTCGAGGAGGACCTGACCGTCGATCAGGCGATTCTTGCCACGCTCGACGAACTGGCGGCCTTCGAGCGCAGTGAACGCAAGTCGCCAGGCGACGTGCTGGTGTTTCTGCCCGGCGAGCGTGAAATTCGCGATGCCGCCGAAATGCTGCGCAAAGCGCAGCTCCGACACACCGAAATCCTGCCGTTGTATGCGCGACTGTCGCCAGCCGAACAACAACGGATTTTCCAGTCGCATCCGGGACGTCGCGTGGTGCTGGCGACCAACGTCGCCGAAACCTCGCTGACCGTGCCCGGCATCCGCTACGTGATTGACACGGGCACTGCGCGCATCAGCCGCTACAGTTATCGCGCCAAGGTCCAGCGGCTGCCCATCGAAGCCATTTCCCAGGCCAGTGCCAACCAGCGCAAGGGCCGATGCGGCCGTGTCGAGCCAGGGTTATGCGTGCGCCTGTACAGCGAGGAAGATTTCCTCTCACGTCCTGAGTTCACCGATCCCGAGATTCTTCGCACAAACCTGGCAGCCGTCATCCTGCAGATGCTGCACCTGCGTCTGGGCCAGATCACTGATTTTCCGTTCATCGAGCCGCCGGATGGCAAAGCCATCAGCGATGGTTTCAACCTGCTGCAAGAGCTGTCGGCGGTCAACCGCGAGAACCAGCTGACGCCACTGGGGCGCCAACTGGCGCGCCTGCCCGTGGACCCGCGCATGGGCCGCATGCTGCTGGAGGCCGCGAAGCAGGGCAGCTTGCAGGAAGTGCTGATCGTCGCCAGCGCCATGTCGATTCAGGATCCGCGGGAACGTCCGCCGGAACGCCAGCAGGCGGCCGATCAGGCTCATGCGCAGTGGAAAGATCAGGATTCGGACTTCGCCGGGCTGGTCAATCTGTGGCGTGGATTCGAGGAGCAGCGCCAGGCGCTGACCGCCAGCCCGTTGCGCAACTGGTGTCGGCGCAACTTCCTCAACTACCTGCGCCTGCGTGAGTGGCGTGACTCTCACCGTCAGTTGAGCCTGATCTGCCGCGACCTGCAGTTGACCGTCAACAAGGACCCAGCCGACTACCCGAAATTCCACAAGGCCGTGCTGTCAGGCCTGTTGAGCCAGATTGGCCAGAAGACCGAAGAAGGCGATTACCTGGGCGCGCGTCAGCGACGGTTCTGGGTGCATCCGTCCTCGGGTCTTGGCAGAAAACGCCCGCAATGGATCATGGCCGCCGAACTGGTGGAGACCACCAAGCTCTACGCGCGAATGGTCGCCAAGATCGAGCCAGACTGGATCGAGCCGCTGGCCGGGCATCTGGTCAAGAAGAACCATTTCGAGCCTCACTGGGAGAAAAAGCGCGGGCAAGTCGTGGCCTTCGAGCAGATCACCTTGTTCGGCCTGATCGTCGTTGGCCGGCGTCCCGTGCACTTCGGGCCGATCGATCCGGTGGTTTCCCGCGAGCTCTTCATCCGTGAAGGGCTGGTGCGTGGCGAGATTCAGTCGCGGGCCAAATGCCTGAGCGCCAACACGCGCCTGCTCGAGCAGCTCGACGAGCTCGAAGCCAAGGCGCGGCGCCGTGACATTCTCGCTGACGAGGAAACGCTGTTCCGGTTCTACGACGAGCGACTGCCTGCCGAAATCCACCAGACGGCGACGTTCGACGCCTGGTATCGCATGGAAAGCCAGAAGAACCCGCAATTGCTGATCATGCGCGAGGAAGACGTGCTGGCCCGCGAGGCCAGCGAAGTCACCGCCAATCAGTACCCGGACACGCTGCGCCTGGGCGATCTGACCCTGCCGCTGACGTATCACTTCGAGCCCAATCATCCGCGCGATGGCGTGACGTTGCGCGTGCCGGCGCCGTTGCTGTTGTCGTTGCCGGCCGAGCGGCTGGAGTGGCTAGTGCCTGGGCTGTTGGAGACCAAATGTGTCGCGCTGGTGCGCAATCTGCCCAAAGCGCTGCGCAAGAATTTCGTGCCGGTGCCTGATTTCGTCAAGGCCGCGCTGCAGCGCATGGTGTTCGCCGACGGCTCGCTGCCGCACGCATTGGGCCGCGAGCTGTTGCGCATGACCGGCGCACGGGTGTCCGACGACGCCTGGGCCGAGGCGGCGCAACAGCTCGAAAGCCATTTGAAAATGAATCTTGAAGTGGTCGACGCCAACGGCAAGTTCCTCGGCGAAGGTCGTGATCTGGATGAGCTGACCGCGCGTTTTGCCGAGGCCGGCCAAGCCGCCCTCGCGGTGCCGCAGTCGGCCAGAAGTCAGCAACCCGTCGAAGCCAAGGGCTTCGCGGCCGTCGCGGAAAAGACCCAGCAGAACATCGCCGGGTTGTCGATGACGGTCTACCCGGCGCTGGTCGAAGAAAACGGCACGGTCAAAGAGGGCCGTTTTTCGACCCAGACCGAAGCCGAGTATCAGCATCGTCGGGCCCTGCAACGCCTGCTGTTGCAGCAGTTGGCCGAGCCTGCAAAATTCCTGCGCAGCAAACTGCCGGGTCAGACCGAGCTTGCGTTGCTGTATCGCGACATGGGCCGGGTCGACGCACTGATCGAAGACATTCTGCTGGCGAGCCTGGACACCTGCATCCTGGAGGGCGAGGCCAGTCTGCCTCGCGACGGCGCCGGGCTGATGTCGCTGGCCGAGCGCAAGCGCGGGGCGCTGACCGAGCATGCCGAGCGGCTGGCGAAGCTGACGCTGGAAATTCTCAAGCTCTGGCATGGCCTGCAAAAGCGCTTCAAGGGCAAGATCGATCTGGCTCAGGCCGTTGCGCTCAACGACATCAAGGCGCAACTGGGCAAGCTGGTGTATCCGGGATTCGTGCGTGAAACCCCGGCACAGTGGCTCAAAGAGCTGCCGCGCTACCTCAAAGCCATTGAGCTGCGACTGGAGAAACTGGGCAGTCAGGTGCAGAAAGACCGGGTCTGGAGCATTGAGCTGGGCAACCTCTGGGCGCAGTACCAGACTCGCGCCGACAAGCATGCCCAGGAAGGCAAGCGCGACGACGAACTGGTGACCTATCGCTGGTGGCTCGAGGAGTATCGCGTCTCGCTGTTCGGCCAGCAGTTGGGAACGAAGGTGCCGATTTCCGACAAGCGCCTGAGTAAACAGTGGGCGGCGGTAGAGGGATGATTCTGTTTGCGGTTATCTGAATCACCAACGGCTCCAGAGTCAGCTCTCAGCGAGATTAACGGGCTGCCGTTCAGTGCATCGATAGCGCCAAATCCCGGCCGTTATGGCAAACTTCGCGGCTAAAACCTCAAAGCGTCACCCATATTGATCTCCCGTATACGGGGGAATTTATCGTTGCATTGGTACTGTCGTTCCAAAACAGCCAGGACCATGCTTGCGCAGGCGACTTGTCTGCTGCCATCCAAGAGAGAGGAACGACCGTGTACGACGTCGTGATCAGTGGGACCGGACTTTTCACCCCGGCCAACAGCATTTCAAACGATGAACTGGTGCAGTCTTTCAACACCTACGTCGCGCAGTTCAACGCAGAGAATGCCGCTGCTATCGAAGCGGGTGACGTTCAACCGCTGACCGAATCCAGCGCCGCGTTCATCGAGAAGGCCAGTGGTATCAAGAGCCGCTTCGTCATGGACAAGGACGGCATTCTCGACCCGCAGCGCATGAAGCCGCGCCTGCCCGAGCGCTCCAACGATGAGTGGTCGATCCTCTGTCAGATGGGTGTGGCCGCTGCCGAACAAGCCTTGCAGCGCGCCGGCAGAACTGCTGCTGACATCGACGGCGTGATCGTCGCCTGTTCCAACCTGCAGCGTGCGTACCCGGCAATTTCGATCGAAATCCAGTCGGCGCTGGGTGTTCAGGGTTTCGGTTTCGACATGAACGTCGCCTGCTCGTCGGCCACCTTCGGCATCCAGACCGCGTGCAACAGCGTCAAGCTGGGCCAGGCCCGCGCGCTGCTGGTGATCAGTCCGGAAATCTGCACTGCGCATCTGAATTTCCGCGACCGTGACAGCCACTTCATTTTCGGTGACGCGGCGACGGCGGTCGTGGTTGAGCGCGCAGATCTGGCGACTTCCGCGCATCAATTCGAGATCGTCAGCACCAAGCTGCTGACCACGTTCTCCAACAATATCCGCAACAACTTCGGCTTCCTCAATCGCACGGCGGAAGAGGGTGAAGGCAAGCCGGACAAACTGTTCGTGCAGGAAGGTCGCAAGGTCTTTCGCGACGTCTGCCCGATGGTGGCTGAACTGGTGGCGGCGCATTTGGACGAAACCAGTCTGAATGTCAGCGACGTGAAGCGTTTCTGGCTGCATCAGGCGAACCTGAGCATGAACCACCTGATCGTGAAAAAACTGCTCGGGCGTGACGCCTCCGTCGAAGAAGCTCCGGTCATTCTCGACAGCTATGCCAATACCAGCTCGGCAGGTTCGGTGATCGCATTCCACACATATCAGGACGATCTGCCAGCCGGCGCGCTCGGCGTGTTGAGCTCGTTTGGCGCGGGCTATTCGATTGGCAGTGTGATTCTGCGCAAGAAGTGATGCGCCCTGCATGACCGCGGTCGATGAGGCAGGGTTGTCCGGCGTATCGCCTGACGACAAAAAAGCCCGGCGCTGACCTGTCGGAACGGATGATGGGGATCCGACAGGGCAACGGCGGGCTGGAAGTCTGGAGCGCTTCAGGCGACGGGAGCGGGCCGCCTGGAGTGTGTCACCGGGTAGTCAGACGCGGCCTGGTTTAGAACTTGGCCATGACGTCCAGTTGCAGCGTGTTGGCATCCTTGTCGCGTTGATTGCGCGGAGCGGCCTGTGCGGCGGCGTTGGCGAAGTCAGCTTTGGTCAGGAAGTACGTCGCGCCGACCGAGAAGTTCTTGTCGATGTCGTAGGAAACGCCCAGTTTGTGACCGCGCGAACCGGTGGTGCCGTTGGCGAAGTCGGAGTCGGTGAAGGCGCCAACCACTGCGTTACGCTGAGTATCGCGATAGTTGTAGTCCAGACCGAAGCCGAACACCTTGGTCTTCACACCTGCCAGCCACGCCGTGTCTTCGTCGCTGTCGGTGGCGCTGTTGACCACGTATTGACCGTACAGGCTGACCGGCACTGCCAGACCGGTGAAGTCCAGTTGACCGAAGCCTTCATACAGGCGGAAGTCGTTGGTGTCGTTGCCGTTGATGTTCAAGCCGCAGAACGTGGTCGAGGTGCTTGCCGCTGCCGGGTTACAGTCGTTGGCGTTTTCGTACTGATACACCGAACCGCCGACGGTCATCTTGGCGTTGTCAGTGACGGCGATGCGCGTGCCCAGTTGCGCGGCATTCAAGCGCAAGTCGTTCTTGAATTGAGTGCCTTCACCGCTGATGTTGTCTTTGAGGGTGTAGGTACCAGCGCTGCCGAACAGCTCAAAGCCCTTGGTGACCGGCAAGCTGTAAGTGGCTGCAAGACCTTCAGGGTTGATGTCGTTATCCCAGATCACGTCGCCTTCGCTGACCCACGGCTGAGCCATCTTGCCGCCGATGATGTGCAGGTTCTGGATGGCGGTCGGGTGGTAGTCGATGTAGCCCTGATCCAGCCACAGGTCTTTCTTGGTGAAGTAGTCGTTCTGGTCGACGTTGGTGGAGTTGGCCTTGTTGTCGCCACCGGTGGCAATACGGATACCGGTGCTGACTTGCGGGTTGATGTCGGTATACGCACCCAGACGAACACGGATACGCTGACGGTTGCGATCCTGGCTGTTGTTCTGGTCGTCGATCTTGACGGTTTCCTGGCGAACGCGAACGTCGCCCTTGAATTGAGTCTTGGCGGCCCATGCCACTTTCTGTTCGAACGCGGACAGCTCCGAAGATTTTGCGGCGGAAGCGGCTGCGATCTGGTCAGCGGTCGCTTTCTGCGCTTGTTGTTGAGCCAGCTGGTCCTTGGCGAGCTCTGATTGCAGCTCGGCATACTGGGCAGGTGAAATCGAGCCGTTGGCCTTGAGCATGTCGAGCAGTTTCGCGTCGACTGCGGCGCTGGCCGGTACACTCATGGCCAGCAGCAGCCCGCCACACAGGGCTGCCGCAGTTTTCGTGGAAGCAAGACGCATATCAATCTCCGTAAATGAGAAGGATGACTAAGCCATCCAGGGAACAACCGACCATTGGCGGGCGGGAAGAATCGAAGTTTTTAGAACCGGGGGCTCTAAAAACAGGCGCCAGTATTACGGCCGTTTATGACAGGGGGATGGCTATGTGATGGCATGTCGATGACATGTGGGAAATCTGTTGAACCCGCGAGCTAGAGCGGTGTCGTGGGTAAATTCATGTGCAAACGTCTTCGATCAGTGATATTGCGCAAACGTTGGCGTGAAGACCGGGAGCAGCAAGATGTCGTTACATCGATTGGATAGGTTGTCGGATCTGGCGTCCGAAGAATGGGACGCGCTGATACCTGGCGACTCACCGTTTTTGCGCCACGCTTTTCTCAGTTCGCTTGAAGACAGTGGCAGCCTCGGGCCCCGTTCCGGTTGGCGTGCAGAGCACTTGCTGCACTACGAAGGTGAGCGGTTGATCGCCGCATTGCCGAGCTACCGCAAGTGGCATTCCTATGGCGAGTACGTTTTCGATCACGCCTGGGCCGACGCCTGCCGCCGCGCAGGCATCGCCTATTACCCCAAGTTGCTGGTAGCCGTGCCATTCAGCCCGGTCGGCGGGCCACGGCTGCTGGCGAAGACGCCCGAAGATGGCCGCGAGTTGCTGGCTTGCCTGCCCGGTTATGCGGAAGCTGAAGAACTGTCCAGCGTGCACGTGAACTTCACCGATCCGATGACCGACAGCCTGCTCGCCGAGCAGCAGGGCTGGCTGCAGCGCATCGGCTGTCAGTACCACTGGCAGAACCGCGGCTATCGCGACTTTCAGGATTTTCTGGACGCGTTGAGTTCACGCAAGCGCAAGCAGATGCGCAAGGAGCGTGAGCAGGTGGCGGGGCAGGGTTTCGAGTTCGAATGGCTGCAAGGTCATGAGCTCAGCGAGGCTCATTGGGACTTTGTCTACGCATGCTATTCGAACACCTACGAAGTGCGTGGTCAGGCGCCCTACCTGACGCGGGCGTTCTTCAGCCTGTTGGCCGAGCGCATGCCCGAGGCAATCCGCGTGGTGCTGGCGAGACAGGGCGCACGCCCCGTGGCGATGGCGTTCAGCCTGATCGGCGGCGACAGTTTTTACGGTCGTTACTGGGGCTGCCTGGCAGAGTTCGATCGGCTGCATTTCGAGACATGTTTCTACCAGGGCATGGACTTCGCCATCGCCGAAGGCTTCAAGCGATTCGATGCCGGCGCGCAGGGCGAGCACAAACTGATTCGCGGGTTCGAGCCGGTCATCACCCATTCATGGCACTACCTCGCGCACCCCGGTTTGCGTGAAGCGGTGGCGGACTTCCTGCAACAGGAACGCGCCGGCATCCTGGCCTACGCCGAAGAAGCAAGAAGCGCGCTGCCTTATCGGCAGGCGGATTGATACCTTCACGGCCCCCACGATTCGGCGGCGTAATACTCAACGCCTTCCCGGCTAAAGCCGGTCCTACGAAAAGCTCGCAGCGTCGGTAGGACAGGCTTCAACCGGGAAGTGGGCGCTGCATCCGGCGGGAATGCAGCGGTTGGAAAACAGCCTTCGCGAGCGAGCTCACTCCTACAGGTCATGTGTTCAGCAAGACAGTCAGTACAAGTGGCGGGCCATGGGGGGAATGTGCTTGCTCATGACGCCTTGCAATTCAGCGGTGTAACACTGGACGCCTTCCCGACTAAAGCCGGTCCTGCGAAAAGCTCGCAGCGTCGGTAGGACCGGCTTTAGCCGGGAAGAGGCGAGGGCACCCGGGGGAGAGGCAGCGGTTGCTCCCATCTTCGTGTGCACGTCCAACACCGCGGATTTTCGTGCGCGTCAATCCACTCCGACAAACCCGCCGGTCTGGTGCGCCCAGAGGCGTGCGTACAGCCCTTTGTGCGCGAGCAGTTCCGAATGGGTTCCGCTTTCGGCAATGTGGCCATTTTCAAGCACGACCAGCCGATCCATTTTCGCGATGGTCGACAGCCGGTGCGCGATGGCAATCACCGTCTTGCCTTGCATGAGCGTCTCCAGACTCTCCTGAATCGCTGCTTCGACCTCCGAGTCCAGCGCCGAAGTGGCTTCGTCCATGATCAGAATCGGCGCGTCCTTGAGCAGCACGCGCGTGATCGCGATGCGCTGGCGCTGACCGCCGGAAAGCTTCACGCCTCGTTCGCCGACGTGGGCATCCAGACCGGTGCGGCCTTCGGAGTCCGACAACAGCGGGATGAACTCGTCGGCTCGTGCCTTGCGCATGGCTTCCCACAGCTCGGCATCGGTTGCATTAGGTTTGCCGTAAAGCAGGTTGTCGCGAATCGAGCGATGCAGCAGTGATGTATCTTGCGTGATCATGCCGATATGCGAGCGCAGGCTTTCCTGAGCGACGTGGGAAATGTCCTGATCGTCAATCAGAATTCGACCGCCTTGTACGTCGTAAAGGCGCAGCAGCAGGTTCACCAATGTCGATTTACCGGCACCGGAAGGTCCGATCAGGCCAATCTTCTCACCTGCTCTGATGTTCAGATTCAGGCCGTGAATCACGCCTTTGTTCTTGCCGTACTGGAACTGCAGATCCTCGAATTTCACCTCGCCACGGCTGACCGAAAGCTTCGGTGCGGCCTCGCGATCCGTCACGCCGACAGGCTGCGAAATGCTTTGCAGACCGTCCTGCACCATGCCGATGTTTTCGAAGATGCCGTTGACCACCCACATGATCCAGCCGGACATGTTGACGATACGAATGACCAGACCGGTCGCCAGGGCGATAGCACCGACGGAGATCATCGACTGGCTCCACAGCCACAGTGCCAGCCCGGTGGTCCAGACGATCAGGATGCCGTTGAGCGTTGTGATCACCGTGTCCATCTCGGTAATCACACGGCCTGCCAGTTGAGTCTTCTCGGTCTGCTCGCTGATGGCCTCGCGGGCGTATTGCTGCTCGGAATTGGTGTGGGCGAACAGCTTGAGCGTGGTGATGTTGGTGTAGCCGTCGACGATGCGGCCCATCAGTTTCGAACGGGCGTCGGAGGACACCACCGAGCGCGCCTTGACCCGCGGCACGAAGTACCAGAGCGCAAGGATGAAGCCGAGAATCCAGCTCAGCAGCGGAATCATCAGACGCCAGTCGGCTTCGGCAAACAGCACCAGCGCGCCGATCGAATAGATCAGCACGTGCCACATCGCGTCCACCGTCTGCACTGCGGAGTCGCGCAATGCATTCCCGGTTTGCACGATGCGCTGAGCGATGCGCCCGGCGAAGTCGTTCTGGAAGAAGTTCAGGCTCTGCTTGAGCACGTAACTGTGGTTTTGCCAGTTGATCATGCTGGTCATGCCGGGGCTGATGGTCTGATGCACCAACAGGTCGTGCAGCGCGACGAAAATCGGCCGCAGAACCAGCGCGACGACGACCATCCAGGTCAGCTCAAGCGCGTGATCACTGAAGAAATTCGGGTTCGGCGCCCCTTGCGCCAGATCGATGATGCGACTGAGGTAACTGAACAGCGACACCTCGATCAGCGCTCCGATCAGGCCGACCACCAACAGCGCTACGAAGCTGGGCCAGACCTGACGCAGGTAGTAGACGTAGAACGACATGACGGTGTTGGGAGGAGCGGCGGTGGGCGCGTCGCGGAAGATATCGATCAATTGTTCAAAACGACGATAGAGCATTGGCTATGACGCCCACGCTTGAGCGGGCTCTCCTTTCTGAGGGACCTTCAGGAACAGTCCCTGTTCTGACCGCGTGAAAATCGCGAATGTTCGCGCTGATTCACGGGCGATTGGCCTGGAAACGTAAAAGCCGGGCACGTGCCCGGCTTTCGTACTGGCGTGGAACTTAGTTCACGCGCTTGGCGGACTTGATCAGGATCGGGTCCAGCGGAACGTTCTGCATGCCGTTTTTGCTGCCGGTCTGCACGTTGACGATCTGGTCGACCACGTCCATGCCTTTGACGACTTTACCGAACACTGCGTAGCCGAAATCCCCCTTACCGTGGTCGAGCATCGAGTTGTCGACAACGTTGATAAAGAACTGGCTGGTGGCCGAGTTCACCTCGGAAGTGCGGGCCATGGCGATTGTGCCGCGCACGTTATGCAGGCCGTTGTCGGCTTCGTTCTTGATCGGATCGTTGGTGGATTTCTGCACCATCTGCGCCGTGAAGCCGCCGCCCTGGACCATGAAGCCCGGGATCACGCGATGGAAAATGGTGTTGCTGTAAAAGTTGCTGTCCACGTACTTGAGGAAGTTCTGAGTACTGATCGGCGCTTTGTCCTGATTCAGCTCGATCTCGACCTGGCCAAAACTGGTGTCCAGCACGACATGAGGGGCAGGGGCCGCCATCAGATTGCTGGCGAACAGTGCGGCGGCGGCGGAGAGGGCGATTTTTTTCAGCATGGGCAGAGTCCTGAAATTGATGTCGACTGCAAAAAAACAGGACGTAAGGGAAGCACGTTTGAAAGGTTTTTGACAGGGGCCGGCTGGTAGAACGTGCCGGTTTGAATGATTGCCAGGCAACAGCGGCTAGTCTGCGGTGGCGTCAGGGGAGTGTGGTCTCATGACTTCGGATTCTTCGAGTAGAAACGCCAGAAGAATCCTGTTGAATTCATCCGGCTGATCCAGTGGACTGGCGTGTCGAGAGTCGTTGATTACCACCAGTCGGGCACCGGGTATGAGCCGGGTGTAAGCCTCTTTCAACGCCACCGGTGTGTAGTCGCGATCAGCGGTAACAACCAGCGTCGGGCACCCGATTCGCGATAACTTCTCCCGCACGCCCCAGCCGACAATCGCGCTGAAACTGGCGAGATACGCACGCTTGTCATTCTGCGCCCATCGCCTTGCGATCTTCTCTCGCAGGTCGGCCTGATCGGGCTTGGGAAACAGATTCTTGCCCAGCGCCTTGCCAATGGCGTGCATGCTGAATGCGCGTGCCAGCAGCCAGCGCTTGGCGAACTGCCGCCAGTCCGCGAAATTTTTGATTTTCACCTCTGGCGCGCTGTTGACGATGGTCAGGCTCTTCAACCGGTCGGGATGATCAATGGCCAGTTGAAAGCCGATCATGCCGCCCATTGACAGCCCGACGTAATGCACGGGCCCGGGTTGCAAATGGTCGAGCAGGGCAACGATGTCAGCGCTGAAACCGGCGATGCTGTAGCGCTCGCGCGGTTTGTCGGAGCGACCATGACCCCGAACGTCGACGGCAATCACCCGATAGCGCTGCGCCAGCGCCGGAATCTGATACTCCCAGTCCTGAGCACTCGACCCGAGCCCGTGGACCAACAGCACCGGCGCGCCTTGGCCGTACTCGTCATAGTGCAGGGAACAGCCGTCACGTTGGAACTGTGGCATGGGACATCCTTGTGTCTGAGTGAGAGCGGGCTTGCTCACGAAGCCCGTGATTCAGCGGCATCACACGCGACGCCTTCCCGGCTGAAGCCGGTCCTACGAAAGTTTGCAGCGTCCGTGGGACCGGCTTTAGCCGGGAACAGGCCGGTTGCATAACGTGGAGATGCATCGGCAGAAGATCAGCCTCCGCGAGCAAGCGCGTCGCCACGGGTTTGTGATCGGCCCGGAACCTGTCAATTCCGCATGCCCTCAAATCACCTGCTGTGGGGCGGCAAATGCTGCGTCGAGCGGTGCGGTGTCGAAGGTCTGGATCAGCTCGATGAGGATCTGCGTCGCCGGGCCCAGCGGTTTGTCCTTGCTGGAATAAAGGTAGAAGGTCGGATGACGGCTGCCACCTTTGTCCAGCGGCAGGATCTTCAGCACGCCTTCCTTTATCTCGCGCTCGATCATGTGCCTCGGCAACCAGGCGAAGCCCAGGCCGCTGCTGACGAAGGTGGCCGCCGTCGCCAGACTGCCGACCGTCCAGCGCTGCTCGGCACCCAGCCAACCGACGTCCCTTGGCTGGTTGCGGCCCGAGTCGCGGATCACCACCTGAAGCTGGCTTTCCAGGTCCTGGAAATTCAACTCGCGCTGCATCTGATGCAACGCGTGCTCGGGATGCGCGACGGCAACGAACTCGACAACGCTCATTTCAGTGCCCAGATAACCCGGAATGCTGAACCCGCTTATCGCCAGATCGGCCACGCCTTCAAGCAACACTTCCTCTACGCCGGACAAGACTTCTTC
This sequence comes from Pseudomonas sp. NFR16, assembly GCF_900108875.1. GTDB lineage: Bacteria > Pseudomonadota > Gammaproteobacteria > Pseudomonadales > Pseudomonadaceae > Aquipseudomonas. The sequence goes on along the minus strand of NZ_FNYJ01000002.1, from coordinate 358,979 downwards.
GCGCAGACGCACGCGACAGCCGCGGCTTTGCGGCATGAAGGCAGTCAGCGCACGAACCAGGCGCGCGTTCGGGTAAGCGGCATCCACCACCAGCCGCACCTCGGCTTCCCAGCCCTGTTCCATGTGGTGGGCCAGGTCCTCCAGCTGACTGGCGTTCTTCACCAGTTGCCGCGAACGGCGCAGCAGCACCTCGCCGGCCTCGGTCAGCACTGCCTTGCGCCCGTCGATGCGCAGCAAAGGCACGCCGAGCTGATCCTGCATTCTGGCCACGGTATAGCTGACAGATGACTGCGAACGGTGCAGCGCTTCAGCTGCCTGGGCGAAACCGCCATGGTCGACCACGGCCTGCAAGGTGCGCCATTGATCAAGGGTCACGCGGGGCGCTTTCATCTCTCGCTCCTTTAGTCCTAAGCTGGCAGTCCTTACACATTCTCGTCTGGAGACTGCCGAATGAATAAATTCTGTTGTGTGCTGCTGGCAATGCTGCCGCTGAGCGCGTTCGCCTACCCGATCGACGTGGAGAAAGATCTCAAGGGCGTGCAAATCGATTACAACAGCCACGACACTGCTTATGACATCGGCAACATCACCGTGAACAATTACGGGGACGTACCCGCCAAATGCAGCGTGGTTTTCCGCAATGGGCCGGAGGCCCCGCGCACCCGACGCGTTCAGGTCGCGCCGAAGAGCAGTACCGAGGTCACCGCAAAATTCAATCGCGAGATCGTCAAGCTGCGCATCAAGCTCAGCTGTGAGCCGCTTTGACGCAGCTCGGCGACAGAGAGGAGCGTATTGCTCTTCCTTGCATAAAACAAATTATTAGATGTTTAGCAGCAGATTTTTGCGCTTTTTAATCGATTTGTCAGAGCTTAATCTTCTCTCCATCGAATTCATCCCTCTCATTCATTCGCTGGAGGCCACACCATGTCTCGCGTCCTGATCATCGAAAGCAGCGCCCGTCAGCAAGACTCCGTTTCCCGCCGCCTGACCCAACAATTCATCAGCCAGTGGCGTGCCGCGCACCCCTCTGACGACATCACCGTGCGTGATCTGGCAGTCAAGCAAGTGCCGCACCTGGACGTCGACCTGCTGGGCGGCTGGATGAAACCTCAGGATCAGCGCAGCGCTGTGGAACAGGCTGCCCTGGAACGCTCCAACGAGTTGACTGACGAACTGCTGGCAGCGGATGTCGTGGTGCTTGCTGCGCCGATGTATAACTTCGCAATCCCCAGCACGCTCAAATCCTGGTTCGACCACGTGCTGCGTGCCGGCGTGACGTTCAAGTACGGCGAGACCGGACCGCAAGGCCTGCTCACCGGCAAACGCGCCTTCGTACTGACTGCCCGCGGCGGCATTTACGCCGGCAGCACGCTGGATCACCAGGAGCCTTACCTGCGTCAGGTGCTGGGATTCGTCGGCATCCATGACGTGACGTTCATTCATGCCGAAGGCCTGAACATGGGCGGCGATTTCTCCGAGAAAGGCCTGAACCAGGCCATTGCCCGGCTGGCTCAGGTCGCGTGATCACGTGAGGATGATCGCTTAAGCGGCCGTTAATGCCGCCGCGCGATCATCCTCGCGTTCATCGATTCCCCTTGGCACTCATCCCGCTCCTGAGTGCATTGCCCGATAGTCCCGCCTGATTGCGCCGGGTCATCGGGTTTTTTCTTGTCTGCGCAACCACCAGCTGCCTGGTTGACGGGTATCGCTTGAACAGCATCGCTCCAACCCGCTAAGGTCGCCGCCTTCAAAAAAGGGGCAACCATGGGCTATCTACTTTTCGTTACGCTGATTCAGGCGTTTTCCTTCAGCCTGATCGGCGTGTATCTGGCGGGGCACGTCGACAGTTACTTCGCCGTGCTGATTCGTGTAGTACTGGCCGGGCTGGTGTTCATTCCCCTGACGCACTGGCGTCGGGTTCCGGCGCCATTCGTGCGTGGCATGTTGCTGATCGGCGCGCTGCAGTTCGGCGTGACCTATGTCTGCCTGTACTTGAGCTTCCGTGTGCTGACGGTGCCCGAAGTGCTGCTGTTCACCATTCTCACGCCACTGCACGTGACGCTGATCGAGGATGCGCTCAATCGCCGTTTCAATCCGTGGGGGCTGCTGGCGGCGATTGTCGCAGTGCTTGGCGCGGTCATCATTCGGTACGACCGCGTGGACCCCGACTTTCTCGGCGGTTTCTTGCTGCTGCAACTGGCCAACTTCACCTACGCGGCGGGGCAGGTGCTGTACAAACATCTGGTGGCGGACCACCCCAGCGAACTGCCGCACTACCGGCGCTTCGGTTTCTTCTACCTGGGTGCGCTGGCCGTCGCGCTTCCCGCGTTTCTGCTCTTTGGCAACGCGCAGCATCTGCCCGATGCGCCGCAACAATGGGTTGTTCTGTTGTTTCTGGGACTGTGTTCCACTGCGCTGGGCATGTACTGGTGGAACAAGGGTGCCTGCATGGTCAACGGCGGTACGCTGGCCGTGATGAATAACCTGCACGTGCCGGTCGGCCTGCTGATAAATCTGTTGATCTGGGGGCAGAACGAAGACCTCGGCAAGCTGTTTTTTGGCGGCCTGGTGATCGTTTTTTCGGTGTGGATCAGTCGGCGCGGACTCGGTAAACAGCCGTTGAATCGCTGAAATAGCGGTGCTAGACGCTTGCGCTGCTTACATCATCGAGGTTGATGTTTGATATCTCCCTGCTTGGTTTTTCATGTTGGGGCTGACCGAATAGATTGGCTCCAACGAAACGAACTAACCCCACTTACTCAAAGTTCTGCGGAGATCGCCCTCATGAAAAAATCAATCGCCTTCGGTTTTGCACTTTCGATCCTGGCTGCCGGTTCTGCTTTTGCCGCTCCGGAAAAAACCTACCAACGCGCTATCGTTGATGTTTCCAGCGCCACTGTCCTGGACAGCAAAGTAGCCAGCAAAGACGCCGTCAAGCCTTTCGACACCCAGTCGTCGAGCACCGTGATCGTTGCAGAGAACCGCAAAGAGTTCGGTTCCAGCTATCAGCGCTACTGATAACGGCAAGACTGTACGCAACGCATTAAAGCCCGGCACACGCCGGGCTTTTTATTTGCCTGGAATAAATGCAAGGTCGTTACATAGTGCCCCGATTCTGCTTGCGTTTGCGCGGGGTTCGGGGAGGGTTTGCACATTATCCAATGCCCGAATGCCCGTGCCAGACGGCTGCAAGCCTTATATCAGCGGGCTTGATGTCGAATATGCTCAGGCTTGGTTTTCCATTGTCAGCACAGCCGGGTAAGTTGGCTCCAACGAAACGGATTAACCTTACTTAACGTTCTGCGGAGATCGCCCCCATGAAAAAATCAATCGCCTTCGGTTTTGCACTTTCGATCCTGGCTGCCGGTTCTGCTTTTGCCGCTCCGGAAAAAACCTACCAGCGCGCAATCGTCGATGTTTCCAGCGCCACTGCACTGGACAGCAAAGTAGCCAGCAAAGACGCCGTCAAGCCTTTCGACACCCAGTCGTCGAGCACCGTGATCGTTGCCGACAACCGCAAAGAGTTCGGTTCCAGCTATCAGCGCTACTGATTACAGCAAGACGGCATCAAACGCATTAAAGCCCGGCGCACGCCGGGCTTTTTATTGCCGATCATAAAGTCAGATTGACGGAGTTTATTGCGCCAATAGTGCTTTCCCTATTATCAGCGCAATCGATGTTCAGCATAAGTCGCGGTGTTTTTTAATTCGTCGGCGATGGGAATAAATTTAATTCAACGCCACGATTCACCCCCAACTACCGGAGACACTGATCATGAAAAAATCCATCGCCCTGGGCTTCGCGTTGTCGGTTCTGGCAGCCACCTCTGCCTTCGCCAGTCCGCAAGCTTCCACCGCCGGCCAGACCATCGTTCTGGAACCCACCTACATCCACGCCACGGCCATCAATGCCGACGGCGCAGATAAAACCGGCGTCAAACCTTTCGCCAGCCCATCGACCAACACCGTTATCGTCGCTGACAACCGCAAAGAATTCGGCTCGCAGTATCAGCGTTACTGAGTGCAGCAATCGCGCACTGACCATCAAAAGCCCGGCGGACGCCGGGCTTTTTGTTGCGCGAGTGAAAAGGCGCAGCCTCTGCTTCCATGTATACACCGGCTCTGCGCGCCAATGTCTTACGACCTTGCCAGACCGATCCGCATGTCCGATCCACTCGGCTGCTGATAAAGACTCAGCCCGAACTCCGGCAACACCGCCAGCAGGTAATCGAAGATATCGCCCTGAATGCGTTCGTAGTCGGCCCAACTGGTGGTGCGCGTGAAGCAGTAGATTTCCAGCGGAACGCCCTGCGCTGTCGCCTCCATCTGACGCACCATGCAGGTCATGTCCGGGTGAACGTCCGGATGGCTTTTCAGGTACGCCAGCGCGTAGGCGCGGAAAGTACCGATATTGGTGATCCGGCGCCGGTTTGCCGACAATTCCGCAACGCTGCCCTGGGCTTCGTTCCAGGCTTTGAGCTCGGCTTTCTTGCGACCCATGTAGTCCGTCAGCAGGCGAACCTGGGTCAGTTTCAGTTCCTCGCTGTCCGACACGAAGCGCACCGCGCTGGCATCGATGTACAGACTGCGCTTGATCCGCCGACCGCCAGCCTGCTGCATGCCACGCCAGTTCTTGAACGACTCGGACATCAGCCGCCAGGTCGGGATCGAGACAATGGTCTTGTCGAAGTTCTGCACCTTGACGGTGTGCAGCGTGATATCCACCACGTCGCCGTCGGCGCCGACTTGCGGCATTTCGATCCAGTCCCCCACGCGCAACATGTCGTTGCTGGTCAGTTGGACGCTGGCGACGAACGACAGCAGCGTGTCTTTGTAAACCAGCAGAATGACCGCCGACATCGCGCCCAGTCCCGACAGCAACAGCAGTGGCGAGCGGTCAATCAGCGTGGCGACGATGATGATCGCGGCGAACACATACAGAATCATTTTCGCCAGCTGCACGTAGCCCTTGATCGACCGCGTTCGGGCATGTTCGGTACGGGCGTAGATGTCCAGCAGCGCGTTGAGCAGCGCGCCAAGCGTCAGCATCAGCGAGAGGATGGTGAACGCCAGGGCGACGTTGCCCAGCACGTGGCTGGCCACCGGCGTCAGATCTGGCACCAGGTTCAGGCCGAACTGGATCACCAGCGACGGCGTGATCTGGGCGAGCCGATGGAAGACTTTGTTGTGCAGAAAGTCGTTCAGCCAGAACAGGGCCGGCTGGCGGCCTAGAGCTTTCATGCCGTGCAGCAGCAGGAAGCGCGCAAGGCGGCCAAGTGCGAAAGCCGCGACCAGCAACATGAACAACCCCAGCGTCGCGCGCAGCACGGGTTGATGTTCGAGCAGGTCCCAGATCTCCTGGGCGCGGAGCCAGATCGAGTGAGTGTCCATGGGCGCAGATTCTCCTGGTAAAAAAAGGGCGCGATTAGAGCACTGTTGAGCAACACAAAGCAGTGCTCGGCAGATCCGGTAACAAAATAGGCCGTTCGAGGTAAAGAGACTCGGCGAAGACCGCTTAAACCGGTAACCTATGCGACTGTTTTTTTGTATTCCGCCGAGGTAACACCCGTGTTCTCCCAATTCGCCCTGCACGAACGCCTGCTCAAAGCCGTGGCCGAACTCAATTTCGTCGAGCCTACGCCTGTGCAAACAGCGGCCATTCCGCTGGCGCTGGAAGGACGCGATCTGCGGGTGACGGCGCAAACCGGCAGCGGCAAGACTGCCGCGTTCGTATTACCGATGCTCAATCGCCTCATGGGGCCGGCCAAGGTTCGCGTGGACATTCGCGCCTTGATTCTGTTGCCGACCCGCGAGCTGGCGCAGCAGACGCTCAAGGAAGTCGAGCGCTTTTCGCAGTTCACCTTCATCAAGGCGGGCCTGATCACCGGCGGTGAGGATTTCAAGGTTCAGGCCGCGATGCTGCGCAAGGTGCCGGACATTCTGATCGGCACACCGGGTCGCCTGCTCGAGCAACTTAATGCGGGCAATCTGGATCTCAAACAGGTGGAGCTGCTGGTGCTCGATGAAGCCGACCGCATGCTCGACATGGGGTTCGCCGAAGACGTCGAGCGTCTGGCGGGTGAGTGCGCCAATCGTCAGCAGACCATGCTGTTCTCGGCCACCACCGGTGGGTCGGGCCTGCGCGAGATGATCGCCAAGGTGTTGAAGGATCCTCAGCATCTGCAAGTCAACAGCGTCAGCGAACTGGCTGCGGGTACCCGCCAGCAGATCATCACCGCCGACCATAACGTGCACAAAGAACAGGTTCTGCACTGGCTGCTGGCGAACGAGACCTACCAGAAAGCGATCATTTTCACCAACACCCGGGCCATGGCCGATCGCATTTACGGTCGCCTTGTGGCGCTGGAGTACAAGACGTTCGTGCTGCACGGTGACAAGGACCAGAAGGATCGCAAGCTGGCCATCGATCGCCTGAAGCAGGGCGGCGTGAAGATTCTGGTCGCCACCGACGTGGCCGCTCGCGGTCTGGACGTCGAAGGCCTGGACATGGTCATCAACTTCGACATGCCACGCACGGGTGACGATTATGTCCACCGCATCGGCCGCACGGGCCGCGCCGGTGCAGAAGGCCTGGCGATTTCGCTGATCACCCACGGTGACTGGAACCTGATGTCCAGCATCGAGCGCTACCTCAAGCAGAAGTTCGAGCGCCGCACCATCAAAGAAGTCAAAGGCAGCTACACCGGGCCGAAGAAGGTCAAGGCTTCGGGTAAGGCGGTGGGCGTGAAGAAGAAAAAGACTGACGCAAAAGGCGACAAGAAGGCCGCCGACAAGAAAAAAGCCGCCAAGGGCCCGACCAAGCGCAAGACGGTGAACCGTCCGAAGGCCGAATCGCTGGTCAGCCAGGACGGCATGGCGCCATTGAAAAAGCGCGTTACTCGTCCGCCGGTTTCCGAATAACGCGTCGTTGAATCCATGCGCCGGCTGGGGGCATGGATCACGTGACGTTCTGCAGGCGTGAGTGGGCGCCTGCAGCGTCCTGTCAGCGGCAGGCAGCGGGTTGAACTCAGCCCTGCGCTTTCTTCGCCGCTTCGTCCATCTCTTTCAAGCGCTGATCGATCAACTGGCATTTGTCCGGAACGTCTTTGGCCGCCGTCTCCAGCTGCATGTCCTTGATCTCTTGATTCAGCTCCTTGGCCTTCGCCGGGTTCTGCTGCGTCAGCCTTTGCACCTCCTGCGCCAGCTGTTCGCGTTTGGCCTCTGCCTCTTCCGGCGTGCAGGCCCACACCGGCACGGCTGCAAGCAGCGTCAGCGCGGTGGTGATGCTCATCAGGGTTTTCATGATTGCCTCGGTATCCATTGCGGGCTTACTGAAGTGGAGAGGGGCGCTCATGCAAAAGTTCAGCGCGCGACCGCCCGGCCAGCGGGCTGAACGGCGGTCTACGGCTTCGGTCACATTTTCAGAGCACCAAGCCCGATGACTGGACGTCACGGGTAACTATCTCTGCTGGAGGTTGGAATATGTCTGATGCATCTGACAACAAAAGCTACGACTGGGACCTGATCGAGCGTCTGCTGCATGAAGTACAGAACAGCGCCGATAAAGCATTCGCGCCTCGCAAATATGCCGAAGAACATGCGGCGGCCAAAGCCGCCGAAGGTGAGAGTGCGGGCAATCTGGATACATTGAAAAGCCAGGCCGCTGACCTGGAGGCGTTGCTGTTGAAACGCGGATTCATCGAATCGCGGCCTGAGGAAGAGGGCGGAAACGGTGAAAACTTCGTCCTGACGCCACGCGGTTCACGCCTGCTGGCCATGATCGACAGCGGTATTCCCGGCGACACCGGTCCGCGTCAGGCGCTGGATAATCTTGCGGATCCGCTGGATCCTGAGAAGTTTGACAGCATTGCGTCGCAGCCTCAGACATCGCCTGGCGCGATCTGAATCTTCGGGGCCGGGTCCTCTGGACACCGGCTCACGACGAGCAAGTACGCGTCGCTGCTGAGCGAACGCTTCGCCCGGTTCAGGAAGCTTTCTTCGCCCCTTTCAAACAGGCCAGGTCATTGAAGTCGTTACGCACGTCAGCGATTTTCTCAAGCAGTTTCTGGCGCTGATCCGGCGAACTCTGAGCGACGAGGTCGCTGATCAGGGAAATGGCGGCGTGTTCAGTGTGGTCATACGCTTGGCGGTACTCGGGCGTCCAGAAGGTCTCGCGATCCTGTAGAAGACTGGCAATCTTTTGATCGAAACCGGGCAACTCGCGCTGTCTGACGGCGTTGACAAGCAACGACTGCCAGTGCGCGCGGTTATCGATCCACAGTCGGTTCTGTTCGCCCAGCGATGTCGACCACTGCATCACGCGGTCTCGTTGCACGGGACTGAGCTTGCCGATCCAGGGGTTCAGGCGTTTTTCCATCCGCTGGGCACGATCACGGATCTGCTTGTCCAGCGGTTGATCGACGAACTCGGCCTCATGCTTCTGCATGTCCTTGGCGAACGCCGATTCCATCTCCGCGACCTGCTGATCGTTGAGCTGACGGAGCAACTGAACGGCTGACGGAGTGATTTCCCGTGAAACTGCTGCAATGGCCTGACGCGCCTCGTCGGTTCGAGCCTCGAGCTGTTGCTCGTTTACCTGATGGGTTTCGACCATGTTCTGCAGACGATCCAGCCAATCCAGATAGCCCGGAATCTGCGTGGTGCAGTGCCAGCTCAGGTGCTCTTTCAGGCGCTCGTCCAGCCAGTCCTTCTGTGCGGCATTCATGTCCAGATAGTCGTTCAACGACCAGGGAATGATCAGATCAAGATGCCGGTAGGTCAGACCAATCTGGCTGCAGCCTGCCAGCAGCATCAGGCTCAGGCACAACGAAATACAGGTCTTCAGCGCGCTCCGCATGACAGCTCCTTGCTCGTTGACTTCCCAGTTATAGAGCAAGCCGGTTCATGCCAGTTCAGCCAATCAGAAAAACGAGCGGACCACTTTCAGGGTGACCGCGCCTTCGCATTGGGTGTTATGGCCGCTGTACGCGCTGCAATCGGCGCCGTTGAGGCTCGACCCGCTGTAGATCAGGTTCATGTCCATGCCCATCCAGGGGCGAGACACATTGAACGACCAGTCGTTGTAAGTGCTGACCACGCCGCCGCCTTCGATCACTGACGGCGTGTCGAGCTGATGATTGCCGTATTGCATGCGCAGGTCCAGGCCCAAGGGAATGAGGCTGCCCAGGTCCAGAAATAACGTGCTGTCCTGACGCCCCGCATCGGTGCTGAAGGCTGTGCCAATGCGGCTGTCGAAGATCCGGAATCCTGCATAAAGCTCATGGCTGTCGAGCTGATCGGTGTTCGGGTAGCTGTAACGGATGACGCCGAGCTCATACCCGAGGGTTTTGTCGAAGGGCTTTTTGAAGCCCATGTAGGAGTCGACTTCAAGCGCCGTGTCCGGAGTAAGGCCTGCACTGGGTGACCACTGGCCAAAATAGAAACCGCTGTCGTGTGTCAGGTCCAGGCCGCCGTGAAACGCCGTGTCGCCGCCACTCGGCGTGACGAGACCTTGAGCCATCGTCCGGCTGGGTGTGGTGCCCAGCTTGAGACTGAAATCACCCAGTTCGCGCTCTATGACCTGAGCACTGGCGGTCTGATGCACAAACATTGCGCCGGTGAAAAGCGCAACGCTCCATCGTATGAAACAGCGAGCATAAGGCATGCTTCACTCCTTTCAGATTCAGAGGAGTGGGATCGAAGGTGTCTTATCGGTACGCCGATTGGCTCGATAGGAACCGCGAGCTAGAGCGTCGCAAGCATACCGCCGATTGCCGCGACGACTCGACCGCTCATCGATTCGATGCAGAAAATGTGAACTTCGCGATCAGTTGCCCTGCGAAATCAGCTTGTTGACCACGATCAAGGCTTCGGGAAAAGAAGGGTATCCGCTCTTGGCTACATCGAGTTCGTCGTACTGCGCGCGGTACCGGATAGCCTTGGCTTGATCCTGTGTGGCGGTGCGCTGGGCCATCAACGCAACGGCCAGTGGATACTTGCGATCGGCGGAGTCCTTGAGCTTGTCGTTGACCTGCGCCTCATCTGCATTCTGCCGCAGCATCAGCACCGCCTGATAAAACTCGGCCTCACCGGTAGTGTCTTCGCGAGCGGCTCGTTGCAGCAGAGCACTGGCCAGCTCGTAATTTTCCTGACGACGCTCATTGATCAGCAGCTTGGCCTGCAGCATATCGTTCTGATACAGCAGATACTCTGCGCGGCATGAACTGCCCGCGACCGTGTTGTCACACCCGTGAGTCGCACAACCGCCCAGACCGAGACAGACCAGGGCGCCGAAGAACATCCATTTTTTCATATCGGGTTTCCGCAGGGACGACAGGAAAAATCAGGGCATCGTCCTGTCTGTCTGGTCATTCAGCCGAATGCTGTGTCGGGACAGCGACGAGCGGTCAATGACGGACAGTAAAGCAGAGCTTTATGCAGCGGGGATCGATGGACCTGGCGCTTTGTGTTCAAAGCGCCTGGATGTCGACCGCGGGGGCGGGGAAAAATTTTACTTTTTGCCGAGGGAGATCTGTTTCGACGGGCCGAAGGTCTGGCCGCTGACGCCTTTGGCGATCTGCTGGATTTCGCCGCCGGATTTCAGGAAAGCTGCGATCTGGGCGTTGATCGAATCACTGGTCTCAACGGCTGGAGCTGGCTTGGCTTTCGAGTTGGATGCTTTTACGCGCATGGCTGCTATTAACCTATATAAAATTAATACGGCCGGCCATGTTATCTGAATGCGCAGGAGATTGCTCGGCAAATATTGGCGCGGAACCCTATACCCATAAGTCGACAAGACGCAAATCATTTCCTGAAAATAATCGGTAAATGCCTGTTTTAATTGCCAAGTCCGCGATGAAGCCGTCCGCGAATTGACGTGCGATGACGCTTTGAATTCTATCCGCGACCTGACGAATGGCCTTTCGCGGCCGATGCGTTGCGCCGTTCAAGCCTCTCAAAACGTTGATTTTCAAGGCCTGCGGCGGCGCCGATTAAACCCGTTCGGGGCAAGCGGCAAACCGCTGGCAAACTCGGGTAGAATGCCGCCCACGTAATGAGGGTATCTGGACATGGCTTTAGTCGGACGCTACAACAGTTTGCAAGTGGTCAAACACACGAACTTCGGTTTATATCTGGACGGTGCGCAGGACGGCGAAATATTGCTGCCCAACCGTTATATCCCGAAAGATATTCCCAGTGAAGATGAAGACTGGCTCAACGTTTTTATTTACCTGGACAGCGATGACAAGTTAATTGCTACCACTGAAAAACCCAAAGTTCAGGTGGGCGAATTCGCCAGTCTCAAAGTGGTTGAAGTCAACAGCATCGGGATCTTCCTCGATTGGGGCCTGCCCAAGGATCTGCTGCTGCCTTACTCCGAGGAGAAGCGTCCGCTGAAGGCCGGCGACTACTGCGTCGTCCACGTTTACCTGGACAAACACACCCGCCGCATCACTGCGACCACCCGCCTGGACCGCTACATGGACAAAGTGCCGGCCAACTATTCGGTCGGGCAGGAAGTCGACCTGCTGGTGGCCGAAGAGACCGCGATGGGGTTCAAGGCCATCATCAACAACAAGCACTGGGGCCTGATCCACAAGAACGAAGTGTTCAAGTTCCTGCGCCCGGGCAAACAGGAAAAAGGCTTCATCAAGGAAGTGCGCAGCGACGGCAATATCAGCCTGAGCCTGCAGCCAGTGGGCGAACAGCTTGCCAGTAGCCTGAACGCGAAAATTCTTGGCAAGTTACGCGAGAACAACGGGGTGTTGCCGGTCAGCGACAAGAGCGATCCGCAGGTGATCAGCAATCTGTTCGGTGTCAGTAAAGGCAACTTCAAGAAAGCCATCGGCGCCTTGTACAAACAAGGCCAGCTTGTCATTCACGCCGACCGCATCGAGCTGGTCTGAACCCAGCAGTCGTGCCCCGCGCCTCCGCTTGCCGGGGCGCGGCGTTCACGTCAGCGAAGGTGAGAGCCGGCGTTCCGGCCCGCGCGTTTATTTCTGCACGAAGCCTGCAAAGCTCAGGCTGGCGCCGTTGGGACGCATGTCCTTGAGGTAGGAATCCTTGTCGGCGGACAGCTCGAGGCTGACAGTCGACTTGCGTTTGCCTTCGTTACGAATGACCACGCCGTCCTTGTTCTCGCGCAGGAATCGAGTGGTCACCTTCAGATGGATCAACTCGTCGGTGGCCGGTGTATGCAGCAGCAGGTGCAGCCATTCGTACTGGCCCACTGCAAGGCGGCTGACGGGCAGGTCGAACCACCAGATATTGCGCTTGGGGTCCAGAGTGGCGAAATGGGTGTTGTTGGTGCCGAGCACAGCGCCACCCAGTTGTTCGTTGCGGCGCGCGATGGCCTGCTGCTTGTCGAGTTTCATAACGTTCCTGTGGATCTCTGTCTCGTGAATCTGGTGTTGCATGATAGGCACTGCCCGGCTCGGGGGCGCATTCTCCGGGGTTCTGAAGCAAAACTAAAGGCAAACTTGGCCGACGGGACGAATTGTCCGGTGGCGTCGATTATTGCCGCCGGGAAAATAATTGAAACTCTGCGCGAAGGCGGTCAGTCAATCATTACGTCGAGGTTATGACACCCGATTCCGCTTCCGGAATCTCACACTGGAGAAATTCCCATGAGCAGCACCAGCGATAAAGTCAAAGGTATGGCCAACGAAGCAGCCGGTAACGTCAAACAAGGCGTGGGCAAAGTGACTGACAACGACAAACTGCGTGCTGAAGGCAAGGCGCAGGAAATCAAAGGTGAAGCGCAGCAGACGGCCGGCAAGGCCAAAGACGCTGTCAAGAAAGGCGTCGACAAGGCCTGAGGCCTCTTCGCTTCAGGCGTATGAGTCTGGGGCGGACACATGCTTCACCCATAACGGCCATCCTCGGATGGCCGTTATCATGTCTGGTGCTGTTTTTTGAAACGCATCGGGTATGGCAAAACTGCTTAACTGTCTGTAAAAAACCGGCCCGTTGCAGCGGGCACACGGAATTTCAAAGCGTTTGCCCGCTCGTATAGGTAAATGTGCTTCAGATACGTCTACGTTGCGAAAGGAGACGCCATGATATTCCCGGATTTGCGCCGACTGCGTCTGACGACGGTGTTGGTCAGAACGGTTAAAGAATTCCTCGATGACGAGATGTCGACGTACGCCTCGGCATTGGCTTATCAGATGCTGTTTTCGTTGTTCCCGTTTTTACTGTTCCTCATCGCCCTGATCGGTTTCCTGCACCTGCCGGACTTTTTCAGCTGGTTGCGATTGCAGTCCGAGCTGGTGCTGCCGCCTCAGGCGCTGGATCAGGTCAATCCGGTTATCGATCAACTGCAGCAATCCAAAGGCGGGCTCCTGTCCATCGGTATCGTCATTGCGTTGTGGACCGCTTCGGCGGGGGTGCGCCTGATGATGAGCGCGATGAACGCAGCCTACGACGTGGTCGAAGAACGGCCGGTGTGGAAGCGCATTCCATTGTCAGTGCTCTACACCATCGGCATTGCCGGGATGCTGCTGGCCGCTGCCGCATTGATGGTCACCGGGCCTCAAGTGATCAGCTGGCTGGCTGCGCAGATCGGCATGGAAGATTTCATCGTCACGCTGTGGACGATTCTGCGCTGGCCGCTGATCATCATCTTGCTGATGGTCGCGGTAGCGATCATGTATTACGTGATGCCGGACGTTAAGCAAAACTTCCGCTTCATCACACCCGGTTCAGTATTGGCCGTCGTGGTGTGGATCGTCGCCTCCCTGGGCTTTGCCTATTACGTGAAGACGTTCGCCGATTACAACGCGATGTACGGCAGCATCGGAGCGATCATCGTGTTGCTGCTGTATTTCTATATCTCGGCCGCGGTGTTGTTGCTGGGTGCCGAAATGAATGCCGTGATCGAGCACATGTCTGCCGAGGGCAAGGACAAGGGCGAGCGCGAGGCGGGCGAAAACGACGGCGCCACCGGCGCGGGCAAAACCTCTTACGAGCCCGCTTACGAAAAGCAGCATCTGTCTGGGCTGGGTCGTGATCATCGCCACGATCACGACTACGAACAGCAGCCCCAGGTGCTCAAGACCGACAAACCCTGATCGAGAATGTGGCAGGATGCGCCTTTATCCGGCGCGTCCGCCCAGTCGAAAGGTTCTGCCATGATTCGTGAAATTCTGAAAATGGGTGACGAGCGCCTGCTCCGCGTGGCGCCGCCTGTGCCTGCATCGATGTTCGGCTCTCGTGAGTTGAAGACGCTCATCCAGGACATGTTCGAAACCATGGAAAGCGTGGGTGGCGTGGGCCTTGCCGCGCCGCAGATCGGTGTCGACCTGCAGCTGGTGATCTTCGGATTCGAGCGCAGCGAGCGTTATCCCGATGCCGAACCCGTGCCGCAGACCATCTTGCTCAACCCGCTGATCACACCGCTGGCGCCCACGCTGGAAGAAGGCTGGGAAGGGTGCCTGTCGGTGCCGGGGCTGCGGGGTGTGGTGGAGCGTTACGAACACATCCGTTACGAAGGTTTCGATCCCGACGGCAAGCCTGTTCAGCGTACCGCCCGCGGTTTCCACGCACGGGTGGTGCAGCATGAATGCGATCACTTGATCGGCCGTTTGTACCCGTCGCGCATCACCGATTTCAGCCGCTTCGGTTTTACCGAGGTGCTGTTCCCGGACATGGACCCGAACGCGGACGATTGACTTCGGGTCTTCCGGGCTCACCTATTTGCCGGGCTTGATGAAGCGTAGCGTCATCCTGTCCGACTCGCCGATGGCAAGGTACCTGGCCCTGTCCTGATCACCTTTGATCAAGGCTGGTGGCAGGGTCCAGACGCCGTCCGGGTAGTCCTTGGTGTCTTTGGGATTGGCGTTGATTTCGCTTTCTCCGGCCAGCGTGAAGCCTGCGTTTTGCGCCAGCTTGATCACGTAATCCGTGGGCAGGTAGCCGTTCTTCTCGTTGTCTTTCGCATTCGTGCCGCTTTTCGCGCGGTGATCGACAACGCCCAGCGTGCCGCCCGGCTTGAGCACCTCATAGAAGGCCTTGAAGGTTGCCGCTTCGTTGCCGGCATCGACCCAGTTGTGCACATTGCGGAAGGTCAGGACCGTGTCTGCCGACCCCGGCTTGCCCAGGACCGGGGCCGCTGGCGCATATTCCACGACCTCGACCTTGCCGTAATGCGCGGGGTCGGCGGCGTATTTCTGCTTCAGGCTATCGGCGGATTTCCTGGCGTAGTCGCTGACTGAAGGCGCGACGATCGCCGCCACGTAATGACCCTTTTCCTTGAGCAGCGGCGCCAGCAGTTCGCTGTACCAACCGTTGCCGGGGGTGATCTCGATGACCGTCTGGTCATCGCGCAGACCGAAGAATTGCAGGGTCTGCTCGGGATGGCGGTATTGATCGCGGGCAGCGTTCTGCGGCACGCGCCAGTCGCCGGCAAGTAACGAGGCGAACTGCGCATGGCTGATAGTCGAGGCTGGCGCAGGTGTTGCGGCAGTGGCCAGCGTCGGGCCGATGAGTACTGCCAGGGACAAAGCCAGAAGCGTGCGTTTCATGTGCATCCCGTTCGATCAGAAGTGATGGGCGAGGCTAGCACGCGGGATTCAGCGGGGAATGGCACATTTGGTTTGGTGGTCCGCACCAACGGATCTAAGGATTGCGACGTCGGGGTAAACCAGTGCGACCAGCGGTTTTGTCTGGCGATAACGGGCCAGCCGATCAGCCAGGGTCCGGGGCAGGTCCTCTGTCTCGATAAAACCCAACCGCTGGTAAAAGCCTGCGACCAGAGCCGGCTCGCAGAACAACCAGACGCAGCCCTGGACGGGCGCGACGGCAGCCTTCACCAGACCTGCGCCAATGCCGCGTCCGCGCATCGATGGCGCGACGAATAACCCGGTGAGCCAGTGCCCTTCGGCCATCGGTGTCAGGCACAGGCCGCCCACCACTTCGCCGGTCTTCGCGACCCAGAACTGCGCCTCGCCTTTGCTGCGCATGGAGGAGCGCTGCGCACGGTAAAACTTGTCCAGCAGGGGACGTTGCAGGTCGGGCAGGGCGTGAAACCGGATCGTGGACATCTGCGTACAAGGTTGGGGACGTATCGCGCAGCGTAGCGCTCGGGGCTTCGTTCTACCGTCATAACCAATCGATCTACAAGTTTTTCCTGCGCCGATGCACATCCCTGTATCAGCCCGACTGCAGGAACCGGCAATGCCCAACTATCTGGACGACGCGCAACGCGATGAGATCGTACGCCTGCGCACGAGCTTCACTGGCCGCACGGAGTGGCCGACGTGGTTGCTGTTGATCGCTGTGTATGCCGGCTGGCCTGTGCTGATGCTGCTCAGTCCGACGCTGGGTGTGTGGCCGACCACGCTGCTGTTGATCCCGCTGCTGATCCTGTGGATGTCGCTGCAGCATGAGCTGCTTCACGGCCATCCGACTCGCCGTGCGTGGCTGAACAAAATGCTCGGTTACGCGCCCTTCGCGGTCTGGTATCCCTACACGCTGTACCGTGACACCCATCTGCAGCACCACTGCGACGAGGACCTGACCATTCCGGGCCGGGATCCGGAAAGTCGTTACCTCAGCCAGACCCGCTGGCAGCAGACTGGCGCGCCGATGCGTCTGCTATGCTGGCTGGACAAAACGCCGCCAGGGCGTCTGGTGTTTGGCGTGCCGCTGGCGCTCTACGGCCTGATCGTCGGGGAAGCAACGCGTCTGCAGCAAGGCGAGCGACAGGCGTGGGCGATGTGGGTGACGCACGGGGTCTTCCTGGTGTTGATGTTCGGTTTCATCGAGCGTTACAGCGCGTTGTCCAGCCTGCATTACCTGGTTTTCGGCACCGTTCCGGCGCTGGCCATTTCCATGGTCCGCTCGTATTACGAGCATCGGCCCAGCGAACAACCGCAGCAGCGCACCGTGATCAACGAGGCATCATGGCCGTGGGGCTGGTTGTTTCTGAACCTCAATCTGCACCTGGTTCATCACGACTTGCCAGGGCTTTCCTGGTACCACATTCCGCAGGTATATCGCGCCCGCCGCGAGCAGTGGCTGGCACGCAGCGGTGGTTTTCTGGTGCCCGGATATGCTGAACTGTTCCGGCGTCACAGTTTCAGTCCCATCGACAGCCCACAGCACCCTTACGTCTAGACCCGGAACTCGAACATGCCCCAGAGATTTGCCGAACTGCTGATGTATGTCGCGCCAGCGCGCGTCCAGGAGGCACAGGAAAAGTGGCTGCTGCAAGCACTGGACATCCTCGGCGTGGAGCGTCTGGATGCGCAGGCGCTGGACTTGAAACAGCTGTGGTTGTCGCCGCAGCTGCTGCTCGCTCAGACCTGCGGTTATCCACTGATGACCGCGTTGCGCGGGCAGGTTCAGGTGGTCGGTCGACCAGTGTATCAACTGGCCCACAGCGCTGACGGCAACCATTGCAGCCTTTTGGTCGCGCGTGCCGACGATGCGCGTCAGACGCTTGAGGCTTTCCGCGGCAGCCATGGCGTGCTCAATTCGCGGGATTCCAACTCGGGCATGAACCTGCTGCGTCACACGCTCGCGCCCTTGCAGCAGGACGGCCGGTTCTTTGCCCAGGTGTCCTTGTCGGGCGGGCATCGCAACAGCCTGGCCCGGATCAAGGCCGGAGAAGGGGATCTTGCCGCCATCGACAGCGTGACGTTCGACTATCTGGCCCGCGACCAGAGTGAGGAGATCGCTGGCATCAAGGTGATTGCCCGCACGGCGGCGGGACCCTGTCTGCCGTTCATCACCCGCCTGGATAACGACGGCGCAGCGATCCGCAGGGCGCTCAATCAGGCACTCGAAGCGTTGCCGGACGTCGCACAAACGCTGGCGATCAGTGAAGTGCTGCCTACGGCCGAAGGCGATTATCAGGTCCTGCTCGATTATGAACGTGACGCCCATAGGCAGGGCTTGAGCACGCTTTAGGCGGTTCGATCCTGTGAGCGCGACTGCCACCGCGTCGGCGCGGGCTAAGGACTTCCGCTGATTCCATTTATTTCCGATTCGTCTATAAGAAGCACTTTTAAGTCTTTTTACTGCATAACGGCACTTGTTAGCATGGCGCCACCGGCACTCCCGGGATAACAAGAACACGTCAGGGGACGTCTCATGGCTGGCGCCGATCTTACCCATCGCCAATACCTCAGCGAGTTGTTCGTACAGCACCATGCGTGGCTGTGCGAGCGCCTGCGTCGGCTGCTGAAGTCTCGCGAATGCGCACAAGACATCGCTTCGGAAACCTTCCTGCAACTGCTCGGGTCGCCCAATGTGGTGCCGATCCGTCAGCCGCGCGCACTGCTGACCACCATCGCCCAGCGCCTGATCTATCAGCGCTGGCGCCGCGGCGATCTGGAACGCGATTACGTGCAGGGGCTGGCGCAGGAGGAACAGCAGGCGCCTTCCCCCGAGCATCTGGCGGCCGCGCTGCAGACCCTCGACCGCATCGACCGGCGCCTCAACCGTCTCCCGCTCAAAGTCAAAGCGACTTTCGTGCTCTCCCACACACAAGGCCTGACCTACCCCGAAATTGCCGTGCAACTGGGCATCTCGCAAAGCTCGGTCAGTGCTTACATGGACAAAGCTGAAACCTGTTGCCGGCGCGCTTGTCTGGAATGAAGCGTGAGCTGTGCTAAACCCAACTGGGCCTTTCCTAATCTTGAGCCACGAGAGACAACGATGACATCGATCAAACACTGGCTGGGCGGCTCGCTGCTGGCCTTGGCTGCGCTGGCGAGCTCAGCGAACGCCGCAGAAAAGACAGCGCCGATCCACTTCGGCGACATCACCTGGGAAAGTGGTAGCCTGATCACCGAGATCCTGCGCACCATCGTCGAAAAGGGTTACGGTTACCCCACCGACAAACTGCCTGGCAGTACTGTCAGCCTTGAAGCCGCGCTGGCTAAAAACGACATTCAGGTGATCGGCGAAGAGTGGGCCGGCCGCAGCCCTGCGTGGGTCAAGGCTGAAGCCGAAGGAAAGGTGCACGGCCTTGGCAACATCGTCAAAGGCGCGACTGAGGGTTGGTGGGTGCCGGAGTTCGTGATCAAGGGCGACCCGGAAAAAGGCATCAAGCCGCTGGCGCCGGACCTGAAATCAGTCGCCGATCTGCCCAAATACAAGGACGTGTTCAAGGATCCCGAATCGCCGGACAAGGGGCGTTTCCTCAACAGCCCGACCGGCTGGACCTCGGAGATCGTCAACACGCAGAAGCTCAAGGCCTACAAACTCAACGACAGCTACGTCAACTTCCGCACCGGCTCGGGCGCCGCGCTGGATGCGGAAATTGCCTCATCGATCCGTCGCGGCAAACCGGTGCTGTTCTATTACTGGTCACCCACGCCGCTGCTTGGACGGTTCAAGCTGATCAAGCTGGAAGAGCCGCCGTTCAACGAAGCCGCCTGGAAAACCCTGTCCGATGCCAGCAATCCGAATCCGATCGGCTCCAGTTCACTCGCGGCGCATCTGGCCATCGGCGTCTCGGAGCCTTTTCACAAGCAGTATCCGGAGCTGGTGAGCTTCTTCGAAAAGGTTGACCTGCCTATCGACCAGTTAAACAAAACGCTGGGCGTGATGAGCGAGAAGCGCCAGGAACCGGATGCCGTGGCCAAGACCTTCCTCAAAGACCACCCGGAAATCTGGAAAGCCTGGGTGCCTGCCGACGTCGCGCAGAAAGTCTCGGCGGCGCTGTAAGGCCGGGTTGCGCCGGGCCGTCAGTGATTGGACCCCTGACAGCCCGGTATCAAACCCCTGTGAAGCCAGTTCTTCACCCCTCTGCCGCTGGTCACAAACGCCAGCCTGCGCCATGCTCAAGGCTTGTGCCCGCAGGATTTGCGACCATGACTCATCACGCTCTATCCCGGCATACCGAGCGCCTGACGCTGCGTGAGTTGATCCCTGACGACACGCAGGCCATGGCGCAGATACTCGGCGACGCTGAGGTCATGCGTTATTCGGTACGCGGGGTACTGTCGGAAAAGGCCACGGCTGAATTCATCAAGTGGTGCCGTCATTCCTACCGCCAGTACGGTTTCGGGCCGTGGGCGGTGGTGGACAACGCCTCTTCAATCTTGGCCGGATTCTGCGGTCTGAATGCTGAGCGCGTGGATGGGGCCGACGAGGTCGAGCTCGGGTATCGGCTGGCGTCAGCGTTTTGGGGTAGAGGATTGGGCACCGAGGCAGCGCGTTGCGCGCTGCAAGCGGGATTCGCAGGCGCCGGTGTTGATTCAGTGATCGCTATCGTCCACCCCGCCAATGTGGCGTCCGTCCGGGTGATACAGAAAGTCGGCTTCCAACGCTTCGTGCACAGTCAGTACCACCGTCAGGGTGTGAGGATCTATCGCATGAGCGCGCAGCAATGGTCGTCATTTAACCCGTCTTGTACCTGAGCTGACCGATTATGTGCGCCTGGAGAACTGGCAAAGCAGGGCTCAACTGCTAGTTTCACCGAACGTGACACCGAGCCGTCAATGAGTTGATCACACTGATAAAAGTCGCCGGGGAGAGGACATGGGATATTGCAGATCGACTGCGTTGACGATTTCAAAGGGGGCGAGCGCGCTGATGCTCAGCCTGTTGCTCGCGACGGCTGCCCAGGCCAGGGCATCGGAAGCGGCGCCCGCAGCGCCCGTGCCAGACAGCGCGCTGACATTCGTCAAGGACCGCCATCTGGGAGAAAGTCTCGGCTGGCTCGGCTATCAGGTTGCGTCACGCACCGTGGCGTTCTCCACCCTCGTCGAGGCGGTCGGTCGGACCAAGGCGCAGGAAATCGTGCAAGACGAGCTCCAATACCTGCAGCCTCAATATCAGCAGGAATGGGACCGGAATCTGGCCGCAGCTTACGCCGCTTCCTTTACGCCCGAAGAACTTCAGGCGCTGGACATCGGCGACCCGGAGCCTGAAATCGCCAATAAATTTCGCACCAAACAGCGCGATGTCGGCATGGACATGAAAGAGCGCTCCAGTGAATTGCTCAAGGTCTATGTGTCGACTGCACTGGACAACGCGCTGAAAAAAGCCAAGCCTTGAGACCGCCTGACCCTGCACGAGCAGGGCTGCAGATTTATTGACCCTACGGGAGAGGAACCATGGACCCATTCATGCAGGCTGCGATTGACGAGGCGCAAAAGGGGTTGGCCGAGGGCGGCATTCCGATCGGTTCGGTCATCGTCCACGACGGCAAGATCATTGGGCGCGGGCACAATCGCCGGGTCCAGGAAGGCAGCGCGATCAAGCACGGCGAGATGGACGCCTTCGAAAATGCCGGTCGCCAACCCGCCCGCGTCTATCGCGAGGCCACGCTGTACACCACCTTGTCGCCCTGCGCGATGTGCAGCGGGGCCATCCTGCTTTACGGCATCCGCAAGATCATCGTCGGCGAGCACGAGACGTTCATGGGCGAAGAAGCGTTGCTGCGCTCGCGCGGCGTCCAGGTCGACGTCGTCCACAACCCCACCTGCATCGCCCTGATGAAGCAATTCATCGCCGACAAGCCAGAGCTGTGGAACGAAGACATCGGCGAGTAATATTCCGATATCGAGCACGTCAACGCGGCTTACCGCTGGCGATTTGCCGGGTTGCAGCGGTGAGCCCAAAGTCAATCCAGCTGCAGTGTCGAGTTGAACTGGCTGATGGCATCCACCACGTGGCGGGAGCCTTGCTGGATTTCCAGGATGACTTCTCCGGCTTCGTTGGCCAGTTCCACGCCAGTGCCGGTTCGGCTGAGGCTGGATTGCATGCTTGAAACCGCGCTTTTTGCCAGTTCGTTGTTCTGTCGCACCACGTCGACGATCTCAACCGTAGCTTTACTCGTTCGTGCCGCCAGGCCGCGTACTTCGTCGGCGACCACAGCAAACCCGCGACCATGCTCGCCCGCACGGGCGGCTTCAATGGCAGCGTTGAGGGCCAGCAGGTTGGTCTGATCGGCGATGCCGCGGATGGTCTGGACGATGCTGGCGATGACTTCCGACTGTTTATTCACCGCATCGATGCTCCGCGCGGCCTCGTTGAGGTCGTTGGAAATCTGCTCGATCACTTCCACGGTCTGCTGCACCACGCTCGAACCCTTTTGCGCGCTGGCGTCGTTGCGTACCGAGGTGTCATGTGCGGTGGCGGCCGCATGGCGCTGGACCGTCACTTGCTCGGTGATGTCGCTGGCAAACTTGACGACTTTGTACAGCCGGCCTTTCACGTCGAACAGCGGGTTGTAGGAGGCTTCCAGATAAACCGTCTGACCCAGTTTGTTCACCCGCTCGAAGCGATGGGAGTGATACTCCCCGCGATTGAGCGAGGCCCAGAAGGCTTTGTAGGCCGGCGACTCCACTTCGGCGCGGGTACAGAACATGCTGTGATGCTGCCCAATGACTTCGTTCAGCGAGTAATGCATGGTCTGCAGAAAATTCTCGTTGGCGGTGAGCACGCGGCCGTCCGGGGAGAATTCGATGATCGCCATCGAGCGTCCGATCGCATCGATCATGCTTTGGTTTTCATGCTCCTTGTGCGAGCGCTCGGTGATGTCGGACGCGATCTTGACGACGCTCTGAACGTTGCCGCCGGCATCGAATACCGGCACATAACCCGCTTCCAGCCAAATTTCCCGGCCGGATTTGTCCAGGCGCATGAACGTCCCGCACACCGGCTCGCCCCGCGCCAGATCACGCCAGAGCCTGGAGTACGCCTCGCTCTCATGAAAGGCTTTTTCGCAAAAGATCCGGTGATGCTTGCCCACCAATTCCTCGCGTTCATAGCCCATTGCGCGGCAGAATTTCTCGTTGGCATCGAGAATGATGCCGTCAGGCGTGAATTCGATCATCGCCATGGCCCGGCTGATGGCCGCAAGCTTGGACTGAGACTGGCTCAGCGCCGCCGTGGACATCTGTAACTGGGCTTCAACGGCCTTGCGGTGTGAATTGAACATCTGCCATGTACCTCAATAAATGCGAAATGCGGTCTGAGGGACCGTCTTCCCTGAATTGGCTAACCAGAAGAGTCGACCTGCGGAAAACCGCCTTGAGTCATGGCGGGATGGCATCAACCTTTGTCTGAGTCCTTGGTAGAGGGCTGAAACAGCCGGGCCAGAGGCCTGCAAGGATTACAGGAGGCATGTCGACCGGTTGTCCGATGAGCATCGAAACGATAAACGGTCGCGGAAATCGGAAGAGAAGCAGCGTTTCCATGTCGGAGCCTGACGTCCATAGTCGATGACTTGCTGACCCTTGGTCCGCCATTCGAATGAATGGCAGACGACAAGTCTGGAAGCATAGACAAATGCCGCGGCGATGCAATCGCCGTAGTGGCATTTTCCCATCGCAATGCGCTCAGGTTCGCACTTTGGCAAAAGCGTCGTACGTCGCCGCAGCCTGCGCAGAGTTGTGGCAACGATTCAGCGCTGCAGGCGCGCGGCGCCGAACAGCTGCACTTGTGCCAAATCACCCTGTTGCTCGATCAGTCGAACGGGCGCTGTCCCGCCCGGCATCACCACCTCAACGAGCCCCGCTTTGACCCAGCCGCATCGCCAGGCCGCTGAAGCCACTGCACTGGCACTGGTGCCTGACGACGCCGTCGGACCTTCGCCGCGTTCGAACACCCTGGCGGCGATCCGGTCGGGGCCCAGCTTGGCCGCCCATTGCAGGTTGACGCCCGCCGGACAGGGATCGCCGCTGCCGAGCGCCCCGGCGGCGAAGGCGATGCGCGTCAAGGCATCGTTCAAGGGGTTGTCTTGCAGTTGCTCGAAACCTGGCAGCGCGTCGACGTCGGCGACCAGTGTCACGCAGTGCGGATTGCCGACCCTCACGAACACGCTGCTGTGCCACGCCGGGTGCAGGCAGGCCAGTCGTTCGACCCGGTTGACCCGGTGCGGGCCGAGCAGGGCGTCCGCCACGCCGTCCCCTTTTGCGCCGACGGCTTGCGGGCCGAACCCCGGGGTGCCGATGTCCAGCCAGAAGCCGCTCACGTCGTTGACGACTGCAGGGACCACCTGAGTCGGCTGCGGGCTGGCGGAGTCGGCGTTGTCGTGATGAACGTGCAGGGTGAAGCTATCGCTAGCGTCGATCAGTCCAGTGTCGGTGAGGGATTGGGCGAAGATGGTCAGGCCGTTGCCGCTGCGCTCGGCGAGGGTGCCGTCAGTGTTGACGATCAGCACGTCGAACGGCGCAACGCCCTGCGGCGGCGTAGCGGCTGGGAGCGGCGCAACCCTTGGGAACGGGCCTACCAGCAAGCCATCCGAGCGGTGGGCTTTACTCCCTTCCGGACGCTGCCCCGCGGGCCAGTCGCAGATTGCGCTAATGGCGGCTGACGTCCAGTGCTGACGGGCCGACGCGGCTTGCGCTGCCGATTCTGGCACGTTGACGCCGATGGCGCGCAGGGCCTGAGGGGAAATAACGGCGTAGATATTGCCGCGTGCATCGTAGAAAGGCGCCATCTTGCGTCCTGATCGGCATTGAAAGCTGGCATTAGAACACGCCCGCCAGTGCGCCTCACATCACCAGCGTCAGCCAGGCGGAGGCCAGCAATAACAGCGCCATGGCTTGATTGAAGCGCTTCATGCTGCGCGCCGAGCGGAACAATTTCGCCGCGCTTACGCCCACGTAGGCCCAAACGATCAGGCATGGGACCGACACGAGAAAAAATACCAGCGACAGCCACATCACTTGCAGCATCCGGTCGGCGCCGGTTCCGGCAAACACGCTGACCACGGCCAGTGCCATCATCCAGGTTTTCGGGTTGACCACCTGCAGGCTGGCCGCGCCCCACAGGCCGAGTTGCGGCGTGCCTTTGGTGCGATCAGGCTCGACCGCTTCGGCGGGTGCCCGGAAAATTTGCCACGCCAGCCAGGTCAACCAGAGAATGCCGGTCCACGACATCGCCGTCTGTATCGCCTGATGACGTGCCAGCAGGTCGCCAAGGCCCGTGCCGACCAGCAACACCAGCAGCGCCGCACCGGCGCAGCCGCCCAGCACGATAGGCAGGGTTCGCAGCATGCCGTGACGCGAGCTGTTGGTCAGCACCAGAATGTTGGTCGGGCCGGGGGTGATTGACGCGACGAAGGCGAACAGCAGAAAAGGAAGCAAGGTTTGCATGGGACCACTCGGCAGTTATTGATCATGAATCGATGATCGCTGCCGCCCGGGTCGTCAGTCTGGAAGATTTGAGCAACGCCTGCGGTAGTCCGCCGGGGTCATGCGGTAAGCGCGCTGGAACCAGCGGCCCATGTGGCTCTGGTCGGAAAAACCGAGTGCCGCTGCGACGCTGACTGGCAGTTCGCCGCGGGCCAACAAATGTCTGGCGCGGGTCAGGCGCAATTGAATCAGGTACGCATGGGGCGCCATGCCGAACGCTGCTTTGAACGCACGGCTCAAGCGGAAGCGGTCCACGCCGGTGGCGCGGGCCAGATCATCCAGGCCGATGTCCTGATGCAGGTGGCTGTGCAGGTAATCGCGAGCCCTTTGTGCCACCAGCGGCAGGCGCGGATCGGGCGTGATCAACGTGCGCCAGCGCAGATGGCCGGTCAGGCTCGACAACAGCTGATCAAGAGCGGTCTGGCGCACGATGCGCAGTTCGTCATGGTGCATGGCTTCGAAGGCATTCGCCGTTGCGACGGCCAGGTGGCTGTCCTCGGCCAGTGTTTCAGCGAAGCTCAGGCTGGCGTTGTCCGGCGCTTCCTCGAACTGCGCGCGCAGTTCGCGATCAAGCCAGGCGGGATCAAGGTAAAGCGTGCGATAGGTGAAGCCGCCTGCATCGGGGGCGTGGCCATCGTGGATGTCGCCGGGTTCGAGCAGAAAGACTTTGCCCGGCGTACTGTTGTACTGCTGGCGTCGGCAATTGAATTGCTGCACCCCTTGTTCGGTGATGCCGACCAGATAGCTGTCGTGCCAATGCGGGTCGTAGGCGTGGCCCTCGAAATGCGCGCGCACGGTCTCGATGCCGGACATCGCGTCCTGCCTGAGATCGATCCAGTTGCGGTCAGACATCGGGGGCTCCTGAGGGGAACGGCTGGGCGAAACGGACAGCACAGCGCATCCGGTCGATACCGCACGCTGCGGTGAGTACGTTGCCATCGCTGCTTACCTTATCAACAGCGGACGGTCCGGTCTGGAAGATTTGTGCAGCAGCCGACCGACTGCCCATCCCCCGGCGACAGACTAGTCTTGTTACAAAGCGAATCGTCCTACGCGTTGCTAGGCCACCCGTGCGGCGCGAACCTACGCGCTCGATCGTCATCAAACACCGGAATCGTGACTCATTCGATCGCCCTTCCACATGAGATAACCGATGAACAGTTTCCTGCGACGCCTCGTGATGTTTTCCCTGACTGGTTTGCTCAGTGCCGGTGCCGCGCACGCCGCTGAGCGCGGGGCGGATGCATCCTTGCAACTGGCTGCGGCCAACTACCCTGGCCGATCGAACACGACGCCGGACAATGGCGCCATCCGCCGCGCCAACCCTAACAGCCGCCAGGGCACCCAGTCGATTACGCCCGGCATGCGCGGCCCTGATTTACGGCCAGTTCAGCCGCGGCCGCCCACCCTCGAAAACGGCGGCATCGGCAATGGCTACCCGGCGCGCCAGCCTGCGCCTGCGGCGCCTACCACCGACGCACCGCGCCGCGTTCAATGAAAAACGATGACCGTGACCGCCACTTCCGCTCCCCGCCGAAAAGGAATTGCCCATGATGCATAGCTCGTTGATCCGCAGGACCCTGATTGCCAGTGTGAGTGCGTGCGCCTTGCTTGGCCTGTCGATGCACGCGTCGGCAGCCACTTATCAGAGCGAAGAGGGCACATTGACCGTGGATGAAGTCGTCGGCGGGTTGCAGCATCCGTGGGCCGTGGCATTTTTACCCGGCAACAACGGCATGCTGGTGACCGAGCGCACCGGCAGCCTGCGGCGCGTGGCACCTGACGGCAAGCTGTCAGCACCGATTTCCGGTGTGCCGAAGGTCTGGGTGCAGGGCCAGGGCGGGCTGCTGGATGTCGAGCTGTCCCCTGATTTCGACAAGGACCGGATGGTCTATCTGACTTACGCCGAGGCGGGCAGCGATGGCAAAACCGGCGGCACCGCTGCGGGGCGCGGGCGACTGTCCGAGGACATGACCAAGCTGGAAAACTTCACGCGGATTTTCCAGCAACAGCCGAAATTGTCGGTGGGCAATCACTTCGGTTCGCGCATCGTGTTTGACCGGGACGGTTACCTGTTCATTGCCTTGGGCGAGAACAACAACCGGCCGACCGCGCAGGATCTGGACAAGCTGCAGGGCAAGATCGTGCGGCTTTACCCCGACGGCACGGTGCCCAAGGACAACCCCTTCGTCGGCCAGAAGAACGTGCGCCCGGAAATCTGGAGTTATGGCCACCGCAATCAGCAAGGCGCGGCGCTCAACCCATGGAGCGGGACGCTGTGGACCAATGAACATGGGCCCATGGGCGGCGATGAAATCAACATCATCGAACGGGGCGCGAATTATGGCTGGCCGATCTCCACGTTCGGCATCGATTACACCGGCCAGCCTATTTCCGAGGCCAAAGGCAAGATCGTCGAGGGCGTGAAGAATCCGTTCCATGTGTGGGAAAAATCCCCGGCCATCAGCGGCATGGCGTTCTATGACGCTGACCGGTTCAAACAGTGGGACCACAACGTGTTCATCGGCGCGCTGTCGGCTCAGGTGTTGATCCGGCTGGAGCTCAAGGACGACAAAGTGGTGCACGAAGAGCGATTGCTCGGCGAGCTGAAGTCGCGCATTCGCGATGTGCGCCAGGGCCCGGACGGCTATCTCTACGTACTGACGGACGAAGACGACGGCAAGTTGTTGAAGGTTGGCCTGGCGCAGTAAGCGCCTGATCAGGGCTTGCGCGGCAGAAGCCCTGGTACGGCATGCATCAGCGCATTGATCGCGAAACCGATGAACATCACGCCGCACAGCCGCGTGATGGTCAGTTCGTGCCGTTGATAGACCGACTGCACGTGGCGAGCGCCGACCACGCCGACGATGATGCCGTACGCCACAATGCCGCCCAGCGTGCTGATCAGGATCAGCAGCGGCAACATCGACCAGTTGAGCATGTCGGCGCGGCTGGAAAGCAGAGCCGTGAAGGTCGCGACGGCCACCGGGTACGCCTTCGGGTTGGTCAGACCGAACATGATGCCGTGCCAGAAAGGCTGCCGCGCCGGCGCTTTGGTCGGGTCGTCGCTGCTGCGTCTGGCGCGAAGGGCACGCCAGCCGAGCCAGAACAGAAATACCCCGCTTATGAGCCCGAGCACGTCGAACGCCGTCGTCCCGATCACCCTGGCGCCGATGATCGCGGCAAGCGCCGTGCTGCACCAGATCACATCGCCCAGCAAATGCCCGCACAGAAAGGCCGCCCCGGCGCGGCGCCCTCTGGACGCGCCGATGCCGAACACGGCGAGCACGCCGGGGCCTGGCGAAATGGCGTAGATGAAGCCTGAGGCGAGCACGGCCAGGAGCAGCGAGGGCGTCATAGGGGAGCGTCCATGAAGAGGTAAGCCCGGAGTGTAAAGGAGGCTGCCCCGACATTTCGAGGCGCGTGCGAGGTTTATATCGAGGTTGTAAAAAACCGGCGCAGAACGTAAAAGATGCGCCGCCGATTCGCCTGCGCGTCGTTCACCGCCGACCGCTATCAACCAGGAATTCCGCCGCCGATGAACACCCCGTCCCGCCCTGTCGCAGGCTTCACGCGTCGCTTGTTGCCGCTGAGCATCGCTTTCGCATCGCCCTGGCTGGCCGCGCAGGAGGCCGAACCGCTGACGCTCGATGCGCTGAATGTGTCAGGCGAACTGGAGTCGGTTTATCAAGCTGGCAGCGCGTCGGTCGGCGGCTTCAACGAGGCGCCCTTGATCGATACACCCGCCTCGATTTCGGTGTTCAGTCAGGAAATGCTCAAGAATCAGCAGGCCAGGCTGCTCAGCGAGGTGCTGCGTAACGATGCCTCGGTGGGCGACAGCTACGCGCCGGTGGGTTACTACGAGAACTTCGTCGTCCGCGGGTTCTCTCTGAACGCCGCCAACAGCTACCGCATCAACGGCCGCAGCATCACGGGCGAGCAGAACGTGGCGCTGGAAAACAAGGAGCAGGTCGAACTGCTCAAAGGGCTGTCGGGCTTGCAGAGCGGGGTTTCCGAGCCTGCCGGCGTGGTCAATTACAAGACCAAGCGCCCGGAAGACGTGCGCTCGGTGACCGTCTCCACCAACGAACATGGCGAGCGCTACCTGGCGACGGATGTGGGTGGCTGGTTCGGCAACGAAAAGCAGTTCGGCCTGCGCGCCAACGTTGCCCACGAAGACATTCGCTCGTATGTCGAGCATGCTGACGGCAAGCGCGATTTCGCCTCGCTGGCGTTCGACTGGAACATCAACGATCAGTCGACGCTGCAGCTGGACGTCGAGTATCAGACCAAAGAGCAGCGATCGGTGCCGGGCTATCAACTGCTGGGCGGCACCGAGCTGCCTCACGACGCCTCGCCGCGCAAGTTGCTCGGCTATCAGAGCTGGTCCAACCCGGTCGGCATCGACTCGCTGAACATGAGCGGCCGTTACGAGTACCGCTTCAACGATGACTGGAAGGCCAGCCTCAGCGCCTCGCGCAGCCGCGTGGTGATCGACGATTACAGCGCGTTCGCTTACGGCTGCTATTTCCAGAGCGACTGCCCGAGCAAACCGGTAACGGGGCATTTCACCCCAGGCGGCGGTTACGACATCTACGACTTCCGCAGCCCCGACGACACCCGACGCAACGACGAAGTCGAGGCGTCGATGAGCGGGCTGTTCAACACTGCCTGGCTCAAACATGAGCTGACATTCGGCACCAGCGCGTTTCGCCGCACTGTGGACACCCGGCCGTATTTCAGCGAATACGTGGGCTCGGGCAATATCCACGACACGCCGCAGACGCTCGATCCGTCGGACCTGCCAGTCGGGCATACCGAGCGGCGTCTGGACAGCCGTCAGTACGGCCTGTTCGCCACGGATCGCATCCATTTCGATGAGCATTGGCAGACCGTCATCGGTGGGCGGCAGGTGCGCCTCGATGAAAAAGCGTACAACGACGACGGCAGCGACAATCGTCACACGCAGCGCTCGATTTTCCTGCCGCAGGCCGCGCTGATCTACAAACCGGTCGACAACGTTTCGCTTTACACCAGTTACAGCAAAGGCCTCTCGCTGGGCGGCACGGCGTCGGTGTTCGATTCCAACGCGGGCGAAATTCTGGCGCCGACGATCTCCCGTCAGCTCGAGGCCGGGGTCAAGTACGATTGGCGCCGGATGAGCTTCACCGCGGCGGTGTTCCAGACGCGCCAGGCGTACCAGTATTCCAGGCCCAATGATGACG
This sequence comes from Pseudomonas sp. NFR16, assembly GCF_900108875.1. Taxonomy (GTDB): domain Bacteria; phylum Pseudomonadota; class Gammaproteobacteria; order Pseudomonadales; family Pseudomonadaceae; genus Aquipseudomonas. The sequence continues at coordinate 328,652 of NZ_FNYJ01000002.1, read as the reverse complement.
GCATCAGTTCGGTGTTCGTCCAGCAGGGCCAGCAGAAGAACACCGGTCTGGAGCTGAGCGCCAACGGCTGGCTGACTTCGCAGCTGCAGATCGCCGCCAGCGTCGCGGCCATCCGCGCGCGCGTGGAGGACAGCGGCACCGCCGCGTACGAAGGCCACCAGGCGATCAACGTGCCGAAAGTGCGCGGCAGCCTGTTCGCCGATTACAGCTTGCCGATTCCGGGACTCGCGCTGCTCGGCGGCATGCAGTACAGCTCAAGCAAGTACGCCAACCGGGAAGGCTCGGTGAAGGTCGACGACTATGCAGTGTTCAATGCCGGCAGCCGCTACAGCACCCGCATCGACGGCTACGACACCGTGTTCCGGCTGACCGTCGACAACCTGTTCGACAAACGCTACTGGCGCGACGTGGGCGAATACCTGGGCGACGACTACATCTTCCTCGGCGCCCCCCGCACGGCCCGCCTGTCAGCGACCGTCAGTTTCTGAGGCGGAGCGAGGGTGATGACAGTTCATCCGGCAGAGACAGATCGGGTGGAGATGTGTTGGTCGGAATGATGCCTTCGCGGGAAAGCGCGCTCCTGCAGGATTCGTGTCTGGGAAGAGAACTCGGGAATGCCCGGAGATCCTTGTGGGCGTGAGCTTGGTCATAGCGCCTTCTATTCAACGGCCTGACGCCCGACGCTTTCCCGGCTGAAGCCGGTCCTACGAAAAGCCCGCAGCGCCCGTAGGACCGGCTTTAGCCGGGAAGAGGCCGGTTGCATCCGGTAAAGATGTGTTGGTCGGAATGCCGCCTTCGCGGGCAAGCGCGCTCCTGCAGGATTCGTGTCTGGGAAGATAATTCGGGTATGCCCGGAGATCCTTGTGGGCGTGAGCTTGGTCATAGCGCCTTCTATTCAACGGCCTGACGCCCGACGCTTTCCCGGCTGAAGCCGGTCCTACGAAAAGCCCGTAGCGCCCGTAGGACCGGCTTTAGCCGGGAAGAGGCCGGTTGCATCCGGTGGAGATGTGTTGGTCGGAATGACGCCTTCGCGGGCAAGCTCGTTCCTACAGGTCATGTGCGCTGTGGGAATGGATCTTTTCCTCACAGGGCTGCGGCGTTGTCAGAAATCGAGCTGTTCCCCACAAAACGGCTGCGTCGCCCGCGAAAGATCATTCCCCCTGATTCAAGATCCGAGCTCGGCGCTTTCGCCCGTAAGCTCATTAGCGCATTCTGTCGCCTGAGCGGTGGCATTACATGGACAGGGCGGTTCGTGGGTCTTGAGGGCGAGGAGCGAAGATGATCGAGTTGAAAAAAGGCAGCATCGCCGATATTCCGTTGTTGTGGGCGCTGCGTACGCGGGCCGTGCGCAGGGTGTGTGCCAGTCATTATTCTCCCGAACAGATCGACGTCTGGAGCGCTTCGCCGCCGCCTGAGTCTTATCTGCGGCTGCTTGCCACCGGATGCGCCGTCATCGCCGAAGAGGACGGCCAGTGGCTCGGCTACGGCATTCTCGACCGGCAGAGCGGCGAGGTTGTCGCCTTGTTCGTAGAACCCGGACTGATCGGCAAGGGCATCGGGCGACGTCTGATGCACGCGCTGGAAGCCATTGCCGCCGAAGAGCGCTTCACCCGGCTTCATCTCTACGCGTCGCTCAACGCCGCCGACTTTTATCGCGCGATGGGCTTTGTGGCGATTCGTGACGAGCCCTACGAACACCCCAGCGGCATTACATTGCGCAGTCTGTACATGGAGCGGGCATTACCAGCCCATTCCGTTCACTGAGCGAGCGCGGAAAACCTGTCGTGTTACTGGCAACGGTCCTTCTGGCTTGCTAACGTCGGCAAGCCTCTCAACCGGGAAATCGGGCCATGACAGCACAGTACCCGTTGCAACGTCGCATCCAGGACGGCCGACCCGTATTGGTCAATGCGCCCTTGCAGTCGGGCAGCGAAGACAGCCTGCACCGTTACCGTGAAGGCCAGTTGTGGGCTGTCCGGGAAGGCGTGATTACGGCCGAGCTCGACACCGGCAGTTGGGTCGTGCCGGCGCGTCGCATCGGCTGGATTCCTCCGGGCGTTGCCCATGCCGCGCGGATCCATGAGGCCGCCAGAGGGTGGATGATCTACCTGCGCCCCGACCTCTGCCCGCTGTTTCCCACCACTCCCACGGTTTTTGACATGACGTCGTTGTCCCACGCCTTGCTGGAACGCATCGGCGGCTGGAGCGGCGCGCTGATCGAGCACAGCGCTGGCGAACTCACACCGCCGCAGCATCGTCAGCTGGAAGTCCTGTTCGACGAGTTGAAAATTTCTCCTGCCGAGCCGCTGTTTCTGCCGATGCCCAGCAGTCCGCATCTGGTGGGAATGACGCTGACGATCGTGGCCGATCCTGCCAATAAACTGAGCCTGGACGACTGGGCCCGGCGGACCGGGATGTCGCGGCGCGGCCTGACCCGGCACTTTCGCGCGGAAACCGGCATGTCGCTGGTGCAGTGGCGCATCGTCGCGCGAATGAAGCGCGCGTTGGAACTGCTCGCGCAAGGCGACAGCGTCAACCGCGTCGCGCAGCGCCTGGGCTACGACAGTGTCAGCACGTTTATCGGCGCCTTCAGCGCCCAATTCGGCACGACTCCCGGCGCATACACCCTGTGATCGGACGCAAGTGGCGTCACGTCAGCCGTCTGCCAACCGCCCTCAATCTGTAAGCTTTGTTATCCTGCGCGCCTTTGTCGCACTTAACTGCCGTTTCAACCTGTGATTTGGGGTCTTTCATGACAGCCATTCTTCGACCACGTCCACAACCGATCAACCGGGGCGACTACAAGACCCTGGGCTTGGCGGCATTGGGCGGGGCGCTGGAAATCTATGATTTCATCATCTTCGTTTTCTTTGCCCTGACGCTCAGCCAGCTGTTTTTTCCCCCTGAAATGCCCGAGTGGCTGCGCCTGCTGCAAAGCTTCGGCATCTTCGTCACGGGCTACCTGGCGCGTCCGCTGGGCGGCATCCTGATGGCGCATTTCGCCGACAAGCTGGGGCGCAAGCGGGTGTTCAGTCTGAGCATTCTGATGATGGCGCTGCCGTGCCTGCTGATCGGCGTGATGCCGACGTACGCCGAAATTGGCTACTGGGCGCCACTGGTGCTGCTGGCATTGCGCATTCTGCAGGGGGCAGCCGTGGGGGGCGAAGTGCCGAGCGCCTGGGTGTTCGTCGCTGAACATGCGCCCAAAGGCCACCGCGGCTACGCCTTGGGGGTGCTGCAGGCCGGGCTCACCTTCGGCTATCTCATCGGCGCGCTGACGGCCACCTGGCTTGCGCGAGTGTTCACCCACGCAGAAATCCTCGATTTCGCCTGGCGAATCCCGTTTCTGCTGGGCGGCGTATTCGGTGTGATTGGCGTCTGGCTGCGTCGCTGGCTGAGCGAAACCCCTGTCTTCATGGCGTTGCATGCCCAGCGTCAAGGCATGACCGAGCTGCCGCTACGCGCAGTGATTCGTGAACATCGCCAGTCGTTGCTGCCAGCGGCGTTGCTGACCTGTGTGCTGACCTCTGCGGTGGTGACGCTGGTGGTGATCACGCCGACGGTGATGCAACAGCGCTTCGGCATGAGCCCTGGCGACACGTTCGCGCTCAGCAGTGTCGGCATCGTGTTTCTGAACATCGGCTGTGTGCTGGCCGGCAGGCTGGTCGATCGCATCGGCGCCTGGCGCGGCGTCGTGTTGTACAGCCTGCTGCTGCCGATTGGCGTCGGTCTGCTGTACGCCAGTCTGGTCATCCAGTGGCTGCCCGTGGGCCTGGCCTATGCCGTCGCGGGCCTGGCCTGCGGCATCGTCGGCGTCGTGCCATCGGTCATGGTCGGACTGTTCCCGGCGAACATTCGCGTCTCCGGTATCTCACTTACCTACAACGTCAGCTACGCGCTCTGGGCCAGCACCACGCCGCTGGCATTGATCGCGCTAATGCCTTGGAGCCCATGGGTCTGCGTCGGCTATTGCGTGATCATGGGGTCGGTCGGCCTGCTGACCGCGATGTTCTTCGGCATGCGCAAGGGCATGCAGGTGGACGACGTGATGGTGGCGCAGTCAGGCAACTGATCGTCGGGCAACCCGGACGATTGCTCTGGCAGAACTACGCTTGATCGGTGGAGCAGGTTTCAGACAAGGCGGGATGGCGCGGCCGCAAGGCACGGCGCTTCCCGCCGGCGACCGCGCGCGGCGGTCATCGGGTGAGCGAACCTGCGCCGCACCGCAACCAGCTGTGAAGGCTTAAGCCTCTGGAGCCTGCCATGAGCGTCAAACCTATCCCCGACGGCCAGCACAGCCTGACCGTGTACATGGGCGTTTCGCCCGCCGACCAAGCTATCGAGTTCTATAAAAAAGCCTTCGATGCCCAGGAAATGTTCCGGCTGGACGGGCCGGGCGGAAAGGTCGGTCACGCCGAACTGCAAATCGGCGACTCTCGCCTGATGCTCGCCGAGCCTTGCGATCAGGGTGGCTTCGTCAGCCCTGAACCCGGCAGCAAAACCTCGTTCGCCATGCACCTGTACGTCGCTGATGTCGACGCGCAATTCAAGCGCGCCGTGGAGTCGGGCGCGACAGTGGTCAGCGAGGTCCAGGACATGTTTTACGGCGACCGCAGCGGCAGCGTGCGCGATCCGTTCGGGCATCTGTGGTTCATCGGCACGCACAAGGAAGACCTCACTCCCGATGAAATCCGCGATCGCGCCGCGATGCTGTTTGCTCAACCTTCGTCCTGAAACGTATTCATCGTTCTGCAGCCGCCCGGAGCGCTCCGGACTTTCCGGTCCGGTCGCCGGGCGCGTGAACACAGTGATGCCACGCCCTGATTTGTAACAGATGATTGTAATTATCATTCGTAAGTATCATCGTGCCTGTCTATACAAGCTGTCTCTATATGTCTGTGCCGAACTTGGTTTTCGCCAGGAATTAATTATTGTGCGGGCGATAATTGGTCAGCCATCAAGGAAGTGTCCCTGCATGCTGTAGGAATAGTTACTTTCGTTGTGCTTATTATTAACCCTTCGCCTGGTTCGTCAGTCGAAGTTGTGCGCGCTCGAAAAACTCAACTCAATAAAATTGTATCAGTGCCGATGAGCTGAGCAACGCCAGGGACGGCAACTAACGGGGGTTATTGCAGGCAGATGATGGAACAAGACCGCAAGCGAAAACGATCGAGCAGAGCGACGCCCAGAGAGCGGGAAGTCCTGCAGTTGGTGCTGCTGGGCTGCACCAACAAGGACATCGCCCAGCGGCTGGGCATCAGTGATTACACGGCGCGGGACCATGTCTCGTCGCTGCTCAAGAAAAACGAGGTCAAAAACCGGGCGCAGTTAATGGCGCTGCACGTGCCCGGGCTGCGTAAAAAGAAAACCCCTGCACCCCTACATTTGACGGATTGTATCGCCGAGCGAGGCGCGCATAATAAAACCGATTGAAGACTGAGCATTTATAAGTATTGCGACGCCCGCAATTATTTGGGTCGATACGGGCGCGTGCCTGTGAAGTTGCAACTCGCATGCATCAATGGATTGGCAGGAAAGATCATGAATCAGATGTCGAGCGATACTTCGGCTGCGTTATTTGTTTTACGCGGTGTCAGTCAACGTTATGGCAAGGGAAAGAATGCGGCCGGGATGGCTGGGGAAACCTGCAATGGAAAATATTGCGCTGAAGGCTGCCTGGCCGAGAGGCTTCGCCAGCAGGGCGCGGCGAAGCAGGACGATTGATAGCGCGGCCATAACAATGCTGCCGAACAACAGTTGAACAACAAAAAGGAACGATCCGATGACACTTCAAAGCGCCACCTCACAGCCTTCGGCTGCGCTTCGTTCGCGACCTGATCACGTCGGGGTCGCGGTTGAGTTCGACCGGCTGGTAGAGGAGCAGGCCGCGCTATCCAGAGATCAGCTCACTGCACTTCACAAGCAATGGTTCGGTCCGCAGGGCCTGTTCGCCACCTTCAGTGCAGAGGTCGAGCGGCTGGGGCGGCAGGCGCCGGCGCTTGACGACCTGACCTGGCTCGACAACCCGCAGCGTCTACAGGAGGCGGAGCGCGCAGTGGCCTTCGCTCTGGCGCAGAGCAATCGACGCGGCGCGGTCGTCAATCCGTTCAGCGGCCGTACGCGCCATGAGCTGTGTTGTGTGGTGTTCGATGAAACCGGCGCGTACACGCTGGTGGAGCGCTATGCCGCGTATGAAGCCATGCGCCAGAGCGATTCGGATTTCTTCATCAAACTGATCGCCACCACCCGCGGCGTGGTGGAGCGGCGCATTGTTTTCCGAGGCCTGCTGGAGCATTTCGACCGCCTGCTGCCCATCGAAAAAAGCATCTATCCCGGTGCTTATCGCGAAGTCCAGCAAGCGCATCTGGACCGCGAAGAAGGGCTGTACGGCCCTTTGACGCTGAGCGACAGCCTGGTTGTGTTGCTGGAGAGGGTGTCGCCAGTCGAGTTGCTCAAGCTGACCCAGCGCTGCGCAGACTGACCGAACTCAGGCACAGGCCGGGCTGCAGGCGTCGAAAATGCAGAGCCTTCTCCAGTGTGTGATGGTGCAGCGCGAGTAGTTCGAGTTCAACGACAGTGTCACTCCCTCGCGCTGCCAGACCCTCGCTCGCCTCCGACGCTGATTCACTCAAGTTCGGCATCTGCTGATTCACAGGCCCTTACGCCGGGCGGCGCCGATGTCACCCGGTTGCGCCCGGTGCTTTTGGCTTTGTACAACGCCATGTCGGCCTCATGCAGCCACATGCCCGCATCGTTCAGATGGGCGCCGTAAGCGGCGATGCCGACGCTCAGGCTCAATTTAAGGTCGGGGAGGGCGGCGTGGGAGTGTTCGTTCACCGTGCGGCGCAGGCGCTCGAGGATGTCGGTGGCTTGCGCAAGTGAGGTGTCGGGCAGGATCACGCAAAACTCGTCGCCGCCATAGCGTCCGGCCAGATCGGTTTCCCGCAGGTTGGCTGACAGGGCGTTGCTCAACTGCTTGAGCACGCTGTCGCCGATAATGTGGCCGTAGGTGTCATTGATGGTTTTGAAGTGATCGATGTCGATCAGTGCAACGCTGTTGTGCCTGTCCAGCGTCCGGCTCTTGTTGAATTCCAGCGTCAGCAGATCCTTCCAGGCGCCATGGTTCATCAGACCTGTCAAGCTGTCGGTCGTGCTCAGCTTCTCCAGCGCCTTTTTGCTATTGGAGAGCTGCACCGCGACGCGGTAGCACAGCCAACCAATCGCCAATGGATAAATCACCAGCATCGGCAGGCAGGCGTACATCTGGATCTGAGTGACGGCCGGAAACAGGTCCGGACGGAAAATCCAGTACGCCAGCAGCGCGCCGCTGGCCTGCGCAACCGAGCCGATCGCCAGCATTCGCGGGCCGCCAGCGGCGATGTTGTTCATGGCCAGCATCGATAGAGCTGCTACTGCAGGAAGCGGATTCAACCCCATGGCGCCAGCCCAGAAACCACCGGCCAGCGAGTCATAAACCAGATTGCGGCGCTCAGCCTTGTAGGGCTCGTCGGAACGGCAGGCGAGAAGATACGCCAAATGTGGCCAGACGTAGCCGTGCAGCACCATCAGCACCCAGACCCATATGGGTGGATGAGAAGGGTATAACGCGGCGGCCACGGTGAAGAAACCCATGCCCAGGCCAACGCTGCGCGGCAGATGCAGACGCCGGGCGAATGAAAGACCTTTGTGGCTTGAGGTGCTCATAGCTCTTCACCGGGTGATGACACAGCGTCCGGATTGAAACATCGGCCACGACCAATGACCCAGAGTGTCGCTTGCCGATTGAAGGGAAGGAAGAGCGATTTGCCACTATTCGTCCATTTCGCATCGCCGGTCGTCGCCTGAGGACGAATCAGGCTGATCGGATGGGCAGAGCGTAGACCCTATTGCTTCATCCAGCCTGCACATCCATCTGAATACCCCGACGGACATGGCTTCTTGCAGCCGGTGTCCGCAGGGGGCGCGTCCTTCAGACAGGCCGCTCACTTGCTCCCGGTCAGGTTTTTGATCAGCTGCGCGTGCGCTTTAGCGTCCTTGGCGAGCGAAATGACATTGACCATTGCAGTGCGCGTTCCGGAGGCGGCAGTCAGCGTGGTGCTCAGGACATTGCCGCCTTCCACGCCGCCCGCGATATCCAGCTGACGAAGGCCGAGGCCTTTTCTGACCATCTTCTTCTCGCCGAGCTTCTTGAAATCACGGTAACTGGACTGCTGCTGAACGAGCGTTTCGGCAATGATGTTGTCCAGCGTTTCGCCATCGTTGGAAGGAACAGACTTACCGTCCGGCAGCGGCGTTTCGGTGATGATCACCACGCGCTTCGCGGGCTTGTTCATGTACAGCGAACCGGTCACGCCAGCGGCCTTGGCCTTGTCGTCGATCTCCTCCATCGGCCCTTTGACGTAGTCCTTAGGCAGATAGAACAGGAACTTGCCGCCCAGCATCGAGACTTTCTGACCTGTAGGTTTGGTTGGTTTTTTCGTCGACTTGGCAGGTTTGGAGGTCTTCGAAGACTTCGTCGTTTTGGAAGAATGCGCGGTCTTCGACGACTTGGACGACCCCTGCGTGTCGGTCGCGGCTTGCACGCCGGCCGCCCCGACACTCATCGCCAGCGCGAGGCAAATCAAGGCAGTCTTAAATCTGAACAGGCGCATTCCTACCCCTTTGGCGGCTGAGTCCTACATAGGGTCGGCATTTTGCCTGACAGGGGCGCCTGCCTGCTACGGGCATCATTTGAATGCTCTGCCGTTATCGAGGGATTTGCAGTCGGTCTTATTGGGGACAGGCTTCGTTTTTGGCAACTTGTAAAAGTAGCCAGGATATAAATCATGTTTGGTTGAATCGAAAAAAAGCCGCTGGGGTCAGCGGCTGAAGTTTGGAGCTTTGAGGCCCCACGCCGGGAGCAACGACGCGGAGAAACAGCAGAAACGACACGATGAATCAACGTACAGGTCAGGTATGTTTGGCGTTCTCCGCTTGTGGGTTGTAAGTCGAGGCTTGCTGAGTCTTGTCCTGCTCCCTGGCCTTGCCGGCCAAGGCCTCTTCGTGCTGCTCGAAGCTCGCGTGCAGCGCTTCGTTACGCGCCACAAACGCTGGGGACTCTTCAGCCATTGCGAAAGGAGCAACCCATAAACAGGAAAGAATAAGTGCGCTGGCAATACCGATGGATTTAAGCATTTGAATTAACCTTCTTGCTCGTGCAAGTTCGATCAGGTGACGCCACTGTAAGAACACAGCGACGCCGGATCAAATGAAACCCAGGTAAAGATTCTTTAGAAAAAATGTTATGTGCAGAGGAGGGAATTAATCAGATTATGCCTATGGGCAAACCCTTCATTGCCGCACCTTCATCGCCGGGAACTGTGGCCGAATCCCCCGGCACTCCGGATAATCGACGCATCCCCAGAAGTGCCCGCCGGCGTTTTTCCCGGTGCGCGCCCGTTTCGTCACCATCGTCTTCTTACAAAACGGGCAAGCCGGCGCTGTCGGCTCGACCACGTCAGCCACTGATTCCGGCGGCTTTACCTTGGCCGTCGACGCCTCAACCGCTGGCTCAACTGCTGGCTTAACTGCTGGTTCAACGCATTCGGCGGTCGCCTCCGGGCGAGGCGGCGGTTGACGCTTCTTCGTCTCGGCAATCCACAGCTTTAACTGCTCGCCGTCAATCAGCTGCACGTTGCGTCCCGAGGCAAATGCGCGCGCTGGTTTGGAAAACGTCCCACTGGTCACGACGAAACCGCCTACCGCGCCCTCCGCCGCCATCGCGCCGTAAAGCTCACGCACCACCGGCACGCCGACCTGTATCGAGCGCCACTGCTTGCATTGCACCAGATACGTTTCGCCATCCTTGCGCGCAACCAGATCCACGCCGCCATCAGGTCCGTTCGCACCTGTTTCCAGCACGGCATAACCACGGCGCCGTAAGGCTTCACCTACCACCAGCTCGAAATCGTGCCAGCTGATGGTCAGCAGGGTATGACCGCCTGCCGTGCTCACTGAATTCAAAAGATGGCTGCGTTTGCGGCGTCTGAAGATCGAGGCAACCGCGCCCGCCACAAAAATCACCGGCACAAAAAACTGCCCGAACGTCGCCAGTCCGCTGAGTACCGAGTGAGTCAGCACCGTATCGATATGTCGAACGTCACTCATCGTCGGCGGGGCAGCGGTGGCAAGGGCGTGGAGGTACATTCCCGAGGCAGCGGCGAGCGCGATGCTCGCCCACCAGGGCAATTTGCTTGCGAGAAAAATGAACGCTTCGACAGCAGAGGTTTTCTTGGCCATATCCGTGGTCTGTTACAAATCCTGAGAGAGAAGGTGATCAATAACGCAGCAGAACTCTAGGTCTAGCGATGCTTGCAGCGTGACCCTCATAAACGACCTCTGACATTCAGAGAAACGTCTGTCAGAAGGCTCGTCTGTAATAGCAGGAAAACGCCGTCATTCTATAGAAAAAAAGCATGATAGTGGCTTATTGATGTCATGGTAAAACGTTGGCGGAATTTCCGTCCGTACAGCTAAGGAACAGCCATGACCAAGGTAGGAATCAGCTTCATCGCAGCCCTCGCACTGCTCAGTGCTTTCACCGTTTCCGCGAAGGACGCGCGCCTCACCGACGCCGCCATCGCCCAGATTCTCATCGAAGATTCGATCTCTTCCTACCCCGGCAACTGCCCATGTCCTTACAACTCGGCTCGCAATGGCAGCCGCTGCGGCAAACGCAGCGCCTACAACCGCGCGGGGGGATACTCGCCACTGTGCTTCAAGGAAGACGTCACCAAAGACATGGTTCAGGCGTATCGAGCGCGCTCGAAGGGTTGATGCCGCTTTGCTTTTTGGCACTGCGCTGACGTCAGCGTGTTGCGTAAGTGATTGGCGCGCACGAGTGAGTGACCCGCTTCATTGAGGTCACTCACTCCCTCGCATGCCTTACGGTTCAGTCGCTGTCGCTGTCGACCAACGTGTTCTCCAATGCAAGGGCTCGCAACTGGCGCACTTTGTCGATGCTCTTTTCCGGCGATGATCTGATCACATCCCTTGGGTCATTGATTCGCACCCGACCATGCCCGTCGATAATGAACTGCAAGTCTTCAATGTGCAGATCGTGGTTTCTCAATCTGGATATAATCTCGTCGCAGTCTTTCAACACATTCTTATTGAACGCCAAGTCCTCAGGCATGGGCTTGCGACGATTGATGACATCCTCCGAATCCAGGGCGTTGTGGATATAGTCTTTCGACAGACCCACCTTGCCGTCATGCGTGACCAACTCATGTGCATCGACGACCGGAAATCCGAAGTCCTTAAGCTTCTTCGTCATTTCCAGCTCTTTAGCCGCGCAGTCGCCCTCCGCGATAGTTCCGGTCGTGCCTGGCCGGATCAGACAAATGCACTGCGCGGCATTCTGCCGAGAATGGTAAACGTCCTTCTGGCTTCCTTTGCCGAGGAAGTGGCCGACCGAGTCGATCGACTTGAACTCACTCGCCGCCGCTGCAGTTGAAACGCCTAGATTGTGCCGGATTGAGGCGGCATTGGAGACGTTTGGCATCATGGTCATCACCTTGTCTGACTGGCTTGATGGGACAGGCGAGCAAGGAGCTCGCGCGATTCTGCGCAGTGAGTGGGTGAATAGATGGATTGAGTTCCGGGTATTGGGCGGAGTTTGCTTGAGTTCGGGTTGATGATGCCTAAGCGCTGTAGGAAATATCGCTGGCAGATTCAAAAAGATCCTACGTTGTGCAGCGTGCCAGCCCACATCCCGACGCCTTGTATTACCGGAACACTCCTGACCGCAGTATTTCTCAATGACGGTACGGAGCGGTTTTATGGCATTTGATGCATTCATCAAAATTGATGGGATCGGTGGTGAGGCTTTGGATGAAAGGCACAAAGACTGGATTGAAATCACCGGGTACAACTTCGGCAGTCATCAAAGTACATCGGCCACTGCCAGTTCTGCGGGCGGCGCTTCATCCGGCCGCACGACACTCACCGATCTGACGTTCACCAAGTTCCTGGACAGCGCCAGTTGCGGGCTGATGGAAGCCTGCTGCGCAGGCGAACATGTGAAAGAAGTCAGGCTCGCACTCAACCGCGCCGGGGCCGAGAAGCTCAAGTATTTCGAAATCATCCTCGAAGAAGTGATTATTTCCGAGTACACGCAGAACGCCAGCTCGGGCGTGCCCCTTGAGATCGTGAAACTCAATTACGGGCGGATCAAAACCGTTTACACCCAACAGAAGCGCACCGACGGCAGCGGCGGCGGCAACGTCGCAGGCGGGTGGGACCGAATCGGCAATAAAAAATACGCCTGAGGTGGTTCATGGCCGTTCCGTACAGTTTCATCAATCCCCGCATGCAGACTTATCAAGGCTTGAAATCCAGCGTCTCGCTGGCGGGCAAGTCGCTGGCGAAGTTCGATACGCTCAACGCGCATATACGTGACAGCGTCGTGCTCGCGGGTGAGCTGGTCATCATCGGAGATCACTCAACCAAATCCTGCACCTCCCACGAGGCGTACCTGATGGCGAAAGCTGTCGAAGTGCACCACATGCTGCTCATCCATGGGATGGAAGGGGACAGCTACATCGTTGAGAACTATGACTTCCTGCAGGATATCCTCGAGAGAACCTCCGTTGCGACAGGCGTCGTCACCGATGGCTGGTCCCGACATCTGAAAAACATCGAAAGCAGTCTTGAAGAAATAAATACGCTGTACAAGAGCCATCTTTCCTCAGGGAAACTTCAGAACGGGGAGCTCTTCTTTCAGAAGCGCGCACAGCTACAAGCCAAGATACAAAGCCAGTTGAGCAGCTATGCCAGCACCGGATCAGGCCTGGGCAGAAACAGCCGCATCAAGGATATGTTGGGACTGTCGACCAAGAGCTATCTGAAACACGGCGAAATCGCGCGATATGCCGACACCGTGGCGGGCGTGGCGAAGGCCGCGACCCTCATCAAACGAGGCGGCTACATCGGCGTCGCGCTTGACGTGGCGTCTACGTCGCTGGAGATCAGAGAGGCTTGCCTGGCGGGGGATGAGCGACAGTGCAGGAAGGCGCGATATGTGGAGGGTGGGAAGTTGATTGGGAGTTTGGGGGGAGGTGCGATTGTCGCATTACCCAGTGCGGCGATTTCAAATAGCATTTGTAAAGTTGTTATTGGAGTATTGACTCGCGGAAAAGGCTTGAATGCGTGCGTAGTTATCGGCACGGGCGCAACCACTTGGGCGGCAGGCGAATTTGGCGGCCAGAGGGGCGAAGAAATGGGTGAGATCGTCTATGAGAATATTTATGAATAAACTCAATATGGCCAATCTTACTCTTGTTGTCATAATGCTGCCGTCTCCATTTTTAGCAATTTGGTCGATCGTCGTATGTCACAGAACTGTTGATCAATTAGAAGCGATTTTAGGAAGCAGTCGCCTGGTAATCGAAAACAGAGCTTCGATGAAGTATCTTGGTTTGGCAGGTAAAGTTTTGCGGTGCGGAGCAATTATCGCGATTTGCTTCTATCCTAGAATTTACGTCCGAGACGGAAGTGTTGTGGAGAAAGAAGTGCTCGCCATTCCTAAGGCGTTAAAAAGAAGATTATATGCGCCATTCATAGCTTGCACGCTTTGGTCGGTCGTATTTTGCGTCTGGAATGTACTGGGCTGGTAGTTGCCTCGCAGTATTGCGAGCTCAAATTCTGAAATCACAGCACGCTGAGGTGCGTTCGTCTGGTAGGCCAGGAAGGCGCGGTATGTGGAGGGTGGGAAGTTGGTTGGGAGTTTGGGGGGAGGCGCTGCTGGGGCGTTCGCTGGAGCAGCTCTCTCCAAACACATCTGCGCGGTGATTATTGGTGCGGCGACTAGGGGACTTGGCACTACCGCATGTGTGGCAATAGCCAGTGCGGTGGGCGGTTGGGCGGGGGGTAAGCTAGGAAGCAACCCGGGCGAGCTATTAGGCGAGTCGATTTACGAGACTTTGAATGAATAAATTAACGACCGAAGGCGTTGTAGCTTGCTTGATAATGGTTCCTATGCCCGTAATAGTGATTTGGACTGCCGTGACGTGCCACATTCTGGCGGAGCCGTTGGAACGTTTATTTGCGAATGGCTCGCTTTTTCAGCACGACAGGAAAGTAATCAAGTACTTTGGATTGTTCGGTAAGATTATTACCTGTGGAAGCGTATTTTGGATCTGTTTGACGCCAAGCCTTTCAGTGTCAAGAGGGTTAGCGCTTGCAAATGAAATTCACAGTGTGCCAAAGAGAACCAAGTACTGGCTGTATCCGCCGTTTATTTCGTTATATCTGTGGTTTTTTGCGTTGGTTATATCGGGCATGATCTTTGGATGGTGGCCAGACTAGGAACAATTACCTGTTCAAAGAGGAGGTCGGGTGGGGGGGCGGGCGGAGTGTTAGTGATACTTCGCGGGTATGCCGCCGCTCCTTGTGCCGCTTTATTCGGACCGGCTACCGCTGGGTTAGGAGCCATAGCTTGCGTAGCTGTTGTCGGAGGTGTTTCCGCTTGGGGTGGTGGCGAGTTGGGAAAAAAACCTGGAGAGTACATAGGCGAAATTCTATATGAGCATAATTTGTGATCGAAATTGGGTTTCTAGAAATTGCAGTAATCACTTCAGTGTTGCCCCTGCCTTTGATACTGCTTTGGGTGGTAGTAGTAACCGTTTTTACTTTAGAAGGCCTTGAAGAGGTTTTTTCTGAAAGCGCACTGGTTATACACAACAAAGATATGCTTAAAGGGCTAGGGTTACCCGGAAAAGTCATACGGTGTGGCGCCATATTCATGATGAGCATACGGCCTGACTGGCATGAATCAAAGGGCTTGCTTCGGAGGCATGAGTTGAACGCCGTAACAAGGGCAATGAAACTGACGCTTTACCCACCTTTCATAGCATTGTCTGTTTTCACAAGCGCAGCGGTGATATGTGCTGTTGTCCTAAGATTCCACCGGAGCTAGCAGCGGGGCAATTAGCAACGATCGTAACCGAATACTTGGTTGCTATATTAAAGGATGACGCTCACTGATTGATGAGTTTACAGATGGCTGGAGCCGACATCCAAAAGAATATGGAAGGCAGTTTGCACTAATAAGTGCGCTGTACAGGCGTCGCGCTCGATGTAGCATCGTCGCTGGAGATCAGAGAGGCTTGCCTGGCGGGGATGAGCGACTGTGCAGGAAGGCGCGGTATGTGGAGGGTGGGAAGTTAATGAACATGATCAAAGCCCCGCTCGGCATAAGCGGGCTACTCCCACGCTACAAAAGGCGACAGCAGGCTCATAAGAAATTCGGTGTAAATCCAATCCCCGGCTCGGCTTAAGGATCAATAACCAAGCGCTTGACCTGACCGTCCAACTCATCGCTGTGAAACAAGTCCAGGCACTTCAGCAAATCAAAGCGGGTACCGGGGGCTTCCGGTTCTGCCAATGGATTGTGGTAGTCCCTGGACAGGAATTGATCGACCAGATCCCTGATCTCATCAGGCGCTTTCTCCAAGTCGTAATAAGTCCAGTCCCGCAACGCGCTGACACTGCTGCCCGCATCGGCGGCAGCCTGTTTTTCGTCTCGGTACGCAGTTGCTATGCAGGCCGCCAGAACCAGATCTTTGTAATTCTGCGCATGAGTGCGAGCGCTGGCTTGCGGGGAGTCGGTAGCGCCGGCCATCGAATAGCAGACCGACAGCAGCGCCAGAACCGTCGTCCCAGTCACGCGCAGAGTCATGCCAAGCGTCCGCCGGAATCAGACGGGTCGTAAATGCGCTGCGAGGCAGCCCACGCGGTGGTAAAGATCGGGCGGTTCATTCCACATCCTTGGCTCGGTTCGACATCACGGTCGTGACTCTACCGGCGTTTTTGGATGCCCAGCCGTCGTCGAGAAAAACCAGAGTTTTCCTATCTCTGTTCTGAGTTCTTCCTACGTAGACGGGGTTGGCGCCTCTAGAGCCGATGCTGTAGACCGTTTCTGAAAATGTCGACCGAGGCACACCGTCACCCGTTGGCGACTCTCATACCTAACTTTTTGATGTGGGGGATCTCGGCAAGATTCGCAAGGGGCGCTTGGCTGTCGCTACCTAGCGCCTCTGACCCGTCGGACGTTTTTTCCAGTGATTTGAACGAGTTGATGTGTGAGAGGAGCGCGGTCGCGCTCGGCTGGTCAGATGATTTTTGCGGGACGAAGATCGGCTTGCCCGCCCAGTTTTGATATTCGCTCTCCCTCAATGCCTCAGCCAGCTTTACAACTCGACTATCTGGATCGATCCACAAAAGCCCGAGGTCAAAAAGGGTATGGATATCAGCGCGAAGCAGCAGACCATTACTGACCACATTGGTATCGGAACCTTGATAAGGAACGATGTGCGCTGCCTCTAGCAACGCCTCAATAGTGCAATCTGTGACGGCGCACTTACCCTCATACGCCTTGAGCAGTGCCGCTCTGAACTGGGTCTGGCCTTGCCGGCGCACCACAGAGGCAAGGACTTTCCGGCGTGCGTCGATGATGTTTCGAGGATCGAATTCGCCTGAATCCTCTAGCTCCGCTTCAATGAGCGGAATGCTCAGCGCTGGGCTATTAGCTTGGCGAAGCGTGAATTGGGTCGGTCCTGAACCTTGATCACTTTGATAAAGAAACTTGCCCTTGTAAGTGAAGCCCGCGCCGGGGTGCTCGTACTTTTTCGTTCGATAGAACAAAAGCAGCTCTATGCCGCGTACGACGTGCTCCCTGATGAGGTAGTCGGTGGCGCCTTGCGTCTGGCCTTCCATGTTCAACACGTCGTCGATCAAGGCGTCGACGTATTGAGTGCGGTCGGCTGTCTTGTGTTCGGTTACAAAGATCCACACGGAGTCGTAGGCTGCGGGTTTGAAGATTCCGTTGTTGATGCTCGAAGCGGTGATGGCGAAGAGTGCGCGCAGGTCGTCGCGGGTGTAGACATGACCTTCCTCAAGCGACTGCGATGCGTATGAGCCAGTGAGCACTTGCTGTGAGTTCTTCTTCGCCACGTTGTAGTCCTTTTCCATGTCGCTTGTAGGAAAAGGGATGTTGCTTCAGTGTGAGGCGTGGTTACAACTGGTTATTGATCGTTCCAACGCTCCGCGTGGGAATGCCGCGAGTGACGCTCCGCGTCAGCTAATACCACTTCTGGATCTCAATCAGCCCTGGTTGTCCCTGGTAATCCCGCGCGCTGGAGTATCTCCAATGCTCACCAAAATCGACGTATCCTCGTTTCACTGGATTGGCGTGGATGTACTCGAGCTTCTGCCGCATCACGCTTTCGCTATACACCAATTCAGCATGTACGCCCTCTTGCCAGACCTGATAAACGCGGTCGACTTTATGTGCGCGCTTAGCGAAGCGCAGGCGCTGCAGGGTGCGTTCTGCCCGGACTCCCTCCAAGTAATCGATGATGTTTCTCGCCGTGAAAGACTTGAAGCTGGCGACAGATTTTTCGAGGTCTGGAGATTGCGCGAGGTAATGGAGGTGGTTTTCGAGAACGACATAACCATAAAGCTTCAGGCTCTGATTCGCTTGTTGAAAGCGCCATGCGTTCAGCACGATGTCGACCAGGGCTGGGCGGGTGAAGAGTGGAAGCCATTCGACGATGGTGCACGTGAGGAAATGAGGATTATGGGCTTCGGTGATGGTATATCGGCTTCTGGCCATGGAATCGTCCTTGAATCTGAAAGGGAGCGATTTAGGCTAGGTTATGTATAAGGCGCGAGTCGTCGCGCTGGTGTTTCGGAGTGCTTCGAGCGTGTATCGGATTTGTCGAGACTGAGACGCGGAGCGTCAGCAGCTGCATTCCCACGCAGAGCGTAGGAACGATCTCGGAAGCAGGGACGAGCTTAGATCACGTGTCACGATTACCTCTCTTGGCCGCTGCTTCTGGTAAGCCCATACGCCAGAATGTCGTCCAATTCAGAAAATTCGAGGCTCACGGTTGAGACAAAAAAGGGTTGCCATTTGGCAACCCTTTCGACACCAAACCATTTCATTCTTGATGAGATGGATTCAGGTTTTGATGCGACTTCACGGGGGTAATTATCAATCCCAGCTCAAAGCCCCACCCGTCTGATACTCAATCACTCGCGTCTCAAAGAAGTTCTTCTCTTTCTTCAAGTCCATGATCTCGCTCATCCATGGGAACGGGTTGGTGGTGCCTGGGTATTCTTCCTTCAGACCAATCTGGCTCAAACGACGGTTGGCGATGAACTTCAGATAGTCTTCCATCATCGCGGCGTTCATGCCCAGTACGCCGCGAGGCATGGTGTCGCGGGCGTATTCGATTTCCAGCTGAGTGCCTTGCAGGATCATTTGCGAGGCTTCTTCCTTCAGTTCGGCGTCCCACAGGTGCGGGTTTTCGATCTTGATCTGGTTGATCACGTCGATGCCGAAGTTCAGGTGCATGGACTCGTCGCGCAGGATGTACTGGAACTGCTCTGCGACGCCGGTCATTTTGTTGCGGCGGCCCATCGAGAGGATCTGGGTGAAGCCGCAGTAGAAGAAGATGCCTTCGAGAACGCAGTAGTAGGCGATCAGGTTGCGCAGCAGTTCTTTGTCGGTCTCGACGGTGCCGGTGTTGAATTCCGGATCGGAGATGGCGCGGGTGTATTTCAGGCCCCAGGCGGCTTTTTTCGCAACCGATGGGATCTCGTGGTACATGTTGAAGATCTCGCCTTCGTCCATGCCCAGCGATTCGATGCAGTACTGGTAGGCATGGGTGTGGATCGCTTCCTCGAAGGCCTGGCGCAGGATGTACTGGCGGCATTCAGGGTTGGTGATCAGGCGATACACGGCCAGCGCGAGGTTGTTGGCAACCAGGGAGTCGGCGGTGGAGAAGAAGCCCAGGTTGCGCATGACGATGCGGCGTTCGTCGTCGGTCAGGCCTTCCGGGTTTTTCCAGAGGGCGATGTCGGCGGTCATGTTGACTTCTTGCGGCATCCAGTGGTTTGCGCAGCCGTCCAGGTACTTCTGCCAGGCCCAGTCGTACTTGAAAGGCACGAGTTGGTTGAGGTCGGCGCGGCAGTTGATCATGCGCTTTTCGTCGACGGCAACGCGTGCGGCGGAGCCTTCCAGCTCGGCCAGACCTTCGGCGATGTCGAGTTTGTTCAGAGCCGCTTTGGCGCGGGCGACGGCAGCGGAGTCGTTGGCGTTGGCAGCGCGTGCTTCCTGCGCGGCTGCACCACCGGCGCTGTCGAGTTTGTCCATGGCCGCTTCTGAAGCGTGGCCGGCGTTGGCGCCTTTGGCGGGTTCAGCGGCGTCTTCTTTGTCGAATTCGTCCCAGCTCAGCATGGTGATGAGGCTCCTGCGTGAGGGTCAGTGATAGATGACTGACCTGATGGATCTTGAGTGTCGGTTGCGTATCAGGCGTTGCACGCAAAGAACATGAAGTCTTGGGGACTGAGCCCCTGATTTTGCTTTTTTAACTGGCGCTGCATGAAGAGCGCGAGTCTGAGCGAGTGACCGCTAGGCGCCGAGTTTTTTGGACCCCGGAGCGTACGTCAGTACGTGAGGAGGCCGAAAAACTCGGCAACAACGCGGACGCCGCTCAGAAACGTGCGGCGTCCAGCGTGTTTATTACTGACAAGCCTCGCAATCCGGCTCATCAATGGCGCAGGCCTTTGGCACTGGCGCTGGGCCGGCCGGGGCTGCTTCGGCTGGACGTGGGGCGGTGATCGCCGAGTCGTCCGGGCCGTGGCCGCCGCTGGAAACGGCGTTCAGTTTACCGGTGTTGATGGTCGACTTCTCGGTGCTGGTCGCGGCCAGGGCACGGAGGTAGTAGGTGGTTTTCAGGCCACGGAACCACGCCATGCGGTAGGTCACGTCCAGCTTCTTGCCCGATGCGCCAGCGATGTACAGGTTCAGCGACTGAGCCTGGTCGATCCACTTCTGGCGACGGCTTGCAGCGTCGACGATCCAGCGGGCTTCGACTTCGAACGCGGTGGCGTAGAGGTCTTTGAGCTCCTGCGGGATGCGCTCGATCTGCTGGACCGAACCGTCGTAGTACTTGAGGTCGTTGATCATGACCGAGTCCCACAGATCGCGAGCCTTGAGGTCGCGAACCAGGTACGGGTTGATCACGGTGAACTCGCCCGACAGGTTCGATTTCACGTACAGGTTCTGGTAGGTCGGTTCGATCGACTGCGAAACGCCGGTGATGTTGGCGATGGTCGCGGTCGGCGCGATGGCCATGATGTTCGAGTTACGAATGCCTTTCTGAACGCGAGCACGCACGGGCGCCCAGTCCAGGGTTTCGTTCAGGTCGACGTCGATGTACTTCTGGCCACGGGCTTCGATCAGGATCTGTTGCGAATCCAGCGGCAGGATGCCTTTGGACCACAGCGAACCCTGGAACGTCTCGTAGGCGCCACGCTCGTCGGCCAGATCACAGGAAGCCTGGATCGCGTAGTAGCTGACGGCTTCCATCGAGCGGTCGGCGAATTCGACGGCAGCATCGGAACCGTAAGGAATGTGCTGCAGGTACAGCGCGTCCTGGAAGCCCATGATGCCCAGACCGACCGGACGGTGACGGAAGTTGGAGTTCTTCGCCTGTGGCACCGAGTAGTAGTTGATGTCGATGACGTTATCGAGCATGCGAACGGCTACGTCGATGGTGCGCTTGAGCTTGTCGGTGTCCAGCTTGCCGTTGACGATGTGGTTCGGCAGGTTGATCGAGCCCAGGTTGCAGACCGCGATCTCGTCCTTGTTGGTGTTCAGGGTGATCTCGGTGCACAGGTTCGAGCTGTGGACCACACCAACGTGCTGCTGTGGCGAACGCAGGTTGCACGGGTCTTTGAAAGTCAGCCAAGGGTGGCCGGTTTCAAACAGCATGGACAGCATCTTGCGCCACAGGTCTTTGGCCTGAATGGTCTTGAACAGCTTGATCTTGCCTGGGTACTCGGTCAGCGCTTCGTAGTACTCGTAACGTTCCTCGAAGGCTTTGCCGGTCAGGTCGTGCAGGTCCGGAACTTCGGAAGGCGAGAACAGGGTCCATTTGCCGTCATCGAAGACACGCTTCATGAACAGGTCAGGAATCCAGTTGGCGGTGTTCATGTCGTGGGTACGACGGCGATCGTCACCGGTGTTCTTGCGCAGCTCGATGAACTCTTCGATGTCCATGTGCCAGGTTTCCAGGTAGGCACAGACAGCGCCTTTGCGCTTGCCGCCCTGGTTCACTGCAACGGCGGTGTCGTTGACCACTTTCAGGAATGGCACAACGCCTTGGGATTTGCCGTTGGTGCCCTTGATGTACGAGCCCAGCGCACGAACCGGCGTCCAGTCGTTGCCCAGACCGCCTGCGAATTTGGACAGCATGGCGTTGTCGTGGATGGCGTGGTAAATGCCCGACAGGTCATCCGGAACAGTGGTCAGGTAGCAGCTCGACAGCTGTGGACGCAGGGTGCCGGCGTTGAACAGCGTCGGGGTCGATGCCATGTAGTCGAAGGACGACAACAGGTTGTAGAACTCGATGGCGCGGTCTTCACGGGCTTTCTCTTCGATTGCCAGGCCCATGGCCACACGCATGAAGAAGATCTGCGGCAGTTCGAAACGCACACCATCCTTGTGGATGAAGTAACGGTCGTACAGGGTCTGCAAGCCCAGATAAGTGAACTGCTGGTCGCGCTCGTGGTTGATCGCCTTGCCCAGTTTTTCCAGGTCGAATTCGGCCAGGACAGGGTTCAGCAGTTCGAACTCGATACCTTTGGCGACGTAAGCCGGCAGTGCCTTGGCGTACAGGTCGACCATTTCGTGGTGAGTGGCGCTTTCGGCGACGCCCAGGAAACCCAGGCCTTCGGCACGCAGGGTGTCCATCAGCAGGCGGGCGGTGACGAACGAGTAGTTCGGCTCACGCTCGACCAGGGTGCGCGCTGTCATCACCAGTGCGGTGTTGACGTCGGTCAGGGCCACGCCGTCGTACAGGTTTTTCAGGGTTTCGTTCTGGATCAGGTTGGCGTCAACCTCGGCCAGGCCTTCACACGCTTCGGTGATGATGGTGTTCAGGCGACCCATGTCCAGCGGCGCGAGGCTGCCGTCCTTGGTGGTGATGCGGATCGACGGGTGAGCCTGCACAGGCGCATCGCCGCCACGACCGGCACGCTCTTTGGAGCGGTCGTTGCGATAGATCACGTAGTCGCGAGCCACTTTTTGCTCGCCAGCGCGCATCAGCGCCAGTTCTACCTGATCCTGAATTTCTTCGATGTGGATGGTGCCGCCCGAAGGCATGCGACGCTTGAAAGTCGCGGTGACCTGTTCGGTCAGACGGGCAACGGTGTCGTGGATGCGCGACGAAGCGGCAGCGGTGCCGCCTTCAACTGCGAGGAAGGCCTTGGTGATGGCGACGGTGATCTTGTCATCGGTGTACGGAACAACGGTGCCGTTACGCTTGATCACGCGCAGCTGACCCGGAGCGGTCGCGGACAGGTCCTGCTGGGTCGCACCTGTCTGCGGCGCAATGGCCTGCGGATTCTCGCGAGTTGTGTCTGTTTGCATGGGTGTCTCCACGTTCTCTATGTTTATTTGGACGCCAGGGGCATCCACCGTTCCGTCTTGAGGCAGTTGACCGACAAACGTCAGTCCAGAAACTTCAAAACGGAGGGAAAGGCTGATTGACCGTCCGTGGTTTCGAAGTCCAGAAGGGTACGGGCCTGAGCCCGTCGCCCGGAAAAAACTGTTGCAGAATGCTCGACTTGTGTTGCAACACTTGTACCGCTACGCGCAGATCGTGACGCTTGCTGTCTGCCATTCGCGTGAAAGCGGTCAGGCGGTAAAACCGGGGGTGGTTCAGCCCTTTGAACACGAGAAAAAATGCTTGAAATCTCTCGGCCACTTGTGTTTGGTTTTTCGAGTCAAACCCTACATGTAGGGTCTTCATCAGCGACGGGCTACAAGATAATGCGTTTCGGACACCAATTGCAACGTGTCACCTGTGGATAAAGCTGTGTGTAATTTGTGTGCGAATCGGGGAAATCGCGTGTAGGCCGCATGGCGACTGGGATGGGCGATTTTTCAGGGGTAGAAATCAATTTTCGGGTTTTTCGCGGGCGCGCACCCTATCACAAAATATGCGCCTGGCAAGGCTGTGTGGCATGTCGTTTGTCATGTTGGAGGACTGGTTACAATTGCGTCCGTCAGGCCGACGAAATCCTGTGAGCGCGAACCCTCTGCTGCACTGGCTATTAATAAGAACAATCACCAGGAGACACCGACCGTGCACCAAGAACCCTGGCAGGTGCTGATCGTCGAGGATGATCGGCGGCTGGCCGAGCTGACCCGCGATTACCTTGAAAGCAACGGCCTGCGCGTCAGTCTGGAAGGCGATGGCGCGCGCGCTGCTCAGCGGATCATCGACGAGCAGCCGGACCTTGTGATTCTCGACCTCATGCTGCCCGGCGAAGATGGCCTGAGCATCTGCCGCAACGTGCGCAGTCGCTACGAGGGACCGATCCTGATGCTCACGGCCCGCACCGACGACAGCGACCAGATTGAGGGTCTGGACATGGGCGCCGACGATTACGTGGGCAAACCGGTTCACCCTCGGGTGCTGTTGGCGCGCATTCGTGCCCTGTTACGGCGCACCGAGCCGGCGCAAACGCCCGCTCCAGAGCAGCGCCGTCTGGTGTTCGGCCCTCTGGTGGTCGACAACGCGCTGCGCGAGGCCTGGCTCAACGACCACAGCATCGACCTCACCAGCGCCGAATTCGACCTCTTGTGGCTGCTGGTGGCCAACGCCGGTCGCATTCTCTCCCGTGAGGAAATCTTTACAGCGCTGCGCGGCGTCGGCTATGACGGCCAGGACCGTTCGATCGATGTGCGCATTTCGCGAATCCGTCCGCGCATCGGTGACGACCCGATCCATCCGCGCCTGATCAAGACTGTGCGCAGCAAGGGCTATCTGTTCGTACCGGAAGCGGCCAGGGACATGAGTCACGTCATGCTCAACGGCTGACCCATGCACTCCATCTTTCTGCGCATTTACGGCGGCATGCTGGGCGTCCTGGTGCTGGTCGCCCTGCTGGGCGTGCTGACGCTGCACCTGGTCAACAAGGTGCGCAGCGAGCAATACCGCGAGCAACTGGCCCACGGCACCTTCACCCTGATGGCCGACAACCTGAAACACATGGACAGCATCGAACGCATCCGTGCGCTGGCCGTGTGGGAACGCTTGCTCGGCATTCCGCTGGCGCTGCAAACCGCCGCTCAGGCGCATCTGGATGGCAGCGCGCGCAATCGGCTGAGCCGTGGCCAGGTTATCGTCGAACAGACCGGCCCCCATGCCGCTCGGGTCTTTCGCGAAGTTGCGCCGGCGGGCTCGTCAGACAGCGGGGCAGCGTTGCTGTTGACCGGCGAAGTGCAGCAGATCAGTGAGCAATTGGCCCGGGCGACGCTCTTTCTGCTGCTCGATGAGTTGGTGCGTGTGCCCGTTGACGAGCAGCCGATGCGCCTGGAAAACCTGCGAGTGAGCAAGGGTTTCGGCTTCGACCTGCACCTGATCAGGCTGGAGCAGGCCGACGTCGACGACGATCAGCGTCGGCGCATCGAGGAGGGCGATACGGTAATGGCGCTGGGCAAGGGCGGCGATTCCATCCGCGTGCTGTCCGGCGTCGGTAAAACCCCGTGGGTGCTGGAGATCGGCCCGCTTTACCAGATGAATCCTTACCCGCCCGAACTGCTGATTCTCATCGCGTTTCTGGGGCTGTGCCTGATCGGTCTGGTGGTGTATTTGCTGGTGCGCCGGCTGGAACATCGCTTGCGCGGGCTGGAGGCCGCCGCGACGCGAATCGCCCAAGGCAGCCTGGAAACCCGCGTGCCGGAAAGCGGCGCCGATTCGGTGGGGCGTCTGGCCTCGGCGTTCAATGGCATGGCCGAGCATTTGCAGCGTTCGCTGACCACCCAGCGTGAACTGGTGCGGGCGGTATCCCACGAGCTGCGTACGCCGGTGGCGCGCCTGCGCTTCGGTCTGGAGATGATCGGCGAGGCGAGCACGCCCCAGGCGCGGCACCAATACATGGTCGGCATGGACAACGATATTCAGGACCTCGACAAGCTGGTCGACGAGATGCTGACCTATGCGCGTCTGGAGCAGGGCGCGCCAACCTTGAATTTCCAGCGGATCGACCTCGACGCCTTGATCGATCAAGTGATCGCCGAGCTTGCGCCACTGCGCGCCAACGTTCGCGTCACCCGCGGCCAGTGCCTGGTGGTCAACGAAGATGCGGCTCTGGGCAACGGAGCCTGGGTCGAGGCCGAACCCCGTTACCTGCATCGCGCATTGCAGAATCTGGTGAGTAACGCCACGCGGCACGCGGAGTCCGAGGTGTGTATCGGCTATCAATTGAGCCAGACGCGCTGCCGAATCGATGTCGACGACGATGGCCCCGGCGTGCCGGAAACGGCATGGGAGCGGATTTTCACGCCGTTCATGCGCCTGGATGACAGCCGCACGCGGGCTTCCGGCGGGCATGGTCTGGGGCTGTCGATCGTCCGGCGGATCATTCACTGGCACGGCGGGCGCGCGTTGATCGGGCGCAGTCAGCACCTGGGCGGCGCGTGCTTCAGCCTTTCCTGGCCGCGACAACAGGAGGACGTTTGAGCGTGTGTGTGTTTGACGGCCCGTTGGCCACCTTTGCGGACACCATCGTCGCGGATGACGGGCGTCCTGTCGTGCCGCTGCCAGAGCTGTTGCGCGATGACACGCTGGATCGCCTGCTGCTGAAGGTCTACGGCCCTGAACTGATGGCGGGCGTGTTGCCGGTGCTGGTGTCGCAGTGGTTCAAATTCTACGCCATGCAGTTGATCCCGCCGGTGGTGGCGGCGACGCTGACGCGACGGATCAGTTGGCCATTGCAGCTGGATCAACTGGCTTTTGCCGTGAATGAACAGGGCGTGCTCGACGGGGTGAAGTTTTACGCAGCGGCGTACGAAACGTCTGCTTCGGAAGATCCGTTCCTGCGGTTTGCGCCTTTGCTCGACAATCTGCAACACGTCATCGCCCGATTGAGCGCTTACGGCAGCGTGGCGCCGGGCGTGTTGTGGAGCAGCGCCGGGGATTACCTGGAAACCTGCCTGCGGGAGTTGGCGGCGGTCAGCGATGTGTCGCTGGCGTCGGGTTACGGGTTGTTGCGCGAAAGGCTGCGGCCGGACGGGAAACGCAATCCGCTATTCAATGCGATCACTTATATAGAAGGGAAGAACGGGCAGTGGGTCAGGCAGCGGCGCAGTTGCTGTCTGAGTTATCGGGTTGAGTGGGTCGGACGGTGTGAGCATTGTCCGTTGCGTGGGGCCGACACCGAACAACTGAAGGCGTGAGCCAACTGTCTTTAACGGCCCCTCGATCAACGGCGTGGCGCCAGACGCCTTCCCGGCTAAAGCCGGTCCTACGAAAAGCCCGCAGCGTCGGTAGGACCGGCTTCAGCCGGGAAGAGGCCAGTGCATGCTATGGAGATGTAGTATCTGGAAGCCAGCCTTCATGAGCGAGCTTGCCCTACAGTTTTTGTGGCCCGGCTCGATTCCCGTCAGCCCCGCGTACCCCTGTAGGAGCGCGCTTGCCCGCGAATTGGTCGGTGTGTCCGGTGGAGATGCAGTGGCTGGAAGTCAGTCTTCGCGGGCAAGCGCGCTCCTACGGGAGTTGGGCGTGGCCGGAGAGTTCGAGAATCCCCGGAGATCTCTGTAGCAGTGAGCTTGCTCGCGATCACGGTCCGTCAGATGAATGAGTGTTCGATGAGCCGCCGCAATCGCGGGCAAGCGCGCTCCTACAGTGGTTTTCCGTTCACGCGGGGATGGCCACCAGGCTCAACAACTGCCCGTCGCGCACGCCGAACTGCGCCTCCAGCTCCTTGCCGTCATGCCATTCTGCGCTGAGATCGATCTTCAGCCGCAGGCGCGCGCGGCCATCGTCCGACCACTCCAGCAACTCGGCGTCCTCGAAGTAAAAGCGCTTGAGCACAAGGGGATAAAGCGCCTTGAACAGGCTTTCTTTCAGCGAAAACGTCAGCGTCACCTGGTGGGCGACCTGATCTTCCGGGCCTGCGGCCATGCGCTTGAGCTCGTCGGCGGTGAGGATTTCCCCGGCCAGGCGTAGGGCGCGCTCGTTGCTCATCAACTGTTCCGCATCCATGCCCAGCCCGCGCCAGTGTTGACGACGGGCCACGATGGCGGCGGCCCAGCCGGTGCTGTGGGTGATCGAACCGCACAGGCCCTCCGGCCAGACCGGCGCGCGATCATCGCCGATCGGCGGTACGTGCGTGCGGCCGTCCAGCAGGCGCATGGCTTCGCGGGCGCACAGGCGGCCGGCAAGAAACTCGGCCTGCCTTTTTGCCACCGAGCGCTGAATGCTCGCGGGCGGATCGATCAGGCAGCGTTGAAAATCGCCATCGGCCAGTTTGTGCGGATCGAAGGGCGTGCTGACCAACACCACATCAGCCAGTGGCTGAGGCAGCGGCCAGTGATGAGTGAGGGCGGGGCAGCAGAGTGGCAGATCAGGGGATGAGCTCATGGACGGCATTTTGCCGGAACTGGATCAGGGCACGCCATACGAAAGCCAAACGGTGGGCATGAGCTTGCTTGAGATCGCGTTTTTTTCACCGCTGTGAATGTCAGAGACAGCAATCGCGAGCAAGCTCACTCCTACAGGGTTTTGCAGCGCTGCGAAATTTCCACGCCACCCACACATCCCATGGGAGTGTGCCGACTCGCGACGACTGGCTCGCGACTGCCACATTTCTGCCAAATGCACCGGCCTTCCCGGCTAAAGCCGGTCCTACGGACGTTGCAAGCTATTCGTGGGACCACCTTTTCCCGGCTAAAGCCGGTCCTACGGACGTTGCAAGCTATTCGTGGGACCACCTTTTCCCGGCTAAAGCCGGTGCTACGGACGCTGCAAGCTTTTCGTGGGACCACCTTTTCCTGGCTAAAGCCGGTGCTACGGACGTTGCAAGCTTTTCGTGGGACCACCTTTTCCCGGCTAAAGCCGGTGCTAGGGACGCTGAAAGCTTTTCGTAGGACCGGCTTTAGCCGGGAAGGCGTCGGGTGCCATGCCGTTGATCGAAGAGCGCGTTAAAGACGGTCGCCTCACTCCTACAGGGCATGGCTCGCTGCATGGTTACAGGGTCGAGTTCTTCGCGAACTGCTCTTTCAGGAACGCTTTCATGTCTGCCCACGAGCTCATGTCTGCGGCCTGGTTGTAGCCGATGTCCGGGCCGCCATGGTCGCCGTGACTGAGCTTGTCGGCGTCGGGATTGGTAAAGCCATGTTTCGCGCCTTCGATGCCGACGAATTTGTAGTCGGCCTTGGCCGCGTCCATTTCCTTCTTGAAGTCCGCGACATTCTGCGCCGTGACCATGGTGTCGTTGTCGCCATGCTCAATCAGCATCGGCGTCTGGGTCACGCCCTGTCTGGCGGGCGTCTTGGTGGTCAAGGCACCGTGGAAACTGACGACAGCGGCCAGCGGTTCGCCCCGTCGCGCGGCGTCGAGCACCACGCCGCCGCCGAAGCAGTAGCCGATGGCGGCGATCTTCCTGGGGTTGGTCTCTGGCTGTTTTTTCAATTGCTCGACACCTGCGTCGAAGCGTTTGGCCGATGCTGCTGCGTCAGCCGTGGCCGCTTGCATGAAGGCCATCGCGTCTTTCGGGTGTTCGGTGTTCTTGCCTTCGCCATACATGTCGATGGCCATGGCGCTGTAGCCCAGCACGGCCAGGTCGCGGGCGCGGCGTTTGGCGTAGTCGTTCAGGCCCCACCATTCATGCACCACGACAATGCCGGGGCGTGGGCCTTTGATGGCGTCGTCGTACGCGAAGTAGCCGACCAGACGGGTGCCGTCGGCGCTTTGGTAATCGATGGTCCGGGTCTGCACCTCTGCCTGGGCCAGGCCGGCCAGGCACATGAGGGTGAAGGCTATGAGTAAACGCATGTCAATCTCCTTGTCCGGTTGCTCGTCTGGCGTTGAGCCTAGACGAATGTGCCGCTCACGTTCCGACCGAAAGGGTGCACGTATGTTCAGCCAGGGTTCAGTGGGTGTTCAGGAGGGGTTCAGCGCTCGCTGCGTATGCTCAAACCGTACCCGACAAGGCGCCTGGGCGCCGGAGGACCTGCACATGCTGATGTTCAACAAGTTTTTCCTGGCGCTGGCTTTTCTCGGCGGCAGCGCTGCGGCACAGGCGGCGGACGGCAATGCTGACGTTTCACGCATCGACTACGGCAAGAACAGCGAAAAGACCGACAGAACCAGTGGCATTCGACGGACGCAGAGCGTCAGCACGGCGATCGGCGGCTGGAGTGAGGGTTTCACCCAGCAACCTGTCGATCATCCCTACTGCGTGAGCTTCGAAAACCTGTCGGCCACGGTCAACGGTGTCAAGCTACGCCAGGAATCACAGCTCGCCAGCTACGATGTGAAGATGCCATCAAGCACGGCGGCTAAACTGTTCAGTGACGCCATGCCCGCCCGCACGGTTGGTGCCGGCGAGTCACTGAGCCTGAGCGACAGTCCGGACAACTACTTGCCCGTTCACCGTGTCCTGTAAGCCGCCGATATTCTTGTCGGTGTCCGGATTGCGCAATCGTCGCCAGGGTCGTCACCATGACGACCCTGGCAATGTCGTTGGGTCCACGAATCGAGAGGTATGCCTTTGCCTGGGAGTGCGTTATGAAATTGCTGGTTGTCGAAGATGAAGCCTTATTGCGTCATCACTTGCAGACCCGTCTGACCGAGAGCGGCCACGTGGTCGAGGCGGTGGGCAATGCCGAGGAGGCGTTGTATCAGGCAGGGCAGTTCAACCACGATCTGGCGGTGATCGATCTGGGCCTGCCGGGCATTGGCGGGCTGGACCTGATTCGTCAGTTGCGCGCTCAGAACAAGGCGTTTCCGATCCTGATCCTCACCGCGCGCGGCAACTGGCAGGACAAGGTCGAAGGCCTGGCCGCCGGTGCTGACGATTACGTGGTCAAGCCGTTTCAGTTCGAAGAACTGGAGGCCCGGCTCAATGCGCTGTTGCGCCGCTCGAGCGGCTTCACGCAGTCGACGATCATTGCCGGGCCGCTCACCCTGGACCTCAACCGCAAGCAGGCCTCGCTGGACGAACAGCCGCTGGCGCTGACTGCTTACGAATACCGGATTCTGGAATACCTCATGCGCCACCATCAGCAGGTGGTGCCCAAAGAACGCCTCATGGAGCAGCTCTATCCCGATGACGACGAGCGCGATCCCAACGTGATCGAAGTGCTGGTCGGTCGCCTGCGCCGCAAACTGGAAGGGCCTGCGGGCTTCAGACCGATCGACACCGTGCGCGGCCTGGGCTACCTCTTCACCGAGCGCTGTCGATGATTCGTTCGCTTCGCCTGCGTCTGATGCTGGCCGCCGCGACGCTGGCGGTCATCTTCATGCTGCTGATGCTGCCGGCGCTGCAAAGCGCGTTCAGCCTGGCGCTGGAAAGCTCGATTGAAAAACGACTGGCCTCGGACGTCACCACGCTGATTTCCGCGGCGCGGGTGGAGGACGATCGGCTGTTGATGCCGACGCTGCTGCCAGGCGAGCAGTTCAGCCTGCCGGACAGCCGCTTGCTGGGCTACATCTATAACCGCGCCGGCAAACTGGTCTGGCGGTCCCGCGCCACCGAAGACGAAGCCATCGACTATCAGCCGCGCTATGACGGTCGGGGTAACGAGTTCGCCAAGATCCGTCAGCCCAATGGCGAAGAATTCTTCGTGTATGACGTGGAAATCAAACTGCTGGGCGGACGCAATGCGGCCTACAGCATCGTCGCCTTGCAACCGGTGCGTGAATATCAGGAAACCATTTCCGGGCTGCGTGAAAAGCTCTATCTGGGCTTTGGCGGCGCGTTGCTGGTGCTGCTGATTCTGCTCTGGGTCGGCCTGACCTGGGGCTTGCGTGCGCTTCGCGGGATGAGTCAGGAGCTCGATCAGGTGGAAGCCGGTTCGCGCGAAAGCCTCAGTGAAGACCACCCCAGCGAACTGTTGCGCCTGACCGATTCGCTCAACCGCCTGTTGCGCAGTGAACGTGAGCAGCGCATTCGCTACCGGGACTCGCTGGGCGATCTGGCCCACAGCCTGAAAACGCCGCTGGCCGTCTTGCAGGGCGTCAGTGAAACGATCGCCAAGCGCCCCGAAGACCTTGAGCAGGCGCGCATTCTGCAATCGCAGATCGAGCGCATGAGTCAGCAGATCGGTTACCAGCTGCAGCGCGCCAGCCTGCGCAAAAGTGGTCTGGTGCGCCATCACGTCGCGTTGAAGCCGGTCATTCAAAGCCTGTGCAACACGCTGGAGAAGGTCTATCGCGACAAGCAGGTGACGGTCGTGCTCGACCTGCCGGACAACTGTCAGGTGCAGATGGAGGAGGGCGCGCTGCTGGAGATGCTCGGCAATTTGCTGGAAAACGCCTATCGCCTGTGCCTGGGCGAAGTGCGGGTCAGTTGGCGGCCTTCGATGATGGGCGACGAATTGTGCATCGAGGACGACGGCCCCGGCGTCCCCCTCAACCAGCGCGCCCGAATTCTGGAGCGCGGTGAGCGCCTGGATCAGAAAAACCCGGGTCAGGGCATCGGCCTTGCGGTGGTCAAGGACATCATCGAAAGCTACGGCGCAGGGCTGACCTTGGGAGATTCGGAGTTGGGCGGCGCAGCGTTCAGGATTCAGTTTGCGATTTAAACTATCCGTCACGACCCTGTAGGAGCGTGGCTTGTCCCGCGATCGGCTGCGCAGCAGTCGTCAATCCGGACACTTGGGCGTCTGTCCCTGCGCGTTGTCAGGAAATGCTGCCGCTGCGCGCCAGATCGCGGGACAAGCCTCGCTCCTACCCAATATGCTCAGGCCCTTCACACCGCCTGCGCCCGATACGCCCCTGGCGTGAGGCCTGTCCATTTCTTGAACGCGCGATGAAACGCCGAAGGCTCCGAAAACCCCAGTTGCTCGGCGATCTGCTGCAGTGAAAGGTTTGGCTGACCCAAATGGTAAATCGCCATGTCCCGGCGCAATTCGTCCTTGAGCCCTTGAAAGCTGGCGCCTTCCTCGCGCAGATGACGGCGCAATGTTTGCGCGCTGATGTGCAAGTGATCGGCGACCGTTTCCAGGTCCGGCCACTGATTGCAATCGCGGCTGAGCAGGCGACGCAACTGGCTGCTCAGGCTGTCGCCCTCATCGGGGCGGGCGAGCAGGTCAGCGGGAGAGCGTTCGAGAAACCGCTTCAACGTACGCTCGTCCTGCAGCAGCGGCAGGTTCAGGTAACGGTGATGGAAGGTCAGGGCCGTGCGCTCGGCATCGAATTGCAACGGCGAGTAAAACAGCAGCTCGTACTCAGCGCCATGGGCGGGCCGTGGATAGGCGAACGTCGACTGCTCCAGGCGAATACGCTGGCCGATCAGCCAGCTCGCCAGCCGGTGCCAGATCACCAGCAGCGACTCGCTGAGAAAATGTTCCGGGTCACGCAGGCTCGAATCGTCCAGGCACAGCCGCACCCATTCGCCATCGCGCTCAAGGCTCAGCCGTGGGGCCTGCGCAAACAGGCCATAAAACCTGAACCCGCGTTGCAGCGCTTTTTCCAGCGTCCGGCAATGAATCAGGGTGTGGCACATCATCGCGAACGTGCCGCGTCTGCTGGGCGCGAGGCCAAAGCCCATGAATTCGTCATCCAGAGCGCGCCAGACCAGCTGGATCAGCCGTGCGAACTGCTCCGGCGCGATCCGCGCCCTTGGCCCGTTCAGCCATTCAGGCTGTATACCCGCCTGCTCCAGTATCGGCCGGCAATCAAGGTCGTAATGCCGCGCGCCTTGCAGAACGGCCCGGGCGAAGTGGCTGGCGATGGTGCGATGGCGCATGAGGCTGCTCTTTTTGTGTTTTGGCTGCGGATGCGTGAACGCAGGGTCGCGCCGATCGTTGTCGCCTGCAAGGCGGATACCCGCCAATGACAGCGCCTATTTGTCGAAAAAGGGCGGAAATCCGCCACCGTGCCTACCGATTTCCGACTAGGATTTAGCGAATGGTCCTTGCCACTTGGGGTTTCTGGCGCTTTATCGAACGATGGCACGGGGCTTGCGTTACTGGGTGCAGAGGTCTGCCTGAGAGCAGCTCGACAACAACAAATCCCTCCGAGCAGGAGGGTTCGCACTTTAGGCGTCGCTGCATCTGGAATGCTGCAAACGATGCTCTTGAGGAAACTGCAATGACGACTCGTCAGCCAATCTACAAATCCCTGTATGCCCAGGTGATCGTTGCAATCATCATCGGTATCGCACTCGGTCACTGGTATCCCGACACTGCCGTTACGCTCAAACCCTTGGGTGACGGGTTCATCAAACTGATCAAAATGGTCATCGCCCCCATCATCTTCTGCACCGTGGTCAGCGGTATCGCTGGCATGCAGAGCATGAAATCCGTGGGCAAGACCGGCGGTTACGCGCTGCTCTACTTCGAAATCGTGTCGACCATCTCGCTGATCATCGGCCTGATCGTGGTCAACGTGGTTCAGCCGGGCGCCGGCATGAACATCGACGTTTCGACCCTCGATGCATCCAAAGTTGCCGCCTACGTCACGGCCGGTAAAGACCAGAGCGTGATCGGTTTCATTCTGAACGTGATCCCGAACACCATCGTCGGTGCCTTTGCCAATGGTGACATCCTGCAAGTGCTGATGTTCTCGGTCATCTTCGGCTTCGCGCTGCACCGCCTGGGTTCGTACGGCAAGCCGATCCTGGACTTCATCGATCGCTTCGCTCACGTGATGTTCAACATCATCAACATGATCATGAAGCTGGCCCCACTGGGTGCGCTGGGCGCGATGGCTTTCACCATCGGCGCTTACGGCGTCAGCTCGCTGGTGCAGTTGGGTCAGCTGATGCTGTGCTTCTACATCACCTGCCTGCTGTTCGTCCTGCTGGTGCTGGGCAGCATCGCCCGTGCACACGGTTTCAGCATCCTCAAGCTGATCAAGTACATCCGTGAAGAGCTGCTGATCGTGCTGGGGACCTCTTCCTCTGAATCGGCTCTGCCACGCATGCTGATCAAGATGGAGCGTCTGGGCGCGAAGAAATCCGTCGTGGGTCTGGTGATCCCGACCGGTTACTCGTTCAACCTGGACGGCACGTCGATCTACCTGACCATGGCGGCCGTGTTCATCGCGCAAGCGACCAACACCCACATGGACATCACCCACCAGATCACCTTGCTGCTCGTGCTGCTGCTGTCTTCCAAAGGCGCAGCGGGCGTGACCGGTTCGGGCTTCATCGTACTGGCGGCGACCCTGTCTGCAGTCGGTCATCTGCCAGTGGCCGGTCTGGCGCTGATCCTGGGTATCGACCGCTTCATGTCCGAAGCCCGCGCGCTGACCAACCTGGTTGGTAACGCAGTCGCAACCCTGGTCGTGGCCAAGTGGGTGAAGGAACTTGACGTGCCGCAAATGCAGGCTGAACTGGCCAGCGGCGGTCGCGCCATCGAAGAAACCCGTCCAGAAGACGATCTGGGCGTGGCCGAGGGTTCTGCTACGGTAGGCCGCTCTTGATCGCTTAGCGTCTGGCTGATGTGAAAAACCCGCCCGAGGGAAACCCGGGCGGGTTTTTTATTGGCTGTAAGTCGGGAAACAGTACCTTTGGGTGTGGGCTTGCTCGCGAAGCCTCAGCTCCGCGCCGAATGTCCTGCGCATGCACCGGTTTGTTCCCGGCTAAAGCCGGTCCTACGAAAAGCTTGCAGCGTCCGTAGGACCGGCTTTAGCCGGGAAGGCTTCGGGTATTACGCCGTAGATCGAGGGGTATAAAGACAATTGGCTCACAACCTCCGAGGCCGCCTGCAAGTCTTGATGATGGATTGTGTCATTGCCCCGCCGAACGCCCCGACCTACGCTGTCCCTCATCGCCGATGTCCAGGGACGCCCTCGCATGCAAGGTCCGTTGTCTTCGCTCAAAGTCCTCGATTTTTCCACGCTGTTGCCCGGCCCCTTTGCTTCGTTGCTGCTGGCCGATATGGGCGCCGACGTGTTGCGCATCGAATCGCCGACCCGGCCAGACCTTCTCCGCACGCTGCCGCCCCATGATCAGGGCGTGTCGGCCAGTCACGCGTACCTCAACCGCAACAAGCGCAGCCTGGCGCTGGATCTCAAACAGCCGCAGGCGATCGAGGTCGTCAAACGACTGGTCGCGGATTACGACATCGTGCTGGAGCAGTTCCGGCCCGGCGTGATGGAGCGTCTGGGCATCGGTTATCAGGCGCTGCAGGCGATCAACCCGAAGCTGATCTACGTGGCAATCACCGGCTACGGCCAGACCGGGCCTTATCGCGACCGTGCCGGGCATGACATCAACTACCTGGCGCTGTCGGGACTTGCCAGCCACACCGGTCGCAAGGACAGCGGCCCTTTGCCGCTGGGCGTGCAGGTTGCCGATGTGGCGGGCGGTTCGCTGCACGGCGTGATCGGCTTGCTGGCAGCGGTGGTGGCGCGCAACGAGACCGGGAGAGGGCAGTACGTCGATGTCAGCATGACCGACTGCGTCTTCAGCCTGAATGCCTTGGCCGGCGCCGGTGCTCTGGCGGCGGGCGTCGAGCCGCACCGCGAAGCCCAGATGCTCAACGGCGGCAGCTTCTATGACTACTACTGCAGCCGCGACGGACGCTGGTTCGCGGTCGGCAGTCTGGAGCCTGTGTTCATGAAGGCGCTATGCGAGGCGTTGGGGCGACCCGAACTGGCCCGGGCGGGACTTTCACCGGACCATGCCCAGCAGACGGCGCTTAAACAAGCGTTAGAGATCGAGTTCGAACGGCGCAGTTTTGCCGAACTTACGACCTGTTTCGCCGCGATTGATGCATGCGTCGAGCCGGTGCTGAGCTTCTCGGAGGCGGTGGACCATCCGCAGTTGCAAGCCCGGCAGGTGGTCACGCTGGTGCCGAGGAGCGATGGCAGCGCTCAGCCACAGATGGCGTGTCCGCTGAAGTTCTCGGACGGCCTTTCACCGCCCCGGCATATCGGCGTGTCAGTGGGTGCGCACAGCGAACAGGTGCTGGCGGAGGCGGGGTTTGATCAGGAGCAAATCAGCGCCATGCGTGCGAACGGGGTCATTGGCTGATGGGTGTGGCGCAATCAACGGTTCTTCGCGAGCGAGTCCGGCCATGCCTCGATCCCCTGCGGGAGTGAGCTTGTGCACGGGCAGTGAGGACTGGCGAGAAGAGGAGGGTTACTCGACCCGCGTCTCGCCGCTGAACACCAAGATTTCCCGACACCGGCGGCACAGATAACGCCGACCTTTGCGCACCAGCTTGTGCCGCTGCACGGAAAACGGGAAATCGCTTTCCGGGCACGGGCAACGGTAGATGTAGCGGGTCACGCGGCGGCGCTGGATTTCATAGGTGTGGCAGCGGTTGGGCGGCAGCTCATACACGCCACGCATGATCAGTTGCCACTCTTCGCCGTGAGGCGCGATGGTGTCGCCGAACAGTTGATGGGCGACCAGGTGCGCGACTTCATGGGCCACGGTCTGGCGCAGGAAATCTTCACTGTTTTCGCGGTACAGCTGCGGATTGAAGCGCAGCATGTTTTCGTGCAGATGCGCGACACCGGCCTTCTGGCCCCGTAATTTGAGGCTGACGAGAGGGCGTTTGAAAGGGCGTTTGAAGAAGTCTTCGGCTTGTTGGTAACAGGATTCGACGCGGGTATTGAGTTGCTCGAGCATGCTTCATCGGTCTCCAGAGGAGGCGAGTATGCCGCAAAGCGCGTCCCTGCCGAAAACCTGAGCTGCCGAATGGTCATGAATTCACCGCCGAGCCGTGTAGGAGTGAGCTTGCTCGCGATTGCTATCTGTCAGAGAAATCCTTGTGTCTGGCAGACCGCAATCGCGAGCAAGCTCACTCCTGCAGGTTTTGCGTACGGTCGCTGGATCGATGACCGACAGGCCTCAATTCGTGTATTCAGGCCCGACCCCGATGCCCCACAGCACCACCGTGAATGCCATGATCGCCACCAGCACCACCAGCCCCACCGCCAGCACGGAGCTGGAAAACATGAAGCCTTCGTCCGGGTCGATGCCCATGAACACCGGCAGCCCGACGTACAACAGATAAACCGTGTAACAGACCGCCGCCACCCCGACCATCATTCCCAGCCACATGTGCGGGTAGAGCGCCGCCAGTCCGCCGATGAAAAGCGGTGTGGCGGTGTAGGTCGCAAACGCCACGCAGCGTGCGAGGCTGGGGCTGGCGTCGTAGGTTCGTGCCATCCAGTGAATGAACCCACCCATTACGGCGACGCCCGCCAGCATGGCGATGTACGACATGATCGTCATCCAGATCGCACTGTCGCTGGTGAGCATGACGGGTGTGCGTCCGCCGATCACCCAGCCGACCTGCGTGGTGCCGATGTACGCCGAAACGGCCGGGATCGCCGCCAGGATCAATGTATGCGTGAGGTACATGTGGCCGATGCTTTCTTCTTTTTCGCCACGTATTTGTTGCCATTCCTGATCGGGGTGCGTGAACAGCCCCAGAACGTGATGAATCATGCCCGCTACTCCTCATGAGGGAACCGTCGCACCTGACAACCTGATGAAGTCAGGGCAAGGTCACGCTCTGGCAAGGGAAACGGCGGCGACCTCACTGGCAGTATAGAAAGCTGCAGGCCATGAAAACCGCAGGCGTTAGAGTGTTTGGCGCATTCAAGAACGCTGTTAATAGCCGTTGGTGATTTGCAACCGGATGGCACCTACGTAAACACGCAGAACCCGGCCAGTGTTCAAGGGACCAACAGGCATTACCAGCCCCAGCGTTTATGCGTAAAATGCCGTCCTTTTCCAGAGTCACAGCGAGCGGATATCAGCGCCATGGGCACCCTTTCAGTCAATCAGAACAAACTGCAGAAGCGTCTGCGTCGGCTTGCAGGCGAGGCAGTTGCCGATTTCAACATGATTGAAGAGGGCGACAAGGTGATGGTCTGCCTGTCCGGCGGCAAGGACAGCTACACCATGCTCGACGTGCTGCTGCATTTGCAGAAGGTCGCGCCGATCAAGTTCGACATCGTTGCCGTGAACATGGACCAGAAACAGCCGGGCTTTCCGGAGCACGTGCTGCCGGCCTACCTGAAAGAGCTGGGCGTCGAATACCACATCGTCGAGAAAGACACCTACTCGGTAGTCAAGGAGCTGATTCCGGAAGGCAAGACCACTTGCTCGCTGTGCTCGCGCCTGCGTCGCGGCACGCTGTACACCTTCGCTGACGAAATCGGTGCGACCAAGATGGCGCTCGGTCACCATCGTGACGACATCGTCGAAACGTTCTTCCTGAACATGTTTTTCAACGGCACCCTCAAGGCCATGCCGCCCAAGCTGCGCGCCGACGATGGCCGCAACGTGGTGATCCGGCCGCTGGCGTACTGCGCCGAGAAGGATATCCAGGCGTATTCGGACATGAAGCAATTCCCGATCATTCCTTGCAACCTGTGCGGCTCGCAGGAGAACCTGCAGCGTCAGGTGGTCAAGGACATGCTTCAGGAGTGGGACCGCAAGACACCGGGCCGCTCCGAAATGATCTTCCGCAGCCTGCAGAACGTGGTGCCGTCGCAACTGGCCGACCGCAATCTGTTCGATTTCACCAGCCTGAAGATAGACGAAACCGCCGCGTCGCGGTTTGTGAATGTGGTGAATATTTAAAGCAACGCACGGAATCCTGTAGGAGTGAGCTTGCTCGCGATTGCGGTAGGTCAGAGATAAAACAGTGTCTGACGAATGGCAATCGCGAGCTAGCTCACGCTTACTATGGTCAAGTGTCGTTCAGCAGGTTCGTCAAAGCCCCACATCCGGCAACACCGGCTTGTTCGCCAAGGCGGTCTTCATCAGCCCTTCGACGTACGCCCGGTCGCTGTCCGGCAACGCCAGACGCGGAGGGCGGGTGAGAGCGCTGCCGCGTTCCATGATCGCTTCGCACAGCTTGATGCACTGCACCAGATCCGGACGCGCGTCCAGGTGCAACAGCGGCATGAACCATTCATACAGAGCCATCGCTTCGGCGAAGCGTCCTGCCTTGGCCAGACGGAACAGGGTTTCGCCTTCTTTCGGGAAGGCATTGGACATGCCCGACACCCAGCCCACCGCGCCCACCGCCACGCTTTCGACCAGCACGTCATCGAGCCCTGCGAACAGCACGAAGCGGTCGCCAACCTCGTTGCGCACGTCGATGAAGCGGTTGGTGTTACCCGACGAGTCCTTGAAGCAGACAATGTTGTCGCAGTCGGCCAGGGAAATCAGGATGTCCGGGGTGACGTCGTTTTTGTAAATGGGCGGGTTGTTGTACACCATCATCGGCAAATCGGTGGCGGCGGCCACGGTGCGAAAATGCGCAGCGGTTTCGAACGGTTTTGACGAATACACCAGCGCGGGCATCAGCATGATCCCGTCGGCGCCGGCCTTCTGCACGTCTTTGGCGACAGCGCTGGCGTTGGCGCTGGTGAATTCGGCGATCCCGGAAATCACCGGCACTCGACCGGCCGAGGCGTCCTTGGCCGCCTCCACCAGACTGATTTTTTCGGACACGCTCAGAGAGGTGTTCTCGCCCACGGTCCCGCAGATCACCAGACCTGACACGCCGTCGCGGACCAGATTGGAAATGACCTTGTGGGTAGCCTCCAGGTTGAGGGAAAAGTCTTCGTTGAATTGCGTGGTGACCGCGGGGAAAACACCGCTCCAGGATACGGACTGACTCATGAGTGACTCCTTGTTTGATTGAAGGTATTTCGTATACGTTTTGATTCGAGCGTAAAACGCCTGTGATTTGTTGCAATTAACCGGTTTTTGAACGCTACCCCGAGCCCTGTAGGAGTGAGCTTGCTCGCGATAGCGATGGGTCTGACACCCATTGATTGGCTGACATACCGCCATCGCGAGCAAAGCTCACTCCTACAGGGGTGGGTGTTTCTCCAGATATTTCACCGATTGATGCTCAAAGCTTCAGGCCAACCGGCCAGGTGTCGGTCAGCTTGTATCCCTCTGGCCACGGGTCGCTTGGGTCGAGCATGTGCTGGTGGGTCCCGGTGATCCAGGCGCGGCCCGAGAGGCTGGGCACAATGGCCTTGCGGCCGGCGATTTCGGTTTCGCTCTGGATCTTGCAGTGAAACTCCGAGCCGATGATCGAGCGCCCGATGAACCGATCACCGACCTTCAACCGTCCCTTGGCGTGCAACACCGCCAGCCGCGCCGAACAGCCGGTGCCGCACGGTGAACGGTCGATCTTGCCGGGACGGATCACCACCGCGTTCGCGGCATTGGCGACGCCAGCGGCGTAATTCACCGGGGCCGCGATCTGACAGAACGAAATGTGGTTCCAGTCCTTGTTCAGCGGGTGGGTGAAGCCCAGTTGCTCGTTGGCCGCCTGGGTGATCTTGAGCCCCGTTTCCACCAGATCCTTCGCCTCGTCGGCGGTCAGCGAGAAACCCAGTTTCACTGAGTCGACGATGGCGAAACTGTCGCCGCCGTAAGCCGTGTCGACCTGCACCGAACCCAGGCCGGGCACCTCGATCCACACGTCCAGTTGATCGGCGAAAGACGGATGGTTGTGCACCTCGACGCTCTGTACCTTGCCGTCGCGGCATTGCGCGATGGCTTCGATCAGTCCGCCGGGCGCTTCAAGAATCAGGCGGGTTTGCGGCTCGGTCATGGGCAGAATGCCGCTGTCCAGCAGCACCGTTGCCACGCACAGCGAGTTGGAGCCGGACATCGGTGGCACGTCGGCAGGTTCCATGATGATCCAGCCCATCTGCGCCTTGGGGTTCTTGGGCGGCACCAGCAGGTTGACGTGGCGGAACACGCCGCCGCGCGGCTCATTGAGCATGAAGTTGCGCAGCACGTTGTCCTTCTCGATCCAGCGAGACTGCTCCCAGATCGTGTCCCCGGGTGGCGGCGCGACCCCGCCGACGATCACATCACCGACCTCGCCCTCGGCGTGACAACTGACCACATGAATCACTTTCGATGAGCGCATTTCGCAAAACCCTCCTGTTGGACTCGTATTACCTGACGCCACTGCACAATGTGTGGGAGTAAGCCACCTGCCTATAACGCCCCCCACGATCAGCGGCGTAACACCCGACGCCTTCCCGGCTAAAGCCGGTCCTACGCAAAGCTTGCAGCGTCTGCAGGACCGGCTTCAGCCGAGAAAAGGCCGGTCCTACGCAAAACTCGCAGCGTCTGCAGGACCGGCTTTAGCCGGGAAGAGGCCGGTACATCCGGTGCAGATGCCTGGACTGAAACACCGTCTTCGCGAGCAAGCTCACGCCTGCAATTTTGATCTGCGCAGGCCTTGCGCCTGATCCTCAGGCTTCAGATCCTTTAATTGATCGACCGCAGGAAGTCCGCCGTTTCAGGCCGCTGCGGGTTGCCGATGACCTGGTCCGGCGTGCCGATTTCATGCACCAGGCCATTGCGGAAAAACGCCACGCGGTCGGACACGTCCCGTGCGAAGCGGATTTCGTGGGTCACCAGAATCATCGTCATGCCGTCCTCGGCAAGCATGCGCATGGTGTCCAGGACCTCGCCCACCAACTGCGGGTCGAGCGCCGAAGTCGCCTCGTCAAACAGCATGTAGTCCGGCGACATCGCCAGCGCCCGGGCAATCGCCATGCGCTGTTGCTGCCCGCCCGAGAGCTTGCCGGGGAATACCTTGAGCTTGTCGCCCAGCCCCACATGGGTCAGTTGCCGGACCGCCAGCGCTTCGGCCTCGGCTTTGCTTTTACCCAGCACCGTGCGTGGCGCCAGCATGACGTTCTCGAGCACCGTCAGGTGCGGGAACGCGTTCCACTGCTGGAAGACGATGCCGATCTTCTGCCGCAGCTTGTTGATATCGGTGCCCTTGGCATGCACTTCGGTGCCATCCACGCGAATGCTGCCGCTCTTGATCGATTCCAGGCCATTGATGCACATCAGCAGCGTCGACTTGCCCGAGCCCGACCCGCCGATGATCGACACCACTTCGCCCTTGTTCACCTGCAGGCTCACGCCCTTGATGACTTCAAGCTCGCCGAATGATTTGTGTACGTTGTCGATCTCAATCATTTTCCTGCCACCTTGTTTCCAGCCGGGCACCCAGACGGGCGATCACCAGACTCATGACGTAGTAAATGAGGCCTGCGATGCACAGCACCAGCAGCGGTTCCTGGATGCGCGTGACGATGGTCTGCGAGGCGCGGAGCAGTTCGACGATGCCGATCCACATCACCAGCGCGGTGTCTTTCATGACTGAGAGCAGCAGATTCACCCAGCCGGGGAAGGCGACGCGGGTCGCCATCGGCATGACGATCCGGCGCAGGTCCTGCCAGTACGTGAGGCCCAGCGAGCGGCTGGCGCGACGCAGGCTGAGCGGAACCGACAGCACACCGCTGCGCACGATCTCCGTGCAATACGCAGTGACATACAGCCCCAGCACGACGCAGGCCACGGCGAACGCGCTCCAGTTAAGGCCCGCGATGCTTTTCAGCGCATTGAACAGGACGAACTGAATCAGCAGCGGCACGCTGCGAAACACATCCAGCAACCAGGCCAGCGGGATGGTGCTGCGTGGCAGCAGCGCGCGGGCCATGCCGCAGACCACGCCCGCCAGGGTGCCGATGATCATCGAGACGACCGTCAGCAGAATCGTCACCCAGGCGCCCTGAAGCATGAATTGCAGGTCGTTCCAGCTGAACGTGCTATTGAACATGCTCGACTCCTCAGTACCGGAACAGGCGCCAGGACAGCAGCCGCGCCACGGCCACGATCAATTTGGCGATCAGGTAATAGAGCACCGCCGCGATGGCGAAGAATTCGAAAGTGCGGAAGGTTTTGACGTTGTAATCCTGCGTCACGCCGGTGAGGTCGTTGTTCAGGCCCACGATCACGCCCATCGAAGTCATCAGGACCGCCCAGACCATCTGATTGGTCAGGGGGTAGTAGACGATGCGCAGCAACTGCGGAATGACGATCAGCCGATAGGCCTGCGGCGCGCTCATGCCCAGCGAGCGGGCGGCGCGCAGTTGAGTGTCAGGCACCGCCTTGAGGCCGCCGCGAAAATTCTCCGCGAGATAGCCTGCGTTATTCAGGGTGATGCCCGCCAGCAGGGCGACCCATGAGCTCACATGCAGACCGAACGAGCCAAGGCCGAAATACAGGATGTACACCTGAAACAGCGAGGGCGTGTTGCGCGCGATGGAGATCCAGGTGGCTGCGAAGCCGCGGAACACAGGGTTCTTGCCCTGACGCATGAACACCAGAAACAGCGCGATGATGACCCCGAGGATCATCGACAGGGCGGCGGTCTGGAAGGTCACCCAGGCGCCATCAAGCATGTCCGGCAGCGCCTTGAAGGCCGCTCGCCAATGGAAGTTGTAATCAAACATTCGCGGCAGCCTCCGCGCGGGCCGCCGCTTGCAGCCAGGCTGGCAGACGTCCGCTGGCGGCGCCGGTGCAGGCGCTTTCGACGCACTCGGCAAGGCTGGCGAAATGCACGCGGCGTCCCACCAGACCGGGTGCGTAGTGGGCGTATTTGCCCGAATTGGTCATCAGCGTGCGGGCGGTCGGCGGGATGACCGGCTCGGCGAGCATGCACCAGCAGGTGTCGGTGACGAATTGCACGCCAAAGCGTTCCAGCGTGGCGACGTACCCGGCCAGTTGCGCGCGCTCCAGTGTGGCGCGACCACAGGTGATGACGATGGCGACGCGCTCGTGCTTGCGTTTGCCTTGGCACAGTGCTGCCAGGCTTGCGCATTCGCTCAGGGAAAAGTGCGGATTACCCAGCGTCACCGCGTCGACCTCCGGGCTCTGCGCGCTGTTCAGTTCGCGCCAGCTGTGCAGTAAATCGGTTTCACTGACGCTCAGCGTTTGGGCGGGAGGATGTCCGCCCAGCGCGAGTTCGACGGTGGTGGCTTCAGGCGTGACGCCGGCGATGTGAAACATGGGCGCAGCCGACGTGGTGGCGAACGCGGCACCGAAGGCCTTGAGGTCATCCAGGGTTGGGCCTTTGTGCTCCAGGCCGCAGACCACCGGGATCTCGGCACCGCAGAGCAGGCCGATGTGATAGCCCAGCAGTGGGTATAAACTGTCGTCCAGCCGGTCGAGCGCAGGAATGTCGATGCGCAGGGTGGCCAGGCGTTGCTGCGTCAGGTGGCAGCCGATGTTTGGCGCACGGCCGGTCAGGGCGATGCAGATGTCCAGGTAGTCCGGGTACTTGAGGGTGCGCGCGCCGATCACGCTGTTGGCGTAGACCACCGCATTGGATTCGGCCCAGACAATCTGGTCGCCCAGCTCTGGCGCGCTGTCCAGCAGATAAGGCGCGCAGGTAAAACTGACGCGGGCGCCCATGTCCAGATATGCATCACCCAGTTGACTGGCGGGTTCGCCGAGCGCCGGATCGACCCCCAGCTCGCGCCAGCGACGCTTGTCCACGGAGATCGAATTCAAGGTGGTCGGCACGCGCACTTTGGCGCCCCATTCGACCAGTTGCCGGGCGAAACGCAGACTCGCCGGGCCGGTGTAAATGCAGCCATCGATGTGCGCCTGAGTGATGTCCAGCAGCTCT
This sequence comes from Pseudomonas sp. NFR16, assembly GCF_900108875.1. Classification (GTDB taxonomy): domain Bacteria; phylum Pseudomonadota; class Gammaproteobacteria; order Pseudomonadales; family Pseudomonadaceae; genus Aquipseudomonas. Next base: position 284,143 of record NZ_FNYJ01000002.1, on the reverse strand, counting down.
GTCGCCCCTTGCAGCTCGGCCATGCGCAGGATGATGCCCATTGCCACTTGTGCGGCTTTGCCATAGGCGCCGTCGAGAAAACTCTGATCCATCTCGCTCAGATTGATGGTGTGGCTGACGCGACTTGCCTGACGTGGCGACCGAGCCGGCAGGACAGGCGGTGCGCTGTCGAATGCCGTGACTCGGGCACCTTCGACGCGCAGGAATTTCACTGGGCGTAATGCTGCGAAACCTGCCTCGCCCAGGCTGATGACCGGAATCGAGTGGTCGAACATTTGCTCGGCGACGAGCACGCCGAGGGTCAGAATGTCTTCGACTCGCTCGAAGACCAGTGCAGCAGGCGCGTGGCCGTTGAGGATCAGCTCCAGCAGCACGCTGCTGCCGGTGCACGAACCGCGTCCGCTGGGAATCGCCAGCACCCGTCCGGTGATGATCTGGCCGCTCAACGGGTGATGGCGATCGATCACTTCGCCGGTGAACGGCTCGACCCCGCCCCAGAAGCTCAACCCGACATCGGCGTACAACAATTCGCCCTGGGCAGCGCCTGCGACCAGACAACGGCCGTTTAACGAAACTTCAGACATCGTGGGCTCCTGAATGAGGTAGTCAAACCAGATGCGATCCCTTGTAGGAGCGTGGCTTGTCCCGCGAGCGGCGACGTAGTCGTCGTAACCCTGCGCATGCGGTGTATCAGGCCCCACGCATGCGCTGAATTCGCTGCCGGTTTCCGGCAGGTCGCGGGACAAGCCACGCTCCTACAGGGGGATGTCAACTCCACGCTCAGTAGTAAACCCCCGGCACGGTCAGGTTGGCCGGCTTGATTTCGTCACCGACCCACTTCTTCCACAGCTCGTCATAACGCCCGGTGCGCACCTGTTGGTTGACGAACAGGTTGAGGTAATGAATCAGGCCGTATTCATTGCGTTTGGCCGCCAGAGACACGTAGTCGATGACATACGGCGCGTTGCCCGCGACCTTCAAGCCTTTGTATTTCCCGGATTTGAGCGTGGCCGCGGCGACGGTGTTGGTGACCACGGTCGCGTCGATGTGGCCTTGAGCGACGGCCAGGATCGTGTCGTTCTGCGTCTGGTAGGCGCGGAAACTGCCGCTGCCCCAGGCCTTCTGGTCTTTTTCCAGCGCGATGGCTTCATAGGTGCCGCTGGTGTTGCCGACGTTCTTGCCCTTGAGGTCGTCGTATTTGCCGATGCCGGTGTTGTCGCGGGTCAGAACGACCATCTGAAAGGCGAAATAGGGAACGGTCATCGCCACGGTTTTTGCCCGCTCCAACGTGTCGGAAGTCGAGGCGACGATGACGTCGGCGCGTCCCGAAACCAAGGCCGGAATCCGGTCCGGGAACGGCGTTTCCACCACTTCGGCGGTGACCCCGAGCACCTTCGCCAGATCGTTGCAGTAATCGACGTCAAATCCGACCGGGTTGTTCTTGTCATCGCGCGAACCCATGGGCGGGAAGTCCAGGGTCACGGCGCAGCGCAGTTTGCCGGAGTCGATGATGTCATCGAGCTTGTCGGCAAAGGCCGTGTTGATGAAAGAGGAACTCATTACAGCGAGGAGGGCTACGGCAACAGGATGCTTTTTCATAGAAGCCTCGGTGGATGCAAGTAATGGGACGGGCGGATAAGTAATTTCGTATACGATATTTCATATGCACGGCGCGTGCCCGATTTGCCATCACGCGCTGAAGGGCTTTGGATGGGCGGCCTGACGGCAGCGCAGGGGCCTATGAGGGCGCCAGGGGTGTTACATAAAGGAGCAAAAAAGCACGCAGTGCTTCATAGATGCACGTTGGTGAGCGCGGTGGGCGAAGCGGTCGGGCGGAACAGTCTGTGACTGAGCTTAGTCATGAAAGGTTGTCGCTGAAGGGTGATCACTCTGAGCTGCGTCATCGGTGCTCATCCCATCATTTCTGCTGCTGCGCATCCCGATACTGACTGGGCGACACGCCCGTCAACGCCTTGAATTGCCGGCTGAACGCGCTGTGATCGGTGTACCCGCAACGCAGGGCGATCTCGGTGATCGACAGGTCCTCCCGCAACAACCGCGACGCTTCGCCCAGTCGCGCCTTGTGAATCATCTGGCGCGGCGTGAGCTGAAAAATGCGCTTGCAGTGGCGCTCCAGCTGGGCAATCGACAGCCCGGCGATGGCAGTCAGTTCCTGAAGGGTGATGGAGCGCGCGAAATGCTGGCGAATATAAGCATCGACTTCGACCAGCTTCTGATACGCCGGGTGTGTGGTCTGCAGGGTCTGTAAATCCCGGGATATCCCGGCCAGACCAATGATCGCCCCTTGATGGTCGCGCAGGGCAATCTTGTGGGTCAGGCACCAGATCGGCTGATTGCCGTAATAGAGGTGCAGTTCAAGCTGATCACTCAGCTGTCTGCCATCGGCCAGAACCCGCCGATCCTGCGCGGTGTACAGCGGGCCGAACCGCGCCGGGAAAACCTGCTCGGCGGTCAGCCCGACGATCTGCTGCTTCTCCTTGCAACCGCACCGCTGCACCAGCGTCTGGTTGACCAGCGCATAACGTGCATTGGCGTCCTTGATGAAAAACACCACGCCGGGAATTGCATCGAACAACGGCGCAACCAGTTCCAGACTGGTCAGCAATTGATCGAGGTCGCGCAGGGGCGAGGCAGGCAGCAGGTCAATCATGTTCATCATCAGGGCGGCCGGACGGATGGGCAGGGTCGATCATGCGGCAATGTGGCGCTGCTTAGAAAGCAGCAATACGCAGGACGAAACCTCACCGGCCGTCAGGCCGCAGGTTCCGCTTCGTCCAGACACGCCAGCGTCGCGATGCGAGCCGGACTGAACGGTGGGCGCAACACCGGTGGCTCCCAGCCGAACAGGGTTTGCGCGGCGGTCGAGCAGATGCGGCCCTGGCAGGCGCCCATGCCGCAGCGGGTGTTGAGTTTGGCTGCACTCCAGGTGCCATGTTCGACGAGGCTCGCGTAAGCCACATCCTCACAGCGGCACACCAGCGTGTCCGGCGCGGCCAGTCGCTTCAAGGCCGGATCGAGGGCAAACGCACGGTTCAACCGGTCGGCAAACCGCTGCCAGCGTTGACGCTGAGGCCACAGCGCACGCGCCTGGTCCTGGCGGTCGATCGCCACGAGCCCGGCAATCCGGCCCTCGACCAGCGCCAGTTCGCTGCCGCCGAAACCGGTGCATTCCCCGGCCGCGTAATGATCGGTCAGCGTGCTCGCCTGCCAGTCGTCCACCACGATCGCCTGATCCCGCACCTCACAGCCCAGGGCCTTGGCGACCTCGACGTTCGGCACCAGGCTGAACCCGCAGGCCAGCCGTTCGCAAGCGACTTCCTCGACGCGCCCACCCATCTGGATTCGCACCGCTTCAAGGCGGTCCGAGCCCAGCGCCTCGACCACATGGGCCGCTGTCCGGTAAGCACCGCTGAACAACGTCAGCGCCTGAATCGCTTTGTTCGGCCATTGCCAAAGCCCCATTGCAAACCGGCCGACCGCACCTGGCCCGGCTTGCTCGGCGACGCGCACGATCCTTGCGCCGTTCTTCCTGGCGGTTGCGGCCGAGGCGAGCAGCAGCGGTCCGGTGCCTGCGACCACCACGCGCTCACCGTCCACCGACAGGCCGCCTTTGATCAGGGCTTGCAGGCCGCCGGCGCCGGTCACACCGGGCAGCGTCCAGCCGGGAAACGGCAGCAGCCGCTCACGCGCGCCGGTGCACAGAATCAGCTTGTGGTAACTCAGCAGCCAGCCCCGTTCAGGGTCTTCGAGCAGCAGCCGTTTGTGGCCGGCGAGGGCGACGACCTTGCAGGCGCTGTGCAGATGAATGTTGGGATGACGGGCCAGTTGCGCGCGCATGTCACTGGCCAGCCCGGGCAGTTGCGCCTGCGGGCCGTCACGCCAGATCTGTCCGCCTGGCACAGGGTTGTCGTCCAGCAACGCAATGTTGATGCCGCTGGGCGCCGCGGCCAGGGCTGCGGCCATGCCGGCCGGCCCCGCGCCGATGATCAGCAGATCGACAGGCCGGCTCATGGTCGCGTCTCAACGTGCATGCCGTCGCGGCAGAGTGTCTGGCAGGCCAGTCGGCGCAGACCGTCGACGTTGACCCGGCATTCCTGGCAGATGCCCATGCCGCACAGCGGCGCCCGACGCTGGCCGCTGACCGACGTGCGACTGCAGCGGTCACCCGCGGACATCAGCGCGGCGGCAACGGTGGTGCCTTGAGCGACGCGCAGGGGCTGGCCGTCGATGATCAATTCAGGCATGGGCGTGGGCTCCGATAAAACGTTGCGGCAGGTACGCGTCCAGGTGCGCCTGCAGCGAAGAGGGAGGTGGCAGACCCAGCAATTGCGCGGCCAGCAGTCTCGCGGTGCCTGGGGCGGTGGTCACGCCAAGCCCCTCGTGTCCCACCGCCAGCCACAAGCCAGGCTGCAAAGGGTGCTCGCCCACCAGCGGCTGGCCGTCGGGGCTGGCCGAACGAAAACCGGTCCAGCTGCGAATGCCGTTCATCTGGCCAAGGTCCGGCAGAAACTCCATCGCCCGGCGCAGCATCCGTCCCAGCATCGCGGCATCGACCGCAGGGTCGTGATTGTCAAACTGACGCGAGGAGCCTACGAACAGTTGCCCTGTCGGCCGCTGCTGCACGTTGAACGCCACGGAAGGCCCGTTGCCCTTGTGCGCACTCGTGACATAACCCAGCTCAACCAGCGTATGCGTAATCTGCGTCGGGTAACGGTCGGTGATCAGCAAATGGCCTTTCTTGGCCTGAAGCGGCAGGTCGGCGCACAGATCGCGGGCATGGATACCGTTGGCGAGCACGACCGCTGTGGCGTGCAACCACTCGCCGGTTTTCAGACGGACGCGATGGCCCTGCACCTCGACGACTTCAGCGCGTTGCTGGCGCACCTGTTCAGGTCGACGTTGCAACAGCCAGCGCGCCGCATTGGGGGCGTACAGAATGCCGTCGCCCTTGACCCGCAGAGCGCCAGACAGCCCGGACCGCAGAGACGGCTCGACCGTCGCCAGTTGCGCCCCGGACATCAGCTCACAGGTCAGCCCATACGCGTTGAGCGCCAGGTGCTTGCGTTCGGCCTCGGCCATTTCTTCTTCATTGCACGCCAGCCACAGGGTGCCGTTGTTGCGCATGGCGCAGTCGTCGGGAAGCTGCGGCGCCAGCTCGCGCCACGCCCGCACCGAATATTCACCCAGCGCCAGCTCCGCCGGGCTGTGATCCAGCACCACAAGGTGGCCCATGCCCGCAGCGGTCGCGGCCGGGCGCTGGCAGTCCAGCACCAGCACCCGCAGGCCATGGCTGGCCAGTTCGTCGGCGCACGCGGCCCCGATGATGCCGCCGCCGACGATGATCACGTCCGCCACGTTGCCCTGCATCGCCTGGCGGTCGATCAAGCGCGGATACCCCAGGCGAACGGGTCATCGTCGTCCAGCAACAAGGTGGCTTCGGCACTGATGTAGGCGCGGCCGCGAATGGTCGGCACGATGCGGTCGCCCAGCTGCCGCTCCCCGTGCTGCCACGCGAAACTGCCCTCGAACTGGCTGCCGATGACGCTGGCCTGCTGCCAGATCGCGCCGGGTTGCAGCTTGCCGTCGGCCGCCAGGCACGCCAGTTTGGCGCTTGTGCCGGTGCCACACGGCGAGCGATCGTAGGCTTTGCCGGGGCAGAGAACGAAGTTGCGGCTGTCGGCGTGATCGTCGTCGGCGAACAGCTCGATGTGGTCGATGACGCCGCCGTCTTCGCCGCGAATGCCCTGGCTCTCCAGCGCCTGACGGACTTTCCAGGTGTAATCGGTGAGGGCGTCGAGGTTGTCGCCCGTCACGCTCAGGCCATGATCGGCAATCAGGAAGAACCAGTTGCCGCCCCAGGCGATGTCGCCGGTGACGTTGCCCAGCCCAGGCACATCGACGATGAAGTTTTTCCGGTAGCGATAGGACGGCACGTTATCGACGCTCACCGAGCGGTCTTCGTGCAGCGTCGCCTGAACCGTGCCCACCGGCGTTTCGATGCGGTGGACGCCGGGACCGATTTTGCCCAGATGCGCCAGCGACACCACCAGGCCAATGGTGCCGTGGCCACACATGCCCAGATAGCCGGTGTTGTTGAAGAAAATCACCCCGGCGCAGGCTTGCGGGTCCACCGGTTTGCACAGCAGCGCACCCACCAGCACATCGCTGCCGCGCGGTTCCAGCACGGTCGCGGCGCGCCAGTCATCGAATTCATCGGCCATCAGCTGCCGCCGCTGCGCCATGCTGCCGACACCCAAGTCGGGAAAACCGTCCAGCACCAGCCGTGTCGGCTCGCCGCCGGTGTGGGAATCAAGGATCTGGATGCGCTTCATGAATTCACCCCAAGGTGGAGAAGATTGGCGGTAGCGGTGGACAGACGCGCACTCCTGCGGGAGTGAGCTTGCTCGCGATTGCGGTATGTCAGATGCAGGAGTCCACCTGCACGCACTGCATTCGCACGCACGACCGGTCTTAAGATTGGCGTCAAAGCGCCGCGGGGTCTTGACCGATTTCGTCCTTGAGAATGACGAAATCGGCACAGTCGGCATGCCGTCAGATTTCGGAAATCGCGGCGTTGGGCAGGTGGGCGTAAAGCGCTCGGCAGACGCCGATGATGTGGTGTTCGATCAATTCGGCGGCTTTGTCGACATCACGATCGGCACAGGCCTTCAGGATGTCGCGGTGCTCGCGATCGGCGCGCTCCTTGCCCTCTTCAAAGCTCATCTGCACGCGCAGGTAGCGTTCGACCTTGTCGTGAATCGAGCGAATCATGTTCAGCAGAAACGGCCGCTGCGCCGCTTCATACAGACACGTGTGAAAGGCCCAGTTGAGCTCTGCCCAGCGACCGATATCGTCATCGTCGAAGAACTCATCGCAGATCGCAGCGGCCCGTTCGATCTGTGCCTGAGTCAACCTTGGCACAGCCAGTCGAATGGCCTGAACCTCGAGCAGCACGCGCACCTCGAAAATCTGCGCCAGCTCAGGTTCGGAAATCCGTGTGACCACCGCGCCCTTGTTCCGCTGAAACTGCACCAAGCCTTCTGCCTCGAGCCGTTTGAGCGCTTCGCGCACCGGGATCTTGCTGACATTGAACACGCGGGCGATGTCATCCTGGCGAATGGGCTCATCTTCGGCGAACTGGCCGGAAATGATCGATTCGCGCAGGAATCGGGAGATGACCTCGGACGCCGAGGGGGCGACGCCTAGATTAGGCGCGTCTGGAAGAATGAAGGGCACGCGGATGGCTCGGCAGTGACAAAGTGGCGGATATTGTATACGACCTCCGATTCCTTATAGCCACTGCCCGGCAAGTCGACGCGAAAAAAGATCAGTGGTTGACCGTGTATGCCAGCATCATCGACAGCTGGCACATGGGACGGCCGCTCTGTTCATGCCATTCGTTGAACGCCGCTTGCACTGCCGCCTGATCGCGCTGACTGCTCGGTACTTTTTCGACGATATTCTGCGCGTTGAGCGCGGCGACGACGTCGTAGGTCGGGATGAACGTGTCCTTGCCGACCATGCGCAGGAAGCGCGGTGCGGACAGCCCGCCCAACTGGTTGCCATGTTTGGCCAGGTAGCGCCACAGGCCGACGATGTCAGTCACAGGCCACTGCGCGATGAAGTGACCGAAGCTGCCGTATTCGTGGGCGATATCGAGGATCAACTGCGCGTTGCGCGGCACGCTCTTGAGTTTGCCCAAATGACGAATGATCCGCGCATCCTGCATCAGCCGCTCAAGATGGTCAGCGCCCATCAACACCACTTTTTCCGGATCGAAGCCAAAGAATACCTGCTCGAAAGCCGGCCATTTGGCGTCCACCAGGCTGTGCTTCAGACCGGCCCGAAACACGCGCAGGGCCAGCGTCGAGAGGTAGCGATCGTTGCTGATTGCCTCAAGGCGTCTGGGGGTGGCGGGACTGGGAAGATGCGCCTCAAGGGCGGCGGCGGATCCGAAGCGATTCAAGCAGTATTCATTGAGCCATTTGTAGTCTTGCATGCCCTCTCCAAAACGAAATTTGAGCCATAGCCCTGTAGGCGCGCGTCTGCCCGCGACGCCGGTGTGCCTGCAACCGATGATGGGCCCGACACACCGCAATCGCGGGCAAGCGCGCTTCTACAAGGCGGCGAGCTTGCGGTTGAGTTGATACCGCCAGCGCACATACAGCAGGGCGCTGGTGAACACCGCCAGACTGGCCAGCATTTCCAGCACGCCGAACACCATGCGGCTCGGATCGTAGGCTGCCAGCGCGCCCTTGATGAAATACAGGTTCACCCCGAAACACGTCCAGGAATGTCCGCGCGCGCTGCCGCTGATCATTCCCGGTGTGAGCACCAGCAGCGGCACCAGTTCAATCGAAAGAATCACCCAGGGCCGTGCGCCATGCAGGTCGGCGGCGATCAGGTAGTACGCCGCCAGCAACGCGATCAGCCCGAAAAAGCACGACAAGGCCGCCACCCGGCTCCAGCGAACCCGAGGTTCGAGCCATTCCAGAGAGGGCAGGGCCTTGAGCGCTTTAGCCACGTGACGGATCCAGCAGCAGCGCGGTTTTCGCCAGGCGCTGACCGAGCACGCGGCACAGGGTAGTTTCGTGTTGATCCAGTGGACGTTTGCCGTCCGCCCCGGCGTGATGGCTGGCGCCGTAAGGCGTGCCGCCACCCTGGGTATCGATCAGGGCAGCTTCGCTGTACGGCAGGCCGGTGATGAGCATGCCGTGATGCAGCAACGGCAGCAGCATCGACATCAGCGTGGTTTCCTGGCCGCCGTGCAGGCTGGCGGTCGAGGTGAACACGCTGGCCGGTTTGCCCACCAATGCCCCGGTCAGCCACAGGTTGCTGGTGCCGTCGAGGAAGTATTTGAGCGGCGCGGCCATGTTGCCGAAACGGGTCGGACTGCCCAGCGCCAGGCCCGAGCAGTTCTTCAGGTCGTCGAGGGTGGCGTACAGTGCGCCGGTGTCCGGAATGCTCGGCGCCACGGCCTCGCATTCGGTGGAAACCGCTGGCACGGTGCGCAGCCTGGCTTCCATCCCGCCCATCTCGATGCCCCGGGCGATCTGCCGGGCCATTTCGCTGGTCGAGCCGTTGCGACTGTAAAACAGCACCAGAATGTAGGGCGCGCTCACGGCAGGATCTCCAGGATTTTTTCCGGTGGGCGGCCTATCACGGCCTTGTCACCAGCGACCAGAACAGGGCGTTCGATCAGCTTGGGGTGAGCCGCCATGGCCGCGATCAGTTGCTCGTCGCTCAGGCTGGCGTCGGCCAGGTTCAGGGCCTTGTACTCGTCCTCGCCGGTGCGCAGCAGGGCGCGGGCGCCAATGCCCAGCTTGCCCAGCAGTTCGCGCAGCTGCGCGGCGTCCGGCGGGGTCTCCAGGTATCGGATGATGGTCGGCGCAAGGCCTCGGGCTTCGAGCAATTCCAGCGCGCCACGTGACTTGGAGCAGCGTGGGTTGTGATAAAGCGTCAGATCGGTCATTTGCAGGTCGCATCTAGCGTGAGGTGGCGGCTATTCTACAGGCGTGACGACAAAGACCAATATCGCGCGCCAGCGGGGCGCAGTCCGAGTCGGTTTTCCATACAGGAACAAGCATCATGGCAAGGCGGTTGGCGGCGACAATAGCGCTTTTGGGAAGTGTGTTGCTCAGCGGTTGCGGGGTCGATCTGGGCACCGATCAGAACGGGCAGAAGGTGGCCAGCGAGCGGGTCGACAAACATTGGCTGGTGGTCAATTACTGGGCCGAATGGTGTGGCCCGTGCCGGACCGAAATCCCCGAGCTGAACAAGCTGTCCGATCAGATGAGCGGGCAGAAGGTCAGCGTGTTCGGCGTGAATTTCGACAACCTTCAGGGCGACGACCTGAAAAGCGCCAGCAACGCGCTGGGCATCAGGTTCACGGTACTGGCGCAGGATCCCGCCGATCAGTACGACTTGCCCAGAAGCGAAGCGCTGCCGGTCACCTACATCATCGACGACAAAGGCAAAGTGCGTGAGCAACTGATGGGTGAGCAGACCGCCTCAGGCGTGGCGCAGAAACTGGCGGAGTTGAAAGGCAAGGGTTGATTCAGGAAGGTCTGATCACGCCTCTGTAGGCGCGTACTGCCCCGCGATGGCGATTTGCCGAGACCTGTTCGGCGGCCATCACCAGCCCATCGCGGGCAAGCGCTCCTGGGCTCGGGCATTCAACCCTCTTCGGGCCAGAACCTGAGGGGCAAACCCTGCGCAGGCCACAGCTGCAGCTGCTCGACCTCAGATACATCCCAGTGCTCGACCTTGCCGATGGCTTCGAGGAACCGGTGTTCCTGTTCCATCAGCGCGGGCGCGCACATCTTGCGCGTGCTGCCGACCGGGCCGAAGTGGATGACATCGCCGTCCAGCTGATAGGACGCGAACCAGTGATTACAGCCGGCATTGCCATACGCCCGGCCGTCTTTGCCCAGGGTCATGGTCAGGTGGCTGTTATCGATCAGCGGACGCTCGCCGATCCACTCCAGCACGTAGCCATGATCGCGCTTGAGCGCATCGGTGTCCGTCGCGCAGCCTGTCAACAGGGCGGTGGCGAGCAGCGTCAGCAGAAAGGCTTTCATGCGGCGGCTTTCGCACAGGCCGGGCAGAGATGGTTCTCACCGACGGTTTTCCAGCCCAGTTCCACGATGCGCGCGGTGGCGGCGGGCTTCAGGGCTTTCTTGCCGTCCTTGCCGTCGACCATGAACTCGATATCCTGCTCTTTGCCACAGCCGTTGCAGTTGACCTTCCACTGATGAATCGCAAGCTCGGTGAACGCCGGACCGTTGGCCACCGCCACCCACTGGCCGGGCGGGTTAATCAGGTGACGGACTTTTTCCACGTTCAGGCGCATGTACAGGTCTTTGCTGCCCTTGACGGTGACCAGCAACACGTCGTCGTGTTTGATCGAACCACCGTTGCCGGTCACTTGATAGCGCCCGACCGCCAGACTGCGGCACTCGATCAGGGTGTGGTGCGGGGTGAGCATGCTGTAGCGAAAATCGTGTTCGGCCATGAGGGTCTCCAGATAGGCGGCGCATCCTAACACTTTAGATCGCCGATGCCCGCTGCCGGTAGGCGGAAGGACGAACCGGCGCCACGCGCAGGATGGGTGTCAATCGAGGGTCGACGTCATAGCAGGGAGCTTACTGACCGAGGCGTCGGCGCAGCCTCTGAACATCGGTTATCCGGAGGTCCCGCGCGTAGACTCTCTCGCCACAGGCGGCGTGATCACACCTGGTTCTGCGGCGTACCGGCCGCCCAGCAGCGGATGTTATCCAGCGTGGTCTGCGCAATCGCGCCCAGCGCCTCTCGGGTCAGGAAAGCCTGGTGGGCGGTCACGACCACATTGGGGAAGGTCAGCAATCGTGCGAGCACGTCGTCCTGCAGCGGAAGGTCGGAGCGGTCCTCGAAGAATAGCTGCGCTTCCTCCTCATACACATCCAGCCCCAGATAGCCCAGTTGCCCGCTTTTCAGCGCCTCGATCAGCGCTGGCGTGTCGACCAGCGCGCCACGACCGGTGTTGATCAGCATCGCCCCGCGTTGCATGCCGCTCAACGATTGCCGGTTGATGAGGTGGCGAGTGTGTTCGTTGAGCGGGCAATGCAGGCTGATGATCTGCGACTCGGCCAGCACCTGTTCCAGCGGCAGATAACGCGCGCCGAGCGCTTCAACCTGCTCGGCAGGGCAGGGATCGTACGCCAGCAAACGGCAGCCGAAACCCGCCATGATGCGGGCGAACGTTGCGCCGATCTGGCCGGTGCCCACCACGCCGACCGTCTTGCCCACCAGGTCGAATCCGGTCAGACCGTGCAGGGTGAAATCGCCGTCACGGGTGCGGTTATAAGCCCGGTGCAGATGTCGGTTCAGGGACATGATCAGCGCGACCGCATGTTCGGCCACGGCATGAGGCGAGTAGGCCGGAACGCGCACGACCTCCAGACCCAGACGCTTCGCTGCGGGCAGGTCGACATGATTGAAGCCTGCCGAACGCAAGGCGATCAGCCGGGTTCCGCCGGCAGCCAGCCGCTCGAGAACCGGCGCACCGAGGTCGTCATTAATGAAGGCGCACACGACCTCGTATTGATCGGCCAGCGCTACCGTGTCGAGCGTCAGCCGCGCAGGCTGAAAATGCAGCTCGACATCAGAAGGCACGTCGGCGGCGAGGAAACTTTCGCGGTCGTAGGTCTGGCTGCTGTAGAGGAGGGTACGCATGGTTGCTCCTTGGTTTTTATGAAACGCCGCAGCTACAGGTTTTGTGCCGCACTCGAAGGGCAGCAGCAACGCCAGACCCTTGTGGGAGCGAGCTTGTCTCTGGGCCGCTCCGAAAGGTCTGGCGCGCAATTTCTCTGATGTCCAACCACGGCCTCTTCACCGCATGCAACGGACTCTTCCCGGCTTAAGCCGTTCCTGCAGACGCTGCAAGCTTTTCGTAGGACCGGCTTTAGCCGGGAAGGCATCGCGTATTACGCCGTTGATCGAAAGACGGTAAAGACAGTTGGCTCACCCCTACAGAATACCCATCAGCCCCACACGGATATTGACTCGTATCAAGCACTCACCCGGGCTTCGATCTCCAGTCGTGTGATGGCTTTTTCCAGGTCGTCCAGGGCCTTGTCGCTGTCCGGCGAGTCCTGCTTGAGCAGCGTTTCGGTGCGCTGACAGGCAGCCCGCAGTTGCGGCACGCCGCAGTACCGCGTTGCGCCGTGCAGGCGATGCACGCGTTCGATCAGCGCCACGTGATCGTCGGCCTCGCGCGCGCTGCGAATCGCCTCGCGGTCGGTGCCCAGCGAAGCCAACAGCATCGCCAGCATGTCGGCGGCGAGGTCGGCCTTACCGGCGGCCAGACGCAAACCTTCTTCGTGATCGAGCACCTGCAGATTGACGCCGCCCTGAGCCACCTCATGATGCCGCTCCGGCGCCTGATTGCGCAGCGCCAGCCCGGTCCACTTGAGCACCACCTGCGCCAGTTGCCGTTCACTGATCGGCTTGGTCAGGTAGTCATCCATGCCGCTCTGCAGCAGCGCGCGCTTTTCGTTGGCCATGGCGTGGGCGGTCAGCGCAACGATCGGCAGCGACGAGACGTGCCGCTCGGTCTCCCAGCTGCGAATGGCTTCGGTGGCCTGGCGCCCGTCCATGCCGGGCATTTGCACGTCCATCAGCACCAGATCGAACGGCTCGTCCTGCACCGCCTGGATCGCCGCGTAGCCGCTGTCGACGGCCAGAACCTTGGCCCCCATGTCTTCGAGCAGCGTCTGCACCAGCAACAGGTTCGCCGGGTTATCGTCGACGCAGAGGATTCGCGGCGGCCGGCTGGACATTGGCTCCGGCACCTCGTTGCGCAGCTGTTTGGGGTTGATCAGCTCCGACAGCGCGCGGCGCAGCTTGCGCGTACACGCCGGTTTAGCCTGCAGCTGAGTGTAGGCGTCGGGCACTGATAGCTGATACAGCGCCTGCTCGGTAGTGGGGCACAGCACCAACACCTTGCAGTCCAGGTTCTCCAGATCCCAGATCTGCTGACGCAGCCGTTCGGGCGGCAGTTCGTGAGCGGTCACGCCCAGTACCGCCATCTCGATGGCGTGGGGCGTCTGATGCACCACCGTCACGCCATTGATCAGGTTCTCCAGATTGTTGAACACCATCGGCTGCAGGCCGCAATCCTCCAGCTGATGTTCCAGCGCCTGGCGGGCCAGATCGTGATGCTCCAGCACGGCGGCACGGCGCCCCATCAGCGGCGGTGCGGGCAAGTCATCCAGGTCGTCGCGGGTTTTTGGCAGCGTCAGGCTGATCCAGAATTCCGACCCTTCGCCGGGCGTGCTTTCCACGCCGATTTCCCCGCCCATCTGCTCGATCAAACGCTTGGAAATCACCAGCCCCAGGCCGGTCCCGCCGGAGTGACGGGACAGCGAATTGTCGGCCTGACTGAATGCCTGAAACAGTGCGCGCACATCCTGGCTCGACAGGCCGATGCCGGTGTCCTGCACGCTGATGCGCAGCTGAACGCTGTCGTCCTGTTCGTCCTCCAGCATCGCCCGGGCGACAATGGTGCCTTCGCGGGTGAACTTGATGGCGTTGCTGACCAGATTGGTGAGGATCTGCTTGAGTCGCAGCGGGTCACCTACCAGCGACAGCGGCGTGTCGCGGTACACCAGGCTCACCAGCTCCAGCTGTTTGGCGTGAGCGGCAGGAGCGAGGATGGTCAGGGTGTCTTGCAGCAAGTCGCGCAGATTGAACGGAATGGCATCGAGCACCAGCTTGCCGGCCTCGATCTTCGAGAAGTCGAGAATCTCGTTGATGATGCTCAGCAGGCTGTCGGCAGATTTTTCAATGGTGCTCAGGTAATCATGCTGACGCGGCGTCAGCTCGCTTTTCTGCAACAGGTGAGTGAAGCCGAGAATACCGTTCAGCGGGGTGCGAATTTCATGGCTCATGTTGGCCAGAAACTCGGACTTGATCCGGCTGGCTTCCAGTGCTTCCTTGCGCGCCAGGTCCAGCTCGATGTTCTGGATTTCGATGGTTTCCAGATTCTGGCGGACGTCTTCGGTGGCCTGCTCGATGCTGTGCTGCAACTCTTCCTGAGCATTCTGCAGTGTCGCGGCCATGCGGTTGATGCCTGAACCGAGCTCGTCCAGTTCGTGGCTGCCCATCGGCGGCAACCGCGCCTCCAGATTGCCGTCTTTGAGCTGGGCAACGACGTGTTTTATCTGTGCAATAGGCGCGTTGATCGTGCGGCTCATGCGCAGCGCCAGCACGGCGGTCATGCCCAGGCCGACGACGATCAGCAGCAGGCTGGCGAAGAGGCTGCGATAGCCGCGCAGCAAGGTGCCGCTGTGGGACAGCTCCAGTTCGACCCAGCCCAGCAGGCGGTCGTCTTCGCCTGGCACGACATTGCCGGTTAAATGACGATTGCGCCCGAACACCGGCATCAGATAACGCGTGGCATCGTTTTCCGAGCGCTGCAGCATGTGCGAACTGTTACCCACCGGCGCCTGATTGATCATCGTCGGCCCGGCGTGGGCCAGCAGATTGCGGTCGGCATCCAGAAACGAAACCGCTCGGACATCGGCCTGTTCGAGGACCTGCCCGGCGATGCGCTCCAGCAACGACTTGTCGCCATTGCCCAGCGCGGATGCCGAGAGCGGTGCAAGCTCGTTGGCGATCATCTCGCCGCGCTTGAACAGCTGCGTCTGCAGTTCCGACAGCTGCATCCAGGTGAAATAGCCGCCCAGCAGCGCTGCCATCAGGCAGGTCGGCAGGAGGGTCAGCAGCAACACGCGGCCTTTGATGCCCAATTTGGTCAGCACACTTTTTTCTCCAGCAATCCTGGCACGGATTCAGGCAACCGCTGTGCCATGTCAGCCTAAGCGGCTCGATAACTGCGCAGTGTAGTCACTTGTGCATGAGGAATCCCGGCTTTAAAACCGCGAGCAGGGACGCAGGCCGCAACTCCCGATCAATCGCCATTGCTCAGCCGCAGGCAATCTTGAATAATCGTCGGCTTGAGAATCACTCGCAGACGCCAATGAATCCCGCCAGCATCCAACGCCCCAGCATACTCGCCATCGAGGACGATCCTGTGCTCGGCGCCTTTGTGCACGATCAGTTGCACCGCTGCGGCTTTCAGGTCACCTGGTGCCAGGATGGCGCAGAAGGGCTGGACCGTGCGCAGCGTCAGCCCTTCGACGTCGTGCTCATGGATATTCTGCTGCCGGGCATGAACGGTCTGGACATCCTGACTCACCTGCGGCGCCGCCATACAACGCCAGTCATCCTCATGTCGGCACTGGGCGCGGAGGCAGATCGCATCAGCGGTTTTCGCAACGGCGCCGACGATTACCTGCCCAAGCCTTTCAGCGTCGACGAGCTGCGGGTGCGTATCGAGGCAATCCTGCGGCGGGTAAATCTTGAACGCCGCTTTCAAACTTCGACGCCGTTGCCACAGGTCTTCCCTGATGAGCCTGACGCCGAGGCGCTGGTGTTCGACGAAGGACTGAGCGACGTGCGGTTCGAAGGCAGGCCGGCGCAACTCACGCGCAGCGAATACCGCTTGCTGGAAACCTTGTGGCGCAACCCCGAAGACGTGCTCAGCAAGCCGTTCCTTTATCAGCATGTGTTGCAGCGCGGCTATTCACAGCACGACCGCAGCCTGGATATGCACATCAGCCAGATTCGCCGCAAGCTCAAGGCCGTCGGTTATCAGGCGCGCGAGGTGCGTACGGTCTGGGGCAAGGGCTACGTGCTGACAGCGGCCGCACCCGATGCCTGAGTCCGCCAATCACCTTCCCGGTCGCCATTCGTTGTTCTGGAAACTGGTGTTTCTGCTGGTCGCCTTCTGCCTGCTGATGATCTGGCTCAGCTGGTATTGGGGCCGATACATCGAGAATCAGAATGCTTACCTCAGTCACGAAGCCCGCAATGTACTCAACCGCTACGCCGCCGAAGCGGGGCAGGCCTGGCGCACGGGGCGGCGACAGGGCATCGACGCATGGCTGGATGAAATCAGGCATCACGAACAGGGCTGGGTCGGCGTCATCGGCAACGATCTGCAATCGTTGAGCAGTACGCCGCTGGACGGCAGTGAGATGCAGCGCCTGACGTTCATGCGCGGTGTCGACTGGCCGATGAGTGCCCGACAGAAGACCGCCCCCTGGTTGAAGATCGCCTTCCCGGATGACCCTCAGGCGGGCAGTCTGGTCATCGAGCTGCCGGCGCGCTTCAAGCCCGGTCGGCACGCGCTGATCTGGCAGATGCTTACCAATGTCCTGATTCCGGCGCTGTTCACGTTGCTGCTGTGCGTCGGGCTGTATCGGCTGCTGATTCGCCCGCTCAACCAGCTGCGCGAGCAGGCCAATGCCTGGCGTGCAGACCGGTTGTCCAACCGGCTGTCGCCGCAGATGACCTCACGCCGGGACGAACTGGGCGAGCTGAATCGTGCTTTCGATCACATGGCCGCGCGGTTGCAGTCTACCGTGCAGATTCAGCAGCAGTTGCTGCGCGACCTTTCTCACGAATTGCGCACGCCCCTGAGCCGCCTGAAAGTCGCCTGCGACAGCGACCAGACGCTGCCGGAACTGCGGGAGCGATTGAACCGTGAAGTGGACGGCATGCGCCGTCTGGTCGATGACACCTTGCACCTGGCGTGGCTGGACGCCGAGCGCGAGAAACTGCCCAGCGAAGACATTCAAGTGCTGGCGCTGTGGGACATGCTGGTGGACAACGCCTGCTTCGAGAGCTGCTGGCCGTCTCGACAGCTGCGCTGCGATCTGGACAGCAACTGCTGGGTCAGCGGCGACCTCAACACGCTGGCTCAGGCGCTGGAAAATATTCTGCGCAACGCGATCCGGCATTCTCCGCCGCAAGGGATCGTACAGTTGAGCGGCAGGCGGCAAGGCGAGGACTGGCTGCTGTGGCTGGAGGATCAGGGCGGCGGCGTGGACGACAACGACCTGGAGCGGATCTTCGCGCCCTTCATCCGCCTGGACGGTGCCCGACCGGGCCACGGCGGTTTCGGCCTGGGCCTGAGCATCGCGCGTAACTCCCTGCGCCTGCAGGGCGGCGACATGTGGGCAGAAAACACCGCCCAAGGGTTGCGAATGAACCTGCGCCTGCCCGCCCGGGAAGTCGAAGCACCCGTCTGACTCGGCGCAATGCTGTAAGAGCATGCTGGGTCGCGAACGCTGACTGTCTGGCAATGCATCTCCAGCGGCCATACCGGCCTCTTCCCGGCTAAACCCGGTCCTACAGACGCTGCGAACTTTTCGTAGGACCGGCTTTAGCCGGTCTTACAGACGTTGCAGATTTTTCGTAGGACTCGCTAAAGCCGGTCCTAGAGACGCTGCAGACTTTTCGTAGGACCGGCTTCAGCCGGGAAAGCGTCGGGAGTTACGCCGTTGACAGCAGAAGTGGTTAAGACAGTCGACTCACTCCCGCAGAGATGACCGATACGGTGGAAATATTCGGTCAGACACAAATCCCGTAGGAGTGCGCTTGCCTGCGAAGACTGACGTTCAGCCGCTGGATCCCCGACGGACACGCCGAATCACGCTCCCACGGAGTAAACACGATGGCATCGCCGTCGCGCCCATGATCGGCCGCTTATTCCATTTCGCCCTATCGAACTCACTTTGCGTGATATGGGCTTACGGCGATTGCCGGTATGATAGGCGACCCCCGCATGTCTGGATCGCGAACACGCCATGACCCTGCAGTATCCAACCATCGCCGATTGCATCGGCAACACCCCGCTGGTGCGTCTGCAACGCATGGCCGGGAACACCAGCAATACGTTGCTGCTCAAGCTTGAAGGCAACAACCCGGCTGGCTCTGTGAAAGACCGACCGGCGCTGTCGATGATCACCCGTGCCGAGTTGCGCGGGCAGATTCATTCCGGCGACACCCTGATCGAAGCGACTTCCGGCAACACCGGCATTGCCCTGGCCATGGCGGCCGCCATCAAGGGCTACCGCATGATCCTGATCATGCCCGACAACTCCAGCGCCGAACGCAAGGCGGCGATGACCGCATACGGCGCCGAGCTGATCCTGGTCAGCAAGGAAGAAGGCATGGAAGGCGCCCGCGATCTGGCCGAGCGCATGCAGGCCGAGGGGCGCGGCAAGGTGCTCGACCAGTTCGCCAATGGCGATAACCCGGAAGCGCACTACGTCGGCACCGGCCCGGAAATCTGGCGGCAGACGGGCGGCACCATCACCCATTTCGTCAGCTCCATGGGTACCACCGGCACCATCATGGGCACCTCGCGTTACCTGAAGGAACAGAACCCCGACATCCAGATCGTCGGCCTGCAGCCGATGGACGGGTCGGCGATTCCGGGCATTCGTCGCTGGCCGCAGGAGTACCTGCCGAAGATCTATCAGGCCGATCGCGTCGACCGCATCATGGACATGGCCCAAAGCGAGGCCGAAGACGTCATGCGTCGTCTGGCGCGCGAAGAAGGCATCTTCTGTGGCGTATCGTCCGGCGGCGCCGTGGCAGGCATGCTGCGTCTGTCTCAGGAAGTCGAAAACGCGGTCATGGTCGCGATCATCTGTGACCGTGGCGACCGTTACCTGTCGACCGGTGTCTACGATGCGCCCAACTGATGGCCAAGCGTGACTCAGGCCTGCGTTTCCAGCCCAGCGGCGGCACACGGGCAACGCAGGTCCCGACCGGTAAAAAACAACGTCTGAAAATCGAGCGGCTGGCCAACGACGGCCGCGGCATCGGTTTCGTCGAAGGCCGGACCTGGTTTGTCGCCGGCAGTCTGGCGGGGGAGGAAGTCGAGGCGCGCGTACTGGGTGCCCACGGCAAGGTCGTTGAAGCGCGTACCGAGCGCGTGTTTCAGGCGAGCCCGTTGCGGCGGCCTGCGCCGTGCAAGCATTTCGGCCGCTGTGGCGGTTGCAGCGTGCAGCAAATGCCCCACGACGAACAACTCGCCCTGAAACAGCGCATGCTCGCCGAGCAGTTGAGTCGCGTGGCAGGTGTGGAGCCTGAAGAGTGGGCCGCCCCTCTGACCGGTGATGAATTCGCCTACCGTCGCCGCGCGCGCATCGCCGTTCGCTGGGACGTGCGCAGCAAACAGCTGGAGGTCGGCTTCCGTGCTGCCTCGAGCCAGGACATCATCGCCATCGAAGAATGTCCGGTGCTGGTACAGGCCTTGCAACCGATCATGACGGCGTTACCGGCCATGCTGCGGAGTCTGGGCAAGCCGCAGGCGCTGGGGCATGTCGAGTTATTCAGTGGGTCGGCCAATGCGCTGCTGTTGCGTCACACCGCGCCATTGGCGGAAAACGACCTTGCGACGCTCAAGGCATTTTGTGATGCCCACAGTGCGCAACTGTGGTTGCATGGCGAAGGTGAGCCGCAGCCTGTGGACCCATCGGCAGCGCTGGGCTATCGCCTGGAGCCGTGGAACCTTGCGCTGGCTTATCGTCCCGGCGACTTTGTGCAGGTCAACGCACAGGTCAATACGGCGATGATCAGCCAGGCGCTGGACTGGCTCGAACCTCGTGCCGATGAACGAGTGCTGGACTTGTTCTGCGGGCTTGGTAATTTCGCTTTACCGCTGGCCCTCAAGTCGCGCGAAGTCGTGGCAGTGGAGGGCGTGGAGACGATGGTTCAACGCGCCACGGGCAACGCGGCGAGCAATGATTTGCATAATGTGAAGTTTTATCAGGCGGATCTGTCGCAGCCGCTGGACAAGGCGGCCTGGGTGGCGGAAGGTTTCCGCGCGGTACTGCTCGATCCTCCCCGTGACGGGGCGTTCGAAGTGGTGCGAAACCTCAAGGCCCTGGGTGCTGAACGGTTACTTTATGTGTCGTGCAACCCGGCAACTTTGGCGCGCGACACGGTCGAATTGATCAGGCAGGGCTACCGATTAAAACGTGCCGGAATTCTCGATATGTTTCCGCAGACTGCGCATGTCGAGGCGATGGCGTTATTTGAAGCGAGTAAGTGAGGCCTCCGGCTCAGGGAATCGAGTCAGCGCCTCACACGGAGTCTCGTTTAATCCGACTGGCCCGCGCACGCGTCCTTGCATGGCCCGCAAGGCGTATGCGCTTCAAGAAGGCTGGCGACTGATGGCGCATTTCATCGCGCCGTAGGGAAGGTAAGCAACATGGTACAGGTGAGAGCACACCAGCCGATAAACACAGACGGCAGTATCAATCTCGACGCATGGCTTGATCATGTGGTCAGCGTCGACCTCGCAGTGGACCGACAGGCGTTGAAAGAGGCCTGTGAATTTGCCCGGCAGGCCGAGCAGCAGGACAACGCCGCCAAGAATCTCTGGGCGGAAGGCACGTCGAGTTTTCAGACGGGCCTGGAAATCGCCGAAATCCTGGCCGACCTCAAACTCGATCAGGATTCTCTCATCGCCGCCGTGATCTATCGCGGCGTGCGCGAAGGCAAGATTCCCTTGCCCGATGTCAGCCAGCGTTTCGGCCCGACGGTGGCCAAGCTGATCGACGGCGTGCTGCGCATGGCGGCGATCAGCGCCAGCCTCAGCCCGCGCCAGTCGCTGGTGCTCGGCACTCAGGCGCAGGTGGAAAACCTGCGCAAGATGCTGGTCGCGATGGTCGATGACGTTCGCGTCGCCCTGATCAAGCTGGCCGAACGCACCTGCGCCATCCGGGCGGTGAAAAACACCGACGACGAGAAGCGCAACCGGGTCGCCCGGGAAGTCTTCGACATCTATGCGCCGCTGGCCCATCGTCTGGGCATCGGCCACATCAAGTGGGAGCTGGAGGACCTGTCCTTCCGCTACCTGGAGCCCGAGCAGTACAAGCAGATCGCCAAATTGCTGCACGAGCGCCGCCTCGATCGTGAGCGTTTCATCACCGATGTCATGTCGCAGCTGGAGAACGAGCTGCTGGCGACCGGGGTCAAGGCCGACATCAGCGGGCGTGCGAAGCACATCTACTCGATCTGGCGCAAAATGCAGCGAAAAGGGCTGGAATTCAGCCAGATCTACGACGTTCGTGCCGTTCGCGTGCTGGTGCCCGAAATGCGCGACTGCTACACCGCCCTCGGCATCGTCCATACCCTGTGGCGCCACATTCCCAAGGAGTTCGACGACTACATCGCCAACCCCAAGGAGAACGGCTATCGCTCGCTGCACACGGCAGTGATCGGCCCTGAGGGCAAGGTGCTGGAAGTGCAGATCCGCACCCACGCCATGCATGAGGAGGCCGAGCTGGGCGTCTGTGCTCACTGGCGTTACAAGGGCACTGACGTCAAATCGAGCTCCAATCATTACGAAGAGAAAATCTCCTGGCTGCGTCAGGTCCTCGAATGGCATGAAGAGCTGGGCGATATCGGCGGTCTGGCCGAGCAACTGCGCGTCGACATCGAGCCGGACCGCGTCTATGTGTTCACGCCTGATGGTCATGCCATCGACCTGCCCAAAGGCGCGACGCCGCTGGATTTCGCCTATCGCGTGCACACCGAGATCGGCCACAACTGCCGCGGCGCCAAAATCAACGGTCGCATCGTGCCGCTCAACTACAGCCTGCAGACCGGTGAGCAGGTCGAGATCATTACCAGCAAGCACGGCACGCCGAGCCGCGACTGGCTGAACTCGAACCTGGGTTACATCACCACGTCGCGGGCGCGGGCGAAGATTGTTCACTGGTTCAAACTGCAGGCGCGCGATCAGAACGTCGCGGCCGGTAAAGTCTTGCTCGAACGCGAGCTGGCGCGCCTGGCGCTGCCGCAGGTGGACTTCGACAAGCTGGCTGAAAAGGCCAACATGAAGATCGCCGAAGACATGTTCGCGGCGCTCGGCGCCGGCGATCTGCGTCTCGCGCAGCTGGTCAACCTGGCTCAGCAACTGGTCGAGCCCGAGCGTGGTAACGAGCAGCTGGAGCTGATTCCGCGCAAGGCGTCCGGGTATAAGCCGGGCAAACGCGGCGACATCCAGATTCAGGGCGTCGGCAATCTGATGACGCAAATGGCCGGCTGCTGCCAGCCGCTGCCGGGCGATGCGATCGTCGGTTACATCACGCAGGGGCGCGGCGTCAGCATCCACCGTCAGGATTGCGCCTCGGTGCTGCAACTGGGCGGGCGCGAGCCCGAGCGGATCATCCAGGTCAGTTGGGGCCCGGTGCCGGTGCTCACTTATCCGGTGGACATCATCATCCGCGCCTACGACCGATCCGGTCTGTTGCGGGACGTCTCTCAGGTGCTGCTCAACGAGCGCATCAACGTGCTGGCGGTCAACACCCGCTCGAACAAGGAAGACAACACCGCCCTGATGTCCCTGACCATCGAAATCCCGGGCCTGGATGCGCTGGGCCGGTTGTTGGGGCGCATCTCGCAATTGCCGAACATCATCGAGACGCGGCGTAACAGAACGCCGTGACTCTGTAGAAGCGCCCTTGCCCGCGGCTCGTGCCTGTGACGACTATGTCGACGACACACCGCAATCGCGGGCAATCGCGCTCCTAAAGGCCTCGATGCTGCAGATGGGATAACTATGTACAAACTCCAGGACTTGCTCACGCTCATGGCCCGGCTGCGAGACCCGCAATACGGTTGCCCGTGGGACGTGAAGCAGAATTACGCGACCATCGTGCCGCACACCCTCGAAGAGGCTTACGAAGTGGCCGACGCCATCGAGCGCGGGGATTTCGATGATCTGCGAGGTGAGTTGGGCGATCTTTTGTTTCAGGTGGTGTATTACTGCCAGCTAGCGCGCGAGGAAGGCCGGTTCGAGTTCGATGCCGTGGTAGACGGGATCACGCGCAAGTTGATCAGGCGCCATCCCCACGTGTTTCCGACCGGTGATCTTTACGCGCCTCTGGAGACGCCGCGCCTGAGCGAAGAGCAGGTCAAGCATCGCTGGGAGGAGATCAAAGCCCAGGAGCGGGCGGAGAAAGCGCACGTGCCGGAGCAGCTGTCCTTGCTCGACGATGTCCCCAGCGTACTCCCAGCATTGTCGCGCGCCGGCAAGTTGCAGAAACGCGCCGCACAAGTGGGTTTCGACTGGCCTGAAGCGTTGCCCGTGGTCGATAAAGTGCGCGAGGAACTCGACGAGGTGCTCGAAGCGATGGCCGACAACGACCCGGCCGCGATCAGCGACGAGATCGGCGACCTGCTGTTTGTGGTGGTCAATCTGGCCCGCCATCTGAAGGTCGATCCCGAAAATGCGCTGCGCGCTGCCAACAGCAAGTTCGAGCGACGTTTCCGATTTATCGAACAGGCCTTGCGCGATGCCCGTCGGCCCATTGAAGATTGCAGCCTTGAAGAGATGGACGCGCTCTGGGGCGAAGCCAAGCGTCAGGAAAAGAACACGCCCAACTGCGGTTGAGCTGACTGTTTAGAAAGAGAAGTCAGAGAGAGAAAACACATGGCGGGTATTTCCCTTCGTGACCAGTTGCTCAAGGCAGGTCTGGTCAACGAAAAACAGGCCAAGCAGGCCGCCAAGAGCAAGCAGAAAGAACAGCGTCTGGTGCACAAGGGGCAGGCCGTCGCCGACGATGCCGCCCAGCGCGCCGCGCAGGAAGCGATGGCCGAAAAAGCCAGGCGCGACCAGGAACTGAATCGTCAGCAACAGGAAAAGGCCGAGCAGAAAGCGCGCGCCGCACAGGTCAAGCAACTGATCGAAGCGACCCGTCTGCCCAAGCTGACCACCGAGGATTACTACAACTTCGTCGACGACAAGAAGGTCAAGCGCCTGTCGGTCAACGCGCTGATGCGCAGCAAGCTCAGCAATGGGTCGCTGGCCATCGTCCATCATGGCGGCACTTACGAGGTCATCCCGCGCGAGGCGGCGCTCAAGGTCCAGGAGCGCGATCCGCGGCGCATCGTCTTGTTGAGCGAGCCGACTGAAGAGCCGGATGGCGATGATCCGTACGCGGCGTACAAGATCCCTGATGATCTGATGTGGTAAAGCCTGAAACGACAAAACCCGCCGAGGCGGGTTTTGTCTTGTTGCGATTCCGTTATTGCGAGTTGCTCGCTGCCTTCTTGGCTTCCAGTTCCGCGAGCTCTGCTGCGTAACGCTGTGCGTCCGATTCGTGGTGAAACATCCCTACCAACTGGTCTTGCTGGCGAACATCCCAGATTTGAATGCCATCCGCGATGCTTTCGTGGGAAATGTGGGCGTCGTCGCGTTCAGTAACAGTTACCGTCATAGTGAAAACTCCTGACTCTTTGATATCTGCGGCAGGACGTCGCAGTGGTTTCTTTATAGGATTTGGTAGGTTGCTAAGTAAACGAGCGATTCTGGCAAGAGTTTTTTACCGATTCGGTAACAGTTGCTAACTGATTGTTTTAAATGGGTTGCGGCGTTTTGTCGCACTCGTTTGGAGGGCGTGAAGAAAATTTCATGTTCGCTTGGGAATAAGGGGACGTTGCCGAATTTGCGGTCGGAGCCTTGTTCTGAGGTCTGAGGAGCGGGGGATGTGCATCTGCGGAGGGCCTGGCAAGGGCGAGTCGACTGGTTTTGCTACCGCTGCGCGGCAGTTCGCGGGACAAGCCACGCTCCTACAGGGTCAGTGTTGCACTGGCGATGTATGGTTGATGGTAGGAGCGCGCCTGCCCGCGATCTCCTGACATCCGACGCCTTCTCGGTTAAAGCCGGTCCTACGAAAAGCTTGCAGTGTCTGTAGGACCGGCTTTAGCCGGGAAGGGGCCGGTGCATCCTGAGGATGTGCTTTACTTGAAAATCAGGCTTCGAGGGCGCGCTCCCACAGGATCAGCGTCGCGGGGTAGGAGCGCGCTTGCCCGCGATCAGCCGGGAACCGGCAGCAAGGCCGCTGCTTGCGGAGTGCTTGGCGAAATGGAGTCGATTGGTTTTGCTACCGCTGCGCGGCAGTTCGCGGGACAAGCCACGCTCCTGCAGGGTCAGCGTTGCCCTGGCAATGTGTGGTTGATGGTAAGAGCGCGCTTGGCCGCGATCTCCTGACATCCGACGCCTTCTAGGCTAAAGCCGGTCCTACGAAAAGCTTGCAGTGTCTGTAGGACCGGCTTTAGCCGGGAAAAGGCAGGTGCAGTGGCTGGAAATCAGTCTTCCCGGGCGCGCTCCTACAGGGTGAGTGTCGCAGTGCTTGAGCGATTGGCCTTGGCTGATCCGAAACCGATTCAATAAAAAACCCCGCTAGTTGGCGGGGTTTCTAAAGGGCAGGGTCTTGGGTCAGCTGCCTTTCACAGCTTTACCGTTCACCGAGCCCTCCTGCAGCATGATGTTGTATTCCTTGCCATCGGTTTCGACCTGCTGCAGGCGAACCAGCAGATAGTCGTAATCCTTGGCAAACCACATCACCGTGATGCGCTTGTTCTGCGTTGGATCGCGCACGCGTTCGACCTTGATGGCATCGACGGAGCCGACCTTGGTGTCGACCTTCTCGGTGCCCAGTACGCGGAAGTCGTAGGTGTCGACTTCATCGCCATCCACGACCTGGTAGGTCATGCTCTTCTTGCCTGCTGCCACGTCATGCTGCAGGGCCAGCTGATACGTGGATTTGTCGAGGACGCCGGTGTTCAGCGGGATTTTCACCGCATCGTTACGATCGGTCCCGGTGATGAACTTGGTCGGCCAGTCGAAAACCAGATCCACCATCTTGCTTTTGCCAAGGCCACCCCGTTCGAAGTGGTAGGTCTGCGGCAGCAACTGGTCCTTGTCGACCTTGAGGGTGCTCACTTCGGTCAGGCTGGCGATCATCATTGAAGCCTTGAAACTCAGGGTCCAACTGCCGTTAGCGTTCTTTTCCAGGCTGCGGGTGGCGCTGCCGCCGCCCACGGGCAGCTGTTTGAAGTCAGCGGTGTAGCTGGCGGAGAAAGGTTGAAGGTCTGCCGCGTTGACCGCAGGGAGCGCGAACAGAGCGAGAGCGAAGAGCAGAGCGCGACGCATAATATCTCCTGTCTTGGATTAGAGGGCCGGAATCAGGTGGCCGCTGGGTCCCAGTGGCTGGCCGTTCAATGATGCGCCATGTTCGCCGAGGGTCAATCGTCCTTCTGCGAACCAGCGAATGGCCAGTGGGTAAATCAGATGTTCCTGGGTGTGAACCTTTTGCGCCAGTGTGGCAGGCGTGTCATGCGACTCTACCGAAACGACAGCTTGTACGACCAGAGGCCCCCCATCGAGTTCCTCGGTGACGAAGTGCACGCTGCAGCCGTGTTCGGCATCGCCAGCTTCCAGTACGCGCTGGTGCGTATGCAAGCCTTTATACAGGGGAAGCAGCGAGGGGTGAATGTTCAGCAGCCGGCCATGGTAGTGACGCACGAAGCCAGGTGTGAGGATTCGCATGAAGCCGGCAAGGACAACGAGCCCGGGAGTGAAGGTGTCGATCAGCTCGATCAGCGCGGCATCGAAAGCCTCCCGGCCTTCATAGCCCTGATGGTCGAGGACGCGGGTTTCGATGCCCGCCTTCCTCGCGCGCTCCAGCCCGTAGGCATCGGCGCGGTTGGACACCACCGCGCGGATACGGGCCGGGCTCGAGTCTTCCTGAAAGCTGTCGATCATCGCTTGCAGGTTACCGCCAGTGCCGGACAGCAGCACCACCACATCACAGGGTTGAGGCATGTCAGGCATCAATGTGCCTTGAGGTTCTTCAGCTCGACTTGAGCGGCGCCTGGCGCAGCAGTGCCGATCTGGCCGATGACCCAAGGCTGTTCGCCCGCGTCACGCAGCGCTTTGAGGGAAGCTTCGACATGTTCCTGAGCCACGCAGATGACCATGCCGACGCCGCAGTTCAGAACGCGGTGCATTTCGTGCTCGTCGACGTTGCCCTTTTCCTGCAGCCAGTCGAACACCGCTGGACGGGTCCAGCTGGCGACGTCGACGACGGCTTGCGCGCCTTCAGGCAGTACGCGCGGGATGTTGTCCAGCAGACCGCCGCCGGTGATGTGGGCCATGGCTTTGACCGCGCCGGTGTCCTTGATCAGCTTGAGCAGCTGCTTGACGTAGATGCGCGTCGGCGCCATCAGCAGGTCGGTCAGTGGCTTGCCGTCCAGCTGGATGGATTCGATGTCTGCGCCCGACACTTCAATGATCTTGCGGATCAGCGAGTAGCCGTTGGAATGCGGGCCGGAAGATGGCAGGGCGAGCAAAGCATCGCCCGCCTGGACCTTGGAGCCGTCGATGATGTCGGCTTTTTCTACGACGCCGACGCAGAAGCCGGCCAGATCGTAGTCTTCGCCTTCGTACATGCCAGGCATTTCAGCGGTTTCGCCGCCGACCAGCGAGCAGCCCGCCAGTTCGCAGCCTGCGCCGATGCCGGTGACCACCTGTGCGGCGGTGTCGACGTTCAGTTTGCCGGTGGCGTAGTAGTCGAGGAAGAACAACGGTTCTGCGCCGCACACCACCAGGTCGTTCACGCACATGGCGACCAGGTCGATGCCGATGCTGTCGTGTTTGTTCAGGTTCAACGCCAGACGCAGCTTGGTGCCCACGCCGTCAGTGCCGCTGACCAGTACCGGCTGCTTGTAGCCCGCCGGAATTTCGCACAGAGCGCCGAAGCCCCCCAGGCCGCCCATCACTTCCGGGCGCTTGGTGCGCTTGGCGACGCTCTTGATGCGTTCGACCAATGCTTCACCGGCGTCGATGTCTACACCGGCGTCTTTGTAGCTCAGGGAGGGTTGCTTGCTCATGATCCAGGCCTTTAGGGGGGATTCGGGGTAACGACCGAGTGGGAACGGCTCGTGGCCGTGTCATCGCCGGTCTGCGAAGGCGCGCGATTTTATCAGGATTGGCTTCAAGCGGCCATCCTTGGGCCGACGGGCAGGGCCATGATGAAGAAGAAATAACCTGATTGCAGGCATCGCGGCGGCTGCCGGGGCTGGTCCGTTCGTCGGCAGCTATATAAGGTGTAAGTTCTTCGCCAGAGGTGAGCGATTCGCGCCAACCTGTGGTCTGAGTCGTGCCGACATTATCACGCAGCTGTCCATACGCTGCCATTTGCCCATCGGGAATTTTCCATGCTTCCACCTTCATTCATGCGCCTGAAGACATGCCTGTTCGTGGGCTGTCTCTCTCTGATCAGCCTGCCGGCGCTGGCCGAGACCGTGACCAACCTGTATCAGGTTCGCGAGCCCGTCAGCGGTCAGACCCCGGACGAGAAAACCCGCGCCACCCAGGCTGCCCTCGAGACTCTGGTGATTCGCCTGACCGGTGACGGCAAGGCCGCGCAAGGTCCGGGACTGGCTGACGTGCGCAAGGATCCGCAGCAGATCATCAGCCAGTATGGCTACGACGCAGGGCCGCCCGAGACCTTGCAGGTCGACTTCGACCCGGCCAGTACCGACCGCGCATTGCGTCAGGCGGGGCTGTCATTGTGGGGCTCCAATCGCCCGGTAATCATGGCCTGGTGGCTGAACGATGCCACCGACGGCGCCAATCTGGTAGGCGACGGCCAGTCCTCTGCCGAACCGTTGCGCCGCGCCGCGCAGCATCGGGGTCTGCCGCTGCGTCTGCCGCTGGCTGACCTTGCCGAGCAGGGCATCGGCAATGCGAAGACGCTGGATGGCAACGATGTGAAGCCCCTCAAGGAGGCGTCCGAACGTTACGGTTCTGACGCGATTCTTGCCGTGCACGCGCAGGAAAATGGCGGTCAGTGGCAAGGCAAGTGGCATCTGTGGCTGGGTGACAAGATGGAGCAGGGCAGCGCGTCGGGAGCGAGTTCCGCCGAGCTGGCCGATGCGGTGCTGCTGGCGGTAAGTCAGCGCCTGGCGCCGCGTTTCGTGGTCAAGCCGGGCGCGTCGTCCGGCATGGCGCTGGACGTGCAGGGCATGAATCTGGAGCGTTACGCGCAGCTGCTGCGCTTGCTGGAGCCTTTCGGCGGCCGCCTCAAGTCGGTGGACGCGGATCGCGTGGTGTTCGATGTCAGCGGCAGTGCCGACCAGTTGCGCTCGCAATTGTCCCTCGCAAAACTGCAGGAAGTGCCCGAGGGTGAAGTGGCCGGCGCGCCAGTCAATGCTGCACAGCCGCCTGTTGACGGCGCGACCCCAACGGTCCAGCCGCCAGCTGTTTCCGCGCCTGCGTTGCACTTCCGCTGGTGAGCGGGTTCATAACGACGTTGCACGATGCACATCATCCGGGGTTAAGGGGCAGTAATGACTGATACGCGTCGTTGGTTCTGGCTGGGCGGGGTTGTCCTGCTCTGTCTGTTTATAGGGTTGCTGCACGCGATTCTGACGCCGTTTCTGGTGGCGCTGTTGCTGGCGTACATGGGCGATCCACTGGCGGACCGGCTGGAAAAGCTGAAGATGTCGCGCACGTTCAGTGTGGTGACGGTGTTTATGCTGTTTACGCTGATCTTCATGGGCTTGCTGCTGGTGCTGGTGCCCATGCTCGCCAAGCAGCTGTATCGCCTGTATGAACTGGCGCCGCAGATTCTCGACTGGCTGCAGCACACGGCATTGCCCTGGACGCAGGCCAAGCTGGGTCTGGCGGACGGTTTCTGGAAATTCGACAAGGTCAAGGCGGCCATTTCCGAGCACATGGGGCAGACGGGCGACATCGTCGGCATCGTGCTGGCTCAGGCCACGACCTCAACGCTTGCGCTGATCGGCTGGTTGACCAACCTCGTCCTCATTCCAGTGGTCTGCTTTTATTTGCTGCGCGACTGGGACGTGATGATGGCCAAGGTGCGCAGCCTGTTGCCGCGTCATCGCGAGAAGAAGATCGTCGCGCTGGCGGACGAGTGCCATGAAGTGCTCGGCGCGTTCATTCGCGGTCAGTTGCTGGTAATGGTTGCGCTGGGCGTGATCTACGCCGCAGGGCTGATGCTGGTCGGACTGGAGCTGGGTCTGTTGATCGGCGTCATCGCCGGGCTGGCGGCGATCGTGCCTTATATGGGCTTCGTGATCGGAATCGGGTCGGCCATCCTGGCGGGCCTGTTCCAGTTCGGCGGTGACTTGTATCCGATGCTGGGCATCATCGCCGTCTTCATGGTCGGGCAGGCGCTCGAGGGTATGGTACTGACGCCGCTGCTGGTGGGCGATCGTATCGGCCTGCATCCGGTGGCCGTCATCTTCGCCATTCTGGCGGGCGGCGAGCTGTTCGGCTTCACCGGCATCCTGCTGGCGTTGCCGGTGGCGGCGGTGATCATGGTGCTGGTGCGTCATGTCCACGATCTGTACAAGGATTCGGATATTTATGGCGGGAAGGAAGATCCGGATCTATAACCCGTCAAGTGAGTGCCCTCGAACCCTGCATGGGCAGCGTGTTCGCGAATATGGCAGATCCGTCACGCCAAGTGCGCTGATCCTGCGCATTCGTGAACAGGCTGGCTTCTAACATTTTTGGGGTT
This sequence comes from Pseudomonas sp. NFR16, assembly GCF_900108875.1. Lineage (GTDB taxonomy): Bacteria > Pseudomonadota > Gammaproteobacteria > Pseudomonadales > Pseudomonadaceae > Aquipseudomonas. The sequence goes on along the minus strand of NZ_FNYJ01000002.1, from coordinate 253,376 downwards.
CGGCTCTTCCGAAAGGGTGAGCCCTGTAATCACGGATAAAAGCCCGACTTTTGCGGGCAATCCGCGGCCTGGCCGGGTGCAGGCGCAACCCTTTGATTTTGCAGGCGGTCTGGCGCATTGTGCGGTCCGGCTTGCGGGTATAAACTTTGCAGACTTTACACAGAGGCCCCTTGGCGGTTCGTCATGAACCGTTCAGCCAGCATGAAACCAGTTCAGCTGCCCCTGAGTGTGCGTCTGCGTGATGACGCCACCTTCATCAATTACTATCCAGGCGCCAATGCCGCTGCACTCGGCTACGTCGAGCGGCTGTGCGAAGCCGACGCCGGGTGGACCGAAAGCCTCATCTATCTCTGGGGCAAGCACGGAGTAGGGCGCACGCATCTGTTGCAGGCCGCGTGTCTGCGCTTTGAGCAACTGGGCGAGCCGGCGGTGTACCTGCCGATGGCTGAAGTGATTGATGAAGGCGTGGAGCTGTTCGACCACCTGGAGCAGTACGAACTGGTCTGTCTGGACGATCTGCAGGCCGTGGTCGGCAAGCCGGAGTGGGAAGAAGCCCTGTTTCACCTGTTCAACCGCTTGCGCGACAGTGGCCGGCGCCTGCTGATCGCAGCGTCCTGCTCTCCTCGCGAACTGCCGGTCAAACTGGCCGATCTGAAATCCCGACTGACCATGGCGCTGGTGTTCCAGATGCGTCTGCTGTCGGATGAAGAGAAGCTCCGCGCCCTGCAACTGCGTGCCTCCCGGCGTGGCTTGCACCTGACCGATGAAGTCGGCCATTTCATCCTGACCCGTGGTACGCGGAGCATGAGCGCGCTGTTCGACCTGCTCGAACAACTCGATCAGGCCTCGCTTCAGGCGCAGCGCAAGCTGACTATTCCCTTCCTTAAAGAGACGCTCGGCTGGTGAGCCAGTCGGCGGTCGATCCAGCCCTCGTGCTGCAAACCGCAGCCGCTCTGCGTCACGCCAGAAGAATTCTGATCATCACCGGCGCGGGATTGTCCGCCGATTCCGGTCTGCCGACCTATCGGGGTGTCGGCGGTCTTTACAACGGCCAGACCGACGACGGCCTGCCGATTGAAATGGCGTTATCCGGGCCGATGCTGCGACGTGATCCTGCGTTGTGCTGGAAGTACATTGCCCAATTAGGCAGCGCTTGCCTGGGCGGGCAACCCAATGCGGCGCACTATGCCATCGCACAATTGCAGCGGTACAAGCCCGAATGCTGGGTGCTGACACAAAATGTTGACGGTTATCATCGTGCGGCAGGCAGTCCAGCGGAACGGCTTATCGAAATTCATGGGCAAATGGCGCCGCTGTATTGCCAGTCTTGCGGGGCGGAAGATCCGCAGCTGAGTGCCCATCTAGAGCGACCGCTGCCACCGCTGTGCGCGCAATGCCACGGCGTGCTGAGGCCGCCGGTCGTCTTGTTCGAAGAAATGCTGCCAGAGCTGGCATTGAAAATGCTGTACGAAGAGATGGCAAAAGGCTTTGATGCTGTAATCAGCATTGGAACCACCGCCAGCTTCCCGTATATTCACGAGCCGATGTTGCGCACGAGGGTCACGGGAGGCTTTACCGCCGAGATAAACCCGTCGCCCACCGATCACTCCGATCACATGGATGTATTTCTGAGGTGTAGAGCCTTAGATGTGATGGAGGACATCGTAAGTCACATTTGTTTCGATTGAATTTGCAAATGATGACGATAGAGGGCATAGTCTCGGCTTCTTTACATATTAGCCACGGTCGTGCCCATGCTAAATCGCTTCGCACCCCTCGTGCCTCTCGCACTCGTTTCGCTGTTGTTCGGCTGCGCGGCCCAGATGCCAGCGTCGCAACAACAGTCGCAGAGCCCGCAATTCAAGGACTCCGCAACCGCACAGACCGCCACCAAGCGTGCTGATTATTCGTCTTCCGTGCTGGATGACGAGATCGCCACGGAAGATGAGCTGGCCCAGTTCTCCGACAATAAGCCGTACCGGTTGCCGGTTCTGGCCGATAGCATCCTGGAACGCGGCAAGTCGCTGATAGGGACGCGCTATCGTTTCGGCGGTACCTCGACCACTTCCGGTTTCGACTGCAGCGGTTTCATCGGCTATCTGTTCCGCGAAGAAGCCGGCATGAGCCTGCCTCGTTCTTCTCGTGAAATGATCAACATCGACGCGCCTCTGGTCAAACGCAACGACCTCAAGCCTGGTGATCTGCTGTTCTTCAGCACGGCCGGTCGCGGTCGCGTCAGCCACGCGGGCATTTACCTGGGGGATGATCAGTTCATTCACTCCAGCAGCCGTCGCAGTGGCGGTGTCCGTGTAGACAGTCTTGACGACGCCTACTGGGCCCGGACGTTCATCGAAGCCAAGCGCGCGCTGGCCATGGCACCTTCCAAGGTTCCAGAAACCACGACCGCCATGACCTCGACTACAATCAAGCGCCAACACCGGTAGCAGGAGTCGCAGCACCCCCTGCTTTTAGCGTGCAACCGGGGAATCCCTGATTGCACGCAACGCTGGCTCCCGGCAAAGTAAGCCGCATCCCGCAAAGGTTGTTGTGTTTATGTCGTTTACGGTTCGCCTGGCTGTTGTTTCAATGGCTGCATTGCTGGCCGCTTGTTCCAGCAATCCACCGCCATCCCCTCCGAAGGTCGTTTCCAGGCCTGTTGTTTCCGCTCCCGCGCAGTTTTCTTCTCCTCTTGCAGATGACGTTTTACTACGTGCCATCGGGCTCGTGGGCACGCCTTATCGCTGGGGCGGCAATACGCCGGATTCGGGGTTCGATTGCAGTGGCCTGATCGGCTATGTGTATCAGGGCGCGGCGGGCATTACGCTGCCACGCTCGACGCGTGACATGATCAACCTGCGTGGACCGAACATCGATCGCAGCGAGCTGCAGACCGGCGATCTGGTGTTTTTTGCCACCGGCGGCGGGTCGAATGTCAGCCATGCCGGGATTTACGTGGGAGAAGGGCGCTTCGTGCATGCGCCAGCCACCGGCGGCACGGTCAAGCTGGATAGCCTCGACAAGCCGTATTGGCAGAAAGCCTGGCTGAACGCAAAGCGCGTGATTCAGCCTTCCAGTCTGGCTCGGCAGTAACTGACGTGAACCTCTGCCCAGCGGGCGCGTGGCGTGTACTGCGACCGTCGGGAAACCCGTCGTAGCATGTTCGACGACGGGGCCGATGTCAGCGAGGCACGCTGCGCGCCTGTGATCACCTATTGAGTCGAGGCCTGCGCCGTGCGCGCGGCTGTCACGCGCCAGATCTTGTTGCCAACGTCGTCGGCCACCAATACGCCGCCCTTATTGTCGTTGACCACTCCCACCGGTCGGCCTTGCGCTTTTTCGTCCGCATTCAAAAAGCCGGTCAGCAGGTCGACCGGTGTACCGCTCGGCTTCCCGTCCTTGAAGGGAACGAACAGGACTTTGTAACCACTGTGCGGTTTGCGGTTCCACGAGCCGTGTTGTCCAACGAACAGCCCTTCATTGAAAGGCGCGGGCAAGGATTTGCCGTCAGCGAACGCCAGGCCGAGCGAGGCTGTGTGCGGGCCCACGGCGAAGTCAGGTGCGATGGCCTTCTGTACCAGTTCTGGATTCTGTGGCGAGACCCGAACATCCACATGCTGGCCGTAATAACTGAAAGGCCAGCCGTAGAACGCGCCGTCCTGCACAGAAGTGACGTAGTCGGGCACCAGGTCGCTGCCGATTTCGTCACGTTCGTTGACGGCGGTCCACAGCTTGCCGGTGTGCGGTTCCCAGTCCATGCCGTTGGGGTTGCGCAATCCCGAGGCGAAAATCCGATGGTTACCCGTTGCGGCATCCACTTCCCAGATCGCTGCGCGGCCTTTCTCGGCATCCAGACCGTTTTCCGCCACGTTACTGTTGGAGCCAACGGTCACGTACAGCTTGCTCCCGTCTTTGCTGGCGATGACGTTTTTGGTCCAGTGGTGATTCAGCGTGCCGCCAGGCAGGTCGGTGACTTTCAGCGGCTCGCCCTTGATCGATGTTTCGCCGGGGACATAGTTGAAGCGCAGCAGGCGATCGGTGTCCGCCACGTAAAAGTCGTTGCCGACCAGGGTCATGCCGAACGGGGAGTTCAGATGGTCGATAAACACTGAGCGGGTTTCCGCGACGCCGTCGTGATCGTTGTCGCGCAACAGGGTGATTCGGTTGGCGCTCGGGACACCTGCGCCTGCGCGGCCCATGACTTTCTTCATCACCCAGCCTCGGATCCCCTTGCCGTCGTCGGGTTTGGGCGGCTCGTTGGTTTCGGCGACCAGCACGTCACCGTTGGGCAGCACATAGAGCCAGCGCGGGTGATCGAGGTTCTCCGCGAACGCCGCCACTTGGGTCCCGGGTGCCGCGGCGGGCTTGGCACCGGCTGGCCAGCCGACGGCCGGGGCGATGTTGACGGTGGGGATCAAGGTCTTGTTCGGCTCTGGCAGGCGGGGTGATGGCCCCGTCCCGTCGGACACCTGCAATCGGGACGACTCGCCACAGGCGGCGAGGCCGCCTGCAACTATCAGTAAAACCACAGCGTGGGGCCTGAGCGTGAACATGATCGATCTCCCTTTCCTGGCAGTCATGCAAGCGCATGTCTATGAGTAGAGGCGCGCCTGTGCGCGGGGTTCAACCGGCGCGGCGGATACCGAGTCGATTGACGCTCCTTAGTCAACCCTCTAACCTTCGCCGATTGTTTCAGGTGCCTTGGGCCGCTGGCGGTCGACAGGGTGAAACAGGGAAGCCGGTGCGAGCGCCTTCATGCTCTATCCCGGCGCTGCCTCCGCAACGGTGAATGAGCAGATGCCACGCACGATGCCACTGTGTTCAGCGAACATGGGAAGGCGCGCGGCTTAAGGCGACAGAGGGCGTGTCGCCACTCATGAGTCCGGAGACCGGCCTGATCCATTCAACAGCATCACGGAGGGCGATGCTCTGCGCAGGCGCGTGCCCATCAGGGTGACGGCGCGTGCTGTCAGTCTTTGCCTGCGCCCTCCGTTTGCCACACCTGCCCTCAAGCGGAGAGCTGAGATGAGCGAATCCCCCGAACGTGACGAACGCCACCTGGCGCGCATGCTGCGCAAAAAAGCGGTGATGGACGAGCGCATCGCCAGCGCACCCAATGAATGCGGACTGGTGCTGGTTCTGACTGGCAACGGCAAAGGCAAAAGCAGCTCCGCCTTCGGCATGCTCGCACGCGCGATGGGCCACGGCATGCAGTGCGGCGTGGTGCAATTCATCAAAGGCCGTAACAGCACGGGCGAGGAGCTGTTTTTCCGCCGCTTTCCCGATCAGGTGCGCTATCACGTGATGGGCGAAGGGTTCACCTGGGAAACCCAGGACCGCCAGCGCGACATCGCAGCTGCCGAAGCCGCCTGGGCAGTGACTCAGGAAATGCTTCGCGACCCGACCATCGGCCTGGTGATTCTCGATGAGCTGAACATCGCCCTCAAGCATGGATACCTGGACCTTGAGCGTGTGCTGAGTGACCTGCAAGCCCGTCCGCCCATGCAGCACGTGGTGATCACCGGCCGAGGCGCGAAACAGGAGCTGATCGACCTGTCCGATACCGTGTCGGAAATCGGCGTGGTCAAGCACGCGTTTCAGGCCGGCATCAAGGCGCAGAAGGGCATTGAATTGTGAGTGAGCGTGAAACCCGGCATTGTCCGGCCGTATTGATCGCAGCGCCTGCGTCCGGTCAGGGCAAGACCACGGTCACCGCAGCGCTTGCCCGATTGCATCGCAATCAGGGGCGCAGGGTGCGCGTCTTCAAATGCGGCCCCGACTTTCTCGACCCGATGATTCTGGAGCGCGCCAGTGGTCATCCGGTGTATCAACTGGACATGTGGATGGTGGGCGAGCAGGAGAGTCGCCGCCTGTTGTGGGAAGCGGCCGCCGAGGCGGACCTGATCCTCATCGAAGGCGTCATGGGACTGTTCGATGGCACGCCGTCCAGCGCCGACCTGGCGCGACGGTTTGGTGTGCCGGTGCTCGGTGTCATCGATGGCACGGCGATGGCTCAGACCTTTGGCGCGTTGGCGCTCGGGCTGGCCCGCTATCAGCCGGACCTGCCTTTTGCAGGTGTCCTCGCCAATCGGGTCGGCACTGTGCGCCACGCGCAACTGCTCGAAGGCAGCCTGACGGAAGGCCTGCGTTGGTACGGCGCGTTGTCGCGGGAAACCGGGATCGAGCTGCCGAGCCGCCATCTGGGATTGGTTCAGGCGAGCGAATTGAATGATCTCGACCTGCGTCTGGATGCCGCCGCTGATGCGCTGGCCAGTTCGTGCGACGCGACGCTGCCGCCTCCGGTGAGCTTTTCGGCGCCTGATATCACCCCGGCGCCACCCTTGCTGGCAGGCATTCGTATCGCCGTCGCCCACGACGAAGCATTCGCGTTCACCTACGGCGCCAGCCTCGACCTGCTGCGGGCGATGGGGGCCGAGTTGTCATTTTTCTCGCCGATCCGCGATCAGCACCTGCCAACCGCCGACAGCCTGTATTTGCCCGGCGGCTATCCGGAACTGCATCACGTTGCCTTGGGGCAGAACGTTTCGATGCTCAACGCCATTCGCGCGCACCATGCGGCAGGCAAGCCGCTGCTGGCCGAATGCGGCGGCATGTTGTACCTGCTCAATGCGTTGACCGACGTCGAAGGGCAGCGCGCCGAGCTGGTCGGTCTGCTCGACGGCGAGGCGGTCATGCAAAAACGCCTTGCGGCGCTGGCGTTGCAGGCGGTCGAGCTGCCGGAAGGCACGCTGCGCGGGCACACGTATCATCATTCGCTGACCAGCACTGAGCTCACGCCGATCGCGCGCGGCGTCAGCCCCAACGGCGGCCGCGGCGCTGAAGCGGTGTATCGCGATGGGCGCATGACCGCCTCTTACGTGCACTTTTATTTCCCGTCCAATCCACAGGCGATGGCGGCGCTGTTCCTGCCATGAACCGCGCCACGACAATCCCCGTCGCGCTCTCACAGGCAGGATCACCGATCCCTGTGGGAGCGGCGTCGTTGCGCGTTCGGCGTTTTCTGCCTGCAGAATCACCGAACCCTGTGGGAGCGAGCTTGCTCGCGAAGAGGCCGGAGAGTCAGCCACACATCCAGCGCCTGCCGAGCAGCCTTCGCGACCAAGCTCGCTCCTACAGAAAAACAGCGTTCTTGCGCGCTGCGGAGGCGTGTCATGACTGATCTGGCTTTCAGCGAGGAAGAACGCGCAGCGGTCTACCGTGCGATTGCCGAGCGGCGGGACATGCGTCATTTCACCGGCGGCGAGGTCGCGCCGGCGCTGCTGGCCCGACTGCTGGAAGCGGCTCACCAGGCACCGAGTGTCGGCCTGATGCAGCCTTGGCGGTTCATCCGCATCAGCGACCCCGCGCTGCGTGCGCAGATTCAGGCTCAGGTGGAGCAAGAGCGCGTCCGCACCGCCGAGGCGCTGGGCGAGCGGTCCGATGACTTCATGAAGCTCAAGGTCGAGGGCATCGGAGACTGCGCAGAAGTGCTCGTCGCCGCCCTGATGGATGATCGCGACAAGCATATTTTCGGTCGCAGGACCCTGCCGGAAATGGACATGGCGTCGTTGTCCTGTGCGATCCAGAACCTGTGGCTCGCCGCGCGGGCCGAGGGTCTGGGCATGGGCTGGGTTTCGTTGTTCGAGCCCCAGGCGCTGGCTGATCTGCTGCACATGCCAACGGGTTCAAAACCCTTGGCGATTCTGTGCCTGGGGCCAGTCAAGGAATTCTATCCCGCGCCGATGCTGGTGCTGGAAGGCTGGGCGCAGGCGCGGCCGTTGCATGAGTTGGTTTACCAAAACAAATGGGGAGTGAGTCAATGAGTGTGGCGTTATTGAGCGTCGCAGGCGTTGCGCTGGATGCGCTGCTTGGCGAGCCAAGACGAAACCACCCGCTGGTGGCGTTCGGCCGATATGCCGAGCGCATCGAGCAACGTTTCAATGCAGGCGGCCGAGGCTGGCGCAGTCATGGTGTCACCGCCTGGTTCATCGCGGTCGTGCCGCTGACCCTGCTGATCACGCTCTTGAGCTGGCTGCCTTACATCGGCTGGCTGATCGACGTCCTCGCGCTGTATTGCGCGCTGGGATTGCGCAGTCTGGGGGAGCATGTCGGACCGGTCGCGCAGGCGCTGCGCGGCAATGATCTGGAAGAAGCCCGTCGTCGGGTCGGCTTTCTGGTCAGCCGACAGACATCAGAGCTGGACGCCACCGAAGTCGCCCGTGCGGCCACCGAATCCGTGCTGGAAAACGGCAGTGACGCAGTGTTTGCAGCCATTTTCTGGTTCGTCGTGCTGGGCGCGCCGGGCGTCGTGCTGTACCGGCTGTGCAACACGCTCGATGCGATGTGGGGCTACCGCAACGAACGGTTCGAGCGCTTCGGTTGGGCCTCGGCAAAAATCGACGATCTGCTTAACTACATTCCGGCGCGTCTCGTGGCGTTGACCTACGCACTGCTCGGTAAAACCCGACTCGCCGTGCGCTGCTGGCGTACACAGGCGCCCAAGTGGGACAGCCCGAACGCAGGTCCGGTGATGGCCGCCGGAGCCGGCGCGCTCGGCGTCGAGCTGGGCGGCGCGGCGATCTATCACGGCGAGTTGCATCAGCGTCCGCAATTGGGCGACGGTGCACCTGCCGATGCTGATTCCATCGATCGGGGCTGGCAGCTGGTGCAGCGTGGGGTCTGGCTGTGGTTGCTGATCCTGTGTTTGGGGACTGAATTCTATGCTTGAGCACGGCGGTCGACTGCGAGGGGCGGTGCAGAAATACGGCATCGATGAAGCGGACTGGCTCGACCTCTCCAGCGGCATCTCGCCGTGGTCATGGCCGATCCCGGCGATACCGACGCAGGCCTGGGCGCGTCTGCCGGAAACCGACGATGGGCTGGAAGCGGCGGCGTGCGCTTACTACGGCGCCCCCGACGTGCTGCCGGTGGCCGGGTCGCAGGCGGCGATTCAGGCGCTGCCGCGGTTGCGTCAGGCGGGCAAGGTCGGCGTGCTGTCGCCGTGTTACGCCGAGCATGCCGAAGCGTGGCGCAGCAGCGGGTTTCTGGTGCGCGAGGTGCTGGAACATGAGGTCGAGCGCTTCATCGACAGTCTCGACGTGCTGGTGGTGGTCAACCCGAACAACCCCACGGGCCTGAGCCTGACGCCGGAGCGCTTGCTCGACTGGCATGCCCGGTTGGCCCAGCGCGGCGCCTGGCTGGTGGTGGACGAGGCATTCATGGACAACACGCCTGATGCGAGCCTCGCTGCGCACAGCCAGCGGCCGGGCCTGATCGTACTGCGCTCGTTCGGCAAATTTTTCGGGCTGGCCGGCGTACGTCTGGGGTTCGTGCTGGCCGAGTCGCGTTTTCTGAAAGTGCTCGCCAGGCAGATCGGCCCGTGGTCGGTCAGCGGCCCCACACGGATTCTCGGTCAGGCTTGCCTGGCGGACGTCGAGGGGCATCGGCTGCAGCGTGAGCGCACGGCGCAGGCCAGTCAGCGTCTGGTCGAGCTGTTGAGCCGGCATGGCCTGACGCCTCATGGCGGCTGCGCGCTGTTTCAGTGGCTGGTCACGCCATTGGCTGCCGAGCTGCACGAGTTCTGCGCACGACGCGGCATTCTGCTGCGCATCTTTCTCCACAACAGCAGCCTGCGTTTCGGCCTTCCGCGCGAAGAGGCCGACTGGCAGCGACTGGAGCTGGCGCTCAGCGAATTCGCCGGGGGCGCGCATGATCACTGAGCCGACCGGCAAAACCCTGATGGTTCAGGGCACCACCTCGGACGCTGGCAAAAGCACGCTGGTGACTGCACTGTGTCGCTGGCTGACCCGGCAGGGCGTACGCACTGTGCCGTTCAAACCGCAGAATATGGCGCTCAACAGCGCGGTGACTGCCGACGGCGGCGAGATCGGCCGCGCCCAGGCGGTACAGGCCCAGGCGTGCGGGCTGGAACCGCACACCGACATGAACCCTGTGCTGCTCAAGCCCAACAGCGATACCGGCGCGCAAGTGATCATTCATGGCCGCGCCGTGACCACAATGAATGCGGTGGCGTATCACGATTACAAAGCCATCGCGATGCAAGCGGTGCTGGCTTCCCACCAGCGTCTGAGCGCCCGTTGGCCAGTGGTCATCGTGGAAGGTGCCGGATCGCCGGCGGAAATCAATCTGCGTGCTGGCGACATCGCCAACATGGGATTCGCCGAAGCTGTGGATTGTCCGGTTCTGCTGATCGCCGACATCAATCGAGGCGGCGTTTTCGCCCACCTCGTCGGCACCCTGGAGTTGCTCTCGCCCAGCGAGCAGGCGCGGGTAAAAGGCTTCATCATCAACCGTTTCCGCGGCGACATCGCGCTGCTCCAGCCAGGCCTGGACTGGCTCGAACAACGCACCGGCAAACCGGTGGTCGGCGTGCTGCCCTACGTGATGGACCTTCATCTCGAAGCCGAGGACGGCCTCGATCAGCGCCAGACCGACAAGGCCGAACAAGTGCTCAACGTAGTCGTACCGGTGTTGCCGCGCATCAGCAACCACACCGATTTCGACCCGCTGCGTCTGCATCCGCAGGTCAATCTTCAATTCGTCGGGCCCGGACAGCCGATTCCGCGGGCTGACCTGATCATCCTGCCCGGCTCGAAAAGCGTGCGCAGCGATCTGAGCTATCTGCGCAGCAATGGCTGGGACACTGCCATCAGCCGCCATTTGCGTTACGGCGGCAAGGTGCTCGGGATCTGCGGCGGCCTGCAGATGCTCGGTGAAGAGATCCATGATCCCCTCGGGCTGGAAGGCGCAGCGGGGTCGAGCCCGGGGCTCGGGCTGCTGGCGATGAGCACAGTACTGGAACGGGAAAAACAACTGCGCAACGTGCAAGGTCGACTGATGCTGGAGGATGCGCAGGTCAGCGGTTATGAGATCCATGCGGGCGTCACCACGGGCGCGGCGCTGGAACGTCCGCTGGTGCAGCTTGGCGATGGTTGCTGCGACGGCGCGCAAAGTGTTGACGGCCAGGTGCTCGGCACCTATCTGCACGGCCTGTTCGAACAGCCGGCCTCCAGCAGCGCGCTGTTGCGTTGGGCCGGTTTGCAGAACGTGCAACAGGTCGACTATCACGCCTTGCGCGAGCGGGACATCGAGCGTCTCGCCGATCTGGTCGAGAAACACCTGGACGGCACGTTGCTGCGTGAACTCTGTGGCGTGGAGCAACCGTGATGCTGCAATTGATTCTCGGCGGCGCACGTTCCGGAAAAAGCCGGCTGGCGGAAAAATTCGCCAGCGAAAGCGCGCTCCAGGTCGTGTACATCGCCACCAGTCAGCCATTGGACGGTGAAATGAATCAGCGTGTAGCGCTGCACCGGCAGCGGCGCCCGGATTCATGGGGATTGATCGAGGAGCCGATCGAGCTGGCGCGCGTGCTGAGGGACAACGCCGCGCCGGATCGTTGCCTGCTGGTGGACTGCCTGACCCTGTGGCTGACCAACCTGCTGATGCTGGAGGATCCGCAGCTCCTCGTCCGAGAGCGCGACGCCTTGCTCAACGGCCTGGCGAATCTGCCTGGCGAAATCATTTTTGTCAGCAACGAGACCGGGCTTGGCGTTGTGCCACTTGGCGAGCTGACACGTCGTTATGTCGATGAAGCCGGCTGGCTGCATCAGGCACTGGCCGAGCAATGCCAGCGCGTGGTGTTCACGGTTGCCGGTCTGCCCATGACCTTGAAAGGACCCGCACTATGAGTAATGCCTGGTGGCTCGCGCCTGCACGTGAAGTCAATCGCGAAAGCCGTGATCATGCGCTGGCCCGTCAGCAGCAATTGACCAAGCCCGCTGGCTCGTTGGGCCAATTGGAAGCGGTGGCGGTACGCCTTGCCGGTTTGCAGGGGCGAGAGAAACCGACCGTGGAGAACGTCTGGATCGCGATCTTCGCCGGTGACCATGGCGTGGTCGCCGAAGGGGTTTCGGCCTATCCGCAGGCTGTCACCGGCCAGATGCTGCATAACTTCATCATGGGCGGCGCGGCAATCAGCGTGCTGGCCCGACAGTTGTCCGCGCATCTGGACGTGGTCGATCTCGGCACTGTGGCGCCGCTGGATCTGCCAGGCGTCTTGCACCTGAACTTAGGCGCCGGCACGGCCAATTTTGCCCAGACCGAGGCGATGACTCAGGATCAACTGGAGCGTGCCCTGCAGGCCGGTCGCGACAGCGTGCTGCGCGCGAGCGCGAAGGGTTGCCAGTTGTTCATCGGCGGGGAAATGGGCATCGGCAACACCGCCGCCGCCAGCGCCGTGGCCTGTTCGCTGCTGGAGTGCCCGGCCTCGCTATTGGTCGGCCCGGGGACCGGGCTCGATGCACAAGGCATCAGCCACAAAGTCCGCATCATCGAGCAAGCGCTGCGACTGCACGCGGCACACGCACAGGATCCTCTGGGAAGCCTGCGCGCGCTGGGCGGTTTTGAAGTGGCGGCGCTGGTTGGCGCTTACCTGGCGTGCGCGCAGCAAGGCATTGCCGCGCTGGTGGACGGTTTCATCTGCACGGTTGCCGCGCTGGTCGCGGTGCGTATCAATCCTTCCTGCCGCGAGTGGCTGTTCTTCGGCCATCGTGGCGCAGAACCCGGCCATCGTCATGTGCTGGAGGCCCTGCACGCCGAACCGTTACTGGAACTTGGCCTGCGCCTGGGCGAAGGCAGCGGCGCAGCGCTCGCCGTGCCGCTGTTGCGAATGGCGTGCGAACTGCACAACGGCATGGCGACGTTCGCCGAAGCGGCCGTGGCGGATCGCCCGGCATGACCCTGCGTCTGGACGTGTTGCGCCACGGCGAAACAGAAGCCGGCGGCGGATTACGGGGCAGTCTGGATGATGCGCTCACCGAGCCGGGCTGGCAGCAACTGCGTACTTCAGTCGAGGGCCGGGGGCCGTGGGACCGCATCGTCAGTTCACCGCTGCAACGTTGCGCGCATTTCGCTGACGAGCTGTCGACGCGACTGTCGCTGCCCTTGACGCTGGACGCCGATCTCAAGGAGCTGCACTTCGGCGACTGGGAAGGGCAGGGCACGGCGCAGTTGATGGAAACCGACGCCGAAGGGCTTGGCCGCTTTTGGGAAAATCCCTACACCTTCACGCCGCCTAACGGCGAGCCGGTCCAGGCGTTTGCCGTCCGCGTGCTCGGCGCGGTTCGACGGTTACAACGCAACCACGACGGTGAGCGAATCCTGGTGATCAGCCACGGTGGCGTGATCCGGCTGCTGCTGGCGCAAGCGCGCGGCCTGCCACGGGAGCAGTTGCTTCAAGTGATCGTCGGCCATGGCGCTCTGTTCAGCCTGGATGTCGGCGAAGACTGTGGGTTGACGGAGGTATAAATGCTGCCTTTCTGGATCGCCCTGCAATTTCTCAGCAGTCTGCCGATTCGCCTGCCGGGCATGCCTGCGCCGACGCAGCTTGGACGTTCGCTGTTGTTCTATCCGGTGGTCGGGCTGGTGTTCGGCTCGATACTCATGGCGCTGAACGCATTGCTCGACGGCGCGCCGACACCGCTGCATGGCGCATTGCTGCTGGGCGCGTGGGTGCTGCTCAGTGGCGGCCTGCATCTGGACGGCCTGGCTGACAGCGCGGACGCCTGGCTGGGCGGTTTCGGCGACCGTGAACGCACGCTCACCATCATGAAGGATCCGCGCAGCGGCCCCGTTGCGGTGGTGACGCTGGTGGTCGTGCTGCTGTTGAAGTTCACGGCGTTGCTGGCGTTGATCGATGCGCATCACGGGGTTGGCCTGTTACTGGCACCGGTCATCGGGCGTGCAGCCATGCTGGGATTGTTTCTGAGCACGCCGTATGTACGCGCTGGCGGTCTGGGCCAGGCGCTGGCGGATCATCTGCCACGCAAACCTGCGGTGCAGGCTTTGTTGCTGACCGCTGGGGTGTGTGTGCTGTCAGGGGGCGTTGCGGCTGTCTGGGCGCTGTTGCTTGCCGTAGGCGGATTCTTCTGGCTGCGTCGGATGATGATCAAACGTCTGGGCGGCAGCACGGGCGATACGGCGGGAGCCATGCTTGAACTGCTGGAAACTCTGGTAATTGTCGCGCTTGCGCTGATGAGTACCTGAGGATCCCGGATCAATCCGGCTTGCCGAGCCGATTCATCAATTGCATGAACGTCGGCAAGCCGTGCTGATACAGGTCATCGTTATTTCAGTCGGGCCACGAGTGCCTTGGCGGCCGCTTGCGACGAGCCAGGGTTCTGGCCGGTGATCAGCAGGCCGTCTTCCACCACGTACGAAGACCAGTCCGCGCCCTTGGAGTATTTGCCGCCTTTTTCCTTGAGCATGTCCTCGACCAGGAACGGCACCACATCGGTCAGGCCGACCGCGTCTTCTTCGCTGTTGGTGAATCCGGTAACCGACTTGCCCGCCACCAGCGGCTTACCGTCGGCGGCCTTGACGTTACGGAACACGCCCGGTGCATGGCACACGGCGGCCAGAGGTTTGCCAGCGGCCAGGGTGTTTTCGATCAGTGCGATGGAGAACGCGTCCTCGGCCAGATCCCACAACGGGCCGTGTCCGCCTGGGTAGAAGACCGCGTCGAAATCCTCGGCGCGAACGTCCTTCAGGCTCAGCGTGCTCTTGAGCTGCGCAGTGGCTTCGCTGTCCGCTTCGAAGCGGTGGGTCGCATCGGTCTGGAAATCCGGCTCGTTGCTCTTCGGGTCCAGCGGTGGTTGCCCGCCTTTGGGAGAAGCCAGCACGACCTGATGGCCGCTGTCTTTGAAGACGTAATAAGGCGCGGCCAGTTCTTCCAGCCAGAACCCGGTCTTTTTACCGGTATTGCCCAGTTGATCGTGGGATGTCAGCACCATGAGAATCTTCATCGTTGTTACCTCGCTATATAGAGAATGATTGAATGAAGCGGTAAAGCCTGTCCTTCGCTGTTCTTTTCAAGAACAGCGGGTGACGGTAAAACATGAATATATTCGGTGTTACTGCAACGGCTTCAATATCTGCCGAGTGGCCGACATCGTGTGTTCGAACGGCACGGCGCTGCGCGTGATCTTCACCATGATGCTGGCGCCCAGCCACAGTTCGTACAGCATCAGCGCCACCTTTTCCGGTGTGTCCGGCAAGTTCACCGAACCTTCCTGTTGCCCTCGCAGCATCGCCGCGCCCAGGCGTTGAATGATCTGCGCCGTGCCCCTGTCCAGCGCCTGACGCATGGACTCGGACAGGTCGGCAACCTCGGCGCCGAGCTTGACCGCCAGGCACTTTCCGAAGAACTGCTGGCTGGTCTGATTATGGATCCAGCCCTGCCAGTAATTGATCAGTTTCTGATATTCCGAAGCGTCCGGATTCAGAAAGATATCGTCCATTTCCGCCAGGTAACCTGAGAAGTAAGACTCAAGTAACGCTTCACCAAAGGCATCTTTGGAACTGAAGTAGTGATAGAAAGAACCCTTCGGTACCTTGACAGTTTGAAGGATTTCATTGAGACCAACTGCCGAGAATCCTTTTTTACCGATGATCGAACCTGCGGTGTCGAGGATTCGCTGTTTTACATCTGTTTGAGTATTCATGGTTGATCACTGTTAAGTAGACCAGTCGTCTAGTGGGTGAAGTGATCTTAGGATCTAGTGCAAATGCCAGCAATGTCATATCCGCAAGGATTTCGGACATCGATGAAAATCCGCGTGCGCGCTCCTCGGTGCCAAGCTAGCATCGGCTTCCATCACGACAGCCCGTCTGTCAGTCGTCTGACCGGCGTTCAAGGCCGGCGCACCGGAGAGCTGCATGCATAGCGTTGCCCTGGTTGTTTACCCCAATTTCCAGTCGCTGAGCCTGTCCATCGGATCGGTGCTGGCGTGCGCGAATCTGATGCAGGGCGAGCCTGCGTACTCGTTTCATCTGGTGTCCGAAGCCGGCGGCGCGGTCATGACCTCCGAAGGCTTTTCGGTGAACACCACCGCGCTCCACCCCGACGGCTACGACACCACCATCGTCAGCGGTTACATGGACTTCCAGGTGCCGACCCACAGCCTGCTTGAATTCGTGCGCACGGCGTCTGCTCATTCCCGGCGAGTGGCGTCGTTGTGCACCGGCAGTTTCGTCCTGGCCGAGGCGGGACTGCTGGAAGGCAGACGCGCGACGATGCACTGGATTCACACGCCGGAATTTCGCAAGCGTTACCCCAACATCCGCGTCGAAGAGGACAAGCTTTTCGTCATCGACGGGCACATCTGGACCGGCGCCGGCATGAGTGCGGGACTCGATCTGGCGCTGGCGATGGTCGAGAACGACCTGGGCAGCGACATTGCCCGGCAGGTGGCGCGCAAGCTGGTCATTTATCAACGCCGCGGCAGCGAGCAATCACAACTCTCGACGCTCCTCGAACTGGACCCTAAATCCGACCGCGTGCAACTGGCCCTGGCGTACGCCCGGGAAAACCTGAAAAGCGATCTTTCCATCGAAGCGCTGGCGGCGGTGGCGAGATTGAGTCCGCGCCAGTTCAGTCGGGTGTTTCGCGAAGAAACCGGGCAGACGCCAGCCAAAGCGGTTGAAAGCCTGCGCGTCGAGGTGGCTCGGGCGATGATGGAAACCAGTCGCCATCCGGTCGAAGTCATTGCCAGGGAAGCCGGCTTCGGCGATCGGGAAAGAATGCGTCAGGCGTTTCTGCGCAGCTTCGGCGAACCGCCGCAGGCGATGCAGCGGGCGTTCATGTGCGCCGATAAAGCCAGCTGAGCCAGCCCCGCCCGCGCTGCAGTCTGGGGGCGTTCGTTCCACAACCTCGCCAGGGCGAACCGCTCATGTCCAGCGGCGACGCGTGGATTGACACCTCCAGAACCGGCGCGTAGCGTCCGCTCTTTCAGATTTGCTGGCATATGCGCCTAAACCCATCGGGCAATGCGTCGAGAGCGGAGAACAATCATGGCATCGGTCTGGCGTACCAGTGGCTGGATTCTGTTGGGCAGCGCGCTGATCCTTGCGCTGTCGCTGGGCACGCGACACGGTTTCGGCCTGTTTCTGCCACCGATGAGCGCGCAGTTTGGCTGGGGCCGAGAGGTCTTCGCGTTCGCCATCGCTCTGCAAAACCTGATCTGGGGGCTCGCGCAGCCGTTCACCGGCGCGCTGGCTGACCGGTTCGGGGCGGCCAGGGTCGTGTTGGTGGGTGGCGTTCTCTACGCGGCCGGCCTGATGCTCATGAGCATGGCGGACTCGCCCGCGTCCTTGTCATTGAGCGCCGGTCTGCTGATTGGCATCGGGCTCTCCGGCACGACCTTTTCCATCATCCTCGGCGTGGTCGGCCGGGCATTGCCGGCTGAAAAACGCAGCATGGGCATGGGCCTGGCCAGCGCAGCCGGTTCCTTTGGCCAGTTCGCCATGCTGCCGGGCACGCTGGGATTGATTGGCTGGCTGGGTTGGTCCATGGCGCTGATCGCACTGGGTTTGCTGGTGGCTTTCATCCTGCCGCTGGTGGCCATGCTCAAGGACAAACCGTTGCCGCCCAGCGCGGGCGAGCAGACTCTGCGCGAAGCGTTGCACGAGGCCTGCACGCACTCGGGCTTCTGGCTGCTGGCATTCGGCTTTTTCGTGTGCGGTTTTCAGGTGGTGTTCATCGGTGTGCACTTGCCCGCGTATCTGGTGGACCAGCACCTGCCTGCCACTGTGGGCACCACGGTGCTGGCGCTGATCGGGCTGTTCAACGTCTTCGGCACGTATGTGGCAGGCTGGCTCGGCGGGAAAATGTCCAAGCCACGGCTGCTGACCGGCCTCTATCTGCTGCGCGCGGTGGTGATCGTGCTGTTTTTGTGGGCGCCGCTGACGCAGACCACCGCCTGCCTGTTCGGCATCGCAATGGGTCTGTTGTGGCTGTCCACCGTACCGCTGACCAACGGCACCGTTGCCACCCTGTTCGGCGTTCGCAACTTGTCGATGCTGGGTGGCATTGTATTTCTCTTTCATCAATTGGGCGCGTTTCTGGGCGGCTGGTTGGGTGGCGTGGTGTATGACCGCACCGGCAGCTACGACCTGATCTGGCAGGGCTCGATCGTTCTGAGCCTGATGGCGGCCGCGCTCAACTGGCCGGTCCGCGAACGTCCTGTCGCCCGCCTTCAAGTGCAACCGGTGGCACTGTGACGCGCCTCATGGCCGGGTTCGGCGTTGCAGCCATTGTGCTGCTGGCATTGGCGTGGTGGGGCTGGCAGCGCGCCGGACTGGCCGCGCTGCAATTGGGCCTGTCCTGTTGGTGACTGGCGCTCTTACAACGAAAAACCCCGCAGCCATCGCTGGCTGCGGGGTTTTTCTGTCTGACGGACAGGTGATCGGCCTGTCCCGCCAACTGCATCAGAAGCGGTAAGTCAGACCCAGGCCGAAACCGTTGGCGCTGTTTTCGTACTTGGCGTTGTAGCTCTGGCCCAGTGCGTTGGTGTTACGCACCTTGACGTCTTCTTCTTTCAGGTACGAGTAGGCGACATCGATGGTGATGTCGTCAGTCGGGCTGTAGCCAGCGCCCAGGCTGAAAATCGTACGGTCGCCAGTCGGGATGCGCGGCGAGCGGTTTTCGTTGTTGGTTGGCGACTGGTCGAACGACAGGCCAGTGCGCAGAACCCATTGCTTGTTGACCTGGAACGAAGTACCGATCGCGTAGGCCCAAGTGTCATGCCATTTCTGTTCTTCGGTGATGGTGCCCGCCAGTGCCCCGGTGGCATCGAACGGGGAGACCGGAACGATGCCGGAGTTTCTGACGGTAATGTCGTGCAGACGGCTCCAGCGCGTCCAGGTGGCGCCCGCGTAGACCTTCCACGCATCGCCCAGCTGTTGAGTGACGGAGAAGTCCACGTTTTCCGGTGTGTCCAGGCTCAGCTTGGCATCGTAGCGGCCACCGGGCAGAACAGCGGCAGGTACACCCGCGCCAGGCGTGATCTCGGTGTGGCCGTCCAGCTTGTAGGTCACTTTGGAGTGGTAGGTCAGGCCGACGCTGGTGGTGTCAGTGGCTTGCACCAGCAAGCCGACGTTGAAGCCGTAGCCGACGTCGTCGCCCTTGACCTGTACGCGGCCGTCACCGGTGGCGGCACCCAGAAGCGGGCTGACGTTGAGCGTGGACTCCAGCGAACCGGAGATACGGTTGATGGTCGGACCGAAACCGATCGATACCTTGTCGTTGAAGGCGTAGCTGACGGTCGGCTGGAAGGTCACGACCTTGACGATGCTCTTGCTGCCGAAGTTCTGGCCCTGAAAGTTGCTTTCGTAGTCGGTGACCAGGCCGAAAGGTGCGTAGACGCCCAGGCCGAAGGCCCAGTGCTCGTCGATCGGGTTGACGTAGAAACCCATTGGCACGGCGATGAATGGAACCATGTCGCCTTTGTTGGTACCGGCGCGGCTGCCGCTGGCGTCGGAGATGTCAGTCTTGGCATCGATCGCAGCAACGCCCACAGTCACTTGTTGGCGTTTGAGGCGCGACATGCCGGCCGGGTTGCCGTACACGATACTG
The DNA here is from genome assembly GCF_900108875.1 of Pseudomonas sp. NFR16. GTDB lineage: Bacteria > Pseudomonadota > Gammaproteobacteria > Pseudomonadales > Pseudomonadaceae > Aquipseudomonas. The sequence goes on along the minus strand of NZ_FNYJ01000002.1, from coordinate 233,947 downwards.
GCGTCGTCGACGGACGATGAGCGACCGGCAAAGCCTGTGCCCATGCCGCTGATGCTCTGTTCGTTGAGGGCAAAACCGGATGCGAAAAGTTGAGTGGAGGCAAGAGTGACGGCGAGACTGAGGCTGGATTTGATCATTGTTTTTTTCATTGTTAGAACTCCTTGTTGATCACCGCGCGGAAATTACCAACATTTTCCATAACGCGCTATAGGCCGGATCACCCGAGATAGAGCAGTTTTTGTAGGACAATCCAAGAAACTTGTTGCGAACGTCAGCGAAACTGCCGAGTCACAAAATGGCTGGTTCGACCTGAAACAGAGGGTGAACCGAGGTTTGCCAGGCCGTCGTGAAATCCTGCAGGCGCCCTTCGGGTTGAAATATTTCGCGCCACAGTCGTGCCATGCCGAGCAGGTCGTCCGAGCGGGGCAAGGTCAAACGGCTGGCTTCAACCATCAGCCAGGCGATTGCCGTTGCGTAACGCAGGTTGACCGTCAGTTCCAAGTCAGGGCCGGTGAGGAATGCATGTTGGCTGGCCAGGCCGCGCACCAGGCTGGCGAGGTCCGGGTCGCGGGCCAGGTATTCATCCCACAATTGCCGATGGCGCACGTCCGGAATGCTGTAGAGGCCGTGGCCGCGCTGGGTATCGAGTTCCGCGCCCAAGGCAGACTGGCTGGCAGCGACCCCGAGCAGAAAGTATTCAGCTGCGCAATTGTGTCGGCCCAGATAGATCAGCGTAGGGCGGATCACATAACGGCAGAGTTCACTGGCAGCGATTCCCATAACACCCTCGGGAGTTCAATGAGCCGGTGAACCCTGGCGCTTGGCAGCAGGAATAAGATCGGGTTCACCGGAAGCGGCTCAGACCGCTCGAGTTGAAGTGTAGTGTCATATTCCGGGTGTAAAGGGCTGTTTTTAAAATATTTCCCGTCGGCTGGACGGTCGTCTGTTTCAGCGAAGAAACGGCCAAGGACATTTTTTTCAGGAAAAACAGACACAAAAAAGCCCCACCGTTTAAAGGTGAGGCTTGGGTCTCGCGAGGAATGCGCCGACAGACGGTATCAGGCGATCAGTGCCTGACGCGTGCGGTCGATAATCGCCTGCAGCGGCTCCGGGCTGGAGTACTGATCGGGATACAAACGCTCGCTGTGACGGGCAATACCGTGTTCATTGACGATGGTGAAGCTGAAGCAGCCTTTGCGCGCGGCCATGATCAGGCAGTTCATCGGTGCGAAGGCGTTGGTAAGGGTGCGAATGGCATCCTGAGTTTGAATATGAGTAGTCATGTTTAGGTGTTTCCTGAATCGACACGCAATAAGAGGCGTGCAAAATAAAAACGTTCCAGTAAACGCGGACCCATGCTCGAAAAGCGAGTCAGGGGCGGGGCGCAGAACCTGTCTGGAACAAAAGCAGCCAGTTGAAGCGCGGTTATCGTGTGGCGCTGGGCTGACTGGTAGGTACTTCGGAGGGCAGGCGACACAGCAGGAGCAAAGGTTCGATGCTCGGGGTGAAGATCCTGATCAATTTGCAGGCTGGTCTTGCAGTGCATGAATGAGTCTGCACACCCTCCGATTCTTCGGCAGGCCGTGTGAGTTCATGTCTGGAAACCATCGAGGTGATCGATCCCTTTTTTCAATCCGTTTACTGAGTTCGTAAACCGGGATTGGGGGATTTGTTCGATCAGAATTGACTTTCAGCTTGGTACTAACGGCGGCGATGGTAATCGAACGCAAAAAGCGACACAAGCCCTCACTTACTTTAAATGCACAAAGCTGACGAGCGGAGGGTCAGGGATCGCGCCGGCGCGGGAAACGATCTCAATTGCGCACGGTATGTGAGGTGGCGATTTGCCGCATGTTTGCCGAATTATGCGTGCATTCGCCCTTCAGTCGCCGCGCTTATACCGAATGGAAATTGACTTGTGCACATTGCAACCGGGAGCTGCCATCTCACTGTCACATTGCTCGCTAACAGCTTGATTTCACGTAGCCAATTATTAAGTCAATGAAAATCATCGCTTTTTTTTGTTGGTGAAAAAATCGTCAGTTTGAACGCAGGCCCCATTCTGCGTGCGTTTGCGGGGGATCACTGGCCGTTGTCCACTGAGTTATCCACAGCTTCTGTGGATTGTCCCAAACGCTTGCTCTAGTCCGCGGCTTTGCGTTTTCAAGTCAGACTCGGTTCCGTCGCTTTGCAATCTGGTATGCCGATCTGACGTCGCCGGCGGATCTGCGCATAATGCTGCCTGCGAGAATGATGGAGTCTGTATTTTGATGGGTTTGGAGCTGACCAGCCTGCTGCTGGGATTAGGCATCGCGGCCTTGCCGCTTATGGCACTGGCCTGGCAACTGCAACGGCGTATCGCCCGGCACGAGGCGCAGGCGGTGCTGCTGGACGAACGCTTGAGCAACGCGCAGATGGCGCAGGATGGGCTCAATGCCCAGCTCGACGCCTGCCGGGACGAGATCAGCGACCTGGGCCAGGCCAATGCCGCCAAGCAGGCTGATCTGGCCGCTCTGCGGCGCGAGGTCGAGTTGTTGCGCCTGCAACAGGAAACGGCGCGGGCGAGCGAAGAACAGTGGAGCCACGAGCGCGCAGTCAAAGAGCAGGAACTGCGCCGCCTGGATGCGCAGTGCGCCTCGCTTGGGGCCGAGCTGCGCGAGCAGGAAGAAAGCCACCAGCAGCGCCTGACTGACCTTCAGGGTTCTCGCGACGAATTGCGCGCGCAGTTCGCGGAGCTGGCCGGCAAGATCTTCGATGAGCGCGAGCAGCGTTTCGCCGAGACCAGCCAGCAACAACTGGGGCAACTGCTCAATCCGCTGAAAGAACGCATCCAGTCTTTCGAAAAGCGCGTAGAGGAAAGCTACCAGCAGGAAGCCCGCGAGCGCTTTTCGTTGGGCAAGGAGCTGGAGCGCTTGCAACAGCTCAATCTGCGCCTGAGCGATGAGGCGACCAATCTGACCCGTGCGCTCAAGGGCCAGAAGACCCAGGGCAACTGGGGTGAGCTGATTCTGGAGCGCGTGCTCGAACACGCGGGGCTTGAGAAGGGTCGCGAATATCAGACGCAAGTCAGCCTGAAAGGCCCGGACGGCGAGCGTTTCCAGCCCGACGTGTTGATCATGCTGCCCGGCGACAAGCAAGTGGTCGTGGACGCGAAGGTCAGCCTGACGGCGTATCAGCAATACGTATCCGCCGAAGATGAAGCGATTTCTCAGGTTGCCCTCAAGCAGCACGTGCTCTCCCTGCGCAATCATGTGAAAGGGCTCTCCGGCAAGGATTACAAACGCCTGGAAGGCCTCCACAGCCTGGATTTCGTTCTGCTGTTCGTGCCGATCGAAGCGGCATTTTCAGCGGCTTTGCAGGCGGAGCCCACGCTGTTTCAGGAGGCGTTCGACCGCAGCATCGTGATTGTCAGTCCCACCACATTATTGGCAACGCTGCGGGTCATCGACAGCCTGTGGAAGCAAGAGCGGCAGAGTCAGAACGCGCGGGAGATCGCCGAGCGGGCAGGCTGGCTGTACGACAAATTCGTGCTGTTCATTCAGGATCTGGACGAAGTGGGCAATCGTCTGCAGCAACTGGACAAGGCCTACAGCGCTGCGCGCAACAAGCTGACCGATGGACGCGGCAACCTGGTCAGCCGCAGCGAACAGCTCAAGCTTCTGGGCGCACGCGCAAGCAAACAGCTGCCTGCGGACCTGCTCGAACGCGCGATGACGGATGAAGACGGGCTGGTTCAGCTGCCGGAGTAAGACGTCTGTCTCTGCTGGGGAGTATCTCGCAAGGCGACTGCTAGGGGCCGTCCGGTGAGCGGCCCCCTCCACGAAGAACATCAGGATCCGCAACAGATCATAGGGCCTCCCGGCCAACGCCGATGCCTGAGGACGACGCTGCGTTCATCGGAACAATCGAAAGGCATCCTGTATACAAATATTGCCAGCGTTCTCCGCGCTCGCACTTGCCACGTCACGTGCACCGCCTTCAAGCACGGCTGCACTGTCAGCGAGCGCAAGGCGCTGACCTGTCGCTGATATCGTATCGCTACCTCCGCCGCCTGACTTTCTCCAGATGCCGCAGTTTCAGGGCGCTGAGGCGACGTCGGCGGGTGTCTGGCACGCATTCTGCCTCTCAGTTCGTATACAACCCACGCTCGCTCCCGTACGCAGTGTGGTCACAGTAATGCTTATGGGAGCCAGTTCGTCCTGTCAGGGAGAAATGCGATGACCGAGCCAATGCCCAAAGGCTACAGCCCCCGTCTTTATAATCAGGATCTGGGGCCATTGCCGCAGAAATGGACCTGGTACAACATTTTTGCGTTCTGGATGAGTGACGTGCACAGCGTGGGCGGTTATGTGTTCGCCGCCAGCCTGTTCGCGCTGGGGCTGGCGAGCTGGCAGGTGCTGATCGCGCTGCTGGTCGGCATCTGCATCATTCAGGTCATCGCCAACTTGCTGGCCAAACCCAGCCAACAGGCCGCTGTGCCGTATCCGGTGATTTGCCGCCTGGCCTTCGGCGTATTCGGCGCGAACATTCCGGCGGTAATCCGCGGATTGATCGCAGTGGCTTGGTACGGCGTGCAGACGTACCTGGCTTCAAGCGCGCTGATCATCGTGGTGCTTCGCTTTTTCCCGCAGATGTCGGTGTACGCCGAACCTCATTTTGCTGGCTTGTCCTACCTGGGATGGTTCGGCTTCCTCGCGTTGTGGCTGGTGCAGGCCGCGGTGTTCTGGACCGGGATGGATTCGATTCGCCGTTTTATCGATTGGGCCGGACCGGTGGTGTACGCGGTCATGTTTCTGCTGGCGGGCTGGATCGTCTGGAAAGCCGGCTGGGCCAACATCAGCTTTACCTTGTCAGAGAAATCGCTGACTGGCTGGGAGGCGTTTTCTCAAGTGATCATGGCCACGGCGCTGGTGGTGTCTTACTTCTCCGGCCCGACGTTGAATTTCGGCGATTTCAGTCGCTACTGCCGCAGCATGGCTGAAGTGCGCCGGGGCAATTTCTGGGGTCTGCCGGTCAACTTTCTCGCGTTTTCGCTGGTGACCGTGGTCATCGTCTCCGGCACGTTGCCAGTATTCGGCGAGATGCTTCACGATCCGATCGCCACCGTTGCGCGCATCGATAACGATGTGGCGGTTCTGCTTGGCGCGTTTGCGTTCGTGACCGCGACCATCGGCATCAACATCGTCGCGAACTTCGTGTCTCCGGCATTCGATTTCGCCAACGTTGCGCCCAGCAAAATCAGCTGGCGCGTTGGCGGCATGATCGCGGCCGTCGCTTCCATCTTCATCACGCCCTGGAATCTGTTCAACAATCCCGCAGTCATCCATTACACCCTCGACGTTCTGGCGGCGTTCATCGGCCCGCTGTTTGGCATCCTGCTGGTGGACTATTACCTGATCAAGAAGCAGCAGATAGACGTCGACTCGCTGTTCAACGACGGCCCTGGCGGAAGGTACTGGTACAACGGCGGAGTGAATTACACGGCGGTGAAAGCGCTCATTCTCGCGACGCTGGTCGGCATCGCCATTACGTTTATTCCGGCATTGCAGCCGATGGCCAACTTCGCATGGTTTACCGGATGTTTCCTTGGCGGGGCGCTGTTCTTCATGTTCGCCAGACGCGCGCAAGCCCACGAAGGCGCGGCGTTGACGCCTGCCGTAACTGGATGAACCGCCTGCCGTTTGTCGCGTGACGCGCCCAGATTCCGGATTTGGACGGTCACAGCGTAAAGAATGGGAAAATTTCCTGCCGCGACACTCGGTAGCAGGCGTAAAGTGCGACTTAGCACTATGATCTGCGGTAAGCAGATCAGAAGTTGGCTGCCGAGTATTTCCCTGAAGGGGGCGTTAAATGAACAGCAAATTGCAAGAATGGCTTCACGATGTAGGCGTTGCGCTGGGCTTGATCGAACGGCCGAAACTGCAGCCCGTACCTGTCCGTACCGATGACGACGAGCGCCGCCGTCCTCGCCGCTGAACCGCTGACCCGTTCCCGCCTTTTCTGGATCAGGTTTCCAATCGGCGGCGCTATCGCCTGATAGCCCGCTCACGCACCTCACTCGCTGCGACCTGCACGGCGAGTTTCTCAGCAGCTGGCTCCCATACTGAAATCAAACGCATCTGCGTTCACTTTAGCGCTTACGTGTTCAGCCTTTCATTTTCTTGACGATCAATTCGACCAGTCCTTCAGCCGTGAGAGTGCTCTGCGGTTCACCATGATGCGCTTCTTCAGTGTCCCGAACGCCAAACGCTCTGAGAAATTCGCTGAGGGAATCTTTTGGAAGGGGGATATTAGAGTCGCTGCGCAGGGCCTCGAGAAAGTTGACGACGTCCTCCTCCTCCAGCATGAATTCGGTCAGTCGCGGATCGCCGTCTTCCTGAATGAGCGTCTTGTCGACCAGAATTTTCCCCAAGGCGTCATCTACGTGCTGCCTTACTTCGTCTTTGTCCATGGCGGGCCTCTGCTGATGTGGCTGAAATCACCTCGACTGCTGTGACAGAGGCTGTCGGTGGAAGGCCAAAAACCGGGTTGCTCACAAGCGTGTGAGAACCCGCTTCGTTGGCAGTCCTGACGTTAAGGCTAGTTCAACTTGAAGCGCCAGGAGCGGGCTGGATGTGCTGTTTTTTTTGTAACTGCGCATAAGAAAAGGCGCCCGCAGGCGCCCTTGTCTGGTCGTCTTCATCATGCAGCGCTGGCGACGGCTACCGAACGTGGCGACACCAGGCTGACGATCACGAAACTGATCAGGCCGACCGCCAGGCTGTAATAAATGGGCGTGTTGGCATCCAGCCCGTCCTTGAACATGAACACCAGTGCGGTCACGAACCCCAAGGCCATGCTGGTAATCGCGCCGGCGGTAGTGGCTCGTTTCCAGTAGATCGCGCCGATCAACGGAATCAGCATGCCGCCGACCAGCAGGTTGTAAGCCAGGGTCAGGGCACTGATCACGTCGTTCACTACCAGCGCAATCGCCAGTACGACAAGGCCAGTGAGTGCCGTAAAGAGGCGGTTGATGCCCAGGCTCGATTGCTTGCCACCGCGCAGCCGGGGCAGTAAATCCTCGGTCAGCGTGGTGGATGCCGCCAGCAGACCCGCGCTGGCGGTGGACATCATGGCCGCAAGCGCAGCGGCGATCACCAGTCCGCGAATGCCGTCGGGCAGCGACGCTTTGACGATGGCGGCAAAGGCGGTGTTGACGTTCGCCAGATCAGGCAGCAACACGTGGGCGGCCATGCCGATCAGTGCACACGCCAGGCCGTAGAGGATGCAGTAGACGCCGGCGATGGAGCCCGCGTATTGCGCGACCTTTTCGGTACGCGCCGTGAACACGCGCTGCCAGATGTCCTGGCCGATGAGAATGCCGAAGAAGTAGATCAGGAAGTACGTGATGATCGTGTCCCAGCCGATGGTCGTCCAGCTGAAGCTTGTGGCAGGCAGTCTGGCGACCAGTTCGTCCCAGCCGCCCACTCGATACAGGCAGATCGGCAGCAGGATGAACATTAATCCCACGGTCTTGATGACGAACTGAACGATGTCGGTCAGGGTCAGCGACCACATGCCGCCGATGGTCGAATACACCACGACCACGCCGCCGCCCAGCACCACCGAGATCCAGAAGGGGAGGTCGAACAGCACTTGCATGACCGTGCCGATCGCGAGAATAGACGTCACGCCGATCATCAGCGCGTAGGCAAGCATGATCACCGCGCTGGCCTGGCGCGCCATCGGGTTGTAGCGTTTTTCGAGGATTTGGGTGACGGTGAAGATGCGCAGTTTGAGCAGCGGTTTGGCGAGAAACAGGTTCAGCGCGATTATGCCCACGCCCAGTGCGGCACACAGCCAGAAGCCCGAAATGCCGTGAACATAGCCCAGACGCACAGTGCCGACCGTGGAAGCGCCGCCCAGGACCGTGGCGGCCATGGTGCCCATGTACAGGCTTGGACCCAGATTGCGCCCGGCAACCAGGTAATCTTCATGGGTCTTGGCCTTGCGCATGCCGTACCAGCCCAATACCAGCATGCCGGCCGCGTAGATCAGCACGACGAAAATATCTAAAGCCATGGAGTGTCTCCAATCATTGTTTTTATAGTGAAGCGCGCATCATCCGGCTGAGACGGCACAGGCGGTCAGCGATGAAGGCTGTTTATCGTGTTGCGGAGCCGTGAGTTTCTGCAGGAGCGCGGTTGCCCGCAGTTGCAGTTTGCCCGTGACCTCTCTGGCAACTGACACGTTGCATTCGCGGGCAAGCGCGCACCTAAGGGTTCAGCGTGGTTATCAGCGGTGCGCTACTCCCGGCAGCACGCAGAGCATTTCGTACAGCAGGTTGGCGCCGAGCAGCGAGGTGTTACCGGTGGTGTCGTAAGGCGGCGAGACTTCTACCAGATCGCAACCGATCAGGTCCAGACCCTGGCAGCCGCGGATGATCTCGATGGCCTGGATGGTGGTCAGGCCGCCGATTTCCGGGGTGCCGGTGCCGGGCGCCCAGGCCGGGTCGATGCCGTCGATGTCAAAGCTCAGGTAAACCGGGCCGCCGCCGACTTTCTCGCGCACTTCGGCCATCAGCGGCTCCAGCGACTTGTGCCAGCATTCTTCGGCCTGCACGACGCGGAAGCCCTGCTTGCGGCTCCAGTTGAAGTCTTCGGCGGTGTAGCCCTGCGCGCGCAGACCGATCTGCACCACACGGTCGCAATCCAGCAAGCCTTCTTCGACTGCGCGACGGAAGGTGGTGCCGTGGGCGATCTTCTCGCCGAACATGTGATCGTTGACGTCAGCGTGAGCGTCGATGTGGACCAGGCCGACCTTGCCGTGCTTCTTGTGGATCGCACGCAGGATCGGCAGGGTGATGGTGTGGTCGCCGCCGAGCGTCAGCGGGATGATCCCGTGTTCGAGGAAGCCGTCGTAGGCCTCTTCGATGATGCGCACGGCATCCAGCAGGTTGAAGGTGTTGATCGCCACATCGCCGATGTCGGCCACCGAAAGGGAGTCGAAAGGTGCAGCGCCGGTGGCCATGTTGTAGGGGCGAATCATCACCGATTCGGCGCGGATCTCGCGCGGCCCGAAGCGGGTGCCGGCACGCAGCGAAGTGCCGATGTCCAGCGGCACGCCGATGAAGGCAGCATCAAGGCCGGCGGGCGATTGCAGGTGTGGCAGGCGCATCATGGTAGCGATGCCGGCGAAGCGCGGCATTTCGTTGCCGCCCAGTGGTTGGTGGAAAATCTTGTCCACGGGATTGCCTCATCGGTGAGTAGGGTGAGTTATCAGACTGGGGCCGATTCTGCGAACCGCACGCGGTGCGAACAATCGCTGAGGCAAAATACTTAGTTCAGAGAATTCTGAACTATCGTCCGAATCAGGTTAAGCTGCCGCGCCTGGACGGCCACGCCTTTGCGACAGCCGCTGCCAGGATTCTGACTGATTCGGGCACGTAATCTTTCCGGTGTTTTCATGGCTAACGCATTACCCGATCTGAAATTGCTGCGCATCTTCGTCTGCGTGGTGCGCCATCAAGGTTTCGCCAGCGCGCAGCAAGAACTCAACCTGTCGACATCCGCCATCAGCACGTACATGAGTCAGCTGGAGTCGGCGCTGGGCATCGTGCTATGCCATCGCGGGCGAGGGGGCTTCAGCCTGACCAGCAAGGGCGAGCTGTTTCATCAGGAAACGTTGCGCCTGCTCGGCGAGCTGGAGGGGTTCGAGCTGTACGCCGCAGCGCTAAAGGGCGAACTGCGCGGCACGCTGAATCTGGGCGTGCTCGATTCGACCGTCAGTGATCGCGCGTTGCCGTTCGCCGAAGTCATCGGCGCCTACAGCGAAGAACACCCGGCCGTGCACCTGCACCTGTCGGTCATGAGCCCTTACGAACTGCAACTGGGCGTGCTGGACAATCGCCTGGACCTGGCGATCGGGTCGTTTTCGACGCGCATGAACGGGCTGCTGTACCAGCCGATGTACCGCGAGCAGCACTGGTTGTACTGCAGCAACCGCCACCCGCTGTTTACCGAGCGGCGCATTCCGGAGCCGGTCATCACCCAGCAACGCATGGTGGGCCGGGGTTACTGGAGCCAGGCGGAGCTTGCGCGCCACGGTTTCAAGCACAGCGCGGCCACGGTGGAAAGTATGGAAGCGCAGCTGATTCTGGTGCTGTCCGGCGCATATATCGGCTACTTGCCAGAGCATTACGCGCAGTCATGGGTCGATTCGGGGCACCTGCGGGTCTTGCTGCCGGCTACGTTCGGGTATCAGGCGCCTTTTTCGATGATCCTGCGCCGCGGCCGCAGTCGCGAACCGTTGATCCAGACGTTCCGCGATCTGCTCAAAGCGCAACTCAACCCCGTTTAAGGACGGTCCACGATGTCACGAGCCCGCTGCGAGCGCTGCCTGCGTCCTGTAACACATTGTCTGTGCGCGCTGATTCCGCGGCTCGGGAGTCGGACCCGAGTGCTGATTCTGCAACACCCGAGCGAGGTCAACCATGCGCTGAACACTGCGCGTCTGGCGGCGTTGGGGCTTGAGAACGCGCAGCTGCTGGTAGGGGAAGTGTTCGAGGATCTCCACCGGCAGCTCAACGTTCCCGGTTATCAGGCGCGTTTGCTGTTTCCGGGAGAAGGGGCGACGACGCTCATCGCTCAATCGGCTGAACAGGCGCCGATGCTGCTGGTGGTGCCCGACGGCACCTGGCGCAAGGCGCGCAAGCTGCTGCACCTCAATCCGCAGCTTGCCGCATTGCCGCGGGTAACGCTCAGCGACCCGCCGTGTTCGCGCTATCGACTGCGAAAGGCACTCGACCCGGATGCCTTGTCAACCCTGGAGGCCATTGTCCACGCGCTTCAGACACTGGAACCGGCGACGTCATTCGACGCCCTGTTGCGCCCGTTCGAAGCGTTGATCGAGGGGCAGATTGCGGCGATGGGCGAGGACACGTTCCGCCGCAATCATCAGAAGTAAGTCAGGCGTTCAGTGACGATGCGTCAGGGCTTGTAAACCGCCCGGCCTGCATGCGGCGGATATAGGCCTCGGTTTCGCGCTCGGCGTCTTCCTTGCTGGAGAACGGACCTTCGAGGGTGTTCTCGCGCGTACTGAAAAAGTACAGGCCATTGACGCGGGAAACGCGGTCGCTGCGAAAGTGCACGGTGACATCTGAATCTTGTTCACGCTTGCTCAACATGGCCTTCTCCAGCGAGGGGCGTTTGGGGGAGGAATCAGGACGGCTGAACCTTGAGTCGATGGCCAACTGACGATTCCACAGCGTGAGACGAAAAAGTCGGCTGGACGTTCGATAATTTACTCCAAACCACAAGGTTTGGTGCAGTGCCGTGAAGCGTCGGGTTCGAGCGAACCTGCCAGGTCGCAAAATCCGAAGGGCCAGCAAGCCGGCGCCCTCGAGTTTTTGCGTGCGCCCCTGCACACGCTTGAGCGCGGGACGCGTCAGCGCTTGCCCAAGGCTTCGGCCTGATGAATCCACTGCTGGCGCTGTTCTTCGGTGGACGTGCGCACTGGGGAAAACTCCGTCAGGCGTGTGGTCTTGATCCCGCAGAACTCCAGGATTGTCTTGATCATCTGCCGATGAGCCGGCGCCTTGAAGACCCAGCGGAAGTACCGCGAAGGCGTGTCCATGGTCACCAGCAACTCCGCGGTGCGGCCCTTGAGCAACTCGTTGGACGGATGATGGCGACCATGGGCCTTGAAGGCGAAACCGGGCATGAACACCCGGTCGAAGAAGCCGCTGAGCAGGCTTGGCAACCCGCCCCACCAGACCGGATATACGAACACCAGATGCTGGGCCCAGTGAATTTCACGCTGGGCTTCGAGCAGGTCATGTTCCAGTGTCTGGCTCGATTCATAGCCGCCGTGCAGCACCGGATCGAAGTCCATTTCTTCAAGTTTCAACACCCGCACCACATGACCCTGGCTGCGCGCGCTCTGGGCATAGGCTTCGCCCAGCGCGTGACCGAGGCTGATGGTCTTCGGCGAACCGATGATCATCAGGATGCGCTTGCCGTACCCTTCCAGTGGGGTGGCGCCGCTGATTGGCTCAGCCATTGCTGCCCGCCTCGAGCATCTTCTCAGGCCGTACCCAGGCGTCAAACTCGGCGTCGGTCAGGAAGCCCAGCTGCAGCGCGGCTTCGCGCAGCGTCAGGCCTTCGCTGTAGGCTTTCTTCGCGATCTGGGCGGATTTGTCGTAGCCGATATGCGGGTTGAGCGCCGTCACCAGCATCAGACCCCGTTCCAGATGCTCGGCCATCTTGCCGGCATCCGGTTCCATCCCGGCGATGCAGTGCTCGTTGAAGTTGCGGCAGCCGTCGCCCAGCAGGCGAATTGATTGCAGCAGGTTGTGGATGATCACCGGCTTGAACACGTTCAGCTGCAGATGACCCTGGCTGGCGGCAAAGGCGATCGTGGTGTCGTTGCCCATGACCTGGCACGCCAGCATCGACAGCGCTTCGCACTGGGTCGGGTTGACCTTGCCCGGCATGATCGAGCTGCCGGGCTCGTTGGCTGGCAGCTTGACTTCGGCCAGCCCGGCGCGCGGGCCGGAGCCCAGCAGACGCAAGTCGTTGGCGATTTTCATCAGTGTGACAGCGAGGGTTTTCAAAGCGCCGGAGAGCGCGGTCAACGGCTCGTGGCCGGCGAGCGCGGCGAATTTGTTCGGCGCGGTCACGAACGGCAGCCCGGAAAGCGCGGCCAGTTCGGCGGCGACTGCCTCGGCAAAACCGTGCGGAGAGTTCAGCCCGGTGCCGACAGCGGTGCCGCCCTGAGCCAGTTCACAGACGGCGGGCAGGGCTGCGCGGATGCTCTTCTCGGCGTAGTCCAGTTGCGCGACGTAAGCGGAAAGTTCCTGGCCGAAGGTGATCGGAGTGGCGTCCATCATGTGCGTGCGGCCGGTTTTCACCAGTTTCATGTGCCGAGACGATTGCTCGGCGATGCCCGCGGACAGTTCGGCAATGGCCGGCAGCAGTTGCTCTTTGACCGCCTGGGCCGCCGCGATGTGCATAGCCGTTGGGAAACAGTCGTTGGAGCTTTGCGAGCGGTTGACGTGGTCGTTGGGGTGAACCGGCGATTTGCCGCCGCGACCTTTTCCGGACAACTCGTTGGCGCGACCGGCGATCACCTCGTTGACATTCATGTTGCTCTGCGTGCCGCTGCCGGTCTGCCAGACCACCAGCGGAAACTGGTCATCGAGCTTGCCGCCAAGCACTTCATCGGCCGATTGTTCGATCAGGCGCGCGATATCGGCAGGCAGGTCGCCGTTGCGGTCATTGACCCGCGCGGCGGCTTTCTTGATCAGCGCCAGTGCATGCAGGACAGGCAACGGCATGCGTTCCTGACCGATGGCGAAGTTGATCAGAGAGCGTTGCGTCTGCGCGCCCCAGTAAGCGTCTTCTGGGACTTCGATCGGACCTATGCTGTCGGTTTCGGTACGGCTCACTGGACTCACTCCTTAAGGTCAATTGCGCAGTTTTAGTACCCGCAAAGCCGGACGGGTTCCCGGTAGCGGCCGGTTGGCAGGCACTGGAGAGGACAGTGTGCGACAAAATGCCGGAAAAGGTCGCCATAAACCTTCGTATACGCGATATCGTCGGTCGTGTGTGACAACCACTCGTAGGGACAGGGGTTGAGCGCAGTGCGCAAAGGGGCGCAGAATGCTCGGCCTTGGGGTTTTGCCTCGCCTGCTAGATAAGGAAACTCGATGACCCGTCTTCGTGCCATCTGTGCTGCGGTCGCTCTGGTATGTGCCAGCGGCCAGGTTCTCGCCGACACCGCCAGCCATGACGCCAGTGCTGTAGCGTTCCTCAAACTGGCTCACGCCGATCAACTGGGTGCGCCGGTTTACATGCAAGTCCAGCAGATGTTCGCCCAGCGTTTTGCCGAAACCAAAGCGCCAGCGTCCAAGCAAGCCACCCTTGAAACCTACCAGGCCAAAGCCAACGCTGCGCTGGATCAGGTCATCAGCTGGGACAAGTTGCAGCCCGACATGGTCAAGCTGTACACCTCGAACTTCACGGAAAGCGAGCTCAAAGACCTCGTCGCTTTTTACCAGTCGCCGCTGGGCAAGAAAGTCCAGGCGAAAATGCCTCAGATCAGCCAGCAGTCCTTCCAGCTGACGCAAAGCAAGCTGGAAAGCGCGGTGCCTGTGGTCAACAAACTGTTGGCCGACATGACCAACGAGCTGACGCCGGCGGGCAGCAAGCCAGCCACCGCTCCGGCTCCCGCCAAGAAGCCATAAGCGAAGCCCGACATGAGCATGCAACAGCGAATCGAATCCGCGTTGGCGGTCTTTCAGCCTGAGTACCTTGAGGTGCTCAATGAAAGCCACATGCACAGCCGCGGCACGGACACTCACTATAAGGCGGTGGTGGTCAGCGAGCAGTTCGCTGGCCTCAACGCAGTCAAACGCCATCAGAAGGTCTACGGCCTCCTTGGTGGCTTGATGGGTGCATTTCACGCGTTGGCGCTGCACACCTACACGCCACAGGAATGGTCGAAACTGGGCACCGCGCCTGCTTCGCCGACCTGCGCCGGTGGGCATGACTGAGCAGGTGTTCAACTCGCTTTCAGCCTGATTCCGTGAATGAATGCGTGCCCCTCGTGGGCGCGCATTCATTCCGGGCGGCGCTCCGCGAGCCGCTGGCCTGCCAGCGCAACGCGTCCGGGTCACCGGTTTTCTGCAATTGGATTCGCGCCACCGGCAAGTTCGGTGTCAGGCGTGTCTGTTGACTCGCGTCAATTCCCCGCTGATCCAGCGCCCTGTCTGCTGCCCTGCGATCTTTGCTAGAATCCGCGCCGCGTTGCCCACTTGGCCCGCATTCACTTGAATCATCACATCCGGTAGGCCCTTTGCGAGGGTCACCACCTGGAGACGCAACATGACCCAAACCGCACCCATCGTCGTCGCGGCGCTGTACAAATTCGTCACCCTTTCGGACTACGTCCAGCTGCGCGAGCCGCTGCTCGAAGCGATGATCGCCAACGGCATCAAAGGCACCCTGCTGATCGCCGAAGAAGGCATCAACGGCACGGTTTCCGGTACCCGCGAAGGCATTGACGGGCTCATGGCCTGGCTCAAGAACGATCCGCGCATGGACGACATCGACCATAAAGAGTCGTACTGCGATGAGCAGCCGTTCTACCGCACCAAGGTCAAACTGAAGAAAGAAATCGTCACCCTCGGCGTGCCCGGCGTCGACCCGAACAAGGCTGTTGGCACCTATGTCGAGCCCCAGGACTGGAACGCGCTGATCGCAGACCCCGAAGTGCTGTTGATCGACACCCGCAACGACTATGAGGTTTCCATCGGGACGTTCGAAGGCGCCATCGACCCGAAAACCACCACGTTCCGTGAGTTTCCCGAGTACATCAAGGCGAACTTCGATCCGGCGAAACACAAGAAGGTCGCGATGTTCTGCACCGGTGGCATTCGCTGTGAAAAAGCCTCCAGCTACATGCTTGGCGAAGGCTTCGAAGAGGTTTACCACCTTAAAGGCGGCATCCTCAAATACCTTGAAGAAGTGCCCCAGGAAGAAAGCCAGTGGCGGGGCGACTGCTTCGTGTTCGACAATCGCGTCACTGTCCGTCATGACCTGACCGAAGGCGACTACGATCAATGTCATGCGTGTCGCACGCCAATCAGCGCCGAAGACCGTGCCAGCGAACATTACTCGCCCGGTGTCAGTTGCCCGCATTGCTGGGACTCGCTGAGCGAGAAAACCCGGCGCAGCGCCATCGACCGGCAAAAGCAGATCGAGTTGGCCAAGGCGCGCAACCAGCCGCATCCGATCGGGCGCAACTACCGTCTGCTGGACGCTCATGCTGCCGATAACCACACCCACGAGGCCTGAGTCATGCATGCCCGCCTGCTCTACGTGATGGACCCGATGTGCTCCTGGTGCTGGGGATTCGCCCCGGTCGCCGAAGCACTGGTCGAGCAGGCGAGGGCCGCGGGCCTGCCGTTGCATCTGGTGGTCGGCGGATTGCGCACTGGCAGCGGCGCGTCGCTTGAGCCGTCGACCCGACGCTACATTCTCGAACACTGGCAGGCGGTGCAGAACACCACCGGGCAGTCATTCAAGTTCGACGGCGCGCTGCCCGACGGCTTTGTCTACGACACCGAGCCTGCGTGCCGCGCCATCGTCGCCGCCCGTAGCCTGGCGCCGGACATCGCCTGGAAACTGGTCAAATTGATTCAGCAGGCTTTTTACCTCGAAGGCCGCGACGTCACTCAGGCGTCGGTGCTGGCGGAACTCGCTGAAACCGCCGGTCTGCCGCGTATCGAGTTCGCCGATGCGTTCGACAGCGCCGAGCAGCGCGCGGCCACCGCTTCGGATTTTTCCTGGGTGCAGGACCTAGGGATCGCCGGTTTCCCGACGATGCTGGCCGAGCGCAATGGTCAATTGGCGTTGCTGACCAATGGCTATCAATCGCTGGACGAACTGGCGCCGTTGCTCAGCCGCTGGCTGGAGCGCGCCGCCAGTGCGTGAACCTGCCGAGATCGAACACCGCCCTCAAGCGCCGGATGATTCACTGGCGCACGTCGACCGCCTGAGTTGGGCGCAGATCCGGCGTCTGGCCCTGCAGCACAAAAAAGCGCTGTGGATCGCCAATGGCGTCGCCGTTCTGGCCGTCCTCTGCTCGGTGCCGATTCCCCTGTTGCTGCCCTTGCTCGTGGATGAAGTTTTACTGGGCAAGGGCAATGGCGCGCTGGTCTTCATGAACCAGTTCCTGCCCGAGAGCCTGCACAAACCGGTGGGCTATATCGGCCTGATGCTGGGGGCGACGCTGTGTCTGCGCCTCGGCGCGCTGCTGTTCAACGTGATTCAGGCACGGCTGTTCGCGGGGCTGGCCAAGGACATCGTCTACCGCATCCGCACGCGGCTGATCGAGCGGTTGAAGCGGATTTCGCTGAGCGAATATGAAAGCCTGGGCAGTGGCACGGTGACTGCGCATCTGGTCACCGATCTGGACACGGTGGATAAATTCGTCGGGGAAACGCTCAGCAAGTTTCTCGTGGCGATGCTGACACTGACCGGCACTGCCGCGATTCTGGTGTGGATGCACTGGCAATTGGCGCTGCTGATTCTGCTGTTCAATCCGTTGGTGGTGTTCGCCACGGTGAAGCTGGGCAAGCGCGTCAAACACCTGAAAAAACTCGAGAACGACAGCACCTCGCGCTTCACCCAGGCGCTGACGGAAACCCTGGACGCGATACAGGAAGTCCGCGCCAGTAATCGCCAGGGGCATTTTCTGGGCTTGCTCGGATTGCGTGCCCGGGAAGTCCGCGATTACGCCGTGTCTTCGCAATGGAAAAGCGACGCGTCAGGCCGCGCCAGTGGCCTGCTGTTCCAGTTCGGCATCGATATCTTCCGGGCGGCGGCCATGCTCACGGTGCTGTTTTCCGACCTGTCCATCGGCCACATGCTCGCGGTGTTCAGTTACCTGTGGTTCATGATCGGCCCCGTCGAACAGTTGCTGAACCTGCAATACGCGTTCTATGCCGCGGGCGGTGCGTTGACGCGCATCAATGAGCTGCTGGCCCGCGCCGATGAGCCGCAGTATGAAGGGCAGGTCAACCCATTCCTGGGTCGCGAAACGGTCAGCATCGACGTACGCGGCCTGTGTTTTGGGTACAACGACGAACGGGTGCTCGACCAGCTCGACCTCTCCATCAGCCCTGGCGAGAAGGTGGCCATCGTCGGTGCCAGCGGTGGTGGCAAAAGCACGCTCGTGCAACTGCTGTTGGGGCTGTACAGCGCCAAGGCCGGGACCATCCGTTTTGGCGGCGCGAGCTTGCAAGAGATCGGCCTGGACACAGTGCGCGAGAACGTCGCAGTGGTGCTGCAACATCCCGCGCTGTTCAACGACACGGTGCGCGCCAATCTGCTGATGGGGCGAGAGCGTGACGACGACGCCTGCTGGCAGGCGCTGGAAATCGCCCAGCTGGACGCGACCATACGTGCGCTGCCTCGGGGGCTGGACAGCGTCGTCGGCCGCTCCGGGGTGCGACTGTCCGGCGGTCAACGCCAGCGTCTGGCGATTGCACGCATGGTCCTGTCCGACCCCAAAGTGGTGATTCTCGATGAGGCAACGTCCGCTCTGGACGCCGCCACCGAATACAATCTTCATCAGGCGCTGAACCGCTTTCTCAGCGGTCGTACCACGCTGATCATTGCTCATCGTCTCTCCGCCGTTAAGCAGGCCGACCGAGTGCTGGTGTTCGACGGCGGCAGCATCGCTGAAGACGGCGATCATCAGCAGTTGATCGCCGACGGCGGTCTTTATGCCCGTTTGTATGGGCACCTGCAGCAGGTGTAATACATCCTGTCGGTTTTTATCCCTGCTTTTTGCAAATGGCGTATCGCCAGTGGAATCCGTCAATTCTTGGGCTACGCTAGACCTCTGTGCGTAACCGACGTGTGGAAAGCGTCATATTTACGTCTTTGGGAGCCGTCTGGATGGAGCGGCGCAAAGGCGTAGAATCGCCCGCTGCATCGTGGAATTAGCCGAGTTCTCCGGTTTCAGAAAGGTAGTCTGGATCGCAGAAGTGAGTATCTGGCAGTGCTGATGAAAGGGACACCATGAAGCAAAAGCGGATTCTCGAGAAGCCACGTCTTCTGGGTATCGTGTGGCCATTTATCGCCGTAGTGCTTCTACAGGCGCTGCTCGGCTGCGTCAGCCTTTATATGATGTCGGCGGTGCGCAGTTACGTCGGCGGGGAGAGCCTCTGGTCCAAGGGCCAGAAGGACGCCATCTATTACCTCAACCTCTACGCCAACAGCCGCGATGAGATCAATTACCTGAAATATCAGCAGGCCATCGCCATCCCGCAGGGCGGTCATGATCTGCGGATCGCCATGGATCAGCCTGTTCCCGACATCCCGCGCGCCACAGCCGGCATTCTGCAGGGCGGAAACCATCCCGATGACGCTAAAAGCATCATCTGGCTCTACCTGAATTTCCGTCATTTCAGCTATCTGGAGAAGGCCATCGATCTGTGGAAGATCGGTGACAACTACCTGGTGCAGCTCGATGAGGTCGCGCGGGAAATGCACGGGCGCATCCTCGAAGGTGACGTGACCAACGGCGATGTGCTGGCATGGCGTCAGCGCATCAACGCGATCAACGAAGGCGTCACGCCGGCCGCGACGGCGTTTAGCGATGCGCTGGGCGAGGGCTCTCGGGTCATCCTGCGAATCCTGCTGGTGGTCAATCTGGCGACCGCCGTCTGCCTGATCATTCTTGCATTGCTGCGCACGCATAAACTGCTGGAGCAACGGCATGCTTTCGCCACGGCCCTGCAGACCGAAAAGGACCGGGCGCAGATCACGCTTGAGTCCATCGGCGACGGCGTCATCACCACCGGCGTCGACGGCGCCATTGCCTACATGAACCCTGCCGCCGAACAGCTGACACACTGGAAAAACGAGCAGGCAGCAGGATTGCCTCTCGCGGCGCTGTTCAACCTCATCGACGAAAACGACCAGAAAGACAGCTCGACGCTGCTTGAACACATGCTCAGCGGCAAGCTGGGAGGCGGCAGTGAAAACTCCCGGGTGATTCAGCGCCTGGACGGCAGCACGGTGTCGGTGGCCCTGGTGGGCTCACCGATACGCACCGAAGGCAAGGTCAGCGGCGCGGTGTTGGTGCTTCATGACATGACGCAGGAGCGTCAATACATTGCGAATCTGTCGTGGCAGGCGACCCACGATGCCCTGACCGGCCTGGCCAATCGCCGGGAGTTCGAATATCGCCTTGAGCTTGCGCTCACCGGGCTGGCCCGACAGCCCGGTCACCACACCTTGATGTTCCTGGACCTGGACCAATTCAAACTGGTCAACGACACCAGCGGCCACGCGGCCGGGGACGAATTGCTGCGGCACATTTGCACTCTGTTGCAACAAGGCATCCGCGAGGGCGACACGCTGGCACGGCTGGGTGGAGACGAGTTCGGGGTGCTCCTTGAGCACTGCGCGCCCGACGCCGCCGAGCAGATTGCCGAGGGGCTGCGTGAAACCGTCGAGAGCCTTCACTTCGTCTGGAAGGGTCGGCCATTCGTGACCACCGTCAGCATCGGGCTGGTTCACATATCTCAGGCGCCGATGACGCTGGAAGCGTCGCTGCGCTCGGCCGACATGGCCTGCTACATGGCCAAGGAAAAAGGCCGCAACCGCGTACAGATCTATCACGACGACGATTCCGAACTCTCCACGCGTTTCGGCGAGATGGCCTGGATTCAACGGCTGCACATGGCCCTCGAGGACAACCGCTTCTGTCTGTACTCCCAGGAAATCGCGGCATTGGGGCGTGAAGCGGGGCAGGGCACAGGGCACATCGAAATACTACTGCGTCTGCGTGACGAGTCAGGACGCATGATCCTGCCTGACAGCTTCATCCCGGCCGCCGAGCGTTATGGCATGATGACCACCCTTGACCGTTGGGTGGTGCAAAACGTCTTCAAGATCATCGCCGACTGCCTGACCAGCAATCATCGTCACGGCCCGCTGGCGGTCTGTGCGATCAACTTGTCCGGCACCAGCATCGGTGACGACGCCTTTCTCGAATATTTGCGACAGCAGTTCCAGATCTACGCAATACCCCCTGAACTTATCTGTTTTGAAATCACCGAAACCAGTGCAATTGCCAATCTGGGCAGTGCCATTCGGTTTATCAACGAGCTCAAAAGTCTGGGTTGCCGTTTTTCGCTGGATGACTTCTGTGCAGGCATGTCGTCATTCGCTTACTTGAAGCATTTGCCTGTGGACTTCCTGAAGATTGATGGCAGTTTCGTAAAGGACATGCTCGACGATCCGGTCAACCGGGCGATGGTGGAAGTGATCAACCATATCGGGCACGTAATGGGCAAGCAGACGATCGCCGAGTTCGTCGAAAGCCCTCAGATAGAGCAGGCATTATTGGAAATCGGTGTGGACTACGCTCAGGGGTATGTTATCGAGCGACCGCAATTATTCACCTGCGAATGTCTGCACGCACGGCCCGCGAGGCAGACCCCCATGTTATTCAGCGCACCCGGGACTTTTCGCTGAATGGCACCGATGCAACATCAAATAAGGAGCTACATAGTGATCGATATGTTCATAAGAACCGGTCCGCTGATGGATGCCAGCAGTTACCCCGCCTGGGCGCAGCAATTGATCAAGGATTGCAGCGACGCCAAGGAAAGAGTGGTAGGGCATGAACTTTATCAACGTATGAGAGATGGGCGGCTCAGTTCGAAAACCATGCGCCAGTATTTGATTGGTGGCTGGCCGGTGGTGGAACAGTTCGCGGTCTACATGGCACACAACCTGACCAAAACCCGTTTCGCCCGACACCCGGGAGAAGACATGGCGCGTCGCTGGTTGATGCGCAATATTCGGGTCGAACTCAATCATGCCGATTACTGGGTAAACTGGAGTGCCGCGCACGGGGTCACGCTTGAAGACCTGCAGGCGCAACGTGTGCCTTCGGAACTGCATGCGCTGAGCCACTGGTGCTGGCACAGTTGCTCCTCCGATTCGCTGGTCGTCGCGATTGCCGCGACCAACTATGCGATTGAAGGCGCCACTGGCGAATGGTCCGCTGTGGTGTGCTCGCAAGAGACCTACGCAGATATGTTCCCGCCGGATCAGCGCAAGCGGGCAATGAAGTGGTTGAAGATGCATGCACAGTACGACGACGCCCATCCCTGGGAAGCGCTGGAAATCATCTGCACGCTGGCCGGCAACAATCCCAGCGAGCAGCTGCAGGCGGACCTGAGAATGGCGATCTGCAAGAGCTACGAGTACATGTACCTGTTCCTTGAGCGCTGTATGGTTCAGGAGCGACCGCAGGAGTCCAACGCACCGCTGCGCGAGCGTCGGTTCGCGCTCGGCGTCTAAACCTTCAGCCCGCCATTTCGAGGCGGTTACGGCCCTGGCGCTTTGCCGCGTACAGGGCCGTGTCGGCGCGTCTGAGCATGCTGTCGCAGGATTCGCCAGGCAGCAGCGTCGAGCAGCCCAGACTCACCGTCAGTTCGACCGTCCGGTCATTCACTGGGTAGGTCAGCCTGAGCGCAGCATTGCGCAGGCGTTCGCCGACCAGCGCGGCCGATTCGCGACCGGTATTGGTCAGCACGATGAGAAATTCTTCCCCGCCGAAACGGAACACCTGATCGATGTTGCGCAGCCGGTCCTTGACCGTGTCCGTCACCGCCCGCAGCACTGCATCGCCGGTGGCGTGGCCGTGGGTGTCATTGATGACTTTGAAATGGTCGATGTCGAGCATCAGCACCGACAGCGGCTGCTGCTGGCGTCGGGCGACTTCCACTTCACGGGTCAGGGACTGCTCCATGGCAATGCGGTTGCCAGCGCCGGTCAGCGGGTCGCGCAGGGCGCTCAGGCTGGCATTGCGATACAGCAATGCGTTGCGCAGCGGGTACAGCAGGTGGGTGAGCAGCGATTCCAGTTGGGTCAACTCCTGCTCTCTGAAGCGGCGGTCGCGATGGAACGTCACCTCGCCCATCTGCTCACCCTCGTGGGTCATGCAGTAGCTGGCGCCGTGCCGCGCGCGTTCACCCAGTTCCAGGCGCAAATCTGTCCCCAGGTGCTTGTACCTCAGCGCATCGAGCGGAATGAGTTGCTGCACCTGGTCGAAGAAGATCGAGAGAATCTTGTCCGCTTCGAGGCTGGTCTGCAGTTGCAGGCCAAGCTGACGCTGCAGCTGCTCGTAATCCAGCGGTTGCGCAGGGGAGTGCGTTGGCATGAAGCCATGGCGTTGAAGCCGTGCACTGTCGAAATCAATGGCGTTGGTTCTTGTCGGAAAACTCATGTTTTCGCTCCTGCGCCTCTCATCGGGCTTGGATTCACCGGAGCGAAAGTCGTGCCAATTCGCCTGCTGGGAATAAATATCAATAAAATCAAGTAGTTGGCACGTTTGGTCAACGATTCGCACATCGTCGGCGCCTTGGAATTGGCTAAGCTACCGGTTTAGCCGCGCATGGACCAGCAAGGGGCGACGGAAAACCGCCAGCAGATGAAAGGCAGACAGGTTTTGAGTGCTGCGATGTTCTTGCGGGGCGCGCAAGCCGTGCCCTGCAAGCTGGCGAGCGAACAGCGCGGATCACTTCTGTTGTGCGTCGAAGGCCTGGCCGTTGATGCCGACGCTGTCCGCGCCCATCAGGTACAGGTACACCGGCATGATTTGCTCTGGCGTCGGATTTTTCATCGGGTCTTCTGCCGGATACGCCTGCGCTCGCATGTCGGTGCGCGTGGCACCCGGATTGATGCTGTTGGCGCGTATCGCCGTGACGCCCTCGACCTCATCGGCCAGGGTCTGCATCAGCCCTTCCGTGGCGAACTTCGACACCCCGTAAGCGCCCCAGTACGCACGTCCCTTGCGCCCGACGCTGCTGGAGGTGAACACCACCGAGGCGTCTCGCGACAGCTTGAGCAGCGGCAACAGCGCGGCCGTCAGCATGAACGTGGCGTTGACGTTGATGTGCATCACCCGCATGAAATGCTCGCCGGACAGCTGTTCGATGGGCGTTCTCGGGCCGATGATCGACGCGTTGTGCAACAGCCCGTCAAGGCGCCCGAACTCGCCTTCGATCATCGCCGCCAGCTCGTCATATTGATGGGGCAGGGCTGTTTCCAGATTGAACGGAATGACTGCGGGTTGCGGATATCCCGCCGCTTCGATTTCGTCGTAGACCGCCGTCAGGTTCGACTCGGTCTTGCCCAGCAACAGCACGGTTGCGCCATGGGCTGCGTAGGTCCTGGCCGCCGCGGCACCGATGCCCCGGCCAGCGCCGGTCACCAGAATGATACGGTCCTTGAGCAGTTCGGGGCGGGCGGAATAGTTGAACATGGGGGCTCCATTTTTAGGGATACCGAACGCGGTGGCGAGGATATGAAGAGCATTGCAGGAACGCGCTTGCCCGCGAAGGCGATGGACGGTTCACCATCAATGTCACTGATAAACCGCAATCGCGGGCAAGCGCGCTCCTACAGACGCCGCGTTTGGTTCAGCAACTGCACAACGCATTATCCAGCACCCGCCGCAGCTCCAGCGGGTGGTTCACCACCACATCAGCGCCCCAGTGATCGGGGTTGTCGTGGGGATGAATGTAGCCGTAGCGCACGGCAGCCGTCCTGGTCCCGGCATCGCGCCCGGATTCGATGTCGCGCAGATCGTCGCCGACGAACAAGACGCTGGCCGGGTCCAGATCCAGCATCTTGCAGGCAAGCAGCAAGGGCTCCGGGTCCGGCTTGCTTTTGGTCACGTGGTCCGGACAGATGAGCACTGCGGAACGCTCGGCCAGTTTCAACTGTTCCATGATCGGTTGGGCGAAACGCACAGGCTTGTTGGTCACCACGCCCCAGATCAGGTTCGACTTCTCGATGTCCGCCAACAGCTCCGCCATGCCATCGAAGAGCTTGCTGTGCACCGCGCAATCCTTCTGGTAGCGCTCGAGAAACTCCAGACGCAGCGCTTCGAACTCAGGCTCGCTCGGCGGCATTGCGAACGTCGCCGACACCATGGCCCTGGCGCCGCCGGAAATCTCGTCGCGGATCAGTTTGTCTTCCACCGCCGGAAAGCCGCGCTCGGCAAGCATCGCCTGACAGATCGCGATGAAATCCGGCGCGGTGTCGAGAAGAGTGCCGTCCATATCGAATAGAACTGCTCTCAGGCGCATGATTCAGGCTCCCCGCAATGTCTGGATCATGTAATTGACGTCGACGTCCGAAGCCAGTTTGTAATGCTTGGTCAGCGGGTTGTAGGTCAGGCCGATGATGTCCTTGACCTCAAGCCCGGCGCTGCGGCTCCAGGCACCCAGCTCGGAGGGACGGATGAATTTCTTGAAATCATGAGTGCCGCGCGGCAGCAGATTCATGATGTACTCGGCGCCGATGATGGCAAACAGATAGGCCTTGGGATTGCGGTTGATGGTGGAGAAAAACACCTGGCCACCCGGTTTGACCATCTTGTAGCAGGCGCGGATGACCGACGACGGGTCCGGTACGTGTTCGAGCATTTCCAGGCACGTCACCACATCGAACTGCTCAGGCATTTCTTCGGCGAGCGCCTCGGCAGTGATCTGCCGGTACTCCACGTTCACGCCGGATTCGAGCTGATGCAGCTGGGCCACGGCCAGCGGCGCTTCGCCCATGTCGATGCCGGTCACGGTTGCTCCGCGCAATGCCATGGCCTCGCTGAGAATGCCGCCGCCGCAGCCGACGTCCAAAACTTTCTTGCCGGCCAGGTTCACGCGCTCGTCAATCCAGTTCACCCGCAGCGGATTGATGTCGTGCAGTGGCTTGAACTCGCTGTTGCGATCCCACCAGCGGTGAGCCAGGGCTTCGAATTTTGCGATTTCGGCGTGGTCGACGTTGCTCATGTGTGATCCCTCTAAAACTTGAATTCGATGTTCGGTCCCGGCCAGCGGCCGTGACTGCAGAAAGTCAGCCCTTGGCGGCGATGCGATTGCCCCAGGCTTTGGCGGTGCGTGTCAGCGCTTCTTCGTCCATGCGCGTCAGACGCTTGTCGGCGAGCAACTGTTTGCCCGCGACCCACACGTGGCTGACACAGTCGCGACCGGTGGCGTAGATGAGTTGCGAGACCGGGTCGTAGATCGGCTGCTGCGCCAGCCCCGACAGGTCGAAGGCGACGATGTCGGCGGCCTTGCCGATCTGCAGCGAACCGGTGTGATCGTCGATGCCCAAGGCGCGAGCGCCGTTGAGTGTGGCCATGCGCAAGGCCCTATGAGCATCCAGCGCCGTGGCGGAGCCCGCGACGGCTTTGGCGAGCAGGGCGGCGGTGCGGGTCTCCCCGAGCAGGTCCAGATCGTTGTTGCTGGCGGCGCCATCGGTGCCCACCGCTACGTTGACGCCGGCCTGCCACAGACGCTCGACCGGGCAGAAGCCACTGGCCAGCTTGAGATTCGATTCAGGGCAATGGATCACACTGGAGTTGCTTTCCACCAGCATCGCCAGATCTTCATCGCTGATCTGGGTCATGTGCACCGCTTGAAAGCGCGGCCCCAGCAGACCCAGGCGTTGCAGCCGGGCCAGTGGACGTTCGCCGCGTTGTTGCACGGCTTCCTGCACTTCGAAGGCGGTCTCGTGCACGTGCATGTGGATCATGGCGTCCAGTTCGTCGGCGATCACCCGGATCTTCTCCAGGTTTTCATCGCTGACGGTGTAGGGCGCGTGCGGGCCCATGGCGATTCGGATGCGATCGTGATGGGCCAGATCGTTGAACAGCTCGACGCCGATGTGCAGCGCTTCGTCAGTATTGCGTGCGCCGGGTATCGGGAAATCCAGCACCGGCACCGTGATTTGTGCCCGAATGCCACTGTTGTGCACGCGCTCGCAGGCGACTTTCGGGTAGAAATACATATCGGAGAAACAAGTGATACCGCCCTTCAACTGCTCGGCAATGGCCAGATCGGTGCCGTCGCGTACGAAAGCTTCATCTACCCATTTGCCCTCGGCCGGCCAGATATGGTCCTGCAACCAGGTCATCAGTGGGAGATCGTCCGCCAGGCCGCGGAACAGCGTCATCGCGGCGTGACCATGAGCGTTGATCAGGCCAGGGCTGAGCAGCATGCCGGGCAGCTCGCGCACTTCCCGGGCCTCCTGGCGCAGCGCCTCGGCGCGGGGCCCGATATAAGCGATCAGGCCATCACGGATGCCGATACCGTGCTGTTGCAGCACGACGCCTGCGGGTTCGACCGGTACCAGCCAGTCAGGCAGGAGAAGAAGGTCGAGCGGGGCAGCGGACTGAGGCATGGCGCGAGCATCCAATGGCTTATTACAGGGACGGCGAAGTATACCCGAGCGTCTTGGCGGGCGGCTCGCTATAATCGGCGGCTTTTTCAGCTGCTGGCTATTTGATTCCTGGGCCATGCAGTCCTGAGGAAGTGAGCGTGCTCACGGTTGCCAGGGTACTGTCACCGACAAGGCGGCGCGGGCAACGGTTCCTCAGGTCTTCAACAATTCATCATGTGGGGTGTGCAATGCGCGATCGATTACTGGCTGCGGAGAAGGTGAAGGCCATCGATTGGCGGGACGGCACGCTGTTTCTGCTGGATCAGCGGATTCTGCCGTTCGAAGAAACCTGGCATCCCTATAAGAGCGCCGCCGGCGTCGCCGAGGCGATCCGTTCGATGGTAGTGCGCGGCGCGCCCGCCATCGGCATCAGCGCGGCGTACGGCATTGTGCTGGCGGTGGTCGACCGTCTGGCGGCCGGCGGCGACTGGCAGATGGCGCTGGAGGAGGATTTCGACCTGCTGGCCAACTCCCGGCCCACGGCGGTAAATCTGTTCTGGGCGCTCAATCGCATGCGCGAGCGTCTCTATCGCCTCAAAGACCACGAAGACCCGCGTGCGGCAATGGAGGCCGAGGCTGTCGCCATTCACCTGAGCGATCGCGAGGCCAACCTGACCATGGCGCAGTTGGGTGCCGAACTGATCCGCAAGCATCAGGGCAATCTGCAGACCGTACTGACCCACTGCAACACCGGCGCGCTGGCGACCGGCGGTTTCGGCACGGCGCTGGGCGTGATCCGCGCTGCCCATATAGAAGGCATGATCGAGCGCGTGTACGCCGACGAAACCCGCCCGTGGCTGCAAGGCTCGCGGCTGACCGCCTGGGAACTGGTCAACGAAGGCATCCCGGTCACGCTGAACGCGGACTCAGCCGCTGCGCACCTGATGAAGACCAAAGGCATCACCTGGGTCATCGTCGGTGCCGATCGCATCACCGCCAATGGTGACGTGGCGAACAAGATCGGCACTTACCAGCTGGCCGTTGCGGCCATGCATCACGGCGTGCGTTTCATGGTGGTTGCGCCCAGTTCGACCATCGACATGAACCTGCCCAGCGGTGAAGACATCCCCATCGAAGAGCGCGACGGTCGAGAGCTGCTCGAGGTCGGCGGTCAGCGCGTCGGTGCCGACGTCGATGCATTCAACCCGGTGTTCGACGTCACCCCGGCAGATCTGATCGACGCGATCGTCACTGAAAAGGGCATCGTCGAGCGGCCCGATACGGTGAAAATGGCGCAATTGATGTGCCGCAAGCGTCTGCACTGATCGCCGGCTTCCAGGTAATGGCGAGCGCTGCGAAGGCGCTATCGGGCCCTGTAAGCGCGTCTCAGGCGTCTGCTGGCGAAATGGCTCGTTTTCAGCGCCTTCAAAGACTTCGTGCCTGACGGCGATTGTGGTAACATCCGGCGGTTTCCAAGGGGGCGCATTGCGGCCCTCTTTACTGCGCAAATCCAAGGCATAAATCGCTGATTTGTCGTAAGTCGTCGCCTGACAATTGTCGGCGGCGGCGAGCTTCGTTCATCCCGGATGGCTGAACGAGGTTTCACCAGAAAAAGGAATCAGGCTTCTCATGGGCGAACTGGCCAAAGAAATCCTCCCGGTCAATATCGAAGACGAGCTGAAGCAGTCCTACCTCGACTACGCGATGAGCGTCATCGTCGGACGAGCTCTGCCCGATGCGCGCGACGGCTTGAAGCCCGTGCACCGGCGTGTACTGTACGCAATGAGCGAACTGGGTAACGACTGGAACAAGCCGTACAAGAAATCCGCCCGTGTGGTCGGTGACGTCATCGGTAAATATCACCCGCATGGTGACACCGCGGTCTACGACACCATCGTGCGTATGGCGCAACCCTTTTCCCTGCGTTACCTGCTGGTAGACGGCCAGGGCAACTTCGGTTCGGTGGACGGCGATAACGCCGCGGCCATGCGATACACCGAAGTGCGCATGACCAAGCTGGCCCATGAGCTGCTGGCCGACCTGCACAAAGAAACCGTCGACTGGGTGCCCAACTATGACGGCACCGAGCAGATCCCTGCGGTCATGCCGACCCGGATTCCCAACCTGCTGGTCAACGGTTCCAGCGGTATCGCCGTCGGCATGGCGACCAACATTCCGCCGCACAACCTCGGTGAAGTCATCGACGGTTGCCTGGCCCTCATCGACAACAACGACCTGACCGTCGACGAGTTGATGCAGTACATCCCCGGCCCTGATTTCCCGACTGCTGGCATCATCAACGGTCGTGCCGGTATCGTCGAAGCCTACAAGACCGGTCGTGGCCGCATCTATATGCGCGCCCGCTCCATCGTCGAGGACATCGACAAGGTCGGCGGCCGCCAGCAGATCGTCATCACCGAGCTGCCGTATCAGCTGAACAAGGCGCGTCTGATCGAGAAGATCGCCGAGCTGGTCAAAGAGAAAAAGCTCGAAGGCATCACCGAACTGCGCGACGAGTCCGACAAAGACGGTATGCGTGTGGTTATCGAGCTGCGTCGTGGCGAAGTGCCTGAGGTCATCCTCAACAACCTCTACGCCCAGACCCAGCTGCAAAGCGTGTTCGGCATCAACATCGTTGCGTTGATCGACGGCCGTCCGCGGATCCTCAACCTCAAGGACCTGCTCGAAGCCTTCATCCGTCACCGCCGCGAAGTCGTTACCCGTCGCACCGTGTTCGAACTGCGCAAGGCCCGCGAGCGCGGCCACATCCTCGAAGGCCAGGCCGTCGCGCTGTCGAACATCGACCCGGTCATCGAGCTGATCAAGGCGTCGCCGACGCCGGCCGAAGCTAAGGAAGGCCTGATCAACACGCCGTGGGAATCGAGCGCCGTGGTGGAGATGGTCGAGCGCGCAGGCGCCGAGTCGTCCCGTCCGGAAAACCTCGATCCGCAATACGGCCTGCGTGACGGCAAGTATTTCCTGTCGCCGGAACAGGCCCAGGCGATTCTGGAACTGCGCCTGCACCGTCTGACCGGTCTGGAACACGAAAAGCTGCTCACCGAGTACCAGGAAATCCTGACGCAGATCGGCGAGCTGATCCGCATCCTCAACAGCTCCACGCGCCTGATGGAAGTCATCCGCGAAGAGCTGGAGCTGATCCGCGCCGAGTACGGCGACGTGCGTCGCACCGAAATTCTCGATGCGCGTCTGGACCTGACGCTGGGCGACATGATCCCGGAAGAAGAGCGCGTCGTGACCATCTCTCACGGTGGTTATGCCAAGACTCAGCCGCTGGCCGTCTATCAGGCTCAGCGTCGCGGCGGCAAAGGCAAGTCGGCGACCGGCGTCAAGGATGAGGACTACATCGCTCATCTGCTGGTCGCCAACAGCCACACCACACTGTTGATGTTCTCCAGCAAGGGCAAGGTTTACTGGCTCAAGACCTACGAGATTCCGGAAGCGTCCCGCGCTGCCCGTGGTCGTCCGCTGGTCAACCTGCTGCCGTTGAGCGAAGGCGAATACATCACCACCATGCTGCCGGTCGACCTGGAAGCCATGCGCAAGCGGGCTGACGAGGAAGAGGCAGAAGGTGTCGAGACCGACGCTGAAGACATCGAGAACAGCAACGAAACCGAAGAAGAGCGCAAGGCGCGTATCAAGGCCGCAGACAAGAAGAAGGCACCGTTCATCTTCATGTCGACCGCCAACGGTACCGTCAAGAAGACCCCGCTGGTGGCCTTCAGCCGTCAGCGCAGCGTCGGCTTGATCGCACTGGAACTGGACGAAGGCGACATCCTGATTTCCGCGGCCATTACCGACGGCGAGCAGGAAATCATGCTGTTCTCCGACGGCGGCAAGGTCACGCGCTTCAAGGAATCCGAAGTCCGTGCCATGGGCCGTACCGCTCGCGGCGTGCGGGGCATGCGTCTGCCAGAAGGTCAGAAGCTGATTTCCATGCTGATTCCGGAGCAGGGCAGCGAGATCCTCACCGCGTCCGAGCGTGGTTATGGCAAGCGCACCGCCATCACCGAATTCCCTGAGTACAAGCGTGGCGGTCAGGGCGTTATCGCCATGGTCAGCAACGAACGTAACGGCCGTCTGGTCGGCGCGGTTCAGGTGCAGGACGGTGAGGAAATCATGCTGATTTCCGACCAGGGCACGCTGGTTCGGACTCGCGTCGACGAAGTCTCGAGTCTGGGCCGCAACACTCAGGGCGTCACCCTGATCAAGCTGGCCAAGGACGAGAAACTGGTGGGTCTTGAGCGCGTTCAGGAGCCGTCCGAGGTTGAAGGCGACGTGCTGGAAGGCGAGGAGTACGAAGGCGAAATCGTGGACGGCGAGGTCGCGGACCTGTCGGATGTCGATGAGTCTGCCGGCGATCTGCAAGCCGACGGCGCTGCCGACGAAGAAGAATCGCAAGACTGATGTAAACGCGGGGGGGGGGCTGGTGACAGGCCCCGGTTGGAGTGGTCGTGATGTGGGTGTGTCAGACGCACCGCATCGCGACCGTCTTAACCTCCGATTGCTCCTACAGTTGATCTCGGTCAGAACATGACTCTGATGCACACGCGAACCCTGTAGGAGCAATCGGAGTTACGACGGTCAGGGCCGCATCTGTACGAATGCGATCCACCTGATGCGCCGCAGCCCCGCCCCGCAACGCTTTCACCCGTTTCAAATTAAATGCGTTACTGACGAGAGTGGATATGAGCAAGCGAGCCTTTAACTTCTGCGCAGGTCCTGCCGCGCTTCCTGATGCTGTTTTGCAGCGTGCCCAGGCCGAAATGCTGGATTGGCACGGCAAAGGCTTGTCAGTGATGGAGATGAGTCATCGCAGCGACGATTACACAGCGATCGCCGAGAAGGCCGAGCAGGATCTGCGCGAGCTGCTGTCCGTTCCCTTCAACTACAAAATCCTGTTCCTGCAAGGTGGCGCCAGCCAGCAGTTCGCGGAAATTCCGCTGAACCTGCTGCCGGAAAACGGCACCGCTGACTACATCGAGACCGGCATCTGGTCGAAAAAGGCCATCGAGGAAGCTCGTCGTTTCGGCAACGTCAACGTCGCCGCCAGCGCCAAGCCGTTCGACTACCTGGCCATTCCGGGTCAGAACGAGTGGAACCTGACCAAAGATGCCGCGTACGTTCACTACGCTTCCAACGAGACCATCGGTGGCCTGCAGTTCGACTGGGTGCCGCAGACCGGTGACGTCCCGCTGGTGGTCGACATGTCGTCCGACATTCTCTCGCGGCCGATCGATGTCTCGCAGTTCGGCCTGATTTACGCCGGTGCCCAGAAAAACATCGGCCCGAGCGGCCTGGTAGTGGTCATCGTGCGCGAAGACCTGCTCGGTCAGGCGCGCAGCAGCTGCCCGACCATGCTCAACTACAAGATTTCAGCCGACAACGGCTCCATGTACAACACGCCGGCGACCTATTCCTGGTACCTCTCGGGCCTGGTGTTCGAGTGGCTCAAGGAGCAGGGCGGCGTCGAGGCGATGGAGCAGCGCAACCGCGCCAAGAAAGAGCGCCTGTACGGCTTCATCGATAGCAGCGAGTTCTATACCAACCCGATCAGCCATAACGCCCGTTCGTGGATGAACGTGCCGTTCCGTCTGGCTGACGAGCGTCTGGACAAGGCCTTCCTCGCTGGCGCCGAGGCGCGTGACCTGCTCAACCTCAAGGGCCACCGTTCGGTCGGCGGCATGCGTGCCTCGATCTACAACGCACTGGGTCTGGAAGCCGTCGAAGCACTGGTGGCCTACATGACCGAATTCGAGAAGGAACACGGCTGATGTCGGAACAAGAGCTCAAGGCGCTGCGGGTTCGTATCGACAGCCTGGACGAAAAGGTTCTGGAGCTGATCAGCGAACGCGCTCGCTGCGCGCAGGAAGTGGCGCGGGTCAAGATGGCTAACCTTGCCGAAGGCGAGGAGCCCGTTTTCTATCGTCCGGAGCGGGAAGCTGCGGTGCTCAAGCGCGTCATGGAGCGTAATCGCGGCCCGCTGAGCAACGAAGAAATGGCGCGTCTGTTCCGCGAAATTATGTCGTCCTGCCTGGCGCTGGAACAGCCGCTCAAGGTTGCCTACCTGGGGCCCGAGGGCACGTTCACGCAAGCCGCCGCGCTCAAGCATTTCGGTCATGCGGTGATCAGCAAACCGATGGCGGCCATCGACGAGGTATTCCGTGAAGTGGCCGCGGGTGCGGTCAACTTCGGCGTGGTGCCGGTGGAAAACTCCACCGAAGGCGCGGTCAACCACACGCTGGACAGCTTCCTCGAGCACGACATGGTGATCTGTGGCGAAGTCGAGCTGCGTATTCACCATCACCTGCTGGTGGGCGAGAACACCAAGACCGACAGCATCAGCCGCATCTATTCCCATGCACAGTCGCTGGCTCAATGCCGCAAATGGCTGGATGCGCATTACCCCAACGTCGAGCGCGTCGCTGTTTCCAGCAATGCCGAGGCGGCGAAGCGGGTCAAGGGTGAGTGGAATTCCGCCGCCATTGCCGGCGACATGGCCGCTGGTCTGTACGGCCTGACCCGGATTGCCGAGAAAATCGAAGACCGTCCGGACAACTCGACGCGCTTTCTGATGATCGGCAATCAGGAAGTGCCGCCGACCGGGGACGACAAAACCTCGATCATCGTGTCGATGAGCAACAAGCCTGGCGCGTTGCATGAACTGCTGGTGCCTTTCCATCAAAATGGAATCGACTTGACCCGAATCGAGACCCGGCCTTCGCGCAGTGGTAAATGGACCTACGTGTTCTTCATCGATTTCGTAGGGCATCACCGGGATCCGCTGATCAAGGCGGTGCTGGAGCAGATCAGCCAGGAAGCCGTGGCGCTCAAAGTGCTGGGTTCCTATCCGAAAGCGGTTCTCTGACAGTCATGGCCTGAAACCGCGTGACGTGTGCTGGGGCGATTTTTCAAGTCGCCTTCGGTGGGTCGGCTTTCACGACGACGAACCTGCAGGACTGAAGTTTCATAAAGAGGTATAGCGGTAAATGAGCGGCGACTTCCTCGCGCTGGCGCAGGCTGGTGTGCAAAAACTTTCGCCATACGTCCCTGGCAAACCGGTGGACGAACTGGCCCGTGAACTGGATATCGATCCGGCTCGAATCATCAAGCTCGCCAGCAACGAAAACCCGATGGGCGCGAGCCCCAAGGCGCTGCGGGCGATCAGCGATGCCTTGGCAGAATTGACCCGCTACCCCGATGGCAACGGTTTCGACCTGAAAAAACGCCTGTCGCAGGTCTGTGGCGTCGCGCCGAATCAGGTCACGCTGGGCAATGGCTCCAACGACATCCTTGAGATCGTTGCCCGTGCCTACCTCGCTCCCGGACTGAACGCTGTCTTCAGCGAGCACGCCTTTGCGATCTACCCGATCGTGACCCAGGCAGTGGGCGCGGATGCACGCGTGGCGAAAGCCAGGGACTGGGGGCACGACCTGCCAGCCATGCTCGCGGCCATCGACAGCAACACCCGCGTCGTCTTCATTGCCAATCCGAACAACCCGACCGGCACCTGGTTCGGGCCGGAGGCTCTGGCTGCCTTCCTGGCTGACGTGCCGAAAGACGTTCTGGTGGTGCTGGACGAGGCCTACATCGAATACGCCGAAGGCGCCGAGTTGCCAGACGGCCTGAATTTTCTGGCGGATTATCCGAACCTGCTGGTATCGCGCACGTTCTCCAAGGCCTATGGATTGGCGTCGCTGCGGGTCGGCTACGCGCTGTCCTCGCCGGTGGTGGCCGATGTGCTGAATCGTGTTCGTCAGCCCTTCAATGTGAACAGCCTGGCGCTGGCCGCCGCATGTGCCGCACTGGATGACGCCGACTATGTGGCGCAAAGCCGTCAGCTGAACGAGGCGGGCATGCAGCAAATGGAAGAGGGCCTGCGTCAGTTGGGCCTGAACTGGATCGCGTCCAAAGCTAACTTCATCGCGGTCGACCTCGCCCGCGAAGCCGCCCCGGTGTACGACGGTCTGCTGCGCGAAGGCGTGATCGTGCGTCCGATCGCAGGGTATGGCATGCCTCATCACCTGCGCGTGAGCATTGGCCTGCCTAGTGAAAACAGCCGTTTTCTCGAGGCGTTGAGCAAGGTTCTGGCGCGTGGTTGATGTTATCTCGGCGCAATCCGGCGCGCCTGTGATCGGCCGCCTGGTGGTGGTCGGTCTCGGTCTGATCGGTGGATCGTTCGCCAAAGGCCTGAAAGAGAGCGGTCTGTGTCGTGAAGTGGTGGGCGTCGATCTCGACCCGCAGTCGCGCAGAATGGCCGTCGAACTGGGTGTGGTCGATCGCTGTGAAGACAGTCTTGCTGCTGCCTGTGTCGGTGCCGATGTCATTCAGCTGGCCGTGCCGATTCTGGCGATGGAAAAACTGCTCAGGGTGCTGGCTACGCTGGAGCTGGGCGACGCCGTGCTGACGGATGTCGGCAGCGCCAAGGGTAACGTCGTGCGTGCCGCTCGCGAGGCGTTCGGCGCCATGCCGGCGCGCTTCGTCCCCGGGCATCCCATTGCCGGTTCCGAACAAAGCGGAGTGGAGGCTTCCAACGCGCAGTTATTCCGTCGGCATAAAGTGATTCTGACGCCGCTGCCTGAAACCGATCAGGCAGCGCTGGCGCTCGTCGACTGTATGTGGTCCGCGCTGGGCGCCGACGTCGAGCACATGCAGGTCGAGCGTCACGACGAAGTGCTGGCGGCGACCAGCCATCTCCCGCATCTGCTGGCGTTCGGGCTGGTGGATTCGCTGGCCAAGCGCAACGAGAATCTGGACATTTTCCGCTATGCAGCGGGCGGTTTTCGCGATTTCACCCGGATTGCCGGCAGTGATCCGGTGATGTGGCACGACATCTTTCTCGCCAATCGCGAGGCGGTGCTGCGCACGCTCGACACCTTCCGCAGCGACCTCGACGCCCTGCGCGACGCCGTGGACGCGGGTGACGGCCATCAACTGCTGGGCGTTTTCACCCGGGCGCGCGTGGCCCGCGAGCATTTCGGCAAGATCCTCGCGCGGCGTGCCTACGTCGAAAAGGCCGCTGCGGACGATATGACGTTCGTTGCCCAACCGGGCGGCAGTGTGAACGGGCAGATCCGGGTGCCAGGCGACAAGTCGATTTCCCATCGCTCGATCATGCTCGGCTCGCTGGCGCAAGGCGTCACCGAAGTCGAAGGCTTCCTCGAAGGGGAGGACGCGCTGGCGACGCTGCAGGCATTCCGGGACATGGGCGTGGTCATCGAAGGGCCGCATCATGGCCGACTGACCATTCACGGCGTAGGCCTCAATGGCCTGAAACCCGCGCCCGGTCCGATCTATCTGGGCAACTCCGGCACCTCCATGCGCCTGCTGTCCGGCCTGCTCGCGGCGCAGCCTTTCGATAGCGTGCTGACCGGCGATGCGTCCTTGTCCAGGCGGCCGATGGGGCGTGTGGCGGAGCCTTTGCGGCAGATGGGCGCAGTCATCGAGACCGCCGCCGATGGCCACCCACCGCTGACGATTCGTGGCGGCAAGGCCCTCAACGGCATCGCTTACGACATGCCGATGGCCAGCGCGCAGGTCAAATCCTGTCTGCTGCTCGCCGGCCTCTACGCACAGGGCGACACCACGGTGACCGAGCCTGCACCGACGCGGGACCACACTGAGCGAATGCTGCGCGGCTTCGGTTACCCGGTCACGGTCAATGAAGCTGCGGTCAGCGTGCAGGCGGGCGGCACGCTGCAAGCGACCCGCATCGAAGTGCCGGCCGACATTTCTTCGGCGGCCTTCTTCCTAGTGGCCGCCTCAATCGCGCCAGGCTCCGATCTGCTGCTCGAGCACGTCGGGATCAACCCGACCCGCACCGGCGTCATCGACATCCTGCGCCTGATGGGGGCTGACATTAGGTTGCAGAATGTGCGAGAGGTGGGCGGCGAACCGGTTGCCGATCTGCGCGTGCGTTCGGCGACACTCAGCGGTATCGAGATTCCCGAAGCGCTGGTGCCACTTGCGATCGACGAGTTTCCGGTGTTGTTCGTCGCCGCGGCCTGTGCTCAAGGGCGTACCGTGCTGCGTGGCGCTCAAGAGTTGCGGGTCAAGGAGTCCGATCGCATCCAGGTCATGGCCGACGGTCTGACCACGCTGGGTATAAAGGTTGAACCCACCGCCGATGGCCTCATTATTGAAGGCGGAATCATCGGCGGTGGCGAGGTCAATGGTCATGGTGATCATCGCATCGCCATGGCTTTCAGCATCGCATCGTTGTGCGCTACCGATCCGATCCGGATCCGGGACTGCGCCAACGTGGCGACTTCTTTCCCCAATTTCCTGGCGCTTTGTGCCCAGGTGGGTATTCGTGTAGCGCAAGAGGGGCAATCGTGAAAGTTCAAGCTCCGGTCATTACGATCGACGGACCTAGCGGTTCCGGGAAGGGTACGGTAGCCGGTCTGCTGGCCAAGCGTCTGGGTTGGTGCTTGCTGGATTCCGGCGCGTTGTACCGTCTGTTGGCATTTGCAGCCCGCAATCATGGCGTCGATCTGACCAATGAAGAGGCACTAAAACTTCTGGCGGCACACCTTGACGTCCAGTTTGAAGCGGCGACCGACGACCATGGTCAGCGCATCATTCTGGAAGGCGAGGACGTGACGCTGGCGATCCGCAACGAGCAGATCGGCAGCGGCGCTTCGCAGGTTGCATCGTTGCCGGCGGTGCGTGAGGCATTGCTGCAGCGTCAGCGTGCATTTCAGGAGTTTCCCGGTCTGATCGCCGACGGCCGGGACATGGGCACGGTGGTCTTTCCATCCGCGCCCCTGAAGGTTTTTCTGACCGCCAGCGCCGAAGAGCGTGCTCGCCGCCGATATTTGCAGTTGAAGGCCAAGGGTGACGATGTTAGTCTGTCGAGTCTGCTAGATGAGATACGTGTCCGCGACGAGCGCGACACCCAGCGAGCGGTAGCCCCGCTCAAACCGGCGCATGACGCCATTCAGCTGGATTCCACCGAATTGTCCATCAAGCAGGTGCTTGAACGCATCCTGAGTGAAGTCGCACTTCGCGATCTCGCTGGATGACCAGGAAGCCATGTGGGAGACCAGTCATAGTCCCGCAGGCTTTCTTTCATATGAACGAAACCCACGTTGTCTGGAGCGTGGCAGATGGGCGGTTACTTCGCCCTTATCAACAGGAATTAAAATGAGCGAAAGCTTTGCAGAACTCTTTGAAGAAAGCCTAAAGACCCTCAATCTTCAGCCGGGTGCAATCATCACCGGTATCGTTGTCGACATCGACGGCGACTGGGTTACCGTACACGCTGGCCTGAAGTCCGAGGGCGTCATCCCGCTCGAGCAGTTCTACAACGACGCTGGCGAGCTGACCATCAAGGTCGGTGACGAAGTTCACGTTGCGCTGGACGCGGTCGAAGACGGCTTTGGCGAAACCAAACTGTCCCGCGAAAAAGCCAAGCGTGCTGAGTGCTGGATCGTTCTGGAAGCGGCTTTCGCAGCTGAAGAAGTGGTCAAGGGCGTTATCAACGGTAAGGTTAAAGGCGGCTTCACTGTCGACGTTAACGGCATCCGTGCGTTCCTGCCAGGTTCTCTGGTTGACGTCCGTCCAGTGCGCGACACCACGCACCTG
This sequence comes from Pseudomonas sp. NFR16, assembly GCF_900108875.1. Taxonomy (GTDB): domain Bacteria; phylum Pseudomonadota; class Gammaproteobacteria; order Pseudomonadales; family Pseudomonadaceae; genus Aquipseudomonas. The sequence continues at coordinate 195,605 of NZ_FNYJ01000002.1, read as the reverse complement.
GAAGGCAAAGAGCTGGAATTCAAGGTCATCAAGCTGGACCAGAAGCGCAACAACGTTGTCGTTTCCCGCCGCAGCGTCCTGGAAGCCGAGAACAGCGCCGAGCGCGAAGCTCTGCTGGAATCCCTGCAGGAAGGTCAGCAAGTCAAAGGTATCGTCAAGAACCTCACCGATTACGGCGCATTCGTCGATCTGGGTGGCGTCGATGGCCTGCTGCACATCACCGACATGGCCTGGAAGCGCATCAAGCATCCATCTGAAATCGTCAACGTTGGCGACGAGATCGATGTAAAAGTCCTGAAGTACGATCGCGAGCGCAATCGTGTTTCCCTGGGCCTGAAGCAACTGGGCGAAGACCCATGGGTTGCTATCAAGGCTCGTTACCCGGAAGGCACTCGCGTCACCGCGCGTGTTACCAACCTGACCGACTACGGCTGCTTCGCAGAGCTGGAAGAAGGCGTGGAAGGCCTGGTACACGTTTCCGAAATGGACTGGACCAACAAGAACATCCACCCATCCAAAGTCGTTCAGGTTGGCGACGAAGTGGAAGTCATGGTTCTGGACATCGACGAAGAGCGTCGTCGTATCTCCCTGGGCATCAAGCAGTGCAAATCTAACCCATGGGAAGATTTCTCTGGCCAGTTCAACAAGGGCGACAAGATCTCCGGCACCATCAAGTCGATCACCGATTTCGGTATCTTCATTGGTCTGGACGGCGGCATCGACGGTCTGGTTCACCTGTCCGACATCTCCTGGAACGAAGTGGGCGAAGAAGCCGTACGTCGCTTCAAGAAGGGCGACGAGCTCGACACCGTGATCCTGTCTGTTGATCCAGAGCGTGAGCGCATCTCGCTGGGTATCAAGCAGCTGGAAAGCGATCCGTTCTCCGAGTACGTCACTGTCAATGACAAAGGCGCTATCGTTCGCGGTACCGTTAAAGAAGTTGACGCCAAAGGCGCCATCATCACTCTGGCCGACGACATCGAAGCTACCCTCAAAGCCTCCGAAATCAGCCGTGACCGCGTTGAAGACGCGCGTAACGTTCTGAAAGAAGGCGAAGAAATCGAAGCCAAGATCATCAGCGTTGACCGTAAGAGCCGCGTGATCAGCTTGTCCATCAAGTCGAAAGACGTTGAAGACGAGAAAGAAGCGATTCAGAGCCTGCGTAGCAAGCCTGACACCGCTGAGAACACAGGTCCTACCACTCTGGGTGACCTGCTGCGTGCTCAAATGGAAAAGCAGAACTGAGTTCTGTCTGACCATTGAAAAAGGGCGACTTCGGTCGCCCTTTTTTGTGGGCGACGGTTTTGCGCGCTGCAATCCAGGGTCCTATAGCGTCAGTCGTCTGTCCGAGCCATAGACTCGCCAGGCCACGGTTAATGAGACCTGGGCGCGATAATGGCCTCTTGCCTGGAAACGGCTTTCACATAAGTCGATACATGGGCTGTTCAAAATCTTCCGGTCATGCTAAAACCTTCAAAGCGCTTTACCTAGCTGCTTGAAAAAGAAGGGAAAAATATGACGAAGTCGGAGTTGATCGAACGAATTGTCACCCATCAAGGACTCCTCTCATCCAAAGATGTGGAGCTGGCCATCAAGACGATGCTTGAGCAGATGTCGCAATGCCTTGCCACTGGCGACCGTATCGAGATACGGGGCTTTGGCAGTTTCTCCCTGCACTACCGCGCGCCCCGCGTCGGTCGCAATCCCAAGACCGGACAATCCGTCAGCCTCGACGGGAAATTCGTCCCTCACTTCAAGCCCGGAAAAGAATTGCGTGACCGGGTGAACGAAGAGGAAGAGCACGAACTCCAATAGCCGTTATGGGGGGAGTGGATGCTGTATGCGAAATCTGAAACGTCTGAGCTTCTTCGTCGTCGTCCTGCTGATCGTATCGGCGACGGTAGTATTCGTGCTTGAAAACCAGCAGTCCGTGACGCTGGTGTTTTTCGGATGGACTGCACCCGAGCTGTCCATTGCCGTGCCGGTTATTCTGGCGTTTCTCTTGGGTATGTTGATTGGTCCGGTAGTAGCCTTTATTTTGGGGTTCGGAAAGCGCCGTCGGCTTGCGGTTCGCGGGAATCGGCAGGCCGTGCAGTAAACAATTTGCAAAACATATCGCTGGGGATGTCCTGTCCGGACCTCTATCATGCAGCCCCTCCCGCAATCTCCTATTGATCAGGCTACTCTTGATACGCTTGGTTTCGTATCTGCCGTCTGGTCTTGCTCCAAATATAAAGGACTAATACATGACGACTTCTTCCCGATATTCGCAGGACGCGGACGAGATTGACTTGATTGAAGTGGCCCGGGAACTGTGGGCTCAAAAGACCCTGATTATCCTCATCACGCTTATCGTTACCGTCGCTGTCGGGGCTTATGCATTTCTGAGCAAGCCTGTGTACGAAGCGAAACTGTTTCTGCAGCCGCCCACCTACAACAGCATCGCGGATTTCAACTATGGCCGCACCAAAGAGGCCGAACTTGATCCGTACTCGGTGAAGGATGTTTACGATGTATTCATTCGTCGTCTTCAATCTGAATCGTTGCGTCGCAAGTTCTTTGATGATGTTTATCTGCCATCACTTCCCAAAGATAAACAGGAAGGTTCCAGGGAACTGCTTTACGCCGCGTTGCTTGCTGATCTGACCATTGCACCCGTTCGAGGATCTTCCGACCGTTATGAGATCAGTGCGCGGACAAACGATCCGTCTGTTGCTGCGCAATGGATAACCGAGTACCTCAAGCGCGCGGATGATGTCGCGAAAGCCGAGATGATTCGCAACGTGACCCGGGAGGCCGAGGTCCGCGCCCGCAACATCGAGCAGCAGATCGAAACCCTGCGCATCAGCGGCAAGGAAGCTCAGGAAGACAGCATCGTGCAGTTGAAGGAAGCGCTGCGCATCGCAGAGTCGATCGGCCTGGAGAACCCGCCGCTGATCTCCGGTAATCTTTCTTCTGAGGTCTCAGCTGCCATGGACGGTCAACTGACCTATATGCGCGGTGCGAAAGCGCTGAGGGCCGAGATCAGAAACCTCGAAGAGCGCGAGTCGAACGACCCCTTCATCGAAAACCTGCGCGACCTGCAAATCAAGGCCGGCTTCTATCATGGGCTTAATGTTAATCCCGAAGATGTCGCCTTATATCGACAAGATGGCAACGTGGAAGAGCCTGATCGTCCGATCAAACCCAAGAAAGCGCTCTTGTTGTTGGTGGGCGTTCTAGGTGGCGGTGTCTTGGGTGTCGTAGTCGCGATCGCTAGGTATGTTGTGAGACGTTTCCGAACTGCAAAGAGAATAGACCCATCTCAGCTGTAGGAAAATTCATTACAGAGTGATGTCAAGTCTTGGAAATCTGCTCATTTGATGGCACGATGATTTCATACCTGTAGGTGGAAACATGCCGTGGCATTTCCAAGCACATCAACCGCTAGAGTTGACGCGCCTGCATTGATTGGACTGATGACAGGCGGTTGGTTTGAACAAGGCTGTTTTAGAGCGCAGTGATTCTCATTTAGAGTCAATCAATCTCTTTTCTTTTTTTGAAGTGGTCTGGCAGCGCAAGTTGTCAGTCGCGCTGACCGTTGGCGTGTGCCTTATTACCGCGTGCGCTTACTTATTCCTGACCCCGCCAGTCTATGAGGCCAGGACTTCAGTACTGCCTCCTTCGGCGAATGGCATCGCCGCTTTCAATGCGGGCCGGTCGGAAGAGGAGGGGGTCGTACCTTTCACCGTTGATGACGTCTACGGCATCTTCCTGCGCAACCTGCAATCCGAAGCGTTGCGTCAGAGATTTTTCGAAGAGCTTTACCTGCCTTCGCTGAGTGCCGAGCAACGCGCGGGTTCACGCACCGCGCTGTACGGTAAGTTCATGCGGTCCATTTCGGTTGTGGCCACCGATCCAGTGGTGCGTGGGCAGAGCCTGGCTCCACTTGGCCGCAACAGCGTGCGCTTCCTGCACACCAACGCGCCGCAGGCAGCGCACTGGCTGCAGACCTATATCGACTGGATCGAAGAAGCGTCCAAGACCGAGATGATCCTCAACGTTTCAAGCGAGAATCAGGTATTGGCGCGCAATATAGAGTTGCAAATCGCTGGCCTGCGCGAGAGCGCCCAGTTGAATCGCCGCGACTTGCTGGCTCGTTTGAATGAGGCCTTGCGCATCGCCGAAAACATCGGCCTGGAGAATCCACCCATTATCACGGCTGGGGGGCCCTCGCGCATTTCGGCAGACATGAATGGCTCGCTTGTTTACATGAGGGGCGCCAAGGCATTGCGTGCGGAGATCGACAATTTGAAGTCCCGTACTTCTGACGATCCTTTCATCCCGAACTTGCGAGCCCTGCAGGCGCGCGCCGAATACCTGCACGCCATCCAGATCGATCCTGCCACGGTGAGGGTGTATATCGGCGATGGCGCAGTCGAGGCGCCTGAAAGACCCGTCAAACCGCAAAAGGTATTGATCGTCTGCCTCGCACTGATTCTGGGTGCCGTCATTGGCGTCCTGATCGCGAGTATTCAGTACCTGGCAGGCATGCGGCGCAACATTTCCCTCTTCAAGTGAGCCGATACCTGGTCACACCTTGAAACGTTAAAGACAAGACGTAGCGGGCTCAGTCGCTATGCTACGTCGCCCTTTTTGAGGGCGTGGTTCTTTAAGTCTGTTGAGAGGGACTCTCATGCAATACCCGAAAATCATTCACCATGGTGCAGTCGAGGGCGTCACGGGTTCGTGTCACCAGTTGGCGCTGGACGCCGCGCTGAGCCTGTTGATTGACTGTGGGCTGTTTCAGGGTGAGGAGGCAGCGACCCAGCGCCGGCTGAACCCGGAGGGCCCTTCGTTGGAAAACGTGGTGGCCTCGATCAAGGCGCTGGTCGTCACCCATGTGCACGCCGATCATGTAGGAAGGCTTCCCGAACTTCTCGCCGCCGGGTTCAAGGGCCCGATCCTTTGCAGCGAACCATCGGCGTTACTGCTGCCTGTGGTGCTCGAAGACGCGTTCAGCATTCAGTACAGCCACGAGGGTGCGCTGGTCGAGCGCTACCTCAAGCAGATCGCCGAACGCGTCATTGCTCTGCCGTTCGATCACTGGTTCGGCATCGTCGACACCCCTGAGCTCAAATGCCGCATCAGGCTTCAGCGTGCCGGGCATGTTCTGGGGTCGGCGTACGTCGAATGCGACATTGAGTACCCACTGGAAAACCGGAGCAAGCGGATCGTATTCTCGGGTGACCTGGGGGCATCGGACACGCCAATCCTGCCGAGTCCCGTGTCACCTGAGCGCGCCGACACGCTGGTACTGGAAAGCACCTATGGCGATCGCCTGCATGAAGACCGCAGCACGCGGCATGAGCGCCTTGAGAAGGTGATCGAACAGGCGCTCGCCGATCAGGGCACGATCCTTATCCCCGCGTTCAGTCTGGGGCGCACGCAAGAGTTGCTCTACGAAATCGAAGATATTCTCCACCGCAAAGCCATTCCCGGTACCTTGTCGGCCAAGAGCGAAACGGCGCAAACGGGCGGAATGGGCGTTGACTGGCCAACCCTTCCGATCATCCTCGACTCGCCATTGGCGACCAGGCTGACCGCGGTGTACGAAGGACTTGCCGATTACTGGGACGAGGAAGCGACCCTTCGTACGGCTGGCGGGCGAAATCCGCTCAATTTCAAACAACTGATCAAGGTCGAGACGCATGCCGACCATTTGCAGGTGGTCAATTACCTGACCAGCACCCGCAGACCCGCTATCGTGATTGCCGGCAGCGGGATGTGCTCCGGCGGTCGCATTGTCGACTACCTCAAAGCCATGCTCGGTGACACGAGGCATAATGTCGTATTCGTGGGTTATCAGGCCAAAGGCACGCCCGGCGCCTCGATTCAAAAGCATGGGCCGCAAGGCGGTTATGTCGAGCTTGATCGGGAGCGTTACGACATTCATGCGGGAATCACGACATTGGGCGGATATTCTGCACACGCCGATCAGCAGGGTTTGGTAAAGTTCGTGACTGAAATGTCACAGTGGCCGTCCGAAATCCGGCTTGTCCACGGCGAGCCACAAGCAAGGAAGGCATTACGCAGCGTGCTGATGAGGAAATACGAACTCAAGCGCATGCCATTGATTATCGAATAAGCGGTCCTCCGACGACCTGCCTGGATGAAATCTGCCAGGCAGACGGACCGACTCAAGACGCATCAGCCAGCAGTAAGGCCGCAATGCGATGGACGCATACGCAAGCGGTGACAGGAGATGGATATTTTAAGCGTTACCAGTGCCCCACGTCAGATATCGCAGGAAAGCTGGTATCTGGTGCAATGCAAGCCTCGTCAGGACGCGCGTGCTCAAGACAACCTGCTTCGTCAGGGCTATGAGTGTGTTCGGCCCATATGTGTCCGCCGGGAAGTGGTCAAGGGATCCATGCAGTCCCTTTCCGAATCGCTTTTCCCGGGTTATCTGTTCATCAACCTTCCATACGACACCAGTTGGGCGCCGTTGCGCTCGACTCGCGGCGTGGCCCGTATCGTCAGCTTTGGCGGTAAGCCACTGGCCGTTCGCGCGTCATTGGTCGCCGAGTTGAAGAGCCGGGTGATCGATACAACGGCTGCGCCGCTGAAGGCGGGCGCAACCGTGAAATTCCAGCACGAAGAATACGCAGACCTCGACGCCGTTTTCCTCGGGAAGGACGGCGAGGAGCGTGTGATTCTGCTGATCAATATTTTGAACCGCCAGCAACAGGTCAGTGTGCCGCTGGCGAGCATAGCGTTGGGCTAAACCAGGCCGACTTGTCGTCGGCCAGACAATCAGAAGCTGCGTTTTCAGGAAACGAACGTTAAATCCTGGGGCGGTAGCGTGTCCGAAGAGACCTATGACCAAGAATACAGACCTGCTGCTCACCCGTTCGCGCCTTGCCCGACGTTCAGCGGAACCTTCGCGATGATGCCAGCAAGTTATCGAAGACTTCTGAGCGTGGCGCTACGCAGTCTGACGCTCGGCTGCAAATTTGTGCTCGTCTTTTTTTTGGCCCGGTTGCTGAATCCTGAGGACCTCGGGTTATACGGCTTGATGGTCGTGACTGTCAGTTATGCACTGTATGTGTTGGGATTTGATTTCTACACCTACACGACCCGCGAACTCTTGAAATATGATCGGAGTCGTTGGGGCGAATTTTTGAAGTCTCAAGTTGCACTAACAGCAGTGCTGTACGCATTGGCGATGCCGGGGCTGTCCATCTTGTTCTACCAAGACCTGTTGCCTTGGGCGTTAATGAGCTGGTTTTTTGCTCTTTTGGTGTTGGAACATCTCAATCAGGAGCTCAGCAGATTGCTCGTAGCAGTTTCAGAGCAATTAACGGTCAGCGTGATGCTGTTCGTCAGGTCAGGCGCCTGGGCGATTTTGGTGACGGCCTTGATGTATTACGACGTGGATTATCGTACGTTGCCAGTAGTGCTGGGCGCTTGGCTGATTGGTGGTAGTGTGGCTATGGTAATCGCCATCCATAAGCTTTCGCGGCTGAATATCGGAGGATGGCGGGCCGACGTTGATTGGCGTTGGATTGCGACAGGCTTGAAGGTAGCGGTTCCTTTGGTGATCGCTACCTTGGCGCTGAGAGGAATATCGACGGTTGACAGGTATTGGTTTGAACACACCGCCGGGCTGCGCTACTTAGGTGCTTATGTTCTATTCGCCGGTCTCAGTGCGGCGCTAATCTCATTTTTAGATGCTGGTGTATTTTCATTTATCTATCCCAACATGATCAAATTGCATCATGACGGAAATGTTGATGGGTTTAATGCAGAGTTTAAAAGGTTAGCGACACATACGATCGTCCTAAGTGTCTTATTTGGTTTTATTGCCTTATTGGCAATTGGCCCGATTCTAGAATGGCTGGGGAAGGACCTTTATATCCAAGAAAAGTATCTCTTCCCTTGGGTGCTGGCTGGGGCCGTAATGAGCGGCCTGAGTATGATTCCTCATTATGGTTTATATGCCAAGGGACTCGACTCTCCTATTATTAAAAGCCATTTGGTAGGATTTATAGCTTTCTGCGGTTTGGCGTGGGTCCTGGTTGATCTGATAGGCGCGATCGCAATTCCAGTAGCAGTGTTGGCGGCGCAGGTCCTAATTCTGTGTTGGAAAACATTGAGTTATTTTTACGACACAAGATGTGCTCGTCAAAAATCTATTAAAAGTATGTAAGGGAGTGAATATGTTCACTAATAAAACCATTCTTATCACCGGTGGTACAGGGTCCTTTGGCAACACTTTTGTTCCAATGACTCTGGCAAAATACAATCCGAAAAAGATAATAATTTTTTCTCGCGATGAAATGAAGCAGTGGGATATGGCGAAGAAGTTCGCCGGCGATCCCCGCGTCAGATTTTTTATTGGTGATGTTCGTGATAAGGATCGCTTGTACAGAGCGCTGGACGGCGTTGATTATGTGGTTCACGCCGCTGCAACCAAGATCGTTCCAACAGCCGAGTATAATCCGTTCGAATGCATCAAAACCAACATCAACGGCGCAATGAATCTGATTGACGCCTGTATAGATAAGGGCGTGAAGCGAGTGGTGGCACTGTCTACTGACAAGGCAAGTAGCCCAATCAATTTATACGGTGCTACTAAACTTGCGTCCGACAAAATGTTCGTAGCAGGCAACTCTTACGCCGGTGGACATGATACTCGGATGGCGGTAGTGCGGTACGGCAATGTCATGGGATCAAGGGGATCGGTTATTCCTTTCTTCATGTCAGTGAAAGACACAGGCGAAGTTCCAATCACCGATGCGCGAATGACACGCTTCATGATCTCGCTGGAGGAGGGAGTAGAGCTGGTGTGGCACGCGTTCGAGGATATGGAAGGAGGCGAAATTTACGTCAAGAAAATTCCTTCCATGAAAGTTACGGATCTTGCGCGCGTAGTCGCTCCAAATGCCAGTCAAAAGATCGTCGGTATTCGCCCTGGGGAAAAGCTGCACGAGCAGATGATCAGTGCAGAAGATGCTTATTATACGTACGAATACCCTGAGCACTTCAAAATTCTTCCCGTCATCAATGAATGGGCTAGCTGCCCAACCAGAATAAAAGATGGGAAGAAAGTCCCCGAAGGGTTTGTTTATTCAAGCGATAACAACAGTGAGTGGATGTCTGACGAAGATTTGCAGCGATGGATTGAAGCGAATGAAGGAAAAATAGGGAGTATCTGAGAATGATTCCATATGGCCGGCAGGATATTACGCAGGCGGACATCGATAGCGTTGTTGAGGTTTTGCAATCTGACTTCCTGACGCAGGGACCGAAGGTTCCAGAGTTCGAGGCCCGTGTGGCGAAACATGTAGGCGCGAAATATGCCCTCGCTGTTAACAGTGCAACTTCCGCCCTGCATATTGCCTGTCTGGCTTTGGACCTGGGTCCGGGAGATTGGTTGTGGACGTCGCCCGTGACCTTCGTAGCATCCGCGAATTGTGGTGTTTATTGCGGGGCGAGCGTCGACTTCGTCGATATCGATCCGAAAACGTACAACATTTGCCCAAACGCATTGAGCCTTAAGCTTGAAGATGCAGCTCGCGAAGGAAAGCTGCCGAAGGTACTGGTCGTCGTGCACCTTTGCGGCCAATCTTGTGATATGCAAGCCATACATGCTTTGGCCATGCGTTACAGTTTCAAGGTGATAGAGGATGCATCTCACGCGATTGGTGGTAAGTATAAAGATCAATTTATAGGTGGTTGCCAATACAGCGATATAACGGTATTCAGTTTTCACCCTGTGAAAATTGTCACGACAGCCGAGGGCGGCTTGGTGCTGACCAATAGCTCGGCGCTTTCGGAAAGGATGGAGCTGCTGCGAAGTCACGGTATTACGCGCAATCCAGACCTGATGGAAGAGGCCAATCCTGCACCTTGGTATTATGAGCAGATTGATCTAGGCTACAATTATCGGATGACTGAGTTGCAGGCCGCGTTGGGAATCAGTCAACTGGACCGCCTCGATGAATATGTCAGTAAGCGGCACGCTCTTGCGGCTCGGTATGATGACATGCTTGCCTCGCTACCGGTAGTAACACCTTGGCAGCATCCTGAAAGCTATTCCGGCTTTCATCTCTACGTAATACGCCTTCAGTTAGATCAAATATCAAAAAGCCGCCTGGAGGTGTTCCGTTCTCTACGTGCCCAAGGCATTGGTGTGAACGTGCACTACATTCCTGTGTATAAACAGCCTTACTATAGGCAAATGGGATTCAGCGGCGAGGGCTTTCCCCAGGCTGAGGCCTATTATGAGGAAGCGATTAGCCTCCCGCTTTTCCCAACGATGTCTGAAGTCGACCAGGATACTGTAATCGCAGCTCTACATCAGGCGTTGCTGTGATGAGACTGGCCGTTATTCCTGCCCGCGGAGGAAGTAAGCGAATTCCTCGTAAGAACATCAAGGAGTTTGGTGGTAAACCTCTGATTGCTTGGTCCATCGAAGCTGCTTTAAAGAGTAAATGCTTTGATCGGGTGATAGTGTCCACTGACGACGTCGAAATCAGCAATGTTGCTAAAAACTATGGGGCAGACGTCCCCTTCATCAGGCCTGAAAATCTTTCCGACGATTTCACCGGAACGATCCCGGTTATCCAGCACGCAATCCAATCGCTTTCCAGCGACGGCACCGATTTCCAAGAAGTATGTTGTTTATACGCGACTGCTCCTTTCGTCAGACCTGACGACATCAGTCGCGGGCTGCACGAGCTGAACTTATCCGATGCGTCGTATGCGTTTTCCGTTACGAAATACCCGTTTCCTATTCAGCGCGCGGTCAGGCTGAATGAAGAAGGTCGTGTTCAAATGTTTAGCCCGGAAATGTTCAGCGTCCGGTCTCAAGATTTGGAGGAGGCTTATCATGATGCGGGCCAATTTTACTGGGGAAAAACTCAAGCTTGGCTTCGAGGAACCCGCATCTTTTCAGTGGAATCAGTGCCTGTTCATCTTCCGATGCATCTCGTTCAAGATATTGATACCGAGGAAGACTGGATCCGGGCAGAGTGGATGTTCAAGGCGTTCGCGTTAGCCTCCGGAGAGAATTAACCCGCCACAGTCTTCCGTTAGCTATTTGACAATAGGGGAGCGCGCGGTCTGAATGTTTGGGGAGATGATTGTGGAAAATAGCAGCGGCAACGTTTATAAACTCAGACTGATGGGTGATGAACATCTCGACCTGGTTTTGGGTTGGCGTAATCATCCGGAAGTTCGGCGTTACATGTATACCCAGCATCTTATCAGCATGGAAGAGCATCAAGCTTGGTTTAAGCGCGCTTGTGCAGATGACGCGAAATGTCTTCTAATCTTCGAAAAGCTGGGAAAGCCGATCGGTTTTCTCAACTTTTCGCTCCAAGGCAAGGGAAGGGTGGCGGACTGGGGTTTTTATATGGACCCCGACCATCAGAAAGGCGATGGCCGGCATCTTGGCTTAGAGGGGTTGCGTTACGGGTTTGATAATTTAAAATTGCATAAAATATGTGGCCAAGCGCTTGAATATAATAACGCCTCCATCGGGTTTCATGAGTATTTAGGGTTCGTACAGGAAGGTTGTTTGCGAAGTCATGCATTTGATGGTAAGGAATATAATTCTGTAATCTGCTTCGGACTCCTGGCCGAAGAATGGGCCAGTGACAAGGTTAAGGTATGAAGACTCCTACGATTAAGATCAATGGTCGCTGCATCGGAAGTAATGAGCCGCCTTACATTATTGCAGAATTGTCGGCGAACCATAACGGTAATATTGAGACCGCAAAGGCTATTATTAGAGAGGCTAAGCTGGCAGGCGCTGACGCTGTAAAATTACAGACGTATACCGCTGATACCATCACGCTTAAATCCGACGGTCCAGACTTCCAAATTCGAGGCGGTTTATGGGATGGCAGAACGCTCTATGATCTATATCGAGAAGCCCATATGCCATGGGATTGGCATCGGCCCCTTTTTGAATTTGCACGAAGTTTGGATATCACGATTTTCAGTTCGCCTTTTGACAAAACTGCGATCGATCTTCTTGAAGATCTTAACACCCCTGCTTACAAAATTGCTTCATTCGAAGCGATCGACTTGCCACTGATCAGATACGCCGCGTCCACCGGGAAGCCCTTGATTATCTCGACGGGGATGGCTGATGCTGAAGAGATATCTGAGGCGATCAGTGCTGCACAGGAGGGGGGCTGTACAGAGCTTGCCATTTTGCACTGCGTGAGTGGATATCCAGCTCCGGCTGCTGACTATAATCTTCATACTATTTCGGATATGAGGAAGAGGTTTGGCTTGGTAACGGGGTTGTCGGACCATACACTGGATAACACAACTGCGATAACCAGCGTTGCTCTAGGTGCGTCGATCATTGAGAAGCACGTGACGCTAGATCGAAATAACGGTGGCCCCGACGACTCGTTTTCTCTACAGCCTGCGGAGCTGGCGGCGCTTTGCCGTGACACTAAGACCGCCTGGAGCGCTTTGGGGAGCATCGACTATGGGCGAAAGTCCAGTGAGGTCGGAAATGTGCAGTTCCGGCGGTCACTGTACTTCGTTAAAGCACTTAAAGCTGGGTCCGTAATTACAGAAGACTGTATCCGGAGCGTTAGGCCTGGATTTGGCGCGTCTCCCAAAATGCTTGATAGAATTCTGGGCTGTACAGTGACCCGTGATGTTTTAATCAATACTCCGGTGCTACTCGATGAGCTCGACTTTGGTTAAGAAAAATGTTAGATCGTTATTGCAGCGCCTGCCTATGTCACTGCAATTAGCCATCGCGGACCTGTTCTGGATATTATGGGAGTCTAAGCTTCAACTTTACCGGGCAAATCGTCTCCGCAAGCGAGGGATGGCGGAATTCAAGATGTCCGAAGAACAGACCGCTAAGTCGGATTGTCACATTCTCGCATCAGGTTGGAGTCTGAATTATACTTTCAACACAATTCCCCGGTCTGCCGCTTATGTGATTGGTTTCAACTATTCGTTTTTGAAATGTCCTGACCCGGACATTCACTTTATAGAATGTGCCTCTCATAAGGATAAACGCTTTATCCAAGCAACAACGTGGATTTACTCTGGCCTGAAAAAATCAAAGGCGTTTGATTGTTCTAAGATTGTCTTTAAAAATATATCCGAATTAAAAAATTCGCATAACATGATAGCAGGGCTTTACAGTGATAATGGACTGTTTATGCAAGATCGCCATTTTCGGATATTTAGCCCGCAAGGTGTGCCGCATATTCTGAAGAAAGCTCTGGCTGAACGCAGTGTCTTGCCCCAGGCGGTCTCAAGCGTGATCAGCATGATATTCCTTGCTCGAAACATGGGGTTCAAGAATATCGTTATTCACGGCCTGGATTTCGGCGGGCCGCATTTTTATGGCAGCAGCCCAGAGGCAATGATTTTTGACGATGCGGCGGACATTGGGTTGGTCCCTCTTTCGGATGAGATGGTAACGCCACACAAAACGGCGATAGGAGAGAGCGGAGTGGGAACGCGCACTCTTCTAATCGAGCTGAAGCGCTCATTGGAACAGGAGGGCGTGACTTTGCTTTCTGCCTCGAAGGTATCCCCCTCGTCTGAACTATTGGGAGTTTGGGTTCCCGAAGGTGCTGGGGTCGATAATGCGTCATAATATTTTGGCGAGATTTATATATCTCACTATGCTATGCCTCAGCTGTGCTTACGTTGGGTTGTGTGCAGCAGCGTTTTATTATGGTGACCTCGCATTGAGGACAAGCGTTGTAATAGTCGGTACACTCATTTTTTTTATGATGCTTGCTAACCGAGGAAGAAGACTCGGGCAGCCTTTTGTATGCACGATATTGGTATTCTTATGTATCTTTGGATTTTCGTGGCTTAATTCTGAAGAAACCTCATTTCGAAGCGTGTTCACAGTGTTTATACTTTTGGGGTGCTTTGGCGTCGCTTGGTTCACCTTGGACTACGAAAAGACTGCCGTATTTTTTGAATACCCTTTTTACTTGATGCTCGCCTTTAGCCTGTATCTCATTGTTGTAGAGGGGTATGGCCCATCTCAGTTTAATAACCTGTTGGAAGGTTCTAGCAGGAACGTCTATTCAGGCGCGCTGATAGCGCTTGCAAGCGGATACATTTATTCTCGTGTTTTAACAGGCAAAGTTATAGCGCTGTGGCCTTTGTTCTTGGTCGTCGTTATAAGCATTCCTCTGTATAGCCGCAATGGGCTTGTAATTTCGGTCCTTCTATTTTCTTTCGTATTAATCAAGCGTAGTCCCATAGCGGCAGCGGTGTGTGCTTTTCTTTCAATGGTTGCCGTTGCTTTGTTCTGGAGCCAGATAATGGACGTCGTTATGGTGGACACTAATCTTGGTGCGGGGCTCACAAGTGATCGTTTCAAAATTGCAGGCGATTTCCTTGCGCATTTAAACTTCCTGAATGTTCTCAAAGGTACAGACTTGAGCCAGGTCGACGCTGTCGTCGATTTCGGTGGGAACCCTCACAATGCTTACATTAGACTGCAGTCATTTTATGGAGCTGCTCTGTTACCCTTTCTTGTAGTGGTGTTTGTGTCGCTAGTCCAACTTCTGGTAGATAAAAAATATCTTCTGGCTTCTGTTCTTTTTTTATATTTGTTTAGAGCCTATTTCGATATTTTTTATTTATTCAATCTTTTCGATTTTCTCGTTTTTCCATTGGTTTTTCATTGGTACTTCCGTAGGTATCTGAACCAGTATCGTAATAGTGGCGACGCGCTGTTGAGGTCTTGAGGCTCTCTTTAGCTAGTTGGCGAAAATAAACTCCAAGGTTAATTGTTTATGAAAAAAGCTTTAATTACCGGTATTACTGGCCAAGACGGCTCCTACCTAGCTGAGCTGCTGTTAGAAAAGGGCTACGAAGTTCACGGCATCAAGCGCCGTGCATCTTCATTCAATACCCAGCGGGTCGATCATATCTACCAAGACCCGCACATCGACAATCGCAATTTCGTGCTTCACTACGGCGATTTAACTGATTCGTCAAACCTCACCAGGATCATCCAGGAGGTGGCCCCTGATGAGGTTTACAATCTCGGCGCTCAATCGCACGTTGCGGTGAGTTTCGAGTCGCCCGAATACACTGCCGATGTGGATGCCATGGGCACGTTGCGTATTCTGGAAGCGATTCGGCTCCTGGGGCTTGAGAAAAAAACTCGGTTTTATCAGGCTTCGACTTCTGAGTTGTACGGCTTGGTGCAGGAAACACCGCAGAAAGAAACCACTCCCTTCTATCCAAGGTCTCCCTACGCAGTCGCAAAGCTCTATGCGTACTGGATTACGGTCAATTACCGTGAGTCATACGGCATGTTTGCGTGCAATGGCATTCTGTTCAACCATGAGTCGCCACGTCGGGGAGAGACGTTTGTAACCAGAAAGATCACCCGGGCGCTTGCCAACATCTCTCAAGGTTTGGAGCCGTGTCTGTATCTGGGCAATATGGATGCGCTGCGTGATTGGGGGCATGCGAAGGATTATGTGCGCATGCAGTGGATGATGCTTCAACAAGACACCCCTGAGGACTATGTGATCGCGACCGGCGAGCAGCACTCGGTGCGCGACTTCGTACGGTGGTCCGCGGCTGAATTGGGCATTGTTCTTAGATTCGAAGGAACAGGTGTTGACGAAGTCGGTATCGTGGACAGCGTAGACAGGGCCATTTCGACAGTCCTGAATGTGGGAGACGTCATCGTCCGCGTTGACCCCCGCTATTTCCGTCCGGCAGAGGTCGAAACATTGCTGGGGGATCCTTCAAAAGCGAAAGAAAAGCTTGGCTGGACCCCTGAGATCACCGTTCAAGAAATGTGCGCGGAAATGGTCAGGGAAGACTTGAAGGCAGCCCAACGGCATGCCCTGCTGAAGTCCCACGGCCACGAAATTCCCGTATCTGTGGAGAATTGAGATGGCTATGGAAACGTCAGCGAAGGTTTTTGTCGCCGGACATAAGGGGATGGTTGGGTCCGCGATCGTCCGACGATTGAGCAAGCTTGGGTACACGAACATCATCTGCGCTGGACGTGATGAAGTCGATTTTCTGAATCAGAATGCCGTCAACGAATACTTCGGCGCGCATTCGTTTGATCAGATTTATCTGGCTGCTGCGAAGGTGGGGGGGATTCACGCCAATAACGTCATGCCCGCCGACTTTATCTATCAAAACCTCATGATCGAGGCAAACATCATCCAGGCCGCGCATTTGTCTGGTGTGCAAAAGCTGTTGTTTCTCGGGTCGTCCTGCATCTATCCCCGTGATGCTGAACAACCTATGAAAGAAGACGCGCTATTGACCGGCGTGCTGGAGCCTACCAATGAGCCGTACGCGATCGCGAAGATTGCAGGCATCAAGTTATGTGAAAGTTACAATCGCCAGTTTGGGCGTGACTACCGAAGCGTGATGCCAACGAACCTCTATGGCCCCAACGACAATTTTCATCCTGAAAACAGCCACGTTATCCCTGCACTGCTGAGAAGATTTCATGAGGCTGTATCGGAGAATGTAACTGAGGTGGTGATCTGGGGAAGCGGTAAACCAATGCGCGAGTTTCTCCACGTTGACGACATGGCCGCAGCGAGCGTGCATGTCATGGAGCTGCCTTCCGATGTCTATGCCACACACACACAACCCATGCTTTCCCATATCAACATTGGCACAGGGGAAGATTGCACGATCAGGGAGTTGGCCGAGACCGTTGCTCAGGTAACCGGCTTTCGCGGCAACCTGGTTTTCGACAGCACTAAACCTGATGGGACGCCTCGTAAACTGATGGATGTCAGTCGTTTACAACGCCTCGGTTGGAAGTCCAGCATCAGTCTGGAAGCCGGCCTGGCAGATGCTTACCGTTGGTTCGTGGAGCATCGCCTTGAGGCGAGAAGCTGACGTTTACATCCCTCGGAATTCAGCTCATTCAATGTCACCAGCAGCGTTAACCCTGCATCCGTGTGAAGGATTGCACAATGTTTTATCCGGTAATTTTGGCGGGTGGCTCGGGCTCCAGGCTCTGGCCACAGTCGCGGCATTTGAACCCAAAGCAGTTTCTACCTCTGGTTGATCCCGAAGTATCAATGCTGCAATCGACGGTGGGTCGGCTGACTGGCTGTACGTTCGGTTCGCCGATCGTGATTTGCAATGAAGAGCATCGCTTTCTTGCAGCTGAACAGCTGAGGCACCTCAAGGGGATTCACGCGCATATTTTGCTTGAGCCAGAGGGTAGAAACACCGCTCCAGCGGTAGCATTGGCAGCGTTGCACGCCTTGGAGTTCGAAGATGACCCGACGCTTCTCGTTCTGCCGGCGGATCATTTCATAGGAGACGTGAGCGCTTTCCACTCCAGCCTCGCTGACGCTGAGCGGCTTGCCGATAATGGAAAGCTTGTTACTTTTGGAATCGTGCCGACCTACGCAGAGACTGGATACGGGTATCTCAAATGCGGGGAGCATTCTACGAACGGCAGCTACCTGTTAGATCAATTCGTTGAAAAACCTGATCGTCAGCACGCTGAAGAGTTTGTTAGCAAGGGCGGTTACTACTGGAACAGTGGCATGTTCATGTTCAAGGCACGTCGATATCTGGCGGAGCTGGATGTACATGCGCCTGCTATCGCTTCAGCATGTCGGTCCTCGATGGCCAGCGCTCGAAAAGATCTGGATTTTGTGCGCATTGGTGTCGATGCTTTCGTGGGGTGCAAAAGCGACTCGATCGATTATGCCGTCATGGAGCACACCCAAGATGCGGTTGTTCTGCCGCTGAATGCTGGCTGGAGCGACATCGGATCTTGGTCAGCGCTGTGGGATATTGGCGAGAAAGACAGCGCCAATAATGTCGTAGTAGGCGATGTGGTCACCGAAGCGAGCAAGAACAGCTATATCAGCGCCAATCATCGCCTCGTGGCCACGCTCGGCGTTGATAATCTGATCATCGTAGAAACAAAAGACGCCGTCCTGGTCGCCCAGAAGGACTGCGTTCAGGATGTAAAGCGCATCGTCGCACAGCTTGAGGAAAAAGGTCGTCAGGAACACCTTGAACACAGAGAGGTGTACCGGCCGTGGGGCGTGTATGACTCTATTGATCAGGGCCCCCGATACCAGGTTAAAAGAATCACCGTCAACCCAGGCGCGAAGCTTTCCGTACAGAAGCATCATCATCGTGCGGAACACTGGATTGTTGTGAGCGGTACCGCGCAAGTGACCAATGGTGAAGATACCTATCTAGTCACTGAGAATCAGTCGACCTACATTCCAATTGGGCAGATCCACGCGCTTGAAAATCCGGGCGTCATTCCCCTTGAATTGATTGAAGTTCAGTCCGGCTCTTATCTGGGAGAGGATGATATCGTTCGTTTCGAAGATAAATACGGCCGGGTAAAAGGTTAAGCATTTGAAAATTTCTATAATTACAGTTTGCTACAACAGCGCGGCGACTATTCGCGATACGATCGAGTCCGTCCTGGCGCAGAGTTATCCTGATATTGAATATATTGTTGTGGATGGCGCGTCGAAGGATGCCACCGTTTCTATCGTGAGCGAGTACGACGGACGAATAGCAAAATTCATCAGCGAGCCCGATAAGGGAATCTATGATGCGATGAATAAGGGGGTCGCGCTCGCCACAGGTGATTACGTCGGGATCTTGAACTCTGATGACGTGTTCAAGGATGCCAGTGTTATTGCTTTACTGGCCGAAGAATTGAAGCGTCAACCTGATATCGGCGCCGTGTACGCAGATCTTGTATTCGTCGAGAGAACCAACACCGATGCCGTCACGCGCACCTATTCTTCTGCTGGCTTTTCCCCATGGAAAATACGCTTTGGCTTCATGATTCCCCATCCTACCTTCTATGCGCGCCGCGAATTATTTGCACAGTTGGGTAATTACAAGATTAATTACCGCGTCTCGGCTGATTTTGAATTGATGGCGAGGTTTATGTCGAAGGGCGTCACAATGGCGCGGATACCGGCGACGTTTGTGAAAATGCGCGATGGTGGCATCAGTACCACAGGATTTTGGTGGCGCGTGCACCAGAATATGGAGATCGTCAGAGCCTGCAGGGAAAACGGGATTTACACCAACCTGGCAATGATCGCGTTGAAGGTGCCCTTTAAATTGGCAAGCTATCTAAAGCGCTGATGTTTGGTTTTTGCCCTCGGATGGAGTCCTTGGTACATGGGTGCGTTATCGTGAAAGTGTTATGGCTATCGGCGCTGGTCGTTTTTCTGTTCTCCGTTATTTTGACCTGGCTCTTGCGAATGTATGCGCTGCGAAACAGCGTGATCGATATTCCGAATGAGCGCAGTTCGCACAGTGTTCCTACCCCTCGTGGCGGCGGGGTGGCTATCGTCATCTCCTTCATGGCGGTGCTGCCTTACCTCTGGTATTCAGAGCTATTGCAGTTCTCCGATATGTGCGGGTTGCTTGGCGCAGGCGGCGCTTTGGCGATCCTGGGTTTTCTTGATGATCACGGGCATATCGCTGCTCGTTGGCGTCTAGCCGGGCACTTCATTGCTTCAGGATGGATTCTGTTCTGGCTTGGAGGTTTGCCAGCCATCGAGATGTTCGGCACCCGCTTTGACTTGGGGTGGATCGGCACGGTTTTGGGAGCTTTTTATATTGTCTGGCTGCTCAATCTCTATAATTTCATGGACGGTATTGACGGCCTCGCCAGTGTTCAAACCATTACCACATGCGTTGGCGCCTGCGTTTTGTATTATTGGCTTGGCGAGAACAGGCTCATCCCCACCTCGCTGCTTTTAGCCATCAGTGCGGGTGGATTTTTGTGTTGGAATTTTCCGCCAGCCCGGATTTTCATGGGTGATGCGGGGAGCGGGTTCCTCGGCATTGTGCTGGCAGCGTTGTCACTGCAGGCCAGCCAAAGCAACCCTGATTTTCTGTGGGCCTGGTTAATTCTGTTAGGTGTGTTCATCGTCGACGCGACTTTCACCCTCATGCGCAGACTCCTTCGCGGTGAGCGTGTTTATGAAGCCCATCGCACCCATGCCTATCAATATGCTTCCCGCCGGCACAAGGCGCATTTGCCGGTCACCCTCACCGTATTGCTGATCAATGTACTTTGGTTGTTTCCATGGGCGGCTGCCGTGGTGCTGTTCAAACTTGACGGTCCTATTGCTCTATTGGTCGCCTATGCTCCACTGGTCGCACTGGCAATCAGATACAATGCTGGAACGCCTGAACACGTCTAGCGCGAGGTTATCGGGCTGTTTGAGGGCTGTCGTTTTTTCTGGAGAGTTTCGAGGCGTAGGATGATGGATAAATTGAAGGCTTATTTGTTGAGCTTGACCCGTCGCCAAAAACGATTTTTGCAAGTCCTGGTCGATGTCGCTCTGGTGTGGCTGGCGCTTGAGATGGCGTTCATCGTCAGGTTAGGCATTGAAAACCCGTGGATGCCCCTGACGCAGCACCGTTGGTTGTTTCTCACTGCACCGATAGTTGCACTGCCATTTTTCATCAGGATGGGAATGTATCGTGCTGTGCTGCGGTATTTCGGCAATGACGCGCTTATCACGATCATCAAAGCGGTCAGTCTGTCCTCACTGACTCTGTCGCTGATTGTCTACTGGAACAACCAACATATTCCGGTCGTCCCACGCTCCATTATTTTCAATTACTGGTGGCTTAGCCTGATTTTGATAGGCGGGCTGCGCCTTGCGATGCGCCAGTATTTCCTGGGTGACTGGTTTTCCGCGACGCGTCATGTTCCGTTCGTACCTCGTCATGATTCACTTCCCAGGGTCGCAATCTATGGGGCAGGGGCCGCTGGCAATCAGCTGGTCGCGGCTTTGAGAATGGGCAGACTGATGCGCCCGGTTGCATTCATCGATGACGATCCGACGATTTCCAACCGCGTTATATCGGGGCTGCAGGTCTATAAGCCCAAGCATATTCAACAGATGCTGGATGTCACCGGGGCACAAGAAATACTGCTCGCAGTCCCATCGTGTACCCGCACGAGACGCAGAGAGATTCTTGGTTTTCTCGAGCAATTCCCGCTGCATGTTCGTAGCGTTCCCGGATTTATGGATCTCGCCAGCGGGCGAGTGAAAGTCGACGATATTCAGGAAGTCGACATCGCTGATTTGTTGGGCCGCGATCCTGTACCTGCGCAAGCTGACCTTCTGGAGCGCTGCATCAGGGACAAAGTCGTGATGGTCACAGGCGCAGGTGGCTCCATTGGCTCGGAGTTGTGCCGTCAGATTCTTTCGATCGGTCCCGCTACGCTGTTGCTGTTTGATCACAGCGAATTCAACTTGTACAGCATCCTCTCGGAGCTTGAACTGCGCACGCGTCGAGAATCGCTGCAGGTCAGAATTCTGCCCATTTTGGGCACTATCCGTAATGCGCCAAAGTTGCTGGACGTGATGAAAACCTGGCAGGTGGAAACTGTGTACCACGCCGCCGCGTACAAACATGTGCCCATGGTCGAGCACAACATCGCCGAGGGTGTGCTCAACAATGTCATAGGAACGCTGAACACAGCGCAATCGGCGTTGCAGGCGGGCGTTGCTAACTTCGTGTTGATCTCGACGGATAAGGCCGTCAGACCTACCAACGTCATGGGAGGCACAAAACGTTTAGCTGAACTTGTCCTGCAGGCGCTCAGCAAGGAAGCTGCTCCGGTCATGTTCGGGGAACCGTCGAACGTGGCCAGGGTGAACAAGACGCGATTCACGATGGTGCGTTTCGGTAATGTTTTAGGATCTTCCGGATCGGTCATTCCACTATTCCACCGGCAGATAAAATCCGGGGGGCCCGTCACTGTGACTCACCCGAACATCACGCGTTATTTCATGACCATTCCGGAAGCAGCGCAGCTGGTTATTCAAGCTGGATCAATGGGTCTGGGTGGTGATGTGTTTGTGCTAGACATGGGCGAGCCCGTGAAGATAGTCGAGTTGGCTGAGAAAATGGTTCACCTGTCAGGGCTCAGCATATGCTCCGAACAAAATCCTCATGGCGACATCGAGATCGAGTTCACCGGTTTGCGCCCCGGAGAAAAACTCTACGAAGAGCTTTTGATCGGGGATAACGTGGTGCCAACTCGACACGCGATGATTATGAGTGCACACGAAGACTTTCTTGCTTGGGATGTACTCAAAGCGCGATTGTCTGAATTGCTCGCAGCTACAGAAGTGGATGATTACGGCAGGGTCCGTTCGATATTGCGCGAAACAGTGAGCGGCTACACCCCAGAAGGGGAAATCGTCGACTGGATTCATATGGCGAGAAAACCAAAGGTCTGAGACATTTCAGATTTTTCAGGTGGTCAGCGCTGCCGGAAGCGACGCCGTGTTCCTTTACCTGACGCAAGCTCAGGCCTTTCCGGCCTGAGCCGCGCTGTATTCCTCCGCCCCCGCCCAGAAAAATTTCCACCCCCCAGTTAACAAATCCCGTTTTCCACTGCCTAACCCTCGCCTCCGGACTGAAGTGCGCGAGGGATGCGTGTGGCCTGTCGTTTGGGCTGCTTCATACTGAACGGAACCCGTGGGTTCTTTGCATATAGGTTTTTAGACATGAATTCCGTCTATCCCGCTATTCAGACCCGCTGTTTCAAAGCTTATGACATCCGTGGCCAGGTCCCCACCGATCTGGACGACGACATTGCCTACCGTATCGGGCGGGCATTGGTGCTGGAGTTGGGTGCGAAAAATATCGTGGTGGGCCGCGACATGCGTCTGGAAAGCCCGCCGCTGGCTCAGGCGTTGATGAAAGGTATTCAGGATGCCGGCGCGGATGTCATCGACATCGGCCTGTGCGGCACCGAAGAAGTGTATTTTGCGACCAGCCACTACGAAGCCGACGGCGGCGTGATGGTCACCGCCAGCCATAACCCGAAAGGGTACAACGGCATGAAGCTGGTCAAAGGCCAGTCTCGGCCGATCAGTGGCGACACCGGGCTGGACGCCATCCGTGAGCGCGTCGATGCCGGCAATATCGGTGACAAGGCCGAACGTCCGGGCCGTGTGGATTCCCGTCCTGACAAGGCCGCGTACATCAAGCACCTGTTGAGTTACGTCAGCGGCGTCGATCTTCGCCCGCTGAAGATCCTTGCCGACCCGGGCAACGGCGCGGTCGGACCGGCACTCGAGGCCATCAAGTCGCAGCTGCCGTTCGAGTGGGTGATCATCAATGCCGAGCCAGATGGCAATTTCCCTAACGGTGTGCCAAACCCACTGCTGCCGGAAAACCGCAGCATCACCCGCGACGCATTGCTCAAGCACAGTTGCGACATCGGTCTGGCGTGGGACGGCGATTTCGACCGTTGCTTCTTCTTCGACGAGAAAGGGCGCTTCGTAGAGGGCTATTACCTGGTTGGTCTGCTGGCAGAAATGCTGCTCAAGAAGGAGCCGGGCTCGAAGATCATTCACGACCCGCGCCTGACCTGGAACACCATCGATCAGGTTCAGCAGGCAGGCGGTACGCCGGTTCTGTGCAAAACCGGTCACGCGTTCATCAAAGAGCGCATGCGTAAAGAAGACGCGGTGTATGGCGGCGAGATGAGCGCCCACCATTACTTCCGCGACTTTGCCTACTGCGACAGCGGCATGATTCCGTGGCTGCTGGTGACCGCGCTGATGTCCGTTTCGGGCAAGAAGTTTTCCGAACTGGTTGACGAGCGCATGGCGGCGTATCCGTGCAGCGGCGAGATCAACTACAAGGTGGCCGACGTTAAATCGGTGCTGAGTCAGGTGCTCGAGCATTACTCGCCGAGCGCGTCGAACATCGATCGCACCGACGGCATCAGCCTTGAGTTCGCCGAATGGCGCTTCAACCTGCGTGGCTCCAACACCGAGCCGCTGCTGCGCCTGAACGTTGAAAGCCGTCGCGATCCGGCGTTGGTCGAGGCCAAGGTCAAAGAAATCGAAGGCCTGCTCAAACAAGGTCAGTAAGCAGCAGCGAAGCCCTTGGTCCTGTGACCAAGGGTTTCAATTTATCTCTCGTCGCCGGTTCTGGCTGGCCGATCGTCGTCGAACTTCATAGAAACCGTCTTCAATTCCGAACGCTACACATCCCGTCACGTACACCCTCATCCAGGTTCCGTCAGCATCGTCTAGGTTTGCAGGGCAGCTCAGGAAAGCTGCTTTCACTCACGATGTCCATGGAGCACCCTCATGCGTATTCCCTACCTGTCCTCTTTGATTTTTGCACTGCTGGCGAGCACCTCGGTTGCAGTGACCGCAGCCCCCGCTGCGCCGGTCGACGCCGCAAAACCTGCGGTCGCCTCGGCCAAGGTCGAGCAGACCGGCAGAGTCAATATCAACACCGCCAGCGCTGAAGTCCTGCAAAAAGAGTTGTCCGGCATCGGCGCGGCCAAAGCCGGAGCGATCGTCGCCTACCGTGACGAGCACGGAGGCTTCACCTCGGTCGATGAGCTGATCGAAGTCAAAGGCATCGGCAAAGCGCTCCTGGACAAGAACCGCGAAAAACTCTCGATAGACTGAAACACCCTCAAGCCAGAAAGGCCGATCACGCGATCGGTCTTTTTTTTGCCCGGCAGTCACCGGCCTCACGGCCTGTTCTTCACGCTTGACATTAAAAATGTCAATCGACATATAATTTGTAAAATTACGAGCGTAATATGCGCTGACAGCTAACCTGAACATCCTTGGAGAAATGCCCATGAGCACTAACAGCAGCAAAGGTACAGCCCTGATCACCGGCGCATCCTCTGGCATCGGTTTCACCTACGCCGACCGTCTGGCCAAGCGGGGTTTCGACCTGTTGCTGGTGGCGCGCGACCAGGCGCGTCTGGAAACGCTTGCCACTGATCTGCGGGCGAACACGTCGGCCAGCGTCGAAGTGCTCAAGGCTGACCTGACCAACGCTGCCGACGTTGCCAAGATCGAGCAGCGCCTGCGTGACGATGCGGCCATCACGCTGCTGGTCAATAACGCGGGCGTGGCTTTGAATGCGCCGCTGTCGCAAGCGGACCTGGGCGACGTCGACCGACTGATCTCGCTGAACATCACCGCGCTGACGCATCTGGCCGCCGCGGCCGCTGCTGGTTTCGTCGCTCGCCAGCGCGGGGCAATCATCAACATCGCGTCTGTGGTGCCGATGATTCCCGAGCGCTTCAACGCGGTCTACACGGCGAGCAAGGCATATGTCCTGAGCCTGACTCAGTCGTTGAATGCTGAAATCGGTGAGAAGGGCGTGCAGGTTCAGGCGGTGATGCCTGGCGCGACGCGCACCGAAATCTGGGAACGTGCCGGCATGGACCTGAACGCCTTCCCGGCTGAAATGGTGATGGACGTCAACGAAATGGTCGACGCGTCGCTGGCCGGCTTCGATCAAAAAGAGCTGGTGACTATTCCTTCGCTGCCAAACGCCGAGGACTGGCAGAACTTCGTCAACGCGCGTCTCGCGCTGGGGCCGAATCTGTCGCTGCAGCACGCAGCGGCACGTTACAAAACTTCGGGTGCGTGAAACGTACCTGTTTACGCCATGAATGTTGAAAAGGTGAATGCATGAGCGAACGTCGCATCGTAGTGACGGGAATGGGGTTGGTCACGCCTTTGGGCACCGGTGTCGAGGCGGTCTGGCGACGCTTGCTCGAAGGGCGTTCCGGCATCGTTCGGTTGCCCGAGGAGACCGTTGCTGACTTGCCGGGCAAAGTGGGCGGGCCAGTTCCGACGCTGGCGGAGGATCCTGAAGCCGGTTTTGACGCCGACGCTGCAGCACCTCCCAAAGAGCAGAAGAAAATGGACCGCTTCATCCTGTTTGCCCTCGGCGCTGCGCAACAGGCCGTGGCGCAGGCAGGCTGGGCACCCTCGACCGATGAAGAGCGCGAGCGTACCGCGACGATCATCGGCGCGGGCGTCGGCGGTTTCGGCGCTATTGCCGACGCGGTGCGCACGACCGACTCGCGCGGCCCGCGGCGTCTCTCGCCGTTCACCATTCCTTCGTTCCTGGTCAACCTGGCGGCCGGTCACGTGTCGATCCAGCACGGTTTCCAGGGCCCGCTCGGCGCACCGGTGACCGCTTGCGCGGCCGGGGTTCAGGCGATTGGCGATGCGGCCCGGCTGATCCGCAACGGCGAAGCGGACATCGCGATCTGCGGCGGCGCCGAAGCCTGTATCGATCGTGTCGCACTGGGCGGTTTTGCGGCTGCACGGGCGCTGTCCAGCGGTTTCAATGACACGCCGGAACGCGCTTCAAGGCCTTTTGATCGCGACCGCGACGGCTTCGTCATGGGCGAGGGCGCCGGCATCATGGTCATCGAGACCCTGGAACACGCGCTTGCCCGCGGCGCCACACCGATTGTCGAACTGGTGGGTTACGGCACCAGCGCCGACGCCTATCACCTCACGGCCGGGCCGGAAGACGGCAGCGGAGCACGACGGGCGATGCAGGCGGCCATTCGGCAGGCGGGCATCGAGCCTGCGCAGATCCAGCACCTCAATGCGCACGCGACGTCCACGCCGGTCGGGGACAAGGGTGAAATGGCGGCGATCAAGACGGTGTTCGGCGATCAGAATGGCGTCGCCGTGACCTCGACCAAATCCGCAACCGGGCATCTTCTGGGCGCGGCGGGAGGCATCGAAGCGATCTTCACGGCGCTGGCGATTCGCGATCAAATCGCGCCGATGACCCTGAACTTCGAAAACCCGGACGACGTTGCCGAAGGCATCGACATCGTTCACGGCAAGGCCCGCGAGATGGAGATCGAGTACGCGCTTTCCAATGGTTTCGGATTCGGGGGCGTGAATGCCAGCGTGCTGTTTCGTCGCTGGCGGCCCTGAGTGACGCAAAGCTCCCCTGTCGTGGCTGACAGGGGAGCGCGGGATCAGGCGGTTTTGATCTGCTGCTTCAGCTGCTCGCGAGTGCTGCTGAGAATGCGCTCGGCCAGCGCCGGGTCTTTTGCACTGCGCGAGAGCACCAGTGCACCGACGAGGCTCGACATGAGCATCACGCTTTTCTCGCTGTCCTCTTCGGCCGGCATGCCGGACTCAAGGGTCTGGAGCATGCGGGTGATGAGTTCGTCGGTGATCTCGCTGGGCTGGCCACGCTGGCCCAGCTCCGATGCCATGGTGGGCAACGGGCAGCCTTTTTCCGGCTCGTCGCGATGGGCCTTGCTCAAATACATATCAATGAAGGCCTGAGCCGAAGGATCCCCGGCCAACTTCTCGCCTCGAGACTCGCTCAGCTGGTCCACTGCGCAACGCAGGGCCTTTTCGACCAGATCATCCTTGGATTTGAAATGGGCATAAAAGCCACCGTGGGTCAGGCCCAGGGCTTTCATCAGCGGCTGCAACCCCGTGGCACCGATGCCGTCGCGACGAAAACGTGCGGCAGCCTCGTTGAGGATTCGCTGATGAGTCTGGGCTTTGTGATCTTCGGCGTAACGCATGGAACGAGCCTCCCGCTTGGCCCTTGAAATGTTGATCGACATTTTTACATGTATGGTGAGCCGATGCAGCATCCACTTTTCGGGCCAGGTTGCCATTGGTCAGTTGATCACACGCGCTCAGACGCTTATTTGGGGCCCATTATCTTCGCCAGCACGTCAGGCCGGGGCGCGCCTTGTTGCTGTTGCAGGTGGCCGCTTTCGTCCTTGTAGAAGATCGAAGGTGTTGCCGAAAGCCCCATGTCTTCCATCAGTTTCATGTTGCCGTCGAGCTTGGCCTGAATGTCTTTGGGAATGGTCTGTAGAGGCTTCAGCGAACTGCTTTTGCCGGCTTGCTCATGTTTTTGCAGCGCCATTTCCGGGTTGGCATCGGCCATCAGTGCAGCGGCTTTGGCGGCGCTGTCTTCGCGAATCACACCGACCATGATGTGGCGCAACTGCACCTTGCCGGATTTGACCCACGGCCGCGCCTGTTCCCAGAACATGTTGCAGTAGGGGCAATTGGCGTCGCTGAACAGATAGATCACTTTAGGCGCGGTCTTTGCGCCGTCCTCGATCCAGGCGCTGTTCTCCATCCGGGTCCACATGGCCTTGGTCATGGGCTCGTAGACCAGCTTCTGCAGCGGCGCTTCGCTGAGGTCTTCGCCCTTTTCGTCGAACAGATTACCCGCCAGCACGTGCTTGCCATCGGGCGTGAGGTACAGCGCCATGCCCTGATTCTGGTATTGCGCGGCGTAACCCTTGAGCCCGCCGGGCGCATCGAAACTGCCCTTGATGGTCGCGCCTTTTGCTTCCAGCGCCTTGATCGGTGCGGGTAATTCTTCGGCCCGCAACAGCGTGCTCTGCAGGGCGAGCACGCCGGCGGCGGCCATAATCGATAAACGCATGAAACTCATTGACTGCTCCTTGGCTGGGAGGAAGAAGGCATCACCGGTGCGCTGAGGTTGTCCAGATAATGCTTCAGGCTGGCGTCGGAAAGTTCGCCCAGATGGCTGCCCGACAGGCTCGCGTCCGGGTTGTAGAACAGGGTGGTGGGCAGGGCGGCGGAACCGACGCTTCTGGCCAGCTCACCGCTGTCATCGAATAAAACGTTGTCCAGATGCAGACCCTGGCTTGCAAGAAAAGTCGCCACCTCCCGAGGACTTTCTGCCTGATTGACGAACAGGAACACGACATCGGGATTGAGCCGTTGCGCGGCCTGCAACACCGGCATTTCACGGCGACACGGCGGGCACCAGGTCGCCCACAGGTTGATGACCAGCTTGCGTCCGGCATAGTCGCTCAGTTGCACCGGCCGCCCCGCGGTATCGCGCAGCGTGAGGTCGGGGAGGGAGACGTTCTGATGCTGCGCGCTGACAACGAGCCCCGCCAGCCACCAGAACAACAATCCGCTCGCGACGCCAAGCCCCAGGGCCTTGCGTTGCAGCGGCCGGTTCCAGACCAGCACTGTGGTGGCGACCACCACGGCGACAACGCCAGGCCAGATCAGAAAGCCGCCGTCACGGATGTCGACGATGCGCAGAATCTGGCTTTGGTACTGCGGCCAGTACGCGGCGACGAATGCCAGTCGTGCGACCAAAAGCCCGAGAAGGAACAGCGCAAACAGCGCACGCTCCGGATTGATGCGCCGCCTGCGACCGGCCAGCCAACCGACCAGTGTCGACAGCGCCAGGGCCATCAACAGCAACAGATGCGTCAGGGAGAGCACCAACGGACCAAGGGAAAAGCTCAACATCAGCCGCGCTCCCGCGTCGCTTGCCAGTGCTCGGCGAAGCCTTTGGCATCGATTTCACCGGTGATCCGCCGGTCTCGGCGCTCGCTGCCGTCAGGTCCGATCCACAACAGGCTGGGCGGCCCCGGAACCTGATACCGACCCAGCAGCTCGCGGCTGGCGGCGTTGTCGGCGGTGACATCCAGGCGCAGAAGTCGCACGCCGCTCAATGCTTGCAGCACATCGTTTTTGCCGAACACCTCTTTTTCCATGATCTTGCACGACACGCACCAGTCGGCGTAGTAGTCGATCAGTACCCACTGGCTTTCTGACTTGGCGCGGGCCAGTTCGCGGTCCAGTGCCTGCGGATCGCTGATAGTGGTGAAGGCGTCGTGGCTTCCGCCTGCGGCTTCGGTTGCCGAACCGCTGAAGACCTTGAGCGGCTGCCACGGATCATGGCCGCCGCCTGCTGCGCCGATCAGCATCAGCACGCCCCAGAGGCCGATGATCGCACCGCCGGGTGTCCCCATCAGCACGACACGCTGGAGGGCGCGGGTCTGAACGACAGCGCAGAACCCGGCGACGACCAGCAGCGCGCCGAACAGGCCCAGCCACACGCTTTCGGCCAGCAGGGGGCGGACCATGATCAACGCCGTCCCTAGCAACAGGAAGCCGAAAACGCCCTTGACCGCATCCATCCACGCGCCGGGCTTGGGCAGGAAGCGACTTCCCACCGTGACCAGCAAGAGCAGCGGCAGCCCGATGCCCAATCCCATGACGAACAACACCAGGCCACCGTGCACGGCATTGCCGCTTTGCGCGATGTAAAGCAGCGCGCCGGCCAGTGGCGCGGTCATGCATGGCCCGACCATCAGCCCCGACAGCGCACCGAGCAACGCTGCGCCCGGCAGGCTGCCGCCTTGGCGCTGGCGCCCGGCGCTGGCCAGACGATCACGCAGGAAACCCGGCAGCTGCAGCTCGAAGAAGCCGAACATGGGCAACGACAGAATCACGAATAACCCGGCAAAGCTGCCGAGCAACCAGGGCTGTTGCAGCGTCGACTGCAGGTTGGCGCCGAGCAGCGCGGCGAGCACACCCAGCCCTGCATAGATCAGCGCCATGCTCAGGACATAACAGCCAGCAAGCGCAAAACCACGACGCGGGCTCGCACCGCTGCCCACCACGACGCCCGCCAGAATCGGCAGCATCGGCAACGAACAGGGCGTGAACGCCAGCAGCAGGCCCAGACCGAAAAAGATCAGCACACTCCAGCCCGGCGAGCGGTGTTGCAGATCGGTTGCCAGCGCCTGATCTGGCGCCAGGCCCTGACTGACGGCAGCGCTGGAAGCTGGGCTGTCAGCGCCCAGATCGAGTCGCAGACTCTGGGGCGGGTAACACAGGCCCGCGTCGGCGCAGCCCTGCCAGCCGATGGTCACCTGACCGCTGGCCGACGCTGGGATCGTCAACTCCAGCCCTTGGCGATAGACCTGCTGCTGGCCGAAGTACTCGTCGTTGTGATCTTGCCCCGCCGGCAGGGTGGGTTGCTGTTGCGGGGACAGGCCGTCGAATTTCAAGCGTTTCTGATAGAGGTAGTAACCGTCCGCGATCTGCCAGTACAGCCGCGTTTCCCCGGAGTCCAGGCGCTCGGAACTGAAAATGAAAGCCTGCCCGACCGGCAGAAAGTCAGGCTTCTTGAACAAGTCCCCACCGGGAAGCGCCTGCGCCAACAGCGGAAACAACACCAGCAACAGCATCCATACCCTACGCATGCCCGACCCCAGCCAATCATCAATGCCCCGCAGCGTAACGATCGGTGATTAAGGCCCGGTTAACGTCGGGTCCGCATCCTCACCCGGTGTTGCCCGGCGACGACTTTCCGGCAATTAACAAGACGACCAGCAACGCCTCGGGCCGGTGCATAATCCACGCTTAATCCCACGCTGTTCCAATCGCCTTTTTCTCCGGGGCTTGCCATGCACGTATTGCTTTGCGAAGACGACGACCTGATTGCCAGCGGTATCGCCGCCGGTCTGGACGCTCAGGGCCTGACGGTCGACCGGGTCGCCACCGCATCGGCGGCGCGGGCGATGCTGTCGGCCGCGCATTTCGATGTCATGGTGCTGGACCTGGGTCTGCCCGACGAAGACGGCCTTAAGCTGCTGCGTCAGTTGCGCCATCAAGGCGTCGAGATTCCCGTGCTGATCCTCACGGCCCGCGACACCGTCACTGATCGGGTCGACGGCTTGCAGGCCGGTGCCGACGACTATCTGCTCAAGCCTTTTGACCTGCGTGAACTCAGCGCACGCCTGCACACGCTGGTGCGGCGTATGGCCGGGCGCAGCGTCAATGTGATCGAACATGGCGTCTTGAGCTACGACCCCAGCACCCGCGAAGCGCGTCTGGCAGGTCAGCCGGTGGATTTGTCACGCCGTGAGCAGGCGCTGCTGCACGCGCTGCTGAACAACAACGGTCGGGTGCTTTCGGGCGAGCAACTCAAAGACTGCGTCTACGGTTTCGGCGACGAAGTCGAGAGCAACGCGCTCAACGTCCACATCCACCACCTGCGCCGCAAACTCGGCGGCGGCATCATCGAAACCGTACGCGGATTGGGTTATCGCCTCGGGCCGGCAAGTGACGCCCGGGAGCCGCCGCGATGATGAGCCTTCGCACCCGCCTGAGCCTGATCCTGGGCTCGGCGTTCATTCTGATCTGGGTGCTGGCCGCCGCCTGGATGCTGCGCGACCTGCGCACCCAGATGATGCAGTCGCTGGACCAGCGCCTGGAGGCGTCGGCACGCATGGTCGCCGGATTGCTTGAACAGATGCAGATGCCCGCGGCGGCCGATGGACGCTCGCTGCGCGCAGGCGATCTCGGAATTCCCAACGGCATGGCGTGCCAGCTGAGCTCGCAGCGCGGCCAAGTGCTGGCGCGCACCGAAAGCTCGCCGATGGAGCCGCTGAAAGCCGACGCCAGCGGCTTTCATGACCAGATGATCAACGGCGATCACTGGCGCGTCTACACGATGATGCATGGCAGCATTCGGGTGAGCACCGCCGACCGCCAGATAGAACGCGACGTGCTCGGCCATTCGGTGTTGCTTGCCGCCTCCGTGCCGGTGCTGGTGGCCCTGTTCGGCAGCCTGATACTGGTCTGGTTCGGCATCGGGCGAGGGCTGGCGCCGCTGAATCGAATGCGTGATGCGTTGAACCGCCACAGCGCCGATTCGGTCGAGCCGCTGGATGTGCCGAACCTGCCCAGCGAATTGCAGCCGCTGCTCAAGAGCCAGAATCAGCTGTTCCAGCGCATCGCCCAGACCCTTGAGCGTGAGCGCAGGCTGACCGGCGATGCGGCCCACGAATTGCGCAGCCCGCTGACGGCCATCAAGACCCACCTGCAAGTGGCGCGGATGACTGACGGCGATAAACGCGACAAGGCGCTGGCCCATGCCGAGGAGGGCGCCGACCGGATGCATCGAACCCTCGAACAGTTGCTGTTGCTGGCGCGTGTCGAGGGCAGTCTGTCGTTCGACGACGGCGTGCAGTGTGATGCGGAAAAGGTCGCGCGGCTGGCGATCCATGACGCCAATCACGGCGATGACACGCGTATCGAACTGATCCTCGCCTCGCGACTCTCCACTGCGCCGGTGGAAATGCCGGCCGCACTGGCCGTGGCGGCGCTGCGCAATCTGCTCGATAACGCCCTGCGTCATACCCATGCGGCTGCGCGCGTGGAACTGAGCGTGGAAACCTTCGACGGCCAGGCGCACTTCCGGGTGCGTGATTACGGGCCGGGCATCCCCGAGTCTGATCTGGAAAAGCTCACCCAGCGTTTCTGGCGCAATGGCAAAAGCCCAGGCGCGGGACTGGGGCTGGCCATCGTTCAGGCGATCGTCCAGCGCTGCGCCTGCTCGCTGCGTTTCGACAGTCGAAGTGATGGATTACGGGTCGAGTTGAGCATGCCGCTGAGGCCGATGTCGGCCTGACCGTGTGCGCGACTGCAGGCGGCGCCTTACAGCGCCGGGCATTTCGTTGCCATGCGCGAAGGGGGTGCGATCGATCGTCATGCCTGCGTAATCTTGTCGCAGTTCACCGTCAGAGGCGTCTGAAAGCATGACCATCCCTCCGACAACCCTTTGATTCTGCTCCCTAATCCCGGACAATCGCGCCCCTTTCCCTGTAGAGAACCGGTCAGGGGCGCCGACTGCCGAGCTGTTTGACGCGCTTTTGACCTTGTAGCTATCACCGGCAACGGAGAAATCGACCGGATGAATGATCAGGCCAACAGCGTCGAACCACGCATCGACGCCGCGCCCGCGAGCGTGACTTCATGGAACCGCCAAGACACCACCTGGATGCTCGGGTTGTTCGGCACCGCCATTGGCGCAGGCACTCTGTTCCTGCCGATCAACGCAGGCATCGGCGGCTTCTGGCCGCTGCTGATTCTCGCCGTGCTGGCCTTCCCAATGACGTTTTACGCGCATCGCGGGCTGACCCGTTTCGTGCTGTCGGGCCGTGAAGGCGCAGACATCACCGACGTGGTCGAACAGCACTTCGGCAAAAAAGCCGGCGCCCTGATCACGCTGCTGTATTTCTTTGCGGTGTTCCCGATCCTGCTGATCTACAGCGTTGCGCTGACCAATACCGTCGGCAGTTTCCTCGAGCATCAACTGCACATCCAGCCGCCGCCGCGCGCGCTGCTGGCCTTCGTGCTGATTGTCGGCCTGCTCGCCGTGGTGCGTTGCGGCGAACAGATCATCGTCAAGGCCATGAGCCTGATGGTCTACCCGTTCATCGTCGCGCTGCTGTTTCTGGCGGTGTTCCTCATTCCGCACTGGACCGGCGGGATCCTCAGCACCGCAAGCAGCGTGCCTGCGCCATCGGCCTTCGTGCACACCTTGTGGCTGGCGATTCCGGTGATGGTGTTCTCGTTCAACCATTCGCCGATCATCTCCGCCTTCGCGGTCGACCAGAAGCGTCAGTATGGCGAACAGGCCGAGCGACGCAGCTCGCAGATTCTCGCCCGCGCCCACCTGCTGATGGTGGTCATGGTGCTGTTCTTCGTATTCAGTTGCGTGCTGACCCTTTCGCCGGAGCAACTGGCCGAGGCCAAGGCGCAGAACCTGTCGATCCTGTCTTACCTGGCCAACCATTTCAGCAACCCGACCATTGCGTTCGCGGCGCCGCTGATTGCGTTCGTGGCGATCACGAAGTCCTTTCTGGGTCATTACATCGGTGCCAGCGAAGGCCTGAAAGGGCTGGTGGTAAAAACCGGTCGTCGCCCTTCGCCACGCACGCTCGATCGGCTGACGGCAGGCTTCATGCTGGTGGTGTGCTGGCTGGTAGCGACGCTCAACCCAAGCATCCTGGGCATGATCGAAACCCTGGGCGGCCCGGTCATTGCCGCGCTGTTGTTCCTGATGCCGATGTATGCCGTGCGCAACGTCCCGGCCATGCGTCAGTACGCGGGCAAGGCGTCGAACGTATTCGTCGTGGCCCTGGGGCTGGTGTCGATTTCGGCGCTGGTTTATTCGCTGCTGCCTTGACCGCCTGACGTTGGGCTGGGTGATCTGTCGGCGTGCTTCATCGCGCTGGCGGATGACCGGTGTCCGGAAGTCTGATCGCGCGGCGAAGCTCGGCGTATGGCAAGTTCTGATTTGTGCATGACCGTAGGGTCGCGAATCGACGAGCGGTTCACGAGGCTGGTCTATATTGATTCGGCGTTCTTACGCGCATCTTTGGACAGGGAGGCTCAAACATGGCTGACACATCCGCAGTATCGACGAGCGCCGAGATCGGTGATGCGTCCGTTTCGTTCAAAACCACTGACTTTCCCCGCATCGGGAGGGCCAGAGCGGAGTCAGGTAATTTCGAGCTGGGCGAACTGAAACCCTGGTTCACGTTAGTGGACGACGAGGAAGAAGAGGAGGAATAGACACCTTGAGACCGCCGGGAAAGGCCAGGGGCGTCACTTGAGGGCGCCTCTGGTCACTTGCGTCACCTATTGCGCATCCTGCACCTCACGCGATGGTATCGACCACGCCGCCATCGACCCGCAATGCCGCTCCACTGGTGGCTGACGCCTGCGTCGAAGAGACATAGACCACCATGTTCGCGACCTCCTCAACCGTTGCAGCACGTTGAATCACCGAGGATGGACGATGGGCCATCACGAACTCAGCGGCCGCCTCTTCCAATGACTTTCCGGATTTTGCCACCTCGTCCTTGAGCATGTCGGCCACGCCTTCAGACAGCGTAGGGCCCGGCAGGACCGCATTGACGGTGACGCCGGTGCCCGCCAGCCGTTTGGCCAGGCCCCGGGAAATCGACAGATTGGAGGTTTTGGTAAAGCCGTAATGGATCATGTCGGCGGGAATGTTCAGGGCCGATTCGGACGAGATGAACACGATCCGGCCCCAGCCGCGCTTGGCCATGTCATCGGCATAAGCACGGGACAGCCGAACGCCGGACAGCACGTTGACCTCGAAAAAACGCTGCCAGACTTCATCGGGCGTTTCGAAGAAGTCCTGAGGGCCGTAAATGCCGACGTTGTTGATCAGAATGTCCACCTGCGGCACCGCCTTGACCAGGGCATCACAACCGTCGGCCGTCCCGACATCGGTCGCCACGCCGCGCAGGCGCGCGCCGGCCACTTCCTTCTGCAGGCTGGCGATGGCCTTGTCCACCGCATCCTGCTTGCGGCCGTTGACCACCACTTCAGCCCCGGCCTCGGCCAGTCCTTTGGCGATGGCATAACCGATGCCCACCGTAGAGCCTGTCACCAGCGCCGTCTTGCCCGTCAAATCGATCTTCATCACATGTCTCCGTTGAAGGTGCAAAGAAAGATGGAGTGCCGCAGGTGAGCAGGGGTTCAGGCCGATGTGCAATCTTCATGTTGTCTCGCCGATGACGGGGCCTGAATCGTTGTCGCTGCGCGGCCATTCGTCCGAGTGCGCAGCAGTCGCAAACCAGCCGCCGCGTATGCCTGACACACCGCGTTCACCGGTTTTGCTGCCGGTCCCCGGCAGATCGTCCGAATGCGGCCCAGAGCAAGCTCACTCCTACGGGCTTTGAGTGTGGCTGTAGAGTACGGGAAGCCCGCAGATCACCGTAGGACCGGCTTCAGCCGGGAAGAGGCCGGTACATCCG
>NZ_FNYJ01000002.1:104340-159157 GCF_900108875.1 Pseudomonas sp. NFR16 | reverse complement strand
GTAGGACCGGCTTCAGCCGGGAAGAGGCCGGTACATCCGGTATAGATGCAGCGGCTGGAAAACAGTCTTCGCGAGCAAGCTCATTCCTACTGGGCTTGGGTGCGGCTGGGGAACTCGGGAATGCCTCGGCGAGTTTGACTTTTGCTTTTGCCCACACGCATGATTCTGCTCGTTTCTGATCGTTCAAGCGTGATGTGAGGCCCTTGTTATGTCTGCCATTCCTGAAGCGTTTCCCGGCGAGCGTCAGCGTTTGATCACCGAGCGGCTGGCGATGCACGGTCGGGTGCTCGCGGCTGATCTGGCGACCGAGTTCAACGTCTCCGAGCATTCGATTCGCCGGGATCTGGGTGCGCTGGCGGCTGCCGGCTTGTGCAAACGGGTGTACGGCGGCGCGATTTCGCTGGCGTCGGATGGGCCCCTGACTGCGCGCATCGAACACCAACCCAGTCGCAAACGCGACCTGGGCATCGCCGCCGCTGGCCTCATTGCGGCAGGCCAACATGTTTTCATCGACGGCGGTTCCACCAACCTCGCCATTGCCAAGGCGATCGACCCTCACATGGCGCTGACCGTCACCACCAACGCGCCGCTGATCGCCGTGGAATTGATGAAGCTGCCTTCTGTCGAGGTCATCCTGCTGGGCGGGCGCCTGAGTCCGGTGGCAGGCAGCACCTACGGTTTCACGACCATTCAGCAGCTGGCTCATTTCAATTTCGACCTGTGTTTTCTGGGCGCCTGCGCGCTGGATGCGCTCAAAGGCGTCACTGCGTTCGACATGGACGTTGCCGAATTCAAGCGGGCGGTGGTCGAGCGCAGCGGTCAGGTGGCGGTGGCGGTGATCAACGAGAAGCTCGCCAGCATTGCCCATTACCAGGTCGCGCAATGCGAAGAAGTAGGGGCGCTGGTGGTCGAGCACGACGCGCCCGCCGACCGGCTCGACCTGTTCCGCGGCAAGGTCGCGCAGATTGTGCGGGCGCAGGGCACTCAGTAACCGTCCGACGCCTCCAGCCAGGCGACCGTCCGATTCCGGCCCTGGTGCTTGGCCATGTAAAGCGCGGCGTCCGCCCGCTCGACGAACACTTCCATGCTCGGGCACTCCTGCGAAAGGCAGCCGTAAACCCCAAGGCTGATGCTGACGATGCCCAAGGGATTGCCATGGTGCTCCAACGCGCGGGCGAGCACCGATTGACGAATCTTTTCCGCCAGCGCGAATGCGCCCTTCAGGTCGCTGTAGGGCAGGAACACCGCCATTTCTTCGCCGCCGTAACGCACGGCCAGATCACCGGTGCGATTGAGATTGCTGCGAATGCACTCCGCCACGCCGACGATGCACTTATCGCCCGCCACGTGCCCATAGTTGTCGTTGTAGCTTTTGAAAAAATCGATGTCGATCATGATCAGGCTGAGCGGGTGAATATTCGGCTGTCCCTTGGCGAACTCCAGGCCGAGAATCTCCTGAAAATGCCGCCGGTTCGCCAGCCCTGTCAGGCTGTCCTGCAACGCCAGTTTTTCCAGTGAGTGGCTGGCGATGCGCAGTTGCGATTCGGCGTTCAGGCCGAAGCGGATCTGTTGAAACAGCAGCACCCCGAACAACAGATTCGCCACCACCACACACACGATGATCGCCAGCGAGCGCCAGGCATACTGGCGCCATTCATCGAGCACCTCCTTTTCCGATAACCCGGCGAGCACCACCAGCGGGTAGCGGTCCAGGCGCTTGTAGCCGTAGATGCGCACTTCATGGTCCAGCATCGACTCGACCGTGGCAGTGCCTTCGTAATGCTCCTTCAGGTGTTTGCGGAACAGCTCACCATCGCCGATGGACACGCCTCTCAGGTTCTGCAGGTCCGGACGGCGGGCCAGCACCTTGCCGTCGGCCATGGCCAGGGTAATGACCCCGTGCTCGCCGATGTCGAAGCGGTCGAAGAACCGTTCGAAATAGCCCAGCTCGATGGTCGCCAGCACCACGCCGGCGAACTGTCCGGTCGAATCGTTGACCCGGCGGGAAACCGGAATGATCCAGTCGCCGGTCGTGCGACTGCGGATCGCCTCGCCGATGTGAGGCAGGGTGCTGTCGATGGCCTGGTGAAACTTGAAATACTCGCGATCGGCGTTGTTGGCATTGGCAGGCATGTGGCTCAGCGAGGTGGCGGCCCAGTTGCCGTTCTTGTCGTAGATGAACAGACCTTGAATCTGCTCGACGCTGGCGGCGGTGGCGCGCAGGTACTCGTGCATGCGTGAACTGGTGGCCGCGCCGAAGCCATCGTAGGCCAGGCGTTCGACGATACCGACGACGGGAATATCGGCTTGATCAAAGGCATCCTCGGCCTGCTGCGCCATCGACCTGGCAAGGTTGGCAGCATTGGTGTTGGCGATGTCCACCTCATGGGCGCGGCCCTGACGCAGCTGCCAGACCGTGATGCTGGTGATCGAGATGCACACCAGCACGGTGAACAGCCCGGCCAGCCAGAGCACGGGCATGCGCTTGAGCCGCCGGTGCCTGGCGCCGAAGTCTGAACCTTCTACCTGTCTCAATCCCCATCCTCGCTGACATCTACGATTTCAGACCCGCCGTCTCTGCGAAGGACTCGCGTCGTTCAGGCGCTTGGCATCGCAACAGCGACCGTCTGACACACAGAGTAGGACAAGTGCGGGATTTTGAAGGGGAAAATAGTCAGTGACACGTCAGATAGGGAGATTGACCGGCAATGCCAATTTGCGTGCAGGGATCGGGCAGCGGTGGCGCGTTGCTTTGTTTCTGCCATCGGCAGCGTTCACGAATCGCTGCCGATGGCAAACTCTGGGCCGGCGGATCAGACGTGCCGACCCTGAACCTCATCCACCTGCGGCTGCCAGGCGCCTTTGTCAACGCCGGTGTGCACGGGAATCGGCGCCTTGAGCAGGACAAAGTAAGCCACCGCCGAGAGCAAGGCGACGATGGCACTGACCGCGAACGCGGTGGCGAAGGTGCCGGAATACTGCACACTGAAGCCAGTGACGATCGGCGCGATGGAGCCTGCAATGTAACCGCCGAAGTTCTGGATCGAGCCCAGCGACGCCACGCGTTTGGTGTCGACCACGGTATTGACCACCATCCAGGCGGTTGCGCTGGAGAGGTTGATTCCGAAGAGGGCCAGGCACAGCAGTGCCACGCAACCGCTCAGGCTGGTGACGAAGGTCAGCGGCAAGGTGAATACGGCAGCGAACACCAGGCCGCCGATCACGGTGTATTTGCGGCTGTTGAGGACGCCGACGCCACGCTTGACCAGCCGGTCGCAGATTCTTCCTGCGGCGATCGTGCCGATGGCGCCGAACACATAGGCAAACGACACGACCCACGCGGTCTGATAGGGGTCAAGGCCATGCTCGCGCTGGAAGTAGCCCGGCAGCCAGGTCAGGTGCAGCCAGAGCATGTAGATCACGCCCATGAAACCAAGGAACGTGCCCCATGTGCTGCGGTGTCTGAACAGATCCACCCACCCTGCGAAAAACGAAGGTTTCGGCCCGGCCTCGGCAACAGGCGCCGGACTCACCGGTTGCTCGCCCAGTGCATCGCGCTGCTTGAGGTACTGCGCGCGGCTCTTGTAGAACATCATCCAGCACAGGGAAAGCACGATGCCGAGCACGCCGGTGATGATGAACATTCCGCGCCAGCTGAAGTTGACCATGAACAGCGTCAGCAGCGGCGGAGCCAGGCAGGGGCCGATGCATGTGGCCGACCAGACGATGCCGGTCGGCGTGCCGCGCTCATGTTCTTCGAACCACTCATTGAGGGTCTTCGCTGCCGACGGAAACATCGGCGCTTCGCCGATCCCGAGCAGGACCCGCAGCGCGAAGAAGCCGCTGAAGCTGTTGATGAAGCCCGACGCTGTCTGCGCAATGGACCACACCATCAGTGCGCCGCCGAGGGCAATCTTGCTGCCCAGCTTGTCGATCACCATGCCCATCGGCAATTGCGCGAAGGCGTAGGCCAGCGAGAAGGCGGACAGCAGAATGCCCATCTCCGAGGGGCTGATCAGCATGTCTTTCTGGATGGATGTGTTGGCGATGGACAGCGCGCTGCGGTCCAGATAGTTGACGATGCCGAACAGCATCAGAAAGACGATGGTGATCGTCTGATAGGTCTTGAGGGTTTTCATAGGCACCTTTTTTATTGTTGTTAAGGTTGCTGGCCGCCGGAAGGGATCACCATCCGGCAGTGGATTTCTGACCCCGCATGCCGCTTCGTTGTGCGATCAGGTGATCGCGCCGATGTGCCACGGCACGAACTCGTTCTGCCCGTAGCCGTGTTGCTCGCTCTTGCTGCGCGCGCCGGACGCGATGTCCAGCATCATCTGGAAAATGTGCGCGCCGCGCTCCTCGATGGTCGTGCTGCCGTCGGCGATCCCGCCACAGTTGACGTCCATGTCCTCTTCCTGAAATTCGAACACGCGATGGTTGGTCGCCAGCTTGATCGAGGGCGTGGGCGCGCAGCCATAGGCCGAGCCGCGCCCGGTGGTGAAGGCGATGAGGTTGGCGCCGCCGGCGACCTGACCGGTTGCCGACACCGGGTCGTAACCGGGCGTGTCCATGAACACCAGGCCGTTAGCGCGTACCGCTTCGGCATATTCGTACACGCCCACCAGATTGGTCGAGCCGGCCTTGGCGACGGCGCCGAGGGACTTTTCCAGAATCGTCGTCAGGCCGCCGGCCTTGTTGCCCGCCGAAGGGTTGTTGTTCAGCTCGGCGTTCATGCGCTGGCAGTAGTCCTCCCACCAGCGAATGCGCTGAACCAGTTTTTCACCGACGGCGCGGCTGGTGGCGCGACGGGTCAGCAGGTGTTCGGCGCCATAGATTTCCGGGGTCTCCGAGAGAATCGCCGTGCCGCCCGCGGCGACCAGCCGGTCCACCGCGTTGCCCAGCGCCGGGTTGGCGGTGATCCCGGAATACCCGTCTGAACCGCCACATTGCAGCCCGACGATCAGATGCCGGGCGCTGACCGTTTCCCGCGTGATCCGGTTGGCCTGGGGCAGCAGCGACTTCACCTGCTCAATGCCGCTGGCGATGGTCTTGGACGTGCCGCCAGTGCCTTGAATCGTGAAGGCACGCAGCTGGTCGGAGGCCTTGAGTCCCTGACTGTCGAGCAGGTCCTGAATCTGATTGGTCTCGCAGCCCAGCCCCACCACCAGCACCGCGGCAAAGTTCGGGTGCACGGCGTAACCGGCGAGGGTGCGGCGCAGCAGGCCGATGGCTTCGCCCTTCGAGTCGATGGCGCAACCGGAACTGTGGGTCAGCGCGACGACCCCGTCGACGTTGGGGTAATCGGCCAATGCATCGGGATGGATGTCGCGGCGAAAATGATCGGCAATGGCCCGCGCAACGGTCGCCGAACAGTTGACCGAGGTGAGGATGCCGATGTAATTGCGAGTCGCGACCCGGCCATCGGCGCGCACGATGCCCTGGAAAAACGCCTCGGTCTGAGGGGGTTCATGGGCGTCGACACCGAATGCGTAATCCCGTGAAAAGTCGCCCATTTCGACGTTCTGAACGTGCACATGCTCGCCTGGCTCGATGGTCCGTGAGGCGAAGCCGATGATCTGTCCGTAGCGGCGCAGCGGCTGGCCTTGCTCGACGCGCACCGTCGCCACTTTGTGCCCGGAAGGAATGGCCTGAAGCACCGTGATGCCTTCATCGGGCAGCACCGTGCCTTCGCTCAGAGCCTGACGAGCGATGAGTACGTTATCCAGAGGGTTGAGGCGGATGACCAGCGCGTTGCTGTCGAACGCGGGCGTCTTGACGATGAGTTCCATGCGGCCTCTCAAAACGGTTGCCACCTGCGTCTGCATTCGACACAACGGCTCCCGGGCAAGGGAACAACACCGTCACAGGCGGCCAGATCTTTCTTGTTTGAGGATCGGAGCGTGCCGACCCGGTTTGTGACTCACTCTATGAAGCGGGCTGATAATTTCCCAATGAAAGGTTTCGATTGATTGATAACGATTGGTTATCAAGTCACGCGGCCATTTCTTCCTGCAAAAACCCCAGCAGTCCGCGAACCGCGGCCGACATCGGCCTCACCCTGGAAGTCAGCAGGCCAAGATTCGCCATCGCCAGCGGCAGGTCTACCGGCAATACGGCGATCATGCCGTAGCGGGCATAGTGGTGCGCAACGTCGTTGGGCACCACCGCAATCATGTCGGAGGACTCGATCATGGCGGTCGTCGCCAGAATCGAACTGGTCTCGATGATGTCCAGCGGCTCGATCAGTTGCGCGGCCTGCAGGGCATTTTCCACCTGACGCCGCATCGGGCTGCCCGGCGGGTGCAAGATCCAGGTCAGGGGCGCAAGATCCGCCAGCACCGGATTTGAACGGGTCAGCGGGTGATCGGTGCGGGCGATGATGCGCATGCGCTCGCCTTGCTCGAACAGACGGATGTCCAGTTCGTGGGCGTGCAACTGGCCGGGCAAACGCCCCAGCACCACGTCGAAATCGCCCCGGATCAACGCCGGCAGCAGGGCGTCGCTGGTGCCGACCTCCAGAACGATGCGCACTTTTGGATGCGCCGCCTTGAACGCAAGCAGCCCACGCGTCAACAGGGTCGGCACCGGACCCATGACCGTGCCGATGCGCACCATGCCTGTCGCACCTCGGGCCAGCTCGGCCATCTGCGTTTCGGCGTATTCGAACTCGTGCAGCGCGCCCTGGGCATAGCGAATCATGACCTCGCCGAACAGTGTCGGCTGCATGCCCCGCGGCAGGCGTTCGAACAGCTGAACGCCGAGACGATCTTCGAGCTGTTGCAGCATAAGGCTGGCGGCCGGCTGGGTGGTGTGAATCGCCG
Organism: Pseudomonas sp. NFR16; assembly: GCF_900108875.1. GTDB lineage: Bacteria > Pseudomonadota > Gammaproteobacteria > Pseudomonadales > Pseudomonadaceae > Aquipseudomonas. The sequence continues at coordinate 152,336 of NZ_FNYJ01000002.1, read as the reverse complement.
CAGCCGCTTTGCGCAGATTGCCCAGCTCGCCGAGCGCATTGAGCAGGGCGATCTGGCGGCTGGAGATTTTCAGCGTGCTGAATTTGCCGGGCAGTTGAGGGGAGGCTTGGTCAGGCATACCGAATTCGATATCGATGATTAGGATTTCGTGATTATGCCTGTATCGGTAATGGGCCTACAGTCGAATCATCACCGAGCGCAGGTCCCCTGGCAGCCTGCTTGCTTGCTCGACATCGAAAACAACAAGAGTTTCCCATGCAGATCACCTCCGTCTCCATTCGCGATATCCGCTTTCCCACTTCACTGTCCCTCGATGGCTCCGATGCAATGAACAGCGCGCCGGACTATTCGGCCGCCTACGTCGTGCTGCATACCGATTCCTCCGAGGGGCTGGAAGGCCACGGGCTGACGTTCACCATCGGCCGGGGCAACGAAATCTGTGTCGCCGCCATTCAATCTCTGGCGCCGCGAGTGGTGGGCCTGAGTCTGGAGCAGATCACCGCCGACATGGGCGCGTTCTGGCATGACATCACCGCAGGCGACAGCCAGTTGCGCTGGCTGGGGCCGGAAAAGGGTGTGATTCACCTGGCCACCGCCGCGCTGGTCAATGCGGTGTGGGACCTGTGGGCCAAGGTCGAGGGCAAGCCGGTCTGGAAGCTGTTGGCCGACATGACGCCGGAGCAACTGGTCAAGTGCCTGGACTTCAGCTATGTCACCGATGCGATCACACCGCAGGAAGCCATCGCGCTGCTGCGTCGACAGGCGCCAGGCAAGGCCGAGCGCGAGGCGCACATGCTCGAAGAAGGCTATCCGGGCTACACCACGGCGCCGGGCTGGCTGGGTTATTCGGAAGAGAAGATGCGCCGTCTGGCCCGCGAAGCGGTGGCGCAGGGCTGGACCCACATCAAACAGAAGATCGGCTCGGACATTGAAGAGGACATGCGCCGCGCGGCGATTCTGCGCGACGAACTGGGCTGGGAGCGCACCCTGATGATGGACGCCAATCAGGTCTGGAGCGTTGAGGAGTCGATCAGCAACATGCGTCGGCTCGCGGCGTATGAGCCTTGGTGGATCGAAGAACCGACCAGCCCGGATGACATTCTCGGCCACGCGACCATTCGCCAGCGCATTGCGCCGATCGGCGTGGCGACGGGGGAGCATTGCCACAACCGGGTGATGTTCAAGCAGATGTTCCAGGCTGGCGCGCTGGACTTCTGTCAGGTCGATGCTGCGCGCCTGGGCGGGCTGAACGAGGTGCTGATCGTGCTGCTGATGGCCGCCAAATTCAACGTGCCCGTCTGCCCTCACGGCGGCGGCGTGGGGCTGTGCGAGTACGTGCAGAACATTTCGCTGTTCGACTACATCGCGGTGTCCGGCTCCCTGGAGAATCGCGTGCTCGAATACGTCGATCACCTGCACGAACATTTCCTCGATCCGGTGGTGATCCGGCGCGGACGCTACATGCCGCCGCAACGCCCCGGTTACAGCATCGAAATGACCGCCGAGACCCTGGAGCGCTACCAATACCCGAACGGACCGGTGTGGCTGGACCTGGCGGATAAAGGCTGACACACAGGCCTGGTGCTTTCCGGCGTCGGCAATGGCGTGGGTCGGGTCGTTGCGAGGACGGGCCTTTGGCGGCGATGACCGGTATGATCGCGGTCATCTACCCGACCTCGGTGCGACATGAATTCTCCGGATCCCGGCAACGTCACTCCTCCCGCCACGCCTCCCGATCGCGATCGTCTTTCCACGTCTCTGCTGGGCGGCGGTTGCGAACCTGACCCGCGCTTCACCCTGGCCAACGAACGCACGTTTCTGGCGTGGATCCGCACGGCCCTGGCGTTTCTCGCGGGCGGCATTGCCGTGGAAGCCTTCACGGGCGACGTGTTCAGCCCCGGACTGCGTCGCGCGGTGGCGTTGTCGTTGCTGCTGCTGGCGATGCTGGTCAGTGCCAGCGCCTGTGTTCGCTGGCTGAAAGTGGAGCGCGCGATGCGTCATCGCAAGCCGCTGCCCTTGCCGGTGTTGGTGCCGATCCTCTCGCTCGGCGGCGCACTGGTCGCGGCGGGGCTGATCGTCTTCCTTATATATGGCGCGTCGTGAGTCGCCGGGACGCGGTTTCGCTCGGGCACGACGACCCAGGCCTGCAACCTGAACGCACGCTGCTGGCGTGGCGCCGGACGCTGCTGACGTTGATCGTGGTGTGCACGATCTTCCTGCGCTGGATCCCTCACTACGGCCTGATCGCATTGTTACCGATCATCGTTTCGCTGATCGCCAGCCTGCTGATCCAGATCGCCCTGAACGCCCGCTACCGAAAGAGCGCCCGCGGCCTGAAAAATGAGCGCGTGCCCGCGCCGCTGCGTGAGGTAGTCGTCCTCGGCGGGACGGTGATGGTGCTGAGCGTAGTGGGCATCTATGCGGTGCTGCTCGGGTGAGTTGACCAGGTTACTGCGGACAGGCCAGTCCTCGAACGAGCAGATCCCGGCCGGATACGATGCTTTCGGCCGTCTGCGCATGCGAATGCGGCATGACAGCGACGTATCCTTGTCGCGTGACAGCACCGTTCGCGAATAGATGCGCTGCTGCGGGTGTTGTGGCGGATGCGGATTCGATGGTGTTCTCAGGAAGCGCCATCTCCGGTACCGGCAGATGGCGTTTCGCGATGCGCCACGGTCAGTCAGCGTGGCGCGAGGTGGGTCAGTACGCGGCGACGAGGCCGTCTTTTCTGGGGTCCGTTCCGCCGACGTATCCGTGCGCGGTGCGCTGGATGATCTGCGCGCCGCCGAAGGCGAACACGCCGCTCGGGTCTTCGATCTCAACCTCGTGGCCCTTGGCGCGCAGTTCCTCGACCACCAGCCGGTCGAACGAGCGCTCGACCGCCACTTTCAGCCCGGCCTCGATGCGCCAGCGCGGCGCATCGGCAGCCGCCTGCGGGTTCTGTTTGTAGCGCAGGATGCGCATCATCATCTGCAGATGACCCTGCGCCTGCATCGGGCCGCCCATCAAGCCGAACGACATCAGCGGCGTGCCGTCGGCATTCATCACGAAGCCCGGAATGATGGTATGGAAGGGGCGTTTGCCCGGCGCAACGATGTTGACGTGTTCAGGGTCGAGGCTGAAACCGGCGCCGCGGTTCTGCAGGCTGATCCCGGTGCCTGGCACGACGACACCCGAGCCGAAACCCATGTAGTTGGACTGGATGAACGAAACCATCATGCCGTTTTCGTCCGCAGCGGACAGGTACACCGTGCCGCCGGCCTTGGGCGCGCCATGCTGCGGGTCGGCGGCCTGCTCGGTGATCAGTGACGCGCGCTCCATCAGGTACGCAGGGTCCAGCAGGTGTTCGGAAGCGACGCGCATGTGATCGTTGTCGGCGACATGGTGATTGAGGTCGGCGAGCGCCAGCTTCATCGCCTCGAGCACCGGGTGAACGGTTTCGACGCTGTCCACCGCGTGCTCGCCGACGCCCAGCGCTTCGAGCATGGTCAGCCCGGCCAGCGTGGCGATGCCCTGGCCGTTGGGCGGCAGCTCATGGACCACCGCGCCGGCATAAGGCACTGACAGGGTGTCGATCCAGTCGACGTCGTGACGGGCCAGATCGTCCAGGCTCATGACGCTGCCATTGGCGTTGGCATGGGCAATGATCTTCTGCGCCAGTTCGCCGCGATAGAACGATTCGCCTTTGGTTTCGGCGATCAGCTCCAGCGTTGTCGCATGGTCTTTGAGCGTGACTTTCTCGCCTGGCTGCGGAGCCTTGCCGCCTTGCAGAAAGCACTCCGCGAAGCCCGGCTGATCCTTGAGCAGGGTCGAACCGCGTCGCCACAGTTCGGCGATGATGGGCGTCACTTGATAACCGTTCCGGGCGTAGCCGATGGCGGGGCCTGCGAGGGTGGCGAAAGGCAGCTTGCCGTAGCGCTCCGACAGCGCGACCCAGGCGGAGACGGCGCCCGGCACCGTCACGGCACCCCAGCCGCGCTGCGGCATTTCGGTCTGACCGGCAAAGTGTTCCGGCGACCAGGCCTGCGGCGAGCGTCCCGACGCGTTCAGGCCCTGGAGTTTTTTGCCGTCCCAGACGATGGCGAACGCATCGCTGCCGATGCCGCAGCCGGTCGGTTCGACCACCGTCAGCACCATGGCGGCGGCGATGGCGGCGTCCACCGCATTGCCGCCGCGACGCAGCATGTCGAGCCCGGCCTGCGCGGCCAGTGGCTGCGAGCAGGCGACCATGTTGTTGCCCATCACCGGCGAGCGGGCGGACGCGTAAGGTTGGCTGTAATCCAGATCATCGAACATTGAAATCATCTCTTCGGCAGTTGATCAGCGTTTAAGTCGCAAGGGAATGGAATCAGTGGCGTCAGCTTTTCGGATCGAGCGCATCGCGCAGCCCGTCGCCCAGCAGGTTGAAGCACAGCACCGTGATGTAGATCGCCACGCCGGGCGCGATCGACATCCACGGCGCCTGCTCCATGAAGTTCTTCGCGGTATTGAGCATCGAGCCCCAGGACGGCGAGGGCGGTTGCTGGCCCAGGCCGAGGAACGACAGACTGGCTTCGGCCAGAATGGCCGAGGCAATGGTCAGCGTGGCCTGCACCACCAGCGGCGAGAGCACGTTGGGCAGCACGTAACGCAGGATGATCCAGCGGTCGGGCAGGCCGATCGCGCGGGCGCCTTCAAGGTAATCTTCGTGCCGGATCGCCAGCACCTGACCCCGTGTCAGGCGCGAGAAAATCGGCATGGCCGACAGGCCGATCGCGATCATCGCATTGGTCAGGCTCGGGCCGAGGAAGGCGCCCAGCGCAATCGCCAGGACCAGAAACGGGCAGGACAACAACGCTTCCATGATCCGCGATATCACCGCGTCCAGCTTTCCGCCGAAGTAACCGGCCAGCAGGCCCAGCGGCACGCCGATCACCATCGCGATGGCCACGGAAACGCCGCCCGCCAGCAAGGAACTGCGCGCGCCCCACAACAGCCGGGAAAACAGGTCGCGCCCGAGCTCATCGGTGCCCAGCCAGTACATCATCGACGGCGCTTTGCGCACCGCGAGAAAGTTGGCTTTCAGCGGATCGTAAGGCGCAATCCACGGCGCGAGCAGTGCCGCGAGAATGAACACGATCAACACCACCGCGCCCACGACCGCGCCTTTGTTGGCGAGGAATTTTCGGGCAAACGGCGAGCGCGTGCGCGGTTTCAGCGGCTCTTTGACGGGCAGTGCAGGATTGAGGGCAATCGAGGTCATCAGGCAGTCCTCAGACGCGGGTTAATCAGGCGATACAGCACATCGGCGAGCAGGTTCAGCAGCAGAAAACCGATCGCCACGCACAGCACCACGCCTTGCACCACGGCGTAGTCACGGTTGAAAACGGCATCGACGATCATCTTGCCGAAGCCCGGAATACTGAACACCTGCTCGGTCAGGACCGCGCCACCGAGCAGCTCGCCAAACAGCAGCGTGGTCAGGGTGACGATGGGCATCAGCGCATTGCGCAGCGCATGCTTGAGGATCACCGTGCGCGGGAACAGTCCCTTGGCCCGCGCGGTGCGCACATAATCGGCGCGCAGCACTTCAAGCATCGCGCTGCGGGTGTGCCGCATGAGGACGCCCGACAGCCCGGCGCCGAGCACGAACGCCGGCAGGATCAAGGTCTTGAGGTTTTGGCCCAGGTTTTCGCCCAGCGGCACGAAGCCCGACGCCGGCAGCCATTGCAGCTTCACGGCGAAGATCATGATCAACAGAATGCCCAGCCAGAAGTGCGGAATGGAGATCCCCGACAAGGCGAACACATTGGCGCCGTAATCCACCGCCGTGCCTTTGCGCACGGCGGAAATCACCCCGGTCGGGATGCCGATCAGCAGGGCGATGACCAGTGCCAGCACGGCCAGCTCGATGGTCACCGGCAGCTTGGACGCCAGCAGTGTCGTCACCGGTTGCTCGGTGCGCAGCGAGGTGCCGAAGTCGCCTTGCAGCACGTTGCCGACCCAGTGTACGTATTGCAACGGCACCGGATCGTTGAGGCGGTATTTCTCACGCAGGTATTCCATGACCGCCGGATCGCGCTCTTCGCCCGCCATGGCTTGCACCGGATCACCCGGCAGCAGTTTCTGCAGGGTGAAGACGAACAGCGAAACCAGAATCAGCGTAGGTATGGCGCTGAGCAGGCGGCGCAGGATGAAGATCAGCATGGCGATTCCTCGCGGCCGAAGCGGTTATCCACAGACATCCCGTTCATTTGAAGGCAACGTCGTTGAGGCGGATCAGCCCGTCCGGGTTTGGCACGAAGCCGGTCAGGTTGCTGCGCATCGCGATGATCCGCGGATCGAAGTAGAGGTAGCTGGTCGGCACGTCGTCGGCCAGCAGACGCAGCGCTTCGAAGTACAGCGCCTGACGCTGCGCCTGGTCGTTCACGGTGCGCGCCTTGTTCAGCAGGTCGTCGAGTTTCGGGTCACAGAAACGGCCGTCGTTCTGGCCGCCTTTGCAGGTCACGAACTGATGGATATCGCCATCCGGATCGGGGCGACCGGACCAGGCGCTCATGCCGATCTGGAAGTTGCCGGCCTGTTGCTCGCTGAGCAGGGTGGCGTATTCGGTCGCAACCAGATTGACCTTGAAGCCGGCTTCTTCGGCCATCGCCTGAATGATCTGCCCGACCTGCTGGGCAATCGGGTTGTTGGCGACCTTGAGCTCGACGCTGACCGGGGTTTTCACGCCCGCTTCGGCCAGCAGTTTTTTGCTGGCCTCGACATCACGGGCCGGGATCGGCAGGTCTTTGTCGTAGTACGGGCTGCTTTTCGGGAACGGTTGCGCGCTGGGTGCGTAGAGGCCTTCGAAGACCACCTGATTGATCGCATCGCGGTCGATCGCCAGCTCGAAGGCTTTGCGCACGCGCTTGTCCTTGCCCAGCGGGTTGTTGGCCTTGTCACCGTTATTGGTGTTGTACATCAGCTGCATGTACCCGAGGCCCGGGGTGCTGAACACTTGCACGTGGCTGTCGGCTTTCGCGGTTTTCACGTCGGTGGGCGCGACGCGCTCGATGATGTCCAGGTCGCCCGAACGCAGGTTCGCCAGGCGCACGGAGGTGTCCGGAATCGGCAGGAAAATCACTTTGTCGAAGTGGTACGCCTGCTTGTTCCAGTAGTGGTCGAAACGCTCCAGCACGATGCGATCCTGCTGCACCCGCTGAACGAATTTATACGGGCCGGAGCACACCGGTTTCGAGCCGACGTCGGTCGCCGACGCCTTGGGCGCGAGCATCATTCCGGCGCGGTCGGACAGTTGCGAAATCAGTGTGGCGTCCGGTTGCCTGACCTTGATGGCGACGGTCTTGGCATCGATCACGTCAACGCTTTCCACCGACGACAGTTCGCTCTTGCGCAGCGAGTCGGGCAGGGTGCGCGCACGGTCCAGGTTGAATTTCACGGCTGCGGCATCGAAGGCTTCGCCGTCATGAAAGGTGACGCCCTCGCGCAGGGTCATGGTCAGGGTCTTGCCGTCTTCGCTCCAGTTCCAGGCCGTCGCCAGTTGCGGCACGTAGGTCAGGTCAGGGCTGATATCGACCAGTTTGTCGCACAGCGCGGTGTACACCAGGCGGCCCGAATACGTGCGCGAACGGTGCGGGTCGAGCACGTCCGGATCATCCTGGATACCGATGCGCAACGTGGTTTCGGCGACAGCCGCATTCGCGGCGAGCAGCAACAGCGCGGTGGTCATCAGAGGGGCGAACTTCATGGCTGACTCTCCAGAGAAAGGGCTTGATGGCTTTTGAACAGATTCAGGCGCTGGCTGTAGGCCGCGCTGGGTGTCGGTACGATCAATGAGCCGGCGCCCGCGTTAGCGATTTCGCGCCAGTAGTGGCACGCCACCTGGCGACCCGGCTCGACGGTTTCGAACGCGGGTTTGAGCTCGCGGCACAGCGGCCTGGCGTGCGGGCAGCGCGTGTGAAAGCGGCAGCCGGAGGGCGGTTTGCTCGGGCTCGGCATGTCGCCTCCGAGCAGCGGACGAGGCCGGCGCAAGTCAGGGTGGCTGACCGGCACAGCGGCCATCAGCGCCTGGGTGTAGGGATGGAAGGGCGTCTCGAACAGCGCGTTGACCGGGGCCAGTTCGACGATCTCGCCCAGGTACATCACCGCGACTCGATCACTCATGTGACGAATCACTGCCAGGCCATGGGCGACAATGAGCAGCGTCAGGCCAAACTGATGCTTGAGGTCCTCCAGCAGATTGACCACCTGCGCCTGCACCGACACGTCCAGCGCCGACACCGGCTCGTCGCCGAGGATCAGCCGAGGCTCGGAGGCCAGTGCCCTGGCGATGCCGATGCGCTGGCGCTGCCCGCCGGAAAACTCGTGAGGGAAGCGGCTGCCGTGCTCAGGCGCAAGGCCGACGGTGCGCAGCAGTTCAGCGACCTTGTCCTGCCGTGCGCTGCGGCTGTCATCGCGATGCAGCCAGATCGGTTCGCCGATGATCGACTCGACGCTCATGCGAGGGTTCAGCGACGCGAACGGGTCCTGGAAGATGATTTGCAGATCGCGGCGCACCTGACGCAGCTTGTCAGAGGGCAGATTGCCCAGATTGCGTCCTTCATAAATCACATCGCCCGCCGTGGGTTTGAGCAGATTCAGCAGCACGCGGCCGAGGGTGGATTTGCCCGAGCCGGATTCACCGACCAGCGCCAGTGTTTCGCCCCGGCGAACGGCCAGCGACACTTCATTGACTGCCTGCACGGGCGGTTTTTTGCGTTGGAACAGGCCTGCTTCACTGTGGAAATGCTTGCTGACCGCAATGCTTTCCAGAATCGGTTTTTCCAGGGCGTCGGCGGTGACGTCGATGTGCTGCGGCGTGCTCATGCACTGACTCCCAAATGCTGTTCCAGCGGCGCGCGGATGCAGGCCGCGAAATGACCACTGGAGACTTCCAGCAGTGGCGGGCGCGCGTCGCGGCACGCATCGATGACGAACGGGCAGCGACTGGCAAAGCGGCAGCCGCCGGGCATTTCGGCCGGGGTCGGCACGCGTCCGTTGATGGTCGCGAGGCGTCCTTCGCGCGGGCCCACGGAGGGCATCGAGCCCATCAGGCCGATGGTGTAAGGATGTTGCGGGTCGTCGAACAGCGTCTTCACTGAACCGCTTTCGACGACGCGACCGGCGTACATCACCATGACGTCGTCGGCGACTTCCGCGACCACGCCCAGGTCATGGGTGATCAGGATCATCGATGTGCCGGTCTCGGCCTGCAGGCTGGCGACCAGCGACAGGATCTGCGCCTGAATCGTCACGTCCAGCGCCGTGGTCGGCTCGTCGGCGATGATCAGTGCCGGATCGTTGGCCAGCGCCATGGCAATCATCGCGCGCTGACGCATGCCGCCGGACAGCTCGTGGGGATAGGCGTCCAGACGCTGCTGCGCATCAGGCACGCGAACTTTTTCGAGCATTTCCAGCGCGCGCTGACGGGCCGCGCCCGCGGACAGGCCCTGATGACGGATCACGCTTTCAGCGATCTGCTCGCCGATGGTGAACACCGGATTGAGCGACGTCATTGGCTCCTGGAAAATCATCGCCATGCGGTTGCCGCGAACGTCCAGCAGGCGCGCGTCGGACATCCCCAGCAGCGGCTCACCCAGCAGTCTCGAGGCGCTGGCGTCAACGGTTGCGGTGTCCGGAAGCAGGCCCATCAACGCCATGGAGGTCACGCTTTTGCCGCAGCCGGATTCACCGACGATGGCCAGGGTTCTGCCGGGCCTGATCGCAAAGGAAACGCCATCGACGACGTTGGCCGGGGCACCCTTGAAGCGCACGGTCAGGTCGCTGACGCTCAGAACCGCAGGCTGATCGTCGCTGGGTTGGTCGTTCATACGCTGGCCTCAAGGTCTTGTTGGATGACGTGGTCCAGGGCCTGCTGCAAAGCGCGCAGATGACCGCGCATGGCAGTGGCGGCCTTGACCGGATCACGGGTTTCGATGGCACTGACGATGTCGTCGTGATCGTGGCTGTAGGTGTCCAGCCGGTCGGTGTTGCGCGCACGCTGGCGCAGGTCGCGCCAGGTGGGGTCGAGGCGAATCGCGTCGAGCATTTCGAAGATGTCCAGCATCAGGCGGTTGCCGGCGGCTTCGGCGATGCCGCGGTGCAGGGCGCTGTCCCATAGCTCAATGCCCTCGGCGTCGATTTCGGTGGCGTGTTGCTGCCGTGTCGTGCGCTCGGCCAGACGGCGCAGGATCGCCATCTGTTCACCGTTGGCACGTAACGCAGCCAGCGAGGCGAGTGCCGGTTCCAGATAAAGGCGCGCTTCCATGACCTCGCTGAAATTGGTCCGGCTCGACAACTTGGCGAAACTCATCGCCGCGCTCGGCGGGGTAGGGCCGACAAAGGTTCCCTTTCCCTGACGACGCCAGATCTGGCCTTCCGCTTCGAGCACCGCCAGGGCACGGCGAATGGCGCGACGGCTGACGCCGAAATCCACCGCCAGATCGCGCTCGGTGGGCAAAGCTCGCTGCGGGAACGCGGCATGTTGCGCCACCATCTGGCGTAGCGCGTCCAGGGCCAGTTTCGACGAGTTGTCGTGCGGGGCGTCGGTGTCGAACCTTTCCATCGTGGTCTCTCGTCACAGCATGAAAACCGGATGCCGTTTGCAGCGTGAAGCAGCGCAGGGCGATAAGGGAGCGATACGCAGAAGGTGCAATCGTGATGCCAATCAGAATTGGTTCATGCAGCGGGCAGGCAATCATGCCGCACGGGAACCCACGATTCAGACCGCATGGGCCAATCGCCAAAGGTTCGCAAGCTTGGTTCGCCGGATGAGGCAGGATTGGTTCGGGGGATAAGTGAACCAATTTTTCGCGGGTCTCAGGCAGGTGCCTGATAATGGTTCGGGTGCATTGTTACAGGGCATGTTGAGGACAGCGCCCACGCGGAATTCCGTAGGACCGGCTTCAGCCGGGAATGCATTTGTCGCCATACCGCAGACTGAGGTCGCGGCCTATTCCCGGCTGAAGCCGGTCCTACCTGCCGCATAACTTGCAGGACCGGCTTAGCTGGCCGCGAGCCAGGTCAGCATTCGGCGGCGATCAGTCCCACTCGGGCGCCAGGCTGGCCGGGCTGGTCAGGCGGTGGCCCCGGTCCAGTTTGGCGATGTGGGCCATGTCGTCATCGCTCAGCTTCAGGTCCACTGCCTTGAGGTTGCTTTCCAGGTTGGCGCGTTTGGTCGACGACGGAATCACCGCGTAACCCAGCTGCATCGCCCAGGCCAGGGTGACCTGCGCCGGCGTCGCGTCATTGCGCCGTGCGATTTCCTCGATCACCGGGTCTTTCAAGACCTCGCCATAGGCCAGGGTCATGTACGAGGTGATTTTGATCCCGTGTTGTTTGGCGAAATCAGCCACGGTGCGATTCTGCAGGTACGGGTGCAGCTCGATCTGGTTGGTCGCGATGTGCTCGGCGCCGACCGCAGCGATGGCTTCTTTCATCAGCGCGACTGTGAAGTTCGACACGCCGATCTCGCGTCAGGCCCTGCTTTTTCGCCTCCAGCAGCGCGCCCATGAACTCGGCGACCGCGACCTTGCCCTGCGGCGAAGGCCAGTGGATGAGCGTCAGGTCGACGTAATCTGTTCTCAGTTTCGCCAGGCTTTCCTTCAGGCTGGGGATCAGCTTGTCCGCGGCGAAGTTGTCCGTCCAGATCTTGGTGGTGATGTAGAGCTGATCACGGGGCACACCGCTTTGCGCGACGGCTTGACCGACCTCGGCCTCGTTGCCGTAGATCTGCGCGGTGTCGATCACGCGGTAGCCGAGTTCAAGGCCGGTGGTGACCGAGTCGATCACGACCTGGTCTTTCAATCGGAACGTGCCCAGGCCAAAAGCGGGAACAGTCATCGGGATTACTCCATTGCAAAGGTAAGAAATCTGAAGGCCAGTATCCCGGTTGGTTCCCCGCGGAAAAACCGTAGAACGGGAAAGGGACTTTTGATCGGGGATCATGAATGCGGTGGAGCGCAGTGATCTGAATGGGTCGATGGCGGATGTTTCTGCCGTCATCGCGAGAAAGCTCACGTCTGCAAGAGACTGCGATCATCCACAGGGGTGACCTTGCTCGCGAATGAATCAGGCGCAGAGAAACGACCTGGCGGAATGATCAGACCGCCTCAAGCAACGTCGCGATGCCTTGCCCACCGGCGATGCACTGTGTCGCCACGGCATAGCGGCCACCTTCGCGCTTGAGCAATGACGCCGCCTTGCCGGTGATCCGCGCACCGGTGGCGCCCAACGGATGTCCCATCGCCATCGCGCCGCCATCCAGGTTGACCTTCTTCATGTCCAGCCCCAGTTCCCGAACACAGGCAATCGACTGGCTGGCAAAGGCTTCATTGATCTCCACCAGATCGATATCACCGATGCTCAAGCCTGCACGTTGCAGCAGCTTGCGGGTTGCGTAGACAGGCCCCATACCCATGATTTCGGGCGGACAGCCCGCCACCGCCACGCCCTTGATCCGCGCCAGAATGTCCAGCCCATGACTGCGAGCGAAGGCTTCAGTGCACACCAGCACCGCCGCGCTGCCATCGGTCAACGGCGACGCAGTGCCTGCGGTGACGCTGCCGGCGAACGCAGGCTTCAGGCCCGCCAGGCCTTCAAGGCTGGTGCCGGGACGGATGCAACCGTCCTCGCCGACACTGCCTTCCGGCGTCTGCACAGGGATGATTTCGTCGATGAAAAGACCACGCTCGCGGGCGCCGGCCGCTTTGGCGTGAGAGTCGACGGCCATGGCCTCCTGCTCGCTGCGACTGATGTCGAAACGCTTGGCGACTTCCTCGGCGGTCAGGCCCATCGGCATGTACACCTGCGGCAGGGTCTGCATCAGCGTCGGGTTTGGTGAAACATTGAAGCCGCCCATGGGTACGCGGGTCATCGACTCGACGCCCGCGCACAGAAACGCCTCGCCCGCGCCGAGCATGATCTGACCCGCCGCGTAGTGCACCGAACTCATCGACGACCCACAGAAGCGATTGATGGTCGCGCCGCCCAGACTGTCCGGAAAGCCTGCTCGGAAGCTTGCGATCCGCGCGATATTCATGCCCTGTTCGGCTTCGGGGTAAGCGCAGCCCATGATCACGTCCTCCAGCGCGCCGGGGTCCAGATCGAGTTTCTCGACCAGCCCTTTGAGCACCTGGGCGGCGAGGTCATCGGGGCGCACGTTGATCAGGCCGCCTTTTTTGGCGAAGTGGAAGGGCGAACGGGCGTAACCGGCGATGACGATGGAGGGGGCTGAGGATTGCATGGTAAGTCTCCTGGGCTAAGGGCGGTCGATGGCGATCAGCGGTTCATATCAAGGATCATGCAGGTGGTGGTGCCGGTGGCGTAAAGACGGCCATCGACGTCGTAAATCCGGCCCTCGGCCAGCGCCGTGGAGCGCCCGAGATGCACCACAGTGCCCTCGGCGCGGATCGGTCCGGTCTTGTCGGTGAGCGCCCGAACGTAGCTGATGCGCAGATCGAGGGTCGTGTAGCCCTGGCCTTGTTGCAGGCGGGTATGCACCGAACAACCCATGCACGAGTCAAGCAGCGTGGCTGCATAGCCGCCGTGCACGATGCCCAGCGGGTTGTAGTGCTGCGGCCCGGGCGTGCCCTGAAAAACGAAACTGCCGGGCGACCACTCGATCGGCACGAAATCCATCAGCTCGCCAATGGGCGGGTGCGGCAGCTCACCGTTACCGATACCGTCGAAGAACGCCTGCGGCGTCAGTTGCGCGACGTCGGCCAGGCTCATGCTGCCGGACTTGCCCAATCGGGCGCGGATGGTCTGTTCCTGCGCCAGCCACAGGGCCAGCGTCTCTTGGCGAGAGGTATTTTGCATGGGCATTCACTCCGCAAGCCGCATCCGGCGGGGCGCCGGCGGGAATTAAATTATGGTCATAATCTCGCTGTTCAATGACGACCGCAATACCATAAATGTCCACCGGTGGCTAAAGCGCTCAGTCAGTGGAGGAGGGTAGTGGGTAAGGCAGGAAAAGAGACGCGTGAATACCGCAAAATAAAGCGCAGCGCAGTCGTGGGATCGCCGCGCTCCAGTCGTCGACTGGCGGGCCGCTCAGGCATGCCCGTCCTTCTTGACGAAATGCTTGTGCATGTCGGCCGTCAGCGCTTCGACCCGCTCCGTCAGCAGCTTGGTCATTTCGGTCAGGCGCGTGTTCTGCTCCAGTAATTCCAGCATCTGCGCGGTGTTTTGCGCCGCCCGCGCCATGCGTTCTTCATTGGCTACGGCGAGCGCTTCGCGGTGCTGCGCGTCGGCATCGGAACTGGCTTTGTCGCGAGCGGCCTGGCGCGTCTGGGCAAGCAGGATCAGTGGCGCGGCATAAGCCGACTGCAGGCTGAACGCCAGGTTGAGCAGGATGAAGGGATAAACGTCGAACGTCACCAGGCCGCTCAGGTTGGCGCCAACCCACAGCAGCACAATGAGCGTCTGCGCGCCCAGAAACGTCGGCGTGCCGAAAAAGCGCGCGAAGGCCTCGGCTTTCAGCGCGAACGCATCGTTGCCGAACGTGGGTGCGAGGTGCGCATGACCTTTATGAAAACGCAGATGGTCGACAGGTCGCGAGGCGGCCAGGGCGGCGGCGTCCGGGTTGACGGGTTCAGTCGGGGCAACGGGCATGGTGGTTTCCTGAGGGCAAAAACAGATGCCCACTATAGGCCCGAATGCCCGGGATTTGGCGTAGCCCGTGACGGTGGCAGCGAGGTTGCGCGGGCACGTTCGTACCCGCAGGCGTGAAAGCCGAGCGTCAGTCCACCGGATCGGGGTACAACGGCTTGGACCGATGCATGATATTGGCGTAGTCGTAGACGTACTGGCGACCCGCGTGACTGGTCATGCGCAGGCGATCGATCAGTTGTCGCTCTTTCTTGTTCAGGTATCTCAACCCTTGGTGGTCACTGGACTTGAGGCGATCACGTTCATGGGCGTCAGGGAAAGTGATGACGTTCGTCATGAAATATCTCCTTGGTTGAATCCTTGTGCCCGGCTCCATATCCGGGTTCACCTTTATGGTGCGACCCCGCACCTTACCCACAAAAAGTCGACCCCTTCAACCCTGCAATGGATCAACGGATCACACCACCTGCACGATCTCGAACGATTGCCGGCTGCCGTTGACAACGATCTCGACCTCATCGCCGTCGAACTTGCCCAACAGCGTCTGGCCGAGCGGGGCTCTGGCGGTGATTACCGTGATCAGGCCTTCGTCCACGCTGACTTTCAGCCCCGCGGCATCCGGCCCGAGAAACAACTGCCGGGCGACACCGCTCGCCGATTCCAGCACGATCAGGTCGCCTGACTGAATGCCGCGCTGCTCATCGAAAGGCTTGAGCGTGAGGTTGCGGTACTGCGTGAGCGACTGACGTATTTCCCCGACCCGGCGCGCCTGGCCGGCCGCCAGATACGACGCCTCCAGCCCCAGCGTGTCGTACTTGTTTTCGGCGATGTTCTCTTCATGCGTCGCGGTTTCGTAGGCCGTCTGCGCGGCGCGAATGGCGACGTCGAGATCGATTTCCAGTGTTTCGATGATCCGCTGCAGGACCCGTGGCTTGTTCATGAAGATGGCGTGTCTCGTCAAAGGGTTCAGCCGCAGAACTGATAGATCGCCGCACGGCTCTTCTCGCTGGGCGCGGTCTGGTTCTGCTGCATCCAGAACTGGCATTTCGGGCCATTGAAGTTGCGCTGCCGCTCGGCCTGTTCGACTTGTTCGGCCTGCCGCGCTTCGCCTTCGCGCAGGATCTGCCGGTATTGATCGAACATCGGATTGTCGCTTTCGGGATTTGCTTTGGCGGCTGGCGGGGTCGTCAACTCGCTGGCGGTGTTCTTCAGTGCCTGGGTCTGCTCGGCCGGTAATGCGTTGTAGACCAGCCAGGCCGTCAGCAGCACGGCGAGAAAACCCAGCCAGATCCCGGCAGCAATGGACAGCACGAGCTTCAATGGATGGAGGGTAACGGACAATTCGCGACGGTTGACGTACATGGCAGACTCCGGGCTTGCGCAGTGTCGATGGCGGAATTGTCGCACGACCGGGGCTGGAGATTCTTCGCCGTTATGAAGGACAATTCGCTTTTTTGAACATCCTCAGGGGATCGGGATGAAAGCCTCTTGGGATATTTTCTGCACCGTTGTGGATAACTTCGGCGACGTCGGCGTGACCTTTCGTCTGGCCCGTCAACTGGTCGCCGAGCACGGCATGGACGTGCGTCTTTGGGTGGACGACCTGACGGCGTTCGCCCGTCTGTGTCCTGCTGCCGACCCGCAGGCGCCGCAACAATGGCACGACGGCGTCAACGTGTGTTTCTGGCCGAAGGACTGGCGAGCTGCCGAGCCTGCCGACGTCGTGATCGAAGCGTTCGCCTGTCATCTGCCGCCGGCTTACATCGACGCCATGAAAGCACGTACGCCACGCCCGCTTTGGCTGAACCTCGAATACCTGAGCGCTGAAGAGTGGGTGACCGGCTGCCATGGGTTGCCTTCGCTGCAGTCCAGCGGCATCCAGAAGTTCTTCTTCTTTCCGGGCTTTCGGAGCACCACCGGCGGCTTGTTGCGCGAAGCCGGGTTGATCGACCGGCGCCATGCCTTCGAGCAGGATCCGGCCGCGCGGCAGGCATTTCTCACCCGGCTGGGCGTTCACCCGGAACACGACGCCACACAGACGCCGACGCAGTTGATCTCGCTGTTTGCCTACGAGCACGCAGGGCTTGGCTCTTGGCTGGACTGTCTGGCGTTCGCTGAGCGTAAAACCCACCTGTTGGTGCCGGAAGGGCGGATTCTGGGCGATGTCCAGCGCTGGCTTGCGGTCGATGAGCTCAAGGCCGGCGACCTGAACCAGCGCAATGCCCTGACCATTCAGGTGCTGCCGTTCGTGCGTCAGGAGGATTACGACCTGCTGCTGTGGTGCTGCGATTTCAACGTGGTGCGCGGCGAAGATTCTTTCGTGCGTGCGCAGTGGGCCGGTCGGCCGCTGATCTGGCACATCTACGAGCAGGACGACGACGCTCACTGGGCCAAGCTCGATGCGTTTCTGGAGCTGTATCTGGCCGGGTTATCCACAGACGCGGCCCAGGCGCTGACCGATGTCTGGCGCAACTGGAACGCAGGGCAGGACATGGCGGCCAGCTGGACAACCCTGCAGGCGCATCGCGCCGAACTGTCCCGGCATGCGCAACGGTGGTGTCTGGAACAGGCCTTGCAGGATGATCTGACGACTGCGCTGGTACACTTTTACCGAAATTGGATATGATACGCGGCCTTGTATTAAGCCCTGTACGAAAAGTGGCTTTTCGTACAGGGCTTAGAAAGTACTTCCATCCAAATTCGGATATTCGTAATGAAAACTGGTAAAGAGCTTAAACCCGGTACCGTGATCCGTATCGACAACGATCCTTGGCTGGTTCAGAAAGCTGAATTCACCAAGTCCGGTCGTAACAGCGCGATCATGAAGACCAAGCTGAAGAACCTGCTGACCGGCTACAAGACTGAAACCGTCTACAGCGCCGACGACAAGCTGGACGACGTGATCCTGGACCGTAAAGAAGCCACCCTGTCTTTCATCAGCGGCGACTCCTACACGTTCATGGACACCACTGACTACACCATGTACGAACTGAACGCCGAAGACATCGAAAGCGTTCTGCCTTTCATTGAAGAAGGCATGACCGACGTCTGCGAAGCCGTTTTCTTCGAAGGCCGTCTGGTTTCCGTAGAACTGCCGACCACCATCGTGCGTCAGATCGACTACACCGAAGGTTCCGCTCGCGGCGACACTTCGGGCAAAGTCATGAAACCAGCCAAGCTGAAAAACGGCACCGAGCTGAGCGTGGCTGACTTCATCGAAATCGGCGACATGATCGAGATCGATACCCGTGAAGGCGGTTCCTACAAAGGCCGTGCCAAGTAAGCACTGCTCGCGTAACGCTACACACGAAAAAGCCCGACCATTGAGTCGGGCTTTTTTGTGGGCGATGGTTTTGTTCGGTTACCCGTTCATGGCGTTCTTCTCTGGTCACTGAGTCGTGTTGAACACACCGGCCTCATCGCGAGCAAGCTCACTCCTACAGTGGGAGCGCAGTGATCTGTAGGAGTGAGCTTGCTCGCGATGAGGCCGGATCGATCGATGCAGATCTATCCGGCTGACATCTTTTTTACTTCAGATGAACCTTCAACTCTTGCGACGCCTGCAACATCGCCGAGCGCACTTCCGGCACCTGGCTGACCACGTTGAGCAGACCGTAGTCGTGGATCATGCCGTTGTAGCGCACGGCGGTGACCGGAACGCCAGCCTGATCCAGTTTGCGGGCATACGCTTCGCCTTCGTCACGCAGCACGTCGGCACCGGCAGTCTGCACCAGAGCAGGGGGCAGGCCTTTGAGCTGATCCAGTGTGGCGCGCAGCGGTGAAGCGTAAATCTCGGCGCGCTGCTTCGGATCGGTGGTGTAGTTGTCCCAGAACCACTTCATCATGTTGCGGGTGAGGAAGTGCCCCTCGGCAAACTGGTCATACGAACCGGTGTCGAAGTTGGCGTCGGTTACCGGCCACAGCAGCACCTGATAACGAATGGCCGGCGTGCCCTTGTCTTTGGCCATCAGGCTGACGACGGCCGCCATGTTGCCACCGACGCTGTTGCCGGCCACGGCCAGACGCTTGCCATCGACGTTGATCTCCTTGCCGTGCTCAGCCACCCATTTGGTGGCCGCGTAGGCCTGGTTGATCGCGGTTGGGTAGTGCGCTTCAGGCGACGGCGTGTAGTTCACGAATACCGCCACTGCCCCCGAACCCTCGACCAGATCCCGCACCAGACGCTCGTGGGTCGGGTAATCGCCCAGCACCCAGCCGCCGCCGTGGAAGAACATGAACACCGGCAACGTGCCTTTTACGCCAGCCGGACGCACGATGGTCAGGCTGATGTTCTGGCCGTCGGCCGAGATGGTCTTCTGGCTGACATCGGCTTTGGGCAGTGTCAGCTTGACTCCCGCCTGGGCGCCAGTCAGTACGGCCCGTGCATCCTTGGGCGAAAGCTGTTCGATCGGCTTGCCGCCGCCCGAGTTCAGCGCGTCGAGGAATGCCTGAGTGTTGTGCTCGACGCCGCTGTCGGTCGCCGCAAACGCGTTGCCGATGGACAGTGCGAGAAGCGAGCCCGCCAGAATCTTGCCAAATGTGTTCATGTTCTTCTCCTTCCTGGTCGAGGTGTCAGACGGTCACGTGCAGGCGAACGTCAACGTTGCCGCGGGTGGCGTTCGAGTACGGGCAGACCTGGTGAGCGGCGTCGACCAGCGCTTGAGCGTCGGCTTGTTCCAGGCCAGGCAGGCTGATGTGCAGATCGATGTCCAGACCGAAGCCGCCAGGGATCTGACCGATGCCAACGTGGGCAGTGATCGAGGCGTCGGCAGGGATGCTGCGTTTGCTCTGACCGGCGACGAATTTCAGCGCGCCGATGAAGCAGGCCGAGTAGCCGGCAGCGAACAGTTGCTCAGGGTTGGTGGCTTCACCGCCAGCGCCGCCCAGTTCTTTCGGAGTGGCCAGTTTCACGTCGAGAATCTTGTCGCTGGAAACAGCACGGCCATCACGGCCACCGGTAGCGGTTGCAACTGCGGTATAGAGCGCTTTCATGATATTTCCTCACTTGAATGATGTTGGCTTGAGCCGGTTATGTTTAGCGCTAAAAGTTTGTGCGCTAAGCAAGTGAGATGAAATGTAATGCGCTAATGATTAGTGCGCAAGATAAATTTTCGAGATTTTTCAGCAAAACCGCGCTCAACCGATTATTTCTGATTTAACTCATTGAAAAATATGTATTTATTTTCAGTAAGATTTTTCTCGCAAGGTCGAGGTTTTTAGCGGTCCTGCCTGCCATCGAAAGGACCCTTCGATCCATAGGTGCCACAAAGTGGTGTCGCCACCGCGCTATCGCCACCCGATCTATTGGAGCGCGCTGCCCGCGAACGCATTCATGCAGGCACCCTCCCGATATCTGCACGGATGTTTCGCGGGCAAGCGCGCTCCTACAGAAATCTGCGGCAGGGTCTGGCGTAAATGAAAAGGCCAGCAACAAGGCTGGCCTGAAGTGAAGGAGGGGTAATCAGATGCTGCCGTGCAGGTTCCCGCGCAGGCCGAGCAGGTCCTGCTGCAACGCTTTCAGTTGTTCCACCGTGATTCCGCTGGCCGCGAGAATGCATTGCGGAATCCGCTTGGCCTTTTCATGCAGCGCCTTACCTTGATCAGTCAGTGTCAGCAGCACTACACGTTCGTCTTCCTTGCTGCGCGTGCGCTTGATCAAGCCTTCGGTTTCAAGCCGTTTGAGCAGCGGCGTCAGTGAGCCCGGATCGGTCAGCAATCGCGTGCTTACTTCTCCCACCGTCAAGCCGTCTCGTTCCCACAAGACCAGCATCGCCAGGTATTGCGGATAGGTCAGGTTCAATTCCTGCAACAGCGGCTTGTAGACCTTGGTCATCATCAGAGACGTGGAATACAGGGCAAAACACAGCTGGTTATCCAGCAGCAAGTCCTCGCAACTGCCAGCTCCAGCCGTCGCGGAGCTATCGTCGGCGTTCATGGGTGTTCCTCGATTGAACCAATTGACTACTAATTTAGTGTCATGATCTTTAATGCACCAGATAATTTCAGTAATCGCCGACAAGGTGTTTCTCTATCGAAGCGGACTGACGCCGATCGTGACCTTTATCGCCGCCTGCGGATTTCCCTGATCGCCGCGAGTCAGTAGGATGCGCGCGTTCCCATACCGCAACTGAAAACAGAGGATCGGGCGTGATTGTCGATGTAGTGATGTACCTGCTGCTGGGCGCTGTGATGGGCACCCTGGGCGGGCTGTTCGGAATCGGCGGTGGGCTGGTGGCCATTCCGGCGCTGGGCGTGCTGTTCGGTCTCGATCAGCAACTGGCACAAGGGACCGCGCTGCTGATGGTGCTGCCCAATGTGTTGCTGGCGTTGTGGCGTTACAACCAGCGCAACAGGATATCGGTGCGCAATGCCATGTTGCTGATCGTGCCGAGCTTCATCATGTCCTGGCTGACGTCTTTGTGGGCCGTGCGGATCGACCCCCAGAGCATGCGCATCGGCTTCGTCGGGTTTCTCGTCGTCCTGACGCTGTTCAACGTGATTCAGATGTACTGGCGCAAAGGCCAATCTGGGCCCCAGCTTCGACATGGCCGGTGGCTATGGGTGCTGGGCCTGGGCTCCGGCGTGACCGCAGGAATGTTCGGCGTCGGCGGCGGGGTGATCGCAACGCCGATCCTGACCGGCATCTTCGGCGCCAGTCAGGTGGCCGCCCAAGGGCTGGCGCTGGCCCTCGCAGCCCCGGCGACCATTATCACGATGACCACTTACGCGCTGCATGGCCACGTCGACTGGCGAATGGGAATCCCGCTGGCCATCGGCGGCCTTGCCAGCATCAGTTGGGGCGTTGCGCTCGCCCACAGTCTGCCGGAGCGTTTGCTCAGATCGCTGTTCTGCGTGTTCCTGGTGATCTGCGCGATCATGCTCTGTTTCCGGGTCTGACCGATCGCTACAGCTTGAAGCCCTCGGCGATGTGATCGGCCAGGCACTCGGTGATCGGTGAGGGATTGTTCGGATTTCGCAGCAGGACGATGCTCGCCGACGGCAACTGCGGCAAGCCCTCCGCTTCGCCAAGCACGCGCAGATCGGGGGTGATCAGGCTCTGCAATTGTGCGGTCACGGCAAGCCCGGCACTCACCACGGCCATGATCGCCGACAGGCTGGCGCTGGTATAGGCCACGCGATACTCGCGGCCGCCGGCGTCCAGTGCATTGACCGCCCACAGGCGGCAGAAACAGTCGTTGTTGAACATCGCCAGTGGAAGCGGCGTCTGTTCGTGCGGGCAGAACCCTGCGGCCTCTGCCCAGACGAAGCGTTCCTGACGCAGAATCTGGCCGATCTCCTTGCCGGGCTCGCGGGTCACGATGCTCAAGTCCAGGTCCTGACGCTGCAGCAGTTGCGCCGATGATTCACAGTGCACTTCGACCTGCACCAGGGGATACGCCTGAGCGAAGCGCTGCAGGATGCCCGGCAGGAAGCGCATCACGTAGTCATCCGGCGTACCGATTTTCACGGTGCCGACCATGTGCGGCTCACGCAGCGTGTTGAACACTTCGCTGTGCAGCTTCAGGATGCGCCGGGCATAACCCAGCAGCACCTGGCCTTCGGCCGTGAGGTTGAGCGTGCGGCCATCCTTGAGGAACAGCGGCCGGCGGACGACGTCATCCTCAAGCCTTTTCATCTGCATGCTGACCGCCGACTGCGTACGGTTGACCACCTCGCCAGCCTTGGTGAACCCGCCTTCGTCGGCAATCGCGACGAAGGTGCGCAGCAGTTCGCTGTCGATGCTTGGGTAGCTGGTCATACATCAATCTCCCAGATGCAGTGCATAAGAAACATTCGTTGGATTGATCTTAAGCCTGGCGAGAGAATCTGCCCATCCCCACTTGGAGGGCAAGACGATGAAAGGTCAAAAAGGTTACGTACTGGTGATGAAAACCCTGTCGCGGGAGTCGGGGCCTGAGCGTTGGTGGACTGCGGTAACGACGCAGATCGCCCGCTGGCGCAGGCTCCACCGCGAACGCAGGCAGCTGGCTGCATTGAGTGACGATGCGCTCAAGGACATCGGTCTGAGCCGAGCCGATGTGTACCAGGAAGCGGAACGTCGTTTCTGGGATGACCCGATGAAGCATTGAGGCGACAGGCCTGGCAGTTCTCGCGACCGCCGGCGCGGTAGGCAGCGCGGGTCTTGATGAGGTAGTTTTGCGGATCGATCAGGAGGTCCTGAATGCCCGCAGAACTGCCGATTCAGCAAAAACTGTCCCTCAAACAGGCGCGTCGTCTGGCGCTGGCTGCCCAGGGATTCAATGGTCGCCAGCGGCCGGCGACCATCAAGGCCAGCCATGTCACGCAGCTGATCGAGCGGCTCGGGGTGTTGCAGATCGATTCGGTCAATGCACTGGTGCGTTCGCACTATCTGCCCTTGTATTCGCGGCTGGGCAACTACCCGCAGAAGCTTCTGGATGACGCCGCCTGGAGCCAGGGCAGGCAACGCAAACTGTTTGAATACTGGGGGCATGAAGCGTCATTGCTGCCCGTGGATCTGTACCCGCTGATGCGCTGGCGCATGCAGCGTGCGGCTCAAGGTGAGGGTATTTATCAGCAGCTGGCCACCTTCGGACGCGAGCAGCGGCCGACCATCGCACGTGTGTTGCAGGCAGTGCGTGATCAAGGCGCGCTGGGGGCGGGCAGCCTCAGTACGCGCCAGGAGCGCGCGGGACCGTGGTGGGACTGGAGCGCTGAAAAGCTGGCGCTGGAATGGCTGTTTGCCGCTGGCGAGGTGACGGTTGCCGGGCGTCGCGGATTCGAGCGGCTTTATGATCTGCCCGAACGGGTTCTGCCCGACGCGATCATCCATCACCCTGTACTGGACGAGGGCCAGGCCCAGCGCGGACTGCTGCTGCACGCCGTCGGAGCGCTGGGCGTCGGCACCGAAAAAGACATTCGTGACTACTTTCGTCAGGACCCGGCGCCCGCCAGGGCCGGGCTGGCTGCGCTGGTGGAAGAGGGGCGCATCAACGTGGTTCAAGTGCAGGGCTGGAAACAGACAGCCTACGCATTGCCCGAGCTGAGCGTGCCACGCAAAGTGGCGACCAGTGCACTGCTTTCTCCGTTCGATTCCTTGATCTGGGAGCGCGCGCGGACCGAGCGCTTGTTCGATTTTCATTACCGCCTGGAAATCTACACGCCCGCCCATAAGCGTGTGTATGGCTACTACGTGTTGCCGTTTCTGTACAACGAACGCATCGCGGCGCGCATCGACCTGCGGGCTGAAAGGGCTGCCGGGAGGCTGGCCGTGCATGCCGTACACGAAGAACAATCTGGGCTGGACGAGGAGGGCATGCATGCCCTGGCGCTGAACCTGCGACAACTGGCCAACTGGCTGGGCTTGCCCGACGTGTTGATCAATTGCCAACGCACCAGTGCGGCGCGCCTGCGGGAGGCATTCGTCGCCAGCGGTTTTGATCACCTGTGACGAAACGTTCGAGTTCAGCCGGGAATGGTCAAGCGCAGACAGCCTCGATTCCGTAATGGGAACCCACGCCTTGCGCCGTCGTAGGACCGGCTTTAGCCGGGAACCCTCCAGCGCAGGCACTCTGAATTCCGTGGTGCTGATCCGACGCTCCACAGAAACAGCGCGCCCGCTTGCGCGACTTACCGACGCACTTGCTTCAACGTCTCGGCAATCAAGAACGCCAGTTCCAGCGACTGATCTGCGTTCATTCGGGGATCGCAATGGGTGTGATACCGATCTGACAGCCCATCCTCGGTAATCGGTCGTGCGCCGCCGATGCATTCGGTCACGTTCTGCCCGGTCATCTCGATGTGGATGCCGCCTGCGTAGGTGCCTTCGGCCTGATGCACCTGGAAGAACTGTTTCACCTCACCCAGAATCTGCGCGAAGTCGCGGGTCTTGTAGCCGCTGCTGGCTTTGATCGTATTGCCATGCATCGGATCGGAACTCCACAGCACCTTCTTGCCCTCGCGCTCCACCGCACGAATCAGGCCCGGAAGGTGATCGCCCACCTTGTTGGCGCCCATCCGCGCGATGAGGTTCAGGCGGCCAGGATCGTTGTCGGGGTTGAGGATGTCGATCAGACGAATCAGGTCATCGGTGTTCATGCTCGGGCCGACTTTCACCCCGATCGGGTTTTTCACGCCGCGCAGGAGTTCGACATGCGCGCCGTCGAGCTGGCGGGTGCGGTCGCCGATCCACAGCATGTGTGCCGAGCAGTCATAGAAGTCGTTGGTCAGGCTGTCGCGGCGCACGAAGGCTTCTTCGTAGTTGAGCAGCAGCGCTTCGTGGGCGGTGAAGAAACTGGTCTCGCGCAATTGCGGTGAGGTGTCCATTCCGCAGGCGCGCATGAACGCCAGCGTCTCGTCGATGCGATCGGCGAGCTGGCTGTACTTGTCCGACAGCGCCGAATTGGCGATGAAATCAAGGTTCCACTGATGCACCTGATGCAGGTCGGCGAAACCGCCCTGGGCGAACGCGCGCAGCAGGTTCAGCGTCGCGGTCGACTGGTGGTAAGCCTGCAGCAGGCGATCCGGATCCGGAACACGGCTCTTCTCGTCGAAGCCGATGCCGTTGACGATGTCGCCGCGATAAGCCGGCAGCGTCACGCCATCCACGGTTTCGTCGTTCGAGGAGCGGGGTTTGGCGAACTGGCCGGCCATGCGTCCGACCTTGACCACCGGGCAGCCCGCTGCGAACGTCATGACGATCGCCATCTGCAACAGTACTTTGAAGGTGTCGCGGATCTTCGCGGCGGAGAACTCGAAGAAGCTCTCGGCGCAGTCGCCCCCTTGCAGCAAGAACGCCCGACCCTCGGTCACTTCGGCGAATTGTCGGCGCAGCTCGCGTGCTTCCCCGGCGAACACCAGCGGCGGAAAACCGCCCAGCGTCTGCTCGACACGCCGCACATGCTCGGCGTCAGGGTATTGAGGTTGCTGCTGGATAGGCAGGGCCCGCCAGCTGTCGGGACTCCAGGGTTGGCTCATGGTGAACTCGAGGTCAGTGCGATCGGACCGTCATGGTAGCAGTTCACCCGGATAATTTGCGTGACCTGCCGGGGCTGCATGCCTGACAATCCGCGCGCCAAACCTGATTGATCAAGAGAGCTGCAATGACCGAGGAGCGTGTTGAGCGCGTGCTGGCTGAGGTTCACGATGACTTCGGCATGATTCGCGTGTTGGAAGTGGCGGATTACCGCTTCCTGGAATTCGGCGATGCCATCGAGCAGAGCTGCACGTTCACGGCCGATCCTGCCTGGCTGGAGTACGACTACACCCGTGCCATGCTGATCGGAGCGCTGTGCCATGAGGCGCCGGAAAGTGCGCTGTTCATGGGGCTCGGCGCCGGAACGCTGACCCAGGCCTGCCTGAAATTCCTGCCTCTGGACGACGTCGAGGCCATCGAGCTGCGTGCCGACGTGCCACGTCTGGCGATGGAGTTCATGGGCCTGGCCGACGATCCGCGTCTGTACATCCGCATTGGCGACGCGCTGGAATTGCTGCCGACAGCGGAAAACGCCGACCTGATCTTCGTTGACCTGTACACCGACACCGGGCCTGCAGTGGGCCATCTGGCCTGGGGCTTCCTGGAAAAGTGCCAGCAACGGCTGAACCCGGGAGGCTGGCTGGTCATCAATCAGTGGGCCTCGGACGACGGCAAACCCTTGGGCGCGGCGCTGTTGCGCGGTCTTTATCACCGCCATTACTGGGAGCTGCCGGTGAAGGAGGGCAACGTGATCCTCATCGTGCCTGCCGATCTGGACCAGACGCTGGACAGGGATGCCCTGATCCAGCGTGCTGAAGCGCTGGCCCCGCAGTTGGGCTACTCGCTGCTGCCGCTGATCAAGACCCTGCGCCCGGCCACCTGATCAGCGCCCTTTGAAGTCCGCCGCGCGCCGCTCCTGCAGCGCGCTCAGGCCCTCGCTGGCGTCGTCGCTTTCAATCACTCGCCGCACCAGCTGCGGCAACGCGTGGGCGGCGGCGCTTTCACCCTCCAGCACCGCCTGGCGCGCAGACTCCAGCGTGGCGCGGATGCCTAGCGGCGCGCGGTCAGCGACATGCTGCGCAAGGCGCAGGGCGGCAGGCAGGAGGTCTTCCGGCGCCATGACTTCCTGCACCAGCCCCATGCGACAGGCCTCATGGGCGTCAAACTCGTCACCGGTCAGCAGCCAGCGCATGGCGTTGCCCCACCCGGCGATCTGATGCAGGCGCAGCGTCGCGCCGCCAAACGCGAAGATGCCGCGCTGCACCTCCAGATGCGCGAAGCGGGCGTTGCTCGCACATAGATTGATATCGGAGGCGAGCATCAACTCGATACCCAGCGTCAGGCAGTAACCCTGCGCCGCGACGATCACCGGCTTACTGACTCTTGGCCCGACGAACAGACCCCATGGGTCGTAGCCGCCTGGCGGCAGTTTCCAGCCGTCTTTGAGCGTGGGCCCTGCGTCGGCCAGATCGAGGCCTGCGGTGAAATGATCGCCATGGGCGAAGACCACGGCGACCCGCGCCTGATCGTTACGCTCGAATTCACCGTAAGCCAGACTCAACTGATTGAGCATTTCCATGTTGAACGCATTGCGTTTGGCGACGCGGTCCAGTCCGATGAGCATGATGGCCCCTCGCTGTTCCCGGCTGACGTGGCCTTTGGTCGAAGAGGTCATGTCCGAATTTCCTGCATGCTGAGTAGGAAGGGAGGGTGGCTGCCTGACTGATGAGGTGAATCGTTTAAGCCTCCGCCGCCAGTAATACCGGGCTCTTGAAAAGTAGACACTGACTCAGGTTTGCGCAAAGCCTGTGACAGTTGGCCGCAAGGTGTTCTTTTACGGAAAAAAATCCTCACTTTTTTCAGCAATTCCGGTATAGTGCGCGCCGGCCTTTCATAGGGCCCTCGTCACGGTATGGGTTTGCGAAGCCATCTTCACAAGCCGGTTCGGTTACGAACTATCCTTGACGATCCATTCATCAATACGTTTTCGCAAATCCCCGCCGACAAAGCAGCCAGGGTGACTCTAGGGTCTTACACGGCACGCGCAGCTTTGAAGCATGGGTCTTTGCGGATGCACTCAGAGGCAGACCCATGACCCAGGAAACCGGCGGCTTCGCCGCTCTCGACCTTCATCCGAATATTGTTGCAGCCGTTATCGCTACCGGCTACGAAGAGCCGTCGGCCATTCAGCAGCAATCGATCCCGATCATTCTTGCCGGTCACGACATGATCGGTCAGGCGCAGACAGGTACCGGTAAAACCGCCGCCTTCGCACTGCCTATCCTGAACCGCATCGATCCGGCAAAACGCGAGCCGCAAGCGCTGATCCTCGCGCCGACCCGCGAACTGGCCCTGCAAGTGGCCACCGCTTTCGAAACCTACGCCAAGCAAATGCCGGGCGTGACTGTTGTGGCTGTCTACGGCGGCGCGCCGATGGGCCCACAGCTGAAAGCCATCCGTAATGGTGCGCAGATCGTCGTCGCCACTCCGGGCCGTCTGTGCGACCACCTGCGTCGTGACGAAAAAGTCCTGGCGACCGTGAACCACCTGGTTCTGGACGAAGCCGACGAAATGCTCAAGCTGGGCTTCATGGACGACCTGGAAGTCATCTTCAAGGCGATGCCGGAAACCCGTCAGACCGTTCTGTTCTCGGCGACCCTGCCGCAGTCGATCCGCGCGATCGCCGAGCGTCACCTGAAAGACCCGAAGCACGTCAAGATCCAGAGCAAGACCCAGACCGTTACCGCGATCGAGCAGGCTCACCTGCTGGTTCACGCTGACCAGAAGACCTCTGCCGTTCTGAGCCTGCTGGAAGTCGAAGACTTCGACGCCCTGATCATGTTCGTGCGTACCAAACAGGCCACCCTGGATCTGGCGAGCGCGCTGGAAGCCAAAGGCTACAAGGCTGCCGCACTGAACGGCGACATCGCCCAGAACCAGCGTGAGCGCGTCATCGACTCGCTCAAGGATGGTCGTCTGGACATCGTTGTCGCGACCGATGTGGCAGCTCGTGGTCTGGACGTTCCTCGCATCACTCACGTATTCAACGTGGACATGCCTTACGACCCTGAGTCCTACGTTCACCGTATCGGCCGTACTGGCCGTGCCGGTCGCGAAGGCCGCGCGCTGCTGCTGGTCACTCCGCGTGAGCGCCGCATGCTGCAGGTGATCGAGCGTGTCACCGGTCAGAAAGTGGCCGAGGTTCGTCTGCCGGATTCGCAAGCCGTTCTCGATGCCCGCATCAAGAAACTGACCAACAGCCTCGCGCCGCTGGTTGCCGACGCCGAAGCAAGCCATGGCGATCTGCTCGATCGTCTGACGGCCGACATCGGTTGCACCCCGCGTGCACTGGCTGCCGCACTGCTGCGCAAGGCCACCAACGGTCAGGCGCTGACTTTGGCTGCGATCGAGAAAGAGCGCCCACTGGTGCCGAACAGCGCGCCGCGTGGCGACCGCGCCGATCGTCCATCGGGCGACCGTCCTGATCGTGGCGACCGTGAACGTCGTGCACCGATGCCACTGGCGGAAGGTCGTGCTCGTTGCCGTACCGCGCTGGGCGCGCGTGATGGCATCGCTGCCAAGAACCTTCTGGGCGCCATCCTCAACGAAGGCGGTCTGGCTCGCGAAGCAATCGGTCGCATCCAGGTGCGTGACAGCTTCAGCCTCGTCGAGCTGCCGGAAGATGGCCTCGAGCGTCTGCTGGCCAAGCTGAAAGACACCCGCGTTGCCGGCAAGCAGCTGAAACTGCGTCGTTATCGCGAAGACTGATCAGCCTTGAGTTGATCGTCTGAAAAAATCCCCGACTGGTTCGGGGATTTTTTTTGCCTTGAGCGCACCTGCGCAGTGGTTCATCTCACCAAAACACCGCAGACGTTGCAGGAGCGCGCTTGCCTGCGAAGGCGGTTTTGCAGCCAGCACATCTCTGCCAGCAGGAACGGCCCCTTTGCGAGCAAGCTCGCTCCTACACTGGCATTTCTGGCGGGTGGGATCATTGGCTCAGGCACGAATTCCGGGGGGAGTGAGCCAGCTGTCTTAACGCCCTCTTCAATCAGCGGTGTAACACCCGACGCCTTCCCGGCTAAAGCCGGTCCTACGAAAAGTTCGCAGCGTCAGTAGGACCGGCTTCAGCCGGGAAGAGGCCGGAACATCCGGCGGAAATCAGCCTTCGCGGGCAAGCGCGCTCCTTCCCGTATTGCGACGTGACACGGCCCGGCAATACACCGCAAACCTTGAAGACCTGTCACACGGGTACACGCACAGTGCTCATCCGAACCTGTAGATATCCATTCCCAGCGCGCCCATGGTAAAGCCTTTGTGCTCGACGCTGAATTCGCCGCCGGCGCCTCGGGCGAAGTACAGCGGCAAAAGATGCTCGTCGGTCGGGTGGTTGCGCGCCGCGTTGGGAGCCTGTCGGCGGTAGTCGTGCAGGGCTTCTTCGTCATTGGCGGCGAGTTTTTCGACCATCCAGTTGCGAAACTCCAGCGCCCACGTTTCCACACTTTCCGGGCCTGCATGCCAGTCCAGTTCGCGCAGGTTATGCGTAATGCTGCCTGAGCCAATGATGAGCACGTGCTCTTCACGCAGCTGTTTCAATGCCTGACCCACGCGCGTTTGCAGCGCGGGGCCCATTCGAGTGGGAAGCGAAACCTGAACGACCGGGACATCGGCCTGCGGGTACATCAATGACAACGGCACCCACACCCCGTGATCGAACGGGCGGCGACTGTCCAGGCGGGCGGGCAGCCCGGCCTCGGCCAGCAGATCCATGACATGCCGACTCATTTCAGGCAGGCCCGGCGCCGGGTATTGCACCGCGAACAAGGCGGGCGGGAAGCCGCCGAAGTCATGCCACGTCTCCGGCTGGGGGTTGGCGTTGACCAGCAGCTCGTTGCTTTCCCAGTGCGCCGAGACGATGACCACCGCCTTCGGCCGGGGCAGCGCGGCTGCCAAACGCTGAAGTGTCGGGCCGCTTTCGCCGGGTTCCAGCGCGAGCATCGGTGAACCGTGCGAAATGAACAGGCTGGGGAACATAACTGGCATCCTGAGCGTATAAGATGAGCCATCATCAGGCAGATCATCGATCTGGATCTAATATAAGTTTTCGTGCCATTTGATCGAATAATCAGGAGCATGTATGGAGCCGCAGTTTTGGCATGAGCGCTGGGCGATCAATCAGATCGGCTTCAATCAGGGTGAAGTGAATCCTTACCTCAAACAGTTCTGGCCCGAGTTGAACCTCAAGGCCGGGGAGCGCGTGCTGGTGCCGCTTTGCGGGAAAAGCATCGACATGGCCTGGCTGGTCGATCAGCGCGCCCAGGTCGTGGGCGTCGAGCTCTCGGAGAAAGCCGTGCAGGACTATTTTGCCGAGCGCCGCCAGCAACCGGCCATCGAACAGCGTGGCGGCTTCACGGTGTACAGCCACGGCAACTGCGAGATCTGGTGCGGCGACTTCTTTGCCCTTAAAGCGTCGGACATTGGTAATTGCACAGCGCTGTATGACCGTGCAGCGCTGATCGCGCTGCCCTCTGACATGCGCTGGCGTTATGTCGAGCAGCTCAACCGGATCCTGTCCGCCGACTGCCGGGGGCTGCTCGTATCGCTCGATTATGAGCAGGCGGAGATCGACGGGCCGCCCTTTTCGGTTTCTGAGGAGGAAGTCCTGCAACTGTTGTCGCCGGAATGGAGGGTGAAGCTGATCGCTGACCATGACGTCTTGCACAAGAGCCGCAAGTTTCTTGATGCCGGGGCCAGTCGCCTGATCGAGACGGTGTACCGGATGTATCGACGTTAGGGCATTGGGTCGATGCAGGTCGTTGGGCAAGCGCCAACGTTCCGCGCTCAAAAGAATGTGCACAAGAAAACGCGTACAAAAGAAAAGGGCGACTCACGTCGCCCTTTCTCATGACTGCCGATTGATCAACCGCGACGGCGCAGTGCGTCGATGCGGTCTTCCAGCGCCGGGTGGCTCATGAACAACCCGGCCAGGCCGTGTTTCAGTCCGCCGTTGATGCCGAACGCGGTAAGGCTGTCGGGCATCTGTACAGGAACGCCCTGTTCGGAGCGCAGCCGCTGCAGCGCGCTGATCATCGCGCCGGTACCGGCCAGTCGCGCACCGGCGTCGTCGGCACGGTATTCCCGCTTGCGCGAGAACCACATGACGATGGCGCTGGCGAGGAAGCCCAGCACGATCTCCGCGAAAATCGTCGCGATGTAATACGCGATGCCCTGGCCTTCTTCGTTCTTGAAGATCACTTTGTCGACGAAGTTGCCGATGATCCGTGCGAAGAACATGACGAAGGTGTTGACCACGCCTTGTACCAGAGCCAGCGTGACCATGTCGCCGTTGGCCACGTGACCGATTTCATGGGCCAGAACCGCTTTCACCTCATCGGGTGAGAAACGCTCCAGCAGGCCTTGGCTCACCGCGACCAGCGCGTCGTTCTTGTTCCAGCCGGTTGCGAAGGCGTTGGCCTCGTATGCCGGGAAAATACCCACTTCCGGCATTTTGATGCCAGCGTCGCGGGACAGTTGTTCTACGGTCTGCAGCAGCCATTGCTCATGACGGGTGCGGGGTTGGGTGATGATCTGGGTGCCCGTGCTCATCTTCGCCATCCATTTGGAGATGAACAGCGAGAACAGCGAGCCGGCGAAACCAAATACGGCGCAGAAGATCAGCAGCTGATTGAGGTTGAGATCAACCCCGTTGGCCGCCATGAACCCGTTGAAGCCAAAAAGGCTCAGGGTGATGCTGGCAATCAGCACGACCGCAAGGTTAGTGGCCAAAAACAGCAAGATGCGCATCATGGTTGAGAGTTTCTCCTCGTGAAGAATGTGTAACGTGTTGCGGGGTATATAAGGTGATGTCGGTGGGTATTCAACCAGCCGACTATTTCAAACTGTGTCGTTTGTCGTCACCAAGGCGATTATGGGCCGTTGGCAAGAGAGTAGGAGGAGAGCGATTGTTGCGCGATCGACTGTGACGACATGGATTGTAGGAGCGCGCTTGCCCGCGATTGCGCTCTGTCAGGCGATCATTACTTAACAGACAAACCGCTATCGCGGGCAAGCGCGCTCCTACAGGAGCAGCATTACTGCTTGTACGACTTCAGGAAATTGCCGATCCGTCCGATCGCCTGCTCAAGGTCATCCACGCGGGGCAGTGTCACCACGCGGAAGTGGTCCGGCCATGGCCAGTTGAAGGCAGTGCCCTGAACGATCAGCAGCTTCTCCGACAGCAGCAGGTCCAGCGCGAACTTCTCGTCGTTGTGGATCGGGCAGATCTTCGGATCGATACGCGGGAAGGCATACAGCGCGCCCATTGGTTTGACGCAGCTGACACCTGGAATGTCGTTGAGCAGCTCCCAGGTGCGGTTGCGCTGTTCGAGCAGGCGACCCGGCGGCAGGATCAAATCGTTGATGCTCTGGTAGCCGCCCAGTGCGGTCTGGATCGCGTGCTGGCTCGGCACGTTGGCGCACAGGCGCATGTTGGCCAGGATATCGATGCCTTCTATGTAGCTCTGGGCGTTGTGTTTCGGGCCGGAAATGGCGATCCAGCCGGAACGGAAACCCGCTACCCGGTAGGACTTGGACAGGCCGTTGAAGGTCAGGCACAGCAGGTCCGGCGCCAGCGATGCGGTGCAGATGTGCACGGCATCGTCGTAGAGAATCTTGTCGTAGATTTCGTCGGAGAACACCACCAGATTGTGCTGACGGGCGATCTCCAGCATGCCCAGCAGGACTTCTTTGGAGTACACCGCACCGGTCGGGTTGTTCGGGTTGATGATCACCATGGCCTTGGTGTTCGGCGTGATCTTGGCCTTGATGTCATCCAGATCAGGCCACCAGTTGGCCTGCTCGTCGCACAGGTAATGCACCGGGTTGCCGCCGGACAACGCCACCGCAGCGGTCCACAACGGATAGTCCGGTGCGGGCACCAGCACTTCGTCGCCGTTGTTGAGCAGAGCCTGCATCGACATCACGATCAGCTCCGAGACGCCGTTGCCCAGGTAAATGTCTTCGATGCCGACGCCTTCGACCTGCTTCTGCTGGTAGTACTGCATCACCGCCTTGCGCGCGCTGAACAGGCCTTTGGAATCGCTGTAGCCTTGCGCGGTCGGCAGGTTGCGGATCACGTCCTGAAGAATTTCGTCCGGCGCCTCGAAACCAAACGGCGCCGGGTTGCCGATGTTCAGCTTGAGGATGCGATGACCTTCCTCTTCCAGGCGCTTGGCGTGCTTGAGCACTGGCCCGCGAATGTCGTAGCAGACGTTGGCGAGCTTGTTCGATTTGCTGAACTGCATGGTGATTGATCCCGAAAATATACGGCTCGCCGCGTGAGAAGAGGACGGACCGCTGAGCACAACGCCATCAAAATGGGTTTGTGTAGTCGAAACGTGGGTGACAGACTGGCGTCAAATGAAGGCGCAATCATACGTGCCACCCGATCAGTGGAAAAGACACAGATCGGGCTTTTTCAGTTGTGGAGGTGTACCTGTGGAAAAGCTGGAAAAAACCCTCGAAGAATGGAAACAGATGCTCGATCCGGAGCAATACAACGTCTGTCGCCTCAAAGCCACCGAGCGTCCTTTCACTGGCAAGTACAACAGCACCAAAACCGACGGCGTCTATCACTGCGTGTGCTGCAACGATCCACTGTTCGACTCGACCACCAAGTTCGACTCCGGCTGCGGCTGGCCCAGCTTCTACGCGCCGATCGAAGGCAGTGCAGTGGTGGAAGTGCGCGATGTCAGCCACGGCATGATTCGCACCGAAGTCGTCTGCGCCAAGTGCGATGCCCACCTGGGCCATGTCTTTCCGGACGGTCCGCCGCCGACCGGTCTGCGTTACTGCATCAATTCGGTGTGCCTGGACCTGGTCCCGCGTCAGGCGTGAGCCCGCGACACCAACCGTATAAGTCGATATCACCGATGATAATCAGATGGCGCGCCATTCATTGGCGCGCTAATTTGGCGGCTTAACTCTCTTCGAGGCATCGCCATGAGCGACAACCTGCTGAACATTCCGGTGCAGACGATCAAAGGCGAGCAGAAAACCCTCGCTGATTTTGCGGGCAAGGCGGTGCTGGTGGTCAACACCGCAAGCAAATGCGGTTTCACCCCGCAATATAAGGGTCTTGAGCAGCTGTGGCAGAGCTACAAAGATCAGGGGCTGATAGTGTTGGGCTTTCCGTGCAACCAGTTCGGCAAGCAGGAGCCTGGCAACGAGGGCTCTATTTCGGATTTCTGCGAGCTGAACTACGGCGTGACATTCCCGCTGTTCAAGAAGATCGAGGTCAACGGCGCCAATGCCCATCCGCTGTTCGTGCAGCTGAAAAAGCAGGCGCCCGGTCTGCTCGGTTCAGAATCCATCAAGTGGAATTTCACCAAGTTTCTGATCGGCCGGGACGGCAAGCTGGTCAAGCGCTATGCGCCGCTGACCAAGCCTGAAGAGTTGAAATCCGATATCGAAGCGTTACTCAAACAGTAACGTGGCCCTGGCGGGATCGCGCTCGCCCGCCAGCCCAGCCGTTAATGCGCTTGAACCACCGGAATCCACTGATCCAGCAAGTGGCTCAGTTCTTCCCGGTGGAACGGCTTGGCGAGGTAATCGTTCATGCCGATGTTCTTGCAGTGCTCGCGTTCTTCCGGCATAGCGTTGGCGGTCAGAGCGATGATCGGCAGGTCGGGCCATTTCCCGCTCTGCCGGATCAGGCGAGTCGCTTCGTAGCCATCCATGACCGGCATGTTGCAATCCATCAACACCAGCTCGAATGAGCCGTGCTCCAGCTGCTGCAACGCTTCTGCGCCATTGCCGCTGACCACGACTTCGCAGCCCAGCTTGCCAAGCATGCCTTTGGCCACCAGTTGATTCACCGGATTGTCTTCCACCAGCAGAATGCGCGCTCGGAATGGCGAGGGCAGGCCGTCGCGGGGGCGATCCACACGGGTTTGTCCTTCCATTCGCAACGTGCGCGCCAGGCTTTGATGCAGCACGCTGCGCGACAGCGGACGGGCCTGTTGTTGCAAGGGCGCCAGTGCGGCGACCTGCTCGCCCGGCATGAAGTTGCCGTAAGCGGTTACCAACAGAATCGGACCGGTCGTTCCCGGGCGAATCCCGATCAGGCATTCCGGACAATCGGTGATGAGCAGGTCGGGTTGCTCATCCGGCTGCGGATTGTCGGCCGAAAAGTGTCGGTAATCGATGCCCCATTCGGGCAGCAATCGACTCAACATCTCCACAAGACCGCTGTGCGCCGGACTCACCACCACCACGCGCCCCTTCAGTGACGGCCACTGCGGGGCGGGCGTGTGCGTCGGCAAGGGCAGGTCGGCGCAGAACCGGCTGCCGACGCCCGCTGTCGATTCGATGCTCAAATGCCCGTTCATGGCATCGCACAGATTGTGCGTCAGGGTCAGCCCCAGACCGGTCCCGCCATACTGCCGCGTGATGGCAGCCTCGGCCTGGGTGAACGGCTGGAAGATTTTCGCCTGCGCGTCCTGCGCGATACCGATGCCGGTATCACAGACTTCGATCCGAACCTTGTCATGGTGCTGGCTAAGGCGCACGTCCACGCGACCGGCGCGGGTGAATTTCAATGCGTTGGACAGCAGATTGCTGACGATCTGGCGGACCCGCGTCGGATCGCCCAACACCAGCGCAGGAAAGCGCGGATCGATCAGGCACGTCAGTTCGACTGCCGGCGCGGCGTTCTGCGACAACAGGTTGGCGGTGTCCTCGATGAGGGTCGCGAGGTCGAACGGGATGCGCTCGAGCTCCAGTTGTCCGGCGTCGAATTTCGACAGATCGAGGATATCGTTGAGCAGTTCTACCAGCACCTTGCCCGAATCATGGGCGATCAAGAGCTGCTGGCGTTGTTCGGCGCTCAGCGGCCCGTCGAGCGACAGCGCGAGCATGCCCAGCAGGCCGTTCAGCGGGGTACGGATTTCATGGCTCATATGCGCCAGAAAGGCCGAACGTGCATGCGCCATGTCCAGGGCGGTACTGCGCGCAACCTGCAGTTCCTCGTTGGACTGGCTCAGTCGCGCGTTGCTGGCCTTGAGCTCGACCGTGCGGGCGGACACGATGTCCTCCAGTTCATTCAGGTGATCGGTGAGACGATTTTCCGCGTCCAGCCGACGGCCGAATTCGCTGGCGACGTTTTCGAACTGCCGGTTCGCAACCTTGACCAGCACCCCGATTTCATCGTTCTCATGACCGGGCGGGCAGGGCAGCGGGTTCTGCTTGGGGCTGCGCGGGTCGCGGCTGGCGAGCGCACCGATCACCCCGGTCAGCGGCTTGGTCAGCGTGAGGTAGAACAGCCCCATCAGAATGCACGCCAGCAACAGGCTGCGGACGAAGCCATTGAGCAAAGTGATCTCCGCACGCTGCAAAAAGTGGCTGCCGAAGGCGAAGGTGTCGACATCCAGAGACAGCGTGCCGATTGCCTCGTTGGGCATGTGGTCCAGGTGCAGGACGTCGACGAATTCCCGGCTTCGGCCGAACAGGAAATCGCTGACCATGCGATAGGGACTCTGCGTCACCGGCCGCGACACCGCTGCCAGCAGCACATTGTTGTTGTCGCTCAGGCGCGCACCGACCACGGCGGGCGAGTGCAGCAGACCCAGCGTCAGCTCCTGGGCCAGTTCGGAGTCAATGTTGTAGGCGATGCGCGAGGCGGGGTTGTGACTGATTTGCAGCAAAGAGCGAATTTCACGATCGATGGACGCGTCTTCGCTGGCATAATCGATCGCAATCTGAAAGAGGCTGAGCAGGGTTCCCAGAATGAAGCCGATCAGCACAGTCAAACGGGCCTGTTTGAACGACAGTCGGTGGGTGATTGCTATATCCATGAGGGCGCCTGATCCGGTAGGGCACTTGCACTTCTTGTGTCCATCGCGGGGCAAGCATAGCTGATCGCAGACCGGCTTTAACCAGTTAAATCAAGGAGACATCGTGGATTCTCGGTTGAACGCTTTTCTGGAACGCGCCGAATCGGTTCTGGCGCGCCTCGAGCCTTTATTGCCGGCGCTGCGCGAGCCAGTGGACTGGGAAACGTCGCTGGCGGCGCGTTGGGTGCGGGAGGGACGTGCGGGGTATCTGATGCCGCTGGACGTGACGCTTGACATGCGCCTGAGCGACCTGATCGGCGTCGATCGGCAGCGCGAACAACTGGGTCGCAACACCCAGCAGTTCATCGACGGCCTGCCTGCCAACCATGCATTGCTCTGGGGCTCACGGGGTACCGGCAAATCCTCGCTGGTGCGCGCGTTACTCGCCGAGCATGCCAAGGCCGGTCTGCGCCTGATCGAGATCGAGCGCGATCATCTGGGTGACCTGCCGCGGGTGGTCGAACAACTGCAAAAGCTGCCACAGCGCTTCGTGCTGTTCTGCGACGACTTGTCGTTCGAATCCGGCGAGGGCGATTACCGCGTGCTCAAAAGCGTACTCGACGGCTCGCTCGAACAGGCGCCGGACAACGTGCTGCTCTATGCCACGTCCAACCGGCGCCACCTGGTGCCGGAGAAAGAGAGTGACAACGCTCACTGGCAGCGCGGCGATGACGGCGAAATTCATCCCAGCGAAGCGGTGGAAGACAAGATCGCACTGTCGGACCGCTTCGGCCTGTGGTTGTCGTTCTACCCCTTCACTCAGGAGCATTTCCTCGACGTGGTGGAACATTGGGTCGGCGAGCTGGCGGACAAGGCCGGGCTGCCCTGGCAGCGAGACCAGGAACTCGAGATTCAGGCCGTGCGCTGGGCAACCGGCCGCGGCAATCGCAACGGCCGCTGTGCCTATCAGTTCGCCCGTTACTGGGTTGGTTTGAAAATGCTGGAGCAACATCCATGATCGATTTGAATGCAGCGGGCGAGGGCCTCGATGGCTACCGTCTGCTGGCTGCCCAACTGGAATCGCTGTTGGCCGACGAGCGCGACTTCATCGCCAATGCCGCGCAGTTCTCGGCGTTTCTTTATACCCAGCTGGACGATTTGAACTGGGCCGGCTTCTACCTCAATCGCAATGGGGAGTTGGTGTTGGGTCCGTTTCAGGGGCAGATTGCCTGCGTGCGGATTCCGTTCGGCAAGGGCGTCTGCGGCACTGCGGCGCAAAGCCGAAAAACCCAGCGGGTGCTGGACGTGCACGAGTTTCCGGGCCATATCGCTTGCGACAGCGCGTCGAACAGCGAGCTGGTCGTGCCGTTGGTCAAGGACGGGAAACTGATCGGCGTGCTGGACCTGGACAGTCCGAGTCTGGCGCGTTTCAGTGAAGAGGATCAGGCGGGCATCGAGCAGTTGGCGGCGATTTTCCTCAAGGCCACCGACTGCTGAGTGGGTTGAGCGGTGGGAGTGAGCGTGCTCGCGAATGTGCGTGTAGCTGAGGCAACGCCCTCGTGAGCACGCTCACACCCACAGAGGGAATCGCCTTGGATCAAGCCATCAGTCGTAGATGGCTTTCTTCTTCCATTCGGCATCGGCGTTATCGGCTTTCAGCCCTTCGGTCAGTTCATTGTTGTCGTCTTCGGTCGGCGCGATGGTGTCGAGCACCATGGCGTTGGCGCGTGCCAGTTGGCGCTCCATGGCCTGAAGATGGTTTTTCCACGGCGCAGGCTCTGCCTGATTCTTCAGGTACTGAACGCCACGCTCGAAGGCCAGACGCGCCTGACCGGGCTGCTCCTGATTCAGCGCCTGCTGACCCAGGTTATTGAAAAACTCGATGTGCAGGAGCACCAGCATGTTGCGGATCTCGCGAATCCAGTGCTTGGCTTCTGCGGTCTGCAGGAAACCGTCGTGGGCGGCGCGGGTCACCTGACCGTGCATCGCTTCGAGCAGGAAGCGCACGTCTTTGGCCTTGGCTTCGGTCTGGATCGGGCTGGCGGGGTTGCTGACCTTGATGTTTTCCCCTTGCGCGACGAGGGCTTCGAGCTCGGTTTCGCGCTCTTGAATGCCAGGGTTGTTGCGTCTTTCCAGGGCGATCAGGCGCTTGATGACGTTCAGCTCCAGACGCACCAGCAACAGTTTGAG
Source organism: Pseudomonas sp. NFR16 (assembly GCF_900108875.1). Taxonomy (GTDB): domain Bacteria; phylum Pseudomonadota; class Gammaproteobacteria; order Pseudomonadales; family Pseudomonadaceae; genus Aquipseudomonas. The sequence continues at coordinate 112,733 of NZ_FNYJ01000002.1, read as the reverse complement.
TGCTGGCGACATCAGCTGGCCGGGGAATGTCTCGGACAATTCGCTGCAGCGACGCAAGCGGTCATTGAGCTCGACCAGCGTGCGCGCACGCTCGACCTTCTTGGCTTCGGCCACGTGATTCAGATAGCCGATGGCGATGAGGATTACGATGCCTGCTACAACCATCAGGGTGATAATGAGTGGTGTCACCGTACTAGCCTCAATCAAGTTATGTGCGCCGAGTGTAGTGGCTATGCACTATCGCGGGAAGGTGTGACTGTCGGCTGCTGTTAATAGCAATGCTCGCCGACAATCCTGTATCGGCCGTTCATTACCGAATTAGAGGGCGAAGTCATTGATTTGAATAAATTTTCACATGGGGGTTGACGACCCCTGCAACCATCCATAGAATGCGCGCCACTTGCAGCGTAAAGCACACAGCGAAGCGCGGCAGGGAGTGAATGTTGTAGCGTGTCCCCTTCGTCTAGTGGCCTAGGACACCGCCCTTTCACGGCGGTAACAGGGGTTCGAGTCCCCTAGGGGACGCCATTGCGGGAATAGCTCAGTTGGTAGAGCACGACCTTGCCAAGGTCGGGGTCGCGAGTTCGAGTCTCGTTTCCCGCTCCAATTTTAAGCAGCTTTGCTCTCGGGCGAAGTTGAGTGAAACCAGGAAGCATCTTCGGATGGATTTCTGGAACTGAAACACAACACCATGGTGTTTCAGGCAGTGTCCCCTTCGTCTAGTGGCCTAGGACACCGCCCTTTCACGGCGGTAACAGGGGTTCGAGTCCCCTAGGGGACGCCATATTGCGGGAATAGCTCAGTTGGTAGAGCACGACCTTGCCAAGGTCGGGGTCGCGAGTTCGAGTCTCGTTTCCCGCTCCAAATTCTCAAAAACGCCGCTTAACAGAGCGGCGTTTTTGTTTGCGTTCGATTTGCCTCCTTCCTTCAAACCCGCTCCTCAGCGCTTCTAAGACGATCACGTCGGCGCTGCAGATTTTGCATATTTACATAGATCCATAATGAATTTATGTAATGTAAATTTCGGTGTTATGGTTCTAACGCTGAGACGGTCCCGATCACTCGAAGGCCCGTCCCGTTAGCAGATAATCGGCAACCGCACAGGCGGACCGCGCTCATTCAATGATCCGGTTCCGATGGAGCCTTGTGGAGATGCCCGTGTCGATCAAGTCCCTTATGTTGCGCACCGCTTTAGCCGCGTTTTTGCTGGCTGCCTGCCTTGGCGCTGCCCAGGCAGCAGATCTGGTGGTGGGTGATCAGAGTTATGGCGCGCGCACCGTGATGGAAGCGGCCGGCGTACTCGATGATTTGCCCTACACCCTGGAATGGAAACAATTCACCGCCGGATCACCGGTAGCCGAGGCACTGAACACCGGCAGTCTTGACGTGGGCCTGTTGGGCGATGCGCCGGCGTTGTTCCTCGGCGCGCTTGGTGCGCCCATCAAAGTGATCGGCGTTTCCCGGCAGAACCTTGAGGGTGTGGCGATCGTGGTCGGCAAGGATTCGCCGATCAAGACCATCAGCGACCTCAAGGGCAAGCGGGTGGCGATCTGGAAAGGCTCATGGAGCCAACAGTTGATGCTGACCGCGCTGGACAAAGCGGGTGTCCCGCGCAATGACGTGGACTACCGCTACCTGAGTGCACTGGATGCTTCGCATGCGCTGGACGGTGGCTCGGTCGATGCCATCGCGACGTGGGACCCCTACGTGATTCAGCAGGAGCGCCAAGGCGGGCGGGTGATCACCACGGCGACTGGCCTGATTCCAGCGCAGAGCTTCATTGTCGCCAACGATCGGGCGATCAAGGACAAGCGTGTGCAGATCAGCGATTTCCTTCAGCGTCTTCAGAAGGCTCGGGCTTGGTCCGTCGCCAGCAGGCAGAACACCGACGCCTATGCCAACGCCTGGGCGCAGCTTTCCAAAGCCGATGCCGAGGTTGCGCGACGCTGGTTCGAGCGTTCGGCCACCGTGGTGCTGCCGATTACCCCGCAGGTGATCGCGCAGGCGCAGCAGACCATCGACTTTTTCAACGGCGCCGGGCTGACGAAAACCTATCCGGCTGGCACAGTGTTCGATGACACGTTCACTCAAGTGCTGGACGGCACAGGTCAGGCGTCGGCGCAGGCGGCGCGATGATCCCGTCCATGCCGAAGTCGCAGACCATCAGGAGCACGCACCTATGAGTTTCACTTCGCTGCACTGGGGCGCTTATCGTCCGCGCGTGGACGCCGGGCGACTGGTGGGCATGGACCCGGTGGAGTGGGATGCCGACCCTTCACCCATCGGCGCGTCCATACCGGGCGCAATCGACTCGCCCACGCGGATCCGTCGGCCCGCGATCCGTCGCAGTTTTCTCGAGCGCTTTGCGGATCATCCAGCGCTGCGCCAGCCGCATCTGCGCGGTCAGGAAGCCTTCGTCGAAGTGTCTTGGGACACCGCGCTGGATCTGGTCGCAGCCGAATTGTCCCGGGTAAAAAGCGAGCATGGCAACCAGGCGATCTTCGGCGGCAGCTATGGCTGGGGCAGTGCTGGCCGTTTTCACCATGCACAGAGCCAGCTGCATCGATTCCTCAACGGATTTGGCGGCTACGTCTACAGCGTCGACAGCTACAGCCTGGGCGCCGGGCGGGTGTTGATGCCGCACATCGTCGGCAACATGGACTGGCTGCTGGCCGCGCATACGTCGTGGCAGAACATGGCGCGCCACTGCGAGCTGTTCGTGGCGTTTGGCGGGCTGCCCGTCAAAAACGCTCAGTGCAGCCCCGGCGGGGCGAGTGATCATCTGGTCAGTCAAGGGATTCAGGGCATGTCGGAGGCCGGCGTGCGCTTCGTCAATGTCAGCCCGCTGCGCAGCGATTTACAGGGCCCGGAACATAACGAGTGGCTGGCGGTACGTCCTGGCAGCGATACCGCGCTGATGATGGCGCTGTGCTGGGTGCTGGTCGACGAAGGGCTGCACAATGAGGCATTTTTGCGTCGTTACACCGTTGGTCATGAGCGGTTCATCGAGTACCTGCGCGGTCACGCCGATGGCGTGCCGAAAACGCCGGCGTGGGCGCAGGGTCTGACGGACATTCCCGCTTCGCGCATCGTCAGTCTGGCGCGTGAAATGGCGAGCAAGCGCACGATGATCAACGTCGCGTATTCGTTGCAGCGCTCGCAGGCTGGCGAACAGCCGTTCTGGATGACCGTCACGCTGGCGGCACTGCTCGGGCAGATCGGTCTGCCGGGCGGCGGGTTCGGTCTGGGTTATGGCTGCATGAACAACACCGGCAGCGGGCGCAAGGCGTTTTCAGGGCCAAGGTTTTCTCAGGGCGTGAACCCGGTCAAGGACTTCATTCCGGTGGCGCGGGTCACCGACATGCTGCTCAATCCGGGCGCACCCTTCGATTACAACGGCCGACGCCTGCATTATCCGAACATCCGCCTGGTGTACTGGGCGGGCGGCAATATTTTCCATCACCATCAGGACCTCAATCGCCTGCTGAACGCCTGGCAACGTCCGCAAACGATCATCGTCCATGAGCAGTATTGGACGGCTCAGGCGAAATACGCCGATATTGTGCTGCCGGCCACTACCGCCCTTGAGCGCGATGACATCGGCAGCGCGGCCTCCGACCGTTTCATGATCGCCATGCGCAAGGCCATCGAGCCGATAGGCGAGGCGCGTGACGATTACTCGATCCTGGCGGCGCTGGCGCAACGTCTGCACTTCGAGCAGGTGTTCACCGAAGGTCGTGATGCCGCTCAGTGGCTGCGCTTCATCTATGAGGAGTCGCGCCAGCGCGTCGACAGTTTTGCAGTCACGTTGCCCGATTACGAACAGTTCTGGCGTGACGGCCTGTTCGAGGTGGATTACCCGGAAAGCGATACCGTACTGCTCAAATCCTTTCGTGATGATCCCGAGGGCAATCCGCTGCCGACGCCGTCCGGCAGGCTGGAAATCTTCAGCGAGACGATCGCAGGTTTCGGTTATCAGGACTGTCCCGGCCATCCGGTCTGGCTGGACAAGCCTGTCGGGTCACTGCCGCTGCACTTGTTGTCGAACCAGCCGAAAACCCGCCTGCACAGCCAGTACGATCATGGCGCTTACAGTCAGGCCTCAAAGGTGCAGGGGCGTGAGCCGTTGACGCTCAATCGGCAGGATGCGCAAGCGAGGGGGATTGACGAGGGCGACGTGGTGAGGGTGTTCAACCCGCGCGGGGCGTTCCTGGCAGGGGTCATTCTGTCGGATGACATTCGTCCCGGCGTCGCGCAGATTGCGACTGGCGCCTGGTTCGATCCGCTGAGCAAAGGCCTCTCTCATAGCCTGGAAGTCCATGGCAACCCGAACGTCGTGACGGAAGATGTCGGCTCATCGAGCCTGTCTCAGGGCTGTTCGGCGCAGACAGCATTCGTGGAGGTCGAGAAGTGGCGCGGGCCGTTGCCCGCAATCACCGCGTTCGACCCGCCGCTGATACTGGACTGACTCGGCCCTCGACCGTGATCAGATGCGCAAGACTCAGTCCTGAGCCTTGCGCGCCGCGAACGCGGCTTTCCCCACGCCTTGCAAAACCACGTCGTTCTGGGGCGTGTGCACCCGAGCGCACAGCACGTTGCGGTAATGCCGTTGCAAGGCATTGCTGCGCGACAGCCCAGGATTGCCGGTCGCTTCGATGGCCAGCTCGACCGCCCGGATGGCGTTGCTGGTCACCAGGTATTTGATCTGCGCGGCATGGCTTGCCGGGGTCAGGCCGTGGGTTGCCGAATCCAGCAGCGTGCGGTTGGCGAACAGCAGGGTGTCGATGTGGCCGAGAAGCTCCTGAAAGCGCGGCAGAGTCGACAACGACGCGCCGAGGTTGGAGGGCTTGCGCTCTTCGAGGAACTGCACCAGCCACTCCCGCGCCGATTGCGCGACACCGTCGTACACCGAAGCCATCAACACCGCCATCCAGAGCACGCCGTTGGCGTCCAGCTCCGGCTGCGGCGCCGTCCACGGACTGGTGTTGACCGCGTGATCGAGCGGCACCAGCACGTCCTCGAAGATCACTTCATGGCTGCACGTGGCGCGCATGCCCAGATGATCCCAGTCTTCGACGATACGCACGCCGGGGGTGTCCTTGCGCACCAGCCAGACGCCGACGGCAGGGTCGGTATCGTCGCTGCGCGCCCAGACGTTGAACCAGGTCAGGCCATGGCTGCCGGTGGAGTAGATTTTCCGGCCGTTGATCCGCCAGCCCTCGGCGGTTCGCTGCGCCACGGTGGCGGGCAGGCCGCCGCGCGAGGGTGAGCCCAGATCCGGCTCGACGCGCAGGGCATTGATCAGCGCGCCCTCGTTGACGGCGTCGAGCGCAACCCGACGGCGCAGGTGCTCTGGCCAGTTTCTGACGTCGCGGATACGCGTGTGCTGGATGTACTGCATCACCAGAATCAGCGCTGTCGACGGTTCACCCCTGGCCACGGCGCTGATGACCCGTTGCGCCTGGCGCAAGTCGGCCGCGCCGCCACCGAGCGCGGTTTCGACGGTCAGGCCAAGCAGTCCGTGCTCATGCAGCAAACGGAAATTGTCGTGTGGGAACTCGCCTGTCTCGTCGTAATGCGCGGCGGTTTCTGCCAGCTGCCGGCTGATTCCCTGCAAACGCAGAAGGAATGCGTCATCGGATTCGACGCCTGCAGCTGTGGCCGGTTTCAATCCTGCGTTCATGCCGGAACCTGTGTCTGTCTGTCGGTGGTTTGCACAGGCGCAGTCGACGCTCGGGCGGCGGTATAGCGGTTGACCGGAAACGGCAGCCCGAAATGTTCGCGCAGGGTCGTGCCGGTGTATTCGCTTCGCTGCAGTCCGCGTTTCTGCAGGACCGGGATGACCAGTTCGGTGAAGTATTTCAGGCCGTCGGGGAGCAACGAGTTGATGATGAAACCGTCGCTTGCGCCGTTCTCGAACCAGTGCTGAATCTGATCGGCCACCTGCTCAGGCGTACCGACGAATTCGCGCCGTGGCCGGGAAAAGTCGAGCGCCACCTGACGCAGCGTCAGACGATGTTCACGCGCCTGCTGCTTGATGCGATCGGAGCCACCTTTCTGGCTGTTGGCCCCAAGATCACCCAACTCCGGGAACGGCGCGTCGAGCGGATACTGGCTGAAGTCATGGTCGTTGAACGGCCGGCCGAGGGCGACAATGGCGTCCTCGATGCTCACCAGTTCGACGGCCTGTTGATAGCGATGCTCGACCTCTTCGGCGTTGCGCCCGACGATGGGGCGAATGCCGGGCAGGATCGACAGGGTGTCCGGATTGCGGCCAAACGCTTCAGCGCGACGTTTGAGGTCGGTGTAATAAGCCTGGGCGTCTTCGAACGACTCGGCGTGCACGAAGATGGCATCGGAATATTCGGCGGCAAAGTTGCGCCCGTCCTCTGACGTTCCGGCCTGAAACAGAACCGGCTGCCCCTGTTTGGAGCGGGCGATGTTCAGCGGGCCTTTGACCTGGAAGAACTCGCCGCGATGATTCAGCGCATGCAATTTGTCGCGGTCGAAAAACTCGCCGGTCTGCTTGTTGCGGGTGAAGGCGTCATCTTCCCAGGAATCCCAGAGCCCTTTGACCGTCGACACATGTTCCTTGGCGATGCGGTAGCGCACCGCGTGAGGCGGATGTTCGGCCTTGCTGAAATTCTCGGCGGTGCCACTGAGCCACGAGGTGACGACGTTCCAGCCGGCACGTCCGCCGCTGATGTGATCCAGTGAAGAGAACTGCCGGGCGACCTGGTACGGTTCTGTGTAACTGACGGTGACCGTCGCCACCAGGCCGATCTTCGACGTGGTCGCCGCCAGCGCCGAAAGAATGGTCAGCGGCTCGAAGCGGTTGAGGTAGTGCGGGCTGGATTTCTCGTGGATATGCAGGCTGTCGGCGATGAAGACGAAATCGAACTTCGCGTCCTCCGCCAGCCTTGCCTGGCCTTTGTACCACTCGAAATGGGTGCTCGCGTCGGCCTGCGCATCCGGGTGGCGCCATTCGCCCCAGCCATGCCCCACGCCATGCACCATGGCGCCGAATTTGAGTTGACGGGAATTGCTCATCAGATGCGCTCCTTCGGTCGCTTAGCGCGCCGCTTGCGGATTGTTCTGCGTGGCGGCCTGTTCGGCGGCCAGGCGAATGGCGTTGAATTCGGGGTCGAAGCCGTTGGACACGTCGACGTGCTTGTTGAGGATGCCCTCGCGCTCATAGATGTCGGCGGTGTTCTGCAAGCCCTTGATCACGCTGTCGTCGATGCTCACCCGTTCCATGTGGGTGTCCTGATTGACGGCCACGTGGACTTCCAGCGGCAGGCCGGTGACCTTGGCCTGTGCGGCGGCGTATTCCTTGGGATGGTCGTTGACCCAGCGATAGGCGCGATCCAGGCGGACGACGAAGTCATCCAGCTGCACGCGCTTCTCGGCGATGGCTTTGCTGGTGGCAGCGACGTAGGAATGGTTGGTCAGCAGGTCCGGGCCGTTGGGCAAAATACGCGCGCCATTCTGGGTGGCGACTGTGGTGTAGGGCGCCCAGGTCGCCCAGGCATCGGCGTCGCCGTTGTCGAGGATCAGCCGGGACTCACTCGGCAGCAGATAGACAAAACTGACATCGCTGGTTTTCAGCCCGGCTTCATCCAGCGCGCGAATGGCCAGGTAGTGCCCGATGGACCCGCGCCCGGTGACGATGCGTTTGCCTTTGAGATCGGCGACCGACTTGATCGGCGAATCGTTGCGCACGATCAGAGCGGTGGTGTAGCGGCCGTTGACGTGGGTGATGCTGATGACCTTCAGCGAAGCGCCGGCGCCCAGTGCGAATACGTACGGCGCATCGCCCAGCGCGCCGATGTCCACCGCGCCTGCGTTGAGGGCTTCGCCCAGCGGCGAGGCAGAGGGAAATTCAGAAAACTTGATCTCATACGGCACGTCTTTCAGTTCGCCGGACACTTCCAGCAAGACCTTGAGCGCCGATTTCTGATTGGCCACCAGCAGCGGTTGCAAGGCGTCGGCTGCGAAGGCGGTCTGGCTCAACGACACGGCCAGCGCTGCGCCGAGCAGCAGATGTCTGGCGCGCAGCAGGGATCGGGGGAGAGCGGACATTGGTGGGTGTCTCCAGGCTTGGACAAGAAATTCGCGGCCTCCGCCTGGAGAAGGGGTCGGCTAAAGTTATGACCTTAAGCCTATAAGAAACGTATGAGAAGTATCTTTTGGTTATATGCTAATTATGTATTTGCTTGATTTTGTTTGATTGCAATATAAAAGTAATGCATTTAATTAAGGTTGGATATTCACGTCGCAGGGCTTTGCGCTGCGCGTTCAGCCCCGAGTACCCCCGTAGGAGCGCGCTTGCCCGCGATTGGCCGGTGTGTCCGCCGGAGATGCTTCGGCTGGAAACCAGTCTTCGCGGGCAA
>NZ_FNYJ01000002.1:0-103920 GCF_900108875.1 Pseudomonas sp. NFR16 | reverse complement strand
GGGCCAGCTTCAGCCGGGAAGAGGTCGGTGCATGCTGTAGAGATGTAGCGTCTGGAAGTCAGCGTTCATGAGCAAGCTTGCCCCACAGGTTTGTGGCCTGGCTCGATACCCCGTCAGCCCCGAGTACCCCCGTAGGAGCGCGCTTGCCCGCGATTGGCCGGTGTGTCCGCCGGACATGCTTCGGCTGTAAACCAGTCTTCGCGGGCAAGCGCGCTCCTACGGGAGTGGAGCGTGCCCGGAGCGTTCGGGAATACCCGGAGATCTCTGTGGGAGTGAACCAACTGTCTTTAACAGCCCCTCGATCAATGGCGTGACGCCCGACGCTTCCCGGCTGAAGCCGGTCCTACGAAAAGCTCGCAGCGTCTGTAGGACCGGCTTCAGCCGGGAAGAGGTCGGTGCATGCTGTAGAGATGTAGCGTCTGGAAGTCAGCGTTCATGAGCAAGCTTGCCCCACAGGTTTGTGCCCTGGCTCGATACCCGTCAGCCCCGAGTACCCCCGTAGGAGCGCGCTTGCCCGCGATTGGCCGGTGTGCCCGCCGGAGATGCTTCGGCTGGAAACCAGTCTTCGCGGGCAAGCGCGCTCCTACAGGAGTTGGGCGTGGCCGGAGCGTTCGGGAATACCCGGAGATCTCTGTGGGAGTGAGCCTTACATCGCGGCAGGCGCTCATGCAGCCTTCTGCTCAGAGCGTCAGATCACGTGGAAACCGTGTGTGCCGTCTCGACCCAACTGCTCGACCAGACCGAACTCCCAGTCCAGATACGCCTGCATGGCTTCGCGGGGTGCCTCAGTGCCTTCATAGGGCCGACGATAGCGGTCGATGCGCGGGGAGGCCAGATGGGTTTCACCTTGTTCGAGCTCGTACCCGGCAGCCATCCAGCTGGCGGTACCGTCCTTGAGTAAAAATACCGGCTTGCCCGTCAGCGCCTCGACTTCGGGCACCGCCAGACGCGCCAGCTTGCTGCTCCCGCACGTCAGGACGTAGCGCTCGGCCGCAGGAATTTTACGCAGGGCATTGGACAGGTCGGCGCGCAAGGTCCACCAGGCGCCGGGGATGTGCTGCTTCACGTAGTTGGCGCTGGCGGTGAAGTCGAGCACGGCCACACCGGCATGCTGCTGCCATTGGCGCAGGGTGTCGGCGGTGATTTCTTCCACTTGCCAAGGTGTGGGGACGGGCGCATTCCAGGCGCCTTTTTCGCTGAAGTCGCCTGCTCGCAGGTCATCGATCACGAACACTTCCCAGCCCAGTTGGGCCAGCCATGAGGCCGACATGTTCGCCCGCACGCCGTCGTCATCCACCAACACGATACGTGCGCCGCGCACGCTGGCGTAGTGATCGGTCTCCTGCACCAGCTGCCCGCCCGGTGTCGAGCGCGCGCCCGGCACGTGACCGGCTTCATATTCCTCCGGCGTGCGCACATCGAACAGGTACGTGGTGCGCGCGGTATCAGCCTGCCAGGCTTTCAGTTCGGCGCGTCTGGCGCGCTTGACGCCGGCACGGTCGGCGACATGACGCGCATCGGAACGCGCGGTTTGCCGGGTTGCCTCTTTGACCTCGGGAAAGCGGCGCGACTGGCCATGATCCAGTGTCTGGCCTGCCAGCAGCCAGCCGATGGTGCCATTGCGCAGCGCCGAGATCGGGTTGGGCAGGCCCGCGTTGACCAGCGACTGGGTGCCAATGATGCTGCGGGTGCGACCTGCGCAATTGACGATGATCCGGGTCTTGGGATCCGGCGCCAGCTCGCGCGCGCGCAGGACCAGTTCGGCGCCGGGCACGCTGACACCGGTGGGAATGCTCATGGTCTGGTATTCATCGAACCGGCGCGCGTCCAGCACTACCACATCGGCCTTGGCATCGAGCAGCTGTTTGACTTCTTCGGCCGCCAGCGACGGCGTGTGCCGGTGATGCTCGACCAGCTCGCCGAACGCCTTGCTTGGCACGTTGACGTCGATGAACAGCTCGCCGCCGGCGTCGCCCCAGCCCTGCAGTCCGCCTTCGAGCAGCTTCACGTTGCTGTAGCCCAGCGATGTCAGCCGCTCCAGCGCCACCTCGGCCAGGCCTTCGCCATTGTCATAGAGCGTGACGGCCGTGTCGCGACGTGGGATGCGGGAAAAGACCTCCAGTTCCAGTTTGGAGAGGGGAATGTTGGCGGCGAACAGCGGGTGAGATTCGGCGAAAGGCGCCTCCTCGCGCACATCCACCAGCGCGACTTCCTCCCGCGCCAACAGGGCTTTACGGATGTCGCTGAACGATCTTGTGCTTTGAGTCATTGGGCTTGGTTCTCTTTGGACAGATCCCAGATGTTCGGGAGATAGGCGTTGGAATAGCCGGAAATAAACAGTTTTTCGCTGCCGTCGGGTTGGTAGACGGCACGCTTCACGGCGCCGATGTTGGCGCCATAGACGTGGATGCTGACGGACACCTGGTCGTCGAACGCGTTGCTCACCTGATGAATGTCATTGCTGCGAGGCGAGAGGGCTTCGACGTGGCCGGGTTCAAGGCGGATCGGCGCCCCTTGCTGTTCGAGCCGGCCATCGGCGCTGCGCGCGAATCCTTGAGAATACTCGGCGCCGCGCAACATACCGATCAGGCCCCAGACGCGATGGTCGTGAATCGGCGTGCTTTGACCCGGTCCCCAGACGAAACTGACGATGGAGAAACGTTGGCGCGAGTCGGCGTGCAGCAGAAATTGTTGGTAGCGCACAGGGTCAGGCACGGCGAACTCGTCCGGCAGCCAGTCGTCGTGGCTGACCAGTTGCCCGAGCAGTTTGCCGCCGCGATGCAGCAGATCACCCTCGCGGGGATTGCCATCGATCAATTCAGCCAGAGCGCCAATGAAGGCCCTGAGTCGTTCAGGGTGTCGAGGGTGAGTCATGTCGGCTCCGGGCAGTTGAGGATGATCAATATAAGCATAATCCGCGTGCTTAATATGCTAATTATTGATGATTAGGTTATAACGAAAAGGCATTTGATAACCCTTGGGCAGGGTGTTCAGGGCGGGCCGCACTATCCAGAGGCCGCAATTGGAATTATGCTTTTTGCCTATCTCCTTCCTATTTTTCCATGTGCGATCTGAATGAAAATTGATGATATCGATGCCTTCGTGGCTGTGATTCGCTGCCAGTCGATCAGCCATGCCGCCGAGTTGCTGGACCTGACCCAGCCTGCGATCACCCGTCGCGTGCAGAACTTCGAGCAAGCGTTGGGCGTCGAGCTGTTCGACCGCAACACCAAGCCGCTGAAGCCGACCCCCATGGGCACGCAGGTGTATCAGAAGTGTCTGGCGATCCTGCGGGAAATGGATTCATTGCGTGAGCTGGTGGCCAGTGACACGCCGCCCAGCGGCCTGTTGCGTCTTGGTGTGCCGCAGACCATCGGCGACGTGGTGCTGCTTGACGCCCTCAAACACCTGCGTGGGCAATTTCCCGACCTGCGTGCGCAAGTGGTCACCGGCTGGGGCAGCCATTTGATCGGCAAGATCGAGAACGGTGAGCTGGACGCCGCTGCGGCGCTGTTCCCGGCCGGCAAGATTTTCCCTGAGGGCATCATCGGCGAATCCATCGGCAAGATGGAGCTGGTGGTCGTTTGCGAAAGGAGCGCCGTGCCGAAGAAGCCGGTCAAGTTGGCCGACTGTTACGAACAGGGCTGGGTACTCAATCCCGATGGCTGCGGATTTCGCGCAGGCCTGCAACGCACCCTGACCGATCAGGGGCTGAGTCTGAAGGTCAATCTGGAGACCTTCGGCACCGAATTGCAGTTGGGGCTGGTGGCCGACGGCATGGGCCTGGGGCTGGTGCCGCGTCCCTTGCTGGAGCGTAGCGTCCATCGCGATCTGCTGGCGGTCCTGCCGCTCAAGGACTTCAAACCGGTCATGGATCTGTGGCTGATGTATCCCCGGTTTCTGGGCAACCTGCAAGGGCCGGTCGCCTCGTTCGGCAGTCTGGTGGCTGGCTCGCTGAAGCAATCGCAAAACGCAGCGTGACAATCTGCAGACGGGTGAAGGACTGGCCGCATAATAAAAAATATTGATAATTAGCTTAGACTAAAATGTGATTTTAAAAGATTTTTCCAAGCGCTTAGGCTCCTTTGATACATCTGTATCGGATCATCAGGGAGTCATGCATGAGCAACGTCAGTAGTTTGCCCGTCCAAACCGGTTCAACCCATGTGCGCGACCGGGTCAGTGCCGAAGAGTGGGAGGTGCGTGTCAAGCTGGCCGCGGCCTACCGCATCGCTGCGCTTAAACGATGGACCGACCACATCTATACGCATTTTTCGGCGCGGGTTCCGGGGCCGGACGAGCATTTCCTGATCAACGCATTCGGCCTGCTGTTCGACGAAATCACAGCCTCCAATCTGGTCAAGGTGGACATCGACGGCACCATCGTCGATGACCCGACCGGTCTGGGCATCAACCACGCAGGCTATGTGATTCACAGTGCCATTCACGCAGCGCGTCCTGATCTGCAAGCGGTCTTGCACACCCACACACGGGATGGCGTTGCGGTGTCTGCCCAGAAAGACGGGCTGTTACTGATCTCGCAGCACTCGCTCGGTTTTTCGGGGCGTGTGGCGTATCACGGCTACGAAGGCATTGCGCAAGATCTGGGCGAGCGCCAGCGCCTGGTGGCCGACCTGGGCGACAAGAACGTTATGATTCTGCGCAACCACGGTCTGCTCACGGCAGGCCTGAGTGTGGAGCATGCGTTTCAGCTGCTGCATAACCTGGAATACGCCTGCAACATACAGATTGCCGCCCAATCGGCCGGCAATGCCGAGCTGATTTTCCCGCCGGAAGACGTGGTCAGGAAAGTCGAAGAACAAGCCAAAGTCTTTAAAAGCGGCACGGGCCCCGGCGTGGCACGCCACTGGAATGCCTTGATCCGCGAGCTGGATCGGCACGGCACCGCGTACCAGGAGTGAGCGTGGCGGGGCAGGCGACGAAAACTCCATCGCCTGACCTTCCAATTCGCGAATGTGTTGGCGCCAGAAACGATCAGGGTCAGGCGAGGGCGTGAATGCGGTCAAGCCACCTTCTCGTTCTCCCGGTCACGCCTGGCCACCAGTTCGCGGGTCAGCGGAATGAGCTTCTTGCCGTAGTCGATGGCATCGTCGAGCGGGTCGAAGCCGCGGATCAGGAACGTCGTGATGCCCAGGTCGTAGTAATCGAGCAGCGCCTCGGCGACCTGTTCCGGCGTCCCGACCAGCGAGGTGGAGTTACCTTTGGCGCCCAGCAGTCCGGCGATTCCTGTCCACAGGCGCTTGTCGAGTCGCGCTCCTTTGGCGGCGGCGTCCAGCAACCGGCGCGATCCTTCGTTGGCCGGCTCGCGGCGTTGAAAACCGGACGCTTGAGCCAAGGCTTTCGCCCGTTCGAGGATACCGTCGGCGCGGGCCCAGGCTTTTTCCTCGGTGTCAGCCAGAATGGGGCGCAGTGACAGGCTGAAACGTACCGTGCGGCCGTGCTTGGCAGCCTCTGCGCGAACCTGTTTGACGATGTCTCTGACTTGCTCGTACGTTTCGCCCCACAACGCGTAGACATCGGCATGCTTGCCCGCGACTTCGATCGCCGCTTGCGATGCGCCGCCGAAATACACCGGGATGTGCGGCTTCTGCGGGGATTTGACCAGCGAGTGCGCACCCTCGAACTGATAATAAGTGCCTTTGTGGTCAAACGGCTTTTCCGCTGTCCATTCCTGCCGCACCACGCTCAGGTATTCGTCGGTACGCGCATAGCGCTCATCCTTGCCGATAAAGCTGCCGTCGGCGCGCAATTCCTGATCGTCACCGCCCGTGATGATATGCACCGCGATGCGTCCGCTGTTGAACACGTCCAGCGTGGCGAATTGCCGGGCAGCGACGGTGGGCGAAATGAAACCGGGGCGGTGAGCGATGAGAAACTTCAGTTTTCGCGTCACGCTCGCGGCATGCGCTGCGACAAATGCGCTGTCGGGGCTGTTGGAGTGATAGGCGACCAGTGCGCGATCGAATCCCGCTTCTTCGTGGGCCCGCGCAACCTTCTCCACGTATTCGGGTTGAATCGTCTCGCCACTGCGGGGGTGGATTTCCGATCCCGGTTGAGTGGCTATGTAGCCAATGAATTCGACGCTCATGAACGATTCCTTGTGCTGTGTTGGATTGACTGATGGCCGCACGCGCGGGCGTTCGCGCGTGAGCATCCACGCAACATAGGGGCATGAGGCAGCGGTGTGAAATTCGATTTGGCACTAAGCTAATTATAAAAATAACGCATTAAAACTGGTCATAAGATCAAAATAATTAAGCATTAGCTTATCTCCAAGAGGAATTTCACTTGGCTTTCTTATGCCATTACGCTGGCATTCCTCAACAGGGTTGGCGACGTCTTGCGCCAGTCCTGCCTCTCCGCTGTCTGCAAGGAAGTCGATTCATGGGACGTTTCAACAGGGGGCAAGCCCGTCGCGTCATCGCCGTGCTGTGTTCTATCGCGCTCACGCTGCTGGCCGGATGCGACGAGCCCGGGCCACGGCAGGCCTCCGCCGCACAGGCCACTGACTGGTCGAAGGTCGAGCTGATCCTGGGCGATCAGGCCAAAGGCTTGCGCACCATCGTTGAAGCGTCGAAGGCCTTTGACGGAGCGCCGTACCAGATCGAATGGGCCAATTTTCAGGGCGCTGCGCCCTTGTTCGAAGCCTTGCGCGCAGGCGCCGTCGATCTGGCTCCGGCTGGCGACACGCCGGTTCTGGCTGCGGCCACGGGCGGCACGCCGTTGCGGATCGTCGCGGTCAGGCGTGGACAGGGTCGCAGCATCGGCATCCTCGTGCCGCAGGATTCAGACATCAAAACGATCGCGGACCTAAAAGGCCGTAGCGTGTCGATCTCGTCTGCGCGAGGCAGTATTTCCCAGTACCTGCTGATTCGCGCGCTGGAAAATGCCGGGGTCAAGGAATCGGACGTGAACATCGGTTTCGTCATGCCCACCGACGCGCTGTCGGCGTTCCATGCCGGCAAGATCGATGCATGGGCGACGTTCGGCATTTATCAGGCGTTCGCCGAGGAAAGCGGTGCGCGGCTCTTGATGAGCGGAGAGGGGATCAACACCGGACTGACGTTCATCACCGCGTCGGACGCCGCTTTGGCCGATAAGGTCAAGCGTCAGGCGCTCAACGATGTGTTGCAACGCCTGGCCAAGGCATTCGAGTGGGCCAAGGCCAATCCCGAGCAATACGCCCAGGTCTTTTCCACGGCCAACAACGTACCGTTGGCTGTGTCGCAACGACTGCAGAGTTGGGGGATCGAATCACTGTTGCCGCTGGAACAGTCGGATATCACCGCGCTGCAGGGCGTGGACGATCTGTTCGTCGAAAAGAAACTGTTCCCCAAGCCGGTGCAGGTGTCCGAGCTGGTGGACCGAGAGGTGTTTCCGAGTGCGCATGGGGTGCTGTTGAAGCAGGTTGCGGAAGGAGCAGGATCGCGTTGACCTCTCAGGTCAACGCGATCCTGCCGGTATTCCCGGCGTTACGGATCAGTGTTTCGGCGCGTCCTGACCCATCGCCAGTAGTTGTTTTTCCTGATTCCAGTCGAACGGCTCTTCGTTCTGCTCGGCCTCGTAGCGACGCTCTTCCAGGGCCGTGTACAGGTCGATTTCTTCGTCAGGCATGAAATGCAGGCAGTCGCCGCCGAAATACCAAAGCAGGTCGCGGGGCACCAGATGCGCGATCTGCGGGTAGCGCTGGATCACCTGGCAGAGCAGGTCCTGACCCAGATACTGGCTTTCGATCGGCTCTTGCGGCAGCAGGCTGATCAATTCGTCATAGCGCTCCAGAAACAGCGCATGACTTTCCTCGGGAACCTGTTCGGCTTCTCCCAGCGCGACCAGGATGCCGCGCAGGTGCGTCAGCAGGTTCAGAGTGTGGTCGAGATTGGCGTCGGCCATGGTGAGGTCCTCAGAGACAAAAACAGGCGCGGGAGTATAGATCCCTGAGGAGCCTGCCGCTATCTCAATGCCACAACCCGGCCAGATATCGATGACCGGCTTCGGTCAGGGCAAGGTGGGCGAAGGTCCGGTCGCGGCTCGGTTGCCGAGTGACAAAACCGACGAGCAGAAGTGTCTGCAGGGTCTGGGTCGGTCTGCCGCTCTGAATGTCCTCCCCCGAGGCGATTTCAGCGAGCATGCAGCGATGAGTCATACGTTGATCGATCATGATGCGTCCCCTTTGTGTTTTCTTGTTGTTACCTGGGAGTGTAGGGCAATTCTTTGTGAAGTGCAGGCTAGAGCGTCTTTTTTGAGGTGCCGCTAATCGCCAAATTGACCGATCGGCATCGGCGTTCAAGCAAGCCACCGGCCTGACCGGCTGCAGGCCGGATCAGAAGTGCGGTGCGATGGGGTGCTGATCAGCTTGCTGGCAAGGCCAGCGGCTGTTGCGGCGCGAAGGCGAACGAGGTCAGCTGGAAGCCCTGCTCATCGACTTGCAGCGCCCATCCTTCACGATCCCAGTCGCCGAGCACGATGCGCTGGGCGGTCTCGTCACCGATCTGCAGCTTGTGAATGGCAGGGCGATGAGTGTGGCCGTGAATCAACGTTTTCACGCCGGATTCGCTCATGATTCGCGGGACTTCTTCAGGCGTCACGTCGACGATGTCATTGGCTTTCATGCGGGTCTGCGCGCGGCTTTCGCTGCGCAGCTTGCGCGCCAGCTTGTGGCGGGTGGCGAGCGGCAGGTGGCGCAGGATCCACAGCGTCAGCGGATTGCGCAGATAGCGGCGCATGCGCATGTACGCTTCATCGCGCGTACACAGGCTGTCGCCATGCATCAGTAACACCGGCTCGCCGTTCAACTGTACCACGCTGGGATCGGGCAGCAACGTGCAGCCGGCGGCCTTGCAAAATGCTTTGCCGATCATGAAATCGCGATTGCCGTGCATCAGGAACACCTGCGTGCCGCTGTCGCTCAGGGCGCGCAAGGCTTCGCAGATCGAGCGCTGGAAGGGTGACATGGCGTCGTCGCCGATCCAGGCTTCGAAGAAGTCGCCGAGGATATAAAGCGCCTCGGCGCCACGCGCGCGATCAGCCAGCAGATCCAGAAACGCCCGGGTGATGTCCGGGCGTTCTTCTTCCAGATGCAGATCGGAGATCAGCAGTATCACTCAACGGTCTCGGCTTTCTCGATGATCACGTCCTCAGCCGGCACGTCCTGATGACCCGCTTTGGATGTGGTAGCGACACCTTTGATGGCATCGACGACATCCTGGCCTTCGATCACTTCGCCGAAGACGGCATAGCCCCAGCCCTGAACTGTCTTGCCGCTGTGGTTGAGGAAACTGTTGTCGGCGACGTTGATGAAGAACTGCGCCGATGCCGAATGTGGCTCCATGGTGCGGGCCATGGCCACCGAGTACTTCTTGTTCGGCAGGCCGTTGTCGGCCTCGTTCTGGATGCTCGGGCGCTTGTCTTTCTTTTCTTTCATGCCGGGCTCGAAACCACCGCCCTGGATCATGAAGTTACCGATGACGCGGTGAAAGACCGTGTTGGTGTAGTGACCGGCGTTCACGTACTCAAGGAAGTTGGCGACCGTCAACGGCGCTTTTTCAGCGTTCAGTTGCAGGACGATCTCGCCCTTATTGGTGGTCAGTCTGACTTTGGACATGTTCGAAATCGCTCTTGTCTGATTCGTGGTGGACGTGTCGATCGTGGCGTCGGGCTACTTGAGCGTGGTTGCAGGTGCCGCCGATTCGACTCAGGCGCGCAGTTTACAGAGGGTAGCCGCTTGCCGGGTAGTCGCGATTGCGTCCGGCGGCCCGCACGGGCCGGGCGCCCCTCCCGGCAGTTTTGTCACAGCATGCTGTCAGGCTCTTGACAGGTTCGGCTATGATAAGCGCTTTGATTTATTCGGCCTACCCTGGCCAAGACAGTTAGGTTTTCAAGGATCCTATGAGCAAGCCCACTCAAGACGCCGCTGCGAATTCAAAGGCAGGCCCTGCAATTCCAACCAACTTCCTGCGCCCGATCGTGCAGGCGGACCTGGATTCGGGCAAGCACACCAAGATCGTGACCCGCTTTCCGCCTGAGCCCAACGGGTATCTGCACATCGGTCATGCCAAGTCGATCTGCGTGAACTTCGGTCTGGCTCAGGAGTTCGGCGGTGTCACGCATTTGCGCTTCGATGACACCAACCCGGCCAAGGAAGACCAGGAATACATCGACGCCATCGAGAGCGACGTCAAATGGCTGGGTTTCGAGTGGGCTGGCGAAGTGCGTTACGCCTCCCAGTATTTCGATCAATTGCACGACTGGGCTGTCGAGCTGATCAAGGCTGGCAAGGCGTACGTCGATGACCTGACGCCCGAGCAGGCCCGCGAGTACCGCGGCACGCTGACCGAGCCGGGCAAGAACAGCCCGTTCCGCGAGCGCAGCGTCGAGGAAAACCTGGACCTGTTCGCCCGCATGAAGGCCGGTGAGTTCGAAGACGGCGCCCGCGTGCTGCGTGCCAAGATCGACATGGCCTCGCCGAACATGAACCTGCGCGATCCGATCCTGTATCGCATTCGCCATGCTCACCACCACCAGACCGGTGACAAGTGGTGCATCTACCCGATCTACGACTTCACCCATGGTCAGTCGGACGCCATCGAGGGCATCACTCACTCGATCTGCACCCTGGAATTCGAAAGCCATCGTCCGCTGTACGACTGGTTCCTCGACAACCTGCCGGTGCCGTGCAAGCCGCGTCAGTACGAATTCTCGCGCCTGAACCTGAACTACACCATCACCAGCAAGCGCAAGCTCAAGCAACTGGTCGACGAGAAACACGTCAACGGCTGGGACGACCCGCGCATGTCGACCCTGTCGGGCTTCCGCCGTCGCGGCTACACACCGGCGTCGATCCGCAATTTCTGCGAAATGATCGGCACCAACCGTTCCGACGGCGTGGTGGACTTCGGCATGCTCGAATTCAGCATCCGTCAGGACCTGGACGCCAACGCTCCGCGCGCCATGTGCGTGCTGCGTCCGTTGAAGGTCGTGATCACCAACTACCCGGAAGACAAGGTCGATCACCTCGAACTGCCACGTCATCCGCAGAAAGAAGAGCTGGGCGTGCGCAAACTGCCGTTCGGTCGTGAAATCTACATCGACCGCGATGACTTCATGGAAGAGCCGCCAAAAGGCTACAAGCGTCTGGAGCCCAATGGCGAAGTGCGCCTGCGTGGCAGCTATGTGATCCGCGCTGACGAAGCGATCAAGGACGTCGACGGCAACATCGTCGAACTGCGCTGCTCGTATGACCCGGACACGCTGGGCAAGAACCCGGAAGGTCGCAAGGTCAAGGGCGTGATCCACTGGGTCCCGGCCGCTGAAAGCATCGAGTGCGAAGTGCGTCTGTACGATCGCCTGTTCCGCTCCGCGAACCCGGAAAAGGCTGAGGACGGCCAGACGTTCCTGGACAACATCAACCCGGATTCCCTGCAGGTCCTGACCGGTTGTCGGGCTGAGCCGTCGCTGGGCGAAGCCGCGCCGGAAGACCGTTTCCAGTTCGAACGCGAAGGTTATTTCTGCGCGGACATCAAGGACTCGAAACCGGGCAAGCCGGTATTCAATCGCACAGTGACCCTGCGCGATTCCTGGACCTGATGCTGTACTTGTAAGGGGCACAACGTGCTGTCGATCTACAACACGCTCACCAAGAGCAAAGAAGTCTTCAAGCCGCTGGATGGCAACAAGGTCCGCATGTACGTCTGCGGCATGACCGTCTACGACTACTGCCATCTGGGCCACGGTCGCAGCATGGTGGCGTTCGATCTGGTGACCCGCTGGCTGCGTTTCAGCGGTTACGACCTGACTTACGTGCGCAACATCACTGACATAGACGACAAGATCATCAATCGCGCCCGCGACAACGGCGAGGCGTTCGACGCCTTGACCGCGCGCATGATCGATGCGATGCACGAGGACGAAGCGCGCCTGAATATCCTCAAGCCGGACATGGAGCCGCGTGCCACCGACTACATCGGCGGTATGCACGACATGATCCAGAGCCTGATCGACAAGGGCTACGCCTACGCGCCGGGCAATGGCGACGTGTACTACCGCGTCGGAAAATTCCTCGGTTACGGCAAGCTGTCGCGCAAGAAGATCGAAGACCTGCGCATCGGTGCGCGGATCGAAGTCGACGAAGCGAAAGACGACCCGCTGGATTTCGTCCTGTGGAAAGGCGTCAAGCCGGGCGAGCCCAGCTGGGAATCGCCATGGGGCCCCGGCCGTCCGGGCTGGCACATCGAGTGCTCGGTGATGTCCACCTGCTGCCTGGGTGAGACGTTCGACATTCATGGCGGCGGCAGCGATCTGGAGTTTCCGCACCACGAAAACGAAATCGCCCAGAGCGAAGCGGCCACCGGCAAGACTTACGCCAATGCCTGGATGCATTGCGGCATGATCCGCATCAATGGCGAGAAGATGTCCAAGTCCTTGAACAATTTCTTCACCATTCGCGACGTGCTGGATAAATACCATCCGGAAGTGGTGCGCTACCTGCTGGTGTCGAGCCATTACCGCAGCGCGATCAACTATTCCGAAGACAGCCTAAAAGAATCCAAGGGTGCGCTGGAGCGGTTTTACCACGCACTCAAGGGTCTTCCGGCTGCCGAACCTGCCGGCGGCGAAGCCTTTGTGGAGCGTTTCTCGGCGGCGATGGACGATGACTTCGGCACGCCCGAAGCGTGTGCGGTGCTGTTCGAAATGGTCCGCGAGATCAACCGCCTGCGCGACAGTGATGTCAACGCGGCGGCAGGTCTCGCGGCACGCTTGAAGCAACTGGCAAGCGTGCTGGGCGTGTTGCAGCTCGAAGCCGACGACTTCCTGCGTGCGGGTGCGGAAGGTCGCGTCGATGCCGCCGAGGTGGAAGCCTTGATCGCCGCGCGCCTGCAGGCTCGTGTCGACAAGAACTGGGCCGAATCCGACCGCATCCGCGATCAGCTCACCGCCATGGGCGTGGTGCTGGAAGACGGGAAGGGCGCAACGACCTGGCGATTGGCGGATTGATCTTCAGGGTCTGATATAAAGCCATCGCGGGCAAGCGCGCTCGTACAGGTATCACATGCCAACTGTAGGCGTGTGCTTGCCCGCGGTCGCGTCGGGTCTGCTCATTCCCACGCTTCGCGTTGATCATTCCCACGCTCCGCGTGGGAATGCATCTTCTGACGCTCCGCGTCACATTCGACGCAGAACGCCCAGGTGGCGTACCACGGCAAGCGTATGAACGATCAGGAAACGCTGCGCCCCCCGAATCAGAATCCCTGCTCCCGAAGCCGCTTGTAGAGCGTATTCCGGCTCACCCCCAGCCGCTTGGCCAGCTGCGAAATATTCCCGCCCGCGGCCTGCAACAACTCGCTCAACTCCTCCGGCGTGTTCAGCACGGCCTTGCGGTTGAAGGCTGTCTGCGCCTCGTCGCTGTCGCTTTCCAGCTCCAGATCAGCAAAGAAATCCTCTGGCAGATGCTCGGTCGAAATCGGCTGATCGTCAGCGAGCGCCAGTGCGACCTGGATCACGTTACTCAACTGGCGCAGATTGCCTGGCCAAGGGTGTCGTTCAAACAACGCCAGCACGGACGGCTCAAAGCCCGCGGTCTGTTGAGGCTCGCGATGCTGCTCCCAGATTGCCTGCACCAGCGCGACCTTGTCGGTGCGTTCGCGAAGGGGCGGCAACTCCAGGTTCAGCCCGCTGATGCGGTAGTACAGATCCTGCCGGAAGCGCCCGCTCTGTACCTGTTCGCGCAATGAGCAATGGGTTGCGGAAATGATCCGGATGTCCACGGGGAACAGTTCGCTGCTGCCCAGCGGCTGCACGCATCGTTCCTGCAACACCCGCAGCAAACGTGCTTGCACGGGTAGGGGCATGTCACCGATTTCATCCAGAAACAACGTACCTTTGTCCGCCTTGCGGATCAGACCGATGCTGCCTTTATGGTGCGCGCCGGTGAACGCGCCTTTTTCGTAGCCAAACAGCTCGGCTTCCACCAGCTCCGACGGGATCGCCGCGCAGTTCACGGCAATGAACGGCTGAGCGGCCCGGGAGCTTGCGCGGTGCAGCGCCTTGACGAACACCTCCTTGCCTGCGCCGGTCTCTCCCAAGATCAGCAGCGGGACATTCTTTTCCAGCAGGCGCTGGGCCTGGCTCGCAGCCTTCGCCACTTTCTCATCGCCGAAACCGGGCGTGCCGACGTCTTTAGCGTCAGGTTTTTTCGGGGTCGGCACCGGGCGAAGTTTCAGCACGGGGGCCTTCGGACGCTTGAGCAGGCAGTGAAAGCGGTTGTGCCCGGACGCTTGCAGCGCGAAGGGCTGGCCTTCCGACTGATCGAGCAAGTGCGTGATGGGTGCCTTGAACAGGTTTTCGATGTTGGCCTGCAACAGGCTCACGCCCAGCAGCGTATCGGCCCGGCGGTTGGCGCACAGGATGCGGCCGGTCTCGTCGAAGACCAGCAGCCCGGCCCACTGGCTGTCCAGGTTGTTCAGGCCGGTGTTGAACGTCAGCTGAAAATGGCTGTGCTGAAACTGATCGAGGATCAGCCGGTTTTCGATGGTCTGGCTCATCATCTTCACCATCCCCAGCGTATGGGACGGCGGCAGGAAGCTGTCGCTGGACACATCGAGCACGGCGATCATCCGCCGTGAAGCATCGAAGATCGGCGCGGCGGAACCGGTCATGAAGCGGTTGGCCTTGAGGAAGTGTTCATCGTGTTCAATGTGAACGGCCTGCTCACACGCCAGCGCGGTGCCGATCGCATTGGTGCCCACGCCCTGTTCCAGCCAGCTGGCGCCTGCGACGAAGCCCATTTGTTGGTCGGCCTCGACGAAACGCTTGGTGCCCCACGAATTGAGCACCTGGCCTTGCTGGTCTGCCAGCAGAATCAGGCAATTGGAGTTGCTGAGGATGTTCTCGTAAAACGGCAGCACCTGTTGATGAGTGGTCTGCACCAGCGAGTGATGACGCTCCAGCAACTGGGAAACCTGATGCTGTGCAAGGCCGCCGAAAGCGGGACGGGACTGATGGTCGAGGCCGAACTGACGGCAGCGGGCCCAGGAGTCCTGAATGATGGTGTCGTGAGCGAGGGATGCGCCTGGTGTGGCCATGTAGATGGCTCCGTCCGAGTACTTTTATTGTTTTTGGGATACGGCGTTCATGCCGAGCATCCGTGCCCGAAACGTCCCTCCATTGTTGTTCACGATTGTTCAAAGTCAATGTTCATTTTGTTCAAGTGTTCAGTATTTTCTGTTCACTTATGTTCACCAACGAATCCCGGTATCGGGCGTTTTGCGCGGCGAAGGCTCTAGATCGATGGTTTCGCTGTCTGGCGCGTTTGCGAACCTGGATTGGCACGATTGTCGCTATCCAACAAGCGGTCGACGAATGTCACGACCCGGCCAGCGGCCGAACCAGCTACACCCCTGAACAAGACAAATAAAAAGGGCACGCCATGTCTCTCACGCTTGAGCACGTCAGCCGAGCCGTCGACGGTCAGATCTGGATCGACGATGCCTCGCTGAGCTTCGAACCCGGCTCATTCAACGTATTGCTGGGGCGCACCTTATCAGGCAAAACCAGCCTGATGCGCTTGATGGCCGGTCTGGACAAGCCAGACAGCGGCCGAGTACTGATGAATGGCAAAGATGTCACCCAGGTCGCGGTGCGTCATCGCAATGTCTCGATGGTTTATCAGCAGTTCATCAACTACCCGAGCATGACCGTGTTCGACAACATCGCCTCGCCGTTGCGTCAGGCGAAGATGTCGAAGGACGAAATCGACAGCCGCGTACGCGAAACCGCAAAGATGCTGCGCATTGAAAAATTCCTCGCGCGCTACCCCCTCGAACTCTCCGGCGGTCAGCAACAGCGCACGGCAATGGCCCGCGCGCTGGTCAAGGACGCCGAACTGATCCTGTTCGACGAGCCGCTGGTCAACCTCGATTACAAGCTGCGCGAAGAGCTGCGCCAGGAAATGCGTCAGCTGTTCGAGACCCGCAACACCATCGCCGTCTACGCCACCACGGAACCCAACGAAGCGCTGGCGCTGGGCGGGACCACGACCATCCTCCACGAAGGTCGGCTCATCCAGCACGGCAAGACGCCCGAGGTCTATCACCAGCCCAAGACCGTACTGGCTGCCGAACTGTTCTCCGAGCCGCCGATCAACCTGATGCCGGGGCGTATTGACGGTAACGAAGTCAGCTTCGCCAACTTCGTGCATTTCCCGCTCAACGTGGACCTGCGCAAGATCGGTGACGGTGAATACCGTTTCGGCGTGCGCCCGAGCCATCTGAGTCTGGTGCCGTCCAACGATGACGATCTGGAGCTGGCAGTCACGGTCGAACTGGCTGAAATCAGCGGCTCGGAAACCTTTCTTCACGTGCGCAACGAGCACTTCTCGCTGGTGCTGCATCTGCCGGGCGTGCACGAGTATGACGTCGACACGCCGATTCGCGTGTACATCCCGACTCACAAATTGTTCGTTTTCGATCAGCAGGGCGGCCTCATCCAGGCGCCGGGCCTGCGCATGGCGAGGGTTGCCTGATGGCCGAGATCCGCTTGCAACAACTCGCGCACAGTTACAGCGCTGCGCCTTCGGGCCCGGAAGACTACGCCATCCGTGAGATGACCCACATCTGGGAGCAGGGCGGCGCGTATGCACTGCTCGGGCCGTCCGGTTGCGGCAAATCGACTTTGCTCAACATCATTTCCGGCCTGCTCAGCCCGTCGGAAGGCAAAGTGATGTTCGACTCCACGGTGGTCAACGACATGTCGCCGGAGCAGCGCAACATTGCTCAGGTTTTCCAGTTTCCGGTGGTCTACGACACCATGACGGTGTTCGACAATCTGGCATTCCCGTTGCGCAATCAGGGCATGGCAGAAACGAAAATTCAGGCCAAAGTGCAGGAAATCGCCGACGTCCTCGATCTGCAACCGCTGTTGAAGAAAAAGGCCAAGGGCCTGACTGCGGACGAAAAGCAGAAGGTGTCGATGGGCCGCGGTCTGGTGCGTGATGACGTCTCGGCGATTCTGTTCGACGAACCGCTGACCGTGATCGACCCGCACCTGAAGTGGAAGCTGCGGCGCAAGCTCAAGCAGATTCACGAGCAGTTCAACATCACCATGGTCTACGTCACCCACGATCAGCTGGAGGCGTCGACGTTCGCCGACAAGATCGCTGTGATGTACGGCGGCCAGATCGTGCAGTTCGGCACCCCCCGCGAGCTGTTCGAAAAACCCCATCACACCTTCGTGGGCTATTTCATCGGCAGCCCTGGCATGAACCTCATCGAGGTCAGGCCCGAGGCGGGCGGCGTCGGTTTTGGCGGCATCCATCTGCCCTTGCCCGACGCGCTGCAGCAAAAGCTGGCGGCGACCCGGTGGAGCACGCTCAAGGTCGGCATTCGTCCGGAGTTCGTCCACGTGTGGGACGGCCCGTTCGATGACGCGATGTGCGCCGACGTGACTTACGTCGAGGACCTGGGGACCTACAAGATCCTCACCCTCAACCTGGCCGGTCAGTCACTCAAGGTGCGTCTGCAGGAGGACAAACCGGTGCCGCAAGGCCAGGCCTGGATCAGCTTCCCGGCGCAGTGGCTGATGCTCTACGCCGATGAATTTTTGCTGGAAGTCGCCGCGACTCACGCGCAGGCCAGCGAGGTGCCCCATGAGTAAGGTACAGAACAACAAAGCCTGGTGGCTGGTACTGCCGGTATTCCTGCTGGTGGCGTTCAGCGCCATCATTCCGATGATGACCGTGGTCAACTATTCGGTGCAGGACATCTTCGATCAGTCCAGTCGCTATTTCGTCGGCGCCGACTGGTTCAAGCAGGTGCTGCAGGATCCGCGTCTGCATGATTCGCTGCTGCGCCAGTTCATCTATTCGGGCTGTGTGCTGCTGATCGAGATTCCGCTCGGCATCGCCATCGCCCTGACCATGCCGACCAAAGGCCGCTGGTCGTCGGTGTGCCTGATCGTGATGACCATCCCGCTGCTGATTCCCTGGAACGTGGTCGGCACCATCTGGCAGATCTTCGGCCGTGGCGACATCGGTCTGCTGGGCTGGTTTCTGAACAACATTCTGCACATCAACTACAACTATGCAGCCAACGCGTCGGACGCCTGGGTAACGGTGCTGGTGATCGACGTCTGGCACTGGACCTCGCTGGTGGCACTGCTGTGCTACTCGGGTCTGCGGGCCATTCCGGACGTGTACTACCAGGCGGCGCGTATCGATCGGGCTTCGAATTGGGCAGTGTTCCGACACATTCAGTTGCCGAAGATGAAGAGCGTGCTGCTGATCGCGGTGATGTTGCGCTTCATGGACAGCTTCATGATCTACACCGAGCCTTTCGTGCTGACCGGGGGCGGGCCAGGCAACTCGACCACTTTCCTCAGCCAGACGCTGACCACCATGGCGCTGGGCCAGTTCGACCTGGGGCCGGCGGCGGCATTCTCGCTGGTGTATTTCCTGATCATTCTGTTGGTGTCGTGGGTGTTCTACACCGCCATGACCCACGGCGAAAAGAACTGAGGAGCGGCCCGTGAACAAGCGCGAAAAGCTGCCATTGAGAAAAATCATCCCGCTGTGGATCTACCTGCTGTTTCTGCTGGTGCCGATCTACTGGCTGGTGAACATGTCCTTCAAGACCAACACCGAAATCCTCGGCGGTCTGACCCTTTTTCCGCAGGATTTCACCTGGGCCAACTACAAGGTGATTTTCACCGACGAAAGCTGGTATAGCGGCTACATCAACTCGCTCTACTACGTATGCCTGAATACCGTGATCTCGCTCAGCGTTGCGCTGCCAGCGGCCTACGCATTTTCACGCTATCGTTTCCTCGGCGACAAACACCTGTTCTTCTGGCTGCTGACCAACCGCATGGCGCCACCGGCAGTGTTTCTGCTGCCGTTTTTCCAGCTGTATTCGTCCATCGGCCTGTTCGACACGCACATTGCCGTTGCACTTGCGCACTGCCTGTTCAACGTGCCATTGGCGGTGTGGATTCTCGAAGGTTTCATGTCCGGTGTACCGAAGGAGATCGACGAAACCGCCTACATCGACGGCTATAGCTTTCCCAAGTTCTTCGGCAAGATTTTCATCCCGCTGATTGGCTCGGGGATCGGTGTGACAGCGTTCTTCTGCTTCATGTTTTCCTGGGTCGAGCTGTTGCTGGCGCGGACCCTGACATCGGTCAACGCCAAACCGATCGCGGCGGTCATGACCCGCACCGTATCGGCGTCGGGGATCGACTGGGGCGTGCTTGCGGCAGCGGGGGTGTTGACCATCCTGCCGGGCATGCTGGTGATCTGGTTCGTTCGCAATCACGTGGTCAAGGGTTTTGCCCTTGGCCGTGTCTGAGGAGTCGGAAAAATGGAGTGGATGTCCTGGACCTTGCCGACCGCGATCTTCTTCGGTTCCATCGCCGCCATTCTGGTTGCGATGACCGCCTGGGAGCTGCGCTCGGCAAGCATCGAACGTCGTGGTTTCCTGCCGATCGCCACCACCCGTGGCGACCGGCTGTTCATCGGTCTTCTCGGCAGCGCCTACCTGCACTTGCTGGTGATCGGCGCGACCGACTGGAGCATCTGGGTCGCCTCCGGGCTGTCCCTGGTCTGGCTGTTGGTGGTAATGCGTTGGGGTTAGAGAGCAATTGCACCGACCGTAGGGGCGCGCTTGGTCTGGGCCGCATTCGGACGAACGCGATTTGTCCGCAAAAGGTGTGTGGCCTGACACGCCGCAATCGCGGGCAAGCGCGCTCCTGCAAAGGTAAATGCGAGAAGCGGGACTACATAAGATTCAACACTGGAGGTGTCTATGTTCAATAAGAAAAACAAGCTGCGACATAGTGTGACGGTAGCGACGATGGTCATGCTCAGCGGTCTGAGCGTGTCGGCGTGGGCGGATCAGTACGAGGATGCCGCGAAGAAATGGGCGGCCAGCGAGTTCAAGCCGACAACCCTGTCCGATGCTGACCAGCTCAAGGAACTGGAGTGGTTCATCAAGGCTGCCGAGCCGTTTCGCGGCATGGACATCAAGGTCGTTTCCGAAACCTTGACCACCCATGAGTACGAATCCAAGACCCTGGCCAAGGCTTTCACCGAAATCACCGGCATCAAAGTCACCCACGACTTGCTGCAGGAAGGTGACGTGATCGAGAAGCTGCAGACGGCGATGCAGTCGGACAAAAGTATCTATGACGGCTGGGTCAACGACTCCGACCTGATCGGTACCCATTTCCGCTACGGCAAGGCGCTGTCGCTGACCGATCTGATGAACAGCCCTGAAGGCGCGAAAGTCACGTCGCCTACGCTCGACATCAAAGACTTCATCGGCACCTCGTTCACCACGGCGCCGGACGGCAAGCTGTATCAGCTGCCCGATCAACAGTTCGCCAACCTGTACTGGTTCCGTGCCGACTGGTTCGAGCGTCCCGACCTGAAGGAGAAGTTCAAGGCCAAGTACGGCTATGACCTCGGTGTGCCGGTCAACTGGTCGGCGTACGAAGACATCGCCAAATTCTTCAGCGAAGACGTCAAGGAAATCGACGGCAAGAAGGTCTATGGCCACATGGACTACGGCAAGAAAGACCCGTCGCTGGGCTGGCGCTTCACGGACGCCTGGTTCTCCATGGCCGGCAGCGGCGACAAAGGCCTGCCCAACGGTCTGCCGGTGGACGAGTGGGGTATTCGCGTCGAGGACTGCCATCCGGTCGGTTCGAGCATCACCCGCGGCGGCGACACCAACGGCCCGGCGGCTGTTTACGCGACTCAGAAATACATCGATTGGCTCAAGGCCTACGCGCCGCCTGAAGCAGCGGGCATGACCTTCTCCGAATCGGGCCCGGTCCCGTCTCAGGGCAATGTCGCGCAACAGATCTTCTGGTACACCGCGTTTACCGCCGACATGACCAAGCCTGGCCTGCCGGTAATGAATGCCGACGGCACGCCGAAGTGGCGGATGGCGCCATCGCCTAAAGGTCCGTACTGGAAGGATGGCATGAAGCTGGGCTACCAGGACGTGGGTTCGTGGACCTTCCTCAAGTCTTCCGACGAGAAGAAGCGCAATGCGGCGTGGCTGTACGCGCAGTTCGTGACCTCCAAATCGGTCTCGCTGAAGAAAACCATCGTCGGCCTGACGCCGATTCGTGAGTCGGACATCAACTCCAAGGAGATGACCGCGCTGGCGCCGAAGCTCGGTGGTCTGGTCGAGTTCTATCGCAGCCCGGCGCGCGTGCAATGGTCGCCGACCGGCACCAACGTCCCGGATTATCCGAAACTGGCGCAGCTGTGGTGGAGCCATGTGGCCGAAGCCGTGACCGGCGAGAAAACCGCACAGGCGGCGCTCGACGGTCTGGCCAAGGATCAGGACGCGATCATGACCCGCATCGAGCGCTCCAAGGTTCAGGACGCCAGCGGTTGTGCGCCGAAGATGAACCCGGAAACCTCGGCTGAAGAGTGGTACAGCAAGGCCGAGAAGAGCGGCGGCAAGTTCCTCGCGCCACAACGCAAACTGGCCAACGAGAAACCGAAGGGCGAAACCATCGCGTATTCGGACCTGCTGAAGAGCTGGGAAGCAGCCAAGAAGTAAGCGGGTATGCGGCTTATCTGCAGCAATAAGAAAACGGCACCTTCGGGTGCCGTTTTCTTGTGCGCAGTGCGTCGATCAGCCGTGCAGCGTTTCCGCTGCATAGAGAGTGTTCTCCAGCAGGCAAGCGCGGGTCATCGGGCCAACGCCGCCCGGGACCGGCGTGATCCAGCCGGCGCGGGGCAGGGCGGTCTCGTAGACCACGTCGCCCACCAGCTTGCCGTCATCCTGGCGATTGATGCCGACGTCGATGACGATGGCGCCTTCCTTGATCCATTCCCCTTTGACCAGGCCCGGCTTGCCGGCGGCGACGACCACCAGATCGGCGCGGCTGACGTGGCCGGCCAGGTCCTGAGTGAAGCGGTGGGTCACGGTCACGGTGCAACCGGCCAGCAGCAATTCCATGGCCATCGGGCGCCCAACGATGTTGGAAGCGCCGACGACCACTGCATCCTTGCCGTACAGATCGACGCCGGTGCTTTCCAGCAGCGTCATGATGCCTTTGGGTGTGCAAGGCCGCAGCAGGGGAATGCGTTGCGCCAGACGACCGACGTTATAAGGATGGAAACCGTCGACGTCCTTGTCCGGGCGAATGCGCTCCAGCAAGCTGCTCGATTCCAGATGCTCGGGAAGTGGCAATTGCAGCAGGATGCCGTCGATGGCCGGATCGTCATTGAGGCTGTCGATCAGATCGGTCAGTTCGGTCTGGGTGGTTTCGCTGGGCAGGTCGTAAGCGCGGGAGATGAAGCCGACCTCTTCGCAGTCTTTGCGTTTGTGCGAGACGTAAACCTGAGAGGCGGGGTCGCTGCCGACCAGAATCACCGCGAGGCCTGGCGTGCGCAGGCCTTGCTCGCGACGCTCGGCGACTCGTTGGGCGATCTGCTGGCGCAGGTTGGCTGCGATCGCTTTGCCGTCTATTAGTTTTGCAGTCATTACGCGTGATTAACCATCGGAAGGGAGGGAAAAAGAGCGCGCATTCTCGCATGACCTGACGCAAGGGCAAAGGCGATTGGTCCGCTTAATAAGCTAAGCCCTTTAATTAACTGAATTTTTTAGAAAAAAGTGTTGACGACCCCCGGGACCGTCTATAAGATTCGTCGCACTTGTCGGGCACAACCCCAGACACGATAAGCCGGAAGCGGTGAATCAGGTCGAAAGGTTGATTAAGTCAGGTAGAGTTCAGATCGGCTCAGCGTGATTGAAAGCTCTTAATTTGTACTCGCAAGATGCAAATTAAATAAGCGCCCGTAGCTCAGCTGGATAGAGCATCCGCCTTCTAAGCGGATGGTCGCAGGTTCGAGTCCTGCCGGGTGCGCCATTAACGGCAGCTTTGGCACAAGTAGCACTCTGATGGAGTGTGTCGGTTACAACGCAATATGGTGGGCGTAGCTCAGTTGGTAGAGCACAGGATTGTGACTCCTGTTGTCGTGGGTTCGATCCCCATCGTCCACCCCATATTCGAAGAAGGCGCCAGATGCATAATCTGGCGCCTTTGCTTTAAGCGCTTCACACGCGGACGTGGTGGAATTGGTAGACACACTGGATTTAGGTTCCAGCGCCGCGAGGCGTAAGAGTTCGAGTCTCTTCGTCCGCACCAGCTACAGACCTTGAAGGCGCCTCCAGTGTCCCAAGGTAAAGAAAAAGCCGCCTCGTGCGGCTTTTTTTGTTTCGAAGTATTGGTTTCATCGCTGTGCGGGTCCGTCTTTTTCTGTCGATAGCGGGCTCGTCCGGTATGTTTCCAGGGACTGGATCGATGTCCGGCCGCGCTTTCGCTTCCTTTATATAGGTGTGCATCAGCCGCGTTCCAGACAGCTCGTGAGGGCGGAATTCTCCGCCTGTACTTCTCTGGTTGCATTCCGCTGTATTTACCCTCCTTCGGTAGGGTGACTTCTTGAGTTTGACCCACTAGAATGCTTGCCCTTGATTCTGGGGTCGGAAACGGCCGGCTAACGTCTGTGCAACGAGGAATATCCATGCAAGTTTCTGTTGAAAACACTTCCGCTCTCGAGCGCCGCATGACCATTGGCGTGCCAGCTGAGCGCATCGAGACCGAAGTCAACAAGCGTCTGCAGCAGACCGCACGTAAAGCCAAGATCCCGGGCTTCCGCCCAGGCAAAGTGCCTATGAGCGTGATCCGCCAGCGTTACGAAGACGGCGCTCGCCAGGAAGCACTGGGCGACCTGATCCAGGCGACCTTCTACGAAGCTGTCGTTGAGCAAAAGCTGAACCCGGCCGGCGCACCTTCCGTCGAGCCAAAATCCTTCGAAAAAGGCAAGGACCTCGAGTACGTCGCCACTTTCGAAGTGTTCCCTGAATTCTCCGTTGCCGGTTTCGAATCCGTTTCCGTCGAGCGTCTGTCGGCTGAAGTTGCCGATTCCGATCTGGACAACATGCTGGAAATCCTGCGCAAGCAGAACGTCAGCTTCGAAGCGGTCGACCGCGCTGCGCAGAACGAAGACCAGCTGAACATCGACTTCGTCGGCAAGATCGACGGCGAAGCGTTCGCTGGCGGTTCGGCCACCGGCACTCAGCTGGTGCTGGGTTCGGGTCGCATGATCCCTGGTTTCGAAGACGGCCTGGTCGGTGCAAAAGCCGGTGAAGAGCGTGTTCTGAATCTGACCTTCCCTGAGGACTATCAGAACCTGGAACTGGCTGGCAAAACTGCCGAGTTCACCGTGACCGTCAACACCGTTTCGGCGCCGACCCTGCCTGAGCTGAACGAAGCATTCTTCAATCAGTTCGGCATCAAGGAAACCGGCATCGAAGGCTTCCGCACCGAAGTTCGCAAGAACATGGAGCGCGAGCTGCGTCAGGCCATCAAGTCCAAGGTCAAGAATCAGGTAATGGACGGTCTGCTGGCCGCCAACCCGATCGAAGTGCCGAAGGCGCTGCTGGAAAACGAAGTGAACCGTCTGCGCGTTCAGGCCGTTCAGCAGTTTGGCGGCAACATCAAGCCGGACCAGCTGCCAGCCGAGCTGTTCGAAGAGCAGGCCAAGCGCCGCGTCGAGCTGGGTCTGATCGTTGCTGAAGTGGTCAAGCAGTTCGACCTCAAGCCTGACGAAGCCCGCGTTCGCGAGCTGATTCAGGAAATGGCTTCCGCTTACCAGGAGCCAGAGCAAGTCGTCGCCTGGTACTACAAGAACGAACAGCAGATGAACGAAGTGCGTTCGGTTGTGCTGGAAGAACAAGTTGTGGATACTGTTTTGCAGAAAGCGAGCGTGACCGACAAAGCGGTCTCGTACGAAGAAGCTGTCAAGCCGGTAGAAGCTCCACAAGCCGACTGATCTTTTCTCTCGTTCGAAAACACCATAAGCCAGCCTTCGAGCTGGCTTATGCGTATTCAAGACATGACTATTTGGGAGTGAATGCAGGACATGTCCGGCAATTCTTATATTCAGCAGAACTCTGACATCCAGGCCGCTGGCGGCCTGGTCCCGATGGTTATCGAGCAGTCCGCCCGTGGCGAACGCGCCTATGACATCTACTCTCGCCTGCTCAAGGAGCGAGTGATCTTTCTGGTAGGCCCTGTAGAGGATTACATGGCCAACCTGATCTCGGCGCAACTGCTGTTCCTTGAAGCGGAAAACCCGGACAAGGACATCCATCTCTACATCAACTCCCCTGGCGGTTCGGTGACGGCGGGCATGGCGATCTATGACACCATGCAATTCATCAAGCCGGACGTTTCCACCACCGTAATGGGTCAGGCCTGCAGCATGGGCGCTTTCCTGCTGGCCGGCGGCGCCAAGGGCAAGCGTTTCGCATTGCCCAACTCGCGCGTGATGATTCACCAGCCGCTGGGTGGTTTCCAGGGGCAGGCGTCGGACATCGACATTCACGCCAAGGAAATCCTCTACATTCGCCAGCGCCTGAACGAGCTGCTGGCTCACCACACGGGCCAATCGCTGGAAAACATCGAGCGTGACACCAACCGTGACAACTTCATGAGCGCCGAACGCGCTGCTGAATACGGTCTGGTTGACGCTGTTCTCGACAAACGGCAAATGACCGCCTGACGGGCACTTATCCCGGGTGGCAGGATTTACCCGCCACCTGCGGACTTGAAAAATCCAGCAATTGCCTTCATCTTGTGTTGCAAGCCTACCGGATTGGATCGATCGAATGACTGACACCCGCAACGGCGAGGACAACGGCAAACTGCTTTATTGCTCCTTCTGTGGCAAAAGCCAGCATGAAGTACGCAAGTTGATTGCCGGCCCCTCGGTATTTGTTTGTGACGAGTGCGTCGACCTGTGCAATGACATCATCCGCGAGGAGGTGCAGGAAGCACAGGCAGAAAGCAGCGCGCATAAATTGCCATCGCCGAAAGAAATCAGCGCCATCCTTGACCAGTACGTGATTGGTCAGGAACGTGCGAAGAAGGTTCTCGCAGTAGCGGTGTACAACCACTACAAGCGTCTGAACCAGCGCGACAAAAAAAATGACGATGTCGAACTGGGCAAGAGCAACATCCTGCTGATTGGCCCTACGGGCTCCGGCAAGACCCTGCTGGCGGAAACGCTGGCGCGTTTGCTCAACGTACCGTTCACCATCGCCGACGCCACGACTCTGACCGAAGCCGGTTATGTCGGTGAAGACGTGGAAAACATCATCCAGAAGTTGTTGCAGAAGTGCGACTACGATGTGGAAAAAGCCCAGATGGGCATCGTCTACATCGACGAAATTGACAAGATTTCGCGTAAATCCGACAACCCTTCGATTACGCGTGACGTGTCGGGCGAGGGCGTGCAGCAAGCTCTGCTCAAGTTGATCGAGGGCACTGTGGCTTCCGTTCCGCCGCAAGGTGGTCGCAAGCATCCCCAGCAGGAATTCCTGCAGGTGGACACCCGTAATATCCTCTTCATCTGCGGCGGCGCGTTCTCCGGCCTGGAAAAGGTCATCCAGAATCGCTCTACCAAAGGCGGCATCGGCTTCAACGCCGAAGTTCGCAGCAAGGAAGAGGGCAAGAAGGTGGGCGAGTCCCTGCGTGAGGTCGAACCTGACGATCTGGTCAAGTTCGGTCTGATTCCGGAATTCGTTGGCCGTCTGCCAGTACTGGCCACGCTCGACGAGCTGGACGAAGCTGCGCTGATGCAGATTCTGACCGAGCCGAAGAACGCGCTGACCAAGCAATACGGCAAGCTGTTCGAGATGGAAGGTGTGGATCTGGAATTCCGCACTGATGCGCTGAAATCGGTTGCTCGTCGTGCGCTTGAGCGCAAGACCGGTGCCCGTGGCCTGCGCTCCATCCTCGAGGGCGTGTTGCTCGACACCATGTACGAGATCCCGTCGCAAACCGACGTGAGCAAGGTGGTGATCGACGAAAGCGTGATCGAAGGAACCTCCAAGCCGCTGTTGATCTACGAAAACAGCGAGCCACCTGCCAAGGCGGCTCCTGACGCGTAAGCCTTAGGGCAGCGCATCGGGCGACTGGAACAGAAAAGGGGCCCACGGGTCCCTTTTTGCATTTCAACGCCTCTTTCGCATTAACGCCAATAGACGCTTGTTTTTTTGGGTAGCTACCCCCATCTTGGTTTTCAGCTCATTTCTATCTGTCCATGGCCTTATGGCCGCCGTAGAGGCGAAATCATGAAGACGACCATTGAATTGCCTCTTTTGCCATTGCGCGATGTCGTGGTGTATCCGCATATGGTTATCCCACTGTTCGTGGGGCGCGAGAAGTCCATTGAGGCCCTTGAGGCTGCGATGACCGGTGACAAGCAGATCCTGCTGCTCGCGCAAAGAAATCCTGCAGACGATGATCCTGGTGAAGACGCTCTTTATAGCGTGGGTACGATTGCAACCGTATTGCAGTTGCTCAAACTGCCTGACGGCACTGTGAAAGTGCTGGTCGAGGGCGAGCAACGTGGCTCTGTCGAACGTTTCATCGAGGTCGACGGCCATTGCCGCGCCGAAGTGGCGCTGATTGACGAAGTCGATGCCCCGGACCGTGAATCCGAAGTGTTCGTGCGCAGCCTGTTGGCACAGTTCGAACAATATGTGCAGCTGGGCAAAAAAGTCCCGGCCGAAGTCCTGTCTTCGCTCAACAGCATCGATGAGCCGGGCCGTCTGGTCGATACCATGGCCGCCCACATGGCGCTGAAGATCGAGCAAAAGCAGGAAATCCTCGAGATCATCGATTTGCCAGCCCGTGTCGAGCACGTGCTGGCGTTGCTGGATGCCGAGATCGACCTGCTCCAGGTCGAGAAGCGCATTCGTGGCCGGGTCAAAAAGCAAATGGAGCGCAGTCAGCGCGAGTACTACCTGAATGAGCAGATGAAGGCCATTCAGAAAGAACTCGGCGACAGCGACGAAGGCCACAACGAGATCGAGGAGCTGAAGAAGCGTATCGATGCCGCTGGCCTGCCAAAAGATGCCATGACCAAGGCCACTGCCGAGCTGAACAAGCTCAAGCAGATGTCGCCCATGTCCGCGGAAGCGACGGTCGTTCGTTCGTACATCGACTGGCTGGTCCAGGTGCCGTGGAAAGCGCAGAGCAAGGTGCGTCTGGACCTGGCGCGCGCTGAAGACATCCTCGACGCCGACCACTACGGTCTGGAAGAAGTCAAAGAACGCATCCTCGAATACCTCGCCGTGCAGAAGCGCGTGAAGAAAATTCGTGGCCCGGTGCTGTGCCTTGTCGGTCCTCCGGGCGTGGGTAAGACCTCGCTGGCCGAGTCGATTGCCCACGCGACCAATCGCAAATTCGTGCGCATGGCGCTCGGTGGTGTGCGTGACGAGGCCGAGATTCGCGGTCATCGCCGCACCTACATCGGTTCGATGCCGGGTCGTCTGATTCAGAAGATGACCAAGGTGGGCGTGCGCAACCCGCTGTTCCTGCTGGACGAAATCGACAAGATGGGCAGCGACATGCGCGGTGATCCGGCGTCTGCGTTGCTGGAAGTGCTTGATCCCGAGCAGAACCACAACTTCAACGATCACTATCTGGAAGTCGATTACGACCTGTCCGATGTGATGTTCCTCTGCACCGCGAACTCGATGAATATTCCTGCGGCCCTGCTGGACCGTATGGAAGTGATCCGTCTGCCCGGCTACACCGAAGACGAGAAAATCAACATCGCCACCAAGTACCTCTCGCCCAAGCAGATCGCTGCCAACGGCTTGAAGAAAGGCGAAATCGAGTTCGAAGAAGAGGCCATACGCGACATTATCCGGTATTACACGCGTGAAGCCGGCGTGCGTAGCCTGGAGCGTCAGATTGCCAAGGTCTGCCGCAAGGCGGTCAAGGAGCACGCCCACGAGAAGCGTTTCACCGTCGTGGTCACTGCCGCGATGCTGGAAAACTTCCTCGGGGTGCGCAAGTTCCGCTACGGTCTGGCTGAACAGCAGGATCAGATCGGTCAGGTCACGGGTCTTGCCTGGACTCAGGTCGGGGGTGAATTGCTGACGATCGAAGCGGCCGTCGTGCCGGGTAAAGGTCAGTTGATCAAGACCGGTTCGCTGGGCGATGTGATGGTCGAATCGATCACTGCTGCGCTCACCGTCGTACGCAGTCGTGCCAAAAGCCTGGGCATTCCTCTGGACTTCCATGAGAAGCGCGACACGCACATCCACATGCCGGAAGGCGCGACGCCTAAAGACGGCCCTAGCGCCGGTGTAGGCATGTGCACGGCACTGGTTTCAGCGCTGACGCAGATCCCGGTACGTGCAGACGTCGCAATGACAGGTGAAATTACCCTGCGTGGTCAGGTTCTGGCGATTGGCGGTTTGAAGGAAAAACTGCTGGCCGCTCACCGGGGTGGAATTAAAACGGTGATCATCCCGGAAGAAAACGTTCGGGATTTGAAAGAAATTCCTGACAATATCAAGCAGGATCTGCAGATCAAACCGGTTAAATGGATTGACGAAGTCCTGCAAATTGCGCTGCAATACGCGCCGGAGCCCTTGCCGGATGTGGCTCCGGAGATGGTTGCAAAGGATGAAAAACGCGAGTCCGATTCCAAGGAAAGAATTAGCACGCATTAGTCTGGGGGGCCTTCCTTGACAGCTTTTTAGAGCCCTTGTTATAAAGCGGCTCTTCAAGCCTCATCAGGCCATACAGTGTTCGTTTGGCTACACCAAAAAACTTAGAAATATACTCAATATAGATATAAGGGGACTTAGAGTGAACAAGTCGGAACTGATTGATGCTATCGCCGCATCCGCTGACATCCCGAAAGCTGCTGCTGGCCGTGCGCTGGACGCAGTAATCGAATCCGTCACTGGCGCTCTTAAGGCTGGCGACTCTGTTGTACTGGTTGGCTTCGGCACTTTCTCCGTGACTGATCGTCCTGCTCGTACCGGCCGTAACCCACAGACCGGTAAGACTCTGGAAATCCCGGCTGCCAAGAAACCAGGCTTCAAAGCCGGTAAAGCTCTGAAAGAAGCCGTCAACTAAGTTTCTTTTTTACCTTTGCCCACCCGGAACGGCGTTATTCTGTTCGGGTTGTGAAGCGGCAAGTGCGGTTGGTCAAGCGCTGGCCTGTCACCTCAGGGGACGCAATTGCGAACCCTGTCCGCTTTACACGTAAGTTACGAGAAGGCGCATCCTCGGATGCGCCTTTCTTCTATCCGGATTTCACCCACGCTCCGCTCCGTGTGTCGCAGCTTTGAGAGTCGAGTACAACCCTCTGGGGGACGCATGCTGCAGAATATCAGGGACAATTCACAAGGCTGGATTGCCAAGACTATTATCGGGGTCATCATGGCCCTGATGGCGCTGACGGGTTTCGATGCCATTTTCAGGGCCACTGGCCATTCTCAGGATGCCGCTAAGGTCAATGGCGACGAGATCACTCAGGTCGAGTTGGGCCAGGCCGTTGAAATGCAACGCCGTCAGCTGATGCAACAATTGGGCAAGGATTTTGATCCGGCGATGCTCAACGAGCAGATGCTGCGCGATTCGGCCCTCAAAGGCCTGATCGATCGCAAGTTGCTGCTGCAGGGTGCAGCCGATGCCAAGTTCGGCTTCTCCGAGGCCGCGCTGGATCAGCAGATCCTGTTGACGCCCGAGTTTCAGGTCGACGGGAAATTCAACGCCGATCGTTTCGACCAGGTCGTGCGTCAGTTGGGATACAGCCGCATGCAGTTCCGCGAGATCCTCGGTCAGGAAATGCTGATCGGTCAGGTGCGCGCCGGCATCGGCGGCAGTGCCTTCGTCACCGACGCTCAGGTGGATGCTTTCGCGCGTCTGGAGAAGCAAACGCGCGACTTCGCCACGCTGACGCTGCCTGCCGACCCGTCGAATGTGAAAGTCACCGACGAAGAGGTCAAGGCGCACTACGACCAGCACGCCAAAGAGTTTCTGAGCCCTGAACAGGTCGTCCTCGATTACATCGAGCTGAAGAAATCCTCGTTCTTCGACAAGGTGTCGGTGAAGGACGAAGACCTGCAAGCGGCCTATCAGAAAGAAATCTCCAACCTGGCCGAACAGCGTCGCGCAGCGCACATCCTGATTGAAGTCAACGACAAGACCAGCGATGCGCAGGCGAAGGCCAAGATCGAAGAGATTCAGCAGCGTCTGGCCAAAGGTGAGGATTTCGCCGCGCTGGCCAAGGAGTTTTCGCAGGACCCGGGCTCGTCGAGCAAAGGCGGTGACCTGGGTTACGCCGGCAAGGGCGTTTACGATCCGGCCTTCGAAGACGCACTGTACGCGCTGAACAAAAATCAGGTATCGACCCCGGTTCGCAGCCAGTTCGGCTGGCACCTGATCAAGTTGCTGGGTGTCGAGGCGCCATCGGTTCCGTCCTTTGCCAGTCTGAAAGACAAACTGACTCACGATCTGAAGTCGCTGCAGGTTGAGCAGAAGTACGTCGATGCCAGCAAGAAATTGCAGGACGCCGCGTACGAAGCTTCGGACCTGGTTCAGCCCGCTCAGGACCTGGGCCTGAAGGTTCAGACCACTGCGCCGTTTGGCCGTGAAGGCGGGGAAGGTATTGCAGCCAACCGTGCCGTGATCCAGGCCGCGTTCAGTCAGGAAGTGATGGAAGAGGGTTCCAACAGTTCTGCGCTGGAGCTTGACCCTGAGACGGTGGTTGTCGTGCACGTGAAGGAGCATCGTCAGCCTGAGCAATTGCCACTGGAGGCGGTCGCTGCGCCTATCCGCGCGCAATTGACCAAAGACCACGCCAGCGAGGCCGTGAAGGCCAAGGGCGAGGCGCTGCTGGCAGGTCTGCGTGACGGCAAGGTGCCGTATGCGGCGACCAGGCAGGAAGGTCAGAGCTGGAAGGTCGTGGAAGCGGCTTCGCGCAGTCAGGAGGGCGTTGATCCTCAGGTCTTGCAGGCGCTGTTCCGTATGCCCAAGCCTGAAGGCAAGGACAAGCCGGTCTATGGCAGTCTGACGGCCGCTGATGGAAGCTTCGTGATTGTGCGCCTCAATGGCGTGAATCAGGCAGCGCCGGCGACCGATGCCGAGAAGACGCAGTACCGCCGTTTCCTCGCGTCCCGCGAGGGCCGTCAGGACTTCGAGTCGTATCAGGCTCAGTTGCAATCGGCGGCAAAGATCGAGAAGTATTGATCGTCGCGTTCCGCTGAAAATGAAAAGCCCCGGCTCGTGAGCGTCGGGGCTTTTTGTTTACAGGTGATTGCAGTGGCCTTGCGACGATGCAGGACCGTTCATCCGAAGCCAGTTCCAGTGAGCACTGCCAACAAGCCGTAGCACCGGCTTCAGCCGGGAGCCACCGATTCTGACGTCCAAAAAAAAACGGCAGGCCATTCAGCACATCGCTGACTGACCCACCGTCACCGCCAGCAAGCTGGCGTCTACAGGAACGGCATTGACGCTAACGCCTCAACCTTCCAGATCACCCATCGCCGTGGTGTTGAAGCCACCGTCGACGTACATGATTTCACCGCTGACACCGGACGCCAGGTCCGAGCACAGGAATGCGCCGGCGTTGCCGACTTCATCGATGGTCACGTTACGACGCAGAGGCGTCTGCGCTTCGTTGGCGTCGAGCATTTTGCGGAAGTTCTTGATGCCGGAAGCGGCAAGGGTACGGATCGGACCTGCCGAAACCGCGTTGACCCGAGTACCGTCCGGGCCCAGGCTGCGTGCCAGGTAACGTACGCCCGCTTCCAGGCTGGCCTTGGCCATGCCCATCACGTTGTAGTTCGGCATGGTGCGCTCGGCGCCCAGGTAAGACAGGGTCAACAGGCTGCCATTGCGGCCTTTCATCAGTTCGCGGCCAGCCTTGGCCAGGGCCACGAAGCTGTAGGCGCTGATGTCGTGAGCGATACGGAAGCCATCACGGGTGGTGGCTTCGGTGAAGTCGCCATCCAGCTGGTCGCCCGGCGCGAAGCCGACCGAGTGCACGATGCAGTCCAGGCCGTCCCACTTCTTGCTCAACTCTTCGAAGACCTTGGCGATTTCTTCATCGCTGGCCACGTCGCAAGGGAAGCACAGTTCAGCGCTCGAACCCCAGCCTGCGGCGAATTCTTCCACGCGGCCTTTGAGTTTTTCGTTCTGGTAGGTGAAGGCAAGCTCAGCGCCCTCGCGATGCATGGCGGCAGCGATGCCGGATGCGATGGACAGTTTGCTGGCGACACCGACGATCAGGACGCGCTTACCGGCGAGAAAACCCATGGTTTGTTCCTCTTCAGGTTAATCGACAGCTGCCGGCGCCAGGAAGGCGGCCTCCAGCAGCTGCTGTGTATAAGGATGTTGCGGTGCGGCGAAGATGTCCTCTGCCACACCCTGTTCGACCACTTGGCCTTGTTTGACCACCATCAGTTGGTGGCTCAACGCTTTGACTACCGCCAGGTCATGGCTGATAAACAAATACGTCAGGTTGTACTTGGTTTGCAGGGAGCGCAAAAGCTCCACCACTTGACGCTGAACGGTGCGGTCGAGGGCCGAAGTCGGCTCGTCCAGCAAAATCAGCGCCGGTTTTAACACTAATGCCCGGGCTATGGCGATCCTTTGCCGTTGCCCACCGGAAAACTCGTGGGGATAGCGGTGCCGGGTTTCCGGGTCCAGACCGACCTCCTTGAGCGCTGCAACCACCGCCGCCTCCTGCTCCACCGGCGTGCCGATCTTGTGAATGCGCAGGCCCTCGCCAACGATGTCACACACCGACATGCGCGGGCTCAGGCTGCCGAACGGGTCCTGAAACACCACCTGCATCTGCCGCCGCAGCGGTCGAACCTGATGCTGATTGAGCGTCGACAGCGACTGACCGTGAAAGCGTATCTCGCCCTCACTGCGAATCAACCGAAGAATCGCCAGACCCAGCGTCGATTTGCCCGAGCCGCTTTCACCGACAATCCCCAGCGTCTGACCCTTGGGCAGACTGAAGCGGATGCCGTCGACCGCTTTGACGTGATCGACGGTCCGCTTGAACACGCCTTTCTTGATCGGGAACCAGACTTTCAGGTCCTCGACTTCCAGCATCGGCGCGCCCGGCGCATTGTCCGAAGGGCCGCCTTTAGGCTCGGCGCTGAGCAACTCGACGGTGTACGGATGCTGCGGTGCGCGGAACAGCTCCTCGCACGATGCCTGTTCGACGATGCAACCGCGCTGCATGACACATACTCGGTCGGCTATTTGTCGAACCACGTTCAAATCGTGACTGATCAGCAACAGCGCCATGCCCAGTCGGCCCTGTAACTCTTTCAGCAGCTTGAGGATCTTCAACTGAACGGTGACGTCCAGCGCCGTCGTCGGCTCGTCGGCGATCAGCAGCTCAGGCTCATTGGCCAGCGCCATGGCAATCATCACGCGCTGTCGCTGGCCACCGGACAATTCGTGAGGCAGCGCCTTGAGCCGCTTCAGCGGTTCGGGAATACCGACCAGTTCAAGCAGTTCAAGGGTGCGACGCGTCGCGGCCTTGCCGGTCAGGCCTTTGTGCAGGCCGAGGACCTCGTTGATCTGCTTTTCGATGGACTGCAGCGGGTTGAGCGACGTCATCGGCTCCTGGAAGATCATCGCAATGCGATTGCCGCGAATCGCCCGCATGCGTTTCTCGCTGGCGGTCAGCAGGTCGTGGCCACCATACCGGATCGTGCCGGACGGGTGCCGGGCCAGCGGGTAGGGCAGAAGTCGCAGAATCGAATGGGCAGTGACCGACTTGCCCGAACCGCTTTCGCCGACGAGCGCCAGGGTCTCGCCCTTACGGATATCGAAGCTGATGCCTTCTA
The DNA here is from genome assembly GCF_900108875.1 of Pseudomonas sp. NFR16. GTDB lineage: Bacteria > Pseudomonadota > Gammaproteobacteria > Pseudomonadales > Pseudomonadaceae > Aquipseudomonas. The sequence continues at coordinate 69,202 of NZ_FNYJ01000002.1, read as the reverse complement.
CCACGCGCTGGGTGTTGTGGCCTGCGACGAACTCGACGGCCAGATCGCGGATTTCGATCAGATTGTCCTGATTCATCTCATTTCCTCGGATCGAATGCGTCACGGGCAGATTCGCCGATGAACACCAGCAGACTCAACATGATCGCCAGCACGGCAAAGGCACTGATGCCCAGCCACGGCGCCTGCAGGTTGGATTTGCCCTGCGCGACCAGTTCGCCCAGCGAGGGTGAACCGGCGGGCAGGCCGAAGCCCAGAAAGTCCAGCGCGGTCAGCGTGCCGATCGCGCCGGTGAGAATGAAGGGCATGAAGGTCATGGTCGAGACCATGGCGTTGGGCAGGATGTGGCGGAACATGATCGCGCCGTTCTGCATCCCCAGCGCTCGCGCCGCGCGCACGTACTCCAGGTTGCGACCACGCAGGAATTCGGCGCGCACCACATCCACCAGGCTCATCCAGGAGAACAGCAGCATGATACCCAGCAGCCACCAGAAATTGGGCTGCACGAAGCTGGCCAGGATGATCAGCAGGTAAAGCACGGGCAGGCCGGACCAGATCTCCAGAAAGCGCTGCCCGACCAGATCGACCCAGCCACCGTAGAATCCCTGCAGGGCGCCGGCGATGACGCCGATGATGGAGCTGAGCACGGTCAGCGTCAGGGCGAACAGCACCGACACCCGGAAGCCATAGATCACCCGCGCGAGCACGTCACGTCCTTGATCATCGGTGCCGAGCAGGTTATCCCGCGAGGGAGGCGCAGGCGCCGGCACTTTCAGGTCGTAGTTGATGCTTTGGTAACTGAACGGGATCGGCGCCCACAGCGTCCAGCCGCCCTTGGCCGCGAGCAGCTCCTTGATGTACGGGCTCTTGTAGTTGGCTTCCAGCGGGAATTCCCCGCCGAACGTGGTTTCCGGATAGCGCTCGAACACCGGGAAATACCATTGACCGTCGTAACGTACGGCGAGCGGCTTGTCGTTGGCGATCAACTCGGCGCCCAGACTTGCGCCGAACAGGATCAGGAACAGCCACAGCGACCACCAGCCGCGTTTGTTGGCCTTGAAGCGTTCGAAACGGCGTCGATTGAGAGGGGACAACGTCATATCAATGATCCCTGCGGTCGAAGTCGATACGTGGGTCAACCAGCGTGTAGGTCAGGTCGCCGATCAGCTTCACCACCAGGCCCAGCAAAGTGAAGATGAACAGGGTGCCGAACACTACCGGATAGTCGCGGTTGATCGCGGCTTCAAAGCTCATCAGGCCCAGGCCGTCGAGGGAAAAGATCACTTCGACCAGCAACGAGCCGGTGAAGAAAATGCCAATGAATGCCGAAGGGAAACCGGCGATCACCAGCAGCATCGCGTTGCGGAATACATGCCCGTAAAGCACGCGGCGCTGGGTCAGCCCTTTGGCTTTGGCGGTGATCACGTACTGCTTGCCGATTTCATCGAGGAAGCTGTTCTTGGTCAGCAGGGTCATGGTGGCGAAGTTACCGATCACCAGCGCCGTGATCGGCAGCACCAGGTGCCAGAAGTAGTCGCCCACCTTGCCCAGCCAGCTTAATTCGTCGAAGTTGCTGGAGGTCAGGCCGCGCAGCGGGAACCAGTCAAAATAGCTGCCGCCGGCAAATACCACGATCAACAGGATGGCGAACAGAAACGCCGGAATCGCGTAGCCGACGATGATTGCCGAACTGGTCCAGACGTCAAAGTGGCTGCCGTGACGCGTGGCCTTGGCGATACCCAGCGGAATCGACACCAGGTACATGATCAGCGTGCTCCACAGCCCCAGTGAGATCGAGACCGGCATCTTTTCGACGATCAGATCGATGACCTTGGCGTCGCGAAAGAAGCTGTCGCCGAAGTCCAGGCGGGCGTAGTTCTTGACCATGATCCACAAGCGTTCCGGCGCCGACTTGTCGAAGCCGTACATGTGCTCGATCTCCTTGATCAGCGCCGGGTCCAGCCCCTGTGCGCCGCGATAGGTCGAGCCCGCCACCGAGACCTCGGCGCCGCCGCCGGCGATGCGGCTGGTGGCGCCCTCGAAGCCTTCGAGCTTGGCGATCATCTGTTCCACCGGGCCGCCGGGCGCGGCCTGGATGATCACGAAGTTGATCAACAGAATGCCGAACAGGGTCGGCACGATCAGCAGCAAGCGCCGCAGAATGTACGCCAGCATGTTATTGCTCCGTGTCCTTGGGGGAGTCCGCTTCAGGCGTGGTCGGCCCGGCGTCGGTCTGCACCGGAATGGCCGGCGTCGCATCCGGCTTGACCCACCAGGTCATGGTGCCGATGTCGTACAGCGGCGACTTGGCCGGATGGCCCAGATGGTCCCAGTAAGCCAGACGCCAGGTCTTGATGTGCCAGTTGGGGATCACGTAGTAGCCCCACAGCAGCGCGCGATCCAGTGCGCGGGCGTGGTCGATCAGGCTTTGCCGGGAGTCGGCGTTGATCAGGCCGCTGACCAGCGTGTCGACTGCCGGATCCTTGAGTCCGATCAGGTTATAGCTGCCCGGCCGGTCCGCCGCCGACGAGTCCCAGTATTCGCGCTGTTCGTTGCCGGGCGAACTGGACTGCGGGAAGCTGCCGACAATCATGTCGTAGTCGCGCGAGCGTCGGCGGGTGATGTACTGCGACACGTCGACGCGACGGATTTCCAGATTGATGCCGATGTCCGCCAGGTTGCGCTTGAACGGCAGCAGCACACGCTCGAATTCGGTCTGGGCCAGCAGGAACTCGATGCTGACCGGCTTGCCCTCGGTGTCGACCATCTTGTCGCCGACGATCTTCCAGCCTGCGTCCTTGAGCAGGGCGAACGCCTTGCGCTGCTGCTCGCGAATGATCCCGCTGCCGTCGGTGACCGGCAACTTGAATTCATCGGTAAACAGCGCCGCAGGCAGTTTGTCGCGCAGGGGTTCGAGGATCTTCAGCTCGGCGGGCGAAGGCAGGCCGCCGGAAGCCATGTCGGAGTTGTCGAAATAGCTTTTCGTGCGCGTGTAGGTGCCGAAAAACAGCTGTTTGTTGGTCCATTCGAAGTCCAGCAACAGGCTCAGCGCCTGACGCACGCGGACATCCTGAAACATTGGTTTGCGCAGGTTGAAGATGAAGCCCTGCATGCCTTGCGGGTTGCCGTTGGGGATCTCTTCCTTGACCAGTCGGCCTTCTTTGACCGCCGGTACGTCGTAGGCGGTCGCCCAGTTCTTGGCGGTCATCTCCTGCCAGAAGTCGAAGGCACCTGCCTTCAGCGCTTCGAGGGCAACCGTGTTGTCGCGGTAATAGTCGGTGGACAGCCTGTCGAAGTTGTAGAAGCCCTTGTTGACCGGGAGGTCCTTGCCCCAGTAATCCTTGACCCGCTCGTAGCGCACCGAGCGTCCGGCCTTGACCTCTGCGACCTTGTACGGCCCGCTGCCCAGGGGGATTTCAAGATTGCCTTTGCTGAAATCACGGGTGGCCCACCAATGCTTAGGCAGCACCGGCAACTGGCCAATGATCAACGGCAGCTCGCGATTATCGGTGTGTTTGAATTTGAACAGCACCGTCAGCGGATTTTCCGCGACGGCCTGATCGACATCGGCGTAATAGCTGCGGTAGAGCGGGGAGCCATCCTTGATCAGGGTTTCGAAACTGAACACCACGTCTTCGGCGCGCACCGGGTGGCCGTCGTTGAATTTCGCCTGAGGCCGCAGATAGAAACGTACCCAGCTGTTATCGGGGGCTTTCTCGATTTTCTCGGCGATCAGGCCGTATTCAGTGAAAGGTTCATCCAGGCCCTGGCGCATCAGCGTGTCGTAGATCAGGCCAATGTCATCGGCGGGCACGCCTTTGCTGATGAACGGGTTGAGACTGTCGAAACCACCGAAGCCTGCGCTGCGCAGAATCCCGCCCTTGGGCGCATCGGGATTCACATAGTCGAAGTGTTTGAAGTCGGCCGGGTATTTAGGCGCTTCGTTGTAAAGCGTGATGGCGTGCTGCGGCGCCGCCTGCGATGGGCAGGCCACGCCGAGCAACAGCGGGGCGAGCAGACACAGGCCGCCAGCCCGCAGTGAGCGCAAGGCAGTCATGGTTTTTTCTCCGAAGGCTTGAGCCACCACGCGCGCAGCCCCAGTGTATAGGGCGGGGTGGTGACCATGGCGAACCGGTTGCGGTAGGCCAGGCGATGATTGTTGAGGTACCAGTTGGGGATCATGTAGTGCTGCCAGAGCAACACCCGGTCCAGGGCTTTGGTCGCCGCCACCTGGTCGTCACGGGTTTTTGCGGCCAGCAGCCGGTTGAGCAGGTTGTCCACCACAGGATTGGCGACGCCGGCGTAGTTCTTGCTGCCTTTGACATTGGCCTGACTGGAATGGAAATACTGCCATTGCTCCAGGCCCGGACTGAGCGTCTGATTCAAGGTCATCAGAATCATGTCGAAATCGAACTGGTCCAGGCGCTGTTTGTATTGAGCGCGATCGACCGTGCGCAGATGCGCATCCACGCCGATTCGCGTGAGGTCTTCGATGTAGGGCTGCAGGATTCGTTCTAGATTCGGATTGACCAGAAGTATTTCGAAACGCAACGGCTGGCCATCGCGGTTGGTCAGGCCTCGGTCGGTGAAATGCCAGCCGGCCTCAGCGAGCAGACCCAGAGCTCTGCGAATGGTGTCGCGCGGCACGCCGCCGCCGTCGGTTTTCGAGACTAAGAATGGCTGCGTGAACAATTTGGGCGGCAGTTCCTCGCGATAGGGCGCAAGTTCCAGAAACTCGCGACCGGCCGGCACATCGGTCGCGGAGAATTCACTGTTGGGGTAGTAACTGATCGAGCGCTGGTAGGCGTTGTTGAACAGCGTGCGGTTGGTCCACTCGAAGTTGAACATCAGCCCCAACGCCTCACGTACCCTGATATCGGCGAAGTTGCCGCGTCGAGTGTTCATGAACAGACCCTGGGTCTGGGTCGGAATCTGATGGGGGATCTGCGCCTTGATCACGCTGCCGTTGGCCACCGCCGGAAAATCGTAGCCGGTGAACCAGTTCTTGGCCTGATGCTCGATGTAGATGTCGAATTCACCTGCCTTGAACGCCTCGAAGGCGACGTCCGCGTCGCGGTAGAACTCGACCTCGACCCGGTTGAAGTTGTACTTGCCGCGGTTAACCGGCAAGTCTTTACCCCAATAATCCTTGACCCGCTCGAATACCAGGCTGCGGCCCGGACGCACCTGAGTGATGCGATAGGGGCCGCTGCCCAGCGGCCGTTCGAAGGTGGTCGCCTTGAAATCGCGATTCTTCCAGTAATGCTGCGGCAGCACGGGCAGCTCGCCGAGGCGCAGAATCAGCAATGGATTGCCGGACCGCTTGAACACGAAACGGATACGGTGACGGTTGAGAATGTCCACCCGCTGCACTTCCTGAAGCGCCGTGCGGTATTGAGGGTGACCGTCTTTCAGCAGGGTCCTGTAGGAAAAGGCGACGTCGTAGGCCGTAATCGGCTTGCCGTCATGGAAGCGCGCCTCAGGCCGCAGGTTGAAGACGACCCAGCTACGGTCCTCGCTGTACTCGACTGACCTGGCGATCAGGCCGTAACTGGATGTCGGCTCGTCGCCGGACGGGTCGTACTGGCCGGTGCCGACCATCAGCGGTTCGTTCAGCTCGTTGACCCCATACTGGCCGAAGTTCGGCGTCGAGATCGGGCTGCTGCCCTTGAAGGTGTAGGGGTTGAGCGTGTCGAACGTACCGTTCGCCATGATTCGCAAGGTGCCAGCCTTCGGCGCCTCGGGATTGACCCAGTCGAAGTGGGTGAAGCTGGCCGGATACTTGAGAACGCCGAACTGTGCATAACCATGGCTTTCGCTGATGGTCGCGGCGGCTGTCGTGCTCAAGACCAGGCTGAAAATCAGCAGCAGGGTGCGTATCAAGTCGGCGTTCGATCCAGGCAGCGGTCGGTCACAGTAACAGCTTGTATGGGCTGGAAAAAGGGGAGTCTTGGATGCTCACCTGCAGGAGCGCGTTTGCCCGCGAACACGGTATGCCTGTGACACGTCTACCGTTTGACACGCCGCCATCGCGGGCAAGCGCGCGCCTGCAAAGAGACCGATCTGCGCAGGCAATCGGTAACTGCTGTTCGGTTTTGCGTCAATCAATGCGGCAGATACACCGTCAGCGTCTGGCCCGGCTTCAGCGCCTGTCCGCTGCGTGGGTTCCAGCGCTTGAGGTGCTGCATTTCGACGTTGAAACGCTTGGCCACCAGATACAGCGAATCCCCTTTCTGGATCTTGTACTGCATGGATTTCTTGTCGGCGTCCTCGCCCTTGGCAGTGCCGGTGTCGGCTTTGGCGACCGCGCGGGTGCTGGCCTTGGCCGGCTTGCTGTTGTCCTGCATCACCAGCGTCTGGCCGACTTTCAGGTTGTAGCCGGACAGCTTGTTCCAGTGCTGCAGATCCTTGACTTCAACCTTGTTGATCCGGGCGATCTGCCCGAGGTTGTCGCCCTTTTTCACTTTATAGGTGCGGGTGCGCGCAGGCTTTTCGTCGACTTCGGCGACTTCTTCGAACACGGGCAGCGTGGTTTTCATGCCCGGCTGGACCGGAATGGTCAACGCCATGCCACGCTTGAGGTGGTTGCTGGACAGCTTGTTCAGGTCCTTCAACGTGCCGGTCGAGACTTTATAGCGACTGGCGATGCTCGCCAGGCTGTCGCCCGGACGTACGCGGTATTGCTGCCAGTCCACCAGCTCTTCGGGTTTCATGTTCGACAGGCTGGCGGTCAACAGTTGCGATTTTGACGTCGGCACCAGCAAATGCTGCGGGCCGTCGATGGTCAGGCGTTTCTTGAAGGCCGGATTGAGCTGCATCAGCTCGTCTTCGTCGATGTCGGCCATTTGCGCGACCTTGGTCAGGTCCATGCGCTGGTTCAGCTCGACGACTTCGAAGTAAGGCTTGTTGTCGATGGGGTTCAGGTTGACCCCGTAGGCCTGCGGCGACATCACCACCTGCGACAGCGCCAGCAGTTTAGGCACGTAGTCACGGGTTTCCTGCGGCAGCGGCAGGTTCCAGTAATCGGTGGGCAGGTTGAGCCGTTCATTGCGCTCGATGGCGCGGCTGACCGTGCCTTCACCGGCGTTGTAGGCCGCAAGGGCCAGCAGCCAGTCGCCGTTGAACATGTCATGCAGCTTGGTCAGGTAGTCCAGCGCCGCAGTGGTGGATGCCGTGATATCACGACGGCCATCGTAGAAGTTGGTCTGGCGCAGGTTGAAATAGCGGCCGGTGGACGGGATGAACTGCCAGATCCCGGCGGCATCGCTGCGCGACAGGGCCATCGGGTTGTAGGCGCTCTCGATCACCGGCAGCAGTGCCAGCTCCAGCGGCATGTTGCGTTCTTCCAGGCGCTCGACGATGTAGTGCATGTACAGGCTGCCACGCTCACCGGCTGTTTCGAGAAACGACGGGTTGTTGGCAAACCAAAGACGCTGCTGGTCGATACGCGGGTTGAGGTCGTTGCCGTCCTGCAATTGGAAGCCCTGCCGCATGCGTTCCCAGACGTCGTGCGGCGGGGCGAGTGGTGCAGGCTTGCGCGCCACGAAAACCGGTTTTGGTTTCGTTACGGCAGAGGAGTGGGAAGCATTCGTGGAGCCGGCAGGCTCCAGGCTGCTGGTGGTCTGGCAGCCCGCCAGAGTGGCGCTCGCGATCACCGCGATCGCCTGCGCTAACCGAGTCAATGCGTCGGAATTAAAGGTTCTGCGTATAGATGACGACATTGGCTGGGGGATAGTTCCAGTCGAAAATGTCGGGCGATTCTAGAAAGCGTCTTGAGAACGGTCAACCTTTCAGAATTTTCGTACCGATTCGCCATCCGTTTAGAACTTATCTTTCCACGCGCGCAGGGCCGCAAAAACCGCTGCAGGCGATGCGTTGTCTGTACCGGTCCGTTCGTCTGCTTTTTGTTTCACAGCGTCGATCGACACGCGTAGAAACGGATTGGTCTTGCGCTCGAGGGCGAGGTTGGAAGGCAGCGTGATGCGATTTTGTTCACGCAGCCGCATGACCTCCTCGAAACGCCCCGTGATGTCGGGGTTTTCTGGCTCGACCGCGACGGCGAAACGCAGGTTGCTCAGCGTGTATTCGTGGGCGCAGTACACCAGGGTGCTGTCGGGCAGCGCGCCCAGACGGCCGAGAGAGTGGTGCATTTGCTGCGGCGTGCCCTCGAACAGGCGGCCGCAACCGGCAGCGAACAATGTGTCGCCACTGAACAGCAACGGCTGTCGTGGATCGTCGTGATAGAAAGCGATGTGGCCCAGGGTGTGGCCAGGAACCGCATGGACGACGAAGGTCAGGCCGAGTACGGTGAGATGATCGTTGTCGGACAGCGCGACATCCCAGGCAGGGATTTTCTCGTTGGCCGGACCCCAAACGGTGGCGCCCGTCAGGCTCTTCAGCTGTTCGACACCGCCGGTATGGTCGGCGTGATGATGGGTGATCAGAATGTCGCTCAAATGCCACTCCGGATTGCGCTGCAGCCAGGCCTGCACGGGCGCTGCATCACCGGGATCGACCACCGCGCAATGCTTGCTGGCATTGTCTTGTAACAACCAGATGTAGTTATCGTTGAAAGCGGGCAGGGCATCGATCTGTATCATGGCGCGGTTCGCTCGGCTGGAAACAATGAAAGGCATCTTAGAGTCTGAACAGATTCCAGGCGAGCATCTCGCACGGGATCAACTTGCGGGACTACCTCATGGAGACCGGAAATGACCGATGAAGCGTTCGCCCAGGCCGACCCTGAATGGCTTGAGTTGATCAGCGCCGCCCGTGAATGGTTGTCCGGGCCGTTGGGGCAACTGTTGCTGGAAGAAGAGCGGCGGGTTCTGGAAGAAGAGCTCGAGCGATTCTTTGGCGGCTACCTCGTGCATTACGGGCCTTCGGCGCAGACGCCGCCCGCCGCCAAACAGGTTCAGCGCAACGTGCGCCTCGGCGCTCCGTTGCCGGGCGTCGAGATCGTTTGTGAAGAGCAGGCCTGGCCGTTGAGTGAACATGCCGCCGACGTGGTGGTGATGCAACACGGGCTGGATTTCTGCCTGTCCCCACACGGTCTGTTGCGCGAGGCGGCCAGCAGCGTGCGCCCGGGTGGACATCTGCTGATCATCGGAATCAACCCTTGGAGCACGTGGGGTGTGCGCCACTTTTTCACCAATGATGCCTTGCGCCGGGCACGTTGCATCTCGCCGTCCCGGGTCGGCGACTGGCTGAATCTGCTGGGCTTCGCGCTGGAGAAACGCCGCTTCGGGTGCTATCGTCCGCCGCTTGCTTCGCCCAAGTGGCAGTCCCGGCTGTCCGGTCTGGAGCGCCTTGCCGATGGCTGGCAGAGCCCGGGCGGCGGCTTCTATTTATTGGTAGCGCGCAAGCTGGTGGTCGGTCTTCGCCCCGTGCGCATGCCCCGTCGCGAACCGATGGGCAAGTTGTTGCCGCTGCCGATGGCCAAGGTCAACCGGCGCAGTCCCGAGCCGTAGCCTGGCGCTGCGCGCGCTTTCTCACATCTGGAAAATCCGTAATGAGCGATACCGTAGAACTCTTCTCCGACGGCGCCTGCAAGGGCAACCCCGGTCCCGGCGGCTGGGGCGCCTTGCTGGTATGCAAAGGGGTGGAAAAGGAACTCTGGGGGGGTGAAGCCAACACCACCAACAACCGCATGGAGCTGCTCGGCGCGATTCGTGGCCTGGAAGAGTTGAAACGCCCGTGTGAGGTGACGCTGGTGACGGACTCGCAGTACGTCATGAAGGGCATCACCGAGTGGATGCCCAACTGGAAGAAGCGTGGCTGGAAGACGGCGGCCAAGGAGCCAGTGAAAAACGCCGACCTCTGGATGCAACTGGACGAACAGGTCAATCGCCACAACGTCACGTGGAAATGGGTCCGCGGTCATATCGGCCATCCGGGCAACGAGCGCGCCGACCAACTGGCCAACCGTGGCGTGGACGAGGTTCGCGGGATCAGGCACGGTTGATAGCCAGCCCCGATGCGTGGGCTGCGCCGGGATGTCTGCTGTCGCCGGCCATCACGCGCCGGCTGCTGTGCGAATGAGCTGGCTCACGAAAATGCCACTCGCGCCCACGGACCTACGGCGTTAAGTCCAGCCTTCGCGGGCAAGCGCGCCCACAGGTCCTGCGTCAATCGAACGCTGGCGCGCACATCCCGAAAACTCCCATGTTAATATCCGCGCCTGAAGCTGAGGCGGTAGGCAATGACTGTACAAAATATCATCACTGAACGGCGGGTCGTCCTCGATACCGAAACCACCGGTATGCCTGTCACTGACGGCCATCGCGTGATCGAGATCGGCTGCGTCGAGGTTATCGGCCGGCGTCTGACCGGGCGGCATTTCCACGTGTACTTGCAGCCGGACCGGGAAAGTGACGAGGGCGCGATCGGCGTTCACGGCATCACTGACCAGTTCCTGATCGGCAAGCCTCGTTTCGGCGAAGTGGCTGACGAATTCTATGAGTTCATCAAAGGCGCGCAGCTGATCATCCACAACGCGGCGTTCGACGTCGGCTTCCTCAACAACGAGTTTGCCCTGATCGGCCAGCATGATCGCGCTGACCTGGCCAGTTATTGCTCCATCCTCGACACCCTGGCGATGGCCCGCGAACGGCACCCGGGGCAACGCAATAGCCTGGATGCGCTGTGCAAGCGTTACGATGTCGACAACTCAGGTCGCGAACTGCACGGCGCATTGCTCGACTCCGAGATCCTCGCGGATGTCTATCTGGCGATGACCGGCGGCCAGACGACGCTGTCGCTGGCAGGGAATAACGATGGGGAGGGTGGAGCGGACCGGCCGACGGAAGTGCGCCGCATCCTCAATCGCGCGCCGGGCCGGATTGTCGTGGCGAGCGAAGCGGAGCTGGCCGAGCATGAAGCGCGTCTGGCCGTGATCGCCAAGTCGGCGGGCGCTCCGGCGTTGTGGACGCAGTTGCTCGAGGCTCAGAGCCCGGCCCAGTGATCTGGAGACGGCGGACGGCATGCGGGTCGTTCGGCGCGCAATGATGTGATCTTTCATCGATGGCGCAGGAGCGCATGATGACGATGTCGACGCCGACCCTCAGCATTCGTGTCGCTGACGAATGTTTCGAGGATTACATCCTCAACAGCGAATTCACCTTCATGGTCAGCGGCTACGCTCAAGTGCAGCTCGGGAAGCCCGTGGCGCAATGGCGCATCGACCCGGTCGAACCCTATCTGAAGAATTACGGCATCGATTCCGAAGAGTTCTGCAACTACCGCGACGCCGCCGACAGCACCGTTCTGGTCGCCTGGCTCGATGAAGAGCCGGTGGGGCACATTGTCATCAGCAAACACTGGAACGGTTTCGCTCACATCGACGAGCTGGCAGTGGACGCGACCGCGCGGCGTAACGGCATCGCGCGCAAGTTGCTCGACGTGGCGCAGTTCTGGGGCCGCAAGCACCATTTGCCGGGGATCATGCTGGAAACCCAGAACAACAATCTGGCCGCTTGCAAGCTGTATGAGGGATATGGATTCGTGGCGGGAGGTGTGGATTATCTGCGGTACCGTGCCATTGATCCGACGACCGAAGAAGCGGCGATTTTCTGGTACCTGATGCTGGGCGACGAGGTCACCGGTTGAAAGCTGCAAGCCTTACGTCGTGCGCGGCAATGTGTGGCGGCTTGCAGCGGCGGTTCAGCTGACCCGGGTCAGTTTGATTCCTGATTGCAACAGTTCGAATTCATCGCCGCCCAAATGGTTGACGCGGTCGCCAATGGCCAGGCGATAGGTGGAAACGGGCTCCTTGCCGTCAGCCTCATCGGGCTGTGATTCACGGAATTCATGCACCGGGTAGATACGGCCTTCCGCATCTCTGGCATGAAACTGCCCAACTAGAACTGAAGCCATTTGCTTTGTAACCTCTGGAAATAACTGCTCGTTTTCGCTCGCATCGTAACACTGCAAGCCGATGATCCGCGTCCGCTTGTAAGGTAATTCTGTCAGGCGGGTCGGCACCTTCGTCGCTCAAGGCTCTCAGACCGCCGTTTTGAAGGGTAGTTTTCGGCCGCCGAAAAAATAGTCGCGACCAACGGTATGAGGGCCGCAAGCGCCAACAGGGAGAACATCGACTGATTCGATGATTCGCAACTGAAAAACAGCGGGGAATGTTTCGCGTCTTTCATCTATAACTGTGCATTCCTACAACAGAAGAAGGTCAGCTTCATGAGCCAGGTTCATTCGATCGCAGTGATTGTCGGCAGCTTGCGCAAAGACTCCCTCAACCGCAAAGTGGCCCGCTCACTCGCCGAGCTCGCACCGCCCAGCCTGAAACTGAGCATCGTCGAAATCGGCGATTTGCCGCTGTACAACGAAGACATCGACCTTGACTCCCCACCGGCCGCCTACACCGCGTTCCGTCAGGCCCTGCAAAGTGCAGACGGCTTTCTGTTCGTGACTCCCGAATACAACCGTTCAGTGCCAGGCGCGTTGAAGAACGCCATCGACGTGGGCTCGCGCCCGTATGGCAAGAGTTCGTGGGGCAAGGCCAAGCCTGCCGCCGTGGTCAGCGTCTCGCCCGGTGCAATCGGCGGGTTCGGCGCCAACCAGCACCTGCGTCAGAGCTTCGTGTTCCTCGACGTGCTTTGTATGCAGCAGCCCGAGGCGTACCTGGGCAACGCCGGCACGTTCTTCGACGAGCAGGGCAAACTGAGTGAAAAGACCCGGCCGTTCTTGCAAGGCATCATCGACGCTTTTGCCGCGCACGTGGCGCGTACCGTCAAGGCCGAATAACCCGGCTGTGGGCTGTCTGGGGGGCGTGCGATTGGTCGGCTGCGAGCCGGACCCGCACGCTGTCCGGCCAGCGCGCCTGCTCATCAGCCAGCCGGCGGTGACCGGCACGTCAAGGCGCTGGGAGATCATCACCGGATCAGGCTGTTCCAGCGCACGGCGCGTCGAATTGGCCGAAGACGGCACCCGGCGGCGATCAGTCAGGCGTTCTTCGAGCTCACCGTCGTATGAGCGCGCCAAATGGCCGTAACGGCCCTTCCAGTCAAACCTAAATAGCCGTGCTTTTGTGCAGCGTTATGTAACGCAGCCAGCGGTGGATTTCTCCTTACGCTCCTTGCCTTTCTTGCCCCAACCGGTTGCCGGGTGGGGCGTTTGTGCATGAGGAGCTGTAATGTCCACCGCAATTGCCGATTACTTTCACACCACGGCGCTCAGGCAGCGCTTCACCGATGACGTGGAAGCAGCGCTTCTCGCCGGCGCGCTGAATGCTGACGAGCGACAGTGGCTGCTGTCGCTGAGCCACCCCCCATCCCCCAACACGTCTGACCCTGTGCGGGTCGACCGCCTGCTGTTCGATGACGGTCGCGCTGCGCCTTTCGATATGTCCAGCGCAAGGATCTTCAGTCATACGACCCCCACCAAACAGTGCGTATACCTGCACAGCCTGGCGTCCGGTCTGGAATGCTTCACCGATCGTCGTGCGCTGCTGGCCGCCCTGACGGCGCGTTTTGCCGAGGGCGACGCAAACGCTCCGTTCGAATACGAGCGAATCGACGCTGATCCGTTTCAGTCGCAAATGTTCGCCATTCTCGATGCCCAGGCCGAGGCAGTGAGTCGGTTGACCGGGCAACTCAAAGACATGCCGTTTTTGTTCAACGCCACCACCGCCGCACTTGAACGAACCTTGCCCGATACTTTGCCGCGCCTCAAGCAGGCTCCGGCAAAGCTTCTTTTGCAGCTCGTTCAGACTGCGTCCGGCGACAACCCGGAGCAGGTGCTGGCGACGCAGTCTTTGGCCCAGTGCGCATTCGATGAGTACTGCAAGACCGGCCTGATGGAAGGCGTCGAGCGACGTTTTCTGGATGCCGATGGGCGCGTCGCGGATGCAGAAGAGGCGGCGCAGTTGGAGCAGGCAGTGAGCGATGCTGTCGCGAACGTCGCCGAGCGCTTTGGCGAATTGCTCGACTCATTCTGGCATGACCCAAAAGAAGGCGCGCCGAGTCGGCGCGACCTGGCCGTCGCGAACTTCGCCAATAGCTTTGTTCACGCGCTCTACCGGTGTCAGCAGAGCGGCCAACTCAAGCCCGACGAACTCAAGGCGCTGCGACCGCTTTTACAATCACTCGCTGGCACGCTGCCCACCGGGGCTGACGTGCGCTGTCAACGTCTGTCGATCAGCGTGGGCAATGGCGCGCACCAGGCGCTGGCGGGCACTTTCGTTTTGCGCCTCGGGTTGCCGGGCGACAGCGCGGTCTGGTGGTTCACGCCATCGCACAGCCTGCGCCGCTTCAATGACGCCGCGTCTCTGGGTGCGCACCTGAGCAGCGCGCCCGGGCGTGAGCAGCTGCGTGGGGCGCTGGCCCTCGAAAAGCAGGCGCTGCTGACGGGCACCGATGCGTTGAATGTCACCCTGCAAGACATCTCGCGGGCGGTGTCTGGTGACCGTGTCGACTCGATCATCGCCGTGCAGCGAGCGAACCTTGCTTATGCAGCGAGCCTGTCGAGCGCCCCGGATGCGATGTCATCGATGTTCGACGATGCACTTGACGTGCGCGCCTTGCTTGACCCGCGCCTGTTGCAGTTCGGCAGCGGTCGCTGGCGCCAGGTGGCGCCATTCGATTTTTCCGCGATCTGGCAGTTCGATGCCGAGGGCCGGGCGGTGGTCTGCGCCTCGTCGCCGGACGAGGAGGACGGGCTCGCCGACCTGGCAGACGACATCTCGAAAGCTTCTGCGCGGGCGATTTTTACACCTTCCTGGCGTGAGCAAACGCGGATCGCCGATTGGCTGGCCGGCGAACTGCACGAGCAGAGTCAGGGCTTGTACGAGTACGCCGAGCTGGCGCTGCAGCGCCGTCTGTGCGCGCTGACGCCGTCAGCGGTCAGGGCCGGAGAGGTCAGCGTGCAATGGCGGGAAGCAACGGCCGAGGCCGATACGCCGCAGGGCCCGTCCATCGCCACGGCGACGGCAACGCGTAAGTCGGATCTGCTGTCGTTGCTGCTGGAGCGCGTCACCGGACTGCGTCCGACCACGGTTGGCCTGTCGGGCTTGACGTATTCGCCTGCGGCAGCCGCGTGCGCACTGTCCGGCGAAGGTGTGCTTGAGCATGTGCTCGAGCGCGCCGCACAGGACTTCACCGCGTCGTATGTGGATTATTTCAAGCAATGTCGGCTCACAATGGCCCGGACTGACGACAGGCATTGGCAGCCGGTCATCGTGGCGACCAATTTGCGCCACGACACGGCGCGTATCGACCTTGCGCTGGCCCTGCGCCTGGCCAGCGTGGCCGCGACAGGCGCGGACATGGCGCGGCAAGTGCTTGACCTTCCGCTGCGCGCGCAGCGCATCGGCAACGCAGGCCCTGCCACCGAGGTGTTTTCCGTTTCGCTGATGTTCGGCAGTCATGCCGTGGTTCAGCTCAGTGAGGCGATGGTCGTCTCGCAACCGGCACGGCCCGGCGTCGGGCTAATGCTCTGGAGCAGCCTGCACGGATGGCGGCATTATCGTTCCCTCGAACATCTGCAGACCCACCTGCAAGCGCATTTTCACGGCCGCTACAGCGAGTTATGGCTGGCGCTGGTGGGCGAAACCCAGCGTACGTCGCTGCGGGAGCATGTACGCAAGGCGGTCGACAACCAACTGCGCGTGCGCCTCGATCGGGTGGACGGACACGCCTTCGAGGCGTTGCAGGGCGGCGTCCTGCGCAGGCAGCAGCAGAATCTTCAAGCGCTGTGCGAACGTGCGATTCGCTGCCGGTTTGATGCGCCGTTGTTCCTGGGCCTGGCCAGCGCCGCGCAGTTGGACGAACAACTGGACAGCATGCTGGACGGCCTGTCCCTGGCCATCAGCCGCACCTTGTTCGAGGCCATGCTGCCGCCCTGGCTGACCGCTGCCTCGCCCGAGCAGCTGTTTGTTTACGTGGAACTCTGGCGCCGGTTGTATCGGGCGAGCGAAGGCGGGGAGGATTTTCTCTTTGGCATTCCCTCGTTGTCCGAGTACACCCACGAGCGATTGGTCGCCCAGCTCAAACTGGATTTCATCGACCAGACGCTTGATCCCGACCTGATCACGGTGACCGCCCGGCACTTCGTTGCCGCGCCTGCGTTGACGGGGCAAATCCCGTCAGGGGTTCCGGCCGCGACCGTCATTCGCAAAGAATCGCTGACTGATTATGCGGCCAACCGCTTCATTGAACTGCAGGACGCTGTGCTCAGCATCGAATCGGCCGAACAGGGCGAAGCGGTCAAGCTGCTGACCCCGGACTACATCCGCAAGCTGGTCAGAAAGCTGGACGTGGGCGCAGGCTTCATGACCCTGCTGCGTAACGGCCTGAGTCAGGACGGCGCCGATTATGCGCGTCGCAAGCGACTGTTCATCAATCAGTTGCCCACGATGATGCAGGTCGTGGCCTATCAACTGAAACTGGAAAAGTCCCTGAGCGACACCGCGTTTCAATTCATCGCTCAGGTCGGCAACATGCCTGACGGCATCGCCCGGGAACCGGTGGGCGACGCCCGCGTCATCATCAGCCCGTTGCAACTGGTCGCCGACGCGGGGATGAGCCCCGACCGGTGCCTGGGCCTCTACCTCATCGGGCCGGCGAATGCGCAGGCGGGGCCGGTAATTCTGTACGCGTTGCAAAATGCCGGCTTTACCTTTCGCGAATTCGACAGCCGCGATGCCGTCATCCAGGCCATCCGTGCGGAGTCCGCGCTTCAGGCGCTGCTGCTGGCGCGCGTGGATCCCGACGTGCGCAAGCGTTACGACAATGGCGGGTTCAACGAGCCGCATTTGCCGTTCTACGCAGCGAGCATCGGTGATGTGCCGCTGCGTAAACCTGGCCCCGTGACCCTGGCCGTGGAGGAGGTGCGCGGCAATGCGTTGCTGATGCTGTTCACGGACGTGTGTGAGTTGGTCCTGGACATCGGCAAGAGCAATTCGGTGACGACGCTTGAAGCCGACGCGGCGTCCAGACGCTTTCTCATGACGCTGGGCATGGAGCAGGCACTGAGCCTGCTGCCTGGCAAACTCGCGGCCTTGGTGTCGCTATGGCAGAGCCACTCGCTGGTGAAGGCGTCGCTGGACTCGGCGTCCGGAAAGCGTTGGGGCGAAGCACTCTCGGAGTTTTCTGCGGCACTGGGCGTTATGGCGGCTGCCCGCACCCAGGCGCTGGATGAGCAGGTCAGGGAGGATCTGGCCTCCGACCGGCCGCATCCGGTGCGGGTCACCGAAGAGGAAAAGGCGGCGACCGACTTCGGCTGGTCGGGCCCGAACCTTTCCGGCGAGCAATTGCGGCAGTTACAGGCACTGGAGGTGAAAAACGTAGCACTCAGCGATTTCCGGCGCGATGACCTGTTGAGCATCTATCGTGACCCGCAAAGCGATGCCACCTATGCCGCCGTCAACGGACGGATTTATCGGATTGCACGCAATGACAGGGAAGGCGGCTGGCGGATCATCGGCAGCGATGGCTCACCCGGCCCCCGACTGACCCTCGACGACGACCAGCGCTGGCAGATGGATCTGAGCCTCGGCCTCAAGGGAGGCGGAGGCTTCGTCAGCCGGCTTCGCGAACGCTATAACACCGTCGATGCAAGCGACGTGATGGTCGTCGAAGCCGAGGGCATGCCGCAGATTCGCGCACTGTTTCGTGACAGGGCGCGGCGCATCGGTCAGGCCCATTTGCACGCAAAGCGCTACCTTGAAACCTGCCTGGACAATCTCAATGTGCATCAGCGCGCAGAACCGCTGGACCCGCGCGTGGCGGCGATTCTCACTGAGTTCTACGGCACCCGCACGCTCGACCAGCCGTTGCTGGACCGAACCGAGCAGGCCATCAAGGCACTGTTCAACGCCCTCATGGACGCTTCGCTCGCGCCATTCTCGTCGTCGCGTTTCGTCGTGGGCACCAATCGACCCGGTGCCCAGACCACCATCGGTTTTGTCTACAAGACTGACCCGCAGAAGCGAATCTTTCTGACCGAGTGCTTTTTCCAGGTGCCGGCGTATCGGCTCAATGCACGCGCTGCCGCCGAAGGGTTTGACCTGGGACCGCATTACCGCGCAGCGACCTTGCTCCATGAACTGTCCCACCTGGCGCTGAACACTCATGACATCGCCTATCTGGAGAGCTCGTCGCCATACCCTGATCTGATCGTTGAGGACGATGCCAGCAATGTCCGGCTGAAGGCCGATATCGAGCGTTTTCAGACACGCGAACTGTCAGGCCTGAGTGATCGTCGGGCGCTGTTTCTGATGCTCGACGGCGGCCAATGGCGCGACATCGGACCGGGCGACAACCGGGGTTACGATACGATATTGCAGCTGACCGAATCAGGGACTCTGGATGAGGCCCGACAGGTGTTTCTGACGGATGTGGCTAAACGCAGCCAGGTCATGCTCAGCAATGCCGACTCGCTGACGCTGCTGATTTTGCGCCTGGGGCGGCGCAATTTTGCGGTGCCGCCGCCTGGGGCTTCGACACCACAGCCCGGTCAGAGCGCGTAATGGCGCAGCTCGCGGGCGATGAGCAGGCGCTGGATTTCACTGGAGCCTTCGTAGATCTGAGTGATCCGCGCATCCCGGTAGAATTTCTCCACCGGGTAGTCCTCCAGATAGCCGTAGCCGCCGTGAATCTGTACCGCTTTGGAACAGACCCACTCGGCCATTTCCGACGCGAACAGCTTGGCTTGCGACGCCTCCGACAGACAGGGCTTGCCCGCCGTGCGCAGGCGTGCGGCGTGCAGCACCAGCAGACGCGAGGCATTGATGCGCGTGTGCATGTCGGCCAGCAGGTTGGAAATGCTCTGGTGTTCGATGATCGGCTTGTCGAACTGCACTCGCTCGCGAGCATACGCCAGCGCCGCTTCGAACGCGGCGCGCGCGATACCCAGTGCCTGGGCGGCGATGCCGATCCGGCCGCCTTCCAGGTTGGACAGGGCGATTGCCAGGCCTTTGCCGCGTTCGCCCAGCAGATGGTCGGCAGGGATGCGGCATTCGTTCAAGGTCACCGCGCAGGTGTCCGAAGCGCGAATGCCCATCTTGTGTTCCATGCGGTCGACGCTGTAGCCGGGGTTGTCGGTGGGCACCAGAAAAGCCGACAGACCCCGTTTGCCCAGCTGCGGATCAGTCACCGCAAAGACGATGGCAAGCTGCGCCCGCTTGCCGTTACTGACAAATTGCTTGGCGCCGTTGAGCACCCATTCGCCGTCCTTGAGTTCGGCACGGGTGCGCAGGTTATGGGCTTCGGAACCGGCATGGGGTTCGGTCAGGCAAAAACAGCCAATGGCCTTGCCGCTGGCCAGCTTCTCGAGCCACTGCTGCTTTTGTGAGTCGCTGCCGTAATTGAGGATCGGCCCACAGCCCACCGAGCTGTGCACGCTCATCAAGGTGCCGGTCGCAGCGTCGGCGGCGGAAATTTCTTCCACCGCCAGGGCGTAGGCCACGTAGTCGATGTAAGTGCCGCCCCATTGCTCCGGCACGATCATCCCCAGCAGGCCCAGCTCGCCGAGTTTGTCGACCAGATCGTCGTCGATCCAGCCGGCCTCCTCCCAGGCGTGGGCATGGGGAGCGATTTCATTGCGTGCAAATTCCCGCGCCATGTCGCGGATCATTACCTGTTCTTCGGTCAGTTCGAGATCTTGCATAGGTCACGCCTCATGACCGCTGAAAAAACTCGCCACATGCTCGCCTTCAAGGCTCTGCACGCTGGACGGGTTCCATTGCGGTTTCTTGTCTTTATCAACGATCAGGGCACGCACGCCCTCGATCAGGTCGCCCCGTTCAAACCATTGTCGATCAAGGTGCAGCTCCAGATCGAAGCAGGTTTCGAGCGGCAGGTGACGGCCGCGGCGCAGTAACTCCAGCGTGACCGCCATCGCCAGCGGCGAACGGGTGTTCATCAGGTTAGCGGTATCGACGGCCCAGCGGTGGCTGTCGATGACGTTCACCTGCAGCAGCTGTTCGATAATGCTCGGGATATCCGGAAGCGCGAAAAAGTGATCGATGGCCGGGCGCAACTTCTCCAGCGGCGGCTCGGGCAATTGCTGCACCGCCAGTTTCGCCAGTACGCCTTGCAGATCTTTGAGTGGCGTGAGGCTCCATTTCAGCAGGTCAAGCTGGCGATCCAGTTCATCGAGCCGGGCGCTGTCGATGCACCAGTCGGCCAGGCCGCAGTACAGCGCATCCGCCGCCTGGATCTGTACGCCAGTCACACCCAGATAGATGCCCAGTTCGCCCGGCACGCGGGGCAGGAAATAACTGCCGCCGACGTCAGGGAAATAGCCGATGGCCACTTCCGGCATCGCCAGACGGCTGCGCTCGGTGACCACGCGCAGGTCAACGCCTTGCGCCAGTCCCATGCCGCCGCCCAGCACGAACCCGTCCATCAGCGCCATGACCGGTTTGCGGTAGTGATGAAGGGTGAGGTCCAGCGCGTATTCTTCGGCGAAGAAATCCAGATGTTCGGTGTGACCGCCTTTGAAGCTGTCGTATATCGAGCGAATGTCGCCACCGGCGCAAAACGCCTTGTCGCCAGCGCCGCGCAGGACCACGGCATAGACTTTCTCATCCCGCGCCCATGCTTCCAGCTGGTCTTGCAGCTGACGAACCATGTCCAGGTCGATAGCGTTCAAGCCCTGCGGGCGGTTGAGGGTGATGTGACCGATATGATTGCGTACTTCGGACAGAACGGTGTCGCAGGCCGGTTGGCCTGAAGACTGGGCCGATACTACCTGTGCCGTCATCGCTGACTCCCTGTTACTTTTTGTTTTGCTCATTCATCGACCGAAAACGGCCGTGATCCGTGAGGGTGCTCACGAATGCTAACAGCGCAATTTTGCAAATGACAATGAAGAATCCTGCAGCGCCGTTGTGCAGTAATGCATGGCAATTTGCCTGATTCGGCAGGGTGGATGCCGGCTGACTGAGGTTGGCAGCCATGACGCAAGCGGGGAAGGAGGCAGCGACGTCAGTGCAGCAAAGAAGTGACGACGCTGCGCAGGCTTTGCAGGGCCGACGAATGACGCTGCGCCTTGGCCAGCAACATCGCGCCCTGTAACGATGAAACGATGAACAGTGCCATGGCCTGGCAGTCGCGCTCGGCCGACGGATCGCCCGTTCTGACCGCCTGTGTCAGGCACGTCGCGATCAGGTCGGTGAGCGACTGATAGATGGCCACCAGCCGCAGGCGAATCGACTCGCTGTGTTCGCTGCTCTCGGCGGTGAAGTTGCCGTACAGGCAACCCTTGTTCATGCAGCCGTTATCCAGAATCGACTGGTGCGCATCGACGTAGGCGATGACGCGTTGCAGTGGCCCGAGCGCCGTGTTCAACAGCGTGCGGTCGAGCAGCCGTTGCGTCTGCTCGCAGTACAGGTCGAGGATCTCCAGGCCGAACGCTTCCTTGGACACGAAGTGATTGGTGAACGAGCCCTGCGGCACGCCTGCCGCCCGGACGATGTCACGCACGCTGGCGCCTGCGAATCCGCGTTCGTGAACGACCTTCAATCCTTCGGTCAATATTTTTTCCCGGTGCGAGGGCGTGTCCATGGCGAATGTCGATGTCCGTACCTGATGAAAAGACTGATTGTTGTGACATGGACGTTAGCAGGTTGCTCTTCGCAGCGTCGATTAGCGCCCTAAGCGTTGCCTGAGGGCGGAGTCAAAAGCGCCTGGTTTGACGAAAAAAAGGCGACCGGATGGTCGCCTTTTTGATCTTGATGGCCCGTTCTTCACGACCGACCGTGAACGGCGTGGATGGCACGCCATTCACCGGTCATGCCTGCAGGCTGAACAACGCTACCTCGGGCGCATCGCTCACCCAGTGCTCACTGACTGTCCAGCCCGCCCGTGCCGCGAGATCGGTAAAGGACTGCACGGTGAACTTGTGCGAGTTCTCCGTGTGCAAACGCTCACCGGCCGCGAAGCGGAAACTGTGCCCCGCCACGCTCACCACCTGTTCGTGACGGCTGACCAGATGCATTTCCATGCACGCCTGTTGCGCATTCCATACCGCCAGATGGTCAAACGCCTCGACGTTGAAGTCGGCGTCCAGTTCGCGATTGATCCGTGTCAGCAGATTCTTGTTGAAGCGCGCGGTCACGCCTTCGGCATCATCATAGGCCGCCACCAGCGTGTCGGCATCCTTGACCATGTCGACGCCAACGATGAAATGCGCGTTTTCGCCCAGCACGTCGTGGGCGGCGTGAAGGAAATCCACTGCCTGCTGATCGGTGAAGTTGCCGATCGTCGAGCCGGGGAAGAAACCGATGCGCGTGTGGCCGTCGGCTTCCTTGGGCAAGGTCAGGACCCGGGTGAAATCATCCACCTGCGGCGCGACGGTCAATGTCGGGTACTGCTGGCGAAGCGACTGCGCGGCTTTATTCAGCGCTGTGGCGCTGATGTCGATCGGTACGTAGACGGCGATGTGCGGAGCCGCATCCAGCACCAGTCGGGTCTTTTCGCTGGCGCCGCTGCCGAACTCCACCAGCGCCGCGCCTTCGGGAATCGTCGCGGCGATCTGGTCGGCAATACGCCTCAGCAGTCCGGTTTCGGCGCGAGTGGGGTAATACTCGGCGGTTTCACAGATGGCCTCGAACAAGTCGGAGCCCGCCGCATCGTAGAAGTATTTTGGCGACAGGCTTTTCGTCGGCGCCGACAGACCGGCCAGCACGTCGCGGGCGAACTCACTGTCGTGAGGATTGACCACGCCAGGTTGGCGGCTGTCCCGTGCCAGGCGCAGGCCTGCAACCATCCAGCGCTTGTCCGGTTGAAAAAAGTTGCGGTAGGTCAGTCGGCAATGGTTCGGCGAGGTCACGCTGGCGCCGCCACGCAGGACCATCTGGTTGATCATGAACTTGCCGTTGTATTCACCCACAGCGCCTGCGGAAGGTTTGAAGCCCGGGTATGCGCTGTAGGCGCTTTGTGTCCATTGCCAGGCGACGCTGTCCACTTGTTCCAGCAAGCCGGCGCGCGCGGCGGCTTCCCACTCAGCCTCGGTGGGCAGACGTGCATCGGCCCACGTCGCGAACGCCGCCGCTTCGTAATAGCTGATGTGAGTGACTGGGGCAGCCGGATCGATGTCTTCCAGCCCGCGCAGGCTCATGCGCTTCCAGCCGTTGTCGTCGTGGTACCAATACAGCGGCGCGTTCCAGCCGTTTTCCTGTATCAGCGTCCAGCCTTCGGACAGCCACAGCGCGGCCGTGTGATAACCGCCATCGGCAATGAAGCTCAGCCATTCGCCGTTGGTGACCAGGCGATCGCTGATTTCGAAAGACTGCAGATACGTGGTGTGGCGCGGACCTTCGTGATCGAAGGCGAAGCCGTTGCCGTCATGACCGATCTGCGTCAGGCCCGCGCTCAGCGGCTTGAACCGCCCGCGGCGACCGCCTGCGTCTTTCGGCCAGCGCGGGCTGTAGGTCGGCTTGAGCGAGGACAGGCTGAACAAGTGCAGGATGTCCATCAGCAGCAGTTCCTGATGCTGCTCTTCGTGGGCCAGCCCCAGCTCGATCAGGCTCGCCATGTCATCGGACACCTCAGTCATCAACAACGCTGCCATGTGCTCGTCGACATGTTTGCGGTACGCCAGCACCTGATCAACGCTGGGGCGTGTCATCAGGCCGCGCTGCGGACGCGGATGACGGGGGCCGACGGCCTCGTAATAGGAGTTGAAGAGGTAGCCGAAGGTCGGGTCGAACGGGGTGTAATCATCGACGTTCGGTGCCAGCAGGAAGGTCTCGAAAAACCAGGTGGTGTGCGCCATGTGCCACTTGGCCGGACTGGCGTCAGGCATCGACTGCACGACCATGTCTTCGGCGCTGAGCGGCTCGACCAGATGTTCGGTATGGTCGCGAACCGTTTGATAGCGCTGATACAGCGCGTGGGTAACAGGGGTGTCGCGTAGCTGGCGTGAATGGCGCGTCATCGGGCGTTCTCCGGAGTGTGCCGACGCCCGGTGGGCTGATTTCCATGCAGCCAGGCGGTACGGCTTTCCTGCGTTCTTCTCATGACCGGGCCGCAACAGCGCAGTTGCGGCCCGGATTCGTATAGCCAAGCGGTGGAGCGACAGGACGGGGACTGCATCGACATCGAATCAATGAACTTCGAGGGTCACTTTGTCGGGGTAAAACGCGACATGGCCTTCGATTTCCTTGACCGACGGATACGCCTGTTCGTAGGTCCAGACAGCGTTTTCAGCGACCTCGCCATTGGCGTTAAGGCTGAAGTAGCTGGCGTCGCCCTTGTAAGGGCAATGGGTTCGATGCTCGGATCGCGCGTAATGTTCAATCGAAATATCCGAACGCGGTATGTATATAACTGGAGGGTATGAAGCCTCTTTGAGTTCCAGCGCTTTGTCGCTCTGAGCCACGCGCGCGCCGTTGAATTGAACGGTGACGCGCCCCTTGACCGCAGCGATTGTGATGGGGTGATCAGGACCTGGGGTTTTCATGACGATGAATCCTTTTATTCACGGGGAGCGAGTCGACGTTCAGGCACCATACCTGTGGACAGATGGCCGAGGCGAACAGCCAGTGTAGTATTCGCACAACGCCGGGGGACCAGCGTATTACAAACGGGCCTTTAAATGTTAGGGCTCATATTATTGTGTTTGCGGGCGTCTGCACGGCGCTCGCGCCGCTCGGCTGACCAGCGGAGCTCGCGCAACGGACTGTGTTTCTTGGTTTTGACCTGCCGCCGCGACTCTTGAAAAGCCTGAACCTGAGGCGCCACTGACAGTCGCAACAAAGGCGCCGCGGTACACACACGGGGCCTTTTAACGTCAGAACTGGCCATGCCAGAGTGAATGAGTCAGTTTTCGGGGGCATACATGAACGACTTATCCAGCCTGCTCGAGGCGCTCGACGTCGCGCAGTGCGGGCAACAGGAAGCGGTGATCGCCACGGTGGTCAAGGTCGAGGGTTCGGCCTATCGCCGTCCGGGGGCGCGCATGGTCATCATGCCGATGGGCGAGGCCACCGGCACCGTCAGCGGCGGTTGCCTGGAAAGCGATGTCAGCAAAAAAGCCTGGTGGCTGACTGCGACCGGCAAGCCTTCGATGCGCAGCTACACCACCGGCGAAGACGACGATGAGCTCGAGGACGCCGAGCTGAGTTTCGGTCTCGGCTGCAACGGCACGGTGCACATCCTGTTCGAGCGCATCCACCCTCAGGCACCGAGTCTGGTGGTGGATGTCTTGCGTGCGGTCAAGGCCAGCGGACGCGACGCCGCGCTGGCGACCGTGATTGGCTCGGCCAGCGAGCGTCATGTGGCATTGGGTGAGCGAGTGGCCATTTCACCGTCCAGCGGTGTGCAGGTGCAGATGCGCGAGCGCTGGCTGGCAACGGCCATTGCCGAGGATCTGCAAACGGTGCTGGATGTCCGCCGCTCGGCAACGAGCACCTACGAAGGCCCGGACGGTCCGGTCGAAGTCCTGCTCGAATACATCGCCGCGCCTCGCCGTCTGGTGGTATTCGGCGCAGGCCATGACGCCATGCCGCTGGTGAGCATGGCCAGGGTGCAGGGCTGGCACATCACTGTGATCGATGCACGCAGTCACTTTGCCCGCCCGCAGCGTTTTCCCGATGCTGACGAGGTGTTGGCGTTGCCGCTGGAGCCCTTGCCGGCACTGGCGACGATGGTGCAAGACGCGGCGGTCGTGGTGATGACCCATAGCCTGACGCAGGACCGCCACTGGCTAGGACAGGTGTTGCAGCATGCACCGCGCTACATCGGGCAATTGGGCCCGCGCAGCCGCAGCGAGCGGCTGTTGGACGAGTTGCCGCCATCGCTGCGCGAGGCCGATGCGTTCGCCCGCCTGCATTATCCGGTCGGGCTGGATCTGGGCGGCGATGCGCCCCACAGCGTGGCGCTGTCGATCCTTTCCGAGGTCAATGCGGTGTTCAACGGCCGCGCCGGCGGCATGCTCAAACACCGTCAGGCCAGTATTCACGCCGTGGACGTGGCGCTCGACGCACAGGAACATCGCGTGAAGATGATCGGATAGTCCCGACGCGACACTCTCAGCCCGATGCGCCACGCTGCGTCGGGCTGTACACGCCTTTTTCAGGAACATGCCTGCAAGCACGGCCATGGGCAAAGTCTGACGAAGTGGCGCCCGCCACAAAGTCGCTAGAATCAATTGCGTTGGCCACGACCGTTTGAAGCCTGATGGGGCCCTAAGCGCGATGAGGTCCGTTGACGCTGCGTGAGCCGACCGTCTCGTGAGTAATATTGTTCTGCCCATGGTCTCAGCACGGAATCCACCAGGTCCGCTCGATGAACGACAAGTACACACCCCGCGACTGGGCGCCTCATGAGCGACCGACGATGCCCGGTTCTCCCTCCACGCCCCTGCATCCGGTGCCCAAGCGTTGGGCGTTTGCGATTGTCGGGGTCATCGTCGCGTTGACCGGCGGGCTCGGCAATGCGCTGGTAGTCGCCAACCTTCAGTACCTGCAGGGCGCGCTGGGCGCTACGCAGGCGGAAATTGCCTGGCTGCCCGCCGCGTACGTCATGACCAACGTTTCGATGAACCTGCTGCTGGTCAAATTCCGTCAGCAGTTTGGCTTGCGTGCCTTCACCGAAGTGTTCCTGGTGTTGTATGCCCTGGTCACGTTCGGTCATCTGTTCGTCAATGACATCGAATCGGCCATCGCCGTGCGCGCCGCTCACGGCATGGTGGGGGCGGCGCTCAGCTCGCTGGGCCTGTACTACATGATTCAGGCCTTTCCGCAGAAATGGCGGATGAAGGCGCTGGTACTCGGCCTTGGCACGGCGCAACTGGCAACGCCGCTGGCGCGCCTGATTTCGGAAGACTTGCTGCAGATCGCCGAGTGGCGTGGCTTGTACCTGTTCGAGCTGGGCATGTGTCTGCTTTCCCTGGGCTGCGTCCTGATCCTCAAGCTGCCGCCGGGCGATCGCTTCAAAGCGTTCGAAAAACTCGACTTCCTGACCTTCGCGTTACTCGCCTCAGGCTTCGCCGCGTTGTGCGCGGCGCTGTCGCTGGGGCGCATCGAATGGTGGCTGGAAGAGCCGTGGATCGGCATTGCGCTGGCGTCGTCGATCGTACTGATTCTTGCCGGGCTGGCAATCGAACATAACCGCACCCGCCCGCTGCTCATCACACGGTGGCTGGGCAGCGGACGAATGATCCGCTTCGCCATGGGCGTGTTGCTGACGCGCATTGTGCTGTCGGAGCAATCCACCGGCGCCGTCGGTTTTCTTCAGGGCATGAACCAGGGCACTGAGCAGTTGCACACCTTGTACCTTTTCATGCTGCTGGGCAGCGTCGCCGGGCTGTTGGTCAGCGCCATGACGATCAACCCGCAGCATCTGTTCAAGCCGCTGATCATCTCGCTGGCGCTGATGGCGATCGGTTCGACGATGGACAGTTTTTCCACCAGCCTGACCCGCGGCCCGCAGATGTATTTCAGTCAGTTTCTGCTGGCGTTCGGGGGGACGTTCTTTCTCGGCCCGACGCTGGTGCTGGGCATCAGCGGGGTGATCAGCAACCCGCGCAACATGGTCAGCTTCTCCGTGCTGTTCGGGATCACCCAGAACGTCGGCAGCCTGATCGGCTCGGCGTTGCTGGGCACTTTTCAGGTCTGGCGCGAGAAGTTTCACTCGGCGCACATCGTCGAGCACGTCACGCTCCTCGACGCGCAGGTCCAGTCGCGCCTGCAAAGCGCCAGCGGCGCGTACATCTCCGCCATTGCCGATCCGTCGGCACGCACTAATCAGGGCATTCGCTCGCTGGCCACGGCGGCCACGCGCGAGGCCAATACGCTGGCCTACAACGACGTCTTCATGCTCATTGCGCTGATCGCCGTGCTGACAGCGATCTGGATCACCAGCCGGGCAACCTGGCTGTGGATCACCACCGAGCCGGTCGCGCCTTTTACACCGGCGACGTCAGGCGCATCTTCCGTTCAACCTTCCGGTACTCCTTCTTCATGACTGAACCTGGCAATCCTTCTGGCAGCACTTCCGGCGCTTCGTCGGCGCCCAATCAGGCAGCGTCGGCAGGGCCGGCCCCGGCACCGGCGGTCATGCCGGCCACGACCCAGCCTCGGTCGGCGCGCATCAGGCTGGTGTCATCGATTCTGTTCGGCGGCGTTGCGCTGGCCGGCGTGCTGGTTGTGCTTTACGCCTGGCAGCTGCCGCCGTTCAGCAGCCCTATCGAAAGCACAGAAAATGCAATGGTGCGCGGTCAGACCACCCTCATCGGTCCGCAACTGAGCGGTTACGTCTACGAGGTGCCGGTTCAGGATTTTCAGTGGGTGAAGGAGGGCGACCTGCTGGTGCGGATCGACGACCGGATCTATCAGCAGCATCTGGACCAGGGCCTGGCGCAGCTGGGCATTCAGAAAGCTGCGCTGGACAATAACCTGCAGCAACGGCGCAGCGCCGAAGCGACCATCGTCCAGCGACAGGCCGCGGTCGCCAACGCGCTGGC
This sequence comes from Pseudomonas sp. NFR16, assembly GCF_900108875.1. Classification (GTDB taxonomy): domain Bacteria; phylum Pseudomonadota; class Gammaproteobacteria; order Pseudomonadales; family Pseudomonadaceae; genus Aquipseudomonas. The sequence continues at coordinate 40,783 of NZ_FNYJ01000002.1, read as the reverse complement.
GCAGAGCGAAAAGGCCGCGGCGGATCTGCGTCGCAGCTCGGCGCTGGTCACCGACGGTTCGGTGTCGAAAAGCGAACTGGACGTCACTCGCGCCGCCGACGCTCAGGCCCGAGCGGCGCTGGCGGAAGCGCGCGCGTCGCTGGAAATTTCCCGGCAAGACTTGCAGACCGTGATCGTCAATCGCGGCTCGCTGGAGGCGTCGGTGAAGAATGCCGAAGCGGCGATCGAGCTGGCGCGTATCGACCTCAGCAACACGCGGATCACGGCGCCGCGCGACGGTCAGTTGGGGCAGATTGGCGTGCGTCTGGGCGCGTACGTCAACTCCGGTGCGCAGTTGATGGCACTGGTGCCGCGTCCCCGCTGGATCATCGCCAACATGAAAGAAACCCAGATGGCGAATGTGCGCCTTGGTCAGCCAGTGAGCTTTACGGTCGATGCGCTCGAAAATCGCAAGATGCGAGGGCGGGTGCAACGAATCTCGCCTGCGGCAGGCTCCGAATTCAGCCTGTTGCCGGCCGACAACGCCACCGGCAACTTCGTCAAGATCGCCCAGCGCATTCCGGTGCGCATCACGATCGACAACGATCAGGAAGATGTCGATCGGTTGCGCCCGGGGATGTCGGTGGTGGTCAGCATTGACACCAGCCAGGACGGCCCGGTGCCGCCGGACCCGGTCGACGGCACGGTGGATTCGCCGCGCTGATCGTCCGGCACGGTCGGGCTAGACCATGCGTCGCACCGTGTTGTCTTTGCGCACGAAGTGGTGCCAGATCGCGGCGATCACGTGCAGGCCGATCACGTAGTAGAAGATCGTCCCCAGCAGCACGTGGTAGTGCTCCAGGTTTTCGGCGGTCTCTTTGGAGATGTCGAACGGCGCCGGGATCGCCAGCGAAGTGAGCGGGACCGGCAACGCGCCGCGCTCCAGCAGGACGGTAAAAAGCCCCAGCAAAGGCTGCGCGAACAGAAAGGCATAGAGCAGATAGTGCGACAGCGTCGCTGCCAGCCGCAGCGCACCTTCCAGAGGCGGGGTGATGCCCGGAGGTGTGTGGCGGTGGCGCTCGGCCACGCGGAAAAACGCCATGATCAGCACCACGATGCCCACCCAGAAATGCGTCTGCACGACGAACGTGCGCGGGTCGCTGCCGCGGGCAAACTGGCTGCGGCTGAGGATCAGGGCATAGGCCAGCACGATCAGGATCGCCATGACCCAATGAAACCAGCGGGCTTTATAACTGTAGCGTTCTAGGTTGGAAGGTGTACTCACGGTCAGGCCTCTCGTTTTGATTTTTCTGGTTCTGCTGTGCCGTTGATAACCCAATGCCATGGCGCTGTCGAGCCGGCGGGGCTCAGGAACGGCTGTGCGAACTGCCGCTGACACGAATTATTCAAAATATTACATGAGTTATATCCACCAACTAAGCAGGTAACATTCAGCGCCTACGGATAACTCAGTCCTTTGCGCATTTGTTCAATAATTTAATGAGCGCCCTAACTTTCACCCGTTTGAAGTTATCCGAAAAACTGCTGTTAATGCTTTAAAGGACCTTTATCGAGAGGACATTGAACCGTTAGGCAGACCGCGTTATTAATCATCGAAAATCCCTCGATTCGGATTTGACAGCGCATCCACGTGGATCCATCTTTATCCCCCGAAGGCTGGAAAGCACCAGTTTTCCAGTCCAAACGGGCTGGCAGTTTGCCTGCTGTCACGAGAGTCTTTGCTTAAGTTGTCTATTTCAAGAGGCGCTTTAACATGGAAGTTCCGGTATTCGTTCGCCCGCAGGAAAGTAGCTGCCCAAAACGCTTTGCGCGCAGGTTAGTTACCCCGCACGCGCCGCGCGTCTCTCAAACCCCTTACTCGCAGTCTCACTGTTTCTTTGCGCCCGGCCATTGGAAATGTCGGTACATACACCCGTTCGCCGGGAAACTTTGCATATGAAGAAAGTCGTTATCACGGGCGCCGGGAGTGGAATCGGCATGGCGACGTCGATTGCCTGCGTCAGTGCAGGTTTCTACGTAATCGCGGCCGACAACGACCGGTTGGGGCTCAAAGCGTTACAGGCGCAGCTGCCGATCCATCGGCTGGAAACCCATCTGGTCGACCTGTCCGGCACGCAGCTCAGCCAAGGGTTCATCAGCGATCTCTACGCCACCCACAAACACCGCGCCCTGCACGCGCTGGTCAACAACGTTGGCGCTCACGCTGGTCCGGGTCGTGCGGCGTACAGCGAGAGTGAGAACGCGGCGTTGCATAAGGTGAATTTCGCTTCGCTGATGAGTCTGTCGTCCGATTTCGCTCGACAGGAACCCGATGCCCCGCACACGCGGAGCATTGTCAATATCAACGCTGCGAGCGAGGGCACAGGCGAGGAGGCTTTTTACTATGCGACCGGTGCCCGGATGATCGACTTGACCCGTGCCAATGCATGGAGTTTCGGGCCCAGAGTGCGCGTCAATGCAGTGTCTTGGCTGCAGACCCCAGACCCCTCCGCTGGGAAGCAAAGCGCCGAAAACCGTCCCGCCGCACATCCGCAGAAGCGCGAGCACGAGCGACCGCGACTCGCTACCGCGTCATTCAGACCAGACGCCGTGGCCGATGCGGTCATGTTCTTGCTGTCTGAACATAGCCACCCACTGACGGGAAAAGTCATTGTCGCGGGCAACGCCACTCATCTTTTTTAGCGATCAGGAACCCGAGGCCCCTCGGATTTCAGGGAGAACACCATGCAACGCAAAAAACTGCTTATTGTTGGAGCGGGCAGGCTGTGCCTGCAGATCCTGCAGGTCCTGGCCCCCCGCAACCAGTTCGAATTTCATGTCGCGACCCGCGATCTGGAAAAGGCCACCCGGTTGTGCAATCTGGTCAGGCAGGCGGCGTTGCAGCTGAATGTGGTGGTTCAGATTCGCGGCTGGGCGATGGACCTGCGTGCCGCATGCATTGGCTGTAACGCCGAAACACTCTCAAAGATCAAGCCGGACATCATCCTGAACTGCGCCTCGCTTCAGTCGACATCCGAGCTGGCGGCGCTGGACAGGGAAAAATCCGACGCGCTTGATCGGGTCGGCTTCGGGCCCTGGCTGCCCTTGCACCTGGCCCCGGCCTACGCCTTGATGCGTGCGGTCAAACAATCCTGCCCCAAGGCACTGGTGGTCAATGCTGCATATCCGGACGCCGTCAACGCAGTACTTTACAAAGTCGGCATGGCCCCGGATGTCGGTATCGGCAACATCGCCAATCTGGTTCCCGCGACCCGTTGCGCCATCGCTCGTCTGTCTGGCTCCGATCCGGTGAACGTGTGCGTCAAGCTTGTGGGGCACCACTATTTCAGCCAGTACGTGCCTCGCTTCGGGCTGCCAGTCGAAGCGTCGGAGCCCGACTGCAGCCTGAGTTACTGGATAGACGGCCATGAATACACGGACGAATGGAGCGAGGAGTTGATCTTCGGCTGCGTGGCCGACGAATTTCGACGACTGGGCGGTGTGGACGCCCATTACTTGACAGCGATGTCGGCCGTCGCGGTTCTGGAGAACCTCTATTCGGACATCGAGGTGCGCGTCCATGCGCCAGGTCCGCACGGTTTGCCGGGCGGCTACCCGATCAAGGTCGGCATGGGCAAAGTGCTGCTGGATCTGCCGTTCGGGGTGCGCCGCGAGGCGGCCATTCAGGTTAACGAAGCCGGGCAGCGACAGGACGGCATCCAGTCGATTCTGGCCGATGGCACGGTGGTCTTCGGCGACAGGCAATGCGAGCTCATGCGCAAGGTGCTGAATTTTCGCATGACAGACATGAAGGTCAGTGATGCTGCCGAGTGGGCGCGAGAACTGGCTTGCAGGTTCCGCGCGTACGCCCAGGATACGCGGCAGCCTTCCACCCACATCGCGGTCGGCGGCTACCCGGCCTCTGCCCGGTGAGCTGTGGACGCCGGATCGTTCGGATCGGCGCGCCGCAGGACGCGTAAAAACCATGGAACCTGGCCCGGTCTCAAGCTTCTTATCTCTTGTTCAGGATGATTGCGGCAGGTGTCGCGGCAGAACATGAGAGAGCCCTTGCATGAGCGATATTCACATCGGCATTTCCGGCTGGCGCTATGAGCCGTGGCGAGGCGACTTTTACCCTGAAGGTCTGGCCCAGAAGAACGAGCTGAAGTTCGCCTCCCGGGCGGTCAACAGCATTGAAATTAACGGCTCGTTCTATTCCCTGCAGTCGCCGGACCTGTACGCGCGCTGGTATGCCGACGCGCCCAAGGGGTTCGTGTTCAGCGTGAAAGCCCCGCGATACATCACCCATGTTCGTCGCCTGAAGGAAATCGAAGAGCCCTTGGCGAACTTCTTTGCATCCGGCATTTTTCGATTGCGCGAGAAACTCGGCCCGATTCTCTGGCAGTTCCCACCGGCCTTCAAATTCGACGCCGATCGTTTCGAGACTTTCCTCAGCCTGCTGCCCCATGACGGCAAGTCCGCCAAGGCCCTCGCCAAAAAGTGTGCAGCGCGGATGGAAAAACCGGGGTATCTGGACATCCCCGGCAAAGCCAGGCTGCGCCACGCGGTAGAAATCCGGCACGAGAGTTTTGCAGTGCCTGCGTTCATCGAGCTGCTGCGTAAGTACAAGGTCGCGCTGGTGGTCGCCGACACCGCTGGCAAGTGGCCGTACCTGGAAGACCTGACCAGTGATTTCGTTTACCTGCGCTTGCATGGGGACAAAGAGTTGTATGCCAGCGGCTATACCCCTGCGGCGTTGAAACGCTGGGGCGACCGGATCGACGCGTGGCGCCAGGGCGCCCAGCCCAAGGACGCGCACCTGGCGCTGGACAAAGCGCCAAGGGCGCGCAAATCCCGGGACATCTACTGCTACTTCGATAACGACATCAAAGTCCGTGCGCCTTACGACGCGCGCACCTTGCTGGAGCGTTTCGAGCTGGCAGATGCATTGGAAGTCTCGCCTGGCGATCTACGAGGAGTGAGCTTTTGACCAGTGCCCTGATTCCTGACGAAATCGGCGGTCGACGTCAAAGCGCAACGACCGTCGTCACGCTCAATATCCTGACCATGAACATGCACATGGGCTTCGGCTTTCTCAATCGGCGTTTCATCCTGCCGGAGCTGCGCGACGCCGTGCGCAGCGTGTCGGCCGACGTTGTGTTCCTTCAGGAGGTCCATGGCGAGCACCAGGATCACGCGCAGAACGTGAAAAACTGGCCAACCACTTCACAGTATGAATTCCTCGCCGACAGCATGTGGAAGGATTTCGCCTACGGGCGCAACGCTGTTTACCCACACGGGCATCACGGCAATGCGTTGCTGTCCAAGTACCCGATCGTGCGCCATGAAAACCTCGACATCTCTATTCTCGGCACCGAAGAACGCGGCCTTCTGCATTGTGTCCTGCAGGTGCCGCACTTCGGCGAGGTGCACGCGGTCTGCGTGCATCTGGGGCTCAAGGAAAATCATCGCCAGCAGCAGCTCACCCTGCTTGCCGAACTGGTCGGTCGCCTGCCGCCAGAGGCGCCGGTGATCATCGCCGGCGACTTCAACGATTGGCGCAAGAAGGCCGATGCCGTGTTGACGCCCACGGGGCTGCGCGAAGTGTTCGTCGAGGCGTTCGGCGCGCCGGCGAAAAGTTTTCCGGCGCGCTTCCCCTTACTGCGCCTGGACCGTATCTACGTGCGTAACGCGCGAATCAGGACGCCCAGGGTTCTGTCGAACCGGCCCTGGTCGCATCTTTCCGATCATGCGCCTTTGGCGGTGGAGGTGACGCTATGAAGGCTTTCAGTGACATGTGTGGCGTATGGCAGGACGGCAATTCGGTGGAACTGCTGATCAACGGCGAGGACTTCTTTGCCAGGGTCTTCGACAGCATTCGTGCTGCCCGGCAGGAGGTCTTGCTGGAAACCTTCATCATTTTCGAAGACCGGGTTGGCGAGGGCCTGCAACAGGCGGTCATCGAGGCGGCTCGTCGTGGCGTGCGGGTGGTCATTACCGTCGATGACTACGGCACCAGCGACCTGAGCTCTGAATTCGTCGCGCAGATGATCGAGGCGGGCGTCCAGATCCAGCTGTTCGACCCGCGCCCCAAGTTCATGGGCATGCGCACGAACCTGTTCCGCCGCCTGCACCGCAAGGTCGTGGTCATCGATGCCGAACTGGCGTTCATGGGCGGCATCAATTATAGCGTCGACCACATGGCCGACACCGGCATCACCGCCAAGCAGGATTATGCCGTGCTCGTGCGCGGGCCGATTGTTGCCGACATTTACCGCTCAACGTTGAACATGCTCGGCCCGGCCGTGCGCAAGACGTTCACGCCGCTCAAGCCGGTGACCCGTCAGGCGGGCAGCGCGCGGATGCTGATGGCCGAGCGTGACAATCGCCGACACACCACCGACATCGAAGAGCAGTATTTACTGGCGATGCGCAACGCGACCCAGCGCATCACCATCGCCAATGCGTATTTTTTCCCCAGTTATCGTTTTCTGCGGGAGCTGCGCAACGCCGCGCGGCGCGGCGTGAAAGTCACGTTGATTCTGCAGGGCCAGCCCGACATGCCGTTCGTGCGCATGTGCTCCAGGCTGACTTACACGTGGCTGCTGCGCGAAGGCGTGGTGATCCACGAGTACAAGCAACGCGCGTTGCACGGCAAGGTCGCACTGATCGATCACGAGTGGTCGACGGTGGGCTCCAGCAATCTTGACCCTTTGAGCCTGGCGTTGAACCTGGAAGCCAATCTGTTCATTCGCGACCACGCACTCAATCAGCGCCTGCACGAGCATCTGCGGGATCTGGCCCTTGCGCACAGCAAGCAAGTCAATCTCAAAGGCCTGGCCAAGGGACAGTGGTGGCGCGCGCCGATGATTTTTTTCAGCTTCCACTTTCTGCGCCACTTTCCTGCTATTGCCGGCTTGTTTCCGGTGCATGGCCCACGCCTGAAACCGGTGCGAGCGCCGGAGGTGATTCCAGAAGCGGCGGAATTGAAAAATGAGCTGTCGACCGATCGGGAGAAGTCGCTATGAATGGAGTCTCACAAGCCCCGACCCGGGAGCAGAATCAAGAACACAATGGCAAGAACCGGCCATGGCTGACGTGGGCCAAGCGCGGCATGACGCTGTTTTTCTTCATTGCAGTGCCGGTTTTGCTGTTCACCCTGATGAAGAATCTGGACTGGAAAGAGGTCAGCCATGCGCTTCAGTCCTATAAAGCGAGCACGCTGGTGCTGGGATTCCTGATCGCAGCGGGCAGTTACCTGACCTATTGCGGTTTCGACGTGCTCGCCCGGCGTTACACCGAGCACAAATTGTCGGTCTCTCAGATCATTCCGGTGACGTTCGTCTGCTACGCCTTCAACCTCAACCTCAGTTCATGGGTAGGCGGCATCGCGTTGCGTTATCGGCTGTATTCGCGGCTTGGGCTCGACGTGCCGACCATTACCCGCATTCTCAGCCTGAGCCTGATCACCAACTGGCTCGGTTACATGCTGCTGGCAGGCTTTGTGTTTGCCGGTGATTTCATCGATCTGCCCGACGGCTGGAAGATAGGCGACACGACGTTGCAACTGATCGGCTTCGTGCTGCTGGCGGTGTGTTTCAGCTATTTTCTCGCCTGCCGTTTTTCGAAGCGCAGGACCTGGACCATTCGCAAGCAGCAACTGGTCCTGCCGTCGCTCAATCAGGCGCTGCGTCAGGCTTTGCTCGGGGCATTGAACTGGGGACTGATGGCGCTGCTGATCTACGTGCTTCTGCCGGAAAAGGCGTTCTATCCCGCTGTGTTAGGGATTTTGCTGATCAGTAGCATCGCTGGAGTCATCGCTCACATTCCCGCGGGCCTTGGCGTGCTTGAAACCGTATTCATCACGCTGATGCAGCATCAGTTCAGTAAAGGGCAGCTGCTCGCCGCATTGATCGGCTATCGAGTGATCTATTTCCTGATTCCATTGATGCTGGCGGTGGTGGTGTATCTGGTGTTGGAGAAGCGTGCCAAAGCCATGCGCAGCAAAAACGAAGCGCGCAGGGAGGGATGATTGCGACACACCTGACACGCTGCGGTCAGACCTGTGGGCCAGCTAGCTTGCAATGACTATATTCCGGTCAATGCAGGTGCACCGAATGTACCGGCCAGTTCGCGAGCAAGCTCACTCTTACAGGGATCTGCGGCCATCCCCGAATTCTCCGGCCAGACACAAATCCGTGAAGCCAGCTTGCTGGCTTCACAATGGACCGGGTCACTGCGATCAGTCCTTGCCCGCAAACATCCTTACTGCATCCACCGCGTCATTGGTTCCGGCGCTGATCTGCACGATCGCGCTGCCGGCCTGATCCGCGAGGTCCACGCCCTTGGCTGCGTTGGTCCGGGTGTTGTCCATGCTGACAATGGCCTGGCGCGTCTCGTTCTGGATGACCTGGATCATTTCGGAGATTTCTTGCGTGGAGCGACTGGTGCGGCCTGCCAGTTGGCGCACCTCATCGGCCACCACGGCGAATCCGCGGCCTTGATCGCCCGCCCGCGCTGCTTCAATCGCCGCGTTGAGGGCGAGCAGGTTGGTCTGGTCGGCAATGCTGTGAATGGTATTGACGATGGCCGTGATTTGCTCCGAACGCTCGCCCAGTTGGCCGATGATCCGCGACGAGTCATCGATATTCTGCGAAATCTGGCGCATTTCGCTGGCGGCCTGCTGGATCACTTGCGTACCTTGCTCGGCGTATTTCCGGGTCTGCACCGAAATGTGATACGCCTGCGCCGCGCTGTGCGAGTCCTGCTCATGCTTCTCGATACGTGCCGTGACATCAGAGGCGTATTTGACCACTTTGCACAGCTTTCCGCAGGCGTCATACACAGGGTTGTAAGACGCTTCCAGCCAAAGCGTCTGGCCATGCTTGCCAATGCGTTTGAACTGGCCACTGAAAAATTCGCCTTTGTTCAGCCGACGCCAGAAATCCAGGTATTCGCCGCTGTTGACCAGGTCGGCCGGGCACAGAATTCGGTGGTTTTTGCCCAGCAGTTCCTGACGGCTGTAGCCCATCAACCGCAGCAGATTTTCGTTGGCTGCGATGATCTGACCGTCGAGGCCGAACTCGATGACCGCCATGGCGCGGTCGATGGCCTGGAGTTTGTTCTGGGACTCGCGCTCGTTCTGAAGTTTCTCCGTCACGTCCACGGCGTATTTGACGATCTTGACCACCTTGCCTTCGGCGTCCTTGATCGGGTTGTAGCTGGCCTCGAGCCAGACCGCGCGCCCGTCGCCTGCCACCCGCTGAAAGGTTGCCGACACGAATTCGCCAGTGCGCAGCCGCGCCCAGAGCTGCGAATACTCGCTGCTGCGTACGTACTCGTCGGTGCAGAAGATACGGTGTTCCTTGCCGATCACTTGCTCGGGGCGGTAGTGCATGGCGCGATAAAAGTTGTCGTTGGCGCTGAGCACAACCCCGTGCAGGTCAAACTCGATGCTGGCCATCGAGCGGTTGATCGCTTCCAGCAGGCTGGTTTGATAGGAGACAGTGTGTTGCAGGGTCTGGATGAGTCTATTCTTGGACGAGTCGAAAAACATGATGGCGGCTCTCGCGGGTGGAACGACGAAACGGTCGTGTTCCTTGACCCTGTGAGCGCGTTTGAGGCTCAGCTGCGGTGTCCGTCTGCAGTGAGTAGATCATTACAAACGTGATATCAAAAAGCTACACAAATCTTGTACAGCTCGTCGGTTTTGTACAAGGCGACCTGACTGCGCAGAATTCTGCGCGCCACAGCCATCGCGGCGGCTGGACGCGCGGCCGTTCAGTCCTCGAATCCCACCTGTTCCGACATCTCGTCCACCTTTAACTCCAGCCGATACGCGACCGCGATGAACAGCGCCTGGCACAGGCACAGCGTGGCGCTCAGGGAACGGAAGGCGAACGAGCTGCCTTCGTTGACCAACAGCACCGAGTTGGCGCGCTTGGCCAGCGGCGACAGGTTGCTGTCGGTAATGATCAGCGTCTTGGCCTGATGGTGTTGAGCGATACGCAGGCAGTGCTGGGTTTCCTTGCCGTATGGCGTGAAGCTGATGGCGATGACCAGATCATTGGCGCGCACGCTGCGCATCTGCTCGCGGTAGCTGCCGCCCAGTCCGGAAATCAGGTGAATGCGCTTGTTGGTGTGCTGCAGGTTGTAAACCAGATAATCGGCCACGGCGAAGGAGCGGCGCACGCCGACCACGTAGATATTGTCAGCATTGACGACCAGATCCACGGCTTTCTCGAACGCTTCGTCGTCCAGTTCCAGTGCCAGCCGCTCAAGCCCGGACAGCGTGGCGTTTACGCATTCGCGCGCCAGGTCGCCGCCGCTGGCTTTCTGCGATTTGTTGGCGATCATGCTGCGAATGCGCTGCTGGTAGTTCTGCACGGGCGTCGCCTTGTGCGTATACGCCTCGCGAAACAACGACTGCATTTCGCTGAATCCGCTGAAGCCGAAGCGCTGGGAAAACCGCACGATGGCTGACGGATGCACTTCGCATTCACGGGCAATGTCGCTGATGCGGTCGACCATGATCCGGTCACTCTGCTGGCTCATGTAACTGGCGATCCGCTTGAGCTGCCGAGGCAGACTTTCATACTCGGCGGTGATCAGCTTGAGCAAGGCGTCAGCCGTGTCCGGCGCGATGATGGGCGACGCAGCGCTGTCGTCGGTCTCGGGCAGGGAGGGCTGATCGGTGCTTGGCATACGGATGGATCCTTTGGCTTGTTCTTGTAAACGCGGCTGGCAGTTTAGCGTGGCTTGCCTGCGACCTGCCTCTGTTTAGCACGAAGAGCGGGCATTTGCGCAAAGTGGAAAAAATATTCTACTTGAAAAAAATATAGAAAAAATCATTGCTCCTTGTCTTGCAGCGTTCTAGTCTGCATTCACGAACAGGGCTTCTCGCAAGCCCGGGCTAAATAAAAATAAAAGGAGCCAGCATGGGCCAGACTCGTTTTGCCAGCGCACGCCAACTGGACGTGATTTGCCTCGGACGTCTGGGCGTCGATCTTTATGCGCAGCAGATCGGCGCGCGTCTGGAAGATGTCGGCAGCTTCGCCAAATACCTGGGTGGATCGTCGGCCAACATCGCGTTCGGTACCGCACGGCTGGGCGTAAGGTCGGCCATGCTGACCCGCGTCGGCAACGACCACATGGGCCGTTTCCTCGTCGAATCCCTGGCCCGCGAAGGCTGTGACGTCAGCGGCATCAAGGTCGACTCCGAGCGCCTGACCGCGATGGTGCTGCTCGGTATCAAGGATCGCGAGACCTTTCCCCTGGTGTTCTACCGGGAAAACTGCGCTGACATGGCGCTGCAGGCCGAGGACATCGACGAGGCGCAGATTGCCTCGAGCAAAGCGTTGTTGATCACCGGCACGCATTTCTCCACCGATCAGGTGTTCAAGGCCAGCAGTCAGGCGCTCGATTATGCCGAGAAGCACGACGTCAGGCGTGTGCTGGACATCGACTATCGGCCGGTGCTGTGGGGCCTGACCGGCAAGGCCGATGGTGAGACCCGGTTCGTGGCCGACCAGAAGGTCAGTCAGCACGTGCAACGTATCCTGCCGCGCTTCGACCTGATCGTCGGCACCGAGGAAGAATTCCTCATCGCTGGTGCAGCCACCGATCTGCTGACCGCGTTGCGCACGGTGCGCGGGCTGACCGACGCGACGCTGGTGGTCAAGCTGGGGCCGCAAGGCTGCACGGTGATCCATGGCGCCATTCCCTCACGACTGGAAGACGGCGCGATTTATCCCGGCGTGCGGGTGGAGGTCCTCAATGTGCTTGGCGCCGGCGATGCTTTTATGTCCGGGTTTCTCAAGGGCTGGCTCAACGAAGACAGCGACGAGCGCTGTTGCCAGTTGGCCAATGCCTGTGGCGGCCTGGTCGTGTCGCGCCATGCCTGTGCGCCGGCGATGCCGACCCTGGCCGAGCTGGATTACCTGTTCAGCAGTCCGGTGCCGATCACCCGGCCTGATCAGGACGCGGTGCTGCAGCGTCTGCACCGGGTCAGCGTGCCACGCAAGCAATGGCAGCAGCTGTTCATTTTTGCGTTCGATCATCGTGGGCAACTGGTCGAACTCGCCCAGAAAGCCGGGCGCGACCTGGCCTGCATCGGTCAACTCAAACAATTGTTCATTCAGGCGGTCGAGCGCGTCGAGGCGGATCTGCGCAAGCGCGGCATCGCCGCCGATGTCGGTCTGCTTGCGGACCAGCGCTTTGGTCAGGACTCACTCAACGTTGCCACCGGCCGTGGCTGGTGGATCGCCAGGCCGGTGGAGGTGCAGGGCTCGCGGCCACTGGCGTTCGAACATGGCCGCTCAATCGGCAGCAACCTGCAGAGCTGGCCCCAGGAGCAGATCATCAAATGCCTGGTGCAATACCACCCGGACGACGAACCGATGTTGCGTCTGGAGCAGGAAGCGCAGTTGATGGGGCTGTATCAGGCGTCTCAGGCCAGCGGTCATGAATTGCTTTTGGAAGTCATCCCGCCCAAGGATCACCCTTCACCGCACCCGGATGTGATCTATCGCGCGATCAAGCGCCTGTACAACCTCGGCATTTACCCGGCGTGGTGGAAGATCGAATCCCAGCCCGCGCACGTGTGGGAGCAACTCGACGCGCTGATTCAGGCGCGTGATCCGTACTGCCGCGGCGTGGTGCTGCTGGGACTCAATGCGCCGGCGGAAACCCTGGCGGCGGGTTTTCGTGAAGCCAGCCAAAGTACCACGTGTCGGGGATTTGCCGTGGGCCGGACGATTTTTCACGAGCCCAGCCGTGCGTGGCTGGAAGGCGAAATCGACGACGCCGGGCTCATCAGTCGGGTGCAGAGCACGTTCGGTTTCCTGATCGAGTCCTGGCGTGATGCGCGGGCGTGAGCCGGGCGCAGTCGGTATTTTCAACACGCGATCACAACAAAAAGGTGCAGCCATGCCCGCTTCCGCAATCCGAATTGGCATCAACCCGATTTCCTGGAGCAACGACGACCTGCCCGCGCTGGGAGGAGAGACGCCGTTGAGCACGGCGCTGAGCGAAGGCAAGGAAATCGGCTATGCAGGCTTCGAGCTCAACGGCAAGTTCCCCAAGGACGCCAAGGGCGTGGCCGATGTGCTTCGGCCTTACGGTCTGGCGCTGGTCTCGGGCTGGTATTCGAGCCGGCTCGCCAGCCGCTCGGTGGCCGAAGAAATCGAAGCCATCGCCAGCCATGTTGAGCTGTTGAAGCACAATGGCGCCAACGTGCTGGTGTATGGCGAGGTCGCCGACTCGATCCAGGGGCAACGCATCCGGCTGGTCGAGCGCCCGCGCTTTCACACTGACACCGCTTGGCAAGCGTACGCCGACAAGCTGACCGAGCTTGCGCGCTTCACGCTGTCGCAAGGCGTGCGTCTGGCCTATCACCACCACATGGGCGCTTACGTCGAGTCACCCGATGACATCGATCAACTGATGGCCCGCACCGGCAGTGAAGTCGGGCTGTTGTTCGATTCGGGCCATTGCTACATGGGCGGTGGCGATCCGCTGCAGGTGTTGCGCAAGCACATCGACCGGGTCTGTCACGTGCATTTCAAGGACGTGCGCAAACCGGTGGTGCAACTGGCGCGCAACAACCTCTGGAGTTTCCCGGACTGCATCGTCAACGGCACGTTCACCGTGCCCGGCGATGGCGACATCGATTTCGCCGCGTTGCTCGAGGTGTTGATGCAGGCCCGTTACGAAGGCTGGCTGGTGGTTGAGGCCGAGCAGGATCCAGCCGTCGCGCCCAGTTATGTGTACGCGAAAAAAGGCTTCGAGACACTGCGCAATCTGTTGGCCACGGCACACGAACACAACCCTGCACAAAGGAGCCTGTGAGCATGAATCTTCTGGTCAAGAGCAAGGCCGAAGGCCGCGATGTCGTAGCGCTGGCCGAGGGCGTGCTGGAATACGTCGGTTTTTCTGCCCATCGCCTGACGGTGGGCGAACGGCTGCCGGTCAGCTGCGGTGACAGAGAAATCTGCCTGGTGTTGCTCAGCGGACGTGTCAGCGTCAGCGGCGAATCGCCGGGGCAGGGCAGTTTCAGCTGGGAGAACATCGGTGATCGGCAGTCGGTGTTCGAGGAAAAATCGCCCTTTGCCGTTTATCTGCCGCCTGACAGCCAGGCGCAGGTCACGGCCCTCAGTGCCGTTCAGATTGCGGTGTGCGCAGCGCCTGGCGATCGTTCCAGGGGTTTGCCAGCGCGGCTGATCCGGCCTGAAACCATGAAGCGCAGTGTGCGCGGCAAATCGGCGAACACCCGCTACGTCTGCGACATCCTGCCCGACAGCGAGCCTGCGCATTCGCTGCTGGTGGTGGAAGTGCGCACCCCGTCGGGGCACTCCTCCAGCTACCCGCCGCACAAGCACGACAAGGACGATCTGCCCCACGAAAGTTTTCTGGAGGAAACCTACTACCACCAGATCAGCCCGCCGCAGGGCTTCATTTTTCAGCGCGTGTACACCGACGATCGCAGCATCGATCAGGCCATGGCGGTGGAAAACAATGATCTGGTCACGGTGCCGAAGGGTTATCACCCGGTCAGCGTGCCTTATGGCTACGAGTCGTATTACCTGAATGTGATGGCGGGGCCCAAACGCGCCTGGCAATTTCACAACGATCCCGAGCATCAGTGGTTGCTGGATCTTTAACGCCATTTCTCAAGGAGCCACCATGAGCAACGCCCCGATTATCGGCCACTACATCAACGGCCAGGTGCACGACACCAGCGAGCGTTTCAGCGATGTGTTCAACCCGGCCACGGGCGCAGTCCAGGCGCGGGTGGCGCTGGCCGAGCCGACCACCATCGATCAGGCCGTGGCGGCGGCGCAGGCAGCGTTTCCCGCGTGGGCCGATCAGTCGTCGTTGCGGCGCGCGCGGGTCATGTTCAAATTCAAGGAACTGCTCGATCAGCACCACGACGAGCTGGCTGAGATCATCTGTCGCGAGCACGGCAAGGTGTTTTCCGATGCCAAGGGCGAGGTGGTGCGCGGCATTGAAATCGTCGAGTTCGCCTGCGGCGCGCCGAGTCTGTTGAAAAGCGATTTCAGCGACAACATCGGCGGCGGCATCGATAACTGGAACCTGCGTCAGCCGCTGGGCGTGTGCGCAGGCGTCACACCGTTCAATTTTCCGGTCATGGTGCCGCTGTGGATGATCCCCATGGCCTTGGTCACCGGTAACTGCTTCATCCTCAAGCCGTCCGAGCGCGACCCGTCGGCGTCGTTGCTGATGGCGCGCCTGCTCCAGCAGGCCGGGTTGCCAGACGGCGTGTTCAACGTCGTTCAGGGTGACAAGGTGGCGGTGGACGCCTTGCTGCAGCACAAGGGCATCGAAGCGATTTCTTTCGTCGGCTCCACGCCGATCGCCGAGTACATCCACCAGCAAGGCACCGCTCAGGGTAAGCGCGTGCAGGCGCTGGGCGGAGCGAAAAATCACATGATCGTGATGCCCGATGCCGATCTGGATCAGGCGGCGGATGCGCTGATCGGTGCCGCCTATGGTTCGGCCGGCGAGCGCTGCATGGCGATTTCCATTGCCGTGGTGGTGGGCGATGTCGGGCAGAAACTGATCGACGCGCTGCTGCCCCGCATCGATTCGCTCAAGGTCGGCAACGGCATGAACGCCGATTCCGACATGGGCCCGCTGGTCACGGCGGCGCACAAGGCCAAGGTGCAGGACTACATTGATCAGGGCGTCAAAGAGGGCGCGAAGCTGATCGTCGACGGCCGCCAGTTCAACGTGCCGGGCGCCGAGAGCGGCTTTTTCGTCGGCCCGACGTTGTTCGATGACGTGACCCCGGACATGACTGTTTATAAGGAAGAAATTTTCGGACCCGTGCTGGGGATCGTCCATGTGGCGGATTTCGCCGCTGCGGTCGAATTGATCAACGCTCACGAGTTCGGCAATGGGGTGTCGTGTTTCACCCGCGACGGCGGCATCGCCCGGGCCTTCGCCCGCAACATCAAGGTGGGCATGGTGGGCATCAACGTACCGATTCCGGTGCCCATGGCCTGGCATTCGTTCGGCGGCTGGAAACGCTCGCTGTTCGGCGACCACCACGCCTACGGGGAAGAAGGCCTGCGCTTCTACAGCCGTTACAAGAGCGTCATGCAGCGCTGGCCGGACAGCATCGCCAAAGGCCCTGAGTTCAGCATGCCGACGGCGAAGTAAGCCGGGGCCAAGTGCCCTCAATGATCGTTCTCACGTTCCGGGTGGTAACGCCGCCACTGACGCTCCGGGTCAGACGATGGACGCGGAGCGTTCCATAATGCGATCCCACGCAGAACGTGAGAACGATCAATATGTACGTCGCCTCATCACCTCCAATAAAAACAAGGTGCAAGCATGACCACGACACGACTGACCATGGCCCAGGCTTTGGTGAAATTTCTCGATAACCAGTACGTCGAAGTCGACGGCGTGCAGAGCAAATTCGTCGCCGGGGTGTTCACGATTTTCGGCCACGGCAACGTGCTGGGTCTGGGCCAGGCGCTGGAGCAGGACAGCGGCGATCTGGTCGTGCATCAGGGCCGCAATGAACAAGGCATGTGCCACGCCGCCATGGGTTTCGCCAAGCAGCACCTGCGGCGCAAAATTTACGCATGCACCTCGTCCGTGGGTCCGGGAGCCGCGAACATGCTCACCGCTGCGGCCACGGCGTCGGCCAACCGCATTCCGTTGCTGTTGCTGCCCGGCGATGTGTACGCCAGTCGTCAACCGGATCCTGTATTGCAGCAGATCGAGCAATTCCACGACCTGAGCATCAGCACCAACGATGCGTTCAAGGCGGTCAGCAAATTCTGGGACCGCATCAACCGGCCCGAGCAATTGATGAGCGCCGCCCTCAATGCCATGCGCGTGCTCACCGACCCTGCCGAGACCGGTGCGGTTACCCTCGCGCTGCCGCAGGACGTGCAAGGCGAAGCCTATGATTACCCCGACTCGTTTCTGCAAAAACGCGTGCACCGCATCGATCGCCGTCCAGCCACGGAGGCGATGCTCGCCGAAGCTGTTTCGCTGCTCAGGGGCAAACGCAAGCCATTGTTGATTTGCGGGGGCGGCGTCCGTTACTCCGGCGCGGCGGCCGAGTTGCAGGCGTTCGCGGAGCGCTTTGATGTTCCGTTCACTGAAACCCAGGCGGGCAAGAGTGCGATTGTTTCCGCGCACCCGCTCAACATGGGCGGCATTGGCGAAACCGGTTCGCTGGCGGCCAACACGCTGGCGCGCGAGGCTGACCTGATCATCGGTGTCGGCACCCGTTACAGCGATTTCACCACCGGCTCGAAGTCACTGTTCCAGAATCCCGATGTGCAGTTTCTCAACCTCAATGTCGGCGCGTTCGACGTGCAGAAGCTCGACGGCGTGCAGGTGCTGGCCGACGCGCGCCTGGCGCTGCGCTCGATTGCCGGGCACATGGGCGATTATCGTGCGCAGTGGGGCGATCAACCTGCGCGGGCGAGGGCGGCGCTGGATGCAGAAGTCGACCGTTTATACGCCGTGGACTATCAGACCGAAGGTTTTGAGCCTGAAGTCGGCGGCCATCTGGACCCGCAAGTGCTGCGCGATTTCATCGAGATGACCGGGTCGTGCCTGACCCAGAGCCGCGTGCTTGGCGTGCTCAACCAGCAGTTGCCGGACGATGCAGTGATCGTCGCGGCGGCCGGAAGCCTGCCCGGCGATCTGCAGCGAGCGTGGCGCAGCATGAGCGTGGACAGCTATCACGTCGAATACGGTTACTCATGCATGGGTTACGAGGTCAACGCCGCGCTCGGCGCCAAGATGGCTGCGCCCGAGCGCGAGGTGTACGCGCTGGTCGGCGACGGCTCCTACATGATGCTGCACTCCGAGCTTGCGACGTCGATTCAGGAGCGGCGCAAGATCAATGTGGTGCTGCTGGATAATATGGCGTTCGGCTGCATCAACAACCTGCAGATGGGCAACGGCATGGGCAGCTATGGCACTGAATTTCGCTATCGCAATCCGGAGACCGGGCAACTCGACGGCGACTTCGTGCCGGTGGACTTCGCCATGAGTGCAGCGGCGTACGGTTGCAAGACCTACTCGGTCAAGACCGTCGAGGCGCTGGAGGCGGCGCTGGCCGATGCGCGCAAGCAGACGGTGTCGACGCTGATCGACATCAAGGTCCTGCCCAAGACGATGATCCATGGTTATTTGTCATGGTGGCGCGTGGGTGTGGCCGAGGTGTCGACCAGCGACAAGACCGCTGAAGCGCACGAGCGGCAGAAAGCGATGCTGGCAAAAGCCCGCAAATATTGATGAATGGTCGGTCGCGGGTAAGGCTCAACAGTGTTTGCCGACTGACTCGGCCTCTTCCCGGCTGAAGCCGGTCCTACGAAAAGCGTGCAGCGTCTGTAGGACCGGCTTCAGCCGGGAAAAGGCCGGTGCATGGCGCAGATGCAATGTACAAAGGAGATCTCATGAAAATCGGACTCATCGGCTACGGTAAGGGCGGGCGCTATTTTCACGCGCCCTTGCTGGCCAGCATGAACGGCGCAACGTTCGCGGGCGTGGTCACTCGCTCGCCCGAGCGTCGGCAGGACCTGCACAAGGACCATCCCAAAGTGCCGGCCTTCGACAGCCTGGCCGACATGGTGGCGGCCGGCATTGATGCGGTGGTGATTTCCACACCGCTGGCTTCCCGGCGTGCGTTGATTCTGGAAGCCATCGAACTGGGCGTGCCCGTGGTCAGCGACAAGCCCTTTGCCCCGGATGCCCGGCAAGCACAGGAGCTGGTGGACGCTGCCGAACAGCGCGGCGTGTTGCTGAGCGTCTACCAGAACCGCCGCTGGGACTCGGACTTTCTCACCGTACGCAAACTGATCGATCAGGGCGTGCTGGGCCGGATCAGTCGATTTGAATCCCGGGTCGAGCGTTATTCGCCAGGCTCGGTGGGCAAAGAGAGCGGCGGTGGCATTCTGCGCGACCTGGGCAGTCACCTCGTCGATCAGGCGCTGCTGCTGTTCGGTCCGTTTACGCGGGTATATGCCGAGCTTGAATTCGCCACCCCGGAGCAGAAGGTCGATCACGGCTTTTTCGTGTCGCTGACCCATGCCAGCGGTGTGATCTCGCATTTATGGGGCAATTGCCTGCAAAACGCCAAAGGTCCGCGTTTTCGGGTCAACGGCTCACAGGGCTGCTATACCGTTGAGGGCCTTGACGGTCAGGAAGAGGCCGCGCTGGCGGGGTTGTCGCCTAAAACCGAAGGCGATCGCTGGGGCGTTGAAGAGCACCGGCGCTGGGGCTGGTTCGAGCAGGGCGAACACCGTGAACGGGTGCCTTCGGAGCGCGGTTGCTGGCCGGAGTTCTATCGGCAATTGCAGGATGCCGTGATGAGCCAGGGCCGCAATCCGGTGGATGCCCGGGATGCCGTGGCGTCGGCCCGCGTCCTTGACGCCGCGCGGACCAGTGCGCTAGAGGGCAGGGCAGTAGTGCTGTAGCGGCGCTCAGCGGTCTGGATTGTCGACCGCAGCGGGCCCGTGCCTGCTGCCGGATCAAGCGACTGCACCTCAGAAAATGGAAATAGAAATAAATTCTAAAATTGGTTGAATTGGAAATTATTTTCCAATAGAGTCATTTCCAGGTTGCCGACTATCGACGTCCAGGCCCGGTGACGGAGCTGTTTAAAAGCCCACTTCATCAGGCTCGACGAGCGACACAAAAACAAGAAAGTCACAGCAGACAGGTACCGTCGATGAACATTTTCAAACATGCCACCCAGGCTTGCCGTTCAATCTCACACGCCGCTTGCGCCATCCTCCGCGCCGCCTCCCGCACCACCGTCATCATTTCCCCTTTGCTCGATCGCGCGCTTGCCGCCGCTGCCCGAGTGCTGTGCGTCGAAAGCCACGGCGTGATGGTTTGCGGCGCGTCCACCGCCTCGGTCGCGCACTTCACCAACCCGCATTTTTCCAGTCCGCAACAGTCGCTCTGAACACCAGCAGTCGTTAGCCAATTCACTACAACAACAAGAATTTGGAGAAAGACCGTTCATGAACATCAAGCTCCGCTTCACCTCTCTCGCACTGGCCCTGATGCTCGGCAGCGGCGTTACGCTGGCGGCCGATCTGAAAATCGGCGTGGCCATGTCGCAGTTCGATGATACCTACCTGACCTATATGCGCGAGGACATGGGCAAAAAAGCCAAGGCCATGGGCGGGGTCGATCTGCAGTTCGTCGACGGCCGCAACGATGTGAACAAACAGCTGGATCAGGTTCAGGAGCTCATCGGCAAGAAAGTCGATGCCCTGATCGTCAACCCTGTCGACACCGCAGCGACTGCCCGCATCACCAAAGCCGCCACCGCAGCCGGTATCCCGCTGGTCTACGTCAATCGCCGTCCTGATGATCCGAAGCTTCCGGCGGGCGTGGCCTCGGTCACCTCCGACGACAAAGAGGCCGGTCGCATGCAGATGGAGTACCTGGCCAAGAAGCTGAACGGCAAGGGCAGCATCGTGATTTTGCTGGGCGAGCTGTCGAACAACTCGACTCGCGACCGCACCGAAGGCGTGAAGGAAGTGCTGAAAAAATACCCCGACATCAAAGTGGCTGAAGAGCAGGAAGGCGCATGGGGTCGGCAGAAAGGCATGGACATCACCAATAACTGGCTGACCCAGGGCCGTGATTTCAGCGCCGTCGTCTCCAACAACGATGAAATGGCCATCGGCGCATCCATGGCCTTGAAGCAGGCGGGCAAGAAACCCGGTGATGTGCTGGTCGCGGGAGTGGACGGCACGCCGGACGGGTTAAGTGCGGTGAAAAAAGGCGACCTGACGATTTCGGTGTTCCAGGACGGCAAAGGCCAGGGTGAAGGCTCCATCGATGCCGCCGTGAAACTGGCCAGAAAAGAGACGCTGCCCGAGCAGGCGATCGTGATCCCGTTCCGTCTGATCACCCCGGAAAACGTCAACACGTTCAAGTAACGCTCACCCGACGACGACTGACAGGATGCAGAGGGCGGCGCGCCGTCGCTCTGCTGCCGATGTCACCTGAGGAGCCTGGACCATGTTCGCTTCCGTTACTGCTTCGACCGCTCCGCGCAGCGATGCCCCGATGGAGTCGACGATCGTCGACGCCGAGCATCCGTATCTGCTGGAAATCACCAATATCAGCAAAGGATTTCCTGGGGTGGTGGCGCTGGACAACGTGCAATTGCGCGTGCGGCCCGGCAGCGTATTGGCGCTGATGGGCGAGAACGGGGCGGGCAAGTCCACCCTGATGAAAATCATTGCCGGCATCTACCAGCCGGACGCGGGCGAGATCTTCCTGCGCGGCAAGCCGGTGGTGTTCGACACGCCGCTGACGGCGCTGCAGTCGGGCATCGCGATGATTCACCAGGAACTCAACCTGATGCCGCACATGACCATCGCCGAGAACATCTGGATTGGTCGCGAGCAGCTCAACGGCCTGCACATGGTCGACCATCGCGCCATGCACCGCTGCACCGCGCAACTCTTGGAGCGCCTGCGCATCAACCTGGACCCGGAGGAGCAGGTCGGCAATCTGAGCATTGCCGAGCGGCAAATGGTCGAGATCGCCAAGGCGGTGTCCTACGATTCCGACGTGCTGATCATGGACGAGCCGACCTCGGCCATCACCGAAAAAGAAGTCGCTCACCTGTTTTCGATCATTGCCGACCTGCGTGCGCAAGGTAAGGGCATCATCTATATCACCCATAAAATGAACGAAGTGTTCGCCATTGCCGATGAAGTGGCGGTGTTTCGCGACGGCGCTTACATCGGCTTGCAGCGCGCCGACAGCATGAACGGCGACAGCCTGATCTCGATGATGGTGGGCCGCGAATTGACCCAGCTGTTCCCCGAACGCGAAGCGCCGATCGGTGACCTGTTGCTGTCCGTGCGCGACCTGTCACTGGAAGGCGTGTTCGAAGGGGTGTCGTTTGACCTGCACGCGGGCGAAGTGCTTGGCATCGCCGGCCTGATGGGCTCGGGGCGCACCAATGTCGCCGAGACCCTGTTCGGCATTACGCCCAGCACGGCAGGGGAAATCATCCTTGACGGCGCGCCGGTCAGGATCGGCGACCCGCACCTGGCGATTGAAAAGGGCTTTGCGCTGCTGACCGAGGACCGCAAGCTCAGTGGTCTGTTTCCCTGTCTCTCAGTGCTGGAAAACATGGAAATGGCCGTGCTGCCGCACTACGTCGGCAACGGTTTCGTGCATCAGAAGGCGCTGCGTGTGCTGTGCGAAGACATGTGCAAGAAGCTTCGGGTCAAGACACCGTCGCTCGAGCAATGCATCGACACCTTGTCAGGCGGCAATCAACAGAAAGCGTTGCTGGCACGCTGGCTGATGACCAACCCTCGCGTGCTGATTCTCGACGAGCCGACCCGTGGGATCGACGTGGGCGCCAAGGCCGAGATCTACCGGCTGATTTCCCTGCTCGCCAGCGAAGGCATGGCGGTGATTATGATTTCTTCGGAATTGCCGGAAGTGCTCGGCATGAGTGACCGGGTGATGGTCATGCACGAGGGCGAAATGATGGGCACCCTGGACCGCGCCGAGGCGACTCAAGAGCGCGTCATGCACCTGGCGTCCGGTAACGCTCTCCACTGAGCGGCGCAACCACCGAGTGCCAACGGCCCGTTCCGGGTCCGAACAAGAACAAGAGGCATGAATGAAGATGAACGCGATCCTGGAAAACAAACCCGCGCTGGCGCCCAATCGACATAAACGCCGGTGGCCGACCGAACTGAGTATTTTCCTGGTGCTGATCGGCATCGGCCTGATCTTCGAGGTTTTCGGCTGGGTGGTGCGCGACCAGAGCTTTTTGCTCAACTCTCAGCGTCTGGTGCTGATGATTCTGCAGGTGTCGATCATCGGCATGATCGCCATCGGCGTCACGCAAGTGATCATCACCACCGGCATCGACCTGTCATCGGGCTCGGTGCTGGCACTCACGGCCATGATCGCGGCGAGCCTCGCACAGTCCTCCGATTACAGCCGCGCGGTGTTTCCGTCGCTGACCGACCTGCCGGTCTGGATACCGGTGATCGCCGGCCTGGGCGTCGGCTTGCTGGCCGGCGCGATCAACGGCAGCATCATTGCCATCACCGGCATTCCGCCGTTCATCGCCACGCTGGGCATGATGGTGTCGGCGCGCGGTCTGGCGCGCTTCTATACCGGCGGTCAGCCGGTGAGCATGCTCAACGATTCCTACACTGCCATTGGTCAGGGGGCCATGCCGGTGATCATTTTCCTGGTGGTGGCGGTGATCTTTCACATCGCCCTGCGCTACACCAAGTACGGCAAATACACCTACGCGATCGGCGGCAACATGCAGGCGGCGCGCACGTCGGGGATCAACGTCAAGCGTCATCTGGTGATCGTGTACAGCATCGCCGGGCTGCTGGCGGGCCTGGCCGGTGTGGTCGCTTCGGCACGCGCGGCCACGGGGCAGGCCGGGATGGGCGTGTCCTACGAACTCGACGCCATCGCCGCTGCGGTGATCGGCGGCACCAGCCTGTCAGGTGGGGTCGGCCGGATCACCGGAACAGTGATCGGTGCGCTGATTCTGGGCGTGATGGCCAGCGGATTTACCTTCGTAGGCGTCGATGCCTATGTACAAGACATCATCAAAGGGTTGATCATCGTCGTCGCGGTGGTCATCGACCAATACCGCAACAAGCGCAAACTCAAGCGCTGATGCCGAGATGAAGCGAAAAAAGGGCCTGGTTTCAGGCCCTTTTTGTTTTGCTGCGAATTTGAACCGACGGTGACGCGACAGGTCAGAGACCGTCGATGCGAAAATGCCCCGGACACCGGTTTCACTCAATGCCACCGGGGATTTCAGGGCTTGTTGAGCGAATCCTGATCAATTATGTTGCCGAGTACGGTACCCGGCCTTAGACTGCCGCCCCTCGTAAATTGAGTGCCAGGTGGCGCTTGGAGACTATGGCGCTTTCGTCGTTACGCTGAGGCGCTCCTTAATTCGCCTTAATGCACGTTTTTTTATAGAGAAATCAATGACCAAGGAAAAGTTGCTGGCGATGCCGGCCGATGACTACATGAACGCCGAGCAGCACGCTTTCTTCACAGCGTTGCTACAAGACATGAAAGTGGAAATCCATGAGCGCATCGAGCAAAGCCGTATTGCGATTGAAAGCCTGGACACGCCGGCCGACCCTGCCGATGCCGCTTCTGTGGAAGAAGAGCGCCACTGGCTGGTGAACGTGATCGATCGCGATCAGCGCATGCTGCCACAGCTGGAAATGGCCCTGACGCGCATTGCCGAAGACACCTTTGGCTGGTGCGACGACAGCGGCGAGCCCATTGGCCTCAAGCGCCTTCTGATCAGCCCGACCACCAAATACTGCATCGAAGCTCAAGAGCGTCACGAGCAGATCGATCGCCATCAGCGTCAGGCCTGACGATCCGGGTTCGGCTGCCATCCCCCGGCAGTCGAACCGCGTGAACTGCCGCTCGCTGACTGAATAAATCCGACCGACTACCACCAACGGTTGATAGCGCATGGCCGCTATCTGGCGTTTAATGCTTTCAAAATAATGAAAAGCAGGGTGGGTCAGTTATGGCTGCTAATGGAAGTACGGACACGTTCGCCCCGCAACCGGCCGTTGGCCGGCACATCGCCAGAATGTGGCTGACCCCGACGCTGCAAAGTGTGGCTGTCAGCCTGTCATTTGCGGCCATGATCCA
Organism: Pseudomonas sp. NFR16; assembly: GCF_900108875.1. GTDB lineage: Bacteria > Pseudomonadota > Gammaproteobacteria > Pseudomonadales > Pseudomonadaceae > Aquipseudomonas. Next base: position 16,102 of record NZ_FNYJ01000002.1, on the reverse strand, counting down.
GATTGACGCCCCTGTTTACCTCGCACTGCCTTTCGCGCTGCTGGCAATCTGGCTGCCGCGTTTTTTCACGCCGCGGGCGCCCGTCGTCGAACATGGCGATGGCGAAGAGGCGATCAGCCTCCTGACCCGCGATCTCTCCCGCAGCACCAGCCACAATGCCCTGTCGGCGGCCGCCGTGGCGTTTTCCGTCAGGCAACTGGCGGGCAAGTTGCAATCTCAGGTGGACGCGGCCGAACAGATCGTCAGCAGCGCCGATGTGATGATCGCCACTGAACGTGCAACCTCCGCGTTAAGCCAGCAGGCGCTGGGCGCCGCCAGTCAGGCCCGGGAAAGCAGCGACGCCGGACTGGCCGTGCTCAACCAGTCGATCGACCTGATGCATCAGCTCAGCCAGCGTGCCGATGACAGCCGCGAGTCGATCGAGGCGCTCAGCCAACGCAGCGAGGACATTCAGCGGGTGACAGCCGTTATTCAGTCCATTGCCAGCCAGACCAACCTGCTGGCGCTGAACGCCGCCATCGAAGCCGCCCGAGCGGGCGAACACGGTCGCGGTTTTGCAGTGGTCGCCGACGAGGTGCGGGGGCTGGCGGGACGCACCGCTACGGCCACTGGAGAGGTCGGCGCGATGGTTGCCGATATCCAGCAGCGTACCGCTCAGGTGGTGGAGCAGATTCGTCAGTTGTCCGGCGATCTCGATGGCGGCGTCGCGCAGGTCGAAACCACCGGCCAGCAACTGGGCAGCATTGCCCGGCTGGCCGTGGACGTGGAAAGTCAGGTCGGCGAAATCGCCCGCGGTGCCCAGACCAATCAGGAGCAATTGAGCAGCCTGTTCGTGGCGGTCGAGCAGATGCGCAGCGACCTTGCCATCAGCGACGACCAGACCCGGCGCCTGGCGCAGTCGGCGGTGCAGATGGAAGGGCAGGCCGAGACTATCAGCGAACGGCTCGCCCAGGTCGGTCTGGATGATTACCACCAGCGCATTTACGATCTGGCCCGTGAGGGCGCCGGTCAGATCGCGCACAAATTCGAACAGGACATCGATCAGGGGCGCGTGGCCCTCGCGGATCTGTTCGATCGCAGCTATCAACCCATCGCCAACACCTCGCCGGCCAAGTACCAGACCCGCTTCGACCGTTACACCGACCAGGTGCTGCCCGCCATTCAAGAGCCTTTGCTGTCTCGACACGAAGGATTGGTGTTTGCCATTGCCTGCACGCAGCAAGGGTATGTGCCTACGCACAATCAGGCGTTCAGCCGCCCGCTGACTGGCGACGCTGCCGTCGATACGGTGCAGAACCGTACCAAGCGTAAATTCGACGATCGCACGGGAATCCGCTGTGGCAGCCACCAACAGCCGGTGCTCCTGCAAACCTACACCCGCGACACCGGCGAACTGATGCACGATCTGTCCGTGCCGATCATGGTCAAGGGACGCCACTGGGGCGGTTTGCGCCTGGGGTATCGACCGGAGGCCGGCGTCGCTGGCAAGGGGTAGGTTTACGGCGTTTTGTAAGGTGGCGAAACCTGGGCGGGCTCAACGTGAGTCCGTGGCGTTCAATTTCTGTTCCGAATGTTTAACGCGGTGGATAAAGCGCTGGGGTTTGTAGGTTGAACAGCCTATGAGCGCTTTATCGGTCTGAGATTCAAGTGGGAAGTTTCTGAAGCGTTGTCTGGCCAATTGACGATGTTTCGAGTGCGAGCATTCTGTGGGTATGTGTCCGGATATGTAGACCGGGCGGGATCCAGTACTCAAGGATGACTCTCATGAAAACCACCCCTTTGAAGCCGCACGCTGACGCTACCTTGCTCAACGCTCTGGAGGTCACCGTGCGGATCGGCCTGTTCTTCGATGGAACCGGCAATAACCGCGTCAACAGTCAGATCGGCGCCGATTGTCAGGCGATGTCTGAAGTGTATGCCAATGCCCACATCAAGGAATGCGGCGGGCGCCACAGCGACCCCGACAGCAGTTATGCAAACGATCTCACCAATATCGCCAGGCTGGCGGCGCTTTACCGTGATCAACCTCGCGCCCATAACGCGGGCGATGGGCTGAAAGTCTATCGGTCGATTTATATCAGCGGCGTCGGCACGACGTCGGGCGGCAGAGACTCAAGACTCTCCGGTCAAGGGTTCGGTCGCGGAACGACCGGCGTCGTCGCAAAGGTGTCCAGAAGCATCAAGAAGATCGCCGATGTGCTTGCCACCTTTCGCGGCGATAACCCCGGCTGCGTCATCGCCGCGCTCGAGTTCGACGTCTTTGGATTCAGCCGAGGGGCGGCGTCGGCGCGTCACTTTGCCAATGAAGTGCTCAAGCAGGCCAAAGGCGCGCTGGATGGGGTGCTCGATGCCCGCAACCTGCCGTTTGTGCCTGATTTCTCCTGGTCCGGCGGCCATGTGCGGCTCAACGTCATCGGGCTGTTTGACACCGTCGCCGCGGTGGGCGGGTTGTCCGATCTGGGCAATGTCCGGGACAGTGTGAATAACCGGGTCAATCTGTTCCTCCCCCCCGGATGCGCACAACAGGTATTGCATCTGGTGGCGGGGGATGAGCATCGGCGGAATTTCGCCCTCAACAGCGTCAGGCCGCACTGGGAAAAGGAGATCGTTCTGCCCGGCAGCCATTCGGATGTGGGGGGCGGCTATCAGCCTCAGGCGCTTGAGCGGGTTGCTCTCAGCCGGCCACTGCGCAGTCTGGTGAGCGCCGATACACCATTCGACAGCACCGAGGCGTGGCTGCAGGCTCATGCGCAACTGTCCGGGCTCAACGCCCAGCGCTGGCTCGACCCCGACGACGACAGTGCCCGCCTGGGCGTCGAGTGCATCGAGCGGGTAGGACCGCGGATGCGCGGCATGAAGACCGTGGTGGCCACGGTCATGCTCGAACGACGGGTGTTCGGCCATCTGTCACGGATTTATCTGAGGCTCATGCACGCGTTGGCGTGTGCGCAAGGCGTGCCCTTCGAGGCGATTGTGGATTCGCCGGCAACCAGCCTGCCGCCCGAACTGCGCGGGATCGCGGACCGCCTGATCGCGTTTGGCCAAGGCGAAGCGCCGCCGCTCGACGAGGAGGATATGACGATCCTGTACCGGCGCTACATCCACTGCTCGGCCCACTGGAACAACTCGTTTGGCAGTCGTGATTCCCTGGTGGGCAATTTGTTCGTGCACGCGCCTGGCGATAATGGTCGACAGGCGTTCATGAATGTCGGGCAGCCCGGTTATCCACATTGAGGGCTGAAAGTGTGTTGCCGATCATGCAAATCACCTATTCCTGGGATAGCTTTTTCCGACGCAGGGCCACCCTTATCATGGCGCCATCGCTGAATGCTCAAGAGATCCCTGGAGGATGGCATGCGAAGCAATATCGATATCGCAGTGATGATCGGTCAGGGCGTACCCGCGTCGTTTCGCCAGCGGGGCCTGCGCGTCTGTTGGGTCGTGCTGATCAACGGAGAGCAGCGCGGCACGGCGTTCGAACGCCGCGTGGAGGCCGAAGAGTGCCGCAGTGCGTGGATGCAACAACTGACAATGGCGGCCTGACCGGGCCGCCATTGTCTTTACGTCGGTTTACTTTTTTGGGTGAAGCCGCTCGTTGAGGTCATCGACGATGGGCGCCCACTCGCCGTCGGCGCGCAGTTCCTCCTTCAGATACCTGGCCTGTTGCGGTGTCCAGAAATCCGCCTCGATCAGCTTCACATCGTCCGGCAATTGATGTGCGGCGACGAATGCGTCGATGCTGGCCTCGTCCGAATCCAGTCCCAACTGGTCGAACAACGCTTCAAGTGTGGGTTGAGTCATGTCCATGTCTTTCTCCTCGATGGGCTCGACGCCCGAAATGTACTGAGTGATTGGCGTCATCGACTCCGTGCATATGTGAGTATCGGGGACCGGCAAGAGTTCTAACGATCTGCCGTATCGATTCAGCTCGAACGGCGCCATGCATGGAACCGACTGCACACAGGGTGCCGGTGACATTCGTGTACAAAATCTGTGAGATTACGGACGAAAGGCATATATCCCGTATAGACTCACTGCCGGTAGAATCCGTGTTCATGCCAGCGCCCGGCTTCAGGGGCGCACTTTTTTTCATGTCGAATTTTCCTTGCCTGGCCCTCGGCCGGGCAAGTTCCTATCAGGTTGGGGGTTGGTACATTGGCAGTAAGTAATCTGGATACCCATGCGTTATTCGTGCTGGGAGATTTGCGCGCGAAGTTGGTGAAGCAGTTCCAGGCACGTTTCGTTTACGTTATCGAGCAGTCCCCCGAAGGCATTTACATGTCTGAAATCGACACCGAGACGGCTCTGGTGGTTGACGACAAGCCACGCCTGGAATTGAAAGTGGGTGACCATTTCCGCGCCTCGGTACTGCCCAGCCGTGAAGGCGGCAAGTTTGAAATCAAGTTTCGCGACATCAAGATGACCATATATGGTCTGGGCGAATACGCGTTCGTTGAAGTGCCGGAAGGCCACGGCATCGTGTTCAAGGAATCCCAGAGCGTGTTCATGGTATTTGCCGCCCATGAGCAGATTCAGACCGGCCTGAGCAAAGTGCTCAAGTCCGCCACCGCCAAGGCCGCCAAGTGGCGCAAGGGCGAGCTGGTGTTCAAGGCCAGCGAGTAAGGCACCCCGGCAGGGCCTGTGATCCTGGCTCGGGTCGGGCAGCGCGCGGCGTCGCCACTGACGATCATTTCCCCTCGTGGCGCCCTTCGGAAACTTCCGGTGGCACGTCGTCGTCACCGGCCATGCGCTTGCGGAACAAACCGGTTCTGGCCAGCAGCAGCGTCGTCACCGGCACCGTGATCGCCAGCAGAATCGGAATCAGCCAGGCGTGCAGCACCAGCGCGCTCTTCGTCGCCGAGAAGTAGATGATCGACGCAAGTGCGACGCACCAGGCGCCGAGCGTCGACGCCAGCGCCGGCGGATGCATGCGCTGGAAAAAATCCTTCATCCGCAACAGCCCGATCGCACCGATCAGGGCGAAAAGGCTGCTCAGCACCAGTAACACTGCCGTCAACACTTCAACCCAGAACGGCAACACGTACAGCGAATTCATTCGATCACCTCGCCACGCAAGAGGAATTTGGCCAGCGCGAACGAGCCGACGAAGCCGAACAGGGCGATCAACAGCGCCGCTTCGAAGTAGGTGTCGCTGGCGTAGCGGATGCCCAGCACCAGCATCATCAGCATCGCCAGGATGTACAGATAGTCCAGCGCCAGTACGCGGTCTTGCGCCGAAGGTCCCTTGAACAGGCGGATCAGAGTGAGGACCATGGCGAACGCGAACACCGACAGGCTGAACAGGATCGCTTGGGTGAGCAGGCCGCTCATTGAAAAATCTCCATCAAAGGGCGTTCGTACGTGGTCTTGAAGTGTTCGATGAACCGGGCTTCGTCATCCAGATCGAAGACGTGCATCAGCAGAACGCTGCGGTCCAGGGCCAGTTCCGACCACACGGTGCCGGGCACCACGGTGCAGATCATCGACAGGGCCGCCAGGCCGTTGGCGTCGCGCAGGTCCAGCGGCACCTTGACGAAGGCCGAGCGTGGCGGCCGGCTGCGCGCGCGCAGGATGCCCCAGGCCACGGCGAGGTTCGACGACACGACGTCGCGGCCCACCTGCACAAACAGCCTGATCGCCACGAACGGCTTGCGAATGCTTACCGGCAACGGCCGCAGCGGGGCGAACATCAACGGCGCGACAAGCCCCAGCAGCAGGCCGAGCAGCAGGTTGCCGGCGCTGAGGGACAGGTTGAGCAACAACCACAGGGCACAAAGTGACAGTGACAGCAGCGGAGCAGGGAACAGGCGCTTCACGGCTGCACCTCCGACGTCGCGGTGATCGGACCCGGCACCGGCTTTGCGGCCATCACCGACAGCACGTATTGCTGTGGATCATGCAGCGCCTGCGCGGTGTCCTCGGTGTAATGCAGCAGCGCTTGAGCCTTGAATGTCAGCACGATCGAGCAGCCAAGCAGAATCGCGATGGGAATGCACTCGTTCAGGCGCAACAGCGGTGACGGGCGTTCCTGCGGGGTCCAGAAGCGCTTGATACCGACGCGCACGAAGGCAAACAGCGACGCCAGACCGGAAACGATCAACAACGCCACCAGCGTCCAGCTGTCGCCTCGGATGGCCTCATCTTTCGCCACGTCCAGGCCCAGCGGGTTGAGCAGGGCGCTGATCAGCGTCAATTTGCCGAGGAAGCCCGACAGCGGCGGCATGCCGATGATCAACAGCGCACAGGCAATGAAACTCAGGCCCAGGAAGGCCATCGTCCAGGGAATCACCTGACCGACCAGCGCTTTCTGTTCGTCGTCCAGATTGGTGCCAGGCACGGGATGCAGCGATTCCAGCGCCTTGGGCAGCTGGTCGGCGTCTTCTTCGAGCGCAATATCGTTGGCCGAGCGAGAACGCTCGATCAGCTCGGCCAGCAGGAACAGCGCGCTCAGTGCCAGGGTCGAGCTGACCAGATAGAACAGCGCGCCGGCCGTGAGGCTTGGCTGGGCGAAGCCGACGGCCGACAGCAGAATCCCTGCCGAAACCAGAATGCTCAGGCTGGCCATGCGCTCCAGGCGCTGGGCGGCCACCACCGAAACGGCCGCCACGGTCAGCGTCGCCATCCCGCCCCAGATCAACCACTGACCGCCGAAGAACGCCGATGCGCCCGCTTGCCCGGAAAACATTAGCGTCCACAGACGCAACAATGTGTAGGCGCCGACTTTGGTCATGATCGCGAAGAGCGCCGCCACCGGCGCGCTGGCGGCAGAATAGGCCGGCACCAGCCAGAAGTTGAGCGGCCACATGCCGGCCTTGGCGAGAAACGCCACCGCCAGGATGGCAGCGCCTGCGTGCAGCAGGCCCAAGTCAGCGTCCGGCACCTGCGGAATCTTCACGGCGAGGTCGGCCAGGTTCAGGGTCCCGGTAACGCCATAGATCAGCGCCGCACCGATCAGAAACAGCGACGAGGCCAGCAGGTTGATGGTGATGTAATGCAGGCCGGCCGACACCCGCGCGCGGCCGGACCCGTGTAGCATCAGGCCGTACGATGCCGCCAGCAGCACCTCGAAAAACACGAACAGGTTGAACAGATCGGCCGTCAGGAACGCGCCGTACAGGCCCATCAGTTGGATCTGGAATAGCGCGTGAAAGCTGGCGCCCGCCCGGTCCCAGCGTGCGAGGGCGAACAGCAGCGCGCAGAAGGCGACGATCCCCGTCAGCACCAGCATCAGTGCCGAGAGATGATCGATCACCAGCACGATCCCGAACGGCGATTCCCAGTTGCCTGGCAGGTACACGCCGATCGATCCGGTGGTGCCGGTTTTTTGCACCCACATCATCAGCGTGATGGCGATTCCCAGGCCCAGCGCAGTCGACAGCAGATTGATGCGCGCCTTCAAGGGTCTGTGTTTCTCCCCCAGCCAGAGCATCAGCGCAGCGGTCAGCACCGGCAACAGGATCGGCGCGACGATCAGTTGATTCATGAGGCTCATTCACTGCTCTCCCGACCGTCCACATGGTCGTTGCCGGTCAGGCCCCGAGAGGCCAGCAGCACCACCAGGAACAGCGCGGTCATGGCGAAACTGATGACGATGGCCGTGAGCACCAGCGCCTGCGGCAGCGGGTCGGTGTAGTTGAGCAGGTCCTGCGGCACGCCGTCCTTGATGATCGGCTCCTTGCCGATGAACAGACTGCCCATGCTGAAGATGAACAGGTTGACGCCGTACGACAGCAGGCACAGGCCCATGACGACTTGAAAGGTCCGCGGGCGCAGGATCAGCCACACCCCGGAAGCGGCGAGCACGCCGATGGCAATGGCAATGACTTCTTCCATCAGATGGCTCCTTGGGAAACGGGACTGGCCGGTTCAGCCGGTTCGATCGGCTGCGGCAGCGAGGTCGGACGATGACTGCGCACCGACTGGTGGGCCAGCGCGGTCAGAATCAGCAGCGTCGAGCCGACCACCACGGCGTAGACGCCGATGTCGAAAAACAGCGCACTGGCGACGTGAACATCGCCCAGCAGCGGCAGATGCAGGTGCGCGGTGTGGGTGGTCATGAACGGATAACCCAGCGCCATCGAACCCAGCCCGGTCGCCAGGGCGAAAAACAGCCCGGTTCCCATCCAGCGCAGCGGGCGCAGGCTCATGTTCGCCTCGACCCACTGAGTGCCGGCGACCATGTACTGGAGAATGAACGCCACCGACATCACCAGCCCGGCGACAAAGCCACCGCCCGGCTGGTTGTGGCCGCGCATGAACAGGTACATCGACACCACGAACGCGACCGGCAGCAACAGGCGTACCAGCACCGCGGGCACCATCATGAATCCCAGCGCAGTGTCTTTGGCGTTTCGCGGGTTCACCAGATCGGTGACCACATCGCGGGCCAGCAAGCGTTGTTGCGCGGGCAGGGCGATGCTTTCCCGGGGCGGGCGGAAACGTCGCAACAGGGCGAAGACCGTCAGCGCCACCACGGCCAGTACGGTGATTTCGCCGAAGGTATCGAAGCCGCGGAAATCCACCAGCATGACGTTCACGGCATTGGTGCCGCCGCCCTGTGACAACGCGCGACTCAGGTAGTACTCGGAAATCACGTTGGGCGTCGGGCGCGTGAGCATGGCGTAGGACAGCAGCGCCATGCCGCCGCCGACCGCCACGGCCAGGACGAAGTCACGCACGCGTCGTGCCCGGGCGCGGTTGCGCGAGCGAGTCTTTGGCGCGACGTTTTCATTGCGTCGTGGCAGCCAGCGCAGACCCAGCAGAATCAGGACGGTGGTCACCACCTCGACCACCAGTTGGGTCAGTGCCAGATCCGGCGCGGAAAACCAGACGAACGTGACGCAGGTCATCAGGCCGCAGACGCTGACCATCGTCACGGCTGCGAGGCGGTGATACTTGGCTTGCCAGGCCGCGCCGAGGGCGCAGGCAATCGCGATCAGCCACAGCATGACGAACACGCCGGAGCCCGGAATCTTCGGTCGCTCACCCCAGGTCAGCCCGCCGTCGAACATCGGCACGAAGCCTGCCACCAGCGCGGCGAGCACCATCAGAAACAGCTGGGCCTGCAGCCGCCGGGTCGTCAGCAGGCGCTCGAACAGGCGCGCGGTGCGCAGCATGTTCACCAGCGAGCGCTCGAACAGGCGCTTGCCGTTGAGTCGCCACATCAGCGGCGGACCCTTGAAACGGTCGCGCTTGAAGCGCGGCCGCAGCAGCAGATACAGGACGATCCCGGCGCCCATGGCGATCAGGCTCATGATCATCGGCGCGTTCCAGCCGTGCCAGATTGCCAGGCTGTATTCGGGCAGCGCGCCGCCGACCACCGGTTGCGCAGCGGCGGCCAGCAGCGGGCCAACCGACTGCGCAGGAAAAATCCCGACGATCAGGCACGCCAGCACCAATAACTCGACCGGCACGCGCATCCAGCGAGCCGGCTCGTGGGGCGTGTGCGGCAGGTCGGTGGCTTTCGGGCCGAAGAACACGTCGACCGTGAAACGCAGTGAATAAGCGACGCTGAAGGTGCCGGCGATGGTGGCAATGATCGGCAATGCTGTCTCCACCCAGGCAGTGGAAGTGATGAAAACGGTCTCCGCGAAGAACATTTCCTTGGACAGGAAGCCATTGAGCAGCGGGACGCCGGCCATTGCCGCACTGGCCACCATGGCCAGGGTCGCGGTGTAGGGCATCAGCCTGATCAGGCCACTGAGTTTGCGGATGTCCCGCGTGCCGCTTTCGTGATCGATGATCCCCGCCGCCATGAACAGCGAGGCTTTGAATGTGGCGTGGTTGAGAATGTGAAACACGGCAGCGACAGCCGCCAGCGGGCTGTTCAACCCCAGCAGCAAGGTGATCAGACCCAGATGGCTGATGGTCGAATACGCCAGCAAGCCTTTAAGGTCGGTCTGGAAGATCGCCGAATAGGCGCCGATCACCAGCGTGCAGGCGCCCGCGCCACTGACGATCCAGAACCACTGTTCACTGCCGGACAGTGCAGGCCATAGCCGCGCCAGCAGAAACACTCCGGCTTTGACCATGGTCGCCGAATGCAGGTACGCGGAGACTGGGGTCGGCGCGGCCATGGCGTGAGGCAGCCAGAAATGGAACGGGAACTGGGCGCTCTTACTCAGCGCGCCAATCAGAATAAGAGTCAGCAGAACGGGATAGAGCGCGTGGGCGCGAATCGCATCGCCGGACGCCAGCACGCGGTCCAGATCGTAGCTGCCGACGACGTGGCCCAGCAGCATCACGCCGACCAGCAGCGCCAGACCGCCCGCGCCGGTGACCATCAGTGCCATGTACGCGCCGCGTCGGGCGTCGGCGCGGTGGTGCCAGTAGCCGATCAGCAAGAACGAGAAGACGCTGGTCAGCTCCCAGAAAAACACGATCTGAATCAGGTGCCCGGACATTACAAGGCCAAGCATTGCGCCCATGAACGCCAGGAAAAACGAGAAGAAACGCGGTACGGGGTCGTCCGGAGACATGTAATAGCGGGCGTACAGCGACACCAGCGTGCCGATGCCCAGCACCAGCATGGAAAACAGCCAGGCAAAACCGTCCAGACGCAACACGAAGTTCAGCCCAAGGCTGGGCAACCAGAAAAACTCCTCGCGGATGACCCCGCCGTGCGCAATCTGCGGATACCACAACGCCACCTGCACGGCGCCGATCAAGGCGATCAGGCCGGCAAGGAGGGATTCAGCATTGCGTGCGTTGTGCGGCAAAAGCGCCGCCAGACAGCTGCCGATGAAAGGCAGAAGCAGTAGAACTATCAGAGACATAGGTTTCTAATCTGCGCAAAAATGTCAAGGATCATACGTGCCGGGTGATGCATCACCAACCACCAAGATGTCGCAGAATCCTACAAAGTCAGTAGGCAGCAGCGTAGTTGACCTGTGTGAACCGGCGTCAGGCGCGCTCAAGACCAGTAAGGATTGGCTCATTAATTCATTTAAGCGACAATGCCCGCCAGTTTCCGGAGCACCTCATGTCTGAATCCATCGAAAGCCTTTGCGCTGACGCCGTCCTTGACGCCACAGGTCTCAATTGCCCTGAGCCGGTCATGATGCTGCATCAGAAAGTGCGCGACCTGCCGGCCGGTGGCTTGCTCAAGGTCATCGCCACCGATCCGTCGACCCAGCGCGACATTCCAAAGTTCTGTGTTTTTCTCGGTCATGACCTGATCGAGAAGCAGGCCGGCGACGGCGTTTTCCTCTACTGGATCCGCAAGAAGCAGGATTGAGTCCCGTCTCTGACGCATCAGACTGGCTGCGCGGTGCTCTAGCGCCTACACTGCCGCGACTCCAGGAGCCCTCACATGCGCATAGTTGCCGACGAAAACATTCCACTGCTCGACGCCTTTTTTTCCGGCTTCGGTGATATCCACCGTTATCCGGGGCGCACCCTGGATCGCGCCGCGGTTGCCGATGCCGATATCCTGCTGGTGCGCTCGGTGACCAGAGTCACCCGCGAACTGCTCGAAGGCACGCCGGTTCGCTTCGTGGGCACCTGCACCATCGGCACTGATCATCTCGATCTCGATTATTTCCATCAGGCCGGCATTCAGTGGTCCAGCGCCCCCGGCTGCAATGCCCGCGGGGTGGTGGATTACGTGCTGGGCAGCCTGTTGACCCTGGCGGAAATCGAGGGCGTGGCGCTTGCCTCCCGCACATACGGCATCGTCGGCGCGGGGCAGGTCGGCGGTCGGCTGATCAAGGTGCTGCGCGGCCTGGGCTGGAATGTGCTGGTGTGCGACCCGCCGCGTCAGGCCACCGAGGGTGGCGACTACGTCAGCCTTGACGAGATCATCGCGCGCTGTGACGTCATCAGTCTGCACACACCGCTGAACAAAACCGGCGATCAGCCGACGTGGCATCTGTTCGACCGGGCACGTTTGCAGCAGCTGCAACACGGCGCCTGGCTGATCAACGCCGCGCGCGGCCCGATCGTGGATAACAGCGCCCTGCGCGAGGTGCTGCTTGAGCGCGAAGACCTTCAGGCCGTACTCGACGTCTGGGAAAAGGAGCCGGTCGTGGATGTCGAACTGGCCGAGCTGTGCGTCATCGGTACGCCGCACATCGCCGGTTACAGCCTCGACGGCCGCCAGCGCGGCACCGCGCAGATCTACCAGGCGCTGTGCGCGCACCTCGGACAACCGGCGACGATCGAGCTCGCCGATCTGCTGCCCCGGCCCTGGCTGGCAAACGTCACGCTCGATGCGGCCACCGATCCGGCCTGGGCGCTTAACATGCTCTGCCGCGGCGTCTACGACCCGCGCCGCGACGACGCCGACTTGCGCCGCAGTCTGGTGGGCGACGCCAACAGCCAGCGCCTGGCGTTCGATGCACTGCGCAAGCATTACCCGCCGCGTCGGGAAATCGATGCGCTGCGCGTGAGTATCAATGGTGAGTCAGCCGCACTGAGCCAGATCGTTCAGGCGCTGGGGGCGGTCTGGGTACACGAGTGAAACTTACTCGGCGTATCGGGTGATGTAGCCCCAGAGCGAATCCGGAAGGCGAGGCGGGATCTGCTTCCAGAATCTGCGCAGGCGGGCCAGTGCGGCATAAGCTTCTTCCCAGGCGTGCGTTCGATCTTCGCCTGTCACCGGTGCTTCCACCAATGCAATAAAGGTCGCGTAGCTGCAAGGCTGCGCGAACGCCTCACTGCGTTCGATGCGATGGGTCTGTTCCTTCACGGTGATGGTTGCGCCGCTTTCATCGGTGAACACAACAGGCGTCAGCGTGTTGATCCGCTCGCAGCAGCTGCTGCACAGCATTCTGCGATTTTTCAACGCGCCAAAACCGCGCTCATACATGCTGATGGTTGAGCCGCTGACACGCATACAGGCGGTTTCGAAAGCGTTGAGAATGACCTCGGCGTTCTCAATACTGGCTTCGATGGTGGCGATATCGACGAAGCGCTCCAGGCTGCCGCTTTCCAGCGCGTTGAAGGCGCGCTTGACGGTCGACAGATGCACGAAGTCCTTCTTGCAGGCGATCAGGTGCACGTCAAATTGATAATCCGCCAGTTCCGGCCCGGTGATGAGGGTGGCGAAAGCCTTGGTGTCCAGCGCCGTTTCCAGAATGATGTTGTATTTGTTCTGATGAGCATGGGCAAATATCAGGCTGCACAACTCCCAGATAAATGACTCCGTGTGCATATACCGCCGGGTGACGTCCTGATTGGCGAATTCCACATAGCGCGGGTGCAGTTCGCGCAGGTCTTCGGAGTAGAGGCGTACGAAGTTGGCGTAGCGCGCATCTTTGAGCAAGTGGTTGTTCAGCATGTAAGTCTTGCCTGAACCCTGAACGCCGGCCACGACAAGAATTTTGGGTGCGGGCTGGCCGTCGGCGTCGATGTCACGGCGCACGTTGAACAGCTTATTTTCAAGTTTTGAGTAAACGGCGTTCAGCTCTGCGGGGGTGTAGCTAAAACGTGAAGCAGACATGTGTTCTTCCTTGGGTAACGTCGATCAATAATGAAGCCAAGGACGTAATCTGAGGTTTGAGAGAGAAGCAACCCGACAGGGCGAGGCGTTTATTACTGCATGTAACGCTGCTGCGATAAGCGTGCAGGCATAAAAAACCCGGCTGATGGGCCGGGTTTCAAGTGAGGCTGATCATCACTCTTGTTTTTCGGGTTTGACCCAGTATTTTTCGCATTCCTGACATGCGGCCTGAACCATTTCTTCAGTAATCAGGACTTCTTTCCCGTCCTTGTCGAGAATGGCGCCACCCAGCTGAAGCTTGGGTTGGGCCCGGACGACGGGTTCTTGACTGCTGCTGTGCAAGCTCATGGCCTGTCTCCTCATCAGGTTGTGCGCTTCATTTACCCACGCTTGCATGGTCGCGCCACGACATCCTTGAGCGCCGAAAGCGTTGACTCAGTGCACCAGAATCCGCCTCGGATCTCCAGCCTTCGGTTAGATCGATTGCTTATACCGATTGATTGGACAGATCCACTCTCACACGCTGGCTTTCGTCACGACGCGGCTCAAGTGGCAGCGTGGGCACCCAGTGAAAGACTGGATCGGGCACGTTGAGTTCAGCGAAACACGACGAGCGTAGCAAGGGTGGGCGGTGTAGGCTTGGCGGCTGGCTCGTCTTATGGGTGCATCAAATGGCTTCAGTATTTTCCGGGCGTCAGCGCCATGCCATCCGTCTGGCGATGCGCATGCTCGCGCCGTACCGCAAGCAGGCCATTGCCGCGCTGGTGGCGCTGATCGTCACTGCGGGCATCACGTTGTCGATGGGCCAGGGCATTCGACTCATGGTCGATCAGGGGTTCATGACCCGCTCGCCGACGCTGCTCAACGAAACCATCGCACTGTTCATGGTGCTGGTGCTGGCCCTTGCGGTGGGGACGTTCACCCGTTTCTATCTGGTGTCCTGGATCGGTGAGCGAGTGGTTGCCGATCTGCGCAAGCAGGTGTTCGACCATCTAGTCAGCCTCCATCCGGGCTTTTACGAGAACAACCGCAGCTCGGAAATCCAGTCGCGGCTGACCGCGGACACGACGTTGCTGCAATCGGTGATCGGATCGTCGCTGTCGATGTTCCTGCGCAACGCGCTCATGGTGATCGGCGGCGTGATGCTGCTGTTTTTCACCAATCCGAAACTGACCAGCATCGTGGTGATCGCCCTGCCGCTGGTGGTCGCGCCCATCCTGATCTTCGGGCGACGGGTGCGCAGTCTGTCGCGAGAAAGCCAGGATCGGGTGGCCGACGTTGGCAGTTACGTCTCCGAAGCGCTCGGGCAGATCAAGACGGTGCAGGCCTACAACCATCAGCAACAGGACCGCGAGCGATTTTCGCGGACCGCCGAAGACGCATTCGACACGGCACGCAAACGCATTCTGCAACGTTCCTGGCTGATCACGCTGGTGATCGTGCTGGTGCTTGGCGCGGTTGGCGTGATGCTGTGGGTCGGGGGCATGGACGTCATTGCGGGGCGAATTTCCGGCGGTGAGCTGGCAGCTTTTGTGTTCTACAGCCTGATTGTCGGCAGCGCGTTCGGCACCCTCAGCGAGGTGATCGGCGAAATGCAGCGAGCGGCCGGTGCGGCGGAACGGATCACCGAGCTGTTGCAGGCGCGCAGCGAAATTACCGCGCCCGCCGCTGACCTGCTGACGCTGCCCACACGCATCAGCGGGCAACTGGCGCTGGAGAACGTCAGTTTCGCCTATCCTTCGCGCCCAGAACGCAACGCCGTCGACGCCTTGACCCTGACCATTCAGGCGGGTGAAACGCTGGCGCTGGTCGGACCGTCCGGGGCGGGTAAATCCACGCTGTTCGATTTATTGCTGCGTTTCTACGATCCGCAGCACGGGCAGGTTCTGATCGAGGGCTTGCCTGCGCAGCGTCTGGACCCGCTCGACCTGCGTCGCTGCTTTGCCTGGGTTTCGCAAACGCCCGCGCTGTTCTTTGGCAGCGTCGAAGACAATATTCGGTACGGCAACCCCGCCGCCAGCGTCGAGCAGGTCGAGGCGGCGGCCCGTACCGCCCACGCCCACGAATTCATTCAGCTGCTGCCGCAGGGCTATCAGACCCATCTGGGCGATGGCGGGATGGGCCTGTCCGGCGGGCAGCGTCAGCGCCTGGCAATCGCTCGCGCGCTGCTGGCAGACGCACCGGTTCTGTTGCTCGACGAAGCCACCAGCGCTCTGGATGCGCAAAGCGAACACCTGATTCAACAGGCGCTGCCGACCCTCATGCAAGGTCGCACCACGCTGGTGATCGCCCACCGTCTGGCGACGGTACAGAACGCTGACCGGATTGCCGTGATGGACCAGGGAAGGCTGGTGGCGGTGGGGACCCACCAGGAGTTGATTGCCAGCAATCCGCTGTATGCGCGGTTAGCGGCGTTGCAGTTCAATGCGGGAGCGGAGCGGGTGGGGTGATGCTGTTTTGCCTGTGGCAGTGAGATTGCTCGGCGCCGCCATACGACGAAGACTGATTTCAACCGCTGCCTCTCAACAGCCTGCACCGGCCTTTTCCCGGCTGAAGCCGGTCCTACAGACGCTGCAGGCCTTTCGTAGGTCCGGCTTTAGCTGGGAAGGCCGGTCATACGGAAATTGCAGGCCTTTCGTAGGACCGGCTTTAGCCGGGAAG
>NZ_FNYJ01000001.1:1729386-1965663 GCF_900108875.1 Pseudomonas sp. NFR16 | reverse complement strand
CAGTTGGAGTCGTCCGGTTCGACGCCGATCACCTTGATCTCGGGGCGCAGGTATTTGACGTACGCCGCGATACCGGCGATCAGCCCGCCGCCGCCGACCGGCACGAAGATCGCGTCGAGCTTGCCCTGATGCTGACGCAGGATTTCCATGGCGACCGTGCCTTGTCCGGCGATGGTGTCAGGGTCGTCGTAAGGGTGAATGTAGACGTAGCCTTTTTCCTCGACCAGCTTCAGGGAATACGCCAGCGCCTCGGGGAAAGAGTCGCCGTGCAGCACCACTTTGCCGCCGCGCGAGCGCACGCCTTCGACCTTGATCTCCGGCGTCGTCCTGGGCATGACGATGGTGGCCTTGATGCCGAGCTTTCTGGCCGCCAGCGCCAGACCCTGCGCGTGGTTGCCCGCCGAAGCCGTGACCACGCCGCGGGCAAGTTCCTCGGCGCTCAGTTGCGCCAGCTTGTTGTACGCGCCGCGAATCTTGAAGGAGAACACCGGCTGCAGGTCTTCGCGCTTGAGCAGCACCTGGTTGCCCAGTCGCTCGGACAACTGACGAGCGCCCTGCAGCGGGGTTTCCACGGCGACGTCATAGACGCGGGAGGTGAGGATTTTGCGCACGTAATCACTGAGCAGGTGACTGTGAACCTGCACGCCGTCGAGGAGTTGGTTCATCGCGTTGTCCCCGTCGAGGTCGAAGCATCGATCAGGCATAGGGCTGGGGCGGCGAGGGTAGGGCGGATGATGATCATGTCTGGCTCCTGGTTCGATTTTTTGGCCCGGGAGACAGAGAGAGAAAACCCGCCTCGAGGGCGGGTTGGGTGCAAACGTCGGCTAACCCGCCATGACTGGAATGGCGGTAATAATTATCTGGCCGAAGAAATGCTTGGTTACGTTCATGGCTCGAAGACTATGGCGAGCTGTTCCATGCCGTCAAGTGGCAATCGTGCAATGCTTTCGTCATACAGCAACCTTGCGCTGGGAAATCGCCTACACGACAGTCAGCCAAATAATGCTATTTCGTCAGATTTTTCCTGACCACTTGCGTGAATTTTAACGGTGGGCTAAACATTGAGGATGGGCGACAGGCCACGCGCTAGAGCCTTGACAGGGATGTGTCGGTAAATTTTCTGCAATTGACCTCGTCTACTGTGCAAGAAGCCTTCATTTTTCAGTCATGAGGGCGCTTTAGGGTGGAGATCGCAGCAGTGATCAGTCGCTGAAACGACCCGCAAACACGACTCCCGAAGCAACAGAGAACAGCCACGAGGGCTTGAGTGATGGACGATTACCAAGAAGAACTGCTGGAGTATCAGGCGTACGAACTCGACCCAGTCGAGCCCGCTGATGACGCAACCGAGCTTTAAGCCTGCGTGGGTGAATGCGTCAGACTGAATGACGCTGGCTGCGGCGGAACTCTCCCGGCGTCTGTCCGTTCCAGCGTTTGAAAGCGCGTTGAAAGGCCTCGGCCGACGCAAAACCCAACAGATAGGCAATCTCTCCGAACGCCAGTTCGGTATCCCTTATGTAGGTCATCGCAAGATCCCGGCGCGTGTCGTTGAGGATCGCGCGAAAGCGTGTACCTTCTTCCGCCAGTTTGCGGCGCAACGTCCAGCTCGGCAGCTTCAGCCGGGCGGCGACTTCTTGCAGATCCGGCTCGCGCCCGCCATTCAACAGCGGCCCCAGCATTTGAGTGATTCGCTCGCGCAGCCCGCGCGTTCGCGTGAGTTGCTCCAGTTCGCGCTCGCACACGTGCAGCAGATGCCGCCAGGTGCTCGGCACATGATCCGGATTGCGCAGCCCGAGTTCGCGCAGGCCCAGGCGCAGTTGATTGGCGCCGGCGGCAAAGCTCACCGGCTGTTCGCTGAGGCCCGCATAATCCGCAGCATAGGCGGGTGCTTCGAATTCGATCTCCAGGCGCTCGGCCTGCAACGCGCTGCCCGACAGCGTGGAAAGCTGCTGCAGCCAGCCACTCAGGATCGAGTCCACCACAAACCGGTTGTAACCGTTGTACGGGCTGATGGAGTAGAAACGCAGCCAGGCGCCGGTGCTGTCTTCATGGAAACTGGACTGCCCTCGATAATTGGAGCCGTACAGGGGTTCGAAGCGGATCAGCGTGCGTGCGGCTTCGCGGACAGTCGGGGCCTGAGCGGCGGTGATGCCCGCCAGGCCCGCCTGACTGAAATGGCTCAAGCGTCCCATGCGCAAACCCAGCCCCGCGTTGCCGGTCAACTCGATGGCGGCGTGGCCCAGGCGCATGTAGCGCGGAATCGACAGCCGGGCACCGGGCTCGCTCAGCCGGGCGGCGTCCAGGCCGAACTGATCAAGCAGTGGCTGCGGGTCCTGGTCGAAGCTGCGAACGGCGTCGGCCAGGCTGTGAACGAAGCCGACCGACAGATCACCCAGACGTACCCGAGGCGTGCTCATCGGTCACAGCCACAGGTTGATCAAGCGGGCGCCATGCCCGGGTCGGGCTCCCTTGGGCGCTGCGGTAATGGACTGTTCGGCGATGCTTTGCCCGCCGCGTGTGGCGAAACTGTGTCCGGCGACGCCTTGATCCCAGAACTGCCCTCGCATGAACACGCTGATGCCCGCTTTTGCCGTGCTGGCAGGTGTGAGCGCCAGCCGACGCCAGGCTTCGCCTTCGGTCAGCGGCTTCGGCCCGAGGTCCAGATGAGCCGCTCGCGGATCATGTTTTTCCCCATGCCAGGGGCGCGACCAACTGCTGCTGCCCGCGACAAACGCAGGCACGGCAATCAGCTCGGCACCGCTGTCGTTGAGGCGTGCGTAGTTGTCCGGATACCAGCTGTCACTGCCGATGAGAACGGCCAGCCGACCGGCCGGGGTGTCGATCACGCGCAGCGGAGCGTCCTTGCCGGGGCGGATGTAGCCTCGCTGATAACCGCTGGGAAACAGCTGCCGTTGCGGCTGGCCGAGCGGCACGCCGTCGCGACCGAACACCAGGCTGCTGTTGTACAGCGCGCCGTGGCCGGCCTGCAGTTGCCCGTTGTTGACCTGCGGACTGGGCAGGACGATCGAGCCGGCGACCAGCGTGACACCGAATTCTCGCGCCAGACCGCCGAACACGTCCTGATAATCCTGCGCCATGCTGTTCGCCTTCATGCGCAGGTGCGCGTCCTGCAGTCGGTCGCGTCCTCGTGCATGGAACATCGCGTCGACGAACAGCAGCGGGTTACTGAAGGCCAGCCAGTTCAACGCCTCTTCCAGCGTGGTCGCCTGATAGAACTGGGATTTCTCGTTGATCGCGAACAGCCAGGTGCCGACGTGCTCGGGCAACACGACGATGGTTTTTTCGTTGATCAGCCCGTGCTCGCGGGCTTGCTCAAGGTACGCCGCCAGCTTGCGGTGCAGACGCTTGACGCTCGAGTAATCGGACGGGAACAGTTCGGGCTGGATGCCCAGCAGGTTACCGCGCTCACCGGGCTGGCCGTCGTTGATCACCAGCTGGATGCGCAAGTCCGCCAGGTAATGCCCGACATGCCGCTTGCTGGTCCACAAGCCGTAGCTGACAAGAAGGATCACCAGCACGGTTGCGGTGAGTGAGCCGAGAACTTTGCGCATGTAGAAACGAGAGCTGCCTTTGACGACGCGTGGTGGCATTGGGGTGTGCGAAGGCTACGGCAAACAGGGGCTTATAGAAAGGTTTTGCTGGGTATTCGGGCTGTGCAGGCGGGAGCCAGGAGAGAAGGCAGGGCGGTCTGGCGACCTGATGGCGTGGCAGGGGACGACACGCCGAGACCGCATCCGTCGTATATGGCTGCGGTCTGTGTACGGTGGCGCGCCGTTACAGACGGAAGCGGCTCACCAGGGCATTGAACGAGACTGCCAGGCTCGACAGCTCCTGAGTCGACGCATTGGTCTGATGCGCACCCGCTGCGGTCTGGGTCGACAGGTCCTGGATGTTGACCAGGTTGCGGTCGACTTCGCGGGCGACGTTGGCTTGCTCTTCCGACGCCGTGGCGATGACCAGGTTGCGGTCGTTGATCTGGGCGATGCCGTCGGCGATCAGCTCCAGCGCCTGGCCGGTTGCCTGCGCCAGCGCCTGGGTGTCGGTGACCAGCGACTGGCTTTTGCCCATCGCGCCCACGGCCTGATCGGCGCTGGTCTGCACGCTGTTGATCATGCCTTCGATTTCACCGGTGGACGCCTGAGTGCGGGCGGCCAGGGCGCGAACTTCGTCGGCAACCACCGCAAAGCCGCGGCCTTGCTCGCCAGCCCGCGCGGCTTCGATGGCGGCGTTCAGGGCCAGCAGGTTGGTCTGCTCGGCGATGCCGCGAATCACGTCCAGCACCTTGCCGATGTCGCGCACCTGCACGGCCAAATCCTTGACCATGGTGGTGGAGGCGGCGATTTCCGTGGTCGCGCTGTTGATCGCCGACACTGCGTTGCGCGCCTGATCGCGCCCGTTGCTGGCTTGCAGGCTGGTGGCTTTCGAGGCTTCGGACGTCGAGACGGCGTTGCGGGCGACTTCTTCCACGGCGGAAGTCATTTCCGTCACGGCAGTGGCAGCCTGCTGGATTTCGTCGTTCTGGCGCAGCAGCCCGCGACTGCCGTTGTCGGTCACAGCGGTCAGCTCTTCTGCTGCTGAAGCCAGCTGATCCGACGCGCTGGCGATCTGTTGAATGGTGGATTTCAGGCTGCTCTGCATCTCGGCCAGCGCAGTCAGCAATTGGCCGGCTTCGTCACGCCCGGTGCTGGCGATATGCTGAGTCAGGTCGCCTTCCGCGATGCGTCGGGCGCTCGCCACCGCGTTGGCGATAGGGCGGCTGATCAGACGGCTGATGAACAGACCCAGAACGATGGCCGCGATGAACGCCACGGTGATGCCGATGTAAAGCGAGGTCTTGGCTGACGATTCCAGCCGGCCCGCCGCTTCGGCGCCTTCTCCGATCTGACGGTCATTGGAGTCGACCATCACGGTCAATTCGTCCATTACCACTCGGTAGGTTTTCTGCAGGTCACCGAGCAGCAGATAGCGGCCATTTTCCAGATCGCCGGCCTTCATCAGCCCGACATACTTCTGCACCATGGCCTGATACACCGGCCAGTCCCGCTCCATTTTGTCACCCGCGGCGCGTTCATCGTCCGCCAGCGGCGTCTTGCGGTAATCGGCGAAAGCTTTTTCGCTGGCCAACTGGTTGGCGTTCATCGAGGCGATGTATTCGTCCTTCACGCTCTGCGGCAGGCCGGCTGCGGTGGCGACATACAAGCGGTACAGGTCACGGCTCTGGCCGACGGCCTTGGTTTTTGTCTGGGCGGTGTTGGCCACCGAGACAAGGTTGTTCACAAACACCAACTTCAGACTTCCCGAAAGTGCACTGACCCCCCGACTTCCTAACACGCCGACGCCCAGTGTGATGAACGCGCACAGCGCAAAGGCTGTAATCAACTTGGTGGAGAGTTTTGCATCATTGATCCAGCTCATGGGGCATCCTGCAGACGGGGTTTCGGGGGGGAAGTTTCGCCGTCTCCAAGCGAGACTCGGCGAGTTGTCGTATGTCTATCGGCGGGTTTGTCTACAGCTGTAGGGTTACGGAATGTTTCTTTGAGAGAAAGGCTCTGGATCGGCCGTCTCAGGGCTTTAAGGGTGACGCCAAGGCGATATGCCGTGGCTGTCTTTCAGGCGCGCCTTGGCGCGAGAAGTCGGGCTGAGAGCCCAACAGGAGGGATATTTTCCCTACAAATGGCCAGAATTCGTGGCCCGCGACGAAATAAGCGCACAAACGTTCCTGAATCACGCACGCTCTGTAACAGAAAACCTCATATCCTCACTTCGATTTTCACACTGCCCTGAGCGCGCTTGTTGAGAGTCATCATCAAAGCGCCGTGCTAGAGCCTTCGCCCAAAAAAATAAAAGATGGCACATAGCCTTTTTTGTTTGTTGCTTAATGTTACATTCTGTGAAATATTCGCCGAAATTCATACGACATCGTACGTCTTGATCTGCATCGAATGAGGTCAGGCGTCCGCGTGCTCGCATGATTCCAGATCCTTGAAAAAACAGAGAACGCAGTTCCTGGGGTTGAACTCATGTCGCGTCGCATTGATAAGGGAAAAAGCATGGGGTATGCCTTTGCAGGATTGTTCACACTGATGATCGCCGCGGCGGGACCGGCCTTCGGCGAGCAGCTTGAAAGCAGCGCTTCGGCGGGCAAACGTCTGGCGGTTGCGGCCGACTGCGTGGCGTGCCATACCGCGCCGGGCGGCAAAGCGTTCGCGGGCGGGTATCCGCTCAGTTCGCCGATGGGCATCATCTACTCGACCAACATCACGCCTTCGAAAACTGCGGGTATCGGCAACTACACCGCCGACCAATTCGCGCGTGCGGTGCGTGATGGCGTAACGGCCGATGGCACGCATTTGTACCCGGCCATGCCGTACACCTCGTATTCGAAAATGACCGACAGCGATATCGCCGCCCTCTACGACTACTTCATGAAAGAAGTGGAGCCGGTGGATACGCCGACCCGGAAAACCGCGCTGGATTTCCCGTTCAACATCCGCGCCTCGATGATCGGCTGGAACGCGCTGTTTCACAGCGACAAACGCTTCACGCCGGATCCGGCCAAATCCGCAGAGGTCAACCGCGGCGATTATCTGGTCAACGGGCTGGCGCACTGCGACACCTGTCACACCCCGCGCAACGTGCTGATGGCGGCGGACAACAGCAAGGCGCTGGCGGGCGGCACACTGGGCAGTTGGTACGCGCCGAACATCACCTCCGACAAAGTCAGTGGCATTGGCGCCTGGTCGAGCGACGAGATCGTGGCGTACCTGCGCACCGGGCACGTCGAAGGCAAGGCTCAGGCAGCCGGTCCCATGGCCGAGGCGGTTGAAAACAGCCTGCAGCACCTCAGTGATACCGACCTCAAAGCCATCGCGGCGTACCTGTTGCAGACCCAGCCGGTCAAGACGGGCGAAGCGAAGGCGCGCCATGAATTCGGCCAGGCATCGACTGACGAACTGACTCTGCGCGGCGGCAAGCCTGAGGACAATTCGGGCTGGCACATCTTCAGCGGCACCTGCGCCAACTGTCATCAGGCTGACGGTCAAGGCAACAAGGAATACCCGTCGCTGTTTCACAACACCGCGACCAGCCGCAGCGACAACCTGATCGCCGCCATCGTGTATGGCGTGCATCGCGAAGTCGACGGCGTGGCGATCGACATGCCTGCCTTCGGCCCTGACGCACTGTTTACGGATCGCCTCAACGACCAGCAGATCGCCGACGTCAGCAACTATGTGCTGTCGCGCTACGGCAATGCCGAGCGGACAGTGACGGCCGCCGACGTTGCGCTGGCCCGTGAAGGCGGCCCGAAAGCGCCGCTCGCCGTGCTCGCCAGATTCACTATCCCGGCCATCATCCTCGTCTGCGTGCTGATCGGCCTGGTTGTGATGGCGTTGATCTCCCGCCGTCGCAAGGGAGCTTGAATAATGGACAGTTCAATGACGCAAAAAAATGTATCGGCTCAAGACCTGGGCCCGGCGGGCGTCTCGCGTCGCAACCTGCTGCGAGGCTCGATCACCCTGGGTCTGACGGCGCTGGTCGGCAGCGTGATGCCATGGCAGTCGGTAATGGCTGCTCAGGTTTCCAACGACGACTTCATCGCCCTGTCGCAGTTTCTGGTGAGTCGACCGGTGAACGCCGTGCTGGCCGCGCGTTACTACGCGGCGCTGGATAAGCGTGCGCCCAATTTCTCGACCAACGTCATCGCTCTCAAGCAGCTGATCGGCGCTCAGGGTTACAAGCACGTCGATGAATATCTGGCGCAGGCCAATGCCGATGCTTCGCTGAAAGCCACGGCCACCAGCATCATTTCCGCCTGGTATCTGGGCATTGTCGGCGAGCCTGCCGATGCCGAACTGATCAGCTACTCGCTGGCCATGATGTACCAGCCTACCCACGGCATTCTCGCCATCCCCACCTACGGTGGCGGCCCTGCTTCGTGGGGCGCCAAACCAGCAGCTATTCAGGATTCGAAAGTATGAGCAGCGATCAATTCGATGCCGACGTGGTCATCATCGGCTCCGGCGTCATGGGCGGCCTGATCGCCACTGGCCTGGCCAAAGCGGGCAAGTCGGTCATCGTGCTCGAGGCCGGTCCTCGGGTGAACCGTCGTGATGTCGTGGAAACGTTCCGCAATGCCCCGGTCAAGTTGTCGCTGGCCAACGCCAAGCTGCAAGGCGCCGGTTCCCCTTACCCGAGCATGCCCCACGCGCCATCCACGTATGGCGACTACCTGCAGCAGGTCGGCCCGGTCAAATACAACACCTCGTACTTGCGTGTGGTCGGCGGCACCACCTGGCATTTCGGTTCTTCGTTGTGGCGCATGCTGCCGAACGATTTCCGCCTCAAATCGCTGTATGGCCGTGGCCGTGACTGGCCGATCAGTTATGACGAGCTGGAGCCTTTCTACGCCCGCGCCGAAACCGAGCTGGGCGTGTCCGGCGTCGACGGTCAGGACGAGAGCGGGCAGGGCGGTCAAGCCTACCCGCCGCGCTCGATTCCGTACCCGATGGAAGGCCTCAAGCCGAGCTACATGTTCAAGCGCCTGTCGGAGCTTTTGAGCAAAGGCGGTTACAACCCGATTCTGGAGCCCAACGGCCGTGCCACTCGCCCTTACGGCAAGCGCCCGCCGTGCGCCGGCAACAACAACTGCAACCCGGTGTGTCCGATTGCCGCCAAGTACGATGGCTCGATGCACATCGACGAAGCCGAGCGTCATGGCGCCAAAGTGCTCGAGAACTCGGTGGTTTACAAAATCGAGGCCGGTGACGATGGCAAGATCACCTCGATCTGGTACATGCGCCCGGACAAGTCGCAGCACAAGCTGACCGCCCGTTACTTCGTGCTTGCCGCCTACGGTATCGAATCGCCGAAGCTGCTGCTGATGTCGACGTCGGAAAAATACCCGAACGGCATTGCCAACTCCTCCGATCAGGTCGGCCGCAATCTGATGGACCACACTGGTATCAGCATGAACGTCATGGCCAAGGAAGACATGTGGCCGGGCGAAGGTCCGACTCAGTTGCTGGTTTACCTGAACAGTCGCGACGGCGAGTTCCGCAAAGACTTCCCAAGCTACAAGATCAAGGTGCGCAACACGGTGCCGACCTCGCAGATCACCTCCAATCTGATCGCGAAGGGCGTTCTGGGCTCCAAACTCGATGAGCAGATCCGTCTGCAATCGGCGCGTTCGCTGAACTGGGCGGTGGATTTCGAAACCTTGCCGCTGCCGGAAAACCGCGTCACGCCGAGCAAGACCAAGTTCGATGCAATCGGGCTGCCGGTCCCGGAAATCTACTACAGCGTTCCGGACTACTGGCATGCCGGTAAAGAGAAAGCGCTGGAGGACTTCAAACAGTTCGCCAAGCTGCTCGACGCCGATATTCTGAGCACGGACACCGGCTTCCAGAACCGTCAGCACATCATGGGCACGACCATCATGGGTGACGATCCGAAGGATTCGGTGGTCGACCGCGATTGCCGCACCCATGACCACCCGAACCTGTTCATCGCCGGCACCAGCGTCATGCCGTCGTCGTCGTGCGTCAACCCGACGCTGACCGGCGCTGCATTGAGCATTCGCATCGCCGACGTGCTGGTGGGCGAAGTCTGACACGGCAACATCGCCGTGCACCTTGCGTGAGCTTCATGCAAGGTGCACGGGGTCCTTTCGATGCCCCTCTTTGTGCGTGAACGCCGCCATGGCAGTTTACCTCGCGGCTCTGCGCCAGGCGGTAACCGAGCCGAACACGATCATCCCGAATGGGGCGCAGGTCATGCACTGAAGGCGGCCGCCGGCTTTGCAGGCAGTGAAGGCCGAGTTTGCGCATTCGGCAGCAGCGCGTTCATCTGAGCAGGAATGACAGAGAGCGAGCGCATCGGGCGCTGCGCCGGATGTTCGATCACTTACCCTGTGCAAAGTACGTGTACGCCCCCGTCATCGAAGCCATAGCTGGTACAGGCGCGCGGTCGCCGCGTGCTGAGTGGCCAATTCAACCGCTGGTTTCCCGCTGACCGGCCTTGCGCTCATACTTTCGTGTGGATCGGCTAACTCCATGGATGATGGATGAACGGCACGTGGCGCGCTTAATCTGCAGCTCGCTCAAATGCAGTGACCCTGCGGCGTCCGACAGTGACCGCCGCGTCGCTGATTGCCCCCTCAAGGCTGGATCCCCTACGAGTGTTTGCGATGACCGACGACAACATGTTTTCGAATGGTCTTACCCGGCGAGCCGTGATGATCAGTTCCCTCGGTGTCGCGGCCGCCGCCGCGTTGCCGCTGCCCCTCTTCGCACAGTCAAGCCAGTCCGCTGGCACCTCACCTTCTGAAAAAGGCCCGATGCGCATGGACACCATTACTACCAAAGACGGCACCCGGATTTTCTACAAGGACTGGGGCAGCGGTCAGCCGATCGTCTTTCACCACGGCTGGCCACTGAGCGCCGACGATTGGGACGCGCAGATGCTCTTCTTCGTCTCCAAGGGCTATCGCGTCATCGCCCACGACCGCCGCGGGCACGGGCGTTCTTCGCAGACCGCCACGGGCAATGAAATGGACACGTACGCCGCCGATGTCGCCGAACTCGCCGCGCACTTGAACCTGAAGAACGCCGTGCATATCGGTCACTCGACCGGCGGTGGCGAAGTGGCGCGCTATGTTGCCAGATACGGGAAAGACGGGCGTGTGGCCAAAGCGGTGCTGATCGGCGCGGTGCCCCCCATCATGCTGAAGACCGAAAAGAACCCGGGCGGCCTGCCGATGGACGTGTTCGACGGTTTTCGCGCGGCGCTGGCAGGCAATCGTGCCCAGTTCTATCGCGATGTGCCGTCGGGCCCGTTCTACGGTTTCAACCGTCCGGGCGTCCAGACCCTCGACGGTGTCGTCGACAACTGGTGGCGTCAGGGCATGATCGGCGGTGCGAAAGCGCAATACGACTGCATCAAGGCGTTCTCCGAGACCGACTTCACTGAGGACCTGAAAGCCATCAATGTTCCGGTGTTGGTCTTGCACGGCGAAGATGACCAGATCGTGCCGATTGCCGACTCGGCTCACCTGGCGATCAAACTGCTGAAAAAGGGCACGCTGAAGACCTACCCGGGTTACCCGCACGGCATGGCGACCACGCACGCCGACGTCATCAACAAGGATTTGCTGGCCTTCGTCCAGGGCTGATCCATCTTACGCTGCGGGCGCACACGCGCCCAACGCACCTGCCTCATCGCAGCCTGGCTGCGCCTTCGTTCTATCTCTCTTATGCCTGCTGTTCATTACGATCATCAAGTTGTCACTTTCGGACATTGAGCGTGACCGGGGGGCTGTTTACTGTTTGCGTCATGAACAGGGCTATAGTTCAAGTCCCTGAAGCAATCGACGAGCGCAGTAGACGCTCGCGCCCCCGTGATGACGCTCGATGGAGTTTTGTATGGCCGCTGCTCACTACCCGCATTTGCTGGCTCCCCTGGACCTGGGTTTCACCACGCTGCGCAATCGCACCCTGATGGGTTCCATGCACACCGGGCTGGAAGAGAAACCCGGCGGATTCGAGCGCATGGCGGCGTACTTCGCCGAGCGCGCTCGCGGTGGTGTCGGCCTGATGGTCACAGGGGGCATCGCGCCGAACGACGAGGGCGGTGTGTATTCCGGCGCGGCCAAGCTGACGACGTCCGAGGAGGCCGATCACCATCGCATCGTGACCAAGGCGGTGCACGAGGCGGGCGGCAAGATCTGCATGCAGATCCTTCACGCCGGGCGTTATGCCTACAGCCCCAAGCAGGTTGCGCCGAGTGCGATTCAGGCGCCGATCAACCCGTTCAAGCCCAAAGAGCTGGATGAAGAGGGGATCGAGAAGCAGATTCAGGACTTCGTTCACTGCGCGACGCTGGCACAGACCGCCGAGTATGACGGCGTCGAGATCATGGGGTCGGAAGGCTATTTCATTAACCAGTTTCTCGTCGCCCACACCAACCATCGCACGGACCGCTGGGGCGGCAGTTACGAGAACCGCATGCGTTTGCCCGTGGAAATCGTGCGTCGGGTGCGCGAGGCCGTCGGCGCGAACTTCATCATCATCTATCGCTTGTCGATGCTTGACCTGATTGAAGGCGGCAGCAGTTGGGAAGAAGTCGTGCAGCTGGCCAAGGCGATCGAGCAGGCCGGGGCGACGCTGATCAACACCGGCATTGGCTGGCACGAAGCGCGGATTCCGACCATCGCCACCAAGGTGCCGCGCGCGGCGTTCGTCAAGGTCACGGCAAAAATGCGCGGTTCGGTGTCGATCCCGCTGATCACCACCAACCGCATCAATACGCCGGAGGTCGCCGAACAAGTGCTGGCCGAAGGCGATGCCGACATGGTGTCGATGGCGCGGCCTTTCCTGGCCGACCCTGACTTCGTCAACAAGGCGGCCGCGGGACGAGGCGATGAGATCAACACCTGCATCGGTTGCAACCAGGCCTGTCTGGACCACACGTTCGGCGGCAAGCTCACCAGTTGCCTGGTCAACCCTCGGGCGTGCCACGAGACCGAGCTCAATTATCTGCCCGTCACGCAGGTCAGAAAAATCGCCGTGATCGGTGCAGGCCCCGCCGGGCTCGCGGCCGCGACCGTGGCGGCCGAGCGCGGTCATGAGGTGACGCTGTTCGATTCGGCGAGTGAAATCGGCGGGCAGTTCAACATTGCCAAGCGCATTCCGGGCAAGGAAGAATTTTACGAAACCCTGCGCTACTTCGGCCGCAAGCTGCAGACCACCGGCGTCGATGTGCGCCTGAACACGCGCGTGTCAGTGGACGATCTGGTCGGCAAGGGCTTCGATGAGGTGATTCTGGCGACGGGGATTGCGCCGCGTACACCGGCCATTCCCGGCATCGATAACGACAAAGTGCTCAGTTACCTCGACGTGATCCTGCAGCGCAAGCCAGTGGGCAAGGCGGTGGCGGTGATCGGCGCAGGCGGTATCGGCTTCGATGTGTCCGAATTTCTGGTGCACCAGGGCGTCGCCACCAGTCTGGATCGCGACGGGTTCTGGGAGGAGTGGGGCATTGATGGTGCGCTGTCGGCCCGCGGCGGCGTTGCAGGCGTCAAACCCCATCCTCATGCGCCGGCGCGTCAAGTATTTCTGCTGCAGCGCAAGACCTCCAAAGTCGGCGATGGCCTGGGCAAGACCACTGGCTGGATTCACCGCACGGGCCTGAAAAACAAGCAGGTGCAAATGCTGAACAGCGTCGAGTACCTGAAGATTGACGACGCCGGTCTGCACATTCGCATCGGCGCGGAGGGCGAGGAAAAGCTGCTCGCGGTGGACAACATCGTCATCTGCGCCGGCCAGGATCCGCTGCGCGAGCTGTACGACGGGTTGGCGGCGGCGGGGCAGAGCGTGCACCTCATCGGCGGCGCCGACGTGGCCGCAGAACTCGACGCCAAGCGTGCCATCAACCAGGGATCGCGACTGGCGGCGCAGCTGTAAGGGTTGGAGGGCGTGCTGCGATGTGGCCGGCGTGAATGTGCTGTGGCAGCGACATGCAGGTGAAGGCGCTCGGCAGGGTGAGCCAACGGTCTTCAAAGCGCCCATCGATCAACGGCGTCATACCCGACGTCTTCCCGGCTAAAGCCGGTCCTACGAAAAACTCGCGGCGTCCGTAGGACCGGCTTAAGCCGGGATGAGGCCAGTGCATGCTGTGGAGATGCAATGACCGGAATAAGTCATCGCGAGCAAGCTCACTCCTACAGGTTGAGCGGTGGCATTTGGGTTGTGTTGCAGCCGGTCAGGTTAGACTTTGTCGTCTTTGTCTGACGAGCCATGCCATGCTGCCCGACGCTCCGCTGCACCGCCTTGATCTTGACTGGCTCCGCGAGTCCGGCGTCGACGTCGCCATTCTGCGACTGGATCTGATCGACCCGCTCATCAGCGGCAACAAATGGTTCAAGCTCAAGCATCACCTGCGCGCTGCGAATGATGCCGGGGCCGAGGGTGTGATCAGCCTTGGCGGGGCGCATTCCAACCATCTTCATGCGCTGGCGGCGGCCGGCAAGCGCTTCGGTTTCGCCACCGTCGGCCTGCTGCGCGGTCACCCCGTCGAAACCCCCACGGTGCTCGATCTGCATGCCTTCGGCATGGAGTTGCACTGGCTCGGGTATGCCGGGTATCGCGCGCGTCACGAAGCGGATTTCTGGCTGCCCTGGCGCCAGCGATACCCGCAGCTTCACCCGGTTCCTGAGGGCGGGGGCGGGGTGGATGGCGCTTCGGGCTGTGCCGACATTGTGGTTCAGGCGCGTCGCCAGCTCGGCCATATCGGATGGGACGACTACGACGGTTGGTGGCTGGCCTGCGGAACCGGGACGACCCTGGCCGGCCTGGTGCTGGCGGAATCGCAGGGACGCAAGGCCTACGGCGCGATGGCGGTGCCCGAGGGGCATGGCGTCGCGCAACACATTCAGCAGATGCTCGGGTCCTCGATGGATCGGGCTTACGAGTTACTCGACGCAAGCCGAGGCGGCTTCGCCAGAACCGATCCGGAACTGCTGACGTTCATCGCCGAATGTGAGTCGCAAAGCGGCATTCCCTTCGAGCCGCTGTACACCGGCAAGGCGTTGCTGGCGCTGCGACAGGCTGTGGAAGCGGGGCAACTGGCCGACGGTTCGAAACTGATTTTCGTGCACACCGGCGGCCTGCAGGGCAAACGAGGTTTCACAGGCGAGCGTCGACGCTGATTCAACCCATCACGCCCGCTGAGGGCACACATTCAGACGCCAGACGCTGAGACATCTGCCGGGCACGGCGATAAAGCGTCCACGGCCCTCTCACCTGCGCTGGCACGAATCCTGCGGAACAGACACCTCGACAGGTCGGTCCTGAGTACGTCGGCGACTCTTCTGGAGTAAGGCGACCCAGGCGCTGTATCGATAATCGGATTTTCTCCCACGCGCGCCGAGGTATGCATGACAACTCCAGCCATCGAGCAGGTCGACCCTGCCACTTTGAGAAAAGTCATCGTTGCGGCCGCCATCGGCAATTTCGTCGAATGGTTCGACTTCGCGGTCTACGGCTTTCTCGCCACCACTATCGCCCAACAGTTCTTCCCCAGCGGCGATGCCAGCGCCGCGTTATTGAAAACCTTCGCGGTGTTCGCCGTGGCTTTCGCCTTCCGGCCGCTGGGCGGTGTGTTCTTCGGCATGCTGGGCGACAAGATCGGGCGCAAACGAACGCTGGCGTTCACCATCCTGCTGATGGCCGGCGCCACAACGATCATCGGCTTGTTGCCCACGTACGCCGCAATCGGCGTGATGGCGCCGATTCTGCTGACGATCATCCGCTGCGCCCAAGGCTTCTCAGCGGGCGGCGAATATGCGGGCGCCTGCGCCTACCTCATGGAGCACGCCCCGCGCACCCAGCGCGCGTGGTACGGCAGCTTCGTCCCGGTCTCGACCTTTTCCGCGTTCGCTGCGGCGGCCATCATTGCCTACGCACTCGAAGCTTCGCTGTCTGGCGAAGCCATGAGCAGTTGGGGCTGGCGCTTGCCGTTTCTGATCGCCGCGCCGCTGGGGCTGGTTGGCCTGTATCTGCGCTGGAAACTGGACGAGACGCCGGCCTTTCAGGCGGTGACGCAAGAGCATGCCGTCGCCCACTCGCCGCTTAAGGAAACCCTGCGCAACCATGGCGCCGCGATCTGTTGCCTGGGCGCGTTCGTGTCGCTGACCGCGCTGTCGTTCTACATGTTCACGACTTACTTCGCGACCTACCTGCAAGTCGCCGGTGGGCTCAGCCGCGCGACGGCCTTGCTGGTTTCCCTGATCGCCTTGCTGTTCGCGGCAGCGATCTGTCCACTGGCCGGGGCGTTTTCCGACAAAGTGGGACGACGCAAGACACTGATCAGCACCTGCGTCCTGCTGATCGTGGTCGTGTATCCGTCTTTCCTGATGGCGAGTTCCGGCTCCTTCACCGCCTCGATCATCGGCGTCATGCTGCTGGCGGTAGGCGCCGTATTGTGTGGCGTGGTGACCGCTGCGTTGTTGTCGGAAACCTTTCCGACACGCACTCGCTACACCGCCTCGGCGATCACCTACAACATGGCGTACACCATCTTCGGTGGCAC
Organism: Pseudomonas sp. NFR16; assembly: GCF_900108875.1. Taxonomy (GTDB): domain Bacteria; phylum Pseudomonadota; class Gammaproteobacteria; order Pseudomonadales; family Pseudomonadaceae; genus Aquipseudomonas. Next base: position 1,949,556 of record NZ_FNYJ01000001.1, on the reverse strand, counting down.
AGCGCCCTTGATGGCGACGTGGTTGATCGGCGTGACCGGCAGCAATCTGTCTCCCGCGTTTTACCTGATCGTCGTGTCGCTGCTTGCGCTGGCGGGCGGCTTGGCACTGCCGGAAACGTCTAAGGTTTCGCTGCATGACGTTGAAGGCTCGTTGCTGCCCAAAGCTGCACTTCAGGCCGCGGCGTGATTCAGGGGAATTGACAGGCGCGCATTCACCCGCGCGCCTGTCCGGCTCGTTGCATCAGATCGCGCAGAGGGGATGTATCAGGGAGGGCTGTGAACCTGTGAAAACGTGTGGCGGTGGGCATCGGCGCAACAAAAAATGGCACCGGCGCCCCAAAAAATGGCACATTGGCGACCCCTTGTGCCGCTGACATCTTTTGTAATGACCTGCGCGCGGCACATCAATCGTTCGATGGATGAACCCTGATGGCCGTCACCAGCCCTTCGACCGCGACCACCGCAACGCCCCAGTCCAGCCCTCTGGTGCTGCGCATCATCGGCGCCGTGGCGCTGGCGCATCTGCTCAATGACCTGATCCAGTCGATTCTGCCGTCGGTCTATCCGATGCTCAAAGCCAGCTATGGCCTGAGTTTCACCCAAGTCGGGCTGATCACCCTGACCTTCCAGATCACGGCCTCCCTGTTACAGCCGTGGGTCGGTTATTACACCGATCGCCACCCCAATCCGCTGGTGCTGCCTGTCGGATCTCTGTGCATTCTGGCGGGTGTGCTGATGCTGGCGACGGTAGGAAGCTTTCCGCTGATCCTGCTGGCGGCGGGATTGATCGGCATTGGCTCCTCGACCTTTCATCCGGAAGCATCACGTATCGCCCGGCTGGCGTCCGGTGGACGCTTTGGCCTGGCGCAGTCGACCTTTCAGGTCGGTGGTAACAGCGGCTCTGCCATCGGGCCGCTGCTGGCGGCGGCGATCATCATCCCCTTCGGACAAGGGCACATCGCCTGGTTCGGCCTGGTGGCGTTGTTTTCGGTGGGCCTGCTGTACGCGATCAGCCGCTGGTACAAGGCGCATCTGGCGTTGTTTAGGCTCAAGGCCGGTCAGGCCGCAACCCACGGGTTGTCGAAAGGGCGTGTGACGGCAGCGCTGGTGGTGCTGGCGCTTCTGGTGTTCTCCAAATACTTCTACATGGCCAGTTTCACCAGTTACTTCACCTTTTTTCTGATCGAAAAATTCCAGCTGAGCGTCGCCAGTTCACAGCTGCACCTGTTCCTGTTCCTGGCAGCCGTGGCGGCGGGCACGTTTTTCGGCGGTCCGATCGGCGACAAGATCGGTCGTAAAGCGGTGATCTGGTTCTCGATTCTTGGTGTTGCGCCGTTCACCCTCGCGCTGCCGTACGCCGACCTGTTCTGGACCAGCGTTCTGAGCGTGATCATCGGCTTCATTCTGGCGTCGGCGTTTTCCGCCATTGTCGTGTATGCGCAGGAGCTGGTACCAGGGAATGTCGGCATGATTGCCGGCATCTTCTTCGGCCTGATGTTCGGCTTCGGCGGGATTGGCGCCGCGTTGCTCGGCCATCTTGCCGACCTGCACGGCATCGTTTACGTCTACACCCTGTGTTCGTTCCTGCCGCTGCTCGGCATCCTCGCCATCCTGCTTCCGAGTACCCGACATTGATCCTGATCGCCGCCCTCATTTTTCTCGTCACCATCACGCTGGTGATCTGGCAACCAAAAGGGCTGGGTGTCGGCTGGAGCGCGACATTCGGTGCAGTGCTGGCGCTGCTGGCCGGGGTGGTCCATCCGGTCGACATCGTGCAGGTATGGCACATCATCTGGAACGCCACCGGCACGTTCATCGCGCTGATCATCATCAGCCTGTTGCTGGATGAGGCCGGCTTCTTCAACTGGGCGGCATTGCACGTCGCGCGCTGGGGGCGGGGCAAGGGTCGTCGGCTGTTCTCGTTCATCGTGCTGCTCGGCGCCCTGGTTTCCGCGCTGTTCGCCAACGACGGCGCCGCGTTGATCCTCACGCCGATTGTCATGTCGATGCTGCTGGCATTGCGTTTTTCGGCGGCCACCACGCTGGCGTTCGTCATGGCCGCAGGGTTCATCGCCGACACCGCGAGCCTGCCGCTGGTGGTGTCGAACCTGGTCAACATCGTGTCCGCCGACTACTTCGGCATCGGTTTCAACCGCTACGCCTCGGTGATGGTGCCGATCAATCTGGTCAGCGTGGCGGCGACGCTCGTGGTCTTGCTGGTGTTCTTTCGCCGCGACATTCCGGCCACGTTCGATGCCTCGCAACTGGCCGAGCCGTCCTCGGCGATTCACGACCGGGCCACGTTCATGACCGGCTGGTGGGTATTGTGCATTCTGCTGGTGGGGTGCTTCGCCCTTGAGCCGCTGGGCATTCCGATCAGCGCCATCTCGGCGGTCTGCGCGGCGATCCTGCTGGGCGTGGCCGCCAGAGGTCATCAGATCTCGACGCGCAAGGTCATGAAAGGCGCACCGTGGCAGATCGTGATTTTCTCGCTGGGCATGTACCTGGTCGTCTACGGCCTGCGCAATCAGGGCCTGACCACGTACCTTGCGACCTGGCTTGACCGCTTCGCCGAACACGGCCTGTGGGGCGCGGCAATGGGGACCGGAGTGCTCACTGCGCTGCTGTCTTCGGTGATGAACAACCTGCCGACGGTATTGATCGGGCTGTTGTCCATCGACGCAAGCCACGCCCAGGGCCCGCTGCAGGAAGCAATGATTTATGCCAACGTCATCGGCAGCGATCTGGGGCCGAAAATCACGCCTATCGGCAGCTTGGCGACGTTGTTGTGGCTGCACGTGCTGGCGCGCAAGGGCGTCAGCATCGGCTGGGGTTATTACTTCCGCGTTGGCATCGTGCTGACACTGCCGGTGCTGTTGATCACCCTGGCGGCGCTGGTGCTGCGATTGAGTGTGTGACGTCGACAGCGTCGCACTGGGCGGGCCAGATATCCGACACCAGAAACAGCCGCTCGGCTTCCAGCCAATGGCCATCGGCGTGCTCGGTCAGGCGCACCAGTAACTGCGCCGGCGCCAGCGGGTCGAGTCGTTCCAGCCATGCGTCGAAATGGCTGACGCTCCACGCTTCTTCGTACCGCGCGGGCGCCAGCCAGGCCGGACGCGGCAGCAGTTGCCAGCGTCCTTGCGCACCGCTGGCGGCAAAGCTGGGCCAGTCCTTTCGGTGCACCCATTGTCCGCGGGCGTGGTCTTCAGCGGCCTCGTCAGGTGCGGCCGTGGTGATGGGCCAGGGATAAAACAGGTAGCCACCCAGCCACAGTTCGGCCTTCAGCCCCTCGGCGCTCGACGGCTCGATGCCTGACGCCGCCAGCGCCTGGCGGCTTTCAGCGCGTGCGGAAATCGGCAACTGGTGGGTATTCAGGTGCGCCAGCTTCAAGTCCAGCCGATCGTGAGAGCCCGGTCCCAGCCAGTTTTCCGTGCGGCGGCCGTCAGCGTCTTCCTGGCCGAGGTAGAACTTGACCGCCAGTTCGACGTGATGAACACCTTCGCGATCACGCAGCAGCATGTCGAGCTCGCCCAGCGTATGGCCGGCGACGCGGATGGGCAGGTTGGCAGCGATCATCTCGACGCCTGGCGCATGCTCAATCGCAAATTGCCACAGGCGCTCGTAATACAGGCCCAGACGACGAATCGAGCTTTTCGCGAGCCAGTCCTGCAAGGCGCTGCTGTCGTCATCCAGTCGTTGCAGAAACGCCGCAAGCGCTTGCGGCTCCTCTACCCAGCCGCTGGCGCTCAGCGGGTGGCGCTGCGGCCATTCGGTGACGGCAAGCATGGGCGGTGACAGGATCACCCACGCCAGGTCACGCACCGCAGGCGTGCGCAATTGACGGGGCAGGGCGGTGAGGGTCGGGAATGGGGTCATCGGCTGAGGATAGCAGGACGCGTCCAGGTGGATTATCAGGAGGAAATGCGAAACGTATTCAATACCTCATGCATTACCTCATGCATTCATCAGGCCGATCACGTTTGTTGGTTTGCCGCTGCCGACCCCTTCGCCCATAATCGCCTACTTTATAGACGTGCATCGAACCTGCGGGAGCCCCATGGAGCAATTTCGTAACATCGGCATCATTGGTCGCCTGGGCAGTTCCCAAGTTCTCGAGACCGTTCGCCGACTCAAGAAATTCCTGATATCGCGGCATCTGCACGTCATCCTCGAAGACACCATCGCTGAAGTGCTGCCCGGGCACGGGCTGCAGACGTCCTCGCGCAAGATGCTCGGCGAGGTCTGCGACATGGTCATCGTCGTCGGCGGTGATGGCAGCCTGCTGGGCGCCGCGCGCGCGCTGGCCAAACACAATGTGCCGGTGCTGGGGATCAACCGCGGCAGCCTGGGATTTCTCACCGACATTCGCCCCGATGAACTGGAAGTGAAAGTCGCCGAGGTGCTGGACGGCCACTATCTGGTGGAAAACCGCTTCCTGCTGCAGGCCGAAGTCCGCCGTCATGGCGAGGCCATCGGTCAGGGCGACGCCCTCAATGACGTGGTGCTGCACCCTGGCAAGTCCACGCGCATGATCGAATTCGAGATCTACATCGACGGGCAGTTCGTCTGCAGCCAGAAGGCCGACGGGCTCATCGTCGCCACGCCCACCGGATCGACCGCCTACGCGCTGTCGGCGGGCGGACCGATCATGCACCCCAAGCTGGACGCCATCGTCATCGTGCCGATGTACCCGCACACGCTGTCCGGAAGGCCGATTGTCGTCGATGGAAACAGTGAGCTGAAAATCGTTGTCTCAAAGGACATGACGATTTACCCACAGGTTTCCTGCGATGGACAGAATCACTTCACCTGCGCACCGGGTGACACCGTGACCGTGAAAAAGAAGCCCCAGAAGCTGCGACTCATTCACCCGCTCGATCACAATTATTACGAAGTCTGCCGGACCAAACTCGGTTGGGGCAGTCGGCTTGGCGGCGGGAGCGACTGATGCTCGATCCCGCGCGTAGCTACGATCTGATCGGTGACGTGCATGGATGTGCCCAGACCCTTGAGCACTTGCTCGACACCCTTGGTTACCGCTTTCAGGCTGGCGTCTGGCGCCACCCTGAACGCATCGCCCTGTTTCTGGGCGACATCATCGACCGCGGCCCTCGCATTCGCGAAGCGCTGCACATCGTTCACGACATGGTTGAGGCCGGTCAGGCGTTTTGCATCATGGGCAACCATGAATTCAACGCCCTGGGCTGGAGCACGCCGGCGCCGCCGGAAAGCGGCAAGCAGTTCGTGCGTGAACACACTCCGCGTCATGCGCGGCTGCTGGGTGAAACGCTGGCTCAGTTCGAGCAGCATCCCGGTGACTGGAAAGATTTTCTGAAATGGTTCTACGAACTGCCGCTGTTCATCGACGCCGAGCGTTTTCGGCTGGTGCACGCGTGTTGGGACGCCAGTCTGATCGAGCCGCTGCGCAGTCGTCACGGCGACGGCCGGGTCGATCAGGCGTTCGTGCAGGCCTCGGCCATTCAGGGCAGCTTCGCCAGTGGGGTGTTCGACCGCCTGCTGCGCGGGACCGACATGCGCTTGCCCCATGGCATGACCTTGACCGGCGGCGATGGCCTGACCCGCGCCTCGTTCCGCACCAAGTTCTGGGAAGACGATCCGCAGACCTATGGTGACGTCGTGTTCCAGCCAGATGCGCTGCCGGAGCCTGTCGCGAAACGGCCGCTGTCGGACAGCGAAAAAAGCGCATTGCTGCGTTATGGCGTCGACGAGCCGTTGCTGTTCGTCGGTCATTACTGGCGCAGCGGCATTCCCGCGCCGATCCGTCCCAACCTGGCGTGCCTGGATTACAGCGCGGTGCTGTACGGCAAGCTGGTGGCGTACCGGCTGGACCAGGAAACCCGAATAGACCCGAGCAAGTTCGTCTGGGTCGACGTCACGCGGCCGGAGACTGCCCGATGAACCCGGTTGCCGTACTACGTCTGCCGCTGAACACCGATCTGAGCGGTTTTGTCGAATTGCTTCGCCGCCTTAATGTGCCTCATCGGGTCAGTGAGGAAGCGGGAGAGCAGGTGCTCTGGGTGCCCGATGCGCCGCAACTGGCCGACGACATTCGTCAGTTGTATCAGCAATACCCGCAGGGCGACCCGACTGCACAGTTGCCACCCGGTCGGGAAGTGGTGGCATTGACCCGGCCGAGTCCGCTGGTTCAGGTCCGCAGCAGCCCGGTGACCAGCGTGATCCTGCTGCTGTGCCTGATCGTGGCGGGCGTGACGCTGCTGGGCGACAATTTCGAAGCGCTCAGCTGGCTGACCTTCAACGACTTCCGGGTCAGTGGCGATTACGTCATGTTCACGCCGGTTCAGATGTCGCTGGCAGCGGGACAATGGTGGCGCGTCGTGTCGCCGATGCTGATTCACTTCGGTCTCTTGCATCTGGTCATGAACGCGCTGTGGTTCTGGGAGCTGGGACGGCGCATCGAAATGCGTCAGGGCAGCTGGCAGTTGCTGGGTCTGACGCTGGCATTCGCCGCTTTTTCGAACTACGGCCAGTATTTCTGGAGCGGTCCGAGCCTGTTTGGCGGCTTGTCAGGCGTGCTTTACGCCCTGCTCGGTCATTGCTGGCTCTTTCAATGGCTGGCGCCAAACCCCATATATCGTCTGCCGCGCGGTGTGCTGGTGATGATGCTGGGTTGGCTGGTGCTGTGCATGTCCGGCCTGATCAGCCTGCTCGGTTTCGGCGAAATCGCCAACGGCGCGCATGTCGGCGGACTGATCATCGGTTGTGCAACAGGTCTTGTGGGCGGTGCATTGGCCCGCCGTACACATTAAAATCGCCCGCTTAATTCTGGGAGAAACCCATGTCTTCGTTTGTAGAAATGATTGAAAACATCACCCCGGACATCTACGAGAGCCTGAAACTGGCCGTGGAAATCGGCAAGTGGTCCGATGGCCGCAAGCTGACTCAGGAACAACGTGAACTGTCGCTGCAGGCGCTCATCGCCTGGGAAGTGCGCAATGTGCCGGAGGACCAGCGCATTGGTTACATGGGGCCGCAGGAATGCGCCTCCAAATCCGCACCGGTGCCCAATATCCTGTTCAAATCGGACGCTATCCATTGATCGAGATTGGCCGCGGATCCGTTAATAAAATGTCGGCGCGTCTGGACGCCTCGAACGTTGAATACGCTTTTCGTCTGGGTGAGTCGGAAATTCCGGTCAACCCGCTGATCGGCAAGACTGTGCGGCTGGAGTATCTGGGCGCCATTCACTGCAGCCATTGCGGGCGTCGGACCAAGACCAGCTTCAGCCAGGGTTATTGCTACCCGTGCATGCAGAAGCTGGCGCAATGCGATATCTGCATCATGAGCCCTGAGAAATGCCATCACGAACACGGCACGTGCCGCGATCCTTCGTGGGGCCAGCAATTCTGCATGACTGACCATGTGGTTTATCTGGCCAATTCGTCGGGCGTCAAAGTCGGCATCACCCGCGCCACGCAGTTGCCGACACGCTGGCTGGATCAGGGCGCCAGTCAGGCCCTGCCGATCGTGCGTGTGGCAACCCGTCAGCAGTCCGGGTTCGTCGAGGACCTGTTTCGCAGCCAGGTGGCGGATCGCACCAACTGGCGGGCGCTGCTTAAAGGTGATGCCCCATCGGTTGACCTCAGTGCCATCCGTCAGCAATTGTTCGAGTCCTGCGCCGAAGGTCTGACCGCGCTGCAAACGCGTTTCGGCCTGCAGGCAATTCAGTTGCTGCACGATGTCGAGCCCATCCAGATTCGTTACCCGGTCGAGGCTTATCCGACCAAGATCGTCAGCTTCAATCTGGACAAAGATCCCATCGCCGAAGGCACGCTGCTGGGCGTCAAGGGTCAATACCTGATCTTCGACACGGGCGTGATCAACATCCGCAAGTACACGGCGTATCAACTTGCCGTGCACCAGTAGCCGTGTAACAGAAAAAGCATAAGGACAGAATCATGCGCACCGAACAGCCGAAAATGATTTACCTGAAGGATTATCAGGCGCCTGAGTACCTCATCGACGAGACGCACCTGACATTCGAATTGTTCGACGACCACTCGCTGGTGCACGCGCAGTTGGTCATGCGTCGCAATCCCGAGCGAGGCGCCGGCTTGCCTCCGCTGGTTCTGGACGGCCAGTTGCTGGAGCTGCTGTCGGTCAAGCTGGCCGACGTGGACCTGGCGCCCGGCGATTACCAGCTGACGCCCGACAGCCTGACGATTCAGCCTGAATCCGCGACCTTCACCCTGGACACCAGCGTGAAGATCCACCCGGAAACCAACACCGCGCTGGAGGGCTTGTACAAGTCCAGCGGCATGTTCTGTACGCAGTGCGAGGCCGAGGGTTTCCGCAAGATCACCTATTACCTCGATCGCCCGGACGTGATGAGCACCTTCACCACGACGGTCATTGCCAACAAGCAGGCGTTTCCGATCCTGCTGTCCAACGGCAACCTGATCGACCTGGGCCCTGAAGGCGACGACCGCCACTGGGCGACCTGGGAAGACCCGTTCAAGAAGCCGGCTTACCTGTTCGCGCTGGTCGCAGGAGATTTGTGGTGCGTCGAAGACACCTTCGTCACCATGAGCCAGCGCAAGGTCACGCTGCGCATCTTCGTCGAGCCCGAAAACATCGACAAATGCCAGCACGCGATGGACAGCCTGAAGAAGTCCATGCGCTGGGACGAAGAGGTGTATGGCCGCGAATACGATCTGGACATCTTCATGATCGTCGCGGTCAACGACTTCAACATGGGGGCGATGGAAAACAAGGGCCTGAATATCTTCAACTCCAGCGCCGTGCTGGCCCGCGCCGAAACCGCAACTGACGCTGCGCACCAGCGCGTCGAAGCCATTGTCGCCCACGAATACTTCCATAACTGGTCGGGCAACCGCGTGACCTGCCGCGACTGGTTCCAGCTGTCGCTCAAGGAAGGCTTCACGGTCTTCCGCGATTCGGGCTTCTCGGCCGACATGAACTCGGCGACGGTCAAACGCATCCAGGACGTTGCCTACCTGCGCACCCACCAGTTCGCCGAAGACGCCGGCCCGATGGCCCACGCCGTTCGCCCGGACAGCTTCATCGAGATCTCGAACTTCTACACCCTGACCGTGTACGAAAAAGGCTCGGAAGTCGTCGGCATGATTCATACCTTGCTGGGCGCAGAGGGCTTCCGCAAAGGCAGCGATCTGTATTTCGAGCGCCATGACGGTCAGGCCGTGACGTGCGACGACTTCGTCAAAGCGATGGAAGACGCCAACGGCGTCGACCTGACCCAGTTCAAGCGCTGGTATTCCCAGGCCGGCACGCCACGTCTGGCGGTGACCGAGTCCTATGACGCATCGGCCAAGACCTACAGCCTGACGTTCCGCCAGTCCGCGCCCACCACGCCAGGCCAGCCCGGCGAGGCCAAAAAGCCTTTCGTCATCCCGGTTTCACTGGGCTTGCTGGACAAGCAAGGCAACGAAATTCCCCTGCGCCTGCAGGGCGAGACAGCCGCATCGGGTCATTCGCGCGTGATCTCGGTCACCGAGGCCGAGCAGACCTTCACCTTTGTCGACGTCGCCGAACAGCCGCTGCCTTCGCTGCTGCGCGGCTTCTCGGCACCGGTCAAGCTGAGCTTCCCGTACAACCGCGATCAGCTGATGTTCCTGATGCAGCACGACAGCGACGGTTTCAATCGCTGGGATGCCGGTCAACAACTGTCGGTTCAAGTGTTGCAAGAATTGATCGCCCAGCATCAGAAAGGCGAGCCATTGGTTCTGGATCAACGACTGATGACCGCGTTGGGCACGGTGCTGGCGGATGAAAGCCTGGATCAGGCCATGGTCGCGGAAATGCTGTCCCTGCCGGGCGAGGCGTATCTGATCGAGATCAGCGAAGTGGCGGACGTCGATGCCATTCACGCTGCCCGTGAGTTTGCCCGCAAGCAACTGGCGAATGGCCTCAGTGACGCGCTGTGGAAGCGCTACCAGACTAACCGCGAGCTGTCGAAAACGACCGCATACGTGGCCGAGTCCGAGCACTTTGCCCGCCGCGCGCTGCAGAACATCGCACTGTCTTACCTGATGCTTACGAAAAGGCAGGACGTGCTGGCCGCCGCGATCGACCAGTTCGATACCGCCGACAACATGACCGAACGCCTTACTGCCCTTGCGGTGCTGGTCAACTCGCCATTCGAGGACGAGAAAGCCAAGGCGCTCGCGGTGTTCGCCGAGAACTTCAAAGACAACGCGCTGGTCATGGATCAGTGGTTCAGCGTGCAGGCTGGCAGCACGCTGCCGGGCGGTCTGGATCGTGTGAAAGCACTCATGCAGCACTCGGCCTTTACCCTGAAGAACCCGAACAAGGTCCGTGCCCTGATCGGTGCATTCGCCGGGCAAAACCTGATCAACTTCCACGCCGCCGATGGCTCGGGTTATCGCTTCCTGGCCGATCTGGTCATCGAACTGAACGGCTTCAATCCGCAGATCGCCTCCCGTCAACTGGCGCCACTGACCCGCTGGCGCAAATACGACAGCGCGCGTCAGGCACTGATGAAAGCCGAACTGGAGCGCATCCGCGCATCCGGCGAACTCTCGCCCGACGTGTATGAAGTGGTGAGCAAAAGCCTGGCTGATTGATCGATCACCCGGGGTAAGAAGGGCCTTGCGTGAGAGCGGAAGGCCCTTTTTTTGCGCGTTTTTCTTTCCGCTTTTCTTATAAAACTCTTCCTGGTTTCTCCCGGCACCATCACCACGGACTGCGTGGCAATCAATTGTTGTAGGCAATTTCCATCACCCAATGTCTGGCTTTCATACGACACAGTAGGAGCGGGCCGGCAGAAACATCCTTCAGTGACGTTCATTCTTTAAACGCTTTGTTGCGGCAGGTCGCTGGCGCAACGCACATCCTCTTATGAAAGGTGCGGAAGTGTTGATGAAGGGACGGAATACGCTGTTGATGCTGGGGCTGGTCGCGTTTGGTCATGAGGCGATGGCGACCGCTCAGGTTACGGGTGAGCAACGGTTTGAGCTGGGCAGTATCGAGATGAACCTGGGCGTCGGGCTGTTGAACGGTCAGGCTCGCGAGAAGGTGTTTCACCCGGACAACGGCAAAAAGATCAGCCAGTTGAACTGGGACATGAAGCAGGTTCCCACGTTGCATCTGGGCCTGACGTACTATCCGGCGCATTGGCTTTCCCTCGATCTGCGTGGCTGGACGGCAGTCACCAAGGGCAACAGCCATATGAAGGACTACGACTGGTTGAAAGGCGACCACACAAACTGGAGTCACTACTCCGATCATCCTGATACCCGCGTCGAAAAGGCTTGGCAGGCCGACATTGCGGGCACCGCCTGGCTCTTCAAAAACGCACACGCTGCCATCGGCGCCACGATCGGTTACCAGCGCAGTCAATATGGCTGGGAATCACGCGGCGGGCATTACACGTACTCCTCCGGAGCCGGATATCGCGACATTTCCGGAAAGTTTCCGGACGCGGAAAAGAGTATCGGCTATGAACAGACGTACGACACACCTTATGTCGGGCTGGTAGGGCTGCTGCATTTTCGAGACTGGAGCCTGGAAGGTCGTTTCAAACACAGTCAGTGGGTCAGGGCTCGGGCGGTCGACCAGCATTATCTGCGCGACACAACCTTCACCGACCACAATGGAAACTCGGGGCGTATGCAAAGCTTTGCCTTGGCATTGTCCTATCGCTTCAACCCTCAGTTGTCGATGAAGGCCGGCGTGGATCACCAGGTTTACGCCGAATCCAGGGGCAGCATGGCGGTAGAGGACAGGGAGGAAGGTCAAACCGATCACTATTCGGGCAAAGTTGCCGGACAATCTGCGCGGACCACCCTGTCGACGCTGGCGGTCAGTTATGCGTTCTGACGATCGACCCTGCCAACGCTAATCCTCGCAAGCCTGACCCTGTCATCAGTCAGATCCTCAGGCGCGCGCGGCCGCAAATGCATGGCCAGGACAGTGGCCATGCGTCGCCCGAGACGGCCACTGATGGGCTCCCCGCACCTCAGCCATGGGCAAGGAGCACGAAAGATGGCGCTTTGCTTGTATGTTGCTCCACAGCCAATTCCAGCGTCTAGAGTTCTCAATCAATCCTGGTGATAACGCTGCAATCACCGGGTCGTTGCTTAACAAAAGATAACGTCATGTCGATTGTCATACGTTTCCAAAGCTGGATAGGATGGGTTCGCTTCGGCAGGGCCATGTCGTACGCGAGCTAGAGCGCTTGCGGCTTTCGACGGGGGCTGCGGAGAACCCAATAAAAATAAAGGAAGGGGAAGCTCCATGCGTGAGCCAGTCATTCGGCGCACTCGGTCCGCGGTCATTCGAGGCAGTGACAATTCCCGGACGTCGCACACGGGCAAGCCTCTGAACACGATGTTGTCGTTGCTCATCTCAATGACCTTCTGCGGCGCTGCGCTCGCCGCCGACAGCACGCCAGCTGATGCGCCCGCCAACGCCGGGGACTCCGCTGTTTTCGCCCTCGAATCCGCCAAAGCTTCCCGCAGTCTGTTGCTGGACGTGACCCATGCCGGCAAGCGCGTGGTCATGGTGGGGGATCGCGGCCACATTCTCTTTTCCGATGACGAGGGCAGAACCTGGACCCAGGCGAAAGTGCCGACGCGCCAGTTGCTGACAGCGGTTTACTTCGTCGACGACCAGCACGGCTGGGCGGTCGGCCATGACGCGCAGATCCTCGCCAGCAACGACGGCGGAGCTTCCTGGAGCAAACAGTTCGAAGACCTCAAGCGTGAAGCGCCATTGCTGGACGTCTGGTTCAAAGACCTGCAGACCGGCATCGCTGTGGGTGCTTACGGCGCATTACTGGAAACCACCGACGGCGGCCAGCACTGGCAGGACATCGGCGAGCGTCTCGATAACGAAGACCAGTTTCACCTCAACGGCATCGCCTACGTGAAGGACGCCGGACTGTTCGCCGTAGGAGAGCAGGGCAGCATGTTTCGCTCGCCCGATGACGGCCAGACCTGGGAAAAACTCGAAGGCCCTTATCAGGGTTCGCTGTTCGGCGTGGTCGGCACCTCACAGGCCAACACGCTGCTGGCGTACGGTCTGCGCGGCAACCTGTTCCGCTCCACGGATTTCGGCAGTCACTGGGAACCCGTTGCGCTGCAAGGCGAACGCGGGCCGCTGGAATTCAGTATCGCCAACGCCTCGCTGTTGCCGGACAACTCAATAGTGCTCGTAGGAAATGGCGGTAGCGTGATGCGCAGTACCGACGATGGGGAGAGCTTCACGGTCTCGAACCGCTCGGACCGTATTTCGCTCGCCGGCGTCACCGAGGACGATAAGGGCAATCTGATTCTGGTGGGACAGGGCGGCGTTCGCGTCACCTCGCCAACGGGCGCCGATGTCGCTCAACAATAAGAACCGACCAGGCCAGGACGCTTTCCCATGACCAATCTTCAACAGCATCACGACAAGCCGACACTGCTGGAACGCCTGATCTTCAACAATCGGCCGACAGTGATCGGCCTTTGCCTGCTGGTCAGTATTTTCCTGTTCTGGCAGGCCACCCTGGTGCGCCCCTCCACCAGCTTCGAAAAGATGATCCCGCTCGGGCATCCGTTCATTCAGAACATGATGGAACACCGCAACGATCTGGCCAACCTGGGCAATACGGTCCGGATTTCAGTGGAGGCCCGGCAGGGCGATATCTTCTCCAAGGAGTACATGGAGACCCTGCGGCAGATCAACGACGAGGTGTTCTACATTTCCGGCGTCGACCGGTCGGGCCTCAAGTCGCTCTGGAGCCCGAGCGTGCGCTGGACAGAGGTCACCGAGGAGGGTTTTGCCGGTGGCGAGGTGATCCCGCAGAGCTACGACGGTTCGCAGGAGAGCCTCGACAAGCTGCGCAATAACGTTCTGAAATCCGGGCAGGTGGGTCGTCTCGTCGCCAACAACTTCAAGTCCAGCATCGTCGACGTGCCGCTGCAGGAGTTCTATCCGGATCCGGCCGACCAGAGCAGGCTGTTGCCGCTGGACTATCGCCAGTTTTCCCATCAGCTCGAAGAAAAGATCCGCGACAAATACGAAGCACAGAACCCCAATGTCGACATCCACATCGTCGGCTTCGCCAAGAAAGTCGGTGACCTGATCGACGGCCTGATCATGGTCGTCATGTTCTTCGGGGTCGCGTTTCTGATCACGCTGGTGCTGCTGATGTGGTTCACCCGCTGCCTGCGCAGCACGATTGCCGTGTTGAGCACGACGCTGATCGCCGTGATCTGGCAGTTGGGGCTGATGCATGTCGTGGGATTCGGGCTCGATCCTTACTCGATGCTGGTGCCGTTTCTGATCTTCGCGATCGGTATCTCCCACGGCGTGCAGAAGATCAACGGCATTGCGCTGCAATCGAGTGACGCCGAGAACGCCCTGACGGCGGCACGACGCACGTTTCGCCAGCTCTTTCTGCCGGGAATGATCGCGATTCTGGCCGACGCCGTAGGGTTCATCACGTTACTGATCATCGACATCGGGGTGATCCGCGAGTTGGCCATTGGCGCCTCGATCGGCGTCGCGGTGATCGTATTCACCAACCTGATCCTGCTGCCAGTGGCGATTTCCTACGTCGGCATCAGCAAAAAAGCCGTGGTGCGCAGCAAGCTGGACGCCGTACGCGAGCATCCGTTCTGGCGACTGTTGTCGAACTTTGCCGCGCCGAAGGTCGCGCGGGTGTCGGTAATCCTGGCGCTGGTGGCGTTGGGTGCAGGCCTCTGGTACGGGCACAACCTGAAGATCGGCGATCTTGATCAAGGGGCGCCGGAGCTGCGGCCGGATTCGCGGTACAACCAAGACAACAACTTCATCATCAGCAACTACTCGACCAGTTCCGATGTGCTGGTGGTCATGGTCAAGACACCGCCCGAGGGCTGCTCTGCCTTTCAGACGCTGTCGGCGATCAACGAGTTGTCGTGGAAAATGGAAAATACGCCGGGCGTGCAATCGGCCATTTCACTGGTCACTGTGTCCAAGCAAGTGATCAAGGGCATGAACGAGGGCAACCTGAAATGGGAGTCGCTGTCGCGCAACAAGGACGTGCTCAACAGCTCCATTTCCCGGGCGGACGGGCTGTACAACAACACCTGCTCGCTGGCGCCGCTGCTGATTTTCCTCAACGACCACAAGGCAGAAACCCTGGACCGAGCGGTGCATGCGGTGCAGGAATTCGCGCAGCAGAACAACAAGGAAGGCCTGGAATTCCTGCTGGCGGCGGGTAACGCCGGAATCGAGGCCGCGACAAACGAGGTGATCAAGCAGGCTGAGCTGACGATTCTGATCCTGGTGTACATCTGCGTGGCCGTGATGTGCATGATCACTTTCCGCTCGTGGGCCGCGACGTTGTGCATCGTCTTGCCGCTCGTCCTGACCTCGGTGCTGGGCAACGCGCTGATGGCATTCATGGGCATTGGCGTCAAGGTCGCGACCTTGCCGGTGGTGGCGCTGGGCGTAGGGATCGGCGTCGATTACGGCATCTACATCTACAGCCGTCTGGAGAGTTTCCTGCGTGCGGGGCTGCCGTTGCAGGAGGCGTATTATGAGACGCTGAAATCGACCGGCAAGGCTGTGCTGTTCACCGGCCTGTGCCTGGCGATCGGGGTGTGCACGTGGATTTTCTCGGCGATCAAGTTCCAGGCCGACATGGGCCTGATGCTGACGTTCATGCTGCTGTGGAACATGTTCGGCGCCCTGTGGCTGTTGCCAGCGCTGGCGCGTTTCCTCATCAAACCGGAGAAGATGGCCGGCAAGGTCGGCAACTCGCTGTTCTCGCACTGATCGACCGGGAACAAGAAAACCGCAGGCCGTACGCTGCCTGCGGTTTTTTCATGAGGGCGAAGCACGGGGCACTCGCCGCAACTGCCCGGTACAGCCAACCTGTATTTTTCGCCCAGCCTGTCAGTTGTAGACGAAGAAACCTCGTCCGCTCTTACGTCCCAGATAGCCTGCGGCGACCATTTCCTTGAGCAGCGGGGCAGGGCGGTATTTGCTGTCGTTGAAGCCGTCATGGAACGCTTCGACAATGGCCAGCAATGTGTCCAGGCCGATCAGGTCCGCCAGGGCCAGCGGACCGATTGGCTGGTTGCAGCCCAGGCGCATGCCGTCGTCGATGTCCTGTGCAGTCGCCAAGCCTTCCTGCAGCACCAGAATCGCTTCGTTGATCATCGGCACCAGGATCCGGTTGACCACAAAGCCTGGGCGGTTACCTGCCGTAATCGCGGTCTTGTTCAGGCGTTCGGCCAGCTTGATCGCGGCGACGTGGGTTTCATCGGCCGTCTGCAAGCCGCGGATGACTTCGATCAGGCCCATCATCGGCACCGGATTGAAGAAATGCAGCCCGATGAAACGCTCCGGAAATTCCACGCTGGCCGCCAGCTCCGTGATCGACAGCGACGAGGTGTTGGAGGCAATCACGCAGTCCCGCCCCACATGACTGGCGATCATCTTCAACAGCCGCAGCTTGAGGTCCAGGTTCTCGGTGGCTGCCTCGATCACCAGTTGCGCGCCGTCCAGCTGCGCGTAGTCGGTGGTCGTCTGAATACGTTGCAAGGCGGCTTGCGCAAGATCGTTGTCGATCGTCTGCTTGTTCACCTGACGTTCGAGGTTCTTGCGCACGGTCGCGACACCGCGCTCCAGCGCCGTGTCGGAAATATCCACCAGTGTCACGTCAAAACCCGCGACGGCGCACACCTGGGCGATGCCGTTGCCCATGGTGCCGGCGCCGATCACGGCAATGTGTTGCAGGCTCATTGGAGACTCCCCGCTCAAACGCGTTCGAAGATGACAGCGATGCCCTGACCGCCGCCGATGCACATGGTCACCAGTGCGTAGCGGCCCTGAATCCGGTGCAGCTCGTGAATCGCCTTGGTCGCAATGATGGCGCCCGTCGCGCCGACCGGGTGGCCCAGCGAAATGCCGGAGCCGTTAGGGTTGACCTTTTCCGGATCGAAACCCAGCTCGCGAGCGACCGCGCAGGCCTGTGCGGCGAAAGCCTCGTTGGATTCGATCACGTCCAGGTCTGCGACGGTCAGGCCTGCGCGTTCCAGAACCTTGCGGCTGGCGGGAATCGGCCCCAGGCCCATCATCGATGGCTCGACCCCGGCGTGCGCGTACGCGACCAGGCGCGCGAGCGGCTTGAGGCCCTGTTCGCGGACCATCTCGCCACTGGCCATCACCAGCGCTGCGGCGCCATCGTTCAAGCCCGACGCGTTGCCGGCGGTCACGGTGCCGTCTTTCTTGAATGCGGTTTTCATTTTTTCCAGCTGCTCGGCGGTGACATCGCCGCGCACGTGTTCGTCCTGAGCGAAGGTCACGGTGCCTTTGCGGGTGGCGATTTCAATGGGCACGATCTGACCTTCGAAGCGGCCTTCGGCAATGGCCCGGGCCGCGCGCTGCTGGCTGGAGAGCGCCAATGCATCCTGCTCGGCTCGGGTGATGCCGTAGTTCTCTGCGATGTTTTCGGCGGTGATGCCCATGTGGATGTTGGCGAACGGATCGTGCAGCGCGCCGAGCATGTAGTCGTACGCCTGAACGTTGCCCATGCGCGCACCCCAGCGGGCTTGCGGCATGATATAAGCGCCGCGGCTCATGGATTCGGCGCCGCCGGCCAGCACCGCTTTGGCGTCGCCGAGCATCACCGACTGGGCGGCCGACACGATGGCCTGCAGACCCGAGCCGCACAGGCGGTTGACGTTCATGGCCGGGGTTTCCTTGGTCAGGCCCGCTTCAAGGGCGATGACGCGGGACAGGTAGGCATCGCGCACTTCTGTCGGAATGACATGACCCATGACCACGTGGCCGATGTGCTCGGCGGCGAGCCCCGACCCGGCAATGGCAGCGCGGCTGACCTGGGTGCCCAGTTCGATGGGCGAGACATCCTTGAGGGAACCGCCGAATCCACCGATGGCGGTGCGCAGCGCGCTGACGACGAAAACTTCGGTAGTGCTCATGTCGACTCCTGAAACCTGTTGTATTTAGGGTGGGCAGCACCGACAGACGGCATTTCGGCCAAGGGCTGATTGCGGGCAAGTCTAGATCGACGTTTGCAGCGGGCCTATGCCAAAACTGTCCAGATCAGTTGGCGTTCTTTACCATCACGGTCTGGCCAGTGGCGCATACCAATAAGAGGAAAAGCTGCTCATGCGGGAAAAGGATTCAGTGTCGATTTATTTCGTCCAGTTGGTGGTGCACGCCTTGCGGGACGAACCGTTACGCCTGCAATCGGTGCTGGAAGCGGCGGGTATCGACATGGCCCTGCTCGATGATCCGGCCGCCAGGGTGTCGGCCAGCGCGTTCGCAGCGCTGTGGCTCATTCAGATCAAGGAGCTGGGCGATGAGTTTTTCGCCCTCGACTCGCACGGCATGCCGTTGGGCAGCTTCGCCTTGATCTGCCGGGCGCTCATTCAGGAACCGAACCTTGAAAAAGCGCTGCGCCAATGCCTGAACAATTTCGGCCTGTTCCTGCGCGATTTTCGCGGCAGCCTCATCGTGCGCGGCCAGCGAGCGGTGATTGCCGTGGAGACCCGCACCGACGATCCCGTCAAGCAACGCTTTGGCGAAGAAACTTTTCTGCTGCTGATGATCAGCCTGCTGTGCTGGCTGGGCGGACGACGGATCACCATTGACCGCGCGCAGTTTCGCCAGCACCGCGAGCGACTCAGCGACGACTCGCTGCTGTGGGGATTCAACCTGAGTTTTGGCGAGCAGCGCACCGAGATCGAGTTCTCCAGCCATTACCTGCGTTTGCCGGTGGTGCAGTCGCTGCCGTCGCTCAAATCGTTTCTGCGCACTGCGCCGCAGTGGCTGGTGATCCGCTTCCGCAATCAGCGCGGGCTGGCGGCGCAGGTGTATCAGCGTCTTCGCAACAGCCATTACGGTCACTGGCCGACCCTGCTGGAGATGGCCGATGAACTGAAACTCAGCCCGACCACCTTTCGGCGCCGTCTGGAGCGTGAGGGCTGTGCGTTTCAGGGCATCAAGGACGATGTCAGGCGTGGCATCGCGCAGCAGACGCTGCGTGAAACCGACATGAGCGTGGTGGACATCGCCGCGCTGGTCGGCTTTCAGGAGCCCAGCGCGTTTCACCGGGCGTTCAAGAAATGGACCGGGCAGAGTCCGGGACACTATCGGGCGGCGGCGATGCCCGTCTCGCCCGACGATTTCTGACGCGTCAGCGCAGCCACACGCTTCGCCAGTCTTCCAGGCAGCGTCCGTCGAGGACCCGGTTTTCCAGCGTCTCGCGTTGCAGCGTGTCACCGGCCAGCGCCAGCGCATCGGTATCTTTGACGTAGCCGCGGATGGTTTCGATCCAGCGCTCGGGTTGATTCGTCAGGCGCAGGACAGGCAGTGAGTCGGCGCCGGGCGAACTGTCGCTGCAAACCACCGGGAAGCCGCAGGCACCGAATTTCAGCACGCGGCCCTGACTTTGAGCATTACGCAGGTCGTTCTGCCGATGCGGGAGTAATGCCAGATCCAGATTCATCGCGGCCATGGCCCCAGGTTCCAGATGCGCGAGCACGTGAGGGTGTATTTCATTAACGTAGGGCCGCAGCGCCATCGGGCACCACCCCATCACGATAAAGTCCACTTCATCTGCCATCGTACGAACGACCTTGTCCAGCAGCGCCAGATCCAGCTGCGGGTCATCGCCGCACCAACCCACGCGCATCTTGCCACCCACGCGCCGTTGCGCATAAATGCCCTGCTTCCATTCGACGGGCAGGCAGTCCGAGGCGACCCGGATATCAGGGTGCAGACCGGCCAGCGACTCAGCCAGGGCCGGCGAAGATACCACCACTCGCTCGACCAGCCCCAGGCTTTGCACAAAGGCCGGATCGCTTGTTCCTGATGCCGGCAGACGGTCCAGGTCCAGGACGGTAAAAGCAGGGGAAAGCGACTTCATCACCCGCATGTTGTTGACGTCGGCCTCGGCGAGTGGCTGTTGAAACACCACCGTGTCGGGACGCAGGCGCTCGAGTTCCACAAAGTCGAGCAGCCTCTGCGAGACGGCACCGTCCAGCCTGGCCTGCTCGCGTAGCGCGTTGAGGGGAGCGGTGAGGCGCTGATCGCTGGGCTGCCACTGCAATAGGCGTTGCACCAGAACCAATGGAAGCGGTCGCCACGGCAACGGGCGCCAGGTGAGGTCAACGTTGTTTTCAAGCTCGAAGCCGGTCCTGCTCACGGCAAAGTTGGGGTTATAGGCAGGGTCGTGGGCCATGACCGCCAGCCAGCGTCGGTACATGGCCAGTTGTTCGCCACGGAATCGTTCTATCTTCTGCCATCCGGCGTGCGGGTCGATCTGGATCTGGCTGACGCTGGATTCGTGCAGCAATCGCGCATGGGGTGTCCAGACCACCAAATAGCCCGCCTCGCGGACCCTGAGGCAAAAATCTACATCGTTGTAGGAAACCTTGAAGTGCGTTTCCTCCAACCCGCCAAGCTCCAGATACAGCGATTTGCGCACCATCATGCAGGCAGCGGTCACCACGCTGTAATCCTGATCGACCTGCAGGCGCTGCATATAGCCAGCGCTCTCGAAGGGAGCGCCCACGAAGACGTGATAGGCCGGACCTGCGATGCCCATGACCACGCCGCCATGCTGGATCGCGCCGTCCGGAAACAGCAATTTCGCCCCGACCACGCCCACCTCGGGGCGCATCCCGTGGTTGAGCAGATTATCCAGCCAGTCGTCGTGGAGCACCGCAGTGTCGTTGTTCAGCAGCACCAGATATTCGCCACGGGCGTGGCGGGCCGCCATGTTGTTGATTTCCGAATAGTTAAACGGGAAGGGGTGGCGCAACACGCGCACCTTCTCGCTTTGCATGCTTTCCACCCCCGCCAGCCATTCCAGCGCGTCGGCTTCCACGCTGTTGTTATCGATGATGATGATTTCGTAGTGGCTGTAGGCGGTCTTTTCCAGGACGCTTTCGACACAGCGGCTGAGAATACCCAGTTGGTCCTTGGTTGGAATCAGGATCGAAACCAGGGGACGTTCCGTGTGCTGGTAGCGAATCTGGTAGAGGCCGGGCGCGGTCTCGCAGACCTGGCTGTCGACGTAGCCACGGGCATGCAGGTGTCGACTCAGCGCGCGGACCTCGGCGTCGCCCTGGTCGAGGCGTTCATCTCGCTCGGCGTCCACGGCGTCGCAGATCAGCAGCGGGTCGGCGAGGTGATGCAGGTCCGCCACGCCCTCGTTCTCGATCAGCCGCAGGATCAGATCCAGCTCCATGGCGTTGCCCGCATCCGGATCGAAGCCGTCAATGCCCAGGATGGTCTGGCGATGGAAAACCCAGTGCCTGCTCATTGCCGAGGGGTAGCTGAGCAAATAGTCCAGGTTGAAATCCGGGCGAAACGCCGTCTCGTGCCGCCCTTCGGTGAAACGGTGCAGTTCGTCGGCGAACAAAGCCGGGCATTGGGTCAGGTCAGGGAGTTTGAGCCGCAGCCTGGAAATCCCGTGGGCAGTGAAACTGGCGCCTGCCTCGACAATGATGAACCAGTCGCAATAATGCGTTTCAAGCAAACCGTTGAGCGCCAGGGCCGTTTGCCCTGCCACGCCGCCACGCCATTGCAGAGGCCCGCTGACGTCAAGGCCGGCAGGCGCCTCTCGCTCAGACAGCACCATCACGTTGAGCGCAGGGGACAGCGCTTGATGGATCAAAATGCTGTGCAGCGTGGCGTCGAGCTTGCGCGGCTGGCGTGCATCGTCCATCACGACGACCAGCAGCGAGGAGCCAGCGCTACTGGCTTCGAGCCGCTCATCGATCAGCTTCTGCTGGGTCGGATTGACGGTGCGCTGCGCCAGCCAGTGACCGACGCCGAACCCTAAGCCATCCCCGGAAGTCGAACCGGAATTGACGAAGTAGGGCAGCAGGTCAACTTCGCTGAAGCGGGTAGGCTCAGCCAGCGGCGCGATCTTGAGCATGCGGTATTCATCGAAACTTCTGGTCCAGCCCAGTTCGAGGATTCGCTGGCGAAAAACTCGCTGTGCCTGCTCCCCCAGATTGGGCTTGTTGCGGCCTTCGGCGCTGTATTGCGCACTGGAGACCCGAAAGAACGACAAAGCCTTGGCCAGCATCGCCACGTCGCCCATTCGCATCAGCTTCACGTAGATCGCCAGATCCCCGACCCACGTGATAGACGTGCCATTGAGGGCCATCAGATCGTCGCCGAAAGCCAGCACGTCCGCGCGTCGGACCATTACGCAACTGGGTTCGCCAATGAAATTGATCGGGAATTGCCCAAGAAACGACGCCAGTGGCGCTCCGGCCATGATCACGTCATGGGAGAAGGGGAAAAGGGTCGCCTGGTTATCGGGCTGAAGCTCGCCGTTCTCATCGATCATGCTGCGGCGCGAGCTGGCCAGCGTGACGTTCGGATGCGCTTCGAAGAGCGCTACCAGCGCGCTGATGCAGTCGCGGTCCAGCAGATCGTCGTCATACAGGAATTTGATGTATTCGCCGCGTGATTCCCGGATGCACCGGGCGACGTTGAGAGTTTCACCCAGCGGCGTCTGATTGCGCATATAGCGAATCGGCCATGGGCTCTGAGGCCGCAGTCGTTCAACGATCTGGTACATCGCATCGCTCTTGCAGTCATCGCAGATCACGATCTCGATCTGATCATGTGTCTGGCTGAAGGCACTTTGCAGCGTGGCTTCGAAGAAGTCGGGCTTGTAGGCCGGGATAGCGATGCTGACTAAACGGCGAAGGCTCATTCAAATACCTGATAGAAAATTCAAGAACGTGAGGCGTTCAAAGCGTCTCGGAACACAGAGGCGGCCATGGGCTGGAACAGACCGTCGCTGGCCAGTGCGCGCTCGCTTTCCAGGATGACTTCGTGTGGGCGGGCCTTGATGCGCCTGGCAGGCAGCCCTGCGTAGACGCTCCATGGTTCCAGGGATTTGCTGATGACCGAGCCCGAACCCACCGCGGTGCCTTCGCCAATGGTGACGCCCGGCAGGATGACCGCATTGGCGCCGACGATCGCATGACGGCCAATGTGCACGAATGATCGTCGGGTGTTGCGATACTCCGCGGGCACGGTCGGATTGGTCAGGCCTCCGCCCAGAAAGTCATCGCTGCCGCACACCACGCGCACGCCCGATGCCAGCCCGGAGAAATCCTCGAACACAACCGTGCCGCCGCCACTGATCGAGCAGAACGAGGATATGTGGACATAACTGCCGATGTAGAGCGGCGCCGTGGCATATATGAACACGAAGTCGTCAATGATGACGTTCGAACCGATGCTGATGAACTCCCGGCCATACACTTTGGCGCCGGGGTAGATTTTGACGTTGTCGCCCAGCGTGCGAAAACCTTCGTTTACTTCGTTTGAACGGCCCATCGTCGACTACCTCTCACTGCCCACAGACTACTTCGTGCCGATATAAAGAACGCTTTGCTCGGTGATGCCCTGTTGCCGGAACGTGCCTTGGCCGAACGATCGAGAGTCGAGTTCCAACAGTTCGAACCCGCCCGCGCGGATGCGCGACATGTAGTCCTGCTTGGCATACATGCGCACATGGTCATCCTGGCCGAATCGCGCCCAGCGCACATTGACGTCGGTTTCATCCGGGTCTTCGTCGGTGTGTTCTGCGGTCAGCAGAATGGGCACCATCAGGATCGCCAGGCCATTTTTGTCGAGCACACGATAAAGTTCGGCAATGGCTTTGCGGTCGTCGGGGACGTGCTCCAGGACATGGGAACAGACGATGAAATCGAAGCTGTTATCGGGGTAGATATTCATGTCCATGATGTCGACGATGTCGTCCGCCAATGGGGAGAACAGGTCGGCGGAGCGGTACTGGCTGTCCGGAATGCTGCGCAGAAACCGGGACAGCAAGGGCGCAGGCGCAATGTCCAGAATCCGCAGCGGCCGTCCTTCTGGGCGCCTCACGAACGTTTTCACGAACAACGCATACAGACGATCGCGATCCGACGCTGCACACTGCGGACAGCTGTACTGCCCGGTGTTCAGGGTTTCGAAATCATCAAGCGAGTAGCTGACGTTCAGCTCGTTGAGCATTTCGAAGTAATGGGACGCAAGCGGCAAGAAGTTCGCGAACTGCGACGAACACACCGAACAACTACGCATTAATTGACTCCGTTTCTGGCCTGAACAATGACGTCCAGAACATGGGTGATTTCTTCATCGGTGAGACTGTCGAAAATCGGCAGGCACAGGATCCGGCTGGACACGCTTGTGGCGATCGGCAGATTTTGCACGCGGGCAGACTCCAGCCCGCGATACATCGGGAACGCCGAAATCAGTGGGTAGAAATACCGACGCACGAGGATGTCGCGAGAGCGGAAGCGCTCGAACAGCTCGTCTCGGCTCAGCGGAAACTGCGAATTGACCAGAATCGGGAAGTACGAATAGTTGTGGCCTTCGCGGTCCGGCCAGGCGACCTCGATGCCTTCGATATTCGAAAGCGCTTCGCGGTAGATGGTATCTACGCGCTGGCGGCGGGCCAGGGCGGCGTCGATGTGCTTGAGTTGCAGCACGCCAAATGCCGCATTGACCTCGCTCATTTTACCGTTGATGCCTGGGGCGACCACGGTGATTTCATCGGCGAAACCGAAGTTCTTGAGATAGTCGATACGCTGTTTGGTCTTCGCGTCCGGGCAGATGATCGCGCCGCCCTCGAAGGTGTTGAACACCTTGGTCGCGTGGAAGCTCATGACTGAAAGGTCGCCGTGCCGCAGGATGCTTTGCTGGTTCTCGCGTACGCCGAAGGCGTGGGCCGAATCGTAGATAACCTTCAGGCCGTAGCGGTCGGCAATGCGCTGGATCGCTTCGACGTCACAAGGCTGGCCGTAGCAGTGAACCGGCATGATCGCGGTGGTCGCCGGAGTGATGGCTTCCTCAATCCGCGCAGGGTCGAGGTTATATGTGTGCGGATCGATGTCCACGAACACCGGTTTGAGGCCGTTCCACAACAGCGAGTGAGCGGTGGCCACGAACGAGTACGGCGTCGTGACGACTTCGCCCGTGATGCGCAATGCCTGTAAAGCGGTGACGAGGGCGATGGTGCCGTTGGTAAACAGCGACAGATGTTCGACGCCCAGATACACGGCCAACTCTTTTTCCAGTTGCTGGTGGAACGGGCCGCCATTGGTCAGGGTGCGACTGTCCCAGATCCTTTCCAGGTACGGGATGAATTCTTCAAGCGGCGCGAGCATTGGCCGGGTAACTGGTGTGGTTTTGCTCATCAGGTCTGCGCTCTAGTTAGGCTGCTGCTCAATGGTCGGGTACGAATACGTCCCGCAGACCGAAGCCGCTGTCAGCAAAATGGCGTTCGCGCCGGTCATGACACGAAATAGCAAGAACCCGGCCAATTCCTGCCGGGCTCGCCAAGGCCCAGGATTTGCCGACTCCGCTTGATATTCCGAACGACTGACGCTTATTTTGTACGCCTTGCCGCTGTGCGGCCTGCCAGAAAAACAAAGGATTTGAGTCATGAGTAGCGATGGCCACAATTCACTCGCGCAGCGATTGATGGGCATTGATGAAATTGAATGTGTCACCCCGGACCTCAACGGTGTGCCACGCGGGAAGGTGATGACGGCGCAAGGGTTTCTGGAAGGCCGACGCCTGCAGATGGCCCGCGGCGTGCTGCTGCAATGCATCATGGGCGGCTACCCGCCGGCAAAATTCTACGGCAGCGACGATGGTGATCTGGCGCTGGTCGCCGATCCGCAACAGATTCACCGTCTGCCCTGGAGCGACGAGCCTCGCGCGCTGGCCATCTGCGATGCGGACGAGTTGACCGGCGAAAGCTCCAGTCTCTCGACCCGCGGCCAGCTCAAGTCGGTGATCGCCCGTTACGCCCGCTATGGCTGGTCGCCGGTGGTGGCGACCGAGCTTGAGTTCTTCGTGTTCGCACCCAACAGCGACCCGACTCAACCATTCAAGCCGCCGGTCGGGCTGGACGGCCGCCGCGAAGAAGGACGCTCGGCGTTCAGCGTTAGTTCCAACAACGGCCTGCGACCCTTCTTCAGCGAGGTCTACAAGGGCATGGCGGCTCTTGGCCTGCCGCGGGACACGTTCATGCACGAAATGGGCGTCAGCCAGTTCGAGATTAACCTGCTGCACGGCGACCCGTTGCTGCTCGCCGATCAGACGTTCCTGTTCAAGCATCTGCTCAAGGAAGTCGCGCTCAAGCATGGTCTGACTGTGGTCTGCATGGCCAAGCCGCTGGCGCACACGCCGGGCAGCTCGATGCACATTCATCAGAGCGTGGTGGAGACGGCGACCGGCAACACCCTTTTCAGTGACGGGCGGGGCGAAGCCACCGCCGAATTTCGCCATTTTCTCGGCGGGCAGCAGGCGGCGATGGCGGACTTCACCGCATTGTTTGCGCCCAACGTCAATTCGTACCAGCGGTTGTGCCATCCGTTTGCCTCGCCAAACAATGCCTGCTGGTCACACGACAATCGCGCCGCCGGCCTTCGCATTCCGGCCAGTGCGCCAGTCGCCCGACGGGTTGAAAACCGGCTTCCCGGTGCAGATGCCAACCCGTATCTGGCCATTGCAGCTAGTCTTGCAGCCGGGCTGTACGGGATCGAGCAGAAACTGGAACCGTCGGCACCGATTCAAGGAGAGTTTGTCGTGCCGGATAATCTTTCCCTGCCATGTACCTTGCATGCCGCTCTAGAGCGTCTGAAACGCAGCCCATTGGCCAAGGAACTGTTTGGGACCGAATTCATCGAAGGCTACATCGCATCGAAGACCCTGGAACTGACCAGTTTCTTCGATGAAATCACGCCCTGGGAGCGCCGAGTATTGGCTCAGGATGTGTGAACACCATTGCGAGCCATGCTCCTTCGGAGTGATGCACGTGGTATGTCGTTGAAAACAGGCGAGCAGGCTCGATCAGAGCGCCCGGTGTAGGGCGCTTGCGGCCTTATCGCGTGTTGCGTGCGACGTCTGACGTTTGTTCGTGATGGTTTCACACAGTCTGAAGCACCCAGGCTCAAGAACCGCGGTTCGGGAATCCTCTCTGATGAAGGTTTCCCGTTTTTGGAAAGCCGATGCGCCAAATCTGGAAGTCCTTTAGAGCGCTGTATTTCGCCTCGCTGATGATGTTGATCGGCTCGGGCCTGTTGAGCACCTACCTTGCCTTGCGTCTGGCGGCCGATCAGGTCGATGGCTTGTGGGTCGGTGCCCTGATGGCCGCCAACTATGTCGGTCTGGCGCTGGGCGGCAAGATCGGCCACCGGCTGATTGGCCGGGTCGGGCACATTCGTGCGTATGCGACGTGCGCCGGGATCGTCGGCGCTGCCGTTCTGGGGCATGGTCTGGTGGATTACCTGCCGGCGTGGATCTTTTTGCGCATGATCGTTGGCCTCGGGATGATGTGCCAGTACATGGTCATCGAGAGCTGGCTCAACGAGCAGGCATCGCCCAAGCAGCGTGGCCTGGTGTTCAGCGGCTACATGATCGCCTCGTACTTGGGGCTGGTGCTCGGCCAACTGATTCTGGTGATCCATCCGCAGCTGGGCCCTGAATTGCTGATGCTGGTGGCGTTGTGTTTCACCCTGTGCCTGGTGCCAGTGGCGATGACCCGCAGCATTCACCCGGCGCCGATGCGTCCGGCGCCGCTCGAACCGTTGTTCTTCATGCGCCGCGTACCGCAGTCGCTGACCACGGTGTTGAGCGCCGGTCTGATCATCGGCTCATTTTATGGCCTGGCGCCGCTGTATGCCGCGCAGCAGGGGCTGTCCACCGAACATGTCGGTATGTTCATGGCCAGTTGCATCGGCGCAGGCCTGCTGGTGCAAGGCCCGTTGGGCAGGTTGTCGGACCGCTACGATCGTGCCTGGCTGATTCGCGGCGTGGCGGGGTTGCTGGTACTGGCCGCGCTGCCACTGGCGATTTTCCCCAGCGTGCCGATGGAGGTGTTGCTGGCGGTCGGGTTCGTGGCGTCGCTGCTGCAGTTCTCGCTCTACCCGCTGGCGGTCGCGTTTTCCAATGACCACGTCGAAGGCGAGCGCCGCGTGTCGCTGACGGCCATGTTGCTGATGACCTATGGCGTGGGCGCCAGTATCGGACCGCTGGTCTCGGGCGTGCTGATGAAGATGTTCGGCAGCAACATGCTGTACGCCTTCGTCTGCTTCACGGCACTGGTGCTGGTGCTGCGTATTCGTCCCAAAGCCGTCACCAACCTGCACCAGGTGGAAGATGCGCCGCTGCATCACATCGCGATGCCGGACAGCATGTCCAGCTCGCCGCTGGTCGTGGCGCTTGACCCTCGGGTCGATGAACAAGTGGTTCAGGACCAGATGCAGACCGCGACCGACGCGACGGAACCGGAGCAGCCCGGTGCCGAGACCGAAGCCGGCCCCGAACGCGTGGTGCCGTCAGGCGAAGGCGTCGTGCGGCCGGTTGCGGTGGTCGATGACGATGTCACCACCGTCGCGCAAGACGCCCGGCCGGACGCGGTTCACGATGCATCGCGGGATGTCGGCGTCGACCGCCCGCTCTGACGCGAGACCTGGCGGCTGCAAACGCCGCCCGGTTCCCGGCCTCTTCGCGAGCAAGCTCGCTCCCACATAAGGTCTGCGTGTTGCCGGGCATCCGATGCTTGCGCGAGCGGGTGAGAGCAAGTTGCTCGGGCCGCCATCGGACGAACACTGATTTCCAACCACGGTATCTCCACAGCATATACCGGCCTCTTCCCGGCTGAAGCCGGTCCTACGGACGCTGCAGGTTTTTCGTAGGACCGGCTTTAGCCGGGAAGGCGTCGGGTGGTGTTACGCCGTGGATCGAATGGAGCGCCAAAGACAGTGGCTCATCTCCACGAAAATCCAGCGTCCGACTTGGCATCCGATGCTTGCGCGAACCTGGTGGAAGCGAGCTTGCTCGCGAAGGCTGACGCGAAGGCATGCAGGGCGTTGATGCCGGGGTATGGACAGTCGCCGCAATCGCTGCGGCGCAGTACGGGATCGGTTTGTCAGCGTTCTGATCGTTCGGGTGCGGGGCGCTTGCCGCAAGCGCCCGCTGGCCGGTTGAATCAGAAGTCGTCGTCTTTGTCGAAGCGACGGGCTTCGCGCTGCAGCTGGTAGACGAAGCGTTCGACCTGACGCTGCACCAGTCCACTCATGTTGTGGAAGCGCACACCGGCAAAAGTGATGTTGATCTTCTCTTCGAAGTGCAGGTAACGCAGCTCGACCGGCGTGGTCATGGCGCCGAAGGGCAGGTGAGCGACGAAACGCTCGTAGACTTGTCCCAGTTGCATGCGTTCAGACACATCGCCTTCGAAACGCAGCTTGCAGCCGGTCGCGGAGATGTCGAGCAGTTTGCCGCGCAGCGGCGACTTCAGCTTGTCCCCGCCGATTTCAATGTCGACCAGCGACGCCAGCTTCAAGGCCGCGCGGAAGGCATTGCGGCGCTGGTGATAAACGACTTCTTCAGGCATCGGTCCGCGATAGCAGCGCGGATCATCGATGACGTCCATCTTCGCTTTGACTTCCCAGGCGATACGAACGCCATCATGGAAGCCTTCGACCCGGAATGCCTCGCCGTTGGCCAGAAAGCGTTCTCCATCGCGCGGGATCATTTCATCCAGCGTGATTTCGTTGCTGTCACGGTCTACGTCTGTCACATAACTCTGGAAGCGTTGGCTACGCTCGTGAAAAGTGATGATCAGCGGATCATGGCTTTCCATCAGAAGCCGCAGGTTGGCGGCAATTTCCAAAGGCGTGGTCAGTACCTTTGGGGGCTGCGGAACATCTTCCGCGCTTAAGGCATTCACGGTTTTCCATCTCCAGGCAAAAAACGACAGCGTGCGACGCGAGGCATTTTGCCATCATGTCGCGCGCCTTGATACAAGAACTTACGCCTGGCTAAGCGGACGTGGTCTGGCTCTACCGGACGTCGAACCCCGGCTGTCATACAGCGTCGGCGTGTCGCCACCGTTGAGGATTCGCAGCTGCTGCGCCGTTGTGAGCTGCTGCAACTGAATGAGGCTGCCGTTCTGCTCGTTGGCCGCCTGACATTCGCTCATCAGCGTGCTGAGTTCGTCGCTTGACTTCAACAACGCTTCGCCAACCGAAGAATGCTTCGCCACTTCTTCCAGTCCCGCACGGTTGGCGGGCAGGCCAAGGCTCGTCATCAGCTGGGTGCGTCTGCGTCCGTGCTGCTCAAGGACAATCACCAGCGCCTGTTTTTGCGCCAGGATGTGTTCCATTTCGACCATATTGCGGCCGTGAAGCGCCAGTGACTCGGCCTTCAGGATCTCCAGCAGATGCCGGGTCGGCGCAATATCGTCCGTGATCAGTTGAAGCAAAGTAGTGTCTTGCATCGCATGCCCTGGGATTTAAGCGTCCAGAAGCCCCTGCGCAGACCGGGGGCTAGCGCTGGGCTTCGAAATTAAGCAGTTTGTTCGCAACACGGTTGCTGTCGACCTTGTAACTGCCGTCGGCGATCGCCGCCTTCAACTCAGCCACGCGGCTGCTGTTGACGACTGGCTGATCACGCAACGAATCAGTGATCTTCTGCAACTGTTGAGCTTCGCTGCTCAAATGTACTGCCTCGCCGCTGCCGTTCACGCTCGTCGAAGTGCTCACCGCAGCCGGAGCTTCGGTTTTGCTGGCTTCTTTCGTGCTGGAAGTACGAGTTGTACCCCCAACGGCATTGGAGCTATTCAAACGACTGAAGTCGATGACCATGATTGAAAACCTCTGGGTTCTAGGACGCTTGCCTTGGTTTCGGCCAAACCCGGAATAACTTTAGGGCCAGTGCGAAAACAGTCTCGAATAGACTTCGCATAGGACATGACGGTTCCGAGTGTAGGAAAAGCGCAAGCGTTGCGCCAGAGGTTACGGCCCTTTACATAGGCACCTCGACCTGCCCGGGGGCGACGATGTTGGCCTTGATCACGCGCTGAGAATTGAGGTTTTTCACCCGTATTTGCTCGTTCAGACCGCCTGCCGACAGGGCCTCGCCAGGCATGCGCACACTCATCGAACCACTGCGAGCGCTGATGACGACCTGATCGCCTTTGCGGACCATCTGCGGCTGTTCCAGATGTACGGGCGTCAGAATCTGATCGATGACCGTTGGTCGGACAAGTTTCTGCCCGATCGCCTGATCCACCGAATCCAGGAAACCCTGGCCGAGCAAGCCCACGTCGCGTTCGCGCATCGCCACATCACCTTCGGCAACGATCGCATCGCGCTTCATCGGCCGGACCACGGTCACGACATTGCGATAAAGATGTACCTGGGCAGGCACGAACACCGTCCATGGAGCACTGCCTTCGCAACGCAACTTGACCGTGACGCGGCCGATGGGCTGCGCAGGGCTTTCCAGGGTGGCTGTCAAATCCTTGTCGCAGTGCGGCATGCGCAGACGCGGATCCAGTTGTTTGACTTCGATTTCATATCGGCCTGCGGTTTGGCTGGTAGCCAGATAGTCTTCAACGGTGAATTCAAGAAAGCCCTGGGTGACGCCGATAAGTTGTTCAGGCAGCGTCACATTGTCCGCACGGCTCAGGCCGGCGGTGCCAAGCAGACACACGGCAGCCAGCACGCAGAAAAAGCTGCGGGTTGCAGTGGCGAGGCGTCGGGATACTGTCATTTGTCTGTTCATGATTGGGTAAATAGCAAGGCCCGTGCCGTATGCTCATCCAGCAACGCGCAATTGGTCGATTTGGGGAGGAGCAGTGCATGGCTGGTGTTTTGGATTCAGTTAACCAGCGCACTCAACTGGTAGGGCAGAACCGCCTTGAACTGTTGTTGTTCCGGCTGGACGGCAAGCAGTTGTATGGGATCAACGTGTTCAAGGTAAAAGAGGTGCTTCAGTGCCCAAAACTTACCCACATGCCCAAATCCAGTCCGATTGTGCGCGGAGTGGCAAATATTCGGGGCGGGACCATTCCCATCCTCGATCTGGCGATGGCGACCGGTTCGACAGCGCTGGGCAATATCGATAATGCGTTCGTGATCATCACCGAATACAACACCAAGATTCAGGGTTTTCTGGTGCACTCGGTTGAACGCATCGTCAACATGAACTGGGAAGACATTCATCCACCACCCAAGGGAACCGGTCGCGACCACTACCTGACGGCAGTGACGCGGATCGACAATCAATTGGTCGAAATCATCGACGTGGAGAAAATCCTCGCCGAAGTGGCGCCGGTTTCAGAAAATATTTCCGCCGGCGTGGTGACCGAAGAAGTGCAGCACAAGGCGTTGTCCCTGCGTGTGCTGACGGTCGACGACTCGTCGGTGGCGCGCAAGCAGGTCACGCGTTGCCTGCAGACCGTTGGCGTGGAGGTCACCGCGCTCAATGATGGTCGGCAAGCGCTGGAGTTCTTGCGCAAACTGGTGGACGAAGGGAAAAAACCGGAAGAAGAGTTCCTGATGATGATCTCCGACATTGAAATGCCGGAGATGGATGGCTATACCCTGACTGCCGAGATCCGCAGTGATCCGCGCATGCAGAAGCTGCACATCGTCTTGCATACATCGTTGTCGGGCGTTTTCAACCAGGCAATGGTGAAGAAGGTCGGAGCGGACGATTTCCTGGCAAAGTTTCGGCCGGACGATCTGGCAGCTAGAGTGGTAGATCGTATCAGGGCGGCAGATATCAGCTGAGGAGGGAACCTCCCTCCTTGCTGTTCACATGATTTGAGAGGCGGCATGTCTACAGGTAATTTGGATTTTGAACAGTTCCGGGGCTTCCTGGAAAAAGCCTGTGGCATCTTGCTGGGTGAAAATAAACAGTACCTGGTGTCCAGTCGGCTCAACAAGTTGATGGAACAGCAGGGCATCAAGTCGCTGGGCGAGCTCATCCAGCGGATCCAGACCCAGCCGCGCAGCGGGTTGCGCGAACAGGTCGTGGATGCGATGACGACCAACGAAACCTTGTGGTTTCGCGATACGTATCCATTCGAGGTGCTCAAGAACAAGGTCTTGCCCGAGCAGATCAAGGCGAGCCCGGGGCAGCGACTGCGCATCTGGTCGGCAGCCTGTTCGTCGGGGCAGGAGCCGTATTCGCTGTCGATGTCGATCGATGAGTTCGAGCGCAGCAACCCGGGGCAGTTGAAGTCGGGTGTGCAGATTGTCGCAACGGATCTTTCCGGCAGCATGTTGAACAACTGCAAGACGGGTGAGTACGACAGTCTGGCGATCGGTCGCGGTCTGTCGCCTGATCGTCTGCAGCGTTATTTCGATCAGAAGACGCCCGGGCGCTGGACGGTGAAGGCGCCGATCAAGAGTCGTGTGGAGTTTCGGTCGTTCAACCTGCTGGACAGTTATGCGGCGCTGGGCAAGTTCGACATCGTTTTCTGCCGTAACGTGTTGATCTACTTTTCGGCGGAGGTGAAGAAGGACATTCTGCTGCGCATTCACGCGACGCTGAAGCCGGGCGGTTATCTGTTCCTTGGGGCGTCCGAGGCCCTGAACGGTTTGCCGGATCATTATCAAATGGTCCAGTGCAGTCCCGGGATCATTTATCAGGCCAAGTGACGGGCTGCGATTGTGATTGGATGAAAACCCCGTTGGATCGGGGTTTTTGTTTCTTTGGGTTTTGATTCTTGCAGTGTTGGGCAGATCGTCCGATGCGGCCCAGAGCAAGTGCGCTCCTACGTCTTCGGCAGAATCAAAAGCGGTGACGCAAGTCGCTTGTGCTCTTGTTTTTGATCTTCCTGCCCTCGTCAGCCCGGACGCGACCTCAGCGGCAAAAAAACGGCACCTGCGTTGCCGCTTTCCTCGCCATCAGCGGAAATCACTTGCCGCTTTTCTGGCATCTGCGCCATCAACCTCCCCTGTAGCCCGCGAAATACGGTGCTTTGAAAAACTGGCACGACGCTTGCTATCTCTCTGTCACGAACATCTGGTCAACCGGTAAAGGTTCCCGACATGAGCATCAGCTTTGACAACGCACTGGGCATTCACGAAAAGGCGCTGAACTTCCGCGCTCAACGTGCCGAAGTGCTGGCCAACAACATCACCAACGCCGACACGCCGAACTACAAGGCGCGCGACCTGGATTTCTCCAAGGTGCTGGCCGCTGAAAGCGACAAGGCCAACAAGGGCACTTTCGCCCTGAACATGACCAACAACCGTCATATCGAAGCCGAGGGCCTGACCGACAGCGACGCGAGCCTGCTGTACCGCACGCCGTCGCAACCATCGCTGGACCAGAACACCGTCGATGCTCAGGTCGAAAATGCCAACTACGCCGAAAACGCCATCGGTTTTCAGGCCAGTTTCACGTTGCTCAACAGTAAGTTCAAAGGGCTGGTATCGGCCCTGCGCGGAGAGTAATTCATGTCTCTATCCAGTGTTTTCAATATTGCCGGTAGCGGCATGAGTGCCCAGAACACTCGCCTTAACACCGTGGCCAGTAACATCGCCAACGCCGAAACCGTGTCCTCGAGTCTGGACAAGACCTACCGCGCCCGTCACCCGGTGTTCGCGACGGTCTTCCAAGGCCAGGAGTCCGGCGGCAGCGCTTCGCTGTTCGAAGACCAGGGCCAGGCCGGCACCGGTGTTCAGGTTTCCGGCATCGTCGAAGACGCTTCCAACCTGGAAGCGCGTTACGAGCCAAACCATCCGGCCGCCGACAAGAACGGTTACGTCTATTACCCGAACGTCAACGTCGTCAATGAAATGGCAGACATGATCTCGGCCAGCCGTTCGTTCCAGACCAATGCGGAAATCATGAACACCGCTAAAACAATGATGCAGAAGGTCCTGACCCTCGGTCAGTGATAAGGGGCTCATGCAATGACCGTTACTAACGACACATCCAGCAGCGATTACATCAAGTCGCTGCAGACCGTCACCTCCGGCAAGGCGGGCGACAGCAGCACCGGCGCCAGCACGCTGGGCAAGGATTCGTTCCTGCAACTGCTGGTCACGCAGATGCAGAACCAGAATCCGCTCGATCCTCAGGACAACAGCGAGTTCGTGGCGCAACTGGCGCAGTTCAGCAGCCTTGAAACCATGCAGAACCTGAGCACCTCCGTCGACGCGATCGGTGGCATGTATCAGTCCTCGCAAGCGTTGCAGGCGTCTTCGCTGGTCGGCCGCTCGGTGATCGCCGACACCGGCTCAACCCACGTCGACACCACCAAGGGCATGACCGGTTCGGTCGTGGTGCCTTCGACCAGCACGACGACCTCCGTCAATATCTACGACAGCACCGGCACCATCGTGCGCACGATTGATCTGGGTGAGCAGAAAGCCGGCAAGGCCAGCTTCACCTGGGACGGCAAGGACGAAGCAGGCCAGACACTGGCCGCCGGCAACTACAGCTTCAAGGCGACCGGCAGCCTGGATGGCAAGAACACTGGCTTGAGCACCTACCTGCCTGCAACGGTGACCAGTGTCACCATGGGTACGGCGGGCAGCGCGATGACCCTCAACCTGGCCGACGGCACCAACATTGCCTTGTCCAAAGTTCAACAAATCGGAATCTAGAGCCGACTAGACGGCGCAGGAGTTAAAGATGTCTTTCAATATCGGTCTTAGTGGGCTCTACGCAGCGAACAAAAGTCTCGACGTCACGGGCAACAACATTGCCAACGTTGCGACTGTCGGCTTCAAATCTTCCCGTGCGGAGTTTGCCGACCAGTACGCGCAATCCATCCGTGGAACTTCCGGTGGCACTAACGTAGGCAGCGGTGTTTATACCGCAGCGGTCACTCAGAACTTCACTCAGGGTTCTCTGACCACCGGCACCGGTCGCGATCTGGACCTGGCGATCAACGGTAACGGCTTCTTCATGATGAGCAACAATGGCGAGAAGCTGTACACCCGCGCCGGTAACTTCCACACCGACTCGGCCGGCAACATCATTGATACCAACGGCAATAACCTGCAGGGTTACGGCGTTGATGCCAATGGCAACGTGATGACCGGTGTTTTGACCAATCTCAAGGTCGACACGTCGAACATGGCGCCGAAAACCACCGCCAACATCACCATCAAGTCGAACCTGAACTCGTCCGAGCCGATCAACACCGGCGCGGCGTTCGATCCGGCGGACACCACCACCTACACCTCGACTTACAGCACCCCGATCTACGACAGTCAGGGTAACGCACACACGCTGTCCCAGTATTTCCGCAAGACAGACACCAACTCCTGGACCATGTACACCCTGATCGACGGTCGCAACATGTCCGATCCGACCACCGAGCCGGCTGTTGCTGCGGATCAGACTCAGTTGAAGTTCGATGAGTCGGGCAACCTGATCACTACGCCTGCGCCGGTTTCCACGGGCGGTGTGACGGTCAACGCCGACGGTACGTTCACGATCCAGGACTGGCAGCCTGCGCAGAGCAAAACCGTAGGTTCGACCACGACTTGGGTCGAGAACGGCGCCGCCAAAGTGGACATGAAATTGAACATGCTGGCGACCACCCAGACCAACGCTGCGGCGGGCGCAATTTCGAAGAGCCAGGACGGTAACTACACCGGCCAGATCAGCGCCATGAACGTTGACTCCAGCGGCAACCTGTTCGCCACGTACACCAACGGCGAATCCCGCGTGATCGGCCAAGTGGCGCTGACCACATTCGCCAACGTCCAGGGCCTGGCCCCGGCGGGCGGAACCATGTGGCGCGAAACGTACGCTTCGGGCATCCCGGTCACCGGTGCTCCAGAGTCGGGTACGCTGGGAAACATTACCGGTTCTGCGCTGGAAGAATCCAACGTCGACCTGACCGGCCAGCTGGTTGAGCTGATCAAGGCGCAAAGTAACTATCAGGCGAACGCGAAAACCATTTCGACTGAAAGCACCATCATGCAGACCACGATTCAGATGACCTGATAACGGTCGATTGACTGCGGTACTCAAGCCCCTCTTTGGAGGGGTTTTTTTTGCCTGCCGTATGCCTGCTGCTGCCCTTTCAATGGCGTTTAAAACATGGAGAGCGGTCCCACTGATTAACTGGAAAATTCCTACTTTCGTTAATGCGAGACTCGAATCGCTGGCAAACCAATACCGTTGAAGGCTGCCGTCTGGCTGCACAACGGCATTTGTTTGTCTGCGCACATTCAATGCATTGACGAACGTGTCGTTCAACACGACTCAGGGAGTGTTCATGTCATTCAATATCGCAGTGTCCGGTTTGCACGCGGCGCACACGCGCATGGAAGTGGCGGGCAATAACATCGCCAACGTCGGCACCGCCGGCTTCAAATCTTCGCGAGCGGAATTCTCTGCCGTTTATTCCTCGTCTTCACTCGGCGCCAGCCGCTCCGCCAGTGGCGACGGCGTGCGCGTGGCCGGCATCTCGCAGAACTTCAAGCTCGGCGACGCAATGGCGGGTCAGAGCAGGGCGCTCGACATGCGCATTCAGGGCAAGGGTTTTTTTGTCATGAGCGACGGCGGCACCATCAGCTACACCCGGTCGGGCGCCTTCCTCAAAGATGCCGAAAACTTCGTCGTCGATACTCACGGCAGCCGCTTGCAGGGTTATGCCGTGACGCCGGACGGCAAGGTGATCAGCGGGGTGCGCAGCGACCTGAAAATCGATACGGCGAGCATGGCGCCCAAAGCCACCGGCAAAGTGGAACAGATTCTGGTGCTGGATTCGGCGGCCGCGTCGCTGGATGTGCTGCCGGCGTTCGATCCCGGTAATCCGCAGACCTACACCCGTGTGTCGAGCCTGACGATTCAGGACGCCGGCGTGCCTGCCGTCAAGGAAGTGCTGGGCACCGATGCCAGCGGCAATCAGTATGTTCAGGTGCCGGCCAAGCCAGCGGTCCCGCCTCAGGACCACGAGCTCAAGCAGTACTTCGTCAAAACCGCAGACAACAACTGGACCTCGTACATTCTGGTCGACGGCGTCAGTCCGCTGGATCCCTACAGCACGACGCCGCTGGAAATCGGACTGCAGACTTCCGCCGCAGGCAACCTTTCCCTGACCGGAGCCGACGCAGCGGTCAAGGTGGTTTCCGACACCGAACTGTCGTTGCACAGGTGGCAGCCGGCGATTCAGGTCAACGGGCGCTGGACACCGAGCCCTGCGGCGGGTCCGCTCTCGGTTGCGCTGCCGCTGGCGGATGCCGGCGGCCCGTTTCTCGACCCGGCCGATGCGCTGATGCCGCGGGCGGTTCCGGCATTCGACCGGTCCGACATCTCCACCTACAACAAGGCATTCACTAATGGCATCTTCGACAGTCTGGGCAATCGCCACGAGATCACTCAGTACTTCGTCAAGGACGGCAGCAATAGCTGGAAAATGCACCTGCTCGTCGATGGGCGCAATCCGCAAAATCCCGACAGCACCGAGGCGTTGACGGCCAGCATGCTGTTCAGCGCCGACGGTTCGCTGCGCTCGCTGCTCGGCGGCCCGGGCCTGTCGGCGGACAACAACCAATTGACGCTCAATGGCTGGGTGCCGGCCAAGCCCCTGGTCAGCAACAAGCCGGACGGTCGCTGGGTCAGCAACGGCGCAGTGGGCAACGCGGACGGTATCGTTCTGGACTTCGGCAAGCTGAGCCAGCACCGGGGTGAAACGGGCAGTTCCGGCGTGGTGGTCGACGGCCACAGCGCAGGCGAGGCCACCGATCTGTCCATCGACAGAAACGGCATGATGAGCACGGGTTTCAGCAACGGTGTGCGGCGCAACATCGGCCAGATCATGCTCGCCAGTTTTGCCAACGAGCAGGGCCTGCAGCCGGTCAGCGACACGCGCTGGGTGGAGACCCACGGATCCGGCGTCGCCAATTACGAGACACCGGGGATCGGCGCGCTCGGCACGATCGTCAGCCACTCGCTGGAAGGCTCGAACGTTGCGCTGACCCACGAACTGGTGGAGCTGATTCAGGCGCAGACGGCGTATCAGGCCAACTCCAAGACGCTGTCCACCGAGGCTGAATTGATGCAGACGCTGATTCGCGCAACCTGAGGCCGGTTGCACGCTGGCCGACGCCGTCGAGCGGCGTGTGTCGCTGTCGTCAGATCGAGCAGTCGGCCTTCACGAACGCATTGCTCACACGGATCCAGCCCTTGCCGGGGCTGGTCTGCGCACAGACCGTCCGGTCCTTGCCTTGCCACAGGTAATAGGGCGCTTGTGCCGCCATGACCACAGTCGAGCAGGCGGCGAGGGAAAAGAGCAGGGCAAAACGCAGACGCATGACAGTTTCCTGTTGGCAGAAAGGCCGGTGAGCAAAGCGCTGCAATTATCGCTCCTCGTGAGGGTTTTTTGGCGTCCGCCGACCGGGATTTTCCGGAAAGCGGCGGTCCGCCGTCGCGCAAGACAGTTCGCGCGGGCCCGCGTGGGTTCTTCGGCCCGTAACTGCTGGAAAATCAGCCGTTTGTATCGCATCTGAAAAACTGGTTCGATTATTGCTATGACCTCAGCAGTACAGCTACAGGCGGCAAGCGTCTGTCGGAGGAGGAAGACTGTGGACAAGTTGCTTTACGTGGCCATGAGCGGTGCGTCAGAAAACGCCATCGCGCAAAAGGCGCATGCCAACAACCTGGCGAACGTCTCGACCAACGGGTTTCAGCGTGACCTTGAACAGGCCCGCTCGATGCCGGTGTTTGGCGAGGTCATGCCGTCTCGCGCCTATGCGATGAGCGAGCGCCCGGGCACCGACTTCAGTCAGGGTTCGATGATCGATACCGGCCGCGAACTGGACGTTGCCGTCAAAGGCGATGGCTGGATGGCGGTCCAGACGCCTGACGGCGGCGAAGCCTACACCCGCACCTCCAGCATGAACATTGACGCCCTCGGCGTGTTGCGTGATGGCAATGGTTTGCCGGTCATGGGCAACAGCGGGCCGATTGCCGTGCCTCCACAGCAACAGATCGAGATCGGCGCCGACGGCACGATCAGCGTTCGCTCTCTGGGTGAAACGCCTCAGGTCATGGCCGAGATCGACCGCATCAAGCTGGTCAAGCCAGACCTTGGAAACATGGAAAAAGGCCCTGACGGTCTGATGCACACCAAAGACGGCAGACCGGCGCAAGCCGATGCCAATGTGCAGGTGGAGTCCGGATTTCTGCAGTCGAGCAACGTCAATGCGGTCGAGGAAATGACCTCGGTGCTGGCGTTGTCCCGTCAATTCGAACTGCACATCAAGATGATGAAGACCGCCGAGCAGGATGACGAGTCGATGGCTCGCGTCTTGCAAATGGGCTAATGACTGACAGCTTGCGCCGACAATCAGGCGCTCGAGGAGATTAACGAATGCTTCCGGCACTCTATGTAGCGAAAACCGGTCTGGCCGCTCAGGACATGAACCTGACGACCATTTCCAACAACCTGGCAAACGTGTCGACCACGGGTTTCAAAAGTGATCGCGCCGAATTCCAGGACCTGCTCTATCAGATCAAGCGCCAGCCTGGCGCTCAGTCCACTCAGGACAGCGAGCTGCCTTCCGGTCTGCAGCTGGGTACTGGTGTGCGCATCGTCGGCACGCAGAAAAACTTCACTGCCGGCAGCCTGCAAACCACCAACCAGCCGCTGGACATGGCCGTGAACGGTCGTGGTTTTTTCCAGATCCGTCAGCCTGACGGCACCCTGGCGTACACCCGTGACGGTACCTTTCACCTGGACCAGAACGGCCAGATCGTGACCTCCAGCGGTTACGCACTGGAGCCGGCGATTGTCGTGCCACAGGATTCGCAAACCTTCACCGTCGGCGAAGACGGCACCGTATCGGTCACCACTGCTGCAAACGCCGCGACCCCGCAGGTGATCGGCAACATCCAGACCGCGGACTTCATCAACCCGGCCGGTCTGCAGTCGCAAGGCGGCAACCTGTACCTGGAGACCGCTTCCAGCGGCGCGCCTCAAGTGGGAACGCCAGGCCTGAACGGTCTGGGCGTGGTCAAGCAGAACACCCTGGAAAACTCCAACGTCAGCACCGTTGAAGAGCTGGTGAACATGATCACCACACAGCGCGCCTACGAGATGAACTCCAAAGTGATTTCGACCGCTGACTCGATGCTGCAGTACGTGACCCAGAACCTGTAAGTCGCCACGAGCGATGGGCTGAACGGAAACTGAAACACCTGATGTCCTGCAACGAAACACCTGATCAATCCGACGGGGCGTCTGAAAAACGCCTGCTACACCGCGAGGTTTTAAGTGTCATGAAACGGCTTTCTGTATTGCGGCTTTCCCTGTTCGCAGCACCGCTTTGCGGTATCGCGCTGCTGACCGGTTGCGTTGCGCCTTCGGCCAAACCCAATGACCCTTACTACGCGCCTGTGTTGCCGCGAACACCGCTGCCGTCGGCGGCCAATAACGGCTCGATCTATCAGGCTGGTTTCGAGCAGAACCTCTATGGCGATCGCAAGGCTTACCGGGTCGGTGACATCATCACCATCACCCTGTCCGAGCGTACCGCTGCCAGCAAGGCCGCCAGTTCCGGTATCAGCAAGACCAGTAAAACCAGCCTGGGCCTGACTTCGCTGTTCGGCGCCGGCGTCAGCACCAACAACCCGATCGGCAGCGGTGACTTGAGCCTGGATGCAGGCTATACCGGCGATCGTGCAACCAAAGGCAACGGCACTGCCGCGCAGAGCAACACGTTGACCGGCTCGGTGACGGTCACGGTAGCCGATGTCTTGCCTAACGGCATTCTGGCGGTGCGGGGCGAGAAATGGATGACCCTCAATACCGGTGACGAACTGGTGCGCATTGCAGGCCTCATCCGCGCCGACGACATCGCCACTGACAACACCGTTTCGTCGACCCGCGTGGCCGATGCGCGGATCACTTATTCCGGTACGGGAGCCTTCGCCGATTCCAGCCAGCCAGGTTGGTTCGACCGATTCTTCCTCAGTCCGTTGTTCCCTTTCTGATACCGGGATAGCCATGATCACGTTCAAGCAACTGATAGCGGCAGCGCTGTTGTTCACCGCAGCGCTGGGCGCTCACGCCGAGCGCCTGAAGGACATTGCCAGCATCTCGGGCGTGCGGACCAACCAGTTGATCGGTTACGGTCTGGTGGTGGGTCTGAACGGTACGGGTGACCAGACCACCCAGACGCCGTTCACCCTGCAGACCTTCAACAACATGCTGTCGCAGTTCGGCATCAAGGTTCCGGCAGGTTCGGGCACCGTGCAGCTGAAGAACGTCGCGGCGGTGGCCGTGTATGCCGACCTGCCACCGTTCGCCAAGCCCGGTCAGCAGATCGACATCACCGTGTCGTCCATCGGTAACTCCAAGAGCCTGCGCGGTGGCAGCCTGTTGATGACGCCGATGAAAGGTATCGACGGCAACGTCTATGCGGTCGCTCAAGGCAACCTGGTCGTCGGTGGTTTTGACGCCGAAGGCCGTGACGGTTCCAAGATCACCGTCAACGTTCCGTCTTCGGGTCGTATTCCTGGCGGTGCTTCGGTAGAACGCGCCGTGCCGAGTGGCTTCAACCAGGGCAATTCCCTGACGCTGAACCTCAACCGCAACGACTTCACCACGGCCAAACGCATTGTCGACAAGATCAACGATATGCTTGGCCCGGGTGTTGCACAGGCTGTGGACGGCGGCTCGGTACGCGTGACGGCGCCTCTGGATCCGAACCAGCGTGTCGACTATCTGTCGGTGCTGGAAAACCTGGAAATCGATCCGGGTCAGACCTCGGCCAAAGTCATCATCAACTCGCGTACCGGCACGATCGTCATCGGTCAGAACGTCAAGGTTTCGCCTGCCGCGGTCACTCACGGCAGCCTGACCGTGACCATCACCGAAGACCCTGTCGTCAGCCAGCCGGGTGCGTTCTCCAACGGCCAGACCGCCGTGGTGCCGCGCTCCAAGATCAACGCGCAGCAGGAGATGCATCCGATGTTCAAATTCGGTCCGGGCACCACGCTGGACGAGATTGTGCGAGCGGTCAACCAGGTCGGCGCGGCACCTGGCGACTTGATGGCGATTCTCGAAGCGCTGAAACAGGCTGGCGCCTTGCAAGCCGATCTGATCGTGATTTAAGGGAAGGGCGATGAGTATTCCTACTGGCTCAACGGCAGGGACAGTCAGCGATTCGGGGGCGTACACCGACCTCAATCGCTTGGCCTCCCTGAAGAACGGCGGCGATCGTGACAGTGATGCGAACCTGAAAAAGGTGGCGCAGGAGTTCGAGTCGCTGTTCGTCAGCCAGATGCTCAAGGCCATGCGTTCGGCCAACGAAGTGTTGGCCAAGGACAACCCGATGAACACGGCCGCGACCCGCCAGTATCAGGACATGTACGACCAGCAGTTGTCGGTCAGCATGTCCCGCGAGGGCGGCGGCATCGGCCTGCAGGACGTGCTGATGCGTCAGCTCTCCAAAACCAAAAATGCTCAGGTGGCGCCTGCCACGGGCGAGCTCAATGCCGCCGCGAAAACCGATGGGGCACCGGCGCAGACCGGCCTTGCCACGCGGGTTGCGCAGCGTCCGTTGTGGGCCAGCCGTTCGGTGGCGCCAGCGACCACTGACGGTGCCGTGCACAACGACGTCGCGGCGCTCAATTCGCGTCGTATCTCGCTGCCGAGCAAGCTCAGCGATCGCATCATGGCTGGCATCGTGCCGAACACGGCGGCCGGTCAGGATGCGGCCACCGGCGCGACGACCCTGAAAAATCGCATTGCCGTCTCCAACGCCGTGGCAGCCGCCAAGCGCGCCGGCAGCCAGGGCAACGGCGACTGGACCATCGGCCCGGAATTTGGCGCCCAGGCCAACAGCTTCGTGCGCAGTCGCGTTCAGACCCCGCTGGCACCCGGCAAAGCGGCGTTCGCCAATGCCGACGAATTCGTCGCCACCATGCTGCCGCTGGCCAAGGATGCTGCCGCGCGTATCGGCGTCGACCCGACCGTGCTGGTGGCGCAGGCGGCGCTGGAAACCGGCTGGGGCAAATCGATCATGCGTCAGTCCGATGGCAGCAGCAGCCACAACCTGTTCGGTATCAAGGCGCAGACCGGCTGGCAAGGTCCGGAAGCCCGTGCAATCACCAGTGAGTTCCGCGACGGCAAGATGGTCAAGGAAACGGCGGATTTCCGTTCCTACGACTCGTACGCCAGCAGCTTCCACGATCTGGTCAGCTTCCTGCAGAACAACAATCGCTATCAAGCCACGCTGAAATCTGCCGATAACCCGGAACAGTTTGTGAAAGAGCTGCAAAAGGCCGGTTACGCCACGGACCCGGACTATGCCAGCAAGATTTCTCAGATAGCGAAACAGATGAAGAGTTACCAGAACTACGCAGCCGCATCGGGCTCTTCCACGACTTTATAAGGTTTGAACCATGTCACTGATTTCAATTGGGCTTTCGGGACTGAACGCCAGCAGTGCAGCGATGACCACCATCGGCAACAACACTGCCAACGTTGACACGCTCGGTTACTCGCGTCAGCAGGTCATGACCACTGCAGGTGCGCAGCAGAACATCGGTGTGGGTTTCATCGGCACCGGTACCACGTTGTCCGACGTGCGCCGCATCTACAACGGCTTCCTGAACACCCAGGTTCAAACCAGTACATCGCTCAACTCCGATGCCCAGGCGTATCTGGGGCAGGCCAGCAAGCTGGACTCGATCCTGTCCGACAGCTCGACCGGCATCAGTTCGGTCATGGCCAACTTTTTCACCAGTCTGCAGAAGCTGTCGACCACGCCGACCGGCTCGGCCGAGCGCAGTGATTTCCTGAAAAGTGCTTCGGCGCTGTCGGGCCGCTTCAATGCGATCTCGACCCAGCTCAAGGATCAGAACGCCGGCATCAACAGCCAGTTGACGACCCTCACCGGTC
This sequence comes from Pseudomonas sp. NFR16, assembly GCF_900108875.1. Lineage (GTDB taxonomy): Bacteria > Pseudomonadota > Gammaproteobacteria > Pseudomonadales > Pseudomonadaceae > Aquipseudomonas. Next base: position 1,904,846 of record NZ_FNYJ01000001.1, on the reverse strand, counting down.
AAGTCAACTCGCTGGCGTCCTCGATTGCCGACCTGAACAGCCAGATCACTCAGGCCAAGGCCACCGGCAACCAGCCCAACTCGCTGCTCGACGCGCGCGATGAAGCGGTGCGTCAGCTCAACGATCTGGTCGGGGCCAAAGTCGTCGAGACCAACGGCAACTACGACATCTACATCGGTACCGGCCAGCCGCTGGTGACCGGCAGCAAAGCCAATACGCTCAGCGCGTCGCCCAGCGACAGCGACCCGAGCGTCTACTCGCTCAAACTCAATTATCAGAACAGCACCGTCGATGTCACATCGGTCGTCACCGGCGGCACCATCGGTGGTCTGGTGCGCTACCGCAGCGACGTGCTGCAACCGGCAACCGCCGAGCTCGGTCGTCTGGCGCTGGTGGTCTCCGACGAGATCAACAGCCAGCTGGGGCAGGGCGTGGACGCCAATGGCGCGTTCGGCTCCAACCTGTTCAACAGCGTCAACGACCCAAGCCTGCTGACTCAGCGCAGCCTGGCCAACAAGAACAACGACACCACTTCGGGTAACTTCGCGGTGTCGATCACCGACGCCAATGCGTTGACCACCAATGACTACCAGGTGACTTTCGGCACCGGCGGCCAGTACAGCGTCAAGCGTCTGCCTGACGGCAAGGACATGGGTTCGTTCAACACCGCTGACCCGGCGCCGGTCATCGACGGCTTCTCGCTCAAGTTCAACGGTTCGTCCGCCGAGGGCGACAGCTTCAAGATCAGCCCGACCAAAACCGGCGCCGACGGCATCAAGACCGTGATGACCGACACCAAGAGCCTGGCCATGGCCGCGCCGCTGACCGGCACAGGCAACTTGAAAGGGACCGGGACTTTCACCCAGCCTGTTCTGGCGACGACGTCGAACATCTACGACTCGACCGCCAAGGCTGACCTGCAGAGCGCCATTTCGGGCTCCATGCCGATGCGTCTGGTCATGGGCGATGTCGCCGCGGACGGTTCGCAATCGTACAAACTGCTCGATTCCACCGGCCAGCCAGTGCTGGACAAGTCCGGCAACGCGGTGGGCGGTCTGATCGTGCCCGGCAGCAACAACGACTTGACGCTGGACATCGGCTACACCGACTCGGCCAATGCGGCCCAATCGTTCAAGATCAATATTTCTGTCGCCGGCAAGCCGGCTTCGGGCGATACCTACAGCATCGCCATGACCGGTGCGGGTTCGTCCGATAACCGCAATGCGCAATCGTTGCTCGGGCTGCAGACCAAACAGACGGTCGACACCTCTGCCGGCAACGGCACCGGCATGAGCATGAGCGATGCCAACGCCAAGCTGATCAGCACGGTCGGCTCGCAAGCCAATCAGGCCAAGAGCGATGCGGCGGCGACTTCCGCCGTGCTCGATCAGGCCAAGTCGTCGCGTGACAGCGTTTCGGGTGTGTCGCTGGATGAGGAAGCCGCCAACCTGGTCAAGTACCAGCAGTACTACACGGCGTCGTCGCAGATCATCAAAGCCGCCCAAGCCATTTTCAGCACGCTGATCAACAGTCTTTAAGGAGTCGTGACCGATGCGTATCTCTACTGCTCAGTTTTACGAAACCAGCGCTTCGAACTATTCGCGCACCTACTCCAATGTGGTCAAGACCGGCGACGAAGTGGCCAGTCAGGTCAAGCTCAATACCGCCGGCGATGACCCGGTCGGTGCCTCGCGCGTGTTGCAGTTGCAGCAGATGAGCTCGATGCTCAACCAGTACAAGTCCAACATCGACACGATCAACACCGGCGTCGTGCAGACCGAAACCGCACTGACCTCGATCACCAGCGCCATCCAGCGCGCGCAGGAACTGGTGTTGGGTGCGGGTAACTCGACTTACACCGATGCCGACCGCCAGAGCAGTGCAGAAGAGCTCGCCTCGCTTCAGTCGCAGATCCTTGGCCTGATGAACAGCAAGGACGCCAACGGCAATTATCTGTTCGCCGGCTCCAAAGCCACGACGCCGCCCTATGCGATCAACCCGGACGGCACTTACAGCTATCAGGGCGACCAGACCCGCAATAACCTGGACATTGGCGGCGGCATGTCCATGGCCAGCAATACCACTGGCTGGGACGCGTTCGAGCAGGCGATCAACACCACGCGCACGACGCTGACCCCGACCGCTGCCTCCAAGACCGATTCGGTGGTCTCGCTGTCCAGCGGTGTCGTCACCAACAGCGGGACGTACGATTCCAGCTTCCTGGCCGGCCAGCCTTACACCATCTCGTTCGAGAGCGGCTCGCAGATCAAGATTCTCGACAAGGATCTTCAGGACGTCACCGCCGACGCGACCGCAGCAGGTGGCTTCAGCTCGGGCAGCGCAGCGAACCAGACCATCGGCTTCCGCGGCCTGGAACTGACGCTGAACGTCAACCTGACCGACGCCGATAAAGCCAGCACCGCGACGATCGACGCTGCGGTGTCCGGTCACAGTTTCACGCTGGAGGCATCGTCGGCCAGCGTCACCACGGCGCGTCTGCCAGCGAACTCGGCTGCAACGGTCATCACCGGTTCGACGGTGACCGATCCGGCTGCGTTCAGCGAGGCGTTTCCTTCGGGCGGCGCGGTCCTGCGCTTCACCGGCACCAGCACGTTCGCGTTGTACGCCGCGCCTTACGATCCGACCAGCACGCCGGTGTCCACCGGCACGTTGGCAGGCGACAAGGCTACCGCTTCGGGCGTGACGTTCACCTTCAGCCTCGTTCCTCCGGCGACGTCCCCTGATGTGGCGGCGGGCGATCAGTTCACCGTGCAACCGACGAACCAGCAGACGCAGAACGTCCTCAACACGCTGACCTCGGTGATCAACGCGCTCAATGGCAAAGTTGACGGAGATCCGGTGGCCAAGCAGAAGCTGCAAGCGACGCTGGATTCGACCATCTCCAACCTGAAAAGCGCATTGAACCAGGTGTCGACTGCGGTCGGTGACGGCGGTGCGCGGGCTGCGACGGCTACTTCTCAGGGTGTGACCAACCAGAGCCAGATCGACAACGCCAGCACCGAGTCGAGCAGCATCACCGCCTCGGATCCTGTGGACGCGATCGCTCGCCTGACCTTGCAGAAAACCATGCTGCAGGCCTCGCAGCTGGTCTTTACTCAATTGTCTTCGCTGAACCTGTTCAGCAAGCTGTAATCGCCTGACCCGTGGCAGTACCGGCCAACGGTACTGCCAGCGCAGTGCGCCAACCGTTTTTTCAGCGGTTCAGCAGGGGCGGATGTCAGTCCTCGCTTGCCGCCTGTGAGTCTAGTCCCGTGAATTCAGCTCCTCTCGTCAGCATCGTCATTCCCGCCTTCAATTCACGTTTCTTCCAGCGGGCTTTGCAAGGCGCGTTGATTCAGCGCTATTCGAACCTGGAAGTGATCGTGTGCGATGACTCGCGTGGCGATGACATCCGTACGATTTTCGAGACGTTCGCCAAAAGCAGCCCGGTCCCGATGCGCTATGTGCGCAACCCACAGCGTCTGGGCTTCATCGGCAACCTGCGCGAATGTCTGGCGCAAGCGCAGGGCGAATTCATCAAGTTTCTCTGCGACGACGATCAGATCTTCGCGAGCGCGGTGTCGGCCCAGGTGGAACCGCTGATGGCCCGCGATGACGTCAGTCTGGTGCTGTCGCAACGGCTGCTCTGGGACGCCGACGACATCCAGTTACCGTCGCGCATGGAAAACTCGCCGCTGTCCCCCACCAGCGCGCTGTTCAAAGGCGAAGACCTGATGGACATCGTTCACATCTACCCGTTGAACTTCCTCGGAGGATTGAGCAGTGCCCTGTTTCGCCGGGACGACGTGCTCAACTACCTGCCGGGGCTGACCCAATCCGGCCATTGCTTTGCGGCGTTGCTCGATCTGGCGCTCTACGTCTGCATGATGCGGCGCGGCAATGTGGTAGTGCTCAACAACGTCCTGGGCGTGGAGCGTTTGCACCCTGAACGCCTCAGCCGTCAGCAAACCCTGCAAGCATCGGTCGAAACCGAGCAAGAGTGGCTGTTGCAGATGATCAAGATGCGCGGGGGAGAGCCTGCACTTGGCAAGGGCTGGGTCAGGTACATGCCATTGAAGGAAGACTTGGCCGCCGAACCGGTGTGGGAAGAATTGGCGCTGTCGCGTTCGCTGGGCACGCTGCAGACCACCCAGGCGTGGCGGGTGGGCACCGCCAGCGAGAGCTTCGCAGAGCTGTACGAGCAGTGGTTGGCGTGCCGCAACGTGACCCCGGCCCAGGAACTGCAACTGCCTAACACCCTGATGCACTGGCCTTCGCGGCCGAAAATCGTGCCAGTGATCATCGACCGCACCGGCAGTCGCGCCAGCCTGGACAGTACGTTGCGCAGCCTGGAAGAACAGCTCTATGCCCCGGAACTGACCGTGGTACTGTCGTGCGATTGTGTGCAGCCGCGCCTGGATGGCCGCGTCTTTGTGATGCCTTTGCAGGACGATCCCTGGACTCAGCTCAATGACCTGCTGGCGCAACTGGATGGCGCGCAGTGGTTCTACCTGCTGCGTGGCGGCGACCGTCTGGTCAAACCGGCGCTGTTGATGCTGGCCGAACGGGTTGCGATGAACGACGCATTGCGGTGTGTGTACAGCGACGAAGGCGCGCTGTTCGACGGGCAATCGGCCGAGCCGGTGTTCAAGCCGGATTTCAACCTCGATCTGCTGCGCAGCTATCCCTATGTCGGCCGGTGTATGGCGTTCCACCGCGAAACGGTGTTGCAGGCCGGCGGCCTGGATGCCCGCTTTGGTGAACTCGCGCCTCATGATCTGTTGTGGCGTCTGGTCGAGGAGGGCGGGGACCGCATCATCGGTCATCTGAGCGAAGTCACGGTCGAGTCGCAGTTTGCCTTATCACACTGGCTGGCCTCGCCTGAAGTCATCGAGCAGAACCACCGTGTCGTGGATGCTCACCTGCGGCGTTGCGGGATCGCCTGCGAAATACAGCCCGATAAACAGCTGCCGCTGATCAACCGTATTCATTACCTTCATGACACCGTCCCGTTGGTGTCGATCATGATCATCATCAAGGATCAATTGGCCCCATTGCAGCGTTGCGTGGAGAGCTTGCTGGAAAAGACCGCGTACGCCGCCTACGAGGTGCTGATCCTCGACCACGGCAGTGAAAGTCCCGACACCCGGACCTGGCTGGCCGCCATGGGGCAACTGGACAGCAACCGCCTGCGGGTGCTTGAAATGCCGACCCAAATCAGCAGCGCCGAGTTGTATAACGCGGCGTGCGGCCAATCGCGTGGCGAGTACGTGCTGTTCCTGGATCCGTACACCGTCGTGACCCAATCCGACTGGCTCGATCAGATGCTCGACCAGGCTCGTCGACCGGAAGTCGGGGTTGTGGGACCGAAGATGTACGGCCCGGACGCCAGCATCGTGCATGCCGGTCTGATTCTGGGCTTGCACGGCCCTGCCGGCATGCCGTTCCGCGGCGAGTCGCTGCAGGCCAATGGCTACATGCAGCGGTTGCAAGTGGTCCACGACCTCAGTGCCGTCGGGCCCGATTGCCTGCTGGTGCGCAAGTCGTTGTTTGAGGGCGTCGGCGGCCTGAGCGAGACCGACTTTGCCTGCAGCCTGAGTCATGTCGATCTGTGCCTGCGAATCCGTGAAAAGGGCTACCTGGTGGTGTGGACGCCGCTGGCGTTGCTTGCCCAGGGAACCCGGCCCAAGCCGTTGCATGATGCGAGCTGGCAGCAGCGCCGCGAACGGGAAGACGAGTTGTTCTACTTGCGCTGGCTGCCTTTGGTGGCGCGCGATCCGGCTTACAACCCGAACCTGTTGTTGCGCAGCCTGGGCACGGCCAGTTTCAGTCTTGAACCGGGCTTGAACAGCGGCTGGACGCCTTTCTCCACACCGCAGGTGCCGGTGGTGCTGGGGTTGCCGATCAACGCTTCGGCCATCGGCCATTATCGCGTCACGGAGCCTTTTTTCGCGTTGGAATCCGCCGGCTACTCGACAGGCGTGATCAGCTATGCGCATCCCGGCATCATTGATGTCGAGCGCTATTCTCCCGACATCATCGTGCTGCAGGGGCGCTACAGCCAGCAGCGGATCGATGAAATGGGCGACCTGAAGACCTTTTCCCGCGCACGCCGGATTTACGAGCTGGATGACTACGTCATTCATGTGCCGAAAAAGAACGAGCACGTGCGCGGCATGCCCGACATCAAGGAAATGGAGCGGCTGGTTCGACGCGGTATTTCAATGTGCGATCGGGTGGTGGTGTCCACCGAGCCGCTCGCCGATGCCCTGTCTTCGATGCATGACGATATCCGAGTGGTGCCCAACCTGTTGACCCCCGCGCTATGGACCGGGTTGAGCAGCCAGCGCCGAACCAGCAAAAAACCGCGTGTCGGTTGGGGAGGTGGCACCAGCCACACGGGTGACCTAGAGATCATTGCTGAGGTGGTCCGAGAGCTGGCCGATGAAGTCGACTGGGTATTCTTCGGCATGTGCCCCCCGGCGTTGCGGCCTTATATCCACGAGTTCCACGGGATCATCCCGTTGGAACGCTATCCGGCAAAGCTGGCGAGCCTGAACCTGGACCTGGCCGTGGCCCCACTGGAAAAACACATCTTCAACGACTGCAAGAGCAACCTGCGGCTGCTGGAATACGGCGCCTGTGGCTACCCGGTCATTTGCACCGAAACGGCGGCATACCAAGGCTATCTGCCGCGCACCTCGATTCTGACCAACACCACCGCTGAGTGGCTGGACGCCATTCGCGGCCACCTTAGCGATCCCGATGCCAGCTATCGTCAGGGCGATGCCTTGCGCGAGGCGGTGGAACGCGACTTCATGTTGCGCGGCGACAACCTCGGACACTGGGTCAACGGTTGGCTCGCCGACTAATCGGCTGACGCGGCAAGCAGAGCGTGCGCCTCTGCTTGTTGTCCGACGCGCCGGAGCTCTTCCCTCCTTTGCCAATGCTGGCGCGTTTCGTGCAATACCCCCTCCAAAGCCAGCCAATTCTCTGGCGCAGCCGACGCGGCACCGCAGTGCCGTGGTTGTGTGCGTTCGATGATGGCTGATTCACCTCGTTGACAATCGTCCGCGAGGCGGTTGTCCCTCCGGTGGGACGTCATCTTCCTGCGTGAGTTGGCCAACGGGCCGGGTTTAAGGAATCGGATATGAACAATGTTTTGCCCATCAGTCGTCTGTCAGTGCTCAACGACGCCTTGACTGTCATGATTGTCACCCAGAATCGACCGGCCCATTTGCGCAGGGCGCTTCAGCATTACCGGACACTGCCCTGCAAGGTTCTGGTACTGGATTTTTCCCAGGCGCCCGCTGCATTCGTCGATGAGGCATCGGCACTGACGCACTACCTGCACCTGCCGCAATACGCCGCCAACGCCAGGACGGCCGGCGTGGCCCATGGTCTCGCTCAGGTTGCCACGCCTTATATGGTGCTGGCCGAGGATGGCGACTTCCTCGTTCACCAGGCCCTCGCCGACTCAGTCGATTTCCTCCAGGCCCAGCCCGACTATGGCCTGTGTCACGGCTACTCGCTGATGTACGAAGCTGCGGCGAGCAGCGTGGAGTACCTGCGACGCGACAGAAAAGTCCATGAGGACTACAGCGCAGCCACGGGTCAACAGCGGATCATCGACGCGTTCAGCCAGTACATTCCGCCCTGCAACGCGGTGACGCGCACCGCCTTGCTGCGCGACTGGCATGGTGTGCTGCCCGAGGAGACCAACAAGCGCTGGCAGGAAATCGGTCAGGCGTTCTATCTGCTGGCGCGCGCCAAGGCCCGCATCCTCGATGTGCCGTACATCGTTCGCGAATTCGACTCGCGCAAGGCGGGGCTCGAGCCCGGCATTTTCGACGCCCTGACCCAGCAGGATGCGCGCTCTGGCCAGGAGCGCGAGGCATTCGCGAATTTTCTTGCCGACCAGCTTTCAGCGATCGAAGACACCCACGCGTTGCGCGCCAGACTCTTCATCCGTGAGAGCTTCGCTGCCCTCGTCGACAGCCTGCGCAGTGGCAACGCGCTGTCGGTGGCCCGGCTGCTGAAGTCTGTCTGGACCGAGCCATCGGCCGGTCCCGAGCGCCTCTTCGAGCCGCGCCAGTACGTCGAGATGCCTTTCTACAATCAGGCGTTCTTCGATCAACTCACGCGCATTGAATTCCTGATTCACGGGCTGCCTGCGGGAACGCTCCAGTTAGAAGAACTGGAAGGTGTGTGGGTGCGTCAGGAGCAATTGTTGCAAGGGCACGAGAATGACGTACCGGAAACGGTGACCAACCGTCTCTGGGCGGCCATGAAGCTCAACCCCTTCAACCGCGTGGTTGTCAAAAGCCTGACGCAGAAGCTGGTCGGTCAGAATGAGAAGACCGATGCGTTGCAGATGCGGAACTGGACGCAGCGTCTGGAAGCACTGCCGGTTTATGATGAGCGCCACACCCTGGACAGCATGCCGTCCGGTCGCCTCTTGAACTGGCTCGCGGCCCGTTCTCCGGATGCCGATCAGTTGCAGGGCATTGCGGCACATCTCTCGGCGGTGGGCGGTGGTCCTCAGTTCGGTCTGCTGCTGCTCGACCTTGAGGACGACATGGATAAGCTGCAGCTGACCCTTGACAGCCTGGTCGAAGGCCATTCAAAAGCGTTCCGTGCGGTGGTGTTTACCACAGGCGAACCGCCTGCGACGACCACCCTCAACAACACTTTGCACTTCGTCAAAGTCACTCAGAACAATTACGTCGACAAGCTCAACCAGATTGTCCGTCAGCTGATCTGCGATTGGGTGGTGCTGGCCGAGGTGGGCGATGTATTCACGGCCTCAGGCCTGCTGCGCGCGGGTCTGGAGCTGCAATCGGCTCCGCCGCTGAAGGCGATCTGCGTCGATGAAATCCAGCGGCTGGAGAACGGCGCGCTGGTCGATGTGTTCCGTCCAGGTTTCAACCTGGATCTTTTGCAAAGCCTGCCTGCCCTGATGGCCCGGCACTGGCTGGTCAGTCGCGAAGCACTGGTGGATGTCGGCGGCTATTCGGCGGATTACAGCGATGCGCTGGAGCTCGATCTGTTACTGCGCATCATCGAGAAAAACGGTACGACCGAGCTGGCTCACCTCGACGAAGTGCTGCTGATCACCGACGCGCCAGTGCTGGAGGAGAACGGTCATGAACGCATGGCCCTGATCCGTCACCTCGGCACCCGAGGCTACAAGGCGCTGGTGACGTCCGCACAGCCCGGCACCTGGCAGATCGATTATCGCCACAGCCACCGTCCGCAGGTGTCGATCATCGTCGACCCGACGACGGATCTGCAGGCATTGCAGCGCTGCTTGAACAGTGTCGCGCAGCGCACCCGTTACACTGCTTACGAGCTCCTGGTCGCGGCCCATGGCGCGCTGCCGGAAGGTATGCTGACCTGGCTCAAGACGCAGGAGCAACCAGGGGGCCGCGTGCGCGTGCTCATCGACAGCGCCCAGAGCAATGGGCCGGCGTTGATCAACCGTGTCTCGGCGCAGGCGCGGGGCGAATACCTGGTCTTGCTCTCCGGCGAGGCTGAGGTGATCAACCCGAACTGGTTGGGTTCGTTGCTGAACCAGGCACTGCGTCCGGAGGTGGGCGTGGTGGGGGCCAAGCTGGTCGATGCGCAAGGCACGGTGACTCAAGCCGGGCTGGTCCTGAACCGCGAGACGGGCATCGCGACGCCGTTCAAAGGTGAAGCCAAAGGTGCGACGGGTTACCTGCACCGCTTGGTCCTGGAGCAAAGCTATTCAGCGGTGTCTGGCGCTTGCCTGATGGTGCGCCGTGCGCTTTTCGAGGAGGTTCAGGGGCTGGACGAAAACACGTTTGGCCAAGGGTTCGCCGACTTGGATCTCTGCCTGAAGATTGGCCAGACCGGGCACATGATCGTCTGGACGGCGCAGGTGCAAATCATTCATCCGGGGACGCTGCCCGAGGCTCCCGAAGCGTTGGCAGCCTTGCGGGCGAAGTGGGCAGCCCGTTTCGAGCAGGACCAGGCGTATAACCCCAACCTGTCGCTCAGTGGTCAGCCGTTCACCCTGGGTGACGCTCACGCCGTCAACTGGTCCCAGTTGATTGCCTGACGCCGGCAGAGGAAATTGGTCATGTTCAACGGTAAATCAGTGTTCATCTCAGGCGCGACCGGCTCGTTCGGTCGCCAGTTCATCCGCACGCTGCTGGCGCGTTATCAGCCCCGGCGCGTGGTGGTGTTCTCCCGCGATGAGCTCAAGCAGTACGAGATGCAGCAGGAATTCAACGCACCGTGCATGCGTTATTTTCTGGGTGATGTGCGCGATGCCGAGCGTCTTCAGCAAGGCATGCGCGGCATCGATTACGTGGTGCACGCGGCGGCGCTCAAGCATGTGCCGGCGGCGGAGTACAACCCCACCGAGTTCATCCGCACCAACGTCAATGGCGCCGAGAACATCATCGCGGCGGCCATTGCCAATGGCGTGAAGAAGGTGATCGCGCTGTCCACCGACAAGGCGGCCAGCCCGATCAACCTGTACGGCGCCACCAAGCTGCTGTCCGACAAACTGTTCGTCGCCGCCAACAACATCGGCGGCGAAGAGCAGACGCGTTTCGCCGTGGTTCGCTACGGCAACGTCGCCGGATCGCGGGGTTCCATCGTGCCGTTCTTCAACAAACTGATCGCGGGCGGCGCTCACGAGTTGCCGATCACCGATCCGCGCATGACCCGGTTCTGGATCACCCTGGATCACGGCGTCGATTTCGTGATGCAGAGCTTCGAGCGCATGCACGGCGGCGAAGTGTTCGTACCGAAGATTCCATCGGTGCGCATCGTCGACCTGGCCCAAGCCATGGCCGCCGATCTGCCGCACAAAATCGTCGGCATCCGGCCCGGTGAAAAGCTGCACGAGCTGATGGTGCCGCAGGACGATGCGCGCATGACGCTGGAGTTCGGCGATCACTACACCATCGTGCCGTCGATCCGGTTCAACAACGTAGACACCGATTTCGCCATCGATGCCACCGGCGAAAAACGTGAGGCGGTGAGTGATGACTTCGAGTATCGCTCGGACACCAACCCCGAGTTTCTCTCGGTCCGCCAGATCGGCGAGCTGCATGCCGACGTCAAGCCATGATTCCGTATGGCAAGCAGAGCCTTGATCAGGCGGACATCGACGCCGTGGTCGAGGTGCTCAAGTCCGACTGGCTGACCCAGGGGCCGACCATCGAACGTTTCGAAGCGGCGATGGCGCAGCGGTGTGAAGCGGGCTATGGCGTTGCGGTGTGCAACGCAACGGCGGCGCTGCACATTGCCTGTCTGGCCGCGGGGCTGGGGCAGGGCGACCGACTCTGGACCAGCCCCAACACCTTTCTTGCATCAGCCAACTGCGGGCGTTACTGCGGGGCCGATGTCGATTTCGTCGACATCGATCCGCTCACCTGGAACATCGACGTGAAGGCGCTGGCGCTCAAGCTTGAGGCCGCCGAGCGTGATGCAACGCTGCCCAACGTGCTGGTCGCGGTGGCGTTTTCCGGACAGAGCTGCGACATGCGCCAGATCGCGGCGCTGTCGCGTCGTTACGGTTTCACGGTCATCGAAGACGCCTCTCACGCGGTCGGCGCACGGTACGCAGGACGGCCGGTGGGCTGTGGTGATTTCGCTGACATGACGGTGTTCAGCTTCCACCCGGTGAAAATCGTCACCACTGGCGAGGGCGGGCTGGTGCTGACCAATCGCGCCGAGCTGGCCGAGCGTTTACAGCGCCTGCGCAGCCACGGCATGACCCGCGATCCGGCGCACATGGACCAACCGAGCCACGGCCCCTGGTACTATCAGCAGATCGAGCTGGGTTTCAATTACCGCATCACCGACATGCAGGCGGCGCTCGGTCTGTCCCAGCTGAACAAGCTCGACGCGTTTCTCGCCCGACGTCGCCAGCTTGCCGAGCGCTATCAGACCCGGCTGGCGGGCCTTGCCTTGCAACTGCCGACGTCCGAGCCCGACGCCGAGTCGGCGTGGCACCTGTATGTGGTGCGACTGCAGACTGCGCGCCTGCGCCTGAGTCACCGCGAAGTGTTCGAGGGCTTGCGCGAGGCGGGCGTCGGGGTCAACCTTCACTACATCCCGGTGCATCTGCAGCCGTATTATCGCGACCTTGGATTTCGCCCCGGCGATTTTCCGCAGGCCGAGGCCTATTACCACGAGGCCATCAGCCTTCCGCTGTTTCCGGCGATGACTGACGAACAACACGATTTTGTGATCGACCAGCTCAAGCGACTGTTGGTCGAATCTGACTGAATGGAATGCGCATGCGCAAGCTGACCGAACACGAGCGACTCTGGCAGGGAAAAAAAGTCGGGAGCGCCCTGGCGGTCATTCCCGCGCGTGGCGGCAGCCAGCGCATTCCCGGCAAGAACATCAAACCCTTCAGCGGCGAACCGATCATCGCGCGGTCCATCCGCGTGGCGTTGAACAGCGGCCTGTTCGATCAGGTCATCGTCAGCACTGACGACGAGCGCATTGCCGAGGTCGCCCGCGCTTACGGTGCCGACGTGCCGTTCATGCGCCCGGCCGATCTCGCCGATGCCCACACCGGCACCGTCGCCGTCATCCAGCATGCCATCGGCGCGCTGCAGCAGCGCTTCGATTACACCTGCTGCCTCTACGCCACAGCGCCGTTGCTGCAAGCGCGTTTTCTGAGTCAGGGGCTGGACGCGTTGCACAGCGCGCCGGAGAAGTCCTTCGCATTTGCAGTGTCCAGCTTCGGCTTTCCGGTGCAGCGCGCGTTGACGATCAACGAACAGGGCAGTCTGCAGGCGTTGTACCCGGAGTTTCGCAACGTGCGCTCGCAGGATTTGCCCGCCGCTTATCAGGATGCGGCGCAATTCTACTGGGGACGCAGCGAGGCCTGGTTGCGTGGTGACGCGGTTTATTCGGACCTGAGCCTGCCGGTGATCCTGCCCCGGCATCTGGTACAGGATATCGATGAGCCGCAGGACTGGCTGCGCGCCGAATACCTTTATGCAGCCCTCAAGGCCGGCGGAGAACTGGACTGATGCGTGTACTGATCCGCGCCGACGCCTCGATGACCATCGGCAGCGGCCATATCGCCCGCTGCGTGACCCTGGCCAACGTGCTGCGTCGCGACGGTGCCGATGTGCGCTTCGCCTGTCGACAGTTGCCGGGGCATCTGCTTCAGCGGCTGGCCGAGCAGTCGTTCATCACTTATCCGCTGCCTGAACGCTACGAGCAGCAGTCGCAAGGCGCAACCATCGAGTCTTCTCTGCCCTGGCAGGAGGACATTGACGCCCTCGCAGGGCAACTGAGTGACGAGGCGCAATTCGACTGGCTGATCGTCGATCATTACGGTCTGGACGCGCGCTGGGAAAAGGCCGCACGGCCCTTCGCCAGACGGCTGATGGCGATCGACGATCTGGCCAATCGGCCCCACGCGGTCGATGTCCTGCTGGACCAGAACTACACCGCTCAGGCGCTGGACACGCCTTACGCCCGATGGATCGACGCGCGATGCCAGACCTTTCTCGGCCCGCGTTTCGCCTTGATGCGCGATGAGTTCCAGTGCGAGCCTATCCCGATCAGGCCGAAGGTTGAGCGGGTATTGGTGAACTTCGGTGGTTTCGATGCGGCGGGGCAGGTCCATGCCACGATGCTGGCGCTGCAGGGGTTTGCCGATTTGCAGGTGGATTTCGTCGCCGGTCTGCACAACCCGCACTGGGAGACAATGAGTGCACGGGTGGACGCGCATCCGGGCTGGCGCTTGTACACCCAGGTCAGCGACTTTTTTTCGCTGATGCAGCAGGCCGATCTGTTCATTGGCGCTGGCGGCGGGACCACTTGGGAGCGAGCGGCGCTGGGTTTGCCGACCCTTTGCATTTCCGTGGCCAATAATCAGCAGCTCAATGCGCAACTGCTCGCCGAGGCAGGCGTACACCTGTATCTGGGCCGTCACGAGGACCTGGCGCCGCAGCGGCTGACCTCGGCCGTGGCGAGTCTGCGCGAAGATCCTGCGTTGCGTCAGGCGTACGCCGACCGTTCCCGCGCGCTGGTGGACGGTCGCGGGGCCAGACGCATCGCTGATGCATTGGCCGCAGCGGCCGATAACTGACAGACAGGGCAGGGCGCGCGGCGCACTGCCCGACCTATTCTTCTGACCGGCGTGCTGCCGGTCGAGCGTCATTGCACGAGTGAGCGACGATGAGTCAATTCAAGATCGGATCCCGGACGATCGGTCCCGATGCCCCGCCTTTCATCATTGCCGAGATGAGCGGCAACCATAATCAGTCGCTGGAGCAGGCGCTGCGCATCGTCGAAGCGGCGGCCGGGGCGGGCGCCCACGCGCTGAAGCTGCAGACCTACACCGCCGACACGATGACGCTGGACATCGCCGAAGGCGAATTCTTCATCAAGGACCCGAACAGCCTGTGGGCGGGCACGTCGCTGTACGCGTTATATGAGCAGGCGCACACGCCATGGGAGTGGCACGCACCGATTTTCGCCCGTGCCCGCGAACTGGGCCTGCTGGCGTTTTCCACGCCGTTCGACGAGACCGCCGTGGACTTTCTGGAAAGCCTCGATGTGCCGGCCTACAAGATCGCCAGCTTCGAAAACACCGACATCCCGCTGATCCGCAAAGTGGCGGCGACCGGCAAGCCGATGATCATTTCCACCGGCATGGCCAGCGTCGCCGAGCTCGATGAGAGCGTGCGTGCCGCGCGGCAAGCGGGCTGCAAGGATCTGGTCCTGCTCAAGTGCACCAGCACGTACCCGGCCACGCCGATCAACAGCCATATCCGCACGATCCCGCATCTGGCCGGGCTGTTCGGCTGCCAGGTCGGGTTGTCCGATCACACCATGGGCGTCGGCGTCTCCGTGGCAGCGGTGGCGATGGGCGCGACGGTCATCGAAAAGCACTTCACCCTCGACCGGGCCGAAGGCGGCGTGGACGCCAGTTTCTCGCTGGAACCTGCGGAAATGGCCAGCCTGGTTACTGAAACCGAACGTGCCTGGCAAGGCCTGGGTCACGTGCAGTACGGCGCCACCCAGGCAGAACAGAAGTCGCTGCAGTATCGCCGCTCGCTTTACGTGGTGCGCGACATCGCCGAAGGCGAAGCCTTCAGCAAGGACAATGTACGCGCCATCCGGCCGGGGCTGGGGCTTGCGCCCAAAACACATCGATGCCGTACTCGGTCGCAAGGCCAGGCACGCGTTGCTGCGCGGCACGGCATTGAGCTGGGATGTGATCGGCTGACGCGCAACCGGCCCGCGCCGTAGCGCAATGCGCTTGCGCCACAATCGCGTGACATCTTCATGTCAATTGCCTGTCTGAAGTCCAATCCGCCCTTGCACAGCACTCATCGGTCAGCTAAAAGCTTGTAAAACTTTTGGTGACCTATGAGTCATAACGGGCATCTTCACTGTATCGTGCTTGCAGGCAGTGAAGGCATCAGGCTGATTCCAGAGACTTTCTGGGCGCGCCGTCGTTTTCCCGTTGCCTCTTTTTCAGGCCTCAAGCCCCAGATTTTCAATGCCCCGCCTCTGGGCGCCGGGTGATGTTCAGCAGTTTTTTATTGGGAAGCCATGATGATTGGCATTAAAAGCATAGCGAGTTACGTGCCTGCAGCCGGCGTTGACAATTACGCGCAGGGTGCCAAATTCGGGAAGGATGAAGAGTTCATCCTGGGCAAGATCGGTTCTGCTTTTCTGCCACGCAAGGATGACGCTCAGGAAACTTCGGATCTGTGCGTCGAAGCCGCGAACCAGCTGTTCGCCAACAACCCTGGCCTGTCCCGCGACGCCATCGACGTGCTGATTGTCGTCACTCAGAACGGCGACGAGGAAGGCCTGCCGCACACCGCCGCCATCGTTCAGCACAAGCTGGGTCTGACCACCCGCGTGGCCGCGTTCGATATCTCGCTGGGCTGCTCCGGTTACGTCTACGGCATCTATGCGATCAAGGGCTTCATGGAAGCCGCCGGTCTGAAAAACGGCCTGCTGATCACCGCCGACCCGTACTCGAAGATCGTCGACCCTGAAGACCGCAACACCACCATGCTGTTCGGCGACGCCGCCACGGCGACCTGGCTGGGCGAAGACGCGCCGTGGCAGTTGGGCAAATCCATGTTCGGCACCGACGGCTCGGGCGCGGAATTCCTCAAGACCACCGATGGCGCGTTTTTCATGAACGGTCGTCAGGTGTTCAACTTCGCGCTGGTCAAGGTGCCAGCGCACCTGAACGAGCTGCTCAGTGATTCAGGGCTGCAATCGAGCGACATCGATGCCTTCTGCATCCACCAGGGCAGCGCTGCCATCGTCGACGCCGTCGCGCGTCGTTTCGAAGACGGCAAGGCGCCCGAGAAATTCGTCAAGGACATGCTGGAGACCGGCAATACCGTGTCGTCGAGCATTCCGCTGCTGCTCGAAAAGCACGTGCTCAACTCCAGCTGGAAGCGCATCGCGGTCAGTGGTTTCGGCGTCGGGTTGTCATGGGGATCGGCGATCCTTTATCGTCCGTGAACTGAGTCATCCCTACGGCGACCTGACCGGCAGGTCGCCGTTTCGTGTCATGCCCGATCATTGAATGGACGTCTTTGATGAGCGACATTTTCCAGCGCAACGGTGCTGTCCTGATGCAGCGTTGGCCGCATGTCATGCAACGTCTGCTCGCCGAAGAGAGCCTGGCGCTCTCCGTCGAGCTGCTCGAAGGGCCCAGTCCGACCCTCAGCGTTGGCGGCATCCAGCTCACCAGCCGACATGACCGCATCAAGGAAGCGCAGCAGCAGGCGGCGAGCCTGCCGCCAGACAGTCCGCAGCTGCATGTCTACGGCACCGGTCTTGGGGATTTGCAGCGTGTGCTGCTGGCCTCCACAGCCGCCGATCAGGTGCACGTCCACATCCTCAACGGCGCTTTGTTCATGCTGGTGCTGCAGTCGCTGGAACAGGACGACTGGCTCGACGACCCGCGCATCAGCCTGCATTACGCGGCTGACCATCCTGAAATCCGGCTGCCTTTCTTCGCACTGCCTGCCGAGCTGGTACTCAGCGACGATGCCAATGCACGCATCCGCGACCGGCTGGTGAGCGAGGTGCATGTCGGCTTCAACAATCAGCCTTTCGATCCCCGTCATCCCGAAAACCGGCGACTGCTGGAGCAGGGTATGAAACTGCTGGAGTCCGACCCGGACGTCGCGGGCCTGTTCGGCACGCAAACCGGTCGTGACGCGTTCGTCATTGCGACCGGCCCCAGCCTGCAGCAGCACTTGCCGCGGCTGCGAGCGCTGAGTCAGTTGCCAGAGCGGCCGCTGCTGATCTGCGTGGACACCGCGCTGGTTCCGCTGCGCAGGCAAGGCATCCTCCCGGACGTGGTGGTCAGCATTGATCACAACATCACTTCGCGACACCTGCCGCCTGATGATTCGGCCCTCATGACGCTGGTGTATCTGCCGAGAATCGACGCCGAACTGCTCGCCGGCTGGCAAGGGCCGCGTTACGTCGGTTATTCGAGCAGCCCGCTGTACGCAGAGATCCGTCAGCAGGTGCCGCGCGCGCAGCTGTTCGTGGCCGGGAGCGTGATCCATCCGGCCATCGATCTGGCGGTGAAGATGGGCGCTGCGAGGATTACTTTGTTCGGGGCGGACTTTGCTTTCCCCGGCAACAAAACCCACACCGGTTGGGACGATGGCGACCTCGGCCCGCAGGTCGGGATATCCCGGCACTGGGTGCACGACGGGCGCGGCGAGAAGGTCAGGACCCAGCTCAACTTTCGCAGCTACCTGATCGAGCTCGAGCGCTATATCGTTCAGCACCCTGAGGTTCGTTTTTTCAATACCAGCCGTGACGGCGCACTGATCGTCGGCACTGAATTCGACCCGGACTGGACCGCGCCATGATTTCCGAAGCCCGCATCGTCAGCGATGCCCAGCAGTGCGCTTTGCTGTTCCGCTTGGGCCGTGACATCGAGGCGGCGCTCAAGACGGTCGAGCTCATCGAGGCCGCCATGCCCCTGATCGTCCAGCGCCCTTTAACAGCGCAGCAGGCGTGGGCGCAGGTGTTGAGCGCGATACTTGCCTGCCAGGAACGGCAAGACTGGATCGGCGTCGCGGACTGGCTGGAATATGAGTGGGTGGCGCTCGTCGGTTCGGACCCTTCGGCGCACGCGCCTGGCGCGCCCTCCCAATGAGGACATTGCATGCGTAAACAACTCGACATACCCGTGCTGGGCCGCGAAGGGCTGCTGGATTAAACCTCGCGGTAAATCAGCAATCTCTTGCCGGACGGGCGTGATCTACAGGTGCGCGCGGTCATTGATCGGTACCTGGACGAAGCCGCCCAAGGCGTCAGCATCATCAACCGCGACGTGGCCCCCGGCTGCATCGTGTTTGCCGAAGGCCGGGAACTGGTCCAGAAGCCTGCGAAGCGGCGGATTTATCAAGGACTTCTTCCGGCTTTATATATCTTTCAAACCGGTTGGCGGCTTGACCATCACAACAGTATTGGCGCCACGCAATTCTTAATCAAAGAATATTCCTACGCTGAGTTTTATAGGTTTAATGTTAAAAGGCACTGTCGCGGCCTGTTTTCATTAAATAAATATTTTTGCCGTCGGTCATGTAGTTAGCCGGTTATTTATCCGGCATTTGTCGTGATGGCACACTTTCACTGTCCGGTTTTAATTAAAGCCCGGTGAGGGCTCGTCGATAAAGAAGTTGTAGGTTTTCCGGGAGAAATGGACTTCCCCGCTTTGCTGAAAGCCTGCCGTTTCTATCAACGAGGGAATTCAAAATGGCTTTAACCGTAAATACCAATATCGCGTCGCTGTCTGTCCAACGCAACTTGAACCGCTCTTCGGATTCATTGAGTACCGCAATGACTCGATTGTCTTCGGGGTTGCGGATCAATAGCGCCAAGGATGATGCTGCGGGGTTGCAGCTTGCATCTAGACTCACCACTCAAGTTCGCGGAATGACCGCCGCTATGCGAAATGCAGGCGCCGCCATTTCTATTATTCAATCGGCTGAAGGTGCGCTCGATCAGACCATGAATAATTTGCAGCGCATGCGCGATATAGCCCTGCAAGCAACGAACGGAGATAAAGGACCGAAAGAGCGAGATGCTCTGAATCTCGAGTTTCAAAAATTGTCGGCTGAGGTGTCTCGAACGGCCAAAGGTACGACGTTCGGTGCAGAGTTGAATCTGCTCGACGGCAGCGCGGGAGAGCTAAGTTTTCAAGTGGGTGCGAATGTTGGTGCCACGGAAAAAATCAGTCTTTCGCTGAGTGATGACTTCTCCAGCGAGACGATTTTTGCGGCCCGCGAGGATCGGCCAGCGGTGGCAGCAAGTGCTACTACCAGTGGCTCCAAAGCAATCGTCAAAGGCCAATACACCCCCCTGTCAATCGATGGGACCGGTGCGAGAAACACCGATAGCAATTCCGTGACGCAGGTGATGACCGATGCGGTGACAACCGCGAAGGCAGACCTGGTGACGGCTGAAACGACTTTCGCGGCTATTGCGTCGCCCGTCCAGGCTGATATTGACGCGCTGAACACTGCCAAAAAAGCAGTATTTGATGCCGAAAAAACTGTGGCTGACGCGCAGGCAACGGACGTTAGCCTTAACAAAGCGGCGCGCATCGAGAATATCGAGTACACCATCCAGTCCATCGATAAAGCGATCAGTCAGATCAATGCTGCCCGCGCTGATTTGGGGGCAAATCAAAATCGCATGACCAGTGCGATTCAGAACCTGCAAAACATGACGAAAAACGCCGAGGCCTCCCGCGGGCAGATCGAGGACGTTGACTTCGCAGCTGAAACCGCCGAGCTGACCAAACAACAAACCCTCCAGCAAGCCTCGACCGCCATCCTGGCACAGGCCAATCAGCTACCGGCGGCGGTGCTCAAGCTGCTGCAGTAAGGCCTCAGCGCTAATCGGAGTCATGCATGAAAGGGGCGCGCCCATCGGCGCGTCCTGGCAAAACTCGTTGGAAATAAAGGGCTTGGCGTCTGGATTAAAGCTTGGGCAGGTCGGGCCGAAACGCTGTGTAACCCCCGTCAAAAGCAGGGGTGGCGCTCTGGTGGCAAAAAATTTTCAAAAAGGCCTCAAGCTCCTTGCAACCACGACGATAAACATTACGAAGGTTCTCTAGGCCACACCCGGCGGTTGCCAGGGCCGGAAAGCCGCAGCACCCAACCAACGAGGAATTCATCATGTCTTTAAGCGTAAACACTAACGTTGCCTCCCTGGCTGTTCAGAAGAACCTGGGCAAGTCCTCCGATGCTCTGGCAACCTCGATGACCCGTCTGTCTTCCGGCCTGAAAATCAACAGCGCCAAAGACGACGCCGCTGGTCTGCAGATCGCTACCCGCGAAACTTCGCAAATCCGTGGTCAGACTGTAGCAATCAAGAACGCCAACGACGGTATCTCGATGGCTCAGACCGCTGAAGGCGCTCTGCAAGAATCCACCAACATTCTGCAGCGTATGCGTGAACTGGCTGTACAGTCACGAAACGACACCAACGGTTCTGCTGACCGTACCGCTCTGAACGCTGAATTCGCTCAGATGTCGGACGAACTGACCCGTATCTCCGCTTCGACCAACCTCAACGGCAAGAACCTGCTGGACGGTTCGGCTGGCAGCATGACTCTGCAAGTAGGTTCGGACGTAGGTTCGGCTAACCAGATCACCCTGACCCTGACCGGCAAGTTCGACGCAACCTCTCTGTCGGTTGCCAGCGGTTCGGTTGCCATCTCCGGCACCAGCGCCACTGCTTCGGGCAACATCGACAAGGCGATCACTTCGATCGACGCGGCTCTGGCCAAGATCAACAGCACCCGTGCTGACCTGGGTGCTTCGCAAAACCGTCTGACCAGCACCATCTCCAACCTGCAGAACGTCAACGAAAACGCCACCGCTGCACTGGGCCGTATTCAGGACACCGACTTCGCAGCCGAGACCGCTAACCTGACCAAACAGCAAACTCTGCAACAGGCTTCCACCGCTGTTCTGGCCCAGGCTAACCAACTGCCTTCCGCTGTACTGAAACTGCTTCAGTAATATCGGAATGAGTTTTGGCGGGGGAGTGTGCTTGCGTACTCTCCCGCTTTTTTACTTTGAGAGGTGAGTGGGCATGGATATTAGCGCAAAGCTGAACTTGTCTTACGCTGCTGTGCAACCGGTGCCTGTAGTCGCGGAGAAGCCGGCTGCCGTCCCTCAAGTCGTCACTGCCCCGGCTTCGGCCAGCAACGCAGATACGGCGTCGAGTAAAGACTCAGGATCCGGAGATAACTCGCAGGCCTTGAAAACCGCCGTGCAGGAAATCGAAAAATTCGTTCAGTCAGTGCGACGTAATCTTGAATTCTCTATCGATGAGGCGTCGGGAAAAGTTGTTGTGAAGGTGATTGCCAGTGAAACGGGTGAGGTCGTACGCCAGTTGCCGTCCGCCGAGGCCCTGAAAATTGCCGACAGTCTGCAGAACGCACACAGCCTGTTGTTTGACGCAAAAGTTTAAATGGCATGAAACGTGAACGCGGTTATTTTGAGCTTTGAACAGTCAAAAGACCGACTCAAACTGAAAGGAGACTTACATGGCTAGTCCAATTACCCCTTCAACCGGCCTCGGGTCTGGCCTGGCTATTGGCGATATCGTCAGTGCGCTGGTCAACTCTGACAAATTGGCGAAGCAGACGCAGATCACCACCCAGACCAAACTGGTCACCACCAAGCTCTCGGGCATCGGCACGCTGCAATCGGCGTTGTCGGCGTTTCAGACATTGCTCAAGCCGCCTTCAGGCACTACCAGCAAGCTTCAATTCGCAGGCTATGCCGCAACTTCTTCGGACGCCACCAAAGTCAGCGTGACCTCCGACAACAGCGCTGTTCCAGGCACCCACACGGTGACCGTGAACCAGCTGGCAACCAGTTCCAGTGTCGCCACCGCCGCATTCGCCGGCAGCGCCACGACCAGTGCTATTCCGACTGGTGGTTCCCTTACCGTCAGTCAAAATGGCATTGGCAAGACCTACACCATCGCCGATGGTGCAACCCTGGCTTCGATCGCCAAGCAGATCAACGCCGACACCAAAACCACCAATATCAGCGCCAACATCATCACGGACGCCAATGGCTCGCGTCTGGTGTTTGGTTCGACGGCGACCGGCCTTGGCTCTGACATCACCACAACCAGCGATATCACTGGTTTACAGATCAATGCCGGGGTCCCGGTGGACACGACTTCCGCCAGTTCTGCCGGTTACATCGGCAGCATGCCGGTGAATGCGGACGTCACCATCGACGGCTTCAACTTCACCAGCAAGAGCAACACCATCGACAAAAACCTGGGCGGTGTTTCGATGACATTGCTGCCAGGCAGTGTGGAGGCTCCGGTCACGGTCACCGTCGCGACCAACACCGACGGTCTGAAGACGTCGCTGCAGGCATTCATCGATTCCTACAATTCTGTGGTCAAGGCCATCAGTACGGTGACCAAAGCCACGATCAGCGACACGCCGGATAAAGACACCGGTGCGACTGTCACGCCCGCCGCCCTGACCGGTGACTCCATGCCGCGTTCGATCCTGTCGGCGCTGCGCAATGAGCTGGTCACCACCGGCGCGGGTGGAAATCTTTCGGTGTTGTCCCAGTTGGGAATCACTACTGCTCAGACCGATGGCACGCTCTCTCTGGACAGCACCAAATTCGACGCGGCCATGGCCAAAGGCCTGGCGGGTGATGTGCAGCAATTGTTCAGCGGCACGGGCGACGGCAGCAATGGATTGATCGCGCGAATGAATGCGGCAATCACGCCTTACACCCAGACGGGCGGCATCCTCGCGACGCGCACCACCAGCCTGAACAAACAGCAGAATGATCTTCAGCTTCAGCAGACTGCCCTGGACTTGCGCGTCACGACGCTGACTGCGACCTTGACGGCCAAGTACAACGCAATGGACTTGCTGGTCGGACAACTCAAGGCCTCGGCGACCAGCATCACCTCGTTCTTCGACTCGCTCAATGCGTCCAAGAGCTGATCGTTGACGACCGCTCAGAGACCCGGCCCAAGTGCCGGGTTTTTGGCATCTGGCCTTAAAGTTTTTTCAGGCCGTGTCGATACCCTGAATATAGAAAACTTCGAGTTGTGCGAGGTAAGAACATGAACCGTATGGCAGCCCTTCGGCAGTATCAGAAGGTCAATTCACAAGCCCAGACCGCCGTGGCGACCCCGCATCGGCTGGTACAAATGCTGATGGAAGCCGGCCTGGATCGTATTGCCCAGGCCAAAGGCGCCATCGGTCGCAAGGATGTGCCGGCCAAGGGCGTCCTCATCGGCAAGGCGATCGAGATCATCGGTGGCCTGCGCGAAGGGCTGGACATGGAAAAGCAGGCAGAAGAACTGGCCCACGTCGACAATCTCTACGTGTACATGATGAAGCGTCTGGCTCAGGCCAATATCAAGTCCGATCCCCGCATCCTCGACGAGGTCAGTGAATTGCTGACCACCGTCAAAGAAGGTTGGGATGCCATCGGCGAACAGCAACCCGCGCTGTAAGGAGACCACCATGAGTGTTGCACTCAAGCGAATCGAAGAAACCCGTGAGGCCTTGGTCGATGCTCTCGCTCAGCGCGATTGGGAGGCGATCGGCCAACTCGATCTGGCCTGCCGTGCCTGTGTCGATGAAGTGATCAGTCAGGCGAGCGACGATGAGCCTGAGTTGCGCAGCAATCTGGAGGAGCTGCTGGGCGTGTACAGGCAGATGATTGACGTCGCCGTGGGCGAACGTCAGGCGATTGTCGATGAAATGTCGCAGATCCAGCGAGCGAAAAGCGCTGCAAAGGTTTACCATCTGTTTGGTTGACGCTTGGTTGATCGAAAAATTTTGTGCGCCATAAAATTGACTGTGTACGGTTTTTTGACTTAACTAGTGATGTTCACTAATTTCTGGTTTCTGTGGCGTCTCTGCGGACCATACATAAGCCAAGCTTGCCCCTGAATGGGCATCGAGTTGACTAGGGAAGTTGCTATTGCATGTGGCGTGAAATCAAAATTCTGCTGATCGATGACGATAGCCAGCGCCGCCGTGACATGGCGGTGATTCTGAATTTTCTCGGCGATGAGAACCTCTCCTGCTCCAGCACTGACTGGCAGCAAGTGGTGGGCTCTCTGGCATCCACTCGGGAAGTCCTTTGCGTACTGGTCGGCTCTGTCAATACGCCGGGCAGTCTCCAAGGGCTGCTTAAGACCATCGCTGCATGGGATGAGTTCCTTCCGGTTCTGCTGATGGGCGAAAATTCTTCTGTCGAGCTCGCAGAAGACCTGCGTCGGCGGGTTTTGTCTACCGTCGAAATGCCGCCCAGCTACAGCAAGCTGCTGGATTCCCTGCACCGCGCCCAGGTCTATCGCGAGATGTACGATCAGGCCCGTGAGCGTGGCCGCCAGCGCGAGCCCAATCTTTTCCGCAGTCTGGTCGGCACCAGCCGGGCCATTCAGCATGTCCGCCAGATGATGCAGCAAGTGGCCGACACCGACGCCAGTGTGTTGATCCTTGGCGAATCGGGTACCGGCAAGGAAGTGGTCGCGCGCAACCTGCACTATCACTCCAAGCGCCGCGACGCGCCTTTCGTGCCGGTCAACTGCGGCGCCATTCCCGCCGAATTGCTCGAGAGCGAACTGTTCGGTCACGAGAAGGGCGCATTCACCGGTGCGATCACCAGTCGTGCGGGACGTTTCGAGCTCGCCAATGGCGGTACGCTGTTCCTCGATGAAATCGGTGACATGCCGCTGCCGATGCAGGTCAAGCTGCTGCGCGTGCTGCAGGAACGCACCTTCGAGCGCGTGGGCAGCAACAAGACGCAGAGCGTCGACGTGCGCATCATTGCCGCCACCCACAAGAATCTCGAAGACATGATCGAGAGCGGTGGCTTCCGCGAAGACCTTTACTACCGTCTCAACGTGTTCCCAATTGAAATGGCGCCGCTGCGCGAGCGTGTGGAAGACATTCCGCTGCTGATGAATGAACTGATCTCGCGCATGGAGCACGAGAAGCGCGGTTCGATCCGTTTCAATTCCGCCGCAATCATGTCGCTGTGCCGTCATGGCTGGCCGGGCAATGTGCGGGAGCTGGCCAACCTGGTCGAGCGCATGGCGATCATGCATCCATATGGCGTGATCGGCGTGGCCGAGCTGCCTAAGAAATTCCGCTACGTTGACGACGAAGACGAGCAGTTGGTCGACAGTCTGCGCAGTGATCTGGAAGAGCGTGTGGCCATCAACGGTCATACGCCCAATTTCGCCAACGGTGCCATGCTGCCTCCGGAAGGCCTTGACCTGAAGGATTACCTCGGTGGTCTGGAGCAGGGGCTGATCCAGCAGGCGCTCGACGATGCCAACGGCATTGTGGCACGCGCCGCCGAGCGTCTGCGCATCCGCCGTACCACGCTGGTGGAGAAGATGCGAAAGTATGGAATGAGCCGCCGTGAAGGGGACGATCAGGGCGACGACTGACACTCGTTTGACGCCCTGAAAAACAAACCGCTGATTTTTCAGCGGTTTTTTTTCGGCATGAGGATTGCTAAGTCTCGTGTATCACACCGTTTACTGACGGTTCGCCACACGAGAGATCAACTATGCCTCAGGCCGCTCAGATGTCTTCCGAACCTGTCTTACCGGCGGGTTCGCACGTGCAGCCGTCCCTGGAAGTGGAAAATCCGCAAGGGCTCGAACATGCTTTCGCGTGGTTCAATCAGATGTCGACGCAGCTGACTGACTCGTACAGCTTGCTGGAAGCCCGCGTCACCGAGCTCAAGGGCGAACTGGCGGTGGTCAGTGCTCAGCGCATGCAAGAGCTGGCGGAGAAGGAGCGTTTGGCCAACCGTCTGCAGAACCTGCTGGACTTGCTGCCGGGTGGCGTCATCGTCATTGACGGCACCGGGATGGTCCGCGAAGCCAATCCGGCAGCGTGCGACCTGCTCGGAGAGCCTTTGGTGGGCATGCTCTGGCGTCATGTCATCACCCGCTGCTTCGCTCCGCGCGAAGACGACGGCCATGAAATTTCCCTCAAGGACGGTCGTCGGCTGTCGATCGCGACGCGTTCGCTGGACGCCGAGCCCGGGCAATTGGTGCTGCTCAACGACCTGACTGAAACCCGTCATCTGCAAAGCCAGCTGGCGCGTCATGAACGTTTGTCGTCGCTGGGGCGCATGGTGGCCTCGCTCGCCCATCAGATCCGCACGCCCTTGTCGGCGGCCATGATCTACGCCAGCCATTTGACAGAGCAGGCGCTGAATGTCGAGACCCAGCAACGGTTTGCCGGGCGGCTCAAAGAGCGGCTGCATGAGCTTGAGCATCAAGTGCGTGACATGCTGGTGTTCGCCCGTGGCGAGCTGCCGCTGACCGACCGTGTCAGTCCGGCGGCGCTGGTGTCGGCGCTGGAGTCCGCTGCGCAGACGCACGTACGCGATGTCGCCGTGCGCTGGCAGTGCAACAGCCCGCACGGCGAACTGCTCTGCAATCGCGACACGCTGGTCGGCGCGCTGCTCAACCTTATCGAAAATGCGGTGCAGGCGAGTGCCGGTCAGGCGCGCGTCAAGATTCATGCGTACAACCGCGGCAACAGGCTGCGGGTGTGCATCAGTGACAGCGGCAGCGGCATCGAGCCTGCGGCGCTGGCGCGTATCGGCGAGCCTTTCTTCACCACCAAAACCACCGGAACCGGTCTGGGACTGGCTGTGGTCATGGCGGTTGCTCGCGCTCACCAGGGGCAGGTGCAATTCCGTTCGCGTCCGGGGCGCGGCACCTGTGCCATCGTTTCCTTGCCGCTGGTTCCGGGCACCGGCGGGACGGGTAATTATTCATGACGATCAAGGTATTGCTGGTCGAGGACGATCATTCCCTGCGCGAAGCCCTGGGCGAAACGCTCGAGCTGGCCGGTCACGATTATCAGGCTGTCGGCTCGGCCGAAGAAGCGCTGCAGGCTGCGGGCGAGGCGTCATTCAGTCTGGTGGTCAGCGACGTCAACATGCCTGGCATGGACGGTCATCAGCTGCTGGCGCAGTTGCGCAGCCGCTACCCGCAATTGCCGGTGCTGTTGATGACGGCCCACGGCGCGGTCGATCGTGCGGTGGAAGCCATGCGTCAAGGCGCCGCCGATTATCTGGTCAAGCCGTTCGAACCCAAGGCGCTGCTGGCGCTGGTGGCGCGTCACGCGCTGGGTCGACTCGGGCCAGCTGACGGCGAGGGTCCGATTGCCGTCGAGCCTGCCAGCGTGCAGTTGCTCAATCTGGCCAGCCGCGTGGCGAAGAGCGATTCCACCGTGCTGATCTCCGGCGAGTCGGGGACGGGCAAGGAAGTGCTGGCGCGGTTCATTCATCAGCAATCGCCGCGCGCCGGCAAACCCTTCATTGCCATCAATTGCGCGGCGATTCCGGACAACATGCTCGAAGCGACGTTGTTCGGCCATGAAAAAGGCTCGTTCACCGGCGCCATTGCCGCGCAGGCGGGCAAGTTCGAGCAGGCTGACGGCGGCACGATTCTGCTCGACGAAATTTCCGAGATGCCGATGGGGCTGCAGGCCAAGTTGCTGCGCGTGCTGCAGGAGCGGGAAGTGGAGCGCGTCGGTGCGCGCAAGCCGATCGAGCTGGACATCCGCGTGCTGGCGACCACCAACCGTGATCTGGCGGGCGAAGTGGCGGCGGGGCGCTTCCGTGAAGACTTGTTCTACCGGCTGTCGGTGTTTCCGCTGGCGTGGCAGGCGTTGCGTCAGCGGCCCGCCGATATCCTGCCGCTGGCTGAGCGATTGCTCGCCAAGCACGTCAATAAAATGAAGCACGCGCCGGTTCGTTTGTCGGCCGATGCGCAAAAGTGTCTGGTCGAATACAGCTGGCCGGGCAATGTTCGAGAACTGGACAACGCCGTGCAGCGCGCACTCATTCTGCAGCAGGGCGGGGTGATTCAGGCGCAGGACTTCTGTCTGGCCGGGCCGATCACTTTCGCGTCGATCCCGGCCGCTGCCCCTGTCCTTCAGGTTTTGCCCGGCGTGCCGACAACGTCCAGCGTCATGGATTCGTCACCGGAGGTGGGTGGCGCTGAGCAGGCCGGTGCCCTGGGAGAGGATCTGCGTCGCCGCGAGTTTCAGATGATCATCGACACCCTGCGCGCCGAGCGCGGCCGCCGCAAGGAAGCCGCCGAGCGCCTGGGCATCAGCCCGCGCACCCTGCGCTACAAACTGGCGCAGATGCGCGATGCAGGGATGGATGTCGAAGGTTATCTGTTCGCCAGCTGAATGAAATAAGCCCTGTAGAAGCGTGCTTGCCTGCGATTGCGCCGTGTCAGCCACCTCTCTTGTGACTGGCGAACCGCGGTGGCAGGCCAGCGCGCCTGCCGTTCCAAATGCTCCGTCCTTAACACCTCAATACTTTCATTGAAAGGTGGCAATGTGCCGCTATTGGTCTGGCACCGTTGTTGCTACTACATGGGTAACCGCTGAATCCGTGTCAAAAATTTGCGGCCCTTTTGAGAGAGACGTCCATGAACCAAGGTGTTGAATTTAATCGCTTGATGTTGGACATGCGCTCCATGCAGATGGACGCCATGGCCAGACCCAAAGCCATCGCGGCTCCGGAACAAGTGGGTGCAAGCAGCTTTTCCGACATGCTCGGCATGGCCGTGAACAAGGTCAACGACACCCAGCAGGCATCCAACCAGCTGGCGACTGCTTTCGAGATGGGCAAGAGCGGTGTGGATCTCACTGACGTGATGATCTCCTCGCAGAAAGCCAGCGTTTCGTTTCAGGCGCTGACCCAGGTGCGCAACAAGCTGGTTCAGGCGTACCAAGACATCATGCAAATGCCGGTTTGAGGACGATTTAAGTCATGGCTGAAGCCGTCGCCGATAACGTACCTGCCAAGGCAGGTGCGACAGGAAGCAAACCGCCGATGTTCGGTTTGGCGTTCCTGCAAAATCTTTCCGAGATGACCATGCTGCGTCAGGTCGGCCTCATGGTCGGTCTGGCCGCCAGCGTGGCGATTGGTTTTGCCGTCGTGCTCTGGTCGCAACAGCCGGACTACAAGCCGCTGTATGGCAGCCTGTCGGGCATGGACACCAAGCAGGTGATGGATACGCTGGCGCAGGCCGACATTCCTTACACCGTCGAGCCCAACTCCGGCGCGCTGCTGGTCAAGTCCGACGACTTGTCCCGTGCCCGCATCAAGCTGGCCGGCGCTGGAATCGCGCAGACCGACGGCAACGTCGGCTTCGAGATCCTGGACAAGGATCAGGGCCTGGGCACCAGCCAGTTCATGGAGGCCACGCGTTATCGCCGTGGTCTGGAAGGCGAACTGGCGCGCACCATTTCCAGCCTGAACAACATCAAGGCCGCTCGCGTGCACCTGGCGATCCCGAAAAGCTCGGTGTTCGTGCGTGACGACCGCAAGCCCACCGCCTCGGTGCTGGTGGAAATGTACGCCGGTCGCTCGCTTGAGCCAGGTCAGGTTGCCGCCATCGTCAATCTGGTGGCGACCAGTGTTCCTGAGCTGACCAAGTCTCAGGTCACGGTCGTCGATCAGAAAGGCAATCTGCTGTCCGATCAGGCGGAAAACTCCGAACTGACCATGGCCGGCAAGCAATTCGATTACACCCGTCGCATGGAAACCATGCTGACCCAGCGTGTACAGAACATCCTGCAACCGGTGCTGGGCAATGACCGCTACAAGGCTGAAGTCTCGGCTGACGTCGATTTCAGCGCGGTCGAATCCACCGCCGAAAGCTTCAACCCTGATCAGCCGGCACTGCGCAGCGAGCAGACCGTCAACGAACAACGCTCCAGCAGCAGCGGTCCGCAAGGCGTTC
This sequence comes from Pseudomonas sp. NFR16, assembly GCF_900108875.1. Lineage (GTDB taxonomy): Bacteria > Pseudomonadota > Gammaproteobacteria > Pseudomonadales > Pseudomonadaceae > Aquipseudomonas. The sequence goes on along the minus strand of NZ_FNYJ01000001.1, from coordinate 1,875,017 downwards.
CGGGTGCTCTGAGCAACCAGCCGCCTGGCCCGGCCACTGCGCCTCAGAACGCTGCCGCCGGTGCTGCTGGCGCAACCGGTCCGATCGCCCCAGGTCAGCCGCTGCTGGACGCCAACGGTCAGCAGATCATGGACCCGGCCACCGGTCAGCCGATGCTTGCGCCTTATCCGTCGGACAAGCGTAACCAGTCGACCAAGAACTTCGAGCTGGACCGTTCCATCAGCCACACCAAACAACAGCAGGGCAAGATCAATCGCCTGTCGGTAGCGGTGGTGGTCGACGATCAGGTCAAGGTCAACCCGGCCAACGGTGAAACCACCATGGTGCCGTGGACTGCCGACCAGCTGGCGCGCTTTACGCGTCTGGTGCAGGACGCCGTGGGCTTCGATGCCAGCCGCGGTGACAGCGTCAGCGTGATCAACGTGCCGTTCTCGACTGACCGTGGTGAAGTGATTCCGGATATTCCGTTCTACTCGCAACCCTGGTTCTGGGACATTCTCAAGCAGGCCATGGGTGTGATCTTCATCCTGGTGCTGGTGTTCGGTGTGCTGCGTCCGGTGCTGAACAACATCACCAATCCGAAGAGCAAGATGGCCGACGGTGACGTCGAACTGGGCGGCATGGTGGGTCTGGATGGCGAACTGGCAAACGACCGCGTGAGTCTGGGCGGTCCGCAAAGCATTCTGCTGCCTAGCCCGAGCGAGGGTTATGACGCGCAGCTCAACGCAATCAAGAGCCTGGTGGCTGAAGACCCGGCTCGGGTGGCTCAGGTCGTAAAAGAGTGGATCAACACAGATGAGTGATAGTCGTGCTGCTGCGGTCAAACTGAGCCGCGTCGATAAGGCTGCGATCCTGCTGCTCACCCTGGGTGAGACTGACGCCGCCCAGGTTCTGCGCCACATGGGCCCTAAAGAGGTTCAGCGCGTCGGTGTGGCCATGGCGCAGATGCGCAATGTGCACCGCGAGCAGGTGGAGCAGGTGATGAGCGAGTTCGTCGACGTGGTCGGCGATCAGACCGGCGTGGGCATCGGCTCGGACGGCTACATCCGCAAAATGCTGACCCAGGCGCTGGGCGAGGACAAGGCCAACGGCCTGATCGACCGCATTCTGCTGGGCGGCAACACCAGCGGTCTGGACAGCCTGAAGTGGATGGAACCGCGCGCCGTCGCGGACGTCATCCGCTACGAGCACCCGCAGATCCAGGCCATCGTCGTCGCGTATCTGGACGCCGACCAGGCCGGTGAAGTGCTGAGCCATTTCGACCACAAGGTGCGTCTGGACATCATCCTGCGCGTCTCCTCGTTGAACACCGTTCAGCCAGCGGCGCTGAAAGAATTGAACCAGATCCTCGAGAAGCAGTTCTCGGGCAATGCCAACACGTCGCGTACGACATTGGGTGGTATCAAGCGTGCCGCGGACATCATGAACTTCCTCGACAGTTCGATCGAAGGCCAGCTCATGGACTCCATCCGCGAAGTGGACGAAGACCTGTCGACACAGATCGAAGACCTCATGTTCGTCTTCAACAACCTGTCTGACGTCGACGACCGTGGCATTCAGGCCTTGTTGCGTGAGGTCTCCTCCGATGTACTGGTACTGGCATTGAAAGGCTCGGACGACGCGATCAAGGAAAAGATTTTCAAGAACATGTCCAAGCGTGCTGCCGAACTGTTGCGCGACGACCTGGAAGCCAAGGGTCCGGTTCGCGTCAGCGACGTGGAAGCGGCCCAGAAGGAAATCCTCACCATTGCCCGTCGTATGGCGGAGGCCGGGGAAATCGTTCTCGGCGGCAAAGGTGGCGAGGAAATGATTTAACAACAGGTGCAGTCGATGTTCAGCTCCGATAAAGCAGCACCCAGCGAGCTCATCCGCGCCAAGGATGCCAGCAGTCTGGACGTCTGGGCGCTGCCCAGCTTCGATCCTCATGTGGAAGCACCCGAGCCTGAGCCGGTTGAAGAGCCGGAGCTGGCCGAAAGCGAAGAAGTGCCGCTGGAGGAAGTCCAGCCACTGACGCTGGAAGAGTTGGAAAGCATCCGCCAGGACGCTTACAACGAAGGCTTTGCCATTGGCGAGAAAGACGGCTTTCACAGCGCCCAGCTCAAAGTGCGTCAGGAGGCGGACGCGGCTTTGGCGGCCAAGCTCGAGAGTCTGGAAACCCTGATGAGTCACCTGTTCGAGCCCATCGCCGATCAGGACGCGCAGATCGAGAAGTCGCTGGTTCAACTGGTCGAGCATCTGGCCCGCGAAGTGATCCAGCGTGAGCTGAAAACCGAATCCGGCCAGATCGGCAAGGTGCTGCAGGATGCCCTGCGGCTGCTGCCGATGGGCGCCAATAACGTGCGCATTCTGGTCAATTCCCAGGATTTCGCCCAGGTCAAAGCCCTGCGCGAGCGTCATGAAGAGAACTGGCGCATCCTCGAAGACGACACCCTGCAGCCCGGTGGTTGCCGGGTCGAGACGGAGCACAGCCGCATCGATGCGTCCATCGAGACGCGCTTGAGCGTGGCGATTGCGAAAATGTTCGACCAACTGCACGAGCAGGCGCTGCACCCGGCAATGCCCGACGTGAGTGTCGACCTCGAAGCGGCGATCAAAAGCGCGGAAGAACAGAGCCTGAGCAGGGCGGAAGCCAGCGATGCGTCTTGAGCGCACCAGTTTCGGCAAGCGTATGAGCACGTACGCTGACGCCATCCGTCTGCCTGTGCAGCCGGTGGTCGAGGGCAGGCTGTTGCGCATGGTGGGCCTGACGCTTGAAGCTGAAGGTCTGCGCGCCGCCATGGGCAGCCGCTGCGTAGTGATCAACGACGACAGCCATCATCCGGTGGAAGTCGAAGCCGAAGTCATGGGCTTTGCCGGCGGCAAAGTGTTCTTGATGCCAGTGGGCAGCGTCGCCGGCATCGCCCCTGGCGCGCGAGTCGTTCCGTTGCCGGACACTGGCCGTCTGCCCATGGGCATGACCATGCTCGGTCGCGTCCTCGACGGCGCGGGTCGGCCGCTGGACGGCAAGGGCGGCATGAAGGCCGAAGACTGGGTGCCGCTGGACGGCCCGACCATCAACCCGCTCAAGCGCGATCCGATCAGCGTGCCGCTGGACGTGGGCATTCGTTGCATCAACGGATTGCTGACCGTCGGGCGCGGTCAGCGTCTGGGTCTGTTCGCCGGTACCGGTGTGGGTAAGAGTGTGCTGCTGGGCATGATGACCCGCTTTACCGAGGCCGACATCATCGTCGTCGGTCTGATCGGCGAACGGGGCCGCGAGGTGAAAGAGTTCATCGAGCACATCCTGGGCGAAGAAGGCCTCAAGCGCTCGGTGGTGGTGGCGTCGCCTGCCGACGATGCCCCGCTGATGCGTTTGCGCGCGGCCATGTATTGCACGCGAATAGCCGAATATTTTCGTGACAAGGGCAAGAATGTCCTGCTGTTGATGGATTCGCTGACCCGTTTCGCCCAGGCGCAGCGGGAGATCGCACTGGCCATCGGCGAGCCGCCCGCGACCAAGGGCTATCCGCCTTCAGTGTTCGCCAAGCTGCCCAAGCTGGTCGAGCGCGCCGGTAATGCCGAGAAAGGTGGTGGCTCGATCACCGCGTTTTATACCGTTCTGTCCGAAGGCGACGATCAGCAGGACCCGATCGCCGACTCGGCGCGGGGCGTGCTCGACGGTCACATCGTGCTCTCCCGGCGGCTGGCGGAGGAGGGGCATTACCCGGCCATCGACATCGAAGCCTCGATCAGCCGGGTCATGCCATCGGTGGTCGATCCGCAGCACATGGTTCAGGCGCAATATTTCAAGCAGTTGTGGTCGCGCTATCAGCAGAGCCGCGACCTGATCAGTGTTGGCGCTTATGTGGCCGGCGGTGATCGCGAGACCGACCTTGCCATCAACTTGCAGCCGCAACTGGTGAAGTACTTGCGCCAGGGTCTGCACGACAACGAAAGCATGCAGAGCAGCGAAGAGCAGCTGGCGAAGATCTTCAATCCCCAGGGCGGGGGTTGATAGCCCATGGCGCAGAGCCGCGCATCCCGTCTGGCGCCGGTGGTGGAAATGGCCGAAAAGGCCGAAAAGACCGCCGTGCAGCGTCTGGGGCATTTCCAGGGTCAGGTGCGAATTGCCGAAACCAAACTGGGTGAGCTGGAGAAATTCCGCTCGGATTATCAGCAACAATGGATCGACAAAGGCGCTCACGGCGTGTCGGGCCAGTGGCTGATGAATTACCAGCGCTTTCTCAATCAGCTGGAAACGGCGGTTGCGCAGCAGCGGCAGAGCCTGAACTGGCATCAGAACAACCTGAACAAGGCCCGCGGCGAATGGCAAAAGGCTTACGCCCGCGTTGAGGGACTGCGCAAGCTGGTGCAACGCTACATCGACGAAGCCCGCGCGCTGGAAGACAAGCGCGAGCAGAAACTGCTGGACGAGCTGTCCCAGCGCCTGCCCAGGCACGATGCGTTCTGATTGACCGATCGACCGGGCGCGCCCGCACCGCTCATGCCGCTCTTTTCATCTGCGCACAAATCACCAACCATTTGCCGCGCCTCTCAAGCAGTGCTAAAACTTCAAGCGTCCGACGCTGTTTCATACAAGGGATTTGCCTATGTCAGTAACCTCCGATCGTTCCCCCGACGAGCAGCAACTGACCATCAAGATCAAGGGACGCTTCGATTTTTCGACGCATCAGGATTTTCGCGGAGCCTATGAGAAAGAAACCAAGGCGAAGCGGTACGTGGTCGACCTGAAAGAAACCAATTATCTGGACAGTTCGGCGCTGGGCATGCTCCTGCTGCTGCGTGACCACGCTGGCGGCGAACGGGCGGATGTACGGCTGGCAAACTGCAACCCCGACGTCGTCAAAATCCTCGCGATTTCCAACTTCTCCAAACTTTTCAACATCGGCTGATGGCGCTGTCTGCGGCTGAACGCCTGACGGTTCTGATCGCCGACGACAACGCCAGTGACCGCATGCTGCTGTCGGCGATCGTCAGCCGGCAGGGCCATGACGTGCTCGCGGCCAGTGATGGCGCCGAAGCCGTCGGCCTGTTCGAACGCAGGCGTCCGCAGTTGGTGCTGATGGACGCCATGATGCCGGTGATGGATGGCTTCGAAGCTGCGCGGCGGATCAAGGAGCTGGCCGGCGAGTCGCTGGTGCCGATCATCTTTCTGACCTCGCTGACCGAAGGCGAGGACCTCGCCCGTTGCCTCGACGCCGGCGGCGACGACTTCGTCGCCAAACCGTACAACCCGATCGTGCTGGCGGCGAAGATCAACGCGATGAACCGCCTGCGCCTGCTGCAGGAGACCGTTCTGCAGCAGCGCGACATGATCACGCGCCACCACAAATACCTGCTCAACGAGCAACGCGTTGCCAAGGCCGTGTTCGACCAGGTCGCGCACTCCGGTTGCCTGAGCGCGCCGAATATCCGTTACCTGCAGTCGCCTTATGCGTTGTTCAACGGTGACCTGTTGCTCGCCGCCTGGGCACCGTCGGGCAACATGCACCTGCTGTTGGGCGACTTCACCGGACACGGTCTGCCTGCCGCGGTGGGCGCCATGCCGCTGGCCGAAGTGTTCTACGGCATGACTGCCAAAGGTTATGGCCTGCCGGAAACGCTGCGTGAGATGAACGCCAAGCTCAAGCGCATTCTGCCGGTGGACATGTTCTGCTGCGCCGCGCTGATCTGCGTGAACTTCAAACAGCAACTGGTGGAAGTCTGGAATGGCGGGTTGCCGGACGCTTATCTGCTGCACGGCGACGGCCGGCCGCACACGCCTCTGGTGTCGACTCACGTGCCGCTGGGCGTGCTGAGCGCGGGCAGTTTCGACGACAACACCCAGGTTTATCCCTTTGGTGCTGGCGACCGGGTGTTTCTGCTTTCCGACGGCGTGGTCGACAGCACCGATGAGAGCGGCGAGCTGTTCGGCGCCCGGCGTCTGCAGAATGTGCTGGTGACCAACCGCAACCCGGCGTTGCTCATCGAAGAGGTTCAGTGGGCGCTGGCGCGATTTCGTGGGCAGGCCCGCGACGACGTCAGCATGGTCGAGGTCGCTTACACCGAGCCGGATCTGCTCGGCCCGCCGTCGGTCATCTACACCGACAGCGGCGACTCCAGCCCGCTGGACTGGGGCGCCAGCTTCGAGTTTCGTGCCTCGACGCTCAAGCGCTTCAACCCGCTGCCGTATCTGCTGCAGTTGCTGCAAGAAGTTCATGGCCTGCGCTTGCAGAGCAGCGAGCTGTATATTGTGCTTTCCGAGTTGTACAGCAATGCGCTGGAGCATGGCGTGTTGGGGCTGAATTCGGCGCTCAAGCGCGACGCCGAAGGGTTCGGCCTCTATTACACACTGCGGGCCGAGCGACTGGATGCATTGCAGGACGGCTTCATTCGCATCGCTTTTCAGGTGATTCCGGCGGGCAGTGGCGGGCGCCTGACCATCAGCGTTCAGGACAGCGGCGCCGGTTTCGATGCCTGCCATGTGCTGTCACTGCCGCCCGCGGTGAACCAGTTGTCAGGCCGCGGACTGTCCCTGGTAAGACAGCTCAGTGACCGCTGTCAGTGGACCGACGGAGGCCGCACGGCCAGCGTGGAATTCGCCTGGGAGGGTCTGGCATAATCCGCGATTCTTGATCAAGGAGTGAACAAGTTGACTGAACATGTGGATGTGGCCGCGCTGAGTACGCTGCGCGAGGTGATGGACGGCGAATACCCCAGGCTGCTGGAAGTGTTCATCAAGGATTCCGAGGAGCGCATTGGGGAATTGAACCGTCTGATGCTCGCGCCAGGTGTGAGACCAATGTCGGGGGAGGCGCTTCGACAGCTGGGCATGATGGCGCACAGCTTCAAGGGCAGCAGCGGCAACATGGGTGCGACGCGACTCTCCGAACTGTGCCGTGAGCTGGAAGACGCCGGTCGCGCTTCCGTCCCGGTCAGTGACGACGAAGTCCAGAGAATGGTGGCAGCGATCGAAGAAGAATTTCGCCTCGTGCGGGCATTTTTCGATCAAGAGTTGCACACCTGCCTGTCCGGCCACTGAGCCGGCTTTTTCCGATTTTCCAAAACTGGCCCGCCATTTGCTTTGTCTCTGTGCAATCGTGCTCTTGCGGAGATCAACATGGCCCTCGCCAACAACCCATTACTGACTGCTCTGACGGCTGCCAAAGCCCAGAAAGCCAGTGCCACCACCACGGCGAAGGCGCCGGACCCCGTCAAGGACAACACTTCCAGCTTCTCTGACGTGTTCGCCAGGCAGGCTGCGCCCAAGGCGAACGGCGTCGATGACAGCCCGTCCAAGCCTTCCAGCGCCAAGAGTTCGGCAGCGGACAACAAGCACGCCGCCAGCAATTCGTCTGCCGCCCCCGACAAGACCGTTGCCGATAACGGCAAAGGCTTGCCTGCCAAAGCAGTCTCTGGCAAGAACGACAGCGGAAGCGACAAAGACACCCGCGACGACAGCGACGAGGATGACACCTCGAGCACGGCCGACGGCGCTGCCGCTGCCGCAGTGGCCGCCGCAGTGCCAGACCCGACGCTCGATCCGAGTCTGGTCGTCACGCCGCCTGTCCAGCCTGAGCTGCCTGTTGCGCAGCAGCCTGAACAGCAGCCGGTGGTCGATCCGGCGCTGCTGGCCAATGCTGCGCCGGTCATTGCAGCACCAGTTGTGCAGGCACCTACTGATGCGACCGACGAGAAGTTCGACCCCTCGGCCGATCCGCTCGAAGGCCTGACCGCCGTTCAGGTCGCGCTGGAAAACAAAGCCCAGCAGGCGGCGAAAACCACAGGCGCGACGGCGGATGCCGGCAAAACCTCCGGCAAGCAAGACCCCAATGTCGATCCTTCGCAGCTGCTCGCCAATAACCTGTCAGCACTGGGGGATAAACCCGTGGACGACAGCACCACGGAAGGCGGTGGTGACAAGGCGTTCAGTGGTTTGCTGGCTGACGGACTGAAAGACGTGAAGGGTGCGAGCGCCGATACGCGGGTGGACAATTTCGCTGAGCGTCTGGCGGCCTTGTCGCAAGCCGCGCAGGCGAAGACCGGTGCAGCACCGGCCACGCCTCTGCTCAATCAACCGCTGGCGATGAATCAGGGCGGCTGGACTGAAGGTGTCGTCAACCGCGTGATGTACCTGTCCAGCCAGAACCTCAAGCAGGCTGATATCCAGCTCGAACCGGCTGAGCTGGGACGGCTGGACATCCGTGTCAATATGGCGGCGGATCAGCAGACTCAGGTGACGTTCATGAGCGCCCATGTCGGCGTGCGCGAAGCGCTGGAAAGCCAGATGTCGCGCCTGCGTGATTCGTTCGTTCAGCAGGGCATGGGCCAGGTTGACGTCAATGTGTCCGACCAGTCACGCAACATGCAGCAACAGGCGCAACAGCAATCGGGCGGTGACAATCAGCGCGGCAATGGCACCGGCAGGGCAAACGGCGGCAGCGACCTGATCGCTGACGGCGCGCCGGTCGACGCGGCGACTGCAGCAGCGAATGCGCCGTTGACGGTGGTGGGTTCCAGCGCGGTCGATTATTACGCTTAAGAGCAGCTTTAAGCTGCAAGCTGTAAGCGGCAAGTAAAGGCAAGATCAAAAGCGGCGGGTGTCTGGGGAATGTCAATTTCTTCAGCCTCGCCGCTTCTGCTTTTACTTGTCGCTTGAAGCTTATAGCTTGCAGCTGCACTTGTGGCACAACCCTTGCTCCTGCTCTGTCACGCAACACTGAACCCCTTGGATAGTGACGGATTATTGGCATGGCGAAGAGCGACGACGCAGTTAAAGACCCCGCAAAGAAAGGCAAGCTCAAGATCATCATTCTGGTTGTGGTGGGTTTGCTGCTGGCCATCGGTCTGTCGGTCGGTGCCACCTGGTTCATCATGCACAAGTCCGAGAGCAAGCCTGATCCTGCCGTTGCCGCCGAGGCTGCCAACGTCAAGAAGGAAGCGATTTTCGAACCTCTCACGCCACCCTTTGTCGTTAACTACAACGTCAACGGTCGTCAGCGATACATGCAGGTCAGCATTACGCTGCTGGCCCGCGATCACGCTGATCTCGAAGCGCTGAAGGTGCACATGCCGGTTATCCGCAACAACCTGGTGATGATGTTCTCCGGTCAGCCGTTCGATACCATCGCCACACCGGTGGGCATGGAGATGCTGCGCCAGAAAGCCGCTGCCGTGGTCCAGGAAGTGGGCCAGAAAGAGCTGAACAAGAGCGTCATCGAACAAGTACTCTTCACTAACTACGTACTGCAGTAGGACCACGACATGGCCGTGCAAGACCTGCTGTCCCAGGATGAAATCGACGCGCTGTTGCATGGCGTGGACGATGGTCTGGTGCAGACCGAAAGCGTCATCGAACCGGGCAGCGTCAAAAGTTATGACCTGACCAGCCAGGACCGCATCGTCCGCGGACGCATGCCGACCCTGGAAATGATCAACGAGCGTTTCGCCCGCTATACCCGCATCAGCATGTTCAACCTGCTGCGTCGTTCTGCCGACGTGGCGGTGGGCGGGGTGCAGGTGATGAAGTTTGGCGAATACGTGCACTCGCTCTACGTGCCGACCAGTCTGAACCTGGTCAAGATCAAACCGCTGCGCGGCACCGCGTTGTTCATCCTGGACGCCAAGCTGGTGTTCAAACTGGTGGACAACTTCTTCGGTGGCGACGGCCGTCATGCCAAGATCGAAGGGCGTGAATTCACCCCGACCGAACTGCGCGTGGTGCGGATCGTGCTCGATCAGGCCTTCATTGACCTGAAAGAAGCCTGGCAGGCGATCATGGAAGTGAACTTCGAGTACATCAACTCGGAAGTGAACCCGGCCATGGCCAACATCGTCGGCCCGAGCGAGGCGATCGTCGTGTCGACGTTCCACATCGAGCTGGACGGCGGTGGCGGTGACCTGCACGTGACCATGCCGTACTCGATGATCGAACCGGTCCGCGAAATGCTCGACGCCGGCTTCCAGTCCGATCTCGACGATCAGGACGAACGCTGGGTCAACGCGCTCAAGCAGGACGTACTGGATGTCTCGGTGCCCTTGCGGGCCACGGTCGCCAGTCGTCAGCTCAAGCTGCGCGACATCCTGCACATGCAGCCCGGTGACGTGATCCCGGTGGAACTGCCGGAAAACCTGATCATGCGCGCCAACGGTGTGCCGTCCTTCAAGGTCAAGCTCGGTTCACACAAGGGCAATCTGGCCCTGCAAGTGGTCGAACCGGTAGAACGTCGCTGACACTTTGTCGTCAGCAAATGAATGTGCTGTGTAAACGAATCAATGCTCGCCGAGGACAACCATGGCTGATGAAAACGATATGAACTCCGCTGACGATCAGGCCCTGGCCGATGAGTGGGCGGCTGCGCTGGGCGAAGCCGGAGAGGGTGGTCAGTCGGACATCGACGCACTGCTGGCTGCCGATGCCGGTCATTCCTCTACCAATCGCATGGCGATGGAAGAGTTCGGCAGCGTGCCGAAAAACAATGCTCCCGTTTCGCTGGATGGCCCGAACCTGGATGTGATTCTCGACATTCCGGTGTCGATTTCCATGGAAGTGGGCAGTACCGACATCAACATTCGCAACCTGCTGCAGTTGAACCAGGGCTCGGTGATCGAGCTGGACCGTCTAGCGGGCGAGCCGCTGGACGTGCTGGTCAACGGCACGCTGATCGCCCACGGCGAAGTGGTTGTGGTGAACGAGAAGTTCGGCATCCGCCTGACCGACGTGATCAGCCCGAGTGAACGCATCAAGAAGCTGCGCTGAATGAGCGGTTTTCTGAGAACGCTGTCGGGCTTGCCGCTGCTGGCGATGTCTTGGGTGGTGATGGCAGCCGATCCGGCAGCGCCCGCTGCGGCGCCTGCCGCTGCAGCCTCGGCGACGACTCCGGCGCCTGCCGCGCCGCAAGTGGCCGGCGCGCTGACCAGCGGCATCGGCGGTCAGTTGCTGCAACTGGTGCTGGGTCTGCTGCTGATCATCGGCCTCATCTTCGTGCTGGCCTGGCTCATGCGCCGGGTTCAGCGCGCGGGCCCTGCGGGTAATCAGGTGATCGAACTGGTCGGCTCGCGGGCGCTGGGTCCGCGCGATCGGCTGGTGCTGGTTCAGGTCGGCAACGAGCAAGTGCTGCTGGGTGTATCGCCCGGCAGCATCACGGCGTTGCACGTCATGAACGAGCCAGTCGAAGTGCCCGAGAGCCAGAACGCCACACCGGAATTCGCCAGGCGGTTGATGGAAGCGCTCGGCAACAAAGGGCTGAGCGGGCAGCGCGTGGGTAAAGACAGCTTCGGCAACCCGGATCGGAAGGATAAGAACTGATGCGCATTGTTTTGACGCTGCTGTTGTTGCTGGCAGCGCCGCTGGCGTTCGGCGCCGACCCGCTGTCGATTCCGGCGATCACGTTGGGTACCGGCGCGAACGGCCAGCAGGAGTATTCGGTCAGCCTGCAGATCCTGCTGATCATGACGGCGCTGAGCTTCATTCCGGCGTTCGTCATGCTGATGACCAGCTTCACCCGCATCATCATCGTGTTTTCGATCCTGCGTCAGGCGCTGGGCCTGCAACAGACGCCGTCCAACCAGATCCTGACCGGCATGGCGCTGTTTCTGACGCTGTTCATCATGGCGCCGGTGTTCGATCGTGTGAACACCGACGCGTTGCAACCGTATCTGGCCGAAAAACTGACGGCCCAGGATGCGGTCGCCAAGGCGGAAGTGCCGGTCAAGGACTTCATGCTGGCGCAGACCCGGTCCAGCGACCTCGAGCTGTTCATGCGCCTGTCCAAGCGCACTGACATCGCTTCGCCCGATGCCGCGCCGCTGACCATCATCGTCCCGGCGTTCGTGACGTCCGAACTCAAGACTGCGTTTCAGATCGGCTTCATGATTTTCATCCCGTTCCTGATCATCGACCTGATCGTCGCCAGCGTGTTAATGGCCATGGGTATGATGATGCTCTCGCCGCTGATCATTTCCCTGCCGTTCAAACTGATGCTGTTCGTGCTGGTGGATGGCTGGGCGTTGGTCATCGGCACGCTGGCCGGCAGTTTCGGTGGCGTATGAACCTGTTTGACGAGGAGTGCGCAGCATGACCCCGGAAGTGGCAATCGATCTGTTTCGCAGCGCGTTGTGGTTGACGACCACCATGGTGGCCATTCTGGTCGTGCCCAGTCTGATCGTGGGTCTGATCGTGTCGATGTTTCAGGCGGCCACGCAGATCAACGAGCAGACCTTGAGCTTCCTGCCGCGTCTGCTGGTGATGCTGGTGACCCTGATCGTCATCGGTCCGTGGCTGGTGCGCACGTTCATGGAATACATCATTTCGCTGTACACCAGCATTCCGCAAGTCATCGGCTGAGTCACGAATGGAACCTGTGCTGGCGCTGACCGACACGCAGATCAGCACGTGGGTGGCGGCGTTCATGTTGCCGCTGTTCCGGATCGCTGCGGTGCTGATGACCATGCCGATCTTCGGCACTACGCTGGTCCCCAACCGTGTGCGTCTTTATCTGGCGCTGGCGATCACCGTCGTGATCGCCCCCAGCCTGCCGCCGATGCCGCCGGTTCACGCGCTGGACTTGAGTGCGTTGCTGCTGATCGCCGAGCAAATCATCATCGGCGCGGCGTTCGGGCTGTCGCTGCAGCTGTTTTTTCAAGCCTTCGTCATTGCCGGCCAGGTCATCGCCGTGCAGATGGGCATGAGCTTCGCCTCCATGATCGACCCGATCAACGGAGTGTCGGTGGCGGTGATCGGCCAGTTCTTCACGATGCTGGTGACCTTGCTGTTTCTCTCCACCAACGGGCATCTGGTGGTGTTCGAAGTGCTGATCGAAAGCTTTACCACGCTGCCGGTGGGTGAGGGGCTGATGCTCGCCAATTTCTGGGAGCTGGTGCTGCGCCTGGGCTGGGTGCTCGGCGCGGCGCTGATTCTGGTGCTGCCGGCGATCACCGCGTTGCTGGTGCTCAACATCGCGATGGGCGTGATGACCCGGGCGGCGCCGCAGCTGAACATCTTCACCATCGGTTTTCCGTTGACGCTGGTGCTGGGCATGTGGGTCCTGTGGGTCTCGCTCGGCGACATTCTCACTCAATACCAACCGCTGGCGGTCGACGCCTTGCAGTTGCTCAGGGACATGGTCAAGGCGCGCTGACATGGCTGAAAGCGAGAGCGGTCAAGACAAAACAGAAGACCCCACGGACAAACGCAAACGTGAGGCCAGGGAGAAGGGCGAGATCGCCCGCTCCAAGGAACTGAACACCGTCGTCGTGATGCTGGTCGGTGCTGCCGGGTTGTTGGCATTCGGCGGTTCGATGGCCGAGATGATGATGCAGTTGATGCGCGACAACCTGACCATCACCCGCGAGACCTTGATGGACGAGCGCAGCATGACGCTGATGCTGATGGTTTCGGGCAAGGCGGCGTTGTGGTCGATCCAGCCGCTGCTGGTGGCGCTGACCATCGCCGCCCTGGTCGGGCCTGTGTCGCTGGGCGGCTGGCTGTTCGCGGCGGGCTCGCTGGCGCCCAAGTTCAGTCGGCTGAACCCGGCGGCCGGTCTGAAACGCATGTTCTCGCCCAAGGCGCTCATCGAGCTGGTCAAATCGTTCGCCAAGTTCTTCATCGTGCTGATCGTCGCGGTCGTGGTGTTGATGAAGGACAAGAACGACCTGCTCGCCATCGCGCACGAACCCATGGAAATGGCGGTCATCCACAGCCTGCAACTGGTGGGCTGGAACACGCTGTGGATGTCGTTCGGGCTGCTGATCATCGCAGCGGTGGATGTCCCGGTGCAGCTGTGGGAAGCACGCAACAAGCTGATGATGACCAAGCAGGAAGTGCGCGACGAGCACAAGGACAACGAAGGCCGGCCGGAGGTCAAGCAGCGGATTCGCCAGCTGCAGCGCGAGATGTCCCAGCGGCGGATGATGTCGGCGATTCCGGAAGCCGACGTAATCATCACCAACCCGACTCACTATGCCGTTGCACTCAAATACGACGCGGACAAGGGCGGGGCGCCGGTGCTGTTGGCCAAGGGCAGCGATTTCCTGGCGCTGAAGATCCGCGAGATAGCGGCCCAGCATCAGATCCTGCTGCTGGAGTCGCCGGCGCTGGCGCGCTCGATCTACTACAGCACCGAGCTGGAACAAGAAATTCCGGCAGGGTTGTACCTGGCGGTGGCGCAGGTGCTGGCCTACGTCTATCAGATTCGCCAGTTCCGTCAGGGGCGCGGCAAGCGGCCTGATCCGCTGCGTGAAGATTTGCCGATTCCGCCGGATTTGAGACGGGATTCTTAGGGTTTATCTCCGCTAATCTGATGCCCTTCTTCCGATCGTTCCCACGCTCCGCGTGGTAATGCCGCCCCGGACGCTCTGCGTCCCACGGGCTAAGTGACGCGGAGCGTCGAGGGATGCATTCCCACGCGGAGCGTGGGAACGATCAACTGACGCACCGCGCACCCCGTAGCACCGGCTTTAGCCGGGAAGAGCTCCTGCTTTTGCCGTTGCTTTGATCTTCTAAGCGGTAGTCCAAACACCATAAAACGCGACTTCGGTGCAGGCTGAACGCAGGTCTTGCGCAGTGGGCCGGGTAGCATGGATGCGGCGAGCGCGCCGTCAGGACATTACGATCGTTCCCACGCTCCGCGTGGTAATGCCGCCCCGGACGCTCTGCGTCCCACAGGCTAAGTGACGCGGAGCGTCAAGGGATGCATTCCCACGCGGAGCGTGGGAACGATCAACTGACGCACCTGACACCCCGTAGGACCGGCTTCAGCCGGGAAGAGCTCCTGCTTTTGCCGTTGCTTTGATCTTCTACGCGGTAGTCCAAACACCATAAAACGCGACTTCGGTGCAGGCTGAACGCAGGTCTTGCGCAGTGGGCCGGGTAGCATGGATGCGGCGAGCGCGCCGTCAGGACATTACGATCGTTCCCACGCTCCGCGTGGTAATGCCGCCCCGGACGCTCTGCGTCCCACAGGCTAAGTGACGCGGAGCGTCAAGGGATGCATTCCCACGCGGAGCGTGGGAACGATCAACTGACACACCGCGCACCCCGTAGGACCGGCTTCAGCCGGGAAGAGCTCCTGCTTCTGTTTTAGGCGGACTCTCTTGATCCAGGCGTCGGAAGCAACGACGCAAACTTCCAAATCCAAATACTGGCATTCTGATATTTTTAGCCCGCTGCCAATGTTGGACAGGTTTTTGCAACACCTGCATTACAACGCCTCTGGCGTCAAAGTTTTGGTTAACGCGCAGGTAAAAAATCGGTGGATCGCTCTCAGTTAATCTCTAACGCACGCATCGGACTGGTCGGCCTCGGCCGTGGTCAGTTGGGCGTGCCGTTGCTGTTGCTGGTCATGCTGGCAATGATGATGTTGCCGATGCCACCCTTTTTGCTGGACGTGTTCTTCACGTTCAACATTGCCCTGTCCATCGTCGTGTTGCTGGTCTGCGTTTACGCACTGCGCCCGCTGGATTTTTCGGTTTTCCCGACCATCCTGCTGATCGCCACGCTGTTGCGCCTGGCGCTGAACGTCGCTTCCACCCGCGTCGTGATGCTCCACGGTCAGGACGGCCACGCCGCCGCCGGTAAGGTGATCCAGGCCTTCGGTGAAGTGGTGATCGGCGGTAACTACGTCGTCGGTATCGTGGTGTTCGCGATTCTGATGATCATCAACTTCGTCGTGGTGACCAAAGGTGCCGGCCGTATTTCCGAGGTGAGCGCGCGTTTCACCCTCGACGCGATGCCCGGCAAGCAGATGGCGATCGACGCCGACCTCAACGCCGGCCTCATCGATCAGCCGGAAGCCAAGCGTCGTCGTCTGGAAGTCGCCCAGGAAGCCGAGTTCTACGGTTCCATGGACGGTGCCAGCAAGTTCGTGCGCGGTGACGCCATCGCCGGTCTGTTGATCCTGTTCATTAACCTCATCGGCGGCATGCTGGTGGGCATCCTCCAGCACAACATGACCTTCGCCGACGCCGGCAAGGTTTACGCGCTGCTGACCATCGGTGACGGTTTGGTGGCGCAGTTGCCTTCGCTGCTGCTGTCGACCGCCGCAGCGATCATGGTGACCCGTGCTTCCGGTTCCGAAGAGATGGGCAAGCTGGTCGGGCGCCAGATGTTTTCGTCGCACAAGGCGCTGGCCGTCTCGGCGGGCATCATGGTGGTCATGGGGCTGGTGCCGGGCATGCCGCACTTCTCGTTCATCAGCCTGGGGCTGCTGGCTGCCGGGGGCGCGTACCTGCTGTGGAAAAAGCAGAACATGGTCAAGCTGGCCGCGATTCAAGAGGTCAAGCGTCAGCAAGAGTTGCTGCCTGCGCCGAGTCGTGCGCAGGAATCCAAAGAGCTGGGCTGGGATGACGTCACCCCGATCGACATGATCGGCCTGGAAGTGGGCTATCGTCTGATTCCGCTGGTGGATCGTAATCAGGGTGGTCAGTTGCTGGCGCGGATCAAGGGCGTGCGCAAGAAGCTTTCCCAGGAGCTGGGCTTCCTGATGCCAACCGTTCACATCCGCGACAACCTCGACCTGGCGCCCAGCGCCTACCGCCTGACGCTGATGGGCGTGACGCTGGCCGAAGCCGAGATCTACCCAGACCGGGAGCTGGCGATCAACCCAGGTCAGGTATTTGGCAGTCTGAACGGCATCAATGCCAAAGACCCGGCGTTCGGTCTGGAGGCTGTCTGGATCGAAATCAGCCAGCGGGCGCAGGCACAGTCGCTGGGTTACACCGTGGTGGACGCCAGCACTGTTGTGGCAACCCACCTGAACCAGATTCTGTACAAGCACTCTCATGAGTTGATTGGCCATGAGGAAGTCCAGCAATTGATGGCTTTGCTGGCCAAGGGATCGCCAAAACTTGCCGAGGAACTGGTGCCGGGCGTGTTGTCGCTGTCGGCGCTGCTCAAGGTGCTTCAGGCGTTGCTGGCCGAGCAGGTCCCGGTGCGCGATATCCGCAGCATTGCCGAGGCTATCGCCAACAACGCTGCGCGGAGTCAAGATACCGCCGCATTGGTCGCAGCCGTACGGGTCGGTTTGTCCCGGGCAATCGTGCAAAGCATTGTCGGCATTGAGCCGGAGCTGCCTGTTATCACGCTTGAGCCAAGGTTGGAACAGATATTGCTCAATAGTCTGCAGAAGGCTGGACAGGGTCAGGAAGAAGGCGTTCTGCTCGAACCGAGCATGGCTGAGAAACTTCAGCGCTCGTTGATCGAAGCAGCGCAGCGTCAGGAGATGCAGGGTCAGCCGGTCATTTTGTTGGTCGCAGGTCCGGTTCGCGCCATGTTGTCCCGCTTTGGACGCCTGGCTGTTCCGAATATGCATGTTTTGGCTTATCAGGAAATTCCTGACAATAAGCAAGTCACCATCGTAGCGACTGTCGGGCCGAACGGCTGAGGTAGTGAGTTATGCAAGTTAAGCGTTTTTTCGCCGCCGATATGCGACAAGCCATGAAGCTGGTTCGTGATGAGCTGGGCGCCGAAGCGGCCATCATCGGCAACCGGCGCATTGCCGGCGGCGTGGAACTGACTGCCGCGCTGGACTACAAATTGTCTGCGCTGGCGCCGCGTGTGCCGAACATCGAGCTCGAAGACGAGCTGCGCAAGACTCAGTCGCGCATCGTCACCGCTCAGGCTGAGCTGACCCACCGCAGCGAGCTGGACACTGTCGCCAATCGTCAGTTGTTCGCAGGGCTGGCGATGGATGACAGCAAGCAGATCGAGCCGACGCTTGAAGAACCGTTTCGCCCATCGATGCATGCGGCCATGGCGGCCGATCGTGCCGAACGCGCCGAGCGTCCCGTGGAGCCTGCGGTCAGCCAGCGCGCCTACGACTCGATGCGCTCCGAATTGAACGGGCTGCGCGAACTGCTGGAAGTCCAGCTGGGTTCGCTGGCCTGGAACCAGCTGCAAGGCAGCCGCCCGCAACAGGCTAATCTGTGGCGTCGTCTGCAACGCATCGGCCTGTCCGGTCCGCTGTCGCGTGATCTGCTGGCGATGGTGCCCGAAGGTGGCGATCAGGCGCACACCTGGCGCATGTTGCTGGCCCATCTGGCGCGCATGATCGCAACGCCGGACGTGGAGCCGCTGGAAGAGGGCGGTGTGATTGCGATGGTCGGTCCTGCCGGTATGGGCAAGACCACCACGCTGGCCAAACTGGCCGCCCGTTATGTGTTGAAATACGGCGCGCAGAATATCGCGCTGGTGAGCATGGACAGTTTCCGTATCGGTGCTCAGGAACAGCTTAAAACCCTAGGCCGGATCCTCAACGTGCCAGTGACGCACGTCGATCCGGGCCAGTCTCTGGCGCAGGCGCTGGAGCCGCTGCTGCGCAAGCGCGTGGTGTTGATCGACACCGCGGGCCTGCAAGCCAGCGATCCGGCCTTGCGCCTGCAGTTGGAGAGCCTCGCCGGTCGTGGCATCCGTGCCCGCAACTATCTGGTACTGGCCACCACCAGCCAGAAGCAGGTGCTGACGGCGGCGTATCACAGTTACAAGCGTTGCGGTCTGGCCGGGTGCATCCTGACCAAACTCGACGAGACGGCCAGCCTGGGCGAAGTCCTCAGCCTGGCGGTCACTCACGAACTGCCCGTGGCCTATCTCACCGATGGTCCACGGATACCGGACGATCTGCATTTGCCACGCCGGCACCAGTTGGTAAGCCGGGCTGTCAGTGTGCAGATGCAGGAGGAGCCTAGCGAGGAAGCGATGGCGGATATGTTTGCGGATCTTTATCACAGTCCCGGCAAGCGTGCGGGCTAGGTAGGGAAAATGACACTGGAATATACCTGCATCGATGGTCTGCCAGGCATTGTTCACACTCTGAACGTGCAGCCCTACATGTGGCTTAGGTCTAAGCAAGACAAGGTAAAAAATTAACATGGGCAGCATGCATCCCGTACAGGTTATCGCGGTGACCGGTGGCAAAGGTGGCGTCGGCAAGACCAACGTTTCAGTGAATCTTTCACTGGCGCTGGCCGAGCTCGGGCGTCGCGTCATGTTGCTGGACGCCGATCTGGGTCTGGCCAACGTCGACGTATTGCTGGGGCTGACGCCCAAACGCACGCTTGCGGATGTCATCGAAGGCCGCTGCGAGCTGCGCGACGTGCTGCTGCAGGGGCCGGGCGGCGTACGCATCGTGCCGGCCGCTTCCGGCACCCAGAGCATGGTGCACCTGACACCGGCGCAGCATGCCGGTCTGATTCAGGCGTTCAGCGACATCGGCGACAACCTGGATGTGCTGGTGATCGATACCGCTGCCGGGATCGGCGAGTCGGTGGTCAGCTTCGTGCGCGCCGCTCAGGAAGTCCTGCTGGTGGTGTGCGATGAGCCCACTTCGATCACTGACGCTTACGCGCTGATCAAGCTGCTCAACCGCGACTACGGCATGAACCGCTTCCGCGTGCTGGCCAACATGGCACAGAGCCCGCAGGAAGGGCGCAACCTGTTCGCCAAGCTGACCAAAGTGACTGACCGTTTCCTCGATGTCGCGCTGCAATACGTTGGCGCCGTTCCGTACGACGAGTGCGTGCGCAAGGCGGTCCAGAAGCAGCGTGCGGTGTACGAAGCGTTCCCGCGTTCCAAATGTGCGCTGGCGTTCAAGGCCATCGCGCAGAAGGTCGATACCTGGCCGCTGCCGGCGAACCCGCGCGGTCACCTTGAGTTTTTCGTTGAACGCCTGGTGCATCAGACCAGCGCAGGGCCCGTGTCATGACCGCAAGTGGCTATCGCATGTACAGCAAATCATCCAAAGATTCTCAGTACGAACTGATCGAGCGTTACGCCCCGCTGGTCAAGCGCATCGCTTACCACCTGCTGGCGCGCCTGCCGGCCAGTGTTCAGGTCGAGGACCTGATCCAGGCCGGCATGATCGGTCTGCTCGAGGTGTCGACCAAGTACGACTCCACCAAGGGCGCGAGTTTCGAGACCTATGCGGGTATTCGTATTCGCGGCGCGATGCTCGACGAAGTGCGCAAGGGCGACTGGGCGCCACGCTCGGTTCACCGGAATACGCGCATGGTCAGCGACGCGATTCGTGCAATTGAAGCAAAAACCGGCCGTGACGCTAAAGATCACGAGGTTGCTGCCGAACTTCAATTGAGTCTCGATGATTACTACGGGATTTTGAACGATACCCTGGGCAGTCGCCTGTTCAGCTTCGACGACCTGTTGCAGGACGGCGAGCATGAAGGGCTGCACGAGGACGGCGCGAGCCAGTCGCTGGAGCCGTCGCGCGATCTGGAAGATGAACGTTTCCAGGCTGCGCTGGCGGATGCCATCGCCAATCTGCCGGAGCGTGAACGCCTGGTGCTGGCGCTGTATTACGACGAAGAGCTGAACCTCAAGGAAATCGGTGAGGTCCTGGGGGTCAGCGAATCTCGGGTCAGCCAGCTGCATAGCCAGTGCGCCGCGCGGTTGCGTGGACGGTTGGGAGAGTGGCGCGCGCGCTGATTCATCGCACGTGAACAGGGTGTTCGCGTGTTGCAAGTAAGACCGGCTGTGCTGAATGTGGTGTGGGAAGCAGGAGAGACAAGGCAGGAGCCGGTCGGATCAGGTCTTTGAACGGCCTGTTGCGCCGTGTTCGTGACCCCTCGATGTGCACCATTCCTTATTATTTTCGTAGAGCCGATCACTGGGTTGTGCCGGTATTGATTGAACGCGCGTCCAGGTGCTGGGCGCGTTAAAGACTGCTTGGAGGTCGAATTGGACAAGAACATGAAAATCCTCATCGTTGATGACTTCTCAACGATGCGGCGGATCATAAAAAACCTGTTGCGTGACCTTGGGTTCACCAACACGGCCGAAGCAGATGACGGTACCACCGCATTGCCGATGCTGCAGAGCGGGGCTTTTGACTTTCTGGTGACTGACTGGAACATGCCCGGCATGTCTGGCATCGACCTGTTGCGTCAGGTCCGCGCCGACGAGCGTCTGCGTCACTTGCCGGTATTGATGGTCACTGCCGAAGCCAAGCGCGAGCAGATCATCGAAGCCGCTCAGGCCGGTGTGAACGGCTACGTGGTCAAGCCATTCACCGCGCAAGTGCTCAAAGAAAAGATCGAGAAGATATTCGAGCGCGTCAATAGCTGATGTCCGCTGCGAGGGCGCTATGGATTCCAAAGATTCGACAATGGGTGACTTCGAGTCGACCCTGAAGAAACATGCACAAGAACTCGTCGCGAGCCTTGAAAAAGGCAGGTTCGGCGATGCCGTGCAACTCATCCATGAGCTTAATCAGACCCGGGATCGCGGCCTGTATCAGGAAGTCGGCAAACTGACGCGCGAGCTGCACAGTGCGATCGTCAATTTTCAGATTGACCCGCACATGCCGCAAGCCGAAGAAGTGTCCCAGATCACCGATGCCACCGAACGCCTGTCGTATGTTGTCAGGCTGACGGAAGGTGCGGCCAACCGCACCATGGACCTGGTCGAGCAGAGCACGCCGTTGATGAATGGCCTCAGTGCCGATGCCAAGGCCTTGAGCGCCGATTGGGGACGCTTCATGCGTCGCGAGATCGGTGCCGATGAGTTTCGTGATCTGGCCCGTCGCGTCGATGGTTTCCTGACGCGCAGCGAGAAGGAGACCGCCGAGGTCGCCAGCCACCTGAACGACATTCTGCTGGCTCAGGATTACCAGGACCTCACCGGCCAGGTCATCAAGCGTGTGACCACGCTGGTCACCGAAGTGGAGAGCAATCTGCTCAAGCTGGTGCTGATGGCCAGTCAGGTCGATCGCTTTGCAGGGATCGAACACGACCAGGAAGTGTTCCGTCAGCAAAAAGAACAGGAAAAACTTCATTCCAAGGGTGAAGGTCCGCAGATTCATGCCGATAAACGTGAAGACGTCGTATCCGGTCAGGATGATGTAGACGATCTGCTATCCAGCCTTGGCTTCTAGATCCCCGCTTGCGGGTCTGCGATTCAGGGTTCTATGTGAAAGTGGCTGTTGATCTGGCGCGCCAATGCTTCGACGAAGGCAATGCGCGCAGATCGCCGAACAGCTTCCGGATCGGTTTGACGGTTAATTTTAGGAGCACCCCCAATGAGCTTCGGCGCCGATGAAGAAATCCTTCAGGATTTTCTGGTAGAGGCCGGCGAGATTCTGGAGCAGTTGTCCGAGCAGTTGGTCGAGCTGGAAAGCCGGCCGGACGATGCGGACCTGCTCAATGCAATTTTTCGCGGTTTTCACACTGTAAAAGGGGGCGCCGGCTTCCTCCAGCTCAACGAGCTGGTTGAATGCTGTCACATCGCCGAAAACGTGTTCGACATCCTGCGCAAAGGTGAGCGCCGGGTCGACGCGGAACTCATGGACGTTGTGCTCGAAGCCCTGGACACCGTCAACAGCATGTTCGGTCAGGTGCGCGAGCGTTCGGACATCACGCCGGCCACGCCTGAACTGCTTGCTGCGCTTTCCCGCCTGGCAGAGCCTGCGTCGGCTGACGAAGTGGCTGCAGCGCCCGCTCCTGTGGCGCCGGAGCCGGTGGCCGAAGCGCCCTCCGAAGACATCACCGATCAGGAATTCGAACAACTGCTGGACTCGCTGAATGCGGTCAAGGCCGAAGCGGCGGGTGCCGTTGCTTCGACCCCGGCCCCGGGGGCGCCTGCACAGTCGTCTGGCGACGCGCCAAGCGACGAGATCACTGACGCCGAATTCGAATCGCTGCTGGATCAGCTGCACGGCAAGGGCCAGTTCGCTGTCGATGCGGTCGCGCCAGCTGCCGCCGCGGCGCCGGCTTCCGAAGCCGCCAGCGACGAAATCACCGACGACGAATTCGAAGCACTGCTCGATCAGCTGCATGGCAAGGGCTCGTTCTCGCCCGAAGCCGGTGCCGCTGCCCCTGTGGCTGCTGCCGCTGCAACGCCGGCCGCCACCGAGGCGAAAGGCTCGGGCGACGAAATCACTGAGAACGAATTCGAAGACTTGCTCGACCAGCTTCACGGTAAAGGCAAATTCGAACCGGGCGTGGCCGCCACCGCCGTCGCGCCGGTGAAGAAGGTCGAGCCCGCCAAGGTCGAAGCGCCGAAAGTCGAGCCTGCCAAAGCAGCGCCTGCCCCGGCCGCCGCTGCCCCGGCCAAGGCCGCTCCAGCTGCCGCACCTGCCGCCGCGCGTGCCCCGGCACCTGCCGCTGGCGAGAAGCCGCCAGCCGAAGCGGAAACCACCGTGCGCGTCGACACCGCGCGGCTGGACGAAATCATGAACATGGTCGGCGAGCTGGTGCTGGTGCGTAACCGTCTGGTGCGCCTGGGTGCCAATAGCTCGGACGAAGCCATGTCCAAGGCCGTGTCCAATCTGGACGTGGTCACCGCTGACCTGCAGACCGCGGTGATGAAAACCCGCATGCAGCCGATCAAGAAAGTCTTCGGTCGCTTCCCGCGACTGGTCCGCGATCTGGCGCGTCAGCTCAAGAAAGAAATCAACCTTGAACTGGTGGGTGAAGAAACCGACCTGGACAAGAACCTGGTCGAGGCGCTGGCCGACCCGCTGGTGCACTTGGTGCGCAACGCGGTTGACCACGGCATCGAATCGCCGGAAGAGCGTGAAGCATCGGGCAAGGCCCGGGGCGGTCGCGTGGTGCTCTCGGCGGAACAGGAAGGCGACCACATCCTGCTGTCGATTTCCGATGACGGCAAAGGCATGGACCCGGCAGTGCTGCGTGCCATCGCAGTCAAGCGCGGGGTCATGGACAAGGATGCCGCAGATCGTCTGAGCGACACCGATTGCTACAACCTGATCTTCGCGCCGGGCTTCTCGACCAAGACCGAGATTTCCGACGTGTCCGGCCGTGGCGTGGGCATGGACGTGGTGAAAACCAAGATTGCCCAGCTCAACGGTTCGATCAACATCTACTCGACCAAGGGCCAGGGCTCGAAGATCGTCATCAAGGTGCCGTTGACCCTGGCGATCATGCCGACCCTGATGGTGATGCTGGGCAACCAGGCGTTCGCGTTCCCGCTGGTCAACGTCAACGAGATCTTCCATCTGGACCTGTCGACCACCAATGTCGTCGACGGTCAGGAAGTGGTCATCGTGCGCGACAAGGCACTGCCGCTGTTCTACCTCAAGCGCTGGCTGGTCAGCTCTGCCGTTCACGAAGAGCAGCGAGAAGGCCACGTGGTGATCCTTTCGGTGGGCACGCAGCGGATCGGCTTTGTCGTCGATCAACTGGTCGGCCAGGAAGAAGTGGTCATCAAGCCGCTGGGCAAGATGCTGCAGGGGACGCCGGGCATGTCAGGCGCCACCATTACCGGCGACGGTCGCATCGCGCTGATTCTCGATGTTCCGAGCATGCTCAAGCGTTACGCCGCACGGCGTATCTGATCGATGGGGCCGGCGTCGGTGGCGGTACCTGGCAGGACCGATTCGGTTGGGTGACGTTGCAGGGCCGGCCTCAGCCGGAAAGGGCCGGTCCTGCAAGTCGGTGCCGCTCGCCAATTGTGGCCCAAGCGATGTGATTCAGGCCGCGCCTGCCCTCGGGGTAGCGCGGGCCCAATGGAGTGTTTATGGCAGTCAAGGTTCTCGTCGTGGACGATTCGGGTTTTTTCCGTCGTCGCGTCTCGGAAATTCTCTCTTCAGATTCCACGATTCAAGTGGTCGGCACCGCCACCAATGGCAGGGAAGCCATTGACCAGGCCCTGGCGCTCAAGCCTGACGTGATCACCATGGACTACGAAATGCCGATGATGGATGGCATTACCGCGGTTCGTCACATCATGCAGCGCTGCCCGACACCGGTTCTGATGTTCTCATCGCTGACCCACGAAGGCGCCCGTGTCACCCTCGATGCGCTCGACGCCGGCGCTGTGGATTTCCTGCCGAAAAACTTCGAGGACATCTCGCGCAATCCCGAGAAGGTCAAGCAGATGCTGTGCGAAAAGGTGCACAGCATCTCCCGCAGCAACCGTCGTTTCAGCGGATTGGGCAGCAGCGCAGCGGCGCCAGCTCCGACGCCGGCGCCCGCGCCCACCTCCACGGCCCCACGCACGACTCACGCCGCGCCGACGCCTGCCGCACGCCCGGCCCCTGCGCCAGCGCGCACGTCTTCCACTGGCCATTCAGCCGGGCATCATGCACCGGCGTCGCCTGCGCCCAAGCGCAAGGCTTACAAACTGGTCGCGATCGGCACCTCAACCGGTGGCCCGGTCGCGCTGCAACGCGTCCTCACTCAACTGCCCGCCAATTTCCCGGCTCCGATCGTGCTCATCCAGCACATGCCCGCAGCGTTCACCAAGGCCTTCGCCGAGCGTCTGGACAAGCTCTGCCGGATCAGCGTCAAAGAAGCGGAAGACGGCGACATTCTGCGTCCGGGCCTTGCGTTGCTCGCCCCCGGTGGCAAGCAGATGATGGTCGACGGTCGCGGGGCGGTGAAAATCCTGCCGGGTGACGAACGCCTGAACTACAAGCCCTGCGTGGACATCACCTTCGGGTCGGCGGCCAAGTCCTACGGCGATAAAGTGCTCGCCGTGGTCCTCACCGGCATGGGCGCGGACGGTCGCGAAGGCGCGCGCCTGCTCAAGCAGGGCGGCAGCCACATCTGGGCGCAGGACGAAGCCAGTTGCGTCATCTATGGCATGCCTATGGCCATCGTCAAGGCCGACCTGGCTGACGCCGTCTACAGCCTGGACGATATCGGGCGCCATCTGGTCGAGGCCTGTGTCTGATGGATGTTTTGACGCTTATAGGGATCATTCTGGCCTTTGTCGCCATCATCGGCGGCAACTTTCTGGAAGGCGGTCATCTCGGCGCCTTGCTGAACGGGCCTGCTGCACTGATCGTGCTCGGCGGAACGCTGGCGGCGTGCCTGCTGCAGACGCCGATGAGCGCGTTCAAGCGGGCGATCCAGATCTTCATCTGGATTCTGTTTCCGCCACGCATCGATCTGGCCGGCGGCATTGACCGTGTCGTGTCGTGGAGCCTGACCGCGCGCAAGGAAGGCCTGCTGGGCCTTGAGTCGGTCGCGGACAGCGAGCCTGATGCCTACTCGCGCAAAGGCCTGCAATTGCTGGTCGACGGTGCTGAGCCCGAGGCCATTCGCAGCATTCTGGAAGTGGACTTCATGACCCAGGAGAGCCGCGACATTCAGGCCGCGAAAGTTTACGAAAGCATGGGTGGTTACGCGCCGACCGTGGGCATCATCGGTGCGGTAATGGGCCTGATTCATGTCATGGGCAACCTGGCCGACCCGAATCAGCTGGGCAGCGGCATCGCCGTGGCGTTCGTCGCGACCATCTACGGCGTGGCGTCGGCCAACCTTATCCTGCTGCCGGTCGCCAACAAGCTCAAGGCCGTTGCCCTGCGTCAGTCGCGCTATCGCGAAATGCTGCTCGAGGGCCTGCTGTCCATCGCCGAGGGTGAGAACCCGCGTTCGATCGAACTGAAGCTGCAAGGCTTCATGGAGTGATGGACTGATGGCCCGACGACGTCGCCACGAAGAACACGAAAATCACGAGCGCTGGCTGGTGTCCTACGCGGACTTCATCACCTTGCTGTTTGCGTTTTTCGTGGTCATGTATTCCATCTCCTCGCTGAACGAAGGCAAGTACAAAGTGCTGTCCGAGGCGCTGGTCGGCGTGTTCAACGAAGCCGAGCGCAGCGTGAAACCCATCCCGATCGGCGAGCAGAAGCCGCAGACGGTGCGTCCAGCCGACCCGCTGGTGCAAGACAGCGAACAGACCGACGCGGCGTTGGGGCAGGGCGCTCAAGACCCGCTGAAATCCATCGCCGACGACGTCAATGCAGCGTTCGGTGATCTGATCGCTTCGAAGCAGATGACCGTGCGCGGCAATGAGCTGTGGATCGAGATCGAGCTCAATTCCAGCCTGCTGTTCGGCAGCGGCGATGCCATGCCGAGCAATCAGGCGTTCGACCTGATCGACAAGGTGTCCAAAATCATCAAGCCGTTCGACAACCCGATCCACGTCGAGGGCTTCACCGACGACCAGCCGATCAATTCGGCGCAGTATCCGAGCAACTGGGAGCTGTCGTCGGCGCGGGCCTCGAGCATCGTGCGCATGCTGGCCATGGACGGGATCAACCCGGTGCGCATGGCTTCGGTCGGTTATGGCGAGTTCCAGCCGCTGACCTCCAACGCGACCGCCGATGGCCGTGCGCGCAACCGCCGCGTCGTGCTGGTGATCTCGCGCAATCTGGACGTGCGTCGCAGCCTGACCGGGTCCGGCACGGCGGCCAATGCAAAACCCGATGCTGCATTGCGCCGTGCTGGCACACAAACTGCACCTGTCCCAGCCAAACCGCCGCAAGGCGTCAAATCTTCGTCACCTGCCCCTTAATCGGTCTCGGTCATCATCATGGTCGGGGGGAATACGAACACATGAGAGTCTGGGCAGTAGCCAATCAGAAAGGCGGGGTCGGCAAGACCACCACCTCAATCGCCCTAGCCGGTTTGCTGGCCGAGGCGGGCAAGCGCGTGGTCGTCGTTGACCTCGACCCGCATGGTTCGATGACCAGCTATTTCGGCCATGATCCCGATGCGCTGGAGCACAGCTGTTTCGACCTGTTCCTGCACAAGGGCTCGGTGCCCGACGGGCTGCCGGGTCAACTGTTGTTGCCGACCAGCGATCAACGTATTTCTCTGTTGCCGTCCAGCACCGCGCTGGCCACGCTCGAGCGCCAGTCGCCGGGGCAGAGTGGCCTTGGCCTGGTGATTGCCAAGAGCCTGGCGCAACTGTGGCAGGACTTCGATTACGCGATCATCGACAGCCCGCCGTTGCTGGGCGTGCTGATGGTCAATGCGCTGGCGGCGAGTCAGCAGTTGGCGATTCCGGTGCAGACCGAATTTCTGGCGGTCAAAGGCCTGGAACGGATGGTCAACACGCTGGCGATGATCAACCGCTCGCGCAAGGTGCCGTTGCCGTACACCATCGTGCCGACGTTGTTTGACCGCCGCACCCAAGCTTCGATGAGTACCCTCAAGTTGCTGCGCGACAGTTATCCGGAGCATGTCTGGAAGGCGTTCATTCCAGTCGATACCCGGCTGCGCGATGCCAGCCGTGCCGGGGTCACGCCGTCGCAGTACGACAACAAGAGTCGTGGGGTACTGGCCTACCGGACGTTGCTCAAGCACATGCTCACCGAGCAACTCGTCGGGCAGGTGGCCTGAGGTGTCCGCTGATCGTATATTCCCGAGCAAAGCGCCTGCGCGCTCAAGTCGGCTGACCCTGCAGCCGATATCTGGTTCAGGCGGTAATCGCATCACTTATTTTCGGGCTCCCGTATGAACCGCCCTCTGGACATCGCATCACGACCACAACTGGCGCTGCAGAATTACCTCGACGCGTTGCTTCAGGACGCGACCGAGGAATTGCAGGTCGTCGAGAGCATCGATGAGTTTCAAGCGGCCGTGCTCGAGGAGCAGGCCCACGATGAACGCATGCGCACGGCTGTCGCCGAGGCGGTGAAGGCTGCTGCGCCGGTGGTTCAGCCGTCGATGTCGCGTCCGGCCCCGGTATCGCTGGCGTTTACACCCCACGAATCACCGGCTGTCGCAGCGCCTGTGAGCCGTCCTGCGGTCGTGGCTGAACCGGTCGCCGCTCGCGTGCTGGAAAAACCGGTCTTGTTGCCGCCGGTGATCGCGCCGCCGGTGATTGAAGCGCCCGAGGTTGGGGCGCCATTGCCTGAAGCTGTGGTCGCCGAATCTGTGGTGGCGTTGGTAGAGCCGGTAGCCGATGTGCACCTGCCTGCGCAGCGCACGCCGACCCCGCCGCCGACCTCGGACGAGCGTCCGGCATGGGCGGATGAGCCGTTCGAATGCCTGCTGTTCGATGTCGCCGGCCTGACGCTTGCGGTGCCGCTGGTGTGCCTGGGTTCGATCTACCCGTTGGCCGGACATGACCTGACGCCGCTCTTCGGTCAGCCGGACTGGTTTCTCGGCATCCTGCCCAGCCAGGCCGGCAACCTCAAGGTGCTGGACACCGCGCGCTGGATCATGCCGGACCGGTATCGCGACGACTTCCGGCAGGGCCTGCAATACGTGATTTCGGTGCAGGGCTATGAGTGGGGACTGGCGGTGCATCAGGTCAGCCGTTCGCTGCGCCTGGACCCGAACGAAATCAAATGGCGCACTCAACGCGGTCAGCGGCCCTGGCTTGCCGGGACGGTGATCGAGCACATGTGTGCGCTGCTGGACGTTTCCGAACTGGCCGAGCTGATTGCCAGCGGCGCGGTCAGGCAGATGCAATCACGCAAATAAACAGCTTCAACTACACACAGGCCGGCGCTGATCGCGTCGTCCTTACAGCACAACACGCAAGGGGTTAGGGGTATGAAGAAGTCGTCAGCACAGGGTTCCGAAGATCCGATTCTGCAATGGGTCACCTTCCGCCTGGACAACGAGTCGTATGGCATCAACGTGATGCAGGTTCAGGAAGTGCTGCGCTACACCGAGATCGCTCCGGTCCCGGGCGCGCCAAGCTACGTGCTGGGCATCATCAACCTGCGCGGTAATGTCGTCACGGTCATCGACACCCGTCAGCGCTTTGGTCTGCCACCGGTTGAAGTCAGCGACAACACGCGTATCGTGATCATCGAGGCCGATAAGCAAGTGGTCGGGATCCTGGTCGACAGCGTGGCTGAAGTGGTTTATCTGCGTCAGTCGGAAGTGGAAACGGCGCCGAACGTCGGCAACGACGAGTCCGCCAAGTTCATCCAGGGCGTCTGCAACAAGAACGGCGAACTGCTGATCCTCGTGGAACTGGACAAGATGATGTCCGAGGAAGAGTGGTCCGAGCTGGAGAACATCTGATTGATTCTTGAGGTTGCGGTAATTTTCCTGGCGGTGTTGTGGGTCGCGAGCGTTGCGATGTTCATGCTCCACACCAAGCGCCAGCGCACACTGGCCACGCAGCAGCTTGAAGCGGACTCGCTGCGTGACCAGCGCATTCGCGAACTGGCCCGTCGCCTTGAGCATTATCAGGGCGGCACGGTGAAAATGGGCGAAGACCTGCATGAGCTGCGCTCCATCGTCTCGCCGCTGCCGGACAAGATCACCGCGCTGGAGCAGCGCGACCCTTCCACACTGTCCTTCGCCCAGGCCGCACGCCTGGTCAGCATGGGCGCCAGCGTCGACGAGCTCACGCAGTCGTGCGGACTGACCCAGGCCGAAGCACAGTTGATGAGCAAGCTGCACGGGCATAACTGAAGAGGGCGGCATCACCTGCCGCCCTCTGATCCTGCTTCGCGGTGGGAGTCAGTCAACTGCCGTTAAAGCCCCTTCGATCGACGGTGTCACACCGGACGGCTTCCCGGCTAAAGCCGGTCCTACGGAAAGCTTGCAGAGTCTCTAGGACCGGCTTTAGCCGGGAAGAGGGCGGTGCATCCGTTGGAGAGGCAGCGGCTGCAGGACCGGCTTCAGTCGGGAAGAGGCCGGCGCATGCGGTCGAAAGGTAGCGTCTGGAAATCGGCCTTCGCGAGGATGCGCCACAGGTTTGTGACTTGGCTCGATACCAGTCAGCGCCGCGTAGCCTTTTTGTAGGAGCGCGCTTGCCCGCGATCTGGCGCGCAGCGGCAGCGGAATCGGATGACGCGGTATGTCAAGCAGACTGCATGGCCAGGTTTTACGACGACTGCGTCGCCGATCGCGGGACAAGCCACGCTCCTACCGGTAGTGCATCAAGCCTTCGCGAGCAGGCTCGCTCCCACGGATGTTGTGCTCGGCTCGCAACCTGCCATCGCCACAAGTCCCCCGTAGGCCCGAATCTATTTACGAAAAAGCCGGTGACCGCTGGCAGGAGCATTTGCAGGCGATGGCGGGTCAGTTCCGCCCGGGGGTGATGTCTCTTTCCACTGGCGGCGGATTCGGGTCGAAGCCTGTGGGGAATTTGCCCTTCAGGTGCCAGGCGAACGCGATGATTTCCGCAATCGTCAGGTACAGCTCTTGCGGAATGCTGTCGCCCAGCTCAAGGCGCGCGAGCATTTTTACCAGTTCGGCGTTTTCGTAGATCGGGACTTTGTACTCCCGCGCAATGGCCAGAATCGCTTCCGCCAGCGTGTCGTCGCCCTTGGCGGTCAGGGTCGGTGCTTGCTGACCGTCGTAACTGAGCGCGATGGCCTGACGCGGGGTGTGTTCGGGTGTGCTCATCAGGCGTTCTCGTCGATCCAGCGTTGTTCCAGCACCGTTCGCGGTCCCTGCGGCGGGGTGCCGCGGTTGCATTCCAGTTCCTTGACGTTCAGGCCGCACGCCACCAGGCGTGCGCGCAGGTTGTCCAGCTCACCGGCGATCAGCTCGGCGCTGCCTTCGCGTTCGGCCCACAACTGACTGGCGATATTCCCTGCGATCAGCTGCGCCTGCACTTGCAGCGGGCCGAGCGGTTCGAGATCGAATGCCAGTTCGACCCGCCACAGTTTTTCCTTCTCGCGCTGCTCGGCATGGGCGCCCTGTGCGTGGTCGTCGGTTTCAGGTTTTTCCTCGCGCTGGACCTTGACTTGCAGCGGCACGATGTCATGGGCATTGCGCATCGGGATTTCCAGCTGCCAGGTCGTCACCTGCGTACCATCGGCATGGGTGCGCGTCTGCTCAAGCCCGCCCAGTTGATGGCTCTGCAGACGCGAAATGGCGCCGGCCGCCAGTTTCAACAGCGTTTCCAGATCGTCCTTGTCCTGCGGGCTGCCCAGCGTACGCGCCGGCAGCGGGAAATTGGTCGGCTGACTCGGGGCGGCGACCAGGCCAAGGGTGCCCAACGCATTGCGGATGACGCTGGGCATGGCGCGCGCCAAGGTATTCGCGGCGGCAGCGGCGTCATAGCTGGCGTTGTTCGGCAGGCCGGGAAGGATCTGGGTGATCAGCCTCAGCAGGTTGGCCTTCATGTCCGGCACCAGCGTCGGGTTCATCCCCGCGAGCAACCGCGACTCCATGAAAAGCCCGCTGGCGCTCAAGGCCTGGGCGACGCCCTTGGCGCTGGTCATCTGCGTCAGATCGGGCAAGTCAGCCAGCAGTTGCTCGATGCTCGCACGCAGCGACGGTGTGAGGTTGTCGGCTCCGCCACTGGCCGGCGGCGGCAGATTTTGCAGCGCGGTCAGCAGACTTTGCAGCGATCCCTGACGGCTTTGCTGTGTCGACAGTTGCTGCGCCAGCGCCAGTTCATCGAGGCGGTTGGGCAGCGCTACGAAATTGAGCGCCTGACTGCTCTGTACCTGAGCGCTAAGCAGGCTGCCGACGCGCAACGGCTGCGGGCTGTCGATGGTCAGGCTGCTGCCAGCCAGCGCGGTGTTCAGCAGCATGACGATGGAACGATAACCGGCTGGCTGCGCAGCGCCGCCAGCAGACGTCTGGCCGGTCAGTTGTGCGACGTTCTGCGCGGCCACTTGCGTGGTCAGCACCTTGCCTTGCAGCAACGTGCCGGCCGGCAGCTGACGGGTGTCGATGCTCGTCAGGCTGTTGCTGACGGCTTTCTGCAGGTCCTGCACGCTGATGGTCAGCGTGTCGGCCGAGCCTTGGGCGACATTGACGTTGGTGCCCGGCGTCAACGGTAATGAGCTGCTGACCGGGAGGGTGGTCTGCCGTCCGTTGTCCATCGTCAGCTTGAGCAGCAACTGGAAGTCCTGACCCTGCTGCTTGAGGCTCACCACCTCGGCGTTGGCGACCTGTCCCGAATTCAGCAGGCCTTCGCGCGGCTCCATCAGCTTGAGCACTTCGCCGGCCGGAACGCCCGCGCGCAACAAGGCCGTGGCGGCCGCTACTGGAGAGAGATGGGGTATGTCGCCTGTCATCGGATCCTGACTCGATAAATTTGCGCTCTGGTGGCCTGGTCAGGCGGCGTCAGCGTTCCTGACATGTATAATCCCGCGCCGACGTCATCGGCGGGCTACCGTTAAGCTGCATCAGTATAACGGCCGCCGCGACCCTGACTTGAACCGCCGTGCACACCTGCTATCCGAAAAGAAGGTCCACATGTCGATCCCCGTTTTAGAAGCCGTGGCGCTTGCCTGCGAGCGAGACTGGCGGCTGCTGTTCGAGCATCTCGAGCTGCGCCTGACAGCGGGTGACATGGTGCAGGTCAGCGGCCCGAACGGCAGCGGCAAGACCAGCCTGTTGCGCCTGCTGTGCGGCCTGATGCCGCCTACTGCCGGCGAGGTTCTGCTCGATGGCAGGCCCCTTGGCGAGCAACGCGGCGAACTGACACGCAACCTGCTGTGGATCGGTCACGCCGCAGGCATCAAAGACCTGCTGACACCGGTCGAGAACCTCCTCTGGCTCTGCGCCCTGCACCGCGCGGTCGACACCGACGACATCTGGCGGGCGCTCGAAGCGGTTGGACTGCGAGGATTCGAAGACGTGCCGTGCCACACGCTGTCAGCCGGTCAGCGTCGCCGCGTGGCGCTGGCGCGGCTCTATCTGCCGGGCCCCGGATTGTGGATGCTCGACGAGCCGTTCACCGCGCTGGACAAGCAAGGGGTCTCCCAGCTTGAGGAACATCTGGCCGGGCACTGCGAGAAGGGCGGGGCCGTGGTGCTGACCACCCACCATACGCTGACCCGCAAGCCGGCCGGTTATCGGGATCTGGACCTGGGGCAATGGGCCGTATGAGTCATGTGTTCACACGGCTGATCGCCCGCGAGGCCCGCTTGCTGTTCCGGCGCCCGGCCGAGCTTCTCAATCCACTGGTATTCTTCGCCATCGTCATCGCGCTGTTCCCTTTGGCGGTGGGCCCTGAAACGCAACTGCTGCAGCGCCTGTCGCCGGGTCTGGTCTGGGTCGCCGCGCTGTTGTCGGTCCTGTTGTCACTGGACGGGCTGTTTCGCAGTGATTTTGAAGATGGTTCACTTGAACAGTGGGTGCTTTCGTCGCACCCTTTGTCCTTGCTGGTGCTGGCCAAAGTGCTGGCGCACTGGGCGTTCTCCGGGCTTGCACTGGTGTTGCTGGCACCGGTGCTCGCGTTGATGCTGGGTCTGCCGAGCGCGTGTCTGCCGGTGCTGTTGCTGTCACTGCTGCTGGGCACGCCGGTGCTCAGTCTGCTGGGCGCCGTCGGCGCAGCGCTGACAGTGGGACTCAAACGCGGCGGTCTGCTGCTGGCGTTGTTGATTCTGCCGCTGTACATCCCGGTGCTGATTCTGGGCAGCGGCGCCCTTCAGGCTGCACTTGAGGGCATGCCTGCGACCGGCTATCTGCTTTGGCTTGGCAGCCTGACGGCTCTGGCGGTAACCCTTACACCTTTTGCAATAGCTGCTGGCCTGAAAATCAGCGTTGGCGAATAATCGGGCTTGACCGTTCGGACAGTTTTTCGAGGTCGGCCCTGGACGCTTCAGTGATAAGAAGCGCCTGGTCATAAAGCACACCGTGATGAAAAGGCAGCGTGATGAACACAAGCGCCAAGGCTAAAAGCGGCATGAGTTGGGCCTGGTTCCACAAACTTGGATCGCCGAAATGGTTCTACGGCATCAGCGGTCGTCTGTTGCCATGGTTGAGCATCGCCGCCGCGTTGCTGATCGGCATCGGCGTGGTCTGGGGCCTGGCGTTCGCCCCGCCGGATTACCAGCAAGGCAACAGTTTCCGCATCATCTACATCCATGTTCCGTCGGCGATGCTGGCTCAGTCCTGCTACGTGATGCTGGCCGTCTGCGGCGTCGTCGGGCTGGTCTGGAAGATGAAGATGGCCGATGTCGCCCTGCAATGCGCTGCGCCCATCGGCGCGTGGATGACTGCCGTGGCGCTGGTCACGGGTGCGATCTGGGGCAAGCCCACATGGGGTTCATGGTGGGTGTGGGACGCAAGGCTGACCTCAATGCTGATCCTGCTGTTTCTGTACTTCGGGTTGATCGCCCTGGGTAACGCCATCACCAATCGCGACAGCGCCGCGAAGGCCTGTGCGGTGTTGGCGATTGTCGGCGTCATCAATATCCCGATCATCAAATACTCGGTCCAGTGGTGGAACACGCTGCATCAGGGCGCAACGTTCAGCCTCACCGAAAAACCGGCCATGCCCGCTGAAATGTGGCTGCCGTTGCTGTTCACCGCGCTGGGCTTTTATTGCTTCTTCGGCGCCGTCCTGCTGCTGCGGATGCGCCTGGAGGTTCTCAAGCGCGAGTCTCGCGCCAGTTGGGTCAAGGACGAAGTCTTGAAGAGCCTGGGGCGTGCGCCAGGCCGTGGAGGCGTGCGATGAGCTTTGCGTCTTTTGGCGACTTTCTGGCCATGGGCAAACATGGGCTGTTCGTCTGGACCGCTTACGGCATCTGCATGGCGGTGCTGGTCATCAACGTTCTGTCACCGCTGTTGGCGCGTCGGCGTTACCTGCAACAAGAGGCGCGTCGTTTGCGCCGGGAGAGCAATACGTGAATCCGCTGCGGAAAAAGCGCCTGTTGATCATCGTGGCGATACTCGCCGGGGTCGGCATTGCGGTCACTCTGGCGCTCAGCGCTTTGCAAGAGAACATCAACCTGTTTTATACGCCGACCCAGATTGCGGGCGGCGAGGCACCGCATGACACGCGCATCCGCGCCGGCGGCATGGTCGAGAAGGGCTCGCTGCAACGCTCGGCGGACTCGCTGGACGTGACATTCGTCGTCACCGATTTCAACAAGTCGGTGACCATCACCTATCGCGGCATCCTGCCGGACCTGTTCCGCGAAGGGCAGGGCATCGTCGCGCTGGGCAAACTCAATGCCGATGGCGTAGTGGTGGCCGATGAAGTGCTGGCCAAACACGACGAGAAATACATGCCGCCTGAAGTGACCAAGGCGCTCAAAGACAGCGGCCAGCCGGCGCCGGGCGCATCCGCCTCGCCTGCGGCGCAGCCAGAAAAACAGGGGTAAGCCATGATTCCCGAACTCGGCCACCTGGCCATGATCCTGGCGCTGTGCTTTGCCCTGGTGCAGGCCGTGGTGCCGTTGCTCGGCGCCTGGCGCGGCGATCGTCTGTGGATGAGCCTGGCTCAGCCGGCAGCGTGGGGGCAGTTTGCCTTTTTGCTGTTCGCCTTCGGCAGCCTGGCGTACTCGTTCATGGTCGATGATTTCTCGGTGGCCTATATCGCCGAAAACTCCAACAGCGCCTTGCCTTGGTACTACAAATTCAGCGCTGTCTGGGGCGCGCATGAGGGCTCCTTGCTGCTGTGGGCGCTGATCCTCGGCGGCTGGACCTTTGCGGTGTCGGTGTTCTCGCGACAACTGCCGCAAATCATGCTGGCCCGCGTGCTGGCGGTCATGGGCATGATCAGCATCGGCTTCCTGCTGTTTCTGATCCTGACCTCCAACCCGTTCAGCCGCATCCTGCCGCAGGTGCCGCAGGACGGGCGCGACCTCAACCCTTTGCTTCAGGACCCGGGGCTGATCATTCACCCACCGATGCTGTACATGGGGTACGTGGGCTTCTCGGTGGCCTTCGCTTTCGCGATTGCGGCCTTGCTCGGTGGGCGTCTGGATGCGGCCTGGGCGCGCTGGTCGCGTCCCTGGACGATCATCGCGTGGGCATTTCTGGGTTTTGGCATCACCCTGGGATCCTGGTGGGCGTATTACGAATTGGGCTGGGGCGGCTGGTGGTTCTGGGACCCGGTGGAAAACGCCTCGTTCATGCCCTGGCTGGTCGGCACCGCGCTGATTCACTCGCTGGCGGTCACGGAAAAGCGCGGCGTGTTCAAAAGCTGGACAGTGTTGTTGGCCATCGCGGCGTTTTCCTTGAGCCTGCTTGGCACGTTCCTGGTGCGCTCCGGCGTGCTGACGTCGGTGCATGCGTTTGCGTCGGATCCGGCACGCGGCGTGTTCATTCTGGTGTTTCTGTTAATGGTCGTGGGCGGCTCATTGACCCTGTTCGCGATTCGCGCGCCGGTGGTGAAGAGCCACGTCGGTTTCAGCCTGTGGTCGCGGGAAACCCTGCTGCTGGGCAACAACCTGGTGCTGGTCGTCGCTGCCTCGATGATTCTGCTCGGCACGCTTTATCCGCTGGTACTGGACGCCCTGAGCGGGGCGAAAATGTCGGTGGGCCCGCCGTATTTCAACGCGCTGTTCGTGCCGCTGATGGGCCTGCTCATGGCGGTGATGGCGGTGGGTGTACTGGTGCGCTGGAAAGACACGCCGGTGACGTGGCTGATGAGCATGCTTGCGCCGGTACTGGTCGGCAGCGCAGTGCTGGCGGTCGTCGCAGGCTTTGCCATGGCCGATTTCCACTGGGCCGTCGTCGCGACGTTCCTGCTGGCGGCGTGGGTGTTGCTGGCCGGTGTGCGCGACTTGCTCGACAAGACCCGCCACAAAGGTCTGCTCAAAGGCATGCGCTCGCTGACCCGCAGCTACTGGGGCATGCAACTGGCGCACATCGGCATCGCCGTCGTGGCCCTGGGCGTGGTGCTGTCGAGCCAGAACAGTGCCGAGCGCGACTTGCGTCTGGCCCCCGGTGATTCCGTCGAGCTGGGCGGCTATCGCTTCGTCTTCGAAGGCGCCCGGCACATTCAGGGCCCCAATTTCACCTCTGACGAAGGCACCATTCGTGTGCTCGAAGACGGTAAGGAAATCACCGTGCTGCATCCGGAAAAACGCCTGTACACCGTGCAGCGCTCGATGATGACCGAGGCCGGCATCGACGCCGGTTTCACCCGGGATCTGTACGTCGCGATGGGCGAGCCGCTGGAAAACGGCGCGTGGGCGGTGCGCGTTCACGTCAAACCGTTCGTGCGCTGGATCTGGTTCGGTGGCTTGATCACCGCGTTGGGCGGCCTGTTGGCGGCGCTGGACAAGCGTTACAGGGTCAAGGTCAGAACCCGAGTGCGTGAAGCCTTGGGCCTGTCGGGGGCCGCGGTATGAAGCGTTGGGTGTTGCTGCTCCCGCTGGTGCTGTTCCTGGGCATGGCGGGCATTCTGTACAAGGGCCTGTTTCTTCAGCCTGATTTGCTGCCCTCGGCGCTGATCGACAAGCCGTTCCCCGAGTTCGCCTTGCCTGCCGTGCAAGGGGGCAAGCCGCTGACCCGCGCCGACCTGTTGGGCAAGCCGGCATTGGTCAACGTCTGGGGCACCTGGTGCGTCGCCTGCCGCGTCGAGCATCCGGTGTTGACCCGACTTGCCGGGCAAGGCGTGGTCATCTACGGCGTCAACTACAAGGACGTCAACGCCGATGCATTGAAGTGGCTGCAGGATTTTCATGACCCGTACCAGCTCAACATCAATGATGAAGCCGGCAGTCTGGGTCTGAACCTGGGGGTGTACGGCGCGCCGGAAACCTTCCTGATCGACAGCAAGGGCATCATTCGTTACAAGCACGTCGGGGTGATCGACGACACGGTCTGGCGCGAAAAACTGGCAGGCCTGTATCAAGGACTGGTCGACGAGGGCAAACAATGAATGGCCCACGCGCGGCAGTGATATCACGGGCCTCATCGCGAGCAAGCTCGGCTCCTACAGGGGCTTCTGTCCACCCCGGAACTTGCGGCAATGATCGACCGGTTCAGCCCGTGACCTGTAGGAGCGAGCTTGCTCGCGAAGACGCAGGCACTGACGCTGCAGCGCGAAAGGCTGTACACGCCTCATCGCGAGCAAGTTCTGGTCTACCGGTTGCGCGGGGGTTCGTGGGGCAGGTGGCTCGAGTGAGTCGTCGCTTTTTCGCGGCGGCGCTGCTGTCGTTGAGCAGCCTGGGCATCGCTCACGCCGCCATCGACGCCTACACCTTCAAGGACGAAGCCGAGCGCGCGCGATACGCCGAGCTGACCCGCGAATTGCGTTGCCCGAAATGCCAGAATCAGGACATCGCCGACTCTAACGCGCCCATCGCCGCCGATCTGCGTAAAGAGATCTATCGCATGCTCGGTGAAGGTCAGAGCAATCAGCAGATCATTGACTTCATGGTCGATCGTTATGGCGAGTTCGTGCGTTACAAGCCCGAGCTCAACGCGCACACCTGGCTGCTCTGGTTCGGTCCGGCCGGGCTGTTGCTGGGCGGCGTGCTGTTGATCGGCGTGATCGTTGCCCGCCGCCGTCGTCAGCGCGATGACAGTGACGATGTGCTTTCCGACGAGGAGCGTCAGCGCCTCGCCCACCTGTTGGATAAAAACCGCGAATGATCGATTTCTGGCTAGCCGCCGGCCTGCTGTTGCTGGTTGCCCTGAGTTTCCTGCTGATTCCTGTCGTGCGTGGACGCCGCGCGCAAAGCGAAGAAGACCGCACCGCCCTCAATGTTGCGCTGTACCAGGAACGTCTGGCCGAGCTGCAGACGCAGCAGCAAGAGGGCGTGCTGTCTGCTGCGCAGATGGACAGTGGTCGTGCCGAAGCGGCGCGCGAGTTGTTGGCCGACACGGAAGGTGGCGAGGCTGAACGCGTTTCAAAGCTGGGCAAGCCGTTGCCGGTGCTG
The DNA here is from genome assembly GCF_900108875.1 of Pseudomonas sp. NFR16. GTDB lineage: Bacteria > Pseudomonadota > Gammaproteobacteria > Pseudomonadales > Pseudomonadaceae > Aquipseudomonas. The sequence goes on along the minus strand of NZ_FNYJ01000001.1, from coordinate 1,835,781 downwards.
GCCGCGGTACTGGTTCCCGTGTTGGCGCTGGCGCTGTACCTGCATTTTGGGGCGGTCGACAAGGTCGAGTTGACGCGCGAATTTGCGCAACCGCCGGGCTCACTGGCGCAGATGACCAACCGCCTGGAACGTGCGGTCAAGGCTCAGCCGGATTCGGCCGAAAGCATTTATTTCCTCGCCCGTACCTACATGGCGCAGGACCGTCCTGCCGACGCGGCGGCGATGTTCGAGCGCGCAGTGGCGCTGGCCGGACGTCAGCCCGAGTTGCTCGGTCAATGGGCGCAGGCGCTGTACTTTGCCGGGAACAAGGCTTGGACGCCGCAGATCCAGGCGCTGGCGGATGAGGCGCTGAAACTCGACGCCAAGGAGGTCACCAGTCTGGGCCTGATGGGCATCAACGCGTTCGAAGGGCAGCACTATCAGGCGGCGATGGATTACTGGAAGCGACTGCTGGCGGTCTTGCCGGCGAACGATCCCTCGCGTTCGGCCCTGGAAGGCGGCATCGCCCGGGCCAGCGACAAGCTGGTGCAGAGCGGCGGCACGCCTGTGGAGGCGCCGCTGGCAACGGCTCAACAAGCGCGTCTGCGCGTGCGCGTCAGCCTGTCTGCGGCGCTGAGCGGCAACGTCCAGCCGAGTGACACGGTGTTCATTTTTGCCCGTGCGGTATCCGGGCCTCCAGCGCCTCTGGCGGTCAAGCGCGTAACGGTCGCCGACCTGCCGGTGGACGTGGAGCTCACCGATGCCGATGCGATGATGCCGCAGCTGAAACTGTCGAACTTTCCGGAAGTCCAACTCGTTGCTCGGGTATCCCGCGCAGGTCAGCCCACTTCCGGCGAGTGGATAGGCCGCAGTCAACCGCTGCCCAGCAACGTGACCGCGCGCCAGGCCTTGACCATCGACAGCCCCGATCAATAGCCGATCAAGCAGCGAGTAGAGAGCCTTATGTATCGCGTCGCACGTTTTGCCCTGTTGAGTCTGATGGTGGGATTGACCGCAGCCTGTGCGGTGCAGCATCCGGGGCCACAGAGTTCGGAACCGATCCCGACCATTCCCGGACCGTCGCCGACGCCACAGCCCGGGACTCCACGCACCACGCCGCAGACCCCGCCCTCGGCGCCGATTCCGTCGGCTCCGAAAACCTCGGCCAACTTCGCCCCGCCGCCCGGCGGCAACAGCCACTGGGATGCCAGACTTGGCGTGCATGTGCTGGATAATGTGCCGAACACCTTCTACCGCCAGCGCACGTACTATCGCTGGAACAACGGCTGGACCTGGTCCACATCGCCCAGTGGGCCGTGGCAGGAAACCGATTCGAGCGGCGTTCCGCCAGGCTTGAGCAGACAATTCGGTAACTGAGCGACAACGAAAAACGGCGACCTCTTCAGGTCGCCGTTCTGGTTTCTGCCGTGGCTTATTTGGCCGGGTAGATCTGGTCGAACACACCGCCGTCGATGAAATGGGTCTTCTGCACGGTGCGCCAGTCGCCAAAGGTTTTCTCCACCGACAGGAAATCGACTTTCGGGAAGCGGTCGGTGTACTTGGCCAGCACCGCCGGGTCTCTCGGACGCAGGTAGTTGGCCGCCGCGATCTCCTGACCTTCCGGCGACCACAGGTATTTCAGGTAGTCCTCGGCCAGGGCGCGAGTGCCTTTTTTGTCGACCACCTTGTCGACCACGCTCACCGGCGGCTCGGCTTCGGCGGAGACGCTTGGGTAAACCACTTCGAACTGATCGCGACCGAACTCGCGGGCGATCATTTCCGCTTCGTTCTCAAAGGTCACCAGCACGTCGCCGATGTGGTTGGTCATGAACGTCGTGGTGGCGCCACGGCCACCGGTGTCCAGCACCGGCACGTGGCTGAACAGCGCACCGACGAACTTCTTGGCAGCCGCTTCATCGCCACCGTTCTTCAGCGTATAGCCCCACGCCGACAGATAGGTGTAACGGCCGTTGCCGGACGTTTTCGGATTCGGCACCACTACCTCGACGCCGTCTTTGATCAAGTCCGGCCAGTCCTTCAGGGCCTTCGGGTTGCCCTTGCGCACGATGAACACCGTGGCGGACGTGAACGGGGCGCTGTTGTTCGGCAGGCGGGTCACCCAGTTGTCAGGCACCAGCTTGCCGTTGTCGGCCAGCGCATTGATGTCCGTCGCCATGTTCATGGTGATGACGTCTGCCTGGAGGCCGTCGATGACCGAGCGCGCCTGCTTGCTCGAGCCGCCGAACGACATTTTCAGCGCGACGTCTTCCTTGTGTTCGGCCTGCCAGTGTTTCTGGAAGGCGGCGTTGTAATCCTTGTAGAAGTCGCGCATCACGTCATACGAGACGTTGAGCAATTCGGGCGCGGCATGCGCGGCGCTGCCGAAGGCCATGCCAGCGGCCAGCAGAGAGGCGGCGAAGAGTCTGTTCACTGCGAATTCCTTTGTCGTAAGTAGCGTTATTCTTATGATGAAAGCGATGGCTAATGGCCGCGACTATAACGAAAACCTTTAAGCGCTTATAGATTAAAAACTCATGTGCTTATGTCCGGCTTGCCACTGGCCGCGCCTGGATTTGCGCTTGGGGTCGTGGCCGCAATGGAGTCGACTTTCGGGAACAGCGCATTGCCGCAGCGGGAGCAGAAAGCAGCGCTCTGTTCGTGGTTGCTTTTGGCGCAGACCGGGCAATCGTGCTGCAACGCGTCACCGCGCATGGCGTTGGCCAGTTCGGCGGTAAAAATACCCGTTGGCACGGCGATGATCGAATAACCGGTGATCATCACCAGCGACGACAGAATCTGCCCCACGGGCGTCTTCGGGACGATGTCGCCAAAGCCGACCGTGGTCAGCGTCACGATAGCCCAGTAGATGCCTTTGGGAATGCTGGTGAAGCCGTGCTGCGGACCTTCGATGACGTACATCAACGTGCCGAAGACAGTCACCAGCGTCGACACCGTCACCAGGAAGACGATGATCTTCTGTTTGCTGCCGCGCAGGGCGGCGAGCAGGTAATTGGCCTGCTTCAGATACGGACTGAGCTTGAGCACGCGGAAGATCCGCAGCATCCGCACCACGCGCACGATCAGCAGATACTGTGCGTCGCTGTAATAGATCGCCAGGATGCCCGGCACAATCGCCAGCAGGTCGATCAGGCCGTAAAAGCTGAAGGCGTACTTCAACGGTTGCGGCGAACAGTACAGGCGCACCAGGTACTCGAGGGCGAAAATGGCAGTGAAACCCCATTCGACCCACGCCAGGATATCGCCGTAATCGCGATGAACCCGTTCGATGCTGTCGATGATCGCCACCAGCAGGCTGCAGAGGATGATCACCAACAGGATTTTATCGAAGCGCCGGCCGGGCTTCGTGTCGCTTTGAAAGACGATGATGCGCAATTGTTCGCGCAGGTCAGTGTGGCTGTCCATGGGAGGGTTCCGCTTGCAAGGTCGGCTGAGCCTGGGACAAACCGCTCAGGAGCGCAACCGCTGATCGAGGGTCGATGGCTGCAGCATCCGCGCGCTCGCCTGCACCAGCCAGCAGGCAAGAATGAACGGCGCTGTCAGGGCGGCAAGCCCCAGTCCGGTAAATCCGGGTTGCAGCAGGATGGCCAGGCCTGCCGCGATGCCCGGCATCCACGGCTTATGCCGCTGATGACTGAACGCCAGGGCCGCCAGCGCGGGGTTGTAGCCAGAGAGGCCCAGCAGTGCAGAATCGGTCTCGTGCTGCCAGAGCGCGAAGGCGATGCCGCCGGCGCAACCGAGCAGTGCCCACAGCGCTGCGGTTCGGTTGGCGAGCAGCAGACCGAGGCCGATCAGCACGCCCGCCAGCGGATGATCCAACAGGAAAACTTGCCCTAATCCCAGTGGCAGCGCCTGGATGAGGTTCGTGTCGACAGAGCGGGCCGTGGGTGCGGGGTCGGCAAACCACAGCAGCCCCCAGCTGAACAGCACGAAGGGCGCAGTGTATGCCTTCAGGCACGAGGGCCGCGGTGTGCGCTGCAGCCAGGCATGCATGAGCATCGCGCTGGCTCCGCCGCAGGCCATGATCAGCAGCGGTAACAGGGGCGACCATTCGAAGCGGTAGCAGATCAACAGGCCGATCAGCACGCCGTTGTAGCTGTAGACGCCCGACTGGCGCTCGGGCTTTGCGTAGCCACGTCGCTGCGCCGTCAGCAAGCCTGCGACTGCACCCAGCAGCGCGCCGCCCAGGGAGGAGGGCGCACTGATCAGGATCGCCAGCAGGCACAACAAACCGCACACCGGATGGCGTTGCAGCAATACCTGGCTGAAGCCATTGAGCAGCGCTTCGGCCCAGTCGTGGCAGTGAGATGAAGAAGGCAGAGATTGGTTGGTTGGCATGTATGTATTCAATAATTTTATTTATTGTATACATAGTGGCGCGATGTCGATGGACTTTCAAGACATGCCCAGGCTAACCGCCATGTCGAGCCGATCAGTCGTGGGAGCCGACGTTTCAGCGCCCACAACTGCAGCGTACTTCAGACCCTGAACTGTCGCAGCAGGCCGTTCAACTGTTCGCTCAACCCTTTGAGTTGACTGCTGGCGGCGCTCGACTGCTCGGCGGCAATTGCCGTGCTCTGCGACAGTTGCGCCGCCTGGGTGACGTTCTGGTTGATGTCTTCGACCACATGGGACTGTTGCAGCGTAGCGCTGGCAATCGAGGCGTTCAGGCCGTTGAGGTTGCGCAGGGCCTGACTGATCGACGTCAGGCTCTGTCCGGCCAGGTGGGCTTGTTCGATCGTCAGTTGTGACGAGCGACTGCTGTCGCCGATCACTTTTACGGCGGCGTCCGAGTGGCGTTGCAAGCGCTCGATCATGGCCTGGATTTCGGCAGTGGATTTTTGCGTGCGTTGGGCCAGCATGCGCACCTCATCGGCCACCACGGCGAAGCCCCGGCCCTGATCGCCCGCCCTGGCGGCTTCGATGGCCGCGTTGAGGGCGAGCAGGTTGGTCTGCTCGGCAATCGAGCTGATGACATCGAGTACACCGCCGATCTGCGTGCTTTCGCTGGCCAGCGTGCGGATCACCTCCACGGCCTGATCGATCGTGCCGGAGAGATGGTCGATCTGCTTGAGGCTGCTGTCGATGTTGGCCTGGCCTTGCTGCGCCTGAGACTCAGCATTGCGCATTTCGCTGGCGGCATGCTCGGCGTTCTTCGCCACATCCTGCACGCCGTAGGTCACTTCATTGACGGCGGTCGCCACCTGTTCCATCTGCAAGGACTGCTGATGACTGCGTTCCTGCGCCTGTATGGCATTGCTGCCCAGCTCACTGCTGGCTTCACCCAGCCCGACGGCAGACCGTTGCAGCTCGCTGACGACCCGACGCAGCTTGGCGGTGAAGGCGTTGAAATGGCGGGCAAGCTGGGTCACTTCATCATTGCCGTGAGTTTCAAGGCTGCGCGTCAGATCGCTCTCGCCACTGGCGATACTGGCCATGGCCTCGACAGTGGTTTTCAGCGGACCGGCAATGCTGCGGCCGATCAGGATCAGCAGCAGCGCCATCACCAGAATAATGCCGGCGCTGATCGACAGCGCCTTGATCACCTGCTGGCGAAACTCGGCCTGCACGTCATCGACATAGACGCCGGAACCGATGATCCAGCCCCAGGGCGTGAACAAAGTAATGTAAGACGTCTTCTGTACGGCATCGCTGGCGCCCGGCTTCGGCCAACGGTAGTTGACCATGCCGGCGCCTTTGGCTTTGGCCAGCGTGACCATCTCATTGAAAACCTGGAAACCATCGGGGTCTTTCACGCCGGAAAGGTCCTGACCGACCAGCTTGGGATTGGCCGGGTGCATGATCATCACCGGGCGCAAATCGTTGATCCAGAAATAGTCGGTCTGGTTGTAGCGCAGTCCGCGGATGGCATCCATCGCCTGTTGTTGCGCCTGCACGCGGCTGAGAGTCCCGGCGCTTTCCAGCCCATGGTAGTAGTCGAGCAGACCAGCGGCGGTCTGCACCACATGCATGGTTTTTTGCGCCTTGGCGTCGTAGAGATCGTCATGGATTTGTTTGAGCATGGCCGCGGCCAGCGTGAACAGCATCAACACAGCGACGATGAGGATCAGCCACAGACGCCGGCTGATTGAGAGATTGCGCATATTCATACCCGTCACTCCGTTCTTTTGTTCTTGTTATGTCGGCTGACCGTCCGGCGGAACGGCCGCACACAGTGAATCTGCCACAGTGAGTCTGCACAGTGAATCCATGCAGCGAAGTGGGGCTGTCTTAAATGATCTCGGCTTGAGCGGGATAAACCTGAGAGCTGCGCAGGGATTTATACGTGTGCCCTGCAGGCTAAGTCGCAGTGGGAGCAAGCGTGCTGTAAAAATGACGTCAGATTAATATCATGTATAGCCAAAGGCTTACACGAAATGGAGAATTTTGCTCTAGGTTGGATCCCATTGCCGAGGTACATTGGATCCATCAACTGCAGCAACGGAAGGCTGCAGGATCAGGGACGATCGACCGTTGCCAGGCATTGGCGGCCAACAGGAAGTTGGACGGTGTTGCAAAACCCGCTTCGGCGGGTTTTTTTATGCCCGCAGGAAAAGCCCGTCCGTCTTGTCCTGACGCCTCTGTTACGACCGTTTCGACCAAATGTCATCACTGGATGGAATTTCCGGCGCTCGCGCAGTTCACAGTACGGACAATACCCGAGTCCAGGACAGGGCCGGCCGGGCAGGCAATGGGAAAAATTACTGTGGATGTGGCGAAAATGGCAGTAGACGGACAACATAAAGGACTCATTCTGGTGGTCGAAGATGAGTCGATCATTCGCGATTTCGTTTGCGAGATTCTGGGTGACGAGGGCTTTTCGACCCATGCGCTGGAAAGCGCCGATGAGGCCGCGAAATTCCTCGACGATCATGCAGACAGAGTGTCTCTGCTGCTGACCGACATCCTCATGCCCGGCACGCTCAACGGTGCCGACCTGGCCAATCTGTCGGGCGACAAGTGGCCGCAGATTCCGATCCTGATCATGTCGGGTCACGAGACGCCGGAAAGTTCGGGCGTCACGCACAAAGTCACGTTTATTCGCAAACCCTGGAGTTTCGGTCAGTTGCTCGATGGCGTCGACACGGCGCTGCAGACCGGAAGCGTTGCCTGAACTCAGCGATCCGGCTCGCAGCCTTTGAGCACCAGACGAATGATCGTCTGCGCAGCCGCCTCGTAATCGGCGTCGTCCAGCTTGGCCTTGCCGGTCACCGTCGAGATCTGCCAGTCGAAATCGGCGTAGGTCTGAGTGGCGGCCCAGATGCTGAACATCAGGTGATGAGGATCGAGCGGGGCGATCAGACCGTCATCGATCCACCCTTGAATGCAATCGATATTGTGCCGCGCCTGGCCGTTGAGCTGCTCGACCTGCTCCGGCGTCAAGTGCGGGGCGCCGTGCATGATCTCACTGGCGAACACTTTCGAGGCGAATGGTAATTCCCGGGAGATGCGGATCTTCGAGCGGATGTAGCCGCTGAGCACCTCGGCAGGAACCCCCTCGCGATTGAACGGCGTCGACGCCTGCAGGATCGGCTCGATGATGCTTTCGAGCACCTCGCGGTAGAGGTTTTCCTTCGATTTGAAGTAGTAATAGACGTTGGGCTTGGGCACACCGGCCTTGGCTGCGATGTCGCTGGTTTTGCTGGCGGCGAACCCTTTATCGGCGAATTCTTCACTGGCTGCGCGCAGTATCAGTTCTTTGTTGCGCTCGCGGATGCTGCTCATAAACCGGTATTTCCTTGCCTGCTCGGCGGTGGCGAATGGTAGCACCGGGCTTGCGACAGGCTCAACATGATGCAAGGCGAGACCCGCGCCGGTCTGGCAGTTTATGCTCAGCGCCTACTTTGAAACATATCTGACGGAATGACGCCCATGGCAGGAAGCAGTTTGCTGGTACTGATCGACGACATCGCAACAGTGCTCGACGACGTGGCGCTGATGACCAAGATGGCCGCCAAGAAAACCGCCGGGGTCCTGGGCGACGACCTTGCACTCAATGCGCAGCAGGTGTCGGGCGTGCGCGCCGAGCGCGAGTTGCCGGTGGTCTGGGCGGTGGCCAAGGGATCGTTTCTCAACAAGCTGATTCTGGTGCCGGCGGCGTTGGCGATCAGTGCGTTCATCCCGTGGGCGGTCACGCCGCTGCTGATGATCGGCGGCGCTTACCTGTGTTTCGAGGGCTTCGAAAAGCTGGCGCACTCCTTTCTGCACAGCGCCAAAGACGATGAGGGCGAACACGCGAAACTGACGGACGCCGTGGCCGACCCGGCGACCGACCTGGTGGCATTCGAGAAGGACAAGATCAAGGGCGCGGTGCGTACCGACTTCATCCTGTCGGCAGAGATCATTGCCATCACCCTCGGCACGGTCGCCGATGCGTCGCTGACGCAACAGGTTATCGTGTTGTCGGGCATCGCCATTGTCATGACCATCGGCGTCTATGGCCTGGTAGGCGCGATCGTCAAGCTCGATGACGGCGGGCTTTACCTGAGCGAGCTCAAAGGCGAGGGCGGCGGGCGGCGGATGCAACGGGCACTGGGACGCGGGGTCTTGAGTGCGGCGCCGTACATGATGAAAAGCCTGTCGGTGATCGGCACGGCGGCGATGTTTCTGGTGGGCGGCGGCATTCTCACCCATGGCTTGCCGGTGTTGCACCATGACATCGAAAGCCTGGCTTCGGCTGCGGGTGCGCTGGCGTTTGTCGTCCCCACGCTGCTCAATGCGGTCGCGGGAATCATCGCCGGTGGTATTGTGTTGGCGGTGGTACTGGGAGCAAAAAGAATCTGGCGCCTTTTCAAGGCCTGAACGGTATTTTCGGTGGCGAGGTGTCGACCGTATGAACAGCCCTTTGTTTTCCAGCGTGGTTGCCTATGCCCAGCACTGTGAGCGGCAACTCGTCGAAATCCTCCATCGCCGGCCGACGCTCGATCGGCAACAGGTGATGTCCTGGGTCGACGAGCAGAGCCATGCAATGAAAGACCGTGATCCGCTGGACCTGCTGCGTTCGCTCAACGCCAAGGTCCGCGCGGGCAAACCCATGCCCTGGGAAGGGCATCCCTGACCTGGGCCTTCGCTTTCGCGGGCGTGAGTTGCCCGCGATGGCGAGGGCGATGGCGTCAGTCGCCATCAATACAGCGAATCATCAGAAAAACACCTTCAACAAAAAGCTCGCCGTGTTCTGATCGGTATCGAAGTAACGGGTGTCGTTGATCCCGTACTTGTTGCTCCAGTAATCGTATTCAATCCCCACATAAAGTTGCCGGTCGGCCAGGTTCAGCGCCTTGCCCAGGTCGTATTTGATCTGCGGGTTGAAGTGCAGATTGGAATGGTAGTCGCCATGCGTGTTGGACTGTTTGTTGTCCACCACCCAGTCCATGAAACCGTCGATCAGGATGTCCGACTTGCCCACCGGAATGGTGTAGGACCAGACCGGCGTGATCTGCCAGGCGCCGTAGCCTGCGCGGTGGCCGTCGGTGTAACGCTTGTAGAAGTTGAGCTGGAAGTAATCGAAGCCAGGCAGGTTCAAGTCAAAGCCCGGGCCGATCAGGTAGGACTCGACATCGCCTTCACCGAATTCGTACGTGGTCGCCAGCAGCACATCTTTGATCGGGCCCAGTTCCAACTTCTGGTCGAAGATCTTGCCCAAAGACAGGCGCGGCGAGATTTCGCCGTAGGTCGAGGCGTTGCCCAGCCCCGAATCTTTTTTGCCGTTGTAATTGATGTAGTCCAGGAAGATAAAGTTGTCGCCGTACTTCCAGCTGTCTGCGTGCTCGAACGTGAACGTCTGTTGAACGTCCGGGTTCACGGCGAAGTTCTTGCCATAAAGGTAAGTCAGGCTGTTGCTCTGCCACTGCAGCAGATCGCCAGACATCGCCGGGGCGGCGGCCAACAGGCTACCGGCGGCCATCAGGCTGGAAAGCGTACGGTTCATGCGATTACTCCCTTGAACGAAAAGTCGTTGTTTTCTAATAAACGGCGCTCTGTTCCGGCGCCTTGTTTGCGGCTGAATAAGTTGTCTGCCTGGTCAGCTTCATAGGGTTAGCAAGAGCTGAGCCAAGGCCCTGAAAAAAGACAAAAAAGTCTCGTCGGCTGTTTGGAAAACAGTCGATTTCAGGGTGTTCCGTTGCCATTTCGAGGGCGCAGCGGCTGAGCGGTAACCTGTCCGTTCAGTCAGAATATTGTTGTGGGTCGCGGGACCTTTGTTTTCGAGCGGCGTTTGAGCGGCGGCGGAGGATACTGACTCGCGCGACAACCCTCAAGTGCTCTGCGACAGAGCACCGGGTTCGAAAACAGGGCACGCATGCGTTGCCGATCAGTGCGAGTGCAAGGGTCCTGCCATGGCCGCGCGCTCGGCGCCGCCCAGGACGTTGAACAGCAGGTTCAACAGAACCGCGCTCAAGGTCGCCATGGCGATGCCGCTGTGGGTGATCGGGCCCATCCAGCCGGGTAACTGGCTGAAGAATTCAGGTCGCACCACCGGGATCAGGCCCATGCCGATGCTCACGGCCACCAGCAATTGATTGCGCCGGTCGGAGATATCGGCTTCCTGAAGAATCTTGATCCCGGTGGCAGCGACCATGCCGAACATGGCGATCGCCGCGCCACCCAGCACCGCAGGAGGAATCGAGGCCACCAGATACGCCGCCTTGGGCAGCAGGCTGAGGATCACCAGGAAACCGCCCGCGACAATGGTCACCGAACGGCAGCGCACGCCGGTCATCTGTACCAGCCCGATGTTCTGGGCGAAGGAAGAGTGCGTGAAGGTGTTGAGGAAACCTGCCAGGAACGATGCTGCGGCATCGCAGAGCAGGCCGCGGCGGAGCATGCCGGGTGTCACTTCCCGGTCGGTGATCTTGCCCAGCGCGAGAAACATGCCGGTGGACTCGACGAAGATGATCACCACCACCAGACACATCGAAAGGATCGGCGCGAGGCTGAATTGCGGCATGCCGAAGTGCAGCGGCGTGACCACTTTCACCCACTCGGCCTGCGCCAGTCCGCTGAGGTCAACCATACCGATCAGGCCGGAAAGCACATAGCCAAGGCCCATGCCGATCAGCACCGAGATGTTGACCCAGAATCCACGCATGAAGCGATTGATCAGCAGGATGGTCAGCAGCACCAGCGCGGCGACGGCCAGGTACAGCGGATCGCCGAAGCTTGCGGCCTTGTTGCCGCCGCCCGCCCAGTTCACCGCCACCGGAAACAGCGACAGGCCGATGGAGGTGATGACCGTGCCGGTCACCAGCGGCGGAAAGAAGCGCACGATTTTCGACATGAACGGCGCGATCAGCATGCCGAAGAAGCCGGCGGCGATGGTCGCCCCGAAAATACCCGGCAACCCCACGCCCGGCATCCCGGCCATCGCCACCATGCTGCCAACAGCGGCAAAGCTTGCGCCCATCATGATCGGCATTCGGATGCCCAGGGGGCCGATGCCCAGTGACTGCACGACGGTGGCAATGCCGGCGACGAGCAAATCGGCGTTGATCAGAAAGGCGATTTCTTCCCGTGAGAGGCCGGCGGCCTGGCCAATGATCAGCGGCACCGCAACGGCGCCGCCGTACATCAACAGGACGTGTTGCAGGCCCACCAGCATCAGTTGCATCAGTGGCAGGGGCTGTCGTGGTGGCGCAGCAGGGATTCGCGCGTGAGTTGACTCGGACATGCAACACCTCGGATTTTGTTCTTGTTTTTGAGTACGCCCGTTGCGGCTGGGCGGTGGAGCCTTGGTTGAGCACATTCACGGTAGGAGCGAGGCTTGTCCCGCGATCGGCTGCGCAGCAGCCGTAAAATCGGCAAGCGCGGTGTCAGGCAGAACCCGGGATGCTGACTTTACGACGACTGCGTCGCCGATCGCGGGGCAAGCCACGCTCCTACACTGAGCGCGTGGCTCGGCTGTTTAATTCGTCTGCGCCCCCTTGTCGATCCATTGCCCCAGCAGATCACGTTCCTGCTGGGTCATCTGGGTGATGTTGCCCAGCGGCATGATCTGCGCGGTGACGGCCTGGGCCTGGATGCGCGGCGCCAGTTGCTGGATCTGTTGCGGGGTGTCGAACATGATGCCGCCCGGCGCGCTGCTGAACAGCGGGCTGGTCGGTTTGGCCGAATGGCAGACCGCGCAGCGTTCCTGAATGACGCTGTGAACCTTCTCGAAGTCCACGCCACCGGTGCTGGCCTGTGTGGGCTCGGCGGGGGCCTGCGCGGGAGCAGCCGCGGGTTTCGGCTCATCGGCGCGATGGCCGCCAATGGCCGTCGCAGGCAGTGGCTGGTATTCGATCTTCGCCACTTCCGGACCACGAGGCATTTGCGCAGGACCGGTGACATAAGCCAGGCAGATCATCCCCAGCGCGCCGACCGGCAACGCCCAGGCGAACTTGTGGCTGTTGTGGCGCGTGTTGAAATAGTGACGCACGACCACCGCCACCACCGCGATACCGGCCAGGATCAGCCAGTTGTACTGACTGCCGTAGGTGCTCGGGAAATGGTTGCTGATCATGATGAACAGCACCGGCAGGGTGAAGTAGTTATTGTGCCGTGAACGCAGCAGGCCTTTGGCAGGCAGCATCGGATCCGGCGTGCGGTTCTCGGCAATCGCCGCGACCAGCGCGCGCTGTGCCGGCATGATGATGCGGAACACGTTGCCGACCATGATCGTGCCGATGATCGCGCCGGTGTGCAGATAGGCGCCGCGCCCGCTGAATACCTGACTGAACCCGTAGCAGGCGCCGATGACCAGCACGAACAGCACCAGGCCCAGCAAGCCAGGCCTTTTGCCCAGCGGCGAATCGCAGAGCAGGTCGTAGATGAACCAGCTGGCGATCAGCGCGCCGACACCGATGGCGATGCCTTCGCCGCCGCTCAGCGTACTGCCGGGGGCGAGCAGGTAAAGGGTGGGGTTGGAGTAGAACACGATGCACAGCAGCACGATGCCCGACATCCAGGTCCAGTAGGCTTCCCATTTGAACCAGTGCAGGTTGTCCGGCATGGTCGGAGGCGCCAGCTTGTATTTTTCCAGGTGGTAGATGCCGCCACCGTGGATCGCCCACAGATCACCCGAGAGACCGTCGCGCGGGTTGGCGCGATTGAGGTTGTTCTCCAGCCAGACGAAGTAGAAGGACGCGCCGATCCAGGCGATCCCGACGATCATGTGAATCCAGCGCACGCCCAGATTCAGCCATTCCATCAGATGTGCAGCCACAGTCTTTACCGTTTGCCTGTCGTCACTTACGGACGCTAAGGCCCTTTCTTATAAGTGGGGATCGAGAATCATCTTCTGACTCTCTTCGAAGAAATGCTCATCGCAGTTATTGCCACTGCCACTGCGATCAACCACCAGGAAGTCATCCCGCTTTTCGATCGTCAGCACCGGGTGGTGCCAGACGCCGCGATGGTAATTAACACCCTGCCTGCCATTGGTGATGAAGGCGCGGGTCAACTCTGGTTCAGGTGCATCGCCACAGGGCGCGACCACGACCAGAAAAGGGTTGCCGAGCAGCGGAATGAAGGCCTGACTGCCCAGCGGATGGCGCTCCAGCATGCTCACGGTCAGCGGCATGTTCAGCGCGTCGGCGCGGAAAATGCTGATGATCGCCTTGTCGTCCGGCGTTGCCGTCTCAACGGTGGCCAGACGATGAAAGCGCATGGTCGAGCCGTTGTTGATCATGAAATGATCGCTGCCATCGGTTTCGATCACATCACCGAAAGGGGCGAAGGCTTCTTTGGTCAACGGCTCGATAATCAGTGTGCGCATGCGGGTTCTTCTTTCTCGAAATTCGTAAATGAAAACACAGCAGTTTTTGTCTTTACGCGATCTTCTGTAGGAGCGCGGCTTGTCCCGCGATCGGCGACGCAGTCGTCGTAAATCCGAGAAATGCGGTCGGTCTGATACACCGAATTAGCCGATATTACTGTCGCTTCGCGACAGATCGCGGGACAAGCCACGCTCTTACAGACTCAGCATTACTTCGCCACCTTGCCCAACACCCGCAAGCGACTCACGCCACCATCGGGGAATACGTTCAGGCGGATGTGGGTGATCGGGCCCAGCGCCTTGATCTGTTCGACGAAGGTATGCTCGGCGTGCATTTCCAGCTTCTGGCTCGGCAGAAGCTCTCGCCAGAACAGGCTCTGGGTTTCGATCTGGCTGTCGGTGCCGCCCTTGACGAACGCGCCCTGGATCGAGCAGCTGTCCGGGTAGTTGCCCTTGAAGTGCAAGGTGTCGACGACGATCTGCTCCACTTCGCCGGCATGACCCAGCGCCACGATCACCCAGTCGTTGCCTGGCGTGCGGCGACGTGCGGTTTCCCAGCCGTCGCCCATGTTCACGCCACGGCCCGGGTTGAGAATGTTGCTCATGCGGCCGAAGTGTTCATCGGAGCAGGCCAGCGCACGGCCGCCATTCAAGGTCGCAGCCAGGTCGATCTGTTCGTTGTCACCCACTGCCGACCAGTCGCGGTGCGGCACGCCGTACACGCGCAGGCGCGCCACGCCGCCGTCCGGATAAATGTTGAACCGCAGGTGGCTGTACGCCTGTGTGTCGGAAATTTCGTGGTAATGATGGCTGTCGCCCTTGAGCTCGACGGCGGGCAACACTTCTGTCCACACAGTGTTGTCGTCCGGCTCGCCCGAAGCCAGGAAGCAAGCTTCCAGCGAGGCCGATGGCGGGTAGTTGCCGGTGAAATACGAGGTGTCGATGTCCACGCCCTTGATCGAGCCCGCCACGCCCAGACGAATCACGGCGCTGTCATAGCCTTCGAAACGCTTGCGGCGCGATTCCCAGCCGTCCATCCACTTGCCGTTGTCGTCGAACACGCCTTCTTTCCAGACCGCCGGGGTGGGCTGGAACAGGCGGTTGGCGTCGGCAAACCAGTCGTCGGTGACAGAAAGGATTTTGGTGCCCAGGCGCGCGTCGGCCAGGTTGACGAATTTTTCGAAGGGTACGGCGTAAGCTTTCATTCTTTTTGTCTGCCTTTTTGGTCAGTGGCGTGGGAGAGGGCGGTCAGAGGGCTTGCAGGCGAAACAGGGCGATCTTGTTGATCTCGGCCAGCGCACAGGCGAACTCGGCGTCTGCCGAGTTGTGAATGCGCGTCTCGAAAGCCGCGAGGATCTGATGCCGGTTGCTGCCTTTCACCGCCATGATGAAGGGGAACGCGAACTTGGCTTTGTAGGCTTCGTTCAGTTCGGTGAAGCGTGCAAACTCATCGGGCGTGCACTGGTGAATACCGGCGCCAGCCTGCTCATCGGTGCTGGCCTGGGTCAGTTGGCCCTGCACGGCAGCCTTGCCGGCAAGGTCCGGGTGAGCGTTGATCAGCGCCAGTTGCGTGGCGTGATCGGCGCCCAACAGGATGTCGCTCATTCGGGCATGCAGCGTCTGGACATCGTCAAGGTCCGCGCCTTGCCCCAGGTCCCAAGCGCGTTCCGCGACCCAGGGCGAATGTTCGTAGATGTCGGCAAACGCCTCGATGAACGCTTCGCGGCTCAAGGCCGAAGGCGTCAGGCTCTGGAAACGGCTCATTGGCTCACCTGCGACTGGAAAGGATGAACGGCCTGCCAGTGGCGGGCGATTTCGACGCGACGGGCGAACCAGACCTGCTCGTGACCTTTGACGTATTCGATGAAGCGCTGCAGCGACGCCAGACGCGCGGGACGGCCGATCAGGCGGCAGTGCAGACCGATCGACAGCATTTTCGGCGCTTCGGCACCTTCGGCGTACAGCACGTCGAACGCGTCTTTGAGGTACTCGAAAAAGTCGTCGCCCGTGTTGAAACCCTGCACCTGGGTGAAGCGCATGTCGTTGGTGTCCAGCGTGTACGGGATCACCAGATGCGGCTTGCCAGTCGGGTTGTTCGGCTCCCAGTAGGGCAGGTCGTCGTCGTAAGTGTCGCAGTCGTACAGAAAGCCGCCTTCTTCCATCACCAACCGGCGAGTGTTTGGGCCGGTGCGGCCGGTGTACCAGCCCAGCGGGCGTTCACCGGTGAGTTCGGTCAGGATGCGGATCGCTTCGAGCATGTGCTCGCGCTCCTGCGCCTCGTCCATGTTCTGGTAGTCGATCCAGCGATAGCCGTGGCTGCAGATTTCGTGACCGGCGTCGACCATCGCGCGGATCACGTCCGGGTGACGCTGCGCGGCCATGGCCACGGCGAAGATGGTCAGCGGGATATCGAATCGCTTGAACAGCTTGAGAATGCGCCACACACCGGCGCGGCTGCCGTATTCGTAGAGAGATTCCATGCTCATGTTGCGCTGGCCTTGCAGAGGCTGCGCCGCGACCATCTCGGACAGGAACGCTTCGGATTCCTTGTCGCCGTGCAGAATGTTGCGCTCGCCGCCTTCCTCGTAGTTGAGCACGAACGACAACGCGATACGGGCGTTGCCTGGCCATTGAGGATGGGGCGGGTTACTGCCGTAACCGATCAGGTCGCGTGGATAGTCGGCGCTCACTGCAATCTTCCTTATCTACGTATTGTCTGTTGCAGTGGCCGTCAGTGCTTGACGATGGCCGCCGCTGCGATGGATAGATTGTATACAACTTTATTTACGGTTTGTAAGCCTGTTTTTTCGCTTTTCGACTGCCGTATGTCGCTGCAATAAACTTGCCTGAGTGGTCAGGATCTCTGCGAAAACTTCAATGGCGTCAGCAACAGCAGGGATTTCAGGGGGTTCAATGTCTGACGGTTTCAGCCCGAGTGAAAAGTCATTTTAATTGTGTACAATTTAAATCGAAAGTGTCTTAATTGTTCATCGCTCGCACCCGTCAGGCACTGAAAGGGTGCGATTCCTGATTCCAACCATCAAGCGAGGCACTGACAAGCCATGGGACGACTGACCACACACGTGCTGGACGCCGCGCACGGCTGCCCGGGCAGCGGCATCCGCATCGCCCTTTATCGGGTCGAGGGCGAACGCCTGGAGAAAATTGCTGAGGCCACAACCAACAGCGATGGTCGATGCGATGCTCCGTTGCTGGAAGGCGAGGCATACCGCTCAGGCGTCTACCAGCTGCAGTTTCTCGCTGGTGATTACTACCGTGGCAAAGGTGTGACGCTGGGTGATCAGGCATTTCTCGATGAAGTGGTGCTGCGTTTCGGCATCGACGCCCGGCAGGATCACTACCACGTTCCGCTGCTGATTTCGCCTTACAGCTACTCCACGTATCGCGGCAGTTAACGTCCGCTTCCAACTGCTGCACGTTTGCCCCTGTTCCTCTTGCCCGCCCCACACTGCGGGCTTTTTTTCGCCTGGCGAAAACCGCGGCGACGCTTCCTGCCCGCCGCGCTGCACCGTTCATCAGTGACTGATCAACGCCGCCGTTCCGGCCGTGCCGAACAACCCTGCGCTGATGCGGTTGAACCAGCTTTGCCCTTTGCCGGTACGCAGGTAGCGCGCGGCACCCTGGGCGCCAAGGCCGTAGAACAACTTGCAGGCCAGATCGAGCACCGTCCAGGTCACGATCATGGTGATCAACTGACCCAGAAACGGCTGATCCGCCTTGAGAAACTGCGGCAGAAACGCGGCGAAGAACAGGATGTCCTTGGGATTGCTGGCGCCCAGTACAAAAGCCCGCCAGAACAGCGCGGCAAAACCCGGATGAACCACCGCGTCCGGCACCTGCGCGCCACGCTCCGGCAGGCGCGATTGCTTCCAGCTCTGCCAGGCGAGATAGAACAGGTACAGACCGCCGACGATTTTCAGCGCGCTGAACAGCTGCTCCGAGGCCATCAACAGTGCGCCAAGCCCCAGTGCCGACGCGCTGAGCAGGCAGATCGATGCGCAAACCCCGCCAAGGAACGCGGGATACGAGCGCAGCAGGCCGTAATTCAGACTGTTGCCGATCATCAGCAGTGACAGCGGGCCGGGAATCAGAATCACCACCAGCGCAGCGCCGCTGAACAGCAGCCAGGTTTCCAGAGGCATGCAGGTTTCTCCTTGTCGAACATCAGAAAAGCAAAAACGCCTTCCGGCGTTATTGCAGAACCCTTGTAGGAGCGCGCTTGCCCGCGATTGCGTTCTTCCCGTCACCAGATCTTTGGCTGAGATGACGCATCGCGGGCAGGCACGCTCCTGCAGTTGGGTATTCGCGGGCTTACAGAAACACAAACTTGGCAATGAAAATCGCGCACAGCACCCACAGGCTGACCGAGATTTCCCGGTGCCGCCCGGTCCCGGCCTTCAACACCACGTAGGTAATGAAACCCAGCGCGATTCCGTCGGCCACCGAGAACGTCAGCGGCATCATGATCGCGGTCACGATCGCCGGAATGCTTTCAGTCGCTTCTTCCCAATCGATATGCGCCATGCCGCCCATCATCAGCATGGCCACGTAAATCAAGGCGCCCGCCGTCGCATAAGCGGGAATCATGCCAGCCAGCGGGGCGAAGAACATCGTTGCCACGAAGAGCACGCCGACCGTCACGGCGGTCAGACCAGTCCGACCCCCGGCCGCCACGCCCGAGGCGCTTTCCACGTAACTGGTGACAGGCGGCACGCCGACCATCGCGCCGAACACGCTCGACGCACTGTCAGCCTTCAAGGCGCGGGACAGGTTCTCGATCCGGCCATCTTCACGCACCAAACCGGCGCGCTGTGCGACACCCATGAGCGTGCCGGCGGTGTCGAACATGTGCACAAACAGAAATGCCAGTACGACGCTGATCATGCTGACGTTGAGCACGCCCGCCAGGTCCATCGCCATCCAGGTGGGCGCCAGGCTGGGCGGGGTCGAGAAAATCCCGTTGTAATGCACCAGGCCCAGACCCCAGCCGGCGAGCGTCACGGTGATGATGCTGATCAGGATCGCGCCGAACACGCGGTGATAACTGAGCACTGCAATCATCAGAAAACACACCGCCGCCAGCAGTGGGCCGGGCTCACGCAGCGAGCCGAGCCGGATCAGCGTGGCCGGGCTGTCGACGACGATGCCGGCGGTCTTCAGGCCGATCAGGCCGAGGAACAGGCCCACACCCGCGCCCATGGCAAAGCGCAGACTCACCGGAATGCTGTTGAGCAGCCATTCGCGAATGCGTGAGAGGGTAAGGAACATGAAGAGCACGCCGGACACAAACACCGCGCCCAGCGCCGTTTCCCAGCTGTACCCCATGGTGCCGACCACGGTGTAGGTGAAGAACGCGTTCAGGCCCATGCCCGGCGCAAGGCCTACCGGCCAGTTGGCGTAAAGGCCCATCAACAGGCAGCCCATCGCGGCGGCGATGCAGGTGGCGACGAAGGCGGCACCATGGTCGATCCCGGCGTCCGCCATAATGTTGGGGTTGACGAAGATGATGTAGGCCATGGTGATGAAGGTCGTCAGGCCCGCCAGCAGCTCGGTTTTGACGGTGGTCCGGTGCAGGCTCAACTTGAAGATGCGTTCAAGCAGACCGGTGCGCGCGGGTGTGAGGTCCAGCGACGTGGCTTCGGGTTTGCGAGTTTCCACAGTGAAATTCCTCGGGCGTCTTTGTTGTTTTTTTCAGAGCCGGTAACTGCTCCGTGGTGTGTGACGACCCGCCAGGCTGATTTGTTGACTGAAAGGTCAGAAACGTGCACGGGCGAATTATGCGTTTGTATACAAATAATGCAAATAATGTTTTCTGTTTTGTTTCGGAGATTTTGCCGATTGTGTGCATAAAGGCCCTTCGGGACGGGGCCTGTGCAGACTTTCCACACTGTGTACAATGCGCCATTACTTTTACTGTGACTTTGCGGCGATATCTGCTATTGATTTGCCCATCAGCGATCACGGTCACGGCCCAGGTGCCGGATTCAGTTCTCACGAGTGCCCATGAACGATCAGTTGCAACCCCTCAAGAAACAACCGCGCACGGCCAAGGCAGGTCGCAGCGGGACCCAGGACGACATCGTCTACGCCCATATTTTCGAAGCCATTCTCGAGCAGCGCCTTGCGCCCGGCACCAAGCTGAGCGAAGAAGCGCTGGGCGAGATTTTCGGCGTCAGTCGCACCATTATCCGCCGCGCGCTCTCGCGTCTGGCTCACGAAGGCGTGGTCTTGCTGCGTCCGAACCGTGGGGCGGTGGTTGCCAGTCCAAGCGTCGAGGAAGCGCGTCAGGTGTTCTTCGCCCGCCGTATGGTCGAGAAGGCCATCACCGAGCTGGCAGTCGAGCACGCCACCGCTGAACAGCTCAACGAGCTGCGCAAGATGGTCAGCGATGAGCGCGACAGTTTTTCCAGGGGCGACCGTGGGGCGGGCATCCGGCTGTCAGGCGAGTTCCACCTCAAGCTTGCCGAAGCGGCGAAGAACGCACCCTTGATCAGCTTCCAGCGCAGCCTGGTTTCCCAGACCTCGCTGATCATCGCGCAGTACGAAAGCGGCAACCGCTCGCACTGTTCGTACGACGAACACACGCAATTGATCGATGCCATCGAAGCGCGCGATGCCGCCCTGGCGGTCAATCTGATGATGCATCACATGGACCACATCGACAGCAAGCTCAACCTGGACGAAGACAGCGCCTCGGATGACCTCCACGCGGTGTTCTCGCACCTGATGCTGCCGAAGAAGAAATCGGGGCGCAGTACAGCTGTTTAAGCGCGCTACTCAGTGGATCAGCTCGCACTAAGTTCAGTTTGATCGTTCCCACGCAGAGCGTGGGAACGATCATCATCTCCAGGACGCCCCACGGATGCCTCAGCGCTTATGCACCAGAACCCCCGCTGAATAGGTCTCGCTGACCGTCCTGTCATCGCCCAGGGTCATCAGTACGAACAGCTGCTCTTCGATACTGGTCGCCTGTTTCATGCGGTAGGAGAGCAGCGGCGTGGCGTTGAAATCCAGTACCACGAAGTCAGCTTCGCTTCCCGCTTGCAGGTTGCCTATTCTGTCGTCCAGCCGCAGCGCTCGCGCACCGCCCAGAGTGGCCAGGTACAGGGATTTGAACGGGCTCAGCCTGGCGTCCTGCAATTGCATCACTTTGTAGGCTTCGTTCAGCGTCTGCAGGATCGAGAAGCTGGTGCCGGCGCCCACGTCGGTGCCCAGTCCTACGTTGAGCTTGTGCCTTTCTGCCATCGGCAGGTTGAACAGGCCACTGCCCAGAAAGAGGTTGGAAGTAGGGCAGAAGGCGACGGCTGACCCGGTTTCGGCCAGGCGCTGACATTCCTGATCGCACAGGTGCACGCCGTGGGCGAACACCGAACGCTCGCCCAGCAGGTTGAAATGGTCGTAGACATCCAGGTAGTTCTTGCGCTCCGGGAACAGCGCCTTGACCCACTCGACCTCTTTCAGGTTTTCGCTGATGTGGGTCTGCATGTACAAGTCCGGGTATTCGGTCAGCAATTGCCCGGCCAGCGTCAGCTGCTCCGGCGTGCTGGTCGGGGCGAAGCGCGGCGTAACCGCGTAATGCAAACGCCCCTTGCCGTGCCAGCGCTCGATCAGCGCCTTGCTGTCCAGGTAGCTGGATTCGGCCGTGTCGACCAGGTATTCCGGGGCATTGCGGTCCATCATCACCTTGCCGGCGATCATCCGCAGGTTGAGCTTCTGCGCGGCGCTGAACAGCGCGTCCACCGACTCTTTGTGCCGGCTGCCGAATACCAGCGCCGTGGTGGTGCCGTTACGCAGCAATTCCTTGAGAAAGATGTCCGCCACTTCGGCCGAATGCGCGGGGTCGGCAAATTGTTTTTCGCACGGAAAAACGTACGTGTTCAGCCAGTCCAGCAACTGTTCGCCATAGGACCCGACCATGCCGGTCTGTGGCAGATGGATGTGGGTGTCGATGAAACCGGCAGTGATCAAGGCGTCGGTGTAGGTCAGCACTTCGACCTCGCGCGGCAGACTGCCCAGCAGGTCTGCGGCATTTCCCACCGCAGTGATCCGGCCGTCCTCGACGATCATCAGACCGTCTTCGAAATACTCGTAGGACGCGTCGACAGCGACCTGAGCAGGGTCGCCCAGGCTGTGAACGATGGCGGCGCGGTAGGCTTTCTTTTCAATGGTCATTTCAAGATTCACTTTTATTCAGGAAACCTGGCTGCGTCGCGAGACAGGCATGAGCTTGGCAACGGGTTCGGACGTGGCACGCCGCTCCTCGCCCTCGAGCCCAAAACGGGCGTTATACGTTGCAATCACCTCGGCGGCCACGGACACGGCGATCTCCATCGGCAGTTTGCCTTTCACTTCCGCCAGACCCATCGGGCAGCGCATCCGCTGCACCAGTGCCGGGTCGAAGCCGCGGTCACGCAAGCGGTGTTCGAATTTTGCGCGCTTGGTCCGGGAGCCGATCAGGCCGAACCAGGCGAAGTCGCCGCGCTTGAGGATGGCGGCGGTCAGTTCCAGGTCCAGTTGATGATTGTGGGTCATGACGATGCAGTAGCTGCCAGCGGGCAGGTTATCCACTTCGTCGACCACTTCTTCGCTGACGATCCGAGTGACGCCATCGGGCACGTGTGGCGGGAGTTCGGCCTCCCGCGAATCGATCCAGCGCACCCGGCAGGGCAGGCTGGCGAGCAGCGGCACCAGCGCGCGGCCTACATGCCCGGCGCCGAACACAGCAATCTGCGCCTGAGGGCGGCCCATCGGTTCGAACAGCAATACGTTCACGCCACCGCAGCACTGGCCGAGACTGGCGCCGAGGCTGAACCGCTCCAGACGCGTCTGCTGGCTGCCGCTGGCGAGCAGCTCGCGGGCGATTTCCATGGCTTTGTATTCCAGATGGCCGCCGCCGATGGTGTCGAAAATACGTTCGGCGCTGACCACCATTTTCGAGCCGGCATTGCGCGGCGTCGAGCCGCGCTCCTCGATGATCGTCACCAGCACGCACGGCGTGCCCTGGGTTTGCAACTCGGCGAGGGCGCTGATCCAGTTGTTCATGGGTTTCTCCTGATCGCGTGAGGCGATCAAATTTTCTTTGTCCTTCCCGGCCCATTTGTGAGCAAGCTCACTCCCACAGGGAGCGCATTCCTCCAGCTGAAATGCGATGGGTCGTGTTGCATCGTTCCCGGTGGGAGCGAGCTTGCTCGCGAAGGCGTCAGCTCGAACGCCACTGATCAAATAGGTGAAACCGTCAGTTCATGGGCCACGCCTTCTGCTTCCGGCGCTGCGGCCTTGAGCTTGCGCATCTGCTCGCAGCCCCACAACACCCGTTCCGGCGTCGCAGGCGCGTCGATTTTCGGCTGATGCTTGTAATCCCCCAGACTCGCCACCGCATCCTTGATCGCGCACCACGCGGCGATGCCGAGCATGAATGGCGGTTCGCCGACGGCTTTGGAATGGAACACCGTGTCTTCCGGGTTCTTGCGGTTTTCCACCAGCTTCACCCGTAAATCCGCCGGCATGTCCGCCACCGCCGGAATCTTGTAGCCGGCCGGGCCGTTGGTCATCAGCTTTCCTTTGGCGTTCCACACCAGTTCTTCGGTGGTCAGCCAGCCCATGCCTTGAATGTAGCCGCCTTCGACCTGACCGATGTCGATGGCCGGATTCAGCGAGGCGCCGACGTCGTGAAGGATGTCGGTGCGCAGCATCTTGTACTCACCGGTCAGCGTGTCGACGAGCACCTCGGTGCACGCCGCACCGAAGGCGAAGTAATAAAAGGGCCGTCCGCGCGCCTGACTGCGGTCATAGAAGATTTTCGGTGTCTTGTAATAGCCGGTGCTGGACAACGACACCTGGCCCATCCAGGCCTGTTGCGCGAGGGTGTCGAAACTGATGACCTGTTCGCCCACCCGCACATGGCCGTTGCGAAATTCGACCTGCGCTGCGTCGCAAGCGTAATGCTTCGCCGCGAACTCGATCAGGCGCTGTTTGAGCGTTTCAGCGGCGTTCTGCGCGGCCTTGCCGTTCAGGTCCGCACCGCTGGAGGCTGCTGTCGGCGAGGTGTTCGGTACCTTGTCGGTGTTGGTGGCGGTGATCTGCACGCGGTCGATGTCGACCTGGAACACTTCGGCCACCACTTGAGCGACTTTAGTGTTCAATCCCTGGCCCATCTCCGTGCCGCCGTGGTTCAGGTGAATGCTGCCATCGGTGTAAATGTGGATCAGCGCGCCCGCTTGATTGAGGAAGCTGGCCGTGAAGGAAATCCCGAATTTCACCGGCGTCAGCGCCAGACCCTTCTTCAGAATCGGACTGTTGGCGTTGTAGGCCATGACGGCCTTGCGACGCTCGGCGTACTGGCTGCTTTCTTCGAGTTCGGCGGTCATCTCTTCGAGCATGTTGTGCTCGACGGTCTGGTAGTAGTGGGTGACGTTGCGCTCGGTCTTGCCGTAGTAATTGGCCTTGCGCACGGCCAGCGGATCCTTGCCCAGGTGCCGGGCGATCGCATCCATCACTTCCTCGATCGCGACCATGCCCTGCGGGCCGCCAAAGCCCCGATAGGCCGTATTCGACGCCGTATTGGTCTTGCAGCGATGACCGTTGATCGTCGCATCGCCCAAGTAGTAAGCGTTGTCGGCATGGAACATGGCGCGATCGACGATAGAGGCTGAAAGGTCGGGGGAATAGCCGCAGTTGCCGGCCAGTTCCAGCTGAATGCCCTGCAGCCGACCGTCATTGTCGAAGCCGACATCGTACTCGACATAAAACGGATGGCGCTTGCCGGTCATGACCATGTCTTCCATGCGCGGCAAGCGCATTTTGGTCGGCTGGCCGGTCAGCCGCGCGACCACTGCACACAGGCAGGCCGGGCTCGCGGCCTGGGTTTCCTTGCCGCCGAATCCGCCGCCCATGCGCCGCATGTCCACCACGACCTTGTTCATCGACACGTCGAGCACCTCGGCGACGAGCTTTTGCACTTCGGTCGGATTTTGCGTGGAACAGTAGACGATCATTCCGCCGTCCTCGGAGGGCATCACCGACGAGATCTGCGTTTCCAGATAGAAATGTTCCTGGCCGCCGATGTGCAAGGTGCCCTGGATGCGGTTCGGCGCAGTCTCCAGCGCTACGGCCGAATCGCCGCGCTGGTGAGTGTGGCTGTCGAGCACGAAATGCCGATTGCGGTAGGCCTGGACGACATCCAGCACCGGCTCGAGGTCTTCGTACTCGATGATCGCTGCCATCGCTGCCTTACGCGCGGTTTCCAGATCGCGGGCGGCCACGGCGATCACGGGCTGGCCGACGAACTCGACCTTGTCGATGGCCAGCAGCGGATCGCCGGGCAGCAGCGGGCCGATGTCTTTGAGGCCCGGAATGTCTTCATGGGTGATCGCAATGCGCACGCCTTCAAAGTCGTAGCAGGGCGAGACATCGACGCTGACGATCCGGGCGTGGGCACGATCGGAGAGGCGCGCGTACACGTGCAACTGATTGGGGAATTCCAGGCGGTCATCGATGTAAACCGCTTCGCCGGACACATGTTTGTCGGCGCTGTCGTGCTTGACGCTGCGGCCGACGCCAGTGGTCAGGTCCTGCTGGAACAGGGCGACCAGTTCTTCTTGGGTTTTGGCTGGATGGTGGTTAGACATATGCAGTCACCCGCGTCTGGATGTGTGGCGTTTGCAGTTCGATGAAGTATTTGCGCAGCAGGTTCTGCGCGCTCAGCAAGCGGTATTCCTTGCTGGCACGGAAATCCGTCAGCGGCGTGAAATCCTGTTCCAGCGCATGACAGGCTCGCTCGATCGTGGCCGATGTCCAGGGCTGTCCGATCAGGGCCTGCTCGCAGTGCACAGCGCGTTTGGGGATCGCCGCCATGCCGCCGAAGGCCGCACGGGCATCGACGATGGCGCCGTTCTCGACCTGAAGACGGAAGGCCGCGCAAACGGCGGAGATGTCATCGTCCAGCCGCTTGGAAACCTTGTAGGCACGGAACGCCTGCTTCACGCTGGCCCTGGGCACGATGATCTTCTCGATGAATTCGCTTTCCTGGCGCGCGGTCACGCGGTAATCGATGAAGTAATCCTCCAGCGCCAGCGTACGAGTCGTCTCGCCTTTGCGCAGGACGATTTTCGCGCCCAGCGCAATCAGCAGGGGAGGCGAGTCCCCGATGGGTGACGCGTTGCCGATGTTTCCGCCCAGCGTGCCCTGATTGCGGATCTGCAGCGACGCGAAACGGTGCAGCAGTTCGCCGAAATCCGGGTACTCGCTGCTCAACGCTTCGTAGCAGTCGGTCAGCGCAGTGGCAGCGCCGATCTCGATACGGTCCTCCAAGTGCTCGATCTTTTTCATGTCGGCCACGTTGCCCACGTAGATCATGACCGGCAGCGTGCGATGAAACTGGGTGACTTCAAGCGCCAGATCGGTGCCGCCCGCCAGCAGCCTGGCCTGCGGGTAGGCGTCGTAAAGATCGGCCAGGTCGGCGACGGTCAACGGCACCAGGCAGCGCTTGTCGCCGCTGTTCAGCTCGGCCGTCTGCTGCGGTCTGATGGACTTGAGGCGGGCGATGGTCTGCGCCTGGCGAGCATCGAACTGGTCGGGCTGACGCTGCCCGCCACAAGCCTGCCCGGCGGCGGCGAGAATAGGGCGATAGCCGGTGCAGCGGCACAGATTGCCGGCCAGCGCTTCACGGGCCTGAGCCTGCTTTTCCTGGTCGGAGTCCGTCTGCGAGCTGTTCTTCTGCAACGCGAACAGCGACATTACGAACCCTGGCGTGCAAAAGCCGCATTGCGATCCGTGGCAATCGACCATGGCCTGCTGCACGCTGTGCAACCGGCCTTGATGCTTCAGGTCTTCGACGCTGATCAGCTGCTTGCCGTGCAGCGCGGCGACGAACGTCAGGCACGAATTGAGGCTGCGATAACTGAGGTGATCCTGGCCCTGCTCATCGGTCGACAACTCGCCCACCACCACGGTGCACGCGCCGCAATCGCCGCTGGCGCAGCCCTCTTTGGTGCCGGACTTGTGCACGTGCTCACGCAGATAGTTGAGCACCGTCAGGTTCGGGTCCAGAGCATGCTCGGTTTTTAGCTCTTGGTTCAGTAGAAACTGGATCACCGGTTGTGCCTCATTTTCTTGTAATAGAAAGTTTGTAATCGAACATGTCGATGAATCTATCAGTTCTGACTATCGGGTCAATAATTTTCTGACCTTTAAGTCAGGAATTATGGAATTTCGCCGACTTGCCGATTAACGGCGGGGTGTCTGTGCAATGAAAGGGTGGGACCACGCTCAAAGTTTTGCTTATTTCGTGCCAGTTTCCACACATATGGCCCTGCGCCACAGGTATGCAGTGCGATACACTGCGCCGCTTGTGTGCAGCTATTGGATTTAAAGGAAAGAAATGACGTTCAAGGCACCGGACAGCCTCGCTGAGCAGATCGCTCATCATCTCGCGGAGCGGATCATTCGCGGCGAGCTCAAGCCAGGAGAGCGGATTCAGGAGCAGAAGGTCACTGCGGCACTCAACGTGAGTCGGGGATCGGTGCGCGAGGCGCTGCTGGTTCTCGAGCGACGCCATCTGATCGTCATCCTGCCGCGTCGCGGCGCTCAAGTGTCGGTCCTGACCCCGCACAACATCACCAGCCTCTGCGCGCTGATGAGTGAGCTGTACATTCTGCTTGGCCTGGCCGTGGCCAGAAGCTGGCAAGAACAGACCGATCTGGCGCCCTTCCTGCAAATCCAGCAACGTCTGATCGCCAGCTGCGAGCGCAAGGACGTGAAGGGCTTCGTCGAAGACAGTTTCAACGTCATGCGCGCGGCCTATCCGTTCGCCGATAATCCGTATCTGGAAGAAACCGTCGAGAACCTGCAGCCTTCCATGAGCCGTTTCTACTACCTGGCGCTGGAGCAACGCAAAGCCGAGATGAGCGAATACCTGACGCTGTTCGGCCAGTTGCTCGAAGCGGTGATTGCCCGTGACCTGTCGCGCATTCGCGAGGTGCTGACCTGTTACGCCGAGCGCAGCTGCCAGTCGGTCCTGTCTGCCCTGGCGGCCAGCTGATCCATGCGCCTTAAATGCATCAGGCTGGCCGGGTTCAAATCCTTCGTCGATCCGACGACGGTGAACTTCCCCAGCAACATGGCGGCCGTGGTCGGCCCCAATGGATGCGGCAAGTCCAACATCATCGACGCGGTGCGCTGGGTCATGGGCGAAAGCTCGGCCAAAAACCTGCGCGGCGAGTCGATGACCGATGTCATTTTCAACGGCTCTACCAGCCGTAAACCGGTCAGTCAGGCGAGCATCGAGCTGGTCTTCGACAACTCGGACAACACGCTGGTGGGCGAATACGCCGCCTACGCGGAAATCTCCATTCGCCGCAAGGTCACCCGCGACAGCCAGAACAGCTATTACCTGAACGGCACCAAGTGCCGTCGTCGCGACATCACCGATATTTTCCTCGGCACCGGCCTGGGTCCGCGCAGCTACTCGATCATCGAACAAGGGATGATTTCCAAGCTGATCGAAGCCAAGCCTGAGGATCTGCGCAACTTCATCGAAGAGGCCGCCGGTATTTCCAAGTACAAGGAGCGCCGCCGGGAAACCGAAAACCGCATCCGCCGTACCCACGAAAACCTGGCGCGCCTGACTGACCTGCGCGAAGAACTCGAGCGCCAGCTCGAACGTCTGTATCGTCAGGCCCAGGCCGCCGAGAAGTATCAGGAATATAAAGCCGAGGAGCGCCAGCTCAAGGCGCAGCTGTCGGCGTTGCGCTGGCAGGCGCTGAACGATCAGGTCGCGCAGCGCGAGGCAATCATCGGCACTCAGGAAGTCAGTTTCGAGGCGCTGGTGGCCGATCAGCGCAGCGCCGATGCGTCCATCGAACGCTTGCGCGATGGGCATCACGATCTTTCCGAGCGCTTCAATCAGGTGCAGGGCCGCTTTTATTCGGTCGGCGGCGACATTGCCCGTGTCGAGCAAAGCATTCAGCACGGCCAGCAGCGGCTGCGTCAGTTGCAGGACGATCTGCGCGAAGCCGAGCGCGCGCGGCAGGAAACCGAATCTCATCTGGGCCATGACCGCACGCTGTTGGCGACGCTGGGCGAAGAGCTGGAAATGCTTGAGCCCGAGCAGGAAATGACCCTCGCCGCCGCCGAGGAGTCCGCCGCCGCGCTGGAAGAGGCTGAAAGTGCAATGCACGGCTGGCAGGAGAAATGGGACGCCTTCAACCTGACGTCCGCCGAGCCGCGACGCCAGGCCGAGGTCCAGCAATCGCGGATCCAGCAGCTGGAAACCAGTTTGGAGCGCCTGGCCGAACGACAGCGCCGGTTGGGCGAAGAGCGCCAGTTGCTGGCGGCCGACCCGGAAGACGCGGCAATCCTGGCGCTCAGCGAAGACCTCGCGGCGCGGGAAATGGCGTTCGAAGACCTGACCGCCGAAGAAGAACAGCTGGTCGAGCGCCTCGAGCAATTGCGCCTCGAACTGCAGCAGACGACTCAGTCGCAACAGCAGGCGCAGGGCGATCTGCAGCGTCTGAATGGCCGCATCGCTTCGCTGGAAGCGTTGCAACAGGCGGCGCTGGATCCCGGCACCGGCACCGCCGAATGGCTGCGCGAGCATCAGTTGAGCGAGCGTCCTCGTCTGGCTGAAGGCTTGCGCGTCGAATCGGGCTGGGAGCTGGCCGTGGAAACCGTGCTGGGCGCCGATCTGCATGCGGTGCTGGTCGACACTTTCTCGGGCCTTGATCTGGCCGGTTTCAATCAGGGTGATCTGCGTCTGGTCAGCCCCGCAGCCGACAGGACCCGCATTCCGGGCAGTCTGCTCGACAAAGTCGAAACCGGCGTCGACCTGAGCCATTGGCTCGGTCAGGTCAAGCCGGTCGAAACCCTCGACGATGCCCTGGCACTGCGTTCGCAACTGAGCGCCGGGCAAAGCCTGATCAGTCGCGACGGCTACTGGGTCGGCCGTGACTTTCTGCGGGTGCGTCGCGCCAGCGAGGCCGAGAGCGGCGTACTGGCGCGCGGCCAGGAGTTGCAGCGTCTGGAAGCCGAACGCGAGGAGCGTGAAGCCACGCTGGCTGCGCTTGAAGAACTGTTGCTCACCCAGCGCGAGCAGCAGCGCGTGCAGGAAGACGGTCGTGAGCAACTGCGCCGACGCCTGCAGGACGAAGCCCGTCAGCAAAGTGAGCTCAAGGCTCAGCTGTCGGCAGCCAAAGCCAAGGTCGAGCAATTGACCCTGCGCCGCACGCGGCTGGATGAAGAATTGACCGAGCTCGGCGAGCAGCGCGCCATCGAGCAGGAGAGCTTGGGCGAGTCGCGCCTGCAATTGCAGGACGCGCTCGACAGCATGGCGCTCGACACCGAGCAGCGCGAACTGCTGCTGGCCCAGCGCGACAGCTTGCGTGAACGGCTTGATCGGGTGCGTCAGGAAGCGCGGCAGCACAAGGATCACGGCAATCAGTTGGCCGTCAGGCTGAGCTCCTTGCGCGCTCAGCACGACTCGACGCGTCAGGCCCTGGAGCGTCTGGAGATGCAGTCCGAGCGCCTGACCGAGAAGCGTGAACAGTTGAGTCTGGGCCTGGAAGAGGGCGAGGCGCCGCTTGAAGAACTGCGCTTGAAACTCGAAGAGCTGCTGGAGCGGCGTATGGTCGTCGACGACGAAATGCGCACCGCGAAAAACGCTCTGGAAGACGCCGACCGCGACCTGCGTGAAGCCGAGAAACGTCGTACCCAGGCCGAGCAGCAATCGCAGTTGCTGCGTGGACAACTGGAGCAGCAGCGGCTGGAATGGCAGTCACTCACGGTGCGACGCAAGACGCTTCAGGAGCAATTGCACGAAGACGGCTACGATCTGAATGGCGTGCTGGCGACCTTGACGCCGGAGGCCAACGAGAAGGAAGCCGAGGAGGAGCTGGAGCGCATCGCCGCGCGGATACAGCGTCTGGGCGCCATCAACCTGGCCGCCATCGATGAATACCAGCAGCAGTCCGAGCGCAAGCGTTACCTCGACGCTCAGGATGCCGACCTGGTCGAGGCACTGGACACGCTGGAAAACGTCATTCGCAAGATCGACAAAGAAACGCGCAATCGCTTCAAAGAGACCTTTGATCAGATAAACAGCGGAATTCAGGCACTTTTTCCAAAAGTTTTCGGTGGCGGCAGCGCTTACTTGGAACTGACGGGCGAAGATTTACTCGATACAGGGGTGACGATCATGGCGCGTCCCCCGGGCAAGAAGAACAGCACGATCCATCTGCTGTCCGGCGGCGAAAAAGCCCTGACCGCGCTGGCGCTGGTTTTTGCCATTTTCAAACTCAACCCGGCACCGTTCTGCATGCTCGACGAGGTCGACGCACCGCTGGACGACGCCAACGTGGGCCGCTATGCCCGACTGGTCAAGGAGATGTCGCAAACGGTGCAGTTCATCTACATCACCCACAACAAGATCGCCATGGAAATGGCCGATCAACTGATGGGCGTGACAATGCATGAGCCCGGGTGTTCGCGCCTCGTGGCGGTGGACGTAGAGGAGGCCATGGCGCTGGTGGATGCATAACGGGCTGCGGCGCAGCCGAACGGATTGATGAGGGAAAAGTGGCGCTCGATGGCTCGGTACAGGATCAACCGCCGCAGAGGTACAGATCCTCGCGGCATGCCAGATGTAACAGACGGTGTAAAGTTACCTTTGGTCGTGCTAGCTTAATGTCCACTTTTTCATTTCGCGTGGGTAAAACGCCATTCAGAACATAGAGTTGGCTCCACGTTTTAAAGGGGTTTACGCCCTTACTTTTCAGAATTTTCATTAGAGGCACGGGATTACATGGAAATCGGTCTGCGAGAGTGGCTGATCGTCATCGGCATAATTGTCATCGCCGGGATTCTTTTTGACGGCTGGCGCCGGATGCGCGGCGGCAAAGGCAAGCTGAAATTCAGGCTGGACCGCAGCTTCTCCAACCTGCCGGACGACGACGAAGGTTCGTCCGCCGAGGTGCTGGGCCCTGCGCGTGTTCTGGAAACCCATAAAGAGCCGCAACTGGACGAGCAGGATCTGCCGGCCATGAGCGCGGCTCGCGAGCGGCCTGAGCGGGCGGAGCGCCCTGAGCGTGAAAGCAAGCGCGGCAAGCGCAAGGACGAACCGCAGCAGGGCGACCTGAACCTGGACCTCGACGGCCCGAACCTGTTCTCGGCCCGCGACGACGACTTCCCGGACGACAAGCCGACCCAGCGCATCACTGAAGACAAGGACCTGGCGCCGGTGGAAGAGGTGCTGGTGATCAGCGTCATTTCTCGCGACGAAAGCGGTTTCAAAGGGCCTGCTTTGTTACAAAACATTCTGGAAAGCGGCCTGCGCTTCGGTGAAATGGACATTTTCCATCGCCACGAAAGCATGGCAGGCAATGGCGAAGTGCTGTTCTCCATGGCCAACGCGGTCAAGCCGGGCGTGTTCGATCTGGACGATATCGACCATTTCAGCACTCGTGCGGTGAGCTTCTTCCTCGGCTTGCCAGGTCCGCGTCATCCCAAGCAGGCGTTTGATGTGATGGTGGCCGCGGCGCGTAAACTGGCCCATGAACTCAACGGCGAACTCAAGGATGATCAGCGCAGCGTCATGACCGCGCAGACCATCGAGCATTACCGCCAGCGCATCGTCGAGTTCGAACGCCGCGCGCTGACTCAGCGTCGTTGATTGAGCGACGCAACCCTGTAGGAGCGTGGCTTGTCCCCCGATCTGTCGCGAAGCGGCAGCAAATCCCGCAAACGCGTTTGTCCAGAAATACCGCATTAGCCGAGGTTGCGACGGGTTCCCCGTCGATCGCGGGACCAGCCACGCTCCTACAGGTTTAGCACGACCACGAATGAGCAGCTTCGGCTGCTCTTTTGCTTTTCGAGAGAACACCGTATGAACACCGTCGAACAACGAATCCTGGAACTGCGCGCAGAGCTGGACCTGCACAACTACCGGTATCACGTCCTCGACGAGCCGAGCATTCCGGACGTCGAGTACGACCGCCTGTTCCACGAGTTGAAAGCGCTGGAAGCAGACAACCCGCATCTGGTCACGCCCGATTCGCCGACCCAGCGTGTCGGCAGCGCGGCGCTGTCGGCGTTCACCCAGGTCAGGCATGAAATCCCTATGCTCAGCCTTGGCAACGCCTTCGAAGAAACCGACTTGCGCGAGTTTGATCGGCGGGTCAACGAAGGCCTCGATCTGCCCACCGGTGATCTGTTCGGCAGTGCCACCAAGGTCGAGTACAGCTGCGAGCCCAAGCTCGACGGTCTGGCCGTCAGCCTGCTGTATCAGAACGGTGCGCTGGTCCGCGGCGCCACTCGCGGCGATGGCACCACGGGCGAGGACATCAGCGTCAACGTGCGCACAGTGCGCAATATCCCGCTGAAGTTGCACGGCAAAGGCTGGCCGGAAACCCTCGAAGTGCGCGGCGAAGTGTTTATGTCCAAGGCCGGGTTCGAGCGTCTGAACGCCAGTCAGCTGGAGATTGGCGGCAAGACCTTCGCCAACCCGCGCAACGCCGCGGCCGGCAGCTTGCGCCAGCTGGACTCGAAGATCACCGCCAATCGCCCGCTGGAATTCTGCTGTTACGGCATCGGTCAGGTGTCCCACGACATTGCCGAGACTCACATCGGCAATCTCAAGCAGCTCAAAGAGTGGGGCATGCCGATCAGCCGAGAGCTGAAGGTGGCCGAGGGCATCGAGGATTGCCTCAAGTATTACCACGACATCGGCGAGCGTCGGCTGTCCCTGCCGTATGAGATCGACGGCGTGGTGTTCAAGGTCAACAGCATTGCTTCCCAGCGCGAACTGGGATTTCGCGCACGTGAGCCGCGCTGGGCCATCGCACACAAATTTCCGGCCATGGAAGAGCTCACCGAACTGCTTGACGTGGAATTCCAGGTCGGCCGCACCGGCGCCGTGACGCCGGTCGCGCGCCTCAAGCCGGTCAAGGTGGCCGGCGTCACCGTGGCCAACGCTACGCTGCACAACATGGACGAAGTCGCGCGCCTGGGCCTGATGATCGGTGACACCGTGATCATCCGTCGTGCCGGCGATGTGATCCCGCAGGTGGTTCAGGTCGTGCTGGAGCGGCGTCCCGACAACGCCCGCAAAGTCGAGATTCCGCAGACCTGCCCGGTGTGTGGCTCGCAGGTCGAACGCACGCAGCTGATCAAGCGCAGCAAGGGCAAGGAAACGGTCAGCGAAGGGGCGGTGTATCGCTGCGTCGGTCGCCTGGCCTGCGGTGCGCAGCTCAAACAGGCGATCATCCACTACGTGTCCCGACGCGCGATGGACATCGAAGGCCTGGGCGACAAGACCATCGAGCAGTTGGTGGACGAAAAGCTGATTGGCTCGCCCGCTGACCTGTACAAGCTGGAATACGAGCAAATCATCGACCTGGAAGGCTTCGCCGAAATCTCCAGCAAGAAACTGCTCAAGGCCATCGACGACAGCAAGCAGCCGACGCTGGCGCGTTTCATTTATGCGCTGGGCATTCCCGACGTCGGCGAGGAAACCGCCAAAGTGCTCGCACGCTCGCTCGGTTCGCTGGAGCGGGTGAAGGCCGCGCTGCCTGAAGTGCTGACGTACCTGCCGGACATCGGCCTGGAAGTGGCACACGAGATTCACAGCTTCTTCGAGGACGAACACAACCAGAACGTCATTGGCGCATTGCTTGGCGAATGCAACATGGTGTTGCAGGACACCGGCGATCTGGGCGCCGAGTTCGCGGCCAGCGCCACCTTGGGCGGCATGCTCGACAAACTCAACATTCCATCGGTCGGCCCCGGCGCCGCGCAAAAACTGGCGGACAAATTCACCACGCTGGAAGGCGTGGTCAAGGCTGACTGGCTGGACATGCGCCAGACCCTGCCGGAGAAACAGGCGCAATCGGTCAGAGCCTTCTTTGATATCAAGGCGAACGCCGACCGCGCGATCGCCATCGAGCAACAGCTCAAAGACTTCGGCATGCACTGGCAGAGCGAAAAGAAAATTGTCGAAGGTTTGCCGCTGGCAGGGCAGACCTGGGTGCTGACCGGCTCGCTGGAACTGATGAGTCGCGACGTCGCCAAGGACAAGCTCGAAAGCCTGGGCGCCAAGGTGTCCGGTTCCGTCTCGGCCAAGACCCACACCGTGGTCGCCGGTCCGGGGGCCGGCTCGAAACTGACCAAAGCCAACGAGCTGGGGCTCAAGGTGCTGGACGAAGAGGCGTTTGTTGCGTTTCTCAAGAAGCACAACGTTCCGGTGGAATGACCCGTTTGCTGTAGGGGGGCGTAAGCACAGCGCTAATGCCGACCTCTTCCCCAGTAGGATCGGCTTTAGCCGGGAAGGCGGTCTGTCCCGGTAGGACCGGCTTCAGCCGGGAAGGCGCTTTAACTGGGGGAACGCATATCCGATGCACCCACTGCCCATGCCCCTCGCGGATAAAATCCACGGAACCGCCGCAACCCCCGATGATCTAGTGCTTGCAGCCCACTCAGGAGATGGCCATGTTCCAGTTCTTCGAACAACTCAGCACTCGGATCGCGGCGCCCTTTGCCGGTGAAAGCAAGCGCAACAACAAGGTCTGGCAGTGCCGTTGTGGGCAGTCGGTATTCTTCCGTAACAGCCAGTGTCTGGCGTGTTCGGCAGCACTGGGTTATCTGCCGGAGCAGGGCAGGATCGCGGCCCTTGAGCCGGGGCCCGACCTCAACACCTGGCGTTTGAGTGATGAGCCTCAGGCCGGGCTGTATCGCCGCTGCGCGAATCTGGATACCCCCGCTGGGTGCAACTGGCTGTTTCCGGCGCTCAATGCCGGCGAGTTCTGCGTGGCCTGTAGCCTCAACAAGACCATTCCCGACTTATCCGTGCCGGAAAACCCGGAGCGCTGGCGCAAGATCGAAACCGCCAAGCGGCGCCTGGTGGCGCAGCTGATCACACTGGGGCTGCAGGTCATCCCCAAGAGCGTGGACGAGCAGCGCGGTCTGGCGTTCGAATTTCTCGGTGTCGATCTGGAAGGCAATCTGCCGACCACAGGGCACGCCCACGGCCTGATCACCCTCAACGTTGAAGAAGCCGACGACGCTATTCGTGAGAAAGTACGTGTCCAGATGCACGAACCTTACCGCACGCTTCTCGGGCATTTCCGCCACGAAGTCGGACATTACTACTGGGATCGCCTGATCGCTGACACCTACTGGCAGGACGGTTTTCGCAACCTGTTCGGCGATGACCGCGCCAGCTACGCCGATGCGCTGGATCATCACTACCAGCACGGCGCCCCGGCGGACTGGCAGCAGCATTACGTCAGCGCCTACGCCACCATGCATCCTTGGGAAGACTGGGCTGAAACCTGGGCACATTACCTGCACATGATGGATGCCGTCGACACGGCGTTGAGCCTGGGGATGAGCGCCCGCGACATGGACCTCGACTACCAGCCGTTCGGACTGGAAACGCTTTTCGACCCGCAGCATCCGGGCGGGCCCGCGTTCCTGACGTTCGTCAATGCGTGGATCGAGCTTGCCGGCATGCTCAACGAGCTGTCGCGCGCCATGGGCCAGCCTGACTTCTATCCGTTTGTGCTGCCGCCCGCCGTCATCACCAAGCTGCATTTCATTCATCTGGTGATTCAAGGGGCAGGCGGCAAAGCGGACGAGGTGCTCCAGGTGCAATGAGCCGCGCGGGTGCCCGACGCCCCGCAATCGCTGCAACTTTGCCGCGCCAACCGTGTCAGCACCGCCGGTCTGCGAGCTTCTGCAAACGTCTGAATCTAGTGCTACTTTGCCTAACAATATCGTTTTGATACTACTGGCGCTGAGCAGTTGAACAGGGATTTCAGATATGGCCAATAGTGCTCCGATGCCTCTTAACGAGGCTTCGCGGCTGTCCCGCATCACTCACATGGGGCTTCTCGACTCGACCGCCGACGATGTGCTGGATCATATCGTCGACATGGTCGCGCTGGTGTTCGAGGTGCCCATCGCGCTGGTGTCCATCGTCAGCGAACACCAACAGTGGTTTCGCGCCGGCACCGGCCTCGAAGAGCGCGAAACCCCGCGCGACATTTCCTTCTGCGCTTACTCCATTCTCGGACGTGACGTGTTGCAGATTCCGGATGCAACACAGGATTCGCGTTTTCGCGACAACCCCATGGTCACGGGCGAGCCGCACATCCGTTTCTATGCCGGCGTGCCACTGGTGACGGCCGACGGCCTTGCACTGGGCACGCTGTGCATTATCGATAACCGACCCCGCGCCGCGCTTGGCCCGCGCGAGGTGACGATGCTGGAAATGTACGGTCAGCTGGTCATGAAGCGACTGAACAACCTGCGCAAGGCCAGCTATGTCGATCAGCCCACCGGCCTGTTCAATCGACGGCGACTTGAGGAGGACATCGTTGCGCTGGCCGATCGGCATGAACACGCACTGGTTGCCCTCGATATGGTCGATCCGGCGTTTCTGGACAGCATCGTCAAGGCGCTGGGATACAGCTTCGCGCAGGAGCTGGTGCGCGGCATGATCGACAGCTGTCGCCGGTTGTTGCCCGAAGACACGGCGCTGTACAAGGTCAGTCCGACGCGCATCGCCTTGATCACCCGTCATACCGGGCCGGAACAGGCTGAGCAATTGTTCCGGCATTTGCTCAAGCATTTTCGCGAACCCTTGATCTGCCGCAACATCCCCATCCAGATGGACGTCGGCATCGGTGTATTGCCGCTGGGACTGGATCGCCGGGATGAAAAGGACTGGATTCGACTGGTGGTCAGCGCCGCCGATGAGGCGCGTGGCAAGGCGACCGGATGGCGATGGTACGAGCCGCATCTGGATTTCGCCCAGCAGCGCGCCTTTCTCCTGCTCGCCTCACTGGCGGACGCGGTGCGCAGCCCGGATCAGTTGTCACTGGTGTTTCAGCCGCGTATGGAGGTGTCGAGCGGGAGGGTCGTCACCGTCGAGGCGCTGCTGCGCTGGCAGCATCCCGTGCTGGGGCCGATCAGCCCGGCCGAGTTCATTCCACTGGCCGAAAAGACTGCGCTGATTCGCTCGCTCAGCCTGTGGGTGCTGCGCTACGCTGTCGAACAGGCCGTGCGCTGGCAGGCACAGGGTTATGCGTTCAAGGTCGCGATGAACGTGTCGGCCATCGATCTGGCGAACTCGCTGTTCAGCGATGCATTGTTCGAGCAGCTGGCCATCAGCGGGCTGGACCCCGGTCGCTTCGAACTGGAGTTCACCGAAAGCGCGTTGTGTGAGAATCCGGACCTCACGCGTCTGCAACTCGAGCGTCTGCGGGCGCTGGACATCGACATCGCCATTGATGACTTCGGCACCGGCTACAGCAACTGGAGCTACCTGCGCCAGATACCCGCGACCACCGTCAAACTCGACAAGTCGCTGGTCGAGCACCTCGACGTCAATGAGAAGGACCGTCGTCTGGTCGAGGCCATCGTCGATCTGGCCCGGCGTCTGGGCTACCGAGTGGTGGCCGAAGGCGCAGAAACCGAGGCCGTTTACGAAATCCTCTGTCAGTTGGGTTGCCACGAAGTCCAGGGTTATCTTATCGCCCGGCCGATGACGGTCAGCGGCCTGGAACACTGGATGAACGGCGAACGCACTCATAAAGTCAGGCAGTTGCGGGCGCTGGGAGGCTGACGGCCCTCAGCGCAGTTTCAACAGCATCAGCCTTTCGCGCCCCAGCGCGATGCCCGTCGGCGCAGGGACGTCCTGCCAGCCCGCGTTCAGATAAAGGCGGCGGGCGGCTTCATTGTCGGCTTCCACCGCCAACATCAGTTGCTCCACCTCCGGCCAGCCTTCGCGCACAACAGCCGGCAGCCTGGCCAGGCATTCGCGGCCGAGTCCCAACCCTTGATGCCGATGATCGATCATCAGCGCGTGAAAGGTTGCGGTATTGCCACTGGCCCAAGGCGGCAGCAGCGTCCTGCGCTTGAGCAGGAAAAATCCTCGAGGGATGTCGTCCACCAGCAGCGCGTAACCCTGAATGTCGCATGCCGGCCGTGCCGTCAACGAATGCAGGCCGCCATGGATGTCGCCGACGTAACTCACTTGCTGCCTCGGCAGTTCGATTTCCAGCAACCGGGCGTGCTGCGATGCCGACAACGCCTGGTATTTCATCAACGTGCTGTGCATGGGGCGTCCGGGACGGGCAGGGTTCAGGCAGAATCTGCCACGCTGTGTACGAAGGTGGAAAAAATCAGGCACTGATTGTGCCGCATTTCTGCCCTGCGCCGCGCCGTCTGGCGTCATCGAAACGGGTTGGAGCCGATAAAATTCTCAATCTGAAACAAGAGGTTGTAACTTCGCGCCAGACCGGTACAATGGCGCGGCTCGCCGACTGGCGAGTGTCGTTATGGTGACCCCATCGGTCCCCCCGCAACGATTACCCGTTAACCTGGTCAGGCCCGGAAGGGAGCAGCCACAGCGGGAACATTGTGTGCCGGGGTGTGGCTGGTGGGGTTGCCTCCTAACGAATCCCTCCTGCTTCAGTCATCCTCCATCTTTACGTCACGCACGGCCATGCGGCTCCTCGCGATGATTCGTCGTGTCCGACATTCAAGTGTCCTTTTCGGCCTCGACATGGGTCCTTCCGGCAGGCGTCAGGCAGGCCCCTAACACGCTGAGCAGCGCTTTGACTTTCGGCAGACTTTGCCGGCTTTTCAGCCAGATGAGGTTGATCGGCAGGCTGCGCACCGCGAGTTCCGGAAGCACTTCGACCAGCGCGCCGCTCTGCAGGTGCTTGTCCACCAGCCACGTCGGCAACTGGGTGATGCCCAGGCCGGCCAAGGCGGCCATGAGTTGACCCTCGCCGTCGCCGATGGCAATGCGGCCGTGCATGACGTGGCGGTCGACGTTCCCTTGCTCGCCCGCCATCGACCAGGCCGTGACGCTGCCATTCTCATGGCCGTAAAGCACGCAGGCGTGATCCGCCAGTTCGTGGGCCTGGCGGGGCGTGCCGTGCGCCGCGAGGTAGCCGGGCGATGCGCAAAACACCAGCCGCTGCGCGCCGAGAAACTTGTGCCCCAGCAATGCAGGCCAGGCGTCCGGCGCACCGATTCGGACGACGATGTCGATGCCCTGATCCACCAGATCGATGAAGCGGTCGGAGAAGGTGATGTGCGGCAACAGCAGCGGATGCTCGTGCAGGAAGTCGAGCATCAGCGGCAATACGTGCAGGCGCCCGAACGAGGCGGGCAGGTCCAGACGGACCTTGCCGTGGGGCTCGGCATTTTCGGTCTTCAACACCTGTTCGGCCTCTTCCAGACAACCCAGCACTTCGGAGCAGGTCCTGTAGTACTGCGCCCCGGCGTCGGTCAGCGACAACCGTCGCGTGGTGCGGTTGAAAAGGCGCGTGTCGAGCCGCTGCTCGAGTCGAGCGATGCTTTTGCTGATCGCCGAGTTGGTCAGTCCCAGGCGCTTGGCGGCGGCAGAGAAGCTGCCCAGCATCGCGACGCTGACAAAGACGTCGATGCCCTTGAGGCTGTCGGAAGCGTTCATCGTGACCTCATTGGTGACCAGGATTCATATCACTTCGTAGTGAATGGCTTAAATGTTACCAAAATTCTCCAATAACCTATGGGCATTGTCTGGGCGACTCGATGAGTCGCTCGCCACCCACCTTGGAGATCACTCGATGATTGACCTGTTTGCCCCTTATTCGCTGAACGGCCTGACCCTCAACAACCGCTTCGTCATGGCGCCGATGACTCGCTCACGCGCGCCCGAAGACGTCGCGACCGAGCAGATCGCGTTGCACTATACCCAGCGTGGCACCGCAGGCCTGATCGTGTCGGAAGGCACGCCGATTTCCCGCGAAGGGCAAGGCTATCTGTTCAACCCGGGCATTTTCACCCCCGAGCAGATCAAGGGCTGGAAGCTGACCACCGACTCGGTGCACAGCGTGGGCGGCAAGATGTTCGCTCAACTGTGGCACGTGGGCCGTGTCTCTCACACCTCGATTCAGGAAGGCGGCAAAGCGCCGGTCAGTTCGACGAACAAACCCGCTCAGGGCGCCATTGCGTTCGGTTATGCGGACGATGGCGAGCCCGGTTTCGTACCGACCTCCGTGCCACGCGCCCTGGCGACCGATGAGGTTGGTCGGGTCGTCGAGGACTTCGCGCAAGCCGCGGAAAACGCCATTGCCGCCGGGTTCGACGGCGTTGAAATCCATGGCGCCAACGGCTACCTGATCGAGCAGTTCCTCAATCCGCGGGTGAACGATCGCAGCGACCGTTATTCGGCCGAGAACCTGCAGGATCGCCTGCGTTTCGTGTTCGAAGTGGTGGATGCAGTCTGCGCCAGAATCGGCGCCGACCGTGTCGGCATCCGCATCTCGCCTTACGGCCAGCTGTTCGATATGCCGCTCTATCCGCAGATCGATGAAACCTATGCAGCGCTTTGCGCGGGCATGGGCGAGCGCGGCATTGCCTATGTCCACGTGATGGACCAGACGCACTTCTTCCTCGCCAGCGAAGGCGCGCAGGCGCAGGAACAGGCGCTGCGTGACTTGCTCACGCAATGCAAGGCGCAGTTGGCTGGCACGGCGCTGATTCTGGCCGGAGACATGACCCTTGAGCGCGCTCAGGATCTGGTCGACGCCGGGCTGATTGATCTGGCAGGTTTCGGCCAGCCCTTCATCGGCAACCCCGATCTGGTTGCCCGCCTGAAAAACGGCTGGCCGCTGGCAACCCCGAACCGCGACACCTACTACGGTGGCGGCGCCGAGGGTTACGTGGATTACCCGCCTTACGAATCGGCTTGATCGCTGCGGTCTTGTCAGTGTCAAAGCACTCGATGACGAAAGGTTTGCTCGCGAAGAAATCTTCATTGGCGGCTGACGTCGCTGGTTTCAAGCGTGGCGCCGATGCATCACATCGGCGCCAGCAGCTCAGTTTTCAGGCGGGCGCGCCGGATTCACTGCCCAGCATCATCATGATCGCGTAGCCCGTGTCATGACCCTCGCGGACCAGCTCAGCGAACTGCTGAAGCATCTGGGCCCCGGTGTCGTTGATCATTGCGTCACATAGCAGTTTGCGCACCTGTTCCGGTTGCGCAAGCTCAGCGCCTGCGAATGACTCCCCGGCCGATAATTGCAGAAGGCGTGCGTGCACTTTCGCGCCGGGTGTGTCCTCATCTACACCGAACAACTCGTTGAACATCATGGCCAGCGTTCCTGCTGGTTGCTGGTCGGGGCGCTCCCACATGCGCAGCTCGGTGCCTTCCTTTTCGACTTTCTCCAGCGTTCTGCGGATTTTTCCCGGAATGGTCGCCGTGGCGCGGGTCGCCGAGTAGTAAACCAGACGGGCGAGGCTGGCAGCGTCCTTGACGTTTTTCCAGATCACGAACCAGATCTGCGAGATGCTGTGTGTCTTCAACGCGTTGCGCAGGGTGCTCTTGATCTCCTCAAGTTGAGCCTCGTCAAGGTCATGGTCAAACGCCTGGCATTTGTCGTGGAGATAACGCATCGCGTCGGCGCAGGCGACGTCCAGCCAGAGGTCGAACAACCCGTTGGCGTCCTGATATTTGCGATCGGCCAACACTTGCATCGCTTCCTCGCCACGTCCCAGTTGCTCGTCGGCGGCCAGGGAGTAGGCGATGTATCGAGAATGTGCGGCAAGCCTTCCGTTATGTAAGCAATAAGTCTCGGGCATCGCATTAGGCGGATCTTCCAGGAGAATGCCTGCGTCAATCAGCCTGAGGACGAGTTGATCGGTATAAGCGGGAGCCAGTGCGGTGCAGTCACCAAGCATGAAAGCGTCGCGGGTCAAACGTGGTGAGAGCGCCAGGTCCAGCGCCCGCAGCAGCAATACCTCGCTGTCGCTCATCGCAAGGTAGTCGATAGGCCCCGATGGCAGCGTCTCGATATAGGCGCTCAGTTGCCGTTCCAGTTCCACGGCCGCCGCCTCCTTTTCAAGGCGTTCCTGCTCAGCGTGTATCGTCTCGCAGTCCGGGCAGGGCCGTGGAGACGTCTGCAGGTATTTCTTGGCGCTGGACCGGCTTTTCACCTCCATGCAGCCGTTACAGTGGCGACACACGAGGTTTTCATCGAAGGCTTTGCATAGCTGGCGCACGTAGGCCGCGAGGGTTCCGCTTTGTGTGATGTGGCGAAAGGGCACGAGGTTGTTTACTTTCTCCAGAAAATCCCCATCGTCATTCATGGCCCAGTAGCGCTTCGCCAGTTCCATTTCTTCCGCATTGCTGGTCAGCCAGTCGAGCTTTATTGTCATCGCTGAATCAAATCCACAATTCATGATTTTCATAGGACGCAGACGTGCCAGCGTCATGCTGAGCGCGCTCCGCCTTGCAGTGGAAACAACAAGTAACCACATGCCAACATGATCATGGGTTCTGGACGGTCGGGCTGTAAGGTGGACGACTTTGGAAAGGTAGGTGGTTTCCGAAAAACTGTAACGGTGGGTATCTGCGATCTGTAACCCTTGCCAGATCAAAGAAATCTGCCCCGTTTTTGGGTCAATACGATAGTCTTCGCACCATTGTCGAAACGGACACCTGGATTGGAAGGCTATAGATGGCGCCTGATGACTATCTCGTAATGAGCAGCGCAGAGTGGGCGGGGCTGCGCGCCAGCACGCCACTGACTTTGTTCGAAGAAGATCTGGCTGCATTGCGAGGCGTGAACGAAGATATTTCCCTTGAAGATGTCGCCAATATTTACCTCCCGCTGTCGCGACTGATCAACCTGCATGTCAGCGCCGCGCGAAACCTGGCAAGCATCAAGGACACCTTTCTGGGCCGTCCTGCGAAAAAACAGACCTATGTCGTCGCCGTCGCCGGCAGCGTTGCCGTGGGCAAGAGCACGTTCGCGCGTGTGCTGCAGGCGTTGATGGCGCGCTGGCCCGATCACCCTCGGGTCGATCTGGTCACTACCGACGGTTTTCTGCACCCCAACGCCAAGCTCGACGCCGAAGGCATCATGCACCGCAAGGGTTTTCCGGAAAGCTACGATCGCAAGCGCATGGTCAAGTTTCTCTCGGACCTCAAGGCCGGCGCTGCCGAGATCAGCGCGCCGGTCTACTCGCATATCAGCTACGACATCGTGCCGGACAAATTCCTGAAGGTCAGTCAGCCTGACATCCTCATATTCGAAGGGCTGAACGTCCTCCAGACCGAGGGCAATGACGGGCAGAAACCCGGGAGCATCGTCT
Organism: Pseudomonas sp. NFR16; assembly: GCF_900108875.1. Classification (GTDB taxonomy): domain Bacteria; phylum Pseudomonadota; class Gammaproteobacteria; order Pseudomonadales; family Pseudomonadaceae; genus Aquipseudomonas. The sequence continues at coordinate 1,791,872 of NZ_FNYJ01000001.1, read as the reverse complement.
CGGACTTCTTCGATTTCTCCATTTACCTGGATGCCGACGAAGGTGACATCGAACGCTGGTACGTCGAGCGTTTCCTGATGCTGCAACGCACTGCATTCCGCGCTCGCGGGGCCTATTTCCGCGAGCTCGCCGACCTGCCGCCGGAGAAATCCCCCGACGCCGCGCGCAAGATCTGGCGTGACATCAACCGTCCCAATCTGCTGGAAAACATCTTGCCGACCCGTGAGCGCGCAAGCCTTGTAGTACGTAAGGCGGCGGATCATTCGGTGAAGGAATTGTGGCTGCGCTAGCGGCAATCGACGATGAAACCGGAAGGGCCCCGATGACCCGAGCGATCACGTGGATGTTCACGGCGCTACTGCTGAGTGTGAGTACGTACGCCATGGCGGACGGCAATAAGTTGCTGCTCGAATGTCAGGACGGTATCAACAGCATGAGCGGCGGCGCCGCGAAAAATCCGGTCGGCATCGGTCATTGCGTGGGCGTGCTGCAGGCGACGATGGACACCCTGGACCTGTTTCATGAGGCCGGTAATACACCCCGGCTGGTGTGCGTGCCCGAGGGCGGAATTCCCATGGTCCAGTCGATGCGGATCGTCGTCCAGTCGCTCGAAGAACACCCGCAGAGCCTGCATCTGAACGAATCAGTGCTGGTGGTCGCCGCGCTGAAAAACGCCTTTCCCTGTCGGTGATCCGGTTTGCGGCGGATTCGACTCGCCGCAAACGACCTGCCTTAGAGCGTCACCTGACCGGCGATGCACTTTTGCACCTCGCCGCTCACCCAGATCTGCTCACCGATCTGCTCCACGTGGACTTGACCGCGGTGGCCCATCGCCGTGCCTTGGCGGGCGGTGTACTGGCGTGGCGCGAGACCGGCCGGAATCAGCCATTGGGCGATGCTGGCGTTGAGGCTGCCGGTCACCGGATCTTCGGCGCCCAGATCGCCCGTGAAAGCGCGGACTTCGAAATCGGCCTCGGCGTCCGGCCCGGTCCACGGCGCGACGAGGCCAACGTTCAGACCGCGCAGTGCGGCGTAGTCGGGACGTACGCCGAGCACGTCATTGCGGCTGGCGAGCATGACCGCGACCCAGCCCGGGCCGTTGTCTGCCCACTGGCTCCCGGTGACTTGCTCACGGCGTAATCCAAGGCCCGCGATGATGCGCTGCAACACGTCGTCTTCAACCGGACCACTGCGCAACAACGGCGGCGCGCACAGGGCCAGGCGCGAACCGTCGCGGCGGATGCGCACCAGCCCCGCGCCGCATTCCTGAACGATTTCCTCGGCCTGGGCGACGCCCCCGTTGTCCAGCCAGACGAAGCAACTGCCCAATGTGGGGTGCCCGGCAAATGGCAGTTCGCGTGTGGTCGTGAAAATGCGCACGCGGTAGTCCGCCTCCGGATGCGTCGGACGCAGCAGGAAGGTGGTTTCGCTGAGGTTGGTCCAGCGTGCGAAAGCGGCCATTTGCGCGTCAGTCAGATCATCGGCGGAACTGACGACGGCCAGCGGGTTGCCCTGTGTCGGTGCGCTGGAGAACACATCGACCTGCTGGAATTTGAATGAGTGTGGCATGGACGCTCCGATGTCGGTTAGGGGAGCTGGCCACTCTAGGCAGGCATGAAAACGCTGTACATAGACAGATCCGGCCGGATTCTGCGAGCAACTGAATGGTGGTCACCGGGACAAACGGCTGCGCAAACGGCCAGCATCGGCGGTGTCCGCAATCCGGCGCTCAGGCCAGATCGCGGATCGACCGGTCAGTTCGGGAAGTGCAGGGCGTTGGTCAGGTCGCCCATCGGCGCCTGGCCGCGTACGGTCATTGCGTTGTCGCGTTCTACGATGCCGTCGAGTTTTTCCAGGCCGTGAACGCGGGTGATCAGGCGCAGGATCGAGGCGGTGTCGTAAATCGTGTGATCGACCGAGCCCTTGCGCGCGAACGGCGAAATGACGATGGCCGGAATTCGCGTGCCCGGGCCCCAGCGGTCGCCTTTGGGCGGCGCGACATGGTCCCACCAGCCGCCGTTCTCGTCGACGGTGACGACAATCACCATGTTGCTCCATTGAGGGCTGTTGCGCAGGGTCTTCACGGCGCGATCGATATGCCGGTCACCCGCCGCCACGTCGGCGTAACCGGCGTGCATATTCAAGTTGCCTTGCGGCTTGTAAAACGTCACCGCAGGCAGTTTCCCGGCTTCGGCGTCGGCCAGGAACCGGTTGGTGGCCGACTCATCGCCCAGGCCGCCGTCGCGCAGACGTTTTTTACGCTCGGCGGCGTTTTCCGGACCCTGTTGCTTAAAGTAGTTGAACGGCTGGTGGTGATACTGAAAGTTCGGGATCTTCGGGATGCCGGTCGAGTCCTTGTATTCGTCCAGCGTCACCTGCCAGGCGCCGGCGTACCAGGCCCAGTCAATGTTCTTCTTCGACAGCTTGTCGCCGATGTGGTCATGGCTCTGCGGAACCAGGACGTTGGCCAGGTTAGGCTGGGAATAATCGGGCTTTTCCTTGTCCCGCAGCCAGGTCGGCCAGTAGGGCGGGGCCATCGTGTTGACCGCGTAGCCATCGGGCGTCAGGGCGCTGGGGCCGAACTGAGGAGGGCCGGACATGGCGCTGGCGGGGGATTTTTCCAGCGGTTTGAGGCGATAGTCCAGCGGGTCGCTGCTTTCCAGAACGGCGATCTGCGACTTGGCGACCGAACTCGCAGCGTCCGGATAAAACGGCACTTTTGCGCTGATCAGGTATTGGTGATTGAGGAACGAGCCGCCGAAGGCGCCCTGGAAGAAGTTGTCGCAGAGCACGAACTCTTTGGCCACATCCCACAGGCGCAAGGAGTATTGGCTCTGGCTGTAATAACCCATGGGCAGGCCGCCGGAGTCGGCCCAGGCGACGAAGCCGTCGTTCTTGCCGCCATTGATCTGCATCTGGTTCTGATAAAACACATGCCACAGATCGCGCGTGACCAGGCCAAACGGCAAGTCCTCCGCGCTCGGGCCTTTGAGTGCGTAAGGCGCGTTCGGCAGGTTTTCCTGATACTGCACGCCGGCCGGGTAGGTCACGCCATCGATGCTCTGCGGACCGATCTGACAGACACCGCCCCAGACCGGCGGCAGGGTCTCCAGCAGTTTGCCGTCGCGATCACGCTGCCGACAGTCATCGGCTTTCACCGCCGACAATGGCTTCTCGACGCCGGGGAAATTGGCGAACAGGTTATTGAAACTGCGGTTCTCGCCGTAGATGACCACGATGGTCTTGACGTTATCGGCCAGCGCCTTGTCCAGTTCAGTACCGCTTAACGTGGTTTCAAGGGCGGCGGACTTGCCGTCGCTGCCGGTGTCGCTCGCGGCGACAACGCTGCTTAACGTCGCCCCGGCGCCCAACACGGCCACACCACCCAGAAAGCGACGACGGCTGGTGTCGGTGGGGGAGTTGGTGAACGTCGTGCTGGCGGACGGCGTGGCGGGGTCTTCGGGTATGTCGCTCATCACGGCTCCTGCTCGCTGGATTCAAGGTGTAACTAATTATGTCGAGGGAGCCTAATCCCGCAATGTGACGTTATTGCTACAGCTTTAAGCGTCCGGTCTTGACGCGTCGCGCTGCGCTCGATCAGGGCGTTGAAGGACGGTCTGCCGGTAATCCCGACACCGTGTTGTAGCGGCTCATGATCCGGTCGATCTCCCCGGACATGCGCATGCGCAGCAGGATTCGCATCAATTGCTGCGCGGGAATCTGCGTGTCGTTGTGCACGATACAGCCCACCGGTTGCTCGTCGATGACAGCCACGCGGCGCAGTTGCTGATTTTCGGGAAGGTTGCGGTTGAACCAGTCCAGCGACCATTGGTTGCCGACGGCGTAGCGGTAGCGATGCAGCTGCAGTTTCTGCAGGACCTGAACCTCACTGCGGGCATCGTCGCGTCTCAGACGCTGGCTGTCGAAACTGTACTGCAGCGTGGGGTACACGTAACCCAGCACCGTGCCGATAGCCTCGTTGTCGAGCTGCCCGGGTTCGACCGGCGCGGCGTTGTCGGGCGTGCTGATCAGCAGGTCGCGCTGGATCAACAGCGGCAGGCTCCAGGTGTAATCGCCCGAGAGGTTCGGCATCCACGACTGCGCGGCGTAACAGCGCACATCGATGGCGCCGCGCTCCAGCGTGCGCTGCACGCGCTGGATGGGCACCACGCGATATTCGGCCGCGCGGTCGGCCTGGGCCGCCATGCTCTGCATAATGTCAAACAGGATGCCGCCGGTGGCCTGATGATCATCGATCTGCACCAGCGGCATGGCCCACGCGTCGGCAATGGAAAACCTCAGCGGCGCGTGCTCGGCATGTCCCGTCCCACTTATCACCAACAAAGCGCTCAGTGCCAGCAGACGCATATGGTGCCTCTATATGAGCATAATGGCGCTATCAGTGGGCATTCATTCGGCGTTTCCGCTGTCGTGGCAGTCTAGTCGCAGATTGTTTATATGCGCGCACTCATATTGCCCGGATGCATTTTTGCCCCCGCTCCGCTAGCATTAGCGGTCTTCCGCATCCCAGTCGCGACGGTTTTCAATGAGTTATCAGGTTCTTGCACGTAAATGGCGTCCGCGCTCGTTCCGCGAAATGGTCGGCCAGACCCATGTGCTCAAGGCCCTGATCAACGCGCTGGACAGCCAGCGTCTGCACCACGCCTATCTGTTCACCGGCACCCGTGGCGTCGGCAAGACCACCATCGCGCGGATCATCGCCAAATGCCTGAACTGCGAAACCGGTATCACGTCTTCGCCCTGCGGCGAATGCTCGGTCTGTCGTGAAATCGACGAAGGCCGTTTCGTCGACCTCATCGAGATCGACGCGGCGAGTCGCACCAAGGTCGAAGACACCCGTGAGCTGCTCGATAACGTCCAGTACGCGCCGAGCCGCGGGCGCTTCAAGGTCTACCTGATCGACGAAGTGCACATGCTTTCCAGCCACTCGTTCAACGCGTTGCTGAAGACGCTGGAAGAGCCGCCGCCCTACGTCAAATTCATCCTCGCCACCACCGATCCGCAGAAGCTCCCGGCAACGATTCTGTCGCGCTGCTTGCAGTTCTCCCTGAAAAACATGACGCCGGAGCGTGTGGTCGAGCACCTGACCCACGTGCTGGGCGCTGAAAACATTCCGTTTGAAGACGATGCGCTGTGGCTGCTGGGGCGCGCGGCCGACGGCTCGATGCGCGATGCCATGAGCCTGACCGACCAGGCCATCGCGTTCGGGGAAGGCAAGGTGCTGGCGGCGGATGTCCGGGCGATGCTCGGCACGCTGGATCATGGCCAGGTTTACGACGTGCTGACCGCGTTGATCGAGGGTGACGCTCGCTCGCTGCTCGAAGCCGTTCGCCATCTGGCCGAGCAAGGGCCGGACTGGAGCGGTGTGCTGTCGGAAATCCTCAATGTGCTGCACCGCGTCGCCATCGCGCAGGCGCTGCCCGAAGGTGTCGACAATGGCCATGGCGACCGCGATCGCGTGCTGGCGCTGGCTCAGGCCTTACCGGCCGAAGACGTTCAGTTCTTCTATCAGATGGGCCTGATCGGGCGGCGCGATCTGCCGCTGGCTCCCGATCCGCGAGGCGGGTTCGAGATGGTCCTGCTGCGCATGCTCGCCTTCCGCCCCGCGGACAGTGAATCGGCACCGAGGCAATCGTTAAAGTCAGTGGGGATCAGCCCGGCCACGGTTGATTCCCGGACAGCGGTGGCAAGTACGGCGGCCATCGCGCCGACGCCAGACCGCAGCCCGGCAGTCAGTGCGCCGGCGCCTGCTGTCGAAACGCCCGTTGTGCCGGTCGCCCCGGTGCCTGAGCCGGCCACTGCGACGCAAGAGATCGATCTGCCCTGGAACGAGCCGAAGGCGGCGCCGTTGGCCGCTGTGATCGAGCCCGAGCCGGTTGCCGAGCCGATGGCCGAAGAGATTCCCGAGCCTGTCCTGGACACTGTGGCCGAGCAGCCTGATCTTACCCCGATGCCAACGCCTGCACCTGCGAGCCCGGTGCCGGACGCGCCGGAAGTCGAGTCGCAGGAACAGCTGCAGGCCGCCGCCGATGTGGTGACCCCCGCAATGCTCGAGCATGTGCCGGATGCGGTTGCCTATGTGCCGGCGCCGATGGAGCGCGACGACGAGCCGCCACCGGATGACGATTACTACGAGCCGGATGTTGACATCGATCCTGCCTCGTTTGCGTACCTTGACGACCTCGCCCACGACACCGCCGAAGCGGTGGAAAAGGAGCCGGAGTTGCTGCCCGCCGCCAGGCCAGCCACCGGTCTTGCCGCAGAATGGCTGGACATATTCCCGAAACTGCCGGTGTCCGGCATGACCGGCAGCATCGCCGCCAACTGCACGCTGATTTCGGTCGAGGGCGACAATTGGCTGCTGCACCTGGATCCGGCGCACAGTGCGCTGTTCAACTCGACGCAACAGCGCCGTTTGAACGATGCGCTGAACCAATACCATGAACGCACTATCCATCTGAGTATCGAGCTGATCAAGCCAGAGCAGGAGACGCCAGCGCAGGCCGCGGCACGTCGCAGGGCCGATCGTCAGCGTCAGGCCGAAGCCGCGATTCATGGCGATCCGTTCATCAAGCAGATGCTGGAGCAGTTTGGCGCGTTCATTCGCGAAGACACGATTGTGCCGGTGGACGCCCCGGCGCAGGCCCATTAATCACCACGAGGCGCTAAGCTCACTTGGCGCCGCGTTACGACCCCAACGACTTTCGAGGAGAACTCCCATGATGAAAGGTGGCATGGCTGGCCTGATGAAGCAGGCCCAGCAGATGCAGGAAAAAATGGCCAAGATGCAGGAAGAACTGGCCAATGCCGAAGTGACCGGCCAGTCCGGCGCAGGCCTTGTGAGCGTGGTGATGACCGGTCGCCATGACGTCAAGCGCGTCAGTCTGGACGACAGCCTGATGCAGGAAGACAAGGAAATCCTGGAAGACCTCATCGCCGCCGCCGTCAACGACGCCGTGCGCAAGATCGAGGCCGCCAGCCAGGAGAAGACCGCCAGCATGACCGCCGGCATGCAGCTGCCGCCAGGCATGAAACTGCCGTTCTGATCCAGGGTTGGTTGTGTTGCACCCAGAATGCCGGGCCGAGTGCCTGGCATTTTTTATGGGCCCGTGAACAGTATTCCACCTCACCGTGATGCCGGAGCCGAGCTCGTGACCTGTAGGCGTGAGCTTGCTCGCGAGGACGGATTCGCGATCGCTGCATGTTCAGTGGACGCACCGGTTGCCGCTGAGCAAATTGAGATCCGATGTCAGGGCGAAAAATGATGTCCTTCATATGACCTGTTGCATTCAACCGAACCCCGTCCGGGCAGAACGGTCTGCTTCTATAGTCCTTCATTGATCCATCAAGGAGCCGCTCCCGATGTCGCAAGATCTGATTCTCAACCAGCGTATCGTCCTGGCCTCCCGTCCGCAGGGCGCCCCGACGCCGGAGAACTTTCGTCTGGAACGTGAAGCTTTGCCTGACCTGCAGGAAGGGCAGGTTCAGCTTCGCACGCTGTACCTTTCCCTCGATCCCTACATGCGCGGTCGCATGAGCGACGCGCCGTCCTACGCGCCTCCGGTGGAAATCGACGCGGTGATGGAAGGCGGTGCGGTCAGTGTCGTCGAGCAGTCGCGCAATCCCGCGTTCAAGGAAGGCGACCTGGTGGTGGGGCAGACCGGCTGGCAGACGCACAGCGTTTCGGACGGCAGAAACCTCATGCCCGTGCCGAAGGATATTCCGAGTCCGTCCATGGCTGTCGGCGTACTGGGCATGCCCGGCATCACCGGCTACATGGGCCTGATGCACATCGGTCAGCCCAAAGCGGGTGAGACGCTGGTGGTTGCCGCAGCGTCCGGCGCCGTCGGCTCGGTCGTCGGCCAGGTCGCCAAGCTGCACGGTCTGCGCGTGGTGGGCATTGCGGGCGGCATCGACAAATGCCGCTACGTGATGGACGAACTGGGTTTCGACGCCTGCATCGATCACCACAGCGAGCATTTTGCCGAGCAGCTGAGCGAAGCCTGCCCGAGCGGGATCGACATCTATTTCGAACTCGTCGGCGGCAAGGTATTTGAGGCCGTGCTGCCGCTGCTCAACCAGCATGCGCGGGTTCCGCTGTGCGGCCTGATTGCGCAATACAACGCTCAGCGGCTGCCCGATGGCCCGAACTACCTGCCGCTGCTGATGCGCACGCTGCTGACCAAGCGCGCGAAAATTCAGGGCTTTATCGTTTACGAAGAGTATTACCACCGCCTGGATGAATTCATGCAGGAGATGGTGCCACTGGTGAAGGACGGCAAAGTCAAATTCCGCGAGGACGTGGTGGAAGGCCTGGAGCATGCGCCGGACGCCTTCATCGGCATGCTCGAAGGGAAGAACTTTGGCAAGCTGGTGGTGAAGGTGTCGTAAGCGTTATTTGACGCTAATCGGGGGCGCGGGTATAAACCGCGTCTCGTGTTTTTGTCGGACGTTTCTTCAATGAGCTTCAGCCCTCTGATTCGCCAGTTGATCGACTCCCTGCGCATTTTGCCGGGCGTGGGTCAGAAAACCGCTCAACGCATGGCGTTGCAGTTGCTCGAGCGTGATCGCAGTGGCGGCTCGCGACTGGCTCAAGCGCTGAGTCAGGCCATGGAAGGCGTTGGACACTGCAAGCAATGCCGCACGCTCACCGAAGATGAGCTGTGTCCGCAATGCGCCGACAATCGCCGTGACGACACATTGTTGTGCGTCGTGGAGGGGCCGATGGATGTCTACGCCGTCGAGCAGACCGGTTATCGCGGACGTTACTTCGTGCTCAAAGGCCATCTGTCGCCGCTGGACGGGCTGGGTCCTGAAGCGATCGGCATTCCTCAATTGATGGCGCGCATCGGGGAGCAGGGCACGTTCACCGAAGTGATCCTGGCGACCAACCCCACCGTGGAGGGCGAGGCGACGGCGCATTACATCGCCCAGTTGCTCAACAACAAAGGTCTGGTGACCTCCCGGATTGCCCACGGCGTGCCGCTGGGTGGCGAGCTTGAGCTGGTGGATGGCGGCACGCTGGCGCACTCGTTCGCGGGTCGCAAGCCGATACAGCTCTGAAATCAAACCATTCACTGCAGGAGCGTGCTTGCCCGCGATCAGGGTGGGTCAGATACACCGTCTTGGCCGACACACCGCAATCGCGGGCAAACGCGCGCTCACAGTGGAAAATCACTGCGCCGTTATTTATCGGTCAACGCGAACTGCGTCAGGCAAAACGTCGGGATCTCCATGTCTTCCAGGCGCCGCGAACCGCCCAGTTCCGGCAAGTCGATGATCGCCGCTGCTTCGTAAACCTTCGCGCCCATGCGGCGGATCAGGTTGGCCGCGGCGATCAGCGTGCCACCGGTCGCGATCAGGTCATCGAACATCACTACCGAATCGCCGTCGCACAGGCTGTCGGCGTGAACTTCCAGGAACGCTTCGCCGTATTCGGTCTGGTAGCCCTCGGCCAGGACGTCGGCCGGCAATTTGCCTTGCTTGCGGAACAGTACCAGTGGTTTGTTGAGTTCGTAGGCGATGATCGAGCCGATCAGAAAACCCCTCGCATCCATTGCGCCGACGTGGGTGAATTCCGCGTCGATGTAACGCTGGATGAAGCTGTCGATCACTACGCGCAGCGCCTTGGGCGACTGAAACAGCGGGGTGATGTCGCGGAAGATCACGCCGGGCTTGGGGAAATCCACCACCGGGCGGATCAGGGATTTGAAGCTGAATTCGTCGAAAATCATCGAAGGATCCTGGGCAGGAGACTGAAACAAAGGCGCTAGTCTAAGCCTGCCCAAGCCTCGATGCATCAGGTTTCCAGCGAACCACCGGCCAGTGCGCACAGCTGGATCGGGTCCAGAATGTGGATTTCCTTGCCTTCGGCGGCGATCAGTGCGTTTTGCTGGAATCGGGTGAATACCCGCGACACGGTTTCCACCGCAAGCCCCAGGTAATTGCCGATTTCATTGCGCGACATGCTCAGGCGGAACTGGTTGGCCGAGAACCCCCTGGCCTGGAAACGCGCCGACAGGTTGACCAGGAAGGTCGCGATTCGCTCGTCGGCGGTTTTTTTCGAGAGCAGTAACATCATCTGCTGATCGTCGCGAATTTCCCGGCTCATCACTCGCATCAGCTGCCGGCGCAATTGAGGCAGTTGCACGGACAGCTCGTCGAGCCGCTCGAATGGAATTTCGCAGACCGAGGTGGTCTCCATCGCCTGCGCCGACACCGGATAGGCCTCGGCGTCCATGCCCGACAGGCCGACCAGTTCGCTCGGCAGGTGGAAGCCGGTGAGTTGCTCTTCGCCGCCATCGCTGAGGCTGAAGGTTTTCAGCGCGCCAGAGCGCACGGCGTAGACCGAATCGAACGTGTCGCCCTGGCGAAACAGGAATTCACCTTTTTTCAGTGGACGGCCGCGTTTGACGATTTCGTCCAGTGCATCCATGTCTTCCAGGTTCAGCGAAAGCGGGAGGCACAACGGGGCCAGGCTGCAATCCTTGCAGTGAGCCTGGGTATGAGCGCGCAGTTTTACTGGCTCAGACATCGGGTAATTCCTTGTGAAAATACACACATAAGTCGAAAGGGTAACCCACGGTCAAAGCCCCGACTAGCACGTGCCTTCCATGGCGTGACAAACATTCCTGCCCATGCAAAGGAAAACTCCTATATGACGCGGGAAAATCTCTGACGGTTTTGCATGCTGAGATACGCATCGAACACCATGCAGATCGACCGCACCAGCAGCCGTCCCGATGGCGTGACGGCCAGCCCTCTGGCATCCAGTTCGATGAGTCCGTCTGTGGCCATGTCCAGTAACTGCGGCCACTCATCAGCGAAGTAATTGCGAAAGTCGATGGCGAAGGTGGCCTCGATGCTGGCGAAATCCAGCTGGAAATGACAGATCAGTTGGCCGATGACTGCGCGTCGCAAACGGTCGTCGGCGTTGCGCAGCAGGCCGCGTTTGGTGGCCAGTTGATCGCTGGCGAGCAGGCTCTGGTATTCGGTCAGGTCATTGCTGTTTTGCGCGTACAGATCGCCGACCTGGCTGATGGCCGAGACGCCCAGACCGATCAGATCGCAGTGACCGTGGGTGGTGTAGCCCTGAAAATTGCGCTGCAGGGTGCCTTCTTCCTGCGCGATCGCCAGGTCGTCGTCGGGCAGGGCGAAATGGTCCATGCCGATGTAGCGATAGCCTGCGCGGGTCAATTGTTCGATGGTGCGCTGCAGCATCTGCAGCTTGTGCTCGGGGCCGGGCAGTTGCGCGGTGTCGATGCGCCGCTGCGGCATGAAGCGTTCCGGCAGGTGCGCGTAGTTGAACACCGAAAGCCGGTCGGGCTGCAGCGCGATCACCTCGTCGACCGTGCGGGCGAAGCCGTCGGGTGTCTGCAACGGCAAGCCGTAGATCAGGTCGACGTTCACCGACCGAAATTGCAGCGTGCGCGCAGCCTCGACGATGGCGCGGGTCTCTTCCAGGCTTTGCAGGCGGTTGATTGCGCGCTGCACCAGTGGGTCGAGATCCTGCACGCCGAGGCTCACGCGGTTGAAGCCCAGTTCGCGCAACAGGCCCATGGTCGACCAGTCGGCTTCGCGGGGGTCGATTTCGATGCCGTAGTCGGCGGAATGATCGTCCAGCAGGTGGAAATGCTTGCGCAGGTGCGCCATGAGCTGCCGCAGTTCCACGTGACTGAGGAAGGTGGGCGTGCCCCCGCCCAGGTGCAGCTGCTCGACGACCTGCCGAGCGTCGACGTGACAGGCGATCATCTCGATCTCGTGTTCCAGCCGTTGCAGGTACGCCTGGGCGCGACCGCGATCCTTGGTGATCACTTTGTTGCAGGCGCAGTAGTAACAAATGTTGGCGCAGAACGGGATGTGCACGTACAGCGACAGCGGCCTGAGCGCCTTGCGGCTCTCGCGCAGGGCGTGGAGCAGGTCGAAGGCGCCTGTCTGCGTATGAAACTGCACGGCAGTGGGGTAGGACGTGTAACGGGGTCCCGCCAGATCATAGCGGCGGATGAGTTCTGAATCCCAACGAAGGTCGTCGAGCATGCGGGCATTCCCGAAAAGACTGGCGGTGGAAGCAGTTTAGGGAGTGAACAGCAGGGAAACGTTGATCTGGATCAATACAGGCAGATCCCTCGGCGAGAGACCTCCGCGCGCCGGACGAGCGGTGCCGTCAATGCCCCATCAGCCAGTGCTGATGCGGGCCGGGCAGCGTCCACAGGCCGAACACGATGACCAGCAGACCGCCCGCCACCCGCACGCTGCGGCGGCGCAGCAGCGCGTGGGTGCGTCCGGCGGCAAGGCCGGTGGCGAGCAGCACGGGCCAGGTGCCGACGCCAAATGCGAGCATCAGCAGGCCGCTGTACCAGGCGTTGCCCTGGCTGGCGGCCCACAGCAACGTGCTGTAAACCAGTCCGCATGGCAACCAGCCCCACAACGCGCCGAGCAACAGGGCACGCGGCGTGCTCGACACAGGCAGCAGGCGGCTGGCGATTGGTTGGATGAAGCGCCACAGCCAGCGGCCCAGGCCTTCGATGCGCGTCAGGCCGCTCCACCAGCCGGCCAGGTACAAACCCATGCTGATCAGCAACAGCGCGGCAACGACCCGCAGCAACATCGCGCCCGGACTGTTGATCACCGCCCAACCCAGCAGGCCGATCAATAACCCGGCGCAGGCATAGCTGAAAATTCGCCCCAGGTTATAGGCCGCAAGCAGGCGCAAGCGCCGACTGCGTTGTTCCCTGGGGATCGCCAGGGTCAGCGCGCCCATCAACCCGCCGCACATGCCCAGGCAGTGGCCGCCGCCAAGCAGGCCGAGAATCAGCGCGCTGACGAGTTGGGGGAGGAGGTCAGCCATGGGCCCGGCCTGCATAGCGTTCGACGTGGGAAACGAGCTGTTCGCCTTGTAGGCGCGCGCTTGCCCGCAACCGCGAGGGGCTGGAATCCGGATCAATCATCCGCGGGTTTCTCGCGCGCAGGCGGTACGGTTTTTCCTGATGCTTCATCGACGCCAGCCTTGTGCGCGGGATCTTGATCGTCGAACAGGATGCTGTGCGCCGGGCTGTCCAGATCGTCATACTGACCGCTGTTCACCGCCCAGAAAAAGATGTAGATCGCCACCGCCACTATCAACAGCGCGACGGGAATCATGACGTACAGCGCAGGCATCGGGCCTCCTGAAGCAGTGGTGCGGTCATGCTGGCAGCGCACGGCGGTCGGCGCTGAGGGCGGGCGCGGGTGGGCGTTGCTTCACGCGGGTCAGTCGCAGAGCGTTGAGCACCACCACCAGCGAACTGATCGACATGCCGGCCGCCGCCCACAACGGCGTGATCAGGCCCAGCGCGGCAAACGGCAGCATGAGGCCATTGTACAGACCGGCCCACAGCAGATTTTCGATGATTACCCGGCGAGTTCGGCGCGCCAGGCTGAATGCCTGCACCAGCGCCTCCAGGCGATTGGACAGCAGGACCGTGTCGGCGCTGGTCTTCGCCAGGTCGGTCGCCGACCCCATCGCCACGCTGATGTCCGCCGCGCCCAGCACCGGCACGTCATTGACCCCGTCGCCGACCACCAGTACGGTGTGTCCCTGCGCCCGTAACTGCCCAAGAATCGCCAGTTTGTCCTGCGCCTGCAGGCTGCCGCGCGCTTCGTCGATGCGCAGCTGCGCGGCGACGCTGGCAACCATCGGCGAACTGTCGCCGGACAACAGCAGCGTCTTCCAGCCGCGCTGGCGGCACGCGTCGATCAAGCCCGCGGCGTCGTCACGCACCCGATCATCCAGCACCAGCCAGGCCAGCGCCTGGTGCGCGTCGCCCAGCAGCAGGCATTGACCCACCTGCTCGGGCAGCGACGGAACCTGGCTCTCACTCAACGCGCAGACGAACGCAGGCTGACCGATGCGCAGAACCCGACCATCCACGCGACCCTCAAGACCAAGCCCTGGCATCGCAATCACATCCTGTGCGGTCAGCGGCGTGCTGCCGAATGCCCTGGCGACCGGGTGCTCCGAGTGATTTTCCAGCGCAGCCGCCAGGCACAGGCACTCGTCACTGCTCAACGCGCCAAGGCTGTGAATGGCGCGCAGCGTCAGCCGGCCTTCGGTGAGCGTGCCGGTCTTGTCGAAGATGACCGTGTCGACCTGATTCAGCCCCTCCAGCACATGGCCGCGCGTGAGCAGCAGGCCCAGGGCGTGCAGCGTGCCGGTGGCGGCGGTCAATGCGGTCGGCGTCGCCAGCGACAGCGCGCAAGGGCAGGTTGCAACCAGCATCGCCAGCACGATCCAGAAGGCGCGCGCGGGGTCCAGTTGCCACCACAACAGGCCGATGGCGGCGGCCAGCACCAGCGAAATCATCAGAAACCAGTGCGCGGCCCGGTCGGCAATGCGGGCAAGCGGCGGCTTTTCCGTCTGCGCCCGCTCCAGCAGCCGGACGATGGCGGACAGGCGGGTGTCATGGCCCAGCGCGAGCACTTCGACGGTCAAGGCGCTTTCGACGTTGGCCGTGCCCGCCGTGACGGCATCGCCCGTGCGCCGCGGCTGGGGCAAGTATTCACCGCTGAGCAGCGACTCATCGAGGCTGGATTGTCCGGCGACGATCCTGCCGTCCGCGGGCAAAACCGCGCCAGGATGAACCAGCACCCGATCGTGCAGACGCAGGTCGCTGAGCAGGATGCGCTCGGTCTGGCCGTCTTCTTTCACGCGCAGACAGGACGCCGGCAGCAGATTCACCAGTTGCGAGGTCGCAGCGGCAGTGCGTTCCCGCGCGCGGCGTTCCAGATAGCGCCCGGTCAGCAAGAACAGCGCAAACATGCCGACCGCGTCGAAATACAGCTCACCTACACCGGTGATCGCCGTCCAGATGCCTGCCAGATAAGCCGCGCCGATGGCCAGCGACACCGAAACATCCATCGTCAGACGTCGGGTTCTCAGGTCGCGCAATGCACCCATGAAGAAGGGTGCACAGCTGTAGAAGACAATCGGCGTTGTCAGAAACATCGCCACCCAGCGCAGGATCGTGTGCATGTCCGGGCTGAGATCGAGGCTGAACTCCGGCCATGTCGCCATCGTCGCCATCATCGCCTGGAACCAGAGCAGGCCTGCCACGCCCAGTTGCCGCAGGCTGCGGCGATTGTCCGAGGCCAGACGCTCGGTCGCCTGATCGGTCTGGTAAGGATGAGCCGCGTAGCCAATGCTGCGCAGCTGACTCATCACCTCGCTCAGCGCCAGTTGCGCATCGTCCCAGCGCAGGTGCAGACGATGGCTGGACAGGTTCAGGCGCGCTTCGGCCACGGCCGGCAAGGTGCGCAGATGGCGCTCGATCAGCCAGCCGCAGGCCGCGCAACTGATGCCGTCGATCATCAGCGTGGTCTCCGCGAGGGACTCGTCGTGACGCACGAATGACGCCTGCACATCGGCACGGTCGTACAGGGTCTGCTCGTCAGGCAGTGGCAGCACCAGGGTTTGCGGGTTGGTCGAGGCCTCGCTGCGGTGCTGGTAATAGCTTTCCAGGCCGCCTTCGACGATGGCCTGGGCGATGGCCTGACAGCCTGGGCAACAGAAATCCCGAGGCTCGCCGAGCACCGTGGCGAGGTAGCGGCTGCCCGATGGAACGGGCAGTGCGCAGTGATAGCAGGGGCGGGGAGTGTTCACGTCGTCACTTCTTTTCCGCGCCCTGAAGCGGCTCGTCGCCCAGCACCAGCGCTTTGTCGCGGGCAATGAGCTCCTCTTCGAACAGGCGCCAGGTCCGAGCGTTGTCCACGCCCAGCAATTCGACGAAACGCCGGCCTTCAACCCGGTCGCTCAGTTGCCCGACGTAACGCCCGGGTTGCGCAGGGTTGCGCGCCAGAACGACCTTGCGATCCTTCTCCGGCTGCGTCGGCGAAATCAGGTTGAGCACCATGGTTTCCGGCTGACTGTCACCGTTGAGCCGCACATCGACCTCACCGGTCAGCGCGTCCAGCTGGATCGTGGCGCGCAGCTTCAGCGTCTGCGCGAGCCATTCGCGATCCAGCGAACGGTTGATGCCTTTGCCGGCCTCGTAATAGTTGTCGTTCACCAGGTTGTCCGGGTGATTGACGGCAATCGTCACCATGGACAGGGTCAGCGTGACCGAGCAGGCGAGGATGGCGATGATGATCCATGGCCACAGATGCCGGTACCAGGGACTTGCAGCGGTTGTGACGCTCATTGATGACTTCTCTCAACGCACCTGTGGACCAATGAAACGGCTTTTTGCCTGAATTTCGCTGCCGCTGTGCTCGACGTCCCGCAGGATGAATTTCACCTCGTTGGTGCTCGACGGCAGTTGTTCTGGCGCCACCGACAGCTCGACCGGCAGGGTGACGATTTCACCCGCCGGCACCCTGATCTCGCGCCGCCCTTGCAGCTTCAGGTCCGCAAGGCCCGTGGCGTCCAGCACGTAGACGTGATCGACCTGATCCTTGTTCATCACCTTGAGGCTGTACACGTTTTCAATGCGCCCTTCGGCGTTTTCACGGTACAGAACGCGGTCCTTGCTGACGTCGAAACCCACCAGCGAGCGCATGAAGAACGCACCCGTCAGCACACCGATCATCACCAGCAGCACCGCCGCATAACCAATCAGACGCGGCCGCAGGGTGTGCGTGGTCTGGCCGGACAGGTTGTGTTCGGTGGTGTAACTGATCAGCCCGCGCGGGTAGTTCATCTTGTCCATGATCGTGTCGCAGGCGTCGATGCAGGCTGCGCAGCCGATGCACTCGATCTGCAGGCCGTCACGGATGTCGATGCCGGTGGGGCAGACTTGTACGCACATGGTGCAGTCGATGCAATCGCCCAGGCCATGTGCCTTGTAATCCAACTCTTTTTTTCGCGGGCCTCGTTTCTCGCCGCGGCGTGGGTCGTAGGAAACGATCAGCGTGTCCTTGTCGAACATCACGCTCTGGAAGCGCGCATAAGGGCACATGTAAATGCACACCTGCTCGCGCAGCCAGCCGGCATTGCCGTAAGTGGCAAGGGTGAAGAAGCCGACCCAGAAGTAAGACCAGCCATCAGCCTGACCAGTGATGAAGTCGACGACCAGTTCGCGGATCGGCGAGAAGTAGCCGACGAAGGTCAGCCCGGTGAGCAGCCCGATCAGCAGCCACAGGCTGTGCTTGGCCAGCTTGCGGGTGAATTTGCTGGCGCTCATCGGCGACTTGTCCAGCTTCATGCGCTGATTCCGATCGCCTTCGGTGACCTTCTCGCACCACATGAAAATCCATGTCCAGACGCTCTGCGGGCAGGTGTAGCCGCACCAGACGCGCCCCGCGAATACGGTGATGAAAAACAGCCCGAATGCGCTGACGATCAGAATGCCGGACAACAGGATGAAATCCTGCGGCCAGAAAGTGGCGCCGAAGATGTAGAACTTGCGTTCCGGCAGATTCCACCAGACCGCCTGGTGGCCGCCCCAGTCCAGCCAGACGGTGCCGAAATAAAGCAGGAACAGGACGATGCCGCCGCTGATTCGCAGGTTGCGGAACAGACCGGAAAAAGCCCGGGTGTAGATCTTCTCCCGCGAAGCGTAGAGATCGACGGTGTCGCCGTCTTTTCTGGCCGGCGGCGTGACGTTGTGTACCGGTATTTGTTCGCTCATCGCAACGTCCCACGAAGGGGGAATTTGCCCCGGCCAGTGCGTGCCGGTCGGGGTCGTTATTCACGGTTTCGCCACGCCTGTCGCCCCTCTGATTTTAGTCGATGGGCCGGTTTGCGTGGCTTACGGGATCCTCGCTCGGGCTATACCCGGTATGAAGTGCGATCCTCGTTTAGTTGGCTGATCCACGGGTTGAGCAGCGTTACCCCGCTGCCTGCAAAATCAGCGGTATTGCGTGTGACCACCGTCATGCCATGTACCAATGCCGTGGCAGCGATCAATGCGTCGTACTCGCTGCGAGGATCCGGTACGTGCAATCGGGCACATTTGCTCGCTACAGCGGCATCGATAGGCAGGATTCGGCCCGCAAATGCAGGTAAAACATGATGCTCCAGCCACGTTCTGAGCAGCTTCGATTGCGCAGAATCGTGACGTTCGAGCCGCAGGATGCCAGTCTCAAGCTCAAGCACTGTGATGGACGACAAATACAGGCTGGAGGCCGGGATTGGCCGTGCCCATCTCATCACGCTGGGTGCTGCCCTGTGATTCTTTCGCAATTCAGAAACAACGTTCGTGTCGAGCAGGTACATCAGGAAAAGTCCACCGTGCGTTGAGTGACAACAGCACGTTGCGGCTCGAAATCAATGTCTTCAGTGCCAGGCATCGCCAGCATGTCAATAATGCTGACGGACCCGCCGGTTAGCTTTTGATAATCCTCGATAGTCAGAAGCACGTGAGCCGGGCGTCCTCGGTCGGTAATGAATACGGGCCCCTCCTTGGTGGCTTTTTTGGCTCCGCTGGTGTCTTGATTGAATTCCCGGCTGGTTATCGTCGTGATCATGGGATGGGCAACTCCTTGGCATATGAATGTAGTTACGTTGCTACTCAGTTGTTGCGCATCCTATGCCCGCTGCAGCACGCCCACAACAGTCAATATGTAACGAAAAGAGGGCCTCGCCATTTTCCGCCAGCGAGGCGCCGTTTCTTCTACTCCTGCCCATCCGCCTGGCTCTTCTCGCCATGCGAAAGGCTGTACACATACGCCGCCAGCAAATGCACCTTGTCGTTCCCCTGCAGCAACTCCTGCGCCGGCATCTGGCCCTGACGACCGTAGCGAATCGTCTGCTGGAGTTGCGCGAAGCTTGAGCCATAAATGAAGGCCGCCGGGTGGGTCAGATCCGGAGCGCCCATTGCCGGCGTGCCTTTGCCTTCGGGGCCGTGGCAGGCGACGCAGTTGGCAGCGAATATCTTCTGCCCCGCCGCAGCGTCGGCCTTGGCATCGTCCGGCAGTTTGCGGCCATCAAGACGGGTCAGGATGAAGGCGGCGACATCACGCACGCCTTGATCGCCGACCACTTCGCCCCACGCGGGCATCACGGCATGGCGCCCGCCCATGATGGTGGTCTTGATGGTCTGCGGATCACCACCCCAGCGCCAGTCGGCGTCGGTCAGGTTCGGGAAGCCGTAGGCACCTTTGGCGTCGGACCCGTGGCAGACCGAGCAATTGGAGGCGAACAGGCGCCCACCCATTTTCAGCGCTTGTGAATCTTTGGCGACGTCTTCGATCGGCATGGCGGCGAATCGGGCGAAAATCGGCCCGAAACGGGCGTCCGACCGGGCCATCTCTTTCTCCCACTCGTGCACACCGGTCCAGCCCGCCTTGCCGTCGGAGAACGTCACCTGCTTGTCGTTGTCGGCGTATTCGTAACCCGGCAGCAACCCCGTCCAGTTGCCCAGGCCCGGGTACAGCGCCAGGTAGCCGAGGGCAAAAATGATGGTGCCGACGAACAGCATGAACCACCACTTGGGCAGCGGGTTGTCGTATTCCTCGATGCCGTCGAAGGAGTGGCCGACGGTTTCGTCGGTGGTATCGGCGCGCTGACCTTTGCGGGTCGCCAGCAGCAACCAGCTCAGGGAGAAGATCGTGCCCAGCGTCAGCACGGTGACGTAAAGGCCCCAGAACGTAGTCATTGTGCGCGGCTCCTGGAGGTCTTTGCCTGCTCGAGCTGTTTGATCGCCTCGGGATCGTCGGCAAAGGGCAGCAGGGTCGCATCGTCGAACTCAGCCTTGCGGCGAGGGCTGAACACCCACAGCGAAAGGCCGATGAACGCCACCATCACCACGATCGTGCCAAGACCTCGAATCATTCCGATATCCATCGTGATCACCGTTTGCTTTTGATGAGGGTGCCCAGGCCTTGCAGATAGGCCACCAATGCGTCCATCTCGGTCTTGCCGCGAACGGCGTCGGCGGCACCGGCGATGTCCTCGTCGGTGTAGGGCACGCCGAGGCTGCGCATCACCTCCATTTTCTTGCCGGTGTTCTTGCCGTCGAGGCGGTTTTCCACCAGGAACGGGTACGCCGGCATGATCGACTCGGGCACCACGTTGCGCGGGTTATACAAATGCGCACGATGCCAGTCATCCGAGTAACGCCCGCCGACGCGGGCCAGGTCGGGCCCGGTACGTTTGGAGCCCCACAGGAACGGGTGATCCCAGACGCTTTCGCCCGCCACCGAATAGTGGCCGTAGCGCTCGGTTTCGGCCCGGAACGGCCGGATCATCTGGGAATGACAGCCTACGCAGCCATTGGCGATGAACACGTCGCGGCCTTCCAGCTCAAGGGCCGGACGCGGCTTCATGCCTTCGACGGGCTTGTTGGTGACGTCCTGGAAAAACAGCGGCACGATCTGCGTCAGGCCACCCACGGCCACCGCGATGACCATGAAGATCGACAGCAGGCCGATGTTCTTTTCGAGGGTTTCGTGTCTGATCATCAGTGCGCTCCCACGACGGCGATTTGGGCAGCCGCTTCGGCTTCTTCGGCGTTCGACGCACGGACCGTGCGGTACACGTTATAGGCCATGAACAGCATGCCGCTGGCGAAAAACGCTCCGCCCAGGGCGCGCACGATGTAACCCGGATGACTGGCCTGCAGCGCTTCGACGAACGAGTACGTCAGCGTGCCGTCATCGTTGATGGCGCGCCACATCAGGCCCTGGGTGATGCCGTTGACCCACATCGAGGCGATGTACAGCACGGTGCCGATGGTGGCGAGCCAGAAATGCGTGTTGATCAGGCCGATGCTGTGCATCTGCGGGCGTCCGAAAATTCTCGGAATCATGTGGTACACCGCGCCGATGGAGATCATCGCCACCCAACCCAGAGCGCCAGCGTGAACGTGGCCAATGGTCCAGTCGGTGTAGTGAGAAAGCGAGTTGACGGTCTTGATGGCCATCATCGGCCCCTCGAACGTCGACATCCCGTAGAACGCCAGGGACACCACCAGAAAACGCAGGATCGGGTCGGTGCGCAATTTATGCCAGGCGCCGGAAAGGGTCATCATGCCGTTGATCATCCCGCCCCAGCTGGGCGCCAGCAGGATGATCGACATGACCATGCCCAGCGACTGCGCCCAGTCGGGCAGGGCGGTGTAGTGCAGATGGTGCGGACCGGCCCAGATGTACAGGGTGATCAGCGCCCAGAAGTGCACGATGGACAGGCGATACGAGTAGATCGGACGTTCGGCCTGTTTCGGAACGAAGTAATACATCATCCCTAGAAAGCCGGTCGTGAGGAAAAAGCCTACTGCGTTGTGCCCGTACCACCACTGAATCATCGCGTCGGTCGCGCCTGAGTAGGCCGAATACGACTTGAACAGGCTCACCGGCAGCGAGATGTGGTTGACGATGTGCAGCATCGCGGTCACCACGATGAACGCGCCGTAGAACCAGTTGCCGACGTAGATGTGCTTGGTTTTGCGCTTGACGATGGTGCCGAAGAACACCGCCGCGTAGGTGATCCAGACAACCGCCAGGAGGATCGCGATCGGCCATTCCAGTTCGGCGTACTCCTTGGTGGTCGTGTAGCCCATCGGCAAGGTGACGATGGCGCCGACGATAACCGCCTGCCAGCCCCAGAAGTGAAACGCCGCCATGCCGTCGGAAATCAGCCGCGTCTGACACGTGCGTTGCACGACGTAATAGGAAGTGGCGAACAGGGCGCAGCCGCCGAAGGCGAAGATCACAAGGTTAGTGTGCAGCGGGCGCAGGCGTCCGAATGTCGTCCACGGCAGGCCGAAGTTGAGGTCAGGCCAGACCAGTTGCGAGGCAATGAAGACGCCGAGCCCCATGCCAACGATCCCCCAGACCACCGTCATGATGGCGAACTGGCGGACCACCTTATAGTTATAAGCAGTCGGACTGATTGCTGTGCTCATTATAGGGTTCCACGGTTTGGGTATTTTATTAGTGTGGTAACGGCCGCAACATCGTGTAAGCGTAGACCTTTTGCCACGCCACAAGCGGCGGGTCAGGTCAACGGAAAACGACTGATGCGGTTTTCAGACAGACGCCCACGCACTGGCTCAATAAGGTTCTGCCTATGTGGGCCGAAAGTGCGGGGACAGGTCGATTGGGACAGCGCGCGTGAGTGGGGGAATTGGATACAACCCGGCGGGTGACGAACAGATCGGCGCTGTCTGTCTGCAAGCGGGTTGGAGTACCGTGCACAATCCTTCTACCAAGCCTGTGGCCGGCTGTTACCGAACCACTCTGCGACGCAAGCTTAGACGCGAAACGCTGGCGTGGGAAGCCTCGCGATTGATGAGTGCGACACTTGGTCGCGCAATCGCATCGAACCGCCGCGTCCATCGGCAGACGCGGCGCTCGATGATTCGACACAGTGCTGAAACGTTCCTCTTGCAGTCTTTCCGTGCGTTGCAAGAGTGTTTCTGCACCTCGGGTTGTATACAAAAAATGCCGTCGACGGTTGCACGTTTCATCGCCCAAAAAAATTTGGCCCGAGCTGGCAGATGGCATCGGCGATCGTCGCGGTTGATCGACCCATGCCGGAGCGAAGCCTGTTTCCGAGAATGAAACCGCCCGGTTGCGTGCGGGTTGGGGCGCTCATCCTTCCGGTGCTTTCGTCCGAAGTGCTCTGGCAGGGTAGAACCGCCGAGCTGAACCCAGGCTGTCTCCGCCGGCAATCTTCATGAGCGTCACTCGGGCGTCTGTCAGCGTGACGTCCACGACGACGGCTCAGGCGCCAAGGGCCGGCCTGCACGTTTCCCCGCGCGCGGCAGCTGCTTTGCCCGGCATAATGACCGGCATACAACCGTTGCCACTGACAAGGCGTAACCGAAGAGGCAAGCATGAGCAAAGGTCAACCGGCGAGCACTGACGCCGATCAATGTGGGCATCTGGCCCGGCAGCACGGATGGCTGTGGACGGCGCCGTCGAATAGCTCGAACGGACAATTGGCGATCCTGATTCTCGCTCATGGCGCCGGTGCGCCGATGGACAGCGAGTTCATGAATGACATCGCCACGCGGCTTGCCGCTTCAGGCGTTGGCGTGTTGCGATTCGAATTTCCCTACATGGCACAACGCCGTGCTGATGGCGGAAGACGTCCGCCGAACCCGCAGGCGAAACTGCTGGAATGCTGGCATCAGGTCTACGCTGCGGTGCGTCCGGTGGTCAGCGGACGACTGGCGATCGGGGGCAAATCCATGGGTGGGCGCATGGCCAGCCTGGTCGCCGATGAGCTTCAGGCGCAGGCGCTGATTTGCCTTGGCTATCCGTTCTATGCGGCGGGTAAACCGGAAAAGCCGAGGGTGGCTCATCTGGCCGATTTACGCACGCCGACCCTGATCGTCCAAGGCGAGCGCGATGCGCTGGGCAATCGCGAGGCGGTCGAAGGCTATAAGCTGTCATCCAGCATCGAAGTGCACTGGCTGCCGACGGCCAATCATGACCTCAAACCCCTGAAATCGGCAGGCGTCAGCTACGCCGACTGTCTGCAGGACACGGCGGATCGCGTCGTGGCGCGCCTGCTGGGTTGACGGTCAGATGCCTCTGTCGTCCGGGCAGGCAACATCGAAAACGCCTTCACTGACCCAGAAGCCCACTGCCGGAATGGCGAAGTGAAACGTGCCCCGCAGGCGTCCTCCGGCGGCGCATCCGAGCAAGGTCATGCTGCCTTGCTGGAAATACGCGGAGTGATAAATGCGCGACATACGCTTGGGCGTGAGGTGATAGATCACGGTCAGCAGCGTATTGCCTTTCAGGTCATGGATGCCCGGTGCGAGTGAGTGGTCGATGAACACGCCGAACGTCGTGCCATCGTTGCCGACCCGCCCCGTCGCGTTGATCTTCCAGATCCGTCGACGTCGGGCGGCGTCCAGTTCGGCGCGCAGGCAAAACCTGCTGTCCACCCGACTGCACACGAACGGTCTGCCATTGACCAACGCTTCGAAGTGGTCCCGCTCGACGCTGGCCTGGGGCTTTGCAACATGGTGGTGAACCGGATCAGTCATGGTGGCGGGTTCTTCGTCTGCGCGAACAACCCGAAGACGCTGCGTCAGGCGCACGTCTCCGGGTCATGGAATCAGGGTGTTGGGCGGCGGTTGATCATCCGCCGGTATCAGCGAATTGCCACGCCCAGGCTGTTATTGATGTGCAGCAGCTTGTAGTCCTTGCCGGTAATCAGATTCTTTACGTAATACCATTTGGCGCCCAGCACATTCTTGGCAACGGTGGACGACCAATAGTTGGCGTTGCCCATCGGCCAGCGATTGCCATAGGCGTTATGGATTTCGATCAGCTCGTGAATACTCGGGATGCGGCCGCCCACGCGAGCCGCGCCATTGGAGACTTGCGTGTAGTTGCCAGACCCGACGCCGTGGCATTCGATCACGCCAGTGACCGTGACGACATAGCTTTTCGAGTCACCCGACGCGTCGGTCACGCTGATGGTTGCCACACCTTTGCCGCGTACCGATACCAGGCCTTCTGCGTCCACTTTTGCCACCTTCGCATCGCTGGTGGTGAAGGTGTACGGCGCAAGGCCGCCGCTGGGAACACGTTTGATCGTCGTGCCACTCGGGAACGAAGGGAGCAGGTCCGGATGACCCGGGATCAGATAGATCTTGCCGGGCAAGGTCACCGGCGTCGTGTCGACCATCATGCCTTCGCGGACCGTCAATGCCAGCGTCTGCGACTCCATTTCGACGCCGTTACGGATGACGAAATAGGTCACCGATGCGCTGCCGCCCTCACTTTGCTGAATGAGCATTTTCGGAATGCCGAACACCAGTTCAGTCATGCCGCCCACATTCTTCATGCCGGTGTCGAACGTGGTCTTGCCCACCCAACGCGCCTTGACGAGATCGTTCGCCTGCATGTCGCGGTAGCTGACGCGCACCATCGCATCCCAGCCGGTAATCAGCGAAGGGCGCAAAATGCCGTCGGGACCCACGGTGTCCATGGTCGGCGCTGGCAGCTCCAGCGCCGCACTCATGACCGTCAGCGGCAGCGTTTCCGAATCCTGCACAATGCCGCTGGCGCGCGTGACGCTGTAAGACACCTCGACCTGCTGCCCGTCGTTGGCGGTCACCAGCGGCCTGCTGAATACCAGCGACACCGCCATTCCGGCCTCGTCCGGCAGAATGCGCTTCTCTTTCTGTTCGCTGCCTTTTGGGCCTTCGAATCGCGCAATCACCGTCTCACCTTCACGCAGGTTCGCGCTGGCCGCGACGTTCAGCGTCGCGCCATTGAGGGTATCCGCCGGGTCCAGCGTGTCGCCTTTCGCCTCGGCGATAACAGGTGCGGGCAGCGGTTTGAGCATCGAAAGCTGCAGCTGGATCGAAATCGAATCCGACGGCATCGACACATTGCCTGCCTGATCCGTCACGGTATAAAACACCGCGGCGTTCAGGCCGTCCGCCTGCTCCAGGAAACTGCGGGTGAAATCCACCATCACGCGGTTCAAACCCATGTCGTTCGCATCCACGAACGCCATCGGCCCCTCAACCGGACCCCAATAGGTGCGAATCACATCACCCACCGCCATCCCGCTGTAACTGGCGATCTTGCCGGGCAGAACGTTGTTCAGCATTTCCAGTTCCGACGACGTCAGACCGTTCTGGACGGCGTCGGGGAAGATGATGGGGGCGAGTTGTGGGGCGCCTGGGGCGGTTTTGTCGATCAGGATGGTGACGGAGTCGGAGAAAACTTCGTACTCAGTGGTGGGGCTGTAAATACGGTACGATACTTTGTGTGGTCCCTCCGTAAACAATGCCACCGGAATTTCAACCTCAAGGAGATCTCCAGGTTTATCCGAATCTGTAATTGTTTTTTCCGGCCCTACTGAGATGCGGTCAAAGACCAACTGATAGGTATAACCGGGCTCAGCCGCGGGCCATACGGGAAAAGTCACTTTAATGGGGGCGGACAAATCGTCCAACGGAATTACACCGTTTTCCAATGCTGCGGGAACTTTCGGAAGCTCCAGAGGAATAGGGGCTCTTGGTTGGGTGTTATGCGTTGATAGGGTCAAGGTATGTATCCTTACTGTTAGATGCCGGGGGCTAGTTCCCCCGGCCTTGATGAAGAGGTTTATGCGCTAATGCTGCACACGCTTTCATTGGTGCGGCGCATGTCAACGGGTACTCGTGTAATTCTGGAAGTCACAGCGCTCTGATTGCTACCTGGCGCGGGTTCAACCCGAATGTATGCTTCGCAATAGCCTCGGCAAATGGTCCTAAGGGTATTGAAGGGGACTTTGAACTTATAGCCTTCTACCACGTCACGATCATCAAGTTCGCGGCTTGCTGTATAGGTCGCTGCCTCAATGGGATTGTTATTCAGGTCAAATCCTTTGAAGGTGAAGAACAGTTTTTGATTTTCTGCAATGTTCAGGTAAGGCGCTACGCTGCCTTCTGTCCCATCTGGTGCCACAATTAGTGAGATATAGCCGGCTGGAGTCACGACGAAAGTGGGACCGTCAATACCGTCAGGACCACCTGGCAACTCTTCTTTGGATCTGACAGTCACCTTCTGGGCAGGGGATGCAGCTGAGTTCGGGTTGCCCGCACGCGTCACTGTGTAGCGCACTGGGATTTCCGAGCCAGTACCTTGCGCTTTCATGATTGAGTTAGCGATAGGAATAATCAAATCGCGCTTTTGAGCAACGTCTTCTTCATTGATTTGGTGCCACTGGAGCCGCTGTTGATCTCCCCAGAACAAATTGAGATCGTCATTGACCTCAAATTCGTCAGTCCACTCAACAATCGCACGACCGTTCAGCTCGTAGTCATCCTCGTCAATAAAATTATCGGTTTTATCAGGGTTCTGGACGCTGGTACCTTGAATGACAGGCGCCGTCATCGGTTCAGCAATTGGCAATGTAATGAACACATCCACTTGGGCCGGAAGAGAGGAGCCATTAAGCTGGTTCTGGCGCGAAACGCTGTAAGTGATTTCTACTTGTCCGATAGGAGTTGCTGCAATCGTCTCGTACGGAACGCGAACAGACAGAACAATCTGCTCATTCTCGTCTCCTGGGGCGATTTGAACCGGAAGCATAGGTTTGTCCGCTCCCCAGAAAAGTGTAATGAGATCGAACTCGGTGGCACCTGGATAATGGGGTACATCTACTTTGACGCCGGGACGGGCTTCGGCGTGATCGATGAGATCACCTATCGAAGGATCAACGAGCGGCGCCGGGTAATCGGTAGGGATTTGCGTCAGTAGCAGGAGAATAGTGACTTCGACTGAATACTCGGAGACGTTACCGGCGCGATCGGTGACGTTGTATTTAACGGCATGCGGACCCGGTTCGATGGAGTCAAGGAAATCTTTAGGGAAGTCGAACGAAACCTTATTCAAACCCATATCATTTTCAGTGACCGTTGCGGTTGGTCCCAAGACGTCGCCCCAGTAGGTTTTGATAACGTCATGTTTGGCCATGCCCGTATATCCCGCAATCTCGACGTCAAGCTTGTCGCCGAGTTGCTCCAGTTCCGCCGCAGTAAGACCATTCTGAACTTCTACCGGAAATTGAATAGCAGCTAGCAGGGGTTTGCCCGGCGCCGATCGGTCAATGACGACCGGGAACACAGCGGATTCGTCCTCTACGGTGGTGTTTGGGCTATAGGTGCGAAAGGCAAGACTATGGCGACCGTTGGTTTGCAGTGCGACCGGGATCTCCAATGTCAGCGGATCGCCCGGCTGTTCAGAAGAAGTAATCTCTTTTTCCGGACCATGCGGCTCGCCGTCCCATAGCAATTGATAGACATATCTTTCTTCCGCCCCCTCCCAAACAGTGAGATCTACAGTTATGGGAGCGCCAAGTGCCGATACGGGAATCAGTCCCAAATCGTCGGCGTCGTGGAATGCAACTGCGACGTCAGGGGCAGCAATGGGAACAGGCGCACGACTGGAACGCAGGGAAATAACGGTAGGTTTTTGGTTTGCGAATTTCATAAATATCCTTTGATTTTTTTCTTCGGCTTCAAAGCCCGGCTTTTGCTTCGGGCGACCAGGGAGCTCCCTAGTTCTTAATTACCTAATACTGTTTCTATATCCGGTGCAACCGCAGGCATGCCGGTGTTTTGTAGTCCCATCTGTATATTTGTAGGAAGACAAAAAACATGCCGCGGAAGTCATGCGCATTTTTCCTTCGTTACGCAGCAGAGTCGGGGATGCGAGGTTTTTTTGCGTCAGGCAAAAGCCTCATGCTTTTAGGAAATTTCCTACGTAGGAAAAAATGAAATATTTTTCAGTGCTCGATCACCTTCTACAAGAATTTGCATTCAACTGTAGGAGTAAGGTCGTGTCCGTAGGAATGAATAAGGTTGTTTTCAGGCGTCGAGTGCTTATGATCTCGGTGGGCTTCATTTCGCCTTGGGTCACTGCAACGGAGTCATTTCATCCGGATCTCGGAAACGTGTCTTCGGCTCTGGGGATTTTTCGAGGGTGGACGGCAGCAAATCTTCAGCGGCCTGTTATTGAGATTGACGGCACCACATACACAGTGGATTCGTCGATGGGAAGTGGGAGTTACCTCGCAAAGAATCAGGCCGTTTTAAATATTTCACAGGGTGGGCAGGCCGATTGGGTCGGGGTTCAAAAGTCTGACTTGAATATAGATGGAGGGGTAGTCCATGAAGGGATTGATATCATTGGAGGCTTTGCGAATGTCCGTGGATCGGCAGTCAGCCGATCGGACGGTGCTGCCGTTGAATTGATCATGGACGCACAGGATGTGAGCTCAGGTGCAACGATGAATGCATCGGGCAGCGAACTCACTGGCGCTGGATATGGCGTAATGGTTTCCGCGAATGGCAAACTTCGCCTTTACAATACCAGGGTGACTGGAAATGGATTGTCGCAGCACTTTGAAGGTAACGGAGGAATTAAATTGTCCGGCGGCGAAGCTTTGATAGCTGAGTCCAGTCATGTCATCGGAGATGATGTGGGAGTTCGTTTGATAAACGGCACCCATGGTTTAATCGCGCAGACAAATCTTTTGGAAATCGATAATTCAAAGGTTACGGGGATTAGCGGTCCTGCGATTGACGTCACCAAGCGATCCTTGGCGCTTAACGATAAAACGTCCGCGAACATAATCATACGCAATGGCAGTTCTCTGAAGTCAGGGAACGGGCAGCTCGTTAACGTGAACCTTGAAAGCACGGCCAAGGTAGAAGTCAATAACAGCAGCCTCACCGGCGATTTCGTTGCCGATGACACCAGTACACTGAATGTCATTCTGCGTAATCATGGCCGTCTCGATGGCAACATCATCAATGCAAACTCATTGATCATCGACTCAAGCGGTCACTGGCAAATAGACGCGGATAACAGCGTGAAAGCGCTGGCAATGGATAGCGGAAGCATTGGTTTTTCCGGAGAAGGTTTCCATTCTCTTAAGCTTGAGTCGTTGTCGGGGCGTGGGTTGTTCGACATGCGCATCAACCTGGACAGCGGCGAAGGTGATCTGCTCGATGTTGCCGGGAAAGCGGAGGGTCGTTACCGGTTGCGCGTGCAAAACACCGGTGTCGAAGCGGTGCCGGAGAGTTTCGAGGCGTTGCGGGTGGTTCATACCGAAGGTGGCAATGCCGAGTTTGGCCTGGTGGGTGGCCGCGCGGACCTTGGGGTGTATTCCTACGAGCTTCAGCGCCAGGGCACTGACTGGTTCATTGTCGGTTCCGGCAAGGTGATCAGTCCTTCCACGCAGAGTGCGTTGGCATTGTTCAATGCCGCGCCGACGGTCTGGAACAGTGAGTTGACGACGTTGCGCAGTCGCCTCGGCGAGGTGCGGGGCAGCGAGGAGGGCGGCGGCTGGATGCGCAGCTACGGCAACCGGTTCAACGCATCGCTCGACTCCGGCGTCAGCTATGAACAGAAGCAGCAGGGCTTGTCGTTCGGTGCCGACGCGCCTGTGCCGGTCAGCGACGGGCATTTGATGGTCGGTGTGATGGGCGGTTACAGCAAGTCCGATCTGGACATCGGCAGAGGGACGTCCGGTCAGGTCGACAGCTATTACGTCGGTGCTTACGGCACCTGGCTGTCGGACGACGGCTATTACGTTGACGGCGTGCTGAAGCTCAACCAGTTCCACAACGAATCGAACGTTGCGATGAGCGATGGCACCAAGGCCAAAGGCGATTACAGCAACACGGCCTTGGGTGGCTCGATTGAAGTGGGCAAGCACGTCAAGCTTGCCGACGGATACTTTGTCGAGCCTTTCGTGCAGATGTCCAGCGTCTGGATCGACGGCGACAGCTACACGCTCGACAACGGACTGCAGGCCGACACCGGTCGTACGCAGTCGGTGCTTGGCAAGATCGGCAGTACGGTCGGCCGCAGCTTTGTGCTTGAGGACGGCGGGGTGGTGCAGCCCTATGTGCGCGCTGCGCTGGCTCATGAGTTCTCTCGCAACAACGAGGTGAAGGTCAACGGTCAGCGTTTCGATAACGGCCTGTTCGGCTCGCGGGCAGAGCTGGGCGCCGGGGTGTCGGTTTCGTTGTCGGAGCGGCTGCAAGTCCATGCCGACTTCGACTACATGAAGGGTGAGCACGTCGAGCAGCCGTGGGGCGCGAATGTGGGCCTGCGTCTGGCATTCTGATCGCAGCATCGATTGATCTCTGGCGGTAATGGCCCCGGCTGCAGACATGCAGCCGGGGCTTTTTTCATGCGAGCTTGCGGTGGTGCTCGCTGTAGTTGAGTTATCGGGGCGCCCTGCGGCGGCGTATGGCCCGGGTACGGTTTGCGGATCGGCGACGTCGCGCGCCCTCCCGGTGCAGATTGATGGTCAGGGTTTCAGAGATGCCGACAAGCCGGGAACGTCGCACCACTTCATACCGCACCTCGACGAGCCCGTTGTCGTAATCGGCCAGGGATTCGTTGTTCAGGTACTGAATCAACCGGGGGCCGTTACGGCCTTTGGATTCTCCGATGGTGGTATAGAACGTGTTGTGCCCCCAGCGCAGCTTCAGCTGATCCCCGACCCAGAGCCTTGGCGACCTGGGAATATTGAGAAAAATCCCCGAAATCAACTCGCTGTCCGTTAGACGGTCGGCGCTGGCACCTGTGATGTACGGAGCTTCGAAGCTGGGTGTCGGATCAAGCAACGCCTGCTCCTGTTTCCAGGGAAAGCCCGGCGCGTTGTGCAGGTATTCCGCGTAGCAAAGCGCGGTTTCCGACGCAGTCTTTTTAGGCGCGGGCACGGCGTGAAACTCTTCGTACAGCGGCACTGAGGCGTCCGCGGGCGGTTCGCTGCTCGGTGCATCGGCATTCATCGCCGGTTGTTCTGGTTCCTTATTGATGCCGGATGGCGTTCCATCCGGATCGCCTGGTGACTGGATATCCTTCTCGTCTTCCATTGGAACTCCTTGATCATATCGCGGTTGCGAGGATTAAAAGATTTGGATCGATGAATGTCTATGTAGGACTCTGCGCTACAGATGTCTATGGTGTGTTCGCAGCAGAAGACTGTCAAATGACAGCCCTGCAAGGGATTACATAGCATTGCGACTCAGAAACTGCCTCTTGAATGTATTTCGTCTTTGTGTAGGCCGGGGTGTTTCCGCGTTTTTACTGGGAAATCAATATATATTTATATGTTACAGAGAACTCAAATTTGCTAGCTCTTCGGACATGTCTGATGGAGCTGTAGGTTTTGAGGAAGGAGTGTGCACAAAATAAATTAAAATAATTTGCTCCTGTGATTTTGTTGACAGAAACCCCACTCAAAAACGTGGGGTTTGCTGCTTGAAATATCCAGACGAATGGCAAAAATGATTGGTTACACTTGCAGGGAAACCAGCGTTGGCAGTGACGTGGTCGACCCGTTGCCCGCCCGGTCGGTCACGATGTACTCGATCAGCACTGTATCGGTCGCAAGACTGTGCAGGAGTTCGCGGTCAAAACCGATTTCGATCGGGCGCAGGGTCAGCTCATCGGCGGCCACGGTGTGTGCCGGGCCGGGAACGTCATTGCAGAGCGTCTGAATCACGTCGCCCCGGGCCATGCCGGCGTAGCCGGGGAGCAGGCCAATGAGGCGATCGCCGAAACTGGCGGTGGGAAAGATGAGTGGGGCGAGCAGGGCTGCGCCTGGGGGAGTGCGATCGACTTTGAGAGTGGTTTGTGGCGAGTCGTCATATACGCCATTCCAATGATTTGTCGCGCGATAGCTGATTCGATATTCGCCATCGTTGGCTAAACAGTTGTGATCCAGTAAAAGCCGGATGACATCGCCTGGATGATTATCTTCAGTCAACACGTAGGAGTCACCGACCAGACGTTCATTGACTTTTATTTGTATCGAATACCCAGGCTGAGCGTCGTCCCAAATTGAGATGTCGACTGGAATTGGCTTGAGCAGATCCGATGCTTGTAACAGTCCGTCAGTAGGGTCGGAAATAGGAACCGTTGGGGCGATGAAGGGATGTTGTGTAAATATATTGCCCATAAACTTCTCCATTAAGCACAGCCACGCGCTTTCCCAGCGCGAAAGAGTGCTCGTTAATTAATTGGTCAGATCAGCGAATAACACCGTTGTGGTATTAATTATTTATCGCTAACAAAATTCAACTAATAGGAGAGTGGGATCGCTGTCAATCCCGAATTTGGCCTTCGGTTGGCATTTCGACGGGTGAGGTGGGGTATTCGTGGAATTTCAGAAACGTCCTACTTTTTGAGCCCCGAAAAACAGAAAGCCCCGGCAGCAAGGCTGTCGGGGCTCGAGGTGGGACGCGTCCAGGTCAGCGGTTGAAGCGCTCCACCAGCGAGTATTGGGTGTGCGCGGTGTTGGTCAGTTCGGCGCTCAGGGTGGCCGACCGGCGCGCTTCGTCAGAGGTCTGGTCGGCGAGCTGGGCGATGGTGCTGATGTTGCGGCTGACTTCCTCGGCCACCGAGCTTTGCTCCTCGGTTGCAGCAGCGATTTGCGTGGTCATGTCGGTGATGTTGGCCACGGCGTCGCTGATGCCCACCAGCGCCTTGTCAGCCTCCATGACTTGTTCGACGCCTTCTTCCGCCTGACGACGGCCAATGTTCATGGTCTGCACGGCGTTGTTGGCGGTCTGTTGCAACTTGGCAATGAGCGCGTGAATCTGCCCCGTGGACTCCGTCGTGCGCTGCGCCAGCTGACGCACCTCGTCGGCGACCACCGCGAATCCACGGCCCATTTCCCCGGCGCGAGCCGCTTCGATGGCGGCGTTCAGCGCGAGCAGGTTGGTCTGATCGGCAATGCCCTTGATGACATCCACCACGCCGCCGATTTCGTCGCTGTCCTTGGCCAGTTGTGTGACGGTCAGGCCGGTTTCGCCAACCGATGTCGACAGACGCTGGATCGCTTCACGGGTTTCGCTGGCGATGTCACGGCCGCGGCGGGTCAGTTCGTTGGCCTGCTGCGTGGCGTCGGCGGTGCGCTGTACGTGGCTGGCGACTTCCTGGGTCGTGGCTGCCATCTGATTGACCGCCGTGGCGACCTGTTCGGTTTCTACGCGCTGACGCTCAAGGCCGCTGGAGCTGGACTGGGCCAGGCTGTCGGACTGCCGCGCCTGGGAATTGAGGTGTTCGGCAGTGTCCTGCAGACGCGTCAGGCAGGTTTTCAGGCGCGCTTCCTGGCTCAGAATGGACATCTCGAGGCGGGCCTGCGGGCCGCGACTGTCGGTGTACATCTGCGCGATCAGCGGGTCGGAAGTGGTCTGCTCCGCCAGACGCAGCAGGCGTTTGATTCCGCGCTGCTGCCAGCTGAGACCCAGCAGGCCCAGCGGTACGGACAGCGCCGCCGCCAAAGCAAAACCCCAATGTGAATTCAGCCAGACGCCGATCAGGAAGCTCAGTTGGCTGACCAGAATGAAGGGCAGCCAGTCCTGAAGCACCGGCAGCCATTTGTCCCGGGTCGGCACGGCCGGCTTGCCATTGTTCAGGCGCGAATACAGGGCTTCTGCGCGACGGATCTGCTCGGCGGTTGGCTTGATCCGCACGGATTCGAAGCCGATGACTTGTTTCTGGTCGAAGATCGGCGTGACGTACGCGTTCACCCAGTAATGGTCACCGTTCTTGCAGCGATTCTTGACGATGCCCATCCACGGCAAGCCCTGTTTGAGGGTGCCCCACATGTGCTCGAAGACGGCAGACGGCACGTCCGGATGGCGAACGGTGTTGTGTGGGGCCTTGATCAGCTCATCCCGCGAAAAACCGCTGATGTCAACGAACGCATCGTTGCAGTAGGTGATCACGCCACGGGCATCGGTGGTCGAGATCAACCGTTGCTGCGCCGGAAATGTCCGTTCGCGTTGAGTGATGGGCTGGTTATTTCGCATGAGCTGTTCAATCCAGGAAGGCTTTGACGAGTTATCGGCCAATGGGTCAGGAAATTAAGCGTCTTGTGAACTGCGTCATGGGTCCGTTTGCCGCAGGTCAACGTTCAGCGGTCGAACATCGGGTAAGTGAACAGCCCGAAATGCGCCAGATTCAGCCCGAAATGGGTGAGCACTGCCGCAGGCAGTCCGCCGATACGGTAAGCAATACCGTAGCCAATGCCCGCCATCCCCGCCAGAAGCATCCACTGCCAGCCCGCGCCGAGGTGAGCCGCGCCAAACAGCGAAGCCGCCAGCACGATCGCCAGTGCCTTGTGGCATGGGAATCTGCGCAGCAGACGCGTCAGCCCGCCCTGAACGTAGCCACGAAACAGCAGCTCTTCGGTGAGTGAAACCAGCAGCAGGTTATTCAGTGCCCAGAGGCCGGTTTGCTGTGGCCACTTGGGCGACCAGCCGGTGACCCCAAGGGCGGTGGCCGTTGCCAGACACACTGCCGTCGTGATCGGCAGCACGAGCGCCGATGTTTTCAGAGACCGCCGCCAGAGGACGCCGGCAAACACCCACGGGCAGGCGATCGCTATCCAGAAACCGATCAAGGGTTTGTCGAGGTTCAGGTACATCGAAAAGGGCGCCGCTTCTGGGCTGAAACGCACGCCGGCAATCACCCGGGCGCTGAAGAATCCTGGCAACCAGTGAATGGCAAGGCCGAGGGCCAAAGCGATGAAAAGCCCGTAGCCCGCAGCATGCACGGCCCGGTGATTGAAGCGGGTGACGCACAGCCCCGCCATCACCAGCAGGCCGAGGGTGACGACGACCGGCAGGCTCAGTTGCCCGTAGACCAGTGCAATGCAATAGCCGAATGCCAGCAGGGTCAGGGTGATCCAGCGTTGCGCCGGCATGTTGCCGTCCTTGAGCGTTTAATGAAGGCGGCGATATTACCGTTGATTAAACAGGTGTGCTTGTGGGAATGGGCTGAAAGTTCTGGACGACGGCGGGTGAAGTCCGGTAGGGCGCAGACTGCCGCACGGGGGCGTTAGAGATGGCACTGGGGCTTGGATACTGCGCTGACTCAGATGCTGCTTTACCGACTGACAAGACGTCTCGCGAGCAAGCTCGCCCCCACACGATTTCTGCGGCGTCGCCTGGTATTGGGTCAAGCACAAAACCTGTGGGAGCGAGCAAGCTCGCGAAGGCTTGATGCACTGCCAGTAGGAGCGTGGCTTGTCCCGCGATCGGCGACGAAGTGGTCGTAAAGCCCGGCCATGCAGTCTGCCTGACACACCCCGTCATCTGATTCCGCTGCCGCTGCGCGCCAGATCGCGGGCAAGCGCGCTCCTACGAGGGATTTGTGGGGTTGCCAGGTTTGTATCGAGCACGAAACTCGAAGGCCGACTGCCACGCGATATCTCTTCGGCGAGCATATCGGCCTCATCGTGAGCAAGCTCACTCCCACAGGGATCTCCGGGCATTCGCGATTCTCCTCCCTGACTCGAATCCTGTAGGAGCGCGCTTGCCCGCGAAGACTGAATTCCAGACGCCGCATCTGCACGCATGCACCGGCCTTTTCCTAGCTGAAGCCGGTCCTGCAGATGCTGCAAGTTTTCCGTAGGACCGGCTTCAGCCGGGAAGGCGTTGGGTATTACGCCGTTGATAGAAGGGGCGTTAAAGATAGTCGGAGAGCGCCGCAAATCATTGGAGGAGCGTGCTTGCTCGCGAAGAGGCCGGTCCATCCACTAAAGATGTACCGGCCGAAACCCAGCCTTCGCGAGCGAGCGTCCTTGTCAGGTCCGGCATCGGGCTCGACGCCCGGATTACCGGGTTTACGACGCGATCAGCTGTCGCAGGACGTAATGCAGGATGCCGCCGGATTTGAAGTATTCCACCTCGTTCAGCGTGTCGATCCGACAAAGCACGTCGACATTTTCCTGCTTGCCGTTGTCCCGGGCGATCTGCAGCGTCAGGCTCATGCCCGGCTGCAACGTCGCACCGGTGAGGCCGGTGATGGTGATGACTTCCTTACCGGTCAGCTCCAGCGTCTTGCGGTTCTGGCCGTTCTTGAACTGCAGGGGCAGCACGCCCATGCCGACCAGATTCGAGCGGTGGATACGTTCGAAACTCTCCGCGATGACCGCCTTCACCCCCAGCAGATTGGTGCCTTTGGCTGCCCAGTCACGGCTGGAGCCTGTGCCGTACTCCTGACCAGCAACCACCACCAGCGGCGTGCCCGCCTGCTGATAGCGCATGGCCGCATCATAGATCGGCAGCTTCTCGTCGGTCGGCACATGCAGGGTGTAGCCGCCTTCTTCATTGCCGAGCATTTCGTTGCGGATGCGGATGTTGGCGAAGGTGCCGCGCATCATCACTTCGTGGTTGCCGCGTCGCGAACCGTAGGAGTTGAAGTCCTTGGGTTCCACGCCCTTGCTGCGCAGGTAGCGGCCAGCGGGGCTGTCGGCCTTGATGTTGCCGGCGGGAGAAATGTGGTCGGTGGTCACCGAGTCGCCGAGGATCGCCAGCACTCGCGCATTGTGCACGTCGGCAACCACCGGTAAAGGCCCGGCTATGTCGTCGAAAAACGGTGGATGCTGAATGTACGTGGAGTCGTCCTGCCAGACGTAAGTGGCCGCTTGCGGCACCTCGATGGCCTGCCATTGCGCGTCGCCGGCGAACACTTCGGCGTATTCCTTGTGGAACATGCCGGTACTGACATTCATGACCGCGTCGGCGATTTCCTTCTGGCTCGGCCAGATGTCACGCAGGTAGACCGGCTGACCATCGGACCCTTCGCCCAACGGCTCGCTGCTCAAGTCGATGCGCACTGTGCCCGCCAGGGCATAGGCGACCACCAGTGGCGGCGACGCCAGCCAGTTGGTTTTCACCAGCGGGTGAACGCGGCCTTCGAAGTTGCGGTTGCCGGACAGCACCGAAGCCACGGTCAGGTCCGATTGCTGAATGGCTTTTTCGATGGGATCGCGCAGCGGGCCGGAGTTACCGATGCACGTGGTGCAGCCGTAACCCACCAGGTCGAAGCCCAGTGCGTCGAGGTACTCGGTGAGGCCCGCGGCTTTGTAATAGTCAGTGACGACCTTCGAACCCGGCGCCAGCGAACTCTTGACCCAAGGTTTGCGTCGCAGGCCTTTTTCCACGGCTTTTTTCGCCAGCAGACCCGCCGCCATCATCACGCTCGGGTTCGAGGTGTTGGTGCACGAAGTAATGGCAGCAATCACCACGGCGCCGTTTTTCAGGCGATAGCGATTGCCTTCGTATTCATATTCCGCTTCGCCGACCTGTTCGGCATTGCCGACCGCAACGCCACCGCCGCCCTCGCTTTCCAGACGGCCTTCTTCGTGTTTGCTCGGCTTGAGCGCCAGACCCAGAAAATCGCTGAACGCCTGCGAAACATCCGGCAGGGCCACGCGATCCTGCGGACGTTTCGGGCCGGCCAGGCTTGCCACCACCGAGCCCATGTCCAGCTCAAGCGCATCAGTGAACACCGGCTCCTGGCCGGGCAGACGCCACAGGCCTTGCGCCTTGCAATAGGCTTCGACCAACTGCACGGCGTCGTCCGGACGGCCCGACAGGCGCAGGTATTCCAGTGTTACCTCATCGACCGGGAAGAAGCCGCAGGTGGCGCCGTATTCCGGGGCCATGTTGGCGATGGTCGCGCGGTCGGCCAGCGGCAGATCGGCCAGGCCGTCACCGTAGAATTCGACGAATTTTCCGACCACGCCTTTCTTGCGCAGCATCTGCGTGACGGTGAGTACCAGATCGGTGGCGGTGATGCCCTCCTTGAGCTTGCCGGTCAGCTTGAAGCCGATCACTTCCGGAATCAGCATCGACACCGGTTGACCGAGCATGGCCGCTTCCGCTTCGATACCGCCGACGCCCCAGCCGAGCACGCCGAGGCCGTTGATCATGGTGGTGTGGGAATCGGTACCCACCAGCGTGTCAGGGAAGGCATAAGTGCGGCCATCTTCTTCCTTGGTCCACACGGTGCGGCCTAGGTATTCGAGGTTGACCTGGTGGCAGATGCCGGTGCCTGGCGGCACCACGCTGAAATTGTCGAAGGCGCTCTGGCCCCAGCGCAGGAACGCGTAACGCTCGCCGTTGCGCTGCATTTCGATGTCGACGTTCTCGCCGAATGCCTTGTCGTCGCCGAACTTGTCGACCATGACCGAATGGTCGATGACCAGATCGACAGGCGACAGGGGATTGATGCGCTGCGGATCGCCGCCGGCCTTGGCCACTGCCGCACGCATGGCGGCCAGATCGACCACGGCGGGCACGCCGGTGAAGTCTTGCATCAGTACGCGAGCAGGCCGGTACTGGATTTCCCGGTCGGACTTGCGCTCGCCGAGCCAGGCGGCGAGGGACTTGAGGTCCTCGCCCGTGACGGTCTTGTTGTCTTCCCAGCGCAGCAGGTTTTCCAGCAGCACTTTGAGCGACATCGGCAACTTGTCCAGATCGCCCAGCGACCTGGCAGCGTCCGGCAGGCTGAAATAGTGGTATGTCTTGTCGTTGACGACGAGTGTCTTGAGGCTTTTCAGGCTATCGAGGGAGGGCATGAACTAACTCCTTGACGTGTCCGCACGGCACGGACCGGTGAACCCAACTGACCAGCAAACGGTAAGACCGGAATCTGTCCGCTCTGCGGCGGCTTGAATGCTCGTTGAGTAGTACTGGACCCTCTGGCTGAGCCAGTGGTTCCTGATTCGGCTATCATGCGCCGCTTTCGAGTCATTGAGATTAATCCTCGAGTATAGGGTGCGTTGGCAGTCTGGCCGGTGCGCCGTGCCGATGCCTTGCGTCGAGGTGTCGATGAGCGTCCTGTGGAGAAGATTCGGTGAATACCCTGTTTATGCATTGCCGCCCCGGTTTCGAAGGCGAAGTCTGCTCGGAGATCAGCGAGCATGCCGCGCGTCTGGCAGTGTCCGGCTATGCCAGGGCCAAGCCCAACGCGGCCTGCGCCGAGTTCGTCTGCACCGAGCCCGACGGTGCGGAGCGCTTGATGAACGGTGTGCGCTTCACCGACCTGATTTTTCCACGGCAGTGGGCCCGGGGCGTGTTCCTCGACCTGCCGGAGACCGACCGTATCAGTGTCATCCTCGAGCATATGTCTGAATTCGCGACCTGCGGCAGCCTCTGGCTGGAAGTGGTCGACACCAACGACGGCAAGGAACTGTCGACCTTTTGCCGAAAATTCGAAGGCCCGTTGCGCAAAGCCCTGGAAAAGGCCGGCAAGCTGGTGGATAACGCCAGCCTGCCGCGTCTGTTGCTGACCTTCAAAAGCGGCCGGGAAGTGTTTCTGGGGCTGGCCGATGCCGCTAATTCCGCCATGTGGCCAATGGGCATTCCGCGGCTGAAGTTTCCCCGCGAGGCGCCCAGCCGGTCGACCCTGAAGCTTGAGGAGGCCTGGCACCATTTCATCCCGCGCGATCAGTGGGACGAGCGTCTGTCGGGCGACATGACCGGCGTGGATCTGGGCGCAGCGCCCGGCGGCTGGACGTATCAACTGGTCCGGCGGGGGATGCTGGTGACCGCGATCGACAATGGCCCGATGGCCGAGAGCCTGATGGACACCGGTCTGGTCCAGCACCTGATGGCTGACGGCTTTACCTACAAACCACGCCAGCCGGTGGACTGGATGGTCTGCGACATTGTCGAAAAGCCCGCGCGCAATGCTGCCTTGCTGGAAACCTGGCTGGGCGAAGGCCTGTGCCGCGAAGCGGTGGTCAACCTGAAGTTGCCGATGAAGCAGCGCTATGCCGAAGTCCGGCGCTTGCTCGAGCGTATCGAAGAAGGCTTCAAAGCACGCGGGGTCAGAGTGTCGATCGGCTGCAAACAGCTGTATCACGACCGCGAAGAGGTGACGTGTCACTTGCGCCGGCTGGACATCAAGCGCGCCAGTTGACCGAGGCTCCAAGGGCCGCCAGTGTGTCGCTGGCATAAGCCCGCCGGGCGGCGTGGCCCAGGCAGTCGTTTTTTCCACGATCAATCAGGCGGCAGTGCTCAAAGCCGGGAGTGGACATCAAAGTGCAGAAGGAACATTCGCAACGAGCGTCGGTGCTGCAGCACGTCAGCCTTAACGTGCGGCGCTTGCGGCATGCAGCGGACCTCAGCCAGACCGCGCTCGCCGAGCGCTCCGGTGTCAGCCGGCGCATGCTTGTCGCCATCGAGGCGGGCGAGAAAAACGTCAGTCTGGCGACGCTTGACCGTGTCGCCGAAGCGCTGGATGTGGCGTTCAGCGATTTGATTCAGGCCCCGGACGGCCGCGATCCCAGCCGGATCAACGAAGTTGCCTGGGCGGGAGCGCATCCCGAGAGCACTGCCGTGCTGCTGGCCAAAGCCGTCGCGCGCCGGGAGGTCGAGTTGTGGGAGTTCAGCCTGATGCCGGGCGAAACTTATCGCTCCGAAGCCGACCCTGAAGGCTGGAGTGAACAGGTCTATGTGATCGAGGGCTGCCTGACCGTCGTATTGCCCGATACGTCACGCCTCGTGTCGGCAGGGGAGTTCTTCATGTTTGCCAGCAACCAGCCGCACGCTTATCGCAACGAAGGCGACGCCAGGCTGCGTTTTGTCAGAAACGTGGTGCTGTAGACGGCGATACGCCGCGCCACTATCGCTCCAACTGGCTCTGCGCTGCTGCTCCAGCAACAGCCCATCAACAGATTGCGCGTGTTTCATACAGGCAACCCTGCCTTGATCCCGGCATGGGTCGTGCTCTGCATCCTTCATACCGCAACGGACCTGAGCGGGTCCGGTTTGAATCCATCCGCACGCTGGCCATAATCAGGCGTGCGTGCCACTGTGGCGAAAACAAGGCGAGAAGCAATGACCTCTGATAACAGCCGATCCCCCGCAGATGTGCTCATCGTCGGCGGCGGCCTGAGCGGCACCCTGCTGGCTGTACAACTGTTGCGTCTGCCGGGGCAGCGCCGAATCGTGATCGTGGAATCGCGCAGCGAGCTAGGGCGTGGCGAGGCCTACAGTGCCACGGAGCTGGGACACACCCTGAACGGCAACGCGGCGCGCATGAGCGTCGACCCCGATAACGCCGAGGACCTGACGCAATGGCTGGGTGACTACATTGCGGCGGGCGGCTGGCCCGAGTCCGATGAGCAGCATGTGCCCATCGCGGAGCTGTTCCCGCCGCGCGGGATCTTTGGCCTTTACGTGCAGCAGCGTCTGGCCGAGGCGCAGGCGATCGGTGCTGCGTCTGGTTCCTGCGTCGCGCATGTGCGTGGCGAGGTGACGGACCTGCAGAGCGATGAGTCCGGCGTGCGTGCGACCCTCGCGGACGGCCGCGCCGTGAGCGCTCGCTTCGCGGTGCTGGCAACCGGCATGTTCGCCGCCGCACGCACGCCACAGCGCGACTCCAACGCGTTGAACGCGGCCGCGGTCGATCCCTGGGACGTTGCCGCCATGACGCAACTTGACCGGCAGGGGCGAGTGCT
The DNA here is from genome assembly GCF_900108875.1 of Pseudomonas sp. NFR16. Lineage (GTDB taxonomy): Bacteria > Pseudomonadota > Gammaproteobacteria > Pseudomonadales > Pseudomonadaceae > Aquipseudomonas. Next base: position 1,750,189 of record NZ_FNYJ01000001.1, on the reverse strand, counting down.
GATCATCGGTTCCGGACTGACGATGGTCGATGCCGTGGTTTCCCTGGAGCAAGCCGGGCATCGAGGCCCGATCGACGTGTTCTCCCGCCATGGCTTGCTGCCTCATGTGCGCCGCCAGCCTCCGGCGTGGCCGGACTTTCTGGCGGCCGATCACAGTCTTCGCAGCACTCGGCAGCTGGTTCGGGCGCTGCGCGAGCAGTGCCGACTGGCGATCGAACAAGGCATTGACTGGCAAGCACCGCTCGACACGGTGCGGGTGCATATTCCCCGGCTCTGGAGTCAGGCGACTGACGTTCAGCGGCGTCAGTTCGTACGCCATGTCCGGCCTTGGTGGGAAAGTCATCACCACCGTTCTCCGCCGCCCAGTGCAAAGCTGATCGAGCGGCTGCTGCAAACGGGGCGTCTGCGCGTGCATGCCGCCACGCTGCAGGGGGTCGAGGAGGCGCCGCCGGGGCAGGTGCAGATTCGCGTGCGTTATCGCGGCGAGCCAGCGTCGCGCGTCGAGAGCGGCGCGACCCTGATCAACTCAACGGGCATCCAGTACGACTGGCGCCGGGTGGATCGCGCCTTGCCGCAGCGGCTGCTTGAGCGCGGCCTGATCCAGCCCGGCCCGCTGGCATTGGGCATCGCCGCCGATCCGGGCGGCGCCGTACTGGACGCTCAGGGCCAGGTCTCTGCGCAGCTGTTCGCCATGGGCCCGCCGTTACGTGGCATGTGGTGGGAAAGCACTGCCGTGACCGACGTCGCGTTGCAAGCCAAGGCGCTGGCCGCGCGTCTGGTGGCCCTTCAGGCCTGACGCTGGCGGCAAGGATGCGCAACCCGCTGGCGATGAGCGAGTTGCGCATTCCTTCGCGCGACGACCTCGAGCCGTTTCGCGATTTGTGTCGACTCCGACACAAATCGCCGTGTCTGCTCTAAAGCGCTGTCCGAACGAGCCGACAGCCCGTGATCGAAGCGATAAAACCGTGTAACAGCGGCAGGGACCGAAGCGATTACATCAGGGCTATGGAGGCATGCATTCATGTTGAGCTTGAGTTTCAGAAATCCCGCCGAAGGTGCGGCGCTGGTGCAGCAGACTGTCGCCCAGCCCCAGCAAAGCCTCGAGGACGTTCCGGACACCGACAGCGCCGCCGAGCAGGTGCGGCGGGGCATTGAGGTGCTGTTGTCGCCCGAGGCACAGAAGGCGGCGAAATCAGGTGACAAAAACGCCGACATCGACGCCAGCCATCTGCCTGACCGGATCAAGGAGCAGCTCAAGCTGATTCGCTCGATGCAGGAGCGTATCGCCAAACGCATGCACGACATGCAGGCCTTCATGAACGACCGCTCACTTTCGCCCCGCGCCCGGGAAGGCAAGATCCGTCAATTGCAGATGGAAATCATGGCCATGACCAACTCGCTCATCCAGGCGACCAACGAACTCAATCAGGCCATGCAGCAAATGAAATTGTCACTGGCCGATCGCACACTGGCAGGCACGCTGGTAAGCCCGCAAAACCTTCAATCCTGATCCGGCAGACGCACGGCTGCGTGCCAATAGCTGGCCGACGTTGAGGGCGCATGGGCGCTGTGTCGCGCAGCTGGCATCAGACCGACAGTTGCATCATCCGGTCGCCCTGCAACTGTTCGCCGGGGCGGCGTTTGTTCACGGCCAGTTCGCCGATCTTGATCAGCCGCGCGCGGATGACGTTGCGGCTCAGGCCCAGCAACTGCGCGGTATGAACCTGGTTGTAATGGCTGAAACGATAGGCCGCACGCAGCAGCGCGTCTTCGACCTTCTCGTGCAGGGCGCCGGCCTGCTCCTCGAACAGCTTCTGAAACGCGAGGGCAAGGAGTGCTTCGGTTGAATCGTCGACTGCTGGAGATGATTCTTCCTGACGCTCCAGACGCAGGTTGGACAGACGCAGATCATCGGCCTGAATCACGCCATTGCGGCAGATCAGCAGCGTGTGATGAATGACGTTTTCCAGCTCGCGAATGTTCCCCGGCCAACCATAGCTGCGCAGTTTGTGCTCGGCATCCGGGCTGATCTGGATCGGCCCGCAGCCCAGACGCTGGCTGTAGACCTCAATGAAATGCCGACTCAGCGGCATGATGTCGCCAGGCCGTTCACGCAAGGTGCTCAGCTGCAGGTTCACCACGTTCAGGCGATAAAACAGGTCCTCTCGAAAGTGTCCGGCGTTGATCGCGCGTTCCAGTTGCACGTTAGTCGCTGCCAGCACGCGGACGTTGATCGGCGTGCTTTTGCGCGAACCCAGGCGAACCACTTCACGCTCTTGCAGGACGCGCAGCAGCTTGACCTGAATGGCCAGCGGCAGATCGCCGATTTCATCGAGAAACAGCGTGCCGCCGTTGGCTTCCTCGAACCAGCCGGCCTTGGCGGTCAATGCGCCGGTGAAGGCGCCTTTCTCGTGCCCGAACAGTTCGGCCTCTACCAGCGATTCGGAAAACGCACCGCAGTTCACGGCCACGAAAGGTTGATGCTTGCGGCTGCTGAGGTTGTGGATGTGGCGCGCGACCAACTCCTTGCCCGTGCCGGTTTCGCCGATGATCAGCACGCTCGCGTCGCTGGGTGCCACTTGCTGAATGTGCGACAGCAGCGCCTGGGATCTGGGGTCTTCGAACACCTGCGCGGTGGCGCGGATCGACGTAGCCAGGGCGGGCGAGGGCGGTAAGGTCAGTAGCTGCATGGGGATCACTTGTGGTTGAAACGGTACGCTGGCGGTCATCCGGGAACTCCTTGTCGCCGAGGCGATGCCTGTGGCCCGAGCGTCATGCTTTCGCCCGGCTAACGGGGCTGTCCTGCAGGGGTGAGCCTGCTCGCGTCAGCGATGGTCACTGGGTGCACGGGTGCATTCAGATCGCTGGCGCGAGCACGCTCACCCCTGCAACGGGGCGGCGGTGTCGCTTACTTCTGCGGCGGCAAATCGTTGGCGATCATCTCGCCGAACGGGCCGGTCAGATTGGTAATGCCGCGACCGGCGAGGCTGCGATACGGCTCGGGCAGCAACGGGAAGACCAGCTCGGCAAAGCGGTAGGCCTCCTCCAGGTGCGGATAGCCCGAGAAAATGAAGCTTTCGATGCCCAGATCGGCGTATTCCTTGATCCGTTCGGCCACTTCCTGCGGATTACCCACCAGCGCCGTGCCCGCACCGCCGCGCACCAAGCCGACACCGGCCCACAGGTTCGGGGCAATCTCCAGGTTGTCGCGCCGACCGTCATGCAGCGCGGCCATGCGGCGCTGGCCTTCAGAGTCGAAGCGGGCGAAGGATTTCTGCGCCGCCGCGATGGTCTCGTCGCTGATGTGCTCGATCAGCGTGTCGGCCGCTTTCCAGGCCTCTTCGCTGGTTTCGCGCACGATCACGTGCAGACGGATGCCGAATTTGACGGTGCGACCGTTTCGCGCCGCGCGCTCGCGGATGTCAGCCAGTTTCTCGGCAACGGCCGCAGGCGGCTCGCCCCAAGTCAGGTACACGTCGACCTGTTCGGCGGCGAGCTCATGGGCGGCTTGCGACGAGCCACCGAAATACAGCGGCGGATAGGGTTTCTGGATCGGCGGGTACAGCGCCTTGGCGTTCTGCACTTTCAGGTGCTTGCCCTCGAAGTCTACCGCTTCGCCTTGCAGGACGCGGCGCCAGATCTTGAGAAACTCGTCGGTGACTTCGTAGCGTTCGCTGTGATCGAGGAAGCTGCCGTCGCCGCGATTTTCGTCAGGGTCGCCACCGGTCACCACGTTGATCAGAAGGCGGCCGCCCGACAGACGGTCCAGTGTCGCCGCCATGCGCGCCGATACGGTCGGGGAAATGATCCCCGGGCGGATCGCCACCAGATACCGCAGACGTTCGGTCAGCGGCACCAACGCCGAGGCGATCACCCAGGAGTCTTCGCAGGAGCGACCGGTCGGGATCAGCACGCCGTGGTAACCCAGATCGTCAGCCGCTTGCGCGACCTGTTTCAGGTAGTTGAGCGTGACAGGACGCGCACCTTTGGTGGTGCCCAGAAAATGGCCGTCGCCGTGTGTCGGTAGAAACCAGAAAACATCCATGAGAAATCCTTCGAGCAGAATCGGTGGCTTGTGACGAGTGCACCCGTTATAAAGGCTTCGATTTATTCCGTAAAAGAACTGAATTCCATATTTTTATAACCGATGGAGATATGCCCCGTTTGTTTGCTTCTGAGAGGGCAGACGCGCGCGCATGGGTGGCGAAGAATTCTGTGGGAGCACGCTAGCCCGCGAATGCGATTTACCCGTGAGCGCAGCGTCGTCTGACGCACCTCTTCGCGGGCAAGCGCGCTCCTACAAGGGTTCCGCGCCAGATGAGCAGTCTGGACACCCAGACTTTACGCGCAAAAAAACAGGCGCCGAAGCGCCCGTGAAGGAGAGTAGGGAAACGCTGACCGTCAGAAAATCTGCGTAAAGAACCAGTACAGACCGCCTGACAGCAGGATCGCCGCCGGCAGCGTCAGCACCCAGGCCATCGCCAGATTGCGCAGCGTGCGCATCTGCAGCCCGGAGCCGTTGGCAGTCATGCTGCCCGCCACGCCGGAGGACAGCACATGAGTCGTCGATACCGGCAGCCCGTACATGTCCGCCGCGCCGATCGTGAGCATCGCCACGACTTCTGCCGATGCGCCTTGTGCGTAGGTCATGTGGGTCTTGCCGATCTTCTCGCCGACGGTCACGACGATGCGTTTCCAGCCCACCATGGTGCCCAGACCCAGCGCGATGGCGACCGAAATTTTCACCCACAGCGGAATGAAGCGGGTGGCGTTGTCGATCTGCTGCTTGAACAGCTGCACCTTCCCTTGAGTATCGGCGTCGAAGTTGCCGACCTTGTTCTTGTCCATCACGCGGATGGCCTCGGAGGTCAGGTACATGTCGTTGCGCACGTTGGCAGTCGCTTCTGCCGGGACCTTGGACAGCGAGCCGTAGCTGGCGACCTGATCGCCGATCTTGCCCGCCATGACCGCCAGCGCCGGAATCAGCTCGGGCGTCGCCTGCTTGTCGCGGATGTAGGTGGACAACGTCTGGCGTGAGTCGGCCGGAGCGGGCAGCGGCGCGGTTTTGATCAGCGCCTGCTGAGTCACCTGCGCCACTGCCGCGAACTGCACGGACTCATCGGCCGGCATCGCACGGTTCAGGGCGTAAGCCATCGGCAGCGTGCCGACGAGAATCAGCATGATCAGGCCCATGCCTTTCTGGCCGTCGTTGGAGCCGTGGGCGAAGGACACGCCGGTGCAGGTGAGAATCAGCAGTCCGCGGATCCACAGCGGTGGCGGCGTGGCGCCTTCCGGTGCTTTATACAGCGCCCGGTTCTTCACGAACGCGCGCAAGGCCAGCAGCAGCAACGCGGCGCAGGTGAAGCCGACCAGCGGCGATAGCAGCAGCGAATAGCCGATCTTGGTGGCCTGGCTCCAGTCCACGCCGCTGGTCCCGTCGCGGCCGTGCATCAGCGCGTTGGCAACGCCCACGCCAATGATCGAGCCGATCAGTGTGTGCGACGAGGACGCCGGCAGGCCCAGCCACCAGGTGCCGAGGTTCCACAGGATCGCTGCGATCAACAGGGCGAAGATCATCGCGTAGCCCGCTGACGAGCCGACCTGCAGGATCAGCTCCACCGGCAGCAGGGCGATGATGCCGAACGCCACCGCGCCGCTTGAGAACAACACCCCGAGAAAGTTGAAGGTCCCGGACCAGAGCACCGCAAAGTTCGGCGGCAGCGAATGGGTGTAAATCACCGTCGCGACCGCGTTGGCGGTGTCATGGAAGCCGTTGACGAATTCGAAGCCCAGCGCGATGACCAACGCCACGCCGAGCAGGATGAAGGGTGTCCAGGTCAGGACCACGGTGCCCAGCTCGTCCATGTCCTGCTTGAGACTGAAGCCGGTGTAAAGCAAACCCAGGCCGAGTATGGCGAAGAAAATTACCACCGTCAGAACGCCGGGCTTGCGCCCGAAGGTAGAACTCAGTCCGGCGCCCTGCTGCAGAGAGCCTTGGGCCAGTGTCGGGGTTGCCATGATTTGCGATCCTGTCGAGATGGGATGGCACCTATGATCATTTCAAAATGTGACAAAGATGCGACGTGGATCACGAAATGCTCGGCGGCGGCAGCGGCCTGTCCGATTTTTTTGGACGTATTGGTCTGGGCGCGTGATGCAAGTTGGGAGATCGATGTTGATTAATCGCTATTGTATCTATCGCGAAAGAATATAACCGTTTGTCGATCCTGTCCCATTATCGGAGGCGGTTAATTAACGTTGCCACTACTGTAGAAACTATGGGGTCATCTTATTTTTATATGCAATGGACTGCTTGCATGGACGTTAGAAAGATACATGGCTGGAGGCTTCTGATTTTCCTCACCTCGCTGCCTTCGATCCGGATGCTGTGTTGCCTGGGGGGTCGGCCGTGAATGACCGATAATACGGAACTACTGTTCAGTTCAACATAAAACAGAGCGTACAGCGCGACGCCCGCGCCGATGTACTGCAATCCCTTGAACAGTCGTTAATGATCTTCGTTTTCGCTTTAACCGTTATCTCACAGTGAGAGGTCGACCGTCCCTGGAGGACAGAAGAGGTGCATATGACCAACGATACGCCTGGGTAAGCTGAACGCTTGACTCTAATCTCTGAAATTAACTACAGATCAAGGAATACGATGATGAGCGCAGATGATAAACGGCCGCGTATGGATTGGCCTCACTTAACTGGTACGAAAACGGGTGAGAAGATTTCGCTGAAGCAACCGATCGAGATGATTATGTACGGGCGCTATAACGATCTTCATAATTATTATTTTTGGCTTGTCAATGATGCCGGCGAGACCTGTTCAGGCCCTGTGAAGTCAATGACCTTTATCCCCGAGGACAAACTTTGGCAAACCTACCTGTCTAATAAGCAAAGATTTAACGGCAAAGCCTCTTCAGGAGACACGGTCACCGTGATGTTTGACGCGTCGGCCGCAGGGGGTAAATACTCTCATAAGGGTCAGACGTACGTAATCGAGTAAGGATTAGCTCAACAAAGTACCCATGTGGCTGTTAGCTCTTATGGCTGCTCAGGAATGACCTGACTTCCCGGCTCTTGCATAACTGAGCCGGGGCGTCAGTGTGATCTCGTCTCACGCCACTCAATCATTCAACTCCTGGACACGGCCAGCGCCGGCAATTGGGGTGTCGGACGCTACCAGCGCCATGACTGCCAGGATCCTTGGCTCACTGGTCAATGGGTGTAGGGGAACAGGCTAACGCCATTGAGGCAGGGTCGTCACCCAACTGTCTCTCAAGCCGGGTGATCAGGTTCTTCAACGATATCCTTTCAATAATCACGGCTCTTACGAAACGCCCAGCGTCCGGCGATAAACGTAAAGGTTGCAACCAACGCTACGAGTACCCAGAAGCCGTGGGGATCACCCGCCAAGGGAATGCCCCCGACATTCATCCCGAAGAAACCAGCCACGATATTGATGGGCAACGCCAGCACCGTGACGACGGTCAAGGTAAAGAGCGTACGGCTGCTTTGCTCGTTGAGGTTGGCGGCGATTTCCTCTTGCAGCAATTTGATCCGTTCGCCGAGGGCAGTGAGGTCGCTGATCACCAGCGCCGATTCTTCGGTGGATTGCCGCAATTCCTGCAAATCCTCTTCCATCAGCCATTTGGGCGGGCGGTGTAACAGGCGCATCAGTGAGCCAGGTTCCAGGGCCAGCAGGCGCTGCAATCGCACCAGTACGCGGCGCATGGCACCCAGCTCGGTGCGGTTGTTACTCAAGCGCTGGGAGAGTAATTGGTCTTCGATCTTGTCGACGCTGATGCTGGTTTTGCGCATGAACTGCGCCAGCACTTCGCTTTGATCGCGCAGCAGATGCGCCAGCAGCTCGAGGGGCGAGCGGAAGGTTTCGCCTTGCTTGACTGACGATCGCAATCTGTCCACCGAACGCAGTGGGTGGTGCCGCGCGGAGATCATCAGGTTGCTGCGCACGCACACCCACAACGTGGCGATGTCGGTGGAGACGCGATTGAAATCGAAGACCACATCGTTGACCACGGCCAGAAGGGCGGAGTCGACGTGTTCGATACGGGTCGACCTCGAACCCTCATGCAGCGCCTCGAGGAATTCATCCGGCAATTCCAGATGGGTCTTCAACCAGCGTTCGCAGCTGGCGTGAGCAAGGTTCAAGTGCAGCCAGACGAACTCGCCCGGTTCGCTGGGATTGTGCAAAAACTCAAGCGCCGTGGCCGAATCGATCTCGCGACCGGGCTCGTCCGGTCTGAAACGAAATCCATACAGCAGACCAAAAATGTCAGAGTCCTGATGACGGGCAATGCTTGGATTCATGCGGGCTCACAGACGAGGAGTGCCCAACGGGCAGCAGGGTCGAAAGCCGCATCATCGCAAGGGTTTTTGACAGTTCTGTGACAGTTTGTAAGGGGTTGTGGCTGTTCGTGGGAGCTTGGCGTGTCCCGCGATCGGCGACGAAGTTCTCGGCAGCCCACACGCCGCGGTGTATCCGGCAGCAACAGGTGCAGCCATTAACGACGGGTTCGCCGCCGATCGCGGGACAGGCCACGCTCTCACAGGTGGCTGCTAGACCATCGACAGCGGCGTCTTGCGCAGCGGCGCCGGCCAGGACGAGTCGATCAGCAGCTCATCCTCAATGCTCAGGTCGATCTGCGCCGCCTCGGCATTGATTCGAAGGTGGAGCGGGTCGACGGCTTTCGGGATGGCAATGACGCCGTCCTGACGCAACACCCACGCCAGGCTGATCTGGGCGGGCGTGGCGTCATGGCGATCGGCGACCTCGAGGATGGCCGGGTTGGACAGCAAATCCCCGGCCTGGCCGATCGGGCAGTAAGCCATCAGCGGCATCGCGACGTTTTGCATCCATGGCAACAGGTCGTATTCGATACCTCGTTCTTGCGGGTTATAGAGCACTTGATTGGTCGCGCAGGCGGCGTTGTTCAGATCCAGCAGGTCGGAGACGTCGAAGTTGGAAACGCCCCAGCGCCCGATCTTGCCTGCCTCACGCAGACGTTCGAACGCCTCGACGGTTTCTTCCAGCGGGTAGGAGCCCGGCCAGTGCAGCAAGTAGAGATCGATGAAGTCGGTCTTCATGCGCTGCAGGCTGCGTTCGCATGCGGCGGGGATGCCGTTGCGACTGGCGTTGTGGGGATAGACCTTGCTCACCAGCACGACCTGGTCACGCTTGCCGGCGATGGCCTGGCCGACGACTTCTTCGGCGCCGCCTTCGCCATACATTTCGGCGGTGTCGATCAGCGTCAGGCCCAGATCGATACCGGTTTGCAGGGCCTCCACTTCGGCTTGTCGCTGATGGCGATCTTCGCCCATTCGCCAGGTGCCCTGACCGATGACGGGAACGGTTTTGTCTGCCAGTTGAAGCGTGCGCATGGGAGGCCTCGTGCCGATGATGACTGCGTGTGTATAGAGAACTCAGGCAGTGCAAGCGGGCAGGGGTTCAATCTCAAGAACGTGACGACCGACGCATTCCCGGCTAAAGCCGGTCCTACAAGGGGCACACGGTCTGTCAGTAGGACCGGTTTCAGCCGGGAAGAGGCTGGTGTGAACGCCACCGATCTTGCGATACGACGACCGACGCATTCCCGGCTAAAGCCGGTCCTACAAGGGGCACACGGTCTGTCAGTAGGACCGGTTTCAGCCGGGAAGAGGCTGGTGTGAACGCCACCGATCTTGCGGTGCGACGACCGACGCGTTCCCGGCTAAAGCCGGTCCTGTGGTGGGTTTGGCGGCCAGTGTCACGGGTTACACATCATTTATGGGTGTTCTCCCATCCGCCGCCGAGGGCCAGGAACAGGTCGATCTGACTCATGGCAACCTGCGTGTTGGCCGCAGCCAGTTGCGCGGTGACATCGGTGTAGGTGCGCGTTGCCTGCAAGTCTGCGAGGAAGGACTCACGGCCGGCAAGGAAGAAACGGTGGGTCTGATCCGCTGCCTGACGCGCCGACTCTTCCGCCTCGGCCAGCGCGTCGCGGCGTTCCAGCAGCGAGGTGTATTGCGACAGACCGGTCTGTGCTTCGCGAATGGCGTTGAGCACCACGCCGTCGAAATGCGCGAGCGCGGCCTGATTCGACGCTTCGGCCATGTGAATGCGCGCACGGGCGCCGTTGGACGGAATGGTCCAGTTGATCACGCCGCCAAAGCCCCAGCGGTTGGTCGATGGATCGCCCAGTTCGTCGAGAATACCGACGGTGCCCACCGTCGCGCCGATGCTGATGTCCGGGTACAACTCGCCGGTGGCCACGCCGATGGCCGCCGTGGACATCGCCAGCCGGCGCTCGGCCTGACGCACATCAGGGCGACGCTTGAGCAGAGCGGCGCCATCGCCGACCGGCATGACCTGCCCGATATGAGGCAGCTCTGCGCACTCGGAAACGCCTTTGGGCAGTTGATCGAGCGGCCGCGCGAGCAGCATCGACAGGCGATACAGGCCAGCCTGTCGCGCCGCCTGATAACGCGGCAGTTCGGCACGCAGGGATTTGAACTGGGTCTGCGAGCGGGTCACCTGGGTTTCATCGCCACGTCCGGCGTCGCGCAGGCGCTGGGTCAGGTTGACGCTCTGCTGCTGCAGATCCAGCGATTGCAGGGCGATATCGCGTTCTTCGTTGGCGGCGCAGATTTGCGTGTACGACCGCACGACATCGGCCACCAGCGTGATACGCGCAGTGTCGGCAGCGGCCTGCGCCGCGTCGGTGTTGGCTTGCGCGGCTTCGATACCGCGTTGCAGCACGCCGAACAGGTCGAACTGATAAGAGGTGGTCAGCCCCACGTCACCGATGTTCGCCACCGGCACCTTCTCGGGCAACAGGAATGCTTGCCCGGCTTCCTGCAGGCGTTGCGCGCCAGCCTTGGCGGAGTTGGTGAAACCGCCGGCCTCCTGCGCTTCGTTGGTCTGATAGCGCGCCCGCTGCAGGTTCGCCGCGGCCACGCGTAAATCGGTACTGGACGCCAGCGCCTGACTGACCAGCGCGTCGAGTCGGGGGTCGTTGTACAACTTCCACCAGTCGGCCGGCACGGGCGCCGACACCACATTCGCCGATTCGCCGGCCAGGTCGCCCTGCAGATCGGCGCGATTGACCGCCGCGTCTTTGGGCAACTGGTAATCCGGACCGACCACGGTACAGGCCGACAGCAATAAGCCCAGGCCCGCTGTCAGCAGGCGCGCGCTGTGTTTCATTTGCTCGCTCCATTATCGGTGGACGGCGCATGGCCGACGGCGGGAGAACTGGCTGGCGCGTCAGTGCTGCGGACGCCCACTGCGTCGCCGTCGGCATCGATGATTGACACGGTGGCGGTACGCCCGGCAATCATGCGGAAATCTGCCGGCACTTCATCGAAGGCAATGCGCACCGGAATCCGTTGCGCCAGACGCACCCAGCTGAACGCCGGATTGACGTTGGGCAAAAGGTTGGAGCCGCTGCTGCGGTCGCGGTCTTCGATACCGGCGACGATGCTCACGACGTGACCACGCAGGCGGGCGTTGTCGCCGATCACCCGGATGTCGACGCCGGAACCGATGTGAATCCCGTCCAGCTTGGTCTCTTCGAAATAGCCGTCGATGTGGAACGAGTTGCTGTCCACCACCGAGAGCACCGGACGCCCTGCGCTGACGAACTCGCGGTCGCGTGGCGCGCGGTCGTTCAGGTAACCGTCGACGGGGCTGCGGATGACCGAACGATCCAGGTTCAACTGCGCTGCATCGACCGCCACTTGCGCCTCGTTCAGCGCCGACAGCGCTCGGGCTTCCCGAGACTGGCTTTCTTCCAGTTGCTCGCGCGCGACCAGATTGCCCAGGCCACGGTTACGCTTGTTCTCGCGCTGCGCCTGTTCCCAGGTCTCCTTGCGCTCGGCCACGGTGGCCTGAGCCTGACGCAGCGCCAGGCGGAAGCGGTCCTGGTCGATGGTGAACAGCAACTGGCCTTTTTTCACGGGCTGGTTGTCGCTGACCGCGACCTTTTCGATCAGCCCGGACACGTCCGGCGCGATCTGGATCACGTCGGCCCGGATATGACCGTCCCGGGTCCAGGGCGCGTACATGTAATACATCACCATGCGCCAGACGACGACGGCGGCGAGAATGACGACCAGCAGGGTCAGGACCACGCGGCCCAGAGTCAGCAGAGGTTTTTTCATTTCATCAAGTATCGACTGAGGGTATCCACGACGCCGAGCAGCAAAGCGTATAGACCGACGTTGAACAAAGCCCGGTGCCAGACCAGGCGGTAGAAGTGGGCACGCGACAGCAAGGCGTGAACCACCAGAAAAATCACATATGCGATGCCCATCAGCACCAGAAATGTGGGCAGGAAAATCCCGCTGATATCCAGATCACCGATCACAGTGGCGCTCCATCGATGCCATACGGCGGTTGTTCTTCCTGCTCGGCGAGCACGTCGACGATCTCCACGCCCGGCAACAGCGCCAGACGCAGGCCGCTGAGCGCATGCAGCAGGTGCAGACGCGACTCGTCATCGCCCATCCATTCGTAACTCAGCGAGCGGCGGGCGCGGTCCATCGTCATCAACAGACCTTTGGGCGCCGGCAAACGCTCGCGCGCCTTGAGGCAGGCCCGGAAATAGCCGCCGACCTCGGTGGCGACCTGCCGCAGCAACTGGCGTGGCACCGCGTTGACCCGAGGCATGTAGGCCAGCAGGTCGAGCATGTTCAATGCCACTCGCACTTCGCGCAGGGCGACAGTGGTGTCCTGCGCCGTTATCGCCAGACGCGGCAGGTGCTGCATCAGGCGGTCCAGCATGCGCACGCCCATCTGCCGGTGTTCGGCCAGGGTGGCTTCCTCGCTGAGCGAAACGATGTCGCCCCAGCTGAAACGGGTCAGGCGCTTGGCCGCCACCTCGGTGCCGAACGGCCTGACAATCAGGGTCCAGACAAATGCAAACGCGAGTCCCACCGGCCCGGCCAGGTTGGAGTTGACGAAATTGAGGAAGTCCGCGTCGTAGGCGCTTTGGATGCTGATGAACGATGAGGTGTTGACGATCGTCAGCAGCGTGCCGAGGTAAAACTTCGGCTGTACGGTGAGCGTGCCCACACAGATGAACGGCACCGCGAACGCCAGCACCAGCATCGGAAAATCATGCAGGTTGGGCAGCACCACGAACAGGTACAGGCTGGCGAAAATCACCGACATCAGCGTCCAGAAGAAGAAGCGGTAGATCTGCGGCGCCGGGTCGTCCATGGCCGCAAAGAAGCTGCAGGACACCGCCGCCAGCGCAACCGCGCTCGCGCCATCCTGCCAGCCGAGCAAAATCCACAGCACCGAAGCGACGAGAATGGCACTGACCGAGGTGGCCACCGAATACAGCATCATGCCCCGATCCAGGAATGGCGACAGGCGCCCCAGACGCCAATGCCGGTACACCGCGCGCCAGGGGGTGTGATCATCGGTGCGGATGGCGTGTTGCAGCGTGCGGCAGTCCTGCCACAGGTCGATCCACTCGCGCAGCCGGTAGAGCGCGTTGGACAGCAGCAGTTGACGGCGATCGTCGAGCTGAGCGGCGGTAGGTTGCAGCCGATCGAGTTCATCGTGCAGCGCCTGCCAGTAGTGGATGGGCGCACCGTCGACGGTTTTTTCCACCCAGTCGCGGCATTCGATCAGCAAGGGCGCGAGGCCAGCCACCAGTTCAGGGGTGCGACGTTCCAGTGCCCAGAGCGCATCGTCGAGGGCGTCGATCACCGGCAGCAAGTGGATCATCCGGCCGCGCAGCTCTTTGGCGTTGCGTAACGTCTGGCGGTGAGTACCTTCATACGGCAGCTGGCCGATCATCAGTTCCAGGCTGTTGAACGTCGCGACCATGGATGTGCGCAGGCCGCCCACCGCTTCGGGCGTGGCGCCGCGTGAAAGAAACAGGTCGCTGTAGGTCGAGGCGTCCTTGAACCACTTGCCGATGGAATCGACCAGCACCGGCGCCAGACGGCGCGGCCAGAACATCGCTCCCACCACTGCCGCGCAGACAATGCCGAGAAGGATTTCTTCGGTGCGCGATACCGCGATGTCGAACACCGCCTGAGGGTTGTCGACCACCGGAAACGAGATCAGCGGCATGGTGTAACCGGCCAGCATCAGCGCGTAGCTGTTGGCCGTGCGCAGGTGCAGCGAGAGGAACAGCAGGGTGCCCGTCCACAGCGCGATCACAAGTGCCAGCAGAAAGGGCGTCTGCACGAACAGCGGCACGATCAGCACCGACGCGGCCGCACCGAGAAAGGTGCCGGCGGCGCGGTACAACGCCTTGGAGCTGGTGGGCGCGACGAATGGGCTGGAGACGATGTACACCGTTGCCATCGCCCAGTAAGGACGCGGCAGTTCGAAGACAAGCGCGATGTACAGCGCAAGCATCGATGCGACGAAGGTGCGGATGCCGTAAAACCAGTCGCGGGCAGGCGGTACGCCGGTGAAAAAGCCTTTAAACAGGTCGTTCAAGATGATAGCTCCGGGGCCATCGGGGTTGCCATCGCAATGGCTTTGAAGACGCGCAAGGTGGCTTCCAGATCGGCCGGCTCGACGCTGCCGAACACGTCGCGGCGCAGGCGGATCAATTCGCTTTCGATGGCGTCCGACAGCGCGCGGCCTTCCGGTGTCAGGCTCAGGGATTTGGCGCGGCGGTCGGTCGGATCCTCGGTGCGTTGCACCAGGCCGGCCTTGCCCAATTGGTCGAGCAGACGCACCAGCGAAGGGCTTTCCAGACCGCACGCCTGGGCAACCGTCACCTGCCTGACACCTTCACCCAGCCGCGCGATCATCAGCAACGGACCGGCGCAGGCTTCGGACACGCCATAGTTCATCAGCGTGGTCTGGCAGACCCGGCGCCATTGGCGAGAGGCTGCAACGACGCCGCCGGTGATGTGCATTTGCAGTGAATCTAGAGTCATGGGAGGTGCCACTGGAGTAGGTTCGTTCGAAACGGTTTGGTTAGGCAGTGAATGATTAGTCTCTGTATTATTAGGTTGCTAACTATTAATATCCGGTAACAAAAGGTTTTCGTCAACTGAAAAATGGGTCGAAGAGCGCGGTGGTGAGTCAGACAGCAATCGTCGAAAAACCGAACTTGAAGGCTTTACCGGGATAATTTTTCGACCGTCTGTCGGCATTTAGGCATCTGTTTGAACTTTTTTTGAAAAATTCCATCCCGCTCATTCAAAAAAATGACGCCACTTAAATGGCTTGGCGCTGGCGAGTTTCGCCACGCCTGACGAACGGCATGAAAAATCGGCTGCGCCGAAATGATGGCGAGAGAGTGGCATTGATCGTTTTTTAGGCGATTTCGGCGGTTTCTTGACTGTTTCGGCTGGTTAAAGAACAACCGATTCAGCCGATAGCAAAGGCGACAGGAAACAGGGCTCAAAACCCCGTTCCAGAGACATCCCTTTGCTGTGCGCCAGCGCACCACGAGAGCCACATGATCGACCTCGCCATTTGGAATCTTTCTGTACCCGTCGGCATTCCGGCCGCTACCATCGACACGCCGAAACTGGTCTCGGGTTACAAGGATGGTTACTTCCGTTCGGGAGACACTTTGTTCTTCTGGGCACCGGTAACCGGGTCAAGGACTGACAACGCCATCTACCCACGCACCGAGCTGCGCGAAACCTTCCCCAACGGCGCTGTGCACAACTGGACTTACGGTCAGGCCGACAACTTCCTGCGGGCGGCGCTGACCGTCGATCAGGTGCCGTCGTCGGGCAAGATCGTCATCGGGCAGATTCATTGCTATGGCAGTACCGAGCCGCTGATCAAGCTCGAGTACCAGTACAAAGAGAAGACCAAGACGGGCAACATCGTCGCCAAGTTCCGTCTGACGCCGACCTCGGAGCCTGCGGTGATCCAGATCGCGACCGGCGTGCTGCTCAAGGAGCGCTTCACCTACACCATCCACTTGACGCCGACGGGCTCGCTGACCGTCAACGCCCACGACATGCAATGGAGCGCGAAGCTGGACGCGAGCTGGAGCACCAGACAGCTGTATTTCAAGGCTGGCGTCTACACCCAGGACAACACCGGCTACGCCACCGAAGGCGGCGCGGCGACGTTCTACAAACTGACGGTGTCCCACGACAAGAAGGCTTGAAGACAGCGGCGAGCTCAGGCCCGGAATACCAGGGCAAAACGGATTTTGCCGTGTTCCGGCTGACTGACCTTCACCTCGCCACCATGCAACTGCATGATCGCGGTGACAATCGCCAGGCCCAGGCCGTTGGAGTCGGAGCTCTGGTGACGCGAGGCGTCGCCCCGATAGAAACGGTCGAACAATCTGCCCAGGGTCGATTCGCTCAGCACCGGCCCCTGATTTTCCACTTCAATGCGACATTCACCGCCGCCCTCGAGGACGCGGATGTCGATCACGCTGCCCTCGTCGGCATAACGAATGGCATTGGCCAGCAGATTGCTCAGCGCTCTGCGCAGCAGCAGCGGATCGGCACTCAGGCGGGCATCGCCGCAGGTATTGACGATCAGTTGCCGTTCTTCAGCCAGGCCCTCGAAATAGCCGCAGACACGCTGCAGCTCTTGCGCCATGTCCAGCGTCTGACGATTGAGCGCCGCTTGTGCGTCGTCCGCCCGCGCCAGAAACAGGATGCTTTCGACCATCCGCGAAATGCGTTCCAGTTCTTCGAGATTCGACGCCAGCAGCGCCTGGTATTCATCCGCCGTGCGCGGCTGGCGAAGGGCGACCTGGCAGTGCCCCATCAGCGACCCGACCGGTGTGCGGATCTCATGAGCCAGGTCGGCGGAAAACTGGGTCAGGCGCTGATAACCGTCTGCCAGCCGGTCCAGCATGGCGTTGTAGGCGTCGCCCAACTGTTGCAGCTCCACCGGCGTGTCGCGGTTGTCCATCCGGCTTTCCAGACGGGCCGGCGTGATCGCGGCAGCATGGCTGGCCATTCGGCGTAGCGGCCGCAGGCCTCGGCGCAACAGCACATAACCCAGCACGGCGGTGAGCACGAAGGCCAGCGCAACCGAAGACAAAATACGATTGCGGAAATTCGCCAGCGTGGCCATCTCTTTCACGGCGATGTGAGCGGCGGTGAGGTGCACGCGTCTGCCGCTGGACATCACTTCCACCGTGGCCGCGCGCATGAGGACGCCTGACGCCAGTTCGCCGCTGCGCATGTCGGCGACGCTCAACGGTGCATTGGCCGCGACCACCGGCGTCGGCGGCAACGGCGCATGCAGCGGATTGACCATGATGACCGGCGGCCTGTCCGGCTCGGTGATGATGAAAATGTCATCCTCGCTGTCGAGCATGTTCTCGAACAACTGCGGGCTGCCTTGCAGCTTGTCCAGCGTCAGGTCGTATTGCAGCAGTTTGCGGAAGTGATCGAGCCGCGCCAGCACGGCGTGATCGGTGCGGGTCATCACCGCATCTTTCATGGTTTCGTACAGGTACATGCCGGCGCTGGCAACGGCCAGCATGGCCACCACCGAAAACGCCAGGGTCGAACGCAGGGTCAGGGATGGCTGGCGTCGGGCTCGCATGGCCGCACCTCGCAGACATAACCGATGCCGCGCACGGTGTGGATGAGTTTGACCGGGTAGGGCAGGTCGATCTTGCTGCGCAGGCGTTTGATCGCGACGTCCACCACGTTGGTGTCGCTGTCGAAGTTCATGTCCCAGACTTCCGAGGCGATCTGCGCCCGGGAGAGGACGTCGCCCTCCCGCCGCACGAACAGGTGCAGCAAGGCGAACTCCTTGTTGGTCAGGGTGATGACCTGCTGCTGGCGAGTGACCCTGCGGCGCAGCAGGTCGAGTTCAAGATCGGCCAGATGATAATGATCGGCCTCGCGCACCACGCCGCGACGCAGAATCGTTCGGATACGCAGCAGCAGTTCGGTGAAGGAGAACGGTTTGACCAGATAGTCGTCGGCCCCCAGTTCCAGGCCGCGGATCCGGTCCTGCAATTGATCGCGAGCGGTGAGAAACAGCACGGGCACGTCTTGCCTGGCGCGCAGGATTTCGATGATCTGCCAGCCATCGATGCCCGGCAGCATCACATCCAGCACCAGCAGATCGTAGGCGTGCTCCAGCGCCATGTGCAGGCCGTCGGTGCCGTGCTGGGTCCAGTCCACTTTGTAGCCGGATTCGCTGAGCCCCTTCTTCAGGTACTCACCGGTTTTGGTGTCGTCTTCGATAAGCAGAATGTGCATCGTCGGTCGGGCTCGCTTCACGTCGTGGCGCTGTCACCGGCATGGCATGTCGGATCGGGGGCCTGCAACCCGGCTGCATGCCGCGTCGGATGTGGAGTGTAACCAACTGGCCGGGCGCGGCCGATTACATTTTTGTCATTGATTCGAGCGGTGATGGGGGCGTCGTGCGAATGACAAAAATGTCATCGCCCGGTCATTGTGGTGTGCCGGTTGCGGGTACAGGATGGCCTTCGTTCAACACGTCATGACCCTCCAGCACGACTCTCGAAACTGCCTCAAGGAATGTTCACATGAAGATGAAGACTGCTCTGTCCACCACGTTCGGCGTGCTCATGCTTGGCGCCGCCGTTATTGCCGCTGCCGCTGACATGCCTGTGGTCAAGCCACTGCGCGGGACAGTCGACAGTGTCGACAACAAGACCCTGAACTTCACCACCCGCTCAGGCGCTCACCAGAGCATCGGCCTGACTGACCAGACCGGCATCCGGCTGGTGTCCAAGACCGATATCGAATCGATCAAGCCTGACAGCTTCATCGGGTCTGCCGCCATCCCGCAAGCCGACGGTTCGTTGAAAGCGCTGGAAGTGACCGTGTTCGAAGCTAGCCTGAAGGGCAGCGGCGAAGGTCACTACGGTTGGCAGAATGCCGATGGCAGCACCGGCACCATGACCAACGGCACCGTGGGCAAGCTGAGCAAGGCCAACGGCCGCACGCTGAGCGTTGGCTACAAAGGCGGCGAGAAGCAACTGGTCGTGCCGCAAGACGTGCCGATCGCTTACGTTGAAGCGGGCAAGGTCGACCAGTTGGTCAAAGGCGCCAAGGTCGTGGTTTTCCCGGGTGAAGACGGCAAGACCGCCCGTGGTGTAGCGGTCGGCAAGGACGGCTTCCAGCCACCGATGTAACGTGGTCGCGGGGTGCCTGTCGCACCGCTGCGCGTCCATTGCAGGAGCGCTTGCTCGCGATTGCGGTCTGTCTGAGAAAACAGGGTTCGGACACACAGCAAGCGCGGGCAAGCGCGCTCCTGCAGGGCTCGGCTCACCACATTCATCCATGAAGAGCCTTTCAAGATGAAAAAAACCAGAATTCATCCTTGGCCCATTCGCCTGACGCACTGGATCAACGCCTTCGGCATGGTCTGCATGTTCATGAGCGGGTGGGGCATTTACAACGCCTCGCCGTTGTTCCGCTTTACCTTTCCAAAGGACTTCACCGTCGGCGGCTGGCTGGGCGGCGCACTGGCCTGGCATTTCGCGGTGATGTGGCTGTTGGTGATCAATGGCCTGATCTACGTCCTTTACAGCCTGTTCAGCAGGCACTTCAAACGGGATTTTCTGCCCGTCTCCCCGAAAGCAGTCAAACGCGATCTGCTCGACGCCCTGCGCTTTCGTCTCAAACACGAGAAGGGCGTATACAACGCCGTGCAGCGGCTGATGTATTGGCTGGTACTGGCTGCGGGTGTGTTGATCGTGGTGTCGGGACTGGCGATCTGGAAACCGATTCAACTGCAGGAATTGACCGCGTTATTCGGTGGCTATGATTTCGCCCGCTTCGTGCATTTCGCGGCGATGGCGGCGATTGGCGCATTCGTCGTGGTGCACCTGGCGTTGGTGTTGATGGTGCCGAAAACCTTGCTGCCGATGATCACCGGCGGCGTACGGCCAGTTGAAAACGGGAAGGTCGAACATGATTGAGCCGAAAAAACGCGCCATCCAGCGCGTCAGGCTGGAGCCTGCGCAGCTGAGCCAGCTGGAAAGTATTCAGCGCCGCAACTTTCTGCGAGGCGGCTTGACGGTCGGCGCCATGGCCCTGCTCACCGGTTGCAACCTGCAGGACGGCGATCAGGTGGATAAAGTCCTGTGGGCTATGTCGCGCTGGAATGACCGGGTGCAGGCCTGGCTGTTCAGCGGGCAGAAACTGGCGCCGACGTTCAAGAAGGAGCAGATCAGAAACCCGTTCCCGTTCAACGCGTTCTATTCCGAAGACGATATTCCGGATCTGGACGTGGCGGACTGGAAGCTGGGTGTGTCGGGGCTGGTGCGGGACAAGGCGCCATGGACGCTGGATGGCTTGCGCAAATTGCCGCAGCGCAGTGACATCACGCGACTGATCTGCGTAGAGGGCTGGAGCGCGATCGGGCAGTGGGGCGGCGTACCGCTCAAAACGTTCCTTGAGCATGTGGGCGCGGACACGACGGCGAAGTTCGTCGGGTTCAAGTGCGCTGACCGGTATTACTCGAGCCTGGACATGCCGACAGCATTGCATCCACAGACGTTGCTGGCGCTGGATTTCGGCGAGGTGGCTTTGCCGCCGGATTACGGTTATCCGCTGCGGGTGAGGGTGCCGACCAAATTGGGGTTCAAGAATCCGAAGCACATCGTCGAGATTTTCGTGACCAACGATTATCCGGGCGGGTACTGGGAGGATCAGGGGTATAACTGGTTCAGCGGGATTTGAGGTTGTTTCGCGCCGTCGCTGCGCTGCGGCCCTCCCTGCCGCGCAATCCCTGTAGGCAAGGCGTCATGTGTCGCGCAATCCTGTAGGACCGGCTTCAGCCGGGAAGACGTCGTGTATCACACCGCAATGGCCGCGGTGTTCAACAGATCTGTTCCCGGCT
>NZ_FNYJ01000001.1:1395532-1729216 GCF_900108875.1 Pseudomonas sp. NFR16 | reverse complement strand
TCACACCGCAATGGCCGCGGTGTTCAACAGATCTGTTCCCGGCTAAAGCCGGTCCTACTCACCGCGTACCCCTGCAGGGGAGGCGTCATGTGTCGCGTAATCCTGTAGGACCGGCTTCAGCCGGGAAGCCCTTGATCGGGAGCCGGCCCTCCGCTTTTAAAGCAAGTCGCCGGAGCCCAAGCCAAAGCAACTCGCGCGCTGGCCATCAAATGAAAAACCCGCCAATCGGCGGGTTTTTCCTTGCATTCACACTCAGTTCAGGCCGAGTTTGCCGCGCATTTGCGACAGGTCTTCTGCCAGGGTATTGACCGGGCCAGCCAGGGCCTTGCGGTCGTTTTCCTTGACCTTGTCATAGGTCTCGTAACCGCCATCCTTGGTTTTGTACTTGGCCAGAATCTTGTCGACCGTGGCGAAGTTCTTGTCGACTTTGGCGACGAATGCGGCATCGGACTTCTGCAGTTGCGGCTTGAACAGGTCGACGATTTTCTTCGAGCCGTCAACGTTGCCCTGGAAGTCATACAAGTCAGTGTGGCTGTAACGGTCTTCTTCACCGGACAGCTTGGTCGCAGCGACTTCTTCCATCAGCGCCGCAGCACCGCCGACCACTTTTTCCGGCGGGAAGGTCATGTCGGCAATACGCGATTGCAGTTCTTTCACGTCAGCCAGCAGCTTGTCGGCGAAAACAGCCTGGTCCTTGGTGGTGTTCTGCGAGAACAGCGCGTACTCCAGGCGGTGGAAACCGGTGAAGTCCTCAGCCTTCACGCCGTTTTCGTGGTCGTCTTCGCGGGAGTCGATCGACGCGTCCAGGTCGCTGAACAGCTCGGCGATCGGCTCGATGGACTCGTAGGAGATGCGCGTGGTCGGGAACAGTTTCTTCGCAGTCGCCACGTCGCCTTTCTTGATGGCGTCGGTGAATTTCTGAGTATCGGTCACCAGCTTGTCGACGTTTTCAGTGACGTAAATCTTGTAGTCCGAAACCGGTGTAACCAGATCCAGCGGAGCGGTGGCTGCGAAGACGGACATCGGGGTCTGCAACAAGCCAAAGGTAAGCAACAACGCGAGAGGCGACTTTTTCATGGAGCTCTTCCTGTGAGGTAAGGGTTGTCAGGCAGTTTTTGTTTTTAAGGCAGAAGCGGCAGCCAACAGTGACCGGCCAATGAAATCCTGGCTGTCGACGACGCCCGGCAGGGTGAAGAAATAGCCGCCGCCTACCGGCTTGAGGTATTCCTCCAGCGGCTCGCCGTTCAGACGTGTCTGTACCGTGATGAAGCCTTTTTCCAGGTCCGACTGGTAGCAGATGAACAACAGGCCCATGTCCAGCTGACCGTTCTTGTTCACCCCGTTGGAGTAGTTGAACGGTCGACGCAGGATCAGGTTGCGCTGGCTTTCCGGCGTGCGCGGGTTTGCCAGACGGATGTGGGCGTCGAGCTTGGTGATCTTGCCTTCCGGGTCCTTTTTGTAGTCCGGCACATCGGTCTCGGCCTTGCCGTCCATCGGCGCTCCGGTGGCTTTGACGCGACCGAAGATCGCTTCCTGTTCCTGCAGCGGCGTGCGGTCCCAGCGCTCGACGAAGTTGCGGATGATCCGCACCGCCTGATAGCTGCCGTTCGCGGCCCAAGCCGGTTCGTCGCTGCCTGGCTGCACCCAGACCAGCTCGTTCATCGCTTTCTGGTCGTTGGAATCCGGGTTGGCGGACCCGTCGCGGAAACCCAGGAAGTTGCGCGCGCTTTCCGGTGGCTGACCCGGCTTGAGCGGAGCCTGCGCCGGAACCGTGCCTTCCTGCTTCCAGCGCACCAGCAGCAGGTCAGGCAGGTTCTTCACGATGTCGCGCAGGGCGTGAATGTTGCTGTCCGGGGCGTTGGAGCAGAACTGAATGCTCAAGTCGCCGTGGCAGCAGTCCGCTTCCAGCGCGTCGTTGGGGAAGCCGACCATGCGCTGAAGGCGCTTGGGCTTGACGTGCTCCAGACCGAAACGCTCGTCGAACAGCGAGTCGCCCACGGAAACGGTAATGGTCAGGTTGTCCGGCGTGACCACCGGGCCGAGAATGCCGGAATCCAGCGGTGGCAGTTTCGGGTCCACCTGCGGCACGGCGCCGCCGGTCATCAGGAACGAAATCCGCTCGTTGAGCGTGCGGAACATGCGCTCCAGGTCTTCGCGGTCCTGCGCCAGCACGTCGAAGGACACCATCATGCCCGCGGTGGGACGCGGGTTGACGATGCCGCTCTGGTGTACGCCGTGAAACTCGTTGTGATCCTGGGTCTTCTCGCTTTTCGGCGCTTCGGTGACTTGTGCCGGCGCAGGCGCAGCCAATGCATTGCCGCTCAGGCTGGCACCGGCGATGGCGGCGCCGGCTGCACCCAGGCCCAGCAGGACACGGCGACGGTCTACAGAGACGGGAGCGTTGGTTGGATCTGAATCTTTCATGTGGATACTGTCTTCGTTCTGGTTTCAGGTCCGGGCGGGCGCATCGGCACCCGCCCGGGCACGCTTACAGGCCGGAGAGGCCAAGGGCCGGATCGATTCCATCGAGTGCATCGGCCAGTGCCTTGGCCTTGTCTGCGATTTGCTTTCTTTGTTCGGCGCTGACCTGGTCATACGGCTTGAAGCCGTTGTCGGTCTTGAGCATCAGCAACTGGTCGTCCAGACCGGTGGTGGCGCTGTCGATCTTTTTCAGCACGTCGCCGGACGTCTTGGCCAGCAGAGGGCGCAGCAGCTCGATGACCTTGCGGGTGCCTTCCAGATTGGCGGCGAAACCGGTGACGTCGATGTGGCTGTAGCGCTCTTCTTCGCCGTTGCTGCGGATGTCTGCCAGACTGCGCATGGTGCGCACGATCATGCTGGCCAGCTGTTCCGGGGCGATGCTCTGCGCCAGCAACTGCTGCTTGAGCGTGGCGATGTCGCTTTGCAGCTTCTGCACGACGGGCGTCAGGCCTTCCACCGATTTCTGCGAGAACAGGCCAAATTCGATGCGATGAAAGCCGCTGAAGCCTGGGTCCTGCTCACGCTTCTCGAAGTAATCGGCGCGGGCGTTGATGGCGTTGTCCAGCTCGGCCAGACGCTGCGCGGCCGGGGCGATGCGCTGATACGCCGCGCGAGCCGGCGCATACGCTTGCCGGGCCTGAGCCAGATCACCGCTTTCGATGGCCTGCTGCAGGTCGTTGACGGCGCGAATCAGCGCGCTGCTCTGGGTGCTCAGGTAAACGCGGTATTCGGACAGCGGGCCGATGAAGGCGACCATCGACGGACGCGCTTTGGCGGCGGCGTCGGATTCGGCTGTGGCGGTGACGTGCAGCGTCCCGCGCGGGTTGCTCAACAGGCCGCAGGTGATGGCGTAATCGCCGGGCTGCAGGTTCGCGTTGATGATCTGGCTCAGGCCCGGCACGATGTTTTCGCGTTCTTCGACGACCAGCACGCCGTCGAGGATTTCCCACTCGACGGCCCGGTCGGAAGCATTGACGATGCGGAATGCGTTCTTGCCGGCCGGCACTGTGATCGCATTAGGCTCGCAATTTTTGGCGTGGATCGTGACCACGGTTTCGTTGCCGCTGTTGGCCACGCGTTTCTTCTGCGCAGCCTGCGAGGCGAAGTAGAACATCGCGCCGGCGGCGATCATCAGTATCACCGAGCCGGCTACGGCGAATTGCAGGGCGCGTGAAGGCTTGGCTTTCTGTGGAGGAAGGCCAGTGGGACTGGTGGTCATGGTTGCCCTTATTTGTTCATAACTGAAGGTGAGTGGCCGTGTTCGTGCGCAGGACGGGTGGGCAGACTCACCACCCGCGCCTGAGGTTTGAAGAACAGGACCAGCGCGAAAATCAGGTAAGCCAGGTAGGCCACCAGCACGCTGACGGTAGGTGCATCCTGATAGCCGAACATGCCAGCCAGCACCGAACCGGTCGGACCGTCCATCGGCAGCGTGGCGCTGATGTCGAAGACCACGTCCTGGAAGTGGTTCCACACGCCGGCTTCATGCAGCGAGCGCACCGAATTGGCGAGGATCCCGGCCGCGACCACGAGAATGAACAACCCGGTGTAGCGGAAGAACTTGCTCAGGTTCAGGCGCAGGCTGCCTTTGTAGATGGCGACACCCACGCACACGGCGATGATCAGACCCAGCAGAGCGCCGACCGGGCCGGACGCGCCTTCGCTCTGCTGAAAAACGGCGAGCAGGAAGAACACGGTTTCGAGGCTTTCGCGCGCCACGGCGAAGAACACCATGCCGATCAGCGCGTAGGTCTGGTTTCTCGAGCCGGCGAGGGCGGCGTCCAGTGATTCATGCAGATCGTGTTTGACCGAACGCGCGACCTTGCGCATCCAGACGACCATGGAGCTGAGAATGACCACGGCGACCAGGCCGACCACGCCTTCGAACAGTTCCTGCTGCTTCTGCGGGAATTCGGCGCTGACCATTTCAAGGCCGCCACCGACGAACAGGGCGAGGGCAGCGGCGAGGAAAACCCCGATCCAGACCGCTGGCATCCACTCGCCACGGCCCGTCTGCTTGAGGTAACTGGCAATGATGCCAACGATAAGCGCGGCTTCAATCCCTTCGCGCAACATGATCAAAAAAGGAACGAGCATTTATCACCGGTGCAAATCTGATAGGGTGTGCGGCCTGAATGCGTAGTACAGCCATTCGCATTCAGCCAAGGTGTAACATAATGATACTCATTATTGAATGAGCATACTTGTTTTTTTGCGTTCTCCAGAATTTGTGCATGTGTTCAGGCCGCGTTCAGCCCTCGGCCACTCCTCTTGCCCTGCGGGCGTAATCAACGTCATTCAATCCCCTATCAGACGCCTCTGCTGCAGGCGCTGGGGCGCGCTTGCTCGGGGCGCACTCGGGCGATCTGCCGGGGGAATGTGGTGTGTCAGGCAAAAACGCGGTGGCTGGGTTTACGACTGCTGCGCAGCCGATCGCGGGCAAGCGCGCTCCTACAGAGGTCTCCGGGCATTCCCCAATTCTTCGACCAGGCACAACACCCGCAGGAGCGCGCTTGCTTGGGGCCGCCATCGGACGAAGACTGACTTTCAGGCGCTGCAGGGCAGAATGAAAAAGCATGGCGTCGACCCACTGGCCCCAGAATTATTTTGGAAAACCCTGTGAGGTAAATCCTGTTGGCATCCGTGTAGTGAGAATCGATGCGTTTAACGACGCACGCCCTCACCACTCGATACCTCAGGTCTACCGTTCATGACAGCTCTATCCGCTTCTCGTGTCTGCGCCCGTCCCGTGCTTCGTTCCGCTCCGTTACTGGGGTTATGTTCGGCCACTGCACTGTTGTGTTCCCTGGGTCTGAGCACGTGGGTAGGCGCCGAAGAGATGCAACTGGATGCCGTTAATATCGATGCGAGTTCGCAAGCCGATATCAGCGAGACGGAGCACAGCCGCTCCAGCTATCAAGCGCGCAAGTCCACGGTCGCGACACGCACGGAGTCGCCGCTGCTGGAGACCCCGGCCACGGTCAACGTGGTGACCAATCGGGTGATCGAGGATCGGCAGCCGTCGAGCCTGGACGAGGCGATCAACGCCGTCAGCGGGGTCAAGCAAGGCAACACGCTGGGCGGCACGCAGGACGCGATTCAGAAGCGTGGCTTCGGCACCAACCGCGACAACTCGATCATGCGCGACGGCATGCAGTCGGTGCAGGCGCGCAACTTCACCCCGACCACCGAGCGCATCGAGGTGCTCAAGGGCCCGGCGTCCATGCTTTACGGCGTGCAGGACCCGGGCGGGGTGATCAACGTCGTGACCAAGAAACCGCAATGGGTGGACGCCCACTCCATTTCTGTGTTCGGCAGCAGCTTCGGTGGCGGCGGTGAGCAGATTGACCTGACGGGCCCGATCGGCACCAACGGGCTGGCCTATCGGTTCATTGCCGACAAGCAGAATTACGACTACTGGCGCAATTTCGGCAGCATCGACCAGTCGGTGATCGCGCCATCGCTGGCCTGGTACGGCGACGACACCACCGTGTCGGTGGCCTACGAGCACATGGAATATTCGGTCCCGTTCGACCGTGGCACGCAGATCAACACCACCACCGGCAAGGTGCTGGACATCCCGCGCAAGCGTCGTCTGGACGAGCCGTTCAACGTGACCACCGGGCGCTCCGACTCCCTTGACCTGCGCATGGACCATCGCTTGAACGACGACTGGACCCTGCGCACCGGTTACGCGTACAGCCGCAACTACTACAACGACTATCAGTCGCGCTTCATGTCGGCCGTCTTCACGACCGGCGCCGTGACCCGGCGCGGCGACGCCACCCGCGATGCCGAGCAGTTCGCTCACACCGCCACCCTCAACGCCCTGGGCAACCTGTACTGGGGCGATGTGCGTCATGAGTTGTTGATCGGCGCGGACTACATGAAGAACGATCGCGAGCTGGGTGATCTCTATCGCAGCCCTAACAAGACCGACTTCAACTACAACGACCCGGTCTACGGCGTCACGCCGAAGCCTTCCGCCGTGAGTGCACCGAACAGCGACCAGATCGACCACCTGCGCACCCATGCGTTCTTCGTTCAGGACGCCATGCACCTGGGCGAAAAGTGGATTTTCCAGGCCGGCCTGCGTTACGACGCGTTCGACGAGCTCACCGGCAAGGGCCGTCCGTTCATCGTCGGCGCCGACGTCAAGGACAGCAAAGTGGTGCCGCGCGTCGGTCTGGTTTACCTGATTCAGCCGGACTGGTCGGTGTACGGCAGCTACACCGAATCGTTCCGCCCGAACACCTCGATTGCGACGCCGATCGAGAGCCTGCCGCCCGAAGAAGGCAAGTCTTATGAGATCGGCACCAAGTTTCAGAACGACGCGATTACGGCGACCGTCGCGCTGTTCAACATCAACAAGAAGAACGTGCAGACCAGCGAGCCCTGCGGCCGCGAGACCTGCACGCGGGTCTCGGGCGAGGTGCGCTCCCGTGGCCTGGAAGCCGACATCACTGGCCAGCTGAACGAGGTCTGGAGCCTGACCGGCAGCTACGCCTACACCGACACCGAAGTGCTGAAAGATCCGGTACTCAAGGGCGAGCCGCTGGACGGTGTGTCGAAGCACACGGGCGCGCTGTACCTGACGCGCGACTTCGGCCACGTCGGCGTGGGGGATCTGCGCGCCGGTGCCGGTGCTCGTTTCGCCAGCCGCTGGGGCGTCAACGATGGCGCTGGCAAGGAATATTACTTGCCGTCGTCGAAGGTCGCCGACGCGTTCGTCTCTTACAAGATGAAGCTGGACGAACGCGATCTGACCCTCCAGCTGAACCTGAAAAACATGTTCGATGAGAAGTACTACACCTCGTCCAGCGGCCTGGGTTCGCCCGCCATCGCCATCGGCGAGCCACGTCAGTTGGTGGCGCGGGCCAGGCTGGATTTCTGATCAGGACAGGCCGGTCGTGCGGCGTTGCGGCATGAGCCTGGCGCAGCAGGTTTGTGCGGTGTGGCGATCGGGCTGGCAGCGATTCGGCTGAACGGGCCTGATGCAGGGGGCGTCCGCGGGACTGTTCGCGGCCGTTTTCGCATATCATCATCCGCCAGTCACATCCCGCGTCACCGCCTTCACCAGGACACTGCCCAAGCAATGAGTTCGCCAAGCCTTTTTGCCCCACCGCCTTCGCTGTTTCTGCCGCTGACCGACGAGGTCGTCAAGGCACTGGCGGCCGGTGAGTCGCTGGACGATTTCCTCGGCGTGGCGAGCCGTGCGCAGATGGCTGCCCTGATGCTGCTGCTCAATCTCAAGGCGTTGATCGGGCAGGGCATCGCGGTCGAGATGCTGGAGCGCATGCTCGACGATGTGATGCGCGCTGCCGGTTCGGTCGAAGAGGGCGGCGGTGCGTTTGCCGATCTGGTACGCATGCGTTTCAGCGCCGAAAACCTGGCCGCCAGCCTGACGGTGCTCGAGATCGCCGGCGTCGCCTTGCTCGAGGAACACGAGGTCCAGGCTCAGGCCTATCTGGACGAGGAAGGGCAGTGGGACTTCGGCTTTGGCCTGCGTCATCGCCAGACCCTGGAGCCGTTGACCCGTGAAATCGTGCTGGCGACCGGCGACGTGCTGCGCCTGAGCGATCAGCAGAGCCGGATCTTCGACGAGTTTCAGGTGTGCACGGACGAGTCGTTTCATCTGCAGGCCTATGCTGGCGTGGGCAAGACCTTCCTGCTGGCGAAGTTCTTCGAAGTGCTCGATCCGGCCACGACCCTGCTCATGGCCACATTCCCCGCGCAGGTGGCCGCCCTGCGCGAGCGCGTCATGCAGTCCAGCCCCGACAGCCGCATCAACGCCTGCACCTTTGGCCACATGGCCAACCTGTTGCTCAACCGCGACCTGACCTCTCAGGGCTGGCGCAACAGCGACATGCAACGCACCAGCGCCAGCTCGCTGGTGGACGACCAGCAAGTGGCGCAATGGCTGAACCTGCAGAGCGTCGGCAAGCTCTATCCTCGGGACGTGGCGCGAGTCTGTCGCGCCACGGTCCACAGTTTCTGCCTGTCGCCGCTGCCGCACATCGAGGCGCGGCATCTGCCGTCGCTGGGGCACGCGGCCAGTCAGGCCGACATCGCCATGCTGCTCGAATACAGCCGGTTGCTGTGGCGCGAAACGGTGCGGCCCTCGGCGCCGCACATCCGGCTGCCGATTCGCAACGCCCAGCGCATCAAGTTCCTGTCGCTGACCTCTGAAGTCATTCCCGAGAGCTACAGGCACATCATCATCGACGAAAGCCATGAGCTGACCGCCCCGATGGTGCAGATCCTTGATCGCAGCCCACAGGCGGTGATCACCCTGGGTGACGAATTTCAGCAACTGACCGGCAAGGCGACCCGCCACGGCGGCTTCATCCGCCAGCGCTTCATGACGCAATCGATTCGCGCTGGCAAGCAGATGGCCGACGTGCTGGACCCGTTGATCCAGCTGCACCCCAGCGACATCAAGGAAGGCTTCGTCGGACGTGCGCCGCACCCCACGCGCATCATCGGCCATGGCGTCATGCCGATTCCCGACAAGCCGACGACAATTCTGGTGGCCAACGAATGGGGGCTGTTCGCCTGGTTCAGGCGCCTGAGCGAAGCCGGCGCGCGCTTTCAGCTGCCGGCCAGAACTCTCGAACACCTGACCCTGTTCGTCAAAGGCCTGGACGGGTTGTATTGCGAAGACCTGCGGCCGCAGCACCGGCTGATTTTCCGCTACGCCTATTGGGACGCCCTGGCCTCGGCCATGGGCGCCAGTCACGAATTCAAGGCTGTGCACGAGTGGCTGGGGCAGGGCAAGCGCCTGCAGGACTTCGTCGAAGCGGCGCAGCGTTTTTGCAGCGATCCATCAGCCATCCTCAAACTGGCGACGGTGGAGGACGTGAAAAACCAGGAGTTCGACTGCGTGCTGCTGTCCCGCGACCTCATGCGCCCGCCCCGCGAAGGTTCGACCCACTCCTTGGCCAGCGTCTGCTCGCTGCTCTACACCGCCAGCTCCCGCGCCCGCCATGAACTGCTGCTACCGGGCAACATGAACGACTGGCTGCAGGATCTGGGGCGTAATCAACGGTAACCGGCGCGGATGGGCGCGGGCTTCTGAAACCGTGCCTTATCGAAAATTATGCCTTATCGAAAACCATGCCGATTGGCGGTAAGGCTCCGGTGCGCGTCGAGCGTTGACGTTATTGAGGGTTGGCTGCAGCGCTGCGCCATTGCTTCGGACTCAGCCCGAACCAGCGTTTGAAGGCGCGGGAGAACGCGCTGGTTTCCGAGTAGCCGAGCATGGACGCCAGCCGGGTAATGCTCATGTCCGGTTGCTTGAGGTGGGCCATGGCGGATTGCTGACGAGTCTGATCCACCAATTGCGTGAAGCTCAGCCCTTGCTCACGCAGCTTGCGCTGCAATGCCCACTCGGAAAGGCCGAGTGTGTGAGCGATCTCGTCAAGCGCAGGTTCGCCCAGGTGCAGTGTGCGCTGGATTGTCTGGCGGGTCTGTTCCAGCAGGCCGGTTTCCCCGCCGTTGTCACCGAGCTGGCGAATGGCGTCCTTGATCAGCATCAACAGAATCGGATCGCTGCCCGGCATGGCCTTGTCGATCAGGTCGCGCTTGGGAATCAGCAGCGAGTTGCAGGCCTGACTGAACCCCACCTCACTTCGAAACGCATCGCGGTGTTCGTGCCAGTCGTGGGGTCTGCCGTGCTCGAAGGCTACGTGCCGCGGCGCCCAGTCAGGGCCCAGTACATGGCGCACCAGATTCATCGCCATCCCCATGGTCAGTTCAGCGTCCTGGCGGCGCTCGTTTATCGCGCCATGACGCACCTGATAATCGAAACGGTAGCACTCGCCCAGATCCACCAGCTCGATCAGCGTGCTGTGCTGATGAAACGGAAATGCCTGAGCGAAGTTGATCAGCGCGTCTTCCAGCGTCGCCGAGCACAGGCCGATGTAGCCGAGCAGGCCAAGCGCCTGTGGCTGAAACTGCTGGCCGTAACGCAGGCCAAAGTTGTCGCAGCCGGTCTGGCACGCCGCCTCTTCGAGCACTTTGCAGTAGTTGGTCAGCGGCAGGCTCAATGTGGGATGCAGCAGGTTTTCCGGGTCGATGCCGGCCCGGCCGAACACGCGATCCAGATCGCCGCCGTGTTGCACAATGAAGCCGTCCAGCCCGTTGGCCGCAGCCGACAGTACCCCGCGATTGCTGTTCGCGGAGGGGGTCGGTTGGGCGCCAGGGAGGAATGACTGAAGCATCTAAACGCGCGGCCTTTTTTGCTGTGTATGAATTTCATTCAAGCAAATGTCATACCTTGTTACGGGCTTCGGCTCGTATTGAAAGCTTCTGCAGGCGCGTGGCTTGCCCGCAATCGGTTGCGAAGCAGTCGTAAGACCGATGCATGCGGTCTTCCAGGCGGGCCGTGCGACACGTCTTCATGACGACTGCGTCGACGGATGCGGGACCGGCCACGCTTTTACAGGCTGGCGGCGGCGCCTTGAATTGCTACCCCTCAACCCACTGCGTTGTGTAGTGAGGTGTCATCATGACCCGCAATCAAGCACGGCACCGCAACCGTGCGCCGCCATGATGCACCCCATGCAAAATCCCGAAAAACTTGACCGCGCATGACAAACCACGCGCTGCAGAGTCAAGCCTTGGCCGCAATCCTGTAGCTATGCTCGATGTCAGGCAAATACCGTCGCTTGGCTACCGGGGTGCACACTCATGACCGTTTCAACACTTAAACCAACATTGGGAACCCTGCACCTGTGGGGACTGGCCGTGGGCCTGGTGATCTCCGGCGAGTATTTCGGCTGGAGCTATGGCTGGGGCACGGCGGGGACGCTGGGCTTTTTGGTGACGACGCTGATGGTCGCGGTGATGTACACCTGCTTCATTTTCAGCTTCACCGAGCTCACGACCGCGATCCCCAACGCGGGCGGGCCGTTCGCCTACAGTCTGCGTGCGTTTGGCGTTACCGGCGGAATGATCGCCGGGCTTGCGACGCTGATCGAGTTCGTCTTTGCGCCGCCGGCCATCGCCATGGCGATCGGGGCGTACCTGAATGTGCAGTATCCGTCGCTCGATCCTCGCGTCGCAGCGATCGGCGCGTACATCGTGTTCATGACCCTGAACATTCTGGGCGTCAGCATTGCCGCCACCTTCGAACTGGTGGTAACGGTGCTCGCGGTCGCCGAATTGCTGGTGTTCATGGGCGTCGTCGCGCCGGGCTTCAGCTTCAGTAACTTCGTGCTGGGCGGCTGGGCGGGCTCCGACACCTTCAGCCTGCCGGCGATCAGCGGCATCTTTGCGGCGATCCCGTTCGCCATCTGGTTCTTTCTGGCCATCGAAGGCGCAGCGATGGCCGCCGAAGAGGCGAAAGACCCCAAGCGCACGATTCCACGTGCCTACGTCGCAGGGATCCTGACCCTGGTCGTGCTGGCCATCGGCGTGATGATTTTCGCGGGCGGTGTGGGCGACTGGCGCGCACTGTCGAACATCAATGACCCGCTGCCGCAGGCGATGAAAGCTGTGGTCGGCAACAACTCGAACTGGATGCACATGCTGGTGTGGATCGGGCTGTTCGGTCTGGTGGCAAGCTTTCACGGCATCATCCTCGGCTACTCGCGTCAGTTCTTCGCCTTGGCGCGGGCCGGCTTCCTGCCGCCCAGCCTGGCTAAACTGTCGCGCTTCCAGACGCCGCACCGCGCGATTCTCGCCGGTGGCGTGGTCGGCATTCTGGCGATTCTCAGCGACGGACTGGTCAACCTGCAGGGCATGACGCTGACCGCTGCGATGATCACCATGTCGGTATTCGGCGCTATTGTGATGTACATCGTCAGCATGCTCAGCCTGTTCAAGCTGCGTCGCAGCGAGCCGGATCTGGAGCGCAGCTTCCGCGCCCCGGGTTACCCGATCGTGCCGGGCATCGCGCTGGTGCTGGCCATTGTCTGTCTAGTGGCGATGGTCTGGTTCAATCTGGTGATCTGCGGCATCTTCCTCTGCCTGATGGCAGTCGGTGCGTTGTTCTGCAAGCTGGTACGCGGACGCGGCGCGGTTGTTGCAGTCGCTGGCTAATCATCTGGTTCGATAGAAGGAAGGGTACTCATGAGCTTTTCCCACAGCATCGGTGGCATGGTCTGGCGCTTCGACAGCCTGCGGGAACTCATGGCCAAGGCCAGTCCCGCGCGCTCGGGCGACTTTCTCGCCGAGATCGCCGCCAGCAGCGACGCCGAACGTGCCGCCGCGCAGATGACGCTGGCCGAGGTGCCGCTCAAGCGCTTCCTCAACGAAGCGCTGATTCCCTACGAGCAGGACGAGGTCACCCGGCTCATCGTGGACAGCCACGATCTGGCAGCTTTCGCGCCGGTCAGTCACCTGACGGTGGGCGGCTTTCGGGACTGGTTGTTGGGCGACGAGGCTACCGAGGCCAGTCTCAAGGCGCTTGCCCCGGGGCTGACCCCGGAAATGGCCGCCGCGGTGTCGAAGATCATGCGCGTGCAGGATCTGGTGTTGGTGGCGCAGAAAATTCGCGTCGTCACGCGTTTTCGCAACACGGTCGGCCTGCGCGGGCGGATGTCGACCCGCCTGCAACCCAACCACCCGACCGACGATCCGGCAGGCATTGCCGCCAGCGTGCTCGACGGTCTGCTGTACGGCAACGGCGACGCCATGATCGGCATCAACCCGGCCACCGACAGCAACAGTGCGATCACTGAACTGCTGAAAATGCTCGACGGCGTGATCCGGCATTACGAGATCCCGACGCAGTCCTGCGTCCTGACCCACGTAACCTCGTCGGTGGCCGCCATCGAAAAAGGCGTGCCGCTGGACCTGGTGTTTCAGTCCATCGCCGGTACCGAGGCGGCCAACGCCGGCTTCGGCATCAGTCTGGAAATCCTGCGCGAGGGTTATGAAGCGGGCCTGAGCCTCCAGCGCGGCCCGTTGGGCGATAACTTGATGTATTTCGAAACCGGGCAGGGCAGCGCCTTGTCGGCCAATGCACATCATGGCGTCGATCAGCAGACCTGCGAGGCCCGTGCCTATGGTGTTGCGCGGCATTTCAAGCCGTTTCTGGTCAACACCGTGGTGGGCTTCATCGGCCCGGAGTACCTGTACAACGGAAAGCAGATCATTCGTGCCGGCCTTGAGGATCATTTCTGCGGCAAGCTGCTGGGCGTGCCGATGGGCTGCGACATTTGCTACACCAACCATGCCGAAGCCGATCAGGACGACATGGACATGTTGCTGACACTGCTGGGCGTGGCTGGGATCAACTTCATCATGGGCATTCCGGGCTCGGATGACGTGATGCTCAACTACCAGACCACGTCGTTCCACGACGCCTTGTATGCGCGCAAGACGCTGGGCCTGCGGCCTGCGCCGGAGTTCGAAGCGTGGCTGACGCGCATGGACATTTTGCGTCAGGACGACGGCGGCGTGCGTCTGGGGCAGGGCGTGCCACCGCTGTTTCGCAAAGCGCTGGCACAGCTGAAATAACGATGGCTGACGCAATCGACAGTGATGAGGGATGGGCCATGACCGATGAACACAGCAAGTCCCCGGCCCAGGCCGATGCCTGGCGACAGCTTCGCTCGCTGACCTCGGCGCGCATCGCGTTGGGCCATGCAGGCACGAGTCTGCCGACGTCGGCGCAACTGGACTTCCAGTTCGCTCACGCCCAGGCGCGGGACGCCGTGCACCTGCCGTTCGATCATGAAGCGTTGAGTGCGCAACTGGCAGCGCGTCAGCGTGAGACCCTGACCGTGCAAAGCTCGGCGCCGGATCGGCATGTCTACTTGCAGCGGCCGGACCTGGGTCGTCGCTTGTCACAGGCGTCGGTCGAGCGGTTGAGCGAGTACGCGCAGGCGCACCCAGACGGTTTCGATCTGGCGCTGGTGGTGGCCGACGGGCTGTCGTCCTTGGCGGTACAGCGTCATGGCCCGGCCATGCTCGAACGCATCGACGAGATGGCTGCTGCCGAAGGCTGGACGCTGGCGCCAGTGACGCTGGTGGAGCAGGGCCGCGTGGCCGTCGCCGATGAAGTGGCGCAGCTGCTGGGGGCCAGGATGGTGGTGATCCTGATCGGCGAGCGACCGGGCCTCAGCTCGCCTGACAGCCTGGGTCTGTATTTCACCTACGCGCCCCGTGTGGGCCTGAACGACGCCGCGCGCAACTGCATTTCCAACGTCCGCCTCGAGGGCATGAGCTACGCCATGGCGGCGCACAAACTGCTTTACCTGATGCGCGAATCCTGGCGCCGCAAACTGTCAGGCGTGAACCTTAAAGACGACGCCCAGGTGCCCGTACTGGAAACCCCCGACGACGCCCGCCCGGGCAATTTCCTGATCGGCGGATGAGCGGCTTTTCAGGTGGGAGTGAGCCAACGGTCTTTGACTTTCCCTTCGATCAACGGCGTGACACCCGACGCCTTCCCGGCTGAAGCCGGTCCTACGAAAAGCTTGCAGCGTCCGTAGGACCGGCTTCAGCCGGGAAGAGGCCGGTGCAGGCTGTGGAGATGCGGTGGTTGGAAATCAGCCTTCGCGAGCAAGCTCGCTCCCGCAGGTTTTGCTGCCTGGCTCGATACCAGTCCGCGCCGCACAACACGTGTAGGAGCGTGGCCCAGAGCGAGCTCCTACAGGATTCGTGCCTGGGAGGATAATTCGGAAAAGCCCGGTGGTCCCTGTGGGAGTGAGCTTGCTCACGGTGTATTCGCTGCAAATGCATCGGCTGGCATTCAGTCTTCGCAAACAACCTCACACCCACCGTTCCTGCGTTCAGGCTTCAGGCGCCGGCGATCATCAGGTCGAGGTTCTGGACGGCAGCGCCGGCGGCGCCTTTGCCCAGGTTGTCGAACACGGCCGCGAGCAGCACATGACCGGCATTTTCGAAGACCATCAGACGCAGGCGATCGGTGTCATTCAGTTGCCGCGGGTCCAGGCCGGTCATTGCCTTGGCTTCATCCATCCCGACGACCTCGACAAACTCGCTGCCTGCGTAGTGCCGCTCAAGGCAGGCGTGCAGTCTGGCGCCGGTGACGCCTGGCGCCAACAGCCGCAGTTGCAGCGCGATGGTCAGCACGATGCCCTGACGGAACGACCCATACGCCGGCACGAACACAGGCCGTTCGCTGAGCCCGCTGTACTGCTGGATTTCCGGCACGTGCTTGTGCGCAAGACCCAGGCCGTAGACCTGAAAAGGTGTCGCTTGCGCGGCGTCAGGGCCTTCGAATTCATCGACGCCAGCACGCCCTTTGCCCGAGTAACCCGAAACGGCGCTGATGCTGATCGGATAGTCGCGCGGCACCAGACCGGCGTCGATCAACGGCCGCAGAAGCCCGACCGCACCGGTTGGATAACAACCCGGATTGCTGACCCGACTCGCATGGGCGATGACCTCATTGTGTCGCTTGCTCATCTGGGCAAAGCCGTAGACCCAGTCCGGATCGGTACGGTGCGCCGAGCTGACATCGATCACGCGCACCGCCGGGTTGCTGATACTGGCGACGGCGGCACGCGCTGCGTCGTCCGGCAGGCACAGCAGCGCGATGTCGCAGGCATTGATCGCGGCTGCCCGGCGCTCGGGGTCTTTGCGTGATGCGGCAGGCAGCGTCACCAGTTGCAGATCGTCTCGCCCTTGCAGGCGCTGGTGGATCTGCAGCCCGGTGGTGCCCTGGTCGCCGTCAATGAATACAACTGGAATGGACATGGTCGGTGCTCGTTGGAGGAGATCAATGGCGTTCATCTTCAAGCAGCCATTAAGATAGTAAAAGTCGAATTTAATGACGTTTAAGTTCAGAATTTCTGAATATGGAGGATGGCATGCGTGAAATCAGTCTGGACCGACTGCGCACGTTGGTCGCGATTGCTGATCATGGATCGTTTGCCGAAGCGGCGCGTGTGCTGAATCTGGCGCCGCCGACGGTCAGCCTGCACATCGCCGACCTCGAGGCGCGGGTGGGCGGGGCGCTGTTGTCGCGCACGCGCGGCCGCGTGCAGCCGTCGGCCATTGGCGAGACCTTGATCGAACGCGCCCGGCGCCTGCTGGCAGACGCCGAACAGGCGCTCGAAGACGTCGAACGGCAGGTGCTGGGGCTGGCGGGGCGTGTGCGGCTGGGTGCGTCCACCGGCGTCATCGCGCAATTGATTCCGCAGGCGCTGGACATCCTCGGCCAGCACCACAGCGGCATCGACGTACAAGTGGCCGTGCTGACTTCGCAGCAGACCCTGCACAAACTCCTCGACGGCAGCCTGGACATCGGCGTGATTGCCCTACCGCAAACGCCGGTCAAAGGTTTGCAGATCCAGCCGTGGCGACGAGATCCGGTCATGGCGTTCCTGCCAGCGCGCTGGTCAGGTCCTTCCATTGTCACGCCCACATGGCTGGCGGGGCAGCCGCTGATCCTCAACGACAACAGCACGCGTCTGTCGCGGCAGGTGGGCGAATGGTTCGCCACGGAAGGGCCGCAGCCGACGCCGCGCATCCAGCTCAACTACAACGACGCGATCAAAAGCCTGGTGGCGGCCGGTTATGGCGCAACGCTGCTGCCCCATGAGGCGTCGACGCCACTGCCGGAGCGCCGGATCGTCATGCGGCCATTGCAGCCGCCGTTGTGGCGCGAACTCGGCATTGCGCATCGCGCAGGCGATGTCGAACGCGCCATCGGGCATGTGTTGCAGGTGTTGTGGGGGCTGGAAGCGTTGTGACATCGGCCTTCGCAAGCTCATGACGCCAGGTCACCGCTGCGCAGCAGACCGTGTTTCGGTGTGACGCAGTGATGCCGCGCCAGCGCGAAAGGCTGCTTTAATGAGGACGTTTGCCGCGTGTCTGAACCGATGGTTCAGATCCAGACCCTGGCCGAACCTGCTGAGGACCTCGCTGATGACCCGTCTCACCGCCAAGGATTTCGCCCCCGAGTTGCTGGAGCTTTATGACTTCTACGTTCACGGCAAGATCAGCCGCCGGGAATTTCTCGACCGTGCCGCCGTGTTCACGCTCGCAGGCCTCACGGGCACCGCGATATTGTCATCGTTGAGCCCCGATTACGCGTTGGCCGAACAAGTTCAGTTCACTGACCCGGACATCGTCGCCGAATACATTTCCTACTCCTCGCCCAAAGGCAACGGGCAAGTGCGCGGTTACCTCGTGCGTCCGGCCAAGTCGACCGGCAAATTGCCTGCGGTGCTGGTGGTGCATGAGAATCGCGGCCTCAATCCGTATATCGAGGATGTCGCCAGACGACTGGGCAAAGCCGGCTTTGTCGCGCTGGCGCCTGATGGCTTGTCCTCGCTCGGCGGCTATCCCGGCAATGACGACAAGGGCCGCGAGCTGCAACAGAAGGTCGATCCCGAGAAGCTGATGAATGATTTCTTCGCCGGCCTCGAATGGTTGATGGCGCACCCGGCATCCACCGGCAAGGTCGGCATCACAGGCTTCTGTTATGGCGGAGGTGTGTGCAACGCCGCCGCCGTGGCGTATCCGGAACTGGGTGCCGCCGTGCCGTTCTACGGCCGTCAGCCCAAGGCCGAAGAGGTCAACCGGATCAAGGCGCCGCTGTTGCTGCATTACGCTGAACTCGACAAGCCGATCACTGACGGCTGGCCGGCCTATGAGCAGGCGCTCAAAGCGGCGGGCAAGACTTATCAGGCATACGTCTACAAAGGCGCCAATCATGGGTTCCACAATGACTCGACTCCTCGCTACGACGACGCTGCCGCCAGGCTGGCATGGGACAGAACCCTTGACTGGTTCAACCGCTATCTGGTGTAGCAAGGGTGCATGACTTCCTGCATCGCTGACCCAACTTGCTCCAACGCAATGCGGGAACTAACGGCCAGCGTCGGCGCGCGTTCAGTCGGACACTTTAATAATTATCTTTAATCAAGCATGGAACTAATGGCTGCTGTCCGCAATCGCGCGCCGGAACTTGCGACCGGCCAGCCTCCTGTTTTGTGCTCATGCCTTTCGTCAGTTTTGGATCCCTTCGATTATTTTGTCACTACACTAATAGTTAACTAATGCGCGGCTGGCGCTGACAGCAATCGATGTTCAGAAGTTCAATGCTTTACTCTCGTCTGCGCAATAGTGCACACTTGTTCCGCCCGCATGGCCTCGCCCATAAGGCTCTGCAGCAAGGGCAAAA
This sequence comes from Pseudomonas sp. NFR16, assembly GCF_900108875.1. Lineage (GTDB taxonomy): Bacteria > Pseudomonadota > Gammaproteobacteria > Pseudomonadales > Pseudomonadaceae > Aquipseudomonas. The sequence continues at coordinate 1,710,627 of NZ_FNYJ01000001.1, read as the reverse complement.
CCTCTGATTGACTCCCGGCTTCTGCAAAAGTTTAAAATTTCTCGACGTTATAAAAAACGTTATAAATTCTTTTGCAATGCATTTTTTATCTGCTAATAATCGCCCCTGTTTTGGGTGCCATGGACTACTCGTTTTCACATTGAAGTGAACGTCGAATTAACTTCCGATCGTAATGCCCGCCAATAACTATAACTCGCTAGTGTCTTGAGCTTTCGCCGCTCAAGGCTGCTGCCGTGCGGCGCATATCTATATGCGCGGGGAGAAATGAATGGGTCGAGCAAACTCCAGACTGAAGGTCCTTTCGATTTTTGGTACGCGTCCGGAAGCCATCAAGATGGCCCCGTTGATCAAGGCACTGGCCGCAGAACCTGGCATCGATTCGCAGATCTGCGTCACCGGTCAGCATCAGAGCATGCTTCAACAAGTGCTGGACATGTTTGACCTCAAAGCGCAGTACACCCTGGACGTCATGACGCCCGGGCAGACCCTGAACACCCTGACTGCCGCGCTGTACGCCGCGATCGATCCGGTGCTCGAACAGGCGCGGCCGGACAAGGTCCTCGTACACGGTGACACCACCTCGGCCATGGTAGCGGCGATGTCGGCGTTCCATCGTCGAATTCCCGTGGGCCACGTCGAAGCGGGACTGCGCACCGGCGACATCCATCAGCCCTGGCCGGAAGAGATGAACCGCCGCACCATCGATCTGATCTCCGATCACCTGTTTGCCCCCACTGCCGAGTCGCGCCGCAATGTGCTGGGCGAGCGGTTGCAGGGTAAATCCTTTGTCACCGGCAACACGGTGATCGACGCGCTGAAGATGACGGCCGAGCGCATCGACCAGAATCGTCAACTGCGTGTCGCGCTGGATCGTCAGTTCGACTTCCTGGACCCCAAACGCAAGTTGCTGGTGGTCACCGGCCATCGTCGCGAGAATTTCGGCGACGGTTTCCTCGACATCTGCAAGGCGCTGCGCACCCTGGCGTCGCGCGACGACATGCAGATCGTCTACCCGGTTCACCTCAATCCCAATGTGCTGGGCCCGGTGACCGAGCACCTCGGCGGGTTGGCGAACGTTCACCTGATCAAGCCTCTCGACTACCTGTCCTTCGTACGCCTGATGCAGCTGGCCCACGTTGTGCTGACCGATTCGGGCGGCGTGCAGGAAGAAGCCCCGTCCCTGGGCAAACCGGTGCTGGTGATGCGTGATGTGACCGAGCGTCCCGAAGCGGTGGCAGCAGGGACCGCGCGCCTGGTGGGCACCGATCCGAACACCATCGTGCGTGGCGTCTGCGCCTTGTTCGATGATGAGCAGCTGTGGCGTCGTACCTCGCAAACCGCCAATCCCTATGGCGACGGCAAGGCCTGTTCGCGCATCGTCGACGCACTGATGGGGCGTCCGGTGGATGAGTTTGTCGCGGAACTGCCCTTGCGGCGCAGCGAGGCAGAAGAGGTGCACCGCCAGCCTATGGCACTGCGCTCGGTGGCAAGCCTGCATTAGTGAACGCATGTGAAATACCGGCCGGCCATTGCGATGGCCAGGCCCGCTGAAATCCCCGTGGAAGAGAAGGGCTTCGCCTGAAGTCCGATCCGGTGGACAACCACCGAGCCGCCCTTGAGCGGCCTTCCGCACACAACATCGCCTTGATCGAGATCTGACTGAATGAAGTCTTCTGTAACCGTACCCTCGGGCGCGTTGCACGCCCTTGCCTGCAGCTTGAGTCTGCTGGCCGTCACACCCGCGTTCGCGCTTGCCGCCGACAGCACGCTGAGCCAGGCGATCAGCCGCCTGAACGCCGACACCCGCCAGCAACGGGTCGTCGAGCTGCAGGAGCTGGGCATCGATCGTCCGATCATCCTCAGCGCCAGCGATGCGCGCCGAGAGCTGTACCTGCCGGTGCCTGCTGATGTACCGCTGACCGACGCCTCGCTGCATTTTGACGCCAGCTACCTGAACGGTGACGCCGGGCGCAACACCCTGCTGCTGTCGCTGGACGGTTATCCGGTGCGGGCGCTGGGACTCAATGAAGGGGAAGGGGACGCCAGCGCGGTGCTGGGCGTTGACAAGGCTGCGCGCGAAAGCGGCTCGGTGCGGTTGGGGATTGCCTGGTCATCGATCGTGTCGCGCATCCAGTGCGAAGACGAGCGGGCGATCGGCAACGTGTTGCGGATCGATCCGCACACCCGACTCAGTTACAGCTTCGACGCAATGCAACTGCAGGACGTCGGCGCTGCCTGGAACGCGTTGTCGGGCAAGCCTGGCATCCTCGTCGCACCGGGCGCGCTGTCCAGCGCCAGCTACGATGCGGCGTGGCGTCTGGGCGTTGCGCTTGAGCGGATCGGCAAACAGGCGCGCATCGTGCCGTTCCCTTCGGTCAAGGACAGCGTGGACGTCAGCACACTGAACATCCCGGCCGAACTCAAGCAGATCCCGGCCTTCGCCAGCCTCGACGGCAAGGGCCTGCGTACCCTCGACGATCCGGCGCAGATCGGGGCCTTGTTGATGCTCGGTCAGAGCCCGGCGCTGAATGTCGATCTGGCGGTGAGCGACCCGCAACTGCTCAAGGCGATCACCGAGTCGCTCGATGCCCTGCAACGCCAGGTTCAGAGTGTCGATGGTTCGGCCGTCAACGCATTCGCCCAGTGGCGCGAGCGCCATGTCAACGCGGCATTGAACACCTCCGGCAGCGAAAACGTGCGCCTGGCATTGCTCGGCGCGCGCCCGTTGCTGATGATCAATCAGGACGCCGCCGGCAAGGCCATCGGCCTGTTTGGCGCCGCGTGGAACAAGCTGGCACGCAGCCGTCAGCTGACGGTGGGTGAAGAAGCGGGCATGCCGCTGAGCGAAGACGGCCGTGTTGCGCTGACCCGTCTGGGCGGCCGGGCGGGCAGCCTCGACGTGCTGGCAAAGACTGACTGGAGTGCAAGTTTCCCGCTGGGCAGCGTTGCCTACGACGGCCGGATTCCGGTCAGCGCCGCCATCGATGTGGCCGCCGCTCCAGGCGCGACCGACACCCCGCCGGTGGTGAGCCTGTTCCTCAACGACTATTTGATCGGCGCCAGGCAACTCGACGCCGACGGCCAGAGAGAGCGCATTGAGGCGCGCATTCCGCGTTATGCACTGGCGGCGCAGAACACCTTGCGCGTCACCTTCCAGCGTCAGCCGGTCAGCGATCTGTGCCGCGAAACCCCGCAGGCGTTCCCCATCGCCGTACTGCCCAGCAGCCACGTGACGCTGGAGAAAACCACGCTGGACAACGACTTCGCCGGCATGGCCGCGCGCTTCGCATCCGGCACCCAGGTGCTGGTCCCGCAGAGCTACCTGGACCGACCTGCCGCCAGCCTGCCGCAACTGATCCGTATCGCCAGCGCCAGCGGCGTGTCGCCATTGCGCGCCGAGCTCAAGGTCAGTGCCGACGCCCAGACCGCCATTGCCCCGGACAAGGCCTTCCTGGCGTTCGAAGTGCCGATCAAGGACAGCGACGAGTCGGTTCAGGTCGATCATGACGGGCACCTGCTGATTCACCACAAAGAGCAGACGCTGCTGGACCTCAAGTCCCTCAATCACCTGGCGTCGCTGCAAGTGATCGAGTCGGGCGCTCAGCACGGCATGGTCTACCGCACCCTGGGCGGGCAGCCACCTACCTTCGCCCGGCCGGTTCTGCTTGAGCGCGGCAACACCACGTTGCTGGCTGACAGCGGTCCGCTGGTGACCTTCGATGCCGAGGATCCAACCGGCAGCCGGATGGTCGATGATCAGGCGCCCAAAGGCTTGGATGCCTGGCGTAAGCCGTCGGCCCTGTGGCTCATTCCGGCCGCGGTGATCGCGTTCCTCGTTCTGCTGCTGGCTGGCCGTCGCGCCCGTCGCAACCGCCAGTAACGGGAGCCGCGATGACCTCGCTTTATTGGCCTTACTGGCTGGCTCATTACTACAGCGTGCTGGAGGTCGCGACCATTGTGGTCGCGGCCATCATCCTGGTGTCGAGCCTGGACGACCTGCTCATCGACCTGTGGTACTGGGCGCGCCGGCTGTACCGAAAATTCACGGCCGAGCGGCGTTACCGGCCGCTGACCGCCGAGCAGTTGATCGCCCGGGACGAGCAGCCGATGGCGATCATGGTGCCGGCGTGGCTGGAATACGATGTCATCGCGCCGATGATCGAGAACATGGTGTCGACGCTCGATTACCAGAATTACGTGGTGTTCGTCGGCACCTACATCAACGATCAGCGCACCATCGATGAAGTCGAGCGCATGCGTCGCCGTTACAAACAGCTGCATCGCGTGGAAGTCCCGCACGCCGGTCCGACCTGCAAGGCGGACTGCCTGAACTGGGTGATCCAGACGATTTTCCTGTACGAACAGACCCACGCAGTGACCTTCGCCGGCGTGGTGCTGCACGACAGCGAAGACGTCCTGCATCCACTGGAAATGCGCTTGTTCAACTACCTGCTGCCACGCAAGGACATGATTCAGTTGCCCGTGGTGTCGCTGGAGCGCAACTGGTACGAATGGGTCGCTGGCACGTACATGGATGAGTTCGCCGAATGGCACGGCAAGGATCTGGTGGTGCGTGAAAGCATGACCGACAGCGTGCCGTCCGCCGGCGTCGGCACCTGTTTTTCGCGGCGCGCATTGCAGGTGCTGGCCGACGAGAATGCCAATCAGCCGTTCAACACCGACAGCCTGACCGAGGACTACGACGTCGGCGCACGGCTGGCGCGTCATGGCATGAGCGCGATCTTCGTGCGGTTTCCGGTGCAGTATCGGATTCTGCGCAAATCGTGGTTCAGAAAGCCCTACGAGTCGACCCTGGAAATGCCCCTGTGCGTGCGTGAGTTCTTCCCCGACACGTTCCGCACCGCGTTCCGCCAGAAGGCGCGCTGGACATTGGGCATCGGTCTGCAAGGCTGGGAACAGATGGGCTGGAGCGGATCGCTTGCCAACCGTTATCTGCTGTTTCGCGACCGCAAAGGTCTCATCACCTCGTTTGTCAGCATCATCGCTTACGTGATCCTGGTTCAGTTACTGGCCCTGATTGTGCTGCGCGCGAGCGGGTTGTGGAACACCACCTTTCCGACGCCGTTCGAGAACAACGGCCTGGTGACAGTCCTGCTCGCGGCCAACGGCGTGGCGGTGCTCTGGCGGATGGCCCATCGTTGTTATTTCACGACCATCCTTTACGGCTGGCAGCATGGCTTGCTGTCGATGCCGCGCATGGTCGTGGGCAACTTCGTCAACTTCATGGCCGCCGCGCGTGCCTGGCGCCTGTTTCTGGTGGGCAAGTTGCTCAACCGCAAGCTGGTCTGGGACAAGACCATGCACGATTTCCCGTCTACCGATCTGGTGGCCCGGGCGCCGCGCAAACTGGGCAGCGTGTTGCTGTCGTGGCAGGCGATCAACGACGAGAAGCTGCAAAGCGCGCTGGACGAGCAGCAGACCCGGGAAATGCCGCTGGGTCGCATTCTGCTCAGCCACGGCTGGCTCGACGACGAAACCCTGGCCGAAGCCATCGCTTTTCAGAACGATCTGCCCCGGGTCTTCGACGTGGCCGCCAAAGTCCAGCCGGACTCATTGCTGGCTGATGAGTACTGCCTGCGCTGGCGTGTGGTGCCCCTGGCACTGGACATTAAGGGCCGCCCCGAAATCGCGGTCGCCAGCCCGCTGTCGCAAGAGGCGCTTGAGCAGATCACCGAACAGATGGGCGTGGAGCCGGTGCAGATGATCGCCCGAGAAAGCGAAATCGTGGCGCAACTGCGTCGACTGGAAGTGGTGGCCGGCCAGCCGTTGCCGGCGGCCACCCCGTTGCTGGGCGACCTGCTCATCGAGCAGGGCTTGCTGGACCGTCAGACCTTCAACCGTGCGATGTTGCAATACCGACCGCACCTGCATGGCCGTATCGGCGATTACCTGGTGGACAGCGGTGTGCTCGCGCGGGACACCATCGAGCGGGCCGTGGCGCATCAACACAGCCACTCGCCCTCGGGCGACCGAACGGAGCAACTGTCATGAAGCTCCTCGCACCTTTGCATCGCACGCTGGGGTTGAATCTGGGCTTGAGCCTGGGCCTGCTGCCGATGTTCTGTCACGGGCAAGGGCAGGCCGAAATCCTGCCATTGCCGCTGAGCGGTCCGGCATATGCGATCGCCAACGAGGCGTACGGCGCCTATCACCACAAGGACTACGACCAGGCCATCGCCAAGGCCCGCGAGGCCCTGCGCCAGCGGGATGACGCCGGTCAGTTGCGCAAACTGATCGCTTTGGCCGAACGCGACAAGGCCCGCCGCGATCATCCTGAGCGCTACCCGGTGGCGAAGCCCAAACCCGGTTATCTGGACGGCAATCAGGCGCTGCGCGCTTACGCGGACGGTGACTACGACCGCTCCGCGCAATTGGCCCGCAAGGCCATCAGCCAGGCGCCGAAGAATGCCGATTACCGGATGATGCTGATCGAAGCGTTGCAGCGACAGCAGCGTCTGGAGGAAGCGGAAGTGGCGACCCATGAGGCGGTTCAGGCACTGGGCCCGCAGCCAGCGCTGAGCCGTCGTCTGCAGTCGATCCATGAGCAGATGGCGGTGGTCAAGGCCGCCAAGGGCTATGAAGCGTTGGCCCGCGGTGACAACGACACCGCCGTCAGTTATGCCCGCGATGTGGTCGAGCGCTATCCGCAGGAAATCGCCTATCGACGTCTGCTCGTCAGCGCGCTGATCGCCCGGCAACAGTACGCCGAGGCCCGTTCGGCCGCGACTGAGGCGCTGGCGTTGAAAGGTAACGACGCGACCTTGCTCGCCCAGCGCGGCCAGATGCGTTTGCGCCTGGGTGACAAGCCCGGTGCGCAACAGGATTTCGCCCAGGCCCTGGCCGTCGGCAATCTGCCGCTGCGCGAACAGGCTTCGCTGTACGCCGCCATGGGACAGCCGCGTCAGGCGCTGGAGCGCATGCAGCAGGCACGCGACGCGGGCGAACTGCAGCCCGGCGATGAAGTGCAGATGGCGTATTTCCTTAGTCAGTCCGGCGATGATCATGCTGCGCTGGCGGTGTTCAAGCGCCTGGACCGGCAGAACGGGCTCAAGCCCAAGGAAGTCCAGGATGCGGCCTACACGGCCATGCGCGCGTCCGAAGACGCGCAAGCCATCGCCTACTTCGACCGGGTCCTCGATTATCAGAAAGCCGGCGATCTGAAGATGCCCGATCAGCAGGTGTTCGACACGCGCCGCGCGGTGTCCGATCTGTCCCGCGAATGGGGCGTGACCAACACCACCACCTACCGGGGCGCGAGCACCAGCAATGGTCTGAGCGGTACGCCGAGTCGCAGCAACGACAGCGTGCAGAACAGCACCGAGGTGTTCTGGCGTCCGGCCGGTTACCGCGATGCGCGTTTTGTCGAGCTCTATGGACGCGTCACCGACACCCTGTGGAACAAGGAAAGCGGCAACGACAAGGGCATGGATGCCTTGCAGGGTGCAGTGGGCGTGCGCATCAAGCCGTTCTCCGAATACAACGTCATGGCGGCGTTCGAGCGCACCTTTCCGTTGGCGGGCTCCAAGGTCGACGGCGACTGGCTGGTGCGCCTGGGCTATGGTTCCAGCATCGGCACCGACTTGCGAGTGGACGTGCCCAGCTGGTGGACGTCACAGCTGTACGCGGAGGGCGGCCGTTACCTGAATGACAAACGCAACTACTTCAACAGTGAATGGCAACTGGGGCGCAGCTTTCGTCTGGATCGTGTCAGCCCCAGGTTGGTGGTGTTTCCCCACGTAGTCGCCGCGGTCGATTACGACTCGAAGATGCGCAGTGAGGTCGATGCGCTCGGGCGCACCAAAACCTCATCGGACAATGCCGGCGGTGCAGGCGTCGGGGTCGGTGTGCGGTACTGGTTCCGCGAGACCGCGCACAAGGCGCCACAGTCGTACGTCGATTTTTCCGTGCAGTACCGGGAGAAGGTGTTCGGCGATGACAGCGCAGAGGGCGTCTTCGCTCGACTGACCTACTCGTGGTGAGGAGTGTGTTGAACGACATGGCAGGGAGGACAGGGATGTCACGCATCGTGAAAACTTCACTGACCGCGTTGCTGGTGGGCGTGCTGGGTGTCGCGGCCGACACCTTGTACGAGCTTGGTCGGGTCACGCGGCCGAACATTGCCGGCATCGTCTGGCAGCCCGACAATGCCACTGTCGGCATTTCCGGCAACTGGCACACACTGGGTGCCCATGAGTTGCTGGTGCAGTGGACGGCGGTGGACGGCCAGGCGTTCGTTCCGGATTCCGGTCTGCCCCAGGTTCCGGTGCTGCCGGACTGGGCGCGGATCAGCCGCGAGCCTTGGGCGCAGGATGTGATCGTCGGGCTGGCGGGTCACTTCAGCGAAAGCCGCTCGCGAGACAATATCGAAGAACTGGCCACCTTGTCCGAGCGTCTGGCCAAGGTGAAAACACCGCTCAACGTCACGGGCTGGTATTTCCCCGCTGAGGTCGATCCGAGCTGGAGCCGTGCCCGAGAGCTGCCCGCGCTGCTGGCCCGGTTGCCTCGGCCCCTGTGGATCAGCGTATATGATGGCGCCAACATCGGCCCGCAGGCCACCGCCGACTGGTTGAAAACCTGGCTGCCGGACGACATTGGCGTGTTCTTCCAGGACGGCGTCGGCGTCTATGCCCGTACCGCGCCGGTGGCGCGCACCTATGCCGACGCGCTGCGTCGGGCGCTAGGTCCCAACCGCGTGAAAATCATCGTCGAGGCGTTTCGCCCGCAAGTTGGCGGCGGTTTTCGCTCGGCTACGGTGGATGAGTTGAAACCCCAACTCGCAGCCTATCCCGGCTATCCGTTGTACTTGTTCGACGGTCCGCATTATGTGACTCCGCAACTGGTCAACGCACTGTCGAAATGACCGGTGCCCTCTGATCAGCCATTGACGGCTCATCGCGCCTCATTTGTGTGCGCGTGAACGCACGCTGTTCATCCAGAGCCTCCATCAAGTCCCGGTATTACGCTGCTCTAGAGCCGTGGCTCGGGTTTTGCTTCCGCTGAATCCAAACTTGGATACAAGATGGAATTCACTATGCAAGAGACTGTCAGTTTCCCACCCGCAAGCCTCCAATCCGCAACCGGCCCCTGTGGCTGGACCATCACCGAATGGCTGGCTGCGTATCGTCAGGGTGTAACGTCGCCGCAAAGCCTGCTGACCCTGCGCGATCAGCTCGTCGAAAACGATCCGGCCTGGATTGCGATTGCGACCGCCGAGCAGATCGAAGCCCAACTGCGGGTATTGAGCGAGCGGCTCGAAGCGGTCAACGGCGACATCGACAAGCTGCCGCTCTACGGCGTGCCGTTCGCGATCAAGGACAACATCGATGCTGGCGGCTGGATGACTACGGCGGCCTGCCCGGAATTTGCGTATCCGGCCGATGACGACGCCACGGTGGTCCGGCGCCTGCGCGCGGCAGGCGCGATTCTGATGGGCAAGACCAACCTGGATCAGTTCGCCACCGGTCTGGTGGGCACACGCTCGCCCTACGGCGCGGTACCGAACAGCTTCGATCCGGACTACGTCAGCGGCGGATCGAGCTCCGGCTCGGCCTCCGTGGTGGCGCGCGGACTGGTCGCCTTTTCGCTGGGCACCGACACCGCAGGATCGGGCCGCGTGCCTGCCGGTTTCAATAACATCGTCGGGCTCAAGCCGACCAAAGGGCGCCTGTCCAACACCGGTCTGGTGCCTGCCTGCCGCACGGTGGACTGTATTTCGGTGTTCGCCCTGACCGTGGACGATGCCCAATGCGTCGCCGAGGTCGCTGAAGGTTTCGATGCCCACGACGCCTATTCGCGACGCAACCCGCACACGGCGCCGCTCGGCTTCGGTCAGACGGTAAAGTTTGCGATCCCGGACGCGCTGGAGTTTTTTGGCGATGAGCAGAGTCAGGCCGCGTACGAGCAAGCGCTGCTCAAATTGAGCGCCATGGGTGCGCAGATCACGCCCATCGACTTCGCGCCGTTCAAGGCGTTGGCCGAGCAGCTGTATTACGGGCCATGGGTGGCCGAGCGCACGGTTGCACTGACTGCGATGTTGAAATCGCAACCCGAGGCGATCAATCCGGTGGTGCGCGGCATCGTCGAAAGCGGCTTTGGCTACAGCGCCTGCGATGCCTACAACGCCGAGTACCTGCGCGCCAGTTTAAGCCGACAGATCAACGACGCGCTGGCAGGCTTCGACGCGCTGGTCGTGCCGACCTCGGCGACCATTCACACGCTGGCGGAAATGGCCACCGAGCCGGTGCTGTACAACTCGCATTTCGGTTACTACACCAACTTCACCAACCTGGCCGATCTGTCGGCGCTTGCGTTGCCCGCCGGGTTTCGCGGCGACGGGTTGCCTGCGGGCATCACGCTGATCGCCCCGGCCTGGCATGACACGGCGCTGGCCAGTTTCGGCAGGCGCTGGCAGGCCAGCCTGGGCTTGCCGATGGGGTCAACCGGTCGGGCATTGCCTGCGCCGGCGCAGCCAGCGCAGCCGCGTGGCAGCGTGCGCGTAGCGGTGGTCGGGGCACACCTGACGGGCATGCCGTTGAATGTCCAGCTGACCAGCCGCGATGCCGTGTTCGTCGAGCAGACCCTGACCGATTCCGATTACCGGCTCTACGCGCTGCCTGGCACTGTGCCGCCGAAACCCGGCCTGGCAAAAGCCGAGGGCGGCACCTCGATCATCGTCGAGCTGTGGGACGTGCCGCTGGCGCGCTTCGGCGAGTTCGTGGCCGAGATTCCGGCGCCTTTGGGCATCGGCAACCTCACGCTGCTCGACGGCCGCAGTGTCAAAGGCTTCATCTGTGAACCGTGGGCGATCGCCGGCGCGCAGGACATCACCACCTTCGGCGGCTGGCGCGCGTACATTGCCAGCCTGAAAAAGGCCTGATAGGACGAGCAGCCCGAGGTAGCATTGTATTGCCGGCAGCCACCCTGGCACGCCGGCACGCCAGGCTTCCCGGCCGGGCTGCCCGGCCCGACGACCTTGCCCACCCAATCGCCCGGATAAAACATGCAGATTGCCCCTTCGCAGAAGCCCAAGGAGCGCCCGGACAACATGGCCGAGCGCATTTATCAGCAGCTCAAGGAAGACATCTTCGAGTTCCGTCTGCTGCCGGGCGACCGCTTCAGCGAAGGCGAAGTCGCCGAGCGGGTGCAAGCCAGCCGCACACCGGTGCGTCAGGCGCTCTACCGCCTGGAACGCGACGGCTATCTGGAGGTGTATTTCCGCAGCGGCTGGCAGGTGAGGGCGTTCGATTTCAACTATTTCGAAGAGCTGTATGACGTGCGCATCGTGCTGGAAAGTGCGGCACTGGCGCGTCTGGCGCAGATGGACATCAAGGGGAACCAGACCTTCGACGCACTCCGGAAAACCTGGCTGGTGCCGCCCGCCGCGCAGGTACAGGACACCCAGCAGGTGTCGGCGCTGGACGAGCGTTTCCATTGTGCGCTGGTGGAGGCTGCGGGCAACGTCGAGATGGCCCGGCTGCACGCCGAAATCACCGAAAAAATCCGCATCATCCGGCGTCTGGATTTCACGCAGAAGCCCCGCATCGAGGCGACCTACGCCGAGCACGCGCAGATCCTCCACGCCATTCTCCAGCGGCGTACGGAACAGGCGCAGCAGTTGCTGAAAAGCCACATCGAGATGAGCAAGAAAGAGGTGCGCAAAATCACCCTGCACATGCTTCACGTCGCCCGCCAACGCAGCGCGATCAGGACCGTGGCGCCCGACGTGTAAGACGTCGGGCGACACACTGCGCAGGTCAGCCCGGGTTCCGGCGCTCGGCAACTTCCGCCAGCACAGCGAGGTCCATTTCACCTTGTCCGTGGTCCACGGCGTCCTGCAGGTTGGCGCGCACCCTCTCGGCATTTGGCATCGACACCGACGCATCGCTGGCAGCGGCCAGCACCAGATCGATGTCCTTGAGCCCCAGCACCGCCTTGAACGCAGCAGGCTCGTAAGAACGCTTGCCGATCAGCGCGCCGTAGCCTGAATAAATGGGGCCAGGCAAGATGGTCGACGACAACAGATCGATCAGGTCGGCGGACGCCAGGCCATGACCCTTTACCATCACCGCGGCCTCGCTCAGGGCGTCGACAGCCGAGATCAGCATGTAATTGGCCGCCAGTTTCATCACATTGGCGCTGGAGGCCTTTTCGCCGAGACGAAAGGTCTTGCGCCCGACCAGGTCCAGCAACGGTTGAACCCGGTCGATGGCGGCTGTCGGTCCCGCGGCGAGAATGTTCAGTTGCCCGGCGGCCGCCACATTGGGACGGCCCAGTACCGGGGCGGCGATGTAATCAATGCCTCGCGCCCGATGCAGCGCATCCAGTTCGTCGGCGAACGCCACCGCAACGGTCGCCAGGTTGACGTGAATCAACGGGCCATTGAGTCGTTCGAGCAACCCGGAATCCAGCAGCACCGAGCGCAGCGCCTTGTCGTCGGCGAGCATGCTGAACACCACATCGGCGGCGAATGCCTGACCGGGTTCGGACACGGCAATTGCGCCTTGTTCGACCAAGGGCTGGGCAGCATTCGGCGAGCGGTTCCAGACCCGCAGTTCATGACCGCCTTTCAACAGATTGCCGGCAATGGCCTGACCCATGTTGCCAAGTCCCAAGAAGCCGATTTTCATCAGAGATTTGCTCCTGTGAAGTAAACGGAAATACCGATGCGATGTTTTGGTCAGCGCGTCGGCCACGTCGTGTGTTGAGCGTCGAGGTGGCGCTCGCCCATCCGGCGATCAGTGAAGTATGCCCAAAGTGAAATGCAAGGGCAGCGGTCAACCTGCCAATCCGGAGGATCAGGCAAGTATTCGGGACCCTAGGACGTTTCGTGGGCAGCAGTCAGCTGCTTTTGCGCTGTTGCGATTCGGCCTGAATCACCAGCCCGATGCCGACGCCAGAGACCGCCATGCCCAACGCCATCAGCCAGGACAGTGGTTCATCGAACATGACCCATGCCCAGAGCAGCGTGACGGGCGGGCTCAGATACAGCACGCTGGCGACGCGCGTTGCGCTCGCGCGACGCAGGCACATCCAGTACAGGCCATATCCGCCGAGCGTCGACAGGGCCACCGTCCACAACACGCTGATCGCAAAGCCCGCACTGGCGATCGGCGCGAGACTGTCTTGAACGCCCTGAAGGGCGGCGAACGCAAAACTGGACACGCAACTTTGCAACCAGAGATTCGGCAGCAGGCCCAGCGCCTTTGGCGTCGGCGCGTGCTTTTGCCACAGCGTGGCGACGGCCAGCGACAGCATGCCCAGCAGCGGCAGGGCGTAGGCCCATGACGGCGCGTTGCCCCAGGCCAGCGCGTCGTGGGTGACGAGCATCACGCCCACCAGTCCGGTCACCAGCCCGGCCCACACGCGCCACGTCAGACGTTGCCGCAAGACCACGGCAGCGAGCAGCGCCATGCCCATCGGCAGCAGGTCGGCAAACAGCGCGGCAAGGCCGGCCGGCACGCCCAACGCAATGCCTTGTGTGACGCCCATCAGGTAACCGGCCATCGCCAAGAGGCCGATGCCGGCATTTTTCAGCAAAACTGCCAACGGCGTCTGCCGCAGCGGTTTGATGACGAAGGGCAAGAGCACAACCGTGACCACCACGCAGCGCCAGAACACCACCAGCGATGCCGGAGCGTAGTCGATCGAGAACCGTGCGCCGATGAATCCGGAGCTCCAGGTCAGGATCAGGGCGAGTTCGAGCACCGGCAACGGGATCGCCTGTCTCCGGTGGGGACGGCTCAGGGGCGTGCAGGTCGATGGCGTTTGCGAGTTCATAGGGCTAACCTACGGAACTTGCGTGATTCAATAAATCAAAATAAACGGTATCAGTTGTTCAGGCTTATTAAATCATGACGGCGATTCTCGACATCGATCTGGTGCGCACCTTTCATGCGGTGGCCCGCATCGGCAAATTCAGCGCGGCGGCTGAACAACTGCATAAGAGTCCGGCAGCGGTGAGCGTGCACATCCAACGCCTGGAGTCGATTGCCGGCGGGCGTCTGCTCAATCGCGACAATCAATCGGTGTCGCTGACCACGCTGGGCAAGCGCTTGCTGGTGAGCACGACTGAGTTGCTCAGTACTCACGACCGCGTGCTGGCCGACCTGCACGGCACACGCCTGGCCGGCCGGATCAGCCTGGGCGTGCCGGACGAATACGCCACGCACGTGATCCACGACATATTGCCGACGTTCGTCGCCGCTTGGCCGAACATTGTGCTGGAGCTGAAAACCGCGCCCAGTTACGCGCTGCGCGACCTCGTGCAGCGCGGCCGGCTTCAGGCAGCAGTGATCGCTCAGTCCAGGGAGCAATTGGCCGAGCACGATCATCGGCTTGTCACGACCCAGCCAGTGTGGGTGGGGTCGGCGCTGCACGCCGATAACCTGCCTGACCCGATCCCGCTGGCTGTGCACGCGGTGCAATGCCCTTATCGCCAGGCCATGATCCAGACCCTCAAGCTCGGCGGACGGCGCTCGCGCATCGTGCTCGAAAGTCCCTCCAATCAGGCGGTAAAAGCCTGCGTCGAGGCGGGTCTGGCGATCAGTTTGGTCGACCGCGCCCGTGTCACGCCGCGCATGCGTATCCTGCACGGGCTGCCTGTCATTGCCGAGCACGATGTGGTGTTCATCCGCTCGACCGCTTCCCGGGGCGACGAGGCCGTCGACCTGCTGTCACAGGCCGTCAGGCAGTTTTTTCAGTTGTGACCCAGGCGCTTGTGATCGGTCAGGCCACGCTGTCCTGGCTGCCGAATGTGCGCACGCAGGTCCAGACCGCGACGGCCACCGGCAGCGCCAGGCACCACAAGCCCACGCCCAGATAAAGCAGCGCGGCGCCGATGCAGCCGACCGTGAAGCCAAGCAGATTGAGGCTCACCGGCTTGAGACGCTGCCTGATTGCGGCGCGCTGCTCTGGGTCGCGCAGGCCGATCAGCGCGAACACATCGATGGCGCCTTGGGTGACGTTGCCGGTCATCAGCGTGGTCGGCGGCGCGCCTTTGAGGTGCTGGCGTGATATCGCATTCTGGATCGCCATTGCTGCGACGCCGGTCATTCCTGTGAGCAAAGCCGCAGCGCTGTCGCCATCACTGAACGGCCCGAGCCAGACGGCAAAAACGCCGAACAGGGCCAGCAGCAACGTGTGAAGGATCAGCAGCGGTCGCAACGGCGTGAGGCCGCGTCGGTTGATCGAGACCGCCGCGATGTGCGAAAGCCCCACCACCAGCGCGAAGACCGGCAGCGCCAGCAGTTTGGCCAGTGCGCCGGAAGTGCCGTGGACGATACTGACGCCGAGGGTGACAAAGTTGCCGGTCACGTGGGCAGTGAACAGACCCTGCAAGGCGAGAAAGCCGATGGTGTCGACGAACCCGCCATTGAAACTGAGTGCGGGCGCCATGGAGCGGTGAATCGTTGGCATGGGAAATTCCTTGTGAGCGCCGCCGGACCGAGTCGGGCGGGGCGGCGTTCAACAATGTCAGTGGTGTTTGAGAGGGGTCAGGCGCCGGGGGCTGCGTCGTCTTCAAGCGGGCCTTCAGGCTGGCGGACATAGATCGCCAGCAACAGCGCACCCAGGCTCAACGCCGCCAGTGCCACGGAGCCGACGTCGATCGCCAGGTCCAGGCCCCACGCGGTGGCCGCGCGTCCCAGCAGCATCGCGACCACCCCTTGCATCAGGTACGCCACCAGAAACAGCGCGGATAAGGTGCCGGCGCGGTGATGCATCGGTGCACGGGCATTGATCATGTTCAGGCCGCCCATGAACAGCAGGCTGTAACCGGCACCGCTCGCCGCGCTGGACAGCAGGAACACCGACAGCGCATGGGTGGCGGTGGCTAGCATCAGCAGCGCAAGACTGGCGATCGCAAAGCTCGCACCGGCGATGATCGAGAGCCTGGAACCGAAGCGTTTGGCGACGATACCGGTGATCCCCAGCACGATGGCGAACAGTGAAATCGCGCCGCCGTTGACCAGGGCGTTGCTTGAACCGATCAGGTCATGGGCGATCTGCGAGCCGAGCGACAGCATTGTGGCGCCCACCGAATAGGCGCTGAGCACGGCGCTGACCGACACCAGAAACGTGCGGCGCAGCGGCTTGTGAATCTGCGGCAGCTTCAGCGACCAGCGTTTTTTAGTTTCCGCGGCAGTGTGGCGTGGCAGGTTCCAGACGCCGTACAGCGTGGCGATCAACACGATGACCAGCACCCAGAAGCTCAAACGGGTCGGGAAGGGTGCGTATTGAATCAGCGCGCCGCTGAGGATCAGCGCGGCAGCCAGGCCGAACGCCTGTGCGGCGGTGGTAATGGCGCCCGCCAGCCTGGCTTTGCCGGGTGCGCTGAATTCCACTACGGCGGCGGCAGAGGGACCGGCAGACAGACCAACGCCGATGCCCATGAAAGCACGGCCGACCAGCAACCAGATGACGCTGGGCGCGATGGCGAACAGCAACACGCCGATCAGCGAAGCGCTCAGTCCCAGCAGCATCGCGGCGCGTCGACCGATGTAATCGGAGAGATCGCCCAGCGCCACCAGCGTCGCGACGACGAACACCGGGAAGACCGCGAATATCAGCGTGGTCACCGTGGGTGTCAGTTGCCATTGGTGGGCGTAAAGCGGGTACATCATGGCGGGCGCGGCGCTGGTCCACAGTGTGTGGACCACCACGGCAGCGGCCACCCAGAAGTTGCATTGGCGACTCCATGTGCGTGGGGAATTGCTCATTTGACGCGCCTCGCTTTGTCGAGTCGGGATGTTAACGGCGGACAAGGTTGCAGCCTTGAACGGATGTGCGTTTGTTGCGCTGCATCTTCTTGCACTGAGTCAGGAGTGCGGCCGTGGCGCGAGCGCCGGCCAGATGAAACGGGCCAGGCAATCGATGATTGGCTGACCCGCTGCGTTCATTGGCAAGCCGGGCTGTGTCAGTTCAGGTGAGCTTTCAGCTCGCCTGCGGCCTGACGCATGGCGGCCTTGACTTCGGGGATATTGCTCAGCGGGTTGAGCAGGCCGTAATCGTGAACCATGCCGTTGTAGCGCACCGCCGTCACATCGACACCGGCGGCGTCCAGCTTGCGGGCGTAGGCTTCGCCTTCATCGCGCAACACGTCCAGCGCTGCGGTCTGCACCAGCGCCGGTGGCAGGCCTTTGAGCTGGTCGGTCGTGGCACGCAGTGGCGATGCATGGATCTCGGCGCGCTGGCCTGCATCGGTGGTATAGCTGTCCCAGAACCAGGTCATCATGTTCCTGGTGAGGAAATGGCCTTCGGCGTATTGCTGGTACGAACCGGTGTCGAAACTGGCGTCGGTCACCGGCCACAAGAGCAACTGGAAGCGCAGTTTCGGCGTGTTCTGTTCCTTGGCCATCAAGGCGACCACTGCAGCCATGTTGCCGCCGACGCTGTTACCTGCCACAGCGAGACGCGTGCCATCGACGTTAATCTCCTTGCCGTGTTCGGCGACCCATTTCGTGGCGGCGTACGCCTGGTTGATAGCGGTCGGGTAATGCGCTTCAGGCGACGGCGTGTAATCGACGTACACCGCGACGGCACCGGAACCCACCACCAGGTCGTGGATCAGGCGAGCGTGGGTCGGGTAATCGCCCAACACCCAGCCGCCGCCGTGGAAAAACATGAACACCGGCAGTTCACCCTTCACCTTGGCCGGGCGCACGATGGTCAGCTTGATGTTCTGGTTGTCGGCCTTGATGGTTTTCTCGCTCACCTCGGTGCCGGAGAGGTCCACTTTTACCGAGTTCTGCGCGCCGGTCAGTACGGCGCGGGCATCCTTGGGCGTCATCTGTTCAAGAGGCCGTCCGCCACCTGCCGCCAGCGCGTTGAGGAATGCCTGGGTCTGGTGTTCAGGCACATCGTTCTCAGCGGCGAAAGCACTGCCGATGGACAGGGCGAGGAGGGTGGCGGTCAGGGCTTTTTTGATGTTGTTCATGTGGGCTCTCTCGAAGTTCGTCAGGAGTCTTCAGGTTTGCGGAGGGCACCGTCTGCCGGCGCCCATCTCAAAATGTTCAGCCCGCTCGCGCCGTTTCGCGCTTGCTGGCTGGCTTGGATGCAAATGTACGGATTTAGAGTGAGGGGAACAATTAGGGTAAAGCGAGACTCATTGTTTCTTATTTGGGGACGCTGCGGGTCGGCCCACTGGCAGTGCGCCGATTTCAGGGGGCGCGTTTGCCTTGAGGATAACGTTTGATTCACACGATCTTCGGCGTTGCCAGAATTGTGTTGAACGGCAAAACCTGTGGGAGCGTGGCTTGTCCCGCGATCGGCGACGCAGTCGTCGTAAACCCGGGCTAGGCGATCTGCCTGAAGTACCGCGTCATCCGATTCTGCTGCCGCTGCGCGCCAGATCGCGGGCAAGCCACGTTCGTACAAGGTAATGCAGCGTCGACGGGTGTCGAGCAAAGCCAAAAACGTGGGGGAGTGAGCCTGCTCGCGATGGCTGATTTCCCGACATCCTGTCAGGTTCAGGTTCGACGGCAATGCAGTGGCGGGAATCAATCAGCTACGCAGGTCTTTGTTCACGTCATCGCCACAGGGCGTCTGGCGGGATTCGCCAGGGAAAAATTCACCTTCCACGCCCAGCGCTTTCATACGCGCTTCCAATTTCTGTTTGACCTCGTCGACCTTCTCCTGCTTTTCCAGATCGACCCTCAACCACAACCGCGGCAGATTCTGGAAATACACCTCGTCGATTTCCACGTCCGTGGTCAGTTCGCGGTCAGCACGCCACAGGCATTCGCGTTCGGTCTGCGGATCCTGAGGCCACTCTTCCTTAGTAGTCAGCCAGACTTCGTGGTAGTCGTGCAGGTTGATGGTCTCGAGTTTGTCCACCGGAATGAAAGTATTCACATATCACCTGTCAGCCAAGTGGATCGGGCAGGGCCGTTGCGCCCCTGCCTGCCACGATCCGGTACCGTTGAGAAAAGCGCATGAAACTATGGCTGCGGCACGGCTCACGAGTTCAACGTTTTTATCGCCTGAGTGGCGCGCTTGACAACTGGCCAGGTGCGTCGGTGATCACTGCGGCCTGACTTCACGGCTGAACGCGGCCACCGCTTGAACAAGCCCTTGGGCGGCGACGCGCACCAGTTCACCGCCTTTTTCCGGGGTGGCCAGTGAAGGGTCCGAACCCATGCGGCCATCGGCGAAGCGGGCGCGGAAATCGAGGGCTTCCCGAATAGGGCCGGTCGGGGCAATCTGCGGCGAGTAGTCCGCGGTCTTGATCGACTCGGGATAAGCCCACTGCGTGACCGCGATTTCGGACGGCGTGGCGTGGGAACCATGGCCTACCGGAAACTGCTGCTGGGCCAGCTCGCCGACGCCTTCCAGATCCCACCAGTTGCACAGTTTCAGCGCGAAACCGGCAGGGCGCCTGGCGAAACTCGCTTCGGCGTACAACTCCGAGAACGCCGCTTCGATCGAGGCGATATTGCCGCCATGGCCGTTGAGGAACAGGATCTTCTCGAAGCCGTGCCCGGCAAGCGAGCGAACCCAGTCGCCGATGGCCGCGATGAAGGTCGAGGGGCGTAGCGAGATGGTCCCGGGAAAGCCGAGGTGATGCTGCGCCATGCCGATGTTGAAGGTAGGAGCGATCAGGATATCGGCGTTTTTCTGGGCTTCATGGGCAATGATCTGCGGGCACATCCAGTCGGTTCCTAATAAACCGGTCGGACCATGTTGTTCGTTGGAGCCGATCGGCACGACCACCGTGCGGCTGCGCTGGAGAAACTGGTCGATCTCGATCCATGTCGATGCATGTAAAAGCATTTTCAGAGCCTCGCTGGGGCAGTCTTGATTGACGTGCGAACGCAGCGAAGCGTACTCGAATTGGCCACCGCGGCCAACGAAGCGCAGTCCGTCACGACGCGTGTGCGCTGGCCGACTGCGCTTGCCGCGGCGTCTCAGTGTGCAAAGTCAGGCGCCGTGCGCGTGAGTATCCGTTTGACGCTCTCCAGATGCAGTCTGGCGCTTTCGGCATCTTCCTCGCTCATCTGGCGCGCCGTTCGCACCAGAATCTCCGGTTCGATGGCCTTGAGCGCACGGCCGCTGCTCATGGCCTTGAGCTGCACTTCGGCGGCGCGCTCCAGGTAATACAGATCGTCCCAGGCCTGGGCAATGCTCGGCGCGGTGACCATGACTCCATGATTCTTGAGAAACACGATGTCCGCCTGACCCATCGACGCGGCGATGCGGTCGCCTTCGTGGTTGTCCAGCGCCAAGCCGTTGTAGTGCTCGTCCACCGCGACGCGGCCGTAAAACTTGAGCGCGGTCTGACCGGCCCACATCAGCGGTTCACCTTCCAGCATCGCCAGCGCCGTGGCATGGGGCATGTGCGTGTGAAACGCCGCGACTGCCCGCGGTTTATGCAGATGGAGGCGAGCGTGGATATAAAAAGCGGTGGCTTCCGGTTTGCCATCGCCCATGATCACGTTGCCGTCGACGTCGCAGATCAGCAGGCTGGACGCGGTGATTTCCTCGAACGCCAGACCATATGGATTGACCAGAAACAGGTCCGGATGCCCCGGTACCAGCGCCGAAAAATGGTTGCAGATACCTTCACTCAGCCCCAGCCGCGCCGCCATGCGCAGGCTGGCGGCCAGATCGGTCCTCGTGGCCTCGATCATGACGGTGTTCAGGTTCGCTTGCTGCCGGTCGTTGCGTGCAGGCCGCAGATCACTGGCGCGTAGGTCGTGTGCCATCGTGTTTTCCTATTCGTTCGCCCAACCTTTGCTGCGGATATAATCCGCAACCTGGGACAGATCCGCCAGCGTGGCGTCAGGAGTGTAGTCGGGCAATGGCTTGCGGCGGGTTCCGCGGTCGATCCAGACACAGCGAAAACCCATGCCTTTGGCGGCTTCGAGATCCAGATGCGGGCTGGCGCAAATGTGCAGCACTTCATCGAGGCCGACGCCGAGCGTTCGGTGAGCATGCTGGAACAGTCGATGATCCGGTTTGTAGGCCTGCGCTTGCTGGGCCGTGATGACTCGATCGATGTAACCGCCGAGCTGAGCGACGTTGCCGGCAATGATGTCGTCATCCGTGTTCGACACGATGCACAGGCTGAAGCCCTGATCCTTCAACCACTTCAATGCGCCGAGCACTTCCGGGAACGGCGGCATGGCACCAATGCGCTGAATCAGACCTTCGGCATCCTCCGGCTCGCACGGCATGCCTGATTCCTGCAGCGTCAATGCCATCGACTGGCGCGAGATATCGGCGAACGAACGATGCGGCGGCGTCTGTTCCAGCGCATGCTCATGGCGATCGTAAACAGCGATGAAGGCGTCGGCGTCGAGACGGGCGTCCTTGCGCTCGAGCAACTGCCGAACGTAGTCGAGCAGCCCTTCATCCCATTGAATGAGAGTGCCGTAGCAGTCGAATGTGATCCAGCGCGGGCGGGCAGGGGATGTGCTCATGGTCAGTTCCTCGTAGCAGGGTGTGAACCGATTCTGCGAGCAATGGCGATCATCGTAAAATTAAATTACATTGCTGAAATAATTCGTTTACTGAATGAGTGGGTCATCCCAGTGTTTGATCTTGAACTGCTGCATACATTTGTTTGTGTGGTCGATGCCGGCGGCTTCACTAAAGCGGGGGAGCGGGTCAATCGCACGCAATCCACCGTCAGCCAACAGATCCGCAAGCTGGAGGATCAGCTAGGTCGCCCACTGTTGCTGCGTCAGCGGGCGAGCAAGCACATTCAACTGACCGAGGATGGCGAGCGCTTGATCGGCTATGCCCGGCGGCTGGTTGCGTTGGCCTTGGAGGCGCACAGTTCGCTCAGTCGTGACGACGAGACCGGCGTAGTCAAACTGGGTGTGCCGGAGGATTTCGATGTGCAGCGCCTGATGTCACTGTTGTCCGGGTTCGCGCGGGAACATCCGCACATCCGCCTGGACACGGTCAACGGGCTGAGCGTCGACCTCTATGCGCGGCTGGATAACAAGGACATCGATCTGGCATTGGTCAAGCGCGACCTCGCCGGTCGGCATGGGCAGCGGCAGGACACAGCGCTGGCGAGTTGGCCCGAGCAGGTGCATTGGGTGATTGGCCGAGACACGCGGGTGATCGACGATCCAGTCCCGCTCGTGGTTTATCCGCAAGGGTGCATTTACCGCAATCGCATCGTTCATGCGCTGGAATCCTCCGGACGCCGCTGGCGCGTGGCGTTCGCCAGTCAGAGTCTGGTCGGTATTCAGGCCGCGGTGTCGGCCGGTCTGGGCATCAGTCTGTTGCCTACTTCGGCCATGCGCGAGGACCATCGGTTACTGACACCAAATGAAGGCTTCGCCCAAGTGCCGGGCGGAGAACTGGCGTTGATTGCCGGCAGCCGGCTGCTGACGCAAGTGCAGCAGACACTGGTGGCTTACATGAAGGAACGCATGACAATGGAATTGGCCTGAAATCTTTCGGCTGTTAAGCGCCGGGCGAAAAAAATCCGCGCAGGCCCCGTAAGGCACAGCGCGGATTGTCTACGACTCGATCAGTGCATGAACAGAGCGATCAGGATGATCACTGGAATCGGCACGCCGAGGAACCACAAGAGTAGTGAACGCATGATGTCTCTCCTTGATCAGCGGATGGTTGAAGTGCTGGTGTAGGCACGGGTTTCTACGTAGGTCACGGCGTCACGGCGACGACCGCCCCAGATGGCAGCGAGGCTGGCGACGAAGGCGCCGATCAACAGTGCAACGAACGTCCACAGGGCGCTCATGGCGGCGACCTTGGCGGCGGCATCGGCGGCCTGTTGAGCTTTGACCTTGGCATCCTGAACGGCTTGCTTGGCTTGGCCATACACCTGATCGACACGCGCCTGAGCGTCTGCCTGACTCAGGTTGGTGCGTTGGGCGACCAATTGAGCCAGGTAGTTGCGGTCTTCCGGCGCCAGTTGGCCATCGTTGGCCAGGGTCTTGGTGAAGATGCGCACGACAACGCCGCGCGCAGCGTCGTCGCTGACAGCGGCAGGGCGGTCGTCACGGAACAGGGTGTCGACGAAGTAACCGTATTGGTCACTGCTGGTATTGCTGGCCGCGTTGCCTGCAGCCACGGCTGCCGTGCCGGCAACGCCTGCGACAGCACTCGCACCGGCCTTGACGCCGCTGCCGACAATGCCGCTTACCGAACTGACGATCAGCACGGCAGCCACCAGCGTAGCGACGGCCCAGGCAAGGAAACCATGGGCGGTGTCACGGAAATACACTTCGTCGCCGTGCATGTTTGACCACTTCACGCGCAGACGACCGGCCAGATAGCCGCCAAGTCCTGAGGCAATGATTTGCGTCAATGCGAGCCAGACCACCGTGGAGATCCCGATGGTCTTGGCGCTGGCACCTTCGTTTGCCCAAGGCGACATGGCTGAGAATCCCAGCCCCGAGCCCAGCAGAACGAGAATCAGCGAAAGTGCGGCGGCGCCGGCGGCGCCGGCGAAGATGGCTCCCCAGGAAACTCCCGAGGCGTTGGTGGATTCTTCTACAGCGGCAGGATAAGTATCAGGGGTGACGTTCATTGTTTTGCTGCTCCGTGCGAATAATGTGTGCTTCGCGGTTGAACGGTGCAGTGCTTGTGCCAGTCTCGACCAGCGGAACAACGGTATAAAAATCAACAAGTTGTGCAGTACCGATAATCGCGGATTCATGCATTTTGCATGAATTGCTGCCGTGTCACAGGCGTTATGCCCGGTTCGAAAAAGTGCTGAGCTGTCAGGGAGTTGCGCGCACTTTTTAGTGTTAAGACATCGTATCTGAAACATCTGGGCACCAAATTACCGAACATGAGGTCTTATTGACCGTATTTGACATCGCGTCGTCATGCGATTGACATGCCTGCCCTTGCGCGAGAGGCCGTCCACCAACTTTCGTGCCGTGCTGGCGCCGTTTGTCTTATAGTCTGAATCCAGTGCCCGTTTCTTCGAGAGGATAACCGTCATGTTTCTACATCGCCCCCTGGAAGAAAAAGACATCCCCGTCGTCTGTGATATGCCGCAGAGTGTCGACGAACTCTTCTATATGTTCCCCAAAGCCACGTTTCCGCTGACGCCTGCGCAGTTGAAGGACTCCATTGAGCAGCGCTCCGATAACACGGTGATCGAGTTGAATGGGGAAGTGGTGGGATTCGCCAACTTTTCCCGCTACGACTTCCGCGGACGCTGTTCGATGGGCAATGTGATCATCGCACCGCATGCTCGCTCTAAAGGTGTGGGCCGCTACATGATCGGCTGCATGATGGAGTTGGCGTTTGGCAAGCACGAAGCGAGTGAACTGACGGCATCGTGCTTCAACCACAATGTGCCTGGCCTGCTGTTTTATCCCAAGCTGGGATTCAAGCCATTCGCCATCGAAGAGCGTCAGGACAAGAAAGGCTCGCGTGTCGCATTGATTCACCTGCGCCTGCCGCGCACTTGATCGGCTCGTTCGTCGGTACAGCGTGTGCGGGGCGACGAACGGACTGGTCCGAATATTACAAAACATCAGTCGGTCGATCGTCGCGCGCTGGTTTGGCGTCCCGATCAATCGGCTTTTTGTCGTTATTCAGGGCGGATGAATCGTTTTTTCTGTCTTGATGACCCGTTACACCCCATTGCGGTGCACTCAAATTCATCGCGTTGCTACAACTTGGGGCGAGGTGTATAAATTGGGTATTCGCCAATAACCACGAGGCTTATCTGACGAATCAGGATCACTGCGGATCCCATGGAAGCCAATCAATAAACGCCCGGTCCAGGACTGCACTTATTCTTTCAGCAGTCCGGCCGAGGGAGGATGTCAATGATTGCATGCACACTGTCTAATCTTGAACTGCGAAGCATTATTGAAAGTGCTTTTCTGCCCATGCGCTGTAATTGCTCGGTGGTCGACGACTCTATGAGCGTCGAAATCATCGACCCGGTCAGCCAGGACGTTAAGCTGTACAGTTCAGGAATTTCGCTGGACCACTTGGATACCAGCCGCGCGCTGTGTGAACTGATCACGGCATTGCGAAGCGAATTGAAGAAACAACCGCAGCCATTCCCTCACGCCCTGGCGGGATAAAGTGGCCGCAATAGATCGATTACGTCTGATCATTCATGCCCATGGCGCTATACAGGCCATGGGCATTTTCATGGGCGATTACGACTCGTAAGCGTGTTCTCGGCAGATAAATGTTGGCAGCCAAGAGTCAGCTGGCGTGTCACGGTAATGAAATGCGTACAAAGGCGTGGACGTAATCTGGGTAATACGTTCAATAAGGTGGATGGGCACCAGGTAGTCAGAGCCGAGTCGGAACGGTTAATTGCGCAGTGAGCTGCTTACCTGACGCAGCTGTGCAAAGGGCTCTGGCAATACAGCTCCAGACCTTTTATCGTTACGCGGCAAGTGGCGCTCCAGGCCAGAACGAATACAAGGGGTAGGCATGGCGGATACGCAGCCTGATGTCCATGAAATACCGCAAGGCAGAGCAGCAAGTCGGCTGGATGTGCGCCGCAGGGCGCTGGTCGGCATGGGCTGCCTGTTAGGTATCGTGGTGATCTGCGTAGGGGTGATCGCCTACATGCTCAACCATCTCGAGACCCGCAGGGCCAGCGTTCAGCCTCCCATGACGGCCCTGGAACGAGCGCGACTGCTGCCTCCCGATCCGGTTCTGGAGACCGCGCCTCGTCTTGACGGCTTGCGCTACCGCGACAACGATGAGCCCGGCATTGACGGTTTTTCACCGTCGCACACGACTGAACGGCAAGTCAGTCCCATGCCTTTCAATCAGACCTTGATTCGCCAGAGCGGTGATCTGTCTTTGACTCACAGCCTGCACGCCTCCACTGAGGCGCGCCAGTAGAGCTGCTGCGAAACGTGCATGACGAGTGGCCTTGATTGCTCAATGCACCCGGCGACGATGTTCATTCTCGAAGAGCAGTTTGAATTGTTCTTCGCCCTCACTGCGGATCGCGTAATGCTCACGAATCGGGCCTGCCTCGATGCGGCCGTCCATCGCAACCCGAATGATCGAAGATTTGGGCAGGTAATCTGGAACGTCCCCGATGATGGTCAGCTCACGCAGCGTGTGGCCGTCCTGTTCGATGGTCGCCAGCCGCACGCGGCAGGTCGCCTGCATGGGGATCGGGCCGAACAAGGTATCTCGCGAGTAATCGATTTCGGCAATGCTGGACCGACGGTTTTTATCAGCATTCATGGTGGCCACCTCTATATCCATGCAAAAGTAAGCGTAAGCCTGATAATGGAGACGGATCTGCTTGAAATAGTTCTGATTTTCTTACCGTAGGCCTTACCGTTCATCGGGTGCGTCGACGTGCCTCATCTTTTCCGCCCCGATACCCGCCGCAGTTCGAGTAATAGTCTATTGCCTGACGTCAAATTCCTGCCTCTGTCGAGGCATTGATTTAGTTGACACTGAAGTTTAATCGGCCGTTATAACGCTTATTTTCAGACGCTGGAAAATTGTCTTTTTTCGATATTTAACGATAACAACTCTTGTTTTTGAGTCGGCCAATGAGCGCACTTTAAGCCCGAGACTATTTTAAAAATGCATGGGGCCCGCATGTCCTTGCGAATTTCCGACGTCAAAATTAAATCTGTATTAAAATCAATGTGTTATCTGCCATTTATTCAAAAAATATGTATTTCTCGAAAATTTGACACTTCCAGGCTTTTTTGAAACTATCGCGTTACGGTTTTTCTTCTCGCTCCATCGCTACTGTCTCTTTGCCGCCGCCGGCTGTTTAATTGAGCGCTTGCCTCCAGTCGGGCCTAAGTGGCGGTAGCGTCCCTGTAGAAAGGGAGACTTCGCCCGGGTCATTTTTCATGTGGCGGGCGGGTCTAGGCTGTGGAATTACGCCTGGAAACCGGCATTTTCAGTCACGCGACCCTTGAACCAGAGCCTTCCAGGCTTGATCTGTGTGGACTGCTTTTCGATATCCATTCGCGGCGATTGACTTCACCGACAATGGCTACGGTAGTTGTGCGTTTTTTTTCAGTGCAAAAACGCTAGTTGCTGTTCGTATCAAGTTCGACATTAAAAAACATCGCATCGGGGTGGGCTGTCGCGGTTCCTGTTAGTACCGGGGCGGGACGGTTCCGGGCTGCGCTAATGCATCGACCAAGTATGGAGTCATGATTATGTATGGAGATCATCTGGAAACCGTCTGCGGTTGTGTAGTAGGAGGCGCAGGACCAGCAGGCATGGGATTGCTTTTCAATGCATTGAAAAGTGGGACCATGCCTGAATTGGCTAAGGAAGGCCTGATTATTGTCGATGCCAGCCCGACTCCTGGCACAGGTCGTCTGGGGCAATACCGGATCACTGCCAACTCGGTCGGCGACGTGTTTCTGGATTGCCTGCGCGATCCGGCGTTGCGTGACGTCTTCGAGCCGTTGGAGCATTCACCGGCGTACTGGCGGATCCGGCGTCAGGCGCAGAGCGCCCCGCAGTTGGCTGACGTGGCGCAACTGCTGGCGGAAGCGTCGACCCTGGTGCTGGATTTCATCGTGGAGCATTACGGCGTCAAGCTCTGGAGCAGCACCACGATCACTGAAGTCGTGCACGACGGCGATGAATATCAGGTGTGGGTCGAGTCGGAAGGGCGCACGCGGCGTATTCGTTGTCGCGCTGTTGTGCTTAATCTGGGCGGTCGTCAGGATCCTCAACACCTGCTGAACGGCCTGGCGGACCAGGGCCTGGCCATTGCGCCGTCAGCCAGGATTCAAAGCGCTGATGCCTTGTTGCGCATGAACGCCGTTCAACTGCGCGACCTGTTCGCTTCGACACTCGCGCGAAAAGGGCGGATTAGCGTCGTGGGCGGCTCACACAGCGCGTTTTCGGTGCTCGAGAACCTTGCCGACGCCTTGGAATTCGCGGGGCTGAAGGAAGTGACACTGGTTCATCGCTCGCCGGTCCGTCTGTTTTACGAGACCGCACAGGCGGCAATGGACGCCGGTTATACGTTCGATCCCCGCCGCGATGTGTGTCCTGTTTCCGGTAGGGTCAATCGCTCGGGCGGCCTGCGCTATCGTGCGCTGGATGTCGGGCGCGAGGCGCTGGCGAACGGGCACATCGGCAAGACCGGCGTGCGCGTGCAACTGCTGCAGACCGACAACGGTCCTGCTGGTCATTACGAGCGCGCCCGCGAGGCCTTGGCGGAGTCGGAATTCGTCGTCCAGTGCACCGGTTATCAGCCCCTGCTGCCCGCCTTGAGCTATGCGAATGGCAGCCCGATCAATCTGCTGGAAGTCAAAGGCGGACTGGATTCAGACCCTTGCGGCTGTCCGCTGGACGCCACGGGTCAGCGCCTGCACGGGTTGCATCTGTTCGGGCTCGGCGCAGGCCTGGGTGTCGATCCCCGGCTAGGCAGCGAAGCGTCGTTCGACGGTCGGATCTATGGCGTCTGGCAGTTTCACAACGACGCCAGCCGGGCCGTGATCGATGCAGTGCTTGAGCGTTTGCAGGTCCCCCTGGCCCAGCCGGTCAGCCTTGGACGTCTGCTGGTCGCAGTGCCAAGCCGGAACGAAGAACGGCAACCGTTTCTGTGGCCCGCGATGGTCAACGCGCAATCCTGACTCTCCTTGCAGTAGCTTTCCCGGACCGCCCCTCGCGCTCCGGGATTTTTTTTGCCCGAGGCGTGACCATCTCATCTATATGTTGGTTGTCATCCTGCTTTTGGCTAGAGTCTGTCGGGTCATCTATTCTGGGGGCTCGACCCTCTCCGGTTCATCAACAAGGGCTGACAGGACATGCGTATTCTGATCGTGGGCGCGGGTGCAATAGGCGGTTATTTCGGCGGGCGATTGCTCGAAGCCGGACGTGACGTGACGTTTCTGGTGCGCCAGGGCCGATCGGAGGAGCTGGACCGTGACGGCCTGATCGTTCGCAGTCCACTGGGCAACATTCTTTACCCCTCGCCGCCGCATCGTCTGGCGGCGTTGCTGGATGAGACATTCGACCTGATTCTGCTCAGTTGCAAGGCTCAGGACCTGGACGCCGCCATGGATGCCTTCGCGCCGGCGGTAGGCCCGGACACGCTGATCTTGCCGCTGCTCAACGGCATGGCTCATCTGGACCGGCTGGGCAGACGTTTCACGCCCGATAACGTGCTGGGCGGGCAGTGCCTGATTTCGCTGGACCGTGATCCGTCCGGTGTGATCCTGCATTTGAACGACACCAACCAATTATCGTTCGGCGAGTTGAATGGCACTCAGACCCCGCGCATTCTCAAGGTTGCGGAGGCGCTGGCCAACGCAGGATTTGACTCCAGCCTGAGCGAACAGATTGTTCAGGAGATGTGGGAAAAATGGTGCTTCATCGCGACAGGTGCCGGCGTCACAGGGTCGATGCGCGCAAGCATCGGTGATGTCGTTGCCAGCGGCGGCGAAGGGTTCATTGTCGGTCTGCTGACGGAGTGCGCACAGATCGCGCAGAACGCGGGTTACCCGATACGCAGCGAAGTGCTGCAACGTTTTCAGAAGATGCTGACAACGCCGGGTTCAAAAATGACCGCGTCAATGCTCCGGGACATAGAGCGCCACGCGCCGATCGAGGTTGAGCACGTAATCGGCGACATGATTACGCGGCGTCCGCAGCAGGACGCGCCTGCGCCCGGCGGCTTGAGTGCTCTGGATCTGGTCTATCTGCATCTGCGCGCATACCAAGCGCGGCGGCAACGGGAACACGCATAGGCCGCGTCGCAACGCTGGCGCGCCGCGCATTCTCTCGCGGCGCGCCTTGCCTTGTCGCGCAGACTTCTCTGGCAAGATCGCGGCGCGATCGAATAACGCGTCGTCAGTCGGCGGGGCGGAGCATCAGCCTTTCTGCTTCGTCAGCTCCATGATCATCCGCGTCAGCAGATAGATCCTCGGCGACACGCTTTCTACCTCGGCGTACTCCTCAGGCGTATGAATGTTGCCGCCGACGATGCCGAAGCCATCGAGGGTGGGCACGCCGACGCCCGCCGACAGGCTGGCATCCGCTGCGCCGCCGCTGCCTTCGATCGTCAGCTTGCGGCCGATCTCGCCATAGATGTTCTGCGCGATGTCGACCAGCCGGTCGGATTCGGCCGTTTGTGGCATCGGCGGTAATCCACGCTCCAGGCGCGTCGTCACCTCGGTTTCCGGGATCAGCTTGTCGGCCGAGACCCGCGCCAGGTCCTTCTCGATACGGTCGAACTCTTCGGGCACCGCAGCGCGCACATCGCCTTTGGCGGTGGCCTGATCCGGAATCACGTTGACCCGGTCGCCGGCGTTTAGCACGGTGAAATTGATCGTGGTCTTTTTCTCGGCGTCGCCCAGCTTGCCCAGCTGCAGAATCTGGTGGGCGACTTCCATCGCCGCGTTGCGCCCCAGCTCCGGAGCGACGCCGGCATGGGCCGCCTTGCCTTTGACCTCGACCACCGCGGTCGCGCTGCCTTTGCGCCACACCACCAGGCCGTCAGCGGGACGGCCCGGCTCAAGGTTCAGCGTGACATCGTGCTGCCGGGCGACTTTCTGGATCAACTCGGTGGCGGCGGTCGAACCGGTCTCTTCGCTGGCATCGAGCAGGAAAGTGATTTGCGCGTAGTCCTTGAAGTCGAGGTTCTTGAGGATTTTCAGCGCATACAGGCCGGCGACGATCCCGCCCTTGTCGTCCATGACGCCTGGCCCATACGCGCGACCGTCTTTGATATGGAAGGGGCGGGCAGCGGCCGCGCCTTCCTTGAAGACCGTGTCCATGTGGGCCATCAGCAGAATCTTCGCTTTGCCGGTGCCCTTGAGCGTGGCGACGACGTGGCTGCTTTTGTCCGGCGCGGTGTTGGGGAAGGTCTCGATGCTGGCGCCGAGTTTTTTCAGCTCGTCGACGACGATGCCGCGCACCTGGGTCAAGCCAGGCTCGTACCCGGAGCCTGTGTCGATATTGACCAGCCGTTCCAGCAGCTTGAGCGCCTCGTCCTTATACTGTTCAGCGTCGGCCTGCACCTTTTTGTCCGGTTCCGCCAGCGCGGGTGTCGCCATGCTGATGGCAATGCCCAGTGTCAAAGCGCTGGCGATAAGGGAGCGAGAGAAAGGGAAAGTCATGTGTCGATCCTTGATGTCATTTCTGATTGTTGTGGATCACACCGTAGCCGCTTGAACAGGATTGTGCATGTCAAAATGCGACGCGAAGCCCAATGATGCATGGGCATGCTAGGCGCGCGGATCGTTCGCGGACGAAAAACGCCGAACCTTTGTGCTGGGCTACCCTCAATAACTCAACATCAGCCAAGCGCAGGAGAGTCCCATGCCGGTCAAGCACGATTTGCTCGCAGATCTGAAAATCGACAAAGAAGAGTTAGTCAAAAAACGCGGCAGTGACCCTAAGCTCAATCAATTGGTCAACGATTACGAGGAGCTCGACGCCGACATCGTCAAGGCGGAGAAGGGGCCTTCGGGCAGCATTTCCGATGACGAGCTCAAGAAGCTGAAAGAGAAGCGCTTGCTGGCCAAGGACAAGATCGTCAAACAGCTGGAATATCCGGGTTAATCAGGATTTTCGCATACACAGTGCGGCTGGCTTCCATAGGGAGCCGGCCGTTTTTTTTCGGGCGCACCCACACGACGCCGCCCTTTAGTGCGAACTAGACGGGCTGCAAAGTGCGATTCAGAGCAGTCGTCCTGGTTGGCGAAGTGCGTTTGTGATTGCATCGTTAGTTGCCAGAAGAACAGTCGGGTGGATCCAACTTAGTGGCAAAAAAAGGCGCCGTGTTGGGCGCCGTTTTTTGAGTGTCAGCAGCTGCGGGCTGCTGGCAGTGTCGGAATAGTATGAACCGGGTGGTTCATTGGGGGTCCTGATCAGGTGCGGTCTCGGCCTTGATGCGTTTGTAGATTTCTTCACGGTGAACCGAAACATCTTTCGGAGCGTTAATCCCGAGCCGGACTTGCAGACCCTGTACGCCCAGAATGGTAACGGTGATTTCGTCACCAATGTTTATGCTTTCGCCGACTTTGCGGGTGAGTATCAACATAATCTTTTCCTTGATGGCCTCTTGAAGCGCCTCTACCAGGAGGCTGGCGTTAGCCTTTGGGTGGTGGTAATTGCCGAGTGCATCCAAATGCGTCCATCAGTATGACGCCATTGGTACGAATTTAATTCCCCAGGATCATCTTCTTGTCATTGATAGGGTTTCTCCCAAGGCCAACCGGCATGCGAATTTTGCCTGTTTGTGGCTATAAATCCCGTCGGAATTGGCTATGACTCTGATAGCCAGATCCGGGGCGGCGCCTATTGCACACTCCTTTCGCATTTATTGCAAAGAACTCGTGCCGGGCGGTGATGAAATTTTTCTTAGATTGCCCAGTCCGACATCTCTTCATGCAGTGTAGGAGAGTTCCGAATTGTGTAGAGGCAAAGTGGCATAACTTTAGTCGAATCTTCGACAGACTGCCCGCAAAGGCGTGTATCCGGATGCGTACAAAGCGTGCTGGGGCGACGAGGCGTCGAGGCGGGGGGATGAGCGCAGGCAAGGCAGCGAGGCGTTCGCGGGCCCCTTAAACGACATGCCCACCGCGAGGGTGGGCATGGGTGCAGCGGTCAGAGAATCAGACCACCAGCGACAACAGCATGATCAGGATGATGCCGACGACCGACAGGATGGTCTCCATCACCGTCCAGGTTTTCAGGGTTTCAACGACGGTCATGTTGAAGTACTGCTTGACCAGCCAGAACCCTGCGTCGTTGACGTGGGACAGAATCAACGAGCCTGCGCCCGTCGCCAGCACCAGCAGTTCGCGGTTGACGCCCGGCACCATCGCGACGACCGGCGCCACGATACCTGCACCGGTGATGGTGGCCACGGTGGCGGAACCGGTGGCAACGCGAATCACCGCAGCGACCAGCCATGCCAGCAGAATCGGCGAAATCTGCGCCTGCACGGCCATGTGGCCGATGAGGTTGCCGACGCCGCTGTCCACCAGCATTTGCTTGAAGCCGCCGCCAGCACCGACGATCAGCACGATCGCAGCCACAGGCGCCAGGCTCTGGTCCAGCAGCTTGATGATCTGCTCGCGGCTGAAACCACGCGCCGAGCCGAAGGTGTAGAACGCCAGCAGCAATGCAAACAGCAGGGCCGCGATCGGGTGACCGATGAAGTCCATCCAGATGCGGAAGATGTGGCCGTTAGGCAGCGCTACGTCGGCAAAGGTCTTGAGCAGCATCAGGAATACCGGCAGCAGGATCGTCACCAGGGTGATGGCGAAGCTGGGCAGGTTCTCGTTGGTCGACTCCTTCGCGATCTGATCCATCAGCTCTTTGGACGGGTTGCCGGGAATGTGCTTCGCAATCCATTTGCCGAAGATGGGACCTGCAATGATCGCGGTCGGAAACGCAACGATCAGACCGTAAAAAATGGTCTTGCCGATGTCAGCGTTGAAGATGCCGATGGCCAGCAGCGGGCCCGGGTGCGGAGGCACCAGACCGTGAACCGCGGACAGGCCGGCCAGCAGCGGGATGCCGATCTTGACGATGGACACGCCGCTGCGACGCGCGACGATGAACACCAGCGGGATCAGCAGCACGAAGCCGATTTCGAAGAACAGCGGGATACCCACCAGAAACGCCGAAAACATCATGGCCCAGTGAACGCGTTCCTTGCCGAAGCGACGGATGAGCGTCTGTGCGATCTGGTCAGCGCCGCCCGAGTCAGCCATCAGCTTGCCGAGCATGGTGCCCAGGCCGAGGATGATACCGACGAAGCCAAGCACGCCGCCGAAGCCGTCCTGGAACGATTTCATGACTTTATCGACGGGCATTCCGGAGGTCAGCCCGAGAAAACCTGCAGCGATGGTCAGTGCAATAAAAGGGTGGACTTTGAACTTGGTGATCAGCAGCACGAGGCCGACGATGGTCACCAACGCATCGACCAGCAGATACGTGTCTTGAGTCATACCGAACATGGGGTGTCTCTCCGTTGTATTTTGTTTTTTTGGAGCTACTGCTCAGCGCTGTTGTTCACTGCCTTGTGTACAAATAAGACAGCGCTATCTTTGTCGCTCACGCCGGATCCAGGATCAGGAGCCGGTGAGGGCGGTGGCAGATGGGGTGTGTGAAGACTTCCACCAGGAAGCCGCGTCGATGCCGATCTGTTCGATGGACTTGGTGGCGTCCACGACCAGCGTGCGGTCTTCGCCATAAGGCGGTTCGAGCGTGGCGAACTGACTGTCCACCAGGCTTGCCGGCATGAAATGTCCCGGGCGATGCGAGCAGCGTTCGGTGGCCAGCTCTTTGGTCAGCTCCAGAAACACGAAACCCAGGCCCGGCACGGCCGCGCGCAGGCGGTCACGGTAAATCAGCTTGAGGGAGGAGCACGTCAGAATCGGCTTTTCGCCAT
Source organism: Pseudomonas sp. NFR16 (assembly GCF_900108875.1). Lineage (GTDB taxonomy): Bacteria > Pseudomonadota > Gammaproteobacteria > Pseudomonadales > Pseudomonadaceae > Aquipseudomonas. The sequence continues at coordinate 1,676,288 of NZ_FNYJ01000001.1, read as the reverse complement.
TGCGCAGTGCGCTGGCAACTTCTTCGCCCAGGCGAGTCAGCCAACCGGCACGGTCTTCATCATTGAGGGGATGACCAGCGCTCATCTTGTCGATGTTGGCCTGTGGATGAAACGCGTCGCCTTCGATGAGGCGGCCGCCGCTGTTTTTGGCAATCTCAGCGCCGACGGCGCTCTTGCCGCAGCCGGAAACACCCATTACCACGACGGCGGAAATAGCATGTGGAGCAGTAGTCATAAAAACCTCGTCCCGAAGACAGCGCTGTCTTTGCCGAATGGTGTGCAAGTCCGGCACGTCTGTTTCCGGGTGTAGTCATTGTTATGGGTATCTCGCTGATCCATGAGATGCATCGACCCCAGCCTTTGAAATGGCCGAAGAAAGTTGCGGGCCTCCGTGAGATAGCGCTACCTTAGAGCCCATCTGACACAATCGCAACCCCTTCGGCTTTTCCTTCCAATCAGTTGGCAACGCATGACACGTATTGGTTCCCGCTCCACCGGTCGTCCCACGCTCAACGAAGTCGCCAGACTGGCCGCCGTATCGCCTATCACGGCCTCCAGAGCACTGCGTGGCGTGGCTACGGTGGCGCCGGAACTGGTGGAGAAAGTGCGTGCCGCTGCGCAGAGTCTAGGCTATGTCGCCAACCCTGCCGCCCGCGCATTGGCTTCCTCGCAAAGTCAGTCGGTGGTGGTACTGGTGCCGTCGCTGTCGAACCAGTTGTTCATCGAAACCCTGGAAGCCATTCAGGATGTGTTGCGCCCTCGCGGGCTGGAAGTGGTGATCGGCAACTATCACTACTCGCCCGTGGAAGAAGAAAACCTGCTGCGCAGCCACTTGGCCAACCGGCCTCGGGGCATTCTACTCACCGGATTCGATCGCAGCGTCGCCGCGCAACAGCTGCTCGCTGCCAGTGGTGTGCCCTGCGTGCACATGATGGAACTTGATCCCGAACGTGCGGAACCTTGCGTGGGCTTCTCGCAACAGCAAGCGGGCGCTGAGGCCGCACGCCACTTGCTGAGCCGCGGGCGCCGGCGCCTGGCTTATGTGTCGGCGCAGCTTGATCCACGGGTGATTCAGCGCGGTGCGGGTTTCCGCAGCGCCCTGCTAGAGGAAGGGCTGTACGACGAGACGCTGCAGATGGCTTCGCCGTTGCCTTCGTCGATCGGACTGGGAGGCGAGCTGTTCGCCCGGCTGCTGTCCGAGCATCCGGACGTCGACGGGGTATTTTTCTGTAACGACGACCTGGCTCAGGGCGCGGCGCTGGAAGCGTTGCGTCGCGGCATCAAGGTTCCGCAGCAGGTGTCGCTGATCGGCTTCAACGACCTGCCGGGCTCGGCACACATGGTCCCGCGCCTGACCTCCATCCGCACCCCGCGTGAACAGGTCGGCCAACGCGCCGCGCAATTGCTGCTCGGTCTGCTCGATGGCAATGTGCAGGACGCGCAGGTAGACCTGGGCTTTGAGTTGGTGGTGCGGGAGAGTACCTGACTCTGATCACCTGACCGCCCGGATTTCAAGGGGGGGCACAACTCTGTGGAAGCTTCTGGGGGGGGGGGTACGACGGTGGCGAAAGCGGTGAGTCAGTAACACCGCATCTGATCGTTCCCACGCTCCGCGTGGTAACGCCGCCCTAGACGCTCTGCGTCCAGCCGTGGTGACGCAGCGTCACATGATGCACGCCCACGCAGAGCGTGGGAACGATCATCTAATAAGGCTCTCACCGAATGGCGTCAGTCGGGACGGTTCTATGTCGATCAGGCCTGTTTCTTGAACGCCAGCCTGAATTCGTGCAACAACGGTTCGGTGTAGCCGCTTGGTTGCTCCCGACCCTTGAACACCAGCGCGCACGCGGCCTGGAACGCCACCGACTTGTCGAAGTTCTCGGCCATCGGTTTGTATGCCGCATCCCCCGCATTCTGCTTGTCCACCACTTTGGCCATGCGCTTGAGGGTTTCCAGCGCGTAATGATCGTCGATCACCTTATGGCGCAACCAGTTGGCGATGTGCTGGCTTGAAATACGCAAGGTCGCACGGTCCTCCATCAAGCCGACGTTATGGATGTCCGGCACCTTCGAACAGCCGACGCCTTGCTCGACCCAGCGCACCACGTAACCGAGCAGCCCTTGCGCATTGTTCTCGACTTCTTCGCGGATCTGATCGTCGGTCCATTTTGCTTCCGTCACGACCGGAATGCTCAGCAGATCCAGCAGGATTTCCTCGCTGACGCTGTCCAGATCGACTTTTTCCAGTTCCTGCTGCACGGCTTTCACATCGACCTTGTGGTAATGCAGCGCATGCAGGGTCGCGGCAGTCGGCGAAGGCACCCAGGCGGTTGTCGCGCCGGACTTCGGATGGCCGATCTTCTGCTCCAGCATCTCGGCCATCTGGTCCGGCATCGCCCACATGCCCTTGCCGATCTGCGCCCGACCGCGCAAGCCGCAGGCCAGACCGACCAACACGTTGCTGCGCTCGTACGCCTTGATCCACGGCGTGGCCTTCATGTCGCCTTTGCGCAGCATCGGGCCGGCTTCCATGGAGGTGTGCATCTCGTCGCCGGTGCGATCCAGGAACCCGGTATTGATGAACGCCACCCGCGCCGACGCGGCGTGAATGCACGCCTTGAGGTTGACGCTGGTACGCCGTTCTTCATCCATGATGCCCATTTTCAGGGTGTTGCGCGGAATCTTCAGGACGTCTTCAATGCGTGCAAACAGCTGATCGGCGAAAGCGACTTCGTCCGGACCATGCATCTTCGGCTTGACGATGTACACGCTGCCCGCGCGGGAGTTGCCGCGATTATGCAGATCATGGAGCGCGATCAGGCTGGTGATCACGCCATCGAGAATGCCTTCGGGAATTTCCTTGTTGCCGTCATACACGATTGCCGGGTTGGTCATCAGGTGACCGACGTTGCGGATGAACAGCAGCGAACGGCCGTGCAGCGTGATGTGGCTGCCATCGGCGGCGGTGTATTCGCGGTCGGCATTCAGGCGGCGAGTGAGGGGCTTGCCGCCCTTGACCAGTTCTTCGGTGAGATCGCCCTTCATCAGGCCGAGCCAGTTGCGGTAGATCACCAGCTTGTCGTCGGCGTCCACCGCCGCGACCGAGTCTTCACAGTCGATGATGGTCGACAGCGCGGCTTCGAGCAGCAGGTCCTTGATGCCTGCCGCGTCGGTGCTGCCGATGGCGCTGGCGGGGTCAATCTGGATCTCGATGTGCAGGCCGTGATTCTTCAGCAGAATGGCGGTCGGCTGCCGCGGCTCGCCCTGATATCCGACGTACTTTTCCGGTTGCGCCAGTCGCGACTGGCTGCCGTCGGCGAGAGTCACCAGCAGCTCGCCACTGTCGACGGCATAGGCCTGGGCCTGAACGTGAGAACCGGACGCCAGTGGCGCGGCTTCATCGAGCAGAGCGCGGGCAAAGGCAATGACCTTGGCGCCGCGCAGCGGATTGTAACCGGCCTTGATCTCGGCGCCGTTGGCGCTGGAAATCGCGTCGGTGCCGTACAACGCGTCATACAGCGAACCCCAGCGCGCATTCGCGGCGTTCAGGGCATAGCGGGCATTGGCTGCGGGCACCACGAGCTGCGGACCGGCCTGTTCGCTGACCTCGATGTCGACTTTGCTGGTGGTGGCCTTGACCTCGGCGGGCACCGGCTGCAAGTAGCCGATGGAGTCGAGAAAGGCGATGTACGCGGGCATGTCGGTGACCGGGCCCGGATTGGATTTATGCCACTTGTCCAGTTGCGCCTGAATGCGCTCGCGCTCGGCCAGCAACTCACGGTTGATCGGAGCGAGGTCATGCACCAGCGAATCGAAATCGGCCCAGAACACGTCCGGGTTCAGCCCTGTTCCGGGAAGCACGTCCTCGTCGACGAAGCGTTTCAGATTGGCCGCAACCTTGAGGTTGTGGCAGTTGACGAATTCGGTCATCTCGGGCTCTCCATCATGAATTGTGTGTCATGCGACCCTGTAGGCGTGAGCTTGCTCGCGATCGCAATCTGTTTGTAAAAAGGGTGTCTGGTCCACCCCTGTCGCGAGCAAGCTCACTCCTACAGAAGTTATCTGTTGCTGTTAACCGGCATTGACCGCAGCAACCCCGGCCTTGGCGACCTGCGCATCCTGATCGGCCTTGACGCCGGAAACGCCCACCGCGCCAACGGTTTCGCCCGCAACGATGACCGGCACGCCACCTTCCAGCGATGTCAGCAGCGGGGCCGTGACGAAGGCCGTGCGGCCACCGTTGACCATTTCTTCGTAGCCTTTGGATTCGCGTCGGCCAAGCGCAGCGGTGCGGGCTTTTTCGATGGCAATGTAGCCACCGATCGGCGCGCAGCCGTCCAGACGCTCGAAGCCCAGCAAATGGCCGCCGTCGTCGGTCACAGCGATGGCAACCGCCCAGCCGTTGTCCTGTGCCTCGGCGCGCGCCGCGGCAAGGATCTGGGTGACTTCGGTCTGGGTCAGTACGGATTTGGTTTTCATGCAGCTCTCCTGAGCAAGAACGGGGTGAGAGGGTCGAGGCTGCGCGCGATCAGGTTCGATGCAGCGCGTCCTCGATGAGTTCGATCCAGTGTTTGACGGGTGTCCGGCCGGCACCGGCCAAGTGGGTCTGGCAGCCGATGTTGGCGGTCGCGATAACGTCCGGGCTGCCGCTTTCCAGGGCATTCATCTTGTTGTCGCGCAGCCGTTTCGACAATTCGGGCTGGGTGATCGAGTACGTCCCGGCCGAGCCACAGCATAAGTGACTGTCGGGCACGGCGGTCAGATTGAAACCCAGCCGGGTAAGCACCGCTTCCACGGCGCCCCCCAGTTTTTGCGCATGCTGCAACGTGCACGGACAGTGGAAAGCGAGTTTCTGGCTGGTGCAGGCGCCAAGGTTTTCCAGCGGCTCGGCCCGCATGATTTCAACCAGATCCTTGGTCAGCGCGCTGACCCGGGCGGCTTTCTCGGCGTATGCCGGGTCGTCACGCAACAAGTGCCCATAGTCTTTGACGAACGCCCCGCAACCGCTGGCCGTCTGCACGATCGCTTCGGCACCGGCCTGCACGGCGGGCCACCACGCATCAATGTTCCGACGCGCGCGCTGCAGGCCTTGCTCCTGGGCATTGAGGTGGTAATCCACCGCGCCGCAGCAACCCGCCTGGGCGACGGATTTCACGGTGATACCCAGCCGATCCAGCACCCGCGCCGTGGCAGCGTTGGTGTTGGGGGACAGGCCTGGTTGCACGCAGCCTTCCAGGATCAGCATCTGCCTTGGATGTTGCCGTGTCGGGCGCAACCCGGGGGCGCGAAGGTGGTCCGGCAGCTTGTCCTTCAGGCGGTTCGGCAGCAGCGGGCGAAACGAATTACCCATCTGCGTCAGCGCCTTGAACAGCCCGGCATTGGGCACCACCGCGCGCAGGCTTTCTCGCAGCACGCGCTGACCCATCGGGCGCGGCACGGCTGCATCGACTACCGCCCGGCCGATGTCCAGCAGGTTGTGATAGTCGACGCCGGACGGGCAGGTGGTTTCGCAGTTGCGGCAGGACAGGCAACGGTCCAGGTGCAACTGGGTTTTTTCAGTGACTTCCTTGCCCTCCAGCACTTGCTTGATCAAGTAGATCCGGCCGCGTGGGCCGTCGAGTTCATCGCCCAGCAGTTGATAGGTCGGGCAGGTGGCGTTGCAGAATCCGCAGTGCACGCAGCTGCGCAGGATGCTCTCGGCTTCTTCGCCACGGGGCAGGCTTTTGGCGTATTCGCTCAGGGTCGTCTGCATGATCAGATCTCCGCGTACATTCGGCCGGGGTTGAATATCCCGTGCGGATCGAGTTGCGCCTTGAGCTGGCGGTGATAGCGCAGAAGCGGCTCCGCCAGAGGCTGGAAGGGGCTGTCGTCCAGGCCATGGCTGTAGCAGACGGCGTGACCGCCCACTGCGCTGACGATGCGTCGGATGTCTTCGCCGCCCGCGTCGGATTTCAGCCAGCGTTGTGCGCCGCCCCAATCGATCAGCTGCTCGCCCGGTACGGCCAGCAGCGCGGTGTGGGTGGGCAGCGAAAGGCGCCATAACGGTCGGCCGTCGGTGAAGAAATCCAGCCGGTGGGCGTTCAGGTCTCGCCAGTAAGCCGGGTCGATCGACTCGCCGCCGAGACGATCATGGGCGGCGGCCACCGAACCTTCACCACCTTCAAGGCGCAACCGCAGCACCCGTCCATCATGGCTTGCGGCGCTGATCGGCAACGGCTGCTGCCCCCATTCGGCGAGGCGGGCGAGGGCGCGTGCGCTGTCCATTTCCAGCGCAATGCTGGTGCACAGGCGCGGCTTGGGCAGGACTTTCAGCGAGACTTCGGTGATCAGCCCAAGGCAGCCAAAGCTGCCCGCCATCAGGCGCGACAGATCATAGCCTGCGACGTTTTTCATCACTTCCCCGCCGAATTTCAGGTGCTTGCCCAGGCCGGTGATCACTCGCGTGCCCAAGACGAAGTCGCGCACCGAGCCCGCCCATGGGCGCCGCGGCCCGGAGAGCCCGGCTGCAATCATCCCGCCGACTGTGGCGTCGCCGATGCCGCTGTCGCTGTAGGTCGGGGGTTCGCACGGGAGCATCTGCCCGGCCTCGTCGAGCGCGGCGTTCAGTTCGCTGAGCGGGGTGCCGGCGCGTGCGGTGATCACCAGCTCCGTCGGGTCATAGGTGACGATGCCGCGATGCGCGCGGGTGTCGAGCACCTCGCCGGCCACCTCGCGGCCGAGGAACGCCTTGCTGTTCGCGCCCTGGATGCGCAGCGGCAAGCTGAGGTCGATGGCCTGTCTGACTTGCTCCAGCAACGCGTCGCTGGCATCGCGGTCCGGCGTGCGGGCCTGTGGTTGGCGTTCGGCACTCATCAGAAACGCTCCAGTTCAGGGAAGGGCAGCTTGCCCATGTGCACGTGCATTGCGCCGAACTCCGCACAGCGATGGAGCGTCGGAATGTTCTTGCCGGGATTGAGCATGCCACTGGGGTCGAACGCCGCTTTAACGGCGTGGAACAGGGTCAGTTCGTCGCTGTTGAACTGCGCGCACATCTGATTGATTTTCTCTCGCCCGACACCATGCTCACCGGTGATGCTGCCGCCGACTTTGACGCACAGTTCCAGAATTTTCCCGCCCAACGCTTCGGCGCGGTCTAGTTCGCCCGCCTGGTTGGCATCGAACAGAATCAGCGGGTGCATATTGCCGTCGCCGGCGTGGAACACGTTCGCCACGCGCAGGCCGTACTCTTCGGACAGCGCGGAGATGCCCTTCAATACGCCCGGCAACTCCCGACGTGGAATGGTCCCGTCCATGCAGTAATAGTCCGGCGACAATCGGCCCACCGCAGGAAACGCATTTTTCCGGCCCGCCCAGAAACGCACGCGCTCGGCCTCGTCCTTCGCCTGCCGCACCTCGGTGGCGCCGGCCTTTTGCAGGACCGCGCGGACGCGGTCGCAATCGTCGTGAACGTCGGCTTCGACACCGTCCAGTTCGCACAGCAGAATCGCTTCTGCGTCCACCGGGTAGCCTGCGTGGATGAAGTCTTCGGCGGCGCGGATGGCCAGGTTGTCCATCATTTCCAGACCACCGGGGATGATGCCCTCTGCGATGATGTCGGCCACCGCGCGACCGGCTTTTTCAACCGAATCGAATGCCGCCAGCAGCACGCGGGCCACCTGCGGCTTGGGCAACAGTTTGACGGTCACTTCGGTGATGACCCCGAGCATGCCTTCTGAACCTGTGAACAGCGCCAGCAGGTCGAAGCCCGGCGAGTCGAGCGCATCCGACCCGAGCACCATGCGTTCGCCTTCGACGGTGAGGATGTCGACCTTGAGCAGGTTATGCACGGTCAGGCCATATTTCAGGCAATGCACGCCGCCGGCGTTTTCAGCGACATTGCCACCGATCGAGCAGGCGATCTGCGAGGACGGGTCGGGCGCGTAATAAAGGTCGGAAGGCGCGGCGGCCTGAGAAATCGCCAGATTGCGCACGCCCGGCTGCACGCGGGCAAAGCGTCCTGCCGGGTCGATGTGCAGAATTTTGTTGAAGCGTGCCATGACCAGCAGCACGCCTTTCTCCAGTGGCAGGGCACCGCCGGATAATCCCGTGCCGGCACCGCGTGCGACCACCGGAACGCCGCGCTCGTGGCAGACCTTGAGCAGCGTCTGCACTTGCTCGACGCGCTCGGGAAGCGCTACCAGCATCGGCGTGGTGCGATAAGCCGAAAGCCCGTCGCATTCGTAGGGCCGCAGTTCTTCCTCTCGGTGAAGGAGGTCCATGTCGGGCAGTCGCGTCTGCAGTGCTTGCAGCAGCTGCGCCTTGTCGATGGCAGGCAACGCGCCATCGACGCGTTCGTCGTACAGAATATTCATGATGGGTTCGCAACCCCGTCTTGTTTTTATTTGAGGCCTGTTCTGATGCAGAACGTTTCCACGGCTGACTTGCATCATTGGCCTTGCGATCGCTACTGTCCATGTCAGAACGCACTGGTCGAACCAGTTTTTCTGGGCGTTTGCACCGTTTTATTTTGAAAAGATCATGCAAATCAGTCGGATAGGTCGTTAAGGATTTTGCAGATATTTGTTCGATGCTGCTGGTCATACCAGTGATCTTGGCTGCGGCCAGTTAGTTTTGCAGCGCTGGGGTCCGGTCGTCATGCAGGGAGAGAGGGATGGAAGGCAGTACCAGCACCCGCGCGCCTCAAGTGGCCGATGTCGTCAGTGAGCGCATCGAGCGGTTGATTGTGGATGGCGTGCTCAAGGTCGGTGAGCTGTTACCGTCCGAGCGTCGTCTGACCGAAAAACTGGGGGTTTCCCGAACCGCGCTGCGTGAGGGCCTCAAGCTGCTCCGTGCCCGCGGCATCATCGAAACGCAGCAGGGCAAGGGCTCGTTCGTCGCGCAGATGGGCGGGCTGGGCCTGAGTGCGTCTTCACCGCTGATGCACTTGTTCGCCTCACAACCGCGCACGCTCTACGACCTGTTCGAGGTGCGAAGCCTGCTGGAGGGCGAATCGGCGCGGCTGGCGGCCTTGCGCGGCACTGACGCCGATTTTGTGCTGATTACGCGCGCCTATGACGCGCTGGTGCAGGCCCATGGCCACACGCTCTCGGCGTCCGAACACGCGCGGCTGGATCACGCATTCCATCTGGCGATCTGCGAGGCATCGCACAACCCGGTGCTGGTCCAGACGTTGCGCTCGCTCACCGATCTGTTGCTCAACACGGTATTTGCCTCGGTCAACAACCTCTACCACCGTGAAGCGCAGAAACGCCAGATCGACCGGCACCATGCGCGGCTTTACAACGCCGTCACCGGACGCTTGCCGGAACAGGCGCGCAAGGCCGCCGTCGCGCACATTCAGAGCATCTGCGACAACCTGCGGGAGATCGAAAACGAGGAGCAGCGGCTGGTCCGCGCGACTTTGCGACTGGAGGGCTGGACCTGACCTTGACAGCCGCAGGCCAATGTCGCAATTTACGCAATGCGTAAACGGTTTACGACAATAACAACAAGACAGGCCTTCCCGTGGATCTCTTCACTTACTACCGATCTACCTCCAGCTACAGGGTGCGTATCGCCCTGGCGCTGAAGGGGCTCGAAGTCACCGCGATTCCGGTCAATCTGATCCGGGACGGCGGCGAGCACCACGAGCCGGAATATCTGGCAATCAATCCGCAAGGCCGCGTGCCCGCCCTCAGGCTCGACAGCGGTCAGGTTGTCATCCAGTCCATGGCAATCATCGAATACCTTGAAGAACACTCACCGGAACCTGCGTTGTTGCCGACTGACCTTCTGGCCCGGGCACGGCATCGCGAGGTCGCCGCGCTGATCGGCTGTGACATTCATCCCTTGCACAACGTGGCGGTGCTCAACCGGCTGCGCGGTCTGGGGCATGATGAAGGGGATGTCGGCGCGTGGATCGGGCACTGGATCACTCAGGGTTTCGCTGCCGTCGAAGCCTTGATCGACGATGAAGGCTTCTGTTTCGGCCAGGTCGGCCTGGCAGATGCGTACCTGCTGCCGCAGCTGTACGCCGCCCGACGTTTCAATGTCGACCTGAGCGCCTTCCCGCGCATCTGTCGGGTGGAAGCGCTGGCGTTGCAGCATCCGGCTTTTCAGCAAGCCCATCCTGATGCGCAATCGGACAAGCCGGAGTAACCTTTCCTACATGAAAATCTTCGGTCTGCAGTTGATATTCGGCGACTTCCTCGCCCGCAGTGTACGGGGAATTTCCTGTGCGCCTCCCGCTGAACGGTAATGCCCGCCGTTGTGCATTCCACTTTTCAGCAGGAGCAAGACCGTGACCGATCTCTACGAAAACCCGATGGGCCTGATGGGCTTCGAATTCATCGAATTTGCCTCGCCGGTTCCAGATGTCCTTGAGCCCGTGTTTCAGATGATGGGCTTTACCAAGGTCGCCCATCACCGATCCAAGAACGTGGCGCTGTACCGTCAGGGCGCCATCAACATCATCCTCAACAATGAACCTCACAGCGAAGCGTCCTACTTCGCTGCCGAGCACGGTCCTTCCCTGTGCGGGATGGCATTCCGGGTCAAGGATTCGCAGCAGGCCTACAAACGTGCGCTGGAGCTCGGCGCTCAACCGGTTGAAATCGCAACCGGCCCGATGGAGCTGCGATTGCCGGCCATCAAGGGCATCGGCGGCGCGCCGCTGTACCTGATCGACCGCTTCGGCGAGGGCACGTCCATCTACGACATCGACTTCGTGTTCATCGAAGGTGTCGATCGTCATCCCGCGGGTGCAGGGCTGCAATTCATCGATCACCTGACCCACAACGTCTATCGCGGTCGCATGGCGTATTGGGCGAATTTCTACGAGAAGCTGTTCAATTTCCGGGAGATTCGTTACTTCGATATCAAAGGCGAGTACACCGGTCTGACGTCCAAGGCGATGACGGCGCCGGACGGCATGATTCGCATCCCGCTCAATGAGGAATCCTCCAAAGGGGCCGGGCAGATCGAAGAATTCCTGATGAAGTTCAACGGCGAAGGCATTCAGCACGTGGCCTTTTTCACCGAAGACCTGATCGACACCTGGGATCGGCTCAAAGCGCTGGGCATGCGGTTCATGACCGCGCCGCCGGACACTTACTACGAAATGCTCGAAGGCCGTCTGCCGAACCACGGCGAGCCCGAGCACGAGCTCAAGGCGCGGGGCATCCTGCTCGACGGGAACGCGGAAGGCGGCAATCGGCGCCTGCTGCTGCAGATCTTTTCGGAAACGCTGATGGGGCCGGTATTCTTCGAATTCATTCAGCGCAAAGGCGACGACGGCTTTGGCGAGGGCAATTTCAAGGCGCTGTTCGAATCGATCGAGCGCGACCAGTTGCGACGTGGGGTTTTGACGGCGGATTGATCACCTGATTGCTCGGCTCGCGCCGGTGGTGACTGACAGGACGTCTGCGCTGCACCGCCGCCGAGGCCGGGCTCATTCCGGCACGTTTGATCCGACAGCGCTCAGAGCTTCGGCATGTCACCGCCCATCCGGGCGCTGATTGCCCGGGCGGTCTTCAGCAGCTGCTGCGCCGCCAGCGCCTGACGTTCGCCGGTGAGCACCGATGCCGAACCCACCACCGTCACCACGCCCATCAACTTGCTGCCCATGGCGAACACCGGCGATGACACAGCGTTGACGCCCGCCATGAGCAGGCCATGAATCTGATGCACGCCGGTGCTGCGGATTTCTTCGATATGGCGGTCGATGTCCTTCAGCTGTTTTGCGTTCAGTGCAGCCGCTTCCGCTTGCCTGAGCGCTGCCGTTTCGGCGGGGGAGAGAAAGGTGTCGAACACCAGACCTGTCGAGGAACCGAGCAGCGGCAGGACCGAGCCGATCTGCGTGACCAGCGTCACCGCGCCCAGCGATTGCTCAACATACACAACCGTGGGGCCTTTGTTGCCCCACACCGCGAGGAAGCACGTTTCATTGAGCCCGTCACGCAGTGCACTGAGTTCGGGTGCAGCAATCTTCAGCACGTCCAGTTGGCTTAGCGCAGCAAGGCCAACCTGCAACGCCGAGCGGCCCAGACGATAGTGGTTGGTCACCGGGTCCTGCTCGGCAAAGCCGCTGTCGACCAGCGCCTGCAAATACCGATGCACCTTGCTGGCGGGCATGCCCACGTATTCGGCGAGCCTGGACAACGAGGTGGCGGGCGCGAGTTCGGCCAGCGCCTTGAGAATGCCGACGCCGACTTCGGCAGACTGCACTTTCTGTTGGCGCGGGCCTGCGGGGCTTGCGGATTGTTCAGTCATGAGCGGGGCGTGCGCCGGTCTGGAAAGGCTGCTTTATAGCTTGACCGTCCGGCAAACTCAAATTACGTTATGCGTAATCCGCTTACGTAAAATAAAAACAAGAGGTCGAGATGTTCACAGCACCTGTGTCCGACGCTTTGAAGTATCAATCCGGCTTCGGCAATCAGTTCAGCAGCGAGGCTTTGCCCGGCGGCTTGCCGACAGGGCAGAACTCGCCGCAGCGCCATCCGCTCGGACTCTACGCCGAGCAATTCTCGGGCACGGCGTTCACGGTGCCCCGCGCGGAAGCCCGACGGACCTGGCTCTACCGTATCGCGCCGTCGGCGGCTCATCCACGTTACTGCCGGCTGGAGCGGCAGATTCGTGGTCAGGAGCAGGGCCCTGTCACGCCCAATCGCCTGCGCTGGAACGCGTTCGACATTCCCGCCACGCCTGCCGATTTCATCGACGGCCTTATCGCGCTGGCCCGCACTTCGTCCGCCGATCAGGCCGATGGCGTCAGCGTGTACGTATACGCCGCCAACCAGTCCATGCAGCGGGCTTTTTTCAACGCTGACGGTGAATGGCTGGTCGTCCCGCAGCAGGGTCGCTTGCGTATCGTCACCGAACTGGGCGTGCTCGACGTCGAGCCTCAGGAGATCGCCGTTCTGCCTCGCGGGTTGAAATTCTGTGTCCAGTTGCTCGACGGGTCGGCGCGGGGCTATGTCTGCGAAAACCATGGTTGTGCGCTGCGGCTGCCGGATCTTGGGCCGATCGGCAGCAATGGCCTGGCCAATCCTCGGGATTTTCAGGTGCCGGTGGCGCAGTTCGAAGACAGCACCCGGCCTACCTTACTGGTGCAGAAGTTTCTCGGTGAACTGTGGTCGACTACGCTGACGCATTCACCTTTCGACGTCGTCGCCTGGCACGGAAACAACGTGCCGTACAAATACGACCTGCGCCGGTTCAACACCCTCGGCACTGTCAGCTACGACCATCCGGACCCGTCGATTTTCACGGTGCTGACCTCGCCGGGTGCGGTCCATGGTCAGGCCAACGTCGATTTCGTGATCTTCCCGCCGCGCTGGATGGTTGCCGAAAAAACCTTCCGGCCACCGTGGTTTCACCGCAATCTGATGAATGAATTCATGGGCCTCATCGACGGCGCCTACGACGCCAAGGCGCAAGGCTTCATGCCTGGCGGCGCGTCCCTGCACAACTGCATGAGTGCTCACGGGCCCGACAATGCCAGCGCTGAAAAGGCCATCGCCGCCGACCTCAAACCGCACAAGATCGAACAGACCATGGCGTTCATGTTCGAGACCGGCCGCGTCCTGCGTCCCAGCCGACAGGCTCTCGAGTGCCCGCAGCTGCAGAGCGATTACGACGCGTGTTGGGACGGCATTGCCCGAACCTTCAAACCCTTCGATATGGACAGCCCACGATGAGCATTCCCACACACCCGCGCAGTTGGGTAACGAGCGCCAACGATCACCCGGATTTCCCGCTGCAAAACCTGCCGTTCGGGGTGTTCAGCCAGGCGAATTCGAACCGGCGCGGCGGCGTCGCCATTGGCGACTTCATCTTCGACCTTCAGGCGGCACTGGATGCCAGCCTGTTCCAAGGGGCCGCGCGTCTGGCGGCCGAGGCCGCGAGTCGCGCTCAGCTCAATGATTTTTTTGCGCTCGGTGCGTCAGCGCGACAGGCCCTGCGCAACGAACTGCTTCATCTGCTGGACGAAGCGAATCCCCAGCGTGAGCGCCTGCAAACCATGGGCGAGCGATTGCTGCTGCCAATGAGCGAGTGTCGGATGCACCTGCCTGCGCAGGTCGGCGATTACACCGACTTTTATGTCGGTATTCATCACGCGACGAACGTTGGCAAGCTGTTCCGCCCCGACAATCCATTGTTGCCGAACTACAAGTATGTGCCGATCGCCTATCACGGTCGTGCTTCGACGTTGTGCGTATCGGGCACGCCCGTCAGACGCCCGAATGGTCAGACCCTGGCACCGGGCGCAGACCAGCCGACCTTCGGACCAAGCAAGCGGCTGGATTACGAACTGGAAGTCGGGGTCTGGATGGGCCCGGGCAATGCGCAGGGCGAAGCCATCGGGATTGCCGATGCAGGCCGGCACATTGCGGGTTTCTGCCTGCTCAACGATTGGTCGGCGCGGGATCTGCAGGCGTGGGAGTACCAGCCGCTGGGACCCTTTCTGTCCAAGAGTTTCGCCACCAGCATTTCCCCGTGGGTGGTGACCGCCGAGGCGCTTGCGCCGTTTCGCAGCGCTCAGCCCGTACGGGCCGCAGGCGATCCGCAGCCGCTGGCGTACCTGCTCGACGCACAGGATCAGCAGAGCGGCGCGCTGGACATCGAGCTTGAGGTGCTGCTCGCAACGGCAACCATGCGCGAGCAGGGCGTCGCACCGGTTCGTCTGGCGCTGAGCAATACCTTGAACATGTACTGGACCGTGGCGCAGATGGTCGCGCACCACAGTGTCAACGGTTGTACTCTGCAACCTGGTGATCTGTTCGGCACCGGCACATTGTCCGGCCCACAGGCGGGACAGTTCGGAAGCCTGCTGGAAATGACCGAAGGGGGAAAACAGGAAGTGCAACTGCCGGGCGGCGAGACCCGCAGGTTTCTCGAGGCAGGCGACGAGGTGATCCTCAAAGCGCGCTGCCGCAGAGACGGCGAAGTGAGCATCGGCTTCGGCGAATGCCGAGGCGTGATCGTGGGTTGATGGCTCGCTGAATCAATCGGCCGCATTGCGATGCTTCGCGCCCACAGGTCGATGGCGTTTGAGCTGGAACGCCCGGTTGATCCGGGCTTGCAGGCAGATCGCGTCTTCTCTGTGGGATGTTCATCACGAGCAGGTAATAGCGGCCAAGTCAGGGTCCGAGTCAGGTTCGGGGCTGTCCGAACCCTGACACCAGTGAGCCGCTGCGGGGCAGAAAACGCCCGTGTCGCTCACCTTGCGGCTGGCCGTTCGCGTAGCTCAGGCGGCCATTGACCCAAACCCCGTCGATTCCTTGCGCAGCACGCTTGGGCTCCTTGAAGTCGGCGACATCCTGCACGGTTTCGGCATCGAACAGCACCAGATCGGCCCAATAACCCTCCCTCACGAAGCCACGCTCATGCAGGCCAAAGCGGGTGGCGGTCAGGCCGGTCATCTTGTGCACGGCAGTGTGCAGCGCAAACAGCCCGAGATCGCGACTGAAATGCCCTAACACCCGAGGAAAGGCGCCCCACAGACGCGGGTGCGGAAACGGATCCTCAGGCAGCCCGTCGGAGCCGATCATCGACAGCGGATGTTTCATGATGCGCTGGACGTCCTGTTCGTCCATGCCGTAGTACACCGCGCCCGCCGGTTGCAACTGGCGCGCGGCGTCCAGCAGGGACAGGCCCCAGTCTGCGGCGATGTCCTTCAGATCGCGGCCGCCCTGATCCGGGTGCGGCGTGGACCAGGTGATGGTGATGCGGAAAGCGTCGGTCACCTGCTTGAGGTCAAGCGTCGAAGAGCTGGCCGCGTAGGGGTAGCAATCGCAACCGACCGGGTGATTCCGCGCGGCGTTCTCCAGCGCGGCCAGCAGTTGTGGGCTTCGCCCCCAGTTGCCGGCGCCCGCGCATTTCAGGTGGGAGATCACCACAGGCGATTGCGCGTGCCGGCCGATATCGAACGCTTCATCCATCGCCTCCAGCACCGGCTCGAACTCGCTGCGCAAATGCGTGGTGTAGACCGCGCCAAACGCGGTCAGCTCTTCGGCCAGCTGCTTGACCTCGTCCGTGTCCGCCGCGTTGGCCGATGCGTAGGCCAGACCGGTGGAAAGCCCCAGCGCGCCGTGTTCCAGGCTGTCGCGCAGTTGCTCGCGCATGGCGCCGATCTCCTCGGGGCGCGCCGTGCGCAACAGCTCGTCCAGGTGATTGCTGCGCAGCGCCGTATGGCCGATCAAGGCGGCGACATTGACTGCAGGTCGCGCCTTGTCGACCGCCGCGCGATAGTCGCTGAAGCGCGGGTAGACGAACGCGCTTGCCGGGCCCAGCAGATTCATCGGATCAGGCGGATCGCCCGCCAGCGTCACGGGTGATGCGCTGATGCCGCAGTTGCCGACGATCACGGTCGTCACGCCCTGGGTGATCTTCGGCAACATGTCCGGCTGGCGGATAACCACCGTATCGTCGTGGGTGTGCACGTCGATGAAACCGGGCGCCAATACTCGACCCGCCGCATTGATTTCTTCGTTCGCCGAGACATCGCTCAGCTCGCCGATGCGCTGGATGCGGCCTTCGCGAATCGCCACATCGGCGCGGTAACCCGGCGTGTCGCTGCCGTCGATCACCAGCGCGTCGCGAATGATCAGATCGTAAAGCATGGTTCAGTCTCCAAGCGGCAGGCCGTCGTCACCGCCGCGGTAGTCATCGAGCGCCAGTTTGATCCGGCGCAGGCGTTCCTGATTGTCATCCGGGGCCGTGAGCGCGAGTTCCGTGGCAAGCACATCGATGGTCAGCAGCAGGCCGTAACGCGCCGCCGTGGGTTTATAGATGAAGTTGGTTTCGGCAATCTGCAGCGGCAGCAACACATCGGCGAGTTCCGCCAGGGGTGAGCCGGGCAGGGTGATCGCCAGGACCTTCGCGCCATAGCTGCGCGCCAGCCGCGTGGCATCGAGCAACTCGGGCGTACGTCCGCTGAGCGAGCAGACGATAAGGCTGTGATCCGGGCCGAGGGTCGCGGCGATCAGGCGCATCATCACCGGATCGCGGCTGGCGGCAATGGGGTAACCCAGGCGCACCAGACGGGTCTGCAGTTCTTCGCTGCACAGGCTGGAAGCACCCCCCATGCCGAAGCTGTGGATCATGCGTGCGGGCGTCAGCAGGGCGACCGCCGCCTTGAAACGCGCCTCGTCAAAGCCCGCCAGATGCTGACGCAGGGTCGACTCGATGTCCCCGACGATCCGGGTGAAGAACGCCGATTGCTCCGGCGCCTGCTCCGGCTTGAGAAAGCGGCTGCCAACGCCGCTGGCCTGGGCCAGTTGCAGACGCAGGTCACGCAGATCCTTGCAGCCCACCGTGCGGGCGAAGCGCGACAGCGTGGCGCTGCTCACTTCGGCGCGGGCGGCGAGTTCGTCCAGGCTGGCGCTGGCGCAGAAGGCAACATCGCTGAGAATCAGCCGGGCGATGCGACCTTCGCCGGCGCTGAAGGAGTCCTGGCGGGCGCGGATCTGGTAAAGAATGTCCACTCAGAGCACCTGCGCCAGCCCGAGGGTCAGGGCGAAGGCGATCACCGAAATGAGCGTTTCCAGCACTGTCCAGGTTTTGAAGGTCTGCGCCACGGTCATGTTGAAATACTCCTTGATCAGCCAGAAACCGCCGTCATTGACGTGGGAGAAGATCACTGAACCCGCGCCGGTGGCCAGCACCAGCAGTTCAGGGTGCGGATACTCCAGGCCCAGCGCAACCGGTGCGACGATCCCTGATGCCGTGGTCATGGCCACCGTGGCCGAACCTGTCGCGACGCGCATCAGCGCTGCGAACAGCCAGCCCATCAGCAGCGGCGAGAGGTGAAAGTCCTGAGCCAGACCGACGATTTCCTGGGTCACCCCGCTGTCGACAAGAATCCGGTTCAGCCCGCCACCTGCGCCGACCAGAAGCGTGATGCTCGCCGTTGGAGCGAGGCATTCCTGAGTGAATCTGAGGATCGCGTCGCGGTTGAAGCCTTGGGCGATGCCCAGTGTCCAGAAGCTTAGCAAGGTGGCCAGCAACAGGGCGATGACCGAGTTGCCGATGAAGGCCAGGAAACTGTTGAACGCGCTGCCGGGCGTCGAGATCAGATTGGCCCAGCCGCCCAGCAGCATCAGAACGACCGGCAGCAGGATGGTCGCCATGGTGATGGCAAAGCCGGGCAGCTGTTCGCGTGGCTCGCGTTCGAGGAATTGTCTGGCGAGCGGGTTTTCCACGGGCAAGTGAATGCGCGGCACGATGAAGCGCGCGTAGATGGGGCCGGCGATGATCGCGGTGGGAATGCCGATGAGAATGGCATAAAACAGCGTCTGGCCCACCGACGCCTGATACGCCTGGACGGCCAGCATTGCCGCCGGGTGCGGCGGCACCAGCGCATGCACCACCGACAGGCCGGCGACCATTGGCAGGCCGACCATCAGAATCGACACGCCGACCCGACGGGCGACGGTAAATGCGATCGGCACCAGCAGCACGAAGCCGACTTCGAAAAACAGCGGCAGGCCGACCAGAAAGGCAATGCAGACCATTGCCCAGTGCGCGTTTCGCTCACCAAAACGGTCGATCAGCGTTCGGGCCACCCGTTCGGCGCCCCCGGATTCGGCCATCATCTTGCCCAGCATGGTGCCCAGCGCCACGACCAGCGCAATGTGGCCCAGGGTTTTACCGACGCCGCCCTCGTAAGAGGCGACCACGGCATTGGCGGGCATCCCCGCCACCAGTGCCAGGCCCACGGAAACCAGGGTGATGACGACGAATGGATTGAGCCGGAAGCGCGCGATGAGGACGATCAGCGCAATGATCGCGACAGCGGCGTAGGCCAACAGAGACAGGCCGGTAGAAGGGGGCATGCAACGGTTCCTTGCTGAGAAGAGGGGATGTCAGGCCTGGCACCGGCGGCGTTCTGGCGCGGCGATTTCAGGCGTTGAAAAAACGCTCGGCAGTAGATGTTGCAAAGGCTCACAGGGCGAGAAAAGGGCAAAGCTGAGACGATCACAGGCAGGCATTATTGTTATCTCTGGTTTCGTGATGAAAATTAAATTACACGAAAAACGATAAAGATATCAATTTATGAAAATTAATTTCTTGCGCGACCACTGCTGACGGACGCAAGCCGCTGCGCACGGGGCCGGCCTGATTGCCAGGGTTACGATTGGCAGCGCGGCGATGCACATGTCTGTAACCGGCGATGACGCCAAGGGCGTGAATTCATTCGTGAAGAATGTCCCTGCGGGCAGACGCGTCACCTTGCGCTGAAGCGTTCCCGATAGGCTTGAGGGGTGACGGACACTGCGCGCATGAAGCTGCGGCGTAAGGTCTCTTCGCTGCCGAAGCCGCAACGATCGGCGATGCGTTTGATCGGCATCGCACTGTCGCCGAGCAAGCGCCTGGCGGCCTCCACGCGCAGTTGCTCAATGGCCCGCGCCGGGGTGTTGCCGGTGTGGGCGCGGTAGTGGCGCACGAAGCTGCGTTCGCTCATGCCGACTTGTGCGGCGAGGGTAGGCACCGACAGATCGCTGGCCAGGTTATCGAGGATCCAGGCGTGCAGATCGCCAAACCGACTGTCCTGACTGCGCGTGGCGTGTTGCATCGACAGCGCGGTGCTGAACTGCGACTGACCGCCCGGCCGCTTGAGGAACACCACCAGATCCCGGGCCACCGCCAGTGCCACGGCGCGGCCCAGGTCCGCTTCCACCATCGCCAGTGCCAGGTCGATACCGGCCGTGACGCCTGCTGATGTCCAGAGTTTGCCCCGATTGATGAAAATCGGTTCCGGGTCGACCTGCAACTGTGGATAGCGCTCGGCGAGCCTTGCGCAGCTATCCCAGTGAGTGACCACCCGCTGTCCGTCGATCACGCCCGCCTCGGCAAGCATGAATGTGCCGGTGCACACCGAGGCTACGCGCCGGGCGCCGGCAGCCTGAGCGCGCACCCACTGCAACAGGCGCTGATCCGTCAGGGCCGTGTGCACGCCCTTGCCTCCGGCGACGATCAGCGTGTCGGATGCCGTTTCCGGCAGCGGATCCGTGAGCAGGCCGAGCCCGGATGAGGACACCACGCTGCCGTCCTGAGCGGCGACGACGCGCGGGGAGTAATGCGCCGTCTGGCCGTTTTCCTGCAGCTGCACGTTCGCCGACGCAAAGACCTGCAAGGGGCCGGTGACGTCCAGCAGTTGAACATTGGGAAAGGCCAGAATGTGCACCGGTCTTGATGGCTCGGGCATGGCAAACTCGCTATGGCGTGGCGTGAAATGTGGGTGATATGGCGTATCCGCCAGAGCGTATCTGGCTACAGTGGGCTCGTCCACCCATCAGCGGAAGTCGCGTCTTTTTCGGGTGACGCCTGCGCTCATCCATTCAGGAGAAACTCCATGACATTGCACATCGGTCTGCTGGTGTTCCCGAAGGTCCAGCAACTGGATCTCACTGGCCCTTATGAAGTGTTCGCCACGATGCCGGGTGTCACCGTGCATCTGGTGTGGAAAAACCTTGAACCATTGCAGTCCAGCACCGGGCTGACGCTGGTGCCCACCCGCACGTTCGCCGATTGCCCGGATCTGGACGTGATCTGCATCCCGGGCGGGGTCGGTATCGATGCCTTGCTGGAAGACGCCGAGACGCTGGCTTTCATCAAGGCGCAAGCCACGACCGCGCAATACGTCACGTCGGTCTGCACTGGTGCCTTGGTGCTGGGCGCTGCCGGCCTGCTGCAGGGCAAACGCGCCACCACGCATTGGGCGTCTCATTCGTTGCTTGAGTCGTTTGGCGCGATCCCGGTCAAGGAGCGGGTCGTGCGCGATGGCAATCTGATGACTGGCGGCGGCGTGACGGCGGGTATCGACTTTGCCCTGACCCTGATCGCAGAGATCTTCGATCCGGAAAAATCCCAGGTCATTCAGCTGCAACTGGAGTACGCCCCTGCGCCGCCGTTTGACTCCGGCCGTCCCGAAACCGCGCCAGCCCATGTCCTGGCTGTCGCCAGTGAGCGCGCCTCAGCGGGGTTGCTGGCCCGTCGGCAGATCGTCGAGCGTGTGTTGGCCAGCCGTTAAGCGCAAGGGCTGGCGGGCAGTTCGTACCAGCAGAGGAAGAGGTCCAGCGCCGACTCGACCACGGCCTCCTGCTTTTCAGGCGTCAGCATGGGCTCGTTGAGCGTCACCTGCGGCCAGAAGGCAAACGCTTTGAGCAAGGCGTGAATCTGCGAGGCGGCAAAACCCGGTTCGACGGCTTTCAAGCGGCCGTCCTGCTGGGCGCCGCGCACCCAGACTGTGAAGGTTTCCTCGCGCTGGTTGAGCCGGTTGACCCACGCCTGCGCGCGCTCGGGAGAATGTATCGTCGCGCCGATGGCCACGCGCGCCAGGTCGAGAAAATTGCTGTCGCCCAGAAGTGCCATCTTGGCGTTGAGCAAGTCGCGCAATTGCGCCCGCAACGGGACACCCGGCCGATAGGCAGCATCGGGCTGAGCCGCGGCACTGGCCCACAGACGGTGAAGCATCTCGGAAAAAAGCTCTTCCTTGCTCGGGAAGTGGTTGTACACCGTGCGTTTGGACACCTCGGCGCGGGCCGCGATGCGGTCCATGCTGGTGACCTCGAAACCGTTGTCGCGGAATTCGGCAATCGCTGCCTGCACGATAGATTCACGTTTTCGGTCGGTCAGTCGCAAGGGGGCGGTCATGGCTTCGCTTCTAAGAGGTTGTGCAGGGGCCGTACTGGCAAAGCACCCCAGCAATAAAATTACACTGAACAGTTTACTTCCATTTGAAGATCGTGCAAGCTTGAAACTACACTGTGTAGTGTAAAGCGCTGTTACAACTTCCCGCTTACTTCTTTCCGTCGTTTGCAACATTCTGCACAGCGTTTGCTGTCGCGGAAACCTCCACCCGTTCCATGGAGTCAGCACATCATGGCCTCGACCGAAAAAAACCTCGATACCGCTTCCTCACTGCCTGTTCTGTCCCGGTCTGAGGGCCGCTATCTCAATCACAAGCCGATGAAGCGCTCCGGATTTCTCAAGACCCTGCGCATTTTCTGGAACGCGACCTTCAACAAACCCCGTCACACCCGCCCGGTCGGCGAAATTCCGGTGCAGCCCCTGTCTCGCCAGCAATTGCTCGCGGCGCCGGACAACACGGTCTACCGCCTGGGCCATTCGACGGTGCTGCTCAAACTGCGCAATCAGTACTTCCTCACCGATCCGGTGTTTGCCGAGCGCGCCTCGCCGATCCAATGGGCCGGCCCTCGACGTTTTCACCAGCCGCCGATCAGCCTGGCCGACCTGCCGCCGCTCAAAGCGGTGATCCTTTCGCACAACCATTATGACCATCTGGACCATATGACCATCCAGGTGCTCAAGGACAAGGCCGAGCATTTCATTGCGCCGCTGGGCGTCGGGGACACGCTGATCGAGTGGGGTGTGCCGGCCGAGAAGGTCCGGCAACTGAACTGGTGGCAGTCCACCGAGATCCACGGCATCCGCTTCGTCGCCACGCCAGCGCAGCATTTTTCCGGCCGCAGCTTGAGCGACGGCAACCGCACGCTGTGGTGTTCATGGGTAATGCTCGATGGCGAGCAACGCATTTTCTTCAGTGGTGACACCGGGTACCACGACGGCTTCAAGCTGATCGGCGAACAGTACGGGCCATTCGACCTGACCCTGATGGAGACCGGCGCTTACAACGTTGAGTGGCCCGACGTGCACATGCAGCCGGAGGAGACATTGCAGGCGCACGTCGATCTGCGCGGAAAATGGCTGTTGCCGATTCACAATGGAACCTTCGACCTGGCGATGCACGCCTGGCACGAGCCGTTTGACCGGATTCTCGCGTTGGCTTGGGATCGCAGCATTTCCATCACCACACCCGAGATGGGCCAGCCGTTTTACCTGCAGTACCCCAGCCGGGGTCAGGCATGGTGGATAAAGGTGGAGAAGGCGTCAGACGTGGACGAGACAGCCGCGCCGCAGCTACAGCAGCCCCAGCCTCAGGTTCAGCAGCACCGCGGTCGGCGCTGCCAGCGCCAACAGGCAGTCGGTCGAGGCTGAGCCATGAAAGGGCCGCAACCGAGTCGTTGCGGCCCTGCGCGTTCACGGTTTGCTGCGATTCTGCTCTTTCGGATCCGCAGGCGTGCCAGGGTGACGGTCCTGCTCTCCTTGCTGATTCAGCTGCTTGTGCTCTTCGCCGACCTTGCCGGCGTTCTCGGGCTTGTGATCAAGGTCGTCACGGTTGGATTCTTTGCTCATTTCACTCTCCACTTGCCTGTTGTTGTCATTGCAGGTCTGACCATTACTCGTCCATCTGGCGAATCAGCATCAATGCTTCGTCCTTGAACAGTGGTTGCTTGAGGCGCTCGGCGAGCAGCGCCATCTGCCGCTCTCGCTCACAGCCCACCGCAGCCGCGACCACGCCCTCTTTGCACATCAGCGCCAGAAACTCGAACGTTTCGGGTTCGCCAAGATAGACGATCTCATCCCATTCGTCGGCATGACCAAGGTAGTCCAGTCGCTTCTCGAAGTGATACGTCCAGAAGAACGGAACGTCGGTGTAATGCCGGTCGCCGCCCAGCATGTTGCCGGCGGCGATGCGTGCCTGTTGTTGCGCCAGTCGCCAGTGCTCGATGCGCTGGGGTTTTTGATCGTACGGAAAGGTGGCCAGATCACCTGCTGCCCATACATCCTTTCCGGCATGCATGCCATCGTCGACGGCGAGCGAGCCGTCCTTCTCGAGCTGCAGTCCGTCAATGTAATGCGTGGCCGGCGACACGCCGATGCCGATCAACGCCAGATCGACGGGCAATCGTTCTCCATTGTTCAGCACCGCCGTCTGCAACTGTTTCTTGCCGTTCACGCCATCGCCCTGAAAGCGACTGATCTCGACATGGGTACGGAACAGCACGCCGTTGCGTTCGTGCAGGCTGCGGATCGCTTTGCCGATGCGCTCGCCCAGTTGTGCGGCGAAGGGCACTTCGTGGCGCGCCAGAATGGTCACCTCGACGCCGTGCTTGCGCAACGCCGAGGCTGCCTCCAGACCGATGAAACTGTCGCCGACGATCAACGCGTGACGACCGGGCTGTGCAGCGGCCAGGATCTTCTTCGCATCCTCGCGGCTGCGCAGGGTCAGAACCTGCGGCAGGTCGGCGCCGATCAGCGGCAGCGCGCGCGGCTCACCGCCGGTGGTGATCAGGGCGGCGTCATAGGCGAAACGCCGACCATCTGCCAGCGTCAGCCGCTTGTTGACGACGTCCAGCTTCATTACCTCACCCTGAATCCGCTCGATACCGTTGGCCTCGTAGAACGCTTCGTCTCGAAGCGGCGGCGTATCGTCAGGCTGCATGTCGGCGGACAGGACAAATTTGCTCAACGCGGTGCGGTCGTAACCCGGGTCGCGCTCGCGATCAACCAGCAACAGGCGTCCGTTGAAGCCTTTCTCCCTCAGTGCGCACACCGCCGCGGTGCCCGCCGCTCCCGCACCGATGACGATGAAGCAGCGCGAATCGTCGGGCAGCGATCGTGGCTCGGCAACGATCGCTTGATCATCGACATGAACCTGCCCTTCGATCACCTGCGTCGTATAGCGAGTCAGCGCATCCAGGGCAGGCGGCTCACACAAGTGGCCATCTTCGACGGCGAATTCTGCTTTGTGCCACGGGCAAATCAGATGCCCATTACAGACCGCCCCCTCGGCCAGCGGTGCGCCTGCATGAGGGCATTCGCCCTGATAGGCGCGAACCTCATCGCCATGGCGCAGCAATACGACCTTTTTCTCGCCAACTTCAACCTGAAGGCCCCGATCTCGACGAAGATCGGCCAGGCTAGCGACTCGATGCATAGGCATTTGATGTTCCTCCCGGGCTTTCTGTTGGGAGTGGGGCGCCTGTGCAGAGGTTCAGACAATTTGGCAAGTCAGCGCCGGTCACCCATCAGCCGGCATCAGCGCACCAGACCCAGCCGCTCGTGCCAGTCGGCGATCGATTCTTGCGGGTACTGCTCGAACAGCTGGTCGTTCGGGCCCGCCTGAACGTCGACCCACGAAGCCTTCGAATCCAGCAGCAGGTGAGTGTGCTCGGGCGGCGTCGGCAGCGGGGTGTCGATGGCCGATGCAAACGGGTGGATCAGCTCGGGCCATTCAGGGCTGAACAACCACAGGCCGCTGCCGCACTGCTTGCAGAAATGCCGCTCGGCGCTGCTGGTGTGAACGTGATGGTGAGCCTCATCGCGCATCTTGGCGTGATAGATGGCGATGCTGTTCTTGCCTTTGACTTTCAGGCTTTTGGCATCTCCGCCCAGGTTGATCGAATAGCCTCCGCCGCCTTGTGTCTTGCGGCAGATCGAGCAATAGCAACGTTGATAGGGGTAGGGGTGAACGCTGGTCAGGCTGAACTCCACCGCGCCGCAATGGCAGGAACCTTCAAGATGCATGCTGTTACCTCCTTGATCGGTCGGATCGTCGACATCCTTCGTCTAGACCGTCCCGTGGGTTGTAGTTCGAAGTTTTCTCGAACAGGCGTTCGGATTCTTCATCGTCCGGGCCCTCAAGAAGCGCTGGGCAGCGTCGATAAGCGATAGTCATACGACGACATTCGCTGTCCCTGATAACAATGAGCAAACGGTCATGAACCTACGCAACCTGACCATCGCCCGTCGCGCGGGCCTTGGGTTTACCCTGATTTCCCTGCTTGTCGCGTTGCTGGGCTGGTTTGCCCTCAGCCAGATGTCCACCATTCGCCAGAGCGAAGTGGCGGTCGAGAGCAACTGGATGCCGAGCATGCGGCTGGTGAACGATATCCGTGAAGCCATGCTGCGCATCCGCACGATCTCACTGCGCATGGCCCTGGACACCGACCCGAAAAACGTCAGCACGTACAAGGGGCAGATGGATGCCCGCGCCAAGGTGCTGGCCGACAAACTGGCAAGCCTGGACACGTTCGTCGATACGCCTCAGGAAAAAGTCCTCTACGACAAATTCCGCGCGACCCTGGCCGACTACCAGCGCGCACTGGCGCAGTCTTTCGTGCTGGCCGAGAGCGGCGATCTGAAGGCCCTCAATACGCTGCTGCTGGTCGACATGAAAACCGTGGTCGACAACTCTGGCACGCAACTGGGCGATCTGGGTGATTTCTACTCCCGCCAGGTCGAGCTCGAAGGGGCTGCGGCCCAGGCGCAATACGACCATTCCCGTGACATCGTGCTGGTGTTCGTGTTGATTGCCGCGCTGGCGACCATTGTCCTGGCGCTGTGGCTGACGCGCAGCATCATTCGCCCGCTGGAAGAGGCGGTAGGCGCCGCCGAATACGTCGCCAAAGGCGACCTGACCCACGACATCCGCGTCGAGGGCAAGGATGAAGTGACCCGATTGCTCAAAGCCTTGCAGGCGATGCAGAACAATCTGCGTTCGACCTTGAGCCTGATCGGCAGCTCGGCCAGTCAACTGGCCTCAGCGGCGACCGAACTCAATTCGGTCACCGAGGACAGCCATCGCGGTCTGCATCAGCAGAACGCCGAGATCGAGCAGGCGGCCACCGCTGTCAACGAGATGACCTCGGCGGTCGAGGAAGTGGCGCGCAACGCAGTGTCCACCTCGCAGGCCTCCAGTGAGTCCAACAGCGCAGCCAAGGACGGACAGGCTCGCGTCATCGACACGGTCAATTCGATTCAGACGCTGTCCGGCAACGTGCAGCACACCTCCGAGCTGGTGCAGAACCTGGCCGATCGGTCCCAGGACATCGGCAAAGTGCTGGACGTGATTCGCTCCATCGCCGAACAGACCAATCTGCTGGCGCTCAACGCGGCCATCGAAGCGGCCCGCGCCGGTGAGTCCGGCCGTGGTTTTGCGGTCGTGGCGGACGAGGTTCGTGCGCTGGCCCATCGCACGCAGCAATCGACACTGGAAATCGACAAGATGGTGTCGACCATGCGCAGCGGCTCCAGTGATGCGCTGCAATCGATGCTGGTCAGTCGTTCACGCGCCAGCGAAACCCTGGAGCTGGCGCAGGGCGCGGGCGAATCGCTGTACCGGATCACCTCGTCGATCAATGAAATCTCCGAACGCAACCTGGTCATCGCCAGCGCCGCCGAGGAGCAAGCGCAAGTGGCCCGGGAAGTGGACCGCAACATCGTCAACATCCGCGACCTGTCGCTGCAATCGTCTTCGGGTGCCAACCAGATCAGCGCGTCCAGCAATGAACTGTCGCGCCTGGCCGGCGAGCTGAATCAGGTGGTGGCACGCTTCAGGGTCTGATGATCCGGTCCGGGTTGTCGAGGCGACGACCCGGTCCTGCGCAAACGTTTCATCTCATTCACTTGCCTGTCGCCGTCCAAGGCTTGCATGATTCGCCACGACTAATAATTCCTGGCGGGCCGAACCTGCCGAACAGACAGGGTGAAAGGCAATGGATGATCTGAATCACGAGTTCAGCAGCTGGCTGCGTTCTCCCGGCCACAAGGCCTGGTTGGCGCAAGAGGGAAACCGGCTGCTGGCATTTGCCAGGGCGGCACGGATGCCTCAGGGGTTTGGCAACCTCGATGATCACGGGCGCCTGCCGGCCGATGCGGTGGCCGAAACCATGAACACCGCGCGCATGACCCACAGTTTCGCGCTGGCCCACATCAATGGCATCCCGGGCTGCGCTGAATGGGTCGATCACGGCGTCGCGGCACTGGCCGGTCCCCTGCGCGATGCCGAGCATGGCGGCTGGTTCGCCAAGCCCCTGGAACAGGGCGCCGACACCGGTAAAGCGGCCTACCTGCATGCCTTCGTTGCGCTGGCCGCAAGTTCCGCAGTGGTGGCGCGGCGACCCGGCGCGCAGGCATTGCTTGATCAGGCGATTCAAGTCATTTCCCAGCGGTTCTGGAGCGAAGAAGAAGGCGCCATGCGGGAGTCTTTCGACCGCGACTGGAGCCATGAAGAGCACTATCGCGGCGCCAACAGCAACATGCACAGCACCGAAGCCTTCCTCGCGCTGGCCGATGTCACGGGCGATGCGCGCTGGCTGGACCGTGCGCTGCGCATCGTCGAACGGGTCATTCATCAGCATGCGGCGGCCAACAACCATCAGGTGATCGAGCACTTCGACCTGCAGTGGCAACCGCTGCGCGAGTACAACGTCGACAAGCCCGATGACGGTTTCCGTCCGTATGGCACGACGCCCGGTCACGCTTTCGAATGGGCGCGGCTGGTGCTGCACCTTGAAGCAGCCAGGCAGAAAGCCCGGCTCGACACCCCCTCGTGGTTGCTGGAAGACGCGCGTGGTTTGTTCGAAAACGCCTGTCGCTACGGCTGGGACGTCGACGGTGCAGCGGGGATTGTTTACACCCTGGACTGGGAAAACAAACCGGTCGTGCGCCATCGCCTGCACTGGACCCACGCCGAAGCGGCGGCGGCAGCGGCGGCACTTCTGCAACGCACCAACGAGCAAACCTACGAAGACTGGTATCGCACGTTCTGGGAGTTCAACGAAACCCGCTTCATCGATCGCGAGCATGGCAGCTGGCGGCATGAGCTGAACCCGCAGAACCAGCCAAGCGCTGACATCTGGCCCGGCAAACCGGATCTTTACCATGCCTTGCAGGCCACGCTGCTGCCGGTGTTACCGCTGGCGCAGAGCCTTGCCACGGCACTCGCGTGCTTGCGCTGAGCCCGTCCGGCTTAGACCTCGATCTCGATCCACGTCGGCGCATGGTCGCTGGCGTGGGGCAGGTCGCGCACCCAGCGGTCCACGCCCGCGTTGCGCAGCCTGGGAGCCAGGTCTTCGCTCAACAGCAGGTGATCGATGCGCAAGCCCGAATTGGTTTTCCAGTGATTGCGGAAGTAATCCCAGAACGTATAGATGCGCTCGTCGGGGAAGTGCGCGCGTATCGCATCCGTCCAGCCCTGTTCGAGCAGGCGGCTATAGCAGGCCCGGCTTTCCGGTTGCAGCAGCGCATCCTTGAGCCATGAGCGGGTGTTGTAAATGTCTTCGTCGGTGGGGATGACGTTGTAGTCGCCGGCCAGCACCACCGGATGGGCGCTCTTGAACAGCGTGTCGGCGTGCCTGATCAGGTGTTCGAACCAGTCCAGTTTGTAATCGAACTTCGGCCCCGGCTGCGGGTTGCCGTTCGGCAAATACAGGCAACCCACGATGACCCCTTGAACCGCCGCTTCCAGGTAACGGCTGTGGCTGTCCTTTTCATTACCCGGCAGACCGCGACGAATTTCCAGCGGCTCGCTGTCGCGGGACAGAATGGCGACACCGTTCCAGGACGACTGGCCGTGCCAGAGGGGCTGGTAGCCGGCCTTGCGAATGTCGTCGGCGGGGAAGGCGATGTCCGTGGCTTTCAATTCCTGAAGGCAGACGATGTCCGGCGCTTCGGTTTCCAGCCATTGCAGCAGAATCGGCAAGCGTGCGCGGATGCCGTTGATGTTGAACGTGGCTATTTTCAGCGTGGCCATGGCGGTTCGCTCACAAGGGTGTGATGCGTTGGAGGCGTGGCAGGCGCAGAAGATTCAACGATTTGCCAAGCGCCGATGCCAGCCCGGATCAACTCAGTGACTGCAGCGCCCGTGGCGGCTTTGGCTGGCTCAAGCCAGACGTTGGGTCACGCGGATGACCTGCCGCGCAATGTAGGCGCCGGTGACGATGACGCCGAACAGGCGCAGGGTTTGCATCGCCAGCACGAAGCCAACGTCCGAATGGGTGTCGATGGCGATGATGGCCATGGCATCGAGGCCGCCAGGGCTGGTCGCCAGATACACGGAGAGGAAATCCTTATCCATCATCTGTGCGATGAACCAGGCAGAAATCGCGCACAACAAAATCAGCAGCAGGGCACCGACGATCATCGCCGGCAGTCTGCGCCAGACGTAATGGATGGTCGCGCGGTCGAAGCGCAGCCCGATGTAACTGCCGATTGCGCCGTAGGCAATCGCCAGCAACCAGGTGGGCATAGTGATCTGCAGCAGGCCACTGAGTTGCAATGCACCGCCGAGCAGCAGCGGCACCAGCAGCGCGCCTGCCGGGATCCGCCCGCTGAACGCGACACCCACCACGATGACCAGTAGACTCAGGCTCAGGTTCAGCAGATTCACGCCCTGCAGCAGTGCGTCATTGCTATGGGCGTCCGTGCCGCCCGCATCGGCACCGATCAGGCGGCTGACCAGCGCACCGATCATCACCACGCAGACCACCCGCACGTATTGCATGGTTGCCACCACTCGCGAATCGGCGCCGTAGTCCTCGGACATCGCCACCATCGCCGAGGCCGCGCCGGGCGAGGTGCCCCATGCCGCCGTGCTGCTCTGAATGCCGCCCCAGCGCGCCATGCCAATGCCCACCACCGCGCTCAGGGCGACCGTCAGCAAGGTGGCGAACACCATGACATGCCACGAGTGGACGGCGGCCAGCAACACACCCATCGTCATCGAATGGGCGACCAGCACACCGACCGTGCCCTGACCGAGGCGAAAGACATGCTTGTTCAGGCGCACCGAAGCCCCGCAGACGCCGAAGCCGATGGCGACCAGCATGGGACCGAGAAACAGGGCGGCTGGAACGTGAAAGTACTTGAACACCTGACCGGCACTGCCTGCCAGCAGGATGAGCAGCGACCATTGCAACAGCGGGTGCAGGTGATCGAGGGAAAACGATGAGGGGCGCGACAACGCAGGTCTCCAGAACATTGGCTTTTTCCAGGTGGAATTTCATCCAATGCCGGGCAGTATCGACAGTCCAACCGATCAAGTCTATTTTCTAATAATCATGAATTGATAACTTTGGTTGATATATGGACCTGCGTGACCTGACCTATTTTGAAACCATTGCCGAGCTGGGCCACCTCGGACGCGCAGCTGAAAAACTCAACCGAAGCCAGCCCGCGCTGACCAAGAGCATTCAGCGCCTTGAGGAGTCGTTCGGCACCAAGCTGTTCCAGCGCGACGGGCGCAGGATCAAGCTGACCCCGGTGGGTGAGTTGCTGCAGGCGCGCGGCAGGGTGCTGCAGCAGAGCATCGCCCAGGCCCAGCGCGAGGTGAGGGATTTCGCCAGTGGCGCGGTCGGCGAGATTCGCCTGGGCTGCGCGGCCACCATGGCCGAATACCTGCTGCCCGAATTGACCAACGCTCTGCTCAGGCGCTCCCCGGCGATCACCCTGAAGCTGGTGATCGGCCAAGACGACATGTTGCGCGAGCACCTGCGCTCAGGGCATCTGGACATGATCATCTGCGCGCAGCGCAGCAATGAAGACGAATTCACCGGCTACCCGATCCTCACCGATGAGGCCGTGGTGATCGCCAGTCGCAACCACCCGATATTCGAGAAGGCGTTCCAGATGAGCGACCTGTGTCGCTATCGTTGGGTGCTGCCGCCGCAGGGGGTGTCGGCGCGGATCTGGGTCGACGAAGCCTTCGCCCGTCATGATCTGCCGCTGCCGGTGGTGCAGATCGAAGCCAATTCGATCTCCTTGCTGCCGCGCCTGATCGCCCAGACCAGCCTGCTGAGCTTCATCGCCCGGGAAACCCTGGAGTTCGGCAAGAACATGCAAGAGTTGCGCGAGGTGCCGCTGGAGCAGACGACGATGGCGCGCACCATCTGCGTCATGCTGCGTCGCGAAGGCTATCTGTCACCCGCCGCTCATGCGATGGTGCAGATGCTGCGCGACAACGGCGGGTCGTTCCTGAGTTGGTCATGACCGATGCTTTTTTCAGGCGAACTGGGTTAGCCTGAGCCTGACCTTTCTTCAGCGGGAGAACCTCACGATGCATGCACAGTCCGACCCTTCACTTCTGCACCGCACACCGTTTCTGTTCAACACCGAAGATCAGCATTTCGGCGGCGACCGTTCGCCGCTCAATGACGCCGACGCCGACGAAGACAGCGATCCGGAAGGCGAACTCGACCTGGGCGAATTGGGTCTGGACGAATTTGCCGACGCCGACAAACTGGACATCGGCTCCTCGACGCTCGGCTGAACCAGGCTCGAATACCTGCCAGGCGAGCCGCGGGGCTGAGCATACCGACTTAGGCAGCGCCTGCCGGTCAGCAGCGGGGCGTATCAGGACTGGCCGGCGTGATGAGCTTCGAGATAACTGCTCAACGCCTCAATTCCGGCTTCCGCCGTCTCGCTGCTGCCTGCCCAGGTGCACGCCAGCATCAGGTTCTTTGGCAGCCGGAAATCTTCCACCTGAAATCCTTGCGCATCGAACCCTTGGGCATCGTGCTCGATCTGATCGCGCAGCGAGCCTTCGGCGCTGAAATAAGCCCAGACCGGTTTGCCCATCGCGACCGCCATGCCCACTTCGAACGCTGTGCCCGAATCCGGCTCTACGCCACGGAACGCGTTCAGATTGGCCAGCACCGCGTCACAACCCCTGATCATCTCGATATTGGCATGGCAGATCAGCGCCGCGGTCTGTTCCGGCGCAAGATCCTGCGTCACTTCATTATCGAACGGGTAGAGCCCTTTGAGCCCGTGAGCCTGGCACAACGCTTTGAGATAGCGGCCATGTTCGACAGCGTCGGCGCGAAACACGTCGAAGCCTGCCAGATAAATGCGTGGCGGCGATGAAAAAGACATGAGCGGTTCCTGCCAGAGTGAGTGCGGGCATTCTAACGTGCCGTCAGGGTGCCGTTGATCAGGCCAGCGCCCTTGTACGGCAGAAAGAGGCTGGAATCTGTACGGATAAACAG
Source organism: Pseudomonas sp. NFR16 (assembly GCF_900108875.1). Classification (GTDB taxonomy): domain Bacteria; phylum Pseudomonadota; class Gammaproteobacteria; order Pseudomonadales; family Pseudomonadaceae; genus Aquipseudomonas. Next base: position 1,643,673 of record NZ_FNYJ01000001.1, on the reverse strand, counting down.
TATCCTGACGCCTTTGGACCAGCCGTTACGTGAATTCGCCGTGAGCACTTCGCCCCTCGACAACCCGTTTTATTACCTGGAGAACTTCCGCCAGGTCCTGAGCTGGATCGCCCAGCGCTACGAAGACTTGCTGGATGACGACGAGCGCCGGTTCATTGCCGACTTCACGTCCCTGCCGCAGCCGGCGCAGGCGTTGCTGGTGAGAATGGTCATGCGCAAGGGCACGCTGTTCAGGGCGAGTAAACTGGAATACCCGGAAATCGGCGACGTACGCCTCGCCGCCGCGCCACTGCTGGATAACGGATGGCTCGAAGGCAGGCCGCACCTTGATCTTCAAGCCCTGTTCGCGCTGCTGCGCAAGGAAGAATTGTGCGCTTGCTTCAAGGCGCACGGGATCAAGCGTGCGGAAAACAAATCGACGTTGCTCGAGCGTCTGCTGCCTTCCTATCCCACGGCCCGGCCGCTCGAGGAATGGTTTGCCGGTTTCAACGAGGTGATTTTCTCCCTTCAGGTGATGCCGCTGTGCGACCGGCTGCGCTTGCTGTATTTCGGCAATCTGTATCAGGAATGGTCCGAATTCGTGTTGGCGGACCTGGGCATTTATCGCTACGAGAAGGTCGAATTTTCCCTCGAGTCGCGGGGCATCAACCAGCGCACGGACATCGACATCTGCCTGCACCTGCACGCGTGTCGTCAGGCGCTCGATGAAGGCGCCGCACTGGGCGAGCTGGCGGCTCAGGCGCTGGCGGTTCAGACCGACAACCCCTGGCTGGCGATGCGACGCGCCAAATTGCTGTTCCGGATCGGTCAGCAGGCCGAGCGCGAGCAGGACGCCGCTCTGGCGCTGAGCGTCTACGGCTCATCGAGCTATCCCGGCGCCCGCGTGCGCCGGATTCGCGTCCTCGAGCGCGCGGAGCGCTTCGCTGAAGCAATGGCGCTGCTGCTGCAAGCGCAGGCCGCCCCGGAAAACGACGAAGAAACCCAGCACCTGCTGCGAATCGAGCCGCGGCTCAAGCGCAAGTTGGGCGAGGGCGGGGTTCAGCGACGAGCCAGGCGCGTGGTCAGCCGGCTGGATCTGAGTGTGATGCCGCTGCCGGATCACAGCGTCGAGCGATTGATTCAGGCGCACTTGGCCGAAGAGGGCAGCGAAGTGCATTACGTCGAAAATGCCCTGGTCAACTCGCTGTTTGGGCTGCTGTGCTGGCCGGTGATTTTCGCGCCGTTGCCGGGAGCGTTCTTCCACCCGTTCCACAGCGCGCCGAGTGATCTGTACAGCCCCGACTTCTATCAGCGTCGCGCTGCGTTGTTCGATGAGCGCCTGGCGTTGCTGGATGATGAGCGTTACCTGAGTGCCATTCGCGACACGTACGTGAACAAGTTCGGGCTGCAATCGCCGTTCGTGTTCTGGGGCACGCTGACGCCGCAACTGCTGGAACAGGCGCTGCATTGTCTGCCCGCGCAGCACCTTCAGCGCTGGTTCCGGCGGCTGTTGCAGGACATCAAAGCCAATCGCACCGGTATGCCCGACCTGATCCAGTTCTACCCCGAGCAGCGCCGTTACCGGATGATCGAAGTCAAGGGGCCGGGTGATCGGCTGCAGGACAATCAGCTGCGCTGGCTGGACTTCTGCGCCGAGCATGAGATGCCGGTCGTGGTCTGTTATGTGCAATGGGCGGAGCAAGAGGACGGCCAGAAAGAAATTCACTTGCCCGGTGGACCGGATGCTTGTGGTAGTGCGCCAACGGTCTTTGACGCCCCCTTCGATCAGACGCGTGAGACCCAACACGTTCCCGGCTGAAACCGGTCCTGCGCAACATTTGCAGCGTCTGTAGGAGCGGCTTTAGCCGGGAAGAGGCCGGTGCAGGCTGTGGAGATGCAGTGGTCGGAAATCAGCCTTCGTGAGCACGCCTACCCCCACAGGTCATCCATCACCCTGGGTAAACGTGCCGAAATCCCTTCCAGACGTCAGCGTTTGACCTTCTTCGGCGGCAACGGCAGCGGCGCAAACAGTGCCTCGATGTCTTCATCCTGCAACTTCCAGTCACCGGCGGTTCTGCCGTCCAGCACGCCTGATGCCAGTGCGGATTTCTCCTGCTGCAAGTGCTGGATCTTTTCCTCGACGGTGCCGCGCGCGATCATTTTGTACACGAACACCGGCTTCTCCTGACCAATGCGATAGGCGCGGTCGGTGGCCTGGTTTTCGGCCGCCGGGTTCCACCACGGGTCGTAATGGATCACGGTGTCGGCGGCGGTCAGGTTCAGGCCGGTGCCGCCGGCTTTCAGGCTGATCAGAAAGATCGAGCGCTTGCCGCTCTGGAAATCCTGCACCGGCGTACGGCGATCCTTGGTTCGCCCGGTGAGGATCGCGTACTCGATGCCGCGCTGTTGCAGTTCGGCTTCGATCAGTTCCAGCATCGAGGTGAACTGCGAGAACAACAGAATCTTGCGGTTCTCCGCCAGCAGTTCGTCCAGCATGTCCATCAGGCTTTCCAGCTTGGCTGAACTGGACGGGCGCGGCCCGGCCGGTGCGCTGTTGACCAGGCGCAGGTCACAACACACCTGGCGCAGCTTGAGCAGTGCCTCGAGAATGATGATCTGGCTGCGCGCCACGCCTTTGCGGGTGATTTCGTCGCGCACCTTCTTGTCCATCGCCAGCCGCATGGTTTCGTACACATCGCGCTGCGCATCGCTGAGCTCGACCCAGTGCACGATCTCGGTCTTGGGCGGCAATTCGGTGGCAACCTGTTCCTTGGTGCGGCGTAGCAGGAAAGGCTTGATTCGCGCGTTCAAGTGCTGAAGGCGCGCCTCGTTGCCGAGCTTTTCGATGGGGGTGCGGTAGTTGCTGGTGAACTGTTTGGCGTCGCCGAGCCAGCCCGGCATCAGGAAATGAAACAGCGACCAGAGCTCGCCCAGATGGTTTTCCAGCGGCGTGCCGCTCAGGCACAGGCGCTGTCGCGCGTTCAGTTGGCGCGCCGCCTGGGCAGCTTTGCTGTTGGGGTTTTTGATGTATTGGGCCTCGTCGAGCACCAGCACGTGGAGTAACTGTTTACTGAGCAGTTCCACGTCCCGTGGCAGCAGCGCATAGGTGGTCAGGATCAGGTCGTAGTCTTGCAAGTCCTGGTAATCCTGATGCCGACTGGCCCCGTACAGTGCCAGCACATTGAGCTGCGGGGTAAAGTGTTTCGCCTCGTCCATCCAGTTGGGTATCAGACTGGTCGGCATGACCGCCAGGGCAGGACGATCCAGACGCCCGGCCTGCTTCTCCAGCAGCAAATGCGCCAGGGTCTGCAATGTTTTGCCCAGGCCCATGTCGTCCGCCAGCACGCCGCCGACTTCGAGCTCGCGCAGCGCCTGCATCCAGCTCAAGCCCTCAAGCTGATACGGCCGCAGCTTCGCGTTCAATCCTTTTGGCGCTTTGACGCTGGCATTTTTGATGTTGACCAGGCGCTCGGAAAACTGCCGAAGCCGATCTCCGCCTTGCCACACCAGCGGCATGTCATCGAGTTGCTTGAGGCGCGTGGCGTCGGCAGTGTTCAGGCGAATGGCATCGTTGCCTTCTTCGCGCCAATAGAAATCGCCGAGCGTCGCCAGCACGGTTTTCAGTCGGCCATAGGGCAGGGCGACCTGAATCGGTCCGCCACCGCGCTGGGTGAAATGATTGAGCTGGACCAGCAACTGCTCGTCGTCGCGACGTTTGGCGATACCGGCCAGGGTCATCAATTCGGGATGCGTGCGCAGCAGGTTGATCAGAATCGGCAGCAGGCTCAGGCGTTCGCCGTTGACGATGATGCCCAGCTCCAGATCGAACCAGTCGCGCTCCGGCTCTTCGTCGACCACTGCGTACCAGTCGTCCACCGGCGTGACGTCGAAGCCGAAATCGTCGTTCATCTCGACCTGCCAGCCCTGTTCGCGCAGCACTGGCAACTGGTCGAGCATGAAACTCAGCCAGGCTTTGTCGTTGGGCAGCTCGAACATTTCGCCGGCGCTGTCCGGCAGTGCCTTGCTCTGGCGCGTGGCGATGCGAAAGCCGAGGTCCTGCAGCTGCCTGCGGTACTGCGCCTCCTGCTCCAGATGGCGGCGCAGGCGCAGGGTTTCATCGCTCAGGTGGCGCACGATATCGCTGGAACGACCGGGTCCCGGCAACCCCGAGGCGTAGAACTCGTTGTAACGAAACGCCAGCGCGGCGCGGTGCTGAATGTGCCGCTGCATCTTGCCGTTGCGTGGCTCGTAGGCGCTGAACTCGAAGCTGGCGAGGATCAGGCGCGGCTCGGGCGCCACATCCTCAATGATGCGCTCGGGCAACGCGGGTTTTTCCTCGGCCTTGGCCGCGCGCGCGACGCCTTGCCGCTCAACGGCGGCCAGAATGCCCGAACGGTTGTCCGGATCCTGCAGGAAGAACAGCGCCGCCGCACAGTGTTTGCAGTTGTTTCTGACCGGACAGGTGCACTTGCCGACGACGAAATGCCGCGTGCGCTCGGGGTCCTTGAACTGTAACGTCTGGGTGTAGATTTCCAGGCTCGAGCCGCGGCACACCGTGCGCACCACGTCGGCGCTCAGGTGTTCCAGCATCACCCGTTTCTGACGCGCGTATTCAAGCCCTCGCTCAACGCTCTGCGCTTTGAACAAGGGCTCCCATGGCAGGGCGAGGGCTTTTTCCAATAGGGATGACACGTCTTGCCCTACGTCAACGCGGCGCTGGAAGCGGGGAGACCTTGATCAACATGGCCAGGCTCCCGTTGTCCAGGTAAGTCAGTTCGCCATTGCGGACCCGGGTGGCCTGACGCATGCGCTCGCTGGTCACCAGCACGCCGTGTTCGTCGAGCTGGTTCACCCAGAAATTTGCGTCGATGTCGGTGAATCGGGCCAGGCTCAGGCTCACCGTGCCCTCGATCGGGAAATGGCCGAACTGTTCCTCGCCGCTGCTGATCGCCACCTTGTCTGGCGTCGCGCTCAGGTCCTGCTGCCAGGCGCGGTGCAGCAATACGGCGTAGCCGGTGCTGGTTTCCAGCTTGCTCACCAGCGCGTCCAGGCTGGTCGAGGTCTGGTTGTCCGCGCCCAGACGCCGGGCGTCGGCAGCCCAGTTCTCCGGCGCAGGCTGGTTGGTCGCCGCCGGCTCGCCGTTCTGGCGGAACAGGATCAGTTCGACCTGATAGGTGCCATCGGCTAAGGCCGCAGGGGCAACCAGCACCAGCAGCAGGGTGAACGCGCGAATCAGACGCATGGTGAATCCTTAAGCCGATTTTGTGGACTGCGGGGTCAGACGCTCGAACAGCGCTTCCAGCGTATTGAAGCGTTCCTCGGGGCGCTCCATGGGCACCATGAACTTGAACAGCGTGGCGCCTTCGAACTTGTAACGCTTGGGTTGCCCCTGAATCAGCTTGATCAGCGTCAGCGGGTCTACTGAAGTATCGGCAGCGAATTCGATCCGTCCACCCTGCGGACCCGCATCGACCTTCTTGATCCCCAGTTGCTCGGCCTTGAGCTTGAGCGAGGTCATGCGCACCAGATTCTTGGTCGGCTCCGGGAGCAGGCCGAAGCGGTCGATCATTTCTACCTGCAAGTCCTTAAGGCCTTCCTCATCGGCGGCATTGGCGATGCGTTTGTAGAGGATCAGGCGGGCATGAACGTCCGGCAGGTAATCCTCGGGAATCAACCCCGGCACGCGCAGATTGATTTCCGGACCGCCGCCAAGCGGTTGCTCCAGATTCGGTTGCTCGCCTTTGCGGATCGATTTCACCGCGCGCTCGAGCATCTCCATGTACAGCGTGAAACCGACCGCCTGAATCTGCCCGCTCTGACCTTCGCCCAGCAGTTCGCCGGCACCGCGAATTTCCAGATCGTTGGTCGCCAGCACGAAGCCTGCGCCCAGGTCTTGCGTGTTGGCGATGGCCTCCAGACGCTTCTCGGCATCCGCCGTGATCTGCTTGCGCGGCGGCGTGAGCAGGTAGGCATAGGCCTGGTGGTGACTGCGCCCGACGCGTCCGCGCAGCTGGTGCAACTGGGCCAGGCCGAACTTGTCGGCGCGTTCGATGATGATGGTGTTGGCGCTCGGCACGTCGATCCCGGTCTCGATGATGGTCGAGGCGATGAGCACGTTGAAGCGCTTGTGGTAGAAGTCGCTCATCACCTGTTCGAGGTCGCGCTCGTGCATCTGGCCGTGGCCGATACCGATGCGCGCCTCGGGCACCAGTTCGGCGAGGTCGGCAGCGCATTTCTCGATGGTCTTGACGTCGTTGTGCAGGTAATACACCTGGCCGCCGCGCAGCAATTCGCGCAGCAGCGCTTCTTTGACCGTCGGCTTGTTCTGCTCCATGACGAAGGTACGCACCGAGAGGCGACGCGCCGGCGGCGTGGCGATGATCGACAGGTCGCGCATACCGGCCACGGCCATGTTCAGGGTCCGCGGAATCGGTGTGGCGGTCAGGGTCAGGATGTCCACCTCACTGCGCAACGCTTTGAGCTGCTCCTTCTGACGCACACCGAAACGGTGTTCTTCGTCGATGATTACAAGGCCCAGGTTCTTGATCTTGACGTCATCCTGCAACAGCTTGTGTGTGCCGATGACGATGTCGATCTTGCCCTCGGCCAGCTCCGCGACGGCCGCGCTGACTTCCTTGGCGGACTTGAAGCGGCTCATCACCTCGACCTTCACCGGCCAGTCGGCGAAGCGGTCGCGGAAGCTGTTGTAGTGCTGCTGGGCGAGCAGGGTGGTCGGCACCAGAATCGCCACCTGCCTGCCGCCATGCACGGCAATGAACGCGGCGCGCATGGCGACTTCGGTCTTGCCGAAGCCCACGTCGCCACACACCAGCCGGTCCATCGGTCTGGGCGCCAGCATGTCCGCGCGCACGGCTTCGATGGTGGTCTGCTGGTCAGGGGTTTCCTCGAACGGGAACCCGGCGCTGAAGGTTTCGTAGTCCAGCTTCGGATCGGCGAACGCGTAGCCTTCCCGCGCGGCGCGGCGTGCATAGATGTCGAGCAGCTCGGCGGCCACGTCGCGCACCTGTTCGGCGGCCTTGCGCTTGGCTTTCTGCCAGGCCTCGGAGCCCAGCCGATGCAGCGGCGCCAACTCGTCATCGCTGCCGGTATAGCGTGCGATGAGGTGCAGGTTGGCGACGGGCACGTACAGCTTGGCATCCTCGGCGTAGGCGAGCATCAGGAACTCGGCGACCTGATTTTCCACCTCAAGCGTTGCCAGCCCGAGATAGCGACCGACGCCATGGTCGATGTGGACCACTGGTGCGCCTTCGCGCAGCTCGGCGAGATTTTTGATGACCGCGTCGCTGGAATGGCCATCGATGCGCTTCTCGCGGCGACGGCGCTGCATGACCCGCTGACCGAACAGCGGGCTTTCGGCGACCAGCGCCAGCGCCGGTTGCTCCAGCATCAGGCCTTCGTCCAGCGGTGCGATGGTGATCGCCAGCCGTTCCTTGCTGTCGACGAATTCCTGCCAGCTGTCGAGGGTTTTCGGACGCAGTTTCAGGCGCTCGAGCAGTTCCAGCAGCACTTCGCGGCGACCGGCGGACTCGGCGGTGAACAGCACGCGGCCCGGGAAGTCGTCGAGAAAGTGCGCCAGCGCGGCGAGCGGTTCGTTGGCTTTGGCTTCAATGGCCAGGTTCGGCAACGCCTGCGCCGGGAAACGCTCGCGGCCGACGCCGGACTCGATGTCGTCCTGACTGGTGACCACACGCGGCCAGCTCTTCAGCCGACCGAAACAGTCCTCCACGGGCAGGAACAGTTCGTCAGGCGGCAGCAGCGGCCGGTCGGGGTCGACGCGGCGCTCTTCGTAGCGGTTGCGCACGTCTTTCCAGAACGTCTCGGCGGCCTGTTCGATGCCCGGCAGCGAAAACACTTGCGTGTCCTGCGGCAGGTAGTCGAACAGCGTGGAGGTTTCCTCGAAAAACAGCGGAATGTAGTACTCGATGCCGGCGGGCGTGATACCGCTGTTCAAGTCCTGAAAGATCGGGCTGCGACGGAAGTCGACATCGAAGCGCTCACGAAAACGTGCCTTGAAGCGGGTGACGGCTTCTTTCTGCAGCGGGAATTCCCTGGCTGGCAGCAATCGCACCGAATCGACCTTGTCGATCGAACGCTGGGTTTCCGGCTCGAAGGTGCGCAGGGTTTCGATCTCATCGTCGAACAGGTCGATCCGGTAGGGCAGTTTGCTGCCCATCGGGAAGAGGTCGATCAACGCGCCGCGCACCGTGAATTCGCCGTGTTCGTACACCGTGTCGACGTAGCGATAGCCGCTGGCTTCAAGCCGCGTGCGCATCGCTTCGACGTCGAGTTTCTGGCCGACATCGAGGACCAGGCTGCTGCCCAGCAGGAACCGGGTCGGCGCCAGACGGTGCAGCGCCGTGGTGATCGGCACCACCAGCACGCCATGCTCCAGCTCAGGCAGCCGGTACAGGCTGGCGATGCGCTGCGAGATGATGTCCTGATGCGGCGAGAACAGATCGTAGGGCAGGGTTTCCCAATCCGGGAAATGCAACACCGGAAGATCGGGGGCGAAAAACTTCAGTTCCTGCTCCAGTCGCTCGGCACTCTGGCTGTCGGCGGTCAAAAGCAGGGTGAAGCGTTTCGCGGCGCTGGCAGCCTCGGCGATGGCAAGGCTTTGAGCGGCACCGGGCAGATTGCCCCAATGTTGTTTGCCTGCGGCGGCAGGAAGAATCGGTAGGCGCAGAACGGGCACGGAAGATAAAGCTCCAGGCGTTGCGGCAAAGCCGGGGATTGTAACTAAATCGGGAATCCGCTGTCAGTTTTGTGCTCACGCATTTATGTAGTGCCCGGTGTGTTCAAAACACTGGATTGCTCATAAACAAAGGCTTGGGCATAATGTAGTCCCTTTTTTCAGCCCCTACATGTGGAAGGTTACCGTGACTCAGAAGCCCGACCAGTGTCTTGGTGAATGGATTGATCGTGAAGCCCTCGCCGAGGCGATGATCCCGCTTATCGGTCAGCTCTACCGCAATAATAACGTGGTGAGCTCGATCTATGGCCGCACCCTGATCAACCGTTCAGTGATCGCGATTCTCAAAGCCCACCGCTTTGCGCGTCATCGTCAAGCTGACGCCACCGAGTTGTCCGTACACGAAACTTTCCCGCTCATCAAAGCGATGAGCGAGCTCAAGCTGGGTGCCGCTTCGGTGGACCTGGGCAAGCTGGCCGTCAAGTACAAGGCCGAGAGCAACGGCCGCACCGCCGAGCAGTTCGTCCGTGACGAAATGGCCGAGATCGTCGGCCAGCAGAGCTCCGGCGCGCGCAAGGGCACTGACGTCGTACTGTACGGTTTCGGCCGCATCGGTCGTCTGCTGGCGCGCATCCTGATCGAGAAAACCGGTGGCGGCGACGGCCTGCGTCTGCGTGCCATCGTGGTCCGCAAGGGCGCTGAAAACGACCTCGTCAAGCGCGCCAGCCTGCTGCGCCGCGACTCAGTCCACGGCCCGTTCGACGGCACCATCACCATCGACGAAGCGAACAACACCATCAGCGCCAACGGCAACCTGATTCAGGTGATCTACGCCAAGAACCCGACCGAGGTGGATTACACCCAGTACGGTATCAAGGACGCGCTGCTGGTCGACAACACCGGTGTCTGGCGCGATGCCGACGGTCTGGGCCAGCACCTGCAGTGTCCTGGCGTCGACCGCGTGGTGCTGACCGCGCCGGGCAAGGGCAAGCTGAAGAACATCGTTCACGGTATCAACCATCAGGACATCACGTCCGATGACAAGATCATCTCGGCGGCGTCCTGCACCACCAACGCCATCGTGCCGGTGCTCAAGGCCGTCAACGACAAATTCGGTATCGTCAACGGTCACGTCGAAACGGTGCACTCGTACACCAACGACCAGAACCTGATCGACAACTTCCACAAGGGCGATCGCCGTGGCCGTAGCGCTGCGTTGAACATGGTCATCACCGAAACCGGCGCGGCCACCGCTGCTGCCAAGGCGTTGCCGGAACTGGCCGGCAAGCTGACCGGTAACGCGATCCGCGTTCCGACGCCGAACGTGTCGATGGCGATCCTCAACCTGAACCTGGGCACCGCGACCACCCGCGAAGAAATCAACGAATACCTGCGCCACACCGCGCTGTACTCGGACCTGCACAAGCAGATCGATTTCGTGAACTCCCAGGAAGTGGTGTCCACCGACTTCGTGGGCTCCCGTCACGCGGGTGTGGTCGACGCCGAAGCGACCATCTGCAACGACAACCGCGTCGTGCTGTATGTCTGGTACGACAACGAGTTCGGTTACAGCTGTCAGGTGGTTCGCGTGATGGAAGACATGGCGGGCGTGAACCCACCGGCTTTCCCGAAGTAAGGTAGACGCGCAAGCAGGCGATTGGCCGCACGCCGCACGCTGTGTCGAAAGAAACGCTCCGATGGTTCGGGGCGTTTTTTTTGGGGGGGCTCTATCGAGTGGAAATCGAGTGCTGGTGGGTGCCGGACTCGTCTCGCCTGCCGTGAACGACGCGGGCGTTTGCTGTCGATGCTGCCGCAGGCGTGGGACAACAAAAAACGCCCCGACTATGTCGAGGCGTTTTCGCGTATCCAGTGTGAAGCGTCTAGCCCTTAGCCGGCGACTGCTTCCATCCGTGCCTGACCACCTTTGCGGAACAGCACCAGCGTCGCGATCAGACCCAGCACCGCCGCGCCGCTGAGCCAGATGCCCGGCGCTGCCTTGTTATCCAGCACATGAATCAGATACGTACAGGCCGCCGGGGTAAAACCACCGAACGTTGCGGTTGCCAGGCTATAAGCCAGCGAGAACCCTGTCGTGCGCACTTCAACCGGCATGATCTCAGTCAGCGAGACAACCATTGCGCCGTTGTAGGAGCCATAAAGAAACGACAACCACAGCTCGACCATCAGCAAGTTGGCGAAGCTCGGGTTCGAGGTCAGCCAGGACAGGGCAGGGTAAGCCGTGACGATTGCGAGAATGGTCGCCGCCAGCAGCAAGGGTTTGCGACCGATCTTGTCAGACACCGCGCCCATCACCGGCAGCCAGATGAAGTTCGAAATACCCACGCATACGGTCACCAGCAAGCTGTCCAGATCGGACAAGTGCAGCTCGTTTTTACCGAACGTCGGGGTGTACGCCGTGATCAGGTAGAACGACACCGTGGTCATCACCACCAGCGCCATACCCGCGATGACCAGGCCGAAGTTCTGGCCGATGGACTTGACCACTTCGCCCAGGCTCGGGCGGTGATGCTGGGCGCGGGCTTCGAACTCTGGGGTTTCTTCCAGCGAGCGGCGGATGACGAAGATTGCCGGAACGATCATGCAGCCGACCAGGAACGGAACGCGCCAGCCCCACTGACCCATGTCTTCAGGACTCAGCCAATGGTTGAGCGCAACGCCCAGCAGACCGGCGAAGACTACTGCGGCCTGCTGACTGGCGGACTGCCAGCTGACGAAGAAGCCTTTACGGCCCGGCGTGGAGATTTCAGCGAGATACACCGAAACGCCGCCCAGTTCCACGCCCGCGGAGAAGCCTTGCAGCAATCGGCCGATCAGCACCAGCAGCGGCGCAGCGACGCCCAGCGTGGCGTAGCCCGGCACGCAGGCAATCAGGATCGTACCCATCGCCATCATGGCCAGGGTAATGATCAGGCCTTTTTTACGGCCGTGGTGGTCGATGTACGCGCCGAGGAAAATCGCACCCAGCGGGCGCATGAGGAAGCCGGCACCGAAGGTGGCCAGCGACAGCATCAGTGAGGCGAATTCGCTGTCGGCAGGAAAGAAGGTTTTGGCGATGGCCGTGGCGTAGAAGCCATAGACCATAAAGTCGAACATTTCAAGAAAGTTACCGCTGACAACGCGAAAAATCGCCTTGCCTTTGCCTGTGGTCGAGGCCATCTGGAATTACTCACTTAGGCTGTCTAGCTTGGGGATCCGTTGTATTTATGCGTCCTCTGCTGCGCGGCTCGCCGGTCATCTCGCGCAGCGCAGATTTGTAACGATATGTGTAAACAAGTGGGTTGGCAATCAGAAGACCATCGCGGCCATTGCACCGTTCGCCCCGTGTCGTCGGAAACAATATTTATGTATCCCACCTGTCAGCCGGCTCATGCATTAACTCGCCGCTACTGATTCTCACTGCCCTATGGGTGAGAAAAATGAGCAATAACTGCGAGTTGAATCCAAAATGAGTACAAAGTTTGACCTGATCGACGCCTTTTCACTGCGTCCAACCGTTTCAAGTGTGGCGCTCGAGCGCCTGTCCGCGGCCCTCGATCAACGATTTCCCGGCAAAGGCCTGCTTCCTGACGTCTGCGTGATTACCCGAACAGCGGCAGATGGCGAGAAAAAGTCTGAGACGCTGCTGGCCAACTTGCTGTACGTCTTCGCGAAAAAGCGCACGCCGCGCTGGAGCAGCGAAAAAAACCAGTTAGTGGTCAATCCATCGGCGACTGTGCCGGTCGTGATCCCGATCGACTTCGAGCAGCTCGGGGTCATTGTGGACAGTGTTGCACTGGCGCTGGCTGACGATTTCGAGCGGGCAATGGTGGAATTCTGGCGTCGGTCGCAAGCGGGCGGGAAAAGCCCTTGGGCGCTTGTGTCCGCCACGCTCAGACAAAATCTGGCGAGCACTGTGTCGAGCCATCCTGTTCTGAGCGACGCACAGCGCGCACTGATAACCGCGATTACCTCGTTTGGCGAGAAAAGTCAGCGAGATTTCATGCTCAAGATCACTGACAAGGGTCAGGGCGATGTCATCCGTGCCTGTGTTGTCGATCGCGCGCCGCAGCCGCAACCCTGGCAGCTGCCGGCGCCGTGGCTGGCGGTGACCGGGAAGTGGCAAGGCGTGGAGGTGTTTATGAGCTGGCAACCCGCTGGCGATTTGCAAACTCATGCTTCGCTGCTCGCGCTTGAAGACGCCCTGAGCCTGACCGCTGCCGAGACTGGGCAAGCCCCGGGCGGTTGCCTGCGCGAAACCGAAGATGACATCTTCGATGTGCTCGCCCAGGTGGTTTTGGAGAACCAGTTGCAGGCACTGCGCAGCGTTGATCTTGCGCAAGCCAACACCGCTGCGGAACTCGAACTGCGTCTGAGCAGCATTCTGGACATCACCCACGTGCTGTATGCCCGGCAGCCGGGTGTCGCCCAGTGGCAGCATCTGCCCCAGTGGTTGCGTGATGCACGCCCGGGCGACCGGCTGGAATTCAGTCGCAGAACCGCTGCGCTCGCCAGTGCTCAGGCGCAGAGCGGCGGGCAAAGTTTCAGCGACGGTCTGCCGTCGTTGCTGGCCTATGCCAACGAGCAACTGCAGAAGAAAATCGACCTCGACCATCCAGAGGGCCGCGACCTGTCGGTCGCCAGTCTGGATGTGCTGATCAATAAGGTGACAGGCGCTGCCGTGGCGTCCGGCGGACAAGTCGTTGCGCTTGGCCGCGTCGAGCCGGAGCGAACGAGCGTGGCCGAGTTCGCCCTCGGCAACCTGTCCAGCCTACCGAGCGGCACGCTTTCGGTGGTGAGCCGTGACGGCTCGCAGGTGCCGGACTGGTTCACGTCCGATTACCTGAAATTGCTGGTCTGCCATGTCGACATCGGCCGCACCTATCCTGCGCTGGTTCAGCGTGTGTTGATTGACGATCAGGCACAGCGTACGCGTCGTCAGGCATTGTTCGCTCGCCAGTTGAGCATCCAACTGCCGCTCAAAGCGCTGGAACAAAAGCTGCGCGGCGAGGGCATCAGCAAGAAAGGCTATCGCCGCGTCGCGGCCATCATGCAAACGGTCGGTCAGCGCGACAGCGAATCGCGGCATACCGTGGTCATGCCGCTGGCATTTCGTGCCTCGGCCGGGCGTGCTGCCGACAGGGTCGTCGATATGTTCGTGATCGCGGACCGTGATCCCACCGTGGGCCCGGTGGTGCTGTATCGACCCTTGTCGAGCCACGGCCTGACCGAGTTCGAATCCTGGGGCGCCCTGCGAGCGGCGATTGCAGCGCCGGGCGACCTGCAAAATGAAGTGCTGGCGTGGATGAGCGAGCAGGCACGGTCGATCTATGCCAACGGCGGATTCGACGAGCCGCATCTGCTGCGCTTCGGCCTGGGCTCGGACTTCGCACCAATCGAAACGCCCCAGCCAGCGCAACTGGTGCACGAGGCAGTTGCCGGTGACCTGATGACGATTTTGTATGACGCCAATGCACAAGCACTGGTGGAGCTCGCAGACCGGCAGTCGGTGTCCGATTCGGAAAGTCGCTGGACAATGCTCAAACGCGGCGGATGGCTGGCGTTGAACGCCGTCATGCCGTTCATCTCCGGGACAGCGGGCACGGCGCTCTGGCTGGTGCAGCTGATGAGCGATGTGCAAGCGGTGCTGGCCCAGGCGCCAGGCGATGACGGTCATCAGCGCTCGGTGCAAATGGGCGAATTGCTGCTAAGCCTCTCCATGATCCTGCTGCATCAAGGCCTGTCGCCAGGCGCCCGTACGCCTGTCGTTCGACGACCACAGGGTGAAACTCAGCGCACGCCAGTCGTTGCGCATCCCGTCGCTCAGTTCGAGCCGACAACAGCGGGGACGGTGCTCGATTTTTCCTGGACCAGCATGAACAACAGGCTGACCCCGTCCCAGTCTGCGGCCCTGCAGCGATTCAAAGTCACGGATCGTCCCGCGCTTGAGCCGCCTTCCGACGCGCCGGAATTCGAGGGCCTTTGTCGTGGTGCCGACGCCTGGTATGCGTCGGTGGGCGACGATCTTTTTCAGGTTCACAGGCGTGGTGAAGAGCTGTTCGTCGTCGATCCCCTGGACGCAAAGGTAACCGGTCCGCGCCTGGTGCGCGACGGCGCCGCGTGGCGCCTTGATCTTTCACTGCGCCTGCGTGGCGGCGCGCCCAAGCGCAATGTACGCCAGATGGCTTTGGACAACGCTGCCACCCTCAAGCGCGTCGTTGCGCAGAAAACCGCGTTGGTGAAACGTCAGGCGGCACTGATCAAAGAGATCGCCGACTACGACAAGTCCCTGCAAACCGTCCCCGCGCCGATGCGCGGGCAAGTGACCACGATGTTCGAAGCGGCGCTGCGCGAAACCATCGAGATCATCGAGAAAAAACAGGCGCTGGACCAGGAGCTCAGGCCGGCGGACCGAATGGGCGAGAAGGCCTACGGCAAGGACCTGCAAGGCATCAGCCGTCGGGTGTGCCTGTTTGAAGGCATCCTGCTGAACGACATGCTTGAGTCAGCCCGAGAAGATTCGGAGCGCATGAGCGCGATGTCTGGCGATTCGGTCACCGCCAGTAACGTCGACATCTACCTGGGCCTGTTCGAGAAAGTGCTGGCACTGCAGGAGAACGGCGTGCACTGGTCCGGCGTCCGGGAAAAGCTCTGGCAGCAACTGCGTGAAGTGCCCAAGGTCGGCGAGGCCTACTGGCGCGAGGAGGTCATTGAGCTGCACGACAGCAACATGTTCACCGCGCTGGAATGGAAAATCAGCCGCATGTGGTCGTACCTTGAGCTGTGTTTCAGTCGAGAAAGCATTCTGCAGCGACGCGAGGCGCTCGCCCTGAAAGCCCTGCGGCTCGACGAGCCATTGCATGCCGCGCTGACGTCGCACGTGGAGCTGGAGAAGCCCAACGACTATTCGATCGACGAGCAGATCGGCGTGCTCGAAAGTTCGCTCAGGGAATACAACCGCGCGTCGATCATCGCCATGTCGGTCTTCGAGAGCGAGCCTGCTGCGGTCGAGAAAGCCCGTTTCAGCGCCTTTCTGGACGATCTCAGCGCCATCAGCGATAACGCCGAGGCACGCCTGTCGGACCTGATTCGTGAAACGCAGGAGCCGGCGCTGAAACCATCGGAATACGCCCCGCGGGTCAAGCAGCCATGCCGCCGGGTGATCAAAACGCAGGGCCAGCGGACGTTGATCGGTCGTCTGCGTGAGGGTGAGGAGCCGCTGCACGGCGAAGTGGTCGAGGTCAAGGATACGGTCGGCAAGCGGGTCATCGGTTCCTATCACCAACATGCCGAAGGCGAATGGGTCGAACTCGAGACACAGCGTCCGCTGCCCGCCGTGAAGGAAAGCGTTGTAGCGCTCTCGGAGCTTCTGCGTCGCGGCCGGGCGCTGCTCGAACGCGTGGAGCCTGATATCGCCAGCGCTCAGCGTCAGGCCAAGCGTGTCAGCGAGCCTGAAGACATGGAAGACATTCTTGTGCAGAAGGCCGACAGGCTGCGGGATCTGGCCGGCAGGCTGGGCATGCATGAGGGGGATGAGCAACTGACCGACGAAACCCGTGCCACTCTCGCGACTGTATTGAAGGATTTGCGGGCCGGTGAGGCGCGACTGCGTGAACAGGGCCGCAGTCTGCGCATCGCCATGATCAAGCGTCAGCCGCCGACCGCGGCGCGGGTCAATTACCTGTACCGGCAGCGGGAAGTCGACATCGCCCGTGTCGACGGACGCAAAAACATGTCGGGGGCTCGACGTAATGACTTCATGCAGGAGTACGTCATTCGCGACAAGGATCACAGCGTGCTGTGGTGGGCGCACTTTCACTATGCCAGTGAGGCCGACGCGGACGTTGCGTTTACGGCGGCGCACCTGAAACTGCCCGACCAGCGCTTTCTCGGCTACAAGGCGCTGGTGAAGGCCGCCAGAGACAATAAAGAGGTGGTCAGCATTTATCGCAGCGCGATCGGCAAGGACCTGGCCACGCGCCTGTTTCTGCAGCCGGCCGGAAGTCCGGTGCAGCCCAACGACTAAGCGTCGGCAGGGTTGAGCCGCAGCCTGTTGCATTCCGCAGCCGTGCAGTTCGAGGCTCGCCGCAGGCAAGACCGCCAGCCCCTGATCGGGCTGGCGGTTTTTGTCATGGGCGAAAAAACGCACGGGTTTTCGCGCAATCGCACAAATTCTCAGCTTTTTTCATGCGCCGTCACGCCAACGGATTTATCATCCGCTGCAGTTTGTCGCGCGACGGCTTTTCCAGCGTTCCGCGCACTGTGGCGCACACACGTTTGGCCCGGGACGCGACCAAGGGTTAATGTTCGCTCCGCCGCCGGGCGTTTAGACTGCGCCGCGAATATCGATTCTTCATGCCGCCGGCTGCGGTGTGAGTTAGCCGGAGACGCCAGAGTGGTGTCTCGGCCTGTTCTGAGGAGTACGCATGGCTGTCTACAACTACGACGTAGTGGTGCTGGGTTCGGGTCCGGCAGGTGAAGGCGCGGCAATGAACGCCGCCAAGGCTGGGCGCAAGGTGGCCATGGTCGACAGCCGCCGGCAGGTCGGCGGCAACTGCACTCACCTAGGCACGATTCCGTCCAAGGCGCTGCGTCACTCGGTCAAGCAGATCATCCAGTTCAACACCAACCCGATGTTCCGGGCCATTGGCGAGCCGCGCTGGTTTTCCTTCCCTGACGTGCTGAAGAACGCCGAGAAGGTCATCAACAAGCAGGTGGCCTCGCGCACCGGTTACTACGCCCGCAATCGCGTCGACGTGTTCTTCGGCACCGGCAGCTTTGCCGACGAGCGCACCATCGACGTGGTCTGCAACACCGGCGTCGTGGAAAAACTGGTCGCCAATCAGATCATCATCGCCACCGGCTCGCGTCCTTATCGTCCTGCCGATATCGACTTTTCCCACAAGCGCATCTACGACAGCGACACCATTCTCAGCCTCAACCACACTCCGCGTAAGCTCATCATCTACGGCGCTGGCGTGATCGGCTGCGAATATGCGTCGATCTTCAGTGGCCTGGGTGTGGACATCGAGCTGATCGACAACCGCGACCAGTTGCTGAGTTTCCTCGACTCTGAAATCTCCCAGGGCTTGAGCTATCACTTCAGCAACAACAACGTGATGGTGCGGCACAACGAGGAATACGAGCGCGTCGAATGCCTGGAAAACGGCGTGATCCTGCACCTCAAGTCGGGCAAGAAGGTCAAGGCCGACGCCTTGCTGTGGTGCAACGGCCGCACCGGCAACACCGACAAGCTCGGCCTGGAAAACGTCGGCATCAAGGCCAATGGCCGTGGGCAGATCGAGGTCGATGAAACCTACCGCACCAGCAAGCCGAATATTTATGGCGCCGGCGACGTGATCGGCTGGCCGAGTCTGGCCAGTGCCGCGTATGACCAGGGGCGTTCGGCGTCGGGCAGCGCGGTCGACAATGGCGCATGGCGCTTCGTCAATGACGTGCCGACGGGCATTTACACCATTCCGGAAATCAGCTCCATCGGCCAGAACGAACACGACCTGACCGTGGCCAAGGTGCCGTACGAAGTGGGCAAGGCGTTCTTCAAGAGCATGGCGCGCGCGCAGATCTCCAACGAGCCGGTCGGCATGCTGAAGATCCTGTTCCACCGCGAGACGTTGCAGATCCTCGGCGTGCATTGCTTCGGCGACCAGGCGTCGGAGATCGTGCACATCGGTCAGGCAATCATGAATCAGCCGGGCGAGTTGAACAGTCTCAAGTACTTCGTCAATACCACGTTCAACTACCCGACCATGGCCGAGGCCTACCGGGTCGCGGCCTACGACGGCCTCAACCGGCTTTTTTGAGCGGCTCCGGCCGGTGGCCTGAGCCGGCCGGGGAGACCGATTTCAGTAATTCCCGAGCGTGGCGCTGGCCAAACCGGGAAAGTCTGTAATCAGGCTGTCAACGCCGAAGTCGGCGAGTCTGCGCATCAGCGCAGGCTCGTTGACCGTCCACACCGACACATGCAGGCCCAGCGCCTGCGCTTTCTTCAGGCGTTCGGGCGTACAGAGCGTCCAGTTCAGCGCCAGTATCTCGCAGCCATACCCCACCGCGACTTTCAGCGGGTCCAGCCATGCATATTCCGCCACCAGCCCTCGGGACAGATCCGGCGTCAGCTCAAGGGCGGCGCGCAGCACTTCCCGCGAGCTCGATGTAATGGTCACCTTGTCCAGCAGGCCGTGGCGCTGAGCCAGTTCGCGTATCGCTAGCACCGTGGTCGCTGCGCGCGTGCGCGAGGCGCTTTTGACTTCCAGCTGCCAGTGGTCGAAGGCGCATTGCTCGAACAATTCCTCCAGACGCGGGATGGGGCAGGGCTGCACCCAACCCGGGCCACCCTTGCGCGCGTCATAGGTCACAAGGTCGGCGGCGTCGTGCTCGACCACCTTGCCGCGCCTGTCGGTAGTGCGTTTGAGGGTCGGGTCGTGGATCACCATCAGCTCGCCGTCGCGGGAGAGATGAAGGTCCAGTTCGCAACGCTTGACCCCGTGCTTGAGGCATTCCTGAAAGCTGGTCAGGGTGTTTTCCGGTGCTTCGCCCTTGGCGCCGCGGTGGCCGTAAATTAAGGTCACAATTGTTCCTCGAATGCGCGCTAAGGCTGGAATCGGTTCATTTCACTTCAGGGTCGTTTTGCTCACGGGCCTGGCGCCGTTGCGCAGCCTGTCGTTGCAGAATGTGTCGGGCCAGCAACTGGCGCTGCGCATCGCTCAGGTCGATCCATTCGGTACCGACCTCGAAGTCGCCGATGGTCAGCGACTGGCATTGCGTCACTCTGGCCCGCAACATCATCCCGGAGGCCTGCGGCATCAGCACCATTTTCACCGACAGCAGGCTGCCAACGGAGAAGGGCTGATGGGATTCGAATTGCAGACCACCCTCCGACATGATCACCCGCTGCGGCGCGCCCAGCTTGCCGAGCACGGTTTGAGCCACGACCTGACCGAGCAGATCGATGCGCTTGCTCATGGCCCGCAGAAAGCTGTTGGTGGTGCGGTCGCGATCATCGAGCTGGCGCAGCAGGTGCTGGGATTCGAACTCGGCGACGTGCAGTTCGCTCAGCAGATCGAACAGCGTGGAGGTGTCGTGCAGACCAGGTTCGTCGAGGGCGCCGGGACCGGGAATGCGGTTAATTTCCAGTGCGACGCTGTCCTCGATACGGTAGTATTCGCGGCGTTCTTCATCATCTAGTGTCGGCATGGCGAACCCATGGTAGCGGCGGTTGTCAGAGTGATTGCTCAGAATCGTAACCTAGTGATTCGAGTGTAAAGCCGCAGGCCCAGGCCCGCCACAAGGACGTTCCCATTCCTCCGAACAAGCCCCTAAATGTTCAGACCTCTTTTTGTATTCATCGGCACGCGTTACACCCGTGCAAAACGCCGTAATCATTTTGTCTCCTTCATTTCCCTGACATCGATGATCGGTCTCGCCCTGGGCGTAGTCGTGATGATAGTCGTGTTATCGGTCATGAACGGCTTCGATCATGAAATGCGTACCCGCGTCCTGGGCATGGTGCCGCACGCGACCATCGAATCCGGTGAGCCTATCGGCGACTGGCAGGCGCTGGCGGACAAGGTCAAACGCAACCCGCAGGTCGAAGCCGTTGCGCCGTTCACGCAGATGCAGGGCCTGCTCACCAATAACGGCAATGTTCAGAAGATCCTGCTCAATGCCATCGACCCGGTTCAGGAACGCAAAGTTTCGATCATCGACGGCTTCATGAAGCAGGGCAGCCTCGACGACCTCGTCACGGGCGCTTTTGGCGTGGTGATCGGGGACAAGGCCGCGACCAAACTGGGCGTCGGGGTCGGGGACAAAGTGACCTTCGTTTCACCTGAAGTCACGGTCACGCCAGCCGGGATGTTTCCGCGCATGAAGCGTTTCACGGTTGTGGGGATTTTCCACGTCGGCGCAGGCGAACTGGACGGTTATCTTGGCGTGACCAACCTGCAGGACCTGGCCCGGCTGCACCGCTGGAAGCCTGAGCAGGTGCAAGGCCTGCGCCTGAAGTTCACCGACCTGTTCAAGGCGCCGCGCACCGCTTACGAAATCGCCCAGAGCCTGGGCGAGCACCAGTATTATTCCCGCGACTGGACCCGAACCCACGGTAACCTGTATCAGGCGATCGGCATGGAAAAATCCATCATCGGCCTGCTGTTGTTGCTGATCGTCGCGGTGGCAGCGTTCAACATCATTTCCACGCTGGTGATGGTGGTCAACGACAAGCGCGGCGACATCGCCATCCTGCGTACGCTGGGCGCGACACCGGGCCAGATCATGGCGATCTTCATGGTCCAGGGCACCGTGATCGGCGTGGTCGGCACGTTGATCGGCGCGGGCGTGGGCATTCTCGCCGCGCTCAACGTCAGCTCGGCGATCTCCGCGCTGGAGGGCCTGATCGGTCACAAGTTTCTCAACGCGGATGTCTATTTCATCGACTATCTGCCTTCGCAATTGATGGCCGAGGACGTGCTGCTGGTGTGTGGTGCGGCCCTGGTCCTGAGTTTCCTCGCGACCCTGTATCCAGCCTGGCGTGCGGCGCGCACCCAGCCGGCGGAGGCGCTACGTTATGAGTGAGTCGGGCATGAGTGATAAAGCTGTATTGAGTTGCCGCAATCTGGGCAAATCCTACGAGGAAGGGCCGGAGTCCGTGGTAGTCCTCTCGGGCCTGCAACTTGAACTGCACGCGGGCGAGCGCGTGGCCATCGTCGGCAGCTCCGGTTCCGGCAAAAGTACCTTGCTCAACCTGCTCGGCGGCCTGGACACGCCCACCGAAGGCAGCGTCTGGCTGGCGGGCGAGGAGCTCTCCGCGTTGAATGAAAAGGCCCGTGGCCTGTTGCGCAACCGGGCGCTGGGTTTCGTTTACCAGTTCCACCACTTGCTGCCGGAGTTCACCGCGCTGGAAAACGTCTGCATGCCGCTGCTGATCGGCAAGACGCCGATCCCTGAAGCCCGTCAGCGCGCGACCGCTTTGCTGGAGCGGGTCGGCCTCAAGCACCGTCTGGCGCACAAGCCTTCCGAACTCTCCGGCGGCGAACGTCAGCGCGTGGCGATCGCGCGCGCGCTGGTCAATCAGCCCGGGCTGGTCATGCTCGATGAACCGACCGGCAACCTCGACTCCCACACCGCGCAAGGTATTCAGGACCTGATGCTGGAGCTCAGCACGTCGTCGCGCACCGCGTTTCTGGTGGTGACTCACGACATGGCGCTGGCCCGGCAGATGGACCGCGTCTGGCGTCTGGAAGAAGGCCGCCTCGTCGAGGCGTGATGCATTGAACCCGGCGCTCCTATGGGGTGCCGGGGTGATCCTATTCAGCTACGGTGCTCCACGAATGTTCAGACCGTTATCCATCTTCATCGGCACGCGCTACACCCGGGCCAAGCGCCGCAACCACTTCATCTCGTTCATTTCGATGACGTCGATGATCGGGCTGGCGCTGGGCGTGCTGGCGATGATTGTCGTGTTGTCCGTGATGAACGGCTTTCAGAAGGAAATGAGCTCGCGCATCCTGGGCATGGTGCCGCACGCGGTCATCTCCGGGGTCAAGCCGCTGGACGACTGGCAGCCGGCGGCCAGGGCGGCGCTCAAGGATCCACAAGTCACCGCCGCGGTGCCGTTCACTGAAATGGACGGCATGCTGTCGTACAAGGGCGCCATGCAGCCGATCCAGATCAACGGTGTCGACCCGGCGCTGGAATCGCAAGTCTCGATCGTCACCCAGCACATCGTCCAGGGCCGTCTGCAGGACCTCAAAGCGGGTGAGTTCGGCGTGGTGATCGGCGAAATCACAGCGCGACGCTTCCGCTTGAGCGTTGGCGACAAAATTACCCTGATCGTCCCCGAGATCAGCAGCGCGCCGGGTGGCATCACGCCGCGCCTGCAGCGGTTGACCGTGGTGGGCGTCTTCAAGGTCGGCGCCGAGCTTGACGGTTCCATGGCGCTGGTCAACGTTGCCGATGCTGCCGTGATTCAACGCTGGCAACCCAATCAGGTGCAAGGTGTGCGTCTGGCGCTCACCGATCTGTACGCCGCGCCGCAGGTCTCGACGGCGATTGCCGGCGGGCTGGGCGCGGACTATAAGGCCGATGACTGGACCCATACGCAGGGCAGTCTGTTCAGCGCGATGAAAATGGAAAAGACCATGATTGGCCTGTTGCTGCTGATGATCGTCGCGGTCGCGGCGTTCAATATCATCGCGACGCTGATCATGGTGGTGAACGACAAGGGTGCCGACATCGCGATTCTGCGCACCATCGGCGCCACGCCTCGGCAGATCATGACCATCTTCATGGTCCAGGGCACGGTCATTGGCATCGTCGGCACGATCATCGGCGGCGTGCTCGGGGTGATTGCCGCCATCAATGTCAGCCAGTTGGTCGGCTGGGTGGAGCGCATCACC
This sequence comes from Pseudomonas sp. NFR16, assembly GCF_900108875.1. Taxonomy (GTDB): domain Bacteria; phylum Pseudomonadota; class Gammaproteobacteria; order Pseudomonadales; family Pseudomonadaceae; genus Aquipseudomonas. The sequence continues at coordinate 1,620,576 of NZ_FNYJ01000001.1, read as the reverse complement.
GGGCAACATATCTTCACGTCCGACGTTTATTTCATCAGCAATCTGCCGTCGCAGCTCGAGGGGAGTGACGTGGTGATGATCTGTGCGGCAGGGTTGATCCTGAGCTTTCTGGCGACGATCTACCCTGCGTATCGCGCCTCGCAGATTCAGCCGGCCCATGCGCTGCGGTATGAGTAAGACGCTGGGGTCTCGCAGACTTCAGCTAACGCTCGCGCTTGACCTGTAGGAGCGTGGCTTGTCCCGCGATCTGACTCGCAGCGTCAGTGAGTCCTGTCGATGCGCTTCTCCTGACACTGCTGTGGCGTATGGGTTTGCTGCCGGTTCCCGGAAGATCGCGGGACAAGCCACGTTCCTACAGGGGACGGCGGTTTCAGATGGGCAATTCAATCAAGAACCGCGTCACGCCCTCCCGCGATTCACAACGGATCGTCCCGCCATGGGACTTGATGATCGACTGGGTAATCGCCAGCCCCAACCCCGCATGTTCACTGCTGCCCTCATGACGTGCCGGGTCAGCGCGATAAAACCGATCAAAGAGCCGCGGGAGCGCCTCCGCCGGAATGGTTGGGCCTGTGTTTTCTATACCAATCCGCACGCGCTGGACAGATGATTCCAGTTTCACCGCCACCCGGCCCTGTGCGGGCGTAAAGCGCAACGCGTTGTCCAGCAGATTCGACAGGGCGCGGCGCAGCATGTGGCGGTCGCCCGCCAGTGTCGCTTCGCCCTCGCGGCTCAGACTCACGTCGGCCTCTTCGGCGAGCGGCAGAAAGAATTCCAGCAGCGCGTCGGTTTCATCCGCCAGTTGCAGCCGTTCGCGGTCGGGATTGAGCAAACCGTGCTCGGCCTTGGCCAGGTAAAGCATGTCGTTGACCATCTGCGCCATCCATTGCATCTCCTCCAGATTGCCCAGCAGCGCCTCGCGGTATTCCTCACGGTCGCGCGGACGGGTCAGGGTGACCTGGGTGTGCGTCAGCAGATTCGACAGCGGCGTGCGCAGTTCATGGGCGATGTCGGCTGAAAACGCCGACAGCCGCTGGAAGGCATCGTCCAGGCGCCCGAGCATCGCGTTGAAAGCCTGACTCAACTCCGCAAGCTCCGCAGGCATTTCCTGATGAGGCAGGCGCGTGGTCAGCGAACTGGCGGAAACGCTGGCGGCGATTTCGCTCATGTTGCGCAAGGGCCGCAGACCACTGCGAGCCGCCCAGGCACCGAGCAGCGCAGTGGCCAGCGCAGACAGGCCGACGGTCAGCCAGATCAGGCGCTGCATGCGTTCGAGGAAGTGCTGGTGATGGGTAATGTCCAGCAGCAATGTCAGCGTTGGCGATTCGGGCCGGTCGGGTTGCAGGGCAACGGTGTAAGCGCGGTAAGACGTCTGGTTGTCGTTCAGGGTGTGCAGGCCCGTGTGGGCCGCCGTGTCCGGCAGCGCGCTGTTCAGGCTGTCGAACCACAGCGAGCCGTCGGGGCTGCGGACCTGTAGCGCAAGGTCGGGCGAGTGACTCAGCTCGGCCTGCAGCGCCGGTTTGCGTGCAGTGAGCTGTTCGACGCTGGAGACGTCGGCCAACGCCCCGCGCAAGGTCGGCAGTTTGCTGTCCAGCAGTTGCTGATCGAGCTCCAGAAAGTGGGTTTCACTGGCCTGATTGAAGAGGATGCCTGCGGTGAGTGAGACCACCGAGGTGCAGGCGGCGAACAGCAGCGCCAGCCGACTGCCGAGTGAAATACGCCTGAGCCTCACAGGCCGCGCTCTTCGAGCACATAGCCCATGCCGCGCACAGTGTGGATCAGCTTGTCGGGGTAATCGTCATCGACCTTGAGGCGCAGACGCCGGATCGCCACTTCAATGACATTGGTGTCGCTGTCGAAATTCATGTCCCAGACCTGCGAAGCGATCAGCGACTTGGGCAGCACTTCGCCCTGACGGCGCAGCATCAACTCGAGCAGAGCGAACTCCTTGGCGGTCAGGTCGATGCGCTGGCCATTACGCTCGACGCGGCGCCGGAGCAGGTCCAGTCGCAGGTCGGCAAGTTGCAGATGGGTTTCTTGATGGCTGCTGCTGCCGCGCCGCAGCAGGCTGCGCACTCGGGCCAGCAACTCGGAAAACGCGAACGGCTTGACAAGGTAATCGTCCGCACCCAGTTCCAGACCGCGAACCCGGTCAGCCACGGCGTCGCGAGCGGTCAGAAACAGCACCGGAGTGTCCAGGCCCGCGCCGCGCACGGCTTGCAGGATCTGCCAGCCGTCGCGGCCGGGTAGCATGACGTCGAGAATCAGCAGCGCATATTCGCCGGTCAGCGCCAGGTGCTGTCCGGTCGTCCCGTCTGCGACCAGTTCAGTGTTGAAACCGGCTTCGTTCAGGCCCTGACGCAGGTATTGGCCGGTTTTCGCTTGATCTTCGATGATCAGTAATTTCATGGGTGGCTCGTATTCATGGGAACGCCTGGCAGGCACGCTTTATAGCGTGAGCGGACAGGGCAGGGGCCAAGCTTACAAAGTTGTAATCCTGCGGTCAGCTCATTGCCAGCGGCGAAGGCCTAAGGTATCCCCATCGATTGTCGTTGACTGGAGATCCACATGTTCGCTCGTTTTGTCGCTGCTGCCCTGTTGCTGGGCGCGAGCCTGTCGTCGCAGGCCTCACCGGGTGAGCATTTCGCCTTCGGTCATCCGGCAAAAGCGGAACAGGCCACGCGCACGGTCGAGCTGACCTTGGGCGATATGTATTTCGAACCCAAGACGCTGACCGTCAAAGAAGGCGAAACGGTTCGCTTTGTACTGGTCAACAAGGGCCAGCTGTTGCACGAGTTCAATCTGGGAGACGCCGCGATGCACGCGGCGCATCAACAGGAAATGCTGAAAATGGTCGCCAGCGGCATGCTGACCTCCACAGGCATGAACCACGATGCGATGAAACACGATGACATGCCGGGCATGGATCACGGCGGCGCAGGCATGAAGCACGATGATCCCAACAGCGTGCTGGTCGAACCGGGCAAGACCGCCGAGCTCACCTGGACGTTCAGCAAAGCCACCGATCTTGAATTCGCCTGCAACATTCCGGGGCATTATCAGGCGGGCATGGTCGGAAAAATCGCCATCGCCGAGTAATCGCTGAAAGCGCGGGACAAAACCTATAAACTCCTGGCCTTGGTCATTACATCCGTTTTCAGGTTCAGGTCCCGTCATGCATCCCGCAGCCGAACACTCGCCGCTGGGCAAGTCCAGTGAATACATTGCCACCTATACGCCGTCTCTGCTGTTTCCCATTTCGCGCACCGCCAAGTGGGCGGAACTGGGGCTGACTGCCGAGACGTTGCCGTATAAGGGCGTCGATTTCTGGAATTGCTACGAGCTGTCCTGGTTGTTGCCGTCGGGCAAGCCGGTGGTGGCGATCGGGGAATTCAGCATTCCCGCCGATTCGCCGAATATCATCGAATCGAAGTCCTTCAAGCTGTATCTCAACTCGCTGAACCAGACGCCGTTCGCTTCCCAGGCCGATCTGGTAGCCACACTGGAACAGGACCTGTCGACAGCTGCCGGCAAACCGGTGGGCGTGCGCATCCGTTCGCTCAAGGACATCGAGGCCGCGGGCATCGAGGCGGTACCCGGTGTCTGCGTCGATGACCTGGACGTGTCCATCAGCAGCTATGACCGGCCTCAGCCGGAGCTGTTGCGCTGTGACGAATCGCAGGTGATCGAAGAGGCGCTGCACAGTCATCTGCTCAAGTCCAACTGCCCGGTGACCAGTCAGCCGGACTGGGGCAGTGTAGCGGTGCACTACCGGGGCGCGGCGCTGGATCATGCGAGTTTTCTGGCTTATATCGTGAGTTTTCGCCAGCATTCGGATTTCCACGAGCAATGCGTGGAGCGAATCTTCATGGACCTGCAGCGTTTGCTGAAGCCTGAAACGCTGACGGTGTATGCGCGGTATGTGCGTCGCGGCGGACTGGACATCAACCCTTATCGCAGCACCGAGACACTCACGCTGGAAAATGGCCGCCTGGCGCGGCAGTGATCAAGCCGCAGTGATCAGAAGGTGGGAAGCCGTTCTGTAAGCAAGTTTGTACTCGCGGCGCCGGTCACCAGCGATTGACTGGGCAAGATGCTCTGGGAGCGAATTCATTCGCAGAAAATCTGGCAGGCGACACGCGTGTCGCCTCTGCCGGCCCTTTGCAAATGAGTTCGCGCCCCGTAAGCGCTTGCCAAAGGGCCGCTTCAGATCCCGATATTGCCCAGTGTCTGCACGATGTTGCGCAGGGTGCCGGCAATTCCCGGGTGTTCCAGTTCGAAGCGCTCGACCGCCAGGTTGACGCCATCGGCAAGGTTGTTGTCCGGCGTCGCGGTTTCGACGGCGATCTCGGCTTGTATCTGCGCCATCAGCTCATTCAAATGCACGCGTTCTTCTTCAGTCAGCGGCGGGTTCTGCTCCAGTTGCTCGCGCAGGGTGTCGAGTTGTGCTTGCAGTTCGCGGGCGGGCATAGGGTGCTCCCTTCATTGATAGTCTCAGCATGGACCGCAGCGTGTGGGCAAAGGTCCTTTACATCGTAAGACTAATCCACTCTTGGCGAGCTTGCATGACACCTTCGTGCTAAGGCTTCTCTGACTTCTGACGGCGAAGGGTGATGTCTGCGAGGCAGGAATCCAGTTCGCCCAAGTGGTCTATGACCGAGTGCGCGCCGCTGGCGTACAACTCAAGGGTGGCCCTGGCGCGACGGCGTTCGCGATCCAGGTCGCTGAGGTTTTCCCACTGCGCAGGCGACAGGCCACACAACGGGCCGCACGAGGCCAGACCGACCGTCCACAGGCCTGCGTTGAGACCAGCCATCAGCAGGCGCGGGTCGCCGCTGACCAGTACGCAGCCATCGAGCTGGCCCACGTTGAGTGTCATCAGCGCCTGCCAGCAGGCGTCCGGCGCGGGCCAGTGGTGGTTCGGTACCGGCGTCGGCTGAATCAGACCGTGCAGCGGCTCGGCCAGTTGTTCTGCAATAGCGGCGGGATATTCATCGATCCAGGCACACGGGATGCCCTGCTGCTTGAGCTGTTTAAGCGCATGCAGCGCGCCGGGAGTAGGTGTGGCGAACGGCTGTGCATTGTGGGAATGAAAGGATTTGCCATCGACGCTGCGCAACGTCCGCGTCTGCGCCCCGAAGTCGACCAGGCAGCCACTCAGGCCGAACAGCACGGCGGTAAACGACGGGACGGGGGAAGCAACGGGGGCAAGCATGGAATTCCCTCTCAAATGGGGAATGACGCTAAGGGATTTGCATGACAATGCGATGACCGGAAGATGACTTGATAGGCAAATGTTTATGCCTGACAGAACTCACCCTGTATTGGGCGGGGTAAATAATCGCAGAACGCTTTATACTCCCAGCCTTTGGTTTGGGGGCGTAGCGCCCGCTTCATTACTTTGACTGGGAGTCTCAGCTATGCCCGTGACCGGTGCAGGCTTTATCAATCGTCTGGTACGAACATGTTTCTGGGCCGGCCTGGCCGTCATGCCGATGGCCGCTCAAGCGGCTGAAGAAGACCCATGGGAAGGCGTCAACCGCGCAATTTTCCGTTTCAACGACACGCTTGATACCTATGCGTTGAAACCGATTGCCCAGGGTTACGAGTTCATCACGCCGCAGTTCCTCGAAGACGGCATCCACAACATGTTCAAGAATATCGGTGAGGTCACCAACTTCGCCAACGATGTGCTTCAGGCCAAGCCAGAAGCGGCCGGCGTCGACACGGCCCGCCTGATCGTCAACACCACCTTCGGCCTGCTGGGCTTCTTCGATGTCGGCACCAAGATGGGCCTGCAACGCAATGATGAGGACTTCGGCCAGACGCTGGGCCACTGGGGCGTCGAAAGCGGTCCGTTCGTGATGCTGCCGTTTTTCGGCCCAAGCACCGTGCGTGATGCCGTGGCGAAATACCCTGACACCTATACGCTGCCTTACCGCTACATCAATCACGTGCCGACCCGTAATACGGCGCTCGGCGTGAGCGTGGTCGATACACGCGCCAGCCTGTTGTCGGCTGAAAAGCTGATCAACGGCGACAAGTACATTTTCATCCGCAACGCATACCTGCAGAACCGCGAGTTCAAGGTCAAGGATGGCAAGGTCGTCGACGATTTTTAATCGTTGCCGGCGGTTGCGAGATGCAAAAAAGGCGGCCTTCGGGTCGCCTTTTTCTTTTTTCGGATTTTTTCGAAACTGTGAAGCAGTTCCGCAGTGCCATCACTTCATTGCAAGGATGGTGAGGCCCAGTTTCTGCTCGCCGCCGTCGACATCGGCAATCCAGACGACTTCGGTATCGGCCTCAAGACCTTTGAGCGCTGCGTGTTCGGAGTCGATGCGCACGCTGATCTTGTCCCCGACCTTGAACGTGCGCGGCGCCTGTATCTGCATGCCGGAGCTCGATAAATCCACGCACACGGCCGGAATGATCTGGCCGGCGTAGATCAGGCTGATGTCGGCGTCGACCCGCATGCGGATGTAGTCTCGTTTCTCGGCGTAGTCGCGATCGATCTGGCCCATGGCTCATCCTTCGTTTTCGTTGCTGATTTGAGGGTTCTTATAACTCTCGGCGATTTGCGGTGTAAAGACGTTGGCCGACCGCTGGAGCGAGCTTGAAACGCCCGTCGGATGGGAGTACCGTCTGCGCCTTGAAGGGCACCTCTGTACACGTGAAGCGTTTGACCAAAAGTCCGCCGCCTGGAACCAGAGAGGCTAGAAGCGAATCCAGTAAACGGTCTGACAGAATCCGACCGTTTACGCCAACCTAATCTGGCGCCGTTTGCCCACATGCAAAAAACCAGTGCCACGCTGCTGATTATCGATGACGACGAAGTAGTGCGCGCGAGTCTCGCGGCCTATTTGGAAGACAGTGGGTTCAGCGTCCTGCAAGCCGGAAACGGCCAGCAGGGTCTACAGACATTCGAGCAGGAAAAGCCCGATCTGGTGATCTGCGACCTGCGCATGCCGCAAGTCGGCGGCCTTGAGCTGATTCGCCAGGTCACCAGCCTTGCGCCGGAAACACCGGTCATCGTGGTGTCCGGTGCGGGTGTCATGAGCGATGCCGTCGAGGCATTGCGTCTGGGTGCGGCCGATTACCTGATCAAACCGCTGGAAGACCTTGCCGTGCTGGAGCACTCGGTGCGACGCGCGCTGGACCGTGCCCGGCTGCTGCAGGAGAACAAGCAGTACCGACAGAAGCTGGAGACCGCCAATCGCGAGCTCGAGGCCAGCCTGCACCTGCTTCAGGAAGATCAGGATGCCGGTCGCCAGGTGCAGATGAACATGCTGCCGACCAGTCCCTGGGCGATCGACGCGTTCGAATTCGAACATGAAATCATCCCGTCACTGTACCTTTCCGGCGATTTCGTCGATTATTTCCGGGTCGACGAGCGCCGCGTGGCATTTTATCTGGCGGATGTCTCCGGTCATGGCGCTTCATCGGCATTCATTACCGTGCTGCTGAAGTTCATGACCACGCGCTTGCTGTTCGAATCCAAGCGCGGCGGCAGCTTGCCGGAATTCAAGCCTTCGGAGGTCCTCGGCCACATCAATCGCGGTCTGATCAGCTGCAAGCTGGGCAAGCATGTGACGATGGTGGGCGGGGTGATCGATGAAGAATCCGGGCAATTGACCTACAGTGTCGGCGGCCATCTGCCGCTTCCGGTGCTGTATACGCCTGCCGAGACCCGTTATCTCGAAGGCCGCGGTTTGCCGGTGGGGCTGTTCAATGAAGCGACTTACTCGGACCACGTGCTGGATCTGCCCGAGTCCTTCAGTCTGACCCTGCTGTCTGATGGCATTCTGGATCTTTTGCCAGGTGATACACTGAAAGAGAAAGAAGCCAACTTGCCCGAACTGGTCAAGTCGGCGGGCGGCAGCCTGGATGGCCTGCGTCGTAAGTTTGGATTGGCCACACTCGGGGAGATGCCGGATGATATCGCCTTGTTAGTGTTGAGCAGGAACCTTTAATGAGTACCGGTAGAATCCAGTTTGCCGAGCAAGATGGCACTTTCGTCCTGAAATTCGTGGGTGAAGTGCGTCTGACTCTATGCTCGGCGTTGGATGCGACGATTGAGCGGATCTTCACCTCGATGAATTTTTCGACCGTGGTGATCGATCTGACCGAAACCCGCAGCATTGACAGTACGACACTCGGCCTGCTGGCCAAGCTGTCCATTCTGTCACGTCAGAAAGCAGGGCTCTTGCCGACCGTCGTGACCACCCACGAAGACATCACGCGCCTGTTGCAGTCGATGGGCTTCGATCAGGTGTTCAACATCGTCGGCCGACCGATTCCGCGGCCCGAGGCGCTGAGCGATCTTCCGTCGCAGGATCAGTGCGAAGATGTGGTCAAGGCCAAGGTGCTGGAAGCGCACAAGATCCTCATGGGGCTGAACGACTCCAATCGCGAAGCGTTTCGCGACCTGGTCAACGCGCTGGAGCATCAGTAAGCTCGGCATTCGCCCGGTCTCTGAAATGCGGGCATGAAAAAGGGCGGCACCTGTGAAGGTGCCGCCCTTTTTGTGCTCTATGCGTTACTGCTTGGCGGACAGCAGCGCTTCGAGTTTTTCCTGATCGCGGGCGAACTGGCGGATACCTTCGGCCAGTTTCTCGGTGGCCATCGCATCTTCGTTGGACGCCCAGCGGAACTGGCTTTCGTTCAGCGTCACGCGAGGCTCGCCGCCGTTGCCTGGCTTGAGTTTCTGTTCCAGCGTGCCGGTGTCTTCGGAGAGTTTCTGCAGCAGGTCAGGGCTGATGGTCAGGCGATCACAACCGGCCAGTTGCTCGATCTGGCTCAGGTTGCGGAAGCTGGCGCCCATGACGACGGTCTTGTAGTCATTGGCCTTGTAGTAGTTGTAGATGCGGGTCACGGATTTCACGCCCGGATCTTCTGCACCGACGTAATCCTTGCCTTCGGCTTTCTTGTACCAGTCGTAGATGCGGCCCACGAATGGCGAAATCAGGAACACGCCAGCGTCGGCACACGCCTGGGCCTGAGCGAAGGAGAACAGCAGGGTCAGGTTGCACTGAATGCCTTTCTTTTCCAGTTGCTCGGCCGCCTTGATACCTTCCCAGGTCGAGGCCAGCTTGATCAGGATGCGGTCGCGACCGATACCGAACTCTTCATACAGGCCGACGATACGCTCGGCGCGTGCAATGCAAGCCTGGGTGTCGAACGAGATGCGGGCGTCCACTTCGGTGGAAACGCGGCCCGGCACCACTTTGAGGATTTCGCGGCCGATGGCGACGGCGAAACGGTCGCTCGCCAGATTGATGTCGCCCTTGGCGCCGGTGAAGGCTTCTTTCAGGCGGTCAGCGTTGCTGTCGCTCGAACCCGCCTTGAGCAGCAGGGAAGGGTTGGTCGTTGCATCGACCGGCTTGAGCTTTTCGATGGCGGCGAAATCGCCGGTGTCGGCAACGACGGTCGTGAATTGCTTGAGTTGTTCCAGCTTGGAAGTCATGAGCGTGCTCTGTCCTGTGGGTTTGATGACATTACCCGAGCGTCGCCGGTCACTCAAGGGCGTAAACCGCAACAAACCCGCTGATTCAGCGGCCTGCGTTTGCGCAAACAGCCTGCCAGCGTTTTCGCCGGGCGATTGATTGAACAGCCCTGTTCGCGGGCTGCCAAGTGGCAGGGTTGTCGGTAGCCGAGAAGGGCGGACGCTCGATCCAGACTGGTTGGAGCATGGGCGCGGCAGGTTGTTCCCGCCACCTTCGTCTATTGTGCTGAGGACCGATTCGGGACAAGGGGCAACCACCATGAAGAAACTGATCAACGATCCGCTGCGCGTGGTCGACGAGATGCTTGAAGGCGTCGTTATGGCGGATCAGCGCCGGGTTCTGCTGGAGGGCGAGAACATCGTCGTGCGCAGCGATTATCAGGACCTGATGATGGCCGGGAAGGTGAGCATCGTCTCCGGCGGCGGCGCCGGTCACGAGCCGGCGCATGGTGGCTACGTTGGCAGGGGCATGCTCACTGCGGCGGTGGCGGGGCCGGTGTTTACATCGCCGAGCGTGGATGCGGTGCTCAGCGCGATCATGACCGTGGCCGGTCCGGCGGGCGTGTTGTTGGTGGTGAAGAACTACACCGGCGACCGGCTGAATTTCGGACTGGCAGCAGAAATCGCCTCTGCCGCCGGCGTCAGGGTCGAGATGCTAGTGGTCGGCGATGACGTGGCACTGGATGACGACGCAGGACGCGTCGGGCGACGAGGGATTGCCGGCACGGTGTTCATTCACAAGGTCGCCGGGGCGGCTGCCGAGGCCGGTCTGTCCCTCGCGCAGGTCAAGGCTGAAGCGCAGGACGCTGCGGCCGGCCTGTTCAGCATGGGCCTGGCGCTCAGCCCGTGCACCGTCCCTGCGGCGGGTCAACCGGGCTTCGCGATTGCAGAGGACGACGTTGAATATGGCCTGGGAATTCATGGCGAAAGCGGCGTGCGGCGCGGCCGGATTCAGCCAGCGGACGCCATGGTCGAGGTTCTGCTGCAGCGGATTGTCGAGCGAGGGTCGCTGGAACGTGGAGATCGTGTCGCCCTGATGGTCAACAACCTGGGTGGCAGCGCCGTGCAGGAACTCGACATTGTTGCGCGGCATGTCCTGGCGGGATGTACGTCTCGCGGGATCAACGTCGAGGCGGCGATGGTGGGCACGTTTCTGACGGCGCTGGAGATGGCCGGCTGCTCCCTTTCCCTGATGCGGGTCGATGACCGGACATTGAAGCGCCTGCAGGCGCCCAGCGACGCCAGTGCTTGGCACGGGATGACCGTACCTGTCGCGGCTATCCGACGGATTCCTCGCGTCAAGACCGCCGAGCAGGACACGCTTCAGGGCAGCGGGTGGCCGCAGCGCAACGAGCATGCAATGCGCGCTGTCCTTCAGGCTGTCAGTCATGCGCTGCAGGACAACGAGTCCGTGTTGACTGAGCTGGATTCACGGGTGGGTGACGGCGATATCGGCATCAGCCTCGCCCGTGGCGCCAGGGCAATCGACGACGCCCTGGACTCGCTTGCCCTCGACCGCCCCGGAGTGGCGCTTCAGCAGCTGTCGGCGATTCTGCGGCGGGTGTTAGGCGGCACGTCCGGTCCACTGTATTCCGTGTTCGCCCTGCGCGCGGGCGTCACCCTGGCCGCGCATCCTCATCCGGATACGATAGCGGCGTGGGCGCAGGCGTTGCAGGCCGGTTGCGAGGCGATGATCAGACTCGGCGGAGCCAACGCTGGCGATCGGACGATGCTCGATGCGTTGATTCCGGCAGCGACCGCTCTCGCCAGCCAGCCTCAGGACGTGACCTCGCTGCGCGCCGCGACTGAGATGGCGAGCGCCGCGCAGGCGGGTGCCGAACAGACGCGCCACCTGTTGCCAGCCAAGGGCCGCTCGTCTTATCTCGGCGAGCGGGTCCTGGGCCACGTGGATCCGGGCGCTTTCGCAGTTGCGCTGTGGATGCAGGCGGTCGCCAATGCGCTTGTAGCTGACTGACAGAGGTTATTTTCGCGCTGCAGCCATAGCGAAAGGCTTACACGCGATGACGAAAACTTGCCCTATGAAACGTCGGGCGGGGGCGGTAGATTGGATCCATCAACTGAAGCAAAGGACCCGCTTCAGAGATCAAGGATGATCAGCCATCGCGCGGAGCGCTACCGAACGGATCTCGGGATGGCCATGAACTGAAAAAACAACCCGCTTCGGCGGGTTTTTTTATGGCTGACTGCTAATTCCCCGCGAACTGGTAAACTACGCGCCCTTTACGCCTGACCGTCTGATCGATTCCATGTTGCCGATGACCGCCTCTTCCAACGCCAGTCAGCCAGTTCACCCTTCGCGGCGCTTCTGCGTGGCGCCCATGATGGACTGGACTGACCGTCACTGCCGATTCTTCCTGCGCCTGCTGTCGAAGAATGCGCTGCTCTATACGGAGATGGTGACGACGGGTGCGCTGTTGCATGGCGACGCCGAACGTTTCCTGCGCCATGACCAGACCGAGCACCCGCTGGCCCTGCAATTGGGTGGCAGTAATCCGGTGGACCTGGCGGCCAGCGCTCGCCTGGCTCAGACAGCGGGCTACGACGAGGTCAACCTCAATGTCGGTTGCCCAAGCGATCGGGTGCAGAACAACCTGATCGGCGCGGTGTTGATGGGTCATCCACAGCTGGTCGCCGACTGCGTCAAGGCCATGCGCGACGCGGTGTCGATCCCGGTCACCGTCAAACATCGCATCGGCATCAACGGCCGCGACAGCTATGAGCAGCTGTGCGAATTCGTGGGTACGGTACGCGACGCTGGCTGCACCAGCTTCACCGTGCATGCCCGCATCGCCATTCTTGAGGGCCTGTCGCCCAAGGAAAACCGCGAAATCCCGCCCTTGCGCTATGACGTGGCCGCGCGTCTGAAGCAGGATTTCCCTGATCTTGAGTTCATCCTCAACGGCGGCATCAAGACCCTGGAGCAGTGCCAGGCCCACCTCAAGACATTCGATGGCGTGATGCTGGGCCGCGAGGCGTACCACAACCCGTACCTGCTGGCTGATGTCGACCGCGAACTGTTCGGTGACAGCCGACCGCCCATCTCGCGCGCCGAAGCCCTGGCGCAGATGCGCCCTTACGTGGCCGCGCACCTGCGCGACGGCGGGGCAATGCACCACATCACCCGCCACGTGCTGGGCTTGGGCACCGGCTTCCCCGGCGCACGAAAATTCCGCCAGTTGCTCTCGGTGGACATCCACAAAACCGATGATCCGCTGGGCTTGCTGGACAAGGCCGGGGAGTTGCTGGAAGGGCGGTGATTGGCGTTTTGCAGGCGACATGGCACTCCGGCAGACGAGCGATTCAGCTCCTGCCACGCGCAGCTTGCGGCGACAGCCGGTTCACGGATCCAGCCCACGCACCACCCGGCTGACGGTCGTCTGTATCTCGTACGCCGGTGCTTCCACGGCGTTGAAATCCTGGGTGTAGCGCTGGGCGAATCCGTCGACGCCCCATTCCTGATATTGCTGCACGTGTTTGAGCTCGTGGGCCCACAGGGCAACGTTGTTTTCGGCGTCACTGGCGCTGCGGAACACGATGATGTCGATCAGCGTGACGGCGCCGATATCGGGGTTTTGCATCATGGCGTGGGCTGCGCTGAGCTCACCGTCGTCGCCGACCTTGTACAGCGCTGCATCGAGGACGCTGGCAGGGTACCAGCGCAGCAGTTTCTCGCGAATCTGTTCGGGAATGGGTTGGGTCAGACCGGTTGCGGCTTCGGCGCGAGACTGGCTGAGCCACAACGCCAGGGCTGGCCCGGCGATCCGGGTGATGTCGGTGGGCATGCCGCTGCCCAGTACCTGGCCGATGTCCGGCAGACAGAAGCAACCGTTCAGGCAGATGAGTTTTTCGCCGGCAGGGCAGGTGGTGGGTTCGGCGGCTGCGCTTGCGCATAGACATGCCAGGAGCAGGGCGAATAGACGTGGGCGCATCGGGTTTCCGCAGAAGGGGCGTGGGCGTCAGCGTAGCGCTTTGTGCGGGATTTCAGAACCGATGTCGATCGGGATTTCGACCCGGTGGGTGCAAGCGTGCTTCTGCAGAAGCCGTGTCTGTCGCCGACCACGTTTTCTGCAGAAGCCAGCCTGCTTGCACTGGGTCCCTTTTGGCCTCAGCGCCGTCCGCTACGCGTGCTCACATCGACCCACACAGCCAGCACCAGGATGCTGCCTTTGACGATCATCTGCCAGTAACTGTCGACGTCGAGCATCGACATGCCGTTGTCCAGGCTGGTGATGACCAGTGCACCGAGCAGCGCGCCGTAGACGGTGCCGGAGCCGCCGCGCATGGACGTTCCGCCGATGAAGCACGCGGCAATCGCGTCGAGTTCGCCCATGTTGCCCGCCGAGGGCGAGCCGGCTGCCAGCCGCGCAGTGTTGACCAGACCGGCCAGTGCGCACATGACGCCCATGATGCCGAAAATCCACAGCTTCACGGCCTGCACATTGATGCCGGAAAGGCGCGTGGCCTCCATGTTGCTGCCCACCGAATAGATGCGGCGGCCGAACACCGTCTGGCTGGTGATGTAGCTGAACACCCCCAGCAACACCAGCAGCAACAGCACCGGCACGGGAATCCCGTCGTAGCTGTTCAGGGTGTAGACGAAGCCCGCCAGCACGGCGCCGATGGCCAGCACCCGCACGACATCGCGCGTCAGGGCATGCGCAGCGAGGCCGTGCAGCGCACGGTTGCGACGCTGGCGCCAGGTCAGGAACAGCGTCAGGGCGAACAGCAGCACACCCAGCGTGACGCCCGCCAGCGGCGGCAGGTAGCCCTGACCGACATACACCAGTTGCGGCGAAACCGGGGCGATCGTCGTGCCGCCGGTGATGCCCAGCAGAATCCCGCGAAACGCCAGCATTCCGCCCAGACCGACGATGAACGAGGGGATGCGCAGGTAAGCCGTCATGCAGCCATTGGCAAGGCCGATCACCAACCCGCATGCCGCGACGATGGCCAGGTTCAGCGGCAGCGGTACGTGGTAGACCACGTCGAGGATGGCCGCGACGCCGCCCAGCAAACCCAACAGCGAGCCGACGGACAGGTCGATTTCGCCGCTGATGATCACCAGCACCATGCCGCACGCGAGAATTCCGGTGATCGACATCTGCCGCAGCAGGTTGGAGAGGTTGCGCGGCGTGACGAAACCGCCCTCGGTCTGCCAGCTGAAAAACACCCAGATCAGCGCAATGGCGATGACCAGCGCAAGCATCTTGTAGCGGGTGAAGAGTTGTTTGACCTGATTCATTTACGCGCTTCTCCCCACGGCATCCGGTCGATCATTATCGTTATGTCCTTGGGGCTGGCTGAGTGCGGCAGCGAGGACCTGCTCCTGAGTCAGCCCCTGATTGAGGAAGTCGCCGCGCAACTGGCCGTCGCCGATCACCAGCACGCGGTCGGAAACGCCCAGCACCTCGGCCAGCTCGGACGACACCATGATGATCGACACACCCTGGGCGGCCAGCGCGCCCATCAGCTTGTAGATCTCGTACTTGGCACCGACATCGACGCCGCGGGTGGGCTCGTCGAGGATCAGCACGCGGGGCTGGGTAAGGAGCATTTTCGCCAGCACGGCCTTTTGCTGGTTGCCGCCGGAGAGGCTGGTGATGGGCAGAAACGGGCTCGCGGTTTTCAGGTGCATGCGCGAGATTTCCTTGTCGATGCTGCCCAGTTCGGCTTCAGCATCGATGCGCGTCAGGTGCGCAAAGCTGTCGAGCACCGCCAGGGTGATGTTCTGACCGACGCCCAGGTCGGGAATGATGCCCTGACGCTTGCGGTCCTCAGGGACCATGCACAGCCCGGCGCGAATCGACTTGAGCGGCGTCCGGGTGTCGATCGGCTTGCCGTCCAGCCAGACTTCGGCCTGATAGCGGCCGGGATAGGAGCCGAACAGGGCCGACACCAGCTCGGTGCGACCGGCACCGACCAGGCCGGCAATGCCGAGAATTTCCCCGCGCCTGAGTACGAACGAGATGTCGTCGACGCGCTTGCGTTTCGGATTGTCTACGTCATGACACGTGACGTGTCTGGCCTCGAATATCACCTCGCCGATGTCGTGAGGCTCGGTGGGATAGAGGTTGCTCATTTCACGGCCGACCATCTGCGTGATGATCTGCGCGATGTCCATGTCGGCCATGGCCGTGGTTGCAATGTGCTTGCCGTCGCGGATCACTGAAATGGTGTCGCACACCGCCGCGACTTCATCGAGTTTGTGGGAGATGTAGACGCACGCCACGCCCTTGGCCTTGAGGTCGCGGATGATGTCGAGCAACACGTCGATTTCCGAGCGGGTCAGGGCCGAAGAGGGTTCATCGAGAATCAGCAGGCGCGCCTTCTTGTTCAGCGCCTTGGCGATTTCGACCAGTTGCTGATAGCCGCCGCCATACTGGGAAACCGGCAGCGCGACGTTCATGTCGGGCACCTTCAGCTCGCGCATCAGGGCTTCGGCGCGATGAATCATCGCCGGGTAATTCATGCGCCCGCCGGGCAGCGTGAGTTCGTGGCCCATGAAGATGTTTTCAGCCACCGAAAGGTCGGGCACCAGGGTCAGTTCCTGATGGATGATGACGATGCCGGCCGCTTCGGTTTCACTGATGGAATGGGCTTTGAGCGGTTCGCCGTCCCAGAGGATTTCACCCTCCCAGGTACCGTATGGGTACACCGCGGACAGGACTTTCATCAGCGTGGACTTGCCGGCGCCGTTCTCGCCACACAGGCCGACGCACTCGCCGGGGCGCACCTTGATATCGATCCCGTTGAGGGCTTTGACACCGCCGAAGGCTTTGACGATGCCGTTCATTTGCAGCAGGTAATCGGACATTGCGGGGTATTCCAGGACAGACCGGAGTTCTCGTGCAGGCGCGGGGCTTGCCCTGCGACTGGCTGGGACGCAGTCGTAAATTCAACCGACGCGTTGTGTCAGGCAAACCACAGCGGCAGGGTTTACGACGGGGTCCCCGCCGATCGCGGGACAAGCCACGCTCCTGCAGGTGTCGGTGCAGGGCTCACGCTGCAGCTATGGCAGCCAGCAGACGGTGATCACTTGCCGGCGATCTGATCCTTGGTGTAGAACCCGTCTTTCTCCAGCAGGTCGATGTTGTCCTTGGTCAACGGCGTCGGAGTCAGGAGGATGGTGTCGACCTTTTTGGTGCCGTTGTCGTACTGCGAGCTGAACGCCGGTTTCTCGTTTCGCGCCAGCTGCACCGAAAGCTTGGCGGCTTCCGAGGCGATCAGTTTCAGCGGCTTGTAGACGGTCATGGTCTGAGTGCCGTCGATGACCCGCTTGACGGCTGCCAGGTCGGCATCCTGCCCGGAAATCGGCACTTTGCCGGCGAGTTTCTGTGCGGCCAGCGCCTGGATCGCGCCACCGGCCGTGGCGTCGTTGGATGCGACGATACCGTCGATCTTGTTGCTGTTTTTGGTCAGGGCGTTTTCGACGATGCTCAGCGCCTCGGTCGGGTTCCATTCCTTGACCCACTGCTGACCGACAATCTTGATGTCGCCCTTGTCGATGGCCGGCTGCAAGACTTTCATCTGGCCTTCGCGCAGCACTTTGGCGTTGTTGTCGGTCGGCGCGCCGCCCAAGAGGAAGTAATTGCCCTTGGGCGCCGCCTTGAGGACGCCCGAGGCCTGCATCTCGCCGACTTTCTCGTTATCGAAAGAGATGTAGGCGTCGATGTCGGCGTTTAGAATCAACCGGTCGTAAGACACGACTTTGATGCCGGCCTTCTTCGCTTCGGCGACGGCGTTAGTCAGCACGGTGGCGTTGAAAGGCACGATAACGATGACGTCCACGCCCCGGGAAATCAGGTTTTCGATCTGCGATATCTGCTTCTGTTCGTTCGCATCGGCAGACTGGACGAAGACTTTGGCGTCCATTTTCTCTGCGGCGGCCACAAAGTAATCGCGGTCTCGCGACCAGCGTTCCAGGCGCAGATCGTCGATGGAGAAACCGATTTTCGGATGGGCCGAGTCGGCCATGACCGGAAGGCTGAGCAGGGCCAGAGCGCTGGCGAGCAGGGTGACTTTCAGGTTTTTCATTGTGGTGCGTCCTTTTATTTTTGTTTGGGGCACTTCATGAGCGTGTACGTGTTGCCGATAGAACTGTAGATAGCTGCCGCGCGCCGCGAGCAGGGAATTGTCGCGAGAATGTAACCGGCCTCTTCACGTGCAGAGACCGGCGTTGGCCTTAAGACTCGCATTGACCTGCAGGATCGTCTTCAGCCGTAAAGCTCTTGGCATCAACCACGAGGCTTATGCCGCATGCACCGGCCTTTTCCCGGCTAAAGCCGGTCCTACGAAAAGCACCGCGTCAATCCATCCGTCTGGCGTTCGCCTGCAGGACCGGCTTCAGCCGGGAAGCTTTTCGGTCCACCACCGGTCAGGGATAAATAAACCGGTTCACTACGCCCTCGAGCATTTCTTGCCGTCCGCTCACCGCTTTGGGGTCGAACGCGTTTGCCAATGCATGTTGCGCGAGTGATTCGAGGCTGAAGTCGCCGGAGAGCACTCCTTGGCCGAACGGCGTGTCCCAGCCGGCGTAGCGCTGGGTCTTGAACTGTTGCAGGACATCGTTTTCGATCATGGCGGCGGCGCGCTCCAGGGACAGGGCGAGGACGTCCATGGCGGCAACGTGGCCGTAGAACAGATCGATCTCGTCCAGGCTCTGGCGGCGGACTTTGGAGTCGAAGTTATAGCCGCCGTTACGGAATCCCCCGGCCTTGAGAATCTCGTAGGTCGCCAGGGTCAGCTCTTCGACGCTGTTGGGGAACTGGTCGGTGTCCCAGCCGTTCTGCGGATCGCCGCGGTTGGCGTCGATGCTGCCGAAGATGCCCAACGAGGCGGCCGTGGCGATTTCGTGATGGAAACTGTGACCGGCGAGGGTGGCATGGTTGGCTTCGATGTTGACCTTGATCTCGTTCTCGAGCCCGAACTGGTGGAGGAAGCCGAACACTGTCGCGCTGTCGTAATCGTACTGATGCTTGGTCGGCTCCTGCGGCTTGGGCTCGATCAGCAGATCGCCCTTGAAGCCGATTTTGTATTTGTGTTCGACCACCATGCGCATGAAGCGCCCCAGCTGCTCGCGCTCGCGTTTGAGGTCGGTGTTGAGCAGCGTCTCGTAGCCCTCGCGGCCACCCCACAGCACGTAATTGGAGCCTTTGAGACGCAGCGTGGCGTTCATCGCATTGAACACCTGAGCGGCTGCGTAAGCGAAGACCTGCGGGTCCGGATTGCTGGCCGCGCCAGCGGCAAAACGCGGGTTGCTGAAACAGTTGGCGGTGCCCCACAACAGCTGGATGCCGGTCTGCTCCTGGTGCCCCTCGAGCACGTCCACCATCTGCGCGAAGTTATCGCTGTACTCCTTGAGCGACGCGCCTTCCGGGGCTACGTCGGTGTCATGGAAGCTGTAATAGTCGATGCCGAGTTTGGAGAAAAACTCGAACGCGGCCTCAGCCTTCAGGCGCGCGAGCTCCATCGCATCGCCGGGTTTGACCCAGGGCCGTTTGAAGGTGCCGACGCCGAACATGTCCGCGCCCGGCCAGACGAAGGTGTGCCAGTAACACGCGGCCATGCGCAGGTGTTCGCGCATGGGCTTGCCAAGGATGACCTTGTCGGCGTCGTAGTAACGGAAGGCCAGGGGCGACTGGCTGGCAGGGCCTTCGTAGCGAATTCTGTCGATATCGGGAAAGCAGGGCATCGGACGTTTCCTTGTTGTTCTGTTTTTGATCTGAGGCTGCCTGGATACTAGCAACGGCCCGATGCCCGCCGATTACGAAAATCACCAACTCGGTGTTCGATTTTGAGTATTGAGATTCCCTCGGCGCAGGCCTAGTCTGTGCCGACCTGTTTCACAGGCTCGGGGAAACAACAATGAAAACCGTCCCGCCCGTTCACCGTATTGCCCTGTTGTTCAACGGCGGCAAAATCTACGATCGCGGCATCATCACAGGTATCGGCAACTACCTGAGCAGCACCCGCGCATCGTGGGATCTGTTTCTGGAAGAAGATTTCCTCTGCCGTCTCAAGGGCATCGAGCGCTGGCAGGGCGACGGCATCATTGCCGACTTCGACGACCCGCTGATCGGCGAGGCCCTGGCCGGCAGCCGCTTGCCGGTGGTCGCGGTGGGTGGCTCCTACGAGGACGAGCGGGCCTATCCCAGCCACATCCCCTACGTGGCCACCGACAATTTCGCGCTGATCAAACTGGCGTACGAGCATTTGATCGAGGCCGGACTGACCCGCTTCGCCTGTTTCAGCCTGCCCGAGGCGCAAAGCAATCGCTGGGCACAGGAACGCGAGAAGGCGTTTCGCCGATTGCTCAAGCGCGATGGGTTGACTGGCGAGGTGTATCGAGGCCTGAGCACCAGCGCGCCGTTGTGGGACAGCGCCGTTGAACAGCAGATCGCCTGGCTGCAGAGCCTGCCCAAGCCGATCGGCATCATCGCCGTCAGCGACGCCCGTGCGCGTCAGCTGTTGCAGGCCTGCCTGACCGCCGGCATCGCGGTGCCGGAGCAGGTCGCGCTGATCGGCATCGACAACGATCCGCTGACCCGCACGCTCACCCGCGTGCCGCTCAGTTCGGTGATTCAAGGTACTCAGAGCATGGGCCGCACGGCGGCGCGTCTGCTGCACCAGATGCTGCACGGCATGCCCTCGACGGGCAGTCAGATTCTGGTGCCGCCGGAGGCGATCAATGTGCAGGCTTCGAGTCTGCATCAGCCATTGGGCAATCCCTACGTCATGCAGGCGCTGCATTTCATCCGCCAGTACGCTTGCCAAGGCATCAAGACCGCTCAGGTGGCGGGCTACGTCGGTGTCTCACGATCTTCGCTCGAGGCGCATTTCCGCAAGGAACGAGGCTGCAGCGTGCATGATGAAATCCTGCGCTTCAAACTGGCCGCCGCTGCGACACGGCTGGAAAAGACAGACGCTGCCATCGCGGACATTGCCCAGCATTGCGGTTTCAAGTCGGCGCAGTACCTGCACACCGTGTTCCGTCGCGAGTTTGGCTGCACGCCGCGCGAGTATCAGCAAGGCGGCGGAGTAGCGATTCACTGATCAGATTGATTAAACGACGCCCCGCGAGCGCGGCGTCGGACGACAACATACGACTGCAAATAAAGACAACATCACAGGAGTCATCGATGCATCCGATTCGTTTAGGGCTGGTGGGGTACGGCAAGATCGCGCAGGACCAGCATGTGCCGGCGATCAACGCCAGTGAGCAGTTCACGCTGGTGTCCGTCGCCACGCTGGGCGCGCCGTGCCCCGGCGTCGATAATTTCAGCTCCTTGGCCGACCTCTTGGAAAACGGCCCGCCGGTGGATGCCATCGCGTTCTGCACGCCCCCTCAAGGTCGCTTCGCGCTGGTGCAACAAGCGCTCAAAGCAGGCAAGCATGTGTTGGTGGAAAAGCCGCCGTGCTCGACCCTAGGCGAGGCCTTGGCGCTGATCGATGAGGTCAACGCGGCGGGGGTCAGCGGCCTGTTCGCCTGGCATTCGCGGTTCGCCCCGGGCGTGTCGAATGCCAGAGACTGGCTGCACGGCAAGACCCTGAAGCAGGTGCGCGTGGACTGGAAAGAACAGGTGCGCAAGTGGCACCCCGGTCAGGCGTGGATCTGGCAGGCGGGCGGCCTTGGCGTGTTTGATCCGGGAATCAATGCGCTGTCCATCGTCACGGATCTGCTGCCTGAGGCGCTGTTCGTCGAAGCTGCTGCGCTGAGCGTGCCGAGCAATTGTCAGTCGCCGATTGCCGCCTCGTTGCAGATGCGTTCAGGCCCAGCGGTGCACGTGGTGGCCGAGCTGGATTTCGATCACAGCGTGAATGAGCAATGGAGCATCGAGCTGCACTGCGAGGAGGGTGTGATGCGCCTGGACGCCGGTGGCGCGCAGGTGGCTATCGACGGAGTCAGCCAGCCGGTGGCCGAGGAGGGCGAGTATCCGGCGATGTACCGGCACTTCGCGCAGCTGATCGCCGATCGGAAGAGTGATCTGGACCTGCAGCCGCTGCGCATCGTCGCCGACAGTTTTTTCGTCGGCAGCAAACAGACGGTGGCTGAGTTTCACGAGTAACGGGTCAGCGCCGGCAGGCCCCGTGAGGTGACCTGCCGGGCTTCAGAACTGGGCGACGCCTGCCAGTGCAATGGAAAACGATACGATCAGCATCAGCAGAAGGGTCATGTTGACTGTCATGGGTGAAAATCCTTGTCCGGTTTCGATTCAATGGCGCCATGATCCCGGTTTGCCGCCCTGAATTGAACGGCGCCCGCGCGGATGATGGCTATCGACACAATCGATAGTTCAGGACTTGAGCGCGTCGCAGCGCCTGTGCTTGAGGGGCCCGCGAACGCCGCTAGAGATTTTTCAGCATCTCCCAGAACGACGCGCCGACGCCGGTAATGCTCTCGCCGGCGATCAATCCTGCGGCAGCGGTGATCGCGAAACGCTCGGTCACGCTTGGCCACCGGCGGCTGATCGCCCAGGTCAGCACCGCGCCAAGGCCCATCATCAGCGATGTCGACGCAGGCAGCACGAATGCCAGCCCCAGCGCTGCCGTACTGGGCAGCCAGCGGGCCAGGCGCTGAGGCAGCAGGCTGTCCAGCGCACCCAACAGCACGCCGACGAATCCGCCGACAAAAATGGCCCAGCGAACATCCGGCGGCAGCGACTGCAAACCGTGGGTGAGCGTCTGCGCGACGGCCTTCCAGGTCGCGACGGCGGGCGCCGGCCATTGCTCGGTCAGCAACATGTGCTGAGGATCGGGAATGAGCGTGATGTAGACCAGCACGCCGACCACGCTGCCGATGGCGATGCCGATGCATTGAGCGATGACCTGCTTCTTCGGTGTCGCGCCAATCGCCAGGCCCACCTTGAAATCGTTCATCAGGTCTGTGGACTGTCCGGCCGCGCCGCCTGCGGTATTGGCGCTCATCAAGTTGATGCCCACCTGGCCCGGCGCGACGAGGCCGAAGGTCAGTTGCGACAACTTGCCGATCGCGCCTATGGGAGCGATGCCCGTGGCCCCGACCACCCGCGCCGCCACCACGGCCAGACAGATCGCCAGCGGGATGCTCAACAGCGCCATCCACACGTCGATGCCGAACAGCATCGCCTGCAGCGTCACGACCAACGCAATCGACAGGACGAGCCCCAGCGCCGGCGGCCAGGCGAAGGGCGCCCGGGCCTGCGGCATCGTTGCGTCGGCGCCAGGTTCGGTCGAGCGTGCCGGCGGGCTGTGGAACAGCCGCACGCCCAGGGATGTGAGGGTTGCGCAAACCATCAGGCTCACGCCTGGCCACAGCAGCCATTCCACCAGCCGGGCGAATTGCGGCCCGCTGGCATCCGGGGCGAGGGTGACCAGACCGCTGTCGATCAACCACGGTCCGAGACCCGCCCACGCCAGCAATGCCCCCAGCAGCAAAGTCAGCCCGACACGAATGCCGATGATGCCGCCAAAACCGATCAATAGCAGCGACGGATCCAGGGTGAAGGTCAGCCGCTCCAGATGTGCCGTCGGCGCCCAGCGCGGTATCGCCCACACAAAGTCATCGACCCATTTGAGCAAGCCCGACAACAGCGCAGCACCGAACAGCACCTTGATCCGGGACACGGCTTCGCGGCCGTGATGGTAGATGTGCTGGAGGGTCTCCAGCGTCGCCATGCCCTCGGGAAACTTCAGGCCATGGTCATTGAGCAGCGTGGGACGCAGGTACCAGGCGATCCAGATGCCGAGAAAACTGACGGAAAACACCCACGCCATCATCGCCAACGGGTCCAGTTGCTGACCGGTCAGCAGCGTGTATGCAGGAATCGGCGCGACCAGCCCGCCGGAGATGATCGATGCCGCCGCCGACGCCACCGTCTGGTTGATGTTGCTCTCGTGAAGTGTCCAGGGCGCCATATTGCGGTTGCGTCCCAGACTCTGCCAGATGCCGAAACCCACCAGCAGGGCGATGATCGACATGTTGAAGGACCAGCCGATTTTCAGCCCCGCGTAAACGTTCGAAGGCGTCAGCAGGATGCCTAACACGGCACCGGTCAACACGGCGCGAGGGCTCAGTTCACGCTCGACGCGCAGGGGCAGCGCGCGGGTCGAGCCGGACGTCGAAGCGGTTGCGGCGGGGTAAAGGCCCATGTCAAATCCTGTGCGGGAGGTCGGGAGCGGGTCTTGAACTAGGGAGCCCCGTTGCGGCGGAAGGTTCAGCCAGCCGATGACCGGGTCGCGCCCGAAGGCTCGCTCCAGCTGGCCGGTGCTGCTACGGTATGGGCGTTTTCGACGACCTGCTTTCAAGGACCTTCATGCCCTCCGCACCGATCCGCATCACCGCCGAACAGACCCTCTCTGACAACTGGGCCGTGCTGAAAAAGTACAGCTTCGACCTCAAACGCCGGGACGGCAGCTGGCAGCCGCAGACACGTGAGGTCTACGACCGCGGCAATGGCGCGACCATCCTGCTGTACAACCTGGCCCGGCGCACGGTGGTCCTGACGCGGCAGTTCCGCCTGCCGGCGTACGTCAACGAACACGAGGGCTACCTGATCGAGGCGGCGGCCGGCCTGCTGGACAACGCCAGTCCCGAGGAGCGGATCCGTCTGGAAGCAGAAGAGGAAACCGGTTACGCGGTCCGTTCCGTCAAGAAAATCTTCGACGCGTTCATGAGCCCCGGATCGGTCACAGAGCGGATTCACTTCTTCATCGGCGAATACCAGCCCCACGACCGGGTCAGTGACGGCGGCGGTCTTCAGGAAGAGGGCGAGGACATCGAGGTGCTCGAGCTGGGCTTCGACCAGGCCATCGCGATGGTCGACAGCGGCGAAATTGCCGACGGCAAGACCATCATGCTCCTGCAGTACCTGGAGCTGCGATTGATGCGCTGAATGCCGGTCGTAGCGAGCGCTGACTGAGGGCCTGCAGGAGCAGAGTCCTACGCTCAGCAGCGCTCGCGTCCCCCCGCGCTGAGACGACTGTATCGACATCGACACATTTTTTTGACCGCAAAAAATCCCGCCGTCCGCTGAGTGGGCCGCATCGTGGCGGCAATGGCCATCCCCGCGCGAGCTTCTAATTCCGGGCGTTCCGGCCGTTCTGCCACTGTTTCGCCGCCATCTTGGCCGCCTCTCCGCGACAATTCCCATATATCCAAAGTTTCACTAATCGGTAAAATTTCTTACATTGCAATGAGAATCGTTTGCGTTATTCTTCGCGTTCCTTTGTAACCAGGGATGTCGAACAAGATGGATTTTCGTCCTGCAATGAGCCGGCCTGCCAAGCTGCGAGGTGCCTGTGCCGCAGAGGCCTGCGCATCGGTCGATCCTCGTCTGGATGCGTTGATGGGGACCTATCACACCCATCGCGAAGGGCTGATGCGGCTGGCTGCGAAATTCCTCGGCTGTCGCGCCCGCGCGGAAGACGTGGTTCAGGACGCCTTCGTGAAGATGCTCGAAAGCGACCTGGCCTCCACCGAGCCTTCGCGGTACATGTACCGGGTGGTGCGCAACCTGGCGATCGACCGCCTGCGTCGCCAGCGCCTGGAGCGTTACCACGGAAGCGAAAGCGAGCTGGAAGAGCAGCCGCGCTTCGAGGTCTCCCCCGAGCGCGTGCTGGCCGGACGCGAATCGCTCACCCAGCTGGTCGGTGCGCTCAACGAGCTGCCCAAGCGTATGCGCATTGTCTTCAACCTCAGCCAGATTCAGGGCTACACCCAGCGTGACGTCGCCAAGGTCATCGGCACTTCGCCCACGATGGTCAATTTCCTCCTGCGCGACACCCTGTCCCACTGCCGAGCGCGCGTGGGCGAGATCTAGGTCTCGTTGAATCGACTGCACTTGTTTCTGCCTTAATTGCCCGGAGTCATCCATGAAATTAATTCGTCTGGTCTTCCAGCAATACCGCTGGCCGCTCGCGATGGTGCTGCTGCTGAGCATCAGCAGCGGCCTGTTGAGCGTAGGCGTCATTGCCTTCGTCAATCAACGCATGATCAGCACCCATGACGGTCTGGGCACCGCGTTGTGGCAGTTCGGCCTGATGCTCGTGTTGCTCCTGGCGCTGGCCTCGGGCGCTTCGCTGTCGCTGACCGCGCTGGGCCATCGCTTCGTTTACGGGCTGCGCCGGGTGATGGTCAAACGTCTGCTGGACACTAACATCGAGCGCATCGAATCCATCGGTGGCGCGAAGATTTTCGCCAGCCTGTCCAGCGACATCCGCGCCGTGACCATGGCGTTCGTGCAGCTGCCGGACCTCATCTACGGCACCGTCCTGAGCGTGGCCGCGTTCAGCTACCTGGCCTGGCTGTCGCCTTCGCTGTTCATCACCACGTTGTGCTGGATGGCTTTCACGCTGGGCGTCGGCTGGCTGCTGGTCGGCAAGCTCAACGCGCACATCCGCGCCCTGCGCGAATCGGAGGACAAGCTCTATCAGAGCTATCAGGCGGTGATCGATGGCCGCAAGGAACTGACCCTCAATCGCGACCGCGCCCGGCGTCTGTACGAAGAAACCTTCGACACCGCGGCCCTGCGTTATCGCGAGCATTTCACCCTGGCCGACCGTTATCACGGGCTTGCCAGCAACTGGGCGAACATCATGGTGCTGGGCACGATCGGTCTGGCGTTCTACCTGGCCAACGGCCTGGGCTGGGCGCCCACCGAGGTGGCGGCGACGTATGCGTTGACCGTGCTGTTCATGCGCACGCCGCTGGTGCTGGCGGTGGCAGCGATTCCCGCGCAGATCTCCGGCCGCGTGGCGCTGGACAAGGTCGAATCGCTGGCGCTCGCCGAGCATCACGACAGTTTTGAAGTCGCGCCCAGTCACATCGTCGGCAACTGGCAGACGCTGGAGCTGCGCGACGTCGAGTACCACTACCCGGCGCAGGGCGATGAGCCGGGGTTCGATGTCGGCCCGGTCAGTCTGACCCTGCACCGTGGCGAAACCGTTTTCCTGATGGGCGGCAACGGCAGCGGAAAATCCAGTCTGGCGCGTCTGCTCAGTGGGTTGTATCGACCGTCGGCGGGTTCGATTCTGATCGACGGGAAGGTGATTGCCTCAGGCGACTGGCTCGCGTACCGGCATTTGTTCGCCAGCGTCTTCACTGACTTCCATCTGTTTTCCCAGCTGCTGGGCGCCGACGGCCAGGATGCCGACGCGGTGCAGGTCGAGCACTGGCTGGACCAGCTGCACATGAAGCACAAGGTGCAGATCGGCGCCGGTCATCTGCTCGACACGCGCTTCTCGCAAGGGCAGCGCAAGCGTCTCGCGCTGCTGCTGGCGCTGCTGGAAAAACGCGACATTCTGCTGCTCGACGAATGGGCCGCAGATCAGGATCCGTTGTTTCGCCGCTTCTTCTATCGCGAGCTTCTGCCGATTTTCAAGCAGGCGGGTGTCACCGTATTCGCCATCAGCCACGACGATCAGTACTTCGACCTGGCGGACCGTCTGGTGAAGATGGAGTCCGGCCAGCTCAGCGAATTGCAGGGCGATCGCCGCGACAACGCCAGCCGCGATGCGGTGGAAGAAATCGGCGGCGCCTATCGCCTGGAAAATGTAAGCACTTTGTAAATTTTTCATCCGCAGAGACTAAACAGCCGGAAGGCTCAGGCGTCTTTGTAATGATAATCAGTCTTACTCATTCTCGATGCGTGTGAGCCGCTACTGGCGCCGGCAATTGTCGTGGCTGCCTTGCCGGAACCGATCGCGCATCGCTCCTTACGAGAGGGAAGCATGGAACTCGTCTACGACTACATCGGCATCGGTTTCGGCCCGTCGAACCTGGCGCTGGCTATCGCCACCCAGGAGCATGCACTGCGCAACGGTCTGGCGCCCCAGGTGTGTTTCCTCGAAAAAAAGCCAGCGTTCAACTGGCACGAAGGCATGCTCATCGACGGCTCCACCATGCAGATTTCCTTCCTCAAGGACCTGGTCACCTTACGCAATCCGGCGAGCCGCTTTACCTTCGTCAATTACCTCAAGGAGCGCGGCCGTCTGCAGGATTTCATCAATCTCAAGACCTTCTTCCCCACGCGTGAGGAGTACACCGATTACCTCGGCTGGGCGGCGTCGCATTTCGGCGAACAGGCCCATTACGGTGAGGAAGTGATGTCGGTCGAACCGCACTTTCACGACGGCCGTTTCGTGGCCGTGGACGTGCTGTCGCGGGGCCCGAGCGGCAATGTCTCGCGCCGCCGCGCGCGCAATCTGGTGTTCGGTATCGGCGGCGTTCCGCAGGCGCCGGCAGCGTTCGATGGCCTGGATGATCCGCGTGTCCTGCACTCGGCCGGGTATCGCGGCGGTATCGAGAAACTGTTGACCAATCGCCCCGGTCCGGTGCGCGTGGCGGTGGTCGGCGGCGGTCAGAGCGCCGCGGAAATCTTCGAGGACCTGGCCACCCGCTTCGATAACGTCGAGGCCTCGCTGATCATCCGCGGCAGCGCGTTGAAGCCCTCGGATGACAGCCCGTTCGTCAACCAGATCTTCAATCCGTCGTTCACCGACACCATTTTCAACCACAGCGAAGAGCGTCGCGGTGCGTTGTTCAACGAGTTCCGCAACACCAACTATTCGGTGGTCGACACCGACCTGATCGAGACCATTTTCCAGCGCATGTATCAGCAGAAAGTGCGTGGTGAGCAGCGTCACCGGTTGCTGACCAATCGCGAAGTGGCGCACGCCGAAGTGGGCGCCGGCGGCATCGAGTTGTTCCTGCGCGACGCGCCCCATGACCAGACGCACAGCGAGTCGTTCGACGTCGTGGTGCTGGCCACCGGGTACCGACGCGACTATCACCTGGAGCTGCTGGCCGGTCTGCAGGATTACGTGCAAGGCGCCAGCGTCGACCGTCACTACCGCCTGCCACTGCGTCCGGGCAGCGAGGCGGGGATCTTCCTGCAGGGTTGCTGCGAGGAAAGTCACGGCCTGAGCGACACGCTGCTGTCGGTACTGGCGGTGCGCTCTCAGGAAGTGGTCGAGTCGATCTTCGCCGATTGCGAGCAGCCCTGTTCGAGCCGACCGGCGCAGACCGAGCGGGTGGCGCTGAAGCTGGCGCGCTGAGTCGGCGCGCCACGTCAGAGCCGTCATGACGGTGGCCGTCCAGGCCACCGAATTCCTTTTCACAACGTTGCGGGCCAGGCCGTCGGGCCGTCCGTGGGTTGAGCCTTGCCGAAACAAATAGGTGAAAGAATGAAATCCATACGAGATCAGGCCGCGCATTTTCCCGAACTGGCGGGCCTTTATGCGCAGAGCCAGCCGGACCGGATTGCCCTTCGTCACATCGTCCACGAGGACCAGGAACCGTTGCTGACCAGCTACGCGCAGCTGGATACGCAGGCGCGCTCGATTGCGGGATTGTTGCAGCACCACCTGGGAACCCGTGGCGGCGAGCGATGTGTGCTCATGCTTCCGACCGGTGCGGATTACGCAGCGGCGTTTCTCGGTTGCCTGTATGCCAATGTCATCGCGGTGCCGGCATTCGCGCCGGAGTACAACCGCCAGACGCATCTGGACCGCCTGACCGGCATCCTTCACGACGCGGCGCCGGGCATGGTGCTGGGCCGTCGCGAGGATCTGGATAAATTTCAGCACTCGCTGCAGCCCTTCATGCCGGCCAGCGGGCGATTCGTCGCCATCGAAGAGGTGCACGGCTGGCAGGGCCGATTTCAGCCATCGCTGATCGACACGTCGTCGCTGGCGTTCCTGCAGTACACCTCGGGTTCGACCAGTGCGCCGAAGGGCGTGATGGTCTCCCACGACAACCTCATGGCCAACGAACTGGCGATGGCACGGCACTTCGTCACCGACGCCTCGACAGAAAGCTGGGTCAGCTGGCTGCCGCTGTATCACGACATGGGCCTGATGTGCGGGCTTCTTTTGCCGCTGTACTACGGCGGTACGCTGACCCTGATGTCGCCGAACTACTTCCTCGGCCGTCCGGCGCGCTGGCTCGAAGCAATGAGCCGGTACCACGGCACCTTCTCCGGCGGCCCGGATTTCGCTTACCGCCTGTGTGTGGAGCGCATCAAGCCAGCGGCGGTCAAGCATCTCGATCTGCAAGACTGGAGCCTGGCGTTTTCCGGTTCCGAGCCGATCCGCATCGCGACCCTGGACGCCTTCAGCGAGCACTTTGCCCCGGCCGGTTTCGATCGCCGCGCCTTGACGCCCAGCTACGGTCTGGCCGAGGCAACGCTGTATGTCAGCGCCGCAGAACGTGAGGTGCCGTTCGGCATCAGGCACTTCGATGGCAGCCAGTTGGCGGCAGGAGACGCTGACGAAGCGCTGTTCGCCCGGCAGCGTTCCACCAGTCGCTTGCCCGGCTGTGGCTGGTGCCGCCCGGATCACGACCTGCGCATTGTCGATCCCGCGACTCAGCGGGTTCTGCCCACCGGACAGGTCGGCGAAGTGTGGATCGCAGGCCCCAGCGTCGCTCAGGGTTACTGGCAGAACGCCGAAGCCACCGCCGCCACCTTCGTGCAGGCGGACGGCAAGCGCTGGCTGCGCAGCGGCGATCTGGCGATCGCCAGTGAAGGCGAGCTGTTCATCACTGGCCGCCTGAAGGACCTGATCATTCTCAACGGCCAGAACCTTTACCCGCAGGATATCGAGCAGGCGCTGGAGAGGAGCGTGGAATTGCTGCGCCGTGGCCGCATTGCGGCGTTCCCGGTGACCGACGGGCAGGGCGCCGAAGGGGTGGGCCTGGCGCTGGAAATCAGCCGCAACGTGCGCCGTCTGATGAAGCCGCAGATGATTTGCGAAACGGTATGCGACGCGGTCTCCGAGCTGTTTCTGGTGGCGCCGAAAGTCATCCTCCTGCTGGAGCCCGGCGCCTTGCCGCGCACCACCAGCGGCAAGCTGCAGCGCGCCGCCTGCCGCAGCGGTTGGCAGGACGGCAGCCTCGACAGTTTCTCGATCTGGCAGGACGGGCGTCTGCTCGATGCGCCGATTGAAGAGGGCACCGGCGAGGCGACGCCGCTGTTGCCGCAGGTGGTTGCGGCGTGGGCCGAAGTGCTCGGCAAACAGGGCCTGGGCGCCGACGATCATTTCTTCGCCCGTGGCGGTGACTCGGTGAGCGTGGTGCAGGTGCTGTCGCGCCTGAACGCCGAACTGGGCCTGAAACTTGCGCCTGCTCACCTGTTCGAGCACCCGACGCTGGGCGCCTTCAGTGCCCATGTCGCCAGCCAGACGCGCAGCCCTGAACGCCCGCAGGCCGTGGCGCGGATTTCCCGTGAGACGCCTGCGGAGCAGTCCTTCGCGCAGCAGCGTCTGTGGTTCCTTGCCCAGCTGGAACCCGACAGCAGCGCCTATCACCTGTGTGGCCAGTTGAGTCTGAGCGGCGCCATCGATGACATTGCCCTGCAGCGCAGCCTCGACGACCTGGTCGCCCGGCATGAAAGCCTGCGCACCACCTTCGCCATCGATGCCGATGAGCGCCTGGTGCAGCACGTTCACGCGGCGCAGCCGGTGACCGTCGAGCGCCATGACCTGAGCCTGCACGCGCAACCGCTCGAAGCCTTGGGCGAACTGGCCAGGGCCGCCGTCGAGCAGCCCATGGACCTGCAGACCGGGCCGTTGTGGCGGGTGATCAACGTGCGTCTGGCGTCGGACCGGCAGCAACTGGTGCTGGTGTTGCACCACATCATTTCGGATGGCTGGTCGGTGCAGGTCCTCCTCAAGGACTTCGCCGCGCTGTACAGCGCCTACGCCGAGGACCGAACTCCGGCACTGACGCCGCTGCCGATTCAGTACGCGGATTTTGCCGCCTGGCAACGTGAGCGCCTGGCGGGGGGCGAAGGCCAGCGTCAACTCGACTATTGGCGTGAGCGCCTGGGCGACACCCATCCGGTGCTGACCCTGCCGAGCGACCGTCCCCGTCCGGCGCAGCAAAGCCATCGCGGCGCGCGTTACGCCCTCGCGTTCGATGCTGCGTTGAGTCAGGGCCTGCGCGAGCTGGCGGCGAGCCACGGCGCCACCTTGTTCATGGTCATGCTCGCGGCCTACAAGACCCTGTTGCATCGCTACAGCAGCCAGACCGATCTGCGCGTTGGTGTGCCGGTCGCCGGACGCACCTGCACCGAGGCCGAGGGGCTGATCGGACTGTTCGTCAACACGCTGGTGCTGCGCACGGACGTCTCTGCGCAGCAGCCCTTCAGTATGCTGATCGAGGCGGTCAAGGACGCGGCGCTGGGCGCGCAGAATCATCAGGACCTGCCGTTCGAGCAACTCGTCGAAGCCTTGGGCGTGACGCGAGATCTCAGCCACAACCCGCTGTGTCAGGTGAAGTTCACTCAGCAGTTCCCGCTGCCGCAGAACCTGGAAATGGCCGGCATGCGCATGGACGTCAATCAGTTGGATGACTTCTCGGCGCACTTCGATCTGGGGCTGGACATCACTGACACCGCCGAAGGCATACAGGCGGTATTCACGTACGCCTGCGACCTGTTCGATGAGCCTCGCATTGCAGGTTTCGCCGCCGATCTGCTGCGCATCTGCGCGCAGGTGGTGGCTCAGCCACAGCGTCGTCTGGGCGACTTGCAGGTGGCGGCCGTGCCGTCGCGCCTGGAGGCCGAAACGCAGGCGTTTCCCAGCAACGACGTATTGACGCTGTGGGACGCCAGTGTCCGCTCGCAGCCCGGCCATCCGGCGCTGCGCAGCGATGCACACAGCGTGGATTTCCAGACCGTAGAGGCCGACGCCAATCGACTGGCTCAGTACCTGCGCTCGGTCGGTGTCGGTCCCGAAAGCCGCGTCGGCGTGGTGCTGGAGCGCTCGATAGAGTTCGTCGTCGGTCTGCTGGCGATCCTCAAGACTGGCGCGGCCTATGTGCCGATGGACCCGAAATGGCCGGCAGAACGTCAGGCCTTCGTGCTGGCCGACAGCGATGCGCGCGGGTTGCTCAGTGATGACCCGGCGCCTGGCGGTTTCACCGGCGAAGTCATCGGCATGGACGCCCACGCTGCATGGCGTTCACTGCCTGCTGCAGCGCTGAATGGCCGTCTGCATCCCGAGCAGGCCGCGTACCTGATCTACACCTCCGGCACCAGTGGCACGCCAAAAGGCGTGGTCATCAGCCACGCTGCACTGGCCGATTACGTTCAGGGCCTGCTCAAACGTCTGGACCTGTCACCTGAGGCGAGCATGGCGATGGTCTCCACGGTCGGTGCCGATCTGGGCCATACCGTGTTGTTCGGCGCGCTGTGTTCGGCGCGCACGCTGCACCTGATCAGCCCTGAACGCACCAACGACGCCGACCGTTTCGCCGCTTACATGGCCGAGCACTCGGTGGGCGTGCTGAAGATCGTGCCGACGCACCTGAGCGGTCTGCTGCAGGCCGCGAATGCCGCCGACGTTCTGCCCGAACAGGCTCTGATTCTCGGCGGCGATGCGTTGCCCTGGGCGCTGGTGTCGCAGGTCCAACGCCTGAAACCGGGCTGCCGCGTGATCAACCATTACGGCCCGACTGAGACCACGGTCGGCGTGCTGAGCAATGAACTGACGCACGCCGGTGGCGCTGCGCAAACCGCGCCGATTGGCCGCCCGCTGCCGAATGCGCTGTCGCTGATCCTCAACGATCAGCTGGAGCCAGTGGTGCAGGGCGACATCGGCGAGCTGTACATCGGCGGACCGGGTCTGGCTCGCGGCTATCACGACCGACCCGGCATGACGGCAGCGGTGTTCATTCCCGATCCAGGTGGCTCGGGCCGTCGTCTCTACCGCAGCGGTGATCGCGCGCGCCTGCTGCCCGACGGGCAGATCGAGTTCCTCGGTCGCGCCGACGATCAGGTCAAGGTTCGTGGCTACCGTGTGGCACTGGGTGAAATTGCCCAGCGCCTGCGCCAGCTGGATGGCGTGCGTGATGCGCACGTGCGGGTCGACGATCGCGGCCAGTTGATCGCCTATGCGTTGACCGAGAAGGCGGCACACACCGACGGCGACAGCCTGCGGGCGCGCCTCGCGGAGCACCTGCCCGATTACATGCTGCCCAGCCATGTGCTGACGCTGGAGACTTTCCCGCTGACGGCCAACGGCAAGCTCGATCACCACGCATTGCCGATGCCGAACGTGACGTCGCCGACTTTCGAAGCCCCCCACGATGGCGTCGAGGCGACCCTCGCTGCGCTCTGGGAAAAGGCCCTGAACGTCGAGTCCGTAGGCCGTCACGACAACTTCTTTACCTTGGGCGGCGACTCGATTCTCAGCCTGCAGATCATCGCCCGGGCTCGCCGTCAGGGGATTCGCCTGACACCCAAACAGCTCTTCGAAAAGCAGACCATCGCCGAGCTGGCGCAGGTGGCGGTGCTGGCCGATGCCAAGCCTGTCGCAGCCGTACCCGCGCCAGCGGTTGCCCCTCGGGATTTCGCCCTGACGCCGATTCAGGCACGTTTCTTCAGCCTGCCGATGGCCCAGCGCTCGCACTGGAACCAGTCACTGCTGCTGAACCTGCCGCAAGCGCTGGACGTGACGGTGCTGGGGCAAGCACTGGCGCTGTTGCTGGTGCAGCACGACAGCCTGCGCCTGAGCTTCCATCAGAGCGACGACGGGCAGTGGCTGCAGCGCTATCGCGACAGCGAAACCGTCGACCGCGTGCTCTGGACCTGTGAGCTGAGCCGTGAAGAAGACCTTGCCTCACTGAGCGACGAAGCCCAGCGCAGCCTGAACATCAAGATCGGTCCGCTGGTGCGCGTGATTCATGCCAGACTGCCGTCAGGCGAGGGACGTCTGCTGCTGGCGATTCATCACCTGGCCGTTGATGGCGTGTCGTGGCGCGTGCTGCTGGAAGACCTGCAACACGCTTACAGCCATCTGGCCGCCGGACGTGGCGCCGCGCTGGCGGAGAAGACCGCAAGCTTTCAGGGCTGGTCAAACGCCCTCCACGCATGGGCCCGCAGCCCGGAGCTGGCTGCTCAATTGCCGTACTGGCAAGCGCTGGACGCCGCCGAAGCCTGCCTGCCAGGCGACACCTCGATTGAAAGCCGGGTCGGCGACGGTCAGACCGTCGACCTGACATTGAGCGCGGACGACACCCGGCGCCTGCTCAGTGAAGCCCCGGCGGCGTATCGCACACGCATCGACGACCTGCTGCTGGCGGCGCTGTCTCAGGCGCTGCAGCAATGGACCGGTCGCCGTCGTCACCTCATCACTCTCGAAGGTCATGGCCGCGAAGATGCCAGCGGCGCGCTGGACCTGAGCCGCAGTGTCGGCTGGTTCACCAGCCTGTATCCGGTGGCGTTGCAAGCCGGTGATAACGTGGTCGCCACGCTCAAGTCGGTCAAAGAGGCCGTGCGTGCCGTGCCCGACAAAGGCCTGGGTTATGGCGTGCTCAAATACCTGGCGGGTGCCGACTTGCCTGAACTCACAGGGCAGGGCGTGACCTTCAACTATCTGGGTCGTTTCGACGACGCCGAAGGGTCGCGGTTTGCACGAGCGGAGCAGACACCCGGCCATCTGCGCGACCCGCAAGGGCCATTGGCCAACGCGCTGGCGGTGGACGGTCAGGTCCGCGACGGCCAGTTGCAGCTTCACTGGACGTTCAGCCATGCGCGTTTCAGTCGCGACACCATCGAGCATCTGGTGGCGCTGTACCGCGAGCAATTGTCGCTGCTCATCGCCCACTGCAGCGATGAGCGCCACGGCGGCGTGACGCCGTCGGACTTCCCGCTGGCAGGGCTCACTCAAGGCCAGCTCGATGCGCTGGCAATTGCTGCGCGGGACATCGAAGACATCCTGCCGCTGGCGCCGATGCAGCAGGGGATCCTGTTGCACAGCCTGCTGGAACAGGGCAACGGCATCTATCTGATGCAGGACCAGTACGCCGTCGGCAGCCATGTGGATTTCGATGCATTCAAGTTCGCCTGGCAGCAAGTGGTGCAGCGTCATCCGGCCCTGCGCACGGCGTTCCATGGCCTGGAAAGTGGCGTGCAGCGTCAGGTGGTGATGCGTCGCGTGCCGTCGGTGGCGCAACTGATCGACCTCAGTCATTTGCCTCGCGCGGCTGCCGAAGCGGAGCTGGACGGATTGCTCGCCGCCGAGCGTGAGCAGGGCTTCGATTTCGCCCGGGCGCCGTTGCTGCGCCTGCGTCTGGTGAAGTTCGGCGAGGCGGATTTCCGCATCGTGCAAAGCCATCACCACGCGCTGATCGACGCCTGGTGCCGCGGCCTGATGCTCACTGAGTTCTTCGCCCATTACCGCGCGTTCCTCGACGATCGCCAGGTCAGCCTCCCGGCGGCGCGGCCGTACCGTGACTTTCTTGCCTGGCTGGCCGAGCAGGACGAAGCGCTCAGCCGCGATTACTGGCGCAACGCCCTGGCCGGTTTCACCGACGTCACACCGTTGCCCTACCGCCACAGCCCGCAAAGTCACCTGCAGCGCGAATCGCAGATGCGCGACGTCACGCTGGCGCTGGGCAGCGGGCAAACCACGAAGCTGGCCGAGCAGGCGCGGCAGTTTCGTCTGACCGCCAACACCTTCGTGCAGGCCGCCTGGGCGCTGTTGCTGATGCGCCATGCCGACCGCGACGAAGTGTTGTTCGGCGTCACGGTCGCCGGTCGTCCGACCGAGCTTGAGGGGATCGAAGGGGCCTTGGGCCTGTTCATCAATACCTTGCCGCTGCGCATCAAGCGTCCGGGCGTCGGGGCTTCGGCGCTTGAACTGCTCAACGCACTGCAAGGCCAGAACGCCGAGATGCGTCAGCACGAACACCTGTCCCTGGCAGACATCCAGCTGCTGGCCGACACACCGCGCGGGCATCCGTTGTTCGACAGCCTGTTCGTCTTCGAAAACGTTCCGTTGGGCGCCGAGGTTCAGCAGGCCGTGAACGAATACCGAATCAATCCGCTGGCAAACCGTACTCACACCAACTACCCGTTGACGGTGGTGCTGCTGCCCGGCGAGTCGCTGCAATTGCAGCTCACCTACGACAGCCGACACTTCAACGACGCCGACATGACCTCGCTGGTCGGGCATTTCCGACGCCTGCTCACGCAGCTGATCGACGATCCGCAGCAGACCCTCGATCAGTTGCAGGTGCTGGAACAGGCCGAGCGCGAGCAGTTGCTGGAGCAGGGGCGCGGACCGCTTGAGACGCATTGGTACGGCATCAGTTATCTGGAGCGTTTCGAGGCGCGCGTGCTCGCCCACCCGGCGCGGGAAGTGGCGCGCTGTCTGGGCCAGAGCCTGACCTACGATGAACTCAACCGCGATGCCAACCGCATCGGTCACGGCCTGATCGCCGCCGGTGTGCAGGGCGATGACGTGGTGGCGCTGTTCGCCCCGCGCGGTTTGCCGCTGCTGAGCATGATCATCGGCGCGTTCAAGGCCGGCGGTGCCTATCTGGCACTGGACGATCGTCACCCGGCCGGCCGCAGCGCGCGCATGCTGGGCAGCAGTGCCGCGCCGGTGTTGCTGACGCCCCGTGACTGCCTGGCTCAGGTCGAGGCGATTCTGGCGCTGGCACAGGCCAGGCCGCGCGTGCTGATTCTCGAAGACCTGCTCGCCAGCACCGCCGACAGCAGCGCTGACAGCAATCCGGGCCGCTACGCCAGTGCCGAGCAACTGGCCTATGTGATCTACACCTCCGGCTCCACGGGCGAGCCGAAAGGGGTGATGGTCAACCAGCGCGGCATGCTCAACAACCAGATGTCCAAGCTGCCGTATTTGCGCCTGGGCGAGGGCGACGTGATTGCCCAGACCGCCGCCACCGGTTTCGATATTTCCGTCTGGCAGTTCCTCACCGCACCGCTGTTCGGCGGGCGCGTGGAGATCCTTCCGGACGCCGTGGTGCACGACCCGCAGCGCCTGCTGGACGAGGTGGTTGTCAACCAGATCACGGTGCTCGAATGCGTGCCCGCGGTGATCGACGGCATGCTCGCCGTGGCGCCGCACAAGCTTGATGCGCTGCGCTGGTTGCTGCCGACCGGTGAAGCACTGACCGTGGATCTGGCCACGCGCTGGTTTGCCCGCTACCCGAACGTGCCGCTGGTGAACGCCTACGGCCCGGCCGAATGCGCCGACGACGTCGCCTTGCATACGCTGACCGCCGTACCTGCGGCCAAGGCGAACATGCCGATCGGGCGTGCGACCGATAACAACCGTTTGTATGTACTGGATTCCAGCCTGCAACTGGCGGCGCCGGGTGTGGTGGGTGAGTTGTACATCGGCGGCATCGGTGTGGGTCGCGGTTATGCCGCTCGTCCCGGGCTGACCGCCGAGCGTTTCCTGCCCGATCCTTTCGGCGAGCCGGGCACACGCTTGTATCGCAGTGGCGATCTGGCCCGCTGGAATGCCGACGGTGTGCTGGAGTACGTCGGCCGTGCCGACTTCCAGGTGAAGATCCGCGGTCAGCGTATCGAGCTGGGCGAGATCGAAAGCGTGCTGCTGGCGCAACCGGCCGTGCGCGACGCGGTGGTCAGCGCGCAGCCGACTCCCCACGGTCCGCAACTGGTGGCGTATGTGGTCGGCGAGCCGCAGCAGCGCCTGTCGGCCGACGTGCTGAAGACCGCGCTGGCACTGGAGCTGCCAGCGTTCATGGTCCCGGCCCAACTGATGCTGCTCGAACGCCTGCCGCGCAACGCCAACGGCAAGCTCGACCGCAAGGCGCTGCCGGCGCCTGACTGGCAAGGCCGCCGTTTCGAGGCGCCTCGCGGTGAGCGCGAAGAGATTCTCGCCGAGCTGTGGCAAAGCCTGCTGAAAGTCGAGCAGGTCGGTCGCGACGACAACTTCTTTGAACTGGGCGGGCATTCGCTGCTGGCAACACGGCTGTTGTCGCGCATTCGCGAGAGCCTGGGCGTGAGCATTCCACTGGCCCAGGCCTTCGAGGCCACCACCATCGCCGCGCAGGCCGCCCTGATCGACACCTTGCAGGGGCAGACCCTGACACTCGACCGGCTCGATGCCCTGGACGAGTTAATGAATGAGCTGGAGGAAAGCAACTGATGTCGCAACCGAGCATGACTTCGCAAAGCAAGCTGCAGGCACTGGCCACCCGCTTCCTCAGCCTGGGCGCGGCCCAGCGCCGGGTGTTTCTGGGCAAGCTGCGCGAACAGGGGCTGGATGCGTCGGCCTTGCCGATTCCTTCAGGCGAGGCCGGCGAGCGCAGCCCGACGTCGTTTTCCCAGCAACGCCTGTGGTTCCTCGAACAGCTGGAACCGGGTAACAGCACTTATCACCTGCCGGGTGCGCTGCGGCTCGAAGGCATGCTGGACATCGCGGCCGTGCAGTCAGCGTTCGAGCGCGTGGCTGAGCGGCACGCCAGCCTGCGCACGGTATTTGCCACGGCCGAAGATGGCACGCCGGAGCAAGTGATTCAGCCGCGCCAGGCGTTGCCCTTCGAGCAGCTCGACGCCGCTGACGAAGAGGCGTTGCAGGGACTGGCGGAGGCCTTCGCCCGTCGCCCGTTCGATCTGGCGCAAGGGCCGCTCTGGCGCGTGGCACTGGTCAGGCGCGCTGTCGATGAGCATGTCTTGCTGGTCTGTCTGCATCACATCATCGCTGATGGCTGGTCGATTCAGGTGCTGTTGCTCGACTTCGTTCAGGCCTATCGCGCCTCACTTCAGGGTGACGATGAAGCGCTGCCCGCGCTGGCCCTGAACTACGCCGACGTTGCCCTGTGGCAGCGGGCATGCCTGGACGCAGGTGAGGGTGATCGCCAGCTGGAATACTGGAAGCAGCAGCTCGGCGATGAGCCTCCCGTCCTGGAGCTGCCCGCCGACCGGCCGCGCCCCGCCCGTCAGAGTTTTCGCGGCGCGCGCCTGCCGTTCAGCTTCGAAGCAGCGTTGTCCGGCCGCCTGCGTGAGCTGGCGAAACAGCGTGGCGTGACCGTGTTCACGGTGATGCTGGCGGCTTATCAGGTGCTGCTGCAGCGCCTGAGCGGGCAGACCGATCTGCGCATCGGCGTACCGATTGCCGGCCGGCAGCGCGCCGAAACCGAAGGTTTGATCGGCTTCTTCGTCAACACCCAGATCCTGCGCGGCGAGGTCATCGCCGACGCCACATTCAATCAGATCATCGACACCGTGCGCGTCACATCCCAAGGCGCGCAGGCCAATCAGGACCTGCCTTTCGAGCAGTTGGTCGATGCCCTGGCGCCTGAGCGCAGCCTGAGCCACAACCCGCTGTTCCAGGTGCTGTACAACCATCAGCAACGTCAGGACGAAGCCCTGCAATTGATGCCCGGCCTGAAGGCGACCCTGATGCCGCTGGACAGCGGCAGCGCGCAGTTCGATCTGGCTTTGCACACGTGGGAAAACGCCGCGGGTGAACTGGCGGGTAACTGGAATTACGCCACCGACCTGTTCGAGCACGCCAGCATCAAGCGCCTGCATCAGCGTTTCGTGCAGCTGTTTGCGCAACTGCTCGAGCAGCCCGACGCGGCGATCGGTGACTTCGAACTGCTTGATGCGCAGGACCGCACGCAACTGGCGCAGGCCAACGACACGGCGCGGGATTGGCCGACGGATGATTGCGTTGTGCATCGGGTGTTCGAACGCCTCGCGCAGCAGCACCCGGACCGCGAAGCCCTGCGCTGTGGCGATCAGGTGCTGACCTATCGGCAGCTGGATCAGCGTGCGAATCAGCTGGCGCATTACCTGCGCGGGCAGGGCGTGGGCCGGGAATCGCTGGTCGGCGTTGCGGCGTTGCGTTCCGTCGAGATGGTCGTGGCGCTGTACGCGGTGGTCAAGGCGGGTGCTGCGTATGTGCCGCTGGACCCGGAATACCCGCTGGATCGTCTGCGCTACATGCTCGAAGACGCCGGTATCTCGCTGCTGCTGAGTCACGACGCGGTGATCGCCGATCTGCCGGCCGTGGACGGTTTGCAGGTGCTGAACCTGGATCGCCTGGCTTTGGCCGATCAGCCCACCACCGCGCCGAACGTCGAAATCCACCCCGAGCAGGTTCTGTCTTTTCGACCGGTAAGCCGAAGGGCGCGGGCAACACCCACGCTGCGCTGTTCAACCGGCTGGCCTGGATGCAGAACGCCTATGCCCTCGACGCGTCCGATGCCGTGCTGCAAAAGACCCCGTTCAGCTTCGACGTCTCGGTCTGGGAGTTCTTCTGGCCGCTGATGGTGGGTGCGCGTTTGGTCATGGCGCAACCGGGCGATCATCGCGATCCAGCGTTGCTCACTGCGTTGATCGAACAGCATCAGATCAGCACGTTGCACTTCGTGCCGTCGATGCTCGCCGCGTTCATGGCCCAGGACGATCTGTCCGGCTGTGCCTCGCTCCAACGCATCGTCTGCAGCGGTGAAGCGCTGCCCGCAGACCTTGCCCGCGACACCTTGCAACGCCTGCCGAACGCGGTCCTGTTCAACCTCTACGGCCCGACCGAAGCGGCCATCGACGTCACCCACTGGACCTGCCGCGACGAGCCAGGCGCGGCGGTGCCGATCGGGCGTCCGATTGCCAACCTGCAGATCCACATCCTCGACGGCCGCCTGAACCCGCAACCCGTCGGTGTGCCGGGCGAGTTGTACATCGGCGGCGCCGGCCTGGCCCGGGGTTATCACCAGCGTCCCGGCCTGACCGCCGAACGCTTCGTCGCCAGCCCCTTCGGCCACGGCGAGCGGCTGTATCGCACTGGCGACCTGGCCCGCTGGCGTGCCGACGGCGCGGTGGATTACCTCGGCCGGCTCGATCACCAGATCAAGCTGCGCGGTCTGCGGGTGGAAATCGGCGAAATCGAATCGGCGCTGCTGGACCATCCGGCGGTGAGCGAAGCGGTCGTGGTCGCGCGTCAACTCAGCACCGGCATGCAGTTGGTCGGCTATCTGGTTGCCGACGCCTTCGACGAAGAACAGCTGCGCAGCCAGTTGAAACAGCGCCTGCCGGACTACATGGTCCCGGCGCATCTGGTGACGCTGGAGCAATTCCCGCTGTCGGCCAACGGCAAGCTCGATCGCAAGGCATTGCCCGAACCTCAGCTGCAACCACGCGCCTTCGAAGCGCCACTGGCCGGCGTGGAAAGCGCGCTGGCCGAGCTCTGGCAGGACCTGCTCGGCGTCAGACAGGTGGGGCGTCAGGACAACTTTTTCGAGCTGGGTGGCGATTCGATCCTCAGTCTGCAGATCATCTCCCGCGCCAAGAAACGCGGGATTCAACTGTCGCCACGGCAGATGTTCGAGCGCCAGACCATCGCCGAACTGGCGCAGGTCGCTCAGGTGCTGGACCGCGGCGCAGCGGTGGCGCAGGCGCGCATCGAATTCAACCGCGACATCCCGCTGACGCCGATTCAGCACGGGTTCTTCGAGCAACCCATGCGTCGCCGCGCCCACTGGAACCAGTCGTTGCTGCTGACGCCGGGCGAAGCCCTGCAAGTGCCCGCTCTGGCGCAGGCGCTGCACGCGCTGATCAGCCGGCACGATGCCTTGCGCATGAGCTTCGTGCGTCAGGACAACGGTCAGTGGCAGCAGCGTTATCGCCCTGAAACTCATCCGGATGCTGATCGCGCAGAACCCGTCGATGCGCTGCTGTGGCAGCGTGAAGTGAGCGCTGATCAACTGACCGACGCCTGCGACGAAGCCCAGGCCAGCCTTGATCTCAAGGACGGTCCGTTGCTGCGCGCTGTGCATTTCAAACTGGCCGACGGCGGCGAGCGTCTGTTGCTGGTGGTGCATCATCTGGTGGTGGATGGCGTGTCCTGGCGCGTCCTGCTCGAGGACCTGCACAACGCCTACCATCAGGCCCAGGCCGGTCTGGATATCGATCTGGGCGACAAGGGCCTGTCGTTTCAGCGCTGGGCCAATCGCTTGCTGGACTTCGCCTACAGCGATGCCGTTCTGGCCGAAGCCGATTACTGGCGTGACCTGCCTGCCGCGCCGCCACTGCCGTGCGCCAACCCGAGTGGCGGTGCGCAGCAGAGCGTGGTGCGACAGCTTCAGTTGCAGCTGGACGAGGCGCGCAGTCAGGCGCTGCTCAGCGAAGCGCCGGCAGCCTATCGCACGCAGATCAACGACTTGCTGCTGACCGCGCTGACGCGGGCGATGGCCCACTGGAGTGGTGAATCCCGCGCGCTGATCGCGCTCGAGGGGCATGGTCGGGAGGACCTGTTCGAGGGCCTCGATCCGTCGCGCACCGTCGGTTGGTTCACCAGCCTGTACCCGGTCAGTCTGCAAGCCCACGACGATCTCGATGCGGCGCTCAAACACACCAAGGAAACCCTGCGCGCGGTGCCTCACGGCGGCCTCGGTTATGGCTTGCTGCGTCACCTGCGCGGTGAAGCCTTGCCGGCGCTGGACGGCTGCGTGCTGTTCAACTACATGGGCCGTCTGCAGAGCAGCAGCGGTCTGTTCATGCTCGCCGAGGAGAGCAGCGGCGCACAGCGCGCCGCCGATGCGCCGTTGGGCTGCGAGCTGTCCATTGACGCCCAGGTGCGCGATGGCCGTTTCAGCCTGACGTGCAGCTACAGCGGCGAGCGTCACGAGGCGGCCTCCATTCAGCGCCTGCTCGATGCCTACGCCGACGCACTGGACGAGGTCATCGAGCACTGCCGCAGCCATTCGGCGGTGACGCCGTCGGACTTCCCGTCGCTGGACCTGACTCAGGCGCAACTGGATGCATTGCCGGGCGCGGCGCGCGACATCGAGCAGCTGTACCCGCTGACGCCCATGCAGCAAGGCCTGCTGTTCCACAGCGAACTGGCCCAGACCCAAGGCGCCGATGATGCCCGAGATCTCTACATCAACCAGGTGGCGCTGGACATCGATCACCTGCCGCTGACGCGCTTCAAATCGGCGTGGGCCGCTGCCGTTCAGCGTCACCCGATTCTGCGCGCGTCCTTCCTGCGTCTGGCCGGCAGTCAACAGCCCGTGCAACTGATTCGCCGTGATGCGGCGCTGGTGGTTCGCGAACTGGACCTGCGCAGCGGTTCGCGGGCGTTGGCCGAGGTGCTCGCGGCGGAGCGGGAGACGCCGTTCCACTTGCACGAAGCGCCGCTGTTGCGCGTGCTGCTGGTGCGTCAGAACGAAACGCTGTGGAAACTGGTGTGGACCTTCCACCATATCCTGCTCGATGGCTGGAGCAGCGCGGCGGTGCTGGGCGAAGTGATCCAGACGGCCATGTCCGACACCGCGCCGATGCCGGCCGGGCACTACGGCGACTACGTGCAGTGGTTGCTCAGCCGCGATGCGCAGCACAGCGCGAATTTCTGGCAGCAGCATCTGGCCGGATTTGAGCAGCCGACCCTGATGGCCGCAGCCCTGACCGCGCCGACGTCGGCCACCGGCGAGCCACTGCCCGCGCAGGTGCTGGTCAGGTCGATGGACCTGGACAGCGCGCTGTTGCACAGCGCAGCTCGTCGTCAACGCGTGACCGTCAACACGCTGATCCAGGCGGTCTGGGTCTTGCTGTTGCAGCGTTACACCGGGCAAAAGCGCGTCGCGTTCGGCGCTACGGTGTCGGGCCGTTCGGCGCAGGTGCCGGGTATCGAGCGCATGCTCGGTCTGTTCATCAACACGCTGCCGCTGGTGCAGGCGCCGGAATCGCAGCAGAAGGTCGGCGACTGGCTCAATGCCTTGCAAGCGCACAACCTCGAACTGCGTGAACACGAACACACGCCGCTGTTCGAAGCGCAGCGCTACGCCGGGCACGCCGGGCGTGACCTGTTCGACAGCCTGGTGGTGTTCGAGAACTACCCGGTGGATGCCGTGCTGCGTGACAAGCAGGCAGGCGGCGTCAACCTTGGCTCGGTGGAGTTGAGCGACAAGACCCACTACCCGTTGAGCCTGGCAGTGGTGGCGGGGGAGCGGGCACACATCCACGTCAACTACCACAGCAACGTGTTCAGCGCCGACCAGATCGACCGTCTGTGCGGCCATTTCCAGAAACTGCTGAATGGCATCTGCCGCTTCCCCGAGGCGAGTGTCGGCGATCTGTCGATGCTCACCGAGCGTGACGTCCGTGAGATGCACGCCTGGAACCGGCCGCCGTTCTCGCCCTACGTCGATCGCCCGATCCACGAACTGATCGCCGACCATGCGCGTCTGCGTCCTGACGCCATCGCCCTGGTGCATGGCGAGCAGCGCCTGACCTTTGCCGAGTTCGATCGTCGTGCCAACCAGCTCGCCCATGCCCTGCGCGCGCGCGGCATCGGCACCGAAGTGCGCGTGGCCATTGCCATGGAGCGCGGCGTCGACCTGTGGCTGGCGTTCTTCGCGGTGCTCAAGGCGGGCGGCGCGTACATACCGCTCGATCCGGATTACCCGACCGAACGCCTGCGCTACATGCTCGAAGACGGCGGCGTGAAGCTGCTGATCTCCCACGACGCGGCACTGGATCGCGTGCCGGTGGGCGACGTGCCGCTGCTCAATCTGGATCAACTGGACGTCTCGGCTGAACCGCACACCGCGCCGGAGGTAGTGATTCATCCGCA
Organism: Pseudomonas sp. NFR16; assembly: GCF_900108875.1. Taxonomy (GTDB): domain Bacteria; phylum Pseudomonadota; class Gammaproteobacteria; order Pseudomonadales; family Pseudomonadaceae; genus Aquipseudomonas. Next base: position 1,575,719 of record NZ_FNYJ01000001.1, on the reverse strand, counting down.
GCAACTGGCGTACCTGATCTACACCTCGGGTTCGACCGGTAAGCCGAAGGGCGCGGCCATCGCCCACGGCGACATCTCGATGCACATCCAGACCATCGGCGAGCGTTACCGCTTCACCGCAGAAGACCGCAAGTTCCACTTCCTGTCGATCAGCTTCGACGGCGCCCACGAAGGCTGGATGATGCCGATGTGTTACGGCGCCCGCGTGGTGCTGCGCGATCAGGAGCTGTGGAGCGTCGAGCAGACCTACGACACGCTGATTCGTGAAGGCATCACCGTCGCCTCGTTCCCGCCGAGCTACCTGCGCCAGTTGTCCGACTGGGCTGGGTTGCAAGGCAAGGGACCCGGCGTGAAAACCTACTGCTTCGCCGGGGAAGCGTTCAGCCGCGAAATGCTGCGCGACGTCATCCGCAACCTCCAGCCGCTGTGGATCATCAACGGCTATGGCCCGACCGAAACCGTGGTCACGCCGACGCTGTGGCTGGCGTCTGCGCAAACGGCGGATTTCAGTACCGCATACGCGCCGATCGGTGATCTGGTGGGCGACCGTCAGGGTTACGTGATGGACGCCGACCTGAACCCGCTGCCTCAAGGGATTGCAGGCGAGTTGTACCTGGGCGGCGCAGTGGCGCGGGGTTATCTGGATCGTCCGGGCGCCACCGCCGAGCGTTTCCTGCCGCACCCGTTCCGCTCCGGCGAGCGCCTCTACCGCAGTGGCGACCGCGTGCGCTTGAACAGCGAAGGACTGCTGGAATACCTGGGCCGCATCGACCACCAGATCAAGATCCGCGGTTTCCGCATCGAAGCCGGTGAGATCGAAGCGGCGCTGAAGGGTTGCGAAGGCGTGCGCGAGGCGCTGGTGATCGTCCGCGAGGGGGCGAGCGGCAAGCGTCTGCTGGGCTATGTCGGTGGCAACGATCTGCACGAAGAATCGATCAAGCAGCAACTTCAGCTGACCCTGCCGGAATACATGATCCCGGCGCATATCGTCATCATGCCGCGTTTGCCGCAGCTGCCGAACGGCAAGCTGGACCGCAATGCGCTGCCAGATCCGCAAGTCAGTTCCAGCGATTATCAGGCGCCACAGAATGCTCTGGAACAGCAGTTGGCGTCGCTCTGGCAGATCCTGCTGGGCATCGACGCGGTAGGCCGCAACAATCATTTCTTCGAACTCGGCGGCCACTCGCTGCTGGCGATGCAGTTAATCTCGCGCCTGCGTCACGAACACGACGTGAGCGTGCCGCTGCGGGCGCTGTTCGAGGCGCCGCGCCTGGCCGAATTTGCGTCGCGCATCGCACAGCTTGATCTCGCCGACGAACAGCCGGGCAAGCCACTGGAGCTTATAGCCCGTCACGCCACGAGCGCGGTGCAGTCGTTCGCGCAACAGCGCCTGTGGTTCCTCGATCAACTGCAACCGGGCGGCCATGCCTACAACCTGCCGGGCGCGGTGCGTCTGCGGGGTGAACTCGACGAAGCGGCGTTGCAATCAGCATTCGACGCGCTGACCGAGCGGCACGAAGTGCTGCGCACACGATTTGTGGCGGGCGGTGAGGTGCCGCTGCAACAGATCGAGGCCGCCCGTGCCGTAGAGATCGAGCGCATCGACCTCAGCGCTCCGGGCCGCCTGGAAGCCGATCAGGAAGCGGCGTTCAGCGTGTTGGCGCAGGATTTCGTCAAGCGTCCGTTCGACCTCTCCCACGACCCGCTCTGGCGCCTGGCGCTGGTGCGCATGGGCGCGGGTGAACAGCGCCTGCTGCTGTGCTTGCACCACATGATCTCCGACGGCTGGTCGGTGCGCGTGCTGTTGCAGGAGTTCAGCGAGCTGTACCGGGCCGCCGTTGAGCAGCGCGAAGCGCAGTTGACGCCGTTGCCGGTGCAATACGCCGACTTCGCGGTCTGGCAGCGCGAGTGGCTGGCGGCGGGCGAGGGCGAGCGTCAACTGGCCTACTGGAAACAGCAATTGGGCGACGAGCACCCGGTGCTGGAGCTGCCGACCGATCGTCCGCGTCCGGCGCAGCAGAGCTATCAGGGTGATCGCCTGCTGTTCAGTCTCGATGGCGACTTCAGCCAGCGCCTGCGCGCTTTCGCCAAGGCCCGGGGCGTCACGCCGTTCATGGTGATTCTGTCGGCGTATCAGGTGTTGCTGCATCGCCTGAGCGGGCAGAACGATCTGCGCATCGGCGTGCCGATTGCCGGGCGCTCACGCCTGGAAGTGGAAGGCCTGATCGGCTTCTTCGTCAGCACTCAGGTGTTGCGCACCGAGGTGTCGGCTGAGCTGTCCTACGACGAGGTGCTGCAGCGCGCCAAGGCGCTGACGCTGGGGGCGCACGCCCATCAGGACTTGCCCTTCGAGCAGTTGGTCGAGGCCCTGCAACCGCAGCGCAGCCTCAGCCACAACCCGCTGTTTCAGGTGGCTTACGACCATCAGCAACGTGATTTCGAGCCGCTGTCCGGACTGCCTGGTGTGCAGGCCGAGGTGCTGCCGCTGGACGATGGCAGCAGCCAGTTCGATCTGGCCCTGAACACTCACGAAGACGCGGACGGTGCGCTCGGTGGCTCATGGAATTACGCCACCGACCTGTTCGAGCACGCCAGTATCGAGCGCCTGCATCAGCGTTTCGTGCAGCTGTTTGCGCAGCTGCTCGAGCAGCCCGACGCGGCGATTGGTGATTTTGAACTGCTCGATGCGCAGGACCGCATACAACTGGCGCACGCTAACGACACGGCTCAGGATTGGGCGACGGATGATTGCGTTGTGCATCGGGTGTTTGAACGCCTGGCGCAGCAGCACCCGGACCGCGAAGCCCTGCGCTGTGGCGATCAGGTGCTGACCTATCGGCAGCTGGATCAGCGTGCGAATCAGCTGGCGCATTACCTGCGCGCGCAGGGCGTGGGTCGGGAATCGCTGGTCGGCGTTGCGGCGTTGCGTTCCGTCGAGATGGTCGTGGCGTTGTACGCCGTGGTCAAAGCGGGTGCTGCGTATGTGCCGCTGGACCCGGAATACCCGCTGGATCGTCTGCGCTACATGCTCGAAGACGCCGGGATTGCGCTGCTGCTGAGTCATGACGCGGTGATCGACGATCTGCCGGCCGTGGACGGTTTGCAGGTGCTGAACCTGGATCGTCTGGATCTCGCCGATCAGCCCACCACCGCGCCGAACGTCGAGATTCATCCTGAGCAACTGGCGTACATGATCTACACCTCGGGTTCGACCGGTAAGCCGAAGGGCGCGGGCAACACCCACGCTGCGCTGTTCAACCGGCTGGCCTGGATGCAGGACGCCTATGCCCTCGACGCGTCCGATGCCGTGCTGCAAAAGACCCCGTTCAGCTTCGACGTTTCGGTCTGGGAGTTCTTCTGGCCGCTGATGGTGGGTGCGCGTCTGGTCATGGCGCAACCGGGCGATCATCGCGATCCGGCGTTGCTCACTGCGTTGGTGGAAACCCATCAGATCAGCACGTTGCACTTCGTGCCGTCGATGCTCGCTGCGTTCATGGCCCAGGACGATCTGTCCGGCTGTGCCTCGCTCAAACGCATCGTCTGCAGCGGTGAAGCGCTGCCTGCAGACCTTGCCCGCGACACCTTGCAGCGCCTGCCGAACGCGGGCCTGTTCAACCTCTACGGCCCGACCGAAGCGGCCATCGACGTCACCCACTGGACCTGCCGCGACGAGCCCGGCGCGGCGGTGCCGATCGGGCGTCCGATTGCCAACCTGCAGATCCACATCCTCGACAGCCGCCTGAACCCGCAACCGATCGGCGTGCCGGGCGAGCTGTACATCGGCGGCGCCGGCCTGGCCCGGGGATACCACCAGCGCCCTGGCCTGACCGCCGAGCGTTTTGTCGCGAGTCCCTTCGGCCACGGCGAGCGACTGTATCACACTGGCGACCTGGCCCGCTGGCGTGCCGACGGCGCGGTGGATTACCTCGGCCGGCTCGATCACCAGATCAAGCTGCGCGGTCTGCGCGTGGAAATCGGCGAGATCGAGTCGGCGCTGCTGGATCATCCGGCGGTGAGCGAAGCGGTCGTGGTCGCGCGTCAACTCAGCACCGGCATGCAGCTGGTCGGCTACCTGGTCCTGGAAAGCGTGGGCGCCGACGCCTTCGACGAAGAACAGCTGCGCAGCCAGTTGAAACAGCGCCTGCCGGACTACATGGTCCCGGCGCATCTGGTCATGCTGGAGCGATTCCCGCTGTCGGCCAACGGCAAGCTCGATCGCAAGGCGTTGCCCGAACCTCAGCTGCAACAACGCGCCTTCGAAGCGCCACTGGCCGGCGTGGAAAGCGCATTGGCCGAGCTCTGGCAGGACCTGCTCAGCGTCAAGCAGGTGGGGCGTCAGGACAACTTCTTCGAACTGGGCGGGCATTCATTGCTCGGCATTCAACTGGTGGCGCAGATCAGGCGCGATCTCAAGCGGGAGCTGCCGCTGCGGGCGCTGTTCGAATCGCCGATGCTGGCGGATCTGGCGCATGACCTCACCTGTCGCGCCGAGCCGGCCGCCATGCCGCTGCTGCTGCCGCGAAGCGAGCGTGAGTTCGCGCCGCAGTCGTTTGCGCAACAGCGCCTGTGGTTCCTCGCGCAGCTGGAACCGGAGAGCGTGGCGTACAACCTGCCGTGCGTCTTGAACCTCGACGGCACGCTGCAGCTCGATGCCCTGCAACGCAGCTTCGACGCCCTGGCTGAGCGCCATGAAAGCCTGCGCACATGTCTGCTTCCCGGTGAGGCCGGCGTTCCCTTGCAGCGCATTCTGCCCATCGGCAGCGTCACTGTCGCTCGCCACGATCTGCGTGATCGCGTCACCGCGCAGGAAGATTTCGTCACGCTGGCCCACGCTTTCATGAGCCAGCCGTTCGACCTCGATGCCGAGCGCGCGTCCTGGCGGGTCGCTCTGGTGCAGCTCGCCGATGACCAATGGCGTCTGTTGCTGTGCATGCACCACATCATTTCCGATGGCTGGTCGGTGCAAGTGATGCTGGAAGATTTCGCCGCGCTGTATCGCGCCTTCTCGCGCGGGGAAGACGCGCAGTTGCCGCCGCTCACCGTGCAGTACGCCGACTACGCCAGCTGGCAGCGCGAGTACCTCAGTGGCCGCGAACGCGAGCGTCAGTTGAACTGGTGGCGAGCGGCGCTGGGTGATGAGCAGCCGGTGCTGGAGCTGCCGGCTGACCGGCCACGTCCGGCCGAACGCGACGGCAAAGGCGGGCGGCATGCTTTCGTGCTGCCGCAGGACCTGGCCGACCAGTTGCGGCTTACCGCCCGGGCGCAGGATGCCACGCTGTTCATGCTGTTCCTGGCCGCCTTCGACACGTTGCTGTATCGCCTCAGCGGTCAGCGCGATCTGCGCGTCGGCGTACCGGTGGCAGGGCGTGCCGAGGTGCAGACGCAAGGCCTGATCGGCTTCTTCGTCAACACCCTGGTGCTGCGTGCACAGGTCAGCGGCGACCAGCCGTTCACCCGGTTGCTGGCGCAGGTCAAGGACAACCTGCTGGGCGCCCATGCTCATCAGGATTTGCCGTTCGAGCAATTGGTCGAGGCGCTGCAACCGGCCCGCAGCCTGAGCGTCAACCCGTTGTTCCAGGTCAGCTACAACCACCAGCAGCAACCGGACATGTCGCTGCTGCAGTTCGACGGCCTGAGCATCGAGGCGCAACAGTGGGACATCAAGGGTGCGCAGTTCGACCTGGTGCTCGGCACTTTCGAACATCAGGACGGCCGCATCAGTGGCTATCTGGACTACGCCACCGACCTGTTCGACGCCTCGACCGTAGAGCGTTTGTTCGGCCAGTTGCTGACCGTGCTGCGCGCCGTTTGTGCGCAACCGCAGACCGCCATCGGCGACCTGCCGCTGCTCAGTGAGGTCGACCTCGCCGCGCTGGATCAGTGGAATACGCCGCCGTTCTCGCCCTACGTCGATCGCCCGATCCACGAACTGATCGCCGACCACGCGCGTCTGCGTCCCGACGCCATCGCCCTGGTGCATGGCGAGCAGCGCCTGACCTTTGCCGAGTTCGATCGTCGTGCCAACCAGCTCGCCCATGCCCTGCGGGCGCGCGGCATCGGCACCGAAGTGCGCGTGGCCATTGCCATGGAGCGCGGCGTCGACCTGTGGCTGGCGTTCTTCGCGGTGCTTAAGGCAGGCGGCGCGTACATCCCGCTCGATCCGGATTACCCGACCGAACGGTTGCGCTACATGCTCGAAGACGGCGGTGTGAAGCTGCTGATTTCTCACGACGCGGCGCTGGATCGCGTGCCGGTGGGCGACGTGCCGCTGCTCAATCTGGATCAGCTGGACGTCTCGGCTGAACCGCACACCGCGCCGGAGGTAGTGATTCATCCGCAGCAACTGGCGTACCTGATCTACACCTCGGGTTCGACCGGTAAGCCGAAGGGCGCGGCCATCGCCCACGGCGACATCTCGATGCACATCCAGACCATCGGCGAGCGTTACCGCTTCACCGCAGAAGACCGCAAGTTCCACTTCCTGTCGATCAGCTTCGACGGCGCCCACGAAGGCTGGATGATGCCGATGTGTTACGGCGCCCGCGTGGTGCTGCGCGATCAGGAACTGTGGAGCGTCGAGCAGACCTACGACACGCTGATTCGTGAAGGCATCACCGTGGCGTCGTTTCCGCCGAGCTACCTGCGCCAGTTGTCCGATTGGGCCGGGCTGCAGGGCAAGGGACCCGGCGTGAAAACCTACTGCTTCGCCGGGGAAGCGTTCAGCCGCGAAATGCTGCGCGACGTCATCCGCAACCTGCAGCCGCTGTGGATCATCAACGGCTATGGCCCGACCGAAACGGTGGTCACGCCGACGTTGTGGCTGGCCGCTGCGCAAACGGCGGATTTCAGCACCGCGTATGCGCCGATCGGTGATCTGGTGGGCGACCGTCAGGGTTACGTGATGGACGCCGACCTGAACCCGCTGCCTCAAGGCATCGCCGGTGAGTTGTATCTGGGCGGCGCAGTGGCGCGGGGTTATCTGGATCGTCCGGGCGCCACCGCCGAGCGTTTTCTGCCGCACCCGTTCCGCCCCGGCGAGCGCCTCTACCGCAGCGGCGACCGCGTGCGTTTGAACAGCGAAGGGCTGCTGGAATATTTGGGCCGTATCGACCACCAGATCAAGATCCGCGGTTTCCGCATCGAAGCCGGTGAAATCGAAGCGGCGCTGAAGGGTTGCGAGGGCGTGCGCGAGGCGCTGGTGATCGTCCGCGAGGGGCCGAGCGGCAAACGCCTGCTGGGCTATGTCGGCGGCAATGAGTTGAGCGAGGACAGCCTGAAACAACAACTGGCAAGCACGCTGCCCGAATACATGGTGCCGCATCACATCATCGTCATGGCGCGTCTGCCTCAGCTGCCGAACGGCAAACTTGATCGCAATGCGCTGCCAGATCCGCAGCTCAACAGCCAGACGTTCGAAGCACCGCAAGGCGAGCGGGAAGAGCAACTGGCGCGGGTCTGGCAGCAATTGCTGGGCGTCGAAGCCATTGGGCGCTCGGACAGTTTCTTCGAGCTGGGTGGCGACTCGATTCAATCGCTGGCGGTGATCACTCGCTTGCGTCACCTCGGCCTGAAGCTGGTGCCCAAGGACGTGTTCAGCCATCCGCGGCTCAAGGATCTGGCGCTGCGTCTGAGCGTGGTCGAGGCGAGTGCCACGGTGCTGATCGATGAAACCCCAAGGGGCGAGGTGCCGCTCACGCCGATTCAGGCGCACTTCTTCGAGCAGCCGATGACCCATCGCGCGCACTTCAATCAGGCGTTGTTGCTGGACGTCCAACGTCCGCTGGAAGCCGATGTGCTGGAGCGTGCGCTTGAGGTCGTCCAGCGGCATCACGATGCGCTGAACCTGAGTTTCAGTCAGCACGCCGACGGTCGCTGGCAGCAGGTCTACCGCGAAGCGCCGGCGGGCGACAGCCTGTGGGTCCGCGAGGTGGCCGATGACGCCGCGCTGTCAGCGGTGTGCGAACAGGCGCAGCGCAGCCTTGATCTGGAGCACGGCCCGTTGCTGCGAGTGGTACTGGCGCAGCTGCCTCACGGCCAGCGTCTGTTGCTGGTCGCGCATCACCTGGTGGTCGATGGCGTGTCCTGGCGTGTGCTGCTGGAGGATCTGGCCCGCGCGTATGCGCAATTGGCTTCGGCCAGCGCCGTGAACCTGGGGCCGAAACCCGGCAGCTACCAGCGTTGGGCGCAGCAACTTGCGCTCGTGGCACGCTCGCCGGAACGTGAAGCCGAGGCCGGACAGTGGCTGGCGCAGATCGGCCAGGGTGATGACGCATGGCCGGTGGACAATGCCCAGGGGCGCGCGACGCAGCAGGACCTGGAGCAGTGCGAGCTGTTGCTGGACGCGGACATGACCCGTCGTCTGTTGCGTGAAGCGCCAGCGGCACTGGATGCGCGAATGGACGAAATCCTGCTGGCGGCACTGGCGCAGGCCCTCAGCGGCTGGAACGGCCAGACCGGCCACCTCGTCGCGCTCGAAGGCCACGGTCGCGAAGCACTGTCCGAAGCCTTGGATGTCGGGCGTACGGTGGGCTGGTTCACCAGCCTGTTCCCGCTGCGCGTCAAGGCAGCGCAGGACATCCGGCACACCCTGCAGAACGTGCGCGCCACCGTGCGCGGTCTGCCGGACAAGGGCGTGGGTTTCGGTCTGCTGCGTTATCTGGGGCCCGACCGGGTTCGCCAGCAACTGGCGGCTCTGCCTGAACCCAAGGTGGTGTTCAACTACCTCGGCCAGTTCGATCAGGATCTGGGCGATGGCCGTTTTGCACCGGCGAATGTCTCGGCCGGTGACCTGATCGACCCGTCCACGCCGCTGAATCGCGAGCTGGAAATCAACGGTCAGGTGTTCGCCGGGCAGTTGGGTCTGACCTTCCGCTTCAGTGGTCAGCGCTATCAGCGCCAAACCATCGAGCGCCTGCAGGCCGCCTACCGCACGGCGCTGGTTGAGTTGCTGGACGGCCTGCCCGTGGCTGAAGATGCCCCGGCTCACACGCAACCGGTCTTGCGCAATGGCGCGCCGAATCCGCTGATTCGCCTGAGCAGCGGTGCCAGCGACAAGCCGCCGGTGTTCTGCGTGCACCCGGTCAGCGGCACGGTGGTGGGTTACTACGCCCTGGCGCGACGCCTGTCGGCCCAGTGGGATGTGTGGGGCATCCAGAACCGTCAGGTGCTCGACGGCAACTGGCGCGACAGCTCCATCGAGCAAATGGCCCGCGACTACGTCAAGGCCTTGCTCGAACACCAACCTGCCGGGACCTACCGGCTGATCGGCTGGTCGATGGGCGGGACCCTGGTGCTGGAGATGGCCCGTCTGCTGGTGCGTCTGGGCAAGCGCGTGGCCTTCGTCGGCCTGATCGACGGCTACGTGCCGGGCGCCGGTCAGCCGCGTCCTCCGGTGCCGGAATCGACAGCGCCTGCAGTGGGCGGTCATGACGACAGCCAGGCCGACGAGCACTGGCAACAACTGCTTGGCGTCGAGCGGCACATGCGCCAGCTGGCCAATCAATGCCGGGAAATCCACACCTCGGGCGTGCCGGTCTACGCCTGGTGGGCCGAGCGGTCCCCGGAAAATAACGATAACGCACCGGCTCTTCTGGAGCAGGGCATGGGTGGGCGCCTGCAGGTTTCGGCCTGGATCGACGCCGACCACCTTTCGATCGTCCGTGATCAGCAGTTCATCACTCAGCTTGCCGAGTCCCTCGCGCAGGTCAACGAACGCCCTCAGTCACATGATTTCCAGGAGCAGGAATATGCATAGCCCACACAACGTGACGCCGATCACCGAACTGACGCCGGATGCGGCGCTGGCCCATGCCGACTACCAGTTCGCGCCGACCCCGCGGCTGGAGCGTCAGGCCGCCGTGGAGTCCAACGCCCGCAGCTACCCGCGGCGGATTCCCCTGGAGCTCAAGCGTGCCCAGGGCATTCACGTGCAAGACAGCCAGGGGCGCTGGTTCATCGATTGCCTGGCCGGCGCCGGTACGCTTGCCCTAGGCCATAACCACCCGGAAGTGGTGCAGTCGATGCGCAGCCTGCTCGACGGGCAACGCCCGCTGCACACGTTGGATCTGATGACCGAGGCCAAGGACGACTTCATCAACGAGCTGTTCGCCTTGCTGCCGCCGGCGTTCGCCAAGGACGCCCGCATCCAGTTCTGCGGGCCCGCGGGCACCGATGCGGTGGAAGCGGCACTGAAACTGGTGCGCACCGCCACCGGGCGCAGCAATCTGATGGCGTTCCACGGTGCCTATCACGGGATGACCCAAGGCGCGCTGGGACTGATGGGCAATCTCGGGCCCAAGGCGTACCTGGACGGCCTGGCCTCGAACGCCCAGTTTCTGCCGTTCCCGTACGACTACCGCTGCCCGTTCGGCGTCGGTGGCGAGGCCGGTGAACGCATCGGTCTGCACTACATCGAAAACCAGCTGAGCGACCCCGAAAGCGGTGTGCTGCCGCCGGCCGGCATGATCCTCGAAACCTTGCAAGGGGAGGGCGGCGTGGTGCCGACGTCGGCCCACTGGCTGCGCGAAGTGCGCCGCATCACCCGCGACGCAGGCGTGCCGCTGATCCTTGACGAGATCCAGTGTGGCGTGGCGCGGACCGGCAAGCCGTTTGCCTTCCAGCACGCCGACATCGTTCCCGATGTGCTGGTGCTGTCCAAGGCCATCGGCGGCAGCCAGCCGATGGCCGTCGTGGTGTACAACAAATCGCTGGACGTCTGGAAACCGGGCTCGCATGCCGGGACATTCCGCGGCAACCAATTGGCGATGGTGGCCGGGTCCACCACCTTGCGCATCGTGCGCGAGCAGCAACTGGACCTGCATGCCGCTGCCATGGGTGAGCGCCTGGGCAACCATCTGCGGGCTTTGCAGAAGGACTATCCGCAGATGGGCGACGTGCGCGGCATGGGGCTGATGCTGGGCGTCGAAATGGTTGACCCTGAAGGGCGCCCGGACGTGCTCGGTCGCTTCCCGCAGAGCGGCGAACTGGCTTCGCAAATCCAGCGTCAGTGCCTGCAACGCGGCCTGATCATCGAGGTCGGTGGCCGTCGCTCCTCGGTGATCCGTTTCCTGCCGCCTCTGATCGTCGCCGCCGCGCAGATCGACCAGATCGCCGACATCTTCGGCGCTGCCGTCCACGCCGCCGTTCATCAACGCTGACCCCTTCGTTTGTAACAGCAATGACAGCAGGGATGGCTTTTTGCCGTTACCCATAATATTAATAGTAATGAGAATGTTTCTTTGTTACATTTTTCACGCTTTTTTGACACGTTTGGTCAAACTTTGAGGCGAGTGCCTCGTGTGATTTTCAAAGGGAGGGGGCGTTCGGATGGCGAGCAACAACAAGGGACAATTCAGGGTAAAGGCCTTGGCAGCGCTGGTTGCCACGGTCGCGTGTCAGGGGTTGACATGGGCTGAAGAGGCACCTGGCACGCCCGTGAAGCGATCAGCGATTCAATTGCAGAACTCGGTGGTGAGCGGCGAAGCGCCGGTGCAAGAACAGGACGTCGGTTACCAGGCCAGGAACAGCACCGCCGGCACTAAAACCAGCACTCCATTATCAGAAACGCCGCGCTCTGTATCGGTGGTGACACGTCAACGCATTCAGGATCAGGGCTCGCAGACCCTCACCGATATCCTCGGTTATGTGCCGGGCATCTTCGCGCCGCCGTTTGCGGTCGGCGACGGTCTGGCCGGCGACCTGTTTTCCATCCGCGGTTACAACGCCACCGACTACGGCTACGGGTTGCTCAAAGACGGCCTGCGTCTGCAAGGCAACCGTTATGACACCACCACCGAGCCCTATGGTCTGGAACGCACCGAGGTGTTCCGTGGCCCGAGTTCGATTCTGTACGGTGAAAACGCGCCGGGTGGCCTGGTCAACCTGGTCAGCAAACGGCCGACCGAAACTGCGCAGGGCGAGGCCAAGTTCAGTTACGGCAGCAACAACCGCCGTCAATTGGGCCTGGACGTGTCCGGCCCGCTGACCGATGACAACCGCATTCTGGGGCGCATCGTCATGCTGGGTCGCAATGCCGATACCCAGGTTGACTCGGTACCGGACGACCGTCTCTACATCGCCCCCTCGATGACCTTCAATTTCGATGAAGACACCGCCCTGACGTTGCTGTCGTCGTACCAGCGGGATCGCACCAAGCTGCTGCTGGGCTATCCGGCCGCAGGCACTTTGCTGAACAACCCGAACGGCAAGATCGGCAAGGACCAGTTCAACGGCAACCCGAACTGGGACGACTTCGAGCGTGAGTCCTGGACACTGGGGTATGAGTTCAGCCATCAGCTGAATGAAAACTGGCAGTTCCGGCAGAACTCGCGCTACATGGAGTCGCGCGTGGATAGGCATGAGACCTGGCCCAACAACCTTAACGATGGAGGTTTTGGCAGCACGCTGAGCAGCCTTGCGTACGATCGCGACAACAAGTCCGTGGCGTATTCGGTGGACAACCAGTTCGAAGGGCACTTCACCAGCGGCGCGCTGGACAACACTGTGTTGCTCGGTGCGAGCTATGATCGTACCTCTTACAATCAGGATTGGGCCGCAGGTGCGGGTGGCACCTTTAACGTATTCGATCCGGTGTTCACCGGACGTCCGGACACTACGCAGTACGTGCAAAACTCCCAGCTCGACCAGCACATGTACGGTGCCTATGGTCAGCTGCAGAGCAAGTACGACAACTGGATCTTCCTGTTGGGCGGGCGTCAGGACTGGGTACACAGCGAATACCGCAACCGCGCCAGCGCTGCGCGCGTGGGTAGCGCAGCGGTGCCTGCTACCGATCTGGACGGCTGGGATCACCGGTTCAGCTGGCAGACCGGCGTGATGTATCAGTTCGAGAACGGTATCTCGCCTTACGTCAGTTACTCGACGGCATTCACGCCGGTCCAGCAGTCTTCGCAGCCCAACGGCGAACTGCTCGATCCGATCCTCAGCCACCAGTACGAGGTGGGGTTGAAGTATGAACCGGCTGGCTGGAATACCACCTTCAGCGCCGCCGTGTTCCAGTTGACCAAGACCCACGATGTGGTGGCCGGCAGCAACGGTTTCAGCCGTCAGGTGGGGGAGAGCGAGTCCAAGGGGCTGGAGCTTGAAGCGAACAGTGACATCACCCCGAACCTCAGCCTGACCGCGTCTTACACGTACACCGATGCGCGGGTGACCAAGGATGCGCCGGGGTCGTTGTTCGAGGATCATCAATTGACCGGTATTCCGCGTAATCAGGCGTCGACCTGGGCGACTTATCGTTTCCTCGAGGGTCCGTTGAGCGGTTTCCGTCTGGGCGGTGGTGTGCGCTATTTCGACAATACGTTCGCGTATACGGCGCCGACGCTGTACGGCAAGCTGAAAACCGGGGATGTCACGCTGGTGGATGCGTTGGTGGGTTACGACATCGACAAGCATTGGTCGGTGGATGTGAACGCGAAGAATCTGTTTGACAAGGAGTACGTCAGTGGTTGCAACAATGCCGGGCGTTGCTACTGGGGTGAGGAGCGCACGGTGATGGGGACGGTTGCGTTTCGTTGGTGATGTGAGTGCTCGGGGGCATGGTCTGGCTAACGCCAGACTGGTTTCGCCTTTGGCGAGTTACTTGGAAAAGCACCCCCAAGTAACCAAGGGTGCTTGCTACTGGCTGGGTTCCTCCTTCGTCGGAATTCCCTCACTCCGACGACGCTCCGTGGGCCCGCCGCCATCCGCCATCCATGGCGGGGGGCGGCTCTCGCGGCATCCATGCCGCTCGGCCCACTGCGCGTCGCCTGCGCTCGGCCTGCGCCCAAGTCGCGATGTGTGGCGTTTGGGCGTTTGCGTTCGAAGATCAAGATCAAGATCAAGATCAAGATCAAAATCAAAATCAAAAACAAAGGCTGTGGCGCGAATTTATGCGCGGATGGTCGTTTGGGCGATGGAGGCGGCTCTCTGATTTTTTCATCGAACCACTAATCATCCCGCTCGCTTGATCGTCTTTTAGATACGGCCGCCTGCACGCGGCGATTCAACATTGACGAGGTCCTCACATGAGCTTTGACGGCGAAAACACTCAGTTCCGCGTAGTCATCAACGACGAAGAGCAATACTCGATCTGGCCCGACTACAAGGCGATTCCCGATGGCTGGAAAAGCGTCGGCGTCGAGGGCGACAAACAGACCTGTCTCCAGTACATCGAAACCACCTGGACCGACATGCGTCCCCTGAGCCTGCGCAAGGCCATGGCCTGATAGAACCCATTCCCTGCGGAGCGTCTTGCCCATGAATATGCGCATGCTTACGCCACATCAGCTTCATGTCGAAACCGGCTTCCCGCTGCGGGTGTATCCCGGCCAGACCGGTGCAACGCTGGCGGCCGAGTTCGACAATCTGCGCGGCGTGGTCGAGCAGATGCTTGAACGCGACGGTGCGATTCTGTTCAGCGGGTTTGCCAGCGACGGCGTCGAGGGCTTTCAACGATTCGCCGCCGCCTTCGGGCATCCTTTGCTCAACTATGAATTCGGCTCGACCCCACGCAGCCAGGTCGACGGCAAGGGCGTCTACACCTCCACCGAATACCCGGCGCACCGCTCGATCCCGCTTCACAACGAACAGGCCTACACCACCGAATGGCCCATGCGCATCTGGTTCTACTGCGCCAGAGCCGCGGCCAGCGGCGGCGAAACCCCCATCGCCGACAGTCGCGAAGTCTTTCGTCGGGTGAATCCGGCGTTGCGCAAGCGCTTCCAGGACAAACGCCTGATGTACGTGCGCAATTACGGCAACGGCCTGGACCTGACGTGGCAACAGGTGTTCAACACCGACCGCCACAGTGACGTCGAAGACTACTGCCGCAAGCGTGGCATCGAGTGTCAGTGGAACGAGGACGGCGACCTGCGCACCCGTCAGTCGGTGCAGGGCGTGGCGCAGCATCCACGTACCCGGGACTGGGTCTGGTTCAATCAGGCGCATCTGTTCCACCTGTCCAACCTGGACGCTGAAATGCAGGAAATCCTGCTGGACACCGTCGGCGAAGAAGGACTGCCGCGCAACGTGTATTACGGCGACGGCAGCCCGCTGGAAGAGGACGCGCTGGCGGAAATCCGCGGCGTGCTCGCCGAGTGTGAAGTGGTCTTTGCGTGGAGCACGGGCGATGTGCTGATGCTCGACAACATGCTCACCGCCCATTCGCGCAAGCCTTTCAGTGGTGAGCGCAAGGTGGTGGTGGCGATGGCCGAAGGCGTCGACGGCAACACGCTGATCAATACCCCATGAGTCCGGAATTCATGCAAAAAACCAAACTTGTTTACGTCTGGTCGTTGCGTAACGCATCGGCCGACAAGGCCGGCCAGTACGTGGATTACCATGGCGAACGGCGCTACATGAAGTCACCGCTGGAGTATCTGGCCCATGCGCTGGATCACACACCATTGGGCGATCACTACTCGCTGGAAGCCGTGATTTGCGACGATGACCCGGCGTCGGCCCGCGATCGAGAGAACATCAAGGACTACGGCTTCACGCCGGGGCAGGGCGAGCACTGGTTCTACCCGCCGCAGCTGACCGTGCAGGGGCGTCTGATGAACGATCTGCTGGAAAACGTGCCGTCCTCCTATCGTGCGTTGCCGTTGGGAGACAGTCAGCGGCCGGCGGGCAAGTCCGATTTCGAGCGTCGCCTCGGCCAGCGGCTACACGCACTGCAGGCCGAGGTGGTGGTGCTTGACGGGCTGCTGGTGATCCTCGATGAGCTGGTGCGGCCTGGCGCCGATTTCCACCGTCGCATCGTCAATATTCACCCGGGGATCACCCGTCTCGAGTCGCCGTATGAGCGTCGCGGCGCTTACGCGACCCTCGATGCCTTGTACGGCGCGAAAGGCAAAAAGGTGATCGACTGGACGACCCGCGAAACCACCGACATTCCGGTGGTGGACATGACCGGCGCCTCGTTCCATTACGTCGACAACGGGATCGATTCGGGTGAGGTCATCTTCGATGTGCTGGACACCCCGATCGCGCCGGACGACACCATCCTGGAACTGCGCTGGAACAACTTCAATAACAGCCTGTTTCCGGCACTGGAGCAGGGGTTGTGGGTGTTGGCGCGGCGTCAGCCTCATTAATTCACGTCGCGCCCGAGCGGCGTCAGCCAGGGCGATCATGCCGTGATCCCTGCGCTGGCGCCGTTGTTCATTGCCGACTTCGAGCACTATCGCGACGTGCTGGTGCTCGAGGATGACCCGCGTCCGGGCGTGCCGCTGCGCACATTGTCGAGCGCCGGGTACCTGGGCCCGCTGCTGACCCGCTTCGGCGCCCGCTACCACGTGCCTGACCTGCGCGGGGTGGCGTCGATCTGGTCCAAATACTACTTCATCAAACTCATCCCGCCGGTGGTTGCGGCCTCCTTGCTGCTTGACCGCCGCTTGCCGCTACACCTCGATCACCTGCAGATGGTGCTCGACGACGAACATTTGCCCGTGGCGTTCAAACTGCCCCACGAAGGTGAGCGCTGGACACCCGCGCCGGCCGATCCTTTTCAGCGTTTTGACGCGTTGATCGAAGGCCATCTGCGGCCACTGATCGACGCCTTGGCCGGATACGCTGGCGTCTCGCCCCGAGTGCTGTGGAGCAATGCCGGTAATTATTTCGAGTGGCTGCTGGGGGTGCTCGCTGGCGCTATGCCCGGAGCAGACCTGAAAGACGGGCACGCGTTGCTCAACGCCCGGACCACGCCCGATGGCCGCCGTAATCCGATGTATCAGCCTGTACGCTACATGTCGGTTGAGGGGCATTCAGCGCTGAAACGCCAGCGTCGCGTGTGCTGCGTGCGTTATCGAGTGGATGATTTGCCTCACTGCGAGAACTGCCCACTGAGCGCAAGCAGACGGACCGGCGATGCCGAGGCACGCGTGATCTCAACCGTTTTGTAGCGTACACGCGTGATAAAAATGCCGCTGTCGAAATATCTGACGTCAAAAAGCCATCAAAATCTTTCAAGTTGTCAGACCTCTTGCCGATAGGTAAAGACCACATGACTGGAAGGTATTTTCCCCCATGAAGCTTACCGTCAAGAGCAAGCTGCTCTGTCTTGCCATCATTCCCGCCCTGCTTTTCGCGCTGATTCTCAGTGGCGTGGCCGCATGGATGCTGCAAAGCAGCGCCGATCAGGAAATGCAGGAAACCCGCGAGCGACTGGTCGAGCGCAATCGCCAGGTGTTGCAGAACTACGTGCAGGTGGCGCTGACCACGATCAAGCCGTTGCACGACGCATCCGCTGCCGGTGACATGGCCGCGCGGGACAAGGCGCTGGAGTTGCTCAAGCCGATGAAATACGGCGATGACGGTTACTTCTTCGGCTACGACACCAAGGGCGTGCGGATCTTCCGCGGCGACAGCCCGGCCGGCGTCGGCAAGAGCTTCTGGGACACGCGCGATCCGGACGGCTCCTACCATTACCAGACCTTCGTGGAAGTGGCGAAAAACGGTAAGCATTACATCGATTACGCTGCGCCCAAGCCAGGCGATGAAGCCGTTCAGGTGCCCAAGCTCGGTTACACCGTGTACCTGGACAAGTGGGACATGGTGCTTGGCAGCGCGATCAACATGGACGACATCGATGCCGCCATGGTGCAGGAACAGCAGGCAGTCACTCAGCGCACCCGCACCATTCTGACCAGCGTGTTCGTCGTCACGTTGGTGCTGTTGCTGGTTACCGCTGCGGCAGGCATCTGGACCGCCAACGGCATCGTGCGTCCGCTGCGCGTGCTCAAGACCAACCTGGATGACATCGCAGCCGGCGACGGCGACCTGACCCATTGTCTGGTGGTCACCAGCCGCGACGAGCTGGGCGATCTGGCGACCTCGTTCAACCTGTTCGTCGACAAGATTCACGCCATGGTTCGGCAGATCGCGCAGATGACCACCGACCTTGCCGGTCTGGTGGAACAGGCCACGCAGCAGACCTTGCGCTCGGAGCAGGCCATGCAGCGCCAGCGAGAGGAGACCGATCAGGTAGCCACCGCGATTCACGAAATGTCTGCGGCCGCGCAGGAAGTCGCGAGCAGTGCGCAACGTGCCGCCGAGGCCGCTTCGCAGACCGACGAGCAAGGGCAGGCCGCGCGCAAAGTGGTGGGGACCAGCATCACCGGCATGAGCTCGCTGGTGAACGACATCCGCCTCAGCGGCACCAGCCTGGACAGCCTGCAGCAGGACGTGCGCTCCATCGTTTCGGTGCTGGACGTGATTCGCTCGATCGCCGAGCAGACCAACCTGCTGGCGCTCAATGCCGCCATCGAAGCGGCGCGCGCCGGAGAAGCCGGGCGCGGTTTTGCCGTGGTCGCCGATGAAGTTCGCGCGCTGGCCAGCCGTACGCAGCAGAGCACGCAGGAAATTCAGGGCATGATCACCCGTCTCGAAACGGGCACCCATGCCTCGGTCGAAGCCATGCGTCGCTCCACCGAAGCCGGCGAGGGCGCCAATCAGAAGACCAACGAGGTCGGCGTCTCCCTGGATTCCATTTCCACGCTGATCGGCACCATCAACGCCATGAACGCGCAGATCGCCAGCGCCGCCGAGGAACAGACCTCGGTCGCTGAAGAGATCAACCGCAGCGTGCACCAGATCGCCGGTGCCGTGGAAAACCTCGCCGAAGAAACCGAACAAAGCTCGCGCACCATGCGCGACGTGTCTGCGCTGGGCGGCAACCTCAGCGCGCTGGTCCGCCAGTTCAAGATTTGATGAATCGTTTAACCCCGCCGTTCGGGTAGAACCGGGCGGCAATAACTGGTTTAGTGACGCGCAAATACTTAGCCAGGCAATGATTAGCTGGCAATCGAATTTCCCGGCGCGCGACCTCTCAGGCTCGCAGCGTCAGGCGATCCATAAGAAGAAACCACAAGAAAAACGAAGCACACCCGTGTTCAGTCTCAGGAGAAGTGAAAGATGTTCGATGACGACACCTCCCCGGCGCGTCGCGATTTTCTACGCAAGTCGCTGACGCTCATCCCCGTCGTAACCCTGGCCAGTGCAGGCCTTCCTTCCAGTTCATTCGCGCAGACGCCGGCCAGCGATGCCGGGCAAACGCCTTCCGCCGCCCCGGGCGGTGAGTACAAACCGACCTTCTTTACCCCGCAGGAGTGGGCGTTTGTGATCGCCGCCTGTGACCGTCTGATTCCCTCCGACGCTGTCGGCCCCGGCGCGGTTGAGCTGGGCGTCCCCGAGTTTCTCGATCGCCACATGCAGACGCCTTACGCCAATGGCGGCATCTGGTACATGCAGGGGCCGTTCCTCGAAGCCGCGCCGGAATTCGGTTATCAAGGCCGCCTGAACCTGCGCGAAACCCTGCGCATCGGCATCAAGGCAATGGACGCCAGTTGCAAGAAGACGTTCTCCGGCAAGGCGTTCGCCGAGTTGTCCCACGCCCAGCAGGAAGAACTGCTCAAGGCGGCCGAGGGCGGCAAGCTGGTGCTGGAAGACATCTCCTCGAAGCTGTTTTTCACCAACCTGTTGAACGAGGTGCGTAACGGCTATTTCGCCGACCCGTCCCACGGCGGTAACAAAAACATGGGCGCCTGGAAGATGATCGGCTACCCCGGCATGCGCGCCGATTACATGGACTGGGTCACGGTGCGCGACAAGCCGTACCCGCTGCCGCCTGTCGATCTGGCCGGACGGAGGGGATAATCATGGCGAACGCAAAACCGAAAGTGGATGCCGTGATCGTCGGCATGGGATGGACCGGGGCGATCCTGGCCAAAGAGTTGACCGATGCCGGTCTGCACGTGGTGGTGCTGGAGCGCGGTGCCGATCGCGACACGCAGCCCGATTTCGCCTATCCGAAAGTGGTCGATGAGCTCGAAGGTTCGGTGCATCGCCGCTACCTGCAAAGCCTGTCTCAGGAAACCGTCACCGCCCGGCACAACCTGACCTCGACGGCCGTGCCGTATCGGCAGATGGGCTCGTTCAAACCCGGCACCGGTGTCGGCGGCGCGGGCAGTCACTGGTCCGGCTGCCATTTCCGCGCGCTGCCGGAAGATTTCAAACTGCGCAGCAACGTCGAGCAACGCTACGGGGCGAAATTCATTCCGTCGGACATGAGCATTCAGGACTTCCCGGTGACTTACGAGGACCTGGAACCGCATTTCGATCACTTCGAGTACGTCTGTGGGACTTCCGGCAAAGCCGGCGTCATCAACGGCGTCAAGCAGCTCGGCGGCAACCCGTTCGAGGGCTCACGCTCGCGTGAATTCCCGCTGGGCCCGAACCCCAATTACCTCGGCGCCGAGATGTTCTACAAAGGTGCCCGCGAGATGGGCTGGGACCCTTATCCGATCCCGGCATCCAACGCCTCGGCGCCTTACGTCAATCCTTACGGCTGCCAGATGGGGCCGTGCAACGCCTGCGGCTTCTGCAGCGACTACGGCTGCCTGAACTATTCCAAGGCCAGTCCGAACATCAGCATTCTGCCGGTGCTGCGTCAGCGCAAGAACTTCGAGCTGCGCACTCACGCGCAGGTGCTCAAGGTCAACCTCGACAGCGACGGCAAGAAAGCCACGGGCGTGACCTACCTCGACGCCCAGGGCCGTGAAGTCGAGCAGCAGGCTGACCTCGTCTTGCTCTGCGCGTTCTCGCTGTACAACGTGCACCTGATGCTGCTGTCCGGCATCGGCAAACCGTACGATCCGCAAACCGGTGAGGGCACGGTCGGGCGCAACTACTCGTACCAGAACCTCAACCGCGTGGTGCTGTTTTTCAACAAGGACGTGCAGGCCAATCAGTTCATCGGCATCGGCGGCGCCGGCACCACGATGGACAACCTCAACGGCAACCAGCTGGACAACGCTCAGGCCGGTTTCGTCGGTGGCGGGATCATCTGGGCCCGTCAGCCGGGCGCCGGACCGGTGCGTGGCATCAACGTACCGCCGGGCACGCCGAACTGGGGCACCGCATGGAAACAGGCGGCCAGCGATGCCTTCCGTCATTCGTTCTACTTCGAAGTGCAGGGCGCCTGCATGTCCTACAAACAGCATTACCTGAGCCTGGATCCGACCTACAAAGACGGCTTCGGCCGGCCACTGTTGCGCATGACCTTCGACTGGCACGACAACGAGGTCAAGGCCTCTCAGTTCCTGGTGGGCAAGGCCATGGAGATGTCGAAGGTGCTCAATCCGACGGCGCTGTCGGGGGACGCCAAGAAACCCAGCGAGCACTACAACATCACCAAGTACCAGAGCACCCACACCTGCGGCGGCGCGATCATGGGCAGCGATCCGAAGACCTCGGCGCTCAATCGATACCTGCAATCGTGGGACGTGCACAACGTGTTTGCCATCGGCGCCAATGCGTTCCCGCAGAACAACGGCTACAACCCGACCGGCATGGTGGGTGCGCTGGCGTACTGGTCGGCCAAGGCCATTCGCGAGCAGTACCTGAAAAACCCCGGCCCGCTGGTTCAGGCATAAGGAGAAACGGCCATGAAAAAGTTTCTCTTGAGCCTGGTATCACTGGCGGTGGTGGTGTTCGTCGCGCTGCTGGTGTTCGCCTTCTGGCCGACCACAACCCCGACGCTTGCGGCTGCCGGGGATGCCGATCCGACCGCGTTGATCGAGAAGGGTCGCTATCTGGCCGACGCAGGCGACTGCACGGCGTGTCATACCGCGAAAGGAGGCAAGCCGTTCGCCGGTGGACTGCCTATCGCCTCTCCCATCGGCACGCTGTACAGCAGCAACATCACGCCTGACAAAGCCACCGGCATCGGCAATTACACGCTGGATGACTTCGACCGTGCCGTCCGCCATGGCATTGCTGCCAATGGCAGCAGTCTGTACCCGGCCATGCCATATCCGGCCTATGCGCGGACCCGCGATGACGACATGCGGGCGCTGTATGCCTACTTCATGCAGGGCGTGGCGCCGGTTGCTGCCCAGAACCGCGCCAATGATGTGCCGTGGCCGTTGTCGATGCGCTGGCCGCTGGCGATCTGGCGCAAGGTGTTCGCACCTGCGCCGCAAGCGGTCGCCTTCGATGCCAGCCGTTACAAGGATCCGCAGATCGCACGCGGCGCTTATCTGGTGCAGGGACTGGGACACTGCGGCAGTTGCCACACGCCGCGTGCGTTGACCTTGCAGGAGAAAGCGCTGGATGAGTCGGGCGAGGCTTATCTGTCGGGCGGTCCGGTGATCGACGGCTGGCTGGCGGTCAACCTGCGGGGCAATCCCGCGGATGGTCTGGGCAGCTGGACCCGCGATGACATCGTGGCGACCTTGCGCAGCGCACGCAGTACCACCCACGCGGTACTGGGTGGCGCGATGGGCGATGTGGTGGTTCACAGCACCCAGCACCTTAACGATGCAGATCTGCAAGCCGTCGCCGCCTACCTGAAAACCCTGCCGCCGACCAAGGATCAGGTCGCAAGCTTCAACGCTGATCCGGCCACGGCCAAGGCGTTGGCAGCGGGGCAGGAAGACAGTCGCGGCGCCCAGCTGTATGTGGACAACTGCGCGGCCTGTCACCGCACCAATGGTCAGGGCTACGAGCGGGTGTTCCCGAAGATCGCGGGCAACTCATCGGTGCTGTCGCAAGACCCGGTGTCGATGATCCGTCTGGTGCTGGCGGGCAGCAAGCTCCCGGCCACTGCAACGGCGCCGTCGGAACTGGGCATGCCGGGTTTCGCCTGGCGACTGTCGGATGAGGAAGTGGCGCAACTGCTGACCTTCATCCGCAGCAGTTGGGGCAATCAGGCGCCGGCGGTGAACGTCGAGGAGGTGACGAAGCTTCGGGCGACCCTGCCCAAGGAATCGCCAGCGGTGAGCCGCACGGACATCGCCAAGCCTTGAGGTCCGGCTCTCACTCAGCCTGAATCTGATCGTTCCCACGCCTTGCGTGGAACGATCATTGGCCGGAACCTCGATCTGCAGGACCGCATCACGCTGCACGGTCGTGGCTGATAACCCTGCAGAACCGGCTTTAGCCGGGAAGGTGTCGGCCGTCACGCTGTAAAAGCGAGACTGATGCCACTGGCCTCTTCCCGGCTGAAGCCGGTCCTACTGACCGCGCCACGCGGCAGTATCGTGAGTGAACGCCTTGTAGGACCGGCTTTAGCCGGGAAGGCGTCGGCCGTCGCACTGCAAAAGCGAGACTGATGCCACTGGCCTCTTCCCGGCTGAAGCCGGTCCTGCTGACCGCGCCGGCAAAGACCCGATTACACTTCCCGCCCGCGCAACCCGCTCTTCCCGTAAAACGCCACCACCACAAAACACCCCAATGGCAGCAGATACGCCAGCGCTGTCGAGAAGTGGTCGGCGACCAATCCCATGAAATACGGCATCAGCGCGCCGCCGACGATGGCCATGATCAGGAATGAGCTGCCACGTTTGGTGTGCGGGCCCAGGTTCTTCACGCCCATGGCGAAGATGGTGGGGAACATGATCGACATGAAGAAAAACACCGCGATCAACGCCACCACGGACACGCTCTCGACACCGCTGACCACCACGGCGCACAGCGCGACGTTGATCCACGCATAGACCATCAGCAGCCGCTGGGCGGGAATGCGTCCCATCAGCCAAGTGCTGAAGAAACGCCCACACATGAAGCAGATCATCGCCACCGACAACAGATAGGCAGCGGTCTGGCTGGTCATGCTCGCCCAATGCTCGGTGACGTAGTTGATGAAGAACGCGCCGACGCCGACCTGTGCCGCCACGTAGAAAAACTGAGTCACGACGCCGCCGACGAATTCACGGTGCTGCCACAGCGTCTTGCTGTCACTGCGCTGAATGCCGGACTCCTGTTCACGCAGGTCGGGCATCGGCGTGCGGGCGAAGAGGGCGGCGACCAGCAACACGATCACCGCGATTACCACGTAGGTCGTCTGCAGCGAGCTGTTGTCGGTGGCCGCCTGGGCGCCACCGAAGAACAGCGCGCCGCCGAGCAGCGGGCCGACGAACTGGCCCAGGCCGTTGAACGACTGCGCAAGGTTGAGCCGGCGCTCGGCGCCTTTGGGGTCGCCGAGCACCGTGGCGTAAGGATTGGCTGCGGTCTCCAGGCATCCCAGTCCCAGCGCGATGACGAACAGCGCGAACAGGAAGAACGGAAAGCTCGCGGCACTGGCGGCCGGCATGAACAGCAGCGCGCCCGCGGCATACAGGCACAGTCCCAGGAGAATCCCGGCTTTGTAGCCAAAGCGGTCCATCAGAAAGCCGGCCGGCAGGGCAATGATGAAATAGGCACCGAAGTACGCCGCCTGCAACAGGCCGGACTGCGCCTTGCTGACATGCAGCGTTTCCTGGAAGTGCTTGTTCAGGACGTCGAGCAGGCCATAGGACAGGCCCCAGAGAAAAAACAGGCTGGTGACCAGGATCAACGCCATCCGCACCGATGGCTCGGCCTGGCGCAATACCCGGGTCTGGACTTTCGTGTTTTCAGTCAACATAACGCTCTCCTTTTGTTTTTGTTGGGGCGTGAAACGTGACGGTGGGTGATGCATCGATTCCTCTAGGAGCGCGCTTGCCCGCGATATCAATGTGTCAGCCGACATGGATGGGTCAGGTTGAGTGCATCGCGAGCAAGCTCACTGCTACAGAGTCAGACGTTACCGGGGCTGCTCCGCCAGACTGAAAATCCGCTCCATGGGCTGCCATTTGTTGCCCGGTTCGGTCCAGGGTGTCGGCTTCTGGAAAGCCCACATCAGGTCTTCCCATTCCTGCACTTTGGGGTTCTCGACAGCGGCCTTGTCCATCGCTTCGGCACTGAAATCTCTGGTGGTTTCCATGACCATGAAAAGCCGCGTGCCCAGCCGCCAGATCTGCATATCGAGCACGCCCTGTTCGCGCAGGTGAGTGGCGATCTCTGGCCAGATCCGCGCATGCAGGCGTTGATATTCGGCAATCGACGCGGGGTCGTCGGCCAGGTCCAGCGCCAGGCAAAGTCGCTGCGCGCTCATGTCAGCGCCCGGTCCAGATGGGTATAACCGCCATCGACCACCAGCCATTGCCCGGTAGTGTGCGAGGCGCGCGACGACAACAGAAACAGCACGCTGTCGGCGATTTCAGTTGGCGTGGTCATGCGCTTGCCCAGCGGGATTTTCTCGACGATCCTCGCCAGCTTCGCCTGTGGGTCGGCAAAGCTGTCGATCCAACGCTCATACAGCGGCGTCATCACTTCCGCCGGAATCACCGCATTGACCCGCACCCCATCCTCGAGCAACGAGGCCGCCCATTCGCGGGTCAGCGAGAGCTGCGCACCTTTGGACGCGGTGTAGCCGCTGGTGCCGCCCTGGCCGGTCAGGGCCGTCTTGGAACCGATGTTGACGATCGCACCCTGGCTCGCTTTCAGCGCCTCGACGCACAAATGCGCCATCAGGTAGTAATGGATCAGGTTCTTTTCCAGCGACTCGATGAACGCCTCGCGTCCCGCGTC
This sequence comes from Pseudomonas sp. NFR16, assembly GCF_900108875.1. Lineage (GTDB taxonomy): Bacteria > Pseudomonadota > Gammaproteobacteria > Pseudomonadales > Pseudomonadaceae > Aquipseudomonas. The sequence goes on along the minus strand of NZ_FNYJ01000001.1, from coordinate 1,550,330 downwards.
CAGCCCGACGTTGTCGTTGACCCCGGCGTTATTGACCAACCCGTCGATGCGCCCGAAACGTTCGAGCACGCTGCTGACGGCGGCGGCACATTGCGCTTCGTCGCGCAGCTCGACCTGGACGAAGAGGCTTTGCGGCTGGCGCTGATCGAGCTGTGCAGCCAACGGCGGGGGCAGCGGCTGGTTGGCGAAGATCACCGGGATCGCGCCCTCTTCGGCCAGACCCAACGAGATGGCGGCGCCGATGCCCGAGCCGCCGCCGGTCACGATGATGACTTTGTCTTGCAGATGCAGATTCATGGACAGTTTCCTTGCAGGCCATAAAGGCGGAGGGCAGTGCCGCCACGGATCGCCGCCTGTTCGTCGGCAGACAGCTCGCGCAGGGCGCTTTCGAATAAGTGGTGGACGTCGCCGTAGCTGCCGGCCAACTGGCACACCGGCCAGTCCGAGCCGAACATCAAACGCTGCGGACCGAACAGCTCCAGTGCCAGGTAGAAATACGGCAGCAGTTGCACGGGTCGCCATTGCTGCCAGTCCGCCTCGGTGATCAGCCCCGAGAGCTTGCAACTGACGTGGGGCAGGGCCGCAAGCGGGCTGATGCGGTCGGCCCAGGCCAGCGGGTTTTCCTGCGACAGATCGGGTTTGCCGAGGTGATCGAGGATGATGTGATGGTCGTCGTGACGTTTGCAGAACTCGGCAGCGGCCGGTAGATCGGCGTCCTTGATCAGCAGGTCGTAGCTCAGTTCGCGGGCTTGCAGCAGACGCATGCCTCGGGCAAGCGCCGGGTCCTGCATGAACAGCGAAGGCGAGGGCTCGTCCTGAATCAGGTGGCGCATGCCCACCAGCTTGCGGGCCTGCGACCAGCTTTCCAGTTGACGTTCCAGATCCGTCGCACGCAAATCGACCCAGCCGACCACACCGACGATCCACGGATACTCATCGGCCAGCGCCAGCAGCGCATCGGTCTCATCGCTGCATTGGCGGGCCTGCACGGCAACGCAGCCGTCCAGGCCGTGCGCGTCGAGTAACGGCTTCAGGTCCTGTGGCTGAAAGTCACGACGCAGCAGGCCGTGGCGATCATCAATCCACGGATACTCCTGCGCCCGGTAACGCCAGAAATGCTGATGAGCGTCCAGGCGTAACGCGGACGCCGGGTTGCTCAAGTGTCGGGACGACATTATTGTTGTACTCCGTCCGTTTCGTTGCCTGTCACATCTCATCTGCAGGCATGCGCTTGCTCGCGATTGCAGCGTGTCAATCGATAGATGCGGTGCAGATATACCGCTATCGCGAGCAAGCTCACTCCTACAAGGGATAAGCGTTTGATCAGGGAAAAGCAGGATCAGCCCCGATAGGCGTACTGTTTCCTCGAGGCCTCTTTCATCTGGATCGAAAACCCTGGCGCCGAGGGTGGCATGTACGCTGCATCGCGGATCACGCAGGGGTCTTCGAAGTGTTCATGCAAGTGATCGACGAACTCCACCACGCGGCCTTCGTGAGTCCCGGCGATGCACAGGTAATCGATCATCGACAGGTGCTGCACGTACTCGCACAGCCCGACGCCGCCGGCATGCGGGCACACCGGCAGGTGATATTTGGCAGCCATGAGCATGACCGCCAGCACCTCGTTGACCCCGCCCAGGCGGCAGGCGTCGATCTGCACCACGTCGATGGCTTCACGCATGATCAGTTGCTTGAAGACGATGCGGTTCTGGCACATCTCGCCAGTGGCGACTTTTACCGGCAGTACGCCGAGTCGAATCTTGCGGTGGCCCTCGACGTCATCCGGGCTGGTCGGCTCTTCGATGAACCAGGGCTTGGCAAAGGACAGCTCGCGGACCCAGTCGATGGCGGCGTCGACTTCCCAGACCTGATTGGCATCGATCATCAAATGCCGATCCGGACCGAGCACTTCGCGGGCGATGCGCACCCGGCGAATGTCGTCCTGCAGGTCGCGGCCGACCTTGAGCTTGATGTGCGAAAAACCGCCGTCGACGGCTTCCTGGCACAGCCAGCGCAGTTTGTCGTCGGGGTAGCCCAGCCAGCCGGCAGAGGTGGTGTAGCAGGGATAACCCTTGGCCTGCAGCGCTGTCAGGCGCTCGGCCTTGCCCTTGGCGCGATCACGCAGCAAGGTCAGTGCTTCGTCCGGGGTGATGCAGTCGGTGATGTAACGAAAGTCGATGCAGCGCACCAGTTGCTCGGGGCTCATGTCGGCCACCAGTTGCCACACCGGCTTGCCCTCGGCCTTGGCCCACAAGTCCCACGTGGCGTTGACCACCGCGCCGGTCGCCAGGTGAATGGCGCCCTTGTCCGGACCGATCCAGCGCAACTGGCTGTCGCTGGTGACGTGACGCCAGAAGCGCCCCATGTCTTCGGCGATCCACTCAAGCTTCAGGCCGACCATGACGCCGGACAGCGCCTTGATCGCCGCGCAGCAGATCTCGTTGCCACGGCCGATGGTGAAGGTCAGGCCATGGCCCTGCAGCGCGGGATCATCGGTTTCAAGAATGACGTAAGCGGCGGAGTAATCCGGGTCGGGGTTCATCGCGTCGGAGCCGTCCAGCGACTGCGAGGTGGGAAAGCGAATGTCTTCAACGCGCAGGGCGGTGATGGTCGTCATGGCGAATCCCTTTTGGAATTGTTGTCGGGAGGCAGCGAGTCTCGGATGCTGTGGTCATCCGGCGGGCGTGAGTGCTCAGCGCGAGGCCAGTCTGTCCACCGCTTTTCCGCGGTCCGGACGACGCCTTGGTGAGCGTGCTCACTGCCCTCCGTGCAGTGCCGTCGGTCAGTGCGACGGCGCCATCCTGATCAAGCGTCGACGGTCAGTTGCTCCTGTTCACCCAAGCCTTCGATGCCCAGGCGCATGCGCTGACCGGCGCGCAGGAATACCGGCTCCGGCTTGATACCCAGACCCACGCCCGGCGGCGTTCCGGTGGAAATCACATCCCCCGGTTGCAGGCTCATGAACTGGCTCAGGTAGCTGACCAGTTTCGGGATCTGGAAAATCATCGTGCGGGTATTGCCGTTCTGGTAACGCTTGCCGTCCACTTCCAGCCACAGGTTGAGCTGATGCGGGTCGGCGATCTCATCCTTGGTCACCAGCCACGGGCCGGTCGGGCCGAAGGTGTCGCAGCCCTTGCCCTTGTCCCAGGTGCCGCCGCGTTCGATCTGGAATTCGCGCTCGGAGACATCGTTGATGACGCAGTAGCCGACCACGTGATCCATCGCATTGGCTTCGTCGATGTAGCGCCCGCCCTTGCCTATCACCACGCCCAGCTCCACTTCCCAGTCAGTCTTTCTGGAGTTGCGCGGGATTTCGACGTTGTCGTTCGGGCCAACGATCGCGCTGGTCCACTTGTTGAAAATGATCGGTTCCTTCGGGATGTCGGCGCCGGTTTCGGCCGCGTGGTCGGCGTAGTTCAAGCCGATGCAGATGAACTTGCCGACCTGACCCACGCACGCACCGATGCGCGGTGTGTCCTGCACCAGCGGCAGACTGGCCGGGTCCAGCGCCTTGAGCCTGGCGATGCTTTCCGGGCTCAGCGCCGGGCCTGACACGTCATCGATGAATTCCGACAGGTCGCGAATGCCTCCGTCCTTGTCCAGCAGGGCCGGGAGTTCTTTGCCTGGTTCGCCGTAACGCAGCAGTTTCATTGGATGTCCTCGTTTGAATGATGAATCAGCATGGGGTGTCAGCCCGTGTAGGCGTGCTTGCTCGCGAGAGCGTCGTATCAGCCACCGCTTGCGAAACAGGCATATCGCATCGCGAGCAAGCTCACTCCTACAGGGGGCAGGTAGGCGTGGGTGAGTTCAATTACTCCATCCACCATCGATGATCTGTGCCGTACCGGTGGTGAACCCGCTGGCAGGGGAGCCGAGGTATAACGCCAGTTGCGCGATTTCCTGCGGCGTGCCCAGGCGCCCCATGGGCTGGCGGGCCTCGAACGCAGCGTACACGTCGGCCTCGTCACGCTGCTCGCGGGCCGCCTGTTCGGCCACCCGTTGACGCAATGACGGCGACTCGACGGTGCCGGGGCAGATGCAGTTGCAGCGGATGTTCTGACCGACGAAGTCGGCGGCGACCGAGCGAGTGATGCCGATCACGGCGGCCTTGCTGGCACAGTAGGCGAAGCGATTGGGGACGCCCTTGATGGCCGAGGCTACCGACGACATGTTGATGATCGAGCCGCCGCCGTTGGCCAGCATGGCGGGCAGGAACGCCCGAATCATCTTGTACATGGCCGTGACGTTGAGGTCGAACGCGAAATTCCAGTCTTTGTCCGAACACTCCAGAATGTTGCCGCTGTGCACCACGCCTGCGCAGTTGAACAGCACATCCAGTGCGCCGATCCCAGCGGCCAGTTGCTCGATGGCGCCATGGTCGGTGACGTCGAGTACGTGTTTGTGCACACCCTGCAGGGTATCCAGCGCGGCGCCGTTGATATCGACCGCAAAGACTTCCGCGCCGGCATTCTGATAAGCCTCGACACTGGCTTGACCGATGCCTTGAGCTGCGGCAGTGATGAGCACGCGCTTACCGGTGAGGTCCATGATGCATCCTTTGTTTTTATTGTTGAGAAGACCGTGGTTGGTCTGATGGTCAGGCCATTCGACGCGCGGCAGGGGAGTTGAGCCGAACCCTTTCGGGTTTGCTATCATCCGCTCGTCACAGGCGTCCAATGGTCAGGCCATTGGTCCTGTTTTTAGCACTTGTTTTCGGCCTCAACAAGGTCATTTTCATGCCGGACAGCCATCTTCATCTTTGAGCCGAGTGCCCATGCCAATCCAAGCTATTGATAACCAACGGCTTTACCGCCAGATCGCCGATCAGCTTCGGGCCTTGATCGACAGCGGTGAATTCCCGCCCGGCAGCCGATTGCCCGCCGAACGAGAGCTGGCCAAGTTATTGGGTGTCAGCCGAGCGTCAGTGCGCGAGGCGATGATCGCGCTGGAAGTCATCGGCCTTGTCGATGTGCGCGTCGGAAACGGCGTACTGGTGTGTGAGCCACCGGTGCAGGCGCTGTCGGATGAACCGGTGATGACCCAGGCGACCCGCGATCAATGGAAAGACGTCGATCCGGAGCTGGGCATCCAGGTGGATTTCAGTGCGGAAATTCCGCCGTTCGCCTTGCTCCAGGCGCGCCGTCTGATCGAGCCGGAGACCGCGGCGCTGGCGGCGCTGAACGCGAGTGATGAAGAACTGGAATCGATCCGCGAAGCCTTCGAGCGCAACACCCGCGACAACCGCGAACATTCCCACACCCATCCGGGGGACCGGCTGTTCCATATCCGCATCGCCCAGGCGTCGGGCAATCCGGCCTATGCGCTGATGATCCAGCACTTGCTGGGTCATCAATACGGCAGCATGTTCCAGCGCCTGCAGGCACATTACACGTCCGACGACATGCCGTTCCGCTCGGAGCACGAGCACCGTCTGGTTCTGCAGGCGCTGCAGAACCGTGACCCGCACGCCGCGCGGCAGGCGATGACCGATCACCTGGATGAAGTGATCCGGATCTTCAGCCGCGGCGGGGTGTAAAGGTCGACGCGGCTGCAGACGATTCAAGCGTTGTCGGTCATGCGTCGGTGGAGAGCGTCACCGCTTCCCACGCGGCAATTTCCGATTCCAGCAAGGCCAACTTGTCCCGCACCAGTTTCAACGCATCGCTGCCGAGCAACAGGTGGGCAGGCGGGTTTTCGCTGTCGATCAGTTTCAGCATGGCGTTCGCCGCTTTGACCGGATCGCCGATCTGTTTGCCGCTGCGTTCCTCCCGGGCCTTGCGGATCGGGTCGAAGGTTTCGTCGTAATCGGCGATCTGGCGAGGCGAGCGCTGCATCGAACGCCCCGCCCAATCCGTGCGAAAACCGCCTGGCGCCACCGCCGTGACGTGCACGTTGAACGGCTTGAGCTCCTTGCCCAAGGCTTCCGAAATCCCTTCCAGCGCGAACTTGCTGCCGTTGTAGTAGGCAATGCCCGGCATGGTGATGAAGCCGCCCATCGATGTGATGTTGAGAATGTGGCCTTTGCGACGCTGACGAAACAACGGCACGAAGGCTTTGGTGATCGCGACGGCGCCGAACACGTTGACATCGAACTGGCGGCGCAACTCGTCCAGCGACGACTCTTCCAGAATGCCTTCGTGACCGTAGCCGGCATTGTTGACCAGCACGTCTACCGGGCCGAAGGCTTTGTCGACGTTGGCGATCACGGTGTCGATGGCGTCGAATTCGGTGACGTCCAGCAGCACACCGTGAGCGCGGCCGTTCGCCCCGGATTCAAATTCGGCCAGTGCCTCCTGGGTGCGCAGGGTGCCGATCACGGTGTGTCCGGCGGCCAGCGCCTGTTGCGCCAACGCTTTGCCGAAGCCACTGCTGACGCCGGTGATGAACAGGGTTTTGGACGTGCTCATATCGTTTCCTCACAAGGCAGATGTCGTTGCTCGATAACGCCATATTAGAAACCTCGGGCTGCGAAGCGCTGTACCAGTCCTCCGGGATGATTGCCTGATCCTGCACGGGACGACATGCCCGATCCTTGCGCGCGAACACTGCAGGACCGGCTTTAGCCGGGAAGGGGTCGGTGCGTTAGGTGGAGATGCAGCGGCTGGAAATCAGTCTTCGCGGGCAAGCGCGCTCCTGCAGTGACAGAGCGGGTGCGCGCGCCTGCGAACGGGCGTGCAGCGTTCAGGTTCGGGGGTTGGCCGAGTTCTTGGTCACCAGCCGCAACCCACTCGCCACGCTGCCCACGGCGGCGAAACCGGCGCCAATGCTCAAGGCCAGCACCGGGCCGTGTGCGCTGGAGATGCCGAAGCTCAACGCGACCAGCGCCGCGCCTGTCGCCTGACCGATCAGCCGTGCCGTGGCGATGGTGCCGCTGGCGCCGCTGGAGCGCTCCTTGGGGGCGCTGGTCATCAGGGCTTTCTGGTTGGGCGCCTGGAAGAAGCCGAAGCCGATGCCGCAAAGGATCATCCGCAGCACGATGGACACGACGCTGGCGTCGGCCGGCATGGTCGCCAGCGAAATCATCCCGCCGCACAGCATGGCCAGGCCAATGCCGCCCAGCAGGCCGGGTGGGTAGCGGTCCGACATGCGCCCGGCGAACGGCGCGATCATCGCCACCACCACCGACCATGGCGTCATCAGAAACCCCGTCTGCACCGGATCGCGGCCCAGCGTGGTTTCAAAAAAGAACGGCAGTGACACGAACGCCAGCCCTTGGGTGGCGAATGAGCAGAATGCGGTCAGCGCCGACAGGGCGAACATCGGCCGCTTGAGCAAGTCCAGCGGAAACATCGGTGCCGGATGGCCCGCCTCGCGCTTGAGCATCGCCGCGCCGCCCACCAGAAACACCGCCAGCGCAATCAGCACGCTGCTCATGGAGCCCAGCTGCGCCGCTTGGCTGAGCGCGAAAATCAGAGCGCCGAAGGTGATCACGTTGAGGATCGCGGTCACCCGGTCGAAGGTCAGGCTGCCCGGCCGGGTGGCAGGCAGGGAGTTCCAGGCGAAGACCAGCGCGAACACGCCGATCGGCAGGTTGATCGCGAACAGCCAGGGCCAGTTGGCGACCGAGAGCACCAGCGAGGCGATGGTCGGGCCGATGGAAAACGAGGTGCCGACGACCAGCGCGTTCATGCCCAGACCGCGACCGAGGCGTTCGTGGGGGAAGATCGAGCTGATCAGCCCGGCATTGACGCTCATGATCGCGCTGGCGCCAATGCCTTGCAGTACGCGGGCGATGGTCAACGTCGGCAACGACCACGAAAACGTACACAGCGCCGACGACACCACGAACAGGATCAGGCCACCCAGATACACTTTTCGCTGCCCCAGCACGCCGCCTAACGCAGCGAATGGCAACAACGTGGCGACGGCGGCGAGTTGGTAAGCGTTGATGATCCATACCGATGCGGCAGGCGAGGCGTGCAGATCGGCGGCAATGGCGGGGAGTGCGGTATTGGCGATGGCCGTGTCCAGTGTCGCCAGGGCGATGGACAGCAGAATCGCGACCATGCCGCGAAATTCGCGAGAGGTCAGCTTATCGTTGACGCGAGGGGAGTCCTGAGTGGCGGGCTGGACCATTATCGACAACGCTCCGAGAGAGGCGACAGACGGGTCTGCGAGCACAGACGAAACCGTGATGGTGCCGGTTTGGCAGGGGGCTGTGCAATGGGCAATGGGCAATGCTTGAGTTTGAGCGGTTCGCGGGGTGCGGTGAAGGCGAACGGCTGTACAAGCGAGCTTGCCCGCGACGCTTTCATATCTTTCAACCAGATGCGGGTGACGCTGCGTCTGTTCGAATCAATGAGCTTGTGTGCGGGCAAGCGTGTCGTTCAGAGCGATGGTGCTTAGCCCGCCGGCGCATCGATATCCCGGTCAGTCTCTCCCGTCTGATTCTCTTCCTTGGTCGTATCCGGCGACTCATGCTCTTCGGGTTCGAAGTCAGGCGTGAAGCTGTTTTCGCCGGACAGGTTGCCGTTGTTCTGCTGACTCTGCGCACCGTTGTTGCTCTGACTCTGCGCGCCGCCCTGCGCAGGCGCATTGTCCTGACCCATCTGGTTATCCGGGGTATCCGGGTCGATGGCCGGGTCGTTGCGTTCGCCGTTCTGCTGATTGTTCGGGTTAGCCATATCCACCTCTTCGGTCATGCCCTGTTCAAAGGGCTTACAGATATCGATGGCGGCGCCTTGCAAGCGTTCGATCAATCTGCCGACTGGTTGCCAGCGCGGCTCAGCTGTCTCGATAGGCGCCCGTCACCGGCAGGCGGCTGCCGAGGCGATAGCGCGAGGAGGGATGCACCAGCCGCACGAAGGTGACCACGCGACCGCTGTTCCACGTCCGGCGCAGCAACACCAGACACGGCTCGCGGGCGTCGATCTGCAACAACCTGCGCTCCTCGGCGCTCGGGTGACTGGCTTCGACGATGTGCTCCATCTCGTCCGGTTGAATGATCTGCAGCAGGTAGCGCGCCGACTGCAATGTGTCGCCGAAGGGCTGCTCGAGAAACGCCGGAGCGGTCTGCGGATTGACGTAGCGATCTTCCAGTTGCACCGCAACGCCGTCCTCGTAATGCACGCACAGCAGATGAAACACCGACGCGCCCGTCGTCAGGGACAGCGCAGCGGCGATCGGCATCGAGGCGGCTTCCCGACCCAGATGCAGCACCTGGCAATGATAGCGATGACCGCGCGCGACGATCTCGTCGGCGATGTTGGTGATGTGCAGCAGGTTGGACTGCGGCTTGCTCTCGGCCACGAACGTGCCGACCCCGGTCACCCGCAGCAGCCGGCCTTCTTCCGTCAGTTCGCGCAGGGCGCGATTGACTGTCATGCGCGACATGCCCAGTTCCAGCACCAGACGGTTTTCCGAAGGAATCAGGTCGCCGGGCTTCCATTCCCCGGACACCAGCTTGCCGTGCACGAACGCCTTGGCCTGCCGATACAGGGCCTGCGGTGCCGGCTTGTCCATCATTGACCTCCTTAACGCAGTACGGGCCGGGTGATCACCTGCAGGAGCGCGCTTGCCCGCGATCGCGACGGGTCTGCCCCAGCCTGTCTTAAGATCCGACCGGTTCCCGGCCAATCGCGGGCAAGCGCGCTCCTACAAGATCAGCGCTTGCTGTTTGCCGTCCTGCCAGAATGCGTTGCGGTCCAGGTAGTTCTGCAAAAACTGCTGCAAACGCGGCTGTTCCGCGTTGTGGAAAATCTGCTGCGGCGTGCCGCGCGCGACCACCTCGCCCTGATCGAGGAAAATCACCGAGTCGGCCACCTGCGCAGCGAAACCCATCTCGTGGGTCACCACGACCATGGTCATGCCTTCTTTGGCGAGCGTCTTCATCACTTGCAGCACTTCGCCCACCAGTTCCGGATCCAGCGCCGAGGTCGGTTCATCGAACAGCATGATGTGCGGCTCCATCGCCAGTGCCCGGGCGATCGCCACGCGCTGCTGCTGACCGCCCGACAGCTGCGCCGGATAGGCCTGGGCCTTGTGTGCCAGGCCGACCTTGTCGAGCATCGCCATGCCACGGGTGTTCGCTTCGTCTGCGGACAGTTTGCGCACGCGGCGCAAGGCTTCGCAGACGTTGCCGATCGCTGTCATGTGCGGCCACAGGTTGAACTGTTGGAACACCATGCCGACGTTGCGCCGCACCTGATTGATCTGCGACTGCGGTGCGCGACGGCGACCCTTGTCGGTGTCCTGCCAGCCGAGCAGCTGGCCCTCGATGCGGATCTGGCCTTCGTCGTATTCCTCGAGAAACGCCATGCTGCGCAGCAGGGTGCTTTTGCCCGACCCGGAAGGGCCGATCAGGCACACCACTTCGGAGCGGCGCACCTGCAGATCGATGCCTTTGAGGACGCGCAGATTGCCGAAGCTTTTGCCGACCCTGTCCAGCGTCAGAATGGGTGGCTGCTCGCCGGGCGCTGTTGCCGAAGTCTTCATGCTTTCACCTTGTTTCTCGCGTGTGCTGGCGGACACGGGGCCGCTGGGAATCAGGAAACTGTTCATCGTGGTTGCTTGTTCATGAAGCGGCCGACGCGGGTTTCCAGGAGCATGCCCAGCCGCGAGCACAGCTCCACCAGAATCAGGTAGCCGATGCACAGCATCAGCAGGGTTTCGACGAACGCGAACGTCTCCGAGCCGATCCCGGTGAGCACCATGGTCAGCTCCGGAATGGTGATGATCGACAGCACGGCGGTTTCCTTGCACAGCACGGTGATCATGTTCACCAGTGCCGGAAGGATGATCACCAGCATCTGCGGGACCTGGATGCGCCAGATGCATTGCAGGCGGGTGATGCCCAGGCAATCGGCGGCTTCCAGTTGCCCGCGGGCGACCGAGTCGAAACCGGAACGGAAGATTTCGGCGAAGTACACGCTGCCATAGACGCCCAGGCCCAGGATGCCGGCCGGAATGGGGTCCAGGCTCAACCCGAAGGACGGGCCGCCGTAATACACCAGAAACAGTTGCACCAGAAACGGCGTGCTACGGATCAGCTCGATGAACACCCTGAGCGGCGCGCGCACGACGTTGTTGCCGAACACCTGTGCCACGGCGATCAACATGCCCAGCGCGATGCCGAGGACGACGCCGCTGCTCCAGGTGGCAAGGGTGACCATGAAGCCCGAGCCGATGTCGCCCAGGTGGTCGGTGATGATGGTCGGATCGAAGATCATGCGGTCTGCTCCTTGAGCCGACGCTCCAGCACGCTGCCACAGAAGGCCAGCGGAATGTTGATCAGGCAATAGAAGCCGGCCAGCATCAGGTAGTCCTGAACGAACATGTAGTCGCTGGCGGCGAGGTTCTGCGCGGTGCGCGTCAGATCGGCCAGGCCCACCACCGATACCAGTGACGATGCCTTGATCAGCAGGATCATTTCATTGACCAGCGCCGGCAGCGTCAGGCGTACGGCCTGAGGCACACGGATGCGGATCAGCATCTGGCTGGCGCTCATGCCGAGCAACCCAGCGGCTTCGAGCTGGCCGCCCGGAATGGCGAGGAAACCGCCGCGCATGATTTCCGCAATGTAGGCGCCCGCCGCCAGCGACAGGCCAATGATCGCGGCCACCGTGGGCGACACGTTGGGCAGGCCGATGCGCGGCAGGAAGTAATAAATGAACAGCAACTGGACCAGCAGCGGAATGCCGCGAAACACGAAGATGTAAGCGCCGCCCAAACGGCGGAGCAGGGGAATCGGGGACAGACGCAGGCTGCCGACGACGATGCCGATGACGAAACCGAACGCCAGCGCGGCGATGGACACCTGCAACGTCACCCACAGGGCGCCGAGCAATAAAGGTGCGTTCTGCTGCAGCAAGGGCCAATCGAACACGTTGTGACTCCAGCTATCTCGAACGGGTGGCGTTGCACGTGTAGGAGCGTGGCTTGTCCCGCGATCGGCTGCGAAGCAGTCGCAAGTCCATGTCTCCCGGCGGTACCTGAAACACCGCATGGGTAGACTTTACGCCGACTTCGTCGCCGGTCGCGGGACAAGCCGCGCTCCTGCGGAGGGGCGTGGCGTTGCTGAGCGCGCGCTTTACCACGTCGGCTCGAAATCACCCTTCGGCACGTCCATCTCCGCACCGAGCCATTTTTTCTGCAGGGCGGCGAGGCGGCCGTCGTCGTGCATCTTGGTCAGGGCTGCGTCCAGCGCCGCGATCAGGCTGTCGGCATCGGCGTCCTTGCGGCCCAGGTACGCGAAGTAGGATTTCTTGCCGAACGGCGGCTGCACCACTTTGTACAGATTGGCTTTCTGGGCAGCGACGTAAGAGATGTTCGGCAGCGAGTTGGCGACGGCGACGATGCGCTTGGCGGCGAGGTCAGCGTAAGCCTGGTTGTTGTCGACGTATTCGCGAATAGTGACCTTCTCCGGCAGGGTCGCGGCAAAGGCTTTGAGCTCTTCGAGTTGCGCCGACCCTTTACCGGCACCTACGGTCTTACCGGCGATGTCTTCAGGCTTCTTGATGCTGTCGTCCTTGGCCCCCGCCATCAGCGCTACAGTGGCTTCGGCAATGGGCGAAACGAAGTGATAGCGCTCTTTGCGCGCCTTGGTGACGATGATCGGGCCGGCAACCACATCGAATTTCTTCGCTTCCAGGCCTGGCAGCACGCTCGGCCAAGGCAGATCGAGGAACTTGATCTTGACCCCCAGCTCCTTGCCCAGCTCCTGGAACAACTCGGCGTTCAGGCCTTTCTGTTTGCCCCCATCGAGAAAGTCGAACGGGGCAAATTGCATTTCGGTGCCGACAACCAGCTCTCCGGCTTTCTTCACGTCGGCCAACTGGTCCGCCTGCGCCGCGATGGAGAAAGCCGTCAGCGCCGCTGCGATGCTCAGGCTTTTGAACGTCTTACTGAAAAGAGAATCGAGTCGCATTGTGTAACTCCTTCAGATGCAGTGTTGTCGTCGTGAGGTGGGGCAGATGTGCTACGGGTGCTGCAGTTAGCGTGCCATACCGGTATATACAACCGGCCGGCCGTTCAGCCGAAGATCTTGCCCGGGTTGAGAATGCCCTTGGGGTCCAGGCTGTTTTTCAGCGCGACCATCGTCTGCATGGCGTCCGCACTGACCGAGTGGTGAAGAAACTCGCGCTTGAGCAGGCCGATGCCATGCTCGGCGGACACCGCGCCGCCCAGCTCGCCGACCGCGCTGTAGACCAGTTCTTCGATCTCGAACACGGGCGCAGGCTGAGGCAGCGAATGGCAGTCCACCGTCAGGTGCAGATTGCTGTCGCCGATGTGGCCGAAATACACGCTGCGGTTACCGGGCCAGCGCAAGTCCAGGCGTTCGCGACACAGGTCTGCGAAGTCACCGATCTGGCCAATGGGCAGGCTGATGTCGAAATTCAACGGCGCCAGGCGGAGCGGAAACTCTGCGGTCGCTTCACGGATCTTCCACAAGCTGCGCGCCTGGGCCTGCGAGCTGGCAAGGATGGCGTCGACCACTTCGCCCGCCTCGAGGGCGGCTTCCAGTGTCTGCTGCAGCGTTTCATCGCTGGCCGGGGATTCGAGCAGGACGTAAAGCGGGTGATGATCCGGCATGGGCGAAACCGGGTTTTCCAGCCAGGACACGCCCATGCGGAAGAAGTCCCGCCACATCAATTCGTACGCCTGGGGCGTGCCGACGCTGCGCTGGATGCGCCGCAGCAAGGCAACTGCGCTGGGGTAGTCGGGCAGGGCGCAGAGCAACGTGGTGGACTGGCCCGGCTGTGGCGCCATCTTCAGCACCGCGCGGGTAATCACCCCAAGGGTGCCTTCGCTGCCGATGAAGCACTGTTTCAGGTCATAGCCGCAGTTGTTCTTGATCATCTTGTTCATCAGGTTCAATACACGACCGTCGGCCAGCACGACTTCCAGGCCCAGCACCAGGTCGCGGGTCATGCCATAGCGAATCACCGCGTTGCCGCCGGCGTTGGTGGCGATGTTGCCGCCGATCTGGCAGGAACCGCGCGCGCCCAGGTCCAGTGGAAACAGAAAGCCGGCGTCGGTGACGGCCTGCTGAATGTCCTGCAGAGCGGTACCGGCCTTGACCGTGACCGTGGCGGCCGCGGCATCGATTTCTTCGATGCCCTGCAAACGGTCCAGCGACAGGGCGATGTCGGTCGCGCGCGGCACTGCGCCGCCCGCCAGCCCGGTCATGCCGCCTTGCGGGACGACCGGTTGACCTGCAGCGTTGCAGATGCGCAGGGCGGCGGCGACCTGTTCGGTGTCTTCAGGCAGGAGCAGCGCTGCCGGGCACGTGGGGGCGTGACGGGTCCAGTCGCTGTAGTGGCGCTGACTGATCGAGTCGCCCGTCAGCACTTGCGCCTCGCCCAAGGCGTCGCGCAATCGGGTCAGGGTCTGTTGCAGGTCGTTCATGACATCAACTCACGGAAAAGGTCGCGTCGCGCTGGCGGCTGGCGCGCAATTGGTTCAGGTCCGGCTGCCCGAGTAGGGTCAGGGCCAGACGCAATTCATGACTCAGCAGATCAAGGGCGTGACCGGCACCCGCCTGGCCGCCCACGGCGACGCCATACAGCGTGGCGCGGCCCAGCAGGACTGCATCGGCGCCCAGCGCACAGGCTTTGAGAATGTCGGTGCCGCGCCGGATGCCGCTGTCCAGAAGGATGCTCAGCTTGCCTTTCGCGACCTCAGCGATGGCGGGCAAGCAATCGAGACTGGCAGGCACGCCATCGAGCTGGCGTCCGCCATGGTTGGTCACCACGACGCCATCGAGCCCAAGCTGCACGGCACGTTCGGCATCCTCAGGGTGCATCACGCCCTTGAGCAGCAGCCGATACGGCCAGCGCTCGCGCAGGCGGGCGAGAAACTCCCAACTCAGCTGCTTCTCCATTTTCGCGCCGATGAAATGCGCGGCGCCGGCAGCGTTGCGTTGATCGAAAGGCAAGTAGCGATCCAGATTGGCCATGCTCGGCATGCCGTGGGGCCACAGCGTCTGCCGGATCCAGCGCGGATGGCGCAAGACGTCCAGTTTGTTGCGCAGGCTCAGTTGGCGCGGACGGGCGAAATTACGTCGGTCCCATTCGCGATTGCCGAGCAGAACGGCGTCTGTGGTCAGCAGCAAGGTCTTGCAACCCAAGGCGTCTGCGCGCTGCAGCAAGTCTTCCTGCACGGCGGGGTCGCTCATGCTGTAAAGCTGAAACCACAGATCGACGTCCGGAACGGCCTGGACGATCTGCTCCATCGAGCTGGTCGAAACCGTGCTCAGGGAGAAGGGCAGCCCGCGCTCGGTGGCAGCGCGCGCCAGGTGGATATCGGCGTCGCGAAACAGCATGCCGTTGTAGCCCGTGGGCGCGATGGCCATCGGCAGTTTTTTCTGCTCGCCGAGCAGCGTGCGGCGCGTGTCCGGCGACTCGCCCGGCACCAGCGTCCGGGGCAACAGGCTGACCTCGGCGAACGCCTGGCGGTTGCGCGCCAGGGTCAGTTCTTCCTCGGCGCCGCCCTCAAGGTATTCCCAGGCAAAATGCGGCAAGCGACGACGGGCCATATGGGCCAGTTCGGCAATGCTGTGCGCACGAGTGAAATCAGTGCCGGCGTGATAGCGACGCATGAATGTCCTTGGTCGAGCTGTATAGACAGCCAACGCAAGATACAGGCCAGCTCAGCGCGCGAGGCTGGGTCTCGGGCTGCCATCGATCTCCGCAGAAAAAAGCTGAAAGGATGTCACCAAAAGTTGCACCGATTGCGTTCCCGTGCCCATTGATGGGGCGTCCAGAAACTTCATTCCAGCTGTTTCGCTCCACCTGTACAGGCGCGGGGGAGGCTCCGCGATTGGGGAGATCAGCCACCGGTTGCCGGTCTGACACACCGCAATCGCGGGCGCGCGCGTTCCTGCCGACTCACGTGTTTTATGCCCGGCATAGTAAATGCTTCACCTGTCTATACAGCTTGCCGATCCTTTCGTAGACAGGAGTTTGCATGAGCGTTCACAGCAACCCCGCAGCCATCAGCCTTCCGCTGATCGACATGGCCGGTGTCCGAGAAGGCGACCCGTCGGCGATCGCGCGTGCCGGAGAGGCCATCCGGAAGGCCTGCAGCGAAACCGGGTTTTTCTACATCATCAATCACGGCGTGCCGCAGAAGGTGATCGACACCGCCATGGCCGCGGCGAGGACTTTTTTTGCCTTCCCGGCAGAGGTCAAACGCCAGGTTGCGGTGAACAGGCGCCATCGCGGCTGGCACGCGCTGGGCGGAGCGCTGATGTACGAAGCGACCAAGCCGGATTTCAAGGAATTCTTCAGCATGGGCCTGGAGTTGCCGGAAGACGATCCGTGCGTGTTGGCGGGGGAGGCGCTGCGCGGACCCAACCAGTGGCCGGATTTCATGCCCGAACTGCGTCTGGCGCTGGATGCGTATTACGAAGAGATCGGCCAGGCCGGCGCGGATCTGCTCAAGGCGGTCGCGGTGGGGCTGGGCATCGCCCCGGCGTTTTTTGAGCCCAAGTACGGTAAACGCCTGCAACGCACGCAAATGGTCTATTACCCGCCGCATCCGCCGAGGGCTGAAACAGATCAGTTTGGCGTGGCGCCGCACACCGATTACGGCTGCATCACGCTGTTGTATCAGGACAACAGCGGCGGCCTGCAAGTGCGCGAGCTGGGCAGCAACAGCTGGATCGACGCCACGCCGATGGAAGGCAGCCTGGTGGTCAACGTCGGCGATCTGCTGGCGCGCTGGTCCAATGACCGTTTTCGATCGACGCTGCATCGGGTGATCAACACGTCGGGGCACGAGCGGTATTCGATTGCGACTTTTTACGACCCGACCTATGGCGCGGTGGTCGACCCCTGCGATCTGGGCATCGATCCCGGATCCAGCCTGTATCCACCCGTGGCGGCAGGCGATTACATCCTCAAGCGGATCGACGACTCCATGGCGTATCGCAAGAAAGCGCAGTGATTAAAGCCATGAGCCGATGGATTCGATTGGATGAACGCGAGCAAATGTAAGAGCGCGCTTGCCCGCGATGGCTACGTCTGTGAAGGGCAGGTTGCCTGACGCTGCACGTTCGCGGGCAAGCGCGCTCCTACAGGGTTGTGTGTCAAGCACAAAAAAGGGGAAGCAGACATCAATCTGCTTCCCCTCGTGCCGCTTCCGGCTTGCGGCTGCTGTTTCAGATCACGGCCAGAATCGCCTGGGTCACCGCTTCGATGTTGCGCGTGTTCAACGCTGCAACGCAGATGCGGCCGGTGTCCAGCGCGTAGATGCCGAACTCGTTGCGCAAACGATGCACCTGCTCGGTGGTCAGGCCTGAGTATGAAAACATCCCACGCTGGCGCGCGACGAAGCTGAAGTCCTGGCCCGCGGCATTGTTCGCCAGACGTTGGGTCATCTCTTCACGCATGCCACGAATGCGCAGGCGCATTTCTGCCAACTCGTCTTCCCATTTCTGACGCAGCTCAGGGCTGTTCAACACCGCGGCAACGATGGTCGCGCCATGGGTCGGCGGGTTGGAGTAGTTGGTGCGGATCACCCGCTTGACCTGCGACAGGACGCGCGCGGTTTCTTCTTTGGACTCGGTGACGATCGACAATGCGCCGACGCGCTCGCCATACAGTGAGAACGACTTGGAGAACGAGCTGGAGGCGAAGAACGTCAGGCCGGAGTCGGCGAACAGGCGCACGGCGGCGGCGTCTTCGTCGATGCCATCGCCAAAGCCCTGATAGGCCATGTCCAGGAACGGCACGTGGCCTTTGGTTTTCAGGACCTCAAGGACCTTTTTCCAGTCTTCCAGGGTCAGGTCGACACCGGTCGGGTTGTGGCAGCACGCGTGCAACACGACGATGGAGCCCGCCGGCAGATTCTGCAGGTCTTCCAGCATGCCCGCGCGGTTGACGTCATGGGTCGCAGCGTCGTAATAGCGGTAGTTCTGCACCGGGAAGCCGGCGGTTTCAAACAGCGCGCGGTGGTTTTCCCAGCTCGGGTCGCTGATGGCGACGACGGCGTCTGGCGAAAGCTGCTTGAGGAAGTCGGCACCGATTTTCAGCGCGCCGGTACCGCCGACGGCCTGCACGGTCATGACCCGGCCCGAGGCCAGCAATGGCGACTCGGCACCGAACAGCAGGGTCTGCACGGCCTTGTCGTAGGCTGCGATGCCATCGATCGGCAGATAGCCGCGGGGTACGTGTTGAGCGACACGAATCTCTTCTGCTTCGGCAACGGCACGCAGCAGCGGAATTTTCCCTTCTTCGTTGCTGTAAACGCCCACACCCAGGTTGACCTTGGTCGTACGGGTATCAGCGTTGAATGCTTCGTTGAGGCCCAGGATAGGATCGCGTGGTGCCATTTCGACAGCGGAGAACAGGCTCATTTTTGCGGCAGCTCTGAATGGGGAGTGAATGGGTAGCATCGCTCCGGCCGAATGCACTAGAGCGGTGCACAAACGGGGAGCTAGTATAGAGGCCATCGCGGACGGGGGCGACAGGGCGGGGGCGGTTTTTTCGAGGTATTTCCGATTATTTCCCGACCGTTAGTCATGTCGCGCGGACTAATGTCCTGATGACGGCTTGAAAGCCGGCGATGACGACTCCATTTGTGGTCCCATCACTTCCTTTCACGTGCGTCTTTTCCTTTGGCGGGATCAGTCGTCCGCGCTCATTACGCCCCGGCCAGACGTCATGCTGCGGGGGCGAACACAGAGGTACGTTATGTCCGAGTTCCAACTCGTTACCCGTTTTGAGCCGGCCGGGGATCAGCCGGAAGCCATTCGTCAGCTGGTCGAGGGCATCGACGCCGGGCTGTCCCACCAGACCCTGCTCGGCGTAACCGGCTCAGGCAAGACGTTCAGCATTGCCAATGTCATTCAGCAGGTCCAGCGCCCGACCCTCGTGCTGGCGCCGAACAAGACCCTGGCCGCTCAGTTGTATGGCGAGTTCAAGGCGTTCTTCCCGAACAACGCGGTCGAGTATTTCGTCTCTTACTACGATTACTACCAGCCGGAAGCTTATGTGCCTTCGTCCGACACCTTCATCGAGAAGGATGCGTCGATCAACGACCACATCGAGCAGATGCGCCTGTCCGCGACCAAAGCCCTGCTGGAGCGCAAGGACGCGATCATCGTCACCACGGTGTCGTGCATCTACGGTCTGGGCAGTCCGGAAACCTACCTGCGCATGGTGTTGCACGTCGATCGCGGCGACAAACTCGACCAGCGTGCCTTGCTGCGCCGCCTGGCGGACCTGCAGTACACCCGCAACGACATGGACTTCGCCCGCGCGACCTTTCGCGTGCGCGGCGACGTGATCGACATTTTCCCCGCCGAATCGGACCTCGAGGCCATTCGCATCGAGCTGTTCGACGATGAGGTCGAAAGCTTGTCGGCCTTCGACCCGCTGACCGGTGAGGTGATTCGCAAGCTGCCGCGCTTTACCTTCTACCCCAAGAGCCACTATGTGACGCCGCGCGAGACGCTGCTGGACGCGATGGAAGGGATCAAGGTCGAGCTGCAGGAGCGGCTGGAGTACCTGCGCGGCGCCAATAAGCTGGTGGAAGCGCAGCGCCTGGAACAGCGCACCCGTTTTGACCTAGAAATGATCCTTGAGCTGGGCTACTGCAACGGCATCGAAAACTATTCTCGCTATCTGTCCGGTCGTCCGGCCGGGGCGCCGCCGCCCACGCTCTACGATTACCTGCCGGCCGATGCGCTGCTGGTGATCGACGAGTCCCACGTCAGCGTGCCGCAGGTAGGCGCCATGTATAAGGGCGACCGCTCGCGCAAGGAAACCCTGGTGGAATACGGTTTCCGCCTGCCGTCGGCGCTGGACAACCGGCCCATGCGGTTTGACGAGTGGGAATCCGTCAGCCCGCAGACCATCTTCGTTTCGGCCACGCCCGGTCCTTATGAAGGCGAGCACGCGGGGCGGGTGGTCGAGCAAGTCGTCAGGCCGACTGGCCTGGTCGACCCGCAGATCGAAATCCGTCCAGCGCTGACGCAGGTCGACGATCTGCTGTCGGAAATCAAGAAACGCGTCGAGCTGGAAGAGCGCGTGCTGGTGACGACGCTCACCAAGCGGATGTCCGAAGACCTCACCGACTACCTGGCCGACCATGGCGTGCGCGTGCGTTACCTGCACTCGGACATCGACACCGTGGAACGGGTGGAGATCATCCGCGATCTGCGCCTTGGCACCTTCGACGTGCTGGTGGGAATCAACCTGCTGCGCGAAGGCCTGGACATGCCCGAAGTGTCGCTGGTAGCGATTCTCGATGCCGATAAGGAAGGCTTCCTGCGCTCCGAACGCTCGCTGATCCAGACCATCGGCCGCGCGGCGCGCAACCTCAACGGTCGGGCGATCCTTTACGCCGACAACATGACCGGTTCGATGGAGCGGGCCATCGGCGAAACAGAACGCCGTCGCGACAAGCAGATCGCGTTCAACCTCGCCAACGGCATCACGCCCAAAGGCGTGGTCAAGGACATCACCGACATCATGGAAGGCGCCACCGTCCCCGGCTCGCGCAGCAAAAAACGCAAAGGCATGGCCAAGGCCGCCGAGGAAAACGCCAAATACGAAGCCGAACTGCGCTCGCCCAGCGAAATCACCAAGCGCATTCGCCAGCTGGAAGAGAAGATGTACCAACTGGCTCGGGATCTGGAGTTTGAAGCAGCGGCGCAGATGCGTGATGAAATCACCAAGCTGCGGGAGCGGTTGTTGGCGGTTTGAGTGTTTGATGCTGCTCGCACGGTTCTACGCGCGGCATAAGGCTCGATAAGCTGGATGGCGTCAATGCGCAGCCCCACCCTTGACGCCCGACGGCAGCTTTTTGGTCAGCATCACCGCCACCATGCTAATCCCCAGCGCGATCCCGACAAAGTGAAACGCGTCGTTATAGGCCATGATCGCGGCCTGTTGGTGGGCGATTTCGCTGAGCTTGCCCAGTGCCGCCGTCTCGTTGCCCAATCGGTCGGTCAGTTGCGTCAGGCGCTCGGCCACCTGCGGGTTGGCGGGGGAGACGGATTCTCGCAGGTAATCGAAGTAGGTCTTGGTGCGGGCATCCAGGAGCGTTGCCAGCAAGGCAATGCCGATGGCACCGCCGAGGTTGCGCAGGATGTTGAACAGGCTCGACGCCGAACCTGCGTCCTGCGGCTGAATGAAAGCCGTGGCGATCAGCGAGACGGTGACCATGATCAGTGGCTGCCCGAGGGCGCGGACAATCTGGATGTGGTTGAACTGCGGCCCGGCAAAGTCAGGGTTGAGCACGCCTGACGAAAAGCTGGCAATGCCGAACAGGCCAAAGCCAAGGGCGCACAGCACTTTGGGGGAGATGATCTTCATCAACTGTGGCACCAGCGGAATCAAGAACAGCTGCGGCACGCCCATCCACATGATCACTTCGCCGATCTGCTGGGCGTTGTAGCCTTGCACCTGCGCCAGGTACAACGGCAGCAGATAGATCGAGCCGTACAATCCCACGCCCATGCCGACGCTGGAAATACTCGACAGTCCGAAGTTGCGGTTACCCAGAATGCTCAGGTTGATCAACGGTCGGGGTCTGGAAAACTGGATGATCACGAACGTGATCAGACTGAGCAGGGCGACGCCGCCCAGGCTCACGATCAGCGTCGACTCCAGCCAGTCCTTGCGATGCCCTTCTTCCAGAAACACTTGCAGGCAGCCGAGGCCGACGCCAAGGGTCACGATGCCAGCGTAATCGGTGCTTTTGAGCAGTTCCCAGTGCGGCGCTTTCTTTTCCAGTCCGTAGAGCAGCCCGGCAATCATCACCAGGCCAGGCGGAATATTGATGTAGAAAATGTATTCCCAACCGAAACTCTCCGTCAGCCAGCCACCCAGGGTCGGGCCGATGGAGGGCGCGAAGGTCGCGGTCATGGCGAACAGCGCCATGCCTTTGGCGCGGTGGTGTTCGGGGAGTTTGATCAGCGTCAGGGTGAACGCCAGCGGGATCAGCGCGCCGCCGGTAAAACCCTGCATGGCGCGGAACACGATCATGCTTTCCAGGCTCCAGGCCATCGAGCAGAGCAGCGAAGACAGCAGAAACCCCAGCGACACCCACACCGCCAGACGTCGCGCGGAGAGCAGCTGCACCAGCCAGCCGGTCAGCGGGATCATGATGATTTCCGCCACCAGATAGGAGGTGGAAATCCACGAGCCTTCTTCAAGGGTCGCCGACAGCGCTCCCTGAATGTCCTTGAGGGACGAGTTGGTGATCTGGATGTCCAGCACCGCCATGAAGGCGCCGAGCATCACACTCATCACTGCAATCCAGTCGCGCCGGGTCGGCTCACCGACTGGGCGGATCAGTTCGTCACCGGCCACTGTGCGGGTCGTTCGCCGGCTTGATGTTGACCGAAACGGTCACCGACATGCCCGGGCGAACCTTGCCATGCAGAGGGTTATCCGGCGCGAACGTCAGCTTCACCGGAATGCGCTGCACGACTTTGGTGAAATTGCCTGTCGCGTTGTCCGGCGGCAGCAGGCTGAACTGCGCGCCGGAGGCGGCGAACAGGCTGTCGACCCGGCCTTGAATCGGCGTGCCCGGAAAACTGTCGAAGGTCAGTTCGGCCGGCTGACCGATTTCCATGTGCTCGATTTGCGTTTCCTTGAAATTGGCCTGCACCCAGATGTCCTCATCAGGCACCACCGACAACAGGTAGGCGCCGGCCTGAACGTACTGACCGTTGCGGGCGGCACGCTGGCCGATCAGGCCGCTGATCGGTGCATGAATTTCAGTGCGCTGCAGGTTGATCTGCGCCTGAGCCAGGTCGGCGCGGGCGTTGGCGATCTGCGCGTCCAGGCGCTTGATGTCGGCGTTCAGTGCATTGACTTGCTGGCGTTGGCTCTGCGCATCGGCCTGGGCCTTGGTGACTTGCGAGCGCGCGACGCTGCTGTCGGCGGTCATGGTCGTCACCTGCGCTTCGGAGACGAACCCCGGCGTGCGCAGTTTCTGCAGGCGGGCCAGGTCGAGCTGCGTACGACCCAGCGTCGCCTGATTGGCCTGCACCTGAGCGTCGCTTGCGGCAATCAGGCTCGCCTGCTGAGTCAGCTTGCTTTGCGCTTGCAGGCGCTCGGCTTCACGCGTAGCGAGGGTGGCCTGCGCCCGCTCGATGGCCAGCCGGAAGTCGTCGGGTTCCAGACGCACCAGCAATTGCCCCTGCTGCACAGGCTGGTTGTCCTGCACCAGCACCTCGCTGATCCGCGCGCCCAACTGACTGGAGACGCGCGTGATCTCGCCCTGCACGTAAGCATTGTCGGTGGATTCGTAGAACCGGCCCTTGAAGTACCACTGGGCGAAGAAGGCGAGGGCGATCAGCAGGACCACCCCGAGAAAGATGAGCAGGCGGCGTTTGAGTTGGGCGGGCATGGTCGTTCTGAATTATTAGAATGTAAGCAAATTTATCAGCATTCGCGATCGGGCATCTAGCGACCGTTGGAATAATGACTGGAAGTGATATTTCGGTATTCAGTCGGGTGGAGCCGTGCCGTGCTGACGCTGCGGGATGTCATCGAGCCGATTCTGTCCGCCATGCCGAGCTGGCGCTGGAGCCGCGACGGCTGCGCCTGTTAAGATTCGCGGCTTGTTCGATCTATTCGGAATTTTCCATGACCACCGTTCGTACCCGCATCGCGCCATCGCCCACCGGCGACCCCCACGTTGGCACGGCTTACATCGCTCTGTTCAACTACTGCTTTGCCAAGCAGCACGGCGGCGAATTCATCCTGCGCATTGAAGACACCGATCAGCTGCGCTCGACTCGCGAGTCCGAACAACAGATTTTCGACGCACTGCGCTGGCTCGGCATCGAGTGGAGCGAAGGCCCTGATGTGGGCGGCCCGCATGGTCCGTATCGCCAGAGCGAACGCGGCGACATCTACAAGAAGTACGTTCAGGAACTGGTCGACGCCGGCCACGCCTTCCCGTGCTTCTGCACCGCCGAAGAACTGGACCAGATGCGCGCCGAACAGATGGCCCGCGGTGAAACGCCGCGTTACGACGGCCGCGCACTGCTGCTTTCCAAGGAAGAAGTCGCGCGCCGTCTGGCCGCGGGCGAGCCGCATGTGATCCGCATGAAGGTGCCGAGCGAAGGTGTGTGCATCGTGCCGGACATCTTGCGCGGCGAGGTCGAAATCCCGTGGGATCGCATGGACATGCAAGTCCTGATGAAGACTGACGGCCTGCCGACGTACTTCCTGGCCAACGTGGTCGACGATCACCTGATGGGCATCACCCACGTGCTGCGCGGCGAGGAGTGGCTGCCTTCGGCGCCGAAGCTGATCCTGCTGTACGAATATTTCGGCTGGGAAAAACCTGCGCTGTGCTACATGCCGCTGCTGCGCAACCCGGACAAAAGCAAGCTCTCCAAGCGCAAGAACCCGACCTCGGTCACGTTCTACGAACGCATGGGCTTCATGCCTGAGGCGATGCTTAACTACTTGGGCCGCATGGGCTGGTCGATGCCGGACGAGCGCGAGAAGTTCTCTTTGCAGGAAATGGTCGACAACTTCGACCTGAACCGCGTGTCTCTGGGCGGCCCGATCTTCGACATCGAGAAGCTGTCCTGGCTCAATGGTCAGTGGCTGCGCGAACTGCCGGTGGAGGCGTTCGCGGCCCGCGTGCAGAAATGGGCGTTCAACAGCGATTACATGATGAAGATCGCGCCCCACGTCCAGGGCCGTGTCGAAACCTTCAGCCAGATCGCACCGCTGGGCGGGTTCTTCTTCGCCGGCGGCGTGAACCCGGACCCGAAACTGTTCGAGCACAAGAAGCTGTCGCCGGAGCAGGTGCGTCAGGTCATGCAACTGATCCTGTGGAAGCTCGAGTCGCTGCGTCAGTGGGAAAAGGACCGAATCACCGGCTGCATCCAGGCCGTCGTCGAGCATCTGGAGCTCAAGCTGCGTGACGCGATGCCGTTGATGTTCGCGGCCATCACCGGTCAGGCAAATTCGGTATCGGTGACCGACGCCATGGAAATCCTCGGGCCGGACCTGACCCGTTTCCGTCTGCGCCAGGCCTTGGACCTGCTGGGCGGCGTGTCAAAGAAAGAAAACAAAGAGTGGGAAAAGCTGCTGGGCGCCATCGGCTGAGCCATTGTCGGCCCTGAGCGCGATGCGCAGGGCCGACAAGTCCCCTGAATTCGAAGGGGCGGACCGGGGGAGGGCGGTAAGTGATTGTTATCCCGGAAAATTCTTTTGAAATTTGTTGAAAAAGAGTTTGACAGGTATCGGGACCGCACTTAATATGCGCCCCGTCCACACGGCAACACAGAAACACAGCGGCAACGCAGCGTTATCTGAGGGTGTAATGTGGGGCTATAGCTCAGCTGGGAGAGCGCCTGCATGGCATGCAGGAGGTCAGCGGTTCGATCCCGCTTAGCTCCACCAATTTAGAGGCTTCAAGGTCGGCTACACTGCCTTGAAGTTTGTACCGCAAATCGGAACCAGCACCGATCAGGTACACAAGGGTTACGTCCCCTTCGTCTAGTGGCCTAGGACACCGCCCTTTCACGGCGGTAACAGGGGTTCGAGTCCCCTAGGGGACGCCAGTTTTACCGAGTGATGCCGCAAGGTTGATCTCCGCCGAGAGGCGTAAATCCGGGGCTATAGCTCAGCTGGGAGAGCGCCTGCATGGCATGCAGGAGGTCAGCGGTTCGATCCCGCTTAGCTCCACCAAATTTGCCAGGATTCGTCGAGTTGTCTCTAACGAATCTGACTGAAGGTTTTGCGTCCCCTTCGTCTAGTGGCCTAGGACACCGCCCTTTCACGGCGGTAACAGGGGTTCGAGTCCCCTAGGGGACGCCACGATTTCTCGCTCTGCGAGACCAAGGGTCATTCGATTATTGAATGGCCCTTTTGTTTTTTTTGGTTTCAATTCTCGAGCCCTTATCTGGTCGTCCGACCGTCCCGCAGGCTGAGTCATGCTACAGCCCTTCGCATCCCCCCTTACATTCATTCTCTTTGCTTGCCATCGCGCATGATGCAGATAATATTACTGCCATCATCCGGGAGGCGGACATGAACGATAAAAAGGCACAAACCCGCGAGCGCATCCTGACTGCCGCCAGCATGGCGTTGATCGCACGCGGTCCGGTGGAACCCAGCGTCAATGAAATCATGGGCGCGGCCGGATTGACCGTGGGTGGCTTCTACGCCCACTTCGACAGCAAGGAAGCGATGATGCTGGAGGCTTTCAATCATTTGCTCGCCGAACGCCGGGAGATGGTCGCCAGTATCGACGATCAGTTACCGGGAGCAGAGCGCCGCGCCTTGCTCGCGGCGTTTTATCTGTCGCGCAAACACCGAGACGCCGAAGACCACGCGTGTCCGTTGCCTACGGCAATCGGTGAGATGGCGCGTTTATCGGACGATTTTCGCGGGGCGCTGGCCGAGCACGTCGAGTTGATGATCGCGCAGCTGGCATCCAGCCCCGAGGAAACCGACAAGACCCTGGCCGACATTGCCCTGATGCTGGGCGGCCTGGCCCTGGCTCGCGCTTTGGGCCCCAGCGAGCTGTCCGACCGCGTCCTGCGGGCTGCGAAATCGGCCATGCTTTAAAGCGGAACGGACATCGCGCTTCATCGCCTGACGCTTTTCGTTACACTGTGCTAGCACCCTCAGTCTGCGGGGTGATACCCGGCGTTTCCCGCTAAAAGCCGGTCCTACAGTTTGAACGCGAATGAAACCACGAGGGCAGGAACGAGCATGGTCTGGGATCTGGCAACGCCATTCGTCATCGACTTGAACGTCAGTGAGGACGACATCGATGGCCTGGGGCACGCCAACAATGCGGTGTACGTCACCTGGCTTGAACGGTGCGCCTGGCGTCATTCGCAGCATCTGGGCCTGGATCTGACCGAATACCGGCGTCTGGACAGGGCCATGGCGGTGGTGCGGCATGAGATCGATTACCTCGCCAGCGCCTATCAGGATGACGAGTTACAGCTGGCGACCTGGATCGTCGACTGGGACCAGCGCCTGAAGATGACCCGACGTTTCCAGCTCAAACGCCCGGGCGATGGCGTGACCCTGTTGCGTGCGCAGACCACGTTCGTCTGCATCGAGCTGTCGACCGGTAAGCCCAAGCGGATGCCGACAGAGTTCATCGACGGTTACGCGCCGGCGCTACAGATGGCGACCTCCTGATACCCGGTAGGGCTTACCCGTTCCCATTGCGGCGGCCACTGCGTAAACTGCCGGACTTTTTTTCGAGTGTGATCCATGCAAATTGCTCTGGCGCCCATGGAAGGCCTGGTCGACGATATTCTGCGCGATGTGTTGACTCAGGTCGGCGGCATCGACTGGTGCGTGACCGAATTCATCCGGGTGACCGAGCGTCTGCTGCCGGCGCATTACTTCCACAAGTTCGCTTCCGAACTGCTGACCGACGCCAAGACCCGCGCCGGCGTGCCGTTGCGTGTGCAATTGCTGGGCTCCGATCCAGTGTGCCTGGCGGAAAACGCCGCCTTCGCCGCTGAGCTGGGCGCGCCGGTAATCGACCTCAACTTCGGCTGCCCGGCCAAGACCGTCAACAAGTCGCGGGGCGGGGCTGTGCTATTGAAGGAGCCCGAGCTGCTGCATTCGATCCTTAGCCACGTGCGCCGCGCCGTGCCTGCACACATTCCCGTCACCGCGAAGATGCGCCTGGGCTACGACAGCACCGAACCGGCGCTGGATTGCGCCCGGGCGCTGGAAGCCGGTGGCGCAGAGCACATCGTGGTGCACGCCCGAACCAAGGTCGACGGCTACAAGCCGCCCGCGCACTGGGAGTGGATCGGCAAGATTCAGGACGTGGTCGGCATTCCGATCATCGCCAACGGCGAAATCTGGACGGTCGACGACTGGCGCCGTTGCCGGGAGATCTGCGGCGCGCGCGACATCATGATCGGCCGTGGCCTGGTGGCGCGGCCGGACCTGGGCCGGCAGATTGCCGCTGCGCAGGCCGGGCGCGACGTGGTGGCGATGACCTGGCAAGAACTGCAGCCGTTGCTGCGCGAATTCTGGTTGCAGGCGATGGCCAAGATGACCCGCATTCAGGCGCCCGGGCGACTCAAGCAATGGGTGGTGCTGCTGACCAAAAGCTACCCCGAAGCCGTTGTGTTGTTCGACGCGTTGCGGCGGGAAACCAATTGCGAGCGCATCAGCCGGATGCTCGGCATCGTCGAGCAGGAAGTGGCCTGAAAAATTTTTCATAGCGACTCTTGAAACAGAAGTGACTGTCCTTATCTAGGGATTACGCGATGCCGAAGTCGGGTCGCGGAGACAACCACTTGCTGATTTATCAGGAGATTCACATGACTACTGCATTTTCCCTGGCTCCACTGTTCCGCTCTTCCGTCGGCTTCGACCGTTTCAACGATCTGTTCGAATCGGCGGCCCGTAACGAGTCGGCCAGCAGCTACCCTCCCTACAACGTCGAGAAACACGCAGATGACCAATACCGCATCGTCATCGCGGCTGCGGGTTTCCAGGAAGAAGACCTGGAATTGCAGGTCGAGAAGGGTGTGCTGACCGTGACCGGCAACAAGCGTGAAAAGGCCGCTGAAGGTGTGACCTTCCTGCACCAGGGCATTGCCCAGCGTGCGTTTAAGCTGTCGTTCCGCCTGGCCGATCACATCGAAGTGAAAGACGCCGCGCTGGCAAACGGCTTGCTGAACATCGATCTGCTGCGTCTGGTGCCGGAAGAAGCCAAGCCTAAGCGCATTCAGATCAACGGTCAGAAAGCGCTGACTCATTGATTCATCCAGCCAGCCAAGAGGCGCCCTTCGGGGCGCCTTTTTTGTTGGAGGAGCCTTCAAAGAGTGAAGAAGGCATGTCAATCGGTGAACGGCACCCGCTCAGCCGGTTTGCGCCTGTGCATCCAGCAACGCCATGAACGCCCGGGCGGCGTTCGACAGCGTGCGTTCCGTGTGGACAATGTAGCCTAGCTGGCGGCGCAGCTGTATGCCCGGCAGAGGAATGCGCGTGACCTGTTCGTCGAGCATGGTTCTGGGCAACACGCTCCAGGCCAGCCCGATCGAGACCATCATCTTGATCGTCTCCATATAGTTGGTGCTCATCGCGATGTTCGGCTTGAGCCCCTGTGCTTCGCACAGGTCGCTGACGATGTGATGGGTGAAGGTGTTGCCGCCCGGAAACACCGCCGGGTAGCTGGCGATGTCCGCCAGGGTCACCGACGCAGTGCTGGCAAGGGGATGCTCGGGCGCGGAGACAAAGTCCAGCGGGTCATCCCAGACCATCACTGCCTTGATCAGCGAGTGCGGCTCGGGCGCGAGGGTGATGACGGCCAGTTCCGCGCGACCGTGGAGGATTTCTTCGTAGGCCACTTCCGAGTCAAGAAACTGGATGTCCAGCGCCACATCCGGATAGGTCCGCGTAAACGCCCTCAATAAAGAAGGCAGCCGGTGCAGGCCGATGTGGTGGCTGGTGGCCAGAGTCAGCCGGCCGGTGACCTCTCCAGTGAGGTTGGTCAGCGCGCGACGCGTGTCGTCCAGCACATTGCGGATCTGATAAGCCCGTGGCAGCAGGGCGCGACCGGCCTCGGTCAGGCTGACCTCGCGACCCAGCCGGTCGAACAGGCGCACGTCAAGTTGTTGCTCAAGGCCCGCGATACGTTTGCTGACAGCAGGCTGTGTCAGGTGCAAGCGCTCGCCCGCGGCAGAGAAGCTGCCGGTCTCGGCGATCGCGATATAGGCATTGAGGTTCGCCAAGTCCATCTCGAATTCCTGTTGGTTATCCAAAGCATGAAAAATATGAATTTGAGTTATTTAAGCATATTCCATAGCATCTTCCCCACAAGCCAAAGGGTTTTAGGGCATCACCGTGATGTCGCAGCCCAGGGCATAGAAACAAGCTGATGAGGAAACCGTCTGATGGCCGGCAAAACGCTTTACGACAAGCTCTGGGATTCGCATTTGGTCAAGCAGCGCGACGATGGCTCGGCGCTGCTTTATATCGATCGTCACATCATTCACGAAGTGACCTCGCCCCAGGCGTTCGAGGGCTTGCGTCTGGCGGGCCGCAAACCATGGCGTATCGACGCCAACGTCGCCACCGTTGACCACAACGTGCCGACCACGCCTGACCGCAAGGACGGCGTGGATGCCATCGTCGATCAGGTGTCACGCCTGCAGGTCAAGACGCTGGACGACAACTGCGACGAGTACGGCATCACCGAATTCAAGATGAACGACGTGCGCCAGGGGATCGTTCACGTGATCGGCCCGGAGCAGGGCGCAACCTTGCCGGGCATGACCGTCGTCTGCGGCGACTCGCACACCTCGACTCACGGCGCCTTCGGTGCGCTGGCCCACGGCATCGGCACCTCTGAAGTCGAGCACGTGCTCGCGACGCAGTGTCTGGTCGCCAAGAAAATGAAAAACATGCTGGTGAAAGTCGAGGGCAAGCTGCCGTTCGGCGTCACGGCCAAAGACATCGTGCTGGCGATCATCGGCAAGATCGGCACCGCTGGCGGTAACGGTCACGCCATCGAGTTCGCTGGCAGCGCAATCCGCGACCTGTCCGTCGAAGGCCGCATGACCATCTGCAACATGTCCATCGAAGCGGGCGCCCGCGTGGGTCTGGTGGCGACCGACGAGAAGACCGTTGCCTACGTCAAGGGTCGTCCATTCGCACCGAAAGGCGAGCAGTGGGACTTGGCGGTTGAAGCCTGGAAGGATCTGGTGTCCGACGCCGACGCCGTGTTCGACACCGTCGTCGAGCTCGACGCCGCTCAGATCAAACCGCAGGTGAGCTGGGGCACGTCGCCGGAAATGGTTCTGGCCGTCGATCAGAATGTTCCCGATCCTGCGCAGGAAACGGATCTGGTCAAGCGTGGCTCCATCGAGCGCGCACTGAAGTACATGGGGCTGCAGGCCAATCAGGCGATCACCGACATTCAGCTCGATCGCGTCTTCA
Organism: Pseudomonas sp. NFR16; assembly: GCF_900108875.1. Taxonomy (GTDB): domain Bacteria; phylum Pseudomonadota; class Gammaproteobacteria; order Pseudomonadales; family Pseudomonadaceae; genus Aquipseudomonas. The sequence goes on along the minus strand of NZ_FNYJ01000001.1, from coordinate 1,519,476 downwards.
TCGGCTCCTGCACCAACTCGCGGATTGAAGACCTGCGCGCGGCTGCAGAGATCGCCAAAGGCCGCAAAGTGGCGTCGACGATCAAGCAGGCAATGGTGGTGCCGGGCTCGGGGCTGGTCAAGGAACAGGCCGAGAAGGAAGGTCTGGACAAGATCTTCATCGAAGCCGGTTTCGAATGGCGTGAGCCAGGCTGCTCGATGTGTCTGGCGATGAACCCGGACCGGCTGGAAAGCGGCGAGCATTGCGCCTCGACGTCCAACCGCAACTTCGAAGGCCGTCAGGGTGCCGGTGGTCGTACTCATCTGGTCAGCCCGGCAATGGCGGCGGCAGCGGCAGTCAACGGCCGTTTTGTCGACGTTCGCACCATGAGCCAGCAATAAGGAGCCTCCCATGAAGCCTTTTACCCAACACACCGGCCTGGTCGCTCCACTGGATCGCGCCAATGTCGACACCGACCAGATCATTCCCAAGCAGTTTCTCAAGTCGATTCGCCGTACCGGTTTCGGCCCTAACCTCTTCGACGAGTGGCGCTACCTGGACGTCGGCCAGCCTTATCAGGACAACTCCAAGCGTCCGCTGAACCCTGACTTCGTGCTCAACGCCGAGCGTTATCAGGGTGCCAGCGTCTTGCTGGCCCGCGAGAACTTCGGCTGTGGCTCGAGCCGCGAGCACGCCCCGTGGGCGCTGGAGGAGTACGGTTTTCGCAGTATCATCGCGCCGAGCTACGCCGACATCTTCTTCAACAACAGCTTCAAGAACGGCCTGTTGCCGATCATTTTGAGCGAAAGCGATGTGGACGATCTGTTCAAGGTGGTCGAAGCCAATCCAGGTTATCAGTTGAACGTCGACCTGCAGGCGCAGACCGTGACCCGTGAAGATGGCAAGGTGTACCGCTTCGAGATCGACGCGTTCCGCAAGCATTGCCTGCTCAACGGCCTGGACGACATCGGCCTGACGCTGGTCGATGGCGAGGCGATTTCGGCGTTCGAGAACAAGCATCGTGCAAGCCAGCCGTGGTTGTTCCGATAGAAGCAGGTAAACGTTTTCAGCGACAAGCGGCAAGTTGGAACGCGGCGCGGCTTCTGCTTACAGCTTGCCGCTTGAAACTTGCAGCTTCCGAGTCGGCCTCGCACTAGAGGCCGACCGCAATTTCGAAACGAGGGTTTTATGAGCAAGCAGATTCTGATTCTCCCAGGTGATGGCATTGGTCCGGAAATCATGACCGAAGCGGTCAAGGTGCTGGAGCTGGCCAATGAGAAGTATCAGCTGGGTTTTGAATTGAGCCACGACGTCATCGGCGGTGCGGCCATCGACAAGCACGGTGTGCCGCTGGCCGATGAAACGCTGGATCGCGCCCGTGCGGCCGACGCCGTGCTACTGGGCGCGGTGGGCGGACCGAAGTGGGACGCCATCGAGCGCGATATCCGTCCGGAACGTGGCCTGCTGAAAATCCGCTCTCAGCTGGGTCTGTTCGCCAACCTGCGTCCTGCCATCCTGTATCCGCAACTGGCCGATGCGTCGAGCCTCAAGCCTGAGATCGTTGCGGGCCTGGACATCCTCATCGTTCGCGAGCTGACCGGCGGTATCTATTTCGGTGTACCGCGCGGCACCCGCGAGTTGGAAAACGGCGAGCGTCAGTCTTACGATACCTTGCCCTACAGCGAGAGCGAAATCCGTCGGATTGCGCGCGTCGGTTTCGACATGGCGCGGGTGCGCGGCAAGAAACTCTGCTCGGTGGACAAGGCCAACGTACTGGCGTCCAGCCAGCTGTGGCGCGAAGTGGTCGAGCAGGTCGCCAAGGATTATCCGGACGTCGAGCTGAGCCACATGTACGTGGACAACGCCGCGATGCAACTGGTCCGCGCACCCAAGCAGTTTGACGTGATGGTCACCGACAACATGTTCGGCGACATTCTGTCCGACGAAGCGTCGATGCTCACCGGATCCATCGGCATGCTGCCGTCGGCATCGCTGGATTCGAACAACAAGGGCATGTACGAGCCTTGCCACGGTTCGGCGCCCGACATCGCCGGCAAAGGCGTGGCCAACCCGCTGGCGACCATTCTGTCGGTGTCGATGATGCTGCGTTACAGCTTCAATCAGCACACGGCGGCCGATGCCATCGAGAAGGCCGTGAGCCTGGTTCTCGATCAGGGTCTGCGCACCGGTGATATCTGGTCTGAAGGCACTGTGAGGGTCGGTACACAGGAAATGGGCGACGCCGTAGTCGCCGCGCTGCGCAATCTGTAATATCTCGGGCCCGTGACTGCAATGTCGAGCCTGACGGCTCCGTGCAGAAAGGGCCCCACTTTTAATTAAGGTGTAGTTGCGATGAAACGTGTAGGTCTGGTCGGTTGGCGCGGTATGGTTGGTTCCGTGCTCATGCAGCGTATGCTGGAAGAGCAGGATTTCGATCTCATTGAGCCGGTTTTTTTCACCACCTCCAACGTCGGTGGACAAGGTCCATCGGTGGGCAAGGATGTTGCGCCGTTGAAAGATGCCTACAGCATCGACGAGCTCAAGACCCTGGACGTGGTACTGACCTGTCAGGGCGGCGACTACACCCACGAGGTTTTCCCCAAACTGCGTGAGGCGGGCTGGCAAGGTTACTGGATCGACGCCGCTTCGGCCCTGCGCATGCAGGACGATGCCGTGATCATCCTCGATCCGGTCAACCGCAAGGTCATCGACCAGCAGCTGGACGCCGGCACCAGGAACTACATCGGCGGCAACTGCACCGTCAGCCTGATGCTGATGGGCCTGGGCGGGCTGTTCGAAGCCGGTCTGGTCGAATGGATGAACGTCATGACGTATCAGGCGGCGTCTGGCGCCGGCGCGCAGAACATGCGTGAGCTGATCAAGCAGATGGGCACCATCAACGCCTCGGTCGCCGATGACCTGGCCAATCCCGCCAGCGCCATTCTGGACATCGACCGCAAGGTCGCCGAAGCCATGCGCAGCGACAGCTTCCCGACCGAGAACTTCGGCGTGCCGCTGGCCGGCAGCCTGATCCCGTGGATCGACAAAGAGCTGCCGAACGGTCAGAGCCGCGAAGAGTGGAAAGGTCAGGCCGAGACCAACAAGATCCTCGGTCGTTTCAAGAGCCCGATCCCGGTCGACGGCATCTGCGTGCGCATCGGCGCCATGCGCTGCCACAGCCAGGCGCTGACCATCAAGCTGAACAAAGACGTGCCGATCGCCGACATCGAAGGCATGATCAGCCAGCACAACCCGTGGGTGAAACTGGTGCCGAACAACCGTGAGGCGAGCATTCAGGAACTGAGCCCGACGTCAGTGACCGGCACCTTGAACATTCCGGTCGGCCGCCTGCGCAAGCTGAACATGGGTTCGCAGTACCTGGGCGCGTTCACTGTTGGCGATCAGCTGCTGTGGGGCGCCGCCGAGCCGTTGCGCCGCATGCTGCGGATCCTGCTGGAGCGTTGATCCGGCCTGCGTGCCAGACGTAAAAAAACCGCCTTTCGGGGCGGTTTTTTTTTGGCGTCTGCAAAAGTCGTGAGCGCGCTGCCTGCGTGGCCGCGTGTCAGGCCTGCTGCTGTGGCGGATCATCCTTGCGGCGGTGGAAACGCGTGCCGTGCTTCCAGTTCTCGCCCAGCCGGATGCCGGGCGCCTCGATGTAACGATGGGTCAGCATCGAGACAACGACCACCGCGACCACCACCAGCAGCATCAACAGGTTGTCGTTCAAGGCGCTGCCGGTGCTCAGGTAACGCAGCGTGGTCCCTGGCGCGTCTCCGGGTCTGTCGACCAGCAGTGCAAAACCGCCGGACCTCCCGGCGACGGTCAGGGCGGTGGCCAGTACGAAAATCACGGCGGCGTGGGTCAGGTAGATCGACAGCCAGAGCCTGCCCAGTGCCGGAAACATTCGCAGCTTAAGCAGCCGAGAAACGATCCCGGCCTCATGGGCAAAGATCAGGATCGCGACGCAGAACAGCAGCCCCAGCTCGATGGTCAACGGCGGCTCGGCGTCAGTCATCACCCAGCCGATGCTTGCGAGAATCGCCATTTCCAGCACGCTGGCGACGATCGGACCTGGGGTCGAGCGCAGCCGCGCATAAATCCGGTACGTCATCGCCCCGGCGAAGAAGCACGCAGTGCCCAAGAGCACGTTGCGCGGAATCGCCCCGAAGTCCTCGAACAATGCCACGAACGCCAGCAGGCCGAGCAGCGCGAACACTTTGCGTGCAGTCCCGGGAAGCGCGTAGGCGATGACGCCGAACACGATCCACAGATAAAACTGAACGCTGATCAGCCAGGACGGGTAGTTGAACGACAAGGCGTTGAATCCCGGCCACCAGGCGTGTATCAGCAGCAGGTTCGGCAGGATCTCGCCGGGCGCACGGTCGCCGCTGAACGCTGAAGCGTTAAGCGACAGACCGCGGCGCTCGAGCAGCAGCTTCAGGCACTCGAATCCAATGAAGAAGAGCAGCACCGCCACGTGCAATGGCAGCACGCGGCAGACGCGCGAGATCACGAACTCATGCAGCAGTCGTGGGGTTCTAAGGGAACCCACGTAGTGGCGATAGATCAGAAAGCCGCTCAGCGCAAAGAAAAAGCCTGCGAACTGGCTGGCGTTCCGGAAAAACACAAGCTCGCTGATGCTCCGCTCGATATGTGAGTGGTGGACGATCAGCGTCAGTGCGCAGAGCCCGAGAAAACTGTCGAGCACGAGGAATCGCTTCATCGTACGGGTCCTTATGTAGATGAGTATCAGGAATGTCGGGCAGTGGGCGGCACAGGCACGTCAGGCGTGGCGCGCCACGATAGTGATACGGGGCAGGGTGGTGACCGCTTTCGCTCTGATGGCGAATGCGCGGCAGGTCTTTCGAGTGAGGCTGAACGCCAATGCATTTGCATGGCACGGACCAGTGTACGGGGCGCTGGCGCCGGTCATGGACGATTCGCAGGATCGCTACCGCCAGCAAATGATGCTGTAACTGAAAACCGGGGCGCTCCGAGTATGACTCAGCCTGGGGCGTGGAGGCCAGCGATGAACGCCCGCGAATGAGCGCGCTTGTCTGATGGCGCTTCCCACAATATGGGATTGTAATTTATATATTGAGATATTTTCCCACTCAGGTTTATAGTTCGTCTCGCATTCACTCATTAATAACAATCAGGTGAAGCCATGCAGGCGCAATTGATCGCGCTCGACTGGGGGACGACTTCCCTTCGTGCGTATCGACTCGGCGAACACGGCCGGGTCCTGGAACACCGTTCGCTCACGGCGGGCATCATGCAACTGCCTTCGACCCCTCGCAGCATTGCCGGGCAACAGGTCAGTGACGGTTTCGAACTGGCCTTCGATGAGGCCTGCGGCGACTGGCTGGACGCCGACCCCTCGCTCCCGGTGATCGCCTGCGGCATGGTCGGCAGCGCCCAGGGCTGGCGCGAAGCGGCTTATCAGCAAACCCCGGCCAGCGTCGCGGCGCTCAGTTCGGCGCTGGTGACGGTCCGCAGCGTACGCGGCACCAACGTGCACATCATTCCGGGCGTATTGCAACGCTCCGAGCTGCCCAACGTCATGCGCGGCGAAGAAACTCAAGTGCTTGGCGTGCTCGACGCACTGCCGCCCGGCGAAGCCGCCAGCCCCCTGCTGATCGGCCTGCCTGGCAGCCACTCCAAGTGGGTGAGGGCGCAGGACGGCCGCATCGTGCATTTCGACACCTTCATGACCGGCGAGGTCTACGCCGCGCTGTCCAGTCACACCATTCTCGGGCGCACCCTGCAGCGGGGCGACGGCTTTGACGCTGCCGCCTTCGATCGCGGCGTCGGCGTCGCCTTGTCTTCCGTCGGCGCGGCCGGTCCGCTGTCGACCATCTTCAGCTGCCGGACCCTCGGACTCACCGGGGCACTGTCTGGCGCGGCGCAATCCGATTACTTGTCCGGCCTGTTGATTGGTCACGAGATCGCGGCCCTCGCGCAACTTTTGCGTGATGACGCGGCTCCATTGCCAGCGGTCATCCTGATCGGCAGCGATGCGTTGTTGGCTCGTTATCAGCGTGCGCTCGATGCTGGCGGTTTTGCGCAAATCACGCTGGCCGAGCAGGCCACCGAGCGCGGTCTCTGGCGGGTCGCGGTGCAGGCCGGTTTGATCCCATCCCTTTCGGCGGCCGCTGCCCGGCCCCTTCACGTAGAGAACTGACATGCTCAAGCAAGCCCTCGTGCAAAACGGCCTGGTTGCGATTCTGCGCGGCCTGCGCCCCGAAGAAGCACCTGCCATCGGCGATGTCCTGTACACGGCCGGTTTTCGGGTTATTGAAGTGCCGCTCAATTCCCCGCAGCCGTACGACAGCATCCGCCTTCTGCGTCAGAGCCTGCCCGCCGATTGCCTGATCGGCGCCGGGACCGTGCTGACCCCCGAGCAAGTCCAGCACGTCAAGGAAGCCGGCGGGCAGGTCATCGTCATGCCCCACAGCGATCCGAAAGTGCTGCGCGCCGCCAAGGAGCACGGTCTGTTTCTGTCGCCGGGCGTGGCCACGCCGACCGAAGCGTTCGCAGCGCTGGCGGAAGGCGCTGACGTTCTGAAAATGTTCCCGGCCGAGCAAATGGGCCCTGCGGTGGTGAAGGCCTGGCTGGCCGTCCTGCCGGCGGGGACCGCGCTGATTCCGGTGGGCGGGATCACGCCTGACAACATGAAAGTGTTCCTCGACGCCGGCGTGTCGGGCTTCGGGCTGGGCTCTGGCCTCTTCAAGCCAGGCCTGAGCGCAGAGCAGGTCGCCGAGCGTGCCAAGGCCTACGTCGCGGCCTGGAACCAGCACAAGCCTGCGAACAACCTTTGAATCGAGCGCTTGTCGCGCCGCCGAACAAGCGTCATTGAATAAGAGAGACCCTTATGAAAATCACCAAACTCACGACCTTCATCGTTCCGCCGCGCTGGTGCTTCCTGAAAGTCGAAACCGATCAGGGTGTGACCGGCTGGGGCGAACCCGTGGTCGAAGGACGTGCGCACACGGTGGCCGCCGCCGTCGAAGAGCTGTCCGACTATCTGATCGGCAAGGATCCGCGCAATATCGAAGACATCTGGACCGTGCTGTATCGCGGCGGCTTCTACCGCGGCGGCGCCGTTCACATGAGTGCGCTGGCCGGTATCGATCAGGCCCTGTGGGACATCAAGGGCAAGGCGCTGGGTGTTTCGGTCAGCGATTTGCTGGGTGGTCAGGTGCGCGACAAGATTCGCGTGTATTCGTGGATCGGCGGCGATCGTCCTGCCGACACCGCCCGTGCGGCCAAAGAGGCCGTTTCCCGGGGCTTCACCGCGGTCAAGATGAACGGCACCGAAGAGCTGCAGTTCCTCGACACTTTTGAGAAAGTCGACCTGGCGCTGGCCAACGTGGCCGCCGTGCGTGACGCCGTCGGCCCGAACGTCGGCATCGGCGTGGATTTCCATGGCCGTGTGCACAAGCCGATGGCCAAGGTGCTGATGAAGGAGCTCGATCCCTACAAGCTGATGTTCATTGAGGAGCCGGTGCTCAGCGAGAACTACGAAGCGCTCAAGGAACTGGCGCCGTTGACCAGCACGCCGATTGCACTGGGTGAGCGTCTGTTCTCGCGCTGGGATTTCAAGCGCGTGCTGAGCGAGGGCTACGTCGACATCATCCAGCCGGACGCGTCCCATGCCGGCGGCATCACCGAAACCCGCAAGATTGCCAACATGGCCGAGGCCTATGACGTCGCATTGGCCCTGCACTGTCCTTTGGGCCCGATCGCGCTGGCGGCCTGCCTGCAACTGGATGCCGCCTGCTACAACGCGTTCATTCAGGAACAGAGCCTGGGTATCCATTACAACGAGAGCAACGATTTGCTCGACTACATCAAGAACCCGGAAGTCTTCGACTACGACAAGGGCATGGTCAAAATCCCCAACGGACCGGGCCTCGGCATCGAGATCAACGAGGAGTACGTCAAAGAGCGCGCGGCCATCGGCCACCGCTGGCGCAACCCGATCTGGCGCCATGCCGACGGCAGTTTTGCCGAGTGGTGATTGACTGAGATCGACCCTGATACCGGGTTGGCCTCATTCGTGAGCAGGCTTACGCCCACAGACTTTGCGTCGTGCTCAAAAGGGGGCACACCCGGAACGCTGTGGAGGAGAGCTTGCTCACGAGGCCTTGTTGATCGTTTCCGCGCAGCGCGTGCAAAGCATCAACTGCGCAGTAACGATGGGTCATACACGCAAAACAATTCCAGACCTCAGACAACCATAAAAAGAGGCACTTCCCATGCGCACACAGACGTTGCCAGAAGCGGGGACGCTTGCCGTCACGCCGACCCGTAAACGCTTTTTCATCATGGTCCTGCTGTTCATTACGGTGGTGATCAACTATCTGGACCGCAGCAACCTGTCCATCGCCGCGCCCGCACTGACCAGCGAGCTGGGCATCGATCCGGTACACGTCGGCCTGGTGTTTTCGGCCTTCGGCTGGACCTACGCCGCCATGCAGCTGCCGGGTGGCTGGCTGGTCGATCGCGTTCCGCCGCGTATTCTCTACACCGTAGCGCTGGCCCTGTGGTCGGTGGCGACGATATTCCTGGGCTTTGTCGGCAGCTTCATCGGCCTGTTCGTGCTGCGCCTGGCGGTCGGTGCACTGGAGGCTCCGGCGTACCCGATCAACAGCCGGGTGGTCACTGCCTGGTTCCCGGAAAAGGAGCGCGCAACCGCCGTCGGCTTCTACACTTCCGGGCAGTTCGTCGGCCTGGCATTTCTGACTCCGGTGCTTGCCTGGCTGCAGACTCGATACGGCTGGCACATGGTCTTCGTGGCCACCGGCGGCGTCGGCGTCCTCTGGGCTGCAATCTGGTACATGGTCTACCGCGAACCGCGCGACTTCAAAGGCGTCAATCAGGGCGAGATCGACCTGATCAAAGAGGGCGGCGGTCTGGTGGATATCCAGAACGACGCCGGTAACGTCAAGCGCGGCTTCAGCTGGATGGACCTGGGCATCGTCCTGAGCAAGCGCAAGCTGTGGGGTATTTACCTGGGCCAGTTCTGCCTGAACTCGACACTGTGGTTCTTCCTTACCTGGTTCCCGACCTATCTGGTTAAATACCGTGGCATGGACTTCATCAAGTCCGGCCTGCTGGCGTCACTGCCGTTTCTGGCGGCGTTCGTCGGCGTGTTGTGCTCCGGGTTCTTCTCCGACTGGCTGATCCGTCGCGGTCACACCGTCGGCTTCGCGCGCAAGCTGCCGATCATCGCCGGACTGCTGATCTCCACCTCGATCATCGGCGCCAACTACGTCGACTCCACGCCGCTGGTCATTGCCTTCCTGGCGCTGGCATTCTTCGGCAACGGACTGGCCTCGATCACCTGGTCGCTGGTGTCGACACTGGCGCCGGCGCGCCTGCTGGGCCTGACCGGCGGGACGTTCAACCTGATCGGCAACCTTGCGGCCATTGCCACGCCGATCGTCATCGGCTTCCTGGCGTCGGGCGAATCCTTTGCGCCAGCCATCACCTACATCGCCGTGCTCGCGCTGCTGGGCGCGTTGTCCTACATCCTGCTGGTGGGCAAGGTCGAGCGCATCGAGCTTTAAGGCTGGCAGGCTACGAAGCTGGCGACGATAATGCCGCCAGCTTTCTGATTCGATAAGGCGCGATATGCACGATTCTTCCGACACCGCTGGCGTGACTGGCAAAGACCCTGCGCCGACCGGCACGCAAACCTTGCTGCGCGGACTTGGGGTGGTTCAGGCCGTCGCCGGCGGCGCCCGTGATCTCAAGGAAATTGCCCGTCAGATCGGCACCACGCGCAGCACCACGCATCGGCTGGCCAGTTGCCTGGTGGAGGAGCGTTACCTGCGCGTGCTGCCGCAAGTGGGGTATCTGCTGGGGCCGAAACTGATCGAACTGGGGTTTCAGGCGCGCGAAGAAGTGCCGTTGGCGATGCTCGCCAGGCCGTTCCTCGACGAGCTGTCGGCGTTGACCGGCGACACCGTTCACCTGGCAGTGCGCGATGGCGACGAGGTGCTGTATCTGCACAAGAATCCCGGTCGCAACGGTCCGGAAATGCGCTCGCGGGTGGGCCATCGCATGCCGCTGGCGCGCACCGGCATCGGTAAGGCGTTGTTGCTGGACAGTCCTGAAAGCGAATGGCGGCGTCTGTACGACATCAGTGTGCCGGAGGTGACCCGAAACCCGCTGTGGCCTGCGCATCAGGAGCAGACCTGGGAGCAGGTGCGCGCGCGGATGCACGAATACGTGAAGGGCGGTTACGCGTTCGATCTGGAAGACAACGAACCGTCGATCCGCTGCGTGGCGGCGCCGATCCGCGATGCGAGCAAACACATCGTCGCCGGTATCAGCATTGCCAGCACGGTGCCGTACATGCCGCTGGAAAAGATGGCCGAACTGGTGCCGGTGATCAAAGAAACAGCGGCACGGTTGTCGGCGGAGTTGGGGGGCTGATCCCTCTGTCTGATCAAACGCCCTTCTTGTAGGAGTGAGCTTGCTCGCGATCGCGGTATACCTGTCTCCTGATGAGGTGAGTAAACGACGGCGATCGCGAGCAAGCTCACTCCTACAGTTATCGCGTTCTGACCGTCCCCATGGAACGATCAGAAGGCAAGCGATCAGGCTTTCAGCGTGGCCATGTCGATGACGAAACGGTACTTCACGTCGCCCGCGATCATGCGGCTGTAAGCCTCGTTGATGTGCTTGATGTCGAGCATCTCGATGTCGCAGCTGATGTCATGCTCGGCGCAGAAATCCAGTACTTCCTGAGTTTCGGCAATGCCGCCGATCAGCGAACCCGCCAGCACTCGACGCTTCATTACCAGATTGGCAGCATGCAGCGCCGGGTCCACCGGTTCGATCAGACCGACCAAGATGTGCACGCCGTCGAAGCGCAGGGTTTCCAGGTACGGATTGAGGTCGTGCTGCACCGGGATGGTATCGAGCAGGAAGTCAAAACGACCGGCAGCGGCCTTCATCTGCTCGGCGTCGGTGGATACGATCACGTGATCGGCGCCCTGACGGCGGGCTTCTTCCGCCTTGCTGGCCGAGCGGGTGAACAGCGTGACTTCTGCGCCCATGGCCTTGGCGAACTTGATGCCCATGTGGCCCAGACCGCCCATGCCCAGCACGCCCACCTTGTCGCCTGCCTTGACGCCGTAATGCTTGAGTGGGGAATAGGTGGTAATGCCCGCGCAGAGGATTGGCGCTGCGGCGGCCGGATTCAGCTTCTCGGGAATGCGCACCACGAAGTGCTCGCTGACCACGATGCTGTTGGAATAGCCGCCCATGGTGTTGCTGCCGTCGATGCGGTCGGGTGTGGCGTAGGTCAGGGTCGGGCCTTCCAGGCAGTATTGCTCCAGATCGGCGGCGCAGGCTTCGCAATGACGGCAGGAGTCGACCATGCAGCCAACGCCCACCAGATCGCCGACCTTGTGCTTGCTCACATTGGCGCCGACTTCGGTGACCTTGCCGACGATTTCATGGCCTGGCATCAGTGGGTAAACGGCGATGCCCCACTCGTTGCGTGCCTGATGGATGTCCGAATGGCACACGCCGCAGTAGAGGATTTCGATGGCCACATCGTCAGGCCGCGGGCTGCGGCGGTTGAAGGTCATGGGGGCGAGGGGAGTGGTTGCGGACTGAGCGGCGTAACCGATGGCTGTGTACATGTAATACCTCGCAAAAACGATGACGGTTGAGGCGGGCTATTGTCCGCAGCGGGGTCGACGGCAGCCATGAACGATTCTCCGTCTGTCATGCACATTCCTCCGAAGTTGCCTTTGCGGTAGAGGCTTGATGCGGCATATCTGCGATGATGCCAGTGTCTAATCCTCTGTCCGGTCACCTATGTCACTGACTCTTCATTCAGCGGCCAACGCCACGTTGGTCGCCCTGATCAAGCCCCTCGCGGTGCAACCCGGCTTCGTCGATACACGCGTTCGTGGCGTGCAGGCAATGTCGTGGGACCGCTATGTCGCCAGCAGTCCGCAGATCTATGAGCCGAGCCTGATCATCCTCGCCCAGGGCAGCAAACTCGCGCGCCTGGGGCCACGCACGTTCGAGTACGGCGCAGGCCATTACCTGGTTCAGGCGCTGTCGGTGCCGTTCATGTGCGAAACCTTCGCCACCCGGGATGAACCCATGTATGGCGTCGCCGTGTCCATCGACCGCACGGTGCTGAGCGAGCTGGTGCAGTTGATGCACCTGGCGCCCGACCCGTCGGTGAAGGCGCAGACGCCCGAGTCCATGACGTCTGCCGAGCTGGACGCATCCATGCGTGAAAGTGTCGAGCGTTTGTTGCGCTGTCTGCACGATCCGCTCGACGCTCAAGTGATGGGCGCGGCGCGGGTGAGGGAAGTGCTGTATGCCGCGCTGCGAGGCGCCCAGGCCGGCGTATTGCGGGCGCTGGTCGAGCAACAGGGCCACTTCGCGCGGATCGGCGCGGCGCTGCAGTTTCTTCGCGATCATTACAACGAGCCATTGAGCGTCGATGATCTTGCCCGCTGCGCCAACATGAGCGCATCGACCTTTCATGAGCACTTCAAGCGCAGCACCCTGTTGTCGCCGGTGCAATACCTGAAGCGCTTGAGGCTGCTCAAGGCCCAGCAGATGCTGATCGGCGAAGGCATGGGCGTGGCGCAGGTCGCGCACAAGGTGGGCTATCAGAGCACGTCGCAATTCAGCCGCGAGTACAAACGGTATTTCGAGCGCAATCCGGGAGAAGAGGGCGACCGGCTGCGGTTTTCGGCGTAAAGCGTCAGGCCTGATAAACGGAAAAAGGCGCCCATCAGGGCGCCTTTCTCTTGTCGCTTGCAGCTCGACACTTGCCGCTGCGTCTTTTACATATTCGGGTAGGTCGGCCCACCCGCACCTTCCGGCGCCACCCACGTGATGTTCTGCGAAGGGTCCTTGATGTCGCAGGTCTTGCAGTGCACGCAGTTCTGCGCGTTGATCTGGAAGCGCTTGGCGCCGTCTTCCTGAGTCACCACCTCGTAAACACCTGCCGGGCAGTAACGCTGGGCCGGCTCATCGTACTTGGGCAGGTTGACGTTGATCGGAATGCCTGGATCCTTGAGCTTCAAGTGGCAAGGCTGCTCTTCTTCGTGGTTGGTACCCGAGATGAACACCGAGCTCAACTTGTCGAAGCTCAGTTTGCCGTCCGGTTTCGGATAATCGATCTTCTTCGAGTCGGCCGCCAGCTTCATGCACGCGTAGTCAGGCTTGTTGTCGTGCAACGTGAACGGGATCTTGCCGCCAAACAGGTTCTGATCGATGAAGTTGAACGCGCCGCCCAGTACCGGACCGAACTTGTGGATGGCCGCGCCGAAGTTGCGGCTGGCGAACAGTTCTTCATGCAGCCAGCTGGCTTTGAACGCGTCGACGTAGGTGTTCAGCGCATCGCCGCCCTCGTTGCCCGCGAACAGCGCGTCGGCCACCGACTCGGCGGCCAGCATGCCGGATTTCATCGCGGTATGGCTGCCTTTGATTTTGGCGAAGTTCAGCGTGCCCAGGTCGCAGCCGATCAGCGCGCCGCCCGGGAATACCATTTTCGGCAGCGAGTTCAGACCGCCTTTGCAGATCGCGCGGGCGCCGTAGCTGACGCGCTTGCCGCCTTCCAGATACTGCTTGAGGATCGGGTGATGCTTGAGGCGCTGGAACTCGTCGAACGGCGACAGGTACGGGTTGGCGTACGACAGGTCGACGATCAGGCCGACCACCACCTGATTGTTTTCCAGGTGATAGAGGAAAGAGCCGCCGGTGTTTTCGGTGCCCATGACATCCAGCGGCCAGCCAGCGGTGTGCACCACCAGGCCTTGCTGATGTCTGGCCGGGTCGATTTCCCATATTTCCTTCAGGCCGATGCCGTAATGCTGAGCGTCGGCTTCGCTGTCCAGATTGAAGCGCTTGATCACCTGTTTGCCGATGTGCCCGCGGCAGCCTTCGGCGAACAGCGTGTACTTGCCGCGCAGCTCCATGCCCGGGGTGTACAGGCCTTCTTTGGGATTGCCTTCACGGTCCACGCCCAGATCACCGGTGATGATCCCGCGCACGACGCCGTTTTCGTCGATCAGCGCTTCCTGGGCGGCGAAGCCCGGGTAGATCTCCACGCCAAGGTTTTCCGCCTGCTGGGCCAGCCAGCGGCACAGATTGCCCAGGGAGATGATGTAGTTGCCTTCGTTGTGCATGGTCTTGGGCACGAACGCGCCCGGCACTTTGGTGCCGGCTTCGGCGCTGGTCAGGACATAAATGTCGTCGCCTTTGACCGGTGTGTTCAGCGGGGCGCCCAGTTCTTTCCAGTCCGGGAACAGCTCGTTGAGGGCGCGAGGTTCGAACACCGCACCCGACAGGATGTGGGCGCCAACTTCAGAGCCTTTTTCCACCACGCACACACTGATTTCCTGGCCGGCTTGGGCGGCTTTCTGTTTCAGGCGGCATGCGGCGGAAAGCCCGGCGGGGCCGGCTCCGACGATGACGACGTCGAATTCCATGTATTCGCGTTCCACAGGCTATCTCCTACTCAGGGCTCAACGGCATATTTTTATAGATTGCTAAAACCGACACGCGCATGGGGTGCGCCTGCGCGATATCTCAAAGGGTCTGCATTATATCTACACCACCTCACAGGTCCAATACAAACGTTTGTTTGAATCGGCCGAAACCCTGATAAAACATAGGGACGCGGCTTGTGACTGGCGTTTTTGTCGTATTGACCGGAATAGGCGTTCCGGTCAAGATACGGGCGGTTTTGCGCTCGCCGTAGGCTGACCGTCAGGCAGGAGAACGCCTCTAAAAGCGACGCAATGCTGTGCTGCAGATCCGCTGGGCCCAAGGGGCGGCGGGGCGCGGTGCAGTTTACACGGCCAGCCGGCCTCTGGCTTGAGTTGGCGTGGCTGAGCGGCTGTTTTTGCTGAAATCAGCATTCAGCAACGACGAATACGTTGTTTTCAGAGGTGTTCTTTACACTGACGTGTACCCATCGCCGGGCTGAGCCTGGCGACTTTCTTTTCACCGGAGAGTAACGAGGAATCCATGAAGGTTCTTGTAGCTGTCAAACGAGTGGTCGACTACAACGTCAAGGTTCGCGTCAAAGCGGACAACTCCGGCGTCGATCTCGCTAACGTCAAAATGTCGATGAACCCCTTCTGCGAAATCGCTGTGGAAGAAGCCGTACGCCTGAAAGAGAAAGGCGTCGCGACCGAGATCGTCGTCGTTTCCATTGGCCCGACCACCGCTCAGGAGCAACTGCGCACTGCTTTGGCACTGGGTGCCGATCGCGCCATCCTCGTTGAATCCGCTGACGAGCTGACCTCCCTGGCCGTGGCCAAGCTGCTCAAGGCTGTTGTCGATAAAGAACAGCCTCAACTGGTCATCCTTGGCAAGCAGGCCATCGACAGCGACAACAACCAGACCGGTCAGATGCTGGCTGCGCTGAGCGGCTACGCCCAAGGCACCTTCGCCTCCAAGGTTGAAGTCTCCGGCGACAGCGTCAACGTCACCCGTGAAATCGATGCCGGCGCGCAGACTGTTTCGTTGAAGCTGCCAGCGATTGTCACCACCGACCTGCGCCTGAACGAGCCACGCTACGCGTCGCTGCCGAACATCATGAAGGCCAAGAAGAAGCCGCTCGAAACCCTGACGCCTGACGCGCTGGGCGTTTCCACGTCTTCGACCAACAAGACCCTGAAAGTCGAAGCCCCGGCTGCCCGCAGTGCAGGCATCAAGGTCAAGTCGGTTGCAGAACTGGTCGAAAAACTGAAGAACGAGGCGAAGGTAATCTAAATGACTATCCTGGTTATCGCTGAGCACGAGAACGGCGCGATCGCTCCCGCCACCCTGAACACCGTGGCGGCCGCCGCCAAGATCGGTGGTGACATCCACGTCCTGGTCGCGGGTCAGAACGTCGCCGCTGTAGGTGAAGCGGCTGCGAAGATCGCTGGCGTCGCGAAGGTGCTGGTTGCCGACAACGCCGCCTACGCGCACCAACTGCCGGAAAACGTGGCACCCCTGGTTGGCGAGCTGGCTGCGGGTTACAGCCACGTATTGGCCGCTGCCACTTCCAACGGCAAGAACATCCTGCCGCGCGTGGCTGCGCAACTGGACGTCGATCAGATCTCCGAGATCATCTCGGTTGAGTCGGCTGACACCTTCAAGCGCCCGATCTACGCCGGTAACGCCATTGCGACCGTTCAGTCGTCGGCGGCGGTCAAGGTCATCACCGTACGCGCCACCGGTTTCGACGCCGTTGCCGCTGAAGGCGGTTCGGCGACCGTTGAAACCGTTGCTGCGGCCCACGACGCAGGCAAGTCGTCCTTCGTCAATGAAGAACTGGCCAAGTCCGACCGTCCTGAACTGACCGCTGCCAAAATCGTCGTTTCCGGCGGCCGCGGCATGCAGAACGGCGACAACTTCAAGCATCTGTATGCGCTGGCCGACAAGCTGGGCGCAGCCGTCGGCGCTTCTCGCGCTGCTGTCGACGCAGGCTTCGTGCCCAACGACATGCAGGTCGGTCAGACCGGCAAGATCGTCGCGCCGCAGCTGTACATCGCTGTCGGTATTTCCGGCGCGATCCAGCACCTGGCCGGCATGAAGGACTCCAAAGTGATCGTCGCGATCAACAAGGACGAAGAAGCGCCGATCTTCCAGGTGGCCGATTACGGCCTGGTTGCCGACCTCTTCGAAGCCGTCCCGGAGTTGGAGAAGCTGGTCTAATCCAGCCGTCTGACTTATAAAGAGAACCCGTTCGTTCGGGCTGCTGGAAAACGTCGATCGTCGGTTGCACTGCGCCGAATGATGTTTTCCCCGGTCGGAACAGAGCGGGTTTTTTTATGGGGCGAAAAAAGGATGTAGCCATGTTGTCGCCAAGGCGTACGCTGGCATCACTGGCAGGCGCAATACTGCTCGTGCCTTCGCTGACGATGGCGGCGGGCAAGTGCGATCGTCTGATCGTGACGGGCAGCCCTGATGCACCGCCTTACCTGTGGCGTGACCCGCAAGATCCGAAGCACTTGATGGGGGCCAACGCCGATCTGCTCAAAGAGGCTGCGACGCAGATAGGCATCAAGGTCGAGCTTCTGTTTGCGGGCAAACGCAGTCAGGCACTGGAGGAAGTGCGCACCGGACGCATGGATCTGCTGGCCGACACTCCGCTGAACGACGCCGAACTCGAGTCGCTGGACTTCGTTCATCCGCCGGTTTCCCAGAACGAAATCATGGTCTGGACCCGCGCAGGCCACGCTCAACCCTTCAACGCACTGGCGGACCTGCAGGGCCATGCGGGCGCCATCTCCGAGAAAACCCGCGTGACCCCTGCGTTCGAGCGCGCGATCAAAGAGCACCTCACGCTGGAGAAGAAGACCAACCTGACGCAGACCTTCCAGGCCCTTGTTCAGGGACAGGTCGAATACGTGCTGGCCGGACGCTACGCGGGCATGGCGATGACGCAGACCCTGGCGGCGGACCTTGAGGCAAAGCCGCTGCCGCTCGACCGGCCGGGTTTGTATCTGGCGTTGTCATTCAATTCGGCGTGCAATGAGCCCTGGCTGCGCGGACAGCTGGCGAAAAAAATGACAGAATTGTCTGCTTCGGGCCGCTCCAGTGAAGCCGTTACGCGCAATCTGGAATTGTGGAAAGCCCAGTTGCTGCAGCCGACCAGCGCCACCCACCAGTAGGAATGTTTTTTGAGCTTTCTTTTGAAAATACGACCTTTGATTGCAGCCATGGCAACGGCCTCTCTGTTCGGCTGCGCGAACGATCCCGCCCCGGTTGAACAGTTGAAGCTGACCGAACAGGCGGTGACTCAGGCGGGCGCCGTGGGTGCGACCGATGACGAACCGGACCTTGCCAAGGCGCAGGCCAAACTGGCTCGAGCCCGCGCCGACATGGCCGACAAGGCCTACAAGGATGCGCGCATGCAGGCCGAGCAGGCTGAGCTGGATGCCCGTCTGGCGGAAGCGCGGGTCCTGACGCAGAAGAGCGACGAACAGGTTGCACAGGTCAACGCGCGCCTGGAGCGTCTTCGCAAGCAGTTGGGGGCGAGCCAATGAACGTCGTCCCGCGTGTATTGAGCGTCGCCATGCTGGTGGCGGTTGCCGGGCTTTACGGTTGCGCGGCCCACCCCGTCAGCGAAGCCACACTGCAGAGCGCCAGCGCCGATTTCCAGAAAGTCAAAGAAGACACCAACGTCTTGCGCAGCGCGCCGAAGGACGTGATCCGCGCAGGCGAATTGCTCGCCAGAGCCGAGCGTCTGTCCAGTTACATCGGCAGTGCCGACGACGTCAGCCATTACGCGTACCTGAGCAGCCGCTACAGCGCCATTGCCACCGAGCACAGCAAGTTGCTGCTCAATCAGGAGAAGCTTGCGCGCCTCGAGCTTGAACGCCAGCGCCTGCAACTGGCGCTGCGCGAGGCGAAATTGTCGGGTGCGCAGCAGCAAGGTAAATGGGCCGAAGATCAGGTGATCAGCCTTTCCACGTTGCAGACCGAACGGGGTCTGGTCATGACACTGGGCGACATGCTGTTCGACACCGGCCATGCCGAACTCAAGAGCTCGGCAAACCGTACCGTGCTGAAGGTCGTGCAGTTTCTGCAATTTAATCCCAAGCGCGTAGTGCGTATCGAGGGTTACACCGACAGCACCGGCGACGCTCAGGAAAACCTGCAACTGTCCCGTGACCGGGCGCAAGCGGTGGCGGATGTCCTGGCAGACCTCGGGATCGAAGACGAGCGCATCCAGGTGGAAGGGTATGGCGATCAATACCCGGTGGATGTGAACACTTCCGAACGGGGAAGGGCGCAAAATCGTCGGGTGGAAATCGTGTTCTCCGACGAGAAAGGCCATTTAAGCGCCCCGCGCTGAGCTATTTTGTCGATCAGGCCCGGCTTTTCAGCAAAGAAGCCGGGCTTTTTTGTGCAAATCGCCCAGACGTTTGGCGCAAACGGCTTAGCGAAATTTCCGTCACACTTAAGTATTACTGGCGGTATCCCAAACTGTCCCCGTACACTTCATGACTGTTCCGGTAAGATTGATAACTGTGCGCCGGAATCGATTTACCCTGACGCGAGGGACGCCATGACCAATCTTCTGCTGTATCAACGTATCGCTCAGCAGTTGGCTGAAGACATTCGCCGTGGCGTGTATCAGCCCGGTGAGCGCGTGCCTTCGGTGCGCAAGATGAGCTCGCAGCTTAATGTCAGTCATGCCACCGTCCTGCAGGCCTACGCCAATCTCGAAGATCAGGGGCTGATCCGCGCGCGTCCGCAGTCTGGTTACTACGTCCATCAAACGCCTGCCCTGACGGCACCGACCCCCGACATTGCACGGGTCGAGCGGCCGGGTCTGGTCACTCGCGCCAGCATCATCCAGCAAGTGCTGGTGGAGGCCCGGCGTGAGGGTGTCTTTGCGTTCGGTGCTGCGGTGCCGCACATCGATTACCTGCCGCTGCGTGCGCTGCATCAGCAGTTGGCGAAGGTCACGCGCTTCCAGAGTCCACGTGCCTTCAATTACATGTTCAGCCCGGGTTTCGAGCCGTTGCGGCGTCAGGTGGCAATCCGCATGCGCGATGCCGGCGTGGTCGTCGATCCGTCAGAGGTCGTCATCACGCACGGCTGCGTCGACGCTTTGCAGATGTCGTTGCGCGTGCTGACCAGCCCCGGTGATCTGATCGCGGCCGAGTCGCCGACCTACTACGGGCTGCTGCAGCTGGCCGATCTGCTGGGCCTGAAAGTCATCGAGATTCCCAGCGATCCGAACACCGGCATCAGCCTGGAGGCCTTGCAGCTGGCGGCCAATCAATGGTCTATCAAGGCGTTGGTGATGACCTCGCGGTTGAGCAATCCGCTGGGCAGCACGATGCCCGAAGAACGGCAGAAACACCTGCTGCGGCTGGCCTCGGATTTCGACATTCAGGTGATCGAAGACGACATTTACGGCGAGCTGATGTATGAGCAGAACAAGTCCAAAGCGCTGAAGGCGTTCGATCGCCTGGGGCGGGTGATCTACTGCTCGAGCTTTTCCAAGACGCTGTCGCCGGGCGTGCGCATCGGCTGGATGATCGCCGGAAAGTACCAGGCGGAAATCCAGCGGCTGCAAACCTTCAGCACGCATTCGGCGTGCAGTGTGACGCAAATGGCCGTGGCTTCTTATCTGGAGAACGGCGGCTATGACAGGCATCTGCGGTATATTCGCCAGGAGCATCGCAAGAACCTGAGCGCCTTTCAGCTGGCGGTGCAGCAAATGTTTCCAGAGGGCACGCAAATCAGTCGTCCGGCAGGCGGCTTCATCTTGTGGATCAGCCTTCCAGGTCGGGTCAATACGCAGGAGTTGCACGTGCGTGCGCTTGAGCAGGGCATCAGCATCGCGCCGGGGCTTATCTTCAGCAACACAGAACAGTTCAATCACTGCATCCGGCTCAATTGCGGGCTGCCATGGAATCGTGAGGCGGAGAGGGCGTTGATGACCGTGGGCATGCTCGCCAAGCAGTTGTGTCAGGACGCCGGTCAAACGTGGTGAACTCAGCCGGTCCGTTGCTTTCCACTGTTCAGGGGCTGGCTGACAAGGGCTTCACTTGTCACCGGTTGACTAAAGGGCCAGCATATTGGCTCGTGTCTTAATCTGCCGTCTTCGATCTATGAATTCATTGCGTTGTATGGGCGTGTTGATGCTGGTCTTGTTGAGCGCTTGCGATGGCGACAAGCCAGTGACACCGCCGCCTAAGGTAGCGACGACCGCGACTGCGCCCACGGCTCAGGCCAAGGACACCCAGGCGCCTGCACCAGTGCAAAAGCCCGCTGTTCCTGCTGCAGCTGCGCCAACGGTTCACGATCTCGCGCCCGATGCTGGGGTGGTGCCCGTTATCGCGTCGAGTAAGCCGCAGCCTCCCGCCAAGCCCGTCGCGCCTGGCATCACACCCGACAAGGCGGCTGCGGTCGAGCAGAAAACCCCGAGTGCCAATGCTCGATCGGCCAAGATCAAGGCCGACAATTCAGAGGTGGCCAATCGCGCGCCGGTTGCCAGCAAGACCAAGCCTGCGTCCCAAGTGGTCAAGGACACGCGATTGCCGAAGGCTCAGCTCGATTTGAGTCTGCCGCCGGAGATGGTCAAGCAATTGGCCCCGCCACCAAATGTGATTACCTCAGCTGCCAAGTCCAAGACGCCGCCAGCAGGCGCCAAGCCGCTGCTCCCGCAGCTGTTTCCCGATTCGCAGAGCGATCCGGATTTTCAGCTTCAGGGCCGTCTGCTCAGCAACGAAATGCAGCTGCAACTGCGAAACGAGGCGCGTCGGGATGTCGAAGGTGCCGCCCTCGATTTCAAATTCAAGCAGTAACGGCCCCTCGAACATTCGGGTTGCCTGAATCCTGTATTTTCAAACGCCCGTTTTAGCGGTTAAGATCCTGTCATCTCTCACTGCCTCCCAGAGGAAGTTTCCATGGAATGCCGTCCGGGTTGCGGCGCTTGCTGCATTGCACCCTCCATCACTTCGCCGATTCCCGGCATGCCACAGGGCAAGCCTGCTGGCGAACGTTGCCTGCACCTGTCGGTCGACATGCTCTGCGGGCTGTTCGGCAGGCCGGAAAGGCCGGCGGTGTGTGGCCAATTCTCGGCAGACGTGGAAGTCTGTGGCAGCAGTTCGGAAGACGCTATTCGCCTGCTGGGTTGGTGGGAGACGCTCACATCGGTTGCTTGAAGGCAGGGATGTGAATCAATCGAGGCAACTGAACTTCAAGAATAAGGAATACAACAATGGGTTCGCTGTACCGGATTGCGTGTGGAATCGGCCTGACTGTAATGGTCGTTGCGTGTGCCCAGGCTGAGGACTGGAAGGTTGCCAAGAACGAGGAGGGCATCAAGGTCTCGCTCAGTGACGTCGCGGGCTCTCAATACAAGGCTTATCAGGGTGTGGCCACCATCAAAGCGGGCATTCCCAGACTGCGCGCCCTGCAAGAGGATGTCGCTGCCGCGTGTGCCTGGATTCATGAGTGCAAGTCGCAGAAGATCCTCAAACATGAGGGCGACAAGACCTGGACCTACACCCAGTTCAACACGCCGTGGCCAGTCACCCCGCGTGATTCGGTGCTGGAGATCACGACCGTGGAGGGTGCCGATGGCAGTCTCACTCGCAAGTTGTTGGGGCAGCCCAAGTACATTCCTGAAGAGAAAGGCTTCGTGCGGGTTGCGCAGGTCGAGGGCTACTGGAAGTTCGTGCCCAAGGGCGACAACCTGACCGAAGTCACCTACCAGGTGCACACCGAGCCGGGCGGCAGCGTTCCGTCCTGGCTTGCCAACAAGTTCGTCGTTGACGCGCCGTTCAACACGCTCAAGGCGCTCAAGGAGCATGCGGAGCAGTAAGTGCCGCAAGCGTTTTTCGGCGTACAAAAAAAGGCTGCCAATCGGCAGCCTTTTTCGTGTCGCTGTCGCGCTTACTTGCGCTCTGCGAGCGGCACGATGTCGCGAGAGACTTCGCCGGTGTACAGCTGGCGCGGGCGGCCGATCTTGTACGGGCTGGAGAGCATTTCTTTCCAGTGCGAGATCCAGCCGACGGTGCGGGCCAGGGCGAAGATCACGGTGAACATGCTGGTCGGAATGCCGATCGCTTTCAGAATGATACCCGAGTAGAAGTCAACGTTCGGGTACAGCGAGCGCTCGATGAAGTACGGATCGGTCAGCGCGATCTCTTCCAGGCGCATCGCCAGTTCCAGCTGCGGATCGTTGGTGATGCCCAGCTCGCGCAGGACTTCGTCGCACGTCTGTTTCATCACGGTGGCGCGCGGGTCGCGATTTTTGTAAACGCGGTGACCGAAGCCCATCAGCTTGAACGGATCGTTCTTGTCCTTGGCCTTGGCGATGTACTTGTCGATGTTCGAGACATCGCCGATTTCATCGAGCATGGTCAGAACGGCTTCGTTGGCGCCACCGTGTGCCGGGCCCCACAGCGCGGCGATGCCGGCCGCGATACAGGCAAACGGGTTGGCGCCCGAAGAGCCTGCCATGCGCACGGTGGAGGTGGAGGCGTTCTGTTCGTGGTCGGCGTGGAGGATGAAAATCCGGTCCATGGCCTTGGCCAGCGTCGGGCTGATCGGTTTGATCTCGCACGGGGTGTTGAACATCATGTGCAGAAAGTTTTCTGCGTAGCTCAGGTCATTGCGCGGGTACATCATGGGCTGACCCATGGAGTACTTGTACACCATCGCGGCCAGGGTAGGCATCTTCGCGACCAGGCGGATCGCCGAGATCTCGCGATGCTGAGGGTTATTGATGTCCAGCGAGTCGTGGTAGAACGCCGAGAGGGCACCGACGACGCCGCACATCACGGCCATCGGGTGAGCATCGCGACGGAAGCCGTTGAAGAAGGTCTTCAACTGCTCGTGCACCATGGTGTGATTCTTCACGGTGCCGACGAATTGAGCTTTTTGTTCGGCAGTTGGCAGTTCGCCGTTCAGCAGCAGGTAGCAGGTTTCCAGATAGTCCGATTGCTCGGCCAGCTGTTCGATCGGGTAGCCGCGATGCAGCAGGATTCCGTTATCACCGTCGATGTAGGTGATCTTGGATTCGCATGAGGCGGTCGACATGAAGCCTGGGTCGAATGTGAAGCGTCCGGTGGCGGTCAGGCCGCGTACGTCGATTACATCGGGACCAACTGTGCCGGTCAGAATGGGCAGCTCGACGGGGGCAGCGCCCTCGATGATCAACTGCGCTTTTTTGTCAGCCATGTGGCCTCCTATTTATGCTTCAAATCATCAGACAGGCCCCCCACGCAGGGCCCGCACCACTATAGTGAGATAAATTCTAAAGTCAATTTGCCAAAAGTCTTGTAGCAGAAGGCTTTAAGGCGATGTTTTCCTCGAAATTACCTGCCATTTACGCCTTTTATCGAGCTAAAGCAATCCGCCCTTGGCGTGGGGTCTTTGCGTTGTCATTAGTTGGCTAACTGTCTATACTCGGCGTCCGACCGCCAGGGGCTTTCAGGCCCGTTTTTCTGGGGGCCGTCACTTCCTGGGTAGTGGGTACCTGACCAGTGCACTTCCCAACAACTTGCCCTGATTGTTAGGGGCTCTTCAGTGTGAAAAAAAGCCGTGAAAAGCCAACGACCTGTAAACCTAGACCTAAGGACCATCAAACTCCCCATCACCGGCGTAACGTCATTTCTTCATCGCGTCTCCGGCATCATCCTCTTCCTGGGCCTCGCCATCATGCTTTACGCATTGAGCAAGTCTCTGGGTTCCGAGGAAGGCTTTGCCGAGGTGAAGGATGGCCTGACCAGTCCGCTGGCCAAGCTCGTTGTGTGGGGTCTCCTGTCCTCCTTGCTGTATCACCTGGTGGCCGGTGTTCGCCACTTGATCATGGATGCGGGTATCGGTGAGACGCTGGAAGGCGGAAAACTGGGCTCGAAAATCATCATCGCCGTTTCCCTGGTGTTGATTGTTCTGGCGGGAGTTTGGATATGGTAACCAGCGTTACGAACCTGTCACGTTCGGGCCTCTATGACTGGATGGCGCAGCGCGTCTCCGCTGTAGTGCTCGCGGCTTATTTCATCTTCCTGATCGGATACCTGATCGCCCACCCTGGCATTGATTTCGCCACGTGGCACGCTCTGTTCTCCCATAACGGAATGCGCATTTTCAGTCTGCTGGCCTTCGTTGCCCTGGGCGCTCACGCCTGGGTCGGCATGTGGACCATCGCGACCGACTACCTGACGCCGATGGCGCTGGGCAAGTCCGCGACAGCGGTGCGTTTCCTTTTCCAGGCTGTCTGCGGCATTGCGATGTTCGCGTACTTCGTCTGGGGTGTGCAGATTCTTTGGGGTATCTGATTCATGGCTAACATTAATACACTTTCATTCGACGCCATCATCATCGGCGGCGGCGGTGCAGGCATGCGCGCTGCATTGCAGCTGGCTCAGGGCGGCCACAAGACCGCTGTAGTCACCAAGGTCTTCCCCACTCGCTCCCACACCGTTTCCGCCCAGGGCGGCATCACCTGTGCCATCGCTTCGGCCGACCCGAACGATGACTGGCGCTGGCACATGTACGACACCGTCAAGGGTTCCGACTACATCGGTGACCAGGACGCGATCGAATACATGTGTTCCGTAGGCCCTGAAGCCGTATTCGAACTCGAGCACATGGGTCTGCCGTTTTCCCGTACCGAGCAAGGTCGCATCTATCAGCGTCCGTTCGGCGGTCAGTCCAAGGATTTCGGTAAAGGCGGTCAGGCTGCGCGTACCTGCGCTGCTGCCGACCGTACCGGTCACGCCTTGCTGCACACCCTGTACCAGGCCAACCTGAAGGCCGGCACCGTGTTCCTCAACGAATACTACGCAGTGGATCTGGTGAAGAACCAGGACGGCGCTTTCGTCGGCATCATCGCCATCTGCATCGAAACCGGTGAAACCTCGTACATCCGCGCAGACGCGACCGTACTGGCTACCGGCGGCGCAGGCCGTATCTACTCGTCGACCACCAATGCCCTGATCAACACCGGTGACGGCGTCGGCATGGCCCTGCGTGCAGGTGTGCCGGTTCAGGACATCGAAATGTGGCAGTTCCACCCGACCGGCATTGCCGGTGCAGGTGTACTGGTCACCGAGGGTTGCCGCGGTGAGGGCGGTTACCTGATCAACAAGCACGGCGAGCGTTTCATGGAGCGTTATGCACCGAACGCGAAAGACCTCGCGGGTCGTGACGTCGTTGCACGTTCCATGGTCAAGGAAATCATCGCCGGCAATGGTTGCGGTCCGGATGGCGACCACGTGATGCTGAAGCTCGATCACCTGGGTGAAGAAGTGCTGCACAGCCGTCTGCCAGGCATCATGGAGCTGTCCAAGACCTTCGCACACGTCGATCCTGCCGTTGCGCCGATCCCGGTCGTTCCGACCTGCCATTACATGATGGGCGGCATCGCCACCAATATTCATGGTCAGGCGATCACGCAGAACGCCGCTGGCGAAGACGCCATCATCCCGGGCCTGTTCGCGGTCGGTGAAGTGGCGTGCGTATCGGTTCACGGTGCCAACCGTCTGGGCGGCAACTCGCTGCTGGACCTGGTCGTATTCGGTCGTGCTGCCGGTCTGCACCTGGAGCAGGCGCTCAACGAAGGCATCGACTACCGTCGCGCCTCCGACACCGACATCGACGTCGCTCTGGCCCGCCTCAGCGGCCTGAACGAGCGCACTGATGGCGAAGACGTCGCCACCCTGCGCAAAGAGCTGCAAAGCTGCATGCAGAACTACTTCGGTGTGTTCCGCACGGGTGAATACATGCAAAAGGGTATCGCTCAGCTGGCCACCCTGCGCGAGCGCATCGCGAAGGTCAAGATCAACGATAAGAGCCAGGCGTTCAACACTGCCCGGATCGAAGCGCTGGAATTGCAGAACCTGCTGGAAGTCGCCGAGGCAACGGCCATTGCTGCAGAACATCGCAAGGAGTCCCGTGGTGCGCACGCTCGCGAAGACTTCGAAGATCGCGACGACGAAAACTGGCTGTGCCACACCCTGTACTTCCCGGGTGAAAAGCGCGTAGCCAAGCGTGCCGTGAACTTCTCGCCGAAGACTGTTCCGACTTTTGAGCCTAAGGTTCGGACTTATTAAGGGTGATCGCCATGTTGCAAGTCAGTGTTTATCGTTACAACCCTGATCAGGACGCTGCGCCGTTCATGCAGGAATTCCAGGTCGACACCGGTGGCAAGGACCTGATGGTGCTGGACGTGCTGGCCCTCATCAAGGAGCAGGACGAAGGTTTCTCCTATCGTCGCTCCTGCCGTGAAGGCGTCTGCGGTTCCGACGGCATGAACATCAACGGCAAGAACGGTCTGGCATGCATCACGCCGCTGTCTTCCGTGGTCAAGGGCAACAAGCTGGTGGTTCGTCCACTGCCGGGCCTGCCGGTCATCCGTGACCTGGTTGTCGATATGAGCATCTTCTACAAGCAGTACGAGAAGGTGAAGCCATTCCTGCAGAACAACACGCCGGCGCCGGCCATCGAACGTCTCCAGTCGCCTGAAGAGCGTGAGAAGCTGGACGGTCTGTACGAGTGCATCCTGTGCGCCTGCTGCTCGACTTCCTGCCCTTCGTTCTGGTGGAACCCGGACAAGTTCCTCGGTCCAGCCGCGCTGCTGCAAGCCTACCGTTTCCTGGCTGACAGCCGTGACACCAAGACCCAGGAGCGTCTGGCATCGCTGGATGACCCGTTCAGTGTGTTCCGCTGCCGCGGGATCATGAACTGCGTCAACGTCTGCCCGAAAGGTCTTAACCCGACCAAGGCAATCGGTCATGTTCGCAGCATGTTGCTGAAAAGCGGTATCTGAGTTCCTTGTACCTGTAACATCGATGCATGTGTAAACGTTGTGCCCGTAAACGCTGCGGCGCAGGCTTCAACCGGCGCCGCAGTTTAAACCTGAGCAGCAGTCATTTGGCCGCGGCTCTTATTTTGAAGAAATGAGACCAGCAGGGGCATCCGGGCTGGTACCCGGACTATCTGCGTGATCCTAGCGACTTGGTGCAGTCAGCGACTTGATTCGAAATCGCTGCCGGACTTTTCAAGTTTGCAACGGTGTCGACGCCGGTGGTGTCCCCTAACCGAGGGTGACCAAGCATGCAAGAAAGCGTGATGCAGCGCATGTGGAACAGCGCCCACCTTTCCGGTGGTAACGCTGCCTATGTGGAAGAGCTCTACGAACTCTACCTGCACGACCCTAACGCTGTGCCAGAAGAGTGGCGCACCTACTTTCAGACGTTGCCGGCTGACGGCAGCACTGCCACCGATGTATCGCACTCTACGGTTCGCGATCATTTCGTGTTGCTGGGGAAAAACCAGCGCCGCGCTCAGCCGGTCTCCGCCGGTAGCGTGAGCAGCGAACACGAGAAGAAGCAAGTCGAAGTGCTGCGACTTATCCAGGCATTCCGTATGCGCGGCCATCAGGGTGCGCAACTCGATCCTCTGGGTCTGTGGAAGCGTACTGCGCCAGCTGACCTGTCGATCAACCATTACGGTTTGACCAACGCTGACCTCGATACCACATTCCGTGCCGGCGACCTGTTCATCGGCAAGGAGGAAGCGAGCCTACGCGAAATCGTCGACGCGTTGCAGAAGACATATTGCCGCACCATCGGTGCGGAGTTCACGCATATCGTCGATTCCAACCAGCGCAACTGGTTCATGCAGCGCCTCGAAAGCGTGCGTGGCCGTCCAGCTTACTCCGCCGACATTCAGAGCCACCTGCTCGAGCGCGTCACCGCGGCCGAGGGTCTGGAGAAGTACCTGGGCACCAAGTACCCGGGCACCAAGCGCTTCGGTCTGGAAGGCGGCGAAAGCCTGATCCCGATGCTGGACGAACTGATCCAGCGCTCCGGTTCCTACGGCACCAAGGAAGTCGTCATCGGCATGGCTCACCGTGGCCGTCTGAACGTACTGGTCAACACCTTCGGCAAGAACCCGCGCGAGCTGTTCGACGAGTTCGAAGGCAAGAAGAAGGTCGAACTCGGTTCCGGTGACGTGAAGTATCACCAGGGCTTCTCGTCCAACGTCATGACCACCGGCGGCGAAGTTCACCTGGCCATGGCGTTCAACCCGTCTCACCTGGAAATCGTTTCTCCGGTGGTGGAAGGCTCCGTGCGCGCCCGTCAGGATCGTCGCAACGACGCCACCGGCGAGAAAGTGCTGCCGATTTCCATCCACGGTGATGCTGCGTTCGCAGGTCAGGGCGTGGTGCTGGAAACCTTCCAGATGTCGCAGACCCGCGGCTTCAAGACCGGCGGCACCATCCACATCGTGGTGAACAACCAGGTTGGCTTCACCATCAGCAACCCGCTGGACGCGCGTTCGACCGAATACGCGACCGATGTTGCCAAGATGATTCAGGCGCCGATCCTCCATGTGAACGGCGACGACCCTGAAGCGGTCATGTTCGTGACCCAGCTGGCAATCGACTACCGCATGCAGTTCAAGCGTGACGTGGTGATCGACCTGGTCTGCTACCGTCGTCGCGGCCACAACGAGGCCGACGAACCGAGCGGTACTCAGCCGCTGATGTACCAGCAGATCTCCAAGCAGCGCACGACCCGCGAGCTGTACGCCGACGCCCTGGCCGCCGCCGGTGTGCTCGATGCCGCCGCCGCTCAGGCGAAGGTCGACGAGTACCGCAATGCGCTGGACAACGGCATGCACGTCGTGAAAAGCCTTGTCAAAGAGCCGAACAAGGAATTGTTCGTCGACTGGCGTCCTTACCTGGGCCACGCCTGGACTGCGCGTCATGACACCCGTTTTGATCTCAAGACCCTGCAGGAACTGTCGGCCAAGCTGATGGAACTGCCGGAAGGCTTCGTGGTTCAGCGTCAGGTCCAGAAGATCTACGAAGACCGCCAGAAGATGCAAGCCGGTGGCCTGCCGATCAACTGGGGTTACGCAGAAACCATGGCCTACGCCACGCTGGCGTTCGAAGGGCATCCGGTGCGCATCACCGGGCAAGACGTCGGCCGCGGCACGTTCTCGCACCGCCACGCCGTCCTGCACAACCAGAAAGACGCAACCACCTACGTGCCCCTGCAGAACCTGTACGCCGGTCAGCCTCGCTTTGACCTGTATGACTCGTTCCTGTCGGAAGAAGCGGTGCTTGCATTCGAATACGGCTACTCGACCACCTCGCCGAACGCGCTGGTGATCTGGGAAGCCCAGTTCGGTGACTTCGCCAACGGTGCGCAGGTCGTGATCGACCAGTTCATCACCAGCGGCGAGCACAAATGGGGCCGTCTGTGCGGTCTGACCATGCTCTTGCCGCATGGCTACGAAGGGCAGGGGCCAGAGCACTCTTCGGCTCGTCTGGAGCGTTACCTGCAGCTGTGCGCCGAGCACAACATTCAGGTGTGCGTGCCGACCACTCCGGCACAGATCTACCATCTGCTGCGCCGTCAGGTGATTCGTCCTCTGCGCAAGCCGCTGGTCGTGCTGACGCCCAAGTCGCTGCTGCGCCACAAGCTGGCCATCTCGACGCTGGAAGATCTGGCCGAAGGCTCGTTCCAGACGGTCATCCCGGAAATCGACACCCTCGATCCGGCCAAGGTGACCCGCCTGGTCCTGTGCAGCGGCAAGGTGTACTACGACCTGCTGGAAAAACGCCGTGCCGAAGGCCGCGAAGATATCGCCATCGTGCGTATCGAGCAGCTCTATCCGTTCCCGGAAGACGACCTGATGGAGGCCATCGCGCCTTACACCAACCTGACCCATGTGGTCTGGTGTCAGGAAGAGCCGATGAACCAGGGCGCCTGGTACAGCAGCCAGCATCACTTGCGCCGTAGCATCGGCAATCACAACCGCAACCTCGTTCTCGAGTACGCCGGTCGTGATGCTTCTGCTGCTCCTGCTTGTGGCTACGCTTCGATGCACGCCGAGCAGCAGGAAAAACTGCTGCAAGACGCGTTCACTGTTTAACGCCTTCGCGCACTAGAAACCGAATTAAGGAATTACAGACAATGGCTATTGAGATCAAAGCCCCCTCTTTCCCGGAATCCGTTGCCGACGGCACCATTTCCAAATGGCACAAACAGCCGGGCGAGGCGGTGAAACGTGACGAGCTGCTGGTCGACATCGAGACTGACAAAGTCGTTCTCGAAGTACTGGCCGAAGCTGACGGCGTATTGGCATCGATCGTCAAAGGCGAGGGCGACACCGTCCTGTCCAACGAGTTGATCGCAACCCTGGACGCCGGCGCCACGGCTTCGGCCGCGCCTGCCGCTGCCGCTGCCGCACCGGCCGCCGCGCCTGCACCTGCCGCCGCTGCCGCCGCTCCGGCACCTGCTGCCGGCGACGAAGACGCGATCGGCGCACCGGCCGCCCGCAAGCTGGCTGAAGAAAACGGCATCGCGCTGTCCAGCATCAAAGGCACCGGCAAAGACGGCCGTGTCACCAAGGAAGACGTGGTCGCTGCCGTCGAAGCGAAGAAATCCGCTCCGGCCGGCGCACCGGCTGCCAAGCCTGCTGCCGCCGCAGCTGCCGCTCCTGTGGTCGCTGCCGGCGACCGCACCGAGAAGCGCGTTCCGATGACCCGCCTGCGTGCCAAGGTTGCCGAGCGTCTGGTAGAAGCTCAGTCCACCATGGCGATGCTGACCACCTTCAACGAAGTCGACATGACCGAAGTCATGGCCCTGCGTTCGAAGTACAAGGATCTCTTCGAGAAGAGCCATAACGGTGTGCGTCTGGGCTTCATGTCGTTCTTCGTCAAGGCCGCCACCGAAGCGCTGAAACGCTTCCCGGCAGTCAACGCTTCGATCGACGGTTCGGACATCGTTTACCACGGTTACGCCGACGTCGGTGTTGCCGTGTCCAGCGACCGTGGTCTGGTGGTTCCTGTTCTGCGTAACGCCGAGCAGATGAGCCTGGCTGAAATCGAAGGCGGCATCGCCACCTTCGGCAAGAAAGCCCGTGACGGCAAACTGTCCATCGACGAGATGACTGGCGGTACCTTCACCATCACCAACGGTGGTACTTTCGGTTCGATGATGTCGACCCCGATCGTCAACCCGCCGCAAGCGGCCATCCTGGGCATGCACAACATCGTTCAACGCCCGATGGCGATCAACGGTCAGGTTGTCATCCGTCCGATGATGTACCTGGCGCTGTCGTACGATCACCGCCTGATCGACGGTAAAGAAGCTGTGACTTTCCTGGTGACCATCAAGAACCTGCTGGAAGATCCGGCTCGTCTGTTGCTGGATATCTGATTCAAGGCAGCCACAAGCCGCACGCGCCAAGCTGCCCGCAAGCAGCCTGGCGCCTGCGCTTGGGTCGTCGCAACATCCTAACAGCAGGCTGCAACTCGTCTGTAGAGCATCACGGATCAGCTTGCAGCTTGTGGCTTGAAGCTCGCAGCTAAAGAGGAACTCTTTGTATGTCCCAGAAATTCGACGTGGTAGTGATTGGCGCAGGCCCTGGCGGTTATGTGGCCGCCATCAAGGCCGCGCAACTTGGTCTCAAGACTGCCTGCATCGAGAAGTATCAGGATAAAGAGGGCAAACTGGCTCTCGGCGGTACCTGCCTGAACGTGGGCTGCATCCCTTCCAAAGCGCTGCTGGACAGTTCGTGGAAATTCTACGAAGCCAAGAACCAGTTCAACGTGCACGGCATTTCCATCTCCGGCGACGTACAGATGGACGTACCGGCCATGGTCGGCCGCAAGGCCCAGATCGTCAAAGGCCTGACCGGCGGCGTTGCCAGCCTGTTCAAGGCAAACGGTGTCACTTCGCTGCAAGGTCACGGCAAGCTGCTGGCCGGCAAGAAAGTCGAGCTGACCAAGCCTGACGGCACCACCGAAGTCATCGAAGCCGACAACATCATCCTGGCGTCCGGCTCGCGTCCGATCGACATTCCGCCGGCGCCAGTCGACCAGAACGTCATCGTCGACTCCACCGGTGCCCTGGAATTCCAGGCCGTGCCTGAGCGCCTGGGCGTGATCGGCGCTGGCGTCATCGGCCTGGAGCTGGGTTCGGTGTGGTCGCGTCTGGGTTCCAAGGTGACCGTTCTGGAAGCGCTGGAGAAATTCCTGCCAGCCGCTGACGAAGCCGTTTCCAAGGAAGCGCAGAAGACCTTCACCAAGCAGGGTCTGGACATCAAGCTGGGCGCGCGCGTCACCGGTTCGAAAGTCAACGGCAACGAAGTCGTTGTCAACTACACCGACAAGGATGGTGAGCAGAACATCACCTTCGATCGTCTGATCGTTGCGGTAGGTCGTCGTCCGGTGACCACCGATCTGCTGGCTTCCGACAGCGGCGTCGACATCGACGAGCGCGGTTTCATCTTCGTCAACGACCAGTGCGAGACCAGCGTTCCTGGCGTCTACGCGATCGGTGACGTGGTCCGTGGTCTGATGCTGGCACACAAAGCGTCGGAAGAAGGCATCATGGTTGTCGAGCGCATCAAGGGTCACAAGACCCAGATGAACTACGACCTGATCCCGTCGGTTATCTACACCCACCCGGAGATCGCATGGGTCGGTAAAACCGAGCAGACCTTGAAGGCCGAAGGCGTAGAGGTTAACGTCGGCAGCTTCCCGTTCGCGGCCAGTGGTCGTGCAATGGCTGCGAACGACACCGGCGGTTTCGTCAAGGTCATCGCCGACGCCAAGACCGACCGTGTACTGGGTGTACACGTCATTGGTCCAGGCGCCGCAGAACTGGTACAGCAGGGCGCGATCGGCATGGAATTCGGCACCAGTGCCGAAGACATCGGCATGATGGTCTTCTCGCACCCGACGCTGTCCGAAGCGCTGCACGAAGCTGCACTGGCAGTGAATGGCCACGCCATCCACATCCAGAACAAGAAGAAACGCTAAGAAAAAACCACGACGGTCCGCCCGTCGTGAGCCTTGCTCGCAAGGCTTACCGCGGAAGGGCCGTTGGACTCGAACTCCCGGTGGTATCAGACAGGCATTCAGGTGTCCGTCCTGGCACCTTCCGGGAGAAGCGGTCACAGGTGGTGCGGCACGCTTAGACGAGCAGCACCGAATGCGCAGTACCTAACGAAGACGGTAATAAGCATGAATCTTCACGAGTATCAGGGTAAGCAGCTGTTTGCTGAATACGGCCTGCCAGTATCCAAGGGCTTTGCAGTAGACACCCCGGAAGCAGCAGCAGAAGCGTGCGACAAAATCGGCGGAACCGAGTGGGTTGTCAAAGCCCAGGTTCACGCGGGTGGTCGCGGTAAAGCGGGCGGCGTCAAGCTGGTTCGCAGCAAGGAAGACGCAGCTGCGTTCGCTCAACAGTGGTTGGGCAAGCGTCTGGTCACTTACCAGACTGATGCCAACGGTCAGCCAGTCACCAAGATCCTGGTCGAATCCTGCACTGACATCGCCAAAGAGCTGTACCTGGGCGCTGTAGTCGATCGCTCGAGCCGTCGTATCGTGTTCATGGCTTCCACCGAAGGTGGCGTGGACATCGAGAAAATCGCTCACGAAACACCTGAGAAGATTCTCAAAGCCACTGTCGATCCACTGGTTGGCGCTCAGCCGTTCCAGGGTCGCGATCTGGCTTTCCAGCTGGGTCTGGAAGGCAAGCAGGTTGCTCAGTTCGCCAAGATCTTCACCGGTCTGGCCAAGCTGTTCCAGGACCACGACCTGGCCCTGCTGGAAGTGAACCCGCTGGTCATCAAGGCTGACGGCGATCTGCACTGCCTGGACGCGAAGATCAACATCGACGCCAACGCCATGTACCGTCAGCCAAAGCTGAAGGCTTTCCACGATCCATCGCAAGATGACCCACGTGAAGCCCACGCTGCCAAGTTCGAACTGAACTACGTGGCACTGGAAGGCAACATCGGCTGCATGGTCAACGGTGCCGGCCTGGCCATGGGTACCATGGACATCGTCAACCTGCACGGCGGCAAGCCAGCCAACTTCCTCGACGTAGGTGGCGGCGCGACCAAAGAGCGCGTGACCGAAGCGTTCAAGATCATCCTGTCCGACAGCAACGTCGCTGCAGTACTGGTCAACATCTTCGGCGGCATCGTTCGTTGCGACATGATTGCCGAAGGCATCATCGGCGCCGTTAAAGAAGTCGGCGTGAAAATCCCGGTCGTTGTGCGCCTCGAAGGCAACAACGCTGACCTGGGCGCTAAAGTACTGGCAGAAAGCGGCTTGAACATCATCGCTGCTACCAGCTTGACCGACGCTGCTCAACAAGTCGTCAAAGCTGCGGAGGGCAAATAATGAGCGTCCTGATCAATAAAGACACCAAGGTTATCTGCCAGGGTTTCACCGGCTCGCAAGGTACCTTCCATTCCGAACAAGCCATCGCCTACGGCACCAAAATGGTTGGCGGCGTGACCCCAGGCAAAGGTGGCACCACTCACCTGAACCTGCCAGTGTTCAACACCGTTCGCGAAGCCGTTGAACAGACGGGCGCGACTGCGAGCGTGATCTACGTTCCGGCTCCGTTCTGCAAGGACTCCATCCTTGAAGCAGCGTTCGGCGGCATCAAACTGATCATCTGCATCACCGAAGGTATTCCTACCCTCGACATGCTGGATGCCAAGGTCAAGTGCGACGAGCTGGGTGTTACCCTGATCGGCCCTAACTGCCCAGGCGTCATCACCCCAGGCGAGTGCAAGATCGGCATCATGCCAGGTCACATTCACTTGCCAGGCAAAGTCGGTATCGTGTCGCGTTCCGGCACCCTGACTTACGAAGCTGTGAAGCAGACCACTGACGCCGGCTTCGGTCAGTCGACTTGCGTTGGTATCGGTGGTGACCCGATCCCGGGCTCCAACTTCATCGACATCCTGAAGCTGTTCCAGGAAGACCCGAAGACCGAAGCGATCGTCATGATCGGTGAGATCGGCGGTTCGGCTGAAGAAGAAGCGGCTGCTTACATCAAGGCAAACGTGACCAAGCCAGTGGTTTCCTACATCGCCGGTGTGACTGCTCCTCCGGGCAAGCGCATGGGCCATGCGGGCGCAATCATCTCTGGCGGCAAGGGCACCGCAGACGAGAAATTCGCTGCACTGCAGGACGCAGGCGTCAAAACCGTGCGTTCGCTGGCAGACATCGGCAAAGCCCTGGCTGAGCTGACCGGTTGGGAAATGAAGAAGTAAGCATCGCTTGCTGATCATCTTCTGATCGACAAAGGCCACCTTCGGGTGGCCTTTGTGTTTTCCGGGTCTGGATTTAGGCGTGGCGTTTCCAGTCGCAAGCATTCAATCCGTACAGCAGCCTCGTACTCGCAAGGCGCAGGGTTACGAAGGGCGAGCAGTCTGGCGGAGTTTTGTAGGACTTGTCCGAAATGCGACAGCAACGTGCGTTCATCGGTCGCACCGCCCTGTAACGGTGCGAAAAATAAGGTAGGCTAGCCGCCATTTTGCGTGGTCGGCCCCCATAAGGAGCTGCTGCGCGCAACGGGTCTGTCTTAAAAGGACGGGCAGCATTTCCCTCACCCTCAGGGAAGTCCTCTTCTTAATTCCGATTCAGCAGTGTGGTTTCTTTGATGAAAGTGTTGAAAGGCCAGGACATCCTGGCGCTGGGTTTCATGACGTTCGCGTTGTTCGTGGGTGCTGGCAATATCATCTTTCCTCCCATCGTAGGCCTGCAGGCCGGTCCACACGTGTGGATGGCGGCGCTGGGCTTTCTGGTGACTGCGGTCGGTCTTCCAGTCGTGACGGTCATCGCGCTGGCCAAGGTCGGCGGTGCAATGGACGCGTTGAGCAGTCCCATCGGCAAGATCGCCGGGACGCTGCTGGCGGCGGTCTGCTACCTTTCCGTCGGCCCGCTGTTCGCCACGCCGCGCACGGCCACGGTGTCCTTCGAAGTCGGGTTGGTGCCACTGACCGGCGAAAGCCCACTGGCGCTGTTTCTCTACAGCCTGGTTTATTTCCTTCTGGTGTTCTGGATCTCGCTGTATCCGGGCCGCCTGCTCAATACCGTCGGACGTTTCCTTGCCCCGTTGAAGATCATCGCACTGGCCGTGCTGGGCATCGCGGCGTTTGCGCTGCCTGCCGGTGATGTCGGAAGCGCGCAACCGGCTTACGTTGCGGCGCCGTTCTCGCAAGGGTTCATCAATGGCTATCTGACCATGGATACCCTGGGTGCGCTGGTGTTCGGCATCGTCATCGTCAATGCCATTCGTTCGCGCGGCGTTGAGTCGCCACGCCTGATCACGCGCTACGCCATCATCGCCGGCCTGATTGCCGGCGTCGGCCTGGCGCTGGTATACGTCAGTCTGTTCCGCCTCGGTTCGGGCAGCCACGCTGTCGCCGCGGACGCAACGAACGGTGCTGCCGTGCTGCACGCGTATGTGCAACACACCTTCGGTACGCTGGGCAGCAGCTTCCTGGCGGTGTTGATTTCCCTGGCGTGTCTGGTGACCGCAGTCGGTCTGACCTGTGCCTGCGCCGAATACTTCAGCCGGTTGTTGCCACTGTCCTACAAGACGCTGGTCATCCTTCTGGCCGTGTTTTCGCTGCTGGTCTCCAACCTCGGTCTGACCAAGCTCATCCAGTTCTCCATCCCGGTACTGACCGCGATTTACCCGCCGTGCATTGCGCTGGTGGCCTTGAGCTTCTGCAAGGATTTCTGGCACGCACAGGGGCGGATCATTGCGCCGGTGATGCTGGTGTCATTCGTGTTCGGTGCTGTGGATGCAGCGAAAGGCGCTGGTCTCGGCGCTTACCTGCCTGACGCTGTGGGCCATTTGCCGTTGAGCGAGCAGGGCCTGGCCTGGCTGATTCCCTCGCTGATCACTCTGTTCATCGCATTCGTGGTGGACCGGCTGCTGGGCAAGCGCAGTGAGTCGCTGGCCTGAAGAGAGGGCGACAGCGCAAGCGCTTGCGCCGTTGAACATTATTCTCCGCATAAAAATAAAGCCCGCTTAGTGCGGGCTTTATTTTCTGAAAACTTTCGAACTTACGGCTTAGTTGGAGCCGGTGTCTGTTCGTTTGCCTCTTTCGCGCGTTCTTGTGCGGCCTCGGCGTTTTTCTGAGCAGCTTCCTGACTTTCTTTGGCTGCATCGTTCACTTTATCTTGAGCCTTCTGCATCGACTCCTGGGACTGCTGAGCAGCCTTGTTTGCATCTTGCTGTTTATCCTCGGATTTTTTATCGCAGGCAGCGAGACCCAAAGTGGCAGAAAGCATGAGGGCAATGGCTAAAGTCTTACGCATGGGGTGTTTCTCCTTATTGAACATCTACGTGCCTTCGAGCACAGCGCTATTAAGTTAGTTCCATTGTTGTCGAGGATTAAAAACCGGCTGTTACCTCGGGTTTACAAAATGCCGGCGCAATGCCGCGCAGTCAGGCTGATTAAACGTTTATGCACGGCAAGCAGGGGAAGACCGCAGGCGTTCATGTTTCCGAACGATGAAGATTCCTCAATCCCGTGATGCCGCTCCCTTGAAATCCCTGACCCAGCCCCCACCTTGATGACAACCCGCCGCCCGGCCTTCAACAGGCGTCTGGCGCGGCCCTCCCTATTTGTGTCGACTGATTGGAGTTTGATGACCATGAGTGTGGAAACTCAAAAGGAAACCCTGGGCTTCCAGACCGAGGTAAAGCAACTGCTGCACCTCATGATCCATTCGCTGTATTCGAACAAGGAGATTTTTCTCCGCGAGCTGATTTCCAACGCCTCCGACGCCGTCGACAAGCTGCGCTTCGAAGCGCTGTCCCGACCTGAGCTGCTGGAAGGCGGCGCCGAGCTGAAGATCCGCGTCAGCTTCGACAAGGACGCCAAGACGGTCACTCTCGAAGACAACGGCATCGGCATGAGCCGTGAAGATGTGATCACCCATTTGGGCACCATTGCCAAATCGGGCACCGCCGACTTCATGAAGAACCTTTCCGGCGATCAGAAGAAGGATTCGCACCTGATCGGTCAGTTCGGTGTCGGTTTCTACTCCGCGTTCATCGTTGCCGATCAGGTCGAAGTCTTTAGCCGTCGTGCGGGCCTGCCTGCCAGCGAAGGCGTGCACTGGTCCTCCAGAGGCGAAGGCGAGTTCGAAGTCGCCACGCAGGAAAAAGCCGACCGCGGCACCCGTATCGTGCTGCACCTGAAAAGCGGAGAAGACGAATTCGCCGATGGTTACCGTCTGCGCAACATCATCAAGAAATACTCCGACCACATCGCCCTGCCGATCGAGCTGCCGAAAGAGCAGATCGCCGTCGAAGGCGAGCCTGCACCGGTGCAGGAATGGGAAACCGTCAACCGCGCCAGTGCCTTGTGGACTCGTCCGCGCACCGAAGTGAAGGATGAGGAATACCAGGAGTTCTACAAACACATCGCCCACGATTTCGAAAATCCGCTGAGCTGGAGCCATAACAAGGTCGAAGGCAAGCTGGAATACAACTCGCTGCTTTACGTTCCGGCCCGCGCGCCGTTCGACCTGTATCAGCGCGAAGCCCCACGCGGCTTGAAACTGTACGTGCAGCGCGTGTTCGTCATGGATCAGGCGGAGTCCTTCCTGCCGCTGTACCTGCGCTTCATCAAGGGTGTGGTCGATTCCAACGACCTGTCACTGAACGTTTCCCGCGAGATTCTGCAGAAAGACCCGATCATCGACTCGATGAAGTCGGCGCTCACCAAGCGTGTGCTGGACATGCTGGAGAAACTGGCGAAAAACCAGCCGGAAGAATACAAAAGCTTCTGGAAGAACTTCGGTCAGGTCATGAAGGAAGGTCCGGCCGAAGATTTCGCTAACAAGGAAAAGATCGCCAGTCTGCTGCGTTTCGCGTCGACCTCCGACGAGAGCGGCGAGCAGAGCGTGGCCCTGTCCGAGTACCTGGCGCGCGCCAAAGAGGGTCAGGACAAGATCTATTACCTCACCGGCGAGAGCTACGCGCAGGTCAAAAACAGTCCACACCTGGAAGTCTTCCGCAAGAAAGGCATCGAAGTGCTGCTGCTGACCGACCGTATCGACGAGTGGCTGATGAGCTACCTCAGCGACTTCGACGGCAAGGGTTTTGTCGACGTGGCACGGGGTGACCTGGATCTGGGCAAACTGGACTCTGAAGAGGACAAGAAAGCCCAGGAAGAAGTCGCCAAGGACAAAGAAGGCCTGATCGAGCGCCTGAAAACTGCGCTGGGTGAGGCTGTCAGCGAAGTTCGCGTGTCCCATCGCCTGACCGATTCGCCTGCGATTCTGGCCATCGGCGAGCAGGATCTGGGCTTGCAGATGCGTCAGATTCTGGAAGCCAGCGGTCAGAAGGTTCCGGATTCGAAGCCGATCTTCGAGTTCAACCCGACGCATCCGCTGATCGGCAAGCTGGACAACGAGCAGAACGAAGAGCGCTTCGGCGACCTGTCACACATCCTGTTCGATCAGGCCGCGCTGGCCGCGGGCGACAGCTTGAAGGATCCGGCCGCTTACGTGCGCCGTCTGAACAAGTTGTTGGTGGAGCTCTCGGTTTAACATTCGAGTGCTGACAAAACCCGCTTCGGCGGGTTTTGTCATTTGATGATCTTTCATTCTCAACAGCAGGAGTCTGCAATGAGCAACGTGACTGTGCAGTCCGTGGTGTATCAGATCGATGGCAAATCCTTTGAGAGCCGTCTGGTATTCAGCGAAGGTGCCGAGGCCGCTCCGGGTCTGGTCATGGCGCCAAACTGGATGGGCATCAGCGAGGACGCCGAGGACATCGCCCGGGAAGTGGCCGGCAAAGGTTTTGTGGTGCTGCTGGCCGATTTGTACGGCCAGGGCGTTCGCCCGAAAAACGGCGACGAAGCCGCGGCTGCAATGATGCCGTTGAAAAACGACCGTGCCCTGCTGAACACGCGCATGCAGGCTGCTCTGGATCAACTGACCGGGCAAAACATTGCGGCGGTGGACTCGACGCGTCTGGCAACGTTCGGGTTCTGCTTCGGCGGCTGCTGTTCGCTGGAACTGGCCCGTACCGGTGCGCCGCTGAAGGCGGCCATCTCGTTCCACGGCACGCTGGACACCACTCATCCGGACGGCGGCAAGCACATCCAGGGCAAAGTGCTGGTGCTGCACGGTGCTTCCGATCCACTGGTGCCGAAGGAGCAATTGCCTGCGTTCGAAGCGGAAATGAACGCCGCCAGCGTCGACTGGCAACTGCTGAGTTACGGCGGCGCCTTCCACTCGTTCACTGACAAACACGCCAATAATCCTGGCGTGCAGATGTATAACCCGACCGTGTCAAACCGCGCGTTCACTGCCATGCATAACCTGCTGGATGAAGTCTTCGCGGGCTGATACGCCTTCGAAATGAGCGTGCTCGGGATGGCGTGGCGTGATGCTCCGAGGGGATGAATGCACGCACGCCGTCGCGAACAGGCTCGGTTCCGGCCGAGTTCAGCGTTTGCCTGAAGGTAGTTCGATTCGCTCGACTTCCCCTGGAACGGTCGGCCAGTCTCCGGCGGCCCATCTGGCGCGTGCCTGATCGATCAAGGCCGGATCGCTGGCCACGAAATTCCAGTTCATCCTGCGCGGCCCATCCAGCGGCGCACCGCCAATCAGCACGGCATGGGCTTCGCTTTCAGCGCTCAATGTCGGCTCCTCGCCCGCGTCCAGCACGATGAGGCTGCGGGGTTCGACAGGCTCACCGTCCAGCAGCATGTCACCTCCGATCACATAGAGCGCACGTTGCTCATGCTCGGCCGGAATCAGCAGCGTCGTGGCGGTCTGCATCCTGAGTTCGGCATACAGCGTGGGCGACAGCACCGGCACCGGTGACTGGAGGCAAAACCCTGTC
This sequence comes from Pseudomonas sp. NFR16, assembly GCF_900108875.1. Taxonomy (GTDB): domain Bacteria; phylum Pseudomonadota; class Gammaproteobacteria; order Pseudomonadales; family Pseudomonadaceae; genus Aquipseudomonas. The sequence goes on along the minus strand of NZ_FNYJ01000001.1, from coordinate 1,478,329 downwards.
CCGGCGATCATGCGAATGCTGATGCCCATCGAATCGCTCACCGGCAGCGTCGCAGCAGGGTGATGGCTGTAGTGGCCCGGGCCTTGTTCATGCTCCTTGGGCGAGGCCAGCCAGATTTGCAGGCCATGCAAGCGCGAGCCGGCGTCGTGAAGCGCTTCAGGCGTGCGTTCGATGTGCGCGATCGCGCTCCCTGACGTCATCCAGCTGACCTCGCCTGGCAACACGTGCTGATCGCTGCCCAGGCTGTCCTTGTGTCGGATCTCGCCCTCGAAAAGGTAGGTCAGGGTGGACAGGCCGATATGTGGATGCTGGCGAATGTCCATTCCGCGGCCCGGCGGGTAAGAGGTTTCCAGCATGTGATCGAAAAACACGAAGGGGCCGACGCTGCGGCACTGAGCGGAGGGCAGGGGACGCAGAATAGGCTGGCCTTCAACGTCTTCCGCTCGCGGTTTGATGGTGAACATGTCAGGGCTCTCAGTGGGCTTGATGACAGGATAAGCGAGTTACCCATCGCCGTCTGGATCGTCTGTGCTCTCGAATCGATTCGCTCGGATAGACGCCGTTAGGAAATGCCGAACGGTCCTACAGAATGTACGCCTCCACGCCGATATCTGTAGCAACAACCAGCTGCACCTCAACAGGGCAGGATTTTTAGGAGGGACCCATTGTGACCGTAAGAAACATGAATATCGCGCCCCGTGCCGCTCTTGGCTTTGGGGTGCTCGCGCTGCTGGTGTTCGGGCTGGGCGCTTTTGCGTTGATGCAGATGTCCAGCATGCGCAAGCAATCGGATCTGGTGGAAGGCAAATGGCTCCCGAGCGTCATAGAGTTGGGCTCTGTAGGCCAGGACATCATGAGGATCAGGACGCTGACCCTTCGACTGATGCTCAACCGAAGCCCCGAGGCATTGCGCGTGAACATCGCCAAACTGGAAAGCCTGAAGTCCGGCTTGCAGGCTGCCGAGACCCGCTACCTCCAGTTGATCGGCTCAGCGAAAGAACGCGAGTTGTATAACGATTTCCTTGCTTCGCAACAGGCCTACCTGCAGCGGCAGAACCAGGTGATGGAGCTTTCCGCTCAGAATCAGCTGGACGCGGCGCTTCAGGTGGTCAACGGCGAAATGAATCAATACGCCGACAAAATGACTGTGGCGCTCAACGAGTTGACCGCCCTGAACAAGCAGGGTGCCGGTCAGGCCAGCGAAATGGCTTTGGCCGTATTTGGCAGCGCCACCAATTGGGTCGTCGGCATGATGCTGTTCACGGCGCTGATTACCCTGATGCTGGCCTGGGGCCTGACGCGCAGTATTGTCATGCCGCTGGCTCAGGCGCTGGGTATCGCTCAGGTCGTGGCGGCAGGTGATCTGACGGCCAACATCGTGATCCACGGCCGCGACGAACCGGCACGCCTGCTGGAGGCTTTGAAAACCATGCAGCAAAACCTGCGGCGCACGATTCTGCGCATCTCCGATTCGTCGAACCAACTGGCGTCGGCTTCGGAGGAGCTGAGCACCGTCACCGAAGATTCCACGCGGGGCCTGCATCAGCAAAGCCTGGAAATCGATCAGGCCGCCACCGCGGTCAATCAGATGACGGCCGCGGTGGAGGAGGTCGCGCGTAATGCGGTGGCGACGTCGCAGGCGTCCGGCGAGTCAGACCGGATTGCCCAGCGTGGCCGCGAGCAGGTGCAGCAGACGGTCGCGTCGATCGGGCATCTGGCGCACGACGTCACGCAGGCAGGCGATCAGGTAGGGATTCTGGCGCAGAAGGTGTATGGCATCAGCAAAGTGCTGGATGTCATCCGTTCGGTCGCCGAGCAGACTAACCTGCTGGCGCTCAACGCTGCGATCGAGGCCGCAAGGGCAGGCGAAGCGGGGCGCGGTTTTGCGGTCGTCGCTGATGAAGTTCGCGCGCTGGCCCATCGCACGCAGTCCTCGACTCAGGAAATCGAGCAGTTGGTGGTCGACATTCGGCAGGGCACCGATCAGGCGGTCAACGCCATGCAGGGCAGCAACAGCCGCGCACAATCGACGCTGGAGCTGGCGCAATCGGCGGGGGTCGCGTTGAACGACATTGCCGCCGCCATCACGTTGATCACCGAGCGAAACGTGGTCATCGCCAGTGCTTCGGAAGAGCAGGCGCAGGTGGCCCGTGAAGTAGATCGCAACCTGACCAATATCCGCGACATCGCACTGCAGAGCTCGGCAGGCGCCAATCAGACCAGCGCCGCCAGCCATGACCTGTCGCGGCTGGCGACGGATTTGAACGGGATGGTGGCGGCCTTTACAGTGTAAGGCCGACCGCGAATAAAAAAGGCGCCCCGGAGGGCGCCTTTTTATTGAGCTCAGACAGGCAGATTACTTGCCGGTCCAGCGCTTCATGACCAGCGTGGCGTTGGTGCCGCCGAAGCCGAAGCTGTTGCTCATCACCAGATTGATGTCGGCGTTCTCGCGAGTCTTGGTCAGAATCGGCAGATCGGCCACTTCCGGGTCCAACTCGTCGATGTTGGCGGAGCCCGCCATGAAGTTGCCTTCCATCATCAGCATGCAGTAGATCGCTTCGTGAACGCCGGCAGCGCCCAGGGAGTGACCCGAAAGGCTCTTGGTGGAGCTGATGGCCGGCGCGTTGTCGCCGAACACTTCACGCACGCCTTTCATTTCAGCGACGTCACCGACCGGCGTCGAAGTGCCGTGGGTGTTCAGGTAGTCGATCTTGCCGTCGACAGTCGACATCGCCTGCTGCATGCAGCGGATGGCGCCTTCGCCGCTCGGTGCGACCATGTCGTAGCCATCGGAAGTCGCGCCGTAGCCGACCAGTTCCGCGTAGATCTTCGCGCCGCGTGCCAGAGCGTGTTCCAGCTCCTCGACCACGACCATGCCGCCGCCGCCGGCAATGACAAAACCGTCACGGTCGGCATCGTAAGCGCGCGAAGCCTGCTCAGGCGTTTCGTTACGTTTGCTGGACAGCGCGCCCATGGCGTCGAACAGGAACGACTGGCTCCAGTGTTCTTCTTCACCGCCGCCTGCGAACACCACGTCCTGCTTGCCCATCTGGATCTGTTCCATGGCGGTGCCGATGCAATGAGCACTGGTCGCGCACGCCGAAGCGATGGAGTAGTTCAGGCCTTTGATCTTGAATGGCGTCGCGAGGCAGGCCGAAACGGTGCTGCTCATGGTGCGGGTCACGCGGTACGGACCGACGCGCTTGACGCCTTTCTCGCGCAGGATGTCCAGCGCTTCCATCTGGTTCAGGGTCGACGCGCCGCCGGAGCCGGCGATCAGGCCGGTACGCGGGTTCGAAACCTGTTCTTCGGTCAGGCCGGAGTCAGCGATGGCGTCCTTCATGGCCAGATAGGCATACGCCGCAGCGTGGCCGACGAAGCGATAGATCTTGCGATCGATCAGCTCTTCGAGGTTGAGGTCGATGGAGCCCGAGACCTGGCTGCGCAGACCCATTTCGGCATATTCCGGATTGAAACGGATGCCAGGGCGGCTTGCACGCAGGTTGGCGGAGACGGTGTCTTTGTCATTGCCCAAGCAGGAAACAATGCCCAGACCAGTGATAACGACGCGGCGCATGCGAATACCCTTAGAAATTGTCAGTGGAGGTGAATACGCCGACACGAAGGCCTTCGGCGGTATAGATTTCGCGGCCGTCCACGCTGACCGAACCATCGGCGATGGCCATGTTCAGCTTGCCTTTGAGGACGCGCTTGATGTGAATGTTGTAAGTGACCTTCCCGGCGGTCGGCAGGACCTGGCCGAAGAACTTCACTTCGCCCGAACCCAGCGCACGGCCGCGACCTGGCAGGCCTTGCCAGCCCAGGAAGAAACCGACCAACTGCCACATGGCGTCGAGGCCCAGGCAACCTGGCATTACCGGGTCACCTTCGAAGTGACAGGCGAAGAACCACAGGTCAGGAGTGATATCCAGTTCGGCGACCAATTCACCTTTGCCGAACTTGCCGCCTTCTTCACTGATATGGGTGATGCGATCAACCATCAGCATGTTGGGGGCGGGCAGTTGCGCGTTACCTGGGCCGAACAGCTCACCGCGACTGCAGCGCAGCAGGTCTTCCCGGGTAAAGGCGTTTTGTTTGGTCATGCGAGCTCCTCGATAATCCTGTGCGGCAGGGTGTGGCGTACTAACCCGATCTGGCCAGCGTTCGTCCCTGACTGAGGAGAACGGTAGTTCTCACACAAGGGGTCTGCTGGCAGCCTACTCATAGACTATTGCGTTGTAGTGAAAGTCACAGCACGGGCGAAATGAATGTACACCTGTGCACTGAAATTTTCTGTCCGCGCGTCGGCGCGGGTCGATCCAGCGCACAAGACTGCCGCAATTTATCATTTATCGCCAGTCACAGATGCCTTAAAGGTCAGCCAGCGCTGCAAAACCTGCTGTAAATCAGTACGTTTGAACGGTTTGGCCAGGTAATCGTTCATTCCGGCCTGAATACAGATCTCGCGATCGCCGTGCCGTGCGTTGGCCGTCAGGGCAATGATCGGCAGTGTATCGAGCCCTGGCAGCGCGCGAATTCGTCGCGTCGCCTCGTAACCGTCCATCACCGGGAGCCGGCAGTCCATCAGGATCAGGGCGAATTGTTCCTTGCTGGCCATGCTCACTGCTTCAGCACCGTCTGCAGCAATGCTTACTTGCAGGCCCAGACTGCGAAGCATGGCCTCGACCACGGTGCGGTTGACCGGGTTGTCCTCGACCAGCAGCACGCAGCCTTCGCGCTCATGCGGCATTTCGCCCGTGGCGCCGGACTGAGGCGCCGGCTCATCCTGCTGCACCCGTTGCAGCGGAATTTCGAGATTGAACACCGAGCCCAGACCTTCGCTGCTCTGCGCGTGCAGCGAGCCGCCCATGCGTTCGGCAAGGTTGCGCGCGATCGGCAGGCCCAGTCCGGTGCCGCCGTAGCGCCGGGAAATGGAATTGTCGGCCTGTTGAAACGCATCGAACATCGACTCCAGCAAATCCGGGGAAATGCCAATGCCGCTGTCGCGCACTGCGCAGATGAACAGGATGTGCTGGGGATCGGTCTGCTGCCACGCGGTCTCGACGCGCACGCTGCCGAACTCGGTGAACTTCAGAGCGTTGCCGATCAGGTTGACGAGGATCTGCCGGATGCGCGTCGGATCGCCCTTGACCCTTAGCGAATCAAGCCCCGGCGGTAGATCCAGCTCGAGCGCCAGGCCCCGCTGTTGCGCGTCATGAGCAAACGCCTGTACGGATGTGGCGATGAGGTCCGCCAGATTGAACGCAATGTTCTCGAGCTCAAGCGCATCGCGCTCGAAACGCGAGAAGTCGAGAATGTCGTTGATGACCCGCAGCAGATGCTCGGTGGATTCCATGGCGAGGGCGGAATATTCAGCCTGCTCCTCGGTCATTTTCGTGGTTTCCATCAACTGCAGCATTCCCAATACGCCGTTCATCGGGGTGCGCAACTCATGGCTCATCATCGCCAGAAATTCCGATTTCGCGCGGTTGGCGCGCTCGGCTTCTTCTCGGGTCCGGATCAGTTCATCCATCGCCTGTTTCTGCTCGCGGCTGGCTTTTTCCAGGCCCAGCGCCAGGTTGTTGATGTGCCGGGCCAGATCGCCGAGCTCGGCGTCGTCCGCCACGGGCAGAGGCGCGGTGTAATCGCCATGCTGGATGGCCTTCACCGCATCGCTCATTGCGCTGATCGGCTGTGACAGGCTCAAGGACAGGCGCCGCGCGAGGATATAAGTAAACAGCAGGGCGAACAGCGCCAGGATGCCGGCCTTGAGCAGGATTTCCTGCTCGCGCAGATTGAACGCATCACTGGACATGCCCACCAGCACACGACCCAGATAATCCTCCACCGGGACGCTGGCGTTGTCGTCCAGCTCATCGGCATGGTCGTTCTGCGCCTTCACCCGTTGCAGGCGGATAGGCGCCTGGAACACTTCCATCTGCCGGGTGTGGTTGTTGTCTGCGGTCTGCTCGACATGGACCAGAACCTGTCCGGCGCTGTTCTGAACCTCGAGAAAGCGCACGTGAGGTGTGTTCATGGTGGCTTTCATCAGGCTTTCGAGCACGTCGTCGTTGCCGACGATCACGCCGTATTCCGAGGCGGGCGCCAGCTGGTTGGCGATCAGCTGGCCGGTGTGATTGAGCTCCTGACGCAGGTCCTGAATACGCACCACGGTGAAGAAACTGATCAGCAACAGCGTCAACAGCAAGGCCGGCCCCAGGCTGAGGATCTGAGTTCGTGTGCTGATGTTCCAGCCGCGTTGTACCGTCATCACTGAGTTCCGGCTCTGGGTGGGGACTTCATTCGCCATTTTTCAGAAGACGCGGGGCTGGCCGGTGCGCGGGAAGGAAGAACGTTGCGTCATGTGATGGATCTCTTCGGGAGCGCACTAACGATAGCTCATCGGCGTTACGCCGGAATTTTTCGTGTCGGGCGCGCATCTTAACCGAGCCGTGGGTAATTTCCTCGTGAAGAGTAGGGATCGGCTATATGTTCTTCGACACGTGTTTTGCCGCTGGTGGCAGGCATTGCGCTCCGTATAATGCTGCCACCGCCAGATGTGATGGCTCTGAATGGATTGTTTTATGACCCAACAGCAACCAATAGCGGTTCTGGGCGGCGGCAGCTTCGGGACGGCCGTGGCCAATCTGTTGGCCGGTAATGGCCATCGGGTGCTGCAGTGGATGCGTGACCGGGAGCAGGCCGAGGCGATCCGCGTCAATCGCGAGAACCCGCGCTACCTCAAGGGCATCAAGGTGCTCGATGGCGTGGAGCCTGTGACGGATCTGGCAGCGGCGTTGCGCGACAGCCAGCTGATTTTCGTCGCGCTGCCTTCGAGCGCGCTGCGCAGCGTCCTCACCCCTCATGTCGAGTTGCTGGCCGAAAAAATGCTCGTCAGCCTGACCAAAGGCATTGAGGCGCAGACTTTCAAGCTGATGAGTGAAATCCTCGAAGACATCGCACCCAACGCGCGCATCGGCGTGCTGTCCGGGCCCAATCTGGCCCGTGAGATTGCCGAGCACGCGCTGACCGCCACCGTGGTCGCCAGTGAAGACGACGATCTCTGTCAACAGGTCCAGGCCGCGCTGCATGGGCGCACCTTCCGTGTGTACGCCAGCGCCGACCGCTTCGGCGTCGAACTGGGCGGTGCCCTGAAGAACGTCTATGCCATCGTCGCCGGCATGGCCGTTGCACTGGGCATGGGCGAGAACACCAAGAGCATGCTGATCACTCGCGCGCTCGCCGAAATGACCCGTTTTGCGGTCAGTCAGGGCGCCAATCCGATGACCTTTCTCGGGCTGGCGGGTGTGGGCGATCTGATCGTCACCTGCTCATCGCCCAAAAGCCGCAATTACCAGGTCGGTTTCGCCCTCGGGCAGGGGCTGAGCCTGGATGAAGCGGTGACGCGTCTGGGCGAAGTGGCCGAGGGGGTCAACACGCTCAAGGTCCTCAAGGCCAAAGCGCAGGAACTGCAGGTTTACATGCCACTGGTCGCCGGATTGCACGCCATCCTCTTCGAGGGGCGCACGCTGGAGCAGGTCATCGAACTGCTGATGCGGGCCGAGCCCAAGACCGATGTGGATTTCATTTCAACCAGTGGTTTCAACTGACCGAAATTTTCAGGTGGAGAAGCTCTTGAACGAGTCAAAATTCAAGCAACACGAATCGATCCTGCTGCGCATCCTCTGGATGGTGGTCTTTGTCGTGGTCTGGCAGGTGGCCGAACTGGTCCTGGCGGTGGTGGTGCTGGTTCAGCTCACGTACCGCCTGTTCTACGGCGCGCCCAGTCTGAGCATGATGTCGTTCGGTGACAGCCTCAGCCAGTTTCTGGCGCAGATCGGCCGGTTTGGCACCTTTCATACCGATCAGAAGCCGTGGCCGTTTGCCGACTGGCCCGTTCCACGTGCTCCGGAGGGCGAGGCGCCACACACCGTTCCCGCTGCCGAGCACCCTGTGCGCGATGAGGAACCGAAACTATGAGGTTGTGGATCTTGCGCCACGGCGAAGCTCAGCATCGCGCGCGCACAGACGCCGAGCGCGAGCTGACCGCCAATGGCCGCGAAGAAGTGTTGAGCAGCGCTGCGCAGCTGTTGGGTCAGCCGCTGCGCTGGATCATCGCCAGTCCTTATGTGCGGGCACAGCAGACCGCCGAGCTGGTGCGCCAGTCACTGGGGTTTGCCGAACCGGTGGTGACCGTGCCGTGGCTGACGCCTGAGAGCGATCCGCGCAAGGTGCTGGAAAACCTCGATCTGTACGCGGCCGACGACGTGCTGCTGGTCAGCCATCAACCGTTGGTGGGTTCGCTTATCGGCTTGGCGGTGCACGGCAGTCTGCAACAGGCAGAGCCCATGCACACCGCCAGCCTGGCCGAGCTGGAAGCGGATTTTCCGCTGGCGGGCGCAATGGAACTGTCGCGCGTTCGTCATCCGGTGTAATGCCCGTTTTGGCGGGCGATGCGGTCTCTCAGTTCTGCCGGGATACCGGGTTCGTGACATCAACCACAAGGAAAAGACATGAGTCTGTGGCATAAAACCCCCGACCTCGAAGCCCTCAACGCGATGCAGAAAAACACCATCGGTGAAGTACTGGACATCCGTTTCGAGGCTTTTGACGAGCAATCCCTGACCGCCAGCATGGTGGTCGATCATCGCACCCATCAACCTTACGGTCTGTTGCACGGCGGCGCTTCAGTAGTGCTGGCCGAGACAGTGGGCTCGTCGGCCAGCTACCTGGTGATCGATACCAGCAAGTACTTCTGCGTCGGGCTCGAAATCAACGCCAACCATCTGCGCGGCCTGCGCAGCGGGCGGGTCACGGCGGTCGCACACCCGGTGCACATCGGTCGCACCACCCATGTGTGGGACATCCGCCTTACCAGCGACGAAGGCAAGGCCAGTTGCATCTCTCGCCTGACCGTGGCCGTGGTGCCCCTCGGCGAACAGCCGCCCACGCGCTGATTTAAGACTCTTGATTTGTGCAGTCGTCAACTGTCAGAAGTGACAGTTGTTGTTGTGAGTGTATGCGCCTAGCCTGAAGAGGTCCCATGACGGGATGACGCGGGTTCAAGGAGGAGTGACATGAGCAGAAAAGCTGCATTGATCAGTGACGAAATCTCCAGCAAGGCAGTTGAAATCGCAAAGCTTGCCGCTGAGCTGTCGGAACTTGAAAAAGCCGAGGCGCAACGTGAGGAAACCGAGCTGGGTCAATGGCTGGCACGCATCTACGGCGATGGTTCGCTCACCAATATCGAGTTTCAGCAGTTGCGTGACGAGGCTGACCGCAGGGTCGATGCTTTAAAACAGCTTTACCCCCAAAGCACCGAGCTGGCTGCTTTTCAGGAAGCAGCCGACATTGCCGTGCAACGGATGCAGACCGGGATTCTCAGCTTCAAGAAGCAAAAGTTGCCCAGTGAGCTCAAGACCGGAATTCACGAGGCCTACGCATTTCAAGTGGCCTACATTCAGGCGTGTCTGGACAGATTCACCCAGACGCTTTGAACATTCATCAGAACGTTGCAGTTTATATATCCGGTCAATGACCGGAGTGTCATCATCGATGGCAGTTCCGGTCATTGCTGCGCACAGGGGGCGCTGCGCACAATTGCAGCCTGTTTGCTTTCGATGGATGCGCCGGCATGACCCAGACTGTGTTTTTCGCTCACGCCAATGGCTTTCCTTCCGCCACCTACGGCAAGTTGTTTGCAGCGCTGGGGGATGATTTTCAGGTCATCCATCTGGAACAGCACGCCCACGATCCGCGGTTTCCGGTCACCGACAACTGGCCCAATCTGGTCGATGAACTCGTCCATCATTTGCGTGAACAGCCGCAGCCGGTGTGGGGCGTTGGCCATTCGCTGGGCGGCGTGCTGCATTATCACGCCGCCTTGCGTCATCCGGAGCTGTACCGCGGCGTCGTCATGCTCGATTCGCCGGTACTGACGCGCTTCGATCAGTGGATGATTCGCGCCGCCAAGCGCTTCGGTTTCATCGATCGCATCACCCCGGCAGGGCGCACGCTGGGGCGTCGTGAGGTGTTTGCCGATCTGGACGCTGCCCGCCGATATTTTTCGGGCAAGAACCTGTTTCGTCGCTTCGATCCGGAATGCTTCGAGGCCTATCTGCTGCACGGTCTGCAGGCGCAAGGCGGCCAACTGCGACTGCGCTTCGATCCGGCCACTGAGATCAGCATCTACCGCAGCGTCCCGCACACCAGTCCGGGCATGGCCCGCCATCTGCGGGTGCCGCTGGCCATGGTGCGCGGCGTACGCAGCGATGTCGTGCGTCGCCATCACGCGCTGTCGGTGAGAAGCATGCGCGAAGGCGAGTATCTTTCGGTGCCGGGCGGGCACATGTTTCCGCTTGAACACCCCGAGGACACCGCGCAAATGCTCAAGCAGCTGTTTTCCCGCTGGACGGCCAGGGCCCAAGCCGGCAATGACGTTCAGGCCCCTCAGCGGGCTCGCGCATGACCTGTTCGGTTGAAGAAATACGTCTGAGCCTGCCGCACATCGAACTGGCGGCGCACCTGTTCGGGCCGCCGGACGGCCAGCCGGTGATCGCGTTGCATGGCTGGCTCGACAACGCCAACAGCTTCGCGCGTCTGGCGCCCAGGCTTGAAGGATTGCGCATACTTGCCGTCGACATGGCCGGTCATGGCCATTCCGGTCATCGCCCGGCTGGCGCCGGTTACGGCCTGCCGGACTACGCCCACGATGTGTTGCAGGTGGCGGCGCAGATGGGCTGGGGGACGTTCTCGCTGCTGGGCCACTCGCTGGGCGCAATCGTTTCGGTGATCGTGGCAGGCGCCATGCCGCAGCGTGTCCGTCGCCTTGCCTTGATAGATGGGCTGATTCCCCCGCTGGGCGAGCCCGAGTCCGCTGCTGAGCGGATGGGCACCGCGCTGCAGGGACAGTTGGCGCAATCGGGCAAGCGCAAGCCGGTGTATGCGGACATGGACCGCGCCGTCGAAGCGCGCATGAAAGGCGCCGTCGCGGTCAGTCGCGAGGCGGCCGAGTTGCTGGCGCAGCGCGGGCTGATGCCGGTGCCCGGCGGGTACACCTGGCGCAGCGACAGTCGCCTGACCCTGGCCTCTCCGATTCGTCTTACGCGCGCGCAGGCGATGTCGTTCGTCAACGCGGTGCAATGCCCTGCACAACTGATCGTCGCCGAGGAGGGCATGCTGGCGCAGAACAAAGCGTTGCTGGCCAGCGTGCCGTTTCAGGTCTCGCAACTGCCGGGCGGGCATCATCTGCACCTGAACGACGAAGCGGGTGCGCGCTCTGTTGCAGACTGTTTCAATCGGTTCTTCGCCGTTCCTTGACTTGCGCCCTGCAACTGCCGACGCTGGGCGTGTAGAAACAGGAGACTGCACGATGGACCACCGCCCAAGCCGCACACGCACATCACTTCCCAAGCCGCACGTCGTTGCGGCCTTGCTTTGCCTCCCGATTCCCTGCCGATGAGAGCCCCCATGCGTTTACTTCCCGCGCTGGGCCTGCTGCTCTGCGTCGTCGGTCACACCGGTTTGAGTCAGGCGTCCGATGTTCCCGGCAGTCAGGACTTGCCCAATCTGCCACGCCTCACCGATGCCGAAATCATCGATTATCGTCCCGCCGCCGAACTTGAGCGGATTTACCCGTCAGGCTCCATTCGCAAGATCAGCGGCCAGTTGCGCTTCGACGGTCAGGTTTCCGCCCGGGGCAGTGTGACCGCGATCACCTATCAACTCCCCGGCGAGCACAGCTCCGACGAAGCCTTTACCGCCGCCCGTGAAGCGCTGCAGAGCCAAGGCGCGCAGTTGCTGTTCTGGTGTCAGGCGCGTGATTGCGGCGAAAGCAGCCTGTGGGCCAACGACGTGTTCGGCAACGCCAAGCTGTATGGCGCCGACAATCAGCAGGCCTATCTGCTGTTGCGTCTGGCGGCGCCGGCAAACGACACGCTGGTTGCACTCTATGGGATCACCCGAGGCAATCGCCGCGCGTACCTGCATGTCGAGCAGATGCAGGCCAGCGCGCCGCTGGGCACGTTGCTGCCCACGTCCGCGACCCTGCTGCGGGAGCTCAAGAGCACCGGCAAGCTGGACTTGCCCATGCTGACCGGAGCACCCGAAGATCCATGGCTCACCTTGCTCTCCAGAGGCTTGAATCTGGACAGCACCCTGCGCATCGTGCTCTCCGGGGCGCAACGCGAAGCCTGGCTTCAGGCATTGGTGGATAAAGGCGTGCGCAAGGCGCGACTGGAGGTTGGCAGCAAAGACAACGAAAGCCCGGGCCTGACACTGGAAGTCATTCGCTGACGCCTGCCGGGCGCTGATTTTGCTCAATAGCGGGCGAGCCCTCCGGTTCGCCGTTATGCTCAATACTTCGATTCACTTCTGCGGAATGACCATGCTCAATAACGATCGCCTGTTGGTGCAGATTCTGCTGCTGGCGTTGCTGGGGGCCTGCCTGTGGGTGATGGCGCCGTTCTGGTCGGCGCTGTTCTGGGGCGCCGTGCTGGCATTTGCCAGCTGGCCGCTGATGCCATTGCTCACCCGCTGGCTCAATGGCCGCGAATCCCTGGCTGCCGGCATCCTCACGCTGGGCTGGATGTTGCTGGTCGCCGCACCACTGGTGTGGCTGGGGTTCAATCTGGCGGATCACGTGCGCGACGCGACGGCGTTCGTCAAGGACGTGCAGGTCGATGGGCTGCCGGATCCGCCCGCTTGGCTCGGCAGTATTCCGCTGGTGGGCGAACGGCTGGTGGGTTACTGGATGACCATCGATCAGCAAGGCGCGGCGATGCTTGCCAGCGTCAAGCCTTATCTGGGACAGGTCGGCAACTGGTTGCTGGCGCGCAGTGCGCAGATCGGCGGCGGCATTCTCGAACTGACCCTGAGCATCGTTTTCGTGTTCTTTTTCTACCGCGACGGGCCGCGTCTGGCGGCGTTCGTCCTCAGTCTGCTGGAGCGGCTGATCGGCGATCGCGCGCAGTATTACCTCGATCTGGTCGCCGGGACCGTGCAACGCGTCGTCAATGGCGTGATCGGGACCGCGGCTGCGCAGGCGGTGCTGGCGCTGATCGGCTTCTTGATTGCCGGTGTTCCGGGGGCGCTGGTGCTGGGGATCGGCACCTTCCTGCTCAGTCTGGTGCCCATGGGCCCGCCGCTGATCTGGATTCCCGCGACGGCATGGCTGGCCTGGAAAGGCGATTACGGGATGGCGATCTTTCTCGGGCTGTGGGGGACGTTCATCGTCAGTGGGGTCGACAACGTCCTCAAGCCTTATCTGATCAGTCGCGGAGGCAATCTGCCGCTGGTGATCGTGCTGCTGGGGGTGTTTGGCGGGTTACTGGCGTTCGGCTTTATCGGCCTTTTCATCGGCCCGACACTGCTGGCCGTGGCGTACAGTCTGCTGCTCGACTGGGTCGGCGACAGCCGCGCGCGCCAGTTGCCAAAGTGACGGTTCATGACTGACAGAACCGCCGCCGAACACAGGTTCCGCGGCGGTTTTTTGCATCAGGCCGACGTGCTCAGATATTTGCCTGCGGTTGCGCTGCTGTTGAGGTTGTAGCGGTCGCTCAGGGCCGCGACCATGCGGTTCAGTGCCTCGCTGGCCTGAGTGGCGGCGGTGGATTGCTGGCTGGCATCAGGTTTGAGCGCTGCGCTCAGTTCGTCTGCGCTGACGCCGCCGCTGCCGTCGGCATCCAGCGCACTGAACAGCGAGTCGACGGCACCGGCGCTGGAAGAGGTCGAATTGCTGCCGTCGGCGCTCGAATTGTTCTGCAGCGCACGGGTGAGTTCGGCGGCAGTGATGCTGCCGTCGCCATCGGTGTCCAGGCTGCTGAACAGGTCGCCTGCATCGTTGGCGGGTGGCGGTGGCTGCTGGGCTTGCAGGCCGGCGGTCAGCTCTTCAAGGCTGACCGTGCCGTCCTCGTTGGTGTCCAGTGCATCGAAAACCCGAGTGCCATCGGCGTTGCTGTCGGTGCTGCTGAGCGCGGCGGTCAATTCATCGCTGCTGACGGCGCCGTCGCCGTCGGTGTCCAGCGCGCTGAGCAGATCCTGCGCCTGATCGGAGGCGGACGCGGCATCCATGGCCATCGGCGGAGGTGGCGGCGCCATCGCCGCCAGTTCGTCTGCGTCGAGGCTGTCATCGTCATCGCTGTCCAGATCGCTGAACGCCTTGCTCAGACTGACCGTGATGCCATCGCTTGAATCCGAGGACAGGGCCGAGCTCAACTCGTCCTTGTCGATACTGCCGTCACCGTTGGCGTCGAGTTTCTTGACGAGATCTTCAGCGAACTTCTTGCTGTTGGCGCTGCTGGTGGCTGAACTGACATAGCTGGAATAACTGCTGCTGCCGCTGATGCCTGTGATCATCGGACTGACTCCCCATCAGATGGATAAAACCGGGTGCTCCGGCTGATGCAGCGTCCACGGGGCGCGTGTCCTGGGTATGTGAGCTTTGTAACGCGGGGCTTACGCGGCGAGGAGGGGGGTGGTTGCCATGGGTTTACGCCCACCAGCGTGGTGACGATTCAGATGCGCGGCAGGTCGAGCACGGCGGTGAGGCCGCCGCCAGGGGTTTCTGCCAGGCGCAGGTCGCCGCCCATTCTGCGGGCGGCTTCGCGGGCGATGGTCATGCCGATTCCAACGCCGCCGGAGTTGCGGTTGCGTGAACCCTCGACGCGGTAGAAGGGTTCGAACACCGCTTCGCGCAGGTGGTCCGGAATACCCGGGCCATGGTCGACGACGCGCACCTGCAGGCGGTCGCTGGCGTCTTCGATCTCCACCCGGGCGTGGCCGGCATAGCGCAGGGCGTTGTCGATCAGGTTGTGCAGGCAGGAGCGCAACGCCATCGGCTGAGACTTGAGCGGCCGGCAAGTGCCGCTGGCCTGCACATCATCGCCGTTGTCCTGAGCGTTTTCGGTCAAAGATTCGATCAGCGCCTGCACGTCGAAATATTGCAGCGCCTCGCTGGTGCGCTGTTCGTTGAGGTAGGTCAGCGTCGCGTCGAGCATGCCGATCATGTCGTTCAGGTCTTGCGTCATCTGACCGTGCAATTTCGGCTCGTCAATCTGCTCGACGCGCAATTTCAGGCGGGCCAGGGGGGTGCGCAAGTCGTGGGAGACCGCGGCGAGCATGCGGCCGCGCTGTTGCACCTGCTCGCGAATGCGCTCCTGCATCAGGTTGAACGTGGCCGCGGCCTGACGCGCTTCTCGCGGTCCCTTGATGTCCAGCGGCGGGCTGTCGAGGTTCTCGCTCAGCCGCTCGGCCGCCTCGCTGATGCGCTGCACCGGACGACTCAGGGCCTTGGCGCCGAACCACGCGGCGATGACCAGCGTGATCAACTGGAACATCAATGGAATCAGCGGAATACCCAAAAACGGAGGACGGCCCGGTGGCGGGCGCAAGGCGTCGAATCTGCCGGAAGGCTGGCCTGGGGCGCCGCTGTCAGGCGCAGCCTGAGCTTGCTGTGCGGCGGGGGGCGGCGGGGGCGGCATCCGCGGACCGTAATGGCGGAACCACATGAATGCCAGGAGGTGCGCCAGAATGATCGCCAGCAGCGCGCCACCGAATAATCGCGCGAAGAGGGTGTCGGCAGAGCGGATCAACCAATCTCCCTGGCGTCGAACATATAGCCTTCGCCACGTACGGTTTTGATCAGTTGAGGGGATTTGGGGTCGTCACCCAGTTTCTGCCGCAGGCGTGAGACCAGCAGGTCGATGCTGCGGTCGAATGCTTCGATCGAGCGGCCCCGCGCGGCGTCCAGGAGCTGTTCGCGATTGAGCACGCGACGCGGACGCTCGAGGAACACGCGCAGCAGGCGGAACTCCGCGTTGGACAGCGGCACGACCAGACCGTCGGGAGCGGTCAGCTGCCGAAGCACGCTGTTCAGCCGCCAATTGTCGAAACGCAGCGTGGCACGTTCTTCAGTGCGGTCGTCCCGCACGCGGCGCAGAATGGTCTGGATGCGCGCCACCAGCTCACGCGGCTCGAACGGCTTGGCCATGTAATCATCAGCGCCCAGTTCCAGGCCGATGATACGGTCGGTGGGTTCGCAGCGGGCCGTCAGCATCAGGATCGGAATATCCGACGAACTGCGCAGCCAGCGACACAGCGAAAGACCGTCTTCACCGGGCAGCATCAAGTCCAGCACCACCACGTCGTAGGTTTCTTCAGCCAGCGCCTGACGCATTGCATTGCCGTCGGTCACGCCGGTGCTCTGAATGTTGAAGCGCGCCAGGTAATCGCACAGCAACTCCCGGATCGGCACATCGTCATCGACAATCAGCGCACGCGTGTTCCAGCGACGCTCATCGGCCTGCGGGTTGGCGGTGTTGCTGTCGGGGGTTGTCTGCATGTTGCTGCCGCCATGTGATGCGGCCGGGAAAGGCCGCGAGTGAAGAACAACGCTGCCATGCTACTTCGCAGGCGAGCGGGGCGGAAGGGTGACGGAGCGAGGTGTCGGCGGATTGTCCTGAATGTATCAAGAAATGTACATGTGGTTGGGGCAGCGACTTCTCTGGACGTTTTTGATCGGCTGCGCAGCAGTCGTAGGACCAGCCAGCGCGTAATGTCTGACACTCCGCATGCACAGGTTTACTGCCGGTACCCGGCAGATCGCGGGGCAAGCCGCGCTCCTACAGCTGACAGCGGGGTACGCTGGACGTACTAAGCGTTAGCTCCCACTCCCGCGTGAGTCATCTGCGCGGCAGGGCGGGGATACAAAAAAACGGTTGATGGCGAAGGGGTCGTCGTGTCGGAAAAACAAGTCAGCAGCCGCCCCGGCCCCTGTAGGAGTGCGGCTTGCCCGCGATCGGCTGCGCAGCAGTCGTAAGACCAGCCAGCGCGTAATGTCTGACACTCCGCATGCACAGGTTTACTGCCGGTACCCGGCAGATCGCGGGGCAAGCCGCGCTCCTACAGCTGACAGCGGGGTACGCTGGACGTACTAAGCGTTAGCTCCCACTCCCGCGTGAGTCATCTGCGCGGCAGGGCGGGGATACAAAAAAACGGTTGATGGCGAAGGGGTCGTCGTGTCGGAAAAACAAGTCAGCAGCCGCCCCGGTCCCTGTAGGAGTGCGGCTTGCCCGCGATCGGCTGCGAAGCAGTCGTAAAACCAGCCACCGCGCTATGTCTGACACTCGACATGCACAGGTTTTGCTGCCGGTACTCCACAGATCGCGGGGCAAGCCGCGCTTCTACGGTTGATGGCGGAACGCCCCTCATCCGGCTCTGAAAAAGTGCCTCGCGCGGGCCGAATCCGTTTTGGCGTCAGACAGCGCCCGCCGAGCAGGTTCTTTACAGCTGAGCCAGCCTCGATGCCCAGCAAAATCGGCAGTCTTTACGCTTTCTTTATGCCGCATGCCACGCCTCGATCTCGTTCCTTTACACCCCTCATGACGACAATTCCTCCACACGGCAGTCGCCGTATGACGGAGAGTTTTTCATGAGCGTTCTGGATGGGGTGTCTCTGCTGTTGGCCGCAGGGTTATTCGTGTACTTGCTGGTGGCGCTGCTGCGCGCCGGCCGGGTCGAGGAGTGACGGCCATGCACAGCTATGACTATCTGCTGATTCTGGCTTTTTTCGCACTGGTGCTGCTGCCCGCGCCAATGCTTGGACGGTTCTATTACAACGTCATGGAAGGTCAGCGCACCTTCCTCACGCCGGTGCTGGGGCCGGTCGAGCGCATCTGCTATCGATTGTCGGGCGTCGACCCCGCGGTTGAGCATAACTGGAAGACTTACACCCTGGCCTTGCTGGCATTCAACCTGGCAGGGTTCGTCGTGCTGTTCGCGATTCTCTTGTTTCAGGGCGCACTGCCGCTCAATCCCCAAGGCCTGCCAGGGATGGAGTGGTCGCTGGCGTTCAACACCGCCATGAGTTTCGTCACCAACACCAACTGGCAGAGCTACAGCGGCGAAGCATCGCTCAGCTACCTGAGCCAGATGGCCGGCCTGACCGTGCAGAACTTCGTCAGCGCTGCCACCGGTATCGCCGTGCTGGTCGCATTCTGCCGCGGCATCGGTCGACGCTCGACTCAGCATTTGGGCAATTTCTGGACCGACATGACCCGCGCCACGCTGTACGGCCTGCTGCCGCTGTGCATCATCCTCGCGCTGTTCCTGGTCTCGCAGGGCGTGCCGCAGACCTTCGCCCATTACGTCGACGCCGTTACCTTTCAAGGCGCTGACCAGACGATCCCTCTGGGCCCAGCCGCCAGTCAGATCGCGATCAAGCAACTGGGGACCAACGGCGGCGGGTTCTTCGGCGTCAACTCGGCGCATCCGTTCGAGAACCCGACCACCTGGAGCAACCTGTTCGAACTGGTGTCGATCATCCTGATTCCGGTCGCCCTGGTGTTCACGTTCGGCCATTACGTCAAGGACATGCGCCAGAGCCGCGCCATCGTCGCCTGCATGTTCGTGCTGTTCCTGATTGGCGGCGCGACCGCGCTGTGGGCCGAATACCAGCCCAACCCGGCGCTGAACCTGGCGGCGGTCGAGCAGGCCGCGCCGATGGAAGGCAAGGAAACCCGCTTCGGCACTACCGCCACCGTACTGTGGGCAGCGACCACCACTGCCGCGTCCAACGGGTCGGTCAACGGCATGCACGACAGCCTCAACCCGCTCACCGGGATGATCGCGCTGGCCAACATGATGGTCGGCGAGGTGATCTTCGGTGGCGTCGGCGCAGGCCTGTACGGGATGTTGCTGAACGTGCTGATCGCCGTGTTCCTCGCCGGGCTGATGATTGGCCGTACCCCGGAATACCTGGGCAAGAAACTTCAGGCCACCGAAGTGAAATTACTGGTTGCGACGCTGATCGTGATGCCGGTCGGCGTGCTGGTGTTCGGCGCGCTGGCGGCCTCGTTGCCAGGGCCTGCCGGTTCGGTGAGCAACCCGGGCGCCCATGGCTTCAGCCAGCTGCTTTACACCTACACCTCGGCCACCGCGAACAACGGCTCGGCATTCGGCGGTTTCAGTGCGAACACGCTGTTCCACAACCTGATGCTGAGCCTGTCGATGTTCATTGGCCGCTTCGGCTACATCCTGCCGGTGCTGGCGCTGGCGGGCAGTCTGGGGGCGAAGAAGACCGCGCCGCTGGGGCTCAACAGCTTTCCCACCCATGGCCCGCTGTTCGTCACGTTGCTGACCGTGACGATTCTGTTGGTGGGCGGCCTGACGTTCCTGCCGACGCTGGCGTTAGGACCGATTGCCGAACATCTGAGCCTGGGCTTCTGAGGATTGATCATGAATATGCAAGCTCCTGTGACCAAAAACACTGTGCACGCGCCGGCCGCGGCCGAGCCGGTCAAGACCGGGTTCGGTGACCTCTGGCGCCCGGCGTTGATTCAGGCGTTCGTCAAGCTCGACCCCCGTCAGCTGCAACGCGCACCGGTCATGCTGGTGGTCGAACTGACCGCCATCCTCACCACGATTCTGTGCCTGATCCCCAATCCGGCCGTGCCGACCTTCGTCGCTGTGCAGATTGCGGTCTGGCTGTGGTTTACCGTGCTGTTCGCCAACTTCGCCGAAGCCTTGGCTGAAGGGCGCGGCAAGGCCCGCGCCGACAGCCTGAAAGCCGGAACGGACGGCCTCAAGGCTCGACTCAAAGGCGCGACGGGCGGCTTTCTGATGGTCAACGCCAGCACGTTGCGCAAGGGTGACGTGGTGCGCGTCGAAGCGGGGGAGTTGATTCCCGGTGACGGCGAGGTCATCGAAGGCATCGCAGCGGTCAACGAAGCCGCGATCACGGGTGAATCCGCGCCGGTGATCCGCGAGTCCGGCGGCGACCGCTCGGCGGTCACCGGCAATACCCGGCTGGTGTCCGACTGGTTGCTGGTGCGGATCAGCGCCAATCCCGGCGAGTCGACGCTGGACCGCATGATCGCGCTGGTTGAAGGCGCCAAGCGCCAGAAAACCCCCAACGAGGTGGCGCTGGACATCCTGCTTATCGGCCTGACCCTGATTTTCCTGCTGGTGGTCGTCACCCTCCAGCCGTTCGCCCACTTTGCCGGCGGCAGCCTGCCGCTGGTGTTTCTGGTGGCGCTGCTGGTCACGCTGATTCCGACCACCATCGGCGGGCTGCTGTCGGCGATCGGCATTGCAGGCATGGACCGTCTGGTGCGCCTGAACGTCATCGCCAAATCCGGCCGCGCGGTGGAGGCCGCGGGCGACGTCCATGTGCTGCTGCTGGACAAGACCGGCACCATCACGTTCGGCAACCGTCGCTGCGCCGCGGTCTATGCCGCGCCCGGCGTGAGCGCCAAGGAGCTGGCCGAAGGCACATTGCTGGCCTCGCTGGCCGACGACACCGCCGAAGGCAAGTCGATCGTCGAATACCTGCGCGCGCTGCACCCGATGAACGAGCCATCGCCCGGTCAGGTGACGGCGGTGCCGTTCAGCGCCGAAACGCGCCTGTCCGGCATCGACTACGATGGCCGCGTGTACCGCAAGGGGGCGGTCGATTCACTGCTCAAGTTCCTCGGCCGCGACCGCGCCGATCTGCCGCTGACCCTGTCCCGCGAGATCGACAAGATCGCCAAGACCGGTGGCACGCCGCTGCTGGTGTGCGGCGACGGCAAGCTGTTGGGCGCCGTTCATCTCAAGGACGTGGTCAAGCCGGGGATTCGCGAGCGGTTCGACGAGTTGCGCAAGTTGGGGATCCGCACGGTGATGGTGACGGGCGATAACCCGCTGACCGCTGCTGCGATTGCTGCCGAAGCGGGCGTCGACGACGTCATCGCCGAGGCCACGCCGGAGAAGAAACTCGAGCGCATTCGTCAGGAACAGAACGACGGCCGTCTGGTGGCGATGTGCGGCGACGGCGCCAACGACGCCCCCGCACTGGCCCAGGCTGACGTCGGCATGGCGATGAACGATGGCACTCAGGCTGCACGCGAAGCGGCGAATATGGTGGATCTGGACAGCGATCCGACCAAGCTGCTCGACGTGGTGCAGATCGGCAAGGAGTTGCTGGTTACCCGCGGCGCGCTGACCACGTTCTCGATTGCCAACGACGTGGCGAAATACTTCGCGATCCTGCCGGCGCTGTTCGCGGCCATCTATCCGCAACTGGGTGTGCTCAACATCATGCACCTGGCCAGCCCGCAGAGCGCGATTCTCTCGGCGATCGTCTTCAACGCGTTGATCATCGTGGTGCTGATTCCACTGGCACTGCGTGGCGTGCGCGTGCAGGCGGCCAGCGCGGCGCACCTTCTGCGACGCAACCTGCTGGTCTACGGGCTGGGCGGGATCGTCGTGCCGTTCGTGGGGATCAAAGCCATCGACCTGCTGCTGACGGCGTTGCATCTGGTTTGACCGACTGCCTGCACTGCGGGCGGCCCATGCCCGCAGTCACCTTTTTCGAATGAGGAATGAATGATGTCCAGTGTATTGCGTCCGGCCGTGAGCCTGATCGTTCTGATGACCCTGATCACCGGCGTGGCTTATCCGCTGATGGTCACCGGTGTTGCGCAAGTGGCTTTCCCGGAGCAGGCCAACGGCAGCCTGGTGTACGACGATCAGGACAAAGTCCGGGGCTCGGAGCTGATTGCGCAGGATTTCAGCGGCGAACAATGGTTTCATCCGCGTCCGTCCGCCGGCGCTTATGCCACCGTCGCGAGCGGGGCGAGCAACCTGTCGCCAAGCAACCCGGCGCTGGCGACACGCATCGGCGACGAGGCAGCGAAGCAGAAGGTCGATAACCAGGGCCCGGTGCCGCTGAACCTGCTGACCACCTCCGGCAGCGGTCTGGACCCGCACCTGTCACCAGAGGCGGCGGATTATCAGGTGGCGCGGATTGCGGCGGCGCGTCATCTGCCAGGCGATTCGGTGCACAAGCTCATCGCGGCCAACACCTACAACCCGCTGATCGGCCCGCCCGTGGTCAATGTGCTGGCGCTGAACCAGAGCCTGGAAGCATTGACGTCTGGCAAAGTCGTGAATTGATTGGCAGAGTCACTGTACAAGGCAGCCAGTGGCAGCGAGCTTGCTCGCGAAGACTAAGGTTCAGGCGACACATTTTTTGCTGAATGCACTGGCCTCTTCGCGATCAAGCTCGCTGCCACCATTTATTTTTTGTCAGGCACCGGGAAGCACACTTTGAATCGCGACAACGCAACAGGATTATCTTCGTGAACTCAAACAGCCGCGCGGACGCTTTGCTGGCCGATCTGCCCCGGGACGACCGGGGCCGGTTGAAAGTGTTCCTGGGCGCAGCGCCGGGCGTGGGCAAGACCTACGCCATGCTCCAGGCCGCCCACACGCAACTGCGCCAGGGCGTGGTGCTGCGCGTGGGCGTGGTCGAAACCCACGGCCGCGCCGAAACCGAGTCCTTGCTCGTCGGCCTGCCTCAGCAGCCGATGCTGCGTAGCGAATACCGCGGCGTGATGCTCGAAGAAATGGACCTGGACGGCCTGCTGCTGGCCCGGCCCAAACTGGTGCTGGTCGACGAACTGGCGCACACCAACGCCCCCGGCAGCCGACACGCCAAGCGCTGGCAGGACATTCAGGAGCTGTTGTCGGCCGGCATTGACGTTTACACCACGGTCAATGTGCAGCATCTGGAAAGCCTCAACGATCAGGTTCGCGGCATCACCGGCGTGCAGGTGCGCGAAACGCTGCCCGACTGGGTGCTGCAGGAAGCCTACGAACTGGTGCTGATCGACCTGCCGCCGCGCGAACTGCTGGAGCGTCTGCGCGATGGCAAGGTCTACGTGCCCGAGCAGGCGAGGGCGGCCATCGACGCGTTTTTCACCCAGACCAATCTGACGGCGTTGCGCGAGCTGGCGATGCAGACGGCGGCCGCTCAGGTGGACAACGATCTTGCGCTGGGCTATCGCCAGATGGGGCAGGCCGCGCCTGCGGTGCGAGGCCGTTTGCTGGTGGGCATCGACGGCGACGATCAGGCCGACCGACTGGTGCGCCACGCCAGCCGGGTCGCTCAGCGGCGGCACCTGCCGTGGAGTCTGGTGCACGTCGACAACGGCCGCTTCTTCGACGAACTGGCACGCGCTCGCCTGCAGAGTGCGCAGCAGCTCGCCGAGCGGCTGGGCGGAGAAGTCGTGGTGCTGCGTGCGCCCGAGGTGGCGAAAGCTCTCATCCAGCATGCCGCTGAGCGCCGCGCCAGTCTGGTGCTGGTCGGTCAGTCGCGGCCGTTGCTGCGCCGTCGGCTGTTCGGTGGCGGCCTGGCCTCGCGACTGCTGCGCAACGCCCACGGCCTTGAGATTAACGTGCTCGACAGCGAAGCGCGGCCCGATCAGGCCCGCTCGGCTTCACCGCACCCACTCGTCTGGTTCGATTATCTGCTGGCCGTGCTGGCCACGGTGGGGGCCAGTGCGCTGGCATGGGCGGTGTCCAGCGTCCTCGCGCTGCCGAATATCTCGCTGGTGTTTCTCGCGGCCGTGCTGCTGGTGGCGGTGCGCAGCAGCGTGGGCCCTGCGATGGTCTGCTCGGTGCTGTCGTTTCTGGCCTATGACTTTCTGTTCATACCGCCCAACTTTTCCTTGAGCATCCAGCGCGAAGAAGACGTGCTGACGCTGTTGTTTTTCCTGTTGATGGCGGCGCTGACCGGCAATCTCGCCGCTCGCCAGCGGCGTCAGCTGCAGGCGTTGCGCGACACTCAGGAAGAGACCAGCGAGCTGCTTGACCTGTCCAAGCGCCTGACCGCCGCCACCGATCGTCAGGCAGTGCTCAGCGCGGCGGAGCACCATCTGGCCGACTGGCGCGAATTGCAGATCTGCGTGCTGGACCGCGATGGTCAGCAGGGCTGGAAAATCGAAGTCGGGGGCTCGCTGGAGTTTTCCGGGTCCGAGCGCGCGGCCGCCGACTGGGCCTGGCAGCACGGCCAGCCGGCAGGTCGGGGCACCGGCACGCTGCCGTCGGGCAATTGGTGGTGGCTGCCATTGTGGGTCGACGATGCACCCTTGGCGCTGCTCGGCGTCAGGCCGCGAGACGGGCAGAGCTTCAGCCCCCAGCGTCGGCGCCTGCTGGGCGCACTCAGTCAGCCGCTCGGGCAGGCGCTGGCGCGGGCACGCCTGGCGCAGGATCTGGAGGCCGCGCGTCTGCACGGCGAAACCGAACAGCTGCGCAGCGCGTTGCTGGCTTCGGTGTCACACGACCTGCGCACCCCGTTGACGGCCATGCGCGGCAGCATCGACAGCCTGTTGGCATTGGGTGAAGCGATCCCGCTGGAAGACCGGCGCGAGTTGCTCGAGGGCACGCGCGACGAGGCCGAGCGGCTGGATCGTTACATTCAGAACCTGCTGGACATGACCCGCCTGGGCCACGGCGCATTGAAGCTGGCGCGCGACTGGGTATCGCCCGGAGACATCGTCGGCAGTGCGCTGAATCGACTGCGCGCGGTGCTGGCGCCGCTGCACATCGAGACCGATGTGCCGCTTGAGCTGCCGCTGCTCTATGTGCATGCCGCGCTGATCGAGCAGGCGCTGATCAACGTGCTGGAAAATGCCGCACGCTTTTCGCCGGTTCACGGTCGCCTGCAGATGGCCGTGCGGGTCGAGGCCGACGAACTGGTGTTCGCCGTCAGCGACGAAGGGCCGGGCATTCCCGAAGACGAGCGGGCGAAGATTTTCGACATGTTTTACACCGCTGCACGCGGCGACCGGGGCGGGCAGGGCACAGGGCTCGGGCTGGCGATCTGTCAGGGCATGGTCGGCGCCCATGGCGGACGCATCAGTGTCGCGGACGGCATCGAAGGCCGCGGCACGTGCATCAGCCTGCATTTGCCGCTGCAGGCGCAGCCTCAGGCTGAAATCGAGCAGGCGGTCTGATCGTTTGCCGGGTACGCTGCTGTTTTAAAATCGAATCTGACGAGTAACGGGAAAAGCATGAGCCAGACGGCGACCATTCTGGTGATCGATGACGAGCCGCAGATTCGCAAATTCCTGCGGATCAGCCTCGCATCACAAGGCTACAAAGTGCTCGAAGCCGGCACTGGCAGTGAAGGTCTGACGCAAGCGGCGCTGAACAAACCCGATCTGCTGGTGCTGGACCTGGGCTTGCCCGACATGGACGGCCAGGATGTGCTGAGCCAGTTCCGCGAGTGGTCGGCGGTGCCGGTGCTGGTGTTGTCGGTGCGCGCCAGCGAAGGCGAGAAGGTGCGTGCGCTGGACTCCGGCGCCAACGACTACGTGACCAAACCGTTCGGCATTCAGGAGTTTCTGGCGCGCATCCGCGCGTTGTTGCGTCAGGCGCCGGAGAGCGGGAAAGTGGAAGCGGCGCTGGTGATCGGGCCGCTGACGGTCGATCTGGCGTATCGGCGGGTGTCGCTGGACGGCGTTGAAGTCGCGCTGACTCGCAAAGAATATGCGGTGCTGGCTCAACTGGCACGGCATCCGGGCCGCGTCATCACCCAGCAGCAACTGCTCAAGGACATCTGGGGCCCGACCCATGTGGAGGACACCCATTACCTGCGCATCGTGGTCGGCCACCTCCGTCAGAAACTGGCGGACGATCCGGCCGCGCCACGCTTCATCGTCACCGAGGCGGGCGTGGGGTATCGGTTGATGGAAGGCTGATGCGCGTCGCCACGGCCGGGACGCTCAATGCTCCCGCTCGTAGCGGTCCAGCGTATCCCGGGCGATTTCCCGACCCAGGGCGATCAGTTCCGGCGCCTTGTAGAACTCGAAGAACCGACAGACCCGCTTGGGCACGTTGATCAGGATGTCCGGCGGATAACCGGCAATCTTGTATTGCGCCAACGACGTCTGCATGACTTCGAAGCTCTGGTTGATCAGGTCGAGCAGGGAGGCGGGCCCGACGTTGTCGACGATGATCGAGCCGCTGGCGGACTTCGGCGCGCCGGCGGCCTGTGGCGCAGCGGCAGGTTGCTGGCCCTGAGGATCGGCAGACTCGCTGTCGCCCGCCAACCAGGGATTGGCGATCGTCGCAGCCGTGGCCTTGAGGCTGTCCTGCTGCAGCCGCAGCACGTCGCCGCCCGCGACCTCCAGTTTGCGCCGGAACGGCAGGTGCGAGCCGATGGAGTTGATCAGGCTGTCGAAGCGCTTCTTCACCGCGGGCGGTCGCTCGATCACTGGCAACTGGTAATGTTTCTGGTTGGTCGAGTTGAGGTTGACCGCAACGATCAGGTCGCAGTGGCTGGACACCACCGGCACGATCGGCAACGGGTTGAGCAAGCCACCGTCGACCAGCGTGCGATTGCCCTGAACCACAGGGGTGAACAGGCTCGGAATGGCCGCCGAAGCGCGCATCGCCGAATGCAGATTACCTTCCTGAAACCAGATTTCCTGTTGGTTGGTGAGGTCGGTGGCCACGGCGGTGTAGGGAATGCGCAGGTCCTCGATGTTGACCTCGCCGACGATCTCGCGAATCTTGCCGAAGACCTTTTCGCCGCGAATGGCGCCCAGGCGGAAACTCACGTCCACCAGCCGCAGCACATCGAGGTAATCGAGGCTCTCGATCCACGCCTTGTACTCGGGCAGCTTGCCGGCCGCGTAAATCCCGCCAACCACCGCGCCCATCGAACAGCCGGCGATGCAGGCGATGTCGTAACCGCGGCGCTCCAGTTCTTCGATCACCCCGATATGCGCATAGCCTCTGGCACCGCCGGATCCCAGCACCAGCGCGATTCGTTTTTTCATTTGCCTGCCCCCCACCGCAAAGGTTCTACCCTACGCCCAAGGCTGCCGCGAATCATCTGCTGTTGTACATCCTCCTCAGGGATAGGGCCTGCAATGCGCTGCAGATCGCATCGCCCATCAAGATGACGACCGCCCGCTAAATTCGCTTGCTCAAATCCGGCGCCAGGCATAGCGTGTGGGCATCAGCAGCCGGGTAACGCACATAGAACGTCCGCCATTTCAACCACAAAAAAGGATCGCATCATGCCCCTCGTCAGAATCGATGTTGCCGCTCAGACACCTGCCCAGACCATTGCCGCCATCGGCGACGTCATCTACCAGGCGATGCGCACCACCGCCAGCGTGCCCGAGCATGACCGGTTTCAGATCATCCACCGTCACACCGCCGAGGAGTTGGTCTATCCCGCCGAAGGGTATCTGGGCGTCACCTACACGCCGGACATCGTGTTCATCCAGATCACCTGGAATGAGGGACGCACGACCGAGGTCAAGAAGGCGTTCTACAAGGCGGTGGCGCAGGGGATCCACGAGCGCACCGGTCTGCGACAGGAAGATGTGTGGATCAACCTGGTGGAAACCAAACGCGAGAACTGGTCGTTCGGCAACGGCGACATGCACTACGCCCCCGCACCGTAACGCCGGGCGTGGACACAGGCTTGGAGGATGACTGACCCGCTACATTGCCAAGCCGGTCGCAGAATCGGATACGCTGCGCCGTCCCGGTATGGCACTTTTGCATCGCAGTATCGTCAAACCGGCAACGTCGATTTCCATTGTTGAGGTAACACCCCATGAAAGCGTGGATCTGCCTGCCCCTGTTGGCGTTGGTTCTCACTGGTTGCGCCGGTAAAACCGCTTACCGCGATACCTGCGGCACGCAACTCGATGCCGCCTGGCACGAGCTGGATCTGGCCAAGGCCGAAGGCTTTGCAGGCACGGTCAGCTACTCCAAGGCCCTGTCGTTGTTGACCGGCGCGAAGACCCAGCAGCAGTTCGAAGCGTTCGAAGGTTGCTCGGAAAAGGCTGAAAAAGCCCGCTTCTATATTCGTGAGTCCCGCGCCGGACGGTAAACCGGTTCCAAACGCCTCGCCCGGCGCTGTGGGAGTGGGCACGCTCGCTTCCACAGCCGCTTCGCAATAAATCCTTCCCAATCCCTTCCTGCGCGCTGGCGAAAACGCCTACGCTGACTTTAAAGTGGCTGCACGTCTGGCATTTTCTGCAGTCCTACTAGCCATAAGCAGTCGCCTGGGGAGGCCTTCCGATGGGCAGAAAACTGGATGCGTGTTTAAACGCGATCAATGAAGTGGTGCTGGGCAAGGAGCCCCAGGTTCGCCTGGCGATGACCTGCCTGCTGGGCGGCGGCCATCTGCTGATCGAAGATCTGCCCGGCATGGGCAAGACTACGCTCAGCCATACCCTCGCGCGGGTGCTGGGTTTAAGCTTCCAGCGGATCCAGTTCACCTCCGACCTGCTGCCGGGCGACATCCTCGGCACCTCGATTTTCGACCGGGAAACCGGGCAGTTCACTTTCCATCCGGGGCCGATCTTCGCCGAACTGGTGTTAGCGGACGAGATCAACCGCGCCACGCCAAAAAGTCAGAGCGCACTGCTAGAGGCCATGGAAGAAGGGCAGGTGACGATTGAGGGCGCAACCCGTTTGCTGCCCGAGCCTTTCTTCGTCATCGCCACCCAGAACCCCTTTAGCCAGGGCGGTACCTTCGCCTTGCCCGAGTCCCAGCTGGATCGTTTTCTGATGCGTCTGTCGCTGGGTTATCCGGCCCGGTCGGCGGAGCGCGCGTTGTTGCTGGGCGAGTCCCGGCGCGAGCTGTTGCCGCGTATCGAGCCGGTCCTCGATCACGCCGGGCTGGCGGCCTTGCAGGCAGAGGCACGGCAGGTGCGCGCCAGCGACGCGCTGGTGGATTACGTGCTGCGGCTGGTGGATGCCACGCGCAGCCAGCCGCAGTTCGCCTACGGCCTTTCACCCCGGGCGAGCCTGGCGATTCTGTCGGCGGCGCGGGCGTGGGCCTTGCTGGCTGGCCGCGATTATGTGATTCCCGAAGACGTTCAGGCGATTCTCCCCGCGGTGATCGGGCATCGCCTGCGCGAGCGTACGGACCCCACCGGGCATGGCGGCGGGGCGTTGGTTCAATGGCTGCTGCGTGAGGTGCCGGTGCTTTGATCGAAAAGTTCAAACCGGTCTGGCAGCGCTGGGTAGGACGTCGCATTCCTCCCGCTTCGCGGATCGAGCTGGATCACCGCCGAATTTTCATCCTGCCGACCCGCGTTGGCGGCACCTACGCCTTCGTGCTGTTTTTGCTGCTGCTGGTGTCGATCAATTACCAGAACAGCCTCGCCTACGGGTTGACCTTCCTCATGCTGTCGGTCGGCGTGCTCGCCATCCTTCATACGTATCGCAACTTCAGCGGGCTGATCCTCAGCGCCGGCAGTGCGCGCTCGGTGTTCGTCGGCGAGCCGGTGCAACTGCGCCTGCGGCTGGAAAGCGCCGAACGCGGCCATCAGGCCATCGCGCTGGGTTGGGACAGCGAACATCTGGAGCAGACCGACGTCGAGGCCGAGCGTCAGGTGGAGATCGCCCTGACGCTGCCGGCGCTCAACCGTGGCTGGCTGCGCGCGCCGCGTCTGCGCGTGGAAAGTGTGTTTCCGCTGGGGATCTTTCGTGCCTGGACCTGGCTCGATCTGGAGCAGACGGTGTTGATCTACCCGCGCCCGGTGGCCGGAACGATGCCGCTGCTGCAGGGCGTGCAACCCCATGCGCAGGATGACGGTCAGGCCACTCAGGGTCAGGGCGTCGATGATTACCAGGGACTGCGCCCGTGGCAGCCCGGCGACTCGATGCGGCGCATGCACTGGAAAGCCTGGTCGCGCGGGCAAGGCCTGATGGTCAAGGAATTCAGCGATCTGAGCGGCCATGACCTGTGCCTGGACTTCATGGCCCTGGGCGGTGACATCGAGGAGCGTCTGTCGCGCCTGTGTTACTGGGTTCTCGAACTGTCCCAGCGCCAACAGCCGTTTGCGCTGCGCCTGCCGAATTCTCTCTCGGCGGTGGACAGCGGCGACGCACATCGCGAAGCCTGCCTGCGCCAGCTCGCCCTGTATGGCGTGCGGGCATGAACAGGGCATCGCCATGACGTCGACCCAACTGGCCCAGCCGATCCCGCGGATCAGCCTGAACTGGCTGCTGATCGCGCAGGCGCTGGTGATTGTGCCGTTCGCGCTGCACGTGCCCGTGGCGCTGATCATTCTGTGGCTGGTGTGCACATTCTGGCGCATTCAAATCTTCCGCATGCGCGTGCGCATGCCCGGCACGTGGATCAAGTCGGGCCTGTTGGTCGGCACTGCGGGCGGCATCTTCCTGGCGCGTGGCAGCCTGATCGGGCTGGACGCCGGGGCGGCGCTGCTGATCGCGGCGTTCATCCTGAAGATGCTCGAAATGCAGACCCGGCGCGATGCGCTGGTGCTCATCTTTCTGGGCTTCTTCTGCGTCGCGGTGGGCTACCTGTTCGAGGATGCGCTGCTGTGGGGGCTGTTCACGCTGCTGCCGATCGCGACGCTGCTGGCAGCGCTGATCGGGCTGCAGCAATCGAACCTTGCAAGCAAGCCTGCGGGCACGCTGATGCTCGCCGCCAAGCTGTTGCTGCAGGCAGTGCCGCTGATGCTGCTGTTGTTTCTGTTCTTTCCTCGGCTGGACCCGCTCTGGTCGCTGCCGCAGCCCAGCAACAAGGCGTTGACGGGGTTGTCCGACAGCATGGCGCCGGGGGACATCGCCGAGTTGAGCAAGTCAGCCTCGCTGGTGTTTCGGGCCAGCTTCGATGGCCCCGTGCCACCGCGCAGCCAGCAATACTGGCGCGCCCTGACGCTGGAGCAGTTCGACGGCCGGCGCTGGTCGCAATCTTCCCGCGCGCAGGTGCCGGACGCGCCGGACTGGCGTCGTGCGGGCGAGCAGATCGCTTACAGCATCGTGCTGGAGCCCACCGGCAAGCCCTGGTTGATGACGATGGACGTCGGGCAGACCGACCTGGCCGGTGCGCGGCAGATGAGCGATTTTCGCTGGCAGCGCCGACGTCCTGTCGAGCAGTCGATGCTCTACAACGTTGTGTCATGGCCCGACGCTGTCCGCGAAACCACGCTCAGTGACAGCGCCCGTTCGCAGGCTTTGCAACTGCCCGCCAAAGGCAATCCCGAGGCCCGCGAATGGGCCGCCGATCTGCATCGTCGCTACCCCAGGACGGATGCGCTGGTGGACGCCATGCTGTCGTACTTCACCGAGCAGCCGTTCCATTACACACTCAAGCCACCGACGCTTGGCCCCAACAGCATCGATGATTTCCTGTTCGCCAGCCGCAGCGGCTTCTGCGCGCATTATGCCGGGGCGATGACCTTCGCCCTGCGCGCCGCGGGCGTTCCGGCGCGCGTAGTGGCCGGCTACCAGGGCGGCGAGCTGAACCCGGACGGCAATTACATCAGCGTGCGGCAATTCGATGCGCATGCCTGGGTCGAGTATTGGCAGGCAGGCGTCGGCTGGCGCAGCGTCGACCCGACCGCTGCGGTGGCACCTGCACGCATCGAACAGGGGCTGGAACAGGCGCTGGCGTCGGGCGAAGAGTTTCTCGCCGATTCACCCATGTCCGCCTTGCGCTATCGGCACCTGGCCTGGGTCAATGCCCTGCGCATGAGTTGGGATAACCTCAATTATGGCTGGCAGCGCTGGGTGCTCGGCTATCAGGGCCAGCAGCAGTTGCAGGTGCTGGGTCGCTGGTTCTCCGGTGTCCAGGCGCCGGTGTTCGCAGGCTCCGGCCTGGCGATTCTCGGGCTGCTGGCGTTGTGGCTGCTCAAGCCGTGGCGTCGGGAAAGCGATTCTCAGCTGCGCCTGTTCAATCGCTTCGAACGGTTGCTCGCGCGCCATGGTCTCAAGCGTCAGCAAGGCGAGGGCGCTCAGGCTTTTGCCCGGCGCGCGGCGTTGCATTTTCCCCAGCACGCCGAAGCGATCGAAGGCTTCGTCGATGAATTCCAGGCCCAGCGTTATGCCGGCGCGTCCGGCTCAACGGCGCAATTGCGGCGCCGCTTGAAGCGCCTGCGGCGCAGCTTGCCTTGGCGCTTGTCTACGATGAGGGCCAAGTAGCCACATTCTTAAGGAGCGTGTCATGTCTGCCATGGTCGATCATCTGATCGCCGAGATTTTCAGTCTCAACGTCAAGTTGCTGGCCTGCCACGCGCGGCTGGCAGCGTCCACCGACAGCGAAGCCCTGCATGATCTGCGCACCACTGTGCGGCGGCTTCGCAGCGTGCTGCGACCGTTGCGCGGGTTGCCCGGGATGGATCAGATCGAAGAAGCCGCCAAGGGCGTCGGCGACCTGACCACGCCGTTGCGAGACATGCAGGTGCTGGCGGCGTTTCTCAGCGAGCAGGGGCTGGACCGGGCCGCACGCAAGCGCACCACCTTTCTGGATGCCGCGTGCCCGAACGTGGCGACATCCGCCGAGCTCAATCGGCTGTTTGGCGTGCTGGATCAGTTGCCGTCCTTTTTGCGCGCGCAGCAGCGCCACGGGCTGCTGCGCAAATTGCGCCAGCGCATCGAGAAACGCATGGACAAGCAATGGAAGAAGCTGCGCGAGGCCATGGCCGATCCGGACCATGACCGTCATCGCCTGCGCCTGCTGATCAAGCGTGTGCGCTACGCCGCCGAGGCTTACCCCGAGCTCAGCCATCAGCCCAAGGGCATGCAGAAACGCCTCAAAGCCGCACAAGGCGCACTCGGCGACTGGCACGATCATCTGCAGTGGCTGGAGCAGGCGCGCCATCACCCGGACCTGGCCCCTTGCGTGGCCGGATGGGAGCTGGCGATTCACCGCGCCGAGGAAAAATCCGACCGGGAACTGGAGCGTCTGTCCGACGCCTGTTTTGGTAAACGTCCCGGCCATTGATCTGAACTGTCCGCAGGATTGGCACTTATGAGCCCTGTCCTGCGGATCTTGCCTCGCTAACATCGGGAAATGTCCGACGCCCGCCCGCCATGGAGTGCGCATGAAGTTTTCCGAATTGCTCGACGCTGTACACGACCATCCTCAATCCGTCAGCGTGCCTTCATCCTGGTCTCAGGGTCGCTCGTGTTTTGGCGGCCTGATGGCGGCGCTGGTCTACGAGGCGATGCAGGCCAGGGTTGCGCCTGGTCGGCCGGTGCGCTCACTGGCGATTTCCTTCATCGGGCCGCCTGCGATCGATGTGCCGATTGCTTTCGAAGTCGAAATCCTGCGCGAGGGCAAGGCGGTCAGCCAGGTGCTGGGGCGCGCGATTCAGAACGGCGAAGTGATGACGCTGATACAGGGCAGCTTCGGTGCGGCGCGGGAATCATCGGTCAGCGTGAATGCTGAGCCTGCGCCCGCATTCAAGCCGGTGCTGGAGTCGCCCGCGCTGCCCTTCATCGCCGGCGCGATGCCGGAATACCTGCGGTTCATGGACATGCGCTGGGCGCTGGGCGGCATGCCGTTTTCCAATACGAAATCCCGGGCTATCGGCGGGTATGCGCGGTTGCGTGACGTCGAGGAAGAAGCGCTGACCGAAGCGCACCTGTTGGCGTTGGTCGATACCTGGCCGCCTGCGGTGCTGGCACATCTGGCCAGACCTGCGCCGGGCAGTTCATTGACCTGGACCATTGAGTTCGTGCAGCCGTTGCCGGCGATGACCACCCGCGACTGGACGCAATACAAGGCGGTGATCGAGCATGCACGTGACGGCTATGGTCATGTCGCGGCAGGGTTGTGGACGCCCAAGGGCGAGTTGGTGGCGATCAGTCGCCAGACGGTGACGGTGTTTGGCTGAGGGTGCGTTGGTCACCCTGCTTCGTTGACGTGAAACGACCTGCGTGGGCCACGCCCGAGACCTTACTGGGCTCGGGCTTTGATGGCCTGGGCCGCCACCAGACCCAGCGCGCCGATGGCGGCGGAGGTCACGCTCGCATTGAGCACGCCGTCGAGCAGCAGAAGGCCTGAGACGATCGACAGCGGGAACGCAATGGAAGAGACCACCAGATTCGACGAGAGGCCGGACTTGCTCGCAGCGCTGAAAAAGTCGTCGATGTGCAGGTTGGCAATGAACTTGGGCATGATGCTGACCCTCCGTAAAAACTAATAAGAAGTGTTTTCGATAGAGTCAGCATAGGCTCGACAGTTCAGCTCGGCGAATCGACGTTCGCTATGGCCGTGATAGGGCGCAGCAGTGTCAGTCAATCGTGGTCGCGGGCGTTGCCGCTGGTGGATCGATCATCAGCCACGCAATTGCAGCTGGCCGATGGCTGAGTTCAGCGCGCCGGCGAGTGTCGCCAGTTCATCGCTGGTGCTGGCCGAATCCAGCGTCTGGCGCACGGTGCGCTCGGTGACGTCACGGATACTGACCACTGCCCGGTTCATCTCTTCAGCCACCTGACTCTGTTGCTGCGCGGCAACGGCGATCTGGGTATTGTTCTCACGCATCTGCGCCACCGCCTCGGTGATCGCGGCCAGCGCCTGCCCGGCCTCGCGTGCATGCTGCACGCAGTCATCGGCCTTGTACGAGCTTTCCTGCATGAAGTCCACGGCGTCACGGGTGCCGGCCTGCAGCGCCGAGACCATCGTGGTGATTTCATCGGTCGAGGTCTGTACGCGCCTGGCAAGGTTACGCACTTCATCGGCCACCACGGCAAAGCCGCGTCCCATTTCCCCGGCCCGTGCCGCCTCGATTGCCGCATTGAGTGCCAACAGGTTGGTCTGCTCGGCGATGCTGTGAATCACGTTCACCACGCCGTTGATCTTCTGGCTGTCCTCGGCCAGCCGCTGAATCATGCCCGCCGTTTGCTGCACGCCGCTGGACAGCCCCGCGATGGACGTCTGCACCCGATCCACGACGTCCTTGCCGGTTCCGGCCAGGGTGTCGGCGTTCTGCGACTGATCGCGGGTGGCGCTGGCGTGCTGGGCAATGTGATGGACCGTTGCCGTCATTTCATTGATTGCGGTGGCGACCTGATCGGTCTCGCTCTGCTGGCCCAGCATGCCTTGACGCACATCGCTCATGCCCGCTGCCAGGTGCACGGCGCCCTGATCCAGTTGCGCGGCGGACTGCGCCACGGTTGCGACAATGCGCTGATAACCGGCCTGCATCGCATTGAACGCCTTGGCCATCTGCCCGACCTCATCTTCACCGACCAGCGGCACCCGGGCACAGAGGTCGCCGCTTTTCTCGACGTGGAGCATCACGTCCTTGAGGGTATTGAGGTGGGTGAGCAGAAAACGGATCAGCAATTGCGATGCGCTGAGCATGGCCAGCATCAGGATGAACACCGCGATCGCGTAATGACTGAAGTGGTCGGCCAGCAGTTGCGGCAGGTCAGGCGCAGCAGCCAGCACTGCGACACGGCGGTCACCCAAGGTCACCACCTGAGCGCCGATCACGGGGACATCGTTCAATAACGCAGCGCCTGACAGCTCGATCCAGCCGCTGGCCTGTGCCAGTTCCGTCAGGGCCTGACCGTTGAGCTGTGGCGCCTGGCCCGCCTGGAAAATCAGCAGACCCTCCGCCCTCGGCAGCGGCTGGCCGACGGGCCAGGCCGAGAGCAGCGTCGCCTGGGACCGGGCCGCGTTACGTGCATCGTCGGCCCGGCTGCGTTGCTCAAGCTGCAGGGCATACAACACCAGCAGCAGGGTGGTCACGAAAGCGACGGCATTGACCGCCCAGAACTTGTATTTCAGGGAAATGTTGCTCAGCCAGCGGCTCATGATAAAGCTCTTCTGTGGATGCACGTGATAAGGCAAGGTGCCAGTATTTTCTCAACTGTGCAGGTCACCGGCGTTGATCTGCATCAAGGTTTCACCGGTGCACTTATGTTCATGGGAAAAGGACAGGCGTGCGCTGGCCTGCGAGGGCGACTGCTCAGTCGCCTCTGGCTCAGGCTGATCTTTAAAGAAGGTCAGGCAACCCGACGGATCGGGTGCGAAACGGCTGTATCAGTCCGTCAGGTTCGGCAATCCGAAGAATGCACGTGCGCACGCCGTTGTGTGGGCGGCGACATCGGCCTCGCTTTCGCCCCGGTGCAGGGCGACTTCGCGCAGCACTTCGGGCAGGTAGGCAGGTTCGTTCCGGCCGTTTTTCGGTTTTGGCCGCAACGTACGGGGCAGCAGGTAGGGCGCGTCGCTCTCCAGCATCAGGCGGCCACGGGGGATGTCGCGCACAAGCGGATGCAGGTGGGTGCCGCGTCGTTCGTCGCAGATCCAGCCAGTGATGCCGATATGCAGGTCCATGTCCAGATAATTGAACAGCGCACGTTTTTCGCCGGTGAAGCAGTGCACCACGGCCGCGGGCAGGTGATCGCGGTAATCGCGCAGAATCGCCAGCAGGCGTTCATCGGCATCACGCTCATGCAAAAACACCGGCATCTGCAAGGAGACGGCCAGTGCCAGGTGCGCCTCCAGCACCTTTTCCTGTTGCGCCCGCGGCGAGAAGTCGCGGTTGAAATCCAGCCCGCATTCGCCCACTGCGCACACCGGTTTTTCGTTCAGCAGGGCCTGCAACTGTTTCTCGGTTGCTGACGTCCAGGCGCTTGCCGAATGCGGATGGATGCCCGCGGTGCTGAACAGACGCTGGCCGCTTTCGTCCAGCTGGCGGGTCAGTTGCAGCGCCTGTTCGCTGCTTTCGACGTCAGTGCCGGTGAGCACCAATTGCTCGACGCCCGCGGCGTACGCGCGGTCCAGGACCTCGCGCTCCCGGTTGGCGAAGCTTGCGTTTGTCAGGTTGACGCCGATGTCGATTAATTGCATGGTGCTACCTCAGGCCAGAGGCCGAGAAGAATACCAGAGCCATTGAAGCGATAAAAAACAAGCAGGTTCAACTGCTTAGAATTATTAGATCCCTGTGAGGTTGCCAGTCGTGGCGCACGCCGCGGCGCAAGTGACTGTCCTGCACAGGCTTCAAGCCCGTATTTTCGGCCTTTTCCCGGAGCGTCAATGATCCGAGCCTCTCTGATCTCATTGCTGTGCCTGTTGCTGGTGCCCACCCACGCATCGGCTCGTCCTGCCGGTCCGCCAGTGGTGATCAAGAAAAACCAGGTGCGCGATCTGGCCGCCATTCGCAGCAGCAAGGTGTTGCGCGTGCTGGTCAATCAGAGCCGCAACAGTTCGGGTGAAGTGAAAGGCGAACCGGTCGGCATCGAATACTGTCGCTTGCAGGCGTTCGAGAAATACCTCAATGGCCACGCCCGCGATGGCCAGAAAATTACCCTCAAGCTCATTCCCAAAGCCAAGGATCAGTTGCTGGCCGCATTGCAGCGCGGCGAAGGCGATCTGGTTGCGCCGGGCGAATTGCTCGACGCCAGTGCCGCCCGTTATGTCGACGCCACCGAACCGGTCGCCAGCCACGTGCCGCTGGTGGTTGTCGGGGTCAAGGGCGAGCGCAGCTTCAAACACCCCGAGCAGCTTTCCGGGCGCACGCTGATGCTGACCAGCGGCAGCGCCGCCGACGCGGCAATCATTCAGCTCAACCAAAAGCTTGCGTTGCGCAAGCTGCCGCCGGTGAAGATCGAGTGGGTCGATCCCAGTCTGGCCGTCGAAGATGTGCTGGAGATGGTTCAGGCCGGGATCTATCACCTGACCGTGGTCGAGCAGCCCATTGCAGAGCGTTGGGCCAAGGTGATGCCCAGACTGCGGCTGGACCGGTCGGTGGCGCTGAGTGACCCGGGCGACATGAACTGGTTCGTGCGCAAGGACGCCGTGATGCTGCACGCAGCGGTCAACCGCTTCCTGGAAACCTACGAAGTGCCCGGCAATCAGGACGTGGCCTTCCAGAAGGCCTACAAGGATCTGTATCAGATCCACAACCCACTGGCGCGAGCCGATCGTCTGCGCCTGGAAAAGCTGCGTCCAACCCTGCAACTGCATGCCGATGCGCAGAAAATGGACTGGCTGGACCTGGCCGCGCTGGCGTTCAAGGAGTCGGCGCTCAACCCCGGCGCCAAAGGGGGCAGCGGCGCCACCGGCCTGTTGCAGATCACCCCGTCCGCCGCGCAGCGCGTCGGCGTTGGCAACATTCACGATGTAGACGGCAACGTTCAGGCGGCGAGCAAATACCTGGCGATGATTCGCCGCAAGTTTTTCTCCAGCCCGAAGATCAACGAGCGCGAGCGCATGGCGTTCACGCTGGCGGCCTATAACCTGGGGCCGGAGCGTGTACAGGCCATGCGCACCGAGGCCAGGCGCCAGGGGCTGAACCCGAACCAGTGGTTTTTTCAGGTCGAGCGGGTCGCGATGGAGCAGGGCGGCAAGAACGTCGTCAGCTACGTCAACAGCGTGAATAAGTATTACCTGGCGTATGACCAGGCGCGCAGTTCGCTGGAAGACCCTGACGCGCGTCCGCGTTAACGGGTATAGATTCGATAATTCGATGGTTTAGATGCGTTTTTTGCGATTTTCATATTTGTTAATCCGATTAAGATGGCGCCATTCTCTAACGCAAACGGAATTAGCTCCATGAACGCGCAACTCAAATCCCTGTTCACCACTCGCGCCGGCTTCGGCATCACCGCACTGCGAATCATCGTCGGCATCATCCTGATGGCGCACGGCAGCCAGAAGCTGTTCGGTCTGTTCGGCGGCTATGGCCTGGAAGGCACCGGCCAGTACATGGCCAGCCTGGGGCTGAATCCTGGCTATCTGATGGCGCTGCTGTCCGGTAGCGCTGAATTCTTCGGCGGTCTGGCACTGTTCCTCGGTCTGTTGGCACGTCCTGCCGCGCTGGTGATCATCGTGATGCTGGTGGTGGCGATCCTTTCGGTGCACATCCACAACGGTCTGTTCATGGCCAATAACGGTTATGAGTTCGGCCTAGCGCTGATTGCAGGCGCCGTCGCGGTGCTGTTCGAAGGTGCCGGTCGCCTGTCGCTGGACCGGCTGATCGCCAGCAAGTAACCCGGCTTCATCGCCTCTGTCGTCTCCTGGCCTGCTCAAGTCGGCGATCCCGAATCGCCGCCTCAGGCAAATCAGAAGACGACAGAGGTTTTTCGTCCCTGCCTGCAACGCCACCCAAAGCGCCAATTGACAATTCCCGTGCGGCTTCTCTAGGATGCCGCATGCGCCGATTTAAACAGCTACTTGCGGGGCGCCTGATGACGTGAAAACGCCGTCGAAATACCGCTAAAGCGCTGGTTCGGTGTTGCCTCTCACCGCTGCCCAGCGGAACACTGAGGCAGAGAAGACACTATGAGCAGTTACGCCAACCCGCGCCCCCTCGTTCGCCTGGCTCCTATCGCCAGTCAATTCAATCGTCGTAATCCGAAAATCCTTCTGGGCGGTTCCCATCAGCCGACGCTGCTGCGTTATCTGGATGGCTGGCCCCGTCGCCAGAACGGTCCTCATGCCTTGCTCATCCAGTTCATCGATGCAGGCGAGTCACTGGAGCGTTTCGCCAATGATCAATTCGACCTCGCTGTCATTCAGGCGCCAGCCGCAGTGCATGCCAACGCCGTGATTCATCACCTGACCCGCGTTGCCCGGCAGGGGCTGATTACACGCTGCTGACGGCCCGACGCATCGGCTGCAGCGGCCGGTCCGGATGCCTGGCTTTGTGTTGCGCGCGAATGCGGTTGGCGTGGCGGCAGTTGGCGATCAGCCCGCTGCGCAACGACCAGTCGGTGTTGATGATGAAAAAGTTCTGAATGAAGCTGTTCTCGTCGATCGATTCGAACCACTGATCCACCTTGTGGCTGAGGTCGGTGGGTGCGTGCAGGGGCAGTGAATACTTTGCGCATTGCACGGCGACCAGTGAATGCGCGGGCTTGTACTCGGCGGCCACCTCGTTGATGAACGCCTTCAGGGTGTTGGTGTTGAACAGGTTCTCGCCGGGCCAGCGCTGGCTGACGCCGCGCCAGAAATCATCACCGGGCGTGGTGTGGGCGTAGGCCAGCACCACGTTTTTGCCGGGATGATTGCCCCAGATTTCCTCCAGGGTCAGGGTGGATGATGCTCTGGGCAGCAGTCGCTGGCGCAGTCGATTGCTCAGCAACGCTTGCAATTCCTGGTGCGCCTGCGGGGTGAATCCGTCGAACTGGTGGAAATCGAGGATGATGATGTCGCGCGCCGCTGCGCCTGACGCTTCCAGTTCTCGACAGAAATCCAGCACGCGCTCGATGATGTCGACCGCAATGGTCCGGCCAGAGGATGACAGGTGAAAGAGCTGAAAGCGTCTGGGGTCGCCTTTCGGGTGTTTTCCATAAAACGATACGCGCAGGTCCAGCACGCGGATGCCCTGACGCATCTGTTCGAACGGAGACACGTCCTGAGCCAGTTCCTGCGGCAGGCCGAGATTGGGAGACAGCTTGTCGCTGCCTGAATTGTGTGTGCCTGGAAGGATCAATTCGTCGATGCGCAACGCCGCCAGGTGCGGGGTCTGCGCCATCCAGTCCAGATGGGCGGGATGCGGGTGAACGTTGTCGAGCGTGGTCATGGGTCATTCCTTTGACGTGTTGTCGAGCCTGATGAGCAAGGGCTCGAGCCGGTGGCTTGAAGATTCCTCACTGGAGTGTGGCTATCGGCCGCCGTGGGTCAATGGCCGTGGCGCCGACAACTGTTGCCTGATGTTTGCGAGGGGAGAAGTGCGGGTCGGATCAGGCGTTTACCTTCGCTTTCAGTAAACGCCGGGAAGGGGTGAATCGACAGCGGGGGACGCTGCGCCGGGAGCTGCAGCACAGCGTGTTCAGCGAATCGTCAGTACCACGCGGCCGCGCACGGGTTTGTCGTCGAGATGGTTGTGCGCCTTGCCGAACTGCTCGAACGGCCAGGTGCGATGAATGTCGGGTTTGAGCAGCCCCTTGGCCGTCAGGTCATTGATGACCTCCAGCGCGCGTTGCATCGCCGGCCCGTCCTGTTCGATTCCCGCTTCGGGTTTGCCGGTGAAGTTCTCCAGGCAGTGAACGAAGAACCGCATGTTCTTGCG
Source organism: Pseudomonas sp. NFR16 (assembly GCF_900108875.1). Taxonomy (GTDB): domain Bacteria; phylum Pseudomonadota; class Gammaproteobacteria; order Pseudomonadales; family Pseudomonadaceae; genus Aquipseudomonas. Next base: position 1,437,755 of record NZ_FNYJ01000001.1, on the reverse strand, counting down.
GAAAGCCTGCAGGGCCGGGAAAGGCGTTTTGTTACCGCCGCGCAGGCCATACAGCACCAGGCTGCCTCGGGGCGCCAGCACATCGCCCAGCATTGACATCTGCATGCCGCCCAGACCGTCGAACACCGCTTCGATCCCCTGGCCTTTGGTGACGGTATCGATGCGCAGGCAGATGTCGTCCTCGTCGGTGACGATCACCCGTTCGGCGCCATTGGCCAGCAGGTACTCCCGGTCCTCGGCGTGCTGGGTGGCCGCGATCACCCGCAGGCCCAACGCCTTGCCCAGTTGCACGAAGGCGATTCCAGGGCTGTACGTGGCGTCGGTGATCAGCACGGTCTGGCCAGGCTGCACCTTCGCCAGGTCAACGAACGCGAAGTATGCCAGCAGCATCGGCGTGTAATGCACGCTGGCCTCGGTGGGCGTCAGCGTTTGCGGGTAGCGGGTCAGCGCATTGCGCGGCACCAGGACGTGATCGCCACAGACCGGATACTGGTTGGCGCTCATGGCCTTGAAGCTGGCGACCTTGTCGCCGACGTTCAGGTCCGTCACGTCAGCGCCGACGGCTTCGACGATACCGGCCATTTCGCTACCAAGGCCTGCGGGCAGGCGGACCTCGGCCAGGGCCAGGTTTTGCCGCCACAATACGTCGTCCCAGCTGATGCCGATGGCCTCGGTACGAACCAGCACCTCCTGAGGACCGGGCAAGCGGTCAGGCTGTTCTTCGCAACTCAGCACATCGGCTTTGCCGAAGCGATGAAATTTGATGGCGCGTGACATTTCAACCTCGACTCATTTGATTAGGGTTGTAATGACTGTATCGACGCGCGGGTTCAGGCACTATTTCTGTCGGTTGATACCCGACATGCCTGTTATCAATTCGAATGTGCGGAACTCGCAGGATTGCCCGTCACGTCGGGCGACGCTTGGGGGTTACCGCCCCCACGCCTCAAGTGCGCATTCCACGAACTGCCTGACCTTGGGCAAGCGGTAGCGGTCCTGAGGGTACATCAGCCAGAGCGGCCGGCTGGGTGGCTGATAATCCTGAAGCAACGGCACCAGCTTGCCGGCCTGCAGGTCGTCACTGATCAGCACATCCGGCAACATCGCCACGCCCATGCCCGCCAGTGCTGCCTGACGCAGCGCCGGCGAGCTGTTGACGATCATCGACCCGGACACTGGCACTTCCACGACGCCTTCGGGCCCGGTCAGCCGCCAGAGTTTGTCGGCGGCGCGCCAGTCGTCCCCGGCGGGATAGGCATACGCCAGGCAGTTGTGGTCGCGCAGTTCGGCGGCGGTTTCGGGCGTGCCGCACCGCTCCAGGTAATGCCGGGAGGCGCAGATGGTCAGCGTGTAGTCCTGCAAGGGCCGGGCGATCAGCGCGGAATTTTCCGGCACGCCCAGGCGGAAGGCGATATCGAAGCCATGCTCGACCAGATCCATCAGCTGATTGCTCAGGACGACTTCGGCCTTGATCTGCGGGTAGCGCTGGAGGAAATCGCTGAGCATCGGTGCCAGGCGTTCCGCGCCGAAAGCCGGCGCAGCGGTGATGCGTAACGTGCCGCCTGGCTGGGTTTGCACCTGTTCGGCCATGCGCTCGGCATCTTCCACCAACCCCAGCACGTCAATGCAGCGCCGATAATACTGCAGGCCGAATTCGGTCAGGCTCTGTCTGCGAGTGGTGCGCTGCAGCAGGCTTACCCCGAGACGCTGCTCAAGGGCTTTGAGGTGATTGCCTACCATGGTTGTGGACATTTCGCACTGGCGAGCCGCCGCAGTCATGCTGCCGCCATCGACTACCCTGACGAACACTGTCATCGCCTGAAAGAGGTCCATTATCAAGCCTCGCTTTAAAGTGACTCAAGAAAGTCGATCTTTATACAGCAATCGCGGCTAACGATACTGACATCACAACCTGTGATGGAGCTTTGCCAATGACTGCCGCCTGCCTGATGAACACCTACAAACCTCTGCCGCTGAGCTTCGTCAGAGGCCTGGGCGCGCGACTCTGGGACGCCAGCGGTCGCCAGTATCTGGACGCCGTCGCGGGCGTTGCGGTGACCAACGTCGGGCACAGCCATCCGTGGATTGTGTCGGCCATCAGTGAACAGGCCGGTCTGCTCCTGCACACCTCGAATCATTACCGCATCGACTGGCAGCAGCGGTTGGCGCACAAGCTCACCCGACTCTCTGGACTGGCGCAGGTGTTCTTCAACAATTCCGGGGCCGAGGCCAACGAGACGGCGCTGAAGCTGGCGCGCCTGCATGGGTGGGCCAAGGGCATCGAACAGCCGCTGGTGCTGGTCATGGACAACGCCTTTCATGGCCGCACGTTGGGCACCTTGTCGGCCAGCGACAACGGCACGGCGCGCCTGGGTTATCAGCCGATGTCCGGTGAATTCATCAAGGTCGCGTTTGGTGACATGGCCGCCGTCCAGCGCGCAACGAGGACCTACGGCGAGCGCCTAGTGGCGGTGCTGCTCGAACCGGTTCAGGGGGAGGGCGGCGTGATGCTGCCGCCACCGGGCTACCTGAAGGCATTGCGCGCGCATTGCAGCAACAACGGCTGGCTGATGATGCTTGACGAGATTCAGACCGGCATCGGCCGCACGGGGCGCTGGTTCGCTTTCGAACACGAGGGTATCGTGCCCGACGTCATGACATTGGCCAAAGGCCTGGGTAATGGCATTCCCATCGGCGCGTGCCTGGCGTCCGCCGCCGTCGCGCGTCTGTTCACGCCGGGCAGCCATGGCAGCACCTTCGGCGGCAATCCGCTGGCCTGCCGCGTCGGCTGCACGGTGCTGGACATCGTCGAACAGCAAGGCTTGCTGCACAACGCCGCTGAGCAGGGCGAACGCCTGCTGCGCCGCCTGCGTGAATCACTCGGCAGCCATCCGAACGTAGTCCGCATCCGTGGGCTGGGGTTGATGATCGGCATCGAATTGAACCAGCCGATTCGCGATTTGTGCCTGACGGCCGCGCAGGAGTTCGGCGTGCTGATCAACGTCACCCGCGGCCAGACCATCCGCCTGCTGCCGCCACTGGTGATCGATGAGACCGATGTGGAGATGATCGTTGCCGGGATCGCCGGCGCGCTGGGATGACCCGGCGCGCGCGTGCTCTGTCTGCACTCGCCACGGCATGAGGAGCCGCAGCGCGTCGGCCGATCATTGTCCGCCGGACAGCTCGATGATCATCGCGGCCGTCAGGTACAGCCGTGGCGCGATGCTGGACAGGTCGGCGTATTCGTCGTCGGCATGCAATCCCGCGCCGACGACGCCCATGGTCTCCAGCACCGCCGGTTTCTGGCTGTCGGGAACGTAGGCATAGCCGGCGTCGGTGCCGAAGCGCATGGCGATCGGTTCGAGGTTGCGGCCGATCTTGCCGTAGAGGGTTTGCGCGGTTTTCGCGAGGTTTTCGGTGGCCGGGTTCTTCACCAGCGGCGGACGCCCCTTGTCCAGACGGAACGTCACCTCGGTGCCGTCAATCAGTCTGCTCTGCACAATGCGCTGACCATCGGCAAGCACCCGGTCGGATTCGCTCAGATCGGAATAGCGCATGTCGCCCTCGGCGGCTGCGCTGGACGGGATGATGTTGCGCTTTTCGCCGCCCTTGATCAGCGTCCAGTTCACCGTGGTGCCTTTGGCCGGATCGCCGAGGTCCTTCAGTTGTACCAGCTGATGGGCCAGCTCCATCGCGGCGTTACGCCCGGCCTCCGGCGCGGAACCTGCGTGGGACGATTTGCCTTTGACGTCGACGAAGACGCCGTTGATGCCGTTGGTCGCGACGGTCACGGCGTGTTTATCCGGCGGCTCGAAGGAGAACACGTAATCGTTTTGCGCCGCCAGTTCGGCAATGAGTTTCTTCGAGCCGGCTGAGCCCGTTTCTTCATCGGGGTTGAACAGCACCGTGATGCTGCCGAAGTCTTTGAATGTCTGATCCTGCAGCAACTTGAGGGTGTGCAGCACCATGGCCACGCCGCCTTTGGCATCGGCAACGCCCGGGCCGTAGGCGTGTTCGCTGTCGACACGGAAGGGCCGCCTGGCGGCAGTGCCCGGTCCGAACACGGTGTCGTAATGGATCATCAGCAGGAACGATTTGCTGCCGTTGCCCTTGATAGTGCCGACGATATTATCGCCAGCGGAAGGCGTCGCAGGCGTGGTCTGCACGCTTGCCCCCAGCGCCTTGAGCCGCTCGACCAGGACTGCGCTCACGGTTTTCAGACCGGCCGCCTGTCCGGTGCCGGTGTCGATATCGACCAATTGCTTGAGTGTGGCCAGATACGGCTTCTGTTCGGCCTCGGCTTTCTTGAGTAAGGCGTCGGCGGAAAATTCGGCGGCGAAAGCGTGGCTGCCGAGCAGTGCAACCCAGACAGAAGCGGCCAGAGCGGTACGTCGAACGAGCATGCTGGATCCCTCAGATGATGTGCGAGTGAGGTTGTGATACCCGATGCGCGCGGGTTGTTCCCCGCCGATTGAACGCTGACGCATGCGAGGCATCCTGCTCGGCTGGGGAGAACAGCGTAACGCCGCGCGCTTTCCCGTGCCGATCGCCGTAGAATCGCGCTCCTGAGAAGCGGTTTTCGAGGTTGCAGCGGTGGATTTACAGCAGGGTTTTGTCCTGACCCGGCATTGGCGTGATACCGATGCAGGCACTGAGGTGGAGTTCTGGCTCGCCACCGACGACGGCCCGCGTCAGGTCCGCCTGCCGCTGCAGACCTCTGTGGCGTTCATTCCCGCGGTGCACCGCGAGCGCGCCGAAGCCGTGCTGCGCAACGAGAAAGACGTTGAACTCAAGCCGCTGCAGCTGTGTGATTTCCGGCATCGGCCGGTGCTCGGCCTGTACACGCGCCAGCATCGACAACTGATGAATCTGGAAAAGGATCTGCGCAGCGCCAGCGTCGACCTGTACGAAGCCGACGTGCGGCCGCCCGAGCGATACCTGATGGAGCGTTTCATCACCGCACCCGTGCAATTCAGTGGCACGCCGGACGAGAACGGCGTGTTGCTCGACACCCAGATGAAACCGGCGCCCGATTACCGTCCGCAGCTGAAACTGGTGTCGCTGGACATCGAGACCACCGAACGCGGCGAGCTGTATTCGATCGCGCTGGAAGGCTGCGGCGAACGTCAGGTTTACATGCTTGGCCCGCCCAATGGCGACGCTTCACAGGTCGATTTCGCGTTCGAGTACTGCGACAGCCGCGAGGTGTTGCTGGAGCGACTCAATGACTGGCTGGCGTTGCACGATCCGGACGCGATCATCGGCTGGAATGTCGTGCAGTTCGACCTGCGGGTGCTGCACGAACATTCGCGGCGGTTGAACGTGCCGCTGCGCCTCGGCCGTGGCGGCGAGGTCATGGGCTGGCGCGAGCACGGGGCGCGCAACAGCCACTTTTTCGCCTCCGCCCCCGGACGCCTGATCATCGATGGCATCGAGGCCTTGCGTTCGGCGACCTGGAGTTTCCCTTCGTTCAGTCTGGAAAACGTCTCGCAGACCTTGTTGGGCGAAGGCAAGGCCATCGACAACCCTTACCAGCGCATGGACGAAATCAACCGCATGTTCGCCGAGGACAAGCCTGCGCTCGCGCGTTACAACCTGAAGGACTGTGAGCTGGTGACGCGCATTTTCGCCAAGACCGAACTGCTCACCTTTTTGCTCGAACGCGCGACGGTGACCGGCCTGCCAGCCGACCGCAGCGGAGGATCGGTGGCTGCCTTCGAGCATCTGTACATGCCGCTGATGCACCGGCAGGGCTTCGTCGCGCCCAACCTGGGCGAGCGCATGCCGGAAGCCAGCCCCGGCGGATTTGTCATGGACTCGCGACCTGGGCTGTACGAATCGGTGCTGGTCCTCGATTACAAGAGCCTGTACCCCTCGATCATCCGCAGCTTTCTCATCGACCCGGTGGGATTGATCGAAGGCGTCAAGCACCCCGATGACAGCCTGTCCGTGGAAGGCTTTCGCGGCGCACGGTTCTCGCGCACCCGACATTGCCTGCCCGCCATCGTCGCCCGGGTCGCCGAGGGGCGCGAGGCCGCCAAGCGCGAGCACAATGCGCCGCTTTCTCAGGCGTTGAAAATCATCATGAACGCCTTTTACGGCGTACTGGGTTCCAGTGGTTGCCGCTTCTTCGATACGCGTCTGGCGTCGTCGATCACCTTGCGCGGGCATCAGATCATGCGCCAGACCCGGCAGCTCATCGAAGCGCAGGGCTACGAGGTGATTTATGGCGACACCGACTCCACGTTCGTCTGGCTCAAACGGGCGCACGGGCAGGAAGAGGCCGCGCAGATCGGCAAGCCGCTGGTCAGCGGCGTCAACGAGTGGTGGCGCGAACACCTGCGCGCTGAATTCGGTCTGGAAAGCGCGCTGGAACTGCAATTCGAAACCCACTTCAAACGGTTCCTGATGCCCACGATTCGCGGCGCGGAAGAGGGCAGCAAGAAGCGTTATGCCGGGTTGGTCACCCGCGCCAACGGCGAAGATGAAATGGTCTACAAGGGCCTGGAAGTCGTACGCACCGACTGGTCGCCACTGGCACAGGCGTTTCAGCAGGAGCTTTACCTGCGCATCTTCAATCGGCGTCCGTATCAGGATTATGTGCGTGACTATGTGCGGCGCACGCTGGCGGGTGAGTTCGACGATCAACTGATCTACCGCAAACGCCTGCGCCGGGCGCTCGACGACTACGAACGCAACGTGCCGCCGCACGTGCGCGCCGCGCGGATCGCCGACGACTACAACCGCAGACAGGGGCGACCGCTGCAATATCAGAATCGTGGCTGGATCAGCTACGTCATCACCGTCGCAGGTCCCGAACCGCTGGAGGTGCGCAGCGCAGCCATCGACTACGACCACTACATCACCCGCCAGCTGCAACCTATCGCCGATGCCATCCTGCCGTTCGTGCAGGACGATTTCGCCACCTTGATCGGCGGCCAGATGGGGCTGTTCTGAGGTCGGCGAGGGGGCTTTCCGCAGCGCGCGGAGTGACGGCACAGCTTTTGCTTTGCTAGCAATAAATATCCAATAGCTAGCAATTTAAAAAGGGCCTGCCTCATGATTGCGACTTCTCGCCGCGCTGTCATCACCACTCCACACGCCGACGCCAGTGCCGCAGGGCTGCAAATTCTGGAGGCCGGCGGTACGGCGATCGATGCAATGCTGGCGGCCAGCGCGATGCTCAGCGCCGTGTTTCCGCACATGACCGGTCTGGGCGGCGATGCCCTGTGGATGATCCACGACGGCGATGTGCGCACCATCATGGGGATCGGTCAGGCCGGGGGGCGTTTGCCCGAGGCGGGCAGCATCGGCGTGCGCGGGCCGAGCTCAGTGGCCACGACCGCCGGCGCCCTCGCCAGTTGGCAGACGGCGGCGAACATCAGCCGCCATCAATGGGGCTCGCGCATGGGCTGGGCGGACCTGCTCGCAGACGCCGCTGACACTGCGCAGGCAGGCGTGGCCGTGTCGCAATCGCAGTTGTTCTGGCAAACCCTGCGTCAGCCGCTGATCGAGCAGTTGCCCGATCTGCACGCCCTGTGCAAAACCGATGGCCGCTGGATGCAGGAGGGCGACAGGTTGCGTCAGCCACAGCTGGCAAATACGTTGCGGCACCTGGCGCGCCACGGCGTCGAGGATTTCTACCGCGGCGAGTTGGCAGAGGCGTTCAGTGAAGCGTTCGCAAGGCTCGACTGCGGGCTGACGGGCGCTGATTTGCGCGCCACTCAGGCGATGGAGGTGGCGCCGCTCAGCGTGCGTTATCGTCAGGGGCAGCTGTTCAATGTGGCGCCGCCGAGCCAGGGGCTTTACACCTTGCAGGCGATGGCGTCCCTGCAGCACAGGCCGCTGGCCGACATCGCCAATGGCAGCGCAGCGTACTATCACCGGCTGGTCGAAGCGATCAAACAGGGCTTGCTCAGGCGCAATGCCGAATTGTGCGATCCGGCTCACGGACAGTGGGATTTCGCCGCGAGTCTGTCGCCAGCAAGCATCCAACGCTACGCCGCCGCGATCGACGATCAGCGCGCGGCGCCGTGGAACGAGCCTGGGCTTCCCGCCGACACCGTCTGGATGGCCGCCACCGACGAACAAGGCCGCACGGCTTGCCTGATCCAGAGTCTGTTCCATGACTTTGGTTCAGGCTGCATCCTGGGCGATACCGGCGTGCTGTGGCAGAACCGTGCGGCCGGCTTCAACGCCGATCCGACCCATGTCAACGGCTGGGCACCGGGCAAGCGGCCGGCCCATACCCTCAACCCGTCATGCTATCTGGCGGACGATGGCCGCCGCTTTTTCTTTGGCACCCAGGGCGGCGACGGTCAGCCGCAAACGCAGATGGTGCTCGCCACCCAGCTGATCGACTATCGCCAGCCCATCGACCGCGCACTGAGCACGCCGCGCTTTTTGCTGGGGCGCAGTTTCTTCGACAGCACCGACAACCTGAAGCTGGAAAGCGACATCGGCGCCGATACCGCCATCGGCCTTGCGCAGCGCGGCCACGACGTGGAGATGATCCCTGCGCAGAGCCCCATGACCGGGCACGCCGGGATCATCAGTATCGATCGCGACGGTGTCCGCCATGCCTTGCATGACCCACGCGGCGAGGGCGTCGGTCTGGGACTGCGCGATTGATTGCCGTGCCTCGGGCGCTGGCGGATAATGCCGCCCGTTGCCCGCCCGCGTCCCGTGGCGCGCGTGGCATGAGGTTCTCCGTACAGATGAGGAATGGATGGGCTTGAGCACAGTCACCGCCAAACAGCTTGAAGTTCAGCGCATCGTCGATGCGTTGTACAAGGCTATCGCCCAGCATCGTCTGCCGCCCGGCACGCGCTTGATCGAAGCGCAGATCGTCGAAACCCTGCAAGCCAACCGCAACCATGTGCAGGCCGCGCTGCAACGCCTTGCCCTGCAGAAGGTGGTGACCATCGAGGCCAATCGCGGCGCGATGGTCGCCCAGCCGACCGCCAAGGAGGCGCGGGACATCTTCAGCGCCCGTCGAGCCATCGAGCGGGCAATTGTTGAATCCATCACCCCTGCGATCATGCGCAAGCAGCGCCAACGCGTCGCCACTCACATGAACAATGAGCGCAAGGCAACCAACGACACCGATCGCCGGGCCATCGTGCGTGAGCTGAGCGAGTTTCACCTGATGCTCGGCGCGATCTGCGGCAACACCGTGCTGAGTGAAATTCTCGGCAACCTCATGGTCCGCAGCTCGCTGATCGTGGCTTTGTACCAACGCAATGACGTGCCGTCCTGTGCGTCGGACGAACACCAGCAGATCATTTCCGCGCTGGAAGCCGGTGATCACGAGAAAGCCGTCGCCGTCATGATCGAGCATCTGGACGAACTGGAAGGGCAACTGGCCCTCGAGTCCGCAGCCCCCGCCGAATTCAACCTCAAGCAGGCATTGAAGGACTGAACCCCGCGGCCAGTTTCACGACTGCTTCGCAGCCGATCGCGGGCAAGCCACGCTCCTACAAGGGTTATGCGGCGCTGACGGATTTGGAAATGGGCGCGATACCTGTGGGAGTGAGCTTGCTCGCGATCTGCCGGGTACCGGCAGCAAAACCGGTAAATGCGTTCTATCAGACAAACCGCGGAGGCTGATTCACGACTGCTTCGCAGCCCATCGCGGGCAAGCTCGCTCCTACAGGGGTTAGGTGGCGCTGACGGATTTAGAAATGGGCCGCGAGACCTGTGGGAGTGAGCTTGCTCGCGATCTGCCGAGTACCGGCAGCAAAACCGGTAAATGCGTTCTATCAGACAAACCGCGGAGGCTGATTCACGACTGCTTCGCAGCCGATCGCGGGCAAGCCACGCTCCTACAAGGGTTATGCGGCGCTGACGGATTTGGGAATGGGCCGCGAGACCTGTGGGAGTGAGCTTGCTCGCGATCTGCCGGGTACCGGCAGCAAAACCGGTAACTGCGTTATATCAGACAAACCGCGGAGGCTGATTCACGACTGCTTCGCAGCCCATCGCGGGCAAGCTCGCTCCTACAAGGGTTAGGGGGCGCTGACGGATTTGGAAATGGACCGCGATACTTGTAGGAGTGAGCTTGCTCGCGAAGGCTTGGTTCCAGCCTCTGGAGACGTGGCGGCTGTACCGGCGTCTTCGCGGGCAAGCGCGCTCCTACCTGGGATATTCGGTGTCGACTATTCCGCGTGCAAGCAAGTCTCTGGGGAAGAATCAAAGACATTGAAATCGACATCAGACCGCCTCTGCCGCAGGCGTAGGAGCGCGCTTGCCCGCGATCTGCCGGGTACCGGCAGCAAAACCGGTAAATGCGTTCTATCAGACAAACCGCGGAGGCTGATTCACGACTGCTTCGCAGCCGATCGCGGGCAAGCCACGCTCCTACAAGGGTTATGCGGCGCTGACGGATTTGGGAATGGGCCGCGAGACCTGTGGGAGTGAGCTTGCTCGCGATCTGCCGGGTACCGGCAGCAAAACCGGTAACTGCGTTATATCAGACAAACCGCGGAGGCTGATTCACGACGGCTTCGCAGCCCATCGCGGGCAAGCGCGCTCCTGCAAGGGCACCTGCTGTCAAAGCGGTCAATCAGGCATGAGCAGTCTGCCTTGCGGGCGTTCGAAGGTGCGTTTGCCGCGTTTGTATCCCATCACTGGCGGCCTGATTTCGGCGATTACGGCGGCGGGTGAGGGGGCGTCGAAGACGATGAAGTCGGCGTGGCAGCCGGGCGTCAGCCCGTAGTGTGGCAGGCGCAGCAGCCGCGCGGACTCGGTCGATACCCACGCCAGGCATTGCAGCAATTGCGCCACGGTGCCCAGCTGGCTGACGTTGGCGAACAGGTTGGCCTGGCGCACCAGCGAGGCGTCGCCGTAGGGCGTGAACGGGTTGCCGATGTTGTTGGTCGACACCGAGCAGGTCACGCCGCAGGCATGCAGGTGCGCCAGGGGCGCCAGGCCTCTTGGCTTATTGTGAAAATGCTCGCGAGCGGTAAGGAACAGATCGGTGCTCGGCAGGCAGGTGACCTGCACGCCGACTTCCGCCAGCCGGATGCCCAGTGCGATCAGGGTCTCCATTGGCAGGGCCGACAGCTTGGTGACGTGGCCGATGGTCACCCGGCCGCCCCAGCCGTGGCGCTCGGTGCACAGGGCCACGTGGTCAACGGTCATGCCTTGCGGGTTCAGGTCGAAATCCAGATGCAGGTCGAGGTCGCAGTCGTATTCGACCGCCAGCTCGAACAGCCGGTCGATCTGGCCCAGCGGGTCGCTGTCGGTGTAAGGGCAGCCGCCGAGCACGGTCGCACCATTTTCCAGTCCATGACGCAACAACGCTTCGGTGCCGGGATTGTTCAGCATGCCTTCCTGCGGGAACACGCAGATCTCAAGGCTCACGGCCCACTGATAATCGGCTTGCAGACGACGTATCGCATTGAAGCCGGTCAGACCGATCTGCGGGTCGAGTTCGACGTGGGTGCGCATGTGCGTGGTGCCTTGCAGGATGGCCTTGTCCAGCACCTGCGCGCCGCGTTGATACACATCTTCTTCGGTGAACCGCGCCTTGGCGGTGCGGGTCTGCTGCACCGCCTCCGCCAGGGTGCCCGCTTGCAACTGGCAGCGTTGCATGATGCAGGCCTTGTCCAGATGAATATGCGTTTCCACCAGCCCCGGCAGCAACAGCCGACCCTCAAGATCGAGCGTCTCGCGCAACGTCGCATCGCCGCTGAAGGCCTCGACGAAATGGCCGTTTTCGACGAGCAATGTGGACAGCCCGGGAGCATTGCCGACGCGGGCGTTGTGGATGATCAGCGCGCTCATGCCGTGACCCCTTCGCCCAGGTAGGCAGCCGCCAGTTCGGTGTCCTCGCGCAGCTGCGCGGCGCTGCCGGATTTGATCACCTGGCCGGTTTCCAGCACGTAGGCACGATCAGCGACCTGCAGGGCGAGGTTGGCCATCTGGTCCACCAACAACAGCGTCACGCCCTCGTCGCGCAGCGCTGCCAGCGCGTCGTACAACTCGCCGATCATCGAGGGCGACAGGCCGAGCGACGGTTCGTCGAGCAGCAGGATTTTCGGTTTGGCCATCAGGCCACGGCCAACCGCGACCATCTGCTGTTCGCCCCCGGAGAGCAGTCCGGCGGGGCTGTCGATTCGGTCACGCAGGCGCGGGAAGCGCTGCAGGATGGCCTCGATTTCGGCATCGGCGTCGAACGTCTCCCTGCGCGAGTAGCTGCCCAGCAGCAAGTTGTCGCGCACGCTCAGGTACGGGAACACCTGACGCCCTTCGGGTACCAGCGCCAGGCCTTGACCGGCAATGCTGCTGGCGCTGCTGTGTTCGATGTTTTCGTTGTCCAGCAGAATGCTGCCGCCCGAAGCGCGATGCAGGCCGGCCAGGCACTGCAGAATGCTGGACTTGCCCGCACCGTTGGCACCGAGGATCGCCACCAGCTCGCCCGGATTGACCACCAGATTGACCTTGTTGACCACCGGCGCAGCGCCGTAATCGATGACCAGATCCTTGACGAAAAGACGTGCGTCGTGACTGCCGGCCCACTGGCTTTCACGCGGGCTGGCCTGATAATCGGTGCCACCCAGGTACGCCGCGATGACGCGCTCGTCCTGCTGCACTTGCGCCGGTGTGCCCACGGTGATCGGCTTGCCAGCGTCGAGCACCAGCAGGCGTTGCGAGACCGACATCACCAGCGCCATGTCGTGTTCCACCAAAATCACCGTCAAGCCGAACGCCGACAACTGACGCAACACATCGGCCAGCGCGTCGGTGTCCCGGCGACTCAACCCGGCTGCAGGTTCATCGAGCAGCAGCACCGACGGCGCGGTGGCCAGCGCACGGGCGATTTCCACCAGACGACGGTCGACGTGGGGCAGGTCTTCGGCCGGAATGTTCACCGCACCGCGATAACCCACGAGTGCCAGCAGATCCAGCGCCAGCGACCGCTGCTGCGCAGTGGCGCGGCTGAAGATGAAGCCCAGACGGCCCTTCTGCATGGCCACCAGCACGTTGTCCAGCACTGACATTTCGCCAAACAGCTGGGTGGTCTGATACGTGCGGGCAATCCCGGCGCGAGCGGTTTGCCAGGCCGGCAGACCGGCGAGCGGCTGATCGAGGTCAATCCGGCCGCTGTCAGGCGTGTAGAACCCGCTGATCATGTTCAGCACCGTGGTTTTCCCGGCGCCGTTCGGCCCGATGATGCTGGTGATGCTGCCAGCCGGTGCATGAAGGCTGACCTGCTGCGCCGCTTGCACACCGCCGAAGCGAATGCCGATGTCGCGAATGTGCAGACCCTCGCGGTGTGGGTGCCCGCCCAGATAATCGGCGAGGCGCTTGTGGTCGATCTGCAGCGGAGGCGTCAGCGGTATCGGCTTGATCCAGCGCCGGGCGAGGGCGCCGAGCAGCCCGTTCGGCGCGATCCACAGCACGATCAGCAACAGGACCGAGAAAATCAGCAGCCGGTATTCGGCAAAATCCGAAAGCAATTCAGGCACCAGGACGATGAGCAAAGCGCCCAGTACCGGGCCGAACAGCGTGCCGCTGCCGCCGACGATCACCGCCAGCACGAACAGGATCGACTGCGAGAAAGGGAACGACTCCGGGTTGATGAACATCAGCAGCGGCGCCAGCAATGCACCGGCCAGCCCGGTCAGCGCCGCCGACAAGGCGAATGCCAGGGTCTTGCTCAACACCGGGTTGAAACCCAGCGAGCGTGCCGCGATTTCCGACGCTTTCACCGCGCGCATCGCCTTACCCCAGCCGCTCTGGTGCAAGCGCTGATAAAACGTCAGCGCGGCGACCATCAGCCCTGCGGCAATCAGCGCCAACAGGATCGAAGGGTCGATTCCGGCGAACTCCGGCAGCGGGATGCCCATCAGGCCGTTCGACCCACCGGTGACGTCGCGCCACTCGATGAGGCTGTGGTGCACGACGAAAGAGAAGGCGATGGTGATCATCGCCAGATAAGGACCGGTCACGCGCAGCGCCGGAATCGCCAGCAGCGCCCCGACGCCGCCCGCCAGCAGCCCGGCAGTCGGCAACGCCAGCCACAGCGGCAGCCCGGCCAGGGTCATCAGTGCGCTGACGTAGGCGCCGATCGCATAGAACGCGATGTGGCCGAAGGAAATCTGACCGCTCAGACCGATCAGCACGTTCAGGCCGACACCGACTACTGCGGCCAGCGCGCAGAGGGTGAAGACCAGCAACGAGTAACTGTCGAGCACGAAGGCCGCCGCCACGCTGAACAGGGCCAGCGCTGCAATGGAAACAGGGCCGAGGAGGTTTTGCAGGTTTTTCATACTTTCACCAGTGCCTTACTGCCGAACAGGCCGTCAGGGCGGATCGCGAGCGCCAGAATCACCAGTGCAAAGGTGAAGATCTGGGTGAATGCCGAGCCGAAATAAAGCGTGATCAAGGCCTCGGTCAAGCCGAACAGCAGCCCTGCAGCGAAGACGCCTCCGGCGCTGGAAATGCCGCCCAGAATCGCGACGGCGAAAGCCTTCAGGCCGAACAACATGCCCATCTCCGCGTTGACGCTGAACAGCGGCGCGATCAACAGGCCGGCAATGGCGGCGAAAATGGTCGAAACGGCGAACGCGATGGCGACCACGCGATTGACATTGATGCCCATCAGCATCGCCGCGCGCGGGTTTTGTACGCAGGCCTCAAGCACTTTGCCGAGACGGGTGTGGCGCCGCACCAGGTACAGCGCCAGCGCAATGGCCGCGCCAATCAGCGGAATCAGGATTTGCAGCGCGCCGATGTCGTTGCCGAACAGCTCGACCTTGAGGTTGACCAGGCGGCTTTCGAACTGACGCGGCTCCTTGCCGAAGGTGAACAGCGCCAGGTTGTCGACCAGGATTCCGCCCGCCACCGTCGCCATCAGCCAGGCTTGCGAGCCTCGGCTGTGAAACGGGCGCACCAGCCAGCGTTCGATGACCAGTCCGTACACGCCGCTGAGCAGCAGGGTCAGCGGCAGCGCCAGCCACAGCGAAAGCCCCCAGGTGATGCACAGCGTGTAGCCCACGACTGCGCCCACCATCATGGCGCTGCCCTGAGCGAAGTTGACCGTGCGCGAGACCACGTAGGTCAAGTGGAAACCCAGGGCGAGCAGGGCGTACATACTGCCCAGGCCCAGGCCTGTGACAATGGCGGCGGTGAACATGGCGAAATCCTTAGTGCTTGGAAAAACAGCGTCGACAGCGCCGACGCCGAAGACGTGCCTGGCGGGTCAGGCCGCTGCCTGGGTCACGGCTTGAGCGGAACGATCTGATCGCCCTCGAAGTGCGTGAACACATAGTCGTCCGGCCCGAGGGCGTCATGCTTCTGCGCGGTGAACGGCTGGGTGTAGTGCTTGATCAGGCCGTCGTAATCGGTGATCGCATAGAAGCCGTCGCGCACCGCCTTGCCGTCGGTGTTGCCGGCTTTCTCGATGGCCAGCGCGCTGAGGTGCAAGGCGTCGTAGGCGTTGGCGATCCCGACCGCGGGCGTCACGTCGGCCAGGCTCTTGATCTGCGGATAGGCCGCCTTGAGCGACGCGAGCAGGGCGTCGCCCCTGGCGTTGTTGTGCTCGGTGAATACGTACGTCTGGATGAAATGCACGCGCGAGGCACCCGGACCTGCCAGTTCACCGAAGCGCCCACCGGCCGGGCCCCAGTGCGACACCACCGGCACGTCCCAGCCCATGCGATCAAGCGATTTGACCACTTGCGCCGACGGGCCGACGTTGCCTACCAGCAGCAGCGTGTCGGCGCCCGCGTTTTTCAGCCGGGTCAACTGCGGCACCACGTCCAGATCGCTGTCCTGAATGCGTTCGACGCCGGCATCCTGCAGACCGCGTTTTTCCAGCGCGCGTTTGAAACCGGCCTCGTTCGACTCACCCCACGGATTGTTGATGAGGATCATGCCGGGCTTCTTCATGCCCTGATCGACGCCGTACTTGACCAGCGCTTCGTCCACCAGCTCATCGACTGCGGATACGCGAAACACATAGTTATCCGCCGCGCCGTTTTCAGTGATTTTGGTGCCTGCCGCCCAGATGCCCATGAACGGGACTTTCAGCTGGTTGGCCAGCGGCACGATCGCCAGCGACACCGGGGTGTCCAGGCCGCCGAACAGCACCGTGACTTTCTCCCGTTGAATCAGCTCGCGAGCGGCCAGCATGCCCTTGGACGGGTTGCTTTCGTCATCACGGCGCACCAGCTCAAGCGGGCGGCCCAGTACGCCGCCGTGGGCGTTGACTTCATTGATGGCCATGGTCAGGCCGCGAGTCAGTGCTTCGCCGGATTTGGCGGACTGCCCCGACAAGGCCGCCACCAGACCGACCTTGATCGGTGGTTCGGCCGCCTGGGCGCCGCCACCGATTGCAAGGGTCAGCGTGAAAGCCGCCGCCACTGGGAACAACAGACGCTGCATGTTTGGAAGCCGGAATGACATGGGTGACGCTCCTGATTGCTAGCACTTGTAAAATTATTGCTAGCAAGTAGGATGCCAGCCTGAGTCTCGCCAAAATGCCTGTATTTATGGGGAGTTCAGCCAGCGAATACGCTCCAGATTAACGCACGATGCACCACGCGAAGGCACGGCCAGGTTCATCGTCATTTCAAATGAAAGGGGAATCAGTGATGTCTGAAACGAATGAAGCGGTGCAGATTGTTAGCAATTTTCTCGAGGCTTCCATGGCGCCGGATCCGGTTCGAGCCGCCACGTTCATGAGCCACGATGTGAAGATCACGTTTACCGGTGGCCGCGCGATGCCGGACCCGCTCGCCATCACGGCATTCAACGGAGCACGCTACGCGTGGGTCAAGAAAGCGCTGGGTAATTTCGACTGGATGGACCGGGGCGATCACACCGTCGTCTACTCCAACGGCACGTTGTACGGCGAGTGGCCGGACGGCCGCAGCTTCTCGGGCAATCGTTACCTGGACCGCTTTGAAGTGCGCGACGGCAAGATCACCCGCATGGACGTGTGGAACGACAGTGCCGAGTGGATGCTGGCACCGGAAATCGCCAAGGCCTGACGACCGCTTTATTCCGCGTGCAAACCGAACGGTGGGCGGTGGCGTGTGCAAGTCATCGCCTGCGGACGAGCGCTGATGACGGACGACGCCACAGCCGCGCCGGTCGTGGCAGGCCCATAGGTGATTTCGTCGGCGGAAAAAAGCAAGCGCTTGCGTGAATCGTTTCAGCTGTTCTAGAGTGTTTCAACGTAATTCCCGAGCGTCACCCAAACGAGGTGGCCAGGCATAAAAACAAGAAACCTCGGAGAGACCCATGAACAGCTTGTCTGCTCTGCTGCCGCGTGTTTTTTCTGCAACTGCCGCATCCGTCACATTCCTCCCGGGCGCTCGACCATGAGCGCAATCCTCGCTGAACACCCCATGCCCGTACTGGAAATGAACGCCATATCCAAGACCTTCAACGGCCTGCGCGTGCTCAAAGACGTCGCGCTGAAAGTCTACGCCGGAGAAGTCCACGCGCTGATGGGTGAGAACGGGGCGGGCAAGTCGACGCTGATGAAAATCCTCTCGGGCGCGTATCAGGCCGACGCCGGCGGCGAGATCCGCGTCGGTGGCGATGCGCTTGCCGCGTTCGACCCGCTGACTGCCAAAGCGCGGGGCATTGCGGTCATTTATCAGGAGTTGAGCCTGTGCCCGAACCTGAGCGTCGCTGAAAATATCTACCTGGGCCGTGAGCTGCGCCGTGGCTGGAGCATCGATCGAAAGGCGATGGAAGCGGGGTGCGTGGAGGTACTGGCGAGACTGGGTGCGGATTTCAAACCCTCGACCCGCGTCAGCGTGCTCTCGATCGCCGAACGGCAGTTAGTCGAGATCGCCCGGGCACTGCATGCCAACGCCCGGATTCTGGTGATGGACGAGCCCACGACGCCGTTGTCGTCACGGGAAACCGACCGCCTGTTCGCCCTCATCAAGCAACTGCGCGACCAGGGTCTGGCGATCATCTACATCAGCCACCGAATGGCCGAAATCTACGAACTGTCTGATCGCGTTTCGGTCCTTCGCGACGGCGAATACGTCGGCATGCTGCAGCGCGACGCGTTGTCGGCAGACGCTCTGGTGAAGATGATGGTGGGGCGCGACCTTTCCGGTTTCTACAAGAAAGAACACGCCGCCTACAATCCCGGCGCAGTGGTGATGCGCGTGCGTGACATGGCCGACGGTAAACGCGTCAAGCCGTGCAGTTTCGACCTGCACGCCGGTGAAGTGCTGGGTATCGCCGGGCTGGTCGGCGCGGGCCGGACCGAGCTGGCGCGACTGATTTTCGCCGCCGACCCGCGCACCTCGGGCACGCTCGAAGTGGCTGGCAAAGTCGTCGAGCCGCTGCGCAATCCCACTGACGCCATACGTGCCGGTGTGGTGTATCTGACGGAGGATCGCAAGGCGCAAGGGCTGTTCCTCGACATGAGCGTGCGCGACAACATCAATGTCTGCGCCTGCGTGCCGGACGCTCGTGCCGGTGGCGTGCTGGACCGGGGACGTGGCGCGCGGCGTGCGCTGGAGGCCATCCGCGCGCTGTCGATTCGCGTGGCGTCCGGCAAGGTCAGCGTTGGCGCGCTGTCCGGTGGCAATCAGCAAAAGGTGCTGCTGGCGCGCTTGCTGGAAGTCAAACCCCACGTGCTGATTCTGGATGAGCCGACCCGTGGCGTGGACATCGGCTCCAAGTCCGAGATCTACCGGATCATCAATGACCTGGCGAAAGCCGGCGTCGGCGTCGTGCTGATTTCCAGCGAGCTGCCGGAAATCATCGGCACCTGCGATCGCGTGCTGATCATGCGTGAAGGGCAGTTGGTGGCCGAAGTCGGCGGCGCCTCGGGGCATGCGATTTCTCAGGAGCGGATCATCGATCTTGCCACTGGAGGCGAGCAGGCACCCGGCATCACAGACACCGCACTCCCACAGGGACGTGCCACAAGTTTCAAAAATTCCAATAACAACAATAAGGAGGCCAGGCCATGAGTCTGACCCTGGAAAACTCGCCACGCGTAGACGCCATCAGCCGGCGCGAACGGGCCAGAGAGTGGATGCGCACCCTCGGCATGTTGCCCGTACTGGTGTTGCTGCTGGTGGGCTTCGCGCTGATGACCGACAGCTTCATGACGTGGCAGAACCTGTCGATCATCACCCAGCAGGCCTCGGTCAATGTGGTGCTGGCGGCAGGCATGACCTTCGTGATTCTTACCGCCGGCATCGACCTCTCGGTGGGGGCCATCCTCGCGGCGTCGGCGGTGGTCGCGTTGCAGGCCTCGATGTCGCCCCAGTACGGCATGCTCGGCATCTTTGCCGGGATCGGTTTCGGCCTGTTGCTGGGGCTGGTCAATGGCGGCCTGATTGCGTTCATGCGCCTGCCGCCCTTCATTGTCACGCTGGGTGCGCTGACAGCCATGCGCGGCCTGGCCCGGTTACTGGCGGACGACAAAACCGTGTTCAACCCCGATCTGCCCTTTGCTTTCATCGGTAACGATTCGGTGCTGGGCGTGCCGTGGCTGGTGATCATTGCCGTGGCGGTGATCGTGATTTCCTGGTTCATCCTGCGCCGCACCGTGATGGGCGTGCAGATCTACTCAGTGGGCGGCAACCCCGAAGCGGCGCGGCTGTCCGGCATCAAGGTGTGGAAAGTGTTGTTGTTCGTCTACGCGCTGTCCGGAGCGCTGGCCGGACTGGGTGCGGTGATGAGCGCCTCACGGCTGTTCGCCGCCAATGGCCTGCAGTTGGGGCAGTCTTACGAGCTGGACGCCATCGCCGCAGTCATTCTGGGCGGCACCAGTTTTACCGGCGGCGTGGGCACCATCGGTGGCACGCTGATCGGTGCGCTGATCATCGCGGTGCTCACCAATGGGCTGGTGCTGTTGGGGGTATCCGACATCTGGCAGTACATCATCAAGGGCATTGTGATCATCGGTGCCGTGGCCCTGGACCGTTATCGTCAGTCCGGTGCGCGGACCTGAGGCACGCCGCTGACCCCGAATTTCAAGCAACCGCCGCGACAATAATCACAAGAGAGCAATCATGAACTTCAAACGTCTATTCCCGGCTGTCGTTTCCCTTTCCTTCGCAGCCCTGCTGTCTCAGGGCGTTGAGGCCCGCGAGTTGAAATCCGTCGGCATCAGCCTGGGTTCGCTCGGCAATCCATACTTTGTGACCCTGGCCGACGGCGCCAAGGCCAAGGCGCTGGAGATCAACCCCAGTGTGAAGGTCACGTCGGTGTCCGCCGATTACGACCTGGGCAAGCAGTTCTCGCAGATCGATAACTTCATCGCCGCGGGCGTCGATCTGATCCTGATCAACGCGGTGGACCCCAAGGCCATCGCCCCGGCCATCAAGAAAGCCCAGGCCGCGAACATCAAGGTCGTCGCCGTCGATGTCAGCGCCACCGGGGTGGACGCAACGGTGCAGACCGACAACGTCGAAGCGGGCAAGCTGGCCTGTCAGTTCATCGTCGACAAGCTCTCGGGCAAGGGCAACGTGATCATCGAAAACGGCCCGCAAGTGACGGCCGTCACTGACCGCGTCACGGGTTGCAAATCAGCGTTCGCCGGCGCGCCGGACATCAAGATTCTCTCCGACGATCAGGACGCCAAAGGCTCGCGGGACGGCGGCCTCAACGCGATGCAGGGCTACCTGACGCGCTTCCCGAAAATCGACGGCCTGTTTGCGATCAATGATCCGCAGGCCATCGGCAGCGACCTGGCGGCCCGGCAGTTGAAACGCGCAGGCATCATCATCACGTCGGTGGACGGCGCGCCGGACATCGAACATGCGCTCAAGTCCGAGTCCTCGATTCAAGCCTCGGCCAGTCAGGACCCGTGGGCGATGGCCCAGCAGGCGGTGGTGATCGGCAACGATCTGCTCAACGACAAGAAACCCGCTCAAGCCGTGACGCAGCTGACGCCCAAGCTGATCACCCGCGACAATGTCGGCAGCTACACGGGCTGGTCGAGCAAGCACTGAAACGCCGCGCGGAGGAGGTGAACGCTGTGGTCAGGATGGAGGATGTGGCGCGCCTTGCGCGGGTGTCGACTTCGACGGTTTCCCACGTGCTCAACGGCACGCGCAAGGTCAGTCCGCAGACCGTCGAGGCGGTGCAGCAGGCCGTGCAAGCGCTGGGTTACATCCCCAACACCCTGGCCCGTTCGCTCGCCCGCTCGCGCACCAACACCATCGGCGTAGCGATCTCGGCGCTGTCCAACCATTACTTCAGCGAGACGGTGCATGCCATCGAAACCGAGTGCGCGCGTTACGGCATCATGATGCTGTTCGTCGACACCCATGACGATCCCGAGCAGGAACTGCGCGTGGTCACGGCGCTGCATCACCGGCGTGTCGACGGGATCCTGCTGGCGCCTTCGAGCGATCCGCAGCGCGCGGCGCTGGCGTATCTGCAGGCCAACGCCATTCCCACCGTGCTCGTCGACCGCCTGGCGACGCAAGGCTTCGACCAGGTCGGCGTGGAAAATCGCCAGTCCACTCATGCACTGGTCAGCCATCTGATCGGTCATGGCCATCGGCGTATCGGCATGATCGCCGGCCACCGCGGCCTGAGCACCACTGAGGAACGCATCGAGGGCTACCGGCAGGCGCTTGCCGATGGCGGTTTGCGCTTCGATGACGCGCTGCTTGTGAACGGCGAATCCAACCGTGAATCGGCGCGTCTCGCAGCGCGTCAGTTGCTGGGCCTGAATGAGCCGCCGAGCGCGATCATGGCGGCGAACAACCCGATGACCATCGGCGCCATGCACGCCCTGCGGGACGCCGGGGTCTCAGTGCCTGAGCGGATGGCGCTGGTGGGTTTCGACGACTTCGACTGGGCCGACTTTTTCGTGCCACGCCTGAGCGTGATCGCCCAGCCGGTGCATGAACTGGGCGCACGGGCGGTGCAATTGTTGCTCCAGCGCATCGACCACCCTGATGGCACACGCCTGTCCGAGCGGCTGTCACCGACGCTGCTTATCCGAAATTCATGTGGATGCCCTTGAGCTTCCGCCACAAGGAATTGAACACCAATGAGCCAGGCTGTTTCTCTGGGCATCGATCTGGGCACCTCCGAACTCAAGGCCATCTTGCTCGACGCCAGTGGCGCGGTTCTGGCGCAGGCGGGCGAGCGGATAAGTGTTTCTCGTCGGCAGCCGGGCTGGTCGGAACAAGACCCGGCACACTGGTGGCAGGCGTGTCTGACCGCGCTGGCGCGGTTGCGCGACAGTCAGCCGCAAGCCTGGCAGCGGATTGCCTGCGTAGGCGTATCCGGGCAGATGCATGGCGCAGTCATGCTCGACGGCGCAGGGCAGGTGGTGTACCCCGCCATTCTGTGGGACGACTCCCGCGCCGTGGCGCAGGCCGCCCAACTCAACCGCGATTACCCACATTACGCTGAAGTGACCGGCAGCCTGGCGATGGCGGGGCTGACCGCGCCGAAGTTGCTGTGGATGCGCCAGCATGAGCCGGAACTGTTCGCGCGGATCGATTGCGTGCTCTCACCCAAGGATTACCTGCGGCTGTTGCTGACCGGCCAGCGTGTCAGTGACATGTCCGATGCCGCGGGGACCTTGTGGCTGGATGTGGCGCGCCGCGAGTGGTACGAACCCATGCTGCACGCCACCGGGCTGACCCTTGAACACATGCCGACGCTGCTGGAAGCGGATCAGCGCTGCGGCACCCTGACCCACGCGGCCGCTGCGCAGCTCGGGCTGCCGGTCGATCTGCCCGTTGCGGCCGGTGGCGGCGACAATCCCGTTTCGGCAGTGGCGATCGGCGCAGTCCAGTCCGGTGATACGTTTGTCACCCTCGGCACCAGCGCGGCCATCGTCGCCATTACCGATCGCCCCGCTGGCAATCCGGCGCGAGCAGTGCACAGCTTTTGCCACGCGCTTCCGCAACGCTGGTACACCATGGGCGCCATGCTCGCGGGGGCCAGTTGCCTGCGCTGGGTGACGCGTCTGCTGGGCCAGCCGGATGAGCAGACGTTGCTCGAACTGGTCCGGCTCGGCCTGCCAGTGGACCGCCCGGTGCCGATTTCCAGTCCGGTTTTCCTGCCGTATCTGGCCGGCGAGCGGACGCCGCACAACGACCCGTTGCTGCGTGGCGGCTTCATGAATCTGGGGCACGACAGCACACCCGCCATGCTCGGTTATGCGGTGCTCGAAGGGGTGGGTTTTGGCCTGCTGGATGCGATGAACGCATGCATGTCAGCGGGGGCGACGGTCAACGCCTGCGCGCTGGTCGGTGGCGGCGCGCGCAGTGAGTATTGGGCGCAATTGTTGGCCAATATTCTCGACCGCGAGGTTTACACGCTGCAGGGCAGTGAGCTGAGCGCCTGCATCGGCGCGGCCAGGCTGGGCTTTCTGGCGATCGGCCAAGGGGAGTTGCTGCAACAAGGCATGCCGGTGAAAGCGCGCTATCGACCCATCGCCGCGACCCAGCCTGCGCTGCGCGAGCGTCATGCGAAGTTTCGCGGATTACTGTCCGCTGCGCAGGCGCTGCACGGCTAAGGCGCGGGCTCGATCAGCACCTGCGGGAATCACTCGCAACCTTAATGCACCGCCCACGAGCGCGGTGCCGGGGTGTGGGTGAACTTGGAGATGCCCTTGACCCAGAACCGGCGATGCGGCGTCTGGTCCGGCGGCAGCAGCGGCTGCGCCGACCATTGGTGATGACGTTTGGCCTCTTCGCGGTAAGCCTTCCATTCCATGGCTTCTGCGGTGTCCTTCGCCGCACGTTCGTCATCGAACCAGCCAAGCACTGAAACTTCGCCCTGATCACGGCCGTGTTCTACCAGCAGAAAAATGTTGTACATGCCTGTGCCTTTTGCTTATCAAGTCCGGCCCGAATGCGGGCTCTACTGATGGCTTATCGACAGTTGAGCGGAAAAATTGAGGTCGCCGCGTTCACCTGCTGACCGACGGCGCCGCGCGCCAGAGCCTTCGCACAGCGGGCGGTCAATCATTTCGGCAGCGGCGTGAGGATCTCGGCGTTGTCGTCCAGCAGGATGAAGACCAACAGTTTCGCCGGTTTACTGGTGCTCGCGTTTCGCGATTCATAGTGTTTCGAACCGGCCGGCTCGTACCACGTTTCGCCAGCCTTGTAGGTGGTCGCCTTGCCCTCGTTGACCCGGGAGATGACCGCGCCTTCGAGTACGTAGGCGATCGCGCTGCCGCTGTGGCTGTGCGGAATCGAGACCTGTCCGGGCTGATAATCGACCGTCAGCACCATTGCCTTCTTGCTTGGCGCATTGAGCATCGGGTGGCTTTCCAACACGGTGACTTTTTCCTGTCCGGCGTCATGGGCCAGCGCGCCGAGCGGCAGCCAAAGGGCCGCGCAGGAGAGGGCGGCAACGAGCAGTTTCAAAGCGTTCATGATCGGTCCTGTGGAAGAGAGTGACAGCCGACACGTTAGGCCTGGCCAGGCACGGGTCACACTCCCAATCCGCAGAAAGATCGTTAGGCCAATCAGCTTGCGCTCAAGGTCAGAGGATGGAGATCGGGTAGTCGACGATCAGCCGAAACTCGTCCTGATCACCTTCGGCCTGATCGGCATTTGCCCGATGCCACGCCTGACGGACGCGAAACGACAGATCCTTCGCGGGCCCGTTCTGAACCACATATTTGGCTTCCAGGTTGGTTTCGTGATGCTTGCCGTTGTCCCCGTAGCCGTAATCACGATAGGGGCTGTCGGCGGCCATCTTGGTGCCATCGATGTCCCAGCCGTTGACATAACGGGCCATGAAGCTCAGACCCGGTACGCCGTAGGTGCTCATGGAGAGGTCATAACGTGCCTGCCAGGATTTTTCGCCCGGGCCGTTGAAGTCCGAATACTGAATCGAGTTGGCGAGGAAAATCGAGTCGCCTGTGGTGCCAGGCCCGTTGTCACCGAACGAGACATAGTCGAACGGCTCGTCGCCGTGGACGTTCTGGTAGGCGAGGGTGAAGGTGTGACCGGGCATGAAATCGTAGGCGGCGGCGAGGGACCAGGTGGTGTTGTCGATGCTGCCGGCTTTGGCCTGGCCCTCGTCCGTGGTGCGGTAAATATTGAAATCGAACGTCAGCGAGCGCTCGGCGGGCAGTGCCAGCACGTAGTTGGCGTTGCCGTAGTACTG
Organism: Pseudomonas sp. NFR16; assembly: GCF_900108875.1. GTDB lineage: Bacteria > Pseudomonadota > Gammaproteobacteria > Pseudomonadales > Pseudomonadaceae > Aquipseudomonas. Next base: position 1,412,669 of record NZ_FNYJ01000001.1, on the reverse strand, counting down.
ACGCCAGACGTCTTTGAATTCCGAGCCATACAGCTGGAAGGAAAGGCTGTCGTTGACCGAGTATTTGCCGCCGACGAAGTCGACGCTGCTGGTGGTCACGTCAGCGTACGCGGCGTAGAGTTCGCCGCTGGAGCGGGTGTGTTGCGGGCCGTTGCCGGCGGTGAAGTGACCGCCTTCCAGGTCCAGCCCCTTGAACTCACTGCTCTGCAGGCTGAAGCCGGTGGCCGTCTGAGGGAACAGCCGGGTGCCGCCTGCGGCGAAGACAGGCGCGGTCGGCTGCATCGTTCCCCATTTGAGTTCAGTCCTGGAAATGCGCGCCTTGAGCGCGCCGCCCGCTGTGGAGAACTCATCCTCGGGACTGTCGCTGCTGTCCACCGGAATGTTGCCGGTGCCGGAGTGTCCGGCACCGCCGTCCAGTTTCAGGCCAAACCAGCCGTAGGCATCGACGCCGAATCCGACCGTTCCCGGCGTAAAGCCGGAGCTGAAGTTGGCCATCGCTGCCTGAGACCAGTCGCGCTGGTCATCGGCACCACTCTTGCCGTTCCGGTTGAAGTAGTAATTGCGTAACAGGACGTCGAAACCGGCGTCTTCGACGAACCCTTTGGCGTCGGCCTGATCACTGACGAAGGGCTCTGCTTCTACTGATTGGACATATCCAGCCGAGACCGCCAAAGCGATCAGGCTCAGAGTCATCACTCTCATAATGGCATTACCTCTTGGGTCTTTGAGGCAGTTCGCTATTACACGAGTGGCAATAGCACCAACTTGCCCGCAAGACGCAAAGGATAATCCCTGTCAGACGCTTCGCCAGTTCATGGGCGCAATCGGTTCTTCAATCGGGGTTTTTCTGACGATTGGTTTAGTAAACAGCCAATTATCGCGAATCGTTAAAGTGGAGCTTCAGATGATCATGGCCTGGTCGGCTTCAGCGCGCGCCGGGCAAGTTGCATCGCTCCGAGTCGCTGTCGAAGGCAACATGCCGGACGAAGCGGTTGCTCAGTAATCCATTCAGGCCCTCGTTGCTAGGTTGGGCAAAACGCGCGTTCATCGCCTGGCAGGACTGCCAGCACACATCGATAGTCCAGAGATCATGATCGAGGGCGTCACGGTTGAGCACGCTGGACACGCAGCCGGGGATCGATGGCAGGCGTTCGACAATCGACGCCAGGTAAGCGCCCAATTCTTCCGATCGGCCATGAGCCGCATAAATACGTACAGTGTTCTTGGCTTCCTCGGTCATGCAGGATGTCTCCGTCGCAGCAGATTCGGGGCGTTAGAAAAGGGCAGGGCAATACGCAGCTCTGAATAGTAGCGTCAGTCGCGGATTTTTCCGAGGGGATGACCTGATTTCAAGCGCTTTGAGGATACGGGTCCTAGGGGCAAGCGGCCAACGGCCAATCTGGGGACTCAGCAGGAGACCAATTCAAGCAGGCGAAATAAAAAGGAAAGTGAAATGTCAGGTGGCTTTGTGAGCAAAAATCTGAATGGAGTGGTGCTCACGAAAATGCGGCTTGCCTGATGGGGTCATTTAGCGTGACTACAGCGACCAAGCCGCACGGGTGAGACAGTTTGTTCGATACGCAGTCAGGCGTTCGAACAGGGTGCCAGCCGTAAGAATCGGCCGGTCCGCACCCTTGATTCAGACTGATTACTTGCTGCCCGATCCCGAGCCGCCCGCTCCACCTGCGCCCCCGGTACCGCCACCGCTGCCGCCCATGCCGTTGCCGTTGCTCATGCCGCCGCCTTCACCCGTAGCGCCGTTGCCGTCGCTGCTGCCCATGCCTTTGGTGCCTGGGGTCGAGCTGTTCGGGGTCTTCGGCGTGCCATCCGTGTTCGGACCGGCGCTGCTTGGACGCGGGCCCGTGGTGCTGTCCGGATTGGTTGGACCGGTAGAGCCGGCAAACGCAGATCCAGTTGCAACAGCCATCAGGCCGGCAAGCGTCAGGGCAGTCAATTTAGTCTTGATCATGATGTGAATCCCTTTGTTGTCATGGATACACATTGGTCCGTTGCCGCTGTGCAGAGGTGCATTCTTGCCGACAGACGGTCATCAGACTCCCAGCGTCATGCCGCGTCTCACCATCAAGCCGAGCGCCGCGCGCTGACAATGCCATGTTCCAGCATCGTTGCCAGAAACACATCGATCTTGTTGCGCAGATGATCTTCCATCAGGGCGCGCAGTTTTTTGCTGTCGCCTTTTTTAAGGTAGGTGAGCATCTGCTCGTGTTCGTTGATCGCCTGCTGCCAGCGGCCCGGAGTCGGGTTCAGGCGACGGCGTACATGGCGCAGCCGGGCGTTGAGGTTATTGAACATCTCCGACAGCACTCGATTGTCTGCGACGTCGAGGATTTTCAGGTGAATCTGCTGGTTGAGGCTGAAGTAACTGCTCAGGTCGTTCTGTTCATGGGACAGGCGCATCGCAGCCTGCAAGGCCTCCAGTTCGGCGATGTCGGCCGCCGAAATCTTCTGACAGGCTTGTTCCCCCGACAGACCCTCCAGCGCCGCCAGCAACGTCAGCATGTTGGCCGCTTCTTCCAGACTGACGCTGGCGACTTTCGCCCGACGGGTCGCGGAAATCTCCACCAGCCCTTCCCGGGCCAGCATCTTGATTGCCTCCCGCAGCGGGGTGCGTGACACCGCAAGCTGCTCGCACAAGGCACGTTCGGACAGCGGGGCGCCGGGCATCAGGTCTCCGCTGATGATGCGCTCCCGCAACGCGGCATAAGCCGCCTCGTTGATGTTCGCCAGATTGTTGTGTTCGGACATCAAACCCTCTCCATCGGTATCCCGGATTGGCCCATTGCCTTGTCGGCACAGGCCGCGACGATTATCCCGGTGAATCGAAAATTTATCTACGAAACTCGCCGCTTGATGAGCCTGAGGCCCGATTCACGTGAACTGCAAGGCAGATGCGTTTCGTCCACTCCCGCTGATTTCTCGCAAAAAGCACTTGCGTCGCGCAAAGCAAAGTCTATATTTGGGATGCCAAATGCACAAAATGGTATCCCAAAAATAATAAGGTGCTTGTATGAATACGCATGTTTCGCCCGACTCCGACGTTCGCAGCCAGCACGAGCGGCCCGCTTCCGAAATCCTCCTCCTGCGTGACGGCAACCTCGCCACGGTCGTGCTGAACCGTCCTGAAAAACTCAACGCCACCACCTTATCGATGTGGAAATTGCTGGACGACACCCTTCGCCAGCTGGACGCCGACGACTCCGTGCGCTGCATCGTCATTCGTGGCGCCGGCACCAAAGCATTCGGGCCGGGCAACGATATTTCCGAGTTCGAAACCCATCGCGGCAATCAGGCACTGGCTCGGCACTACGGGCCGGTGATGCACAGCGCACTGCGCGCGATCGCTCAATGCCGCCATCCGTTGGTGGCGATGATCCACGGCATCTGCGTCGGCGGCGGCCTGGGCATTGCGTCGCTGTGCAACATCCGGATTTGCGGCGAGTCGAGCCGTTTCGGCGTACCGGTCAACAAGCTCGGTCTGGCCATGGCTCATGACGAGATGGCCGGGCTGATGCGCATTGCCGGCCCTGACGTGACCCTGGAAATGCTGCTGGAAGGCCGTGTTTTCGGCGCTGCCGAGGCATTGCGCAAGCGCATCGTCACCCGCGTCGTGGCGGATGCACAGGTGGAAGAGCAGGCCATGGAAAGCGCCCGTCGCATTGCTGACGGCGCGCCTCTGGTCGCCCGGTGGCACAAGCAGTTCGTGCAGCGCTGCACTGATCCCGCACCGCTGACGGCGCAAGAATACGACGAGGCATTCGACTGCTTCGCCACCGAGGATTTCCAGATCGGTTACCAGGCCTTCCTGGCCAAACGCACACCTGTTTTCGGAGGTAAATGAAAATGGCCGGTCCCTTGCAAGGCTTGAAAGTCATCGAGCTGTCGCACATCATGTCCGGCCCTATCTGCGGCATGATGCTCGCCGACATGGGCGCCGACGTGATCAAGGTCGAGAAAATGGACGGTGACGATTGCCGCCGTTTCGCACCTGTTCTGGAACACGGCGAGTCCGCCTCGTTCATGATCCTGAACCGCAACAAACGCGACATCGCCTTGAACCTGAAGACCGATGGCGGCAAGGATGTGCTGCGGCGCATGCTGGCCGACGCGGACGTGGTCACCGAGAACTACCGCAAAGGCACGATGGAAAAGCTCGGGCTGGGTTATGACACGCTCAGGCAGCTCAATCCTGGGCTCATCTATTGCTCGGTGTCCGGGTATGGACGCACGGGGCCGTATGCCGACAAAGGCGGTTTTGACCTGATCGCGCAAGGTTTGTCGGGCCTGATGAGCGCGACCGGTGAGCCGGGGCAGGCGCCGATCAAGGCAGGCTCGCCGATTGCCGACATCAACGCCGGCATCCTCGCGGCGCTGGGCATCGCCGCCGCCTACGCGCACAAGCAGAAAACCGGGTTGGGTCAGGTGGTCGACACCTCGTTGCTGGAAGCCGGCTTTCAGCAGATGTACTGGCCTGCGGCGAATTATTTCTCCGAGGGCGTGATCCTGCCGAAGATGGGCTCGGCCAACTCCACCAGCACGCCGTATCAGGCTTTCCGCACTCAGGATGGTTGGGTCAACATCGGCGCGGCGAACCAGGGCAATTACGAACGTCTGCTGCAGGTGCTCGACGCGCCACACATCAGCGACGACCCGCGTTTCGCCACCAACGTGTTGCGCATGAACAACCGCGAGGCGCTGGTTGCGCTGATCACCGAATGCCTGGCACAGGACACCACTGATAACTGGGTCGCGCGGCTGGATCTTGCCGGCCTGCCGGTGGGTGCGGTGCTGGACATTTCGCAGGCGGTCGAGCATCCGCAGATTCTGGAACGCGAGATGATTGTCGAAACCCACCATCCGCTCACCGGCGCGGCGCGCAGCATTGCCTTGCCGATCCGCTTCTCGGAAACCCCGCGGCACGTCAGCCGACCGTCACCGTTGCTGGGTGAGCACACCCTGGAAATCCTTGCCGAGTACGGGTACGACACCGGCCAGATCGCCGATCTGCGGCGAGAGGGCGCCATCCTCGAGCTCTGAACCCTGATAAGCGCATTGGTGTGAACAACTACAAAAATAACGCTGAGGATCGCAATCATGAGCAGGCTAAAAATAAAGGCCACCACCGTCGTCATGATGATGCTGTGCCTGATGTACTTCATCACCTACGTCGACCGGGTCAATGTCAGCACGGCGGCAGGGCAATTCAGCAGCGAGCTGGGGCTGAGCAACACGCAACTGGGTTTCATCTTTTCTGCGTTCGCGTACCCGTACATGGTGTTTCAGTTCATCGGTGGCTGGGTCAGTGATCGCTACGGCGCCAAGCGCACCTTGATTGTGTGCGCCTTCATCTGGGCGGCGGCCACCGTGCTGACCGGCATGGCGGGCGGTTTCCTCAGCCTGGTGGCTGCGCGCATGTTGCTCGGTCTGGGCGAGGGCGCAACGTTTCCGGCGTCGACCAGTGCCATGGCCGCCTGGGTGTCCAAGGACAAACGTGGCTTCGCGCAGGGCATCACGCACGCCGCCGCCCGCCTGGGCAATGCCTGCGCGCCGTTGATTGTCGCCGCGCTGATGACCGCGTACGACTGGCGCTTTTCCTTTTATCTGTTAGGCGCGCTGAGCTTCGGCTGGGTGGTGCTGTGGTATGTCACGTACACCGAGAAACCTGCCGATCATCCGCGCATCACGCCGCAGGAGCTGGCCGCGCTGCCAGCGCCCAAACCTCGCCGTGTCGACGCGCCCGGCACTTATATGCGGTTGTTCCGGCGCATGCTGCCGGTTTCCAGCGTGTACTTCTGCTACAACTGGATTCTCTGGCTGATGCTCAGCTGGATCCCCATGTACTTCATGCACAACTACCACCTGAACATCAAAGATGCAGTGCTGTTCACTTCCGGCGTGTTCTTCGCTGGAGTGGTGGGTGATCTGCTCGGCGGCATGATCAGCGACAAGCTGCTGCGCCGCACCGGCAACGTGCGCCTGGCGCGCAGTTATCTGGTGGCGGTGTGCATGGCGTGCACCGGCCTGTCGCTGATCCCGGTCCTGCTTTTCCAGGAACCGCTGTATTCGCTGATCTTCCTGGCCATGGCGCTTTTTTTCAATGAAATGACCGTGGGGCCCATGTGGGCAGTGCCGATGGACATCGCGTCCGACCGCGCCGGTACGGCAAGCGGCATCATGAACGGCACGGCTGCAACGGCGACCATCATCAGCCCTGTGCTGGCGGGCTATCTCATCGACGTGACCGGCAATTGGACGCTGCCGTTTCTGATCTCCATCGGTGTGCTGGCTTTTGGGGTGCTGATGACCTTCACGATGAAGCCGCAAAACGCCTTCGTAGCGGACGAAAAATCGCCATCGCAAAACTTCGAAACATTTGAACCCAAAGACGCGATCGCGAAGTAGGGCGTCTCTCATCCCTGGCAAGAGCCGGGGAGGGAACCGTCGCGGCGAACGCAGGGATTGCTGTCACAAATGTGTCGCCTCAGGCGCTTTTTAGCGACTGAATGTGCCGTGAAGCGGCTGTGAAAGGCGCCGATATGGCCCGTTGATATTAAATCGTCCTGCACTATACAACCCCCGGTTTCCTCAATGAAACCGGGGGTTTTGCGTTTGCAGGGTGTAGGTAATTGCCTACAGAGCAGCCGAGATTTTCGCGAGTGTCTAGAGACTGTCATCAAACAGAAATGTTTCGGGTTTTTAATCTGCATCGGGTCTTCAACCGGACCACACACACAAATTCTCTTGTTGAGGTATTGCCGTGAATCTGCTGACAAAAACTCGCCTGTCACTCCTGCTGGCTTCGATGTGCCTGACTGGAATGGCACACGCTACGGACGTCACTGGTGCTGGTTCGAGCTTCGTTTTCCCAGTCATCTCCAAATGGGCGACAGACTACAGCAAGAGCACTGATACCAAGATCAACTACCAGTCCATCGGTTCGGGCGGCGGTATCGCTCAAATCAAGGCTGCGACCGTTGACTTCGGCGCATCCGACGCTCCTTTGAAAGCCGAAGACCTGCAGGCCGGCGGCCTGGGTCAATTCCCGAGCGTGATCGGCGGTATCGTTCCGGTCATCAACGTGGAAGGCATCGAAACCGGCAAGCTGGAATTGAGCGGCAAGGTTCTGGCCGACATCTTCCAGGGCAAGATCACCAAGTGGAACGATCCAGCGATCGTTGCATTGAACAAGGGCCTGAAACTGCCTGACAGCAACATCACTGTGGTTCACCGTTCAGACGGCTCGGGCACTTCCTTCAACTTCACCAACTACCTGGCCAAGGTCAGCCCGGAGTGGAAATCAGCCGTTGGCGAAGGCTCGGCCGTGCAATGGCCAGTCGGTGTAGGCGGCAAGGGTAACGAAGGTGTGGCTGCTTACGTGAAGCAGATCAAGGGTTCGATCGGTTACGTCGAATTCGCTTACGCCAAGACCAACAACATCGCCTACGCCAAGCTGGAAAACGCCGCCGGCAAATCCGTCGAGCCAAGCGCCAAGGCCTTCGCCGCCGCCGCTGCAACCGCTGACTGGGCAAGCGCCAAGGACTTCAACCTGATCATGACCAACGCCCCGGGCGCTGACGCATGGCCAATCACCGCGACCACCTGGATCATCATGTACAAGCAACCGAAGAACGCCGAAAAGAGCGCTGCTGCTTTCGACTTCTTCAAGTGGTCGCTGGAAAAAGGTCAGGCCCAGGCCGAGTCGCTGGAATACGTGCCACTGCCTAAAGAGCTGGTCAGCAAGATCGAAGACTACTGGAAGACCGAGTTCACCAAGTAACTCGATGTAATCCGGCTTACCCCTGTCATCGAGCGCTCGGTGACAGGGTTTCCTTGCGAGTGGACCCACCATGACTGAAAACACCCAATACATGTCCGCTGTGATTCCGGATGTCACATCCGAGAGCGAAAGACGCGCGGCCCGCGATCACCGACACGACGCCTGGTTCCGGCGCACGATGCTGGGAGCGGCTCTGTTGGTGCTGCTGTTGCTGGCGAGCATCGCCGGCTCGACACTCTGGGGCGGAGCCCTGGCGTTCAAGACGTTTGGTTTCGAATTTCTTACCAGTACTGAATGGGATGCGGTCAACGGCCATTTCGGCGCGTTGGTCCCGATCTACGGCACCTTGGTGACATCCTTTCTCGCGCTGCTGATCGCCGTTCCGGTGAGTTTCGGCATCGCGATTTTTCTGACTGAAGTAGCGCCGCCATGGTTGCGGATGCCGATTGCCTCCGCGGTCGAACTGCTGGCGGGCATTCCTTCGATTATCTATGGCATGTGGGGGCTGTTCGTGTTCGGCCCGTTCATGGCCGAAAACATGGCGCCCTGGATCAACGACAATCTGGGCGCGCTGCCGCTGATCGGTGCGATTTTCCAGGGGCCGCCGCTGGGTATCGGCATGCTCACTGCCGGCATCGTGCTGGCGATCATGATCACGCCGTTCATTACCTCGGTGATGACCGAGGTGTTCCGCAGCGTGCCGGTTGCCCTCAAGGAATCCGCCTACGCGCTGGGCGGAACCACGTGGGAAGTGGTCTGGGACATCGTCCTGCCGTACACCCGCTCGGCCGTGGTCGGCGGTATTTTCCTGGGCCTTGGCCGCGCATTGGGCGAGACCATGGCCGTCACCTTCGTGCTCGGTAACGCCCACCAGTTCTCGGCATCGCTGATGATGCCGAGCAGCTCGATCGCCTCGGTCATCGCCAACGAGTTCAGTGAGGCCTACACCGACCTGCATCGCTCGTCGCTGATTGCGCTGGGCTTCCTGTTGTTTGTCGTCACCTTCATCGTGCTGGCGTTTGCCCGTCTGATGCTGTCTCGTCTGTCGCGCAAGGAGGGTGTATGAGCAAGGTCGATAACGAAAACCTGTACCGGGTCCGTGCGATCAAGAATGGCATCGCAATGGTCCTCAGCTGTGGCGCCACCGTCTTCGGCCTGCTGTGGCTGGTGTGGATCCTGCTGACCACCCTGATCAACGGCTTCCAGGCATTGAACCTGCGCCTGTTTACCGATATGACCCCGCCGCCGGGCTCGACCGGTGGTCTGGCGAACGCGTTCTACGGCAGCTTCCTGATGTCCGGTATCGGTCTGCTGATCGGCACGCCGATCGGATTGATGGCCGGGATCTGGCTGGCAGAATTCGCCCGTCACTCGAAGCTCGGTAATGCCGTGCGCTTCATCAACGACATCCTGCTGTCGGCGCCGTCCATCGTGCTGGGCCTGTTTGTCTATACCGCTGTGATCCTGCCGCTCAGTGCGGTCACCAACCATCAGGTGGGCTTTTCGGCCTTCGCCGGTGCGCTGGCCCTGGCGCTGCTGGTGATTCCGGTGGTGGTGCGTACCACCGATGAAATGCTTCAACTGCAACCCTCGACGATGCGCGAAGCGGCGCTGGCGCTGGGTGTGCCGCAGTGGAAGCTGACGCTGCAGATCGTCCTGCGGGCCGCCAAGGCCGGCGTGGTCACTGGCATTCTGCTGGCGCTGGCACGTATCACAGGCGAAACCGCACCGCTGCTGTTCACCGCGTTCGGCAACCAGTTCTGGAGCAGCGACCTGCTCAAGCCGATCGCAAGCGTTCCTGTGGTGATCTTCCAGTACGCGATGAGCCCGTTCGATGATTGGCATTCCCTGGCCTGGGCCGGTGCCTTGATTCTGACCTTGTTTGTATTGGTGCTGAGCCTCAGCTCCCGTCTTCTCCTTTTGCGCAATAAGGCGTCCTGATGAATAACCTTTCCCTTGCCGACGAAAAAACCAAAATCCAGGTACGCAACCTCGAGTTTTTCTACAACGGCCATCGTTCGCTCAAATCGATTGACATGAATATTCCCGAGAAGCGCATCACTGCGATCATCGGCCCTTCGGGTTGCGGCAAGTCGACCCTGTTGCGCGTATTCAACCGGATCTACTCGATGTACCCGAAGCAGGAAGCCAAGGGCGAAGTGATACTCAATGGGGAAAACATTCTGGCGCCGGGCTATTCGATGAACCGCCTGCGCAGCCACGTCGGCATGGTGTTCCAGAAGCCGGTGCCGTTCCCGATGTCGATCTTCGACAACATCGCCTATGCCGTGCGTCACCACGAAAAGCTGTCGCGTCGCGAAATGGAAGAACGTGTCGAAGAGGCCCTGCGCGGAGCCGCACTGTGGGACGAAGTCAAGGACAAGCTCAAGCAGAGCGCGCAAAGCCTGTCCGGTGGCCAGCAGCAACGCCTGTGCATCGCCCGTACCATCGCGTTGCGTCCACAAGTGCTGTTGCTGGACGAGCCGACTTCGGCACTCGACCCGATCTCCACCGGCCGTATCGAGCAGCTGATCACCGAGCTCAAGGAGCAGTTCACCGTGGTCATCGTGACCCACAACATGCAACAGGCCGCGCGCTGCTCGGACTACACCGCGTTCATGTTCATGGGTGAGCTGATCGAGCATGGCGACACCGACACCATCTTCACCAAACCGTCCAAAACCCAGACCGAAGACTACATCACCGGCCGGTTTGGTTGATCGACTCGACAGTTGAGGGCAGGGACGCCGTCAACGGATGGACCCAGAGGCATTAAGCCTGGAAACCTGCGCACGCAGTTCCTGACAGCAGCGTCAGCCATCACGTTTAACGTGGTGTGTCAGAGAAGCGCCGGCGGGATTGCGCTGTGGTCGCCCATGAACTGTTCCAGCCGCTTGCGCAGCCAGCGTTCGGCGGGGTCGGTGTCCATCACGCTCAGCCAGACCATCGACAGCTCCAGGTTGGGCGTGATGAAGGGCAAAGGCTCGCCGCGCAGCAATCCCGCCTTGCTCATCGCCAGGGTCAGATGATCCGGCAGATTGCACAGCAGATCCGTGCCTTCCATCAGCGCTGGCAACGTGCTGTATTGCGGCACCGACAGAACCGCCTTGCGTTTGCGGCCGATTGCCGCCAGCCACTCATCGGCAAAGCTTGAGATGTTCGCCACGTGGGACACCACCACGTGAGGCCGCGCGCAGTATTCGTCCAGGGTGATCGGCTCGGCAGACGCGTCCGCCCGTACCACCATCGGCTGTACGCTGCGCAGCAACTTGCGCTTGGCGTTGGCTGGCAACTCCCGGGTCAGGCACACGCCGACGGTGATCTCGCCGGACATCAGCAGTTCCGACACATTCCAGTAGTTGACCTGCTTGATGACAATGACGATGCCCGGCGCTTCCTCACGAATGGCGCGCAGCAAGGGTGGCAGCAAACTGTATTCGACGTCGTCGGAAAGCCCGATGCGAAAGGTCATGTCGCTGCTGGCCGGGTCGAAATCCCGGGTCAGACTCAGCGCCACCGACATTGCGTCCAGCGCCGGCGACAGGTGATGGATGATCTCATTGGCCCGCGCCGTCGGTTCCATGCGGTGGCCGACGCGGATGAACAGCGGGTCATTGAACAGCGCCCGCAACCGGTTCAGCGCCGCACTGATCGTGGGCTGGCCAAGAAACAGCTTCTCGGCGGCCCGGGTCACGTTGCGCTCCTGCATCAAGGTCTCGAACACCACCATCAGGTTGATATCGGCCTTGCGCAGCTCATTGCGGTTCATAAAACGTCCCCGTTGCCCAGCATGTGTCATCCATTTTGTAACGAAATGATGGACGACAGTTTATGGACCGCCATTGGTGCGCGTCCAGCCTTCCCCGTTAAAGCCGGTCCTGCGAGCTGCAGCTTTTGCAGGACCGGCTTCAGCCGTGAAGAGGTCGGTGCACGCTGTACAGATGCATGGGTTGGAATCAGTCTTCGCGACTGCTCTCGCTCCTGACCGGCATCGGACGAAGGCGCCGGCATGGGCGGCACAGCCTGACCGGCAGAGACCTGATCGCACCGCCTACGAGGACTGGACAGCCAGCGCATGTCTGGCTAAGGCGTGGCACCCGCACGTCAGCCGATGCCCTTCAAACACCACGGAAATGCCATTCATTTTCCGAACCGGATGCCCTTCCTGAAAGGTGAACACGCCCTTATGCAAAGGGCAGCTTGCACTGTCGCCTACGACTGCCACAGGAACGTCCTGAATGGTGTGAGTCTCGGCCATCTGGCAGTTGATGACGCTGCCGCCGCCGCTGGTGGGATCGCCCAGACAGATCGGATTCTTCATTTCGCAGTGACCTCAATGCCAGGAACGAATGGATTGGCAAACCCTTCGCTCTGTTCGTTCAGGCGCTTGCGCGCAGCATTAGGCGGACGAATCATCTGGAAGGTCATGCTGTGATCCTCGCCGGTGTACACGACCGCGCTGACGCCACCCGCCTCATGGCTGGCTGCTGTCGCCAGATTGATCGACAGCAACGGGCTGCCGACGCCGGTGTTGCCCACTCGCAGCCCGATATCGAACGCCTCATTGGCGTTTGCCATGTCCAGCCCGTGACCCTCACGCTGCAATTCGGACATCGCGCGCATCAGCGTCGAGGCATTGGCAGGGTGCTGAGTGCTGTCATAAAACAGCCGGACAGGCCGTTCGCCAACCGGCAGGGAATTGAGCGCGCCGATCCGGCCGTCCTTCACCGCCGCAACATTTTGCGCGCCAGTCGTGGCTCCGGCGTCCTCCGGCAAGGTGGCGACGGTCACTGGAAGGTGCAGGTAACCGAGCACGGGCGCGGTCTCGAAGGTCTTCACCTGGAACGTCCCCCAGCGCACCGGCAGCCAGCGGCCGGGCACGAACGATCCGATGCCTGACTCTCCGGCAGTCTTGATCAGGGTGGGTACTCGATCCAGCCAATAGCTGGCGGGCATCGTGCGAGGAATGATGACGTCGCCGGTATGCTGAGGATCGTGTTCGAGCTGATAGTGCGCCGCGTAAGCCTGGTCGGCCTGCCAGAAGCACGTCCAGAGTTTGCCCGGCGCCGTTTTCATGAACGCGTCGCCTTTGGGCGTTTCCACGGAGGATGCGGCCAATGACGACGCCCGTCCTGCACCGCCGAGCAACAACGCGCAGGTGTTCGCTCTCACCGAAGACTCGCTTGAAGCGTCTTCCTCATCGCTGACCACGAGGATCTGTGGCACTTGCGATTGCTCGTCCATGAACGCAAATGCACGCCGGATCATCGTCGGCGCCTGATTGCCCCGCTCGGCGAAAGGCGAGACGAACAGGCTCTGTCCCAACATGGCGGCATTACGCGCTTCATTGATCATCCAGGCTGCACTGACCTGTTGGGCATCGGAGCGCAGCGAGCCCACGACAAAGGTCGGAATCGGCCAGAAGGTCACCGCGTGAGCGGCCGCGCCTCGAAACGCCATTCGACGCAAGGGGTAGAGCCAGTCCCGGGTGCTGTAATTGTGCTTTTGCAACGTGGCCGTGGCGCTCACAGCCACTTCACCACTGCTCAATGCTGCCCATAAATCGCCCAGCGCAGTGCCGTGCATGCCCAGCCCGGCACCCTGTATCTCCAGGGCGAAGGTTCGCTGTGCTTCGTCGATCAACCATTGGCTTTGAGCCTTGACTTCGAGTCGTCCCTGCCGTTCGTAAGCGTTCATTTTCCATAAGGCGTGCAATACGAACGCGTTTAATACGCCCAAGACAATCCAGAGCGCTCCGCGGGCAACACCCGGCATGTGGCGCCCTTCGGCCACCAGCCCTCCTTTCACCGCCACGAAAAATCCCAGCCACGCACCTATCAGCAGCAGGGCGACTCGGATATAACCTCTCGGCAGGCGAAACGGAGGGTCATTCAACCTTCGCGGGGACTTGAGCACCACGCGGCCGGCATCGTTTTGCTGAGTACCCATTACCAGTATCCTTCTTCTGACTGGCGGTAGAGCAGCACCGCGCTGACCACTCCGTCTGTCATCAGCTCCAGTCGTGCGTCATCCGTGGCGAGACGATAGCTGGTCGCACTACGCAGGGCCTGGGCAAAACGGTCGCCGACCTGATCAAAGCGCGGGTTGTAGCAGCGCGAACCGGTCAACGTGATCGCTTCTACCTTCAACTGCTCGCCTTCGACCCGATAGCGACCGTCCACCTGTTGGCAACCGGCGAAGCCAATCAGGGTCTGGTCATCGCTGTTGAAAATCACAAAGCCCACGTGGCTTTCCTGCGGAATATCGGTGAGGGCGTAGGGCGTCTGGCCCAGGTCCAGCTGGGTCAGTTTCCAGACCGTGGCGCGTAACGGCATGGATTTATCCTTGACCGGTTCGGGCGCTTGCTCCTGCTGGCAGCCAGTCAGCGCAACAGCCAGAAAAACGATCCATCCGTAAAGCAATCCTTTGCGATTCATGCACGTCTCCTCATTTCAACGATTGATGGTGTAGGCGCGTCCTTGCGCAGGGGGGCAGGTGCGTAGCGCACGCGTTCACCGGCGAACAGATGACGCAGGCGCAGGTAGCTCCAGTCTTCCCGCCGGCCGGACACCTTGTGGACCAGGTCACGTCCGTCGGTAGTGCCATCCACGCTGGAACCGGGATGGGCATCGCTGAAAATGGCCGGTTGTCCACTGCGGTACAGGCGCAGCATTTCCCGGCCGGATTCGCCGAGTGGGTCTCGGGGCGGCGGGGCTGGCACGACGTATTTGCCCTCCAGCGCGGCTTGCTGATCAGCCTGCTGTTGCGCACGCCAGGCGGTCAGCGCCTGCTGGTAATCACGCTCCTGTTGTTCGAGTGATTGATGCAGCACACGATGTTCATCCTCGGTCTGCGGATCGGTCAGCACGAAGTGGGCACGGGAATCGTGCACGTACTGTTCGAGAAACCGCCCGACCTCCGGCGTCACGGCAGGGGCGTGGCGCCATTCGAGGTGAAAGCCCTTTTCCATCGGCGAGGCGAGGCTGTACTGATTGCGCTCCAGAAACTGCCGCCGTTGAGCATCGTTGCCGAACATCGCCACGCGTTCGTGCAGTTGACGGTTGGCCTCGATCAGGTCCACGCGTTCCTGATCGCCGCTGTGGCGCACGAAGGACAACTGGCTGAAATCCTCGTCCGCGATGAATTGTTTACGCCAGCCCAGATAGAGCTTGCGGTGGGCGAGCATGTGCTCGGTGACCGGAGCGCCACCTTGCAAAGCGGTGAGTTGCGCCATGTAGGCGTCGAAGCTGTCCTGGAGTTCGGGGCTGATGGCAAGGTCATTTGATGAGTCGCCAAGGCCTATTTGATCAATTCTTCTTAACGGGACGCCGGCTTGCAGTGCGCGTTCATACATATCGTTCAACGGAATCTGCGACAGCTTGTCCGCGTGTAAATGACGCACGCTGCCGTCTGCCAGTTGGGTCCCTTTGCCTTGGTCGCGCAGGCCATAGCCGCCCCCTACGTCGGCGTGCATGCCGGGGTAGACGATCTCCAGGCAGCTGGCTGGATAGCTGTCACCGGCACGGACCAGGTCCACCGGAAACGAGACACGGTTTTCATGGGCAGCGACCATGTGCACGCATTGCTCGACGCAATCGGGAATGGTCAGCAGGGATTTCTTGCCCCAGTGCATATGGCCATCCACCGGCAGCGGATAGGCGTCGGCCAGCCCTACCGAGGCCACGGTGTCGAACAGCCCCATGAAACGCACCCGCAGCGGAATGCCGCAGAAGGTGCTGTCTCCGTTGCCAAAATGCATCAGCAATTGATTGAGAAAGGACCGGGCCGCCGTCGCCCCCCGCGAGAAACCGAACAGGTCGAGGGTGATTTCATCGATCTTCGGGCGGCCGACGCGTGGGACGAGCATGGCGGTGATCTGGTCGCGCCAACGGGGGATCAGGGTGTCGTCCTTGACGGCGTGGGTGAGGGACAGTGGATCCTCGGCGACCAACTCGCGGCCATGCGAGAGGCGTGCGACTCTGTTCGCAATGAAAAGCATGGCGTAACGGATCCGCCGGTCTCCGAATGCGCCCTCTTTAGCGCCGTTTGGATGAGGCTCTGGCTCACCAATCTCGGGAAAACGAGTCCCTACACCTTGGATATATAGCTGGTATATACATTGCTGTTCGTCATGAATCCCGAGTTCGAACAATCTTGCGACGTTGCTATGTGATCCCTTCGGTTTGTCTTCCTCTTTGCTGTTCCTCGTACCATCGAAATATATCGAAAAGTTGAGTTTCAATCGGCAGGGATATTGGGCTATAGGGCGCAGCAAGTTCGGGAAAGTAAACCGAGAGGGGGGCGCATCCAGCGGACTCCAGCTTATATCGCTCATTTTGAGATTCCTTTCCGTGCGTAGAAGTTTTTTCCGGGGAAGCCAGGGCCGGGATAATCAGGATTATTCGGAGCCAGCATGGTTGGGATTATCAACACATCATCATTTTCCAGAATGTGCAGATTGGTCCCTCCCGAATGGTCATAAGGGTGAACCAACACTTCTTTTTCTATCCAGCGACAGTTTTTTCCGTAAGGCTCGCAACGCCGCCATTTAACCCGAACGGTCAATCCCGGATGCCATGGCATAGGCAGGCTGAGCGCGCCTGTCACGGTACTTCCGCCCGGACCCGCGGCGCTAACCCAGCCTCCATTCACGTACACCGGTCTGACAAACGTATCGCTTATTTCGTGGTCCATCGGTGATACAGCCGTCCCGAAATACCTAGGTTTAGGCGGCGGTTCAGGTGGTGGTTTTTCATATTTGGACGCCGCAATGAATAGCGCGGCGAGTGCCAAAAATATACCGAGGTTCATGCGCATAGAGCGCTCCTGTTAGAGCTTAATTAAAACAGTCTTTCTTTGCTGCTCAGAGCTGCTAAAAAACAAAGTGAATGCTTTTCGAGCGTTCATCTGAAACAAAACTGCACTTGTGCACGCATTACTCGACACAATTGGAATGGCCAACAGGGATTTCTTTCATGCTCGTCTCCTCATTTCAACGATTGATGATGTAGGCGCGTCCTTGCGCAGGGGGGCAGGGGTGTAGCGCACGCGTTCACCGGCGAACAGATGACGCAGGCGCAGGTAACTCCAGTTTTCCCGCCGGCCGGACACCTTGTGGACCAGATCACGTCCGTCGGTGGTGCCATCCACGCTGGAGCCGGGATGGGCATCGCTGAAAATGGCCGGTTGTCCGCTGCGGTACAGGCGCAGCATTTCCCGGCCGGATTCGCCGAGTGGGTCTCGGGGCGGCGGGGCTGGCACCACGTACTTGCCTTCCAGCGCGGCTTGCTGATCAGCCTGCTGTTGCGCACGCCAGGCGGTCAGCGCCTGCTGGTAATCACG
>NZ_FNYJ01000001.1:1035257-1395332 GCF_900108875.1 Pseudomonas sp. NFR16 | reverse complement strand
TTACGCCAGCCCAGATAGAGCTTGCGGTGGGCGAGCATGTGCTCGGTGACCGGCGCGCCACCTTGCAAAGCGGTGAGTTGCGCCATGTAGGCGTCGAAGCTGTCCTGGAGCTCGGGGCTGATGGCGAGGTCACTTTCCGAGCGTCTAAGGCCCACCTGATCAATTTTTCTCAACGGGACGCCGGCCTGCAGTGCGCGTTCATACATGTCGTTCAACGGAATCTGCGACAGCTTGTCCGCCTGTAGATGACGCACGCTGCCGTCTGCCAGCTGAGTTCCTTTGCCTTGCTCGCGCAGGCCATAACCGCCGCCCACGTCGGCGTGCATGCCGGGGTAGACGATCTCCAGGCAGTTGGCTGGATAGGTGTCACCGGCACGGACCAGATCCACCGGAAACGAGACACGGTTTTCATGGGCGGCGACCATGTGCACGCACTGCTCGACGCAATCGGGAATGGTCAGCAGGGCTTTCTTGCCCCAGTGCATGTGGCCATCCACCGGCAACGGATAGGCGTCGGCCAGCCCCACCGAGGCCACGGTATCGAACAGCCCCATGAAACGCACCCGCAGCGGAATGCCGCAAAAGGTGCTGTCTCCGTTGCCGAAATGCATCAGCAATTGATTGAGAAAGGACCGGGCTGCCGTCGCCCCTCGCGAGAAACCGAACAGGTCGAGGGTGATTTCATCGATCTTCGGGCTGCCCACGCGTGGGACGAGCATGGCGGTGATCTGATCGCGCCAACGGGGGATCAGGGTGTCGTCTTTGACGGCGTGGGTGATTGACCGTGGGTCTTCGTCAACGAGATAACGGCCGTATGCAGTTCGGGCGACCTGGTTAGCAACGAAAAGCATGGCGTAACGGATCCGTCGGTCTCCGAATGCGCCTTCTTTGGCGCCGTTTGGATGAGGCTCGGGCTCGCCTATTTCAGGAAAACGAGTACCAACGCCTTGGATGTAGAGCCTGTATATACATTGCTGTTCGTTATCAAGTCCGAGTTCGGACAGTCTTGCGACATTGCTATGTGATCCCTTCGGCTTGTCTTCTTCTTTACTGTTTCGTGTGCCGTCAAAGTAAATCGAAAAGCTCAGCTTCAGTCGGCAGGGATATTGGGCTGTAGGGAGCAGCAAGTTCGGGAGAATAAACCGAGAGGGGGGAGCATCCAGCGGGCTCCAGCTTATATGGCTCATTTTGAGATTCCTTTCCGCGTGTCAAAGTTTTTTTCGGGGAAGCCAGGGCCGGGATAATCAGGATGACTCGGAAACATCATGCTCGGTATTATCAAAACATCATCGTTTTCCAGAATATGAATATGAGTGCCACCCGAATGATCGTAAGGTTGAACCAACACATCTTTTTCAGTCCAGTGACACGCTTCTGAATCGGGTTTGGGGTTTTCTTTGTAAAAAGCTTCACAACGGCGCCATTTAACCCGAACGGTCAATCCCGGATGCCAGGGGGCGGGAAGGCTTAGTGCACCATAGGTCGTACTGCCGCCCGTGCCAGCCGCGCCCACTCCGCCGCCATTGACATAGACCGGCTGCACGAACGTGTCACTTATTTCGTGATCCATAGGTGTTACAGCCGTCCCGAAATACCGGGGTTTAGGCGGCGGTTCAGGTGGTGGTTTTTCATATTTGGACGCCGCAACGAATAGCGCGGCGAGTGCCAAAAACATACCGAGGTTCATGCGCATTGAATCGACCCGTTAAATTGTGAATATGGATTTCCGTATTGAGGCATCAGGTCTTTCGCGGAGCGAAGATGAACGCTTCTTAAATAAGCAAATACGAAGATGGCGTATATATAGCAAATCAACGGATAGCGCTCATTTTGAGATCCTTTCCGTGCGTAGAAGTTTTTTTCGGGAAAGCCGGGGCCGGGATAATCAGGATTATTCGGCGCTAATATGCTCGGTATTAACAAGACGTCATCGTTTTCCAGAATGTGTAGATTGGTCTCACCCGAATGGTCATACGGGTGAACCAGCACATCTTTTTCTATCCAGTGACAGTTTTTCCCGTAACGCTCGCAACGCCGCCATTTGACCCGAACGGTCAATCCCGGATGCCAAGGGGCGGGAAGGCCCAGTGCACCATAGGTTGTGCTGCCACCCGTACTGGCCGCGCCTACTCCGGCGCCATTGACATAGACCGGCCGCACGAAAGTGTCACTTCTTTCGTGATCCATAGGTGTTACAGCCGTCCCGTAATTCCTAGGTTTAGGCGGCGGTTCAGGTGGTGGTTTTTCATATTTGGACGCCGCAACGAATAGCGCGGCGAGTGCCAAAAACATACCGAGGTTCATGCGCATCGAATGGACCTGTTGATTGGTGAATATGGATTTCCGCATCGAGTCATCAGGTCTTTCGCAGCGAGGCCGAACACTTTTGAACTAAGCAAGTGCGGAGACGGCGTATAGGTAGCAAGCCATCGGGTAGCGCTCATTTCTTTAACCGGCCCCTGATGACAGACGCTTCACACGCCCACCTCGGCGCTGTCCGCCTGGCTTTCCAGTGCTTCAAGCAATGCGCTGCCGCTCAACTGCTGCTGGACTGCTGTCAGTCCTGCCATTTGCTACGGTGCATGGGCGCCGGTTCGCAACGCCCAGGCGGTCAGAGCGCCGAGGTCTTCCAGCTCGGTGTAGCCGGCCGCCATGGCTTGGGTCAGTACGGCATCGACGCTCGCGTGACGTTTCTCCCGGCAACTTTTGACCGAGGCGTGCAGCGCCGTGAACGGTTTGAGTTCGTGAATCAGCGCGTCCGCCAGCGTGGCCCGGTTCAGCGCCAGTTGCTGGGCGGGATCCAGCGCGGGGGAAACCGGCGTCTGACTCACAAACGTGTGCGAGAGACTCAGCAATCGCCCGGCGCCGTTACGGTCGGCGTAGCACCAGGCGCGCCAGGGTTGAGAAAATGCATGCTGTTGCGTCACCGTCCAGACTGAGAACAGGGCGTTCAGCGCGCGGCCGTCAGCCAGACGCTGCCAGTTGCGCGAGTGTCTATCGGGGCCGCGCATCCACAGCAGCAGGTGCGCCTCGATCTCAACGATCGGCCAGTCACTGGCCAGCCAGTTCACGCCCCGTGCGCTGCCGTCGATGCCCAGCGTGGCGGCGCGTTCCTCGGTCATCAGCCACGGGCCAAGCGCGCGTGCGGCTTTGGGATAGTCGGCGAACAAAGAAATGGCGCCTTCAGGGTGCTCCGCCAGTCGGGCGCCAAGGCGTTGCTGCATCGCTCCGTCGAGCAGCACCCGACTGCTCAGGCCTTTCGCGTCCACGAGGTCGGTGTAGGTTTTCGGCAGTCTGTTCATAGGGTCACCTGCGCGGCACCGGACAGCGCGGCCTTGAGCAGACATTCCAGACAGACCGCGTCGGCCGGCGGCGGCATCGCGACGTGGTAGCGTTCGGTTTTCGGCCCGACCCAGTCATGATTGCCGGCATGGGTGATGACTTCACCCTGCGTCCCGATCTCGATACCGCCACCGATCTTGATGTAGCTGCCGTCATCGGCAATGAAACGCAGGTGTGGCGCGCTGATGACCACCTCGCCCTGCTCGGCGGAAATTCGCACGTTCTGCCGGGCGTTAAGGGTGACGTCGGCGTCCTGAGCCTGGACCAGCACGTTGCCGCGATTGGCGATTGCGCTGATCCCGGCCTGTTCGCTGAACAGGGCAATGCCGCTTCCGGCATGCAGTCGTGTGGCTTCACCGCTTGTGAATTGCAGATGACGACGGGCGAGGGTGTCGTGATTGATCCCGGCGACGTGCATCTGCGAGCCGGGTGTAGCGCTGACCGTGCCCGCGGCGGCTGCAACCGCGAACACCGGGTCGCCGGATCGACCACTCTCTGGCGCAGGCCATTGTTTGAGGGATTGCTGCAACGTTTCGAAGCCTTGAGCGTCGATTGCCGAGCTGCCCTGCGTGACAGCGGTTTGCCCGAGCGCCTTGAACAGTTCGCCGCATTCGTCCAGCAGGTCCAGCAATTCGCTGCGGTCCAGCTGTGCACCGCTGGCCTGACTCCGGGCATAGGTGGTGAGCAGAATCCCTTGAGCGGCACGCAGGGCGATGGCCGCATCGGTACGCAACTCCGCACCCTCGCCACGCGGTTTGGCGCTGCCCTGTTTGCGTGGCGTCGTCAGCTTGCCCATGTTCAGGGCGGTAGCGTGATGCGAGCTGGCCAGGCGCGCTCGCGGCTGGCCAGGGGTGTCATCGAAGACCAGTTCGTTGTAGCCAGACCCGCCGTGCTCGCTGCTCTTGATGCCTGAAAGCGCGCTGTTTCCAGGCAGCCCCGGCTCGTTGCTGAAGTAGGGGTGTACGTGAGTGCCGTTGTATAAAACGCCGGTCACAACGGGGCGATCCACGTCTGCGGCCATGTGCTGCACGAGGACTTCCTGGCCGATGCGTGGCACGAACTGGTGCCCGAAGCCCGTTCCCACGCCGGGCATCGCCACGCGCAGCCAGGCGGTGTCGGCAGCGTCCTCACGTGTTGCGTCATCGCCTGACGGGACCTGCCGCTGCCAATGAAAGCGCACGCGAATCCGGCCCCGTGCATCGGTGAATACTTCATTGCCCTGCGGGCCGACCACCACGGCGGTCAGAGGCCCAGTGATGGCGGGCCGCTGCACGGACAGCAGCGGGCGATAAGGAATCTTGCTGCGAATGCAACTGAAGGTATTGGCGTAGTCTGCCGGCCTGGGTGAGCGGTAGTTGTTGCGCCCTTGATGTTCCACGCTGAGCAGCAAGAACCGGCGGTCCTCTCGAGAACCCAGGTCGTGGTCAAAATGCTGGGTCAGTTCGAAGGTGTATCCCGGGCGCATGGCGCGACAGTTGCTCGCGCCGGCGAACCCTTTGCCTGTGCGCTCATACGCTTCGATTCGCTTGCGCAGCAGCGCTTCACCGGCATCGTAGGTGCGATGAGAGCACGGCGGGGTTTGCTGATAGATTTCCAGAGGCCTGACGTCGCCCTGGCGATTCAGGCTGTTCATGCTCACAGGCAACGCGTTGGCTGGCTGTTTGTAGTCGTTGGTCTGAATGCTGATGCGTGCCGACTGGAGTTGACGGTGCGCGCTCCAGCGCGTAATCGCGTCTTCCGTTTCGGTCACCGATGCCCGGTGATAGCGAATCTTCGGTTGCTCGTGTAACGGAGTCAGTTCACTTGAACGGTCAGTAATGATCAGCCTGTGCCCGCGGTTGTCGTGTTCGAAATAGAAAAACAGGCCGTCGCCTTCCAGCAGGCGAAGCACGAAGTTCAAATCGCTTTCGAAATATTGAGTGATGTAGCTGTGGGTTTTCAGCGCGGCATACAGGCGAAATTCGAACTGCGCCATGTCGCCATACAGGGAAAAAACCGCACGCAGGATGTCCTCGACGGTCTTTTCCTGGTAGATCCGCGAGTCCTGTCGCTGGCTGAGCATCCACAGCCAAGGGCTTAACGTGGCGGTGTAACTGGACAGCCCGCCGTCACAGCCCTGATGGCTGACCCGGGTGATATACCCGTCGATGAAGCGGTCGCTCCCGTCTGCCAGTTGAATCTTCAATTGCGCTGACGTACCCATCAGCGACTTGAGCTCGATGTGTGCGTCGCGTGAGAGCATCTCAAGCTCGAACGTGAACAGTTCAGACACTGCTTCACGACCCGAAAACGTATCCAGCAATAATTCCTGCTCATCTTCGAGCACGGTTCTGAGCGTGATCAGGCGTCGGTTCTGAGGCGAAAACAGGCCTGCCAGGTCCTTGAGCATATGTCCTCCTGCGCCCGGCCTGCGTATGCAGGGCCGCGGCGGACAAGTTGATTTCAGTGCGTCCATGCAGGGTTCCGACACAGGCGGAAGTCGTCGGCAGTGAAACATTGGCTGACGGGATTGAATGTAGGCTCATTCCATTCCAGCTGTAGGCAGGGTCGAATTCGTCAGAGAGATCGCACTGACAATGCATCTGGGTGAACTTCCGCCAAGCGCCGTCAGTCAGCATTGAAATGCTCACGATGAGGCTCGACATTCCATGCAGATTTCCTTGAAGGGCCAGGTCGCGCTGGTCACTGGCGCCAGTTCCGGGTTGGGGGCGGGGGCGGCCCGGGGGCTGGCAGCGTCCGGCGCGGCAGTGGTGGTCAACTATCACTCTCAGCCTGAGCCGGCTGAAAAGCTGGCGGAAGAAATACGAGCCGCCGGTGGCCAGGCCGTTGCCATTGGCGCTGATGTGTCAAACGAGCGCGAGGTCGAAAAACTGTTCGCCGAGACCCTCAAGGCGTTCGGCCGACTGGACATTCTGACTGCCAATTCCGGGCTGCAGAAGGACGCATCCATTGCCGAGATGAGCCTGGAAGACTGGAACACCGTGATCAACGTGAACCTGACCGGCCAGTTTCTCTGTGCCCGCGCGGCGCTGCGTCAGTTCGCACAACAGGAAATCCGGCCGGACATCTCCCGCGCGCTGGGCAAGATCATTCACATGAGTTCGGTGCATCAGGTCATTCCCTGGGCCGGGCATGTGAATTACGCGGCCTCCAAGGGCGGCGTCGATCTGCTGATGCGCAGCATCGCCCAAGAAGTCGGCGAGCAGCGTATCCGGGTCAACAGCATCGCGCCCGGGGCCATTCGTACGGCCATCAACACCCAGGCCACCAGCGGTGACGCCGAGAAAAAGCTGCTGGAATTGATCCCCTACGGGCGGGTGGGTGAAGCCGAGGACGTCGCCAACGCCGTTGTCTGGTTGGCATCCGACGCATCCGACTACGTGCACGGGACCACGCTGTTCATCGACGGCGGCATGAGCCTGTACCCGGAGTTCCGTCACAATGGTTGAGCCCATCCAGCAACGCCCCGTCGACCCGCGCGCCGAAGCGCAGAACGCTATCGAGAACCACGGCATCATCGGCGACATGCGCAGCGCCGCGCTGGTGGCCGACACGGGCAGCATCGATTTCTGCTGCTGGCCGGATTTCGACAGTCCGAGCATCTTCACCGCGTTGCTGGATTCGCCCAAGGCCGGGATTTTCCAGCTGTCGCCCATCCTCCCCGACGCCCGTCGGCAGCAGCTGTACCTGCCTGAAACCAATGTGCTGATGACCCGATGGATTGCGAAGGATGCCGTGGTCGAAGTGACTGACCTGATGCCCATTGCTTCGGAAGTCGACAGCCTTCCGCGGCTGGTGCGGCGTATTCATGTGCGCCACGGCAAGACGGCGGTGCGCATGTTCTGCCGGGTGCGACATGATTACAGCCGAGCGGAAACGGTCGCCCGGATGGACGATCAGGACGTCCGGTTCGAAGCACCGGGGCAACCGGCCATGAGACTGTCTGCAACCACACCTTTGCAGATCGACGATCACGCGGCGGTTGCTGATTTCGAGATGAAACAAGGCGACATCGTCGAATTCATGCTCGGCGGCGCCGATGATGAGGCGGTCCAGGCTTCTCAATGCGACTGCGACCTCAAGAGCACCGTGAGCTATTGGCAGCACTGGAGTCGCCACTCCAACTACCGTGGCCGCTGGCGGGAAACGGTCAATCGCTCGGCACTGGCGCTGAAGCTGCTGACTTCACGCAAGCACGGCGGCATCGTGGCGGCGGCCACTTTCGGGCTGCCGGAAGAAGAGGGCGGTGGGCGCAACTGGGACTATCGGTACACCTGGATCCGCGACGCCTCATTCACCGTTTATGCCTTCATGCGCCTGGGCTACACCGAAGAAGCCAACGGCTTCATGCACTGGGTGCGCGAGCGCATGGGTGACTGCTGCGAAGACGCCAACAAGCTCGGCATTCTGTACTCGCTGGACGGTCGCGAGGAATTGCCCGAAGAAGACCTCTCGCATTTGTCGGGCTACGGCGGCGCAACGCCGGTGCGCATCGGCAACGAAGCGTACAAGCAGACGCAACTGGACATCTACGGCGAACTGCTGGATGCGGTTTATCTGGCCAATAAATACGGTGAAGCGATTTCCCACGAAGGCTGGAAACACGCTACGCGGCTGGTCAACGAATTGTGCGAGAACTGGCGCAGCAAGGACGTCGGCATCTGGGAAATGCGCGGCGACGACCAGCATTTCCTCCACTCTCGGCTGATGTGCTGGGTCGCGCTGGACCGGGCGCTGCGACTCTCCCTCAAGCGTTCGCTGCCTGCGCCGTTCGAACGCTGGGACAGGGAGCGTCAGGCGATTCACGATGACATCTGGGAGAATTTCTGGGATCACGATCTGGGGCATTTCGTCCAGCACAAAGGCAGCAAGAACCTCGATGCCTCCATGCTGCTGATGCCGCTGGTGAGATTCGTTGGTGCCAGCGACCCCAAGTGGCTCCAGACCCTGGACGCCATCGAGCGCACGCTGGTGCGCGACGGTATGGTGTTCCGCTATCGCAATGACGATGACTACGGTGACGGCCTGGAGGGGGAAGAGGGTGCGTTTGTCGCGTGCTCGTTCTGGTACGTCGAGTGCCTGGCCCGGGCCGGACGCGTGTCACAGGCGCACCTGGAATTCGAGCAGTTGCTGCGCTACGCCAATCCGCTGGGGCTGTACGCTGAAGAGTTCGACACGCATGGCCATCATCTGGGCAACACGCCGCAGGCGTTGAGTCATCTGGCATTGATCAGCGCCGCGAGCTTTCTGGATCGCAAACTCGAAGGCAGCCAGACGCTCTGGCAACCCTGAGCCCCGAGCCCTTGAATCATAAGCCCTGAAGTAAGGAGATCTCACATGCCTCACGCCTTTAAAGTCGGCGACCACGTGCGCTGGAACTCGGACGTCGGCCATGTCGTCGGCAAAGTCACCAAGGTGCACACCCAGGATGTCGAATTCATGGGCCGTCATCGCCCCGCTTCAAAAGACGAGCCGCAGTACGAGGTGAAAAGCGACAAGACCGGGCATTCGGCGATGCACAAGGAAGCCGCGCTCGAGAAGGTCTAGCCCGAGCGCCGCGCGCCTCTGTCGTCCGCTTTATTTGGCCCGTAGTTCGTACCCGACGGCCAGGGTTTCCAGAGTAAAGCGGTCGGCAATCATCCCGCAGTAGCTGGTCCGTGCCAGATATGCGCCCGGCCCGTTGAGGTAAGCATCAATGTTGGCCACTTCTTCACACGACTCGAAATTCCGCCCTTTGAGCAGGCCGCTGGCCTGTGCCGAGCGCAATGCGCCGTTGGGCGTCCAGTCGGCGATGATCAGCGCACCTTCCGGGGCGGATTTTTCGTAACTGCGCACGAACTGCTCGGCCGAGCGGTCGCGCAAGTACGGTGCCATGAAGTAGTGAATATCGTCGCGGAATGGCAGGGCTTCCTTGTGCGTGGGCAGCGTGACGATGCCGCTTGCGTAAATCGCGTACACCGCCAGAATCGTCACCGGCCCGCTCAGCGGCGCAGCGTTGCTCAGACCGTCTGCGTTCCTGCGCTGCAGCCAGGCGTCCAGTTGCATCACCCCGATAATGCTCAGCAACACCGCACCGGGCAGAAAGAACGTGAAACGGTCGGTGACGTTGTACGACACCGCGAAGATGAAGTTCATCATCGCCGCGCACCAGAGCAGCCGGAGCTGCGGGCGCTTGGGGAACAGCAGCAGACCCACCAGTTGCGGCCCGATCAGCGACAGCATGAGCAGCGCCACAGAGTTCTTCTCGTGCCACATGTCATCGAAGCGGAACAGCGACCCCTGCCAGCTCTGTTCGGTGGTCTTGTCGGGAATGCCGATCAGGTAGCGATGGGCGATATCGATCAGCCCCAGACCGCTTTGCATCTCGTGAAGGATTCCCGGAATCGCCACGGCAAAACCCAGCGCGAAGCCCGGAACGGTCATCAGGATGCGCGCCTTGTGCTGCCACAGCAGTTGCAGGTAGAGCGGGAAGAGCACAATGAACGTCAGTTGATGGATGCCGGCTGCCAGGCCCGTCAATACGCCGATGACGAACAGCGTAGGCAGCGCGCCCATTCGTTGCCGGTCGCAGAAATGCAGCATGTACGCCAGCGTCACCAGCAGCGTGTGCAGCAGGTAGACCTCGGCCTTGGTGGAGACCCAGAATACGCAGTGGCACAGCACGGCGGCAGCGATGGCCAGCAGCGCCTGCCGGGTGTTGGCGCCGACGCCTCTGGCCAGGCGGAAGATCGCCCAGCCCAGCGGAATCAGCAGCAGCGAGTTCATCAGGCTCAGCACAAAAGGGCCGAAGCCTGCGAAGAGCGCGGTGGTGACGAACAGGTAAAGCGGGTGATCCAGCGGCCCCAGGGTTTCGCTGAAATAGCGGCCTTCGGAGGCGTCGGCCAGGAACATGCCGTTGTCCATCCACTGAATCGGACCGCTGGACGCGAGAAAACTGGCGACGATCGCCCCGATCACCAACAGCGCGGGAATCAGTACCGACGCTCGATAACGCATGACTGCCACCATGACTTGCACTCCTTGTCCCTGTTTTACGTTGGAAGCGTTACTGAACCGGTTGGCCCTGAGGCGTTGCCTCGCCTTTGAGCTTGAGTAACATCACTGCGCCGATGGCCACGGCGAACCACAGCGTGGCCAGACGGATCAACACGGTGGCGGCGACCGCATCGGCGCTGCTCATGCCTTTCCAGACCAGCAGGCCGACCATCACGGCCTCCGCGCCGCCGAGGCCGCCGGGCATGAAACTCACCGCCCCCGCGAGCATCGCCAGCGCGTAGACGAACACCGCGAACGTCAGCGGAATGTCCGCGCCCATCCATTGCAGGATCCAGTCGAAGGCCAGCGCCTCGGCGCTCCAGGCGATGACGCTGAGCATCGTCAAGCCCAGCATCAAGCGCAGTCGATGGCATTGCTGGGCGTGCATCAGTACCTGCAGCAGATGGCGCAGCAGGCTGATCACTTTGCCGCCCTCGGTCGGCACCATCAGCGTCAGACGTTCCAGCAGACGACGCTGCGACAGCACCACCAGCCCGACGACCACCAGCGCCACGCCCACGACGATCATCGGCATCGCTTCGGGGTACAGCGAGAGGCCGAACAGGGTCAGCAGCACCACGGCGAACAGGTCCGACAGGCGTTCGCTGAAAAACGCCGCGAAGCTCTGCGGATACGGCACGCCCCAGCGCTTGAGCAGCACGCCGCGCAGGGCTTCGCCGGCCTTGCCGGGCGTGGTGGTCAAGGCGAAGCCGGCCAGGTAGATATTCAGGCTTGGGCGCCACGGCATCGGATGGCCGAGCACCTTCAGGTACGCCTGCCAGCGCACGAAGCGCAGGCCGTAATTCACCGAGGACATGAACAGCGCGATAAAGATACCGATCAGGCCGACCTCGCTCACGGCGGCACCCACCGCCTGCCAGCCGCCCCACAGGGAAAAGCCCAGATAGCCCAGCGCCGACCCGACCACCGACAGCACCACCGCCCGGTAACGCCACCCGGACAGATGCGGCGAGCCGTTCACAGGTTGAGCCTCTTGAAAACCGGCTGCGGGATCGAGCGGATGACCCACATGATCAGCGCCCAGAAGCCCGGCGCGTACAGCGTCGGCACTTTGTTGGCGATGCCTTTGACGATCCGCTGCGCGACCTGGGCCGGTTGCGCGAGCAACGCCGCCGGCAGCGACAGGCCTTGGGTCATCGGCGTGTCGACGAAGCCCGGCTTGATGGTGGTGACGTGCACACCCAGCTTGAACAGGCGCGCCTGCAGGCCCTCGCAATACGTGGAAACCGCCGCCTTGGCGCTGCCATAAAGGTAGTTCGAGGGCCGACCGCGATCAGCGGCCACCGACGAAATGATCGCCAGGCTGCCGCAACGCTGGGTTTCGAATTGCATGGCCAGACAGGTCAGCAGCGCGATCACCGAAGTGCAGTTATTGGCGAACTCGCGCAGCGCCAGTTTCACGTCCCGTTCGCAGGCCTTCTGATCGGGCAGGGTGCCGTGGGCGATCAGGGCGATGTCGATCTGGCCCAGCGCCGTCAGGCACCGGCCGAGCATCAGCGGGTGGGCATCGATGTCGTTGGCGTCCATCTCATGCAAGGTCACGTTGCTTGCCCCACGCGCCTTGAGGTCGGCGGCGGTCTGCTGGAGTTTGTCGACGTTACGCGCGACCAGGAAAAAATCGCTGCCTTCACTGGCCCACAGACGGGCACAGGCGCTGGCGATGGCCGACGTGGCACCGATGATCAGGACTTTTTTTACGGCTATCTGCTTCATAAGATCACACGGCTCCAGAAACGGGACATCAGGGACGGATCGCGCAGCGCTTCCAGTCGCTCCCAGGCGGGATACGCCTGACGAAAGTCGGCGCCGCTCATATGGGCATCCTTGGCCGGATACAAGCGGCCTCCCGCGGCCCGGACGATGTCGTCCAGGCGCGGAAACACGACGTTCTCCAGCTGTTCACTCTGGGGAAAGTCCAGTGCCAGCGAGGTGCCTGACATCGGAAACGACAGCAGGCCCGGCGAGCGAAGGTCGCCACAACGCTTGAGCACGGCCAGAAACGAGCCTTGTCCGGCGTCGGCGATGGCGCGCAGCAATTCAGCCATGGCCGGCGCCGCGCTGGCCTGTGGCACGACGCACTGGTACTGCTGAAAGCCGCGCCGGCCGTAGATGCGGTTCCAGTGCAGAATCCGGTCCAGCGGATAGAAAAACGGTTCGTAGGCGCTGCGTCCGCGGGTGCGTTGACTCGGGTGCGCGCGCCAGTACAGGTTGTTGAAGGCGCTCAGGGACAGTCTGTTGATCAGCGAGACGGGTGGCGTCAGCGGCACGCTGAGTTTCTTGCGCTGGCCGACTTCCAGCGAGCCATACTGCGCGTGGTCGCCGACGATGAATACGCCGCGTCCGGTGTCGGCACCCTTGGCCAGGCAATCGATCCACGCCACGCTGTATTCATGATGATCATCGAGTTCGGCAGAGAGGGCGAAAAACTCCGCCAGATTGGCGAAGCGCACGGTGCTGGTGTCGATCTGACTGGCACGGATCGGTATCAGTTGGATCTGCGCCCAATGGATGATCCCCGTGAGCCCGAGGCCTCCGATGCTGGCGCTGAACAGCGGGGCATTGGAGTCGGGCGCACAGGTCAGCTCGGGCTGCCCGTGGCGCAACAGGCCGAAACTCAGCACGTGGCGGCCAAAGGTGCCGCGCACGTGGTGGTTCTTGCCATGTACGTCGTTGGCGATGGCGCCGCCCACCGTGGCGAATTGCGTGCCTGGCGTGACCGGCAGGAACCAGCCCTGCGGAATCGCGACAGCCAGCACTTCGGCCAGGGTGATGCCTGCTTCCACCTTGATCACTCCCGTGGCCCAGTCGGCCTCGATCAGGCGGTCCAGCGAACGCATGTGCAGCACCTGATCGCTGGCAGCCAGGCAGCTGTCACCGTAACTGCGGCCGTTGCCATAGGGCAGACTGCTGCGGTGGTCGCCAATCACGCGGTCCAGATGCTCCGGCAAGTCGTCCAGCCACACGCAACTGTGACCTCGCTGCGGACTGCGGGGAAACCGTCCCCAGGAATACAGCGGCGCACTCATGCGGCGATCCAGAACATCAGCAGGAAGGCGACGCCGATCAACTGGCTGGTGCGGTCGCGGATGGCGAACACCACCGGATCTTCATTCATCTGCCCACGATGGGTAAGCATCCACACCCGCGTGACCCAGAACAGCAGCAGCGGACACGCCAGCCAGATCACGTGCGGCGTCACATACAGTTCGGTGGTCTTGGCGTCCTGGATGTACAGCGCCAGCACCATTACCGCCAGATACCCCGACGACGCGCCAAGCGAGGCGATCATGTCCAGATCACCGGGGTAATAGCCACGACCGCGGGCAAAAGTATTGACCTCTCTGGCACGGGCATCGCGCAGTTCGGCATAGCGCTTGACCATTGCCAGGCTGAGGAAGATGAACATCGAAAACGCCAGGATCCAGAACGTCAGCGTCAGGTTGAAGGCGGCGACGCCAGCGATGATCCGCGCGGTGTAGAGCATCGCCAGGACGATGACGTCCCAGGCCATCAGGCGCTTGAGCTTCAGCGAATACGCCAGCGTCAGGCCGTAATAGGCGGCCATGACCGCCGCGAACTGCCAGGGCAGTAGCAACAGCGCGGCGCCGAAAGAGACGATCAGCAGCGTCGGCACCAGCATCAGCCCGGCCTTAATCGATAGCCGGCCGCTAGCGAAGGGACGATTGCATTTGCTTTTGTGATGGCGGTCGTCGCACAGGTCCAGCAGGTCGTTGAGCACGTAGACGCTGGAAGCGCACAGGCCGAAGCACAGGAATGCGATCACCCCATCGCGCATCAGGTCCAGTTGCGCCAGACGATGCGAAGCGAGGAGGGGCACGAAGATCAGCGCATTTTTCAGCCACTGGTGCAGACGCAACGCTTTGCGCCAGTCCCGAAGCGCCGGTGTGTTGGTGTGAAGGGTCGGCTCGACCTGGGTCATGGCCTCGACGCGGGATTCGACGCCGGAATCGGGATTGACCACATACGCCTGACGCGACACTTTCCAGATCGGCAGATCATCTTTGGAGTTGCCGATATAGTCGAATCCGCCCTCACCAAAGTGGGCAACCAGCAAGTCGCGCTTATGCGGACCGGACAAGTTACGGTTGGTATTAGAGGCCAGCACCAGATCAAATAACTGCAAGTGTTCGGCAATACGCTCGGCCAGACTGACATGACTCGCGGTGGCCAGCACCACCATGCGTCCGCTGGCTTTTTCGCGCTGAATCATTTCGATGATCTGCGGGTCGTAAGGCAGCACGGACACATCGATTTCGGTATTCAGCGCCAGGCCTTCCTTCAACGCCGCCTTGCCTTTGAACAACCAGCCGAGCACCTTGAACGCTTTCAGCGGCTGGCTTCGCACAAAGGCCATTGCCGTTTCCATGAGCAGATCCGAACGCAACAACGTACCGTCCAGATCGACAACCAAGGGTGGGAAAGTTTCAAGAACTCGTCCCTGAATTCTGGCCATAGCGAGTGCTCCTTTAGGGTCGAGCCGACTATAAACAAAATTGATTTTCAGCAACTTCATTTAAATTAAAGGGCCGTACAAACCCCGTCGGGCACTTGGCGCCAGAATAAAAAGACGGTTAAAGCATTACTCGCGATGAACGTTGTTTCGCCATTGAAACAGTCGGCTGCCAGTTAATTGGCGATCAACTAATGACTGCTTGAAAGTGTGATGAATTCAAGGGTTTCCATGCGAGGCAGATTCAGCAGTGCGAAGAAAAAGGCGAGAGGCTGTCGTTGCGGGGCGCAAACGCAGTCATAATGACCGCGTTTTTTCGGCTGCTTGCCTGTCCGCGTCTGGAGTCTCGATGACCAATCCGCTTCTGCTGGCGCTCATACCGCTGGTCGCCGACCTGTCTCGCGACCTGCCTGACCATGAGCGTTACCGTCGGCTGCTGCGTTCCCTGCGGCAGTTGCTGCCGTGCGACGCGGTGGCGCTGCTCAAGCTCGAAGACGATGTGCTGGTGCCGCTGTCGGTCGAAGGCCTGAGTCCGGATACCCTGGGTCGGCGTTTCCGGCTGGGCGAGCATCCGCGGCTGGACATCATCGTGCAGCACCGCGAACCCACGCGTTTCTGTGCCGAAAGTGACCTCCCGGACCCTTATGACGGTTTGGTGGAAGGGGTGCACGGTGATCTGGAAGTGCATGACTGCCTGGGCTGCCCGCTCTACGTGCAGGACAAACTCTGGGGGCTGATCACCCTCGATTCGCTCGATCCTGCCCGGTTCGGCAGCGTCGATCTGGATAACCTGCAGGCGTTTTCCAGCCTGGCAGCGGCGACCGTGATGGCCAGTGAGCGGATCAGCCAGCTCGCCCGCAACGTCGAGGACCAGCGCCAGTTGGCCGAGGTCTACAAGCGGGCAGCCGGCGGGCGCGGCCCCCGCGAATTGATCGGACAGAGCGCCGTGCACCGGCGTTTGCAGCAGGAGATCCAGTTGGTCGGCAACAGTCCGCTGACCGTCCTGATCACCGGTGAAACGGGCGTCGGCAAAGAGCTGGTTGCCGAAGCCATTCACCTGCAGTCACCCCGCGCGCAGAAACCCCTGATCAGCCTGAACTGCGCGGCGTTGCCGGAGCTGCTGGTGGAAAGCGAACTGTTCGGCCACGTCAAAGGCGCATTCTCCGGCGCGGTGAGTGGGCGCAGCGGCAAGTTCGAACTGGCCGACGGCGGCTCGATCTTTCTCGACGAAGTGGGCGAACTGCCGCCGCCGGTTCAGTCCAAGCTGCTGCGCGTTCTACAGAGCGGCCAGTTGCAACGGGTCGGTTCCGATCAGGAACACCATGTGGATGTGCGGATCATCGCCGCCACCAACCGCGACCTGGCCGAAGAAGTGCGTGCCGGGCGTTTCCGCGCCGATCTCTACCATCGCCTGAGCGTTTATCCGCTGGTGGTGCCACCGCTGCGCGAACGCGGGCGCGATGTCCTGCTGCTGGCCGGGTATTTTCTTGAAGAGAACCGTGCACGCATGGGCCTGCGCAGCTTGCGCCTGAGCGCCGATGCGCAGAAGGTACTGCTCGGTTACCCATGGCCGGGCAACGTTCGCGAGCTGGAGCACCTGATCAGCCGCGCCGTGCTCAAGGCGCTGTCGGCCCACGCCGAGCGACCGCGCATCCTCACCATCGAGCCTCAGGCGCTCGGCCTGGACGGGTTGCCGACGTCTGGCGTGGGGACGCCCGAGGTGATCGGGCCGGCACCGGTGATCAAACCGGGAGTAGGGCTCAAAGAAACCGTCGACGCGTTTCAGACGGTGCTGATCAACGACGCGCTGGCTCGCCATCAGGGCAAATGGGCGCAGGTCGCCCGCGAGCTCAACGTCGACCGCGCCAACCTGAGCCGCCTTGCCCGTCGACTGGGGATTCGCTGAACGGCTGACATCCACTGTCTGGCTGGAGGGCGCCAGAGACCTGTGCGTTTCACAGGTCTCTGCTCACCGCGTCAGCGATGGGCGATGTCTTCCAGTGCCAGGTTGCGGGTTCTCGGACCGAACACGCCGATGGTGATCATCACGATCAGCATGCTGACGACAATGAACGTCAGTACGCCCGGCGTACCGAAATGGTCCAGAAACAGTCCGATCAACAGGCTGCTGAACACGGTCGACAGGCGGCTGAACGAATAGCAGAAGCCCACGGCACGGGCGCGGATGTTGGTCGGGAACAGCTCGCTCTGATACGAGTGGTAGCTGAAGCTCAGCCAGGCGTTGCAGAACGTGATCATGACCCCGCAGAAAATCAGCCCTGCCGCCGTGCTCTGCTGCGCGAACAGCGTGCCGAAGATCATCGCGCCCAGAGCCGAGCCGACGATCTGCCATTTGTTCTCGAAACGGTTGGCGAACTTGACGAACAGCAGCGGGCCCAGCGGGTAGGCCAGGGTGATGATGAACGCATAGGCCAGGCTGTGCGTCACGCTGACGCCCTGGCCTGAGAGCAGCGCCGGCAGCCAGTTGCCGAAGCCGAAGAAGCCGATCGCCTGGAATACATGAAAGACGATCAGCATCAGCGCGCGACGTCGATAAGGCGGCTGCCAGATGTCGGCAAACCGGCCATTGCCTTCGACTGCGACGTTGTGGGTTTCCGGGGCGTCCAGCGCCTGGCCATGGTCACGCAGGCAGCGCGCCTCCAGGTCATCCATGATCGTTTCGGCTTCGGCGAAGCGACCCTGCTGGGCGAGCCAGCGCGGCGACTCCGGCAGGCGCGAGCGCAGCCACCAGATGAACAGCGCGAACACCGCGCTGGCAAACACTACCCAGCGCCAGCCCGCGATCCCTAACGGGTCCTGCGGCACCAGCCACCACGACATCAGCGCCACCGACGGCACCGACAGAAACTGCACGAAGAAAGCGAACGCGAACGCCGAACTGCGCATGCGCTTGGGCACCAGCTCGGACAGGTAGGCGTCGATGGTCACCAGCTCGATGCCTAGGCCGATCCCCACCAGAAAGCGCATGCAGATGATGCCCAGCGGCGTCGTCTGCAGGCCCATGAGCACGGTCGCGACGGTGTACCAGATCAGCGCGAAGGTGAAGATCGCGCGGCGGCCGAAACGGTCGGCGATCGGGCTGAGCAGGCTGGCGCCCAGAAACAGGCCGAGAAAGGTTGCCGAGGCGAACGCGGCCTGATCGGAGAAGCCGAATACGCCTTGCGCGCCGGTGGCAAACAGGCCGCTGCGGATCAGGCCGGGGCTGATGTAGGCGGTCTGGAACAGGTCGTACAGCTCGAAAAAGCCGCCGATGGACAACAACGCCACCAGCTTCCAGAGGGTCGCTACGGCGGGCAGCCGGTCGATGCGGGCGGAAATCTGCGCGGCGCGGATCGGGTCGATGCCGTCGGCCGTGGCGGCGGCGGTGTCTGAAACGTGAGTAGGGGAATGCATTATTGTTTTTCCGGATCCAGGGGACGACGCATGTTAGAGCGACAGAGATTCAAGACAAAACATTTCTGCGAGTTTAAGCTCCATGGCTGAACGCCACCCTGTATCGGATTCCTGTGAAGTACAAACTCCCCACAACCGCCACTGCACCTTTCTGTCCGTCCGCGGTGACCGACAGCGTCGCCATCCCGGCCAATGCGTCATTCCTGCGCAAATTGCTGCTGTTCGTCGGGCCTGGGCTGCTCATCTCCATCGGCTACATGGACCCCGGCAACTGGGCGACCGCCATCGAGGCCGGCTCGCGCTTTGGCTACGCGTTGCTGTTCGTCGTGGTGCTGGCGAGCCTGTCGGGCATGGTGCTGCAGAACCTGTGCTCGCGCCTGGGCATCGCGACCGGTCGCGATCTGGCGCAGCTCTCTGCGCAGCGCTACAGCCATCGGGTCGGCATGGGGCAATGGATTCTGGCCGAGCTGTCGATTCTGGCGACGGACCTGGCCGAAGTGCTCGGCGCGGCGCTGGCCTTTCATCTGTTGCTGGGCGTGTCGATTACCACGGGCGTGGCGCTGACGGCGTTCGACACGATCATCGTGCTGGCCTTGCAGGGCGCCAACTTCAGGCGCCTGGAGGCCATCGTGCTCGGCCTGATTGCCACGATCGCCACGTGTTTCTTCATCGAGCTGGTGCTGATCAAGCCGTTCTGGCCGGATGTCGCGGCCGGCCTCAAGCCCTCGTGGGACGTGCTGAGCAATCAGGAGCCGCTGTACATCGCCATCGGCATTCTGGGCGCAACCGTGATGCCGCATAACCTGTACCTGCACTCGTCAGTGGTGCAGACCCGGGTCAACGGCACGTCCGAACAGAGCAAGGCCAGCGCCATCCGTTACGCGCGGGTCGACACCATCGCTTCGCTGAGCCTGGCGCTGGTGATCAATGCGGCGATCCTGATTCTGGCCGCCGCAGCCTTTCACGGCAGCGGTCATGCCGACGTGGTGGAAATCCAGGACGCCTATCATCTGCTCGATCCACTGGTAGGCGGCACGCTGGCCAGCATCCTGTTTGGCGTGGCATTGCTGGCGGCCGGGCAGAGCTCGACGTTCACCGGGACGATTGCCGGCCAGGTGGTGCTGGAAGGCTTTCTCAACGCCAAGATTCCGTGCTGGCAGCGCCGTCTGATCACGCGCGCATTGGCATTGATTCCGGCATTGGCGGGCGTGATCTGGTTCGGCGACGGCGCCGTGGGCAAGATGCTGGTGCTCAGTCAGGTGGTGCTCAGTCTGCAGCTGCCGTTCGCACTCTGGCCGTTGATTCGCTTCACCAGCGACAGGCAATTGATGGGGCCGTTCGCCAACAGCACCCTGACCAGAATCCTGGCGTGGGGGCTGTTCGGCCTGATCTCGGCGGCCAACCTGGCGCTGATGTACTTCTGGGTGAGTTGAGCGGCGGAAGACTTGCCGCCGTGCGTAACCGGGTGCCAAGGGCGACGCCGTGCCTCAACTGAGCAGTATCCCCCGGGCCATGCCGGTGGCAGCGATCACGATGATGACCATCAGCGCTGCCTCCATGTGACTGATGCGGGCGAAGCGACGTGACCTGGACGTGTCGATGGTCTGTTGCTTCTTGAATGCGATGCGCCATTTGATCAAGGCGAACATCGGCACGATCTCCAGCGCCAGAATGGCGACGAAGGCGGTCATTTTCAGGTGAAACAGCGGCTGGTGCAGGTAGTAAAACGAGCCTTTCTCCAGCCCGCCGAAGGCGCGAAAGGCGCCGGTGATGAGCAGGATGCCTGCCGAGACACCCCATATGTTGTCCACCACGAACACGTCGCGAAAGGATCGGGGATCGTCGGCGCGCAATCGCCGCAGTGCCCGCCCCCGAGCCAGTACCGCTGCCAACGCAAATCCAAACGCCAGTAAATGTAACGCAGCCAGTACCCACTTGATGATCATGACGCAACTCCCCCGAGCCGTTTCCGAAGCGAACTTCTACAGAGCAAGCGTAGCGGGTGGCTGACGTTATGCGCGCCCGGCAAGATGAAAGAAACGCAGCGCCGGGCAAGATGCAAACCGTCGTCATTTGTCATGCTCTTCGCGGATGTGCCGAGTGTGCCGCGTGCGCGGATGCACGAAATCGAAATAAAACGCTGTCATCCCCAATACTGCAATCGCGCCAATAATCATGAAACCGATTTCCGAGTTTTCCACGTGAGTTATTCCAGACTGGCCCCAGGCCGACCTCCTATTCATGCGCATTGAAGCCAGACACTTCAATGAATACGACGAACTCTTTACGCATGATTGGATAACGTTGATGCGGGTATTATGGCGGCCACTACCGGGCGGTATAAAACAACCGCGGCTCGCAGTTTGTCGGCGCCGAAACAGCTCATGCCATCAAACTCTTTGTGGCTGACCGGCATGTATTGGCAATCCATCGCCTGACGTTGTTGACTGTGATCGATATCAGGGTCGTGCAAGTAAACGAAATCGCTGTCGCACCCTGTTACCAGCACCCAGTGAGGGGCTTTGGAGCGCGTGAGTCGGTAACTGCTGATCAACACCAGGGCGAGACCGTTGTGCTGTTGCAGCGCGTGCAGGTCGAGCGGCAGGTTGCCCAACTGACGCACCGGACTCTGCGCCAGTTCGCGGCTGAACTCCTGATGCACCAGACGCATCACCTCGCGTTTTTCCTCGCTGCGCACGCCGGCGAGAAACAACGGCCCTTGCACCGACACCTGCAGACCGACATCAAACCCGCGTCTGAGCGCCGCCAGTGCCAGGCCTTGCGGGCTGCAACCCCCGTGGCCGGAGGTCATGAACACCGTGGTCGCTTCGCGCCATAGCTGCAGTTCCTCGTGGCGCTGCATCGCGCGTTCGGGCTGCAGCGCCTTCATCGCCATCAGCAGGCAGGCCGGGCCGCAGCTGAAATCCAGGGTTTGCGCGTAATAAGGCACATGGCGGGTGACGCCGACGGCATGCTCGCGGATGCGCTTTTCATAGCGCAGCGCACAGGCGTGGTCTTCGTAGTAATCGTCGATCCGGTCGAACAGGCGATAACCGTTGCGTTCGTACAGGCGGATGGCAGGGGCGTTGTCGGGCCGCACTTCCAGGCGCAGGTAGGCGCAGTCGCGCTCCCGTGCATGTTGCTCCGCCTGCGCCAACAGCTGCTGGCCGAGGCCCTGGCCGCGCGCACGCTCGCTGATCGCCAGCGAATAGAGCCGTCCCAGCGAGGTGCCGCGATGAAACAGCAGCAGCGCATACCCGGCCAGATGGCCGTCGCCCTGGGCGACGATCAACCGGGCATTGGCGCGACTGACCATCCAGTGAAAACTGCGCGCATTCAGTCGGTCGGTTTCAAAGCACTGGTTTTCCAGGACCAACAACTCATCTACGTCGGAAAGTTCGGCGAGGCGATAAATAAAGTTCATGTCGACAACCGTAAAGAGTGAGTAACGAAACGGGACATTTCTACAACGCCATGGTTAATAGAAAGGACTTGGTTCCCGAAGGATCTACTCATGAATGCGGTGCCGGTGAAGACCGATGAAGTATCGACACACTCTCAGCGTTCGGCAACATTTAATATTGAACCGCTGAAAGCGCTCTCCACACAGAGTCAACTATTGATCGTGGTCGAGCGCCTGGAAGACTGGTCTTCCTACTTGCCCAGTGATGACCTGATCACGGCGCAGGATTATATGGAAAGCCCGCCACAGACCCATGTCGGACAGCGTGTGCAGGTCATTAACCTGTGTCGCAGTTACCGGTACCTGGGCCATGGTTACTATTGCTCGCTGCTGGCCGAAGCCCGGGGTCATCACGTGATTCCATCGGTGAAGACCATCAGTGAGCTGGCGCGCAAATCGCTGTACGGTCTGGCGCTGGACGACCTGGACAAACGGCTGGAGCACGCGTTGCGTGACCATCCCTATGACGAGACCGAGGGTTTTACGCTGAGCCTGTATTTCGGCCAGACCGACCTCGTGCCGTTGCAGGATCTGGCGCGCCAGCTGTTCGAAGCGTTCCCCGCACCGATCCTGCTGGTGCAGTTTCGCAAACGCGAGCACTGGCACGTGGTCGGCATCAAGACGGGGGCGATGACGCGTCTGCGCGACGATCAGCAGGATCAGTTCGCGCAGTCGCTGGACAGTTTCAGCCGCAAGATCTGGCGCCAGCCGCGTTCGCGTCGCACCTACCGCTACGACATGGCGATTCTCCACGACCCGCAGGAGGCGCTGCCGCCATCCAATTCCAAAGCGCTGGAGAACTTTATTCGCGTCGGTCAGCAATTGGGCATGGATGTCGAGTTGATCGAGAAGAAGGACTATTCACGCCTGGGTGAATACGATGCCCTGTTGATCCGCGAGACCACCCGCGTCGACAACCACACCTACCGTTTCGCCAAAAAGGCCGAGAGCGAAGGGCTGGTGGTGATGGATGACCCCGCGTCGATTCTGCGCTGCACCAACAAGGTCTACCTGACCGACTTGCTCAAGCGCCGCAACCTGGGCATGCCCGCTACCGAGATTCTGTACAAGGAGCGCCCGGACGACCTCGCGCGCGTGGCCAGCCGGCTGGGGTTTCCGCTGGTCCTGAAAATCCCTGATGGTTGCTTCTCCAAGGGGGTGATCAAGGTGCAGGACGCCCGGCAGCTGCAGGATGCCGCCGACCAGCTGTTCGAGCAGTCGGTGCTGTTGCTGGCGCAGGAATACCTCTACACCGAATACGACTGGCGAATCGGCGTGCTCAACCGCAAGCCGGTGTTTGCCTGCCAGTACTTCATGTCCAAGGGCCACTGGCAGATCTACAACCATAAGGCCAAGGGCGCCGAGATCAACGGCGAGTGCCGGACTCTGGCGGTTCATGACGCGCCCAAGGCCGTGGTGGAGCTGGCCGTGAAGACCGCCAATCTGATCGGCGACGGCCTGTACGGTGTCGACCTCAAGCAGTCGGGCGATCGGGTGGTGGTCATTGAAGTGAACGACAATCCCAATCTCGATGCCGGGATCGAAGACGCCTGGTTGCAGGACGATCTGTACGCGCTGGTGCTCGAGGAGTTCATCCGCCGTCTCGACGTCAAGCGTCGCGGCCTGGCGGGCTGATGCCGTGATAAAGGGGCATCGCCTTGAGGCGGGCGCGTTGCGCGAGTGTGCCGAGCCGGACGCTACTGTGCTGTGGTTCAGCCAGCCGGATGCGCAGGAGAGGGCGCGTCTGCTGGAGCGTTTTCAACTGGATGACCATGCGCTGGCGTCGGCGCTGGATCCGGATGAAGTCGCGCGGATCGAGTTCCACCCCAACGGGCTGTTCATGATCTGGAAGCGTCCGGAAAATTATTCCGGTCAGGACAGCTTCTGCTTTGACGTGTCCTCATTCGGCCTGCTGCTCAGCCACGACCAGATGGTGCTGATCTGCGCCGATGACCGCCAGCTCGGCGAGCTGGATCAGCATCGGCCGATGCAGGAGCCGCTGGACGTCTTGCTGCAGGTGTTGTTCAACAATATCCATCACTACCTGGGCCACTTGAAGGTGATCAAACTGATCGCCCGGGAATTGCAGCAGCAGTTCAACGCCTCGATGGACAGCCGCCATCTGGTGCAGATGTTCAACCTCAGCGAGAGCCTGGTCTATTACATCAACGCCATCGACAGCAATGGCTCGGTGCTGACCCGGCTGCGCAATCATGCGCACAAGCACCACTTTTCCAGCGACAGTCTGGCGCTGATCGAAGACATGATCATCGAGAACGAGCAGTGCCATAAACAGGCGAACATCTATTCCACGGTGTTCGCCAGCCTGATGGACGCACGGGGCAATCTGGTCAACAACAACACCAACAACCTGCTGCGCAAACTGACGCTGATCAACGTGGTGTTCCTGCCGCTGAACCTGCTGGCGGGCATCGGCGGAATGTCCGAATACAGCATGATGACCACGCCGCTGCCCTGGTGGATCAGCTACCCGGCCCTGCTG
The DNA here is from genome assembly GCF_900108875.1 of Pseudomonas sp. NFR16. Lineage (GTDB taxonomy): Bacteria > Pseudomonadota > Gammaproteobacteria > Pseudomonadales > Pseudomonadaceae > Aquipseudomonas. The sequence continues at coordinate 1,371,083 of NZ_FNYJ01000001.1, read as the reverse complement.
GTCGGCATGGCTGGGCTGGGCACGGCCATGGTGGTGGTGCTCAAGCGCATGGCCAGGATTCGCAGCTGAAGTTGAAGGCCTCACCGGACCGGTGAAGGTCACATCACCACGCGGGACGGCGCGCCGGCTTTATCCGGCTCTACCGAGGCAATGCGCATGATTGTAGGACCGGCTTCAGCCGGGAAAGCGTAAGTGGCCACACTGCAAACGTGATGTCCTGCGCACTGCCATCTTCCCGGCTAAAGCCGGTCCTACAGAGACACTGCGCATATTTTGTAGGACCGGCTTCAGCCGGGAAGGCGTAAGTGACCACACTGCAAAAGTGATGCCCCACACGCTGCCATCTTCCCGGCTAAAGCCGGTCCTACTGAACCGCCGCGAGGCCTCGATCACGCCTTATCGGTGTGGGGGAAGCCGGCCACTGGTGAGGGTGTCGAGCTTGTGGTTCGGGTCAGGCGCATCAGAGCGTACCGCTACGGATGCAACGTGTTCCCGGCCGTCGCATCACGCCGCCAGTGACCGCGGGCAATCAATCCGACGCCTGGAGCCCTTTCTGCTTCATCACCAGGTTCTTTTCCTTCTTGTACTGCAGCGCCACTTCCGGCGCCGGACCGCTCTTGCCGGTCTCCATCCACAAACGCATCCGGCTGGCATCGGCGAAGTGGGTGTATTTGCCGAAGGCATCGAGAATCACCACCGACACCTGACGATTGGCCATGCTGGTCAGCAGCACAAGACAGTGCCCGGCCTGGTTGGTGAAACCGGTCTTGGTCAGTTTGATGTCCCAGTTCGACTTGCGCACCAGGTGGTCAGTGTTGCTGAAACCCAGGGTGTAGGTGGGCTTGCGGAAAGTCACGGTCTTTTCCGGCGTGGTGCTCAGTTCCCGCAGCATCGGGTAGCTACGCGCGGCAAGCGCCAGTTTGGTCAAATCGCGCGCAGTCGATACGTTGAACACTGAAAGGCCGGTCGGCTCCATGTAAACGGTGTGACTCATGCCCAGTGCCTTCGCCTTGGCGTTCATGGCCTTGATGAAGGCCGGGTAGCCGCCCGGGTAGCTGTGCGCCAGGCTCGCTGCCGCGCGGTTCTCCGAAGACATGAGGGTGATTAGCAGCATATCGTGGCGGTTCAACTCGCTGCCCAGCTTGACCCGGGAAAACACGCCCTTCATTTCAGCGGTCTGCGAGATGTCGACCTTGATCATCTCGTCCATCGGCAGCTTGGCGTCAAGGGTGACCATGGCGGTCATCAGTTTGGTCACCGAGGCGATCGGCACGATGACGTCCGGGTTGCTCGAATACAGCACCTGACCGGTCTGCAGGTCGGTGATCATGGCGCTGCCTGACGCCAGATGAAGGTTGGCAGGGTCGCGATTGAAAGCGGCGGGTTCGTTCGCAAGGGCACCGGTGGAAAGTGCCGAGCCTGTAAGTGCAAATAATAGGCCGATGAGTGATGTGCGAATTTTCAAGAGCAGAGCTCACTTAATTGATGGAAACACCATGGAACGTCGTACTTATTGAAGGACGACAACAAGATCGGCGCATTTTAGGAGCATGTTTCCAGAGATGTCGATGGGGCTTCGCGCCGTTTCGTCAATAAAAGCGGCTCGTATGGGTGGCGTTCAGGTTACCGGGTAAAAAAGCCTGTATTTAAAAGGGTTGGATCGAATATTCATGGCACTCGCGACAGCCACCGATTAGCATTCCACGCCATTGAATCGTCTTGCCACATTGAATCAGGAGTTGCGCAATGCCCAAGGGGTTTATCAGCAAGGACTACACCGTGCCGGTGTTCGCCGCAGTGATCGTCGCGGTGCTCTTGCTAGCGATCGGTCTGTTCGCCAGGTCTTCGGACTGGGCCGGTTGGGTTCAGGCCATCGGCTTGATTGCGGGGCTGATGGCAGCCGTTGCCGTGCCCGCCATTCAGAAGCGCGACGACCTTGCATTCCAGCGCAAGCAGGTGCGCGACCGCGAGACCGGCTATGCCCGGCGCATGCAATACCTGTGTGGTGAACTGAGCGAATTGCTGGCACGCATCACCGTCAATCTGGTGCATCTACGCGCCAGCGACCGGCACCGCCAGCAACGCACGCTCGACGACTTCCTGCATCGGCTGTTCGAGTCACACAAGCTGGATCAGAACGACGACCGCATCGTCATCGCCCATGAACTGCGTCTGGTCGCCAACGACCTGATCGACGAAATGGAAAGCGGTCGCTCGGATCGCGTCGTGCTTGCTGCTCTGGAAAAACGCTTGCAGAAGCTCGCCCATCGCTGCCAGGTCAATGTCGCCCTCGCTGAACGGGGCTGAATCCGGCCAGGTATTTCAGGCAAAAAAAAGCCCGCGTCAGGGGATGCGGGCTAAAGGGAAGTGCGGAGCAACGCACGATTTCAGGGAAGAGCGAATTCGGTTTCAGCTGTTGAGCTGACGGGTTTCGATCTGTTGCGACAGTGCCTGCGCAGCTGGCAGCGACGGCAGAGGGCCGCTGACGGGCTCACCGTCCTGCATCAAGTACCAGCACGCCAACAGGCCACGTTCACGAAGTTGAGCGGGAACTGCGCTGCCGATTACCGACATGATTTGAACCTTGGTCATAAGTGCCTCCATCAATCTATGGGGCTACTTTACGGGGCCGGGTCCGCAGGCAGAAATCACTGCTCTCGATAGTCGTCATTGACGCGGAACGGGTGCAGCCGCCTGATACCGTAGGGGCTGACGGCAGGGCGGGGCGTGTGCAAGGGAGGCTAGGCGTGGCTGGAACTGCCCGAAGTGTGGCGCGTCAGTCAACGACCTGATCGAGCATGGCGACCACTTCTTCCTCCGACAGCAGACCCTGTTCCACCAGGTTCTGCGCCAGCAGCGACAGGAACTTCGCCGTGCGGTGACCTTCCAGACTCTTGAGTTCGGTGAGCGCGTTGTAGACCTTGCCCGAAGTGCAAAGTCCGGCGGTGCGGTGCGGATTCTGTGTCGGCATTGGACGTACCTGTTGTTATTGAAGGCTGGCGCGACATTCGCCAGTCAGACGATGCCAGAAGTATGTACGTTTGGGCAGGCGTCAATGTTCCGGGAACGACTTCTTTTATCGCAATGCTCACCCGTGAAGGCTTCGACCGACTTCACCGGCGTGTTCTGTACATCATCGGCGGGCCGGAAATGACAACCCCGCCTGATCGGCGGGGTTGGTATCGAGCGCGGTGCTGAAAAGCGCAGCGCTCATGTCAGGGTCGGCTCGCTGTTACCAGCGACCGCCACCATGGTAATAGCCCGGTGGCGGGCCGTAATAACGTGGCGGGCCATAGTAGCGGGGCGGACCGTACACCACGGGACGCTCAACGACATAAGCAGGCTGGTAGTAAACCGGTGGCGGGGGTGGCGGTGCGTAATACACCGGAGCCGGGGCCGCATACACCGGAGCGGGCGCCACGTAAGTCGGGCCCGACGCGACGGCTGCACCGACCACGCCGCCAACCACTGCGCCAATAACGGCCGCTCCACCCCAGCCTGGGCCGCCGCCATGGGCTTCAGCCTGGCCTGCAAGGGCGAGGGCACCTAACAACAAGGCAACCTTGGGGATGTGACGAATCATGACTGTTCCTCGGTGTTCAGTCCCGTTGTCGCGGGCCTGCGTTATGCTCAGGCACTGCCACGGGATAACTACTCAGACAACGGATTGCGAAATTTCTGCGGCGCCGTTGGGTAAATTTTGTGTAAGGTCTTCGACAACTTTGCTGACAATTGCGGGCTCTAATCACCGCAAGCAGCGCAATTCTACGCCTTTCCTGAGGCGCCACCTAATACCGTTCGGGAGATTTCATGTTGGTCACTGCCAGTAAAGAAACACTGTTATGCATGTCCTTGGCCGGCCGTCCCGGCAACTTCGGCGTGCGGTTTCATAACCATCTTTATCAGCAGTTGGGACTTAACTTTTATTACAAGGCTTTTGCGCCAAATGACCTGCCGGCTGCCATCGCCGGCATGCGATCGCTGGGTATTCGCGGCTGTGGCGTGTCCATGCCGTTCAAGGAGGCGAGCATCGCCCTGATCGATGAGATGGATGCATCGGCGGCGGCGATTCAGTCGATCAATACCATCGTGAACACTGATGGCCATCTCAAGGCCTACAACACTGACTACATCGCTGTCGCGCAGTTGCTGGAGGCGCACGCCGTTCCACGCACACGCTTTGCCCTGCGCGGCAGTGGCGGCATGGCCAAGGCGGTGGCGTGCGCGATGCGTGATGCCGGATTTACCGATGGCTTGATCGTGGCGCGCAACGAGGCGGCCGGTCGCGCGCTGGCGAGCACCTGTGGCCTGGCGTGGCAGGCAGAACTGGGCAGCGAGCGCCCGCCCTTGCTGGTCAACGTCACGCCACTCGGCATGGCGGGCGATCAGGCCGACGCCCTGGCCTTCGACGAAGCGGCTATCGAGGCCGCGGACACCGCATTTGACGTCGTGGCGACCCCTGCACGCACGCCGTTCATTGTTCACGCCGAAAAAGCCGGCAAGCGCCTGATCACAGGTGATCAAGTAGCGGCGATTCAGGCGCTGGAACAGTTCATCCTGTACACCGGCGTGACGCCGACCGCGGAGCAATATCAAGCCGCCGCCGCGTTCGCCCGGGGATAGCGTCGCTGGCTCGACCGCAGCCGCAGCCCGATCCATGCCAGTGATCAGGCGGATTTGAATGGCGCTGTTTCGCCAGCGCGCTTCGAGCCGAGGTTAGCTGCGGCCTCAGCCCTCCAGTGTTGCCAGCCGTTCTTCCAGTGCGGCAATCCGCGCCTCCAGTGCTTCAACCCGGTCCGTCAACGCCACGCTGCCGCCGCTGGAGCGTTCCGGCGACTGCTGCCGAGCTGCCAACAGCGCCTGCATGTCGGCCGGATCGCCCAGTGCGTGGGTGTACCGGTCCTCGCGCTGACCGGCCTGTTTCGGAATCAACAGCGCCAAGCCGCGACCGATCAATCGCTCCAGTTGATGAACGACCGCCTCGCCGTCTTCGAATTCGTGCATGCGCTGGCTGCGGGTCAGCAGTTCGTTGACCGTCTGCGGGCCGCGCAGCAGCAGAAGGCCGGTCAGAATCACCTGCGCCGGGACCAGTTCGAGGGTTTTGTCGACACGGTGTTCCCAGCGATCGGCGCGACTGCCCATGACCAGTCGCGTCAGTTGCAGGCTTTCAAGGGCGCGAAGGCCTTGACCCACCTGGCCAGCGGTCAGGTTCATCACGGGTTCGCGGCTGGTTTTCTGATTGCATGCCAGCACCAGCGCATTGAGGGTCAGGGGATAGGTTTCAGGGTTGCTCGCCTGTTTCTCGATCAGGCAGCCGAGAATGCGCACTTCGGTACTGTCGAGTTGCAGCGCATCGGCTGCGTCTGCGTTATTGCCGGAATCCAGATCGGCGGACATGGCGTTTCCCCACGCGTTGAAAAGGCTATGAGGGTAGGGTCTGGATGAGGTAAAAGACAAGCCGCGTTCGCATGCGCGACATGCGCTTCAACACGCTCCCTTTTCTCAGGAACTGCCATGACCCTCTCTCTGTACGCCGCTTCGATTCCGGTTATCAAACAAATGCTCTCCGCGCTGGGCAATGTGCTGGCCAAAGGCGAAGCCCATGCCACCGCGAAAAATATCCAGCCTGATGCTCTGCTGCAGGCGCGCCTGTTCCCGGACATGTTCCCGCTGACCCGGCAAGTCCAGATCGCCGTCGAGTTCGCCAAGGGCGCCGGCGCTCGTCTGGCGGGCGTCGAACAGCCGACCTTCGCCGACGCGCAGACTACGTTTGCCGATCTGCAGGCCTTGCTCGCCCAGACGCTGGCGTTCCTCGACACCCTGACGCCGGAGCAAATCAACGGCAACGAAGAGCGCGAGATCGTGCTGCGCCCCGGCACCGACAAAGAGAAGCGCCTGAGTACCCAGACCTATCTGGTTCACTACGCGCTGCCGCAATTCTTCTTCCACGTGACCACGGCGTACGACCTGCTGCGTCACAACGGCGTTGAAGTCGGCAAACGCGATTACATGGGCGCTTACTGATCGCCGACACCCGGACGGGCGTGAACGCCTGATCCCCGCCGCCGTCTGACTGTTCAGGCGGCGGTCCTGCTTCCAGGCCGCGCGATGGCGATGCTGTCGCCGGTCTCTGTTAATATCCGCATTCCGCTGTATGTCATCCCCGATCGGCCGCTCCGCAAGGACTGGTCGTTTCGTCGTTCTGGAGTGTTCATGTTCTTTCCCATCTACCTGTTATCGGCCGCCGGTTTCACTGTGCTGACGACAGAGTTCGTCATCGTCGGGTTGCTCCCGGCGATTTCCCGCGATCTGGCCGTGACGATCCCGCAGGCCGGCCTTCTGGTCACTCTGTTCGCGTTTACCGTCGCCTGCTTCGGCCCGTTTCTGACGGCCTGGTTTTCGCGATTCGAGCGCAAGCGCCTGTTCATCTCGGTGCTGATCATGTTCGGTGTCGCCAACGCCGTCGCCGCGATGGCGCCCAATATCTGGGTCATGGCCATCGCGCGATTGATTCCTGCCCTTGGCCTGCCTGTGTTCTGGGCGCTGGCCAGCGAAACCGCCGTCGACATCGTCGGCCCCGATCACGCCGGTCGTGCAATCGCCAAGATCGGGTTCGGCATCGTCTGCGCCACAGTCTTCGGCATTCCGGTGGGCACGTTGATTTCCGATGCCTTCGGCTGGCGCAGCGCCTTCGCCATTCTCTCGGTGGTGGCATTTGCCAAGGCGCTGCTGTTGTTCATTTACCTGCCACGCAGCGTGCACAAGGATCAGGCTTCTTTTCGCAGTCAGTTCCGCATCCTGCGCAGCCCGCTGATGCAGGGGCACGTGCTGCTGTCGGTGCTGGTTTTCAGCGGCATGTTCACGGCCTACACCTACCTGGCCGACATGCTCGAACGGCTGGCCGGTTTCAACGGCACGGTGGTGGGATGGTGTCTGATGGGGTTCGGCGCCGTCGGCCTGCTGGGCAATTCGCTGGGCGGTCGGCTGGTTGATCGTCATCCACTGATCGCCAGCCTGACGTTCTGCACGTTCATGATCGGTGGCATGGTGATGGTGGTGCCGAGCATGCACTCGCTGCCTGCGCTGGCATTGGCACTGGCGATATGGGGCGTGACCCAGGCCGCGCTGTTTCTGGTCAGTCACGTGCGGCTGATGAAGGCCGCGCCCGAGGCGCCTGCGTTCGCTGCCTCACTGAACATTGCCGGGGCCAACCTGGGGATCGGCATTGGCGCGATCATTGGCGGGCGGGTCATTGACCGACTGGGCCTGGGCAGCCTGGGGTTCGCGGCTGCCGGGATCATTCTGCTGTCGATTCTGCTGGCGCTGCTGCTCATGGCCGCAAGACCGGCCGCCGGGCGTTGTGAGGCTTAGTCGGTGAACAGCTGGCGTCGGGCACCTTCGGTGATGGCGACGATGCCGGGATGCTTGACCTTGCGCTCGACCGAGATCGCGTAGAACGACTCAGTCACCGCGTCGGTCTGGCCGATCAGCTCGACGTCATATTGCTCCATGACCTCGTCGGCAATGACACTGGGCGCGATGAAGATCCCGCTGCCGGATTTACCGAATGCCTTCATCAGCGCACTGTCGTCGAATTCACCGACGATTTTCGGCTGCACGTTCTGCTCGGCGAACCAGCGCATCAGGCGGCTGCGCACCACGGTCTGCTGCCCCGGAATCAGCAAGGGCGCGCCCTGCATGCCGAGAGGAAAATCCTGGCCGTAGCTCTGCGCCAGACTTCGCGTGGCGAAAAAGCTGATCCCGCATTCGCCGAGTTTCTGGCTGTAGCCTTTAATGTCCAGATGAGAGGGCATGGGGCTGTCGGAAATCACCAGGTCAAGGCGCTGAATCGCGAGGTCCGCCAGCAGCCGTTCCAGCTGATCTTCGCGGCAACTGATGCGGATCGACTCGCTCAAGGCCATGGTCGGCGCGATCAGCCGATAGACGATGGACTTGGGCACAACGTCCGCCACGCCCACCCGAAACAGAATCTGCTGTTCGTCCGGTTGCGCACGCAGCACTGCCTCAAGTTCGCCACCCAGCTGGAACATCTGTTCGGCGTAGGGCAGGGCGACGCGCCCGGTTTCGGTCAGCTCCAACTGACGACCGACGCGCTTGAACAACTCCACGCCGAAGGTCTGCTCCAGAAGGCTGATCTGCCCGCTGACGGTTTGCGGCGTGAGGTTCAGCTGTTCGCAGGCACGCACGATGCTGCCGGTCTTGGCGACGACCCAGAAATAGTGCAATTGGCGGTAGTTGAGCATGCTGGTGAACACTTCGGAAAAACCGAAGTATACACCTTGAAAATACGAATTTTGCTGAAGTGTTTCGGTCCCTAGAATGCCGACTGTCTTCTTTGAACTGAACCTGGACGAACCGTTATATGGAATACCTTCTGGAATTGGTGGCAAGCCCCACGGCGTGGATCGCGCTGGCGACGCTGGTGGTGATGGAAATCGTGCTGGGCATTGATAACCTGATCTTCATTTCGATTCTGACCAACAAATTACCGGTGCATCAACGCACCCGAGCACGCCGGATCGGCATCAGCATGGCGCTGATTCTGCGCCTGGGCCTGTTGAGCACCGTGGCCTGGATTGTCCAGTTGACCGAGCCGGTCATTGAAGTCTTCGGGCAGACCTTTTCGTGGAAGGACATGATCCTGATTGCCGGTGGTCTGTTCCTCGTCTGGAAAGCCACGACTGAGATCCATCACAGCGTGGACATCAAAAGCGAGGAGGAGAAAGCCGTCTCCAATACCGTCAGCCTGGGAATGGCCGCCGCCATTGGCCAGATCCTGATGCTCGACCTGGTTTTCTCCATCGACAGCATCGTGACCGCAGTCGGCATGACCGAACACTTGCCGATCATGATCATCGCCGTCGTTGCTGCTGTAGTAGTGATGCTGGTGGCGTCGGAACCGCTGGCGAAGTTCATCAACGATAACCCGACCGTCGTCATGTTGGCCCTGGGCTTCCTGATCATGATCGGTATGACCCTGATCGCCGAAGGCTTCGGCGCCCACGTGCCGAAAGGTTACGTGTACACCGCCATGGCGTTCTCTGCCTTGATCGAGGGCCTGAACATGCTGGTGCGCCGCGCTCGTCAGAAACGCCTGGAGGCCGAGGCCGGGGCTGAGACGCAGAAGGGCTGATCATCCGGTACAGCTGATGCAACGCAAAACGGTCGGGATGGGGACTCCATCACCGACCGTTTTTTGCCGCTATTTCTGCCGAGTGTCAGTGCGCAGTGGCATGACGGTGCTTGCGCTCTAGCGCGCGGGCGGGTTTGGCGGTATCTGCCTGTTGCCTGTGGTTGGGATGGTGACGGCGGGAAATCCGCATCACACCCCACAACATGGCGCCAGCGACGGCGAGCCAGGCAGCGATCAACATCACAATGGTCATTCCGAGGCTCATGGGTTCCTCCGGTCTTCTGCTCTTCGTCTCTCTGTAATCGACAGTCTAGTACGTGGGTTGTTGCTGAAAATTGACCGATGGTATTAAACCCATGACCGTTTTGTTCTATGCGCGCATGCGGACTGCGTATTGAGGCTATACCCAGGGTCAACGCGGCTCTATGATCGGCGTCCAGGCCGGGTCGCGGGTTGCCCGGTGTCAGATGAGTGAGTGAACGACGTGTCGGTACTGTCTCGGTTGGATGTCGCTGCAGGGAAACGCAAATGGCTGGCGCTCGCGGTGTTACTGACCGTTGGCGGTTGCTCCAGCTCCACTGACTGGAAGCCGGGATATCCCGCGCAATACAAACGTTTGCCGGACCGGGTGGAGATCAATGCGGTCCCGTTCTTTCGGGGCAAGGATTATCAGAGCGGCCCGTTTGCGCTGGCCAGCATGCTGACCGTGCATGGCGTGCAGACCACGCCGGGGTTGCTGGAAAAGCCGCTGAAACTGCCGGGGGGCGAGGATCGGCTGGAGCGCAACATGCTCGATCTGGCGCGTGAATACGGCTTCGTGGTCTACCCGGTCGATCATCAACTGCCCGATTTGCTGGCCCAGGTCGCCGCGGGTTATCCAGTGATGGTGCGCTTCTCTGAAGGGTCGATGTGGTGGAAAGAGCAACGCTATGGCGTGCTGGTGGGGTACAACCAGAACAAGCGCACGGTGCTGATTTACACCGGGTTGGGGCGTCTGACGGTCAGTTTTGAGGAGTTTACGTCCGACTGGAACAGCGCCGACAACTGGGCGGTGCTGGTGCAGGGGCCGCGGCAACTGCCTGCGCCCGTTGATCGGGAACGCTGGTTGAAGTCCGCCAACGAGCTGGCCCAGGCGGGGCAAGAGCAGGCAGCGGGTGAGGCGGTCAAGGCGATCAATAACGCGCATTGAGCCGAGTGACATCTGCCGACGGCGTCGCGTGAGGCGCGCTGTCGGCAAGGTGCGCTGCCCGGACGCTGTCAGTCAGAAGCCCAGTTTGTCCCGCAGGCTGTAGTACCAGGCGCCCAGCGCAGTCAGCGGTGTGCGCAGCAGTTGTCCGCCGGGGAACGGGTAGTGCGGCAGGCCGGCGAACGCGTCAAAACGTTCTGCCTGACCGCGAAGCGCCTCGGCCAGCACCTTGCCCGCCAGGTGCGTGTAGGTCACGCCGTGACCGCTGCAGCCTTGGGAATAGTAAATATTGTCGCCCAGCCGGCCGACCTGAGGCAGGCGCGACAGCGTCAGCAGAAAGTTGCCGGTCCAGGCGTAATCGATCTTCACGTCTTTGAGCTGCGGGAAGGCCTTGAGCATCTTTGGCCGGATGATTGCCTCGATGTTCGCCGGGTCGCGCGCACCGTACACCACGCCGCCGCCGAAGATCAGACGCTTGTCGCCCGAGAGTCGATAGTAATCGAGCAAATAATTGCAGTCCTCGACGCAGTAATCCTGCGGCAGCAAAGTGCTGGCCAGCTCTTCGCTCAGGGGTTCGGTGGTAATCACTTGCGTCCCGCAGGGCATCGATTTGGCCGCGAGTTCCGGCACCAGATTGCCCAGATAGGCGTTGCCGGCGACGATGATGAACTTCGCCCGCACCGAGCCTTGGGCGGTGTGCACCACAGGGTTGGCGCCGCGTTCGATACGAACGGCTGCCGATTGTTCGTGAATGACGCCACCCAGCGACTCGACCGCTGCGGCTTCGCCCAACGCCAGGTTCAGCGGGTGAATATGGCCGCCACTCATGTCGAGCATGCCGCCGAGGTACTGATCGCACGCGACCACCTGGCGTATGCGGCGCTGGTCCATCAGCTCCAGCTGCGTGTGGCCGTAGCGCTCCCAGAGCTTTTTCTGCGATTCCAGATGGCCCATCTGCTTGGCCGTCAGCGCGGCAAAAACACCGCCATCCTTGAGGTCGCACTTGATCCCGTATCGGGAGACACGCTCGCGGATGATGCTTGCGCCCTCGAATGCCATTTGCCCCATGAGCTGCGCTTCTTTGCCGCCGACGGTGCGTTCGATCACGTCGATGTCGCGGCTGTAGCTGTTGACGATCTGCCCGCCGTTGCGACCCGAGGCACCGAAGCCGACCTTCGCAGCTTCCAGCACGGTGACGTTGAATCCATTTTCCAGGAGAAACAGGGCGCTGGACAGTCCGGTGTAGCCAGCGCCGATGATGCATACGTCGGTCTGGACGTCGCCTTGCAACGCCGGGCGGGCAGGGGCGGGATTGGCCGAGGCGGCGTAATAGGACTGTGGATATGGAGTGTTCGTCATCCTGTAAACTCCCGTTCTATATTTTTTACGAATCTGCCGATCGTACCTGAGAAGAAAAACGGCCACCAGCCAGGTATCAGCGCACCACGCGCGGACGAGAAACCGGCGGGTGTCTAAAAGTTTTGGATATTCAGGAGGTTAGCCGGAATTCGTGTTGACACGGATTTCAATATCCGTAGAATGCCGACCCACAGCAGGCACGTAGCTCAGTTGGTTAGAGCACCACCTTGACATGGTGGGGGTCGTTGGTTCGAGTCCAATCGCGCCTACCAGATAATCCGCTCTGCTGGGCGGTAAGAAAAAGGGTGATCCGAAAGGGTCACCCTTTTTTGTTTGCAATCCATACTCCTGCAGCGGACGATTCGTGCGGCATTGATCCTTGCCAGCTCAGGTGCGTGGGCGGACGATTCTGGCGTTATTCGGACCTGGCGCGAGTGATGCGGCCGGCTTTAATCTCATCCACGTAAGCGCGGAGCCGATCGGCGTCTTTGTACTGCTGGTTCATCAGGTGCAGCACGGCTACTACGTCAACGTCTTTCACCCGCTCGGCCAGGCGACTGATCTCGCCGGCCGTACGCTCGAGGTTGCCAGCGATCGTATTGAGATCGCGCTTGAGTTCCAGCGCCGATTTCTTCATCCCCACGGTATTGCTCTCCTTCAACCTGCATTCGTTCCAAGCGTTCGCATCGGAGCCTTGGTAGGCGCGGAATATAGCAAAGCCTGGAAATGGGGTGCAGCATGACAGCAGGGCCATATCAGCAGGGCAGTAACTGTGCGGCTATGACGATGGGCGCTGTGGGGCGCCCTGATCGGATGATGCACCGCCAAGGCGGCCCTCCGATTGATCAGCCGCCTGCGCCGCCTGCACTGGACGAGCCGCCACCCGAACCTTTCGAGCTGCCTGCCGAACCGCCGCCCGTGGTGTCGCCGCCCGGAAGATCGGCATCGTTGTCGTTGCCTGTCCCGTTGCTCATTGAGGTGCCCATGCCGCTGCGAATGCCGACGCCCGAGCCAGTGTCCATGTCGGTGCCTTGTCGGGCCGGGTCCTGACCCTGCACGCGAGGGTCCACACCCGTCTGCGAAGGTGGCGGCCCCATGGCCGGAGCGGTCGAGCCTGCGGCGGCCATGAATGACGTGCAGGTCAGTGCGCAGCCAAGTGCCAGTACCGCGATTGATTTGTTCATGAGGTGATCTCCTTGTCGTGGTCCTTACCTGAACTTGGTCATCTGTGACACGAACATCGTGCCATCATGGCGACCAGCGGCATTTGTCCGTCGGCAGCCGGTAAAAAATTCGCATATTCATAGGCTTAAGGCGCGAAAAAGACGTTGACACACATTTGAATATCCGTAGAATGCCGACCCACAGCAGGCACGTAGCTCAGTTGGTTAGAGCACCACCTTGACATGGTGGGGGTCGTTGGTTCGAGTCCAATCGCGCCTACCAGATAAAATCCGCTCTGCTGGGCGGTGCGAAAAGGGTGATCCGAGAGGGTCACCCTTTTTTTGTGCCCGTTTCCCGCCTTGAACGGGTCGGCGCGTCCTTCATTATTCTCCAGGTTCCCGGGTCATGGCTGCGCGTCTCGCTGACGAAACCTGGCTTTCGGTGAAAAAAATCCTGATTTTTCAAGCTATCGGCTGGACCTTTTGCCACGATGCGCGATCATCAGTGCATGGAAATCGAAAGGAGGTGTGTATGTTTAGTCGGTCGCTGACCCTTGCCATTCTGTTCGCCGTTGCAGGCCCTTTGTTTGCCGCTGACGGCGATACCCCATTGACTCAGGAGCGTGGCAAGTCTCGTCCGTTGATCATCATTGCTTCCAGCTCGGTCGACCCGACGCTGGTGAGCCTCAAGAAAAGCCTCGATGAACCTGCCAACAAAGAAGCCTTCGCCAAGCGCAACATGGTTCTCTATACGGTCGTGAACATGATCGGCCAGCGCAACGGCAAGGACATGGATGCGCAGGCGACCATGGCGCTGATCCGTGATCTGAAGCTGGGTGCGCGGCCGGGCGATCAGGCGCAGGTGATTCTCGTCGGCAAGGACGGCGAAACGAAGATCGACCACAAAGGCTCGATCGATCCCAAGGAAATTTTCAGCACCATCGACCAGATGCCAATGGCTGAAAAAGAAGCGGCTGCCGCGCCAAGTGCGCCGGTGGCCGAACCCAAGGCGGCAGCGCCGGCTGGCAAGCCAGGCAAGGCCGGCAAAAACGCGCCCGCCGCTCCGCCCGCCGGGCTGGACGACTGACCCTGCATCGGCCCGCCCGGTGGCTGCACGACAAGCATCACGCAGCCACGCGTCGAGCCTCGTCATGTTGATCCGTGGCGGTAGGGAATACTCGGGCTTGCTGCTAAGATCGCGGTTTTTTCAGCGATAAGGAATGTCATGAAACATTGGGCGGGCGCTGTGGCGCTGGTGATGCTGGCCGGCTGCATGAGCTTGAATCAAACGCGGTCTGCGGGACCTGCGCATGTGTACGCGAGCCAGAAACCGGCCGCGGCGGTGGCTGAATGCATCAAGGTCACCTGGGCCAATGTGCAGCTGTTCGGGGATGTCGCCGACGTGTTCATGGAAACAGGCCAGCCGGGCGAGTTCGCCGTTTACACCACCGAAGGCGAGTATTTCGCCGACGTGCTGGGGAAGGGCGGCTCGACCACCATCAATTTCTACGCCAAACCGGGTGCCAAAGTGGTCGACCAGCGCGGCGCGGTGCTGGCAACCTGTCTGTGATCAGCCTCAGTTGACTGACCGTGAGAAGGCGCCCTGCAAAGGCGCCTCCGCACGGTGCATCACTGACACACCACGCGGAACGGTTTCAGATCCTACATTGGCGGCGTCACGCCATTTTCCCCGGCAGAAATCGACAGCGCGGTGAGGGTGTCGTCTGCACCTTTCTGTGCTTGCAGCACGATCTTCACGCCAGGCTTTAGCAGGCTGCGATCACCCGGCACGAGGTTGACGATCGGGACGTCATCCGGAATCAGAATCTTCTTCTGGCCACCTTTGTAGTTGACCGTGATGGTGCGGCCTTCGCTGGTGACCAGATCCCCCACCGAGCCATTGGTCATGGTGCTGTCCTTGGCAAGGTCGAACGCCCGATGGCCGTCGCCGGTGCCGGCCATTTGCGGGGGAAAGACATGCACCTCCAGCGCTTTCAACGTGCCGTCCGGCATTGGCACGGCGGCCGAGCCGATGTAACTGCCAGGTTTGATGTCCGACACCTGAGCCAGCGTCACGCCGCGCACTTGGGTGTCCGGGGTAAGATTGACCTGAACATCTTCGCCACGGTTGCTGTGGACCTTCAAATGGTCGCCTTCAATCGCCGTGATCGCGCCGCGCACACGCGCAGGTTTGGCATCGTCCGCCCAGGACACGCCCGAGGCGAACAGTGCAGCCGCCAGCAGGCCTGGAATCAGCAGGGTGTCGCGCATTCGTTTGCCAGTCTGGGTTTTCATGGATCTCGCATTCCCGAGTGGTCGTTCTGATTCATCAGCTTAGCCGCACCGGGGCATGGGCTGGATGACATCGCTGTCAGAAACCTCCTAACCCGATGGGTCACACTACGCATCATGCCGCGCGCACTGCCGCGTTACATAGACTGTTTGCATAGTCATATAGAATTAAAATGAATTTAAGTAATTAAATGGTGAGTGCTAAGGTTTTAAGCAGTCGCTGGAACCTAAGAAATGGTTATTAGAACCTTCCAGATTGACGCGTCCATTTCATTCATCTGGTTAGGGAACACCCATGGCCGTTTTCGATCATCTGAGCCGTCGTCGTGTGCTGGGGCTGGCAAGCGCCGCACTGGCATCACCGTTTCTGCTGTCGCTGCCGCGCAGCGTCTGGGCCATCGACGAGCATGCCGATCATGCAGCGCATGGCGCAGAGGCGTCGGCGGAGCCGGCCGGCACTGGCGAATTCATCCGGCTCGATCAGCCGCGTGCGTTGAAGCTGGCGATCAACCTCAATGCGGTGTGTCTGGCGCCGGTGGTCATCGCCCACGGTCAGGGATTTTTCAAGAAGCACAATCTGGATGTCGAACTGGTCAATTTCGGCAACTCCACCGAGGTGCTGCTCGAGGCGATTGCCACTGGCAAGGCGGATGCGGGAATCGGCATGGCGCTGCGCTGGCTCAAGGCCCTCGAACAAGGCTTCGACGTCAAGCTGACGGCCGGCACTCATGGCGGCTGCCTTCGTCTGTTGAGCGCCGCGAATGGCGGCGTGAGCAGGCTTGAAGACCTCAAAGGCAAGGCCATTGGTGTCACGGACATGGCCAGCCCTGACCGCAATTTCTTTTCCATTTTGCTGAAGAAGCAAGGCGTCGACCCGACCCGCGATGTCGAATGGCGGCTCTATCCGGCCGATTTGCTCGGCACGGCGCTGGAGCGTGGCGAGGTTCAGGCAGTCAGCGGCAGCGACCCGTTCATGTATCGCTTGATCAAGGCCGGCAAGGCCCGCGAGTTGTCGACGAATCTGGTGGAGGAGTACGCCAACCTGAGCTGCTGCGTGGTGGGCGTGACCGGCAAACTGGCGCGCGACGACAAGCGCGTGGTGGCGGCGCTGACCCAGGCGATCCTCGAAGCCCACGATTACTCGGTGAAGCACCCGGAGGAAGTGGCCAAAGGTTTCCAGGCCTACGCGCTCAATACCACGACCGAGGAAGTGGTCGCCATTCTTCACGATCACACCCACGGCCATCACGCCGTCGGCGCCGCGCTGACCGCCGAGATCGCCACCTACGTGCGTGACCTCAAGACGGTCGAGGTGATTCGCCAGAGCACCGACGCCAATACCTTCGCCGGGGAGATCACTGCCGATGTCTTCAGTTGAAGTGTCCGCGGTCCGGGCGCGGGCTGAATCCCCGACGTCCGGGCTCTGGCTGCAGGGGCTCGTTGCCGCCGCGTTCTGGCTGGCCGCCGCGCTGCTGATCGTTTACCTGCCGAACGCCACGCGCACCTGGCCGATGACGCAGGGCCTGGCGAATGTGTGTCTGGCGATGACCGGTCTGATCGTGCTCGCGGTCATCGTCGCACGCTGGTCGCAACGGCTGTCGGCGCGAACCCGGCACCTTGGGCCGTGGCTGATCGCCTTGCCCGTGGTGCTGAGCCTCTGGGAGCTGCTCACGGCCAAGCTCGCCTGGTTGCCCGTGCCATTCTTCGCGCCGCCCCAGGCATTGCTCGACGTCTACGTCGAAGACTGGCCGCGACTGGCCGACAGCCTGTTTCACTCGGCCATCCTGTTGGGCAGCGGCGTGGCGCTGGGCGCAATCACCGGCTTTATCGCCGGAGTCGCCATCGGCTGGTCGCGCAGCATCGGCTACTGGCTTCACCCGGTGCTGCGAATTCTGGGACCGGTGCCGTCAACGGCGCTGCTGCCACTGTGCTTTTTCCTGTTTCCCAGCAGCTGGAGCGCGAGCGTGTTTCTCATTGCCCTGGCGACCTGGTTTCCGGTCACCGTCCTGACGTGGTCCGGTGTGTCCAGCGTCGACAAGGCTTACTACGATGTGGCCCGTACGTTGGGCGCCAGTCAGCGTTTTCTGATTTTCAAGGTCGCCATTCCCGCTGCCTTGCCGCACGTTTTCGTCGGATTGTTCATGGGCCTGGGCGCATCGTTCTCGACTTTGGTGGTCGCGGAAATGATGGGCGTGAAATCCGGCATCGGCTGGTATTTGCAGTGGGCGCAGGGTTGGGCGGCGTACGCCAACATGTACGCCGCGTTGTTGATCATGGCGCTGGCCTGTTCGGGGCTGATTTCAGCGCTGTTTCTGGTGCGTGACCGGCTATTGGCCTGGCAGCAAGGAGCAATGAAATGGTGAGTACGGCACGCGCATTGAACGCTGGGGGCAGCCCGGGTTTGTCGCTGCGCATCGATAACCTCAGCCACGGGTTTTCCCTCGAAGGGCACACGTTACCGGTGCTAGAGCGTGTCTCGCTGAACGTCGAGCCGGGCGAATTCGTCGCGCTGCTGGGGCCTTCCGGGTGCGGCAAGTCGACGTTGCTGCGATTGGTGGCGGGGCTGGAATCCGCGGACAGCGGAACCCTGGCCGCCGACGGGGCAGACATCACCGGGCCGGACCCGAGTCGGGTCGTGGTGTTTCAGGACCCTACGCTGTACCCGTGGCGCAGGGTCTGGGACAACGTCGCCCTGGGGCTCGAAGCACAGGGCTTGCTGAAAACCACCAAGGGCAAGGTCGACGAGGCACTGGCCAAAGTGGGTCTGAGCCAGTTTGCCCGGGCTTATCCACGTCAGTTGTCTGGCGGCATGGCGCAACGCGTGGCGCTCGCCCGGGCCTTGGTCAACGAGCCGAGACTGCTGATTCTCGACGAGCCCTTGGGCAAGCTGGATTCCCTCACGCGAATCGCCATGCAGCAGGAGCTGATCGATCTCTGGCAGCGTCAGGGGTATACCGCGCTGCTGGTGACCCATGACGTTGAAGAGGCCTTGCTGCTGGCCAATCGGGTCATCGTGTTCAGCGACCGGCCAGCGAAAATCAAGGCCCAGCTGACCATCGAACGGCCTTATCCGCGGCACCGCGATGACCCGTATCTGGTCGATTTGCGCAAGCAGATTCTGGGGTTGCTGGGGTTGGGCGAGAGCTGGTGAAGCGAGGGCTGCGCGCGGCGGGTGACCGCGGCGCGCAGGATCGGAACGGGTTACTGTTGCAGGGAAATGGTGGTGTTCGCCAGTTTTGGCTGGTTGAACATGCTCACCAGCACTTCATCGAGTACCGATGAGGCGCCCCACGGACGTGGATCGTTGAGGATCGCGACGACGACCCAGGTGCTGCCGTTGCTGTCCCGGCTGAAACCGGCAATCGCGCGTACGGTGTTCAGTGTGCCGGTCTTGATGTGTGCTTCGCCACGCAACGCGGTGCGTTTCAGGCGTTTGCGCATGGTGCCGTCCATGCCGGCCAAGGGCAGCGAGCTCATGAACTCGGCCTGATAGGGGCTGTTCCAGGCGGCCTGAAGCATCTGTGCCATCTCCCGGGCGCTGACGCGTTCGGCACGGGAAAGGCCCGAGCCGTTCTCCATGACCAGGTGCGTTGCAATGATGCCTTTCTTCGCCAGCCACTGACGCACGACGCGCTGCGCGGCCTTGGCGTCATCACCGTCCGCTTCGTTGCGGAACTCCGAGCCCAGGCTCAGGAACAGTTGCTGCGCCATGGTGTTGTTACTGAATTTGTTGATGTCGCGGATGATTTCCGCCAGATCCGGCGAGTAAGCCTTGGCCAGCAGCTTCGCGCTGCCGGGCACCACATCAAGCCGGTCCTTGCCCAGAATGGTGCCGCCCAGCTCCTGCCAGATGGCCCGCACTGCGCCAGCGGTGTAGGTCGGATGATCGAGCAGCGACAGATACGTCTGCGAGTTGCAACCGTCGCCGAGCTGGCCGGAGACGGTTACGGTAATCCCGCCATCGGCTTCCGGCACCGGGTTATAGAGGACATCGCCCGTGCACTTGTTCGATGACAGCGCTTTGACCTGATTATTGATGTGAATCGCGGCAATCGGCGGCTCCACCGACACCAGAATCCTGCCGCCGTCGTTGCGGGTGACGAAGCGCAGGGCCTTGAGGTTGACCATCAACGAATCCGGGCGCACCAGAAACGGCTTGTTCTTGTCATTGCCATCGTCATCGAAGACCGGCAACTGCGGCTGCACGAAATGGCTGCGGTCCAGCACCAGATCGCCTGTCACTTGCTGAACGCCGTTGGCGCGCAGGTCGCGCATCAGCAGCCACAGCTTTTCCATGTTCAGTTTCGGATCGCCGCCGCCTTTCAGATACAGGTTGCCGCGCAGGACGCCGTTGCTCAGCGTGCCATCGGTATAGAACTCGGTTTTCCACTGATGGGTGGGGCCGAGCATTTCCAGCGCGGCATAGGTGGTGACCAGCTTCATCGTCGAGGCTGGATTGACCGACACGTCAGCGTTGAAAACGGTGGGTGTGCCCGGGCCGCTGACCGGCAGCATGACCAGCGACAGCGCATCGTTCTGCAGCTTGCTCGCCTTCAGGGCTTCCTGAACCTTGGGCGGCAGCGCGGTGTTGATAGGGGCGGCAGAAACGGACAGTGAAATCGGCAGGAGCAGGGTGGCAAGGAAGAGCGGACGCAAAGACTTGATCATTCAGTAAACCCTACTGCAGAAAAGAGGGAGACGAAGAGGGGATGGATTCCCTCGCAACAAAAAAACGGAGGCTGAAAAAAACCGCGTCGCCGGCAGGCTGCCACAGTGCGCCTCGATAAAGCGGCATTATGCCCCAAGCTTTGGTGACTTGCGCCGGGGTACAACCGTCAAACGCCGCTATTTTTTGCAGTTGTCAGCCGATTGTCACGTTAAAACGCGATTTTCTGCGTCATGTCGTCCGGCCCGCGATGCGGTTTCGGGCTTTTGTCGGGCCAAGCTGGTAAAGTGCCGCCCGATATTTACTTTTGAGGATTGTTTCCATGGCGACTAACCGTTCCCGCCGTCTGCGCAAAAAACTCTGCGTGGATGAATTCCAGGAGCTGGGCTTTGAACTGAACCTGGAGTTCAAGGAAGACCTGGACGACGCGGCGATTGACGCATTCCTCGACGCCTTCCTGGAAGAAGCGATGGATGCCAACGGTCTGGATTACGTAGGCGGCGATGACTACGGTCTGGTTTGCCTGGCTGAGCGTGGCTCGGTCACCGAAGAGCAGCGCGCCACCGTTGAAAGCTGGCTGAAAGCCCGCAGCGAACTGACCAAGGTTGAAGTCAGCCCGTTGCTGGACGCCTGGTATCCGGAAAAGCCGATCAATCCGGCAGCCTGATGCATCGCGGGAGCAGGCCATGGGCCTGCTCCCGTCGTCGGGCCTGAATGCCCGGCGTTTGAATGTTCTTCATTCGGCGCTCGCCACCCCCTGCAAATCCTTTCCCATCGTCATTTCACTGACTTGCAGTCCCGCACGCCGATACAGGCCCTGCGCCGCTTCGTTGTGGGCGAACACATTGAGTTCCAGACGCCGGATATCACGTTGCTCTGCCCAACGCTCGATGGCCTGTAATGCCTGACTTGCAAAGCCCTGGCGCTGAAAGGCCTGGTGGATTTCCAGATCGTAGATGAACAGCTTTGCCGGCAGCGGTGCATCGATCTGCACGCCGAACCAGGCCGTTCCGACGTGCTGTCCCGTCAGCGTCTCCAGCCGGAACAGGTGGTGATCCTCCGTCTGCAGGCCGTCGGGGAGCAGGGCGTTGAATGCCTGCGTTGCGCTGTCGAGCGCACAGGACGCGGGCACGTGATACGTGCGTTGCATGTCCTGCGCATAGCCTGCAATCGAGTGTGAGAGAAACGCTTCGAAGTCGCTCTCGGTCATGGGCATCAAGATCATTGCTGGGTCCCTTTTTCCAGTGGGGTGCCTTTCGCTTTGTAGGCGATGAGTGCGCGCTCCAGCGCCTGCATGGCAAGGTCAAGGGCGCGTTGACGGGCGCCGACTTCATCATCGTTTTCATGGGCGTCGCAGGCCTCTTCCAGTGCCTGACAGCACGTGATCACGTCGGTTGCGTTGATGATCCGGGCGGCGCCACGAATCTTGTGGCCGACATCCAGCAATTGCTGGCGATGTGCGGCGGGGATCAGTGCCGCCAGTTCGGCGCGGTCTTCACGGGCGCTCTCGATCAGTTGGCCGATCAACCTGTCAGTCATTTCCTGGCGGCCACCGGTCAAGGTTTCAACGCTCAATGCGTCGAAGACCGCCGTATCCCCGGTCTCGGCGCGAGGCGGCAGCGGCGCCACATTGCTCAAGCGCTCGTTCAGCGCGGTGAGGCTGATGGGTTTGAACAGGCAGTCGTCCATGCCGGCGTCACGGCAACGTTGCTTTTCCTCCGGCTGCGCATTGGCGGTGAAGCCCAGCACCGTGCACGGCGGCCGCTGCTCGCTGCGTTCCAGTTGGCGGATCGCCCGGGTCAGGTCGTAGCCGTTCATGACCGGCATGTTGCAGTCCGCGATTACCAGATCGAAACGTTCGGCACGCCAGCGTTCCAGGCCGTCCGCGCCTTGAATCGCCATGTCGCAACGATGGCCGAGGAAGCACAGCTGTTCGAACAGCAGCAGGCGGTTGGCGGGGTGGTCGTCGACAATCAGAATATTGAGCTGCCTTGAGGTGCCCGGCGTACTGTCCCGGGAAAGCGCCTGGGCAGCGAGAGGTTCGAGGGTGGTGAGGTCCAGTGTCATCTCCACGCGGGTGCCGTCGCCCGGCTGGCTGCTGAGGGTCAGCGCGCCGCCCATCATTTCGCACAGGCTGCGGCAGATCACCAGACCAAGACCGGCACCGGTGCGGGCCAGTTGCGCGGAGTGGTCCACCTGCGCAAAGGGTTCGAACAGACGCTGCTGGTCCTCTTCAGTGATGCCGATGCCGCTGTCATGAATGACCACCTGCAGCCGCATTTGCTGCTCGGTGCGGCTGTCTGCGGTTTGCAGGCTGATCCTGATCTGCCCCTGCTCGGTGAACTTGATGGCGTTGCTGATCAGATTGGAGAGGATCTGTTTGAAGCGCAAAGGATCGATCAACACGTCGGTGTTGGTCCGCGCGTCCAGGTCCAGCACCAGTGTCAGGCTTTTCTGTCGCGCCAGACCGTCGAAGACGCGGATCACCGATTCCACCAACTGGCGCAGATTGGCCCGCTCCGGACTGAGGCTCAGGCGTCCGGATTCGATCCTGGCAATGTCCAGGATGTCGCCGATCAGTTCCAGCAAGTCCTTGGCAGAACTGTAGGCCACCTCGATGGCGGGGCGATCGAGATGCCCGGTGTCCGCGCGTTTGAGCGCCAGCTCGAGCATGCCGATCACGGCATTCATGGGCGTGCGGATCTCATGGCTCATGGTCGCCAGAAACGTACTCTTGGCCCGGTTCGCGTCATCGGCCAGGTCTTTCGCGGTCTGAAGCTGCTCGATCAACTGGCGGCGTTCGCTGATGTCGATCCAGCCGCCGATGATGCCTTGCACTTTGCCCAATGAGTCGCGAAACGGCAGGATCCAGTGATAGATCGTCAGGTGCTTGCCGTGGATATGCAGGGAGCGATCGAGAATCAACGGCTCGTTTTCGGACATTACCCGCTTGTAATCCTCGACGTAGCCGAGGGCTTCTTCGGTATTGCTCAGCACGCCATCCAGAATGCTTTTGCCGATGACCTCGTCTCGTTTCGCCGCAAACGCGGCCAGGTAACTGTCGTTGCAGATTTTCAACAGGCCGTCGCGATCGCGCACATAGATCGGGTGAGGCGTGCCGTTGACCAGCGCGCTCATGAATTCGAACTGGTCGCTCAGCGCGCGCTCGGCCCGTTCGCGTTGCTTTATCTGGCGCCGCATCCACGCGTTCCAGGCCAGTGACCCGAGCAGCAACAGGCTGGCGCCGACGATGATCTGGTAGATGAGCAACTGATAGTCGTGCCACGCGCCGCTTCCGGGCGGCGAGTACGTGCGCCAGCGATTGTTGATCGCGGCAAGATCTTCGGGCGCAATGCTGGAGAGCGCCTTGTCGATGATCGAACTCAGTTCGGTCGCGTTGCGTGACGTGGCCATGGCAATGCGCGCGGGTTCCTGGCCCACGGTTACGCGCATCTGCAAGGTGTCGCTCAGAGCCCTCGATGACAGGAAGTAACTGGCGCTGAACAAGGAGGTGACCGCACCTTCCGCACGGCCGTGAGCCAGCATGTCCAACGCTTGAGCGGGGTTGTCGACTTCCACCGGATAGATGCCCGGATAGCTGCGGGCAAGGTAGGGCAGGATCGGGCTGCTCAGCGCCAGCGCAACGCGCTTGCCGTCCAGCTGCTCGAGATTGGACGGCGCCGACGGCTCTTTGCGCGTGACCAGCACGAACACGTTATCCATGTAGGGCCGGCTGAAGTTGAAGCGATTCTCGCGCTCGTCGCTGGGAATCATGGCGCCGATCAGGTCGGCCTGGCCCTGGCTCAACTGATTGGCCATGTCGCTCATGCTCTGGGCGTGAGTGACCTTGAAGTTCAGGCCGGTGCGCAGGCGAATCAACTCCAGCAGATCGGCCGTCACGCCACTGAAGTTGCCATTGGCATCGAAAAACGTCAGCGGCGCGTACGCCTCGTTGAACACCACACGCACCGTCGGGTGCTGGGCGATCCAGCGTTCTTCGCGCTGGCTCAGCTGCAGTTTCTGATCGGTCAGCATCAGATCGCTGCCGGCGCCCCAGCGTTTGGAGATGGAAATCCGCTCTTCGACCGGTATGCCCTTGAGCACCAGATTGACGATGTCGAGCAGCATGGTGTTGGACGCCTGAACCGCAAAGCTGAAACCGTTGGCCTCGTGCTTGCCGAAGTTGGCCATCTGCACGTTGTTCAGGTAGCCCTTGTTGATGACGTAATGAGTGGAAATTGTGTCGCCCAGAAAGACATCGGCCTGATTGAACGCCACGGCATTGATTGCGCTCTGGAACGAGGGGAAGGTCTGCAGACGGGCTTTGGGATACAGCGCGCCGATTTCGTCGGGCGGCAGGTAGTGATAAACCATGCTCAGACGCAGGCCGTTGAGGTCGCCGTTCAGCGGCCTTACTTCTCCGGCGCGGGTGACCAGCACCGGCTGGTCCACTGCATAGGGCGAAGACAGCTTTACCTCCTTCGCTCGCGCTTCATAGCCATTGGCGCTGCCCAGCAGATCGATGTCGCCGTTGACCAGCGCATCCATCGCCTCGTCCCGGCTGGCAAACCGCAGAACCTTGATCGGCAGGTCGAGCACGCGCCCCAGGATGCCTGCGTAATCCGCCGTGAAGCCCTCGTAGTCGTGGCCTGTGAGGGTCATGTCGAAAGGCGGGTAGTCCGGCGCGGAGGTGCCCAGAATCAGTTCGCGTTTATTACGCACCCACTGCCACTGGGCCCGGTCCAGCGTCACGTCCATGTGCGCGGGATTGGACCGGCTGAGCAACGTGTAGCGTTCAGCCGCCGCAGGTTGTGCCTGCGTATCGAGGCACAGGCAGACAAGTACGGCCGCTATCCAATAGTCCTTTATCGCCTTCGGCATCCTGTCTTCTCACACTAACGAATTGCGTTTTGCCATCTCGATAAGTTCTACCAGAGTCTTGGCTTTCAGTTTTTGCATCAGACGGGTTTTGTAGGTGCTCACCGTTTTGTTGCTCAAGAACATGCCTTTGGCTATTTCTTTGTTCGTGCGGCCTTGGGCAAACAATTGCAACACCATCAATTCGCGGTCGTTGACCAGTTTGAAACGTTCGATCTCGTTGGGGTCGCCATCTTTTTTGAGCGATGCGGCGAGCGCCTGGCTTGGAAAGTAATTGTAGCCGGATAATACCGCTTTGACCGAACTCACAAGTTCGCTCAAATCTTCCTGTTTGCACACGTACCCGGCCGCGCCGGATTGCATGCAGCGAATGGCGAACAGGCTGGGGGCCTGAGCGGTGAGCACAAGAATCTTGGAGGGCAGGTGCATGGCATTGAAGCGGGCCAGCACCTCCAGCCCGTCGAGTTTAGGGATGCTGATGTCGAGGATGATGAGGTCCGGCATGCATTCGCGGACCATCTGCATGGCGTCCACGCCATTATCGGTTTCACCGACGATCACGTAGTTTTCATTCTCCAGCAGCATGCGGATTGCAAGCCGAATGACCGGGTGATCATCGATGATAAAAATCGAGTTCATGATTCAATCCATAACGAGTGGCGAAGAAAGCGCGCACCTTATCCCAGATGTTTGAAAGCGCACATGAACAGATCATGCTGATCGCCCTATATAGGAAAGTTCCTACAAAAATTAGCGTATTAGCGTACGTCAATACTTACAACGGTCACGAACGGCCAAAAAAGTCGAGTTCAAACTCGTCACAAAACTGCATTAATTCAATCCTGTTTATTTCCTTTGGGAATAGTCCTACATTTGTTGCCAAGTTTGACGGGGGCGGTGAACGCGTCGGGTCAGAATTCCATTTATGGTTTTCGGGATGCCATCGGGCGATTCACTCATCCTCAGCCGGCAGTGCAAGCAGCCGGCGTAATTCCAGCGTATTCAACGGTTTGTTCAGGCAGCCGAGCAGTGGCAGGCCTTTTTCCCGGGCGTCGCATTCCAGGGCGCTCAACTGAGTGGATTCAAGACCGCTGAGCAACACTGCTTGCTGAATCAGGCCGCGCTGGCTGGCGGTCTGAATCAATTCCATGCCACTCATGTCGGGCAGGCGCTGGTCGCACAGCAGCAGGTCGTAGGGCTGCGGACTTCGCTCCAGCGCTGTCATGGCTTCCATCGCAGTGAGGGCCGGCGTCAGCAAGTACAGGCCGTGGTTGTTGAGCAGAATCTGTAAGGCGATCAGCTGAAACGGATGGTCCTCTACCAGCAGAATTCGAAGATTGGGTCTGAACATGGGCGGTTCCAGGCGAGGCGGCGGGCGGGTCGAGATCTTGGCGAATGGGTCGCATCCGGCAGGGGCTTATGGCGTGAACCGAGCCTCGGGCTGGTAATGGAAGGAGTGTTCCAGCGCACGGGCTGGCGCGGATTATTCGGGAGAGGTCTGTAGGCGGCGATAGGGTGTTTCTGATGGCGCCGTAGGAAGATTCCGAAGTTCGGGTTTTCTTTTCCTGATTGGCTGAAATAAAAACCCGATTCCTCGGTGGGAATCGGGCTTTTGCAGAGCGGCGCATGCGTCAGACCGGGCTCGAACGCCCGGTCATTTCCCGCGCCATCTCACTGGCATAGCTGTCGGTCATCCCGGCAATGAAGTCGATGACTCGCAAAAACGAGGTGTGCAGCGGCCAGGACGGATCAGGCGCATTGTTGCCCAGCAGGTCGAGGATGCGCCGGCTCTTGAACGATGGGGTGTGCCCGCCGAATTGCTCCAGCGCCGCGCCGCAAAACGCATTGAGCAGGATCTCCAGCGTCGTGTAGGCGCCGATTTCGTGCAGCGTCTTGCGCTTGTCCTGGAAGATTTTCTTGCGCGCCATGTCTTTGGCACTGAGCACGCAGCGCTTGGCCGGGCCGTGCATGTGCTCCACCAGATCGCCTTGCAGCGTGCCGGCCAGCAGCGCGTCCTGCTGCTCGACGAAGGCGCGGGCGGCAGCGTTGGTCAGGTGTTCGATGGCCTTGCCGCGCAAGATTGCCAGTTTGCGGCGCCGCGAATCGTCCGGACCCAATTGCCGGTAGGTCTCCGGCAGATCGTCGCCCACCAGGCTGAGCAGGATGGATTCGACCTCGGCGTAGTTGAGCAGCTCCATTTCCAGGCCGTCTTCCAGGTCAATCAGCGCGTAGCAGATGTCGTCCGCTGCTTCCATCAGGTACACCAACGGGTGGCGAGCCCAGCGCTGTTCTTCCAGTTGAGGCAGGCCCAGCCGGGTCGCGATCTGTTCAAGAATCGGCAGCTCGCTCTGATAGCAGCCGAACTTGTGCTTCTTATAGCCCAGCGAATCGGCGTGACGCGCGGTCCACGGGTATTTGAGATACGTTCCCAGGGTGGCGTAGGTCAGGCGCGTGCCGCCTTCGAACTGGTGATATTCCAGTTGCGTGAGTACCCGGAAACCTTGCGCGTTGCCTTCGAAGTTGAGGAAATCGTCGCGCTCGACGTCGCTCATTGCGTCCAGCCAGCCGCGGCCCGCCGCTTGCTTGAACCAGTTACGGATGGCGTCTTCCCCCGAGTGGCCGAACGGCGGATTGCCGATGTCGTGGGCCAGGCAGGCCGATTGCACGACCATGCCCAGATCGCTCGGGTCGCACCAGTCGGGAAGGGCACCGCGCAGGGTTTCGCCGACGCGCATGCCCAGCGAGCGGCCGACGCAGCTCACTTCCAGTGAGTGGGTCAGGCGTGTGTGAATGTGGTCGTTGCTGGTCACCGGATGGACCTGGGTCTTGCGGCCCAGACGGCGAAAGGCGCCGGAGAAGATGATCCGGTCATGATCCTTGTGGAACGGGCTGCGCCCCAGTTCTTCGGGGCTGTGCAGGGTTTTGCCTAGGCGCTCGCGGGTGAGCAGGGTTTGCCAATCCAAGGCCGGTACTCCGTCGGGTGATTACCGGCCTAGCTTCCCGGTTCGCCCAGCCGGCTGCAAGCACAAGATGGCGCGGGGCGGAGGATCAGAGGCCTGCGGCGTCGACGTCGATCAGCAGCAGGCGCTGGCCGTTGTCGAAGAATTGCCCGGCCGTCAGGCAATACTGGTTGCTGGTGGCATCGCGATACGTGTTGGACAAGGTCAAGCGTCGCTCATGCCAGCCTTCGGCGAGCAGGTGGTAGAAGTAAGGACGCCACGACCAGTTGTGGCCCATGTAGCGGCTGTCGGCGACCCACGCGCCATTGCGCCATTCCAGATTCGGCGTGAGCTGGGTGCCATGGCGGTCGCATTGATAGAAGCGCAGCAGCCAGGGAAATTCCTGCATGGGCGGCAAGTCTGTCAGCGGTGCGTCACCCTCAGCCCAGCCCTGCAAACGCGCCATCAACTGACTCAAGTGCTTGCGCAGCTTCATCAGGCGCTCGCGCTCGACGACCTTCTGCAGCACGTAGCGGTCCCGCAGTTCGGCAAAGCGGGGGACGAAGGCATCCGCTGCGAAGAAGTCCAGCTGCGCCTGGGCGAACAGAAACCCTTGCACATAGCGCGAGCCGCATTCGAGGGCGAAGTGCAACTCGGCTTCGGTCTCTACGCCTTCGGCAATGATCCAGCACCCGGTCTTCTCTGCCATCTGCGCCAGCGCCTTGACCACATCGCTGCTGGGGCCACCGCGGGCGGCGGCCTGGAACAGGCGCATGTCGAGTTTGAGGATGTCCGGTTGCAGCGCCAGCACGCGGTCAAGCTGCGAGTATCCGGCGCCGAAATCGTCGATCGCGATACGCGCGCCGGCGTCCCGATAACGCGCCACGACGTCGCTCAGTCGCTGACTGTCGCCACCCAGTTCAGTGATTTCGAAAACGATTCTTTGCGCAGCGATCCCGTGGCTCTGCAACTGCTTGAGGCTCGGCAGTGGCTGGCCGGGGCGCAGGCGACTGATCCAGCGCGGCGAGATGTTCAGGCTCAGAAACCAGTCGCTCGGGGCTTCATGCAGGCGACTCAGTGCATTGTCGCGCAGCAGGCGGTCGAGCCGTCGCAGCTCGGCCGCCGGGCGCCGCGGATCAGCGAACAGCGGACCCACTGATTGCAGGCTGCCGTCCGGCTGACGCAGGCGTCCCAATGCTTCAATACCGGCAATGCGGCCCGTCGCGGTGTCGATGAACGGCTGAAAGCAAGCTAGCGGTTGCCCATCGATCACATGGCCTCCTTAGTGGTTATTGGCATTATTTTACGGGCAGAAAAAAACCGCGCCGGCCCAATGTGAATCAATGGGAAGGGGCGCGGTTGCGATTTGTTGCAAGAATGCAGCCAGATGGCCATCTCAGGGGCGGCGTCGTGATCCCTGTACTACCATTCTGATGATAGGCAACAGGCTGGCGCTGAGTTTGATCAGCCGTGTCACGCTACCCGTCCGCTTGCTGCGCGCGCCTTTGCCGGTGAGAAAACCCAGCAGTGAAACCGCGCCGACTCCCCACAACGGAGCGTGCTTGATGCCCAGCGATCCGGGCAGATCGGTGGCCATTCCGCGCATGCGGTGCAGAGGGCGCATGAGCTGCGCCGACTCGTGGCGGATTTCCTGGCGATGCATCTCCATGCGCAGGCGGATCAGCGCCTTGCGCAGTTCACGACGGTTATGGGTCTGAGGCAGTTCGGGCACACTCATGGCATCAGTCGCTCGCGGTCGTTGGCCAATTCTTCCAGCGTCGAGTGGAAGGGTGAAGACTCATCGAATACGGCCGCCTTGAGTCGCAGCGCGCAGAACAGCGCCGCCAGCGTGTAGAACGCGCACAGACCAATGATGCCGGTCAGGCGATAACTGTCCCACACCAGAATCAGCAGCAGCGCGGACAGGCCGATGAGCAGCAACAGCGCGAACACCAGCGCAAGTCCAGCGAACAGCAACAAGCTCACCGTCCGGGCTTTCTGCTCCTGCAATTCGATACCGAACAGTTCGATGTGACTGTGCAGCAGTCCCAGGAAAGCCGCGCCAAGACGACGTGGCGATGACGTGTTATCGGTCCCGGATGGACCTGTCTGCGACGTCATGACCGTCAGCGCCGCGTGGCCAGCAGACCCAGCAGAAAGCCGACGCCGGCGGCGATTCCTACCGACTGCCATGGGTTGCTCTGTACATATTCTTCAGTTGCGACGACCGCTTCCTTGCCACGCAGGCGCAGGGTTTCTTCGGTCACTTTCAGGGTTTCGCGGGCGCGCAGCAGGCTTTCCTGGATCTGATCGCGCAATTCATCGGCCTGTTCGCCGGCCAGAGAAGCGGTGTGCGCCAGCAGCTTTTCCGTGTCGGTGACCAGAGTCTGGAAGTCTGCCATCAAAATGTCCTGGGCTTTTTCTGCTGTTGGGCGAGCCATGGTGTTCTCCGTTGGGGTGACGATATGGGGTTTCGAGTATGGCTCATTCCTGAAGGTTCATTCCAATCGCCGCGACATCGACGCGCCGTCACTGGTACAGGTTTTGCTTTGAAGTGGTGCGCCAGGAAGGTCGCGCGCTCCATCGCAGAGCGCACATGACGGCGCATGCGCCGAAATCTGGATTTCATTACATAAAACCGGAAAAACTGCCCGGCAGTGACACGTTTCGTCCCGGATCGCGCGCCATTTCAGGTCGTTGAGATTGTCCTTCGCCTTGAATTGGTGCATGTGAGCAAGCGGACGCAAACATGTGACTGTCGCAATGGTGTTCCTCATTTGCAGGCCTGCCCCACAATGGAAAATTTGCAAAGCGCCGTGGATACGCTGGTCCACGGCTCCAACACCCTGTTCATCCTGATCGGCGCAGTCATGGTGCTGGCCATGCACGCTGGCTTTGCTTTCCTGGAAGTCGGCACCGTGCGGCAAAAGAATCAGGTCAATGCACTGTCGAAAATTCTCAGCGATTTCGCCGTGTCGACGCTGGCGTACTTCTTCATCGGTTACTGGATCTCCTACGGCATCAGTTTTCTGCAGCCTGCGGCGGTGCTGGCAAACGACCACGGTTACGGGCTGGTGAAGTTCTTCTTCCTGCTGACCTTCGCCGCCGCGATCCCGGCCATTATCTCGGGCGGCATTGCCGAGCGTGCCCGCTTCGCACCGCAGCTGTGCGCAACCGTGCTCATCGTGGCGTTCGTGTATCCGTTCTTCGAGGGAATGGTCTGGAACGGCAATTTCGGCCTGCAAGCCTGGCTCAAGGATCACTTCGGCGCCGGCTTCCATGACTTTGCCGGGTCGGTGGTCGTGCACGCGATGGGCGGCTGGCTGGCGTTGGCCGCGGTGACGCTGCTGGGGGCGCGCAACGGGCGTTATCGCGAAGGCAGGCTGGTCGCCTATCCGCCGTCGAGCATTCCGTTTCTGGCGCTGGGATCGTGGATACTCATCGTCGGCTGGTTTGGCTTCAACGTGATGAGCGCCCAGACACTGGAGGGCGTCAGCGGGCTGGTGGCGGTCAACTCGCTGATGGCGATGGTGGGCGGCACCGTGGCGGCGTTGATCGTCGGTCGCAACGACCCCGGCTTCCTGCACAACGGGCCCCTGGCCGGACTGGTGGCGGTGTGCGCCGGGTCTGACCTCATGCATCCGGTGGGTGCGCTGGCAACGGGAATCATTGCCGGCGCGCTGTTCGTGTGGAGCTTCACGGCTGCGCAGGTGCGCTGGAAACTCGACGATGTTCTGGGCGTGTGGCCGTTGCACGGGCTATGCGGCGTATGGGGCGGGATCGCCTGCGGCATTTTTGGTCAGTCCGCATTGGGGGGCATCGGCGGCGTGAGCCTTGCCAGCCAGTTGATCGGGAGTGCTCTGGGTGTGGCAATCGCGCTGGCCGGCGGTTTTCTGGTGTACGGCGTCATCAAGCGGTGTCTGGGCCTGCGCCTGACGCAGGAGCAGGAATATTACGGCGCGGACCTGTCGATCCACAAAATAGGCGCGGTCAGTCACGACTGAGACGCAGCGCCCGTGCTTGGCTATGATTACCCCCGCGTGCGGGCGGTGAGTCTGGCCCGGGTGTTGCCGGCAGCAGGCCGACGACGCGGACATCATCCTTGATTTGTCGAGCCCATTGGGCGTCGGTCAGCAGTAGGAGCGGTCGATGGAGCGCATTTATTCCCTGCAGGGCTTGAGGGGCGTGGCGGTACTGGGTGTCGTGCTGTTCCACATGACGGCGGTGGAGCACAAATATTCCGGCGGTGACATTCTGTTGCCGCCGCTGCTGGATTTCTTTCAGCTGGGCGTCGACCTGTTCTTCATCATCAGCGGCTTCGTGATGGTGATCGTCAGTCGCGGGCGCTTTCAGAAACTGTCCGAGTCCAAACGGTTCCTTTTCAATCGTGTCTCGCGGATTTATCCCACCTATTGGCTGTACTTCTTCATCACCCTTGCGGTGGCTCTGGCGATGCCGGGAATGGTCAACAGCAGCCACGGTTCTTCAAATGTGCTGATGTCCTTTCTGTTGCTGCCCAATGACAAAGTGCTGCTGGTGATTGTCGCGTGGTCGTTGCTGTTCGAGCTGTGGTTCTATCTGGTGTTCACGGTGCTGATGGGCTTTCGCGAGCGCTGGCTGCCGCTGTTTCTGAGCGCGTGGGCGCTGATCCTGGTGGCATTCAACCGTGTCGAAAACTGGCAGGACTACAATTCCGCGCTGAAAATCATGCTGCATCCCTATGCGCTGGAGTTCATTGCCGGCGTCGCGCTGGCGTTGCTGTTCTACAGCCCTCACAGTGCGCGCATTCCCACCACTGCCGTCGGTGCCGCACTGGCCGTCGCCCTGCTGCCCGGGATCGGCTTGATCGGCTATTACCGACTGTTCGACGACCAAGGGATGCTGCGCATGTTCGCGGTCAGTCTGGTGTTCGGGACATTGGTCTTTTCGCTGGCGTTGCTCGAGCGCAGGCGGCACGTGCGGATGCCCGCGTTTCTGGTTGCAGTGGGGGACATGTCCTACACCGTTTACCTGTCGCACTTGCTGGTGCTTGGGGTCATCGGGCGGGTCTGGCAGCTCATCGGCGTCAGGCCCGACAGCCTGCTCGACAACGCCTTGTTTGCGTCCGTGATGATGGTCGCGGTGCTGTGTTACGGATGGGTCGGCTATCGATGCTTCGAGAAGCCTGTGCTGGACCGCTCCAACGACTTTTCCAGACGGCGCTTCAGGCTCGACGGTATTTCGGGGCGGGCCTAAAATAGCGATCCATCCCTTGAAATTCTGCGCTCAGAGGGTCACGCCATGCCGCCGGAATGCCAACTGTTCGGAACCCTGGGTTGTCATTTGTGTGAAGTGGCCGAGGCCGAATTGATGCCGCTGGTGGAGCACGGCCTGCTGGTGGAACTGGTCGATATCGCCGAGAGCGAGTCCCTCAACGAAACGTACGGCTTGAGGATTCCGGTGTTGCGGCGCACCGACACCGGCGCCGAGCTGGACTGGCCATTCGACGCCGGGCAGGTGGTGGTGTTTCTCGCCCGGACCTGAAGCCTGCGGGCGAGTGAAAAGCGAGACGTGAAGCGGGGCTCAGAGGTACTGAGTGTCGACGACCATTGCCTTGGCCACCGCTTCTTTCTGCGCATCGCTCATGCCGTCCCAGACGTGCACTTTGGCGTAGTAGCCAAGGCCGGCGACGATGTACAGGCTCAGGGTAAAGATGATGAACACCGACATGAAGGTCCAGCGACCGACATCGCTGTCTTCGTTGGAGAACGATTGGGAGTAGTTTTCGTCATTTTCGGCAGGGGTGCCGGTGGAGAGACGTTTGATCCATTGAAACAGTTGAACCAGCATGGCGTAACCTCAAAGTTGAAATACAAAATCTGTCGTGGGCAGTGGAAGACCGGTGCGGTCGCGAGCCTTCAGTGCCGACGTATTAACCCCGGCGTTCGCGCAGTGACTGCGCCGAACAAACGCTGAAAACGAAAAAAGCCCGTCTAGGACGGGCTTTCTTTTTATGATTTCAGGTCTGGCAGGCGTTTTCGGTTTCGATCACGATCATTGCCGTGACTCGCTCGGTTTCGCGCCTGCTTGCCGATTTAGCAACATTTTAGAACAAATCAATTTGCCCATCCACTGCTGTCATGTAGTTGTCTGATGACTGGTGCTGTTTCTCGCTGCGACATAACGTCGCGCGGTGCGCAAAGCCCTGCAACAGAGCCTTCGGCCTTAGGCGAAAGCATGGCCGCTCGCGCATCAAGACCCGGTCGAGCAATAATGTCGGCTTCGTCACGTCCGCCTTTTGCTCGAGCCTTCCATGTCCGAACCAGTTTTCAACGCCGCCAACAGCCAGGCCAGCACGTTGTACTTGCCGCCTGGCCCTTGGCAGACCGTCCTCGATTGCCTGTGCGAGCGTTTCAGCGCCATCAGCCGTGCGCAGTGGCAGGACCGTATTGCGCGGGGCAGGGTGCTGGACGGCGATGGTCAGCCGATTTCGGCGGAGCTGGCTTACCGGGAAGGCTTGCGCATCCATTATTTTCGCGAAGTGCCCAATGAGACACCCATCCCTGTGCAGGAGACGATTCTCTACGCCGATGAGCATCTGGTGGTGGCGGACAAACCGCATTTTCTACCGGTGACGCCCTCTGGCGAATACGTCGAGCAGACCCTGCTGCGGCGACTGATCCGCACGCTGGACAACCCCGATCTGGTTCCTTTGCACCGCATTGACCGGCACACCGCAGGGCTGGTGCTGTTCTCCGCCAACAAACAGACCCGCTCGGCGTATCAGTCGCTGTTTCCCACGCGCCAGGTTGAAAAGCGCTACGAAGCCATCGCCAAAGCATTGCCGCACCTGACATTCCCTCGGGTGCACAAAAGCCGGCTGGTGGAGGGTGAGCCGTTTTTTCGCATGCAGGAAGGGCAAGGCCAGAGCAACACCGAAACCCGCGTCGAGGTCGCCGAGCGTAATGGCGATCTGTGGCGCTACAGCCTGTATCCGGTCACCGGGAAAAAGCACCAGTTGCGCGTGCACATGGCGGCGTTGGGGGCAGGGATCTGCAACGACCCGTTCTACCCGGACGTGGTCAAGGACGCCGTGGATGATTACGCAAACCCCCTGAAACTGCTGGCGCAAGGGTTGCGCTTCGTCGATCCGGTAAATGGCGAGGCGCGGATTTTCGAGAGCCGGATCACCCTTGACTGGTAACACGGTTCAATCGGCAGGCAAAAAAAGACCCGCACGATGGCGGGTCTTTTTTCAAGCTGGAATCACAGCTCTTTGACAGTACGAACCTGATCCTTGTTGATACGGGTTTCTTTACCGTCCAGTTGCTTGAACTCATAGAAGCCGGATTCTTCGTCGTATTTAGGCGCGTCGGTTGCCTGAATTTCACGGCCATCGTTCAAGGTGATCACAGTGGGCGACGAGCAGCCAGCAAGACCGGCGAGGCTCAATGCGAGCAGGAAGGCGGCAGGAATAGTCCGTTGTTTCATTACTGTGTCTCCAAGAGATGATTCTTTGTGTAGTGATGTTTCTGACGTAAGCCGCGTCAGCAAAGTTCCATGAAACATGCCCAAGCCCGTCAGGGTGTGATCTGTGTCAGTAATTGCGGCGTATTGAGATTCGCCAGTCGAGGGTCTCCGGCGTCGCACTGCAGCGCCACCGCGCCCAGTTCAGCCATGGTCCGCCTCGGGCTGCGCTGGCCTTGTTGCCAGTGACGTTCGAACACGTGCGCGTGACTGACCGGGATGCAGCACAGCAGCGGCTCCCATTGCTCGCCCTGGCGCACCATCACCGGTTTTGTCGGGTGGGCGATGGCTGTACGCAGCAGACCTTCCAGCAGCGCACGGTCGAGCAACGGCGTGTCGCACGGCATGACCAGCAGAAAGGCATGACGGGCCGCGGCAAGCCCTGCACGAATGCCCGCATACGGCCCCGGAAAACCGGCTTCATCGTCCTGCACCAGTTGATCGGCAAACGCCGCGTACTGCTCGCGATTGCGATTGCAGGAGATGATCAGGTCATCGGTCAACGGCCGCACCAGGCGATGCAGGTGCTCGATCAACGGCGCCCCGCGCCACGGAATCAGTCCCTTGTCGAGCCCGCCCATGCGTTGTCCGTGACCTCCGGCCAGCAGCAGTATCGAACAGGGAGCAAGGGCATCGAAAGGGGTCATGACGAACTCGGTCAGCGCGGAAAAATAAGGGTGCTGTGATATAACACCGCACTGTTTCCTCTACAACCGGACCTAGCCGATGAACGCCAAGGCAGACACACCTTTCGTACCTTTGAATATTGCCGTTTTGACGGTCAGCGACACCCGCACGTTCGAAACCGATACGTCCGGGCAGATGTTCGTCGACCGCCTGACCGCTGCCGGTCACGGGCTGATCGAGCGCGTGCTGCTCAAGGATGACCTCTACAAGATTCGCGCCCAGGTCGCGACCTGGATTGCCGATGACCAGGTTCAGGTCGTGCTGATCACCGGCGGCACCGGCTTTACCGGCCGTGACAGCACGCCAGAAGCCGTGGCCTGCCTGCTGGACAAACAAGTGGACGGCTTTGGCGAGCTGTTCCGGCAGATTTCCGTGCCGGACATCGGCAGCTCCACCATTCAGTCTCGTGCGCTGGCGGGCCTTGCCAATGGCACGCTGGTCTGCTGCCTGCCGGGCTCGACCAATGCGGTGCGTACCGGTTGGGATGGCATTCTCGCCGACCAGTTGAACAACAGTTTCCGCCCGTGCAATTTCGTGCCGCATCTGAAGAAAGCCGAGCCGTGTGCGACCCGTGGGTGATGTTTGATGACCAAGCCTGACATGCCCGGCCTGATGCCGGTTGAAGCGGCCATGGAGCGGCTGATGCGCCTGGCCGAAGGGGCGCCGATCCGAGAGCGTGAAAGCGTCTCTCTGGCCCAGGCGCAGGGCCGAATTCTCGCCGATGATCTGGTTTCGACCCTCGATCTGCCGCCGTGGCCGAACAGCGCGATGGATGGCTATGCCTTGCGCGCGGCGGACTGGACCGGCGAGCCGCTGCCGGTCAGCCAGCGGATTTTCGCCGGACAGGCGCCCGAGCCTCTGCTGCCGGGCACGTGCGCCAGGATATTTACCGGCGCGCCAGTGCCCGACGGCGCTGACTGCGTGGAGATGCAAGAGAACGCCGAGGTGCAGAGCGATGATCGCGTGCGTTTTATCGAGCCGCTGAATGTCGGTCAGAACATTCGCCCGAAGGGGCAGGAAACCACTGTCGGCGACAAGGTGCTGGAAGCAGGCACGATGCTTGGTCCGATCGAGCTGGGCCTTGCCGCGACGATGGGTTTCGGCCAGTTGCAGGTGGTGCGCCGCGCACGCGTCGCGGTGCTCTCCACCGGCGATGAGTTGATCGAGCCCGGCCAGCCTCTGGGCCCGGGGCAGATCTACAACAGCAATCGGGTGTTGCTGTGCAGTTGGCTTGAACGTCTGGGCTGCGAGGTGGTGGATGCGGGCATTCTTCCCGACGACCTTGGCAAGACTCGGACGGCGCTGGGCGCACTGAACGATGTCGACCTGATCCTCTCCACCGGAGGCGTTTCGGTTGGAGAGGCGGATTTCCTGGGTCACGCATTGCGCGAAGAAGGCGAAATCTCCCTCTGGAAACTGGCGATCAAGCCGGGCAAACCGCTGACATTCGGCCATTTCCGGGGCTTTCCGGTGATCGGCCTGCCGGGTAATCCGGCTTCGACGCTGGTGACCTTCGCGCTGCTGGCGCGGCCTTACCTGCTGCGCCGGCTGGGCGTGCGCCAGGTCAAACCGCTGCAGTTCAAGGTGCCCGCCGGTTTCGTCTGGGACAAGCCGGGCAATCGCCGTGAATACCTGCGCGGACGCCTGGAACAGGGCCGGCTGGTCGCTTATCGCAACCAGAGCTCTGGCGTCCTGCGCAGTGCCGCATGGGCGGACGGGTTCATCGAGGTCGTCGAGGGCACGACGGTTGCGCAAGGCGACCTGCTCAACTTCATCCCTTTGAGTGAGGTGCTTGGCTGACAAGCGGCTGGATCCATCTGTGCCAATGTGAACTACCCTCAAACGCGTGTCGTGACAAATGGGCGTCGAGCATCTGCCCCGGAGTTTTGTTATGCAGTCCTTGCGCATTGCCTGTGTGATTCCCACCTATAACGGCCGCCGGGAACTCGAGCGTCTGCTCGATTCCCTCGCGGTGCAGACCGCCGAGTTCGACACGCTTATCGTGGACTCCAGCTCATCGGACGGCACCTTCGAACTCGCCCAGGCGCGGTGCGCCGACGTGATCCGCATTGATGGCAAGCAGTTCAATCATGGCGGCACCCGGCAAATGATGGCGGAGACTCATCCTCGCTATGACGTCTTCGTCTACCTGACCCAGGACGCTTATCTGGAAGATCCCCGAGCCATCGAGAACATCGTCGAGCCATTTGACGATCCGCTGGTGGGTGCGGTGTGCGGCCGGCAACTGCCGCATCTGGACGCCACGGTTCTGGCCAGTCATGCGCGCTGGTTCAATTACCCGCCGGTGTCGCGCGTCAAAACCCTTGCCGATGTCCCCGAGCTCGGCATCAAGACACCGTTCATGTCTAACTCCTTCGCGGCCTATCGGCGCGATGCGTTGCGTGCGGTAGGTGGGTTTCCTCCCCACGTCATCCTCTCCGAGGACATGTACGTGGCGGCCAAGATGCTGCTGTCGCACTGGAAGGTGGCGTATCAGGGTTCGGCGGTCTGTCGCCATTCGCACAACTACACGCTGCGCGAAGAATTTCGACGGTACTTCGACATCGGCGTTTTTCAGGCCCGCGAATCCTGGATTCATGCCCATTTCGGCGGGGCGAGAGGCGAGGGCTTTCGTTACGTGAAATCGGAGCTGGATTTTCTCGGCGCGCGGCGCTGGTACCTGTGGCCGTCGTCATTCCTGCGCAACGGCCTCAAGTTGCTGGCCTTCAAGCTGGGCAAGGAAGAGGCCCGCCTGTCACGTCCCCTGAAGCGCAAGCTGGGCATGTACAAGCGCTTCTGGGACAGCGAACACGCCTGAGTGCATTTACCGATCCAGGCCCTGCCGCGCCAGCAGTGCCTGGAGCACGCTTTTCAGCTCGACGCGGCCCTTGCGCGGCACGCCCTCAAAGCGAATCCAGCCTTCATTGAAACCGTCCAACATCTGCATGCGCGGCAGCGGGTTGCTCATGCCCTGGGACACGAACAGCGCCTGCCATTGGTCTCGCGGCACGGCTTGCATGGTCACCGGTTTGCCGAGCAGCTCGGTGAAAGTTGCGGCGATCTGGTCAGGTGACACGGGCGTCTGGCTTTCGAGCTCGACGATGCGGTTTCCCACCCAGTGTTCTTGCAGCAACTGCGCAGCGACACGGCCTACGTCCGCCGTTGCAATCATCGGCACGGCCCTGTCCAGCGGTTGCAGAAAGCTGGGGATCACGCCAGTGCGCACGGCAGGTTCGATGTCCCACAGACAGTTCTCCATGAACCAGCCCGGACGCAGGAAGGTCACTGGCAGCGCCAGTGTGCTCAGGCTCTGCTCCAGCAGCTGCAATTGATTGAGCAGATTGGGTTGCGTGGCTTGGGCACCGATGGTTGAGATGCACACGATCTTGCCAGGCCGCGAGACGCTCAGCGCTGCGTGAAGGTTGGCAATCATTTGACGGGTTTCCGCAAACCCCTCCGACGGCGAGAAATTGGGCGGCAACAGCACGAATGCTGCCGCGCTGTTTTGAAAAGCGTCAGTCAAGGATGAGACATCGTCCACGTCCGCGATCGCGATGTCGCAACCCATGTCCGCCCACTGCCGTGCCTTTTCAGCGTTGCGGACCACCGCACGAACGGGTTGGCCTGAGCTCAGCAATTGACGCGCGACTTCGCTGCCAACCTGACCGGTGACGCCCATGATGGTGTACATGACTGTTTCCTCTGCAAGGGCGACCCTGCGTCGCCGAGGCACACAGCGTGCACCTGTCGGGCCGATTCTCCGATAGCATGGACGGCATTGGATAAATGATCAGGAGTCATCAATGGGATTCGACGGACGTTTGGCCAGCGGTATGGGCGTGCTCTCGGCAGTGGTCGATACCGGCAGCTTCGTCAAGGCCGCCGAGGTGCTGGACATGACTCAATCCGGTGTCAGTCGGGCAATTGCACGCCTGGAGGGACGACTCGGTATCCGCCTGTTTGACCGCACAACGCGCTCGGTCAAGCTGACCGATGAGGGCCGTCGGCTCTACGAAGAGATCGCACCGTTGCTGGCCGGGCTGGAGGAGGCCGCGTCCTTGGCGTCCGGCAGCGCCAGCGCAGTGCGCGGACGTTTGCGGGTGAACGTTGACCCGTACTTTTCACGGCTCATTCTGGCGCCCGCGCTGGGTGATTTCATGGCATCCCATCCGGAGCTGGAGCTGGACCTGATCACCCGCGAGCAACTGGGTGATCTGGTGGCCGACGGTGTGGACCTTGCCGTACGCTTCGGCGAGCCGCCGTCCTCGTCGCTGATCGGCCGACAGTTGCTCAAAACGCGCGTGCTGACTGTCGCATCTCCGACATACCTGAAAAAGCACGGCCGGCCCGGTCATCCCACCGATCTCGAAAGCCCGGCCCATGTGTGCGTGGACTTCCGTGATTCACAAACCGGGCGACCGTTCATGTGGGAATTCCATCGAGGCAAGGATCGATTGATCTTGAACAGGCGTGGGCGTCTGATGGTCAACGACGTCGCCACCCTGCACCGCGTCTGCGAGCAAGGGCAGGCGGTCGCGCAGGTGCTGGCATTGGGGGTTGAATCGGCGATTGCCGAAGGGCGTTTGATCGAGCTGTTCCCCGACTGGCCGGACGAGCACTTCTCGCTGTATGCGTTGTACCCGTCGCGGCACTTGCCGCCCGCCAAAGTGCGGGCGTTTCTGGCGTTCGTCGTCGCCCTCAGCCGCTGAGGGCAGGGCGCCGGATCAGCTTCGTGCGGCTTCTTCGGCTTGCTCGTCCATGCGGTCGGATTCGAACAGTTCGGCCAGTTCGGCGCGAGCCTCCAGCGCACTTTGCATCACCTTGGCCGCATCGTCGTAGATCAGGTGCTGACGGTTGAGCACCTGTTCGTCATGACGCTTGAAGCGCTCGATCCGCGCCGCCGCCTGCGCCTCGGTCAGGCCCAGGCCGATCAGCGTACGGCGAGTCATTTCAAGGCTGGAATAGAAGGTTTCCCGCACCGCCTGAGCGTCCAGGTCCAGCAGCCGGTGAACGTGCTGGCGGTTACGCGCCCGGGCGATGATCTTCAGGTGCGGATACAGCTTGCGCACCAGCTCGGCGGTCTTGATGTTGATGTCCGGATCGTCTGTGGCAATGACGAAATATTCGGCCTGATCGACTTTGGCGGCACGCAGGATTTCCGGGCGCAGCGGGTCACCGTAGAACACCGGCACGTTGCCGAAACTGCGCGTGAACTCGATGGTTTCCACCGACGTGTCCAGTGCGATGAAGGGAATTTTCTGGGCCCGCAGGATACGCGCCACGATCTGACCCATCCGGCCCATGCCGGCGATCACCACGCGAGGATTGTCAGAATCGATCTCGCGATATTCCTCGGGCACTTCCTTGACCACTGGCTTGGGCTTCAGCCAGCGCGAGAGCACCAGCAACAGCAGCGGCGTGAGCGCCATCGACAATGTGATCGTCAGCACCAGCGTGTCGTACAGGCTGGTATCGAAAAGTCCCTGATCGCGGCCGATATTGAACACCACGAAGGCGAACTCACCGCCCGCCGCCAATACCAGGCCCAGGCGCAACGCGCTCTGGCCGGTGAGGCCGCCAGCGGCGCGCCCGACCAGGTACAACAGCGGGAATTTCAGCGCGATCAGCAACAGGGTCAGGCCCAGTACGGTGATCGGCGCGCTGATCAGCAAGCCGACATTGGCGCCCATGCCGACGCTGATGAAAAACAGCCCGAGCAGCAGGCCCTTGAACGGTTCGATCTGCGATTCCAGTTCATGTCGGTATTCCGAATCGGCCAGCAGCAGCCCGGCGAGGAACGCCCCCAGCGCCATGGACACGCCGACCAGATCCATCAGCCAGGCCGTGCCGATGACCACCAGCAAGGCCGTCGCGGTCGACACCTCCTGCAGCTTGGTCTTGGCAACGATGCGGAACACCGGACGCAGCAGGTAACGCCCGCCCACCACCACCACTGCAATGCCGCCGAGCACTTGCAGGCCGTGACGCAGCGAATCGCCGGAGTCGGCATCGTGAGCGCCGCCCGCCAGCATCGGTACCAGCGCAATCAGCGGAATGGCAGCGATGTCCTGGAACAGCAGAATGGCGAACGCCAGGCGGCCGTGAGGTGCGTTCAGCTCTTTGCGCTCGGCCAGGCTTTGCAGGCCGAACGCGGTCGATGACAGCGCCAGACCCAGGCCCAGCACCACAGCGCTGTTCAGCGGCTGATGGAAGGCGAGCAGGGCGACCGCGCCAATCACAACGCCGGTCAGCAGCACTTGTGCGAGGCCGACGCCGAAGACCGATTTGCGCATGACCCACAGACGTTTGGGCGACAACTCCAGGCCGATGATGAACAGCAGCAACACCACGCCCAGTTCAGAGATGTGCGCGACACTTTCCGGGTTACCGATCAAACCGAGGCCGGACGGACCGATGACGACGCCTGCAATCAGGTAACCGATCACGGCGCCCAGTTGCAGGCGTTTGGCGAGGGGGACGGTGATGACGGCGGCGAGCAGAAACACGACTGCGGCCTGTAACAGGCTGCCTTCATGGGGCATTGGGGACTCCTTTCTGGGTGAGGCGCTGCAGACAAGACCCGCACGTTAGACGGATACGTCCTGCAGACCTGATCACACACTTGCTATTGATTATGTGCGCGTATTAAACCACGTCGAAGTGACAGGAATCAGCGACCGAGACGCTTCGCCGCAGGCCGTGACGATGCAGCGGCGTGTCAGCCGCTGCAGGAGCGCGTAACATAGGACCGCATTTGTAACGCGCAAATGATCTCGACCCGATTCAGGAACTTCGCAATGACCAACAAACAGCGTCTCGTTTATTCGATCATCATCGCCCTGAGCGTGCTGGTCATCATGCTCGGCCTCTCGCATCTGCAGACCATCGGCGTGCTGAGTGAAAAGACTTTTCAGTACATCGCCATTTTTGTCGCCGTGATCGTCGTGGTGCTCAACGGGGTGCTGCGCCGCAAGGTCAAGCACTGATGCCGCGGGTGCCGAGGTGCGAGCAAACCTGCGCATCGACGTACCCGGTTACATAAGCGGATCTGAACTATTTTTTGTCGGCCGAACTCCAAAACGTCGCATTCAAGAAAGCCCTTAACGGGAAATGGAGTTCAAAAATGATCAAGAAACTTACCGCTGCCGTCCTCGCCACCGCCGCTTTGACCACCGCCCAGTTCGCCCTGGCGGACAAGCCTGCTGCCGGCTGGATCACCATCGAAAAAGCGATCGAAAAAGCCAAGGCGGCGGGCTATACCGAAATCTACAAAATCGAAGCCGACGACAATGGCTACTGGGAAGGCGAAGGGCGCAAGGCTGACAGCCTGACCTACGAATTCCGCATCGATGCCACTTCCGGCAACGTCCTGCGTGACCAGAAAGACTGATCATGCCCCTCTGCGGGAGCGCCGTCCGGTGCTCCCGTACTGTTCTTCCCCCCTTTACTCCCCCTTCCTTATCCGACACGCTTGCCGGCCAACCCACGGCAGCAGGAAGCAGCACATGAGTGTGCGGATCGAATTCAAAAGCAACCCGAGCGAAGACGAACGTCTGGAAATCCTCGAGCCGCTCAGGGCTTATAACGCGGCCAAGGCGGGCGACGGCAAGTCGGAAAAGTTTGCGTTCTTTGTCCGCGATGAACACACCGATGCCGTAATTGGCGGGCTGCACGGGCGGATTCTCTACCGCTGGCTGTTCATCGAGCTGCTGGTGGTGCCGGAGCAGGCACGCGGGCAGCGCACGGGCAGCGAGCTGATGCACCTGGCCGAAAACTTCGCGCGGGAACGCGACTGCATCGGCGTCTGGCTGGACACCTTCGACTTCCAGGCCCCGGCGTTCTACCGCAAACTGGG
Source organism: Pseudomonas sp. NFR16 (assembly GCF_900108875.1). Lineage (GTDB taxonomy): Bacteria > Pseudomonadota > Gammaproteobacteria > Pseudomonadales > Pseudomonadaceae > Aquipseudomonas. The sequence goes on along the minus strand of NZ_FNYJ01000001.1, from coordinate 1,327,398 downwards.
CTATCAGGCGTTCGGCCAATTGAATGATTACCCGCCGGGCCATCAGCGCCTGTTCTTTCAGAAACGTCTGGTGCCATAGGCGGCGCCCTCACCGCTTCCCTGTGACGGCGCCTTAACGTATCGAGCTCAGGCCAGCCCCGATGCTGGCCTGCCGCTTGCAGGTGCAGGCGTGTGCAAGCCTGACAGACGACCAACCTGCTGCTGACCCCGTCATTGCGAACCCGCCGCGCAGTTTACCTGCCCGGCTGTGCGCAGTACTCTCCCGACGCTTTGTTCACGTTCTGTTTGGCTTCCACTTCCAATAATCACACCGGAGCTTCAGATGTCTTCACCGCACGATAACCACGACACGCAGACGATTTCCTTCGCGGCGCTGACCGAGTTGCTGACGCAGATTTTCCTGCGCCACGGCACTCGCGCCGAAGTGGCGGCGGTGCTTGCCGAGAACTGCGCCAGTGCCGAGCGTGACGGCTCACACAGCCACGGGATCTTCCGCATCAAGGGTTACCTGTCTTCGCTGGCCGCTGGCTGGGTAGACGGCCAGGCGGTGCCGATCGTCGAAGATGTCGGCGCAGGTTTCGTGCGGGTCGATGCTGCGGGGGGCTTCGCTCAGCCCGCCATGCAGGCGGCCAAGGCGCTGCTGATCGAAAAGGCCCGCAATGCCGGGATTGCCATTCTGGCGATTCGCAACTCGCACCACTTCGCGGCACTGTGGCCTGATGTGGAGCCTTTCGCGCAGCAAGGACTGGTGGCGTTGAGCGTGGTGAACAGCATGACCTGCGTGGTTCCTCACGACGCGCAAAAACCTCTGTTCGGCACCAACCCGATTGCCTTCGCGGCGCCTCGTGCGCACGGCGAGCCGATCGTGTTCGACATGGCCACCAGCGCCATCGCCCACGGCGACGTACAAATCGCCGCCAGGGAAGGACACATGCTGCCGCCCGGGATGGGCGTGGACCGGGCCGGCCAGCCAACCCAGGATCCCAAGGCGATTCTCGACGGGGGCGCGCTGTTGCCTTTCGGCGGTTACAAGGGTTCGGCGCTGTCGATGATGGTCGAGCTGCTCTGCGCCGCACTGACCGGCGGCAACTTCTCCTATGAATTCGACATGTCCAGCAAGCCTGGGGCGCAAACCCCCTGGACCGGGCAGACCATCATTGTGATCGACCCGGACAAGGGCAGTGGGCAGGCCTTCGCCACGCGCAGTGAAGCATTGATCCGGCAGATGCACGATGCAGGGCAGCAGCGCTTGCCGGGTGATCGTCGATACCGGCAGCGCGAGCAGTCGCTTGCACAGGGCATCGTCTTGAAGACTGATGACCTGATCCGTCTGCGCGAGCTGGCCAGCGCCTAGCTGTCGAACGTGTGGAGCTTGCCTGGCCGCTTGAGCGCGCCGGGCGTCTGCTGGGCAACGTGAAGGCGCATCAGGTGCTGGCTGTCCAGCGCTTCGGTGGAGGATCGTGTGACCTGACCGCAAGGCATCGCCAGCGCGGTGGCGCTCACAGCGGCCAGCATCAGGGTCATGAACAGAGCAAAGGTGGTTTTCATGGTCGTGCCTCTCCTTGTAGGGAGCGCGACAAGGCGCTCGATCGACCGTTGCAGGCTACGTCTTAGGAGTTGAGAGGCGTTACTCGGATACTGCCCGCTTCTTGCCTGATGCTGCACAAGGGGGAAGGGCATCAGGCCGCCATGACACGACCACTCGTCGAATCGAGACTTGCGTTTGGAAGGCGATGAAAATACTGTATGTTTAAACAGTATTCAGCGAGCGAGGATCGAACATGTCCATTCATCAAGCCACTACCGCCACCGCATTCTCTACGCCTGCGGCCGAGCCGACTTTCAGCAGCGTCTGGGGCAACGAGATGCAGCGCGAGGATTTTCTCGCCCTGGCCGCCGGTCTGCGTCAGTTCAATGCTTTCGCACACGACATGGCATTTGTCCCGGATGTAGTCGGTCAATCTGTCGAGCATGCGCACCTGGCGGGGAAATGAATCCTGTCATTTCGCAGCTACAGGGTTGCGGCGGGTAAACAAGGGTAATCAACGCTTGTATCGCGTCGCTGCAACGACGACCTGGGGCTGCGCGGTCTGATCGGCTTCAGGCTGCCGCCGTTTACCGACGCGGATCAGACTGAGCGCAATCAAGGTGCCCACCGCCGACAGGGCGCACCAACCCAGCAAAAATGTCATCACGTCTGGTTCTCCGAACTGCAGAAATCGGGGTGCCGTTTGAAATGGCACGCGCTCCATCCGAACCCATCGGCCGTCTGCCACATTCCTCAGGCCGAGAAACCGGAAGCTTGAACAAACGTTGAGTTTGGCGCAACTCCCTCAGACCAATGGGGTCTTGCTTTAGACATAGTCAATGTCGAGGCGCAAATTTATGAAAGATCTCGGTTCACGCTTGAAGGAAGAGCGTAAGAGCCTCGGGCTGTCGCAACAGGAGTTTGGCGCAATCGGTGGCGTGGAAGCCAACGCGCAGGGCAAGTACGAGAGCGGAGAGCGCATTCCCCGTTCGGATTATCTCGCGGCTCTGGGCAAGAAGGGCGTCGATGTCCTGTATGTCCTTTCGGGAAAGCGAACACCTATTTCGACAGACACTCTGAATGACGCCGAGCGCGCAATCATCACCCATTACCGTGCGCTGAACGAAAACGACCAGGAGGCAATATCGCAGCTGGCTACCTCATTGTCGGAATGCGCAACTGAATTCGGTGGCCGACCAGACGCGTGACGCGATCCGCCGACGTTGCGGTTGAATATACGGAACATATATGATTCGTATATCAATCGAGGGACGGCAAATGGGACTGGTGAAAATTTCCGAACAGATGCACGCAAACATTCGCTGCGCCAGCGCAGCGCTCAGTCGCTCCATCAATGCACAGGCGGAGCACTGGATGCGGGTTGGCATGCTTGCTGAGTTGAATCCTGGTTTGAACTACAGCGAGATCTGTCAGTTGCTGATTCGGGCCGAAACGTCAGGCGGGACGGTTCTGAGTATTCAGTCCAGCGACCTGGTCCTGGTCCAAACTCACGTCGGAGCAGCCTGTCAATGAGCATCAGCATAAAAAGTGAAGCCGATCTGGTCGGGCTGCGGATAGCGGGGCGGCTGGCGGCCGACGTTCTGGCGATGATTGCACCCTACGTCAAGCCCGGCATCAGCACCGAAGCGCTGGATGACATCTGTAATGACTACATTGTGAATGAGCTTAAGGTCATCCCGGCCAATGTCGGTTATCACGGATTCACCAAAACCACCTGCATCTCGCCGAACACCGTGGTGTGTCATGGCATTCCGTCGCCCGACGATATCCTCAAGGAAGGCGACATCGTCAATATCGACGTGGCGGTCATCAAGGATGGCTGGTACGGCGACACCAGTCGCATGTATTACGTGGGAGAGGTCAGCCCGCTGGCCCGGCGTTTGGTGGAGACAACCTACGAAGCCACGCTGGCTGGCATTCACGCGGTCAAGCCTGGCGCCACGCTGGGTGATATTGGCAATGCCATTCAGACCGTCGCCTACCGCGAAGGCTTCAGCGTCGTGCGCGAGTACTGCGGGCATGGCATCGGTCGCAAATATCACGAGGAGCCTCAGGTGCTGCACTACGGCGCGGCGGGTAAAGGCCTGAGGCTCAAGACGGGTATGGTGTTCACCATCGAGCCGATGATCAACGCCGGCAAACCGGGCACCCACGTGCTGGAAGACGGCTGGACTGTGCTGACGCGCGACCAGTCGCTGTCAGCACAGTGGGAACACATGGTCGCAGTGACTGACAGCGGTTTCGAGCTGCTCACGCCCTGGCCGGATGGAACGGGCGATTACCCGGCGGTGTAAGCCACGGTACGCAGACTAATCAAGTCACAATTATCGAGATGACGAAGGATCTGCTGAGCTTGTAGTCTTCTTCCCGTTCCCCTGTAGTGCTGCTACCTGACCGGCTCAAGGATGATCAGATCGGCAGCACTTGGGGAGAACACCAACACCATTACTGAAGACTTAAAAAAACCGGCGTGAGCCGGTTTTTTCATGGGTGGGTTTCAGGACTGAAGCTGTTTTGCCGCCTCGACGCCGGCAGAGCTCAGCTTGATCGGATACTTCAAAAGGCGCTCGCCTCTGGCGGGGCTGTCCACGCTGCCGTCATGAATTAGACCGGCCTGCTGCAAATGCTCAAGGGTGTCGGCAACGGCGTTTTCTCCCCGGTAGTTGTCCAGTACCTCTTTGCCCAGACCTGTGGGGTGAGCATGCAGCAATCGGGTCAGGACTTCCTTTTTGAGCGCGTTATCTATGGTCATGGTTTCCTCGCTTTGCTGGTTTGATGAGCGCTGCTTGTAAATTCCGACCACTGGATATGCGGTTTGTTTGGTCTTTCGTCCGGTCAGGTGCGTTTCCACTGCACTTTGGTCACGCCAAGGCCTTCGGCATACAACATCGCAAGCCTTAGGGGCCCTGCACAAATGTTCCCGTCCAGCGTGCCCACACCTGCATGCAAGGTCGCGAAATGCAGGGCCTGGCTCTCGCAGAGATGGTTGGCCTGGTGTGAGAAATGTCGCGGTTCGCCGTGAAACTGGTAATGAATTTCAAAATCCTTAGAGTCATTCATCGTCGTAGGCCCGTGTGGCGTGCTGAGCGCCGCTCTGAAATTAAGTACTTCCTTTATGTACCTGACAGCCTGACCGCCGCATGCATCGGCGGTGCTGTCACTTCATTTCGAGATCGATACCGGCTTGGCGATACTTCATGGCCTCGGATCGAGAAACGTTCTCTGCCTGAGAAAAGTCGTCTGCGAGGGCTGCAAAGCGACTGACCGCAGGAGAATTACACACCTTAGATGGCATTTTGAATCTCCTGCCGATGGGCGGTGTAGATCTGTATCTGTTTGGATGACGGGCGTTCCGCACATTTTTACTTCGACAGGTCAGGTCATCCTTTTGGATGGCTGAATGCTGGTTTTCCTGCTGCCTCGGCAGTGGTGTGGCCCATACCGCCGTGAGCGCAAAAAAGTCAAATTGATGGCCCGCCCGCATAACGATTTCTGGAAAAATCCTGTCTTTTTTCAAGCGATTCCGGGACGAGGGTGTATGCGTAGAGTGGGTGTGATTTTGACAGTATCGTTGCTTGCAGCGTTGGCGATGCCTGCTCAGGCCAGAGACATCAGCAAGAACGACCTGCAGGTGTGTAAATGGGGCGCGGGGATGGCAGGGGCGGCGCAGCAGTCCAAATTGTCCGGGACCACGCTGTACAGCGCACGTAAAAAGCTGCAGACGCGAAAGTTCTCCCAGCCCTGGATGCGCAAGATGGCGGTGGGCATCACCGAACAGACCTATAAAAGCACGTCCAGGCTCAAACCGGCTGCCGTCAAGCAGACCTATTATGACGGCTGCATCCAGCACGATCTGGCCCGTAGATAGTCAGGCCTGTTCACGCAAAGGCGGCTGTCTTGCAGCCGCCTTTTAGGGTGACGGGCAAATGGCGTCAGGGCACGCTCAATGGCAATTTCCGGCCAGGCGATAATGCTGAGCCTCGGCGGCCGCTTCGCTGTTGAACTCAACCCGGTTTTTTTCGGCCACCGCGTTGTACGACGGGCAGTCAGGTCGGTGATAGACCATCGTCTTTCGGTTGCCGCGGATGGCCGAAGCCAGATGGGCAACTGCATCGGTCGAGGCTGCCGGTTTCATCGGATTCGCCGCGCCAGGCCGGGCTTGCGCCGCGGCGGTTGACGCCCCCGCCGAGCCGCTGCCACCGCCCAGGCTTGCGCTGAGGAAGATCGGCGCGTGGTCCGATACGCTGTCGCGGCCCTTGGCATGGGTGAGGCCCAGGAACTGCGGATAATCGAACACCTTCACACTGTTGACGCGGATCGCCGTGTTTTTGCTGACGAAGATGTTGTCATACAGATTGGCAAATTTTCCGTCGGTCGCCGACAACGTGCTGGCGCCCTCGAGTACCAGCGGCCGGGCGCTGGCGTCGAGGTTGTTCCACGCAGGTGCGTTGGGTGGCGTGTTGAAGTCGCCCATCAACATGATCTGCGGGTTGCCGGCATAGGTCTCCTTCAGCCAGTTCCAGTAGTTGGACAAGGCGACGATTTCCGATGCCCGATCGGACTGACTCTTGCCGTACAGAATGTGCACGGTCGCTACCACGAAGGTACTGCCATCCTTGAGCGATCTGAACCGCGCCGAGTAGGGCTCGCGCTCGAAGGTATCGTTGCGGTCCAAGTAGGTGACGGCGCCGTCTTCGTAAGCTACGACGTCGTCACGCCAGACGAATCCGTACATTTCCTTGTAGGAAGATCGACCAACCGCATGGGACGCTATCGCGCTCCAGTGTTTCCCGGTTTGCTTGGCCAGCTCTTTGGCAAGGGCCTGCAGTGCCTCTTCGCTCATCAATTCCTGAACCGCGAGGAAGTCGGCTTTCTGCGCCACTTTGGCGATGCTTTGGAAATCCTTGTTGGGTCGTACGCTGAGGTGTTCCAGATTCCAGGTGCCGATGGTGACGTCGGCGCAGGCGTTTTGCAGGAAAGAAAGGGCAAGCAGGATCGAAACGAAAAATCTGAGCATTGTTTTCCAACTACGGGGATCGGGTTAAAGGCAGGCGCTGCGCTGAAAGGCCAGCCTGCATATCAGCGGCCGATCAGCGCAGGTGTATTCAGTCTTCTCGCGGTACGGTCCAGAACACCTGGACACCGCCGTCGTCTCGCCAGGCGAGGGTGACGTTGTCGTTCTCGTCGATTTCCTCCAGCAACTGATTCCAGTCGTCTTCCAGCTCATCTGCCAGCCGGAAGATCAGCGCGGAGCGTGCTCTTTGTGCGGTGGGAGAGTTGATGATTTTCTGAATGCGGATGCCCATACGTTGATAATGGTCAGGCGCGGACGCGGTATGGTCTGACACAGGTGTGATCCCTTATTGTTGCTGTATGTGCATACAGTATTTCACTGTAGGACGTTTCGCAACACCGGATCAGACAAAAACCAGAAGCTAGCCAAGTCGTTGATTCTTCCCATCATTATCGGCCCAGCGAACGATTATCGGGCAAGCAGATCTGATCACTTGTTGGCGGAACAGTTCGCAATCAACGGAAAACTCAGGAGTGCGCATGAACATCAAAGGGGTGGGACTGCCGGTAGCGTTTGTCTGCTGTGCATTGTTGGCGGGATGCTCGACCGCAACGGTCGTGACGCTGCAGAACGGTACGCAGTATGTGACCAAGGATGCGCCGAAGACCAAGAGCAAGGATGGCTTTTACGAATTCGAGGACATCAGCGGCAAAACCGTGAAGGTACGCGCCGACGAAGTGGCGACGGTGAAAGAGGAAGAGTGATGCACGGGGCCTGATCAGGGATTAACGGTCAGGCCGCGTCTTTGTCTGTGCACCTTGCAAAGCGTTGCCCCGGGCAAGGGGACGACCGACGCTGACGAGGTGATCTCAGACAAGGAACATCCGCGCATGGCCTTTGCTCTAACATGGCAGCGAAAAAACCGGATCCTTTTTTGTCAGGCCTGCACCATGGAATACCCACCGACGACCGCGCTCAGCGCAGCCCCTCTGCGGTTTCTCTCCAACGGCGGAAACGTCGGCGCATTGCTTCAGTCAGGCCAGATGGACGGCTCGCCACTGGGCGCTCCTCAGCAGTGGTCGGCCAGTCTGAAAGCGTTGATGGGCACGATTCTTCCCGTCCAGGCGCAGATCGTTCTGTTCTGGGGGCCGGAGTTCGTCGCGCTGTACAACGACGCGTATGCGCCGAGCATCGGCGACAAGCACCCGCGCGCATTGGGCCGGCCTGCCGTGGAGAACTGGCGCGAGCTTTGGGACGATCTGGAGCCGCTGTTGCGCGGTGTCCGAGACACCGGTCAGACGTTTTCCGCCAAGGACCGACCGTTCTATATCGAGCGCCACGGTCGCGGCGAGACCGTGTATTTCGATGTTTCCTATTCCGCCGTCTATGAAGATGAGGACGGTCCGGTCAGCGGCGTGTTGTGCGTGGTGACCGAGACCACCGAGCGGGTCCTGTTCGAGCGACGTCAGGCGTTATTGGTCGAGCTCGGCCGCGAGCTGCCGTCGATTCGTGAGCCTCAGCGGATCGAGGCGCGTCTGGTGACCCGGCTTGGCTGCGAGCTGGGTGCTTCGACCGTGTGCTTTGGTGAGATGAGCGATGAACCGGGCGTGCTCGACATCCGCTGTGAATGCTATCGGGGCGCGGCCAACACGGTGTCCCGCCAGCACACGCTGACTGCTGGCACCTTTCGCTTGCTGCAGCAAGGCGAGACCGTGCTGGTTGAAAACGATGTCCAGGCATCGACGCGCTCCGACCGGGCCGACGCAGCACAGGGCGGTGGCACCGCCATCCTCGTTCCGCTGATCCGGCATGGCGGGCTGGCAGCGGTTTTCATCGTCCAGTTCGATGGTGGCACGGCGTTGAGCGAGCCCTACATTCATCTGCTCGAGGAAGCGGCAAAACTGGGCTGGCTGTGGATCAACCATGCGCGTTCGGAAGCTGCGCTGCGTGCCAGCTCCGCGCAGTTGGGCGCCATTTTCGAACAAGCCGGCGCGGGCATTGCTCTTTGCGATCATCGGGGTGTTTTTCAGCAGGTCAACGATCGCTATTGCGACATTGTCGGCCTGGCGCGCGAGGCCATGCTCGGCTGCTCGATCGGCGATATCCAGAAGCGCGGTGTCCTGCAGACAGGTGCTCTGTATCAGGACGAGTTTCTGAAATCGCAAGTCCCGTTCGAGCTCACCCAGCATCATGTTCGCGCCAACGGGTCAGCGGTCTGGGTGCAGACCCACGTCACGCCGCTGCTCGATGACCAGCGAAACATCGGCGGTCTGCTGTTTGTCTGTGTCGACATCAGTGCGCGCATGCGTGCCGAGTTGCAGTTGATGGAACTCAACGAAAGTCTGGAGCAGCGGGTGGCGACGATCGTCGCGGAGCGAGAGGCGGCGCTGTCACTGCTGCACGAGTCGCGCAAGACTGAGATGGTCGGGCAGCTTGGTGGCGGCATCGCCCATGACTTCAATAATCTGCTGACGCCCATCATGACCTCGCTCGAATTGCTGCGGCGCCAGCCGGAAGTCAATGAGCGCTCGAGCCGGTTGATCGGCGCCGCCCTGCAGGCCGCTGATCGTGCGCGAATTCTGGTCGGCAGGTTGCTGACGTTTGCCCGCCGGCAGACGCTCAAGCCACAAGCCGTGGCGCTGGACCTGCTGGTCCACGACATGCGCGAGCTGATCCAGCGTTCGCTGGGGCCCATGATCCGCGTTGTGGTGGACATCCCGCCGGCGCTGCCCAAGGTGTTCATCGATCCTCATCAGCTCGAGCTGGGCATCCTCAATCTGGCGGTCAATGCGCGCGATGCCATTGAGGAACAAGGCTGCCTGCGGATTACTGCCTGCGCTCAGGCTTTCGCCGAGCCTTCGGCGCACGGCCTGGCAGCGGGAAATTACGTGCGACTGAGCGTCGCCGATGACGGCTGCGGGATGAACGAAGCCGTGCTGCGCCGCTGCGTGGAGCCTTTTTACTCGACCAAGGGCGTCGGCAAAGGGACCGGCCTCGGGTTGTCGATGGTGCAGGGGCTGGCGCTGCAATCGGGCGGCGGGTTCAGCATTCAATCGGCCCCGGGTACCGGCACGCAGGTCGATGTGTGGCTGCCCGTATCGACTGCCGACGCGGGGGAAGGACGGTCTTGCGAAGCCGAGCCGGTCCCGGTCGCCGCTCAGCCTTTTCACGTTCTGCTTGTCGACGATGAAGAACTGGTCCGCTACACCACTGCGCTGCAATTGCGCGATCTGGGGTATCAGGTGACCGAGGCAAGCTCGGCGTCGGTGGCGGTACGCATGGTCGAGGCGGGGCTGAGCCCCGACATTCTGGTCACCGACCAGTTGATGGCCGACCAGAACGGCGCGCAGCTGGCAACTAAGTTGCGCACCCGCCTTCCCGACTTGCCGGTGCTGATCATCACCGGTTACACCCAGCAGACGGCGGCGCAGCTGCATGGATTCGAGGTCCTGGCCAAACCATTCAGTCGTGCCGACATCGCTGCCAGGGTCGCTCAGGCCATTCAATGCAGAGAACCAGCCTCGTAGTGAAGGGAGCCGCAGCCGCCCGCGTGATGGGCGGGGGGAAATCGGACCATTTGCCCGACGAGCAAGACTTCCGGCGGAAAAACAGGATAATGGCGGCCATCGTTTCGCTCGCTCTTATGGTAGTTCCGCATGGAAATCAAAGTTAACTTTCTCGATAATCTTCGACTTGAAGCCAAGTTCGATGATTTCACCGTCATCGCCGATCAGCCGATCCGATACAAGGGCGATGGCTCCGCACCGGGTCCGTTCGACTATTTCCTGGCGTCTTCCGCATTGTGCGCTGCCTACTTCGTGAAGTTGTATTGCGAGACCCGCAACATTCCCACCGACAATATTCGCCTGTCGCAGAACAACATCGTCGATCCGGAAAATCGCTACAACCAGATCTTCAAGATCCAGGTCGAGCTGCCCGCTGATATTTCCGCGAAAGATCGTCAAGGCATCCTGCGCTCCATCGACCGTTGCACGGTCAAGAAAGTGGTGCAGACAGGTCCCGAGTTCGTCATCGAAGAGGTCGACAACCTGGACGCCGACGCCCAGGCCTTGCTGATGCTCGATTCCGACGCGCAGACTCGCACGTATATTGCCGGCAAGGACCTGCCGCTGGAGCAGACCATCGCCAACATGTCGGGGATCCTCGCGCGCCTGGGCATGAAGATCGAGATCGCGTCGTGGCGCAATATCGTGCCCAACGTGTGGTCGCTGCACATCCGCGACGCGCACTCGCCGATGTGCTTCACCAATGGCAAGGGCGCGACAAAGGAAGGCGCGCTGGCCTCGGCGCTGGGCGAGTTCATCGAGCGGCTCAATTGCAACTTCTTCTACAACGATCAGTTCTGGGGCGAGGACATCGCGCAGGCGGCGTTCGTGCATTATCCGAACGAGCGCTGGTTCAAGCCGGGCCGCAAGGACGAACTGCCCGCCGACATGCTCGATGACTATTGCCTGGGGATTTACAATCCTGACGGCGAACTGCGCGGCTCGCATCTGTACGACACCAACTCCGGCAACACCGAGCGCGGCATTTGTGCGCTGCCGTTCGTGCGTCAGTCGGACGGCGAAACGGTCTACTTCCCGTCCAACCTGATCGAAAACCTGTTCTTGAGCAACGGCATGAGCGCCGGCAACACGTTGGCGGAAGCGCAGGTGCAGTGTTTGTCGGAAATCTTCGAGCGGGCAGTCAAGCGTGAGATTCTCGAGGGCGAGCTGGCGTTGCCGGATGTGCCGCAGAACGTGCTGGCGAAATACCCGGGCATTCTCGCCGGCATCCGGGGGCTTGAGGAACAGGGCTTCCCGGTGCTGGTGAAGGACGCGTCGCTGGGCGGCGAGTTTCCGGTCATGTGCGTGACCCTGATGAACCCGCGCACCGGCGGCGTATTCGCCTCGTTCGGCGCGCACCCAAGCTTTGAAGTGGCGCTGGAGCGCAGCCTGACCGAGCTGCTGCAGGGCCGCAGCTTCGAGGGCCTCAACGACTTGCCGCAGCCGACGTTCGAAAGCCACGCAGTGACCGAGCCGAACAACTTCGTCGAACATTTCATCGATTCCAGCGGCGTGGTGTCGTGGCGCTTTTTCAGCGCCAAAGGCGATTACGAATTCGTCGAGTGGGACTTCTCCGGGCAGGGCGAGAACTCCAACGAGGAGGAAGCGGCGACGTTGTTCGGCATTCTCGAAGACATGGGCAAAGAGGCGTACATGGCCGTCTATGACGACCTGGGCGCCACGGCCTGCCGCATCCTGGTGCCTGATTATTCCGAGATTTACCCGGTCGAAGACCTGATCTGGGACAATACCAATAAAGCGCTGGCGTTTCGCGCCGACATCCTCAACCTGCACAGCCTGGATAATCGTGCGCTCAGAGCGCTGGGCAAACGTCTGGAAGACAGCGAGCTGGACGATTACACCGACATCACCACGCTGATCGGCATCGAGTTCGACGACAACACGGCGTGGGGCCAACTGACGATTCTTGAGCTCAAGTTGCTGATCCATCTGGCGTTGAAACGCTTCGACGACGCCAAGGAACTGGTGGAGATGTTCCTGCAGTACAACGACAACACGGTCGAGCGTGGGCTGTTTTATCAGGCGCTGAACGTAGTGCTGGAGATCCAGCTGGACGATGAGCTGGAACTGGACGACTACCAGGTCAACCTGCGCCGCATGTTTGGCGATGCCCGCGTGGAAGCGGTGCTCGGCTCGGTGGACGGCAGCGTCCGTTTCTACGGCCTGACGCCGGCCAGCGTGAAGCTGGAAGGACTTGATCGTCATCTGCGCCTGATCGACAGCTACAAGAAGCTGCACAGTGCCCGCGCCAGTGCGGCCGCGCGTTCGGCCAGCTGAGGCAAGCGCCACAGGCGCTGCGTCGCCGAAGCCAGGCGTTGCCTGGCTTTCCCGTCACGCAAATTCCATGGCGTCGCTGCGTACCTGCGGTCATGCCACTTTTCATAAGGTTTACAGATCCATGTCCACCTTCACTTTTCGCGACGCCGTGGCGTCTGACGCGGCGCGTTGCTATCAGATCGAATCCACTGCCTACGAAGGCGACGAAGCGGCCACGCTGGCGAAGATCCAGACCCGGATCGCCCAATACCCGCAGGGCTTCCTGATCCTGGAGGACGCGGGCGCAATCGTCGGTTTCATCAACAGTGGCTGCGCCCACGATGTGGTGATGTCCGACGAAGACTTCAAAGAATTGATCGGTCATTCGGCCGACGCGCTGAACGTGGTGATCATGTCGGTGGTGGTCGATCCTGCTGAGCAGGGCAAGGGTTACGCAACGCTGCTGATGCGCGAATTCGTGTCGCGCATGAACGCGCTGGGCAAGAGCAGCATTCATCTGATGTGCAAGGAGCGGCACGTTCCGCTGTACCAGCGAATGGGTTATCAATACGTCAAGCCATCGCCTTCGGACCACGGCGGCATGGCCTGGCACGAGATGGTCATGACGCTTGAGGGCTGAAACGCAAGACACTTGATGTGATGATCATGAATAATATTCGTGGTCATCACGATCAGAATGAGTTTGTCTCAGTATGGGCAGGTATCGACAATGGCGCCATTCAAACGCATTGGAGTTGTCTGTCATGGCCTTGGCCCATTCCCTGGGGTTCCCCCGCATCGGTCGCGATCGCGAACTGAAGAAAGCGCAAGAAGCGTTCTGGAAAGGTGAGCTGGACGAAGCCGGGCTTCGCGAAGTCGGCCGTGCGTTGCGCAAGACGCACTGGGAGGTGCAGAAGCAGGCGGGGATCGAACTGTTGCCAGTCGGCGACTTTGCCTGGTACGACCAGGTGCTGACGCATTCGCTGATGGTCGGCGTGGTTCCTGAGCGCTTCCGCCCAGAGCAGGGGCCGGCTACCCTGCAGACGCTGTTCGCCATGGCGCGCGGCGTCAGTGACAGTTGCTGCGGCGGGGCTCATGCGCAGGAAATGACCAAGTGGTTCGACACCAACTATCACTATCTGGTACCTGAATTCAGTGTCGGTCAGTCGTTCCAGCTGGGCTGGCACCAGTTGTTCGAAGAGGTCGCCGAAGCGCGCGCCCTGGGCCATACCGTCAAGCCGGTGATTCTGGGTCCGCTCACTTATCTGTGGCTGGGCAAGGCCAAGGGCGGCGATTTCGACAAGCTCGACCTGCTGGAGCGTCTGCTGCCGGTTTACGGGCAGATCTTCCAGCGCCTGGCCGAGCTGGGCGTGGACTGGGTGCAGATCGATGAGCCGATCCTCGTGCTCGACTTGCCGCAGGACTGGAAAAACGCGTTCGAGCGTGCCTACAACATCATCCAGCGAGACCCGCTGAAAAAACTCATCGCGACCTATTTCGGTGGTCTGGAAGAGAACCTTGGCCTGGCCGCCACGTTACCGGTGGACGGTCTGCACATCGATCTGGTGCGAGCGCCCGAACAATACCCGACCATTCTCGACCGTCTGCCGGCGTACAAAGTGCTGTCGCTGGGCGTGGTCAACGGGCGCAACGTCTGGCGCGCCGATCTCGAACAGATACTGCTCACACTGCGCCATGCCCATGAACGCCTCGGCGATCGCCTGTGGATCGCGCCCTCGTGCTCGTTATTGCACAGTCCGGTGGATGTTGAGCGTGAGGACGGGCTCGACGCCGAGCTGAAAAGCTGGCTGGCCTTCGCCGTCCAGAAATGCGAGGAAGTGGCGGTGCTCACCGAGGCCCTCAATGACCCTGACGCGGCCGGCGTCAGCGCGGCACTTGAACAGAGCCGCGCGATCCACGCCGCTCGCGCCGTCTCGCCGCGTATTCACAAACCCGCGGTGCAAGACCGGGTGACGGCCATCGGCGCCCGCGACAGCCAGCGTCAGTCGCCCTTTGCCCGACGGATCGAGCAGCAGCGCGCGCGGCTGGCATTGCCGGCATTTCCCACTACCACCATCGGTTCCTTCCCGCAGACGCCGGCCATTCGCCTCGCTCGGCATTCCTGGAAGCAGGGCAAGCTGACCGACGCCGAGTACACCGAAGCGATGCACAGCGAAATTCGCCATGCCGTCCAGGTGCAGGAGCGTCTGGGGCTGGATGTGCTGGTGCACGGCGAGGCCGAGCGCAACGACATGGTCGAATACTTCGCCGAACAGCTCGACGGCTATGCTTTCACCCGTTTTGGCTGGGTGCAGAGCTATGGCTCGCGCTGCGTGAAGCCGGCGGTGATCGTCGGCGATCTCAGCCGTCCGCAGGCCATGACCGTGGAATGGATCCGGTATGCGCAGGGCCTCACCGACAAGGTGATGAAGGGCATGCTCACCGGCCCGGTGACCATGCTGATGTGGTCTTTCCCGCGTGAGGACGTGAGCCGCGAAACGCAGGCGCGGCAACTGGCGCTGGCGATCCGCGATGAAGTGGTGGATCTGGAAGCGGCCGGCATACGGATCGTGCAGATCGATGAAGCGGCGTTCCGTGAAGGCCTGCCGCTGCGCAAGGCGCAATGGCAACCGTATCTAAACTGGGCCACTGAGGTGTTTCGCCTGTGCGCGTCCGGTGTCGGCGATCACACCCAGATCCACACGCACATGTGCTACAGCGAATTCAACGACGTGATCGAGTCCATCGCCGCCATGGACGCGGACGTGATCACCATCGAGACGTCGCGCTCGGATATGGAGCTACTGGACGCGTTCGAAGCCTTCGCTTACCCCAACGAGATCGGTCCGGGTGTCTACGACATCCACTCGCCACGGGTTCC
The DNA here is from genome assembly GCF_900108875.1 of Pseudomonas sp. NFR16. GTDB lineage: Bacteria > Pseudomonadota > Gammaproteobacteria > Pseudomonadales > Pseudomonadaceae > Aquipseudomonas. Next base: position 1,312,111 of record NZ_FNYJ01000001.1, on the reverse strand, counting down.
CGATGCGTCGGAGATGGTCAGCCTGCTGCGCAAGGCTGCCCGCCGCATTCCGGCCGAACGCTTGTGGGTCAACCCGGACTGCGGCCTGAAAACCCGCGGCTGGGCAGAGACCGAAGCGGCGCTGGTGCACATGGTTGCGGCGGCGCGCATGTTGCGCACTGAACTGGCCTGACGGCTCGCGGCGACACCCACCGGAGCATGCCAGCCGCGCTCCGGTTTTCTGTGCCGCTGTCCGTCTGAGCCGGCACGGCCTACGCTGACGGTCGTACCTGACATCTATCCCACGGGGCGGACCCGCTCATGAAACAGATCCTCGTCATCGGCATCGGCGCCGGAAATCCGGAACACCTCACCCTCGAGGCGGTGAACGCGCTGAACCGCGTCGACGTGTTCTTCTTCATGGACAAAGGCGCCGACAAGGGATCGCTCAATCGCCTGCGCCGTGACCTATGCGAGCGTTACATCACCCACCGACGTTATCGCGTGGTCGAGGCGGTGAATCCGGAGCGCCAGCGCGAGGGGAGCGATTACCGGGCGACCGTCGCCGCGCTCAATGCCGACAAGCAGCGGACGCTCGAACGGCTGATCGCCGATGAGCTGGAGGAGGGCGAGTGCGGAGCGCTGCTGGTGTGGGGCGACCCGTCGCTGTACGACAGCACCCTGCGGATTCTAGACGCGATCATCAAAAGCGGTCGGCTGCCGCTCGAATACCGGGTCATTCCTGGCATCACCAGCGTCCAGGCACTGGCGGCGCAGCACAAGGTGGCGCTGAACAGCATCGGCGGGTCGATTGCCATTACCACCGGGCGGCGTCTGGCTGAAGCTTTTCCGGCGGATATCGACAGCGTGGTGGTCATGCTCGACGCCGGCAACGCTTACCACACCCTGCTCGACCAGAACCTTGATATCTTCTGGGGTGCGTACGTGGGGACGCCGGAAGAAATCCTCATCGCCGGGCGCCTCAAGGATGTCGCCGACCAGATCGATCGGGTTCGCGCCCAAGCCCGGCAGGCCAATGGCTGGATCATGGACACGTATCTGCTCAAACGGGGCGCCGGATCAAATGAGGGGGAGAGTGACTAGTCGGTCACCATTCGTCCCTTGCCGGTGAAATTCGTGGAATTGATCCCGCGACGCGGAATCGACAGAACATAAATCAATAAGGATGTTGCCATGATCTCTGCCCTTGAACTCTGCCATATCGTTGAATCCGGCTTCCTGCCTGCCAAATGCAAATGCACCATCGATGCGAACGATCAGATGATGATTCAGATTTTCGACCGCGGTCGTGGTCATGCGGATTTGCTGGCGTCTGGCATTCCCACCAGCACGCTGGGTTCCAGCCGCGCCATCGCCATGCTCATCGCGTCCCTCAAAGACGACTTGAGGCTGCGCCCGGCCGGTCGCAGTGGGGTGATACAAAAGCAGGCTTAGCGGTCAGCGTTGGGCTGCAAAGTCATCAGCGGGCGGGGAAACGTACGCAGAAGGTGGTGCCGTCAGCGTCACTGGACTGCGCGCTGACGTCCCCGCCATGGGCCCTCGCGATTTCCTTGACGATGAACAGGCCAAGGCCAACGCTGCGGACGTCGTCATCGCGTTCGCTACCCCGGGTCATCGGCTCGAACAGGCTGGTCATCGAGGCGGGCGAGATGCTCGCGCCACGGTTGTGCACCGACACCGAAGCCACGCCATCCTCCACTCGTGAAGCGATCACCACTGGCTGGTCCAGATCGCCATAGGCCACGCTGTTGGCGATCAGATTGCCAACGATCTGAGTTATCCGATCCGCATCGAATTCTGCATCGCCCATGCCTTGGCGATGGTGCACAAGGCTGGCTTGTGGGAAGGCCATGCGCAGTTCGTTCACGCTGTTGCCGATCACCTGATGCAGGTCCAGCGGCCGTCGATGGATGCCGATGCCATGGCCGACCCTGACCAGCGCGAAGTCGAGCAGATCGGCGATCATGCGCTGGGCGCGCTCGGAAGACTGACTGATATGCCCCAGCAGGCGGGCCTCGCGGGCATCAAGCTCACCTTGCGCGAGCAGATCCGCGGCCATTTTTATCGCGGTCAGCGGGTTTTTCAGGTCATGGCTGGCAATGGCGACCATCTGTTCGGCAAACAGCGCCCTGCGCTGGGACTGCTCGTAAGCGACACTCAATTCTACTTTGGCCTGCTGCAACGCGGCTTCGGCGGCAGTCTTCTCCCACAGCAATTCTTCAGCGCGTTTGCGCGCGGCGATCAGCTCGCGCTCGAACTGATCGCGGTCGGCCGTGACAAGCAGCGCGAGCTCATGAAACACGCTGCCAGCGTGTTCGCGCCTGACGCCGTTGAGCAGCATGGTGACGGTATGACCCCGCTCATGCAGCAGCTCGAGTTTAACCTCGGCGACCGACCCTTGCATTTGCATCAAGGGGGCCCAGTGCGTCTGGTGAAAAATCTTGCCGCCCATGGTCAGGAGGTTCTGAAAACGACGCCCCTCGAGTGCTGCCGGGGTCATGCCGACCCAGCTGCAGAAGGTCTGGTTGGCACGCAGAATGTGGCCGTCTGCGGCGGTCACGACCAGACCGCACGCGGCGCCGTCGAACAGGACGGCGGTGTCCGGCAGGGGCACCTGATCAGTCGACATGTTCGCCCGCCCACGGCTTCAGGAAACTGTCCATTGCCGCGGCGCAGGCAGCGGGCGCGCTCATGTGCGGGCAATGGCCGACGTTGGCGACCAGGCAGAGCGTGCTGTCCGTCAGCGTCGCGTGCAAGTATTCGCCGACCGCCACCGGCGCGATGAGGTCTTCGGTCGATTGCAGAATCAGCGTCGGCGTGGTGAGGCCGGCCACGTCGTCGCGGTTGTCCGACATGAACGTCACGCGGGCGAACTGCCGGGCGATGTCCGGTTCGGTGCGGCAGAAACTGTTGGTCAGTTCTTCGCTGAGGGCCGGTTGACCGGGCGCGCCCATGATCACCGGCGCCATGGCGCTGGACCAGCCCAGATAATTGCTGTCCAGGGTGTCGAGCAGCGAATGGATGTCTTCGCGCCGGAAACCGCCGACGTAGTCGCCCGAATCGATGTAGCAGGGTGACGGCCCGACCATGACGTGTGCGGCGATCCGGCCCGGACGCAAGCGATCGGCCAGCGCGGCGATCATGGCGCTGACCGAATGCGCGACGATGATGACCGGGCCCACGGCGTACTGGTCGATGATTTCGTTGAGGTCCCGGGCGTATCCGGCGAGCGAGTCGTACTTGTCTCGGTCATAGGCACCCAGATCAGACTTTCCCGCGCCCACCAGGTCGTAGATCACCACTCGGAATCGCGAGGTGAAGTGCCCGTAGAGGTAGCCCCACATGCTCTGATCGCAACCAAACCCGTGAGAAAAAATCAGCGTCGAGGGTCCTTGGCCGAGAACGTTGACGTTGTTGCGCTGCTGAAGATCCAAAACGATCTCTCCGGTGAGCCAGAGCCAGTCTGGCTGCGGTGGCGAAGATACTGCCGCCACGTGCCGCGAAGGGCAAGCCTGCACCGCGTTAATTGCCGCTATTTGTCGGCAGCGGACGCTGTCATCGCGTTGAACAGCGGAGCGTACTCGGCCCGACTCACCGGCACGATGGCCGACGCTTCCTGGGATTCGAGAAACGTGCTCAGTGCGTGCTGATCGTTGAGCATGGCGTCGCGCACGCGTTGTTTAAGTGCTTCGCACAGCCCGCCGCGGAACACGAAGGGATCGTAGTAGATCGGCTCGGAGCGCCAGAGCACGCTAAAGGTGTCACGTTCGATCTTTGTCGCATTGAGGTAGGCATCTGCCCGCACGCTGGAGACGAACGCGGCTTCGACTTTTTTCTCCAGCAGCGCGTCGAGGGACTTGTCGTGGGACCCGGAATACACCACCGCGCCGAAGAACTGCGAAAGTGGCTGGCCGATTCTTCGCGAGAATTCGGCGTTGGGGACCACGCTTCCGGACGTGCTGGCTGGGTCGGTCAGGATCACCCGTTTACCGCGCAGCGCGCCGATGTCGCCCACCGGCTCTTTGCGCGCCAGCAGCAGGGCCTGATAGTGATGGCCTGCCGGCGTGAAATAGCCGCGGCTGATGGTCAGGCTGGCGAACGGCTCGATTCGCGGGTCGCGCTGGTCCGCCAGCACGTAGGACGCCGGCCCCAGCCAGGCAATGTCGACGCCGCCCGACACGATCGCATCGACGACGCTTTCATACGAAGAGGACGGGACGATCTCCACCGGCATTCCGGTGACGTCGCTCAGGCGCTCGATCAACGGTTTCTGTTCCTGCAGGAGGGTTTCCATGCTTTTCTTCGGGATCACTGCAATGCGCAGACTTTGCTGCGTGCAACGGGCCATCGCCGGGCCTGCGAACAGGCAGGCGACGAGCATGACGATCAGTAATGTTATTGCACGCATGCGTCGTCGACCGAGTTGATGAACGGGAGATAGCCGCGCAGTTGCGCTGCCGATAAGGGACGGCTGAAGTGATAACCCTGCGCGATGTCGCAGCCCGCCAGTTTCAGGCAGACCACTTGCTCGCGGGTTTCAACGCCTTCGGCCACCACTTCCAGACCCAGGCGTTTGGCCAGGATGATGGTCGAGGAGACGATGGGGCTGTCGTCGGGACTGTTGGACAGCGGCGCGATAAGCGAGCGGTCGATCTTCAGTCGGGTCAGCGGCAACGATTGCAGGTGGGCGAAACCGGCGTAACCCTTGCCGAAGTCATCGAGGCTGATGTTCAGCCCGGCTCTGCGCAGGCGCTGGAGATGCTCGATGGCCTGGCCTTCCTGATCGAGCAGCGTTGTCTCGGTGATCTCAATCTCCAGAGCTGGCGGGTCGATGGCGTGCCGTGCCAGTTCGTCGAGCAGACGCTCGCTGAAATCGGGTTGATGCAGCTGGATCGCCGAGACGTTGACCGCCAGGTGGATGTCGCGCCCCTGTTCGTGCCACAGCGCCAGATCCTCGCAGGCCAGGCGAACCACTTCCCAGCCCAGGGCGATGATGAAGCCGCTGCGCTCGGCCAGTGAAATGAACCGATCCGGAAACAGCAAGCCGAATTCCGGGTGTTCCCAGCGCACCAATGCTTCGTAACCACCGACGCGCATGCAGTCCAGGCGAATCTGCGGCTGGTAGTGCAGGACGAACTGACGCTCGCTCAACGCCGCCCCGAACGCCTGCTCCAGGCTGAATTCCTCGACGTCGGCAACATTGAGCGATGCGTCAAAGAAACGGTACTGACCGCGTCCGGCGCGCTTGGCCGAATACATGGCGGCGTCGGCACCCCGGATCAGCTCTTCGATGTCTTGCCCGTCGCGCGGGCAGATGCTGACGCCGACGCTGGGGCTGGTGCTCACCTCGTGTTCGTTGAGCGAGTAGACGGCGGACAGCTTCTGCACCAGCGAGCGCACCCAGGCGTCGATCTGCTCCTCGGTGCGTTCGCCGGCCAGTAACACGACGAACTCATCGCCGCCAAAGCGCGCCGCCTTGTCTTCAGGTTCCAGCATGCGGCTGATGCGCCCGGCTACTGCCTGCAGAAGCATGTCGCCGATCTTGTGGCCCAGTGAGTCGTTAATCGATTTGAAACGGTCCATGTCGATGAACAGAATGGCCATCAGACGGCGCTTGCCCCGTTGCCTGGACAGCACGGGCGTGGCGACTTCAAGGAACTGGCGGCGGTTGTGCAGCCCGCTCAAGTGATCGGTCGCCGCCGCGTGACTGCTTCGGCGATGCTCTTCCTCCAGGCGGCCGATCAGTTCCTGATTGACCTGTTGCGCCAGCTCCAGCGCGTTGAACGCCTCTTGACGTTTGCGCAGCACGCGCAGTGTCCAGAGCAGGCTGCCGAGGATCAGCAGCGTCATGCAAAGGTTCAGCCACAGCTGGCGCTGGTACGTGAGCCGCGAGGACGCGAGGATTTCGTCTTCTGCCTGACTGACCATCACGCTGAACCCGCGCTGCGGCACGCGCAGGTACATGCTCTGATAGCTGCCGGTGGCGGCATACTGTGTGAGCAGGCCGACCGTGTCGCCCTCGGTGGGCAGTTCAGGGCTCATTGGCATGCCGGCGAAGACCACGCCGCTGCTGCTGATGCGCAGCCGCTCCCGACCGGCGCTGTCGAGCAGGCGCAGCATGCCGGTCTGGCCAAGGTCGATGTGTTCGAATAACGCGGCGAGATACCCGACATCCAGCTGCACCACGAGGATGCTGTCCATCTTGCCCGTCGACGCGTCCACCAGCGGCAGCAGAAATGGCAGGCGCCAATCGGGTGCCAACGCCTGAGTGACGGGCGACGCCGCCTGTGGCAGCAGCGGCTTGAAACCGTAATGCCCGGCGTGGTCTTGCAGTCGCTCCAGCCAGGGCGCGGGCAATTGCCCGGGCTCATCGGCGTGACTGCCCGACAGCAGACGGCCATCGCCGGTATACAGGCTCATGCGCTTTAGCACCGGATCCTCGGCCAGCATTCTTACCATGCCTTGATGCCGTTGCCCCAGGTCTTGCATGTCATCGCGAGTGACCCGGCCGATGGCCTGCGCGCGGTCCACCAGTTGACGCAAGTTTTCGGCGGCGATGGTCGCCAGGTTGAGATGTTCTGCGGCCTTTGCCGTCAGCGCTTCATGGCGTGAGGTCTCTTTCTGTTGCACGTACAGCGCCCACAGAAACACCAGGGTCGCCGCGCAGAGCGTCATCAGTAGCCATTGGAGGAAGCTGAGGGAGGAGAACGATCGGCGGGTCACACGTCATATTCCTGCCGTGAGGTGGTGGCAAATTACCATTACCGAATGACGAAACGATGACTGCCCGATGACTGGGCGCACGGGGTGACAAGAGGAGGCCAGCTCGACGTAGAGCTGTCTTTAAAATGTCATGCAACTGTAGTGAGCGTGCAACGTTTAAGTGCCTTTTGCACTGGTATGATCGGGCACATTTTTTTCGGTCATCTGCTCCATGCGCCGCGCAATATTCAATCAGAAAGGTGGGGTCGGCAAATCCAGCATTGCCTGCAATCTGGCTGCCGTCAGTGCCGCGGAAGGGTATAGAACCCTGCTGGTCGATCTGGATGCTCAAGCCAACTCCACCCATTACCTCACCGGCCTGACCGGGGATGACATCCCGGTGGGAATCGCCGATTTTTTCAAGCAAACGTTGTCAGGGCCGGCGGCGAGCAAGAAGAACCGAGTCGAGATCTGCCAGACCCGTTACGACAACCTGCATCTGGTGACCGCCAGCGCCGAACTGTCCGACCTGCAACCCAAGCTTGAAGCCAAATTCAAGATCAACAAGCTGCGCCGATTATTGGTCGAGCTGTCGCAGGAATACGAGCGCATTTACATCGACACGCCGCCCGCCTTGAATTTCTATTCCTTCAGTGCGCTGATTGCGGCGCAGCGGGTTTTGATTCCGTTCGACTGCGACAGCTTTTCGCGCCAGGCGCTCTACAACGTGGTGGCGCAGGTCGCTGAACTGCGCGCCGATCACAATGAGTCGCTGAGAGTGGAGGGGATCGTGGTCAACCAGTTCGTCGCCCGCGCCAGCCTGCATCAGACGCTGATCGACGAACTGATTACCGAAGGCCTGCCGGTGTTGCCGGTCTACCTCAACAGTTCGGTGAAGATGCGTGAATCCCATGAAGCTTCGGTGCCGCTCATACACCTCGAACCCCGGCACAAACTGACGTCGCAGTTTGTCGACCTGCTGACCACGCTGGAGCGGGCAGGCTGATGATCGGGTCGCTTCCGCTGCCGTTAGTCTAAAGACCACGGATATACAGGCTTTAAGGGCGCCCGGTAAGAAAAGCGTCATCTGCGCTGACTACGTTGAAGGTTCATCGGCGCCGAGAAGACAACGTGAACACTTCAGCTGCAAACATGACGCCTGTACAGGTTGCCTCCGGTATGGCACTGGACGTCGATGCGATCGACGCCGCACTGCGCGAAACCCTGTTTCTGCGAACGCGCATCGTCGACGCCCAGGCACGGGTGCAGACGATAGACATTCATCCCGACCACGTGCCGAGTGCGCAAAACCTCATGGGTTATCTGGCGCTGCGGCGGCACGATATCCGGCCGCTGCAGGACAGGCTGGCCAGGCTTGGCCTGTCATCGTTGGGCCGCTGCGAGGCTGACGTGCTGGCTTCGCTGGACCGGGTCATCGAAGTCCTTCGGCGGCTGACGCGACAACCCGCACGGCGCAGGCCGGCGGCCGACATTTCCCCGGAACAGGGTGACGCGGCTCTGTCCGCCCACACCCAGGCGCTGTTCGGCGGGCAGGTTCCGACACGTGGCACCCGGATCATGGTCACCATGCCAAGCGAGGCGGCCGAAGACTATACCTTCGTCAAAGACCTTCTGAAGGCCGGCATGGATTGTCAGCGGATCAATTGCGCCCATGACGCGCCGGATGCCTGGCGGCAGATGATCGATCATGCGCGCCGCGCCGCGAAGGCATCGGCCAGAAGCTGCAGCGTGATGATGGACCTGGCCGGCCCGAAACTGCGTACGGGCAAGATCGACCCTGCGCCCGCGGTCGTGCGTATTCGCCCGACGCGAGATGTCTTCGGCCGGGTCACTCAACCGGCGCAGGTCTGGCTGCATGACGGCGAGACCGCGCCCGGCGAAGGGGCCGCTGCCATCACGGTGCCGGGCGAATGGTTGTCGCAGCTGGTGGCGGGGGATGTCATCGGGCTTCGCGATGCGCGGGCATCCAGACGCAAGCTGCACATCGTCGAGGTCAGTGAGCACGGTTGCCGGGCCGAATTGCACAAGACCGCGTATGTCGTGCCGGGTGTGACCCTTGATCTGAAAAAACGCAAAGGCCGCAAGCGCTCGGCGCGGGTGATCGATGTGTGCAGGACGCAGGCGCAGGCCATCCGGCTGAATGAAGGCGACCGCTTGATCCTCAACGCCGACATTCATGGCGGACGCGCTGCCGTCCTTGACGCCAGCGGACAAGTGGTGCGGCCAGCGAGCGTCGGCTGCACGTTAGCGACGGTTTTCGACGACGTCCGAGCAGGCGAACCGATCTGGTTCGATGATGGCAAGATCGGCGGCGTCATCGAGAGCGTCGAGCCTGACGCGTTGCAGGTGCTCATCACCCATGCGCCGGGCGGGGCAAAACTCCGCAGCGACAAGGGCATTAATCTGCCGCACAGCGAGCTTCGCGTCGAGGCGCTTTCGGCCGATGACTTGCAAGCCTTGGCATTCGCCTGTGAGCATGCCGATGTCGTGCAGATGTCATTCGTCAACAGCGCGCAAGACGTACGCGCGTTGATTGTCGAACTTGAGCGCCTGAATGCGTTGCACATCGGTGTCGTGCTGAAGATCGAGACGCGCAGGGGATTCGAGAATCTGGCCGAATTGCTGCTGACCGGCATGCGTCTGCCACGGCTGGGTGTGATGATCGCCCGAGGCGATCTGGCGATCGAGAACGGCTTCGAACGCACGGCCGAATTGCAGGAGGAAATCCTCTGCATCTGCGAAGCGGCTCACGTGCCGGTCATCTGGGCCACGCAGGTGCTCGAAACCCTGGCCAAGACCGGCAGCCCGTCGCGCGCCGAAATCACCGACGCGGCCACCGCCACGCGGGCCGAATGCGTGATGTTGAACAAAGGGCCGCACATTCTCAAGGCCATCGAGTGCCTGGATGACGTGCTCGAGCGAATGCGCGCGCACCGTCACAAGAAGCGTGATCTGCTGCGCCGGCTTCGCGTTGCGCAGACAGCCGGCTGACGCCGGTCGAGGTCGCGATCAGGCCTGCCGTCGGCTGTCATCGAACTGGCCGATTGGCAGCGGTAGTATGTGCGGCGCAACACAGGCGCACCGTTGCTGAGCATTCAGGTTGTCTTCGGTGGTTGATGACTGACCCAGGAGGACCGCATCGTGAAGATCAAAGTCGAGAAAGCGCTTTTTGGACCGGACTGGCTGGTAACGTTGAATGACTATCCAGTGACATTTCGCAGCATGGAGGAAGCGGTCGCTTTCGCCGACAAGCTCAAGGAGCGCATTGAAGCGCCCCATGTGATTCCTGTCGCCTGACCCGTCGCCATACGGTCGCGACGCCAGCCTGGTTGACGTTGCGACCCGAGAGCGATTTCCCGGAATTTCACCTGCGGCTGCCTGGCCCTTTTTTGCGATGCTCGCTCTGCGGGCGAAGGGCAACGAGAGCAATCGCTTCAGGCTCCAGCGGCCCTGGCGCGGAACCGAAACCGTCGGGCGCGCCACCCAATGGCACGCCCACACGGATGCCTGCCATGCCCCTCCAGTTTTTGCCGTCCCGCTCGAATATGCAGCAACTTGGCGCAGCCGCTGCGCGCCACGACGCCCGCCACCAGCGGGACGGCACTGAGCTGATGCCGCTTGGCGTGAGCGGCGATCTGCGCGTGGCCGTGCGTAACGGGCAAGTCGAGCTGACGGCCCCCACGGGCGAGCTGGCTCATGCATGCGAGTTGCTGAGCCAGATCCTCAACAAACCGGGCCAGGCCTTTGCTCATCACCAGCGCGACGGTCGTCTGGTGGATGGCCAAGGCTTCGTCGTGATGGCGGGTGCTAACCCCCATACGGTGTATGCGTTTGTTTCATCGCGGTCGCATCACGCCGGCAGCGGCGCGGCACCGGTGGGTCGGTTCGACAAGGCGCATCTGGCGCAGAAAACCGGCCTGTTCGAGGGCGCCAACGCCAGTGTCTGGACGCTTCATGACAAGCGGTTGCACCGCTTGGCGGACGGCCTTCAGTGGCACGCCGCGACCTTGCCGGGCGGGCATGGCGGCCAGTTCAAGGCGCTGACGCAGAAGGACGACGATGTTTACGCGCTGGATGAGCAGGGGCAGGCCTGGAAGCTCGGTGGTGAACCGCCGACGCAGGTGCCATTCGCCCATCCGGTGAGTGCGCTGACAGCCCACGGTGAGGACTGGCTCGGGGTGACACAGCAGGGCGGCACCTATCGCTTGCAGGAATCGGGTACGGCTGGCCGCTCCACTGAGCTGACAATCGGCCACGTCCCTGTCGGTGATCGCAAGGCTGATAAACCGTCGGCGATTGCCACTGCCGGAACCACGCTGTTCATGGTCGACGGCGGCGGCAGATTGCATGTCGGCACGCTGCCGGCGCGCAGGCAGTGGTCAGCGCAAATGGACCTCAGACCCTTTACGCCGCAGCGACTGGCGCTCGAAGGTTTCGGTCACCTGAGCTTCAGCGGCCTGTTCAACGATCAGGCCGGCCACCTGCACGCGCGCTTCAAGGACACCCACGGCAAGGAACACACGGCGCAGTGGGACCCGGCGCGCGGGGATTTCGATCCGGGCTGGAACCTCAGCCAGTCGACTGCGGTCACCCGCCAGAATGGTCTGCCGGCACTGATCCCCGACGCCGCCGAGATGATTCACCTGGACGGTGGCAGCGTCGCGCAGAAGGATGGCCAGCTGCTGGTCCGCGATCCTAGAACCAATGCCTGGAGCAAGGGCTCGGAAGCGGATCTGCAGGACCTGCATCAGGGCAACGACGGCTTCGCTTACGCCGTCGACAAGGAGGGGGCGGTCAAGCGGCTGGCCGTGCAGGCGCAGGCGCTGTCCCGGACCATGGGAAGCGGACCGGACCTCAGCATCGGACAGGGTACCGAAGCCAAGGCGGGCGCTGCATTGCGCGGCGCCAACGACGTCGTAGCGGAAAAGATCGCGGTGCTCAATGACGACCGCTACGTCACTTTGAGCGATGGCCGTCTGCGGGTTCACGATCAGAAAGGCACGCGCCAGCAGTTACCCTCATTACCGGGGCAAGGTCAGGACGAAACGCTCGGCTGGCTCACCGATCACGAAGCGGATCAGCGCCATATCGAGGACTTGACCATTGCTGGCGGCGATCTGTATGTGCTTAAGGGCGGTGCGGTGTTTCGCATGGCGGCCGAACACTGGCAGGGCGGCAAGTCGGGCGTGGGCGTGCATCAGGATGATAAAGCGGCCTGGCAACTGGTCGATCTGCCCGAAGGCGTCGCCCCGCAAAGTATCCGGACGGCGGCGAGCGGCGAATTGCTGGTGCGTCAGAACGGCACCGAACAGCACCTGAGTGCTGATGGCACGCTCAGCGCAGCGCCGCCCGCTCAGAGGTCGCGGCTGACCCAGAATCACGATTTGCATCATCGTCTGAGCGAGCGCGAACAGACCCTTGGCAAGCTGGCCCGCCATGGCAATCTGAAGGTGGGCGCCAGCGTGTTCGGACGCGCCAACATGGAAACCGTCCGGCCTCGGGAAACCGCGCCGACCTCGCTGCAATACCTCAAATCCCACCTGCGCATCGGCGCGGCCCTGCAAAAGCCGGTCGACAAGGTGAACCACGCCAACAAAGGCCGCGCGGGGCTGGCCGACGTTTACCGTGATGAGGCGCAACTGCTGAGCCGTCTGGCGGATCGCGGGGCGTTCGCCCCTCCCGCCGCCGCCTCGACCGACACCCTGCTGACGCAGATACGCGCCGAACGGCAGTTCTCACTCAACCCGAAAGTCGCACTCATGACCGATGTGATCGAGCAGGCCACCAAAACCGTGGTCGACGACACCGAACGCTTGCTGCGCTCGCTCGCGCAGGACCAAGGCGCGGTGGGCATGGATGGCAAGGTTCGCGACGACTATCGGCCCGGCAAACCGGTGAGCCAGGACATGCTCGGTGAACTGGCCCGGTCCCTGGCGGCCTCCGGTGTCGCGGGCACGCCACTCAATGCGTTGATGACGCAGTTGCAGGCCAGCCATTTTCAGATCGGCCGTCGCGACCCTCAGGCCGGACGCGATACCGCAGATGCACAAGCGCTGGTCAAGGCGCGCCTTGCACTGAACGCTGACGTGCTGTCGCGCCTGAATTCCCAGTTGGGCGTACTTTCGGAGATGCGCAAGGAGCAGCCTGCGGACAATCTGCTCGATCTTATGGCCAATCAGCTCGAACAGACCTACGCCAAGGGCTATGTCGACAGGCCGCTGCGCAAATACACCGACGCAGGCTTTCGCAGCCATCGCGAGCTGGAGGCCAGCTACGATGCGAGCAAGACTCTGCTCAAGTATTTCCGTGACGATAACCACCCGATGACGCAGAACTTGCGGGTCGGCATGGATGTGCCGCGTGAGCAGATACGTGACGAGCTGAGCAAGGCACTGCGCCAGCTCAAACCACGGGAAAATCTGAAAATCAGCCGCAACTACGCTGCCAATATCAACGGTGGCGTCAGCGGTCCGGTGGCCGACCCGGTTTACATGGGCGGCCGTGTCAACATCGAGCCGGAGCGAACCTACGGGGTGACCTTCACCCGCTATGAGCGCGGGTTGAAAGTTGCGATCAACCGCGACGGCGCGATCAGCCTGGGCGGTAATGTGGGCGTGGGCGCAGGCTTTTCGGACCACAAGGCGCCCAAGGAGGACACCACCGCCAACCTGCTGCAGAACAGCAGCTGGCTGGGCGTCAGCGCCGACCTCAAGTACAAGTCCACGCAAAGCAACGTCATGAGTTTCTTCATCCGCGACGAGGACATCGATGGCTTCGTCGACGACCTGATCAAAACACCACTGGAGAAGAGCGGCGAACAGGCCGGAGCGGTCGCGGGACGGCTGCACCCACTGAACTTCCTCGACGGCAGCACCGAGCAGGAGCTGCGCACCGGCTCCAAACGCAACTACGACGTGGACTTGAACGCGGGGGCCGAGTACCGCGTCAACAAGGGGCAGATCGGCGCCCAGCCGGTGAAGGGCTTCATGCGCTTTTCCGTCGGCGCGGTCGGTAACGCCAACCTTGCCAGCTATGAAAGCGAGCAGGTGCAGGGACGAGGGTCCGATGGGTTGCGCACCGACATACGCAGCGACAACCGCGTCCGGTTCCTGGAGAAGGGCGGCCTCACCGCGTATGCCCGCCTGGCCGATGCTGCGTTCAGTGCGCAGCCCAGCGGCGCATTCATATCCGGTGGCATCCCGACGGGATTCAGCGTCAACGTGGCGCTGGATAACAAGACCGGAAAGGCATTCGATGTGCGCTTCAAGGACTCGCTGCCGATCCAGACCCGTGAGGCCAAAGCCCTGGCAAGCAGTCTGGAAAAAGTCTTTCCGCTGATTGAGGCGCCGGCCCTCGACAATCAGGATGCCAGGCAGCAAATGGCGCTATTGAGCGCGGCCTATGACACGCCGGCCCAGGCTGCAGCGACGTTGTCCGGCGCTCAGTACGCGGCGCTCAACAGCCTCAGGCAGTCCCTGCGCCAGAATCAGGCGGCCGATCAGCACATGCGCCTGATGACCACGATGGACCTGACCGTCAAGCAGAGCAATGTCAATCGCATCGACCACGCGAGCTATGGCAAACGCGCCTCCGACCCGACGCGCGCCTGGCTCGTCGGCCATACCAACCCGGGGAACGCCGAAAAGGTTGCGGCATTCATGGCAAAGGATCCGCAGCTCGCCGGCCTGATCAAGGAGCTGCAAGGGCGCAAGGGCACGACCCGCGCCGAGATCAAGCTGGAAGTCACCGACACCGCCAAGGCGCGCATAGATGAAGAGGCGATTGCCGGCAGGCTGAACGACGATGGGCTGAAACGGATCTTGAGCGACCAGAATAACCTCCGGATCAAGAGTATTTCCGTCTTCCGCACCGCGGGCAAAGAAGACTCGCTCACTGTGCCCGGCGTGTGGCTGAACTACCGCAGCGGCAGCAACCTGAGCGTGGAGCGGCTGCGGGGCGAGATCACCTTCAACTACGCCAGAGCGCAACACGAGCCTGTGGATTTCAAACTCGAAGGGCAACTCAACGGGGAGCGCAAAACGCCAAAAATCACCGAAATGGCCGACCCGGCCGGTGGTGGCTATCGCCCGGTCTGACGCGTCCTTTGGGGAAATGAGGTGTCAGGGGCACGATGACCGGGTGTGAGCATGTTCAGTTGGGAACTGCGAGACAGAGCCTCCCGTTCGTGGAAATTCCGCGTGTCTGCCTGAGTGACACACCGCGCACCGCTCATCCGTCGGGGTCGACATTTTGTTGAACGACTGCCCCGTTCTTTCTGACACATAACGTGAGTGGACGAAATTCGTCTCTTCAACCCACGACGAGACAGGAAGACTGACATGACCGATTATCCTAAACCGCCCTTTGCATCCCAACAGCAAGCCGTGCCCGGCGATCAGAGCAAGATGGAACCGTACCCGGACTGCGGCGAGAACAGCTACAAGGGCTCGGGCAGGCTGGCTAACAAAATCGCGTTGATCACCGGCGCTGACAGTGGCATCGGCCGCGCTGTGGCCATCGCGTTCGCGCGGGAAGGCGCCGATGTCGCGATTTCCTATCTGGACGAGCACGAAGACGCCAAGGAAACCGCGCGCTGGGTGGAGGAGGCCGGGCGGCAATGCATTTTGCTGCCAGGTGATCTGGCGCAGAAGGAACAGTGCTCGGCTATCGTAAACGAGACGGTCGGCAAATTCGGCCGCATCGACGTGCTGGTCAATAATGCGGCGTTCCAGATGACCCACAAGACCCTCGAGGAAATCTCTGACGAGGAGTGGGTGCGAACGTTCGACGTGAACGTCCATGCGATGTTCAGGATCTGCAAGGCGGCGTTGCCACACATGAAGCCCGGCGGCTCGATCATCAACACCAGTTCGGTCAACTCGGACATGCCCAACGCCACGCTGGTGCCCTACGCGGCCACCAAAGGCGCGATTGCCAACTTCACGGCGGGGTTTGCGCAGATGGTGGCCGAGCGCGGCATTCGGGTGAACAGCGTGGCGCCCGGCCCGATCTGGACGCCGTTGATCGTATCGACCATGCCGGATGATCAGGTCAAGGAGTTCGGCAAACAGACGCCGCTCGGCAGACCTGGGCAACCCGTCGAAGTCGCGCCGATTTATGTTCTGCTGGCCTCTGACGAAGCCAGTTACATTTCCGGTTCGCGCTATGGCGTGACAGGCGGCAAGCCGATTCTCTGAGCCCGCTTGCGGCGGCCAACGGCGATCGCCCGGTTATCGGGTGATCGCCGTTTTTTTTGTTTCGAGTGCACGCCACGGGCCTTACGGGGCGGATGATGCCCGTCGCGATTGAAGGCCTGACTTCCAACCAAGGTGCTCGAGACCTTCATCGTTTGCAAGGTACAGCTGGAGCGGAAACTGGCGAGCCTCAGCCGTCAGCCCGGCGGCCTTTTCGTTGAAGAGCGTCGCATTCGGCATGCGTAGTCGGCGTATCTGCGCGCCGTCGATGAGCCGGACACCGATCCTTACGATTTCGCCCTGCGCTTGCTCGCGAAAACGCCGAAGGAGCTTGAAGTGATGCGCCAGGCGCGGCGTGAGGAACTTCACGCCCTGCAGGCCAATGGGTCATAAACGGGCGTTTCTGTACTCCCGGACGTGGTCGATCAGCGCCCGCAGCTTCGGTGCCAGATTGTGGCGGTTCGGGTAGTACAGGAAGAATCCGGGAAACGGTGCCAGATAATCATCCAGTACCGTGACCAGCTCGCCACGCTCAATGTAGGGGCGGAAGGTGTCTTCGATGCCGAATGTGATTCCCCCGCCTGCGAGCGCGGTACGCACCATCAGTAACATGTCGTTGGTAGTGATCTGCGGCGCCACGGCGACATCAAATGCGCGGCCTTGCTCGGTGAACTCCCAGCGATAAGGCGCAACCCCGGGGGCAGGGCGCCAGCCGATGCAGCGATGCCCGGTCAGGTCGCGCGGATGCAACGGCGTGCCATGGCGCGCCAGGTAATCCGGCGTCGCGACCGCGACCTCACGCTGCTCATCGGTCACCGGCACGGCGATCATGTCTTGCTCGATGACCTCTCCCAACCGCACGCCCGCGTCAAAGCCGCGCTCGACGATATCGAACTCTTCATCGGTGACCGTGACATCCAGGGTCACGCCGGGGTACGCCTGCACGAAATCTGCGATCAGCGGGCCATCCAGAAAACGTTCGGCAATCGAAGTCACGGCGATGCGCAGCAGGCCCCTTGGCGGGCCCTTGATCGCCGCTGCGTCCAGTGCGCCGGTCAGTGCAGCCAGGGCCTCGGCGGTCTGCCGATACAACTGTTCGCCGGCTTCGGTCAGTCGGACATTGCGCGTGGAGCGCTGGACGAGAGAGACGCCCAGCGTGTCTTCCAGTCTGCGAATGCTCTGGCTGACGGCTGAGCGGCTGATATCGAGACGATCGGCGGCCGCGCGAAAATTATGCAGCTGTGCCACGGCTTCGAAGACTTTCAACAGGTTGAGGTCAATGTCCATCGTTGGTCTCATTGGTAAGTAAAACTAACCAATACGGTCACTTCAGAGAGTCTTATCGCGACAATGCCCTGAGGTTAATGTGTCAGTCAAATCCACTGCGCGAGTACTGAACATGAGCATCGATAAAGTCATCCTGATTACCGGGGCGTCCAGCGGCATTGGCGAAGGCATCGCCCGCGAACTCGGCGCGGCAGGCGCCACCCTGATGCTGGGGGCGCGCCGCACCGAACGTCTGCAGGTCATCGCCGAACAGATCAACGCCGCTGGCGGAAACGCCGAATGGCGCCGTCTGGACGTGACCGACCAGGCCGATGTCGCCGCGTTTGCCGACGCCGCGCGCGAGCGTTGGGGCAGGGTGGACGTGATCATCAATAACGCCGGTATCATGCCGCTGTCGCCGATGGCTTCGATGAAGACCGATGAATGGAACAGCATGGTCGACGTGAACATTAAGGGCGTGCTGAACGGCATTGCCGCGGTGCTTCCCGAGTTTGCCGAGCGCGGCGCCGGGCACGTGATCAACATTGCCTCTATCGGCGCGCTGGCCGTATCACCCACGGCGGCTGTTTACTGTGCGACCAAGTTCGCCGTGCGGGCCATCTCCGATGGTCTGCGTCAGGAACGCCCGGACATCCGCGTTACTTGCATTCATCCGGGGGTGGTCGAGAGCGAACTGGCGTCGACCATTACCGATGCAACGGCGATTTCGGCCATGGCCAGTTACCGGGCCATCGCGTTGCAGCCGGACGCGATCGGACGTGCGGTGCGCTATGCCCTCGAGCAGCCGGAGGACGTCGACGTGAATGAAATCGTCGTACGCCCGACACGCGCGTCTCATTGATGCACGGGCACACCCACAAACACGAAGCCGATGCATCTCGGGTGGGGTAAGGCCCGCCGCGTGTCGCCAACCGCTAAGCTCTGATCGCGGGTTCAGCGAGCGCAGATGGTCGGCTTCGCGACTGAATATGTAGTACGTTTCTGAAAGCGCAACAAAACGTCGTGACCTAGTTGACAAACGTTGCAACGATTCTCATAGTTTCACTCACGCAAACGTTTGCGATCGGGTCGACCCTGCTCAACTCGAAGCGCATTCGCTGCCGATACAATAATCATAATGTCGGAGTGATTCCATGAAGCTGCCATTCGCTGCACGTCTTCTTGCTGTTGCCATGCTCACCGCTTCCGCTGTAACCCTGCCGCTTTCATCCGCCTTTGCTGACGACGCGAAAAAGCCGACCGTCGCGCTGGTGATGAAATCGTTGGCCAACGAGTTCTTCCTGACCATGGAAGACGGCGCCAAGGCCTATCAGAAAGACCACGCCGCTGATTTCGACCTGATTTCCAATGGTATCAAGAACGAGTCCGACACCGCCGCGCAGATCGACATCGTCAACCAGATGATCGTCAAGAAGGTCGACGCACTGGTCATCGCGCCCGCCGATTCCAAGGCGCTGGCATCGGTGATCAAGAAGGCGATGGACGCCGGCATCAAGGTCGTCAACATCGACAACCAGCTCGACGCCGACGTGCTGAAAAGCAAAAACATCGAAGTGCCGTTCGTAGGCCCGAACAACCGCAAGGGCGCGAAACTGGTGGGTGATTACCTGGCGAAACAGCTGACCGCGGGCGATCAGGTCGGCATCATCGAAGGCGTACCGACTACCACCAATGCGCAGCAACGCACCGCCGGTTTCAAGGATGCGATGGACGCCGCGCAGATGAAGATCGTCTCCACGCAATCGGGTAACTGGGAAATCGACAAGGGCAACGCGGTCGCCTCCGCCATGCTCAACGAATATCCGAACCTCAAAGCACTGCTGGCCGGTAATGACAGCATGGCGCTGGGTGCGGTCTCGGCCGTTCGTGCCGCCGGCAAGGCTGGCAAGGTCCAGGTCGTAGGCTACGACAACATCAACGCGATCAAGCCGATGCTCAAGGATGGTCGCGTGCTGGCAACGGCCGATCAGTTCGCAGCGCGTCAGGCGGTATTCGGCATCGATACCGCGCTGAAAATGATCAAGGGCGACAAGCTCGACATCAAGGATGGCGTGATCGAAACCCCGGTCGAACTGGTTGCCAAGCCTCAGTAAGTCAGGCCGGCTTCATCTATCCGTAAATACCGCCTGTCCGCAAGGGCAGGCGCGTGGAGATCGTTATGTCAGCGTCTGCTCAGGCCGCTGTTCTATCTGTCAGTGGTATCGGCAAAACCTACGCCCAGCCTGTGCTGGGTGACATTGACCTGACGCTGATGCGCGGGGAAGTGTTGGCCCTGACCGGCGAGAACGGCGCAGGCAAAAGTACCCTGTCCAAAATCATCGGCGGTCTGGTCACGCCGACCACCGGCCAGATGCAGTTTCAAGGGCAGCCGTATCAGCCCGCCAGTCGCACCCAGGCAGAAAAGCTCGGGGTGCGCATGGTCATGCAGGAATTGAATCTGCTGCCGACGCTATCGGTCGCCGAGAACCTGTTTCTCGACAACCTGCCCAGTCGCGTCGGGTTCATCAATCGTCGTCAATTGCGTGAGGATTCGATCAAGGCCATGGCCCAGGTGGGCCTGGAAGCCATCGACCCCGACACCCTGGTGGGCGAGTTGGGGATCGGTCATCAGCAAATGGTCGAAATCGCCCGCAACCTCATCGGTGATTGTCATGTCCTGATTCTCGACGAGCCGACCGCCATGCTGACCGCGCGCGAGGTGGAGATGCTCTTCGAGCAGATCACTCGTCTGCAGGCTCGCGGCGTGTCCATCATTTATATTTCCCATCGCCTTGAAGAGCTCGCCCGCGTGGCGCAGCGCATCGCTGTGCTGCGTGACGGCAAATTGGTGTGCGTCGACGCAATGGCCCATTACAACAGCGAGCAGCTGGTAACGCTGATGGTGGGGCGCGAGCTTGGCGAGCACATCGATCTGGGCCAGCGCACCATCGGCAAGGTCGCCCTGTCGGTCAAGGGGCTGAGCCGGGCCGACAAGGTCCGGGACGTGTCGTTCGAGGTGCGCGCCGGGGAAATCTTCGGCATCTCCGGCCTGATCGGCGCGGGTCGGACCGAGTTGCTGCGGCTGATCTACGGCGCCGATGCAGCCGACAGCGGCTCCATTGAGGTCGGCACCCCGCTGCGCAGCGTGCGCGTCAATTCCCCGGTCGACGCCGTCAGCCATGGCATCGCCTTGATCACTGAGGACCGCAAGGGCGAAGGGCTGCTGCTCTCGCAATCGATCAGCGCCAACATCGCGCTGGGCAACATGGAGGCGATTTCGAGCGCTGGCCTGGTCAATGGCGGTGCCGAAATGGCGCTGGCCAGACGTCAGGTGGACGCGATGCGAATCCGCAGCTCAAGCCCGACGCAGCTGGTGTCTGAGTTGTCGGGCGGCAATCAGCAGAAGGTGGTCATCGGCCGCTGGCTGGAACGGGACTGCCAGGTGATGCTGTTCGATGAGCCGACCCGCGGCATCGACGTCGGCGCCAAATTCGACATCTACGCCTTGCTCGGCGAACTGACCCGTCAGGGCCGGGCGCTGGTCGTGGTGTCCAGCGACCTGCGCGAACTGATGCTGATCTGTGACCGCATCGGCGTGTTGTCCGCCGGGCGCCTGATCGACACTTTCGAACGCGACAGCTGGACGCAGGACGAGCTACTTGCCGCTGCTTTCGCGGGCTATCAAAAACGTGATGCGCTGCTCTCCGAAGCCGCGCCCAGGATCGACTGATGAAAACCTCCACTCCTTCAGCCGCATTGCCATCGCCAGGCAAGCGCAGCGGTCACTATTTCGGCCTGGGCACCTACTTGGGTCTGGCGGGCGCACTGCTGGCGATGATCGTGCTGTTCTCGCTGCTCAGCGATCACTTTCTGTCCTACGAAACCTTCAGCACGCTGGCCAACCAGATTCCCGATCTGATGGTCCTGGCGGTGGGCATGACCTTTATCCTGATCATCGGCGGCATCGACCTGTCGGTCGGTTCTGTGCTGGCCCTGGCGGCATCGGCCGTCAGTGTTGCGATGCTCGGCTGGGGCTGGGGCGTTCTGCCCTCGGCATTGCTGGGCATGGCTTGCGCAACCGCGGCGGGCACCCTGACCGGCTCGATCACAGTTGCCTGGCGGATTCCTTCATTCATCGTCTCGCTGGGCGTGCTGGAAATGGCTCGCGGCGTCGCCTATCAACTGACGGATTCGCGCACTGCGTACATTGGCGACTCCTTTGCCTGGCTGTCCAATCCGTTTGCTTTCGGCATCTCGCCGTCGTTCGTGATTGCGCTGATCGTCATCTTTGCCGCCCAGGCGGTGCTGACCCGTACGGTGTTTGGCCGTTACCTGATCGGCATCGGCACTAACGAAGAAGCCGTGCGTCTGGCGGGCATCAATCCCAAGCCGTACAAAATCCTGGTGTTTTCGCTGATGGGTCTGCTGGCCGGTGTTGCCGCGCTGTTCCAGATCTCCCGGCTGGAGGCTGCCGATCCCAACGCAGGTTCCGGGCTGGAGCTGCAAGTCATTGCGGCGGTGGTCATCGGCGGTACCAGCCTGATGGGCGGGCGCGGTTCGGTGATCAGCACGTTCTTCGGGGTCCTTATCATCTCAGTGCTGGCCGCAGGGCTTGCCCAGATCGGCGCCACCGAGCCAACCAAACGCATCATCACAGGTGCAGTGATCGTCGTCGCCGTCGTGCTCGACACCTACCGCAGCAACCGCGCACGGCGGCGCGGCTGATATGGCCACCATCAAGGATGTAGCGGCGATTGCCGGCATTTCCTACACCACGGTGTCGCATGTTCTGAACAGAACCCGGCCGGTGAGTGACGAGGTGCGCAAGAAAGTCGAAGCGGCCATCGAACAGTTGAATTATGTCCCCAGTGCCGTTGCCCGCTCGCTCAAGGCCAAGGCGACCGCGACCATCGGGCTGCTGATCCCCAACGGTATCAACCCGTATTTCGCCGAGCTGGCGCGGGGAATCGAGGACTACTGCGAGCGCAACGGCTTCTGCGTGATCCTCTGCAACTCCGACGATAACCCCGACAAGCAGCGCAATTATTTGCGGGTCTTGCTGGAAAAGCGCGTGGATGGCCTGATTGTGTCCTCCGTGGGCGGCGGCGACAGTCTGGTCGAAGGGCTGTCGACGGTCCGAACGCCGATGGTCATCGTCGACCGCGATCTGGAAAACGTCACCGCGGATCTGGTGCGCATCGATCATGAGCTGGGCGCGTATCTGGCGACGTCGCATCTGCTGTCGCTGGGCCATCGGCATGTCGCCTGCATCTGCGGTCCGGCCGAGACCAGCGTGGCGCGGATGCGTCTGGCCGGTTATCGGCGGGCCATGCAGGAAGCGGCGATCGAGGTGCCTGAGCGCTGGATCGTGGAAAGCGATTTCACCGGGCCGAGCGGCTATCAGGCGGCAGGCAAACTGCTGTCTGACGATCGGCCCACGGCGATCTTCGCGGCCAACGACATGGTTGGCATAGGCGTGTTGCGTGCGGCTGCCGAGCGAAATATCCGCGTACCGGCCGATCTGTCAGTGATCGGTTTCGACGATATTCAGATGAGCCAGTATGTGTACCCGGCGCTCACCACTGTCGGGCAGTCGATTCTGCAACTGGGCGAGCGTGCGGCCGAACTGCTGCTCAGGCGCATCTCGACGCCGGGCTCCACGCCGGTCGAACAACTGATCGTCGCGCCGAGCATCGTGTTGCGTGAGTCCACCGCGCCACCCATCAATGCATTCACCGAGTTTCGTTGAGCCGGGCACTGGGTCCGGATTGAAGAGTAAAGACGTCATGCAAGCAAAAGTAGTGATAGTAGGCAGCCTGAACATGGATCTGGTGACCCGTGCGCCACGTCTGCCGCGCGCCGGGGAGACCCTCGCCGGTCAGTCGTTCGTGACCGTGCCGGGTGGCAAGGGCGCGAATCAGGCCGTGGCGGCCGCGAGGCTGGGCGCCAGTGTCGCCATGATCGGCTGCGTGGGCGACGACGCTTATGGCGAGCAACTGCGCGAGGCGTTGATCGACGAAGGCATCGACTGCCAGGCCGTGACCCGTGTAGACGGTGAGTCCACCGGTGTGGCCCTGATCGTTGTCGATGACAGCAGTCAGAACGCGATCGTGATCGTCGCAGGCGGCAACGGGCACGTGACGCCCTCGGTCGTCGACAGCTTCGACGCGTTGCTGGATCAGGCCCAAGTGATCGTCTGTCAGCTGGAAGTGCCGATGGAAACGGTAGGACACGTCCTCAAGCGGGGCAGGGAACTGGGCAAGACCGTGATCCTCAATCCGGCACCGGCCAGTGGTCCGTTGCCGGCCGAATGGTACGCCTGGATCGATTACCTGATCCCCAACGAGAGCGAGGCTGCCGCGCTCACGGGGCTTGCGGTGGACAGCATCGCGACGGCAGACCCCGCCGCCTCGGCCCTGCTGGCTGCGGGTGTGAGCAAAGTCATCGTGACACTGGGCGAGCAGGGCGCGTTGTTTGCGACCAGTGCGCGCTCCGAGCACTTCCCGGCGCCGAAGGTCAAGCCGGTCGACACGACGGCTGCCGGCGACACGTTCGTGGGCGGCTTTGCGGCGGCGCTGGCCGAAGGCAAATCCGAATCCGAAGCCATCCGCTTCGGACAGATCGCTGCGGCGTTGTCTGTCACCCGTTCGGGGGCGCAGCCTTCCATTCCAGCAGCATCCGAAGTCCTCGCTTACACGCCATAAGGCCAGCCGTTATGAAAAAGACACCTTTGCTCAATATCGCCCTGTCTCGCGTCGTCGCGTCACTGGGGCACGGTGACATTCTGATGATTGTCGACGCTGGCATGCCTGTGCCGCCGGGCGTTGAGCTGATCGACCTGGCGCTGACCCATGGCGTCCCGGATTTCCTCAGCGTGCTCGACACAGTGCTGACGGAGATGCAGGTCGAACACCATGTGCTGGCCGATGAAATGCTGGTCAGGCAGCCCCCTGCGCTGGCATCGGTGGATACGCTGACCGCATCGGGGCAGCTCGGCGAACGTCGTCTGGTCAGCCATGACGCGCTCAAGCAGCTCAGCCGCAACGCTCGCGCGATCGTGCGCACGGGCGAATGCCAGCCCTATACCAATATCGCGCTGGTGGCCGGCGTGGTTTTTTGACCGACCCGATTCAAACGAGAAACAGGGAGTTTCCTATGCACACATGCCGTCGTTATTTTTCTGGATTGCTCAGGAGTGCCGCACTATTGACCCTTTTATCTGCCGGAGCGCTGCATGCGGCTGAAAAGCGCGACCTCATCATCGACACCGATCCGGGTGCCGACGACGTGGTGGCGCTGCTGCTGGCACTGGCGTCGCCGCAGGAATTGAACGTGCTCGCCATCACCACGGTGGCGGGCAACGTGCGCATCGACAAGACCTCGCGCAATGCGCGACTGGCGCGGGAGTGGGCGGGGCGCGAGGACGTGCCGGTTTACGCAGGCGCCGGCAGACCGCTCGTGCGCTCGCCGATTTACGCGGAAAACATTCACGGCAAGGAGGGCTTGCCGGGCGTCGACGTGCATGAGCCGGCTAAACCGCTGGCCACCGGCAATGCGGTGCAATACCTGGTCGATACGCTGAGCAAGGCGGCGCCCCACAGCATCACGATCGCGATGCTCGGGCCGCAGACCAATCTGGCGCTGGCGTTGGTTCAGGCCCCCGAAATCACTCAAGGGATCAAAGAAGTGGTGGTGATGGGCGGCGCGCACTTCAACGGCGGCAACATCACGCCAGTGGCCGAATTCAACATTTACGCCGATCCGGATGCGGCCAAAGTCGTGCTGGCCAGCGGCGTCAAGCTCACCTACGTGCCGCTCGACGTAACGCACAAAATCCTCACCAGCGACTCGCGCATTCGCCAGCTTGAAGGGTTGAACAATCAGGCCGGCAAGCTGGTCAGCAGCATCCTCAACGAGTACGTGAAAGCCGACATGATCCATTACGGGCTGCCCGGTGGGCCGGTGCACGACGCCAGCGTCATTGCCTGGTTGCTCAAGCCGGAGCTGTTCAGCGGCAGGTCGGTGAATCTGGTCATCGACAACCGTGAGGGCCCGGGTTTCGGTCAGACCATCGCTGACTGGTACGACACGCTGGCTCAGAACAAAAATGTGTTCTGGGTCGGCAATGGCGATGCACAGGGTTTCTTCGACCTGCTGACCCAGCGCCTGGGGCGGCTCAAGTAATCGGCATCAGGCGTCGCTCAGGGCGCCCACCGTGTGGCGCAGAAACACCTGATTCATGAATCCCTGGGCACCGTCGGTGCCCAGTTCCTTGACCAGCAGATCAATCGCGATGATCGCCAGCTCTTCCGCACTGCCCGGGCTGTGGGCGCAATGCCCCTGCGGCCATTTGGCCTTGATGTCAGCATCGATAGAGACGATGGCCATGTCGTTCGTTCACCCTGAAAATATCGAAACCTGATTCCAAAGCCTGCTTCTGAGATCTTGCACAGGCGGTGCAGTAGAGCACTTCATTGGTCATAACGCACTGCTACTTAGGCATGAGGGAACGGCGCGTGACAGAATTGTCTGTCATCAAGCCAGGAAGATTCCCGTGTCTATCGATCTGACCAACCCCCAGGCGTTTACCCATGACGCTGTCCGCGACATGATCGCCGCTGCTGATGACCGCGTGCACAACCAACTGCGCGTCAGTCGCGCGGGCCAGGCCTGGATGTCCTCGCAGGCCGTAGGCGGAACCGACCTTGAAGGCTTGCTGTTTCGCCTGGAAACCTGGGCGGCGGGCTCCGGGTGCGTGGGGCCTGTCGCCGCGAGCGACGCGGTGTGGGTCGCGCAGATCTACAACGCGCTGCGCGACAATTGGGCCAATCCGGTTTCCGATTATGTGGACATCTACTGACGCGGCCGGTGCGCAGCGTAAGGTAGCAAACGTTTTGTGACGATTTGTTTGCCCCGATCCGAGGATGGCTCGGGCAGACTTCTGAACCTTGAGCCGTGCGCGCCCCTTTTGGCCTACGTCGGCGAAACAAAGCTGGCAGGTCGCTGTCGCAGTGAGGCTGGTTCACGTTTACTAAAGGAGGCTGTATGCCCTGGAAATACGCATCATCGGGTCTGGTATTAATGGCGGCATTGCTGGCAGGTTGCAGCAGTACATCCGATTCCTCATCGCAGCCTGCTGAAAGCTCAAGCGCTGCCGCTGCCAGTGATTCCCGTTGTGATGCAGCCGCCGCTCAGTTCGCGGTCGGCAAATCGGCATCCCCGGCCTTGCTGGATCAGGCCCGAGCCAAAGCGGGTGCTCAAATGGCCCGTGTGCTGGGCCCCAACGATATGGTCACGCTGGAATACCGTTCCGAACGCCTGAACCTGAACACCGATCAGGCAGGCACCGTTAACCGGGTCAACTGCGGTTGAGCGTCGTGACAGGCATAAAAAAACCCCGTCAGTGACGGGGTTTTTTCAGCACGCTCGGATTACTCCGGACGAACCTGAGCGGCTTGCATGCCCTTTTGGCCTTTCTCAGCCACGAAGGAGACAGTCTGGCCTTCTTTCAGGCTTTTGAAACCGTCGGACTCAATGGCCTTGAAGTGTACGAACAGGTCGTCACCGCCACCTTGTGGAGTGATAAAGCCGAAGCCTTTTTCATCGTTGAACCATTTTACGGTGCCGGTTTGGCGATTAGACATGGTGTATCTCCAGAAACATAATTTTCAGTAGTGCTGTGCTGCTCAGGCCAACTGGGCACACGAGGGCTATCATAGTCGAATTGTGTGAATGCTGGACTTTTTCGATTAGAACTTTGCGGCGCAGCACTGAATATATACGCCGAAATGATTTGTCATGAGCTCACTTCAATGACGCTTTTCTCGCAGTGCCGAGGCGTCCGGCCTGGCTGAAGCCCACGAAATACGGGGGCTTCAGCGGCTAACTGATGGCACCGGTGACATGTGCTCAAACGGCCACTACGACGAAATGTAAATTTTTTATTTTTTGCCCTTCAGGCAATTTTCACCCACGGCTTTCTGCAGTCGCGAGGTCATTTCGGTACTCGGAGGCGTCGTTTTGTCATTCAGCGACGCGATCTCCTTGTCCGAGAAGTTCTTGTTGATCTGCTGCGCCCCACATTCGCAATGCGCTTTCACCGCACTGGCGTCCAGACCCGGGTTGTTCTGGGTGGCTGCGGCGGTGCATTCGGTCATATAGGTGTTTTTGGTCTTTGCGTCCATGGCGGCGTGAGCGCTGATCGGGAGAGTCAACGCCAGCGGCGCGAGGAGGGCGGCAACACGTAGGAGCTTCATGGCTTGTTCCTTTTTGTCGATGGACCTTCGAATTTGGCAGGCCTTGATCCGGGCCTCGGTTCATCTGACGGCGTCGATTCGCGCCAGTTCAGTGCGCTGACATTTCCCACGCAACGGGTGGGCGGCTTTCACGGCCATCTAATACCGTTTATCTGACCTCGCGCGGCGCGGCTGTGCTAGGATGCGCGTCCTGCAGATTCGCTCGCGGTTCGCAGTGCAGTTTTTTCATGCTGCTGGTTCTGTCGATTTCGTTAAATTCCAGTCACTCTGGTTCGGTTAAAGGTTGGCCCTTTGGGCTCCTGCCACTGTGAGGCAGGTACACCACCGAATCGCGTACTGGCTCTATCCCAACCCACGTGACCTTTGGTAGGGGTCACCACTAGGAGAGGAGGCGCCATGCCAACTATTACTCTTCCCGACGGCAGTCAACGTTCTTTCGATCACCCGGTTTCCGTAGCGGAAGTCGCGGCTTCCATCGGCGCAGGCCTGGCAAAAGCCACCGTCGCAGGCAAGGTCAACGGCCAACTGGTCGATGCCAGCGACATCATTGATGCCGACGCGAGCCTGCAGATCATCACCCCGAAAGATCAGGAAGGCCTGGAGATCATTCGTCACTCCTGCGCGCACCTGGTCGGTCACGCGGTCAAACAGTTGTACCCGACGGCCAAGATGGTCATCGGCCCGGTCATCGATGACGGCTTCTATTACGATATTGCCTACGAGCGCCCCTTCACGCCTGATGACATGGCGGCGATCGAGCAGCGTATGCAGCAGCTGATCGAAAAGGATTACGACGTCATCAAGAAGGTCACCCCGCGCGCGGAAGTGATCGAAGTGTTCAAGGCCCGCGGCGAAGACTACAAGCTGCGTCTGGTCGAAGACATGCCGAACGAGAAGGCCATGGGCCTTTATTACCACGAAGAATACGTCGACATGTGCCGTGGCCCGCACGTGCCGAACACGCGTTTCCTCAAGTCGTTCAAACTGACCAAGTTGTCCGGCGCTTACTGGCGCGGCGACGCCAAGAACGAGCAATTGCAGCGTGTTTATGGCACCGCCTGGGCAGACAAGAAGCAGCTCGCCGCATACATCCAGCGCATCGAAGAAGCCGAGAAACGCGACCATCGCAAGATCGGCAAGCGTCTGGGCCTGTTCCACACCCAGGAAGAAGCGCCTGGCATGGTGTTCTGGCACCCGAACGGCTGGACCCTGTACCAGGTTCTCGAGCAGTACATGCGCAAGACTCAGCGCGAAAACGGCTATCTGGAGATCAAGACTCCGCAGGTCGTGGACCGCTCCCTGTGGGAGAAGTCCGGGCACTGGGCCAACTACGCCGAGAACATGTTCACCACCGAATCGGAAAGCCGCGACTACGCGATCAAGCCGATGAACTGCCCGTGCCACGTGCAGGTGTTCAACCAGGGTCTGAAAAGCTACCGCGAGCTGCCGATGCGTCTGGCCGAATTCGGCGCATGCCATCGCAACGAACCCTCTGGCGCACTGCACGGCATCATGCGCGTGCGCGCGTTTACCCAGGACGACGCGCACATTTTCTGCACTGAAGAGCAGATGCAAGCGGAGTCGGCGGCGTTCATCAAGCTGACCATGGATGTCTACGCGGATTTCGGTTTCCACGACATCGAAATGAAGCTCTCGACCCGTCCTGAAAAACGCGTCGGCTCGGACGATCTGTGGGATCGCGCCGAAGCGGCCCTGGCGGCAGCGCTCGACAGCGCGGGCCTGCCTTATGATCTGCAGCCGGGCGAGGGTGCATTCTATGGTCCGAAAATCGAATTTTCCCTGAAGGACTGCTTGGGTCGCGTCTGGCAATGCGGTACATTGCAGCTCGATTTCAACCTGCCGATCCGTCTGGGCGCCGAATTCGTTTCGGAGGACAACGGACGCAAGCATCCGGTCATGCTGCACCGCGCGATCCTGGGTTCCTTCGAGCGTTTCATCGGAATTCTGATCGAGCACTACGAAGGTGCTTTCCCTGCGTGGCTGGCTCCGACTCAGGCAGTGATCATGAATATCACTGATAAACAGGCAGATTTTGCCCTTGAGGTGGAAAAAACACTGGCCGAAAGCGGATTTCGTGCCAAGTCCGACTTGAGAAATGAAAAGATCGGCTTTAAAATCCGCGAGCATACTTTGCTCAAGGTTCCTTATCTCCTCGTCATCGGAGATCGGGAGGTTGAAACGCAAACTGTCGCTGTGCGTACCCGTGAAGGCGCAGACCTCGGCTCCATGCCGGTCGCCCAATTCTCGGAGTTCCTCGCACAAGCGGTTTCCCGGCGTGGTCGCCAAGATTCGGAGTAATTATTATTAAGCGTGAAATGAGACAAGATAAACGAGCTGCACCGAAAGCCCCGATCAACGAGAATATCTCGGCACGCGAGGTTCGGTTAATTGGCGCTGACGGCGAGCAGATTGGCATCGTCTCGATTGATGAAGCGCTTCGTATCGCTGAAGAAGCCAAACTGGATTTGGTGGAAATTTCTGCCGACGCAGTACCACCTGTCTGTCGCGTCATGGACTACGGCAAGCACATCTTCGAGAAGAAGAAGCAGGTAGCTGCGGCGAAGAAGAACCAGAAGCAAGTACAGATTAAAGAAATCAAGTTTCGTCCAGGGACGGAGGAAGGGGATTACCAGGTAAAACTACGCAACCTGGTACGTTTCCTGAGTGACGGGGACAGGGCCAAGATTTCCTTGAGATTTCGCGGTCGTGAGATGGCCCACCAGGAGCTGGGGATGGAGCTGTTGAAGCGGGTTGAAGCTGACCTGCTCGAATACGGTTCGGTCGAACAGCATCCTAAGATGGAAGGACGCCAGCTGATCATGGTCATCGCCCCGAAAAAGAAGAAATAACCACCAGGGCACGGCAGGCCTTGCGGTTATGTTTATCAACTGAATGCGGAGTATCCGAACATGCCAAAGATGAAGACTAAAAGTGGTGCAGCTAAGCGGTTTCTGAAAACCGCGAATGGCATCAAGCACAAGCACGCTTTCAAGAGCCACATCCTGACCAAAATGTCGACCAAGCGTAAGCGTCAACTGCGCGGAAGCAGCCTGCTGCATCCGTCCGACGTGGCAAAAGTCGAGCGCATGCTGCGCCTTCGTTAATTTTGATCAAGAATAGAGGAAGTAACTCATGGCTCGTGTAAAGCGTGGCGTCATTGCCCGTAAGCGTCACAAAAAAATTCTGAAACTTGCTAAAGGCTACTACGGCGCGCGTTCACGCGTATTCCGTGTTGCCAAGCAAGCGGTAATCAAGGCAGGCCAATACGCCTACCGTGACCGTCGTCAGAAAAAACGTCAGTTCCGCGCTCTGTGGATCGCTCGTATCAACGCCGGTGCGCGTATCAACGGTCTGTCCTACAGCCGTTTCATCGCTGGCCTGAAAAAAGCGTCGATCGAAATCGACCGTAAGGTTCTGGCTGATCTGGCAGTGAACGAAAAAGCGGCGTTTGCTGCGATTGTCGAGAAAGCTAAAGCCACTCTGGCCTAAGTCCCCGGCAATCACCGGACCCCGCTCGGGGTTCGGTGTTAAACGTCATAAATAGGGGAAGAGCCTTGTAAGCTCTTCCCCTATTTCGTATCTGGAGTCTGTACATGGAAAACCTGGACGCGCTGGTCTCTCAAGCACTTGAGGCTGTGCAAAGCGCCGAAGATATCAACGCCCTGGAGCAAATCCGGGTTCACTACCTCGGCAAGAAGGGTGAATTGACTCAGGTGATGAAGACCCTGGGGAATCTGCCCGCTGAAGAGCGTCCGCAAGTCGGTGCGCTGATCAACGTTGCCAAGGAGCGTGTCACAGAGGTTCTCAACGCGCGCAAGGCGTCGTTCGAGCAGGCGGATCTCGCCGCCAAGCTCGCCGCCGAGTCGATTGACGTCACCCTGCCTGGCCGCGGCCAGACCACCGGTGGCCTGCATCCGGTCACCCGGACTCTGGAACGAATCGAACAGTTCTTCACCCACATCGGCTACGGCATCGCCGAGGGCCCAGAGGTCGAGGACGACTATCACAACTTCGAGGCGCTCAACATCCCAGGCCATCACCCGGCCCGGTCGATGCACGACACCTTCTATTTCAACGCCAACATGCTGCTGCGCACCCACACCTCGCCGGTTCAGGTCCGCACCATGGAAGCGAACACGCCGCCGATCCGCATTGTCTGTCCTGGACGCGTGTATCGCAGCGACTCCGATATTACTCACTCTCCGATGTTCCATCAGGTCGAAGGCCTGCTGGTGGACCGCGATATCAACTTCGCGGACCTGAAAGGCACCATCGAAGAGTTCCTGCGCGTGTTCTTTGAAAAAGAACTGGCAGTGCGTTTCCGTCCTTCCTACTTCCCGTTCACCGAGCCATCCGCCGAAGTCGACATGGAATGCGTGATGTGCAGCGGTAAAGGCTGTCGTGTCTGCAAGCAGACCGGCTGGCTGGAAGTGATGGGTTGCGGCATGGTTCACCCGAACGTGCTTCGCATGTCCGGCATCGACCCGGAAGAGTTCCAGGGCTTCGCTTTCGGCATGGGCGCAGAGCGTCTGGCCATGCTGCGTTACGGCGTCAATGACTTGCGCCTGTTCTTCGACAACGACTTGCGGTTCCTCGCGCAATTTCGCTAGGTCGCCCGTAACGAACTTATTAGGAGAGCAGGATGAAATTCAGTGAACAATGGCTGCGTGGCTGGGTAAGCCCGCAAGTCTCCCGTGACGATCTGGTGGCCCGTCTGTCGATGGCCGGTCTGGAAGTCGACAGTGTGACCCCGGCTGCCGGTGAATTCAGCGGTGTGATCGTGGGCGAAGTGCTGAGCACCGAACAGCACCCCGACGCCGACAAACTGCGCGTGTGTCAGGTGAGCAATGGCGCCGAAACCTTTCAGGTGGTCTGTGGCGCACCCAATGTGCGCCCTGGCCTGAAGATTCCGTTCGCGATGATTGGCGCGCAACTGCCCGGCGACTTCAAGATCAAGAAGGCCAAGCTGCGCGGCGTCGAGTCCAAAGGCATGTTGTGCTCTCAGGCGGAGCTGCAGGTCGGCGAAGGCAACGACGGCTTGATGGAGTTGCCGGCTGACGCGCCGGTGGGCAAGGATTTCCGTGAATTCCTGCAGCTGGACGATGCCAGCATCGAGGTCGACCTTACGCCTAACCGCGGCGACTGCCTGTCGGTTGCAGGTCTGGCCCGCGAGGTCGGCGCTCTGTACGACGCCGAAGTCACACGTCCTCAGGTGGCCACCATTCCTGCGACTCACGATGAAGTGCGTCCGGTCGAGGTGCTGGCGCCGGATGCCTGTCCGCGTTACCTGGGTCGTGTAATCCGTAACGTCGACGTGAGCAAGCCAACGCCGCTGTGGATGGTCGAGCGCCTGCGTCGTTCGGAAGTGCGCAGCATCGATGCCATTGTCGACATCACCAACTACGTGATGCTCGAACTGGGGCAGCCGCTGCACGCCTTCGATCTCGCCGAAATCAACGGCGGGATCCGCGTGCGCCTGGCGCAAGAGGGTGAGAAACTGGTACTGCTCGATGGGCAGGAGGTCAGCCTGCGCGCCGATACACTGGTGATCGCTGACCATCAGCGTGCGCTGGCAATCGCCGGTGTGATGGGTGGCGAGCACAGCGGCGTTTCTGCCAGCACCCGCGACATTTTCCTTGAAAGCGCATTTTTCGACACCATCGCGGTTGCCGGCAAGGCGCGTTCCTACGGTCTGCACACTGACGCATCGCATCGTTACGAGCGCGGCGTTGACTGGCAGCTGGCTCGTGAAGCGATGGAGCGGGCCACGGGTCTGTTGCTGGAAATCACCGGTGGCGAAGCGGGCCCGGTCATTGAAGCGGTCAGCGAGCAGCATCTGCCGTCTGTCGCGCCAGTGACACTGCGCGCCGATCGCATCGAGCAGATGCTCGGCATGAAAATGGACACCGCCGAGGTCGAGCGTCTGCTCACCGCGCTGGGTCTGACTGTGACGGCCGAGTCGGGCGGTCAATGGCGTGTGGACGTGCCTAGTCATCGTTTCGACATCACTCTGGAAGTCGATCTGATCGAAGAGCTGGCGCGCCTCTACGGCTACAACCGCTTGCCTGTCCGCTATCCACAAGCACGCCTGGCTCCGCAGCCACGCACCGAAGCGAAGGGCGATCTGCCTGCGCTGCGCCGTCTGCTGGTTGCCCGCGGCTATCAGGAAGCGATCACTTACAGCTTCATCGATCAGAAATGGTTCGAGCTGTTCAATCCGGGTGTCGAGCCACTGCTGCTTGCCAATCCGATTTCCGCCGACATGGCCGCAATGCGCTCTTCGCTGTGGCCGGGGCTGGTCAAGGCCTTGCAGCACAACCTCAATCGCCAGCAGGATCGCGTACGCCTGTTCGAGAGTGGCCTGCGTTTCGTCGGCCAGCTGGAAGGTTTGAAACAAGAGCCTATGCTGGCAGGTGTGATTTGCGGCAGTCGTCTGCCGGAAGGTTGGGCGCAGGGTCGTGATGCGGTCGATTTCTTCGACGTCAAGGCCGATGTCGAAGCCGTTCTGGGCTTCGCGGGCGCACTGGATGATTTCCGTTTCGTACCGGGCAAGCATCCAGCGCTGCATCCCGGCCAGACCGCCCGGATCGAACGTAACGGTCGTGAGGTCGGTTATCTCGGAGCGTTGCACCCGGAGCTGGCGAAAACCCTCGGGCTGGATCGCCCGGTGTTTGTTTTCGAACTGGTGCTGGCGGAGGTGGCGGAGGGGCGTCTGCCGAAATTCCGTGAGCTGTCGCGCTTCCCGGAAGTGCGCCGCGACTTGGCCTTGCTGGCCGATCGTGACGTAGCGGCGACCGCCGTTCTGGACGTTATCCGTGAAAATGCAGGGGAATGGATGACGGACCTCAGGCTATTTGATGTTTATCAGGGTAAAGGCATTGATCCGCATAGAAAAAGCCTTGCAGTTGGCTTGACCTGGCAACATCCATCGCGCACTCTTACTGACGATGAGGTAAACGCTTCGACGCAGCAAATTCTCACCTCGCTTGAGGAAAGGTTAAACGCCACGTTAAGGAAGTAGCGTATGGGGGCTCTGACGAAAGCTGAGATGGCCGAACGTCTGTACGAAGAGCTAGGCCTGAATAAACGAGAAGCCAAGGAACTGGTTGAGCTGTTCTTTGAGGAAATCAGGCACGCTCTGGAAGATAACGAGCAGGTCAAATTGTCCGGTTTCGGCAATTTCGACCTGCGAGATAAACGCCAGCGACCGGGTCGAAATCCCAAGACAGGGGAAGAAATTCCGATTACGGCTCGCCGTGTGGTCACCTTTCGCCCAGGGCAGAAACTGAAGGCCCGAGTTGAGGCTTATGCTGGAACCAAGTCATAACGACGAGCTACCGCCCATTCCCGGCAAACGCTACTTCACCATCGGTGAAGTCAGCGAGCTCTGCGCGGTGAAACCGCACGTTCTGCGTTATTGGGAACAGGAATTTCCTCAGCTCAACCCGGTCAAGCGTCGCGGGAATCGCCGGTATTATCAGCGCCAGGATGTGCTGATGATCCGGCAGATCCGCGCACTGCTTTACGATCAGGGCTTCACCATAGGCGGCGCGCGTCTGCGCATGTCCAGCGATGAGGTCAAGGATGATTCCCTGCAGTACAAGCAGTTGATCAAGCAGATGATTGCAGAGCTGGAAGATGTCTTGGTAGTGCTACGTCACTGACGTTGTTCACTGAAATACTTCCATCATTCAAAAGCTTAGGGTATATTCCTCGACGCTTTCGCAAGAAGCCGCAACAGATTCACGCCTAGTCGGGGCGTAGCGCAGTCCGGTAGCGCACTAGCATGGGGTGCTAGGGGTCGAGTGTTCGAATCACTCCGTCCCGACCATATTTTGTAAAGGGAATCAGCCACTTACCGGCTTGATTCCCTTTTTCATTTTTGGGCGGCGCAAAACCCGCGCAAGACTATCTAGCGATTTTGCTGATACCGAGGTCTGGAATAGCGTCCGACCATACGACCTCTGCGTCATCCCCTGAGAGCTTTCAGTCATTTCCTCGCTGGCGCGCCCGGCAATCTTCTGCCCGTCTTTTCCGCCTTCTTTGTACAGATGCCGCGAGGGCGGTTTGACCTCATGAAAGTCCGGCATCTTTTTTCTTCCAGCCTTGGTTGCAAAGGAGAGCTTCGACATTTGGCGGCGTCGACCGCTTTCGCTGAGCGTGGTATTTCTGTAACCAAGACAGGTTACTTTTCGGAATGTAACTTGTGGCGGTTACTGCGGGCTGACAGAACTGAGTGCGCAGACAATTCCGCCATTGCCATCGTGTTTTCTCGGCATCGGCAAAATGGAAGTTTGTCTGCAGGACAGTGTTGATGGACCCGAAGATAGCCAGTGAATGAGCCCCAAACTGTTTTAGATTGCTGGCGGTAACCGTGCCCGTGACCTCGATGCTCAGCGCGGGGCAGGGATATCCGGATCAAGACCGGTCTTCCTGGCGTGCAGCAACTCTGCTTCATCTGCTTCGCGTCGCCCATCATCGCCCGGGGGGCTTACGCGGTGTGCAAGTTGCCACGAAGCGCATGCGACCCGAGAGAACCGTGGGCAACGTTAACGATCTTCATGCGGATTTTCCTTCGATGGGCGCGAGATTGTTGATCTGCTCGATCTGTTGCTCGTTCAGGGTGTATTTGCCGCTGATGGTGGCGATCAGGTGCTCAGGCGAGGATTTGCCAGCGTCGACTGACTTCTGCCACTTCGGCAGGTTCTCGTTGAGTTTGTCATCGGGGTAGGGCGGCAGGCCACCTGAGGGTTCTTCGCGAACCGGGGGCATGTCTCGAAGGCGCGGAGCGCTTTCTTCAAGTTCATCAGGGCTGCAGACGCCGAGGATCACATCAGGGCAATAGAGGCGCGACCAGCGTTTGGTCGCGAGATAGGCCAGTTGCTGGCGGGGGTCGTCTGCCCACAGCGTGCTGTTGCGGGTTCGGGCTTGAGCGAGCAGCAGCTCCAGCACTCGCGGTTCGTCTTCACCGCGGAAGGTGGCCCAGACCTTCACGCCCAAGCCTTCCTCGTCCTGCATCTTCCAGCCGGGTACGCGGTACTCGCCCTTGTCGCCGCTCTTGATCGTGAACCTGCCGACCACCTTTTCCCACTCGCCGAACCACTCGTAGTGCAGTCGATCCACGACTGGTGCGCAGGTGGCGATCACCGCGTTGACGAGCTGTGCTTCGTAGCCGATAACGCCATTGACCAAGTACGTTTTCTGCGCCACTG
Source organism: Pseudomonas sp. NFR16 (assembly GCF_900108875.1). Lineage (GTDB taxonomy): Bacteria > Pseudomonadota > Gammaproteobacteria > Pseudomonadales > Pseudomonadaceae > Aquipseudomonas. Next base: position 1,275,439 of record NZ_FNYJ01000001.1, on the reverse strand, counting down.
CGAAAGGGTTCATCTTCCACTGCATGGACTGCATGATCACGGCCAGACAGTCGGCGGAGTTGCCGATGAAGTGCTTCGGCAAGGTGACGCGGCCGGTGGCCATGACTTCCGCCAGGCGCATCATCTTGTCCAGACTGTCGCCATCCAGAACGAGGGCGCTGGTGCTGGTGGCGGCATGCGGGATGATGTGAAGCTGCTGCTCGTGCGCCACTGGCGCTGGATTACGTGTGGACACAAAAGCTCCTTGCGCCATGCCGTTGCCGTGGCGCTGCGATCAAACAGGGAAGGTTTATTGCGAGTCGCCTGCGTGCCGAGTCAGTAGATCGCATGAGTCAGATGCCTGACCCGGGTGACCAAACCCACCGTGAAGGTGGCCAGGCATCTGCTGATGCGGTCTTGCGAGTGGGAGAGGGTGCCGGTCTTTCCCGGCTGTCAGCTTGTCAAGCGTGCGTAATCGACAGATCGCTGATGATGCAGATCGAGCCATCCTCAGCCGGCGTTGCGTCGGTGAAGTCGATCTGGTTGTAGACGCCGCCATGGAAGTCGAACACCTGCGAATTCCACGACGAATCAAGCTGCAGGTCTGCGGACGTGCCCACGTTGCCGTTGTAGTTGACGGTCACCTTCGCGAGGCCCGCCGATGTCACGCGGATGGTGACTTTGAACTTCGCGCCCAGCGGCACACCTTTCAGCACGGTCGTGTTGACCGGGTCCGTCTGGTTGTAGCTCTGGCGGAAGCCCATGGTGATGTTCCCTTTTTGCCAGAACACCTTGATCGCGGGACTGTCGTCACCTTTCACATGCATCTGCGAGATGACGACTTTCTGAGCGGAGTTGACCTTCGTCACGGTCATCTCTTGATAGTTGATGTGTTCCAAAGCACTGGCGAGCGACCAGTAGACCGACTCTTTCCATTCGCACCGTGTTCGGTGCGTGCTCTTGCTGGATGCGCCTTTGGTGGGCGCCGACAGTTGCAGCGATCCGTCCGGAAGGACGGTGACAACGCTGGGGAACTGCGCAATGGCTTGAGCCCCATTCAGCTCAAGTGCAACCGGGTTGGTTGCCGATGTTGCTACCGGTGTTGCGATCGTAAGATTACTGACGTTTACGGTCATGATGAATACTCCTGACAATAAAGATCATTGGCCTGGCACGATTGCCTTCCAACGGTCGATGCGGGCATCCGCATCCCACTGCGCACTCTCGGAATGCGCAGGAGGATGGTTCAGGATGTGTACGGCTGCAGTTGGTTAAGACGGGAATGCCGCGACGCGCCTCTGAGCCGCGCAGCCACGGTGCTTGTCTCGATACACGCTGAAGTTGGCGAGATGGATCACCCACTCGGCTCAGGTTTTTCGTCATTGACCCTCCCTTGTATTTCCAATGCCGCCGCGTAGAAGCGGCATCAGTAAATCGTTGGATATCACTCACCCCCCTGTAAGGGCCATTCGCACAGTTCGGTCATCTCCTCGCCAGACTGAGCCCCTCAACGGCTTCAACTGGCGCGGTCCGCCTTACAAGCGCAGCGGTTCATTCCTTCGGTTTACTGACCTCCCATCGATGGTGCCGGGAGTGACCTGACCGGTTTAGCCAGGTAGTCGTTCATGGCGCTGGTTGTTAAAGAGCTGCGGATCTATCGAGGTCCTATCACACTGTTTAACGGTGCGATGGGCAAAATATGCACCCGTGCAATCCGCATGTCAATGCACTGGTGCATATAAATTTCCGAAATTTTCCCCTTGCTCGTGAGAAAGGTCCTCTATTACTGTATGTACATACAGCATTCAAAGGAGGCAGTTATGGCACTTCATGGAGATGTAAAATCCGCACAACCTAGCGGCATGAGCGGGATGGAGCGCTTGGCATTGCGCGTGTCGTCGATGATCAACCACCCGATCGCGCAGGAAAGGCGCGAGGTCAGAATTCATCGGCTGGATACGGACGGGGAGCGGGAGTGGAACGAGATCGTGAATGCGATCTCAGAAGCGGACGGTATCGATCTGACGCATAACCATGAGGATGCTTCGATCACGCTGAGGTGGGAGCCGTCAGAGAAGGAAGAAAAACCCGCGCAAGCAGCGGACCCGTTTGAAAGCGAGGAGCCGGCGCCTTTCTGACAGGAGAAGCCCGAGATTTGCGGGATTACTGTGAGCCAGTTGTCGGCTTCGACAAGCGGCACGCTGCCATCCGGTAGAACAGCACGCGGAAGAGGCTGGCGTCCAGGGCATGTCCAGCCGCCTCCTCTGATCTTGGGCCAGTCATGCGGTCCTCCGCTTGAATTTCCGCTCAGCCGGGAGCTAGCAGGTCAGTGGCTCTCCGATTGCCATGCCGTACCGCGTCACCTCAGACCAGATTCCCGTTCCACACGAACAGCACGCGTGCTTGTATGTAGGTCTCATCGATGAAAATGTCCTCGGCCTTATGCTTGCGGTTATCCGAGATCATCTTGAATTTGTCCTTGCCCTTCATCTGCAGGCGCTTGATGTACTGAAAGCCCTGATACGAGAAGTAGTAGATACCGTCGCCGATAAATTCCTTGATGCTGATGTCGACCAGGCAAGGGTCGCCATGCTTGATGGTCGGCGTCATCGACTGACCCCAGCCAGTGATCACCTTAAGGTGATAGTGCTCTTTGAATTCAACGCCCATCGATCGAAGTTGAGAAGGGCTGACGCGTACATCCTGGAGCATTTCAGGGAAGTCGTGAGCAATCTCCCCGCCACCCAGCGCGCCGCGCACGTCGTAGTGGGCGATCCATACCTCATCGCCGACCTTGCCGATGCCTGGCTTGTAGGCATCGTTTACCAGTACTTCGACTGTGTCTTCAGGTTCCTCGCCTTCTGCAACCGCCAGAAGCTTTTGCAGGCGATCATCGCCCAGCATCTTACCCGCCAGCATCTCGCGAATCTTGTCCGCTGCGGACGCTGCCTCCGAACCCTCTCGAGTTTCGTTACCAATCCCGATTTCCAGAGGGGCATAGCCACGCAATTGGTCGGTGGTTATCCCGAACAGTTCGGCTAACGGGCGTACCTGCTTGTCAGTCGGCTCTTTGATCCCTTTAGGCCCATTCGGCTTGAGGATTCTGGAGATAGTGGACTGACCGACTTTGGAGCGCGCGGAAACTTCGACCTGGCTCAGGCGGTCCCGTCGCATCAGTTCGGCCAAAATTTTATCAATGGATTTATGCATAAGTGCAATCGTCGCTGTGCGCGGTGCATACATCAAGAGAGGGGGAACGTTGACAGATATGCACCAGTGCATGATCATGTGCATAACCACCAGGGAGGCAGCCATGACCGCTACCGATCTTCCGAAAAAACTGGATGCGCTGCTGGGCTCGGGCACGACCTGCAAGGCCATTTCAGAGCGTGTCAAATGCGATATCTCAACCAATTGCCAAATTCACAACGACCACCTCGGCAACCCAGGCTATCTCACCGGGAAGGCCGTCGATTTTATGCACGACGAGCTGGTCAGGTTACGAATGGAAGACTCTTTGGATGCGTGCCCGCCGGCGGCGCAAGGCAGCCAGCCCGAGGCACTGGCCGCGCAGACCGGAGTTGCGCATGTGAGCCTGCTGCAGTGTGCAAATGCGGACAACGATGCCCGCCACCTGACCATCGAGCACGTGTGCGGCGTGTTCCTGCACATCGGCGACATGGGGTCAACGAGGTGACTGTCAGCCTGAAAGTGCTCCAGCAGTTTCTGAAGGTCGCCTGAAGTTCAGATACAGAAAAGCCACCGGAGAGGGTGGTTGTTTGTAAATCGAGTGAGGCCAGTATGCACAGCCATCCAACCTTGATCAGTACCCCAGAAGTCGGGCCACGTTTTCATAGTCGGCAAAACACTGCGTGCACGATGTCATCCAGGGAAATCGCAAGCGTCACGCGCAAAGCACACAAGCATGTGCTCCGCGACATCCGCGAGATGATGTGCGATCTCGAAAAAGAGGGTCCGATTCTGGGCCGCTTCGCTGAGGAAAAAGACGCGTGTGGATACACCACCGCTTTTCATCTCGACCGTGACCTCACCGATACGCTTATGACCAGATATAGCGCCTGCATACGCTATGCGGTCATTCGTCGCTGGAGCGACCTTGAGGACAAAGCCGCGTGGCGCCAAACCGTCAAGGCGAACGGCACCAAGGTGATCGGCGAGATCGCCATCATGGAATGCTTCACGCGCCTGCTTAAGCCCGCGCCGTCCAGCCAGATGCTCATGCTGATCAAGATCGCGGAGAACAACGGTCTCGATCCGAAGTTTCTGCCGGGCTATGCGGTGGACGCCGCGCCTGATGCCGCCGGTGGTAGCTCCATGCCCACCAAATCTGCTACCGCGCTGCTTAAAGAGCACGGCATCCGGTATGCGCCAGCGACGTTCAATCGCGCGCTTGCATGTCTGGGCTACCTGAAGCAGATGCAGCGCAGGAACTCCAAGGGCGAAACCGTCGATTTCTGGTGCGTTACTGAAAAGGGCCTCGCCTACGGCAAGAACCTCACCAGCCCCCAATCCCCTCGCGAAACGCAGCCGCATTGGTACGGTGATCGCTTCGTTGAACTGGCCAGAATGGTCGGGAAGGCCTGATATGCAATTCACTGTGACCATCAACCAGATAAAAGCGCTGGAGTGGGGGCTTAACTCGCAGCAAGCTCTGCTGTTCGCATTCCTCTACGGCTGCCCGAGTTGGACCAGGCCGGTCACCACGGACGACGGCGTCTTCTTCGCGCTGAGCAAGGCAAAGATCGTTGAGGAACTGCCGTTGATCACTGACAAGCCAGACACGGCGTACCGTCTGTTGAAGGCGCTGGACGAGGCGGGGCTTATCCAACTGTCGAGCACGTCGAGCATCACGCTCTTTCGCCTGACCGCGAAAGCTGCCGAGTGGAATCAGAAGCGCGATGGGTCGGAAAAATATCCCACCCCACCTGAAAATAAAGGTCGGAAAAGAATCCGGTCTATCTCGGATAAATCTCCGAACAAGGTCGGAGAAAAGTCCGAGCAAGGATCGGAAAAATCTCCGACAAATCAGGATATCAATCATCAGGATACCCATCAGGATAGAAGTCAGGACTTGCCGGAGGGTGCGGCGCGGCCGACCCAGTCCGGTAGTCTGGTGCTTGAGGTTGACCGTTCAGACGCTCCCCGAGTCGAGATTCCGGCCGACATGCCGGGCCCCAAAGATCAAGCCTGTAAAACCTTCAAGGCCTGGGCTAACTACGCCATGGCTTATCGCAAGCGATACCAGTGCTGGCCGGTCTGGAACGCCGCGGCCGGTGGAATGCTGGGCAAGCTGGTTGACCGTCTCGGCATCGACGTTGCTCACAGTGTCGCGGCGTACTACCTGACCATCAACGACGCCCGAATCGTCAACGATTGCCACAGCCTGACAAACCTGATCGCCAAGGCCGAGGCTTTTCACACCCAGTGGGCCACCGGCCGCCAGATGAATGGCCGCACCGCACGCCAGATCGAAGACACCCAGGCCAATATCAACGCCGCGCAGCAAGCTGCCCGGAACATCCGCGAAGGAGGACGGCGCAATGCTTTCCTATGACGAAATCGCCCAACTGGCCGGGGCGATCTGCGCCACTGCCGAAACGCTGGGCCAGACCCTCAGCGCCGGCGCTGCTCAGCTGATCGCCGAAGATCTCGCTGAGCACTCCGCGGCAGATATCCGTCAGGCGCTTCAGTCCTGCCGCCGGGAACTGACCAGCAAGTTGACCTTGGCTGCAGTACTCAGCCGTATCCAGGCCGCGGACGGCCGTCCAGGTCGCGATGAGGCGTGGGCGATCGCACTGACCTCGAGCGATGAATTCGACACAGTCGCGATGACCGACGAAATCCAGCTGGCCCTGAATGCCGCCCGCCCGGTGCTGGACCTCGGCGACAAGATCGGCGCACGCATGGCGTTCATCAGCGCTTACGACCGGTTTGTCACCGAGGCTCGCACCCACGCTCTTGCGGTGAACTGGCACATCTCGCTTGGGTTCGACGCTGGTCACCGCGTGGCAGCAATCAACAAAGCCGCCGAGCTGCAGCGCATTTCTCAAGAGCGTGCGCGGCTGCTGATCGCCGACATGAGCCATGAACCAGTCACAGAAGACGGTCGTGCTATCGCGGGCTTGCTCACCAGGACAGTTGCGGGGCCGTCCGCAAACGTCGCTCAAAAGATTCGCGAACTGAAGCAGGCCATGTACCTGCAAAACACCAAGCGCAAGCTGGTCGAGGCTCACCGTCGCCGCCGCGAACGTCGCGACCTCAATGAGCGCGTGATCAAGCACATGGCGGCCATCGAAGAACTTCGCAAGCGGAGCGCCACGGCATGAGCAACCGAATCTGGATCGTCCTGACCATCGTCTTGATAGCCAGTTACGGCCTGCATCACAAAGCTGAGCGCGCAGCCACAAAGCCTTATGAGTTCGAAAGGTACTCGACTGCCGATTTGAAGGCGCTGACGGCGCATTACCGTTCGCTGACGCGAGAGCTGAAGGGGAGAGCAGCATGAACAAAGTATCCGTATTGGTCCGCATCCTCCTCGCAGGCTCTGAGGGTAAACCAGCGTCAGCGGGATGGGTCGATGCCGATCGCGGCTGCGCAGGTTATGGCGGCCTTGGTCGGCAGGAACGATTCAAGTTGGACTGCGACCATCGCCGGCACCTGCACCAGCACTTGCTGCCCCGTCACTGGGACGCCTTGATTGCGCGGTACACGCTGGACCCTGCCGTGCGTGGGCAGAGCATCAAGGCGCTGGGGCGCATCGTGGCCACGCACGCGCACCAGCACTTCAAGTTTTACGCAGTGCTCACCTGGGCTGAGCCGCAGAAACCGGGCATGGAAGGGAAGCGCTCGACCGGAGTGCTGCAGGCCGACATCTACGACATGAACAGGTGGGACGACAACATGGGCACGCCCGAGCGCACGCGCAGACGTTGGCGGGCAAGCATCCACGAGACAATGAATGGCATGCTGGACGAAGCGATCAAGGCTGGAATTCAGTTGCTCGACGAGCGGGGCTTGTTTCACGAAACGGCAGCTTGACAGAGCGTGGCCGACTGTCCGAATATGTTTCCATCCTGTCATATCCGCGTCTGTAGCAGATTGACACCGAAAGCCCGACCACTGTGTCGGGCTTTTTCGTTTCTGAATGGGCCTGTTCAGGCCCTCAACGCTGGCTTCGTCATGCGCACCGATTCTGGGTGCCACGAGATGAGCAGCTTCCCGATAGAGGCATTATGAGAAAGAGTCGGACGAGGTCCGTATGGTCGCTGTAAGTATAGTGAGCAGCGCCGCAGTGACTGGTGCCGCAAATGGAGAAGGGGTAGCTATGTCCTGGTCACTCCTTACGTTCGATCAAGGGCTCGCGATGGGCTCGATCGGCGGATGCTTTATGTTCCTCGCTGCGTCAGCATCGCTGCCTTGGAGCTCTCGCCTGTTCTACGCGATCGGCTCCTGCATCATCGGATACCTGGTCGGGGTATTTATCCTTGGACTTGGGTCATATAACGGGCTTGCGGCAATCGCGGCCTGTATCGTATCGGCGCTCGCATCATGGGTCGTCGGTTCTCTCAAGCGTTGGGCTGATGGAGGCCCACGACCAGACTGGGTTGAATGGCTGGCAGGGTTCATGCCGGCGTTTATGCAGCGGGGCAAGCGCGATGAATGAATTCCTGTACTACGTCCATGAAGGACTGAGCTGGCTTGCCAGTGTGATGCCCGATTTTCTCCTCGGTACGCGAGGCGTCTGCCATCTGTTGATCTTCCTGTTCGTGGTCGGCTATCGAGCCCCCACCCATAGCCACCGCAAGGCCGTCGGTACGGTCGCCGGGATATTCGCCGGGGCCAATGCCGCAGAGGCCTACCGGATTGCCTACAACTTCACTTCGTTTACATCCGTGGTTCAGCCACCGCTCACGCTGGTAATGGTCTGCGTCCTGTTCTTCGTGATCTACGCGCGAGGCAACATGGCCCGCATGCTGCCGCGTCGAATCGGTGAGATGATCCCGTAATCGCTGGTCGAAAGCAGGGACATATTGAACCGAGCCTCCTTGAGGTGACGTACTCCGTACCCTAAACGCACATGACATTTTCATGAGAGCTGCGGAGGATGCAGCCCAAAGCCCCTTAAGGAAGAGGAATGCCCACCAGGCAATGGCGGGCCGCAACTTTCTGACTGGGCATCAGGCTCGGCGATTAACCCCCCATATACCAAGACCCCGACAAGTTCGGGGTTTTTTACGTCTGGAGAAAAGTAGATGCCCCCAATGACCCGAGGCGTTCGAAACAACAACCCTGGCAACATCGACTACAACCCGCGCAATCAATGGCAGGGCCAGTTGGCTCCGGATCCGGCTATCGAGAAGCGCTTCGCGAGGTTTGACACTGCCGAGAACGGTATCCGCGCGCTGGCCAGGCTGATTTTGGCCTACAGGGGTAAGGACGGAATGCCCCGCGTGGGCGGTACTGGAATCGATACCGTGAGGGAAGTGATCAACCGGTGGGCGCCGGGTATGGAGAACGATACCGAGTCTTACATTACGGCCGTGGCTGCGGGTGTTGGTGCGCAGCCCAATCAGCCGATCGACCTGCGCAGCCTGCAAACGCTGACGGCCATCACGGTCGCAATCATCAAGCATGAGAATGGCGGCGTGCCGTACTCGACGGCAGTGATCGCCGAGGGCGTGCGGAGAGCGCTGTCGTGACAGATATTCGCGTAAAGCTGTTGGCTTACGGGTTTGCAGTCCTCGCGTTGTTTGGCATCGGATTCAGTGTCGCCTGGTGCTGGCAGGCAAACGCGTACGGCAGAATCATCGCAACCCACGAGGCCAGCCGCCAGGCAGATCTTGTCGCAATCGCCAATGCCGGCGCCGCGCAGGCCCGGCAGGCGCTGGCCAACCAGCGGGACGCGGAGCGGAGACTCGCCGCTCTGGACAAAGACGCCATTGAACAGAAGGAAAAGGCCCATGCTGAAAACGAAATTTTGCGCCGCGCTGTCGCTGATGGCACTCGTCGGTTGCGCATCGCGGGAAGTTGTCGTGCCGGTGGCGGGAACGTGTCCGAAGCCACCAACGCCGCCAGCGTGGGTCATGCAGGCTCCATCGAACTCTCTACAGCGGCTGGACGATCTGTTCTCGATATCCGCGCCGGGATCATTGCCGATCAAGCGGCCCTGAAGGCGGCGCAGGCTTACATCAATGAAGTCTGTCAGTAAACAGACTATGTCAAAGCCGTGGCGCTCAGAAATGCAAAAAATTTCTCATTGAAAAGTGTATATATATACAGTATCCGGTTATCCTGTCGAGGCCGCTTACAGACCTGTTCAATCCTGTGACGGATGACTCACCGGTCTCTTGTAGCACCTGCTTATGTCTTCGAAAGGCGACGAGGTGCAGGATGTTCAATGTTGTGTTTGCATCCCTGGCGCTGGCTGCAAATGCGTTGCGTCGGCAGCTGGCACCTGGGAGCTTGCGTCGTATCCCGTACCAGGTGGCGGCTGCTATGCGAGCCGAGCTGGGTGCTTTAATCGGACAACACTGGGTATTCGAGCACGCAGGAAGGCCGGAAAGGAGCCCCGCCCAAAATGGAGATGACTTACAGCGGTACAGCAAACCGTTCCCGCGCTGGATGTGTATGGGCCCGACGCCGACCTTTCAGACCTCTATCAATGCATGTGGACTTCGGTGGCACCTTGGATTCAGGCGTTAAGGGGTTATTATTTTTGCTTCCGATCATGTGGGTAGGCATTGTCTTGTGCTTGTTCTGGATCTACTGCTGATTCCTCGACTTGACCAGCCGCAAGCCCTCCACTGCGCTTCATTGCCGGTACGCAATCAGGCAGTACACGCTCATCTGATAGCGCATTGCTACGCGTTTTAGCTTCTGGTATACCCGGTCGGTAGCTGTCAAGAAACCGAGACAGTGTCATGGAACGAGGTTTTCACCGTGGATAAAAAGCAAAATGCTCAGCTGTCGGTCGAGGAGCTCAATGCTATCGCCGAAATCGAGGCGACCACCAATATTCTGAAACTCATTGTGCGACTCACTGGCATGCGCTTTGCGGCGATCGTCAAGTTCTGCGAAAAGGAGTGGGTGGCCTGCAGCGTAAATGACGAGATCTGTCTGGGCATCAAGGACGGTGAGCGGTTTCCTTTAGAGCATTCGATGTGCAGCAATCTGCTGTCGGATCCCTCCAATCTCATTGTGGGTTGCGTGAGCCAGAGTCCGGTCCATCGAGGCAATGTCGCTTCCCAGCGATTCGGCTTTGAAAGCTCGATTTCGATTCCTATTTTCCTGCGCGACGATAGTCTGTTCGGGTCGCTCTGTGTGCTTGATCCCGATGCAGACCGGCTGGAGGGGCAAGAAGCGATCGACGTTCTGGTCATATTCGCGAAGCTGGTCGGCAGCATTTTTCAGTGGCATTACGATCATTGTCATCAGGCCCAGTTTCCGCAGACAAGCGTGGCCGTTTAACCGCGCATCCTGCAGCGCGCCCTAATTCGACTCCAATCGCTCGACAATGACGTGGTCCAGCTTGCAGACACGCAGCGCGCAAATTTCAGAACGACAGCCGAGCTCTCAGGACTGCGGAACGGCGACGGAGACGTGCCGAACGCACAGCTCGCCCGTCGCGCGGATCAGCGCCAGCTTGTGCAGTTCGTCCTTGGCCAGCCGAGGCAGCGTCTGGCTCAACCAGCCGGGGCAGGCCTTGCTGGTTCTGAACGGGCTGAACGTCGCGTAAGACCGAAGCAGCCGGTCCTGAAGTTTGTCCAACTGCGGCCGAATGTTGTTCTTCAGATCCGGACGTTCCGTCTCCGGGGCTTTCCCCGCGGTGTGCCAAGCCGCCAGCAAACCGTACTGGACCAGCTTGTTCGCCTCAATCTGGGCGGCGAGTAGCTGGGCTGCGTCGTCCGCTGCGAGCATGTAACCCCCCGACTGCTGTCGGGCGTCGCTGATAACCCTGGCTTCTCTCTCCGCGTCCTGGACGGGTTGCGCGCTGTCCCATTTAGTCAGCGCCACTTGATCAGCGATTTCGATTCGCTCCTTGATCGTCATCAGCAGCGGCTTCAAGGCTTCGGGGCCTGGACCGGATGCGCCCGGTTCCATCGACTTGGCAGAGGCATTGAACGCAGCGAATGCCATGGCCGCCAGCGCATACGGTAACCAGGGTTTGAGAAGGTAGGTATAGACGGGTATTTCCATGGGATGACCTCGGCGGACAGGGGCGGATGTTTGGGTAAGCAAGCGGCATCGAGATTATTAACCTACTAGAAGGTAGGTATCGGTGCAACTCGCGATTCGAGCGTTACATCTCCCGTTAGTCTGAGCCCGATGGGTGAAGGAACTTAGTCTCGAAACGTCTCAGTTAACCTGACAAATGGGCGGCCGACATCAAGGATCCCTCGCATGAATGCATTCTTCGAAGTGTGCAGCCGCGAGCGGTTGAGGTCGCGCAACGCGGCGTCCGCAGCATTAAACATGGTGAGGTGAGCCCGTCCTGGTCAACCGGAATTCAGTTGCCTCTTCTACGCACACGCTGCGCAATTTAGAAGATCAGAGCTTGACTCAAAACCTACTGAAAGGTAGGTTGGCCCTATGGCTAATCACTCGAACACCTTCTACGAAATTCTCAATTGCGCTCGCTCGCTGATCATTGCAGGCGGATACAGTGGCTTCAGCTATGCGGACATCGCTGAAACCGTGGGTATCCGCAAAGCGAGCATCCATCATCATTTTCCCACCAAGGTCGACCTTGTCCGGTCGCTGGTCAGTCAGTATCGGCAAGAAGCAGAAGCCGGCATCGCCCATATCGAGCGTGTCAGCGCAGGGCCGGCGGATCAGCTTCGAGCTTACACGGGCTACTGGCAGGGATGCATAGCGGATGCCGCGAAAGGCTATTGCGTCTGCGCCTTGCTGGCAACCCAGATCCCGGTGCTGCCCCAGGAAATCGTCGTGGAGGTCAGGGCGCACTTCCGCGCTTTGTCCGCCTGGCTCACTTCTGTGTTCGAACGCGGACATGCACAGGGCAGCATGACGCTGTCCGGCGATGCCCGTGGCGAAGCGGAACGCTTCATGGCGACAGTCCATGGCGCGATGCTGTCCGCACGGGCCTATGGGGATCCTGAAATGTTCGGTGTGATCACCCAGCCGATGATCGAAAAACTCATGATTGCCTGATCAGGGAAAGCGGTCGCTGCGCGGCCGTTTTTTTTGACCTAATAAACTACCTTCTAGTAGGTAGCGTTTCCGCACAAGTTCATCGACCTTTGCTTGCCATAGGGGGTCGTCAATAAACGATGAGGATCGCGTCGATGCTCCAGCCTAATGTTTTACAGAGCGCAATAAGCCCGTCCAGTGGTCTGCCTGCGGCCAATGCGGGTTTGCCGCCCCTGGACAGTCAGGCGTTTCTGAAATTGCTGGTGACCCAGTTGCAGCACCAGGATCCGCTGTCGCCGGCCGATCCCGGGGAAACCGTGCAGCAACTGGCTGCACTGACGCAGGTGTCCTCGCTTCAGGAAATCAGCGGGCTGTTGAGGCAACTTCTCGGGAAAGGTTCGACATACGACCCGGCCGCGTGGCTCGGTCGATCGGCGCTGGTGCCGTCGAGCAAGGCCTTGCCCCGTGAAGACGGCAGCTACGCCGGCGAGGTGCTGGTCGATGGCCCGGCCGAGGTGGACGTCACGTTCACCGATGCCAATGGCGTCGTGGTTCACACCGAACATCACGTCAGCGCCGCGAAAGGGGCCATCAGCTTCAGCTGGGAGGGTCACGTCAACGGCGAGGCGGTGAAAGGGCCGCTGACGATCAGCGTCGCGGCGCGTGGCGGCATGCCCGCCAGCATCGGCGTGTGGACCACCGTGACCAGCGTTCGGGGCCCCGGCGGATCGGGCGCGTTGATCGAAACCCCGCTCGGCGCATTCACCCCTGATGGGGTCATTGACCTCAAATAGCACGAGTCGGCAGGCACCTGCCGGCTCACGACAATAAACCTTCATTCGGTATACGAAGATGCACGATCAAACCCTTGGAACGACCCAGGTAAACAACCCTGACATCAGCAGCCAGTGGCTGATGACCTATTACTTCATCCGGGCGGCGGTCTCGTTCGTCTGGGTGGGCGCTGCCTTCACCCTCGGCGCGGCCGTGCCTCTGATCGCCGCGGTGCTGTTGATCTTCTATCCTACCTGGGATGCCGCGGCCAACGTGCTCGATGCCCACCGTAACGGCGGTTTGAGGCGTAACCCGACCCAGGCGATCAATGCATTGCTCAGCCTGGTGACCACGATCGCCATCGCCCTGGCTCTGTCGAGCAGCATGGACGCGGTGCTTGGCGTTTTTGGCGTCTGGGCCATCGTGTCCGGCCTGCTCCAGTTGGCGACAGCGGCGCGCCGCTGGAAAGTCTATGGCGCGCAGTGGCTGATGATTCTCAGCGGCGCTCAGTCAGCACTGGCAGGCGCTTTTTTCATCAAGCAGTCATCATTACCGACCGTGCACAGCATCCTTGAGCTCGCCCCGTATGCAGCGTTCGGTGCGTTCTATTTCCTGATTTCAGCTATCTGGCTGTATGTCTTGGCGGCTCGGCGTCGGCGCGCCTGATGCGTCAGCGCTGCGTTGACCCCGACGCTGGCTGCAGCCCGCATAACGAATGTTGACGCCAACCCTACTAGAAGGTAGTTTCCAATGGCTTTGCGGGCTTTGCAGTAACAAGTCGGGCAATCGTTTCTCAGAACAACAATCAAATGAGGGAATCAGGATGGTTCGTTTACTTTCAGGATGTGTCGCACTGTGTTGTTCGCTTAATTGCTTGGCCGCCCTGCAACCCCAATCCTTGGAGCAACTGTGCACGGTGCTCAATGACACCCAACTGCGAGCGGGGGAGTGGACTCGCTACGACGATGGCGGGGAAGGCTGCAAAAGCGGACAGAGGCCGGTGAAACCCGACGCTGGCGATAACAACAGGATTTCCTACTCGGCCGAAGGCGGCGAGGGCGTTGCACGTCGGGTCAAGTTGACGCTACAGGTGATGCTGCCTTCGGACGACAACGCCGCCAAACGCGAATTGATCAGGGCCACCAAACGCCTGGCAGTGAGGGCGTTGGGAAGGTCAATTCCCCATGCGTTCGATGAGGCCATCCTCAAGGCGTCGCCCCTCAACCTGGACGTGGGCAGCGGCCGTGCAATGCTGACCCGAACGGCCATCAACAAGCAGGGCTACGTCTTGTCCGTGGTCATGGAGTGACACATCGAGCGACCCCGCGCACGCAGTCGGGACCGGACAAGTTACCGTCGATCCGGTCCTTTGAATTAACTGATCAAGCCTTGCTCACAGATAGATGGAATCGATAACCGATTGCTTTCAGCTAAGGTTTTCCGCATGCAGAACGCAGATGATTTTCGCTACACCGCTCACAAACTCCTGTTGGCACTGGATGCATCGACCCTCGATCTGATGAAGATGGTGTCTATTTCCTGCATGGGAAGTGCCGCCTGGAGGTCCGCCGTGGTCGTGCAGCAAGCGTCTTTTGCGGAGCTGCATCTGCACCTCGGGCAACCGGATGCCGTGACATTGATGCAGACCGAGCGTCTGCACTGAGGCAGTCTCTCGCGATGTCTACGGCGCGGCTTTGCTCGCATTATTCTCTTCGCCTGATGTCGAGGCTACCGCTCGTCGGAACCTGAGCACTATCAGCACGTTGGCCACTCAATGGGATAGCCAAAGGAAGCGGACTCTATGCGAGCTAAAATTTTTGATTCACCCAATGCCCTTGATCTCATGAAAGAACTCGACCAGGCCACCGAGCAGATGATGTCTATCTCGGTTGAACTGGTTGGCGGCCCGCAGTGGCAGGAAGCGTTCGACAGGCAACAAAAGGCCTTCCGCAGCTGGCGTGATTACCTTTACTGCAAAGCTGACGAAAAACCGCCTGCGCGACTGCTGAACATTGCCTGACGCCTTTTCACGGTGCAGTAAAGAAATGTCGGGAAGCGAGGCTGTGAGCCGCTTCCCGCTATCCGCACATCATGTGCAGGGCTTTTCCTTCACTGATTGCCTTTACCCGCCAGTCGCTGGATAACAGGCACCAGGTTCGGCCGCTGCTGGCGCCATTCTTCTTGAGTAATGCCCAGCAACACCACGTCGACACGCTTGCCCTCATGAATCGCGTTCTGGCGCCTGACGCCTTCGATCACGAAGCCGAATCGTTGGTGCATCTTGATCACCGCAGAATTGACTTCGAGCACTTCACAATTGAGCTTGTCCAGACGTGCCGGGCCGAATGCGTAGTCGAGCAGCCAGAACTCGATTTGGCTGCCAATGCCCTTGCCTTGCACGCTCGCGTCCAGATAAAACGCCCAATCGGCGGTGCGGTGCGCGGCGTTGATCTCACTGAGCGACACCACGCCGATCAGATGGTCCTCGCTGACCACTACAAACACCGACTGCCGGGGGTTGGATTTCAGCTGATCGAGCCAGCGAGCATGTTCGGGCTCGCTGATCTCGTGGGAGGTGTACATGAATCTGCGCACCTCAGGCTGATTGCGCAGATGCCGGACCTGCGCCTGCCGGGCGGCGGGCAGGTCGAGAATGGGCACGAATTCCATGCAGGTCCTTGTTCCGAGAATGTTGAAGGCCGGTATTCAGGCAGTTGAACCGAGATGATCGGGGCTGTTGGCAGCTTTGTCATCACGTTCCAGAGGGTTTTTTCAAAATAGCCGGAACGAATCGTTTCGCGTCCCGGTCAACCGGTTTCGATAACCTTGAGCGGGTATGCAACATGACCGATATCACTGAAACCCTGCGCGAAGATCTTTACGAAAAGACCCGAAAGCAGCTCAACACCTTTCTGAACGAAACCAATGAATTGCTGGCAGCCGGCGATGCCTTGCACCAGGACCGTACTGCACAGGCGCGTCAGCGACTGAACGACTTCCTCGCCAGCACGACATCCACTGCAGTGGATTACGATGACACCCAGACCCCGGTGGTGACGCGCGTGCTCAACCAGGGCAAGGCTTATGTCCAGACCCATCCATGGGCTGCCGTCGGTGCGGCTGCGGGGATCGGGCTGGTAATCAGCCTGCTGCTCAAACGCAACAGCGGTTAAGAGGAGGTTGTCGTGGTTCGCCGTCGCTCACCGATGGATCCGATGCGATCCTTCACCGGCCGGCTCGCGTTCTCCGGCCTTTTTACGCCCGTCATATACCCTCGTTACCGGCTTGTACTGTTCCTGGCGGGCACTGTTTCAGACTGTGGCTTCGGTGCTGCCTTGGCGCCGGCCCAAGTCCTGCGCAAGCAAAAATGGGGGATTCGCATGAATGTCGACGAAGAAACGGTTCGTCAGTTGGCCCAAATGATCTGGGAGACCGAAGGCAAGCCGGAGGGACAGGAAGCGCGCCACTGGGAAATGGCCACGCGCCTGGCGGAGTCCGCCGCCATGGCGCCGACCCGCGCGCCCGGCAAGCACAAGGTGGAAACGTTGTTCCCGGCGCCCCATGACGGCAAGGACGAGTAGGGCGACAGCGACACGCCTGGTTGCTTCAGTCAGCTGGCGCGACTCATCTTCTCCAGCAGCATTGCCTTAACCTGCGGCCATTCATCGTCGATGATGCTGAACCGCACCGAATTGCGCTTGCGCCCGTCCGGCATGATCCGCTCGTGGCGCACGATGCCTTCTTGCCGGGCACCGATTCGCAAGATGGCAGCACGGGACTTCTCGTTGAGCTCGTCGGTGGTGAATTGCACGCGCACGCAGTTCATTTCCTCGAACGCATGGCGCAGCAGCAGAAACTTCATCTCCGTGTTCAACCCCGAACGTTGCATCGACTGGCTCAGCCAGGTGTGGCCGATCTCCAGCTTGCGGTGCTGGCGGTCGATCTTCCAGAAGCGCGTGCTGCCGACGATCCGGCCCGTTTCACGGTGCACGATGGCGAACGGCATGACCGTGCCAGCGTCGCGACCCGCCAGCGCTGTGGCAATGTACTGTTCAACGGTCGACGGTCCGGGAATCACCGTTACCTTCATGTTCCACAGCTCGCCATCTTCTGCAGCCAGCAGCAACTGCGGAGCATGCTCTGCCCGTAAAGGCAGCAGCTCGACCCGCTTGCCGCTGAGCGTCACTTGCCCGGCGGTGACCACTTCTGGACTCATAACCTCATTCCTTTGCTTTGGCGTTGGGCAGCGGCGCGCCTTTGGGCCAGAGCATCCAGATCTGCCCTTGCTGTTTCATGTTGCCTGCCAGTTCGCCGGCCGCATCGCCGGTGCCCCAGAACATGTCCGCGCGTACCTCGCCGGCAATCGCGCCGCCGGTATCCTGCGCCGCCACGGGGCGTACCAGCGGCGAGCCATCGGGACGGGTGGACGACAACCACAGCAGGCTGCCCAGCGGAATGACTTTGCGGTCGATGGCGACACTGTAGCCGGCCGTCAGCGGCACATTGAGCGAGCCACGCGGGCCTTCGGTGCTGTCCGGACGCTGGGTGAAGAATACGTAGCTGGGATTGCTGCCCAGCAGTTCATGGACGCGCTCCGGATGGGCAATCGCCCAGTCGCGAATGCGCCCCATGGACACCTCGTCCTTGGTCAGCTGGCCCTGTTCGACCAGCCAGCGGCCTACGGGCTTGTACGGATGACCATTCTGATCGGCATAGGCGATACGCAGTTGCCGGCCGTTTTCCAGCTGCACCCGGCCTGAGCCCTGGATTTGCAGGAACTGCAGGTCAATGGGGTTTTCCAGCCAGGCCAGTACCGGGGCGTTCACGCCTTTTTCGCCGATGGTCGCGGCGTCGTCGTAGGGGCGCAGGATGCGTCCGTCGAGACGGCCACGCAGGCGCTTGCCCTTGAGCTCGGGATAAATGCTGTCCAGATTGACGATGATCAGGTCATCTGGCACCCCATAGATGGCGACAGGATGCTGATCGTTGCGCTGCTCACTGCCCTTGTAGATGGGTTCGTAATAGCCGGTGATCAGGCCGTTGGCGCCATGTTCCGAGGAGCGCAGGCTGTAGACCTGCAGCTGATTCTTGAGGAAGTCGCGCACCGCAGCCGGATTTTGCGGCACTTGCCCGGCCTGGGCACAGGTGCTGCCCCAGACCGGATCCCTGGCCAGCCGCCTGCACGCCGAGAACCAGCTGTTGTAGCCCGCCATCAAATCCACATCATTGACCGGCGGCAGCTTGTCCCACTCCACGCTGACATACGTGGTGACTTCGGACGGTCTGGTTTTAGGTGCGCCGCCATCGCAGGCAGCGAGCAGAGCGATAAGCGGAGCGAGGCAAAACAGAAAGCGGCGCCAGTGCAGGCTTGGGGTCATCACGCGGGGTGTTCCTGAGAGCAAGTGAAGAGGGCTAGCTTGGTGAAAGCCGAGGGCTGCGTCAAATGTGTGACTGCTCTCCGACCGCAGCCGTTGCAGGACATTTCAGGCGCGTGTCGCACTTTTCTCCGGTTTACGGCTCTATGCATGGCCGGGACGCAGCGATCCACGCGACGTCCAGAGAGTTGAAGCTTGCGATACATGGTCTGTGTTTCCCGATATTTCCTTGCGCAGCGCGCCGCTCGTGCGCTGTTTGCGTCATCCCTGCTGATGCTTTGCATCGGTGGCTGCACCCGTCAGGACGGCCGTGACGTCGCCACCCAGTTCCAGGAAGCGCGCCCTCAGGAATTCTTTCAGACCAGCGTCGATCGCATGGCCACACTGGCCATGCATGACAACCTCGAAAGCCTGTACCTGCTGATGAACAAGCTGTACCTGCGTAATCCGGCGGAGTGGCGCAAGTCAGGCTTCGTCGACGCCCGCTCGGCCGAGCGCAATGTGCGCGAAGCCATCGAGCAGCAGAAGCCTCTCGGTCAGCTGGGCAAACGCCGGGATCTGGCGGCCTTGAGCTACGCACTGAGCCCCGAGTTCCTCGGCGACCGGGTCGGCGCCTTCATCTACGCCATCGGCAGCATGCTGGTGACGGCCCACGGCGGTCGGCTCGAATTCTTCATGACCGACCAGATCAACCCGACGTTCGTGAGCAATGCGGCGCGCAATATCGAGAAGGCGACGTGGCTGCTGAGCCAGCGGCAGAACGCCAATGGCGAGCTGATGCTGTTTTCCAACGAAATTTCGGAGGAGGGTAGCAACCTCAGTTTTGCCACCGAGTTCGGCAAGATCGTCGCGCGCCTGGATCTGCTCACCCAGATGCTGGACGAACGTTACCGGCGCATCGGCCTGAACTACGCTCAGAGCCTGCTGTTCCTCAATTTCCTGCCCGTTCAATAAGCATTCCCTGCCAAGCACATGCCTTTCATCGGCGCGCCTCATCGTTCCTGCGCTGAGGTCGATACCTCTTTTGGCGTTGTGCAAAACAACAACAACCTTCAGGCCATGGAGTCATCGATGTTTAAAACAGTGCAGGCGCGCTATACGGTCATCTTCGTCGCCTTGATTCTGGTGATCGCGGTCATTACCGAGCAGGGCATCGAACACTTCGTCACGCCCAAGGTGCGGGCGTCGCAGGAAAAAGTCGTGCTCAGCCAGGTCGACCAGATCGGCACGCGGATCCTCTCGGACCTTGCCCGCGTCGAAGCGCAGTCCCGTGGCATCACCCAGGCGGTGCCGCTGCTGGACAGCGATGCCATCGACAAGGTGTTGCCGGGCATGGTCGACCAATACGGCGATGCCAAAGTGTTCGGCGGCGGTGTCTGGCCAATGCCCGACAAACGCACGCCCGGCCGCAACAAGCACAGCACGTTCTATCACCGTGACGGCAGCGGCCAGCTGGTGGTCAGCACGTTCTGGAACTCTGACCCGGCGCCCAACTATTGGGAGCAGCCGTGGCACCGTGCCGGGCAGAATGCGCCCAAGGGCAAATGCGCCTGGGCCGCGGCGTATCAGGATGAAGCCAGCCCGCAGCCGCGTACCAACTGTGCAATGGGCATCTACAAGGACGGCTCGCTGTACGGCGTGTCGACCATCGACGTGACCCTCGGCTTCTTCAACGGGCTGATTCAGGAGAAGGAAAAAGAAATCCAGGGCCAGGTGATGATCGTCGAGCGCGATGGCAAGGTCCTGACCAATCAGGGCAGCATTCCCGGCGAAATCATCCTCAAGAATATTTCTGCCTTCACCGGTCAGTCGATGTTCGCAAAAGCCATTCAGGACGGCCTCACGCAAGTGTCCGGCGACGCTGTGTATTCACGGGAATATCAGGACCCGCAACTGGGCGATCTGACCTTCTTCCTGCGTCCGGTGGTGGGCACGCCATGGCTGATCGCGACATCTCTGCCGACGGCGATGCTGACGGCCAGCAGCAGCGAAGTGTTGAAAACCCTGGGCTGGTTGCAGATTCCGCTGGTCATTCTCTTGCTGGCGGTGCTGGGCTTCGCCTTCAATCGCCTGCTGGCGCGCCTGACCGTATTGCGCACCAACATCGACGCGTTGTCGTCGGGTGAGGCGGATCTGACCCGGCGCATCCCGATCAAGGGCGAAGACGAGCTGGACGCCGTCGGCCATTCGGTCAACAAATTCATCGCGTTCCAGCAAACGATGATCGTCGAAGTGCGCAGCGGCACCGAGCAGATTTCCGCCGGCCTGGCGCAATTGCAGGAGCAGTCGCGCAACATCAACCAGATCCTCAATCGTCATGCCTCCGAGACCGATCAAGCGGTCACGGCGATCAATGAAATGAGCGCGACTGCGGACAGCGTGGCCGAAAGCGCGACGCAGACGGCCAGTTTCACCCAGTCGGCAAACGACGCCGCGCAACGTTCGCGGGACGTCGTGGATCAGGCCTCGGTCAGCGTGCTGGCCCTGGTCGCCGAAGTTGAAGACGCGACCCAATACGTGCAGAAAATGCAGGTCGATGCCAAGCGCATCACTGACGTGCTGGGCGTGATTGGCGGGATCGCTCAGCAAACCAACCTGCTGGCCCTCAACGCTGCGATCGAGGCAGCGCGCGCAGGCGAGCAGGGCCGTGGCTTCGCGGTGGTGGCCGATGAGGTCCGGGCACTGGCGGGTCGCACTCAGCAGAGCACTTCGGAGATCAACGAAATGCTGTCGCGGCTGGAGCAGGGCGTGAGCACCGCCGTCGGCGCGATGGAGAAGACCAAGGTCAGTTGCCAGTCAACGGCCGACCGCACCTCGCGGGTCAACGAGGGGCTGGACGGCATGGCCGGCTCGGTGCTGCGCATCCACGACCTGAGTGCCCACATCGCCACTGCGGCCGAGCAGCAGAGCGCGGTCACCGAAGAAATCAATCAGAACATGATTGCGATTCGGCACATGGTGGGCGAACTGGTGGGCTGCGGCCAGCAGACCGACACCAGTGTGGACGCGCTGGTGGCGTCCAACGAGCGGCTGGTGGCGATGATCGATCGCTTCAAGGTGCGTTGAGCACGGCCGTGAGGCAGATACCGCGAAACAAGCGCCGGAGCCTTTGAGCTCCGGCGTTCATTCAGTAGCTTTCTCCCCGAATGTACTCCTGCATCTTCTCGATCAGACTGGCCTGTTCGGCGATAGCCTCCTTGACCAGGTCACCGATCGACAGCAGGCCGGTCAGCCGGCCCTCGTCCACCACCGGCAAGTGGCGCAAACGGCGGTCGGTCATGATGTTCATGCATTGATCGACCGTGTGGTGCGAATCCACGGTTTTCACATCGTGGGTCATGATGTCGCTGATCGGCGTGCCCACCGAGGCGCGGCCCTTGAGTTCCATCTTGCGCGCGTAGTCTCGCTCACTGACGATCCCCACAACTTTGCCATCGCGCACCACCGGGACGGCGCCGA
Organism: Pseudomonas sp. NFR16; assembly: GCF_900108875.1. Taxonomy (GTDB): domain Bacteria; phylum Pseudomonadota; class Gammaproteobacteria; order Pseudomonadales; family Pseudomonadaceae; genus Aquipseudomonas. Next base: position 1,253,681 of record NZ_FNYJ01000001.1, on the reverse strand, counting down.
TGTTTTTCTCGGCCATCAACTTGATCGCATCGATGACCATCTGATCAGGACGGACGGTGTGGACCTCGTGCGTGTCTTTGAGCTTCAGTAACTCGGCAACGGTCTTCATGCTGGCCTCTCCGGCGCGTTTTTTGTGAAACGGCCCATTCTGGCCGTGTGTAGAGAATCGTAGAGAGAACGCATTCCGGCAAGTTTGAAAGCGCCATGCAACGGACCAAAAACGTCAGCGCCGTTCAAGGCGCCGGTTTCCAGCGCCAGGCGCATGATTCAGCACCGCGCTTCAACCGATTCGCCGGGCAAGACCGGCTTGCCCCACCGGCGCCGATCGCTGGCGCAGCAGGCCAGGCACTTCGCGCGTCTGCAGGACGAAGCCCTGCACCCAATGCACGAACGTCACTTCATCCAGCGTCCTGAGGGGTAATTGGGTACACAGGCGCACTGACAGCTGCTCGTCCAGCGCCAGCCAGCAGCCGCTCATTGCGCCGCTGTCGAAGTTGAGCCTCATCAACCGCTCGTACAGCCCGGGATCAGGTCGCAGCGCCAGTTTGCAGTGCAGGATCGCGACGTCGCCTGCGCCAGGGATCTCGATGATGACCACTTCGCGGCCGTCGTCGAACAGGGCGCAGACGCCGTTTTCCAGCTGCAGGGCCGTGCCCAGTTGTTTTCCCAGCGCGCGAATGAAGGCGCCTGCCTGTGGGTTCGGTGTCGTCATGTGCAGTGTCCTTGCCGGATTTGAAGTCGAAAGGGCGTCGATGGCCGGCGCCCGTCATGCATCAGCGCGCCCTGAAGGTGCCGTTGTCGGTCTGGCCCAGTTCTTGTGCAGGCATCGGATCGCCTCGGTCGGCGACCTCACCGTCTGCTGTGGCTTTCTTCGGCCGGGTGGGGTGTTTGCCGTAGTCGAAGGTGACCTCGCCCATCAGGCGTTCGATGCTCAGGGTACTGCCGCTCTTGTAGCTGACGAACGGAAACGGCGTGCCGAACGAGTCTTCCTTGGCCGCAGTCTTGAAAATGGCGATGCTCTTGATGCGCAGGTTGTTCTTGTCACTGAGCAGGCCTTTGAGCATTTCGTCGCTGAGGGTTCCGTTCAGGGCGCGTTCTTCGATGAGTTGCTTGATGTCGTCGCGGACCTCAAGTTTGATCTCCGCACGCGTGGTGCCTTTGGTGTCCTTCATCGCGTCGAGCAGGCTTTTGAGTTGAGGCTCGGCGCTCATCATCTCGTGAATGCGCTGGGCGTTGCCTTCATTGCAATCCAGGCTCAGCATCTGCTTGACGCTGTCGATGCCCCGTTTTGCCAGCGCCACCTGATCGACCCGGTTGACGTTATTGTGCTTGACCACCATGTCCATCAACGTCATCAGGCTGGAGCCCTGACTGGCGGCGATGTTCTGCCGGTCGAGCTGGCGCAGGCTCATGCGCGCGGCATATTGAGCGTCGTTCTCATCGGTCAGGCCGGTGTGGTATTTCTGCTTGAGGTCCTGCAAGACCTGTTCAGGGCGCTTGCCCTCTGGCGCCGGGTTTTTGCTCAGCGCCGGAAAGGCTTTCTCCAGCGCCTCGCTCACCGCTTTCACATCGGCAGTCTGCACCGGCAAAGCCTGCTTGAAGCGCACGTCGTAGGTCTTGCCGGTCTTGTTGTCGAACGCCAGCGTCGCGCTGACCCCCAGCGGTGCACCGGCGGAGATGAACAGGTCGTTGGGACGCGACGAAAAGACCGTGCTGAACATCCGCGCGTAGCCCGTCACCGAACCCTTTTCGAGGAATCGCGCGCGGTTGCTGCTGTAGATGTCGGTTTTCAGCCCGTCGCTGCCGCGCCCGGTGGTTCTTTCCTTCTCTGCACTGAGCAACGACAGGCTGCCGAGCAGACCGGCGCCGAAGCGCATGAAGCCTGCGACCGGCTCGGCGTCGGTCTGGCCTTTGTTGGTGCGTGATTCGATGTTCACGCCCAGATCGAGATCGAACGTGTGTTTGCCGGTGGTCCGAACTTCCTTTTCAACGCCGCGATCCATCAGCGCCATGGGCTTGAGACTGCCCGGTACCTCGCGCTTGCTGCTCGCCAGCGGCGTCTGCATCAGGTCGGCCATGAACGCCTCCAGTTCGTCGTCGCGAACGAAGAAACTCAGCGCTGTGCTGTTGGCGTACTTGTACTTGCCGTCCAGGCTGCCGGCGAACCAGCCGGCGTTGGACTGAATATTGGCGTGGCTGTCACCGGGCGTGCTTTGGGTGTCGCTCTTGCCGCCGCCGAAGCCGAAGCTGCCGGTGCCGCTGATTGCGCCTTCGCGGGTCAGGGCCACTTTCAGGCCGCGGTCGAAGCGGGTGAAGGTCAGGCCATAAGTGCGCTCCGGGTCGATGTTGCCGCGAAACCCGAGAAAAGCCGCGCCGGCCGGGCCGGAGACGCCACCGGTGATGCCGCCGCCATAATTGCGGTTCAGCTTGAGGCTTTCCCGTGGCTCGAGATCGCGCAGCGCCTGAGTCAGCTTCCGGGTGATGTCGGCATTGTCGGCCCCGGCAGGGGACTGCAGGCCTTGCAGCACGCCGCGCTTGAGCGGGTGGTTTTCCTTGCGCAGGTGTTTGAGCAGGTTTTTGGTGGCGTCATAACTGGCTTCCAGTGAGGCATGGTTGCGAAAGCCGGCGTCGGTGTAGCGCTTGACCGAGCTGCCTTCGTAGACATCGTTGTGCAGCGTGGCCAGCGCCGTGGCGAGGGTGTCGAGATTGTTCTCGCCTGGCCGCTTGAGCTGATCCGCGAAATCGTCGAGCGCCGCGCTGATTTCACTCAACACTTTGACGTCCAGCGCCAGACGGGCGCGCAGCAGCGCCTGACTGTCGCCTCGCTTGCGAGAATTATCCAGAGCGGTTTCGGTGTTGCGCCGCTCCAGCGTGAAATGCGCGTTCTCCAGCGAGGTCAGCAATTGCCCCAACGGCTGATCGTTATCGATGCCGGTGTGACGCAACACGCCGGCCACCTGGGCCATCATGTCGTTTACCCGCGGCCTGCCCCTGAATGTCGGGTTGATCTCGCCGTTTTTCAGCAGGGCCTTCTGATCCTCGGCCAGTTCGCGAAGGGTGCGGTGCAGGTCGTCCGTGACGCTGGTTTGAAACCAGCCAAACAACTCGGCGAGCTCGCTGGATTCGGGCGACATCAGGCGCGGCGCCAGGGCGTCAATGCGCTCGGCCATCGACTGGGCTGGCGCGCCTGTTGCGGCTGCGGCACGGGCGTTGAGGTCTTGCAGCAACGCGGTTTCTTCCGCGTAGATCGGCGCCAGGCCCTCGCGGCCTTTCCAGGCGTGCTGAAGGCTGTCGCCCGGCACCTTGACCGCGCCGGTCAGGGAAAGATGCGAGGTGAGGTAATTCTGGGTGATGGAAGCCGGGGCATACTGGCGGACCTGCATGCTCTCGACGTTGTTACTGCCCCACGCACTGACGGTCAACTTGCGCGTACCTTTGCGAACGGTTTCCGGCTCTGCGGCGGCCAGTCGATTGAAGTCTGCGTGAGGGACATGGTGTGTCGCAGGAGCGGGTGCAGCCGCTTCCCATCCATCCTCGGTTTTGACGAACTCGCCCTGTGTGGTGCTCGCCAACAGGCGTCCGTCGTGATGAGGCCGCAGATCCTCGAGGGTCGCCGCCGGCGTCGTGTCTGGACCTGCGACCGTTTGCCAGGCGGCCTCCGGCCGCATTTTTCGGGCATTGGCGCGATCGCCGTCCATTTGGAACAGCACGCCGTCGCGCAGGGCGAACCAGTGTTTGCCGCCGGTGCTGATGGCCTGAATGTCCCGCTTGCCGGGCGGCTGCGGCAGCAGCGTACGTTCGCCGTTCTGGTCGTGCAGGCGCAGCTCGCCGCCGCTGAGCGTCATGAAGTTCTGGTCGTTCTGCACCGCGAGTTTTTCCGCCGTCAGGTGCTCGGCACCGCGCATGGCCGTGCCCTTGGCTTCGGTGCCCCGTCCCGGCAGCGCCAGATCGATCCCGCGGCCCATGTCATGGGCGGCGGCCTGGGGCACCACTTTCAACTGCTTGAGCTTGCCGTCCTTGTCGATCAGGTAGGCGAACCCATCCTGACCGGCCTGCAGCGCCTTGATGTCTTTCTCGGTGGTCTTCTTCCATTCCCCGGTGCGCGGGTCTTGCACCAGCAGGTTGCCCTCATGCCGCGCGATCTTGCCGCGCGGCAGCTGGATCTGTGCGTCAGCGGCGGGCGCAAGGGCCGGCAAGCCGCGCTGGCGATCCATGATCAGCGGCGTCATGCTCCAGCCGGGGACAAAGTCGCCTGTCTTGTCGTCCCACGCCGCACTGTGCTCCAGCCCTTGCTGATCCTTGATTCTGGCGTGCAGGACGTTGTTCTCGTCGTGAAAGAAATCACTGACGGTGTGATTGCCGAACGCGGCCTGGAGTGCAGGTGACGGCGGCGCTGGCGTGAGTCTGAGTTCGCCGGTCACGAACATCGTCTGCTGGCGCTCATCCATCGATGGCATGTCAGCCTGCAGCAACGTGCCGGAGGCGGTGGTCGCCAGCGCCCGGTTTCCGGCGATGGCCACCGTTTTGGGCTTCATGGCCTCATCGTTGTCCGTGCCGGTGGGCACGATCAGGTGATGCATGTCGTGCAGCCCCGGCCCGAACGTGTCGCGCAGCTCCAGTAACTGTCGGCCGCGGGTGTCCTCGCTGAGGGCCATCAGCTGTCCCTGCGGCGAACGGCCTAGAGACGTCACGGTGTGAGCGAAATTCAGCGCGTTGTTCAAATCACCGATGGCGAACACCCGGCCTTCGTCATTGAGTCCGAACAGGCTGCCGTCTCCACTGTTGTGCAGGCTTTTCAGCGTTGCCCCTTTCGGGGCTTCGTGCCATTCACCTTGTCGCAGCTGGTACAGCTTGTCCTCGTGAATCCGCCAGGCCCTGTTCTGCCGGTCCTTGTGCACGCCGGTGATCTGCGCGCGATGGGCGTCGCCCGGCATGGTTACGCTGAAGGCGTTGTTGGCGCGGTTCTCACTGGTTTTGAACAGCGAGAGCGCAAGATCGCTGGCATGGGCGTGGACCAGTCGATCCTGGGCATCCACCAGCAGGTATTCGGTTTTCTCCGGGCTTTGATCGAGCTGAGCGAGGCCCTGATAGCGTTGGTCGCGTTTGTTGAGAATGCCCTCGAGCAGTTGCTCGGTGCGATTGGTCTGGCCCGCGGCGCCGAAAACCAGCTTGCGGTCCTCCAGGGCCATGGTGAGGCGAGGCGTCATCTCAATGGCTTCGGGAGCAGCTTGCGACGAGCTGGCCACAGGCGCGCCTGAGGGCGCGGCAGGCGCGAGGCTGCCTGCCGCCGCTGCCGAGGTGGGTGTGGGGACAGGGGACGCGCTGCGGGGGACCGATGAGGCGTCTCCGGGTTTGGCCTTGAACAGGCCGCCTGCGAAGTGCTGGGTTTTCTGCAGCGTCGAGCGGCTGGCACTCGCCATGCGTGCCAGCACGTTTTTGCGCTGCCTCGGCCCGGCCGATTCCGTGGCCGACTGATTCAGTGAGGTGCTGCTGACGTTCGAAGTCCGACCGAGGGACACCGGGGGTAAAGCCATGCTGACGCCATCCCTGCAAGTGAGTGCTTTGCAGGGTGAGTGGCGTCAGGTGGGCGTGCGGTTCCCGATTTTCTGCAGCGGATCAGGCAGGTCCGTCGGAGGGCTTGCGTCGAGGGCGAGACACCACTGACTCGATGTTCTTGCGGCCGATCAGCAGCGGACTCTTGGCCTTGCGCGACTCGGGCATGGGTGCGAGCCATTTGTACATCACCAGGCAATCGACCAGCCCGAGCTTTGCGTGACGATAAGCCCGGGGCAAGCGGCCGACCACCTCGAAACCCAGCTTTTGCCACAGCGCCACGGCAACCTCGTTGGTGGCGACCACCGAGTTGAACTGCATGGCGCTGAAGCCGCTGTCCAGTGCCAGGCGTTGCGAGTGTTCGCACATCAGGCGCGCCACCCCCCGGCCGCGCGCGGCGGGGGTGACCATGTAGCCGCAGTTGCACACGTGGCTGCCCGGGCCTGCAGCGTTGGCCTTGAGGTAATAGCTGCCGAGCAGCACGCCATCTTCCTCGGCGATCAGCGTGTGCAGCGGATATTCCAGCCACAGGTGCAGGGCTTGTTCAGGGGTGAGGTCGGGGTCGTAGGCGTAGGTTTCCTGCGCCTGGATCACCGCCTGGAAAGTCGGCCAGAAGCGCTCGAAGTCCTCGGCGGTCATGGGGCGAATGTGAATCATGGAGCACCATCGTCCAGTGGGAAGCGAAGCGGTAGGGGCGCGCCTGCCCGCGATTGCGATCCACCAGCCACCTTTGTTTCAGCGGATGGACCGTCCTCGCGGGCAAGCGCGCGCCTGTTCAGGGGGATCGAGGCAGCCTTACGACACCACGCGGTAACACGGCACGTACGCGGCACCGCCTGGCAGCTTCATCCGGTGCTGCTCGACGAAGGCCTGCAGCAGCTTGTCCAGCGGCTGCATGATTTCGGCATCGCCGTGGATTTCATACGGGCCGTGTTCTTCGATCAGGCGGATGCCCTTGTCCTTGACGTTGCCGGCGACAATCCCGGAAAACGCCCGACGCAGGTTGGCCGCCAACTCGTGCGGCGGCAGGCCGCGGCGCAATTGCAAGGCGGACATGTTCGCGTGGGTCGGGTCGAACGGGCGCTGGAAGCTTTCTTCGATCTTCAGCAGCCAGTTGAAATGGAAGGCGTCGGCGCGCTCGCGACGGAACTGGCGCACGGCGGTCAGGCCTTCGGTCATCTGGCGCGCGACTTCGGCTGGGTCGTCGATGATGATGGTGTAGTGCTTGTGGGCCGCTTCGCCCAGCGTCGCGCTGACAAAGGCGTGGAGCTGCTCCAGATACGGCGCGGTGCTCTTGGGCCCGGTCAGGATGACCGGGAATGGCAGGCCCTGGTTGTCCGGGTGCATCAGGATACCCAGCAGATACAGGAACTCCTCAGCCGTGCCCGCGCCGCCAGGGAAGATGATGATGCCGTGGCCGACGCGAACGAACGCTTCGAGACGCTTCTCGATGTCCGGCAGGATCACCAGCTCGTTGACGATCGGGTTCGGCGCTTCGGCGGCGATGATGCCCGGCTCGGTCAGACCCAGATACCGGCCGGCAGTGATGCGCTGCTTGGCGTGGGCAATGGTGGCGCCTTTCATCGGGCCTTTCATCACGCCCGGGCCGCAGCCGGTGCAGATGTCCAGCTTGCGCAGGCCCAGTTCGTGGCCGACCTTCTTGGTGTATTTGTATTCTTCAGTGTTGATCGAGTGGCCGCCCCAGCACACGACCATTTTCGGTTCGACGCCGGGGCGCAGGGTGCGGGCGTTGCGCAGCAAGTGAAAGACGTAATCGGTGATGCCTTGCGAGCTGCTCAGGTCGATGCGCTGGCTGTCCAGTTCGCTCTCGGTGTAGACGATGTCACGCAGGGCGCTGAACAGCATCTCCCGGGTGCTGGCGATCATTTCGCCGTCGACGAAAGCGTCCGCCGGCGCGTTCAGCAATTCCAGGCGCACGCCGCGATCCTGCTGATGAATGCGCACTTCGAAGTCCTGGTAGGCCTCCAGGATGGTTTTTGCGTTATCGACGTGGGCGCCAGTGTTGAGGATGGCCAGGGCGCACTGGCGGAAAAGGTTGTAGGTGCTGCCTGAACCGGCGGCGCTGAGCTGTTGTACTTCACGTTGCGACAAAGTCTCCAGGCTGCCTTTTGGGCTGACCGAAGCATTGATTACTTGTCTTGGAGCCATTCTGAATTCCTTGAAAGCGATGCCGACGGGCCGTTAGCGGCCGCTGGCATTAGTACAGTGAGCGCCAGGGACGTTCACGCATGGGCCATTTTTTACATCGGTTGGTCAGGAAAGCAAACGTCCTGAGAGAAATCTTCGTCCGGGCAGCTGCGCTGCGTCCGATGCCCGGCACTCGTGGCCCGTTTGGTCGGCCGCTTTTGATTTTGCGGCGTGTCCCGGTATGCTGCACGTCGACGACCCGACCCGCCGACCCCGCGACTCTATGATTTTCAACTTCACGGTATTTCTCTGCACCCTGATTGCCATGGAAGGTGTGGGGTTTCTCGCGCACAAGTACGTCATGCACGGCTGGGGCTGGTGTCTGCATCGCTCCCACCATGAAGCGCACCTGGGCGCCTTCGAGACCAACGATATCTACCTGCTGGTGCTTGGACTGGTCGCGGTGGGCCTGATCGTCCTCGGCAACAGCGGCCACGATCCGCTGCAATGGGGCGGCGCAGGCGTAGCGGCCTTCGGCGTGATTTACGTGCTGTTCCATGACGGCGTCATGCACCGACACTGGCCGCTTCGTCCACGTCCGCGCAACCGTTACCTCAAGCGGCTCTATCACGCCCACCTCATGCATCACGCGGTCAAGGGCCGTCGCAACAGCGTGTCGTTCGGCTTTCTCTACGCCCCTTCGATGCACACCCTCAAGAAGCAACTGCGGGCGATGCGCGATGCCGAGCAGCAGAACGCTGGCCAGGACAGTCACGCTGCATCGATCCTGTCAGACCTGCAAAACGGCTGATCCCGCGGTTTTTCGCCGATGCCTTGCTGTGGCCGTTCCCGCAGATGCTAAGTTTGACCCCTGTGCTTTCAACTTCGAGTGAACGGGAGTCTGTCATGGATCTTGGATTGTCAGGCCGTTGGGCCATCGTGTGCGCGGCGAGCAAAGGGCTGGGGCTGGGATGCGCCAAGGCGCTGGCCAGAGAGGACGTCAATCTGGTGATCAATGCGCGCGGCGATGAGGCGCTGCAGGCAGCGGCTGCTGAACTGCGTGTGCTGGCGCCGGGCATCGAGGTGCGCACAGTCACCGGCGATATCAGCCAGCCGCAGGTGCGCGAACAGGTGCTGGCGGCGTGTCCGCAGGTCGACATACTGGTCAACAATGCCGGCGGACCTCCGCCCGGCGATTTTCGTGACTGGCAGCGCGACGACTGGATCAGGGCGCTGGACGCCAACATGCTCACGCCCATCGAACTGATCAAGGCTTGCGTCGACGGCATGGCCTCGCGCGGGTTTGGCCGGGTGATCAACATCACCTCCGGCGCGGTGAAGGCGCCCATCGACACGCTGGGGCTATCCAACGGCGCGCGCAGTGGTCTTACCGGTTTTATCGCGGGGCTTGCGCGGCAGCCCCAACTGGCGGGCAAGAACGTCACCATCAACAATCTGCTGCCGGGGCCTTTCGACACCGAGCGGCTGCAGAAAAACATCAGTCTGGCCGCCGGCAAAAAAGGCATCAGTGTGGATGCGGTGCTCGAACAGCGTCGCGGCGCCGTGCCCGCTCAACGTTTCGGCACGGTCGAGGAATTCGGTGCGTTCTGCGCGTTTCTGTGCAGCACCCACGCCGGCTTCATGACCGGCCAGAACCTTTTGCTGGACGGTGGCGGGTATCCGGGCACTTTTTGATGGCGGTCATCATGAAATTGTCCGGGATGAGCTTTTCATCGTCCATCAAGTGAAGTAGAACAGATCACCCAAGCGGCTTTTCGGCCGCTGCGCAGATTCCATTATTCGTTTTCGGGAGAGCACCGTGACTCAGGCAACGACACAGGCAGCAGGCAAGATGATCACTTTCCAGCGTCCGGACGGGAAGGAGGTCAGCGGTTACCTGGCCAGTCCGGCAAAAACCCAGGGCGCCCCGGCGGTGGTGGTGATTCAGGAGTGGTGGGGGCTGAACGAGCAGATCCGTGGTGTGGCCGATCGTCTGGCGGCCTCGGGTTATCTGGCACTGGTGCCTGATCTGTATCGCGGCGAGATGACCGTCGAAGAGGAAGAGGCCCATCACTTGATGAGCAATCTGGACTTCGGCGATGCCGCAAGCCAGGACATTCGCGGCGCTGTGCAATACCTGAAAGGGTATTCGCAGAACGTCGGCGTCACCGGGTTCTGCATGGGCGGCGCGCTGACGCTGCTGGCGCTGAATTTCATTCCGGAACTGACCGCTGGCGTCGTGTTCTACGGCATGCCGCCGCTTGAATACCTCGATCCCAAGGCCATCAAGGTGCCGGTTCAGGCGCATTGGGCCACTCAGGACGAGTTCTTCCCGGCGGAAAACGTCGACAAACTGGAGGAGAAACTGGGCGAAGGTGGGGTGGACATCGAGTTCCATCGCTATCTGGCGCATCATGCCTTTGCCAATGAAACCGCTGTAGGCCCCGGTCGTATTCCCGGCACCCAGTACGATCCGGTCTGGGCGCAGCTGGCGTGGGATCGCGCGCTGACGTTCTTCGGGCGTACCCTCTGGGGCTGAGCCATCGGGCTCTCCGGCATCTGCGCCGACGGGACTTTTCGCGAACGGATTCGCGTCCGACAGTGAGTTGTGTGTCCTGACAGAGGCGCAGTCGCTGCAAGTTCTGACGCGCACAAAAAAACCGGTCGTGCCTGGTTGGCATGACCGGTTTCTGGTGCAACCGACGAGGATCAGATCACGCCGCAGGCAACCCGATCACCGCCACCGCCCAATGGCATGGGCATGTCGGAGTGGTTGTCGCCGCCTGCGTGGATCATCAGTGCGTGGCCCTTGATCTCGGAGATCTTCTTCAGGCGCGGCGCAAGCACCGGGTAGGTCGCATTGCCGTCTGCCGTGACGTAGACAGCGGGCAGGTCGCCCAGGTGGCCGTTGGCATAAGGGCCCAGATGCTTGCCGGTCTTGGCCGGGTCGAAATGCCCGCCTGCGGCCAACGCCGCGCCTTTCTTGCCGTCCTTGGTGCCAGCGTCGCAGCTGCCGTTTTCGTGAACATGGAAACCGTGCACGCCTGCAGGCAGCGAGGTGAGTTTAGGTGTGAATTCCAGACCGTACGCCGTTTCGCTGATGGTGATCTGACCGATCGGCTGAGGCGCACCGTCAGCGCTCACCAGATTGATCGGGACATCGAGAGTGGCCGCCTGCGCGGCCAGAGAAAGTGTGCCCAGAAGGCCGAGCCAGAGATAGCGTTTCATAAGCGTTCCATCGAAGGTGTGGGTGTCGGTGTCCAGCCAGGCTGAACGGCCCGCAGCGTTCGGAGGCTGCGTGGGTTTGGAGTGCCCGCCGCGCCGGAGGTTCGCCGCCGGTGAGCTTCAGCTCCGGTGCCGGGGCGGAATGGCGTAGGTGCCGACGACATGCGCGACCGCATCCGGCAGGCCTTCGGAGTACAATGAGACCTCGCCGATGGCCAGGGTTTTGCCGATTTTCATCAAGTGGCATTCAGCGATGATCCGCCGATCCGCTTGCGGCTTGCGCAGGAAATTGATCGTCAGGCTGGTGGTGACGGTCAGCGGCACGATACCGATCACCCCCAACACCGCCACGTACAGGGCAACGTCCGCCACGGCCATCAGAGTTGGCCCGGACACCGTGCCGCCGGGACGCAGATCCGATTCACCCACCGTCTGCGACACCGTGGCCCGCTGATCGCCGACCTTTTCCACGACAATCCGGGTTTGCGGAAACTCCCTGGCGATGAACGCCGCGATCTCTTCTTTGCTCGCCATCGTGTTCTCCTGCAACGGGTCCGACAGCCTCCGCGAGCACAGCCCCGCTTGTCAATCCAACGCATTCCTGTTCTTCGCGGGATGCCGTCCGGATTGCGGTGCTTGTCATCCGGACGGCATGGGCGTCGCGGCGACATAACGATCATTCCTCAGCTAGTCTTGCCGTTCGATCCGCGGGACAGCGGGCGGGGGAGCGGGGAACACATGCAGAAGCTGGTGATCGGAATCGATCTGAGTACGACCACGTGTAAGGCCATCGCCTGGGATCCGCGTGGTCTGTTGGTGGCGCAGGCGCGGGCGCCATTGTGTCTGTCGCGGCCTGCGCCGAACGCTTATGAACAGGACCCCGAATCGTGGTGGCAGGCGACGCGGCAGGCCTTGAAGGCGTTGATGCCGATGATCGAAGGCAAGGTGATTTCAGCGGTTGCGGTGGTCAATCAGCGCGAGACCGTGGCGGTCACCGATGCCGACGACAGGCTGTTACGGACGGCGATTCTCTGGCTCGATGAGCGCCGCAAAGATGCAGTCGCGACGCTTTGCGAGCGTGTCGGCCATGAGCGGCTGCATGCGATTACCGGCAAGCCTTATGACTGGGCGCCGGCGATATACAGCCTGGCGTGGATGGCCGATGCCGAACCCGAGCTGTTCAGCCGCATTCATCATGTGTACGAGCCTCATGCCTGGCTGGTGCGCAAACTCACCGGGCAGTTCGTCACCAGTTGGGCCAGCGCCGATCCCTTCGGTGCCTTCGACATTCACCGGCACGCGTGGGCTGACGACGTGCTTCAGGCGCTGCCGATGCCGTTGAGCAGCGAGTGTTTTCCAAAGGCGTCGGCGCCTGGCTCGGTACTGGGCAAGGTCACTGTGCAGGCAGCGGCGCTGACCGGTCTGCCTGTCGGCACAAGGGTGGTGGCCGGTGGCGGTGACGGGCAGGCCGGCGGCCTGGGGATCGGCGTCGTCAGCCCCGGCACGGCGTACCTGAATCTGGGCACGGCCATCGTTTCCGGCGTGTACGCCGAGACGCCAATGGTCGACGCAGCCTTTCGCACCCTGTGTGCCATCGATCGGCAGGGCTACGTGCTGGAAACGTCGCTGCGCTCGGGCACGCTGCTGATCAACAGCTTGCTGCAGCAGTTTTTCGAGATCGACGTGGTGGCGCACCCGGACAGTCTGATCCGGCTGGAAATCGAGGCGTCGCGCGTGGCGCCGGGCAGCGAGGGTTTGATTCTGTTGCCGTACTGGAACGGTGTGATGAACCCTTATTGGGATCAGGATGCGCGCGGGTGTCTGTTGGGGCTGTCGCCGGATCACGGCCGCGCGCAGATCTATCGGGCAGTACTGGAAGGCATTGCGCTGGAACAGGCCGTGGCGACCCGGCAGATGGTTCAGGCCACCGGCCAGCCGGTGAACATGTTCGTCGCCATCGGCGGCGGCGCGGCAAGCCGTCTGTGGTGCCAGATCATGGCCGACATCACGGACCGGCCGGTGTTGCGTGCCGCGACTCAGGAGGCGTCCAGCCTGGGCGCCGGAATTGCTGCCGCCGTGGGCGCCGGCTGGTACACGGACTTCGCCAGCGCGGCGCAGGTGATGACCCAGGACGGCGAGCAGTTCCTGCCCAACCCCGCGCTGCGCGGGTTTCATCAGGAGCTGTTGGCGCTGTACAGCGAACTCTATCCTCGGCTGCGCGATCTCTATCCGCGTCTGGCCAGGCTCAACCGGCGCTGAAGCCGCCGTCCACCGTCAAGGTCACGCCGTTGATCATCCCGGCATCGTCGCTGAGCAAGAAGGCGATGGTCGCGGCGATCTCGCCGGGTTGAACGAAGCGGCCCAGCGGGATGCGCGACAGCATCGACGCCGCCTTGGCCGGATCGCTCCAGGCCTTGTCGGCCATCGGCGTGAGCGTCACCACCGGATTGACGCTGTTGACCCGAATGCCATGGGGGCCCAGCTCCACGGCCATCACCCGGGTCATTGCATCCAGCGCCGCCTTGGAGGCGCAATACGCCAGATGATCGCGCGTACCGACGGCGGCGGCGAGGCTCGAGACGTTGACGATGGCGCCGGGCACGCCTCGGCCGATCAAGTCGCGCGCGACCACTTGCGCCACCACCATCGGCGCGCGCGTGTTCACGGCCATCAGGTAATCGAACGTCTGCACGGACGTCTCGAGAAACGACTCAAGCTCGACCACGCCGGCGCAGTTGACCAGCAGATCGATGGGCAGCGCGCCGGTCACGGCAGCCCGGGTGGCCGCGACGTCGGCCAGGTCCACCACCAGGGTCTGATCGCAATAGGCAAGGTCCGCCGCGTTGCGACCCAGTGCAATCACCTCGGCGCCGCAGCGGCTGAGCCATTGCACGGTTTCACGGCCGATGCCTTTGCCGGCGCCGGTCACCAGAATGCGTTTGCCGCTGAAGTCGTGGATGGCCATGGTTGCTCCGGGTCAGTTGTCCTGTTCAAGCAGTTGCCGGGCGGCGCTTTCATCGATCACCAGCTCATGGACGACATTGCGCAGCAGCACCGCACGAATGATCTCGGCCTTGTAGGGGCCTCCGGACACCAGCACGACCTTGCGCACTTTGCGCAGGTCTTCCAGGTCCAGCGAGATGGCCCGCCGATTGAGCGGATGGTTGACCTCGATGCCGTCACGGTCGAGCCAGCGCCCGAGCAGATCACCCACCGCACCCGCCGCGCGCAGTGAACGGGCGTCTTCAGGATTGACCAGTCCCAGCTCCAGCATCAGCGAGCGTTCGCTCAGATCACCGACGGTGAGCAACGCCAGGTCAGCCTGGCGCGCCTTGCCCAGCACGTCCTGTACCGAAGCCTCTTCAAGGATCATGTTCCGGTATTGTTCTGAAGGCGCGAACACCGGTGCGGCGAGGTAGTAATAGGAGCCGCCGAACAGGCCGGCGAGGCTGGAGGCGATCTCGACGGTGTTGTTCGCCGAGCCGTAATGCAGGCCGCCAAGCAAGGACAGCACCGTCATGTTCGGCAGTGACCGACCTTGCAGCTCGCGCACGGCCTGCCGCAGCGTGCGACCCCAGCCAACGGCGATGATGCAACCGTCAACCAGATACGTCTCCAGCGTCGGCGCAACCCCGACGCCCAGCACGCGAAAGATGCTCGACGGATCGTCTGGCGACGGCACCACCGTCACCCGCTGCAGGCCGAACCGTTCCTGAATCCGCTCCTCGAGTTCGACGCATGAGGCCAGCGGTGAATTGATGCGGATCTGCACCACGCCTGTTTCACGACAGATTGCCAGCGCCTTGTTCACCCGCACCCGCGTGATGCCCATGCGGTCGGCGATCTGTTGTTGGGTCATGTTGTTGACGTAGTAGTACCAGGCGATACGAATGTTCAGTTGATCCTCCGCGTTCACCATTTCGGTGTCGGCGGTCAATTCCGAAGAGCGATTTTGCACGGCAGTGTCCTTGGCATGGCCTGGGAAGCGGGGCGCCTATTTCACGGCGCCCATGGTCAGACCTTGTACCAGATGCCTGGAAACCATCAACGCGAAAATGATCACCGGGAACACGATCAGCGTACCGGTGGCCATGATCTCGCCCCACGGCAAGTCGTAGCCGCTCATGAAGCTGGTCGCCGTGACCGGGGCGGTACGCGCGACATTGCGCGTGAGCACCAGCGCGTAGAGGAGTTCGTTCCAGGAGAAGATGAACGAGAAAATCGCCGACACCGCAACGCCCGGCATCGCCAGGGGCAGGGCGATGCGCCAGAAAATGGTGAAGCGTGACGCCCCGGACAATCGCGCGGCCTCGTCCAGATCCTTCGGCACGCCGCGAAACTGATCGGTGCAGATCCACACCACGATCGGCAGGTTGAAGGTGAGGTAAATCAGGATCAGCACCAGATGCGTGTCGATCAGACCCAGATTGCGCGCCATGAGAAAGATCGGCAGTGCGACCACGATCGGGCTGAGCATGCGGTTGGTGATGAACCAGAACCACAGATCTTCCTTGCCCCTGAATTCGAAGCGCGCCAGTGCGTAGGCGGCCGGTGTGCCGAGGCCAACTGCAAGCACGGTGGTGCAGACCGCGACGATCAGCGAATTGCCGAGGCTGTGCAGCACGTCGCGCTCGAACAACACTTTCACGTAGTTATCCAGATGCGGCGTGAAGGCCCAGATCGGCGGCGAAGCGAGCGCTTCAGCCTGGGTCTTGAGGCTGGTGGCGACCATCCAGTAGAACGGAAACACCGCGAACAGGAAGATCGCCAGCAGCCCGACCAGGTGCCAGGCGTTGACCTTCATGCGGGGTCGCACGTGGCTCGGCGCACTCGCCGCGAGCGGAATTTTTGCAGCGGGAACGGTGGCCATCTCAGATCTCCCGGTAGACGAATTTGATGTAGAGGCGCGCCAGCACAATGGTCAGGATCAGCAGCAGGATCGCTTGCGCTGAGGCCACGCCCTGATCGAACACCCGAAAGCCGATGCGCTGGATGTACACGCTGACCAGCTCGGTCGCCGCGCCCGGGCCGCCGCGGGTCATGGTGAACACGGTGTCGAACATTTTCAGGATGTCGGCGGTACGCAGGATCAGGATGACCGTGGCGCTGGGCAGCAGGAAGGGCAGTTGCACGTAACGCACGATCTGCCAGCGACTGCGGGTTTCGAGGCGCGCGGCCTCTTCGATTTCGTTGGGCACCATGGTCAGGCCGGCCAGCAGCACCAGCGCGCAGAACGGAGTCCATTGCCAGATGTCCATCAGCGCCACGGCGATGAACGCGTTGGTGGTGTCGCCCAGCCATTCCACGGGTCCGGCGTTGAGCATCGCGAGCAACGCGTTGGCCACCCCGAAGTCGCGGTTGAAAATCAGCCGGCCGATCAGCCCGGCCACCGCAGGCGCGGTCGCCAACGGAATCACCAGGCTCATCCGCGCCAACAGCTTGAAGCCTGACAGCCCCGGCTTGTGCAGCATCAAGGCGATGATCAGGCCGAGCGCCATTTGAATCGGCACCACGGTCAGCAGGAACAGACCGGTGCGACCCAGCGCGGCCCAGAACGAGGCATCGTTGAGCACGCTGAGGTAATTGTCGAAGCCGATGAAAGGCGTGGCGTCTTTGGGACGTGCCAGGTTGTACTGGCGAAACGAATTGACCAGTGCGAACACGGTCGGAAAAATCCCGATCAACGCCAGCGCGACGGTCGCGGGCGCCAGAAATGAAAAGGCGGCGCGAGTATTGTTCCAGAGCGTCGGGAACACCGGTTTTTTATTAATGGACATAGCACATTCTCAGAAGGCCTGTTTCTGCCGGAGGCGTAAGCAACTGCCGGGATGGCGCTGCACCTTGTCTCGCGCCACCCCGGAAGCTCCCACGGCCTGCGGCCAGAATCAGGAGCGCGTCGTGTCGGTTATTTCAGCAGTTTCGCCTTGCCGTCGTAGTAGCCCGCTTTCTTCAGGATGTCCTCCATTTTCGTGCCGATGGCCTTGGCCCCGTCCTGGACGCTGGTTTTGCCGAGCATGATCGCCGTGCCGTTCTCGCCGACCACTTCGGAGATTTCAGGCCACTGCGGGAAGCGCGGGCGGTAGTCCGGAACGCCGCCTTCCCAGGAGGTCACCATCGGCTGCACGAACGGGTATTTCTTCTGCACGTCCGCGTCCTTGTACACCGACATCCGGCCGCTGACGCCGCCTGCATCCAGATACGGCCTGGCCATTGCCTCGGAGGTGACCCACTGAATGAACAGCCACGCCGCCGCTTTCTGTTTGTCATCGGAGTGCGCGTTGACGCCAAGCGAGAACCCGCCCAGTGCAGGCTTGAGGCCCGCCGGCCCTTTGGGCTCTGTCGCCACCGCCAGGCAGTCGGTGATTTTGGATTTTCCGGGATCGGCCAGCGTGCTGTAGAACGCCGACCACTCAGTGATCATCGCCACCTTGCCCTGAGCCAGGGCGTTGACCGCTTCGTTGTGGTCATAATCGACGATGCCCGGCGGCATGAACTTCATCAGGTCCTGACGGAACTGCAGCCCTTGCTGAGACGCCTTGGAGTTGAGGTTCGATTTGAAACCGGCATCCAGCAGCGAGCCGCCGAACGGCCAGAGGAAGCGCATGAAGCTGTCCGCCGACTGAGTCTCACCCCGCCTGGATTGCAGGGCATAGGCGTAGCGGTCCTTGGACTTGTCGGTGAGTTTGGGCGCGTAGACCTTCAGCAGCTCGTCCCAGGTCGCTGGCGGTTTGTCGAAACCGGCGTCCTTGAGCATGCACTTGTTGTAGAACAGCAGGCCTGAGTAGTTGTCGAACGGCAGCCCGTAGGTCTGCTGGTCCCAACTGCCGAATGACTCCAGCAGGATCGGGAAGAAGCCGTCGAGCTTCAGCTCCGGGTCCGCCAGCCTGGCATCCTTGGTGAACGTGGTGACCGGCTCCAGCCAGCCGTTACCGGCGAACTCGCCGATCCACACCACGTCCGTCAGGACCACGTCGAGCTGTTCACCGGAGGTGAAACTCAGCACCTGGCGCTCGCGGCTGTTCTCGTAAGGGACGGTTTCGTAGGCAACCTTGATGCCGGTCTTCTTCTCGAACTCCGGCAGCAGCTTGATCGCCGCGGCATAACCGGGGCGGTCGAGGAAAATCGCCTTGATCTCGGTGCCCTTGTAAGGCGCGGCGGCCTCTTCCAGGGTCCAGGCCTGAGCCGCGCCTGCACCCAGTGCGACCGACAGGGCGAGGGCATTCCATACCAGCTTCTTCATTACGCGACCTCTTTATTGTTGTTGGTGAGGATGACGTTGTCTGCGCTCACGCGCGTCAGCGATTGCGGTGTTTCATTCCGGGTTGGGCAGGATGATGGTCTTCAGCGCGCCGTCGAGAAAGGCGGACGGATAACGGAAGGCGTCAGTCGCCTGTTGCAGGTCAAAGCGATGAGTCACCAGACAGTCGACGTCCACCTGACCCTGCGCGACCAGGGCAATCGCTCGGTCGTAGACGTGGCCCATGCGCCGCGACAGGCGAATGTCCAGGCCTTTGCGGCGCAGCAGCGATGCGCTCAATGGCGCGTACTGATCGCCATCGGGAATGCCCACCAGCACCACTCGGCCGCCGATGCGCGCAGACTGCGCCGCGATCTGAAAACCTTCGGGGGAGTTGGTCGCTTCCAGCACCAGATCCACGCCTCGGCCATGGGTCCATTCGGCAATCGCGGCGTGGTCGGAGGCGACCTCGTCGGCGCCCAGCTGGCGGGCTTTCTCGGTGCGGTAGTTGATCGGGTCGATGGCGTAGACGGCCTTTTTGCACATCATCTTCGCCAGTTGCAGCAGGCACAGGCCGATCGGGCCGCAGCCGATGATCGCCACCGTTTCGAACAGCTTCTTCGTGCCGGCAAGATCCATCGCATGAATCGCCACGCCGAGGGGTTCGAGCATGACCGCCTGCACCGGCGTGAAGTGATCGGGAACGGCGTAGATCTGACTGGGCGAGACCACGATGTATTCGGTCATGGCGCCGTGGGTGTGAGGCGGCGAACCGAGGAACTGCACGTGGGGGCAGAGATTCACGTGACCGCGCTGGCACCACTCGCACTGACCGCACGGCCTGGCCGGGTCCACGGCCACCAGTTGCCCGGCCTTGAGCTGCAGATCGGGATGGTCCTCGACCACACGGGCGGCAAATTCGTGCCCGGCGATGAAAGGCTCGGTGATGCGCGCATGACCGATGGCGCCTTCCTTGTAGTAATGCAGATCACTGCCACAGACCCCGACAGCGCTGACCCGCAGCAACACTTCGTCGCCAGCCGGCACCGGCAGCGGCTTGTCGCCGATGCGGATGTCGCGGATGCCATGGATGTATGCAGCCCGCATTCGGTGCGCTCCTTGACATTTGTATTTTTAGAATTACAAATGATCGTAGGACGAAATATTTCGCTGTCAAGTGTGTACACGAGACATTCCCGCAGGAGCGCGCTTGCCCGGGTCGCAACACACGAATGCATCGGGTCTGCCGCTTTCGCGGGCAAGCGCGCTCCTACACATCGCAGCACGTTGCAGGTCTGAAACAACAACAATAATTTCAGAGGACACGATTTTGACTGAGCTCAGTTTAAGTGGCGTCGAGAAAGCCTACGGCGACATCAAGGTGTTGCATGACATCCACCTGAGCATCGAGAGCCGCGAATTCGTGGTCTTCGTCGGGCCTTCGGGGTGCGGCAAATCTACCTTGCTGCGGTGCATTGCCGGTCTTGAAAGCATCACGCAGGGGCAGATCCGGATCGGTGCGCGGGACGTGACCTTTCTCGAGCCTGCCGACCGGGGCGTGGCGATGGTCTTCCAGTCGTACGCGCTCTACCCGCATATGTCGGTCTACGACAACATCGCCTTCGGCCTGAAGATGCAGAAAACCCCCAAGGACCAGATCGAGGCCAAAGTGCGCAACGCCGCGCGCATCCTGCAACTCGATCCCTTGCTGGATCGCAAGCCCAAGGCGCTGTCGGGCGGACAGCGCCAGCGCGTCGCCATCGGGCGTGCCATCGTTCACGAGCCGGAAGTCTTTCTGTTCGACGAGCCGCTGTCCAACCTCGACGCGTCACTGCGGGTGCAGATGCGCATCGAGATCGCCCGGCTGCACGCCGACCTGCAGGCCACCATGGTGTACGTGACCCACGATCAGGTCGAAGCGATGACGCTGGCGGACAAGATCGTCGTGCTCAACAAGGGCTGCATCGAGCAGGTCGGCTCGCCGCTGGAGTTGTACCACCATCCACGCAACCTGTTCGTCGCAGGGTTCATCGGCTCGCCGCAGATGAGTTTCTTGCAGGTGTCGGCGGCGGCGGTCAGCGCAGATGGCGTCGAGGTGGTGCTGCCCGGTGGCGGGCAGTTGCGCGTGCCGGTGCAGGGCGAAGGGGTCAAGGCGGGCGATGCGCTGACCCTGGGCCTGCGCCCCGAACATCTGTCGGAGCGCGGGCTGGGCGATGCGCAGATTCCGGTCAAAGCGCTGGTGGTCGAGCATCTGGGCGGGGAAACCTTCACTCATGCCCAGACGGCCGACGGCAGTGACCTGATGGTCAAGGGAGAGGGCATGTCTTCGGTCAAGGCCGGGCAGTCACTGGCGATCGGGGTCTCGGGCGTTCGCTGCCACCTGTTCGATGCCCAAGGCCAGGCGCTGCCTCATCAACTGCACTACACCGCCCGGGCTGCGGAAGAACAGCCGCCCCTGCCCGGACCGGTCGCCGCCGCCCGTTGAACCGATTCGGGGCGGTGGCGCTAAGGCCGATTACTGCCCCTGAACCTGCACCAGCGTGCCGAGCTGATCCGGTTTGCCCGCCACGACGACCAGGTAGCGGCGCTGATCCTGTGCATCGCTCTGCACGATCTGACGGATCGGACCAATAGCGTTGACGATGGCCGAACCTGCCGGGTTGGTCATGAAGGCCGACAACGGCTCCAGCGTGCCGCTGCCGTCGGCCTTGTCAGCCAGTGCCAGGGTGTAAGGCTGTTTGGGTTCAAGCCCGGTCACGGCCGCTTGCAGCACTTGGGTCAGCCCCTGATTGAACAGCGTGACGCTGGTCGGCGCTTTGTCCGCGGTTTTGTTGACGGCATTCAGGCTCAGATGCACCGCTTGCCCGGCCACGCCCAATGGCTTGAGGTTGTCGGTGCCGGGCCCTTTCTCCACTGCGTTGGGCACGTAGGCGATCGCCTGCGGCGCCTGGCCGATCGGGATGGTGGCGATGACCTTGTTGCTCAGGGTGTCGATGACCGCAAACGCATCGGCGTTTTCCAGCCCGACGTAAATGCGGCTGCCATCGCCGGAGGGCCAGACGCCATGAGGCAGATTGCCCACCGCAATCGTCGCGACTTTCTCGAAGGTGTCGGTGCGGTACACCTGCACCTCATTCAGCCCGCCCACGGTGATGTAGGCGAACGAGCCGTTGGCGTTATTGACCAGGTTGACGTGGTTGGCGATCGGCCCGATGTCCAGGGTTTTGATCAGCTTGAACGGCGGCCTGGCGTCGAAGACCTGCGCCTTGCCGACGTCCTTGAGGGTGAACCAGACCTGCTTGCCATCGGCGGATGCCGCGATGTTCGGGCAGAACGGGCTGACCTGCTGCACATGGCCGACAATCTTGTGGTCGGCGACCGACACCACGACGGTTTCCGGGTTGAACGAGGAGCAGACATAGCCGTATTTGCCGTCCGGCGAGAAGATCTGCATGCCGGGACCTGCGGGTGTCTTGATGCGGGTTTTTTCCTCGAAGGTCTTGGCATCGATCACTGACACGTAGTCTTCACCGCGCACCGTCACCCACACCTCTTTGCCGTCTGGCGTGAAAAACGCTTCGTGGGGCGCTCGGCCGACGTAGGTCTTGTGCTTGACGGTGTTGGTTTCGGTGTCGATGAAGGAAACTGAGTTGGTGCCGATCGACACCACCGCCAGAGTCTTGTGGTCTGGCGAGAAGCCCAGTCCATGCACCAGCACCTCGCCTTTGTATAGCGGGCTGAGGTTGCCGGGCTGCGGGTCGCCCAGGCTGATCACGCCTAACAGCTTGTTATCGACCGGGTCGGTCACCGATACCGTGTTGGAGAATTGCTCGGCAGCGTAGACGCGGTCGCTGTGAGAGACAGGAGTGTCTTTGGCCGAGGCTTTGCCGGGAATCTGCCCGGCGAAGCTGGACATCGAAGCAGTCAACAGGGCACAGGTCAGCAGTGCCAGGGGCAAGCGTGGAAGACTCATGGGGTATTCCTTCTTTTTGAGGTCCGGGATGAATGATCAGGGTTGGGTGGCGGCGGGCGACTGAGTCGGGGAAGCCACCGAAGGAGGCAGGGGCTGGCCGACGGCCAGGGCCATCGCGGCGATTTCCTGCTGCTGATCGACGATGATTTCCTGGGCGATGCGTTTGAGCTGTTCGTTGTGGCCGTACTTGAGCATGGTCAGGGCCATGTCGATGGCGCCCTGATGGTGAGCGGTCATCATCGCGACGAAGTCGTGGTCGACGTCGCCGCTGGGCTTGATGTCCATGCCAGCCATCATCCTGTCCATGGCGGCATTGTTTTCGCTGACGAAGGGCGCCTCGGCGCTGACCGGATCTGCGGCATCCGCGTGTTCGTGGCCATCATGAGCCATGGCGGCAGACATCGCGCTCATGAACAGCAGGGCGAGCCCGCAGCGCAGCGAATGGCGAGTGGTACGTGGCATGTGCGTTTCCTCCTGGCTGAAAGCGTTCACAGGGGAGACGACGGGGGCGGGGGTTTATTCCATGGGTGTCGAAGGAATGCGCTTGATGATGCTTCAGTCGATCTCCGAAGCGGCTTCGGGGTTCATCATCCTTGCGGCGACGCTGGCATCGCTGGGCACCATTCCGGTCGTGGGCATGGTTCTGCTGCTGGGCGTGGACCGCTTCATGTCCGAGGCACGAGCGATCACCAACACGATCGGAGCGGCGTCGGGACCATGGCGATGGCCCGGTGGGTCGGGGCGCTGGACACCGAGAAGATGCACCGGGCGCTCAACGGCGAGCCTGAACCGAGCATTGAACCGGCGTTAAAAACCCCCGAGTCGCCGGCCAAAGCGCAGATCGTGCCGTCACTTACGCGGGTGTCTCAGGGCTGAGCGGTCGCCCGGGCAGGCGCGCAGTGGAGCAGCGTCGATGTCTTCAGCCACTGCGCGTGGGGATAGTAGATGAACACCAGTTGACCGTCCTTCAAGACGTCGATCAGAGGACGGGCAACGTTGTTCGGAACGGCAGGGCAACCATGGCTCCTGCCGATTCGCCCGTTTTCGCGGGCGAACGCAGTGCTCACGTAGTCCGCCCCGTGGATCACCACGTCGCGCTCGAACGCCCGATCATTGAAACCCGCTTCCAGGCCGTCCATGCGCAACGAGTAGCCATTGCGGCCGACGTAGGGTTCGCGTGTGCTGTACAGGCCGATGCTCGACGCCAGACTCGAGGGTTCGTTGGAAAAGCGCGTGGCCATGTTTTCGCCGCTGTTGCGCCCGTGTGCAACCCGTTCGTGAAACAGCAAACGACGCTGCGCCAGATCGAAGACCCACAAGCGCTCTTCGGTGGAGGGCAACGAATAATCGATCACCGCCAGACGCGTGGGGCGCGCGCCGGTCTGCGTCTGATGACACTGCGTCGCCTGCAGCGCCAGCTCGATCACTTGAGGATTGGCCGTGGGCGCCGCATGGGCCAGCGCGGCGTGCAGGGATGGCGCATCGTCGGCGCGGCATAAGGCGCTCGCGAACAACAAGGCCAGTGATGACAAACGCGTGATCGGCATCGATGAGCTCATGTGGGGACGCAGCTTGGTCGCCACTATCGGCAACGGCAAGGCGGCCTGGCAAGTGGTTTTGGTCTTGAGCTCTGGGGGGATTGCATAAAACCAAAACGCCACTATGCTGCTGTCGGCGAGCGCATCCGATGTGACATGCGCTTGCGAACGGTCCCCATAACAATCGTGTCGACGACAGCTTGCGATGTTCCGATTCACCGCTGGCTGCGCGCCTTTCCTGGCCGCACAGACGTGACCCGGGTGCAGGATCGATCGGCCTCATGCAAAAGGTTCGACGATGCGCCTCATTTCTCTTTCGACAGGCCTGATCGCGATGCTGTTCGCGGCCGGGACACTCGCCGACGACGCAGCGCCTGCGCCGGAAGCGGTGGTCAGCAAAGCACAGGTGCTGGAGGAAAAAGCCGCCGAAAAGGACGGCCCGACGCCGGCGGTGCCGCAAAGCCAGATCATCACCAAATCCGAAGCTCAGGCCGTTGATCCGGCCGGCGTGGCGTCCGTGGATGACGCCCTCACGTGTCTGTCGCGGACCATTTACTGGGAGGCCAAGGGCGGCAGCGATGCGGACATGGAAGCGGTCGCCAACGTGGTCCTCAATCGCCTCGGCCATGAGGGCTATCCCGACACCGTGTGCGGCGTGGTGAAGCAGGGCGTGGAGAAAAAGGCCTGCCAGTTTTCATGGTGGTGCGATGGGCGTTCCGATCAGGTGCAGGAAGACGATCGCTACGCCGCATCGAAGGAAATCGCCCGCAAGGCGCTCAATCAGCAACTCACCGACCGCACCCGCGGCGCGATGTATTTTCACGACCGCAACGTCAAACCCGCGTGGGCGTCCGAGTACATCAAGACCGCCGAAACCGGCAAGTTCCAGTTCTACAAACCCAGAGATGGCAAAGCCAAGTGACGGTCAGGCGGGCCACGAGGCTGTAGGCGTGAGCTTGTATTTGGGCTGGTTCAAACGGGAGCAAGGCTGTAGGAGCGCGCTTGCCCTGGGCCGCACTCGGACGATCTGTCGGGAACCGGCAGCAAGTCCGGTGCATGCGGTGTGTCTGAATTACCGAGGTGGCCGGTTTTACGACTGCTGCGCAGCCGATCGCGGGCAAGCCACACTCCTACAACGTTTGTGCGGTGCGGACCGGTATCGCGGCAGGCCAAAAGACCTGTAGGAGTGAGCTTGCTCGCGAAGACTGAATTCCAGTCGATGCTTATTCAGCGAATGCACCGGCCTGTTCGCGGGCAAGCGCGCTTCTACCAGGGTTGCGCGGCGCTGGCTGGATTCTTGAACGGGCCACAAGACCCGTAGGAGTGAGCTTGCTCGCGAAGACTGAATTCCAGTCGATGCTTATTCAGCGAATGTACCGGCCTGTTCGCGGGCAAGCGCGCTCCTACAACGGTTGCGCGGCGCGGACCGGTATCGCGGCAGGCCACAAGACCTGTAGGAGCGCGCTTGCCCGCGAAGGCTCGGTCTTTGGCGCCTCGGCTGGCGTCATTGCACGCCGAACACCGCCGTCCAGTAGATGCCCGCGTCGCTTTTCGGGTCGACGGCGTAGGCGGCGCCGAGTTCGCGGAATTGCGGGTTCATCAGGTTGGCACAGTGCCCGGGGCTGGCCAGCCAGCCGTCGACGACTTTGCGGGCGTTGTCCTGGCCGGCGGCGATGTTCTCGCCGATCTGCTGGCCGATATAACCCGCCAGTTCCGCGCGGTCGCCAGGGGTGCCGCCGTTGCGGCCTTTGTGATCGAAGAAATTATTGTTGGCCATCGAGCGGGAGTGGCTCTCGGCTGCGCTGGTGAGGTTGTCGTTCCAGGTCAGCGGGGACGCGGCTGAATAAGGCTGACCACCACATTGATGGGGCACGGAACGCGCGGCGTTGATCAGGTCGAGCATCTTGCGGCCCTCGGCCTGCGAATTACCCAGACCGCCCGCCAGCAGTGGACGCGCAAGGACGATGCGCCAGTCGCGGTCGGCGCGGCTTACGCCGATGTCGACAAACTGCGGGTTGAGCACCACCTGACAGAAGCTTTCCTGAATCGCCGCCATCGCCGATTGCGCATCGCGCGGGCCGGAAAGGGTGATCGCTTGCACCGTGACCATCGGATAAGACGCCCGCGCCAGCATCGGTTGCAGGTCCACGGTGCCGGTGGCCGGCAGGTTCAGGCGCGGGTCCGTGGTCAGCGGCGGCAGCTCTTGCGAGGCCAGGTTGGCGCAAGGTTGCGCCTGGCTGCGATAAGTATTGATGGACTGGATCAGCTGCGTTTCTTCGCTGGCAACCGCCGTCCCGGTGACCAGCAGCACCCACGACAAGGCGGCAAGAGACGTGATGAATGTTCTGAAACGCATGGAAATCTCCCTTGAGCTGACGCGCCCATGATGCGCGATTTTGCCGGTAGCGAAATAGTCTGAGCCAAACAATCGGCGGAGGTTGCAGTTTTGCATGAGGATTTTGCAAACATTGCCTGCTGGAGGGCCGCAGCGCCAGCGCGCGCGGGAGAGTACGCCCGCGACGACGTGAATGGCGGCGTGATGGAGAGGGCGGGACGCGCCGAGATTGAACAGCACACTCGATCTGCATGCGTGCCGGGCAATGACCCGGGCAAGCCATCCACGCTGGCAAAAACGCAGTGAAGGGGGAGTCCGACGATGAGGGCTGGAGAAGTGCAGAGCACGTAGCCGCCCGGCGAGGCGAACGGCTATCGAATCGGCAGCGGGTTACAGCGTCGCTTTGACTTGCAGGCCGAGGATCAGCGTGTTGTCGATGTCTTCGCCATAAAACGCACCCGGTTCGATGATGTACTGCAGCGAAGGGCGGATCGTCAGCCACGGCGCCACTTGCGCACCGTACGTCATTTCCACCAGGCCTTCGCCGCTGGCGAGATCAGGAAAGTCCTGCCCGTTGGCGAGCGCGGCGTTTTCCTGCACGTCACGGCTGCGCGAATTGAACACCGCGCGGCCGTAGCCGATGGCGAGGGTGTCGTTGGGACGCGACACGAACGGCTTCTTCAGCGCAAAACCCGCCGAATACCAGCGGCGAAACGGCGCGGCGGCCGCACTGGCGTTGGAGAACTGCGCGAACATGTGCACGTTGCGCCCGGTCACGTCAGTGGAATTCCAGATGTCCTGATCCATCAGGAAATACGAGCCTTCGCGCCCGCCGACTTGCTTGCTGGTGCCGATGCGCTGCGCGTCCGAGGTGTCGTAGTAGTAACCGACGCGGTATTCGCCGGGCATCTCGCCCAGCACGTTGTAGATGGCCTCGATGGGCAGGATGTTGCCGGTGCTGTCCTTGGGCGTCACATGCCAGGCCCGGCTGGAATCGCCATTGCTCGCCGCGTCGACTTTATACGCAGCGACTTGCAGGGCGAAGTTGGGGGTGAAGCGGTATTTTGCCGTGCCGCCCAGATGGGCATTCGGGTAATTGCTCCAGCCGCTGCCGCCGGACATCGCCAGCGGGTGGCCGCAGAAGCCGGCGTTCATGAAGTTGCACAGGATGCCGCTGGTCAGGCCGCCCAGGTCGTTGCCCATGGCCAGGTAACCGAGCTTGACGTTGAGCGCCGGCGTGAACAGCGTGTTTTCGTAGCTCAGTTCAGTCAGGCGCGTATAAAGACCGCCGTAGTTTTCCTGGACCGGCAGACGGTTACCCACCAGATCCCCCGAGCCGTCGTTGCCGCGTCGGTCGTTGATGGTCAGCTGAATGCGACCGCCGCTTTCGAGATCGAACAACTTGCCCAGATCGAACTGCGCACCCAGCTTGATGTTTTGCGAATAACGCGTGCCGCGCTGTTTGCCGCCGTGGGCGTTGTAGACCGTCTCGCCGCTGTAGTCGCCAGTGATCTTCACACCCTGTTCAGCCAGCCTGCTGCGATGTCCTTCCCAATCGCCGGTCATCGTCGACCGGTCCTGCCAGTCGTCAGCCATCGATGGCGAAGACGCGGCCATGGCCAGCATTGAACCGGCGACAAGCGCCAAGGAAAGCGCGCGGCGGGAAGCGGGCTCAGCAGAAAAATGCGAAGGAATGCTCATTGATCAACCTGAAGTGCAAAGGCGTCGCAGGGACGAGGGCAGTGAAGGCGAGGCCGCACGCGGGTGCGCTCGCAAGCGGGCGCAATGAAACCACAATTATGGACCAACCGGTTAATCCATTATTGCGATTGTGACTATCGTCGAAGTCCATGGGCGCGGGGTATCAGGGTGGCCGCTGGGTCAGGTCGCTTCGGCCGGTTATTCAGACCGGCGCTCGCACCCTCCCTTCAATGCCGGCAGTGCCGGGATTTTTCTGAAAGTTGTAACAAACCCGGCATACGGCGGGCTGAGTAATTGACGCCAAAGGAATGGCTACCTAAAATTGCGCCGCCTATTTGATATCACTATGCCATCGCAAGGACGCTCCGTGGTTGTTTACATTTCGAAGGTTTCGCTGCTTGGCCTGCTGACCATCGTGTCTTTTTCCGTAATGGCAGCGCCCACTCCGGGGGAGCAAGATCTCATTCGCGACCGCCAGGATCGCCTGCTGCAAGAGCAACAACGCCGCCTCGAAGAACTCAAGGATCTGCCCGGCAGGCAAGCCGCGCCGGCGCAACCCAGCGCACCCGCCGACACCCGCTGCTTCACCATCACCACCATCGAACTCAAAGGCGCCGACTCACTTTCCGAGTCCGAGCGCAAACGTTTGACCCGGCCTTATCTGGGCCAATGCCTTGGCGTCTCGCAGCTCAATCAGCTGCTGAAAGTCATCACCGATCTGTACATCGAGAAGGGATTGGTGACCAGCCGCGCGTACCTGCCGCAACAGGATCTGTCGAAAGGGCAGCTGCAGGTGCTGATCGTTGAAGGTCGCCTCGAGACGATCAAAAGCGATGCCAGCAGCGGCCTGAGTGATCGCGAACTGGCCATGGCGTTTCCGGGGCAGGAAGGGCAACTGGTCAACCTGCGCGAGATCGAGCAGATGGTTGATCAGCTCAACCGCCTGCCATCCAATCAGGCGCAAATGGAGCTGACCCCGGGCCAAGCCGTTGGTGGCAGCGACGTGCTGGTCAAGAACACACCGCAAAAGCCCTGGCGCGCTAGCCTGTCGCGCAACAACGACGGCCAGCGCAGCACCGGCGAACAGCAGTGGAATACCGGGCTTGAATGGGACAGCCCGCTGGGTCTGGCCGACCAGCTGAGCTTGCGCGGTGGCCACGATGCGATGACCGATTCGGCGCACACCTCGCATAACGCCTCGCTGGCCTACAACTTGCCGTGGGGTTGGTGGAACTTCACCTACAGCTACAGCGAAAGCGATTTTCGCTCTCAGGTGCAGGCCAACGGCTTCAACTTCAAACAGAGCGGCGACAGCCAGACCCATCAGCTGCGCGCCGAGCGGGTCATCTATCGTGATGCTCTGAGCAAAACCTCGCTCAACGTCGGCCTGTCCAACCTGCGCACCAACAACTACATCGAAGACAGCCGCCTGGCGCTGAGCAGCAACCGCATCAGCGAAGTGCAGTACGGCATTAACCACGGCCGTCGCGTCGGCGGGGCGTTTCTCAACGTCGACCTGGGCATGCAGCAGGGCATCAGCGCCTTCGGTGCCCAGGACAATAACCATCCCGGCCCCGGCGAGGCCGATGCGCGTTACCGCAAGTACACCGGCACGGTCAGCTACCTGCAGCCGTTCAAGCTGTTCGGCGAGAGCCTGACCTTCACCAGCCTGGCCACCGGTCAGCGCAGTGAGGACGTGCTGTTCAGCCCCCAGCGCATGAGCCTGGGCGGCTCGGCATCGGTGCGCGGCTACAAGGATCAGTTTCTCTCTGGAGACAGCGGCGGCTACTGGCGCAACGAGCTGCGCCTGACCCGCCCGGTGACGCTTGAATGGCTGCGCCCAGTATTCAGCGACTACGGCACTGCCGTCGGTTACGACCAGGGCGTGATCCGCAACGATCGCTACAACGGCGACGAGCACGGGCGCATGTCCAGCAACTCTTTCGAATTTTTCGCCCGTGGCCAGCACGTCGCGGCGACCGCCACCTTTGCCCACTCTCTGGAGCGTCCGGCCGGCGTGATCGAGCGCGAATCGCCGATCTATTTCCGCCTGGATTTTTTCCTCTAACGTTTCGCCGGGATGCATGACATGGACGTTCGTTTATTCAACTTTCTGGCCCGCCAGCCCTCCGCGACGCTGATCGAGCGACCGTCGTTCTGCGGGCTGCCCAAGCGCGGCATCGCGCTGATTCTGGTGCAGGCGATGTTCTGGCAACCGCTGCTGGCCCAGGCTGACGGCATTGCCGTGAGTGGCACCACCAACACCACGGTTGGCAAGGCGGGCAACGGCGTGCCCATCGTCAACATTGCCGCGCCCAACGCCAGCGGGCTCTCGCACAACCAGTATCAGCAGTACAACGTCGGCACCCAAGGCGTCATCCTCAACAACGCCACCGACCGTACCCAGAGTACGCAACTGGGCGGCATCATCCTCGGTAACCAGAACCTCAACGACCGCGCCGCCAGCACCATCCTCAACGAAGTGATCGGTGCCAACGCCACGCAGCTCAAGGGTTACACAGAAGTGGCCGGGCAGGCGGCCCGCGTCATCGTCGCCAACCCATACGGCATCAGCTGCAACGGCTGCGGCTTCATCAATACGCCGCAGGTGACCTTGACCACCGGCAAGCCGGTGCTCGACAACGGCCGACTCGACCACTTCCGCGTCGACAGCGGCAGCGTCTCCATCGAAGGCGGTGGCCTCAATGCCGACAACGTCGACCAGTTCAACATCATCACCCGCAGCGCGAAAATCAACGCCGAGCTGCACGCCAAGAAGCTCAACATCGTCACCGGTCGCAACGACGTCGACGCCCAGACCCTCAACGCCACCGCGCTGGCGGACGACGGCAGCGCAAAGCCGCAACTGGCCATCGACAGCTCGGCGCTGGGCGGCATGTACGCTGGCGCAATTCGACTGGTGGGCACCGAAGCCGGCGTCGGTGTGAAACTCGCCGGCAACCTCGCCGCCAGCGCAGGCGACATCCAGATCGACGCCAACGGCCAACTGATCATGGCGCAAGTCGCCGCCAACGGCGCGGTCAATGTCAAGGCGGCCAGCGCCGACGTGCAGGGCGCGATGTACGGCAACAGCGTCGACCTGCAGACCCGCGACGCCCTGAACATCCAGCAGAACATCGCCGCGCGCGATCGCATCAACCTGAGCAGCAACGGCCAGCTGACCAACAACGCGATCGTTGAAGCGGGGGTGAATGCCGACGACAGCCGCAATGCGAGGGGTGACGTGGCGCTGAGCGCGCAGAACCTGCGCAACAACGGAACGGTGATTGCCAGTCGTGACCTGAGCGCCAAGACCAGCCAAAGCCTCGACAACAGCGGTCGGCAGATCACCGCCGGGGGCAATCTGGCCCTGAACGTTCAAGGCACACTGAACAACCAGAGCGGTTTGATCAGCGCAGGCGGGGCAGGGCTGCTCAACGCCGAGGTGGCGCTCAACAGCAACGGCCGCATCTCCAGCAAACGCGACCTCAACGCCACAATCAACACGGTGAACAACCAGAAAGGCGAAGTGGTCGCCCAAGGCAATCTGACCCTCAAGGGCAGCCAGCTTGACAACCGCACGGGCGGCCTGGTGGGTTCGACAAAAGCGCTGAGCCTCGATGTTTCCGACATCGACAACCGCGGCGGCGAGCTTTCCAGCAGCGCCGATGTGCGCATCACGGCAAGCCAGCTGAACAACAGCCGCGTCGGCAAAGTGCTGGCTGGCGGCACGATGGGCCTGAACATCGCCAACGTCTTCAATCAGGATAACGGTCTGATCTACGCGGGCAGCGCATTGCGCCTCGACGGCGGGCTGCTGAATAACAGCAGCGGTACGCTGTCCGGTCAGACCGATCTCACCGTCAACCTCAGCGGTGACCTCGACAACGGCAGTGGCCTGCTCAGTAGCGAAGGCACGCTCAACGTCACCGCCCAGACGCTGACCAACGCCGCTGGCAAGGTGTCCAGTGCCGGTGCCTTATCAGTCGTCACCCAGGGTGCGGTGAGTAATCAGCAGGGTTCGATCAGCACCGACGGCACATTGGCGCTGACCAGTGCCAGCCTGGACAACCGCAATCAGGGCGCGATGTCCGGCAAGGGTGCGACGGTCGTCAGCACCGGTGCTTTCGACAACAGTCACAACGGCCAGCTCTCCAGCGCCGACAGCCTGATCCTCAACGCAGCGCAGGTCACTAACCAGGACGGCGGTCGCATTGCCGCCGCCAAGGCTGTGACAGCCAGCGTCACCGGTCTCGATCAACAAGCGGGCGAACTCTTCAGTAACGGCACGCTGACCCTCGACCTCAACCACGGCCAGCTCAACAATCAGAATGGCCTGATCAACGCGCCGGGCGCCTTGCTGCTGAAAAACCTTGCGGGCGTGAACAACCAGAACGGTGAAATCTCCAGTGCCCTTGGGTTTGAATTCAACGCCGACAGCCTCGACAACAGCAACGGCAAGCTGCTGAGCGATCAGAGTTTGATGGTGCGCGTCGCCCACGCCCTGGCCAACGTCAACGGCGCGATTTCCGCCGCGGCCATCGATGCTCGCGTGGGGAGCCTCGACAACACCGACGGCCTGCTGAGCAGCCGGGGCGAGATGACCCTCAGCGTCGACGACACTCTGATCAACCACAACGCCACGCTGATTGCCGATGGCAAGCTCATGCTGAACGCCGCGAACGTCGACAACAGCCTCGGACAGATCGCCAGCAAACAAGACCTCGTCGCCAACATCGGCGGCCTGCAGCAACAGGGCGGTCAGTTCATCGCGCTGGGAAGCCTGAGCCTGACTGGCACCCAGCTCGACAACAGCCACAACGGTCTGCTCAGCGCCGACGGCCTGCTGACGTTGAACGTCGCCAACATCGACAACCGGGGTGGTGAGGTATCCAGCCACGACACGATCAGCGTGACGGCGCAGCAGCTCGACAACAGCGATGCGGGGCGGGTGGACAGCCAGAAAAACCTGACTTTGGCGGTCGACCGACTCGCCAACCGCAATAACGGCGTATTGACTGGCAAGACCGGCCTGAGCCTGACCGGCGCCCGCCTGGACAATAGCGGCGGTAGCCTGTTCAGCCTGCAAAACGTCGATCTGGGCCTGAGCGGTGATGTTCTGAACAACCTTGGCCTGCTCAGCAGCGAAGGAAGGCTCAGTGTTCGCAGCGGCTCGCTGACCAACGACGGCGGGAGTCTGTCCAGTGCCGGGGCATTAAGCATCGACAGCTCCGGCGCCGTCAGCAGCCAAGGCGGCAAGCTGATCACCGATGGCAGCCTGACCCTCAACAGCGCCAGCCTGGACAACTCGCAAAACGGCAGCATCAGCGGCAAGGGCGCGGTGTCGATTCATACCGGTGATTTCGATAACAGCCACAACGGGCGTGTGACCAGCGCCGACACCCTTGAGCTGAGCGCTGCACACCTCACCAACAGTACCGGTGGCAGCATCGGCAGCAACAAGGCGTTGATGGCCAGCGTCAGCGGGCTCGATCAGCAAGGCGGCACGCTGTTCAGCAACGCCAGCCTGACCCTGGATATGAACCAAGGTCAGCTCAACAACCAGAGCGGCCTGATCAACGCCCCCGGCGCCTTGCTGCTGAAAAACCTCGCAGGCGTGAACAACCAGAACGGCGAAATCTCCAGCACTCTGGGTTTCGAGTTCAACGCCGATAGCCTCGACAACAGCGACGGCAAATTGCTGAGCAACCAGGCGCTGATCGTGCGCGTCGCACAGGCGCTGACCAACGTCAAAGGCATGATCGCCGCTGCCAGCCTCAATGCGCGCAGCGGCACGCTGGACAACAGCGCAGGCACCCTGACCAGTCGTGGCGACTTGACCCTTGATGTCGACGGCCTGTTGAACAACGGCAATGACGGCCTGATCAACGCTGCACAGACTTTGAACCTGCAAGCGACCGGCATCAACAACGTCGGTGGCACACTGCTGGGCGCCACTGCGCTGAACCTCGACCTGAACGGTGCTGACCTCGACAACAGCAACGGCCTGATCACCACCCAGAATCCGCTGGTCATCAGCCATCTGCGTGACCTGAAAAACGCGGTTGGCGAAATCTCCAGCAGCCAGCGCTTCAGCCTCACAGGGCGCACGCTGGACAACAGCAGCGGCAAGCTGATCAGCAACCAGCAACTCACCCTCAACGCCGAATCGCTGCTCAACCAGCTTGGTCTGATCTCCGGCTGGGAAGGGCTCAGCGTCAGCGGCGGCAGCCTCGACAACCGCAACGGCGGTACGCTGTCGAGCCGCAATGGCAGCGTCGGTATCGACCTTACAAGCACCTTGCTCAATGCGGGCAACGGCGCGCTGGTCAGCCAGAAGACACTCGACATCAGCGCGGCCAGCGTCGATAACCGGGGCGGGATTCTGTCCAGCGGAGCAGGGCAGACTTACACCGTCAGCGGCCTGCTGGACAATGGCCAGGACGGCCTGATCGACAGCGGCGCCGCCTTGAGTGTTAACGCTGCGCAACTCGGCAACGCGGCCGGCACCATCAACGCGCAACAAGCGCTGAGTTTCACCGGCACCGATCTGGACAACAGCGCCGGCAGCATCGCCAGCAACGCGGGGATCACGCTCGATCTGCTCGGCAGCCTGACCAACTCCAGCGGCAAGTTCGCCAGCGCGGGCGACCTGCTGATCAGCCGCGCCGCGCAGATCAACAACCAGGGCGGCCAACTCGCCAGCCAACAGGCGATGACCCTGTTCACCGGCGGGCTGGACAACAGCAATCGCGGCACCGTTGCTGCCAATGATTCACTGTTGCTGACCGCCAGTGGCGCGATCCAGAACGCCAACGACGGCCTGATCTACAGCAAGAATGCCGGTCTCACGCTACAGGCCGCGAGCCTCGCCAACAGCCAGGGGACGCTGCAAAGCCAAGGCGCATTGAACCTGACCGTCAGTGGCGACATCGACAGCCAGGCCGGCAAGATCATCGCCCAAGGCGGCGACCTCAACCTCACCGCCAACAACGTCGACAACCGGGGCGGCGTGCTTTCCAGCCTGCAAAATGCCTTCACCGCGCGCATCAGCGGCGTGCTGAAAAACGGCTACGACCTCGATCGTCAGGGCGGCATCACTCAGGCGCAACGCCTCGACATTCGCGCACTTGCCGGCATCGACAACTACGGTGGGCGCATTTCGGCGCAAAGCGGCGACGCGCTGATCGACACCGGCAGCGGAAACTTCGACAACCGCAACGGCGGCCTGTACGCCAGGCAAAAAATCAACGTCACCGGCAACAATTTCGACAACAGCGGCGACAACGACGGCCAGATCGCTGGACAACAAATCGACCTGAACCTGAGCGGCGCCCTGAACAACCGCCTGGGCATCATCGAAAGCGACAGCACCCTCAACATCACCGCTGCCAGCCTCGACAACCAGAGCGGAAAACTGCGGGCTCTGGGCTCCAGCGGCACGACCAACTTCCAGATTGGCGGCTTGCTGGACAACCGCAACGGTGCTCTTGAAACCGCCAACACTGACTTGAACTTCGGTGTGGGCAGTCTGCTTAACAGCGGCGGCACTGTATTGCACGTGGGTAATGGCAACTTCGGTGTTTCCACGGCCAACATCATGAGCGCCGGGGGCAGTTTCATCAGCCGGGGTGCGCTGACCCTTAACGCTGACAGTTGGACGAACAACGGCGTCATTCAAGCCAGCACGCTCAACGTCAACGTCAATCGCTTCACGCAGACGGCGACTGGGCAATTGCTCGCATCGGGCGGGTTTGTCGGCACGGGCGGGAACTGGATCAACGAGGGTGTCATCGCCAGTGACGGAGCACTGAGCCTCACCCTGGGTGGCGGCTACAGCGGCAACGGGCGGGCGAGCAGCCTGGGTACCTTGGCTCTCACAGCCAGTCAGCTGACCATGGGCAGTGCTGCCAGCATTGCCGGTGGTGCACGCACTGACCTCAACATTTCGGGTTCAGCCACAGGTTACGGGCGCATCACATCAGGCGCCAACCTGATCGTTAACGCAGGCAGTCTCGCGAACTACGGCACGCTGGGTGCGGCTCAGGCACTTACTGTGACCACACCTGCGCTAAGCAACCAGGGGCTGATCTTCAGCGGCGCAGACATGCAGCTGAACACTGCCACGCTGACCAACCTCAAGGGCGACTTCTACAGCCTGCGCAGCCTCACCGTGGGCGGGTATGGCACGGCCCGCGCCAATCAGGTTTCGAACATCTCCGGTTCGATGGAGAGCGGTGGGGCATTCTCGATCAACGCCACCGCGTTCGAAAACCGTACCGAAGGCTCGGACGGCACGCAGAATTTTTCCGTCGGGCGCACGTTGGTCAAAGGCTTCATCGCTGTGCAGTGCATCGATTGCAGCGGCGATCACTACGAAGTCAACTACATCGCCCGGGAGACCTTTGATGCCGGGGAGGACAGCGATACCACTGCGTCTTCTCTGTTGACCGCCGGGGGCGATTTCACGTTCACCGGCAGCACTTTTCTCAACAGTAAAAGTACCGTCAGTGCGGGCGGCAATATTTCCATTCAGGCGGACAACGTCAAGAACCTGGGGGCTGTCAGCGGCACGGTCGAGCGAACGCGCACCTATTATCAGGGGAGGGTGACCGACGGTACGGTTAATCGCTTCATGCCAACGGTTGATGCCTACAACCAACGCAACAACCCGGACTTCCCGAATGTTTACTACGTCAATGGGAATGGTGATCTCAGGCTTGGTGTCACGTACGCAGCAATCTATACCGAACGAGGAGGAAAGGGTGAGCGTACCGAATATAAATACATCGGAGTAAAGGACGCCGAAACCGGAGCAGTGGTCGGGAGCTATTTTTATCCGGCGACACTGGCAGGTTACGCTTGGGGAACAACGCCTACCTCTCACTACGATCCGGCCAATCTGTTGCAGCTGCCGGCGGCGCTTAGCTCACTGGCGTTGGTCAGCGACGTAGAAGTCGCCAAAAACGGCACAGGCAGCGCAGGCCGCAGTGCAGTGATCCAGGCGGCCGGCAATGTGTCCATCACCGCCACCAAAGACTTGCAAAACAGCGTCATCCACCAAGACTACGCGTCTGCAGCGGGTACCAATAAAGTCGCCGACACTCGCGCAAGCGGTACAGGCACCACGCTTGTGGTTCAACTGAACGCACAGCTGCCCCCTGATCTGGCTCAGCAGCAGGTCGACCCGACCAGCCTTCCAGGTTTCAGTCTGCCAGCCGGGCAGAACGGGCTGTTTCGTCT
The DNA here is from genome assembly GCF_900108875.1 of Pseudomonas sp. NFR16. GTDB lineage: Bacteria > Pseudomonadota > Gammaproteobacteria > Pseudomonadales > Pseudomonadaceae > Aquipseudomonas. Next base: position 1,216,728 of record NZ_FNYJ01000001.1, on the reverse strand, counting down.
CAGCGCAGAGGGCGGTACACAGGCCGGCGTTTCGACACAGAATTGGAGCTTAGGCACCGCCACTGTTACCGCGACCCAGCGCGACCAGGCCTTGCCGGACATCTCATCCCGAGACGTACTGGTCGCTGATGCCAGTGCACCGACCGCGTCGGGGCAGTTGCTGACCGTTGCAGATCGTCAGAATGCGGGTGTGAGCGCCAGCGTCAGCACAGTCAATGTCGATAATAGCCCGCCAGGATTGACACGTGTTCAGGGCTTGCCGAGCTATGCCGCCAAACCCGGCACCGGCAAATACCTCATCGAAACCAACCCCGTGCTCACCGACCTCAAGCAGTTCATGAGCTCGGACTACATGCTCTCGGCGTTAGGCTACGACCCTGACCTTGCGCAGAAGCGCCTCGGCGACGGCCTCTACGAACAACGCCTCGTACAGCAGGCCATCACCGCGCGCACCGGCCAGGCCTTCATCGATGGACAGACCTCCAATGAGGATCAGTTCAAGTACCTGATGAACAATGCCATCGCCAGCAAGGACGCGCTGAATCTGGCCGTTGGCGTATCGCTGACCTCTCAGCAGGTCGCAGCCTTGACTCACGACATCGTCTGGCTCGAAGAGCACGAAATCAATGGCGAAAAAGTGTTGGTGCCGGTGCTCTACCTGGCCCAGGCGGACGGCCGTCTGGCCCCCAATGGCGCGCTCATAGCCGGTAAAGACGTCACCCTCATTGCAGGCGAAAACCTCGACAACGTCGGCACCCTCAAAGCCACGAATAACCTGTCCGCCACTGCGGGACAGGATCTGGTCAACAGCGGCCTGATCTCGGCGGGAAACCGTCTGGACGCACTGGTGGGCAACGACATCACCAATAAGGCGGGCGGCATCATCGCCGGTCGCGACGTCACCGTGACTGCCATCGGAGGCGACGTCACCAACGAACGCACCATCACCTCGCTCGACAGCAGTACGCGCGGCCGACTGCACAAGGACTACGCAGACAGTGCTGCACGCATCGAAGCGGCCAATGACCTGAGCGTCTCCGCAGGCCGAGACATCAACAACATTGGCAGCGCGTTGCAGAGCGGGCGCGACCTGGCCCTGAGTGCCGGACGTGACGTCAACACCGTTTCCAGCCAGTTGGCCGACAGCCTGGTACTGAACCGCAAGCACACCAGCAGCGATGTCACCCAGATAAGCGCGACGGTAGGCGCAGGCCGTGATCTGTCAGTGCAGGCCGGTCGTGACGTCAACGCCATCGCGACCCAGATCGATGCCAAGCGCGATATTGCCATTGCAGCCACCGAGAACGTCACCATCGCCTCGGCGGCCAATGAAGATCACTTCCTGTCCAAGAGCAAGAAACTGACGATTCAGGAGGATCATGTCCATCAGGTGTCGACCGAGATCAACGCAGGCGGCAGCGTCGCCCTCAGTGCCGGGCAGAACCTGGCCGTCATCTCAAGCCGCATCACCGCAGGCGACGAAGCTTACTTGGTGGCGGGCGACAAGCTCGACATCTTCGCCGCTCAGGACAGTGATTACTCGCTCTACAACAAGAAAAGCAAAGGCTCGTTCGGCAGGAAGAAAACCAAGCGCGATGAGGTGACGCACGTCACCAACATCGGCAGCGAAATCACCTCCGGCGGCAACATGATGCTGGTCAGCGGAGGCGATCAGCACTATCAGGTGGCTAGGCTAGAGAGTGGCAAAGACCTGACAGTCGATAGCGGTGGTGCAATCACTTTTGAAGGTGTGAAAGATCTTCATCAGGAAAGTCATGAGAAGAGCAACAGCAGTCTCGCCTGGACGTCGATGTCGGGTAAGGGACGCACCGATGAAACCTTGCGCCAGAGTGAGCTGATCGCCAAAGGCAACTTGGCGATCAAGGCGGTGGATGGCCTGCACATCGATGTGAAGCGGGTTAATCAGCAGACCGTCAGTGAAGCCATCGATGCGATGGTTACTGCAAGCCCTGATTTGGCTTGGCTGAAGGACGCCGAGAAGAGAGGGGATGTCGACTGGAGGATGGTGAAAGAGATTCACCAGTCGTTCAAATACTCGCATTCAGGACTGGGTGCTGGAGCTCAGTTGGCGCTGGCCATTTTGCTCGCTGCTTTCACGGGCGGTGCTGGCGCCGGGTTAATTGGCGCTACTGCGGGTACGTTCAGTGCTGGCTTGGCGAACGCTGTGGTAGTGAGTCTGGAGGTTAGTACAGCTAACAGTGCAATCAGTAACAAGGGCAACCTTGGCGCGGTCGTCAAGGACACTTTCAGCAAAGGAAGCTTGCAAAGCGCGGCGGTATCCGGACTGACAGCCGGCTTCATTAATTATGCGAGTTCGAACTGGTTTGGCGCCAGCATGGACTCCGCGACCGGCAAAATAACAGGGCCCAGTGTCGTGCCGAGCCTTATGGATCCGGCGGCATTGGCCAGGTTTAGCGCAATTCAACTGGCAGGCGGCGCAGTAAACGGTGCGCTCAATGAGGCGTTGGGCACTGGCACTTTCAAAGATTCGATGATGGGGGGTGTGTTCACCGTACTGCAAGCGACTGCATTCAATGGCGTAGGTGACATTGGCAAGAAGTTTGACCTGCCAGAGAGTGGTGCCTACAAAATTGCCCTACACGCTGTCGTCGGCGGACTTCTCTCCGAGGTTATGGGCGGAGATTTCAAAACCGGCGCTGCCGCTGCGGGTGCAAACGAAGCGTTAATTGAATACCTAGACAAAAGCGAGTTTCTCAAAGGCGCCGATGCGACCGATCATGACCGTATGGTGAACGCTGCGTCTAAGTTGGTTGGCCTGTTCGCCGCTGCCGCTGTAGGTGGAGACATATCGAAAGGCTCGGAGATTGCTGGCAACGCGCAATCGTACAACCGCCAGCTTCATACCTTTGAAAAGAAAATGTTGGCGGCGGAAGCCGCCAAACTGGATGAGCAGGGCAAGAGTAACTCTGGCATTTCGTGGGAAGCGCTGCTCAACCTCGAAGCAGGAGCCGATATTGATGCAACCGCCGCCGCGCAGCTCAAGGCGATCCTCGACACCGGAGCAGATGTTAACCCTGAAAAACAGCATTTGCTGGACGATATGGCTGTCGCTGAGGGGGTGGTCACCCAGCTCAAGAATCAAAAGATCCAACTGACTTGGTCGGACGGAACGCCGATCGTTGCAAAAGGAGACGCGGTTTACGCGTTTTCGGCGACGGCCGCGCAGTACAAGGATTCGACCTTATTCAACAGCAAACTTGGGAACGCAACGTCGGGGGATGATGTTGGGTCTATCCCGGTTGGGTGGGTCAACCAATTTGGCCCGGCGGCTGCACTTCAGCATCAAAATGAAATTGGCTCTATCGGTACGTCTAACTGGCAGAATCAGAACGCCTATCAGCAGATGACCACGATTCTTGGCGGAGGGATTGTTCCACTGTTGAGTGAGAAAGATATTCTGCTGATGGCAGCGACTAGCCTAGGCGGCTCTGCGGCCAAAGGTATTATGGCCTACATGGCCGAGCGGCGCGCGGCGGGGTTGGTTGGAGAAGGTGCCGACGATATACTGACGGCAGGTTCGAAAGGTCTTGAGAAGGACTATGTTGACATTCTTTCTCCTGAGGCAAAGCAACACATCCTGTACGGTGAAAAGCCTGGCAGCGGTGGACATATGTGGCCGGGGCAAGAAGGAAAGACTGTTTTTCCTGAAAGTTGGTCAGGGGATAAAATTGTTGATGCAATCGGCGATATCACAACATCACCGAGTACTAAGTGGTATGCTCAAACAGGAACTGGCGGAATTTACACAGCTAAGGGTGATGCTGCCAAATGGGTAGCTTATGAAAGCCGTGATGGTGTACGAATGCGAGTTATATACCAGCCAGCTATTGGAAAAGTGGTTACTGCTTTTCCTGATGATGCCCCAATTCCACCATACAAGCCAATCAGGTAGTAAGTATGTTTGCAGATCGTATTATTATGTTCGGAAAAAGATTTGAAGGGCGTTTGGATCCCGTTCTTCTTAGCGGTGCATTGGATTATATCGTATATAACGAGGAGAGCTTGGCCTTCGAGGTGCTATGTGATCATATTTGCGAGTATGATATTTTGATTACAAGCGAAGAATATGATGAAGCTATTCGCCTGGTCGAAGATATTGGGTTTGATTTGAGGGAAGGCCCGTTTAAGTATTTGTTAAGCTTGAGAAAATAAGAGCTGCGTCATATCTTGTTTGGGAAGAGGTCTCTGAGCAGTTGAGATGAGATATGCTTAGGGATGCTCCGATCAACCTGCCGCGCAGCGGTGGCAGGCCGTAATTCACCAGGCTCGCAGCGCTATTCCCTGAAAACGGCCTAACGCAATGTGCGGCAGAGCGTTTTCCGCTCGGTTTTCCGTGTTAAGTGCGCAGCTCACCCAAACCCATCAGTCGTTTTCGAGCCATCCACAGGTTCGACAGGACGAACAGCGCGGTCAGTTGGGCCGTGTTTTTCATCAGCCCACGAAAGCGCACTTTCACGTAGCCAAACTGACGCTTGATGACCCGAAACGGATGCTCGACCTTGGCGCGAGTCTGCGCTTGGCAGTACTCGATCTTGCGCTTGGCTTTGTACAACAGGCAGCGTTTGTTCAGCTTGGAATACGTGCTGCGCCGAGCCGCGATTTGCCAGATCACGTCACGACTTTCGTGCTCTTCCCGCTTCTCGACACCGGTGTAACCTGCGTCCGCATTGACCGCGTTTTCTTCCCCGTGGAGCAGTTCAGCGACTTGGGTGAAATCGGCCACATAAGCAGCGGTGCCATGGAAGTGATGAACCGGCCCAGACTCAACGTCAGCGCCGATGTAGCCTTCATACCGAAGAAATACTGGTTACCCTTCTTGGTCTGGAAAGGGGGGGAATGTATTACACGGCTGATCACTATAAAACCTTCATTTCAATCAAAAATTGAGGTCTGAAAAAAAATATTGCAATTTACGTTTGTAAAGCGTCCTCCTTCGTACGACGCCGCAGAGGTTTTCTATGTGCGAATCGATCCGAGTATTGGGGATGCTGATGAACTGATGAGGGCGCTGTATTATTTGCTTTGGTTTCCCGGATATTTTGGATTTAACTGGGACGCCTTTTATGACTGCTTGGGGGATTTCAGCTGGCTTCCATGTCGCAAAATCGTCCTTGTGCATGAGTCCTTGCCGAAATTTTCGAGAGCGGATCTACATGTATATTTGGGAATTTTGCGTGACTCCGTATCTGATCGGATTGGTAACGAAGGGCATGAGCTAGAAGTGGTTGTTCAAGTCGATGATGAAACTATGGTTGAAGCGCTGCTAAAAAAACAGGTTTATTTATTGGATGCAAAGGCATGGCTGGAAAGTCTTAAAGAAACGCATGGGACGATGTCATTTGACGTAGGATAGTTTTCGAACGCCATTTGACTTTCCTGCAAGTTTCAGCTTCAATCCGCATTTAAATTTTCCCCTGCCGGCGTTCTCAACCAAAATGCGGGTCATGCTTTACCTAAAAACGATTTGCCTTCGACGTTAGTCAGCACTGCCTTGAGTTCATCATTCGAGAAGTTTGCCGTGTCTGAAGGTATGTCAGAGCAAGCTGCAAACCAATTATCTAATGCGTTTGCTCCTGCGGGTGTATGGGATGCAATTACTCAAACGGCTGCAGACATAGCGAAAGGGAATTAAGTGCTAAAAATTCTGAAGAAACATTGTCATTTGGTGGGTATCTTTCTGCTTGCAATTTCGCTAGTTTTTTGTTGTGTGAGGTTTAACGGTCAATGGTATCGGTTTTTCTCAATGTTCCTCACGCAAGTTTGGTTTGGGCAGGCAGTTTATAATTATTTGAGAGGAGGGTGGGTCACAATAGGCCCAGGAGGTCAGTCTCCTCGCGCAGATCCTGTATTCAGACGTTGGCTTGCGATTTTTGCTTTTTTCGTATATGCATTACTATTTTTTCTGTTTTGATATTTGCGGGTGTTATGTTACGCCTTGAAGAAGGTATAAGAGGAAGGCTTCCGTATGATATCGATCATGGAGTATTAACAGATGTTGCTTCTTAGGATTTTTGCAGTATTGTTACTTGTAGTCCTCTCCGGCTGCAGCAACCAAAAATTCAAGCCCGAATACCAGTCGCAAATTCACACCATCAAGATTCTCCCTGTAGTCTGGTCGACAAAAGATATTAATTACATGGGGCGTGAGCAAGCATGGGGTGCTGCGTTGGGTGCGGGTGCCGGCGTTGCAGCGGGTGCTGCGTTCAAGGCTTCTGGCGTTGGCACTGCGGCCCTTTCCGGTGCCGGTTTTGCGGCGGGGATGAAAGCCGGGGATTTGGCCTCCATGTCGACAGTGGAGGCGATTGTCTACAGCATGAATAGCGCCAATATCGACCTTGGTGAAATAGTCAGGAAGAACTTCGCGGATAAACTAGCGACAACCGGGCGTTTCAAAATTGTCAGTGAGCAGGAAGCTGCCGATGCCGAGCTTCAGCTGACGGTCAACAATTGGGGGTTCGCGCTCACCCAAGGGTTCAGTAGTGTGGTTTACCCGACGATCAGTGTCACAGGCAGTCTCAAGCGGGTGGACGAACGCGTATGGCAAAAAACGGAATACATAACGCCGTTTAATAGTGGCAACACTTATGGCTACACGCCGCTAAGGTATCGCACCGAGCCCGAGTTATTGCGTACAGTATTGGATGGGGTCTCGCAGATCGTCGATGAACAGTTAGTCAAGGATCTGGTTCAGTAGCGCTTCCGCCAGAGATCGGGTCGCGACGTCAACGCCATCGCGACCCAGATCGATGCCAAGCGCGATATTGCCATTGCAGCCACCGAGAACGTCACCATCGCCTCGGCCGCCGATGAAGATCACTTCCTGTCCAAGAGCAAGAAACCGACGGTGCAGGAGGATTATGTCCATCAGGTCTCGACCGAGATCAACGCCGGCGGCAGCGTCGCCGTCAGTGCCGGGCAGAACCTGGCCGTCATCTCAAGCCGCATCACCGCAGGCGACGAAGCTTACCTGGTGGCGGGCGACGAGCTCGACATCCTCGCCGCTCAGGACAGTGATTACTCGCTCTACGACAAGAAAAGCAAAGGCTCGTTCGGCAGGAACAAAACCAAGCGCGATGAGGTGACGCACGTCACCAACATCGGCAGCGAAATCACCTCCGGCGGCAACATGATGCTGGTCAGCGGAGGCGATCAGCACTATCAGGTGGCCAGGCTAGAGAGTGGCAAAGACCTGACAGTCGATAGCGGTGGTGCAATCACTTTTGAAGGTGTGAAGGATCTTCATCAGGAGAGTCACGAGAAGAGCAACAGCAGTCTCGCCTGGACGTCGATGTCGGGTAAGGGACGCACCGATGAAACCCTGCGCCAGAGCGAATTGTTGGCCAAGGGCAATTTGGTTATCAACGCTGTGGATGGCCTGCACATCGATGTGAAGCGGGTTAATAGGCAGACTGTCAGTCAAGCGATTGATGCGATGGTCAAGGCAGATCCCGATCTTGCTTGGCTGAAGGACGCTGAAAAGCGGGGCGATGTTGACTGGCGAATAGTTCGGGAAATTCATCAGTCTTTCAAGTACAGCAACTCAGGATTGGGTGCGGCGGCGCAGTTGGCTATTGCTGTTGTACTAGCGGCATTTGTGGGCCCAGCGGCGATGAGTGCCCTCAGCGCAGCCGGTGCAGGTACGGCGCTAGCTGCCGGTGGCGCCGCGATAGCGACGAGCGCTGCTACTACAGCCACGACCAGTCTGATTAATAATCGAGGAGACCTCGGAGCCATACTCAAGGACACCACTTCCAGTACCGCTCTGGAGGGATACGCCGTTGGCGGAATTACAGCAGGCCTTACCGCTGGACTGTTTGATGGTATGACTGGTACCAAAACGGATCCCCTCACGGGCAAAGTTACGATTGATTTGTCTAGCCCGGAAAACATTGGAAGATTTGTTGCAAATCAGCTGTTGCAAAATGGCACTGCAACCGCTTTAAGCAAGGCGTTGGGGATGAACGCAAGCTTTGGCGACGGGTTAGCCACGTCATTGCTTAATACGGCTACGGCAGCGAGTTTTGATGCAGTCGGCGGGCTACGTCTAACTGACGGAAGCGCTGGAAAAATCGCGTTGCATGCTCTGATCGGCGGAGTTTTAGCCGAGGCTTCTGGCAGTAGTTTTTATGCAGGGGCTATCGCGGCAGGGGCGAACGAGGCTTTAGCGACCTCACTGCGCAGAGGCATCACTCAGCTTTCGCCGGAGCAGCGGGACGTGCTCCTGACCTCAGCCTCTCAAATGGTAGGGTTGCTGTCAGCAGCGCTGGCAGGCGGTGATGCAAAGGCTGTGGCGGCGGGGGCCTGGATCGCAAAAAACGCTACTCAATACAACTTTCTAAACCATTACGAAATGGAAGATTTCGTTGGCGATATGAAAGCCTGCGCTGGCGATGACATTTGCTACCGTAACACTTGGATCGGTCAGTACGGAAAGAGTACATATGACCAGCTTAGCCAAGACAATTTGAAAGATGCACTTTCCACAGTGGGGCCTGCCCGAGCACGTGATCTGCTGACTCAGGTGGCCGGGGGGCTGGCCGCTCTTGGCGATCTGCAGTGTCCTACGGAAGTTTGCGACGAGCTTAAATTCACGCTGATTGACCGTGCTTTAACAGCAAAAACCGATCTGGAACGGACATACTTTGAAGGGCAAGGGATCGTGAGTGGTGTCCTGATCGCTCCGGTCACCGTTGTCAGCAATGCAGTTTCAAGCGCCTCCGTCAAAGAATCGGCTAGTGTGCAGAAGGCCTATTTGTATTGGGCGGAGGCACGTGGTACAAAAGCCACAAGTGCCTCACTGGACAACGTATCCAGCAATATACATGCTGGACAGCAAGGCAAACATGTTCTGGGGCATAACAATTTTATTCCCGGACGCAGCTATTTTGATGAGGGCGTCGATCCTCAAAAATTGTTGAGTGGTGCTCATGCAGGAGAGTTTTCAGTGGTAGGTTACGGTTCACGAGGGCAGCCAATAGTTGACTTTGGTCAAAACATTGGTGTCGATGGCTCCTCAGGCTTGGCGACTAGGTATGGAACAATACATTCAGGCAAAAACGGAGCACATATTGTTCCAACAAACCCGGCTACTGTTGGAGCAAAGCCATGAAAATTTTGCCTGATTGGCTGGTTTTGTGTGTTTGGCGCGCTCTGATTGGTGAGATATATCCTGCAATAAGAGCGATCGCTCTTTCTCTCGCGGAAGACCGAACTTTGCTTATTTGCTACTATCTTGATAGGCCGCCCACCGACTTTGACTGGGAAAGCTTAGAGGTCGTTGCTACAAATGTTTCAGCCTCAATTGGTCAAGACAAAATACTTCGGATAGACTTAGAATGTAAGTTTGAGTCGTGTTCGATTGGAAGTCTTGAGTGCGTCGGAAGTTTTGTCTTCTGTCGCCGAGAGTATGATTTGTAGGTGCAAAAGGCGCAGGTACTTCTCTAGGGCGAGGTCTCGCGTATGACAACCCATCTAACCTTATCCAAGCCCGTGAAAGTGAAATTCATCGTTTCGGTTGTCGATGATGCCAATGGTGTTCGCTCTGTTCTGCGCAGTACAGGTGAACCTCGTGACTATCTTCGCCCTGGAGTGAGATTGCAAGAAGGCAAAAAAGTAGTTGTTGGAACTGGCCACGCAGAAGCGGATATTGTCAGCTATGCCAACGCTAATGGAGTGAAAGGCGTTGATATTGGTGCGATACGTCCTGTCCGTGCATCATGTCGGAAAGTAATTGAGCAGGCAGCGGCCAATGTGTCAACGCCGTTAAAACCACTGCCAAGCCAAAACAATGATTATGCGCTTAAAAACGGTGATAAAGGCCTTGTAGACAAGCTTAAGCTGGTCAGTGAGGCGCAACGACGAGTTGTGTGAAAGTGGCTTGCTAACTTGCTTTTCAGGCTTGTTCCGTAGAAGTGCCGGTTGTTGTCGAGTCGCTTAGGTGTCTCGTAATGGACTCACAACTGATCAGGTTTCTGGGCTAGATCCTTTTGCTGCGCAGTTAGTTGAAAATATTTTGCCTTGCAGGATAGCCGGGATGAAGGAAGCCTATCTATACGCGGGCAACGCTCTTAACTGCGAGCGCGGCCGAGATACGGCAGTTGCCGGCGCGACCTTGCGAGGTGACGTGGTCGTCTGCAGGGTCGGCCGCGATCTGACCGTTCCTTCCGTAACGGATACTGGAAAGGTGAAATCATTTGGATATCCAGGATTTAATGATGATCAGAATTGAGATCTTTTATCGAATAGTAGGGCGAGACAGGCAGCGATAATTCGCCTCCGACGTGCTGGCGGGTCGCTTCGAGAGGGTCGACCTGCGCTGATACGCCTGCTCGATGTATCTCTCATGCGTGAGCCCAAAAACCAAGCCAGACATCCCGCCGGCAGCCAGTCGAGTGATGTGCGTAACAAGGTATGATACGGACGCCCGGCGCCTGCGAACGCAGCGCCGCACGTCTTTACCCGAGTCAGGAAACGCATGCCCATCATCACCCGCCTTGAAAACAGTCCGCCGGAATCGATCGAGAGTCAGATCACGCAGATGGTCATCGACTACGTGACGGACATCAGCATGGTCGCCATCGCGCCGAGCAACCCGTTGTATCCGTTGTACCAGTACGGCGTTGGCCATGAGGTGCATCAGTACCTGCAGGCCATGAACGGCTCGCGAGGTTTTCCGGTGGAGCTGATTGTCGCGCTGGACGATGAGGATCCCTCCATCGTTGCAGGGTTTTTGCTGTATCTGCCGGTGCAGGATGATCCCGATGCGTGCGCCGTGGCCTATATGGCGGTCCATGCCAGCCGGCGTCGGCAAGGCATCGCCCGAGCGATGCTGGCAGCGATGACCGCACGCTATCCCCACGCGGAGCTGGCGTGTTTTGTCGGCAAGGTCAGTTGGTTCGAGGCAATGGGCTTTCAGGTCCTGAGCGCGCGGGGCCCGCAGGTGCTGCTCAATACCCGTGACCACCAGACTGACGGCCTGCTGGCGGTGCTGGATGTGGCGCCAATCTACAACTCGCTCGAAGTGCGGCAGATTCACAGCTACCTGCTCAAGCAGAACGGCAAGCGTGCGATGGTCGATGCGGAGAAGCAGCGGGACCGTCAGCTCGATCAGTTGACCCGTCAGGCGCGGGAGTTCGTGCAACAGCGGCTGGGGCAACTGCCTGAACCTGATCTGCCGGCGCCACCGCGGGTGCAGTGACCGCTCGACGTGCAGCGCCTGATAAGGGGTTCCGACAAGGGCAAGGGCGGGTGTCAGATCAACTCAGATCACACGCTCGTTCAGGTCGAATCCGCCGGGGCGCTTGCTCCACATTTCCAGCAGAAAATCCGTTTCCTCGTGCCTGAGGGTGCGCTGCAGTGACAGGTGCGAATCGAGCAAATCATGGGCTCCCCGGCCATCCATCGGACAGCCGTCGATGGCATGCAGCCAGTGGCAGGCGAGTATCGCGCCGTCAGTGGTGAGGCTGTCGCGCATGCGCTGGATGACCGCGACGAAGGCGTCTGGGGTCAGGTAATACGCCCATTCGCTGACCACGATCAGGTCGAACTGGCCGGTCGGCCAGTCCTGCGGCAGACAACCCTGTATGACCTGAGCGCGCGAATACTGGCTCAGCCGTTGCGTTGCCAGTTCCACGGCCCGCAGGCTCATGTCCATGCATAAAAGCGCGTCGCTGCGTTGGGCCAGGCGCAGACTCAGTTCGCCATTTGCGCAGCCCGGCTCGAAGACTCGTGCATACCGCTGGCGAGGCAGCGCGGCCAATGTCAGGTCACGTTTGCGTTGTTCGTACCAGCGTGTGCGGAAGGCCCAGGGGTCATCGTTGTCGGCGAACAATTCATCGAAATACTCGGCAGGAAGGCTCACAGAAACACCAGTTCGAAAGGCTGCAGCAGGCGCTCCAGCGTGGCGGGGCTCAGCACCGGCGCAGCGCCGGTGCTGGGATCATCGTGCAACTGACTGGCATGCGCAGTGATCGCCAGCCGTTTGCGCTGCAGTTGCGTGTCGCTGAGCATCAGCTTGCGGGCCTCTTCCCACGGAATGCGCGGGTCATTGGGTTCGGCCCAGTGCCAGGCCCACACGGGAATTTCCAGCAGGGTCGCGCCGGTGTTGGCCACGGCTTGCGCGGCGCAGTGGCCGACGGCTTCATGATCACAGTGGCCGTCGTGGCGCCAGGTGCTGAGCAGCACGTCGCCAGGGCGCAGATCTTCGGTCAACAGGGCAATCAATGTGTCGGCGTGCGCTTCGACCTGGCCGTCGGGCATGCCCAGTCGTTGCCAGACCAGCCTGGAAACGTCGAAGCCCAGACTGGCGAGGGCCTGCTCGCTTTCCTTGCGCCGTGCACTGCGCAGTTTCGGCGCGGGCCAGTGGGCGGAGCCGGGATGGCTGCCTTCGCCATCGGTCACGGCGATCAGTTGCACATCGTCCTGGCGCTCGGCCATGGCCGCCAGCAGCCCGCCGCAGGCCAGGACTTCATCGTCCGGATGGGGCGCCAGCACGATCAGCCGAGACCCCGGCGGTACCAGTTCGTCACGCGTGACAGGCCGACAGCCGCGCAGGGCCACGCTGTTTTGCCACTCACTGAGCGGCGTGCCACTGACGCCGAAGGGCAATTGCTGCGTCATAGTGACCAGTCCTCGGCGTCCCGCGCGGCAAGCACCTGGCCCAACTGGGCCAGATCACGCTCGGCGTGGCTTTGTCTGATGAACACCGGCAGGTCGGCCGCCAGCCGGGCGAAGTGCGCATCGCGGCAGAATGGCGTGGCACCGAGGGCGCGACCGACATGACGGCTGACCTGTTCGACGGCCATTTCAACCTGCGCCCGAAGACGCTGGACCGGCAAGCGCGCATCCTCGCGCGGGTGAGCGTCGATCCAGGCGGCGCATTCACGCATGGCCGCCGCTGCGCCCAACAGCGCGGCGTCGACACTGCCCAAGTGCGCATCGGCGTGGGGATCGGGGCGGCCTTGGCGACGTTGTTGGTGCAGCGATCTGGCCAGCGCTACGGCGGCGCCGTACCAACCCGCTGCAATGCCCGCGCCGCCTTGCCAGAAGCCCGGCCGCGCCAGGTAATCGCCGCTCTCGCCGACGCAATGTCCCACGGCGTTGTCGAGGTGAACGTCCACGCTTGCGGTACTGGCCATGCCGACGGCTTGCCAGGCCTGGGCGTCGATGCTGACGCCCGGCTGATCGAGCTGCACGGCGACAAGGTAAGGCCGGTCATCTGCATCCCATGCGGTGAGCAGCGCGTAGTCGACCTGTTGAGCGCCGGAGCACCAGGCCTTGCGGCCATCGAGGCGGACCTGGCCGTTGTCCGGCTGGCTCACCCGAACGCGGGCATTGGGAGGCTCGGCGGCCCAGACGCCCCAGATGCCGTGTCCGGCGAACGGCGCAGCGTTCAGCTCGGCGAGGATCGCCAGGGCGTCGGTGTGGCCTTCGAACAACTTGAACAACGCCAGGTCGATCCCTGCGACTGCGGCCAGCTGCTGCCAACGGGCGAGGGTGCGGCCGGCGCCCGGCAGTGGCAGTCGATCCAGGTCCGACTCGATGCAGCGGATCATCGCGGCACGCAGTGCTGCGTCCGGCGCGGCGGCGTTAAGGCGCTGGGCAAAGGACGCCAGTGCGGTTTCGAGGGTGATTGCGTCGTCGCGCATGCCTGAGTTTCTCCCGGCGTTTCAGGGCTGACGCGTAGTGCGCAGGCTGTTCATCGAATTCGGCATTGATCGCGGTCCGGGGTTCAATAAGAATCCGTGCCGATTGCGCGTACAGGGTCGGGCGACATGACGTGGTGACCGAACGCAGTGCCAGGCCTGTGCGGTTTTGTCGCACCCGGCAGTCAGAGGGCCGGGCGTGCGCGGACCCGCAACGCGGTAGAATCGCGCCCCATGAAATTCGTCCGAACCCACCAATTGCTCATTGCCTGGATGCTGTACGGCGCCATCCTGTTCAGCGGGCTCGTGTGCAGCCTCAGCCATGGGCAGATGCTGCGGGCGTTCAACCAGTTCAGTGGGCAAAACAGCGCGGACGTGGCCTGCAGCGAGCACCCCGGCATGTCCGCCGTGGCTGGCGACACCCGGATGGACATGGCGCAGATGGGCGATCATGCGCAGTTGATGAAACTGTCGATGACCGACTGCGCATTCGCCGGGACGCTGGCGCTGTCGCTCGTGTTTTTCGTAGGTCTTACCTGGCTGGCGAATCAACGGCGCAGGCCGCTGCTGCGTTACGCCCCTCTGCTGCGCAAACCCCCGCGACATCTCTTTCCCGCGCTGCTGCCGCAGGCGCCCTGAGCGGGCGGCCCGCAATGTCCCGGCGCGAAGGCCGGGAACCGCTGTTTCGCTCGATCCTCCTTGAGCTGCCCGGCTACGCCGTGTGCGGGTCGGCAATGTCCCGAGCTGGATGGAAAAGGGCTGGCGTCTATGCTGGCCATTGTTTGCGAGAGTTCGTCTTATGAATGATTTACTCACCCGCCGTCAGGTGGTCACCGGGATGGGGCTGCTGGGTCTGGGCCTGCTCGCCGGTTGCGATGGTTCGACCACCGCGCTGGATTTCAAATACGGCAAGGACCTGAGCAACAAGATCATGGGCCGTACCTTCAAGCTCACCGACACGCAAGGCGAGGTGAAGACGCTGTCCAGCTATCGCGGCCTGATGCCGATGGTGTTCTTCGGATTCACCCAGTGTCCATCGGTGTGCCCGACCGCTCTGGCCCGCGCAGCGCAGATCAAGAAGATCATGGGCGAGGACGGCAAAACCTTGCAGGTCATCTTCATCACCGTCGATCCGGAGCGCGACACGCCGCAGATCCTCGACGCTTACGTCAAGCAGTTCGACCCAGGCTTCGTGGCATTGCGCGGTACGCTTGCGCAAACCGAGCACGTGGCCAAGGAGTTCGGCGTGTTCTACGAGAAAGTGCCCATCGGCGACACCTACACCATGTCCCACACGGCCACCAGCTTCGTTTTCGACTCACGCGGTAACCTGCGCCTGGGCCTGTCGCCTTCACTCTCCGCCAAACAATGCGCGGAAGATCTGCTCACTGTCATGGAGGTTTGCTGATGACCCCTCTGTTGCGCAACACGGCCCGGGCCGCACTCATTGCATTGCTTGCCGCTGCGGGTGCTTCGGCATCAGCACAGACGCGCGTCGACGACGCCTGGGTGCGCACGTCGGTGCCCGGTCAGCCTTCTTCCGGCGCGTTCATGCGCCTCACCGCGGACACTGACAGCAAGTTGCTGAGTGTCAGTTCTCCAGCGGCCACGAACGTGCAGATTCATGAGATGAACATGACCAACGACGTCATGCGCATGGGCCCGGTGGATTCGGTCGCGCTGCCAGCGGGCAAGACGGTCTCGCTGGACCCGGACGGCTATCACGTGATGCTGATGGGGCTGGTCGGGCAGATCAAAGAGGGCGATCAGGTGCCGCTGACCCTGACCATCGAGGACGCCAAGGGCGCCCGCGAAACCCTGACGGTCAAGGCGCCGGCCCGCGCTGCGATGGACACGATGAACATGAACCATGATCACGGCGCGTCGCACTGACGCCTCGCATCAGGAGCAACGGGCGCCGGTCGCCAAGACGGGCGCTCAATCCATGAACGTGTTGGTCAACAGCACGACATTCAGCCCGATGATCAATAGCGCAATCGCCCACGCGGTGGTGGTCAGCACGCGGCCTGTGACGAAACTGCCCATCAGTTGCCTGTCCGAGACGAACCGCACCAGCGGGACGATGGCGAAAGGCAGTTGCATCGACAGAATCACCTGACTGAGCACCAGCAATTTGGCCGTGCCCTGCGCGCCATACAGGCTGGTCACCACGATCACCGGAATGATCGCCAGCCCTCGGGTCAGCAGACGACGCACCCAGCCCGGCAGCTTCATGCGCAGAAAACCTTCCATGACGATCTGGCCCGCAAGGGTGGCGGTCACGGTGGAGTTGATCCCCGATGCCAGCAACGCCACGGCGAACAGCATCGAGGCGACGCCGACACCGAGCATGGGCGACAACAGGTGATACGCCTGCTCGATTTCCACCACATCGGTTTTGCCGGCCTTGTGGAAGACGGTTGCTGCGGTGATCAGAATCGCCGCGTTGACGAACAACGCCAGGGTCAAGGCGATGCTGCTGTCCGTTACCGCCCAGCGCAGGCCGATCCGGCGGCCTTCGTCGGTGCGCGGGTAGGCGCGGGTCTGGACGATGGAGGAGTGCAGGTACAGGTTATGCGGCATGACGGTGGCGCCGATGATGCCGATCGCCAGATACAGCGCCGCCGGGTTGGTCACCACTTCGGCCTTCGGAATGAAGCCTGCGAACAGCTCCGCGAGGTCGGGGCGGGCCAGCACCATCTGGATCGCGAAACAGCCGAAAATGATCAGCAACAGGGCGATGACGAAGGCTTCGAGGGCTCGGAAACCCTTACCCATCAGCAGCAGAATCAAGAACACGTCGATGGCCGACAACACCGCGCCCCAGACCAGCGGGAT
Source organism: Pseudomonas sp. NFR16 (assembly GCF_900108875.1). GTDB lineage: Bacteria > Pseudomonadota > Gammaproteobacteria > Pseudomonadales > Pseudomonadaceae > Aquipseudomonas. The sequence continues at coordinate 1,200,205 of NZ_FNYJ01000001.1, read as the reverse complement.
ACCGAACAGCAGGTTCAGGGCAATGGCGGTACCGATCACTTCGGCCAGATCGCAGGCGATGATCGCGGTCTCGCAGGCCAGCCACAGCGCGATGCATACGGGCCGGCTGTAGCGTTCGCGGCAAGCGCGCGCCAGGTCCCAGCCGGTGACGATGCCGAGGCGTGCCGACAGTGCCTGCAACAGAATGGCCATCAGGTTGGACAGCAGAATGACCGAGAGCAGCATGTAGCCGAATTGCGAACCGCCGGCGATGTCGGTCGCCCAGTTGCCGGGGTCCATGTAGCCGACCGCGACCATGTAGCCGGGGCCGGTGAAGGCCAGCAGGCGTTTGAACCAGTTGCCGGTTTTGGGCATCGCGACGCTGGCACTGGGCATGCCGCCGCCCAGTGTGTCATCGTCTCCGGGATTGGCCCGGTTTTTTATCGGTTGCATGAAAAGTCGTTCCGGCTGGGTATAAATGAGCGGTGCAGAACCAACGCCGGACCTCAGCGCCCGGTACCCGCTATAGACAGGGTTAGCTCATTAACGAGGGCGCCGCCAACGAGTTGAGGTAATCGCCGAAACCTTCCTTGCATCGGTAGTTTTTTCGCGCGCTGGTGACGACGCTGTTGCGCGCGGTCCACGCGATTCTCGCGCCGATACGCTGCAGGTCCTCGACCAGATGCACATCTTCATGAGCGGGCAGGGATTTGAACCCACCTGCCCGTTGATAAGCCTTGGCACACACACCCAGGTTGGCGCCGTGAATATGCCGGTGGTCCTCGACGGGACGATACAGCGCGTCGTAGCGCAGGCGCACTTGCTCGGTATGCTCCGACCAGTCGCTGACCTGAACGATGCCACACACCGCGTCGGCTTTAAGGTTCATCTGCTCGGCGAGCCACGCATAAGGCACGACGCTGTCGGCATCGGTAAACGCCAGCCAGCGGGCGCCGCGTTCGAGCATCAAGCGCGCACCCGCGGCACGGGTCATGCCGACATTGCGGTATTCGCACAGATGCGTCAGCACGCCATGGGATCGGGCCACGCTGACCGAGTCATCGGTGCAGTCATCGAGCATGATCAGGATCTCGACTGGCTCGCCCGCGAGCTCTTCATGAGCACTGGCGGCGATCAGCGATTTGATGCAGTCATCCAGAAAATCTTCTTCGTTGTGCGCAGGGACAATGATTCCAATCATGTATCGATCTCGTCTCGGCACCAGCGATGGTCGTGGCGTCCTCTCAATGTCGACCTGCGCGGCGAAAAAATGGTTGCAAGTATTTTCGGTTGCGAAGGCGACTGAACCTGTAACCGCGCGTGTCTGTTTCGCCATATAAAAGACGCCGCTATCGAGCGGCGTCTTTTGTCTTGCGGTGCAACCAGGCTCGAGGCCTAAGCATCATGCGGCGATCAACGACTTGCCGATGGCTTCGTTGAAGGCCGGCAGGTCATCCGGCGTGCGCGAAGTGATGAGGGTCCAGCCGTTGGCCGGGCACTGCTTGACTTCGGTGTCGACCCAGCCTGCCGCTTTGGCATTGAGCAGGTCGGTGCGCACGCTCGGGTATGACGTCAGGGTCTTGCCCTCGATGACACCCGCGTCGATCAACAGCCATGGGCCGTGACAGATGGCGGCGACAGTCTTGCCGGCTTTGGCGAACTCGCTGACCAGGCGCTGCGCATCGCTGTCCTGGCGCAGGGTGTCGGCGTTGACGGTGCCGCCGGGAATCACCAGCGCATCGAACTGGCTGGCGGTCAGTCCTGCGAGCTTGCTGTCGGAAGTGACACTCGAATCCTTGTCGGTGTCGTGGAGGAATAACTGGGCGGCGCCACCTTCGATCGTGGCATGAGTGACGGTTGCGCCCATGTCTTTCAAGGCTTGCAGGGGCTTGAGCAGCTCGTCACGCTCGATCCCGGTGTTGGCCGTGATGATCAGTACCTTCTTGCCGTTCAGTTCAGTGCTCATGTTCACGATCTCCTCAATGGTTGAAACGACGTCGTGTTGCCTGCAATGCAGACGTGCGAATGCTGACGTGTTGATTTTCAGAGGCGGACGGAAAACTGAAAGTTCAGGCCGATTGCCTGACCGGGCTACGGCCATGGTGCAGCGGGGGCCGTCGTAAGGACGGCTTTCACCTGGACGAGTGCCGTGGACACTGTCCGCGAGCGCTCGTCATGGCTGAAGGGTAAGGGCGCTTTACAGGCAGTCGCGGGCGGCCTGTTCCAGCCCATTGCGACCGAATGCCGACGAGAGTGGCGCCCGCTGGTAAAGGAAGACGCGAGTCGTGGGGTTGCCTTTGTAGATCTCGAGAATCTCATCGGAGGTCACTTTGCTGACCACCAGCAATTTGTAATGCCCCTTGCTTTCGGTCATGGAGGCCTCCGGCTTGATCTGTTGCCACTTTGGAAACACGCACTGCGCGTACTCGGACGCGCTCTTGCGGGTGTCCAGATTCAGCGACGGGTTGTTCGGGGTAGAGCTGCAGCCAGCAAGGGTGAAGGCCAAGGCAACGGTCGGCATTAAATGACGCATCATTCATCCTGAATAGTTAAGAGTAATCGTGTCGGGCGCAGGTGTGCCGCAGGTCATTTGCGTCAATGCTGCAGTCATTGTTTTTCTTAGGCCGCATATGTTGACCAGCCGCAACGAAATTGAAAAGTGGATATGCAGACGCCGCGTCGGCAATTGGCTGAAATAATGACAGTCACCGCGATTTGCAGGCGAATCCGCATTACGCGCCATGATCTGTGAGCTGGCGTTGCGTGGATGCGAGGGCCGCTGAATGCTCAGTGGGCGTCCGGGGCGTGGAGGTGTTACGGGTTCGGTCGACGCTTTGTCGCTTGACGAGGCTCATATTCTCTTTAGAGTGAGCACAAACGAGCATTGATATGACCGCTTTGGTCATCATCGAGCACGCCTTTTCTGTTCGCTCCGGAGGAATAAATGTCTGATCCATTGCAAGAAGCCGCGTATGCCGTGCTGTTGCCCGCGTTTGCCGAACTTGAACTGGACGATGCGGTGCGCCGTCATCTGCAGCGCGGCGGCGTGTCGATCCTGCTCGGTGAGACCCGCGACGAGTACCTGGCGCGGCGCATGAGCTTCGAGCGACGCCGCGCAGAGACACAGGGTCATTTCATACGCATTGCCGAAACCGCCGCCGCATGTGCTGGCGGACCCGTGCTGATTGCCGTGGACCAGGAACTGGGCGGAATCCAGCGTTTGCATCATCTGGTGCCGGGCATGCCGTCTGCCGAGTCACTCAAGGATCTGAGTTGCGAAGAGATCGAAGCGAGGTCTTATGAGATGGCCAGTTCTGCACGTGTCATGGGCATCAATCTGTTCCTGGCGCCAGTGGTCGACGTCGTCACCGGAGTCAACCCCTGGCTGCACAATCGCAATCTGGGCGCCGATGCCGCCCAGGTGGCGCGCATCGCCTGCGCCTTTATTCGCGGCGTGCAGCGCGCCGGGGTGATTGCCACGGCGAAACATTTTCCCGGTCACTCTCAAACCGAGCACGATCCTGCAGTGGCGCGCGCGACAGTGCCCGGATCGCTCGTCGCGCTGAGCGATGGGCTGGAGGTCTTCCGCAAGGTCATTGCCGCCGGCGTGCAAGCCATCATGCCGGGGCCAGCGGTGTTTCCGGCACTGGATCCGCTGCAGTCGGCCAGCACCTCGGAAGCGGCGATCGGCCTGTTGCGCGATCGCCTGGGTTTCGACGGCCTGATCATTTCCGACGACCTCGACGCCGTGTCGATCCTGCGCGGTAACAGCCTTGCCGACACGGCCGTTGCAGCGTTGCGTGCCGGTGCGCACCTGCTGTTGGTGTCCAGTCATGCGGGGCTCGATGACCTCGCCCAGGCGATCGTCGATGCCGTGGCGGCCGGTCGTCTCGATGCGCAGCGCCTGCTGGGGGCGGCGGAAAAAGTACGGGCTCATGCGCAGGCCAGCCGTGCGCAGGTCGAGGCGGGCCTGTATGTGTCCTATCCCTTTGCAGGCGGACACATGACGCGGCGGGTCGTGCGCTGATCGGCGTGAGTATAGGGCAGGGGAGACGGTAGGCAGAATCCAAGCTGCATTGCACAATGCCTGTCGATGTCGCTCCCCTCACAGTCAGAGAAGGAATGCCCGATGAGCTGGTCCGCCAGGCAGTATTCAATGTTCGAACAGCAGCGCACGCGTCCGGTCCGTGACCTGATCGCAGCCATTCCCACCACCGAAGTCAACGTCGCCGTCGACCTGGGCTGTGGACCGGGTAACTCCACGCAAGTGCTGGCCGAACGCTTTGCAAACGCGACCATCCGTGGCGTCGACAGCTCCGACGACATGCTCAGGGAGGCACGCCAGCGCCTGCCGCAATTGAGCTTCGAACTGGCCGACATCGCCACGTGGAAACCCGATCAGCATTTCGATGTGATCCTGGCCAATGCCTCGCTGCAGTGGGTGCCGGATCATGCCGAGCTTTATCCACGGCTGGTCAGCCTGCTGAGTCCGGGCGGTACGCTGGCGGTGCAAACTCCCGACAATCTGGAAGAACCGGCTCATCGCCTGGCGCGTGAGATCGCCAGCAGCGGCCCGTGGACGGACAAGATCGGCAGCGTCAGGCATCCCGACCGTCATCCGGCACGCGCTTACTATGAATGGTTGCGGCCTCACTGCGCAGAGGTCGATGTCTGGCGCACGACTTATCATCATCCGCTTGCCGGCGGGCATCAGGCGGTGGTGGAGTGGTTCAAGGGGTCGGCGCTGCGACCTTACCTGCAACGGCTGGATGAGGACGAGCAGAGCGCATTCCTCGAGACGTACCTGCAGGCGGTCAGTCAGGCCTACCCGGCGCTGGCTGACGGGACGGTACTGCTGCCGTTTCCTCGTCTGTTCGTGGTCGCCAGGCGTTAGGGTCAGCAACGCGTCCAAGCGCTGAAATCCTGCGCTTGGTTGACCTTCGGTTATAACCATAGATCGTTTCGATCTAGGTTTTTAGAAGAAAACACAAGGTCCTTAGACGAAAAATAGCTATTCTGCCCGCCAGTTTTTTCGCGTGTGCGTTGGTCAGGCAGAACAATGGATTTTGGCAATGTAGGTTTCGTCGTCGCAGGCTTGGTGGTCGGCTTCATCGTAGGCATGACAGGTGTCGGCGGCGGGTCGCTGATGACGCCGATTCTGCTGTGGTTCGGCATCAATCCGGCGACCGCTGTCGGCACGGACTTGCTGTACGCGGCGATCACCAAAAGCGGCGGGGTGCTGGTCCACAAAAAGAATGACAACATCGACTGGGGCATCACGGGCTGGCTCACCTTGGGCAGCGTGCCTGCAGCGGGGCTGACGCTCTGGTTTCTCAGTACGTTGCACACCGCTCCTGACTCAATGAACTCGGTGATCAAACAAGCGCTCGGCGTCGTATTACTGCTGACGGCGCTGGCGATTTTTTTCAAGAAGCGTCTGCTGGCCTTTGCTCAGCGGCATGCGGGCGACCACTACCGCCTGAGTGCCCGCAGCCTGAACGGCTTGACCGTGCTGACGGGGGTGATCCTTGGTGTGATGGTGGCGCTGACGTCCATTGGTGCCGGCGCGCTGGGCACGGTGGCGTTGTTCATCTTGTACCCGTTTCTCGACACCCGACGCCTGGTCGGCACCGAAATTGCCCACGCGGTACCACTCACCCTGATCGCGGGATTGGGCCACGCGAGCATGGGCAACATGAACTGGTCGATGCTGGGTTTCCTGCTGATGGGGTCACTGCCGGGCATTTACATGGGCAGCCACCTTGCCGGGCGTGTGCCCGACGCCGTGCTGCGTCCGTGCCTGGCGGCGATGTTGATCGCGATCGGTTACAAACTCGCTTTCTGAAGACTGGGCGCGATCCTGCCGCATCGCGCCTGTCCACCACCGGCCTCAGAGGCTGGAGCGAAACGGTATCGGCTCGCGGGAAACGTAGCGGTCGGTCGCGGCATGGCCCACCATCTCGTCGTAGACCACCGGATGCACGATGAACAGCGGCACTTCCGGAACGGCCGTCAGGCACTTGCGCGCTTCCTCGACCGACGCCACATGCAGGACGCCGCCCTTGGAGCTGCTGATGGCATGAGACGTGCCCTTCATGCGGGCGTGGATGACGTATGACCCCCCTTCAACGGAAATGAGGTCCAGTTCTTCAACCTCGCCCGCCTTGATGTGCTTACCCAACTGATCCAGATCCATTGCGGCACCTTCTTACGCATTGCGCGTTTTTATGTTCCGTGGATTGATGCAAAGGCCCCATAGGTGGCCTGCATGCATTGGAAGGGGCGAGAGGACGACGAGTTCAAGGCGATTGAATGCGGCAGGATGGGAGGGCGTTGGTAAGGGTGGCCGCAGGCGATGATGCGGCCCTGCGCAAGAGCGCCGCGGGCGATCCGCAAAACGGACCCCGCGGCACTGTCGGTCAGCAGAGCTTGTCGATGACGCGGACGTCCGGCTGTTTCTGCGCTGCGCCCCACTCGGCGCTCAGCGTTTCCAGCACTTGCCCCAGGAACTGCTTGTCGGCCGCTGCCTTCTTGCCGACATAACCATGGCCCTTGCGGTACATCTTCAGCCGTGCACGCATGTGCGGATGCTGCTCGGCGAACTCTTGCTCTTCGGTACAGGCACCCAGGCCGTCCATATGGACATCACCTTTCTCACAGACCCAGAGAATATGGCTATCAAGGGAGTCCTTACGCGCCGCGAACAGTCGAGCCAATTGATCAATGGTAGGTTGATTGTTCAGATTCATTGTTGGATACCCCTTTTTGACCACTCGTCAATCTATCTGGTTAGTTCAAACGTAATGGCGAATCCTCGGTCGATTCGCAGTCCTTTTACTCACGCTGACAAACAAGGTCCGTCGGTACACAGAGCCGGTGCCGGGCCGTTTGGATGTGCTGTCGATGGGGGCTGAAACGCAGAGGTCAAGACCAGGAAGAGGAATGGCGGACATCATGAGGACACGGGCGACGTGGTCGACCACAAGTGTCATGAGGATGTTTCGCCAGCACCCGGCCCTGGAGGGTCGATCCTGCGGGTTCCGCTTCATCAATCCGCCTTGTGGGCAGCACACATCCAGAGGATGTTCGACGGCTGTGTCGAACGAGCCCGGGATACTTTTGCCAGCTCTCCCGATCGGGGAGACGCTTGAACTATGCAGTTGCAAATTCACTTCGTCAACCGTTTTGTAGTGAAATATTTACCGCACTACAAAATTTGTAGTTTTTGAACACGAAGGTCCGATCGTGACTACAAGGTCAATGTTTACGGGGCCTTGCCGGCATGCGCCGGTGTAATCCCGAAAAAAATCAGGCGGGACAAATGGCTAGAGCTCTTGCTGACCCACTGGTCTGCAAATGAACCTGCGGGCACCCTCAAACCTGTCATTGGACGTCGCAGCGACGTCATCACCACGGGGTTCCAGGTTGGGTCGCGACCCATCCACTGGCTTCCCCGATATGCCAGAATCAGACACGGACTCAATCTGGAGGGTGAATATGCAAACGCTGGTGCTGCCGACCTATGAAGATGTGCTTATCGCCGCTCGACGTATCGAGGGACAGGCGCATAAAACGCCGGTCCTGACGTCTCGTACGGTGAATCGCGAATGGGGCGCCGAGGTCTTCTTCAAATGCGAAAACTTTCAGCGCATGGGGGCGTTCAAGTTCCGCGGGGCGTTCAACGCGCTCTCGGCCTTCGACGCCACGCAGCGCAAACATGGCGTCGTTGCGTTCTCCTCTGGCAATCATGCGCAAGGCATCGCGTTGTCGGCCCGGCTGCTGGGCATACCGGCGACCATCGTCATGCCCCACGACGCACCGGCGGCGAAGGTGGCCGCGACCAGGGAGTACGGCGCAACCATCATCAGCTACGACCGCTATACCGAAGACCGCGAAGCCATTGGCCGCGAACTCGCGGAGCGGCAAGGGCTGACGCTGATTCCACCCTACGATCACCCTGACATCCTCGCTGGCCAAGCCACTGCGGCCAAGGAGTTATTCGAAGAGGTGGGCGCACTCGACGCGCTTTTCGTTTGCCTGGGCGGCGGTGGACTGCTCAGCGGATCGGCCCTGGCGACGCGCGCGCTGGCGCCCGGGTGCAGGCTTTATGGGGTCGAACCCGAAGCCGGCAATGATGGTCAGCAGTCCTTGCGCGCTGGCACCATCGTCAAGATCGACACACCGAAAACCATCGCCGACGGCGCCCAGACGCAATACCTGGGCAATTACACCTTCGCCATCATCAAGCGCGACGTTGACGACATCCTCACCGCCAGTGACGGGCAACTGATCCAGGCCATGCGGTTTTTCGCCGAGCGCATGAAGATGGTGGTCGAACCCACCGGCTGCCTGGGGTTTGCCGCTGCGCGGGCCATGGCGTCGCAACTGAAAGGACAACGGGTGGGTGTGATCATCAGTGGCGGCAACATCGATCTGCACCGCTACGCGCAGTTACTCGCGGAATAAACCGCCGGGTCGCGTGGAGCTTCCTGTACGCACCAAAACGACCTATGGCGAGGGCGCACTCGCTTGAAATCGGGCATTTCTTCTCAATGCCCGATCCCCGCCGATCTGCCCTGTCTCGCGGGCTTCCTCCGGCTTACCAAGGGCTGATCCGCACTGCTCCAAGTTCATGGCGAGGCGCATGATGATGGCATTGTGCTTGCAGTGGCCTCGGCACATACGGAGGGATGCTGAATGTTTTCACTGCGCGCCAACAAACGCCGGGCTCATGACGACGATGCCCTTAACCTGCTGTTCGACGACCTTGACCTGACCGTGAGGCTGTCCGGACACATGCCCCTGAGCACGCGCCTGAACGGCTTCACTGCCACTTTGCATCAGCGTCTGGCAAAGAGCCTGGCCGCGTCGGTGGACATCGCCGCGCACGCGCCGGAGCTTGCGCGCATCGCGCGAGCGACCGAGCAGAGTGGTCAGACCCTCGCCCAGGCGTCCGAGTTGATCGCCAGTGCCAGCGAGCAGGTGAGTACTTCGCTGGACACCGAACTGGTGCCCGGCGCCGCGCAGGTGGCCAAATTGTCCAGCGAGGTCACGCTGACCTTGCGCCAGTGTCAGCAGACGGGCGAGCAAGTATTGAGGCAAGTGGACGCCATCGGTACCAGCGAGCAGAAGCTCGAAGAAGTCATCGGTCAGCTGTTCGGACAGCTCGAAGAGGTCAGCCAGGTGCTCGGCGTGATCGCCAGCATTTCCCAGCAGACCAACCTGCTGGCCCTGAACGCCGCGATCGAGGCGGCACGGGCGGGCGAACACGGCCGCGGGTTCGCCGTCGTCGCTGACGAGGTGCGGCGTCTGGCGGGGCATACCACCGAATCCACGGCCCGCGTAAGCCAGATCATCGAACGCTTTCGCGCCGACATGGACCAGCTTGGCAGTGCCGGGCGCATCATGCACGCGGCGGTCGCCGACGGTCGCCAAGGCGTGACGCGCATGGGTGACGACCTGCGCAGTACTCAGGCGGCGATGGACCAACTCGATCAGCGCGTCGGCCACATCGCCTCCGGCACTGAACACATCGGTATCGCCGTGCACGCCATCAACCGCGATGTGCAGAACATCGCCGGTGTGGCCGCTGAACTGCTCGGCAATGCCGGTCAGGTGCTGACCCACAGCGACGCGGTGCGCAACAGCGGCGACCATCTGCTGAACGGGCTGGGCGGCTTCCGGCTGCAGATGCACAAGGCGATTCAGGCCAATGTCGAAAAGCTGGCCAGCGAGGCGGCGATGCAGGGGGATCCGGGCGCGGCCGAGCGATTCATGGGCGAGATTCTGCAGCGCGATCAGCGTTTCGAGCTGTTCTACATGGTCGACAGAAACGGCGTGCAGATCAGCGAAAACGTCGGACTGGACATTGATCCGAAAGCCGCCAGTTGCAAGGGCCGCAACTGGGCTCAGCGACCATGGTTCCGCGAGGTGGCCAAGCAACTGGGCAGCTACATCACGCCGGTGTACCGCTCTTCGGCGACGGACGATTTCTGCATCACGGTGTCAGTGCCAATATTCGCCGGCGACGGCCAGCTGCATCGGGTGCTGGCCGCGGACGTGAGACTGTCGGCGTTGCTGTGAGCGCCAGATCGCGTGAGGCAGGGTGAGGGAATTTGTAAGGTGGATCGCGACCGGCGAGACCGGAGCGATGCGCGCACGGGTGTGCTCACATGAAAAGGCCCGCAGACGCGGGAAGCGTCTGCGGGCCCGATCAGAGGGTTAAGCCTGGTCTTCTTTCTGAAGCTCGAACAGCAGCAGCGAGCGCGGAGTGACGGTGTATTCCGAGCCGAACTCGAATTTCTCCTTGCCTCTTGCGTCAGGTTGGTTGGTGTCGATCAGGCAAGTCCAGTTAACGCCTTCCGGCACTTCCGGCAGCTTGAAATTCACCCCTTCGTGGTGTGAGTTGACCATCATCAGCATGGTCGCATCAGCCCCGCGGCGACGGATCCCGGTTTCCTGCGCACGGCCATCAATGAGCATGCCCAGGCAGCGGCCGTTAGGGTCTTCCCACTGCTCGATGGTCATCTCATCTCCGCTCGGCGATAGCCAGCTGACGTCCTTGACCCCCAACTCTTCGTTGTATTCGCCGACCAGGAAGCGGCCGCGGCGCAGGATCGGGTATTTCATCCGTACCTTGATCAGCTTCTGTACGAAGTCATGCAGCGCTTTGCCGTCCTCATCCCAGTCCCAGTTGACCCAGCCGATTTCGCTGTCTTGGCAATAGGCATTGTTGTTGCCGTTTTGAGTGCGGGCAAATTCATCACCGGCAACGATCATCGGCGTGCCTTGGGAAAACAGCAGCGTGGCGAAGAAGTTGCGCATCTGGCGCAGGCGCAGCGCATTGATTTCCGGGTCGTCGGTCGGGCCTTCGACGCCATGGTTCCAGGAGCGGTTATCGTTGCTGCCGTCCTGGTTGTTCTCGTCATTGGCTTCGTTGTGCTTGTCGTTGTACGACACCAGGTCGTGCAGGGTAAAGCCATCGTGGGCGGTGACGAAGTTGACCGACGCATAAGGCCTGCGGCCGCGCTGGTTGAACATGTTGCCTGAGGCGGTCAGTCGGCTGGCGAGGTCTGCCAGTTGGCCTTCGTCGCCTTTCCAGAACGCCCGCACGGTGTCGCGGAACTTGTCGTTCCATTCTGCCCAGCCCGGCGCGAAGTGCCCGACCTGGTAGCCACCGGGGCCGCAGTCCCAAGGCTCGGCAATCAGCTTGACCTGACGCAGCACCGGGTCCTGACGGCAGGCCACCAGGAAGCTGTGACGTTCATCGAAGCCATCGTGATAACGGCCGAGGATCGTCGCCAGGTCGAAGCGGAAACCGTCGACATGCATCTCGCTCGCCCAGTAGCGCAGGGAGTCGGTGACCATCTGCAGCACGCACGGGTGGCTCAAGTCCAGGGTGTTGCCGGTACCCGAATCGTTGATGTAGAAGCGCTTGTCGTCCGGCATCAGGCGGTAGTACGAGGCGTTGTCGATGCCGCGCATGGACAGGGTAGGGCCGCGCTCGTTGCCTTCGGCGGTGTGGTTGTAGACCACGTCGAGAATCACTTCGAGGCCTGCATGGTGCATGTGCGCGACCATTTCCTTGAACTCGGCGATCTTGCCGTGGGCGAGGAAACGAGGGTCCGGTGCGAAGAAGGCGATGGTGTTGTAACCCCAGTAGTTGGTCATGCCCTTTTGCAGCAGGTGCTGGTCGTTGACGAACGCATGGATCGGCAGCAGCTCGACCGAGGATACGCCCAGACCTTTGATGTGCTGGATCACATCGTCAACCATCAAGCCAGAGAACGTGCCTTTGAGCTCATCCGGCACCGACGGGTGGCGCATGGTGAAACCGCGGGTATGGGTCTCATAGAAAATGGTCTTTTCCCAAGGCACATTGACCCGCTGGTCACGGCCCCAGGTGTACGCCGGGTCGATGACTTTGCACTTGGGCACGAAAGGCGCGCTGTCGCGCTCGTCGAAACTCAGGTCGTCATCGGGGTGACCGATGGTGTAGCCGAACAGGGCTTCGGACCATTTCAACTCGCCTACGAGTTGTTTGGCGTAGGGGTCGATCAACAGTTTGTTGTGGTTGAAGCGATGACCGTTTTTCGGGTCATACGGACCATAGACCCGGTAGCCATAGATCAGGCCTGGATGAGCGTCGGGCAGGTAGCCGTGAAAAATCTCGTCGGTATATTCGGGCAGCTCGATGCGTTCCAGTTCGTGCTCGCCGGTGGAATCGAACAGGCACAGTTCGACTTTGGTGGCATTGGCGGAGAAGATTGCAAAGTTGACCCCAAGGCCGTCCCAGTTGGCACCGAGCGGGAAGGGCAAGCCCTCACGAATGCGCGATGCAGTGACTTCAGGGCTGCTGGCCGTGCTGGATTCATTCTGGTTGGTGCTGCTCTTTTCTTGCTTGCTCATGTTGATTCCTGACGTTTCGAATGATTTCCCGAGGGCGAACGAAGCCTTTGTCGCAGGCTGGGACTGCGCCATTACGCAATACAGGGGGTGGTTTACCGCAGGTTTCAAGCGATCGTTTTCAGGCGATCCCTGCGGTAGATGTCATCTGTTGGAAGCCTTGCCGAAGGCAAGGTTCAAGGCGTCGGAGGTTTGGCTGCCGGCGCTTTCTTGGTTGAAGGTTTTGCAGGCTTGGCCGCGGGTGCCGCGCCGTTTGCAGCGGCCTTGGGCTCTGCCGGTTTGGCAGGTGCCTTGGCAGCCGGTTTTGCCGCAGGCTTGGCAGCGGATTTGGCTGCTGGCTTGGCGGCAGGTTTTTCAGCCGCTTTGGCAGCCGGTTTTTCAGCCGGTTTTTCAGCCGGCTTTTCGGCAGACTTGGCGGCCGTTTTAGCGGCGGCCGGTTTTGCTGCTGCAGGCTTGCTGGCGGCTTTGGCCTTGGTCGCTTTTTCAGCCCCAGGCTTCTTCGGCGACTTGGCTTCGGCTTCGGCCAGTTTACGGGCCATTTCCCAGTGACGGGCATCATGCCCATGCGGCTTGCCTTCGGTTTCCCAGATCTGATGGGCAAGCTCTTTGATTCTTTTCTCGTCGGCACTCATCTCGACACTCCCGGTATTACAAGGTTTGAATAAGCAGGTTTACAGAAATTTCCTTGAGCGCTGCACTGAGCAACATTTCCTTGCTGGATGTGACTGTAGCTTGTGAGAAAAGTCCCTTCCAATCCGGATGTGAATCAGTGAACGGCAGGAGTATTCGTGTATCGCCCCAATTTGCTGCGTTGATGAATGGAGTTTGCGCGGTGCCCATTAGTTCAGCCGGCAAACGTGGAACCACAACAATAGCTCGCTCATCCGCCGTTTCCCGGGCGAATGCGACCACGTGGGCAGCTTGTTCGCCGACCACTTCAAGCGGTTGATATCGGCCTTCACTGAACAGTGAGGAATGCTGATTGCGCAGCATGAGCACTTGGGCAATCAGCGCCTGCTTGATCCGGCCGTCCTGCCACTGGGCAAGCAACTCGGTGAGGGATGTGGATTGGCTCAGCGCGCGTTCGCGAGCGGAATAATCCACCGGACGACGGTTGTCCGGATCCACCAGGCTGAAGTCCCAGAATTCGGTACCCTGATACAGATCAGGCACACCGGGCGCCGTCATTCGCAGCAAAGTTTGCGCCAGACTGTTCAGCGCACCCGCCGGAGCAATTCGATTGGCCGTGGCACCGATCGACTGACGCAACGCCAACCCTTCCGGGCTCAGCAACAGCTGCTGCAAGAACTCGCGACACGCCGTCTCGTACGCCTCGTTCGGGGCGCTCCAGCTGCTCTGCAACTTGGCTTCGCGCAGGGCTTTTTCCTGCCATTGGGTGAGTCGTTTTGCATACTCTTCAAACGCACTGTCGCGCTCGAGTCCCAGCGGCCAGCTGCCCAGAATCGCTTGGTAAAGCATCAATTCGTCGCCAGGGCTGATATGAATCTCGCCCCCCTTGAGCGGTGCGGACAGTTGCTGCCAGCGCTCGACCTGTTCGGCGTACCACGGCGCGTGCTCGCTGATCACCGCCAGGCGCGCGCGGGTGTCTTCGCCGCGCTTGTGGTCGTGGGTCGCCGTGGTCAGCAGGTTGCCTGGAAAGGTTGCACTGCGATCGATGCACACCTGATGGAAAGCCTGCACCGGTGCACTGAAATGTTGCGGATGGAAGCCCACATCGTTACGCGAAAGCAGTACCGCCGAGCGATAGAACGAGGTGTCTTCCACCGACTTGGCGGCAACTGGCGAAGTCAACTGCTGGAAGCGATTGCAGGCCTTGCGACGCATCTCGCGAAGGGGGCCGCTCGGGTAGTCGCGCAGGCGTTCTCCGCCGAGCCAGCGCTGCAGGTAATCGAGCACCGGCCAGTCGCCTTCGCCGAGCAACTCGCGGGCACCGCTCATGGCTTGCTGGAAGAAGCGCTCGTCCTCGTCGGAACGTCCGCAAGCCGTGATGTAGGTGCGATAGACCGGGAAGTTACTCACCAGCGCGAGCAGCGCGCGACGAATCGCACCCAGTGTCAGGTCGCGGCTCATGACGTCGCTGCGTGCCACTTGCAGCAGCGCTTGTGCCAGGTTTTCGAAGTCCCCGGCCAGCGTGCCGTGCAGGACCAGATCCCGGGCTTCCAGCACTTCGGCATTGAAGTCGGCGGTTCGACCGCTGATCCGGCTCCACAGCTCGCCCAGCACCGCTTCGCCACGAGGATCGTGTTGCAGCAACGACACCTGGTTCATGAACTCGTAACCGGTGGTGCCGTCCACGTTCCAGTCCTGACGCAGCGGCTCGTCTGGGCCGAGAATCTTTTCGACGAAGATCGGCAGGTGGCTCAGCTCGGTTCCGGCCGGGCGCAGCTTCAGCAGGCTGTCGACCCGACGCCGCAGCTTGCGGCAATAGCCACGCGGGTCGGCCAGACCGTCGATATGGTCGATGCGCAGACCGTCCACCAGCCCTTCGGAGATCAGCTCGAAAATCTTGCCGTGGGTGGCTTCGAAGACCTGCGAACGTTCGACCTTGAGGCCGCCCAGTTCGTTGATGTCGAAGAACCTGCGCCAGTTGATATCGTCGCCTGCCGTACGCCAGCTCGCCAAGCGATAATCCTGTTGTTCGAGCAGACGGTGAAGCCGCTCGAAGCCTTCTGGCTGACGTCCATCGAACTGAGAGAATCCGGCCTCGATGGCAGGCGTCAGGTCCGGATTGGCCTTGATCAGTCCAGCCAGTTCGGCTTTCAGGCTCAACGCCTGGTCGTAGGCGTCGGCCTGCGAGTCGAGCTGCGTAAAACGCTCGGCCAGTGGCTCCAGCTCAGGACGCTTCGCGGCCTTCAGCAGCGGCCCGTACGAACCGGGATTGATCGGGAAATGATGCTGATAGTGCTCGGCGTGGAAGCTCCCATGCTCGGCGTCGAGTCGCAGTGCGACATCGCCGTTCTGCAACACGGTGCCATAGTCGGTGCTCAGGAACGGCAGCAGCAGCTGGCCTTTGAGCAGCGGATCGGGGGAATTCCACTGGATGTCGAAAAATTTCGCGTAGGGACTACGGCGGCCCCATTCCAGCAAGTCCAGCCACCAAGGGTTGTCAGCGCCGCCGACAGCCATGTGGTTGGAAACGATGTCCAGAATCAGGCCCATGCCATGTTCGCGAAGGGCCGCTACCAGTCGGCGCAGGGCCGGCTCGCCGCCCAATTCGGGATTGATCACCCGTGGATCGACGACGTCGTAACCGTGCATGGAACCCGCCCGCGCTTTAAGCAGCGGCGAAGCGTAGATATGGCTGATCCCCAGCCTTGCGAAATACGGCACCAGTCGGGTGGCATCGTCGAGGGTGAAATCCTTGTGGAATTGCAGGCGCTGCGTCGCGCGCAGAGGCTTGAGAACGCTCATTGGTCACGCTCCCGGGCCTGCTGACGTGCCGCCGCGAGGATTTCCAGGCGTCGCGCAGCGTCGGGATGATCGAGCAGCGCCGCGCTGTCTCCCGGCAAGCGCCGACGCCAGTTGGGGTGGCTGTCGATGGTCCCTGGCAGGTTGGCTTGTTCCTCGATGCCCAGCGCATCTTCGATCGGCAGCAGCACCAGCGGCGCGCGCGTGTGGCCCAGGTAGCGGATGCTGCCGTCGATGAGGTCGCTGTCGCTGTTGTCGTGCATGCCGTAATTCTGCCGCAGGGCAGTACGCAGGCCCTGGCGTTCGCGCTCGCGGGCAGCTCGCCAGTCTTGTTCGGTGTTTGCGTCGATGTGGCCCAAGGTTTTATTCCATTCAATGTCCAGCTCGCTGAGCCAGCCGGTCAGCGTCGGCAAATCATGTGTACTGGTGGTCGCCAGTGCGTCGTTCGACCATTTGATGATCGGTTTGAATTGAGCGTTGTCCTGTTCGAACAACAGCACGCGCATGCCGAGAATTTCCCGCTCCGACAGTTTGTCGTGCAGACCTTCGGGAACGGTGCCCAGGTCTTCGCCGAGGACCACGGCCTTGTGACGCCAGGATTCCAGGCACAGCAGGCGCAGCATGTCGTCCAGCGGATAGTTGAGGTAAGCGCCGTCGCTTGGCGGCGAGCCCAGGGGCACTACCCACAACCGTTGCAGGCCCATCACGTGGTCGATGCGCAGCCCACCGGCATGGGCGAAATTGGCCCGCAGCATTTCGATGAATGCACGAAAGCCGTTGCGTTTCAGGCCCGTGGGTGAGAACGCCGAAATGCCCCAGCTTTGGCCGGAGCGGTTGAGGATATCCGGCGGCGCGCCGACGGTAAGGGCGGACAGCAGCTCATCCTGACGGCTCCAGGCCTGGCTGCCTGCGCCATCGGCACCGACTGCCAGATCGCCGATCAGCCCGATTTTCATGCCGCTCGAGCGCGCGGCGGTTTGCGCGCGTTCCAGGCCTCGGGCGATCAGCCATTGGGCGAAGGCGTGAAAGCCGATCTGCTCGCCATGTTCGGCGGCAAATTGGTCGATTGCCTCGCTGCGCGGGTTTTTGAACGCGTCCGGCCATTCATGCCAGTTGTCGCTGATGCCCAGTTTTTCGCACTCGTCACGCAGCGCCTCGAAGCGACAATGATTCTCCAGCGCTTCGCCGCCGGCATGGCGGAAACTCTTGAAATCTTCGTGCAGCGGATGCTCGCTGGCAATGAACGAGGCGTAGAGGGAGCGGTAAAGAATCCACTTGGCTGCCGCGGCAGCCGGCCAGTCGACCAGTGGCAGCGATTCAAGGCGCTTGAGCTCGTCGGCAAGACCGGTTTCCTCGATTGCCGTGCGCACGGCCCTTTCACCGAGAATCGCGCCGGGCGCCGCGTACAGCGCATTGAGGAACAGCCGGCTTGAAGGTGAGTAGGGGCTGTAACGACTCGGGTCGCTGGCGAACATCGCGTGCACCGGGCTGATAGCGATCGCGGCGGCGCCACGTTCGCCTGCCGAGCGTGCGAAAGCCTCCAGCGCCTGGGTGTCGCCAAACCCGCCATCGCCTTCGCGGCGCAGGTAGTACAGCTGAACGGTCAGACCCCAGTCGCGGGCGATGCTGACGTCTTCAGCCATTGCCATGCTGTAGCAGGTCTTGGGCGCCACCGCGATGGTCAGGTGCTGGCCGTCGATGGCCAGTTGCTGATAGCCGACAGTGGCGAGACCTGGCAGCTCCGCTTTAGCGGTGAGCCTGGATTCCAGGCGCGAGTGGTCTTCCAAGTCCAGCACAAAGGGCGTTTCCGGTTTGAACCAGGCCGACAGGTCCAGGTTGCGGCCTTGATCGACCGTCAGCAGCGGCGGCGGTGTGGCGGACAGGCTCTGATCTTGCAGTCGCTTCAGGCTCGAGGCAATCTGCGCATCGTCTTCAGCGGGGTAACCCAGTCCGTCGAGGACCTTGCGTAACACTTCGGGGCTGACCCTCTGCGGTCGTGCGTTGGCATCCTTCCAGTCGACCGACAATCCTGCCTCGGCCGCCAGCATCTCCAGTTGCTCATTGCTCATCCTGTTCCTCCACAACGTCACGCGATATCAGGCTGACAACGGCCGTGTATGGATTGAGGCTGCCGCGTTGGGAAAGTTCTGCCGATTTTGGATGGGACTCGTGCAGCACGCGTTGTGCGTGGTAGGGCTCGATCTCTACCGGGTGCTCACTGAGGTTCAGATCAATGCGCAGCTCGGTATCATCGCCCATCCGCCAGCGTGCGCTGACCGCTTTTTCCGCCAGAACGTCAGCGCCCAGCGCCTCGGCACCTTCCAGACGCGGAAAGATTTCCTCACGACGGGTCTTGAGCAATTCTTTATAAAGCGCGAGCCAGTTGCGATGATCCTGACCTTTGTCGGTTTCCAGATAGAGCGCATCGAAGCCGGGCTTGGAGGCTTCGAAGGTTGCCAGCGCGTTCGGATCCGGAATACGTTCGCGTTGCTGCGGATCGGCAAACGCGGCGAAATCGGCGAATTCGCCGCGACGTCCTTCGCGCACCGCGTCAGCGAGTTCGTCATGGAAATCGGTGAAAAACAGGAACGGTTCGCTGGCGGCCCACTCATCACCCATGAACATCAGGGGAATCATCGGCGACAGCAGCAAGAGGGCGGTGGCGGCACGCAGGGCGGGGGCCGGTGCCAGTTGCACCAGGCGTTCGCCCAGCGCACGGTTGCCGATCTGGTCGTGATTCTGCAGGAACAGCACGAACGCACTGGGCGGCAGGTCTGCGCTGGGCTCGCCACGGGCATGACCATGGCGAGTGGCCTCGCCCTGGTAGACAAAGCCTTCACTGAGCAGGCGCGCCAGTTTATGCGTTGGCTGCTGGGCAAAATCGGTGTAGTACGCGTCGGTTTCGCCTGTAAGTAAGACGTGCAGCGTGTTGTGGCCGTCGTCGTTCCACTGCGCGTCGTAGCCCTGTTTCATGCGCCGGGCTTCGTTGAACTCATTCTCCAGCATCAGCCAGATCTGCCGCTGCGAGGGCACCTGCTGGTGCACGCGCTCGGCAAGCTCTTCAAGGAAGTTGGGGTCTTCGATGGCATGGACTGCGTCAAAGCGCAGGCCGTCGAAGCGATATTCCATCAACCACATCAGGCTGTTGTCGATGAAGAAGTCCCGCACTTCGCGCTGGCGGAAGTCAATGGCGTCCCCCCAGGGCGTCTTCTTGTCGCTGCGGAAGAAGTGCTTGGCGTAGCTGCCCAGGTAATTGCCATCCGGTCCGAAGTGGTTGTAGACCACATCGAGGATGACCATCAGACCCAGCCCGTGGGCAGTGTCGATCAGGTGCTTGAGTTCTTCTGGCGTACCGTAGGAGGATTGTGGCGCGTACGGTAACACGCCGTCGTAGCCCCAGTTGCGATCGCCGGGAAACTGGCCGATGGGCATCAACTCGATGGCTGTGATGCCTGTATCGACCAGATGCTGCAGATGCCGTTCGACGGCGGCAAAACCGCCCAGCGCACCGGTGTGCAGTTCATAGATGACCGCCTCATGCCAAGGCCGTCCGCACCAGTCGGCGTGCTTCCACTCGAAGGCGTCGGGATCGACAACCACGCTGTAGCCATGCACGTCGCTGACCTGAGCCCGGGAGGCCGGGTCAGGTACGTGCAAGTCGTTGTCGATGATGTAGCGATATCGCGTGCCAGCCGGGGCCTGTGTTTCCAGGACGAACCAGCCGTTTTCCTGCGGAAGGAGGGTCTGTGCAGACCCGTCCTCTTTCTCGACACTCACGTCACTGGCATCCGGTGCCCATAGGGCGAACCGGGTGCGGTCGGAATCCAGCAAGACGGCGCCGTGGCGCCAGTTCTCATCCGTGCGCAAAGGCATCCGTTACCCCTTTTCAGTTCATCAATCAATAATGCAGCGCAGCACCCACGTTTTTCTTAAGAAGATCCTGATACAGGTCGGCGTAAGGTTCGACAGCTTTATGCCAGTCAAACGGGGCAGCCATTGCGCGGCAACGCATGGCGTTCAGCAGCAGCGGGTTGGCGAAGACTCTGAACGCACGGGTCAAGGCTTCGGTATAACTTTCAACGGTAGACTCATCAAACAGAAAGCCCGTGCAGCCATCTTCGATGGTGTCGGCCAGACCGCCGGTGCGGCGTGCGATCGGCAGGGAGCCGAACCGCTGGGCGTACATCTGGCTCAGGCCGCACGGCTCGTAGCGCGAAGGCATCAGCAGGAAGTCACTGCCGGCGAACATGCGGCGTGCATCGGTTTCGTTGAAGCCCACGCGCACACTGATCTGGCCGGGGAAACGGGCTGCCAGCGCACGCATCGCGTCTTCTTCTTCTGGCTCGCCGCGACCGATGATCGCGATCTGCCCGCCGTTGTTGACGATGTATTCGGCGACGCCGATGGTCAGATCCAGGCCTTTCTGATAGACCAGACGCGACACTACCGCAAACAGCGGTCCGCTCGACGGTTCCAGCTCGAACAGCTCGCGAACGTGATCGGCGTTGATTTCTTTGCGCGTCCATTCATTTGGCGCAAAACGGCAGACCAGGTGGTCGTCGGTCGCGGCGTCCCAGCTTTCGTCGATGCCGTTCGGGATCCCGCTCAACTGGCCTTTTTCAGCCTTGCTTTGCAGGAAGCCTTCCAGACCGCAACCAAAGTCCGGTGTTGTGATTTCCTTGGCATAGGTGGCGCTCACGGTGGTGATGTGGCTGGCGTACGCCATGCCGGCCTTGATGAACGACAGGCGGCCGTAGAATTCCATTCCGTCCGGGCCGAGCGCTTCATCCGGAATCCCCAGCTCGCGGCTCGACGCCGTGCTGACGAAACCCTGGTAGGCCAGATTGTGGATGGTAAAGATCGACGGCGTGGTCTGGCCGCGCCATTTCATGTACGCCGGCGCCAGGCCTGCAGGCCAGTCATGGGCGTGAACCAGCTCCGGGCACCACTGCGTTTTAACCGCGCCTGCGGCGAAATCTGCAGCTGCCAGACCCAGTCGGGCAAAGCGGATGTGGTTATCGGACCAGTCGCGACCCTGATTGTCGCCATAAGGGGTGCCGTCGCGTTCATACAGTTCAGGGCAGATCAGCACATAAATCACCAGTCCATCTTTCATGTCCATGCGGCCGATCTTGCACGGCGGCAGGGCGGCATGGCCGCTGAGTTCGCTGATGATGTGAATCGGGTTACCGCTATTGATGACCTGTGGATAGCCGGGAATCAGCACGCGTACATCGTGCAGGTGGCGCATGGCGCGCGGCAGTGCGGCAGAAACATCGCCCAGACCGCCGGTTTTCACCAGGTCGGCCATTTCCGAAGTCACGAACAGAATCTTCTTTCTGTTCACCATCGACATTCCCGGTTGAACCGGGGGCAGTTGCAGCACAGGTGCGCTCGTCGTTGCGAAGACCGGCAGATGGGTCAGCTCGCTGGCCGGCTGATTAAAACTCTCTCCCTTCTGGGTTTTGACAGCGGCACTAATCATCGTTTTCTCCCATTCGATACGCAGTGTTGGTACAGCAATTGGGTTGTAATCGGCCATATCCTATGGCCAGGCACACAAGACCTACGCAAAATCGATACCCATTTACCGACTGCATATAAAGGACAGGGTGAAAGCGGCCTCTTCTCGGGCTTGAACCGATAGCATAGGCGCTCTAATCACATGACCCAGCCGTGTTGTAGAAGTTTCGACTTTTTTTCAGGGAAATGTCTGGCATGCGGGGTGGCAGTCTTTTGTAGGAAAGTTTCCGCTACGCTACATCATCCTCCTCGCCATGCATTGCGCTGTCGTGACGCCTTAAATACAGGTTCCCACTGCTGGCGACCGCTGGTCGGATTGTTCGACAATCAAAATGGTGCGTATCTCGTTCCCGGTGTTTCGGGACTTTTTGGATCATCCGAACGCGTAAACGTGCAGGTGTCGCCTTTTCTCGGTGCGTGATCGATCTTTTCTCGTGCGTATAAAGATATTTCCTACTTCTGTATCGGGATATTTTGGTGCGCACCGCGTTAGAATCGCTGCCACGTGGCGGTCCCCGGTCAATGCACTGGCCGCCTGGTCACCTTTCAGCGGTAGAGGAAGTCAATGCAAGCCCCCGAGGTTCTGGTACTGCAAGCCAGCTATAGCAATCCGGTCCACGCCGAAGCGATCGGTTTCCTGCTCAACCAATATGCCGAAGACGCCATGGGCGGCGGTGAGTCGCTGCCGCTGGATACCCGTCAGCAGCTGGCTATCGAACTGGCCAAGCGTCCTCATGCGTTCAGCGTGCTGGCGTTCATCGCCGGTGAGCCGGTGGGGCTGGTCAACTGTTTCGAGGGCTTCTCCACCTTTGCCTGCCGGCCTTTGGTCAACGTTCACGACGTGGTGGTCATCGCGTCCGCTCGCGGGCAGGGCATCAGTCAGAAGATGCTCGGCAAGGTGGAGGAGATCGCCCGTCAGCGCGGTTGCTGCAAGATCACCCTGGAAGTGCTGGAAGGGAACGAGGCCGCCAAGGGCGCTTACCGCAAGCTGGGTTTCTCCGATTATCAGCTTGATCCGCAGATGGGTCGGGCGCTGTTCTGGCAGAAATCCCTCTGAGTCAGCGCGTCGCCCGGACACTTCTGTACCGGGCGGCCCGAGCGCTCGTCCCGCTACGGCATGCGCCTCGTCCAGGTGTTGTTGGGGCAACAGTCGTTCAAAACATTTGTAACAGTTCTGTCCTGTAAGGCGTTTCGGCGCGCAAGGTAGGATCGGCTCCCGTATTCATTTCAGGATTCATATGCCGCTTTCACTGGAACCTCCCGGTTGCCAATCCCGCCCGCGTCTCCCCGATCATCTTGCACCTGATCTCATCGTGCCCGTGCCGGGCGAACCCGGCCTCGACCTGTCTTCGCGTGTCTCGGGGTTTGCGTCGTCCGGTTCTGTCCTGCTGCGCAGGAGCAACTGACCATGGAATGGATTGCGGACCCTACCGCCTGGCTTGGCCTTTTGACCCTGATCGTGCTCGAGCTGGTGCTGGGCATCGACAACCTCGTCTTCATCGCGATTCTCGCCGACAAATTGCCTCCCGAGCAGCGTGACCGCGCGCGGGTGCTTGGCCTGTCCCTGGCGCTGATCATGCGCCTCGGGTTGCTGGCGAGTATCTCGTGGATGGTGACCCTCACCGAACCGTTGTTCGAGATCTTCGGCAAGTCGTTTTCTGGGCGCGACCTGATCATGCTGTTCGGCGGCGTCTTCCTGCTGTTCAAAGCGACGATGGAACTGCACGAGCGTCTGGAAGGGCATGTGGCGCAGCACTCCGGCAGCACGACCTACGCGCTGTTCTGGCCGATCGTGGCGCAGATCGTGGTGCTCGATGCGGTGTTCTCGCTGGACGCCGTGATCACGGCGGTGGGGATGGTCGACGAACTGGCCGTGATGATGATCGCGGTGATTTTTTCGATCGGCATCATGATCATCGCCAGCAAACCGCTCACGGCGTTCGTCAACGCCCACCCGACCGTCATCATGCTCTGCCTGGGTTTTCTGATGATGATCGGCTTCAGCCTGACCGCCGATGGCCTGGGCTTTCATATCCCCAAAGGCTACCTGTACGCCGCCATCGGATTTTCGATCCTTATCGAGGTCTTCAATCAGGTGGCCCGGTCGCGCCGCAAACGCAGCCTCAAAGGCGATCTGCCACGTCGTGAGCGCATGGCCCATGCGGTGCTTCGTCTGCTGGGTGGGCGCAGGCCGAATGCTGAAGAGGTGGGCGAGGAGATCGCCGACATGCTCGATGACGATAGCGGAGAGGTGGTCTTCGACCGTCGTGAGCGCGTGATGATCAGTGGCGTGTTGCAGCTGGCGCAGCGGCCGATTCGCAGCGCCATGACCGTGCGCAACGATGTCGACATGCTCGATCTGGATGATGATCCGCAGGCCATCCGGCGACGACTGCTGAGTTCCTCTTACTCGCGGCTGCCGCTGATCCGGGGCGGGCGGGTGGAGGAGCCGCTGGGTTTCGTGCATAAAAAGGAAATGCTCAACGCGTTGCTGTCCGGGACGGAGCCGAACCTGGAGCACCTGGCAAGGCCGAGCCTGAACCTGCTGGAAAGCTTTTCGATCCTCAATGCACTGGAGCAGATGCGTACACAGTCGACGCACATCGCTTTCGTGATCAACGAGTTCGGCGATTTTGCCGGGATCCTGACCATGACCGATATTCTTGAATCGATTGCCGGCGAGTTGCCTGATGCCAGTGAGATCGAAGGTCCGGACCTGAGTGAAGAGGGTGGAGGCGTGGTGGTCAATGCGGCGATGAACCTGGATCACCTGCGCGAGCGGATCGGCTTCAAGGCGCGCCCGACCGAGGACTATCAAACACTCGCCGGTCTGGTCATGAGCCTGCTTGACCGGCTGCCTGTAACGGGCGATCAGCTGCAGTGGGCGGGCTGGAGAATTGAGGTGCTGGAAGTCCGGGAGCGTCGCGTTACCAAGGTGCTGCTGCGCCAGCAGTAAACCGCGGCGAACCGGAAAAACAAAAAAGGCCTGCGCGCTGCAGGCCTTTTTTCGTTCAACTCAAACGCGCTTACTGCGCCGCCACTTGCGGTGGAACCTCGGGTTGGCGCGCCACTTTCTCCATGATTGCGAAGTCGCTCAACCCTTTTTGCGCATACGGGTCGCCGATCAGCCTCGGACGGGCCTTGAAGTCCAGGCTGACCAGGCTCTTGGTGGTGTCCAGCTCGTCAAAGCTCAAACCGGCCAGTTGCGCCCAGGTGTGGATCAGGTTGGAGCTGGAATAAGGACGGCTGTGAATGCTGTCGAAATTCCAGTCGTGGGTTTCACGCCACTTCGGTGATGCATAGGCAATGAACGGCACGGTGTACATGGGAATCGTCGGCTTCTTCTCGTTGCGTCCCAATGTGTCGTGCCCCGCCGAATCGAACACGTCCTCGCCATGATCGGACAGGTACAGCAGGAAGCCATTGGGGTCAGCCTTGCCGTATTCCTTGATCAGGCTCGAAATCACGAAGTCGTTGTACAGCACCGCGTTGTCGTAACTGTTGTACAGCTCAAGCTTGCTGTCATCGATGGCCGCAGGGACGCCATCACGGCCGGTGAATTTCTCGAACGACTGCGGATAACGGTACTGATAGGCCATGTGCGTGCCTAGCAGGTGAACGACGATCAGCTTGCGCGGCGCGGCATCGCCCAGCGCCTTGGCGAAGGGCTCAAGCACGTCGCCGTCATACTGACGCGCATTCTGATTGCGGTTGTTGTTCAGGTAGACCTGCTCGTCAGCCTGCTCGGAGAAGGTCGTGAGCATGGTGTTGCGCTTGGTCATCGTCTGCTGATTGGTGATCCAGAACGTCTTGTAACCCGCCTGCTTCATGACGCTGACGATCGAGGGTGTCTTCAGGTACAGATCGGGGTTTTCCTCGTCAGCGAACGTCAGCACCTGTTGCAGGGCCTCAATGGTGTAAGGACGCGGCGTGATGACGTTGTCGAACACTTGCAACTGATCTTTCATGGCGTCCAGGTTGGGCGTGGTCTGGCGCGGATAGCCATACAGATGCATGCGCCCACGGTTGGTCGACTCGCCGATGACCAGCACCAGCGTGGTCGGCAGCCCGGCCTGTTGATCTTTAAGATTCTTCAGCGGCGCGATGTTGCTGCTGCTGGTGAGCATGTCTTGCATGCTGTCCAGCTGTTGGGTGTAGCGGTGATAGGCGACGATCATCTGCCACGGCACCGCGGGCTCGACGCGTGATTCGAACGCCTCGAGGCCTTCGGCCGTCGTCTCATGGCGTGACATCTGTTTGGCCAGCGGGTAGCCGACGATTGCGACCAGCAACGCGGTCGCCACGACCCATGCGCGGCCACGGGGCATGTACACCGGGCGCAGGCGGGTCCACAGGAAGATCGCGAACGCGGTGTGGGCGATGAACGCCAGGACGATCCACCACGCAAAGTACTGCGTCATGTATTCGCCCGCTTCAGAGATGTTCGACTCGAACATGATGAAGATGACGCTCTGCGAGAACTCTTGCTGATAGATGAAGAAGTAGCCCAGGCTGGCCATCGAGCAGGCCCAGAGGATCACGCCGATGACGGCGGCCATCACGCGGGTCTGTCTAGGGAACACCAGCATCGGCGCCAGCCAGATCGCGCTGAGTACGAATGCCTGGCGAAAGCCCGCGAAGCCTGTGATGCCGGTCAGCTGAATAAGGAGCTGCGTGATACCCGAGAAATACCAGAAGAATACGAACAGCCAGATCAGGCCAGTCCAGTCAAAACCTTTCGGAGCAGCGGCGCTCCGGTGCATCGTTGTCATGTGACGCTCCAGCTGTGGATCTCGAGCGGCAAGGTGCCGCGTCGCATCGGCTGATGGCGGCGAAGTGCCATCAACTGTTTTACCGTGGCGCGATTATGGTGCGACGGACGTGAAAATTATGTCGGTGGTGTGTCAGAAGGGTGTCGAGTAGCTCAGGTGAGAGATTGTGCAAGGCGCGGGAACGTTACAGAGTGTGTCTGGTCCGACAAATGTTCGAAGATTCGGGCGACGCAGAGGGCAATGCTGGACGGGGTATACGTCGGCAAGCCAGCGGATCGGGCTTGCCTCAGGATGAACGAGGCAGGAGAAGTCAGGCTTGCAGGGCGGTGCCGCTGCTGACCAGCTGAGCGTGCTGCAGCATCATGGTCAATTGGGTGACTTTCTTCTGCAGCTGATCGCGTTCTTCCTTGAGCTGGCGCAGCTCGTCACGACGAACAGTGACGTACAGAGTTTGTGGTGCGTTTGCCGGTAATACTGTGCCCATTGCTCACCTCGCAAATGGCGGGATTCAACTTCGTAAGGTTCAAGCAGAGACGTTGCCTACCCGACTGTGTCCTTGCTTCCTACCTTTATCGGCGGGAATTCTGATTTCTTTTGCGCGAAAAAGGAACTTTTTTATTTTTAATTGTCGCGAACGTTTCTTGATCGCGAAAACCGGCGTCTTAAGGCAGTCTTGCAGACCTCTGTCTTGCGGTACATGAAACTATTTTCACCGGGAAACCTTCGTTTGCCTCCCCGGACTAACCCTACAGGCGGCACTGGGCTATAAAATGAGGCACCCCTGTATTTGATTAAGGAGCACCTCTACATGCAACTCGGGATTGTTGGACTAGGCCGCATGGGCGGCAACATCGCACGTCGACTGATGCTCAATGGCCACACCACTGTGGTTTATGATCGCGATGAGCAGTCTCGCACCGTGCTCGCCAACGAAGGTTCGACGCCAGCCAATGACCTCGCGTCACTGGTCGCCGCACTGGAAAAACCTCGAGCCGTCTGGGTGATGTTGCCTGCTGGCGCTCCAACCGAAGACACCATCAACGTGCTGGCCGACCTGCTGGATGAGGACGACGTCATCATCGACGGCGGCAACACGTTCTATAAGGACGACGTCCGTCGTTCCATCGCGCTCAAGGAAAAAGGCCTGCATTACGTCGATGTCGGCACTTCGGGCGGCGTGTGGGGCCTGGAGCGCGGCTACTGCATGATGATCGGCGGCGAAACCGAGGTCGTCGATCGCCTCGATCCGCTGTTCAAGACGCTGGCACCGGGCATCGGCAACATCCCGCGCACCAAAGATCGCGCCAAGGATGCCGACCCGCGCGCCGAGCAGGGTTACATCCACGCAGGCCCGCCGGGTGCTGGCCATTTCGTCAAGATGATCCATAACGGTATTGAGTACGGAATGATGCAGGCCTTCGCCGAGGGCTTCGACATCCTCAAGACCAAGAACTCGGACAACCTGCCCGCCGAACAGCGTTTCGACCTGAATCTGGGCGATATCGCCGAAGTCTGGCGTCGCGGCAGCGTGGTGTCTTCCTGGCTGCTGGACCTGACCGCCGATGCGCTGGCGACCGATCCTCAGCTCAATGCCTATTCCGGTTCCGTGGCCGATAGTGGTGAAGGCCGCTGGACCATCGAAGCGGCGATGGAGCAGGCCGTGCCGGTTCCGGTGCTGTCCACTTCGTTGTTCGCTCGCTTCCGTTCCCGTCAACAAAGCACGTACGGCGACAAGATGCTCTCCGCCATGCGTTTCGGATTTGGTGGTCATAAGGAACCAAAATAATGGGTTTATCCCGAAGCAAGCAGAAAGCCCCGGTCGCCCCGGCGACCACGCTGTTCCTGTTCGGCGCGCACGGTGATTTGGTCAAGCGACTGCTGATGCCGGCCCTCTACAACCTGTTCCGCGACGGACTGGTGGGTGAGGATCTGCACATCGTCGGGGTTGACCACAACACCGTCAGCGATGCCGACTTCGCCAGAAAACTGGAAGACTTCATTCGTCAGGAGGCGGCCAACAAGGTCGCCCAGGGCGGGGAAGAGCCTCTGGATCCGGCGCTGTGGGGCAGTCTGTCCAAGCGCAT
The DNA here is from genome assembly GCF_900108875.1 of Pseudomonas sp. NFR16. GTDB lineage: Bacteria > Pseudomonadota > Gammaproteobacteria > Pseudomonadales > Pseudomonadaceae > Aquipseudomonas. The sequence goes on along the minus strand of NZ_FNYJ01000001.1, from coordinate 1,172,013 downwards.
CACCTACATCACCGGTGATTTTCTCGACGACGCGACTTACACCGCCATCGACGAAAAGATCAAAAGTACCGGCACGCGCAATGCCGTGTTCTACCTGGCGACCGCGCCGCGCTTCTTCAGTGAAGTGACCAAGCGTCTCGGCTCCTCGGGGCTGATGGTCGAGGGCGACGATCATTTCCGTCGCGTGGTGATCGAGAAACCGTTTGGTCATGACCTGCCCAGCGCCGTGGCGCTGAACAACTGCTTGCTGAAGGTGATGAGCGAGAAGCAGATCTACCGGATCGATCACTATCTGGGCAAGGAAACGGTGCAGAACATTCTGGTCAGCCGTTTCTCCAACGGTCTGTTCGAATCGTTCTGGAACAACCACTACATCGACCACGTACAGATCACCGCCGCTGAAACCGTCGGCGTCGAGACGCGTGGCAGTTTCTATGAAACCACCGGCGCATTGCGGGACATGGTGCCCAATCACCTGTTCCAGCTGCTGGCGATGGTTGCCATGGAGCCGCCGGCGGCCTTCGGTGCCGACGCCGTGCGCGGTGAAAAGGCCAAGGTCATCGGCGCGATCAGGCCGTGGTCGGAAATGGAAGCCCTGGCCAATTCGGTGCGTGGGCAGTACACCGAAAGCACCGTCGGTGACAAAAGTGTGCCGGGCTACCGTGAAGAGGACCGCGTCGCGGCGGACAGCAACACGGAAACCTATGTCGCGCTCAAAGTCATGGTCGATAACTGGCGCTGGGTCGGTGTGCCGTTTTATCTGCGCACCGGCAAGCGCATGAGCGTGCGCGACACCGAAATCGCGATCTGCTTCAAGCCTGCGCCTTATGCGCAGTTCCGGGACACCGACGTGGACCGCGTAGCGCCTAACTTCCTGAAGATCCAGATCCAGCCCGATGAAGGCATGTGGTTCGACCTGCAGGCGAAAAAGCCGGGGCCGACCCTGGACATGCAGACCATCGAGCTGGGCTTTGCGTACAAGGACTTCTTCGAGATGCAGCCATCGACCGGGTACGAAACCCTGATCTATGATTGCCTGACCGGCGATCAGACCCTGTTCCAGCGGGCCGACAATATCGAGAACGGCTGGCGTGCTGTGCAGCCCTTCATCGATGCCTGGGCCAAGGATCCGCGAGTGGAGTTCTACAAGGCCGGTGAGGATGGACCGGCAGCGGCGGACGAACTGCTGGCCCGCGATGGCCACAGCTGGCAACGCCTGGGATGAGTGAAGCCACGCAACCCCTCATCCGTTTCATGCTGTCCGACATTGACGGCACCTTGCTGCGACCCGATCACAGCCTGAGTCAGGCCAACATTGAGGCGGTGCGCAAGCTGCAGGCAGCCGGGATTCATTTCTCGGTGGCCAGCAGCCGGCCGCCCCGGGCCATGCGTCAGCAGATCGAGGCATTGGGCATCGAAGTGCCGACCGTGGCCTTCAACGGCGCCAACATCATCAAGCCCGACGGCAGTTTGCTCAAGGCCCATCGCATCGACCCGAAAGCGGCGCGAACCAGCCTTGAGCTGTTTGCCGGCGAGAACGTGTCGGTGTGGGTTTTCGCCGACGATCAATGGCTGCTGCTCGACCCGCAAGGGGATTACGTCGAGCACGAGCGCAACACGCTGGGTTATGACTTCGTGCAGGTCGAGCACTTCGAGGACTACCTTGATCGCATCGACAAAATCGTCGCCGCCAGCAAGGACTTCGAGCTGCTCAAGCGTCTCGAGGTCCAGCTCAATCCGCTGATTGCCGAGGCTGCAAGGGCGGCGCGCTCGCAGTCGTATTACCTGGACGTGACCGCGCTGGACGCCAACAAGGGGTCGGCGCTGGAAACACTGGCGCAGACGCTGGGCGTCGATCTGGCCCACACGGCGGCCATCGGTGACGCCGGCAACGACGTCGCGATGTTTCTGCGTGCCGGGCTGTCGATCGCGATGGGGCAGGCAGAAGTCGGCGTCAAGACGCAGGCCAACTACGTCACCGGCAGCAACACGGAGGACGGCCTGGCGGCCGCCATCGAGCGTTACATCCTGCCGCGCTGACTAACGCGGCACCTTCCTGCAGTCGTCCGGCCTGCTGATCGCCGCGTCTACGCGAGTGATGGTCAGCGTGCCGTGCGCCTGCAGGCTTCTCAGACACCAGGAGGAATTCTGTTCCCATGGCTGTATTGATCGAAGATTACGCGCTGCTCGGCAACTGCCGGACGGCCGCGCTGGTGGCCCGCGACGGGTCGCTGGACTGGTTGTGTTTCCCGCGTTTCGACGCGCCTGCCTGTTTTGCGGCGTTATTGGGGGACAGCGACAACGGTCGCTGGAAGCTGGCGCCCACCGATGCAAAAAGCCAGTCGCGGCGGCGCTATCGTGACGGCACGCTGATCCTCGAAACCCTGTTTACCAGCGACACCGGCCAGGCGTTGCTCATCGATTTCATGCCGATGGAGATCGACAGCAGCGTGGTGCGCATCGTCGTCGGGCTGCAGGGCCGGGTCGATTTCGCCATGGACCTGGCCATCCGTTTCGACTACGGCAGCACCGTGCCGTGGGTCGAAAAGCGCGATCCACACACCATGACCGCCGTCGCTGGACCGGACCTGTTGGTGCTGCGCACGCCCGCCGAACTGCATCCGCTGGATCATCACACCGAGAGCCTGTTCTCCGTTCAGGCCGGCCAGCGCCTAGGCTTTGCATTGTCCTGGCAGGCTTCCCACGAACCGGTGCACGAAGCGTTCGACGTCGAGCGCGCGTTGCAGCAGACCGAGTCCTTCTGGCGAGCGTTTTCCGATCGCTGCCCGGACGTCGGTCCCTGGACCGAACAGGTCAAGCGCTCGTTGATCACGCTCAAAGCGATGACCTATGCGCCCACTGGCGGGATCGTCGCGGCGGTGACCACCTCGCTGCCGGAACAGTTAGGCGGCGAGCGCAATTGGGATTACCGTTTCTGCTGGCTGCGTGACGCCACGATGACACTGTTGGCGTTCATGAATCTGGGTTATTACGAAGAGGCCACCGCGTGGCGTAACTGGCTGTTGCGCTCGGTAGCCGGCAATCCCGAGCAGGTGCAGATCATGTACGGGCTGGGCGGCGAGCGGCGTCTGCCGGAATATCAGTTGCCGTGGCTGGCAGGGTATGAGCACTCGCGGCCGGTACGCGTCGGCAATGCCGCGGCCACCCAGATGCAACTGGACGTTTATGGCGAAGTGGCGGACGCAATGACCCAGGCGCTGAAAAGCGGCTTGCCGCGTTTGCCGCGCAGTACGCAGATCCAGAAAGTGATCATGCCGTTTCTGGAGAAAGTCTGGCACCTGCCCGACGCCGGTATCTGGGAGATTCGCTCCGAGCCTCGGCACTTTACGCACTCGAAAGTCATGGCCTGGGTATCGTTCGATCGCAACGCCGGCGTGCTGGCGCAAAGCGACAGTCAGGAAGAGCGCGAGCGCGGACGACATTATCGGCAGATCGCCGACCAGATTCATGCCGACGTCTGTGCCCATGGCTATGACGAGGCGCTGGGCAGTTTCGTGCAGACCTACGGCGGCAAGGAACTGGACGCCAGCCTGCTGCAGATCGCGCTGACCGGGTTCTTGCCGGTGGACGACCCGCGGGTGACGGGCACGGTCGCGCAGATCGAGCAATCGTTGATGCAGGACGGTTTGCTGCTGCGTTATGACAGTGAGCGCAGCACGGACGGCGTGTCCGGCAGCGAAGGGACATTTCTGGTGTGCTCGTTCTGGCTGGCCGACGTGTACGTGCTGCAGGGGCGCGAGGAGGAGGCGAGCGCGCTGTTCGACCGCTTGTGCGGGTTGTGCAACGACGTGGGCCTGCTTGCGGAGCAATACGACCCGCGTGCCGGGCGCATGCTGGGCAACTTCCCGCAGGCGTTCAGCCACATCGGCATCATCAATACGGCGCTGAACCTGCATCGCGCGGTATGCCCGGTCAAGACGCGGGCGACTGCGAAGCTGCTGGCCAGTTGAGTTGGCGCCCGGCGAAGTCGGCGTGCGCCTTCAGCGGGCCTTGCGGAAGGTAAAGTTGATGCGTTGCTCGCCCAGTTGCGGGTGCTCGGCCTGTCGGATGGGCATGACCCCGTGATAGCGCAGGCGATCTTCGCCGCCCCAGACCACCACATCGCCATGAAACAACGGCACGCGCTGCGTGCCGTCACTGCGGGCATGGCCGCCGAACAGGAACATCGCGGGAATGCCGAGCGACACTGACACCACCGGCCAGCCATGATCGCGCTCATCCTTGTCCTGATGCAGTGACATCTTCGCGCCAGGTATGTAGCGGTTGATCAGGCAGGCATCCGGCTCGAATCCGTGAAAACCGGCGGCCTCGGCAGCCGCTCGTGCCAGCTCCAGAAAGACTTCCGGCATGTCCGGCCAGGGCTGGCCGGTGGCTGGGTCGACGGGGCTGTATTTATAGCCGCTGCGGTCGGTCGTCCAGCCGTATTGCCCGCAGCTGGTCAGTGCCACCGACATGGTGTAACCGCCGGGCGTAACCATGTGGCGAAAGGGCGCCTGGTTCAGAACGGCCTCCAGCGCTGGCAGCAGGCGTGCCATCAGCGGCAGGGCAAAACCACGCAACACCCACGACCGCGGACCGATCTGCTCCGTTGCTGGCGGCTGCGCAGCCTCGTCGGCAAACAGGTCGAAAGTGGCGGGCGTTATCCCTTTGCGTTGTATCATCGCGGCGCTACCGGAATTACAGTGCTTTGCTGACCTTGACGTCGCTGATCACATCGTCGCTGCCGCCGTGCATTTTCTGCAGCGCGGCCAGGGCTTCGTCGGCGGAAGGGGATTGCAACAGGGCGAACTCGAAACGGCGCTCACCGTTGAGTTTGTAGCTGATGGCGTATTTGATCACGGGGGCAGGGCTATTCACGGTTGACTCCTTGGCGACAAGCTTGACGGTGTGCGCGAGAACACAAGGTTTTCACGCAGGCCGGTGTTCAATGGGCGCATCAGCTCAGGCGCGAAGACGAGCGACGAACGATCTTGATCGAATGGGTGAAAGTTGTTTTGCGGCCACCGTGAGTGTCCATCTTGCGGCCGGCGGTATCGATGGTGATGTTCCAGAAGCCGGTGCTCGGCACGGCAATCTTGGCCGGGAAGCGATCGAATGCGCCGCCGTGGTAAGTGTGGCGTCCGCCATTCTTGAAGCTGCGGAAATTCGCGTCGCTCATCAGGCGTATGTTGCAGAGCTGGGAGCATTCGATGACGACCATGTCGTCTTCGTTGAGGTGCTCGCGCTGGTGTACGAATTTCATGGGTGTCTCCGAAGACAGGGCATTCTCGAAAACGCGAAAAGATAGCACGGCAAGCCTGGGCGTTGCTCGCCGTCGCGGTTTTTATTGCCCCGCTGCGGGGGAAAGGTCACTGGCGCCGGGATTTAATTCAAGCATGGCTTGTCGTAAGCACCTTTACTGGAGGGATTGTATGAAACTGGCGGTTGTTATTCTGGCTCTGGCGATGACTGGTTGTGCGACCGTCAACGACATCGAGCACACTCCCGCGACAATGAGCGTCATGTCGGGCAAGAGTCCCAAGGACTATGCATCCTGCTTTGTCGGGCGCATCGCCGACAGCCGCAAGCCTCCGCAGATCGAGCCGCGCCACGCCGGGCTGCGAGTGATCGTTCCGCAGAAACTCATCAGCAGCGATCCGGCTGCGATCGTCGACATCGAACCGCGCTCAAGCGGCAGCTCGATCAAGCTGTTCGAACGCATGGGCAATAATCCGTTGCGCCCCAAAGACGTGCAGCACGCAGTCACCGCCTGTATCTCAGGCGAATGAGGGAATTGCGGCTTCTGACGAGGCCAGCCGGTCGGCATCTGCCCGCCGGCGCTGGCCGATGGCGTTACTTGCAGACCACCAGCACGCTGCGCGTCTTGTAGTTGCCAACGTCCACGCCCAGCGTCTTGTCGTCATCCTTAGGCTGCGGCGTGCCGTTCGTGCTGATGATGTTGTAGCCCGTGCCGGCGCAGGATGCGTCGGCCTTCTCGTAGCAGGCGGCCCATGACATCGCCTCGCCGGAGCAATCGATGTTCAGCCCCTGCTGGCCGTTCTTGAGGTAAGTGTTTTGTGCGGTGGCACAGCCTGTCAGGCCCAGTACTGCAATGATGGACAAAATCTTGGTCATGTTCAGGTGCTTCACAATGAGGGCCGAATAGCGGCGGCAATTGTCAGACTTGGGTGCGGTGCCATCGTTCCGGCATCATCGAAGAATTTTTAACGGGAGGGCTTTCCAGGCGGTGTGCCAAGGCCGCCTCATTGCGAGGCGGCTGGCGGCAGGGTCAGTTTTTCTTGTCGGCCCGACGACGTGGCGCCGGCGTGTCCTGGAACACCGCCGCGACCTCGATGGCGCTGCTCTCGCTGGCGAACGGCCCGGCGACCGCCTCGTCGTCATGACCCACCAGCCACCACTGGCCGTCCTGCAGTTTTTTGATCTGGTAACCGTTTACGCTTTTGACTTCCGACATCGATCCGTCTCGACAAGTGATTCAGCCGCTTATGATAAAGCGCGGCGGGTAAAGGGCAATCGCAGTTTTCCTGCACGCAGGCGTTAACGCGGCTACGCTCTCGTGGGTCACTGAATGGCCGTTGCGCTGGGAAGGATCGCCACGCACGAGTGACCGGAGGGACTAAGAATAATCAGCGGGTCATGCGCCCCGCCTGTCTACGGGATCCGTTTGCCCAGGCTTGCCATCGTATTCTCGGGAATTGTGTGGAACTATCTGCGCAACTATTCCTCTACCATGGCAGCGAACGGCCAGTGGCGGCCATTGTAAGGTCATCGCCGCCTCATTAGACTGCGCCGCAACACCCCCAGCCTCATCAAGGACTCATATGATCAAGAAATGCTTGTTCCCTGCAGCCGGTTACGGCACTCGCTTCTTGCCAGCGACCAAAGCCATGCCCAAAGAGATGCTGGCAGTTGTCAACAAGCCACTGATCCAGTACGGCGTGGAAGAAGCACTTGCTGCGGGTTTGAATGAAATCTCCATTGTGACCGGTCGCGGTAAGCGCGCCCTGGAAGACCACTTCGACATCAGCTACGAGCTCGAACACCAGATCAAAGGCACCGACAAAGAGAAATACCTGGTCGGTATCCGTCGCCTGATTGACGAATGCAGCTTCTCCTACACCCGTCAGACCGAAATGAAAGGTCTGGGTCACGCTATCCTCAGCGGCCGTCCGCTGATCGGCAATGAGCCGTTCGCCGTGGTGTTGGCGGATGACCTGTGCGTGAACCTGGATGGCGAAGGCGTTCTCGCGCAGATGGTCAAACTGCACAAGCAATACAAGTGCTCGATCGTGGCCATTCAGGAAGTCGACCCGAACGAGACCAACAAGTACGGTGTGATCGCTGGCGAAGAAATCAAGGACGGCCTGTTCCGCGTGACCGACATGGTCGAAAAACCCAAGCCGGAAGATGCTCCGTCGAACCTGGCGATCATCGGTCGCTACATCCTTACCCCGGATATCTTCGAGAAGATCGAACAGACCGAGCCGGGTAAAGGCGGTGAGATTCAGATCACCGACGCCCTGATGAAGCAGGCAGCCGAAGGCAACGTTCTGGCCTATAAATTCCAGGGTAAGCGTTTCGACTGCGGCGGCGCTGAAGGCTACGTTGAAGCCACCAACTTCTGCTTCGAACACTTCTACAAAACGGGTAAATCCACCCAGTAACTCGACTGTGCCGGGAAGTCTCCGGCATCTGTATGTCAGACAAAGCCACCTTAGGGTGGCTTTGTCGTTTCTGTCCTACAGAACTTGCCGAGAGCGCTGGAGCGGTTATGCTAGCGGCCTGCCAAGGAGACAGAAATGACCTACGACTTCGACCTTTTCGTGATCGGCGCCGGTTCCGCGGGCGTCCGCGCCGCACGGTTTTCTGCCGGTTTCGGTGCACGCGTGGCGGTCGCCGAAAGCCGCTATCTGGGAGGCACCTGCGTCAACGTAGGCTGTGTGCCGAAGAAGTTGATGGTCTACGGCGCGCATTTTTCCGAAGAATTCGAACAGGCCAAAAGCTTTGGCTGGAGCAGCGGCGAGGCCGTGTTCGACTGGCCGACGCTGATTGCCAACAAGAATCGAGAGATCAGCCGTCTCAACGATATTTACCGTGGCCTGCTCGTCAACAGCGGCGTGACCTTGATGGAAGGGCATGCGCGTCTGCGCGGGCCGCACGAGGTCGAGGTCAACGGCCAGGTGCACACCGCTGAGCACATCATGATCGCCACCGGCGGCTGGCCGCAGATTCCGGAGATCCCGGGCCGCGAGCACGCCATCACGTCCAATGAAGTGTTCTTCCTCAAACAGATGCCCAAGCGCGTCGTGGTGGTCGGTGGTGGTTACATTGCCGTGGAGTTCGCCTCGATTTTCAATGGCCTCGGCGCCGAGGTGTCGCTGATGTACCGCGGCGAGCTGTTCCTGCGCGGTTTTGATGACAGCGTGCGCACGCACCTGCATCAGGAGCTGACCAAACACCGAATGGACATCCGCTTCCATACGCAGATCGAGCGCATCGAGAAGCTGGCGGATGGCACCCTGGAGCTGACGCTCAACGATGGCAGCTCGTTCAATACTGACTGCGTCTTCTACGCGACCGGCCGCCGTCCGATGCTCGACAACCTGGGCATGGACACGGTCAACGTCGCGCTCGACGATAAGGGTTTCATCAAGGTCGACGAGCACTATCAGACCAGCGAACCGTCGATCATAGCCGTAGGCGATATCATCGGCCGCGTACAACTCACGCCCGTGGCACTCGCCGAAGGCATGGCGGTCGCGCGTCGACTGTTCAAGCCTGATCAGTACCGCGCCGTGGATTACCGGCATATACCGACGGCGGTCTTCAGCCTGCCGAATATCGGCACGGTGGGGCTCACCGAAGCCGAGGCGATAAAAGCCGGGCATGATGTGCAGATTTTCGAGAGCCGCTTCCGCCCCATGAAGTTGTCCCTGACGGACAACCAGGAGCGTACGCTGATGAAGCTGGTGGTCGACGCCAAGTCCGATCGCGTATTGGGTTGCCACATGGTCGGCCCGGATGCGGGAGAAATTGTCCAGAGTCTGGCCATTGCCCTGAAGGCTGGCGCCACCAAGCAGATTTTCGACGACACGATCGGCGTGCATCCGACAGCGGCAGAAGAATTTGTCACCATGCGTACCGCCACGCGCTGACACCAGGCGGCATTCATGTAAAAGCGTCCGGCCCATGGATTGGGGCGGACGAGCTAACGTAATCAGGGACGGACCGACTTTGTGACCAGTACCAGCAAGAGCTTTGCGGCAGCCATGCCTTTGAATCCCGTTGAACCTGACGACCAGGCGTTCTCCCGAGCAGAAGCTCTGCATGAGAGTGAGCGGCAGTTTCGCAGTCTGGCCGATAACATGAGTCAGTTGGCCTGGATCGCCGATCCGGGCGGAAGGATCTATTGGTACAACCAGCGCTGGTACAGCTACACCGGCACCTCGCACGAGGCAATGATGGCGCTGGGCTGGCGCTCGTTGTATCACCCGGATCATCTGCAACGCGTGGAGTCCCGCCTGCGCCGCTGCTTCGCCACGGGCTCGATCTGGGAAGACACCTTCCCGTTGCGTGGCAAGGACGGTCTGTACCGCTGGTTTCTCTCCCGCGCGCTGCCCATTCGCGACGAAAGCGGCAACATCACGTACTGGCTTGGGACAAGCACCGACATCACGGCTCAGGTCAAGGCAGAGGATGCCCTGCGCGAGCTGAACGAAAGCCTCGAACTGCGCGTGGCCGAGCGTACCCGCGAGCTGGCGGACATCAACCAGCGACTGCAGATCGAGATCAGCGAGCGCGCCCAGGCCGAAGAAGCGCTGCGTCACGCGCAGAAGATGGACGCGATCGGCCAGCTCACCGGCGGCATCGCCCACGACTTCAACAACATGCTCACCGGCGTGCTGGGCGCGCTGGATCTGATCCAGCGGCGCGTGGCCGCAGGGCGGGTGTCGGAGATCGATCGCTACATCGACGCGGCGATGAGTTCAGCCAACCGCGCTGCCTCCCTGACCCACCGGCTGCTCGCGTTCGCCCGCCGCCAATCGCTCAATCCGCGCCCGGTGGACGTCAATCGCATGGTTGTGTCCATGGAAGAACTGTTGCGGCGCACCATTGGTGAAAGCATTGAGCTGGAAGTCGACCTCAACACCGCTTTGCGTCTGACCAATACCGATGAACATCAGCTGGAAAACGCGCTGCTGAACTTGGTGATCAATGCCCGCGACGCCATGCCCGATGGCGGACGACTGCTGATTCAGACCGAGCTGGCCCACGTGGCCGTGCTGCATGATTCACTGGCTCCTGGCGATTATGTGCGGCTGGGCGTGCAAGACACCGGCTGCGGCATGTCGGGCGAAGTCATCGCGCGGGCGTTCGACCCATTCTTCACCACTAAGCCTATCGGGCAGGGCACAGGGCTTGGTCTGTCGATGGTCTACGGCTTCATCCATCAGACCGGCGGGCAGGTGCTGATCGACAGCAGCGAAGGCCGCGGCACCCGGGTCGACCTGTACCTGCCGTGTCATCTCCAGCCCGTCGAGCGTCAGGCGGTGCCCGACGACCACGTCGATCCGCCCCGTGCGGTCCGGGGTGAGCGCGTGCTGGTGGTCGAAGACGAGCCTGACGTCCGCATGCTTGTGGTCGATGTGCTGAGGGATCTGGGCTACACAGTCGAGGTGGCGTCCGACAGTCATACGGCGCTGCCCTTCATTCAGTCGCCGCAGCGCGTCGATCTATTGGTCACGGATGTCGGCCTGCCTGGCCTGAACGGCCGTCAGCTGGCTGAGATCGCGCGTCAGCACCGGCCCGGATTGCGCGTCCTGTTTATTACCGGATATGCGCCAAACGCCGAAATTCGCGGGGATTTCCTCGAAGAGGGCATGGACATGCTCACCAAACCCTTTTCCATCGATGCGCTGGCGCAGCGCGTCAGAAGCCTGATCGAACCGGGTGGGCAAGGATGAGTTCGTTGGCGCGCCGGCTGATGCATGCTCCGCGCTGTCCTCTGGACGCGCGTGAAGGCTGGCGGAAATGTTATGACTTCCAAGCGTCACTGATTTCTTCTATTAATAAAGCGCTTTTATAGTGAAAACCAATCGTCAGCATGAGCTTTGCCAATGAGCCCTCGTCGGCGATTGTGCGTAATATCCTTCACATCGATTTTCGCAACGCAAATTCCACAACCCTAAGGAGTTCCATCCGATGCCTATCATCAACAGCCAAGTAAAACCGTTCAAAGCGACTGCGTACAAGAACGGCAACTTCGTAGAAGTGTCGGACGCCGACCTGAAAGGCAAATGGTCTGTGGTGTTCTTCTACCCGGCTGACTTCACCTTCGTTTGCCCAACCGAGCTGGAAGACCTGGCTGATAACTACGACGCTTTCCAGAAGCTGGGCGTTGAAATCTACAGCGTTTCCACCGACACCCACTTTGCCCACGCGGCCTGGCACAACACTTCGCCAGCCATCGGCAAAATCCAGTACACCATGATCGGCGACCCGACGCTGACCATCTCCCGCAACTTCGACGTGCTGATCGAAGAAGCTGGCCTGGCTGACCGCGGTACTTTCGTGATCAACCCTGAAGGTCAGATCAAAATCGTTGAACTGAACGATGGCGGCGTTGGCCGTGACGCTTCCGAGCTGCTGCGCAAAATCAAGGCTGCTCAATACGTCGCTGCTCACCCAGGTGAAGTCTGCCCTGCCAAGTGGCAAGAAGGTGAAGCGACCCTGGCTCCATCCCTGGATCTGGTTGGCAAGATCTGAGTCCCCATGACTCTCATGGCTGGACCGGGAGCGATGAGCTCTTGAGCACGTAAACCGCATCGCCCCCAAAAAACGCCCGGGCGGTCATCGCCCGGGCGTTTTTTTTTCCAGAATTCAAAGATCAGAAGGAAGCCGAATCATGTTGGACGCCAATCTTAAAGCTCAATTGAAATCGTACCTGGAGCGGATCACTCGCCCGATCGAGATCGTCGCGTCCCTCGATGACGGCGCGAAATCCCAGGAAATGCTGTCGCTGCTCAATGACATCGTCAGCAGTTCCAACAAGATCACCCTGGACACCAACGGTGCCGACGCTCGCACGCCGTCTTTTGCCCTGAACAGCCCGGGCCAGGACATCAAGCTGCGTTTCGCCGGTCTGCCGATGGGTCACGAATTCACCTCGCTGGTGCTGGCGCTGTTGCAAGTGGGCGGCTACCCGTCCAAAGCCAGCGAAGACACGATTGAACAGGCCCGTGCACTGACCGGTGAGTTCAAGTTCGAAACCTACTTCTCGCTGACCTGCCAGAATTGCCCTGATGTGGTTCAGGCGTTGAACCTGCTGGCGGTGCTCAACCCGAACGTGCAACACGTGGCCATCGAAGGCGGCCTGTTCCAGCAAGAAGTGACTGACCGTCAGATCATGTCGGTGCCAAGCATTTATCTGAACGGCGAGCTGTTCGGTCAGGGCCGCATGGGCCTTGAGGAAATTCTCGCCAAGATCGACACCAGTGCGGGCGATCGTCAGGCAGAGAAACTCAACGCCAAGGAAGCCTTCGATGTCCTCGTCGTCGGCGGTGGCCCGGCCGGTTCGGCCGCAGCTATCTACGCGGCGCGTAAAGGCATTCGCACCGGTGTCGCGGCCGAGCGTTTCGGCGGTCAGGTGCTGGACACCATGGCGATCGAGAACTTCATCTCGGTTCAGCACACCGAAGGCCCGAAACTGGCGGTCGCCCTTGAAGAACACGTCAAGGAGTACGACGTCGACATCATGAATCTGCAGCGCGGCGATCAGTTGATCCCGGGCAAGGACGGCGAACTGCACCAGGTGAAATTCGCCAGCGGCGGCGTGCTCAAGGGCAAGACCGTGATTCTGGCGACCGGCGCGCGCTGGCGTGAAATGAACGTTCCCGGCGAGCAGCAATACCGCAACAAAGGCGTTGCATATTGCCCTCACTGCGACGGCCCGCTGTTCAAAGGCAAGCGTGTTGCGGTCATCGGCGGCGGTAACTCGGGTGTCGAGGCTGCTATCGACCTGGCCGGTATCGTTTCCCACGTGACCTTGCTGGAGTTCGACAGCTCGCTGCGTGCCGACGCGGTCCTGCAGCGCAAACTGCACAGCCTGCCGAACGTGACAGTGCTGACCAGTGCCCTGACCAGCGAAGTGACCGGCGACGGTCAGAAAGTCAACGGCCTGCGTTACAAGAACCGCATCACCGGCGAAGAAATCAACGTCGAGCTGGAGGGTATCTTCGTGCAGATCGGTCTGCTGCCTAATACCGAATGGCTCAAAGGCACTATCGAGCTGACGCCACGCGGCGAAATCGTCATTGATCAGCGCGGCGAGACGTCGATCCCCGGCATCTTCGCGGCCGGTGACGTGACGACCGTGCCGTACAAGCAAATCGTGATCGCTGTGGGCGAGGGCGCCAAGGCGTCGCTGAGCGCTTTCGATCACCTGATCCGGACCAGCGCCCCGGCGTGATGTACACCCGAGTCAGACTGTAAACGAAAAAACCTCATGAGCGATCATGAGGTTTTTTTGTTTTCAGGACTTGAGTCCCGGTTGGGAGGTATTGATTCGTGAACGGGTTGTTCACGAAAGACTGCCTCCCACAAGTCCGATGCCGGTCCGGGTCTTTGAAGTAACCGGACCGGGCAGGGATTCGACCCTTACGCCCCGCCAACCGGCGTTGGCTGAATGATCTCCACCCAATAGCCGTCCGGGTCCTTGATGAAGGCCAGGCTTTTCATGCGGCCGTCGGTCAGGCGTTTCTGGAAGTCCACGCCCAGTGCTTCGAAGCGCGCGCAGGCGACGTGCACGTCCGGCACCGAAATGCAGATGTGACCGAAGCCCCGTGGATCGGTGTTGCCGTTGTGGTAGGCGAACGCCGTATCCTTTTCAGTGCCGTGGTTGTGAGTGAGTTCAAGGATGCCCGGAATGCCTTTCATCCAGACCGTGCGTGCGGCGTCATCGGCCGGGATCTGCGCCTTGTCGACCAGGGCGAGGAAGTAAAGGCTGAATTCGGCTTCCGGAAAGTCACGCTTTTCCACCAGGCTGAAGCCCAGTACGCGGGTGTAGAAGTCCAGCGAGGCGGTGATGTCCTTGACCCGCAGCATGGTGTGGTTGAACACGAATTGTGCGGTAGCGGCGTCCGGCTCAGCGGTGACGCCGGGGAAGGTGTTCAGCTCGTGCAGACTCATTAATGTCTCCGGTAGGTCCAGTAGATGTTGCCGAATGATACGGGTACGCGGCCCATGAGCCAAACCCGAATGCGCACGCATCGGCGTCCCGGCCTTGTCGACACTCGCCGGGTGGCTCACACTTTGTCATTCGACGTTCAGGTACTGGTCATGATTGCCGCGTTTCGCTTGTTTCTACTTCCTGTCTTTTGTCTGCTCTGGGCATTGCCCGGCGGCGCCTGGGCCACGGATGCAATGATCGTCTGGCCAAGCGACTGGGAAGTCGAATCGCTTCCACCGGCAGGGCAGAACCCCTCGGTACAGCTGCGCCAGCGCGCCGTGAAGAAAGACAGCAACGGTGATCCGGCGATGGTGGTGGAGCTGACCCAGACCCGCTTGCAGCCTGGCCATGAGGTCAATGTCCAGGGCGTGTTGCTGGCGATGCGCAAGGCGGTTCAGGTCAACTTCGCCCAGGGCGGCTTTCAGAGCGTGTGCACGAAAATGAAGGACAGCGCACTCAGCGCGGTGCCGGCCATGGAGACCACCTGCACGATCACCCAGAACGGTGTGCACGTGATGACCCAGACGCTGGTCGCTGCCGCCAGCAAAGACATGGCCTGGTCGCTGTCATACGCGGGCTCCGCAGACGGGTATTCCGCCAACAAGGATGAAGTGCTGCAGATCCGCGACAGCCTGCGTCTTGGCCTCACGCCCTGAGTCCCTTGCGCCTGCACGATATCCGTTAACTTGCCGGGCAAATGCAACAGGCAAAAAGAAGCCCGCCGAAGCGGGCATGGGGCGCTAATCCTTTAGCAGCCTTCATCCTGTAGAACCCGGTGTGAAAAATATGTGAAGAATCGCACCCTTTAGCGGATCGTCATATTCGAGCCCTTGCCATGAGCCTCATTGATGAATAGCACTGCATTCACTTTGCTTGTGCGGATGCACGCTGTGCTATTCCAACGCGATATAACAACACAGTGGTTAATGCATCACGGATTCATCGCAGCATGGCGCGAAGTTGATCGACTGATCACGTCCGCAATTGAGAGTTGTACGAAAACAGCCCGTCGAACGGCGCTGAATGAACCGTTTGATTAATGACTCATATACAAAGCAGCCCCTGTGATAGGGGCTGTTATTCGATGCCGTTGGCGACATCGGTAATCAATCAACGGCGCAACCAGGAATCGACGGCCTCGATGCCATACTGTTCCTTCCAGGCCTTCAGGCCACGGTGGTTTCCACCCTTGGTCTCGATCAGTTCACCCGTGTGCGGGTTCTGATAGACCTTGACCACGCGAGCGCGGCGACGTTTCGGGCCGGCCGGGGCGGCGGCAGTCGCGGTCGGGTTCGGGTCTAGCATAGCGATGATGTCACGCAGATTCTTGTCGTAGGAACTCATCAGAGCCTGAAGCTTCTGCTCGAATTCGATCTCCTTTTTCAGTCCGGCGTCGTTTTTCAGGTTTTCCAGCTGAGCAAGCTGTTCCTGAAGGGCTTTTTCTGCTGCGCGAAACTCGGCAAGTCTGGACAATATAGTACTCCGGCGGTAATTGGCTGTTGTCAGCCCAATGCAAGCAACATAAACGCAAGTATCGGCCCAACGTTCATTGTGTGACTGCCCCGGATGGCGACATCTCGACCGAATGAAGAATGACAGCGCAGGGTCGGCGTCGCATCAGAATGGGGAAGTTAAGTGGCACGGGTAAATAATGCACGTTTTTTTCCACTTGTAAAATAGCCGGAGGGCAATTGTTATATGAAACTTCATCGGCGAGATATGCAGGTCTGACAAAAAAACTGCGTATCAGGAGAAACGTGTTGTAAGTAATTTCTGAAACTATGCTGATATTGGAAACTATCGTGCCGCGTTTCTGGACGGCGAGCTGCGCACATTACAGCCCTTGTTGTAGTACCGGATCGTCTGGGTTCTGCTGCTCCAGTTCGGCCAGCAGCACCTGAACCTTCTGCAGTTGACCGTTCTCCTTCCAGTAATGAATCAGCAGGATCCTGGCACGTCGGTTCGCCGGCTGCCGTTGCAGAATGTCCTCCAGCTGACGCTGGGCGGGTTCCAGCTGCTGCAGGTCATGCAGTGCCACCGCCAGATCGTAGCGATATCCCGCATTCTCCGGTTCAAGTTCTACTGCTTTGGTCAATGCCAGCAGCGCGTATTCGCTTTGTTGGTGATGCAACAACCATTGCCCCAGCGCATGTTGCAACAAAGAAGATTGCGGGTGCTTGTCGAGCAGTCGTGCCAGTAATTGGCGAGAACGGTCAGCCTGTCCTTGCTGATCGAGCAACTGCACTTGCGCAAGGCCGATCTGAATCGTGTTCGGCTCAAGTTTCTGTCCCAGCTCCAGTGCAGAGAATGCTTTATCGGGCTGCCCATTGTTGACATACAGGCGTGACAGTTGAAGTTGGCTCTGTCCGCTGGGCGGTTGTGAAGTCAATACACGTTCATATTCTTCAGCCGCTTCCTGAACCGCCCCGTAATACAGCCCCAGATCGTCCGGCGTCAGTCCCAGCAGGGCACGGACCGCAGTGAAGCGCACGCCTTGATCGGGATCGTCGAGCAGCGGGCCGATCAGCAGACTGCGCTGTGCCTCGGGCAGCATGCTCACCACCGTTTCGATCGCCGTCTGGCGGATCAGTGGAGCAGGGCTCTTGAGGTCGGCGCGCAGGATTTTCAGTGCCTGAGTGCTGGGATAATTGACCAGTTCGACAAGCAGACCGGCGCGACGAATGTCTGACAGATCCGTGCGACTGAATTGCTGATACAGCACGCGAGCAGCTCCGGGCTTTCCTGCATGGGCCTGTTCGAGGGCTTCGGCATAACTGTGATTGACCACCGGCGCTGCGGGCGGCGCGTGCCAGCTGCGTACCAGCAACGCCGCGCCGATCAGCAACAGCAGCACGGCGAGCGCGATGGCGGCCTGCACGCGGCGGCGAGTTCTCAGTTGAGCGGGCGTGCGCTGCGAAGACGCTTTTGACATACCGATTTCCGTTTTTGCATGGCCAGCAGCTTCGGGGAGTGATGGCCGAGTGTCAAACGCGGCAAGGCGAAATGTTGACGCCCCCGCGCGCTGCGTCTGGCGTCGCGCGACTTGCCGCGCAAAAAAAAGCCCCGGGCCGTGTGAGCCCGAGGCCTGTGGGGCGACCGGTAAGTCGCCCCGCGTGCTGTCGATGAATCAGGCGTTAGGCTGCCAGCCGCCACCGAGCGCTTTGTAGATGGCGACGATGCCACGGTACAGATCGATCTCGGCCAGCGCCTGACTGTCCTCGGCCGCCAGCCGTTCACGCTCGGCGTCCAGCAGCACGAGGAAGTCAGCCGTACCTTCCTTGTACTGGATGCTTGCCAGATTGGCCGCCGCGCGACTGGCTTCGCTCTGGCGCACCAGCGAGACCAGACGCTGCTGACGCTTGTCGTAGTCGCTGAACGCGTTTTCAGTTTCTTCCAGCGCCAGCAGCACTTGCTGTTCGTAGTTGGCCAGCGCGCCTTCAGCGTCGGCGTTGGCGCCTCGGATACGCGCTTTCACGCTGCCCAGGTCAAATGCCGCCCAGGTGATGCTCGGGCCCAGGCCCCAGGCTTGCGCCGCGCTCGAACCGATCTGCGAACCCCGGCTGGCAGTGAAGCCCAGGAAGCCGCTCAGGCTGACGCGAGGAAACAGGTCAGCGGTCTGCACGCCAATCCGCGCGGTCTGCGCCGCCAGTTGCCGTTCGGCACTGCGCACGTCGGGACGGTTTTCCAGAAGCTTCGTCGGGTCGCCGATCGGCAGGGCCTTGGAGATCGCCGGCAGCTTGGCCGGAGCCAGGCTGACGCTCATGGCGTCCGCGCGCTCGCCCAGCAGGGTGGCGATGCGATTGCGCTCGCGCACCTGCTCGGCCTGCAGTTGTGGGATGCTGGCCTCGACCGCCGCCAGGCGCGCGTCGGCGCGCACCACGTCAATCTCGTTGCCCACGCCTTCGTCACGCAACTGCACCGTGACGCTGCGCGAGTCCTGCTGGTTCTTCAGGTTGTCGCGGGCGATGTGCTCGCGCAGCTGCGCACCGCGCAGTTGACCGTAGGCGTCCACCAGCTCGGCGATCATCGTCACCTGCAGCTGATAAAGATTGGCCTCGGCCACCTGCTGATCGGCTTCGCTGGCTTCCAGTTCGCGCTGGATGCGGCCGAACAGGTCGATCTCCCAGGCCATGTCCAGGCCCAGGTCGTAGCGTTCCTGATTGATCCGGTGTTCGGTTTGACCGGGCACCTGGCTGCGACCGATCTCGCTGCTGGCGCGGCTGGTGACGACCGGCATCGCGTCGTTGCTGATGTCGTCACGGATGGCACGGGCCGCTTTCAGCCGGGCGAAGGCCACGCGCAATTCGCGGTTGCCTTGCAGCGCCTGGGCGACCAGCGCGTTCAGCGTCGGATCGTCGAACTGCTGCCACCAGATGGTTTCGACGCGACTGCGGTCATAAGCACTCTGCGTGGCGGCCTGAATGTTGGCCGCCGCAGTGTCGGGCTTTTTGTAGTCAGGGCCGACGGCGCACGCCGCCAGCGCCAGGACCAGCAGGCTCGGCAGGAAGAGTTTTGCAGCCTTCATCAATGAGCCTCCGGAGCGATAGTCTGAACGCGTTGAGCCTTGGCTGCCTTGCGCGCTTCTTTGCGTCCAACGTAGTTACGAATCAGCACATAGAACACGGGGGTCAGCAGCAGACCGAAGAAGGTCACGCCGAGCATCCCGGAGAACACCGCCACACCCATGGCGTGACGCATCTCGGCACCGGCGCCGCTGGAGATCACCAGTGGCACCACACCCATGATGAACGCGAAAGAGGTCATCAGGATCGGCCGCAGACGCAGGCGGCAGGCTTCCAGAACAGCCTCCAGCGGGGTCTTGCCTTTTTCCTGCTCATCCTTGGCGAACTCGACGATGAGGATCGCGTTCTTGCACGCCAGGCCCACCAGTACGATCAGGCCGATCTGGGTAAAGATGTTGTTGTCGCTGCCCGCGATGATCACACCGGCGATGGCGGATAACAGCGTCATGGGCACGATCAGGATCACCGCCAGAGGCAGGCTCCAGCTTTCATACAGCGCCGCCAGTACCAGGAACGCCAGCAATACGCAGAGCGGGAAGACCAGCAATGCCGTGTTGCCCGACAGGATCTGTTGGTAGGTCAGGTCGGTCCACTCGTAGGTCATGCCGTTAGGCAGTTCCTGCTTGAGCAGTCTTTCCATCGCGGCCTGCGCCTGACCCGAGCTGAAGCCCGGACCCGCTGCGCCGTTGATCTCGGCGGTGATGAAGCCGTTGTAATGCATGACGCGGTCAGGGCCGGAGGTGTTGGTGACCTTGAGCAGCGTCGCCAGTGGAATCATCTCGCCCAGATTGTTACGCACCTTCAACTGACCGATCTGTTCGGCGTCCTGACGGAACTGCTGTTCAGCCTGAACGTTGACCTGATAGGTCCGGCCGAAGCGGTTGAAGTCGTTGGCGTACAGCGAACCCAGGTAGACCTGCAGGGTGTCGAAGATGTCGCTGATGGCCACGCCGTGAGTCTTGGCCTTCTCGCGGTCGATGGCGGCATCGACCTGCGGCACGTTCACGGTGTAACTGGTGAACAGTGCAGCCAACTCCGGCACGCTGCGGCTCTTGCCGATGACGTTCATCGTTTCTTTGTACAGCTCGTCATAACCCAGGTTGCCGCGGTCTTCGATCTGCAGGCGGAAACCACCGATAGTGCCCAGCCCCTGAACCGGCGGCGGCGGGAAGATCGCCATGTAGGCTTCCTGAATCCCGGCGTATTTGCCGTTCAGCTCACCGGCGATGGCCCCCGCCGATTCGCTGGCCAGTTTGCGCTCCTCGAACGGCTTGAGGGTCACGAAGACGATGCCGGAGTTCGGGCTGTTGGTGAAGCCGTTGATCGACAGGCCCGGGAACGCCACCGCACTCTCGACACCCGGTTGCTTGAGCGCGATGTCGGACATGCGCTTGATCACGTCTTCGGTGCGGTCAAGACTCGCCGCATCCGGCAGTTGCGCGAAGGCCACCAGGTACTGTTTGTCCTGCTGCGGCACGAAGCCGGTCGGCGTGGTCGAGAAGCCCAGCCAGGTCATGACGATCAGGCCTGCGTAGACCACCAGCGCGACGCCGCTGACACGAATCACCCGGCCGACCGCGCCAACATAGCCGTTACTGGCCTTGATGAAGAAGCGGTTGAACGGACGGAACAGCCAGCCGCCGAGCAATTTGTCGAGGAATCGCGAGAAGCCATCCTTTGGCGCATCGTGGGCACGCAGCAGTACCGCGGCCAGTGCAGGCGACAGGGTCAGCGAGTTGAATGCCGAGATCACCGTGGAGATTGCGATGGTCAGGGCGAACTGTTTATAGAACTGCCCCGTCAGACCGGAAATGAACGCCGCCGGTACGAACACCGCGCACAGCACCAGCGCCGTTGCGATGATCGGGCCGGTCACCTCACGCATGGCGATCTGCGTGGCTTCCATCGGCTGATGGCCCAGTTCGATGTTGCGCTCGACGTTCTCCACTACCACGATCGCATCGTCCACGACGATACCGATCGCCAGTACCAGACCGAACAGCGAGAGCGCGTTGAGTGAGAAGCCGAACAGGTGCATGACCGCGAAGGTACCGATCAGCGACACCGGCACGGCGGCCAGCGGGATGATCGACGCACGCCAGGTCTGCAGGAACAGGATTACGACCAACACCACCAGGATCAGCGCTTCGAACAGGGTGTGAACCACCGCCTCGATCGAGCCGCGCACGAAGATGGTCGGGTCATAGACGATGCTGTAGTCCATGCCTTGCGGGAAGTCTTTCTTCAGCAACTCCATTTCGCTGCGCACTTCGTTGGAAATGTCGATCGCGTTGGAGCCGGGACGCTGGAAAATCGGGATCGCGACGGCCGGCTGGTTATTGAGCAGCGAGCGCAGTGCGTACTGACTCGAACCCAGTTCGACGCGGGCGATGTCTCGTACGCGAGTGATCTCGCCGTTCTCGCCAGCGCGGACGATGATGTTTTCGAACTCTTCCTCGGACACCAGACGGCCCTGGGTGTTGATCGACATCTGGAAGCTGGTCGCGCTCGGGGAGGGCGGTGCGCCCAGTTGACCGGCTGCAACCTGGCGGTTCTGCTCACGAATCGCGTTGACCACATCGGTCGCGGTGATATTGCGCGAGGCAGTCTTGTTCGGGTCCAGCCAGACGCGCAGCGAGTAGTCGCCCATACCGAACAGCTGCACGTCGCCGACACCGTTCAGGCGAGCCAGCTCGTCTTTGATGTTCAGCACCGCGTAGTTGGAGAGGTAGAGCATGTCGTAACGCTGATCTGGCGAGGTCAGGTGGACCACCATCGTCAGGTCCGGAGACGCCTTGTCGACGGTGATACCGATGCGGGTCACTTCTTCCGGTAGCTTCGGTTCGGTCCGCGTCACGCGGTTCTGCACCTGCACTTGCGCGGTGTCCAGGTTGGTGCCCAGCGCGAAGGTGATGGTCAAGGTGAGTTTGCCGTCAGCCGTCGCCTGCGAGGACATGTAGAGCATGTTCTCGACACCGGTGATGGCCTGTTCCAGTGGCGCGGCCACGGTTTCGCCGATCACTTTAGGGTTGGCGCCGGGGAAGTTGGCGCGCACGACCACGGTCGGCGGCACGACTTCCGGGTATTCGCTGATCGGTAGCTGGAACAGCGAGATGGCGCCCGCGATCAGGATCAGCAGCGACAGCACTGCCGCGAAGATCGGTCGCGTGATAAAGAATTTGGAAAAATTCATCGAGTGAGTCCCTTAACCGCGTGGCGAAGCGCTAGCGGCAACCTTGGCATCCAGTTTCTTCTGGGCCTGAGGTTGGTTGCTGGCTTCAAGTGCTTGGCGTTGTTGTTGCAGCGCGGCGAGCGTTTCAGGGCTGGCCATCGGGGTGTCCTGCGGGTCGATCGGCGATCCCGGACGAACACGTTGCAGGCCGCTGACGACAATGCGGTCATCCTTGGCCAGACCGCTGCGCACGATGCGCAGGCCTTCAAGCTTCGGCCCCAGGTCAACGCTGCGGTAAACCGCCTTGTTGTCCTTGTCGACCACCAGCACGAATTTTTTGCCCAGGTCGGTGCCGACGGCTTCGTCCTTGATCAGGGTGGCGGAATAGGTGCCGCTGCCGACCAGTTTCAGACGTGCATAAAGGCCCGGGGTGTAATCGCCCTTGCTGTTGTCGAACACGGCGCGGCCACGAATGGTGCCGGTGCGCGGGTTGACCTGGTTGTCGACGAAGTTCATCTGACCCAGGTGCGGGTTCTCGGCCTCGTTGGAGAGGCCCATGTACACCGGCGTGGTCGCGCCGCGTTTGCCGTCGCGGGCCAGTTGGTTGTACTTGAGGAACACGCGCTCGTCAGCGTCGAAGTAGGCGTAGACCTTGTCGGTGGACACCAGGCTTGTGAGGATCGACTGGTCGGCTGTGACGATGTTGCCGGCGGTGATTTCGGCGCGGCTGACACGGCCGGTAATCGGCGCTGTGACGCGGGTGAAGCTCAGGTTCAGGCGGGCCAGATCCAGTTGCGCCTGGATCGCGGCGACCGCAGCCTTGGATTCCTGCGCGGTGGTGGTACGCGAATCGGCGAGTTCGGCGGAGATTGCGTTGTTGGTGCGCAGGCGCTCGCCACGCTGGGCTTCGTTATTGCTGCGCACCGACGCTGCCTTGGCTTGCTGCAGTTGGGCTTCGAGGCGATGCACTTCGGCTTCGAACGGGCGCGGGTCGATCTGGAACAGCAGGTCGCCTTTCTTCACCAGCTCGCCGTCGGTGAACGCGACGGAGTCGATCTGACCGGAGACGCGTGGCCGCACCTGCACGGTTTCCGGGGCTTCCAGGCGCGCGGTGACCTCATCCCATTCGTTGACCGGTTGCTCCAGAACCTTGGCCACGTTGACCTTGGCCGCAGCCGGCGCCTGTGCGGCCGATTCCGGGCCTTTTCCGCACGCACTGATCACCACCAGTGCCAGCGCGGCAAAGGGATAGCGTAAAGGAGTAAGTGACTGAACCATGGGAAAATCCGCCGATGTTATTGAGATGGGCGGATTCTGTTCTTGAGGGGTTTATTGCACGAATCGAATACGACGAAGGTAAATATCAGTCTGAATGATATTGACCGGCGCAAAGGCTCTAGACAAGGCTGTCCGGGTCACCAAAGAACATCTGGATTCGCGAACGCAGCCATCGTTCCCCTGGATCGTTGTCCTGAGAACCGCGCCAGGCCATGTGCAGTTCGAACGTGCGCGACTCGATAGGCAGTTCTTCGGCCCGTACGCCGCCTGCAGCGGTGAGCACGGCGGCGGCGTAATCCGGAACGGTGGCAACGATGTCGGTACCGGCGATCAGTGTCGCCAGGCCGTTGAATTGCGGCACGGCCAGCACGACGTGGCGCTTGCGGCCGATCTTCTCAAGGTACTCGTCGATGAACCCGCCCAGGTCACCGGCAAATGACACCAGCGCGTGCGGACGCGCGCAGAAATCATCCAGCGTGATGGCGCCGGGCATGGAGTCGGCGCGCAGCAGTTTGGGCTTGCTGCGACGCAACACCTTGCGTTTGGCGTTGGCGGGCAGATCGTCGGTGTAGCTGACACCGATGGAGATTTCGCCGGAGGACAGCAGCGCCGGCATCAGGATGTAATTGGTCCGGCGCACCACCAGCACGATGCCCGGCGCCTCGGAACGCAGGCGCTTGAGCAGCGATGGCAACAGCGCGAATTCGACCTCATCGGACAGCCCGATGCGGAACACCGCGGTGCTGGTGGCCGGGTCGAAATCAGCGGCGCGGCTCACGGCCGTGGAAATGGAATCCAGCGCAGGGGAGAGCAGGCCGAAAATTTCGACGGCCCGCGCGGTGGGCTCCATGCTGCGCCCGGTGCGCACGAACAAAGGATCGTCGAACAGCCCGCGCAGACGAGACAGTGCAGCACTGATGGCCGGCTGCCCGAGGAACAGCTTCTCAGCCGCACGCGTGACGCTGCGTTCATGCATGAGGGTTTCGAACACGATGAGCAGGTTGAGGTCGACGCGACGCAGGTCGTTGCGGTTCATGACGGGGGTCTCAGGGACATGGGTCAGTACATGGGCGGCCAACGAGGGCCAGCCAGGTGTTCGGCTCAGGTTCGGATATTAAGGGTAAATACCGATTGTCCGCATCGTTAAATTCATCCGCAAGCATACAAACGTGTTAGCCATCACGCCCGTCGATGATGACCGATGAAACCTTCCGCCTCGCGCTGTGCCCAATTCATAAGCGCCTGATGGGCGATAGAGGCCTGCAGCGCCGGGCATTTTTCGCGCCACAGGCATGAGCGTTCATCCGGAAACGGTCCTTCGGGTTGCAATGTCCGGGCGAGCGAACAAGAATGTCCGCCTTGAAGACGTGAGCATTCGATGGTTATCTAATGACCGCCTTTCAGTAACAGAATCGATGACAGGCATGTCGACTATTAATAGCCACTGATAGTGTTACCGGCAGAGCCCGGATAGAGTTCATGGCATCAAGGTTCATAAGGCGAGGTTCGATATGTCCCGCACGATCCGTTTTCATCAGTTTGGCCCGGCCGAGGTGCTCAAGGTAGAAGAGCTGCCCGTCGCGTTGCCGGCACCCGGTGAGGTGCAAGTACGCGTCCAGGCGATCGGCGTTACCTGGTACGACGTGCTGTGGCGACAAAATCTGGCTTCTTCCCAAGCGCGGCTCCCTGCGGGTCTGGGCGCCGAAATGGCCGGCGTGGTGACTGCCGTTGGTGAAGGTGTTTCCGATCTGAAAGTCGGCGACAAGGTCGCGAGCTTTCCATCTGCCGACCCCAACGTACACCCGGTGTATGGCGAGCTGATCGTATTGCCACGCACGTCCGTCACCCGTTACCCGGACGTGCTGACGCCAAACGAAGCGGCCGTTCACTACACGCCCTTGCTGGTGGCTTACTTTGCGTTCGTCGAACTGGCGCGCGCCAAGCCTGGGCAGACCGCTCTGGTCACCGACGCCAGCCATTGCGCCGGTCCTGCGTTTCTGCAACTGGGCAAGGCGCTCGGGATCAAGGTCATTGCTGCGACCAAGACCGAGTCGTGCCGCGAGTATCTGTTGAAGATGGGCGCGGACAAGGTGGTGGTCACCGAAGAGCAGGACTTGCTCATGGCGATCAACAAATACACCGACAACCGTGGCGTCGATATTGTGCTCGATGGTCTGGGCGGTCCACAGATGTCGATGTTGGGTGACGTACTGGCGCCCCGCGGCAGCCTGATTCTGTATGGTCTGCAAGGCGGCAACCAGACGCCATTCCCGGCGTGTGCCGCGTTCCAGAAGAACATTCAGTTCTTCGTGCATTGCGTGGGTAACTTCACCGGCAAGCCTGAGCTTGGGATTCAGCAGGACGAGGACGCGGTCAAGCGTGCGCTGCGCGACATCAATCAGCTGACGGCTGACCGGGTACTGGTGCCGCAAATCACCAAAGTGTTCCCGTTCGATCAACTGGTGGAAGCGCACCGTCTGATGGATGGCTGCCCGGTCGGTGGCCGTGTAGTGGTTGAAGTAGAGCCTTCCTGAGCGCAAGTCACCGCGCTGTAGAGTGTTCGACGCCCCAGGCCAGGCGTCGACGTTGAGGTGTCGGTCGCCGCGTCTGGTGTCCGCCCCGTCTGTCAGGGCCACGCTGTATTCGACGAAGCCTTCCCGAGCAATCAGGAAGGCTTTTTGTTTATAAGCCCGGTGGATCACGAATCTGAGGTTTAAAACGTGAGCGCAAGTGCCTGCGCCGTGCGGGCCGTTAATGGCCTGTCGCTAATAAACAGTGGGGTTTATTAATTAAACAGTCGCTGACGCTACTGACAGGTATTTATGGGCAGATCTGTACCTTGTAATTGTTTTTCAGACACCGATAATAGTTCAATCATTATTGCTCAAGGAACGAGTTCATGATTTCTTCTTCATTGCATTCGGTCATGCCTGTGGACCGGAGTGCTGTCAGTTCAAATGCCCTCAGGTTCAACAATTGCGGGCTCAAGCCCCGGCGCACGGGCGTCGCGGCGCTTGGCGCCGTCTTTTATGGCAGCTGCTCGATGAACCCTTACGCCATCAAGTGTTGATGTCCACACTGTTGGTTTCGCGCCGTTATTCGGGGCGCTGATATGTGATCATATTTAAATGCGGCCATCGGTCGCGTGAGTGTGATGATCTTGCTGACGCTGTATTCAGGTAGTGACGTTATGAGTTCCATGCATGAGCAGGCCATGAACTATGTCTATCAACAAGTTCTGCAACGCCTGATGAATTACTTCAACCGGGCCGAGCGAACCGGGCTGCAATTATTGATTCAACGTTTGATCGTCGCGGCCGGTGGCATGGAACGCATCGGCAGTTATACCGTGCTGGTGGCCTTCAGTGGTGGCAAGGACAGTGCCTATACAGTGGCGTTCCTGCGTGCGGCGCAGTTGAGCATCGCCGGCAGAGGCCCGACCACGTTCAAGCTGCGCATCGCGACCATGCGCCACGCGGGCATCACCTCAGCGGTCATGGACAACATTCATCGCTGCTACTCAGCGCTGTTTCTGCATGATGATCCGCGGGTCGAATTGCTGGTCGTCGATCAACAGTACGTGCAGACCTTCGAGCCGGACTTGCCGTTTTCCAGCGCCGGGCGCGAGCAGAACCGTTCCGACATGTTGATGGGCGGGCACATGACGGCCGGGGATGCCAGGACCACGTTCTGTAACAGCTGTTATTTGGGCATGGCCGATTTTCTGGGGCGGGCCGCCTCCTGGGGTCAAGGCGTGGACGCCGTGCTCAGCGGTGACTCGCTCAAGGAACAGAAGCAATACGCGACCTGGATCATGCGTCTGGCGAGGCGCAGCGGGCAGACTGTCGCGAACTGGCACACGCTGGGTTTCAGTGCCGCCCTCAATGCCATCGACAACGTCGGGCGGGCGTACTACCGCGAGTTGTACGGCGAGCAGTCCCGAACGGGTGGATATGTTCGCCCGCTGGGTTACCCGAACAAGCCCGTAACGCCAGCCTTCCTGACCGTCGCCGACCTTCTGGGCTTCAAGGTAGACGAACACTGGTCGCTGCTGACGGATTTTCTGGGCTTCCGGTTCGACGATCTGGCATTCAGTTTCAGTGAGTCCGATTGCGCCAACCCGTTGCTCATGGCGCACATGCGCGGGCTGAAGGCCGAGTTCGTACAGGGTCGAGAGTATGGCGAAGGCATTGCCGAATACCTGGAACTGGCAGCCGCGATGATGCGCCGCAAGCAGATGCCCGGACGCCTGATCGAGCAGGCCTTGGCCGCCTACGATACCCCGGCCAAGCTGGATGAGCGCCGAGCACTGGCCGCCGGGTACGCGCAGGAAGCCTTCGCCCTGAGCGAATCGCAACTGGTGTGCCTGCTGTTCGCCCCGTTCGTCGATGCCGGCGCGCAATTGGAGCCGTTCCTGCGGCGTTGTCACCCGGGCATGCTGGTGGCGCGCGGCGAACTGCACAAGGCGCTGTCGGGTCAGGTGGCGCCGGATCAGGTGGTTCAGTGGCTGGTCGAGGTCAGCGGACTGAGCCTCAAGGGCCTGCAGAATCTGTACCGCAAACGGCGCGTGGACTTCACCGATGACAGCTCGATCATCGCCCGGGTGCGCGCCAGCGATCCTGACAAACACCGCGTGATGACGGTGGACCCGCGGACCGGCGATCCCGTCTCGGAGCTGATCTCCGGCCGTTGATGCCTGCGGCGTGCCGGTTCTGCCTCGGCGCTGTGCTGCAATCGTGATTTTTCCAATGACCCTGCGCTCGGGCGCAAGGATGGGGTGTGTGCGATGAATAACAACAAGACCGATTTTGCCTATCAACTGGTGTACCGCTATCTGCTCAGGCTGACCAACGAAACGCCGCCGGGACCTGCGGTGCGCCTGCCATCCTTGCGCCTGCTGGCCAGACGTCTGCGGGTGTCGATCTCAACGGTGCAGAATGCCTACTCGCTGCTGGAGAAGGAAGGGCGGATCTGCTCGGTGCCCAAGTCCGGTTATTTCGCCTTGCCTCACCCGTGCAACGACATTCCCTGCGAGGGCGACGATGCGTTGCAGCGCTATCACGCCAGCGCCCGGCGTGCGGACATGTTTGTCTTCGGCGCCGACGAGCCGACGCTGTTGCAGTCGCTGGACGGCGCATTGCTGGGGCTGGAGCGCGACCTGATGCGCCACTATCCCTGTCAGCCAGACCCGCGTTTTCAACCGTTCGGCGACGTCGAATTGCGCTCGGCGCTGGCCGCGCACTACACCTCTTCCACGGAGCATTGCTGGCACCCGGATAACGTGTTCGTCGCGCCGGACAAGACCGCAGTGCTCAAGACTGTCGTCCAGGCGCTGCAACTGCAGGACAGCGCGGTGCTGGTCGAATCGCCGTGCGGCTGGAATATCCTGCGCACGCTGCAATCGTTCGGCATCCGTGTGATCGAGGTCTGCAGCGACGCACAGGGCGGCATTGATCCCGAGGAGCTCGGCGGGTTATTGCAGCACGAGCAGGTCAGGATGGTGATTCTGCCTTCGCAGATGGACCCGGTTCGCGGCCGGATGATGCCGGCCGAACAGCGTGCGCGACTCGCCGAGGTATTGAACCTTCATGGGGTCTGGGTGTTGGAGGACGACACCCACGGCGCGCTGTGTTTCGATCGGCAGAACCCGCCGCTGCGGGACCTGATCGATCCTGAGCGACTGCTGATCGTGGGCGCCTTCGACAAAATGATTGGCCTCGAGGCGCCGTTCGGCTACCTGCTCAGCCGACATTCCCGAGCCCTGTGGCATCAACAATTGCTGCTGCGTTCGTTTCGCCTGCCGCCGATTCGTCAGAAGGCAATCGCCCGACTGTACAGTTCTGGTCAGCTGGATCGGCACCTGGAGGTCCTGCGTTCGAGCCTGCAGTCCCGCCTTGGCGAGTTGTCGGCGATGGTGGCGCATTACCTGGGCGACGACGTTGGCTTTCAGGCACCGCAAGGCGGCGCAACGATCTGGCTGAACAGCCTTCACCGGGTCGACATGGGCCGCGTCTTCGAGCGTCTGCTCGAGCAACGCATCGTGATCGCGCCGGGCGAGCTGTTCAGTGTGCGCGGCCTGCATCAGCAGAGCCTGCGCATCAGCGGGACGGCGGACTGGAGTCAGGACATCGAGTCGATGTTGGTCGTGATCAAAGGTGCTCTGGTTCAAGAGCGCCTGGCCTAGCGCGACTCGGGTGGTGCCGAGATCCGGGCAGCGTCGCGGTTGGCTTTTTTCCAGCCTGGCGCCGCCATCGATCCATTTCCATTTGCCAGCGAAGGTGTCAGCTGTTATCTGTACGTCCGTCCAGTACCGCCATGCTCCGGCCAGCCGCTTTCGTGATTCCCGACACTTCTATCCGACCTGACGCCGACGTTGCAGCGCCCCCCGCGCTGTCGCCCGTTGCCCTCGATCCGCCTTCCGGTTATCGGGTCGCTGTGCGAGAGCTTTGCGAATTCACCGCCAAGACCGGCGATCTGGATCTGCGCTTCACCCCTTCGCCCACGGCGCAGGAGGGCATTGCCGGGCATCGTACGGTTGCGGCACGGCGCAATCCGACGTATCAGGCCGAAGTGCCGTTGTCCGGCGCCTTCCAGGAGTTGACCGTTCGGGGCAGGGCGGATGGCTACGACGCCACGCTCAACCAGCTGGAAGAGATCAAGACTTACCGCGGGGATCTCGACGCCCTGCCTGCCAACCATCGGCAGTTGCACTGGGCGCAGGCCAAGGTCTACGGTTGGCTGTTGTGCCAGCAGCTCGAACTGGCTGAGATCAACGTCGCGCTGGTCTATTTCAACATCATCAGCGAGCAGGAAACCCTGATTCGCGAGCGCTTCACTGCGTCTGAGTTGCAGGCCTTTTTCGAGCAGCAGGCGAGCCTGTTCCTGACGTGGGCGCGCCAGGAACTGGCTAACCGTGACGCACGCGACCAAGGGCTTAAGGCGCTGGCGTTTCCCCACCAGGGCTTCCGTCATGGCCAGCGCCATCTGGCCGAGTCGGTCTATAAAGCCGTGAGTACCGGGCGTTGCCTGATGGCTCAGGCGCCGACCGGCATCGGCAAGACCCTCGGCACGGTGTTTCCGATGCTCAAGGCGGCGCCGACACGCAAACTGGACAAGGTGTTCTTCCTCACGGCCAAGACGCCGGGGCGCAAACTGGCGCTGGATGCGCTGAACGTCATCGGACGCAGCGCGCCGCAGTTGGGCTTGCGAGTGCTGGAACTGGTGGCGCGGGACAAGGCGTGTGAGTACCCGGACAAGGCCTGCAACGGTGATTCCTGCCCGCTGGCCAAAGGGTTTTACGATCGGTTGCCTGCCGCGCGCAGCGATGCGCTGATTCAGCCCTGGCTGGATCAGGCAGGGCTGCGCCAGGTCGCCTTGCGCCATGAGGTGTGCCCCTACTATTTGAGTCAGGAGTTGGCACGCTGGGCGGATGTGGTGATTGCCGATTACAACTACTACTTCGACCTCAGCGCCTTGCTGTTCGGGCTGTGTCAGTTCAATCAGTGGCGCGTGGCGGTGCTGGTGGACGAGGCGCACAACATGGTCGAGCGCACGCGGCAAATGTACAGCGCAAGTCTGGATCAGCACGCCATGAACCAGGTGCGACAGGTAGCGCCGGAGCCCCTGAAAAAAGCGCTGCAACGGCTCAATCGCGAGTGGAATGCGCTGCACAAAGAGCAGGTCGCGCCGTATCAGGCCTACCCCGAAGCGCCGGCCCGGTTTCTCAATGCGCTGAGCCTGTGCGTGACCGCCTTCGGTGACTATTTCAACGATCATCCCCACGCAGCCAGCGGTGAGCTGCAGCGTTTCTATTTCGACGCGATTCAGTTCGGGCGTATCGCCGAGCTGTTCGACGCGCATTTTCTGTTTGATATCAGCAAGCGCGACGTCGGCAGCAAACGCGCGCTGTCGCGCCTGAGCCTGCGCAACGTGGTGCCTGCCGGTTTCGTCCGCCCCAGGCTGAGCGCCGCCGTCAGCACAGTGCTGTTTTCCGCCACCCTCAACCCTCGGCACTTTTACCGTGATTTGTTGGGGCTGCCTGAGACCACGGCCTGGATCGACGTGGAATCGCCGTTTCAGCGCGCGCAGCTGGAGGTGCAGATTGTCAGCCGCATCTCCACGCGCTACACCCATCGGCAGGCGTCGCTGGCGCCGATCGTGGCGCTCATGGCCGAGCAGTTTCAGCGTCGGCCCGGTAATTACCTGGCGTTTTTCAGCAGCTTTGACTATCTGCAACAGGTCGCCGAACTGATGCAAGGCAGCCATCCCCAGGTGCCGGTGTGGCTGCAGTCGCGCGGCATGGCCGAAGCCGAGCGTCACGCCTTTCTCGAGCGTTTTACCCCGGACAGTCAGGGGATCGGCTTCGCGGTGCTGGGCGGAGCGTTCGGTGAAGGCATCGATCTACCGGGGGCGCGGTTGATCGGCGCGTTCATCGCCACGTTGGGGCTGGCGCAGATCAACCCGGTCAATGAGCAACTGAAACAGCGCATGAGCCTGTTGTTCGGCGCCGGATACGACTACACCTATCTGTACCCTGGCATGCAGAAAGTGGTGCAG
The DNA here is from genome assembly GCF_900108875.1 of Pseudomonas sp. NFR16. Classification (GTDB taxonomy): domain Bacteria; phylum Pseudomonadota; class Gammaproteobacteria; order Pseudomonadales; family Pseudomonadaceae; genus Aquipseudomonas. The sequence continues at coordinate 1,140,236 of NZ_FNYJ01000001.1, read as the reverse complement.
GCCGCAGGCCGGGTCATCCGCGGTCAGGAGGACAGCGGGGTGGTGGTGCTGATCGACGATCGTTTCGCTGAAAGCAAGGTCCGGCAGCTGTTGCCCGCCTGGTGGGCGCTGTAAGCTGGCATCCGCTCAATTGTCTCAAACGGTTACGGATCGATAGCCGAGCGCGGCGGTCCAACTGCCAGTAAACTGCCGCGCGGTCGGTGTTTGCCGGTTTCCCGATGTCTGTTTTTTCTGTCAATTCATCTTTTATTTCATCCACGGAGGTTTCGCATGAGTATCAGTCCATTCGCGGGCAAACTGGCGCCTGCAGAATTGCTGGTCGATCTTCCTCGCCTGGTGACGGCGTATTACACCGGTCAGCCGGATGCGTCGGTCGCGACCCAGCGGGTTTCCTTCGGCACTTCCGGGCACCGTGGCAGCTCCTTCGACCTGAGCTTCAACGAATGGCACGTGCTGGCCATCAGTCAGGCCATCTGCCTGTACCGCCAGGCCAATGGCATCGACGGCCCGCTGTTTCTCGGCGCCGATACTCACGCGTTGTCCACGCCCGCCGCGGCGACCGCGCTGGAAGTGCTGGCCGCCAATGGCGTCAACGTAATGATTTCTCAGGATGACGAGTACACGCCGACACCTGCGGTCTCCCACGCCATCATCTGCTACAACAAAGGCCGCAGCACTGCGCCCAATTCCGGCCTGGCTGACGGCATCGTCATCACCCCGTCGCACAACCCGCCAGAGAGCGGCGGTTTCAAATACAACCCCACTAACGGCGGCCCGGCCGACTCGCACATCACCAAGTGGATCGAGAACAAGGCCAACGAACTGCTCGCCGAGAAGATCGTCGGCGTGACGCGCATGAGCCACGAAAAGGCACTGCGGGCCGACACGACCCATCGCCATGACTACCTCAACACCTATGTTGCGGACCTGAAGAACGTCATCGACATGGACGCCATCCGTGGCGCGAATCTGCGCCTGGGCGTCGATCCGCTGGGCGGCGCGGGCGTACGTTACTGGTCGGCGATCGGTGAGCATTACGGCCTGAATCTGGACGTGGTCAACACGTTCGTCGATCCGACTTTCCGCTTCATGAGCGTGGACTGGGACGGCAAGATCCGCATGGACCCGTCGTCGAGCTTTGCGATGCAGAGCCTGATCGGACTCAAGGATCGCTATCAGGTCGCCTTCGCCTGCGACCCGGATCACGATCGCCACGGCATCGTCACGCCGACCGGTGGCTTGCTGGCCCCGAACAATTATCTGGCGGTGTCCATCGACTACCTGTTCCAGAACCGTCCTGACTGGCGGGCCGATGCGGCCGTGGGCAAGACCGTGGTCAGCAGCGGCATGATCGACCGGGTGACCCAGCGTCTGGGCCGCCGCTTGTATGAAGTGCCGGTGGGCTTCAAGTTCTTCGCCGAAGGTTTGTATGAAGGCACCTTGGGCTTCGGCGGCGAAGAGAGCGCCGGCGCGTCGTTCCTGCGTCGCGACGGCAGCGTCTGGACCACCGACAAGGACGGTCTGATTCCGGCATTGCTGGCGGCTGAAATCCGGGCCCGCAAGGGCCGCGATCCAAGCGAGATGTACAAGGCGCTGACTGACGAGCTCGGCGAGCCTGTCTCGACCCGGGTAGAAGCCAAGGCCAATTTCGAGCAGAAGGCCTTGTTGAGCAAGCTGTCGCCAGAGCAGGTGACCTCGACGGAGCTGGCGGGCGAGAAAATCACCAGTATCCTGAGTAAGGCGCCGGGCAATGATCAGGCGATCGGCGGTTTGAAAGTCATGACCGAGAACGGCTGGTTCGCGGCGCGGCCTTCGGGGACTGAGGACATCTACAAGATCTACGCCGAGAGCTTCAAGGGCGAGGATCACCTCAAGCGTCTGGTGGCCGAGGCGCAAGAGTTGGTGGATGCGGCGATTGCGCCCAAGTGATCCGAGAGGGCGCCAACCGGCTGCTGAACCCCTGCAAGGATAAACCCCCTCGCGCGTTCGCGAGCAAGCGCGCCCCTGCAGGGTTTTAGCGTCTGGGAGTGAACCCGTCGCCTAAAGCCGGAAATGCCAAAAGCCCCGATTGCCTGGCAAGTCGGGGCTTTTGCTTATTTCACTGCCGTGGTCGGATCAGGCCACGTCCACCAGAACGATTTCGCTGTCCTCGATGGCGGTGACGCGCAACACGCGTTCCTGTTCCACTGCGACACCATCGCGGGCTCCGGCGCGCAGACCGTTGACTTCGATGATCCCGGTTGCGGGCACCAAGTACGCACGACGACCCTCGTCCATGGCGTACTCGGCGGTCTCACCCGCTTTCAGATTGGCCGCCACCAGACGGGCATTGGCACGGAGGCGCAGTTCGATGTCATCGTCCGCCTTGCCGCTTGCCAGCGTCACGAACCCTTCGCGGTTGCCTTTGGGGAACGGCTTGGCGCCCCAGGAAGGCGGAGCACCGACTTCGTCCGGCATGATCCAGATCTGGAAAATGCGCGTTTCCTTCGACTCCAGGTTGTACTCGCTGTGGGCCACGCCGGTGCCGGCGCTCATCACTTGCACGTCGCCCGCTTCAGTACGGCCGCGGTTGCCCAGGCTGTCTTCGTGGGTGATCGCGCCTTCACGAACGTAGGTGATGATTTCCATGTCACGGTGCGGATGGCGGGGGAAGCCAGTGCCGGCTTCGATCACGTCATCGTTCCATACCCGCAGCTGGCCCCAGCTCATGCGGCTTGGATCGTAGTAGTTGGCAAACGAGAAATGGTGGTGGGCGTTCAGCCAGCCATGGTCTGCGCCGCCCAGGGATGTGAAAGGTCTAAGTTGCAGCATGATCAGTTCCTCCATTAGCAGGGCCGGGCCGTTTCGCTGGGCACCGCTGGTTAGTCGATGGAGCCATGATCGATCAATTTAACATCGATAAAAAGCGTAAGTTTTGCGTGATTATGATCGAAATACTAGATGGTTTTGCTCTTTCCGATGAGAGTTTCTACCTGCCCTTGATCGGCTAAGCCCATGACCGCAAAGCATTTCGCTGGAGCTTGTCGGCAAATGCAGCGACCATAGGCGCATTTTTCAAAATGCTGAAACCCGGAGCCTGCGTGTCGCACGATTTTCCTGCCGAGCCACCTCATTCGCTGCCCGTCGATCTGCCCCCTGATCTGATCACCCCAGAGCGCCTGCCATTCTTCAAACGCCTGCTCGTCCGCGTCCTGGGCAGCAGCCTGAACCGCTTGCAGGCGCAGCACGTGCCTTCCTGGAAACAGGGCCACGCCGACGGGTATCTCAATGGTCACGTCGAAGGCATGAACGAGGGTTACGCCGAAGGGCATCTGGATGGCGTGCAGGAGGGGCGGCAGGTGCTGGTGATCCGGGACACGCGCCCGGCCGGGCATCGCGGTCCGAAAGTGGACGATCACCTGTTCGATGACTGGCGCCTGCCCCTGAGCAACGAGCTGAAGAAGCGCATCAAGGCCGACGTGGCGCAACGCCTGTCGGAGCATTCACAGCCCACCACCGCGCAATGGAAGATGATCTTCAGCGACACGCCGTCGACGTATGTCATCGCCGGTGCCGGTGCGGGTAAATCGACATCGCTGGTGCTGCGGGTGTTGTTGCTCCATCACTATCTGGGCTTCGAGCTGGATTCGATGACGGTGGTGACGTTCACGCGTGAATCACGCAAGGATTTCGTCAACAAACTCATCGATGTCTTCGCGCTGTGGGGGCATGACCTGACGCTGCGTCAGGCGCGCGAGGTGGTGCGCACCTTCCATTCGCGCATCCTGCCGCTGGTGCGCAGCCTGCCGGGCTTCGAGCAGTTGCAGGCATTCGAGAACCTCAGCAGCCAGAGCGGCACGTTATTCGGCAATCCGTCGGGGGAAGACCTGGCCGACAGCAACCCCTTCGATTTGCGCATCAACGACGCCCAGCGCCAGCAGCTCAATCTGTGTTACCGCGACCTGTACGCGGCCAATTCGCGATTTCGTGAAGTGATGGCGCCGCTGTACCGGCATTCGCTGCAGCTCAAGGCGCTGGACCGCGATCACCCGGATGTGCAGAAGCGCATCACGGTCATGGGTTTGTCTTCCCGGCGCGATGAGGAGCTGTGCGACGTCATCGAAGACCTGTGGATCCGCGCGGGCGCCTGGCCGATCCAGGGCGTCGAGCCCATGCGCCAGACGGTCGAAGTCAGCGGGCTGACGTTCCACGTTCATGGTTACGCAGCCGAGCTTGATGCATGGATCGTACTGGGCTTCGACCCGAGCGAGGATCAGCACCTGCGGCGTCCCGACGCCAAGCTGCCGGTCTGGGCCGAGTGGGTGATCAAGCGCACGCTGTTTCAGGCCTTCTGTCGCAAGCCGGTGATCTGGCTGGAGAACTATGAAGCGTCGCGCGGGATGATGCAGTCGCTGTCGGGCGCGGCAGTCGCCGGTCCCGGTTTCGATTACAAGGTGAAAGGCGAATTGAGCGCCGCGCCCTTGCTCGATTGCTTTGTGGCGGCGGCGAATTTCATCGAAAACCTGGGCCTGGATGTGCCTGATGCAGTGTCGCGCATGACCTTCTCCGAGCAGGATCCCGACCGGTTTTTCTTCGAAGGCCTGAGTCTGTTCTGGAAGGCGTTCGAATACCATCTGCTGGACCAGACGCCGCCGGTGATGACCTATAACCGGATGTTTTCGCTGTTCGGGGAAAATTCGCCGGAAAACCTCAAGCTGGTCAGCGACGACGGCTTGCGCCCTCTGTCGCACCTGATGATCGACGAATTCCAGGACGTCTCGCCGCAGATCGTCTCCTGGATCCGGGCGAGCCTGCGCGAAGTGCGCAGTCGTGGCACGGCGTTGCAGGCGGGCAGGGGCGCGCAGCGTTCCTCACTGCTCTGCGTGGGCGATGACTGGCAGTCGATCTACGGCTGGCGCGGCAGCTCCCCGAAATTCTTCATGGAGTTCGCCAAAGAGTTTTCCTCACCTGCAACGACGCGGGTCATGCTCAGTGACAACTTCCGCAGCCATCAACACATCATCGACGCCGCCGAGCACATCGTGCGCGCAGCGCCTGCCATCAGCGGCAAAAAAGCCAGGGCCAGCGGCGATGTGCAGGAGCTGCTGCCGGTGACGGTGCTCGATCGCGACGATGAAGCGTTGATGAACCGCCTCAGCGAGCATTATCACGCCGGGGATTCGGTGCTGCTGCTGTACCGCAAGGGCAGTGAACGGGCGCGACTGCCTGAAGCCCTGCAGGCGCTGGCCGACGCTGATTACGCACGGCCGCCGCAGGAACGTCGCCTCAAACAACTGACTTATCACAGCGCCAAGGGCTTGCAGGCCGACGCCGTGTTCCTGCTCGGTGATTGCCAGCACCTGACCCAGTCACCCTGGAAGAATCAGGTGTATGGCCTGGCGGGGCTGGGCAAGGAAGGCGATCTGGAGGCGTTCGACAACGCGCAGAAAGATGAAGTCCTGCGCCTGGCGTACGTGGCGATCACCCGCGCCGTGCGCCATTGCTACTGGTTCATCGATGCCGTGGGCAGCGAAGAAGCAGGCATCGCCAAGGCCTCGGCGCGGATTGCCGCTGACAAGGCATTTTTCGAAGATCGGCGAGGTGTGGCGGTGAGCGAAGCGTGATGCACGCGCAACGGTGTAGGGCCGTTCGCGCGGGACGTTGAAGGCAACAGCGGGACTCAGGCCCTGTTCAGGTAATCGATCCGAGACGGGATGAAGGTCTCCAGTTCCAGCTCGATGGCCTCGATGATGCGCTCCACGTCCATTGCGTTCATGACCGTCGCGCACGGAATACCAGCGATGGCGATCACCGTTTCACCGCTTTCACGGTCGAACAGGCGCGCAACCATACTGCTGGGCGCATCCATATTGGCTTCAAAGCCTACAGGATGAAAATGCCAGCGCATCAGCTGGCAGGCATTTGGGAACGTGACTTTATTCATGGCGCCCACCTCGTTCAGTCGAGCATTTCCGAAGCTCCGCAGGGTAGGAAAAAGGTGTGTCGGCGCGACGCTGTCGAGGAACGTCCTCTTGCGGGACCTCGGCGGCATGCCGCTTGGCTTTCCCGTTCTTCGTATCTGGTGCACGATCACAAGTCAGGTAAAGGTAGCACCGACTTCTGACAGAAATGGGAAAAAAATCCTACGGAATCAAAAATTTTACATTTCATTGATCTCGATTCGGCTCGTTATTACCTCACCGCAGGAAAACTCATTGCTGAATCGATATTCTGTTCTAAGGCACTGCGCCATTATGAAAGGGTTATCTGGGTAAGGCGTTTTAGGAAGCGCGAATTAGAGCCATTCACCGCATTTCAACATAAGTTATCAACGCGCCTTACTGTCACGCGGCGTCACGCGCAAACGTTTTACCTGAATACTTTGGATCCAGTAAACATGTGTTTTAAAAAATAATACGCACGACGCTGAATAAAACTAAAGGTCTGGCCGATAGCCCGTTCAGGTGCAGTCGAAACGCGTCATCGCGTTTCGATTGCAGCCGTCATCTACCGAAGAGACGAATAAAGTTTCTGGTGTTTGATTCACGCATGGATGCACTCAGCCGGATCTTTTAGAGAGATATTCCATGTCGATAAGAAACATGAACATTGCGCCTCGCGCATTTCTGGGGTTCGCCTTCATCGCGGTACTGGTGATCGGACTGGGCTTTTTCTCGATCAACCGGATGGCGCTGATTCGAGAGGCGACCACCGACATGGAGACCAATCAGCTTCCCAGTGTGAGTTATCTGGGCACCATGCTGGAAAACAGCCTGCGCTTGCGCATCACGTCGTTCCGCACGCTGGTCAACCGTGAGCCGGCCTCGTTGCGCGAAACAGAGGGGCGCATCGCTGAATTGATCGGCAAGTTACAAGACGCAAAAAAGAACTATGCAGCGCTGCCGGCAGAGGGCGAAGAACTTTCGGTGTATCGACAATTTGACGCCACACTTACGACGTTCCTCGAAGTGCAGGCTCAAGTACTGGAACTCTCGCGCCAGGAAAAAACCGAAGAAATGCGCAACTTGATCAACACGCGAATGAAAGAGGCCACCGACCTCATGGGTGTTCAGATCAACCAGTTGATCGCCATCAATAAACAGGGCGCCAGTGATGCGGCAGTTGCTTCCAAACAGCAATATGACAGTGCCAATGTCGGTATTGTTGCCGTGTCGGTAGTTGCCGTTGTACTCACGGTCATCCTTGCCTGGTTGTTGACCCGAAGTATCGTCAGCCCGCTGGCCAGAGCGGTTCGTGCGGCCGAAGAGATTGCCGGTGGCGACCTGACCCGGCCCATCGAAGTGGACGGCAAGGACGAAGCTGCGCACCTGTTGAAGTCGCTGGCGACGATGCAGCAGAACCTGCGCAAGACCATCGAGCTGATCTCCGGCTCCTCGACCCAACTGGCTTCGGCTGCCGAAGAGCTCAGCGCGGTCACCGAAGAGTCGTCCCGCGGATTGCAGCAGCAGAACAACGAAATCGAACAGGCGGCCACGGCGGTCAACGAGATGACCGCTGCGGTGGAAGAAGTGGCGCGTAACGCCGTATCGACCTCCGAAGCGTCGCAGCAATCCAACCAGACGGCGCGTCAGGGCCGGGATCGGGTGGTGGAAACGGTCAGGTCGATCCAGGAGATGACCCAGCAGATCCAGGCCACGACCGGTCTGGTGGAAGGCCTGGCGGAGCAGGGACGTGACATCGGCAAGGTGCTTGACGTGATCCGCTCTATAGCCGAGCAGACCAACTTGCTGGCCCTGAACGCCGCGATCGAGGCGGCCCGGGCAGGTGAGGCCGGGCGCGGGTTCGCGGTGGTGGCTGACGAAGTGCGTGCGCTGGCGCACCGTACCGCGCAATCGACCACTGAAATCGAACAGATGGTGGCGGGCATACAGACTCGCACCGGCGATGCCGTTCAGTCGATGTCGCGCAACACTGACAGCACTCGCAGCACGCTGAACCTGGCCAATTCGGCGGGCGACGCACTGGAGTTGATCACCGAAGCCATTTCGCAGATCAACGAACGCAACCTGGTGATCGCCAGCGCTTCGGAAGAGCAGGCGCAAGTGTCGCGGGAAGTGGATCGCAATCTGGTGAACATTCGCGACCTGGCTGCCCAGACGGCCGCCGGTGCCAACCAGACCAGCGCAGCCAGTCATGAACTGTCGCGTCTGGCGGTGGACTTGAAGGCGATGGTGTCGCGGTTTGTGATTTAAGAGGGTCAGCCAGCGGGGCTGCACGCGGAACGCAGGCGTGCCCGCGAATGCCGAGGATGTCTGATGCATCGAGGCATTGGACGGGTCGTCATCGCGGGCATGTGTCGGGCCAGTCGGTCAGCGAGGGTTCCAGGCCGAAGGGTTGACCAGATCCTGCGGTTTGTCCCCGGACAACGCGCTGATCATGTTGTCCACGGCACAGCGGGCCATGGCTTCACGGGTTTCGTCAGTGGCCGAGCCCATGTGCGGGGTCGCCACGACGTTATCCAGTTGCAGCAGCGGCGAATCGGTCTGGATCGGTTCGCGTTCGAAGACATCCAGGCCTGCTGCGCGGATCTGCCTGTTCTGCAGCGCCGCGATCAGCGCCTGCTCATCGACGACTTTGCCCCGGGCAATGTTGATCAGGATCGCTTGCGGACGCATCAGCGCCAATTGCTCGGCCCCGATCAGGCGTTCGGTCTGCGCCGTCAACGGCACGGTCAGGCAGACGAAGTCCGACTCGCGCAACAGGTCTTCCAGGCTGCGGTACTGCGCATCGAAACGGGCTTCAACGTCTGGCTTGGGCGAGTGGCTGTGGTACAGCACCGGCATGCCAAAACCGAAATGGCCGCGTTGCGCCACGGCTTCACCGATTCGGCCCATGCCAACGATGCCCAGCGTCTTGCCGTGAACATCGGTGCCGAAATGCTCAGGCCCGATGTTCTGCGTCCAGCGACCGTCACGGACCATGCTTGCCAGCTCTACAACCCGCCGCGCGGTGGCCATGATCAACGCGAAACCAGTGTCGGCGGTGGTCTGCGTCAGCACATCCGGCGTGTTGGTCAGCAGGATGCCGCGACGGGTCAGATCGTCAATGTCGTAGTTATCGACGCCCACCGAGACACTGGACACGGCTTTCAGCTTCACGGCGCGATCCAGCAATTCGGCGTCCAGTTTCAGGCTGGCGCCCAGCAGGCCGTCGGCGTGGGGCAGGGCGTCGCGCAGTCGCGCCATGCCCTCGTCCGACTTCACGTCTTCGATCAGCGTGACGTCGGCGTGGGCCTGCAAGCGCTGCATCAGCGCCGGCGACAGTTTCTTGTAGAGAACCACGTGCTTGCTCATTCAACTCTTTCCCGAATCAAGGGTGGGCGGGTGTGCGACGAACCTCGGGCTCATCGCGCAGCGGCTTTGCTGTGTTGTCTGGCTTGAGCATCAGGGTCAACAGCACTGACACCAGCAGCGAGCCGCTCATGAATAGATAAGACGCGCTCAATGTGCCGGTCGCGCCGTTGAGGTAGCCGACCAGGTACGAACCTGCGAAAGACCCCAGCGCGCCCAGGCTGTTGATCAAGGCCATGGCACCACCGGCCACGTTGGCGGGCAGGATCTCCGGCACGATGGCGAAAAACGGCCCGTAAGGCGCGTACATGCAGGCGCCGGCGATCACCAGCAGCGAGTAGGACCACCAGAAATGCTCGGTGCCCAGCGCATACGAGGCGTAAAACGCAACGGCGGCCAACAGCAGCGGCGGCCAGACGAACAGTTTGCGTTTCTGCAGTTTGTCCGACGCCCAGGACACGATGACCATGCCGATCACGGCCGCCAGATACGGCAGTGCCGACAGCCAGCCGGCTTCGACCATGTCCATCTGCATGCCTTTCTTGATGATGGTCGGCAGCCACAGGACGAAGCCGTACACGCCGATGCTCCAGCAGAAGTACTGCGCGGCCAGCAACAGAACCCGAGGCGAACGGAACGCTTCGGCGTAGTTTTTCACCGGCTTGATGCCCACCTGCTCGGCGTCGAGGCGAGTCTGCAGTTCGGTTTTCTCCTCAGCGGTCAGCCACTTGGCCTGCGCCGGGCGTTCGTCCACCAGACGCCACCAGATGAATGCCCAGATCACCGCTGGCAGGCCTTCGACGATGAACATCCAGCGCCAGCTGAAATGGGCCACCAGATACCCTGACACCACCGACATCCACAGCATCGTCACCGGGTTGCCGAGAATCAGCACAGTGTTGGCGCGCGAGCGTTCGGCCTTGGTGAACCAGTAGCAGAGGTACACCAGCATCGCCGGCATCACGGCGGCTTCCACCACACCCAGCATGAAGCGAATGCCGATCAGCATGTAGGCATTGGAGACGATACCGGTCAGGGTGGCCAGAGCGCCCCACAGGATCAGGCTGACGAAAATGAGCTTCTTCACGCTTTTCTTTTGCGCGTAGATGGCGCCGGGCACCTGAAAGAAGAAGTAGCCGAGGAAGAACAGCGCGCCCAGCAGCGACGACATGCCGGGGGTGATGTGCAGGTCTTCGGCCATGCCCGACGCTGCGGCAAAGCCGTAGTTGGCGCGGTCAAGGTACGCCAGGCTGTAGGTGATGAAGACGATCGGCATGATCAGCAGCCAGCGACGTTTGAGGCCGGCGTGTTTCACGGTTTCGAGTAGCTTTTCCATTTCGCGCTCCCTGAGCATGTTTTTTTTGTCGCAGCAGGTGATGGAGAACAACGTGTGCACACAGGTTGATGAAAGTCGGTCAGGCGATCTGCTTTCGCGGCGATGCCTTGAGCTCTGCCGCTTGCAGCGCCGCGCGGGTTGGCAGGCCTTCCATGTCGCCGCGGCTCTGTACGGCCTGGCTGCCGATCCAGTTGCCGCGGGCGGTGGCTTGCTCGAAGCCGAGGTTTTCCAGCAGCGCGCTGATCACCCCGACTGCAAAGCCGTCGCCAGCCCCTACGGTGTCCACGACATTGGCCACCGGCACGCCCGGCACGAAGGCTTCGGTGAGCTGGGTGCGGTAGTAAGCGCCCTTGGCACCCAGCTTGATCACGACGGCTTCGACGCCCATGTCCAGGTAGAAGCGGGCGATGTCGGCAGGCGTGTCGAACCCGGTCAGCAATTCGCCTTCCGCCAGGCCAGGCAGCACCCAGTCGGCGAGGCTGGCGAGGTGGTTGACCTCACGAATCATCGTCGCCTGACTGGACCACAGCGATGGCCGCAGGTTGGGGTCGAACGACACGCTGCGTCCGGCGTTGCGCATCTGCGTCATCAGTTCGCGGGACAATGCGCGGCAGCTGTCGGACAGCGCGGCCGGGATGCCGGTGGCGTGCAGGTGACGCGCCTTGAGCAGCGGGGCAACGATGTCGTCGACCGAGAGGTGACTGGCCGCCGAGCCGCGACGGAAGTACTCCACCACGGGATCGGCGCCTTCGAGCTCCAGCGACTTGAACTGAAAGCCGGTGGGGTGTGCCGGGTCGACAGCGACGTGGGCACAGTCCACGCCTTCTCTCTGCAGGCTGTCGATGACGAAACGGCCCATGGAATCGTCGCCGACCCGGCTCAGCCAGGCCACGTTGAAACCCAGCCGCGACAAGCCGATGGCAACGTTGCTGTCAGCGCCGGCGATGCGCTTTTCGAAATGACGCACCTGCGCCAGATCGCCGGTCTGCTCGGCCACCAGCATGGTCATGGTTTCGCCGAACGAGAGGATATCGAGATCAGACATGGCTCAGCGCCTCCGTGGATGCTGGCGAATGGCGCTGGCCGAGGCGGGCAAGGTAAGCCACCTGTTCGCGGGTTATCTGCAGCAGGTCGTCGCCTTGCAACGGGTATTCGATGGCGCGGGGTAGGCCGACAGGCATGTGCTTGAGCAATTGCTCCCACAGGTGCAGATCGGTCTGACGGGGCGGTACCGCGACCAGTTTGCCCGAGGCGTTGCGCGACACCGCCTTGCAGTGTACGTATTCAACGTACGGCCCGAGTTGTTCCGCGGCGCTGCGATTGGATTGTCCTTGCCACAGCCAGTTGCCGATATCGAACGTCATGCCGATAGGCAGTTGCAGCGCCTTGACCTGCGCGAAGAAAGCACTGAACGGCTCGATGCGCCCGCCCTGTGGCGTCTGATCGTTTTCCACCAGCAATTGAACGTCATGACGGCTCAGGCAATCGGCGAGAGCAGCGAAGTCTTTGTCGCCGTCGAAGTGACCCAGCGACACTTTCAACCACGCGGCGCCACAGGTGCTGGCCCTGCGCAGGGTCGGTTCGAGCTGCGGGTTTGGCAGGGTCTGACCTTCCAGCCACAACTCCAGGGGCGCGGAATACAGGCACTCCAGCCCTTGAGCCTGAATGGCCTGGGCCAGCGCCGGAAAGTCTTGCTGGCTGAGTTCGGCAGTGAAGAGCTCTTCGCGCAATTCGATGCGCGTGACACCGGCTTCCACCAGCAGCGGGATGAAGCTGGCCTGACCACGCTCGCGCACAAGGTCTGCACCGAAGGCGCCCAGGCTGATGGCAACGGGGAATCGACTCATTGTTATTGTCCTCTGAAACCGGTTTCATTTTTATTCGAACGGGCGAAATCGAGAAAAGTTCGCCACGGGCTGCAGGTCACTGACCCGCGGTAGCCGAGATACAAGACGGGTCAGGGTCGTCGTCGCGTGGAGCCACGCACAATCAGCTCTGCGGGGAAATCGTAACTGCGTACCGGCTCCTGATCGCCGCGCAGGCGATTGAGCAGGCATTCGAAGGCTGTCACGCCCATGTCGTGGGTTGGTTGCGCGAGGGAAGTGATGCCGCTGCCGACCAGCGGATACCAGTCCAGCTCATCGAGGGCGATCAGGCCAATGTCGTCGAACAGATGGCAGCCAAGGTCATGGAGCAGGCGCGTGCTGCTCAACGTCGCGACGCCGTTGCTGGTGAACAGCGCCTTCGGGCCAGCGCCCGTGGCGGCAAGAAAGGCCTGCAATTGATCGCGCAGCTGCGCGCCGGTTTCCCGGACCTGCCCGTGCATGTCGGGGCGCAGGGCAATCTGGGCATTGAACGCGTCGACTCGCTCGATCCGGGAGCTGGTGCCGTCCTGCGGCTCAGTGATCATCAGAATGTCGCGATAGCCGGCTGCGTGCAGGTGATTGAGGGCCTGTTTGACGGTTGCAATGTTGTCCAGCCCGACCAGATCGCTCTGCAACTGATCGACTTTACGGTCCACCAGCACCATCGGCAGTTCGCTGTGCAACTCAAGAAGTTCGTCAAGATGATGGCCCAAGGTGTTCACGATCAGGCCTTCGATGTTGTACGAACGCAGAGCCGCCAGATGAAGGCGCTCCTGCTCGTCATCGCGATCGGTGTTGCACACCACCAGGCTGTAGCCGTGTTTGCGGCAGGCGGTTTCGACGCCATGCATGACGGCCACGGAATAGGGGTTGCGGATATCGGCCACGAGCATGCCGATCAGACGCGTGCGGCCACGTTTGAGTCCACGCGCCATCTGGTTGGGGCGATAGCCGAGGGTTTCGATGGCCTGCTCGATCCGTTGCGCGATGGCTTCGGAGAGCAGTTGCCGGTCTTCGCCGATGAATCGCGAGACGCTGGCTTTGGAGACGCCTGCCAGATCGGCAACGTCGTTCATGGTGACGCGGGCGCGCGTCGGGACGGAAGTCGTGTTCATGGCCTGACCCTTATTGGATTTATCAGCAGGCTTTTACGCAAAGCAGGTAATGCTTTGAAACCGGTTTCAGGAAACACCAAAGCGAACCGGTCGTCAACTCGGCATCGGATAAAAGGTGAGGGGCTTCAGGCGGCTGTGACAGGGAATGGCCACGCCGGCGGGCGCCTGAAGGCGTAAGCATGCTCACGCCTTCAGGTTCGGCCGGATCAGTTATTGCCTTTAAAGGTGTCGCGCCACGACAGCAGGCGTTTTTCCAGCATTGCCAGCACGCCATCGGTCAGTTTGCCGAGCAATGCCAGGACAATGATGGCCGCGAGCACGATGTCTGGCCGCGAGGTTTCGCGCCCGTCGCTGAGCAGATAACCCAGGCCTTTGGTGGCGGCAATCAGTTCAGCGGCCACCAGAAACATCCAGGCCAGGCTCAGGCCTGAACGCAACCCGGTGAGCAGGCCGGGCAGGGCGGCGGGCAGAAACAGATGCAGGATCATCTGGCGGCGACTGAAGCGGTACATCCTGCCGACTTCAACCAGCTTGCGATCAATCCCGCGAATGGCCGCCACGCCGTTGAGATAGACCGGGAAAAACGCGCCGATGGCGATCAGCACGATCTTCGAGGTTTCGCCGATGCCCAGCCACAACAGCAACAGTGGCACCCAGGCCAGGCTGGGGATCGAGCGCAGCCCGGCGAACGTTGGTTCCAGATAGGCTTCCGCCTCGCGGCTCAGGCCCACCCACGCTGCGAACACCAGCGCCAGGCCGGCGCCGATCGCAAAGCCGGACAGCACCCGAACGAGACTCGCGCCGATGTGCTTCCACAGTGCGCCGTCGGCCAAATCGGCGAGGGTCGAGGCAATCTCGCTGGGCGCCGGCATCTGGTAGGACTGGACCCAGCCAATCCGGACCACGACTTCCAGTAACAGCAGGATCGCGACAGGCACGGCGAGGCCTTTGAGGCGGCTGCGCCAGCGGCCGGTGGCTGCCCGCACGGGCCGTTCGGCAGTGGTCGCCGCGTCGGATTTCAGGGTGGCTGACCGGGCGCTGTTCATGGCTTGCCGATGACGGCTTTGCCAAACGCTGGATCAATCAACTGATCGATGACCTCATCGACATGAGTACCTTTGCGCACCAGCTCCTCGGACACCAGAATCGGCGCCGCGGCCTTGGACGCGGCAACGTCCTTGTCGGTCAGCTGCGGGCTGCTCAGGTCGGTGCGAGACAACTGCAATTTGGCGACATCCAGCGGCAGACCCGATTCCGTTGCCAGCAGTTGAGCAAATTCTTCCGGATTTTTCAGCGCCCATTCACGGGCTTTCTCGTACGCGCCAATGACCGTCTTGATCGCTTGCGGATGCTCCTTGGCATAGCGCTCAGTCACGCTGACGACGCCGTAACTGTTGAAGTCCTTGTTGCGATAGAGCAGGCGCGAACCGGCCTGGATTTCGCTGGCGGCCATGTGCGGATCGAGGCCGGCCCAGGCATCGACGTCGCCTTTTTCAAGCGCGATCCGCCCGTCCGGGTGTTGCAGGTGAAGCAGTTCGACATCGTCTTTGCTGAGCCTGGCCTGTTGCAAGGCGCGTAGGGTGAACAGGTAAGGGTCGGTGCCTTTGGTAGCGGCGATCTTCTTGCCCTTGAGGTCCGCTACGGTCTGCAGCGTCGAGTCCTTGCGCACCACCAGCGCGGTCCATTCGGCGCGGCTGTAGACGTAAACCGATTTGATCGGGCTGCCGTTGGCGCGCGCCAGCACGGCGGAAAGACTGGCTGAAGAGCCGAAATCGGCGCCGCCGCTGTTCAGGTATTCCAGCGAACGGTTGCTGCCCTGACTGAAAACCCACGTGACTTTCGTTTCGGGCAGCGCCTTCTCCAGCCAGCCAAAATGTTTGAGCACGAGGCTGACAGGGGAGTAATAGGCGTAATCGAGGTGAAGCTCGGCTGGCGGAGCTTCTGCCGCCTGGGTCAGCGGATGCAGGGTCAGGGCCAAGGCACCGGCCAAAAGCTTCAACGCGGTGGGAATGCGGGAAAAAACGGTCATGTTCATATCCATTCGGAGGGCGGAAGCTGCGCGTGGCTGCTTATGTCGAAATCAGCAGTCAGCACGAGTCAGCCTGCATAAATGGAATATTGCAGGCTTTGTGCCATGCAACTGCTCGCGTAGATCGCACCCTTTACTGCTGCCGGAGGTTTCGGAGCAGTTGAATGAGTGGCAATTTGCTGAGGTGCTGTTGCTGGAGAAACACTTTGCTGGGTGATGCCCTTTAGGAGGTCGCTGCGCGGGGTCGCTGTCAGGATTTCCGCTAGAAAAAATGCGCTGATGCGGTTGTCAGACGCCTCGCCGGTGGTCATGCTCCTGCTACAAATTTGTTACAGGACCTTTCCGCGCATGCCTGCCGACGCTGCCCGTAATGCCGATCTTGCCTCCCGACGTTCCGCCACCATTCTCGGTTTGTGCCTGCCCAGCGATGTGCTGCTGTACCTGCTGTTGCCGATGAACGCCGATGCGTTCGGCGTCAGCCTGGCCCAGGCCGGGGTGCTGCTGGCAGCCAATCGGCTGGTGCGGATTTTCGGCTACGGCTATGTCGTGCGTTTTTATGCCGAACGGGGCGACAGGGCGGCGTTGACGCTGGCGGCGCTGGTGTCCGTCATCTGCGCGCTGGGCAACTCGTTCATCACCGGGTTCTGGATGCTGTTGGTGCTGCGGCTGGGGTGGGGCCTGAGTTACGCCGCGCTCAATCTTTCCACCCAGGCGCTGGCCACTTCAGAGGCGGGCGGGGCGGCGCGCCGCTCCGGGCGATCCCGCGCGATCATCGCGGTCGGGCCGATGCTGGCGTTGCCGATCGGCGCACTGATCAGCCTGTACTTCGGGCCGCGGCTGATTTTTCTGATTCTGGCGCTGTGTTCGTTAGTGGGGCTGTGGCTGGCCCGGGGCCTGCCCGCAGCGCCTCACGCGATGCCGAGTCGCAGCGGGCGTCGGTTCAAGCGGCCGGACAGCGTGGCCATGTGGTCATTCATCGAAGGCGTCGCGCTGGACGGGCTGTTCATTTTCGGCCTGTCGCTACAGGCGCAGCATGTGCTGGGAGGTAACGCGGTGGTGATCGCCGGGGTGTTGCTGGCGCTGCGGTATGTCTCGGAGATGCTCTTGAGCCCGCTCGGTGGGCGTGCCGCTGACAGCTTCGGCGCGGTGCGCATGCTGGTGGTGTTTTCCGCAGCGACGGCCGTGGCGCTGACCGCGTTCGGCCTGCACTGGCTGATCATCGGCGCAGGCGGCGTGCTGATTCTGCGGGCGTTGCAGCTGCCTCTGGTGACCACCCTGGTCGCCGAACGTAACCCCGGCACCGGGCGTGTTCAGGCGCTGGCGGGCAATGCGGTCTGGCGCGACGTCGGCGCCGGGGTCGGTCCGTTGCTGGCGGGCGTGGTCTTGCCGATCGCATCGCCGGTCTGGGTTTACAGCCTGGCAGGTCTTGCCGTGGTGATCAGCGCCATAATCTGCAGCCGATATACCCCTCAGGCCGACGCTGCTTGAGGCGATGCAGTCGACCGTTCGGCGAATAATCCGGTAAATCAGACGTTTGCGTGCAACCTCTCAAGCATTTTCTCCTCTCATGGTCATTCTTTATAGGGACATGAAGCCTCGTGACGCTTGAGGCGCAGAAGATGCGACAGGGACGTTGAACAGGGCCTCGCGCCCCTCACGCATGAACAGCACCGGGCCTTTATGAGCATTTCCGATTCACTTGCCATCTCACGCGCATTTCAGCGTCTAACCTGGCTTCTGCCGCCCGTACTCATCGTCTGCACTGCTATTTTCTGGTTCGCCGCCGGCAAAGGTGTCCACGCCGAGCCCAAGAGCGGCACGCAAACGCTGGTGTTTCTGCGGCACGCTGAGAAGCCCGACATGGGCCTGGGGCAATTGAACTGCCAAGGCCTGAATCGCGCCATCGACCTGTCCACTGTATTGCCCGAGACCTTCGGCAAGGCCGATTTCATCTTTGCTGCCAACCCCAGTCGTCATGTCGAAGAAGGTGAGGGCGATCATTCCTACAGCTATTTGCGCCCGCTGATGACCGTCGGCCCGAGCGCGATCAAACTGGGCCTGCCGGTCAACATCGACTACGCCGCCAACGACACCGGCGACCTGGCCGACGAATTGATGCGCGACAAATACCACAACGCCACGATCTACACGGCCTGGTCCCATGGCTATCTGCCCGAATTGATCAACAAGGTCGCGCAAGAAGCCTCGGGCAAGGACCTCAAGCTGGTCGACGAGTGGATTGGCGATGACTTCGATTCGGTGCTGGTGCTGACGCTCAAGTGGGACAACGGCAAGGCCACGCTGCACTACGAGAACCACAAGCAGAACCTGAATGACGGGGCAATCGGCTGCCCGACGTGAGCTACGGTGCGCCGAGGTTTTGTATCCGCGTGCAGATTGCGTTAGCTTCCTGCTGACGTTTTATTTCCGGCCCCTTCGACATGCTGCAGACCGATCACCTTCAGGCCACCCGTCAACTGCCGTTCAAGCGGCCTTTTGACTGGCAGCGCATGCTCGACTTCTTCGCTGCCCGGGTGACGGCCGGCGTCGAGGCAGTGATCGATGGCGTGTACCTGCGCAACATCGAGTTCAACGGCAGTGCAGGCACGTTGTCGGTGGCGCTGGCGCCGCACACGGATCACCTGATTGTCACCGTTCACGGCGAAGTCAGCCGCCATATCGATGAACTGGTCGTGCCGGTTTCGCACATGTTCGATCTCTACGCGGACCCTCACGTCATCGACCCCAGTCTGGCGAGCGACCCTTGGCTGGCGTCGTTGGTACAGGCACGCCCGGGGCTGCGGGTGCCGGGGGCGTTTTCAGGTTTCGAGCTGGTGGTGCGCACCATCGTCGGCCAGCAGGTCAGCGTCAAAGGCGCGACGACGATCGTCGGCAGGCTGGTGCAGCGGGCCGGGGTTCAGATTGGCGAAAGCGCCAGCGAACCACTGGCCTGGCGTTTCCCGACGCCAGATGCATTGGCGCGCGCGAACCTGGACAAGATCGGCATGCCTGGCAAGCGCGTTGACACTTTGCAGCGTCTGGCGGCGTCGGTTGCCAGTGGCGAGCTCGTCCTCGATGCGCGCGCGGGCCATGTCGATGAGCGCAGGCGCCAGTTGCTGGCGCTGTCAGGCATCGGCCCGTGGACCGTCGAATATGTAGCGATGCGCGCCTGGCGCGACCCGGACGCGTGGCCGGCCTCGGATCTGGTGTTGATGAATCTCATGACCTTGCAGGACCCGAGCCTGACGCGGCTGGCGCTGCACAAAGTCCGTGCAGAGGCCTGGAAACCGTGGCGCGCCTACGCGGCGATGCACATCTGGAATTCGGCCGCGGATGTCGCCGGCAAGGCCAAAGGCGGCTGATTCGGCATTCGATCGCAAGAACTGGATGGCCCGCCGCACACGCGTCGACCGATAGTATGGACACACCCCGCTGCGCCGCCGTTCGCAGCGTACGACTGTAGATAAGGAGTGACCCTGATGACCTTTACCTACCGTTTTGTCGATTCCCCGGTCGGTCGGCTGAAGCTGGTCGCCAAGGGCGAGTGCCTGGCGGCCATTCTCTGGGAACATGAGCGCGCAAACCGTGTACTTCTGGGTGAGATGGCCGAGGACCGTGGCAGCGAGATCATTCAGCGCGCACAGGCGCAGCTTGCCGAGTATTTCGCCGGGACCCGCAATCAGTTCGAACTGGCCCTGGACTTTCACGGCACCGACTTCCAGAAGAAAGTCTGGCAGGCGTTGCTGACCATTCCCTTCGGTGAGACCCGCAGCTATCGCGAGATCGCTGTCCAGGTCGGCAATCCGGCGGCGGTGCGTGCCGTGGGCGCGGCCAATGGGCGCAATCCGATCTCCATCGTCGCGCCGTGCCACCGCGTGATTGGCAGCTCCGGTGCGTTGACCGGGTTCGCCGGCGGACTCAGCGCCAAGCAGTGGTTGCTGACGTTGGAGGGGCACCGCCTGCCAGCGTCGTACACGCAAGCGCAAGCGCTCCCGTCGCTGCAGGGATCGCTGTTCTAGACTCAGCGCTGGCCACGTCCGGCGGGAGCGCAAGATGCTGCTCCGCCCTCATTGAGTGTCACCCCAAGGAGATGAAACATGCCTGCTTCTGCCCAAACGTTTCGCGATCTGCACCACCAGCCCACCGTCCTGCGCCTGCCCAATGCCTGGGATGCGGGCAGCGCCAGGCTGTTCGAAAGCGTCGGCGCCAAGGCCATCGCCACCACCAGCGCCGGTGTCGCCTGGGCTCAGGGCTATGCCGACGGGCGGGAGTTGCCGATGGACGTGGCGGTCAGCGTGGTGGCCAGTATTGCCAAGCTGATCAAGGTGCCGCTGTCGGTGGACATTGAAAACGGCTACTCCGACGATCCGCACACCGTCGCGCAGAACGTCAAGCGCATCCTCGATGCAGGCGCCGTGGGCATCAATCTGGAAGACGGGCCCGATGCGCCGCACCTGTTGGCGCGCAAGATTGAGGCGATCAAAACCATGGCGGCGAACAGCGGCCTGGACGTATTCATCAATGCCCGCACCGACGTTTACCTCGCCAGCCTGGTCGACGAAGGGCTACGCGTCGAGGAAACGCTGAAGCGCGGCAACCTGTACCGGCAGGCGGGCGCGGACGGGCTGTTCGTCGCCGCGCTGGTGGATGTCGGGCAGATCGAGGCCGTGGTGCAGGGCGTTGACCTGCCGATCAACCTGTTGGCGCGGCCAGGCCTGCCTGATGCCGAAGGCCTGGCGAAGCTGGGCGTGCACCGCTTGAGCGCCGGGTCCAGCGTCGCCCAGACCTTGTGGGGGCAAGCTGAAATTCTGGCCCGGGGGTTCCTCGAGCAGGGCCTTTCGGAGCCCGTTACCCAGAGCAACCTGACGTACCCGCAGATTCAGGCGCTGTTCGGCCACTGACCAGCGTGAGTGGCTGACGTGACGATGGCTGTTCACGTCGGCCAATCGCCTGATGTTCGCGTTCTCTGATGTGGGAAATGTCATCAGCGGATAAAAGGCGCTGTTCAGTGTTCGGCAAAAAGAGTACAAATGTACTCCATGACGACTCTGACTCCCCGACGCGCTGCTATCCTGACGTTCATTCGCGATCGCATCGCCCAGCATGGCCAGCCACCCAGCCTGGCAGAAATAAGCGAAGCCTTCGGTTTCGCGTCGCGCAGTGTGGCGCGCAAACACATTGTGGCGCTCACTGAAGCCGGCCTCATCGAGGTCACGGCCAATCAGGCTCGCGGTATTCGCCTGGTTGAAGCCACGCGGCGTCCGGACATGCTGGAAATTCCCGTGCTGGGCCGTGTGGCGGCAGGTGCGCCCATCGGTCCGGACATCGATCACCACGACACCTTCACCCTGGACAGCCGCACATTCATGCGCGTCCCCGATTACCTGTTGCGGGTCACGGGCGACTCGATGATCGAGGACGGCATATTCGACGGCGATCTGGTCGGCATCCTGCAAAGTGCCGATGCCCGAGACGGGCAGATCGTCGTGGCACGGCTCGATGGCGAAGTCACCATCAAGCGTCTGGAGCGCGGCAACGACCAGCTTCGGCTGTTGCCACGCAACCCGGCCTATCAGCCGATCATTGTCGGGCCCGATCAGGATTTCGCCATCGAAGGCGTGTTCTGCGGGCTGGTGCGCCGAGAATGATGGGCGCAGTGGTCAGCCTCGACGCGCTGCTGGACGAGCGTCGAGTCTGGAAAGGCCGTCCGGAGGTTCAGCCGGTCGCCGCCCAGCCCACCGGGCACGCCTTGCTCGATGCCGCTTTGCCGATGGGCGGATGGCCCCCGGCGGCCCTCACCGAAGTGTTGATCCCGGCCGACGGCTGCGGCGAATTGCGCCTGTTATGGCCGACCCTGGCGCGGCTGGCCGACAGTGGCGAGCGCATCGTGCTGATCGCACCGCCTTACGTGCCTTACGCGCAGGCCTGGCAGGCGGCGGGCATCGATCTGCGGCAGTTGTCGGTGATCGAGGCCAGCGAGCGTGATGCCTTATGGGCGGTCGAGCAATGTCTGCGCTCAGGCAGTTGCGGTGCGGTGTTGTGCTGGCCGAACAAAGTTGATGACCGCGCCTTGAGACGGCTGCAAGTGGCCGCCGAAACCGGGGAAACCCTGGCCTTCGCTTGTCGGGAACAGCAAGCGGCCGCCAATCCGTCTCCGGCCGCCTTGCGCATCGCCATCGACATGCGACCCCACCAGTTACGGGTGCTCAAATGCCGTGGCGGGCTGGCGCCTTCATCACCCATTCCTTTTACCACCGACGCCTGAGGTTCCCATGCTCTGGGCTTGTGTCCTGCTGCCGCAACTGGCGCTGGACGGCGTCATGCGTCGTCGCGCCGACCCTGAACGTCCTCTGGCATTGATCAGCGGCAGCGCCCAGCGCCGTGTTCTGCAGACTGTCAATCCTGCCGCCCGTGAACTGGGGTTGCGTCCTGGTCAGTCGCTGACGGCAGCCCATGCCATGACCCGCGAGTTCGACACCGTCGATTACGATCCGGATGAAACTGAGCGCTGGCAACGGCTGTTGGCAGCCTGGGCCTATCGCTTCAGTTCCCATGTCAGCCTGAAGTACCCGCGAGTGCTGCTGATGGAGGTTGAATCCAGCTTCGGCCTGTTTGGCCCCTGGCCTGTGTTCGAAGCGCGCCTGCGACAGGAACTGACCGGGCTGGGGTTCAGTCATCGCATTGTTGCGGCGCCCAATCCGCTGGCGGCGCGCATGCTCGCCAACGCCCACGACGGTCTGGCGGTGAATGACCACGACAGTCTGCAGCAGGTGCTCGATCAGATGCCGGTCAACCGGATCGGCCTGCCGCAGGAGGTGGCGTCGGCACTGGCGCGCATGGGCCTGCACAGGGTCAGACAGGTGCAGGCCTTGCCCCGCGACACCCTGGCTCGGCGCTTTCCGGCGACTGTGCTGCAACACCTGGACACCTTGTTCGGGCGCAGGCCCATGGCCCTTGAGTGCTACGTGCCGCCCGACCATTTCGACACCCGCATCGAGCTCAATTTCGACGTTGAATCCCATCAGGCGCTGCTGTTTCCGCTCAAGCGGATGATCGCCGATCTGGCGCTGTTCCTGGCCGGGCGGGACAGCGGCGTGCAGCGTTTCGTCATCCATCTGGAGCACGTGCCCAGTGTGGGCAGCGTGGCGCCGGACACCTTGATACCCGTTGGATTGCTCAGCGCCGAACGTGAAGCCAACATGCTCTTCGAGCTGGCCCGTGGGCGTCTGGAACAGGTGGAAGTCCCTTCGCCGGTTCGTGCCTTGAGATTGCAGGCCAGGGACTTGCCGGCATTTGTGCCGTCCCACCGCGAGCTGTTCGACGACCGCCCACAGCAAAGCATGCCCTGGGAGCAATTACGCGAGCGACTGCGCGCCCGGTTGGGAGACGATGCCGTAGGCGGTCTCGGGTTTCAGGCCGACCATCGCCCGGAGTGTGCCTGGTCGCCAGTCAGCCCGGGCAAACCGGCGAAAATCACCCACAATGTGCCGCGTCCGGGGTGGCTGCTGCGTGAGCCGGAAACGCTGGTCGAATCTGGCGTGCGTGTGCTGGCAGGGCCCGAACGGATTGAATCCGGCTGGTGGGACGGCGGCGATGTGCGCCGTGATTATTTTCTCGTCGAAACCCGCAACGGACAGCGCGGCTGGGCCTACCGCAAGGTGGGCGATGACAGCGGCCTGGTGCTGCATGGCTGGTTTGCATGAGCTGCGAATACGCCGAGCTGCATTGCCTGTCGAATTTCAGCTTCCAGCGCGGCGCATCCAGCGCCAAGGAACTGTTCGAGCGGGCAAAACAGCACGGTTATCAGGCGCTGGCGATCACTGATGAATGCACGCTGGCGGGCATCGTGCGTGCCTGGCAGGCTGCCCGTGACGCCGAGCTGCCGCTGATCATCGGCAGCGAGATCACCCTCGAGAACGGGCCTAAAGTGGTGTTGCTGGTGGAGAACCTGCAGGGTTATCAGGCGTTGTGTCGCCTGATCACTCAAGGTCGGCGGCGCAGCAAGAAAGGCGAATACCGCCTGCTGCGCGAAGATTTATTGCAGCCCGTACAAGGCTTGCTCGCGTTATGGGTGGCGGACCTGGATCAGCCTGCCGAGGTGCGCCGGGAACACGGCGAATGGCTGCGCGGTATTTTTCACCACGATCTCTGGCTGAGCGTTCAGCTGCACCGTGGGCCGGATGATCACCTGCGACTGAACACGTTATTGGCATTGGCACGTTCGCTGGGCATACCGCCGGTGGCCAGTGGCGATGTGCATATGCATGCTCGTGGCCGACGCGCTCTGCAGGACACCATGACTGCCATCCGACATCACACCCTTGTCGCGGAGGCCGGGCATCGACTGTTCGCCAATGGCGAGCGGCATTTGCGCCCGCGCGCGACGCTGGCCGAACTGTATCCCGCGCAGTTGCTGGCCGAAACGCTGGTCATTGCCCGACGTTGCACCTTCGATCTTGGCCAATTGCGCTATGAGTATCCCCATGAACTGGTGCCTGCCGGGTTCACGCCCACGAGCTGGTTGCGAAAACTGACCGAAGCCGGTGCCCGCTGGCGTTGGCCTGACGGCGTTCCGGAGGTGGCGCGGCAGAATATCGAGAAAGAGCTGAAGATCATTGCGACGATGAAGTACGAAAGCTACTTCCTCACCGTCCACGACATCGTCAACTTTGCCCGCGAGCAGAGCATTCTGTGCCAGGGCCGGGGTTCTGCAGCCAACTCGACGGTGTGTTTCGTGCTGGGCATCACCGAGCTCGACCCGGCCAAAGGCAATCTGCTGTTCGAGCGCTTCATTTCCGAGGAGCGTAACGAGCCACCCGACATCGACGTGGATTTCGAGCACGAACGCCGTGAAGAAGTCCTGCAATATGTGTTTCGCCGATACGGCCGGGGCAGGGCGGCGCTGACTGCGGTGGCCAGCACTTACCACGGTGCCGGAGCGGTCCGGGATGTGGCGCGGGTGCTGGGCTTGCCACCGGACCAGATCAACGCGTTGGCCGACTGCTTCAGCCGCTGGAGCGACAGCATGCCGCCTGTCGAGCGCCTGCGCGAATGCGGCTTCGAACCCGACAGCCCGGTGTTGCGCAGGGTCATGGCGCTGACCGGCGAACTGATCGGATTTCCCCGCCACTTGTCGCAACACCCCGGCGGGTTCGTGATTTCCGAGCACCCGCTGGAAACCCTGGTGCCGGTGGAAAACGCGGCCATGGCCGACCGAACCATCATCCAGTGGGACAAGGACGATCTGGATCTGGTGGGCCTGCTCAAGGTCGACATTCTGGCGCTGGGCATGTTGAGCGCGCTGCGCCGCACCTTTGATCTGGTTGAACTGCATCGGCATAAACGCTGGACCATTGCCACGCTTCCCGCCGAAGACCGGCCGACCTACGAGATGATCAGCCGTGCCGACACCGTCGGCGTGTTCCAGATCGAATCGCGGGCACAGATGTCGATGCTGCCGCGCCTGAAGCCCAAGACCTTCTACGATCTGGTCATTGAAGTGGCGATCGTCCGGCCGGGCCCGATTCAGGGCGATATGGTGCATCCGTATCTGCGTCGCAGAAATGGCGAGGAGGCGGTGACGTATCCCTCCGAAGCGCTCGAAGAGGTGTTCAAGCGAACCCTCGGCGTGCCGCTGTTTCAGGAACAGGTCATGCAGCTGGCGATTGTTGCCGCCGATTATTCGCCGGGCGAAGCCGATCAACTGCGCCGCTCAATGGCCGCCTGGAAACGCCATGGCGGGCTCGAGCCGCACCGGGTCCGGCTCAGTGAACGGATGAAGGAAAAGGGCTATCCCGACGAATTCATTCATCGCATTTTCGAACAGATCAAAGGCTTCGGCAGCTACGGTTTTCCCGAGTCCCACGCCGCCAGTTTCGCCTTGCTGACCTACGCCAGTTGCTGGCTCAAATGCCACGAACCGGCGGCGTTTACCTGCGCCCTGATCAACAGCTGGCCGATGGGTTTCTATAGTCCGGATCAACTGCTGCAGGACGCCCGACGTCATTACATTGAAGTGCGTCCGGTGGATGTGCGTTACAGCGACTGGGACTGTTCACTGGAGCCGGTCGAACATCCCGATTACACCCGCAACCTGGCGATCCGCATGGGCATGCGCATGATTCGTGGTTTTCGCGAGGAAGACGCCCGGCGTGTCGAGCAGGCCCGCCAGCAACGTGCATTCAAGGACGTCACCGATTTGTGCGTACGCGCCGATCTGGATAACCGCGCACGTGCCTCACTGGCGGACTCCGGGGCATTGCGCGGTCTGGTCGGTCATCGCCACCGCGCGCGTTGGGAAATAGCCGGCGTCGAGGTGCAGCGTCCGTTATTCGGCGATGACTGCTTCGGCGAAGAAGCGCAGGTCGTTTTACCTCTGCCCAGCGTGGCCCAGGATCTGGTGGCCGATTACGACACCCTCGGCACCACGCTGGGTCCGCATCCGATGGCGCTGTTGCGCAATAAGTTGTCAGCCAGACGCTTTCGCAGTTCGAAGGACCTGTTGACTGAAGAGCATGGCCGCAATTTCAGCGTCGCCGGGCTTGTGGTGGGCCGCCAGCGGCCGGGCACCGCCAGCGGCGTCACGTTCGTCACGCTGGAAGACGAGCATGGGATGATCAACGTGGTGGTCTGGCGCGACCTGGCTGAACGCCAGCGCAAGGTTCTTGTGGGGTCGCAACTGCTGCAGGTATTCGGCAAGTTCGAATACCAGAAGGGTGTGCGCCACATCATTGCGCAACGGATGTTCGACCTGACTCCGCTGCTCACCGGTCTTGATGTGCGCAGCCGGGATTTCAAGTAACCGCGTGCAGCCTCCGTCAGGGCCGGGTGCTGCACTGTGGGTGGGTGATTGTGATCAAAGCTCGACCTTGACCGCTCGTCCGGTCCTGATCGATTCCAGTGCGCAGTTGGCCAGATGCAGGGCTTTCAGGCCATCCCGCGCGGTGGTCGGCAACGGCTGGTGCGCGCGCACGGCGTCGATGAACTGGTTGAGTTCGATGCGATACGAATCGGCATAACGTTCGAGGAAGAAGTTCAGCAACGGCTCGCGCACTTCGGTCTGGCCGGCGCTGTAAGTGCGAACACTGCTGGGGCGATGGTTGTCGTTGAGGATCATGCCCTTGGAACCGAACACCTCCAGGCGCTGGTCGTAACCGTAGACGGCCTCGCGGCAGCAATTGATGTGGCATTGCTTGCCCGACGCAGTGCGCAGCAGCACCATCACGCTGTCCCAGTCGTCCAGCTGCGCCAGATCGGGGTCCACCAGACGACTGGCGATGGCGATCACCTCGACCGGCTCTTCCCCCAGCAGCGTGCGGGCGGTGTCGAAGTCGTGAATGGTCATGTCGCGGAAAATACCGCCGGAGTGCTTGAGGTTGTCCAGCGACGCCAGTCCAGGGTCGCGACTGGTGATGATCACCTGACGCACCTCGCCGATCTCGCCAGCGGCAATGGCCTTGCGCATTTGCAGGGTGTCGGGGTCGAAGCGCCGATTGAAGCCCAGCATGACGTTGCCGTTGAGGCGCTCGACTTCTTCGACCGCCTGTGCAGCCTTGCCGAAGTCCAGATCGATCGGCTTTTCGCACAGCACCGGCTTGCCCAGCTTGACCGCCCGCAGCATGTAGTCGATGTGCGTGTCGGTGTGGGTGCCGATCACCACCGCGTCGACATCGTCCCGGGCGATGGCCTCGGCGCAGTCATACGCCGCCGCGCAGCCCAGCCTGGCCGCCAGCGCGTCAACGCCTTCGCGCCAGGGGTCGGCGATCACCGACAGTTGCACGTTCGGATTGGCCGCCACGTTGGCGGCGTGGATGTTGGCGATGCGGCCTGCGCCGAGAACTGCAATGCGTAACATGGGTGGATCTCCTGGGATTGTTGTTATCGGGTAGATCGGTCTGGAAGGCGACGCCTGTCAGTGCGCCAGATTGAACGGTGTCACGATCTGCACCTGGGAGGAGGTGATCGGATCGACTGTGCATAAACGATGAAATTGCAGGAGGTGCAGGAATGCCTGTCGTGCATCGACCTGCAGGTTGTGATCGATGACGGCCGCGATTTTCTCCTCGGCCAGCAACTGACGGTTTTCCTGATCGAGGTCGTGACCGATGAACACCGCCAGTGGACGCTCCAGCGCCTGAAAGGCGTCGACGATTGCCCGGTTGCCGCCTCCGACGCTGTAGACCGCCTTGATCGACGGGTGGTCATGCAACGCCTGAGTCATCCGCGCGAGGGTCGGTTGATAGACACCGAAGCCACCACTGACGTCGACCACGCGCAGATGCGGCGCACGACTGCGCAACCAGGTGCGAAAGCCCATCTCGCGCTCTTCTTCGCCGCGAAACAGTTCGCTGCTGATCACTACCGCGACATCCTGCGGGCCGGTGTCCAGCCAGCGCGACATCAGATAGGCCGCCGTCTGCCCGGCCGTGCGGTTGTCCATGCCGATGTAGCCGATGCGTTCACTCTGGGGCAGGTCCGACACCAGTGTGACCACCGGGATGCCTGCGGCCGTGACCTGGTTGACCGCCTCGTTGATCGGCGGCTCATCGGCAGCCTTGAGGATCAGGCCCTGACTGCCTTTGCCGATGCAGCGCACGATCAGGTCGTGCATCTGCTGAGTGTCGATTTCCTGATACAGGTGATAGCGCGGAAAGATGCGGAACGGCGCCAGATTGCCCAGTTGTGCGTGGATGGCTTCCTGCACCGCGTCGCTGAAGCGCTTGGGTGTGTGCAGGATGATGTCGATGTGCAAGGTCCGGCCAACGGCGGGGCCTGACTTTTCCTGTGCCTCGAGTTCTTCGAGGGCCTGCTGGATACGCCGGTTGGTCTGGTAATGCACGCTGCCGCGCTCATGCAACACCCGATCGACCGTGGCTTTGCTGACGCCCGCCTGAGCTGCGATTTGCTTGATCGAGAAACGCCTGGCGCGGTCCAGCATGTCGATTCCCTGGCTTGAAGTGAGCTTTTTATGAGGTCTTGTTGAGGTCGATTCAAGCCTCAATGAGGTGATCGCAATGCTAGTCTCAGTTCCATTCGTTGTACAGATGGAATTTTATTTCCATCGTCATGACGGACTTTTCTGAACCCCAAAACAACAACAGCGGGAGCCAGGCATGTCAGTACGTGAACTTTGTGTTCCGGATCTTTCCCGATCGTTCAGCGGTCGCTGTTTCATTGTGACCGGCAGTACCCAGGGGCTGGGCGCCGCCGTGGCACACACCCTTGCAGCGCGCGGTGCGGCCGGCCTGATCATTTGCGGGCGCAGCCGAGACATGGGCGAAGAGCAAGTGCGGCGGCTGGCGGAAGGCGACTGTCAGGCGTTCTTCGTGCAAGCCGATATGGAAAGCGTCGAGGACTGCCGACGGGTCGTTGCCGCCGCCAAAACGCATTTCGGGACCGTCCACGGGCTGGTCAACTGCGCCGGAATGTCTGACCGTGGCACCATCATCGACACCTCGCCGGAGCTGTTCGACCGGATCTTCGCGGTCAATGTCCGGGCGCCGTTCTTCCTCATGCAGGAATGCATCAAGCTGATGATCGCTGATCAGGTGGAAGGCTCGATCGTCAGCATTCTCAGTGTGTCGGGTCATGGCGGGCAGTCGTTTCTGTCGGCCTACGCCGCGTCGAAAGGCGCCTTGGCGGTCCTCACCAAAAACGTTGCGTTCAGCACGTTGCGCAATCGTATTCGCGTCAATGGGCTGAACATCGGCTGGATGGACACGCCCCACGAAGACCAGATTCAGCGCCAGTACCACGCCGCCGAAGACGGCTGGCTGGAACACGCCGAAGCGCAGTCGCCATTCGGTCGATTGCTCAAGCCTCAGGAGGTCGCCAACAGCGTCGCGTACCTGCTGTCCGACCAGTCGGGCATGACCACCGGCGCGGTCATCGACATGGAGCAAGGCATCATCGGCTGCGGCGACGGCTCCACACCGAGGCCGATGGCGGCGTTGTCGCTGGACGGCGTCAAGGGTGGTGAGCTGTGACGGCGCCGTTCAGTCTGTTCGGCAGCGCTGCCGACATCGATGTGAACGCCTTTGCCGCGTTGTGCGAGCAACCGGTCAAGGCCGCGGATTACCCCAACGCGCAGGAGGTGGTCAGTCGCGTGGTGATCTACCGGGCCGATACGATGCGCCGCGTTCAAGGCCAGGATCGCCAGGCGTTGATGGGCGAGCTGCATCACCTGTTCCGCGACGGCCCGGGTGTGATGGTGGTGCGCGATGCTTACCCTGACCTTGCCGTGATCGATCGTCATAGCGAAGTGTTTCGCCAGATCATTGCCGGAGAAGCGGCCAGCGTCGTGCGCGCCGATCATTTCGCCCGCGCCGGGGCCAATCAGCGGATCTGGAATTCGCTGCAGAAAGCCGCCAGGCATTCGCCGGATTCGTTCATCGAGTACTACGCCAATCCGTTGCTCGGGCTGATCGCCGAGGCGTGGCTGGGCCCGTATTTTCAGGCCACGGCGCAGGTCAACGTGGTGACACCGGGCGGCCAGGCGCAACAGCCCCATCGGGATTACCATCTGGGTTTCCAGAGCAATGAGGTGGCGCAGCGATTCCCTCTGCCACTGCATCGGCTGTCGCAGAACCTGACGCTGCAAGGCGCCGTGGCGCACACCGACATGCCGCTGGAAACCGGGCCGACGCTGCTGCTGCCGTTTTCCCAGCGGTACGAGCCCGGCTATCTGGCGTGGCGTGATCCGCGTTTCATCGATTACTTCCAAAGCCACGCGATCCAGTTGCCGCTGAACAAGGGTGACCTGCTGTTCTTCAACCCGGCGCTGTTCCACGCAGCGGGCACCAACCGCACCCCGGACCAATACCGGATGGCCAACCTGCTGCAGATTTCCTCGGCGTTCGGCAAACCCATGGAGACGGTCAATCGCGAAGAGATGATGCTGGCGCTGTATCCGTCGCTGCTCAAGCGAGTGGCGCAAGGCGACCTGGATGAGGACAGCCTGCAGGCGGTGATCGCCATGAGCGCTGACGGTTATTCCTTCCCGACCAATCTGGACACCGATCCACCACTGCACGGCATGGCGCCCCAGACCGGACAACAGTTGCTTGAGCAGGCGCTGAGGGAACGTTGGGAGATGACGCATTTTGCTCAGGCGGTGGAGGCGATGCGGCGCAAGCGCCTGGCGTAGCGATCTGAATGTGTCTCGCTGTAAAGACCAGCGGCTTGAAACTGGCACGCGCTGTGCTGTCCTGAACGCAACCGGGTTGTTGAACAATCCCGCTCGTTCAGGAAGTGTCGTACGTGTCCATTGCCAAAGCAAACGGCCTGTCGCTGGCCGATCAGGTCGCTCACGAGCTGCGCGAAGACATCATCAATGGCCGATTGCTGTCGGGCATGGCGTTGGTGGAAAGCGAGCTGGTGCGTCGCTACAGCGCCTCGCGCAACACTGTGCGCGAAGCGCTGCACTTGCTGGGCCGCGAAGGCCTGACCACGTACGTGCGACACAGAGGCGTGATGGTCCGGCGCCTGAGCGGGGACGATGTCCGCGATCTGTTCAGGGTCCGTCGCACGCTGGAATCACAGGCGATTCTGGTGGGCATGCCGCTGGTCGACGACCGCTCAGCGCGGATGGGCAATGCGATCGAAGCCGCGGAACTGGCGTGCGAACGCGAGGACTGGCGCGCTTTCGGCACCCACAGCCTGCGCTTCCATCAACAGGTGGTCGGTCTGCTGCACAGCCCTTCGTTCGATGAGTTCTTCACCAACATCGTCGCGCAGATGCGCCTGGTGTTTTCCGCTGCCCCCGACGAAGCCCGCTACCAGGGACCCTGGCTCGAACGCGACCGGCATATCCACCAACTGTTGATCGATGGCCACCGGCGTGACGCCGACCAGGCCATGAGCAGTTACCTCGACGATTCCGAAACCCAGGCGCTGGATCTGCTTGCCAGCGCTGCCAGACAGTGAACAGGAGATTGCCATGTACAAAGACTACCCAGCCGCCTATCAGGTCAGCAAAGGCGCAGCGCTGCAGGTCGATACCGCCTTTTATGAGCGCATCCGCGAGCGTCGGGACGGCCGCACGCTGGTCGAGCAATTCGAGGTGCCGATTCGCACTGGACGCGCCTGGAAGGTCAAGGCCGGGCAGGTGTTTCGTGTGACCACCCCGGTCGGCCCGCAGGTGGGCGATTTCAACGTCTGGAACGCCAACGACCCACGGGAGCGCATGTGGGCCGCGCGCACCCGCCAGCTGCAAGGCGCCCACGTCAGCACCCACGATCGTCTGTGGTCGAACCTGCCGTTTCTGCGGCCGATGGTCACGATCACCGATGACAGCCTGGCGAGTTACGGCATCGACGAGCACGGCGGTCGGCTGCACGATTTGCTCGGAACGCGCTGCGATCCGTACGTGAACAAAATGCTCACGGGGGAGGATTTTCATCATCACTGCCATTCCAATCTGACGCGCGCAGTGCTGCCGCACGGGCTGACCGAATTCGATGTGCATGACGTGCTGAATATCTTCCAGTGCACGGGCCTCAATCACGACGATATGTATTTCATGAAGGCCTGCCCGGCGCAGAAGGGCGATTACCTGGAGTTTTTCGCCGAGATAGACCTGCTGTGCGCACTGTCCACCTGCCCGGGCGGAGACTTGTCGCTGCCGATGTGGGGCCCGGAAGCACAGGATCCGCTGACGGTCTGTCGGCCGTTGGGCGTGGAAATCTACGACCTCGACGCCTCGTTGCTGCAGGGTTGGGAGCCGCCGGCTCGCGCCGAGTACAATGGCCTGCACGGACTGGCGATCGCCAAGGCTGCGTGGGAAAAGTAAACCATTGAGCAATGGCCTGTGCGTCCGGCACATCGGGTGTGGCAGGCCATCCGGCCTTTAAGCGTCGCGCAACAGGTCGTGGGCGTTGAGCAGGCTCCAGGCGATTTCGGGGTGTTTTTCCAGACCACGGCGAATGGCGGCAGGGATGGCGGCCCGGGTCTTGCGGCACATGCCGGGCAACTCAGCGATGTCGATGATGATCCCGCGCATGCTGCGCACTTCGTTCACGCCAGGCGCGACATGAAGGCGGATGCCGAGCTGCTCGAACATGCGCCGCTGCATGTGCTCCAGGTCGCTCAGACTGACGATGTTTTCCAGTCGTTCCAGCAGGCGCTTTTCTTCCTGGCGGGTCAGGCAGAGGATGCGCAGGTCTGTGCCGGAAGTTTCCAGCAGGCGCTCGCGGTCGCAGACACAGGCGCCGGGCGGGCAAGGGGAGCGGATCGGCAGTGAGGGGATCATGGGCACCGATCATAACCATGCGCGCGTTCGGTTGACAGCCGCCTGTCGACTGCCGGAAAGCCTTCGTCGTCCTTTCGAGGCGGTAAGGCCAATATCATTTAGATTGAATTGGTCTTGCCAATGCCGAGCTGCGTGTGTAGCTTTTTTCCAGCACCAAGGCCTGTCCTCACAGCACTGGACGGCACCCCAGGACCACAACAACAAAAGATCACCCCGGCGAGCGCGACGTTGGCCTCGGTCCGCGCTGGCTGCCTGGTCTGGAGAAGAGACATGCTCACCGTCGTATGCGAAAAACCCGGCTCTCTGATGGCACTGGATCGCCAGAAACCTGCCCGCGCGCCCGGCGAGACGCTGGTCAGAATCAAGCGCGTCGGCGTCTGTGGCACCGATCTGCACATCTTCAATGGTAACCAGCCGTTTCTGGAATACCCCCGTGTGATGGGCCACGAATTCTCCGGCATCGTCGAGCAAAGCGAGGCGGGCAGCGGACTCGAACCCGGTGACGTGGTGTACGTGATGCCTTACCTGTCGTGCGGCGACTGCATCGCCTGCCGACAGGGCAAAACCAATTGCTGCGTGCGGATTCAGGTGCTGGGCGTGCATCGCGACGGCGCCTTCACCGAATACCTCAGCCTGCCGCACGCCTTCGTCCTCAAGGCCCAAGGGGTGACGCTGGATCAGGCGGCGATGATCGAGTTTCTCTCCATTGGCGCCCACGCTGTGCGTCGCTCGGACATTCAAAAGGGCCAGCGCGCACTGGTGGTCGGCACCGGCCCGATCGGCATGGCGGTGGCCATTTTTTCCCGGCTGCGCGGCGCTCAGGTCACTGTGCTGGACACCCGAGAGGACCGTCTGGCGTTTTGCAGGCAGCACTTGCAGACAGACGCCGCGGTGCTGATCGGAGAACACGACAAACAGCAGCTCGAGGCGCTGACCCAGGGCGAATTTTTCGATGTGGTGTATGACGCCACCGGCAACGCCAAGGCCATGGAGCGCGGTTTCGAGTTCATCGCCCACGGCGGCAAGTACGTGCTGGTGTCCATCGTGCGCGACACCATCAGTTTCTCCGACCCCGAATTCCACAAGCGCGAAGCGACGCTGATGGGCAGCCGTAACGCGACCGTCGAGGATTTCCGTTATGTCGAACAATGCCTGCGCGATGGTCTGATTCCCGATGCCGCGCTCAATACCCACCGGATGAAACTGACCGAAGTCACCGAGCGCTTCACAACGTTGCTCGACCCTGCCCAAGGCGTGGTCAAAGCCATCGTCGAATGCTAGGAGACGGCCATGAGCAATCCGCTGTCTACGCCCATTTTGCAATTTGGCACGAGTCGTTTTCTTCAGGCCCATGCCGATCTGTTCATCTCCCAGGCGCTCAGCCGGGGCCAGGCATTGGGCAAGGTGACCGTGGTGCAGACCACCGCCAGTCCCGACAGCGCCCGGCGGATGCAGGCGCTCGCCAGGGGGGCGGGTTATCCGGTGCGGATACAGGGCACCGAGCAGGGCCGCACGATCGATGAGCAATGCTGGTCCACCTCGATTGCCGGTGCGCTGAACGCGGCGCGCGACTGGCCGCTGATTCGTCATGCGATGCAGCGAGACGTGCAGGTGGTGATTTCCAATACCGGTGACAAGGGCTATGCGCTGGATGCCGCTGATACGCCGGCACTTTTGAGTCGAGATGCGCCGGCGCCGTTGAGCTTTCCTGCCAAATTGCTGGTGTTGCTGCATGATCGCTGGCAGGTCAGTCCCGACGCGCCGCTGTCGTTGTTCCCGTGCGAACTGGTGTCGCGCAATGGCGATGTCCTGCGTGATCTGATCATCGCCCTGGCCGCTGACTGGCAGTTGCCCACAGCGTTTTCCGACTACCTGCGGCAGACCTGTCGCTGGGCGAACTCGCTGGTCGATCGCATCGTTTCGCAACCGATCGAGCCCATCGGCGCGGTCGCCGAGCCGTACGCGCTCTGGGCCATCGAGGAACAGGACGGCTTGCAATTGCCCTGCGTGCACCCGTGCATCGTGCTGACTCGCGAACTGCAGCAATACGAGCATTTCAAGCTATTCATGCTCAATCTGGGGCACAGCTGGCTTGCGGAGCGCTGGTTGAGCGAGGGCCGGGCGGCTGACGAGACGGTCTATCAGGCCATGAGCAACGCCTCGATGCGGCGGAGTCTTGAAGAGGTCTGGGAGCACGAGGTGCTGCCGATTTTCGCGGCCAGTAACCAGTTGGCGCAGGCGCGGGATTATCTGGCAAGCGTGCGCGACCGCTTCCTTAATCCGTTTCTGCAGCACCGGATCGCCGACATCGCGCAGAACCATGAAGAGAAGAAACGCCGTAGGTTTCTGCCCATGCTTCAGATGGCTCCACCGGGCCTTGCGCAGCCCGGCCTGCGCGAGGCGCTGCAGCAATAGAGCGCGAGCGGCGTGGGTCTGTTGTCTGGTGGAGATCTAGCGGCTGAGAGCCTCTTGGCGAGCAAGCTCGCTCCCGCGGGATTTGTGTCTGGCCGGAGAGTTTGAGTATGCCTGGAGATCCCTGTGGGAGTGAGCCACTGTCTTTAACAGCCCCTCGATCAACGGCGTGACGCCCGACGCTTTCCCGGCTAAAGCCGGTCCTACAAACATTTGCAGCGCCTGTAGGACCGGCTTCAGCCGCGAAGAGGCCAGTGGATGCTGTGGGAGTGAGCTTGCTCACGAAAGCTTGGATCTTGCGGGTAGAGCTGTGGCGGATGGACAGTGCAGTTCCCGGCAAATGCGTTCATACGGGTTCTGTGGCCAGATGGCTTCGAAGTTCTGCATTCGTGGCCGATCTTGCTCGCCACTGTGTTGCCTATCGGGGCCTTGCCGGGCGTGTGGTATGCTCCGGCGCAGACCGATGGAACGTGATTCATGACTGCGCCAAGCCTCCCCACCGAACGACGCCTTTACCAGATAACTGCTGATCGTCTGCGCGAGCACATTCGCAAGAACGGCATCAAACCCGGTTCGCGCCTGCCTCCGGAACGCGATCTGGCGCAGTTGCTTGGCGTGTCGCGGCCTTCACTGCGCGAGGCGCTGATTGCACTGGAAATCGAGGGCAGCGTCGAGATCCGCATGGGGTCGGGCATCTACGTCTGCGAGCATCTGCTGGGCGTCAGGGGCAAGACCCGCACGCTGGGCGAAAGCCCGTCAGAACTGATGCAGGCCCGAGCGCTCATTGAAGGTGAGTGCGTCATGCTGGCCTGCCTGCATGGGACCAAGGCCGACTATCGCTATTTGCAAACCTGCATCGACAAGATGCGCGAGGGCGCGCTGAAAGGCGTTCCGGCCTTGGATGACGACCGAAAATTCCATCAGCGGCTGGCAAAGATGAGCGGCAATTCGACGCTGGTGCGGATCATCACTTCACTGTTCGAAGAGCGCTACAGCCCGCTGACGGCGCACGTCAGCGAGCATTCCGAAACGCGTGAAACCTGGGCCATGGCCGTGGCCGAGCATGAAGCCATTTTGCAAGCCGTCCAGGCGCGTGATCTGATCGGCGCGCAGACGGCCATGCGCGAACACCTGCGCCGATCAGAAGCGCGCTGGCTGGACGGCATGGATTCGGAGCAGGCCTGAGCCGACGCTCCCGGACACGCCGCCTTCATGCAGACGCATGTCAGCCCCTGATGCCGCCGCGACATTGATCAATGAGCCGGCGTGGCCTTGCGAATCCCTTCGAAGAGCCCGTTAAGGTAAACCGCGCCCAATGCCCGGTCGTACAACCCGTAACCCGGTTTGCCGGTTTCCCCCCAGATCATGCGGCCGTGGTCGGAACGGTAGTAGCCTTCGACCCCCGTCTCCACATACGCTTTGACGATCTCACCCATGTCCAGTGAGCCGTCTTCGGAGCGATGAGCCGTCTCATAGAAATCGCCGGCCTCGTTGACTTTAACGTTACGCAAATGCGCGAAGTGGATGCGGCCCTGAGCGCCGAATTCGCGCACCAGCGACGGAATATCATTGCCCAGATCGGCGCCCAGCGAGCCTGAGCAGAGGGTCAGCCCATTGGCCGGGTCGTCGACCATCGCCATGATCCGGGCCAGGTCCTGGCGGTTTTTCACCACCCGCGGCATGCCGAACATCGAGCGGGGTGGATCGTCGGGGTGCAGGGCCATCTTGATGCCCGCTTCACGCGCCACCGGAATGATCCGCTCGAGAAAATACGCCAGCCTTTCGCGCAGGGTCTCTTCACTCACCTGCGCGTATTCTTCGATCAGCGCACGCAAGATGTGCGGCTCGTAACTGACGTCCCAGCCGGGCAGGCTGATGCCCTCGTCTAGGTTGGCCTGTTCGATGACTGCGACATCGAACGCCAGCGTGGTCGAGCCGTCCGGCAACTCCATGGCCAGCGTCGAGC
This sequence comes from Pseudomonas sp. NFR16, assembly GCF_900108875.1. Classification (GTDB taxonomy): domain Bacteria; phylum Pseudomonadota; class Gammaproteobacteria; order Pseudomonadales; family Pseudomonadaceae; genus Aquipseudomonas. The sequence goes on along the minus strand of NZ_FNYJ01000001.1, from coordinate 1,102,975 downwards.
GAGTCCAGTCGAAGACCGGCATGAAGTTGTAACAGACCACCTTCACCCCGCAGGCGGCGAGGTTGCGCAACGTCTGCGCGTAGTGATCGATCAGGCGATCGCGGGTTGGCAGGCCACGCTTGATGTCTTCGTGCACCGGCACGCTTTCGATGACTTCAAGCGCCAGGCCGTGGGCATTTACGCGGGCCTTCAGCGCCTGGATTTTTTCCAGCGGCCAGACATCGCCCACGGGAATGTCGTAGATGGCGGACACCACGCCGGTCATGCCGGGGATCTGGCGGATGTACTGCAAGGTAACGGGGTCGCTGTCCCCGTACCAACGGAAGGTCATCTTCATCGCTGAGTCCTTGTTGTTATGAGTTTCGATGCGATCGCGCTCCGGGCCGACGCCGCCGTTGCGTCAGCAGAGGAGGGCGTGAACGAGCATAGATTGGTCAGGCCAAACAATGCAAATGTCGACCGTCCGGCATAAAAACGCTCAAAAATTGCGTCAGCGAGTTTCCCTAACCGGCTTTTCGGGTCTAGTATCGGCTGCATTCGGATATTTGGTCAGGCCAATTCACCGGTTCGCGCTGTGCTTTACAGGCAACGATGAACCTTGCGTGGAACAGGTCCAGAGCGCTGTCTGAAGCTCCAACGAAGTCTTACTCATAAAAATAATTAGGAGGACTCGCCATGCAGAAAGGGCGCTGGTTGGTAATTTTCCTGTGCTTCCTCGCGGTGGCCATCAACTACATCGACAGGGCCAACCTTGCGGTTGCCGCCCCTTATATCCAGAAGGAACTCGGCTTGGGCTCTGGGCAGATGGGTCTGCTGCTCAGCGGCTTCTTCTGGACCTACGCGCTGATGCAGATGCCGTTCGGCTGGTTCGTCGACAAGGTCGGTGCCAAGATCGCGCTGCCCCTGGCAGTGGCGTGGTGGTCGCTGTTCACCGCAGCCACAGCAGCGGCCAGCAGTCTTGCCAGCATGTTCGGTTGCCGCCTGATGCTCGGCGTCGGCGAGGCGGGCGCCTATCCGTCCTGCGCCAAGATCGTCAGCCAGTGGTTCGATGTAAAAGAGCGCGGTTTTGCCACCAGCATCTTCGACAGCGGCTCGCGGGTCGGTTCGGCACTGTCGATTCCACTGGTGGCGTTGATCATCGAACTGTGGGGCTGGCGCGCTTCGTTCATCATCACCGGCGCTGTGGGCCTGATCTGGGTGGTGGGCTGGTTCCTTATCTACAAGGAGCCGCAGGCCGTCGCCGCCATCGAACAGCATGAAGCGGGAAAAGCGGCAACGCTGGCCGCGCGACCCAAGGTCAAATGGGCGTCGCTGTTCAGGCACCGCACACTGTGGGGGATGATGCTGGGCTTCTTCTGCCTGAACTTCGTGATCTACTTCTTCATCACCTGGTTCCCGACCTATCTGGTGACCGAGCGCGGTTTTTCGCTCAAGTCCCTCGGCACGCTCGGGACCATTCCGGCCATCGCTTCGATCGTCGGCGGCTGGATCGGCGGCCTGACCTCGGACGCGCTCTACCGCCGCGGCTGGAGCCTGACGGCCGCGCGCAAGACCTGCATCGTTGGCGGCATGTTGATGTCGTCGAGCATCTCGCTGTCGGTGTTCACCGATAATACCTACGCGATGCTGGCGTTTTTCAGCCTGGCGTACGCCAGTCTGGCGTTTGCCGGTGCCAGCATCTGGTGCCTGCCGGCCGACGTGGCGCCAACCCCGGCCCATGTGGCGTCGATTGGCGGGATCCAGAACTTCGCCTCCAATACCGCGGGCATCTTCATCACCACGTTTACCGGGTTCATGCTGGTGATGGGCAATGGCTCATTCACCGCGCCACTCATGACTGCAGGTGCTTTCGCATTGCTGGGCGCGTTCAGTTACCTGTTCATTGTCGGCAAGATCGAGCCCTTGTCGGTTACGCCGGATCAGACGCCGAGCGTCGACAGCGGCACAGTGGCACAACGCATGTGAGCGTGACCGGGCGCGGCAGGCGACTGCCGCACCGACTCGTTGGTCAAAGCAGCGCGCGCAGCAGGTAGAAGACCGCCATGCTGAGGAACAGCGTCAGCAGCACGTTTTTCTTCCAGATCATCACCGCCACTGCGAACAACCCCGCCAGCAGATAGGGGTTTGTGGGCGCCAGCGTCAATTCGCCGTCTGGCAGAAAAATGATCGGCGCGCAGATGGCCGTCAGCAACCCCGGTACGGCAAAGCCGAGGAAATCCCGGACGTTGCGACCCAGTTTCAAAGGCAGCCTTGGCTCCAGAAAAAGGTAGCGATTCATGAACAGGATCGCGCTCATGCACAGGATCACCAGCCACGCCGTCATTGCGTGATCTCCTTATAACGTTTGCAGACGAACCCTGCACTCATGCCCGCCAGGCCGGAAAGAATCAGCGCCGCCTCGATTTTCAGGTAACTGAGCAGCACCGAGGTCAACAGCGAAACGGCCACGCACACTGCCGTTGGCAGATTGCGCACGTTCGGCGTGATCAGGGCAATGAAGGTGGCTGCGATGGAGAAATCCAGCCCCAGCCGCGACAGCCCCGGGATGCTGTTGCCCAGCACGATTCCCGCGCAGGTGAACAGATTCCACAGCAGATAGAACGTCAGGCCGACACCCAGCGCGTACCAACGGTCGAAGCTGCGCGGGTCGTGGTGACTGGTCATGGCGAACAACTCGTCGGTGAGCAGAAAGCCCATGCCCACCCGCCAGCGCATCGGCAACGCGCTCAGGTGCGCGCGCATGTGCAGACCGTAGAGCAAATGCTGCGAGGTGAGCAGCAGGGTGGTGAGCAGGATCGACAACATGCTCGTGCCGCTTTTCAGCATGCCGATCGCCACGATCTGCGCGGCGCCGGCAAACACGAATGCCGACAGCCCCTGGCCCTGCGCGGGAGTCAGTCCGGCGTCGATGGCCAGCGATCCTGCCAGCAACCCCCACGGCGCGCACGCCAGCGACAACGGTAAAATGGCCAGCGCGCCCCGACGATAGGCGTCGCCCCGACCTGAGTGAATCACTTGCACGAATGAAGACTCCTGCTCAAAGCGCGGATTATCGGCGTCCGCCAGCGACTTGTCTGGTACGTTCTTGCAGATCGCGCGGAATATTCAGCAGCTGGCCACTGGCAAACAAAAAAGGCCGAACGCTGGCGTGCGTCTGACCTCGAAAGAAGACCTCACGCGGTTTTTCTGGAGATACGACGATGATCAGTTCACGGAAAAGATGGCTCAACCTGCTGTTTGTGGGTGCTGCGACAGTGTCGATGGGCGCGATGGCGCAGACCTCGGCCTCGACGACAATCCTGCTGGCGGCGTCCGGCATAGGCGCGGGCGGTGCAGGTGGCTCGACAGGGGGTGGCGCAACAGGTGGCGGCGGTGCGGGTGCGGGCGCAGCAGGCAGTGCGGGTTCGGCCACGTCCGGCGCGCGCACTGGCGCAACAGGCACGAACGGCACCAACAGCGGCAACACCAACGCGACTGGCACCAATGGCACCAACAGCAGCAACACCAATGCGACCGGCACCAACGGCACCAACAGCAGCAATACCAACGCGACCGGAACCAACGGCAGTAACAGCAGCAACACCAACGCCACCGGTACCAACGGCACCAACAGCAGCAACACCAATGCGACCGGGACCAATGGCAGCAACAGCAGTAACACCAACGCCACCGGAACCAACGGCATTAATGTCAATGGCACCGACGCGACTCACACCAACGGCAGCAACAGCAATAACACCACGGCCACGGGCGCCAATGGCGTCAACAACGCCAGCGGTGTGAACAACGGCAATGTCGGCACGACCAATCCGGCGCTGCGTCCCGGCAATGGCACCGGGTCGTCTGCTTCGCCTCGGGTCAACGGCAGCAGTGACGCGATGCAGCAGCAACGCCAGCAAAGTGGCGAGCGAATGATCATGGAGCGCAAAGGCCAGTTCGAGCAGGGCAACTAACCGCGTCGAGTGTGCTCAGATGCAGCGCAGCCGCAGGATCCGCGCGTTGTCGATTGGGTCCGTGAGCCAGTGACCGACGACGCCGAACGTCTCGCGCAGGCGTTCAGGTGTCAGTACTTCAAATGGCGCGCCCACCGCGATGAGCCGGCCTTTGTCCATTACCGCCAGGCGATCACAGGCCAGCGCCTGATTCAGGTCGTGCAGCGCGATCACGGTGGTGACGGGCAAGGTGTGAACCAGCCTGAGAATCGACAGCTGCTGTTGGATGTCCAGATGGTTGGTGGGCTCGTCGAGCAATAGAACCCTGGGGCGTTGAGCCAACGCGCGGGCAATGTGCACCCGTTGCTGCTCGCCTCCAGACAGCGTTTGCCAGGCTCGCTGCGTCAGATGATCGAGGCTGACGCTGGCGATGGCCTGCGCAACGATCTGGCTATCGACTTCCCGCCAAGGGCTCAATGCGGACAGCCAGGGCGTACGACCCAGTTCCACGGCTTGCAGTACATTGATCGAATCGCTGGTCTGCGCGTGCTGCTCGACCACCGCCAGCCGTTGCGCGATGTCGCGTCGCGTCAGGCTCGTCAGCCGCTCGCCGTTCAGCCAGACACTCCCCGCCGTAGGCGTCTGAAGGCCTGCCAGCAGCCTGATCAGGGTTGACTTGCCCGCACCGTTTGGCCCGACGATGCCGAGGTTTTCCCCTTTTCTGATGCACAGGCTGACGTGGCTCAGCAGCGGCGCGCCATTGATCGTATAACTGAGGTCGTGCGCGGCAAGCGCGCTTTCGGCAAGTGGCAGCGGCGCGTTCATCGTGGGCGGTTTCCGCGAAGCAGGATCAGGGCAAACACCGGTGCACCCACCAACGCGGTGATCACGCCGATGGGCAAGACCTGGCCCTTGATCAGAGTGCGTGAGAGCACGTCGGCGGCAATCAGAAACAGCGCACCGCTCAATGCACTCAAGGGCACCAGTCGCGCGTGACGGACACCCGTCATCATGCGCACTGCGTGTGGAATCACCAGGCCGACGAAACCGATGGAGCCGACAATGGACACCATCACGGCGGTCGTCAAAGCCGCCGTCGCGATGAGGATCGCCTGTACCCGACGCACGGGAATGCCCAGCGACGCTGCGGAATCCGCGCCGAAGGTGAAGGCGTCCAGCGAGCGTCGGTGCCAGAGACAGACCAGCAGACCCGCCAGCACCACCGGCACAGCCAGCGTCACCGATGCCCAGCGCACGCCGCTCAGATTGCCGAGCAACCAGAACATGATGCCGCGCGCCTGTTCGGCGCTGGCCGATTTGGTGATCAGGAAGGAGGTCAGCGCGTTGAACAATTGTGAGCCGGCGATGCCTGCGAGAATGATCTGGCCTGTGGCTGTCTGGCCTCGGGACGAGCGCGCCAGCAGCGCAACCAATGCGAAGGCTGCGACTGCGCCGACGAAAGCGCCGGCCGACAATGAGATCGCCCCGGCGCCCAGGCCGATGATCGCGACGAGTACTGCGCCGGTCGAAGCGCCCGCAGAGATGCCCAGCAGATAGGGATCGGCAAGCGGGTTGCGCAGCAGCGATTGCAGCACGACGCCCGAGACTGCCAGACCGGCGCCGCAGGCAGCGGCGACAATGGCGCGGGTCAGGCGGTAATTCCAGATGATACCTTCATCGATGGCGTCCACCGCATAGCCGGCGGCCCACAGCTTGTTCGCCAGCACCTGGCCGATCACCGGCAGACTGATCGACGTCTCGCCAATCGCCACCCCGGCCATCACCGCCATCAGCAACGCCGCGCTGACCCACGCTGCATGGGCGATGAATCGTCCTGCACGGGAAGGCTTCATTGAACGTCGGCTACCCGGTGCACGGCGTCGCCGAGTTGCTCGATGCCGTTGAACAACCGCACGCTGGATTCCATGGCGCTGGCGTCCATGATGACGATCCGATTCTGTTTGACCGCCGCCATGTTGCGCGTGACCGGGTCGGATTTCAGAAACGCCAGTTTCTTTTCGTGATCGTCGGCGGGAAAGCGGCGGCGATCCATGCGGGCGATGATCAGAATGTCGGGATTGGCCCGGGCGATGGTTTCCCAGCCCACTGGCGGCCATTCCTCGTCGGAGTCGATGACGTTGCGCATGCCCAGGGTGTCGAGCATGAACGCCGGAATGCCCTTGCGCCCGGCCACATACGGATCGACGCTGATGTCGGGGCTGGAGAACCAGAACACGGCCGACACCTGCTTGCCGTCAGCCTTTCTGGCATGTTCGACGGCCTTCGCCAGCCGCGTCTGATAGCCTGCCACCAACTGCTCGCCACGAGCCTGCACGTCGAAAATTTCGGCCAGCTGGCGAATGCTCTTGTACAGCGTGTCTATCCGGAACGCCTCGAGTCGCGTGCCGTCGGCGCCGACGCTGTTGTTCTTGCCCTCGCAGTCGGACGGCAAGATATAGGTCGGGATCTGCAGGTCATGGAATTGCTCCCGGGTGCCGACGGCGCCCTGTGGCCCGACCATCCACTCGAACTGCACCGGCACGAAATCCGGGCGTCTGGCGATCACCGATTCGAAGCCCGGCGCGTTATCGGCCAGACGCTCGATGCCGTCATTGACTGCCTTGTACTGCGGCAGCACCGCGTTGAACCACAACGAGGTCGCCGCGACATGCTCGCCCACGCCCAGCGCGTAGAGCATTTCGGTGGCGGCCTGGCCGATGGTCACTGCCTTGCGCGGGGCGTGAGTGAACGTCAGCGGCACGCCGCAGTTGTCGAGGGTCAGCGGGTAATGAGTGGCGGTTGCTGGCGCGGGAGTCGCCAGCGCGGCAGTGGACAGTGTCACGGCGGTCAGCAGAAGGGCGAAACGGCGCAGCGGCATGTAGGGCGACTCCAATGGACCTGTCGGTGGCAGGCGGACACTGGAAAGCACATCCCGTCGCTGCGTGTTCACGCGGCGAAGCAGTGAGGCGCAAAGCGCGCACGCGGGAGTCCTTCCCGGACACCCCGCCGGCGAATGAGTGAAGCTTGCCGGCAGGTCTCCTGACTGGCGCGTCGTCGTCCTGTTCCGGCCTTCCCGGGATAACCCAGTGGCAAACATGGAGCAGGACTCAGCGCCTACAGTTGCGGGGACAGTTCCGTTTGAGCCCGAATAAGGGCTCGCGGATTCCCTATTAATTCCGAGTGGAAACCGGCGGCGGCGATACTAAACGATTCGGCGAGAGCAGGCGAATCGTCATGCGCTTATTTCGCGAAGGGCCAGCCGACGATTTTTTTCGGCCGGGGCGTGGCGTACGTCCTGACCTTGGAGGTGCTCAAGCCCAGGCGCACCAGCGATTCGGCCAGCACCACCGCTGCGGTCACGCCGTCGACCACCGGCACGCCGGTGCGATCGCGGATCTTCTGGTCCAGGCCGGCCATGCCGCCGCACCCCAGGCAGATCACCTCGGCCTTGTCCTGCGCCACCGCGACAGCGGCTTGCTCGACAATCGCCTCAATGGCGCGTTCGGGCTGTTCTTCCAGCTCCAGCACACTCATGCCGCTGGCTCGCACCGAGGCGCAGCGCTCAAAGACGCCGGCCAGTTTCAGACGATCCTCGATCAACGGCACAGTGCGGTCCAGCGTGGTGACCACCGAATAGCAATGGCCCAGCAGCATTGCCAGGCTGGCGGCCGCTTCCGTGATGTCCACCACCGGCACGTCGAGCAACTCCTGCAGCCCCTCGCGGCCATGCTCGCCATAACCGGCCTGAATCACCGCGTCGTAAGGCTGGTCGTAGGCCAACACGCGGTCCATCACGGCGATGGCGGCCAGGTAGCTCTCGAAGTTGCCTTCGACCGATTCGGCGCCGAAGCGCGGGGTCAGACCGACGATTTCAGTGCCGGGTGACGCGACACTGCGGGCTTGCCCGGCGATGGTGTCGGTCATGGACTCGGTGGTGTTGACGTTGACGATCAGAATTCGCATCAGTGAGGTCTCGTGCGGGGGTTCAAGGTCGGCCGTCCGGCGGCCGATTCACTGGCGAATAATGCATGGCGCCGAAGCGGTCCGTCTTCAGTCTTTTGCCGGCACTGGCGCCTGAGGCGAAATGAAGCCCTGATCGCGCATCGCCTGCCAGAACCCCACCGGCACCTGGGCGTGCAGGGCAGCGACATCTTCAGCGATCCGGGAAGGGCGGCTGGCCCCCGGAATGACGGCGGCCACCAGCGGGTTGGCGAGGACGAACTGCAACGCCGCCGACTTGATGTCGACCTGATACTGACGGGCGATTTCCTGAATGTGCGCAACCTTGTCGAGCATCGCCTGTGGCGCTTCCTGGTATTCGAAATGCTTGCCGCCCACCAGCACGCCCGAACTGTAAGGGCCGCCGACGACGAACTCGGCGTTGTGCTCCCGAGCCTTGGCGAACAGCCGCTGCAGGGGCTGATCGTGGTCCAGCAGCGAATATCGGCCGGCCAGAAGGAACCCGTCGGGCTGCGCTTCGCTCAGGTCCAGCGTCAGTTCACACGGCTCGACACGGTTGACACCCAGCCCCCACGCCTTGATCACGCCTTCTTCACGCAGGCGGGTGAGGGTGCGGAAGGCCCCTTTGCGAGCGACATTGAAATGCTCGATCCATTCATCACCATGGGCGTCCTGCGCGACGTCGTGGACGAACACGATGTCCAGGCGATCAGTGTTCAGCCGTTTCAGACTGGCCTCGATCGAGCGTAGCGTCGCATCCGCCGAATAGTCGGTGATGATCTTGTTTTTCAGGCCTTCGCTGAACGGGCCGCTCCGGGCTGCGGTGTCGAGTTCGTCTGAAACCAGTCGGCCGACCTTGGTGCTGAGGGTGTATTCGTCTCGCGCATGGTCGGCAAGCGCCTTGCCCAGGCGCTGTTCGGACAGGCCCGCGCCATAGACCGGTGCAGTGTCGAAATAGCGGATGCCTTGATCCCACGCCGATTGCACGGTGGCTGCCGCTTCCTCTTCGCTGATGGTGCGGAACATGTTGCCCAGTGGTGCGGCGCCGAAGCCCAGATGACCGATAATCTTGTCGTGCAGACTCATGAAAATGCCCTGTTCTGTGCGTCATGGGAAAGCGCGCGTGCAGTGTCATCGACGGTGCGCGGTGTGTTGTACTGATCGTTGATTGAAGCAGGAGTTCGGCGCGAGCGGGCCGGATGCTCGCGCCCCTGACCCGACTGCGCTGGGCGAGGGCAGCATGCAACTTTTAGCGGCCGTGCAGCTTCCAACCTATCAGGCCGCGGTGATTTCCCGGAAGCGGAGGGCAGTAGATGAGTGAGCACATCATCCATTTCCATTGTGGGGTCGATCAGACCAGCACCGAGCATTTTCGTGATCGTTGTCTGGAGGCCATCGGCAAAGGCGCCACCGGCCTGTTGTTGAACCTGTCCACCGCAGGCGGCAGTACGGCGCTGGGGTTCACGATCTACAACTTCCTCAAATCCCTCAAGGTCCCGATTCGAGCGCTTAACAGCGGCAACATCGAATCCATGGGCATCGTCATTTATCTCGCCGCCGAGGAGCGAATCGCCTGTCCGCATTCGCGTTTCTTGATTCACCCGATGAACTGGTACTTCAACCAGAGCTCAGTGGATCATTCACGGCTGCGCGAATACCTGCGCAGCCTGGACAATGACTTGCAGCGCTACGTCAATATTTACCTGAGTGAAACCGACGGTGCCGCGCACCCGCTGGACATTGGCCGGTGCCTGTCGGCCGAAGAAAAAGTCATCCGCGCCGAAGACTCGCTTTCCTGCGGGATCGCCCATCGGGTCGAGCAGTTGCAGTTCGCGGAGGATGCAACGCACTGGACTGTCAGCTCGAGCTAATCTCAACCTTGAACCAACGCTTCGCCAAAGCAGGCCAGCAACCTGCCTGATATGAGGACCCTGACATGCACATCACAGTAAACACCCCTTCGGACCGGCTCGGCGCCGCGGTGTCAGGCGCTTTTGAGCCTGATGAGGAAGTGGAAGTCGACGTCGACAATGATCCGGGCAACGAAGACCCGGGCTCGCAGTTTGACCGCGATGCCACTGTGCCGTTAATCGAGGGGGATGAATAAGGCGCCGCTACGGGGTGACCATCCAGGGATGGACGGCGCTGCCGGTTCTGAACCTGAATAAAGATGCCACGCCAAAATAAAAGAGCGAGAGCTTTCGCCCTCGCTCGATTCTCCTGGCAATCGCTGATCAGGATTTACGGCCTGCGCCGCCTTGTGGCATGGAGCCACCTTTCTTGCTCGCGTCATCGCGGGTTGCATCAGATGCTTTCTGCCGGTCATTGGCGACATTGCTGCCGCCCGAAGCCTGGCCGCCTTTTTTGCCTGCATCAGAGGCTTTCTGGCGATCGTTTGCAAAATTGCCAGGGTTCGACTTTCCGGTATTAGCCATGATTGCGTACCTCTTGTTGTTAATAAGGCGAGTCATGTGGCTCGCATTATTTGGGATGAGGCGGGCGAACGTTGGTTTAAAGAATTAACCGCTTACCGGACAAACGGCAGCCGTCGCTTGCAGTCGATCCCGCGATCACATGTGCACTTCCACGGCAAGCGGCAGGTGGTCGGACAGATGCGTCCAGGGCCGAGTGCCCAGAATCCTGGGGTCGTGGCTGGTGGCGTTGCGCAGGTAGATGCGGTCCAGACGCAACAACGGAAACCGGGCAGGGTAAGTCTTGGCCAGTCGTCCCAGATTGCGTTCGAACGCCTCGTGCAAGTATTCGCATCGGCCCAGGCGCTTGTTGCCGCGCAGTTGCCAGTCATTGAAATCACCGGCGATGACCACGGGGGCGTGATCGGGCAGCGAATCCAGCAGCGCGCAGAGCAGATCCAGCTGCAACTGCCGATGACTCTCGAGCAGGCTCAGATGCACGCAGATCGCATGCACTTCAGCATGCCCGGGCACCTGCAGGACGCAATGCAGCAGACCACGCCGCTCAGGGCCGGTGATCGACACATCGAGGTTGCGGTAGTGCAGGATCGGGTACTTGAACAGGATCGCATTGCCGTGGTGACCGTCGGGGTAGACCGCGTTGCGGCCGTAAGCGAAATCGCTCCACATGCTGTCGGCGAGAAATTCGTATTGAGAGGTCACCGGCCAGTCCTGATAACGGGCCGCGTGACGGTCATGGCCGCCGAGGACTTCTTGCAGAAACACCAGATCGGCGCCGGTGCTGCGCACCGCCTCGCGCAATTCCGGAAGGATGAAGCGCCGGTTCAGCGCCGTGAAACCTTTGTGTGTGTTGACGGTGAGAACGCGCAGCTTATGAACGTCGGGCGCGTGGGCCAGGTCCGAGGACGATGCACTCATGCCTGCAGGGTCGGGAGTCACACGCACGCTCCTGTTGCGAGGGATGTTTACGTCGGACCGGGGCGCGTGTCTCCAGTTCAGCTTTTTCCACCGGCGCGCCCGCTTCGATCAGACCCGGGTATCCACCGCAGGACGGCGCGACAGCAGCACGGTCAGCGCCAGGGCCAATATCGACAGCAGCGCGGCAAAGAAGAAAATCCAGCCGTAGCCCATGCCCAGCGCAATGGCACCCATCAGCGGGCCCGCGATGGCGAGCGCCAGGTCGAAGAACACCGCGTAAGCGCCCAGCCCCGCGCCCCGGCTGCTGTTGGGCACTTGCTTGATCGCCTCCACGCCGATGGCCGGATACACCAGCGAGAGCCCGAAACCGGTCAATCCGGCGCCGACCAGCGCCACAGTGGTACCGGGAGCCAGCCACAACAGCACCAGTCCAACCGTTTCGACCGACATGCAGGTGATGGCCGAGCGGAAGCCGCCGAAGCGGGTGATCGCATTGATGAAGAACAGCCGCGCGACGATGAAGCAGACGCCGAATACCGTCAGGCACCACGCGGCGCCTTCCCAGCCTCGGTTGACGTAGTACAGCGTGATGAAGGTGGTCAGCGTTCCGTAACCGATCGAAGACAGGGTCAGGCCCAGTCCGTAAGGGGCGACACGACCGAACACCGACCAGAATGCCATGCGTTCGCCGCGCACCACCGGCACGGCAGGTTTGTTGCGAATCAGCAACAGTGCACCGGCTGCCAGGGCGGTAAGCGCCAGTCCGAGGCTGACGAAACCCAGCGCACCCACCATCAGCACGCCCAGCGGGGCGCCAATGGCAATGGCGCCGTAAGACGCGATGCCGTTCCAGGAAATCGAGCGCGCGGTGTGTTCCGCACCGACCTGGCCGATGCACCAACTGATGGTGCCGACGCCGATCAATCCCTGGGAACCGCCCAGAATCAGACGTGCAATCACCAGAATGACAAGGCTGGTCCCGGCGAAGCTCTGCAGCAGGACCGCAACGACGGTCAGGACACCGCTCAGCGCGATACCGGACAGACCGTAGACAATCGCCCGTTTGGTGCCGATGGTGTCGCAGATTCGACCGGCCACTGGGCGGCTGAGCAGCGTCGCCAGGTACTGGGAACCGATCACCAGTCCGGCGACGACTGCACTGAAGCCGAGCTGGTCGTGCACATAGCCGGGCATGACGGCAATGGGCAGGCCAATGCACAGGAACGCGACGAAGGTATAAAAGACGATAGAGACGATTTGCAGGGTTATCGTCGTGGAACTGACGTTGGCAGCGGACGTATCAGGCGGCAGGGCAGCAGACATGGGACTCTTCGCTGGAGCGGTGGGAGTGCCCCATCATCGCGCGGCATGAGAAGAAATGAAAGCAGGCTAACGACTTTGTCTTGCACTGAATTCAGCCCCATGAAAAACCCCGTCGCAAGGACGGGGTTCAGACAGCGTGCGACGCGGGTTTAGAACACCACGCCCTGGCTGCGCAGGTAATCATCGTAGGTGCCGCTGAAGTCGGTCACGCCATTGGGGCTCAACTCGATGATGCGAGTGGCCAGCGAGGATACGAATTCACGGTCATGGCTGACGAAGATCAGCGTGCCCGGGTAGTTCTCCAGCGCCAGGTTCAGCGCCTCGATGGATTCCATGTCCAGGTGGTTGGTCGGTTCGTCCATCACCAGCACGTTCGGCTTCTGCAGGATCAGCTTGCCGAACAGCATGCGACCCTGTTCGCCACCGGAAATGACCTTGACCGATTTCAGGATCTCGTCGTTGGAAAACAGCATGCGACCCAACGTGCCACGAATGACTTGCTCGCCCTGGGTCCACTGGCCCATCCAGTCGAACAGGCTGACGTCGTCTTCGAAATCGTGAGCGTGGTCCTGAGCGTAATAGCCCAGCTCAGCGCTTTCAGTCCATTTCACCGAGCCCGAATCCGGCGTCAGTTCGCCCATCAGGGTGCGCAGCAGGGTGGTCTTGCCGATGCCGTTCGGGCCGATGATCGCCACACGTTCGCCGGCTTCAACGGTGAAGCTGAAGTTCTTGAACAGGGTCTTGCCGTCGAAGCCCTTGGACATCTGCTCGATGGTCACGGCCTGACGGTGCAGCTTCTTGGTCTGTTCAAAGCGAATGAACGGGCTCACGCGGCTCGATGGCTTGACCTCGGCCAGCTGGATCTTGTCGATCTGTTTGGCGCGGGAGGTGGCCTGCTTGGCTTTCGAGGCGTTGGCCGAGAAGCGGCTGACGAAGGTCTGCAGCTCGGCGATCTGGGCCTTTTTCTTGGCGTTGTCGGACAGCAGTTGCTCGCGGGACTGGGTCGCCGCGGTCATGTACTCGTCGTAGTTGCCCGGGAACAGGCGCAGTTCGCCGTAGTCCAGGTCGGCCATGTGCGTGCAGACGCTGTTCAGGAAGTGCCGGTCGTGGGAAATGATGATCATGGTGCTATTACGCGCCGTGAGAATGGTTTCCAGCCAGCGGATGGTGTTGATGTCCAGGTGGTTGGTCGGCTCGTCGAGCAGCAGGACTTCAGGATCGGAAAACAGCGCCTGAGCCAGCAAAACGCGCAGCTTCCAGCCCGGCGCGACTTCGGTCATCGGGCCGAAATGCTGTTCGAGTGGAATGCCCAGGCCCAGCAACAGCTCACCTGCACGGGATTCGGCGGTGTAGCCGTCCATCTCGGCGAATTCGGTTTCGAGCTCGGCCACCGCCATGCCGTCTTCTTCGCTCATTTCCGGCAGCGAGTAGATGCGGTCACGTTCGGCCTTGACCTTCCAGAGCTCTTCATGACCCATGATCACGGTGTCGATGACCGTGAATTCCTCGTACGCGAACTGATCCTGACGCAGTTTGCCAAGACGCACGTTCGGCTCGAGCATGACCTGACCGCCCGACGGCTCCAGATCGCCACCCAGAATCTTCATGAAGGTGGATTTGCCACAACCATTGGCGCCGATGAGGCCGTAGCGATTGCCGTTGTTGAATTTGACCGAAACGTTCTCGAACAGCGGTTTGGCGCCGAACTGCATGGTGATGTTAGCTGTGGAAATCAATTACCTTACCTTTCAATAGCTTGGAAGTGACGCGACGCAGGCGTGATACCGTCGGGGATTGCCGGGCGAGCCGCAGGTGTCACACCTTCAGTGGATCCAGCAGACAAAAAACAGCCTCAGCGTCGACCTTGAGCAGGTGCGCTGGCGTGATGAATGCGGGATTCGTGCCGGACAGTGGCGAGCATTGTCGCATAGCTGGCGTTACAGATATATGGGGGACGAGGGCTCGGGCTCGACGAAATGCTCAACGCGAGCGTGTGAGTCGGATGTAGGAAAACTCTGATTCTCCGGTCCCATCATTGTCAGCGAGCGCTTCACTGACCAGACTCCGTTGTGTCGATTACTCATGGATGGAGACCGCTATGTTACGCAAGCACACCTCGAACCCTGCTTTTCCTACGTTGACCGCCCGCCTTATGGATGTGCGCCTGATCGCATTGACCGCCGGGACCGCCATTGTCGCCAATATGCTGTTTCCCGGCCTGGGCAGTTCGGCTATCGGTGGGGTGCTCGGCGCGCTGTTCGGTTTTCAGGCGTTGAAACCGGATCGATCGTGAAGAGGGGTGGAGCCTGCCAGTGAGTCAGTTTGATTACTCGATCATCTGCAGCGTGCTGTTCATTGTCGTCTATCTGGCCGGTGCCTGCATTCATCGTCAGACGCCCGACCTGTCGCACGTCGTGATCATCACCACCGCATGCTCCAGTACGGTTGCCGCGGTCTTTCTGGGCGTCATGACCTACGTCGCAACACCTGACCAACTGGGCATTCTGCGAGAACACAAGGCCAGTGTCATGACCGGTGCGGTGGCGCTGATCTGGGTTTCCCTGGCATCTGCCTGCAACAGCCTCTTGCATCCCTGGCGCAGGGCGCGGTGACGCCGTAGGGTTGAAGTCTGTCAGCAAATTGCAGGCAAGAAAAAGCCCGCGATGGGGAGTGCGGGCTTAAAGTCAGTCTTGGAGGAGCCATTGAAGGCTACCGAAGACGATGTGAAAGAAACGTGAATAACTCTCAACAAAATTTAAGTTAAGGAATTTCGTTGTTCAAAAACGCTTTCACGATCGACCTGGCAGACGGGTTGACCTTCTGATCACCCAGTTCCTTGACCGTAAACCACTTGCACGCCGCGATCTCGTTTTTTGGCGAAGGCGTGGCGATCATCGTGACCGATACCTCGAACACATGATGCAGAACGGTGCCGCCTTCGAAGCGCGTCACATAGGCCAGGTCTTCCAGTATCAAGCCGGTTTCTTCACGCAGCTCTCTGGCAGCCGCCTGTGAGGGCGTTTCGTCAGTCTCGACCTTTCCGCCCGGCAGTGTCCAGCGCGCCTTGGGTTTGCGCACGTAGAGTATCTGGTTGTCTCGCCGACAGATGACGGTCGCTCGTTCTTTCATTGGATGGTCCTCCACCGTACAACCCGTGAGATGTTCAGCGTGAATGCAACGTCACGTAGTTGTCACAAAAGCTTCATATAGCGCTTTGAAGCACTTACGGTGCCAATGTTCCGCTTGCTTTATCAGTGCAGAATTCCTTGCCTGATCATATTCACTCCGGTCCGCTGGAAGGGCAGGACCAATAGTGGCCTTAAGCTATGAACGCTCTGGTTACTGCTCGTTCACCGGCGCCGTGGCTTTTTTGGTCTTTGATACTGCTTTATCGGACGACTCCATGGATTTCTGATGCGTCTGGGTTTTTCCAACCGGTTTTTTGCCGGTTGCGTCGCCGTCGGCTGGGCGGATGGCCGTGCGCTTTTCGTAACCGTTGGCGTCGCCGCCGGTACCAACTGCCGGAGGGGACGGATTTACCCTAGGGGGCAGGGCCGAGCCGGAAGACTGCCCCGCCAGTTGCGCGGCGGTGTTTTGCGCCGATGCACCTAAGGGCAGAGCGCCCAGCACCGCGGTGAACAAGCATCCAATCAGGTTTGAGCGAGTCATCACATGTCTCCTTCGGAGTGTCATTGTCACTGCTTAGGCCGTCGGCTTCGAAGCCATGTGCAGCTCTAACGACGAACGGGGCAGCTCCCTCCATGCGCAGAGATGGCGCGACCACGCACCCGAATGGGGCCTTGATTCCCAACCGCGTGGCGATTAGTAGCGCAATGGATCATTCCAAAAGGGTTCAAAGGCGCCTCTCCTGTACCAGCCCGTTGAAATAGCAGCGCTTTAAACGGCTTCAACTCGCCGCGTCTTCTATGGCACACTTTCTGCTGTCTATTCCGTTGTTACATACCTTGTTCCGCTATAGCGGAATCAACTATTACTCGGCGGAGTTTTTCTCATGCATCGCGGACCTTCTCTCCTGAAAGCTTTTGCACTCGTTCTGGCCGCCGCGGCTACGGCGGTCTCCACCGCGCAGGCAGCGGACAGCAAGCTCGACAGCGTCTTGCAGCGCGGTCATCTGGTCGTGGGGACTGGCAGCACCAACGCGCCTTGGCATTTCCAGGGGGCAGACGGCAAGTTGCAGGGCTTCGATATCGACATCGCACGCATCGTCGCCAAGGGCTTGTTCAATGATCCAGGCAAAGTCGAGTTCGTCGTGCAGTCGTCCGATGCGCGGATTCCCAACCTGCTGACGGACAAAGTGGACATGAGCTGTCAGTTCATCACCGTGACCGCCAGCCGCGCCCAGCAGGTCGCGTTCACCCTGCCGTACTACCGCGAAGGTGTTGCCCTGCTGCTGCCAGCCAACAGCAAATATAAGGAAATCGACGACCTCAAAGCCGCCGGTGACGGTGTCACGGTTGCGGTGCTGCAGAATGTCTACGCCGAGGAACTGGTGCATCAGGCGCTGCCCAAAGCCAAGGTTGATCAGTACGACAGCGTTGATCTGATGTATCAGGCGATCAATTCGGGCCGTGCCGACGCCGCTGCCACCGATCAGTCATCGGTCAAATACCTGATGGTGCAGAATCCTGGCCGTTATCGTTCACCGGCGTTCGCCTGGAGCCCGCAGACCTATGCCTGCGCCGTCAAGCGCGGGGATCAGGACTGGCTGAACTTCGTCAACACTGCGCTGCATGAAGCCATGACCGGCGTGGAATTCCCGACGTACGCGGAATCCTTCAAGAAGTGGTTCGGGGTGGATCTGCCGACGCCACAGATCGGCTTCCCGATGGAATACAACTAACGCGACCTGCCATTGAAAGGGGCAGGGAAGGCCTCAGTGTCTTCCTGTCCCGGGTGCTGCTGACCATGAATTATCAGTTGAACTTTGCGGCAGTCTGGCGGGATTTTCCCAGCCTGCTCGCCGGTCTTGGATTGGGGCTGGAACTGGCCCTGATCTCCATCGCCATAGGCTGCGTCATTGGTCTTATGGCGGCGTTCGCGATGTTGTCGCGCTATCGGGCCTTGCGTCTGGTGGCTTCGGTTTACGTGACGGTGGTTCGCAACACGCCCATCCTGGTGCTGATTCTGTTGATCTACTTTGCTTTGCCGAGCCTGGGCATCCGCATGGACAAGATTCCCTCGTTCATCGTCACCCTTTCGCTCTACGCCGGCGCTTACCTCACCGAAGTGTTCCGTGCAGGTCTGCTGAGCATTCACAAGGGGCAGCGTGAGGCTGGGCTGGCAATCGGGCTCGGCGAGTGGCAAGTGCGCGCGTACATCATCGTGCCGGTGATGCTGCGCAATGTGCTGCCGGCGCTGTCGAACAACTTCATCTCGCTGTTCAAGGACACGTCGCTGGCCGCTGCCATCGCCGTCCCTGAGCTGACCTATTACGCGCGCAAGATCAACGTCGAGAGCTACCGGGTGATCGAAACCTGGCTGGTGACCACGGCGCTGTATGTCGCCGCGTGTTACCTCATCGCCATGCTGTTGCGCTATCTCGAACAGCGCCTGGCCATTCGCCGCTAGGAGGCCGACATGTACGAACAACCTACCTGGCTGCATGAATTGTGGATCGCTCGCGAGGCCCTGTGGTCCGGCTTCATCACCAGCGTTCAGTGCGCCGCACTGGCCATTGTCTGCGGCACGTTGATCGGCGTGTTCGCCGGACTGATCCTGACCTACGGGAAGCTCTGGGCGCGGCTGCCGTTTCGCTGCTATGTCGACCTGATCCGCGGCACGCCGGTGTTTGTGCTGGTGCTGGCCTGCTTCTACATGGCGCCGGCGCTCGGCTGGCAAATCAGCGCGTTCCAGGCCGGCGCGCTGGGGCTGACGCTGTTTTGCGGGTCCCACGTTGCCGAGATCGTGCGCGGCGCTTTGCAGGCCATCCCCCGCGGGCAGCTTGAGGCCGGCAAGGCGATTGGCCTGACGTTCAGCCAGTCGCTCAGCTACGTGCTGCTGCCTCAGGCGTTGCGGCAAATCCTGCCGACCTGGGTCAACTCGTCCACGGAAATCGTCAAGGCTTCCACGCTGCTGTCGGTGATCGGTGTCGCGGAATTGCTACTGAGCACGCAGCAAGTCATCGCGCGCAATTTCATGACGCTGCAGTTCTATCTGTTCGCCGGCTTTCTCTTCTTCGTCATCAACTACGCCATCGAGCTTCTTGGGCGGCAAATCGAAAAACGGGTGGCCTTGCCATGACTCAGATCCAAACCACAACCGCTGCCCCGGCGCTGCTGAGCATCGAAGGGCTGCACAAATCCTACGGTCCGGTCGAAGTGCTCAAAGGCGTCGACCTCAAGATGAACAAGGGCAATGTCGTCACGTTGATCGGTTCCAGCGGCTCGGGCAAAACCACGCTGCTGCGCTGCGTGAACCTGCTCGAAGAGTTTCAGGGCGGGCATATTCGTCTTGAAGGGCAGGACATCGGCTACAGCGACGTCAGCGGCAAGCGAGTGCGCCACCCGGAAAAGGTCATCGCCCAACACCGCGCCATGACCGGCATGGCGTTTCAGCAGTTCAACCTGTTTCCGCACCTGACGGCGCTGCAGAACGTCACCCTCGGCCTGCTCAAAGTCAAAAAGATGCCCAAGGATCAGGCCGTGGCGCTGGCCGAAAAATGGCTTGAACGGGTGGGTCTGCTGGAGCGTCGCAACCATTTCCCCGGGCAGCTGTCCGGCGGTCAGCAGCAGCGTGTGGCGATTGCCCGCGCTATCGCGATGAACCCAAGCCTGATGCTGTTCGATGAAGTGACGTCTGCGCTCGACCCTGAACTGGTGGGTGAAGTGCTCAGCGTGATCAAAGGTCTGGCCGAAGAAGGGATGACCATGCTGTTGGTCACCCACGAGATGCGCTTTGCCTATGAAGTGTCCGATCAGATCGTCTTCATGAACCAGGGCCGGATCGAAGAACAGGGTCCGCCCAAGAGCCTGTTCGAACAGCCGAAGTCGGCCCGGCTGGCCGAATTCCTCAAAAACATTCGTTTCTAACGCTCAATCAAAGGAGATATTCATGAGCATTACTCGTTACGGCGCTGGCAGCACCGCAGGTGGCGGTCAGCCACGTCCATTCGCCCGTGCGGTCGAAGCCGACGGCTGGCTGCACGTGTCCGGACAGGTACCTGCTGAGAATGGCGAGATCATCAATGGCGGCATCGTCGAGCAGACCCACAAGACCATGCAGAACCTGGTGGCGATCCTCACCGAAGCCGGTTACGGCCTCGAGGACGTCGTTCGGGTGGGCGTCTGGCTCGAAGATCCGCGGGATTTCTGGAGTTTCAACAAGGTCTTCGGCGAGTACTTCAAGCCTGAGCACGCGCCGGCTCGCGCGTGCGTGCAGGCGAGCATGATGGTCGACTGCAAGGTTGAGATCGACTGCATTGCGTACAAAAAGAAGGCGTAAGACGACGCGCCGGTGTTGCGCGGCGTCATCGAACCATTGCGGGTGCGGAATCATTTTGCGCCCACAGGTTCCTGCTCGCCGGGCTAGCGGTAGACTGCCAGTCTTCTTCAAGAGACCACTGCCTCAATGGAAAGCGCCACGATGACCGAAGACACCATCAAACGCCGGGCCCGCGGGCTCGACCGGGCGTTCGATATCCTCGATTTCCTCAAGGAAAAGGGCACGCCTTTGCGGCCGAACGAAATCGCCATCGGCATCGGCAGTCCGAAGTCGACGGTCTATGAGCTGGTGAGTTCGCTGCTGGAGCGACGTATTCTGGAAACAGTCGGCAAGGACGGGCACGTCTACCTCGGTCGTCAGCTGTACTTTCTCGGCCAGGCGCACTTGCGCCATTTCGACTTCACCCGAGAGGCGGAAATCAGCCTCGGCGAAATCGTCGAGCAGACGCGGGAAACCGCGCAGATGTGCCTGCTCAACGGACGCAAATACACCGTCGCGCTTATGAAGGAAGGGGCCCGGCACTTTCGCATTTCTTCGGACATCGGCGAAGACGCGCCCATCCCGTGGACCGCTTCGGGCCGTTTGTTGCTCGGCCATCTCAGCGATCAACAGATCATCGATCTGATCGACCCTGAAGATTTCATTCTGCCCAGCGGTGAGCGCCTGACCCTGGACACCTTCATCGGTGAGATCCGCAAGGCCCACGAAGAGGGGTTTTTCTCGTTCAACAGCATTGCCGACACCTTTACCCATTGCTTCGCCGCGCCGGTGCGGGACAAGCAGGGCATCTGTATTGCGACCCTGTGCATTGTCGCCCCGCGGGCCGATGCCAGCGCGCACTATGAACATTACCGGCGGGTGCTGATCGACTGCGCCGACAGTCTCGCGCGTCGAGTCAATGACTAACGCCAACGATCAGCGGGTGTTTATCCCCGACACGAACAAGCATTCCGGAGAACAGACATGAACATTGCTGCAATCGAAAAGGGCGCCGCCAAACCGGGCGACCAACTGGTACGGGATGTGAGCCTGCCGGCGCTGGTCATCCACGACAAGGCGCTGGAGCACAACCTGCGCTGGATGCAGAAATTCGTCAGTGACAGCGGCGCGGAGCTGGCGCCCCATGGCAAGACCAGCATGGTCCCCGCGCTGTTCCAGCGGCAGTTGCAGCACGGCGCCTGGGGCATGACCCTGGCCACCGCCGTGCAGACCCGGGCCGCCTATGCCCACGGTGTTCGCCGGGTGTTGATGGCGAATCAGCTGGTTGGCGCGCCGAACATGGCGATCATCGCCGAGATGCTGACCGATTCGCTGTTCGATTTTCACTGCATGGTCGATCACCCGGACAACGTCAAGGCGCTTGGCGAATTCTTCGCTGCCAAAGGCCTGCACCTGAACGTGATGATCGAGTATGGCGTGGTCGGCGGGCGCTGCGGCTGCCGCAGCGAGGACGAGGTGATGGCGCTGGCCGAGGCGATTGCCGCGCAACCTGCGCTGAAACTGACCGGCATCGAAGGCTACGAAGGCGTGATTCATGGCGACCAGGCGGTCAGTGGCATTCGCCAGTTTGCCGCATCACTGGTGCGTCTGGCCGTCACGCTGCAGGACAAGGGCGCCTTCGCCCTGGACCGCCCGATTGTCACTGCGTCGGGCTCGGCGTGGTACGACCTGATTGCGGAAGAGTTCGACAAGCAGCAGGTGCGCGAACGCTTCCTCAGCGTGCTGCGCCCGGGCAGCTATGTGGTTCACGACCACGGCATTTATAAACAAGCGCAGTGCTGCGTGCTGGACCGTCGCCACGACCTGAGCGAAGGCCTGCAACCGGCGCTGGAAGTCTGGGCGCATGTGCAGTCGATGCCTGAACCCGGTTTCGCGGTCATCGCGTTGGGCAAGCGTGACGTCGCATTCGACGCCGGAATGCCGAACCCGATCAAGCGTTACAAGCCGGGCGTAGTGCCGGCGCAGGGCGATGACGTGAGCGCGTGCGAAGTCACTGCGGTCATGGACCAGCACGCCTTCATGACGGTTGCGCCGGGGTGTGAGCTGCGCGTGGGGGACATCATTTCGTTCGGCACCTCGCACCCGTGCCTGACCTTCGACAAATGGCGCACGGGTTGCTTGGTCGGCGACGATCTGAGCGTCATCGAATCTTTCGAAACCTGCTTCTGACAGGAGTCTGCAATGAGCGAGATGGTGAGTCACAGTCATCCGCGCGTGGCGCTGATCGGCGAATGCATGATCGAGCTGCAGCAGCATGCCAACGGCACGCTCAAGCAGAGTTTCGGCGGCGACACGCTGAACACCGCGGTGTATCTGTCGCGCCTGTTGGGCTCGGCCGCGCAGGTGGACTACGTCACGGCCCTTGGCGACGACAGCTTCAGCGACGCCATGTGTCAGGTTTGGGCGGACGAAGACATCGGCCTGAGCCGGGTTCAGCGTCTGCCGGGCAGGTTGCCCGGGCTTTACTGCATTCAGACCGATGCCAACGGCGAGCGGCGGTTCCTCTACTGGCGCAATGAGGCGGCGGTGCGTGACTGTTTCACCACGCCGGCTGCCGAGCCGATTCTTGCGGCACTGCCCGAATACGACGTGCTTTATTTCAGCGGCATTACCTTGGCGGTGCTTGGTGAGGTGGGCAGGGCGCGGCTGTTATCGACGCTGGGCGAGGCGCGGGACCGGGGCGCGCGCGTGGTGTTCGACAACAACTACCGACCGCGTCTGTGGCGCAGTGTCGATCAGGCGCGCCAGGCCTATCGAGCAGTGATGCATGAGGTCGACTTGGCGCTGCTCACCGAAGAGGACGAGCAGGCGCTGTTCGATTACAGCGACAGCGAGCAGATCCTGGCGGCGTATGGTGAGCTGGGCGTCAGCGAGGTGGTGATCAAGCGTGGCGCGCAAAGTTGTCTGGTGCGTTCGGGCGAGCGTCGCTATGAGATCCCGGCGCAGCCAGTGCACAAGGTCATCGACACCACGGCGGCCGGCGATTCGTTCAGCGCCGGGTACCTGGCCCGCCGGCTGCGTGGTGGCAGTCCGCAGGAAGCAGCTGAGGCGGGGCATCGTCTGGCGAGTCTGGTGATCCAGCATCCCGGCGCGCTAATCCCGCGCAGTGTCATGCCGGCCTGACAGCAGGCGGTACGATCCTCAGTCGCGGTAAAACACCTGCACCAGGTGATAGCCGAACTTGCTCTTCACCGGGCCGTGCACGGTGCGCAGCGGCTTCTTGAAGATGATTTGATCGATCGCTCCGACCATCTGGCCGGGGCGAACCTCTCCCAGGTCGCCGCCACGTTTGCCGGACGGGCAGGTCGAGTATTTCTTGGCTAGCACGTCGAACGCTTCGCCTTTGGCGATGCGCTGCTTGAGCTGCTCGGCCTCTTCGGCGGTCTTGACCAGAATGTGGCGGGCTTGAGCTTTCATGTTGAAATCGCCTCGATAAAAAAGCCGCGCATTATGCCTTTGCAGCGCGAATTCAGGTAATTTCCTTCACCTTGATCGGACCAACGACGCGCAGCCCGGCTGTTTGCGGCGAACGTTGGTTCGGGTCGAAGGTCGCACACAGTGTCGACCTGCAGTCTTCTTAAACCTTTTGTGCGGTATTGCCTTATGGATTTTCCGGCGTTGTTGAAGGTTCTTGCCACCCAGGACGGTTCGGATCTCTATTTATCCACGGGCGCGCCACCCTGCGCCAAGTTCAACGGCGTGCTGAAGCCGCTGGGCACTGAGGCATTCAAGCCTGGCGACGTGGCGCTTATCGCCGACGGCATCATGGACGCCGAGCAACGCATGGACTTCGAGCGTGAACTTGAAATGAACCTGGCGTTTTCCCTTTCGGGCGTCGGGCGTTTCCGCATCAACATCTTCAAACAGCGCAACGAAGTGTCCATCGTGGCGCGCAACATCAAGCTCGATATTCCCAGATTCGAAGACCTTCATCTGCCGCCGGTGCTGCTCGATGTGGTGATGGAGAAGCACGGCCTGGTGCTGTTCGTCGGCGCCACGGGCTCGGGCAAGTCGACGTCGCTGGCTGCCCTGATCGATCACCGCAATCGCCACGCCAGCGGGCACATCATCACCATTGAAGACCCGGTCGAATTCATCCATCGGCACAAGAAATCGATCATCAATCAGCGTGAGGTCGGGGTCGACACGCGCAGTTTTCATGCAGCGCTGAAAAACACCCTGCGTCAGGCGCCGGATGTGATTCTGATCGGTGAGATCCGCGACCGCGAGACCATGGAGCACGCGCTGGCTTTCGCCGATACGGGACATCTGGCGATCTCCACGTTGCATGCCAACAACGCCAACCAGGCGCTGGATCGCATCATCAACTTCTTTCCGGAGGAGCGTCGCGCGCAGCTGTTGCATGACCTGGGCAACAACCTCAAGGCGTTCGTCTCGCAGCGGCTGGTCAAGACCAAGGACGGCAAGCGCCGAGCTGCCGTTGAAGTAATGCTCGGCACGCCGACCATCCGTGACCTGATCCATCGCAACGAGCTCACCGAGCTCAAAGGCATCATGGAAAAGTCCACCAATCTGGGCATGCAGACCTTCGACAACGCGTTGTACGACCTGGCCATCGAAGGCGCGATCAGCGAGGATGAGGCGCTGAAGAACGCCGATTCCGCGAACAACGTGCGGTTGCGTCTGAAGCTGCACAGCGAAGGCGGTCATTCGACGATCACCACGCCACCTCCCGCGCCACAGCCTGCGGCGCAGGTCGACGTCAAGGACTGGGGCCTGGTGGACGAGCGCGACGAGCCGGGGGCTTGAAACCAGGGGTCAGGCGTCTGCCTGCGCGTAGACGGAGGGTGTCAGCCGGTCATTCCGACTGACACCTGAGCCTCACAGACAAGCCCCCCGTCTCGGGGTGAGCCCAGACGTTATCGCGCCAGCCAGCCACCGTCGATGTTCCACGCAGCCCCACGCACCTGGGCGCCAGCGTCACTGCACAGGAACAGCGTCAGCTCGCCCAGCTGCGAAGGGGTGACGAACTCCAGCGACGGCTGCTTCTCGGCCAGCAAATCATGCTTCGCTTGCTCAATGTCCCCGGTTTCGGCGCCGCGATCGTCGATCTGCTTCTGCACCAGCGGGGTCAGCACCCACCCGGGGCAGATGGCGTTGCAGGTAATCTGACTCGCCGCTGTCTCCAGACCCACGACCTTGGTCAGGCCGATGACGCCATGCTTTGCCGCAACGTAAGCGGCCTTGCCAGTGGAGCCCACCAGCCCATGAACGGAGGCGATGTTGACGATCCGCCCCCAGCCCTTTGCACGCATGCCCGGCAGGCAAAGACGGGTGCTGTGAAACACCGATGACAGGTTGATGGCGATGATCTTGTCCCAACTCTCCACCGGAAAGTCTTCCACGGCATCGACGTGCTGGATCCCGGCGTTGTTCACCAGAATGTCGACGCCGCCGAACTCACGCTCGGCGTAGGCGATCATGTCGGCGATCTGCCCGACGTCGCTGACATCCGCAGGATGATGGCCGACCTTGCCGCCGTACTGCCTGACTTGCTCGATCACCGCCGACGCATCGCCGAAGCCGTTGAGCACCAGGTTGGCGCCAGCCTTGGCCAGCGTCAGCGCGATGCCCAGGCCGATGCCGCTCGTGGAGCCGGTGACCAGTGCGGTTTTGCCTTGCAGACTCATGTTCAGATCCTCACACGATGCCGGTTGCATAGAAGATGGCGATCACCACGAAGACCGCCAGGGTCTTGATCAGGGTGATGCCGAAGATGTCTTTGTACGCCTCGCGATGGGTCAGTCCGGTCACCGCCAGCAGCGTGATCACGGCGCCGTTGTGCGGCAGCGTGTCCATGCCACCGCTGGCCATGGCGGCGACGCGGTGCAACACCTCAAGCGGAATGTTCGCCGCGTGGGCCGCCGCGATGAAGCTGTCCGACATCGCTGCCAGTGCGATACTCATCCCGCCTGACGCCGAGCCTGTGATGCCGGCGAGCAAGGTCACGGTAATGGCTTCGTTGACCAGCGGATTGGGGATGCTTTTCAGCCCGTCCGCCAGCACCAGGAAGCCCGGCAACGAGGCGATGACCGCGCCGAAGCCGTATTCCGACGCAGTGTTCATGGCCGCCAGCAATGCGCCACTGACGGCGCCTTTGCTGCCTTCGGCCAGTTTCGTCCTGACCGTGCCGAAGGCGAACAGCAGGACGAACACGATGCCGACCAGCAGTGCCGCTTCGACCGCCCAGATGGCCGTGATCTTGGAAATTTCCGTCTGCACTGGCGCTGTCATGCCGGGCAGCGCCAGCGTGTGGGTCTTGCCATACCACTGTGGAATCCACTGGGTGAACAGCAGGTTCATGATCCCCACCAGCAACAGGGGCGCCAGGGCGATCCACGGGTTGGGCAGGGTGATATCGGCCGGTGTCTCGGGCTCGTTGCGCAGCTCTGTGCCGTAGCCTTCACCGGCGCGCTGGGCCTTGTTGCGCTGACGTTGAAGAAACAGCATGCCGGCACAAAAGACGAACGCCGTGCCGATCAGGCCCAGCCAGGGCGCGGCCCATGCTGTGGTGTTGAAGAACGTCGAAGGGATGATGTTCTGGATTTGCGGCGTGCCGGGCAGGGCGTCCATGGTGAACGAAAATGCACCCAGGGCGATGGTCGCCGGGATCAGCCGCTTGGGGATGTCGCTTTGCCGGAACATCTCGGCAGCGAATGGGTACACGGCGAACACCACGACGAACAGCGACACCCCGCCATACGTCAGCAGGGCGCACACCAGCACAATCACCAGCATGGCCTGGCGTGTGCCGAGCAAACCAATGGCTGCCGCGACGATGGAGCGCGAGAATCCGGACAACTCGATGAGCTTGCCGAACACGGCACCTAGCAGGAACACCGGGAAGTAGAGTTTGACGAAGCCGACCATCTTGTCCATGAACACGCCGGTGAAGGCGGGCGCCACGGCGGACGGGTCGGTCAGCAAGACCGCGCCCAGGGCGGCGATGGGGGCAAAGAGGATAACGCTGTAACCACGGTAAGCAGCAAGCATCAGCAGCGCGAGGGCTGCCAAAGCGATGATCACACTCATCGAGTGTCTCCTGTTGTTTTTGTTCTGGATGCGGTCGAGCCGCGCAACAGGAGGTATAGCTACTTTCGTGCCACTGCGCTAAGTGATTGATTTCGTTAAGGATAAGTCCGGGCTTGCGAAAGTTGTAACCCATGGTTGTCTCGAAAAAGAGACTTCCCGATTCAAACCTGCTCCATCAGCGACTGCCGGAACAGTGGCCAACGACCGGCGCGCAGGTCTGCCGAGACCATTTCGGGCGGGCATACGGCGTGTCTCCCTTCGTAGAATGTTGTCTCGTTATTGAGACTCGGCAATGCCCAGCGCGGCCATTTTCTTGTAGAGCGTCGATCGTCCAAGCCCCAATTGCTGGGCCGCCAGGACCACATTGCCGTCACACTGTGCGAGTTTTGCGGTGATCAGTTCACGATCGAAACGCTGCCTGGCTTCGCTGTACGTCTCGTCGTTAAGCGGTTGGGGCGCCGTCTGCGGGTCAGCGGCGACAAGGGTGCCGATCGCTGTGCGGATTTCAGTCGCCCCCAGGTGCAAGTCGTCGCTGAGCAGCGCGGCCCGCTCCAGCACGTTGCGCAACTCCCGTATGTTGCCCGGCCAGGCGTGCTGCCCCAGGGTCGAGAGCCCGGC
Organism: Pseudomonas sp. NFR16; assembly: GCF_900108875.1. Classification (GTDB taxonomy): domain Bacteria; phylum Pseudomonadota; class Gammaproteobacteria; order Pseudomonadales; family Pseudomonadaceae; genus Aquipseudomonas. The sequence continues at coordinate 1,075,278 of NZ_FNYJ01000001.1, read as the reverse complement.
GGGTTCCAGCTCATGCTGGCTGCGCAGGTCTTCGAGGATGGCCTCGGTCAGCGCCGGGATGTCGTCCAGTCGCTGGCGCAACGGCGGCACTTCGATGGGCAGCACGCTCAGGCGGTAATACAGGTCTGCGCGGAACTCGCCGCGCTTGATCGCCGCTTCAAGATCCGTGGACGTCGCCGCGATCAGGCGCACATTGCTCTTGATCATCTCGTTCGAGCCAACCGGCTCGTACTCTTTTTCCTGAAGCACCCGCAGCAGTTTGCTCTGCAGAGGCAGCGGCATGTCGCCGATCTCGTCGAGAAACAGCGTTCCGCCCTCGGCCAGATACAGCTTGCCTTGACGCCCTCGGCGATCGGCACCGGTGAATGCACCGGGCGCGGTGCCGAAGAACTCGGCTTCCAGCAGCGCTTCGGGGATTGCCGCGCTGTTGATGCTGACGAAAGGCTTGTGCGCGCGCGGCGAGGTATTGTGGATGGCGTGGGCGAGCAATTCCTTGCCGGTGCCCGTCTCGCCCAGCAACAGCACCGGAGAATCCGTGCTGGCGCTGCGTCGGGCGCGTCGTTTGACTTCCAGACTCGCCGCGCTGGTCCCAATGAAGTGCGCAAAACTGTACTTGGCCTGGCGCGCGCGCAGCATCGAGCGTGTCGAGGCCAGTTCCTGCTGCATGCTTGAATAACGTTTGAGCAGCGGCGACAGCGCATGCAGCTCATCGAACAGGGCGAAGCCGATGGCGCCAATGACGCCGCCGCCGTCGTCATGAATCGGCAGGCGCATGACCACCAGCGGGTCCTTGGCGGTGTCCATCATGTCCAGCAGGATCGGTTGGCCGTTGCTGGCCACCTGACGCAGCAGGCTGCCGGGGATGACTTGCTCGCACGGCTGGCCGACCGCGCGACTGGCGTCCTCCAGGCCGAAACGCCGGGCATAGCGCTCGTTGATCCAGACGATCCGTGCCTCGCGGTCGACGATGACCGTACCTTCACTGGATTGCTCGATGATTTCGAACAGAGACCGGATAGCCAGACGCCGGACGCGTCGGTAGTCCTTCAGGCTTTCGCTGTCTTTCATGGATCGTTCCGTAAATCCGGTTCCCGGCATCTGGCCGCACAGACTGCTGATTGTTGCCCGTTTCAGTTGAAGCCTGGATGCGCCGCCGCCAGAAGCTCCCGGGTGTACGGGTGCTGAGGTGCATCGAATACATCGTGGCTGGCACCGCGTTCGACCACCTTGCCGTCCTTGACCACGATCAGGTCATGGGCCAGCGCCCGGACAACGGCAAGGTCGTGGCTGATGAACAGGTACGTCAGCCCGTGCTTTTCCTGCAATTGCCGCAATAGCGCAACGACCTGTTTCTGCACCGTGCGATCCAGTGCGGAAGTGGGTTCGTCGAGCAGAATCAGGGCAGGTTTAAGCACAAGTGCGCGGGCAATGGCGATGCGTTGTCGCTGCCCGCCAGAAAACTCATGGGGGTAACGGTGCCGGCTCAACGGGTCGATGCCCACTTCCTCCAGCACGCGAATCACCTCGGCCTCACAGCAGACCTTGTCCAGTTCACTGTGGACTTCCAGCCCTTCGCTGATGATCTGCGCCACCGACATGCGCGGGCTGAGACTGCCGTAAGGGTCTTGAAAGACCACCTGCATCTGCTTGCGCCACGGGCGCATCTGTTTCTGATTCAGGCTGTCCAGCGCGTGACCCTTGAAACGGATACTGCCACGGGATTCCAGCAAGCGCAGGATTGCCTGACCAAGTGTCGATTTGCCGGAGCCGGATTCGCCGACGATGCCCAGTGTCTTGCCGCGCTCGATACTCAGGCTGATGTCATCGACGGCTTTCAGGTATTCCTGATGGCGATTGAAAATGCCGCCACCCAGTGAGAACCAGACCCGCAGGTTATCGACCTCCAGCACCTTCTCGCGGGTGTCCCGGGGCAGCGGCTCGCCGGCAGGCTCCGCGTCCAGCAACAGCTGGCTGTACGGGTGCTGCGGGTTCCTGAACAGCAGATGACAATTGGACTGCTCGACGATTTCGCCGGCGCGCATCACGCACACTTTCTGGGCAATGCTGTGGACCAGATTCAAGTCATGACTGATCAGAAGCAGCGACATGTTCAGGCGCTGCTGCAGGTGTTTGAGCAGGAGCAGGATCTTGCGCTGAACGGTGACGTCCAGCGCCGTTGTCGGCTCGTCGGCAATCAGCAATTCGGGCTCGCAGGCCAGCGCCATGGCGATCATCACCCGTTGCCGCTGCCCACCGGACAGTTCGTGAGGATAAGCTTTCAGGCGCTTCTTCGGATGCTGGATGCCCACCAGTTCGAGCAGTTCGAGGATACGGGCCTGCGCCGCCTTGCCACTCAGGCCCTTGTGCAGCAACAGCGTCTCGCCAATCTGTTTGGCGACAGTGTGCAGAGGGTTGAGCGACGTCATCGGCTCCTGAAAGATCATCGCGATCTGATTGCCACGAATCTGCCGCATGGTCTTGCCGTCGGCGCCCAGCAATTCCTTGCCGCGATAACGAATGCTGCCTGTGCTGACCGTGCCCGCCTGAGGCAGCAATTGCAGGATCGAGTGCGCGGTAACCGACTTGCCGGAACCGGATTCACCCACCAGCGCCAGGCATTCACCCGCGGGAATGTCCAGGCTGAGGTGCTTGACCACGGTGTTGCCGCTGAACGACACCGACAGGTCGCGGATTTCAATCAGGTTTTCGGACATGTCAGGACCTCGGGTCAAAGGCGTCACGCAGCGCCTCGCCTATGAACACCAGCAACGACAGGATCAGTGCCAGAGTGAAGAACGCCGTGAAGCCGAGCCAGGGCGCCTGCAGATTCTGCTTGCCCTGGCCGATCAGCTCGCCCAGCGACGCGCTGCCGGCAGGCATGCCAAAGCCAAGGAAATCCAGCGCGGTCAGCGTTGAAATCGCACCGGTCAGAATGAACGGCAGGTAACTCAGGGTGGCGTTCATCGCGTTGGGCAGAATGTGTCGCAGGATCACTTTGCGATCGTCCAGCCCCAGCGCACGCGCCGCCTTCACGTACTCCAGGTTACGCCCGCGCAGAAACTCCGCACGCACCACATCGACCAGCGCCAGCCACGAAAAGAGCGCCATGATGCCCAGCAGCCACCAGAAGTTCGGTTCCACGAACCCTGAAAGAATGATGAGCAGGTAAAGCACGGGCAATCCAGACCACACTTCAAGCAGACGCTGGCCGATCAGGTCCACCCAGCCACCGTAGTAACCCTGCAATGCCCCGGCGGCAATCCCGATCAGCGCACTGATGACAGTCAGCGCCAGGGCGAACAGGATCGACACCCGCGAACCGAAGATGACGCGCGCCAGCACGTCTCGCGCCTGATCGTCAGTGCCCAGCCAATTGATGGAAGAGGGCGGACTGGGCGCTGGTTTGTTCAGGTCATAGTTGGGCGTGTCGTCACTGAAGGGAATGGGCGGAAACAGCATCCAGCCGTCACCGTCGGTGATCAATTGACGCACGTAGTCACTGCGGTAGTCAGGCTGGAAGGGCAACTGGCCGCCGAACTCCTGCTCGGTGTAGCGTTTGAACGCAGGAAAGTACAACGAGTGTTGATAACTGAGCACCAAGGGTTTGTCGTTGGCAATCAGTTCGCCACACAGGCTGAGGGCGAACAGCCCGCAGAACAGCCATAACGACCACCAGCCACGACGGTTGTTGCGAAAACGCTCGAAACGACGGCGAGCCACCGGAGACAGTCTGCTCATCAGGCGTTCCTCGCACTGAAATCGATTCGGGGGTCGACGAGGGTGTAGCAGATGTCGCCGACCAGCTTAATCAGCAGCCCGAACAGGGTGAAGATGAACAGTGTTCCGAACACCACGGGGTAGTCCCGCGAGACAGCCGCCTCGTAGCTCATGCGACCCAGGCCATCGAGGGAAAAGATCACTTCGATCATCAGCGAACCGGCGAAGAAAACGCTGATGAACGCTTGGGGGATGCCTGCGACCACCAGCAGCATCGCGTTGCGGAACACATGCCCGTACAGCACGCGGTGTTCACTCAGGCCCTTGGCCCGGGCGGTGACCACATACTGGCGCGTGACCTCGTTGAGGAATGAGTTCTTGGTGAGAATGGTCAGCGTAGCGAAACCTCCGATCACCAGGGAGATCACCGGCAGGACCAAGTGCCAGAAGTAGTCGGCGATCTTGCCCAGCGTGGTCATCTGATCGAAGTTCTCGGACACCAGGCCGCGCACCGGGAACCAGCTCAGCGACGTGCCGCCCGCGAAGACCACCACCAGCAGCATGGCGAACAGGAACGCAGGCATCGCATAACCGATGATGATCGCCGTGCTGCTCCAGATATCGAAATGGCTGCCATGCTTGACCGCTTTGCGAATACCCAGCGGAATAGACACCAGATAGGTGATGAGAGTGGCCCATAGCCCGAGCGAGATCGACACCGGCATCTTTTGCAGAATGAGGTCGGTCACCTTGGCGCCCCGGAAAAAACTGTTGCCAAAGTCCAGCCGGGCGTAGTTCGTCAGCATCAACCACAGACGTTCGTGCAAGGGTTTGTCGAAACCGTATTGGTGCTCGATTTCCTTGATCAGCTTGGGGTCCAGCCCGCGGCTGGCACGCGACTGTCCCGCGTTCATGGTTTCGGTGTGGCCTGCCCCGATCGTTCCGCCGGCCACGCCTTGCAGCTTGGCGATGGCCTGCTCGACCGGACCGCCCGGCGCGGCCTGCACGATGAAGAAGTTGACCAGCAGAATGCACAGCAGCGTCGGGATGATCAGCAGCAGACGCCGCATCAGATAGCCGAACATCACTTCACCTCCCATGGAAGGGCCGAATCACCCTGTTGCCGGGCAAACTGTTCCGTCGTGAGCGCCTGCGGGCTCAACTCCCACCAGGTGTCGATGGCTTCGCTGTTGCTGGCCTGCACTTTGGGAATGCCGAAACGGTTCCACCACACTGTGGAAGATCCCGGCGGGTAGTAGTTGGGAATCCAGTAAAAGCCCCACTGCAGCACGCGGTCCAGCGCGTGGGCGTAATCGATCATTGCCGGCTTACTGTCAGCCTTGGCCAGTCCATTGATCAGCGTGTCGACCGCCGGGTCGCGCAGCACCATGTAATTGCTTGAACCTGAGTCTCGGGCCACTTTGGAGCCGAAGTTGTTGTACAGCTCCATGCCCGGCGAAGTCGAGACGCCATAGCCGGTCACGATCATGTCGTAGTCCCGGGCCATCACCCGGTTCAGGTACTGTGCCGAGTCGATCCGCCGAATCTCAAAGTCGATCCCGATCTGCGCGAGGTTGCGCTTGTAAGGCAGCAAAATCTTTTCGAAACCGCTCTGGCCATTGAGGAAGGTGAAACTCAGTGGTTCGCCGTCCGCGTTGACCAGCTTGTCGCCCTTGGGCATCCAGCCCGCTTCTTCGAGCAGGCCCAGGGCCTGCAGCTGCTTGTCGCGAATGAAGCCGGTGCCGTCCGTTCTGGGTGTCTGGAATACCGTGGTGAACACTTCCGGAGGGACCTGGCCGCGCAGGGGTTCGAGAATCTTCAGCTCCGATTCGGTCGGCAACTGCGTCGCGGCCAGTTCGCTGTTGGAAAAGTAGCTGTTCTGGCGCACGTAGACGTTGCGCATCATCTGCTTGTTGGTCCACTCGAAATCCCACAGCATGGCCAGCGCCTGACGCACACGGCGGTCCTGAAATTTCGGTCTGTCTAGGTTGAACACGAAGCCTTGAGAACTTTGCACGGCGCCCGGCGCAAGGTGGGCGCGTTGCAGCCGGCCTTCGGTCAGCGCGGGGCTTTCGTAGCGAACGGCATAACCGGTGGCGGAATATTCGCGGTTGTAGTCATAGCCACCGCCGAGCAGCACCTGACGCGCGACGTCGGTGTCGCCGAAATACTCGACGCTGAAATGATCGAAGTTATAGAGGCCGCGATTGACCGGCAGGTCTTTGGCCCACCAGTCGGCGTTACGCTCGAAGGTGATGCTGCGCCCCGGATCGACTTTGCCGATGCGGTAGGGACCACTGCCGACAGGGGGCTCGAAGCCGCCGCCGTTGGCGAAGTCGCGGTCTTTCCACCAGTGCTCGGGAAACACCGGCAGGGAGGCCAGGTCCAGGGGCAATGTGCGGCTCTCGTTGCTCTTGAAGTCAAAGCGGACCTGGGTGGGCGACTCGACCTCCACCCCTTTGACGTCCTGGAATTCGGTGCGGTACGACAAACTGCCCTGGGTCATCAGCAGGTCGTAGGTGTAGCGCACATCTTCGGCCGTGATCGGCGTGCCGTCGGAGAACTGTGCCTTGGGATTGAGGTAGAAACGCAGCGACATGCCGTCGGCGCCGCGCTCCATTTTTTCCGCGATCAGGCCATAAACGGTATACGGCTCGTCCAGCGACCTGACAGCCAGCGGCGCGTACAGCAAGCCATTGACCTGCGACACGCCCGTGCCTTTGTCCAGGTACGGCATGATGTGATCGAATTGACCGATTTCCTGCGCCGAGCGGCGCATGCTGCCGCCTTTTGGGGCATTCGGGTTCACGTAGTCAAAATGCTGGAAACCGGACGGATAGCGGGGAGCCTCGCCGTAGACGGTCAGTGCGTGTTGAGGTGCGGCGGACAGGGACTGAAAGCCTGAAACAAGGACCAGTGTTGCAACCATCAGCGATGAAAAAACAAAACGCATTACACAAATCCTGACTGACGTTGGGCGCAACATCAGGGTTGAAGGTCGTGATCAGGCGATTGCTGCCTGGTCTGTGGATGATCCATTGTTTTTATTCGTTACCTCCGGTGGCAAGGTACCTCAATGCCGGAATCTTTGTAACCGCACACTACCAGTGGTTGATGACTTCTTTACAATTGCACGGGGTCGTGGCTGCGAAACTGCGTGGTGCTACAGATGTGCAATTTCTCTGCCGGAATGGGCAGCTCGGCGTTTTTCTCGCACACAGAATACAAACGGCCCGCTTGTCAGAGCGGGCCGCAGGTTGTAAGAGTCAAGCCGAAATCAGTCCTGGCGGCTGGTCACTTCCAGCAGGTGGTAACCGAACTGGGTTTTCACCGGGCCCTGCACGACATTGACTGGCGCGCTGAATACCACCGTGTCGAATTCCTTGACCATCTGACCCGGACCGAAAGAACCCAGATCGCCGCCCTGACGGCTGGACGGGCAACTGGAGTTGGATTTGGCGACTTCCGCGAAGTCAGCGCCTGCCTCGATCTGAGCTTTGAGCTCGTTGCATTTCTCTTCGCAGGACACAAGGATGTGGCGGGCAGTGGCTTTGGCCATTTGGGGTACTCCTGTTGAAAAAGGAAAGAGCCTACCGGATTAAGGGAGGCATTTCCCAAGAAAGTTCCAGGTGTCGGACCGCCTACAGCCGGGAACATCATCAGCCGCTACAGACCTTTACTGAACAGCAATGCTGCATGGTCGACGTACAGTTTTACCGGGTCGATATCTGCGCGCACCAGACCAGCGGTCTGATTAATGGTGTCGACATGGTCCATCGGATAGTCGCTGCGGATCACCTTCCCCAGGTGAGAGCTGAAGCGTCCTACAAGCCCGTCGTTGCAGGTGGTTTCCTGCTCGAACAGCCGCGCATAGCCGCGCAGTGCCAGGTGTAACGGGTCCAGTGCGTTGCGCCCCTCCGACAACGCATTCTGAATGCAGCCACTCCAGGAGTAATAATGCACACCGTCAACCCGCTCACTGCCTTCACCGCCCCACTCGGACGGTAAGCCCTGTGGATAGCGGCTGTTGAAACGCGCAACGCCCTCGCGGGTCAGGGCGTCCAGTGCGTGCACGGGGCTCTGCGGCAGGTGAGCAGTGCCGCCCAGCAGAGCCAGGAAATGGGCGAAGCCCGATGCCACACGAGAGGCGGCGGCCTCGGGCATTTGTCCAGGCGTGAGAGCGCGCCGCAATTGGTCGGCCACTTCGGAGCCGTGATTGGGGCCGCTGACCGAGGTGACTGACGCCACCATCCCCGGCCGAACGGCCGCGACATAACGACAAGTGAGTGCGCCTTGACTGTGGCCGATGAGGTTGACCTTCAGGTAACCCGTGCGTTTGAGGAACCGCTGGATCTGCTCGATGAGTTGCTCGCCGCGGATTTCGTTGTCGTGTACGCCAGACAGTGCAGGCACATGGATCCTGCAACCGGCTTTCTCGAGGGCTTGCCGAACTCCGTGAAACATTTCGAACCGACCGATGCGATCAAACCCGAACAAGCCGTGGACCAGCAGGATGGGATATTTGGTGGTGACTTCCGTGTACATGTTCGACAGTCCATTCACTGGGTAGGGCGAACGAGGTTAAGCGTTTCCCACAGTTCGGTGGCATGCCCGGATCTGAGGCGCCACCTTGTTGGACAAGTGACAGGCCGTCGCGCCGCGCGCCCGGAGGCTCCGGTTTCTGGCACTGAGTTAAAAGTCTGCGGGCGGATAAGGAAGAAGGTCGCACGAGCGAGCGAGTGCGTCCTACTGCCTGCGTCTGAACAGGCGCGCGACCGGGCCGACAACGGTGACACGTCGATGGGAAACCGATGACGGTTAACGCCTCGGCTTCCCATCTGGCGGTGTTATCTGTAACGCAGCTTGTCGACAGCTTCACGCAGCAGTCGCTCGGTGCTGCTCCAGCCCAGGCAACCGTCGGTGATTGATACGCCGTAGCGCAGCGAATCGCTGAGCGGCTGGCAGCCTTCGAACAGATGGCTTTCCAGCATCATGCCGATCAGCGTCTGGTCGCCTGCCAGACGCTGGTTCAGCACATCATTGAAGACCTGCGGCTGACGCAACGGGTCTTTGCCGCTGTTGGCGTGACTGCAGTCGACCATGATCCGCGCCGCGATGCGCTGTTTGTCCAGACTGGCATTGACCGCATCGATACTCTGCGCCCGGTAGTTCGGGCCATTGTGCCCGCCGCGCAGGACGATGTGAGTGTCCGGATTGCCCCGGGTTTCGATGATTGCCGGATGGCCATGCGCGTCGACGCCGAAATGACGGTGCGCATGCGCCGCCGAACGAATCGCGTCACAGGCAACAGCGATCCCGCCATCGGTGCCATTCTTGAAGCCGACCGGCATCTGCAGCCCGCTCGCCATTTCACGATGGATCTGCGACTCAGTGGTGCGCGCGCCGATGGCGACCCAGCTCAGCAGGTCGTCGAAGTAGCCTGCCGCCATGGGCTGGAGCAATTCAGTGGCGATGGGCAGGCCGAGTCGGGTCATCTCGCGCATCAGGTGCCGGGACAACGCCAGGCCCGCGGCCATGTCATCGCTGCCGTCCAGGTGCGGATCGTACGCCAGGCCTTTCCAGCCCACGGTCGTGCGAGGCTTCTCGACGTAGGCGCGCATCACCAGCAGCATCTGGTCGCTGACTTCCTCTGCCAGACCGGCAAGACGCGCCGCGTATTCAAGCGCGGACTCAGGGTCATGAATGGAGCAGGGGCCTACGACGACGAGAAGACGCGAATCTTCGCCGTTGAGAATGGCGCGTACGGATTGGCGGTGGGCTGCGATCTGCGCTGAGAGCGCGGCATCGAGCGATAACTGCTGTTTCAGCGCCAGAGCGCTGGGCAAGCGCAGCGCAGCGGGGTGACTGTCAAGCAGGGTCACGGCAGCGGATGGCAGATCGGACAGGTTTGTTACGGCGACGGACGAGTTCATTTCAGGCTTCCTGGTCGGCGGGCGTTATCCCGCGCGGACCTATTGGGGTGTTCGACAATTGGCCGGGTCGGCGCTGTGAGTTGTATTGCCACCTGTCAGTGACCGATCGGAGGCGGCAGGCTGTCCCGAACGGAGGTTGCTAAATCGCCATGCGTAGCTGATGTCGTAACGGTAATAGTTGCTGTGGTTCATGCGCGTTTCCTCGATGCGGAGCGTTAGTCAGGTTTAAGGCAGGCCAGAAAAACAAAACCCCCGGTCGGGAGGCCGACCGGGGGTAGAGTTATCTCTGGTGGCGTCCCGTATTCGTGGGCGCCGTGTGGGTATCAGGCGCGCCAGTGGCTAAACCAATACCCATAAAAATAAGAAGTCGCGGAGGTCGTCTTCGTCGCGTCCCACGCAGCCAGATCCGCAGCCTGACGCACGGCGTCGGCAGCGAAATGCAGCTGGGATGAGAGGGAATGCAACATGGTGTTTCTCCGTTGTCTGCCGCGAGCTTACTTCAGGCACGCTGCACTGTTCAATTGGAATATTCAATGACGGCCATCGATGCTTCATTGCCTGGCGACCGCGGATGGCCAGACGCGGATGTCCGAGAGACCGCCGCTGCATACAATGCCGGCATAGCGGCGGGCGGCTTACTGAACACAGGTCACGGAATGCCCGGTAGTCGATTTTTCTGACACCTTGTCTGGGCTGATGAGAAGAAGTTACGCGCTGAGACAAGCATGCTGAACTGGAACTTTCAGAAACTTCCTACGTACTTTGATGGATCAAGAAACAGGCTCTTCGGAAGCGTCAATTCCTGTGACAACCTTGGATGGTATTACCCCTATCTTCATTCCCAACAGTACCGCTACTTTATGCGCTTCTCCCCGGCGGCCCTTCTTGCGTCCGGAAAGAATCTGATAAGTCGTTGCCGGGTCTACTTTGTTTTCCCTGGCAAATTCTTGAACCGATTTGCCCTGTTGATCCAGCCAGGCCTTGGCTTGTGCTGCGGTGCGTATTCCGGGCATAGTTCAAAACCGTTCAAGTCAGTTTAAATTATCTGGATATTACCATTCGTAAGGATGGGGTCAATAAGGTTGTGCATTCAAATGAGTGGAATCGGTACCCGCATTCGGGAAGAACGGGAGCGTCTTGGACTCTCGCAACGCGCATTCGGTGAAATTGGTGGTGTGGAACCCAACGCTCAGGGCAAGTACGAGAGCGGCGACCGCACCCCCAAGGCCGACTACCTCGCCAACGTCGCAGCAAAGGGTGTCGATGTGCTTTATGTGTTGACCGGCAATCGCACACCCGCCCCGATCGAGAGCCTGAGCCAGATTGAGGAGTGGGTACTGGGCAGCTACCGGTCACTCGTCAAGGAAGATCAGGACGCCATTCGACGCCTGACAACCACGTTGGCGGAATATAAAGCTTCATATACGGTGGAAAAGAACCCCGACTCGCACTAGCCGCTCAAGCGTTTTCCGAAGTCGTGCGTTTGAAGATTTTTTGCAAGTTTTGCGGTCGATGATGATAGCGTGTCCGACTCGTTGTCGATCCTCTTGCACGGCCATGAAGAAGTATTCTCGCTAGGTCGTGCACTTTCTTTTTGTTAAGGTGGCGATCATTCGCCATGAATTGTTCCGTGAGGTGTCTGCTTGATTAGGGTGCTGGTTGTCGATGACCACGATCTGGTTCGGACAGGTATCACGCGTATGTTGGCCGACATTGACGGTTTGCAGGTTGTTGGCCAGGCCGAATCGGGCGAAGAATCCTTGAAAAAGGCGCGTGAGCTCAAGCCTGACGTGGTGCTGATGGACGTCAAGATGCCCGGCATCGGCGGGCTTGAGGCCACGCGAAAGTTGCTGCGCAGTCATCCGGATATAAAAGTGGTCGCCGTGACGGTCTGTGAGGAAGATCCCTTTCCGACCCGGCTGCTGCAGGCGGGCGCAGCGGGGTACATGACCAAGGGCGCCGGGCTGACCGAAATGGTCCAGGCCATCCGGCTGGTTTTTGCCGGCCAGCGTTACATCAGCCCTCAGATCGCTCAGCAACTGGCGCTCAAATCGTTCCAGCCGCAGACCAGCAACTCGCCTTTCGATCTCCTGTCCGAACGGGAGATTCAGATTGCCTTGATGATCGTCGGCTGCCAGAAAGTGCAGACAATCTCCGACAAGCTTTGCCTGTCTCCCAAAACCGTGAATACCTACCGGTACCGTATTTTCGAGAAGCTTTCGATCGGCAGTGACGTCGAGCTGGCATTGCTGGCTGTTCGCCACGGCATGGTCGATGCCAGCGCCTGAAATGACCCAGCCGTTTGATCCCAGCGCATTTCTGTCCACCTGCAGTGGTCGCCCCGGCGTCTATCGGATGTTCGACATCGATGGGCGACTGCTGTACGTCGGCAAAGCCAAGAACCTCAAGAAGCGGCTCTCCAGCTATTTCCGCAAGACCGGACACGCACCCAAAACCGGTGCGCTGGTGGCGCGGATCTCGCAGATCGAGACCACTATTACAGCCAACGAGACCGAAGCGTTGCTGCTCGAGCAGACGCTCATCAAGGAGTCTCGGCCGCCGTATAACATCCTGTTGCGTGACGACAAGTCCTATCCGTACGTGCACTTGTCCGACGGCGAATTTCCGCGCCTGAGCATTCATCGCGGTGCCAAGAAGGCGAAAGGCCGGTATTTCGGCCCTTACCCGAGTGCCGGGGCCATCCGCGAAAGCCTGAGCATCCTGCAGAAAACCTTTCACGTGCGTCAGTGCGAGGACAGTTTCTACAAGAATCGCACCCGGCCGTGTCTGCAATATCAGATCAAGCGTTGCAAGGCGCCGTGCGTCGATTTCGTCGAGCCGCAGGTGTATGCCGAAGATGTGCGTCACTCGGTGATGTTTCTGGAAGGGCGCAGCAACGCCCTGACCGATGAGCTCAACTCGCTGATGGAAAAGGCGGCGATGGATCTGAACTTCGAGCACGCCGCTGAACTGCGTGATCAGATCGGCCTGCTGCGTCGTGTGCAGGATCAGCAAAGCATGGAAGCCGGCACCGGCGATGTCGATGTTGTAGCGGCGTTCGTCAACCCGGGCGGCGCTTGCGTTCACCTCATCAGCGTGCGTGGCGGTCGGGTGTTGGGCAGCAAGAATTTCTTTCCGCAGGTGGGCATCGAGGAAGAGGTCGGTGAAGTCATGTCGGCGTTTCTCGCTCAGTATTTTCTGGGCGGCGGCGAGCGTGAGTTGCCAGGTGAAGTCATCGTCAACGTGGTCAATGAGGATTTCCCGGCGTTGATCGAAGCGATCGAGGCTTCCCGCGGGCGCGAGATCGTCATCAGTCACCGGGTGCGCGGTACACGCGCTCGCTGGCAGCAACTGGCGGTGACCAATGCCGAGCAGGCACTGGCAGCGCGTCTGGCCAACCGGCAGCATGTTGCCGCGCGCTTCGAAGCGCTGGCCGAAGTGCTCAAACTCGACGAGCCGCCGCAGCGCCTGGAATGCTACGACATCAGCCATTCCAGTGGCGAGGCGACGGTGGCGTCGTGCGTGGTGTTCGGACCGGAAGGGCCGATCAAGTCGGATTATCGGCGCTACAACATCGAGGGCGTCACGGCCGGGGACGATTATGCAGCGATGCATCAGGCGCTGACACGGCGTTTCGGCAAGATCAAGGACGGCGAGGGCAAGTTGCCAGACATCCTGCTGGTGGACGGCGGCAAGGGGCAGTTGAACATGGCCCGCGACGTCATGAATGAGCTGGCGATCCCCGACCTGATTCTGTTGGGCGTGGCCAAAGGCACCACACGAAAGGCCGGCTTCGAGACCCTTTACCTCAATGACGCCGCCCATGAGTTTACGCTCAAAGGTGACTCGCCTGCGCTTCACCTGATCCAGCAGATCCGTGACGAGGCCCACCGTTTCGCAATTACCGGCCACCGTGCGCGCCGTGGCAAGACACGCCGCACTTCAACCCTGGAAGGGGTGGCCGGTGTCGGCCCGACACGGCGCAGAGACCTGCTCAAACACTTTGGTGGCCTGCAGGAATTGTCCCGCGCCAGCGTCGAAGAAATTGCCAAAGCACCGGGAATCAGTAAAAAGCTCGCAGAGTCGATTTATGCGAACCTGCACAGCGAGTAGAATGCTCGCTCACCTCGTAGCCAGTTGTGCCGATGAATATCCCTAATCTGATTACCGTATTACGTGTCCTGCTGATTCCGATCTTCATTCTGTTGTTCTATCTGCCTTATGACTGGAGCTACATGGCTGCCAGTTCGGTTTTCGCGCTGGCCGCGGCGACGGACTGGCTGGATGGCTATCTTGCCCGACGCCTGCAGCAGAGCACGCCGTTCGGCGCGTTCCTCGATCCAGTGGCCGACAAGCTCATGGTCGCGGTGGCGCTGGTGCTGCTGGTTCAGGCGCATGCCAATTTCTGGCTGACGTTACCGGCAGCGGTGATCATTGGCCGCGAAATCGTCATCTCCGCGTTGCGCGAATGGATGGCCGAGCTGGGTGCGCGCGCTCAGGTCGCCGTCTCCAACCTGGGCAAATGGAAAACCGCGGCGCAGATGCTCGCGCTGGTGATTCTGCTGGCCAACCCACCTGCGTTCACGTTCTGGGTCGTGTTGGGTTACGTGCTGCTGATGGTCGCCGCAGGCCTGACCTTGTGGTCGATGGTGCAATACCTCCGGGCGGCATGGCCGCATTTGAGGACGACGACCGAGGAGTAACGCCTCTTTTTGCTCAAACGGCGTTTCCCCTTTCTGGCGCTGCAGCGAGACGGCACGCCGAGATAAGTATTTTTAAATCAAGGGGTTGACGGGGTCATTTGAATCTATAGAATGGCGCCCACACCAAGCGGGAATAGCTCAGTTGGTAGAGCACGACCTTGCCAAGGTCGGGGTCGCGAGTTCGAGTCTCGTTTCCCGCTCCAGTTTGTATGCGTTGATCGATCGCTGTCAGATCGTTTGGCGTTTGAGGCCGAGTAGCAAAATGGTTATGCCGCGGATTGCAAATCCGCTTACGCCGGTTCGATTCCGACCTCGGCCTCCACTATAAACGAGCTCTGTAGATCTATGATTTACAGAGCTTTTTTATTTCCGGGTGGAGTCTGTTTTTGCCCCGAATGAGGGCGTTTTCGGCTTGCTTCACTGCTTAGGGATGTATATATTCCCAGCTCTTGTCAGCTTCGTGGCTGTATGGCCTCAAGCTGATCTGCACTATCGCCCTGATGGTGAAATTGGTAGACACACCGGACTTAAAATCCGTCGTCCGAAAGGATGTGCCGGTTCGACTCCGGCTCGGGGCACCATTCAAGGTAAGGCGCTTGCGGAGCAATCCGAAGCGCCTTTTTCTTGTCAGTTCGTGAAGCGCGCACATCTCTTCAGCGGAATTGCGCCACCGTCCTGCGCTCTCTGAGACTTGCCGTCTCACCTTGCTCTCTCATCTGAACGTGCTCATGTGAACAATAAGCGCGCCTGATCGAACATTTCACCAATCTCTTGCGCAACCGTTCTGATCGACGAATCTTTCCGATCGCGTCCCCGAGTCAGCAGGAACACCTCTCTGCTCGGTGGCACGGGACCCAGATCGCACAAGCGCAGCTGCGGGTCGGCCCGGCCAATGTAGTGGGGGATCAACGCGAGTCCTATCCCCGAGCGCGCGGCGATGGACTGGAGAAATTGGTCTTTGGCGCGAAAGGCCACGCGCGCGCGGGGAAAATGCTGGGTCATCCAGATTTCCTGGGACAGATAAGCGTCGGCCTCGTTGAAGCCGATGAAGACGGGGCTGTCTCCATTCTCAGTCCCCTGACAGACCTCCTGCGTCCCGTAAAACCCGTAGCCAACCATGGTCAGCGGGCGAGCGACGATGTCTCCGTCCTTGGGTATGTCGAAGCGGATGGCGATGTCGGCTTCATGCCGGTCGAGGCTGACCGAACGCAGCGTAGGTGCAAGATCGATGTCCAGACGCGGATGACGGGCGATCAGCTCGGGTAATCGGGAAATGAGAAAACCGCCACACAGGCCTGGCGACGAGCTGATTCTGACGAGGCCCGAAGGGGATCCGTCCTGCATGCCACGACCCAATACCTGTGCGGCCTGCTCCATCTCGCCTGCCGCCTGAAGGGCGTGGGTGCCCGCCAGTGTCAGGACATAGCCGTCCGGGCGCCGCTCGACGAGCTTCTCGCCAAGGCTGTCTTCCAGCGAACGAAGCCGGCGCGCAACCGTTGCATGGTTCACCGAGAGCATTCTGGCTGCAGCAGAGAGGCTCCCGTGACGCGCCAGCGCCAAAAAGATCCTGACATCCTGCCAATCGAGAGCTGTGCGTTTTTGATCAGTCATTGAGAGAAGATAGGGAATATTCGATCAGCTGACAACGCTCTACCTTCGGCTCATCAAACGAGCAAAAGGAGTCAGCAATGCCAGATATCAAAAAAGTCGCGATAGTCACCGGCGCTTCGCAAGGCATGGGCGAAGCCATCGTCAACGCATTCCGCGCCAGAGGATACGGGGTCGTCGCGACGTCGCGCTCGATCCAGCCTTCCAAGGATCCGGATCTCATCACGGTTGCGGGGGACATTGGCGATCCCGAGACGAGCAAGCGTCTGGTCGCTGCCGCGATGGAGCGGTTCGGCCGGATCGACACGCTGGTCAATAACGCGGGGATCTTCATCGGCAAGGCGTTTACTGATTACACCGAGGAAGATTACCGGCTGAAGTTGCAGACGAACCTGGACGGGTTCTTCTTCGCCACCCAAGCGGTCATTCCCGTGATGCTGACTCAAGGCAGCGGTCATGTGGTGCAGATCACCGCGTCCACTGCGGAGTTTGCCAGTTCACTGTCTCCAGCCTTCATCGCAATGCTCACCAAGGGCGGGATGAATTCAGCCACCAAGAGCCTGGCGATCGAGTACGCCCAGCGTGGCATCCGAGTGAATGCGGTCGCGCCCGGCGTGATTCGAACGCCGATGCACGATCCGCAGATCGTCGAGCAACTGGCTGCTTTCCACCCGATGAACAAGCTGGGAGAAGTCGAGGACATCGTGCGTGCCGTGCTCTACCTTGAGGATGCAGCGTTCTCGACGGGCGAAATTCTGCATGTCGACGGCGGCCTGATCGCAGGCCGGTAACGGGCGGGCAGCGCAGTACTGCGTGCTGCATACCGTCTGAATCAGGCGCTCATGTCTCTACCCAGAGCGCCTGAGTCGTCTGAGCTACTGGGCCGGCTTCTTCTCACCGCTGTGCGCTTCTTTTTCTTTGATCAACGCCTCGGCGTCTGCGCCTGAATTCGAGCCGGAGGCTTCTTCGCCGCGTTTGTTGGCTTTTTCTGCGTTGGACTCTGCCGGTTGCGCGTGGCCGTCCACTGGAAGCGCGGTCTGCGGATTTTTGTCTTCGGTTGCGAATGCATTGAGTGAACAGACTGCAAACAAACCTGCGAGGGCGAGGGCACTGGTGATTCTGTTCATGATCGTGGTCTCCCGAGACTGTGTGCCATTTGAGCGGCAGTCAGGCGAAAGTGTGCAGGCCAACTGATGAGCGGAGGGGCTGCGCATGCCGCCACTTTGCGCAGGCCGTCTCCCCACGTCCCCAGCCAACAGTCTGACTGCTCAGTCGCGATCAGAACCGGTCATTTCTGCTCAAAAAATTGCTGAACTTGGGCAAATGGCCAGAATCCATTCATTCATCTGAATCCCATGGAGTGCGTTGCGATGGATGATGAACTGGATTTTGCCACTGACCTTCAGTTTTTCGGTTGTGCAGTATTGATCGCGATCTGCGCGGGTATTACCTGGCTGATTCTTTGACCTGATGCTGCGGCATGGCTTTGCGCAAGAATGGAGCGGTGCGACTCTCTGCGACGTTTATCAGGGCTTCCGGCGTGCCGCTGGCGACGATGGTCCCACCTTTGTCACCAGCGCCCGGGCCGATGTCGATCACCCAGTCGCTCTGCGCCACGACACGCATCTCATGCTCGACCACGATCACACTGTGGCCAGCGTCAACCAGCGCGTTCAGTTGGGTAAGCAGTCGATCGACGTCTGTGGGATGCAGCCCGGTGGTGGGTTCGTCCAGCACGTACAGCGTCGCACCGCGCTGGCTGCGTTGTAATTCGGTGGCAAGCTTGATGCGCTGGGCTTCGCCGCCGGACAGTTCAGTCGCCGGCTGGCCGAGGCGCAGATAGCCCAATCCGATGTCGCGCAACACGGTCAGCGAACGCAACACGGCAGGCTGTTCAGCGAATGCCTCGACGGCCTGATCGACCGTCAATTGCAGGACTTGCGCAATGCTCAGTCCCTGCCACTGGATGGCCAGTGTTTCCGGGTTGTACCGCGCACCATGGCAGGTCGGGCAGGGCGCATAGACGCTGGGCATGAACAGCAGCTCGACGCTGACAAATCCTTCGCCTTCGCACACCGGGCAGCGACCCTTGGCGACGTTGAACGAGAATTGTCCTGCGTCATAGCCGGCAGCCTGCGCATCCGGGGTGGCGGCAAACAGCTTACGCACGTTGTCGAACAGGCCGGTGTAGGTCGCCAGGTTGGAGCGTGGCGTGCGGCCAATGGGTTTCTGATCCACCTGCACCAGCCGCTTGATCGACTCGAGCCCACCGGCAATATGGCCACCGGTGGCTTGAGGCGCATCGTCCTCCAGACTCGGTTCTTCCTGATCCGGGTTGTTCACCGCACGCCCCAGCTGCGCACCGACCAGCTCCAGCAGCGCCTGGCTGACCAGGCTGGACTTACCTGAGCCGGAAATGCCGGTCACGGCGGTGAAGCAACCCAGCGGGAAGGCGGCCGACAGATGATCGAGGTTGTTGCGAGTGATGCCCTCAAGTTTCAGCCAGCCAGACGCAGGACGCCGGTCGGTGCGCAGTTCGCTGTGATCGGCAAACAGATGAAGCCGAGTCTGCGAGGTCTCTATGGCAGACAGCCCGGCCGGTGGCCCGCTGTAAAGGACACGCCCGCCATTTACGCCAGCTGCGGGGCCGACGTCGATGAGCCAGTCGGCGCGGCGCATGGTTTCAAGGTCGTGCTCCACGACGAACAGCGAATTTCCCGCCGCCTTGAGTTGCTGAAGGGCGGTGAACAACGCTTCGCTGTCGGCGGGATGCAGCCCGGCCGAAGGCTCGTCCAACACGTAGATCACGCCGAACAGCTGCGAGCCCAGTTGCGTCGCCAGGCGCAGACGTTGCAGCTCGCCGGATGACAGGGACGGCGTACTCCGGTCGAGGGCCAGATAGCCCAGTCCCAATTCGGTCAAGGTACTGACGCGCGCCAGCAGATCCTGCGCGATGCGTTGCGCGGCCAGGCGCTTCTCGATCGACATGTTCGGCGTGGCACGCACGTCCGGCGCCGCGTCATGGGCCGAGCCGCCGGCCTTGACCCGCTTTTTGCGCGCGTCCTTGATCTGCTCGCGATCCAGCACATGAGCGTCGTTGTCCTGATCCAGGGTGCCAGCGGCAACCGGGCGCAGCACTTCAGCCAGACGCAGCAGCGGCATCTGCGACAGCTCGCCGATATCAAGGCCTGCGAACGTCACCGACAGCGCTTCACGTTTCAGACGTTTACCGTCGCAGACCGGACAAGGGCTACCGCGCATAAATCGAGAGACACGCTTTTTCATCAGCGCGCTTTGTGAATGAGTAAAGGTGTGCAGCACATAGCGTCGGGCGCCGATGAACGTGCCCTGATAACTGGGCTCCACCTTGCGTTTGAGGGCGACCCGGGTTTCTTCCGGGGTGAGGCCCGCGTAGACCGGCACGGTGGGTTGCTCATCAGTGAAAAGAATCCAGTCACGCTGTTTTTGCGGCAGATCGCGCCACGGGATGTCAACGTCGTACCCCAAGGTGACCAGAATGTCCCGTTGATTCTGTCCCTGCCACGCCAATGGCCATGAGGCGACCGCCCGCTGGCGGATCGTCAGCGAGTCATTGGGGACCATCAATTCTTCCGGTACGTCGTAAACCCGACCGAGGCCGTGGCACTCCGGACAGGCGCCCTGGGGCAGGTTCGGCGAGAAGTCTTCCGCGTACAGCATGGGCTGTCCGGGTGGGTAATGGCCGGCGCGCGAATACAGCATGCGAATCAGGCTGGAGAGTGTCGTTACGCTGCCGACCGAGGAACGAGTGCTGGGCGTGCCGCGTTGTTGCTGCAGCGCCACCGCTGGCGGCAAACCTTCAATGGAATCCACATTGGGTACGCCGACCTGATCGATCAAACGCCGCGCATAAGGGGCGACCGATTCGAAATACCGCCGTTGCGCTTCGGCGTATAGCGTTGAAAACGTCAGCGACGATTTGCCGGAACCTGAAACGCCAGTAAACACCACCAGCGCGTCTCGTGGGATGTCGACATCGACATCCTTGAGATTGTGTTCGCGCGCGCCTCGCACCCGGACGAATCCGGGTGCGTTGGCGTCGACAGTGAAGGGGACGCTGGCGCGCCGATCGGTATCGTCAGGCGGATACGGCGGAGTGATCATGAATAAGGCCCTGAATCAGGAAAACAATGCGTACAGCTTACTGTGCGCCGGGCACTTTCGGGGTATGCCCGGCTATGTCGTTGTCGCCCCCGGTCAGGGGCTCGTCCTGCCGGCTTTCGCGGCGGCGCTCGCGGTCATCGGCAACATCTGCCGGTTTCGCCTTCGGATCGTTGAGGTCTTCGCCTGGAACATGGGGTTGATCGGACGTCATGGTTTTTCTCCTGTGGATTCACTCAGCGCTTCGGCGGCTTGCAGGCCCTGAAGGAAACCGGCGAGCGCCGCTTCCTCCAGGCGCAGCCCTTTGCGCTGGCGCAAGCGGGGCAGTTTGGACAGTTCGCCAATCACGAACGCTTCCAGAACCGCCGGATGGATGTAGCATTTACGACAGACCGCCGGAGTATTGCCCAGCAATCGGGCCACCTCCTTGACCATCGCCACGATATGCTTCTTGGCGTCGGCCTCCGGTTCCCACTCCAGCTTGCGCAAGGTGGCCAGTGCCATCGCACTGCCTGCCCAGGTGCGATAGTCCTTGGCGGTGAAATCGGCGCCAGTGAGCTTGTGCAGATACTGGTTGATGTCCGAGGAACTGACAGTGTGGCGCTGTCCGTCATCGTCCAAGTACTGAAACAGGTTCTGCCCCGGCAACTCCATGCACCGCTTGATGATGTTGGCCAGGCGGCGATCGGTCACGCTGATCTGATGTTCGACGCCGCTTTTGCCGCGAAACTGGAAGAGGATCTTGCTGCCATGCACGTCGACATGTTTGTTGCGCAGCGTGGTCAGGCCATAGGAGCGGTTGTCGCGGGCATACTGGCTGTTGCCGATGCGGATCAGCGTCTGGTCCAGCAACGACACGACGGCGGCCATGACCTTTTCACGGCCCATGCCCGGCTGGGCCAGCTGCGCCTCCAGTTGCTTGCGCACCTTGGGCAGTGCCTTGCCGAAGGCGATCATGCGGGAGTACTTATTTTCGTCGCGGATCTCGCGCCAGCGCGGATGATACCGATATTGCTTGCGGCCCCGGGCGTCGCGCCCGGTGGCTTGCAGGTGCCCGCACGGATCGGCGCAAATCCACACATCGGTGTAGGCCGGCGGAATCACCAGCGCGTTGATGCGCTTGATTTCGGCTTCGTCCCGAATACGTTTGCCTTCGGTGTCGAAATAGGCGAATTTGCCGCGCAGAATCTTGCGCGTGAAGCCCGGCTGACTGTCGTCGACGTAGTGCAGATCCTTGGGCAAAGCTTCGAGAAGGGCGGGTTCCTGCATGGCGGTCAATCCTGAGAACGGGTCTTTGCATTGACCTTTGCCTCGCTCAGTCGTGCCGACAAATTTCCATCGCCGTGCGCCACTGGCCGCCAACGCCGCGAGCCGGGGCGCATCGGAGGCTAGGCCAGCAGCGCGACCGATTTGATCTGTGCCCAGAGTTGCTGACCGGGCTCCAGGCTCAGCTGATCGCGGGAATAACGGGTGATGCGCGCCAGCAGCGCCGTGCCGCCTGCGTCGAGTCGTACCAGCACGTGGGCGGCGTTATCGGCCGCCACTTCGCTGATCACCGTCACCGGCAGGCGATTGAGGATGCTGCTTTGCGCATCCGGTTGCACGCTCAGGCTGACGTCCCGTGCCTGCACCTTGAAGCGCAGGGGCTTGCCCGCTTCCAGCGCGGAGTGGGCGACGCGAATGTTCAGCGCGCTGTCGGGCAGGCGCACGGTCACCAGGTGATAGCGGACGTCATAGGCCACGACCGAGCCCTGAATCACCACGCCGGCGTCATCACCCATCGCCAGCGGCAAGTCCAGCCGGGCGAGGGTTTCACCGATCGGCCCGCTGGCGAGAGCCCTGCCGTTGCTGAGCAGGACCAGATGATCGGCCAGCCTTGCGACTTCGTCCTGAGAGTGGCTGACGTAAATCATGGGGATATCGAGCTCGTCGTGAAGCCTTTCCAGATAGGGAAGGATCTCGCTTTTACGCTGCGCATCGAGCGCCGCCAAGGGCTCATCGAGCAGCAGCAGACGCGGGCTGGTCAGCAGCGCACGGGCAATGCCGACCCGCTGCCGTTCGCCGCCTGACAAGGTGTCGGGCCGCCGGTCGAGCAGATGATCGATGCCCAGCAGTGCCGCAGCCTGCGCAAGTTGCACCCTGCGTTCGCCGGCCTTGATGCGCTTGAGGCCAAACGCCAGATTGGCCCGCACGTTAAGGTGTGCGAACAGGCTGGCTTCTTGAAACACATACCCCAGCGCCCGCTGGTGCACAGGCACGAAGACGCCCTCGGCAGTGTCCTGCCAGGTCTGGCCGTTGATGCGGATGAAGGCGCTGGCAGACCTCTCCAGCCCGGCGATACAGCGCAGGCAGGTCGTCTTGCCGGATCCCGAATGGCCGTACAGCGCGGTCACGCCGCGTCCGGGCAAGGCCAGATCGACATTGACGTTGAAATTGGGGAAGTCCACGTTCAGGCGGACTTCGATCGAGGCCGTCATGGTTCAGCTCCAGGCAGATCTGGTTTTGCCGCTGGAGTAGAGCGCCAACAGAACCAGGAAGGAAAACACCAGCATGGACCCGGCCAGCCAGTGCGCTTGAGCATATTCCAGGGACTCGACGTGGTTGTAGATCTGGGTCGAGACCACGCGGGTTTTCTGGGGAATGTTGCCGCCGATCATCAGCACGACGCCAAATTCGCCGACGGTGTGGGCGAACCCCAGAATCGCGCCGGTGATGAAGCCGGGACGCGCCAGTGGCAGCACCACCGAAAAGAACGTGTCCCAGGGGTTGGCGCGCAGGGTGGCCGCGACTTCAAGCGGTCGCGAGCCAATCGCAACAAAGGCGTTCTGCAGCGGTTGCACCACGAAGGGCATCGAGTACAGCACGGAACCAATGACCAGCCCGGTAAAAGTGAAGGTCAGCGTGCCCAGCCCGATGCTCTGCGTGAACTGCCCCAGTGCGCCGTTTGGCCCGAGCAACAGCAGCAGATAAAAACCGATCACCGTAGGCGGCAGCACCAGAGGCAGGGCGACCACTGCGCCCACCGGGCCTTTGAGCCACGAGCGGGTTCGCGCCAGCCAGAGCGCGATGGGCGTCCCGACGATCAGCAGAATCACGGTTGTCAGCGACGCCAGTTTCAGCGTCAGGCCGATGGCCGCTAGGTCAGCACTGTCCAATGGCATTTACAGCTGATACCCGAAGGATTTGATCACCGCCGCGGCTTTCGGGCCTTTGAGGTAATCCATCAGCGCCTTGGCGGCGGCGTTGTCCTTGCCTTTATTGAGGATGACGGCGTCCTGTTTGATCGGCTCATGCAGGTCCGCCGGGACAATCCACGCCGATCCGCTGGTCAGCTTGCCGTCCTTGAACACCTGCGACAGCGCGACAAAGCCCAGTTCAGCGTTGCCCGTCTGTACGAACTGATACGCCTGGGCGATGCTCTGGCCTTCGACGATTTTCGCTTGTGTGCCGGCGGTCAGGCCCAGTTTGTCCAGGACCTGCGTGGCAGCCAGACCATAGGGCGCGGCTTTTGGATTGGCGATGGACAGGTGCTGGTAGGCGTTTTCTTTGAGCACCTGGCCTTTGTCATCGACGTAACCCTCTTTGGCCGACCAAAGGGCCAGCGTACCGACGGCGTAGGTGAAGCGAGACCCCGTGACGATCTCGTTCTCGCTTTCAAGCCTGGCCGGCGTGGTGTCGTCGGCGGCGAGGAACACTTCGAACGGCGCGCCGTTTTTGATCTGCGTGTAGAACTGTCCGGTCGCGCCGAACGAGGCCACCAGCTTGTGTCCGGTGTCCTTTTCGAAATCCTTGGCAATCGCCTGAATCGGCGCTGTGAAATTGGCCGCGACCGCCACCTGGACTTCGTCCGCGAACGCCGAGCCGATCGACAAGGTGGCAGCGGCGATGGCCAGGGATTTAAGCGTGACGCGAAGGGACGTTGCGCGCATGAAAGGGCTCCGGATGGCTGTTGAGAGGTGATGACGGACGTCAACCGGATACCGGCCAAACGCTATGCAGTGAAATATATAGCGGGTGGTCACCTCAAGGAAGCCCGTTCAGCCAGTGCACGCTCAGTTTTTCACGCCCGCCAGCCTTTCCAGCGCTTGAATGGCCAGCTGCCGGGTCAGGTCTTCGGCCGGCAATTGATGCTTGATCCCCACGGCCTGACCTGCCCAGAGGTTCATGAAGCCGTCGTCGCCCTGCGGCTCGGCCTGGTTGCGCAGCGGTATCAGCGCGCCGCCTGCAGTCGGGAATGCCGGTGCCGCTGCACTGATCGGTCCGATCTCGCGCATGATTCGGTTAACGATGCCGCGCGCGGGCCGGCCGGTGAAAATATTGGTCACGGCGGTGTCGCAGTCAGTCGCGCGGCCCAGCGCAGCCTGATGCAGGCGCGTGATCTTGGCTTGCGGCGTGAACAGGTACACGGTGCCCAATTGAACCGCGCTGGCGCCGAGCATGAAGGACGCCGCGATGCCGCGGCTGTCCGCAATACCGCCCGCTGCAATCACCGGAACACTCACCGCATCCACGACTTGAGGCACCAAGGCCAGGGTGCCGACCTGCGTGTAAAGCTGATCGCTGAGGAACATGCCGCGATGGCCACCGGCTTCCAGCCCCATGGCAATGATGGCGTCGCAGCCGTGTTGTTCCAGCCAGAGCGCTTCAGCCACGGTAGTCGCTGACGAGATTACCTTGGCGCCCGTCGCTTTCACACGCTGCAACAGGCTGGCGTCAGGCAGGCCGAAGTGAAAACTGACGACCTCGGGCCTGAGCTCTTCAACCAGCGAACAGGCGGCATCGTCGAAAGGCGCGCGGCTTGAGGTCGGTGTGGGGGCTTCGTAGTCCGCGCCCAGCTCATCGTAGTAAGGTTTGAGCAGCGCTTTCCAGGCGTCATCGCCCTGGGGATTGGCGTCCGGGTTCTGATGGCAGAAGAAATTGAGGTTCAGCGGCGCGCGCGTGTCGGCACGGATCAGCGCGACTTCCTCACGGATCTGCGTCGGGCTGAGCATGGCACAGGGCAGCGATGGCAGGCCGCCCGCATTGCCGACAGCGATGGCCAGGGCCGAACCGGACGCGCCGGCCATGGGCGCTTGCAGGATGGGCAGTTCGATACCAAACAGCTTGAGCAGTCGCGTGTCGGGCCAGGCAATCATCGGCAGGTCTCCAGTGCAGTAAGAACAAAATACTCAGTGCGGGTTGATTTAATAGACGGTCGGTCTAATATGCAATCCCATGAATGACATCCTCGCAAAACCACGACGTCCCGGTCGACCCCCCAAGGTCGCGCGGGCCGACGACTTCGACACCCGGGACGCACTGATCCGCTGCGGCGTCGAGGTCTTGACCGAACAAAGCTTCACGGCCACCGGCATCGACGGCGTCCTCAAGCGCGTCGGCGTGCCGAAAGGCTCGTTTTATCACTATTTCGCCAGTAAAGAGGCGTTTGGCTTTGCGGTACTGGAGCGCTACGCGGCGTTCTTCGCCAAGCGCCTGGATCGCTGGCTGCTCGACGAATCGTTGTCGCCCATGGAGCGGCTGGCCGGTTTCGTCCAGTTTTCCAAGACCAGCATGGCCAGTTACGACTACCGGTGTGGCTGCCTGGTGGGCAACATGGGCCAGGAGGTCAGCATTCTGCCGGAAGGTTTTCGGGAGGTCCTGGAGAACATCTTCATGGACTGGCAAGGCCGCCTGGAAGTGTGTTTCGAAGCGGCCAAGCAGGCCGGAGAGCTGCCGCAGCATGCCGACTGCGCTGAACTCGCGGCGTATTTCTGGATTGGCTGGGAAGGCGCGGTCTTGCGGGCCCGGCTGGTAAAAAGCGATAAACCCCTTAACACCTTCATCAGCGGATTTCTGCGCGGCCTGCCGCGCTGATTTCTTCAGGTGCATTTATAGACGATTGGTCTAAATAGGAGGCAAGGCATGTTCAAAGGCATATTGATCAACAAGGACGACAACGGTTATCGAGCGGAATTGGCGTCCCTCGACGAATCGCGGCTACCCGACGGCGATGTCACGGTACGGGTCGCCTACAGCACGCTGAATTACAAGGATGGCCTTGCGATCACCGGAAAGGGGCCGATCGTGCGCGCCTTCCCGATGGTGCCAGGGATCGACCTTGCCGGTACGGTCGAGCAAAGCAGTAACCCCGAGTTCAAACCGGGCGATGCGGTGCTGCTCAATGGCTGGGGTGTCGGGGAAGGTCATTGGGGCGGGCTGGCGCAGATGGCGCGGCTGGAAGGCAAGTGGCTGATCCCGCTGCCTGAAGCGTTCACCGCCGCCCAGTCGATGGCCATCGGCACCGCGGGCTATACCGCGATGCTGGCCATCATGGCGTTGGAAAAAAATGACGTCACGCCGGACAAGGGCGAAATCCTCGTGACCGGAGCCAACGGCGGTGTCGGCAGCTTTGCCATCGCGCTTCTGTCTCGACTGGGCTATCGCGTCGTGGCGTCGACCGGGCGCGCGGATCAAAGCGACTACCTGAAACAGTTGGGCGCTGCGCAGATCATCGACCGGGCGACGTTGTCCGAACCCGGCCGGCCTTTAGTGAAAGAGCGTTGGGCCGGGGCGATCGATTCCGTGGGCAGCCACACCCTGGCCAATGTCTGCGCGAGCATGCGTTACCGAGGGACGGTTGCCGCGTGCGGGCTTGCGCAAGGGATGGATTTTCCGGCGTCGGTGGCGCCTTTCATTCTGCGCGGCGTGACCCTGGCCGGGATCGACAGCGTGACGCGTCCGCGGCAGGACCGTCTCGACGCGTGGGCGCGTCTGGGCAGGGATCTGGATCTCTCGGTGTTGCCGTTGATCAGTCAGGAAATCGGTCTGAGCGAGGTGGTGCAAACCGCGCAGCAACTGATGCAAGGGCAGGCGCGCGGTCGAGTGGTGGTGGACGTCCAGCGCTGATCAGGCGCAGTTAAAGGTGCTGATCGCCATCACCCGGATCTGGGCGACGGCGGCATGCCTGGGGTTGAGCAACAGATTGCGCGTGTGAGTGATCGTCGCCGACGGCACGATCAGCCCCAGCTGGTCGTTGCGCCCCAGCCAGTCGCTGCCCCAATCCATGCTCGCCCTGTCTGCGGGCAGGGCATCCCAACCGGGAGGCAGTTCATCCAGCGTCGGCGTCCGGTAAAGCTGCGGGTCGTCCGGCAGTTGCAGTTGCACAAGACAGGTCCCGGGACAAGGCGTGCCAGCGCCGAGAATCAACCTGTCCAGTGCACAGCCGGCTGCGCTCAGGCTCAGATAGAGGGCCGCGTGATCGGGATGATTCCAGCGACCGCCGAACGCCGCCGCGCCCTGGCCGGACAGGTCATCGATGGCGCTCTGTTTGCAGATTCTCCAGGCCAGCATCAGACCATTCCACCGTGATGCATCGCGCTAAGTACACGACGCACCTGGCGCGCGCCGATTTCGGTTTCGCACAGGGTAATCGGCGTCTGCTGGTTAAGCGCGTGATTGGCGGTCATCATCCAGCGCCGCGCGGCGTTCTGGTCTTCGAACAGTTCGGCGGCATGGGTTGCAAGGGCCGCGACGCGATCCAGGCGTTCGGAGCCGACCACATCCAGCGGACGCTGCTGGCGCAGGCGTCGTTCAAGGGTGGAGACGGACGTGGCGAGCAAGGCTTCGAGCTGGGCATTGCTCAAACGGAAAGCGTTGCGCAGCGCCTTGACCCAGCCGGGCGGAAACCCCGAGCGAATGTAATCCAGACGTTGCGTCTCGTTGCGTGCGTTGAGTTGGTCGGCTATCAGCCAGAATGACGGTGCACTGTCGCTGAGGGTTTTCTCAAGAGTGGCGGGCACGTCCTTGCTCCTTGTTTTGACCTGGAATCAGGACCTTACGCCGCCCTTATCGTTTCTCAAAAACCAAGCTGTTACCAACGTTTGCTTCTGCCTCGCGATCCAGCAGTTTGCGCTTGCGCTCCACGCCCCAGCGATAGCCCGACAGCTCACCGTCGCTGCGGACCACGCGATGGCAAGGGATCGCCACCGCCAGTCGGTTCGCGCCACAGGCCTGAGCGACGGCGCGGAACGATCCGGGTGCACCGATGCGTTCGGCAATCTGTGCATAGCTGGCCGTGGCGCCTGGCGGGATCTGCGACAGCGCCTGCCACACCCTTCGCTGGAACGCCGTGCCTTGCAGGTCCAGCGGCAGATTCAAACCCAGTCCGGGGGCTTCGACGAACCCCACCACGTGCGCGATCAGTTGCTCGAAATCGGCATCGGCGCCAATCAGCCTGGCGTTGTGGAACTGGTCTTGCAGGTCGTTGACCAGCTGGCCCGGATCTTCACCCAACAGTATGGCGCACACGCCGCGCTGGCTTTGCGCAACGAGAATGGCGCCCAAAAAACATTCTCCCACGGCAAAGCGGATATCGGCGTTGGTGCCGCCCTTGCGATAATCGCTGGGTTTCATGCCCAGCAACCGGGTGCTGGACTCGTAAAAACGGCTGTTGGAGTTGAAACCGGCGTCATACATGGCATCGGTGATGGTGCCGGTCCGGGCCAGTTTCGTCCGGACCTTGTCGGCCCGATGCGCGCTGGCGTAGGCCTTGGGTGTGAGGCCGGTGACTGATTTAAAGACGCGGTGAAAGTGCCAGGGGCTCATGCCCGCAGGCTCAGCGAGCTCCTTGAGCGTGGGCGCTTGCTCGGCTTCGGCAATCTGACGGCAGGCGCGGGAGACAATCGCGATGTGCTGCTCGGCAAGGTCAGTTCGGTCTGGCGTTGCGCGCTTGCTGGGGCGATAGCCTGCCGCTTCGGCCTGGGCCGGGGTGTC
This sequence comes from Pseudomonas sp. NFR16, assembly GCF_900108875.1. Classification (GTDB taxonomy): domain Bacteria; phylum Pseudomonadota; class Gammaproteobacteria; order Pseudomonadales; family Pseudomonadaceae; genus Aquipseudomonas. The sequence goes on along the minus strand of NZ_FNYJ01000001.1, from coordinate 1,046,426 downwards.
GAAGAAGACCACGTTCTCCGGGCGGGGCAGACGCGAAACACTGCTCGGCCGGCAATAGACGCCGGTGGTGCGCACCGCGTAGACGAACCGACTGTCAGCGGACGGGTCTCGGGACAGCACGGCGGCCCAGCGTGGGTCGAGCTCGGCGCCGGGCACGGCGGGGGGATTGTTGCGGCTCATGGGCGACCTTCCTCTGCAGAAGCGTTGTCGTGGCACAGATTAGGGCCAGTGCGGCGGGCTGAAACTCCGAGTCTTGCGCTCAAACTCACGCCAGCATCGGAGGCAGCGTGCCCAGCAATGAAACCGCGCCCAACGCTGCCGCGCCAAACAGGCATTCGAGGACCACACTGGCGCGCAACCGCGGCAGGCGCAGCTCGGCGGCGCGGGACAACTGGCGGTTCAGACCGGCCAGCGCCAGCATGCACAGCACCAGTGCGGTTTTCACCGCCAGCACCAGACCGAATCCGGAAAAGGCAGGTTCCGGCCAGAGCGCACCGCTCAACGCCCGCACGTTGATCAGCCCGGTGACGATAATCAGCGCCACCAGCACGTAGCCGATGCCACTGAAGCGGCGAAGGATCGCCGACATGTCCACCTCGCAGCGTGCGCTCAGCAGCAGGGCAAGCATCGCCAGGCCGCCGAGCCAGGTAGCGACGCCGATCAGGTGCAGCATCTGGTTGACAATCAGCAGTAGGCCACGCACGCCGTCGAACATGGCGCCATGGCCGACAGGCGCCAGGGTCAACAGGAGCAGGGCATTGATCAGCGCGGGCAGCATGGGTGGCAGCGTCCTGGCGCGCAACGAGATGCCGAACGCCAGCGCGCCGAGGGCCAGATGAACGATCCAGACGTGGCCGAAGAACGTATTGCCCAGCACCAGTGCCAGCGTCTGTGGGTCGATCGCTTCGCCCCAGCCGTCGGCAAGACTGGCTGCGGTGATCATCAACCAGGCCACGGCACTGATCAGCGCCAGCGCCGCAAGCCACGTCAGTGCGGTGTCGACCGTGCGCCGTGCCGGGCCTGCTTCGAATGCGCGCAATGGCGTTGCGAACAGCACGCTTCGAAAAAAAACGATGCCGAACAGCAACACAACGGCGCCGAAATGCAGGAATCGGCAGGCGATCAATGCATCGTGCATGGCGTTACGGGATGACCTTGAAGCGATAAACCCCTTCGCTCTTGTGCGTGTCCACTGACGCGGCGTGCCACTCGACCTTGTATTTGCCGGGAGCCAGCGGCATCGCCGGCGTCACGATCAGCACCTTGTTGTCGGCAGGGTCGGTCGCGACGCTTTGCGTCTGGATGATTTCGGTGCTGTCGCCCGGCCCGTCGAGGCTGATGGCGACCTTGGTGAATTTTTCCTCCACGCCCTCGGAGAAGGTCAGGCGCAGCTCCTTGGGCGCGGTGACCTCGCTGTCAGCGGCGGGCAACTGACTTTCGAGGTGGGCGTGGGCGAAGACGGAAGTGGACGTCAGGCATGCCAGCAAGGACAGGCAGGACAGGGCTTGCTTGATACGGTGGGCAGACATCAAAAGGACCTTAATCATGTGCGGCAGCAGAGTGCAGCGGGTGTGTGAAGGGAATCCGTCCTGGCGGATTCATCGTGACTGGAACGCTACTAGACCAGAAAGCGCCGCGGGACTCCAGTCGACTCCCCGGCAGCGAGGCTCTGGCGGCAGCGTGCAGATGGCAGTGACCTTGCTCACGAAGACGCCGGTTTATCGGCCGCATGCGCGATGGCGTTGGCCAGGTCTTCGTACTCTTCGCAGGCCTTGCTGCACAGGGTCTCGATTTTCGCGAGCTGTTCCTGAGCCAGGTCGAGCCTTCCCTTGATCACGTAGGCCTCGCCCAGGTATTCGCGCACTTGTGCGTACTCGGGATCCAGCGCCACGGATTGCAGGTAGTAACCGATGCCTTCATCGGTGCGGCCCAGTTTTCGCGTGGCGTAACCCCGGTAGTTGAGCGCCTTGGCGGTGTGCGGATTCTTCAAGGTATTCAGCAGCGCCAGCGCTTCATCGTAGCGCCCGTCTTTGGCCAGACGGTAGGCGTAGTCAGTGCGATCAGCGTCCGACGCCGCCTGGCTGGTCTGCATGACGCATTTCTTGCTGGTGCTGTCCCAGACCTGGCCTTTCGGGCAATTCGGTTTGGCCGGTGGCGACTCATCCCCGGCGGCGCGGGCCTCTCCGGCAAGCAGTGCGGCGACCACGCACGCGCCAAAAAACAGGGCGGTGGGCAATCCGACGGTGTGTTTCTGAGGCGTTGTCATTGTTGTGTGCTCCCTTGCGGTTGAACGTAGTGGGCAACGGTAGGTAAACGCTACGAACGGCGGGTTTATTCCCGCGGTCACGGAAAAATATCAGCGCAGATCATCAACCGCGCCGATGCGGACGCGTATCGTCAGCGATGACGACGCGTCAGCAGTAGCAGGTATAGACAGCGATGGCAGGTTGCGGCGGGCGGGTGGACAGCCGGGCAGTTCGAGGCGCCACGCGGCGCCGTCGCGGCAGGCCGTCCGATCTGGCCCGACGTGCTCGCGAGGCGACCGCGCGGGGCTGCGCGCAGGTCACCGGCCCGGCGGAAAAGGGGCTTACAGTTTGAAAAAACTCACGCGCTCGGTCAGCACATCGGCCAGGCTGGACAGCTCGCGACTCGAGCGCGCGACCTGATTGGAGCCGACTGCCGTTTCCAGCGCCGAATCATGAATGCGGTTGACATTGTGGCTGACGTCTTCGGCGACCACGCCCTGTTGCGCGGAGGCTGCGGCGATCTGCGCGTTCATGTCGTTCAGCGCGCCGACCTCGTGACGAATCTTCACCAGCGCGGTCTGCGCCTCGTGAGTCTGCTCCACCGTGCGCTGGGCCATCTCCCGGCTTTCGCGCATCAAGTCAGCCGTTTTCCCCGCGCCGCTTTGCAGTTGTCCGACCATGTTACGGATTTCCTGGGTCGACTCCTGAGTTCGCGTCGCCAGTGAGCGCACCTCGTCGGCGACTACCGCGAACCCGCGTCCGGCCTCACCGGCGCGGGCCGCTTCGATGGCCGCATTGAGCGCCAGCAAGTTGGTCCGTTCGGCGATGGAGTTGATCACTGCCACAATGGTTTCGATCGACTGACTGTCGTGGGAGACCTTGCTGACAGACTCGGCAGCACTTTCCAGCTTTTGCGCCAGTTCATCCATCGCCAGCGCAGTGCCTTCGACCATGCGTTTGCCGTGCTCGACCTCACGGTCAGCGGTCTGCGTGGCATTGGCGGCCTTGGCCGCGTAACCGGCGACTTCCTTCACAGTGCTGGCCATCTGATTGATAGCGGTCGCCATGTGCTCGGTTTCGCCAGCCTGCAGGCGCATCTGTTCGCTGTTGCTGTCGGAGCTGGCGCGCAACTGCGAGGATGAACCCATCAGCTCCATCGCCGCCGCGCGCACTTGCGTGATGGTCTCGGACAGGTGCGAGCGGGTGGTCTTCAACGCCCCCATCACGCTGTCGGGGTAGGACGTTTCGATGCGGTCGGTGAGCTCACCCGCTGCCAGACGACGGATCGAAGTGGCAACCTCGTGAGGTTCGGCCCCCAGCGTCGACTTCATGCTGCGAATGATCAGCACCGACGCAATGATGCCCAGTACGACCGCGATGCCGGTGGCGAGCAGCATCAGCGAGGCGAACTGCGCCGCCGTTACCCGCACGAAGCCGATGTTATTGACGATGGATGCCTCTTCCAGATCAATCAGCGCGTTGATGCGGCTGAGCCAGTCCTTATAGGCGCCCGACACCGCTGACATCAGCAGCCGTTGCGCCTGATCGGTGTCACCTTGCTGGCGCAGGCGCAGTAATGTGTCAGTGGCGCTCAGTGCCGTGCGTTCGCTGACCTTGATGTTCGCCAGCAGTTGCTGCTCCTGAGGCGTTGCGCCTTTGCTCTGAAAGACCTGCTCCATGGAAGCAGCCGATGCCTGATACACGCCGTTGAGGCGCTCGATGTCGCGCAGGTGCACCGCGAGATCGCCATCATCGTGCACCAGTACCGCATCACGGATGGCGATGGCCCGGTCATGAACGCTGCCGCGGAAATTGATCGCGTACCGCTGCTTCACCGTTGCGTCTTCGCTGACGTCGGTCAGCGTGGCCTCGATCAAGCCGACCCGATGGACGCCTATCAGCGTGATCAGAATCATCAGCGCCAGAACCAGACCGAAACCCAGACCGAGACGTTTTGCGATTGAAAGCTGCTTGAACATGTGTGCACCTAAACTGAACTCGTTCGTGATATTACAACGCTATTATCGGCCAACCCCTTATACGTAGGTGTTAACGCCAGCGCTGGAGAGTTTTTCTATGGGTTCGATAGGCGCAGATGATGTGCCTGGAATATGACGAAGGCGGGAGTGGTGTCAAACTTGCCTGATCCGGTAAGTCAACCGTTATTCGTTACTGAAGAGGGTCAGCGCGAAACATGCCGAGGCGTCAGAAGAAGAAACCTGCGCGAAAACAGCATGAATAATTATTTAATAAAAAAAGCCACCGCACATAAAGCGAGGTGGCTGAAAAGTCTTACCAAAGGAATGATGAAGCGGAGCATGATTCGATTGCCTGATGCTGCGGATTCATCAGGCCATTGAGTCGTGTTCTTCATCGCCGACAACGGTAACACTGGATCGTCGTATTCAACTATTACGAAAATCGATAGTGACTATCACGACTCGTTTGGGATTTCGCCGATGCAAAAATGCTAAAAGTTGCTCGGTCAGCGGAGCAAACCTGACACAGAACGGGCGCTGAGCGCCGGTCGAAACAATAATGAGAATGGGCTGAAAGCCTATGGTTCCGCCGTGGTTTATCAATCCGCGGTGATGATGTTTCTTGCCCATCTGCCGTAGCGCTTATTCCACCGTTTCATCTTTCGTTGAACTCAGAACGATGCCTCGTATCTTACGGGGTTGCGGAACGTTGGGCCTTAATTGAGACAGGGGATAATAATGACGTTTGTGAAATGGAACCTCGTGACGCTCGCGGTTTCGCTGGGTGTCAGTCAGCTGGCAATGGCAGGGGTTGTCAGCGACCAGTCCGAGGCCAAGGGCTTCGTCGACGACAGCAGCCTCACGGTTCATCTCAAGAATTACTACTTCAACCGCGATAACAAGAACACCAAGGACGACAGCAAAGACTGGACTCAAGGTGTGCTTGGCAACTTCAGCTCCGGCTTCACCCAAGGCACTGTCGGTTTCGGCGTCGACGCCTATGGTTACTGGGGCATCAAGCTTGACGGCGGTGGCGGCACCACCGGCACCGGTAACCTCCCGGTCGACAGCCACGGCAATCCGCAGGACGAATACGGCACAGCGGGCGGGGCGCTGAAGATGCGCATTTCCAAGACCGAATTGCGTTACGGCAACCTCCAGCCACAAGCCCCGGTATTCGCAGCGGGCGGCTCGCGTCTGTTTCCACAGACAGCAACCGGTTTCAATCTGCTGAGCAGTGACATTGCCAACCTGGAACTGGACGGTGGTCACTTCACGGGCAGTAACGGCCCGATCACCACCAACAATGACCACGGTATCTGGGCGGCTTACGCCAACGTCGAGGCGAGCAGTATCGATTATGCCGGCGGCAAATACGCGATCACGGATAATCTGACGGTCAGCCTGTATGGTTCTGACCTCAAAGATGTCTGGCGCCAGTACTACGGTAACGCCAACTACACCTTGGCATTCACTGATGATCAGTCGGTGAACTTCGACTTTAATATTTATCGCACCAACGACACCGGCGCCGCAAAAGCAGGCGATATCAGCAACACCACCTGGTCGTTGGCCGCCGCTTATTCGTTCCTCACCGCCCACACGGTCACGCTGGCTTACCAGAAAGTGCACGGCGATACCCCCTTTGACTATGTGGCTTTCGGCAATAACGGGGCAGGCGACACCGGCGACTCTATCTTCCTGGCCAACTCCATTCAGTATTCGGACTTCAACGGTCCTGGCGAGAAGTCCTGGCAGGCGCGTTATGACTTGAACATGGCAAGTTACGGCGTGCCTGGCCTGAGTTTCATGGTGCGTTATGTTCACGGTGATGACATCGACGGTTCGCACCTGCCGTCCAATTCCACCTACACCGGGTATGGCGACGACGGCAAACATCATGAAACCAACCTGGAAGCCAAATACGTCGTGCAGTCGGGCCCGGCCAAAGACCTGTCCCTTCGCATGCGTCAGGCGTGGCACACCGCTAACGGCGACCAGCCGGACGGCGACGCCAAGGAGTTTCGTCTGATCGCGGATTACCCGATCAACGTGTTCTGATCCCGCGAGGCGTAAGCGGCAAAAAGCCAGGCAGTCCGCGAGGAGGCCTGGCTTTTTCGTGGGCGCGATCTGAGTGATCCAGTTACATAAGGCGTGGATCAATCCGGTGTATGGTCGCCACGAATCGAGAAGTTCGACAGGTTCTCAAGGCCTTTGATCAGTCCGGAATGGTCCCAGCCACTGCCGCCCAGTGCTGCGCAGGTGCTGAAGACTTGCTGGGCGTTGGCCGTGTTCGGCAGGTTCAGGCTCAGCTCACGGGCGCCTTCCAGGGCCAGGTTGAGGTCTTTCTGGTGCAACGCGATGCGGAAGCCCGGGTTGAATGTGCCCTTGATCATCCGCTCGCCATGGACCTCGAGAATCTTCGACGAGGCAAAGCCGCCCATCAGCGCCTCGCGGACCCGCGCAGGGTCAGCGCCGTTTTTCGAGGCGAACAGCAGCGCTTCGGCAACGGCCTGAATGTTCAGTGCGACGATGATCTGGTTGGCGACCTTGGCGGTCTGGCCGTCGCCGTTGCCGCCGACCAGGGTGATGTTCTTGCCCATGGTCTGAAACAGCGGCAGGGCGCGGTCGAAAGTGTCTTGCTCGCCACCGGCCATGATGCTCAGGGTCGCGGCTTTGGCGCCCACTTCGCCGCCGGACACCGGGGCGTCCAGATACTGCGCGCCGGTCGCGTTGATTTTCGCTGCAAACACCTTGGTCGCAGACGGCGAAATCGAGCTCATGTCGATCACGACTTTACCCGCAGCGGTGCCCTCGCTGACCCCGTCGTCACCAAACAGCACCTCATTGACCTGAGGCGTGTCAGGCAACATCACGATGATGAATTCGGCCTCCTGGGCCACTTCGCGCGGGTTGCTCAACACTGTGGCACCACCCTCGACCAGCGAAGCGGGCGGGGCGCAAAAGTGCCGCGACAGGAACAGCCGATGACCTGCTTTCTGCAGATTGTGCGCCATGGGCAGGCCCATGATGCCGGTGCCGATGAATCCGATGTTAGCCATGAGATAAGCCTCTTTTTATGTCGTGGGGCGGTGTTCTGCAGGAATGATATTTCTGCGCGGACCGCGAGCCTGTTCAGATCAGATTGTGGGTCTTGAGCCAGCCGAGGCCAGCCTCGGTGCTGGTCAGCGGCTTGTATTCGCAGCCGATCCAGCCCCGATAACCGAGTCTGTCCAGGTGCCCGAACAGAAAACCGTAATTGATCTCGCCCGTGCCTGGCTCGTGCCGACCCGGGTTGTCCGCCAGTTGCACGTGCCGAATCGCCGGCAGGTGTTTCTCCAGGGTGCGGGCCAGATCACCCTCCATGATTTGCATGTGATAAATGTCGTACTGCAGCGACAGGTTGCGGCTGCCGACCTTGTCGCGGATGGCCAGCGCCTGCGCCGTGGTGGTGAGGTAGAAGCCCGGAATGTCGAGGGTGTTGATCATCTCCATGACCAGGTCGATGCCCTGAGCCTGCAGCCTGTCGGCGGCGTACTTGAGGTTGTCGACGAAGGTTTTTTCGATGAGCGCATCGTCGTAGCCCTGCGGCTTGATGCCCGCCAGGCAATTGACCTGGGTATTGCCAAGCACTTTGGCATAGGCAATCGCCAGGTCGACGCCGGCGTAGAACTCTTCGACCCGGTCCGGGTGGCAGGCGATGCCTCGCTCGCCCTTGGCCCAGTCACCGGCAGGCAGGTTGAACAACACCTGCGTCAGACCGTGGGCGTCCAGCTGCGCTTTGATCTGAGCGGAGCTGAAGTCGTAGGGAAACAGGTACTCGACGCCGCTGAACCCGGCATTGGCGGCCGCTTCGAAGCGTTGCAGAAAGTCCAGCTCGGTGAACAGCATGGACAGGTTGGCGCAGACACGTGGCATGGTGAGCTCCTTGAGCAGATAGATGGCGCTGATCAGTCCAGCAGGTTGATGGCGGTCGGGGCGTCATCACGGCTTTGCGCCAGTGATTCGAACTCGTTGATCGCATTGATTTCGGTGCCCATGGCGATATTGGTGACGCGCTCCAGGATGACTTCCACAACAACGGGCACGCTGTAGCGCTGCATCAGGCTCGTGGCTTCGGCGAAGGCGGCCTGAAGGTGCGCAGGGTCACTGACGCGGATGGCCTTGCAGCCCAGGCCTTCTGCGACCGCGATGTGGTCGACGCCATACCCTTCCAGCTCCGGCGCATTGATGTTGTCGAACGACAGCTGCACGCAGTAATCGATGTCGAAATTGCGCTGGGCCTGACGAATCAGTCCCAGATAGGAGTTGTTCACCACCACGTGGATGTACGGCAGCTTGAATTGCGCGCCCACGGCCAGCTCTTCGATCATGAACTGGAAGTCGTAGTCACCGGACAGCGCGACCACGTTGCGCCCCGGATCAGCCTTGGCCACACCCAGCGCCGCCGGGATGGTCCAGCCCAGCGGGCCGGCCTGACCGCAATTGATCCAGTGCCGAGGCTTGTAGACGTGCAGAAATTGCGCGCCCGCGATTTGCGACAGGCCGATGGTGCTGACGTAGCAGGTGTCCTTGCCGAAGTACTGATTCATCTCTTCGTAAACACGCTGCGGCTTGACCGGAACGTTGTCGTAATGCGTTTTGCGCTGCAGGGTGCGTTTGCGCTTTTGGCAAGCGGCAAGCCACTGGCTGCGGTTTTTCAGCTTGCCCGCGGTGTGCCACTCGCGGGCGACCTCAATGAACATCGCCAGCGCAGCCCCGGCGTCGGACACAATGCCCAGATCCGGCATCAGCACGCGGCCGATCTGCGTCGGTTCGATGTCGACGTGGATGAACTTGCGGCCCTCGCTGTACACCGACACTGTGCCGGTGTGACGGTTGGCCCAGCGGTTACCGATGCCCAGCACCATGTCCGATTCCAGCAGCGTTGCGTTGCCGTACCGGTGCGACGTCTGCAGTCCGACCATGCCGGCCATCTGCGGGTGGTCGTCGGCAATCGCGCCCCAGCCCATCAATGTGGGAATGACCGGAATACCGGTCAGTTCGGCAAACTCCACCAGTGCCTGTGAGGCATCGGCGTTAATGATGCCGCCACCGGCGACGATCAGTGGACGCTCGGCGGCGTTGAGCATCGTCAGGGCTTTTTCGATCTGCTTGCGGCTGGCTTGTGGCTTGATCACCGGCAGCGGCTCGTACGCCTCGATGTCGAATTCGATTTCGGCCATCTGCACGTCGAACGGCAGATCGATCAACACCGGGCCGGGGCGCCCGCTGCGCATCAGCTGAAAAGCTTTCTGAAAGACGTACGGCACCTGGCCTGGCTCCATGACCGTTGTCGCCCACTTCGCCACCGGCGCGGCAATGCTGGCGATGTCGACTGCCTGGAAATCCTCCTTGTGCATGCGCGCACGCGGCGCCTGTCCGGTGATGCAGAGGATCGGGATCGAGTCCGCGGAGGCCGAGTAGAGGCCGGTGATCATGTCCGTGCCTGCCGGGCCCGAGGTGCCGATGCACACGCCGATATTGCCGGCAATGGCGCGGGTGTAGCCCTCGGCCATGTGCGAAGCGCCTTCCACATGGCGGGCCAGCACGTGATCGATGCCACCGAGTTTCTTGAACGCGGCATACAGCGGGTTGATGGCAGCGCCGGGGATACCGAACGCGGTATCGACTCCTTCGCGACGCATCACCAGAACGGCGGCATCGATGGCTCTCATGATGGTCATTTGTTAGTCTCCTGAACTCGATAGTTTTTGTACGGAAGCAGCGTGATTTGAATTGAACGGTTTGTGAATGGCTGCTTTTGGCAGTTCTATCGGTATCAGGAGTATCGAATGGATCGTTATACAGAGCTGCGCAGCTACGTGCTGGTGGCGACCCGGGGCAGCTTCGCCGCAGCGGCGCTGGTCGAAGGCGTGACGCCGGTGATCATGGGCAGACGCCTGAGCGCGCTGGAGGATCGTCTGGGGGTGAAGCTGATTCACCGCTCGACCCGTGGCCTGACGTTGACCGACGCTGGCGAGTCCTACCTGGAGAACGCCAGGTCGGTGCTGCAATCATTCGACGAGCTCGACGCGAGCATCAGCGAAAATGAAAGCAGTGTGCGCGGCCACTTGGTGGTGTCGGCGCCGGCAGGCTTTGGCCGTCAGCATGTCGCGCCCCATGCACCGGAATTCCAGGCACGGTTTCCTGATCTGCAGCTGTCGTTCAACCTGACCGACAACGTTGTCGATCTCGTGCGCGAGGGTTACGACATGAGCATCCGCATCGGCGAAGTCCTGGACCCCAATTACGTGGCGATCAAGCTTTACGCGAACAAGCGCGTGGTCTGCGGCTCGCCAGCGTATTTCGCCGAACGGGGCTTTCCCGCGACGCTCGAGGCACTGGCCGAGCACAACTGCCTGTCCTTCAACCTGCAAGGCGGCCAGCACCGTGGCTGGACCTTTTTGCGCGACGGCAAGCAGGTGGCGATCAAGGTGGCAGGCAATCTGTATTGCAACGATGGCGAACTGCTGTATGACTGGGCCAAACGTGGCCTGGGCCTGAGCTGGCGGTCGACGTGGGAAATCCAGAACGAAATAGAAAACGGCAGCCTGCTCACCGTGCTCGACGAGTTCGCACTGCCCAGCTACGACATTCAGGGCGTCTACCCACAGCAACATTACCTGCCGGCGAAGGTGCGGTTTTTCATCGCGTTTTTGAAAGAGGTGTACAACCGGCCGGGGTACTGGACTCAGCAGTGACGGGCTTCTGGTGAATCTCGGTGGGTTCACAAAGCCTGTAAGCGCGCTCCTATAAGGTCGTATGGCGCTGTCAGGGCAAACCCAAAAACCTGTAGGAGCGAGCTTGCTCGCGAAGACTGACTTCCGGCCGCTGCGTCTCCACGGCTACACCGGCATTTTCCCGGCTGAAGCCGGTCCTACAGACGCCGCACGCTGTTCGTA
>NZ_FNYJ01000001.1:0-1035087 GCF_900108875.1 Pseudomonas sp. NFR16 | reverse complement strand
TTCCCGGCTGAAGCCGGTCCTACAGACGCCGCACGCTGTTCGTAAGACCGGCGTTAGGCCCTTTCCCGGCTAAAGCCGGTCCTACAGACGCCGCACGCTGTTCGTAGGACTGGCTTTAGCCGGGAAGGCGTCGAGTGTCAGGCCGCTGATCGAAGGGGGCGTTAAAGAACGTTGGCTCACTCCCGCCGGGGCTTTGCGGTGAGGCTGGGCCTCAGATCAATTCGACCGATACGGGCGGTAGACCGCGGATCTCGCCCACGGCTTGTCCGGGGCCTTTGGTCTGGTACATGCCGGTGTAGGAGCCGGTGGTGATCACCAGATCAGGCGTGACACGCTGGCCGTTGCCGGTGTGGTGATTGACCAGCCACGGCAACAGGCGGCGCGGATCGCCGGCCGGATTGGCGCCGTCGCCCGGGACGATGTCTTCGTCGCCGTAGGTGAACGTCAGCGCTGGCTCGACGAAGGGAAAGCTGGCGTCGTAAGGCACGAAATCGCCAACGATCAGCGCACCGTGGTTCAACAGATCACCGAGTGCCAGTAACGGCTCGACCTTCGGCCACGCTGCGAAGCGGCTGGAAACCACTTCGATGGTCGCGGCCATGAAGCCGATGGCGCTTATGACTTCTTCATCGGAGTACGGCGCTTCACGGGGCACGAATTCGCGGTTCAGGCGAAAGGCAACCTCCAGCTCGAGAATGGGCGAAGGGTAGTCGACGCACTCCACCTGACTGCCGCTGGCAAACAGCCCGTCTTCCGGCAGCAGTGCGCCGTTGATCGGACCGCCCGAGGTGGATTTGGAGCCGACTTTCCAGCCACCCACGGTGGTGTCACGCAAGCGCAGGATTTCCCGTTGCAGGGCGTACGCGCCAGCGGCATCGGCAGGGACGTACTCGGGACGGATCTCGGCGATCTTCTGACCATTGCGCATGGCGTCGACGATCAATTCGGCAATGTTCGCTGGGTGAGACGATTGATTCACGCGGGACTTCCTTCATGCTATTGAATGGAAAGCGCTCCACAGCCCGCTCGCAGGAGGGCAACGGACGGCGGAGCCAGCGTCGTTACTTTAACCTCATTTGCTGACCACGACGGAAGTCGTCGGATGCTCAGGCGCGTTCCCGGCGCCGACGACAGGCTCGGTCGGGTTCTCGAATTTATGTTCCGGCTTCATCCCGAACGCCAGAATCACACCAATGGCCATCAGCAGCATGCTGCCGGCGAAAGGCAGGTCCCAACTGCCATAGCGGTCAATCAGATACCCTGAAACCACGGGCGACAGAATCGCCGCCGCAGCCGAGCCGGTGCTCATGATGCCGCTGGCGGTGCCGCTGAACTCCGGTGCGATGTCCATGGGAATCGCCCACATCGGTCCGATGGTCATCTCCGCGAAGAAAAAGCCGCCTGCCAAACACACCATCGACACGTAAGCGTTGTGCCCGAACATCACCGGCACCAGGCACGCGAGGGTCAGAAACATGCACACTGCAACCATCCAGCTGCGCGAGCGTTTCAGGCATCGGGTCTTGATCAGCAGGCGGTCGGTGACCAAGCCGCCGAGGGTGTCGCCGACCACGCCGGCGAGGAACACCGCCGAGGCGAAGATTGCCGATTTCTTCAGGTCCATGTTGTAACTGTGCAGGAAGTATTGCGGAATCCAGGACAGGAACAACCACAGCGTCCAGCCATAGCAGAAGTACACGATGGTCACCGGAAACATGCGCCTGAACAGCGCTTTCCACGGGACTTTCGGCGCCTTGCCCTTGGGCAGCGGCAGCAGCGCCAGTTCGGCCTGGGTGATGCGCGGATGGTCCTTGGGATGTTCGGCGAAAACGAACGCCCAAAGCACGACCCAGACCAGACTGATGGCGCCACACACGAAGAACGCCGCACGCCAGCTATAGGCGGCCATGATCGCCACCACGGCTGCAGGGGCGACTGCGTTGCCGATGCGTGCGGCGGAGTGGGTAATGCCTTGGGCGAATCCGCGTTTTTCCTTGGCGACCCAGCGGGACATCGCGGCGGTGGCGGCGGGAAAGGTCGCGCCTTCTCCCAGCCCGAGCAGCAGACGTGCGGCCAGTAACGACAACAGGCCGCCGGCGAAACCGGTCAGCACGGTCGCCAGTCCCCACAGCGCGCCGCAGACGATCAGCGTGCGCCGGGCGCCGTATTTGTCGCTGATCCAGCCGCCGATGACCTGAAAGACCAGGTAGGGATACGCAAAGGCCGAAAACACCAGACCAATCTGCGTATTGGACAAGCCGAATTCAGCGCCGAAGCCCGAAGCGGCGGTGCTGACGTTGACGCGGTCCAGGTAGGTGATGAAATACATGATGCAGAGCATGAACAGCACCATGCTCGTAGGGCGCAGGCGAAACAGTTTCATGACGCTATCTCCAGTTTCTTATTGTTCGCGCCAGGCAGGCGCGTGAGTCGGGATAGATCAGGAGCAGGTGTACGTCGCAGGCTTCAGGCGGTAAACCGATTACCGCCCAGTTGCCTGTTTACCGCCGGAAAGGCACGTCTTGCGAACCGATGAAATCCATGGCCGCCGCGATGCCGCTGCCGTTGAGTTTCACGCCCGCCATCTGCAGGCCCATTTCGCAGCCGGCCAAGGTCGCCATCAGCGTCAGATCGTTGCAGTCGCCCAGGTGACCGATGCGGAACATGCGGCCCTTCATCTTGCCAAGGCCCGTGCCCAGCGACATGTCGAAGCGCTCGTAAATGACCTTGCGCACCTGATCGGCGTCCACGCCGTCGGGGGTCATCACGCCGGTGAGCACCGGACTGTAGACGGCCGGGTCGGCGCACTGGATCGGCAGGCCCCAGGCATTGACCGCGATGCGGCAGGCCTGCGCCAGGCGATGATGGCGAGCGAACACGTTGTCCAGACCTTCGCCCAGAATCATGTCCAGCGCCTTAGACAAGCCGTACAGCAGATTGGTATTGGGCGTGTAGGGCCAATACCCGGATTTATTCATCTCGATGATTTCGTCCCACGCCCAGAAGCTGCGCGGCAGACGCGCGGTCTGGCTGGCGGCAATGGCTTTGGTCGAGATCGCGTTGAAGCTGATGCCGGGCGGCAGCATCAGGCCTTTCTGCGAGCCGGAAACGGTCACATCGACGCCCCATTCATCGTGACGATAATCCGCCGAAGCGAGGCCGGAAATGGTGTCCACCAGCAACAGGGCCGGGTGCCCGGCGGCATCGATGGCCCTGCGCACCGCGGCAATGTCCGACGTGACGCCGGTGCTGGTTTCGTTGTGCACGACGCACACCGCCTTGATGGCATGCGCTGAATCGCTGCGCAGGCGTTCCTCGATCTTCCCGGCGTCCACGCCATGGCGCCAGCCTTCGATGCCGGGCCGACCCAGAAACTCAGGCTCGATGCCCAGGCTTTCCGCCATTTTCTTCCAGAGCGTGGCGAAATGGCCGGTTTCGAACATCAGCACTTTGTCACCTGCGCTCAACGTGTTGCACAGCGCGGCTTCCCAGGCGCCGGTGCCGGACGCCGGGTAGATGATCACGGGCTGATCGGTTTTGAAGATCTTTTTGATGCCGCTCAGCACCTTGAGCCCGAGTTCGCCGAACTCAGGGCCACGGTGATCGATGGTGGGGTAACTCATGGCTCGCAAGATGCGGTCCGGCACCGGGCTGGGCCCTGGAATCTGCAGAAAATGACGACCGGCAGGGTGGAAATCGAGTTTCATGATGGCGCGCCTCTGTTTTTGTATTTTGAATGCAAACTACATTAGCAGTGCTTTGAGCCGCGTCAATTCGATGGGTAGAGGTGGCCAATCCACACCAGCCGCCTGTCAAATCAGGAAATATGTCTTAGTATTCCTCCATCGCCGAGAGGATTTTGTATGCAAGATTCAGATTTCCCGTCGCTTGTGGAGGGTGTGCGGCAACTGCCGAAACTCGCGCGCCAGCGCCTGCACGACACCGTGGTGGAGCATTTGCGCGGCTTCATCATCGAGGGCACGCTGGGTCCGGGCACCAAGCTGAACGAGCGTGAACTGTGCGAGACGCTGGGCATTTCCCGGACGCCGTTGCGTGAAGCGCTGAAAGTGCTGGCGGCAGAGGGTCTGATCGACATCTGGCCCAACCGCGGCGCCAGTGTCGCGCGAATGTCGGAACTGGAAATCCGTGAAGCGTTCGAGCTGATGAGCGGTCTGGAAGCCTTCGCCGGTGAGTTGGCGTGTGAACGCATCACGGTCGACGAGTTGGACGAAATCAAGGCCCTGCATTACGCGATGGTGGTGTGCAAGAACCAGAACGACCTGCCGGGTTACTACCAGCGCAACCGGGCCATTCACGACCTGATCAATCAGGCGGCACGCAATTCGGCGTTGCGTCAGACCTACATGGCGCTGAACGGGCGCATCCAGGCGCTGCGCTTTCGCTCCAATCTTCAGGCTCCGAAGTGGGACAGGGCGGTGCACGACCACGAGGAGATGATCCAGGCGCTCGAGGCCCGGGACGGCAAACGCCTGAGCGCCATCCTGCGTCAGCATTTGCTGGCCAAGCGTGACGCGTTGATGTTGATGGTGGGGCAGGACGACGAGCACCCGGAGTCGGTTCGTCGCTAGGCGTTGGCGTGTTTCTTTGAGCGACGCGGGTCGTTTAGTAAAGATCAGCCGTTTTCGCAAGTGTCGCCCAGGCGTGTGTACTCCAGCTTGTGCGTCACGCCTTTGCTGTCCAGGTACTCCATTTGCGCCTTCACCGGGCCGCAGCGGTCGGCGCCCGCGTTGGCATTGCTGATGCGAACGACCTTGGCGATGTCCAGATCCTGCGTGTAATCGTACTGAGTGGCCGGGCTCGCTGCGCTGCTGGACGTTGCAGCGTCAGCTGAGTCACTGGCCGAGGCATAGACACTGAACAGGGAAAGTGCGGCAAAAAGTGCATATTTCATGACGGGCTCCCACCTGTCCGTTTGAGCACGCAGACAGGGCATGGCTTGCTGATGGGGTCATGTTAGTCATGGGGTTGACGGGCCAGAAATACTGATTGTCGATACGGCAAATCATCGCAGTTGATGAAAAGCGCGAGATTGTCCGGCTTCCACTCATAGGGTGTTGCACGGCAGACAATCATAACGTTCAGAACTGGCCCGGACCGCGATTACGCCATCGCCGGATAATCGATATAGCCCTGCGCATCGCCACCGAAGAAGCGTTCGCTGTCGGCCACGTTGAGCGGATGATTACCGCGCAGGCGGGCGGGCAGATCCGGGTTGGCGATGAAGGGGCGGCCGAAGGCAATCAGGTCGGCGCGCCCATCCAGCAGAGCCTGTTCGGCGCTCTGCTGGTCGTAGCCGCCCGCCAGCATGAGCGGGCCTTTGAACTCGCCACGCAGACGTTTGATGATCACGTCCCAGCGCGGGTCGAACTGCTCATCGCGCACGGTGCCGACCATTGCCGGTTCTACCAGATGCAGATACGCCAGATTCAGCATGTCGAGCTGGCGGACGATGTAGCTGAAGGTGTCTTCCGGGGTGTCGTCGCCCATGCCCATGAAGCGACCCATCGGCGTCAGGCGCACGGCCACCCGCTGCGCGCCCACCTCATCGATGACCGCTCGGGTGACCTCGAGCACCAGACGTGCGCGGTTCTCGATAGAGCCACCGTAAGCGTCGTCGCGCACGTTACTGGCCGAGTTGATGAACTGATCGAGCAGATAACCGTTGCCCGCATGAATCTCCACGCCATCCATTCCGGCG
This sequence comes from Pseudomonas sp. NFR16, assembly GCF_900108875.1. GTDB lineage: Bacteria > Pseudomonadota > Gammaproteobacteria > Pseudomonadales > Pseudomonadaceae > Aquipseudomonas. The sequence continues at coordinate 1,029,368 of NZ_FNYJ01000001.1, read as the reverse complement.
AGCATTGCGTTGCGGGCAGCGCGGCGATAATCGGCGATGATCGCCTGGATGCCTTCGATCGTCATTGCCTGCGGGACCGGGACATCACCCCAGACGCCTTGGCCCTGTTCGTCGAGGATGAATGTCTTGCCAGGCACGGGCAGGGCACTTGGCGCGACCGGCAAGCCGCCACCGGGCTGAAACACGGGATGCGACACTCGGCCGACATGCCACAGCTGCAGGAAAATCCTGCCGCCTTCGCCATGCACCGCGTCGCTGACCTGCTTCCACCCGGCGACCTGTTCGGCGCTGTGGATGCCGGGCGTCCAGGCATAACCCTGACCCTGCGGGGAAATCTGCGTGGCTTCGGTAACGATCAGTGCCGCGCTGGCCCGCTGACGGTAATACTCGACGTTCATCGGCGTCGGCACATTGCCCGGCTGGCCCGCGCGGGAGCGGGTAAGCGGCGCCATCGCGACGCGGTGGTTCAGGGTCAGGTGGCCGAGCGTGATCGGGGTGAAGAGCTTCATGGTCGTGGTCTCGAATGCGTGTTGCGTGGAAGGTGTGTGATGGCCTCCACGTTACGGCGCATGCGTTGCCGGGAGAATCGGCCGCCTGCGCAAAAGCCCGTTGCGCAGGCTGCAAGGGCATCAGCGAGCGAGGATCTCGTGCATGAACGCAATGAACGCCTTGACCCGCCTGGACCCTCGGTGGTTCGGCAGATAGAGGGCGCTGATCTGGCCCACTGCGTTGTCCGGGTAGGCCGGGCTGTGTTCGAACAATTCGATCAGCGCGCCGTCGGCGATATCTTCATCGATCAGCCAGTCCGGCAGCAGCGCGATGCCTCCGCCAGCCTTCGCCATCTCGCGCAGGACTTCCGCGTTGTTGCTCTTGAAGCGACCGCTGACCGGCACCCGGACCTCGCCCTCAATCGACAGAAAATTCCAGCTCTGCTGAGGGCTGCCGAAGTTGAAACGCAGGCAGTCATGGCTGGCCAGATCCGCAGGTTTCAGCGGCTCGCCCCGATCGGTCAGGTAAGCCTGGCTGGCAACCACGCGGCGACGGAACTCACCCAGCGTGCGCGACACCACGCCATCCATGGGCGCTGCAGCACCCAGCCGGATGGACAGGTCAACGCGTTCGGAAAACAGGTCGACGATGTTGTCGGTCAGCGTAATGTCGAGCTCCAGCCGCGGGTGGCGGGCCATGAGCATGCCCAGGCGCGGCGCGATGATCCGGCGGCCGAAGGCGGTGGGCACTGAAATGCGCAGCGGCCCGGAAGGCTCCTCGTCGGTGTCCGTGACGGTCGCGTCGGCGTCGGCCACGTCCTCGAGAATCTTGCGCGCCCGCTGGTAGTACGCCGCGCCCGCGTCGGACACCGTGACCTGACGGGTCGAGCGATTGAACAACACGGTGCCCAGCTCCGACTCGAGCGAGTCGATCATCCGGGTCACACTGGAGGTCGCCACCCCCAGTTGCCGTGCGGCTGCCGAAAAGCCCTTGGCGTCGACGGTTTCCACGAACATTTTCAGTGCCAGCAACTTATCCATCGATCAACCTTTTTCATTCCTCACAAACCTTTGCCGCGGGGGTATCCACTCAGCCGTCAGCGGCTGCGCCCAACAGCGCCGTTCACTGGTCGGTCACGGCGTAGTCCAGATCCGCGCGCAGACGCGTGACACACAAGTCAACGAAGGAGCGGACTTTCGAGGAGCCGCGACGTCCTTCTGCGTACACCACGTAGACCGGCATCGGCGGAACCTCGAAGGACTCGAGCACCGCGCACAGCGCGCCGGATTGCAGTCGGCTGCGGATCTGGTAAGACGGCACCTGAGTCAGCCCCCAGCCATCGACGGCAGCGTGTATGGAGGCGGTGAACGAGGTCATGGCCAGTCTGGACTGCACCTTCACATCCTGCACGCGGCCGTCGATCTTGAAACCCCAGTCGACACTGCGTCCGGTGATCACCACGGAAACGGTTTCGCGCTGGACGAGTTCATGGGGGTGCATGGGTGTGCCGTGGGCGGCGAGATAGGCGGGGGAGGCGCAGACCATGCGCCGCACCTGACCGACGCGGATCGCGGTCAGCGATGAGTCGGGCAATTGACCGATGCGCACCGACACGTCGATGCCTTCTTCCAACTGCGCGGCGACGCGGTCCATCAATAGCGCGCGGATCTGCACCTGCGGGTGCGAGGTCAGGTACTCGGTCATGATCGGCGTAACGTGCAGGTCGCCGAAAACCTGGGGCGCGGTGATCGTCAGTTGCCCGTGAGGCGTGGCGTGGATGCCGGCAGCGGAGCTTTCCGCCTCGTGCAGGTCCGACAACAGGCGCCGACAGTCTTCGGCGAAGCGCAGACCGGATTCGGTCAGACGCAGCTGGCGTGTCGTGCGGACCACCAGCAAGGTCCCCAGCCGGCTTTCCAGCTGCGCGACGGCACGGGTCACGGTGGCCGTGGACAGATCCAGACGACGTGAAACCGAGGCGAAACTGGGACCTTCGGCAACGGCCACGAAAATGCTCATTTCCTGAATACGATCCACGTTGTCCCCGATCCCGAGCTGTCCAGAGCGGCAGTCTGCGTGAAATCAGGGCCGCGGAAAAGAGACACCGGCCTGCGCGTGGCGCCAGGCGGGTTGAAAAGGTGGATGAAAGCGTCACCGAGCGGTCAGAAAAACGACTCGATGTTTCAGGTTTGTTTGGTTATCTGACGACTCCTTCTATATTCTTCTAACGTCTGGCCAGATGCTCGCAGAGGCAACGGACTGACCACGCATTCACGCAAGGCCAAAGGAAAGCTGATGAGTAACACCAGCACGCCGCTCTCCGGCGTCAACCAGCCGCTCAAGGGGATCGCACTGATCGTCCTGGCGACCTTTCTGTTTTCCAGTCACGACACGCTCTCCAAATACCTCTCCGGCATCTACCCGATCATGATGGTCGTGTGGATTCGGTATGTCGTGCACACCGCGCTGATGGCGTGCATCTTCATGCCGTCGTCCGGGCTGCGTGTGCTGCGCACCAAAAAGCCCGGCCTGCAGGCGTTGCGCGCAGTGTGTCTGCTTGGCACTAGTCTGCTGTTCACCAGCGGCCTGATGTTCATCCCGATCGCGGAGGCGACCGCGGTCAACTTCCTCGCCCCGTTGCTGGTGACGGCATTGTCGGTGCCATTGCTCAAGGAAACGGTCAGCCGCGGACAGTGGATCGCGGTGCTGGTGGGGTTCGGCGGCGTGATGGTGATCGTGCACCCGGGCGGCGAATTGTTCACCCCGGCGATCCTGCTGCCGCTGGGATCAGCATTGTGCTTTGCCTGTTATCAGTTGCTGACGCGACTGGTCGCGGCGCATGACAGCCCGACCACCAGCAACTTCTTCGCCGGGCTGTTCAACAGCCTGCTGATGAGCGCCATCGTGCCGTTCTTCTGGCAGTCACCGGAGTGGCGACACATCCCCTTCATGCTGGCACTGGGCACCTGCGGAATGGTCGCGCATTTGATGCTCACTCAGGCGTTCCGCTTTGCCGCGCCCGCGCTGCTGGCGCCGTTCGGGTATTGCCAGATCGTCTTTGCCGGGCTCTGGGGTTTCATCGTGTTCAACCATGCACCATCGCTGACTGCCCAGGCGGGCATCGCCATCATCTGCCTCAGCGGTCTGGCGGCCGCCTGGCAACAACGCAAGAAGGGTGGTTGAGGGGCGCCGACTCGGGCCTGCGGTTAGTACCTGGCCCGACGTCGGCAAGCGGTGCGGTGGCCCGAGGTAACGGGCCTGTCCGGCTCATTCGCCGGTCGGGTCGACATCCCGTGGCGCCATCAGGTACATCCACACCAGCGCGATGAAGTACATCGCCGGGATGAGCATGAACAGCACGCTGTAGTTGTTATGAGTCGCGGTGAGCACGGCGCCGACGATCTGGGTCATGAACATCCCGCCGATGGAGGCGCACATGCCGCCGAAGCCGAATACCGTGCTCATCATGTGCTTGGGCGTGTAGTCCATCACCAGACTCCAGATATTCGCCGTCCACGCCTGATGCGCGCCGACCGCCAGGGCAATCGCCAGCACCGCCATCCACAGCCCGCTGGCGTTGGCGGCGAAGACCACACAGATGATCGTCAGGGCGAAAACCAGCATCGACACCAGCCGCGCCGTCGTCGCGCGCATTCCGCGACCGATCAGCCAGGAAGACAGAATGCCGCCACCGATGCTGCCGAAGTCGGCGGTCAGCCAGATCAGCATCAGCGGAATGCCCATTTGCGTGACGCTGATGCCCAGGTTGTATTGCTGATTGAGAAACGGCGGCAGCCAGTACAGGTAAAACCAGAACACCGGCGCCGTCAGGGCGTAGGCCAGGGCGAAGGCCCAGGTGCCGCGCATTTTCAGAATCTGCGAAAAGGGCACCTTTGCCGGAGCGGAATCAGGCTCGTTGCCCTGATGAATGTATTCCAGCTCGCTCTGGCGCACCGTCGGGTGATCTTCGGGGTTGAAATACTTCAAGCGCCAGATCACCACCCAGGTCAGGCCCAGCGCGCTCATGCAAAGAAAAGCGGCCTGCCAGCCCCACACGGTGAGGATCAGCGGCAACAAGGCGGGAGTGACCATGGCGCCGACGTTGGTCCCGGCGTTGAAGATCCCGGTCGCGACGGCGCGCTCGCCTGCCGGAAACCACAAACGCGTGGTCTTGACGCAGGCCGGGTAATTGGCCGCTTCGGTCAGGCCAAGAATGAAGCGACAGACCATGAAGCCGGCCGCGGAGGTCGCCAGTCCGTGGGCGCCGGTGGCGAAGCTCCAGAGCAGAACGGCGAGGAAGAACGCCCGTTTGACGCCAACCTTGTCGATGAACCGGCCCTGCAACAGAAAGCCGCCGGCGTAGCCGACCTGGAACCAGAAATTGATATTGGCGTAGTCCATCGCCGTCCAGCTCATCTTCTCGGCCAGGATCGGCTGCATGACGCCCAGCGCGGCGCGGTCGATGTAGTTCAGCGTGGTAGCGAAGAACACCAGGGCGAGCATGCCCCAGCGTGTCTTGCCGATGGCGAAGGCGCCGCGGATTTTCTCGCCGATCCCGGCATGTGGATGCACGGGGGTCGCTGCGGCAGGCGCAGGCGTAGCAGGGTATGAGCGCATGAGCATTTAACCTGTCTTGGAATTGTTATGGTTCTGTCTGGTGACGCGTACCCGGATGCAAGGCGGCAGCGGGCTGGAGCTGTGTTGTTCACCTTGTCCGACAATGTGCAAACGATGGTGGACACCGACGGCGAGAGCGTCAATTGACTCAGGGCTCTTCTGGGCGATTATCGAACACAAAACTAACCGGTCCGTACATTTAAATTGCTGTAAAAGGATACCGGGAGAATAATCGCTTTGACACCCAGGCTGCAGCCGACAACGATCGGCTTGTCCGGGTGCGGCCATGAGATCACTCAGGAGTCACCTAATGCAGCGCTCGATCGCCACCGTTTCTTTGAGCGGAACACTGCCGGAAAAACTTGAAGCCATTGCCGCCGCCGGGTTTGACGGCGTTGAGATCTTCGAAAACGACCTTCTCTACTACGATGGCAGCCCCCGCAACGTGCGCCAGATGTGCGCCGACCTGGGTATCGCCATTACGCTGTTCCAGCCGTTTCGTGACTTCGAAGGCTGCCGCCGGGACCGCTTGCAACGCAATGTCGACCGTGCCGAGCGCAAGTTCGACCTGATGCAGGAACTGGGCACCGATCTGGTGCTGGTCTGCAGCAATACCGCCAACGATTCGCTCGGCGATGAACGTGTCCTGCTGGACGACTTGTCGCTGCTGGCCGAGCGGGCCGGGGCGCGCCAGCTCCGGATCGGTTACGAGGCCCTGGCCTGGGGGCGGCATGTGAACACCTGGCAGCAGGTGTGGAACCTGGTGCGCCAGATCGATCATCCTGCGCTGGGCGTGCTGCTCGACAGCTTCCACACGCTGTCGCTCAAGGGCGATCCTCGCGCCATCGCCGACATCCCCGGCGACAAGATCTTCTTCGTGCAAATGGCAGACGCGCCGTTGCTCGCCATGGACGTGCTGGAGTGGAGTCGGCATTTCCGCTGCTTCCCCGGCCAGGGTGAGTTCGACCTGCCGGGCTTTCTCGCGCCGATTCTCAAGAGCGGCTACACCGGGCCGCTGTCGCTGGAAATCTTCAACGACGGTTTTCGTGCAGCGCCCACGCGGGCCAATGCTGCGGATGGATTGCGTTCGTTGCTTTATCTGGAAGAGAAAACCCGCGAGCGACTTCAGCAGGAAGCGCAGCCCGTCGCGCCGGAACTGCTATTCAGTCCGCCGGCGGCGAGTGCTTACGACGGCGTCGAGTTTCTCGAATTTGCCGTCGACGATGCGCAGGGCGCCCGACTGAGCCACTGGCTGGAGGACCTGGGTTTCGCCAAACTCGGCCAGCATCGCTCCAAGGCCGTGAGCCTGCTGGGGCAGGGCGACATCAAGATCGTGCTCAACGCCGAGCCTTATTCGTTTGCCCACAGTTTTTTCGAATCCCACGGCCCGTCGCTGTGCGCCACTGCACTGCGCGTGCGGGACGCAAGCACCGCGCTGGAACGTGCCCGACAGTACAAGGGCCAGCCTTATCGCGGGCTGGTGGGGCCCAATGAACGGGAGATTCCGGCGGTCCGCGCGCCAGACGGCAGTCTGATCTATCTGGTCGAACCGGCAGCGCCCGGGCAGTCGATCTACGACAGCGACTTCACAATCGGCAGCACACCAGCCCCTCGCGGCGGCTTGCAGCGGATTGATCACATGGCCATGGCGTTGCCGGCCGAAAGTCTCGACAGCTGGGTGCTTTTCTACAAAGGCCTGCTGGATTTCGAGGCGGACGACGAAGTTGTGCTGCCCGACCCCTACGGTCTGGTAAAAAGCCGTGCATTGCGCAGTCGCTGCAGCACCGTGCGCCTGCCGCTGAACATTTCCGAGAACCGCAACACGGCGATTTCTCATGCGCTGTCCAGCTATCGCGGCTCGGGCGTGCACCACATTGCGTTCTCGTGTGATGACATCTTTGCCCAGGTTGCCCGAGCCAAAGAAGCGGGCGTGCAACTGCTGGACATTCCGCTGAACTACTACGACGACCTGGCAGCCCGTTTCGATTTCGACGACGAATTCCTCAGCGAGCTGGCGTATTACAACGTGCTCTATGACCGCGATGCCAACGGCGGCGAGCTGTTTCACGTCTACACCGAAGCGTTCGACGACCGGTTTTTCTTCGAAATCCTGCAGCGCAAGAATGGCTACGCCGGTTATGGCGCCGCCAACGTGGCCGTGCGTCTGGCCGCCATGGCCAAATCGCGAAGCGGAGGGGCGCGGCAGAAGCGGCTGTGAGCGGATGCGCAACATGCTGGCATATGCCGCTTCCGTAACGCGGCAGCGCGGCTCATAATCGCGCGATTCCACCGTGGTCGTGAGCCAAGCATGAAAACTGTCGACGAGACCTTTGCCGAAGTGCCCGCAGAGGCGCCACGCAAAAGCCGCAAGAACAATCCGGAAAAAACCCGAGACGGCATCCTGCAGGCGGCCGTCGCCGAGTTTGTAGCCCAAGGACTGTCGGGCGCCCGGGTCGATGCCATCGCCGAACGGACGCAAACCTCCAAGCGGATGATCTATTACTACTTCAACAGCAAGGAACAGCTGTACAGCGAAGTGCTGGAGAAGCTGTACGGGGACATCCGCCACACCGAAAGCAGCCTGAATCTGGACGTTCTGCCGCCTGCTCAGGCGATCAAGCGTCTGGTCGAGTTCACCTTCGATCACCATGACCGCAACGTCGATTTCGTGCGCATCGTGTGCATCGAAAACATCCACAACGGTGAAAACGTCAAGCAGTCACCGACCATTCGCGACCTGAGCCAACATGTCTTGCAGGCGCTGGATCAGACCCTGCGCCGTGGCGAAAAGGACGGCACATTCCGCCCGGGCGTGCAGGCGGTGGACCTGCACATGCTGATCAGCTCGTTCTGCTTTTATCGCGTGTCGAACCGTCACACATTTTCGGAGATCTTCCAGATCGACCTCGAGGACCGGGACGTGAAGTCGCGACAGAAAGCGATGATCAGCGATTCGGTCGCCCGCTACCTGATGCCTTGAGCTGGGTCTCGGCGGGCCGTCCGTTAAGGCCTGGCCCGGTGTGGACTGACGTTCGACACCGGCGTCGCGAGCGGTGTCGAAGCTGACGGACTCAGTGCGCCAGTGCGCTGAAGAAAGCCTGCATCCGCTCGGCGTTCGCCGGGACGCCGGTGAACAGTTCGAATGCCTTGACCGCTTGAAAGACCGCCATCGTGCCGCCGTCCAGCGTGCGGCAACCCAGTTCCCTGGCGTGGGCAAGCAATGCGGTCTGCAGCGGGAAATAAATGATCTCCGCCACCCACAGATCCGCGCGCAGCAATTCGACCGGCAGCGGCGTGCCGGGCAGCTTGCTCATGCCCACTGGCGTGGTGTTCACCAGTCCATCGGCGTTGGCCATGGCGGCCGGCAGGTCATGGCCGACCCGCGCGCGGCCCTCGCCTATGTGGGCGTTCAGGTTGTCCACCAGGCTTTGGGCGCGGCCGGCGTCGACGTCGAAAATCACCAGCTCACCAACGCCTTCGCCCAGCAGCGCATGGGCCACTGCGGCACCTGCGCCGCCAGCGCCCATTTGCACCACGCGGCGTTTGGCGACGTCGCCCAGCCCGCGGCGAAAGCCTTCGGCAAAGCCCAGGCAATCGGTGTTGTGGCCGATGCGCCGCCCGTTTCTGAACACCACCGTGTTGACCGCGCCGATGGCGCGCGCTTCCGGCGACAATTCATCGAGCAGCGGGATGACCGCCTGCTTGCATGGGTAGGTGATATTCAGACCGGTGAAGCCGCTGCGCTGGGCACCATCGATCAGCCCGGGCAGGGCGGTGGCGTCCAGGTTCTGCGCATCGATGTCGATGAGGCGATACAGATAGCGCATCCCTTGGGCGTCACCTTCGTGCTCGTGCAGTGATGGTGTAAGGGATGCCTGAATGCCGGCCCCGATGAGGCCAGCCAGAATGGAAAGTTGTGTTGAGTTCAAAGTCATCGCGACAGGCTCTTGTTCTGAGGTGCCCACACCATTGGGCGACCGTTGTACTTAAAATGTACCAGACAGTTAATTCCGTAACAGAGGCGCAGGGACAGTTCCGTGGCAAAGCGTTCGCTGATCGCCCACAACCACATGGAGGAGAAAAGGGCGGATTCGCGCTGCTGCCCGCCAGGCGAAAGCGATATCCTAGCGCGCTGCCTGCCAGGCTCATTGAAGGGAACGCGGATGTCGCAACGTCAATCGACGCTGATCGCCTTGCTGGTCGCGGTCACGTTTTTCATGGAAAACCTCGACGCGACGGTCATCGCCACGGCATTGCCGGACATGGCGAAAACATTCAACGTCGCGGCGGTCGACCTCAACATCGGCATGAGCGCCTACATGCTGGCCATTGCTGCGTTCATCCCCATCAGCGGCTGGATGGCGGACCGGCTGGGTTCGCGGCTGGTCTTCGGCAGCGCGATCGTGCTGTTCACGGTGTCGTCGCTGCTGTGTGGCATCAGTGGCAGTCTGGAGTCGTTCGTCGCCGCTCGTGTCCTGCAAGGCATCAGTGGCGCGATGATGGTCCCGGTGGGGCGCCTGGCTGTGATGCGCGCGACCGAGAAAAAGGACCTGGTGCGGGCGATTTCGCTGATTACCTGGCCGGGTCTGGTGGCGCCGGTGGTCGGGCCTCCGTTAGGCGGGTTCATCGTGACCCACGCGTCATGGCCGTGGATTTTCTACCTCAACTTGCCGCTCGGTGTGCTGGCCCTGATTGCCGCGCTGATCCTCATTCCGCGCCGCAACGAAGTCAGCTCGCGGCCCTTCGATTTGCCGGGCTTTGTGCTCGTCGGCGTTGCCTGCACAGCGATCCTGTATGGCATGGAAATGCTCGGCCAGGGGCGCGCCAGCCAATGGTCGGGACTGCTGGTGACCGGCGTCGGCCTGTTGTGCGGCGTGGTGGCGTGGCTGCACATGCGCAGGCATGCGCAACCGTTGTTGAACGTCGGTGGGATTACGATTCGCACCTTCAGCGTCAGTTTGCTGGGTGGCTCGGCTTTCCGGATCGCCATCAGCACGCTGCCGTTTCTGCTGCCGCTGATGTTTCAGGTGGGGTTCGGGCTGTCAGCCTTCGATGCAGGGCTGCTGGTGCTGGGCGTGTTTGCCGGCAACCTGGCGATGAAACCGTTCACCAGCGCCATCATGCAGCGCTGGGGTTTCCGCCAGGTGCTGATGGTAAACGGCCTGATCGGCATCGGCGCCATTGCCGCCTGCGCCTTGCTCGATGAGGCCATGAGCGGGCCACTCATTCTGTTGATCCTGTTCATCGGCGGGCTGTCCCGCTCGATGCAGTTCACTGCCTTCAACACGCTGGGTTTCGCGGATGTCCCCAAGGCGCAGATGAGTCACGCGTCGACCCTGTTCAGCATGTTTTTCCAGCTCAGCATGGGCCTGGGCGTGGCCATCGCCGCCCTGTTGTTGCGCGGCTCGATGTACCTGCACGGCAACGAAGGGCAGGCCGTGACGGCGGATTTTCAGCTGACCTTCATCTGGGTGGCGCTCATTGCGGCACTGGCGTTGCTGGACAACCTGCGACTGTCCCCGCAAGCCGGAGAGGCCGTGCTGCAACGCAAGACCTGACACATTGTTCGCAGCGGCGCTGGGCGAGGGGCGCGCTCACTGGCTAAAAGCGCCACTGTCGATGCGCGCTTTGACTATTGCTCATCCGGTCGCCAGGGCAGAGTATTCCGTCACTCGAACAATAAAAGTGTAAGGACGACACCATCATGCAGATCCAAGGCAAGGTATTTCTGGTCAGTGGCGGTGCCTCCGGGCTGGGCGCTGCGACTGCGCGGATGCTGATCGACGCGGGCGCGAAGGTCATGTTGCTGGACGTCAACGCCGAGGCCCTTCAGACGCAGCTGCACGCACTGGGTGCTGATGCGCGTGCATGCGTCACCGACATCACCCGGGAGGAGGCCGTAAAGGCCGCGCTCGATCAAACGTTGGCCGAGTTCGGTCGCGTGCAGGGCGTCATCAATTGTGCGGGCATCGTCGGTGCGCAAAAAATCCTCGGCAAAGAAGGCCCTCACGGGTTGTCGAGCTTCAGTCAGGTCATCAACGTCAACCTCGTCGGCAGTTTCAATCTGATGCGCCTTGCCGCTGCGGTGATGGCCGAAGGCAAGCCGGACCAAGGCGGCGAACGCGGGGTGATCATCAATACTGCGTCGATCGCCGCCTATGACGGCCAGATCGGTCAGGCGGCCTATGCGGCGTCCAAGGGCGCCATTGTCAGTCTCACACTGCCCGCCGCACGGGAGCTGGCGCGTTTCGGCATTCGCGTCATGACCATCGCGCCGGGCATCTTCGAGACGCCCATGATGGCGGGCATGACGCCGCAAGTACGCGAGAGTCTCAGCGCCGGCGTCCCATTCCCGCCTCGGCTGGGCAAGCCGGAGGAATACGCGGCACTGGCGCGGCACATCATCGAAAACAGCATGCTCAACGGCGAAGTCATCCGTCTGGATGGCGCCTTGCGCATGGCTGCTCGCTAAATCGAGGAGGCACCGATCATGTCATTGAACAAACGCCAGATGCACCACGACGACCCGGTTGTCATCGTCAGCGCCGCGCGCACGCCCATGGGCGGCTTTCAGGGCGACCTGAAAAGCCTGACGGCGCCGCAACTGGGCTCGGCGGCCATCGGCGCCGCGGTCGAACGCGCCGGGCTTGCGCAGACTGATATCGACGAAGTGCTGTTCGGTTGCGTGCTGCCAGCGGGGCTGGGGCAGGCCCCCGCACGCCAGGCGGCGCTGGGCGCCGGTCTGAGCAACGGCACGCGCTGCACGACGCTCAACAAGATGTGCGGCTCCGGCATGCAGGCGGCGATCATGGCCCATGACATGCTGCTTGCCGGCAGCGCTGACATCATTGTCGCCGGTGGCATGGAAAGCATGTCCAATGCGCCGTATCTGCTGGACAAGGCGCGCAACGGTTATCGCATGGGCCACGCTCAGGTCATAGACCACATGTTTCTCGACGGCCTGGAAGATGCCTACGAGCGCGGCCGCCTGATGGGCACCTTTGCTGAGGAGTGCGCGGCGTTCGAGGGCTTCAGCCGGGAGGCGCAGGACGCCTTCGCCCTCGCGTCGCTGACCCGTGCTCAGGAGGCCATCAAACGCGGCCACTTCGACGCCGAGATCGTCGCGCTGCACGTGACGGTCGGCAAAGAGCAGAAAGTCGTGCGCCACGACGAACAGCCGCCCAAAGCACGGCTGGACAAGATCGCCGGGCTCAAGCCTGCGTTTCGCGAAGGCGGCACGGTCACGGCGGCCAATTCCAGCTCGATCTCCGATGGCGCGGCGGCGCTGACCCTGATGCTGCAGTCCGAAGCGAAACGCCGGGGACTGACGCCGCTGGCAACCATTCGCGGCCATGCCGCCTACGCCAATCAGCCGGGGCTGTTTCCCACGGCGCCCGTCGGCGCAATCGAAGCGCTGATGAGCAAGACAGGCTGGTCGCTGGATGAGGTCGATCTGTTCGAAATCAACGAGGCCTTCGCGGTGGTCGCACTGGTCACCATGAGCAAGCTCGGACTGTCCCATGAAAAGGTCAACGTGCACGGCGGGGCCTGTGCGCTGGGCCATCCCATCGGCGCGTCCGGCGCGAGAATCATCGTGACGCTTCTCTCGGCGCTCAGGCAACGCGGTCTGCAACGTGGGGTTGCGGCAATCTGCATTGGCGGCGGTGAGGCGACGGCCATGGCTATTGAGCTTAATTGATATGAAATTCAATAGCTTGCATAGGATTCTTAATGTCAGATGACGTCGTTTCTAGATAACGTCACTATTAGTTTAACGGGTTATAAAACAATGGCTTACGAGACAATTCTAAAAGAAGTAAAAGGTCGGGTCGCGTTGCTGACATTGAACCGTCCACAGGCGCTGAATGCGTTGAATGCGCAGCTGATCAGCGAGCTCAACCATGCGTTGGATGAGCTGGAAAGCAACCGGGACATCGGCTGCATCGTCCTCACCGGATCTGCCAAAGCGTTCGCCGCCGGGGCTGACATCAAAGAGATGGCAGAACTGAAATACCCGCAGATCTACCTGGATGACCTGTTCAGCGACAGCGATCGGGTCGCCAGCCGGCGCAAGCCGATCATTGCGGCGGTCTCCGGTTTTGCCTTGGGAGGTGGCTGTGAGCTGGCGCTGATGTGCGATTTCATTTTGGCCGCGGACAACGCGCGCTTCGGTCAGCCGGAAATCAAGCTCGGCGTTTTGCCGGGAATGGGCGGCACTCAGCGCCTGACCCGTGCCGTGGGCAAGGCCAAGGCGATGGAAATGTGCCTGACCGGTCGCATGATCGACGCGACGGAAGCCGAACGCTCCGGGCTGGTGGCGCGGGTAATTCCGCAGGAACAACTGCTGGAGGAGGCATTGAAGGTCGCCGCCGGCATCGCGGCCAAGTCGATGCCAGTTGCCATGATGGTCAAGGAAAGCGTGAACCGCGCCTTCGAGGTCAGCCTGGCGGAGGGGATTCGCTTCGAACGGCGGGTGTTCCACGCGGCTTTCGCCACTGAAGATCAGAAAGAAGGCATGGCTGCGTTCATTGAAAAGCGCGAACCGGACTTCAAGCACCGCTGACTTTTCCTAGGGCAATTCCCCGGTCTTGCCAGATGCTTCATCAGCGGCCTGCGAGTAATGAATAGCGGTGTGGTCGAGGCGAATCAAGCCGTGATTGCCTTTGATTGACAGTGCTGTCTGACCGTCGATAAGCAGGCGCTGATGGGCGTGCAGCTTGACGACGCGCGGGGGTTGAAGGATGACCGCACCGTCGAGACGCAGTTGCAGATCCGCGGGACCGTCCGGTGATGTCGTCATTGCCACGCCGCTGACCAGCGGTTGGTCGATATCGCCGCCGAAGAAGGTGATGCGCAGGCGCGTGCCGCACTGAGAAAGCGGCACGCTCTGGCGCAGGCGCGCCAGGCTCTCGCCATTTTCACAGGTTTGCCAGTCGTAGCGAATGCAAACCCGGCCGTACCGGTCGGGCGCGTCGCGGGTCTGGGTTGCCCACAGGTGGCCGTCGAGGCAGGGTTTGAAGTGTCGGCGTGCCGGACGAAAGGGCATCGCCCAAGGGATAGCGTCAAACGCGTTGGCGTACCACGCACGTTGACTGGCAGGCGCGCAGACGCCGGCGGGCGGTCGGGTACCGGTCAATTTCAGGATCTCGATGACGTCTTCGGCAGGGCAACCCACCAGCGGCGTGAGCTGCTTGCCCACATGATGTACTGAAGTGATCAGCCATTGATCGTTGAATTGCGATTCGAGCTGACCCTCGATGCGTACGACCCGGCCACTGAGCAGGCAGGGCGACGCGCTGCGACCGGTCACCCGACGCCGTTCGCAGCGCAGCCGCTCCAGATCCCGCCCAGCGCGCTGGCATTGATGTCGCGCTGCATCGTCCAGCCCGCGATAGGTAGAAAGCGACGGGTTTGCCGCGCGGCCTGCCGGTAATTCAGGGCCGAATGAGCCTTGCGGCTCACTGGCATGGTCACTGATGCAGCGCTGCAGCGAGAACTGTTCAGCTATGTGCGACACATCGATTGCCATTGGCCATTCGGCAAACCCCGTCGGATCATCGGCAAACCTCAGCACATGGCCATCCGCACGATGCTCAACACAGAAGCCGATGCCTTCTTCCTCGCACAGACGCTGCAGCAGATGCAGGTCGGTTTCACCGTACTGAATACAATGTTCACGCGCCGGATAGACGCCGGTCAGGTCGTTCAGGCCGACGGTCATATCCAGTAGCGCATGCCCGCTCAACAGCCGCGCGATGATCTGCGGCACGCTCATGCCGTTGAACGTGCAAGGCAGGCGTTGCGTGCCCAGGCGCAGTAGCGCGGGCATCAGGCGCAGGCGATACAGGCTGAGGTTGGCGCCGCGGTGCAGTCGGTGGGCGCTTGAGATCAGGCCATGAACGCGCTGCTGCTGCCCGGCGTCAGGGCCGAAAGTCAGGCAGGCGTGGCGCTGCAGCAGGGCATGACAGTCGAGTTCGGGATCAGCGCTGAGCAGGTCGATGTCGAAGCGAAACAGGCCGTTGAGTCGGTCCCGGCCATTGATGCCGATGACCTGCCAGGCATCGGCGCTATCGCTGACCGTCAGCGTCATTGTCACGTGCAGGGCGTCGCCCATCTGCGTGTCCACCTTGAAAAACGAAGGCGCTGAGGGTACGGAAAGCGGCCCAGGAAAAGCGCGACTTCCGAATTTTCAGAAGCGGACTACAGCTTGCGCTTGATTATCCGCGGCAGTGCATCGGCATTTTCCTCGAAACTTATCGACCCTGGTTTGATCGGCGGCAGCGTGACAGGGGTTTCATCTGGCGCTATCGCGTATAAAATGCGCCGGGCGCCACGGTTCTGCCTCGGCGTGTCATCATCGGTCACCATTTTTCAGCGTTTATCGTCATCCGCCCCGGCGCCCCACGCCGGGCGGGCATTGTCGGTCTACCGCCATCGGAACAGAGAGCAATCATGGGCGCACAGTGGAAGGTCAAACACAAAGAAGCGGCAGCCAACGCCAAAGGGCGTATTTTCGGCAAGCTGTCCAAGGAAATCATGATTGCCGCGCGTTCCGGCGCTGATCCCGACATGAACGCCCGCCTGCGTCTGGTGGTCGAGCAGGCGAAGAAAGCCTCCATGCCGCGTGAAACCCTGGAACGCGCCATCAAGAAAGGCGCGGGCCTGCTGGGCGAGCACGTGCACTTCGAGAAAGTCACCTACGAAGGCTTCGCACCGCACAAGGTCCCATTGATCGTCGAGTGCCTGACCGACAACGTGAACCGCACCGTTGCCGAGATTCGTGTGCTGTTCCGCAAGGGCCAGATGGGTGCTGCCGGCTCCATCACGTGGGATTTCGATCACCTGGGCATGATTGAAGCCGCAGGCGATGGCAAGACTGATCCGGAAGAGGCCGCCATCGAGGCCGGCGCCCAGGATGTCGAGGCCGGTGATGAGGGCGTGACCCTGTTCTACACCGAGCCCACTGACCTGGACGCCGTCTGCAAGGCCCTGCCTGAGTTCGGCTTTACCGTTGAGTCGGCGAAGATCGGTTATCGTCCGAAGAACCCGGTCGAAGGCCTGAACGACGAGCAGATGGCAGAAGTCGAAGCCTTCCTTGAAGCCATCGACAGCCACGACGACGTGCAGAACGTTTACGTCGGTCTGGCGGGCTGAGGCTGCCTCAATCGTGCACAGGAGGCGTCCGTTGGCGCTCCTGAGCACATCACAGTCACTGACGCAAGGCGTCGTCAATGGCCGCGAAGGTCGGCCGATCCTTCAGACTGGCTTGCACACAGCGCGAGTACAGTGCGCGCAGTGACGACGTTTCACCCTCAGTCGCGTTGCAGATCGCCAGCAATTCGCCCAGCAGAATCCCGAACGCCCGAACCTCGATTCGCTCCAGCCACTGGCCGGTTTCTTCGTCCGGATAGAACGCGGCCGCGCCAAAGTCGCCGAGCAGGCTGTTGCCGCTTTCGTCCCAGAGAATGTTGTGTGCGTACAGATCGCCATGATTGATGCCATGGGCATGCAGATGGCGGCAGGCTGACGCGATGTCGCGGGCCATGCGCAGCAAGGTGTTCAAGGACAGACGCGTGCCGTTGTAAACATCCCGCGTGCAGGATTCCAGGCTGGGTGGCCGGGCAAGGGTGACGAAGCGCGGAGAGATCAGCGCCATCACCAGCCCGCGGGCGTTTTGCGGATGCGCATAGAGCTGACCCAGCACAGGTATCAGGCCCGCGTGCTGACCTGCAGCGATGCAGGCCGCCATTTCGTTCAGCGGTGAGCCGTCGCTGGTAAGTTCGCCTTTATACAGCTTGACCGCCACGTCCACGGTCAGCTCGTCTTCAAACCATTGCGCCTGATGAATGATCCCCGACGCGCCTTCTCCCAGCACTTGCCCCAGCGTCAGATGCTGCCAGGCGATCTGTCGGATAGGCGCTTCGGTGTGCACGTCGTTCAGCGGGTTGCCGGAGAACGCCAGCCACGACAGCGCCGGCAATGTCGCCAGCCAGTCAGGCAGTCGACGGAGCTGGTTGGACGCGATGCGCAGCAGTTCCAGGCGGTGACACGCTGCAAGGGATTCCGGCAGGGAACGCAGGCGGTTACCGGCAACCATGAGCTTCTGCAGGTGCTGGCACTGACCCAATTCTTCCGGCAACGACTCGATCAGATTTCCTGTCAGGACCAGCGAGCGCAGGCGGGGCGGCAGTGCGTCGGGTGAAACGTGGGTAATCTGACAGGCCTTGAAGCCGACGAAAAACAGCTGCTGGCATTGCCCCAGCGATGGCGGCAATTCGGTGAACGGGTTGTCGGAGCAGAACAGGATTTTCAGGTGCTTGAGCCGGTGCAGATCGGCTGGCAACGCACTCAGGCGATTGCCGGACAGGTTCAGCACCTCAAGCGTGTCGGCAAGGCCGAAGATCTCGTCGGGAAACTCGCTGAGTTCGCAGCTGAGGTCCAGCCGGGTCACGCCTTTCAGCGCGCCAGCGCGCAGGTCTGCAAGAGTGTGCATGGGACGCGAAGTACCTGTGATCGATGAGTCGCCATGATAACCACTTGGCCGGCTCATGGGCGATCGGTCGATCGGGGCATCAGGGCCGGCTCAGCCCAGGCAGCGATCCAGCAACTGGTGCATTCGCTCAAGGCTGGGCGCTGACTCGGCGTAGAGAATACGGTAGACCATCGGCGCCACGACCGCGTCCACCAGCTCGTCGGCCGACGGGCTGCGTTCGCCACGCTCGCGGGCCCGATCGATGATGATCTGCAACTGGTCGCGGACGATGTTCAGGCACTTGCCCGAGCACAGCGTGGCGCTGCTGGCGACGACGTCACGCATCATCTCGCGTCCGGGGGCGGAATTGGTTTCTTCCAGGTATACCTCGACCCAGGTGCGCAGGTCGTCACGCAGGTTGCCACAGTCCACCGGCTCGTCCGGGCGCAGGCGTTCGACGGCGGCGTCGGCGAGCAGGGCGGTCAGATCGCCCCAGCGACGGTAGATGGTCGACGGCGTCACGCCGGCGCGGGCCGCGATCATGGGCACGCTCAGGGCCGAGCGCTCCTGTTCATCGAGCAGCTCGCGCACTGCCGAATAGATTGATTTCTGTACCCGCGCGCTGCGCCCGCCAGTACGAATGCCTTCTTTGATAGCCATGGAGCGGACCTTAACACAAAGTATTTGCTTTAAGCGGATTCTGCTCGCACACTCCGTAAAGCTAAATCTTTGCTTTTGTGGCGTGCTTTTTCGGGAGAGTGTACTCGTGTCTGATTCTTTGCAGAACCCGCAAGTCGATGGTCGGAAGTCGAGTCACCTGGGGTACTTCGCGCTGGTGATGCTGTGCTTTTTTGCCGCGTCCAGCGCACCGACGCCGCTCTATCACCTGTACCAGCAGACGTGGGGCTTCTCCCCGGTCCAACTGACGGTCATCTTTGCTGTCTACGCCCTGAGCCTGCTGGCGACGCTACTGATCTTCGGGTCATTGTCGGATTTTCTGGGACGGCGTCCGGTCATCTTCGTGTCGTTGCTGCTGGAGATCCTGTCAATGCTGATATTCATCGGCGCCAGTGATGTGACCTGGCTGGTCGCCGCGCGCATGCTGCAGGGCATTGCCACGGCGATCGCTACCAGCGCGTTGGGCGCGGCGATGCTCGACACCGATCAGAACCAGGGCCCGTTGATCAACAGCATTGCGCCGATGTTCGGCATGGCCCTGGGCGCGCTGGGCACCAGTGCCCTGGTGGAATATGCACCCATGCCGCTGACACTGGCGTATCTGCTGTTGCTGGCGGCGTTCGTCTTGCAGGCGCTGTACCTGCTGCGCGTGGGCGAAACGGTCACGCCGCAGCCCGGTGTGCTGAAAACCCTGAGGCCGACGCTGTACGTCCCGCCGCAGGCTCGCGGCACGTTGTTACTGGTGCTGCCTGCCGACATCGCGGCATGGGCGCTGGGCGGTTTCTTCCTGTCCCTGGCGCCGTCGTTACTGACTGCCGCCACGGGCGCCACGTCGGTGCTCAATGGCGGACTGGCGGTCGCGGCGCTGACCATCAGTGGGGCCATTTCGATCATGAACCTGAGGCTGCGCGCCCCGCGCCGGGCGCTGCTGGTGGGGTGCAGTTTTCTCGCCGCGGGCGTTTCGGTGATTCTGACGGCGGTCAATCTGGGCTGGCTGTGGCTGTTCTTCGCGGGCGCCGTGGTCGCCGGGATCGGCTTCGGAGCGAGTTTTCTGGGCGCGTTGCGTCTGCTGCTGCCCTTGGCTCATGCGCATCAGCGCGCCGGGTTGATGTCGGCGTTCCTTGCCCTGAGCTACCTGGCCTTCTGCGTGCCGGCGCTGGTCGCCGGCATGTCGATCAAGCACCTGGGTCTGGTCAGCACCACCAATGTCTACGGCACGGTCGTGGTGGTGCTGGCACTGCTGGCGCTGGGCGGCCTGCTGTTGCAACGCCGGGAAGGCGCCCGGGCGGTGTGACGGTCTGACGTGAAGCCGGCGCCATGGCAGGCGCCGCAGGTTCTGCTAGTTTCAATCCTGTGTTGTCAGCCCTCATAAAAACAATCACAGGGATCCACGGATGAATGACCGCAATGCCGAGCCTTCGGGCGCCGCGTACACCCATCATCACCTCCAATCCATCGCCAATCCGCAGGCCTACTGGGGAGAACAGGCGCGTCAGGTGGCATGGTACCGGGCACCGCAGCAAACGCTCGAAGCGCTGCCGGACGGTACCCATCGCTGGTTCGCCGACGGTGAGCTGAACACCTGCTACCTGGCGCTGGACCGGCAGATTGAGCTGGGCCGGGGCGAGCAACGGGCGTTGATCTACGATTCGCCGGTGACCGGTCAACAGGCGACTTACACCTTCAGTGAGCTGCGCGATGAAGTGGCGCGGCTGGCCGGCCTGTTACGCACGCTTGGCGTGGAAAAGGGCGACGGCGTCATTATCTACATGCCGATGATTCCTCAGGCGGCCATGGCCATGCTGGCCTGTGCGCGAATCGGTGCGGTTCATTCGGTGGTATTCGGCGGTTTCGCGCCCCACGAACTGGCGCTGCGGATCGACGACCTCAAGCCCCGGCTGCTGCTGACGGCCTCGTGCGGGCTGGAGTTTGATCGGGTCATTCCTTACAAACCCTTGGTGGACAAAGCGCTCACGCTGGCCGCGTTTAGCCCGGAGCACGTGCTGCTCTGGCAGCGCCCGCAAGCGCCTGGTGATCTGCTGCCGGGCCGCGATCTGGACTGGCGTCAGGCGCTGGAAGGCATTGCGCCGGTGGACCCGGTGGCGGTCAACAGTCTCGATCCGCTGTACATCCTTTACACCTCAGGCACTACTGGCAAACCCAAAGGCATTGTGCGGGAGAACGGCGGGCATGCGGTGGCGATGCTCTACACCATGGGTGTGGTGTACGGCATGAGCGCGGGGGACGTCTGGTGGGGGATTTCCGATGTCGGCTGGGTGGTGGGCCATACGCTGATTGTCTACGCGCCGCTGATGTCGGGCTGCACCACGGTGTTCTATGAAGGCAAGCCGATTCGGACGCCGGACGCCGGCGCGTACTGGCGCATCATCGAGCAGTACCGGGTCAACGCGCTGTTCTGTGCGCCGACGGCGATGCGCGCCATTCGCAAGGAGGATCCCCAAGGCCATCATCTCACGTCTCGCGATCTCGGCAGCATCAGGCAGTTGTTTCTGGCCGGCGAGAAGCTTGACTCCAGCACCCATGAATGGCTCGAAGGCCTGAGCGGCAAGCCGGTGCTCGACCATTGGTGGCAGACCGAAACCGGCTGGCCGGTGACCGCGCCGTGCCTGGGTCTGCAAGGGCATCGGCCTGCGCCGGGCTCCAGCAATCGCCCGGTCCCAGGCTATGCGGTCCGGGTCATGGACGAGGGCGGCAAGCTGCTCGGGCCGGGCGAGCAGGGCTCGATCGTCATCGCGTTGCCGCTGCCGCCGGGCTGCAGCCAGACGTTGTGGAACGACCATCCGCGCTACTTGAGCGCTTACTTGCAGGCGTTCCCCGGCTACTACAACAGCGGTGACGGTGGGTATGTCGACGAGCAGGGGTTCGTTTACATCATGGGGCGCACCGATGATGTGATCAACGTGTCGGGGCATCGGCTATCGACCGGCGAGATGGAGGATCTGGCTGGCCAGCATCCGGCGGTCGCGGAGAGTGCGGTCATCGGGGTGCACGACGAGATCAAGGGGCAGGTGCCGCTGGCGCTGGTGGTGCTCAAGGACGGCGTCGACCAGAGCCCGGCCCAGGTGCAGCAGGAACTGGTGGCCTGGGTCCGCGAACGGATCGGCGCGCTGGCCTGTTTCAACCGGGTGATTGTCGTCAAGCGCTTGCCCAAGACCCGTTCCGGCAAGACGCTGCGCGCCGTATTGCGCAAGATCGCCGATGGAGAGGCTTACACAATCCCGGCGACGATCGACGATCCGGCGATTCTCGCGGAAGTGGCGCAGGCGTTGGCGACATGTCCAGCGTGAACATCGCGTGTTTTGCGGCACATCCGTCTGGCGTGTGGCGGTCGGAACGCAGTCTTCCGGGCAAGCGCGCTCCTACAGGATTGGGGTTGGCCCGAAGACTTCGCTGCGCTGCAATCCCCGGTGGGAGTGAGCCAATTGTCTTTAAGACCCCTCGATCAAATGCGTGACGCCCGACGCTTTCCCGGCTAAAGCCGGTCCTACGAAAAACCCGCAGCGTCTGTAGGACCGGCTTCAGCCGGGAAGAGGCCGGTGCATTCGGCGGGCATGCGGCGGTTGGAATTCAGCCTTCGCGGGCAAGCTCACTCCTACAAGGTTAATGCGGAGCTGACTGGTATCGAGCCAGGCTGCAAAACCTGTGGGGCAAGCACGCACCGACAGGTTTGGCAATGTATCGCTCAAGATACAAAGAGCGCAGCCGACAAACCGAGCAGGAAATCATCCCTTCAATTGAACATGGACGCGTCATGACTGCGATTTCATCGGTTGTTTCGGTTGTGCAGCTCTCGATCGTCACGCGGCCTGTGGCCAATGAGCCACTGGCTGGCGCAGCGTCGGTGAGCACCACGGCTTCGCCTTCAACGGTGGTCTCACTGGGGCAGGGAACATCGGCACTCGACGCCCAGACCTACAGCGCGCGTGGTGTGCTGTCAGGCGCGGAGGTAGCGCCTGCCTGGGAGTACACCCGTCAGGACAAAGTCTCGTTGTCAATGATGGGCAACTTCAATACGTCCGCCACCGCCGGTCGGTTCCAGGGCCTGGGCGCGGCCTTGCTCGGTCAGTTGGCTGAATCGGGCAAAGGCATCTCGCAGTCGGTCATCCGGTCGTCTTCGGGCCACGCACTGGAGCCCGCCGAGCTGACAGCGGCGCAGACCCGCTTACACAGCAATGCCGACAACAGCATCAGCCTGAGCATCCGCACTGCGAGCGGCAAGACCATCGAACTGACGCTCTCCAGTCAGGACGACGGCCTGGCCGTGCAGGCGCAGGTCAGCGGAGGCGACCTGAGCGACGATGAACTCAATGCGTTGGGCAGAATGGCCGATGGGTTCCAGTCGGCGATCGACGGCGTGACCGCGCGGCCGCCGCAGTTGAAGCTCGACGCACTCACGCAATTCGACGCGAGCGTGTTCTCGTCGATCGATTTGAAAACCCGCGTCAAGCTCGACAGCAACAACACCCAGACCCTCGAACTGCACGCCGACGCCGATCAGCGATCGGTGCGCATGAGCGGCGCGGCGGGGGAGCTGCAGATGTCGGTGGACCTGAAAAATGCGGCGGTGATTGGCGACAGCGATCAGCAGGCCAAAGCGCTCAAGGGCTACATCGGTCAGATCGAGGCTGCGCGCAAACGCGGCGATGGCGATCAGCAGTTGTTGTCGATGTTCGAGGACGCCTTCACCACGCTGCACAGTCATTATCCCGGCACTCGCGCGTCGTCCGCGCCGCAGACCGTCAACTCCATTGAGCTGACGGACACCGACCACGCGATGCTCAGCGGTCTGGGCGATTTCAGCGCCTCGGTAAGCGAGAAAAGTCAGGAAGGCAACCCCGCGCGGCCAGGAGAGCTGGACACCTTTGCCTACACCCTGTCGCAGACCACGCAGTCCAAAGGCCGCGACCCGCTCAATCGCACCCTAGTGCAGGACCAACAGGCGCACTTGAGCGCCAGTTATCACAAGGCGCTGTATGCCGGGCAGAAGCTCGACCTGCAACGCGATCCGAAGACGCAGAACTATCTGTATTACCAGATCAACGATCAGTCCAGCAGCAAAGCCAGCATCGGTTACGACAAGGGCGCGCTGGTCAACGCGTCGGTGACGCAGTCCGCCAGCCAGTCCACGCGCGTGTCCACTTACGTGATGGGTGTTCTGCAGTCCGAGAAGCTTACCCCGGTCACGGAAAGCAAGACCCGGAATTTCCTCAGCGTGCTGCAACAGGCGCTGCAGCAGGATAATGAGGCGAAACAGGGGCGTGGCACCTCGTTGTTGAAGTACACGCTTGAAGGGGTTCAGGAAAAAGCCATGCTGCAGAGCGAGCCGGGACAGCTGCGCGGTTGATCGTGGCCGCCGGCTGCCGTTCGTTCGGCAGCCTTCCTGCGGTCGACGGCGGCGTTGTCGACCGCACGAGGGGCCGGCTTTGCGATCAGATCGGTTGCTTCAACGCCAGTCGCGCAGCCTGCGCGGCAGGGTCGTCCGCCGGACCCACCACGGCGTAGTTGTAACCTGCGCCTGACCAGTAATCGGCCTGCAATTCGCCATCGCGACGCGAGCCGCGCGGCAGCAGATGATTGGCTTCTCCTGGCGGGCGGATGAAGAAACTCAATGTCCGGCCCTCGCTGTCCTTGTACACCACCATGGCCGCGGCGCCCTGTTCGGTCGTCGTCAGGCGTCCGCTGACGGGTTTGAAACCCGCCGACTCAAGATCGGGCAAGCGATTGGCCTGAGCGAAATTCTTGTCCAGCCAGACCTGCACGTTGTTCGCCTTGTCGCTGCTCCAGTCGCTGGCCATGTTGGCGTTCACCGCAAACATGCGATACGCCTGCACCGCGTCGGCCATCGGCGGATTGGCGCTGGCAAAGGTGATTTCCCGGGCGTGCCAGCCGCTCAGGCCGCCGACACTGACGGCGATCAGCAATACGGCTGCGGTCGCGAAGTGTCGGGTGCGATTGCGGCGCATGCGCTGGCGAATGAAAGCGGGGTCCAGCTCCGGATTCGGCGCCCGATGCAGTTCACCGCTCAACGCAGCCCGCAGGCTCTGGGCGTCCCGCTGCCAGGCTTGTACCTGCCGGGACAGTTCGGGGTGCGCCGCAAGGTAGGTTTCCAGCGTCGACCGATCAGCGTCGTTGAGCTGACCATCGACGTAGGCGTTCAAATCGCGTTCGCTGGGGGGCAGAGTGATCATTTCAGTATCCGCAGGGCAGGGGTGGTGATTTCGCCTTCGCTGAGCTGGCGCAAGGCCTGGCGCGCACGAGACAAGCGGGACATGACGGTGCCGACCGGGACGTCGAGAATGGCCGCCACTTCGTTATAACTCAAGCCTTCGACCGAGACCCACAGCAGCAGGGCGCGCTGTTCGGTGTTGAGGCGATCGAAGGCCTGTAACGTCGTCTGCGCGACAATCGTTCGTTCGACCGAAGGCTCGAAATGATCCTCCTTGCCGCCCGTGAACAGCTCGAGCATGCGATTGTAACGACGTGAACGTCGATGGGCGTCGAGAAATTGCCTATAAAGAATGGAGAACAGCCAGGCACGCAGGTCGCCTTCGGGCCTTTTGCTGTTCCACGCAGAGAGGGCTTTTTCCAGGCTCGACTGCACCAGATCATCGGCGCTGCTGTGATCGCGGGTCAGGGAGACCGCGAAGCGACGCATCCGCGGCAGCAACTCTCTCAATTGATCGTCGACTTCATTCATGGGGGCTTCCAGGTCGATCAGCGGGATCGTTTCAAATCGTGTGACCAGAAAGACGCACGCCCGTGCAAGTTATTCCATCAACCGAAAAATAAATATCGAGGAGTGGAATAACCCTCCTCGAGCCGCGTCCCACTTCACCTGCTACTTGCACAGAGGCCTCAGGCCCGGAGAATCATTGATGAGTGACCGTGAACCGCCGCATCCCCACAAACCCCCGCTCAGTACGTCTTCACTGTTATTGCGCATGGCCGGCATCGGCGCGATCGTTCTGGTCGTTGCCGGCGCATTTGCCTACGTCAACGGCACTCTGGACCCACAGCGGCTGACGCCCGCGCGCGTTGTCGATGTCTTCGAACACAACAATGGCGTGCATCCCGGTTATCGGCGCAATCATCCGAAAGGCATCTGCGTGGCCGGCTACTTCGAGAGCAACGGCGCAGCCGCCAGCCTTTCCCGCGCCGAAGTGTTCGCCAGCGGTCGTACCCCGGTGATCGGCCGCCTCGCGCTGCCGACCGGCAATCCGTATTCGCCGGACAGCGCCGCACCGCTGCGCAGCTTCGCGGTGCAATTCACCCAGCCCAACGGGCAGCAGTGGCGAACCGGCATGAACAGCATGCCGGTCTTCCCGGTCGGCACGCCTGAGGCCTTCATCGACCTGCAGAAGGCCACCGCACCAGACCCCAAGACCGGCAAGCCTGATCCCGCCAAGCCGCCCGCCTTCTTCGCCGCTCACCCCGAAGCGCAGCCGTTCCTGGCGTGGGTCAAGACCGCCAAGCCTTCAGCGAGCTTCGTCACCGAGACCTATAACAGCGTCAATGCATTCGTGCTGGTAGATGCCAGCGGCAAACGTCAAGCCGTGCGCTGGAGCCTGGTGCCTGACGCGAAAGGTGACGCGCCGGCACCTGACGCCAAGGACTACCTGCAGAAGGACCTGAGCGACAAGCTGGCCAGCGGTCCGCAACGCTGGAATCTGGTGCTGACCTTGGCCAACCCGCAGGACCCGACCAACGATGCGTCCAAGGCCTGGGCCGGCGAGCACAAGACCGTCACTGCCGGAACCCTGGTGGTGGAGGCTGACAGCGCGCAACTGGACGGCGCCTGCCGTGACATCAATTACGACCCGCTGATCCTGCCCAATGGCATCGAAGGCTCGGACGATCCGTTGCTTGCTGCGCGCTCAGCAGCCTACGCGGCGTCGTACATGCGCCGCACCCAAGAAGTCGATCAGTTGAAGGCCGAGCCTGCGCAGGAGAAACAGCCATGAATACGCCCACCACCCATTTCGCCCCGCTGGCCCGCGCGCTGCACTGGCTGATGGCACTGATGATCATTGCCATGCTGTTCATCGGTGCAGGGATGGTCGCTTCGGTTTCGCAGCGCCATGAATGGCTGCTGAACCTGCACAAACCCTTGGGCATCGCCATTCTGTTGCTGGTCATCGTGCGCCTGATCGTGCGCCTCACTACCCGGACACCGCCGTTGCCCGCGGATCTGCCGGCGGTGCAGGCCCTGGCCGCGAAGCTTTCCCACTATCTGTTGTATGCGCTGATGTTTGCCATGCCGCTGATCGGCTGGGCAATGATCAGCGCTGCAGGCGATCCGGTGATGCTGAGTGAGTCGATCAGGCTGCCGTCGATCCTTGCGGCGAACGCCGAAACCTTCGCGCTGCTGCGCAAGGCACATCAGTATCTGGCGTATCTGTTTTTCCTGACCATCCTGGCCCACCTTGCGGCGGCGCTGTTTCATGGCTGGGTCAGAAGAGATGAGGTGCTGGACAGCATGTTGCGAGGAAAATCCCGCGGCTGAGTGCATCGCCGGTCAACGCGGCCGCTCAGTCACGCACGTGAGCTGATCTGCCGCGTTGCCTTCATGCCGCTGGCCACGAGCGGCATGAAGGCCAATGGACTGCGTTCAGCGCAGTACCGAGACCATCTGGCCCAGGGTGGTCAGCACGTCTCTGGCGAGCTGTTTCGAGCGTTTGCCCGACCAGCCGGTGAGCGCGTCTGGCGCATCGTCGTTGTCCTTGAAGGGCATTTCCAGGGTCAGTGCCAGGCATTTATAGCGTTCGCCGACACTGTTGCACGCCAGGTTCATGTTGGCGTTGCCCGGCGTGGCCTTTGGATAGCCATAACGCGTCTGGAAGTCCCTGGTCAGTCCACTCAGGCGCGCGCGGAAATCCGCTTCCAGCGCCTTCTGCTGTTCGGTGTAGCCCGGATTACCTTCGCAGGCCGCGGTGAATACGTAGGGAATTTCCTCGTCGCCGTGTACGTCGAGGAACATGTCGACGCCATACTTTTCCATCTGCTCTTTGACGAAGAACACTTCCGGGCTCAGCTCGGGTGTCGAGTCCTGCCACGCGCGGTTCAGGTCCTTGCCCTTCGCATTGGTGCGCAGGTGACCGTGGAAAGAGCCGTCCGGGTTCATGTGGGGCACCAGGTACAGGTCCGCTGAAGCGAGAAGGGTCTGCAACGCTGCGTCGTTTTCCTGCAGGCGCTCGATCACGCCTTCCATGAACCACTCGGCCATGTGTTCGCCCGGGTGCTGCTGGGCGATGATCCAGATCTTGCGTTTGCCCTCGGCGCCGTCCCCTTTGCGCAGCAGCGGGATATCCCGGCCTTCGACGCTCTTGCCAGTGGCCAGCAGCTCGGTCCCGGCCTTGTTCAGCGCCTGATCGATCAGCCAGTCATGACGTTCGCGGCTGTAGGGCTCGAAGTAGGCGAACCACACCTGAGGCTCAGTGGGTGTCAGGTCAAAGTTGAGGGCTTCACCGTCGAAGTGGCTGGGCACGCGAAACCAGGTCTTCTGATCGTACGAAGCGACGGCGTTGTACCCGGTCCATGCGCGGTTGTAGCTCGACTGGCTGGCGTTGGTCAGGCTGAACCCATGAGGCTGGCCAACCTGCATGCCCTCGACCTTGAAGTGGAACCACTGAAAGTGGGCACTTTTGCTGTCCGGGCGGATGGCCAGTTGAACGCGCTTCGCGTCACTGGCGTCGAGCACCACGATGTTGCCGCTGTCGAAATCTGCGGAGATCGAAAGGGGAGTCTGAGTCACGGAAGGATCCTGAGTACGTTGATGCCACTCACGCCATCTGGACGCCGCCGCTGCACGGCAGGACAACGTCGCTGGGCTGTTATGACGATTACTTTACACGGATCGGACGGGCAAACTGCGACAGAATGTGTTGTCTTTGGGTCACGTCAGCAGCGTGCTGAAGGCCTCGGCCGTCACTAGCAGGCTGCACAGAAACGCAGTCAGCAACAGCCAGCCGATGTAGGGCTTGCGTTTGCGTCGATGCCAGCCGCTGGCGCCGAGGATGGCCGCGGGCGCGATCAGTCTGCACCACAGTCGCTCGCTGGCCTGAAACGCACTCAGGTGGCGAGTGTCGGCGTCGAGCCAGTGGCGGAACTCGATGCGCTGACTGGCGGTGGCCAGTGGACTTTGCAGGTGCACATACCAGCGCAGGGCTTGCGTGGTGATCACGTCATCAGCGGGACTGTCGCCGGATTGACCGGCGCACTGCTCAAGCGTGCGCGTCATGCAGCGCTCGACGGCTTCGACGTCGGTCTCGAGCAGTTGGGCGATGGCGGTGTAGGAAAGGTTGTCGAGTCGGCTCAGCAGAAAGACTTGCTGAGTTCGGCGAGGCAGCTTCTGAATGCGTCGGCGGCAGGTATCGGTCTCCTGGCTGACGGGCATTCCGGGTTGCCGGGCAGGCAGCGGAAACAGGGTCGTGAGCTGATTAGTCATGGCGTGTCACTCGCAGGTCATCCGTGGGTCATTCGCTGGAAAGGAGTGGGGGCATCATCCGTGACGCAGGGCCGATCTTAGTGTTCATGAGATTCATTCTCAAGTGGTGCGTGGTTTTTTCTGGAAATTTTTACCGAATGTGTCGTTTTAGACCGGTTCAGCGATTCAGTGCTCAATATACTTTTGCTATTATGCGCGCCATCGCGACGGCTGAAGTCCCTCGCACCCTCTTCATTAGCCTGAAGACGCAACACCCGACCGAACCCAGACCCTTATAAGGGCACGAAAAAAAAGACCCGGCAAAAAGCCGGGTCAAAAACCGTGATTAGCCTGATGAGGAGATAATCCGGAAGCCGACCTAAGGCTTCTGGGTTACCGACCAGTCTCGCGACCGGTTGCGCTCAATAATAATCATTATCATTTGCACGTCAAATGTTTTTTCGCATTCCTGTGAAATAATTCGTCCGCCCCCCTTGGAAATCTCAAATCGCGCCCTCGCTGCACCTGCGCACATGGCCCGCGCCGGCGTTCGGCGGCCTGGACAGCTACTCGATGGGCAGCTCCGTCGTTCTCTTCACTGTGCTCATCGCGATATTCGAATGCGCTTCCTGCACGTGCGGGCTTTGCAGCAGTTGATCGCGCAGAAAACGCTCGTAACTGGCGATGTCCTGCACCACGACTTTGAGCATGAAGTCCATGTCTCCAGCCATGGTGTAGCACTCCAGCACCTCGGGGAAGCCGATGATCGCCTCCTCGAATTCGGTCAGATAACGCCGGCCATGGCCCGACAGCTTGACGTCGACGAAGACCGTCATGGTCAGGCCCAGTTTGGCCGGATTGAGCAGCGCGACCTTGCGCTCGATCACGCCTTCTTCTTCCAGACGATTGATTCGACGCCAGCAGGGTGACTGCGACAGTTCCACCCGCTCGGCGATCTCGGCAGCGGAGAGGTCGGCGTCATGCTGCAACAGGCGGAGGATTTTGCGATCGATGGGGCTGAGTTTGACCTGCATGAATTGACCCTTTTTTATTATTCAAACGAAACAGGCATGCAGGATATGAGCAGATTTCGGCGGATTTAGAAAGAAAAAGCCTGCGCGCCACAGGCAGTATTGGCATGTCGCCGTCGGGCTGAACCGTCTCGACGGCAAAAGGGAGCCAGGCTCACGAGGCCGCTCTCTGCTGCATTCAAATTGCACTAATAAAAACAAAGGAGTGCCTGAATGTCTTTGGCTGATATTCGTCTGGATGATAAGTATCGACTCGCCACCGGCCATCTCTACCTGACCGGAACCCAGGCGCTGACCCGCCTGCCCATGCTGCAGAAACAACGCGACGAAGCCCGGGGTCTCAACACAGCCGGCTTCATTTCCGGCTATCGGGGTTCGCCTTTGGGCAATCTCGACAAAAGCCTCTGGGATGCGAAGGATTACCTCAAGCAAAACGCCATCCATTTCCAGCCCGGCGTCAACGAAGAGTTGGCAGCGACGGCGGTGTGGGGCAGCCAGCAGGTCAATCTGTTCCCGCATGGCAAGTACGATGGCGTGTTCGCCTTGTGGTACGGCAAGGGCCCGGGCGTCGATCGATGCGGCGACGTGTTCAAGCACGGCAACTCGGCAGGCGTCGCCGAAAACGGCGGCGTGTTGATCCTTGCAGGTGACGACCATGGCTGCAAATCGTCGACCATCGCTCACCAGAGCGAACACGCATTCATTGCCTCGATGATCCCGGTGCTCAACCCGAGTAACGTTCAGGAAATCCTCGATTACGGCATCATCGGCTGGGAGTTGTCGCGCTACAGCGGTTGCTGGGTGGCGATGAAAACCATTGCCGAGAACGTCGATTCTTCAGCCGTCGTCGAAGTCGACCCATTGCGCATCCAGACGCGCATCCCCGAAGACTTTCAGTTACCCAAAGGGGGCCTGCACATCCGCTGGCCCGATCCGCCGCTGGCGCAGGAAGCCCGGCTCAATACCTACAAGATCTATGCCGCCCGCGCATTTGCGCGCGCCAATCAGCTGAACAAGGTGGTCATTGATTCCCCGCAGCCAAGGCTGGGGATCATCACCACCGGCAAGTCCTATCTGGACGTGCGACAAGCGCTGGAAGAGTTGGGCATCGACGAGCAGCTGTGCGCGTCGGTGGGCATCCGGGTGTTGAAGGTCGGCATGAGCTGGCCGCTGGAACCCGTTTCCGTGCACGACTTCGCCGAGGGACTGGACGAGATTCTGGTGGTCGAGGAAAAGCGCAGCGTCATTGAAGATCAACTGACCGGCCAGCTCTACAACTGGCCCGTCGAGCAGCGTCCGCGGGTGGTGGGTGAGTTCGATGAGGACGGACGCTCGTTGCTGCCCAACCTGGCAGAGCTGACCCCGGCCATGATTGCCCGCGTCATCGCCAAGCGGCTGGCGCCCATTTACAGCAGCCCGAAAATCGAGGCGCGCCTGCAATTTCTCCAGGACAAGGAAAAGGCGCTGGCCGCGCCACTGTTCAAGACCCAGCGTACGCCGCATTTCTGTTCCGGCTGCCCGCACAACAGTTCGACCAAAGTCCCGGAGGGCAGTCGCGCGCTTGCCGGAATCGGCTGCCATTACATGACCATCTGGATGGACCGGGAAACTGACACCTTCACCCAGATGGGCGGCGAGGGCGTGACCTGGATCGGGCAGGCGCCGTTTACCCATACGCCTCACGTGTTTCAGAACCTGGGCGACGGCACGTACTTCCACTCCGGTCATCTGGCGCTGCGTGCGGCCGTGGCGTCCGGCGTCAACATCACTTACAAGATTCTCTACAACGATGCCGTCGCGATGACCGGCGGCCAGCCGATCGACGGCGTGCTGCGGGTCGACCAGCTCAGTCGCCAGGTCTTCAACGAAGGCGTGCAGCGCATTGCGCTGGTGTCGGATGATCCGGACAAATACCCGAGCCGGGATCAGTTCGCGCCGATCACCACCTTTCACTATCGACGTGATCTGGACAGCGTGCAGCGCGAGTTGCGCGAGTTCGAAGGCGTGTCGGTGATCATCTACGATCAGACGTGCGCCACCGAGAAGCGCCGTCGGCGCAAGCGCGGCACGATGCCCGATCTGGACAAGCGCGCTGTCATCAACCCGGCGGTGTGCGAAGGCTGCGGCGACTGTGGGACGAAGTCCGGTTGCCTGTCGATCCTGCCCAAGGAGACCGCTGAGGGGCGCAAGCGCGAGATCGACCAGAGTGCCTGCAATAAGGATTTCAGCTGCGTCGAGGGATTCTGTCCCAGTTTCGTGACTGTTCACGGCGGCACGCTGCGCAAGCCTGCGCTGCCTGACCGCGAGCAGGCGTTCGCACAGTTGCCCGAGCCATCCCTGCCAAGCCTTGATCGTCCGTTCAATATTCTGCTGCCAGGCGTAGGCGGCACGGGCGTGACCACCGTCGGTGCGATGCTAGGTTATGCCGCGAACCTGGAAGGCAAGGGCTGCAGCGTTCTGGACCAGGCCGGACTGGCGCAGAAGTTCGGGCCAGTGGTCAGCCATATTCGTATCGCCGCGCGTCAGGAAGACCTGTTTGCGGTGCGCATCGCGGCGGGTGAAGCGCACTTGCTGCTGGGGTGTGATCTGCTGGTGGCCTCGGGGCCGGATGCCATTGCCAAGCTCAGCAGCGAAAAATCCTACGCCGTCGTGAATAGCCAGCAGACCCCGACTGCGGAGTTCACTCGCAACCCCGACGCCGAATTCCCGGCAGAAGCCATGATGCAGACGATCCGCGAAGCTGTTGGCGAGCAGAAAACCCACTTCATCCAGGCGACTGATCTGGCCACTCGATTGATGGGCGACAGCATTGCCAGCAACCTGTTCATGCTCGGTTACGCGTTCCAGCTCGGCTTGATTCCGTTGACCAGCGCAGCCATCGAGAAAGCCATCGAGCTCAACGGTGTCGCCGTCAGCCTCAACCAGCAAGCGTTCCTGTGGGGGCGTCGCGCCGCGTTCGATCTGCCCGCGGTTCAGGCGGCGGCCTATCCGCAGGCAGCGCCTGCCGAGCCACCTGCGACGCTGACCTTGCAGGAGCGCCTGGAGAAAAACAGTCAAGCGCTCACTGAATATCAGAACCTGGCGTACGCCGAACGGTACCTGGCGCTGGTGTCCAAGGTGCGGGAGGCCGAGGCGCGGCTGTTCCCCGACGATCAACCGGCGTTGACCGAAGCGGTGGCGTTCAATTACTTCAAACTGCTGGCCTACAAGGACGAATACGAGGTGGCGCGGCTGTACAGCAACGGCGACTTCACCCGACAGCTACAGGCACAGTTCGAAGGCGACTACCGGCTGGAATTCCATCTGGCGCCTTCCTGGCTGGCCGCGCGTGACCCGCGCACCGGCGTGCCGCGCAAGCGCAGCTTCGGGCCCTGGATGCTGAAAGCGTTCGACGTACTGGCCAGGTTCAGATTCCTGCGCGGCACGGCCTTCGATCCGTTTGGCTGCAGTCTTGAGCGCCGTCAGGAGCGTGAGTTGATCGACCGCTATGTCGCGGACGTCGAGCTGATCCTGAGTCACCTGAACGCTGGCAATCGTCACACTGCGTTGAGTCTGGCGCGTCTGCCCGAGCGCATCCGCGGTTACGGACACGTGAAGGAAAGCGCGATGCAGGCCGCCGCGCTGCAGGCGGCGCGTATGCGTCAGAGCCTGATAAGCGGCGAGATTGAGCTGCCGAAGCTGTATGAAGTGGCGGCTTGAACAGGCGAAGGAGGTGAGGGACGTTGATCGAGGGGGGGTAAAGACAGTTGGCTCAATCCCACAGGTTTTGAGTCTGGCCGAGGAACTTGGCAATGCCTGGAGATCCGAGTGGGAGTAAACCAACTGTCTTTGGCGCCGGATTCGATCAACGCGTAATCCCCGGCGCCTTCCCGGCTAAAGCCGGTCCTACGAAAAACTTGCAGCGTCTGTAGGACCGGCTTCAGCCGGGAAGAGGCTCGTGCAGGCTGTAGAGATGCAGCGTCTGGGAATCAGTCTTCGCGAGCAAGCTCACTCCCACAGGTTTTGAGTCTGGCCGGAGAGTTTGGCAATACCTGGAGATCCGAGTGGAAGTGAACCAACTGTCTTTCGTGCCGCATTCGATCAGCGCGTAATCCCCGGCGCCTTCCCGGCTAAAGCCGGTTCTACGAAAAACTTGCAGCGTCTGTAGGACCGGCTTTAGCCGGGAAGAGGCTGGTGCAGGCTGTAGAGATGCAGCGTCTGGGAATCAGCCTTCGCGAGCAAGCTCACTCCCACAGGTTTTGAGTCTGGCCGGAGAATTGGGTAATGCCTGGAGGTCCGAGTGGGAGTAAACCAACTGTCTTTCGCGCCGGATTCGATCAACGCGTAATCCCCGACGCCTTCCCGGCTAAAGCCGGTTCTACGAAAAACTTGCAACGTCTGTAGGACCGGCTTTAGCCGGGAAGAGGCTGGTGCAGGCTGTAGAGCTGCAGCGTCTGGAAATCAGTCTTCGCGAGCAAGTTCACTTCCACAGGTTTTGAGTCTGGCCGGAGAATTGGGTAATGCCTGGAGATCGGAGTGGGAGTGAACCAACTTTCTTCCACGCCGGATTCGATCAACGCGTAATCCCCGGCGCCTTCCCGGCTAAAGCCGGTCCTACGAAAAACTTGCAGCGTCTGTAGGACCGGCTTTAGCCGGGAAGAGGCTGGTGCAGGCTGTAGAGATGCAACGTCTGGGAATCAGTCTTCGCGAGCAAGCTCACTCCCACAGGTTTTATCGCCCAGCCCGTTACCAGTCGGCGCCGCATCACCTTGTCGGCGCGCGCTTGCTCTGGGCCGCACTCGGACGATCGACTGCGCAGCAGTCGTAAAACCAACCATCGCGGTGTGCCTGACACACCGCTTACACCGGGTTTACTGTTCAATCGTCCCGGGTCAGCACTTCCAGCAGTTCAATTTCGAAGATCAGATTCGAGTTGGGTTTGATGTGGGCGCCCATCGAGCGTTCGCCGTAGGCCAGGTGGGCCGGGACGAGGAGCTTGCGCGTGCCGCCGACCTTCATCCCCATCAATCCTTGATCCCACCCTTTGATCACCCGGCCAGTGCCGATCACGCATTGAAACGGCTTGCCGCGCTCCCACGAGGAATCGAACACCGTGCCGTCTTCCAGCGTTCCGGTGTACTGGGTGGTGATCAGCGCGCCCTTGACCGCCGCTTTGCCGGTGCCTTCCTGCAGGTCAATGATGTGAAGTTCGTCGTTCATGTCCGGTGTCCATTGCCGCGTCGATTGTCAGGCGGCGATGCTAGTGGGCGACAGGGTCGCTGGCAATGCGCATCACGCCGAGACGCAGATCCAGGCCAAAAAAAAGGCGCGCCCGTGGAAGGGCGCGCCGTTTTTAGTTGCAGCGGTTCAGGGCGTCATCAGGCGATGACGTCGCTGCTCCACTCGCCGTTGACCAGGCGCTTGAGGCCCAGTGGGTTGGCGTTTTGCAGCGCGGCCGGCAGCAGGCTGTCCGGATAGTTCTGGTAGCAGACCGGACGCAGGAAGCGGTCGATTGCCAGGGTGCCGACGGAGGTGCCGCGAGCATCGGAGGTTGCCGGGTATGGACCACCGTGCACCATCGCGTCGGACACTTCCACGCCGGTCGGGTAGCCGTTGACCAGGATGCGGCCAACTTTTTCTTCCAGCACCGGCACCAGCCACTGATATTTCTGCAGGTCAGCGGTTTCGCCTATCAGGGTCGCGGTCAACTGGCCGCGCAGGGCCTGCAGTGCGGCTTTCAGCTCGGCATCGTCCGCGACTTCGATCAACAGCGTGGTCGGACCGAACACTTCTTCCTGCAACAGCTCATCGCCGTTGAGCAGCATGCTGACATCAGCCTTGAACAGCTGGGCCTGAGCCTGTTTGCCTTCCTGCGGTTTGCCCGCCAGGTGCGTCACGCTCGGGTGTGCCAACAGTTTCTGCACGCCTTTGCTGTAGCTGCGCAGGCCGCCTTCGTTAAGCATGGTCTGCGGCGCCTGGCCACCCATGTGCTCTTTCAGCTGTTCGGTGAACGCGGTCAGGGCAGGGGAACGGATGCCGATCACGACGCCCGGGTTGGTGCAGAACTGACCCGCACCCATCACCACCGAAGCCGCCAGTTCGCCAGCGATCGCAGCGCCGCGAGCCGTCAGCGCGCCCGGCAGCAGCACGACCGGGTTGATGCTGGACATTTCAGCGAACACCGGAATCGGCTGTGGACGCTCGGCGGCCAGTTTGCACAGGGCGTTACCGCCGTGCAGCGAACCGGTGAAGCCGACGCCTTGAATGGCTGGATGCTTGACCAGACCTTCACCCACGCCGCTGCCGAAGATCATGTTGAACACGCCTTTTGGCATGCCGGTTTTTTCGGCGGCACGGACGATGGCCTGGCCGACCAGGTCAGCGGTGGCCATATGGCCGCTGTGAGCCTTGACCACGACCGGGCAGCCAGCGGCGAGTGCCGACGCGGTGTCGCCGCCTGCGGTGGAGAAGGCCAGCGGGAAGTTGCTCGCACCGAACACCGCGATTGGGCCGACGCCGATGCGGTACTGACGCAGATCCACGCGTGGCAGCGGTTTACGCTCAGGCAGCGCCTGGTCGATACGTGCACCAAGGAAGTCGCCGCGGCGCAGGACTTTGGCGAACAGTCGCATCTGGCCGCTGGTACGACCGCGCTCACCCTGGATACGACCGGCCGGCAGCGCAGTCTCCTGGCACACCAGCGCAACGAAATCATCGCCCAGCGCGTCGAGTTCATCGGCGATGGCGTCGAGGAATTCAGCGCGGCGTGCCGGGCTCAGTTGACGGTATTCAAGGAAGGCTTCTTTAGCGGCCAGCGCGGCAGCGTCGATTTCCGCGTCAGTGGCCTGGTGGAATGCATAGGGCAGGGCTTCGCCAGTCGTGGCATCGAGGCTTTTGTGGCGTGCTTCGCCGAGGCCGCTGCGGGCGCCGCCGATGAAGTTCTGGCCGAGAACGTTAGGCATCTGCTTCTCCTGTTATTTTTGGGACGAATCGATCAGGCGTTGACGCCTGACGAGGAATTCGGGATTGCATGAAGCATCGCG
Organism: Pseudomonas sp. NFR16; assembly: GCF_900108875.1. Lineage (GTDB taxonomy): Bacteria > Pseudomonadota > Gammaproteobacteria > Pseudomonadales > Pseudomonadaceae > Aquipseudomonas. The sequence goes on along the minus strand of NZ_FNYJ01000001.1, from coordinate 992,618 downwards.
ACGATAACGCCGAAGGCTTATCAAAAGTTGACAGTCATCATACAACTGCATTTTTTTACCCGCAAGGCGCGAGGGCGCAGCGAGTCAAATCGCCAGGTACTGATCGCTAAGCGATGGCGCAGGCAAAGATTGCTGGCAAGCACGACCCGCGCTTGCCAGCAGCAGCCCAACCAGACAGACAACCGCCGTCTCAGGCGTTGGGCTCGTCGGTATTGATGTAAGGCGGCACCTTCGCCAGCGGCAGTCGGCGCGCCTGCTCAATGCTGATGCCTGGCCGATCCGGCAGGGGCTCAAGCTTTTGCGGCTGGCCAGTTTTCAGCGCCCGCTCGACCGCTTCCACCACTCGCACGTCCCGCCAACCTTCGTCGCCGTCCGGCTCGGGTTCACGGTCCTGAAGGATGCAGTCGGAGAAGTACTGGGTTTCGCCACCGAACTGATCCACAACCGGATGGCTGTGCTCGGTGGTCTTGCCGTCGATGATCGCGCGATAACTGATTGCCACACCTTCGCCGAAGCCGAAGCAAGGTGAGGCTTCGAACTCGCCGCCTGTGCCGATCAACTGGAAGCGTTCGGTGGCCGGCAAGCTGTAGCTGACGGTGAAGGTGGCCAGACGTTCCTGCGCGAAACGCAACGTCACGTTGACGGTGTCGTACGTGTTGATTTCACGTCCCGGCGTCTTGATGCCGACCGCGTGCACTTCCAGCGGCTCGGCGGCGAACAGGTTACGAACCGCGTTGATCGGATAAGGCCCCATGTCTGCCACCGGGCCTGCGTCGAAGCCGCTCTGCATCCGGTGGTTGGCCGGATCGGTGGTCTGCGCGAACGTTGCGGTGAACAACCGAGGCTCGCCAATCTCGCCAGCGCGTACACGATGGACCATCTCCACAGTGCCCGGCTCGAAATGCAGGCGGTAGGCGACCATCAGTTTCGCGCCGGAGCGTTTCGCCGCTTCGGCGATGGCCAGGCAGTCTTCCTCGTTGGCCGCCATGGGCTTCTCCAACAGCACATGAATGCCGGCTTCAAGCGCAGGGACGGCGAATTCGCGATGACGGAAGTTGGGCGTGGCGAGGTAGATCGCGTCGATCTCACCAGAGCGCAGCAGCGTGTCGAATTCGTCGTAGTGATAACTCTTGAGGTCATACAGTGCGGCAAGCTCGTCGGCCTTCACGGGGTCGCCGGTCACCAGCGCGGTCATTACCGAGTTGTCGGTTTGCTCCAGCCCCGGCATGAACGCGCCTTGGGAAATCCAGCCCCCGGCGACGACTGCGTAGCGGATTTTGCCGTTTGAATCTGGCATTGAATGGCCCTCCATTTTGTTGCGGACGGTTTGTCCGGCGCCTGTGTAGTCGGCAGGTGAGGGCGACAGAAGTTCCATCCCATGCACTGGCGGCGTGCAATGGCCTGACGATCTTCCGGCAGATTGGCTATTGGGAGCACCTTGGTCGCAGGCCTACTTTGAGCGCCTGTTTTCGGATGCGAATCTGGCCATGAGGTCTTCACTGGATGTTCATCAGGCGTCACCGGGTGCTATCAAAGCGATGCAGGCGCTGGAACAGGCGGTCAATCGCTTGCCTCTGGCGCCCTCGCTGATGCTGCTGGTCAAACTGCGGGTGTCGCAGCTCAATGGCTGCGCCGGCTCGGTCGAGCGCTACAGTCAGGATGCCTGTCTGCAGGGAGAGTCCGAGCGCAGGCTGTACGCCGTGCCGGTCTGGCGAGACTCGCCGTTGTTCGACGCGCGCGAACGGGCTGCGTTGAATTGGAGTGAAAGTGTCACGCGGATCACTTCCACCCATGCGCCTGACGCGGACTATGCCTGGCTCTGCGAGTACTTCAGTGAGAGCGAGCGCGTCGACCTGACCCTGCTGATCGCCACGATCAACAGCGTGAACCGGCTGAGCGTCAGCCTGCGTCGTTGAGCCCGCCGCGTGGCGGCAGCGCCCGGTCCTGGCCGTCGAGCTGGAGCAGCAGATCGCGTACCCGGTCCAGCGCCGGATCGATGTCCAGCGTCTCGATGGCGCCGAAGCCGACGATCAGCCCGTCCCGTGGCGCGACGTCGCAGTAAAAGCCCCGCAGAGGGTACAGACCCACCTCGACCTTGCGCGCCAGCTCGACCAGCAAGGCCAGATTGATCGGCACCTTGAACATCACCGCCATGTGGAAACCTGCCGTGCTTGGAATCGCCTCCATCCAGGGCGACAGGTCGCCGGCCAGCCGCGCCAGGATCCGCTCGCGGCGGCCGGCGTAAATGCTGTGGCTGCGGCGAATGTGCTTGTTCAGCAAGCCTTCGCTGATGAATTTGGTCAGCGCCCATTGTGGCAGCGTGCTGGTGTGCCAGTCGGTCAGTTGCTTGGCCTTGATCACCGCCTCGCGGATCGCCTGGGGAAGCACCGCGTAACCCAGGCGCAGCTCCGGCAAAAGCGTTTTGGAAAACGTGCCGACATACGCCACCACGCCGTGCTCGTCCATGCTTTGCAAGGAGTCGGTGGGCCGGCCTTCATAGCGGAATTCGCTGTCGTAATCATCCTCGATGATGATCGCGCCGATCCGCCGCGCCTTGTCCAGCAACGCCTGTCGACGGGCCACGCTCATTGGCATGCCCAGCGGCATCTGATGGGACGGCGTGACGTAGATGGCGTGAGCGTTGTCGGGGATTTCGTCGACGATAATGCCTTCGCTGTCGACCGGCACACTGGCAACGTCAGCGCCTTGCGCGGCAAACAGCAGGCGGGCCGGGGTGTAACCGGGGTCTTCCACGGCAACGGTGCAGCCGGGCGCGATCAAAACCCGGGCGATGAGGTCCAGCGCCTGCTGCGCGCCGTTGCACACCACCAGATCGTCGGCCACGCATTTGACCCCGCGAGCGAACGCGATGTGGCCGGCGATGGCGCTGCGCAGGGCGGCCAGTCCCTCGGGCAGGCTGTAGAACCCGCGAGCGCCTGTCATCTGGCGCAGCGCGTAGTGGGTGCAGCGGCGCCACTCGTCATGGGGGAATTGCGTCTTGGCCGTCGCGCCGCCGATGAAGTCGCAGCGCAGCGTGCCTTCCAGCGTCGGGTGGCGCAGTGGCAGGACGATGTTCTGCCATTTGTTCACCACCTCGATACTGGCCAGATCCGACACCTGCTGCGGGCGCGGGCGGGGCGTGGTGAGGGTGTTGACGAACGTGCCGCTGCCGACCTTGCCCACCAGATAATTCTCGTACGTGAGCCGGCTGTAAGTGTCGGAAATGGTCTTGCGCGACAGGCCCAGCTGGGCGGCCAGCAAACGGCTGGGTGGCAGCTGCACACCCGCGGCCAGGCGGCCGGATTCGATGCTGTCGCGCAGCTGTTCATATACTTGATTCGCCAGATCCTTGCGGCCCTGGATGACGATATGAAGTTCCACGTAAACCCCTGAGCGCCATGACCGGCGACGATGCACGATCACAAATTCTAGCCAGCGGCCCAGGCGGCGGTACAGCTGCGTGCGGAAAAAACCGCGAATTGGTCTGCCAATTGGTCCGGCGCTATTACGCCGTATTGGCTATCGCCTGAAAGCGGCATTGGGCCCAGCATGCAAGCGTGCATGTGCGTCGTTGAGGAATTTTCAGTGCAGCCACGGCTCGACTATTACACCGCATCCCCCGATGCCCTCAAGGCGCTCATGCTGCTCGAAGCGGCGAACTTCGACTTGTGTATCGACAAGCCCCTCATGGAGCTGATCAAACTGCGCGTCTCCCAGCTCAACGACTGCGCGTTCTGCGCCGACCTGCACGCGACCGAAGCGCGCCGACAGGGCGAAAGCGACCGGCGCCTTCATGGTCTGATGGTCTGGCGCACATCGACATTGTTCAGTGAGCGCGAGCGCATGGCGCTGGCGTGGTGTGAATCGGTGACGCTGCTCGAACGTCCTGAGCCATCCGATGCTGTGTACGCGCAGCTTCGCGCGCATTTCTCGCCCCGCGAAGTCGTGGACCTGACGGTGGGCATCGCCACCGTCAATTGCTGGAACCGCATGGCAATTGCGTTTCGCAAACAGCCGTCGCCGTGACGGCGGGCAAAAAACTGACCCTTTCGACATGTTTGCCTCTCGGCCATCGGCAAAACCCTGCGATCCCGTTATCCTGCGCGCTGTTTTTTGTAACGCATCGTTAACCGGATTGAAGGACCGACAGACATGGAGTTCACCAGCGGCTTTTTACTGAGCCTTTCCTTGTGCCTGGACATCGGCGTGGCGAATATCGCGATGATCACGCTGGCGATGCAGCGCGGCTATTTGCAAGGCTTCTGGCTGGGATTGGGGTCGTGCTTCGGTGACCTGTTTTATGCCGTGCTGGCCATGGCCGGGATGACCGTTCTGCTGCAATACGAATGGGTACGTTGGGGATTGTGGCTGGGCGGCTCGGCGATCCTCGTCGGCTTTGCCGTGAAAATGGTCGTTGCGGCGCTGAGCAGTCACGCCAGCCTCGCCATGGCGGGCGAAGAAAATGCCCGCTCGGGTCTGCGGGAGTTTTCCCGCGGGGTGTTCCTGGCCGTGTCTTCACCCACCGCGATTCTCTGGTTCGCGGCCGTGGGCGGCACGCTGATCTCCCGCGCGGGCGGGCATGGCACCCTGAGCACGACGCTGTTCCTGCTCGGCTTTTTCTTCGCGGGCGTGGCCTGGTGCGTGTTCATCTGTTTTGCCGCCAGTCACGGCGGTCGCCTGCTGGGCGACAAGCTGCTGCGCTATTCCTACTGGGTCTCGGCGGCGATCTTCTGCTACTTCGCGATCTACGTGATCCTCTCCGGTTATCAGGAATTCATCGTCAACGCCGCACGCGGTTGATGCCCCTGGAGCAGCCACGCCTGTGGGTTGTCACGAAATCTGCGATCACCGTTCTTCATGCAACGAACGTTTGGGCCTGTGCACGCTCATAGACTTAAGCAACGGCGTAGACAGGATCGTCCCGGCCCGCGAAGCCGCCGCCCGGGCGACCTCTCCAATCCTCTTGAAGACGGAACCCTGGATCCTATGACCACCCCGGACAAGCAGTATGTGGAATGGCTGGTGGAGCAATCGATGCTCCATGCCGCCCAGCAACGCGCAAAACTTTATGGTGGCCAGGGCCGGCTCTGGCAACGGCCTTACGCTCAGGCCCGACCACGGGACGCTTCGGCGATCGCTTCGGTCTGGTTCACCGCGTATCCCGCCTCGATCATCACCCGCGAAGACGGCTCGGTGCTTGAGGCCCTGGGCGATGAAAAACTCTGGCACGCGCTCTCGGAGATCGGCATTCAGGGCATTCATAACGGGCCGTTGAAGGCGTCCGGCGGCCTCAAGGGGCGTCAGCGCACGCCGAGCATCGACGGAAATTTCGACCGCATCAGTTTCGAAGTGGATGCCGATCTGGGCACCGATGCGCAGTTTCTCAACCTCAGCCGTATCGCCGCCGCGCATAACGCCGTAATCGTCGACGACGTGATCCCGTCGCACACCGGCAAGGGCGCGGATTTTCGTCTGGCCGAGCTCGCTTACGAGCAATACCCCGGCCTGTACCACATGGTCGAAATCAAAGAGGAAGACTGGGCGCTGCTGCCTGACGTGCCGCCAGGGCGCGACGCGATCAACCTGCCGCCGGCGACGGTGGATGCGCTGCGGGACAAGCATTACATCGTCGGTCAGTTGCAGCGGGTGATTTTCTTCGAGCCCGGTGTCAAGGAAACCGACTGGAGCGCCACGCCGGTGATTACCGGCGTTGACGGTAAGGACCGGCGCTGGGTGTACCTGCATTATTTCAAGGAAGGTCAGCCTTCGCTCAACTGGCTGGACCCCAGCTTTGCCGCGCAACAGATGATCATCGGCGATGCGCTGCATGCGATCGATGTGATGGGCGCGCGGGTGCTGCGCCTCGATGCCAACGGCTTCCTCGGCGTGGAGCGCAAGGCGGACGGCACGGCGTGGTCGGAAAGTCATCCGCTGTCGATTACCGGCAACCAATTGCTGGCCGGCGCGATTCGCAAGGCGGGCGGGTTCAGTTTTCAGGAACTCAACCTGACCATCGACGATATTGCTGCGATGTCCCATGGCGGCGCCGATCTGTCGTATGACTTCATCACGCGCCCGGCCTACCAGCATGCGTTGCTCACCGGCCGGACCGAATTTCTGCGGCTGATGCTGCGCCAGGTGCATGACTTCGGCATCGACCCGGCGTCGCTCATTCACGCCTTGCAGAACCACGATGAACTAACCCTGGAACTGGTGCATTTCTGGACGCTGCACGCCCACGATCAGTACCTGTACATGGGGCAGACGTTTCCCGGCAACATTCTGCGTGAGCACATCCGCGAAGAAATGTACGAGCGCCTGGCTGGCGAGCACGCGCCGTACAACCTCAAGTTCGTCACCAACGGCGTGTCGTGCACTACTGCCAGCATCATCACCGCCGCGCTGGGCATTCGTGACCTGGACGCCATTACTGATGCCGACGTCGACACCATTCGCCACATCCATCTGCTGCTGGTGATGTTCAATGCCATGCAGCCAGGCGTGTTCGCGCTGTCGGGTTGGGACCTGGTAGGCGCATTGCCGCTGCCCGCCGAACAGGTGGCCCATCTGATGGGCGACGGCGACACGCGCTGGATTCATCGGGGAGCCTACGATCTGGTGGACCTGGACCCTGATAACGAGGTGTCGGCTGGCGGCATGCCGCGCGCTAAAACCTTGTACGGCAGCCTGATCGAGCAATTACAGCGCCCGGATTCCTTCGCGTCGCAGCTGAAGAAAATCCTCGCCGTGCGTCGCGCCTACGACATCGCGGCCAGTCGCCAGATCATGATCCCGGACGTCGAACATCCAGGCCTGTTGATCATGGTTCACGAACTGCCTGCAGGGAAGGGTACGCAGATCACGGCGCTCAACTTCAGCGCCGAACCTATCGTCGAAACCCTGCATCTGCCGGGGATCGCACCGGGCCCGGTGGTCGACATCATCAACGAGCGCGTCGAAGGCGATCTGACCGAAGAAGGCGAATTCACCATCACCCTAGACGCCTACGAAGGCCTGGCGCTGCGGGTCGTCAGCATGGTGGCGCCGATGATGTAAAACGGCGCGCTGTGCTTTGCCTTGTGGGGGTCGGCCAACGGTGCCCACAAGGCTCAGGCGGCATTCGGTTACGACTCTGGATCACCACGCTTCACGCTCCGAGCTTCACTCACTGAACACTGCAACCCACACTTTCCTGACCTCTGTTGGAACACTGCCCTTTGTCTATCGCTCAGTCCGTCAAAACCCCCACGTTGATTCACCTCTGGAGCTACCGCCTGACGTTTCTGTTATCCGGCATGGCGCTGGGCGCGTGGGCGCCGTTGGTGCCTTACGCCCGCGACCGGGCCGGCGTCGGCGAGGCCGAACTGGGGCTGCTGTTGTTGTGCTTCGGGCTGGGTTCGCTGCTGGCCATGCCACTGGCCGGCATGATGACCACGCGCAAGGGTTGCCGGTTTGTCGCCTTGGTCGGTGGCACGCTCATTTGCTGCATGCTGCCGTTGCTGGCGAGTCTGTCGTCCTTCGCAGGCCTCGCCCTGGCCCTGGCTGTGTTCGGTGCCGGCCTTGGCAGCATCGATGTGGCCATGAACGTGCAGGGCCTGATGGTCGAACAGGACCATGGACGACCGCTGATGTCGGGATTCCATGGGCTGTTCAGTCTGGGCGGCATCACCAGTGCGTTACTGATGAGCCTGTTGCTGTGGGCCGGGGCGACGCCGCTGTTGTCGGTCTGCGTGGTGGTGGCGATTGTGGCCGGATTGCTCCTCTGGCACGCCCGGCACCTGTTGCCCTATGGCGCTGATGATCCCGCAGCGCCGGTGGCGCGTCCGACCGGAAAAGTGCTGGTGGTGGGGCTGCTGTGCTTCGTCGCGCTGTTGGTCGAAGGCGCCATGCTGGACTGGAGCGCGCTGTTTCTGAGGACCGCGCATCAGGTCGACCCGCGCATCGCAGGAGGCGCGTTCGCGGTGTTTTCACTGACCATGGCCGCCGGGCGTTTCTGTGGCGACACCCTGCGGCGTCGCTTCGGCGCGGTGCGGGTGCTGGTAATCGGCGGCGTGTTGGTGATGGTCGGATTCGCCATGGCGATCCTGCTCGAATCGCCGCCCTTGTTTCTGCTGGGCTTCGCGCTGATCGGCATCGGTTTGTCCAACACCTTTCCGGTGTACTGCTCGGTAGTGGGCGCGCAAACCGCCATGCCGCCGGGGCTGGCGATTGCCACCATCACCGCCATCGGTTACTCGGGCATTTTGCTGGGGCCGGCGTTGATAGGGTTCGCCGCGCACGCGACGGGGCTGCGCGTGGCATTGCTGTGCGTGGGAACGCTGATGCTCGCGCAAGTGCTGACCGCGCGACGCCTGGCGAAAGTCTGACGGCATTATTGCTTTGATCGATGTTGATCATTGATCGACTCAAGTTTTGAATTTCTCGCGCAAGGCTCAGGATTGCACCACATCCACTGAGCCGCGGTGCGGAGAAAACCCATGACTGTTCGAATTGCCGCCCTGTTTGCACTGGTCGCCGCCCTGGCCGGTTGCGCCGTTCCTGGCGCTCCGCGCTATTCCGACGTGCAGGACGGCCAGTTCCGGACTGCCAAAGCCACCTCTGCGGTGACCCTCAAGCACACCCAGACCGTCGGCGTGATCTTCACGGAGAACACCGTCGCCAACCTGGCCTATATGGAACGCTACAACGCAGCCGCCCAGACGGGCATCGCGGCGAAGCTGACCGATAGCCGTATCAGCGAGGCCTATGTCAACAGCTCCGATCCGGAGCTTGCGATCAACTGGTTCGCTGAATCGCTGGAGAAGCAGTTCGCGACAGTGGAGTTCTACGAAAACCTGGACGACGTCCTCGCTGCCCGTCCGGACGTCATCGTCCTGCTGGACACCCGCAGCAAACTGATCACCGAACGCAGCGCCGATGTCCAGGCCAGCATTACCGCGGAATTCTTCGACGGCGATTTCAAATTCATCGGCAAAGCCGAGGGCAGCGACGCGCGCTCCATGTCGCCGATCTGGGCACACACCAAACGCGCTCCGGAAATCGCCGAACAGATCAACCAGCAGCGAGAAGTGCAGATCAACGCCTTGCAGAAATTCGATGCATCGCTGGAGTCGTTGATCAAAGCAGCGTCGTGATACAGGCGTTACAGGACTGTGCGCGGGTTTGAGGACTGTCCACAGCCCACCATGGTGGAAGTGAGCCGATGTCATTAAAGCTCTTTCGATCAACGGCGTAACACCCGACGCCTTCCCGGCTGAAGCCGGTCCTACGAAGCTTGCGGCGTCTAAGGGACCGGCTTCAGCCGGGAAAACGCCGGTGCATGCTGTGGATATGCAGCGGCTGGAAATCAGCCTCGCGAGCAAGCTCGCTCCCACAGGATTTGTGTCTGGTCAGAGAGCCGGGGATGTCCGGATATCTTTGTGGGAGTGAGCTGACGCCTTCCGAGCTGAAGCCGGTCCTACGAAGCTTGCGGCGTCTGTAGGACCGGCTTCAGCCGGGAAGAGGCCGGTGCATGCTGTGGATATGCAGCGGCTGGAAATCAGCCTCGCGAGCAAGCTCGCTCCCACGGGATTTGTGTCTGGTCAGAGAGCCCGGGGATGTCCGGAGATCTTTGTGGGAGTGAGCTTGCTCACGAAACGGCCGGTACAGCCGCTGAAGCTACAGCGATTGGAAATCAGCCCCCGCGAGCAGCTGTTCTCCGGCGATTCAGACGTTGCCCGCAGCCGGGGCGATGCAGTTCCGACCATCCTCCCATACCACCGGCATGGCCCGGCTCTGGTAGACTTCAGCGCCTTGAAACTCAGGGGTCTCTCATGAACGACACAGTTCGCCTTACCCAGTACAGCCACGGCGCCGGTTGCGGCTGCAAGATTTCTCCCAAAGTCCTGGAAACCATTCTCGCCGGCAGTGGCGCGCAGAACCTCGATCCGCGGCTGTGGGTCGGTAATGCGTCGCGCGACGACGCTGCGGTGTACGCCATCGATGATGAGAAAGGCGTGGTGTCGACCACCGACTTTTTCATGCCGATCGTCGACGATCCCTTTGATTTCGGCCGGATCGCCGCCACTAACGCGATCAGCGACATTTACGCGATGGGTGGCGATCCGCTGATGGCCATCGCCATTCTCGGCTGGCCGGTCAACGTGCTTGCCCCGGAAATCGCCCGCGAAGTGATTCGGGGTGGTCGCGCCGTGTGTGACGCCGCCGGTATCCCCCTGGCCGGTGGCCATTCGATCGACGCGCCGGAGCCGATTTTCGGGCTGGCCGTCACCGGTCTGGTGGAAAAACGCTTCATGAAGCGCAATGACACCGCGACGGTCGGGAGCAAGTTGTTCCTCACCAAGCCGCTGGGCATCGGCATCCTCACCACGGCCGAGAAGAAAGGCCTGCTGCGCGACGAAGACGTGGGCCTGGCGCGCGATGTCATGTGCACACTGAACAAGCCTGGCAGCCGCTTTTCGAAACTTTCGGGCGTGACGGCAATGACCGACGTGACCGGATTCGGGCTGCTCGGGCATCTGGTGGAAATGGCCGATGGCAGTCAGGTCACCGCGCGACTGGACGCGGCGGCAGTGCCGCGTCTGGGCAGCGTCGATTTCTACATCGAGCAGAACTGCATCCCCGGCGGCACCCATCGCAATTACGACAGCTACGGCGAGCGCATCGGCGCGCTGAGCGAGGCGCAGAAATTGCTGCTGTGCGATCCGCAGACCAGCGGTGGCCTGCTGATTGCGGTGGAACCTGCCGAAGAACAGGCGTTTCTTGCACTGGCGGGCGAGCTGGGTTTGAGTCTTGCGCCGATCGGTGAACTGGTGGAGCGACAGCGACTCGCTGTCGAGGTGGTCTGATGCGCGATAACAGCGCCCATTTTCACGACATTTTTCTGCACGACGTACCGCTGATGGACGTGCGCGCGCCGGTGGAATTCAGCAAGGGCGCGTTTCCCGGGGTGATCAACCTGCCGCTGATGAACGACGTCGAACGGCAGAAAGTCGGTACCAGTTACAAGCAAGAAGGCCAGCAAGCGGCGATCGAACTGGGCCATAAGCTGGTGAGCGGCGCGCTCAAGGAGGCCAGGATCGAAGCCTGGTCTTCGTTCGCGCGCAACAATCCGCACGGTTTTCTCTATTGCTTTCGCGGCGGCCTGCGTTCGCAGATCACTCAGCAATGGCTCAAGGGCGAGGCAGGCATCCAGTACCCGCGGGTGATCGGTGGCTACAAGGCGATGCGCAATTTCCTGATCGGGATCACCGAGCAGGCCGTCGCCGAATGCGATTTCGTGCTGATCGGCGGTCTGACCGGCACCGGTAAAACCGAAGTCTTGCAGCAGCTGGATAACGCGCTGGATCTGGAAGGCCATGCCAATCATCGCGGCTCGAGCTTCGGCAAGCACGCCACCCCGCAGCCGGGCCAGATCGATTTCGAGAACAGGCTGTCGATCGACATTCTGAAGAAGCGCGCCCGGCATCTGCATCAGTTCGTCATCGAGGATGAAGGGCGAATCGTCGGCAGCCGCGCCGTGCCGCTGGAGTTGTACCGCACGATGCAGGCCGCGCCTCTTGTGTGGCTGGAGGACAGTTTCGACGGGCGCGTGGAGCGGATTCTCAAGGATTACGTGATTGATCTGTGCGCCGAATTCATTGACGTGCAAGGCATCGAAAGCGGATTCGGCGCCTACGCCGAGCGTCTGAAGCAGAGCTTGTCCAGCATCGTGCGGCGGTTGGGCGGTGAGCGGTATCAGCGCCTGGCAGCGATCATGGACAGCGCGCTGGAAGAGCAGGCGCGCAGCGGGGCAGTGGATCAGCACCGTGGCTGGATCAGCGCCATGCTCAGCGAATACTACGACCCGATGTATGCCTACCAGCGTGACAGCAAAAATGCCCGGATCGAATTTGCCGGGGATCAGCAGGCCGTCGTCGAATACCTGAAACACCGAAGCGCGAAGTAGACGAGCGCCCCGCGGGATTCAGCGTTATCGGTCACGAACCGAGCATGAGACCTGTAGGAGTGAGCTTGCTCGCGAAGACTGAATTCCAACCGCTGCATCTTCTGCGGATGTACCGGCCTCTTCCCGGCTGAAGCCGGTCCTACGGACGCTGCAAGTTTTCGGAGGACCGGCTTTAGCCGGGAAGGCGTCGGGTGTTACGCGTTGATCGAAGGCGGCGTTAAAGACAGTTGGCTCACTCCCACAGGTTAAGCGGGGGCGACGGGTCCGCGGCCAGACACAATCCTGTAGGAGCGCGCTTGCCCGCGAAGGCTGGTTGCCAGACGTTACATCTCCACGGCATGCACTGGCCTCTTCCCGGCTGAAGCCGGTCCTACGGACGCTGCAAGTTTGTAGTAGGACTGGCTTTAGCCGGGAAGGCGTTGGGCATTACGCCTTTGATCGAAGGGGCGTTAACGACAGTTGGCTCACTCCCACAGGTTAAGCGGGGGCGACGGGTCCGCGGCTGGACACAAACCCTGTAGGAGTGAGCTTGCTCGCGAAGACTGAACTCCAGTCGCTGCATCTTCTGCGGATGTACCGGCCTGTTCCCGGCTGAAGCCGGTCCTACGGACGCTGCAAGTTTGTCGTAGGACCGGCTTTAGCCGGGAAGGCGAAGGCAGCGGTCTATAACACCGCGGCGCCGATCAGGCCGCTGATTACGCCGATCACCATCGTCAGTACACCCACGGTCACCAGCACCCGGGCGTCGAACGATTTGCGCAGCATCAGCAGGGACGGCAGGCTCACGCTCGGCAGGGTCATCAGGAGGGCCACGGCCGGGGCGGTGCTCAGGCCCAGGGTCATGAGGGTCTGCACAATCGGGATTTCCGCCGCGGTTGGAATCACGAACAGCGTGCCGACGATCGCCAGCGGGACCAGCCACAGCAAACCATTGCCCATCGCGCCGTCGACGTGAGGGAACAGCCAGACCCGTGCGGCGCCCAGCACCAGCACCGCCACGACGTAGATCGGGATGGTGGTCCAGAACAGCTGCCAGATCGACTTGCCCCAACGGCTCAGCAGGCTGCCTTGCGCCGGCGTCTCGGCTTCAGTCACCGCTTCCACGGCGGGCTCGGGCAAGACGTCCGGGCGCGAGATGCGCTGCGCCACCAGTGAAACCCCGATCACCAGCACGATCCCCGCCACCAGTCTCAGCGCCGTGAAGCCCCAGCCCAGCACGAAACCCATGAACACCAGCGTGGCCGGGTTGAGCACCGGGTTGGCGATCCAGAACGCCAGCGCCGCTCCCACCGAGACCCGTTGCTTGCGCAGGCCGGCAGCCACCGGTGCCGCACAGCAGCTGCACATCATGCCGGGCAGGGCGAACAGGCCGCCGCGTACGGTGGAGCCGAGGCCTGCGCGGCCGAACATCTTCAGCAGCCAGTCACGGGGGATCAGCACTTGCAACAAAGAACCCAGGATCACGGCCAGTACAGCGGCTTTCCAGATCGCCAGAAAGTACACCTGAGCGTAGGCCAGTGCCGCAGCCCAAGGGCTGGCCGGGTTGTCGTTGATGATTGAGCCGCCAATGTTGTGGGTGTCGGCGGCCACGAAGGACTTCAGGTAATACGGCGACCACTTGACGTAGTACAGGCCAATGGCGGCCACCAGCAGAAACACCAGGGGTTTCCACCAGAATGACCAGCCACGACGTTCGGCGGAGGTGAGCGGTAGTGTGGACATGAGAGGCACCGAGGCAAGAAAACTGGGGCGCGATGATACGCTTTCGCCCGTCAGTGTAGTAGGTGTTGCAAGGTGTATCGGGAACCCCGGCCCTGCGCCAGACCTGCGCCAGCCCCTGCGCAAAGCCCTGCGAGAGCGAGCGCACGCCCACAGCCCTGTCGGTTCGAATCCTCAAGTACCGACCCATCACCGCGCTACCGCGCAAACGCCAGACCCGATGCGTTCAACAGCTCCCGCGTATAAGGTTGCTGCGGATGGGCGAAGATGTCCCGGGACGCGCCTTGTTCGATCACTTTGCCGTCCTTGATCACGATCAGATCATGGGCCAGCGCATGCACCACGGCCAGGTCATGGCTGATGAACAGATAGGTCAGGCCGTGGCGGATCTGCAGGTCGCGCAGCAACGCCACCACCTGCTTCTGCACCGTGCGATCCAGCGCCGAGGTTGGCTCGTCCAGCAGGATCAGGTCCGGCTCCAGGACCAGCGCTCGAGCGATGGAGATCCGCTGGCGCTGCCCGCCGGAAAACTCGTGGGGATAACGATGCCGCATCTGCGGGTCGAGCCCCACTTCCTGCAACACCCGGATGACGGTCTGTTCGCGCTCCTGTGGCGTGCCGATGCCGTGGGTCAGCAAGCCTTCGGCAATGATCTGCTGCACGGTCATCCTGGGGCTGAGGCTGCCGAACGGGTCCTGAAACACCACCTGCATGCGCTTGCGCAGCGGGCGCATGAGGTGCTGGCTGTGCAGGCTCAGCTCCTTGTTGGCAAAGCGGATGCTGCCTTCAGAGTCGATCAGCCGCAGGATCGCCTGACCCAGCGTCGACTTGCCCGATCCGGATTCGCCGACGATCCCCAGCGTCTTGCCCTTGAGCAGTTCGAAGCTGACCCCATCCACCGCTTTGATGTACTGCCGCTCGCGCCGGAACAGCGGTTTGGGTAGCGGGAACCAGATCTTCAGGTCGTCCACGGACAACAGGGTCTGCGGGTGCACGGTCGGCACCGGCTCGCCGTCGGGTTCGGCATTGATCAGCAATCGGCTGTATTCATGCTGCGGATTGGCAAACAGCATCTGGCAGTCGGCCTGCTCGACGATTTCACCGGCGCGCATCACGCAGACCCGTTGCGCAATGCGTTTCACCAGATTGAGGTCGTGGCTGATCAACAGCAGCGACATGCCCAGGCGCGCCTGCAATGACTTGAGCAATTCCAGAATCTTCAGCTGCACCGTCACGTCCAGCGCGGTGGTGGGCTCGTCGGCGATCAGCAGGTCGGGATCGTTCGCCAGCGCCATGGCAATCATCACCCGTTGTCGCTGCCCTCCGGACAGTTGATGAGGGTAAGCCTTGAGCCGGTGCAGCGGATTGTGGATGCCGACCAGTTCCAGGAGCTCGAGGGTGCGGTCACGGGCGGCCTTGCCCTTGAGCCCTTTGTGCATTGCCAGGATTTCACCGATCTGCTTCTCCACCGTGTGCAGTGGGTTGAGCGAGGTCATTGGCTCCTGAAAGATCATCGCGATGCGATTGCCGCGCAGTGAACGCAACTGGCGGTCGCTGGCGCGCAGCAGGTCCAGGCCGTTGTAGCGAATGCTGCCTTGCGTGCTGACGCTCTGCGCGGGCAGCAGGCGCAGGATCGAGTGAGCGGTCACCGACTTGCCGGACCCGGACTCACCCACCAGCGCCAGGCATTCTCCCCGCCGCAGGGTCAGATCAATGCCGCGGACCACCTCGACGCCCTTGAAGGCGACGCGCAACTGACGAATCTCGATCAGGTTCTCGTGCATGGCTTCTTTCATGGAGCGCTCTCAGGTTCTGGGGTCGAAGGCATCACGGCAGGCTTCGCCGATGAACACCAACAGGGAAAGGATCAGCGCCAGCGCGCAAAACGCGGTCAGGCCCAGCCAGGGCGCCTGCAGATTGCGCTTGGCCTGACCGATCAGCTCACCCAGCGATGCACTGCCCGCCGGCATGCCGAAGCCGAGGAAATCCAGCGCGGTCAAGGTCGCGATGGCGCCGGTGACAATGAACGGCAGGTAGGTGAGGGTGCTGGTCATGGCGTTGGGCAGGATATGCCGCAGCATCAGCGCGCTGTCGGTCAGGCCCAGCGCCCGGGCGGCTTTCACATATTCCAGGTTGCGCCCGCGCAGAAACTCGGCACGCACCACATCCACCAGTGCCAGCCAGGAAAACAACGCCATGATGCCCAGCAACCACCAGAATCCCGGCTCGACGAATCCGGAGAGGATGATCAGCAGGTACAGCACCGGAAGGCCCGACCAGATTTCCTGCAAACGTTGACCGATCAGGTCGGCCAGGCCGCCGTAATAACCCTGAATCGCCCCGGCGAAGACACCGATGACGGTGCTGATGGCCGTCAGCAGCAAGGCGAACAGAATCGATACCCGCGTACCGAACAGCACCCGCGCCATCACGTCCCGCGCCTGATCGTCGGTGCCCAGCCAGTTCCGCGCGCTGGGTGGGCTGGGCGAGGGCGCCTTGAGGTCGTAGTTGATGGTGTCGTAGCTGAACGGGATCGGTGCCCAGAGCATCCAGCCCCCTGCGGACTCGATCAGCTTGCGCACGTAGTCGCTGGCGTAATCCGGCTCGAAGGGCAGCTCGCCGCCGAATCGAGTTTCCTCATACTGATGCAGGGCGGGGTAGTACAGATGGCCCTGATAGCTGACGAGCAGCGGCCGGTCGTTGGCGATCAATTCGCCGAGGAGGCAGACCACCAGCAGCCCGACGAATATCCACAATGACCACCAGCCCCGGCGATTGGCCTTGAACAGGGCCATCCGTCGCTTGCTTTGCGGTGAGAACTCGAACATCACGCGCTCCTCGCGGAAAAGTCGATGCGCGGGTCGACCAGTGTGTAGCACAGGTCGCCCACCAGCTTGATCAGCAGGCCGAACAGGGTGAACAGAAACAGCGTGCCGAATACCACCGGGTAATCACGGGAGACGGCCGCTTCGTAACTCATGCGGCCGATGCCATTGAGGCCGAAAATGGTTTCGATCAGCAGCGACCCGGCGAAAAACACCTCGATCAGCGCCTGAGGCACGCCGGCCACGACCAGCAACATCGCGTTGCGGAACACGTGGCTGTACAGCATGCGTTGTTCGCTCAGGCCCTTGGCGCGGGCCGTGACCACATACTGGCGGCTGATTTCGTTGAGAAAGCTGTTTTTGGTCAGGAGGGTCAAGGTCGCGAAACCCCCTATGACCAGTGCACTGACGGGCAGCACCAGATGCCAGAGATAGTCGCGCAGCTTGCCGAAGGTGGAGAGGCTGTCGAAGTCGTCCGACACCAGCCCTTGCGCCGGGAACCAGCTCAGGTAGCTGCCGCCGGCGAACACGACGATGAGCAGGATGGCGAACAGGAAAGCCGGAATCGCATAGCCGACGATGATCAATGTGCTGCTCCAGACGTCGAACCGGCTGCCGTGATGCACGGCCTTGCGGATGCCCAGCGGAATCGAGATCAGGTAGGTGATCAGCGTGGCCCAGAGGCCCAGCGACAGCGTGACCGGCAGCTTCTGGGCGATCAGACCGGTGACCGTCGCACCGCGAAAGAAACTGCTGCCGAAATCAAGTCGGGCGTAGTGGGTGAGCATCAGCCACAGCCGTTCGTGCATCGGTTTATCGAACCCGTACTGATGCCGGATGGCCTCGATCAGTTCGGGGTCCAGTCCCTGTGAACTGCGGCTGATGCTGCCGGTGGCCGCGACTTCTGCGCCGCCGCCACCGACGCCGGCCGCCGGGCTCAGACCTTGAACCCGGGCGATCGCCTGTTCCACCGGGCCGCCGGGTGCGGCCTGCACGATGAGGAAGTTGACCACCAGTATGCACAGCAGGGTGGGAATGATCAGCAGCAGACGCCGCATTGCATACGTCAGCATGTCAACGACGCTCCAGTTTTGCGGACTGGGCACTGGCCTGCGGTGCGAGGCGTTCGGCCATCTGCTGGTTGGTCAGCGGCGTGGTGCTGACCTGCCACCAGGTGTCCAGGCCGACGTCATACACGGGCTCGACGTTCGGTCTGCCGAAGCGGTTGGCGAACACCGCGGGCGTGCCCTGAGAGTAGTAATTCGGAATCATGTAGAAACCCCACAGCAGCACCCGGTCGAGGGCGCGGGCGTAATGCAGCATGTCGGTGCGGGTGTTGGCGGCCACCAGCCCGTCGATCAGGGCGTCCACCGCCGGGTTGCGCAAGACCATGGCGTTCGAACTGCCGACCTGCCGCGCGCTCTGCGAGCCGAACAGGTTGTACAGCTCGCGACCGGGCGACAGGATCGGGTTGCCGTTGTTGGGCAGCGTGACGACGATCATGTCGTAGTCCCGGGCATTGAGCCGGTTCATGTATTGCGCCGAGTCCACCTTTCGAAAATTCAGGGTGATGCCGATCTGCGCCAATACGCGCTTGTACGGCAGGACCAGCCGGTCGAAACCACCCTGGCCATCGAGAAAGGTGAATTCCAGCGGCTGACCTGCGGCGTTCACCAGACGATTGTGCTGCGCATGCCAGCCTGCGTCGGCGAGTAGCTTCAGCGCCTTGAGTTGCTTGTCGCGGATATAGCCGCTGCCATCGGTGCGCGGCGCCTGCCAGACCTGATTGAACACTTCGTCCCGGATCTGCCCGCGCAGCGGCTCGAGAATCTTCAGCTCCTGCGCATCTGGCAGCTCGGTGGCGGCCATTTCGCTTTTGGGAAAGTAGGTCTGCTCGCGCACATAGAAGTTGCGCATGATCTGGCCGTTCACCCATTCGAAATCCCAGAGCATTGCCAGCGCTTCGCGAACGCGGCGATCCTGAAAGACCGGCTTGTCGAGGTTGAAGACAAAACCCTGGCCGGCCACCGGACGCTTCTTCGCCAGAATGGTCTTTTGCAATCGGCCGGCCTGCAGCGTCGGGGCGGTATAGCCGACCACGTACCCGGCCGAGGAATACTCACGGTTGTAATCGAAACTGCCGGCCTGCACCAATTGCCGTGCGACGTCGGTGTCGCCGTAGAAATTCACCGTGAGGGTGTCGAAGTTGTACAGGCCGCGACTGACCGGCAGGTCTTTGGCCCACCAGTCCTTCACCCGCTGAAAGCTGACACTGCGTCCGGGATCGACCCTTGTGACGCGATAGGGGCCGCTGCCCAACGGCGGCTCGAAACCGCCGCCTTTGCTGAAGTCCCGGGTCTTCCACCAGTGTTCGGGCAGGATGCGCATGCTGGCCAGATCCAGTGCCAGCGTGCGGTTGAGGTTGTCCTTGAAGTCGAAACGAATCTGCCCCGGCGCCTCGATCACCACGTCCTTGACGTCGGCGTACAGCGGCCGGTAGCTGAAGCTGCCCTGGGTGATCAGGGTCTGATAGGTGTACCGCACGTCCTGCGCGGTGATCGGCGTGCCGTCGTCGAAACCGGCGTCGGGGTTCAGATAGAACCGCACCCAGCGGTTATCCGGGTCGCGCTCCAGCTTCTGCGCGACAAGCCCATACACGGTGTAAGGCTCGTCCAGCGAACGATAGGCCAGCGGCGAGTAGACCCAGGTATCGATCTGACTGACCGAAATGCCTTGATCGACATAAGGCGTCAGGTAGTTGTACTGGCCGATTTCTTCGGCGGCGCGGCTCATCGATCCGCCTTTGGGAGCGTAGGGATCGACGTAGTCAAAGTGCATGAAACCGGCGGGGTACTTGGGCGCTTCGCCGTACACAGTCAAGGCGTGGGCCGGGGTCGCGAGGGCCATGGGCACGCCGGAGAGCAGCGAAATGAAAAACACCACGGTGTAAAGCAGTGCGATGCCGGGCAGCAGCCGTCGCAGCGTCAGAGGGGAGGCACTCATGTTCGGGCAATCCTTGGTTTACAGATCGACGCACGCAAAGCGCTGAGAAAAAATCCCCCGGCCGGGGAAGGTGGATGAGACCTGCAAGCCGGGGGCGCGATTTCGCAGAAGTCGCCCGACGCGCCGGAGCATGAGCGCGTCGGGTTCAGACCTTAAAAGTGGTACGTGGCGCGAGCGAACAGCGTGCGGCCCAGCGGGTCGGCGTAACGGGGGTCATAGCCGGACTGGAAGTTGTACGCCTGGTTGGTGAACGGCGGATCGCGGTCGAACAGGTTTTTCACCCCGGCGTCGATGTCCAGCACCTTGTCGAAGGTATGTCCGACCGACAGGTCCCACAGCGAATACGAGGGTACGGTGCCGTTGGTGGTGCGGTCGTAGTCGTTGTAGCCGCTGGTGAACCGGTTGGTCAGCGATGCACGGCTGTCGCCCAGGTTCCAGGTGCCGATCAGAACGTGTTTCCAGCGCGCGATCACGCCGTCGCCCTGGAAATCGCCGACCTTGTCGGTGTACGGGCCGTCGATGGTGTTCTGGAAGTCGTAGCGGTTGACGTAGGTGCCGGTCAGACCGAGGCCGAACTGGCCGTAAGGCGTGTTCGGGAAGCGGTAATCCAGGGTGACGTCGACCCCGCTGGTCTTGACGATGCCCAGGTTGGAGTTGCCGGTCACGATGTTGGCGATCGAGCCGTCGGCGTTGCGGATGATGCGATCGCCGTAGAGATCGGCCTGGTCGAACACGGTGGATTCCGGGAAGGATTGAATCTGGTTGGAAATGTGAATCCACCAGAAATCCAGTCCCATGGACAGGTTGCTGACCGGCTGATAAACGAAGCCCACAGTGACGTTACGGGCTTTCTCCGGCGCCAGGTCGGCGTTGCCGCCGCTCAGGTTGAGGAACTGCTGATTACAGTCTCGGCCAGCCTGACCGCCAGGTTGCACGACACCGCCGGCGCAGAGGGTTGGATCGTTGTAGTAACCCTGGGTGTAGCTCAGGCTTTGCGGGGCATACAGCTCATACAGCGAAGGGGCGCGGAAGCCTTCGCTGTAGGCACCGCGCAGCACCAGCTCCTTGAACGGCTGAAAGCGGAACGAGTATTTCGGGTTGGTGGTGCTGCCGAAGTCGCTGTATTTGTCGTGACGCACGGCGGCGGTCAGTTCCAGGCTGTCGAGTACCGGCACGTTCAATTCGGCGTACTCGGCTTTGACGCTGCGGTCCCCGGACACGCTGCCCGCCGAGTCCAGGCCCAGGCTGCTGATGTCGTCGACGAACGCCTCGTAATCCTGATGCAGTTTTTCCTTGCGGTATTCACCGCCCAGTGCGAGACCTGCCTGGCCGGCCCCGAACCAGTCGCCGATCTCGCGGCTGACTTTTCCGTCGAAGCCATACACCCGGCCGACGGCGCTGGAGTACTGGCCGTGGTACGCGGCGTTTTCGATGTATTGCTGACCCGCCGCCGACTGCGGCCCGAACGGGTTGAGCAGGCCGCTGGCCAGACCTGCGCGCATCGCGGCGTCGCTGACGTAGCCGGAGGTGACGGAGGAAAGCACCTTGTTCTGGTTGTAGTTCGCGCCGACGTTGTAATCCCAGCCGCCGACGGTGCCGTCGAAGGTCAGCAGCAATCGCTGGCTGGTGTTCTGGTCTTTGCCGCCTCGCGGTCCGGCGGCGGTCTCACGCCAGGCGGTGTCCACCGGTTGGGTGGGATCGAGGGGGAAGTTGGTCGGCGCAGGGGTGATGCCGTTGCCGG
The DNA here is from genome assembly GCF_900108875.1 of Pseudomonas sp. NFR16. Classification (GTDB taxonomy): domain Bacteria; phylum Pseudomonadota; class Gammaproteobacteria; order Pseudomonadales; family Pseudomonadaceae; genus Aquipseudomonas. Next base: position 971,383 of record NZ_FNYJ01000001.1, on the reverse strand, counting down.
GGTAGTAAGGCGAGGAAGGGTCGATGCTCAGGCCGGTGAGCGGCGCAGGGCCGATGTTGGTGGCGTTGTTGTTGCGCGCCCAGAAGTACTCGAGGCTGACATTGTGGTCTTCGGCCAGCTTGCCAGTGGCGCGGCCGAAGAACGAGGTCTTCTCGGTCTCAGGCAACAGGTCGATGTACTCGCGGGTGCTGAACCGGCACACGCCGTCGACGCCCACCAGGCTTGGTCCGGAGCAGTTCGGGCCGAGCGGGTTGGCGCTGTTGTTGCCCTGGTAGTAGTTGCCGGGATAGGCGGTGCCGGACGTCTGGTTGAGGCCGCGTCCTGGCACATAGTCCTTGGCGAAGGAGCGGTCGTTGGCGTCCAGGTTCTGTTGCTTGTTGTAGTTGAACACGCCCATCACGTTGAAGCGGTCTTCTTCCAGGTCGCCGAAACCCCAGCTGGCGCTCATGTCTTTGCTGGCGCCGCCGCCGCTGGCGGTCGGGGTGTCGCCGCCGAGGCTGAGGGTGCCTTCGTTCAGCGATTTCTTGGTGATGAAGTTGATCACGCCGCCGATGGCATCGGTGCCATAGAGCGCAGACGCGCCGTCGCGCAGCACCTCGATGCGGTCGATGGCCGCGAACGGGATCATGTTCAGGTCGATGGCGCTGCCGTTCGGAGTACCGACGCCCGACAACGCGTTGTTGGCAAGACGGCGGCCGTTGAGCAGGACCAGGGTCTTGTTCGCGCCGATTCCGCGCATGTCCGCATAGGACGCGCCGCCGGTGGAGGCTCCGACCGAGCCCGAACTGTTGTACATCGACTGGCTGCCGGTGATGCGCTGGACCATTTGCTCGGTGGTGGTCACGCCCTGTTTTCTCAGCTCTTCGGCACGCAGGATCGTTACCGGCACTGCAGTTTCGGCATCGGCGCGGCGCACGGCCGAACCGGTCACTTCAACCCGCTGCAATTGCGTGGTGGCCGGCACGGCGGCGGCTGCAGCGGGAACAGCGGCTTCGCTGGCCGGGGCGGCATCGGCAGCGGCATCGGTGCTGTCCGCGGCCTGTGCCGAACTCATGCCCACGGCCAGTGCGCAGATCCATGCGCGCGGGTGCCGTCGTACAGCGAAAACAAGAGGCTTGACGGTAAAACCAGGAAAACTCATCAGCATGGTAATTTCCGATTTATTCCAGATGTTATTGAAATGGCCTTGTGAGCCCTCGTTGCTCCGACGCGGTTGTGGCGGTCGGGAAATCCACTTTTTCCAGGCAAGCCGCTCCCCTCCATGGTCCAAGCCATGGACGGCCGTTACATCGGGAGTAGGGTGTGCAGGGCTGCGGGTCGCCGCAGCCGCGTTTCTATCGCTGCATCATTTGGAGGTCATCACCGAAATCCTGGTGATCCCCGAGCGCTCGATCGACGCCATCGCCTTGGCCACCTGGCCGTAGTTGACGCTGGTGTCGGCCTGCAATTGCACGCGCACCTCGGGGTCTTTGGCCTTGACGTCCTTGAGGCTGATCTCCAGGGACTCCGGGGCAATCTCGGATTTGGCCAGGTAGAACTTGCCGTCCTGATCGACGCTGACCACCACTGGGTCTTTCTTTTCAGCGGGGGCGACGGCGTCGGTTTTCGGCAGGTTGACCTTGATTGCGTTGGTCATCAGCGGCGCGGTGACGATGAACACCACCAGCAGCACGAGCATCACATCCACCAGCGGTGTGACGTTCATTTCGCTGAGCACTTCATCGCTGTCTTGAGTAGAGAACGACATCAGCTCGCCTCCTTGACCGATTGGCCCTGTTTGTGGGCGATGGGTTGGCGGCTGACGGCGAAGGCGCTGCGCTGGGCGAGGGCGTCGAAGTCATGGGCGAAGTCATCCATGTCGGCCACGGCCAGTTTCAGGCGGCGCAGGAAGAAGTTGTAAATCAGCACGGCCGGGACCGCGACCGCGATGCCGACCCCGGTGGCGATCAAGGCATGACCAATGGGGCCGGCGACGGTTTCCAGGCTGGCGGAGCCGCTGGCGCCGATACTCTGCAGCGCTTCCATGATTCCCCAGACCGTGCCGAACAGGCCGATGAAGGGCGCGGTGCTGCCGATACTGGCAAGAATCGCTTGCCCGGCCTCGAGCGAGCGGCGTTCCTTCTGGATCTGTTGCCGCAGGTTGCGCTCCAGACGATCCGAACGGTTGATGGTGTGCGCCAGTTGCTGTGTGGTGCGCGGAGTGTCTTCTACGGCCATGGCTTCGAAGCCGCTGTTGGCGATGCGCGCCAGCGAACCCGGATACTGCGTGGCATGTTCGGCGGCGGTGAGCAAGTCCGGCGCGGTCCAGAACGCCTTGGTGAACTGCCGGTTCTGGGTTTTCTGTTTCAGGTACTGCGCGGATTTGATCAACAGCAATCCCCAGCTCAGCACCGAGAACAGCACCAGAGCCCAGAGCACGCCAGGGACAATCATGGAAGAGAGCGATTCGTTCATGGTTACACCTCACCAGCTAAATAAGAGTTGTCAGTGGTTTGCCTGCCGGGTCATTCCGGCAACTTGAAATCGATGGTCTGGGTCGCAAAGCCTTCGATGGGCGTGTCGCCGCGCTTGGCCGGAATGAACTTCCAGTTGCGCACCGTCTCCACGGCCGCATCGTCGAGAACCTGTTTGCCGCTGGACTTGGTCACCTCGACGCTGCCAGCGCGGCCGTTGGGCAGCACCTTGATGCGCAGGATCACGCGACCTTCCATGCCTTTGCGCAGGGCCGCGCCGGGGTATTCCGGTGGCGGGTTGCCCAGGCTTGCCAGCCCCGAAATGGCTGCCGTTTCCTTGGCCGGCGCGGCTGGGGCCGCGGGCGCTGCAGGGGCTGCCGGAGCGGGAGTCGCGGCCGGTGCGGGCGCCGCAGGTGTACTGGGCGCGGCTGGCACCGGCGGTGAGGGCGGTGTCGGCTTTTTCACCGGTTCCGGCTTTTTCACGGGCTTGGGCTTCTCGACCTTCGGCTTCTCCACCGGTTTAGGCGGCGGCTTGACAGCATCCGGGTCTTCCACGGGCTGCTCCGGCTCCGGCGGCGGAGGGGGTGGCGGCGGAGGGGGTGGGGGCTCAGGCGGTGGCGGCTCGGGTGTCGGCGGCGTCGCGCTGGTCAATTCCACGGTCATTTCAGGAACCTGCGGCGCAACTTCCGCAAGTTCGGCTTTTGCAGTGTGCATGTACCACCAGATGGCGCCGTGAATAAGGACCGAAGCGGCAATCAATAGCAACACTTGCGGCCTGTTCAATCCGCCAGGTCGTGAGGTGTTTTCCTTGAATGGAATACTCGGCCAGACCCTGGAAAGTTCATCCGGGGACGGATCGGGCAAGGCGTTCATCTTTACCGCGTCGTTCATTAAAGCTCCCTCGTTTAGTTGAAGGGCAATAAGGTTCCGTTCAAACATTTAATCAATGTTCGAATGCCTGATGCTTGCACGTGTATAAGGCGCAAAACACCCGTGAGCGACAATGAAATTGTCGGCTCTTATATCGGAATGAGTCAGGTTGCAGTGGCTATGGAGACGACATGGATGTTCCCTGATTTCTTGTTTGTGTACGTCGAAGTACGACAGTGTGTCGAGAGGTCTACAGGGCAGTAATAGCAACCGCTGTGCCAGCCAGTACGTCTAGAACGATGTTTTCAGGCGTTGCGACCGATATGTCGCATTCTTGTAATTTTTTATCGAATCCCTGTTTAAAGCGGCCGTGGACAAACTCGGACCAATTGAACCAATTTAAATATCGGGACGAGCGGGTCCGTTGAGTGCGCTGGGAAAGTTTCGCAGTGCCTCGTCGTTAATCAATCGGAAGTGCGTGCACCAAACCCGATAACTAGGGTTCGAATTGGTGCGTAATGAGTTAGCTGTGCATGGTGCATGTCCCCTTAGTTAGTGACCGGTCAGTCACATAAAGTCGCTTGAGACTTTCCTTAGGATGATCACAAGCGTCCATCTGTTTGATGATGGCTATTTAATATGTGGCACTTCTGATGCCGAGTACTCTCTGCCAGGAAGTCCTGTTTTATAAAAACGCAAATGCCGCGCTTATCGGATGCGTCCGTGATTAACAAATAAAAGTCGGTGTCGCGGGTGCTGCAAAAAATAAAGGCGTTCGGCGCGGATCTGCGTTGGGTGTGAAACCGAATGAGCGTGAACCGTCAGGCGCTGGAACAGGCACCGCCGGGCATCAAGCCAAGGCTGACTGACGATGACGCAGAGCGCGCAGGCGAGGGGCTTATGGCTAGGCGAGGGGTTATCGATGACGGTCGGGCAATGAAGTACACGTTTCGAATTCCTTGTCGACGGACGTCAGACTTGTGGTTGGCGTCCTGCACTGTTTATGGACAGGGTGATGTCCGTTTCCTGCACTTTGGTGCGTGTTGCGCACCGATGGGCAGCGTAGACTCGCGGTTTTGTTGAGTTCGCGGGCCTGCGGGTGGTACTGACGTCCCACTTGTGAAAATTCCCTGAAAAAAATGTGCCAATAAGCGCTTTTTTTGTAACAAATTTGAAGCACTTCGGTTCGGGCGGTAAAACGGTCCGTGCGCCGAACCTGATTCGGTCCTTATTCTCGAGGGTTTCGATGAGCCAGTTTTTCCCCACCCAGCCCGGTTACCGCGCGCTGCGTGAACGTTTCCTGAAGGCCGCCACCGAACTCGGTGCTGACCTGAGCGAATACCCGCATCCGCTTGCCGGCCCCTTTGGTGAGCGTCTGTTCACCGATGTCGCCTGGATCGGCCCGCCCGACGCCCGCAAGGTGCTGGTGGCACTGAGCGGGACCCACGGTGTGGAGGGTTATTACGGTTCTGATTGCCAGAGTCGTTGGCTTGAAAGCCTCAAGGGCCGCGCACTGCACGAAGGCGTCGCGGTGTTGATGATTCACTTGATCAATCCGTGGGGTACCGCGTGGATGCGTCGGGTCAACGAGGACAACCTCGATCAGAACCGCAACTACCTGAACTTCGCCAGACCGTTGCCTGATAACCGTGCCTACCGGGAAGTGCATCCCCTCTACGCTTGCGAACAGCTGCGCGGGCCGTTGCGCGATCGGGCCGACGCCTTGTTCAACGCCGCCATCGCCGAACGCGGTTGGCCGGGCCTGATGTCGGTCGTGGAAGCGGGGCAGTATGAATTCGCCGATGGCCTGTTCTATGGCGGCAAGGGTCCGAGCTGGTCGAACCGAACGTTGCGCAGCATCGTTGCCAGGCACCTGAGCGGCGTTGAGGTGGCGGCGTGCTTCGACCTGCACACCGGCGCGGGAGATTACGGCCATCCGATGCTGATGAGCATCGTCGAGTCAGGTTATCCGGCGCTGGAAGACGCCCAGGCATTGTTCGGCCCATGGCTGTTCACGCTCATTACCGGCGCCAACCAGATCAGCGCAACCGGGGTCGCCGCGACCTCCACCGGATACACCTCGCAGATGTTGCTCGACGCCTTGCCCGGCGTGCATTTGATGCCGTTCGTGATCGAATGCGGGACGTACCCTGGCGCTGAGGTGCACCAGCACCTGCGAGACGACCACTGGCTGCACCTGCACGGCGATCCACTGGACGAAACGGGACGGGCGATCAAACGAGGATTGCTGGAACAGTTCTACCCGGCCGACCCGGACTGGCAGGAAGTGGTGTGGGTACGAACGCGACAGATATGGGAGAAGGCGTTGGCGGCGCTGCCGGGCATCAGGCCCTGACACGCCGGTCCGTGATGGATCGACACGGCGGCTGATATCCGCTCAGGGCGTTACCAGTCGCTGCGTCAACTGAGGCAGCAAGACTTCGCAGGACGCGCCGATTTTGAGGTCCAGCAGGTCATCGGCGCGGGTTTTGCCCAGATTGATCGCCACCAGCGGCTTGCCCTGGTCAGCCATCGCCCGGCACAGCCGGAACGCTGAGAACGCCATCAATGACGATCCCACCACCAGTAACCCATCCGCCTGTTCAACCTTTTCCATCGCCCTTGCTGCAGTGGGCGCAGCAACGTTTTCGCCAAAAAACACCACATCCGGCTTCATGCGCTCGCCGCCGCAGTGTGTGCAATGCGGCACCTGGAAACGCGCCTCGAACGCCTCATCGAGCAACGTGTCACCATCGGGTGCCTGCACCGCATCGACCCCGGCCAGGTACGGATTCTGGTCAAGCAGGCGCTGCTGAATCACGTCGCGCTCAGTGCGTTTCCGGCAATCCAGGCACAGCACCCAGTGCAGGCTGCCATGCAGTTCCACAACATCCTGGCTGCCGGCCTGATCGTGCAGCGTGTCGACGTTCTGAGTAATCACGCCGTTGATCAGGTCATGTTGCTGCAGGGTTGCGAGGGCGTAGTGGGCTGCGTTGGGACTGGCGGCGCGCACCCGTGGCCAACCAAGCATGGCGCGCGCCCAATAGCGCCGACGGGCCTCGGGCGCGTTGAGAAACTCCTGAAACATCATCGGTTGCCGGCCCCGCCGCACGCCGTCGCTGTCGCGGTAGTCGGGGATCCCGGAAGAGGTGCTGATGCCGGCCCCGGTCAGGACGACGAACGAGCGTTCGCCCATCCAGTGCAGGAGCGTTTCAGTCCCGGATTCGGCAGACGTGTCGAACATGCAGAGTTCCTCGAGAGCGCAGCGGTGGGCCGATACTAAACGAGGCGGGTGATTTATGCTTCGGCCGATTGAGCGGTGTGGCGGTTGATGTCGGGCTCTGTAGGCAGAAAACGTGCCGGCGTCTGCAGTTGATCAGCCGCTGATTCAGTGGCTGCACTGCAATCGCCAGCACGCTTACGCCCGAAGGCTCTGTACGCAAACCTGGTCTTAGCTCAGCAGCTCTGCAAACGCCTTGTCTGCTTCCAGCACGGCGGGCAGTGCGGCGAACAGCGCGTCCAGATCGATCCCCTCGAACAGCGGGCCGTCGACCGCTTGTCGTGCTTCTGGCGTAGCGCCGCCATGGTTGTCCAGCGCGTCGGAAATGGTCAGTGCCTGGGCGACGATTCGCGGCTGGGTCGCATCGCCCGGCGCCTGCATGGGCCTGGCCTGATAGGCAATGGCATCTTGAATGACAGTGGGCAACTGCCAGCGACGTGCCAGTTCCGCACCGACTTCCGGATAACCGAAACCCAGTTGCAGCGTTTCAATGGCTGCGCGACCGGTCGTGCCGGTTTTCGTCACACTGTTGATGCGTTCCGCCACCTGAGGCGCGCCGGTCTGAATCAGCAATTCGCCGATGTCGTGCATCACCCCGCAGGTGAAGGCAATTTCCGCATCGGCACCGGACTGCTTGGCCAGCAATCGACAGATCCCGGCCACCTGAAAACTCTTCAGCCAGAATCCTTTGAGGTCGAAGCTTGGTCCCGCCTTGAACGCGCCGGTGACCGCCGAGGCCAGCACCAGCGTACGCAAAGTATTGAAGCCCAGCCGCATCGCCGCGTCCTCGATGCTTGACGATTCACGTGCGCCCCGGAACCTGGCGGAGTTCGCCAGGCGCAGGATCTTGGCGGAGATCACCGGATCCTTCTGGATGTTGCGGGCGATGCTTTCAAGGTTCGATGAAGGATTGTCGAACTGCAGAATCAGGTCTTGAGCCACTTTGGGAATGCTCGGAAGACTGCCCAGATCCGCGAAGAGTTGCTCGATACCCATGGCACTGCTCCTGTCTCATGTGAATTAGCAACGATAGGCAACATTTACGGTTCTGCACGCCTGGTGTTCAGCTTTTGTTACGGGTGGCACAGTCTGAGAGGCGATAAGCGCTCTGACTGAAATGAAGAAGAAAATGATGTCAGCCCAGAGCTGCCAGAACGGGCAGTTGTAAGCGTTTTTTTTATCCGTCCGGCACGCCCTCGCACGATCTTTTTAAGCTCCCGAGCAGTGGAGGCGGTTTGTCGGGCAAAAAATCAGTAATATGGCGCAACATCGGAACGGGCCGTGTCCTGTACCGGGCCTTCACGACCATATTGAAGAAACGCCAGACGCCGGGAATGCCGGCCGGGCTGGCCAGGAAATAGAGGGTGTCATGGGTAACGAAAGCATCAATTGGGACAAGCTGGGTTTCGACTACATCAAGACCGACAAGCGCTATCTGGCTCACTGGCGTAACGGCGAGTGGGAAAAGGGCACCCTGACCGAAGACAACGTGCTGCATATCAGCGAAGGCTCCACCGCGCTGCATTATGGTCAGCAGTGCTTTGAAGGCCTGAAGGCTTATCGCGCCAAAGACGGCTCGATCAACCTGTTCCGTCCGGACCAGAACGCCGCTCGCATGCAGCGCAGTTGCAGCCGCCTGCTGATGCCCCATGTGCCAACCGATGTGTTCATCGAGGCGTGCAAGGAAGTGGTTCGCGCCAACGAGCGCTTCATCCCGCCCTACGGCACCGGCGGTGCGCTGTACCTGCGTCCGTTCGTGATCGGCGTGGGCGACAACATCGGCGTTCGCGCCGCACCCGAGTTCATTTTCTCGGTGTTCTGCATCCCGGTCGGTCCCTACTTCAAAGGCGGCATGAAACCGCATAACTTCGTGATCTCCAGCTACGACCGCGCCGCGCCACAAGGCACCGGTGCCGCCAAGGTCGGTGGCAACTACGCGGCCAGCATGATGCCGGGCAGCGAAGCGAAGAAGCATGGTTTCGCCGACGCCATCTACCTGGATCCGCTGACCCATTCGAAGATCGAGGAAGTAGGCTCGGCCAACTTCTTCGGTATCACCCACGACGATCAGTTCATCACGCCGAAATCGCCGTCAGTGCTGCCGGGCATCACCCGTCTGTCGCTGATCGAACTAGCGTCGAGCCGGCTGGGTCTGAAGGTCACCGAAGGTGAAGTGTTCATCGACAAGCTCGATCAGTTCAAGGAAGCCGGTGCCTGCGGTACCGCTGCGGTGATCACGCCCATCGGCGGCATCAGCTACAAAGACAAGCTGCACGTCTTTCACAGCGAAACCGAAGTCGGCCCGGTGACCCAGCGTCTGTACAAAGAGCTGACCGGTATCCAGTTCGGCGAGATCGAAGGCCCGGCCGGCTGGATCGTCAAGGTCTGATCCCGACGCTTTCGCCACAAAAAACACCGCCTTCACGGCGGTGTTTTTTTTCGCCCGGCGTTTACGTACGAAATTTCCGACCTCAGGTTTGGCAATCCCTTGACTGAATGCGCAGTGCGGCGTCCGCGGCTGAACTATGGTTCATGCGGGCCATGTCCCGACGTCTGATAACGGCGATAAAGAATAAGGAAGCGTTATGTACCCACGAGCTGTTTCACGTTCCGTTCAGCGCGCTCGGCCGCTGGCATTTTCCATGGGGCTGCTGGCCCTCGGGCTGACACTGAACGCCGGGGCCGAGGATTACCCTCACGCCCACGAGACCATCGGCACGGTCGAACAGATTTACGACGGCGCAATGTTGCCGGACCTTGCCGTCAGCACGTACCGCAACATCGACCGACTGTTTCCCACCCACACGATCAAGGCCGGCGCCCACCCTTACGCGTTGCCCAGGTCAGACAAGCAACTGGCCAATGTGCGCTTCACCTACGAGGGCAAAAAGTACGACCTGTACGACTACGTGGCACTGGACAGCGTCACGGCGATGCTGGTGATCAAGGATGGCAAGATCGTCTTCGAGACCTACCAGCGCGGCAACAACGAGAAAACCCGCTGGATGTCGATGTCGATGGCCAAATCCATCACCTCGACGCTGGCCGCTGCCGCGATCAAGGACGGGCTGATCAAAGGACTCGATTCGCAGGTCGTCGATTACGTGCCTGAGCTCAAAGGCAGCGCCTACGACGGCGTGACGGTGCGCGATGTGCTGATGATGTCCTCGGGTGTGAAGTGGAACGAAACGTACACTGACCCTGCATCGGATCGTCGGGCCTTGCTCAGGGCGCAGATCTCGCAGAAGCCGCGCTCAGCGGTGACACTCATGGCCGGGCTGCCACGCGCCGCCGAGCCGGGCACGGTGAATAATTACAGCACCGGCGAGACCCAGATTCTGGGGGAAATCGTGCGCGGCGCGGTGAATATGCCACTGGCCGACTACCTGTCGAAGAAGATCTGGCAGCCGTTCGGTATGGAAAGCGATGCCCGATGGTGGCTCGATTCGCCCGACGGCGTGGAAATCGGCGGCAGCGGCATCAGCGCTACCTTGCGCGATTACGGGCGCTTCGGGCTGTTCTTCATGAACGGCGGGAAGATCGACGGCAAATCCATTCTGCCTAACGGCTGGGTCAGCGAAGCCACCTTGCCGACCACCCTCAAGGGCGGCAAGAAGCTCGACTACGGCTACATGTGGTGGACCGCCTGGACCGAAGCCTCGGTCAAGGATGGCGCCTACGCCGCCGTCGGCATTCAGGGACAGAACATCTACGTCAATCCGGCCAACAACGTGGTCATCGTCACGTTCGGCGCACAGCCCAAGCCGGTGGACAAAGAACCTGTCGATCCCATGACCTTCTTCGACGCCGTGGTCGCCGCCCTGAAATAGCGGCTAGACCGCGCCGTGACGGCCACGAGCTGTCAGGTCAACGCTGTACGCCGTACTCGCCCAGCAACTGTTCCATCCAGTCCATGAACACCCGGCAGCGTTGTGGCAGGTGACGGCGATGGGCGTACAGCAGCGACACCGGCATCGGCGCGGGCAGGTAATCGGGCAGTATCTCGACCAGGTCGCCGCGCGCCAGCTGGTAGCGTTCCGCCAGGCGCGGTATCTGCACGATCCCCAGACCACCCAGGCACGCCGCCTCGTAGGCTTCGATGTAGTTGACGGTGACACTGCATGGCATCGCGACGTAACAGTCTTTGCCGTCGCGGTGGTACTCGAACATCGAATCGCTGCCGCCGAATGACGACACGTAATTGACCAGGCGATGCTGCTGCAGATCCTCCAGCGTGCGGGGGACGCCGAAGCGTTCGGCGTAACTCCTGCTGACGCAATTGACCATCTGCAAGTGACCAAGCGAACGCGCCACCAGTGACGTATCGGGCAGTTCACCGACACGCATGATGCAGTCGAACCCCTCGCGGACCAGGTCGACGCGACGGTCGGTGCTGCTGATTTCCAGCTCGATCAAGGGGTGTCGGGCAATGAACTCACCCAGTCGGGGCATCACCAGCCTGCGTGCGACGGCAGTCGGCATGTCGACCCGCAAGCGCCCGCTGAGCACCGCGTTGTCCTGGCGAAACAGGTTCTCCAGCTCGTCCATCTGCGCCAGCAGGTCTTTGCTGCGCTCGTACAACACCTGGCCGTCCGGGGTGGTCTGCACTTTGCGCGTGGTGCGCAGCAGCAAGCGGGTGTCGAGCAGATCCTCGAGCCCGCGGATGTGCTCGGAAACCGTCGAGCGCGGCAGATTCAGGGCGTCGCTGGCCTGCGTGAAACTCGACATCTCGGCGACCCTGATAAAGGTTTTCAGCAGCTCCAGCTTGTTCATGAATCTCTGCCTATTGTTCGGCCTGGTCGACTATTCATGTCGGATACGGGCTGTTTATCAAATCACAGCCGAACAATACGCTTGTCTTCAACGACTGACCATCACCAACGAGGAAGCCTTCATGAGCAAGAAGATTGCGATCATCACCGGCGCAAGCCGCGGCCTGGGCAAAAACACTGCGCTACATCTGGCACGGCAGGGCGTCGACATCATCGGCACCTACCACAGCCGAGAAGACGAAGCGCAAAGCGTCGTCGCCGAAATCGAAGCCTTGGGCGGCAAGGCGAAAATGCTCAGGCTGGATGTTGGAAGCAGCGGACAATTCGACGCGTTCGTCACGCAGATCTCGGCGCTGCTCAAGGCGTACTTCCATGCTGAGCGCGTTGATTTTCTGGTGAACAACGCGGGCATCGGTCTTTACGCCTCCTGCGCAGAAACCACCGAGGCGCAATTCGATCAGTTGATGAACGTGCATTTCAAAGGGCCGTTTTTCCTGACCCAAAAGCTGCTGCCGCTGATCGCCGATGGTGGGCGTATCGTCAACCTGTCGTCGGGGTTGGCGCGTTTTTCGCCGGTCGGCTATGCCGCGTATGCATCGATGAAGGGCGCGATCGAAGTGTGGACGCGTTATCTGGCGAAAGAACTCGGCCCGCGCGGCATTACCGTGAATGCCCTCGCACCTGGCGCCATCGAGACCGATTTCGGTGGCGGTTCGGTGCGTGACAACGCCGATGTGAATGCCTGGGTGTCGGCGAACACTGCCATGGGACGCGCCGGCCTGCCCGATGACATCGGCGCTGCGATCGCGATGCTGCTGGGCGACGGCGGGCGCTGGATTACGGCTCAACGCATCGAAGTGTCGGGCGGCATGTTCATTTGAACCACGTCAGGCGTTGACGAAGGTCTGGATCGATCGCTAGCCGTTGATGTAATAGATGCACAGCGACAGGGTCAGCAGTGACCCCAGCGTCGACATCAGGATGGTGCTGGAAACCACTGAGGCCTCTCGCTTGTAGTACTCGGCCAGCATGAACGGCCCGGTGCCGGTGGGCAGCGCGCTGAGCAACAGGGCGGAGTTGGCCCACAGCGGCGGCAGATGAAACACCTTGAACGCCAGGAACCAGGTCAACAGCGGGTGAGCGATCAGCTTGATCAACACCAGAAGGCTCGTGCCATGGCGCGGGCCTTGCTGTTTCTGGGCGAGAAACAGTCCCAGGGAAATCAGCGCGCAGGGCGTGGTCGCTGCGCCCAGCAAGCTGAGGAATTTGTCCAGCGCGCCCGGCAGCGGTACGCCCGTAGTGGCCCAGCAGCCACCGAGAATCGGCGACACCACCAGTGGGTTCTTTGCCAGCGCGAGCAGCACCTTGAACACGATCCGGTGGACGTTCGCTTCGCTTTGCAGGCCGACTTCGATGCACACCAGAGCGATGCCAAACAGCACGCAGACCACGATCAGCGACGCGATGAGTGCAGGTTCCAGACCGTTCTGGCCCAACACCATGACGCACAGCGGAATGCCGATGTACCCGGTGTTGGCGTAGGACGCACTCAGCGCATCGATGCTGGCGTCGGCAAAATGCCCGGCCTTTCTGCGCCGCAGCAACAAGGTGAGGACAAACATCGCCATCGTCGACAGGGTGAATGCCAGCACGAAACCGGGATGCCAGATCTGCTCCCAGGTGGCATTGGCGGTAGCGGTGAACAGCAGCGCCGGCAGGCACAACCAGACCACCATGCGATTGATTTCAGAAGCAGCGCCGGGACCTAAGCGGTTGGTCCTTCGGCACAGGTAACCCACCAGGATCAGGGCAAAGATCGGCAACAGCACATTCAAAACGGACGACATCGGACCCGGCCTTGGCTATTCGAAAAGACTCAGCGAAACAAACGGCAAAGATTAAAGTCGGAAATCGTTAGCGTCCAACCTTTCTCGCCGTTGATACCGGGATTTCATCTGGCCGAATGCCCGCTGCAGAGCGGACGCGAGAGGGAAGCCGGGTGCCCGAGAGGATCCGGGCACCGCGAGGTCATTCATTTTTTCAGCGGTTGGGTCTTGACCGGTGCGATGTCGAGAATTTTGCCGTCGCTGACGTTTACCAGCACATATTTGTCGTTGATCATCACCCACTGGCTGTCTTCGGCCGGCGCTGCGAGGTGTTTGTCCTGCCAGTCCTTGATGCCGACGCGTTCTTCTTTATAGAGATCCGGCGCGGTGTCGCCGACTTTGTAACGCTGATTGGTGTGTTCAGCCTGCACGCTGGCATTCGAGGCTGTCTGCGCCTGGGCCATGAGGCTGGTGCCGCTCAAGCAGGTCGCGATGGCCGCGCAGGCCGTCAGGGTTCTCAGGTTCATGGGCAATTCCTTCTGTTATTCCTCTGGTCAGCCCAAAGCAGGGCCACTGCGCTGTGGTTTTCAGCGTCGTGTTATTTTTTGACAGGCACGATGTCGGTGATCTGACCGTTGGTGGTCTGCACCTGCACGTACTTGTCATTGATGCGCACCCATTGGCTCTGCTCGGCGGGAGTCTTGAGGCCTTTCTGTTTCCAGTCTTTGATGGCAGCGCCCGGGCGCTGGAATTTTTCCGGCGCGCGATCACCTTTTTCCAGATCCCGCATGTTGTCTTTGGAGGGCTGAACGGTCGGCGCTGGTGCGTCCTCGGCTTGCACGGCGAAGCTGGCGACAGAAACACATCCCAGAATCGTCAAACCGGCGATGAGCGATTTGCTGTTCATTCGAAACTCCTTTCCAGTGCGTAATGCGCTGTCACTAGTTCCGACCGTGGTGGCTGCAAATCATTCAGTGGGAGAGGGTGGATGTGCGGACCTGCGCTACGGTCAGCGCGTCGGCGCCATGCCCGCAGGCCATGAAAACGGCGAGCGGGCGTGGCAGACGTCGGATCAGCCAGCCAGCGCCTGTTCGATGCTTGCGCTCAGCGGCGTTGTCGGCCGACCGATCAGACGGCTCAATTGGCGGGCGTCGTCGAACAGGGCGCCCTTGGCCGCCGCGGCATCGGAGTCGGACAGCAACTCGGCGACAAACTCAGGCAGTCCGGCCTGCAGCAGCGCAGCGCGGTAGTCGGCCTGTGACAGGTCGGTATAAACCACGGGCTTGCCGGCCTGGCGCGACACCTGGTCGGCGAACTCGCGCAGCGTGTAAGGGCTGTCTCCTGCCAGTTCGTAGACACTGCCCGCCTGATCATCCTGCGCGGTCAGCACGGCAACAGCTGCGGCTGCGTAATCGGCGCGGGCTGCCGAACTGATGCGGCCTTCGCCCGCGCTGCCGAAATGCGCGCCATGGGCCAGATCACCCGCGATGCCCGCCGTGTAGTTTTCGTGATACCAGCCGTTGCGTAGCAGCACTGCCGGAACCCCCGACTGTGCCAGCGCGGCTTCGGTCTGGCGATGCTCTTCGGCCAGCCCGAGCGCCGAGGTCGGCGCGTGCAGAACGCTGGTATACGCCAGCAGCTTGACGGCGGCACGTCTGGCCGCGTCGATCACGGCCTGGTGTTGAGCCACCCGCTGACCGACTTCGCTGGACGAGATCAGCAGGATCTTTTCCGCGCCGGCAAACGCGCTGTCCAGCGTGGCAGGCTGCGAATAGTCGGCATGACGAACCTGTACGCCCTTGGCCGCCAGATCCGCGACTTTTTCCGGGCTGCGCACAGCCGCAACGATCTGACTGGCGGGCACGGTTTGCAGCAGTTGAGCAATGACCAGACGACCCAATTGGCCGGAAGCACCGGTGATGACGATCATGATTGATGTACCTGAGCAGCAGTGAATGTGCGCTCAGCATAGTCATCATGCTAACCTTTAGTAAGTACGTACAAAAAGGTAAGTGCAATGAATGACATTTCAAGCCCGTCGACAGAAAGCGCCTCGCTGCTGGAGCGTATCCGTACCGGTGAGGTGCTGGCGCGAGACTGCCCGTCGCGGGAAATCCTCAACCATGTGTGCAGTCGCTGGGGTGTGCTGGTCTTGGTGGTGCTGCTGGACGGCATGCACCGGTTCAGTGAACTGCGGCGCAAGATCGGCGGTGTCAGCGAGAAGATGCTTTCCCAGACTCTGCAGAGTCTCGAACAGGACGGTTTTATTGATCGCAAGGCGCTGCCGGTGGTGCCGCCACATGTGGAATACAGCCTGACCCCGCTGGGCGAGGAGGTCGCGTTGCAGATGGATGGCCTGACAACGTGGATCGAGCGCAATCTGCCGCGCATCCTGCAGGCGCGGCAGGCCCGCTCTGCAGGCGCGAGCGACGGGTCATAAGGTCGCGGCGAGTTCCACGGCTGCCTTGCTGGCGGCGCTGCGCGATTCGGCGTCAACTTCCGGGCCCAGCAGGGTTTTCTCGATGACGATGTTGTATTGCTCGTCGATGCCGACCATTTCCGCCCACGTCGTGAGGTAGGCGATCTGATGCTCGGCGCGATCCAGAGGCGCGCCTCGAGCCGCGATGACGACCACTTTGCGCCCGTCGAGCAAGCCGTTCAGGCCGCGCTCATCAAAGCTGAACAGCAGGTCTTTCTGACTGACAACGTCGATCAGGTGTTTGAGCTTGTAGGGAATGCCGAAATTCCACATGGGCACGGCAAACAGGATGATGTCAGCGCTGACGAAGCGCTGGGCCAGTTCGGTGATCTGTGCCCAGGCCTGCGCTTGCTCGGGCGTGCGCTCGATGCCCTGAATGCCGGCGTACTTGGCGTCCAGCGCCGCGCCGTCGAACTCGGGCAGGGGCGTGTTCCAGACGTCCAGGGTGTCGACCGTGGCAATCGCGTGCTGAGCCTGCCAGGCATCGATGAACGTCCTGGCCACCTCGATCGAGGCGGACCGTTGCTTGCGGGGTGAGCTTTCGATGTAGAGCAGGTGCGGCATGACGGTGTCCTCTGCGGGAAGAAAGCGGTGGTTCATTGATAGCAGAAGACTGCGCCGCCGGTTCAAGAGTTGCAGCGTTGCTGGCCCACCTCCTGCCTGACGGCCCTGCGCCGGGCCGGCCGCTGCGATCCTGGCCGACCCGACGCATCATGCTCGCGTCAGCCGAACGTGGCGCCGCGTGTGTTCACGAAAAGCGAATAGATGGAATGGCTGCTCGCCATGAACAAACGGTTGCCCTCGCGGCCGCCGAAGCACAGGTTCGGGCAGCGTTCGGGCAGCGAAATGTGACCGATAGCCTTGCCCTGCGGATTGAAGACGCGCACGCCGTCGAGTTTTTCCAGGTCGGCCTTGGGATCGCCGTTGCCACCCCAGCCGCACCACAGGTTGCCCGCCTCGTCGCATTTCATGCCGTCGATGGCGGCGTAATCGAGACCTTCGACATGTTTGCGCCGGGCGCCGAGGCTGCCATCCTCGTTGACCGCGATGGCCCAGATCAGCCGGTTGGGCTTGGCCCTGCCTTCGACCACGTAAAGGGTTTTTTCGTCCGGCGAGAAACACAGGCCGTTAGGGCCGTTGAGGTCGTCGATCACTCGCGTGACCTTTGCGCTCTGGCCGTCGATCCGGTAAACCGCATGCGGCTGCGCGGGCGTGATCTTGTGACCTTCGTAGTTGTTGCCGGTCTGGAAAGGCGGGTCGCTGAACCAGATCGAGCCATCGCTCTTGCAGACGATGTCGTTGGGCGAGTTGAAAGGCTTGCCTTCGAAGCTGTCCGCCAGCACGGTCACGCTGCCATTGTGTTCGGTGCGGGTGATGCGGCGGCCTTCGGTGCCGGTGGTCGAGCCTTCGCAGACGAGGAGCCGACCCTGGCGGTCGCGACACAGGCCGTTGGAGAAATTCGAGTTCTGGCGGTAGACCGAGAAGGTGTCGGTGATTTCGTCCCAGCGCATGATCCGGTTGTTGGGAATATCGCTGACCAGCAGATAGCGCCCGTCGCCCACCCAGACCGGACCTTCGGCCCAGCGCATGCCCGTGGCGAGCTTTTCCACGCTGGCGTTGAAGATGCGCAGGTCGAGGAAGCTGTCGTCGAGAATGTGGATCAGCGGATCGGGATAGCGTTGGCTGAGCGGCTCGGCGGCGCTGGCCAGACGAGGAAGGGCGGCGCTGCCGAGGGTGGCGAGCGTGGCCGATACGGCCAGTGAATGTTTCAGAAAGGTTCTGCGACTGTTGCCTTGAGGCTCATCGGAATGGGTCGATTCCATGTAGCGGTCTCCGTTGAATTATTTTTTTACGGGCCGCTAGTAATACATTGTGATAAGACATCGTACAAGTGTGAATCGGTCAGTGAATACAGGTTGCAAGCGCAGCATTCCGCCGAATGCCGGCCGCTGCAGGCAGGAGCGAGATTCGCATCGCTTGCCAAGTCAAAAAAAAGCCCGACCTCATCTCTGGGGCCGGGCATTTTCAATACGCCAGCAGCGCGCGGACCGCTGCTGCGGCGGTGACTTCGTGACGGTGAATTGGTAGCGGCTACTTCGGCGTCAACGCCTCTCGCACATCTTTCACCTGAGCAGCGGAAACCGCAGGCGCTGCGTTGCCCCAGGTGTTGCGCACGTAGGTCAGCACATCAGCGACGTTTTCGTCCGACAGGTTCCAGCCGAATGCCGGCATGGCTGGCGCGGTCGGCGCTGCATCGGTGGCGCCCGCACGGCTGCCCGCCAGCACCACACGAATCAGCGACGACGGATCGTTGCTGTTGATCAACGGCGCCTTGGCCAGTTTCGGGAACAGGTGGGCCGCGCCTTCACCGGTCGGCGTGTGGCACGCCGAACAGCGGTCAGCGTAGATCGCCTTGCCCGCAACCATCGCCGCATCACTGGCCGCAACCGCTGTCGCCGGCTCGACCGGCCTGGCGCCGTCCTTCAGGTAGACCGCGACGGCCATCAGGTCTTCATCGTTCCAGTGCTGCGACGAGTGCTCGACTTCCTCGGCCATGGGGCCGGAGGCGATGTCGAAGCGGTTCGCGCCGGTCTTCAGGTACTGGACGATATCCGCTTCGTTCCACGCACCCAGACCGTCGTGGCCGGTGGAGGTGATGTTCGGCGCCACCCAGTTCTGCAAGTTGGCGCCGGTCAGGAACTGGTCGTTCTTGTCGCCGCCGATCAGGTTCTTGGGCGTGTGGCAGGTGCCGCAGTGCCCGAGCCCTTCAACCAGATAAGCACCGCGGTTCCACTGCTCGGACTTCTGCAGGTCGGCCTTGAATTCGCCTTCCTTGAAATTGAGCAGGTTCCAGCCGATCAGGCTGGTGCGCACGTTGAAGGGGAAGGGCAGCTGGTTGGTTTCCACCTTGTTGTCCGACGCGTCGACGGTCCTCAGGTAGGCCCAGATTGCCATGTTGTCTTCGCGGCGCACTTTGGTGTACGCCGTGAAGGGCATGGCGCCGTACAGACGCTTGCCGTCCAGGCCGTGCCCTTTGGACATGGCGTTCTGGAAGTCTTCGAAGGTCCAGCGGCCAATGCCGTTGACCGGGTCCGGTGTGATGTTGGCGCCCGCCAGTTTGCCGAAGGGCGTATCTAGGATGACGCCACCGGAAAACAACGGCTTGCCAGGCAAGGTATGGCACGCCGTGCAGTCGCCCAATGTGGTCAGGTAGCGGCCTTTTTCCACCAAGTTGTAGGAATCTGCGCCAGTGGCGGCGTGAACCAGGCCAACGGACAGTCCGATGACGCCCGCACATACAGTCAGAAGCGCCTTCATACGCTGATCATCTCCCCTGGACGCTTGAGGTAGCGGTTGCGAATGGCGTCCGCCGCTTTGAAAGCCAGTGCTGCCACGGTGCCGGTCGGGTTGTAACCGGGGTTCTGCGGAAACGCCGAGGAGCCGACCACGAACAGATTGGGCACGCCCCACACTTGCAGGTATTTGTTGACCGAGCTGTTCTTCGGGTCGGCGCCCATTATGAAGCCGCCGACGATGTGCGAAGACTGGTACGGCGAGCTGTTCCAGTGACCGGTCTGGGAGTTGGACACCATCTGCCGCGGGTTCATGCTCTTGGCGATCTCGCCGACCTTGCCGGTGACGTAGGCCGCCATCTTGCGGTCGTTCTCCGGGAAGTCGAAGGTGATCCGCAGCAACGGGCGTCCCAGCGGGTCCTTGTAGGTCGGGTCCAGCGACAGGTAATTGGTGCGGGTCGCGTAACTGCTCGCTTCGCAGCCGATGGACATGGTGCTGGCGTAGTTCTTGACCGTGGCCTTTTTCCATTCCGAACCCCACGCCGGGGTGCCGGGCGGCAGCGGGCGAGAGTCGATCGGCGCTGCACCGATCGGCGTGACGCGCGTGCTGCCGCCGCCGACGAAGCCCAGCCCCGAGTGGTCGAAGTTGTCGTTGTTGAACTCGTCGATGCCCATGCCGATGGCGCCGCCGCCGATGAAGGGGTTGAAGTTCTTGTCATCGAAGAACATGCGCACGCTGTTGGCGGTCTGGTAGGCGTAATTGCGGCCAGTGGTGCCGGTGTTGGTGACCGGGTCATAGGGCTGGCCGATGCCGGACAGCAGCATCAGGCGCACGTTTTCAAAGATGAAGGCACTGATGACGACCAGTTCGGCCGGCTGTTCCCATTCTTCGCCGTTGGCATCCATGTAGACGATACCGGTGGCGCGCTTGCCGCTGCTGTCCATGGTCACGCGCAGGACTTCGCAGTGGGTCATGGCCGTGAAGTTCGGCTTGCGGATCAGGACCGGCAGCACCGTGGTGATGGCGCTGGCCTTGGAGTAGTTCGCGCAACCGTAGTTGGTGCAGAAACCGCAGTAGGTGCACGGCCCCATCGCCACGCCCAGCGAGTTCACATACGGCTGCGACACCAGCGCCGAGGGCACCGGGAAGGGCTTGTAGCCCAGGTTCTTGGCCGCTTCGGCAAACAGCGTCGGTGCGTAGGTCTGCTGCGTCGGCGGATTGGGGTATTCCTCGGAACGGGCGCCCTCGAAGGTATTGCCGCCTTCCTGGATCACGCCCTTGATGTTGCCGGCCTTGCCCGAAACGCCCGCCAGGCGGTCGAATTTGGTGTAGAACGGCTCCATCTCATCCCAGTCGGTGCCCCAGTCCTGCAGGGTCAGTTCCGGGGACAGCTCTTTGCCGTAGCGCTCTTTGAGGTGGCTGGCCAGGCGAAATTCATGGGGCTGAAAGCGGAAGGTGATGCCCGCCCAGTGGTTGCCTGCGCCGCCTGTGCCGTTGCCAGGGTGGAACGAACCCCACGAACGCATCGGCAGCGCGGTTTCGTTGACACTGTTGCGAATCGTTGTGGTGTTTTGTCGGGTCCGCAGCATCAGGTCCTGACGGCGGTTGTAGCGCAGTTCGTCGGCCGCCGAGGCGACGTTGAAGTCGGCTGCGGTGTCACGCCACGGGCCCCGCTCGAAACCGATGATCTTGAGGTTTTCGTCCGCCAGTTCGTTGGCAATGATGGATCCGGCCCAGCCGAGTCCGACAACCACGACATCCGTGGAAGGTAGTTTTTTGGCCATGTCGAATTAACCCTTCTTGGTCCAGGCGGAGCTGCCGATGATGGAGAGCGGCACCAGATTCAGCTTCTGGTTATGCAGACCGATGTACTCGCGGTAGTCGTAGCGGGCACCGGGGAAGCCGATCATTTTCCACGACACCATGTCGCGGTTGCCGCCATAGACCGGGTCGGCGAAGAAGCCTTCCATGGTGTTGCCGAGCACTTGCTGAAAGAACAGTTTCGCGTCGATGCCGTCCAGCGCGATGTCGCCTTTTTCCAAACCGGTCAGCACCTTGTCCTGATCGGGCGCGGCGAGGGCGGTAAAGCCCTTCTGAAATTGTTTCTGGCAGTAAGCGTCGAGTCCGGCCAGGCCCAGCCGGTAGCGCTGACGCGGCACCAGTTCGGATTGGTCGCCCTGCATGGGCGTGCCTTTTTCGAACGGGCCCTGCATGTACAGGCGGCTGAAGGTGCCGTACTCGCCGGCCAGCTGGCGATCGATGAACACGGCGCAGCCTGCGTCCTTGCCACTGACACTCAGGTCGTCGGCGGGAATCAGCCGGGCGACGATCGCCTCGACTGTGGCGGCTTCGGCGTCAGTGAAGAACTGCCAGCCCGGGGTGTCGTAGTGCATCGGGCCGTTGTGATCGAACGGCACCCACTGGGGAACACCGACGACGGTGGCGGCCTTGGCCGTTGCGGCGGCACCGACTGCAAGCGAGGCAGCGGAGGTCTTGAGCAACTGGCGGCGGGTGAAGCCTTTGGATTTTTCTGTCATTCAGGGCTCCTGCGAACGCGACTTCACGGGCCATTGCAGGAATGGTCCGTGTCGGAGTGGCGTTCAGCGTTCTTTATTCACGGTTGGACGGGCATACGATGTGCCCGGCGTCTTGCTCGAGCGGGGGTGTGACACTGGGTCTCTGGTCTGCCGGTGAGCGAGAGGCGCACACTGAGCGGGGGCATTGCCTTGCCCGCTGTCATCTTTTCCACGCTGGTGGCAATCATAGATGTGTTACCAGACGTTGCATTGTCCTCATTTCGTAAATAACCGTTACCGATTTCGCAACAGTCCAGGGTTTGCCGGATTATTGAGTGGGCGTTCGATGACCATCCGCCCGTGCCCACACCCTTGATTTAGAGCATCTGGCAGGTCTGCGGGGGCAGTGATTCGCTTCTGCGTAACCTGATCCGATTCTTCTGATGTCATCTGTCATGCAACAGCCGTGTCGATTGTGCTGTTCTGCGCAACAAAAAGAGGCTCGCACAGCGCGTCAGAAGCACTGCCGCAGAAATGTCGATACGCAGATATCGCTTGCCAGCTTCGCTCAACATGACAGGATTTTCATGAAGATCGCGCCGTGAAACCGGTCACTTCTTGGTATCGTGCACGCCATTTGCGTCCTGATAATCCCCACGCGGGCGCTGTGTCTGTCGTCTTCATCTTCACCGAGTAGCTGTAGAAATGCCCGATCCGATACCCCTCAAGGATCACGAAAAGGAAACCAGGCTGGTCAACAAGCGGTTGATCGCCTGTGCCTTGTTCGTGACCGTGCTCAGCATTGCGCTGGTCTGCCGGATGTACTTCCTGCAGGTCACTCAGTACGCCTATCACTCGACCATCTCTGAAAACAACCGTGTGCATGTATTGCCGATTCCCCCCGAGCGCGGGCTGATCTACGACCGCAACGGGGTGATCCTCGCCGACAACCGTCCAAGCTTTAACCTGACCATGACCCGCGAGCGCGCGGGCGACTGGCATGCGGTGATCGAGGAGTTGATGCACATCCTCAATCTCCCGGACGAAGACCGCATCATTTTCGACAAAGCCATGAAGAACTCACCGCATCGCTTCGTGCCGGTGACGCTGCTTTATGAGCTGACCGAGGAGCAGATTGCGCTGCTGGCGGTGAACCAGTTCCGTCTGCCGGGGCTGGACGTCGAGGCGCAGTTCGTCCGCCATTACCCGCTGGGCGCGCATTTTGCGCACTCGATCGGTTATGTCGGGCGCATCAACGAGAAGGAAGCCACGCAACTCGATCAGGTCGAGTATCGCGGCACGCAGTCCATCGGCAAGACCGGCATCGAACGCTTCTACGAGAACGAACTGCACGGCCACGTGGGTTACGAAGAGGTCGAGACCAACGCGCAGGGGCGGGTGCTGAGGGTGCTCAACCACCATGATCCGGTCGCGGGCAAAAGCATCACCTTGAGCCTGGACATCAAGCTGCAGGAAGCCGCCGAGGAGGCGCTGGGTGATCGACGCGGGTCGGTGGTGGCGCTCGACCCTGCCACAGGCGAAGTGCTGGCGATGGTCAGCAAGCCGAGTTTCGACCCCAATCTGTTCGTCACCGGCATCAGCTTCAAGGAGTATTCGGCGTTGCGCGATTCGGTCGACCGGCCGTTGTTCAACCGCGTGCTGCGCGGCCTGTATGCGCCGGGTTCCACGATCAAGCCGGAAGTGGCCATCGCCGGGCTCGACAGCGGCATCATCACGCCTTCGACCCGTGTGTTCGATCCCGGTTATTTCCAGTTGCCCGATTTTGACCACAAGTACCGTAACTGGAACCACTCCGGCGATGGCTGGGTAGACTTGAACGCCGCGATCATGCGATCCAACGACACCTATTTCTACGACCTGGCGCACAAGCTGGGCATTGATCGGCTGCACGATTACCTGACCATGTTCGGCATTGGTCAAAAAGTCTCGCTGGACATGTTCGAAGAGTCCGCCGGATTGATGCCGTCCAAGGAATGGAAGCGTATCACCCGTCGGCAAGCCTGGTTCCCGGGCGAAACGGTGATTCTCGGCATCGGTCAGGGCTACATGCAAGTGACGCCGCTGCAGTTGGCACAGGCCACGGCGCTGATCGCCAACAAGGGCGTGTGGAACCGGCCCCACCTGGCCAGGGAAATCGGCGGCGTGGCGCCGGTCGACGAGCATCCGATGCCCAACATCGTCCTGCGCGATTCGCGCGAATGGGATCAGGTCAACAACGGTATGCAGTCCGTGATGCACGATCCGCGTGGTATCGCGCGGGCCGCGGCGCAAGGCGCGCAGTACCGCATTGCCGGCAAGAGCGGCACGGCGCAAGTGGTGGCGATCAAGCAGGGCGAGCGCTATAACCGCGATAAAACCCTGGAACGCCACCGCGACAACGCTTTGTTCGTCGGTTTTGCGCCCGCCGCCAACCCGAAAATCGTGGTGTCGGTGATGATCGAAAACGGCGAAGCGGGCGGTCGCGTGGCAGGTCCGGTGGTGCGCCAGATCCTCGACGCCTGGCTGCTCGATCAGGATGGTCACCTCAAACAGCAATATGCGACGCCGACCGCTATGCCGGTCAACCCGAAAGTGCAGGTGGCGGCGCCCGGCAGACCTGTCGTGCAACCGCCAGTGTAAGGGCGGGGGTTGTGTGACAGGCATGACGCAGTGGCGGGTTTTACGACGGCTGCACACCCGATCGCACTGAACTGTGCACGGCGGGGCCGGTCGATTTGAAAGCACGCGCGACGCTGGCAACGGCATCGCGCGCTCAATTCGACTCGACAAGGAAACCTGCCCCATGTCCAGCAGAACCACCGCCGACTACCTCGCCCAAACCCTCGCCGCAGCAGGCGTCTCGAAGATCTGGGGCGTCAGTGGCGACAGCCTGAACGGTCTGACCGACAGCCTCGAGCGCCTGGGCAAGATCAAGTGGATGCACACCCGCCATGAAGAGGTGGCCGCTTTCGCAGCCGCTGCCGAGGCGGCGTCCACCGGCAAGCTGGCGGTGTGTGCCGGCAGTTGCGGTCCGGGCAACCTGCATCTGATCAACGGCTTGTACGATTGCCACCGCAGCCGCGTGCCGGTATTGGCGATCGCCGCGCAGATTCCTTCTTCGGAAATCGGCCTGAATTACTTTCAGGAGACCCATCCCACCGATCTCTTCAAGGAATGCAGTCATTTCGTGGAAGCGGTGCACAGCGCCGAGCAATTCCCTCGTGTGCTTGAACGCGCGATGCGCGCTGCAATCAGTCAGCGCGGCGTCGCGGTGATCGTCATTCCGGGCGATGTCGCGTTGAGCCCGGCGCCCGACGCCAAGGCCGAGTGGGTCGACCATGCGCCTGCGCGCGTGATCCCCACCGAGACCGACCTGCAGCGGCTGGTGGACATTCTCGATAAATCCAAGGCGGTGACCTTGCTCTGCGGTGCCGGTTGCGCCGACGCGCACGATCAGGTCGTGGCGCTGGCCGAGAAGCTGGGCGCGCCGGTCGTGCATGCCCTGCGCGGCAAGCAGTACATTGAATACGCCAATCCCTTCGACGTCGGCATGACCGGGCTGATCGGTTTCAGCTCCGGGTACCACGCGATGATGTCATGCGACACGCTGGTGATCCTCGGCAGCAGCTTTCCTTACCGCAACTTCTACCCCGACAAGGCCAAGATCATCCAGATCGACATCGATCCTGCCGCGCTGGGGCGGCGAGTGCCGCTGACGCTGGGCCTTCAGGGCGGCATTGCCGAAACCATCGTCGCCTTGCTGCCGCGCCTCAAGGCTCACACCGATCGCAAATTCCTCGACAAGGCGCTGGCGCATTACGCCACGGCGCGTGAGGAACTGGACGAACTGGCGACCCCATCGCCCCATGGCGAGCCGATTCATCCGCAATACCTGACGCGCATGGTCGATGCCTATGCTGATCCCGACGCGATCTTCACGGTCGATGTGGGCACGCCGACCTTGTGGGCCGCTCGCTATCTGACCATGAACGGCCAGCGCTCGCTGCTGGGCTCGTTCAACCATGGCTCGATGGCCAACGCCATGCCCCAGGCGCTGGGCGCCAAGGCGGCATTCCCCGACCGACAGGTCGTCGCGTTGTGCGGCGATGGGGGCCTTTCGATGCTGATGGGGGATTTGCTGACCATTCGCCAGCTCAACCTGCCGATCAAGATGGTGGTGTTCAACAACAGCTCGCTGGGCTTTGTCGCGATGGAGATGCAGGCCAGCGGCTACGTGCCCCATGACACCGATCTGCACAGCACCAGCTTCGCCAATATCGCCATCGGCGCGGGCATCCTGGGGATTCGGGTGGAAGATTCCGCCGATCTGCCGAACGCGCTTAAAAAAGCGTTCGAGCATCCCGGGCCGGTGCTGGTGGACGTGGTCACCGCCAAGCAGGAACTGGGACTGCCGCCGAAAATCAAGCTGGCTCAGGCCAAGGGCTTCAGCCTGTTCATGCTCAAAGCGGTCATGAATGGCAAGGCCGATCAGGTGCTTGAGTTGGCGAAGACCAACTTACGTTGATTGCCGCTCGGATGCAGTAGCGGGGCTTACCCCGCTATCAACCGGAAACAGGTCCGCATTCGGTTACCGCGTCGTCCGGACGCGGTGGCGGTCTGGAATTCGCGACCACCGTTTCGCCGTCTACTGGCCAGACCATGCTCCTGCGACACGCCTCTGGCAGCGCATTTTTTGCCCCCGAAAAGCGCATCTCGCGCACCTGTCGCACCACCCTGAAACACACATTTGCGCTGTTGAAATCTCTTGAAGAAAACCATTGTGCCACCTCGAAAACCGATGTTATGTTGGTAACATCTTGTCGAGAAATGACTGTTCAATAACATTTCCCGATTGATTTCAGCGTGTGTTTCCAGCGGAATTCTCATGGCCAGCAGTCCCTTTCTCGACACCCTGGAGCAACGGTTCAGCGACCTGACGCCGACGGGCAAGCGGATTGCCGGGTACCTGTTGGCCAACCCGCAAAAGCTGCCTTTCGAGACGGCCGACAGCATTGCTCAGCAGACCGGCACGACCGGCATTTCGGTAGGGCGTTTCCTGCGCTCGCTGGGCTACCGCAACATCGACGACGTCAAACAGAGTCTTCGTGGCGACAGCGCAAGTCCCTGGGTCATCACTGACCGGCTCGGCGCGTTCCGTGAAGAGAGCACCCACGACGATGCACTGGAGCGCTCGATGAACCGCGAGCTCGAGGCCATTCAACGGGTGTACGCCCTGGCCCGCAGCGAGACGTTCGGGCGCATCGTCGAGCAGTTGTTCAGCGCCGATGCGGTGTTCATCGTCGGCATCCAGACCACGCGCGGCATCCTCAATGCCTTCTTCACGCACCTGGAATACATTCGGCCCAAGGTCTATTACGTCGACGGACTGTCGGGCACCTATGCCGAATCGCTGAACTCGCAGTTCGACAACCCCTACGCGGTGATTGCGGACTTTCGCACCTACTCGTCGGTGACCCGCACGTTCTGCGAAGTCGCTCATCAACAGGGCCTGGCCCTGGCTTTCATCACTGATTTTCACTGTCCATGGGCGCGGGACTATCCGATGGACCTCTTGCAACTGAACGCCGATGTCGGCCAGTTCTGGGATTCGCTGGCACCGCTGACCTGTCTGTTCAACCTGATGGTCTCGGCCGTGGCGGAAAAATACGGCGATCGCCTCGATGAGCGGCTTGCGAAGAACCGTGAATTGCAACAATTGTTCGGCCAGTTCGAGTGATGCATCGCGCATCCGGCCGGCCAGAAATCTGAACGTGTGCTACCTGATCTGGAGTGTGTTTACGTGAATAGCCCCCTCGTCGAAGTCGATGCCCGCGCGCTGCAGGTCGAGGTCGATCTGATCTATGCCGGTGTCGACAACCTGGCCGGCAAACAGATTTATCAGGACCCGCGCTGCCTGCTGCACCGCGATGCCGAGGCACGGCTGCGCCAGGCCAGTGTGCTGGCCCGGCAGGCAGGCCTGCGCCTGCGCATTTTCGATGCCTATCGACCGCCCTACGCCCAGGCGCTGTTGTGGGAGGCGCTGCCCAACCCGGAATACGTGCGCGATCCGGGCTTGGGCTCGCACCATACCCGCGGCGTGGCGGTGGACCTGACCCTCATCGATGCGCACGGCAAGGCGCTGGACATGGGCACGGGGTTTGACGACATGCGCGCCCACTCACATCAGTTTTTCGCTGATCTGCCCGCCGACGTGCAACGCAATCGCTTGCTGCTGCTGGGCATCATGCTGGCTGCCGGCTTCACCTACATCGACAGTGAATGGTGGCACTACGAGCTGCCGGGTGCGGACCAGTATCCGCTGATCGACGATGGTTCGATCCGCCTCGCGAACTGACGGCCACAGCACCTGAACCGACACGCGACACCTGACCGGGACGTTCATGAATCCCGGCTGAATCTGGCAGCGACCTGAACTCGAACGAGCAGGGCGCGCCATTTCGGAGGCCGCAAGGCATCTGAGCTTTGACTGCCCGGTATAGCTTCAATAACAAACCTGACGAACTTCCACACATCGAACGATCAAGGAACCGGCATGAAATCAATCGTTACTCCGCATTCGCTGGCGATGGCCATCCTCTGTACCGCCATGGGCCTTGGTGCCTGGCAATCGGCCAGTGCCGCTGTGCCTCAGGACACGCTGATGATCGGCAAGCCGTCCGATCCGCAAACCCTGGACCCGGCCGTGACCATCGACAACAACGACTGGACCGTGACCTACCCGGCCTATCAGCGGCTGGTGACCTACAAGGTCGAGGACGGCAAGGGCAGCACCGAGGTACAAGGCGAGCTCGCCAGTGGCTGGACGACCTCGGCCGACAACCTGACCTGGGAATTCAAGCTCAAGCCGGGCAACAAGTTCGATGACGGCGCAGAGGTCAACGCCGAAGCCGTGAAGTTTTCGTTCGACCGGGTGATGAAGCTCAAGCAGGGGCCGTCCGGCGCATTCCCCGATGACATGACGGTGTCGGTGGTCGATCCGCTGACCGTGAAATTCACCCTCAAGGCGCCTTACGCGCCGTTTCTCTCGACCCTGGCGCACAACGGCGCGGCCATCATCAACCCGGACGTCGCGAAGAAAACCGAAGGCGCCGATGCGTATCTGTCGACCCACACCGCAGGCTCCGGCGCATTCAAACTGGTGAACTGGCAGAAAGGCCAGACCCTGACAATGGAGCAGAACAGCTATTACGCCGGGGCCCGGCCGACCCTGAAAAAGGTCGTGGTGAAGATCATCGGCGAGGCTTCCGTGCGCCGCCTGCAGCTGGAACACGGTGATCTGGACATCATCGAGGACATGCCCGAAGACCAGCTCGAAGCGCTGGCCAAGAAGTCCGGCATCGTCGTCGGCGACTACCCGTCGTTGCGCGTCACCTTGCTGTACCTGAACACCCAGAAGCCGCCGATGAATAACCCCGATGCACGACGCGCCATTGTCGAGTCGCTCGATTACGACGGCATTATCAACGGCATTCTCAAAGGTAAGGCCAAGACGCTGAACGGTCCTATCCCGCAGGGCATGTGGGCCTACGACGACAAGCAGCCGGCGTTCAGGCAGGAACTGGCCAAGGCCAAGGACGATCTGGCCAAGGTCTCGCCGAAGATCAGCAACCTGACCTTCATGTACTCGGACAAGGACCCGAACTGGGAGCCGATCGGCCTGACCCTGCAAGCCGGCCTGCAATCGCTGGGCGTCAACCTGAAGATGGAAAAGCTGGCCAACGCCAGCATGCGCGAGCGCCTGGGCACCGGTGACTTCGACGTTGCCATCGGCTCGTGGAGCCCGGACTTCGCCGACCCCTACATGTTCATGAACTTCTTCTTCGATTCGAAGCTGAAAGGGCTGGCGGGTAACCGTTCGTTCTACGACAACCCGGCGGTGGACAAGCTGATCCGCGAGTCGGCCACCACCAACGACATGGCCAGGCGCACCGAGCTGTATCAGCAGGCGCAGAAGATCGTGCTCAATGACAGCGTCTACGCCTACCTGTACCAGAAGGCGTACACCTTGCCGATGAGCGAAAAGGTCAAGGGCTACGTGTTCAACCCGATGCTTGAGCAGGTGTTCAACATCGGCACGATCACCAAGTAAGTCGTTGTCGCCCGCGATCCCCGAGGGGGCGTCGGGCAGAAGTGATCGTCTTGCCACAGCGCCAGTCCCTGCGCAAGTGAATGCGTGAGTGAGCGGCGGCACATCCGTTGAAGATGTGCCTGCTGATTCATCGCCTCATCCATGCATTCGCTCCTACAGTGGCCGGGGCGCTTGGCAAGACCGTGTCCGCGAACTGTTTCGTGTAGTCGATTTTCATGCGTGACCGAGGTGCCTGATGGCCTTCCTGACTCTTTTGCGTAAACGCCTGGGCGGCCTGCTGCTGGTGGTCTTCGGCGTTTCCCTGATTACATTTTCGATTTCCCACCTGATTCCGGGCGATCCTGCGCGCCTGATTGCCGGGGACCGTGCCACCGACGCCATTGTCGAGAACATTCGTCACCAGCTGGGGCTGGACCTGCCGCTGTATCAGCAATACGGGCGTTACATGCTGGATCTGCTGCATGGCGATCTGGGCACGTCGATTCGCACCCATCGTCCCGTGCTGGAAGATTTGCAGGCGTTCTTTCCTGCCACCCTCGAACTGGCGCTGGCCGCGCTGACGTTGTCGATTCTGGTGGGTGTGCCGCTGGGCGTGCTGTCGGCGGTTTACCACAACCGCTTCATCGATCAGGTTGCCCGCACGCTGGCGGTGACCGGGATTTCCACCCCCGCGTTCTGGCTCGGACTGGGGCTGATCGTGCTGTTTTACGGTCACTTGAACTGGCTGCCTGGGAGTGGCCGGATCGATGAAGGGCTTGACCCGCCGCCCACGGTCACCGGGTTCTACCTGATCGACACCTTGCTGGCCGGCGACACGGGCCTGTTTTTCAACGCGGTCCAGCATCTGATTTTGCCGGCGATCACGCTCGGTTTCGTCAACCTGGGCGTCGTGGCCCGGCAGATTCGCTCGGCGATGCTCGATCAGCTGGGCGAAGACTATATCCGCACCGCGCGGGCGTACGGCCTGTCGAAATGGGCGGTGATCCTGCGCCATGCGCTGCCCAACGCGCTGATTCCGTCGGTGACGGTGCTGGGCCTGACGTTGGGCGATCTGCTCTACGGCGCGGTGCTCACCGAGACGGTGTTCGCCTGGCCCGGCATGGGGGCGTACGTGGTCAAGTCGATCCAGTCGCTGGATTTCCCGGCGGTGATGGGCTTCGCGATTCTGGTCTCTTTCATCTATGTGCTGCTGAACATGGCGATCGATCTGCTGTACCGCCTGATCGACCCGCGCATCGGCGAGGTCAACTGAAATGTCCGCTCCACTTTCCGCGCCCGTCGTGGCGCCGCTGCCCAAAGCTTCGCGCTGGCAGGACAAACTGGCCTATCTGGCGCATCAGGTCCGCCGCAGCCCGCTGACCATGGCGGGGCTGGTGATCACGCTGCTGGTGCTGCTGTGCATGATCTTCGCGCCGTGGCTGGCGTCCCACGACCCCAACGCCCTGAACCTCACTCAGCGACTGGCGGCGCCTTCGTCGGCGCACTGGTTCGGCACCGACGAAGTGGGCCGTGATCTGTTCAGCCGTGTGCTGTACGGCAGCCGGCAGTCAGTGGGCGTCGGGCTGTTCGTCGCGTTTGCCTCGTGTCTGGCCGGCGGTCTGCTGGGTTGCATGTCCGGCATCATTGGCGGGCGTTTCGACAGCCTGATCATGCGCTTGATGGACATCATGCTGTCGGTGCCGTCGCTGGTGCTGATCATGGCCCTGGCCGCCGCATTGGGCCCGAGTCTGTTCAACGCGATGCTGGCGATCACGCTGGTGCGCATTCCGTTCTACGTACGACTGGCGCGTGGCCAGGCGCTGAGCATCCGTCAGATGGGCTACGTGAAGGCCGCCGAAACCTTCGGCGCCGGACGCTGGCACATGGTGTTGTGGCACGTGGCGCGCAACGCCATGCCGCCGTTGCTGGTGCAACTGAGCCTGGACATCGGCAGCGCGATTCTCATGGCCTCGGCCCTGGGTTTCATCGGCCTGGGCGCGCAGCAACCCACTGCGGAGTGGGGCGCCATGGTGGCGACCGGGCGCAATTACATCCTTGATCAATGGTGGTATTCGACGTTTCCGGGGCTGGCGATTCTGATCACCGCCACCGGTTTCAATCTCTTGGGCGACGGCGTGCGTGACCTGCTCGACCCACGCCAGCAGGGGAAATGACCATGCAGACGCACACTCCAATTCACCCGCGTGGCGGCGCGCCGGTGCTGGCCATCGATAACCTGAGCATCGAGTTCCCGGCCTACAAAAGTACGGTCAAGGCGCTCAACGGCGTCTCCCTGCACGTCAATCCGGGGGAAATCGTCGGTGTGATCGGCGAGTCCGGATCGGGCAAGTCGGTGACTGCCATGCTCAGCCTGCGACTGCTGCCCGAGCGCGCTTATCAGGTCAAAAGTGGCAGCCTCAACATCCTTGGGCGCGACATGCTCACTGCCCGGGAAAAGGACGTGCTCAGCGTGCGCGGCCGCGATGCGGCGATGATCTTTCAGGAGCCGATGACCGCATTGAATCCAACCCGGCGCATCGGTCGGCAAATGCTCGATGTGATCATTCATCATCAGCAGTTGAGCAAGGCCGATGCGCGAGCCAAAGCGGTTGCCCTGCTGCGCGACATGCACATCGCCGACCCCGAGCAGGTGATGAACAGCTACCCGTTCGAGCTGTCGGGCGGGATGCGTCAGCGGGTGATGATCGCACTGGCGTTTTCCTGCGATCCGCAGTTGCTGATCGCGGACGAACCGACCACGGCGCTGGACGTGACGGTGCAGCGCCAGGTGCTGTTGCTGCTGCGGGAAAAGGCCCGTGAACGCGGCACGGCGATCCTGCTGATCACCCACGACATGGCGCTGGTCTCGCAGTTCTGCGATCGGGTCTACGTCATGTACACCGGCGCCGTGGTGGAGCAGGGCATCACCGCGCAAGTCATGGCTGATCCGCGGCATCCCTACACCCAGGGGCTGCTCAGCGGACTGCCGGAACAGGTTGAGCCCGGTCAGGCGCTGATGACAATTCCGGGTCAGGTGCCAAACCTCTCGGCGTTGCCTGAAGGCTGTACGTTTCGCGATCGATGCGCGTTCGCCATGGCGCAATGCGTGCAGCGCCCGCCGATGCAAACCCTCGACGCCGAAGCCGACCGCAAGAGCGCGTGCTGGCTCAGTGCGCCGTCCCACCCGTCTGTACAGGAGTCGCTGTCATGACCGGCACCGCCCCCGCATCCTCCCCCGCAGAGCGTCCGGCCATCCTCGGTCTGCAAGACGTGCGCGTGCACTATCCGATGGGCAAGGACTGGCTCGGCCGACCCAAGGCCCTGGCCCATGCCCTGAACGGCATCGACCTGCAGGTCCGCGCCGGTGAAACCCTTGGCGTGGTCGGCGAGTCCGGCTGCGGCAAGAGCACGCTGGCGCAGTTGCTGATGGGGCTGATCAAGCCGACGTCCGGGCGATTGGACTGGATCTATAACGATGCCAAAGAGCGCAGCAGCAACGTCCAGATCGTCTTTCAGGACCCGCAATCCTCGCTCGACCCGCGCCTGCCCGTGTGGAAGGTGATCACCGAACCGCTGTTCGTCCAGCGTTCCGCGCCACGCCGCGACATGCGCGAGATCGCTGCCAACGTGGCGTCACAGGTGGGCATTCGCACGGAGTACATGGACCGTTTCCCACACCAGTTTTCCGGTGGGCAACGCCAGCGCATCGCCATCGCCCGCGCGCTTTCGTCGAACCCGGACATCATTGTGCTCGACGAGCCGACCTCGGCGCTGGACATCTCGGTGCAGGCGCAGATCCTCAACCTGCTGGCCGAACTGCAGCGCACCCGCGACCTGACCTACATCCTCATTTCCCACAACGTTTCTGTGGTGCGGCACATGGCCGACCGGGTCGCGGTGATGTACCTGGGGCAGATCGTCGAGTTGGGCAGCGCTGCCCACGTGCTCGAGCGCCCGCGCCATCCGTACACGCAACTGCTGCTGGAGGCTGTGCCACGGCTGGGCGTTGCCGTGGATGAGACCCAGGTCTCGGCGCCGACGGAGCTTCCTGGCAACCGCAATCTGCCAACAGGCTGTTTTTTCAGGGACCGCTGCCCGAAGGCAACCACCGGCTGCGACAGGCCGCAAACCCTGCTGCCGGCCAAAGGCGCCGCGGCAGGGGAATGGGTGCGGTGTCATTTGCAGTCGCAATGAGTGCAGCTGAACAGAAGCGGATGCGAGCAAGCGCGCTCCTGCAAGGGTTCGCGGCGCTGTCAGGGGAGTCCAAAACCTGTGGGAGTGAGCCAACTGTCTTTAACAGCGCCTCGATCAACGGCATGACGCCCGACGCTTCCCGGCTAAAGCCGGTCCTACAAACATTTGCAGCGCCCACCGGGATATGCGGTGTCGACTGATTCGTTGATCACCCGAACGTTCTCACGAAGGCTGTAGCGTGCAGGAGGTCGCCAGGCACTCCCTGAACAATCGCTGCAACGGCAACTGCCGGTTGGCATGGCGCATGACCATCGCCAGTTCCCGGTAGAAGGTCAGGGCGCCGAGTTCAATGATGCGGATCTGTGCCGCGCGCTCCAGCCACAGCCCGGCTCTGGGTACCAGCGACACGCCAAGGCCGGCTTCGACCATGCGAACGATGGCGTCGACCTCATCCAGCTCAAGACCTGGACGGGTGTCGATTTTCTGCGCACGCAGAAAGCGCGTGACCTGCCGCCCGCCGAACGAGTGCCGGTCGTAGCGCACGAAACGATTATCGCGCAGCAGTTGCAGCGGGTCATCGCCCTCGGCGGTGGCCGGGGCGATCAACACGAAGGGCTCGCGCTCGATGATCTCCAGATGCAGTTCCTTGGGCAGCGCAAAGGGCGGTCGGATCAGCAGTGCCAGGTCGATCTCGCCCGCGTCGACGCTGTTGAGCAGAGTTTGCGAGACACCCGGAATGACCTTCGCCTCGACCGTCGGCGCCTGACGGTTGAACTGCACCAGGGCCGCAGGCAGCAGTCCGGTCTGCACCGTGGCGATGGCGCCGATGCGCAATTCCCCGAAATAACCACTGTCGATGGACGGTG
Source organism: Pseudomonas sp. NFR16 (assembly GCF_900108875.1). GTDB lineage: Bacteria > Pseudomonadota > Gammaproteobacteria > Pseudomonadales > Pseudomonadaceae > Aquipseudomonas. The sequence goes on along the minus strand of NZ_FNYJ01000001.1, from coordinate 936,744 downwards.
CAGTCATGCGCTCGTACAGCGCGACGATTTCCTGGGCCATAGGAAGCGCGCGCAAGCCCGCGGCGTTCAAGGTCGCGCTGCGGCCGCTGCGGTCGAACAACGGGGTGCCGAGCGACTTCTCCAGCGTGCGAATCTGCGCGCTGACCGCAGACTGGGTCAGGCCGATCTGGTTGCCGGCAGCGACGAACGTGCCGAGGCGCTCGACAGCAATGAAGGTTTTAAGCTCGCGAATCATGGCAACTCACTGATCGAAATAATTGTGGCTCGGCGCGAAAATTATGATCTTTCCATCAATGATTCAATGGGTAAAGATGGCCGCAGCCCATTAAGAGGAGCATCACCCGTGACCGCCAGCAGCCCGAAGCTATCTCCGTTTCACCTCGCCATCCCCGTTCATGACCTGGCGGCAGCCCGGCACTTTTACGCCAACGTGTTCAACCTGCCGGAAGGCCGCTCCAGCGATCACTGGGTGGATTTCGATTTCTTCGGCCATCAACTGGTCATCCACGAACACCCTCAGACCGACTCCCAGGCCCATGCCGGGACCAATGCGGTGGATGGTCATGATGTGCCCGTTCCGCATTTCGGAGTCGTACTCGGCTGGGAGGAATGGGAGGCGCTGGCCGATCGGCTGAGGGGGCAGGGCGTCAAGTTCGTCATCGAACCCTACGTCCGATTCAAAGGCCAGGTCGGCGAGCAGGCCACGATGTTCCTGTTCGATCCCTGCGGTAACGCGCTGGAGTTCAAAGCGTTCAAAGACATGGGGCAGTTGTTCGCCAAGTAATGTTTTTATGCCAACTACGCAGCGCGATGGTTAATCATTGCGCTGCACATAATTGGATCCCGTTAAATAGGCTTCGCCGGATGTTTAAACATAACGTCATTTCCCCCCGCCTATAAAAATCGTTCTTCGAGTGTCCACGACGATCGGTACTAAACTCTGTCGCCGGTCAGCCGAAGTATATTTCGGGCCGCGTCTTCCCTTTCTTTGAACAACCCCGTACAAAGCGCAGCGCGCGCCCGATCGGCTACGCATTCTCGTCGCTGTTATTCTTGGTTATGGACACAATCGTATGATCAAACGTCTGGGTTTCAGCAGAAAGATCCTGCTGGCCGCTGCATTGATAGTTGTCGTTGCTTTCTCGTGCTTCATTCTGGTGAACGACTTTCGCCAGCGCGAAACATTGAAGAACAACGTAGATACCGAACTGCAACAGTTAGGAAGTCTGACAACTCAGAATATTCAAACCTGGCTCGATAGCCGCACGCAGTTGTTGTATTCCATGGCCCAGCAGATTGCGGCTGATGGCCCTGCGGTCAGCGGCCTGCCACGTATCGTCGGGCTGCCGGTTTACCCGGACAACTTCCAGCTCAGCTACTTCGGCGGCAAGGACGGCGTGATGTTCTCCGTGCCGGCGGGTAACCGTGCGGCGGACTACGATCCACGGGCCCGCGGCTGGTACAAGGCCGCCGATGCGGCGCAGGGCACGATCGTCACCGAGCCGTACATTGCGGCCTCTTCCGGCAAACTGGTGGTGACCCTGGCGACGCCGGTCCGCCAGCAGGGCCAGATGATCGGCGTTGCCGGGGCAGACATCTCCCTGGACGCCATCAGCAAGACCATCAACTCGCTGAACTTCGGCGGCCATGGTTACGCCTACATCGTCAGCGCCGACGGCAAGATTCTGATTCACCCTGACAGCAAGCTGGTCCTGAAGAACGTCAGTGAAGCCTATCCAAGTGGCGCGCCGAAAATCGCGCCTGGCGTCTACGAAATCGAATCGGCCGGCAAGGCGCAGTTCATTTCCTTCACCAAGGTCGAAGGCCTGTCTTCGGCGAACTGGTACGTGGCGCTGGTGCTGGACCGCGACGCCGCCTATTCGATGCTCAGCGAATTCCGTTCTTCGGCGATCCTGGCGATGGTGATTGCCGTCGCGATCATCATGTTGCTGCTGGGCCTGCTGATTCGCGTTCTGATGCAGCCGCTGCACCAGATGGGCCGGGCGATGCAGGACATCGCCGATGGCGAAGGCGATCTGACCAAGCGACTGTCGATCGTCTCGCAGGACGAGTTCGGCGCGCTGGCATTGTCCTTCAACCGCTTCGTCGAGCGTATCCACGGCTCGATCCGCGAGGTCGCTTCTACCGCAGGCCAATTGGGTGAAGTCGCTGCGCGGGTCGTGGGTGCGTCCAACTCGTCCATGGGCAACTCCGATCAGCAGTCCAGCCGCACCAGCAGCGTGGCTGCAGCGATCAACCAGCTTGGCGCCGCGGCCCAGGAGATCGCGCAGAACGCCGCGCTCGCCTCGCAGCACTCCAGCGAAGCCACGCAACTGGCGACCGAAGGCCAGGGCGTGGTCACGCAGACCATCAAGGCGATGAATCAGTTGTCGGAAAAGATCAGCGAGTCCTGCGCGAACATCGAGACCCTGAACAACAAGACCGCCAACATCGGCCAGATTCTGGAAGTGATCACCGGCATCTCTCAGCAGACCAACTTGCTGGCCCTCAACGCGGCCATCGAGGCGGCGCGTGCCGGGGAAGCCGGGCGCGGTTTTGCCGTGGTCGCCGACGAAGTGCGCAACCTGGCGCATCGCACCCAGGATTCCGCGCAACAAGTGCAGGGGATGATCGAGGAGCTGCAGGTGGGCGCCCGTGACGCGGTGGCGAACATGACCGAGAGTCAGCGTCAAAGCGAAAGCAGCGTGACCATCGCCAATCGGGCCGGCGAACGCCTGAATAGCGTCACCCGCCGCATCGGCGAAATCGATGGCATGAACCAGTCGGTTGCAACCGCCACCGAAGAACAGACCGCGGTGGTCGAGTCGATCAACGTCGACATCACGGAAATCAACACCCTCAATCAGGAAGGCGTGGATAACCTGAAGTCGACGCTGGACGCTTGCAGGCACCTCGAACACCAGACTGCGCGGTTGCAGCATCTGGTGGGCACGTTCCGGATCTGACTTTCGTCAACGCAGCCTAAAGAGCGGGACTCACGGCTGGCCGGGCAATCCGGCCGCCATCCGCAACCCCAGATGCAGTGCCGTGGTGAACATCTGGCCATGGTTGCGTCCGTTGAACGCCCGGTAACTGGCCTCGGTGCCGCGCAGCGTAGCAAGGTGCTCTGCCAGCAGGCGATTGGCGTCGGCGGGCACGGCCTGCATCTGCTGCCTTCTCTGCGGCGAGCCGCCATCGAATTGCGCGATCGGCGGCTTGCCTTCTCTTTCGCCCTTGACGATCACCACGTGTTTCGCTGTTTCTGGCGCCAACGCCCGCAGCGCCATGCCCTTATCGAAGGTGGTCGGCTGATACCACAGCGAGGCGCTGGCGGCGATCCAGGTCTGGAACGCGTCGGGCCTTGCCAGCAGCGCATCGAGCACGAACAGCCCGCCGAAAGAATGCCCCCACAGCGTTTGCCGTTTCCGGTCCACCGACCAGTTTGCCTGCACCTTCGGCTTGATGCCGGTTTCGATCGTCGTCAGGAACGCCGACGCCGTGTCGCCCGTGTAGTCGCGGGTGCGTTGTTCGCCGTCGTAGGTGCCGTCGATGTCGTAGCCGATCATCACCAGCAGCGGCGCAGCGCCCGCATCCAGTTCGCCTAACCAGCTGTCCTGCAATTCGGCCAGCGCATTGTTGCCATCCAGCAGGTACATCACCGGATAGCCAGCGGCTGGCGCCGCGTTGCGCGGGATGCCGATGTCGAGGCGGTAATGGCGCTGACCGTCCGGGGAGTCGACGTTCAGGCGTTCGAAGCGGTAATGGGCAGAGCCGGTTGCAGCCAAGGTGCGGTTCTCCTGATTGTCGGCGCCTGCTATCAGGGGCAGGGCGCCGAGCAGTATGACGGTGAGAATTTGTGTGCAGTTCATCCCGGTGCGCCTGTGCGAAGGACGTGGCGGTGGACACTCCATGCGCGTGTTTGCCCGCGAGAACACGCTGTCTGTCGTAAATTTAACAATCGATACGCTGCCATCGTGGGCAAGCGCGCTCATCCAGTCGTAAGACTTGTCTAGCCCGCATCCTGCCAAGGCCGCTGTTCTGCTCGAACATGTCGACAAAATACGCGAATCATCCCGCACCAAATAGTCAACGAACTGTTATCCCGCGGTCATCTTCGGTTCATCGAACTGCCACAGGCTGCCCCTAATGTCACTCGCACCGAACGCAGCCATGGACTGGCAGGCGCACGTTTCGCCTGTGGCAGGACGCCGGATCCACACGACAAGATGAGACAAGAGAAGCCCATGAACGCAGCTATCCATGTCGACCGCTTGAACAAGACATTCGCTCACAAGACCGCTTTGGTTGACCTGGCATTGTCTATACAACCCGGAGAAATGGTAGCGCTGATCGGCGCGTCCGGCTCTGGCAAGTCCACGCTGTTGCGCCACCTGGCAGGCCTTGCCTGCTGCGACCGGGCCAACGGTGGCACCGTCACGGTGCTGGGGCGTGAAGTGCAGGTTTCGGGACGACTCAACAGCAAGGTCCGCCGTCTGCGGGCCGACATCGGCTACATTTTTCAGCAATTCAATCTGGTCAATCGCCTGAGTGTGCTCGACAACGTGCTGCTGGGCTGTCTGGGCCGCATGCCGCGCTGGCGTGGCAGTCTGGGCCTGTTCAACGCCGAAGAGAAAGACCGTGCGATGGCCAATCTGGCCCGCGTCGGCCTGGCGGATCTGGCTAAGCAGCGCGCCTCGACGTTGTCGGGCGGCCAGCAGCAACGGGTCGCCATCGCCCGGGCGCTGACCCAGCAGGCCGAGGTCATTCTCGCCGACGAGCCGATCGCCTCGCTGGACCCCGAGTCCGCGCGCAAGGTCATGGAAATTCTCGCCGACATCAACCGCCAGGACGGCAAGACCGTCGTGGTAACTCTGCATCAGGTCGATTACGCCGTGCGCTATTGCCCTCGGGCCGTGGCGCTGAAAAACGGCCGCATTCATTTCGACGGCAATGGCGCTGACCTGAGCGGCCAGTTCCTCAACGATCTTTACGGCGCCGACGCCGACGCCAGCCTCATGTTCGCCGACCAGGCCCGTCACGCCGAGCGCCCCGCGCGACTGACGCTGGCACAGGCCTGAGCGCGCCGCTGGATGGCGTTGCCCGTCAGCGCTGCACGACCACAACAGCAACACCTCAACCCACGTTTCAGGAGCTCTCCATGTTGAACCGTATCGGTCGCGTGCTCGCGTCTGCCGCCCTTATTGCCGGTTGCCTGACAGGCGCCGCGCACGCAGACGAAAGCACAATCAACTTCGGCATCATGTCCACCGAGTCTTCGCAAAACCTGAAAAGCGTCTGGCAGCCGTTTCTCGACGACATGTCGAAAAAGACCGGGCTAAAAGTCTACGCCACCTTCGCGTCCGACTACGCGGGCCTGATCCAGGGCATGCGTTTCAACAAGGTCGACGTGGCTTGGCTGGGCAACAAGGCAGCGATGGAAGCGGTCGACCGCTCGGGCGGCGAAATCTTCGCCCAGACTGCCGCCGCCAATGGTGCGCCGGGCTACTGGAGCGTGATCATCGCGCGCAAGGACAGCCCGATCAATTCGGTCGAGGACATGCTCAAGCACGCCAAAGAGCTGACCTTCGGCAACGGTGATCCAAACTCCACGTCCGGCTATCTGGTTCCTGGCTATTACGTGTTCGCCAAGAACAACGTCGACGCCGCCACCGCCTTCAAGCGCACGCTCAATTCCAGCCACGAAGTCAACGCCCTGAGCGTGGCCAAGGGTCAGCTGGATGTCGCCACCTTCAACACCGAAAGCTGGGACCGTCTGCAAGTCACTCAGCCGGACAAGGCAGCCCTGCTCAAAGTTATCTGGAAGTCGCCGATCATCCCGGCCGACCCGATGGTCTGGCGCAAAGGCATGTCCGACGCGACCAAGAACAAGATCCGCGATTTCTTCGCGCACTACGGCGACACCGACGAAGAAAAGAGCGTGTTGAAGAACATGCAGATGGGCAAGTTCCTCAAGTCTTCGGATGACCAGCTGCTGACCATCCGCCAGCTTGAACTGTTCAAGCAGAAGACCGAAACCACCGCCAGCACCAGCTTGAGCGCCGATGAAAAAGCCGCGCGCCTGAAAGAGATCGACGCCGGCCTGACCAGGCTGCAGGACCGCATTTCCGAACTGGAAAAACAGAGCACCGCCAAGGCGGGCTGACGTGACCGGCGCGGCGCCGCTGCAGGTGGGCGCCGCGCCCGATATCGCTGTTCGAGTGTTAGCCAACGGGACTGTTTATGACCACTCACGCTGCATACCTTGAAACCGCCGGGGGCAAGCGCAACTGGCTGCAATACCTGAGCTGGGGCCTGTTTCTGGCCGTGATGGGCTGGGCCTGGCACGGCGCCGAAATGAACCCGCTGGCGCTGTATCGCGACGCCGGCAACATGGCGACCTTCGCCGCGGATTTCTTTCCACCTGATTTCCACGAATGGCGCGCCTACCTCAAGGAAATGATCGTCACCGTGCACATCGCGCTGTGGGGCACGCTGCTGGCGATCGTCTGCTCGGTGCCGCTGGGCGTGCTGTGCGCGGACAACATCACGCCGTGGTGGATTCACCAACCGCTGCGCCGGGTGATGGACGCCTTCCGTTCGATCAATGAAATGGTCTTCGCGATGCTCTTCGTCGTCGCAGTGGGGCTGGGTCCGTTCGCCGGTGTGCTGGCGCTGTGGATCAGCACCACTGGCGTGCTTGCCAAACTGTTCGCCGAAGCCGTCGAGGCCATCGACCCAGGTCCCGTCGAAGGGGTGCGGGCGACCGGCGCCAGTGCGCTGCAGGAAGTGATCTTCGGTGTCATTCCGCAGGTCATGCCGCTGTGGATTTCCTATGCGCTCTACCGCTTCGAATCGAACGTGCGCTCGGCGACGGTGGTGGGCATGGTCGGCGCCGGCGGCATCGGCGTGATCCTCTGGGAAAACATCCGCGCGTTCCAGTTCACCCAGACCTGCGCGGTGCTGCTGGTGATCATCGTGGTGGTCAGCGTCATCGACATCTTCTCCCAGCGCCTGCGCAAGCAATTCATTTAACGATCACGACAGGAGAGGGTGCGAACCCTTTTTTTAGCCATGCATTTGTCTAGACAAGCTGACCCCGAGTGCCGTGAACCGATGTACCGCGAACTGGCAGAAACCCTGCGCAGCGAACTCGGCAGCTACCTCGCGGGTGAATACCTGCCGGCCGAAACCCGGCTCGCGGCACGCTTCGAGGTCAATCGCCACACCATCCGCCGGGCCATCGATGAACTGGTGCGCGAGGGCTGCCTGCTGCGTCGCCAGGGCAAAGGCACGCAAGTGCTGGGTCGCCCGCTGGTGTATCCGGTGGCGGCGCAGAGCGCCTACAGCCAGTCGCTTTCTGCCTTGGGCCATGGCGTCGAAGCGGTTCTGTTGCAGCGCCGCCGGTGTCTGGCCACGCGTGAAGAAGCCGAGCATCTGGGCCTGGAAGAGCACGCGCCGCTGATCGAACTGCAGACCCTGCGCCGCCTTGACGGCCAGCCGGTGAGTTTGATTCGCCACCGTTATTGCGCCACGCGCGCCGGCCTGCTGGCGGACTACCAGAGTGGCTCGGTGCGCGAGTTTCTGGCCGCGCGCAACCTTGCGCTGACCCGCACGTTCAGCCTGATCGGGGCACGTCTGCCCAGCCGGGAAGAGGCCAGCGTGCTGTTGATGCCGCGCCATCTGCCCGCGCTGACCGTGCTCACCCTTTCCCGCGATGCCAGCGGACAGCCCGTGGAGATCGCTCATTCCACCAGCCGCTCCGACCGCTTTCAGTATCAGATCGTCACCTGATGGAGATGCCTTCGATGACTGCAACATCCGCTTTCGACACCGCGCCGGAACATGCGGCCCGTCAACACTGGATCGGCGTGCTGTCGCGCAGCCGCCGCGCCGAGTTGCTGCCTCACGAGGCGGCCCTGCGCGATGCCGAGTATCAACTGATCCGCGCGCCGGAAATTGGCATGGCCCTGGTGCGTGGGCGCATGGGCGGCAATGGCGCGCCGTTCAATGTCGGCGAAATGAGCGTCACCCGCTGTGTGGTGCGGCTGGCCGACGGGCGCACCGGTTACAGCTACCTGGCCGGTCGCGACAAGGCGCTGGCCGAACTCGCGGCGCTGGCCGACGCGCATCTGCAAGGCGCGCAACAGGCTCACTGGATGCGTGAGCTGATCGAACCGCTGGCGCTGGCCCACGCCGAACGCCGTTCACAACAACAAGCCGAAACCGCCGCGACCAAGGTGGACTTCTTCACGCTGGTCAGAGGAGAAAACTGATGAGCACCTCTCTCGTTACTGCGTCGTTGTTACAGCCTGCTTTCGCTGATCCGGTGCTGGATTCGCAGCGCAGTTTTCGCGCGGCGCTCAAGGCACTGGCCGGTCCCGGCATCGCCCAGAGCCTGTCGAGCGCACAGACTCCGCCGCACCTGGAGGGTCTCGCAGCGGCAAGCCACGCGTTGTGCCTGGCGTTGCTGGATGTCGACACGCCGCTGTGGCTGGCGCCCGCCTTCGACACCCAGGCGATCCGCGCCAACCTGACATTTCATTGCGGTTGCCCGATTGTCAGCGACCGACAGAATGCACGCTTCGCGCTGCTCGATGACAGCCAGCTGCACGACCTCAGCGGGTTCGACCTGGGCAACGACCGTTACCCGGACCAGTCGTGCACGCTGCTGATTCAGCTGCCGAGCCTGCAGGGCGGCCGTCAGGTGACGCTGCGCGGGCCGGGTATCGAGCACCAGAACCACGTCAGTCTGCCGCTGCAGGAGGCGTTCTGGGAGGAGCGTGACTCACGTAACGACTTCCCCCGCGGCATCGATGTGTTTTTTCTCGCGGGCAGCGAGCTGATGGGCCTGCCACGCAGCACTCAGGTCGCCTTCAAACCCGCCATTGCCAAGGGAGGTGCCTGATGTACGTTGCCGTCAAGGGTGGCGAGCAGGCCATCGATAACGCCCACAAGCTGCTGGCCAAAAAACGCCGGGGTGACACGTCGGTCGCCGAGCTTGCCGTCGCGCAGATCCAGCAACAGCTGCCGCTGGCCGTGGCCAGGGTCATGACCGAAGGTTCGCTGTACGACGAAGAACTGGCCGCGCTGGCCATCAAGCAGGCAGCCGGCGATCTGGTGGAAGCGATCTTCCTGCTGCGCGCCTATCGCACCACCTTGCCGCGTTTTTGCGCGAGCGTGCCGATCGACACCTCGAACATGCTGCTCAATCGTCGTCTGTCGGCCACGTTCAAGGACGTGCCCGGCGGCCAGTTGCTCGGCCCGACCTTCGACTACACCCACCGCCTGCTGGATTTCAGCCTGCTCGCCGAAGGCGACTATGCAGGGCCGCAGACCCGCGCCGATGCCCGCGTCGAGGCGTGCCCGCGGGTACTGGGGCTGCTGGCCAGGGAAGGGCTGATCAAGGAGGAGGTCGATACCGGCACGCCGGTCGCCGACATCACCCGCGAGCCGCTGGAATACCCGGCCAGCCGCGCCGAGCGTCTGCAGGCGCTGGCGCGCGGGGACGAGGGCTTCCTGTTGGCGCTGGGTTATTCCACGCAACGCGGCTATGGCCGCAATCATCCCTTCGCGGGGGAAATCCGCGTGGGTGAAGTGGACGTCTGGATCGAGCCGGAAGAGTTGGGTTTCGCGATCTCCATCGGCTCGATCGAAGTCACCGAATGCGAAATGGTCAACCAATTCGTCGGCTCCGCCAGCGAACTGCCGCAGTTCACCCGCGGCTACGGTCTGGCCTTCGGGCATGCCGAACGCAAGGCCATGGGCATGGCGCTGGTGGATCGCTCCCTGCGTGCCAGCGAGTACGCCGAAGAAATCGTCTCCCCGGCGCAACAGGAGGAATTCGTCCTGGCGCACTGCGACAACGTTGAAGCCAGCGGCTTCGTCTCGCACCTCAAGCTGCCGCACTACGTCGACTTTCAGGCCGAACTGGAGCTGATCCGCAAACTGCGCACGCCTGCCAAGGAGCAAGCCTGATGAACGCTGCTACGCAACCTCGTCCCTCACCCCGGGAATCTCGCGATGAGGCTTACAACTTCGCCTATCTGGATGAACAGACCAAACGCATGATCCGTCGCGGCCTGCTCAAGGCGGTGGCGATTCCCGGCTATCAAGTCCCATTTGGGGGCCGTGAAATGCCGCTGCCGTACGGCTGGGGCACCGGTGGCATGCAACTCACCGCGGCCATTCTGGGCGCAGAAGACGTGCTCAAAGTCATCGACCAGGGCGCCGACGACACCACCAACGCGGTGTCGATTCGCCGCTTCTTCGCGCGCACCGCCGGTGTCGCGACCACCGAGCGTACGCCTGAAGCGACGATCATCCAGACCCGCCACCGGATTCCGGAAACGCCGCTGCACAGCGACCAGATCATGGTGTATCAGGTGCCGATTCCCGAGCCGCTGAGGTTCATCGAACCCTCGGAAACCGAGACCCGCACCATGCACGCGCTGAACGACTACGGTGTGATGCACGTGAAACTCTACGAAGACATCGCCACCTTCGGCCACATCGCCACGGCTTACGCCTATCCGGTGACGGTGGATGAGCGCTACGTGATGGACCCGTCGCCGATCCCCAAATTCGATAACCCGAAACTCGACATGAGCCCGGCGCTGATGCTGTTCGGCGCCGGTCGCGAGAAACGCCTGTACGCCGTCCCGCCCTTCACCCGCGTCACCAGCCTGGATTTCGAGGATCACCCGTTCGAGGTGCAGAAATGGGCGCACAACTGCGCGATCTGCGGCAGTCATGACTCGTTCCTCGATGAGCTGATTCTGGATGATCAGGGCACTCAGAGCTTCGTCTGCTCGGACACCGATTACTGCGCCCAGCGCGTCAACGAAGGGAGGACAGGGCAATGAATGCCGCTCAGAAGGTTCATCAGGCCGTGGCCGCCGACCCGGCGCTGCCGCTGCTCAAGGTCAACGGCCTGAGCAAGTTGTATGGCCCGGATAAGGGCTGTCAGGACGTGAGTTTCGAGCTCTACCCGGGCGAGGTGCTGGGCATCGTCGGCGAGTCCGGCTCCGGCAAATCGACACTGCTTTCGTTGCTCAGCGGGCGTTGTCCGCCGGACAGCGGGGTGATCGATTACCGCACGACGCAGGGGACGTGGCTGGACCTTTACAGCGCCAGCGAAGCCGAGCGCAGGACGTTGCTGCGCACCGAATGGGGGTTCGTCGAACAGAACCCCCGTGACGGCCTGCGCATGGCGGTGTCGGCCGGCGCCAACATCGGCGAGCGGCTGATGGCTCAGGGCATCCGCAATTATCAGCAACTGCGCGCCGCAGGGCTCGACTGGCTCAATCAGGTGGAAATCGATCCGGCGCGTATAGACGACCTGCCACGGACCTTTTCCGGCGGCATGCAGCAGCGCCTGCAGATCGCCCGCAACCTGGTTTCCGGGCCGCGCCTGGTGTTCATGGATGAGCCGACCGGCGGGCTGGATGTCTCGGTACAGGCGCGCCTGCTTGACCTGATGCGCGGGCTGGTCCGCGAACTGGATCTGGCGGTGGTGATCGTCACCCACGACCTGGCGGTGGCGCGATTGCTGGCTGACCGGCTGATGGTCATGCGCCGTTCGCGCGTGGTGGAAACCGGGCTGACCGATCAGATCCTCGACGATCCGCAACACCCGTATTCGCAGTTGCTGGTGTCTTCGGTGCTGCAACCTTGATGACCGCCCTGATCCGGCTTATGGAGTGGCTTTGATGAACACGCTGATCGAGGTCCGTGACCTCTCGAAGACCTTCACCCTGCATCAGCAGAACGGGGTGGTGCTCAATGTGCTGCGCGGCCTGAGTTTCTCGGTGCGTGGCGGTGAATGCCTGGTGTTGCACGGGCATTCCGGGGCAGGCAAGAGCACGCTGCTGCGTACGCTCTACGGCAACTATCTGCCAGCGGGCGGGAGCATTCGCGTGCAACACCAGGGCCAGTGGCTGGAGCTGGTCGGCGCCGTGCCGCGCGATGTGCTGGCCGTGCGTCAGCAGACACTGGGCTATGTCAGCCAGTTTTTGCGGGTGATTCCTCGGGTGGCGACGCTGGACGTGGTGATGGAGCCGGCGCTTGCCCGAGGCTGGCGGGGTGAGGATGCCCAGGCCCGTGCCCAACATCTGTTGAGCCGCCTGAACATTCCCCAGCGCTTGTGGCAGCTGGCGCCGGGTACGTTTTCCGGCGGCGAGCAGCAACGCGTCAACATCGCGCGCGGCTTCATGGTGCCCTGGCCGGTGATGCTGCTGGACGAACCCACCGCATCGCTGGATGACGGCAACCGTCAGGTGGTGCTCGAACTGATCAATGAGGCCAAGCGCGCCGGCACTGCGGTGATCGGCATCTTCCACGACCGTCTGGCCCGCGAAGCGGTATCGGACCGCCATCTGGACATGACCCCGCAAGCACTGTCCGACAAGAGCCTGACGGCCAAGGAGTTGCAGCAATGCTGAACGAACAGATTCTGACCAATGCGCGCATCGTCACCGCCGATCAGGTGTTCACGGGCACCGTGGTCTTGCGCGACGGCCTGATCGACGACGTCGACCGTGGCGTCAGTCACCTGCCACAGGCGCAGAACCTGGACGGCGACTACCTGCTGCCGGGACTGGTGGAACTGCACACCGACAATCTGGAAAAACACTTGAGCCCGCGTCCCGGCGTGGACTGGCCGTCGGCCTCGGCGGTCATGAGCCACGATGCGCAGATCATCGCCGCGGGCATCACGACGGTGTTCGACGCGCTGTCGATCGGGGATGTGAATCCCAAGGGCAAGCGCATGCAGCAATTGCCCGGGATGGTCGAGGCAATCGCCAGCGCCAACGCCGCTGACATGACCCGCGCCGAGCACCGCCTGCACCTGCGCTGCGAAGTCTGTCACCCGGACACGCTCAGCGTGTTCCGCGATCTGGTTGAACAGCCGCTGGTGCAACTGGTGTCGACCATGGACCACTCGCCGGGTCAGCGTCAGTTTGCCCTTGAATCCAAGTACCGCGAGTACTACATGGGCAAATATCACCTGAGCAGCGAGCAGATGGACGCGTTCATCGTCGAACAGGTCGCCAACTCGAAGATTTACAGCGACCGTTACCGCAAGGCGATCGTCGATATCTGCCTGGCCCGCGGTCTGTCGGTCGCCAGCCATGATGATGCCACGGTGGAGCACGTCGAGGAGTCCGCAGGTTACGGCATGACCATCGCCGAATTCCCGACGACACTGGAAGCGGCGCAAGCCTGCCGCCGACTGGAGATGAGCGTACTGATGGGCGCGCCGAACATCGTTCGTGGCGGTTCTCACTCGGGCAACATCGCAGCGGCTACCCTTGCTAAAGAAGGGCTACTGGATATTCTGTCCAGCGATTACTATCCGGCCAGCCTGCTGCAGGCGGCGTTCGCCCTGGGCGATCAGCTGGAACAGGCGGCGCAGCAGGATGGCGCCGGCACGCTGTCAGGCGCCGGTCTGGCGCGTGCGGTGACCACGGTCAGCCTGGCGCCTGCGCGTTCAGCGGGGCTGCATGACCGGGGTGAAATCCGCAGCGGCTTGCGCGGCGACCTGATCCACGCCCGTGCAGTGGGCACGTTACCGGTCATTCAGCAAGTCTGGCGGCAAGCGAAGAGGGTGTTTTGATGGCAGGCAGGTTGATCTATCTCATCGGACCGTCCGGTTCGGGCAAGGACAGCCTGCTCGATGCCGCGCGCGAAGCCATGGCCGCCCGCGGCTGCAGGATCGTGCGCCGCGTCATCACCCGGTCCGCGGAAGCCAGGGGCGAGGCCGCCCAGGCAGTCAGCGTCGAGCAATTCAGCGACATGCAGGCTCAGGGTGCATTCGCCCTGAGCTGGTTTGCCAACGGCCTGCATTACGGCATCGGCAAAGAGATCGATGAATGGCTGAGCGACGGGCATGACGTGCTCGTCAACGGTTCGCGCGGGCATCTGGCCCAGGCCCGCGAGCGTTATCCCGACATGCTGGTGGTCTTGCTCAGCGTCGATCAGGTGGTGCTGCGTCATCGCTTGCTGGAACGCGGCCGTGAATCGCCGCAGGAGATCGAAGCGCGGCTGGCTCGTAATGCGCAGTTTGCCGATGACCTGATCGAGCACGATCCTTCATTGATGCTGCTGGACAATTCCGGCGCGCTCGAACAGACCGTCGCGCGGTTGCTGCAGCGCATCGACCGGGAGCACGCATGCGCCTGACCTTGCTGGGAACAGGGGATGCGCGGCAAGTGCCGGTTTACGGCTGCCAGTGCCGGGCGTGCGAGGCGGCCCATACCGACCCGCGGTTGCGCCGACGGCCCTGTTGCGCGCTGATCGAGTTGGAGGGGCAACGCTGGTTGATCGACAGCGGCCTCACGGACCTGACCGAACGCTTCGCACCGCGCACACTGAGCGGCATTTTCCAGACCCATTACCACGCTGACCATGCGCAGGGCCTGCTGCACCTGCGCTGGGGGCAGGGGCTGGTGATTCCGGTGCATGGTCCGGCGGATCCGGAAGGGCTGGCGGACCTGTACAAACACCCGGGAATACTGGATTTCAGTCAGCCGTTCATGCCGTTCGAAAGCCGCGCATTCGCTGAGCTGCAAGTGACGGCGTTGCCGCTGGTGCATTCCAGGCCGACGCTGGGTTACCTGCTTGAAGGCGGCGGGCGTCGTGTCGCCTACCTGACCGACACTGTCGGCTTGCCGGAGGAGACGACGGCGTTTCTGCAGCGCCAGTCGCTCGATCTGCTGATCCTCGACTGCTCGATGCCGCCCCAGGCGCAAGCCCCCCGTAACCATAACGATCTGACGCTGGCTCTGCAGATCATCGACAACCTGCAGCCAAGGCGCGGCGTGCTGACCCACATCGGCCATACACTGGATGCCTGGCTGATCGAGCATGCTGCGGCACTGCCGGGCAACGTGCTCATCGGGCGGGACGGGATGCAACTCTAGCGGCGGCGCGATTACGTCGGCGGCGCATTTTGGCCGCGCTCACGCGGATGTTTCCGGTGGAAGTGTTGAACGCCCCGTTGATTGCCGGCGCAACATCCGCGCCTTCCCGGCTAAAGCCGGTCCTACGAAAGGCCTGCAGCGTCTGTAGGACCGGCGTCAGCCGGGAAGAGGCCAGTGCAAGCTGTGGATCGGTTGTAAACAAGCACATTTCTTCAATGCATCGTCACAATCCCGGTCTACGCTGTACGTTCCCTGCATATTTCCCGGAGATTGCGCTTCATGTCTATTCTGACGCTGAAAGACGGCACCGAGTTTTTCTACAAGGACTGGGGCACTGGCCAGCCTATCGTGTTCTCCCACGGCTGGCCGCTGGACGGCGATGCATGGGATGCACAGATGCTGTTCCTTGGCCAGAAAGGTTATCGCGTCATTGCCCATGACCGCCGTGGTCACGGCCGCTCCGGCCAGACCTGGGATGGCAACGACATGGACACCTACGCCGATGACCTGGCGCAGTTGTTCGAAGCGCTGGACCTCAAAGACGCGATCATGATCGGGCACTCCACCGGTGGCGGCGAAGTGGCCCGTTACATCGGTCGTCACGGTTCCTCGCGTGTGGCCAAGGCCGTGTTGATCGGCGCCGTTCCGCCGATCATGCTGAAAACCGCCGCCAACCCTGAGGGCCTGCCCATGGAGGTGTTTGACGGGATTCGTGCAGGCTTCACCGCCGACCGCTCACAGTTTTTCAAAGACCTGGCCGTGCCGTTCTTCGGTTTCAACCGCGACGGTGCCAAGGTTTCTCAGGGCGCCATCGACTCGTTCTGGGCGCTCGGCATGCTGGGCAGCGTCAAGGGCGAGTTCGATTGCATCAAGGCATTCTCGGAAACCGACTTTACCGAAGACCTGAAAAAGATCGATGTGCCCACGCTGATTCTGCACGGCGACGACGACCAGATCGTGCCGATCGTTGCGTCTGGCTACAAGAGCCACGAATTGGTGAAGGACTCGACCCTCCACGTGGTCAAAGGCGGTTCCCACGGCATGTGCAACGTGCAGCCTGAAGAAATCAACGAAATCCTGCTGGGCTTCATCAAGGGCTGAGCGGATACCGATCACTGCCGCGAAGGCGCCGTGGGAGGGCCTTGCGGGAGTGACTGTGTTGAGGTTTACCGTCACCGTTGCGGCAGCTCTGCAGGCCTCTTCGCGGGCAAGCGAGCTCCTGCGGGCGTTGGGTGTGGCCCGAGCGTTCTGGAATAACCGGAGACCTCTGTGGGAGTGAGCTTACTCACGAAGGCGCAGGTTCTGCCGCCATCGCTGTCGTGGCTGTCCACCGCGGTCCGTTCCGCGACTCATTGTTTAGTCACGTCCCTTTTCGCTTGCGGCCAACCGCCGCCAAGCGCGCGGAACGTCGACACGGCCGCGCGCGCGTCGTTGGCGCGTAATTGCGCCAGTTGATCGCGAGAGGTCAGCAACTGGCGGTCCTCATCCAGCACTTCGACCAGGCTGATCGCGCCACCGGTGTAGGCGTCCTGCGCGGCATCGCGTGCGGTCTGGTGCGCGGCGACTTCCTGATCCACTTCGGCTTGTTGGCGTTCCAGCTCCACCAGCGTGACGATGGCGTTTTCCACGTCTTCGGTGGCTTTGAGCATTGACTGGCGGTATTCGGCGAGGGCTTGAGCATTAGCGCCTTTGGCTTGCGCGACTTGCGCATCGACGCGGCCAAAGTCGAACAAGCGCCAGTGCAGGCCGAGGATCGCCTGCGGCTGAAAGGCCGAGGAGGTGAGCAATTCACCGCTGTGGGCCGTGTCGAAGCCCAGCAGGCCGGACAACGAGACTTTCGGGTAATACTCGGAGATCGCCGCACCGATGCGCGCGTTCGACGCCGCCAGTCTGCGCTCGGCCGCGATCACGTCGGGCCTGCGCCGCAGCAGATCCGCCGGTCCCTGGCTGTCGCTGATGGTCGGCACGCTGTAAGGTCGGGCGCCGTTGCTGAGTGTGTGTGACCAGGTGCCAGGCTGCGCGCCCATCAGGACGTCAAGCCGGTTGAGCTGAGTGGCGAGCTCGGTGCGCAGGGGCGGGAGCGTCGCGCGCGCCTGTAACACCAGCGCCTGAGCCTGCGCTTGCTCGCGATGGGTCGCAAGGCCGCTGCCCATGCGGTCGTTGATCAGGTTCAGCAGGTTGTCCTGGGTGTTGATCTGATCCTGTGCAACCGCCAGGCGCTGTTGAGCGCCTCGAATGCGGAAGTAGGCGTCCGCCGCTTCGGCGGCGACCGAAATGCGCACGCCTGCATGACTGGCCTCGGCCGCCTGGGCCTCGTCGAACGCTGACTCTTCATCACGCTTCAGACCGCCGGCCAGATCCGCTTCCCAGCTGGCGCCGACGCCGAGGGTTTCCAGCGTCTGGTTGCGTTCGTAACCGGGAAATGCGCTGCCCACCTCACCTTGAGCGCTCTCGGTGGACTGTCGCTGACGCACCACCCGCGCATCCAGGGCGCCTTGGGGCAGGCGTATGGCGCCGGCCTGTCGCGCGACCGCGCGCGCCTGTTCAACCCGCGCAAATGAGGCGGCCAGATCGAGGTTCTGATCCAGCGCACGCTGAACGATCCGGTTCAGTTCGGGATCATTGAACCCGGTCCACCAGCTGTCCAGTGCGGGGGCCGGCGTCTCGCCAACCCGTTGCTGCAGCAGTGACTGATTCTGGTACGTGGCGGTCAGGGTGTCTGGCGGGCGCTGGTAGTCCGGGCCCACTGTGCAGCCGACCAGGGCAGTGAACAGCGCGCCGAAGGCGAAGACGCCACTGCGGGTGAAGCGAGAGGCCTGAGCGGTCATGGGGCTGTCCTCGAGACAGAGTGCGCAAGTGAGTGAGTAGTCATGGTGAGGGCGGTCTCTTCGGTCAGTGCGCGTCGGCTGACGGAGCTTTCGGTGGCACGACCTTGTGCATCAACGGCACCATGGCAACCGCGACGATGAAGCAGACCATGATCGCCAGGAATGCGTCCGAATAGGTCTGCGTCTGCGCTTCACGGTACGTCAGCAACCAGAGCTGGTGCAGCGCGGATTGGCTGGCATCAGCGGCGTTCTGCCCCAGATTGGCGAAGTTGCCGGTGACGGTGCTCAACCAGTTGTTCATCGCCTCATTGCGGGTATTGAGGTGCTCGGCCAGATGAGTGAAGTGCAGGTTGGTGCGGTCGTTGAGGATCGTGGCGCAGGCCGCAATGCCGATGGCGCCGCCCAGGTTGCGCATCAGATTGAACAACCCCGAGGCCTGCTTCAGGCGTGAGGGGTGCAGGCTGCCCAGGGTCAGCGTGACCGTTGGCGGCACCGCCATCTGCTGGGCAAAGCCGCGAATGGCTTGCGGCAGCAACAATTCATGGCCGCCCCAGTCGTGGGTGATCGGCGAGAAGTCCCACATCGACAACGCGAACAGTGACAGCCCGAACATCATGATCCAGCGCAGATCGACGCGGTTGGCCAGAAACCCGTACACCGGAATGGCAGCAAGCTGAAACACGCCGGTGGAAAACACCGCCTCACCGATTTCCAGCGCGCTGTACCCGCGAACCCGGCCGAGAAACAGTGGCGTCAGATAAATCGTCGCGAACAGACCGATCCCGGTGACGAACGAGAAGAAACAGCCCAGCGCAAAGTTGCGGTCGCTCAAGGCGCGCAGGTCCACCACCGGGTTCTTCACCAGCAGGGTGCGGCTGATGAACGCCAGTGCGGCGACGCCGGACACCCACGCCGTGGTGAGGATGGTCTGGTCGCTGAACCAGTTCCAGCGCGGCCCTTCTTCGAGGGTGTATTCCAGGCAACCGAGGAACAGCGCGAGAAACACCATGCTGATGTAATCGGCGCCCCGCAGCAGCTTGAGGTCCATCGAGTCGATGTTGACCAGGATCGGCACCGCGACCGCCACGAAGATACCCGGCACCAGATTGATGTAGAACAGCCAGTGCCACGACGACACGTCGGTGATCCAGCCGCCGATCACCGGCCCGAGCGTGGGGGCCAGGGAAGCGATGGCGCCGATGGTCGAGGCGGCGATCACCCGCTGTTTGCCGGTGAAGAACATGAAGGCCGAAGTGAACACCATGGGGATCATCGAGCCCCCGAGAAACCCCTGCAGCGCGCGGAAGGCAATCATGCTCTGGATGTTCCAGGCCAGCCCGCACAACAGGCTGGCGAGGGTGAAGCCCACAGCGGACGCGCAGAACAACCAACGCGTGGAAAACACCCGGGCAAGCCAGCCGGAAAGAGGGATCACGACGATTTCAGCGATCAGGTAACTGGTCTGCACCCACGCCGTTTCATCGGAGCCCGCTGAGAGGCCGCCACCGATGTCACGCAGCGAGGCCGACACGATCTGGATGTCCAGCAGGGCGATGAACATGCCCAGACACATGCTCGCGAACGCCAGGACTTTCGCCATCGTCGGCATCGAGGCCGCGTCGACCGGGCCGTTGCTTCGCGCTGTCGGAGCGGCGGGGGTGGCGAGAGTTGCACTCATGGCGCGGGTTTCCCGTCGACCGCGCTGGCGACGTTTCCGGTTTGCGCGCCATCACTTTGCGCCGCGGCCTTGGTATCGACACGGGCGATCACCGAAAGCCCCGGACGCAATTTGCCGAGGTTGCCGTCGTCGCCGTCCAGGTACACCCGCACCGGCACCCGCTGGACGATCTTAGTAAAGTTGCCGGTGGCGTTTTCCGGCGGCAGGACGCTGAACTGCGAGCCGGTTGCGGGCGCCAGACTGTTCAGGTGACCGTGGAAAACCTGGCCCGGCAAGACGTCGGCTTCGATGGTGACGGCCTGGCCGACTTGCATGTGCGTCAGTTGGTCTTCCTTGAAGTTGGCGTCGACCCACAGCCCTGTCGCGGGCACCACGGACAGCAGCTGTGAGCCGGCGCCCGCGTAGGCGCCCACGCGCGCCCGGCGATTGCCAATCACGCCGTCGACCGGCGCGCGAAGCTCGGTGTAGGCCACATTGAGACGCGCCAGATCACGTTCGGCGCGAGCCTGGGCCAGGGCCGCGCGGGCTTGTTGTTTCTGCGTGGCGATGACGTCGAGCTGGCGTTGCGAGGCGAGCAGGGAAGCCTGCGCGCGGGCGCCGTTGGCCTGGGCGGTCTTATAGGTGGCGTCGGCACGCTGGAAGCTTTCGATCGACACGGCCGAGCGCCCCGACAGCACCTCATAACGCTTCTGGTCATCGCGGGAGCGCACCGTTTCGGCGTTCGCGGCGTCGATGCCGGCTTTGGCCTGGCTTACCACTGCATGCTGCAACTGCTCGGTGGCGTCCAGGTTGGCGAGCAACGCTTCCTGCGCAGCCACCGCGCCTTCGGCCTTGGCCAGCGCGGCCAGGTAATCGCGATCATCGATCTTCACCAGCAGATCGCCGGCGTGGACGAACTGGTTGTCCACCACCTTCAATGCGGTGATGTAGCCCGGGACTTTGGGCCCGATCACCGTGACATCGCCACCGACGTAGGCATCGTCGGTCGACTCGAGGAAACGCCCGAATGTCCACCAGTGCAAGCCGAAAATCACGGCAGCGACGACAATGACGGCCACCAGCAGCAACAGCATCAAGCGTTTGCCCCGGGCGGGTTTCGACGGCGCAGCAGCGGCGGCGGGCTCGGTGACGGTCTGGGGGTTGTTCATCGCGGATTACCTGTTGATCAGCAGAGGTTGGGAAGGGGGAAGGTGCTTGCGATAGGCATCGCGACGGGCGCGTCCTGTCTCCAGGCGCCATGCGGAAATACTGTCTTCGCCTTTGTAGCGCAGGCTGTGATCGCGCATGCTGATGCGCTTGCCGGTGTTGGCGTCGGCCAGCACCAGATCGACGGGCTCGCCGGTGGTTTCGTCGATCAGCTCGATGTTCGAGCCATTGGCCGAGAAATGCTGGCTGCCCCATTTCATGAGCGTCAGGACCACAGGGCGAAAATCGCGTCCACGTTCGGTCAGCAGATAGTCATACCGGATCGGTTTGTCGCTGTAGGCGCTGCGCTCGACCAGCCCCGACGCCATCAGCCCCTGGAGGCGACGGGTCAGGGTATTGCTGGCGATGCCCAGACTTTTCTGGAATTCATCGAACCGGCTCAGGCCGTAAGACATGTCACGCAGGATCAGAATGTTCCACCAGTCACCCACGTGTTCCAGGCTGTGAGCGATCGGGCAGGGCATGTCGGCGAAACTTTTCTTCTTCATGACCAGACCTCCGAAACCGGTGACGGCTTCTAAATGATGGGTGTAATCTAACGATGTGGCTTTCATTGTGCAAGTCACTCTCTAAATGAAAGTGATCGGTGGTTTGATGTCGAGGAAACCGCTGCTGCCCTGGCGGGTCTTTGTTTCATCACCGCGTGCGTGGTTAGACTTGCCGCCAGGCGATCACCCAGCACGCAT
Organism: Pseudomonas sp. NFR16; assembly: GCF_900108875.1. GTDB lineage: Bacteria > Pseudomonadota > Gammaproteobacteria > Pseudomonadales > Pseudomonadaceae > Aquipseudomonas. The sequence goes on along the minus strand of NZ_FNYJ01000001.1, from coordinate 915,425 downwards.
TCCCGAAACGCCCATCCTTGAACAGCCACGAGGCGACGCACGCCTCATCGGGAGTTGAAATGTCCGGCCAGCCCTACGTTCCAGAAACCCTCACTCGCGCCGACGTGAATGCACTGGCTGGCGCCAGCGTTATTGAATTCGGCACCAACTGGTGCGGGCACTGTAATGCCGCACAACCGCTGATTGGTGAGGTGAGTGCGGACTATCCGCAGGTGCGCCGGCTGAAAATCGAAGACGGCAGCGGTCGCCCTCTCGGCCGCTCGTTCCGCGTCAAACTCTGGCCAACGCTGGTGTTCATGCGCGATGGCCAGGAGATCACACGGCTGGTTCGGCCGACACGAGCCAGCGACATCGAGGAAGCCTTTGAAGCCCTGACGCAACAAGGCTGAGGCACGAGAAGGCGGAAGGCCTGCGAAGGCCCTGCTTTTGCATGACTGGCGGGAATCCTGCCTGAGAATTGACGCGTATGACCGACACCCACATGCCGCCCGCTTTGCGTTTCATGCTCGCCGCCCGGCGCAGTGAGTTGGCCGGCCTGGAGGGCCTGGCGCAGACCTGTGAGCTGGTCACGCTGATCAGCCAATGGGTGCATGCCTTGCAGCGCGAGCGGGGGTATTCGAATGTCTATCTGGGCAGCAAGGACACCCGTCAATTGCCCCGACTTGATGCATTGAGCGCGCAGGCCAGCGCCGTCGAGCAGCGTGTCGTCGCCTGTTTTGACGGCATCGACCTGGAGTCGGCGAGCGCTTCGGACCGTGCGCGGCTGTTCAACCGTCTGGCGTTCGTCATGCACGCGCTCGACGATCTGCCGGGCTTGCGTCGACGCATTCGCGATCAACGTCTGACCCCGGTTGAGGCCACGGCGGCACTGACGCGCCTGATCGGTGGGTTGCTGGCAGTGGTGTTCGAGGCGGCCGACACAGCGATCGATCCTCCCGTCACCCGCGTGCTGGTGGCGCTGTTCAATTTCATGCAGGGCAAAGAGCTGGCGGGGCAGGAGCGCGCGATCGGGGTGAACGGCTTCGCGGCGGGTTTTTTCGACACGCTGGTGCGCCAGCGCATCGAACATCTGGTGCAGGGGCAGGAGCGCTGCTTTCAGACGTTCGCCGAGTTTGCCGATGATGAAGCGCGGCGCCTGTGGCTGAACCTGCAGGCCAGCGACACCTCGGCGCAGGTGACGCGGCTCAGGACCGTGGCGCTGAAAACGTCCGAAAGCGAGCGGGTCGATCCGACGCTGTCGCAGATGTGGTTCGACCTGACCACCGCCCGCATCGATGCCATGCGAGAGGTGGAAACCCGTCTGGCCCAGGTGCTGTCGAGCACCTGTCAGGCGAGCATCCGCCAGGCGCGCGCCGATCTGGACAACCATCGCACGCTGCTCAAGCGGCTGGTCAGCCTTGAGAGTGCTGCCTGCGCGGATCAGGCGCTGCTGTTCAACGTCCAGGCGCTGGACCTGAGCACGGTGCCGCGCGATGGCCTGGGGCATCACCTGGGGCGTTCGGTGCTGGAGATGCTGCATTCGCAGACGCGGCGCCTGCTGACCGCCAATGACGAGCGCGACGAGGCCCGCCAGGCGTTAAATGAACGCAAGCTGGTTGAACGGGCCAAGCGGTTGTTGATGGACGAATTTCAGCTCAGTGAACACGACGCCTACGAACGGCTGCGCGTCTCATCGATGGAGCGGGGTCAGCGAATGGTCGATGTCGCCAGGGCCTTGCTGGAAATGCCAGCGAGGCGCACGTCCCGGCGGGACTGAACGGCTGCCCCGTACATCGCACCACCACTGGCACGACTGGGGCAAGGACGGGTGATGCGTGTCAGCCGCCGGTCATGTTCATGAAGCGCACGACCTGCACGTCATCGTTGAGCTCGAAGTTGTGGCGGTAGGGCTTGAGCTGCATGGCGTCGATGATCGCTTTTTCCAGCTTCTCCGGCTGGCCGGGGTTGGCGCGAAGAACGGCCTTGAGGTCCGCCGAATGTTCATTGCCCAGGCACAACAGCAAGCGGCCTTCGACCGTCACCCGCACTCGGTTGCACGTGGCACAGAAGTTGTGGCTGTGGGGCGAGATGAAGCCGATGCGGATGTCCGGCGCTTCGGCCACGCGCCAGTATCGCGACGGGCCTTGTGTCGATTCGGTGGAGTGGATCAGCGTGTAGCGTTCAGCGATGCGCTCGCGCACCTGCTCGCTGGAAAAGAAGGACTCGGCCCGGCTGTGTTCGCTGATCACCCCCAGAGGCATCTCTTCGATGAAGGTGATGTCCAGGCCCCGATCAATGGCGAACGCCACCAGATCGTTGATTTCGTGATCGTTGCGGCCTTGCATCACCACACAATTGAGCTTCGTGCGCTGGAAGCCCGCGGCGATGGCCGCGTCGATACCGGCAATCACTTTACTTAGCTCGCCGGTGCGGGTCAGTTCCTTGAACAGCGCAGGGTCCAGGCTGTCCAGGCTGATATTGAGGCGCGTCAGGCCGGCTTCGAAAAGCGGTACGGCGAGTTTGTCCAGCTGCGAGCCGTTGGTGGTCATGCACAGTTCGCGCAGGCCGGGCAGCGCGGCGATGTTCTTGCACAGGCCGACGATGCCTGCGCGGACCAGCGGCTCGCCACCGGTAAGGCGAATTTTACGGGTGCCCAGCGCGACGAAACGCTCGGCCAGTTGATGGATCTCTTCAAGCGAGAGGATCTGCTGACGCGGCAGAAAGGTCATGTCTTCGGCCATGCAGTAGACGCAGCGAAAATCGCAGCGATCGGTCACCGACATGCGTACGTAATCGACTTTGCGTGAAAACCCGTCTAGCAGAATTCGATCTGACATTGCTTATCTCGACAGCGTGCTGCGTGGCAGAAGCAGGCCGCGCGTACCGCGTTCACGGTGCGCGCGACTGAAGCGTTAAATCTTGTGACCCGTGGATTGCACGATTGTCGCAACCGCATCGCCGGTCACCGGAGCCTGTGTGGCCCTCGAATATGACACGTAATACGCCAGACCGACAAAAATTGCACCTCCCACGGCATTACCGAGGAACACTGCGACGAAGTTCTCGACGAATCGAGTCCAGCTCAGGGCATCGGCAAAAATTGCTGCCGGAATCACGAACATGTTCGCGACCACGTGCTGGAAGCCGATGGCCACGAACGCCATGATCGGGAACCACATGCCGAGGATCTTGCCGGTGACGTCCTTGCTTGCATAGGAAAGCCAGACCGCCAGGCACACCAGCCAGTTGCAACCGATGCCGGAAATGAAGGCCTGACCGAAGTCGGCGCTCACCTTGGCGTTGGCAATGGCCAGGGTTTTGTTCAGGTACGCGCCTTCGGTCAGCCCCAGTACGTGGCCAAAGAAGTACGCGATGAACAGGGCGCCCAGCAGGTTGGCGAAGGTCACCAGCAGCCAGTTGCGAGCGACGGCGCCCGCCGAGATCCGCCGGGCGAACATGGCGGTGGGCAGGCTCATCATGTTGCCGGTCAGCAATTCGCCGCCCGCCAGAATCACCAGGATCAGGCCGATCGGGAAGACTGCGGCGCCGAGCAGGTTGCCCAGGGAAGCCCATGGCCCCGGAATCATGGTGCTGACGTGAATGTCGAGCAGAAAGCCCAGTGCGATGAAGGCCCCGGCGAGGAAGCCGAGCACCATGATCGACAGCGCGGGCAGACGGGATTTCTTGACGCCCGCTTCGACCGTCATCTCGGCGATTTGTTGTGGAGTGTTGATTGACATGGTTCTGGACTCGCACGCAATGGCCTGCGCTGCGGCAAGAACGCCGCGCGCCGCGCAATATAGGAGGTAGCTTTATTCGGGTGTTTTCAAGCGTCCAGTCTTGATGCGCGAGCGTGTCGGTGACACGGCGGCAGGTCCCTGTACAGGCAACGATGCGCGTCTGATTGTTCGCCGGACAGCTGCGACAAAAATGACGCGATCAGTTAGTGAGCAAGCTACCGACCGGAGCGTAGAGCGTCCAATCGCTTGTTCCGATGAAGTGATCGATGCGCTCTATCGCGGGAGTTCTGTCCTCCCCATTATCGGCTGGCGGGCGCGACCCCTGCGCAGGAATCGCGACCGACGGCGCGCGTCAAAACGTCACGGCGACGATTCATGCTCGGGGCCGAGGTCGTCGCTGCGGGTGTTCATGCTGCGTTCATAGCGTTCCAGCAGCGGCTGGATGCTGATGCCGTGCAGCAGAATGCTCAGCGCAACGACCGACAGGGTCAGGCTGATGCTGGTCTGAATGATGTCTTCGGGGAGGCCGTGAGACAGCGCGTAGCACAGGTAATAAAGTGAGCCGATCCCGCGGATGCCGAACCAGCCGACCAAGGCCTTCTGCGGGCCCGTCAGCAGTTCACCCCGGATCAGCATCCACACGCTCAGTGGCCGGATCACGCAGAACAGCGCCAGGCCCAGACCCACCGCGCGCCAGTCCCAGTACAGCGCGATGGCGGCGCCAAGCAGGGTGATGAGCAGCACTTCCATCGCCCGTTCGACCAGACTGCCGAAGGCCAGCATGTCCCCCATCATCACCCCCGCGGCCAGTTGAGACTCGCTGATCTCCTCGTCCTGGGGAACCGTTGCCGCTTCCGGCGCACTGTCCATGTGCCCGAGCACCGGTTTGGCGACGTGCTCGGCCGGGACATCCGACTGCGTTGTACGCACCTCGGCATGACGCAAGCCCAGGCCTGCGGCGAACACCGAAAGAAAGCCGAACGCGCCCAGGCCCTGGGCGACCACGTAGGCCATGGCGATCAGCGCCAGGGCAAGGAAATCGTTGGGCGAACTGGTGCTGTCGGCATTCTTGATGCGCAGGTAAATCATCAGGTGCCCGACGCTGCGACCAAGGCCGTAGCCAATCAGCAGCGCCACGGGCACGCCCCAGATGATGCTCTTGAGGAACCAGCCCTGAACCCAGTCGAAATTGCCATTGGCATGGCCGAAGAACAGCAGGGCGAAGATCACGAAAGGAAACGCGGTGCCGTCGTTCAGACCCGCTTCCCCGGACAGGCCGAAGCGGACCCGGTCGAAGTCCTGCGCATTATTGACCTGCACAAGCCCCGCAAGCACAGGGTCGGTGGGCGACAGCATGGCGCCCAGCAACAGCGCCACCGCCCAGGGCAGCGCAAACAGATAATGCGCTGCCAGACAGACGCCGATGATGCTGGCGAGCATCACCGGTCCTGCGAGCAGGTAAGCGGTGTGCCACGCCTTGCGGTGCAGGGGCAGCCGCAGTTTGATGCCGGTGTTGAACAGGGAAAACAGGACCGCGACCTCGGTCAGGCGCTCCAGCCAGTGCCGTGCATCGCGCACGTCCAGTTGCACCAGATCGAGCCCCCAGGGGCCGATCAGCGCGCCAAATGCCAGGCACACCGCCGAGGTCGTGACCGGCAGCCAGCGCAGGTAAGAAGAAGTCAGTGCCAGCAGCATTAACAGAACGCCGAGCACAGTCATGCAAAGAATAAAACTCATCCGGCCTCGTCAGCAGTCAGGGGGGGTAAGGCTGTGACTGTGACGAGGTGGGATAGTTGGGCCGGATGTTGGATTGTTGCCGTGCCAGCGCCAAGCGCCTGAATCACCGCTCGATCGTGCGGCTCCAGCGAGCGTTCCATTCCGGACGGATCTGGTTGACCTGATCCCAGTCGATGGTCACGGCGGTTTCCAGGTACTTGTTCATGGCCTCCACCTGACCACGGGTTTTCTCGGTGGTCGGGGTTTTCGGGTTGGACGGAATCTGGTCGCCCATCTCCAGTGCCGGCGCCTGCGCTTGCGGAGTCAGCAGAAATTCGGCGAGCTTTTGCGCCAGTTCCGGCTGATCGTTGTTGGCGATGGTGCATTCGGCCACGTTGAGGACCACAGCACCTTCCTTGGGTGGCGCGTACTCAACCGGCACGCCCTTGAGTTTCAGCGCGGTGACCTGAGTGGGCGTCAGCGGGAACAGCGCGGCCTCGCCGGTCTGCACCATTTCCGAGATCTTCGCGGAACTGGCGATGTATTCCAGTACGTTCGGGCCAACGGTTTTCGGCCAGGCCTTGAAGCCCGGTTCGACATTGGTTTCATCGCCGCCCTGCAGACGGTTGAACATCAGGAAGCCGTGCAGGCCGAAGGTCGACGAGGCCAGCGACTGAAATACCAGCTTGTCCTTGTAGCGTTTGTCGGCCATGTCCGCCCAGGACGTCGGCGCGCTCCAGCCGTTTTCCTGAAACATTTTCGTGTTGTACGCCAGGCCGGTCACGCCCAGGCTCACGGCCACTGCCTCATCCTTGATTTTGCCTTTTTCCGGAATGTCCGCCAGCGTCGCGCTGGGCTGCAACTTGCCGCACAGGCCCATGGAGATCGCGCGGTACATGATGCCGTCGTCGAGGAACATCACGTGCATCTGCGGATTGTCTTTGCTCGCCTGGACCTTGGCGAGAATGTCCGAAGACGTGCCCGGCACGATGACCACTTTGACGTTGTTGGCTTTCTCGAACGCAGGCAGTACCTGATCGGCATACAGGCGTTCCATGGTGCCGCCGTTCATGCCCAGATACAGCGTGGTTTCGGCCTGCGCCGGCATCGAAGCGAGCAGGGCGGCAAGCGGCAAGCAGGACAGGCCGGTCAGGGCCAGACGTTTCACGTTGTTCATGCTGTTCATGGCTGCGATTTTCCTCTGAGCAAAGGGATGACGTTATCCGCACGGGGCGGCACGGCGGTGGCAGGTTTGACGGGTTGAAAACGGGAGATCGAAAAAGCGTCCAGGGCGATCCGCGACGCCCCTTCGCAGACGATCTGCGCCAGCGCTTCGCCAGCGGCAGGACCGATCTGAAAGCCCGATCCGGCAAAACCGAAGCCGTGCAGCAGACCCGGTTGCGTGGAACTGGCGCCGAGCACCGGCTCGCGGTCCGGCAGGTAGCCTTCGGTGCCGCTCCAGGTGCGAATCGCCTGAGCGCCGGCCAGCGGCGGATACAGTTCGGCGGCGTTGCGCAGGATGTCGAGAATCGCCGCCTGTCCCGGCCGCGCCCTCGTCGGGTCCAGCGCGAAGCCCTGGCCACCGCCCAGCACGCAGTTACCCCGCGCGACCTGACGCGCATAAATGCCGCCGCCTTCGACCCCGGTGCTGACGTCCATGAACATCGGCAGGGGTTCAGTGACCAGCATGGCCGGGTGACCCGACTGCATCGGCACCGGCTCGTCGAATTGGCTGGCCAGGTGCGCCGCCCACGCGCCGGCGCAGTTGAGCAGCCACGGAGCGCGAAAGCCGCGCCCGTCAGCGGTGCGTACGGCGAAGGCCTGGCCGTCATGGCTGACTTGGGTGACGGCCGCCTGCTCGAACCCCTGAGCCCCGGCGCGCGTGGCGGCGACCGCAAACGCGGGCGACACGAGGCGCGGGTTGGCGTGGCCGTCATCGGCACACAGCGAGGCGCCGACGGCGACGTCGCCCGCCCAGGGAAAGCGCAGGCGCAGTTGAGCATGGTCAAGCAATTGCAGGTCCAGGCCGAAGCCTCGGGAAGTCTGCTCGTAGGCCACCAGCGCGGCCATGTCGTGGTCGCTGCGCGCCAGTTTGAGATGGCCCGAGCGCAGGTATTCGCCGTCGATGCCGATCAGGTTCTTCAGATCGCCCCACAGGCTGTGGGCACGTTGGGAAAGCGGCAGCTGCGACAGTGGACGTCCCTGACGGCGCACGCCGCCGTAGTTGACCCCGCTCGAGTGCGAACCGAAGAAATCCCGTTCCAGCAGCGCCACGTGCTTGCCGGCCCTGGCCAGGAACAGCGCGGCCGAAGAGCCGACAATGCCCCCGCCGATGATCAGCGCATCGAATTCCAGCGGCTGGCTCATCGTTCTGTCTCCACGCCGAAGGGCAGTGGTTTGATCGGCGCCTGCCCGCGCAGGCGGCCAACACCTGCGATGTCGCGCCCGGAGCATTGCGCGACGATTTCGGCAGCGGCCAGGCCGCACATCCGGCCCTGACAGCGACCCATGCCGACCCGGCACATCGCCTTGACCCGATTGATTTCCCAGTGACCGTGGGCAACGGTCTGGCGAATGTCACCGGCAGTGATTTCCTCGCAGCGGCAGATCATCACCTCATCGGGCGCCCTGGCGGCCCACTCTTCGGGAAACGGAAAGGCGGTCTCAAGGCCACGACGAAAACGCTGAATCGCCTCCAGTCGCTGTTGCAACGCCAGGCTGCGTGTTCGGTCGACGGTGTAACCGATGTCGCCGAGCAGGGTGAGCGCCGCCAGTTCTCCGGCCATTTCGGCGGCGTCCGCGCCCATGATTCCGGCGCCGTCGCCAGCCAGATAAACCCCGTCGACGCTGCTGCGGCCTGCCGCATCGCGGGTCGGCAGCCACGCCCGGTTCAGCGGGCTCCAGGCAAAGTCGCAGCCGAGCAGATCAGCCAGTTGAGTTTCGCTGCGCAGCGCATGCGCGAACGCGACGGCATCGCACGGCAGCACCTGTTCCTGCCCATCGGCCGCATAAACGGCCGCGGTGACCCGACGTTCGCCCTCGACCCGGCGCAGTGCGACGCCTTGATGCACCGCCACCCCGTGGGCGCTCAGCCAGGCTCGGTAGTACAAGCCCTTGGCGAGCGTGGCCGGTTGGCCGAGCAGCGCGGGCAGGGCGCGTGCCTGGGCGGACAACGGCGAGCTGTCGAGTACCGCGACGACCTGCGCGCCCGCTTTGGCGTACTGGTAGGCCACCAGATACAGCAGTGGGCCGCTGCCGGCGAAGACCACCCGCTCACCAATGGCGCAGCCCTGGAATTTCAGCGCGATCTGCGCCGCGCCAAGGCTGTAGACGCCCGGCAATGTCCAGCCCGGCACCGGCAGGATGCGATCGGTGGCGCCGGTCGCGACGATCAGCTGCCGGTAGCGAACCTGCTCGGCTACGCCGTCGCACAGCGTGTCGAGGGTATGTTGCTCGGTATTCCACACCAGCGTCTGCGGGCGGTAATCGATGTCTTTCTGCAGCCGGTCCAGCGTCGCGTGCACGGCCTGGGCTTTCGACGCTTCGAAGCCATACAGGGCTTTTGCCGAGCGTTTGAAATTTTCCGGCTGACGACGATAGATCTGCCCGCCGCCACGCAGGCTTTCGTCGATCAGGCTTGGCCGCAGGCCATAGGCGACCAGGGTCTGGGCGGCGCGGATGCCCGCCGGGCCGGCACCGACGATGACCACGTCCTGACCGCTCATGGGCGCCGTCCCGGTTCGCGACTGACACGCAAATCCGCTTCGAGCAGCGTCGAGCAGGCGCGCACGCGGCGCCCGTCGCCCAGTCGGACCCAGCAATCCTGGCACGCCCCCATCAGGCAAAAACCGGCACGCGGTTCGGCGCTGAAATCGCTGCCGCGCAAGTAGTCATCGGCCGTCAGCACCGCGGTGAGCAGCGTATCGCCCCGCAAGCCGCTGGCCGCCTGACCATCGAGGGTGAAGGGCAACACGTCGCGGTCGTGTTCGGCCAGTCGTTTCAGCAAAGCCATGGCGCTCTCTCTGTGCGGCAAAAGACGGGTAAGCGAATGTTCATCAGTGGCGCCCCACCAGCACGCGGTCCAGCCCGTACACACGATCAAGGATGATCATGGTGGCGGCCGTCAGCGCAATCACCAGCGCCGAAACAGCCGCCATCATCGGATCGATGGATTCAGTGGCGTACACATACATGCGCACCGGCAGCGTCTGGGTCGACGGCGAGGTGACGAAGATCGACAGGGTCACTTCATCGAAACTGTTGATGAACGCCAGCAGCCAGCCACCGGCAACGCCGGGCAGGATCATGGGCAGGGTGATCTGGCGAAACAGGGTGAAGCGGCTGGCGCCCAGTGACTCGGCGGCCTGCTCGGCGCTGCGGTCCATGCCGATCGCTGCCGCAATCACCAGGCGCAAGACATAAGGCGTAATGACCACCACGTGGGCGAACGTCAGCCAGACGAAGCTGCCGTTTACGCCCATCAGCGCGAACAGGCGCAGCATCGCCACGCCCAGCACGAGGTGGGGAATGATGATCGGCGAGAGAAACAGGCCATTGAGGAAATCACGGCCCGGAAACCGGTAGCGGGTGATCGCCAGCGCCGCCGGCACCGCGATCAGTGTGGCGAGGGTCGCGGCAACCACTGCCAGGATCAGGCTGTTATAGAACGACTGAATGAAGTCGGCGCGCTCGAACACCGCGCTGAACCAGCGCAGTGAAAAGCCGTGCCACGGCAGGCTCAGTGTGTTTTCCGGCGTGAACGCCACCAGGCACACCACCAGCAGCGGCGCCAGCATGAACACCACGACCAGCGCATGAAAGGACAGGGCCAGAGGACCATTCTTGGACATCGATCATTCCCCCAGGGATTTTTTATAACGGCCTTCGACCAGCCGGTTCCACGACAGCATCACCAGCAGGTTGATCAGCAGCAGGGCGACCGCAATCGCCGCGCCCATCGGCCAGTTGAGTTCCGAGAGGTATTGGTCGTAAACCACGGTGGCGACCATCTTCAGGCGTCGTCCGCCCAGCAGGCCCGGTATCGCGAAGGAACTGGCGGACAGGCCGAACACGATCAGCGTGCCGGACAGCACGCCAGGCAGCACTTGCGGCAGGACCACCAGGCGCATGACCTTGGCCTGCGTGGCACCCAGCGACAGCGCGGCCTGCTCGGCCGAGGCGTCTAGCTTCTGCAGCGACGTCCACACGGGGATGATCATGAACGGCAGCATGACGTGAACCAGCGCCAGAATGACCGCGAAAGGGGTGTAGAGCATCTTGACCGGACGACCGCCCAGCGCCTGGATCGCCTGATTCACCAACCCGTCGGCGCCCAGCAGCAGGCTCCAGCCGAACGCCCGGACCACCACCGAAATCAGCAGCGGAGTGAGGATCAGAATCAGGAAGATAGAGCGCCACGGCGTCCCCATCCGGCTGAGGATGTACGCTTCCGGCACGCCAATGACCACGCACAGCAAGGTGACCAGCGCGCTGATCCAGAACGTGCGCAGGAAGATTTCGTAGAAGTACGAATCGGTCACCAGATTCACGTACTGAGCAAAGGTCCAGGCATCGCCCTTCACCCCAACCTCGTAGTCGAAGACGTTGAACGACAGCACCAGCGTCAGCAGCAGGGGCAGCACCAGCAGGCCGACGAACAGCGCCAGGGCCGGCGTTGATAACAAGTAACCGCGACCGGTGTCGCGCAGCACGCTGGCGCCGCTCATGCCGACACCTCATCGGCGCTGAGTACGCGCAGCAGTTCGGATGGCCACTCCAGGCCCACCACGGTGCCTTCGTTCATGGGCGCGTCGCCATCGTTGCGCCGCACGACGGTGATGTCACCGATCGGCGTTTCGACACGGTACAGCCACTGGCTGCCGAGGAAGTAGCGGGTGACGATCCTGCCTTGCAGGCGCCCATCGCCTGCCGGCACCAGGTCGATCTTTTCCGGGCGCAGGCTCAGCGTCAGCACGCCCTGGCCAGGCTGATGGCGGACTTGCGCGGCGCCGTGTTCGTCGCGGTCGCCGCGCAGCAGGTTGGCCTTGCCGACGAAACCGGAGATGAACTCAGTGCGCGGGTGTTCGTACAGTTTGTAGGGCTCGTCGATCTGTGTGATGCGGCCCGCCTGCATGACCACCACGCGATCGCTGATGGATAACGCTTCGGCCTGATCGTGGGTGACCATCAAGGTGGTGATGCCGACTTCTCGCTGAATGCGGCGAATCTCGAACTGCATTTCTTCGCGCAGGTTGGCGTCCAGGTTGGACAGCGGTTCGTCCAGCAGCAGCACCGGCGGCTCGATCACCAGGGCGCGGGCCAGCGCCACCCGCTGACGCTGCCCGCCGGAGAGTTCACGCGGGTAGCGTTGGGCATGTTGATCGAGGCGCACCAGTTGCAGCACGCGGCTGACGCGGCGCTCGATCTCGGCGGCGGCGACCTTGCGCATTTTCAGGCCAAAGGCGACGTTGTCCCGCACGGTCATGTGCGGGAACAACGCATAAGACTGGAACACCACACCCAGACCACGGCTCGCCGGTTTGGCGTGCGTGATGTCGCGGCCATCGAGCAGGATGCGGCCGCCGCTGACGTCGACGAACCCGGCGATCATTTGCAACGTGGTGGTCTTGCCGCAGCCAGAGGGGCCGAGCAGGGAAACGAACTCGCCTTGTTCCACCGACAGGTCAGTGGCGACGACCGCATCGACGGCGCCGTAACGTTTGCACAACGCCTGAAGTTGAAGAAATGCCATGGCTGCGTTCCACCTGTTTTAGTGCATGCCGGGGGCATGCTTTTTTATGGGCAGATGCGAAGAGAAGACGTGCGTGATGCCGTGGACGCTGGCGCTCGATCTGTGTCGGCTGCCGCTGTTATTCAAATCGCCCTGTGGACTGATCCTAAGCCTGCGAATACGATGCGCTCAACGACGAATTTCATTGAGCGAGTAGTATTTTCAGATTTATTCGTTCAATGAATGAAAACAGGTGAATTGGCGTTATGGATTCCATTGAGCGGAATGATCCTGCAAAAGAAACGGGCGTCGGCGCAGTGTCCCGCCTTTTTGCGGTGCTGCGCGCCTTGGGTGAGAGCCCCGAGGGTGGTGAGCGCGTGACGCAACTGGCCCAGCAGGTCGGGCTGTCGCAACCGACCACCCACCGGCTGCTGCGCAGCCTCATGGACGAGGGCATGGTCGATCAGGACGTGCGCAGCAAACGCTACCGCCTGAGCCTGGAATTCTTCGCCCTGGCGGCGCGGGCCGGGCAGTCCGGCAATCTGCGCGATGTGGTCCGGCCCAGCCTGTTGCGCCTGTCGGCGTCTCTGGGCGATTCGTTGTTTCTGCTGGCGCGCAGCGGTTTCGATGCCGTGTGTCTGGATCGCAGCGAAGGGCCTTATCCGATTCGCACCTTCACTGGGGACATTGGCGGTCGGGTGGCGTTGGGCGTCGGTCAGGGCAGTCTGGCAATCCTGGCGTTTCTGCCCGAAGAGGAGCGCGATACCGTGATCCGCTACAACCTGCCGCGCCTGCGTGACTTCCACCTGTATGACGAAGTGATGCTGCGCTCGGAAATCGACACGGTCCGCCGCCAGGGCTACGCCGCCCGCAACACTGGCGTTCTGGAAGGCATGGCCGGGCTGGCCGTGCCGATTCTCGATCGTGAGGGCAAGGCGGTGGCGGCGTTGAGCGTGGCAACCATCAGTGACCGGCTCAATGCTGACCGCATGCCGACGGTGGTGGACCTGCTCAAGCGTGAAGCGGTCGCCATCAGCCAGAAGATCAACCCCTTCGACCCGGTATTGCGCCGGCCTTCCCAAGTGTTCGGTCAAAAAGAATGAGCGGCGGGGTCAGACTTTAAAATCAGCGACTTGGCGCTTGTTCGACAGAATTTTGACCTGGCAATCAGACGCTCCATTGGCGCTTTTTCACCGCCTGTCGGATGTCGTCCCGGCGGTTTAAAGAAGCGCGTGGCCGAGTCGAAGCAGGCTAGGTAGGCCCATCGTATTTTCGGTTCGTTGCCGAAGCGATGGCACAGGGAAGTGGCAAGCAGGCAAACCTTCGGGCGCACCCGGAGCACGCTGTCCTCCCTGATGAGATTCCCCGTATGTCGAAATCCCTGAGATTGCAGATCCTCGCGCTGCTCAGCGGCAGCCTGGTGCTGGTGCTGTTGATCGCCCTCGCATGTTTTCATTTCCTGTCCAGCAACGTGAAGTCTTACCGCGGGCTGATCGAAGGGCCGTTGCAGGCCTCGCAGCTGGTCGATCAGGCCAACCTGCAATTCAAGGTTCAGGTCCAGGAGTGGAAGAACGTGTTGCTGCGTGGCAGACAAGCGACCGACCGTGACAAGTTCTGGGGCCAGTTTGAGGAGCAGGAGCGTCTGGTGCAGGACACCTTGGGTCGCTTGAGCGGCATGAGTGGTCTGGATGCATCGATCAAGGCGCAGGTCGAGAACCTGCGCAACGAGCACCGCACGCTGGGCGTGGCTTATCGCAAGGGCCGCGATGCCTTCGTTGCGGCCAGTGGCGATCCGGTGGCCGGTGATCTGGCCGTCAAGGGGGTCGACCGCGCAACAAGCGAGCAGATGAGTGCGCTGGTAGTTGATCTTCGCAAACGCAGCGATGCACAGTCGCTGGAGATCAGCAGCACCGCCGATCAGACGATCCTGATCGGAACGCTGGTGATGCTGGCTTCTGCCTTGCTGGTGGGCGTTCTGACGTTATGGATGGTCAATCGCAACATCGTCGGGCCGATCAGCATGCTCATCGAATACGTCGCGCAACTGAGTCAGGGACGGTTCAGCGACCGCGTCAGCGTGACCCGCCAGGACGAACTCGGGCGTCTGGCGGTGGCCGCCAACACCTTGCGTGACTTCCTGGCTGACACCTTCACGCGGCTCAAGCGCAGCACCACCGATCTGGACAGCGCCGGGGGCGAACTCAAGGCCATCGCGGCATTGATGGCGCAGGGCACCCATGAACAATTCGAACGCACCGATCAGGTGGCCACGGCAATGACCGAGATGTCGGCCACGGCGCAGGAAGTCGCCCGCCACGCCGCTCAGGCCGCCGAAGCTGCCAGCGAAGCCGACCGCAGCTCTCAGGAGGGCGGCAAGGTCATGAGCGCGACCATCACTGCCATCACCCAGATGCGCGCCGAGATCAGCAACACCGCCGATGTCATTCGTCGTCTGGAAAGCGACAGCGGACGGATCGGCAAGGTGCTCGAAGTGATTCGCGGCATTGCCGAGCAGACCAACCTGCTGGCGCTGAACGCTGCCATCGAAGCCGCCCGCGCCGGGGATGCGGGCCGAGGATTTGCGGTGGTCGCCGATGAGGTTCGCACGCTCGCCCAGCGCACGGCGGCCTCGACTGCCGAGATCAATCAGATCATCAGTTCGGTGCAGACCGGCGCCATCGACGCTGCTCAGGCAATCGAAAGCGGCCAGGCGCGCAGCCAGGAAAGCGTGGATCAGGTCGCACTGGCCGGCTCGTCCCTGCAGCGCATCACCACGGCGGTGGAGGCCATTCGCGACATGAACAGGCAGATCGCTACCGCTGCGGAGGAGCAGACGTCGGTGGCTGAAGACATCTCGCGCAACCTCACCGAGATCACCGCGATTGCCACCACCAATCAGAGCAACGTACAGCGCACGGAAACCGCCAGCGAAGACCTGCACGGTTTGTCGGTGGGCCTGAACGATGTGATCTCCCGGCTCAGCGCCTGACGCCTCAGGGGTTCAGGCCTGGCGGAACACGAGGGCCTTGAGCCCGCCGTCGGGTTCTGCGTCGGGGAACTCCGGCGGATTGTCCAGCCGCTGTTCGAAGCGCAGCCCCGGCGCTTCACGCGTCACCTCCGCAATCAGGAAAGCGGCGTCCAGCGCAGGGTCGTTCATGCAGGCAAGCAGGGTGCCGTCGCCGTTCAGCAGTTCCGGCAGCTTGCGCAACACGCGCTGGTAATCCTTGGTCAGCGAAAAACTGCCTTTCTGGAAAGACGGCGGGTCGATGATCACCAGATCATAAGGCCCGCTGCTCTTCACTTTGCCCCAGGACTTGAACAGTTCATGGCCCAGGAAGCTCACCCTGGCAAGGTCGTGTCCGTTCAGTCGATGGTTCTCGCGACCGCGACTGAGCGCCGCCCGCGACATGTCCAGGTTGACCACGAACTCGGCCCCGCCCTCGATGGCTGCCACTGAGAAGCCGCAGGTATAGGCGAACAGGTTCAGCACGCGTTTGCCGGCTGCTTGGGCCCGGACCCAGTCGCGGCCGTGGCGCATGTCCAGAAACAGTCCGGTGTTCTGCTTTTTGCCGAAATCCACCTGATAACGCAGGCCGCCTTCGGTCAGGGTCCATTGTTCAGGCATCTCGCCGAGCAGGGTTTCGGTGTGGCTGTCGGACAGGTAGCGGTGCTGCAGCAGCAGAGTGTGCGCCTGGCACGCTTTCCACGTCGGGGTCTGGACCAGGTCAGCCAACAGATGCTTCAGGGCATCGAGTTCGTCGTCGGCCGGTGCCTTGAACAACGACACCAGCACCACGCCCTGCATCCAGTCGACGGTCAGTTGCTCCAGGCCCGGCCAGCAGCGCCCGCGGCCATGAAACAGACGACGGGTTTCTGCAGGAGCAGGGGCGAGGGCGGCGAGCAGGTGCTCGTTGAGGGTCTTCAGCGCGTGGGAATTCATCGAAAGTCGGCGGGTCGGCAGTCAGAAAGGGAGGCATTCTAAACCCAATTGCCCCCTCAGCGTTCACGCGTTGGCGCATCACAGGTATTGCTTTGCCTCGCCAAGCGGTCATCATTGCGC
This sequence comes from Pseudomonas sp. NFR16, assembly GCF_900108875.1. Lineage (GTDB taxonomy): Bacteria > Pseudomonadota > Gammaproteobacteria > Pseudomonadales > Pseudomonadaceae > Aquipseudomonas. Next base: position 899,200 of record NZ_FNYJ01000001.1, on the reverse strand, counting down.
GGGCCCTTTTCATCGCCGCCGGTTGGCGAAGGAAAGTCACTGCGGCCTCTACGATTCCTCCGAAAAGAAGGTTGCCCATGCCTCAGACATTGAACCTGCGCGATGCCCGCGACGATGACATGCCCGCCGTACGGGCGATCTACGCACACCATGTGACGCACGGCACCGCAAGTTTCGAGCTCGAGCCACCGACGCTTGAGCAGATGCGACAGCGGCGCACCGACATCCTGACCAACGGCTTGCCGTATCTGGTGGCCGAGCGCTACGGGGAAGTGGTAGGTTACGCCTACGCCACGCTGTACCGGCCGCGCCCGGCGTACCGCTTCACTGTCGAAAATTCGGTCTATGTGCGCGACGGCCTGGCCGGGGCGGGCATCGGTCAGGCGCTGCTGCAGCGCGTCATCCAGTGCTGCGAGCAAGACGGGCGCCGGCAGATGGTGGCGATCATCGGCAACAGCGAAAACGTCGCCTCGATCCGCTTGCACGAGCGTCTGGGTTTTCGCAAGGTCGGGGTGTTCGAATCGGTCGGGTTCAAACATGGCCGCTGGCTAGACACCGTGATCATGCAGCGGGCGTTGGGCGAAGGCGCGGCCAGTTCGCCGTCGCGGTAGTGGACTGCCGGCTCAGGTGCCGGTTTGTGCGGTCGGCGACAAGGATCGATTGCCCGCCAGGGTGTCTGCGGTTTCCGGGACGGCCAGCCAGACCAGCACAAAGGCCAGCGCCGCGATGGTCGCCAGTGTCAGGAACGCCGCGTCGTATCCGGCCTCTCGGATTACCAGCCCGGCAAGCCCGTTGCTCAACGCGGCGCCGAGGCCGAACACGGTGGAGATCGCCCCCAGACTGACGTTGAAACGGCCAGTGCCGCGCGTCAGGTCCTTCACCACCAGCGGCATCAGCGCTCCGAAAGCACCCGCGCCGATGCCGTCGAGCAATTGCACGCCTACCAGCCAGTACGGGTTGTCCGAGAGCACATAAAGTACGCCCCTGATCGGCAGAATGACGAACCCCGCCATCAACAGCGGCTTGCGCCCCCATTGATCGGCTTTGGCACCCACCAGCCAGGCGACCGGGACCATCACCAACTGCGCCGCGACGATGCAGGCCGAGGTCAAAGGCGTGGCCAGTCGCATGTCGATCTGCGAGAGTTTCTGGCTCACCAGCGGCAACATCGCGGCATTGGCCAGATGGAACAACCCGCAGCAGATGGCGAAGATCAGCAGTGGCCGATTGTGCATCAACGTAGCCAGAACGCTGGCCTGCTCATGATCGCGTTGTCGAGCCGGGTCGAAACCGCGTGCAACGTCGTGGTCGATGGCCTTGGCGTCGACGAAGCTGACCGCAACGATGCTCGCCAGCGCCATGAACGCCATCAGATAGAACACCGCAATCGGACCGAACAGCCACGACAGGCCCCCGGCCAGCAAGGCGGCACAGGCATTGCCCGCATGATTCCAGGTTTCATTGCGTCCGGTGCGGCGGGTAAAGGCTTTGGGGCCGGTGATCCCCAGTGAGATCGCGGCGATGGCCGGCGCGAACACGGAACCTGCGATGGCGCCCAATCCCTGGGTAATGGCGACCCAGGTGAAGCCTTCGATGAACGGCAGGACGAGGCAACTGGCGGTGACCAGCAGCGCCGCGACGATCACCACCAGTCGTTTGCGGCGGGTGCGGTCAATCAGCGCACCCGCTGGCGTCTGGGTCACCAAAGCGGCTATACCAGCGAGCGTCATGACCAGGCCGATGCTGGCCGGGTCCCATTTGTGCACCGCCAGCAGGTAGATCGCCAGATACGGACCCAAGCCGTCGCGCACGTCGGCGAGGAAGAAGTTCAGGCCGTCCAGTGAGCGGTTGTTGCGGTAATCGGAAGTGCTGTTCAAGGCCGGCCTCGCCAGACGGGTCGCGCAGCGACAGGGGTGTACTGCTCCCGATTAATGACCCGTGCGCGACAGGTTTCGTTCGATGGCGGTCGCCGGACTCTTGCACGTGCGGCAATTGTCTTAATCGCCTCGATATTTGAATCCGGCGCGAGGCAGGAATAAGCTTCGCGCCATTGATAGCGCCGCGACCTCGATCCGGTCCGGCGCTTTTCGCCAATCCTCGATCAGGAACTGCCATGTCCAGTCTGTTTCCCGCCGCTCGTCCACGCCGCCTGCGCAGCAATGAGAACTTCCGCGCGCTGTTTCAGGAAGCCGAATTCACCCTTAACGATCTGGTGCTGCCGATCTTCGTCGAGGAAGAGGTCGACGACTTCGTGCCGATCAACAGCATGCCTGGCGTGAGCCGCATTCCCGAGTCCAGACTGGCGCAGGAAGTCGAGCGCTATGCCCGCGCCGGGATCAAGTCGGTGATGACCTTCGGCGTGTCCCATCATCTGGACGCCACCGGCAGCGACACCTGGCAGGAAAACGGCCTGGTGTCGCGCATTTCGCGCACCATCAAGGACGCCGTGCCGGAAATGATCGTGATGTCCGACACCTGTTTTTGCGAATACACCGATCACGGCCATTGCGGCGTGATGCACGGTGCGCATGTCGATAACGACGCGACCATCGAGAACCTGGGCAAGCAGGCCGTCATGGCCGCGCGCGCCGGTGCCGACGTGATCGCACCTTCGGCCGCCATGGACGGTCAGGTCCGCGCCATTCGTGCGGCGCTGGACGCGGCAGGTTTCACCCAGACGCCGATCATGGCGTACTCGACCAAGTTCGCGTCGTCGTTGTATGGCCCGTTCCGTGAAGCAGGCGGCTCGGCGCTCAAGGGCGACCGCAAGAGCTATCAGATGAACCCGATGAACCGCCGCGAAGCCCTGCGCGAGTCGCTGCTGGACGAAGCCGAGGGCGCCGACGCGCTGATGGTCAAACCGGCCGGCGCCTATCTGGACATCATCCGCGACATCCGCGAAGCCTCGAACCTGCCACTGGCGGCGTATCAGGTCAGCGGCGAGTACGCGATGATCAAGTTTGCTGCCCAGGCCGGCGCCATCGACGAAGGCCGCGTCGTGCGCGAAAGCCTTGGCGCCATCAAACGCGCGGGCGCGGACCTGATTTTCACCTACTTTGCGATGGACTTGGCGTTGAGCGGGATTTGATCGGTGCGTGAGTGAAGGATATTCAGCGGCTGGAAATCCGCCTTCGAGCAAGCTCCCACAAGGTTCGTGCCCTAGTCCCGAAACCCGGGAACGCGACAAGTCCCTTGTAGGAGCGTGGCTTGCCCCGCGAATTGGCGCGCAGCGGCAGCAGAATCGGATGACGCGGTATGTCAGGCAGACCACCTGCCCAGGTTTTACGACGACTGCGTCGCCGATCGCCGGACAAGCCACGCTCCTGCTGGTAGTGCACAAGCCTTCGAGCAAGCCCGCTCCCGCAGATTTGTGCTCGACACAAACCCGGCAACGCTACAAATCCCCTGTAGGAGCGTGGCTTGCCCCGCGAACTGGCGCGCAGCGGCAGCAGAATCGGATGACGCAGTACATCAGGCAGACCACCTGCCCAGGTTCTACGACGACTGCGGCGCCGATCGCCGGACAAGCCACGCTCCTGCTGGTAGTGCATTAAGCCTTCACGAGCAAGCTCACGAAGCGGGCGGTACATCCGCCGGATATTCAATTGGAACTCCGTCTTCGCCAGCGGCCTCACTCCCACAGAAACATGTCCCTCGCTGGCGGACAGGTGTGGCTGTTTCGTCCACTATCCCTGCCAATCCTTGCTTGCCTCGGTGAGCATGGTCTCGATCAGGTCGCCAAACCGCTGGCTCAGCATGCTCTGAGGCCGGTCTTCCGGCAGCAGCAGGTAAGTCGAAAACCGGATCTGTGGCAGGAACGGCCGCGTTTCGATGCCCATGTGCCGATACTCCAGCGCCACCATCGGGCTGACGATGCTCACACCCAGCCCCAACGCCACCAATGAACACACGGTCGCTGCATAGGGCGTTTCCAGGTTCAGCTTGCGGTGTTCCTTGTCACCTGCGAACGCTCGGTCCACGCGGGTGCGTGAGCCATCGTTCAGGGACAGCGAGATAAACTCTTCGCCTTTCAGATCATCCGGTGTGACCGACTCCAGTTCGCTCAGCCGGTGTCCCTCGGGAAACACACAGACTCCCGGCACATCACAGATTTTCCGCGTACGCACCCCCGGCATGTCTTCGCCAACATAGGAGGCCAGGCCCACATGGCAGAACTGCGAGGCGGCCCAGTGGGCGACCATCGGCGAGTCGCTGGTGTGGATCGAAATGGCTGCTTCGGGATTTTCCTGACGGAAGCGCTGAATGACTTTCGGCAACACCGTCAGCGACAGCGAGGGCACTGCGGCGATGCGCAGTTGCCCTGTGCCGCCACGGCGAATGTTTTGCGCCGAATTTTCCAGGCTTTGCAAGCCGATGAACGCTCGCTCCACATCAGCGAACAGCGCCGCGCCTTCGTCAGTGGGCAAAAGCCGCCCGCTCACGCGCTCGAACAATTTGAAGCCGCTGGCGCGCTCCAGCTGGGCGATCAGGCGGCTGATATTAGGTTGTGACGTGTGCAGCGACTCAGCTGCAGCGGTCATCGAGCCGCTCAACATCACGGCGCGAAAGGCTTCGACTTGTTTGAAGTTCATGGAAGGCCATATCAATTTGGTATGGATGACCAATGTATTGTCATTTGTTGGCATGAGCCAGAGGCTTTATAACTGTTTTCGACATCGAAGATTCCGCGCAGACGGACGCGATGATCAAGCGCACCTCAAGCCGTGAGGCCGCGCTGTAAACCCGCTGCTCTCTGCCCTTGTAATCGTTGCGTGTCATCGCGTCGTGCGGTGCTGCGCTGGTTGGTAACCAGGAGGCAATATGTCGTTCTCATCCAGACTTTTTTCATTGAACGTAATGGGTCGCGCACTCGCGTTCTCATGTGTCTGCCTGGCAGGTGTGGCGCAGGTTCACGCGGTTGAGTTGCCGCCGGTCCCAGATGAAATCAAGGAAGCAGGGCAATTGCGCGCCGGGGTGCGTTGTGATCAGCCGCCCTATGGTTTTCAGAATGGCAACGGCGAATTCGCCGGTGTGGAAGTGGAGATGTCCAGGCAGATTGCGCTTTGGGCGCTGGGCTCCAAAGACAAGGTGACCTTCACCTGTGTCACCGCTGAAAACCGCGTCCCGCAACTGTTGGGGCGTAAAGTCGATTTCCTCATTGCGACCCTCGGCGTGACCCCGGAGCGCCAGCGCGTCATCGATTTCACCACGCCGTATCGCTGGGGCGCCAGTGACGTGGTGGTCAAGAAGGACAGCCCGATCAAGTCGATCAAGGACCTCAACGGCAAGACCCTCGCCACCCTCAAGGGCTCGGTGCAGGCCAAGTGGTTCGAGGACCACATGCCGGAGGTCAAGACGTTGCGCATGAACAGCGCGGCCGACGCCCTGCAGACGTTCCGTCAGGGTCGCGCCGACGCATACACCCATGATGCCGCGACGCTGGTGGTGGTCGCGGCCTTCGACAGCGACGCGCGTTTGATCAATGAGCCTTTCCAGATATCCGATGCGGCCATCGGCGTGCGCAAGAACGACGCACCATGGCGCGATTACCTCAGCGCCGCCGTGGCGAAGATGCATGAGGAAAAGCTGTTCGGCGGCTGGGTTCGCCAGTACGTCCCGGAAAACATTCAGCGCTACTACCTGAGCGTGTTCGAGCAAGCCAAACCCGCTGAAAAACTCTGACCGGGCGCTGTCATGGATTTCGATTTCAATTACCTGCTGGCGCAGTGGCCAGCGCTGCTCGACGGTGTCTTGATGACGCTGCGGGTGTCGCTGCTGGCCATTGCGTTCTCCTTGATCATCGGCATCCTCGGTGGTGCCGCCCGGGCGATGCGCATACCCGTGCTGGCGCAGATCGTGGCGCTGTATGTGGAACTGATCCGTAACACGCCGATTCTGGTGCAGCTGTTCTTCATCTTTTATGGCCTGCCGGCGGTAGGGCTCGAACTGTCGCTGTTCTGGTCCGGGGTGTTTTGCCTGTCGCTCTGGGCCGGGGCCTATCAAGTGGAGAATATGCGCGGCGGCCTGGCCACGGTCGAGCACAAGATGCGAGAAGCGAGCCTGGCCCTGAGTCTCAAGCCCCATCAGTACCTGTGTCTGGTGGCCTTGCCAATCGCCTTTCGGACCAGTTTGCCGTCCGTGCTCAATACCGCGATTTCGCTGCTGAAAAACTCGTCGTACCTGCAGGCCATTGGTCTTGCCGAGCTGACCTTCGTAGCGGTAGACCGGATTGCCACGGATTTTCGGGCGATCGAAATGTTCAGCGCCATCTGCGTGATGTACCTGGCGCTGGTGGCGATGCTGGCACTGTTGACCGGACGCCTCTCTGCCCACCTGCAACGGCCTTTCAGGCACTGAGGTCGCGATGAATTTTCTGATCGAAAACTGGGGATTCGTGCTCAAGGGCTTGTGGATGACCCTGCGCCTGGCGTTGGTGATCCTGCTGTTCACCACGCTCATCTCAGCGATCTTCGGCGTGCTGGCAACGCTGAAAAACCGCCTGTTGCGTCTGGTGATTCACGGCTACGTCGAGCTGTTCCGCTCGATCCCGCTGATCGTCAACGTGTTCTTCATCTTCTTCGGCGCGCCGATGCTGGGGCTTGACTTGAGCCCGTTCGCGGCGGTGGTCACCGGCCTTACGTTGTGGGGCAGTGCCAACGGCATCGAGATCGTTCGCGGAGGCCTTGAGTCAGTGTCCCGGCACCAATGGAAAAGCGCCTGGACCCTGGGTTTGCGCCCCTGGCAGATCTATCTGCACGTGATTGCGCCGCAGTCGATGAAGGCCATTCTGCCGGCCTATACGGGGCTGTTGACCATGCTGGTGCAGGCCACATCGCTGGGCGCCCTGGTGGGCGTCGGCGAGTTCCTCAAGGTCGGACAGATCATCGTCGAACGTTCCACCGTCATGACCGGCGTCAGCCCGGCATTCAGCGTCTACGGGCTGGTGCTGCTGGTGTACTTCGTCATCTGTTCATTGCTGAGCTGGCTCAGCCGTTATCTCGAACGTCGCCTGGGTCGTCCAGCGACGCGCGTAACTCGTCAAGGGGTTTGATCATGCAAGAATCCAAAGTCAGTCGTCGCTTGAAAGAAACCACCGCCCCTGAGGTCAACGAGTACATCTACCGGCCTCGTCTGGAAGGGTTCGCCGACGGTTTCATCAACCTGGGCAACGTCAACAAGGCGCACATCGTGATGCTCGCTGAGCAGGGGCTGATTCGCAACGAACACGCGGCGGCCCTGGCCAGGGGCGTGCTGGATATGGAAGCCGCAGGGCCGGGCGAAGTGACCCTGGACCCTTCTCGGGAAGACGCCTACTTCAACTATGAGGCCCACCTGATCGGGCAGATCGGCACCGATATCGGTGGCCGTCTGCACACCGGGCGCAGCCGTAACGACATCCTCGCCACCCTTGACCGGCTGCGGTGCCGGGAGGTGCTGATGAGCCTGATCGATGCGCTGATTCAGACCCGGCAGACAGCACTGAACAACGCCGAAGTGTTCGCTGAAGTGGTGATGCCGGGTTACACCCACTTACAGCCTGCGCAGCCGATCACGTATGGCTATTACCTGTCGGCGGTGGAGCAGGCGCTGGAGCGCGATTGCAAACGGCTGACGCAAACCCTGGAATCGATGAATCAGAGTCCGCTCGGCGCTGCTGCGTTTGCCGGCACGCCATTCGACATCGACCGCGCGCGCACTGCAGAACTGCTGGGCTTCGACGGTTATCTGGACAACGCACTGGACGCTGTCGGTTCGCGGGATTTCATCCTCGAAAGCCTGTCGCACTTGAGCCTGTTGTCGGTGTTCTGGAGCCGCGTGGCTCAGGACTACTTCGTCTGGAGCACCCACGAGTTCAGTCTGATCGATTTCCCGGACAGCGTGGCCGCGACCTCAAGCATCATGCCGCAAAAGAAAAATCCGACCGTGCTCGAGTACCTCAAAGGTCGCACCGGACATATCGTCGGTCTGCTGATGGCGGCAAGCGTCACGGTCAAGGGCAGCAATTTCTCTCATACAGGAGACGCCAATCGCGAAGGGACGAGAGGTTTCTGGGAGGCGGCCGAGGAGAGCCTGCGTTGTCTGAAGCTGCTGGAGCTGGTGCTGCGCACGGCGATCCCCAATGCTGACCTGGCGGTACGCCGTGCCGGTGAAGACTTCTCCACCGCGACCGGGCTTGCCGATCTGATCGTGCGGGAGGCCGATCTGTCGTTCCGCGAAGCGCATCATGTGGTGGGTGCCGCAGTACGCATGGCGATGGACGCGGGTCTGCCCGCGCACCGGATCGATACCGACATGGTCGACGCGTGCGCCATGGAGCAACTCGGTCACGCCTTGAATCTGCCTGCGTACAAGGTCCGCGAGTGCCTGGACCCGACCGCGAACGTGCAGTCGCGCGACTCGGCCGGCGGTCCTGCACTGTCGTCGCTGGGCCCGAGCCTGCTGCGAGCGAACGCCCGTCTGCAAGTGGAGCGTCAGGCCAACCAGGCACGACGCGATCGTCTGCGCGTCGCGCAGGAAAATCTGCAAGCCGCCACGCGCGCGCAGGCCGGTCTATGAAAAGCATGTTGACGGTGCGTGGACTGCACAAGCACTTCGGTGAAGTCGAAGTGGTCAAGGGCGTCGATCTGGAGGTGGCGCAGGGCGAGGTGGTGGTCATCATCGGCCCGAGTGGCTCGGGCAAATCGACCTTCATTCGCTGCCTGAACAGTCTGGAAGAGCCCTCGGCCGGCAGCGTGGTGGTGGACGGCGGCGACTCGGTAAGGGCCGATGATCGCAAGGCAATGGCGCGGTTGCGTGAAGACATCGGCATGGTGTTCCAGGATTACACCTTGTTTCCGCACATGACCGTCATGGCCAACATGATTCTGGCGCCGGTCAAGGTCAAAAAACAGACCAAGGCCGACGCCCAGGCCCATGCACTGGCGTTGCTCGATCGCGTCGGGCTGCGACACAAGGCTGAAGGCTACCCGAGCGAGTTGTCGGGCGGACAGCAACAGCGCGTCGCGATCGTCCGCGCGCTGGCGATGAAGCCGCGGTTGATGTTGTTCGATGAGCCGACCTCAGCGCTGGATCCTGAGACGGTGGGTGAGGTCCTGAACGTGATGAAAGGCCTGGCAGCCGAGGGCATGACCATGATTGTGGTGACCCATGAAATGGGGTTTGCCCGTGAGGTGGCGGACCGGGTGGTGTTTTTTGATGGCGGGAAGATCGTTGAAACAGGACCGCCAGCGCAGATATTTTCAGCGCCCGAACACCCACGCACACGGCAATTCCTGCAGAGCGTCCTGCATTGAACAACGTGTTCGATTGACCTGTGGAATGCAAACGTCGTCAGGCCGTGGCGGCTTTGCCCGGTGGATCGGACGCCGCGACCTGGGCTTCGCGCCATGCATCCAGGCCGCCGACCAGCGCTTTGCCGCGGGTCAGGCCGCGTGCGTGGAGCTTTTCCGCAAGGAGGGCGGCGGACAGTTCGTTCGGGCAGGCGCAATAAAACACCATGTCGACGTCATTGAGCTGATCGAGCCACGGCTCCAACGGTTCCTCCAGGCTGATGGACACAGCGCCGGGGATGCCTTCGACCACTGCCGTATGAAACCTGGGACGTACATCGATGATCACCGGCGCCTGGTCGGAGTCGCGCAGCGCCAGCAACTGTGGAACGGTGATACGAGGCACGCGGGCGGTGCGTGCCTGGAGGCGCCGGCGTTTCCAGTATTTCCAGGCGATGAAGACGCCGAGCAGACCCAGTACGGCGCCGATGGCGATCGGCAGGTAGCCGCTCAGCCAGTCCAGCAGCGGGATCAGCGCATCGCTGAACAGCATGCCGAGCAGCAGGGCAGAACCGGCCCAGATGAACGATCCCGCCAGTGAGTAGCGCATGAACACCGCAAACGGCGTGGCGTTCATGCCGGCGACCGTGGTGACCAGCGCGCCCGCGCCGGGCAGGAATTTGGACAGCAGCATCGCGCGCGGCCCGACCCGCTCGTAGACGTTCAGCCCCTGGCGAATGCACGTGTCCTGGGACAGGGATATCTTGCAGATGGATTTGAGCAGCACGCTGCCGTAACGCTTGCCCGCCCAGTACCACAGGGCGTCGGCGATCAGGCAGGCGAGCATCGCGACCAGTACGCCCGCGCCGAGCAACGGTTTGCTCTGCATGGCCAGCGCACCGGTGACGATGAGCGTCGGGTAGGCGGGCACCGGCAGGCCGATCTGTTCCAGCAACACGTTGACGAACACCAGCAACAGGCCGTGGCTTTCGTTCAACTGCTGGAGTTCATTCATGGCGCGCCACTCGACAAGAAAAAAGGGGTGTCAGTAACGTCGCCTGAACACCCCTTCCTGTCAACGCCGATTATCCGTCAGCCGAGTTTCTCGATGGCTGCCGCGACGCCCGCGCCATAGGCCGGATCAGCCTTGGTGCAGTTGTCGATGTGGCGTTGTTTGACCAGCGCTGAGGCACCGCTGATGGCCCGCGCCGTGTTGTCGAACAGCACTTGCTGCTGTTCGGCGGTCATCAGGCGGAACAGCGCGCGGGGCTGCGAATAGTAGTCGTCATCGTCTTTGCGGAAATCCCAGTTGGCCGCCGCGCCGTGCAGCTCCAGCGGCGGCTCGGAGAAGTCCGGTTGCTCGACCCATGCGCCCTTGCTGTTGGGCTCGTAGCCGATGGTGCCGCCAGCGTTGCTGTTGACCCGCATCTGGCCGTCGCGGTGGTAGCTGTTGACCGGGCATTGCGGCGCGTTGACCGGAATCTGATGATGGTTCACGCCCAGACGATAACGCTGCGCATCGCCATAGGAGAACAGGCGACCCTGGAGCATTTTGTCCGGCGAGAAACTGATGCCCGGCACCACGTTGGCCGGGTTGAACGCGGCCTGCTCGACATCGTGGAAGTAGTTATCCGGATTACGGTTCAGCTCCAGCGTGCCCACTTCGATCAGTGGATAGTCAGCGTGTGGCCAGACTTTGGTCAGGTCGAACGGGTGAACCTTGTACGTGCTGGCGTCGCTTTCCGGCATGATCTGGACGAACATTTTCCACTGCGGGAAATCGCCTTTCTCGATGCTTTCGTACAGGTCGCGCTGATGGGTTTCGCGATCGTCGGCGACCAGTGCTGCGGCTTCCTGATCGGTGAGGTTCTGAATCCCTTGCTGGGTTTTCAAGGTGAACTTGACCCAGAAACGCTGGTTGTCCGGGCTGATGAAGCTGAAGGTGTGGCTGCCGAAACCGTGCATGTGACGGTAGGATTTCGGCAAGCCGCGGTCACTCATGACCACCGTCACCTGGTGCAAGGCTTCCGGCAGCGAGCTCCAGAAATCCCAGTTGTTATCGGCGCTGCGCATGTTGGTGCGCGGGTCGCGTTTGATCGCGTGGTTCAGGTCCGGGAATTTCAGCGGGTCGCGAAGGAAAAACACCGGCGTGTTGTTGCCCACCAGGTCCCAGTTGCCTTGTTCGGTGTAGAACTTGATGGCGAAGCCACGGATATCGCGCTCGGCATCCGCGGCGCCACGCTCACCGGCCACGGTGGAGAAGCGGATGAAGATGTCGGTCTTCTTGCCGATCTCGGAGAACAGCCGCGCTTTGGTGTAGCGGCTGATGTCGTGAGTCACGGTAAAGGTACCGAACGCGCCCGAACCCTTGGCGTGCATGCGACGCTCCGGGATCACTTCGCGGTCGAAGTGGGCGAGTTTTTCCAGCAGCCAGACGTCCTGCAGCATCAGCGGGCCGCGTGGGCCGGCCGATTGCGAGTTCTGGTTGTCGACGACGGGTGCACCCGCCACTGTTGTGAGTTTGTTCATGCTCAGGCTCCGGTTTGGGACAGTCAGTCTCAAGGGTTCAACGGTATTGTTATTGGACGCTCGTGCGCCTTCTTGCTGTAAACGCCGAGGCGCGGCTGGCTGCCAGAGGCGTGTGCCAGAGCGCTGCAAGCCGACGATCGAGCGTCTTTTTAACGCAAATGGATGGCCTTTTGAATAAGGCAATGCCAATTGCGTGAATTGACAGTGCAGTCGTCCTTGAATACGGGAGCATCATGACGGGCGGATGACCGTATCCCTGGAGCGCGGCGATGTGCGCGCTGATGGGGTAAAAAAAGCGCCCGGACCGGGCGCCAAAGGGAGGAGAGGTCTGCATGTCGAAGGACTCAAAAACGGTAGCTCTCTGCTGCGCTGATGCCCATCAGGCCAGGGCTCTGGGCCCAGACCTCCATGGTCGAAAAGTAACTGTTGGGACGGGTGGGCTGGCGGCATTCACTGGTAAACGAGGCACCTGTGGGAATGTCCAGCTTGATCTTGCAGACCAGTTGGTTGGCCCGGTACAGCACTTCGCTGACCAGATTGGCCGTGGCGTAATCCCCCGCGTCTACCGCACGGTCCATGAAACGCTGCGTGCGCTCCACCAACCCGGTGAGTTGCTGGGACAACTGATGAATCTCCTGAAAACATTCACGAAAGCCGGCTGCCTGTTCCGCTTCTTGCAAAGTGGCGGCGAGGAAGACCTGTTGCGCCGAAGCACCGCTGAGGCTCTCGACCCGGCCCTGCAGGAACGTCACGAATTGCTGGGTCGCCAGGTCCAGGCCTTTGAACAGTTCCTTGATGGCCTGGTAGTTCAACTTGCGCAAGCGCCAGCGTACCTCGCGGGCAAAGCCGCACACTTGCTGGGTCGTGCCCAGGTGTTCATTGAGCAAGGCGACGAACTGTGCCCGTTCCTCACCGTGCAGCGTGGTGTACAGGCCATGGGCATCACTGGCGAATTCGGCGTTGAGCGCGGATCTGGGGGCGAGTTCGGCAAACATGGTGAATCTCCTCACGTGTTCTGCGACGAGCCTGTCCGATACGGTCTGTATCCCACAGCTAAGAGAGGTCCGGCCTGCATGACAGGGATGTGAGAAGGATATTCGCGAGCACCGGGGGCGTCACTTGTACCTTGGTACCGGCGCCCGATACGTAGGTGTTCGCCACTCATACTTTGGTTTAGAAGGCGTGGATCAGTCGCTGTCGAGGGCTCAAGCACGGCCCTCACGACCTGAACCGTCAGCGGCAGCGAGGGAGACCAGGCTGCCGCCGATGGGTCGATAGTGTTATTGCGAGGTCTTCAACAGCACCGGCTGCTCGGCGTACCGATCAGCGAACAGCGTCTTGAGCTGGTTCACCTTCGGCAGGTCGTTGATGACGATGTACGGGTAGGTCGGGTGGGTGGTGAGGAAGTTCTGATGATAATCCTCGGCAGGGTAGAAACCGTTGTAGCGCTCGATCCTGGTCACGATGGGCGCGTTGAATGACTTGGCGGCGTCGAGCTGTGCAATGTAGGCCTGAGCCACGGCCTGTTGTTCAGGGCTCTGCGGGAATATCGCCGATCGGTATTGAGTGCCATGGTCGGGGCCCTGGCGATTGAGCTCGGTAGGGTTGTGCGCCACCGAGAAGAAGATCTGCAGGAGTTTGCCGTAACTGACCTGCGCCGGATCGAAGGTGATCTCCACTGATTCGGCATGCCCGGTATCGCCCTCGCTGACGCGCTCGTATTGTGCGGTATCGGCCTGTCCGCCGGTGTAGCCGGAGACGACGCGGGAGACCCCCTGAACATGCTGGAACACGCCCTGGACACCCCAGAAACAGCCGCCGGCGAGCACCGCCTTCTCGCTGTGCGTGGTGCTGACGACTTCATCCTGCTGCGGCGGCGCGATGCTCACGGCGTCTTCGTTGCCGGCAAACGAGCAGGCGGCGGTCTGTAGCAGCAAGGCACCTGCCAACAGGCGCAAGCCATGGCGCCGCACGCTCGGCAGCGTTGAACGGAAGCGGTGGATGGGTGATGTTTTCATGTCTGACACTCCTGACGCGAGACGGAACTCAACCGAACGTGAAGGCGTAAGCAGAGACGCCCGGATCGCTGAATTCGATGGTGAAGGTGTGATCGGCGATGTCGCCGGGTTGACGCAGCAGTTGATACAGGCGCTGTTCGGTCACCGTGCCGCTCCCGTCCGGCGCAACGTCGGTGCCGTGGGCTTCGGCAGGCGCCTTGCCATCGACCGAAACCTTGAAGCGCAGCGGCTTGCCGTCACTGCCCGGGCCCAGCACCAGGTGCAGGTCGCGGGCGTGGAAGCGGTAGCTGATCTTGCCGCCCGGTGCGGCGAGACTGATCCGCTCGGCGCCGATGTTCCACTGTCCTTCCAGGCCCCAACTGTTCAGGGCCAGCGTGGGCGGGGTGGTGTAGCTCAAGGGCTGGTCATGCCGGGCGCCGCCCTGGGACACGAAGTTTTCGGCGCGATCGTAGCCCAGGTATGTTTCCGGCGATTTGACGTCACCCATGTCCGCCGCCTGTTGCACACCCTGGCCGCTGGCGTCGATCAGATCAGTGCTGATCTGCGTCTGGCCGGCTTCGCGCAGCAGGGTCTGAATCACCCGCTCGGATTCGTCATACGCGCCTTCACCAAAATGGTGATACCGGATCTGGCCCTTGGCATCGGCAAAATAGTGAGCGGGCCAGTACTGGTTATCGAACGCCCGCCAGATGGCATAGTCGTTGTCGACAGCGACCGGATAGTCGATGCCCAGATCAGCCATGGCTTTGGTCACGTTTTTCACGTCACGCTCGAAAGCGAACTCCGGCGCGTGCACGCCGATCACCACCAGGCCCTGATCACGGTACTTGTCGGCCCACGCCTTGACGTAGGGCAGGCTGCGCAGGCAGTTGATGCAGGAGTAGGTCCAGAAATCCACCAACACCACTTTTCCCTTGAGCTGCGCGGCGGTCAGCGGCGCGCTGTTCAACCATTGCACGGCGCCGTCGAGCGCAGGCAGTTGGCCTTCCACCGGCAGGCGTGGGGCGGTGTTCTTCGCCGCCATCATCATGGCGCCGGACGCCTGCATGCCGGGGCTGTCCGGACCCGCATCGCCAGGGCCGTCACCGCCCGGAACGTTCTGCGCCATCATCGCGCCGCCTTCGGCGAGGTTCCTCGGGTGGGAATCCCCGGACAGTCTCCCCACCAGCGCTTGCTCCAGTCCACCGGTGGAGGCCGTGGAAATCTTTGTCAGCACGCCGGTATCAAGGCCCAGCGCGATGGCGGCAACGCCGGCGAGCATCGCGGCGCCCAGGCCTCGACGAATCCATTCACCCGCACCCAGCGAGCGCTTCATGGCGGCAAACACTTTGCCGCCCACCAACAAGGCGAGGGCCAGCGAAGTGGCGGCACCGGCGGCGTAGGCCAACAGCAGAATCGTCGTTCCGATGCTTGCGCCCTGGAGCGCCGCGCCGGTCAGGACCAGACCCAGAATCGGCCCGGCACAGGGCGCCCACAGCAGGCCGGTGGCCACGCCGATCATGAACGAGGCCCAGACGCTCGGCCCGGCACCCGTCGAGGCAGTTTCGGTCAGGCGACTGCCCGCCGCCACCAGCGGTCGGGTCAGGCGCTCAGCCAGCCTGGGCAGCAGCAAGGTGAGGCCGAACAGCGCCACGAAAATCAGCGCCAGGCCGCGGCCGTACTGGTTGAGCTGGACGACCCAGCCACCGCCGACCGCCGCCAGGGTCGCCACCAGCGCGAAGGTGACGGCCATGCCGACCAGCAACGGCAAGCCGCTGCGCACGAACGGCTGGCCGGTGCGTGCAAAGACAAACGGCAGAACCGGGAGGATGCACGGGCTGACGATGGTCAGCACGCCGCCGAGGTAGGCGAGGATGATCAGGAGCATGGTTTTATTCCGTTCAGATAAATGCAGTTCGATAGCAACGCAAGACGTTGTAGGAGCGTGGCTTGTCCGGAAATCGGCGACTAAGTCGTCACGCATTCAGATAACGCGTTGTCCCAGACACACCGCACGCACCGGGTTTGCTGCCGGTCCCCGGCAGATCGCGGGACAAGCCACGCTCCTACACATCGGTTGTCATGTTGTTTGCTCGGCAAAACTCATCGCCAGGCCATTCATGCAGTAGCGCAGTCCTGTGGGCTTCGGGCCGTCGGTGAATACGTGGCCCAGATGCCCACCACAGCGTCGGCAGTGAACCTCCTTGCGCAGGACGCCGAACGAGGTGTCGGTGCGGATGGCGGTGGCGTTGTCCAGCGGCGCCCAGAAGCTCGGCCATCCGGTGTGACTGTCGAATTTGGTGGTCGACGAAAACAACGGCAGCTGGCAACCGGCGCAGGCGAAGGTGCCACTGCGGTGCTCTTCGTTCAGCGGGCTGCTGTAGGGCCTTTCGGTGGCCTCGCGGCGCAGCACCTGAAACTGATCGTCGCTGAGCAGCGCGTGCCACTCATCGTCAGTGTGACTGACTTCAAAGCTGCCGATCGGGGCGTCTGGTGCGACAAGGGCCTGGCCATCGGCGAATTTGGGCAGCATGCCGAGGGCAATCGCCGCCACACCCGCGCCGCCGCTCAGCACCATGAATTGTCTTCTTGAAAGCATGACATGACTCCTCTGCTCAGCCGATTACGAGCGGCCTGTTGCGATGAGCCAAGGTTAGGGGCGGTCTGTTCCCGGAATCCTCACCGAGAGTTAAACAATTCGTGGTAACTGCGCGGCGTCGAAATCGGCACAATGGGACATCGCGCGATCGATGCGCCTGTTAGGTTTTACTTTCCATGGAACAGCCCAAACGCATTCTGGTGGTCGAGGACGACAGTCATATTGCCGACCTGATCTGCCTGCACCTGCGCGACGAACATTTCGACGTCGTGCACAGCGCTGACGGCGAAAAAGGCCTGCGTCTGCTCGAACAAGGCGGCTGGGACGCATTGATTCTCGACCTGATGCTGCCAGGGGTGGATGGCCTTGAAATCTGTCGTCGGGCGCGGGCCATGACGCGCTACACGCCGATCATCATCACCAGCGCGCGCTCCAGCGAAATGCACCGGATTCTGGGCCTTGAGCTGGGCGCCGACGATTATCTGGCCAAGCCGTTCTCGATGATGGAGCTGGTCGCCAGGGTCAAGGCGCTGCTGCGCCGGGTCGACGCCATGGCGCGCAACCTGAAGATGGACGCTGGCAGCCTGTCCAGCGCGGGTCTGTTCATCGACCCGTTGACCCGCGAGGCGTCGCTGGAAGGCCGCGTCCTGGACCTCACGCCCCGGGAGTTCGACCTGCTGTACTTCTTCGCTCGGCAACCGGGCAAGGTGTTTTCACGCCTGGACCTGCTCAATTCGGTGTGGGGCTACAACCACGAAGGCTATGAGCACACCGTCAATACCCACATCAACCGCCTGCGGGCGAAGATCGAAGCGGATCCGGCGCAGCCGCTGCGCATCCTCACGGTCTGGGGGCGCGGCTATAAATTCGCCGAGCCTGGCGACACGTTGGGAGAGGCGCTGTGAACATGACCTTGACCCAACGCCTGTCGCTGGTGTTCGCGCTGCTGTTGCTGGTCTGCTGCGGCACCTCTGTCTGGCTGCAGGTGCGCTCGAGCAAGATGCATGAGCTGGAAGTGGTGCAGGGCCTGTCCCGGGATCTGGCGCAGCATATCGCCCGTGACACCCAACTGATGGACGCCAACGGCCTGAAGCCGGACGCCGTGCGCGAGTTGTTCAGTCAGTTGATGCGGGTCAATCCCAGTGTCGAGGTGTACCTTCTGGACGATGCGGGGCGCATTGTCGGTGATGCCGCGCCCAGAGACCGCGTGCTGCGCGACCGTGTGGATCTGGCGCCTGTACGCCGGTTGCTGGCCGGTGATCCGCTGCCGGTCCTCGGCGATGACCCGCGCAGCATGACCGCCCGAAAGGTCTTCAGCGCCGCGCCGTTGATGGTGATGGGCAAGCCCGCCGGCTTTCTCTACGTGGTGCTGCTGGGCGAAGCCCATGACCGCTTGGTCGAGCGAGGCGCCACCAGCGAAGCCCTGAGCACAGCGCTGTGGGCGATCGGTCTGATCGCCTTGCTGTGCCTGCTGGCCGGCCTCGCGGCGTTTGGCTGGATCACCCGCCCGCTGCGCCGTCTGACCAATTCGGTGAGCGGGTTCGACATCAATGCTGCGCCGGTGGCGCCCCCTGAGAAAGATACCGAACGCGCACCGCAGTGCCACGACGAGATTGCCGTGCTGGATGCGACGTTCAAGCAGATGCAGAGCCGGCTGAGCGAGCAGTGGCAGACCTTGACCCGGCAGAGCCAGGATCGCCGCGAACTGGTCGCGAACATTTCCCACGACTTGCGCACGCCGCTGGCGTCGCTGCATGGCTATCTGGAAGTGTTGTCGGTCAAGGACGCCAGCCTCAGTGCCGAAGAGCGCCGTCGTTATCTGGGGATCGCGCTTGATCAGAGCCGCAAGGTGGGCGGGCTGGCGCAATCGCTGCTCGAACTGGTGCGCCTGGAGCACGGTTTCGTCGTGCCGGTGATCGAAGGGTTTTCATTGACCGATCTGGTGCAGGACATCTTCGAGAAATTCGAACTGGCGGCCGAAGCCCGTTCGCTGACGCTGACGCCACACTTCGCGCCGTCGACGCCCGGTGTTCATGCCGATCTCGGGCTGATCGAACGCGTGCTCACCAACCTGCTCGACAACGCCGTGCGTCACACCCCGCAAGGGGGCGAGGTGAGCGTGTCGCTGCTGCCCCGGGGCAACTTCGTCGACGTGATTGTCAGCGACACCGGGCCGGGGATTGCCGCCGAACTGCGCGAAAGCCTGTTCCTGCGGCCCTTCAACATCGGCGGGGCGCGTCGCGATGGCGGCCTGGGGTTACGTATCGTCCACCAGATCCTGCAGTTGCACGGGCATCGCATCGAGCTGATCGACGTCCCCGGCCGAGGCGCCACGTTCAGGTTCGCCTTGCCGGTGGATCAGGACACCGCGGAAAAGGCATTGCGTCAGGGTGAACACCACCCGTGACCCGGCAATAACGCGATGGATCACGGCAACAGCAGCCCATGCTCCATCGCGTACTTCACCAGGCCCGCCGGTTTGTCGACCTTGAGCTTGCGGCGAATGCTCAGCCGGTGGGTTTCGACCGTCCGGACGCTGATGGCCAGGTCGCGCGCGAGGGTCTTGTTGTCCAGGCCTTTGGCGAGCCCGACCAGCACTTGCACCTCGCGCGGGGTCAGTTCGTTTTCTTCGGTTTTCTTCGACACCAGCTTCAGGGTCACCTCGGCGCTGTAGAACGTGCCGCCTGTGGCGATCGCTTCGATGGCGGCGACGATTTCCCGCGACGGGGCGTTCTTGAGCACGTAACCGCTGGCGCCGGCACGTATCGACGTCGCGACGTATTCCTGATTGTCGTACATGCTCAAGATCAGAATCTTGATGGCCGGGCAGCGCTGGCGAATCAGCTGGGTCAGTTCCAGGCCGTTCATGTCTTGCAGGCCGATGTCGACCAGCAGAATGTGCGGTTTGACGTCCTCGCACATCGTCAGTGCCTGAGCGGCGTTCTCCGCTTCACCCACCACTTCGAACAGCGGCCGGGTCGAGAGCAGGGCGCGCACGCCGTCGCGAACCAGAGAGTGGTCGTCGACCAGGGCGATGCGGATGGACGGGCTGGCGCTCATGATCGGAACGGGCTTCCTGTGTGGAGGGATGGAATCATGCGGCTGCGCTGACGGGCATGGTCACGGTCAATTCGCTGTGCCCCGGTGCGGAATACAGGTTCAGCTGGCCATGGAAGTGCTCGACGCGCTCGCGAATATTACGCAACCCGATGCCGCCTTGTATCTCCTGCAAATGGCCGACATCGGCGTTGAAGCCGACACCGTCATCGCGCACCGTCAGTTGCACCTGACGTTTATTGCCCTGCAGGTCGATGTAGACGTTCTGCGCCTGGGCGTGGCGCTCGACATTGGTCAACGCCTCCTGAAGGATGCGGAAGAGGGCGACCGGCGCCCCTTCGGCCAGCTTCAGGTTGCTCAGGTCGTGGGTGTAGTGGATGTTCAGGCCGCTCTGCTGCTCGAACTCGGAGACCAGTTGCGTCACGGCCGCCGCCAGCCCCAAGGTGTCGAGCAGCGAGGGGCGCAGGTCATGGGAAATGGTGCGGATTTCACCGATCGCCTGACCCAGCCGCTCGGTCCCCTGACGCAGGGTCTCGAGGCCGCGCTGGTCGTTGCCTTCCAGTTGCAGCCCGGCCAGCTCGAACTGAAACTTGATCGACACCAGCACCTGGCTGATGCCGTCGTGCAGCTCGCGAGACAGCCGGGAGCGCTCTTCTTCCTGCAGGTTCATGATCCGTTGGTTGAGCATCTGCAGCTTGCGGTCGGCGAGGCGATGCTCGCTGGCGTTGAGGGTGACGCCGCAGATGAAGACCAGCAGCACGGCGATCAGCGCCACGGCGCCGATGTCGAGCATGGTCGCGTAGATGCCCCGCGCGACCTCCTTGCGCGCCTGTTGGGTGGCGCGTTCGACGTCTTCCAGATAAATGCCGGTGCCGAGCATCCAGCCCCAGCGATCGAGCATGACCACGTGGGCGAGCTTGTCGGTGACTTGGCCGGTGGACGGCTTTTCCCAGGCGTAATGCTGAAAGCCGTCGCCGGATTCAGCGCTCTGCAGCAGGGCGCGAATCACCAGCAGGCCCTGCGGGTCGGTCATGTTCCACAGGTCCTTGCCCACCAGCGCGGCCTGGCGCGGGTGCATCAGGTTGCGGCCGTTCTGGTCGTAGACGAAGAAGTAGCCGTCGATGCCGAAGCTCAGTTTCGACAGTTCCTCGAGGACCTTCTGCTGGGTCTGCTCGTCGTTGCGGCCGCTGTCGTAAAGGGGCGCCAGCGCGCTCATGGCCATTTCGACGTAGTTTTTCAGCTCGGCACGTTTGCTCGCCAGGATGCTGTCTTCGATCAGCTGCGCCTGTTGTTCGCCCAGGCGCTGGTTCTGCACGATCACCAAGGCGCAGATCACCGACACGGCAAGGATCAGCGGCAACAGGCCGAGGGCGACGATTTTGTGTTTCAGCTGCATGGTGGGGGACGTCCGGCGGGGCGGGGTGTTGTGGGCAGTATTAGACACGCAATGGCTGACGCTGGACACCCGTGGCAGGCTTGCTTGCGAAAGCGGTGGTGCAGATCGCGGAAGATTCTGTCGTCCAGGCTTTTGGCCATCTACGTAAAACTACGCAGTTGATCCCGTAGTAGTACGAATTTCTCTTGCTGACAACTGCGTGGATAGTGGCGACGCTCCGTTACCCCGGACCGAACAATAACAATTACGCCACAAGCCATGAGCTTGGGCAGGAGACCCACAATGACCCGACTGACCAAACATCTGGGTTGGTTCGCCGTCGCTGCCCTCGGGGCATGCGCCTTGGGTGTCGTCGCGCTGCGCCGCGGTGAAGCCATCAACGCACTCTGGATTGTCGTCGCCGCCGTTGCCATTTATCTGGTTGCGTACCGCTACTACAGCCTGTTCATCGCCAATCACGTCATGCAACTCGATCCGACCCGGGCGACCCCCGCGGTGATCAACAATGACGGACTGGACTACGTTCCCACCAACAAACACATCCTCTTCGGTCACCACTTTGCCGCTATCGCCGGTGCAGGCCCGCTGGTCGGTCCCGTTCTGGCCGCGCAGATGGGCTACCTGCCCGGCACACTCTGGCTGATCGCCGGTGTGGTGCTGGCCGGCGCGGTACAGGACTTCATGATCCTGTTCCTGTCCACCCGCCGGAACGGCCGGTCGCTGGGCGACATGGTCCGCGAAGAAATGGGCCGCATCCCCGGCACCATCGCACTGTTCGGCTGCTTCCTGATCATGATCATCATCCTCGCGGTGCTGGCGCTGATCGTGGTCAAGGCCCTGGCCGAAAGCCCGTGGGGCATGTTCACCGTGCTGGCGACGATCCCGATTGCGATGTTCATGGGCGTGTACATGCGCTACATCCGCCCGGGCCGGATCGGTGAAATCTCCATCATTGGCGTGGTGCTGTTGCTGCTGTCGATCTGGGCCGGTGGCCAAGTGGCGGCCAGCCCCGAGTGGGCCCATGCCTTCACCTTCACCGGCGTGCAGATCACCTGGATGCTGGTCGGTTATGGTTTCGTGGCTGCCATGCTGCCGGTCTGGCTGCTGCTGGCACCCCGTGACTACCTGTCTACGTTCCTGAAGATCGGCACCATCGTCGCGCTGGCGATCGGCATTCTGATCCTCGCCCCTGAGTTGAAAATGCCGGCCCTGACCCAGTTCACCGACGGCACTGGCCCGGTCTGGAAAGGTGCGCTTTTCCCGTTCCTGTTCATCACCATTGCCTGTGGCGCGGTGTCGGGCTTCCATGCCCTGATCTCTTCGGGCACCACGCCTAAACTGCTGGATAACGAGAAGAACGCTCGTTACATCGGTTACGGCGGCATGCTGATGGAATCGTTCGTGGCAATCATGGCCATGGTCGCTGCCTCGGTGATCGACCCGGGCGTTTATTTCGCCATGAACAGCCCTGCGGCTGTGGTGGGTGGCGACGTGGTGACTGCCGCGCAGACCATTACCTCGTGGGGCTTTGCCATCACCCCCGATGCGTTGACCGCAGTGGCAAAGGACATCGGCGAAAATACCGTACTGGCCCGTGCCGGTGGTGCGCCGACGCTGGCTGTGGGCATCGCGCAGATCCTGCACCAGGTCCTGCCGGGTCAGAACACCATGGCGTTCTGGTACCACTTCGCAATCCTGTTCGAAGCGCTGTTCATCCTGACTGCCGTAGACGCCGGCACCCGCGCCGGTCGTTTCATGCTGCAGGACTTGCTCGGCAGCTTCGTCCCCGCGCTGAAACGCACCGAATCCTGGACTGCCAACGTGATTGGCACCGGTGGTTGCGTCGCGTTGTGGGGTTATCTGCTGTACCAGGGCGTGATCGATCCGCTGGGTGGCATCAACACCTTGTGGCCGCTGTTCGGCATTTCCAACCAGATGCTCGCCGGGATCGCGTTGATGCTGGCCACGGTGGTGCTGATCAAGATGAAGCGCCAGCAGTACGCCTGGGTCACCATCCTGCCCGCGTCGTGGCTGCTGATCTGCACCGTGACCGCCGGTTTCATCAAGCTGTTCGACCCAAGCCCCGCCGTTGGTTTCCTGGCACTGGCGAAGAAGTACAGTGCGGCGGCCGAGGCTGGCCAGATTCTGGCGCCGGCGAAAACCGTCGAGCAGATGCAGCACGTGATCTTCAACGCCTATACCAACGCAGCGTTGACCACACTGTTCCTGTTCGTGGTGCTGAGCATCCTGTTCTATGCGATCAAGGTGGGTCGCGCGGCGTGGGTCAAGAAAGAGCGCAGCGATAAGGAAGCACCGTTTCAGGCGATGCCGGAAGCGCGCTGATGTTCAACGACCTCAGCCGTCTCGGCAAATACCTCGGGCAGGCGGCCCGCCTGATGGTGGGCATGCCTGACTACGACAATTATGTCGAGCACATGCACAAGACCCACCCGGACCAGCCGGTGATGAGTTACGAAGCGTTCTTCCGCGAAAGGCAGGACGCCCGTTACGGCGGCAAGGCCGGGCCCAAATGCTGTTGAGTGCCCAGGCCCCGGCCGGGTAAACCAGACGCGCCACGATCTCGATCCTGGCGCGTTTTTTTATGCCCCCGTCGTCCGCACGGTCACCGCGCAGTGACATCAACAGTGTTTTGAAGCTTTGACTTTCAGCGTCGGGATTTGCAAAGATGACGACCGTAATTAAAAGCGGGATTTCGGTCATGCATCACACTGACCTGCGGCACATCAATCTCAATCTGCTGCTGATTTTCGAAGCCTTGATGAAGGCCCGCAGCGTCAGTGTCGCGGCGCAAAACATGTTCCTCGGGCAGCCTGCGGTGAGCGCGGCACTGGCGCGTCTGCGGGAGTTGTTCAACGACCCGCTGTTCGAGCGGTCCGGGCGATTCATGGAACCCACCCCCAGGGCACGGGAGATTGCCTTGCTGCTTGGCCCCGCGCTGGAGTCCATTGCCATGGCGGTCAGGCAGCCGGCCGAGTTCGACCCGGCGTGCAGCGACCGGGTGTTTCACATCGGTCTGGCCGATGACGTCGAGTTCGCGCTGCTGCCGCGCCTGCTCAGGCAGCTTCGTCTGGAGGCGCCCGGCATTGTGTTGGTGGTGCGCAGGGCCAACTATTTGCAGATGCCTGGATTGCTCGGCGCGGGCGAGATCACCGTGGGCGTCGGCTACACCACCGAACTGCCGGGCAGCGTCCGGCGGCAGGCGCTGCGCACGAGTCGCGTCGTGCTGTTGCGCGGCGACGGCGGGACGCAGCCGCTGGATCTGGATGAGTTCTGCGCGCGTCCCCATGCACTGGTGTCGTTCGCCGGTGGCACGGTCGGTTTTGTCGACGACGCCTTGCGGCGGCTGGGGCGCGAGCGCAAGGTGGTGTTGGCGGTTCCACAATTCAACAGCCTCAGCGAGCTGTTGGAGGGCACTGACCTCATCGTTGCCGTGCCGGATTACGCCGCCACCGTGCTGGCGGCGCGGGGAGGGTTGAGCGTTCAGGCGCTGCCGATTGCCCTTGAGCCATTGCCGGTGCACATGGTCTGGAGTCAGGCCCGTGACAACGATCCGGCCGAACGCTGGTTGCGTTCACGGCTGCAGGTTTTTCTCGGCGAGGAGGGCGTGCAGCTGCCCTCTGTCAGCAGCACCTGACTTCAATCCGGTCATAGCCGCTGTCGATGGTTGCGATTGCCATGGCTGATTTCCGCTGCCCCGATGCGCTCCCTACAATGGACGCATCACGAGAAATCAAGCGACCAAGGGAGCAAGTCATGGCTATCGAAATCGGTATCAACGAACAGGATCGCGGGCAAATTGTAGAGGGATTGTCGCGGCTGATCTCTGACACCTACGTGCTGTATCTCAAGACCCACAACTTCCACTGGAACGTCACCGGTCCGATGTTCCGCACGCTGCACCTGTTGTTCGAAGAGCAATACACGGAGCTGGCCACAGCGGTTGACGCCATCGCCGAACGCATCCGCGCACTGGGTTTCCCGGCGCCCGGCACCTACTCGACCTATGCTCGCCTGTCGTCGATCAAAGAGGAGCCGGGCGTGCCGGCGGCTGATGACATGATCCGCCAGCTGGTCGAAGGCCAGGAAGCGGTGGTCCGCACCGCACGAGGCATGTTCCCGCTGCTGGAAAAAGTCAGTGATGAGCCTACGGCGGACCTGCTGACCCAACGCATGCAGGTCCACGAAAAAGCCGCCTGGATGCTGCGCTCGCTGCTAGAAGGCAACTGATACACGGCCCGCACACGCCCCCGATCCTCTGCGGATCGGGGGCGTTTTTATTTATGGCAGTAACGTTGTACCAGCGACGACGTACCCGCGGGCGCGATCAGCGTTTCTGCAGCCAGCCGAGGAAATTGCTCTTCTTGACCGCCACCGGCTTGCGCAGCAGGACGTGTTGAGTGTTCTGCTGGCGGACGGCTTGAAGTTTATTCAGTGCGGTGGTGATTTCCACGCGCTTCTCCATCGCCTGACGCGTGGCGGCCTTGTCGATGCGGTAGATGACGCACGAGGTCAGGGCCACGAAACGGCCTTCTGATGGGGTGTCGCCGAGTATGCTCTGTTCGCCCATGACCTCACCGGGCCCCATGCGGCCGGCTTCGACCAGATTCGCGCCGTCCTTCACGCCGGCCGACACCACGCCGGTCGCGATCACGAACAGGCCGTCGGTCACCTCGCCCAGTTCGATGATGGTCTGCCCGGCGGCGTATTCGCGGGACACCATGCTTTTGGCGAGCTGATCTTTTTCTTCTGCGCTGCTGGTGCGAAAAATCTTCACCTCATCGAGCAGTGCCCTCTGGCGCGACACCGGTTCGGCGGCGGTCTCCGACTGCCAGGAAATCCCTGCCGCTTCCAGATGCCGGTACGCCAGATCGAACAGCAGGTTGCGCACGTCGCTTTTGTTGTTGAGGTCGCTGATGAAACCGGTGACGGCGTATTCGATCGTGGTCGGGCTGGTGTCCTTGACCACCGCCCGCGGCTTCGGCGTCTGCAGCAGAGCGCTGCAGCCCTGCAGCGCACGCTCCAGCGCATCGAGCACCCGGCGGGGGCGGATATGAGGCGACATCATGATGGTGATCGACACACCATGAATATGGACCGGTCGGCTCAAATTGACGATCTTCGCCTTCGCCGCCACCGAGTTGGGAATCACCACCATGGTGCCGACGCCGGTCAGCAAATGCGTGGCGCGCCAGTCGATGTCCATGACTTTGCCTTCCATGCCGTCGATGGAGATCGAGTCATCGACCTGATACGGCTTGGTGGTGTTGAGGATAATGCCGGAGAACACGTCGCTGAGCGTGCTCTGCAACGCCAGACCGACGATGATCGCCATGGCACCGGACGTGGCGAGCAGGCCCTTGACCGGGAGTTGCAGCACGTAACCGGCGGCCGCGACAATGGCGATGAGGAAGATCACCGCGCCGATCACTTCCTGCAGCAGCCGTCCGCTGTGGCCGACGCGGCTGGTCAGCAGCACGCCGAGGACGACAGTGAGCGTACGTGCGGCGTACATCCACCAGACAATCGCGAGCGCCGTGGCGCCGAATTGCAACGCGCTGTCCTGCGGCCAGGCAGGCGCCTCCAGCGGACTCACCCCGGCGTTGATGATCACCAGGCTGTAGGCGACAAATGCGCCGAGGCGCACCGCGATACGCAGCAGCCGGTTTCGGTCGGCGAGCAACTGCCAGGCGAGCACGTCGGCCAGTAACAGAAGCAGACTCCAGGCCAGCGAATAATGAGGGGCAACGGTAGACATTGGGGTTATCCGCTTGAGAATGACAGGTCGCGTGGGCTCGCGCGGATGTTAGGCAGGGGCCGGGCGGATGTCTATAACCGGTGGCGCGCGCCTTGGGCGGCCGGCGTTCGCCACGGGCTGCCCCTAGCCACCGCAGCGTGCCATTTCCGCCAAAACAAGCACATTGCTTCAATCCCCGACCGCTTCGCCCCCGCATCATCGACGATCTCTCTTCTTTGATCCGAGGCCTCTCATGCGCTCATCTCTGCTTCCTCTGGCCCGCTGTATGGCACTGGGCATTGCCTTAAGCTCTGGCTTCGCCGCGGCGCAGGCTCCGGCACAACAGAAAACCCAGGTCCCCGGCTACTTCCGCCTGGCCGTCGGCGACTACGAAGTCACGGCCTTGTTCGATGGCTACAACGACCTGTCCCCCAAGTTGTTGCAAGGCATGAAGCTGGAGCAGATCCGCGCGATCCTGGCCCGTCGCGCCATCGAAACGCCGGGCGTGCAGACCGCGTTCAACGCGTTTCTGGTCAACACCGGCAAGAACCTGATTCTGGTGGACACCGGCGCCGGTCAGTGCATCGGCGAAACCGCCGGCATGCTGTCGCAGAACATCAGGGCCGCGGGTTACCAGCCCGAGCAGGTCGACACCATTTTGCTGACGCACCTGCACCTGGATCACGTCTGCGGGCTGGTGGATGCACAGAAGCAGCCGGTATTCGCCAACGCGACCGTTTACGCGGCCAGGCCGGAGGCCGATTACTGGCTGGATCCGACAGCGCTGGCCCGTGTTCCCGAACAGGCCAGGCCTTACTTCAAGATCGCTCAGGACTCCACCGCGCCTTATGTCGCGGCGGGCCGATTCAAAACCTTCACGCCCGGCGAGTCACCGGTCGCGGAGGTGAAGACCGCGCTGGAGGCCGGGCACACGCCAGGCAGCACGACCTATCAATTCACCTCCAAAGGGCAGACGATCCTGTTCATTGGCGATCTGGTGCACAACCTGGCCGTGCAGTTCGATCATCCTAAGGTCAGCATTGCCTTTGACGAAAACAGTAAAAATGCCATCGCCAGCCGCGATCAAGTGTTCAGCGAAGCCGCCAGCAAGAAAATCTGGGTGGCGGCCGCGCATCTGCCGTTCCCGGGCACGGGGCACATTCTTTCAGTGGACAAGCACTTCCAGTGGGTGCCGGTGGAATACGGGCCTTATCAACGTGCTGCTCGTGTGCCGCTGATCGACTAGGATGGTCACGACCGGGCCGCGCATGCACAGGGAGTGAGCGGCCCGGCCGATCACCTGGACTGAAAGGAGCCGGCCTTGAGCGATCCCCTGATGCTGCAATTGCGCAGCGAAAAATTCACCGCGGTGCGGGTTCGCCAGCCTGCGCCCGACCCGGAAAAAATCATCGACATTCCATGCCTGGACGCGTTTTCAATCATCGTCCAGCTTGAAGATTTCGCCGCGCATCGGCTCTGGCACGGCCGGCGCCTGAATTACGCCGGCGGCTATCGACAGGGCAGCGTGTCGCTGCCGTTCATGGGTAATGAGCTGCGCTGCCAGCACCGTTCGGCTTACGACAATCTGCGGCTGATACTGCCGCGTGCCACGCTGGATGAACTGCAGACCGAGCGGGGAGCCCGAAAGGTCGGGACGTTCCGTTATGAGCAGGGTGGCAGTGAGGATCCGGTCATTCACCAGCTCGCTCAGGCGCTGCTGCCCGCGCTGGCGCGGCCCGACACCCGCAATCAGTTGTTCATCGATTACGTGCTGCTGGCGGTGTGTACTCACGCGCTCGAGCGTTACGGGCGGATCGCGCCGCCTTCCGGCAAGACCCATGCGGCACTGACACCTGCTCAGCTGTCCATTGCCAAGGAATTGATCGCCAGTCACTTGGGCGCTGGCTTGTCGGTCGAGCGCATCGCCCAGGAGTGTTCACTGACCCGCAGCCATTTTTCCAGGGCCTTCAAACAGGCGACGGGTGTTGCACCGCACACCTGGTTGTTGAAGATGCGCGTCGAGCGGGCGCGGGAGTTGTTACGGCAGACCCCGGCGCTGTCCCTGTCGAGCATTGCCGAGCAATGCGGCTTTGCCGATCAGCCCCATCTGACCCGGGTGTTCACGCGCATGACCGGAGAAACCCCGAGCGCATGGCGAAACCGGCACCGACAGCCCCTTTTTCCGAGACCTTGAGCGCCGGTTTCACCACGGTCGACTCGATCGCGTCTTACCGAGCTTTTGCGCCCTTTGACTCGGCGAGCACGAACACCCCCAGCGCCACCAGCGGCAGACCCGCGCCGATCGCGATCACGCCCTGCCAGCCGTCATGTTCGTACAGCGCGCTGGCCATTGCCGAGCCGATCGCGCCGCCGACGAAAATGCTGGTCATGTACAGCGCATTCAACCGACCACGGCTGGCAGGGTCCAGGGCGTACACCGCCCGTTGGCCCAGCACCATGTTCATCTGCACGGCAAAATCCAGCAACACACCGGTCACCGCCAGGCCAATGACGCTATAGCCAGGCGTGCTGAGGCCAATCAGGAACGAGGCGGGCGCGAGCATCATGGCCATCAGCGACGCGCGGCGAGTAAAGCCGGCGTCCGCGAGGCGACCGGCGATGGGGGCAGCGATGGCGCCGATCGCACCGACCAGGGCGAACAACGCAATCTGGGTTTGTGACAGGCCATGATGGCGTGCCAACTCCACCGGCGCTGTCGTCCAGAACAGGCTGAAGGCGGCGAACAGCAGGCCCTGATACAGCGCGCGCTGACGCAGCACCGCGTGACGATTGAGCAAGGTCGCCAGAGATTTGAGCAGTTGCCCGTAAGTCGCACGTGCATCGGGCACGCGCCGTGGAATGGTCAGGGAAAGCAGCACCACGATGGTCAGCATTACCAGTGCCGCGTACATGAACACCGCACGCCAGCCAAAGTGGTCGGCGATCAGGCTAGACAGCGGACGTGCGAGCAGAATGCCCAGCAACAGGCCGCCCATGATATTGCCCACCACTTTGCCGCGAGACTGCTCGGGCGCCAGATGCGCGGCCAGCGGTACCAGCATCTGCACCGAAACCGAGCTGAAGCCGATGATCAGCGACAGCAGAAGGAAACCGTTGGCGTGCTGCATCGTCGCTGCCGCCAGCAGGCTGAGACCCGCAACCACCGCAGTTGCGATCATCAGCTTGCGGTTTTCGATCAGGTCCGAGAGCGGCACGAGAAACAGCAGTCCCAGTGCATAACCGATCTGGGTAAGCGACACAATCAGGCTGGCGCTTTGTGCGGACAGACCGAGATCAGGGGCAATCAGTTCGACGATCGGCTGAGCGTAATAAATGTTCGCGACGATAGCGCCGCAACAGAAGGCGAACAGCAACACCATGGCCCGTGTCAGGCCCTGCGGCGGCGCTTGCAGTGTGGAAGTCATCGAGTTGTTCATGTGCAGTGGCTCAAATAAGTGGCAAGGATCGGAGCCCGTTCGGGTCATCCATTGCCGCCGACGTTAGAGCAGCGCATGCCGGTGCTGAATACGTCCTGCACGCAAAAGCCCGTTGCTTTCAGTGCAATGAAGTGGGCGACTAAATAAAAACAAGGCGTCTTATAATCAGAAGTAGCGCGATGAAGACTGGCACTTTTGCCCTCACCGGTGCATGGACTGGCAACGACTACCCCTACAGGTAATATCGACATTTGTTTTTAACTGATTAGATGAACGCCTATTAAAAATGGATAGCTGCGTTGACCTGCGCCCGAGTGTGAGCCCCTCGGGTGGTAGTCGGCGACCAAAGGGCCTGCGAATCCACTCTAAGGACTGCATGAAATGATAAGTCTCGGTCAGACGATGATCTCCCTGGAACTCAGGGACGTATTCAAGGACGGCGTTGCCATGCGCATCGGCACGCGCGCATTCGACATCCTCGAATTGCTCATCCGCCACCAAGGGCAGTTGGTGAGCAAGGAGCAGATTCTTCAATGCGTCTGGCCGGACACCGTGGTGGAAGAAAACAACCTGCAGGTCCACATTTCCGGGCTCAGAAAGGCACTGGGCACCGACCGCGAGCTGATCCGCACCGTCCCGGGCCGAGGTTACGTCTTGCTGGGCGGCGAGGGCGGTGGAGAGCTCGATGTACGCCAGCCCGCGGAGTTGCCCAGCGCGGGTGGCGGTAATCGGCTGCCCACCAGGGTCACCTTGCTCGGGCGCGACACACTGCTCGAAGACATTGATACGACGCTGCGTGCAGGCTGTGCGCTGGTCACGCTGATTGGTCCTGGCGGCGTGGGCAAGACCGCCCTTGCCGCTGAGTTCGGCCAGCGTCTGATCGAGTCAGGCACCAGCCCCGTGTACTTCGTGCCAATGGCGCAGTTGCAATCGGCCGAGTCGCTGCTGGACGCCTTCGCCTGTGCGCTCGAAGTCGACGCAGACACCGGTTGCTGTGAGCTGTCGAGCCTGATCCTGCACCTGCAGACTCACCCCGGCCTGCTTATTCTGGACAACTGCGAGCACCTGGTCGAAGGCATCGCCAGCCTGCTTGAAACGCTGCTCCACTGCGTGCCAGCGCTCAGGGCGGTGGCCACCAGCCGCGAGCCGCTGCGCATCGCCGGTGAACGCAGTGTGCAAGTCCCGCCGCTCGATGCGCCCGAGGCGAATGCGCCCCGCGATCGCGTTCTTGCCTTCCCCTCGGCGCAATTGTTTCTGCGCCAGTGGCGGGCACTGGACAGCCACATCGCTGGGCACAGCGATGCCAATCTGGATGACTACAGCGTCGAACTGGTGGGCGAGGTCTGCCGCCGCCTGGAGGGCATGCCGCTGGCGCTGGAAATGGCCGCCTCGCGCGCCTCTGCGCTCGGGCTTTATCAACTGGTCGCCAGCCTGCAGGACAGCGCTCACTTGCTTTCGGCTTCACTGCGAACCGCGCCGCCGCGTCAACAGACGCTTCAGGCCTCGCTGGCCTGGAGCTACCGGCTGCTGGGCCGCGATGAGCGCACGGTGCTGCGCCGACTCGCGGAACTGGAAGGGCGCTTCACCCTGGAGCGGGCCTGCGATGCATTGCAGCGCACGGCGTTGCCACGGGCACGGATCGTCGACTGCATCGTTCAACTGGCGCAGAAATCGCTGTTGATGGTCTCGGCGCAAGGGCCGTTCCGTTTTTACCGGATGCTCGCCACCACCCGCGCCTGCCTGCTCACCATCAATGCGCAGGAAGCGGCCCCGGAGGTCGGCAAGCTGCGCGTGCAGGATTGCGACGCGCCCTCGGCGCTGAGCCGGCTTCAGGCGATCAGGGCTGTGCCGGTCGGTCCCGACGCGTATCATGCGCGGCATCAGAGAGCACTGGCCGCTGGCCGTTGAAGCGACGGATCTGTTTTATGAGTGTGACCCCCAACGTATACGTGGTGGACGATGATTCGGCCATCCGCACCTCCCTGCAGCGCCTGTTCCACTCGGCGGACATCGCCTGTGAAGTGTTTGAAAGCGCCGAGGCATTTCTGGCCAGACCACTGACCGAAGGGCCCAGGTGCCTGCTGCTCGACGTCAATCTGGCACACGGCACCGGCTTCGACCTGCAGCAGGTTCTGCACGAGCGCGGTCAGCATTTTCCGATCATTTTCATGACCGGTTACGGCACCATCGCCATGTCGGTGCGCGCCATCAAGGCGGGTGCCCGTGAGTTCCTGACCAAACCCTTCGAGCCCGAACAATTGCTCGATCTGGTGCGCGAAGCGCTGGCCTGCGACGCACGCAGCCTGGCTGAGCGCTCATTGACCTGCGATGTTCGTGAGCGCTTCGAGAGCCTGACGCCCAGAGAAAAACAAGTCATGGCATTACTGATTACCGGCAAAATGAACAAGCAGATTGCTGCTGAACTGGGCACTAGCGAAGTCACTGCCAAAGTTCATAAAAAACATGTGATGACGAAAATGAGCGCACGTAATGTCATCGAACTTCTGAAGATGAATGAGCGACTTGGCAGCCTCAGCGAATAAATAACCGCACAAATATCCATATCGTTAAATGTGCAGCTGGTATGTCGTACGACATTCCAATCCGGTGAACTATCAGCCGCACAAAGTTCAGCTTATTATTCCTCCCGCCACATCGATGCTCGTGTCGATCGTTTGCTTGACCGGATTTCGTGCACGCCGGGAGTTTCCATGCAGCGCACCCCGGGCGGCGCTGTCAGTGGTTGTTATCAAGGGTTGCCATCAAGGGTTTTCATGAGCCGTGTGTTCAACGCGCCATCTGCAGTCGATCTGAACGCTGAAGCTTTCGGGCCTCAGTGGCAGGAGCGGCTCGTCTGGCAGTTGCTGCTGCTCGACGGGGAACTGGCTCATTACCGGATCAGTCACGCAGAGACCTCGCAGCAGTGGCGCGCCGTGAGGTCTGCGAGCAATGCGTCAGGCAACGTCGCCAGGCGACTGGAACATGAGTTTTCCCTGGCTGGCCGATTGATGCCGCAATGGGCATTGCAACCCTTGGCCTTGCTCACTGCCAGTGAGGGGCCGTGGTTGATACTGGAGGATTTCGGCGCTCAGGCGCTGCAAGAACCCGCTGAAGCGGCACTGCTGGTCGATCGTTTTCTGCAACTGGCCATCGGCGCCGCCGATGCACTGGCAGGCGCCCACGCACACGGTCTGCTGCATCGCGACATCAAGCCCTGCAACCTGCTGGAAGACGCCGACGGCGTGGTGCGCCTGGGTGGCTTCGGTCTGAGTGTCGATGTGCGTGCGGCGACCGCTCTGCCGTTGGCGGATGCGATCTGCGGCACGCTGGCTTACCTGTCGCCTGAGCAGTCTCGGCGCGTCGAGCGCCATGCCGATCAGCGCAGCGATCTGTACTCGCTGGGCATGACCTTTTATGAATGGCTCGCCGGTCGCCTGCCGTTCGAGGCGCGTGACGCGGTGGAGTGGGTCTATTGTCACGTGGCGCGGCAGCCCCCTGCGCTGACCCACTTTCGGGGCGATATTCCGCCTGCGCTTTCGCAGCTGGTGCTCAAACTGATCGCCAAGAACCCGGATGATCGCTATCAATCTGCGCTGAGCGTGCGCGCCGATCTGGGGGAGTGCCTGCGGCAATGGCGGCAGTTTCGCGACATCGCCGATTTTCGGCCCGGACAATGCGAAGCTCACCGGCAACCTTCGCTGAGCTACCCAGGCACGGCGGCACTGCCCGCGGAGGCCGGGCTGGTGCCACGTACCTCGGTGACCATGCTCGGCGGGCGTGACACGCTGGACCTGTCGTCGGTAATGAAGGCCGCTCAGGCGATGCGCGACGAAAGTCAGCAAGATCGCCTGATCGAAATCCTCATGCGCAACACCATCATTCATGCCGGCGCCCAGCGCGCGCTGTTGCTGCTGGTCAAAAACGACGCGCCGATGATTTGCGCGATCGGCCAGGGCGGCGAGGAAGGCCTGCAGATCGAACTGGTCGAACAAGTGCCCGGCAGGGCCGATCTGCCGCTGTCGATTCTCTACCGGGTGATGCGCACCCAGCAGCGGCTGGTGCTCGAGGACGTCAGTGCCGACCGGTACTTCGGCGATGACCAGTACCTTGAGCAGCATCAGGTGCGCTCGGCGCTGTGCGTGCCGCTGATCAAGCAGGGCCAGGTGATCGGCGTGCTGTACCTGGAAAACAACCTGGCGCCGGGCGTGTTCACCAGTTGCCATACCGGGGTGCTTGAGCTGCTCGCGGGGCAGGCCGCGGTGTCGCTGGAAACCGCGCGCCTGCACCACCAGTTGCTCGAAGAAAACGCCCGCCGCCAGGACGTCGAAAATGCGCTGCGCAGTGCCAGGGCTAAGCTGTCTCAAGTGGCGCAGGCGACGGTGATGGGAGAGCTGGCGGCGTCGATTGCCCATGAAATCAACCAGCCACTGGCCTCGATCGTGTCCAATGCCGCCGCCAGCTTGCGCTGGCTCAACCGCGAGACGCCGCAGGTCGAGGAGGCGCTGCACGGCCTGCGTGACATTGTCAACGACGGCCGACGCGCCGGCGAGATCGTCAAGGCGTTGCAGACGCTGGCCAGGCAGGGACCGCATCACCGCCGCCGTTTGCTGATCAACGACGTGATCCGCCATGTCGTGGCACTGACGCTGGTCGAGGTGGAGCAGCAGAAGGTGCTGATGACCACGCACTTGACGCGTTCACCCTTGCGCGTCTATGCCTCCAGCGTGCAGTTGCAGCAGGTCATTCTGAACCTGATCCTCAATGCGCTGGATGCCATGAGCGCCGGGGATCAGGTGCTGCGTCGGCTGTCGATCACCAGTGAAGTGGTCGGTCACGAGTATCTGGTGGTGAGCGTCGAAGACACTGGCCCCGGTATCGATTCGCGGCATATGGACAAGCTGTTCAACGCGTTCTTCACCACCAAGGACAAAGGCATGGGCATGGGCCTGGCGATCTGTCATTCGATCATTCAGGCCCATGGCGGCAACCTCTACGCAATGCCTGCGCGCTACGGCGGCGCGACGTTCGTCTTTACGTTGCCCGTCGCCCGCTGATACCACCTGCGCGGGGTCGCAGCCGTTCGCGCTCAGTAAGGCCAGGTGGATGCCAGGAGGCGTTCGCAGAATCCGCCGGCGATGAATCGGTGCTCATGAAACGACAGCACATCGGCGTTGACCGTGCCGACAGTGCTCTGCGGCCGGTGCAACTGGCCGACTGCCAAGGCGTGGAGCAACTTGAACTTGAAGCCGGGCTCGCGCGGGAATGCGCTGAATATCCCGGCCAGCGCACCTGAGGTGAACAGCTGGCAGTGAGTCCCGAGCAAGTCGGTCTCGACGGCGCTGGCCAACAGCGACGTCAGTGGTTGTTTGTAGTGGGGGATTCCCGGTGTGGTGTGCAGGGCGATCGCATCCCAGACCTGGGCGATGTCGTCCGGCGATCGACCGAACCCGCACAGGAACTGTGCCGCGGCATCGGCGCTGTCGACCTCGAAACGTCGCTGCGAATGGTCGTAGAGCGGGGTGATGCCGATGCGCAGGAACAGTGCAGCGACGTAGAGCAGATCGCTGTCATGGCTCAGCTGGCGGCTCTGGCCCAACAGGCGAGCGAACACAAAGGTGCGCAAGGCCGATTCCAGCAGCAGGTCAGACTGGGTATCGCGCATCAGCTCGGTCGCAACGCGGGCCATTGCGCTGTCAGGAATCGAGATACCAGCGACGTATCGGGTGGTCACTTGCCGTCCCTCGCAGCGAACCAGGCCTTGTGGAGACTGGCACGATAAGCGTGCGCCACGCGCTTGTCCTTGGGGTGATCTTAAACGTTCTTAAACGGGGCAAAAAAACCGCGGCGGGCGGGCGGCATTCAGTCCTGCTTCAGAACATTTAATACCCCGAGAAGGACTTTAAGAAGGCATCCGCACAGACTTCAGTCACTGCCATCTGTGAAGCTGGAGCGCCTTGATGAACGCATTCAACCCGTTATTGATACGCGAAGCCGTACTCGCTGGACTGATGCCTTCCGACGCACCGGAGCACGCCGAGCCCGTCGCATTGCTGTCCTCGGCGATGCAGGTAGTGGCGCAACTGGCGAGCAATCACGAGCATCGCCCGGACAGGACGGTCACGCACAACAGCGGTGCATCGATGTTGCCGAGCGAAGCCGATGCGCTGATCCACGATGTGCTGGGATCTGTGCTCGAATCGCTGGGCATCAGCCAGCGTCAGGTCAACGAACTGGTTCGCATCACCGCGCCTCGCGCTGAGCCTGAAGAGGTGGAACAGCCCGCAGCCCGGGTCGCGTTATCGCCCTGGCAGGAGAGACGCGCCAAGGAGCTGATGTCCAGCCAGATGGACAAAGGCCTGTCGATCGCACGCATTGCCAGAGAATGCTCGCTGTCTCGCAGTCATTTCTCCCGGGCGTTCAAGAAGAACACAGGTCTGTCGCCGCGGGACTGGTTTCTGCAGATGCGTCTGGACAAGGCCAAGGGCCTGCTCGCGGACTCGCTGCTGAGTATTTCGCAGATCAGCCTGGACTGCGGCTTCGCCGATCAGTCGCATTTCACCCGCGTCTTTACGCGTGTGGTCGGCATGACCCCGTTCAACTGGCGACGCTCGATGGGGCGCGGCCGCCCTCAAGTGCAGACAGCGGCGCGCGAGCGTCTGTGTGCCAACTGAGCGGCAGGGACCTTGATCAACCGCACAAACGTACAATCCGGACATCGGCGCGCTGTGTATACCTGCGCCTGTCTGGCATAGTTCAGGCTTCCTCAACGCTGATCCCGGAACTTCTGAATGAATCGCAACGACCTGCGCCGCGTCGACATGAACCTGTTGGTCATCTTCGAAGCACTGATGTTCGAAAGGAATCTGACGCGGGTCGCCGAGAAGCTGTTCATGGGCCAGCCAGCGATCAGTGCGGCGCTGGCGCGGCTTCGCGATCTGTTCGACGACCCCTTGCTGCTGCGCAATGGCCGGGCGATGGAGCCCACGGCCCGGGCGCTGGCGATTCTCAAGGAATTGCAGCCGGCACTGGACACGATTTCCGGTGCGGTCAGCCGCGCCAAGGAATTCGACCCGGCCACCAGTTGCGACGTCTTCCGCATCGGCCTGTCCGATGATGCCGAGTTCGGTCTGTTCCCGCCCTTGTTGACGCGGCTGCGGGAGGAAGCGCCCGGCATCATCGTCGTGGTGCGCCGTGCGAACTTCCTGCTGATGCCATCGTTGCTGGCCTCGGGCGAAATCTCCGTTGGCATCAGCTACACCACCGAACTGCCCGCCAACGCCAAGCGCAAGAAACTGCGCGACATCGGCGTCAAGGTGCTGCGCGGTGACAAACGCCCGGGCACGTTGACCCTGGACGATTACTGCGAGCGGCCGCACACCATGGTGTCGTTTTCAGGAGACCTGAGCGGCAACATCGACATCGACCTGGCGAAGGTCGGCCGAGCGAGGCGGGTGGTGGTCGCCGTGCCTCAGTTCAGCGGGCTGCGAGCCTTGCTTGCCGGCACCGAACTGATTGCCACCGTGCCCGATTACGCTGCCTGTGCGCTGGTCGAGGGCTGCGCATTACGCGCAGAGGATCCGCCGTTCCCGATCGAGCCCGCCGAGCTGTCGATGGTCTGGGCTGGCGTGCACGACAACGACCCGGCCGAGCGTTGGCTGCGTTCGCGGATCACCGAGTACATGTCGCAGGAAACCCGGCCGATGCCGTGAAACGACTGGAAAGCATCAGGCGTCGGTTGCTGACGCCTGACGGGCACAAACCGACCATTCAGAGCACGTCTGTTCAATACCCCGCCAACCTGTGACTGCACTATGGATTCATTGCTCGCGAACGGCCGAACACCTGACGCGATTTTCATGAATCGATGGATGCACGATGACTTACTCCCGCTTTAATGACCGTGCGCAGGACTTGGGCCTTCTGTTCCTGCGAAGCGCAGGCGCGCTATTCCTGCTGTTCGTCCACGGCCTGCCCAAGCTGCTTGATTTCAAGGCGCAGCTGGCGCTGATCGAAGACCCTTTCCATCTGGGTACCAGCCTGACCCTGAGCATGGCGATCTTCGCCGAAGTGCTGTGTCCGCTGCTGATTCTGACCGGCGTACTGGCGCGTCTCGCCTGCCTGCCTATTCTCTTCCTGCTGCTGGTGGCGCTGGTGGTCGTGCACGGAGACTGGAGCGTGGAGCAGGGCCAGTTCGGGTGGTTGTTGCTGATAATTTTCACCAGTGTACTGATCGCCGGACCCGGTCGTCTGGCGCTCAACGTTCGTTTTCCCGGAGCCTTACGCTATGCCTGAATCCACCCTCGCCGTTGACGTCGCCCCGACGTCCAGACTGTCTGCCGACGAAATCGTCACGCTGGTGATCAAGCACCGGGTCAAGGCCGGGTGCGAGGCGCAGTACGAAGCCTGGTTGCGCCGCACCGTCGCTATTGCCGGCAGTTACGCGGGGCATCTGGGCGTTGACGTGATTCGCGGCAACGCCGATGGCCTGAAAATGTTCACCTGCGTGCTGCGCTTCTGCTCCACCGACGCCATGCAAAGCTGGATGGACTCCGAGCAACGCCGTGAGCTGGTGGCCGAGGCCGCGCCGATGCTGGCCGACGGCGACCGCACCGAAGTCAATCCGCACAATGAGTTCTGGTTCGTGCCGGCCAGTGACACGCCGCCGCCCCCGCGCTGGAAACAGGCGTGCGTGACCTTTCTGGTGATCTGCCCGCTGACGCTGTTGATCCCGCTGTTGTGGGGGCCGGTGTTCAGCCGCTTTCCATTGTTGGGCAACTACGTGATCAGCACCGCGCTCGTCACCGTGACCATCGTTCTGCTGGTGGTTTACCTGCTGATGCCGCAGGCCACGCGCCTCTTCGCCCCCTGGCTGAACGCCCGGCCAAAGGCTGTGCCCGGAGCGGATCATGAAGGATGACAACGACGACCCGGTCAGCAACGAGCGCCGCAGCTTCGTCGCCAAAGGCTCGTTGCTGAGTGCGGCAGCCGCCATTTTCTCTTCAATACCAGTCACCGGCTTTGCCGTCGGTGCCTCTCAATCTTCAGCCGAAGGACACACGATGAACGTCGATCTGATTCTCTTTAACGGAAACTTTCATACGGTTGACCAGGAAAAACCCAAGGCCAGCGCCGTGGCCATTTCCGCCGGCAAATTTGTAGCAGTCGGCAGCGATGCCGAGATCATGGCGATGCGCGCCAGCGCCACTCAAGTCATCGACATGCACAAGCGCACCGTCATTCCGGGCCTGAACGACTCGCACCTGCATCTGATCCGTGGCGGTCTGAACTACAACCTGGAACTGCGCTGGGAAGGCGTACCTTCGCTGGCCGACGCGCTGCGCATGCTCAAGGCCCAGGCGGATCGCACGCCCACGCCGCAGTGGGTGCGCGTGGTCGGTGGCTGGAACGAATTCCAGTTCGCCGAAAAACGCATGCCGACGCTGGAAGAGCTCAATCAGGCCGCGCCGGATACGCCGGTGTTCGTCCTGCACCTCTATGATCGTGCGCTGCTCAACCGTGCCGCGCTGCGCGTGGCCGGTTACACCCGCGACACGCCGAACCCGCCGGGCGGCGAAATCGTGCGCGACAGCAATGGCGACCCGACCGGCATGCTGGTGGCACGACCCAACGCCATGATTCTGTACTCCACGCTGGCCAAGGGGCCGAAGCTGCCGCTGGAATATCAGGTCAACTCGACGCGCCAGTTCATGCGCGAGCTGAACCGCCTGGGCCTGACCAGCGCGATCGATGCCGGTGGTGGTTTCCAGAACTACCCGGACGACTACGAGGTGATCACCCAGCTCGCGGACGCAAAGCAACTCACCGTGCGCATTGCCTACAACCTGTTCACCCAGAAACCGAAAGAAGAACTCAGCGACTTCAAACACTGGACCAGCACCGTCAAACTGCACCAGGGCGACGACTTCCTGCGGCACAACGGAGCGGGTGAAATGCTGACATTCTCGGCGGCCGACTTCGAAGACTTCCTCGAACCGCGCCCGGACCTGCCGCCTGGCATGGAGCAGGACCTTGAGCCGGTGGTGCGCCACCTGGTCGAGCATCGCTGGCCATTCCGTTTGCACGCGACCTACGACGAGTCGATCTCGCGCATGCTTGATGTGTTCGAGAAGGTCAACCGCGACATCCCGTTCAATGGCATTCCGTGGTTCTTCGACCACTGCGAAACCATCACGCCGAAGAACATCGAACGGGTGAAGGCGCTGGGCGGCGGCATCGCCATCCAGGACCGGATGGCTTTCCAGGGGGAATATTTCGTCGAGCGTTACGGCGCCAAGGCCGGCGAGCACACGCCACCGATCAAACGCATGCTGGCCGAAGGCGTGCCGGTCGGCGCGGGTACCGACGCCACCCGCGTGTCCAGCTACAACCCTTGGACTTCGCTGTACTGGATGGTCAGCGGCCGCACCGTTGGCGGTCTGGAACTGTATCCGGAGGGCCTGTCCCGCGAGACGGCCCTGGAGTTGTTCACCCGCGGCAGCGCCTGGTTCTCATCCGAGCAGGGCAAGAAAGGCCAGATCAAGGTCGGCCAGCTGGCTGACGTGGTCGCCTTGTCTCAGGACTTCTTCAGCGTCCCGGAAGAGTCGATCAAGTGGATCGAGTCGGTGCTGACGGTCGTCGACGGCAAGGTCGTGTACGGCGCCGCCGAATTCGACGACCTGTCGCCGCCCAGCGTACCGGTTCTGCCGGACTGGTCGCCGGTCGCCAAGGTGCCGGGCCACTGGCGCGCCGGTGCGCCGATGGCCGCTGCCGTTCACCAGTGCAGCGGGCCTTGCGGCGTTCACGCACACAGCCATGACAAGGCGCGCATGTCGAAAGTCCCGGTCAGCGACTTCCAGGGCTTCTGGGGCGCATTCGGTTGCTCGTGCTTCGCGTTCTGACGCGGTTGTGAAAAGAGCATGAAACCTCGCCGGCAATAACCGGCGAGGGCACAGGTCAGCGTGGTTGGCTGGCACTCGCACACACCTGTCACACCCTCAATGGAGTCTTATCATGACCGTTCCTTACAAACGCCTGGATATCAACGATGCGGTTGTCCTGCTGGTTGATCACCAGACAGGCCTGATCTCGCTGGTGCAGGATTTCACGCCGAACGAATTCAAGAACAACGTGCTGGCCCTGGCCGACTGCGCCAAGTTCTTCAAGCTGCCGACCATTCTGACCACCAGCTTCGAAACCGGTCCGAACGGCCCGCTGGTCCCCGAACTCAAGGAAATGTTTCCGGACGCGCCTTACATCGCGCGTCCTGGTCAGATCAACGCCTGGGACAATGAAGACTTCGTCAAGGCCATCAAAGCCACTGGCCGCAAGCAACTGATCATCGCCGGTGTGGTGACGGACGTCTGCGTGGCATTCCCGACGCTGTGCGCGCTGGAAGAAGGCTTCGACGTGTTCGTGGTCACTGATGCGTCCGGCACCTTCAACGATGTGGTGCAGAAAGCGGCGTGGGCGCGGATGTCCGCGGCCGGCGCGCAACTGGTGAACTGGTTTGCCGTCGCCTGCGAGCTGCAGCGTGACTGGCGCAACGACATGGAAGGCCTGGCGAACCTGCTGTCCCAGCGCATTCCGAACTACCGCAACCTGATGAACAGCTACACGGCGTTCAACGCCAAGTAAGCAGGCGGACGCTCGGCAGGGCGTTCGGCAGGCAGCAAACACGCGCATTGCCCGCGAGGCGACGGCAGACACGATTGACTTCGTGGCTGCCTGGCCGTCGCGGGCAATGCGCGTTATGCGGGAGGGTGAACCGGGACGTTCGCTGGCGGCTTTCAGGCCGTCACGTCGTCCGCCGGCGAGGGAGCAGTGGCTTCGGCGCTGATCGTCGCGTTGCCTTTGACCAGCACCTCTCTGGCCATCGCCACCAGCGGGCGCAGGTTGATCCGGTGCCAGGCCGCCCACACCGGCGTCGTGTATTGCATCCACGGCACCTCGCGCAGCACCACGTTTTCCGGTGCGATCGAGCGCAGGTTTTTCTGCAGCATCGCAATGCCCAGCCCGGCACCGACCAGGCGCAAGGCAGTCATCGGCTCGGCGACTTCCAGGTGAACGTCCGGGTTGAAACCTGCGCGCATGCACGCGGCGACGAAGCCTTCGTCCGCCAGGCCGGGTTGCCGCCCCGACAACTGGCCGCCGGCGGCCGAGATCCATTGCGCCGATTGCAGGTCTTCCGGGGTCAGCCGGGCCTTGTGGGCCAGCGGGTGATGTTCCGGCATTGCCAGCAACATGGCGTCGTCCAGCACCAGTGCGGCGAGCAGATCAGGGTCGTCATCGGCAGGCGGCTCGCTCACCAGGGCGATGTCGAGGCTGCGCTGACGCAGGCCTTCGAGCTGCTCATGGGAGGGCTGGCTGTACAGCGCGATGTGCAGATCATGGCGCACGGCGCGCAAGGTTTTCAGCGCATCGGGCAACACCGATGTGTGCATCGCGTTTTCCACGTAACCGATGCACAGACCGCCTTCTTCGCCGCGCCCCAGGCGCTTGCCGAGGGATTCGAGGCGCCTGGCGTGCGTGAGCAGCGCCTTGGTTTCGGCCAGAAACGTGCGGCCATCGACCGTCAACCGGATGCGCTGCTGAGTCCTCTCGAACAGCGTCAGGCCGAGAACTTCTTCGAGCTGGGCAATCTGCCGGCTCAGCGGCGACTGGGAAATGTGCAGGCGCTCGGCAGCGCGGCCGACGTGCTCTTCCTCGGCCACGGCGACGAAATAGCGCAACTGGCGTAGATCGATCATGAGGGGTTCAGACCTTGAGGGACTTAAGTGAGCCAAATTATGTCTTGGACGGTCTTTGGCGGTCAACTTAACCTTGGCTTCAACAGTCACCCACGGTGACGCGTCGATGGACTGCACGTCCGTCCACCTATTTGAAGAGGATCAATCATGAGTCTCAAAGACAAACTGCCTGGCGTGATCGGATTCGGCGGCGCGCCGCTGGGCAACATGTTCCGCGCAATCCCCGAAGACGAGGCGATCGCCACCGTGCACAGCGCGTGGGAGGCCGGCGTGCGCTACTTCGACACCGCGCCGTTTTACGGCAGCGGCCTGTCCGAGCTGCGCATGGGGCAGGCGCTCAAG
Source organism: Pseudomonas sp. NFR16 (assembly GCF_900108875.1). Lineage (GTDB taxonomy): Bacteria > Pseudomonadota > Gammaproteobacteria > Pseudomonadales > Pseudomonadaceae > Aquipseudomonas. The sequence continues at coordinate 856,073 of NZ_FNYJ01000001.1, read as the reverse complement.
CAATACCCCCGCGATCAGTTCGTCCTGAGCAGCAAGGTCGGTCGGCTGGTGCTGGATGAAGTGGAAGATGTCGCGGCCCGGGATCTGGGGGAAAAAGCCGGCGTTTTCGAACATGGCCGGCCAAACAGACTGGTCAACGACTACAGCGCCGACGCCACGCTGCGCTCCATCGAAGACAGCCTCGAGCGCCTGCAGACGGATCGGCTGGACATCGTCTGGATCCACGACATCGCGCAGGACTTCTACGGCGATCAATGGCTGGAGTACTTCAACGAGGCCCGTAAAGGCGCCTTCAAGGTGTTGACCCGTCTGCGCGAAGAGGGCGTGATCAAAGCCTGGGGGCTGGGCGTAAACCGCGTCGAGCCCTGTGAACTGACGCTGGATCTGGAAGAGGCTCAACCGGACGGATTCCTGCTGGCGGGTCGATATACGTTGCTAGATCATGATCGCGCCCTGCAGCGTCTGATGGCATCGGCCGAGCGGCAGAAGGTCGAAATCGTCGTCGGCGGTCCTTACAGCTCGGGCATCCTGGCCGGAGGTGAACACTTCGAATATCAGAAGGCCCCCGCCGCGATCCTCAGCAAAGTGGCAGCCATCAAGGCCATCGCCGAGCGATTCAACGTCGAAATCAAGGCCGCCGCCTTGCAGTTTTCGCTGGCTAACCCGGCCGTCGCGGCGGTCATTCCGGGCTCGAGTCGCCCCGGCCGCATGGTTGAGGACGTCGCCGCCCTCGCTCAGCGTATTCCCGCCGAGTTCTGGCAGGCGCTGGTGCAGGGCGGTCTGATTTCACCTTTGGCGCCGCTGCCCAAAGCCTGATCTTCTACGCTTGCGGCGGTGACTGCGCCCCGTGCGCGACTGACGCAAGCTTTCTGACATACGAGGTTCACCATGAAAATAGATCTGAGTGGCAAGCTGGCCGTGGTCAGCGGTTCGACGGCCGGGATCGGCCTGGGCATCGGCAAGGCGCTGGCCTTGTCCGGCGCAACGGTGGTCATCGTCGGTCGCGCCGCCGGCAAGGTCGATGATGCCGTTGCCTCGATCACGGCGCAGGTTCCGGGTGCACAGGTACGCGGCGTCGTCGCTGATCTGGCCACCGCCGAAGGCGCCCGGCAGTTGTTCGCCGCCGAGCCGCGGGCCGACATCCTGGTCAACAACCTGGGCATCTTCAACGAAGTCGATTTCTTCGACACGCCGGACGAGGAGTGGGCGCGCTTTTATGAAGTCAACGTGATCTCCGGTGTGCGTCTGGCGCGGCAGTACGTCGATGGCATGGTCGCCAGCCAGTGGGGACGGGTGATTTTTGTCTCCTCGGAATCCGGGGTCGCGATTCCGGCAAACATGATCAACTACGGCACCACGAAAGCCGCCAACCTGGCGGTATCCCACGGGCTGGCGAAGCGGCTGTCCGGTACCGGCGTCACGGTCAACGCCATTCTGCCGGGTCCGACCTTCACCGATGGCGTCGAAGAAATGCTCAAGGACGCCATTGCCCAGTCCGGTCGGACCGCGCAGGACGAGGCCGATCACTTTGTCCGTCGAGCGCGGCCTTCGTCTATCATCCAGCGCGCTGCACACGTCGATGAAGTCGCCAACCTGGTGGCGTATCTGGCATCGCCTCTGTCTTCGGCCACCACTGGCGCGGCGTTGCGCGTCGACGGCGGCGTCGTCGACAGCATGGCAATCTGAAACATTCACTGGAGAACATCATGGCTACAGCATCTGCATCCATCAGCATCCCGGTCTCGGCGGACAAGGTCTGGCAACTGGCGGGAGGCTTCATGTCCTTGCCGGACTGGCTACCGTTCATTGCCAAAAGCGTCCCGGATGAAGGTGGCAGGATTCGTCATCTGACCACTGCGGATGGCGCGCAAATCAGCGAGCGTCTGGAGTCGTTCGACAACCGCGGGCGCACCTACAGCTATTCGATCATCCAGGGACCGTTTGCGGTGTCCAACTACCTGGCTACCTTGAAAGTCACCGCCGAAGGCGAGCAGGCTGCTCGGGTTGAATGGTCCAGCAGCTTCACCCCTGAGGGCATGTCCGATGAAGAGGCCGAAGCGGTTTTTCGTGAGGTCTATGAAGGCGGGCTGGCGGCCTTGAAAGCCAACTTCTGAAACGACGCGCCGTTGCTTGGCCTGCCCGGCGCGCAGGGTTCAATGCCCTCGCGCCCGGTTAATTGTCGCTTAATCGGCAATGCTGAAACTCCGATCCTGTGGTTTATCCGGACTGACCCTGACGTCAAACTTGTCCCATCACTAAGCGCAGGAGAGGATGATGCTTGTTTCGGCCATCAACACCGTAGAAATACATGCCACTCAAGGTCGTTCCCGTGAGGTCGGCGAGCGTGTCACGCACATGCTCGACGTTTTGAACAGCACCACTCAGTGCATCGCATACACCCTGACCGCCGACAACAGCCACGCCGATCACTGGATCGTCAGCGGCTACTGGCCGTCTTTCGCCCAGATGCAGGCACACTTCAGCCATCCGCAACTCAACGGCTTCATGGAACTGGTGTTCAGTGGTGCGATCAGCCGCATTCATTTCAACAGCTTTGTGATCGAAACCGCCGAGGAGGGATTGCGCCGTGTCGCTTGATGAAGACCTCCTGCTGGGTGTCGACCTCAATCTGCTGCTGACCTTTCTGGTGGTGTTCCGCGAACGCAACGTCAGCGTCGCCGCCCGCCATCTGCGGGTCACCCAGCCTGCGGTCAGTGGCTCGCTGGTGAAGTTGCGGCGTTTCTTCGACGATCCGCTGTTCCTGCGCCTGGACCGCAAGATGCAGCCAACACCCAAGGCGCAGGAAATTGCCCAGACCTTGCTCCCGGCGATGCGCCAGATCGAATCGGTGATCCGTCACGCCTGACCGCGCGCACCGGGCCAGGCCGCGACGGCGGCTGTCGATCAGCGCAGGGCGGAGTATGCAGTCGGCGCGAGGAACTGAGTTTCGATGCGCTCCACGATGATCGCCTGAGCTTCGCTGGCGGCACGCTTGGCCAGCCAGTCGGCGTCATTTTGAAAAGCATTCCACCTGGCCTCGCGATCGGCGAGGCTGTCCCACTTCAGCAGGTATGTCAGCGCCTGATTGCTCGGGCCAGTCAGGTGCGTCCAGAAACCGACCTGTTCGATCCCGTATTTTTCAAAAAAGCCCAGCGTGGTACTGGTGAAACGCTCATGCAGGGCTGGCAGACGGCCAGGGGCGCAATGATAGGTACGCATTTCGACGATCATGGTTCAACTCCAGAAAGATGCTGCGGTGAAATGATCAGGCATCAGCTGCCTGACCGAGGTGCGCCCGGCATGCCGCGATACGCTCGATCAACGGGAAACAGTGGTCACGAATAATGACGCAACCGCGTCACGCTGGCGATTGCTGAATGCCTGACGTGGGGCAGCGAGCCAACGACTCATCAAGGCCGAGGCGCCGGTCTCGCGATCGAATGGAACCGTCGGGCTCCGCGGGCCACCTAGGGTAATCGCGTTTCAGGACTCCCTCCATGCCGCCTGCTTCTAACCTGCCATCGGGCCCGTTACCGTGTGCTCACCCACTGCGCCTTGCGTCCTTGACGCTGGCGTTACTGTGCGCCGGCTGTCAATCGTTCGACTACCCGGAGCAGGCGAGAACCGAACGCACGCCGCGTCTGGTGGCAGGGCTCAGTCGCAGCATTGACACCGTCGCCCCCCGTCCGGTACTCAAAGCCTACGAGGGCGGTGATATCTGGGGGCGACTGGGGCAGGGCTTCAGCCTGGCGGATGACTGTGGCGTCAACGCGCGAATCGTGCGTCAGCGAGACTGGTTGCTGGCCAATCCGGCGTTCATCCGCAACGCCAGTCAGCGCGCGAGCCCTTATCTGCATTTCATCGTTGAAAACCTCGATCAGCGGGCCCTGCCGACAGAACTGGCGTTGCTGCCGATCATCGAAAGCGCATACAACCCCAAGGCCAGCTCAATCCGCGATGCTGCGGGGCTGTGGCAATTCATGGCGGCCACCGGTCGGGATTTCAATCTGCGTCAGACCGCTTGGTATGACGGCCGTCGCGATGTCGTTGCATCGAGCAAAGCGGCGATGGACTACCTCACGCGGTTGCATGAGCAATTCAACGGTGACTGGCTGCTGGCGATGGCCGCCTACAATGCGGGCGAGGGCACGGTGGCGCGGGCGGTGGAAGCCAATCAGCGACGCGGGCTGCCGACCGATTACTGGCATTTGAGCCTGCCCCGGGAAACCCAGGATTACGTGCCGCGTCTGTTGGCGCTGTCGCTGCTGGTGCGCGAGCCGGAGGCCTACGGCGTCACTCTCAGCCCGGTCGCCAATGCGCCCTATTTCACTGTTCTGGAACTGACTCGGCCAATCGATCTGAGCCAGCTGGCGGCCACCGCTGGCATTGATGAGGCAGTGTTGGTGGGCCTGAACCCGGCTTTTCTGCGTAAGAAGACCGTCGACGGGCCGTCACATCTGCTGGTGCCGCGCGATCAGCTGCGACGGTTGAGCGCCAGCCTGGCACGGCTCGGCGGTGATACCCCAGGCGTTCAGGTCGAATCCCTGGCGGTGACAGCGTCAGTGCCGTCCGTCGGTTTGACGCCCTGAATCCCTGACGATTCGATCACCACATTTGCCTGTTAAAAGCGCCGGTCGGTCCGGGGCCACCGTTCCCTCTGCCAGGTAACACGTCTGACACACGTGATCATGACGTATCCAGAAGCCTGTCATACGGCCGGCAATGCCCGTTGCAGACATATTCATCAATCTTATAGCGAGATATTTCCGGTGAACTTTTTCGTTCGCGTGTAACCCTGCTGATACACAGCCTTGATTTCTCACGCTGACACACTTTGAAACAACCATCCCTTTCGCTTAATCGGCGTCACCGCACACTGATACATCTAAGCGGCCTTTCTCAAAGCGATGTCATTAGTTGGATCCCATTTCTTAAGTCGTCAGGAAAGTAGCAAACCTTTGCGGCCCCTGTGTCCTCGACTACGGGCGTACTGCTATCTCCGACCCCCGGAAACAGGGGAGTTCGCCGGTGAACTCCCGAGTACACCAAATGTCGTTCGGAAAACCGAACTTACTTAGTTGGTTTTCCGAACGGGCGAAGTTAGTTAATAAGAAACAAATGCATGAGATTGGATTATATAGCGGTGTAATAAATAAGAAGTAAAGCGCTGCAGCGCTAAATGCCCGTGCAGGGCATTAACTTTGTCGACGGTAAAGTGTGAAGTGAACGGTAGTCGACTATAAAAAAGCCAGCCGAGTATATAACCCGGATCCGACGCGCCGCACTGCAAGTGTGCAATAAACTGCGCAGGTGTTAAGAGGCTGCTGAGAAAGGGCCCTCGGGCAACGCAGCCTTTGAAGGCCCTAGAACAAGGCATAACGCGCACCGAAAGCGAGCATAACCCGCTGATTGTTAACGTATTGTGATTCTGCACCGGAATAAATCCGGATGCCCCAGCGGTCCGATAATCCAATGTCCAGACCGATGCAAGCGATAAATTTAAATAGCTGTTTGAACCGTTTGCGCAAACTAATTGTTTGCGCGATCAATAAAGTCATATTGATATCACGGGGAACCTTGTGAAACGGTTCTCATCATGTGCGGGAACTAAAATTAATTATTGCTGCCTTTGTAATGCGTGGTACTAATAAGTCGCTTGCACCCACTGTGAGAGGTATCGATGAAGGAAGAAATCGATGTAAGCGGTTGCGCGTCAATGGGGGAGAATGCAGCGCTGGATATTCAGCAGATTGCATTGAATACAGCGAGTCTGAGCATGGATCTGCTGTTGTGCGGGGAGACAGGAACAGGCAAAGACACGCTGGCCAAACGCATCCACGACTTGTCCGGTCGGACAGGTTCTTTTATAGGCATGAATTGCGCAGCGATTCCGGAATCGCTCGCCGAAAGCCAACTGTTCGGCGTGGTCAACGGCGCCTATACCGGCGTGAGCCGGGCGCGTGAAGGCTACATTGAAGCAGCCTGCGGCGGGACGCTGTACCTGGATGAGATCGACAGCATGCCACTGAGCCTTCAGGCCAAGCTGTTGCGGATCCTGGAAACCCGTGGAATCGAGCGCCTGGGGTCTACCACGTTCATTCCCGTGGACCTTCGCGTCATCGCGTCGGCGCAGCGACCGCTGGATGAACTCGTGGAACAAGGGCTGTTTCGTCGCGACCTGTTTTTCCGTCTCAACGTGCTGACCATTCAGATGCCAGCCTTGCGAAAGCGTCGTGAACAGATTCTGCCGTTGTTCGACCAGTTCACCCACGCCATCGCCAGCGATTTCGACTGCCAGGTGCCAACCCTGGATAACGGTCTGGTGCAGGTGCTGCTCAGCCATGCCTGGCCGGGCAACATCCGCGAGCTGAAGTCCGCTGCCAAGCGCTTCGTGCTTGGATTCCCGCTGCTGGGCAGCGACCCGGCGCCGACGCGGGACCCGGAGACCGGCCTCAAGACCCAGCTGCGGGTCATCGAAAGGATGCTGATCGAGGACGCGCTCAAGCGTCACAAGCACAGCCTTGAGGCGGTGGTTCAGGAACTCGAGATCCCGCGACGCACGCTGTATCACCGCATGAAGGAACTGGGCCTGACAGCCTTGGGCGCGACTGATTCGCTGCTGTCGTAATGCCGCACCGCAAGCTGCTTCGCCACCCTGAAATACCAGAGGTCGTGGATGAGTGTTTACGATTATTTCGACGAACAACTGGAAGACGATAATCACGTTCCCAACCTGACAGTCGTCGCCAGAAGCCTCTCTCAGTTGGGCATCGACCTGCTGTTGTCAGGCGAGACCGGCACCGGGAAGGACACGGTCGCCAATCGCATTCACGGATTGTCGGGCCGCAAAGGGCGACTGGTGGCCATGAACTGCGCGGCGATACCCGAATCGCTGGCTGAAAGCGAGCTCTTCGGGGTGGTCAGCGGGGCTTACACAGGCGCCGATCGGTCCCGGGTCGGCTACATCGAGGCGGCGCAGGGCGGCACCTTGTACCTGGACGAAATCGACAGCATGCCGCTGAGTCTGCAAGCCAAGTTGCTGCGGGTGCTGGAAACCCGAAAGGTCGAACGCCTGGGATCGACCACCCCCATCGCGCTGGATGTGTGCGTAATCGCATCTGCGCAGCATTCGCTGGACGATCTGGTGGAGCAAGGGCGTTTTCGCCGCGACCTGTATTTCCGCCTCAATGTGCTGACGCTCAAGCTGGCGCCGCTGCGTACCCAGCGTGCGCGCATCATTCCGCTGTTCAGCCGCTTCGCGACAGCCTGCGCCCGTGAGTCAGGCCTGGCGATGCCCGAGATCAGTGCGGTGCTGCGTCACGTGCTGCTCAATCACGACTGGCCGGGCAATATCCGTGAGCTGAAATCGGCGGCCAAACGCTTCGTCCTGGGCTTCCCGCTGCTGGGCAGCGAGCAGGGCGAGGAGGGCGACTCGTCTTCAGGGCTCAAGTCGCAGATGCGCGTGATCGAAAAGGTGTTGATCCAGGCCGCGCTCAAGCGCCACAACAACAGCATTGACGCCGTGAGTCAGGAGCTGGATATCCCGCGTCGGACGCTCTATCACCGCATGAAAGAACTCGACGTCTGACGACCGTTGCAGCTGGCTCGGTGCCCTGCGCGACAGCTCGTAACGCTGACGCAAAAAAAACTGGAACCGTTTTGCAGCTGCCTGCCACCCATGATCACCATGCAATGTTGCTGGTGTCGACCAACAAGGTGAGCAGAATGAATATTCCTGGAGTGAGCAATAATCCGTTCCTCAAAATGGGCAACGGCGTCATCAACACTGTCGGCAGCGTCGCGCAAGGGGCGCAGACGCTGGGCACCAACGCCAGCACTCAGGCCTCGATCGCCGGCGGCGGGAACACCGAAGCGCTGAACGCGACCAAGGAAGAAAACGCCCTCAACGACAAGAACAACGCTGCGCTCGCGCGCATGCAAGGTGCTGCGGCTCGCGAAACCGCGACCCAGAACACATTGAACGCCATCCAGTCGGCAAACAACGATGCCGCCAGCAAATTCATCAGCAGTACGGCCCAGTCCGCCAAGGCCATCTCCTACTGACTGAATTCAGAATGCCCCCTCTTGGCAGGGGGCCATCACCTGAACTGGAGGTTTCATGCTAAGTCTCAACGCTCTCAATTCGACGCAGAATCTGCACATTGGCACGGTGGTGTCGACCGGCGGCATTGGGGGTCAACAAGGCCCGCAGTCGCTCAAGGATGTCATCGACAAGCTGGCCTCGGCACTGACCAAGGACGGCCATCTGGACCAGGATTCGCCGCTGGGCAAAATGGTCGCCAAACAGATTGAAAAAATGAACCCGCTGGCCGCGTTGGCGGGCGGAACGCCTGACATGGTGAAATCCGCGCTGGGTGAGGTCATCAAGGACAAACTGGGCGATAACTTCGGCGCTGCCGCCGAGCTCGGTCTGGGTTCGGGTGCCGGCAAGCCGGACCTGATGTCGCAGGTGCTCAATGGCCTGGGTAAAGCGTCGCTCGATGACCTTCTGACCAAGCAGGGTGATGGAACGAAGTTTTCCGCCAGCGACATGCCGCTGCTCGACCAGATCGCGCAGTTCATGGACCAGAATCCGAGCAAGTTTCCGGCGCCCGATTCAGGCTCCTGGAAAAACGAGCTCAAGGAAGACAACTTCCTGGACGCCAAGGAAACCGGTGCTTTCCGTGCGGCGCTTGACATGCTGGGCACCCAGCTGGGTCAACAGCAGAACGGCGTGAGCGGCGCCAATGACAGCCTCGGCGGTCAGTTGGGCGGCAACCCTTTGGGCGCTGATCCGAGCGGCGGCAGCCAGATTGGCAATCCGCAAGGCGGTCATCTGGCGCAAGACCTTGGCCAGTTGCTGGGAGACCTGCTTCAACAAGGTCTGGACAAGAATCTGGGCGGCGGTCTGGGCGCAGGGCAGGGCATTCGCTCCAATCCGGACATCGCGCCGGGCGCCTCGCCCAATGCCGGTAACAGCATCAGTCAAGACCTGGGGCAACTGCTCAGCGGGCTGATCAAGGACGGTCTGCAAGCCAACCAGAACGGCAATGGCGGTCTGGGCGGTGCGGGCGGCCACAATCCGGCTTTCGCCCAACACGATCTGCAGAGCAGTCTGGCACAGACTGCGACCGCACTCGTTTCGGCGCTGCTGGGCGCCGGTAACAATCAGTTGTCCTGAATACGCCTTGTGTATCGACCCCGTCTGCCGGAGATCAGCCCGTGACCATTTCCCATCTCAATCAACTCAAATCGTCATCCCTCGATCTTGAGCAGCATCTGGATCAGGGACTGGTCAGCGGGCCTTCGCAGGCGGATGTCGACCTGTTCAATTCGGCGATGCGCCCTGATCTGGCCGCGCAACCGAGCCACCTGTCCGAGCAGATCGCCAGTGCGTTGTCCGAGCGGCTCGGGTCGACCGACAAGCTTTCGCAGCAGGCGGTGCGCAACATGAAGAAAGCGGCAAGTGGCGATAACCCCATGGATATCACGCAGATGAGCCGAACCCTGTCGCAGTATTCACTGCAGACAGCGGTGACGACCAAGGTCGTCAACAAGAGCGCTCAGGCGCTCGACAAGCTGACCAACCTGCAATAGAGGCGCGCCGTGAAATTTCTGACTGCGGGTTTGCTGTGCCTGATGCTGTCGCTGAGCGGTTGCAGTGATGAAACCGACCTGTTCAGCGGTCTGTCCGAGCAGGACTCCAACGAGGTGATCGCAAGTCTGGCCGATCAGCATATCGATGCGCACAAACGCGTGGAAAAAACCGGTGTGGTCATCAGCGTCAACACCGCGGACATCAACCGCGCCGTGCGGGTGCTGGACGCAGCCGGGCTGCCTAGGCGTTCACGTACCAGCCTGGGCGAGATATTCAAGAAAGAAGGGGTGATTTCAACGCCTCTGGAAGAGCGTGCCCGCTACATTTACGCGTTGTCTCAGGAACTCGAGGCAACGTTGTCTCAGATCGACGGCGTCATCGTCGCCCGCGTCCATGTGGTCCTGCCAGAGCGTATCGCGCCGGGTGAACCGGTGCAGCCGGCGTCGGCGGCTGTGTTCATCAAACACACCTCGGCGCTGGACCCGGACAGCGTGCGTGGACGCATCCAGCAAATGGTCGCCAGCAGCATTCCCGGCATGTCGGGCGAACCGTTGGACTCGAAAAAGTTCGCCATCGTCTTCGTGCCTGCCGCCGAGTTTCAGGACACCGAGCGGCTGGTCAATTTCGGCCCGTTCCTGGTGGACAGCGAGCGTCTTGATTTCTGGAAAATGATGGTCTGGGTGGCGCCGGTCGGTGGTCTGTTGCTGGTGCTGCTCATCCTGCTGGCCGTGCGCAGCGACTGGCGCGCCGCGGTGCTGCAGATGCTCCGCCTGCGTCGTGCCGATTCGTCGCGGTTGCCGGTGCAGGCCTGATGCAAGGCGCGCATGAACGCTGGATTCAGTGGTGGTGCGCACCTTGGGAATGGGCGCATCCCGACTGGAGATCCCGGCTGGCGGAACGGCACGGCCTGACCTTGCCTGATTGCGACGCGCTGCTGGGCAGTCATCGCACGCTGTTTTTCGAGCATGTCGGCATCGCCCCGAGTCAGCCCCCCGAGCCGGTTTCGCAGCTGATGCAATGGCTGGCTCTGGAGACATCACAGCAGGGTCAGGCGTTGGCGCTGGCCGAGCGGATCTGCCTTGGCGGTGCAGCCGCATCCGTCGTTGACGCTGCAGTGCTCGCCCACGAACCGTGGTGCCGGGCGGTCGCCAAGGCCTTGCGCCCCGGTGCATGGCTGCATCCGGACGCCGTCGATGGCCGGCTGCTGCTCGGCGCGTGGGCGGGAGAATCCTGCTGGTCGCGATTGCGCCTGCAGTGGCCACCCGGCGCGCTGGGCGCACAGTTCCCCGAGATGCCGTCGAACAAGCTGCAGACGCTCTGGCAATCGATCTTCTGGCGCCTCGCCACGCCCTGACCCTTTCGCGTTCTCCCTCCTTTGCGCAGGACTTCCCAATGCTCGCCAAACGTCGTCTCGACCTTTCCGCCTCAGCCGTTCTGGCACAAACCATCCTGCGTCGCGAAGACCTGGCCGACATGCAGCTGGCAAGCGAGGTGTTGAGTCACGCCAGACAACAGGCCAGCGAACTGCTCGAGCGGGCGCGGCAACAGGCGCAGCAGGAACAGGACCAGGCGCTGGCGCTGTTCTGGGAGCAGGCCAACCAGAGGCTCGATTCCCTCGAGCAACAACGCAAGCGCCTTGAGCAAGAGGCCATGGAAGCGGTCGAGACATTGCTCAACGAAACGCTGGCGCAGTTGCTTGATCAGGCCACGCTGGCGGAGCGCACCCGGGCGCTGGTGCGCAATCTGGCCGGCAGTCAGTCCAGTGAAGCGCAGGCAACGCTGAGCTGTCATCCCGACATGCAGACCAGCGTGGTGCAATGGCTGGAGCAGAGCCGGTTTGCCGAGCACTGGCAACTGAAAACGGACACCTCAATGACGCCGCTTTCCCTGCGGCTCAGCGACGCCAATGGCGCATTCGATGTCGACTGGGTGAGTCTGCGTCGTGGCCTGCTGGGCTCTTCGGCGAGCGAATGACGCTTTACTGAATTTGTCGTGACGGTTGATGGAACCGGAGCGGCCGGTGCTCCCACTTAGAGGTTGAATTCCTCAGTTGGAGCAGCGCTCATGATCAGTTTCAAATCCATGCAGAACCACGTCGATAACGCCTACGGCCGTGCCCGCAGCGACATGGACGACGCCATCGAAGGCGCGGCGGAAAACCCTTCGATCGAAGACCTGATGGCTTTCAACGATGCCTCACAGCAGGCCAGCGTCGCCAACATCGTCAACAACGAAAGCCTGCGCGCCAACCACAGCATCACCAAAGCGATCATCGATGGAATTCAGTGAATTCACGGCGATTCTCGCTCAGTGGTGTGAGCTGCGACCGCTCACGCCACTGGACTGCTGGATCGATGAGGCCAACGCACGGCTGGCGATCGTCGGCAACGGAGTGCGCCTGAGCCTGGACGTCCTGGACCCCTACGACGGCAGCGACCCGCAGCGCCTCGAAGCGGTGCTGCAACAAGGCGGCGCGAGCGTGGCCTGCGCCTGCGAGGGTGCGCTGGCAATCGATCCCGAGACTCGCTGCGTGGTGCTGGTCAGCTGGCTGCCCGGCCTGAATGACCCGGTGCAACTGCTCAATCGCCTGGAAAGCCTGGCCAATCAGCGCGGCGCGATCCTCAGTCTGATGCAAACCAGTGTGCGCAACGGCACGTTCACGTCGCCTCGCACCACCCTCAATCACTGGCAACCGGGAGTGTGAAATGCGCAAGGCCTTTATGTGGTTGCCTTTGCTGATGATCGGCATCGTGACGCCGACGCTGGCGGCGGTGCCAGACGCCTGGAAACATACCGCTTATGCCTACGATGCCCGTCAGACCGATCTGGCGACGGCACTGGGCGACTTCGCCAAGGAATTTGGCATCGGCCTGGACATGGCCCCGGTTCAGGGCACGCTGGATGGCCGCATCCGCGCCCAGAATCCGCAGGAATTTCTCGACCGCCTGGGTCAGGAGCATCACTTTCAGTGGTTCGTCTACAACGACACCCTGTACATCAGCCCGACCAGTGAACAGACCTCGGCGCGGCTTGAGGTGTCCCCCGACGCAGTGGATGACCTGCAACAGGCGCTGACCGATGTCGGTCTGCTGGACAAGCGATTCGGCTGGGGCGCCTTGCCCGACGAAGGCGTGGTGCTGGTCCGCGGACCGGCGAAATACGTCGACTTCGTGCGCAGCTACAGCAAGAAAGTCGACGCGCCGGAAAAGGCGGACAAGCAGGACGTTCTGGTGTTTCAGCTCAAATACGCCAACGCCGCCGACCGCACGATCCGCTATCGCGATCAGGAACTGACCGTTTCCGGGGTCGCCAGCATTCTCCAGGAGCTGCTTGAGAGCCGCTCCCGAGGCGCATCGATCAACGGCGTCAACTTGTTGCAGGGCGGCGGTGGAACCGCCAGTGGCCTGGGCAGCAGCACCGGCATGGCCGGCGCCGGAATCGGCGGGATGAACTACGGCGGTCCCGACGACAGCGTGCTGGACACCGGCCAGTTGCAGCAGAACGTCGACCGCGTGCTGGGGCTGTCCGGCAAAAGCAAGGGTGGCAGTTCGAGTTCATCGAGCCGTGCGAAAATCCGCGTCAGTGCCGATGTGCGCAACAACGCCGTGCTGATCTACGACCTGCCTAAACGCAAAGCGATGTACCAGAAACTGGTCAAACAACTCGACACACCGCGCAACCTGATCGAGATCGATGCGGTGATTCTGGACATCGACCGCAACGAGCTGGCGCAGCTGTCCAGCCGCTGGAATTTCAATGCCGGCAGCGTCGGCGGCGGCGCCAATTTGTTTGAGCAAGGCACCAGTTCGACATTGTTCATCCAGGACGCCGGGAAATTTTCCGCCGATCTGCATGCGCTGGAAGGTAATGGCGCGGCATCCGTCATTGGCAACCCGTCGATCCTGACCCTGGAAAACCAGCCGGCGGTGATCGATTTCAGCCGCACCGAATACCTCACCGCCACTGCCGAGCGGGTGGCAAATATCCAGCCGATCACCGCCGGCACCAGCTTGCAGGTGATCCCGCGGTCGCTGGACAAGGACGGCAAATCCCAGGTTCAGTTGATCGTCGACATCGAAGACGGCCAGATCGACACCTCGCAGATCAACGAAGACCAGCCGGCCGTGCGCAAGGGCAACGTCAGCACGCAAGCGGTCATCGCCGAGCATGGATCGCTGGTGATCGGCGGTCTGCACAGCCTGGAAACCACCGACAGGGTCAACAAGATTCCGTTGCTCGGCGACATTCCGGTGATCGGCAAGCTGCTGTTCCAGTCGCGCAACCGTGAGCTGAACAAGCGCGAGCGGTTGTTCATCCTGACCCCGCGCCTGATCGGCGATCAGGTCAATCCGGCGCGTTACGTCGAGAAGGGCAATCCTCACGACGTCGACGATCAGCTCAAGCGCATCGATGAGCGTCGCGACGGCGGCGAGGAGCCGACCCGCGGCGATGTCCAGAACGCCTTCACGCAGTTGCTCGACGGCGTGGCACCGGTGGGTTTCAGCAGCGGTGAAACGCTGCCCTTCGAGGCCGACAGCCTGTGCGACCCGGGTGAGGGGCTGGTGATGGATCGTCAGCGCTCGCAGTGGTTTTCGAAGAAGGACTGGGGCGTGGCAGTGGTCGTCGCCCGTAACACCACCGGCAAGCCGCTGCGCATCGATGAGAGTCATTGCGGCGGCCGCTGGGTCATGGGCGTCAGCGCCTGGCCACATGCATGGGTGCAGCCTGGTGCCGAAAGCGAGATTTATATCGCCGTGCGCCAGCCGCAGGTTTCCAGCAAAGCCAGACAGAACCGACCTTCGCTGCTCAAGGGGGCTACACGATGAACCTGCGTGGTTTTCTGATCCTGTTTCTGGCGTTCGCCACGCTGGCCGGCTGCGCAAGCCGGGGGTGCTCGGGTTACGCGTGCAAGCGGCCCGATTCCAACGACCGCGAACTGGTCATCTGGTGGCCGCCGGACATGCGCCAAGGCATCGACGAGCGTGATCACGAACTGGATTTCACTGTTGTGCCACTGAAGGACTGAGCATGATTCGGGTATCGGAAAAAGCGGCGTTCTACGCGCATGTTGCCGCCGAACGCGCGGCGATCTGGCCGGTGGCGAGCGGGGTGGCCTTCGTCAGCCGGCGCGAACACCGCGACTGGGGCATCGCCCTGCACATCGAGGGCCGGGCACTGCGCCCCGAACAATTGCGCGACGCGCTGGAACGGCGTTTTTCGCAGAGCGAGCTGTTCAACGACTACTTTCTGTTTCTGGACGTGCAGCGCGACTTCGTGGTCTGGCATGCCGTCCCGCACGCCGCTGAATCTCCGGTTAGCCTGGACAGCATCCGACGTCATGAACTGATGCTGGCGGGCCTGGACCACCTGAGCGACACGAACTCCTGAACTGCCGACGCTGCTGTTCGTAAACATCGCATAACCCCGTGGGCCTCAGCCACCTGAGGCCCACGACCATCCGCCCTCGACCAGACACCTGCACCGCAAACACTCAATGGCACGCCGGGCAAAGCCTGCCACCACGGACCTGCAGGAGCGCGCTTGCCGGCGAAAGCGTCCGCAGCACACCCTTATTCCGCGTAATGGCACGCCGCGCAAAACCCTGCGACCACGAACCTGTAGGAGCGCGCTTGCCCGCGAACACGTTCTCACAACCGACCACGGACTCGATGACCCACTCACGAACAAAGCTCGACATGCACCTGCGCACCTGCGAATGCGGGCTTCAACGCGAGCACGTCGAATGATGTCCATCAACGGTCAGGTCATGCTACAGACGGGGCTGAACGCAGCGCGCTTTACGCGTCTTCGATCCGGATCACTTCATCGGTGACTTCCTCCAGTTGGCGCACGACCTGGTAGATGTGCGCCACTGCGAGGAGTGTAGGGCGGGGGATGTATTTGCCGGCTTTGACCTTGTACAGCGTGCGCGCCAGCCAGATGCTCTGTACCACCGGGATCCCGGCCTTCTTGGCTCGGGCGATCAACGCCAGGGCGTCGTCATCCTCGCCCTTGCAGTGAATCAACGGCAGCGGCGTCTGCCCCGGCCGGTAATACAACGCCACGGCATAGTGAGTCGGGTTGACCACCAGCATGTCGGCGTCCTCCACCGGTTTGGCCGGCGCGGTTGGCTCCTGGTTGAGCAATTCATGGGCGAGCTGGCGACGATGGCCTTTGATGTGCGGGTCGCCCTCGGACTGCTTGTATTCTTTCTTGATGTCCTCGTGGCTCATGCGCAGTTTCTTCGCGTGGAAGTATTTCTGCAGCGCAAAGTCGACGGCTCCGATCACCGCCAGCAATCCCAGCGTCGCACGCAGGATGTGCCGGAACACTTCCAGCAACGCATGCCAATAGGTGGTCAGGTCGGTATTGGCCAGCAGAATCAGCGCGCCGAGTGAAGGTTTCACCACCGAATACAGGGTCGCGGCGATCGCCACGGCTTTGAGGACACTCAGCAACAACGTGGTCAAGCTCTGTGCTGAGAACATCTGCTTGGCATGGGCGAAAGGGTTTAGCTTGTTGATGTCGATTTTCAGGGCTTTCGGCGCGAACAGAAAGCCGATCTGAATCCAGCTTCCGACCATGCGCATCAGCATCGCCATGCCCACGCTGCTCAAGATGAAGCCGATCAACACACTCATGCCTTCGCTGGCGACTTGCTCGACGCTGTGCATGAACGGCTTGCCGATGCCCTGGAACGACAGCGACATCAAGTGATGCAGCCGCGCAACGCTTTCATCGGCCAGACTCAGCGTGATCTCGCTGACCACCAGCAGCACCAGCAGCTTCGCCAGATCCTGACTCTGCCCGACTTGGCCTTTTTCTCGCGCATCACGTAGCTGCTTGGGCGTGGCCTTTTCTGTTTTTTCGCTCACGGCAGATGCACCAGATCACTCAACAGGTGTTTGAGGTCCGCCAGTTGCAGAATCTGTCCATTGCCCAGTTCCAGCAGCGTCGGCAGGTAAATCAGCAGAAATGCGATGCCGGCCATGCTCTTGGCCGGCATCGCCAGAATCGAGACGTTCAACTGCTGGGCGTACAGGCCGATGATCGCCAGCGCCGCCTCGATCAGCAGCAACAGCCCGATGAAGGGCGCGGCGTACAGCATCATATGCTGCAAGGTCTGGTTCAATTGTTCGAGGAACAGGTTCAGGCCATCGACGGTCATGCCCGGCAACCAGGCGGTGGGCGGCCAGACCTGATAGCTGTCCCAGATCACCTGGGTGATCAACGACAACCCGCCCGTGAGAATCACCAGCATGACCAGGGTTTCCTGGAACAGCTCGCCCATGGGGGTCGCATCAGGCCCGAGCGCCGGATTGATCTGCCCGCCGCTCAACGCGCCGCGCTGGCTGTCGAGCAACGCGCCGACCGAGGCGAACATCCAGAACGGCGCATACAGCAGCAGGCCGAGGAGGGTGCCCAGCACCGCCTCCTTGAGCAACAGCGCGCCGATGGAGAACCAGTCATCATTGAGTGAAGAGAGTGCGCGGCTGATAGTCGGCGCCGGCACCATCGACACCACCAGCACCACGGCATACCGCAGCGGGCCTTTCAGGTATTTGAAGCAGAAGGCCGGTACCAGAATCATGCACGGCAACAGCCGCGCGGCGGCCAGGCCCATGCCCAGCATCAGTTCGAACAGCCCCTGCGCGTCGAGCGGCATCTAGTGCGCGCCCCCGGAACGGGCAATCAGGTCGAAGGCCATGTTGATGAACTGGATCAGCTCCACGCCAATCCAGCGGCCGGTCATCGCCAGGGTCAGGCCCACTGCCGCCAGTTTGATGCCGAAGGGCAGGGTCTGGTCCTGGATCTGCATCAGCGCCTGCAGCAACGAGGTGATCACCCCTACCAAGACGGCGACCCCCAGCGGCGGCGCGGTGAGAATCACCACCAGGAACATGCCCTGCTTGAACAACGCCAACGCTTCCATGGCTGTCTCACATGTAGGAATAGAACAGGCTGTCGAGCAGGCGCGTCCAGCCTTGCACCAGCACGAACAACAGCAGCTTGAGCGGCAGCGAAATGGTCATCGGCGAGACCATCTGCATGCCCAGCGCGAGCAGCAGGTTGGAAACGATCAGGTCGATGACGATGAAGGGGATGTAAATCAGAAAGCCGATCTGAAAGCCCGCCTGCAACTCCGACAGCACGAATGCCGGCACTGCCAGCAGCAGATCGCTCTTGCTGGCCTGATCGGCCATGTCTTTGGGCCACATGCGCTGAGTGTTGTCCAGCAGGTGAGCGATCACGTCGGGGGCGGTGTTGCGGGTCATGAAGCGCTGCAACGGCTCGATGACCGTGCTGGCGCTGGCCTGCAGTTTCTCGGTGCTGCCCAGTTCGATCGGGTGCTCGTGTACCCGTTGCTGGATTTCGTGGGCGACCGGCGCCATGACGAACAGGGTCGCGGCCAGCGCAATGCCGTACATGGCCATGTTCGGCGGCACTTGCTGCACGCCGATGGCGTTGCGCGTGATGAGCAGCGTCATGGCGATCTTCAGAAATGCCGTGCAGACAATCAGCAGAAACGGAATCAATGACAAGGCGCCCAGAAACAGCGCCAGCATGACCGGGTTCATCCCGTCCATGATCATACGGGGGACGCCATCCGGGTGATTTGCAGGCCCAGGCGCCCGTCGATGTCCACCAGTTCGCCTTCGGCGACGACCCGCTCGCCATGGCACAAGGTGGCAAATCCCGGAGTGATGCCGTTGACCGGCAGTGTCGTCCCGGCGGCCATGCGCCGCAGCTCACCCAGGGTCAGGTTCAGGCTGCCGCAGCGCAGGGTCAGCGCCATCGGCAACTGATCCAGCGGATCGAGCGGCTGAGCATGGGCCTCGGTTGCCCCGGCCGCCTGGGTGTCGTAAGCGTCCTGCGGTGCTTCCTGCCATTCAGATTCGGCGGGTGCGGCGTTCATCTCATCGTGCGTTTGGTCCTCGCCGTAGGCGTCCTGGTAGCTTTCCGGCACGGCCTCATGGTCGTCATCCGTCAGGCTGTCGATGTCGTCCTCATACAACGCTTCATTGGCCATGTCCCAGGGTTTCCTCGTGGCTGAGCCGTACGTACAGCTGATGTTCGTGACTGTCTGTCTGGACTGCCCATTGCCGACCGGCCAATTCCAGCCGGCCATGGCCCTCGCTGTCGAAATGGCTGCGAAGCGGCAGCAGCACGTCGCCCGGTTGCAGCGAGGCCAACTGTTCCAGGGTCAGTGACAACTGACCCAGTTCCAGTGGCTGAACGATCGGCCAGTCATCGGCAAGCGCCTGGCGATGCCGGTGCCAGCCTCGACCGTCGAGCAGACGCTGGATCACAGCGGCGTCGGCGCAGAGCAGGCCATCGAGGGTCTGCTCGCCCAGCGTCAGTTGCAGCCGGCACGTGACCGTTTTCTCCGGCGCGTCGCCCACAGGCAGCACAGTGTTATCGCTGAGTGGTTGCAAGGGGCAAAACAGTTCCGCGAGGGCCGGACTCAGCCGCTGATTGAGAAAATCCCAGTACCAGCCCTGATGTTCGCCGCTCAGGGTGACGGGCAGTTCGCCCATCAGGCTGAGCATGGCCTCGGCGTCGCTCAGGCGCAGCCGGCCAACGGCGCTGTCGAAGCCGGTCAAGGTTCGATGGGCGCTGGCGTGGGGCGGCAGGGCCGTCAACGTAAGTTGGCCTTGCAGGCCTCTGGCGCTGAACATCAGGCTGGCGCCGGCGCCGAGTTGCTGCGATACCCGTGCGACGAGGTCGTCGACTTTTCGCAAACGCAGGGCGGTCATGCCTGCAGCTCCTCATGCAACGACAGCTCGACGTCATGCCCGAGCGCCCTTGCCAACGCGTCCTCGCAGGCCCGTTGATGCGGTTGCACGCGCTTGAGTGCACTGCGTCGGGCGAAGCCCAGCTCGACGGTCCACTGGTTATCACGCTTGCTGGCGTTGACCTGGACCTTGCCCAGAGTGGGCATCAGCAGCGTCACCCTGAACGGACCATCGGGTTGCGACGGCAAGCGCTCGGCGAGTTCATCGATCAGTTGCGTCGGCACGCCTTGGTTGGGGGCGAGCATGCTCAATCCGCTGCCGGAATAGCCGGATTGCTGGGGTTCTTCGCTGACCGGCGTCACCAGCAATTGGGAAAAGAACAGGCCGTCGGCGCTCAGCGGTTCATCCGCCAGCGGCGCGTTGCCCAGCGCGCGCAGGCGTTCGGCATCGCTGCGTCGCCCTGCGCCAGACAGTCCGCGATTGTCAGACTGCGCAGGCGACCCGGTCGAGAAGGACTGCGGCTGCGCGGGGCGCGACTGCATCTGAGGCTGGGGGCGGGGCGGGTGTTTGATCGGCGTATTCATCGCGACTCAACCTTGTTCGTTGATGGCTTCAGCCAGACAGGCCAGTTTTTCCACGGCGCGCTGTGACGCCTTGGCGGCATCTCTGGCCTGAGCCAGGCGTTGCTGCTGTTCGTCGATGCCCAGACGTTGCTGCTGCACGTCCTGGCGGATATAGGCCAGACGATCGAGCATGCGGTTCTCCTGTTCGTGCCAGCGGTCGAGGTCATTCAGGGCCATGGCTTTGTTCAAGTGCGCGTCGCTCAGCACCTGACGCCGTTCGCGCTGATTGTCACGCTCCTGGGCGTAGGCGTTGCGCGTCTGCTGCAAGTGCTCGTGCATGTCTTCCAGCGCTTTCTGCGCGGTGCGTTGTGCCCGCTCGGCGCTGGCCTGACGGTGCTGACGCAAGGGCGTGAGGATGCCGATGACGTGCTCCATCGCCAGTCGCTGCGGGTCGGCTTCAAGTTCTTCTTCCATGGCGTCACTCCGGCAGTTGCGCGGTGAGGTGCATCAGGGCGTCCAGGGTTTCCTGCAACGGCACCGGCTCGCGCAGGTCCTGACGCAGAAAGGCGTTGATCGGCTCGTTCAACTGCACGGCACAATCGGTGACCGGATCGCCACCGGGCTGGTATTCACCCAGACGCAGCAGCATTTCGACCTGTCGATAAGCGGCCATCAGGCGGCGCAGACGGTTGTTGGCCTGCTGATGCTCACGCCCGGTGACGTTGCTGAGAATCCGGCTGATGCTCGCCTGCACGTCGATGGCCGGGTAATGCCCGCGTTCGGCCAGTTTGCGCGACAGCACAATGTGACCGTCGAGCAGCGAACGCACCTCGTCGGCGACCGGATCGTTCATCGAGTCCTGTTCGATGAGCACGGTGTACAGCGCGGTGATCGAACCGGTTTCGCTCATGCCCGCGCGCTCCACCAGACGCGGCAGCAGCGTGTACACCGAAGGCGGCAGGCCGCCGCGACCCAGCGGCTCGCCAGCGGCGATGCCAATTTCACGCTGGGCGCGGGCAAACCGGGTCAGTGAATCGAGCAGCAACAGCACTTTCATGCCACGTTCGCGATAGGCCTCGGCGATGGCCGTGGCCGTGAACGCGGCGCGGGCGCGCTCCATGCTGGAACGGTCCGAGGTGGCGCAGACCAGCACCGAGCGTGCGCGCAGGGTCGCGTCCAGCTCGTGATCGAGAAACTCGCGCAGTTCACGTCCCCGTTCCCCGATCAGGCCGAACACGATCACATCGCAATCCATGTTGCGCGCCAGTTCGGCCATCAGCGTGGTCTTGCCGCAACCGGCCCCGGCGAACAGACCGACGCGCTGGCCCTCGCCGAGCAGGATCGCGCTGTCGATTGCGCGCACGCCGGTGGGCAGCGCGCGGGTGATGCGCGGGCGCTGGGTCGGAGGCAATGCATCGGCGATCACCGGCAGGATGACGCGACGATCGCCCGGGCCGGCGAACGCGCCTTGGGAATCGCCCAGCAACGGCCGGCCGAAGCCGTCGAGCACGCTGCCCAGCAAGCTGTCGTCAACACCGATGCGATGGGCCATGCCCAGCGGCCGGATATGTGCACCGACCTGAATGCCGTCCGGCGTGCCCAAGGCGCTGAGCAGGGTGCAGTCGCGGGTGAAACCGACGATTTCAGCCAGCATCGTGCTGCCGTCGGATTTGCTGACTTCACACAGGTCGCCGACCTTGGCCGCCGGGATCTGGCACTCGAGCAGGATCCCGCTCACGGCGCTGACCCGGCCGCTGACCCGCACTGCCGAAAACTGGCTCAGCCGGTGACTGTGCAGGGTTTTCCACTGGGCGAGGGCGGCGTTCACCAGTTCACCTCGTAATGGCGTTCGCCGTCGAATTGAATTCGGTTGTCGTCGATGCGGGTCAGGCGCAATCCGGCCAGTTCATCGCCCACGTACAAGCGGTGGCCGTCAGCAGTCACCAGGTGAGCATGAGGGCCCGACATGATTTGCACGATGGTGAAGGGCAGGCCGTTGCTGGTCGCCGTGACGTTATCGATCAGCGCGACGGGCGATTCGTAGCGATCCTTGAACCGCTGCAGCATGCGTTGATAGACCAGCTGCGACTCGGCCTTGAGGTTGCCGCTCAATGCCAGGCCTTCCGGCGTCTGCTGCACGTTGACGTCGCTGAGCAATCGCTCGCTGAGCATGGTGTTGAGCTGGCGTCTGGTCTCGTCGACAGTGGTCAGCTGGATGCGTTTGTGCGCCGGCTCAGCCTTGCCCCGGCCCTTGCTCGCGGTGGTCGCAATGTTGTGAACCGGTGCACCGGTTGCCACCTGCTCGGTCACGGGCGCTGCGCTGCGGGTCAGGCTCCAGGCGCTGCCGGCGATGCCCAGCAACACGCCGATCACGATGCCCGTGGTGCGATTGAGCAACCGCGAGCGGGACTCGACTTTTTCCAGCGGCGGGGCAATGTGCGGCGCTTCGGCACGGGCTTCGGGCTCGGCGTTGGGTGTGGCGATGACGGCCGGCAAGGACGGCCAGGAGGCTTCGGCCGGGGATACGCACAACCACACCGAACCGAGCACGAAAGCCGTGTTGGGCGCGAGTGCGGTCGTCGCGTGACGATGACCTTCCTCGTCGCAAATGCTGCCGTCGGCAGCGTTCAACACCCAGTTTTCCCCCTGACGCTGCAGGTGGCAATGCAGCTGCTCGACGCCCGGGTCGTGCAAGGCCAGATCCTGTTCGGCATGCGAACCGATCGCCCACTGCTCGCCCACCAAAGGCAGTGCTGCACCCTGATGCAGGCCCGTCAAAACCCTTAATTCATACATGTATCGCTCTCCAGGGGGCTCACGCGGCGTACTCGCTGTCCAGCGCTTCGAGGTCTTCTTCCAGGTCGAAACGGCCCAGCACCTTGACCTGCGCCGCGTTGCTGATTTCGGCAAAAGACAGCACCGGCACGTGGTAGAACTCTTCCTGCAGCAATGTGCGCAACGGGCTGCGCAGGTCTTGCGCGACCAGCAACACCGCCTGTTCCGGCGTGCGTACCGGAAACGCGATGTGCAGCTGTTGCACCAGTAACTGACTGGTTTCGTTGTCCAGCGCGAAGAATGTTTCGGTCTGGGTCTGGCGCAGTCCGTCGCGCAGAATCCCTTCGCTTTCCGGGGTCAGGACCCAGACAAGCAGGCCTTCGGCACCGCAGTACTGGTGGTAGATCTGCGACTTCAGGGCGATGCGCACGTAGTCGGCGAGCACAGTAACCTCACGCTCGTGCTGGCCATGTTCGATCAGGGTTTCGGCGATCACGCGGATGGCTCGCAGCGGCACGCATTCTGACGCCAGGCGCTGCAATACCGCGGCAAACCGCGCCAGCGGCAGCACGCGCTGCATCTCCTGGGCAAGCTCCGGTTGTTCGGTCTCCAGCCAGCCGAGGATGGCCTTGGTCTCTTGCAGGCCGATGAATTGCGGGCCACATGCCTGCAACGCGCGCTCCATGCGCTCGACGATCAGGGTCATCGCGTCGACACGCTCGATCTGCCCCTGCTGCAGTTGAGGATCATCGGCGGGCATCCACAGCCACTGGCCCTCCTGACGTTCAGGGGTGCCGTACACGGCGTCCTGCGGCGAGTCATCGAGCATGCGCGCGTCCACGGCGACATGGCTTTGGGTGAAGGTCGCCTTGAGCAGCGGCACTTCGTAGACCGAGAAACGGAATTCATCGGGCGGCAGGTGCTCAGCCTGCTCAATGATGAACGAAGGCAGGGTGAGGCCGTATTGCACCACCAGCCGGTTACGCCGCTGGCGAATTTCGCTGACCAGCGCTTCGACCTGCGCTGGGTTCTGGCTGGGGTGAAACTGCAACACGAACTGGCGGCTGGGGGAGAATGTGCGCAAGTCTTCACGGCCGTTCATTTCCGGCGCGACGGCAATTGCCTGAGCCTGCTCGGCCCTGGGTTTCGCCCGCTGAAGCTGAAGCAGACCTCCGCTGCCGCAAATGATCGCGATCACGATGAACACGGCCGTCGGCATGCCCGGCAGTGCTGCGAAACCGAGCATCGCCACCGCTGCGATGATCCATGCCTTGGGCTGGCTGGTGATCTGTTCGGCGATCTGCCGACCGATATTGGCCTCGGCGCGGTCCTCATCGGGCACGCGGGTAATGATCATGCCGCAGGTGACCGAAATCAGCAGCGCGGGAATCTGGGCAATCAGGCCGTCGCCGATGGTCAGTACCGTGTACACCTGCAACGCGTCGCCGGCGCTCATGTTGTGCTGGACCACACCGATCGCGATGCCGCCGATCATGTTGATCGCCACGATGATCAGGCTGGCGATGGCGT
Source organism: Pseudomonas sp. NFR16 (assembly GCF_900108875.1). Lineage (GTDB taxonomy): Bacteria > Pseudomonadota > Gammaproteobacteria > Pseudomonadales > Pseudomonadaceae > Aquipseudomonas. The sequence continues at coordinate 831,870 of NZ_FNYJ01000001.1, read as the reverse complement.
CGCCGTTGACGAACTTCATCGCCCCGTCCATGGCGCCAAACAGTTGGCTTTCCTTGCCCAGTTCGGCGCGACGCTTGCGCGCCTCATGAACGCTGATCAGGTTCGCGCGCAAGTCGCTGTCGATGGACATCTGCTTGCCCGGCATGGCGTCCAGGGTAAAACGCGCACCCACTTCGGCGACCCGTTCGGAGCCCTTGGTGATGACCAGAAAGTTGACCACCGTGAGGATCAGGAAGATCACCATCCCCACTGCAAGATTGCCGCCCACCACGAACTGGCCGAACGCTTCGACGATATGCCCCGCGTCCTGATTGAGCAGAATCAGGCGCGTGGTGGAGATCGACAGGGCCAGACGAAACATGGTGGTCAGCAGCAGGACCGCCGGAAATGTCGAGAACGCCAGCGGTCTGGGCAAATGCATCGCCAGCATGATCAGCAGGCAGGAAATACAGATATTGATGGCGATCAGCACGTCGACGAGCCCGGTGGGAAGCGGCGTGATCATCATGAAGACGATGGCGATCACCACGAAGGCGCCAACGATTTCCGAGCGGCGCATGGCCGCCAGGGCGATCTGGTTGAGCAGGTTGATGACACGATCCATCAGGCGAGGCCCCCCTGGAGCTGGTTCTGTTCCTGCCGAGTCAGTTCGGCCATGAGGATGAGCAGGTTGCCCAAGGCGTTCTGGCGGCTCTTCATGTCGCGCCAGAGGAGAATCGGCAACTGTTGCAGCATCGGTCGCAGGCCGTTCAGGAAGGCCAATTGATGCTTGAGTTGCTTGCCACCGATGTGTTGCGTGAGTTGCAGGGTTTCGTTGAGGCTCATGCCCTTGCCGGACAGCGCCAGCAGGTGTTTGAGGAAGGCCGCGGGGTCGACCTGCACGCCGGGATTCTTGTTGCGCATTCGCCCCAGTAGATGCTCGCAACCTTGCAGCAGCGTGGCGACGTGACGAGCAGTGTTGAGCCCGTGCATCAAGGTGCGCAGTTGCTGCGGCGACGTCGAGGGCGTGAGCGAGGACAGGTCATCGGCGATCGCGCTGCGCATGTCGCGCAGGTTCAGTTCGAACTCGCCAGCCTCTTCCCGCTCGTTGATCAGGGCATCGATCAGCCCTGTGATATTGGGCTGGCCGCTGACCGCCACGCTGTACAGATTGCGCAGGGTGCCGCGCCGCTTGCTGTCGATGTTCGCCCGCGAGAAAGCCTTGGCGCTGTTCATGCCTGCGCGCGCACGTTTGCCGTATTTGCGCCGCAAAAGTTTCAATTGCTCTGTCAGGACCACGTGCTCGCCGGTTTCGCCGTCGGCCTGGGCCTGTTTTCTGGCGGCCTGTAACACCACATGGGCTTTGGCCGCGTCGCCATCGGCGAAGCTCAGAATCTGCGCCAGGCTGGCGGCATTCTGCTTTTGCAGCTGCTTGCGCAGGTTGCGCGCCGCATCGTCCAGGCCCTTGTCGTGGCTGCCCATCAATTGTTGATACAGCTCGCCCAGCTTCACCGCGCGCGATTGCAGCGCGTTGCTGCTGGCAATCAGTTCTCGCTGGTTGAGGGTACGGCTCTGCTGAACCAGCGCCGAGGCAAAGCGTGCGACCTGTTGCGGCGTGGTGCCACCAAGGTTCGGCGGATTGCTGCGCAACGACGTTACAGGCGTCGCCGCTGCCTTCGCCGGCGCAACGGCTGCTGTCTGTAGCACGGGAGGGGCAGAGGGGGCGGCAATTTTCATAGGACGATTCTGAGCGGGGTCGTGCGCTCTGAGTGGGTCGTACCTGTGAAGCGGTTCCATCTGTTTGCGAGGGGGAGACGCTGTGCCAAAAACCGTCCGCGATTCAGCGTGGTCGCGCAAGTTTTTGCACAGGTCATTCGGTTGCGATTTTTAAATCCGTTATATATCAAGTAGTTGCGTCATTAATTTGGATGGCACGCATATCGCTATAGGGCTAGCACACTCCAAACAAGGAAGAGCCCTGATGTTTCCAAGCCTCGCGATACTCGACATCGACCCCGCCGGCCGCCGCAAGCACGACGGTATCCGTCAGCTGACCAGTGACCAGGTCAAGATGATTCGCGCGTTCATTCAGAAGCGTGTGATGAATCCGGAAGACGTCGACGACATCCTGCAAAGCACCTTCCTCGAGGCGCTGCGCAGCGAGCACAAGTTCCAGAACGCAAGCAAGCCACAGACGTGGCTGTGCGGGATCGCGTTGAACCTGATCCGTAACCATTTTCGCAAGATGTATCGTCAGCCCTATCAGGAAAGCTGGGAGGACCATACCCATTCGGAAGCGGACAGCCACAGCGATATTGGCCATCAGGTCGATGGTCATCGTCAGTTGGTGCGGGTGGTCAGGGCGATCGGCAGTCTGCCGTCGAACATGCAGCGGGTGATCGAGGTGTCACTGGAAATGGACGGCAACTATCAGGAGACCGCGACCTCGCTGGGCGTGCCGATCGGCACGGTGCGGTCGCGGCTGTCTCGCGCCAGAGAACAGTTGAAGCGGCAGATGGACCCGTTCGCCTGAAGCATTCGACCGGCAAGGCGGGCGTTTGCCGAACACCGTCTGAGCGATGTGTGGCTCAGAGGTGTTCGGAAACGGAGGCTGCATTGACCAGGTCGTACAAGGCAAACGCACGGTTGACCAGGAAAACGGTGACGGCGGTTAGGGCGACGGCATTGATGATGTGAAGGGTCATGGTCGTAAGTCCTGTCGGAACGCGTTGGCCGGTAAGTGATGGGGCGATGTTACGCGAGCCCCGGCAAAGCTGAAGACAATCGCCTTCATGGTGGACATCAATCAGAATGATGGAGCGCGGCGCAGGCTCTGGACTGCGTGTCCGGTGGCTGTTCCTGCTGCGCGTGCATTGACTGCATCGGCGTTTCGGGTAGCGGCACTGCGATCATTCCCGCTCTGCTTACGGCATCGCGCGTCCGACCGGTCGACACAAACCGAAACATTTATCGGAACCGACACCAGCATCGAACCACACAGTTGCCATCCTTCACTCCCGGATGGCGACTCCCATGCGTATTTCAAGCAGCCCTTTCAGCGGTATCGCACCTCAACCCGGCAGCGGCGATTCAGTTCAGGAGACACCGCTGAATAACCCGAAACTCGCGCTCGCGCAGAACGGCGCCGCCAACCCGAATATCCAGTTCGGCGCTTCGCTGTTGCAGCCGGGCAGCCCACCCGAAACCGGCAGTACGACGCAGAGCACCGAGCAACAGCTCCTGTCTCTGCTGACCCAACTCACCCAGCTGTTCAAGGGCCAGGCGCAATCGGCCGGCGCCTCGCAGCCGGGCGTGACGCCTCAGGCCAGTGACGGGGCGAGCGCCGCACCCACGCGAGGCGCAACGGGCGCAGAAAAACCGGCTGCGGTGAATGATGTCAGCGCGACCGGTGCAGCGTCACCGGTTGCGTCCGCCAAGCCGGAAGAGGCACCCAAGGCGTCGGAGGCGAAATTTCTCGACGACTCCAAATATTCTTCGCCCAAGGAGCTGGAGCGCTGGGCGCCGATGGTCGCCAATCTGCCGCCCGATCAGCGCGAGCAGGCTGCCAAGGAGCTCAATCGACCCATCGCGGCGGCGCGCATGGCCGCTGAAAAAGGGCCCGATTCTGCCAAGGCCATGGAATTCATCAATGCCAACCCGTCGCTGAAAACCGCGATAGACACGGGCAAGCACGGCGGCAAGGCAGACGGCAAGATCACCGACGGCGACCTCAACGCGTTCGCCAAGAACATGCAGAAAGCCGCGGACAGCGCCGACAAGGACATCGCCAATTACCAGAAGGATCATCCGGACGCCGACCCTGAGTCGCTGGAGATGGTCCGCAGCGCCGCGCTGATGCGCGCCAACGAGCCGCTGACGAAGGCTGCCGATCCCAAACACGCCGCCGGTGCCGAGGACAAGACCAAGGTCGACGGCCTGACCAGCGCCGACGGCCTCAAAGCCATCGAGAACGACAATCCGGGCCTGGCCGGTCCGCTCAAACAGGCGGCAAAAACCTGGTCGCAACCCGGTTTCCTCGGCCAGATCGACCAGGGCGGCCTCGAAGGGCGCAAGCTGGCAGCGAACAGCCCGGACAAGCTGTTCAGCGCGAGCAACATCAGTGACTGGATCAAGAAGCAGGCGCCCACCAACGGCGGCGAATTCGCCAGTGTGCTCAACGACGCCGCGACGCTGAACTCGGTCGCCGATGTCGACATCAGCAAGCTGGGCAAAGACGTGTTCGACAACCCGTCGGCCTACAGCGGTGAGCAGAAAGCCGCCGTGATGGTGAGGTTGCAGCAGACCCAGCGCAGCGTCATCGCGGGTGAGGATCTGCGCAAGACCGAGAAGACCGAAGACGCGCTCAACGAAAAAATCGGCCAGCTGCAGGCCGATCCCGATGTTCAGGCCTTCCTCGACAAACAGATCCCGCAGCAGTCTCGTGCGCTGGTGGGCAGTTCGCCGTCGCTGCAGAAGGCCGTCAACGAGCAGATGCAGAAGGTCAACAGCGGCCAGGCCTTGCAGACCGATCTGAACACGGCTGACAAAGCCACCAGCAAAGACAAACCCAATGCTGACTACAGCAGCGCGCTTGGCGGTCTGTCGGCGCAGTTGCAGATGCAAAAGGACCTGCTCGGCCCCGACGCCAATGTCCCGACCGCGCAACAGGTCATCGGTCAGCGTCCGGATCTGCAGGGCCGGATCCAGAACTCCTACGTGAGCAATTTCAGTGAAGGTGGCGCGGTAAAGCAACTGCTCAATCAGAAGAAAGCCGACGGCGAACAGGCACTGAATTCAGCCGATGCGCAAAAAGCGGCCTATGACAGCGTGCTGCCGGATGACTTCGTCCAGGGCCAGCAGGCGAATTACGTGCTGTCGACGTTCGCCCAGTTGCAGGACTCGAAGGCCGGGCGCAAGTTGCTCGATCAGGCCAACGGCGATAAGGATCACGCGCCCTCGATGGCCGCCCAGGTCGCCTCGCAGATGGGACCGGCCGCACTGCAATCGGTCATGGGGTTCTCGTCGGTATCGGACATGCTGGCCCGGGGCGACAAGACCGACGCGGCGAAAACCATTTACGACAGCACCAAATCCGGCCTTTCGGCGGCCAAGCACGGCTATGACGCAGTCGCCAAGTCCGCCGGCCGGGCAGGCCTGGGCGAAGTGGCGGCCAAGGTCGGCGGGCGCGTGGCCGGCATGGTCGTCGGCGAAGCGGCCGGGATGGCGGCTGGCGCGGCCATCGGTGCGTCTATCCCAGTGGTTGGCTGGATTGCCGACGCGGCCATGAGCCTTGGCTTCGGCATTTCGGCAATCATCGAAGCGGTGAAAAAACACAAGGCGCAAAAAGCCTTCGACCACAACGTCGACCCGGTCCTGGACCAGTTTGGCATCCCCAAAGCCCATTGATTTTCCCTGACCTGAAGAGGTAAACGATCATGAGCATGGCAATTCGGCCCCCGGTAACGCCCAGTCTGCAACCCACCGACTTCTCGTCCCTGAGTGGCAAGAACGGGCAAAACAACTCGCTCGGCGGTGGCAGCGGCAATCAGGCCATCGACCCCAGCACCTTGTTGTTCGCCAACCCCACGCAGTCGCAAGTCAACTTCGCTCCGCCCAACAGCCAGGATCCCCAGACCACGGCGGCAAGCCCGCTGTCTGGCGCAAACAATCAGACGGGCATCGCGCAGCAACTGATGTCGCTGCTGATGGAAATGTTGCAGATGCTCATGCAGAACAATCCCAATCAGCCGCAGACCCAAAACCTGGCAGCGCAGGGCAATGAGGGTGGTGGCGCCGGCGGTGGCGGTTCGGGCGGTGTCGACGGCGGAGCGGGTGGTGGCGGCGGGGCAACGCCGAGCGGTGCTGCCGAGGGCGGCAGTGGGGTGAGCAACCCGACAACCAGCGCTGCCGGCAACGTCTCCAACGACACCACACTCAGCGGCTCGGGCGATCTGCACCTGCCCAAGCAACTGGAACCTTACCGCAACGACATCATGGATGCGTCCAGGGCGACGGGTGTTCCGCCGAGCATTCTGGCCGGACAGATCTGGGCGGAATCCCGCGGCCAGCTGGGCCAGGACACCACCAACGTCAACGGCAAGACCGATGCTGGCCTGATGCAGGTCAATGCTGACACCTTCGCCGGCCTCAAGAAGGAAAACCCCGACCTGCTCGGCAATGCCGACGTCAATAATGCCCGCGACAACATCATGGCCGGCGCGCTGTACATGCGCGATCAGCAGAAGGCGTTCGGCGACTGGGGCTCGGCATTGCGCGCCTATAACTCAGGGCCGGACAAGGTCAGCGGCAACCTGTCGGACGCAGGCGGCGTAGGCGATCCGAAGTACGTCGACAATGTCATGAACTTCGCGAAAATCATCGAGAGCGGCCAAGGGCAGTTGCCCGCCTGACCGACGCCTTCATCCATCGGCAGACTGACCTGACTGCCGGCAGCGCGGGCTGCCGCACCAGGTGGTCTGCCTGTTTCTGTAAGTGTCTTTGCAAGAGTCTTTGCGCTCGCCGCCCGCAACAGGATGGCCGCGTGGACCTATATCCGCCCTCGCACTCGGTGCCATTTCTTTCCCATTGCCATGCCATTGCGCGCCAGTTGCCCCGAGTGATGCATGGTTGGGCGTTGCCTATTTTGTGTCATTTCCACCTGTCACCCTTATTAAAATCAGTTACTTGCGCGGCCTGATCGTGCGTCAAGTAGAGCAACGGATAAAGTTGTGCACCTTAATGGTTCATGTTGCATCCGTGTATTGTTACCGCTTCGCGATTAATCCGATTTCTGCGACAGTCAATTTCAAAAACAACAACTTGCTTAGTTGCGCGCGTGACTGGGATCATTAGAACCAGTGACGCGAAACAGTATCGAAGTGAACAAGGCTGGGCGGCTTGCCATCGGGCGGAAAGGCCCTGCGGCGCGGGCGCGAATGCGTTGGTGAGGCTATGCTGAGCAGGCGCGAAATCATTTGATGATTAACCATCTGGTACACAGTGCCGTGTTGCTCCGCTTAGTTCTAAGCACGAAGCTGTTTGTAATAACCGCCGCTCTATTGAACGGTGGTTTGCCTATGAGTTGAGAACGGCAACTTTCCGAGCATCTTGCTCACATCAACCGGCATTGACCCTTGGAGCAATCGGTTATGAAGAGACAATTGATTTGGGGCCTTACGGTTTCCGTATTGGCTTTGGGTGTATCGGCTGCTTATGCGGCCTCCGATGTGAACGATGGCAAGACAGTCGCCGAATATGGTTCGGAGAAAGTAGGCCCCAATCGCACCGCATCTGATGGTGCCGACCATGTAGGCGCCAATGCTACCGCTTCCGATGGTGCGGACCGTGTGGGTGCCAATCGTGTGGCGGCCGACGGCGCTGATCGCGTGGGTGCAAACCGAGTGGCAGCTGATGGCGCTGATCGCGTCGGTGCAAACCGCGTGGCAGCTGATGGCGCTGATCGCGTCGGTGCAAACCGAGTGGCAGCTGATGGCGCTGATCGCGTGGGTGCAAACCGTGTAGCGGCTGACGGCGCTGATCGCGTCGGCGCAAACCGTGTAGCGGCTGACGGCGCTGATCGCGTCGGCGCAAACCGCGTTGCTGCCGACGGCGCTGATCGCGTCGGCGCAAACCGAGTGGCGGCTGATGGCGCTGATCGCGTGGGTGCAAACCGCGTTGCAGCCGACGGCGCTGATCGCGTCGGCGCAAACCGAGTGGCAGCTGACGGCGCAGATCGTGTCGGTGCAAACCGCGTTGCAGCTGATGGCGCTGATCGCGTGGGTGCAAACCGTGTAGCAGCTGACGGCGCTGATCGTGTTGGTGCAAACCGTGTAGCGGCTGACGGCGCTGATCGCGTCGGCGCAAACCGAGTTGCAGCTGATGGCGCTGATCGCGTGGGTGCAAACCGTGTAGCAGCTGACGGCGCTGATCGTGTTGGTGCAAACCGTGTAGCGGCTGACGGCGCTGATCGCGTCGGCGCAAACCGAGTTGCAGCTGATGGCGCTGATCGCGTGGGTGCAAACCGTGTGGCAGCTGACGGTGCCGATCGTGTCGGTGCAAACCGCGTGGCAGCTGATGGCGCTGATCGCGTGGGTGCAAACCGCGTTGCTGCTGATGGCGCTGATCACGTGGGTGCCAATGCCGTGGCAGCGGATGGTGCTGACCATGTCGGTGCCAATGCCGTGGCTGCCAACGGTCAGCCCGAGCGCGGCCTGGCATCCGATGGCTCCGACAAGACCGGTGCCAATCGTGTGGCGGCCGACAAATGGGACCGCATGAAAGTCCGCGAACTGGCCGGTGAGCTCTGCTACGAGTGCCTGACCAAGTAACCCCTTGAAACGGCCACCCGGCACCTCGCCGGGCTGGCCGTTTTTTTCAGCACTGCGCTGTGCCTGCGCGTCACATCACTGGATTGACGGCGCCGGAACCTTTCTCCGCGTCACGACCACACATGGCCGAATCCTTTGAAGAAGGTGAATGCCATGCCCTTGTCGACATCCGCGCCCGGTTTCACTCGATCGACACATCACTTCAACACCCGCGACCCGGACACAACGGTCCTGAGTCGGCGCGTGCTGGAGCGCCATAACCACGATCATCAGGGGCGGGCCGTCACGGTCTCGGTCGGCGAGATGAATGCGCTGACCTATGCCAATGCCGCCATCGACGATACCTGGCGTATTCTCAATCATGGCTCGGGCAATCAGGAACGGCATGTCAGACGCACCGAAGCCGAAGCCTTCAAGCGTACAGTGGTGGTCTACGACCAGAACCGAAACGGCCACTTCGATTACGATGCAGCCCGCACGGCTGCGCGTTTTGAGGCGGGCAACTGCGACCAGATGGCCGTGGTCAACGCCGCGCTGCTGGCCACCTCGTCGTTGCAACAGCCTGTGTCGATATTAGTTGCCCGGGATGTAGGCCATACCTTCGTCGAAGTCGGTGATTCCCGGGCAACCAACCGGACTGTGATTTCCGATGCCTGGCCTGAGTTCGGCAGGGCAATGCGGCGCAAGGATTTCTCCTTGCTGGGCGACAACCCCGAGACGGTTGCGCGCTTTGTGCCCCAGCGGCGTCCTGAAATTCGCGAAGAATTGCTGCGTGGCGACAAGGCCAGTCAGCGTGAGGTCGATCGGGAATTTGCCCGCCTGCGGCCGCGGGACCCGATCGGCGGGCCACGCTTGCTCGACAAGGTGCTGCGCGACGAACGCCTGTACATCCAGCCTCACGCCTCCAGCAACCTGGGCGTCAGCTATTACGGCGTTGACCTTCAGGGTGACCATCGGCGCGCCGATCAGAACTTCACGCAGCGTCAGTTCAGGCAGCGTCTGCGGGATTCGGGCATCAATCCCGATACCGGCGCCCCGCGGCAGCGCGCACCGGTGCCTGAACCGATTGCCCCCACCGTGCCGTTGCGCCGTACCACGACCCACGACCACAACTATTCCGAGACGCCGCCCCGGCGCCGGGCGCGGGCGAACTCGTTCGTCGATCGCTTTCGCAATATCCGCCTTTGATGTGAGGACTCAGCCATGGCAAGCCAGCTAAAACAGGTACTGCTTCCGGTGTTTCAACTGCTCCGGCTCGATGGCCGGGGGCTGGACGCGGCCACCAGTTACGTCATGACCCTGGAAAGCGGTCTGAGCGTTGAATTCAAGGAAAGCCCCAATGATTTCCTGACCATGAGTTGCTTGCTTCCAGTGTCCGAAGAACGGTTTGGCGATCCCGAAACTCTGGCGATCCTGCTGCAGACCAATTTGCTCGGCCTTGAGCACCCGCCGATCCTCACGGGCGCACTGGTGGAGCAGAAGAAGGTGATCTTGTGGGCCCGGCAGCCTTTTCAACTCCTCGACAGCGCCGCGATGGGTCGCTTGTTCGAGCGTTTCACCGAGCAGGCGCAGAAGATGGAGCACTGGCTGGCGGTGCCGCTGCAGGCGCCTGGACAGAAAACCGCCGCTGCGCCAGTTGATCGGCCAACCCGTTTGAGCGCAGGGCCTGCGGGCGCGCGGCTTTGATGACGAACGACGTTGTAAACTGATCTTCAAGGCCCGGCCAGACCTGATAGATTCGCTGTTTTTCAGTGAGAGAGCAGCAATGACCGAACGCGAGATTATCGTTCCCCGCGCCATGAAAACCATTGTCGAACGGGCCGGCTACGCGCCTGCGGTCAGGGTGGGCGATCTGCTGTTTTGTGCCGGGCAAGTCGGGCGCACGGCGGATTTGCAGGTCATCGAAGACCCGGAGCAACAGTTCACGGCGGCCTGGGAGAATCTGCGCAGCGTACTGGCAGCGGCCGATTGCTCGTTTGAGGACGTTGTCGAAATGACCACCTACCACGTTGACATGTCGCAGCACATGGCGGTGTTCAGAGAGGTGAAGAATCGCGTCTTTCCCATAGGGCTTTGCGCCTGGACCTGCGTCGGCGTGTCGGAGCTGGCGCACCCAGGGCTACTCGTGGAAATCAAATGCGTCGCCGCGCGGCGAGTCGCCTGACTCGCAACGCAACCAGCGGGTGCGAACGGTGTTTGCGCGCTGAACTAATCGATGGCGTTCCGGGTCGGCTCTAGACCACCCATTTCCATGGAGCCTGCCATGCAGCCTTATGTCATCTGTCACATGATGTCGTCCCTCGACGGCCACGCCCTCACCGACGGTTGGGATCGTGCGTTCAAGAAGTCGGCAGGGGATCTCTACGAAACACTCGCGCAGACCTTTGCGTTCGATGCCTGGATCTGCGGTCGGGTAACGATGCAGGAAATTGCCCACGACGAGGGCTTTCCGAAGGGAATGGCCAGCACGCCGATCCCGCGCACGCACTATTTTGCCGAGCGCAATGCCAAGACGTACGCCGTGTCGATCGACCCCCACGGCAAAGTCGGCTGGAAGAATAATCAGGCGCTGGATTCACACGTCATCGAAGTGCTGACTGAAGGCGTGTCCGATGATTACCTGGCATACCTGCAATCCATTCAGGTGTCCTACATTTTTGCCGGAAAACACGACATCGATCTGGCCCTGGTGGTCGACATTCTGGGCTCGGAACTGGGTTGCAAGCGCCTGATCGTGGAAGGTGGGCCACATGTCAGCGGTTCATTCGTCAATGCCGGATTGGTGGATGAGGTCAGCGTGCTGATCCTGCCGCTGATCGATGGTCGCGGCGAACACCCGGCGTCGTTCGAGGTTTCAGCCGAGGCGTGGAAACAGCCCGCCCACCTGACCCTGACCTCAGCGGAGGTGCAGGAAGGCGGCGCGGTCTGGCTGCGCTACACAAAGGCCTGAGGGGCGTTCTTCAAGCCCCGCATGACGGTCATCAGGCGGGGCATGTTTCAGGCAAGCAAGCGGGCGTCGGCCATTGCAAAAAAATTTGCCCGATTGCTTGACTTCCCTTTTTCAATCAGTAAGATAGCGCGCATTCCGCGATAGCTCAGTTGGTAGAGCAAGTGACTGTTAATCACTGGGTCCCTGGTTCGAGTCCAGGTCGTGGAGCCAAATTTCAGAAGGGCGGGCAGACCTTTGAGGATCAGGCGTCACACCGGCAATCGGGTGACGGACCTCAAAACTGCTCGACTGCTTTCACTCAACCTCCCTTATTATTTTCCCGTCGTCGATTGCTCTGAACTGACACCGCTTCTTCGGGCTCCATCAGCTTGTAGATTTGCGCGTCGCGTGCAGGTGCGCCTGCATTCCACTGCCAGCCTCTGACAAGTTTGTCGAACTCAACGTAAGCTGCATCCATTGACGCTCCAGCCTCGTATCTAAGGGAGGCCGGAAAATCCGGGATGTTGATGAAGGCGCCTTGCGGTGTGGCGAGGCGCTTGGTTGTGTGAAGGGGGATTGTATGTGGAAGCGAAAGCGGCGCGAGTCGCTTGCTCAGGATCTCTACGATACTGCAGACGATCTGTTATTGCTGGCGCGGCAGCTGATGGAGGTGTCAGTCACGCTAAAAGAAGCAGGCGACTCGAGCGGGGCATTGTTAACTACCCGAATGGTGTTGACGCTGCAAGACCGGGAAATCTCGTTGCGAAGTCACGCTGATCGTATGGTGAACACCGGAAATCTCGGACGCCGTGCGACGGACCGGATACCGCAGTCCTCGCCCGTCAAGGCCGCCGACGCCGACACCGGCGCCTGACGGCAACACGGTGAGCCAATAGGACCGGCCGCAGCCGTGATATCCCGACACAACTCAGCCAATCGTAGGACCGGCTTCAGCCGGGAAGAGGTTGTTGTGGCCACCGTCAGTCATGCGGTGTGCCACTCGACGCCTTCCGGGCGAAAGCCGGTTCTATGAGCCATTCACGCGTGACGCAGTCGGTCGGTCAACGGGTCATTTGTTGCGGGTCACGCGCCATACGGTGTTGGACAGGTCGTCGGCGATGATCAGCGCACCGCGCGGGTCTACCGTCACACCCACGGGGCGGCCGCGGGTCTTGCCGTCGTTGCCACGAAAGCCTGTCGCGAAGTCCACGGGATCCCCCGCGGGGCGGCCGTTGCTGAACGGTACGAAGACCACCTTGTAGCCGACCGGGTTGTCGCGGTTCCAGCTGCCGTGCTGTCCGACAAATACACCGTTGGCGAACTTGTCGCCCATCGCCGGTATGGAAAAATCGACGCCCAGCGCTGCGACGTGCGAACCCAGGCTGTAGTCGGGTTTGATGGCCGACGCGACCTTGTCCGGGTTTTGCGGCTGGGCGCGGGTGTCGACGTTCTGGCCCCAATAGCTGTAAGGCCAGCCGTAGAAGGCGCCCTCGCGCACCGAGGTCAGGTAATCCGGAACCAGGTCCGGGCCCAGTTCATCACGCTCGTTGACCACGGTCCACAGCTGACCGGTGCCCGGTTGAACCTTCATTGCGGTCGGGTTGCGCAGGCCTGTCGCGTACGGTCTGTGAGCGCCGGTCTGCGCATCGATTTGCCAGACCCGGGCGCGGTCGAGTTCGACTTCCATGCCGCGCTCAGTGACGTTGCTGTTCGAGCCGATCCCCACGTACAAGAAGCGCGCGTCCTCACTGATCGCCAGGGATTTGGTCCAGTGGTGGTTGATCTGCGAGGGCAGCTCGGTAATGGTCGTCGGCGCGGCAGTGGCCTTGGTTTGGCCGTCTGCGTAATCGAAGCGCACCAGTGCGTCCTGATTGGCCACGTAGATTTTGCCATTGGCGTACGCCAGGCCATAGGGCGCGTTAAGGTTATCGGCAAACACCGTGTTCAACTCATAGACGCCGTCGCCGTCCGCATCGCGCAGCAGGGTCAGGCGATTGCCACCTTTGACCCTGGTGTTGCCTTCGGCCTTGATGTAACTGGCGATGACATCCTTGGGCTTGAGTTTCGCGGCACTGCCGCCACGACCCTCGGCTACCAGAATGTCGCCATTGGGCAGCACGAGGGTCTGCCGTGGAATCTTCAGGTCGGTCGCGATGGCCGTCACGCTGTAGCCTTCCGGGACGGTCGGCTTCTGATCGCCCCAGGCCGCCGGCTCGGCGATCTTCATGCTGGGCAGCAGCCCGCGCTGTGGGGCCGGCATCTTCGGATCCGGTCCGCTGGCCTGGGTGCTGTCGCTTTCGCTGCCGCACGCACTGAGCAGCAACGCCATGGTCAGGGCCGTTAATGGATACAGACGTTTCATCGTGCACCTCCCGTGCGCAGGCCGCCAAGCCCGGTGAATGCTGCAATCACGCTGAGCACAGTGACGATGACCGAAAGCACCAGGCCCGACGGCATGACGGCCCAGGCATCTTTGGCGTGCTCGAACGCATTGACCAGCCCCAGCGCGAAGGTGACCAGCAGAAGCAGGAAATACACCGTGGGCCTTCCGCCTTTGTGCTCGGCGCGAACAAGGTTGACCAGCGCGAACAGCAGGGCAAACCCGCAGAACACCAGCGCGCCGGCAATCAGCCACGCGGCGAAGTTGCTCCACTGAATCTGGTAGGTGTTGTAGTAGCTGATGTCACTCAGCAGGCCGCCGAGAAACAGCGGCACGGCGCCGGCCAGCAGCAGGGCATGAAGCGGCGAAGGCCTGGTCGGGTAGGGCGGATAAGTCGTGTCAGTCATGTCGGCTCCTTTTCGTTGGCGGCCCAACGCCGTTCCTCAGCGTGAATGCATCAGGCGCGATAAAAAGGATCTTGCTGGCGCCACGTAAGTTCAACGCAATTTCCCGCATCGGCGCCGGGGTGCCCACGGCAGCGGCCATTTACCCCTTGCGTCTATCGCTTATTACCGCGTTCCCATTCGCGGGTGTGGCTTTGCTCGATGGCATGGCTATAAGCAGCGTCGGCGTATTCGAGCATCTCTTGCAGTTCTTCTGCGCTGATGACCTCAAGCCGGGCCAGCGTCATGGCGTGGCCGGTGAGTTCTCCGCTCCAGTGATCGATGGCCAGCTCCCGGCGACCCTCGTGGTTGAGCAGGATATTCCAGAGCTCCAGCTCGCGATTTCTGATGTCCTCGTTGCCCATTTCACCTTGTTCTCCCTTAATCAATCGGCCGACACCACCAGGATTGCGCGTACCACCGCTCACCGTCGAACTCGATGCCGCTGAGGGTGAATCCCTCGCGGGCCATCGCCGAGAGAGTCGCGTCGAAAAGCTCGGGTAACAGCAGGCGGCCCGTCCCGTAGATGGGCCGCAGGCTCGCGACGTTCGAATGCCGGTTCAGTTGCTCGCAGACGCGGTTCATAATGACCAGCTCCCCCTGTATCGCGGTCGTGCGTTTGGGAGGAACCATCTGCAGCGCGATGCCTTGTCGGCGCCTGGGTGTGATGACGAATTGCATGACCGGCCTTTGCTGAATAACTGTATTTATATACAGTTAACTAAACGGCGTTCTCCGGGTCAACGCTGTATGAGCCAAAATCCGACGGGGTGATTGATATGTGTGGCGGGGTCGAAGCGAAAGACAAGAACAGGGCGTACGTGCCGGTCAAAGTGTACTTTCCCAATCCGAAAGCAGCGTTTCCGGTGATGCTCGAAGACGGCACGGAACTAGGCTGGGTGCCGTGGGGACGGCGCAAGGAGCAGCCTGGCAGCGGCCCGCAAGGGGGCTGGGCAAAGCGAGAAACCATCGAGCGTGGCGGGTGGGACAAATATCACCCCCAACGTGCCCTGGGGCTGGTCAGCGGCTACATGGAAAAAGACGCCGCGCGCGTCTCCCATTGGTTCGAGATGACCCAAGGGTACGGCCTGGAATGCCTGCTGATCGGTGAGGCCGAAGAGCGCCGCGTTTACGTCGTCACCACAACGCCGCCCCCAGCCTTCGAGTGGGTGCATGACCGCTGGCCGATGATTGCCGAACTGCCTGCCCGGTCCGAAGAAGGCCCTGGGTGGTCGTGATTGGCCCAAACGGCGACCGACGCCTGCCACCTGCCGTCCGTTTATACCGCCCGACAGACCGACATCGATCAGCCGTTCGAAACGATAAGAGCCGCTGAACTAAAAATTGACTGGCGAGTCAGGATAATACCCGCCCATTATTGCCCGAGGACAAGCCATGCCCGTTTATACCCTTGAATATCAGTTCAACGACCAACCGAGAACCTTCGCCATCGACCTCAAACAGGCGCATTTGCCGGTGCACGAGGCAGCGATGCACTTGCTCCAGTTGCATTTCGGCGATGGGGAAAACAGCCTGATGATGCCTGCCGCGGATGCGACTCACGAAGAAATCCTGCAGCAGGCCGAGCGGGTAGGGTTGAAGCAGATCAGAGTAATTGAAGGCGCGATGCCAACTGTCCATCGATGACGGCGCCGCCGACAAGACGGGCCGTAACGCCGGGTTCATTCCTTGACGTTCATGAACTCTTTGGCCCATGCCACGTAGCTTTCCGGCAGCGTGTAGGTATGGGTCAGTTCCGTCGCGCTCAGGTTGGAAGTGCTGCGGGTGATCTGGCGCTGGGCGCGCAAGCTGTCGTAGGTGGCTTTGATCGCCGCGAAGTAGGCCGCGTGGCCTGCGACCACAATGCGCACGCCGGCATCTGCCAGACGCTGTGCGTCGTTAAGCTCCGGATTGCCATAGGTCACCAGCATCAGCGGGACGGTCAGGTTCTCCGAGATCTGCTCCAGGTGGGTGAAATCCTTGATGCCGACGATGCAGATGCCGTCGGCGCCGGCCTCTTCGTACGCTTTGGTGCGCGCGATGATGTCTTCGACCGGCAGGACACCGGCGTTGGTGCGGGCAATGATCGAAAGCTCAGGGTCAACGCGCGCCTCCAGCGCAGCGCGAACCTTGCCGATGCCTTCGCCGATGGTGATGAGGTCGGTGGATTTGCGTCCGTATTGCGCGGGCAGCAGCGTGTCTTCGATGGTCAGTGCGGCAACGCCTGCGCGCTCCAGCTCTTCTACCGTGCGCATGACGTTCAGGGCGTTGCCGTAGCCATGGTCGGCGTCGGCAATGAAAGGCAACTGCGCGACGCGGCCGATGCGGGTCGCCTGTTCGACGAATTCGCTCAGGGTGATCAAAGCGAAATCCGGTGCCGCGAGAACCTGCAGCGAGGCGACCGAACCGCCCAGAATGCCGACTTCAAAGCCCAGGTCCGCGGCGATCCGCGCAGACATCGGATCAAATACCGACGCGGTTTCGAAGCAAGCCTTCGAGGCCAGGAGTTCTCGGAAATTGCGGCGTAGAGCTGAGTGGGAAATTCTGGACATGAGGCTTCCTGTTTCTGGCCATCATCGAAGATAACGATCTACGCCAAGCTAAAAGTGCGGCGAGACTACCATGCTAAAAGATGAAACATTATGACGGTTCGGTATGGCCCATGCACTAAACAGATAGCGCTCCAAAGCGGTGCAGCAAAGGCCTGTCCGCGGGTCGAAAACGCCTGACTCCAGTGCGGATGAGCCGTCACAGGTGCGGGCCGTGGCTCACCGGGCGAGCAGGCTCATGACCGCCTGAGCGAATTCGGCCGGCGCTTCCTGTGGCACGTTATGACCAATCCCCGCCAACACGTGTCGGCTGACCGGGCCGTCGAAGCCGCGCTTGGCCGTCGCATCATCGCGCCGGGAGGACACGCCATCGCTGCCACCACTCAAAATGACCGTCGGAACCGTAATAGGCGGGCGCTGCGCCAAGGCGCGCTCGATCTCGGCATAGCGCGGATCGCCTTCCACCAGGCCGAAGCGATGACGGTAGGAGTGAGTGACTACGTCGACAAAATCCGGGTTGGCAAATGACTGGGCCGACGCCTGAAAGGTCGCATCGCTGAACAACCAGTCCGGTGACCAGGAGGCCCAGAGTAAACGGCAGAACGCCTCGCGATGGGCGGCAAGTCCTGCGTAGCCTCGCGCGCCGTGAAGGTAATACTGATACCACAAACGTCGTTCCGCCTCGGGCGATGCCGGCGTGTCGGCGGCCGAGATGTCCTGAATGTTGTAACCCGGATCGCCGCTCACCAGACCAATCACACGCTCTGGCCATAAGGCGGCGACAACGCAAGCTGCGCGGCCGCCCCAGTCATATCCGGCCAGCACTGCGCGCTGAATCTGCAGCGCATCGAGCAACGCCAGCAGGTCAGCGCCCAGCGCGGCCTGCTCGCCGGAGCGCAGGGTTTGCGCATCGATGAATTGCGTAGGCCCGTACCCACGCAAGTACGGCACGATGCAGCGACAGCCTGCCTGCGCCAGGGATTCAGCCACGTCGTCGTAAGCATGAATGTCGTAGGGAAACCCGTGCAGCAGCACGACAGCCGGCCCGTCATCGGGGCCGAGGTCCCGATAAGCCGTTTTCAACACACCCGCGTGGATCTCTTTCACGGTTTGCTCCTTTCCAATGATGCAGGGCGGGCGACGCGCGGACTGTTCAGCAGGCCGTAGTTCAAAGGCAGATGCCCGATCCGCGCCCTGCCGCGTACCACGAACGTCCGCCGATGTGTGCTCGGGCGTCAGTATCGGCCCTGAGAATGCCCGGCCGACGCTACAACGCTGTGACCGCTGGCTGGCGAAAGAATGCGCAGGCGCTGACGGATGAAGCCCTCGGACGACGTCGCTGTAAATGCCCGTGACGGCTGCTTTATCATGAGCCACCCTTCATGCACCACGCCCTCGCGGTCGCTGCCGAGAACCTGATATGAGAGACCTGCCACCCACGTCCACCTTGCGCGCCTTCGAGGTCGCCACCCGGCACGCCACCTTCACTGCCGCGTCACAGGAACTGCACGTCACGCAGAGCGCTGTGAGTCATCAACTTCGGCACCTCGAAGACCTTTGGGGACTGCAGCTCTTCGAGCGGGGCAAGTCATTGAATCTGACGCCCGCAGGCGCAGCACTGGCGCCCATCGTGCGTGAGTTTTTCATGAACCTTGAGGCCACACTTTCGGAATTGAGGGAGGAAAAGGGCCGGGTCAGGTTGAAGGTCAGCACCACGTATTCGTTCGCGCTGAAATGGCTGCTGCCCCGCTTGCCGGGGCTGTCCCAGCAACATCCGGACATTCTGGTGACCCTGGAAACCACCGACGTGGCGATCCGTTTTTCTGCCGGCGAGGCCGATGTCGCCATCCGTCTGGGCAACGGCAACTACCCCGCGCTTTATTCGGACTTCATGTTCCGGGAACAGATTTTTCCGGTGGCCAGCCCCGATTTGTTGCAGCGCTTTGGCGTCCCGCGTACTCCCGCCGAGCTGTTGCGTTATCCCTTGCTGACGCGCGACGGCGTCGACCTGGTGCCGAAGTGGGAAGTCTGGTTTCAGCAGGTCGGGCTGGGAATTTCGCCGCTGAACGAATGCGTCAGGTTCGCCGACACCAACATGACCGTCGAAGCGGCGCTGCTCGGTCAGGGCATCGCCCTGGCGCGCAGCGGTCACGTGGAAGCAGAGTTGGCCGACGGGCGTCTGGTCCGGCTGTTCGACGTGCCGTTCGCGTCGCCGGTCGGTTATTACTTCGTTTGTCCCAAGGGCATCGAGTCACAGCCTCACATCATTCGGTTTCACGACTGGCTGCTGGAGGAATCGACGAAGGCCGGCCTGCGCTATGGCAGAGAAGCATGAGTATTTACTCATGAGGCGATGAGGAGACTTCGCTTCATTCGCCTGGCAGCTTTGCCTAGGATGGGGCATGCCTATTCATATCATTCTGCTGGTTCTCTTCGCCGCGCTGCTGCACGCCAGCTGGAACGCGCTTCTGCGCGGCGGTGCCGACCGACTCTGGTCCATGACAGTCATGTGCATCGCGGTGGCGATCGCCAGCACGGCCGCAGCGTGGGTGCTGCCGCCTCCAGCATCGGCGAGCTGGTTTTATGCCGGGCTCTCGGCAGTGCTGCATGTGGGCTACAACCTGTTTCTGGTGCGCAGCTATCAGGTCGGAGAGCTGGGCCAGACCTACCCGGTATCCCGCGGTTCGTCACCCATCCTTATCACCTTGTGTGCCGCGGCATTTGCCGGCGAGGCGGTGAGCGCGAGTACGCTGGCGGGCATCGGGCTGGTGTCCGCCGGCATCATCTCGCTGGCATTCAAGCGTCGCCGACTGGCCGTGCCCAGCCTGCCGTACGCCTTGGGCACAGGCTGTTTCATCGCCGCGTACAGCGTGACCGACGGCATTGGCGCACGCCTGTCCGGCGCGCCCATGGCATATACCGTGTGGATGTGCGCGATGTGGGGCGTGCTGATGCCGATGGTCTACATCGCTTTGCGAGACACGCGCAGCCTGTTCACCTGGCGTCCCGGCCTGATCACGGCAGCGGTCGGTGGACTGGTTTCGCTGCTGGCCTATGGCATCATCATTTATGCGATGTCCGCCGCGCCGATGGGCGCAGTGTCGGCGCTGCGCGAAACCAGCGTGCTGTTTGCCGCTTTGATCGGTTACTTCTTTCTGGGCGAGTCGCTGAATCTGCGCAAGCTGTTGGCCTGCGTGGTCATTGCCACCGGCACGATCATCATCGGTTGATGGGTGCACAGCGCGCGTTCGGTCCGGCGATAGGGGTCGTTTAATAACGCAAGTGATTCGCCATGTCGGCGCGTATGGGGCACTATCGGGCGCGACGCTCCGCCGGTTCGACAGGCCAGACGCGGCAACCTGGCCGCCGCCATGGTCTGTCTGGCGAGCCCGGCCGGCGGTTCATGACCCGCTCATCGAAGGCGGTCCGATTCGGGGCTTTCAATGCTCAGACCGCCTTCGCGCAACACCCATCGAACAGGATGAACCATGCAAGCAGACGACCTTTCCTGGGGCCACGGGCCTCGTATCTTTGAAGTGTTTCTGGAGCCGACCTGTCCGTTTTCGGTCAAGGCGTTCAACAAGCTCGATGAGCTGCTCGCTCAGGCGGGCGAAGACAACATCACGGTGAAGATCCGCCTGCAGTCGCAGCCCTGGCACATGTTTTCCGGCGTCATCGTACGCTGCATTCTGGCGGCGTCGACACTGCCGGGCGGCAAGGCAGACGCCAAGGCGGTCATGGCCGCCGTGGCGGCGCATCGTGAGGAGTTCGAGTTCGAGCACCACGCAGCAGGGCCGAACATGGACGCGACACCGAACCAGATCATCGCCCGTATCGAGCAGTACAGCGGTGTGAAACTTGCCCAGGCATTCGCCGACCCTCAGCTACAGGGGCCGATCAAGTGGCACTGCAAATACGCGCGGCAGAACGGCATCCACGTTTCGCCAACGTTCATGATCGACGGATTGGTGCAAGCCGACCTGTCCAGCGGCGATCCGGTGGCAGACTGGGCAGCGCGACTGGCTTGACCCGAAGAAATGTCGGCTAACGCGATAATTGCCCGGTAAGGGCTGCGAACCCGCCGCACAGCGGGTTCGCAGTCAGCGGTCAGAGTTTCGGCAGTTGGCCCACGCGACCCAGCATCTCGGTCACGATCTGCAGATCCAGCAGGAATTGCTCGGTGGTCTTGAATTCGGCGTCGGTGTGCCCGGTGTATTTGACATCCGGACGCGCCAGACCGAACTGCACGCCGTTGGGCAATTCATGCACGGACGTTGCGCCCGCCGAGGTCCCGAACGTGTGCGCCATGCCCAGGTTTTCGCTGGCGACAGCGAGCAACGCCTTGACCCATTCTCCCTCTGGATTGCGGTACATCGGCTCGGCAATCTTGTAATCGAAGGTCGCCGCAATGTGGGTTTTGGCGCTCCAGGCGTCGATTTTTCCGGCGATTTCCTGCTTGAGCGTCTCAGGCGACTTGCCCTTGGGTACGCGCAGGTTGACCGCGAGCTTGAAGGCCTGGTCATCCAGGGCGACATAGGTCAGCGAGGCCGTCAGCGGCCCCATGAAGTCATCGGAAAACGCTACGCCCAGTCGGTTGCCCAGATAGTCCAGGCCCCAATTGTCGGCGGCATACTGCGAGGCGTCGGTGACGTAGTTGTGCTTGAGCGCGACCTTGCCGTTCAGGCTGTTGATGAAGCCGAGCATCCGCGCGACCGGGTTGACGCCCGACTGAGGCTCCGATGAGTGCGCCGACACGCCCGTCACCGTCAGGCTGACGTCCTTGCCAGCCACCTTGGCGTCCACCTGGAAGTTACCGCCGTTCTGCGCCACGTATTCGGCGCCTGCCTTTTGCAGGCTGGCTGCAAGCTCGGCGGGCGTGTCGGTCACGAACGTGGCCACCGAGCGGGACGGGATCTGGTTGGTGGCCATGCCGCCGGTCATCGTCGTGATTTCTGCGCCGCTGCCCGTCGCCGGTTTGCGCGGGAAGCTCGCCATCACCGTGCCGTAGCCTTTTTCCGCAATCACCACCGGGTAACTGCCATCCAGCGCCAGGTTGTACTCAGGCGTCGGGTTGCGCTCGAAATAATACGGAATGGCATCCCCGGAGGTTTCTTCGGTGGTGTCGATCAGCAGTTTGAAGTTGCGCGCCAGCGGCAGGTGTTCCTCCTTGATGGTCTTCATCGCGTAGAGCGCGACGACGATGCCGTTCTTGTCGTCTTCGGTGCCTCGGCCGTACATGCGATCGCCGATCTGCGTGACCTTGAACGGGTCCAGTCGGGTGCCGTCCTGCAGCACCCAGTTCTCCGGCGTCACGGGCACCACGTCGGCGTGGGCATGGATGCCGACCAGTTCCTTGCCACTGCCGTCGAGGGAAATTTCATAGACGCGATTGTCGACGTTGCGAAACTTCAGGTCGAAGGCCTTGGCCAGACGCTCGATCTTTGCCGCGATCTTGATGAACGCCGGGTTGTCGTGCTGGGGGACGCCTTGCGTCTGGAAGGTCGGAATTTCCACCAGCTCGCGCAAAGTCTGCGTTGCAGCGCTGCCGTATTTCAGCCGCGTGTAGAGCCCCAGCAGGCGATAAACATCATTCTGCTGCTGCGCGGAAAGCGGCTTGTTGGCGAGATAAGCGCGGATGGTCGGGGTCAGATCGTCGGTTTTCGCAAGATCACTCTTGCCCAGACGATCGAGGAAATGTCGGAAATCCTTGACCGACGTGTCGTTGAAGCGAGTCAGGATGTCTGCGCTCTGTTGCGCGCTGAGGGTGGCGGACGCCGTGGTGGCGAAGGATGACAGGCTGGCGAGCACCAGAGCGGCCGAAGCCAGGCGCTTGAATTGAACGTTCATTGCGTGGGGCATTCCTTTGCTGCAGTCGATTGGAATAACTGATCGCTCGATCAGAATCGTTCGCAACCTAACATTTTGTACGACGTCGATGAAATACCTGATGCAGGATGTGTCGCACCGTGCGGCGAAAGCGACGCAGATATGAATATGCCGTTGAATTTCGTCGACAGGACCGCGGTCTAGCGAAGATCGGAGGACGACATGAACAAAACCATTACCGCACATGACTTGAACATCGACCTGGCCGGCGCCCATGAAGACGCGCTGTTCAAATGGTTGCTGGCAAGCTTTCTGATGGGCAAGAGGATTCAGGCGCAGATTGCGGAACAGGCTTACCGCGTCATCGTCGACGAACACCAGCGTGACACGCCGCGTAAACTTGCCCATTGCACCCATCGCGAGCTGGTGAGAATGCTGGGCGAGGCCAATTACGTGCGATATGACGAAACAACTGCCGAGCGCCTGCTGGCACTGGCCGCCCGGCTCAATAGCGAGTACGGCGGCAAGGTAGGGCGTATCCGGGAGGTCAGTGACAGCCGCGACGACTTTGAAAAGCGGTTGCAGGCGTTCGAGGGCATCGGGCCCAAGACCGTGGAAATATTCATGCGTGAAGCGGCGAAGGTGCTGTATTGAGCATCGCTGCGATATTCGTCGGCTGCGCGGGCTGGAGCATTGGCCGCGAGCACGCGCCGGCGTTCCCGGCTGACGGCACGCACCTGCAGCGTTACGCCTTGCAGCTGAACGCGGTGGAAATCAACAGCTCGTTCTATCGGCCTCATCGGCCGCAAACTTACCTGCGCTGGGCGGAGTCGGTCCCGCCGGCGTTCCGGTTTTCGGTGAAAATCCCGAAGCTGATTTCCCATGAGCGACGCTTGCAGCAGTGCGAAGATCCATTGGATGAGTTTTTGAATCAGTGCATGGCGTTGGGTGAACGGTTGGGGTGTCTGCTGCTGCAACTGCCGCCAAAGCTGGCGTGCGATGCATCGGTCGCCGAGGCGTTCTTCACTCACCTGCGTGAGCGCTATCGCGGTCCGCTGGTGCTCGAACCCCGGCACGAGTCCTGGGCGCAGGCCTCGCCGATGCTCGCGGCCCATGGCATTACCCAAGCTGCAGTCGACCCGTCGCGCATCAGCAATGACGCCGCCCCGTTGGGTCAGGCGGGGCTGAATATCGGCCTAAACTACTGGCGCTTGCACGGCGCGCCGCGCATTTATCACAGCCCTTACGACGAGGCCTATCTGCAACGCCTCGCTGACGATCTGCTGTCCAGCGCCCGGGCTGGCAGGCCGTCATGGTGCATTTTCGACAACACCGCCAGCGGCGCTGCCACCGCGAATGCCCTGAGGCTCAGAGCAATTCTGGACCACCGCATCGGCACATATTGACGGACCCGTACGCGCCGGGTGCAATCGTCCGTCGCGCTGCATCGTCCGATATAGAGCCTCTGGCGGGACGCTGCTGACCCTTTCGTCGCAAA
Organism: Pseudomonas sp. NFR16; assembly: GCF_900108875.1. GTDB lineage: Bacteria > Pseudomonadota > Gammaproteobacteria > Pseudomonadales > Pseudomonadaceae > Aquipseudomonas. Next base: position 807,939 of record NZ_FNYJ01000001.1, on the reverse strand, counting down.
TAAGCTGATGAGGATCCGATTTCTTGCAAATGATGGGCGAGCGAGTTGTGCGCTGCAGTAGCACGGTGCCACAATCTGCGCCATGTCATCTTGGCAGGGCCGGGCGGAGCAGATGTACCTCCTCGAGTTTCAACATGATCGCGACGTCCAGATACGGGCCCAAGTGCGAACCGATCGTTTGCAGCTGTTGTTTCGCCAAAGTTTTTTCTCGGTTTTCGGCAGCCTGCTCGCGGCGCTGATGTTGTCCTGGCTGTGCTGGGACCGCGCCGCTCACGGCCTGATCATCGGCTGGCTGGCACTGCTCGGTGGCTCAACTTCCTTGCGCCTGATCATGCTGACCACCTATTTTCGTTGCGCCGAAGCCGGGCGCACACCGAAGCGCTGGGAAACCACTTATTGGCTCACGCTGGTGCTGTCGGCGGGCATCTGGGGCGGCGGGGCGGTGGCATTGATGCAGCCGGGTGATCTGCTCACGCAGACGCTGGTGTTACTGTTTGCGGTGGGAATGTCGGTCAGTGCGGTGGCCTGTTACTCGGCCTACCGCTCGATGACCCTGGTGGCTATCGCCCTGGTGCTGCTGCCATGCTCGACGTGGTTGCTGTTCCAGCCTGAGGCTACCCAGGTCGGCATGGCGTTGGCTTCGTTGGTGTTCGCATCGTTCGTCGCCAGCGCGACCCGCAAGCTGTCGTTGGCAATGGAGAAAGCCTTCCGTCTGACCCGCGAAATGGAACATGCCCACCGCATTGCGACCCATGCCGCGCAGACTGACGAACTGACCGGGCTGAAAAACCGTCGTGCGTTCTTTCATCACGCTGAGCGCGCCTACGACCATTGCTGGCGCAACCGCCTGCCGCTGTGCGCGCTGATGCTGGACATCGACCATTTCAAACAGATCAACGACCGCTACGGCCATCAGGCCGGTGATCAGGTGTTGCGCCAGATTGGCGCGGTCATCTGCGATTCGGTGCGCGAGGCCGATGTCTGCGGCCGGCTTGGAGGCGAGGAGTTCGCGTTGCTGCTGACGGACACGTCGCCAGACGTCGCTCACGCCATTGCCGAGAAACTGCGCCGAGATATCGCTGCGATTGCGTGCGACCATCACGGCGGCATCACCGCCAGCCTTGGCGTCGCATCGTTGAGCGATGCCGATCGGGACGTTCATGCATTGCTTGGCCACGCCGACCGGGCGTTGTTCAAGGCCAAAGCAGAAGGCCGCAACCAAACGGCGGTGGCCTGGGGCCGCCCGGCTTAACCCGGCCTGCGCCGGGCTGGCAGCTCAATCGTTTCAGCCCTGCGCCTTCTGTCACCTGCGCGTGACATTTCTTGCAACTCTTTTCATTCCCGTTCGGCTGTGGCGTAGTGTCGGTCTGTTTGCACGATGACCGACTGGAAGAGGTAAAGCGAGATGACCCTGCAAAACCGCCTGGACAACCTGTACCCGCGCGCCGAAGACATCCCTGAACAATTTCGCGCCGGTCCTGCCATCGAGCAGCGGGATTATCTGGTCAACGGCGAGTTGCGCCAGTGGCAAGGGCCGTTGGCGCCGGTGCTCAGCCCTGTGTCGTTGAAGACGGACGCAGGCCTTGAACCGGTGGTGCTGGGCAGCACGCCGTTGATGGACGCCGACACTGCGATGACCGCGCTGGACGCCGCCGTCAAAGCCTACGACCGGGGGCAGGGCGCGTGGCCGACGATGCGCGTGGCTGACCGTATTCATCACGTCGAAACCTTCCTCAAGCTGATGCGCGAGCAGCGCGATGCTGTCGTGACGCTGCTGATGTGGGAAATCGGCAAGAACCTCAAGGACTCACAGAAAGAGTTCGACCGCACCTGCGACTACATCGTCGACACCATCAATGCCTTGAAGGAACTGGACCGCCGCTCGAGCCGTTTCGAGCTGGAACAGGACACCCTTGGGCAGATCCGCCGCGTGCCGCTGGGCGTCACCCTGTGCATGGGCCCCTACAACTATCCGTTGAACGAGACGTTCACCACGCTGATTCCGGCGTTGATCATGGGTAACACCGTGGTCTTCAAGCCAGCCAAGTTCGGCGTGCTGCTGATTCGTCCTCTGCTGGAAGCCTTCCGCGACAGCTTCCCGGCCGGCGTGATCAACGTGATCTACGGCAGTGGTCGCGAAACCGTCAGCGCCCTGATGGCCAGCGGCAAGATCGACGTGTTCGCCTTCATCGGCACCAACAAGGCCGCCAGCGCCCTGAAAAAGCTGCACCCCAAGCCGCACCGCCTGCGTGCCGCGCTGGGTCTGGACGCCAAGAACCCGGGCATCGTGCTGCCGGACGTCAATCTGGACAACGCGGTTGCCGAAGCGATCACCGGTTCCCTGTCGTTCAACGGGCAGCGTTGTACCGCGCTGAAAATCCTCTTCGTGCATGAAAACGTCGTCGGCAGCTTCCTCGAGAAATTCGAGGAGAAACTGGCTCAGCTCAAGCCGGGCATGCCGTGGGAAGCGGGTGTGTCACTGACCCCGCTGCCGGAGCCGGGCAAGACCGATTACCTGCAAGGGCTGGTCGATGACGCCATCAGCAAAGGCGCCAAAGTGGTCAACGAAGGCGGCGGCACGACCCACGAGCAGTTCTTCTATCCGGCGGTGCTGTACCCGGTCACCCCGCAGATGCGCGTTTATCACGAAGAACAGTTCGGCCCGGTCGTACCCGTGGTTGCTTACAGCGACCTGGACAGCGTGATCGAATACGTACTGGATTCGGACTTCGGCCAGCAGCTGAGTATCTTCGGCAACGATCCCAAGCAGGTCGGTCGTCTGGTCGATGCCTTCGCCAACCAGGTCGGGCGCATCAACATCAATGCCCAGTGCCAGCGCGGCCCGGACAGCTTCCCGTTCAACGGCCGGAAAAACTCCGCCGAAGGCACCTTGTCGGTTCATGATGCCCTGCGGGTCTTCTCCATCCGCACGCTGGTGGCGACCAAGTTTCAGGAAAGCAACAAGGCCTTGATCAGCGACATCATCCATAACCGCGAATCGAGCTTCCTGACCACCGACTACATTTTCTGACCAACAGTCGTCTTGCCTTTCGGCACGGCCCCGCTGCCTTTTCGGCGGCGGGGTCGCCGTTGTCACTGATATCAACTTGTCGGCGGGTGCACGAAGGCTGATACTTCAAGCCCGTTCTCCGGATCCTGAAGGACAACCCCGGCCTTGGTTGATGTCACCCCCGAGCTGCAACCCGTTCGCGCCGCGAGCGTCCCTGAAGTCCTGACGATGTTGCGCAGTGCAACCGGGGCTCAACACCGCGCACTGGAAGCCAGGCTTCCTTTCATGCGCGCCGACTTCGACCTTGACACCTACCGCCGGCTGATCGAGGCGTATTACGGTTTTCATCTCACACTCGAGCAACGCGTCGAGGCGTTCGGCAGCGGGCTGTTCAAGTCGTCTGAGCGACAAAAGACACCCGCGCTGACGAAGGACCTCCATGCCTTGGGCCTCAGCGCCGATGCGATCCAGGCGCTGCCTGTCTGCGCTGACCTTCCACCCATCGACAGCATCGCTCATCTGCTCGGCACGATGTATGTAATGGAAGGCGCTACCCTCGGCGGTCAAGTGCTGCGTCGCATTGTCGCCGACAAGCTGGCGATCGACGCCGACACCGGCGGCGAATTTCTCGATGTCTATGGCCGGGACACCGGTCGGTTGTGGAAAGCATTTCTCAAGCGCCTGGTTGAGTTCGATCACCCGGCGCACAACCTGCAGGTCGTGAACGCGGCATGCACCACCTTCAGCTGTTTCGAACGCTGGCTGGAACGCGCAGGAGTACTGCATGACGCCCGATAATCAGCAAGATGTCCGCGCACTGCTGAACACCTGCGCCGACGAGCCCATTCGGATTCCCGGCGCGATCCAGCCCCATGGCGTGCTGTTGACGGTTGACGAACAGCACTGGACCGTTCAGCAGGCCAGCGCCAATGCCCGGCAGTTGCTGGGGCTCGCGGGGGATATCGCGGCCGGCCAGCCGTTGTCGCGATGGCTGGGTGAGGAACAGGCCGGGCTGATACGCGAGGCGCTGTCGAACGGGCACCTCGAGGAGGTCAATCCGCTTGCGCTGGTCTGCGGCGCTTTGCAACTGGACGGCCTGCTGCATCGCCACGACGGCGTCGTGTTCATCGAACTGGAGCCGGTGCTCGACGAGGCGCACAGGCCATCGCTGGACTTGCACCTGAGCCGGACCCTGCGTCGGTTGCAGACGGCCGGTACGCTGGAGGCGCTTTACGAGATCAGCGTCAACGAGATTCGTGCGCTGACCGGTTACGACCGCGTGCTGATTTACCGTTTTCAGGACCAGGGCCATGGTCAAGTCATCGCCGAATCGGCCGCCCCTGAGCTGGACGCCTATGACGGGCTGTTCTTCCCGGCCAGCGATATTCCCGAACAAGCCCGTGAACTGTACCGGCTCAACTGGCTGCGCATCATCCCTGACGCCACCTATGTCCCGGCGCCGATGGTTCCGGCACTGCGTCCGGACACTCTACAGCCGCTGGACATGAGTTATGCGGTGCTGCGCAGCGTGTCGCCGATCCACTGCCACTACATGCGCAACATGGGTGTTCGCTCTTCCATGAGCATCTCGCTGCTCAAGGACAATCAGCTCTGGGGACTGATCAGTTGCGGCAATCGCCAGCCGCTGCAAGTCCCGCATGCGCTGCGCGCCGCCTGTCAGACCATTGGCCAGGTGCTCTCGATGCAGATCAGCATGCTCGAAGAGCGCCAGGCGCAGTTGCAGCGCCAGGCCAAGGAAAACCTGTTGAAATCCCTCGCCGCGGCCATGCGTGAAGCCGAGGGCGATGTCTACAACGGCTTGATCGCGCATCCCGAGGCCCTCATGGCGCTGGCCGAAGCCTCGGGCGTCGCCGTGATCATTGAGGGTGACGTGCACCTGTTCGGCCGCTGCCCATCGGTCGAGCAGGTCGGCGCATTACTCAAATGGGTCCAGCTGCAGGCGACATCCGCAGTCGAAACGTCAAGCCTGAGCGCCTTGTTGCCGGAAGCCGGTGCCTACCAGCGCATTGCCAGCGGCCTGCTCGCCATCAGCCTGCCCAAGCCGGTGGATAACGCCGTGCTGTGGTTTCGCCCGGAAGTCATCGACAGCGTGAGCTGGAGCGGCAACCCGGAGACTGCCAAACACCTGGTCGGCGACCGTTTGCAACCGAGAGAATCGTTCAACGTCTGGAAACAGCAGGTCGAGGGCACAGCGCAGGCCTGGAGCGTCGGCGACCTGTACGCCGTTTCCGATCTGCGCCGCTCGGCGCTGGAAGCGGATCTGTCCCGCCAGGTGCTGCGTGAAAAAGATGCGGTGCGCGCCCGCGATGAGCTCGTCGCGGTTGTGTCCCACGACTTGCGCAGCCCACTGACGGTCATTGTCATGCAATGCGGCATGATGCAGCGCGTGGTGGCGGCTGACGTCAGCCCGTCGTCGAAGCGGCTCATTTCCGCCGTCGACACCCTGCAGCGTGCCACGTCGCGCATGACCAATCTGCTCGAAGACCTCCTCGACACCTCGAAGATCGAAGCCGGACGTTACTCGATCGAGCCGCAGGCGCTGGAAGTCAGTCAGTTTTTCGAGGACGCCTGGACGTTGCTGACGCCGTTGGCGCTGAACAAGTTCATCGACCTGAGCTTCACCGGCGAACCTCACCTGAAGATGTTCGCCGACCCCGAGCGGATATTTCAGGTGCTGTCGAATCTGGTGGGCAACGCCATCAAATTCACGCCGAAGGAGGGCACGATCAGCGTGACGGCCAGCGTCGAAGGCGACCTGGTCGTCATCAGCGTGGTCGACTCCGGAGACGGCATCGCTGCCGATCAGTTGCCCCACGTCTTCGAGCGCTACTGGCGTATCCGCGAAGGCAATCCGAGCGGCACCGGGCTTGGGCTGTATATCTCCAAAGGAATCGTGAAGGCCCATGGTGGTGAGTTGACCGCCAGCAGCGAGCCCGGCGTGGGCAGCGAATTCCGCTTTACCGTGCCGCTGGCGCCATGAGCCGCTTACTGCGTCCTGCGGTTGCGTCGGCGCGCCGGGTGCGGGAAAGTCGCGAGCTCTTTGCCCGTTGCGACTCCAGGCCGACCCCGACGTGAACATCGACACCCGCATCAAATTCCGACATCTGCTGTGTTTTCTCGAGGTCGCCCGTCAGGGCAGTCTGGCCAAGGCCTCGGGCAAGCTTGCGATCAGCCAGCCAGCGCTGTCGAAAACCCTCAAGGAGCTGGAAACGCTGCTGTCCGCCAGCCTGTTCGTGCGCAGTAAAAGCGGGGCCGCGCTGACCGAGGCGGGCGTTGCGTTCATGCGCTACGCGGGGCCCAGCGTGCAGGCGCTGCGCGAAGGGGTGAACAGCCTGCGCGCTGGCGAGCATGAGCCGGTGGCGGTGCGCCTGGGGGTGCTGTCGACGGTTGAAAGCGTGCTGGTGCCGGAGGTGATCCGTCGCCTGCACGCCCGTCATCCGGCGCTGGTGATCAGCGTCGTCACCGGCCCAAGCGCCTACCTGCTGTCGCAATTGCGTCTCGCAGAGCTGGACCTTGTGGTCGGGCGCATGACCGACAGCCCGCAGATATACGGTCTGAGCTTCGAGCACCTGTACAGCGAGTCGATGACCTTAGTGGTGCGCGCCGACCATCCGCTGCTCAAGGGCGAGGGCGCCAGGCTCGAAGAATTCCCGCTGGTCCTGCCGCTGGCCGGCACGACCATTCGCAAATTCGCCGACAGCCTGTTCGTTCAGCACGGCATCGCGCCGCCACGCCAGCGTCTGGAAACCCTGTCATTGACGTTGAGCCGTCGCTACGTGCAGTGCAGCGACGCGGTATGGATTGCGCCGCTGGACGCAGTTCGGCAGGACCTGGCTGATGGGCAACTGACCGAGCTGGAGCTGGGAATCCGTGAACCTGGCGGTTCGGTCGGACTGTGCAGCAACCCGGCATTGCCCCTGTCCATCGCCGCGCAGTGGTGCGTGGAGACGCTGCGCGAAGTGGGTACGGCCTATCGTGAGGGCGAACATCCATAACCATTTGGTTATGGATGCGGTGTTTTTTTTCAGTTTTGCCAAGGCTCTCGGCGCGCCAGACTGCGCCCATCGCTTGCTTCAGGTCGCCGTGGCCACAAGCGCAGCCTTCCAAAAACGACAAAAAGGAGACCGGCATGTCCGATACCCACGACAGCCGCTTTGCCATACGCGATCGCAACTGGCACCCCAAAGCCCTCACGCCGGACTACAAGACCTCGATTCTGCGCTCGCCCCGCCAGGCACTGGTCAGCATCGGCCAGTCGATTTCGGAGACCAGCGGTCCCGACTTCTCTCACTTGCAACTCGGTCGTCACGACGATGACTTGCTGCTCAATTTCAACCATGGCGGCTTGCCGATCGGCGAGCGGATCATCGTGGCCGGGCGGGTGATCGACCAATACGGCAAGCCGGTGCCTCACACGTTGGTTGAAATGTGGCAGGCCAACGCTGGCGGTCGCTACCGTCACAAGAAAGACGCTTATCTTTCGCCGCTGGACCCCAATTTCGGCGGCGTGGGTCGCTGCCTGACCGACCGCGACGGCCATTACCGCTTTCGCACCGTCAAGCCCGGCCCTTACCCATGGCGCAACGGCCCTAACGACTGGCGTCCGGCGCACATTCATTTCTCCATCAGCGGCCCGTCCATCGCCACGCGGCTGATCACACAACTGTATTTCGAGGGCGATCCACTCATCGCCATGTGCCCCATCGTCAAGTCCATCGCCAGTCCCGAAGCGGTGCAGAGCCTGATCGCCAGACTGGACATGAGCACGGCCAATCCGATGGATTGCCTGGCGTACCGGTTTGACATTGTCCTGCGCGGTCAGCGCAAGACGCACTTTGAAAACGCCTGAGAGGAGGCCAGTCATGCCTTTAGAAATTCTGCCTGAAACCCCGTCTCAGACCGCCGGTCCCTACGTGCACATCGGCCTGGCCCTCGAAGCGGCAGGCAATCCTCCGCGTGAACAGGAAATCTGGAACGAGATGGCCAAGGCCGGTGCGCCCGGCGAGCACATCGTCCTGCTGGGCCATGTCTACGACGGTAACGGCCACCTTGTCCGCGATTCGTTTCTGGAGTTCTGGCAAGCCAACGCCGACGGGGTCTACGACACCGCCTATGACTTGAGCAAAGACTTCAACTGTTTCGGCCGGACCGCTACCACTGACGAGGGTGAATGGCTGGTCAAGACGGTCAAGCCGGGGATCGTGCTCAATGCGGCGGGTGTGCCAATGGCGCCGCACATCAACGTGTCGCTGTTCGCCCGCGGCATCAATATCCACCTGCAGACGCGTCTTTATTTCGATGATGAGGCCGAAGGCAACGCGCTGGATCCGGTGCTCAATCTGATCGAGCAGCCTCAGCGACGCCAGACCCTGATCGCCAGACGCTGCGCCGTAGACGGAAAACTGGCCTATCGTTTTGACATCCGCGTTCAGGGCGAAGACGAAACGGTGTTCTTCGATTTCTGACGCAGGGCCCCGTGACTGCAGGCGCAATCACATTGATTGCAGCGGTGATTACGGGGCCGGTTTGACGAGGATTTCCGTTGGGACGACCAGCCAGGAGCAGTACTTTGAACAGACCGGGCAACCAGCTTTTTGACCGTTACTTCACTCAGGCGCGCATGCGCGACATTTTTTCCGATCAGGGCCGCGTGCAGGGCATGCTGGATTTCGAAGCCGCGCTGGCCCGCGCTCAGGCCGGGCTGGGCGTCATTCCCGGCGATGCAGTGGCAGACATCGTCGCGGCCTGTGACGCCCGCCTGTATGACTTCGATGCACTCGCCGAGGCGATCGGCAACGCCGGCAATTCGGCGATCCCGCTGGTGAAAGCGCTGGGACAACAGATCGCCGGCCGTAACCCCAGCGCCGAGCGCTACGTTCATCTGGGCGCCACCAGCCAGGACGTGATGGACAGCGGCCTGGTCCTCCAATTGCGGGCGGCGGTGGCGCTGCTGGAAAAAGATCTGAGCCTGTTGGCCGACGCTCTGGCGCAGCAGGCGCAGCGTCATGCGGCAGTGCCGATGTCCGGGCGGACCTGGCTGCAACAGGCGACTCCGGTGACTCTGGGCGCGAAGATCGCCGGCTGGCTGGGGGCGATCACCCGGCATCGGCAACGCTTGAACGAGATCAAACCGCGCCTGCTGTGCGTGCAGTTCGGCGGCGCCTCGGGCAGTCTGGCGGCGCTGGGTGAAATGGCCTTTCCGGTGGCTGAGGCGCTGGCCCGTGAGTTGAAGCTCGGCCTCCCGGATCAGCCCTGGCACACCCAGCGCGATCGGCTGGTGGAATTCGCCAGTGTGTTGGGGCTGATCGCCGGGAGTCTGGGTAAATTGGGTCGAGACATCAGCCTGCTGATGCAGACCGAAGCCGGTGAGGTGTTCGAGCCTGCGGCGGCGGGCAAGGGTGGTTCATCGACCATGCCGCACAAACGCAACCCCGTCGGCGCCGCGGTCATGATCGCAGCGGCGACCTGCGCGCCGGGGCTGATCGCAACCATGTTCAGTGCCATGCCGCAGGAGCACGAACGCAGCCTGGGCCTGTGGCACGCTGAATGGGAAACCCTGCCGCAGCTCTGCTGCCTGGTGTCCGGTGCGCTGCAGCAGGCGCTGGCGGTGATTCCCGATCTCGAGGTCGATGCCGCCCGTATGCTGCATAACCTAGACCTGACCAAAGGGCTGGTGCTGGCCGAAGCGGTCAGCATCGCCCTGGCGCAGCGCATCGGCCGCGATGCCGCCCATCACCTGATCGAGCAATGCTGTCGCCGGGCAGTGGACCAGAACGTGCACCTGCGTGACGTGCTGGGCGCCGAGCCAGAGGTCACCGGGCAGCTTTCGTCGCAGGCGCTGGACAACCTGCTCAACCCTGCGCAGTACCTTGGGCAATCCAGACGCTGGGTCAAGCGCGCGGTGGCTGATCATCAGGCATTCAATCTTCGTTAATCAGATGACTGGAACCAGAATGGACGAAAATCAACGTTACCAAGAAGGCTTGAACGTTCGCCGGGCGGTCTTGGGCGAAACCCATGTGCAACGCAGCCTGGAAAACATCACGCCCTTCAATGGCGAGTTTCAGGAAATGATCACGCGTCACGCCTGGGGCGACATCTGGACCCGGCCGGGCCTGTCACGTCACACCCGCAGCCTGATCACCATCGCGATGCTGATCGGCATGAATCGAGAGGGTGAACTGCGCCTGCACCTGCGCGCCGCAAAAAACAACGGGGTCAGTCGCGACGAAATCAAAGAGGTATTGATGCAAAGCGCGATCTACTGCGGGATTCCGGCTGCCAACGCATCGTTCCACCTGGCGGAATCCGTGTGGGATGAACTGGGCGTCGAGTCGCTTTGACTGGTCAATCTCCTCAAGCGAGGCGCGCGCCGGCAATGCGTTGCGCTTCCACGACGGAGCATTGGGAGTCCGAAGGGTGGCAGGCTGCTTCATTCCTCGCTGGAATCCAGCATATAAAAAACATGAATTTTATTTATGGCGTTCAGGCCTCTACCGTAGGCGGATTCCGTCTACCGTGGAGTCGTCATGACAGCCCAGCCGCCAACATCCATCGTCGAGCAGCACTGGAAACGAAACCTGGCCGTCTGCGTGCTGGGGGCTTTCACCACCATCGTCGCGATGACGCTGTTGCTGCCGTTTCTGCCTCTGTATGTCGAGCACCTGGGTGTCAGTGACCCTGCAGCCATTGTGCAGTGGTCGGGCGTGGCGTTTGGGGCACCGTTCCTCAGCGCCGCTTGCACCGCGCCGTTGTGGGGCAGACTGGGCGACCGCTACGGTCGTAAATTGATGCTGATTCGCGCCAGCTTGGGCATGGCGATTGCCATGTCGCTGATCGGCCTGGCGGAAAACATCTATCAACTGGTGGGCTTGCGCCTGCTGGCGGGGCTGCTCGGCGGTTATGCCTCCGGGGCAACGATTCTGGTCGCCACGCAGACGCCGAAAGAGCGCTCCGGCTGGGCGCTGGGCATGCTGGCGTCCGGGATCATGGCGGGCAACCTGACCGGGCCTCTGATCGGCGGGCTGTTGCCGCCGTTGATTGGCATTCGTAATACCTTTTTCCTGGCGGGCGGGGTGATATTTCTGGCCTTCCTCGCCACCGCGTTCCTCATGAAGGAAGCGCAGCGTCCCAGGCGCGCTGCCGATTCAGCGAAGCCTGCGACGATCCGCGCCTGGGAGCTGATCCCGGACAAGAAGCCCGTGATCATCATGTACGTGGTGGCGAGTCTGGTGATGTTTTCAATCATGTCCATCGAGCCGATCATCACGGTGTACCTGACCCAACTGCACACGGCAAACGTCACACTGATGGCAGGCGTGGTGATGTCGGCGACGGCGTTGGCCAGCATCCTGTCGGCGTCGCGGATCGGCAAGCTGGCCGACCGGGTGGGGCACTGGAAAGTGGTGATCGGTTGTCTCAGCGCCGCAGCGATCCTGCTGATTCCTCAGGCATGGGTCAGCAACGAGTGGCAATTGGTGGTGCTGCGTTTTCTCATGGGCATCGCGCTGGGCGGGCTGTTGCCCTGCATCGCCGCGATCATTCGCCATTCGGTACCTGACGCGGTGGCGGGGCGCATGCTCGGTTACTCGACGTCCAGCCAGTACGTCGGCCAAGTCCTCGGCCCGCTCACCGGCGGTTATCTGGGCGGGCATTTCGGCATGCCCGTGGTCTTCGTGGTGACGTCGCTGTTGATGGCCGGGTGCGCGATGGCAATGTGGCTGATGCCGCCTGCAACGGTCGCCGACTGAACAGAAATCGTCGAGCCGCGGCGGGACAACACCGTTCGTTGACAAAACCATGACATGGCCTGGCGGATAATCGGCGGCGGCGGGGCGCTGCCCCAAGATACGAGTACCGCCATGCACGGACCTTCATGGACATCAAGCACAGCCTCAAACAGCGGATCGTCATCGTATTCGCGCTGATGAGCACCCTGGTCGCCGGTGTTTTCGCCGTCGGCATCATTGCCACCGTTCACGTGGTCGAGAAACGCCTGACGATCATCAGCCTGGGCGGCAACCTGCACCGGATCCTGGCCCAAGACAGTATCGACGACTGGCGGCACCGGCCTGAGAAGGGCGAGCTGTTCTACGCCGACGATGGCGTCGGCGACGTTGCCATGAGTGACGACCTGAAAGGCCTGCAGCCTGGTTTTCAGGAGTTCTATCGCGGCAAGCGGGCGTATTACGCCATGGTCACGACCGTGGGCGAGCGCCGCTACGTGCTGCTGCGCGATCAACGCAAGTTCGAAAAGCGCGAGCGGATTCTGTTCGGCGTCGTGCTGATCGGCTTCGTGCTCAGCGTGCTGCTGGCCATTCTGCTGGGCCGCCTGCTCGCCTCCCGTGTGATGGCGCCGGTGTCGCGTCTGGCTGGCCAGGTTCGCCATCGCGATCAGCTCCTCGAACTCGCCCCGGTGCTGGCGGGGGACTATGCCGACGACGAGGTCGGCGCGCTGGCGAAATCGTTCGACGAAACCCTTGGGCGACTGCGCGAGGCGCTTGGCCGCGAGAAACTCTTCACCAGCGACGTCAGCCACGAGTTGCGCACGCCCTTGATGGTGCTGGCGACGTCGTGCGAGCTGCTGATGGATTATCCGCAACTGGATGAACGCTCACGCGCTCAGGTGCAGCGCATCAGCAAAGCCACGGCGGGCATGAACCAACTGGTCGAAACCTTCCTGCTGCTTGCCCGCACCGAGGGCAGGAATGCGCCTCAGGGGCAAAGGGCCGGCCTTGAGCAGATCGCCGATGAACTGGCCGAAACCTGGCGACGACCAATCGAAGAAAAAGGCCTGACCTTCATTGTTCAGGCAGAAAGTCGCCCTCATCGGGCCCACAGTCAGAAGACCTACAACGCACCGCTGCTACGCTCAGTCATGGGCAATCTGCTGCGTAATGCCTGGCACTACACCGATCAGGGGTTCATCCGCGTGACCCTGTGGGACGACGGCTTCAGCGTGGAGGACAGTGGCATCGGCATCCCGCTGGAAAAACAGCAAGCGATGTTCCAGCCGTTCGTGCGCGGCGACGAACAGCGCGGGGAGGGCCTGGGCCTCGGGCTCTCGCTGGTGCAGCGCATCTGCGCCAACCAGCATTGGCAGGTCACGCTGGCGAGTCGACCATCGGGGGGCTGCTGTTTTACCGTCACGCTGCAAGAGGGAGAACTGGCGGTCGGTGCGGCGTGTTTCTTGCTGGAAGAGGCCGGTTTGGTCGCCATCGTATCTGTGTCGTGACACCTGACGCCTTCCCGGCTAAAGCCGGTCCTACGGTTGTGCGGCTCGCCCGGGATTGCGGGGCGGGCCGCGGTGTAACCGGGAATACGGTGTGAACTGCGATGTCCCCGGTGAATGCGTTGTAGGAGCGGCTTCAGCCGGGAAGAGGCTGGTTTGGTCGCCATCGTATCTGTGTCGTAACACCTGACGCCTTCCCGGCTAAAGCCGGTCCTACGGTTGTGCGGCTCGCCCGGGATTGCGGGGCGGGCCGCGGTGTAACCGGGAATACGGTGTGAACTGCGATGTCCCCGGTGAATGCGTTGTAGGAGCGGCTTCAGCCGGGAAGAGGCTGGTTTGGTCGCCATCGTATCTGTGTCGTAACACCTGACGCCTTCCCGGCTAAAGCCGGTCCTACGGTTGTGCGGCTCGCCCGGGATTGCGGGGCGGGCCGCGGTGTAACCGGGAATACGGTGTGAACTGCGATGTCCCCGGTGAATGCGTTGTAGGAGCGGCTTCAGCCGGGAACTGGCTCGCACGAGCACTGCCCAACTCGAGGCAATGGGGCTGTCAGGCGGTCCGCTCGTGCAGCTGGTGATGTGTGTCTCGCGAACGCAGCTACGCTTCTGTCTGTCGTTGCAGAGCGCGCTTCGCGCTGACGAGAGGAGACCCCGTTGACATCGCTCGCGTCCGAGTTTCTTTCCGGTGTCACCCCGGCCCGCGCCAGACGGCAGGCCTGGAGCGCCGGCGGTCTGGCCCTGGTGCTGTTCGTGATAGCCAGCGGACACTTGGCGATCGTCGGCTCAGATTCGCGATTCGTGGTGTTTGCTCAAGAAATGCTGCGTCATGGCCCCAGCGTCTTCCCGACCACCTACGGCGTGCCCTATCCCGATTACACCGGTTTTCCCACCTGGCTCATTTACCTCTGCTCAGTGCCGTTGGGGGAGGTGACCAGTTTCAGCGCGTGGCTGCCCACTTGCCTGGCATCGGCCATCATGGTGGGCCTGATGTACCGGCTGCTGGCACCATACTCCCGGCGATGGGCGTGGCTGAGCATCGCATTGTTGCTGCTGACCAATACTTTTATCACCGAAACCCGCGCCGTGTCGCTGGAGCAGATGCTGGCCAGTATCACCTTCGCGGTGTTTTATCTGGCCTACGCCACGGACCATTTTTCCTCCGGACGCCGGCTCTGGCTGATTTACGGGCTGATGGTGCTGGGGTTCATCATTCGTGGACCGATCGGTCTAATTATCCCCGCTGCCGTGCTGTGCAGCTATCGCCTGTTCAACCACAACCGGCGCCAGGCGTGGGTGTCTGCGTTGATCGCCGTGGCGTTGCTGGCGGCGTGCACCATGGCTTTGCTGCTGCTGGCCCAACTTTCTGGCGGTGAGGCACTGCTGGCTGAAGTGGTTCGCACTCAGATCACCGCACGCCTGGACCCTGAAGACGGTGGCAGTTCGGCTTTCTGGTATTTCAGCCGCTCGCTGGGAAATTACGCGCTGGCCTATCCGCTGGCGATCGTGGTCCTGTTGGCAGCGGGCGTCACGGCGCGCGGGCAGAAGAACGCGGCTTCGCACTTGCTGCATCTGTGTGCTATTGCCGGGTTGACGGTGATGATCGGTTTGTCGATTCCGGCCGCAAAAAAAGCCCGCTTCCTGCTGCCGATGCTGCCCATGGCGGCAATCATTGCCGCGTATCCGTTTCACGCGCGCAGTGGACGCTGTTTCGCGTGGCTGCGCGGGTTGATCCTGACGCTCTGCTGCTTCATTCCCGGCGCGCTGATGGTCGGCTTGCTGCTGATCCGACCGCGTTTCCCCGAAGCGCTGGGTGACACCGGGCCGCTGCTGATCGCACTGGGCCTGCTGCAGTTGGTGGCGCTGCCGCTGCTGATGCGCCCGCGGCTGCGGCTCTATGGTTTGCCGGCCTGCGCGGTGCTGGCGGTCTGGCTGAGCTACATCGGTGCATTCGAGAAGGCTGAGCGTAACCTCTATGACACGCGCCAGTTCACCGCGGCGGTGCGCCAGGCCATCCGGTCCGACAACGCCCCGCTCGTGCTGCACGGGATGGGCAAGGATGGCAAAGGCATCAAGTTCATGGTCAACGTCGATGAAGACCTGCGACCGCTGTTCACCCTGACCCCGGCGGAGCTGGAAGCCTTGCACGGCGCAGCCGATGTGGTGATGAGCAATGCCGACTTCCAGCAGCTGCAAGGCACGCGTCTGGGAAGGTTGCCGGTGGTGCTCAGCGGCCGGTTCGACAAAGAAGACTACATTCTGCTGCGCCTGCCGGCCCGCTGAAGCGCGACGGACATCAGGAATTTGCGGAATGACCCGTTGCCTTTATTTCGCTTGTCGAGGACGACCGCAGATCGCTTAGATAGCAGCCATTCCACCCGTTTCCAGGACGATCGAGCATGGCTTTTCCCGCTGTCAGCAATTCCATTTCCGTGGTTCATCCCATCAGCCTGACCCATGGCAAGAATGCCGAAGTCTGGGACGTCGACGGCAAGCGCTACATTGACTTCGTGGGTGGCATCGGCGTGCTGAACCTGGGCCATTGCAACCCGCGCATCGTCAGCGCCATCTGCGAACAGGCGCAACGCATGACCCATTACGCGTTCAATGCCGCGCCTCACGTGCCTTATCGGCAGTTCATCGAGCGCCTCGCCGCGTTCGTCCCGGTGAGTTATCCGGTCAGCGGCATGCTCACCAACAGTGGCGCGGAGGCGGCTGAAAATGCGCTGAAGATCGTCCGTGGTCACACCGGCAAATCGGCAGTGATCGCATTTGACGGCGCCTTTCACGGTCGAACCCTGGCGACGCTCAACCTCAACGGCAAGGTGGCGCCCTATAAACAGAGAGTCGGCGTGCTGCCCGGCACTGTTTATCACTTGCCGTACCCGAGCGCGGACAACGGCGTAACCGCAGCCGAGGCGCTCAAGGCAATGGAGCGGCTGTTCAGCGTGGAAATCGACCTCGACGAGGTCGCTTGTTTCATCATCGAACCGGTGCAGGGCGAGGGCGGGTTCCTGGCGCTGGACATCGAATTCGCTCAGGCGCTGCGCAGGCTGTGCGACGAAAAAGGCATCGTGCTGATCATCGATGAAATCCAGTCCGGGTTCGGCCGCACCGGGCAGCGCTTTGCGTTCAGCCGACTGGGCATCGAACCGGATCTGCTTCTGCTCGGCAAGAGCATCGCCGGCGGCGTGCCGCTGGGTGCCGTGGTGGGGCGAAAGGCGCTGATGGACACGTTGCCCAAGGGCGGATTGGGCGGGACTTATTCCGGCAACCCGATCGCCTGCGCCGCAGGCCTTGCGACGCTGGACGAGATGAGTGACGCCAACATGGCGCAGTGGGGCGAGCAGCAGGCCACGGTGGTGCAGGCGCGTTATGAACAATGGAAAGCGCAAGGCCTGTCCAGGTTTCTGGGACGTCTGACCGGCGTGGGCGCCATGCGCGGCATCGAATTGTCAGCCGATGGCAAGCCTGGGACCGCGCAGATGGCGCAACTGCTGGAGTCCGCCAGACGTCGCGGACTGTTGCTGATGCCCAGCGGTAAATCCCGACACATCGTTCGCTTGCTCGCGCCGCTGACGATCGAACTCCATGTGCTCAATGAAGGCCTGGACATTCTGGAGCAGTGCCTGGCCGAACTCGAATGAGGCAAATCGTCGGCTGCAGCGGCGAATGCGCGCTGCATCGGCTGCATCGGCTGCATCGGCTGCGTCAGCTGCGTCGACCGCGCCCACTGGTCCGATAAACAGCACGTGTTGGAGCAGTCGCCCTCAAACGACTGCATCCACTCCACGGACCCCATCGCAATGACCAGCAAACCAACGATACCCGCCCCTGACGCCAGCACCGATCCGGTCCAGGGCGGCGATGATACGCCTGAGTATCCTCTCTCTGCACCGATCAAACCGGACGACCCTGAACGCCGCAGCGAACAGTCCCGAGCGGAAACGGCCGGCTGTGTCGAAGAAGCACCTGCCACGTCGGACACGTCCGAAACGCCCTGAAGACGCAGCACTGTGCCCGCCTTGCGCGCATTAATTCCCGCCAGTTGCAGCCACGTTGATGATTGAGCTTGGAAAGCTTCCTCAAACACGGAAGAATGCGCACTTTAAACGCGCGTTCCAGCCGCACCATTCACTACGCTGACCCTTCAGCGGAGGAAGCACATTTTGAACCAGCTAAAACGCCTTCATAGCGGAATTGAAGGACTGGATGAGCTGCTAAAAGGCGGATTCGTTTCGGGATCCTCTTACATCATCCAGGGACGCCCGGGTTCCGGCAAAACCATTCTGGCCAACCAGATCGGTTTCCACCACGCCACCAATGGCGGTCGCGTCCTGTTCGCTACGCTGCTTGCCGAGCCCCATGAGCGGCTGTTCCAGTTTCTCTCGACGCTGAGCTTTTTCGACAAGGACAAGATCGGCGATCAGATTCAGTTCGTCAGCGCCTTCGACACCATGGAGAACGACGGCCTCGAAGAAGTGGTCAAGCTGCTGCGCCGGGAGATCGTTCGTCAGAAGTCCACGGTAATGATCCTCGACGGCCTGCTCAATGCTCGCTCCAAAGCCGAGTCGGCGCTGAACACCAAACGCTTCATCTCCGAGTTGCAAGGGCACGCTGCGTTTGCCGGTTGCACGGTGTTCTTCCTGACCAGCTCGCAACTGGACGACGGCAGCCCTGAGCACACCATGGTGGACGGTGTTCTGGAGCTGGGCGAGGAGTTGGTCGGCAGCCGCTCCGTGCGCCGCATCAAGTTACGCAAGACCCGCGGCAGCGGCGCGATTTCCGGGTCGCACGAGTGCGAAATCACCGAGGACGGTCTGGTGGTGTACCCGCGCCTTGAGAGCACGGTCACCTGCTCGGCGCTGCGTGACAGCGATCGCCTCTCGATCGTGCCAAGTGGCCTGCCGACCCTCGATCCGATGATCGGCGGCGGTCTGGTCGGTTCGTCCGTGACCTTGCTTCTGGGCCCTTCGGGCGCAGGCAAGACATCGTTCGGCCTGAACTTCCTTGGCCAGTCGACCGCGGAAGCCCCCGGCTTGCTGTTCGGCTTTTATGAGTCGCCCCAGCGGCTCCGGCTCAAGGCTGCCGCATTCGGACTGAATCTCGAAGCGATGGAGCAGTCCGGCGCGTTGCACGTTGTCTGGCGGTCGGTCACCACCGAGCTGGTTGACAAACTGGCGATCGATCTGCTGCGACTGGTCGAGCAGAAGTCAATCAAGCGCCTCTTCATCGACAGCCTGGGCGGCATGGCCCGCGCAGCCGCCGACAAGACACGCATTCTGGACCTGTTCACCGCGTTGATGGGTGAATTGCGCGCCAGAGGCGTCACCGTGCTGGCCTCATGGGAAGTGCGCAGCCTCCTGGGCAACGAAATCGACGCGCCGGCGCCGGACTTGTCGGGCATTGTCGACAACCTGCTGTTGATCCGCTTCGCGCAGGAACCGATGCAGATCACCCGTCAACTGTCGATCCTGAAGATCCGCGACAACGCCTACGACCCGTCGATACTCGAACTTGCCCTCGGTGCTCAGGGAATGAACGTCAACAAGGTTGGCTTGCATGGCCCTGACGGCAGGGACAATGCATCCACCTCTCGGTCGTCCTTAAGCTGATGATCGCTTGAGCGGGCGGGGGACCTTATGACCACGATACTGATTGTCGACGATGAATACCTGATCGCCGACATACTGAGTTACGCGCTGGAAGACGAGGGGTATCTGACAGTCACGGCCGGCAGCGGGCAGAAGGCGCTGAGCATCCTGGACCGGGAGAAACCGCAGTTGGTCATAACCGACTACATGATGCCGGGCATGAACGGCATTGAGCTGGTGGAGGCAATCCGTACGCACAAGACGCTGGGCAATGTGCCGGTCATGCTGATGAGTGGCGCCCAGGCGCATCTGGGAATGGAGCGCCCGGATCTGTTCGTGAGGGTCTTCGACAAGCCGTTCGACATCCAGGCGGTCATCGCAGCCGTGAAGGACGTTCTCCGATCGGACTGAGCAATGCGAGTCGTATCTGCATCAAGTCGCCGCCGGGCGCTGTGCCGTGCCATTGAATGCATGTGCGACAACGTTTACCGGCGGATTCATCCACATTGCGCAGCCTGAAACCCCGCGCCGAGGCGACCATGCAACCAGCCGAGTCCTCCCAAGGATTGCTCACACAAGATAATCGCTACCGTTTGCTGGTCGATGCCGTCATCGACTATGCCATCTACATGATCGACACCGACGGGATCGTACGCAGCTGGAACTCCGGCGCCCGGCGGATCAAACAGTACGAAGAAGCCGAGATCGTCGGCCGTTCGTTCTCGTTGTTTTACACCGAAGAGGACCGCTTGGCGGGCATGCCCGGCAGAGCGCTGCAGATCGCCGCCACGTCCGGACGCTTCGAAGGCGAGGGCTGGCGTGTCAGAAAAGACGGCACGCGGCTGTGGGCGCTGGTGGTGATCGACCCGATCCATGCCCCCGATGGCACGTTGATCGGCTACGCCAAGGTCACCCGCGACCTGACCGAGCGCAGGTTGGCGCAAGAGGCATTGCGCAACAGTGAACGGCAGTTCAGCCTGCTGGTTCAAGGTGTCACTGACTACGCGCTGTACATGCTTGATCCGACGGGCATCATCACGACCTGGAATGCCGGTGCCGAGCGAATCAAGGGTTACAGCCCTGCCGAAGTCATCGGCCAGCATTACTCGCTGTTCTTCGAGCCAGTGGATGCCGACGCCGGCCGACCTCAACACGCGTTGCTGACCGCGCGCAGCGAAGGGCGGTTCGAGGGGCAGGGGTGGAGGCTGCGCAAGGACGGGACGCGTTTTCTGGCGCACGTGGTCATCGATCCGATCCGCGATGACGACGGGCAATTCATCGGTTTCGCCAAAATCACCCGCGACATCACCGAAGCAGTCCAGGCACAGACTACGCTGAAGGAGACCCGCGAAGCGCTGTATCAGTCCCAGAAGATGGAATCCATTGGCCAGCTCACCGGTGGTATCGCCCATGACTTCAATAACCTGCTGACGGTGATCCTCGGCAGTCTGGGCATCGTCAAAAAACGTCTGGTGGACGATCCGAAATCGGCCTCGCTGCTGGACAACGCGATGGCCGCTGCACAGCGCGGTTCGTCATTGACGCAGCGAATGCTGGCCTTCGCGCGCAGGCAGGAGCTGACGCCAAGGGCTGTCGATGTCGGCAACCTGATCCGTGGCATGTCGGAGCTGCTGGGTACGTCGCTGGGCGCCAATATCGCCGTGGAAACCCGCTTCCCACTGCGCCTGAAGCCGGTGTTCGTCGATGCAGGGCAGCTGGAAATGGCGATCATGAACCTGATGATCAACGCGCGGGACGCCATGCCCGACGGCGGCAGCGTGGTGGTGTCGGCCAAGGAAGTGTCGTTGCCACGTGTGGCTGGCGCAATGCGGCTGGAGGAGTTCGTCTGCATTTCGGTATCCGACACCGGCAGCGGCATGGATGACGCCACGTTGCAGCGCGCCATGGAGCCGTTTTTCACGACCAAGGGACTGGGCAAAGGCACAGGCCTCGGGCTGTCGATGGTGCATGGGCTGGCCGCGCAGTCCGGCGGCAAACTGGTGCTGAGCAGCACCGCTGGCAAAGGAACGACAGCTGAACTGTGGCTGCCCGTCTCGGTTGCCACGCCGGAGCAGTCTGTGCCCTTGAATGAAGGGGCGAGCGATGGCGAGGCGCGCTCGATGCCGCTCAAAGTGCTGTTTGTGGATGACGATCCTCTGGTGCTGATGAGCACCAAGGCGATGATCGAAGACCTGGGTCATCAGGTGGTCACGGCCAACAGCGGCGACGAAGCACTGACCGTTATCAGTGACCATGTGGACGTTGACCTGGTGATCACTGATCACATCATGCCGAGCATGACCGGCACCGAACTGGCCCGGCACATTGCCCGACTGGATCCCGCGCTTCCGGTCATCATCGCGTCGGGTTTCACCGATAACCCGACGCTGACCACCGTCACCACACAACGACTGCCCAAGCCCTTCAATCAGCTGGAACTGGCCCGGGCGATCGCCTCCATCAGCCGATCCTGAACGGACGGACCGCTGCCGTGTCGCGCGATCTGAAGGGGGCATTCTGTCTCTGATTCTGGCCATAGGCCGTAGGAGCGTGGCGTGTCCCACGAACTGCCGGGGACCGGCAGCCAATCCTGAGAATGATATATATCTGACTCAACCAAGGTGCCCGTTTTGCTGCCGCTGCGCGGCAGATCGCGGGACACGCCACGCTCCCACAGTTATCCGCCGAGAGTCCATGCTGAGCTTTATGGACATACAGGACTGTAGGAGCGCGCTTGCCCGCGATCTGCCGCGCAGCAGCAGTAAGACCGGTACATGCGGTGTGGCTGACTCACTGCATCCAGCGATGCGCTGCCTGATAACGCAGGATGCACTGAAGCCCAGGTCAGGCGGATTGCCCGGCATGGTCTTCAAGACCGCGCCACTGGTCGATCACCGCGGCCATGATTTCATCGGTCAGTGCGTTATCGTTACAGGCCCTGGCAAGCATCATCGCGCCGGAGATGGAGGCAAGGATCTGCATGGCGCGCTCACGCGACGTCCCTTCCGGCAAGTCGCCCTTTTTCTCCATCAGCATCTGCAGCAAGCGCTCGATGCCTTGGGTGTAGGTCTGGCTGACGACGCCGCCCATGCGCGACACATCGGCCGCCAGCGTGGGAATCGGGCAGCAGTCGAGTTTGCTGTCGCGATGCTCGGCCGTTACATAGTTCTGCACGATGTCAAACACGCGGGTGCTCGCTTCCCACTGCACGAAGTATTCATCGAACGTGCGGCGGATCGCTTCGGCCACCAGTTGCTCCTTGCCATCGGGGAACTGCCGGTAGAAACCGCCGTGGGTCAGGCCCACCGATTTGGAAAGCTCGCCGATGCCGATTCCGTCAATGCCGTGCTCGCGGTAGAGGCGGGAGGCGGCGGTGAGAATCTTCTCCTTGTTCAGTAAGCGTTGTTCCTTGGTGACTTTCATAACGACCTCCTGATGCATGGCGGCGCGAGTATACGCCCGGTTGCCCGTCCCGCGCCGGATGGTGCTGCGGCGCTGCCTCTCTCGCAGCCCCGCATTCGCAGCCCACGAACCGCAGTGTGCGCCGGTTTATCACAGTGGCTGACCCTTCCGGAATCAAAATGAATGATAGTAATGATTACGCCCGTCATGTTTACATCGATATTGATGATACGTAGCATCAAAACGTTATCAGGAAGAAATTCATCTGTCCGGGTTACGCCTGCGAGTCGTTCTGCGGGCTACGGCCAACGGCACAGATCGGGAAGGTGGGGCACTCTGATATGAGGCTCTTCATGTTGTTCAAGTTCAAGCCAGGGGGCTGATAGTGAATTCGGTAGAGAGCAATGGCGGATCGTCGGCGGACGATGCTACGCCCGCGGCTAAGCGCAACATGACAAGAGCGGTGGTAGGGGCCGGGTTGCTGGCGGCTGCCGTCGGCGCGGGTGTTTTTCTGGTTGGGGGCGAGCGCGAGCGCGCCGTTGCAGCCGATGCGCCGCCGCTGGCCGAAGTGGTTGTCAGCCGGCCTCTGGTGAAGGACCTCGACAGCAGGCTGTCGTTTCTCGGCCAGTTCTCGGCGGTCGACCGCGTCGAACTGCGGGCTCAGGTCGGCGGTACGCTGATCGGCATTCACTTCAAAGACGGCCAATTGGTCAAGAAAGGCGCGCTGCTGTTCAGCATCGATCGCGTGCCTTACGAGATCCGCCTGGCCCAGGCCAACGCGCAACTGCAACGGGCGAGCGCACGACTGGCCTACGCCAAGAGTGAATTCAACCGGGCCGATGAACTGGCGCGCAACCAGGCAGGCTCCGTGCAGAACATGGAACTGCGCAAGTCCGACTGGCAAGAAGCGCAAGCGGCGGTGGCCGATGCCAACGCGCAGATCCGCGACGCGCAGTTCGACCTCGATCACTGCCAGAT
Source organism: Pseudomonas sp. NFR16 (assembly GCF_900108875.1). GTDB lineage: Bacteria > Pseudomonadota > Gammaproteobacteria > Pseudomonadales > Pseudomonadaceae > Aquipseudomonas. The sequence continues at coordinate 784,707 of NZ_FNYJ01000001.1, read as the reverse complement.
CGTCGCGCCGTTTACCGGGCGCATCGGCAATCACCAGGTGTCTGTGGGCAACCTGATCGCCGGCAGCCGCGCAGCGATCAGTCCGACCACACTGCTGGCGACCATTGTTTCTCAGGACCCGGTGTATCTGGACTTTGACATGAGCGAGTCCGATTACCAGCAGTACAAGCAATACAAGGCACGCCGTTCGGGTGATGCGCCGGAGCAGGTGCAGATCGCCGCCAGCGGCGGGCAACGGTACTCGACCTCCGGCAATCTGGATTTCATCGATAACGCGCTGAACCGCGCCAGTGGCACGATTCACGCCCGGGCGACGGTGAACAATCCGGACGGCGTCCTGACCCCGGGTGAGTTCGCCAGATTGCGCGTGGTCGCCGCAGCGCCAGGCCCGACCTTGCTGGTGCCGGATGCCGCCGTGCTGCCCGATCAGTCCCACTTCATCGTGATGACCGTGGCCGATGACGGCGCGGTCGTGCCCAAGCAGGTAGAAGTCGGCGACATGCGCGCAGGGCTTCGGGTGGTCAAGTCGGGCCTGACGGCCAACGACCGGGTGATGATTGGCGGCCTGCCGTTCGCCGCGCCGGGGGCAAAAGTCAACGCCCGAGACGGTGAGATCAAGCCCGACAATGATCAGGCGAAGGACTAGACGACATGCGGATAGCCCACTTTTTCATCGATCGCCCGCGTTTCGCCGTGGTCGTCAGTTGTTTCATCACGCTGATCGGCCTGGGCGCGCTGTTCGTCCTTCCCGTCGCGCAATACCCGGAGATCGTCCCACCAACGGTGCAGGTCACGACTTCGTACCCCGGTGCTTCGGCGGAAACCATTTCCAAGACCGTGGCGACACCGCTTGAGCAGCAGATCAACGGTGTCGAGAACATGATTTACATGAGCAGTCAGTCAACCGGTGACGGCAAGCTGACGATCACTGTGACGTTTCGCATCGGCACCGACCTCAACGTCGCGCAAAACCTGACGCAGAATCGGGTGCAGAACACCATTTCACGCCTGCCTGAAGACGTGCAGCGACTTGGCGTTCAGGTGCGCAAGGCGACGCCGAGCATTCTGCTGGCGGTGCATTTGTTCTCCGACGACAGCACCAAGGACACGCTCTACCTGTCCAACTACGCCACGCTGCACATCAAGGATGTGCTGGCGCGGATTCCCGGTGTCGGCGACGTGCAGTTCCAGGGCGGACGCGAGTACGCCATGCGCATCTGGCTCGACCCGGACAAGGTCGCTGCCTATGACTTGAGCGCCAGTGAAGTGCTGGCCGTTCTGCGCCAACAGAACCTGCAGGTTTCGGCCGGTGTGCTGAACCAGCCGCCAACCCGAACAGCCGAAGCGTATCAACTGAACATCGAAGCCTTGGGGCGGCTGTCCAGCCCCGAAGAGTTCGAGCGCATCGTGGTCAAGACCGACCCATCGGGCCGTGTCACCCGAATCGCCGACATTGGCCGGGTCGAGGTCGGCGCGGTGGACTATGGCTCCACCGCGTTCATGGACAAGAAAGACGCTGCGACACTATTGATCTACGCGCAACCGGGCGCCAACTCGCTGGACGTCGACCACGCCGTGCTCGGCGCCATGGAAAACTTGAAGAAGGAATTTCCGTCCGGGGTGGCCTACTCGATCATCTATGACCCGACGATCTTCATCGGCAAGTCTGTGGATGAGGTCATTACCACCATCTTCGAGGCCATCGTGCTGGTGGTGCTGGTGGTGTTCCTGTTCCTGCAGAACTGGCGGGCCACGATCATTCCGGTCGTCGCCATCCCGATTTCGTTGCTGGGCGCGTTCACCGTGCTGTACCTGTGCGGGATCTCCCTCAACAACCTGTCGCTGTTCGGCCTGGTGCTGGCGGTGGGGATCGTGGTCGACGACGCGATCGTCGTCGTGGAGAACATCGAGCGCAACATTCACGAAGGCATGACGCCGGTGGCGGCGGCGCACCACACGATGGACGAAGTCGGCGGCGCGCTGTTGTCGATCGCGCTGACGCTGTGTGCGGTGTTCGTGCCTGCAGCCTTTCTGAGCGGTATTTCCGGGCTGTTCTTCAGGCAGTTTGCGGTGACCATCGCTGCGTCGACGATCATCTCCTGCGTGGTGTCGCTGACCTTGAGTCCGGCGCTGTGTGCGGTGCTGTTCAAGCACAAGGGGCATGACAACGGCCGGTTCAAACGCGTCAAGCGCTTCATGGACGCCTCATTCGGCCGTTTCAACCGCGGATTCGACAGGCTCTCCCACGGCTACGGCAACGTCACCCGGCGTCTGGCCCGAGTGCTCGGGCTGGTGATGCTGGTCTACGTCGGCCTGATCGCCCTGACCGGCGTCGAGTTTCACAGCACACCGACCGGCTTTATTCCCGAGCAGGATCAGGGCTATCTGATTACCATCGTGCAGCTGCCGCCGGGTGCGTCGTTGGATCGCACGGAGAAAGTCGTGCGCCAGGTCATGGACATCGCGCTGCAGACGCCCGGGATCGAGCACATCGCGCCGTTCGTGGGGCTGGATGCCACCACCTCGACGGTCGCCTCCAATGCGGGAACGGTGTTCACCGGTCTGCCGTCGTTGTACAACCACGACATGCCCGGACTCACCGCGCAATCCGTGCTGGCGGATCTGCGCAAGCGCCTGTCGGTGATCAAGGACGCCTACGTGCTGACCATTCCGCCGCCACCGGTGCAGGGCCTGGGCAGTTCCGGCGGGTTCAAGCTGATGCTCGAAGACCGCGCTGGACTGGGCTCCAAGGCACTTGCCGAGGCCGCCAACAAGCTGGTGGCCGAGGCGCGCAAAGACCCTGACTTCGTCGGCATGTTCACGCTGTTCAATGCCGGCTCGCCGTCGATCTTCGCCAACATTGACCGGGTCAAGGCCGAAAAAGTCGGGCTTAAGCCGACTGACGTGTTCTCGACGTTGCAGGTGTATCTGGGCTCGCAGTACGTCAACGACTTCAACTATCTGGGCCGCACGTATCAAGTGGTCGCCCAGGCCGATGCCCGGTTTCGCGGCACGCCGGAAGACATCACCCGCTTGAAGGTGCGTAACGACAGCGGCCAGATGGTGCCAGTGGGTACGGTGGCCGACATCGAACACAACACCATTCCGTACCGAGTGCCACGCTACAACCTGTACCCGGCGGCAGAGGTCCAGGGCGCGGCAGCTCCTGGGGTCGCGACGGGCACGGCACTGCTCAAAATGGAGCAACTGGCCGAGAAAGTCCTGCCCAAAGGCATCGGCTTCGAATGGACCGAGCTTGCCTACCAGCAGCAACAAAAGGGCACGCCGACGTTGTTGGTGTTCGCCGCAGCGGCGCTGTTCGTGTTTCTGGTTCTGGTGGCGCAGTACGAAAGTTGGCGCTTGCCGGTGGCCATCGTGCTGATCGTGCCGATGTGCATTCTGGCGGCGATCAGCGGGCTGATCTTCCGCGGCATGCCCATCGATATTCTGGCGCAGATCGGCTTCATCGTGTTGATCGGTCTGGCGGCGAAGAACGCGATTCTCATCGTCGAGTTCGCCAAGCAGAAACAGGACGACGGCTCGACAGCGGTGGATGCGGCAGTGCATGCCGCCCGCACGCGACTGCGGCCGATTCTGATGACCTCGCTGGCGTTCATTCTCGGTGTGGCGCCGCTGACCGTCGCCACCGGCGCGGGCGCGGAAATGCGTCAGTCGCTGGGGACCACGGTGTTCTTCGGGATGCTTGGCGTGACTTGTTTCGGTCTGTTGTTCACCCCGGCGTTCTACATTTTCATCCGCAAATACTTCCACGGGAGGCGTTGATGTCCAGCAAGCTTTCTTTCAGCGCGCGCCTTGTGGGCGAGACGCTGGATAAACACCCGGCCATGACCGCAGCCGGTCGCGGCGCGCGAGAATTCAGGCCGAAACGGGCGCGCCTGCCGGCCATCATCGGTCTGGTGTTGATGAGCGCCGCGTTGTCGGGCTGCATGGTGGGCCCTGACTACCAGGCGCCGAACACCGCGCTGGTGCCGTTCCACAACCAGGGCACAGAGGGCAACGCCGATCCCGCCGCTGTGCAGAATCTGGCGACCTGGTGGTACGGCTTCGACGATCCGCAACTGGTGAGCATCGTCGATCAGGTGCTGGCGCAAAACCTGGATCTTGTGGCTTCGCTGGCGCGGGTCGAACAGGCCCGTGCCGTGGCGAGCGCGGCGGGCGCCGAGTTGTATCCGACGGTGGATTTCGTCGGCTCGGCTACCAAGCAGCGGCAGAGCCTGCAAAGTCCGCTGGGGTCGTTGGGCCGCAACTTGCCGGGCTACGAGCGCAATCAGAAAGACCTCACCGCCGGCGCCTCTGCCAGCTGGGAGATCGACCTGGCGGGCGGTCTTCGGCGCGGTGCATCTGCCGCCGAAGCTGAGGCGCAGGCTGCAGAGGCCGCTCATCTGGGCACGCGGATCTCGGTGGTCGCCGAGGCTGCGGACGCCTATGTGCAGATTCGCGGCTACCAGGCGCGGCTGGCGGTTGCCGCCGATCAGATCAGCACCGACGAGCATCTGCTCGATCTGGTGCAGGTTCGGCGACGCCTGGGCGATGTCGATGAGCGCGAAGTGGCTCAGGCCCAGGCGTTGCTGAAGCAGGCGCGGGCCACCGTGCCGTTGCTGCGCATCGCGCTGGAGGCGCAGTTCAATCGCCTCGACGTGCTGATGGGCAAACAGCCGGGCCGTTCGGCGAGGGAACTGGCCATGGCCTCGCAGATCCCGTCACTGCCGGCGATCAAGGACAGCATTGCACCGGCTGACGTGTTGCGCCGACGTCCGGACATCATCGCCGCCGAGCGCCGACTGGCGGCGTCCAATGAGCGGATCGGCGAAGCCATTGCCGATTACTACCCGAAAGTGTCGCTGTCAGGCGCCCTGGGCTACGAAAGCATCACCGGTCGGCACATGTTCACCGAGCGTGCATTTCAGCCCTCGATCGGTGGACTGGTGCGTTGGCGGTTGTTCGACTTCGGCAAGATCGATGCCGAGGTTGCCCAGGCCAAGGGTGCCAACGCCGAGGCGCTTGCGCAGTATCGCCAGTCAGTGCTGAGGGCCTGTGAGGATGTCGAGAACGCCTTGGTCTCGTTGTCCCAGACCGAACAGCGCCGAGAGGAACTGGCCGGTGAGGTCGGCGCGCTGACGCGGGCCAGGGACTTGTCCGAGACCGCCTACAAATCGGGGGCGATCCCGCTGACCGATGTGCTCGATGCCAACCGAGAATTGCTCACGGCTCGTGACAGCCTGAACAGCACAGAAGCGGACTCCTCGCGTGCTGCCGTGACGCTGTACCGGGCAATGGGCGGCGGCTGGCAGGGCCCAGGCGTCACCACCAGCCTACGCTGAGCGTGACGGCGCAGGGGTGACCAGGGCAAGCCTGCCAGGCGCCATCGCCACGTTCGGCGACAGGCAGTCCGGTCGGGACGGGGGGGCGATCAGCCCCCTGATCTTGGCCCTGCGTCAAAAACTGCTGCCGACACTGGCACCCGCGCTGCGCAATGCCGCAGCGGCCTGCTCGTTGCCTTGCTCCAGAACGATGCCCAGGGCAGTCTTGCCGCGGGCGTCGACATGGTCGGGGTCGGCGCCCAGCTTCACCAGTTCGGGGATCATGTCGAGGCGGCCGAACAGCGCCGCAAAGGCGAGGGCAGTCTGGCCGCTGTTGTTGGCCTGATCCACCGGGCAGCGGCCGAGCAGCGCGCGCGCAACCGCCGTTTCCCCTTTGAACAGTGCGCCCATCAGCGCGCTGTTGCCGTTGTTATCGGCGATGCAGGGATCCGCGTGGGCCGCAAGCAGCGTCCCGACTTCGTCCAGGTGGCCGTGATACGTCGCCAGAACCAGCGCGGTGTAGCCCGACCCGGTCCGGCTGTCGACCGGAAACCCGGCGTCGATCAACGCCTGGCTGATGTCCTGACGGCCGGCTCTGGCGGCGTCGAACCATTGCGTGTCGTACACATGAGGATCGACCCGTTGCACCGCTGCCTGTGACTGAATATGGCTTGCGGTTGCAGGCAGCCACAGGTTGGGAAACAGCAGGTGACTGGCGCGCAGTGTCGCCCAGCCCAGGCCGATAATAACTGCGCCAGCGCCTGTCCAGCGCCAGCGACGTGTAAGCGTCAGCATGTTGCGTCCTTCTCGAGACCGCCACGCTGTTGGCCAGCGTGGCGGCAGGGTTGCGCCGGAATCAGTCCTGGAGTTTCTCCGCGAGCGCCTTGACGCGCCCGGCGTCCGCGTGAGTGGCGGTCACCAGACGGGTGCCGTAATCGGCATCGGCCTTGTAGAAGTACGAAAGCATCGTGTATCTGTTCGCCTCGTTACGCACGTGATTGAGATCACCGCTGAGCGCCTCGATCAGATAGCCTTTGTCGGCTTCGGAAAGGCCACGGTAGTACTCGCCGGCCTGGAAGAAGTTGCGTGGCCTGGAAGTCATGCGTTGCTGGGTGGTGCCGCTGACAGGCGTCTGTGCATATTTAAAGGCCGGGTCCTGGCTCAGCTCATGGACACCGGATGGCTCGTAATTGACCTCACTCTTGCGCCCGCTGGCGTTCATCGCGCCGTCCTGGCTGTTATTGCTGACGATGGTCTTCGGGGCGTTGATCGGCAGTTGCTGATAATTGGCGCCCAGGCGATACATCTGCGTGTCGGCGTAGGCGAACAGGCGGCCCTGCAGCATGCGATCTTCCGACGCTTCGATGCCCGGCACCAGACGGGACGGGGCGAACGCGGACTCCTCGGTGGACTCGAAATAATTGTCCGGCACGCGGTTGAGGGTCATCGTGCCGACCTTGCGCTGCGCCACGCCGGTCCAGACTTTGGTGTCGTCCAGCGCATCGAAGTCGAACTTGCCCAGTTCACCCGGCGTCAACACTTGCACGTACAAATCCCACTTCGGGAAGTCGCCTTTCTTGATGGCGCCGTACAAATCGTTGGTCATCAAGTTCCAGTCTTCGCCGACGGAACCGGCAATCTGCTTGGGTTGCAACCCGTGGACGCCCTGACGACTTTTCCAGGTGAACTTCACGTAATGCGTCACGCCGTCAGCATTGATGAACTTGAATGCGTGCACCGCGGAGCCGTCCATATGTCGATAGGAGTCAGGCATGCCTTCAACCGTATAGAGGTGGGTCAGCATGTTGGTGGCTTCAGGTGTGTGGGCGAAAAAATCAAACGCCAGGTTCTGATCCTGAACCCCGGTGACGGCACTCGGTTTATTCGCATGCACAAAGTCGGGGAACTTGATGGCGTCGCGAATAAAGAATATTGGCCAGTTGATGCCGACCATGTCCCAGTTGCCTTGCGCAGTATAAAATTTCACGGCAAAACCGCGCGGATCGCGGGCTTGCTCGGGTGAACCCCGGTAACCCATGACAGTGGAAAATCGCACGAAGACCGGCGTCTGAGTGCCGGGCTTGAACACCTGCGCAACGGTCAGATCATGCAGGTCGGCACCCGGTTCGAATACGCCGAACGCCCCCGTGCCGCGGGCATGCACGACGCGTTCCGGGATTCGCTCACGGTCAAAGCGCTGCAGCTTTTCGATCAGATGTGCATCTTGCAGAAGGACCGGGCCGGCTTCACCGGCGGTTTGCGAATTCTGGTTATCGCCCACCGGGGCACCGCTGTCACGGGTCAGTTGCTCTGCCTGTACGGACGACATACTGGCGGCCACCAGAACGGCAGCCAAAGAGAGGCGCCAAGGGGAATACTTAACAGTCATTGGTATTATCTCCGGATTATTTTTAATAGCCGGGGAATAATGAGTGGCGCGATATTAGCCAGCTATTTTGTTTTGCCAATGACGCCGATTGAAAATACTGATCGACGACTTCCTGAAACTTTGGCAGACGAGTGCATTTATTCGGGCGCGAATAAATTAATACGGCATGATTGTAAAGGGTGGCACATTGGAATTATCGAAGTTGATAATAAAATTTTGCGTGGAACGTTGCCAGAATGCCTCGCCATTGAAACTTCCACTTATAGTTTGCACGTTAATTAATTGCGCAGCAGGCGAGCGGTGAATATTTAATATTTCCGGATATGCGTTGGGTCTGTGCAGGAATAAAGGCGCAGTCCATTGGCCGGTAAGCCAAATATCGGTTACAAGGCAACCGACAAAACGGCAGAAGTCGCCTTGTCGGTGGTTCTGCAACCGGCTTGCTGTGTCGGCGCCAGATCAGTTGCCGTCCGCGACCTTACGCTCGATCTCCGCGGTTTTCTTGTTGAGTTCTTCGACGTCCTGCTCCTTGGTGCGCGTGGAGCTGGGCGTGATGACTTCATCGACGCCGCGGGTGTCATCGTCACGGTCAGTGAGGTCCCGCTCAACGACATTGACCGGCTTGCCGGAACTGTCGACGGGTGGAGCATCGGACTGCGGTCTGCTGGCGTCGGGGGAGATGGTTCGATCGTTGTTCATTGCCTTGTCCTCGTTGGGCTACTCACGTTTGAGGTGAGCGCCCGATGGGAGTTCGGCTTTTTTTCAGTGACAGGCGCTGGTTCAACCCGGCTTGAAGACTGAACTCGTGAGTCAGCCCTCAACGCCAGACGTCGAAATCAATTCCGGGACGGCAGCACCCAGTCGCGACGAACGAAGTGACAGGTGTAGCCGTTGGGGATGCGCTCCAAGTAGTCCTGGTGTTCGGGCTCTGCTTCCCAGAACGGCCCGGCGGGGGCGATTTCCGTGACCACTTTGCCTGGCCACAGCCCCGAGGCATCAACATCGGCCACGGTGTCTTCAGCGACGGCTTTCTGCTCGTCGCTGAGGTAGAAAATGGCCGAACGATAACTCAAGCCGATGTCATTACCCTGCCGATTGGCGGTCGACGGGTCGTGGATCTGGAAGAAGAACTCCAGAATTTTCCGATAGCTGATGAGGGCCGGGTCGAAGACGATTTCGATGGCCTCGGCGTGGGTGCCGTGATTTCGGTAGGTGGCGTTCGGGACGTCGCCGCCGGAGTAGCCGACGCGGGTGGAAAGGACGCCCGGGTAGCGACGCAGCAAATCCTGCATGCCCCAGAAGCAGCCGCCGGCGAGCAGGGCGGTTTCAGTGCGCGTGGTCATGTTCAATCCTTCTCATCGATGATCTTTACGGTGGATGCCGATCAGTGTGCTCGCGCCCCGGCGACGGGTGCAAGTGCACCTGCGCCAGACCTCGCGACGCCGGATCAATCGCCGCCGAACTGTTGCCGGTACTGATTGGGTGTCAGACCAATGCGTTCGCTGAACGCCTTGCGCATGTGCCGGGCACTGCCGAACCCGCAGCGACAGGCGATGACCTTGAGCGGCAGATCGCTGCCTTCCAGCAGTTTTCGCGAATGATCGATGCGCGCGTTGAGCACGTATTGCATCGGCGTCAGGTTGACTTCGCGCTGAAACGCCCTGGCGAAGTTGCGCGTACTCATCGCTGCCAGTTCCGCCATGCGTTGAACCGTGAATGGCTCCTCGATGTGGTCGACGATGTAGGCCTGTACTCTGGCGATGGCGGTGTCATCGCGAGGCACAGCGGCCAGCAACGGCCCATAAGGCGTCTGCCCGCCCTGGCGCTTCATCACCACCAGCAAGACCTTGGCGACTTCCAGCGCGATGTCCTTGCCGTGATCTTCCGCGACCACCGCCAGCGCCATGTCGATGCCGGCGGTGATGCCGCCTGAGGTGATCAGGTTTCGGTCAATGACATAAATCTGCTCGGTCTCGACTCGTGAGCCGGGATTGCGCTGCGCCAGGCGCTCGACATAATTCCAGTGCGTGGTGCAGCGGTAGCCGTCCAGCAACCCGGCGTCGCCCAGCAGAAATGCGCCAGTGCAGATCGCACCAAAACGCCGCGCACCCTTGACCGCCGTCGGCAGCCACGCCGTCAGGCCCGGATGGGCAACGCCGTAGGCGCCAGGTCCGCCGGGCACAAGCAACAGGTCGGTGCCTGCAGGCAGATCCTTGAGCGTCATATCGGCCTGGACCTTCAGCCCACACGAGCTGCGCACAAGGGTCTGATGCTCGGACACGGTCAGCAGCCGGTAGTGCTGGTGCTCGGGGAGCAAGCGATTGGAGATCGAGAAAACATCCATCGGCCCTGTGACGTCCAGCATCAACATATCGTTGAACAGGACCATTACCACGGTTTTGTGCGCAGATTCCCGCATGCGTCAATCGCCTTTCCTTCACCCTGAGCTGCACGCGCAGCGTCGGGCCATTGCCTGAATACAGACGGCATTCTAGGGGATTGCACGCATGATCGTGTGAATGTTTGTGACAGGGCTGAGCCATGAAGGGCGCGACGGATGCAGGGTTCAGGTCATCGGTCGCTACAGCGCCGGTTGCGGGCGGTCATCACAGCATGCGGGGAGTCGAAACCGCAGCCGGGCGCCGGCCATTTCCGATGTTTCCACGAACAGGCTGCCTTTGTGGGCATCGATCACCGACCGGCAGACTGCCAGACCGATCCCCAGGCCGCCCGGCTTGGTCGTGTGAAACGCTGTGAAAATCTGTTCGTGCTGATCGCCAGGGATGCCGGGGCCGTTGTCATCGACGCAAACCTCGACGCCGTTGGCCACGTCACAGGATGAAATCCGCAGCAGTCGGCCATCGCCACGGGATTCGGCCATGGCCTCCAGCGCGTTGGTGATCAGATTGAGCAACAGCTGCTGAAGCTGCACCGGGTCGGCGAAGACAAAGCGCGTCGCCATCAGTGACAGCTCCAGCCGGACCTGATGCCTGGCCAGGGCTGGCGTCGCGATGGCGGTCGCCTCACCGATGGCGTCATCGACCTTGAACAGCTGCTGGTGCAAAGGCGCCTGGCGGGCCAGCGCGCCCAGGGATTTGACGATGCTGGCCACGCGCTCACAGCCGGCGCGGATGTCCTTGAGGCCGGCGACCGCTTCCTCGACATTGGGCGTGTCGCGCTGCAACCAGCGCAGGCTCGCGGCGGCGTTGGCGACAATGCCCATCAGCGGCTGACAGATTTCGTGGGCAATCGAGGCGCTCAGCTCGGCCATCATCTTGTCGTGCAGTGAGCGGGCGAGATCAGCCTGTGCCGTCGCGGTAGCCGCTGTCGCGGCAACGGGCTGGAGGCTGATCCTTTCGACAGCGCGCGGATAGGTGTCGATCAGGGAACCGCCGACGTCCATCTTCGGGGTCGACAACTGCAGCATCGCCAGCCGCTGACAAGGGACTGACGGCATCGTCGGCGCGCTGGCGACCGTTGCCCGTTGGCCGGTGTGCGGATCGATCGCGAGTCGAGACGCCCGATCAGCGCGCACGGGCGCCGAAACATCAGCGGACCATGCCCGCTCAAGCAAGCGTTTGAGGGTCGAGTCGCTGGCGGACGGCGTGTCGGTGTGGCTCTGAGCGTAACGTTCTTCCAGCATCGTGCCCCCCTGCGGTTTGCAGCCTTTTTCATCATAGCGACCGCAGTATACGCAGCCGTTTTGCGGCAGCACGCCACCGGGCGCGGTTTGGCAGAAATGAACACCCTGATGTCCGTCATGGTCCCCAACGGGCCAAAAAAACCCGCAACTAAGCACCTGTGGTGAGGGTCTGCCTGAGATTAAGGTCAGAAAAGGGGAGCGCTCATGTCGGGGCCTCGAATCGGTTTTGCTTGTCAGTTTCGTCACGCCGGGCGCGACGTGCCGGGGCAGGCACTGTCGGCCAAAGAACTCAAGGCGCTGGAAGGCGGGCTGAACCCGCGCACCACCACGTTGCGCTGGATGGAAAGTGTGACGCGCGAGGTTGCCTGGGAGAAGCTGCTGGAAATCGTCGAGCACAACCTGGACGCGCAACTGCGTCTGCTGGCGCACGTCGCCCAGTTGCCAGCCACGCTGCGAATGTTGAGGCTGAGCAGCGATCTGTTGCCGTTCTACAGTCATCCTCGCGTGGTCGAGTTCTACCGTCAGCCAGCGGTCATGGACAACCTGCGCACGCGCTTCGCCGCCATCGGTGCGCTGGCGCGGGAATCGGACATCCGGCTTTCGTTTCATCCCGGACAGTTCTGCGTGCTGGGCTCGGATCGCCCGGATGTCGTGGAAAACAGCATCGCGGAGTTCGAGTACCACGCCGACATGATCCGCATGATGGGCTACGGCGTACGGTTTCAGGACTTCAAATGCAATGTGCACATCGCCGGGCGACTGGGCAGCGAGGGCGTTCGCGCTGTCTGGCCCCGTCTCTCCGAGGCGGCGCGCAACTGCATCACCTTCGAGAACGAGGAAAAGGTCTACGGCGTGGACGCCTGCCTGGAACTCGCCGATCTGGCGCCCGTGGTGCTCGATATTCATCACTGCTGGATCAATGAAAACCGCTACATCGCCACAGACGATCCACGCGTTCAGCGGATCATCGACAGCTGGCGCGGCGTGCGGCCGGTCATGCATTACTCCCAGCCGCCGGAGTTCCTGCAACTGGCCGGTTTCAGTGCCGACCAGAAGCTTGAAATGGATGCGCTGCTTGAAAAGGTCGGCAAGCGCGATCTTTACGGACACAGCGCGCGGATGTGGAACGCGTGGACGAATACCTATGCCCTGAGCTTTCTGGATCGCTTTGACATCATGTTCGAGGCCAAGGACAAAAACCTTGCCGTGGAGGATTTCTACCGTCGCTATCTGGCCTGACAGGTCCCATCACGCGTTGCCCTGCGCGAGGTCAAACGATTTCATGGCGGCACGGGCAAACTGGTCTAGAGTTTCTGAAGTTGGCGGGAGAGCGCCGACGCCGTGATGAATCAACCTCCGGCAACGTACCGGGAATTACCTGATCAGGAGTGCACGATGGATCTCAACCGTCGGCAGTTTTTCAAGGTCGCCGCTGTCGGTCTTGGAGGCTCGAGCCTGGCAGCGTTGGGCATGGCCCCGACGCCTGCGTTCGCCGAGCAGATACGCCACTTCAAACTCGCTCATACCCATGAAACCCGCAACACCTGCCCGTATTGCTCGGTGGGTTGCGGCTTGATCATGTACAGCCAGGGCGACGCGGCGAAAAATGTCGCGCAGAACATCATTCATATCGAAGGTGACGCCGACCATCCGGTCAATCGCGGCACCTTGTGCCCCAAAGGCGCCGGCCTGCTGGACTTCATTCACAGCCCCGGCCGCCTCAAGTATCCACAGATCCGCAAACCGGGCAGCAACGAGTGGACCCGGATTTCCTGGGACGAGGCGCTCGATCGTGTCGCTGACCTGATGAAGGCTGACCGCGATGCCAACTTCATCGAGAAGAACGCCAAAGGCGAAACCGTCAACCGCTGGCTGACCACCGGGTTTCTTGCGGCCTCGGCGGCGTCCAATGAGGCGGGTTATCTGACCCACAAGGTCGTTCGTGCAACCGGCATGCTGGGGTTCGATAACCAGGCGCGTGTCTGACACGGCCCGACGGTGGCAAGTCTTGCCCCGACGTACGGCCGTGGTGCCATGACCAATACCTGGACCGATATCGCCAACGCGAATCTGATCCTGGTGATGGGGGGCAACGCAGCAGAAGCGCACCCTTGCGGTTTCAAATGGGTGACCGAAGCCAAGGCGCACAACCAGGCGCGACTGATCGTGGTCGATCCACGCTTCACGCGAACCGCGTCCGTGGCCGACTATTACGCACCGATCCGCACCGGCAGCGACATCGCCTTCATGGGCGGCCTGATCAACTACTTGCTGACGCAGGACAAGATCCAGCACGAATACGTGCGCAATTACACCGACGTGTCGTTCATCGTCAAAGCCGGCTATGGCTTCGAAGACGGAATTTTCAGCGGCTATGACGCCGAAAAACGGGTGTACAGCGATAAATCCGGCTGGGGTTACGAGCTGGGCGAGGACGGCTTCGCCAGGGTCGATCCGACGCTGCAGGATCCGCGCTGCGTCTACCAGTTGATGAGACAGCATTACAGCCGCTACACCCCGGAAATCGCCAGCCTCACCTGCGGTATGCCGCAGGACAGGATGATGAAGATCTGGGAAGAGATCGCCACGTGCTCGGTACCGGGCAAAACCATGACGATCCTCTACGCACTGGGCTGGACCCAGCACTCCATCGGCGCGCAGATCATCCGCAGCGCAGCGATGGTGCAACTGCTGCTGGGTAACGTCGGCATGGCCGGTGGCGGCGTCAATGCGCTGCGCGGTCACTCCAACATTCAAGGGCTGACCGACCTTGGCCTGTTGTCCAACTCGCTGCCGGGCTATCTGACCCTGGCTCAGGATGGCGAGCAGGACTACGACGCATTCATCGCCAAACGCACACAGAAACCGTTGCGGCCGGGGCAGTTGTCATACTGGCAGAACTACAGCAAGTTTCACGTCAGCCTGATGAAGTCCTGGTACGGCGCCAACGCCACCGCCGAAAACAAATGGTGCTACGACTACCTGCCCAAGCTGGATGCCGCCAACTACGACATCCTCAAGATGTTCGACATGATGGGCCACGGCCATGTCAACGGCTACGTGTGTCAGGGCTTCAACCCGATTGCGGCGCTGCCGGACAAAAACCGGGTGATGAAAGCGCTGGCCCGGCTGAAGTGGTTGGTGATCATGGACCCGCTTGCCACCGAGACATCCGAGTTCTGGCAAAAGGTAGGCCCGTATAACGACGTGGTGACCGAAGACATCCAGACCGAAGTCATTCGCCTGCCCACAACCTGCTTCGCCGAGGAGGATGGCTCGCTGGTCAACAGCAGTCGCTGGTTGCAATGGCACTTCAAAGGGGCCGAAGGACCCGGCGAGGCGATCACCGACATCCGCATCATGAGCGAGCTGTTCATTCGCCTGCGCAAGCGCTACGAGCAAGAAGGCGGGGCCTACGCCGAGCCGTTGCTCAAACTCAGTTGGCCCTACAAAGTCGCCGAAGAGCCGTCGCCGGAGGAAATCGCCAAAGAGATCAACGGCGCCGCTACCGTGGATTACACCGATCCGTTGGGGGCTGCGGTCAAGGGCGGCACGCAACTGGCCGGCTTCGCGCAGCTCAAGGACGACGGCAGCACGGCGTCCGGGTGCTGGATTTTCTGCGGCAGCTGGACCGAGGCGGGCAATCAGATGGCCCGTCGCGACAACAGCGACCCGTATGCCATGCACCAGCATCAGGGCTGGGCATGGGCGTGGCCGAGCAACCGGCGCATTCTCTACAACCGCGCCTCAGCCGACCCGCAGGGCAAGCCGTGGGATCCGAAGAAACGCGTCATCTGGTGGAACGGCAAGGTCTGGACCGGTACCGACGTGCCGGACTTCGCCGTGACCTCGGCGCCGGAAGCAGGGATGAACCCGTTCATCATGAACCCCGAAGGCGTGGCCCGGTTCTTCGCCGTCGACAAGATGAACGAAGGGCCATTCCCGGAACACTACGAGCCGTTCGAGACCCCCATCGGGATCAACCCGCTGCACCCGAACAACAAGAAGGCGACCAGCAATCCGGCCGGGCGCATCTTCGATTCGGTGTGGGATTCGCTGGGCGTCGCCAAGGACTTCCCATACGCAGGCACCAGCTACCGGCTCACCGAGCACTTCCATTACTGGAGCAAACATTGCCGGCTCAATGCGATTGCCCAACCCGAGCAGTTCGTCGAGATCGGTGAGGCGTTGGCCAAAGAAAAAGGCATTGTCGCGGGCGATCGGGTCCGGGTCAGCTGCAAGCGCGGGTTCATCGAGGCGGTGGCGGTGGTGACCAAGCGGATTCGACCGCTGCAGGTCAACAACCAGGTGGTCCATCAGGTCGGCATTCCCATTCACTGGGGCTTTACCGGTACGACGCGCAACGGCTATCTGGCCAACACGCTGGTGCCGTTCCTGGGTGACGGTAATTCACAGACCCCGGAATCCAAGTCGTTCCTGGTCAACGTGGAGAAAATCTGAATGGCCATTCAAGACATCATTGCCCGTTCAGCCACCACCACGGTGCCGTCTTCGGTCCGCCAGCTGGACGAAGTCGCCAAGCTGATCGACACCACCAAATGCATTGGCTGCAAGGCCTGCCAGGTCGCATGTTCGGAATGGAACGAGCTGCGCGACGAGGTCGGTCACAACCACGGCACGTACGACAACCCGCAGGACCTGAGCGCGCAGACCTGGACCCTGATGCGTTTCACCGAGCACGAGACCGCCGACAACGATCTGGAGTGGCTGATCCGCAAGGACGGCTGCATGCACTGCGCCGATCCCGGCTGCCTCAAGGCGTGCCCGAGCCCCGGCGCCATCATCAAGCATGCCAACGGCATCGTCGATTTCAACCAGGATCACTGCATCGGCTGCGGCTATTGCATCACCGGTTGCCCGTTCGACATCCCGCGCATTTCCCAGAAAGATCACAAAGCATACAAATGCACGCTGTGTTCGGACCGGGTGTCGGTAGGGCTGGAGCCTGCGTGCGTGAAGACCTGCCCGACCGGCGCAATCGTCTTCGGCACCAAGGAGGACATGAAAGTGCACGCCGCCGAACGCGTCGTCGACCTGAAATCCCGCGGTTTCGAGCATGCCGGCCTGTACGATCCGGCGGGCGTGGGCGGCACCCATGTGATGTACGTGCTGCACCACGCCGACAACCCCAAGCTGTACGCGGGACTGCCGCAGAACCCGGAGATCAGTCCACTGGTCGGGCTCTGGAAAGGCGTGACCAAACCCTTGGGTTTGCTGGCGATGGGCCTGGCCGTGCTGGCCGGATTCTTCCATTACGTGAGGATCGGGCCGCAACGCGAAGAGCACGAGGACGACGTCCATCCAGCCGACCCGACAGGGGACGCCAGCGTGCATGAAGTCGATCCGGCGGTGCACGTCTACGATCCGAAACGCCCGGGACCTGAAGGGGAGCAACGGCCATGAGCGACAACCGTGAACCCGGAAAGACCATTCTGCGTTACAACGCCAACGAGCGGACCAACCACTGGCTGGTGGCGATTCTGTTCTTCATGGCCGGGTTGTCCGGCCTTGCGCTGTTTCACCCGGCGATGTTCTGGCTCACCCATCTGTTCGGCGGCGGGCCGTGGACGCGCATCCTGCACCCGTTCATGGGTGTGGCGATGTTCGTGTTCTTCTTCGGCCTGGTGATTCGCTTCTGGCGTGCCAACCTGTTCATCGCCAATGATCGACTGTGGCTCAAGCGCATCGGTCAGGTGATGCAGAACGAGGAGGAGGGCGTGCCGCCGGTGGGCAAGTACAACCCCGGACAGAAACTGTTGTTCTGGACGTTGTTGCTCTGCATGCTGGCGCTGTTGCTCAGTGGGATCGTAATCTGGCGCGCCTGGTTCAGCGAGTATTTCGACATCACCGTGATTCGCCTGGGTGCGCTGATCCACGCCCTGGCCGGTTTCGTGCTGATCGTCAGCATCATCGTGCATATTTACGCGGGTATCTGGATCAAGGGCTCGGTCGGCGCGATGTTGCATGGCTGGGTCAGTCGCCGATGGGCCAGAAAGCACCATGAGTTGTGGTATCGCCAGGTCGTCGACAAGCAATCGCCACCGACACAGGCCGCTCCACCTACCCGACGAAAAGGATGAAGTCTTGAGTCAGATTCTCGAACCCGAGGAAATCCAGGCGCAGGGCGGCAGCTTCGTCCTGCCGTTCCTGCACTTGCCGCCTGACAACCTGTTCGCCTTGCGTGCCGAGCGCCTGGAGTCCCTTGCGGCCGGCAACCCGATGGCCGATTACCTGCGCCTGATCGCCAGTCTGTGTCGGGTGCAGCAGAGCCTGCTGGATCAGCCCCCGCAACATTGGACACCCGACAACCAGCGCCTTGACCTGTGCCGACAGCACGGTCTGCCGCCGCTGGCCGCCGACAGTCTGGTGCGCGAGGCGCATTGGCAGGTGTATCTGCAGGCACTGCTGCAGCGCTTCCACCCTGCGAATGACCAGGTCGGCCAGGCGCTGGACCGGTTGCGCGACGCCGATGAAGGCCAGCGCAAGGTCTGGGCGATTTCGCTGCTCAGCGGCCAGTACGCAGGACTTCCCGCAGCGCTGGTGCCGTTCCTCGGCGCGGCCCTGCAGGCGGCCTGGAGCCAATGGCTGCTGACGCTGCCCACCGACCATCTGAAGCCCTGCGACAGCCTGAGCCAATGCCCGGCATGTGGTTCGCCCGCCATGGCCGGTGTCATTCGCCATCGCGGCAAGTACACCGGGCTGCGCTATCTGGTGTGCTCGCTGTGCGCCTGCGAATGGCATGTCGTGCGGGTCAAATGCGTGTACTGCGAACAGAGCAAGGGCCTGAAATACGTGAGCCTGGACGATGATCGCGTGGCCGCAGACAAAGCCCCGTTGCGCGCGGAGGTGTGCCCTGGCTGCAACAGCTACCTCAAGCATATTTATCTGGAGAACGATGCGCAGGCCGAGGCGCTGTCGGCAGACTTGTCGAGCCTGATGCTGGACATGCGCCTGGACCTGGAAGGGGTCCAGCGTATCGCGCCCAACTTGATGCTGGCGCCTGGGGAAGCGTGAAAACCGCGTCTACACTTCAGTGTTCGCGCTCAAGGCTTCTGGCCTGGCATCGGCAGCAACGGCCTGTTACGGAGTCACTGAATGGCTGAACACCTTGTTTCGTTCCCCCTGCGTCTTCCTTCCGTCGACAGCCTTTTGCGTCATCCCGCTTGCCACCCTCTGATCGACCGCTTTGGCCGCGATGCGGTGCTGGCGACGCTGCGCCAGTTACTCGACGACGTGCGTGAATCTGCGCGTCTGGGTCAGGTCGACGCGGTGGAAACCAGCGCAGACGTGCTGACAGGCCGGGCTTCGGAGCGGCTGGTGATGCAGCACCGCAGCAACGTGCGTCGCGTCTTCAACCTCACTGGCACCGTGCTGCACACCAATCTGGGCCGTGCGCTGCTGCCGGAGGAAGCCATCGAGGCCATACAGACCGCTGCGCGCTATCCGCTCAACCTCGAATTCGACCTGGAGACCGGCAAGCGCGGCGATCGGGACGACCTCATCGAAGGCCTGATCCGCGAACTGACCGGTGCCGAGGCCGTCACGGTGGTCAACAACAATGCTGCGGCGGTGCTGCTGGCGCTGAACAGTCTGGGCGCGCGCAAAGAAGGCATCATTTCCCGGGGCGAACTGATCGAGATCGGCGGAGCGTTCCGCATTCCCGACATCATGGCGCGGGCTGGCGTCAGACTGCACGAGATCGGTACCACCAACCGCACTCACGCCAAAGACTATGAGGCGGCGATCAACCCGCGCACCGGGCTGCTGATGCGCGTACACACCAGCAATTACAGCATTCAGGGTTTCACCGCCAGCGTGCCGACCGGCGAGCTGGCGCAAATCGCCCATCGCCACGCCTTGCCGCTGCTCGAGGACCTGGGCAGCGGCAGTCTGCTCGACCTGACGCGCTGGGGCCTTCCACCCGAGCCCACGGTCCGGCAGACGCTGGCCGAAGGCGCGGACATCGTCACCTTCAGCGGCGACAAATTGCTTGGCGGCCCGCAAGCCGGTCTGATTGTCGGAGACAAGGCGCTGATCGCCCGAATCAAGAAAAACCCGCTCAAACGTGCACTGCGCGTCGACAAGCTGACCCTTGCCGCTTTGGAGGCCGTGCTCAGTCTGTACCGCGACCCGGATCGCTTGGCGGCCCGGCTGCCGAGCCTGCGGCTGCTGACCCGGCCACAGGGCGAAATCCTTGCGCAGGCCGAGCGCCTGCGGCCATTGCTTGCGCAGGTGCTGGGGGAGAGCTGGGGCGTGCTGGTGCAGCCGAGCCTGGGGATGATCGGCAGCGGCAGCCAGCCGGTGGCGCGCCTGCCGAGCGCATCGATATGTTTACGACCGATCGTCTCGAAAAAGCACCGAGGCCGCCGTCTGCACGCACTTGAGGCGGCGCTGCGCGGACTGCCGATTCCGGTGCTGGGCCGGATCGCTGACGATGCGCTGTGGCTCGACCTGCGCCAGCTGGATGATGAAGCCGCCTGGATCGCCCAGTTGCCGCAGTTTCGCTGGGAGGAACCGGCAGCATGATCGTCGGCACCGCCGGGCATATCGATCACGGCAAGACTGCTTTGCTCGAAGCGCTCACCGGTCAGGCGGGTGATCGACGGCGCGAGGAACGCGAGCGTGGCATCACCATCGATCTGGGCTACCTGTACGCCGAGCTTGCGCCGGGAGCCGGCCTGACCGGATTCATCGATGTCCCCGGGCACGAACGTTTCATCCACAACATGCTGGCCGGGGCACAGGGCATCGACGTTGTGCTGCTGGTGGTGGCCGCTGACGACGGCGTCATGCCGCAAACCCGGGAGCATCTGGCGATCGTCGAACTGCTCGGCATCCCCGGTTTGCTTGTGGTCATCAGTAAATGTGACCGGGTCGACGCCTCCCGCATCGAGCAAGTGAGCGCGCAGATCGACGAGTTGCTTGCTGGGGGGCCGTACGCACAGGCTGCGCAGTATCGAGTGTCAAGTCTCACCGGCGAGGGCGTCGACGCGCTGCGCGTAACGCTGCTGGACGCGGCCGACAAGGTGCTTGAACGCAGCGACCGTGGCGGCTTTCGTCTCGATGTCGACCGAGCGTTCAGCGTTGCCGGCGCGGGCATCGTCGTCACCGGAACGGCGCTTGCCGGGAACGTGGCGGTGGGCGACACACTGCTGCTCGGCCAGCAAGGCAAGCGCGTTCGCGTGCGCGGCCTGCATGCGCAGAATCAGGCCTCGACGCACGCTCGCGCCGGTCAGCGTGTCGCGCTCAATCTGAGCGCCGAGAAGTTATCGCTGGAGCAGATACACCGGGGCGACTGGCTGTTGCCCGAATGGCTGTTCGCACCGACGCAACGCATCGACATCACGTTGCACCTGCTGAGCAGCGAGACCCGCGCCTTCGAGCATTTCAGCCCGGTGCACGTGCACCTCGGCACGCAGGATGTCACCGCGCGCGTGGCGCTGCTCGAAGGCAGCAGCGTGGCGCCGGGGCAGCGGATGCTCGCGCAATTGCTGCTCAATGCGCCTGTTCATGCGGTGCACGGCGATCGAATAGTGCTGCGCGACCAGAGCGCGCAGCGCACGCTGGGCGGCGGCCGGGTTCTTGATCCGTTTGCGCCATCCCGTCAGCGGCGCAGCGCAGAGCGGCTGGGCCAGCTGCAAATCCTTGCCCGCGCCGACGGCCTGGAGCAGGCGCTGAACGAATGGATGGCCAGCAGCCAGACCGGCCTCGATCCGCAGCGGCTGGAGCGCCAGTTCAACCGGCTGCGATCGACCTGGCAATTGCCGGCCGGTATTCGGGTCATCACCACCCGGCAGGGTCAGTTGCTGTTCAGCGACATGCGCTGGCAGGCGTTGCACGGCCTGCTGCTGGAGCATCTGGGCAGGTTTCACCAGGCCGAGCCCGACCAGTTGGGCCCGGACCGCGACCGCCTTCGACGTTTCAGTGCGCTGCCGCTGGAGCGGCCCGCTTTCATCGCACTGCTGGAAGAGGCGCTTGCCAGCGGCAGCGTCGCCAGCAGCGGGCCATGGCTGCATTTGCCGGATCACCGCGTGCAGCTCAACGACGAGGACGCCGCGCTCTGGCAGCAGATCCTGCCGATGATGGAGCAGGGCGGTTTCGACCCGCCGTGGGTGCGCGATCTGGCGCAGGCGACCGGGCAGGGCGAGGCGCTGGTGCGCCTGTTGCTGCGCAAACTGGGGCGGATCGGTCAGGCGCATCAGGTGGTGCGCGATCTTTTCTATTGCCAGTCCACAATTGAAACAATGGCCGCTATGCTGTTGCGGCAGTCGGAGCGTGAACCGGTGATTCAGGCCGCAGCGTTCAGGGACAGCCTGGGCATTGGCCGCAAGCGCAGTATCCAGATTCTCGATTTTTTCGATCGCATCGGTTTCACCCGGCGGATAGGCGACCAGCGCCGGATTCGGCCGGACAATGCGCTGGCGCAGTCCAGTGCTGCACAGGACGATGCGTTCTGATCGATCATGGAAGGCAATCGCGCCCGGTGGCGCGGCCGGGCTTCAAACCCGGTTGGGGACGGCAGCCGTTCCCGGGCAGGTTCGACTCCGGCTGCCTTCCGCCATTCACGCGCCGTATGACAGCGGCTCTGCTGCAGAAGATCCGGGCGCGGATGCGCGGCCAGCGTGCAGGTGACCCAGGCGATCCCCTCGCTTTGCGGCCGTTCTCCGGACGAACGTCACCCCGCTGCAGTGAACCTGAAACCATTTGTACGGTCTGTTGACCACTGCGCGCGCTGCTCGCCGGGTCTTGAGACGCCGACAGATCTGCAGCTGCGTGCACGCCCGGTTGCCTTCTTTCGCTGTTGCAGCGCATTGCCTTCGCTGCACGCCAGGCGTTTGTCCATTGCATGCGGCCCGACCATCCGGCCGTTCTTTTTTATTTGTCGAAGATCTCCCATGTCTCTATTTCGTCCAGATTCCGCTACTTTCCCGTCGCCATCTTCCTTGCCGGGCGCTCGACGCCGTTTGCTCAGCGCCGGCCTGACGGGAACCCTGTTCGCCCTGACGCTCGCCTCCCAGGCGCACGCCGAAACCGCCAGCAAGGATCGCTGGGTCAGCGACACCCTGAGCACCTACGTACGCAGCGGTCCCACCGACGGCTATCGCATCGTCGGTACGCTGAAGTCCGGACAGAAAGTCGAGCTGCTCAATACCCAGGGCGATTACAGCCAGGTGCGCGGTGGCTCAGGCGACAGCGTATGGATTCCGTCGGCGGACCTGCAGGAAGTCCCCGGCCAGGCCGAACGTCTGCCGCAGCTGACGCAACAGGTCGCTGACCTGAGTGCGCAGCTGAAAACCATCGATGACGACTGGAAAACCAAGGTCCAGGGCATGCAGGAAACCCTCGATTCGCGGAAAAAACTGGTCGATGAGCTGGAGGCCCGCAGCAAGGACCTCAATGCGCAGCTCACCGACGCGCAATCCGAACTGCGCTCGACCCAGGCCAAGCTCGGTGATGAGAACAATCAGGTCCTGATGCGTTACATGGTCTACGGCGGCAGCATTGCCGGGGCCGGCCTCTTGCTGGGCCTGATCCTTCCCGCGCTGACCCGGGGTCGTAAGCGCAACGATCGCTGGTTCTGAAGCAACGTTTGACGCAGCCATGCCGCTGAATGAGGAGGGCGACGCCTTGTGCGTCGGCCTGCCTGGTGGCGATCCTGCCTGCACGCGTTCGAGGTCGCGAGCCGCAGCGTGTCGTGGCTGCTTTCGTGAAATTCTCCAAGTTGTGACTAGTAAGTTCTGCGACAGGCGCTACTTTGATGCAGTGGCAATCAAATTACGCAGCCGTGTTCAAAGCGCTTCCGTGCACGCAGAGATGCCGGGCAACGCCGTGGCAAGGCGAGACTGACGCCGCCGCGTGATCCGTTTCACACGGCTTAATCACAACAACAAGAGAGTCTGTTCATGAAGTTCGAACCCTTCGCCCGATCGCTGGTTGCGACGGCCTTTACCTTTGGCCTTTCCTGTTCATACGCGGCCTCCGTTGCGCCTGCCGCTGCCGAAAACGGCATGGTCGTGACGGCGCAACACCTGGCCACTCACGTCGGTGTCGACGTCCTCAAATCCGGGGGCAACGCGGTGGACGCAGCCGTCGCCGTCGGCTATGCCCTGGCCGTGGTCTACCCCGCAGCTGGCAACCTGGGTGGCGGTGGTTTCATGACCATTCAGCTGGCCGACGGGCGCAAGACGTTCCTCGACTTCCGCGAAAAGGCGCCGCTGGCCGCCACCGCCAACATGTATCTGGACAAGGACGGCAATGTCGTTCCCGACCTCAGCGCCAAAGGCCATCTGGCCGTGGGCGTACCGGGTACGGTCTCCGGCATGGAGATGGCGCTGAGCAAGTACGGCACGAAAAAGCGCGCCGAGATCATCGCACCGGCCATCAAGCTGGCGGAAAACGGCTTTGCGCTGGAGCAGGGCGACGTCGATCTGCTGAATACCGCCACCGACCAGTTCAAGGCAGACAAAGACCTGAGCCCGATCTTTCTGAGCAAGGGCCAGCCGCTGCAGGTCGGTGCCAGGCTGGTGCAGAAAGACCTGGCGAAAACCCTCAAGGAAATTTCCCTCAAAGGCACCGACGGTTTCTACAAGGGCTGGGTTGCGAAAGCCATCGTCGATTCGAGCCAGGCGGGCAAGGGCATCATCACCCAGGCCGACCTGGACACATATAAAACCCGAGAGCTGGCGCCTATCGAGTGCGACTACCGCGGCTACCATGTCGTCTCGGCGCCGCCACCCAGTTCAGGCGGCGTGGTGATCTGCGAGATCATGAACATCCTCGAAGGCTATCCGATGCAGGAGCTGGGCTATCACTCGGCCCAGGGCCTGCATTATCAGATCGAAGCGATGCGGCATGCCTACGTGGACCGCAACAGCTATCTGGGTGACCCGGACTTCGTGAAGAACCCGATCAGTCATCTGCTCGATCGCGACTATGCGGCGAAGCTGCGTGCCGCCATCGAGCCGCAGAAGGCCGGCGTTTCGCAGGCGATCAAACCGGGCGTCGCGCCCCATGAAGGCAATAACACGACGCACTATTCCATCGTCGACAAGTGGGGCAACGCGGTTTCGGTCACCTACACGCTCAACGACTGGTTTGGCGCTGGCGTGATGGCGAGCAAGACCGGGGTCATCCTCAACGATGAAATGGACGACTTCACTTCCAAGGTCGGCGTACCGAACATGTACGGGTTGATTCAGGGGGAAGCGAACGCCATCGCGCCAGGCAAGACACCGCTGTCATCGATGAGCCCGACCATCGTCACCAAAGACGGAAAGGCGGTGATGGTCGTCGGCACGCCAGGAGGCAGCCGGATTATCACGGCCACCTTGCTGACCATGCTCAACGTCATCGACTACGGCATGAACATTCAGGAGGCGGTGGACGCGCCGCGTTTCCACCAGCAGTGGATGCCGGAGACCACCAACCTGGAAAACTTCGCCGTGAGCCCCGACACTCGCAAGATTCTGGAAAGTTGGGGCCACACGTTCGCAGGCCCTCAGGACGCCAACCATCTGGCGGCAATTCTGGTCGGCGCGCCTTCGCTGGGCGGCCAGCCGGTCGGCAACAACCGGTTCTACGGCGCCAACGATCCACGCCGCAATACCGGTCTGTCCCTGGGTTATTGAGGGCAATGACGCCGCTGAACGAGGCCGCGGCTTCGTTCAGCGGCGCTCACGCAGGCTGCGTTCCATTCTCGCCAGACCTTCTTCGAGCATCGGCCGCGGGCAGCCGAAATTCAGCCGCACGAACTGTCCGCACTCGTCGCCAAACTCCAGGCCGTCGCTGAGCGCGACTCTGGCGTGTTCGAGGAAGAACCGTTGCGGGTGTTCGAGCCCCAGGCCCGAACAATCCAGCCAGGCCAGATACGTGCTCTGCGGCAGATGCATGCGGATGCCCGGGAAGCGGGTGTTGATGGCCTCGGCCAGGTAATCCCGATTGCCCTGCAGGTACGCCATGACCTCCGCCAGCCACGGGGCGCCGTGGCGGTAGGCCACTTCAGTTGCCTCTAGGCCCAGCGCGTTGACGCTGTCCACCAGACCCAGGCGGCCCGCATTGAAACGCTCGCGCAACGCGGCGTTCTGGATGACTGCGAACGCGGTTTTCAGGCCGGCGATGTTCCACGCCTTGCTCGCCGACATCAACGTCACGCTGCGCGCCGCGATGTCTTCGCTGAGCGCCGCTATCGGCGTGTGCTGGCGACCGTCGAACAGGATGTCGGCGTGAATTTCATCAGAGATGATCAGCACGTCGTGGCGCACGCAGGCCTGGCCGATGGCCTGTAACTCGTCGCGGTCGAACACCTTGCCCAGCGGATTGTGCGGATTGCTCAACAGCAGCGCGCGAGTCTTGGGCAGCGCCTGTTCCAGAGCGTCGAGGTCGGTGTGGTATTCGCCACCGGCGTCGGCATGGAAAGGCAAGTCGACACGGGGCAGTTTCCAGTGGGCAGGTGCGTGCAGCAGCGGCGAATAGTTGGGCGTCTGCACCAGCACGCCGCTGCCTGCTGGCACCAGGGCGTTGAGGGCCATGTTCACGCCCGGTTCGACACCGGGAAGAAAGACCAGATCCTCAGGCTGGATCTGCCAGTGGTAACGCCGGGCCAGATGGTCGACCAGCGTCTTGCGCAGGCTGTCTTGCGCAACGGAGTAACCCAGCAGCGGGTGCTCGAGGCGGTTTTTCAGCGCCTGGACGATTGGCTCGGCGACAGGGAAATCCATGTCGGCCACCCACATGGGCAGCACGTCCTCGGGATACTGACTCCATTTTTTGCTGCCGGTGTTCAAGCGCTGGAACACGCTGTTCAGATCCATGGTCTTGCCTGTCTTGCCGGAGATAATCGGCGATTGTGCCAGACAACGGCGGGCGACTTAAGCGTTGCGCCCAGCAACCGGTGAGGTAACCTATAAGGGTTACATACCGCTTAGTAACCTTTTAAGGTTACATGACTGATTTTGACCTATAGTGGACGCAGACACTCTGCAACGGAATGAAAGATGACCATCAAAGCGGTGCTGACGGGCGATCTCATGCACTCCCAGGACGTGGCCGACACCCAGGCCTATCTGGAAGCCCTGAAACAGGTGCTCGACACCGTCACTCAACGTTTCGCTTCCAGCACTGAAACCTACCGCGGCGATGGGTTCCAGGTGGTGCTCGTTCAGCCGTCGCAAGCCTTTGACTGCGCACTGGCCATCCGTGCCGGGCTTATTGCGCTGAGCCCTGCGGGTGAACGCTGGGACGCACGTATTGCTGTGGGTATCGGCGCTTCGGGTGAGGGCAAGCACTACGGCGAAGCGTTCGTCCTGTCTGGCCAGGGCCTGGACGGCATGAAAAAGCTGACGCTGGGCGTGTTCAGCAACGATCCGACTTTGCTGCGCTGCATGGGGCTGGTGACGGAGTTCGTGGCCGCCATCCTCGACAAGTGGACCGTCGTTGAATCTCAGGCTTATCACGCGCACCTGCTGGGCGTTGGCGACCAGCAGAGCATCGCAGACGCGCTCGGCAAGTCGCGGGTCGCTGTCACCAAGGCTCTGCAACGAGGTCAGGCGCGGCTGCTGGACCGATATCTGAGTTGCGCCAGGCAATGGGTGTCGGAGGTCGCAGATGCGTGACCCGGCCATCGTATTGCTTGTGCTGATACTGAGCACTCTGTTGTCGGACTACGGGATTTCAGCCTGGCGTGGTCACAGAGCCGCGCCTTTCACGCCAGTGTCCAAGCTGGCCCTGGCTATGTGTCAGGGCGTGCTGGTTGCTGCGATCATGTTTGCCTTTGATCGGCTGCCGCTGCCTGCAGTGGGTGCAGGTGCGGCCTTTGCGGTGATCTGGGGCGTCAGCCGCGAAGTGACCGGCAGACTGGCGTCCGGTTTCGCCGTGGCCCTGCAGTTCGTTCTGCAATGGCTGGCGTTGACGCTGATCTGGCTGAGTGCTGAAGGCTATTGGCATTGGGCGCTGCAGGGCGCCAGGACGCTGATCACGTCGCACAACCTCTTGGTGCTGCTGGCTTACGTTCTGGTGTGGCGCCCGTCGTCGATTCTGATCGGTGCCGTGCTGACGCCGTTTCTCGTGAAGGGCAAGGACGAAGACTCGCTCAAGCAGGCGGGCACGTGGATCGGTTATCTGGAACGCACACTGATCCTGACGTTCGTGCTGCTGGAGCAATGGGAAGCCATCGGGTTTCTGCTCACTGCCAAAAGCATCTTGCGCTTCAATGACATCAAGGACGCCCGCCAGCGCTCGCTCAGCGAGTATGTGCTGCTGGGGACGCTTGTCAGCTTCACCTCCAGCATCGCCATCGGGCTTGCCGTGCTGCGACTCTCCAGCGGCTGACTGGAGCGTTGGACGTGGAAGTGGGATGTGCGCCAAGTAACCTCCGAACGTTACATCGATAAAAGTAACGCTCAGAGGTTACATCAATTACCAGAAGGTGGTTGCGGGTGCGCTCAGGCGCGTAGCAATCACTGCGATGGCTTTTTCTATGTCACTGGCCTGAGTGTAGCGGCCCAGGCTCAGACGCAGACTGCTGCCCGCTTGCGCGGCTGTCAGGCCGAGGGCCAGCAGCACGTGGGAAACGGCGCTGCTGGCCGAGTTGCAGGCCGAGGTCGATGAGACGGCCAGATCACTGGCCAGACTCGCGGCGTTGAAGCCTGGGCTGTCGACGCGAATGTTCAGCGTGTGGGGAATGCGCGCAAGTGCGTCGCCATTGAGATTCACGCCCGGCAGCCCCAGCAGGCCGTCCAGCAATTGCGCAGACAGCGCGCTGATGCGTTCGACTTCTTCGTTCATTTCAGCGCTGGCCAGGGCGTAAGCGGCACCCATGCCGACGATCTGATGAGTCGCCAGCGTGCCCGAGCGATAACCCTGCTCGTGGCCGCCGCCATGGATCTGCGCTTCGAGCAGCGGCTGCGCGCGAGCGCCGATGTAAAGCGCGCCGATGCCTTTGGGGCCATAGATCTTGTGCGCGGAAAAGGACATCAGGTCCACCGGCAGCGCATTCAGATCAATGCTCAATTTGCCTGCACCTTGCGCAGCGTCGACGTGAAAGAGCGCGCCGTGCTGGCGAACGATCTGGCCGATACTGTCGATGTCGGTGACAGTGCCCAGTTCGTTGTTCACCAGCATGAGCGAAACCAGCAGCGTGTCTTCGCGCAGCGCCTGCCGCACCGCGTCCGGGCTGATCAGGCCCTGGCTGTCCGGTTCCAGCCAGGTCACCGGATAACCGGCGAGTTCGAGCTGACGCACTGTGTCGATGACGGCCTTGTGTTCGATGCGGCTGGTGATCAGGTGGCCGCGATGGCCATTGGATGCGTTCGAGGCGATGCCCTTGATCGCCAGGTTGTTGGATTCGGTGGCGCCCGAGGTCCAGATCACCGAGTCCGCCGTGCAGCCGACCAGTTCAGCCACCTGACGGCGCGCCAGTTCAACGGCCTGACGTGCCTGATTGCCGTAAGCATGGGAGCTGGAGGCCGGATTGCCGAAGGTGCCCTCGCGGCCGAGGCAGGCCACCATCGCCTGGATGACCCGATCGTCGACGGGAGTGGTGGCTGCGTAATCGAAGTAACAAGGTAAGGTCGTCATAGGGCTGGAATCCGCGCTGTCCGTAATGCAGAAAATGGTACTGGCGCGCAGGCGAAAAAAAATTGATTACTGCCCCGAGATTTGCCCTTTCTTTAGAATATTTTTCTCCTCGTGCAGGTTGCTTCGGAATATCATTTCGCTCGGCAGCCTTGGCGCACTATGATGAGCAATCAGCCATCCTCACCACTGACAACCGTGCCTGCACTCAATGGATAAATTCGACCAAGCAATTCTGAGTATCCTGCAGAGCGACTGCACGCGGCCCATTGCCGAGATCGCCGACAACATCGGGCTGGGCAGCACCGCCTGCTGGCGCCGGGTGCAGAAGCTGGAGGAGCAGGGCATGATCCGCGGCCGGGTGGCGTTGCTCGACGCCGGTCAGTTGAACGTCGCCGTCACGGTGTTCGCCGCGATCCGTACCAATCAACACAATGCTCAATGGCTGGAGCAGTTTCATGACCTGATCGCGACGTTACCCGAAGTCGTCGAGTGCTACCGGATGGCGGGCGACACCGACTACATGTTACGCATCGTGGTACCCGATATCGCCGGCTACGATGCCGTGTACAAACGGCTGATCCAGCTCTCGGGCATCACCGACATCAGCTCCAGTTTCGCCATGGAACAAATCAAATCCACCACCCGGTTGCCGCTGACCTACGCCGGTTGAGGGCATCGTCCGCGCAAAAAAAACAGCGATCCGGGGATCGCTGTTTTTTATGGCCGGGCGCAGCGCGCAGGGCGTTCAGACGCGGGATTTATCGATCCACTCCATCGACGTGCGCCAGATGCAGATGCCCAGGAAATAGGCCGACATCACCAGCCAGACCGTCAGTGTGAATGAGCCGTTGTAGGGATGGTTGATGACCAGCAGAAAGCTGCACAGGAACCACACACTAGTCACGGCAATGTTGATCGGCATGAAGCGGCGCACGCGAAACGGGTGCAGGAACTTCATGCGCGTTACCGTCAGCAATGCCAGGCAGATCACGGTGATGAAAGTCAGCCATGGCGCCGGCGAAAGGATGTAGACGCACAGCGCAACGACGTTCCAGGCGGCGGGGAAGCCCTGGAAGTAATTGTCCTTGCTCTTCATTTCCACATTGCAGAAGCAGAACAGCGATGACACCAGAATGATCGAGGTCGTCAGCAGTAACGTGTAGTCGGGCAACGGAATGTAACGGTAGATGAACAGGGCAGGAATGAACACGTAGGTCAGGTAATCGATGACCAAGTCCAGCACCGAGCCGTCGAAATGCGGCAGCACCGACTGCACGTTGAGCTTGCGCGCGATGGAGCCGTCAACGCCGTCGACGATCAACGCAATGCCCAGCCACAGGAGGCAAGCCTTGGGCTGATTGTCGAAAAGGGCGATCGTCGCCAGGAAGGCGAGCACCACGCCAGTGGCCGTAAACCCATGGGCGCCCCATGCTTTGAGCCAGGCGATACGTTGAATTGGAATCATGGACGGTCCTTCTGGAAATAAGCTGGCCGGGGCGGTCATCGGCGCAGTTACCGGGCAACCCTGGCCAGAGGTGCAACTATCGACCGGAGATCGACCGATAAGGTTCACCCCCATCCCCTACAAGGTAGCAGGGCGCGCGGGCATTCGTGACTCCATTGTGAAGCTTCGCCACGCATTTGGGGAAGCGCGAGTGTCATTGGTCGGCTGCGCAGTAAAGAAGGCACTATGCTGGCCCCCGGCAGGTGAATGTCCCGGCAGAATCCTCCTGTTTTCAGTCGCTTAGGAAAGGATTCGCATGCAGAGTATCAGGTTTGTTCTGACGTTATGGGCCTTCGCGGCGATCTCCGGCGTGGCATCGGCGCGGGATCTGAGCAAGAACGAGCGTGATATCTGCACCTGGGGAGCCGGCATGGCGGGTACCGCGCAACAGTACAAACTGTCAGGCCTGACCCTGTACGGCGCTCGCAAAAAGATTCAGGCGCAGCATTTTTCCCAGCAGTGGATGCGCATGAGTGCGTTGGGTATTGCCGAGCAAACCTACGACAGCCCCTCGCGACTGCGCCCCGACAGCGTCAGACAGGTCTATTACGAGGGCTGCATCAAACACGAACTGGCGCGTCGTTGAAAACATCCCGGAGGCACTGTGCTCCCAGGATGTTGCGATTGCGGGAAATCAGACGGGCGAGGGCGGACGCATCCGCCTCTCGTCCGGCGGCGCCTCAATGAGGCGCGCGAGGGATGGTTTTCATCAGGTCTTCCGGGCTGATGTGCCCGACCACCTGAACCACGCTGCCAGGCTGAGGCAGGTCGAGGATGTGCCCCTTCATCTTCCCGATGACGTGCATCTCGCAGGGTTTGCAGTCGAACTTCAAGGTCAGCACTTCGTCGCCATGTATCAGCTGCATCGGCGCCACCTTCGTTCGCACCCCCGTCACGCCTTTGGCCTGCTTGGGGCACAGATTGAAGGAGAAACGCAGGCAGTGTTTGGTGATCATCACCGGCACTTCGCCTGTTTCCTCGTGGGCCTCATACGCTGCATCGATCAGCTTGACGCCGTGACGGTGGTAGAAATCCCGGGCTTTCTGGTTGTACACGTTGGCCAGAAACGACAGATGCGCCTCCGGGTACACCGGCGGTGGCGTGGTTTCGGCCTTGCGCGCACCGCGCGGGTGCGCCTTGATGCGCGCAGCGGTCAATGCTTCGATGACCTCCCGACGCAGCGCCTTGAGCTGTGAATTGGGAATGAACCACGCCTGCGGTGCATCCAGCTCAATCGCTGTGGCGTGATACTCAGTGGTGCCGAGCTGGCCCAGCAGGTCGTGCAATTGTTCGAGCGCCTGTTCCGGCTTGTTCGCCAGGCCGAAGGGGCCTTTGAGCTCGACCGACGCGCTGACGCCTTCCTCGCTGGTGGCGGTCAACTGCAGGCGCTCTTCGCGCAGACGGGCCTCCCAGGCCACGCCGATACGGCGCTCGGCCGAGGTCTTCTGCAATGCCTGCTGCCAGTTGTGATCCAGGTTGCGGCTAAGCGGATGGTTGGGGCGCAGCTGCAGGCCTTTGGGCATTTCGTTGGGTTCGACGCGATACCGGAAACGCTTCGCGCCGTCTTCCTCGAACTCACCCTTGAGCTCGGCAATGTTGGCCCGGAAACCCACCACTTCGCGCTTGACCAGCACGTTCAGGCCGTCGCCGTTGGACAGCGGCTCATGGGTGACGACTTGCAGATCGCGCTTGCCGACCTTTTCAACGATACCGACCTCAAGACCGGTGAACGTCGGCGAATCGAAGGCGCCTATGTCGATCTTGCGGTCGCTGACGAAGTAATCGGTGCTGCCGCGATGGAATGTCTTGTCCGGGTCCGGCACGAAGAAGTGCGCCGTGCGACCGCTGGACGCTCTGGCCATCTCCGGGCGGTCCTCGAGGATGTCGTCCAGACGCTGACGATAATAGGCTGTGATGTTCTTCACGTAGCCCATGTCCTTATAGCGGCCCTCGATCTTGAATGAACGCACGCCTGCATCGACCAGGGCGCTGAGGTTAGCGCTCTGATTATTGTCCTTCATCGACAGCAGATGCTTTTCATACGCAACCACGCGGCCTTGATCGTCTTTGAGCGTGTAGGGCAAGCGGCAGGCCTGAGAGCAATCGCCGCGGTTGGCACTGCGGCCGGTCTGCGCGTGAGAGATGTTGCATTGCCCGGAAAACGCAACGCACAGCGCCCCGTGGATGAAGAATTCGATGGCCGCGTCGGTTTCATCGGCAATGGCGCGAATCTCTTTCAGGTTCAGCTCTCGGGCCAGCACCAGTTGGGAAAACCCGGCCTGATCGAGAAAACGGGCGCGCTCCAGCGTGCGAATGTCGGTCTGCGTACTGGCATGCAGCTCGATCGGCGGGATGTCCAGCTCCATGACGCCCAAGTCCTGAACGATCAGCGCGTCGACCCCGGCGTCATACAGCTGGTGAATCAGCTTGCGCGCAGGTTCGAGTTCATTGTCATGCAGGATGGTGTTGAGGGTGGTAAAAACCCGGGCATGGTAACGGCGGGCGAATTCCACCAGATCAGCGATTTCAGCGACTTCATTGCAGGCATTATGGCGAGCGCCGAAGCTCGGGCCGCCGATGTAAATGGCATCGGCGCCATGCAGGATGGCCTCGCGGGCGATGGCGACGTCGCGGGCGGGACTGAGCAATTCCAGGTGATGTTTGGGCAAGGACATAATTTTTTTAGTCGACATGGTCACGGTCAAGGCGCGCATTGTAGCGGCGAAACGCCCGACCGGCACCCGTCGACTGCCCGATGGCGGCGCGAAAGGGCGCCGAGCCATCAGGCGAGCGGCTTGTCAGGCCTTGGCGGCCATTGCGGTGACTTCCACACGCATGCCTTCAACCGCCAGCGCGGCGACGCCGACCGCTGCGCGAACGGGCCAGGGTTTGGCGAAGAAACGCTGATACACCTCGTTGAAAGCGGCACGGTCCGCCATGTCGGTAAGGTAGATAGTCAGGTGCATGACGCGGTCCATCGAGCTGCCGGCGCGCTCGAGCGCAACCTTCAGCGCCTGCAGCGTGCATTCACTCTGTTCGGTGATACCGCCCAGCTCGAGACTGCCGTCAGCGCGCGTTGGAACCTGGGTCGAAACCAGCAGGCCGCCAAAACCGGCGACGTCCGAGGAAATCGAATCCGCATCGGGATCGGGCAGGAAAGTGAGGTCTTGGTTTGCCATGTAGATCTCTTGCTCGTAGTAATGAAGGGCGATAAAGGGTGATGAATGACACGACCGAGCGTGTCGACCCGTTCGACATGATGTCGCACTCGGCCGTGAAAAGGGAGGGAAGGTAGCCTGGCGTGAACGGCAACAGGCAAAAAAAAGCCGCCTTGGCGTTATCTCGGACGCAAAGACGGCTCAGGGGGGGCGTTAAATCGGCGGATTTAACGCTTGAAAAAGTAGCAGGCGATCAGAACGTTAGCCAGCTAACATTCTGCAATTCACTCTTCCCGATCCGGAAACAATCCCTTGCAAGTCGCTGATGTCACCCATTCGAATTCGTTAGCCATCTAAACGCCCTCGTCCGGTCTTTGACCGAAGCTGCGCGCGGTCTCCATCGTCGGCAGAGGTATTGCTACGTGCGTGCCGATGCTGCAACCTCGTCGCTCTTCTATATAAAGGGCGGGTCGATGGACTGGAGTGATATGCGGGTCTTTCTGGCAGTGGCCCGCAGCCGATCATTGGGCGAGGCGGCGAGGCAGTTGGGTGTGAGTCATCCCACCGTTGGCCGTCGCTTGCAGGTGCTGGAGCAGGCAAGCGGGCAGCCGCTGTTTTTACGCACGGCGCAAGGGCTGGTGCTGACCGACACCGGGGAACGGATTCTCGGCCTGGCAGAAGAAATGGAGCAGAGCGCGCTGTCGATCGAGCGCCGTCTGGCGGGTGACAGGGACCAGCCTGAGGGGCTCTTGCGCATCTCGTCCGCAGAATGGTTCGCCGGCTACGTTCTGGCGCCGGTCCTGTGTGAGTTGACGCGCCGTTATCCGTTGATCATGCCCGAGGTCATCCCGGGGCATCGGTTGTTCGATCTGGCCCGCCGTGATGCGGACATCGCCTTTCGCATCGTGCCTTTCACCGAACCTGACATCGTTCATCGCAAGCTGACCACCATGCACTACGGCTTGTACACGCGTGAGGAGGGGCCTGCGCCACAGCCCGACGGTGAAGGCCTGGGCCTGATTACCATGAACGTTGCCCAGTCCCACTATCCTGACGTGCATTGGTTGCAGCAGCGATATCCGCTGGCCCGCACCGTGTTCACCAGCAGCAGCCGCACGGTGCAGGCCCAGATGTGTGCAAGTGGCCTGGGCGTGGCGGTGCTGCCGCGGCCGCTCGGAGATCGAATCCCGGGCATTCGGTTGCTTGACGCGGCCGAGCCGCCACCCGGTCGCGATATCTGGATGGGCTATCACCAGGACATGCGCAACATGGACAGGCTCCGCGCGCTGGCCGACCTAGCGTCGAACATGATCGGTTCCGAATGACCGAGTGCTGACCCTTGCGGGACAGCGGCGCGCCGCTGCAGGTTTTTACGCGGCGGCAGGCTGTCGCAGGAGGGTGAAACTCAACCCCGCCCCCAGCGCCAGAAAGGCCGCGATACAGAGAATGGAAACGCTGAAGGCGTGGGTGATCGCTGCCGCGTCCGAGTGTGTTCCCAACAGGCTGTAGAACACTCCGCCGATCACCGCGACGCTCAGCGAAGTGCTGATCTGCAATGAGGCGCTGGTGATACCCGCGATCATGCCCGAGTACGCTGGAGCGACCCTTCCCGTCACCATTCGCATCAGCGTCGGCAGGGCCAGGCCTTGCCCGAATCCGATGACGAAAAGGATGACTGCCAGTAGCGACGCAGAAGGCGCAACGTCAATGGGCGTTGCTGACACCAGCCAGGCCAGCGCCAGGAACCCGATGACTTCCAACGCCATGCCCACCGGATTGACGTAAGCGCCGAAGAGGCGTTTAAACGGCCCGGTCGACAGCGGCCCCAACAGAAAGCCCGCGCCAAAAGGCAGGAAGATCAGACCCGCGTGCAAAGGGGTTGCGTGCAGAGCGCCCTGCAGATAAATCGAAAACAACAGGAAGAACACGCCGATCGCATAAAAGCACAGGGCGACCGTCAGCGCTCGGCCCAGGCCAGGCGCCTTCAACGCGGCGGGATTCAGCAACGGTGTGCCGCCGGCACGGTGCAAACGGATTTCGTATTGCCAGAACAACCAGGCCAGCGCCGGGGCTGCAGCAAGCGACAGCCAGGCCCACATCGGCCAGCCAGCTTCGCGCCCCTCGATCAAAGGCACAATCAGAGCACCTAGCGTCAGAATTGACAGGGCCGTGCCGCAGAGGTCCAGCGTACTGGCGTGCGCCGCCCGGGTCTCCTTGAACACCGGAATCCCGAACACCACGACCAGCAAGGCAATGGGGAGGTTGACCAGAAAGATCGCTCGCCACCCCATCCCCATGACATTGAGGGAGATAAGAACACCGCCCAACGCCTGACCGATCACCGAGGCCAGGCCGAACACGGCGCCGTAGATGCTTAACGCCAGCGGCTTTTCCGATTCAGGAAAAATCGCCTGCACCGACGCGAGGGCCTGCGGTGCCATCACTGCCGCGGTTATGCCTTGCAGCGCCCGCCCGCAGATCAACATCCACGGCGACGTTGCCAGTCCACAGAGCAGCGATGCTGCCGCGAACCCGATCAGTCCCAGAAAGAACATACGCCCACGACCGTAAAGATCACCCAGCCGCCCGCCAGTGATCAGCGTGACGGCATAGAGCGTCGCATAGGAAGAGATCACCAGCTGTTCCGCGGACGAGCCGGTCCCCAGATCACCCTGAATCGAAGGCAGGGCAACGTTGACGATGAAGAAGTCCAGTGGCGGCAGGAACGCGCCGACCAGCAGGATGACGAACATGAACCAGCGCTTTGGATCATGTGTGATATCGGCGTTTTGAGTCATGGTAAGAGACATAAAAGGTCCTTGAAGAAACCGTTCGGTTCCAGATGGATTAACGGTTATCAGCTGTTAAGTAGACGCATGGAGCGCTCGACCAGCGCGATCATGTCCACCTCACTTGCACCGGTCTTGCCGAGCACCCGCATGCCCTCGATCTGACAGACCAGGAAATACGCCATCCCCTGTTCGTCGCCTTCTACCAACTCCCCGGCCGCTTGCCCGCGGATGATCGCGCTGGCGTACAGCTGTTGAGTGCGATGGAGCATGCGGGCAATTCGCTGCGCGACCTCGGGCTCTTGCGCAACCCGTTCGTTGGCCACCGTGACCAGCATGCAGCCTCGTCGTCCTTCATCGCCTGACGAGGAGCGGGCGTGACGCAGCATGGATTCGTGGATCGCCTGCCTGGCGGTGCCAGGTCGGGAAAGCAGCTCTGCCGTCACCTTCAAGGCATGCGAGGTGTAGATATCGAGGGCCGCCAAGAGCAGGCCTTTCTTGTCGCCAAAGGCTTTGTACAAGCTTCCCCGCGATAACCCGGTGCCTTCGATCAAGTCCGGCAGCGATGCAGCTTCATACCCACGATCCCAAAATACGTTCATCGCGCTGCGGGCAGCATCTTCCAGTGAAAACTGCCGAGGGCGCCCGGGTCCGAATGCATGAGTCATTGATCAGCGCTCCTGAATACCGGCTCAGGTCAAGAACCGGTCAGTTCCAATCTAAAGGATTTTCTCCACCTTCAGGACGCACAAAAATGAACGACCCGCGTGCATTTCTGGCAGTACCGTCGGCGTTCACCGACTTCCAGAATGGGTCACCGTGGTTTCAAACGATCCACGCGGACAACACATGAGGAGTCAGAGATGTCAGGAAAATTTTCGAATCAGGTCGCCGTCGTGACGGGCGCTTCCACCGGCATTGGATTGGCCATCGCTCAGGGGCTGATTGCCGAGGGCGCCAAACGCGTTTACATCACAGGCCGCTCTGCAGGCACCCTGAACGCCGCGGTCGAGACGCTGGGCGACAAGGCTGTGGCGGTGATTTCAGACGTGTCTCGTCAAGCTGACCTCGATGAACTCAGGGCCGTCATCGAGGAGCAAGGCGATCAGCTGGACGCGGTGTTTGCCAACGCGGGCATCTGCGAAAAAAATCCGCTGGGCGAGACCAGCGAGGCCGCGTACTACAAGATGTTCGACATCAACGTAAAAGGCGTCTTCTTCACCGTTCAGACCCTGTTGCCATTGATGAAGGACGAATCGTCCATTGTCCTGACCGCCTCGATCTGCTCCAGCAACGGCATGGAAGGGCTGAGCCTCTATAACGCTTCGAAAGCCGCCGTGCGCTCTTTCGCGCGCACGTGGGCCAATGAACTCAAAGGCCGCAAAATCCGCGCGAATGTGCTCAGCCCTGGGTTCACGCGCACGCCGCTGATGGACAACGGCCTGGGGATGAGCGAAAGCGACATCGCAGAGCTGCGCAAGCACGTGGAGCAAATCACGCCGTTGGGCTACATGGCTCAACCTGAAGAAATCGCTTCTTGCGCGCTGTTCCTGGCGTCCGATGACGCGCGCTACGTGAACGGCGTCGAGTTGATGGTCGACGGCGGTCTGTCGCAAATCTGAAATCCACCGTGCTATCCGCAACCCTCAGAGACAGGGTGATCCCCAGGAGGATAACGTCATGAACACCGAACAGCTGCTCGCTCGACTGGACGCGCTGGAAAGTCGCGCGGCTATCGAAACCCTGATTTCTGCCTACGCAAACGCATTCGATCGCCTGGACAGGGCGCTTCTACAGAGCATCTGGCACGCTGATTCCAGCCTTGATTTGCCAGGTTTCGGCAGCGCCTCAAACCGTGACGACATTTTGCTGATGGCTGAAAACAGCTGGCGTCAAATGCCCCACATGCACCACTGGATGGCCAACCCTCTGATCCGGATCGACGGCGACAGCGCGACAGGGACAGTCGCGGCGGACTGCGTGTTTTACGATGTCGAGAAAGGCCCCGTACAAGTCAGCGGGCTCTACCACGACACCTTCGAACGTCGGGCAGGGAAGTGGGCATTCACGTCGAGGCATTTCGAACTCCACTACCTGACGCCTCTGAAAGACTGGGTGCCCGTTGCGGGCAACGAACCTTTCGCATCGCAGCAAGCGTAAGTCGCAAGTCGTTTCAAGGTTTGAAACTGCCTCGGCGAGAGCATCAGCCAAGCCATTCGATCAACCGGTGATCAAGCAAGGTTTGATCACCGCGTTCATCTGCTTCAAACGTAACAAAGGGTGCGTGCGTCGTTCCCTCAGCACACGCCCTTAAAAAATGGGGCTCAACATGCCCCGGAGATTGGCAAACTTCGGACGCTCACGCCGGGCCAGGCGCGCTCATCGTCCTGGCCAGCCATTGTGCGACAACCTCGAATGACTCGTCGCTGTTACGCTCATACACCAACCCGTGCCCGTTACCATGAATGCCCAAGGCCGGCAGGTCCAGGTGGTCCACCTGTGCGCCTGCTGTTTGCAGAAACGGAACGATGCTGGAGGTGAATGAGGCGAACATTGACGTTTCGCCCGTGACCAAGGCCACTGGCATGTCCTTCAAGGCGGGCACTTTCAGGGTGGCAGGGTCGGCCGTGCGTACCTGATCGGGCGTTTCTCGCGGTGGGTCGAACGCGATCGGCGCCGCCGTCAGGCCCCATTCCAGCGTTCCGATTCCAGGCGTGTGGCCAAACACCGGGCCCATGGGCTCTACCGCCACGATGGCCGCCACTGAATCAGGTCGGCGATCGGCGATCAACCAGCCACTGGGTCCGGAAGCGGAATGGGTCACGATGATGGCCTTGCCGATCCTGTCCAGCAGCTGGGACAAGCGATCCGCGTCCAGCGTCTGCGAAGCGGCCAGGTCGGCCGGCATCGGGCCGTAACTGGCCATGAACGCGTCGAAAGCTTCATCGTCGTCCGGCGCAAACGGCCATTGGCTCTCAGCGCCGCCGTCCGGGAAATAGACTTCGCGGGCACGTTCATAAGAGAAGGCAGGCCCCATCGGCCCCAGTATGTCCGGATGATACGGCGAGCGGCCATGGCCAGGCCTGTCCACGCAGAACACCACAAAACCCGCTTCTACAAATCGCTGGGCCCAGCCAGGTCGACCATCGGGCGTATCCAGCCATTCGGTGCCTTGCAGGGTGCCGCCGTGGACCAGGACGATGGGGTAGGGCTGAGTGACGAATTCCGGCGCTTGCCAGGCGACATACATGGGGCCTTTCTGGTATTGCCTGCCGTTCTGAGTGACGCGAGCCCCGGTGACCCAGAAGTGGCCGCGGCGTGAGCGTGTCACGGGGGCTGTCAGCCAGGGCTGATCAGATGCCTGCGCTGAGCGAGTGACGGATTCCAGTGCGAACATGGACCAATCCTTGTCCCCGAAGCCGCGCGCCACGGCCGCCGTCATCTTTGCTCGCACCACGTCGGCAGCCGGGAGTTCCAGATTTTTGCAATGAGCAGCATCGACCGCCAGGTTGATGTCCTTCAGACCCAGAGACATCTTGAAGCCCGGTTCGAACGTGCCGTTGACGATGTTCTGCCCATAGCGCTGATAACTGGGGCTGGCGAACAGGGTCTGCGTCATCAGCTCAATGAACGTGGCCTTGGGCAGCCCGTGACGCTCGGCGAGCGAGCTGGCTTCGCCCAGAGACTGGATGGCCTGCGTGATCATCATGTTGCCCGCGATTTTCGCGATGCATGCCTGAACGGGCTGCGTGCCCAGAGGCCAGGTTTTCTTACCCAATACGTCAAGGATCGGCTGGACCTTGGTGATAGCGGACTGTGGCCCCGCGACCATGATGTTCATCTCTCCACGGGCGGCCACGGCGGGTACGCCGAACACCGGCGCAGCGATGAGCGGGATGCCCAATTCGTCATGGCGTGCTTGTAACGTTTCCATGAGCTGCGGCGAGAGGGTGGACATGACGATGTGGATGCATCGCTGATCCGCGCGCTGCAGCGCCCCTGAAGCAAGCAGCACCTCGTTAAAGGCGCGATCATCGGCCAGCATGCTGATCGCCACATCGCCCTGGAACGCCTCGGACGGTGAGTCCAGCGCGTTCACGCCCTGCAGATTCGCCAAGGCGTCGCGGCTGCGATTCCAGGCACTGACGCGATAGCCCGCCTTGATCAGCAGTGGAATGATTGCTCGGCCCATGCTGCCTGTCCCGATGAAACCAATGTGCATGTTGAGTCCCTCGATGTGAGTTGAAGTCGCATGTGGAATTCAGTATGCGAGGCGCGGAACTGCGGCGGGACTGCCATTGCTGCACCCCGGCCGTTCACTTTTGTACGGGGGGCAGCGAGGGGCTGAAACGACCGTTGCTTTAGAGTTATAGAATTCGACACCACCATTACGTACCACTAGAATACGTACCACAGTACGTAACCGAGATAACAAGCATGGCACGTGGCGGAATCGACAAGACAATCGTGCACAAGGCGCGGCAATCGATCATCGCGCGGGGTGAGCATCCGAGTATCGATGCGGTACGGGTTGAGCTGGGCAATACCGGCTCGAAAACCACGATTCATCGCTATCTGCGCGAAATCGACAGCGCCGATCCGCGACCACAAGGGTCGACGGAGCGGTTGAGCGAGGAGCTTTCAACACTTGTCAGCCGCTTGCTGGCGCGGCTGGTGGAAGAGGGTGGGCAGGCGGTCGTTCTGGCTCAGGCCGAATTCGATGCGCAGCGTCAGGCGCTGGAAGCCAGGCTCGCCGCGACCCAGCGTGAACTGGCCACGCTGCAACGTCAGTACGACAGTCAGCACGTGGCGCTGCAGGCGCAGACCTCCGAGCTGCACACGTGTCATTCCAGTTTGCAGACCGAGATCACCCGAAATGCGAGGCTGAGCCAACACTGTGCTGACCTTGAAGTGCGCGTGCTGGACAAGGACGAACAGATTCGTTCGCTGGAAGAGAAGCATGTGCATGCGCGGGATGCGCTGCAGCATTATCGCGATGCCGTCGAAGAGCAGCGCGATCAGGAAGCGCATCGGCATGAAGGACAGTTGCAGCAGTTACAGCTTGAACTCCGTGAGTTGCAACAGGCGCAGACAATCAAGCAAGACGAGCTGACCCGCTTGAACCGCGACAACGAGCGCCTGCTGAGTGAAGCTCGTCAGCAAGCCGAAGCATCGCGCGCGCAGGGCAAACACGTTGACTCACTGAGCACGCAGGTTCAAAAGCTCACACTCAGCGAGGCGAAGGCGTCAGCGATCATTGAGCATCACAAAGACCAGGCCGTGCAGCTCCGGGAAGAGATCAAGGCGCTTACGCTCGCCGCCGCGCTGGCAACTCATCGGGAAGTCGATCTGGCCAGGCGACTCGATGAGGTACAGAGCCAGCTTGCAAGAACTTTGGATGAGACGGGCGAGGGCGCCGTCGGGGATGAACCCGCGGCTTGAAATCACCCGGCGATGTCAGCCACGAAGCAGGCGACCCGGCGCGTCAACTCGTCGATCTGAAAGGGTTTGGTCATCAAGTGCATGCCCGGTTCGAGCATGCTCTCCCAGCTGAGCGCGTCTTGAACGTAGCCGGTGATAAAAAGAACCGTGAGGTCTGGACGCAGCGATCTCGTAGCGTCGGCGACCTGACGGCCATTGATACCGCCTCGCAGTCCGACGTCGGTGATCAGCAGGTCAAAGTGCTGCCCGGACTGAACCCACTGCAAGCCTTTTGGGCCGTCATCGGCGTCATAGACGTCGTATCTCAGGTCTTTCAGCGCGTCGGTAATCAGCATTCGGATGATGGCGTCATCTTCAATCACCAGCACGGTCGCTTTGCGGTCGTTCGGTGTCTGACGCAACGGGGCGTGGGGCACGTCCTGTGCAACGCTGTCCGCCAGTGAACGAGGCAGCAAAAGGGTCATCGTGGTGCCCAGCCCCAGAGTCGACTCGATGTGGATGTTGCCACCTGACTGGCGCACGAATCCATGAATCATGGAAAGCCCAAGTCCAGTCCCTTCGCCCATTGGCTTGGTGGTGAAGAAAGGCTCGAAAGCGTGGGCGATGACCTCGTCGCTCATGCCGCTGCCGTTGTCGCTGACACTCAGGACGTTGTAGTCGCCGGCGGGCAGGTCACGGTCAGCCGCAGCCGCCATGTTCAAAACACAGGTGCCCGTGCGGATGGTCAGCGTACCCACTGACGCCATCGCATCCCGCGCATTGATACACAGATTGAGCAGGGCGTTTTCCAGCTGATTGGGGTCCACCAGGCTCAGCCATTGCGTTGGCTCGCTGTGAATCTCGACGTCAACCGAGGGGCCCACGGTGCTTCGAATGAGATCGAGCATGCCGTTGGCAAGAACACTTAGATTCGTGAACGCAGGCGCCAGCGTTTGCCGGCGTGAAAATGCCAGCAGACGGTGAGTCAACGCGGCGGCCCGGCGAGAAGCGCCTTGCGCGGCATCAAGGTAACGTGCCGTTTCATCTATCCGACCCTGCTCGATCCGCGCCCTGAGCATGTCCAGACTGCCCATCACGCCGGCGAGCATGTTGTTGAAGTCGTGAGCGAGTCCGCCTGTGAGTTGGCCGACCGCTTCCATTTTCTGACTTTGCCTGAGTTGTTGCTCCAATAATCGCTGGGCCGTCATTTCAATACCGACACCCGTACGACGAATCGGCTCGCCGGCGGTGCTGAAATACGTGTGGCCACGGGACAGGACCCATCGCACGCCGCCGTCGGGATGCACGATGCGGTATTCCAGCTCAAGGTCACCGCTGTCGACCAGACCGCCAGCCATGGTCTTGCGCAGGGCGAGAAGGTCGTCCGGATGCACGTTCGCAAGGAAGTCCTGACGCTTGATTCCCGTTGCCGCCTGCACCGGATCTATTCCGTACAGCTCGCTGATTCCCGCATCGCAGTAGAAGCAGTCAGTGGATATTTCATAGGTCCAGACCCCGACGCCGCTCACAGCGGACAGGGCCAGGCGCGCGAAATCCATGGAATCGTGAAGCGCCGACTCAGCCACGGCTTCAGCCAGCACGTCACGATCGGTGGAGCTGGACGCTTGCATAATCCTCGAAACGGCACGCCGGGCATCGGCAACCGTAGCGTAATGCCCATCGCGGACCTGATCGTCGAGCAGTGAGCTCAGCGCGAGCGTAAGTACCAGGTCTTGGGGAGTGCCGTAGGATATGCGCAGGCCTTAA
This sequence comes from Pseudomonas sp. NFR16, assembly GCF_900108875.1. Taxonomy (GTDB): domain Bacteria; phylum Pseudomonadota; class Gammaproteobacteria; order Pseudomonadales; family Pseudomonadaceae; genus Aquipseudomonas. Next base: position 741,120 of record NZ_FNYJ01000001.1, on the reverse strand, counting down.
AGTGCGGTTTGTGGTCGGGCTGCGGAGTATCTCATATCCGCCCGGTCGGCCTGCACTCGCTGTGAACCGGGGTAACGGGCATGGCTGGCAGAGAAAAGACCATCGTCGGCTTCAAGCCTAACCAGTATTGGCCCGGTAAATGGTTGTAGGCGCGCTTCGAGAAAGCCCCGCAACGGTCGTCGTGGCCGCCATGGGCTGTGCAAGACTGAGAACGGACGGCACCCCTGCGGACACTGTTTGTTTCGCCTGGGATTCGTGAATGCGGACCGCTTTCTCGGCGCTAGGAGTCATCCAGTTCGCACGGTCTTCTGGTCACGATGCTGTGGGGTAGGAAGAAGGCCACCGCGCTATCAGGGCAGCCCTCGCTTGACTACGCCGCTTGACACGACCCGCGCGGATCAGCCTATGCCGGAATGAATTTGCTCTGCCATGCCCAGTAACTGGAAGGTCGCCGCGTCGTCCGCCAGCTCAGGGGCTGGCGGTGTTGTCTGGTCGCTCGGCGCTGTCGCGGCACTGGAGGCATTGGGGGCGAAAACGATACCGTCGCCTTTAAGGTATTGGCTGACATCGCCCTCGAATGACACTTGAAAGCGGCTGCCGCTTTCATCAGCGTCATAGGACTTGAGGTAGGTACGGGCGCCTGCAGCATCAACCTCGACCCTCAGCGTATGGTCATGGCCGTTGCCTAATCCGGTGAACTCCAAGGCAGACACGTCGACGCGGTCCTTGGCGGTAAAATCAAGGATCAAGTCGGATTGGCTAAGGCCGTCGCGTTGATAGCTGTCGTTAAGGTGGTCGTAGACAAAAGTGTCAGCGCCCGCGCCGCCCCTCAGGGTATTGGCGCCTGGGCCGCTGTTGATCACGTCTTCTGCGCCGTTACCGATGATGTGATCTTGAGTGAGGTACTGGCTGACATCCCCTTCGAAAGACAGCTGAAAGCGGTCACCTCCTTCGTCGTATGCGTAGGACTTGAGGTAGGTGCGGGTGCCGGCGTCGTTAACTTCAACTCTCAGCGTATGATCATGGCCATTGCCTAATCCGGTGAATCCCAACGCGGACACATCGATGCGGTCATCGCTTGAGAAGTCCAGGATCAGGTCGGAGAAGCTCGTACCGCCGCCTTCATGACTCTCGCTGATATTGGAAAAAACGAAGGTGTCGGCTCCCGCCCCTCCAGAAAGCGTGTCGCGACCCAGGCCACCTGAGATGACATCATCGCCATCGTCACCGTACAGGTGGTCACCGCCGCCGCCGCCGTTGAGGCGATCATCGCCGCCTGCGCCATGAATGGTCTCGCCAATGGCAGTGCCATCGAGTACATCTGGACCGTCAGTCCCGACTACAGAAAGCGTATTGGTATCAGTCGCTGCAGGTTTAGCTAGGCTCATGGTGACTCCAATGGTTGAGATTCCAGGGACGCTCACGATGCCACTTGATTTGCGCACCGTTCACCCACTGTTTCAAACATGAGTCAGACCGCGTAAATCCTTTGTCATTTGACAGAGGGCGCGCCCGCCGATGAAGGGTAGGTCTGAAGGTTCTGCATGAAGCATTCTGACTTGGCTCGACCGATCTGATGCAACCATTCAATACGGTAACGTTCTGCATCGACGGCACCGTCGACGGGTCTTTGGGCGCATTACCGGAGCACGTTCACAGGTTGGGAGCTTCGGGCTACAAATATGCGGGCGCAAGTGAAATGTCACACTCCCACAGTTGTTTAACCTGATAAGCGCTTAGAGGCTTCTCAAATACTGATGAAACTTGACAGGATCGAAGAACCAATTTTCTAAATCTGAGGGGTTGTCAAAACTGTTGGCAAAACGGTCAGCGATGCGTGTTTCATCATTAGCTGCCAGCAACAGCTCTGAAACGTGTGCTGGAGGCGGTGTCAGCATAGCATTGGTCCACTTTACAGAAGAGGCCACAACTCCCCAGTAACGTTCAAAGGTACATTGCATAAATTCAGCGTCAAAATCTTTATCGCCTTGCCGGATGATCGCTTCCAAATATACCTGGGCGCATTTAACGGCATTATTTGCGCCTTGTCCGGTGATCGGATCGTTTGTAACGGCAGCGTCGGCGATTGCTGATACGAACAGTCCTGATTCAATCTCAGCTACCGGTTGTCGGACGGCTGGAGTGATCGATCCGGTTAACGTGGCATTAGCATCTGTCAGTTGCACGTTTTTCGAGCGATCGTACTCCCAAGGTGTAAAACGTTTCATCAGCGCCAGCGTATGCTGGAGATGCTGACTGGCAGTAATATTTTTGGAGAACGAGTCCAGGGTTCCTCCGGGGACAGCTTCCCACAAAAGAATACCGCAACTCCCTGTATGCGTGTGGCAGGGCATCACAAACAGCTCGCCAACGCCGGGTATCAAGTTACATCGTACAGCCTCCAATGTGTCGTCTGCGCTCGGGGTCATCCCATGAACATAAGCTGCAGCGAGTGATCTTTGAGCTGTACTGAATCTTGATCGAGTTTCGTCTCGTCTGAACAGTGTCGATAATTCGCCTCTGCCAGATGCCACTAAGGTCAAATCATAATCACGGGCGAACTTGCATAATATTTCCCGGGTGACTTCCCGAATGACAACATTCCCACCTCTCTCCGCAAATAAGGAAAGCCATTGAGACATCTTCAAGCGCTGATCGACAGACTGTGCGGCACGATTCAGGCTGCCAACCCAATTCACTGCCCGTCCTCCCTGGCCGCCATCTAAGGAAACACCGATACCAGTAATCTTCGGTGCGACCTCTGACCAAAAATCCAGACCCTGATTCTGCTCATGGCTCAGCGAGGCACCAAAAAGGCACTGCGTTGAAAGAATGTTTCCATCTCTGATCTCGTCAGCAGTCCGATTGCTAATTAACGTCACTGAATAGCCAGCCGACTGCAGTCCGAGCGCTAATAAAAGTCCAGACTGGCCGGCTCCGACAATCAGTATTTTCCTCATTTTTCGTCTCCTCGACGCACGCCTTATATCAAGCCCTTACGCATTACGTGTTTGCCTGGCCTTCATGGCCTCAAACCATGTCAACCGTTACAACCACGTTCCATGCACCAACTGTTTTCCGAAACCTCAGTTCACTTCGCCTGAAGGCTGGTGACCAAACTGACCCACTCAAGACTCAGACTATTTGCTCTGGGGATATCCGCAAGTGACGATCAACTCGTTGAACATCGAAGCTTTTTTAACTCTCTTCGAAAATCTCTGCGTAGAGCCTAGCGACGGTAGGAGTGAAGTTCTGCTTCAAAGGCACAAGAAAGGCATCTGCTGGTGCGAGTTGCTTGACATAAATGACTTCATAGATGCGAAGGAGGGTGCCCGGCTCGGTTTCTTCAAGATCGAATCCAGGCATTATACCCACCGCTTTGTAACCGGCCCGTTCCAAAGCTTGTTGCATATAGGGAGTTCTGGTAGTCGCCATGCCGTAGATCAACCCTGCGCCCATGTGTCTGCCCATCTTCTCGCCAAGCTCTTGGGCGGCTACTGCCAGACTGGATTGTCGATGCGGGCGGGCAACCGCACCAACGCGGCCGAAGATCACGTCTGCGCCGTCGATCTTTTCCCATGTTGCGATGGCGACGATTTCATCGCTGTGGCGAACGACCAAGGCAAGGATTGTGGTGGTGCTGCGGTCAGCGCCTACGGCTTTTTCTTTATAGAAAGATTCGTCCATGAAGGAGCTACCCATCCCCGCAGAGATGGAAGGAAACCATGTTTTAAAGAAGGATATTGCGCTGTCGATCTCTTCAAGCCTCAACAAATCCCAGCGGTAGCCAGTGGGGAGCGGCGTGAACATGCGGATCTCATTGATCGATGGCCAATTCATCTACTTCACCTTATCGACGTGATTGAAAGCTATCACCGTGTTGCAGCGGGAGCGGAAGGTCTAGAGATGCACAGCCTCTTCGGAGCCTCGAATCAGTGTGTCATCTCATGCGGTCTGTTCTTGGCGACCTTTGGCAATGCTGGGTCAGCCAAAGAGGGCAGGCCGATGAAAGTCAGGAGAAGCAGCGCTGATCTCATCAAAACTTTCATCATGGAAAATGTCTCTTTGTTCTTCGCGCATCTGCGGAAAAGCAATGGGTGCAAAGGTTTAATGGCCTGCAGATTTCTTGAAGAATTCAGTCGAGTCTCAAATCAGGTGAACTGGGGAGCGTCAGCCTGATCAGTACTTGTGGCTTGCTCGACGGCGGCTATTTGACGGTGGCGCTGTACCACCTCACTGATCACGAATTCCATCAGTTTTTCAACGAAGCCAGAATCGAGATTGGCTTCCTCAGCCAGGCGGGTGAGCCGTTCGTATTGACGGCGCTCACGTCCCTTATCAACCGCCGGCAGTTGATGTTTTGCCTTGAGCACTCCAACCTGGTCAGTGCAACGAAAGCGCTCGGCGAGCATATGGATCAATGCGGCGTCAATATTGTCGATGGTCTGTCGGAATGTCGAAAGTTGGGTGCCGACGTCTGGTGTGTCCACGAAATGTCCTCTCTTAAGCTGTACTTTTTGAAGTCCCTGCGTGGTCCTCACGTAGTCCTTAATAACAGATCGATTTCGTAACCGAACTGTGCGAGTCGGCTTCGGGCCGCAGTTCTCACGGCTGTCAGCAGTGAATCATCGAGCAGTCCAGAGCCCAAGTGCCAACAAACCTACTAGAAGGTAGGCCTCAATGCAACAGCATCTGCGATGCTCGACCGTTTCCTCGAGCCCAGCAGGGGAGGTGTGTGTTCGGACCAGTATGAGGACCAGAGGATCGCTACGGGACTGCCATCGCTGCAATCCCAACGTACATATTTGTACGAGCAGTGGCGTGAGCGGATTTGAGAAACGGTATTTCGGCTGCGAAAGCAACGATGTAGGCCACAGCTAGAGGAAGATAATCAGGTTTCGCACGTCAAGCACACAGTTACGATCTTAGTCATTCTCTCCCTGGGGAAGCCCGCATCATTCCGCACTTCAGTCATCCACTGCGAGTCAAGGAGCCAACCGTTTCAAAGCACGGCTGTTGCTACCAGCCGTGAGCCTTATAGCCTTAAATCTTGACTGGCACCCTACTAGAAGGTAGGGTTGATTAGGGAATTTGCTTAACGCTTGTTGTGAAATTCGCCATTGTGATCGCCTACTGATCATCGCGGCCAACTACCGCGGCTTCGGTGACTCCGGCATCTCCGAGTTTGTGGGAATACATCTACCAGCGTTCACCACCGCTTTGCCACCAAAGTTGAGTTGTACAGACGCTTGTCAGTCAGTGCTGGCAACAAGCCGTAGCGGAGATCACGAGCGTCGAACGAGTAAACGCCGACCGAGGTTACTGGAGGTGCAGGGTACGCAATGGGTCTTGATCCGCAGCGTTTCACATTCCGCCTTGCCGGGTGGTTTTTCTTATCAGGCATTCGGCTTTGCGAAGCGTTGGTGAGTTCGCGCCTTGCGTAGCTTTTGGTGCGTTCTACCTTCCGATTGCGGCATTTGCCTGCTGGCGACGCAGGCCCGTCGCCGCAATGGCTGAGTGGCCTGCACGACAGAACTTGCAACTGACACAACATCAATCACTGGCGCTGAGCGTCTCAATTAAATGGAGTTCATGATGAAAAAGCATGTCGTAGCCTGTTCAACCCTGTTGGCCATAGTGCTTTCGCTCACCGTTTCGGCGGCAGAGAAAGCGCCCGACAACGGCACCATTGCGGGGCTCGGGGTCAAGAATATTGTGCTGGTGCATGGCCTGTATGCCGACGGATCAAGCTGGGCAAAGGTCATTCCATTGCTGCAGGCCAAGGGATATCGGGTGACAGCCGTGCAAAATCCCACAACATCGCTCGAGGCCGACGTGGACGCCGTCAAGCGCACACTGGCCCTGCAGGATGGCCCGACGATTCTCGTCGCTCACTCCTATGGTGGTATGGTCATCAGCCAGGCTGGCGTAGACCCCAAAGTCAAAGGGCTAGTGTATGTCGCTGCTCGTGCCCCGGAAGCCGGGGAAGACTATCCAGCCTTGGCCGCTAAATTTCCCCCGGCTCCTGCTGCCAAGGGGCTCCAGTGGTCTGCCGACGGTTTTGGTGTGTTGTCCCAGCAAGCCTTCCTGCAGGACTTCGCCGGGGACTTGCCCAAGCAGGAAGCCAACGTATTCTTTTCAGTCCAGCAACCTTTCGCTAAGGCCATCGCCACCGCAAAGACTAATGCAGCTGCGTGGCAGAGCAAACCCAGCTGGTATGCCGTATCAACCCAGGACCGAACTATCAACCCTGAACTGCAACTGTTCATGGCTAAGCGCATAAATGCCCATACGATTGAACTGGCTGCCAGCCATGTGTCTCTGATTTCCCATCCCCGCGAGATTGCCGATCTAATCGAAGAAGCAGCCAGTGAGGCTGATCGGCACTGATCAGTACAACCCCTTTAGCGCCGGACGCGTAACGAGGAGCTTGCATGCTGAAGTCAAATATTCTGACGCTGGCCTCTGCATGAGAGATCATTTTTGCGGTGGAGACAGAGTCTGTGCTTGCTTCTGCATCAGCGAATACGCAGGAGAGAAGGGCGCGCAGGCCGTGATCGAAGCCGGGCTGCGCTGCTGTGTTGTAGATTATCCGACTCTGGCTCGCCTTATGCTGAGCGTTAGCCCTGATATCCAAACTTATAGTCGAAGCAATTAAAGTGTCGGATAGCGGTTTTCTAGACTGATTTGCATATCCTCACGCAAGAGAGTTCTCACCACCTGGTTTTGGATTCGCATCAGCGCTCTGACATATTCAGCAGGATCTCCAACTACCCAACGCTGTTATGCGCTCCTCAGTGATCACAGGTTCAGTTGAGTTCAGTGGAGCGTCGTAACCTCAGTCGTAAACCGAGAGCGATGGATGACCGGACGGTGAGATTTGAGACAGGTTTTTGGCTGCAGCGTTATGGTGTTCAAACCGGATAATCAGCGATGGCGGGTTACGAAGCTGGAAGGTGTTGGAAGCATGGAATGTAACGGGTAGGTTCGGGAGAGCATGGTCGATTCAGCGAAGTCTGGCTTTCGGGAGCTGGTGAGAATGGGGATAAGGTTATCGGACCCAAATACTCGATTTAACATAATATACATTATGCGTACTGTCCTATACAGGACTGGGGGGCTCTGGTGTTCAGATTTGAAGCCACGCCCAAGCCTCGATTCACTGTGCCGCAGCTCGTGCCTGCACCTCAACGATGTAATTCAGGACGAACTGATCCTGAGAACCTTGCGCCTCGTAATACCCAACCACATTGGACAGCGTCCACTGCAGCAACCTCATCAGCACCGGGTCGGAAAATTTCCAGCTGCTCGACTCATACGGATGCCGGCTGTTGGTGAGTGAACACGTCGCGGTATCTCTCGAAGGAATCTTCCTGGCTGTCCAGGGACAAGCTGCTACGAATCGCTTCGGGCATCGCATGAAACAACGTCAATAGATCGTGCTTATCAGCCGTTTTATGGCTGGTTTTGCCGACGCTTTTCAGATGTTGGTGAGCCGCGGCCAGCGCTGCAGAGTCGAGTTTGTAGGTCTCGCCGGATGTACCTGGATGTTGGTCAGGCACGGAAATAAAGCTCTTGAGCAGAATTTCCATACCAATCGCCGCATTGACCTGGGCAACGTGCGGTAGGTTCTGCGCGTCCAGAACCTCAGAAGCTTTCAGGTAATGATGAGCGCCTTGAAGCATCCAGCTTGGAAAATGACCCATTGAATACTCCTTTGAATAGGCACCTCAGATGGCTATAGCCGTTGATTTACGGGGCTTTTACCGATGAGACGTGTGCTTGAAAGATACCGAACATGCTTGGAAGATAACGAACAAGGATGAGCTATCCGTAGATCATCTTGTGAGCTACCCTACTCCACTAATAATAAGCTATAACCACACTAAATGGCTGCTTAGTTTGGCTATAACAAGAAAACCAAACAATAGCTCACAATATGCTGGTAGTAATCGGGTGGTTACAGGGATCTCACGATCGCACCCGTTGCTGGATCAAACCAGTTCGTCGATGACGATGTAAAAACGTCCTGCCCTGGTGCTGCAACAGCACCGGCTAAGACCCTCCTCAAGGAGGGTCGAAATTCAGATCACTCAACAACCAGTACCGGCGTGAGAAAGAGAACCAGCTCAGTGCTGGTCGACACGGTCGAACTGCTGGAAAACAACCATTTGAAGCCTGGGGTTTTACACAGAAACGGCACGCTTCTAACGACGGTTGTATCCAGATCCGAATAAACACCACCCAGAGCGATGGTCTGGCCAAACGGCGAAAAAACCCGGGCGTCAGCGAGGTCGTGTTGATCGGAGGAACGCCATTCATGGCGTTGGAATAATCAGGCTCATCCTTAAACGCTAGCGTGAGAATCGAGTCTGGTGTCCTCCGTCGCGGGATCTGTTTGCAGATCACAGCTCAGGCAATCGTTTGATCTCTCAAAGTTGGTGCAAAGATTTTTCAACTGCTGCCATTCGTGGTGCCTCGACAGTCGCTCGCGCTTCATGGTCACAATCAGCATGGCGAATCATTGCAAACCCGCCTACGCTTGTTGGATTACCCCACGCCTTTACTCAGTTGAGGCAAAGGCTGGGGCAATCAGATTCCCTTCTGACCGTCCGTTCGTGCGATCTGGACCTGTCCGCGTGTATCGCCAGCCACTGGCCCCTTAACACGTCCCGCCCGACCAACATTTACCGCACAACGGGTAAACGTTTTAAGCACTCCCCACCTGTCGTTCTCAAGCGACCGATGCCGCAGCCCCGCTGGAAATGAGGCCGCTGTTCACGTTCTCCCATTGAGGAAATCAGTATGTATCGGCCGAGTACCATTACTTATCAGCAGCATCGAGGGTTCAGCCGGACCTTTACTCAGGGTCATTTGAGCCTTGGATTGTTTTTCCCTTTGGAGGCCTTCGATGGGGATACGCCCAGCATGCTCAACCAGGTCGCTTTGGCCAAACGAGCAGAGGCGTTGAGTTTCTGCGCGCTCTGGTTTCGTGATGTGCCTCTTCGGGATCCCGGTTTCGGCGATGTTGGCCAACTGTTCGACCCTTGGGTTTATCTGGGCTATATGGCCGCGCATACGTCTGAGATTGCGCTTGGCACTGCGTCCATTGCCATACCGTTGCGCCATCCGTTGCACACCGCCAAGGCATCTGCCAGCGTCGATCAACTGAGTGCAGGTCGCTTGATTCTGGGGGTGGCTTCCGGCGATCGTCCGGTGGAGTTTTTAGCTTTCGGCGTCGATCCCGAAAGGCGCGGAGAGATCTTTCGAGAGCACTATGAGGTGATCCGCCGCGCCCACAGCACCAGCTTCGAACCCATCCGCTGGAGCGGTGGTGAGATGCAGGGCGCTGACTTGATTCCCAAACCCACAACCCAATCCATTCCAATGCTTGTGACTGGAAACAGTCGCCAGTCGCTGGACTGGATCGCGCGCGAAAGCCTCGGATGGATCAACTATCCACGCATACCGAACATGCAGCGGTTGATCGTCGAAGACTGGCGACGTGAGGTGATGAAGCAATGTGGCGCCGTCTATAAGCCCTTCGCTCAGTCGCTTTATATCGACCTTGACGAGACGCCATCCACGCCGCCCACCCGCATTCATTTAGGGTTCAAACTGGGACGCTACCATCTGCGTTTTTTGCTGGAGTCGCTTGAGGAGATCGGGGTGGACCACGTTATCCTGAACCTCAAATACGGAAAGCGCCCTGCTGAGGAAGTCATTGAGGAGCTGGGTACTCACATTGTTCCGGAATTCGCGGTACAGCCGCGTCCTCAAGTGGACTGATACACGCAACCACCGCCACGCCCGGCCGATGTGATCTACGGCTGGGTGACCATGAGTTGCGTTCAACCGAAGGCGAAGCCTGCCAGGCTGGCGCTGTTCCAGCGCCATGGAGAGCACCAAGATAGCCGTCATGCTGGCGTGACTTCGGTACTGATGACCCTGAGTTTGAGCGCATGGCAATGGCACAAACGCAATTTCGCCGCCCTGTGCCATCAATGGACCTTCAGGACCAGGCACCTCCTGAGCCTGCATCAAGAACGCATCTTCGTCTGCCGGGCTCGTCCAGACATCCGAGGACCCAGTGCTTCATTGCACGACGTCATCCACAGCCCAGCTACCCGATGACGGGAGCAGGTTCAGCTAAGTCCCTGTCCCCGCGATCGACACGCGATCATCAGGCTGGTCGGGCGGACTCATGTTTGCTGAGGCGTTTGGCGCATCCAGCTTATCGAACAGCACTACGTCACGAGCTTTGTCGTAACCCAGTTCAACGCTGTCGCCTGCCTGGAGTTTGCCAGCGAGCATTTCCTTCGCGAGCCGCGTTTCGAGGGTCTGGCGAATCTGACGCTTCAACTCTCGCGCGCCAAACTCGGGCTGATAACCAACATCCGCCAGATGATCAATGAGGGTGTCAGCCACTTTCACCGTGATGTTCTGCGCAGCCGCGGTTCGAATGACCCGATCAAGCTGAATGCCCACAATCGATCGGATGTTGTCCCGAGTAAGGGCATGGAACACGATGATGTCGTCGATGCGGTTCAGGAATTCGGGACGAAAATGCCCTTTCAAGACGCCCATCAACTCATCTCGTAACGCTTTATCCGTAAGGCGTTCATCTTCTGGTCGCTCAAGATTCTGCATGATGACGGGAGAGCCTAGATTGCTGGTGGCGATGATGATCGTGTTGCTGAAGTCCACAACTCGTCCCTTGCCGTCCGTGAGACGACCATCATCGAACACCTGCAGCAATACGTTGCTCACATCGGGATGCGCCTTCTCAATCTCGTCGAGCAAAATCACGCTGTAGGGCTTGCGGCGGACGCGCTCTGTCAACTGACCGCCTTCGTCGTATCCGACGTAACCGGGTGGCGCACCGATCAACCGGGCAACCGCATGACGCTCCATGTACTCCGACATATCGATGCGAACGATCGATTGCTCGTCACCAAACACCGTCTCTGCCAACGCCTTGGCCAACTCGGTTTTGCCTACGCCGGTTGGACCAAGAAAGAGAAACGTGGCAATGGGTCTGTTGGCTTGTCCAAGGCCGGCGCGAGACAAACGAACCGCATCGCTGACCGCAAGCACAGCATCTTCCTGCCCGACCAGCCGATCACGCAAAGTGTCTTCCATATTCAGCAGCTTCTGACGCTCTTCCTGGGTGAGTTCGGTTACCGGAATACCGGTCAGACGGGACAGTACTTCGGCAATCGACTCAAGGGTCACCTCAAGGGTTTCGGAACCCGTTTTGCGCTCCCAGGCTTCTGTCTCCTCTCCCAATTGGGCTTGTTTTTGACCGATGCGCTCTTCGAAGCCTTTGGATTCATCGAAGCGTTTACGCGAGGATGAATAGTCCTGTTCGCGTTTGAGCTGGGTGATTTCTGCTTCCAGCTCCTGAATGCCAGCGGGCCTTGAGGAGGCGCTGATGCGCACGCGGGCCGCAGCCTGGTCGATCAGGTCAATGGCCTTGTCCGGCAGAAAGCGCGAGGTGATGTAACGATCCGACAGCTCCGCGGCTGCCACGAATGCTTCGTCGGCGAACGTCACCTGATGGTGTGCCTCAAGCTTGTCGCGCAGCCCACGCAGGATAATGATGGTCTGTTCTACGGTGGGCTCGGATATCAGGACGGGCTGAAAACGTCTTTCGAGCGCCGCATCTTTTTCGATGTGCTTTTGGTACTCATTGAGCGTCGTCGCACCGATCAGACTGAGCTCCCCGCGTGCCAGTGCGGGTTTCAATACGTTGGCAATGTCCAAGCCGCCCTCTTCACCTCCCTGCCCCGCGCCAACGATCGTATGCAGCTCGTCGATGAACAGAATCAGCTCCGAGCTCTTTGCAGCCACTTCATCGAGCAGTTGCTTGGCGCGCTCCTCAAATTCGCCACGGTATTTGGAGCCCGCGACCATTGAGTTCAGATTGACTTCAACGAGCCGTCTGCCACGCAGGATTTCCGGGACATCGCCCTTAACTATGCGCTGTGCAAGCCCTTCAACGATGGCTGTCTTGCCGACGCCGGGTTCGCCGATCAGGACCGGATTGTTCTTCCTGCGGCGGGCCAGCACCTCGATGGTGTTTTCGATTTCCAGCGCGCGGCCCAATACGGGATCCAGCTTGCCCTCACGAGCCAATGACGTCAGGTCGCGACCGAACTTGTCGAGTGTCGGTGTTCCCGTGGGGGTATCGACTCTCCCGTCCTCAGCCCCCTTACCCACCACCTTGACCACCTTCTGCCGCAAGGCTTCAGGGGTCACGCCGTATTTTTTTAGCAGCGTTCCGGCAATGCTTTCGGACACCGAGGAAAGCCCGATCAACAGATGCTCGGGGCCAACATACGAGTGCCCTAAATCACGAGATGCCTGGAACGCAAAATTGAACGCTTTTTTCAGTCGAGGCGAGATGCTCATCTGATCGACCGGAGCCTGCGCAGCACCCCTTTGAGCGTGTTGATCGATGTAGCCTTTGATGTCGTCCGCAGAAAGCTTCAATTCCTTGAGCAACGCTGTGCCTATGTCGGTATCGGCAAGCACATACAACAGATGCTCAGTGTCGAGCTCGCTGCGGTTGAACTCATGGGCTTTCTCCCCAGCGCGTTGCAGGATTTCCAGCGTCTGGGAACTGAATGCGTCGGTTGCGTCGACTGATTCGCGAGGCACATGCGCAGAGAGCCTTAAGTCATTACCCCCCTGATCCGCTGCTCCGCCCATGTTGTCGAAAAAGCGGGACACGCCACCGCCCAGCAAAGAGTCGAAGGGGTTCAACATGCTTTGATGGCGTAAAAGTTGACGGTAGTCGTGGTCGCAAATGGACATTGTTCTGGCCTGACCATTTTGCGACACGGTCACTCGCGCGACAGCCGGTCTGGCGTTACATATTTCACAGAGAGTAGCCATGATGAGTTGTCTCCAAAATGGATAACACGGACTCATACAGATGGATCTACGTGCCCTGAACGATGCTCAGGAAACAGGGGCATGAGACCAGCAATACGTTGAGCTTGGTCGGGAAGACGATGACGTGGGAGGGAATGGCAGCTTTGAGAAACGATGCCACCCGATCAACATAGTCGCGATCTCATGACAGCGCGCCACGGCTACTTGATTACCGACGAACGACGTCTAGACATTTCGTGTGAATAAACAGCCTGTCGTTAGCTATCAACCCAGGCGCTAGCTAGCGATTGAGTCCACGCATTGAGGAAAGCTCAATCGCCTGACTCATCTCGGTGACCTCGGGAGGCCCGTCATAGCGAAGCCCGTCGATGTAGAACGCAGGCGTGCCGTTTACCCCGCTACGTACGCCGCCATTGAAATCGGATTGTATTTTGGGCAGATAGATATCGGTTTGCATCGCAACAACGAGTTCATCGCTGGAAAGGCCGTGTCTCAGTGCGATGGCGCCATACAGCGGCACGCCCAATCGATCCTGATTTTCATACAACTCGTCGTGGGCCTCCCAGAAGAATCCTCGACTCCCGGCATATTCAGCGGTGACAGCTGCGCCCAGCGCATGCGGGTGAGCAGTGGTCAGTGGAAAGTTGCGAAACACAAGCAACAGATCCTCGCCAAAATGCTGCTGCAGCTGCTTGACGACCCAGTACGCCAAACCGCAATAGGGGCATTCGTAGTCGCCATATTCCACCAGTGTGACCTTGGCATCCGCCCTTCCCTGGCGATGGTCGTTTGCAGTTACCGGGACTTTGAGAGTGGCCATGTGATCACCTACTGGTTGTTGGCGGGCGTGCTGTGTGGGGACTCTGCCAGAGCATCCAGCGCATCCAGAATGCCGTCCGCTCCAGGATTGATTGCCATCGGTGAAACGTAGCTCCAGGCGACCACCCCCTCCTTGTCAATCACGAACAACGCACGCTTACACACTCCAAGGTGGGAATCGTACACGCCATACTGTCGCGCCACCGCTCCTTTGGGCTCGAAATCGGCAAGCAGGCTGAAGTGAAACCCACGATCTTTGACGAAGGCCTGATGACACCATGCGCTGTCGACGGAAATACCCAGCAGCGTCGCGCCGTACTCTCTGAAGGTGGGAAGCACCTGGTTGTACAAGGTCAGTTGGTCGCCACACACCGAGCTCCAGTCAGCGGGGTAGAACGCCAATATTACGGGACTTCCCTTTAGCTCGTGCAGGGACAGCCGCTGATCGGGCGTTGCGTACAGGGAGAAATCGGGGGCGACAGTGCCGGCTGGAAGTGGTCCTTGAAGCAGGCGGTCGGTCGTTTCTTTTGCATCATCCAATGCTGAAGTGTTCATTGCTTGAGCCCTGATAGGTGGGGTGGGTTCTGTACAGCCGGATACGACTCGCCCGGCGGGGTAATTTCATCCACCGTCAAGGGGTTCAGAATGGCGAAGAGGCCTCGAGACAAGCCTGAGTGCCTTCCGCTGCGAGGGTATGGCCGCATTACGAGCACGAGGCGATCCGCCGTGCTTTCGCGGAGTGGGGGTTGAGGCCAGGTTGGCAGCGCAACGGCTGATTTGATCTGACGCACCAATGACTATAGTCGCTGTAGGCACCTGCCCGCCGAAAAGAGACCCGCGGTAACGTCCAGACTCAGCCGCGTCCCTGAGGCTGCAAAAAGGCGGCAGGGACGGGTTGGAGCCTTGTCGGGCTTGCTTAGCCGGGCAGCTTAGCCGCAAGCACGTCAACCTTCTCGATTGACGGCGGTTCGGCAAACAGCTCGGCAGCCTTTGCCATAAGCGCGGCGGCGACCTTGCCCGAAAGATGAGCCTGTCGGCCTGCTTCATCCGGGAAGGCGTCAAAGATGCCAAAGGTGGAAGGTCCCAAGCGGATGGCGAACCAGGCCGTGGTGGCTGGCTCCTCCGCCACGATTGCAAGACCACTCATTAAAAAGCCCTCAACCTCTTTCTCTTTCCCGGGTTTTGCTTCGAGACGAACGAACAACGCTACGTTGACCATGACGTGTCTCCTCTTGTTATGACCAGGTCATCATGCGCCATGCTTTCCAGTAAGCCCAACGGGATATTTGCCGACTTGCCAGCAAGCTCCAGTGTCGTGAGGATGGAAGATAGCGTCGAGTCATTCCGCCGGCAGAGCAAACGGCCAGAAGCGGACGCCGGACTGCGTCGTTACCCGTCATTAGCTGCACCCAGCCCATTTACTCGACGGCGGCGCCCTTTCCCTCAGCATCCGATGTTCAAGACGCAGACCAACCGAACGGCCGGTCAGCGATGAAACTCTGGATGGCTCAGGAACGCTTCGAGGGCGGCAAACGGCATCGGTCTGGCGAAGTGATAACCCTGAAAAATATCGCAGCGACTGCCTTTCAGAAATTCCATTTGGGATGCCGTTTCCACGCCTTCGGCGACGACAATGAGGCTGAGGTGGTGGGCCATGGAAATAATGCCCTGGGTGATTGCTGCATCGTGATGATCGGTAGCGACTTCCCGGATGAACGAACGGTCGATCTTGATCTTATCGATCGGCAAACGCTTGAGGTAGCTGAGGCTGGAAAAACCGGTGCCGAAGTCATCGAGTGCAATGCGCACCCCCAAAGCCTTGAGCCGGTGCAACGTCTCGATCGCCTGTTCAGCGTTATGCAACAGCAGCGACTCGGTGATCTCCAGCTCCAGTTGTTCACCTCGCAGACCGTGTTTATCCAGCGTGGCCTGGACATACTGCACGAAATGGCCACGCTGAAAATGCATTGGTGAAATATTGACGGCCATCGAGATGCCCGAATTGCCCTGCTCGTCCAGCTGGCGCAACTGAGCGCAGGCCGTATCGAGCACCCAATGGCTAAGCGGGATGATCTGACCACTGTCCTCGGCCACCGGAACAAACACCGCTGGGGGGATAAATCCCTTTTCCGGATGCTCCCAGCGCAGCAACGCTTCGATCCCGACCACACGCCCGGTACGTGCGTCGATCTGCGGTTGATAATGCAGCTGTAACGACTGAGTCTCGATAGCCTTTTGCAGGTCATTGCGCAGCCTGGCGTGCTCGCAAACACGCTGATTCAGGTCGCTGGTGTACCACTGAAAATTGTTGCGCCCTTGTTGTTTGGCTTTGTACATGGCCATGTCAGCCTGTTGGATCAACTGCATCGGCTGCTCAAGGTGACCATCGCTCAGGGTGATACCGACACTTGCGCTCACGTGCAGGTCGATGCCCTGGATGCAGTAGGGTCTGGCAATGCTGGCCATCAATCGCTCGGCCACTGGCACGACGTCCTCATCACGCAACAGGTCCGGCAGCAGAACGATGAATTCGTCACCGCCCATGCGCACGATCGTGTCACCGGGCCTAACCTGCTCTGCCATGCGTCGCGCTACCTCAATCAGCACCTGATCGCCAAAGTAGTGCCCGATAGAATCATTGATGGATTTGAATCCATCCAGATCAATGCACATTACCGCCAGCAGCCGCTTTCGCAGACGGCTGAGGTGACAATCCAGAATAAGCTGGTCTTCAAGCGACACACGGTTAAGCAAGCCGGTCAGCTGGTCATGGCTGGCGTTGAAACTCAACTGGCGCTCGAAATGCTTCTGATCGCTGATGTCACGGGCAATGCCAAACACACCAACGATCTCGCCGTTGACCATGATGGGCAGGTTTGAAATGTCCATGGTCAATAGTTTTTCATTCTCGTCTCGAAGCCGTGCCTCAAAGCGTTGAGGGGCTCCGGCACGCGCTGCGGAAAAATGCTGACTGACCCGCATCAGGTCTTCCTCAGGCACCAGACGGGAAAAGTGATGGCCAATGAACTGGGTTGCAGTCTGCGGCTTAAGCTTCAGGCCTGCGGGATTCACACTCTGGATGTTGCCGAGTAGATCGAGCGCGAACACCGGGTTGGGGTTATAGGTGAACAGTGAACGAAAGCGTTGCTCGCTCTCCTCCAGGCGCTGACCGTCACGCTCATGGCGGATTGCGATGACTGCCAGTTGGGCGGCGCAGGCAAGTTGTTGAATCTGTAATTCGTCTGGCGTATGGGTGCGATTCTGATACAGGGCAAATGTGCCCAATACGCTGCCTTCATGGGAGAGCAAAGGCACCGACCAGCAGGAATGCAAGTTATGCCCAAGCGCCAGGCTGCGGAAACGCTCCCAATTCGGATCTTGAGCGATGTCTTCAGTGACCACCATTTCGCGCCGGAACGCTGCCGTGCCGCAGGTGCCTTCCCGTGGACCGATCGCCATTCCATGAATCGCCTCACTGTACTTGGCCGGCAGGCCGGGCGCCGCGCCGCTCAGCAAGTGCTTGCCCTCGGCGTCAGTGAGGAGAATGGAACAGAACGTGTCGGGTCTCTGGGCGTTTTGCATCTGGCAGATGGCGCAAAGTATTTCGTCCAGATGTTGGTCACTTGCGATCATGCCGAGAATGTCACGTTGCGACTCTGGGAACGTATTGCTGTGAAAATCGGGACGAGTATTCATGGTGGTTCCTGAAGACTCTCGAGGTCGTCCGGTCTACAGAGAGCCAGAATTAGTGGGCGGCCGATCACTGTCCACTCGTGCGTCGGTCGCGCACTGTAGGCAACTCCGCCCCGCTGAAGAAAGGCTCAGAGGTGACATAAAAAGCAGTGTCAGATTGACGCCGTTTGGCGGTGAAAGGACCACGACCATTCCGCCGATGTGATCGCCCTCTGCCCGAACGACTAGCAGCAAGATACGTGTACGAAGTGCTGCTGGCCTTGGAGAATGTCGAAAATTCGTCCGGCGACTACGGTTAGCGCCAAACACGGCTATAGTCACTGGTGAGCCGGGGAGCATCCAGCCGATCTGCTACACGCTTGGCCCTCAATCCAATACCGCGAAGACACGGAGGACTTCGTCGTGCTTCTAAATGCGAAATTTCAACGTCTGGCGGCCGAAAACACTTAGGTTCAGGCTGAAATAAAGGCTTCGTTTCTTTTGTGAATCCACTGCTGGTGGATTGAGTTATCCCGCCGGGCACGTTGTATCCCGCTGAGCACGCCTCAACCACTCATCTATCAAGGTTCAGGCAATGAACACTTCTAGGTGCACGCGGAGCCAGCAGCGAATGAAATCTTTGAAGTATTATGAAAAAAATCGACACGCCACATGGCTGGAGTTGTTTTTTGACCTGATTTTTGTCGTTACCATTGGCAAGGTGACGCATACGCTCGGACATCTTCATCAAGGCCACTTTGAACATGAGCAATTATGGAGTTTCTTGCTGCTCTTTGTTCCATTATGGTGGATCTGGTCAAGCCACACTATTTACTCCAACAGGTTTGATACAGACGGCCATCTCCACCGCCTGTCAACATTATTCATAATGTTATTACTCATCGTGCTGTCCGCACGGATTGGCGAAAAACTGGAAGTATACTACCCGCTTGTTATAACCTGCTATGTCGGTATACGTGCCATCATCAGCATCATGTACATCACGACCATAAATACTGTCGACGACCGTAGCGAATTCGCCTCCAGGCTCGGCTTCGCCCTTTTACTAAGCTCAGCTGTCAGTCTTTCATCCGTTATTTTTGACCCGCCCATGCGTTACATGGTGGCTTACCTTGGGATTTTTCTTGATATTCTGCTTCCTGTTTTTTCCTGGAGCAAATTAAAACCTCTGCCAGCGCATACAGAACACTTGGTTGAACGATTAGGCTTACTCACCCTCATCTTGTTGGGCGAGTCAGTGATCAGCCTTTCTGGAGGGTTATCTGACATTCAATGGAATCCTTATAATGTAATGGCGGCAATCACCGGATTTATCATGATTTGCAGTATATGGTGGATCTATTTTGATAGCTTTTACCTGCTGAGCAAAAATGAAAGCAGCATGAGTGGGCACTCCTTAATCTACTCGCACCTTTTCCTGTTTATAGGACTGGCCCTCCTGGCCAATTTGATCAGGCACGCAATCTTGAACGACATTGCGATACATGATTTCCAAATGATGTCAGTCATCGGCATGGTCTTATTTTTCTTAGGCAAGCAATATGGCTACTTCATAGCCGTCCCTAAAATTAGGAAATACATTATTGAAAACACGGTAATCGTTTTTTCTCTAGGTGGCCTAGCTATATTTCTGCCTCGTGTCGAGTACATATTGATCGGTCTAACATTCACCATGATCGGATATGTTTTGCTGAATTTCAGGTACCGTTAAGTCATTCTTGTTAAACCCTAGCTTGGAAGGAGTTCCGCGAAACCCCGCAGGCAAAGTCGAGCAACCCGCCCGAGAGCAAGAAAGTGGATTGATCGATGTACCCATCCAACTGCCCTAGGTAAGTCGTAGGCCGTGCAAGAACCTGCCCTTCACGAAGGGCTATTTTGGGTCGGAAGCGGCCGACCATGGGCTAATTGCATTCGGCCAATAGCAGCCACTCAGATGTGATAGCCCGGCAGAACGGCGACCGGATTACCCTTGGCCCCGCCGGGATCGCCAGGTTGGATCCTGCCCTCCCCTATGTTCGCCAGCGCACAGACGCACCTGCCCGCCTATCGCCACACTCAGCGCTGCACAGCGGCGTGTGGAAAAGCGCTGCCAGGCGCTGACGGGCTACATCGGCGCACCTCTGAAAAACTCGCGCGATGACAGCCACGCGTCTCAGGCTCACAACTGATGAATAGCACATGGACACGTGTACGGGGAGTGGTTGCTCGCTTGTCCGGGATTTACCGGAACGGGTCGCTTTCCCCCGCTCGGTTCAAATACGAACCGATTCTGCGCGCCGAGCTCTTCAGCGCCGATCAGATGGCCAGCCATGGCATCACCCTGGCGAGACAGCATCAGCTGAGCGCCCTTTCGGCGCGCGACGCGATGCTGAGCAGGCTCGACGACAACGAGTCTCTGCTTAAACGCAGTTGCACGGTGCTGTCCGAGGCGCAGGTCTCCAGCCGTCGTGTCACTCCAGCGGCCGAATGGCTGCTGGACAATTACTTCCTGATCGAGGAGCACATTCGCACCGCCAGAACCCATCTGCCCAAAGATTACAGCCGAGAATTACCGCGCCTGATAAACGGGCCTTCTGCGGGGCTTCCGCGGGTCTACGACATTGCTCTGGAAACGATCTCCCATGGCGACGGGCGGGTCGACGGACAGGGCCTGAGCCGCTTCATCTTCTCGTATCAGACCGTCATGCCGCTGGCCCTCGGCGAGCTGTGGGCGATCCCGATCATGTTGCGACTGGCGCTGATCGAAAACCTGCGCCGCGTCGCCTCTCGGGTGATGGCCAACGCGGACGATCGTAACCTGGCCGATGACTGGGCCGAGCGTCTGATCGAAACTTCGGAACGCGATGTCAAGAGCGTGGTGCTGACCGTCGCCGACATGGCCCGGTCTACCCCGCCGATGACCGCGGCTTTCGTCGCCGAATTCACCCGACGCTTGCAAGGTCAGAGTGCTGCATTGGCGTTACCCCTTAACTGGATCGAGCAGATGCTGGGGGAAAAAGGCTCCAGCATCGAGCGTCAGGTTCAGCTCGATGCCCAGCAACAGGCGGCCGATCAGGTCTCCATCAGTAACAGCATAGGCAGCTTGCGATTATTATCCGCCACGGACTGGCGGGAGTTTGTCGAGTCGATGAGTCATGTCGAACAGATCCTGAGTGAAGACCCCGCAGCGGTTTACCGGACGATGGGCTTTCGCACCCGCGACAGCTATCGGCATGTCATCGAACGCCTTGCCCGGCGCTGTACGCAGCACTCGGAAATTCAGGTGGCACGCGTCGCGATCGACCTTGCCGCGGCTCAGGCAGCGGCGGTCTCTTGCGAGGTTCTGACGCACCATGTCGGCTATTACCTGATCAGCGACGGACTGCCCCTATTGGAAGAAAGACTCAACGCCCGGGTGCCGATTCATGAGCGCTGGAAACGCCTGTTGCAGCGCTCACCGCTCATCTTTTACCTGGCTCCGGTGTCGCTGCTGACGCTGATCTTTGCGTGGCCGCTACTTTCATCCGCGCATCGCGACGGCATGCCGGATGTGGCGCTGCTGGTCCTGGCGATTCCTTGCATGATCATGGTCAGCCGCCTGGCGATCAGCCTGATCAACTGGCTGGTAACCTTCAGCCTGCAGCCTGCCGTCTTGCCAAAAATGGACTACGCCCAAGGGATCCCCGACGATGCTCGAACGCTGGTGGTCATCCCTACGCTCATCGCACATCTCGCCGATGTGGATGAGTTGGTGGAGGGCCTTGAGGTGCGCTTTCTCGCCAACCGCGACAGCAACCTGTACTTCGCCTTGCTCACTGACCTGCTCGATGCCGCTGAAGAGTCTCTGCCGCAGGACGCCGAGCTGATCGCCCGGGCCTCGGGTGCAATCACCCAGCTCAACCGCAAATACCCTGATGGGATCACTGACCGGTTCTTCCTGCTGCACCGGCCTCGTCGCTGGAATCCGGGCGAGCGAGTCTGGATGGGCCATGAACGCAAGCGCGGCAAGCTGATTGAACTCAACGCGCTGCTGCGTGGCAGTGGGCGGGAGCGCTTTAACGCCATTGTCGGCGACATCACCCCGCTGCAAAGTGCCCGCTACGTGATCACCCTGGACACCGACACCCTGCTGCCCCGTGACGCCGCAAGCCAATGCGTGGCCGCCATGATGCACCCGCTGAACAAACCGGTCTTCGATGCCATGGGCGAACAAATCATTGCCGGCTATGCGGTGTTGCAGCCCCGGGTGGGTATCAGCCTGACCAGCGTCACGCGCTCGACCTATGCACGACTTTTCGGCAGCGACGCGGGTGTCGACCCCTATACCCGGGCGGTGTCGGACGTCTACCAGGACCTGTTCCAGCAAGGCTCTTTCATCGGCAAAGGCATCTATGACGTGGACGCGTTCACCTGCGCGCTCGAAGGTTGCCTGCCCAATAACCAGATCCTCAGCCACGACCTGATCGAAGGCTGCTATGCGCGCTCGGGCCTGCTCAGTGATGTGCAGCTGTATGAACAATACCCTTCGGGCTACAACGCCGATGTCAAACGTCGGCATCGCTGGATTCGCGGAGACTGGCAGTTGCTGCCATGGGTCTTGCCCTGGACCCGCAACGCGACCGGCGCGTGGATGCTCAATCGGCTCAGCGTCATGGCGCGCTGGAAGATTCTCGACAACCTGCGGCGCAGCCTGGAGCCGCTGTCGACGTTGATGATGCTGGCGTGGGCGTGGCTCGCCAGCAGTGAGCCGCTGGGTTGGACGCTGACGGTCGTCGGCTTGCTGGTGGTTCAGCCGGTGCTTCGCGCCACGACCGAACTGATGCAGCCACCCGCCGGTGTGCCCTACCGGCAACACCTTGTGGCGCTGATGGGGGATCTTGGGCAAGAACTTGCCCGCGTCTGCCTGGCGCTGGCCTGGTTGCCCTTCGAGATGCTGTACAGCACCGACGCAATCCTGCGCTCGCTGTGGCGGCTCGGTTTCAGCAGGCGGCTGCTGTTGCAGTGGCAGCCCTCGCGGGAAGTCGAGCGCATGACCCAGAGCCGGTTGCCGGGTTTTTATCGGTTGATGTGGATCGCTCCGACGCTGGCACTGATCACTGTCGCGCTGCTGCTCGATACGCCGCTGACCCTGATCATCGCCAGCCCCCTGCTGCTGGCATGGCTGGCAGGTCCGTGGATGGCCTGGCGGCTCAGTTCGCCTGCCGGGGAGTCGGTGTTCAAACCGTCGGAGCAGGACCTGCGTTTCTTGCGCGTGCTGGCCCGCCGGACCTGGGCCTTCTTCGACCAGTACGTCGGGTCGCAAGACAGCTGGCTGCCGCCTGACAATGTGCAGGAAGCCCCCAGGGCCGCCATTGCCCATCGCACCTCACCGACCAACATGGGCATGTCGTTGCTCGGCCACCTGGCCGCCCATGACTTCGGGTATCTGAGCAGCGAACGTCTGCTGACACGACTGGCCGCATCGCTGGACAGCATGAATGGCCTTGAACGGCATCGGCAGCATTTCTACAACTGGTACGACACGCAGACGCGCGAGCCTCTGCAGCCACGCTATGTCTCGACGGTGGACAGCGGTAACCTGGCCGGGCTGTTGTTGACCCTGCGCGCGGGCCTGGCACAAATCGCCGACGCCCCGATGGGCGGACTGGCCGTGATCAACGGTCTGCGCGACACGCTGGATACCTTGACCCAGGCGCGACACGCCAGCGAGGCCGAGGATTCCCCACTCAATCAGCTGAGAAAAGAACTTGAGCGCGCCTCGCAAACGCTTGATCCGGACGCCTTGGCGGACCTGTTGCACACCGCTCGAGGCATGGTTTCAAGCGCTCAACTGGGGAACGATGAAGAGAGCGTCTATTGGCAACAAGCCTTCATCGCTCAGTGCGTCGACTGGACTGAAGAACTGCAACGCTTTCGACTGCCCGCGCCACTGGCCGGCCCGCAGGTCTCCCCTTATACCCTGCGCCAACTGGCAAGCCTGGACACCGCGCAATGGGATGTCGGGCGGCGAAGCGACATCGAGCAGGTACGTCGCGTCGCCACGGAGCGGCTGAACCTTCTGGACCGCCTGATATCGCTCGCAGGTGAAATGGCGCAGATGGACTTCTCGTTGCTCTACGACAGCCCGCGTGACCTGTTTGTCATCGGTTACAACACTGACGAGCGTCGACTCGACACTGGCTATTACGACCTGTTGGCCTCTGAAGTACGGCTGACCAATTACGTGACCATCGCCCAGGGACAAATGCCCCAGCGCGCCTGGTTCACCCTCGGCAGGTTGCTGGGCGAAAACGCGGGGGTGCCGACGCTGCTGTCATGGTCCGGCTCGATGTTCGAATACCTGATGCCGATGCTGATCATGCCCAGCTACGACGGCAGTCTGCTGGACCAGACCTGTCGCGCCGCCGTGGCGGTCCAGATCGAACACGGCAAGGCCCTGGGCATTCCCTGGGGCGTGTCGGAATCGGGCTACTACACCCTCGATGCGCATCTGAATTATCAGTACCGGGCTTTTGGCGTTCAGGGTCTGGGCCTCAAACGCGGGCTGAGCGACGACATCGTGATCGCCCCCTACGCCAGCGCGCTGGCGCTGATGATCGATGCCAGCGCTGCCTGCAAGAACCTGCAGCGCCTGGCCTTGCAGGGGGCGTCGGGGCGTTTCGGCATGTATGAAGCGGTGGACTACACCGAAGCGCGTTTACCCCGCAGCCAGCCGTTCGCTGTGGTCCAGTCGTTCATGGCTCACCATCAGGGCATGAGTCTGCTGGCCTTGACCAGCCTGCTGCTGGATCATCCCATGCAACGGCGTTTTGCAGCGGACCCGGCGCTGCAATCCGCGCTGTTGCTGTTGCAGGAACGCGTACCCAAGGCCGCCGCGCCCTATCTGAAAACCGAGCAATCGCCGCCGCTCGGTGACAGTGGCCAAGACCCGGGCCTACGAGTATTTGCCGACCCAGGCCGCAAACGTCCGGCCGTCCAATTGCTGTCCAATGGTCGCTACCACGTGATGCTGACCAGTGGTGGCGGCGGTTACAGCCGTCGCCATGACATGGCGGTCACTCGCTGGCAGGAAGACACCACCCAAGACAATTGGGGCATGTTCTGCTACCTGCGTGATGTCGAGACCGCCACAGTCTGGTCAGCGGCCTATCAACCCACCCTGTATCAGCCTGAAAGCCACGAAACCATTTTCAGCGACTCCCGGGCCGAGTTCAGGGCGCGAAATCTGGATTTCGACACCCATCTGGAGATCGTCGTCTCACCTGAAGACGACATCGAACTGCGACGATTGCACCTCACCAACCGCGCAGCGTTCGCCAAGACACTGGAGATCACCACCTACGCCGAAATGGTGCTCACTGCGTCGAGCAATGACGCCATGCACCCGGCGTTCAGCAAACTGTTCGTGCAGACTGAGCTGCTGCCCTCGCTGCAAGCCATTGTCTGCAGTCGCAGGCCGCGTGCCCGCGATGAACCGACGCCCTGGATGTGCCATTTACTGGCGGCGCACGGGGTCGACATCGACGACATTTCCTATGAGACGGACCGCATGGAGTTCATTGGGCGAGCACGCAGCCTGGTCTCGCCCCAGGCCCTGGATGCCGGCTGCGTGCGGCTGTCGAACACCGCTGGCCGGGTACTCGACCCGGTGGTCGCCATCCGCTGCCGGGTCACGCTGCGACCCGGCCAGCAAGCGACCATCGATCTGGTGACCGGTGTCGCCAACAGCCGCGACGACTGCCTGTCGCTGATCAACAAATACCGCGACCGCCACTTGGCCGATCGTGTGTTCGACCTGTCCTGGACCCACAGCCAAGTGCTGCTGCGCCAGCTCAACGGGTCGTTGCCCGACGCCCGGCTGTTCGAGCAAATGGCGTCCTCCTTACTCTACGCCAACACCTCGATGCGCGCCGACGCGGCCGTCCTGATCGCCAACCGACGCAATCAGTCAGGGCTCTGGGGGCAGGCGATTTCAGGCGATCTGCCTATCGTGCTGTTGCAGATCTACAGCCTGGAAAACATCGAGCTGGTCCGGCAACTGGTGCAGGCCCACGCCTATTGGCGGCAAAAGGGGCTGGTGGTGGATCTGCTGATCTGGAACGAGGATCAGGCGGGCTATCGGCAGCAGTTGCAGGACGCAATCATGGGCTTGATCACGTCGGGCAGCGAAGCGACGCTGCTGGATCGTCCGGGCGGCATCTTCGTGCGCCCCGCCCAGCAGATATCGGCGGACGACCGTATGTTGGTGCTGTCCGTGGCCCGGCTGGTTCTGAGCGAAGGCTTCGGCACCCTGGCCGAGCAGGTTCATCGGCGCAGGGTTTCACCGGTGCATGCGCCGTTCGTGGCCACCCGGCAGTACCAGGCGACGTCGAGCTCGGCCATGCCCAGCCATTCGCCATTGGTACTGAGCAATGCCTATGGCGGTTTCAGCGCCGATGGCAGCGAATACATCATCACCGGTCTGGCTGCGCACCCCACGCCTGCGCCCTGGGCCAACGTGCTGGCCAACGCGCGTTTGGGCACCGTGATCTCGCAAGCGGGCAGTGCCTACACCTGGGCTGAGAACGCCCATGAGTTTCGTCTGAGTCCCTGGCACAACGATCCGGTCACTGATTGCAGTGGCGAAGCCATCTATCTGCGCGATGAAGAGACCGGGCATTTCTGGTCGCCAACGCCACAACCCTGCCCGGGCGTTGGCCCGTATCGCACGCGACATGGCTTCGGTTACAGCGTGTTTGAACATGAAGAAGACGGCATTCACAGTGAGTTGTGGATCTACGTGGCCCTGGACGCCCCCATCAAGTTTTCTCGCTTGTTGCTGACCAACCGCTCCGGGCGCGCCCGCACGCTGTCGGTGACAGGCTTTGTGGAATGGGTGCTGGGGGATCTGCGCAGCAAGTCGGCCATGCACGTGGTCACCCAGTCAGATCCGGTGACAGGTGCCCTTTTCGCCCGCAATGCCTATTCACTGGAGTTTTCAGAAAGGGTGGCGTTTTTCGACACCGACACCGTCGAGCACGGCGTCAGCGCTGACCGCACCGAATTCCTGGGCCGCAGCGGAACGCTCGCCTCGCCCGCGGCCATGGCTCACGCGGGGTTATCAGGCCGGGTGGGTGGTGGGCTGGACCCTTGCGGGGCGTTGCAAGTATCAGTCGAGCTGGCTGAAGGCCATGACCAGGAAGTCATCCTGCGCCTGGGTGCAGACACCTCGACGCAGGCGGCGAGCCAGACCGTACAACGCTTCAGGGGCAGTCAGGCCGCCGCGGCGGAACTCAAGAAAGTCCGCGAGCACTGGCGTTCGGTGCTGGGCGTCATTCGCATCGAGACCTGCGCGCCATCGGTAGATGTCATGGTCAACGGCTGGCTGATGTATCAGGTCATTGCCTGTCGCTTCCAGGCTCGCAGCGGCTACTACCAGTCCGGCGGCGCCATTGGCTTTCGCGACCAACTGCAAGACAGCATGGCGATGATTCACGCCGATCCCGCCGCCGTTCGCGCGCACCTGTTGCTGTGTGCCGGGCATCAATACGTCGAGGGCGACGTTCAGCACTGGTGGCACCCACCGATGAACCGTGGGGTGCGCACTGCGTGTTCTGATGATTTCCTGTGGCTGGTCGCCGCCACCAGTCGCTATGTCAAAGTGACTGGCGACGCCGGTGTACTCAACGAAACGGCAGGCTATCTGGAAGGACGCCCGCTTGCTCCAAATGAAGAGTCCTATTACGACCTCCCAGGGACGTCGGCCTTGCAGGAGTCGCTGTATCAGCATTGCGTGCGCGCCGTCAAACACAGCCTGCGACGGGGTCGTCACGGCTTGCCACTGATGGGCAGCGGCGACTGGAACGATGGCATGAATCAAGTCGGTCATCTGGGCGAGGGTGAAAGTGTCTGGCTGGGGTTTTTCGGTTATGAGGTTTTGGAGCAGTTCACTGAGACGGCACGCCTGCACGGCGATCAGGCGTTTGCCAATCGATGCAACGAAGAAGCGCATGCGCTGCGGCGTGACCTCGATCAGCACGCCTGGGACGGCGCCTGGTATCGCCGCGCCTGGTTCGACAACGGCCAGTTGCTCGGCTCGGCAAGCAACGAAGAATGCCGCATCGACTCGATCGCGCAGAGCTGGTCAGTGCTGTCGGGCGCCGCGTCGCTGACGCGACAACGCCAGGCCATGGCGTCACTGGACGAACATTTGATAAAGCGGGATATCCGCGCGGTGCTGCTGCTTGACCCTCCTTTCGACAAGGGCGTTCTGGAACCCGGCTACATCAAGGGCTATGTGCCCGGCGTGCGGGAGAACGGCGGTCAGTACACCCATGCGGCGGTCTGGGCAGGGATGGCTTTCGCCCAACTGGGGGATGCCAGCAAAGCCTGGGAAGTACTCAACCTGATCAACCCTGCCGCCCCTGCCAACCAGGCGCGGATCGACGCCTACAAGGTAGAGCCTTATGTCATGGCTGCCGATGTGTACGGCACCGCACCCCATGCCGGGCGTGGCGGCTGGACCTGGTACACAGGTTCCGCTGGCTGGATGTACCGCTTGATCGTCGAGTCGCTGCTGGGTTTACAACGTGTAGGCCTGACCTTGAGGCTCGAACCGCTCATTCCTGTTGGCTGGCCCGGTTTTATCCTGCACTACCGCGTCAAAAACGCCCTTTATCATTTTGACGTCCGCCAGGGCAGCTCGGACTCGACCTCGATGATCCGCGACGGTCAGCCTCTGGATGACAACCTGCTGAAGCTTAACGACGAAGGCGGCGAACACTGGGTTCAGGTCGATTGCCGCGCCTCATCACTCAGGCCTCAGGTGCTGGACCCTGTACAGGCCGTCGATGAGTCATGATAAGGCCCCAGCACCGGGGTACAAGCGTGTACCCTGACCCGGTACGCCCTCTCCTTAATGACGGTGCCTTGCCATGCCAGCCCCACCCCGGCCCAGCGACAACCACATGCTCGCCGCGCTCCCGGCGGACGAGCTGAAGCGCCTTGCACCCCATCTTGAGCAGGTGCGCCTGGCGCTGGGCGATGTGCTGTACGAACCCGGCGATACCCTGCGTCACGTGTATTTTCCGACCGACTCGATCGTATCCTTGCTGCATGTCACTGAAAATGGCTCGTCCGCAGAAATTGCGGTGGTGGGCAATGAGGGGCTGGTCGGTATCGCGCTATTCATGGGGGGCGAAAGCACCTCCAGTCGTGCCGTGGTGCAAAGCACGGGATTCGCCTTCAGGCTGCCGGGGCAAAAGCTGAAAAAGGAGTTCAACCGCCACGGCGATCTCCTCCTGCTCATGCTGCGCTACACCCAGGCGCTGATCACGCAGATGTCACAGACCGCCTTGTGCAACCGTCATCACTCGATCGATCAGCAGCTGTGCCGCTGGCTGCTGCTGTCCCTTGATCGCTTGCAGGGCAATCACCTGAACATGACTCAGGAATTGATCGCCAACATGCTCGGCGTGCGTCGGGAAGGCGTGACGGAAGCGGCAGGTAAACTGCAACGCCAGGGCGTCATCGAATACAGCCGCGGACAAATCACGGTGCTGGATCGTCCGCGTCTGGAGAGGCTCAGCTGCGAGTGTTATCGGGCAGTCAAGACAGAAACAGATCGCTTACTGCACTACACGCGCCGTCAGGACGAATAAACGCGTACACACCGGGCTGTCGGCGGGGCCGAATCGGCTTGATCTTTAGACTTGTTTGAAAGACGTTGTCACGCGCGTGCCGACACATCGGGCGAGTGAGATCGACTGGTCATTGCGGCAGCAGTGACAAGACTGCTAGCTAACGCAAGCTGATCTGAACAAAGGCTGTCAACGAACTGGCGACTCTTGCTCCATAGCCCAACCTGCTGAAGCCCGGTCGGCACTGCGGCCGCCAGCTACGGCTATTCGGGAGTGAGCGGCCTGCGCAGCTGCCCACTCAACGGTTTCTTGCCTTTTTCAGGCGGGCAGTTCCTCGATGAAGTTCACAATGGAATCAGCGATTTCTGTCGGCGACTCCAGCGGAGACAAATGCCCTGTGCTGGCCAGCTCAACCAAGCGGGCGCGAGGAATTCGCGTAAGAAGCTCGGCCTTCAAGACCGCGGGGCTGTCGACTTTATCCAACTCCCCTGCAATGATCAGTGTTGGGACATTGATCTTGCCGACTTCACCGGTTATGTCCTCTTGGCTAGTGGACTTAGGCCATGCTGCCTTCGCTTCCGGCAACCCTTTAAGGCTGTCCTCGATTAGCTGCTTACGGTGCTTTTCACCCAGTGATTTTCCCGTGAGCATGTGATCAATTGCCATCCCCACCGAATCGGCAGACTCATAAGCGGATGCCATAGCTTCAAGAGCCGGCGGCGGCAAATTCAGCGGACCCGGGGGTGCAGGGGCAACGAGCACCAGCCCCTTCAACCCGGCAGGACGCTTGGACGCCAAGAGCTGCGCGATTTTCCCACCCATCGAATGGCCAACCAGCACATAGTTCTCAAGCTCTAATTGCTCAAACAGCGCTTGAGCATCTGCCACAAAATCGCCAAGGGCGTAGCTGGAAGCTGTTGCCGACTGAGCGGGTAGAGAGTCCCCCCACCCGCGCAGGTCTGGTCTGATCAGACGATAGCCTGAAGGCAAGGCTGCAACTACGTCGTCCCAAGTGCGTGACGAGCCTCCCCAGTAATGGAGGAACACGATTGCTGAAGTTCCCTTACCCTCGTCTTTGAAGCCAATGTTGATACCGTTTGCGAGCAAAACCATCCGTAAGCACCTTCTAATGGGACTGTTCGGCTGCATGTTAGATAGATAACGTACAGACGATAATCCACAAATTGCTATCATCACTCCGTCTTCTGGCTATCGAATGAAAGCAATGGACCGGTTTACCAGCATCAGCATTTTTGTCTCTGCGCTAGAGGACGGCAGCTTGGTCGCTGCTGGTCGCCGTTACGGTTTCTCAGCCTCAATGGCCGGCAAGCATGTAAGTGCTTTGGAGTCTCAGCTCGGTGTCCGCTTGATCCAACGCAGCACTCGTAAACTCAGCGCTACTGATGCAGGGCGAGCGTACTACCTGCGTTGTAAACGCATCATTGAAGAGTTTGAAGAAGCAGGCCAGGAAGCTAGCGACAGCGGTGTCGTCATCCGAGGTACGCTACGCATCGCAGTCCCAGTGACATTTGGCGAGCTTCATGTTGCTCCAATCATCGGTCGCTGGCTTACAGCCCATCCTCAAGTCAACGCTGAGGTCATTGCCGATGATCGGTATATTGATCTCCATGCGTCCGGGATTGATGTCGCCATCAGGATTGGCCGGCTCCCTGACTCATCTCTGATCGCAAGGCCATTGGCGCCGTGTCGAATGGTGCTTTGCGCTAGCCCGGCTTACCTCGAACTCATAGGTATCCCCAAACACCCGCAAGATCTAGAATCTGCTCCCCGACTGGCGTTCAGCGAAGCGGTCTCGTCCGGTGCCTGGGTGTTACATGACGGTGGAAGCAATCCACACCTGATCGACGGGCCGGTACGTATGCAGGCCAACAACATGCAGATGCTTTTGTCTGCAACTTTTGAAGGGCTGGGCATCGCCTATGGCCCAACTTTCGTATTCGGACCGCACCTACGCGATGGCTCTCTCATCCAGTTGCTGCCTGATTTCAAGCCTGCGGATCTCGAGATCCATGCCGTGTACCAAACCTCGAAGTACCTTCCGTCCAAGCTACGCAGCTTTGTAGACTACCTCGCGCAAGAGCTTGCGGGCCAACCCAGTTGGGACCACTTCTAAATGGGGCACTGAGACAGGCGCAGCCCCCAACGTCATCATCGTGCTTGCTCAAACCGGGCTTGGAGTGGGAGTCAGGTCAACAAATAACTCGTCACCTGAATCTCCCTTTGTTGGAGCGCCCCTGCTCAAACCGTTCCACTGGAGCAAACGGGAGTGTATTTGAAATTCGTAGTGGTCGTGGGTCTGTATGCGTTGTTGGGGCTGGGACTCTATACGCTGGGCGCCGGAAACGTCAGCTTGGGCCTAACGCTGAAGCTGTTACCGCCGTTCTCCTGGTTCTCCATCAGCGACCATGTTGCCCGCTATGCATGGGTGTGCTTTGCCTATGCGTCACTCTTCCATCTGACGTGGGCGATAACCGTTCGAATAAAGCCCAGTCAGTGGATCGAGCGTCCCACGATCCGGGTTCTGCTGTACCTGCTGGGAAGGGCACTCTTTTTCTTTCTCCTATCGGTATTTATTCTCGCCCTTAGCTCAGCCAGCATGACAAAGCAACCCGTCGGTGACGGTGCTCTTTACCGCATGATACTCATCTCTTGCTTTTTACTTGGAGCATGGTCGTGGAACGCTGGCGCTTTCATAAAATATCTTCATGGTCTTCTCAGAGGCGTCGGCACGCGCTAGCGACTGTCCGAATCTCAATGTCTGCGAATCCATACGGACACTGGTCGACAGTGCTGGTCATGATTGACTGCTTTAGGCCAAAAGCAGCCGCTTGACCAACCAGTGGCTTACTATGTAGCGTCGACCTTCTGCTCCGAATCATTCTTCTATCGGCAGAGAGTTACTTAAAGCCGCAGGCGGGGCTATCGAGGACATCGATACGCTGGAGCTAGCCGCTGTGATGAAAGAGCCCCAGCCTCCCAGCCTGACGTTCCGGCAGAACCCCTTTATGACCAGAACCCTATATGAGCTTCGGCGGCCTCGGCTTCTAGCATCGGCCCCAATACGCTGACCTTGCGCTGGCCCCTGGTAAATACTTCGCGACACGGCAAAGCAAACGTCGGGTTCTCGGGATGATCCCCCGTCAGCCCAAGTAA
Organism: Pseudomonas sp. NFR16; assembly: GCF_900108875.1. Lineage (GTDB taxonomy): Bacteria > Pseudomonadota > Gammaproteobacteria > Pseudomonadales > Pseudomonadaceae > Aquipseudomonas. Next base: position 708,937 of record NZ_FNYJ01000001.1, on the reverse strand, counting down.
CAAGTGCTCCGACAAGGCGTAAACCACGCGTCCAATCCCGGTCCAATACACCGCACCGGCACACATGCAGCAGGGCTCGGCACTGGTGTACAGCGTGCACTGCTCCAGCTCTTGCGCAGACAAAATCTTCGCGGCGCCAGCCGCAGCGACCAGTTCGGCGTGCTGCGTGGGATCGCCCTGCGGCGGCATCGAATTGTTGCCTGCTTCGACAATCACCTTGCCATCGCGGTCAGCCACCAGCGCCGCGAATGGATGACGACCACGTTGTTTTGATGCCTGCGACAAGGCGATGGCCTGGCGCAGCAACCCCAGATCCAGATCGCTGACGCCGGCCGGAATGGGCTGAGTGAATTGATTCATGGGAACTCCTTGGGCAGTGAAAAAACAAAGATCAGTCGACTCATTCAGCCGCTGAGACGCCAACGCTGTCGGTCGATTCTTTTTCATTGTTGAGCAGCACGTTGAGCAGAATGGCAGTAATCGCACCGAGAAAAATCCCGCTGTCCAGCACCAGTTTCAGCGTAGAGCCGACGTGCTCGAACAACGGAGGGAAAGACATCGGCAACACGCCGACACTGACCGACACCGCGACGATGATGGCGTTGCGAGTGCCTTCGAACTGCACGCGCGAAAGTTCCTGAATCCCTGCCACGGTGGTCATGCCGAACATCACGATCGCGCAACCACCCAGCACGGGAGTGGGCACCGCTGCGATCAATGCACCCAGTTTGGGGAACATCCCCATTAGCACCATGATGGCCCCGGCAGCCGCCACGACGAAGCGGCTCTTGACGTTTGAGAGCGCAATCAAACCGGTGTTCTGAGTGAAGGCGTTGTAGGGGAAACTGTTGAACAAGCCACCGAGCATAGTCGACAGACCATCAGCGCGGAACGCATTGCCCAGGGTTATTTGAGTAGTCTGCTTGCCGGTCAATTTGCCGATCGCCAGGCAATTGCCAGTGGTCTCCGCCATGATCACCAGCATTGCCAGGGTCATGATCAGAATCGGCCCCAGCGAGAATTGCGGCGCGCCGAATGCCATCGGAGCGCTCATTTCAAACCAAGCCGCTTCGCTCACTCGACTGAAATGGGTCATGCCACAGGCTGCGGCGATCAGGCTGCCGACAAACAATCCGATAAGCACACTGAGGTTGCCGATAAAGCCATTAAATCGGGCATAGATCACCAGCGTCACGCTGACCGTCGTCAGGCCGAGCAACAGATTGGCGGGGCTGCCGAAATCTGCCGCGCCAGGGTTGCCGCCGCCCAGCCAGATCGCGGCAGCCGGCATCAGCGAGACGCCGATGATGGTAATCAGGCTGCCAATCACCACAGGGGGAAAGTATCGCAACAGACGGCTGAATACCGGTGCCAGGGCAATCGTAATAAAGCCTGCGGCAATGACCGCCCCGAATATCTGACTGAGCCCGAAATCCTTGCCGATCATGACCATCGGCGCCAGGGCAATGAACGAGCAGCCTTGGATCAGCGGCAAGCGCGCACCGAACTTCCAGAACCCGAGCGTCTGAATCAGCGTGGCCACGCCGGACGTCAGCAGGTTGGCGTTGATCAGCAAAATTATCTGCGCCGAAGTCAACCCCATTGCACTGCCCAGGATCAGTGGCACAGCGACCGCCCCTGCATACATCACCAGCACATGCTGCAAGCCGAAAGTAAGCAACTGACGCATGGGCAAAACCTCGTCCACCGGATGAACGCGTTGTGTATTCATGTCACAAGCTCCTGAAAGTGCGGCAGAGGGTGAGATCGCATTCATTCGCAGGGGCGGTCGCCCCATGGCTCCGCCCTCGAATAGATTGACGCAGAGCCATATTCGAGCGCTTTTAGCGATGAAACAAATTGGCTACTATCGATTTTTTCGATGGCCAACTCGCGGCCCACTCATGCACTCTTCTTGATGCTTAAACCGCCACGTTCGCCCAGGAGTAAAACTGATTGCGCTTTTCACTCGATCAACTGCAGATGTTTGCCCAAGTGGTCAAAAGCGGCTCTTTCTCTGCCGCTGGACGTAAATTGGGCAAGACGCAATCGACCATCAGCGCAGCGATTGCCAATCTGGAAACCGATCTGGGCATTGATCTGTTTGATCGCACCAACCGCAGCCCTGCCCTCACCGCCAGCGGCCACAAATTGCTGACCCACGCAGAAGCCGTGCTCGAGCGCTGTATGACCTTCGAGGCACATGCCCAATGCCTGTCGGATAACGTCGAACCCAGCGTGACCTTGGCCATCGAAACGCCCTACGGACCCATCATGCCGGTGCTCAAGGCCTTCGAGCAGGCGTTTCCCTTCGTGGACCTGATCATCCGCCATCCGGTGCACGGTGACGTCAGTGAACTGGTGAGCAGTGGAGCGGCCGAACTCGGCGTGGCGTTTTCGCAACCGGGCTATGCGAAAGAACTGGCGTTTCAGCAATTGGGCAAATTGATCATGCTGCACGTCTGCCATCCCGATCATCCACTGGCACAACTCGATACCGTGACGTTCGATGACCTGCACGTACATCGACGGTTGGCATTCAGCGCGCACGCGAACAAATTGCCCAGCAGCGAGTACCTGCGTTCGACGCAATTGTGGCAAGCTGAGAGCTACCTGGCGTTGCTGGAAATGGTCCGAGCTGGGCTCGGTTGGGCAACCCTCCCCCGTCAGCTTATCCAGCGCGAGCTGGTCAGGGGCGAACTGGTCGAACTGCCCCTCTCGGCCTACCCGCACACCGACTGGCAAATTGGCGTCGACATTTTATGGGCGCGCCAACGACCATTGGGCAAGGCTGGACGCTGGCTGAAAGAGAAACTGCAGGGCAACAAAGTGTTTGAGCTGGATCGCAACGGACAGATCACTACGTTGTGACAGATTCGCGCAATGCCTTGGGAAGCCGGAACCATAGCGCCACCGGGGCTCCAACTGGCCGGTGCAGATAATCTGGCTGAAAACAGCGAGAAAGTACTCAATTCGTTGGGTTTGCCAGCAGCGGCGCGGAGCATTGGCTATCGCCTGGACTTGGACGTTCAGGACCTTACCTCAATTCGCTCCACGCTTTACGCCAATCCCCAATACCAACATGGGTAAGCCTCTTCATCGTTCAGGGTTTCTGGAACGCGTCTTCTGGCTTGCATAGGTTGGCGGCTATGAGAAGCCTGCTCAGCCAAGCGACGTTCACCTCCGCGAAAGCCTGAATTTCCTGCGTCATCTCTGCCGGTAAATTGTCGGTTTCCGCGCCCACAAAGGTGAAAGCGCAGGGATTGATCTGTCGCCCATAACGACACCGCCGCCTTTCGATCTCAAGCCCGACGCGACCGGCTGTTGAGGAGGGAAATATTCTGGCAGCACTGTCAATATCCCACTTTGAAGACGACACGGTTTGCGAAGCGGAAGGCGTTCTGAACTCCCTCTACGATCAGGCTACTCGATAGATCGGTTTCAGAATCACTTTTGAGTCCGGCAATTACCTGGTTTTTCTGAACCAGAGTGACGATGCTGTGACGACCGAGTTCCGACCAGTCAAGACCATATTCATGGGTCTGCCTACTCAGTCGGCGCCGGACGCCCCAAAGAGGCGCCCGCACCCTGTTTAGAGCGTGATACCAGCCACTTCAAGAGCGCCGTCAATGCGTTCGTCAACTTCTCGCTTCGTAGCTGCCCAGCTCGGTACGTTCTGTAGCAGGCGCTGCTGCCAGGCGACCAGGTTTGGGAATTCGTTAAGCGGGATCCTGGTTCTTTCGTTCTGAGAGAAAGGGCTGGCGATATCGAAGTCAGCCAAGGTCAGCCGGTCTCCAACAATGTACGTGTGTGTTGCGAGATGTTTATCCAGCACTGCGGCTGCGGCACGGAGCTTGTCAGCCGCGAGTTGCACGATCTTGTCCTCCGCAGACTGACCTATGAAGCGCTTGCCAATTACCTCGTCGAAGGTGAGTGTTGCGAACACGCGCCATTGCTCGCCGGACCAGAACATCCACTGAAGGATTTCGTACTTCTCCTGAGCGGATCTACCCGCCAGGTCGCTATTCGCCTTCTCAGCGAGATAAAGATTGATGGCGGCGGATTCGTAGAGAACGAAGTCGCCGTCTACCATCACGGGCGACAAACCGTGAGGGTTGAGTTCAAGGAACTCAGGTGTATGACTCTCGCCCTTGAAGAGGTCGATATTCACGATCTCAATGTCGATTCCCATGGGGGCCGCAGCGGCCGTAACGCGGCGACGGCTGCCTGAGCCGGGGTCTCCGTAGATCTTGATAGCCATACACTGGACTCCTTCTTCGTGGTTTATGAATAGGTATCAGGCCAGCGCACGTCCGCGGAAGCGGTCGAGCACGGGCAACGGTTCAGATGGCGCTGGGCGCCGGGTGCAATCCGGATTAACCTCGGCATAGGCGATCACGCCATCGGTTCCGATGACATAACGCGCCGGCATCGGCAGAACCCAGGAAGGATCGCTATTGATCTCAGCGAGGTCGTTTCCGAACAGCTTGTAGACCTCGATGAGGTCTATTGGCAGCCAAAAGCGCAGACCGAAGACGACCGCTACGGCCACGCCTGCATCGCTGAGGATTGGAAAACCCAGATTGCTCTCGTGCTGCAACTTGAGACTGTTCGCGGGCGTCTGGGAGAGATCGCAATGAGTCGTGCGCCTCGCGCCTCAATCTCAGGCCGGATCTCCTCCAGCGCGCGTAGGTTAAGATTGCAATAGGGGTACCACACGCCGCGATAGAAAGTTACGACCAGCGGCCCCTGAGCAGGGAGCGCCCGTGAACTCACGGTCATGCCAGCGATGTCCCAAAGCGAGGACTCTGGCGCAAAGTCGAGCGTTCTCTGCCTGTCGGCTGTCGATGAGCGCCTGGGTCGCGCGCTGCATTGTGTCAAGCTGGGCCTGGGTCTGAACCGATGGAAAGCGTCCGTTATCGAAGTTCTCACGCATCTCGTCGAGCTTGTGTTGGTACTTCATCTCAACTCTCCGCACTCCCGGCATTGGCGCCGTGAAGAAGATATTGAGCTATTCGCTAAAGGAAGAGTACCCTCCGCAAATCTATAACATTTATCAGAATTACGAATGAGTGATCGCTGGCAAGAAATGGCCGTGTTTGTCCGCGTGGCGGACACGGGGAGCCTTTCCAGGGCGGGACGCGAGCTTGGACTTTCGCAGCCGTCGGTGACTCGCATCATCGGGGCGTTAGAGACGCGGCTAGGAACAAAACTCCTGTTTCGCACCACGCGTAGCGTTTCCCTGACTGATGCCGGCGCGCTCTACCTGGAACGCGCGAAGCGCCTGCTGGCGGAAATGGAAGAAGCCGAACAGGCCACCCGAGGAGTAGATTCTCTCCACGGTGTGATCCGACTCGCGATGCCGCTGATGTATGGGACTCGGGCAATCATCCCGGCGTTAGCGCCGTTTCTGGCTAGCCATCCGGACCTAAGGGTCGAACTGGCGATGAGCGACGCACGCCAAAACCTCATTACGGATGGTGTCGATCTTGCGATACGCCTGAATATCGGGATGCTGGATGACTCGACATTCGGTGCAAAAAAACTTGCAACAGTCGAACGAGTCGTCATTGCAGCGCCCGCCTATGTCGCCGCTCATGGCGTGCCGACCACGCCGGCAGACCTGGCCAGACATGATTGCATCGTTCAGCCTGGCTCGTTCGGCAGTGAAAGCTGGCGATTTATACGCAACAGGACGATCACTTCCGTCGATGTACACGCCAAGCTTTGGATCAACTCGGCAGCAGGCGTACTGGCAGCGACCGTGGCCGGTATGGGCATTTCGCTAGGTACTCGCTTGATGGCGGGTGAGGAATTGCGCACCGGGCAGCTAATCGCGCTGCTCGAATCATACCGGCTGGCGCCTGCCGACGTTTATGCCGTGATTCCGGCAGGCCCGAAGCCGTCGGCGAAGGTTCAAGCTCTCTTGAGCCATCTAGAATCGTGGCTTGCGGCTGACCAATGCGGGATGCCTCACAGAGGCACTAGCGTTGGCACCTAGGAATTTGTCCATTCCGCACTATTGGCCACCCAGCGGCTGGTACCTCGCTGTGACTCCATCGCCAAGAATCCACGCATAAAACCGGGAGGATTGAGTGCGGGAGCATCGGCAGGTCACTGATCTGGGGCGGAGCATGCAAACGAGTAGCCTGGCGCTTCGGGGCTTTAGCAGACATGCGCATGTCGATGAGCTTTATGAGGCCATTGAAGTAGCTGCGGCTAGCTAAGTCGAGCTTCAGCTTAACTTCAGCTCATTGAAACATGAACTGCCCTCCATCACCGATTACCTGGCAACCTTTCCAGCCGAGCCTCAAGCCGCTGAAAGTTATCGAGCCGTCAGAAGTTTCCTGAAATCCTACGCCGGCAACGAGTCAACGTTCAATTCCTACCGCACTCACGTAGAGCGGCTCCTTTTGTGGACGCTCATCAAAACCAGGACTCCCCTGCTTGAGATGCGCCGCACGTATGCCGAGAGTTTCCTGGAGCTCTGCCTCGCTCCGGATCCTGCCTGGATCGGGCCTGTCGTCAAATCCCGCTTTATCCGAGTGGGTGCGCGTAAAAAGATGGCCACGGACACTTACACGCTTAATACCGAATGGTGGCCATTCAATCAGTCGGCGTCGAAGGAAGAACGCAAGCGCGCCGCAGAAAAGCACCGCCCTCTCCTGCAGGCACTTTACAAACGGCCTGGATCCTGCGCAGATCACCCCTCCCGCCGGCGAACCGCTGCAATTGGACGCGCAGAGCGAACCAGACGCCGGGCTGCCGTTGACGAGGCAGTAGGCAGCACCGCGCCTGGACTGGCCCGATACACCCATGAAGTGCTGTTCGGCGATGTGTGGCGCCAGACGGACCTCGCACCGCGGGATCGAAGCCTGATCACCGTCGCGGCGTTGATCAGTCAGAATCAGTCCGCGCAGCTGACCTTTCACCTCAATCGCGCGATGGACAACGGCCTGACCCGCGAGCAGGCTGGCGGAGTGGTCACCCACCTGGCGTTCTATGTGGGTTGGCCGAAAGCAATGTCAGCGGTACCCGTGCTCAAGGCGGTGTTCGCCTCGCGCGGCGAGACCTGATCGGGCACGCGGCGGCCGCTGTCCCGTTCGCTAGTGCTTGCTCTTCAGCTTCTCGTAAGCCAGTCGCATGTCTCTGGCCCAGCCGTCGAGCACCGGCTTGACGTCGTCCAGCGTCAGTTGTGCCTTGTCGTTTTCCAGCGATTTGCCACTGCCCTTGCGCACCACCTGCGCAAGCACACTATTGGTGTCCGAATCCAGAAAAGCCGCTTCCGTGGCGATTTCAACGCTCTGGTCCCGTCCACCGGCGGCGGTGTTGACAGCCGCCGCCACCAACGCGATCGGCACGACCTCATACGGTTTCAGCCCCTCGGCACGGGTGGAGACCGCGGTGATGGCCGGCCGAACGATGAGCGTCTCGGGGCCAGGCCCTTGCGCCAGGGCCAGGTTTTGCCCCAGTTCGCGGCGCAGAGCGGTGTCGAAATAGCCGGTGATCGACTGCAGCATCTGCGCCGAGATCACCGCCGTGGGCTGTGGTTTGGGGTAAAACTGGCTCGGCTCGATGTACACGCGGGTGTATCTTTCAAGCTTCACGTCTGGATCGATCCAGCGCATCACAGGCGCCCCGCTGGCGCTTTCAGCGGGCTTGAGACGGCTGTAATCCTTGAGGAATCCGGAGTACTGACTGGGATCGACGCGGGCGCTGGAGCACCCGGTCAACGCTAAAGTGGCACAGCAAAACAGCGTGACGAGCAACGGCGTTTTCATCGCGTGACTCCCTGTTCGGGTCTTGTCATGAGACTGCTGTGGCCTGCGGGGCGCGTGATGTCGAGTCAGGCGGCGCGACCATTGGGGTGCCGCTCAAGCATAGACGCAGATTGCGCATCGACAGTGTTTGACTCACCTCAGACTGAGTGATCGAGCTGAGCAGGCCGGAACAGACCGCCAGCCGCTTATCGCGGATGCCGATATTCACGCGGGGTAACGCCCGAGTAGCGCTTGAACACCTGCGCAAAATGGCTCGGGCTGGCATATCCGACTTCCAGAGCAACCTCCAGAATGCTCAAGTCCGACTCCAGCAGCAGTTGCCGTGCCGTTTCCATGCGCAGGTGGATGAAGTACCGGGACGGGCTGCGCCCCGTCGCTTTGCTGAACAAACGACTGAAGTGTGAAACGCTCATGCTCGCCTGCGATGCCAGCCGGCCGAGGTCGAAGGCCTTGTCCAGCCCATCACGCATGGTTTCGATCGCCCGGTGCAGTTTGTACGCAGGCAACGCATTGGCTCGGCTGAGCGACCCGCCATCATCGCTGTAGCATCGCACCAGATGCACCGCCAGTGCCTGGCCGATGCTTTCCAGATACAGCACGCTGGCTCTGGGCTTCGAGGTCATTTCTTGAAGCAGGGATCTCACCAGCCGGGCCAGCAGCTCATCGTGCCCGCCCGACACCTCCCGAAGACGCACGGCACCATGCCCGCCCGACACCTCCCGAAGACGCACGGCACCATGCCCGCTGGAAAACACGTCACGGGCAGCGAGGTCCAGAAGCCGTTGGCTCAGGTAGACATGCACCACCTCAAAGCCTGCCTCATGTTCCGTCTGCCAGCGCATCTCGTATGGCTCCGGCGACATCGTCAGAAAGAAGTCATCGGCGGCAACCGCCGTCGCAGTCCATTGCTCGTCGATCGCACGCTCCTGCACCTGCGCCGCACCCGACAGGACCAGCACCAGTAGCGGTTCCGCGACAGCCGGAACGGTCAGTGTCTGACCGACGCTGCGATGCCTGAACAACTGAATCTGGACCTGTGATTCCAGCTGTTCCCCGACCGGTTGATGCGCACCCATCGGCAAGTAATCAGGCATGTTCCGCGCAGAGATGCGCGCGGGTGAAGGTGAATCCGGAACCGAATCGGTTTTTTCCATGGTGCCAGGTCTGTGGTCGGCTACTGGAGAGATATCCTCACAGCGTAGCCAGAGTCAGCAAAGAAAAGCAAAACCCCGACAGTCTGGCGCAAACCCGTCAGACGCGGACACCCGGATAGCGCAAGGTGGACGTGTCGACGGCAGCCAGCCTGCTGCCGCGCATACATACGGGAGAAAGAGATGACTGCAGATACACGTGAATTCGAAGGTCAAGTGGCACTGATCACCGGCGCCGCCAGCGGTATCGGGCGCGCCGTCGCCCTGATGCTGCATGCACGCGGAGCAAAGGTAATCGCTGAAGACATCAGCCCGACGGTGGAACAACTGGCAAGGCCGGGACTGGTTCCGCTGGTTGCCGACATCACCCGGGACGGCGCGGCCGAAGCGGCGGTCGCAGCGGCCATCACGCATTTCGGCCGTCTGGACATCCTGGTCAACAATGCTGGCATCATCATCAACAAATGTGTGGTGGACATGACCCGCGAGGACTGGGAGCGGATTCAGGCCGTGAACACCACCGCCGCATTTCTGCACGCTCGGGAAGCGGTGAAAGTGATGACGCCGAATCGGCACGGCGCCATCGTCAACATCGCGTCCTATGCGGCGTATCAGGCATTTCCGACGATCGCTGCCTATGCCGCGTCCAAAGGTGCGCTTGCCCAGTTGACGCGAGCGTTGGCGCTCGAGGCCATTGATCATGGCATCCGTGTCAATGCCGTCGGATCCGGCGACGTGATCACCAACATCCTGAACGATATCGTGGATGACGGTCCCGAGTTCCTGGCGCAACACGGTGCGAACACGCCGATCAAGCGTGCCGCCCAACCAGAAGAAATTGCAGAAGTTGTGGCCTTCCTGGCTTCCGCGCGGGCCTCTTACATTGTCGGTGCGGTGGTGATGGCAGATGGCGGGATGAGCGTGCCCGCGGGCGCCTGACCGCGATTTTCAACGCAATACTGTGAGACATCATGGACGTGAAAGGCGACTGGCTGACCGTTGTGCCGGGTCAGCCGGTCGCGCCTGTGCGGCGCTGCCGTAAACGCGACGTTCAGATCCCTCAAGCAGCGGCCGTCGGAATCAGGCCGGACTCGCGGTAACTGGCGATCAGTTCGTCGAACACGGCAATGTCCAGACGCGCTCGGGCAATCAACTGTGCCCCCGCGACCGCGCTGTAAATGGCGCGGGCGCGACGCTCACTTCCTGGTTGGTCGAACCCGGTTTTGGCCAATACCTGCGCCAGCCAGTCCACATTGGTGTCGGCGAACGCCAGCACCTGTTCCTTGACCTCGTCGGGCAGATCCTCATGCTCGGCGGCCATGAAACTGGACAAACACAGGCGGTTGCCGTCCTCCAGCGACGTGCGAAAGATAGAGGGGTAGCGCGCCAGACATTCAAACGGATCATCGGTGGACGCGCATATACCTTGCAGCACTTGAGCGGTGTCCTGCCAATAGCGTGCCGCGACGGCTGCGCCAAGTTCGGCCTTGCTCGCGAAGTGGTAGTAGATGCTCGCGTTCTTCACGCCTACCGCCTCGCCAATGCTACGGAAATTGATGCCTGCATAACCATGCAACTGCGCTGCGGTTTTCGCGGCGTCCAAAATCGCTTCACGGGCGTTCTTGCTCACATCTGTGTCCTCCTTTGCCAGCCAATGCCCGATTCTACGCCGGAATCAGGTTACCTGCCAACTGACAGGCAGGGGGTTGACAGTGCATCGATTTGCGTCCAAAGTTTTACCTACCAACTGACAGACAGGTGAAACCATGCAACCTCACATTCGTTCCTCCGACGCTCCTTCCAACCCAGGCGCCCGCATGAAAATCCATGACTGGTTCAACGGTCCATACCCTGCCCGCGTGCGCATCGCGCTGGCAGAAAAAAACATGCTTTCGCACGTTGATTTCGTGTCGGTCAACCTGTGGACCGGGGAGCACAAGCAGCCGGAATTTCTGGCGATCAATTATTCCGGCACGTTACCCGTACTCGAGCTGGACGACGGCACGCTGATCGCCGAATGCACGGCCATCACTCAATACCTCGACGCTCTGGATGGCAATCCGCTGCTCACCGGCAGAACGCCGCTGGAAAAGGGCCTGATCCACATGATGACCAAGCGGGCCGAGATCGAGTTTCTCGACGCCGTGAGCGTCTATTTCCACCACGCCACGCCGGGCCTCGGCCCGAAGGTCGAGCTGTATCAGAACCAGGAATGGGGCCTGCGCACGCGTGACAAGGCGCTAAGGGGCATGCACTACTTCGACCGAGTGCTGCAGCAGCAGCCCTACGTCGCCGGTGATCATTTTTCGATGGCCGATATCGCCGTTCTCGGCGGCATGATCTTCGCTTCGCTGGTCAAGCTGGCCGTGCCCGAGGAATGTGAAGCGCTGCGGGCATGGCACGCCAAGGTGCAAGCGCGCCCCAGCGTGCAGCAGTGGCAACAGATGGTTGAACGCGGCGCCCCGGAAAGCTGATATCAGCGGATCGTCCAACGACTTTTTTCACTCTGGTGCTAACTCCCTGAAAAATCGCACCTGGTGACCGCTGTCCAGGCGCGTTGCGTTCATGCTTCGAATGCAGCGCGCGCTGGCGGGAGACCGGGTCGAGACTAGTCCTCCTCTGATCCTTCCCATCAAACCTCAGGTTGAGCCAGTACATCGCCTGAGCGTTCCCGCGCCCTCACCCCCGTTTCTGCTTTCCCACCCCGCAAGACGAGAGGATGACTGCCCAAACACATGCCTCGGCACATTTTCTTGTACAAGGTTCATATCCGGTACAACATTTGTCTAAATGTAGGCATAATGCCACCACCCCAACGGTGCTTCGAGCCTGCCTTGATGCAGGCGCGCCTGGGAGCTCTGCTCCATCAAGAGGTGTGACTCCTATGCCGCAGCTTGAAAATTCCGACGTCATGTACCGCCTGCTCATTCAAAGCGTGGTGGATTATGCGATCTACATGCTCACTCCGGACGGCGTCGTCGCGAACTGGAACGCGGGCGCCCAGCGGGCCAAGGGTTACACGGCGGAGGAAATCGTCGGCCAGCATTTCTCGGTGTTCTACACCCCTGAAGATCGCGCGTCGGGCATTCCCCGGCAAAATCTGGCGATCGCGCGGCGCGAAGGACGCTTCCAGGCCGAGGGCGTGCGCCAGCGTAAAGACGGTTCATATTTCTGGACGAGCGTGGTCATCGATGCCATCTACGACGAACACGACCGCAGCCGGTTGATTGGCTTCGCGAAGGTGACTAAAGACATCAGCGAAAAGCGCCAGCACGAACTGCAGCTCCTCAAAAGCAAGGAAAAGGCCGAGCGACAGAGCAAGGAGCTGGCGTCACTCTCGCGTTTTCTCGACTCGGTGATCAGCAACATCCCGGCCGCAGTGATCGCTCAGGACGCGCAGACCGGCAAGATTCTGCTGGCCAACCATCAGGCGGCTTATCTGTTCGCCTCGCATCAGACTGAAATGGCCGGCGGTTACGCCAGAGACGTGGTCTCCCCTGCAGCGGCGGCCTTTCTGGATCAGCAGATGGCCAGAGGGCTGCATGGCAACCGCATCCATGAGGCGGAAACCCTGGTCCAGACCGCCATCGGTCCGCGCACCTTGCGCAGCCGCGTCCTGCGGGGCCAGCACACGGGTGGTCAATCTGACTATCTGCTGTTGGTGGCCGAGGACGTCACCGAAGAGATTGCCGCACAGGCCCAGATTCATCATATGGCCCACCATGACGCACTGACCGGGCTGTCAAACCGGACGCGGTTGCGTGAGCAACTGGTCGACGCGCTGTCCCGTTCAGGTCAGGCGCAGAAGCTGACAGCAGTCTTGTGCCTCGATCTGGATAATTTCAAGAACATCAACGACGCTCTTGGCCATGCGTTCGGCGACAAGTTGCTGCGGGCGCTCGGCCAGCGTCTGCGCCGAGAACTGCGCGACGACGACACCCTCGCCCGCCTCGGCGGCGACGAGTTCGCGGTCGTCCTGCCGAACCTGGATTCCGATGGCGCTGCACAACTCGCCGCCCAGCGACTGATCAATGCCGTCGCCACGCCGTTCATGATCGAAGGCCACAGCTGCCTGGTCGGCGTCAGTATCGGCGTGGCCATTGCGCCCACTGACCACGACCAGCCCGAGCAGCTGCTGGGTTATGCGGACATGGCGCTGTATGAGGCCAAGCGCAACGGACGCAATCGCTTCGAGTGCTTCCGCCAGGAACTTGATGAATCCGCGCGCAATCGCCGAGCGGTCGAAACCGAGTTGCGCACAGCCTTGCATCTGGGGCAGCTACAGATGCATTACCAGCCAATCGTCGGGCAGCGCGGCAGCGAAATCTCGGGTTACGAGGCGCTGATGCGCTGGGCGCACCCCACCAAGGGCACGATCATGCCCAATGACTTCATTCCCCTGGCCGAAGAATCCGGTTTGATTCACGAGATCGGCAAGCGGGCGCTGAACCTGGCGTGTCAGGAAGCGGCCGGTTGGGATCCGCGCCACACGGTGGCGGTCAACCTGTCGCCGATGCAGTTTCGCAACACCGGTCTGGTCGACATGGTCGAACTGGCCCTGGCCGATTCCGGCTTGCCTGCCGGGCGGCTGGAACTTGAGATCACTGAATCGGTGTTGCTGGAAAACAGCAAAGATAACCTCGATACGCTGCGGGCGCTGAAAGCGCTGGGCGTGACGATCTCGCTGGACGATTTCGGCACGGGCTACTCCTCGCTGGGGTATCTGCGCTCGTTTCCGTTTGACCGTATCAAGATCGACATGTCGTTCGTGCGTGAGATGAACGAGAGCAAAGAAGCGCTGGCAATCATTCGGGCGATCATGGGCATGAGCACCAGCCTGATGATGAAAACCACCGCCGAAGGCGTCGAAAACCACGAGCAGCTGCAACAGTTGCTCGCAGAAGGCTGCACGCATTTTCAGGGATATTTCTTCGGCCGCCCGGTGCCGGCGGGTCAGCGTGCGGTGGAGATTGCCCAGCCGTCATGAGCAAACCACACGGTTGCGAACCAACGACATTGTGTTCCGGGCGTGCAGTCCGCTACGCTGAAGTGCAGTCCAGGCGAACGCGTCTCTATCGGGGATGAAACATGACCAACGCCAGCGAACGACACATCATCGCCATTGCCAGCATGTTGCGCACTTTGCGCAAGGCCGTGGAGGAGCTTGAACAGCTTGAGCTGCACCAGGTCGAACCGCTGCGGGGCAATCAGACTGTCGACTCGAAGCAGTCGCTGACGCAGTGTTTCAGCAGCCTGCAGGCCTCTATCGAAGAGATCGAGGATCTATTGGCGACGGTGGCCGAGGCGACGGGCGATATCGGCAAACTGTGATGCTGAGATCGCGCCGCCGGGTGTAGGCCTGTTCACCTGAATCACTGGCTCGGTGGGTTTTCCTCAGACACCGAATTGTTAACGTCCACGTCCTCCATGTCTTCTTCAAGCATCCCGCCATCGGGATCGAGCGGGCGTTCCCCTTCCGTCGACGCACCGTCAGGTATGTCAGGTGGCGGGTTGGGCATGATATCCGGTCTGCCCGGTTCCAGTGGTTCGATGGGCGCATCTGCACCCGATCCGCCCTGCGTGCGCATGTCATTGTTCACAAGCACCTCCATCGGCCCGTAACGGTCAGGCCACACGAATTGGAGGAAGCCGGTGACACAGGGTTCTGTGAATTGGCTGAACGGTCGACGCGCCACGCACAAGGCTCGTTCCTCGGCCCTTCGCGTTGATTCCATGCTATGAATTGACGCTGGAACCGGCGCACGAGCGCCGCCGAGGTCATCGTCTGAATACTGTACGGTCGGAGGTCGTGTGAGAGACGTTTTAAGTGAGGGTGTGCCGGATCCGGAAGCGGGCATGGCGCCGCAGGAAGGCTGGTTCTCCCGCGAGAATCGCACGCGCATCGATGAGCTGGTGGCGAAACTTCAGACCAGCGAAACCCGGGAGGGCGTTTCGCGTTACCACGCCATGGCCGAGGGTTATCTGCTGGGGTTACTCGATTGCAACCACGTCAGCCAGGCGCACCATGATGCGGTGCGGCAATATCTTCACAACATCGCCATTGCACGCTTGAAGCGGGTCAGAACCACGCCGCGCAAGTGACGCACGCCTTCAGCTTGCAAGCATCAGGCGGTCGCGGCCCTCCTGCTTGCCCTGATACAGCAACTGATCGGCACGGTTGAGCGCATCGCGGAAGGTCTCGTCGGCCTGCAGCGTCACCACCGACAGCGTTGCCGTCAGGCTCAGCGCCCTGCCGTCGACAAGCCCCGACTGCTGACGGATTTGATGCATCATGCGCTCGGCGATGTGGCGCGCATCCTCCAGGCTTGTGTCCGGCATCAGCACCAGAAACTCTTCACCACCCCAACGTGCCGCAATATCCGTGGTGCGCACGCAGCCTGAAATGACGGTAGCGATCCGCTGCAACACCGTGTCGCCGACGTCGTGACCATGGCGGTCGTTGATCTGTTTGAAATGATCGATGTCGATCAGGACGATGGCCGTGGGAGTTGCCCTGGCGGTGCCGGCGCCCTGACGCAGGCGTTGCATGACGCGCCGTCGGGTGTACAGATTGGTGAGGCTGTCACGATGGGCCGAGTGAAACAGGTTCATGTGCATGGACAAGTTGAATCGCACCAACAGCGCGGTCGCATGCAACGACAATGCGGTGGCGGTGAATGCGTTGAACAGCCCGAACAGGTCTTGCACGTCGGCACTGATGCTGGTGACCGCCACGCGATGGCGGAAGAAGAACCCCAGCACCGCGACCCCCAGGACGGCAGCGCTCAGACAGCCTCGACGGATGGGCGCCGCCTGGAAACTGAAGGCGATGATCGGAATGGTGCAGAACACGTAGAAATGAAAATTGCTGTCCCAGCCCAGCACCCAGGTGGCGATTACTGCATGAGCGACGATTTCGGTGCAGATCAGCATGCCCGCGCAGCGATAAGCACGCCGGCGGATCGCCAGCAGGCAGGCGACATACGCGGCCATGCTCGCTGCGTTGGTGGCCCAGAGAATGGGGATGTCGACGATCACGAACAGGCCGAACAGCAGAATATGGATGGCAAAGGCGATCTGGACGATCGGCAGCAGGTGCTTCCAGTATTCAACGGTCGCGTCCCGAGACACCTGGATACGGTCATCGGCGGAAAGGCGGGTCATCAAGACTACTCAAGTAATGGGAGGCAGAACCTCGGTAAGGTCAGGATCTGTAAGAGATGTCGGCTTGGACCACGGCGCCTTGAAGCAGTTTGTCGGGAGTGCAGCGTGATGGAATGAACACGGGGGGCGGCGGTGCAACAACGGTGCGCGCTGGTTGCGCGCACCTTCATGACAGGTTCGGGACATTGCGCGGCTCAGAGCGCCAGCGCGTAGAAACGCGTGTCCACCACCATCAGCGGAAAGCTTGCGGGAAGCTGCTGCTGGTCGATCAGTTCGAATCCATGCTTTTCATAGAACCGGTGCGCGGCGAGAAATTTCGCCGTCGTGCCCAGGTAGATCTTGCGCACGCCACGCGCCCTCGCCGATTCGATCAAATGATCCAGCAGCTGTCTGGCCACGCCGAATTCCCGGCCTCGCCACTGTGCGCCCACAAACATTTTGCGCAGTGCCGCATTGCCCTCGCCGATGTCCTTCAAGCCAATGGTGCCGATGATCTGGTCGTCCTTGCGTGCCACCCAGAAATCGCCGTTGCCGGCCTGGTAGAACGACTCGATCTGCATCAGGTCCGGCTGATCTTCGGCGGTGATTTCGATGCCGAATTCTTCACGCTGAATCGGTACGATCAACGCCGTGATGCCCTGTTCGTCACCCGGCACATATCGGTCAATGGTGATGCTGCTCATGTCGTATGGCTCCCCTGCGGCCGATCAAAGGCCGTCATACTGCCCGGAGCTTGCGAACAGGTAAACCGCCACGTGGCGTCTGTCGGCAGAGTGGACTGCTCAACAGGAGCCCGGCGGAATGCCGTCCTTGTTGAAGTCCTTGAGTCGCTGTTTTTCTGCCTCGGTGGCATGGGCCGGCACATCGTTTTCCGTGGGTCGCTTCTCTGTCGGCTGCTTTTGTGCAGAAGGTTGCTTGAGCGTTTGTTTCTTTGCATCAGTCATGGTCGGTATCCTCCGTTAGCCTACTGCTTGGGCAGCAGGCTAACGGCGCAGTTCAGGGTTTCGCCCCAGGGCTTGCAACGCCTGATGCAAGGGGTGAAAAGACGCGCGGCTGCCTTCGCCGTCTGCATAGCCGAAAACCCCGGCGGGGCAATAGCGGTCATCGTCCCAGCCGGGGTAATCCAGAAACGGGTACCAGCACAGCCCCTCGATGCAGACACCCCGCGCTCGCGCCGCAGCCAGTTGCGTCGCCACGTAGTCGAGCCAGGGAACGCGCTCGTCGCCCTCGGCGCCGGTTTCCGAGAGCAACACCGGACGACGGTAGCGTTGATGCACCTCCGCCAGCATGCCGGCCAACGGTCGAAAATCGGCGTCGCCGCGAAGGATCTTCCCCGCGCTGAGCGCCCATTGGTTCTGCGGATAGAAATTGGCCCCGATGACGTCCAGATACGCTTCGCGGCCACCCAATCCCGGCCATTGGCGCCCCGCGAGCAGATCCCAGGCTTCGAACTGCGCCAGTCGATAGCCTTCAGCCCGGGAAATGTCGCCAGCGCGTTGAGTACCGGCGATCACGTGGATCAACGGTTCGCACTGAACGAAGCGTGCGTCGGGCATATGCGCCCTGATAGTGTCGATGGCAGCGATGCTGGCGCGCACCAGTTGGTGTTTGAGCTCCTGCCCTCGTCCTCGCGCACCCGGATTGAAGTAGCCAACCTCCCCGCCCGCCCAGCTCCAGAATGAAATCTCGTTGACCGGCGAATAGGTCACCGCGGTGATGCCCTCCTCGACCATCAGCCTTGCAGCCGCGCCGGCGAACCGGGCGAAACGCTCGACAAACGCCGGACGCCAGATATCGAGGTCGTCCGGGTAGCCGTAATGACACAGGTCCCACACCACCTGAATGCCCTGGTCGCGCGCGGCCTGCAAGAGCGGCAGGAAACTGCGCCAGTCGTAGTGCCCCGGACGCGTTTCGATCAAGTGCCAGCGCAAGCCGTCACGGGCGCATTTGATACCCAGCTCTGCCAGCCTGCCGTAGTCCTGGCTGACCCATTTCGCGTGGCCGCTGGAGGCTTGAAGATCCAGCCGTCGACCATCGCCGCGACGCTGGCTAGAACACTCATAGCCGGCCATCACGAATGAACTGAACAGGCGCGATTCACTCATCCCGGCCACCCGCTGGCCGGGCACCCGCAGCGATCATCGGATTTCCAGCTCGCCCGTGGGCGCACTGCTGGAATGCTCTCGTTCGATCCGCTGATAAAGCGCGAGCGCCTGTCCTACCACCTGATCCATGTTGTAGTACTTGTAAGTGCCCAGCCGACCGAGAAACGTCACGCCCGGCGTATTGTCCGCCAGTGTGCTGTAGCGCTTGTACAGTTCGGCGTTTTCCAGGCGCGGGATCGGGTAATACGGCTCACCCTCGGCGCAGGGAAACTCATAGCTGATGCTGGTGCGCGCATGCTCCTGCCCGGTGAGGTGTTTGTACTCGGTGATCCGCGTATACGGCACCGCCGGATCGGGGAAATTGACCACTGCCACGGCCTGCAAGCGACCTTGCGCCAGTGTCTCGTGCTGAAAACGCAGCGAGCGATAGGGCAGTTTGCCAAAGCAGAAATCGAAAAATTCATCGATCGGGCCGCAGTAAATCAGCTGCTTGTATTGCACGCGGTCACGGACTGCCCTGAAGTCGGTGCCCAGCAGCAGATCGATCCGCGGATGATCGAGAATCCGTTCGAACATGCGCGTGTAGCCATGCAGCGGCATCATCTGGAAAGTGTCGGTGAAGTAGCGATCGTCCTCATTGGTGCGGGTGGGAATGCGCGAAGTCACTGACTTGTCCAGCTCGGAGGGGTCCAGCCCCCACTGCTTTCGGGTGTAACCTCGAAAGAACTTCTCGTACAACTCGCGCCCGATCTGGTTGATCACCACGTCTTCGGACGTGCGGACATCGGCCACCGGCTCGGCCCGTGAGGCCAGAAACGCCTGCGCCTGGTCCTCATCCATGTCCAGTCCGAACAGTGTGTTGAGCGTGGTCAGGTTGATCGGGATCGGCACCAGATGCTCGTCCACACGGGCCAGCACGCGGTGTGAATAGTCCCTCCACTGGGTGAAGCGTGACAGGTAATCGACGATGCGTTGAGCGTTGGTATGGAAGATGTGCGGACCGTAGCGATGGATCATCACCCCGGCTTCGTCGACGCAATCGTAGGCGTTGCCTGCGATGTGCGGACGACGATCGACGACCAGAACGTTCTGCCCCAGACCAGCAGCCAGGCGCTCGGCAATCACGCTGCCGGCGAAGCCTGCCCCGACGATCAGATAGTCGTACGGCTGCCCGTTGTTCAGATGCAACGGGCCATGAATGGCGTGTTCCACGGTTACCTGAGGCATTCGATCTGCTCCTTCATGGCGGCGCAGGTGGTTTCCCACGACATGCCTTCGAGCACCTGATCGATGCGTTGCAGGAAGCCGTCTTCGGTTTTTGCCTCAAGCGCGGCCTCGACCGCCGCGATGAAGGCCTCGGCCGATGCGGCGATGGTGACCACGCCCGAATCGCCGTAACCGCGGACCACGTCCCGTACCGGCGTGGACACAACAGGGCATCCGCCGGCCAGGTATTCAGGCGTTTTGGTGGGGCTGATAAAGCGGGTCGACTCGTTGATCGCAAAGGGCATCAGGGCAACGTCCCAGCCCGACAGATAGTCCGGCAATTGTGGGTAGCCTTTCGGGCCCAGGTAATGAATGTTCGGTCGGCGTGGCAACGACGCGGCGTCGATCTTCACCACCGGGCCGATCAGAATCAGCTGCCAGTCAGGACGCCGGGCCGCCAGCTCGTCCACCAGCGCAATGTCGAAGCGTTCATCGATAACGCCGAAAAAACCCAGCCTCGGGTGAGCAATACCGGCTTGATCGGCAGGCTCGGGCAACGTTTGGCGCGCGGCCGCGAAGTGCGCGATATCCACGCTGCTGGGCAATGAGTGGGCGTTGCCGTGTTGTCTGGATTTGGCTTCCCACAGGCTGTACCCGCCGGTAAACACCACATTGGCGCGAGCCATGAGCTTTTGCTCTCTTTGCAGCAGGTCCGGTGGCGCGCCCTTGAACGCAGACAGTTCGTCCATGCAGTCGAAGATCGTGACCTTGGCGTGCAGGTGGTCGGTGAACGTCAGGCTCATCGGCGTCAGATACCAGAGCAGCAGCTCGGCTGCCGCGTGCCCGGTCAGATAATCATCGAGCAGTCGGCGCTGCGCGGCGTCGACCTGCGACTGGCTCAAGCCCCACGGCAGGTGCGGCACCAGCAGCGTAATGCCCGCGGCAGGCGTCGCCACTTCAAGTGTGCAGGCTGCGCCCTCGGCGAACAGCGGCTCCTCGAAAAACAGCACGTCGTAGTCTTTCGCCAGATGCGTCATGACATGCTGCGGGCGCTGATAGACAAAGCCCCAGCGCAAGTGCGACAGGCACAACAGGGTCGGTCTTGCGCAGGCAGCGACCGCCGGTTCGGAGTCGACGTGAACGGGAGAAAGATGGGACGGCCGGGCTTCAAGATTCATATCGAATTCCTTTTTGGGAGCGGAATCGAGTCTGAAGCCCTGTGTCCGGCTTCGACGGCACTCATGTACTGACAGTGCCATCGGGTGATCTGCATCACAGGGTGCCACTTCAATGCATGTGATGCCCAGGCGATGCCCGCCGTTCAGTGTCTCTGCCGATGAACCCGATGAACCGCACACCGGCGAGCGTCTGGCTTGAACTACTGGGCAACTCCGTCTCCCTAAACCGATACACGTCAACGCCGCCGCAGGGCGTCAGACGAGAACGCAGTCCGGCAGCCCGCAGTCGCCGAGCCAATGGGTAAACGGAGACGGATGATGATCTTGATAACCGGCGGCACGGGTTACATCGGTACGCATCTGGTGCTGGAGCTGATGGAGGACGGCGAAGAAGTCGTCATTCTCGACAACCTTTGCAACAGCTTCCGCTCAACGCTGGACGACATCACACGAATCACTGGCCGACGTCCCCCGTTCATTGAGGGTGATGTCAGGGACCGTCAGACGCTCGATGAGCTGTTCGAGCGCTATCCGGTTGATGCCGTGATTCATTGCGCAGGATTGAAGGCCGTCGGTGAAAGCGTGCGCGAGCCCCTGCGGTATTACGACAACAACGTCGGCGGCAGCGTAAACCTCTGCCAGGCGATGGCCGATGCACGGATATTTACCCTGGTGTTCAGTTCCTCAGCCACGGTCTACGACGATTGCGCGCTGATGCCGATCAACGAGCGTTGCGCGACCGGTCACCCCTCAAGTCCTTACGGCCAATCGAAGCTCATGGCGGAAACCGTCATGAAAAGCATGGTCGACGCCGAGCCCCGCTGGTCGGTCGGACTGCTGCGCTACTTCAACCCGATTGGCGCGCACGAGTCGGGCGACGTCGGAGAGACGTGTTCGGTGACGCCGAACAACCTGCTGCCCTACCTGTTGCAAGTGGCAAGCGGGGAGCGTCCGGCCCTGTCGGTTTTTGGCACCGATTACCTGACGCCCGATGGCACCGGAATCCGCGATTACGTGCATGTGATGGATCTGGCCGAAGGTCACCTGAAAGCGTTGCACGCGCTGCGCCTGACTCACGGCATCCATGTCTGGAATCTGGGCACCGGCCTTGGGCATTCGGTGCTTGAAGTGGTCAAGGCCTTCGAGCGGATCAGTGGCGTCACCGTGCCGTTGACCTATGAGCCGCGCCGCGCCGGCGACATCGCGCAATGCTGGGCGGACCCGGCCAAGGCCTTGCGCGAGCTGGGCTGGTCGGCCCATCGCTCGCTCGACTGCATGCTTGCCGATGCCTGGCGCTGGCAGCTCAGAAGCCAAAGAGCGGACGGCGCACGTTTGATCGGCGCGGTCCCTGTGCCCGGCATTGAACTCGTCGCCGCGCAACCAATCAGCACGCAGCCGGTCGGTGCGCCGCCCGGCTGACTCGACCCGCGGATGCTGCCGCAGTACCGCCAGTCAGCTGGTTCGAACCACCTTGCAGTCGTCCATTTCCAACGCGTATGCGCAGCAAGATGCTGCGCCAGGAGGTAGTGATGAATAACCCAGAAACCACGCTTCAGGGCGGCATGGGCGGCGATGATCCACGTCCCGATTCTCCCGACCCGCTGTCACCCCGTCGCACTGATCTGAATCCAAGCGACACGCCTGATGCCGACCAGCTTCCCGATAACGACGGCGAGACGCCGGCCGACACCGATGAGCAAGCGCAACGCCAACAAAAGATGCCGGATGTCGACGTCGACAGCGCCGAGATGGACGACCAGCCCAACCCGCCTTAGCAGTGCCGGGCGCGCCGCTGCGTTGCGCCCCGGTGCGAGCGCAGTGGCAACACATTTTGCGGAGGATATTTTAATGTCTGCGCATTTCATTGACCTGTTCACGCACCCCGGCCATGCCTGGCGGGCCATTCGCGACGAAGAAACCCGGCATCCGCGGCATTACATCGCGCATCTGGTGTTGCTCGCTCTGATTCCCGTGGTTGCCCTGTTTGTAGGCACGACTCAAGTGGGCTGGAGCCTGGTGGGCGACGAGATTGTCAAACTGTCGCCCTCGAGCGCATTGCAGCTGTGCATCTTGTTCTACGGCAGCATCCTCATCGGCGCCGTGCTGATGGGCGCATTCATCCGCTGGATGTCCCGCTCCTTCGATGCACGTCCGAGCCTGCATCAGTGCATCGGCTTCGCGGGGTACACTGCCACGCCGTTCTTCATTGCCGGGCTTGGTGCGCTTTACCCCAGCAGATGGCTGGCATTGGCGGTCCTCTTGCTGGCGGCGGCTTATTCGACATTCCTGTTGTTCATCGGCATTCCGACCTTAATGCGTCTGAAGGACGAGCAGCAAGGCTATCTGTATGCCGCCTGCGTGTGGGGCGTTGGCTTGCTGCTGCTGGTCACTGCCCTGGTGAGCATGATTCTGTTCTGGTTCAACGATCTGATGCCGGGGTACGTGCGCTGAAGGGGTTGTGCGGCGATGCGCAGTTTGAGCTGCGCAGGCTGAGCAATGCGCCGGTTTCTCGGCTGCGCGCACGTCAGGCACTCGACACTCGCTGGTCAGGCCTTTAGCCTGCCTGTTCATCAAATGCCCTGAGACACTCTTCATGCAGGACCTGATTCCCCATGTTTGACGAAATTGGCGCGAAGCCTTCCATCGACCTCAGCTTGCTGGGCGGCAGCTATTCGCCTGTTGCGCTGATCGAGCGCGAACGGCGCGTGCTGGGCCAGATCGCTGCGGGCATGCCGCTGGCCGAAGTGCTCAACGACCTGTTGCTGGCCGTCGAAGCGCAAAGCCAGGACATGATGGCGTCGGTGCTGTTTCTGAGCGAGGACGGCCAGTACATGTTGCACGGCGCCGCGCCCAGCCTGCCCGCGGCGTATAACGAAGCGATCCATGGCATTGCCATTGGCGAAGGCATTGGTTCGTGCGGCACGGCGGCGGCACGGGGAACACCGGTGTACGTGCAGGACATCGCCACCAGCCCGCTGTGGGATGGCTTCGCCGATCTGGCGGTGCCTCACGGGTTGCGTGCGTGTTGGTCGATGCCGATCACGGCGGCAGACGGGAAAATTCTCGGCACCTTTGCGGTGTACTACGGCGAGCCTCGCGCGCCGATGCCCAGTGACATCGAAGCCATCGCGCTGATTGCCCAGACGGCTGCGCTGGCCATCGAACGGCACCGTTCCGACCAGCGCCTGCGCCGCAGCCAGGACGCCCTGCGCGACCTTAATTCGGAGCTTGAGCGCAAGGTCAACGAACGCGCCACCGAACGCAGTCGCACCTGGCTGTTAAGTAACGACCTGCTCTCGGTGATCAATGATCAGGGCGTTATCGAGGCGTCCAATCCAGCCTGGACCATCACACTGGGCTGGGCGCCGGAAGAGCTGCTGACCACCTTCATGTCCTTCGTCCACCCGGACGACGTGCGCGCCAGCGAGGCGGTGTTCACGCAGGCGGCCAACGGTCGGCCGGTGTCCCGATTTCAGAACCGCTTCCGCCATCGCAACGGTCACTATCGCTGGCTGGCCTGGGTGGCCGTACTGGAAGATGGCAAGGTTTACTGCAGTGGCCGTGACATCACCCTGGAAAAGGAACAGGCCAACAGTCTGGCGATCCGCACCCGCGAACGCGACCGTGCGTGGGGACTTTCACAGGAGCTGCTGGTAATCGCTTCGCCCAATGGCACGCTGGATGAAGTCAATGCACGCTGGACTGAACAACTGGGCTGGACCGAGCGCGAACTGGTCGGCACAACGTTCAGCGACTACACCCATCCCGACGATCTGATGCCGGCACTGGCAGCGTTTTCCGGCATTTTCGAAGCGCCATTGATCGTGCCCTACGAGTACCGTCTGCGACACAAGGACGGCTCCTACAAGTGGTTCAGCTGGACCGGCACCTTCGAAGATGGCCGCGTGTACGCAGCAGGTCGGCACGTCACCGTCGAGCGCGAGCAGGCCGAGGCATTACGGCAATCGCAGAAGATGGAAGCCGTGGGCCAGCTGACCGGCGGCGTGGCACACGACTTCAATAACTTGATGACGGTGATTCGCTCCTCCACTGACCTGCTGCTGCGCCCAGGCCTGGACGAAGCGCGCCGGATCCGCTACGTGACGGCGATTTCCGAGACCGTCGACCGCGCCGCCAAACTGACCGGCCAATTACTCGCATTCGCCCGCAGGCAGACGCTCAAGCCTGAGGTGTTCAGCGTCTGCAACAACGTCAGGGCCATCAGCGGAATGATGGGCACATTGACCGGCTCGCGGATCGAATTGATCAGCGAGCTGGCCGACGCGCCCTGTCTGGTCAACGCCGACCCGAGCCAGTTCGACACGGCGTTGGTCAACATGGTCGCCAACGCCCGGGACGCAATGCGTGGCGAAGGCAGACTCACGCTGGCGGTGCGTCCGGTTGAGTCGATGCCGTCCGTACGCCTGCATCCCGCGCTGGACGGCCCCTTCGTTGCCATTTCGATCACCGACACGGGCACCGGCATTCCGGCCACGCAGTTGGAGAAAATCTTCGAGCCGTTCTACACCACCAAGAATGTCGGTGAAGGCACGGGGCTGGGGTTGAGTCAGGTGTTCGGTTTCGCGAAGCAGTCCGGCGGCGAAATTTCCGTGGCCAGTGAGCTCGGCAGAGGTACGACGTTCACGCTGTATCTTCCGCGGGTGACGGGCAGTGTCGAAGAGGCGGAGCCCGATGCGCCGCCGCTGCCTCTTGAAGATGGGCACGGCACGTGCGTGCTGGTGGTGGAAGACAATGGCGACGTCGGCACCTTTGCCGTGCAGGCATTGGCTGAACTGGGTTACAAGACGGTGCTGGCGGCCAACGCTCAGGAGGCATTGAGCGAACTTGACAAGGACGCCAGTCGGTTCGACGTGGTGTTCTCCGACGTGGTCATGCCCGGCATGAGTGGCATCGAACTGGCCCATGCGATCCGCGCCAGGTTTGCCATGCTGCCGGTGGTGCTCACCTCGGGATTCAGTCATGTCCTCGCCCGGTCCGGCACCGATGGCTTCGAACTGTTGCACAAGCCGTATTCCATCGATCAGCTGTCGCGCATGTTGCTCAAGGTGTCCGCTCGCAATCAGTAAAGCCGCGGCCTCTTCAATGAGGCAGCGGCTTGCGTGCTGTGATCAGCCGTATCAGCGGCGGGCCAGCGCGGCGCGTTCCAGGGCAACGTGCTCCACCGACGACGCGTGAGCGACAGACGCACGCTGGCGCACGAAGTATTCGACGGCAGCCGCCAGCCACATGGAGTAAGTCACCAGTTCAACGCCCTCCTCGACTGCCGTCTTGGCCAGTCGCGCATAGCCGTCGCTCAGAATCAGATGCCACAACGCGCCCATGCCGAACAGGCGCGAAAACACCAGCACGCCCAACCCTGTGGAGATCGTGCCGAAGGTGGGCGTGCGGGCGAACGCCGCGAGGGCATCGAACGTATCGCCGCGATTGGCCGACTTGAAGGCAGTGACGATACAGGCAAGTGCGATCACGCTGAAGGGCCAGCACCATGCACTGTGGCTGATCGGGTCAAACAGGCCATCGAGTTCACGCATCAGCAGACAGGCAAAGAAGCCCCCGGCCAGCACTCGAAAACCGTGTTGCTGTGCCGCGCCTGGCGCAAACCAGAACAGCAAGGCGCTGGCGAACAGCATGATTTCCTGAGTAACCTCAGTGAACGAAATTTCCAGAATGTCGGTATGAAATACGGCGATGTCGAGCCAGATCATGGCGAATGCGATCCCTGTGAGCGCCAGCTTGAGCAGTATTGTCATCGAGGCGTTTTTCAGGTCGTGTTGTGTGCTTTGCAATGTGCTTTCCCCTGTCCTTCCCTCAAATGAGGGTAAATGGTCGAGGGGATATAACGATATTTTCACAAAACAATCACATTTCTTTTACAGATTGTTTCTATCGAGGAGATCGATAGAAGCTTTTTGTAGTTTACGTGTCGGCGACTGTGGCCGTCTTCACTCGCGCCCACGCACTCAGGCAATGCCACGACCCGTCGCCTAAAGCCGTTCAAGATATCGCTGGGTGGATGTTCGAAGCCCTACTGGGCGTGGGAATTGCAGCGGAGGGGGTAAGCCGGCCCGTTATGACCTGGGCCAACTCACCCTGAGAGGCAACCGGTGGAACCGCACGTCGCACCGGGTCTGTTTCAGCCGCGACGAAGCGTCAGGCCTGGGGCACTGCGCTGCCCGGCACCGGCGTCTCTTGCGTGTGACGTTGCAGCATCGTTTTCGGGATCGACAGGATCAATCCGGCACTGACGAACAGGCAGGCGCCCAAGACGTACGTTCCGTTGTTGATATTGCCCGTCAGGTTTTCGGCAACCGCCGTGATCATCGAACCGGTGAAGCCAGACAGGTTGCCGATAGCATTGATCATGCCGATACCCGCCGCCGCTGCGACGCCGGACAGCACGGTACCGGGCAGCGTCCAGTAGATGGGCATGAGGCTGAGGACGCCCGAAGCCGAAACGCTAAGGAAGACGATCGAAAGCACCACATTGTTGGCGAAGTACGCACTGAGGATCAGCCCGATGCCACCGATGATGGCGGGGATCGCAGCATGCAGCCGACGCTCGCCTGTCCGGTTGGAATGACGGGCGTTGAGGGTCATGGCAATGATGGCGATACCGTAGGGAATGGCGGTCAGCAGGCCGATATCCAGCGGGTTGGTGACGCCGGCGCTCTTGATGATCGACGGCATCCAGAACGCCAGGCCGTAAAAGCCGGTGTTGAAGGTCAGCAGGATCAGCACCAGCAGCCACACGCGGCCGTTGAAAAAGACCTCGCGCAGATTCGTTGCCTTGCCTTTGCTGTCGGTCTGGAGATTGGCCTTGAGCAGACTTTTTTCTTCAGGCGACAGCCATTTTGCGGCATCGATGTTGTTGGCCATGAACGCCAGCACTACGAACGCCATGATCACCGAGGGAATGCCTTCGATGATCAGCAGCCACTGCCAGCCCGCCATGCCTTGCACGCCCTGCATCTTGGTCATCAGCCAGCCGGAAATCACGCCACCGAGTGTCAGACTGATCGGCATTGCCATCAGAAAACCGGACATCACGCGACTCTGGCGACCCGTCGGGAACCAGTAATTGAGGTAAAGGATGACGCCCGGGAAGAACCCTGCTTCACAGATGCCGAGCAAGAAACGCAGCACGTAGAACATGGTTTCCGGTTCGACGTGGAAAAACTTCGCCAGCGGCACCGTGAACGCCACGGCCATGGACACGATGGCCCAGCTGAGCATGATCCGGGCAATCCAGAACCGCGCACCGAAGCGGTGTAACAGCAGGTTGCTGGGCACTTCGAAAATGAAATAGCCCCAGAAGAAAATGCTCGCACCCAAGGCGTAGACCGTGTTGCTGAACTGCAGGTCATTGAGCATGTCGAGTTTGGCGAAACCGATGTTCACGCGGTCCAGATAAGCGGCCATGTAGCACAGCAACAGAACGGGGAGGATGCGCAGGATGACTTTGCGGTAGGTACGGTCTTCAAAGCTGGCTTGGCCCATGCCCGAGGATTCGGGCAGGCGGTCAGATGCGGTTGCCATGGTGGGAACTCCAGGCACATGAATGTGCCGATTTTGTTGTTATGGGTTCGAAACACCGACGGGATGGTACTGGCAACCGATAGATGAATAATAATGAGATCTTTCCATTGATTGATAACTGGCAGTTATCGGGTCAACGCGCTTTCCTTGAACCGGGCCAGTGAAAACGAGGACAGGTCGAGCTCGGATTTCCCATGCAGGCACCATTGCGCAAATGCCTCTCCCAGCGCCGAAGAGTGTTTGAATCCATGACCCGAACAGGCTGACACCACCAGGGTATTCGGCAAGGCGGGATGCTCATCGATGATGAAGTGCCGATCCGGGCTGACGGTGTAGGCACAGACGGCCGATTTCACCACCGTGGAGGACACCCCGGCGATGCGACCTTTCACCTGTTCCTCGAACATCTGCTGGCCCTGCGCTGCCGAGACGGTTCTGTCCATGGCCGCCGGCGTCGAGCTGCTTCGGTACTGCGCGGTGGCAATTTTCAGGCTGCCCTCGCCCTTGATCGCGGGAAAACCATAATTGACCCCGTCGTCGCCTTCGCCATGGGTGAAGATGAACGTTGGCGAGCGCCCCACCAGGCGGGCGTCGTCCAGGGCGAACCAGAACAATCGCTGGGGGTAAACCTTCAGCCATTTGCCGAACGGCTCTCCCAGCAGATCGCCCGTCCAGTTTCCGGCAGTGATCACCAGTTTGTCGGCGTGAAGCGTCCGTTTGTCAGTGGTGATGACGACACCGTTGTCCTGCGCAGCAATGCCGGTAACCGTTTCACCTCTGAACAGCGTGGCCCCGTTGCCCTGGGCCAGCTTGAGCTGAACGTCAATGCAGCGCTCCGGACGGACGAACCCGCCTTCAGACTCGAAATACCCCACGGCACTGTCCAGCACATCGGCGAACTGAGGAAAGCGTGCGCGGATCTCGTCAGCGCCCAGTACCTCATGGTCAATGCCGTATCGGACCGCCAGATCGATGGTGCGCAGCGTGAAATCGCCTCTGTCGTCAGGATTGAAGTCCGGGCGGGATGTCAGCACCAGCAACCCGGTCTGCTCGAACAGCGACTCCCCTGACAACGCCTCAAGCTCGCGCCAGATACGATGAGCATTGCGCACGATGGGCACGTATTGAGCGCCCTCTCCCACCGACAATCGGGTGATGCGCGTGTCGCCATGGCTGGAACCCTGATCATGCGGCGGCGAAAACCGGTCTATTCCGGCGACCCTGACGCCCGATCGGGACAATTGGTAGACCGTGGCCGCGCCCATGGCGCCCAGGCCAAGAACGACGCTGTGGAAGTGTTCTGTCAATGCCAATGCTCCGTGCAAAAACCGTTAGTTGAGCGGCAAAACCGGTTTCGATCAACCTCCGCAAGCAAAAGTGGCGCTGCCAGCGTGAAAACGATATTGGTTGGCAGACGCAGGATTTACCGACCGATTCCAGCCCGACACGCTTCTTCAGGGCCGTTCACCGGATGCGGCGACCGTCTCCAGAGCACCAGCAGCGCCGCGCCGGCGAGGCTGGCGATGATCAGCGCCAGACTGGTGATACCCACACCCAGGCCGAAGAAGTCGATCAGGTAACCGCTCAGTACCGGGATCGCACCGGCCGGCACATAGCCGCCCATGTTGAAGATCGCATTGGCTTCGGCTCTGCGCTGTGCAGGAACGTTCTGCGCGATCAGGCAATGCCTTCTTCACCGTCCGCCTAGCGCAACAGGACGAAAGAGGCCGCCTCCCTCTGCGCGGCATATTCCGCGACCCGCACCCCATCCTCGGTGAGTGGGTAGACACGGCCTCGACGATCCACCAGTTTCATGTTCAACGAGGTTTCCGGCGCAGCGATACGCCGCGCCACGGTGGCGTGTTCCACCCCCAGCGCAAGCGCCGCGGCCGCGAGGGAGCCTTCGTGAGCGAAGGCGAAGAAAGAACGCAGGCTATCTCAGTCAAACACGGTGATCATCAGGTCGGTAGACGGCAGGGTTTTCAGTGAGAGCGAGCAATAGCTTAACGGGTTGCAGCGTCACTCGCCCAACTCGCGCTTGAGTTGTTCGCGGTCCAGCGCGCCATCCCAGCGGGCGACGAACAGGGTCGCCACGCCGTTGCCGATGACGTTGATCAAGGCGCCGCCTTCGGAGATGAAGCGATACACGCCGAGCACCAGCACCAGACCCGCTGCCGGAATCACATCGATCGAGCCCAGCGTTGCGGCCAGTGTGATGAACGCCCCACCCGTCACGCTGGCAGCGCCTTTGGAGGTCAACAGCAGAATCAGCAGCAACGTGATCTGGTGATACAGCGACACGTTGATGTCCAGCGCCTGGGCAATGAAGATCGCCAGCACGGTCATGTTGATGCAACTGCCGTCCAGATTGAAGCAGTAGCCCGATGGCACGACCAGGCCTACCGTGGATTTCTCGCAACCCAGTTTCTCCAGTTTGCCCATCAGACGCGGCAGCGCGGATTCGGACGACGAAGTCCCCAAGACCAGCACCAGTTCCTCGCGGATGTACTTGAGAAACTTCCACAGGCTGAAGCCGGCGAGTCTGGCAACAATGTTAAGCACCACGAAGACAAACACCAGACCGATGACGTAGTAGCACACCAGCAGGTTCACGTAGGCGCCCAGTGACTGCACACCGTACTTGCCAATCGTGAACGCCATCCCGCCGAACGCCCCCAGCGGCGCCAGGTACATGACGATCTTGAGCATGCGGAAGAACGCTTTGGCGATCAGGTCAATGGTGTTGAGCAACGGTTTGCCGACATCTCCGAGCAATTGCAGGCCAAAAGCGAACAACACGGAAATGAACAACACCTGCAGGATGTCGCCCTCGGTGAACGCGCCGAACACCGTCGTCGGCACGATGTGGGTGAGGAATCCCACGACTGACTGATCGTGGGCGGCCTTGGCATACCCGGCGATCGCCGAAGGATCCAGCGTTGCCGGGTCGATATGCATGCCGGCGCCGGGTTTGAACAGGTTCACGCCGATCAGGCCGATCACCAGTGCAATCGTGGTCAGCACCTCGAAGTACACCAGAGACTTGAAGCCGATCCGTCCGATGCGCTTGAGGTCCTGCATGCCGGCGATGCCGCTGACCACCGTGCAGAAAATGATCGGCGCAATGAGCATCTTGATCAGCTTGATGAACGTGTCGCCCAACGGCTTCATCTGCTCACCGAGCCCCGGGCTGAAATGACCCAGGATCACACCCAGAATGATCGCCGTAAGCACTTGAACGTACAGGTGGTGATAGAACGGTTTGCGGCGTGCCGCCGCCTCGGTCATTTCATCCACTGTAGAGCTGATTGTTTTTGTCATGGCTCTGCCTTCTTGTTGTTGTTTTAACGAATGGCTGACGGGCTCAACTCACCACATTGATCGGCTTGTTGGCGGCGAATGCGCCGATGTTCGCGGCGAGTACGGTTTTGAGGCGCACCACGCTGCTCTGGCTGGCCCAGGCCACATGCGGCGTGACCAGAAGATTCGGATGATCGCAGTGCAGCAGTGGGTGGTCGGCCTGCGGCGGCTCGGCGTACAGCACATCCAGTGCAGCGCCTCCCAGTTGCCCTGATGCCAGGCCTGAAAGAATGGCGTTCTCGTCGACCAATGGGCCGCGGGCGGTATTGATCAGCAGCGCGCCGGGTTTCATGCGGGCGATCTCGGCCGAACCGATCAGATAGCGGGTCTGAGGTGTGAGGGGGCAATGCAGCGTCAAGGCGTCAGAGATGGCGAGCACTTGCTCGAACGCCGTGTAACCTTCGCGCACCCGGTCGGCGCCACGGTGTTCGGCGAACAGCACATTGATTTCCAGCGCTCTGGCGAGGCGCGCAACACGGCTGCCGATATCGCCCCGGCCAATGATCCCCAACGTCGAACCTTGCAGGTCCTGAATCGGCGCGCCATGCACGCAGAAATGAGAGGACTGCGGCCATTGCGTTGCCGACGCTTCGCGGTACGCCAACAGATGCCGGCGCATGGCGAACAGCGAGCCGATGACCGACTCGGCGACGCTCACAGCGCTGTAGGCCGGGACGTTACACACCGTGACGCCTTGATCGCGACAGGCTGCAATGTCCACGCAATCGTAGCCGGTGGCGGCCACGCAAATCAGCTTCAGACGTGGCAACTTCTCCAACGCCTCACGGCCGATACGCACTTTGTTGGTGATTGCGACGTCAGCATCTGCCAATACGTCGACAACCTGATCCAACGCTGTTTTCTCGCGAACGATCCAGCCAGTGGCCTCGATCGGCCGGTCCATCGGGCTCGGCAGACTTGCGCCATCCAGAAAAACGACATTCATCAGGTTGCTCTCTTATCGTACTGAGGGTTGGAGGGGCTCGGAAATCTCGATCAGGTTCAGATCGGGATCACGCACATAAACCGAACGGATGGGGCCTGTGGCGCCCGTCCTCTGTACCGGGCCTTCGATGATCGGCCACGCCTGCGCTTCAAGATGAGCGACGACCTGGTCAAGCGGCGTGCTGGCGATGAAGCACAGATCCAGTGCTCCGGGCACCGGCAGGTGCGCTTTGGGCTCGAACTCCTGCCCTCGCACATGTACGTTGATTTTCTGCTTGCCGAACACGAATGCGACGCGGCCGTTGCCGAAGGTCTCTTCGCGCAGGCCCATGACGCGCACGTAAAAATCCCTGCAGGCGTCAGCATCGAGGGTGGTCAGCACCAGATGGTCAAGATGATCGATCATTGCGCACGCTCCAGTTCCGGGTTGGTGACCTGCTTGCTCAGCGTGTGCACGTGCATCGGAACGGGATGCAGGTCCAGACGTCGCCCGGCCTTGAGTATCTGGCTCGGGACGTCGTGCCCGATCAGCCCCGGCAATTGCGCCGACGCCGCCAGCACGCGCTCCAGATTCATGCCGGTGTCGTACCCCATCAGGTCGAGCATGTGCACCAGATCTTCCATGCACACGTTGCCACTGGCGCCCGGTGCGTAAGGGCACCCGCCCAGGCCACCGAGCGAAGCGTCGAAGCGGTCGATACCCGCCTGCAGCGCAGCCAAAGTATTGGCCAGCGCCATGCCGCGGGTGTTGTGGAAATGCAGGGTCAGTTGCAGCTGCGCAAAGCGCTCGCGAACGGCACGGGACAACGACTCGACCTGCGTCGGGTATGCCATGCCGGTGGTGTCGCACAGGGTGATGCCGCGCACGCCGAGTTCGGCGAAACGCTCTACCCAACCCAGCACGTCGCTGTCGGGGACTTCGCCCTGCATCGGGCAGCCGAACACGGTCGACAACGACACGTTGACCGCCACCGGACCGTTGCCGATCACCCCGACGACATCCTTGAGCTGAGCGAACGATTGCTCTCGGGTCATGCGCAGGTTCGAACGGTTGTGCGGCTCGCTGACGGACATCACCAGGTTGGCCTCGTCGATGCCACAGCCCAGCGCACGTTCAGCCCCGCGGACGTTAGGCACCAGAACGGTGTATTCGACCCCTGGTTGACGCGTAATGCCGGCCATAACAGCCTCGGCGTCGCGCAACGCTGGAATCGCCTTGGGTGAGGTAAACGAAGTCACTTCGATCTTGGCGTAACCGCACTGGCTCAGCGCGTTGATCAGGGCGATCTTCTGCTCGGTTTCGATGAAGGTCTTTTCGTTCTGGAAGCCGTCACGGGTTGCGACTTCCTGCATGAACAAGCGTTTCATTCAGGCTACTCCGTTATCAGATCAGGCCGCGGCTGCGCCACGACTCGCGAGTGCTCGCGTCGATGCCGAGCCGTTGAAGGATTGAATCGGTGTGCTGGCCCAGCGTCGGCGCGCGGGATTGAACCCGGCCGGGCGTGGCCAGGAGCTTGGGCACAATGCCGGGCAGCGTGACGGCCGTACCGTCGTCGAGCGTGCCGGGAAGCAGCATGTCGCGCGCCTGGTAATGCGGGTCTGCAGCGATGTCGGAGGCGTCGTAGATCTTCCCGGAGGGAATGTTGGCGGCCTTCAATGCGGCCAGTACCTGTTCGAGCGAGCGCTCGGCCGTCCACGTGGAGATCGCCGCGTCGATTCTGGCGACGTGACGGACACGACCGTCGTTCTGTGCAAGCTCGGGATCGTCGGCCAGATCCAAGCGATCGATCTGTTCCATGAGCCGGCGATAAATGCTGTCGCCGTTGCCTGCGATCAGGGCGTACTTTCCATCCCGGCAACGGTAGGCGTTGGTGGGTGCTATCCCCGGAAGGCTGCTGCCGGCAGGTTCGCGGACCGTGCCGAAGACCGAGTACTCCGGAATCAGGCTTTCCATCATGTTGAACACCGACTCATAAAGCGCAACGTCGACCTGCTGCCCCGCGCCACCGTTCTGTTCTTTATGACGCAGGGCAAGCAGCACGCCGATCACGCCGTGCAGTGCGGAAAGGGAATCGCCGATGGAGACGCCGACCCTGACCGGCGTGCGGCCAGGCTCACCGGACAGATGCCGCAGCCCGCCCATGGCTTCGCCGATTACGCCAAAGCCCGGCAGGTCTCGATAAGGGCCGGACTGGCCGTAACCGGACACCCGGAGCATGACCAGTCCGGGATTGATCGCCGACAGCTCCTCCCAGCCCAGCCCCCATTTCTCAAGGGTGCCGGGACGGAAGTTTTCAATCAGGATGTCGGCCTCTTTGACTAGGCGCTTGACCACGTCATGGGCTTCTGCCTGACGAAGGTCCAGCGTGAGCGACTGTTTGTTCCGAGACTGAGCGGCCCACCAGACGGAGGTTCCGTCGTGAAGCAGGCGCCATTTGCGCAGGGGATCGCCAGTGACAGGCGGTTCGATCTTGATCACTTCGGCGCCGAATTCGGCAAGCATTTTCGCGGCGAACGGCCCAGCAATCAGCTGACCCATTTCAACCACCTTGATACCTTCCAGCGGTAGGCTCATGACGTTTTCCGTTCTTGTTGGAGGCGATGGGTGGATAGTCCCTCCAAAACGAACGGATGAGAATTTCAAAGTTTTCCACTACCCTTTCCTTAATGGAAACAGTAGGAAGAAGACATGCTTAACCTGCTTCAGCTGGATCTGATTTCACTGCGCCTGCTGGTGCTCACGGCCGACAGTGAAAACCTGACCAAGGCTGCCGAGTCCGCGCACATGACCGTGTCTGCCGCAAGCAAGCGCCTGGCCGAAATGGAGCGCGTGACCGACTGCACGTTATTTGTCCGGCTGGCCCGTGGTCTGCAGCTGACGCCGGCCGGCAGAGGCCTGGCCGAACACGCCCGGCATATCCTCGAAGGCGCTCAACGCATGGCCCATGACGCCAGTGATTACGCGAGCGGCGTGCGGGGTCACGTGAGGCTGTTCGCCAACACCTCGGCGATCATCCAGTTTCTGCCCGACGATCTCGCGACTTTCCTGACCGCAAACCCTCACGTGCGCATCGGCCTCGAAGAAGCCCTCAGCGACATGACCATCCAGGCTGTGGAAGACGGCCGTGCGGACATCGGCATTTTTGCCGATAACGTCCCCGCACCCCGGCTGCAAAGACGGCCGTTCAGACGCGACAGGCTGGTGGTGCTGGCACCCCAGGATCACCCGCTGGCAATGCGCGAAACCGTGACGCTGGCCGACACGCTTGACTTCGACTACGTCGCGTTGAACCAGGGCAGCTCACTGCTGCGAAGGATCGGCGACGCGGCCGCCGGCACCGGGAAGATCCTGAAAGTGCGCATCCAGGTGAGCAGCTTCGACGGCATCTGCAGGATGATCAACGCCGGACTTGGCATCGGCATCCTGCCACTGGGGTCGGTGCACCCTGAATTGCTGGTGAGCAAATTACGCGCGATCCCCATCGAAGGCGACTGGGCGACGCGTACCCTGTTCGTTGGGGTCGCCGACCCGCAGCGGCTGTCACCGGAAGCCGCCAACCTCTTCAATTATCTGAGCCAACTTGAGTGAGCACAGGGCAAGCGTCCACGTATCGGGCAGCATGAGTACGTAGTAATACGGGCATACGACGCTTTAGATGATGACTATAATGAATGAGCCGTTTGTGCCACTCATTCAATAACAATGCCGGTGCCAGAACATGACGCTGTCAATCCGTAGCAAGGTCATCTTGCTGTGCGTTGCCCCTGCTCTTTTGCTTGCTATCCTGATCACCGCCCTTGCGGTCACGTTGCTTCAATCCACGGCAGACGAACAAGCAAGGGACACCCGCGCGACCCTTATCGCGACGCGTAAAACGGCACTGGAACATGCGGTCCAAGTGGCACAAAGTGCGATCGCGCCGATCTACGCCGCTTCCGCACCGGGCGACCTTGACGCGCGTGATAAGGCCATCGCTATTCTCAAGCAACTGCATTACTCAACGGACGGGTATTACTTCGGCTACGACGCTGACAGCGTGCGGGTGTTCTGGGCCGACAAGGACCTGAAGATCGGAGAAAGCTTCAAGGATTTCCGCGACCCGGACGGGGTGTTCGTGATCAATGAGTTAGTCCGCGTTGCCCGGGATGGCTCGCATTTCCAGACCTATCGTTTTCCGGTGCCCAACAGTGACAAGGTCGTCCCCAAGCTCGGCTACGCGATGTACCTGGACAAATGGAAATTGATGATCGGGACGGCAGCGAATCTTGACGACATCGATGCCCAGGTCGCTCAGATCACAGATGAACTTCGACAACGCCGGTCCGAGTTGGTCATGCAGATACTTGCGCTGAGCATTGCCGCCTCGATTGTGCTTGCGCTGCTAGCGGCGTGGCAGGTCAAGCGTCTGTTTCGGCCACTGCTGCAACTCAGGCTGCAGCTGGAAAGTATTGCCTCCGGCGATGGTGACCTGACCCGCCGCCTGCCCGCCGTCAGCCATGATGAACTGGGTCAGCTTGCCCACTCGTTCAATCGATTTGTCGCCAAGATCCAGGGTCTGGTCGGCAACGTTGCCGGCATGGGCCAACGCTTGACCGCGCTGGTCGCTCATGTGACGGATCAGGCGCAGCGCTCAGAGCAGGCGATGGCGTTGCAACGGCAGGAGACCGACCAGGTCGCCGCTGCCATCAACCAGATGTCCGCCGCCGCGTCGCAGGTCGCGCAGCATGCTCAGCAAGCTGCACACGCGGCCAATCAGGCACAGCACGAGGGCGCCAGCGCGGGGGAAATCGTCAATGCCAGCGTGGACAGCGTGAACGTGCTGGTAGACAACCTGAACACCAGTGGCCTGTCATTGACCCGGTTACAGTCAGAGGTCGGCGCAATCGCTGGCGTCCTTGCCGTCATCCGATCGATAGCCGATCAGACCAATCTTCTGGCGCTCAACGCTGCGATCGAAGCGGCGCGCGCCGGAGAAGCCGGCCGTGGGTTTGCCGTCGTCGCCGATGAAGTCCGCGCGCTCGCCAGCCGAACGCAGGAAAGCACGAAAGAAATCCACGGCATGATCGGGCGGCTCGAGGACGGCACGGTGAACACTGTCAGCGCAATGACTCAGTCGAGCGAAACAGGCAGCCGGACCCGTGAACGCGCGTTACGTGCGATGACCTCACTGGAAGCAATCGCTGGCCTTATCTCGACCATCAACTCGATGAACGCCCAGATCGCTGGCGCGGCCAGCGAACAGACTGCCGTGTCCGAAGAAATCAATCGCAGCGTTCAACACATCGCGACGTCCATCGAGTCGGTGGCCCGCGACACCCGGCAAGGCGCCGACACGGCGCGCGAGCTGTCTTCGCTCAGTGCTGAACTGGGCGCTGCGATCAGGCAATTCAGGATTTGAAGGAGCGACGGTCGCACTCAGCCGCGGCTCAGCATTTGCGCGCAGCGGTTTTCGATACAAACAACAACACGGACGAGTCGAATCATGAAAGTAAACGGTCAGGTCCCGCCGCTCACGGCCCACATTTCAACCACCACGCCAGCGGCGTCGGCATCAGCCGCTCCGACTGCCGAAGACCAGGACGCCGGCCCGATCCGCACCGCAAGGGGCATTGAGGTGAGCCTGTCTCCCGAAGCCCGGAAAAAGGCCGAAGACGACAAGCATCGCAATGCCGACATTGATGCCTCCGCCTTGCCGGACGGAATCAAGGACTCGCTGAAAGCCATTCGGGAAATCGAGCAGAAGCTCGCCGACAAGGTTCAGGAATTGGCCCAACTGGCCAGTGACAAGGGCATGGGCGCTGACAAAAAAGAGGCCCGCGGCAAGCAGCTGCAAATCGAGATCAGCGCCTTGCGCGGGGCGCTCTCCAGTGCAGAATCAGCCCTCAACAACGCGATGAGCGCGCAGAACCTGTCAGCGGATGATCGAAAACTGGCGCACGCGCTCATCGGCAAATCATGACCTGAGGAAACCGCGCCAGCTGCCGGGTGGT
The DNA here is from genome assembly GCF_900108875.1 of Pseudomonas sp. NFR16. GTDB lineage: Bacteria > Pseudomonadota > Gammaproteobacteria > Pseudomonadales > Pseudomonadaceae > Aquipseudomonas. The sequence goes on along the minus strand of NZ_FNYJ01000001.1, from coordinate 670,499 downwards.
GGCCGGCGCGCCCCGTCTGAGTCACGCCTCAGGCATTTTTGAGTTTAGGCATGTACTGAGCCAGCTCGGCCGGGTCGGTTGTCGGCGGGTCCAGTCGGGGGTTGATGGTTGACCCGCCGATGTACCGCTCGAAGACTTTCCAGCTGTCTTCCGCCCGACGCAGCCGATCCATCATCGGCGAGTACAACCAGATGGCGGGCAGACCATCAGGGCTTTTGATGGCTTGGCCATCGCCCAGCGCGGCCGCCGACTCCGGCGATGCGTAGCGCACCAACAGATTCTGATAACGCACCACCACGCCGTCCTCGTCAGCGTCGACGATGTGGTTGGTGGCGTGTCGGCTGACGCCCGGGATCAGGTAGGGATAGTCGCGCTCGAAAAACCGGCGCATCTCATCGCGACCGTTGAGGGTGCCATGAAAGTGGTAGGCGACTGCGTCGGGTAAGAAAGCATTGAGCATCGACTCCACGTCCCAGGTTTCGAACCACCAGTTAAGCCGGTTCACAAAGTCGATCGCGCTAATGCGATCAGCGGGATCGACGTTGCCCAGGGATGGGATATCAGGAAATGGCTTCACGGTTAACTCCTCGATTTCATGGATGATACTTTCATGTGCAATTACACAACATGACTCAAAAGCAGGCGCCGCTCTGTGAGGTCGGCGCCGCAATATTTGATGACGCCTATCATATGTGTATATGCACAGGTGTCAACCGCGAGGGGAAGCTGACGGCGAAACACGTCGCTACAGGCCGTACGTCGATGGCAAGGTCAGGGTTGAACGGAGGGTCGGGATTCGCCGAACGTCGCGATGATCCGCCGGGCGATGTCGTTATGCTCTTCTTCCAGCGCAAAATGCCCGGTGCGGTAGTGAACGACCTGCGCCGTCGGGACATAGCGTTTGATTGCGTCGGCGCCCGCGGGGGCAAATATCGGGTCTCCATCGCCCCAGACCACCAGTGTCCTTGGCCTGGCAATGCTCAGGTAGTGTTGCCATTGCGGATACAGCGCAAGGTTTGAGCCGATGTCCAGTTGCAAGTCGGTCATCGCCCGCCTTTTCTGCGGATCGCCGAGCGCTGCAGCATCGCTTTGCCAGGCATCCGGGCTAAGCCCGTCCGGGTTTCGAGCGCCCTGTCGATACAGAAACAGATCGGTCGCGAGTACCACCCTCGCCTCTGCAGCCACCCGCTTCTCAGGCGTTTCCGGGCCGGCGTTGGCCTGCACTGCCTTCAGCCGCGCGGGCTCCCATCCGTCCAGCGACAGCGGTGTATTTTGTATCACCAGCCCGCGAACAAATGACGGATGACGGGTGGCCAGTCTCATCCCGACCGGTCCCCCGAAATCCTGGAGATAGAGCACTGCGCGCTGGATACCCGATTGCCGAAGCCAGACGTCCATCGTCTGCGCGACGGCATCGAACGTCAGCGGCGGCGCGCCTGCTGCGGGCGCATCGCTGTTACCCATTCCCGGATAATCCGGCGCGATCACATGAAAGTGCGCCGCCAGCGCCGGGATCAGATCCCGGAACATGTGCGACGAAGACGGAAAACCATGGAGCAACAGCACGACCGGCCTGGCCGGATCCCCTGCTTCGCGATAGAAAATCCGGCTCCCCGCAACTGTCGCGTAGCAATACTGAACATCCGCCGCGACGGCTGGTTCAATCAGACCGCACATCAACAGCAGCGTGATGACGCTCATCCAAAGGGCCGATCTTCTGCAGCGCATTGGCTCACTCCCGTCGCTGAAACTTTGTTGGGCTAACGGGCCTCGCAGCCCGACACAAGCCTGTGGTCAATGCCCCGGATCGAGCACGATGACGCCCTGCACTTCACGACGTTCCAGCAACGCGTGGGCATGGGCGGTGTTGCTCAACGGCAGCACGGCGCCGATCACGGGCTTGAGGGTGCCGGCGCTCACGCCGTCCGCAAGAAAACGCAGCGCCTGGCGAATCAGTGCCGGGCGCTGAAAAAACGTCGGCAGGTAAACCCCCGTCAGCGTCTGCGCATTGGCCATCAGCCTGCGCGGTGCAAACGGCTCGCCGGGGCCACGGGTCGAGCCCACTACCACGCAACGCCCAAGCATGGCCAGGCACTCGAAGTTCTGATCGAACACCTCGGCGCCGATGGTCTCGAGAATGACGTCCACCCCGCGTCCCTGCGTCAGGGCCCGGACGTGCTCGGGCCACTGCGGCGTGTCGTAGCCGATGGCATGGTCCGCGCCCAGGCGGCGCACGAATGCACGCCGGTCTTCGGTACTGGCGGTGCCGATCACCGTCTGCGCGCCCATCGCCCTGGCGATCTGCACCGCAAGGCTGCCGACCCCGCCTGCGGCGCCCTGGATCAAGACGCTCTCGCCTGCCGCCAACCGACCGCAGACGTCAAGGGCCAGGTACGCCGTGACGCCTTGGCACGGCAGTGCGGCCATGGCGACATCGTTTGCCGATTCGTCCAGCGTGACCAGCAGATCGGCACGGGCAACGACCTGCTGTGCGTACGCCCCTCTGGGCATCAGCGCCATGACTTTACTGCCCAGCAGCGTGGGCTCGACACCCTCCCCGAGCCGCGACACCCGGCCGACGGCTTGCAGGCCCGCGACATGGGGCAGCGTCACGCCACCCACGCGTGTCTCCGAACGGTTGTAGACCCCCATCCGCTCACGGATATCAGGGAAGTTCACGCCGACCGCGGACGTATCGATCAAGACTTCGCCCACACCCGGCGCAGGCGTCGGCAGATCGATGTATTCGAGCACTTCAGGGCCGCCGAAGGTGCTGAACTGGATCGCTTTCATGAGTACGTTTCCTCAGGCAATGATCGCGACAAAAGCGCGCTGCCGAGCGGATCGGCAGCGCGATGAAGACTTACCGGGTCCCGTTGAGGAACAGCGAGGCATGTTTCACAAACAGCTCGGGGTACTGGTAAATCGCACCGTGGTTGGAGTCGGGATAAATGACCAGTTGCGCGTTTGGCAGGTGCTGCTGCAGCGTCACGTCGTTGACCGTGTAGAAGACGATGTCGTTGCTGCCGGATACCACCAGCGTCGGCTGCCTGATGTTTTTCAGGTAGTCGTTGGCGTTGTCGGCAGGTTTGCCCCAGCGGGCGATGGCGGCGGCCTGTGCCGGTGCGGTCTTGCTGTTGACGTCGACATCGCGATTGACTTTGCGCGCCCTGAGACGGGTCAGGAACTCACGCCCGGCGGCCTGGCTTTCTGCGCTCTGGGTGAAGAACACGTCCAGCAGCAGCTCGTCCGGCACCTCGCGCTTCTTCGCCAGATAGCCCTGGAATTCCGGGGTCAGCGAAGCCATGCCGACGCCACCGCGCGGCGAAGAGCCCACCAGAATCAGACGACGCACCAGATCAGGATGATCCAGCGTCACTTGCTGGGCGATCAGGCTGCCCATCGAAAAGCCCAGCAAGTCCGCTTGTTTCACACCCAGCGCCTTAAGCAGGCCGGCCGCGTATCGGGCCATGTCCTCGATGTTGTCCGGCACTTCACCGCTCGAGCTGGCGACGCCTGCGTTGTCGAAAAGGATGACCTCGCGATCACGGGCAAAGCCATCGATGACTTTAGGGTCCCAGCTGTCGAGGTTGCCCACGAAATGCTGAAGAAACACCAGCGGCACGCCGCCTGTCTTGCCAAACCGGCGATAGGCCAGGTGAGCGCCATCGACGTCGACAAACCGAGTGGGCGCGGTTTGATGGGTGTACCCATGGGCCGCCTTGGGTTGCGCTGGCGCAGGCGTGGCGTTGGCAGAGAGGGTCGAACACGCAGCCGCCATCACGGCGACGGCCACAGTCTGGCGCAGCGCCCAACGAGAATTGAACACGGTCATTTGAAAACACCTGAGAATCAGAACGGATGGAAGGAAAGATCGCCCCGACCTCATCGGCCGGGGCACGGCGTCAAGCCGGGTTTTTCACGCTAGGGCGTTCTTGCACCTTGGCTTGCCAGGCGGCGAGCGCGGTGCAGCTTTCGGGGATCTGAATGCTGGCGAAACCGGCAAAAATCAGGCCTGCGAAGACGGTGATGTCGGCCATCGAGAACTGTTCACCGGCAATGTACGGCTGACTGCGCAGAACCTGATCAAAGTACTGCATGCCCGCCAGCGCCTTATCCCGCTGACGATTGCCCCATTCGACGCGACCTTCCCACTCAGGGCTCTTGTAAGGTTGCAGGGCGGCGCCCAGACCCGGTGTCGCGTGGTGGAAGTAAAAACCCACGGGATCCGAAAGCTCGGATTCGGCGCGCTTTTGCATCATATGGATGACGCCTTTCTCTTTGGCCGTCTTACCGGTCAGCACTGGATCGCCGTCCAGATGGTCCAGGTACTCGGTGATGGCCGTGCATTCGGAGAGGTAAGTGCCATCGTCCAGCTGCAACACCGGAACGGTGCCCAGCGGATTGATCTTCAGAAAGGCTGGCTGCTTGTGCTCGGCGGCTGGCAGGTCGACTTTGATGAACTCGACGCTGGACGCCAGGCCCTTCTCCGCGAGGACAATTCGGATGCGCAGCGGGTTGGGAAAACCGGGGATATCGAAAACTTTCATGCGTGCTCCATAGCTATCTATCTACTGGTAGATATACAATGGCGAGAGATTTTCAGGCTGTCAACGTCTATCTATCGATAGAGAGGTAAATTTTCATGGACACACGTGAAGTCATCATGTCGGCCGCTCGCAAGATGGTGCAGACCCGTGGATACAACGGGCTGAGCTTCAGGGAGCTGGCGAAGGAAGTGGGCATCAAAAGCGCGAGCATCCACTATCACTTCCCCACCAAAGGGGATCTGGGCGCGGCGCTGGCCAAGCGTTACACCGAAGACGGTCGCGCCTATTTGCAGGCGCTGCGCGGCAATTCGGATGATACGGCGGTGTGGATCAAGGGCTACACCGATGTCTTTCGCATGGCATTGGTGGACGATAACCGCATGTGCCTGTGCGGCATCATGGCCGCCGAATATGACGACCTGCCCGCCGAGGTGCGCGCGGAAGTGGACGGTTTTACTCAGCTCAACGTGCAGTGGCTGACCGAGGTCCTGGCCATCTGCCGGCCGCAACTGAACAGTCAGGAGCAAGCGCTCCAGGCCCTGGCGATCTATGCCGCCGTCGAGGGCGCGCAGCTGATCGCTCGTGGCCGGGGCGACATTGGCGTCTACGACACCACCATTGAAACCTATCGCAAGGCCGGGCTTGTGCCTTGACAGCGCTCACGCGCATACGGCCTTGAGTCCGCTGGCTCAAGGGTGCCAGCGGTTTTGAACACGCCACCCAGGCATCGCAAGGCCGACGACACGCCACACTGGCGACCGAGGGGAAAGCTCACGTAAAGTGGGTGCCCTGAACTTTGCCGGTCGTCACGAACAAGGTCGATATGCCAGAACATACGTCAGACTCCCCTCCCCGCACGCGGCGCGCGCCCAAGGGCGAGAAGCGCCGTGAAGAGGTGCTCGACGCCGCACTCGGCCTCTATTCGCTGGAGGGCTACGCTGGCGCGTCGATTGCCCGGATCGCCGACCTCGTCGGCATTTCGGTGGCGGGCGTGCTGCACCACTTCCCCAACAAGGTCGCCTTGCTGATGGCCGTGCTGACGCGGCGCGATGAGGTCAACCAAAAAGTGGCCGACGAGGTCCAGAGTGAACCGACCCTCGATGGTTTCATCGAAGGGTTGCAGCAGATAAACCGCTCGAACGCCACGGCGCCGGGCGTCATCCGGGCGTTCAGCATCCTCAATGCTGAAAGTCTGGTGGACAGCCATCCAGCCTGGGAATGGTTTCAGTCGCGGTATCAGATGATTCATGGACGCATGCGGGCTCGCCTCGATTACCTCGTGGCGGCAGGTGAAGTGCGTGGCGATGTGGACCTGGACGGGGTCATCCAGCAAGTGCTGGCGATGATGGACGGCTTGCAGCTGCAATGGTTGCGCTTTCCAGACAAGGTCGATCTGGTGAAGACCTTCGAAAGCTACATGGCGCAGGTCAAGCGAGAGATTCAGGCGTAAAAGATCGGGGTGATGCCTTGCAACCTGCGTTGCGAAGCAACCTCCCCGACTTCCTATGGCGACAGGACCGGACGCAGACCTCGAGGTCAGCCCCGGCCCCGCGCCCTTCTGTCAGTACGCGGTGTTGCCGTCGTAATCGGCGTTGCCGTTACTGTCGTCGACACTTTCATCCTGATCGAAGACGCCACCGGTCTTCACGGCAGGCAGCGTGACCTTCACCGAGTTCAAAGCCGAACGCGGCAGCGGGTTGCTGGTGGTGGTCGACAGCTCCTGGCGGAACGAGTTGACCAGTTTGGCGTTGAGACGGATGTCATCGGAGGCGGCGCCCACGGCAATGTTGAAGGTGTCGGCATCGACCACCCACTGCTTGCTGGTGTCGTCGTAGTAAGCCAGCGAGCGGTCGTTGAGCTCGATGGTCACGTGACGGGTTTCACCCGGTTGCAGGAAGACCTTCTTGTAGCCCTTGAGCTCCTTGACCGCGCGCTCCACTTTCGGGTTCTGCTGACCCACGTAAAGCTCAGCCACTTCGGAACCGGCACGCTTGCCGCTGTTGGTCAGGTCAAAGGAAACCTTGATCGGCGTGTTGCCCACGGCAACGCCCGGCGTGACCGAGATATTGTTGTAGCTGAACTGCGTGTACGACAGGCCATGACCGAAGGCGAACAGCGGCTTGGTGCCGGTCTTGTCGTAACCGCGATAGCCGAGCATCGTCAGGTCATTCTTGTAGCTGATTTCCTTGAGCGTGCGGGTGTTATCGAAGTGCGGGAAATCCGCGTACAGCGGGTTGTCTTCGATATTGCGCTCGATACTGATCGGCAACTTGCCCGACGGGTTGACCTTGCCGAACAGGATCTCGGCCAGCGCCTGACCACCGTTCTGGCCCGGGTAAAAGGCGTGCAGCGCAGCCGGAACCTGATCGATCCAGTCGCTCATCTTCAGGCCGGTGCCGCCATGCATCGTGACGATGGTGTTCGGATTGGCCTTGGCGATGTTCTGGATCAGCTCGTTCTGGTACTCGGGCAAATCGAAGCTGTGATCGAAACCCTCGCCTTCGTATTCGCTGCTGTTGCCCACTGCCACGACAACGGCGTCGTACTTGGACAGGTCCTGCGGCGCGGTCAGGGATGCCCAGGCCATCTGCACGCCGACCAGGCCGCCCATGGTGGACAGGTAACCGTCACGGCGCGAGTACTCAAGCTTCACGTCGTAGGCCTTGCCGGCTTCCAGCTTGATCTTGCCGGAGACCGGAATGGTCGGTGGAATGCTCTTGTTGGTGATGTTCTCGCCATCGCCGTTGTCGATGATCTTCTCACCGTTGACCCACAGGCGCACCGCGCCGTCGGCACGCACCTTGAACACCTGCTCGCCACTGGTGACCGGCGTCATCTGGCCGCTCCAGCGGATCGAGGTATTGGCCGTGTCGCCGTTGCTTGGCAGATCGTCTGTGGACCAGTCCATATCGACATGGGTGTCGATACGCGTCGCCGATGGATCACCGGACCAGTTGGCGTTGGTGAAGAACTCGGTCTTCAGACCGGCAACGGCGTTGCCCTTGCTGTCGGTGGTGGTCCAGGTCGACGCCGTCGGGTCCAGCGACAGGCCGTCGAGGAACTCGACCTTGGCACCCGGTGCCATCTGCTGCAGACCGCTCAGCTCGCTGACGTAGCGGGTGGCGTCGACGTGGGCACTGCCGAAACCGGTCGGTGGCGCGTACTTGGCCAGATCGCCAACCACGGCGATGCGCTTGACCTTCGACTTGTCCAGCGGCAGGACATCGTTCTGGTTTTTCAACAACACGATGCCTTCACGGGCAATGTTCAGCGCGACTTTGTTGCTGGTCGCGCTGTTCATGTTGTGCGCGGTCAGCGGTGCGAACTTGTCGAACTGGTACAGGTAGATGTTCTTGAGGATGCGGCGAACCTTGTCATCGATGGTCGCCATGTCCAACTCGCCGCTGTCCAGATACGGCTTGAGCACCGAGCTGTTCATCTGGCCGCCCATCATGTCCAGATCCGAGCCGGCCTGCGCCGCAGGCAGACCGTGAACGATGGCGTTGTAGTCGCTTTGCACCAGCCCTTTGAAGCCCCATTCCTTCTTCAGGATGTCGGCGATCAAGTGCTTGTTCTCGCAGGCGTACTCGCCGTTCACCTTCTGGAACGAGCACATCATCATCGCGACGGTGCCGTTCTTGGTGGCCGACTCGAACGGCGGCAGGGTCATCTCGCGCAGCACGCGCTCGGGCATGACCTGGTTGAGGATGAAGCGGTTGGTTTCCTGATCGTTACCCGCGTAGTGCTTGGCTTCGGCCCAGACACGGCGCTGCTGGATGCCGTTGATGACCGCAGGACCGAGGCTTGCGCCCAGGAACGGGTCTTCACCGGAGAGGTACTCGAATGCCCGACCGCTCCACGGCATGCGATACAGGTTCATGCCGGGACCGGTCACGAACTGATAGCCGCCGGTGGCAGTGTCGTAACCCAGCGCGCGGCCGAAGTCGATCGCCCGACGCGGGTTGAACGTGGCCGCAAGGTTCGGGCCGGACGGATAGACCACGCCCGGATCGTTGCCTTCGCTGGTGTAGCGAATGCCCGCACCACCGTCCGCACCGTGGATCTGCGGTACGCCATACTGGGACAGCGGCTTGACGTCCCAGCCACCGATACCGCCGATGTACGCCAGCTTCTCTTCCTGGGTCATCTTGGCCAGGGTTTTCTCGGCGGCCTTGTCTGCACGCACTTCCTTGGCGGCCAACTGCTCCTGGGTGGTCGTTGCCGCATTGGCATGACCGATGGCCAGACTCAACAGCGCCAGTGCCGAATGTGCACCTAAAGTTCTACGGGTTCGCATCAGAAAAAACTCTCCATATATCGCCTGCGCGCAATTGTCGCAGTTGACAGACCACAACCCTTTTATTCAGGGCAATACGTCGCCCATACCGAAGTTCCAAATAGAAACCGCGGACAAAGAAATGTGGCGCACCTGCAAGCAATGAACTTGGGCGATAGGTCAGGTAAAACCAAAGTTACTGGCACAGCGCCAGCCAATACGCGGCGAATCCCCGCGTCATTTAAATTAAGGCAATTGTTTTTAGTTGAAGTCAAACGAAAATATCAACAATGAAAAATATCGGAAATTTTTTGATACAGTCGCTGAACTCTCGCTAAACCTACAGGTCTGTAGGTTTAGCAAAAATGATCTGCAGGCCCTTGAAGCGCCCGGAAACCGGGGGTTTCAGTTGGCTTCACAGCCCAGTAAAAGCGTCTGGGTCAACGCCTGACGTCATCCCAACACTCGTTGCACATCTGGAGAATCACCACGTGAAATTGCCACTATTTGCCGCTGCCGCCGCCATGACCTTTGCAGTTGCCGGCACCACGCTGGCCGCCGAATCAAGCACCACGGAATCGGTATCGGGCGCACCTGACTCGACCGTCATGACCCAGACTCAAAACGTGAAAGTCGATAAGAAACAACATAAGCAAGTTCAAGCGGACGAAAACAAGCGCGGTCGCCCAACGGAACAGTCGTCGACTTCTTCCCACTGAATCAGAACTTATCGTAATCACTTACAATCGATGAGGGGACTTTAAACGGTCCCTTCATAGTTGTCGCTAATTGAAGCCCCGTCGTGTCCGATACTCTCAAACCTGTCCGTCTGGAACAACTGACCGAGCACCCGTCAGAAGCGTTGTGCGCCTGGCTGTTGGCTAATGCCGGACTCAAACCGGGTGATCTGGATCGGGCGCGCCGACTGGCACACGAATCCCCTGGCAGTTCGCTGACCGAACTGCTGACGCGCCTGGGCCTGGTGTCCGAAATGGACATGGCCCGGGCATGGGCGTCGACCCTCGAGTCGCCGCTGCTGATCGCCGACGCAGTGCCGGTGCCCGATGAAACGTCACCCGCGCTGAGCGAGCGCTTCATGCGCCACCAACGATTGCTGCCCATCGGCCGGCATGCCGACGGCGTGCACGTGCTGGCGGCCAATCCCGCCAATGTCTATGCCCTGGAGGCCGTCCGTTACGCCAGCCAGACGCCCGTCTACGTATCGGTCGGTCTGGCCAGCGAGGTCGACGGGCTGATCGAGCGCTTCTACGGCCAGGGCCGTTCGGCCATGGGCTCGCTGATCGAAACCATGGATGAGCACAACGGCGCCGAAGAAGACATCGAACACCTCAAGGACCTTGCCTCCGAGGCGCCGGTCATTCGCCTGGTCAACCTGATCCTGCAGCGGGCGGTCGAGCAGCGTGCGTCGGACATTCATATAGAGCCGTTCGAACACCAGTTCAAAGTGCGTTACCGCATCGACGGTGTGCTGCATGAAGCCGAAGCGCCGCCTTCCAGCTCCTCGGCTGCAGTCATCTCGCGCCTGAAAATCATGGCCCGTCTGGACATCGCCGAGCGGCGTCTGCCGCAAGATGGCCGGATCATGTTGCGCATTCAGGGCAAGGAGCTGGACCTGCGGGTGAGCACGGTGCCCACCAGTTTTGGTGAGTCGGTGGTCATGCGCCTGCTCGATCGCCAGACCGTCAGCTTCGACTTTCCGAGCCTGGGCATGGACGGCGAGCGTCTGCAGAATTTCCTCGACGTGCTGGAAAACCCTCACGGCATCCTGCTGGTCACCGGCCCCACCGGCTCGGGCAAGACCACCACGCTGTATACCGCCCTGTCTCGTCTCAATACCGCCGAGCGCAAGATCATCACCGTCGAAGACCCGGTGGAATACCAACTTGAGGGTATCAACCAGATTCAGGTCAAGCCTTCCATTGGGCTGGACTTCGCCGGCGCGCTGCGCTCCATCGTGCGTCAGGACCCGGACGTGATCATGATCGGCGAGATGCGCGACCTGGAGACCTGCCGCATCGCGATCCAGTCTTCCCTTACCGGCCACCTGGTGCTGTCGACGCTGCACACCAACAGCGCCGCGGCAAGTATCACGCGCCTGCTCGACATGGGCGTGGAAAGTTATCTGATCGCGTCGACCGTCAAAGGCATTCTGGCCCAGCGACTGGTGCGCCGCCTCGACCCGCTGACGCGCATTGCGTTTCAGGCGCCGGCCGAACTGGTGGCCGAGCACGGCCTGGAGCGCTTCACCGATCAGCGCCCGATCATGCTGTACCGTCCCGCCACCGATATGCCTGGCGGTGGCTATCACGGGCGCAGTGCAATCACCGAACTGCTGGTGATGAACGAAGAACTGCGCAGTCTGCTGATGCGCCAGGCAGACGCTGCCACCCTGGAACAGGCCGCCCGCCGGGGCGGACTGCGTACGCTTTATGAAGAAGGGCTGCGTCAGGCCGTGGCCGGCGTGACGTCCCTCGAAGAGGTGCTGCGCGTCACGCGCGGCGATTGATCATGGCCCACTTCAAATACCGGGCGCTGGACGCCGAGGGTGTCGCCCGGAATGGCTCACTGGAAGCTGCCGATCAGCAGGCGGCCGCCACGGCCCTGCAAAAGCGCGGCCTGTTGCTGCTCAGTCTGGAAGCCGGTGCCAGCAGCGGTATGGGTGCTGCGATGCGGCGCAGCGTGCTGAGCGGCGCAGCGCTGGTCAGCTTCACCCAGCGACTGGCCACCCTGCTAGGTGCGGGCCAGCCGCTCGAGCGTGCGCTCGGCACGCTGCTCAGGCAAAACCACGACCCCAGACGTCTGGCGCTGTTCGAGCGGGTGCGCGAACAGGTCAAGGCCGGCAAACCGCTGAGTCAGGCACTGGAAGAAGAGCACGGCCAGTTCTCCAGCCTCTACATCAGCATGGTCCGCGCCGGTGAGGCCGGCGGCTCGCTGGAAAATACCCTGCGCCAGCTCTGCGAATACCTGGAGCGCAGTCAGAAGCTGCGCGGTGAAGTGGTCAACGCACTGATCTACCCGATTTTTCTGGTGGTGGGCGTGTTGGGCTCACTGGCCCTGCTGCTGGCGTATGTGGTGCCGCAATTCGTGCCGATCTTCCGCGATCTGGGCGTGCCGATTCCCTTGATCACTCAAGCCATTCTCGGCCTGGGCGAGTTTCTGAGCGCGTATGGCCTGCTGCTGCTCGTCGCCGTAGTTGCAACCATCTGGAGCATCGCGGTGCTGCGCCGCGACCCGCAACGACGGCAACGACACGACCGGCGCGTGCTGTCCCTGAAAGTCATCGGCCCGCTGCTGCAGCGTATTGAGGCCGCCCGACTGGCCCGCACGCTGGGCACCTTGCTCAGTAATGGCGTCGCCCTGCTGCAGGCCATGAACATCGTGCGCCAGGTCTGCGGCAATCACGCCCTGCGCGCCCAGGTGGAGCAAGCGACCGAATGGGTCAAGGGCGGCGGTACCCTCGCCCAGGCCTTTGGCGCACAGCCGTTGCTGCCAGAACTCGCGCTGCAAATGATCGAGGTCGGTGAACAGGCTGGCAACCTCGACAGCATGCTGCTCAAGGTTGCAGACGTTTTCGATGTCGAGGCCAAACGTGGCATCGACCGCATGCTCGCGGCGCTGGTACCCAGCCTGACCGTGGTCATGGCCGTCATGGTGGCGGTGATCATGCTGGCCATCATGCTCCCGCTGATGAGCCTGACCAGTAACATTTGAGGAAATACACATGACTCGATTCAAATCAGCCCCTGGCCATCGCCAGGGCGGCTTCACCCTGCTGGAAATGCTGGCGGTGATCGTCTTGCTCGGCATCGTGGCAACCATCGTCGTGCGTCAGGTCGGCGGCAACGTCGACAAGGGCAAGTACGGCGCCGGCAAGGCGCAACTCGCCAGTCTGAGCATGAAAATCGAAAGCTACGGGTTGGATGTCGGCTCACCCCCGGCCAACCTCCAGGCGCTGGTCACCAAACCCGCGAATGCGACCGGCTGGGCAGGCCCTTACGCCAAGCAGTCGGACCTGAAGGATCCGTTCGGTCATCCCTTCGGTTATCGCTTCCCTGGCGAGCACGGCAGCTTTGACCTGATCTTCTTCGGCCAGGACGGCCAGCCAGGTGGCGACGGCTATAAAGCCGACCTCGGTAACTGGGAATAACATGCGCGCCCTGCCCCGCACCCGCGGCTTCACACTGTTCGAATTGCTGGTGGTGATCGTGCTGATCGGTATCAGCGTCGCACTGGTGGGGTTCGGCGCGGGCAAAGGTCTGCACAGCGCCGGCGAACGGCGGGCCTTGAGCGAGGTGGTCCAGGCACTGCGCGCGGCGAGGGTGCAGGCGATTGTCACGGGGCAACCGGCGCAGACCCGCTTCGACCTCAGGAACGGCCGATTTCAGGCACCGCTGCAAGCGGTCCGGCACCTGCCCGATGACATGCACGTGCAGCTGCAGACCGCCGACGGACTGGGCGCGGCGTTCGAGTTCTATCCGGATGGCGGCTCCAGTGGCGGCCACTTGCTGCTGACCCGGGGCGACAAGCACTGGCGGGTCGACATCAACTGGCTGACCGGCAACGTTCAGTTGCGCACGCTCAATTGAGCCGCGAGCACGGATTCACCCTGCTGGAAATGCTCGCTGCCCTCGCCGTGCTGGCGGTGTGCAGCAGCGTACTGGTGGTGGCTTTCGGGCAGAGCGCGCGCGCCCTGCAACAGGCGCAACGCAGTGACCTGATGAGCCTGACCGCACGCTCGCTGATGGACGAGGCCATCGCCGGCCGCCTGCAACCGGGTGTCAGCGAGGGGCAATGGTCTGGCGTGAAATGGACATTGAACGTCAGCGCGCTGCCGGTCGCTGATGCGCCGGTGAAGACCTGGCGGCTGGACCTGGAAGTCCGCGACGGCACCCGGCACGCGCACTACAGCACGTTGCAGGTCCGCAGCGCGGGCTCCGGAGCCCGCCCATGAACCGCCGCACGCGAGGCTTCACCTTGCTTGAGGTGTTGGTGGTGCTGAGCCTGCTCGGTGTGTTGCTGACCCTGATAGCAGGCGCGATCACCGGCGCCAATCGGGCGATGGGCAAGGCCGAACGCTACAGCACGCGCCTGGACGAAGTGCGTTCCACGCAGAATTTCCTGCGTCACGTCATCGGTCAGGCCTTGCCGCTGGCGTCAGGCGAACCGGGCGTCGCGCAGCCTGCGGTGTTCATCGGCGAGCCGCACAGCATGCGTTTCTACGCGTCGTTGATGACCACGCTGGGCGGCGGTTTGTATCGGTACAGCGTGACGCTGGCGGCAGGACAGCGCTTGCAAGTGAGCCTGGAGCGTCTGCAGGACCAGCGCTTGCTGCCCGCGCAAGAGCCGCAGGTGCTGATGCACCAGGTGCAGACCGTGCAGTTCAGCTACCGAGGCGTATCCCCTGAGGGCGGCGCAACCGACTGGCTGGATCACTGGCCCTGGCCCGGACGGCTGCCGATAAGCGTGCGCATCGGTGCCCAACTGGCCGGGCCGGTGCCCTGGCCGCTGCAAAGCATCGACCTGCGCCTGGACCTGTCGTCAGAGGCGCGGGCGTTATGACGACGCAACGCGGCGTAGCGCTGCTGCTCGTGCTCTGGGTGCTGGCACTGCTCGGCACCTTGCTCGCAGGCCTGTTGGGTTGGGTGCATCTGCAAAACCGGCAAGCGCTCTGGCAGCGCCAGCACACCCAGGCGCTGCTGGCTGCCGAAGCGGGCGTGGCGATGGCGGTCACGGCGCAACTGGAGCGCGACCCGCAACATCGCTGGCTCGCTGACGGTCAGCCGCACGCACTGCGATTCAACGAGGCCTCGCTGGCGGTGAGCCTGACCAGCGAAGCCGGGAAGCTGGACGTCAATGCCGCGCCGGTCGATGCGTTCGCCCGGTTGGTGCAGGCGTGCGGTGGATCGGCCGAGCAGTCCGGGCAGCTCTCGCAGGCATTGAATCAGCGCCGTGGTGGTGATCGGGCACCGTTGCGCACCCTGGAGGAAGTCCGCGAGCTGCCGGCCATGGACCAACAGGTCTACCTGTGCACCAGCGCCCACCTGACGTTGTGGAGCGGCCTGCCTGCGCCGGATGCGCGGCTGGCCTCGCCCTGGTTGCGCCGCGTGCTGAACCTGCCACAAGGCGGCGCGATCGCCAGCGATGCGGGCCCTGTCATCACCGTACAAAGCCGGGCGACCTTGCCCGGCGGCTTCGGCACGACGCTGAGCGTCACGCTGTTATTGAATCCATCGAAGGAGGGTGTGAGGCCTTATCGGGTCCTGCGCTGGCAAGAATGAAACCATTATTTTTCAAACGGCTCGCGCCCTTCCAGGCCCGGCTGGACAGCCACTGGCGCGGCAGCCGGGTACAGCAGTTGTGGCACGCCTGGCTGAGCGAATTGCAAGCGATGCTGCCCGCCGCTGCCCGTGCGCGCCTGCTGCCGCCGGTACGTGAGCGGCTGATCGACTGGCCGCTGGCGGGTCAGGTTCATGCAGGCGACGATGAGCGCCTGATTCTGGTGTTGCCGGCCAGCATGACGCTGGTCCAGACCCTCTTACTGCCGACCGCCGCCCTGCGCGACCTGCACACTGTCATCGGCTTCGAGCTGGACAAGTACACGCCCTACCCCCGTGACCAGTTGCATTACGTCGCGCGGGTGACCGGCAAGCAAGGCGCGCTGATGCACGTGCTGCTGGTGGCCATTCTGCGCGAGCGGCTGCGACCGGTACTCGATGCGTGCGCTGCACAGGGTCTGGCGCTGCAGGGCGTGGATGGCCGTGACGGTCGTGGCGAGCGTCTGGGCGTCGACTTGCTGCCCGTCGGGCAGAAACCGCCGCGCCACGGTCGCGCGCGATTGCCGGGTTATCTGGCCTTGCTCTGTGGCGCGCTGCTGATCGGCTGCACGGTGCTCTGGCTGGATGCCCGCACGGCCGTGGTCGAAGCGATGCAGCAGACTGTCGACGAGCAACGCCAGCAGGTGCAGCAGGTGCAGAATCTTCGGCGTGAACTGATCAACACTCAGGGCGCCGCACGTTATCTCGCGCGGCAAAAAGTGGCACAGCCAACGCTGTCCAGCGTGCTGGTGGACCTGACCGGATGCCTGGGCGCCGACACCTGGGTCGAACAGCTGGAAATCACCGAGGGCGGTGCGGTTTCCCTTTCCGGGCAGAGCGCCAGAGCGAGCGCGCTGATCACCCGCATGAAGGACTGCAAGACCTTAAGTGACGCGCAGTTCCAGGGCATCATCCAGCCCGACGCCCAGACCGGCAAAGAGCGGTTTTCCCTGCGTGCGCAGTTGCGCAAGGAGGCCGCCAATGCGCCGTGAACTGAGTCCGCGGGAACGCCGTGGGGCGGCACTGATCGTTCTGGCGTTGCTGCTGTGGGCGGCGTGGTGGCTGCTGGTACAAAGCTGGTTCCTCGATCCGCTGAACGCCCTCGACGAGCAGGCCGATGCCCTGCGCACGCAGCAGCAGCGGTACGCCGGCGTCCTGCAACAGCGCGACAGCCTGGAGCAGCAATTGAACGCCGCCCGCCGCGACCCGGCCAGCCGCACCAGCCTGCTGCCCGGCGAAGACCCGAGTGCGGTGGCTGCCGACCTGATGCAACGCAGCCTCGATCTGGTCAGAGGCCACGCCGACCAGGGGCCGGGCTGTCAGGTGACGCAACGCATGCCGATCACTCCGGAGCACGACAGCACCGAGCCCTATCGTCAGGTCAAGGTCAGCCTGACGCTGGATTGCGCCATGGAACCGCTGGCCAATCTGCTGCACGACTTCGAATACGGGCAGCCGTTTCTGTTCATCGACAACCTCAGCCTGCGCCGTGCGACGAATGCGCCCGCCACCGGCGGTGCCGGACGTTTGCAGGTGCATCTGCTGCTGCGCGGCTATCTGCAACAGGCGCCGTCATCGGCGCAGGTCAGATCTGCATCACCCGCACCTGCACCTGAAGAGGAGCCTGAAGCATGAGGTTCGACCGACTTACACTCGTCCTGGGCGCAGGTGCCGCTTTGCTGAGTGCGATGGCGATCAGTCTGGCGATGGGCGCCGGCCGGAGCGTGAACTGGCTGCCCGCAGGCGAAGCCCGTGCCGTCGCATCCGCCGCCCGAGCGCCGACGATCGCGCCCATGCCGACTCAGGCCCTGGCGCTGACGTGGCAGCAGTCGATGTTCAGTCCGGACCGCAAGCCGGATCAGGTGACCGGCAAAAATCAGGCGTCCTCACTCGATGGCGTGGCCCTCAGCGGCGTGGTGATCGACGGGCAGGCCCAATGGGTGCTGTTGCGCATGCCGGACAAACGCAACCTGAAACTGGCCGTCGGCAGCACGCTGGACAACGGCTGGACCTTGACCGGCGCCACCGCGCAAAACGCCACGTTTACCCATCAGGGACAGATCCGTGAACTGCGCCTGCCCCTGCTTCGTCTTCCAGCGCCTTCGAAAGCGCCTCTCATTACCCTTCCAGACGTACCCAGACCATGAACAATCGCTACCTTGAGTTTCCCCGTTTGCGCAGCCCTCTGTTGTGCCTGGCCACCGCCGTCGCGCTGGCCGGTTGCGCCACCACGCCGGAGCACTTCGACAACGACCCGGCGCTGATGCAGGAAGCACTCGATGGCACCGGCTCGCAGCGAGCGCCGCTGGCCGAACCTGAACCGATGCCGAGCCAGAGCAACGCGACCGCCAGAACGGTGCCGCGCCAGCAGATCATCCGGGGCAGCCAGACCTTCGTGCACAGTCCGGCCCCTGCGGCGGGCTCCCGCGGCCCCGCGCAGGCAGACGGCGATATCGTCTTCAACTTCACCAATCAGCCCATCGAAGCGGTGATCAACAGCGTGATGGGCGACCTGCTGCACGAAAACTACAGCATCGCCCAGGGCGTCAAAGGTGACGTCAGCTTCTCCACCTCCCGCCCCGTGAACAAGCAGCAGGCGCTGTCGATTCTGGAAACCCTGTTGTCCTGGACCGACAACGCGATGATTCGCCAGGGCGAGCGCTATGTGATCCTGCCCGCCAATCAGGCGGTGGCCGGCAAACTGGTGCCCGAGATGCCCGTGGCGCGGCCTTCGAGCGGATTGTCGGCGCGGCTGTTCCCCCTGCATTACATCTCGGCCACCGAAATGCAGAAGCTGCTCAAGCCCTTCGCGCAGGATAACGCCTTCCTGCTGGTCGACCCCGGCCGCAATGTGCTGAGCCTGGCCGGTACGCCGGATGAGTTGGCGAACTATCAGGACACCATCGACACCTTCGACGTCGACTGGCTCAAGGGCATGTCGATCGCCGTGTATGGCCTGCAGCGGGCCACCGTCGGCGAACTGATGCCGGAACTGAAAAAAATGTTCGGCCCGGACAGCGGGATGCCGATGGCAGGCATGGTGCGTTTTCTGCCCATCGACCGCACCAACTCGGTGGTGGGGATTTCCGCGCAGCCGCGCTATCTGAGCGAGGTCGGTGACTGGATTCACACCATTGACGAAGGCGGCGGCAACGAGCCGCAGATGTACGTCTATGACGTGCGCAACATGAAGGCTGCCGATCTGGCCCGATACCTGCGACAGATCTACGGCAACGGCCAGATCAAGGATGACAGTGCCGCCCGGGTCGCACCCGGCCTGCGCACGCGCTCATTGTCCTCGCTCAATGGCAGCGGCGGCGCGATGGGGCTCAGCGGCACGGGCCAGGGCATGGGGTCAGGGATGGGTTCAGGCGTCTCGTCCGGGATGGGACTGAACGGCAGCAACGGTAATCAGCAAGGCACTTTGCAGCAGAGCGACGAGGCGATGGAGAGCGAGGACGGAGCCGACGATGATGCCGGCGGGGTCGAGGGCACTGACAGCGAAACCGCCGACACGCAGTCCGGCGCCAGCAAGCGGCTGGACGACAGCACGCGCATTACCGCGCAGAAAAGCAGCAACCAGTTGCTGATCCGCACCCGTCCGGCGCAGTGGGCGGAGATCGAATCGGCCATCAAACGGCTGGACAACGCCCCCATGCAGGTGCAGATCGAAACGCGCATTCTGGAGGTCAATCTCAGCGGCGAACTGGACCTGGGCGTGCAATGGTATCTGGGCAAACTGGCCGGTAACTCGTCCAGCACCACCGTCGCCAACGCCTCCGGCAGCCAGGGCGCGCTGGGTGGCGGCGGCGCCGGCCTGGGCGCCACCGACGCGTTGTTTTACTCCTTCGTCAGCAACAATCTGCAGGTGGCGCTGCACGCGCTGGAAACCAACGGTCGCACGCAAGTGCTGTCGGCCCCGTCGCTGGTGGTGATGAACAACCAGCAGGCGCAGATTCAGGTGGGCGACAACATTCCCATCAGTCAGACCACGGTCAACACCAACGTCTCGAACACTACGCTGAGCAGCGTCGAATACGTGCAGACCGGGGTCATTCTGGATGTCGTGCCGCGCATCAATCCAGGCGGTCTCGTCTACATGGACATTCAGCAGCAAGTCAGCGACGCCGACAACACGGCCGCCTCGGACAGCAATGGCAACCCGCGCATTTCCACCCGTTCGGTGTCGACGCAGGTTGCCGTGCAGAGCGGTCAGACCGTGCTGCTCGGCGGCCTCATCAAGCAGGACAACAGCGACACCGCTTCATCGGTGCCGTATCTGGGGCGCGTGCCGGGTTTGCGCTGGTTGTTCGGCAGCACCAGCAAAAGCAAGAAGCGCACTGAGCTGATCGTGTTGATCACCCCGCGCGTCGTGACCAGCAACAGTCAGGCGCGTCAGGTAACCGATGACTATCGTCAGCAGCTGCAACTGATCAAACCGACGCTCTAGGTTCAGACAAAGGCTGGCTGCCGCTCGCATGGGGCGGCAGGCGCATCGCGGGTGAGCCGATGACTCAGCGCACGCGGCCGCGACTTTCCACTGCCAGATCCAGCGCTTTCTGCATGTCCAGGCGCGCGGATCGGCCCACGTCTTTGTCGTCGAGCCGGAAGCCGCGTTCAGAGGGCAGGATCGGTGCCGTCAGGTCTTCGGCGTCCATGGGTTCGAAGTCATAATTGTCGCCGATGGCCATCGCGCTGCGCCGCAGCAGCATGCGTAACTGCTCGGGCGTGAGTTGCGGATTGATCGACAGCATGGCCGCCAGCAGGCCGGTGACCATCGGCGTAGCGTACGACGTTCCACAGTGCACCGCGCCTGTCTCGCCGGACTTGACGGTGGAGGCATGAACACATGCGGCCGCGGTGATGTCGACGCGCATATCAATGTTGGAGGAACTGCGCTTCACCGCATAAGTGGGCGCATCCACGGGCACGTCGGCTTGCCCGCTGCGCTGGTGGCCACCGACCACGAGCAACTGATCGGTCACGAACGACGATGGCAGACGGTACTCATCCGTGCCGGAAAAAGATGACCCGTTGCCGGCGGAATTGACCACGATCACGTCCGGATGCGCTTTGCGCAGCCACAGGAAAAACTCTTCGAGCAGCTCTTCGTAGCCGCCCATTGCGATGCCCGAGCGCAGCAAGGAATCCACGTCGTCGCCGTCGACATTTTTCGCCCCGACCCGGTGAATGCCCCAGCTCCAGTTGAGCACCCGCACGCCGTCTTCCACCAGATTCACCGAGGCGGCAATGTTGGCCGTTATCCCCGCATCGGAGTTGCGCTCCACGATGACGTCGAAACCGCCGCCCGCCTTGTCCAGTCCACGCAGAAATCCGGTGTTGCCGCCAT
Source organism: Pseudomonas sp. NFR16 (assembly GCF_900108875.1). Classification (GTDB taxonomy): domain Bacteria; phylum Pseudomonadota; class Gammaproteobacteria; order Pseudomonadales; family Pseudomonadaceae; genus Aquipseudomonas. Next base: position 649,988 of record NZ_FNYJ01000001.1, on the reverse strand, counting down.
CGTCCCAGTGAGCCGCGAGAATACCGGTGACGGTAGTGCCGTGAGCGTCCGGTTTCTTCGAATCTCGGGCATACACGCAGGTGCGCGGCGGCGCACAATTGCCCACGTACTCGGCGAAGTCGGCGGTGTCGAAATCAACGTCGCGCTCGATCAGTCCCACCCGGATCGGTTGCGGCTGAATCGGCGCCTGCCGGGCCGGAACACGTCGCCGGTAATAATTCACCGCGTCGAGAAAGCGGTTGGCCGCCCATTCATCGGAGTCCACCGACGGCCTGGCCGGGTCTGGAGCGGGACTGACGCCCTCTTCGGTTTTCTCCGCAGCCGACTCCTCGATGACCACCGCATCGACACTGGTTTCGCTGCCCAGACGCAGCACCAAAGCGTCGCGCTGCACCAGGTCCGTGGCGGGCAGACGTAACTGATACAGGTTCAAGGGTGCGATGCTGCCGACGACCGTTGCGCCGTATTTTTTCGCCAGCCTTTCAGCCTCGGGACGTCCGTCGTGGTCTTCTTCGATCACCACACTGACCAGATCGACATAGGTGGTCAGGCCGTCCATGTTCTTCGCGACTTCGTCAGGGCCGGCGGCAACCACGTGACTGTTGCGCAGCGTCAGCCAGGTCGCGTTGCTCGACCGTGCCCCGTCTCTGAGATAGAGCGGCCCGCTCTGGCGTCCATGGCTGTCGACCTGCACGCGCAACCGGTCGCCGTCGCGCTCGACAGCAGTGGCCGACAGCGGCTGACTATCGAGGTAAAGGGTCGGGGTTTGCGCGGTCATGCCCTGAACGTTCAGGCACCACTGTTGGTGTTGATTGTCCAGCAGATCACCGCACCGTTTCAGGCTCTCGATACGCAGCGGCTCCTGCGCCCACGCCGGGGAATTGACGACCAGGGCGCACAGGCCGACATAAACGGCAGAACGAAAAACCATGGGCCAGAACTCTCGATAACGATTGTGCTGTTACGACTGGCACCTCGCACGCTTCGTTCAAACGGGGAATTCGCGTCATGTGCTGAACGCCGCGCGGGGGTCGACTCAGCTCAGTCAGCCCCTGGCATGTGTGCGGCCACCGCCTGATCCCAAGGTGCCGGCGATGGGAAGACCTCGGCCAGAAAAGCCAGGAACGCCTTCACATTAGGGCTGCCCCTGCGGCTTTCCGGCCACAGCGCAGTGATCGGAAACCGCTCCATGATCAATTGCGGCAACACCGGCACCAGTTCGCCGCGCAGGACATAAGGCGCGGCCACGTAATTCGGGGTGATGCCAATGCCGCCGTCCGCCGCCATCGTCGCTGCGACCGCATCGCTCAAGTCAATGGTGATGCCCGCCTCGGGGATGACCTCCTGCGAACGCTCTCCTTCGTTGTACGTCCAGCGCAGCGCCTGCCCGGAACTCTGATAACGGAAATTCACGCAGTCGTGTTCGCTGAGTTCCGACGGGTGACGCGGCGTGCCTTTGCGTTCGAGGTAACGCGGCGAGGCGAATGCGCCGGTGCGGTGCGGACCCAGATGACGGCTGATCAGCCGTGAGTCCGACAATTGCCCGACCCTGATGAGGACGTCGATGCCCTGTTCGATGATGTCCGAATACTGATCGCCAAGGCGCAAGTCGAGGGTGACGTTGGGGTAACGCTCGCGGAATCGCGGCAGCGCAGGCGCAAGGATGTTCAGGCCGATGGGCAGCGGAGCGGTGATTTTCAGCGTGCCGGAAGGCTCTGCCCGCGAGGCGACGGCGGCCTGATCGATCCCCTCGACCTCATGCAGGATGCGCATCGCCCGCTCGAACAGATCACGACCCTCCGGCGTCAGCGTCAATGAGCGCGTCGTGCGGGTGAAGAGTTTTAGGCCAAAGTGCTGCTCCAGCCGCTGAACGCTCTTGCTGATGGCTGACGGGGACACCGACAACGCCCGCGCAGCTGCGGTGTAGCTGCCCAGGGACGCTGCGCGCGCGAACGCGATCAGGCCGGTCAAACGCTCTAAACCCATTTGTTCCTTCATGGCACTAGTAAAGCGACTTCCAGCCCAATTATCAATCCTTAGGTCACGCTTTAATCTCACCTCCATCGCACGCCACATCGGCGTTCCAAGGAGATCGACATGACCAAGACTTTCGCTACCCCACTGTTCCCCTCGAATCTGCAAGACCAGACCGTCGTTATTTTTGGCGGGACATCCGGCATCGGCCTCGCCGCCATTCAGGCAAAAGCCGCTGGCGCGGCAGTGATCGTCATCGGCTCGAACGCCGAGCGAGCCAGACAAGCCGCCGAAGCACATGGTCTGGCAGGATGGCGCGCGGCTGACGTCACTCGCAGTGAAACGATTTACGCGGCGGTCTCGGACATCGCCCACGTCGATCATCTGGTGCTGCTGGCGGGCAGCTTCGTCGCAGGCCGCGTGCTGGATGCCGACATCGATCACCTGCGCCGCGCATTCGAAGAGCGCATCTGGGCGTCCATCCACGCCATTCGGGCGTTGGGCGACAAGCTGTCGAAAAGCGGCTCGATCACCTTCATTTCCGGCAACCTCGCCGACCGTCCGAACGCCTATGGCACCGCGGTGCTGGCCGCAGCCTCGGCCGCCATGGAGGCCATGGCCCGCGGCATGGCGCTGGAGCTTGCACCAGTGCGCGTCAACACGCTCTCTCCCGGTCCGATCAACACACCGATTCTGGGCAAGGCGCTGGGCGAAGGGCGTGATGCGTTCGTGGCGTCGCTGGAACAGACACTGCCTCTGCACCGCCTCGGTTCGGCTGAAGAAGCCGGCAACGCCGTGGTGTTTCTGATGGCCAACACCTTCATGAACGGCGCGGTGCTCAACATCGACGGCGGCGCCCGCCTGGTTTAAGGCGCCCTTGCAAATGACTCAGGAGATTCTGCCAATGACTTCGCTGTTCCAATCCCTGCAGATGGGCGCCCTCTCGCTGCCCCACCGCATTCTCATGGCCCCGATGACCCGAGGCCGCGGCACCCGTGAGCACGTACCCACCGAGATGATGATCGACTACTACGCACAACGCGCCAGCGCCGGACTGATCATCTCCGAGGCGATCGGCATCAGTCAGCAAGGGCTGGGTTGGGCGTACGCCACCGGCATCTGGTCCGGCGAGCAGATTGCCGGCTGGAAACGAATTACCGACGCGGTGCATGCCAGGGGCGGACGGATCGTCGCGCAACTCTGGCACATGGGCCGGGTCGTGCACCCCAGTTTCCTGCAAGGCGGGCAGCCGGTATCGGCGTCCGTCACCACCGCGCCCGGCCTCGCACACACTTATGCCGGCAAGCAACCCTACAGCGCGGCAAGGGCGCTGGGCACCGATGAAATCCCTGCCTTGCTCGAGCAGTTTCGCCAGGCGACCCGCAATGCCATCGAAGCCGGCTTCGACGGGGTGCAGGTTCATGCCGCCAACGGCTATCTGATCGACCAGTTCCTACGCGACAGCGGGAATTTCCGCACCGATGGCTATGGGGGATCGATCGACAACCGGATTCGACTGTTGAAGGAGGTCACAAAGGCGGTGGCCGAGGTCATCGGCGCTGATCGGACTTCCGTTCGCCTGTCGCCCGGCAGTTATGATCAGGGTGTGCGCGACAGTGACCCGGAACCGTTGTTCGTTCGCGCCGCGCAGGTGCTGTCCGATATCGGGATCGCTCATCTGGAGCTGCGCGAACCGCCCATGGATGGCACATTCGGCGCGTCGGAACGGCCGCCGATGGCGCCGGCCATTCGCCGCGCCTTCAAGGGCGTGCTGATCCTCAACTCCGATTACGACATTGCCCGGGCGCAGGCGGCGGTTGAATCCGGACTGGCGGACGCGATCGCCTTCGGTCGTCCGTTCATCGCCAACCCGGACTTGCCAGCGCGCCTGAAAGACCAGTTACCACTGTCGCAAGACGATCCGAGCACCTGGTTCACCCAAGGCGCCGAGGGCTATTCCAGCTATCCGTATTACGGCGCTACCGAGGCCTGATCTTGCATGCGGTGACAATGGCACCTGTGCGCCTCCTGGCCAGCGTCAGCTTTGATAGCCCGTCGACAAGGCCCCTGCCTCCCCTACAACGTGGAGGCAGGGGCCTTCGGCCGCTATCGATCGGGTGCACTGAGCCGGTAGACAGCGAGGCATAGCGCATTTTGTCGCCCCCTGTGCCTCAGCGCGGACGGCCATCGACGCCCGTTCACCTTTCCATGTCACGGGACTTGGCCAGGCTCAGCCCCGTCCATTGCTGCGACAGCTGCCACAGCCGTTCGGCGGCGTCGGGGTCGGACGCCCATTGCGCCACGCCTTTACGGCCGATTTCCGGCTGATTGACCGACGCGATGTTGCAATCCTCGCAGTACACCCCACCCTTGCCGTCCAGCGCGGGGCTCGTGGCGCACCAAAGCCCGGTCGCTGCGCCTTGTTCCAGGGTTTTCAGGCCTGCCTGCGGAGCGACCTTGTACTGGCCATTCTCGTCGAACACGTCGAACGCTTCGATTTCGCTGCTGCTCAAGTGGCGCGCCAGGTCAGTCAGAATTTGCCCCGGATGCAACGAGAACGCACGGACGCCCTGCTCACGACCGCGCGTGTCGAGTGCCATGGCGAACAGCGCGTTTGCGGTCTTGGACTGACCGTAAGCCACCCATTTGTCATATGGCCGACGCTGGAAGTCAGTGTCGTCGAAGTCCATGCCTGCGATCTGATGCCCACGGGACGACACGGCCACCACCCTGGCGGATCCCGCTGCGAGCAATGCCGGCCATAGCCCGCACGTCAGGCGGTAATGCCCCAGATGATTGATTGAAAACTGGCTCTCATGCCCCTCGACGTCACGGGCAAGCGGCGATGCCATGACACCGGCGCAGTTGATCAGCAATGAAACAGGCTGACCTCGGCCGACAACCCGCGCGCAAAACACACTCACCGAGTCCGCACTGATCAGGTCCATCGGCTCGACCACTGAGCCGTCGATGCCAGCCAGTGCAGCGCTCGCCCGTTTCGGGTCTCTGGCCGGGACGATGACCCGGGCGCCAGCTGCGGCCAGGTGTCGCGAGGTGACCAGGCCAAGGCCGGAATAGCCGCCGGTGACGATTGCCAGTTTCCCACGCAGGTCTACACCCGCCATGACTTCGGCAGCGGTGCTGGCGGCGTCGAAGGGGGATGCAAGGGGGGATTGAAGGGTGATCATGAGGTCTCTCCGCGTCTTTCTGAAGCGTTGATTCTTGGTTAATATCACTGGACGAAACAGCTCAAATAATCCGGATTTCTATCGTGATCATCCAGAACCCACTGTCCGACCCACTCTCTGATGTGCTCGCCCTCTCAGGTCTGCGCGCTGCCTGTTCGGTCCGGCTGCAAGCGGGCGGCGACTGGGCGTTACGCTTTCAGCCCATCGAATTGAAATTCAACGTCGTGCGCCGCGGTGCATGCTGGCTGCGCGTCCGTGACCGGCCTGCGCGTCGCCTGCGCGCCGGGGACTGTTTCGTGGTGTCACGCACACCGTTTATCTTGTCGAGCACGGCTGACATGCAGGCCATCAACGCCTCGGAGGTGTTCGCGGAGTCTGGCTCCTCTGCCATCTACGGCGTGGGCAATGACGTCGAACTGCTGGGCGGCAGCGTGTCGCTGTCCAGTCCTGGCGCGGCCGATCTGCTGGAGTGGCTGCCGCCGGTGATCATCATCGAGGCCAGCGCGAGCGGTGCCTCCTCCTTCGCCTGGCTGCTGGATGAGCTGGACCGGGAATGGCAATCCGCGCAAGCCGGCGCCTACGCCATGTGCAACGACTTGCTCAGGCTGATTTTCGTCCATGCACTGCGCCACCACATTGTCACGGCTGACCTGGCCGAGCTGGCCTGGCTGGGCGGCCTGCGGGAACCGGCCATCGCCAACGTGATGCGGGCAGTGCACAGCGCACCGGCGCATTCATGGAAACTGGCGGAAATGGCGGCGATCGCGTGCATGTCACGCTCGGGCTTCGCGGCGTTGTTCAAAACGCGCGTCGGCCAGACGCCGGTGGAATACGCTACCCGATGGCGCATGCAGGTAGCGGCTTCCCGGCTGTGCAACGGCGTGGACACGGTCGCGACGGTGGCCGATTCGCTCGGCTACCTGTCCGATGCCGCGTTCGGCGTGGCCTTCAAGCGCGTGCATGGGCAATCGCCCGGGCAATACCGCCGTCACCATTGCTCTCGAAATCTTTGAACGACAACGAGTTGCGCGTATTAATAAAAATTTGAACATGCGATGAAACTTATCGCTGAAACTTGATGTCGTGTCGCACCGATAATCATCACGCCCCTTCGGCATATGAAGCGGCAACATGAATACGGCCAAGTAACGGGCTTACACCCTTCGTTACATTCGACATCGTCAAAATCGACGGACTTGCTCTTCGAGCACCCAAATGAAGACGTGTTTCAGCGACTTTACAGGCGTCGACGCATCGCCGCCCAGCCTATCTCGCCCCGCTACGATCAGGCCACCACCGCAGATCTAAACGCCCTACGCGCCAAAATGCAGGCAATTCAACCGGATCTATTGACTCAGCTCCGACAGCATTCTCATCGCACGCCGTTTGAGCGCCAAATTCTTGGCTTAAACTTTCCAGATTTTGAAAAAATCAATTAGACAGCAATACGGGGCAACATCATATTGATATCACGCACGAAGTTGCGTATGTTTCATGGAGTGCGCAGTTGGGCTAGCAATTCCCTTCATTGTTGTACGAACCCATTTCCGGGAAGGGATACCTATATGCACCGTTCTGACGATATTGCGAATTTGTTCAGCAGATTCGGGAGTAGCGCTGAGTTTTATCGCGAGATCGAACCCCGCTACGAGTACACCGAAGAGATGGCCACGCCTTTTTCTGCGGCGTTGAAAAGCGTTCCTGGCGAGCAGACCACTTCTGAAAATGTTGGGGATATGCCCCACACCCATGAAATGCCGATGACTGTCGGGGCGGACGAAGTGCGCGTGGACGAGCCATTGGTGGCTGCGCTGCCTGCGGCGGCCGGTTCCACAGCGCTTAGCCGCCTGTTGAACGAAATCGAGCAGCAACGTGAGGGTTCACCCGTCGATGAGCGCGCGGCGCAATCGTCAAGACCCCACCTTGAAGCCAGCGTCATCGCGGTGGTATCGAACAAAGGCGGCGCGGGCCGAAGTACGCTGGCTGGCGCTCTGGCCAGTGCGATCAAACGCCCGGGCGGTCGCACCTTCGCCGTCGACTTCGATCCGCAGAATTCATTGTGCCTGCACCTTGGAGGCAATGAACAATGGCCAGGCATCGCTCAAGCCAGCCAACGCAACGTCGACTGGCGCGACATTGCCCGCAAGGGTTATGCGGGCAGCCAGTGCCTGGCTTACGGTGTGACCACCGACCAGGAACGCGTGGATTTCGAACAGCTGCTCACAAACGATCACCTGTGGCTGGCCCGCTGCCTGGAAGCCATGAATCTGGGTGAGCAGGACACCGTCGTGATCGACACGCCGCCCGGCGCCACGGTGTATCTGAACCAGGTGCTGGAGGTTGCCAGCGTGGTAGTGGTCGTGACCCTCGCCGACGCGGCCTCCTACACCAGTTACAACCAGATGGACAGACTGCTCGCGCCTTACCTGCAACGGGAAAATGCCGCGCAGTGCAAAGTCGTCATCAACCAGCTGGACACGTCTCGCCAATTCAGCCTCGACATGTGCGATCTGCTGAAGAAAAGAATAGGCGATCAACTGCTGGGCGTGATCCGCCAGGATCACTTCATCAGTGAATCATTGGCGTACGACCGCAATCCGCTGGCGCACACCCCAAGCACCCGAGGCTGCCAGGACACCCTCGACATCGCAGGTTCGCTTTGCGAACTCCTCATGGAAGGCACGCAAGAGCCCTATTTGTCATGACCCAGGTTACAAATCCCACGCCCCACTCCCCGGGGCGCCCGGAACTGCGCGCCAATGGTTTGTTCAACCGCGTCAGCCAATGGCCTCGCGCGGTACGCCGTACGCTGATTCTGGTCGGTTCGATCATCGCTGCGCTGCTGCTGATCAGCATCATCAGCGCGCCGCTTGACCTCTATACCCAGTGCCTGTTCGCGGCGCTGTGTTTCTGTTCCGCGCTGTTCATCAAACGCCTTCCCGGTCGCCTGCCGATCCTGGCGTTGATCGTGATGTCGCTGGTCGCCTCGTTGCGTTACATGTACTGGCGCCTGACCGACACGCTGGGTTTCGAAGGCTGGCTGGACATCATGTTCGGCTATGGCCTGGTGCTCGCCGAAATCTATGCATTGGTGGTGTTGATCTTCGGGTATGTGCAGACCGCCTGGCCGCTGCGTCGTCAACCGGTGCTGCTGACCGGCGACCCCAGCGACTGGCCAACGGTGGATGTGTTCATTCCTACCTATAACGAAGCGCTGAGCATCGTGAAACTGAGCATTTTCGCGGCTCAGGCGATGGACTGGCCCAAAGACAAGCTGCGTATCCACGTCCTCGATGATGGCCGTCGCGACGACTTTCGGCGTTTCTGTCAGGCCATCGGTGTCAACTACATCGTGCGTGACAACAATCATCACGCCAAGGCGGGCAACCTCAACGCGGCGCTGAAAGTCACCGATGGCGAATACATCGCCATGTTCGACGCCGACCATGTGCCGACCCGCTCCTTCCTGCAGATCGGCATGGGCTGGTTCCTCAAGGATCCGAAGCTGGCGATGCTGCAGACGCCGCACTTCTTCTTTTCCCCTGACCCGTTCGAGAAGAACCTCAACACGTTCCGTGCCGTACCGAACGAAGGTGAGTTGTTCTACGGGCTGGTTCAGGACGGCAACGACCTGTGGAACGCGACGTTCTTCTGTGGCTCGTGCGCGATTCTGCGCCGCAAGCCGCTGGAAGAAATCGGCGGTGTCGCCGTCGAAACCGTGACCGAGGACGCCCACACGGCGCTCAAGCTCAACCGCGCCGGCTATAACACCGCCTATCTGGCCATTCCCCAGGCAGCCGGTCTTGCGACTGAAAGCCTGTCACGCCACATCAGCCAGCGGATTCGCTGGGCTCGCGGAATGGCGCAGATTTTTCGCCTCGACAACCCGCTGTTCGGCAAGGGCCTGAACCTGGGTCAACGCGTCTGCTACGCCAACGCCATGTTGCACTTCTTTTATGGCTTGCCGCGCCTGACCTTCCTCACCGCGCCACTGGCCTACCTGATCTTCGGCGCCGAGATTTTCCACGCCTCGGCGCTGATGATCACCGCGTACGTGCTGCCGCACCTGTTTCACTCCAACCTCACCAACTCCTGCATTCAGGGGCGTTTCCGGCATTCGTTCTGGAACGAGGTCTACGAGACGGTGCTGGCCTGGTACATCATGCCGCCGGTGCTGATGGCGCTGGTCAATCCCAAGTTCGGCGGCTTCAACGTCACCGACAAGGGCGGCATCATCGACAAGGACTTCTTCGACTGGAAGCTCGCACGTCCTTACATCGTGCTGCTGCTGATGAACCTGACCGGCCTGGGCTTCGGCATCCATCAACTGATCTGGGGCGCGCCGGACACTGCCGTCACCGTGCTCATCAACACCGCCTGGACGCTCTACAACCTGATCATCACCAGTGCTGCGGTGGCGGTCGCGAGTGAGACGCGCCAGGTGCGTGCCGAACCGCGTGTGCGCGCCGAGTTGCCGGTCAAGGTCGAGCTGGAAGACGGCACCGAAGTCTACGGCACCACGCAGGACTTTTCGCAGCGTGGCCTGGGCCTGCGCTTGCCGCCAGGCACGACGGTCAAGCCGGGCGAACGCATGCGCGTTTCGCTGTTCCGCAACGCCAGGACCAGCCAGTTCGACACCACCGTGGTGTTCAGCAAAGGCCAGGACCTGGGCGCGTTGTTCGACCCGCTGACCCTGCGTCAGCAGAGCGAACTGGTGCGCATGACCTTCTCGCGCGCCGACACCTGGGCGACCAGTTGGGGCAGCGGCAAGCTCGACACCCCGCTCTCGGCCCTGCGCGAGGTCAGCACCATCGGCCTGCTCGGCATGGGCGCGCTGGTCAAGGCGACCGCCCTGCAGGCGCGTCACAGCCTCACCGGGACACCGGCTCAAACGAAATCGCTCGAATCTTCTATGGACAAGTCATGATCAGCAAATTTTCCGTGCGCAGTGAAACCCGCCGCCCTCATCACCCGCTCACGCTGCTGGCGTCGTCTGTCCTGTGCCTGTCGGGCCTGAGCCAGGCTGCGCACGCCGAGACCGCAACCAACCCACCCGCGCCGGCCGGCAGCTACAGCCAGAACATGACGCTCAAGCAGCTGGGCCGACTGGACACCATGAACCTGCAGGGCGTGGAAGCGGCCGACGGTGTCAACTTCGACATCCGCGCCGACGAAGTGGTAAACGGCGCCCAACTGGTGCTGCGCTACAGCTATTCGCCAGCGCTGCTGGCAGACCTCTCGCAGATCAACGTGCTGGTCAACGATGAGGTGGCCGCCAGCCTGTCGTTGCCCAAAGAGCGCGCCGGCACCCCGCAGGAGCAGGTGGTCGATATCCCGCCGCGCCTGATCACCGAATTCAACCGTCTGCGCCTGCAGTTCATCGGTCACTACTCGATGCAGTGCGAAGACCCGCAACACAGCAGCCTGTGGGCCAAGATCAACAACAGCTCGGAACTGAAACTCAACGTTTCGCCAATCCAGCTCAAGGATGATCTGGCAATTCTGCCGCTGCCGTTCTTCGATCGACGCGATGCCCGTCAGGTCAACCTGCCGATCGTCTTCGCTTCGGCGCCGGACAACGCCACCCTCGAAGCCGCTGGCGCCCTGTCGTCATGGATCGGCGCCCTCGCCGCTTACCGTGGCGCCAGTTTCACCAGCAATGTCGGGCAGATTCCGGACAAGGGCAACGCCATCGTCCTGATCGAGAGCAAAGACGCCATCCAGCTCGGCGGCTTGCAGCTGCCAGCGGTAAAAGGCGCCACGGTCACGTTGATGAGCAATCCCAACGATGCCCACGGCAAACTGCTGATCGTGGCCGGTCGCGATGCCGCCGAACTGAAATTCGCCGCCTCAGCCGTCGCCGTGGGCAGCAAATCGCTGGTCGGCAACAGCGTCACGATCGACCGCCTCGACCCGCTCGCGCCGCGCAAACCTTACGACGCACCGAACTGGCTGCCGTCGGACCGCCCCGTCAAGCTTGGCGAATTGCTCGACACCAAACTGCTCAGTGTTTCCGGCTACAACCCGGGCAACATCACCATTCCGGTACGTCTGCCGCCGGACCTGTTCAACTGGCGCGAAGCGGGCGTTCCGCTGAACCTGAAATACCGCTACACGCCGCAACAAGAGTCGACCAACTCTTCGTTGCTGGTCAGCCTGAACAACAACTTCATGAAGTCCATGCCGCTGCCCTCGGTCACCAACCTCAAAGGTGGCGACAACCTGCTGGAGCTGCTGAAAAAGGACACCAGCCTGCCGCGCGAAGCCAGCGTGCTGTTGCCGTTGGGCCTGGCGCCTGCGCAGTCGCAGCTGCAGTTCCGCTTCATGTTCGACTACATCAAGCAGGGCGAATGCCGCGACATCATCGTCGACAACATGCGCGGTCTGATCGACCCGGATTCCAGTCTCGACCTGAGCGGTTACAACCACTACATCGCCCTGCCGAACCTGGGCGTGTTCAACGACAGCGGCTTCCCGTTCACACGCATGGCCGACCTTTCGCAGAGCGCCGTGGTGATGCCGGACAAGAGCGGCCCTGCCGAATGGGGCGCATACCTGACCGTGCTCGGGCGCTTCGGTGAGTCCACCGGTTATCCGGCCACCGCGGTGAAAGTGGTGCAGGCCAATGACGTGCAGTCAGTCAGCGACAAGGACCTGCTGGTCCTCGCCTCGGGTGACAACCAGCCGTTGCTGACGCAGTGGGCAGCGCACCTGCCGGCGAGCTTCACCGGCGAAACCCACCGTTTTTCCCTGTCCGACCTGACCCTGCGCGTGCGTGACTGGATCAGCCCGGACCCGCAGGCCAACCTGCGTAAACCACGCCTGAACGTGACCTACACCGGCCCCGCCAGCAGCACGTACCTGGCCGGCTTCCAGTCGCCGCTCAAACCCGAGCGCAGCGTCGTGGTGATTGTCAGCGGCAAGCCGGAAGGCCTGGTCGATGCGACGGACGCGCTGATTGGGGGCGATCAGTACAAGGAAACCATCCAGGGCAGCCTGGCGGTGGTGAACGGCAAGCAGATCACCTCGCTGGTGGCTGACGATCAGTATTACGTCGGCGATCTGAATCTGTTTAAACGCGTGCAGTGGACGCTGTCGCAAAACCTGATCTGGATGTTGCTGGTCACGGTCTGCGGCCTGTTCATGGTCAGCGGCCTGCTTTATCTGTACCTGCGCTCCCGTGCCAAGAAGCGCCTGTCATGACTGTGAACGCAACCATCAAAGGGCTTCAGACGCCTTCGAGTCGACGTTCGACGCGCAAGGCCGGACGGCTGCTGGCCGCCCTGCTGCCGCTGGCGGCGTTGATGCCGACCTTCGCCAGCGCCCAGTCGAGCTGCGCGACGCAGACCTGGCCGCTGTGGAAAGACTACACCGAACGTTTCGTGCAAAAAGACGGGCGCATGCTCGGTTCGAGCATGGACCCCGATCAGAGCAGTTCCGAAGGACAGTCCTACGGGATGTTCTTCGCGCTGGTCGCCAACGATCAGGCGACGTTCGACCAGCTCTGGCGCTGGACCAAGGACAACATGGCCGGCGCCGACATCGCGCAGAACCTGCCCGGCTGGCTGTGGGGCAAGACGCCGGACGGCAAATGGGGCGTGATCGACAAGAACTCGGCCAGCGACGCGGACCTGTGGTTCGCCTACGCGCTGCTCGAGGCTGACCGTCTGTGGCACAAGCCGGCCTACCGCACCGACGCGCAGCTGATCCTCGACAACGTCGAAAAAACCCTGATCCGCAACATTCCGGGCCTGGGCAAGATGGTGTTGCCTGGCCCGGTCGGTTACGAGCACCCGGACCAGCTCTGGCGCTTCAACGCCAGCTACATGCCGCTGCCGCTGATGCGTCGGTTTACCAGAGAGACGCCGTCCAGTCCGTGGAAAGAAGTCGCTGAAAGCACCGCGAAAATGTTCGCCGACAGGAAGATGAACCCGCTGGGCTTCGTACCGGACTGGATCGGCTACCGCGCCACCGACGTCAACAAAGGCATGTTCGTGGTCGACAAGTTCACCAACGCGCTGGGCAGCTATGACGCCATCCGCACGTATTTGTGGGCAGGCATGGCGTCGCCTCAGGACCCGCTGGCCAAGCCGATGCTGGATAACCTCGACGGCATGGCGCAGTCGGTCGCGTCCACAGGCGTGCCGCCGGAAAAGGTGCAAGTGTTGACCGGCACCACCGAAGGCCAGGGGCCTTACGGTTTCTCTGCCTCACTGGTGCCTTACCTGCGCGCCAAGGGGTTGCCGCTGCTGGCCGATCAGCAGCAACGCGTCGTCGATCAGGCGATCGCGCACTTTACCGACCCTGCCGACCCGGCCTACCAGCAGCATCAGTATTACCACGTGATGCTGAGCCTGTTCTCCCTCGGCTGGAGCGAAAAACGCTACCAGTTCAACACTGACGGCACCGTGAAAGTCTCCTGGGAGGCCGCATGCGCAAGCAAACCCTAGCCCTGGCGGTCTGCGCCGCAATGACCTGCTCTGCAGGTTTTGCCGCAGGCACCAGCACTCCGCAATCGTTGTTGATCGAGCAAGGTTATTACTGGCAGGGCAAGGAGCACCCGGAACGCGCCGCCGAGGCCTGGACCAAACTCTTGAACCTGGTGCCTGAACAGCCGGACGCGCTGTACGGACTGGGCCTGATCGACCTGCAACAAAAGCGCCTGCCGGGCGCGCAGAACTACCTGGCACGTCTGCAGGCGATCAAGCCGTTGCCACGCCAGGCCCTGCAGCTGGAGCAAGACATCGCCCTGGCGCCGGATGACAAACAGCAACTGCTCGAAAAAGCCCGTGAGCTGAGCGACGCCGGCGAGCGTGACAAGGCCGTGGCGGCTTATCGTGAACTGCTCGAGGGTCGCCAGCCCCAAGGGCTGATCGCCCGCGAGTATTACAACACCCTGGGCTTTGCGACCGGTGGCTGGCCCGAAGCCCGTGTCGGCCTCGAACGCCTGCGCACCGAGCGCCCGGACGACTCGATTCTGGACCTGTTCCTGGCGCTGCACCTGGCGCGCAATCCAGACAGTCGCCCTGAGGGCATTCGTGCTCTGGCGCGTCTGTCGCATAACCCGGACATCGGCGGCAACGCCGATGAAACCTGGCGTTTTGCGCTGGTCTGGCTGGGCCCTCCTTCGCGTGATCAGGTCTCGCTGTTCCAGCAATACCTTCAAGCGCACCCCGACGACACTGAAATCCGTGCACTGATGGACAAAGGCATCGCGCAGGGTCGTACCGGCAACGGCTGGCAGCGCGACCCTCACGTTGCGCGCGGGCTGAAAGCGCTCGACGAAGGTGACCTGAAAACTGCCGAACAGGAATTTCAGGCTCGCCTGAAAGACAAGCCCAGCGACTTCGACGCACTGGGCGGCATGGGCATCTTGCGCCAACAGCAAAAGCGCCTGGACGAGGCCGAACGCTATCTGGTGCAGGCCACCCAGACGCCCGGCGGCGCTCAGTGGAACAAGGCGCTGGAAGACGTCCGCTACTGGGTGTTGCTCGAAAAGGCCAACGAAGCCCAACGCAGTGGCCGGCAAGCACAGGCGCGTGATCTGATCGGTCAGGCCATCGCCAAGAACCCGCAGGAACCTGCCGGCCTGACCGCCTTGGCCGGCCTGCAATCCCAGGCCGGACAGTACGATGACGCCGAAGCCGGGTATCGTCAGGTGCTGGCCAAAAACCCGAATTATCCGGACGCCCTGAGCGGCCTGATCGGCGTGCTGTCGCGCGAAGGCAAATCCGATGAAGCACTGCAACTGATCGACGCACTGTCCCCGGCCGAACAGACGCGGCTGGCGCCGTCGATCCGCATTCGCTCGCTGCGGGCGATTCAAGTGGCCAAAGGCGCCGAGCGCCGTGGCGATCTGGCGGGTGCGCAGAAAGCTTATAAAGAAGCCCTGGCTGACGACCCGAAAAACCCGTGGACTCGCTTCGCCCTGGCCCGCGTGTACCTGCGCAGCGGTCAGGCCCAGGTGGCGCGCGACCTGATCGACGAACTGCTCAAGCAGCAACCCGATCAACCCGATGCGCTGTACACCAGCACCCTGCTCTCCGCCGAACTGGGCGAGTGGACCAAGGCGCAAAGCACGCTGTCGAGAATTCCTGCGGCCAAGCGCAGCAGCGACATGAACGAGATGGACCGCGACATCAGGCTGCACATTCAGACCGAGATCGCGGTCGACGTGGCACGCCGTGGTCAGCGTCAGGAAGCCTGGGCGCTGTTGTCGCGTTGCGAGCCGTTGACGCTGGGCAAACCTGAGCGGGTTGCCGTACTGGCGTCAGCCTTTGCCGATGCAGGCAACCCGGATCAGGCCGTGAGCATGATGCGCGCATTGCTGGAGAAATCGCCTTCGACTCCGGATTTGCAGTTGCTGTACGCAGGCGTGCTGCTCAAGGCCGGTGAAGACACCGAGGTCAGCGAGATCCTGCGTCAGTTGCAGGGCAAGCCGATGAGTGAGACCGCCAGCAAGCGCTACGACGATCTGGTGTTCCTGTATCGGGTCAAGCAGGCCGATGAACTGCGCGAGAAAGACGATCTGGTCGCGGCTTTCGACATCTTGTCGCCTGCGCTCAAGCAACGTCCCAACGACAGCCTGGCGGTTGCCTCGCTGGCGCGCATGTACGCCGCCAGTGGCAATACTGAGAAGGCCCAGGAGCTTTACGCGCCGCTGATCAAGGCCGACCCGTCCAACGCCAGGCTGCAGCTAGGCCTGGCTGACATCGCCCTTCAGGGCCGCGATTTTTCCCTCGCTGAAAGCTCGGTGAAGAAGGCGCTGGAGCTGGAACCCGCCGTGCCACAGACCCTGACGGCCTCGGCGCGGATTTACCGTGGCATGGGCAAGACAGGCGAAGCGGGCAAGCTGCTGCGCAAGGCCATCGAGATCGAGAACAGTCAACGTATCGAAACCGTCGTGGTCGCCGCACCGGTCGATCCGACGGCCCCGGCCAACCCGTTCGTGGGCTTGCCGGGCCAGCGTCGTAAAAGCACGATGCTGGCGTCGGCTTCGCTGATCCCGCCGCCCGTCGATGCACCCGCCACCGGCGCAATGACCGGCGCTGGCAGCAGCGATCCGCAGGCGTTGCCAATGCCCGTGGGCCGCAAAAGCTACGCGGCTTCCTCGTTCGACGGCAACGTCATGCCGTCGGGCGATCCGTACGCTCGCGAAACGACCCCTCGCGCGGACGTAAGCCCCGCCCAGCAAGCGTTGAACGACATCCTTCAGGACCGCAGCGGTTATGCGGTCCAGGGTTTGAGCGTGCGTAACAACAACAGTGAAAAAGGCCTGGGCAAACTCACTGACATCGAAACCCCGTTCGAGATCGGTATGCCGGTCGGCTACAACAGCGCAATGATGGCGCTGCAGATCACTCCGGTGTCGCTGTATTCGGGCAGCCCGAGCAACTTCGCTCAGGCGCGCTTCGGGGCCAGCGGCCTGGATTCGGTCGGGTCGCAGAAAGACAGCGGCGTGGGTGTTGCCGTGGCGTACCGGGATAAAGATCAGGGCATCAAGGCCGATGCAGGGATGAGCCCGATCGGTTTCATCTACTCGACGCCGGTGGGCGGTGTCAGCGTGAGCCGACCGTTCGAGGGCAGCCCCGATTACAGCTATGGCGTGAGCGTTTCGCGTCGCGCGGTCACCGACAGCCAGACCTCGTTCGCCGGTTCCAGGGATCCCCGCACCGGCGACAAATGGGGCGGCGTGACGGCCAACGGCGTGCGTGGCGAGCTGAGCTACGACGATCAGTCGTTCGGGGCGTATGGCTACACCTCGGCGCACAAGCTGCTGGGTAACAATGTCGACTCCAACAACCGTTTCGAACTGGGCAGCGGGGTTTACTGGTACTTGCGCAACGCGCCGGACAGCACCCTCACCCTGGGCGTCAGCGGATCGGCACTGACGTACACCGACAACCAGGACTTCTACACCTACGGGCACGGCGGCTATTTCAGTCCGCAGAAGTTCTTCGCACTCGGCGTGCCGGTCAGTTGGTCGCAACGCACCGATCGCTTCACGTACCGGGTCAAGGGCTCGTTGGGCGTGCAGTACATCGGTCAGGACAGCGCCGATATCTTCCCCGGTCACAGCGAGCTGAATCCGCGTGCCAACGCAGCCGGTCTGAACGGTTACGACAGCGACAGCAAAACCGGTATCGGCTACAGCTTCAACGCCGCAGGAGAATACAAGTTCGGCTCCAACTTCTTCCTGGGCGGCAGCGTCGGCGTGGATAACGCCAGTGATTACAAACAATACGTGGGTGCGATGTACCTGCGTTACACCTTCGAGGACATGACGGGCCCGATGAATCTGCCGGTCAGCCCTTTTGGTTCTCCTTACACGAATTGATTTAACGAGGAATGGTTCATGGCTTCTTCTGTGCTCGCTGGTTTGACGTTGCTTGTGATTGGCGAAAGCCACATGAGTTTTCCCGACTCACTGATGAATCCGCTGTATGACAACCTGACCCAGCAAGGCGCCCAGGTTCACGCCATCGGTGCCTGTGGCGCCAACCCGGCGGACTGGGTGACGCCCAAGCTGAAACTCGACTGCGGCGCCACCCGCGATCCGGGCGAGAAGATCAAGGTCATGAGTCGCGGCACGCTGGACACCCAGCCGATCAAAGACGTGATCGCCAAGGACAAGCCCGACCTGGTCGTGCTGATCATGGGTGACACCATGGCGTCGTACAAAACCACGCCGTTCCCCAAGGTCTGGGCCTATCAGAGCGTGACCGCGCTGACGAAGCAGATCGCCGACAGCGGCAAGAAATGCGTCTGGGTCGGTCCGGCCTGGGGCAAGGCCAACGGCAGCAACACCAACGAAAACCAGTACGGCAAGAACCAGGTTCGTACCCAACTGGTTGCCAGCACGCTGGCCAACATGGTCGCGCCGTGCACCTACATCGACTCAACCAAGTTCTCCAAACCGGGTGAGTGGATCACCTCCGACGGCCAGCACTTCACCATTGCCGGCTACAAGTCGTGGGCGGCCGCCATTGGCAAATCGCTGGGCGAACTGCCTGCCGACGCCGTAAAAGGAGCCAATCCGTGAAGCGGGCTCTGCACGTCACGCTGGGGCTTGCAGGTCTGGCACTGAGCGCGAACGCGTTCAGTGCACAGATTGCTCTCTACCCGACCGGTCCTTCTCAGGATTCGGCATACCTTCGCTTCGTCAACGCCTCCGACAGCGCGCTGGAGCTGGCACCTGACGGTTCGAGCACCACGCTGAAGCTTGAAGGCACCAAGGCGGTCACCGATTTCATCCCGGTCCCGGGTGGCCAGACCATCAAAGGCACGCTGAGCCGCGACGGCAACCGCGTGCCGCTGGACGTCAGCGTGGCCGCTGGCGATTTCGCCACCGTGTTCGCGCTGGACGACGGCCATAAAGGCATCAGGCAGGTCGTGGTGAACGAAGCGTTCGACATCCCCAACCAGCTCAAGGCCTCGCTGGCGTTGTTCAACGCCGATCCGGGCTGCGTGGACGCCAAGGTCAACCTGGCAGACCGCGATGTCGACCTGTTCCAGAAAGCCCCCGAAGGCAACCCTCGTCGTCAGGAACTCAATCCACGTCCTTCGCTGGCCGTGCAGCTGGTCTGCGCGGGCAGCAAAGTCGGCCCCGCGGTCGAGCTCGGTCCTTTGGAGGCGAACAAGCGTTACAGCCTGTTGCTGCTGCCATCGGCCACCGGCCCTCGCCTCCTGACCGCCACGGACGCTGTGTCCAACTGATCGGAATACCGCGCCGCCATGGTTTTCGCCTCGCTCGAGTTCCTGACGTTGTTCCTGCCTGCTTTTCTGCTCGTTTACGCCTTGGCGAAACCGGCATGGCGCAACGTCATTCTGCTGATCGGCAGCTGGCTGTTTTACGGCTGGCTGAGCCCGTTGTTTTTGTTCCTGCACATGGTGCTGACCGTTCTGGCCTGGGTCGGCGGTCTGCTGGTGGATCGCTCGCGCGAAGACTCCAGAGGACGCATCCGTCTGTTGATCAGCCTGATCGTGATCAACACCGCCGTGCTCTGCTGGTACAAATACGCGAATATCCTGGCGGGCACCTGGAATGACCTGATCACCTACTACGGCGCCATGCCGATGAGCTGGCAGCGAGTCGCGCTGCCTGCCGGCTTGTCATTCATCGTGTTGCAGGCGATTTCCTATCTGGTGGACGTGCATCGGCACGTGGTGCCGGTGGAACGCAGCTTCGTCAATTACGCGACCTACATTTCGATGTTCGGTCACTCGATTGCCGGCCCGATCATTCGCTACGACTGGGTACGCCGGGAACTGAACCAGCGCTATTTCAACTGGCAGAACTTCTCGCTCGGCGCGCGTCGATTCATGATCGGCATGTGCATGAAAGTGCTGGTGGCCGACACCCTGTCGCCCTTGGTCGACGTGGCCTTCCATCTGCCGGAACCGTCGTTCGTCGATGCCTGGATCGGGTGCCTGGCGTACTCGCTGCAGCTGTTCTTCGACTTCGCCGGCTACAGCGCCATGGCCATCGGTCTGGGGCTGATCCTGGGATTCCACTTTCCGGAAAACTTCAACCGTCCGTACCTTGCGTACAGCATTCAGGATTTCTGGCGGCGCTGGCACCTTTCGCTGTCAAGCTGGCTGCGCGACTACCTCTACATCGCGCTGGGCGGTAACCGCAAAGGGGCGTGGAAGACCTATCGCAATCTGTTCCTGACCATGGCCATCGCAGGCCTCTGGCACGGCGGCGACAGCTGGAACTACCTGTTGTGGGGTTCGGCCCACGGCATCGCCCTGTGCGTGGACCGCGCCTGGTCACGCTCGACACTGCCACGGGTGCCGCTCTGGGCATCGCACACCGGCACGCTGTTGTTCGTGTGCCTGGCCTGGACGTTGTTCCGCGCCCCGGATTTCGCCACGGCCTTGAGCATGTATGGCGGTCAGTTCGGGCAGCACGGTTTTGCCCTGGGTGACGCGCTGGCGGTGACGCTGCGCCCGGTGCACGGTCTGGCGGCATTGCTTGGCGTGCTGTGCATCCTGGCACCCTTGCTTCAGACCCGTTGTGAAAGACGATTCGCAGACAATACGGTTTTTGCGTTGGCTGCAGCCCTTTGGCCCGTGCTCGGATTCGCCCTGTCGTTCGCTTTGATCGCCAGCCGTGAAGCCGTGCCCTTTCTGTACTTTCAGTTCTGATGACCAAGCCAACGCAATCCCCGAGCACTGCACCCACCCTGCCGTCCGAGCTGGAGCTTCGTGTCAGTCCGCTGGCCGGCGTGACCTTTTCCCTGTTTATCGCCGCCGCATTTGCCTCCTGCGCCTGGTTGATGATCAAAGGCCCGATCGAGTTCGTGCCCAAGGTCGTCACTCAAGACATGCTGCTGCACGGCGACCTCACTCACCGCTTCGCCAAGACCCTGTCCGATGCCGTGATTCCCAAACGCGCAGCAGACCTGGAGCGCGGCGCCAGCTGGCTGGCGTTCGGCGACCTGGGCCCTCGGGTCCGTGAAGGCTGCGCGGACTGGCTGTTCCTCACCGATGAGCTGCGCCTCAATCGCAATGCGCCGCTCAACGCCCGGGCCAAGGCTCAGGCGGTGATCGATCTGCAGCACAGCCTGGCGAGCCGAGGCATTCAGCTGGTTGTCGCCGTGGTCCCCGACAAGAGCCGTATCGCCGCTGCGCAACTGTGCTCACTGACGCGCCCGGCATCACTGGCGCCGCGCATCGGCGACTGGCTGACGATGCTGCAAGGCGCGGGCGTACCTGCCGTGGACCTTACGCCGACGCTGCAACCTCTGGGCGAATCGGCCTACCTGCGCACCGACACGCACTGGAGCGAGACCGGCGCCAAGGCGGCGGCCGGCCGTGTCGCTCAGGCAATCAGCGCACTCAAGTTCAGCGCCACGCCGCACAAGGCCTTCGACCTGACGGCGCAAGCCAGTGCCGTACGCCCGGGCGATCTGGTTCGCCTGGCGGGTATCGACTGGCTGCCGGTGTCGTGGCAACCCAAGCCTGAATACGTTGCGGCAACACAGATCAAAGAACGCATGGAGGCCACCGGCGGTGCCGATGATCTGGACGATCTGTTCGGTGACAACAATCTGCCGAACACCGCGCTGATCGGCACGTCGTTCTCGCGCAACTCCAATTTCGTGGGTTTCCTGGAAGCGGCTCTGCGGGCACCGGTGGGTAATTTTGCCAAGGATGGCGGCGAGTTCTCCGGCGCAGCGAAGGGCTATCTGGAGAGCCCGGCCTTCACGCAGACACCGCCGAAACTGGTGGTCTGGGAAATTCCCGAGCGAGACCTGCAAACGCCGTACGCCGACGACGTCCGCCTGCGTTGATGGTGCCGTCGTCGCGCCGGCCTCGGTGCGACGGCCTGCCTCTGCTGAGTCCTCGCTCAGTCTGCTGACTGATCACGGGTGATGATCGAAATCTTGCCGTTTCGCTCAATGATCGCGAATTTGATCTGCTCGACCCGCTCGATGCCTTGAGCCAGCCGTGCCGCCTGCATGACGTCGTCTTCGCCGATCCTCGCCTCGTTCATCCGATGCCGCAGGAATGCACCGTTCTCGACGATGATGGTCGGGCCACCATCGATCAGTTTACCCAGCCGGGTAGATTTACGTTTGGCCAGTGAAAATCCGACATCGATGGCAATCAGCGTGATGATCACCAGAATGGCGTTGGTCACCGAGAAGTCATCGCCGAGCAACGCCTGTTGCGTCGCTTCGCCGATGATCATCAGCAGGACGAAATCGAATGACGT
The DNA here is from genome assembly GCF_900108875.1 of Pseudomonas sp. NFR16. Lineage (GTDB taxonomy): Bacteria > Pseudomonadota > Gammaproteobacteria > Pseudomonadales > Pseudomonadaceae > Aquipseudomonas. Next base: position 628,103 of record NZ_FNYJ01000001.1, on the reverse strand, counting down.
CAACTCCCCCAGCGATCGTCTTCCGGAAATCCGGAACAGCACCATCAGTGCCAGATAGATCGCACCTGCCCGCAAGACTGCATCCATTTCACACCTAGGGATAAATGAACTGAGTGACTGAAACCTGGCCGCCGCCTTCCAGGCCAATTTTACTTTTAAAATAGCCGAGACCGTCGCTGCGCCAAGTCAGATACAGCGTGCTTTCGCCATGCGCATCCGCCGGCAGGGTCAATTCCAGGCCCTCACGCGTGCCGGCCGAACGCACCGGCTGGGGCTGCATCGATTCAACGCTGAAGCCCTTCATCATACGGTGGCTGAGGGTGAGGGTGTGCTGTCGCCCCGGTTCACCGCGACTGTGGATCACCATCGCATTGACCGCGCCGCTGCGATGGAAGCGCTCGTACTCAACTGTCAGGTCACCCTGGGGCGTGGTGGTACTCACTGAACTCAGCATGCCATGGGAAAACAGGCCGCACAGCGTCAACAGCACGACCACCAGCAGTAAATACCAGCCGACGCGCTCGAACCGCCAGATCCGGCGCTGCAGCGCGATGTCCTCATCCACCGGATAACGTTTGTCCTGCATCTCATGTTCAATGGCATCCATCGCAGTGGTGTCTCCGTACAAAGGAAGGTCGGTTCAATCACTTTTCAAACGAAGCCGAAAGCCGCTCACCGGCATATTGCTGGGCCTGCTGAGCCTTCTGCACGACGGCCGCCGCACCGAAAAACTCGTGGGTGACGCCCGGATACAGACGACGCTCGACACTCACGCCTGCAGTACGCAACGCCTGCTCGAGTTGCGCGCCGTCATCGCGCAGCGGATCGATTTCAGCGTTGATCAACGTGACCGGCGGCAGTCCCTGCAAGTCGGCGTGAACCAGATCAATGCGCGGGTCCTTGGCGTCTGCCGCACTTCGCGTCACCTGAGCAATGAACCACAGCATCATGGGGCGGTTCAGCGGCATTGCATCGGCGTATTTCAGATAAGACTCCGTGTCAGTGCTCGATTGCGCGACCGGGTAAACGGAGAGCACGTGGCGCGGCGCGATCAACCCGGCTTTGTGCGCCGCCACAGCCGTCGCCACTGCCAGGTTCCCGCCGGCGCTTTCGCCCGCGAGCGCCAGCCGCTGCGGATCGCCATTGATCGATGTCGCATGATTCGTCAGCCAGCGATAGGCGGCGAGCGCATCATCATGGGCCGCCGGAAATTTGTGTTCCGGTGCGAGTCGATAATCCACGGACAGCACAACTGCGTTTGCCTGTCTGGCCAGGCCCCGCGCGCCTGCGTCATACACGTGACGGTCAGCGAACACCCAACCGCCGCCGTGGAAGTACAGCACAACCGGAAACGGTCCGCTGCCGGCAGGCGTATAGACCGTCGCGGGCAAATTACCCGCAGCCCCGGTGACGTTGATGTCACGTGTCGTCACGCCGGGCACCAGCGCCGTGCCGGCACTGTCACGCTTCTGTTCGGCGAGCACCGCCTTGACGGCGTCTGCCAGGGTTGGTTGCTGACGCGCCTCTGCCGGCGTAGTCTTCTCAACCGCCTTGGCATCGAAGCTGGCAAATTTATTGAGCACCGTCTGCATGTCCGAATCAGTGCGCAGCACGCTCTTGGTGCCGCTGACAGCCAGCTCCGACAACGAGTGTTTTTCGGGGTCTCGGGCGCAACCGTTCAACGCTGCGATAACGCCCACTGCGGACATCAGCCACAGCCATTTGCGATGAGTCTTTATCATGGTTATTCCTCTTCGGCTGGGTTAGGCCCGGACCTCGCACGTCGCGCAGCCCCAGACTCACTCGAACGGATGATGATCTGCTCTCCAAACTGTCAGTAGGCATTTGCAAAGCGTCGTTCAAAATAATTCGGCAGCCGATGGATGAGCGGTCTGCCGTCGCGCACGCGGGCGGATCCGCTGAATTTTTCCGGTATCGCGGCATCCCTCTCTTGAGCGTGGCGAAACACGTTTGCATGCGCACGGCGCATGTCCCTCTTGAACCAGGAGTGAATAGAGATGATCAGGAAAGTGTGCGCGTTGGCAGGCATCTGCTGCGTACTGGCATCGCTCAATGGATGCTTTGACAACGATCAGAGCAAAGACAAGGACACGTCAAAGGCATCGGTGCAGATGCAGCAGAACGACGAGAAAAAGTAAGCGATCCGCCAACCAGGGCGCCCGGCGCGGGCGCTGCGCGGCGCAGGTCTGTGTTAGCCGTTCTGCGCCGCCGACGACCTGATCATCCAGATCAGGCTCCCCGCGTCTCATGCCGCTGATCAGCGCGTGCGGAATTGGCCAAAGGGCCAGCGGCTTGTTCCGCCGCCGGCACCGGACGGGGCGCCCTGACCAGATATAAACCCAGAACACCACCCGCCAGCAGTGCCGCAGCGACCATCAGCAAGGCATAGTCGTAACTTTGCGTCGCATCCTTAATCCATCCCATGACCGGCGGTAGGCCGAGACCGGCAATGTTGGCGATGGAGTTGATCAAGGCGATGGATGCCGCTGCCGCCGCGCCGGACAAGTATTCGGTGGTGGTCGCCCAGAACACCGGCGTCGCTGCCCAGTTCAACCCCACCGCCACCACCAGCAAGCCGTACGCCAGCCAGGCATTACCCGTGGCCACAGCACCCGCCAACAGTACGCCTGCGATCATCAAGGGCACACCAAGGTGCCAGCCTCGTTCTCGCGTCCGGTCCGAATGGGTCCCGTTGAAGTACATGAATACGCAGGCGAACAGGAACGGTAATGCGGACAACGCGCTGACCGTGAACGAATCCTGGCCGGATACCGACTTCACGATCAGGGGCAGGAACAGGGTGATGCCGATGGTGCCGAAGGCCTGAAGCAACCAGAACAGGCTCAGCAGCCAGACCTGACGACTGCGGAACGCCATCTGCCAACCGGCATGAGGGGAGATCGGCGTCGTGGCCTGCTCCGCTGCAATGGTCTGACTAAGCCACTGCTGTTGATCTGGCTGTAACCAGTGGGTGGTGTGCGGCGAATCCGGCAGGTAACGCAACACCACTACGCCCAGCACGACAGCAGGAATGCCTTCCAGAAGGAACAACCAGCGCCAGCCGCTGACGCCGAAGTAGCCGTCAAGGTGAAGAAACGCGCCGGACAGAGGAAGCCCGATGACCGATGCCAGCGCAGCACCGATGTAGAAGAACGACATGGCTTTGGCCCGGTCGCTGCGCGGATACCACTGGGAGAGGTAGTAGATGATGCCCGGCGTGAAGCCCGCTTCGGCAGCACCCAGCAGCAAGCGCATGCCGTACAGCTGATTGGCGCTCTGCACCAGCGACATCCCCGCTGCAACGATGCCCCAGGTGATCATGATCCGCGCGATCCAGCGGCGCGCACCGACCCGGGTAAGGATGACGCTGCTGGGGACTTCAAAGAGGATGTAAGTGAGGAAGAACAGCCCCACTCCAATGCCATACATCCGGGCCGTCAGCCCCAGCTCTGCATTCATCTGCAGCGCTGCGACCGAGATGTTCGATTTGTCTATGTAGGCAACCATGTACAGCAACATCAGAAACGGAATCAGCTTGAGATTCAGGCGCTTCATGGTGCTGGCGTGCAGGTCCGTTGGCATCGATGGCTGTTGCATATCACCTCGCTGTTGTTGTTATGAGACTGATGATGACGACAGGGCCACCTTAGACCAGAAGATCGCACTCCTCAATATGTGACGTAATATCCCAACATATGGGAATAACATGATCCACGGCGCAGGCGTGCAAGCGTCGCTGTTTCGGATACGGAAGAATGGGTCGTCAGTGTCTGTTCACTCACCACCCCCGACTGGGACGAAATAGCTGCAACTCACTTGCGTATTCCTGTCTGAGCGCACTCGAAAAGTGCAATCTGACCGAACTCTAAAAGCCCTCGTTTGAAGGCTTTCTCAGCCTTACCCGACGACCGGCATTTCGATATCGGATCGATGGACGGTCCTTTCCTGCCAGTCACTTACGACGCCCACTCCTGAAACATTTCAGTGATGTCAATCCTCTGACCATTGAAGTCGTGTGGATCCAATCTAGATTTGCCTCCAAACGGATTTCACTCAAAAGAACTCCGCCGGCTTTAGGAGCGCCACGATGCTCCACGGCGGTAATTAGCGTGAGCATTACGTTGTCGTGAAACGTAATTGCGATGAAAGGGACTGCCTGAAATGGACAACATTGTCGTTGCCGACAAATCAACTTCTCAACTCACCGCCAAATCCTGGGGCGACCTGGCCCTCGACAACCCCGCCGTCGTTCAAATGCCCGTTGCGCCGAGCCAGGTGGCCTCGGTTACCCGCAGCGGTCAGGACCTGGTGGTCAATCTCAAGAACGGCGAACACGTCAAGGTCGCCAACTTCTTCAATGCCCAGGAAGGCGTCGCCAGCGACATGGTCTTTCAGGCTGAAGACGGGACGCTCTGGCAGGCTCAGTACAGTGCCGAATCCTTCAACGGGTTCACCTTCGCTGAGGTCGACTCTCTGGATGAATTGATCGCGGGGGCTGGCGTGGTCGGCAGCGCCACGCCAGCCTGGGCCATTGCCGGGCTGGGCTTGCTGGGCGCAGGCGGTGCGGCCGCCGCGTCGGGTGGCGGTGGAGGCGGTGGTGGTGGTGGATCGAGCGGTGGCGGCAGTGGCACGACACCGCCTGATACCACGGCGCCGTTGGCGCCCAGTAACTTGCTGATCAACAGCACAGGCACCCTTCTCACCGGCAACGGCGAAGCAGGCGCAACGATTCAAGTGCGCGGCGCGGATGGCACGCTGCTGGGGACCGGCATCGTCGGGCCCGATGGCTCCTTCAGCCTGACGTTGAATCCGCCACAGACCAACGGACAGGTCGTGTCGGTCAGCGCGACCGATGCAGCCGGCAATACCTCGGTGCCCGCCCAGGCACAGGCCCCGGATGTCGACGTCAACCCACCGGGTGGCGATGTCACCCCGCCGACAGCGCCGACCGGCGTGACCATCAGTCACAGCGGGCAACTGGTCAGCGGTCGCGGTGAAGCCGGCAGCACCGTCAGCGTGATCGATGCCAACGGTACAGTGCTGGGCACCGCGGTCGTCGGCGCCGACGGGTCGTTCAACGTCACCCTCAACCCGCCACAGACAGCCGGCCAGGTGTTGCAGGTCACCCTGACAGACGCTGCCGGTAACGTCTCCAGTAACGTGGCGATCACGTCGCCCGACACAACACCGCCGGCGCAACCGACGACCCTCACCTTGTCGGCCGACGGCCTGTCGCTGAGCGGGCATGCCGAAGCAGGCGCGCGCATCGTCATCCGCGGCGCGGGCGGCGTGGTGCTGGGCACCGGGCAGGCCGGGCTCGATGGCAATTTCACAGTGGCGCTCAGTGCCGCGCAGGTCAATGGTGAAAAACTCGATGTCAGCGTCGTCGACGCCGCCGGAAATACCTCGACCGTGCAGCTCACCGCCAACGACACGACCGTGCCTGCCCAGGTCCAGAACGTCGTCATCAGTGCGGACGGCACTCAGCTCTCGGGCCGCGGCGAACCTGGCGCGACCGTCACGGTCAATGATGCCAATGGCAACCCCATCGGCACCGGCGTGGTGGGCACCAACGGCACCTTCCAGATCAACCTGACCACGCCGGTGGCAACCGGTGCCGTGCTGCAGGTCTCGCAAACAGACGCGGCCGGCAATCATTCACCGGGGCTCAGTGTCACCGCGCCGGATGCCGACGGCCCGGCGACGCCGTCCGGCCTGCTCGTCAGCGCAAACGGCGAGCAACTGACCGGCACCGCTTCGCCGGGCTCGCGGGTCGAGGTGCGCGACGCAGAGGGCAACGTTCTGGGCAGCGCAACGGCCGGCAGCGATGGCAGGTTCACGATCACCCTCGTGCCCGCCCAGGCCAACGGCGAAGTGCTCGATGTCCAGGCCACCGACACATCGGGTGAAAGCTCGGTGACCGTCCCCGTCAGCGCACCCGACATCACCGGGCCTACCGCTGCCAGCGACCTTACCGTCGCCAATAACGGCTTGTCCGTGAGTGGCCGTGGCGAGGCAGGCGCAACGGTGACGGTCTCGGATGCTCAAGGCCACGTGCTGGGCACCGCCACCGTTTCGCCGACGGGCAGTTTTTCCGTGACGCTCAACGCTGCACAGACCAATGGTCAATCATTGCAAGTGGTGTTGACCGACCCTGCGGGCAACCCGTCGGCCACCACGCCCGTTTCCGCACCGGACCTGGACGGCCCGCTGCAACCCGCCCATGTCATCATCAGTGCCAACGGCACGGTGTTGAGCGGCACCGGTGAAGCCGGCTCACGCATCACCGTGACCGACGCGGGCGGCCGTGTCCTTGGCTCAACCGTGGTATCGGCCGACGGCACCTTCAGCGTGACGCTGAGCAGCGCGCAGAACAACGGCCAGACCTTGACGATCAACGCCAGCGATAGCGCCGGCAATGCCGCGCCGCCGCTGACCTATCACGCGCCCGACACCCAGGCGCCGGCGCCGCTGACCCAGCTTGCGCTTGACGGTCAGGGTCGGGTCTTGACTGGCTCCGGGGAAGCCGGCGCAACCGTCACGGTACGCGATGCAAGCGGCACGGTGATCGGCACAGGGAATGTTGGCAGCAATGGTCAATTCACGCTGACACTGACCACCACTCAGACCGATGGCCAACAGCTGCAAGTCATCCAGGCCGACAACGCGGGCAATCAGTCCACGTCGGTGACGGTGAACGCCCCGGACCTGAGCACGCCGGAACCGGTGACCAACGCTGTCATTTCGGCGAATGGTCTTGTCATCAGCGGCAATGGTCAGGCGGGCGCCACGGTAACGGTGACGGACGCCAATGGCGTCACGCTGGGCTCTGCCGTGGTGGGCAGCAATGGCCGCTTCGAGGTCAATCTTTCCGCCGCTCAGACCAACGGCCAGACGCTGAACGTCAGTCAGGCCGACGCGTCGCCGACGCCGTCGGGCGCTGTGGCCGTGCAGGCGCCGGACATTCAGGCACCTGACGCGCCCACCGATGTGACGCTGGATCCGACCGGCACGCTGGTGACCGGTCAGGGCGAACCGGGCGCGACTGTGACCGTGCGCGACGCGGCGGGCAACATCCTGGCGACCGCGACCGCCGACCCGGTCACCGGGCAATTCGAGGTCACCTTGCCCACCGCCCAGAACAACGGGCAGACGTTGCAGGTGTCCCAGTCGGATGCGCGAGGCAATGCCGGATCGTCTACGCCGCTGCCAGTTCCAGACACCACACCGGCGACGGCGCCTACGGCCGTTGCGATCAGCGCAGACGGTCAAAGCGTTTCCGGCAACGGCGTTGCCGGCGATACCATCGAAGTGCGTAACGCAGGCGGAACCTTGCTTGGCACCGCGACCGTTGGCAGCAATGGCACCTTCACCGTTACGCTGAACCCGGCGCAGCTGGATGGTCAGCAACTGAATATCATCCAGATCGACGCCAGCAACCTGCCCTCCTCGCCCGCCGCCGTAACCGCACCGGATGTGACCGCGCCCCCCGCGCCGAGCGATGTCGCCGTCGACGCCAACGGCGTGCTGACCGGCACCACCCAGCCAGACGGCGCAGTGAAAATCGTGGATGCCGACGGCAACACGATCGGCACCGTGACGGCCGGGCCTGACGGGACGTTCAGCTTCCCTCTGCCAGGCGGTCTGAATAACGGACAACCGGTGCAGGTCATCGCCACCGATGGCCGCAACGATTCGCTCCCCATCGCCACTAACGCCCCGGACAACGTCCCCCCTGCGCAAGTGGACAACCTCACGATCAGTCCGGACGGCAGCAGCGTCTCAGGCACCGGCGAAGCAGGTACTACGGTAACGGTGACCGCGCCCGACGGAACCGTGCTGGGTTCCGGTACGGTCGGCAGCGACGGCACGTTCATCATCGGCCTTAACCCGCCCGCAGCTGCCGGCAGCAATCTGAACGTGGTCAGCACTGATGCGGGCGGCAACGGTTCGCCGCCGGTCACCTTACCCGGACCTGACGGCACGCAAGTGGCCTCGCCCTCGGACCTGGCCATCAGCGGTGACGGTTTCACCCTGACCGGTTCGGGCACACCCGGCACCACCATCAATGTCTTCGACGGCACCGGCCAGAATATTGGCAGTGGCCGGGTCGATAGCCTGGGTCGTTTCAGCATTCTGATGCGCTTCGCCCAGCTCAACGCGCAGTCGCTGCACGTTACCGCAACCGACGCCGACGGCCACACGTCGGTGCCCGGCATAATCGTCGCCGCCGACAGCACGGCGCCCGACGCTCCGACCGGTCTGAGCATCAACGCTGGCGGCAGTGTGGTGTCGGGACGCGGCGAAGCCGGAGCGACGGTGACGATCACCAATCCATCGGGGACAGTGCTGGGCAGTGCGGTCGTTGCCAGCAATGGCACGTTCAACGTGACGCTGACCCCGGCACAGATCAACGCGCAACCATTGACCGTCACGCAAAGCGACGCCGCCGGCAATGTGTCGCAACCCGACAGCGTCATCGCCCCGGACTTGCAGGCTCCCGCTGCTGCGACGGGCCTGACCATCAACAATGTCGGCACCGTGGTCAGTGGGCTGGGCGAAGTCGGGGCGACCGTGACCGTGCGCGATGCGGCGGGAAACATCCTCAACACCGGCATCGTCGATCAGAGCGGCCACTTCCAGGTCACCCTGCCGACCGCGCAAACCACCGGCGCGCCACTGCAAGTCACGCTGACCGACGCCGCCGGCCATGTCTCACCGCCTACCGCGGTTGCGACCGTCGACACAACGCCGCCGTCTGCCGTGCAGAATCTGCAGGTCAACGCCAGCGGCACTGTGCTCACCGGGACGGGCGAAGCAGGCGCGACGGTCAGGGTCACTGACGGCAGCGGTGCCGTGCTCGGCAGCGCCGTGGTGGCGGCGGACGGCACATTCGGTGTCGCCCTGCCGTCCGCCCCCAGCAACGGACAGACCCTGGACGTCAGTCAGACTGACGTGGCGGGCAATGTCTCGCCATCAACCACGGTTTCCGCGCCCGACATCACTCCGCCTGCTGCCCTCACTCAGGTGGCCGTAAATGCCGATGGCCTGACCGTCACGGGCCATGGCGAACCGGGCGCACTGGTCTCGGTGCGCAGCGTTGACGGCACGCTGCTGGGAACCGGACGTGTCGGCGCGGACGGCGCGTTCACCCTCACCCTCAGCACAGCGCAGATCAACGCCCAGGTTCTGACCGTTACTCAGGAAGATCCGCCCGGCAATGTGTCCACAGCGGTGAATGTCGTGTCGGTCGATCTCACCGCGCCCGACGCGCCTGCCGCGCTGGCCCTCAACAGCACCGGGTCGCAGCTGACCGGTAACGCCGAAGCGGGCAGCACGGTGATCGTGCGCGACGCTGGCGGCAACGTGCTGGGCACCGCCACCGCCTCGGCCAACGGCACGTTCCAGGTCACGTTGTCCAGCACGCAACTCAATGGTCAGGCCCTGACCGTTACGGCCAGCGATGCCGCGGGCAACGTCTCGGCTTCCGCGCCCTATACCGCGGCGGATTCCACAGCACCAGTGGCGACCAGTAACCTGGCGCTCAGCGGCGACGGCCTGACCCTGGCCGGGAATGGCGAGCCGGGCGCCAGCATTGTCGTGCGTGACGCCAATGGCAACACACTCGGCACCGCAACGGTGAACGGCAACGGCAGTTTCAGCGTGACGCTGACTTCGGCGGCGCCTGCGGGCTCGACCGTTACGGTCGTGCAGACGGACGCCGCGGGCAACGCATCGCCTTCGAGCTCCGTCACCGCGCCCGGTAATCTGGCCGAACCTGCTCCGCAGAACCTGGCCCTCAGCGGCAACGGCCTCACCCTGACGGGTACCGCCACTGCAGGCAGTACGGTCAGCGTGCGCAGCGCCTCCGGCGTACTGCTGGGCACTGCGCTGGTGGCCAGCGACGGCACGTTCACGGCAGCCCTGAATGCAGCGCAATTGAACGGCGAGCCGCTCTCCGCGACGGCCACCTCTCCCGACGGCGTCAGTTCTCTGCCAACGGGCTACGTTGCCGCCGACGTCACTGCGCCGGATTCCCTCAGTAATCTGGTGCTGGCTCCCAACGGCGCCACACTGACCGGGCACGGCGAGGCCGGGTCGACGGTGACGGTACTGGGCGCAGGCGGTGTGATCGTCGGCACCGGTCAAGTGGCGGCCAACGGCGCCTTCAGCATCACCTTCAACACGCCGCAGATTCAGGGCCAGACCCTGAGCGTCAGCCAGACCGACGCGTCGGGTAACGAGTCCGCCAGCCTCAATGTCGTGGCTCGCGACCTGGTGGCGCCGACGGCGCCTGCCGCCCTCGCGGTGAGCGTCGAGGGGACACTACTGACCGGCACCGGTGAGCCGGGCTCGACGGTCAACGTCTACAGCGCCAACGGCACCCTGCTCGGCACGGGCAGCGTGCGCATCGACGGCTCGTTTCAGGTCACGCTCAGTTCTGCGCAGGCAAACGGGCAGCTGTTGTCGTTGACGCTGACCGACGCGGCTGGCAACACGTCGACCGCGACCAGCCTCAATGCGGGCGACACCACAGCGCCCGCTGCGTTGAGCCAACTGGTGATTTCCAGTGACGGCGCCACGCTCAGCGGCCATGGCGAAGCGGGCGCGACCGTTACCGTCACCGATAGCGCCGGCAATGTGCTGGGGACCGCCACGGTCGGCAGCACCGGCACCTTCACACTGGTCCTGGCCGATCCGCTGACCAACGCTGAAGTGCTGACACTGGTACAGACCGACCGCGCGGGAAATGCCTCACCGGCGGCAAGCCTGACCACGCCGGACTTCACCCCGCCGGATCCACTGGACAATGTCTCGATCAATGCCGCCGGGGCCGTGGTCACCGGCACTGGCGAGCCCGGCGCCACGGTCACGGTCAAGGACGCCAACGGTACGCTTCTGGGCACCGCCACGGTGCTGGGCGACGGTTCGTTCAGCGTGACGTTGAACACGCCACAGATCAACAAAGAGGTCCTGAGCGTTCAGCAGGCGGATCCGCCCGGCAACGTCAGCGAACCTGCGACCGTCACTGCGCCGGACTTGACGCCGCCGGCAGTCGCCGCCCAGCTGCAATTCAACGCAACGGGCGACGTCCTGACTGGCACGGGCGAAGCCGGTGCAACGGTGAGCCTGACGCTGGCCGACGGCACACAGGTCGGCACCGGCACGGTCGGGGTCGACGGCACGTTCCTGATCAACCTGACCCAGGCACAGACCGCCGGCGAGCAAGTGTTCGTCGTGCTGACCGACACCGCGGGCAATGCCTCGGCGACGGGCAGCCTGCTTGCGCCGGACACCACACCGCCCGCCACCGTGGCCGGCCTGCAGATCAACGACGCGGGGAATGTCATCAGCGGCACGGGCGAAGCCGGTGCCAGCGTCTACGTCACCGATCCTGCCGGCAACATCGTCGGCAGCGGTACCGTCAGTGCGAACGGCACGTTTACCGTGACCTTGCCGGTGGCCCAGCTCAATGGCGAGCAGCTCTCAGTGGTGCAGCGCGATGCGGCGGGTAACCCGTCGATCGGCGAGACAATTTCCGCCCCCGATGTCACGCCGCCTGCGCCGCCCGTCGCCACCACGCTCACCAGCAATGGCATCACCCTCAGCGGCACCGGTGAGCCCGGTGCGACGGTTCGCGTGACCACTGCCGACGGGATCCGCCTGGGCTCGGCAACGGTGAATGCTGACGGCACGTTCAGCGTCACATTGAACACGCCGCAGCTGAATGGCGAAACGCTGCACCTCACGCAGACCGATACCGGCAGCAACGTTTCGACCGATACCACGTATCAAGTGCGCGATGTCACGGACCCGGCGCCGGTCGACGATCTGGCAGTGAGCCAGAACGGTCTGCTGGTGACCGGCACCGGCGAGCCTGGGGCGACGGTCAGCGTATCGCTGGGCGGCAACACGCTCGGCAGCGCTACCGTGGGTGCCGACGGAAGCTTCAGCGTGACACTGTCCAGTGCTCAGGTGAACGGCCAGACGCTGACCGTCGTCCAGGCTGATGTCGCCGGCAACGACGCTGCGCCTGCCACGGTTTCGGCGCCGGATACCACGCCGCCGGCGCTGCCTGCGGTGACATCCTTGACCGACGGCGTCACCCTGGCAGGCACCGCCGAAGCCGGTAGCACGATCACCGTGACCTCGGCGAACGGAACGGTCTTGGGCACGGCGGTGACCGGCGAAGACGGCACTTATTCGGTAACCCTCGACGCGGCTCAGAACAATGGCCAGGTACTCACCGTGGTCGCCAGCGACGGGTCGAACAATCAATCCGCGCCGCTGGCGTACACCACCCTCGACACCCTTGCGCCGGAAGCCGTCACCAACCTGACCATCAGTGCCGACCATACTGTCCTTGCCGGGCGTGGCGAAGTCGGTGCGAGCATTGTGGTGACCAACGCCGCGGGCATCACGGTCGGCACCGGCGTGGTGGGTGCCAACGGCAGCTTTCTGATCAACCTGGCGCCTGGCATCACAGCCAACCAGGAACTGACGGTCGTCCAGCTGGATGCGGCGCTGAACACATCCGAAGACGCAACGCTCACCGTTCCTGTAACGCCTGCGCCCGATGCACCGACCAACCTGTCGCTGACCGCCAATGGCTTGACCCTGACCGGGGTCGCGGCTGCGGGCACGACCATTACGGTGTACGGCCTGAACGGTGCGGTGCTCGGCACGGGACTCACCGCCAGCAATGGCGTCTTCACCGTCACGCTGCAAACGGCGCAGACCAACGGCGAGAACCTCGGCGTCACCGCCAGCACCGTTGCCGGCGGCGCCTCCCTGCCGACATCGCTGGTGGCGGGCGACACCACAGCGCCTGCGTCGCTGACCGACCTTGCGGTGAACGCCACAGGCACCGTGGTGACCGGTCGCGGCGAAATCGGTGCGACCGTCACCGTCACCGCCAGCAACGGCGCGACGCTGGGCACCGCAACTGTCGGCGCCAACGGTACGTTCAGCGCCACGCTGACGCCGGCACAAGCGAACGGTCAGGGCATTAACGTCCACCAGACCGATGCCGCCGGCCTGAGCTCGGCGAACCAACCGCTGACAGCGCCCGACATCACGGCTCCTGGCGCGCCTGCATCGCTGACCCTGAACGGCGCAGGCACTGCGCTGAGCGGGACCGGGGAAGCCGGTGCGACCGTCACCGTACGCAGCGCCACCGGCGCGATACTGGGCAGCGCACTCGTTGCCGCCAACGGCAGTTTCACGGTTTCGCTGTCCGGTCCGCAGTTGAATGGGCAGGCGTTGACCGTGAGCCAGAGCGATGCCGCCGGCAACGTCTCGACGAACGCCAGCCTCAATGCTGCCGACACCACCCCGCCTGCCGGGCTGAGCAATCTGGCGCTGAACAGCGCAGGTCTGCAAGTGAGCGGCAGCGGCGAAGCCGGCGCGACCGTGCGCGTCACCAATGCAGCCGGGACCTTGCTGGGTACGGCCACGGTCAACGCCGCGGGCACCTTTACGGTGTCGCTGTCCGCCGCGCAACTCAATGGGCAATTGCTGCATGTTCAGCAGACCGATGCTGCCGGCAATGCGTCGCCGGTGGCCGATCTGACCGCCACCGACGTTCAGGCCCCGGCCGCACCGACCGCGCTGGCCCTGGCCGCAAACGGTCTGACACTGACGGGCGTTGGCGAAGCGGGCGCCACGGTCAACGTCTACAACGCTGCCGGCACCTTGTTGGGCACAGGCACCGTCGGCAATGGCGGCACCTTCAACCTCACCCTCAACAGCGCGCAACTGGACGGTCAGGTGCTGACCGTGCGGCAAGTCGACGGCGCCACCAACATCTCCGCCGCATCCACGTTGACCGCGCCTGATATCACGGCACCCGCAGCGCCCACCGCAGTGGCCATCAACGGCAGCGGCTCGGTGGTGACGGGCACCGGCGTGGCCGGGTCGACCGTGACCGTACGCAACGCCGCTGGCACGGTACTGGGCACCGCGACCGTTGCCGCCAATGGCAGTTTCTCCGTGGCCCTGGCAGCGGCACAGATCGACAATCAGGTGTTGACCGTGACCCAGGCCGACCCGGCCGGCAACGTATCGGTTTCCGCCACCACCACGGCGCCCGACCTTACACCGCCCGCCGCGCCTGCCGCTCTACTGGTCAGCGCCGACGGAGCGACGGTCAGTGGCACGGGTGAAATCGGCTCGACGGTGACCATCAAGTCGGCCAGCGGCACCGTGCTCGGAACCGCCACCGTTGGCCCGACCGGCAGCTTCGGCGTCACACTCAACGCCGCGCAGATCAACGGCGAGCGGTTGACCGTCAGCCTCACTGACAGCCGCGGCAACGTCTCGGTCTCCGGCACGGTCACAGCGCCCGACGTCGACGCCAACGCGCCAGTGGTGGCCAGCGACAATCTGGCCACCGCCACAGTGGTCATCGCGCCGGTGAAGGTCACACAGAACTTCGCTGACTCGTTCACTACATTGCTGGCCGGGTTCTCCAAGACCTTCGCGTTCACCGTCGGCAGCGGCACCAGTGTCGATCCGACCCTGACCCTCACCACCGGCAGTCTGGTGTCGCTGCTGGACGGCGTGGTCTACACGCTGCAAGTCAAAAGCGCCAGCGGCGCGTGGATCACCCTGGACGTCAACGGCAACGGGGGGCTGCTCGACCTCGTCGCCTTGGCCGGACAAGGGCTGCGGGTCAACATCGGCGACCTGCTCAGCGGCGATTATCGGCTGACGGTCGCGAGCAACGGCATCGGCGTGCTGGCAACGGTCAACACGCAACTGCAGCTGGACATCACCAGCCTGACGCAATTCAACGGCACCGCTGGCGCGCCCGTCACCGGCAACGTCATCAGCGACGTCGGCACCGACGGCCAGGCCGACCAGACCGGTCCGGACCACGGTGCGCAGCTGCAGATCCTGAAAGGCGGCAGCTATGTCAGCGCCGGCACCGGCGTCACCGTGCAAGGGCTTTACGGCACGCTGACCATCGACGCCAGCGGGCATTACACCTACACGCCCAACGGCGCGGTCAGCAGCGTCGGCAAGGTCGATGTGTTCGACTATCAACTGGTGCACCCGAACGGCCTGAGCGACACGGCGCATCTGTATGTGCGCATCGACAGCCCGCAGGCCACCGAGGTCTGGAGCGACACTAATCTCGGCGCGCCTGCCACGCTGGTGGACGCCACCAACGACTTCGCCACCACGGACATCACCCTGGTCAACAGAGAGGTGACCAGCACCTCGAACCTGGGCAGCTTCGGCGTCCTGCTCGGCGGTGGCAGCGGCACCTACACCACCAGCGTGGCGGCCAATACCGTCAGCGACCTCACCGTAGTGGTCAACGCCAGTAATCTGGTGAGCCTCCTCGGGGCGATGACGGTCGGTCTGTACAAGCTCAACACTGCCACCAACCAGTACGTGCTGGTCAAGAGCTATGGCGGCTCGGCGCTGTTGAACCTGGGGAATGGCAATTACGGCATCCGCTTCGATGACCAGACCTCCGGCACGTATCAGGTGAAGGTGTCAGTCGGCGGGCTGGGTGTGCTCAGCACCGTCAACACCAGCGTGATCAATGCCGCGACGTACACCAACCAGTTCGTGGTCAGCAGCTACACACCGGTGGCCGGCAACCTGCTGACCGATGCGGCGGGCGCCGGGGCGGACGTTCTGGGCTCGGCCTACACCGTACTCAGTGTCCTCGTTGGCAGCACTTATGTGACGCCGGGTTACAACGGCACCACGATTGCCGGGACGTACGGCTCGCTGCTGGTACATGCCGACGGCAGTTACACCTACACGCTCACGCCCGGTCAGACCAACGCCGTGATAGGACATGAGGACGTTTTCACCTACCAGCTGACTCACCCCAACGGCACCACCGACACGGCCACCCTGACCATCGATCTCGACCAGGCCGGCGCACTGGCCAGCACTTCGGTTGCCTCGCTGAGCACACTGACCAGCGCCGAGGATCACAACGCAGCGACCGTGACATCAGCGGCGGGCACCGAGCTGATCCAGGGCACGGAGGGCAACGACACGCTGGATGGTTCACATGGCGGCGCCATCACCCTGCAGGGCGGCGCCGGTAACGACACGCTGATTATCGCCGACCAGAAGTTCGCGTCGGTGGATGGCGGCACCGGCACTGATACCCTGTTGTGGGCTGGCGGCGATGCGACGATCAACCTCGGCGATCTGCAGAGCCGAATCCACAACATCGAGGTGCTGGACCTGAACCACACCAGCGCGGTTTCGCTGACGGTGAGCCTGGCCGATCTGCTGGCGATCACCTCGGCAGACACCAGCACCCTGCTGATCAAGGGCGGCACCGAGGACAGCGTGCACCTCACCAACACATGGGCTGCCGACGGCGTGCATCAGGCCAACGGCATCGACTACACCCAATACACACCTCAGGAGGACCCGACTCACCATTTATGGGTACAGAACGGCATTCATGTCGTTTGAAGCAATTGCCAGGAAAGCCGGCTTTCGAACAGTAAGGGAATAATGTGAGAGGCGTTCGTCGTCAAAAATGGCCGATGGTGGTGTTGACCGTCGGCCTGTACCACCCGATGGTTACCGCTGCAACGGCCCAGGATCACATCGATCCCGGCCTGCGCAGCATCAGCCCTTCCCGCCTGCAAACCCATCCGGCGGCCGATACACGCAAAAGACCTGTGCTGCCTGCCTCTTCTGTGCCGGCGAGGGAGGACAACCAGACGCTGGGCCTGGAGCAGGCGGTGCGGCTTGCGGTCGATTGGCACCCCAGCATCAGCGAAGCCATCGGTACGCTGTATCAGCAGGCCGAAGGCATCAACGTCGCCGAAGCCGGCTACTACCCGCAGATATCCGGCGGCGTGAAAGGCGGATACAGCAGCGGAACCGGCAGCGATGCGAGCAGCCAGTCGGTCAGCATTTCGCTCAAGCAAATGCTCTACGACTTCGGCAAGGTTTCCAACGCCGTCGACGCCGCAAAAGCCCGGGCCGCCCGCAGCCAGGCCGGAATTCTGCTGGCGATCGATCAGGTCGGCCGCGATACGGCCTTCGCCTACATCGAAGTGCAGCGCTATCAACACTTGCTGGAAATTGCCCGCCAGCAGATCAGCGGCATCGGCGACATCGTCGAGCTTGCCAAGCAGCGCAGTGACATGGGCGCCAGCACCCGTTCCGATGTCGTTCAAGCCCAGTCGCGCGCCGAGGGCGGCATGGCCACGTTGCAGGAGTTCAAGGCGCAGTACGCCCGCTGGCTCGCCACCCTGACCAACCTGCTCGGACGCCAGACGCCGCCGCAGGTCAACGAGGCGTTTACGCCGTCGCTGGGACAGGCCTGCAACGCGCCGGTCATCACCGACGCGCTGCCTGCCGTGCTGCAGGCAGCCGCGCAACGCACCCAGGCGCAGGCCGAACTGGCGCAGGCCAGGTCCGAGGCCTATCCGACGCTGTCGCTGCAGCCGTCGTTCAACCAGTACCTGGACAACAATTATGACAATCAGAACCCGGCCATCGACCGCACCCAGGTCGGCATTTTCCTTAATCTGGAGGTGCCGATCTATCAAGGCGGCGCCATCAGCGCCCGCAGCCGCGCGGCCGGGTACGCATTGACTGCCGCCGACTCGGCCGAAGACGCCGCCCGCCTGCAGGCACGCCAGGGACTGAGTGAAGCACAGGCGCAAACCTCCGGGCTCACGCGCCGGCTCAACTCGCTGGAATACCGCCAGACCAGCATCACCGAAGCCCGTGAACTGTACGGCAGGCAGTACCTTGAACTGGGCACGCGCCCGCTGCTCGACCTGCTCAACGCCGAGCAGGAAATCCATCAGTCGCGCTTCGACCTCGCCAACACCCAGGCCGACCTGCGCCGTCTGCAGATCGACTGCCTGTACAACAGTGGCGCGCTGCGACGTGCCTTCGGTATCGATCACAGCACCATCCAGCATGTGGAGATCCTGCCATGAACGATTCCGTGGTCATCCCTCACGATCCGTCAGCCGGGCCCCAGCGCCAGGATTACTCGCCGTGGCTGGAAGCGGTGCTCAAGGTCGCGCGGCACTACCGGCTGGATGTTTCGCCGGAAAGCATTCGCCTCGCTTCGATCCACAGCGAAGGCCGGGTGGAGGACGTCGTCCGGCACATGGCGCGTCAGGCCGGTCTGAGCGTCAAGTTCGCCCGCTATGATCACAAGAGCCTGAGCCGCTGGCGAACGCCGCTGATCGTGCAGTTGCAGGACGGGCAGATTGGCGTCATCGAAAGCGTGAGCGAGCACGGCGAACTGGGCATCGCCTACAGCGGCGATCAGGGCCTGCAGAGTCGCATCGATCCGTCGGCGCTGGCCAGCCAGGCGCTGCGCACGGTGATTCTGCGACCCACCCAGCCGCTGAGCGATGTGCGCACCAACGACTACATCAAGCCGTACGACGAGCACTGGTTCAGGCGCATCGTCCTCAGCGACCTGCGCCCCTACAGTCAGGTGATGCTCGCCTCGCTGGTGGCCAACCTGCTGGGCATGGCTGGCGTGCTGTTTTCCATGCAGGTCTATGACCGCGTCATCCCTGCCGAGTCGCTGCCGACGCTGTATGTGCTGTTCGGCGGCGTGATGCTGGCGCTGATCTTCGACTTCGTCATGCGCGTCATGCGCCTGCGCATCACCGACGTACTCGGCAAACGCGCCGACCTGCGGGTGTCGGACCTGGTATTCGGCCACGCCCTGCGCCTGCGCAATTCGGTGCGCCCCAAATCCACCGGCTCGTTCATTTCACAGTTGCGCGAGCTTGAGCAGATCCGCGACCTGATCACCTCCAGTACCGCGACGGCGCTGGCGGACATGCCGTTCTTTTTCCTGTTTCTGCTGGTGTTTTATCTGATCGGCGGGAATCTGGTGCTGATCCCGTTGCTGGCGCTGGTGGCGATGGTGCTGCCGGGCATGCTCGCCCAGGGCAAGCTGGCGAAGCTGGCCAATGCATCGATGCGCGAGGCCGCGCTGCGCAATGCAATGCTGGTGGAAAGCGTCCAGGGCATGGACGACATCAAGGCGCTGCAAGCCGAGCAGCGCTTTCAGCAACAGTGGAACCACTACAACGCGGCATCGGCCGACAGCAGCCTGCGCTTGCGCTCGCTGACCAACAGCCTGGTGGCCTGGACCCAGAACGTGCAAGGCGGCGTGTTTGCCATCGTCATCGTCTTCGGGGCGCCCATGGTCATTTCCGGCGACCTGACCACCGGCAGTCTGGTGGCTGCGTCGATCCTGTCTTCGCGGATGATGGGCCCGATGGCCCAACTGACCCACGTGCTGACCCGCTGGCAACAGGCCAAGGTCGCCCTGCAGGGCTTGAACCGGATCATGCAGATGCCGGTGGACCATCCCGAGGGCAGCCAGCGCGTGCACCTGCCGGCGATCCGCGGCGACTATCAACTGCGGCAGGCCGGCTTTCGCTATAGCGAAGAAGCCTCGCCAGCGCTGAGCGGTATCGACCTGAAGATCCGTCCCGGCGAACGCATCGCCGTTCTGGGTCGCAACGGCGCGGGTAAATCGACCCTTCTGCAAGCGCTCGCCGGGGCCATGGACCTGAGCAGCGGCGAAACCACCCTGGACGGCATCGCTCTGGCTCACATCGATCCGGCCGACCTGCGTCGCGATGTCGGCCTGATGTCCCAGCAGGCGCGGCTGTTCCACGGCACGCTGCGAGACAACATCACCCTGGGCGCCGGTCAGGCCAGCGATCAGGAAATTATCGCGGCGTTGGCGGTGACCGGCGCACTCGACTTCGTCCGCCAATTGCCCAAAGGCATGGACCATCTGATTCTGGAAGGCGGGCTGGGACTGTCCGGCGGGCAGCGCCAGAGTCTGCTGCTGTCACGCCTGCTGATCCGCCAGCCGCAGGTGCTGTTGCTGGACGAGCCCACGGCGTCGCTGGATGACATCACCGAACGCCTGCTCCTGGAAAAGCTCACGACCTGGTGTCAGGGCCGCACGTTGATTGTGGCAACGCACAGGGTCAGCGTGCTGCAACTGGTGGAACGCATCATCGTGGTCGACAACGGCAGAATCGTCATCGATGACCATCGCGATGCGGCCCTCACCCGACTGCGTCAGCCGCAAGGAGCTCAGGCATGAAATCACTCACCACTGACCAGACGCCGCGCCTGCCCGACCAGGTGACGTATCTGGACGGCAGCGACGAGCGCAGCATCACCGGCGGCGTGCGGGTGATCTGGGGATGCACATTGATGCTGGCGTGCTTTCTCGCCTGGGCGGCGTGGTTCGAAGTCGTGGAAGTGTCGACCGGCACCGGCAAGGTCGTGCCCAGCTCCCGCGAGCAGCTCATCCAGTCAATGGAAGGCGGCATCATCAAGGAGATGAATGTCACCGAGGGCGCCCTCGTCGAGCGCGGTCAGGTGCTTGCGCAACTGGACGCGGTGAAGACTGAATCCAATGTCGGCGAAAGTGAAGCCAAGTACCGGGCCGCGCTGGCGAGCGTCAATCGACTGCAGGCCGAAGTGAGCGAGAAACCGCTGAAGTTCGACGAGTCACTGAGTCGCTACCCCGAGCTGATCCGCGCCGAAACCGAGCTGTACACCACTCGACGCAAGGGCCTGGAAGAAACCCTGGCAGGCATTCAGAGTTCGCTCAAGCTGGTGCGTGACGAGCTGGCCATCACTGAAAACCTGGCTAAGATCGGCGCTTCCAGTCGTGTCGAAGTGCTGCGGCTGAACCGTCAGCGATCGGAGCTTGAGCTGAAAGTCACCGAAGCGAAATCGGATTACATGGTGCGCGCGCGTGAGGATCTGGCCAAGGCCAACGCCGAAGCGCAGACGCTGATCGCGGTCATTCGCGGCCGCACCGATTCGCTGTCACGCCTGACAATCCGCTCGCCGGTGCGCGGCGTCGTCAAGGACATTGAAGTCACGACCATCGGCGGTGTGGTGCCGCCCAACGGTCAGTTGATGCAGATCGTGCCGCTGGATGAGCAATTGCTGATCGAGACGCGCATCTCGCCGCGCGACATTGCCTTCATCCATCCGGATCAGGAAGCCAAGGTCAAGATCACCGCCTACGACTATTCGATCTACGGAAGCCTGGATGGCAAAGTGGTGACCATTTCGCCGGACACTATCCAGGACGAAGTCAAACCCGAGATCTTCTATTACCGGGTGTACATCCGCACCCAGTCGGATGTACTGCGCAACAAGGCCGGTAAAAGCTTCGCCATCGTGCCCGGCATGATCGCCACGGTAGACATCCGCACTGGCGAAAAGACCGTGCTCGACTACCTGATCAAACCGCTCAATCGCGCACGCGAAGCCTTGCGTGAGCGTTGATCAGCGGCTGGCCAGGTGGGTGGCTGGCGCAGCGACGGGGGCGGCCTGCGCCAGGTAACGGTTCCATTCACGGTTGATCTCGGCGTACGGCATGAAGATGCTGACCCGCGGCTGGTTGGCCAGATCCGGACGTTTCAGGGCGGTCAGGTCACCGGACGTAAGGAACGCCACGGTGATGCCGACCACTTTGCCATCGGCGGCGAAAACCGGCCCGCCGGACATCCCCTTGGCGGTCGGGCCATCGTGGGTGCCGTACATGACGTTGCCTTCTTTGCTGTCCAGCCGGACCATCGCCGGCAAGGCATGACCGCTGCCCTTGACCGACATGTACACCGAGTTGAAGCCCACCGCCGTGACTGCTTCGCCGGGCTGATAGGCGCGCCAGAGCGGGACGCCATTGGCCTTGTGGCGGAAGAACTGCACGTCGCCCTGCCCCTGGTACACCGAGCCTGACAGATAAGGAATGTGCTTGACCGTCACCGCGTAGTCTTCATTCCACTGGATCGCCGTGCCCATCAGGATATAGGGCAGCGGCGCGCCGGAATGAACGACGAACGCTTGGTCATAGACTGGATCCTGGGTAAAAGCGACTGGCATTCCATTGCACCCGCTGATCAGCACTGAGGCTGCTACAAGCGACTTGAGGGGGCGCATTTTTGTACACGAGAGGTAGTGGAGACGGCGCGAATATGTCATTGAGCCACTACTAACTCAATAGCTGGAAGCGACCTTCCGTCTAATAGCACTTTGATAGCTTATTGGATCCGAAACCCGCGGATTTCCTGGGCCGCAGCGTTTCGGGATGGATGCATTGTCAAGCGGCAGCGTCATGGCCAGCGGGAAAGGTCCGCCCATGCCGAGCGCCGGAAGCGGCACTGCCCCGAATGAATGGCACTCGACGCGATCGTGGTGGCCGGCGTGCCCACCAGCGCCAAGCGGACGATGGCGCCCCTCAGCGACGGCTTGGTTCCGAGCCCGGAACGGGCCGGACCGACTCATGCCGGCCCGGCGAAGGGTTGCGGTCAGCCGGCGTAGGCCGGGTAGTCGGTGAAGCCCGCTTCCGTGCCGCCGTAGAGGGTCGACGGGATCAACGGGTTGAGCGGCCAGCCATTGGAGATGCGCGCCGGCAAATCCGGATTGGCAATGAACGGACGGCCGAACCCGATGAGGTCCGCCAGCCCCGCCTCTACCAGCCGGGCGCCGCGCTCAGCGGTGTAGCGACCGGCGTAGATAATCCGGCCGCTGAAGGTTGTGCGCACGTCGCGACGGAACTGCTCGGGCAGATCGGGCGCGTTGTCCCAGTCCGCTTCGGCAATCGAAACATAGGCAACGCCTGCCTCCTGCAACACCTTGATCGCCTCGATGTAGGTGTGGTGCGGGTCTTTCTCCACCATGCCGATGTACACGCGGTCCTGATCGGTGCTGGTGAACAGCGGCGTGAAGCGCACGCCCAGACGTTCAGGACCGACGGCGTCGGCGACGGCCTGAACCACCTCGCGGAGAAAGCGCAGGCGGTTTTCCAGCGAACCGCCGTATTGGTCATCGCGCTGGTTGGAATGCTCGGAAATGAACTGATTGACCAGATAGCCGTTTGCGGCATGAATCTCGACGCCGTCGAAACCGGCGGCAATCGCATTTCGCGCGGCGGTGGCGTAGAGCCCGACCAGGGTTTCGATTTCGGCAATGCTCAATGCACGCGGCAGTGACGGCGCAACCAGTTCGCCGGTGCCCGGACCGGTCTGAATGAAAGCTTTGGCGTTTTCGGCACGGATGGCCGAAGGTGCCACTGGCGCGGCGCCATCGGGCTGCAGCGCATGATGAGAGACCCGCCCGACGTGCCAGAGCTGGGCGAAAATCACGCCGTCTTCAGCGTGCACCGCGTCGGTGACTTTCCTCCAGCCCTCGATCTGCGCCTGGGTGTAGATGCCCGGCGTCCAGGCATAGCCCTGTCCGCGCGGCTCGATCTGCGTACCTTCGGTGACCATGAAGCCCGCCGAAGCGCGCTGGCGGTAATACACCGACATCAGGTCGGAGGCGACATCGCCCGGCTGGGCGCTCCGTTGCCGGGTCAGGGGCGGGAAAGCGATACGGTTCTTGAGGGTCAGGCGACCCAGTTCCACGGGCGTAAACAGAGCGTGATGAGACATGGCGGTATTCCGGTTGAGAAAGAGGAGATAAATCGAGTGGCGCGTGGCCTCTCTGTGCGAGAGGCCAGCGGCCGGCTTACTTCTTGATCAGGACGGTCTTGGGGTTGGTGAACAGCAGCCGGCCTTCATGCCCCTGCTCGGTGCCTACCCCGGATTGCTTGTGGCCGCCGAACGGGATGTCCACGCCCTGGGTGTGCATTTCATTGACCCAGACCATGCCGGTCTCCAGGCGATTGGCCACCGCCACCGCCGCGCGAGTGTCACGCCCCCAGACCGAACCGCCGAGGCCGAACGGGCTGTCGTTGGCACGCTCGATCACGTCATCCACTTCGTCGTAAACGATGATCGGGACGATGGGGCCGAACTGCTCTTCCTGGACGATCTTCGATTGCTCGGGCGGGTTATCCACCACCGTCACCGGGATGAAGTAGCCCGGACGGCTTTCATCGACCTCGCCGCCCAGAACGATGTTCTGGCCGTTGGCCTTGATGTCGTCCAGGAACGTGCGGACTTTGTCGAACTGCATCTTGTTCTGCACCGGTCCGACCGTGACCTCGGCATCCAGACCGTTACCGAGTTTCTGCTGACGGGCGTATTCGACGAACGCCGCCACGAACGGCGCATGGAACGAGCGATGGATGTAGAGGCGCTTGATGCCGACGCACCACTGCCCGGAGTTGCCGATGGCGCCCCAGAACAGCTGCGGGATGATTGATTTCCAGTCAGCGTCGGGCATGACGATGGCCGCATCGTTGCCGCCCATTTCCAGGGTCAGGCGCTTGACCGTGCCGGCAGCCGAGCGGATCACGTGCTTGCCGGTCTCGGTCGAGCCAGTGAAGCTGATCTTGGCGATGTCGGGGTGAGCGGTCATCTGCGGGCCGAGTTCGTTGCCGCCGGAGACCACCGACAAAAC
This sequence comes from Pseudomonas sp. NFR16, assembly GCF_900108875.1. GTDB lineage: Bacteria > Pseudomonadota > Gammaproteobacteria > Pseudomonadales > Pseudomonadaceae > Aquipseudomonas. The sequence continues at coordinate 603,716 of NZ_FNYJ01000001.1, read as the reverse complement.
GCCGGCCGGCAGTACCGATTGGGCGATTTGCCCGAAACGCAGAGTGGTCAACGGGGTGAACGGTGACGGCTTGATCACCATGGTGTTGCCGGTCAGCAGCGCAGGCGCGACCTTCCACAACGCCAGCAGTACCGGGAAGTTCCACGGCGTGATCGCGCCGACGACGCCCAGCGGCGTATGGTGCAGCTCGACGATGTGGCTGTCATTCTCTTCCACGATCTCGACCGGAATGCGCCGCGCGGCGATCTGGCGAATCCAGGAAATCGCCTGATCGACTTCAGGCTGCGCCATGGTTTTGAGCGGCTTGCCCTGCTCCAGCGTCAGCAACACGGACAATTCATCGCGATGCGCCTGCAAGGCGTCGGCATAAGCAATCAGGTACTGCTCGCGTTCGTCGTAGCTCAGCGCAGACCAGCCTTTGAACGCCGATTTGGCAGCGGCAATGGCGTCTTCCAGTTGCTCGGCGGTGCCGGCCGGTGCCTGAGCCAGAACCTGGCCGGTGGCCGGGTTCATCACATCGAATGTTTCATGGGTTTCGACCAGTTGGCCGGCAATGCTCAGGTAATAAGGACCGTCGAACAGGCTGTTAGATACACGTGTGCGGGAGGCAGTGGCCATATCAATAATCTCCAGAAGCGTGAGTCGATATAGATAAGAAGTGCAACATCAGTCAGCTCGTAAGTTCGAAAGGTGCGTATATCAGGCCCTAAGTGCTCGTCGCACCCGGCACGCTGAAAGACAACTTTGCTTATCCGTCTTGAGCATTGCGTAAATTGACTGTTGCTGTAGTTACTTTGGAGTAGACCAGTCGTCTAATCCGTTGAAATGAATGTTAGGGGCGATCAAATGGGTCAACAATGACGAATCCGCAAGGATTCCGGACATCGACTGCCGAACGTGGCTGTCCTCCGCTAAATTCGCGGCTTACCGGTCGCCGAATCGCGACAATGGCGAGTAAAAGGCCGCGAGACAGATGGGAAAAGCCGTCGCAACTTGCGCAATCTTGCGGTTATTGACCAGTGCGTTGGCGATCCCGTTGCAGCCGTCGTCAGCCCACGTATCATCGCGACGCTGGCGCCGGGGGTATCCACATCACCCGCGCTCAAGTTCAGAACGACTCATTCAGGAAGGTATTCGTTTGAAAATCATCCGCAGTAAAACATTTACCGGCGAACGTCCATGGGCAGCGTTGGACATTGCCAACATGAATGGAATAACCACGCGCCTGCACTGGACTGACCAACCTTATAAGTGGCACGTCAATGATGGCCAGGAAGTGTTCGTGGTATTGGATGGGCGTGTCGACATGCATTACAAAGAAGAAAACATCGAGAAAGCCGTACGGCTGGAAACTGGCGATATCTTTTATGCCTCCGTTGGAACGGCGCACGTCGCTCATCCGATCGGCGAGGCGCGGATCCTGGTCGTGGAAAGCGAGGGCAGCGTCTGAATCACGTCCGACGCACTCCCCAACATCGGATGTGCATGAAAGCGTCACAGGATCGAAAACTGCCAGTGGCACGCTGAAACAGGTGGGCGTCTTGCGCCCCGACTTTCCGCGCGTCTTGCAGGGACTCGTCACATGAAAATCAGCGTATTCGGAAGTGGTTATGTCGGTCTGGTGCAAGCCACCGTGCTTGCCGAGGTGGGACACGACGTCGTATGCATGGACATCGATGAGGCCAAGGTCCATCAGCTGCGTCAGGGCCAGGTGCACATCTACGAGCCTGGGCTTGCCGCTCTGGTGCGCGACAACCTCGACAACAGGCGTCTGCAATTCACCACCGACGCGCAATGGGCGGTCGAACACGCCGACGTGCTGTTCATTGCCGTCGGCACGCCGTCCCGCGAAGATGGCTCGGCCGATCTGAGCGGCTTCTTCGCCGTCGGTGAGGCCATCGCCAGGCATCGCAGTCAGCCACTGATCATCGTCGAAAAGTCTACCGTTCCGGTCGGCAGCGGCGACGCCCTGCGCAGCCACATCGACAGGGCATTGCGTCAGGCCGGACGCTTGCTGCAATTCGAGATCGTCTCCAACCCCGAATTTCTCAAAGAAGGCTCCGCGGTCAATGACTGCCGGCGGCCCGACCGCATCATAATCGGCAGCGACAACGAAGCCGTCCGCCAGGTCATGCGCGAACTGTACGCACCGTTCAACCGTAACCATGACCGGATCCTGTTCATGGACCTGCGCAGCGCCGAGCTGACCAAGTACGCCGCCAATTGCATGCTCGCCACCAAGATCAGCTTCATCAACCAGATCGCAGAACTGGCGGAGCACTTGGGCGCGGATGTCGAATCCGTGCGCCGCGGCATCGGCGCCGACTCGCGGATCGGCTATGACTTCATCTACCCGGGCTGCGGTTACGGCGGCTCCTGCTTCGGCAAGGACATCCGCGCGCTGATTCGCAGCGCACAGCAAGCCGACTGCTCGAACGACCTGCTGTTGGTGGTCGAAGCCATCAACGAACGGCAGAAGCACAAGTTGTTCGAGCGCATCAACGCGTTCTACCAAGGTCACCTGCGCGGCAAGACGTTTGCTTTGTGGGGCCTGGCGTTCAAACCCAACACCGACGACATGCGGGACGCGCCCAGCCGCGTGCTGATGCAGGCACTGTGGGATGCCGGTGCGAACGTGCGGGCGTTCGATCCGGAGGCAATGGGCGAAACCCAGCGGATCTACGGTCGCCGCAAGGACCTCATGCTGCTGGGCACGCCGGAAGCGGCGCTGGAAGGTGCCGACGCGCTGATCGTCTGCACCGAATGGCAAGCGTTCAAGGCACCCGATTTCGAGCTGATCCAGCAGCGCCTGAGCGCGCCGGTGATCTTCGACGGCCGCAACCTGTATGATCCGGAACGGCTTGCCCGACGAGGCTTTCATTACTTCCCGATGGGCCGGGGCGAATCCTGCAATCTACCGATACCGCAAAAGCGCTGGAGCGTCTTTCCGGCCCTGGCGAGTGGTCATCTGCTCTGAAACTCTGCCGCTGCGCGCCGGGCAATCCGGCGCATTGATCCTGCACCCGGCCCCGACGCAGGGCGCCCGATGCACCGACTGGTCAACCGCCGCTGGAACCGCCTGCCAGCCGCAGTTGGCAAAATGACACACCCTTCACGACGACCAAACCAATTTTTTACATCTGCCTGCCTACCATGCGCGGATTGTCTCGGTGACGGATGTAGAAATGTTGATCGTGGAAGACCTGATGCTCGACACGGAAAAACTCAGAGCGTTTCGCAACGACAGGCCGCTGAGGCTCAACCCGACCAACATCGAGATACTCACCCTGCTGATGCGCCGCAGCCCGGGCGTCGTCCGTCGTGAGGAGATTTCCGCGATTCTGTGGGGCGAAAACGTCGTCAAGAACACCAGCGGCGTCGGCACCCGGCTTCACGAAATCAGAAAAATCGTGGATGACGGCGCTGCCTTTCCCCTCATCCACACGATTTACGGCATCGGTTACCAGCTGTGCCGGCTGGCCGAGGGGTAACATCGGCTACACCACCACCGGGTGCTGCGCGCCATCCATCGTCACGGTCGTGCCGGTGATGTAACTGGCCTTGCCGGACGCCAGGAACAACACCAGATGCGCGACCTCCTCCGGCTGCGCCATGCGCCCGAGCGGTATCTTGCTCACGGCGCGCTCTTTCGCCGCCTCGGGACTGATCCCCGCATGACGGGCATCGGCGGCCATGCCTTCGCCGACCCGGCCGGTTTCGGTCAGCCCCGGATTGACACCGATGATCCGTACGCCCGACGCCGCATAGGCATTGCCCAGCCCGGCGGTGGCGAGCATCAGTGCTGCGTTGGCCGAACCGCCAGCCAGGTGAATCGGGCTGGCGACCTTGCCACCCGCGCCGATGATGTTGACGATCACACCGCAACCGCGCCGGGCCATGAGTTTGATCACCGGATCTACCACATTGATCGTCGAGAAGAATTTAGCGTCCATGGCTGCGCGCCAGAACGCCGGGGTCAGCTCCTCGGGCGGCGAACGCTTCGCCGCGCCCGCCGAGCTGATCAGCACGTCGATGGGACCGACCTGCTCTTCCATCTGCCTGACCAGATTCGCCGCAGCCGTGTCGTCGCTCAGGTCGGCGGCAAAGCCCTGCGCCCCGGGCAGTTCACTGAGGGCCTGATCGATATTGGCCTGCGAACGCGAGCTGATCACCACGCGCGCGCCCTGCTCGACAAACTGTCGGGCGCAGGCCAGACCAATACCTTTGGAACCCCCGGTAATGAGCACTACCTTCGTCGCGAACGCATTCATCTGTCTGCTTCCTCATCAAAAAGGGCGTGTTGCAAGAAGTCTCAGGGGCCCAGTACGCCACAGCCACCGTGCCGATAACAGTGAAACCGTACGGCAGCTTCGCCCGCGCTGTTGCGTCTGAAACCGGATCGCCGGATGCAAGACGGCCTGTGGGCAGTCAGGCGCGTCACGCACAACTGTCGACAGGCCGCATTCAACCCAAGGCTCGACTCAGCAGCCGGTCAGGGCTTCCAGGCGCCACCTTCAACGATGACCGCCGCCGGGTCGGTGCCCTCGGCCAGTTGGTCGCGCACATACTGGTTGTACAGCGTGAGCAGGTATTTTTCCTGACCCAGTGTCGCCAGCTCAGTGTTGACCCAATCGCGCAGCTCGGTATTGCCCTTCTTCACCGCAGGGCCGATAGGCGCTTCTTCACCAAGCTTCTGCGGGAGCAGCCGATAGCCGGGATTCTGTTTCGCCCAGCTGAACAGCACCAGATTGTCCTGCGCGTAGGCATCACCGCGCCCGTTCGCCAACGCCTGAAGCGATTCGGAGTTTTTCTCGAACTTGAGCAGCTTCCAGTCAGGATGATGCCTGGTCAGCCAGATGTCCGCGGTGGTACCGGTGGTGACGATCACCGTCTTGCTGGCCAGATCGTCAAGGTTCTTCACCGCACTGTTGTCCGGCACCAGCGCCTGAACTGCCACGCGCAGGTTCGGATGGGTGAAGTCCACCACCTGAGCCCGCTCGGGGGTGACGGTCATGTTGGCCAGGATCAGATCGACCTTGTCGCTCTGCAGAAACGGAATGCGGCTGGCCGGCTCGACCACCACGAACTCGATTTTTTTCTCGTCGCCGAGCAGGTCCTTCGCGAAGCGGCGTCCCAGATCGGTATCGAAACCGACATAGTCGCCCTTCTCGTTGACGAAACCGAACGGCGGCTTGTCGCTGAAGACGCCAACGACGAGTTTGTCGCGCGCCTTGATTTTGTCCAGATAGCCTTCGGCGTGGGCCGCGGCAGTGCCGGCCAGCAAACCGAGGGCGATCAGAGGGAGAACGAGGGCAGATTTAAACGTCACGATGCTTTCCTTTTTGGCATGTTTTCTACGTAGGAGAACTTCTCCAGGAACTGCTGCGCGCGTGCGGTCTGCGGGTTACTGAAAAACGTTTCGGGGTCGCTCTGTTCGGCGATGCGTCCGCCGTCCATGAACAGGATTCGATCGGCCACCGCGCGGGCAAAGGCCATTTCGTGGGTGACGATCAACAGCGTCATGCCGCTGCGGGCAAGGTCCAGAATCACCTCCAGCACTTCCTTGACCATTTCCGGGTCAAGGGCGGCGGTGACTTCATCGAACAACATGACCTGGGGGTTCATGCACAGCGAGCGGACGATGGCGATCCGCTGCTGCTGCCCACCGGACAGCTCGCGGGGAAAGGCGTCGCGCTTGTCCAGCAGGCCGACCCTCGCGAGCAGGGTTTCGGCCTGCTGACGCGAGTCGTTGCGCGCGCGTTTCTGCACGCTCACCGGTCCCAGCAGAATGTTGTCCAGCACGGTCATGTGCGGGAACAGGTGGTAGCTCTGAAACACCATGCCGATCTGCTGGCGCACCTGGCGCCAGTCGGCATTGGCCGACAACTCGAGTCCGCCGAAGCGGTACTGCCCGGCATGGCCCAGCTCAAGGCCGTTGAGGCAGCGCAACAAGGTGCTCTTGCCGCAGCCGCTGGGGCCGAGGATCACCACCACTTCGCCTTCGCGCACGCTCAGGTCGATGTCTTGCAGCACCGGCACCGCGCCGAAACGCTTGCTGAAACCGGACAGTTCTATCAACGCACTCATGAATGATTCCAACGCCGTTCGAGCACCCGCGACACCGCCGACAGCGGGTAGCAGGCCAGAAAGAAAAACACAAACAGGAAGCCGTAGATGAGCACCGACTCGTAGGTGCGCTCGATGATCTGCTGGCCGATCTTGATCACGTCCACCACGCCAATCAGCACCGCCAGCGAGCTGGTCTTGATCAGGCGGGTGAAGACGTTGATCATCGGCGGCGTCATGCGCCGCAGCGCCTGCGGCAACAGCACCCGGCCGTACAGCTGAACCTGGCCCAGACCAATCGACAGGCCGGCTTCACGCTGACCGCGAGGAATCGAGCGCAAGGCACCGCGCACCACCTCACCGGTTTCGCTCGCGCCCCATAACGACAGGACCAGCACGGCGCACCAGAATCCCGGAATGCTCCAGCCAAGAAAAATCGGCAGTCCGAAGAAAAACAGATACAGCCAGACCAGCACCGGAATGGCCCGGAACAGCTCCAGGTAAACCAGCAGCAGCCAATCGATCCAGCGAATGCCCAGATTGCGCAGCACACCGTAGATCAGGCCACCCACTGCGCTGAAGACGATGGCCAGCGCCGAGATCCCCAGCGTGCGGCCAATGCCCTGTGCAAGCTGCGGGGCGCTGATCCATAACAGCTCAAGACCCGAACTGGCCATGCTGGAGCCTCCTTTCCACAACCCGCAGCAACAGTGAAAGCGGCACGAACAGCAGCACGCAGAGGCCAGTCATGACGGCGAGCATTTCATAGGTCTTGTAGTACAACGCGATGTAACTCTTGGTGGTGTAGAGGATTTCCGGCACCGCCACCGCCGACACCACGGTGGTTTCCTTGAGCAGGAACACGAAGTTGGCGAACAGCGCCGGCAGGCTGAGGATGCCAGCTTGCGGCAGCACCACATGGCGCAGCAATTGCCAGCGCGACAAGCCGATCGACAGGCCCGATTCGATCTGCGACCTGGGCACCGCCTCGATCCCGGCACGCAGGATTTCGGTCAGGTATGCGCCGCCCATGAAGGTCATGGCGATGATCGCCGAGGCGAATCCGGACACTTTGACGCCCAACGCGGGCAGCGCGAAGTAAATGAAGAAAAGCTGAATCAGCAGCGGCGTATTGCGCGCCAGCTCGACGTACGCACGCACGATGGGCTGAAGCGGGCGGATCTGAAAGGCCGCGATTGCAGCGTTGATCAGTGCGACGCACAGCGACGTCGCGATGGCGATCAGGCCGACCTGCAAGGTCACGCCCACGGCGGTGATGAAGGCTGGAAGCGTGGACAAGGCGAACGCGACATCGAATGCCATGTCAGCGTCGACCTTGAATGAGGGGTTGCGGGGGCAGCACGCGGGACACAAAAGCTCCAGAATCGACTAAAAGGTGATCTGTCGCTGATTGCAGGCTTTGTGCCACTCCCAACAACGTCGACAAACCGCCCATACGATGGCTCTGGCTGACGGCGCAAATGCGTCGTAACTGTCTGTTTTTCCTCCCAACTGCTGGCACGCTGTTGCTCCAGCAACAGCGGTGATCCTCGCCTCGCTGCGGTCAGGTCAGGTCAGGTCAGGTCAGGTCAGTGGCAGACCAGACCGTCGCCGACCTTAAGGCTGTCCACCAGAAAGGCATTGCTGTGCAAGTCCCACGCCTTGGTCTGGCCGCCGCGCGATTGCCAGTCGCGCAACCCGGCCTGCAGGACGCGCAGGGTTTTCTGATCCGGTCGAGCGAGGTAAACGCGCGCGTCGCTGCTGGCGTCGAGTACCTGCGGCAGCAGACGGTAAAAGCGCCAGTCCGGGGTCTGCAACAGGCTCGCCAGCACGTTGCGCTCGTCCGCAAGCAGCCGACATTCACCGGCCATGAACGCGGTGGCTGCCCGGATGTTCGAGGCAAACGTCTGCACCTGCGCGCCCTGACGTTGCAGCGTTGCCGCCCACGGGCTGCCGAACGCAATGCAGACGGTCTGGCCGCTGATTCCCGAATGCACCGGCGCGTTGCGCAAGCTCAGCAAGCCACCCTCGCGGTAAGCCCGTGGCGGCTCGCTCAACGCGGCGCGCTGGCGTTCGAGGGCCGGAACGTCAAGGCTGCCGACCAGTACGGCATCGACTTCGCCTTTGCTCAGGTAATCCGCCAGTGCCTCATTGGGAATGGCGCTCAGGCGCACGTCGATGCCCAGATAGCGACCCAGCGCCCGGGCCAGCTCGGCGTCCATGTCGTCGGGTTCGGACACCAGCGCCTCTGTGCTGTTTCCGGGGCGCGGATAGCTGCGCACGCCGATGCGCAACACGTTGTGGCTGCGCGCATCCTGCAGCACCGGACCGCCCTGCAGATCCGCCGTGTCCAGCAGCGGCAAGAGCCAGATGCCGCAGACGACCGCCAGCCCGGCCAACAGCGCAAGGCCATAACGCAGGCCCTGTCGCGCACGGCCGCTCGGTTGCTCAGCCGGCATGTTTGAGGCCGCGACGCCAGCGGGTGAAGCGGCGCTCCAGCAGCGCAAGCAGGAAGTTGAGCAGCAGCCCGACCACGGCGAGCAGCAGGATGCCGGCGTACATGCTGGGGATCTGGAACACTTCCTGCGAATTGAGGGTCAGGAACCCGAGCCCCGAATGCGCGCCAATCATCTCCGCGGCCACCAGCGCCGTGATGCAGTAAGCGCCCGCCAGCCGCACGCCCGTGAAGATCGAGGGCGATGCCGAAGGCAGGACGATCTTCAGAAACAGAAAGCGCCGGTTCGCACCCATCGACAGCGCCGAGTTGATCAGCAAGGTGTCCACCTGTTTGACGCCGCTGATGGTGCTCAACAGGATCGGCCAGAACGCTGCCCAGAAGATGATCGCCACTTTGGACAGCTCGCCGATCCCCAGAAAGAGGATGAACACCGGAAACAGCGCCAGCGCCGAGGTCTGCCGAAAGAGCTGCAGGAGTGGGTCGAGCATCCGTTCCAGCCGGGCGAACCAGCCCATCAACAGGCCCAGAGTGACGCCGGCGAATATCGCCAGCACCAGCCCGGCCAGCGAACGGATGAGGCTGGCCTGCAGGTGCCTGACCAACTGGCCGTTGCCGGCCATGTCGATGATCGCCCCGACGACGTCCGAGGGCGGGCTCAGATAGCCCGGGTTGACCACCCCCAGTCGCGGCAGCGCTTCCCATAGCGCCAGAAACGCGAGGATACCGATGGAGCTGTCGAGCACCCGACGCCAGGTTCTGTTCAAGGTCATGGCTACACTCCGATCCGATAACCGCTGCGTTGCGCGACGTGCTGCCAGCTTTCATGACGGCCCAGCGCCTGCTCCAGCGCAAGTTCGTCCACTGCGGCCCCCATCGCTTCGCGCAAAGAGGTCCAGGCGCGCTGGCGCAGTTGCACGAACGCGTGGCTGTTGCGCAACTGCGGCAGCCGCGGACGTGCCAGATCGATGTCGATGATCTCCTTGACCCGTCCCGGCCTCGGCGTCATGACCACCACGCGGTCCGACAGGAAAATCGCCTCATCCAGGCTGTGGGTGATGAACACGATGGTTTTCTTGTGCAGGTCCCAGATGCGCAGCAATTCGTCCTGCAGGCTTTCGCGGGTTTGCGCATCCAGCGCGGCGAAAGGCTCGTCCATCAACAGCACGTCCGGCTCATAGACCAGCGAGCGCGCAATGGCGATCCGCTGACGCATGCCGCCGGACAGCTCGTGGGGATAGCGTGATGCAAAGCCGTTCAGGCCCACCAGATCAAGGTACTCGCGCGCCCGCTCGAGCCGTTCGGCCTTGCCGACGCCGCGAATTTCAAGCCCTACGGCGATGTTGTCGAGCACCGTGCGCCACGGCAGCAAGGCATAGCCCTGGAACACCACGCCCTGATTTTTATTGATCCCCTGCAACGGTTTGCCGTCGATGGAAAGCGAGCCACCGGTCTTGTTCGCAAGCCCCGCCAGGATGTTCAAAAACGTCGATTTGCCGCAGCCGGACGGGCCAAGAATCGACAGGAACTCGCCTTCGCGCACGTCCAGATCGAAATCCTTCAGCACTTCTACCCGCTCGCTGCGCCCCGCCTCATCCTGAGCCTGGTAGTCCATCCTCACGCCTGATGCCGAAATCTTCACTGCCACGCCTGATCCCCTGCAAAACCAAAACCCGCGACAGGCGGGCCACCGCGCACCCGTCGTTGCATCCGCCAGAACACCCTGCGATCACGCTTTGGCTTTGGCGAAGGGGTTGAAATCGTTGGTGTACACGTCCTTCACCGACACCGCGCCCGGGCGGATCTTCTGTTCGCTCTGCAAGATGTCGATGTAGTACTGGATCGGCGGTTCGGTGATGATCAGGTCGTCGATGTAGGCATAGCGCTCGACCAGTTCAAGCCGGGTGCCGATGCGTTGCGAGACGATCTTGCGCGCCTCGTCCGGATTGGCGTTGACCCAGTTGGCCGCCTTGGCGATGGCCGCAACGAAGTCCTGCGTGGCTTCGGGATTGGCGCGGATAAACTTGCCGTAGCCGCTGTAAGGCGCCATGCCGCCCAGGCCCTTGTCCAGATCGTAATCGCTCCATAGCTTGCGCAGTTCCGGGTTGTGCTCTGCCCCGCCGGAGGCCGGCGGATGAATGATCGCGATGTCGACGTTACGGCTGACCAGCGTCTGTTCGCCCTGATTGTCGGGGATCACCACCCAGTTGATCTTGTCGACATCGACCTGATGCTCACGCAGGTATTTCTTGGTCACGAACTCGGCACAGGCACCGAAGCTGTTGAAGCCGACGGTTTTGCCTTCCATGTCCTTGGGCGTGAAGATCCCGGAATCGGCACGCACGAAGTACTTCATGTGCGGCGCTTCCTGCAGGGTCTTGCCCCCGGCCGCCACCACCTTGAGGTCCAGCCCACTGGCGATGGCGGAAATCACCAATGGCACCATCCGCGTCCCGAAGTCGATTTCCCCGGTGCCCACCAGCGGGATGATCTGCGGCGCGGCAATCTTGCCGATGTAGTCGGGCCGGGTGCGCGAGCCGTCGAAGTAACCCAGCGAATCTGCCAGGTACACCAGATCGAACGACGGGTTGTCCGGGTATTTGAACTTCACCACCTGATCGGCGCGCTGTCTGATCACCGCGGGCGCACCGTCGACTACCTTGGGCGGCTTGTCGCAGCCCGGCAGGATCAGCCCTGCCGCGCCGGCGGCACTCAGCAGTGCGACCTGTTTGATGAACGCCCTGCGGCTGTTGTGTGCTTGCATGTCGCTGTTCCTTCGATTGTTCGGGCCTGCGCCGTCGGGGTCCGGGTTGACGAACTTGGTCGCCAGTACCCACTGCTGGCGACGTGCGGCGATCAGTCGACCGACGACCTGCTCCGATGCGCCAGCGTTGTACCCGTTGGCGGTGTCGATGAAGTTGACGCCCTGTTCGAACGCCTTGTCGGTGATTCGCCGGGAGACCGCTTCATCCGTCTGCCCGCCGAACATCATGGTGCCCAGCGTCAGTGGGGAAACTTTGATTCCATGACGACCCAAGGGACGATATTCGATAGCGCTCATGACCACTCCATTGTTGCAACAACCATTAAAAAAACAGGCACGCAAATAAAACACTTCACAGAACAAGCGGATAACAGTTGCCCTGTTGAACGACGTGCGCAGATAAAGAATCGAGGCGACAATAAAGAGCGTCGTTATTCATCGTCAATCACAACTAATGGATTGCCTATAACGTTTTAAACTAATGTTATGACTCGACAGCGCGTGCCGTCTTACAAGTGTTTCTCCAGCAACAGCAGTCCCGCAGATGCTGCCAAACCAGCGCAGCAGCGGGGTCACGCGCGCTTCAACGATTTCGCCTCCATGCCCCTTTAATTACGGACATTCACTGACAAGTTGTCAGCGGCGGCATACGCCTTGCAATTGTTCAGCGACAACATTCATTGCCGGGGTGTTTCTCTTGTCTTTATTAACGTCGCCGCTCGACTTTCCAGACAGCCCGTTATCCCGGGCATTCAATCAGCCCTTGATACTGGGTCTGTTTCTTCCCATTCAATCGGGCGGCTGGAGCGCTTCGGCACTGCCACGTGGCACTGACTGGACATTCGATTACAACAAACAACTGACGCTGCGCGCCGAGGCACTCGGGTTCGATCTGGTGTTCGCGCTTGCCGAATGGCTGGGCAAAGGCGGCTATGGAGGGGACATTCGCTACCACGACGAATCCCTCGATGCCTTCATCACCCAGGCCGCCCTCGCGTCGGTGACTGAGCGCATCCTGCTGATTTCAACCTTGCACGTGCTCTACGGTCCCTGGCATCCGCTGCATCTGGCGAAGTTCGGCGCCACGCTCGACCATATCAGCAACGGTCGCTGGGGCCTGAATCTGGTCACCGGCCACCGCCATCGCGAACACCGCAGATTCGGTCATGCGCCCATCGAGCACGACCAGCGCTACCAGCAGGCCGACGAGTTCATTCGGGTGGTGCAACAGCTCTGGGGCAGCGACGAAAACGTCGACTTCAACGGCGACTATTACCGGCTGCAGGAAGCCTACAGCAGCGTCAAGCCGCGCTACGGTCGGCCGGTGCTGGTCAATGCCACCGGTTCCACCGCCGGTATCGACTTCGCGGCCCGTCACTCCGACATTGTCTTTACCACCAGCCCCGGCAGCGCTGAAATCGAGGACGCCCTGAGCAAGCTGCCCGACCACCTGCTGCGCATCAAACAGGCGGCACTCAGCCACGGCCGTCAGGTGCGCACGCTGATCAACCCGCTGGTGATCTGCCGCGACAGCGACGCCGAAGCCTGGGAAGTTCACGCCGCGATCACCGCCGCAGGGGATCCCGGCACGCTGGAAGGTCACGCTCGCGAAGCCAGCGACGCCCACGCCTGGCGCGGGCATAAGGCTGACCACCGTTATGTGGGCGGCAATATCCAGCTGGTCGGCAGCCCGGAAACCGTGGTGCGCGACATCGTCCGGCTGAAGCAGGCCGGCATCGACGGCATTCAACTGAGCTTTTTCGACTTTGCGCCGGACCTGGAGCAGTTCGCCGAACGCGTGCTGCCCCTGCTCTATCAGGCCGGTTTGCGCCACTGACATTCTGCAAGGAAAACCGTCAATGCCCTTCTCTCGTCGTCAATTCATCGCCGGCCTGTCGGCACTGCCGCTATTGGGTGCCAGCGTGCCTTTTCTGCCCAGCGCCCTGGCAGCGGCCACCGCGGAAGCCGTCAGCGGCCGGCGCATCTTCAACTTGCTGGTGAACCCGGAGCCGCCGTCGCTCAGCTCGTTCAACACCACCGCTGGCACCACCATCACCGCCAGCAGCAAGGTGCTCGAAGGCTTGCTTCGTTACGACGAGAACCTGACGCCGCAGCCCGGGCTGGCGGTGGCCTGGGAAGCGGCCGCCGACGGCCTGAGTTACCGCTTCACCCTGCGCCAAGGGGTGAAATGGCACGACGGCCAGCCGTTCACCGCTCAGGACGTGGCGTTTTCGCTGGACCTGAACAAACGCTACCACCCGCGAGGCGGCAGCACTTTCGCCAACCTGCTGAGCGTCGAAACGCCCGATGACCACACCGCCATCGTCCGCCTGGGCAAACCTGCGCCGTACCTGATTCGCGCGTTTGCCGGCAGTGAAACGCCCATCGTGCCGAAGCACCTGTACGCCTCGGGTGACCCGCTGAGCAACCCGCACAACAACGCGCCGGTGGGCACCGGGCCTTACCGCTTCAAGCAGTGGCAGCGTGGCAGTTTCATCGAATATGAGCGCAATCCGGATTACTGGGACAGCAGCTTGCCGGGGGTCGACGCGCTGTTCCTCAAAGTGGTGCCCGACTCGGCCGCGCGGCTGGCCGCTTTCGAAAACGGCAGCCTGGATGCCGGTGGTCAGAGTCCGGTGCCGTTGAGCGATCTCAAGCGCATCACTCAGTCGGGAAAACTGCAGTTCACCACCCGGGGCTATGCCTACAGCATCACCCCGACGATGCTCGAGTTCAATCTGGACAACCCGCTGCTGGCGCGCCACGAGGTGCGCCAGGCCATCGCCCATGCGATCGATCGAGAAGTCATCCGAAAAGTCGTCTACTACGGTTACGCCGATGTCAGCGTCTCGCCGATTCCGAAGAACTTCGCCCAGTATGTGTATGAAGGGCCGGATCCCTACCCGTTCGACATCGCCAGGGCCAACGCGCTGCTCGATGCTGCCGGACTGCCGAGAAAAGGCCCGTCGCGGTTCAGCCTGACCCTCGATCCCCTGCCCTATGGCGACAGCTACGCGCGTACGGCAGCGTACATCCGCACGGCGCTGGCGCGCATCGGCATCGACGTGCAGTTGCGCTCGCAGGACTTCCCGACCTACACCAAGCGCATCTACACCGACCGGGATTTCGACTTCGCGGTGGTGGGCATGGGCACCATGTTCGACCCCACTGTCGGCGTGCAGCGGCTGTTCTGGTCAAAGAACTTTCGCAAAGGCCTGCCCTTTTCCAACGGCTCGCACTACAACAATCCCGAGGTCGATCGTCTGCTGGAAGCCGCTGCGGTGGAAACCGACGAGCACAAGCGCGGCGAGTTCTTCAAGGCCTTTCAGAAGATCGTCATCGAGGAGCTGCCGAACATCACGCTGGTCATGCAACAACAGGTAACGGTGTTCAACGCCCGGGTGTCCGGGTTCGAGGCTGACGGCAACGGCCTGGACGGCAGCCTGGCCGATGTGCGCCTCGGCGGGGAAGCGCTGGCCCATGGCTGATCGTCTGCGCATCCTGCGAATGGCCCGGCGAACGCTGTGGCAAGCGGTGCCGACGGTGTTCGGCATTCTGCTGTTGAACTTCCTCCTGCTGCGGCTGATTCCCGGCGATGCGGTGGATGTGCTGGCGAGCGAATCGGGCGGCGCGACCGAGGCGACGCTGGCGCAGTGGCGGTCGCACTTTGGCCTGGACCTGAACCTGTGGCAACAACTGCTCGCCTACCTCAATCATCTGGCGCACCTGGATCTGGGCCTGTCGCCGCGCTTCAACGTGCCGGTGATCCAGCTGGTGCTCGAGCGGTTACCCAACACGCTGGTGTTGATGGTCAGCGCGCTGGCCCTGGCGCTGGTGGTCGGCATCGCCGCCGGTGCGGTCATGGCCAGCAAGGCCGGGCGCTGGCCGGACCGGGTGTTGACGCTGGCCGTGTTGCTGTTGTATTCCACGCCGGGGTTCTGGATCGGCCTGATGGCCGTCGTGCTGTTCTCGGTCACCCTTGGCTGGCTGCCCAGCGATGGCAGCGAGACGCTGGGCATGGACCTGCACGGCGTGGACTGGCTGCTCGACCGCGTCCGTCACGCCGTGCTTCCGGTGCTGACGCTTGCCACCTTCTACATCGCGCTGTATGCCCGCCTGACCCGCGCCTCGATGCTGGAAGTGCAGCGTCAGGATTTCGTCCGCACTGCCCGCGCCAAAGGCCTGAGCCCGGCGCGGGTGGCGATCCGTCACGTGCTGCGCAACGCCTTGTTGCCGGTCACGACCCTGGCCGGCCTGCATTTCGCGGCGCTGCTGGGCGGCGCGGCGGTGACGGAAACACTGTTCGGCTGGCCCGGCCTGGGCCGCCTGACCCTCGATGCCGTGTTGTCGCGCGACTACAACCTGCTGCTCGGCATTCTGCTGCTGTCCTCGATGCTGGTGGTGGTGATCAACGTGTCCATGGACCTGCTGCAAGCCTGGCTCGACCCGCGTATCCAGGCGGATTAACCCTTTATTTCGATGAGTGAGTGTTCGATGACCACGACGGCTATTGAATCGATCAGGTCCGGCCACAGCGAAAGCCTCTGGGCAGCGCTGCGTCGCAGCCCGGCGGCGTTGACCGGCAGCGCCATCCTTGTGCTGACGCTGGCCATGGCCGCGAGCGCCGGCTACTTCTTCCCCGGCGACCTCTCGGAAATGGTCGCCGAGCCCATGCTTTGGCCCGGCAGCGATCCGGCGTATCCGCTGGGCACCGACTCACTGGGCCGCAACGTCGCGGCCGGCATAGCCTACGGCGCACGGGCCTCACTGCTGATCGCGCTGTACGGCACGCTGATCAGCGTGGTCATCGGTGTGCTGGTCGGCGCACTGGCCGGCTATCACGGCGCCCGCCTGGGCGACGTGCTGATGCGCATTACCGAAGTGTTCCAGACCGTGCCGTCGTTTCTGCTGGTGATCGTGATCGTCGCCATCGGCAACCCGACGGTGCACATCATTGCCCTGGCGATCGGTGTCTCGTCCTGGCCGACGATTGCCCGCTTGATTCGCGCCGAATTCCGCACCCTGCGTGAAGCCGACTTCGTCACCGCGGCGCGCAGCCAGGGTTTCAGTCACCGCGCTATCATCGTCCACGAAATCCTCCCCAATGCCTTGGCGCCCCTGGTGGTCACGGCGTCGATTCTGGTGGCGTCGGCCATTCTGATCGAAGCGGGCCTGGCGTTTCTCGGCATGAGCGACCCGAACACGCCGAGTTGGGGCGGCATGATCGGCAGCGGCCGTGAGCAGATTGCCAGCGCCTGGTTCCTGACCGCGCTGCCCGGCCTTGCGATCATCAGCGTGGTGCTGGCCTTCAACATGCTCGGCGACGGCTTGAACGATGCGCTCAATCCACGCCTGCGCCGGTACATCCCATGAGCCTGCTCGACGTACGCGGGCTGCGCGTGAGTTACGAAGGTGTCGACGCCGTCCGCGGACTGGACTTCACTCTGGACGCCGGAGAAACACTGGCGCTGGTCGGTGAGTCCGGCTGCGGTAAATCCACCACGGCGCTGGCGTTGCTGCGGCTGTTGCCGGACAACGCCCGCCTGGGTGGCCAGGCGCTGTTCGAAGGGCGCGATCTGCTGCAACTGTCGCCCCGGCACATGCGCCAGTTGCAGGGCAACGCGTTGGGCATGGTGTTTCAGGAGCCATTATCGAGCCTGAACCCGGTGCTGACGCTGGGTGAACAGTTGACCGAAACGCTGCTCACCCACACTGACCTGACCCGGCGCCAGGCGGCGAAACGCGCTGAAGAGCTCTTCGGTCTGGTGCAGTTGCCGCGCCCGCGCGCGCACCTCGGCGAATACCCGCAGCATTTGTCGGGCGGGCAGCGCCAACGGGTCATGATCGCCATGGCCGTCGCCTGTCAGCCGCGCTTGTTGATTGCCGATGAGCCGACCACCGCGCTGGATGTCTGTGTTCAGGCGCAGATCCTGGCGTTGCTGGACCGTTTACGCCGCGAATTGCGCATGGGCTTGCTGTTGATCACGCATGATCTGGGCGTGGTGGCGCAACAGGCTGATCACGTGATCATCATGCACGACGGTCAGGCGCTGGAACGGCGCAGCAATGCCGAGCTGTTCAGCGCTGCCCGTCACCCTTACACCCAGGGTCTGCTCAATGCCTCGCTGGGCCGCGATCACGGGCAGCATTACCTTGCCAGTCGCCTGCCGGAAATTCAGGTGACGCGCACGCCGGGTCAGCCCAACGCGTACAGCGTCAGCAGCACGCGGTACCTGCCAGGTCATGCGCCACGGCCGGCCAGTCAGGACACGCCGCCGCTGTTGCAGGTGGACAACCTGAGCCTGGGCTACGGCGCGCGTGACGTGCTCAGCGGGCTGTCGTTCGACATCGGCAAACGGGAAACCGTAGGACTGGTCGGTGAGTCCGGCTGTGGCAAATCAACCCTCAGCAAAGCGCTGCTGGGCCTGCTCAAGCCCCGTCAGGGCCACATCGCCTTTGGCGGTCGCGACATCGCCACGTTCAGCGCCACCGAGCAGCTGACGTGGCGCGGTCAGCTGCAAATGATCTTTCAGGACCCCTACGCCGCCCTCAACCCACGGCACTCCATCGACACGCTGCTGGACCGCGTGCAACGCCTGCACGGCCAGTCGGACGCTCGCCTGAGGCGCCGGGCCCGCGAAGACATGCTCGACGCCGTGGGCCTGGCGCGCAACAGCCTGGACCGCCTGCCCCACCAGTTTTCCGGCGGCCAGCGTCAACGCATCGGCATCGCCCGCGCGCTCATCGTCAGGCCGAAACTGGTGATCTGCGACGAGCCGGTTTCGGCGCTGGACGTCTCCACTCAGGCGCAGATCCTCAATCTGCTGGTGGAGTTGCGTGAGGCCTTCGATCTCTCGTACCTGTTCATTTCCCATGACCTGTCGGTGGTGCGCTATTTCTCCGACCGCGTGCTGGTCATGCACGACGCGCACATCGTCGAACAGGCGACGCCGCACCGGCTCTGGCAAGACCCGCAACACCGCTACACCCAACGCCTGCTGGCGGCCATTCCCGGCCACCGGCAACCCTCGATCCCGCTGAGCAGCAGCCTTTCGTTCGCTGTCGCCTGCTAGCGCCACTACGCCATCAAGGAAACCCTACATGACTCAACGCAAAGACACGCTCAAGCTCGGCCTCTTCCTGCGGGCCACCGGTCACCACATCGCCGCCTGGCGCGACAGTGGCTCCCAGGCCGACGCAGGGATTCGTCTGGACCACTTCATCGATCAGGCGCGCAAGGCCGAGGCGGCGGGATTTGATACGCTGTTTCTGGCCGACAGCGTGTCGGTGCGGGGGATCGATGCGCCGACGTTCGATCGCGTAATCGCGCCCAGTCTGAGTTTCGAACCGCTGACACTGCTCTCGGCACTGGCGACCGTCACCTCGCGCATCGGCCTGATCGCGACCGCCAGCACCAGCTACAGCGAACCGTTCAACCTGGCCCGGCAATTCGCCTCCCTCGACCATATCAGTGGCGGCCGCGTCGGCTGGAACCTGGTGACCAGCAGCGACCCGGACGCGGCGAAGAATTTCGGCACCTCGGCGCAGGGCGCCCAGGCAGCACACGCCGACCGCTACAGCCGGGCCCGGGAATTTCATCAGGTGGTGGACAAGCTCTGGGACAGCTGGGAAGACGACGCGCTGCTGCTGGATAAGGAAAGTGGCGTGTTCCTGGATCGCACCAAGCTGCACCTGGCCGATCATCAGGGCGAACATTTTCACGTTCGCGGACCGCTCAATGTACTGCGCTCGCCCCAGGGCAAGCCGGTGTTGGTGCAGGCCGGCGCCTCCGACGATGGCCGCGCGCTGGCCGCTGCCACGGCCGAGGCGATCTTCGCCGCCCATCAGAGCCTGGCCGATGCGCAGGCCTTCTACAGCGACATCAAGACCCGCGCGGCCGTGCTGGGGCGCAAGCCCGAGCACATCAAGATTCTGCCAGGCGTGACAATCTTTACTGCACCGACTTCCGCCCAGGCCCACGCCAAACACCAGCGCCTGCAGGACCTGGTGCATCCGCAGGTCGGCTTGAGCCTGCTGTCCGGCCTTCTCGGCGGGGTCGACCTGTCGCACTTATCCCTCGACGGGCCGTTGCCGCAGGACCTGCCCGCCACCAATGCGTCGAAAAGTCGTCAGCAACTGATTCTGCAACTGGCTGCCGAAGGCCTGAGCATTCGCCAGTTGTACCTGCGTCTGGCCGGCGCACGCGGGCACTGGACGCTGGTCGGCTCGCCGGAAGAAGTGGTGGATCAGCTGCAGGCGTGGTTCGAGGGCTACGGCGCGGACGGCTTCAATATCCTCCCGCCGACGTATCCCGAGGGCCTCGACGACTTCATTTCGCTGATCCTTCCGGAGCTCAAACGTCGTGGCCTGGTGCCAGCCGAGGGGCCTGTCGGCAACACCCTGCGCGAGCGCCTTGGCCTGCCGCGCCCCGCGCATCCGGCGACACTCAAGCGAGAAGTTTCCCTGGCGATCTGATCGCCCCGATGACGGCGACCGGCCTTGAATTCGGCGTTCGCCTGACCTTTTTCGACTGCAAAGAGAATCCCGCATGACCCACCAAATCAACGCCGCATGGGGCGCCGGCCCTTCCGCCGACTATGAACAACTGGCCGAGCGCTTCCGCCCTCTGTTCGCCACGCTGCGCGAAGGCGCGATCGCCCGCGAGCTCGAGCGGCGCCTGCCATTTGAAGAAATCCAGTTGCTCAAGGCATCCGGTTTCACGGCTTTGCGGGTGCCCAAGGCCTTTGGCGGTTCGGGCGTCAGCATTCCGGAGCTGACCAACCTGCTGATCGAACTGGGCGAGGCGGACTCCAACCTGGTGCAGGCCTTGCGTGGCCACCTGGGCTTTACCGAAAGCGTGCTCAACAGCCCGAACGAGGCGCGGCGTCACCTCTGGCTGGAACGCATCGGACGAGGCGAAACCGTGGGCCCGGCGACTGGCGAAGTCGGCCAGACGCCGCAATCGCAACTCAGTTCCCGGCTGTACCTGGACGGCGAGCAATGGCGCATCGACGGCGAGAAGTTCTACACCACCGGCAGCCTCTACAGCGACTGGATCGACGTGGCGGTCAGCGACCACGACCGCAAGCGGGTGTTCGTGACCGTACGCCGCGATGCACACGGCGTCGAAGTCGTCGACGACTGGAACGGCTTCGGTCAGACCCTGACCGCCAGCGGCACGGCGTATTTCCGTCAGGTGGCGGTCGATCCTCGCAACATCGTCAGCAACGAGGAGCGTTTCCAATATTCGCCGGCGTTTTTCCAGATCATTCATCTGGCCAACCTGGCCGGCATCGGTCGGGCCCTCAGCGGCGAAGTGGCCAATGCCGTGGCAAAGCGCACCCGCAGCTTCAGCAACGGCAACGCGTCCAGGGTCGCGCAGGATCCGCAGGTCCTGCAGGTGGTGGGCAGCCTCAGAGCGGCCGCCTACAGCGCAGGCGCCATCGTGTTGAAAAATGCCGAGGCGATCCAGCGCGCCTACGAAGCGGGCGCCCATGGCGATGCCGAAAAGCTGAGACAGGCCGTGGACATCGCCGAACTGGAAATCGCCCAGTCGCAAACCATCGTCAGCGACCTGATCATCGACGCCAGCTCGCGGATGTTCGACGCCGTCAGCGCCTCGGCGACCCTGCGACCGAACGGTCTGGACCGCTTCTGGCGCAACGCCCGGACCCTGGCATCGCACAACCCGCGCATCTACAAAGACCGCATCGTCGGCGACTTCGCCGTCAACGGCACCCCGCCCCCGGCACAGTGGAAAATCGGCGTTGCGTAAACGGTCGCGTGGCGCAGCCTGGATTGGTTGCGGCCGACTTGGAGTCTGTAGGAGTGAGCTTGCACGCGAAGACTGAATTCCCACCGCCGCATGCCCGACGGACGCACCGGCCTTTTCCTGGCTAAAGCCGGTCCTACGAAGAGCTTGCGCCGTCTATAGGACCGGCTTCAGCCGGGAAGGAGCCAGTGCACGCTATGGAGATGCAGTGTCCGGAAGTCAGCCTTTATGAGTAAGCTCGCCCCAATTTTTTGTGGCCCCGCTCGATACAAGTCAGCTCCGCATTACCCTTGTAGGAGCGCGCTTGCCCGCGAAGACTGACTTCCAACCACCACCTGTGCAGCGGCTGCCCACCCTTGCCCAACCAAACGCGCTTTAGAAAGGATGCCGCCACAGACTGGCCGTGGCGGCTGCCGTATCACTTGTCGGCTATGGGCTTGAATACCACGACCCCCAGTGGCGGGAGCCTGAGCGACAGCGAGCAGGGCTGGCCATGGCTTTTGACGTCCTGCGCGGTCACTGCGCCGCCGTTACCGAAGTTCGACCCCGCGTAAACGTCGGCATCGGAGTTGAGCACTTCAGCCCACTTGCCGCTGAAAGGCACACCCACGCGATAATCTTCACGCGGCACAGGCGTCAGGTTGGCCACCACCAGCAGCGGCTCGCCCTCCCTGCTCCAGCGCAGATACGCGTAAACGCTATTGCCGGCATCGTCGCCAATAACCCATTGGAACCCTTGGGGCTGGCAGTCCTGCTCGTGCAGCGCCTTTTCCGATTTGTACAGGCGGTTCAGATCCCCCACCAGCGTATGCACGCCCTTGTGATCGGCATACTGGAGGAAGTGCCAGTCCAGCTCGGTGTCGTGGTTCCATTCACGCCACTGTCCGAACTCACAGCCCATGAACAGCAACTTCTTGCCCGGATGGGTCCACATGAACGACAGATAGGCGCGCAGGTTGGCGAATTTCTGCCAGCGGTCGCCCGGCATCTTGTCGATCAGCGAATGCTTGCCATGCACCACCTCGTCGTGGGAGATCGGCAGAATGAAGCGCTCCGACCACGCGTACACCAGTCCGAAACTCAGTCGATCATGGTGATGTTGACGATGAATCGGGTCTTGTTCGATGTACTTGAGCGTGTCATGCATCCAGCCCATGTTCCACTTGTAGGCAAAGCCCAGGCCGCCCTGCTGGGTCGGCTGGCTGACGCCCGGCCAGGCCGTCGATTCTTCGGCGATAACCAGCGCTCCTGGTGCTTCCAGAGCAACGACGTCGTTCAAGTGACGCAGGAAATCAATGGCCTCCAGGTTTTCCCGGCCGCCATAGCGGTTAGGCACCCACTCACCGGCCTTACGTGAATAGTCGCGATACAGCATGGACGCCACCGCGTCGACGCGCAGACCGTCGACGTGGAAATTCTTCAGCCAGTGCAAGCCTGAGGCAATCATGAAGCCGTGTACTTCGGTACGACCGAGGTTGTAGATCAGCGTGTCCCAATCCTGATGAAAGCCTTCCTGGGGGTTGCCGTATTCGTACAACGCCGTGCCGTCGAACTGCGCCAGGCCGTGGGTGTCGGTCGGGAAATGCGCCGGCACCCAATCGAGGATCACGCCAATGTCATTCTGGTGACAGGCGTTGACGAACGCCGCGAAATCTTCGGGTGTGCCGTAGCGCGCACTCGGTGCGAACTGCGAGAGCAACTGATAGCCCCACGAGCCGCCGAACGGGTGCTCCATGATCGGCATCAGCTCGATGTGGGTGAAACCCAGATCCTTGATGTACGGAATCAGGTGCTCGGCCAGTTCGTGCCAGTTGAACGGCCGATCCGGTTCGTCTTCGCCGCCGTGGTGCCACTTCCATGAGCCAGCATGCAATTCGTAGATCGACAGCGGCTTGTGAATGTCCTGCTTGTCACCGCGCGACTGCATCCAGTCGTTGTCCTGCCAGTCGAAACTCAGCGGCGCCGCCACTTTCGAGGCAGTGTCCGGTGGCAGCGTAGTGGCCAGGGCCATCGGATCGGCCTTGAGCGGCAAAACGCCGTGCTGACCGAGGATTTCATATTTGTAAGACTCGCCCGGGCCGATGCGCGGGATGAAGATTTCCCAGACGCCCGTAGGATGGCGCAAACGCATTGGGTGACGGCGGCCGTCCCAGCTGTTGAAGTCGCCCACCACCGACACACGGCGCGCGTTCGGCGCCCAGACGGAGAACCGCACGCCGTCGACGCCGTCGACATTCTTCACCTGCGCGCCGAGCGCGCTGCTCAGGTCGCGGTGATTGCCCTCGGCGAACAGGTACAAGTCCATTTCGCCCAGCAGTTGGCCGAAGCTGTAAGGGTCCTCGGTGATCTGCTCGCCGGTCGCCCAGGTGATCTTCAGCAAGTACGGCTCGCGGACGTCAAAATGCCCGGCGAAGAAGCCCGGCTTCTCGCTCATGCTCAGTTCGCCCAGATCACGCTCGCCATCGCGAGACAGCACCCGCACACTCAAAGCATTAGGCAGGTAGGCGCGGATAACCTGGCCCTCCTTGCCGTCGCTGTGAGGGCCGAGCATGGAGAAAGGGTCACGATGTTCGGCGCGGATCAACGCGTCCATATCTGCGGCGTTGGGCAACAACTCATGGTTGCCTTTGCCGAATTGGTCAGACGCACTCATTTTCATTCTCCATCAGACAGGTCCAGCAGCCCGCGCAAACCTTGAAGCGGAACCGACAACCAGGTCGGCCGATTCTCGGCCTCATAGGCCACTTCATAAGCGGCTTTTTCCAGGGTGAACAACGCCAGTGCGGCGGCTTCTCCCTTGGCATCTTTCCAGGCATGGGCGACCTCGCCCGTGGCTTTGGCGTAGCCCTCGAGGAATGCTTCCCGTGCCTGACTCAAATACGTATCGGCAACATGTTTGCGCGCCGCTTGCGCCTGCGGCGAAGTATCGGCGCTCTGCGCATTGCGTACAGCCATCGCGGCAGCGTAGTCGAAGGATCGCAACACGCCGCTGACATCTTTGAACGGGCTGTATTTCGCCCTTCTTTCCTGCAGCGGTCGAGCCGGTTCACCCTCAAAATCGATCAGATAAGCATCGCCCTTGACCACCAGCATCTGCCCCAGATGCAAGTCACCGTGGACCCGCATCCGCAACCCGCCCACTGACTGTCTGGCCAGGGTTTGCACCTGGGCCAGCAGCGCTTTGCGTTTACTCAGCAGTTCACTGACCAATTGCTGATCCTGCGGTTCCAGAGAATCTCGATGTTGTTCGAGCAAACCCAGCGCACGCTCGATCTGCGCCGAGACACTTTTTGCTGATGCCTGACTGTCCTTGACGCTGGTGACCTCGGTCTTGAAGTCCGGATTTTCGGTGGGCGCGCTCAATACCACATGCATTTCGCCCAGCCGCTGACCCAGCAACCCTGCGAAATCCTTGAGCTCCAGCAGCGCGTTCGCATGTTGTTCGAGATTGGAATGACCGTGGGCCATCTCATCGCGCACTGCGCGTTCGAGATTGTTCTGCGTCCACTCCCAGGCATCGCCCTGATTGCTCAGGTAACCCTGGGCGATCATCAACAGGTTGCTTTCGCCCTGCTGATCCACCCGCACCACCGCGCCAAGCAATGGCGAGATGTGCGAATAACCGGCTTCGGTCAGATAGGCGCCCATTTCCAGTTCCGGGTGAGTGCCGGCGGCAACACGGCGGATCATTTTCAGGACCAGCGCCTTGCCCACGACCACCGAGCTGTTGGACTGCTCGGCAGACAGATAGCGGACCTCAGACTCTTCATTCAAGCCCAGCGGCGCAAGTTTCGAGCTCTGCTGGAACCTGAGTTCGCCATCATTGGTCGGCAGCACGATCTCTTCGTGCATGCCCTTGATGACGGCGCGAATGAACGGCTCCAGGGTGAAGGCATCGGTAATCAACCCGACCTGACGCCCGCGCCGCACACGGGCCAGGGCCAGTTGCTGCGGCAGCGCGCTGCTGATGTCGTCTTCAGGCAACAGGCCGAACGGCAACTGATAGCGCACCACCTCATCCCCTGACGTGACTTCGATCTCACTCAGCAAAACCGGGCGCACCGTGGTGCCGAAGCGCACCGCATAGGCGATGTGAACGTTGTCGATGGCCGTGCCTTTGCCCGCGAACCAGCGTCGCTTGGGCAGATAGACCGACAACGACGTCTGCTCCATGGTCTGGCGCAGCGGTTGATCGAGGATTTCTTCCAGGCGCTGTTTAAGCACCAGCGTCGGGAAGTCCGGCATGCTTTGAGCGGGTTCGACGTGCCAGCTGGGCATTTGATTCTCCGCGGCCAGCAAGAACCAGTAGAAGCCATAGGGCGGCAACGTGAGCAGGTAATTGAGCTGGCCAATGGGTGGAAAGGCGCTGCCGCCAAGCATTTCCACCGGCACGGTGCCGGCGTACTGCGACAGTTCGAGTTCGGCCGCCTGGGATGCTGAGGAGACGTTGGCGACACACAGGATCATTTCACTCTTGCCGTCGGGCCCGGTGTATTCGCGGGTGTAGGCAAGGATGCGGCGGTTGCTGGGGGAAAGCATCTTCAGCGTGCCACGGCCAAACGCCTTCTGCTGCTTGCGCACGGCGAGCATGCGCCGGGTCCAATTGAGCAGCGAATGCGGGTCGTGGTCCTGGGCCTCGACGTTGACCGACTGATAGCCATAAAGCGGGTCCATGATCGGCGGCAGGACCAGACTGGCCGGGTTGGCCCGAGAAAACCCGCCATTTCGGTCGATGGACCACTGCATCGGGGTGCGCACGCCGTCGCGGTCGCCGAGATAAATGTTGTCACCCATGCCGATTTCGTCGCCGTAATACAGGGTCGGCGTGCCTGGCATGGACAACAACATACTGTTTAGGAGCTCTACACGGCGTCGGTCACGCTCAAGCAACGGCGCCAGGCGGCGACGGATGCCCAGGTTGATCCGCGCGCGGCGGTCAGAGGCGTAGTAGTTCCACAAATAGTCACGCTCACGATCGGTGACCATTTCCAGGGTCAGCTCATCGTGGTTACGAAGGAAAATCGCCCACTGGCAGTTCTCCGGAATTTCCGGGGTCTGACGCAGAATGTCGGTGATCGGAAAGCGGTCCTCCTGCGCCACCGCCATGTACATGCGGGGCATCAAGGGGAAGTGAAAGGCCATGTGGCACTCGTCGCCATCTTTGCCCTTGCGATCGCCGAAGTACAGCTGCGTGTCTTCAGGCCATTGGTTGGCTTCGGCCAGCAGCATGCGGTCCGGGTAATTGGCGTCGATTTCGGCACGAATCTGCTTGAGCACGTTGTGCGTCTCCTGCAGGTTCTCGTTGTTGGTGCCGTCTCGCTCGATCAAGTAAGGAATCGCATCCAGACGCAACCCGTCAATGCCCATGTCCAGCCAATAGCGCATGACTTCCAGCACCGCCTTCATGACTTGCGGATTATCGAAGTTCAGGTCCGGCTGGTGCGAGTAGAACCGATGCCAGAAGTACTGGCCTGCCACGGGGTCCCAGGTCCAGTTGGATTTTTCCGTGTCGAGAAAAATGATCCGCGTGCCGTCGTATTTCTGGTCATCGTCAGACCAGACGTAGAAGTCCCGGGCTTTGGAGCCTTTCTTGGCATGGCGCGCCCGCTGAAACCAGGGATGCTGGTCAGAGGTGTGGTTGATGACCAGTTCGGTAATCACCCGCAGTCCGCGCTTGTGCGCCTCGGCGATGAATTTCTTCGCATCGGACATGGTGCCGTAATCGGTGTGTACGCCCCGATAATCGGAGATGTCGTAACCATCGTCGCGGCGCGGCGAAGGATAAAACGGCAACAGCCAGATGGTGTTCACGCCAAGCTCGGCAATGTAATCAAGCTTGGCGATCAGGCCAGGGAAATCGCCGATTCCGTCGTTGTTGGAATCGAAATACGACTTCACGTGGACCTGGTAAATCACCGCATCCTTGTACCAGAGCGGGTCTTCGATAAAGGCAGCGTTGCGAGGCTTCTTCGCCATGACCACATCCTTTGAATTATTGGTTTGTGGTTTTGATGCGCCAGATTCCGAACGGCTGATAAGACGGATCGATGCGCATCCACTGCGTCTTTCCGTACCAGGTCCAGGTGTGCCCGGTCATGAGGTCTTCGCCCAGGGTCGCGGCGTCGTCCGGCAGACCCAGCTCCCACAGCGGCAGCTCGAAGTGAGCTTCCTGAGGGTTGACCGGATCCAGACTCACCGCGATCAGAATGAAGTTGCTGCCGTCATGGCTGCGTTTGCCGAAGTAGAGAATGTTGTCGTTCCAGGCGTTGTAAATGCGCAGCCCAAGGTGCGTCTGCAACGCCGGGTTCTGGCGACGGATGCGGTTGAGCTGGGCGATCTCGGCAATGATGTTGCCAGGCTGGGTAAAGTCCCGCGGACGAATCTCGTACTTCTCGGAGTCCAGGTATTCCTCCTTGCCCGGCACAGGCGCCGACTCGCACAACTCGAAGCCCGAATACATGCCCCACAGGCCCGAGCCCATGGTCGCCAACGCCGCGCGGATGAGGAATCCCGGACGCCCTGAATCGTGCAGGAAGTACGGGTTGATGTCCGGCGTGTTGACGAAGAAGTTGGGCCGGTAGCACTCGCGCCACGGCGACTCGTTGAGCTGGGTGAAATACTCGGCCAGCTCGGCCTTGGTGTTGCGCCACGTGAAGTAGGTGTAGCTCTGCGAATAACCTACCTTGCCCAGCCGCGCCATCATTGCAGGCTTGGTGAACGCCTCGGCGAGGAACATCACGTCCGGGTGCTGAGCCCGGATGTCGGCAATCATCCATTGCCAGAACGGCAGCGGCTTGGTGTGCGGGTTGTCGACGCGGAAGATCTTCACGCCCTCCTCGACCCAGCCCAGCACCACGTCGCGCAACTCAAGCCACAGACTCGGGATCGCGTCCGGAGCGTAGAAATCGACGTTGACGATGTCCTGATATTTTTTCGGCGGATTTTCGGCGTAGCGAATCGTGCCGTCCGGGCGCCACGAGAACCAGCCCGGGTGCTCCTTGAGCCACAAGTGATCCTGAGAACACTGGATGGCGAAATCGAGCGCGATTTCAAGCCCGTGCTCGGCTGCGGCCGCGACGAGATTGCGGAAGTCCTCACGGGTGCCCAGTTGCGGGTGAATCGCGTCGTGGCCGCCGTCAGCGCTGCCGATGGCGTACGGGCTGCCGGGATCGTCCGGCCCTGCCTGCAGCGAGTTGTTCGGACCCTTGCGATGGGCACGACCGATCGGGTGAATCGGCGGGAAATACAGCACGTCGAATCCCATGTCGCGGATCATCGGCAGCCGGCTGTGCACGTCATTGAAGGTGCCGTGGCGATGCTTGTCGTCTGTAATCGAGCGCGGGAACAGTTCGTACCAACTGGCGAACTGGGCACGCTCGCGCTCGACCTCAAGGGGGAATTCAATACTGCGGCTCAGAAACGCGTGATTGTCGGCCTTGGCCATGATCGCCGCAGTTTCGCTGTTGAGCAGCAGCGCCACCTGAGCCTCGTGCTCAGTGTTCTCACCCAGGCGCCGCAGAAGGCTGTCGAGCTGGCCCCGCAATTCATGCTGACTGCGTTCGGCCGCATGGACCAGGTGCAGACGCCCCTCTTCCAGCTCAAGGCCGATGGGCACGCCGGCTGAATACTTCTTCTCGAGTTCGTAGCGATAACTGGCGAACTGGTCTATCCAGGCCTCGAGACGGAACACATACCGGCTCACGGATGTCGGGGTGAACTCGCCGATCCAGCTGTCGTTGCCCAGCTCCCGCATCGGTGCCTGGTGCCATTCTTCTTCGTTTGCTGCACGGTACAGGATACGCACGGCCATCTTGTCGTGACCGTCGGCGAATACCTTGCTGGTCACCACCACCGGTTGGCCGACGATCGCCTTGGCCGCAAGCTGCCCGGCATCGATCACCGGCTGCGTGTCTTCAATCACGATACGCGGCAGCTGCAAGGCCTGAGTCAGGGGTAAAGGCTGGGTTGGGTGCGGTATATCGGTGGCCAGGGAATCCGGACCGTATGGCTGATCTGCAGTCACATTCATCGAGCATCACTCCTCACGCCCCAGGGACGCTCCTTGTAAGAGTCCGTTCCAGCAACGTCTTATCCATAGAAACAATAGGGGGAGCCACCGGATTCACCGCATCCCGACGTGGCCGCATAGGTTCCGAACGCCAGCCTTGGGGAAAAGTTCAAAGAGCTTGTGATGCAAAAAAATCGAAGCAATGCCAGCTTAGTCAGCCGTTTGATCCGCGCTTGAGAATTGTGCTGAATCATTCAAAGCGGCGACAGGTCGAAGCCTGCGAGCGCTTTGAAAAACCGGCAATGACGCCTCTCGACACGGCGCTCAAGGAAGGTGAAGCCATGAACATTCCCATTCCCGCAGAAACACCCGATCCAAACATCGACAACCCGGAATTGCCGGGGCGCAATCCCGAAGTGCCGCCACCGCCAACCATGCCTCCGGTAATCGAGGAGCCCAAGGGCGACCCGCCTTCCCAGGAGCCACCTGCGGTTCTCGACGACAACTTTCCGGAATGATCCACGCCTGGGCATGCCGACGCCTGCTCTGGCGGGATCGGGCATGCTCAGGGCTGCTGGGAATTGCCGCCGGTCTTGCGATCCGGGCGCTTTTCCCGGTTCTCTGGCGGATCGAAGCGATCAACGATGTACGGCATCAGACTGAGAATCCCCAGCGCCAGAATGGTGCTCAGCACAGCGGTCATTTCCCTGCCCATTCCTGCGGCGATGCCAATGGCGGCGGTCATCCACAGACCGGCAGCGGTGGTGAGTCCTTTGACCTGATGCGTATTGAGATTCTCGCCCTTGAGAATGGTGCCTGCGCCAAGAAAACCGATCCCGGCCACGATGCCCTGCACCACGCGACTCAGCGCGGCGTCGTCAGCACCCGCCAGTCGCGGCACCAGAACAAACAGCGCGGCCCCCATGCTCACCAGCATGTGCGTGCGAACCCCCGCCGCCTTGCCTTTATGCTCGCGCTCAAACCCCAGCACCGCCCCCAATAGCGCGGCGATGACCAATCGTACGGTCACCCGGGTCAGTTGAGCGGCGTCCGTGATGTCGGAAAATTCGGCTTGCAGCGTGTCCACGACTTCTTGCCACCAGGCATTCATAGGCATTCCTTTTTCCCGTTGCGGGCGATCAGAGCTATGGACCGCGGCGCCTCGGACGAAATTCCGCGCCAAGGCATGATGCCCACGGTCGGATGGCGGAAACGACGGTCTGGAGGTGCAGTCGTACCTTCATCAACCTGCGCTGGAGAACGATCATGCCACTGGAATTCGATGGCACATACGAGCATTGCTCAGCCCTCATCGACGGCGTCGAATACCGCGGCGCGGTGGTCGACGTGATCATCACCACCAATGACGTCACACACATGTCCGAAGCCGAAATCGGCGGCAGGAAAGTCCCGATCACCGAGGCTGAAGCCGACGCGCTGACGGTCTACAAAGCCCGCGACCTGCGCCATCACACCGTCGGCGTGGAGCCGGGTGAAGATTCGCCGGTCGTCTGATCGGAACTGACGAGATCGGGCGCGCCAGGCGCCTGTTGAACAACCGCCCTGCGAGCGACATGTCGTGGGATCACGGCGCATTTCCATGGGCAGAGCCGCTCATGGAGTCGCCACGGATTTGCTCGGGGCGTCGAAGCCCGTTTCATCTGATCTGCTGTTTATCGAAAAAACTGCACCTGTACTGAAACCTCTTTCCCGCGCATAGTGCCGGACGTTCCCCAACGCCTCCCTGCCCTGCACCGGGCATTCGCGAGCCCTCCATGAAGCGTTATGAAAAGTTTGCCGACGATATCGCCGAGCTGATCCGCTCCGGTGTGCTGGCCGCCGGTCAACGCGTGCCCTCGGTGCGCTACGCCAGCCAGACCCACGGCATCAGCCCGTCGACGGTCTTTCAGGCCTATTACCTGCTGGAACGACGCGGCCTGATTCGCGCACGCCCGCGGTCGGGTTACTTCGTCAACGACAGCTTCAGCCGCGAGGGCCTTGCCACCCAGGGTTTCGATCCGGAGAGCCCGGCGCATGCCTCGCAGGAGGCTCATGTCAGCGAATCCACCGAGGTCGATGTCAGTGAACTGGTGTTTTCGGTGCTGGAATCGATCAAGGATCCCAACACCGTGCCCTTCGGTTCGGCATTCCCCAGTGCCGGACTGTTCCCGCTGCAACGGCTGGCCCGCTCGTTGGCCAGCGCGACCCGAGACATGGACCCGCGCATGGTGGTCAGTGACCTGTCGCCGGGCAATCCGGTGTTGCGGCGGCAGATAGCCCTGCGCTACATGGTCGCCGGGCAGATGCTGCCGATGGAAGAATTGCTGATCACCAACGGTGCGCTCGAAGCGTTGAACCTGTGTCTGCAAGCGGTCACCGAACCGGGCGATCTGGTGGCCATCGAGGCCCCCGCGTTCTATGCCTGCCTGCAAGTGCTGGAACGGCTGAAGCTCAAGGCCGTGGAAATCCCGGTGCATCCGCAGACCGGCATCGATCTGGGCATTCTGGCGCAGACGCTGGAACGCTACCCGGTCAAGGCCTGCTGGAGCATGACCAGCTTCCAGAACCCCACGGGCGCGACGGTTTCCGAGGCCCGCAAACGCAAACTCGTGGAATTGCTGCGCAAACATGACGTCCCGCTGATCGAAGACGACGTGTACGCCGAACTCTATTACGGTCAGCATGCGCCCAAGCCGGCCAAAGCGTTCGACACCGAGGGCCTGGTGCTGCATTGCGGCTCGTTCGCCAAGAGCCTGGCCCCAGGATATCGCGTCGGCTGGGTCGCGGCAGGACGTTACGCGCAGAAAGTCGAGCGGCTGAAACTGATGACCTCGCTGTGTGCCTCGATGCCCGCCCAGGCGGCCATTGCCGATTACTTGCAACATGGCGGATACGACCGTCATTTGCGCAAGCTGCGTAACAGTCTGGAAGATCAGTTGCGCGCCATGCTGGGTGCCGTGGCGCGATATTTCCCCGCGCAGACACGCGTGAGCCAACCGTCGGGAGGCTATTTCCTCTGGCTGGAACTGCCTGAGCAGGTGGATTCCCTGAAGGTCTTTCAGATTGCTCTGGCGCAGGGCATCAGCGTCGCGCCGGGGCCGATCTTCTCGCCTACGCGCCGGTTCAAGCACTGCATCCGCCTGAACTACGGCACGCCCTGGAGCGACACGAGCGAACGCGCGATGGAGACCCTGGGCAAGATCATCCGGTCAATGATGGTGGGTTAAACGCGAGGTCTGCCTGATTTCATACTCAAGACATCAGACCTGCGGGAGCGGATCTTTGCGCTGCCGCAGGTGTGCTTCATCGACCCCGGACCTAACGACCGCCGCCGAGATCGATGAACGTCCCGGTGGAGTACGACGCCTTGTCCGAGAGCAGCCACAGGATCGCTTCGGCCACCTCATCGGCCAGCCCGCCGCGGCCCATGGGAATGGTCGGCTCCAGCTTGCTGACCCGCTGCGGATCCCCGCTCAGCGCGTGGAATTCGGTAAAGATGTACCCGGGTCGCACCGCGTTGACCCGCACCCCTTCGCCCGCCACTTCCTTGGCCAGCCCGACCGTGAAGGTGTCGAGCGCGCCCTTGGACGCGGCGTAGTCCACGTACTCGCCGGGCGAGCCCAGACGCGCCGCCACCGAAGACACATTGACGATGCTGCCGCCGCGCCCACCGTGGCGCGGCAGCATGCGCAACAATGCATGTTTGCTGCACAGCATCGGCCCGACCACGTTGCTCATCATGATCTTGAGCAGGCGAAACTCCGACATCGCATCGACGCGCGAGGTCTCGGCCACGGTGCCGGCGTTGTTGACCAGCGCCGTGATCCGTCCGAGTTCGGCATCCACGCGCGCGAACAGACGAATGATTTCGTCTTCGTTGCTGACGTCTCCCTGTACCGCGATGGCGTGTCCCCCCGCCTCGCGGATCTGGCCGCACACGCGCTCGGCAGCGGCGTGGTCGGACAGATAATTGATGCAAACGCGATAACCCTGTGCAGCCGCCAGAACTGCCGTGGCGGCGCCGATACCTCGGGAGCCGCCAGTGATGAGGAGGTTTTTATCCATGAAGTTTCCGAATCGATCGATGCTCGTGACGTGTTGTGTGTTTTCTATTGTTATGTGTTGGCACAGCGTGAAGCGTCAGTGGGTGTTTTCGGATACGTGTTTCCGTGCCGCGCTAATATCAGCCATGAACCGGTCCGCTGGCAATGGATGGCCCAGCAGATAACCCTGCAGCGAATCACAGCCCAGACGGGTCAGGAAGTTTTGCTGGCTGGCGGTCTCGACACCTTCCGCGACGATCCGCAAGTTCAGCGCCTGACCCAGCGCCACGATGGCGGAAACGATTGCTGCGTCGTCGCTGTCGTGCTCCAGGTCGCGCACGAAACCCCGGTCGATCTTCAGTTCGTTGGCCGGCAAGCGTTTCAGGTACATCAGGCTGGAATAACCGGTGCCGAAGTCATCGATGGAAAGGTCCACGCCCATGTCCGACAATTTCTGCAGCACCGTCATGCTGGCGTCAGCGTCGTTCATGGCCGTGGTTTCGGTGATTTCCAGGGTCAGGCAGTTGGCCGGCAGGCCGTGGGTCGCCAGCGCGCGGGCGACGGTGTCCACCAGTCCCGCATGACAAAACTGCAGAGCCGACAGGTTCACGGCGATCCGCCAATGGGTGAATCCGCCGTCATACCAGACGCGCATCTGTCGGCAGGCCTCGTTGAGCACCCATTCACCGATGTTGATGATCAGACCGGTTTTCTCTGCCAGCCCGATGAATTTGTCCGGCATCAGTAAACCGTGCTGCGGATGGTTCCATCGTACCAGCGCCTCGGCACCAACAGGCTCGCGGGTGCCAGCGGAAAATTTGGGCTGGTAATGCAGACAGAACTGCCCTTCACGCAGTCCAGCCCGTAAATCCTGCAGCAGTTGCAACTGATTACGCGCGTTAGTGTTCATCGAGGCGTCGAAAAAGCTGTAGCCATTCTTGCCCGCGCTCTTGGCGTGATACATCGCGGCGTCGGCGTTCATCAGCAACTCCTGCTGGCTCTGGCCATTGCCGGGGTACAGGCTGATGCCGATGCTGACGGTCACTTGCAGGTCATGGTCCTGCACGCTGAAGGGCCTGGCGACCAGCGAAACCTGCCGCGCCGCCACTGTCGCCGCGTCATCGAGCTCTTCCAGTTCCACCAGCAGCACGAACTCGTCGCCGCCGATGCGCGCCAGCGTGTCGTGGCGGTGGAAATTCTCGCGCATGCGCAGCGCCACCTCGCGCAACAATTGATCGCCCACGTGGTGACCGAACGCGTCGTTGACCGGTTTGAAGCCGTCCAGATCCATGAACATGACCGCGAACATGCCGCCGTGGGCGTCGACCTTGCGCATTGCCTGTTCGATACGGTCGGCCAGCAGGATTCGGTTGGGCAGACCGGTCAGCGTGTCGTGCAGGGCCAGTTGCGTGAGCTCGCGGTTGGCGTCGCTCAGCGATTGCGACAGCGCGGCGGTACGGGCTTCCATGCGCGCATCCAGTACCGAGGTGAGCAATGTGATGCCCAACACCGCAAGACTGGTGACCAGCACCAGTTTGTCCAGGCCGTCAGTGCGCAGACCGGTCGATGCCGCACCGCAGAAACTGCCCTCGGGAAAACCCGCGGCCGCCATGCCGGTGTAATGCATGCCAACGATGGCGAAGCCCATGATGATTGCTGCCCCGCCGCGGGCCAGGCGCACATACGGCGTTTGCCGGCGCAGGCGCAAGGCGATGCACAACGCGGCGGCGGAAGCACCGACGGCGATCAGCAGGGACGCGCCGAACAGCGTCGGGTCGTAATCGATCCCTGGCTGCATGCGCAACGCCGCCATACCGGTGTAATGCATGGCGCTGATGCCCAGCCCCATCAGCAGTGCGCCGCAGAGAATGTGCAGGACCGGAACGCGCTGGTGACTGACCAGCCACAAGGCGAACCCCGAGGACAGAATGCTGATCAACAGGGACAGAAGTGTCAGGCCGAGATCGAAGCCCAGATCGATCGGCAACTGGAACGCGAGCATGCCGATGAAGTGCATCGACCAGATGCCGATGCCCATGGACAGCGCGCCGCCGCCGATCCACATCATCACCGCCTTGCCGGTGGCGGTAGCGATGCGGCCGACCAGATCGAGCGCAGTGTAGGACGCCAGAATCGCCACGAGGACGGAAATCAGGACCAGGGAAAACGTGTAGTGGCCGATCAGCATGCTGGCTCTTGACTCGACAGGTGGGCTTTTCAGCCTGAAATTTCGGTGGCGATTTTACCGAAATCCGCAAGAATGTCGCGGCCGTCTCGTCAGAATTATGGCAATGCGCCACTTTCCTTGGCTAACGTCCTGACAACTGCGGATCACGCGTCAAGCCGGTCTCGGCATCCCAGCCACCACCCAGTGCAGCAATCAACTGAACGCTGGCGACCAGACGGCTTTCCAGCAGGGTCAGCACGCTGCGTTCGTTGCTCAACGCCGTGGTTTGAACGTTGACCACATCAAGATAGCCAATCAAACCGGCTTTGTACTGGTTACTGGTCAGACGCAACGAGTCGCGGGCCGATGCCAGCGCCTCGGCGCGCACGCCGGCCTCCTGTTCATAGACGCGCAATTGCGCCAGGTAATCCTCGACTTCCTTGAAGCCGTCGAGCACGGTCTGGCGATATTGCGCCACGGTCTGATCGTAGACGGCCTCGGTGCGGTCCACTTCCGCGGCGCGCTGACCACCATCGAAGAGGGTCATCGCCAGTTGCGGGCCGACCGACCAGAAACGGTTGGGCAAGGAGATCCAGTTGCTGAAGGTACTGCTGCTGTAGCCGCCGCTCATGCTCAAGGTCAGGTCCGGGTAATACGCAGCCTTGGCCACGCCAATGTTGGCGTTGGCGGCCATGACCGAACGCTCGGCAGCAGCGATGTCCGGACGACGCTCGAGCAGTTGCGAAGGCAGTTGCACCGGGATCTGCGGCAGCGCGGGCACTGAATCGCTGGTCGCCAGGCTGAAATCCGCCGGCGCCTGGCCCATCAGTACGGCAATCGCGCTTTCGTACTGGGCACGCTGCCACGCCAGATCGATCAGGTCCGCCTGCGTGCTCTTGAGCTGGGTCTGCGCCTGAGCGACGGCGTCACGCCCGGAAATGCCGGCGCGGTACTGGTTCTGCGTCATGGTCAGCGAGCGCTGATAGGTGTCGACGGTCTTTTCCAGCAGGCGCTTCTGCTCATCGATGACGCGCAGTTGCAGGTAGTTCTGGACGAGCTGTGACTGCAGGCTCAGCTGCATCGACGCAAGGTCGGCAAGGCTGGCCTGGGCGTTGGCCTTATCGGCCTCCAGGCCCCGGCGCAGCTTGCCCCAGATGTCAGCTTCCCAGCTCACGCCCAGTTGCGCGTTGTAGGTGTCGCGGATCCCGCTGCTGGAACTGCTCAGGCTCGAACTGCTGCTGCCGGTGCCCTGGCTCGAACGGTTCTTGCTGGTGGTCAGGTCCAGCGTCGGAAAAAATGCGCCCCGGGCGCTGCGCACCAGTGCGGCGGCCTGTCGGTACTGGGCTTCATATTGGGCGACGGTCTGGTTGGACGTGTTGAGTTTCTCCACCAGCGTGTTGAGCTGCGGATCGCCATAAATTTCCCACCAGGCGCCCCGGGCGATCGCGTCGCTGGGGTTGGCCTGCGTCCAGCCTTCGGCCTGCTTGAAGTGCGCTGGCGTGGGCATGTCCGGCCGCTGGTAATCCGGGCCGACCGCGCAGGCACTCAGCAGCAGCGCGCAGAAGCCAATGCCGAACGTACGGCGAAAAGGCAGCGTGCGCTGTGGTACGGGAGCGTTGATGCGGTCGGTCATAGCGGAGTTTCCAGGGCGGCATCCGTCTGCACACCGCGCCAGGTATTGAAGCGGTGGCGCAGACGGTCAAGATAAAGGTAAACCACAGGGGTTGTGTATAACGTAAGGATCTGGCTCAGCACCAAGCCGCCGATGATCGTCAGGCCCAGCGGGCGGCGCATTTCGGCGCCCTCGGCGCTGCTCAGCAACAACGGCACGGCGCCGAGAATCGCTGCCAGCGTGGTCATGAGGATCGGACGCAGGCGTTGCAGACAGGCGTTGCGGATCGACTCGACCGGGGTCATGCCGCCGACCCGCTCCAGTTGCAGCGCCAGGTCGATCATCAGGATCGCGTTCTTCTTCACCACGCCGATGAGCAGAAACAACCCCAGCAGCGAGATCAGGCTGAACTGCCCACCGGTGAGGTAGATGCTCAGCAGCGCGCCGACGCCCGCCGACGGCAGCGTGGACAGAATCGTCAGCGGATGAATGTAGCTTTCATAGAGAATGCCCAGCACCAGATAGACCGCAACGAGGGCGCCGAGAATCATCCACGGCTGGCTCTTCTGCGTGGCCGCGAAGGCGTCGGCGGTGCCGGCCATCTTGGCAATGACGTCCTCGGGCAGGCCGACCGCTGCCACCGCGCGTTCGATGGCCACCGTGGCTTGATCAAGGGTCACGCCGTCGGCTAGGTCGAACGAGACGTTGTCCGACGCGAACTGGCCATCGTGGGTCACCCGGTCGTCTTCCAGCGTGCGCTCATAGTGAGCGATGGTCGACAGCGGCACCCGCGCGCCATCGGCAGTGATCACCTGCACCTGCTCCAGCGTGACCGGGTCCAGGGCGTACTTGGGATTGACCTCCATCACCACCTGATACTGGTTCAGCGGGTCATAAATAGTCGACACCTGCCGCTGGCTGTACGCATTGTTCAGCACCGTGGTAACCATGTTCATGTCGATGCCCAGACGCTTGGCCGCGTCGCGGTCCACCACCAGTGTCACCTGCTGCGTGCCGCCGCCATCGTTGGCATCGATGGCGGTCAGCTCCTTGAGCGACTTGAGCGCGGCGACCACCTTGGGGTACCACAGGCGAAGGCTTTCCAGATCGCCGCTCTGCAGAATGTACTGATACTGCGACGTGGTCTGCTCACGACCGCCGCCCAGTTGCAGGTCCTGATCGGGTTGCAGGAACAGACGTCCACCCGGCACCTGAGGCATTTCCTTGCGCAGCCGCTCGACCACTTGCGCCGCGCCGATCTTGCGCTCCTGAATGGGCTTGAGCCGCACGATGATGAAGGCGTTGCCGGTGCCGCCGTTGCCGCCGATGAAACCGGCAACGCTGTCCACCGCCGGGTCCTTGAGCAGCGCGGTGCGGTAGATGTCCATTTTCGGCTGCATCACCGAAAACGACAGGCCGTCATCGCCGCGCACGAAGCCCATCAACTGCCCGGTGTCCTGCTGCGGCAGGAAAGTTTTGGGCACCACGACATACAGCGCGATATTCACGCCGATGGTGATGAGCAGCGTGAGCAGCGTCAGCCGACGATGACGCAGCACCCAGACCAGACTGCGATCATAGCCGGCGACCATGCGGTCGTTGACGCGTGCGCTCCAGCGCTGGAGGCGGTTTTCGTTGCCCGGAACATGAGGCTTCAGCCAGCGCGCGCAGAGCATCGGCGTCAATGTCAGCGAGACCACCAGCGACACGATGATCGACACCGACAAGGTGATCGAGAACTCGCGGAACAGGCTTTCCACTAGCCCGCCCATGAACAGAATCGAGATGAACACCGCCACCAGCGACACGTTCATCGACAACAGGGTAAAGCCGACTTCCTTGGCGCCCAGGTAGGCGGCCTGCATCGGCGCGACGCCTTCATCGATGTGGCGCGAAATGTTTTCGAGCACGACGATGGCGTCGTCCACCACCAGCCCGGTCGCGAGAATCAGCGCCATCAGCGACAGGTTGTTCAGGGAAAAGCCGTACAGGTACATGATGGCGAACGTGCCCACCAGCGAAACCGGCACAGCGAGGGTGGGAATCAGCGACGCACGGAAATTCCCGAGAAACAGAAACACCACCATGATCACCAGCACCACTGCGATCAACAGCGTCATCTCCGCCTCATGCAAGGTCGCCTTGATCACCGGTGAGCGATCCATCGCCAAATCCAGTTTGACGCTGGCCGGAAGCACCGCCTGCAGGGCCGGCAGTTGTGCCTTGATCGCCGCCACGGTTTCGATGATGTTGGCGCCGGCCTGCCGGTTGATCACCAGCAACACCGCCGCCTTGTCATTGAAGAATCCACTGTTGTAGCGGTCCTCCACCGAGTCCTTGACCGTGGCGACATCCTTGAGGCGCAGCGCGGCGCCGTTCTGGTAGCGAATGATCAGGGGCTCGTAATCTTTGGCCTTTTCCAGCTGGTCGTTGGCCTGAACCTGCCAGTTATGTTCGCTGTTTTCCACGGAGCCCTTGGGCCGGCGCACGTTGGAGCCGGAAATCGTTGTGCGCACGTCGTCCAGCGAGACACCGTATTGGTCGAGCAGCTTGGGCTCCAGTTCAACACGCACCGCCGGCAGCGAACTGCCGCCGATCTGCACCTCTCCCACGCCGTTCACCTGGGACAGGCTCTGCGACAGAATCGTCGAGGCCATGTCGTACAGCTGACCCTTTTCCAGCACGTCGGAGGTCAGCGACAGCACCATGATCGGCGCCTGCGACGGGTTGACCTTCTTGTAGGTCGGCATGCTGCGCATCCCGCTGGGCAGCAGGCTGCGCGAGGCGTTGATGGCGGCCTGCACTTCACGGGCGGCACCATTGATGTCGCGATCCAGGTCGAACTGCAGAATGATCCGTGTCGAACCCTGGCTGGACCGGCTGCTCATGGTGTTGACGCCGGCAATGGTGCCCAGCGACCGCTCGAGCGGCGTCGCCACGCTGGACGCCATGATTTCCGGGCTGGCGCCGGGCAAGGACGCACTGACCACGATCACCGGGAAGTCCATGTTCGGCAACGGCGAGACGGGCAACAGCCCGAAGCTCATGACACCCAGCAACATGATTGCCAGGCTCAGGAGCATGGTCGCCACCGGCCTTTTGATGAACGGAGCCGACAGGTTCATGGGCGAAAGCTCCAGGCGGCAGCCGACACGCCGCGAGAAAACGCCCCGTCACCAGCGCGTACAGGATGCGAAGCTTGCAGCGTGAGGCTGTTCATCACACCGCCACCTCGGCTTTGCCCGAACGGCGAAACCTGCGTCCCATGCGATCGAAATACAGATAAATGACCGGCGTGGTGAACAGCGTCAGCACCTGGCTGACCAACAGGCCGCCGACCATCACCAGACCCAGCGGTTGACGCAGTTCGGCCCCGGACCCACTGGCGAACATCAGCGGGATCGCGCCGAACAGCGCCGCCAGTGTGGTCATCAGGATGGGGCGGAAGCGCAACAGCGCGGCTTCGTAAATGGCGGTCTGTGGATCGATGCCGCGGTTGCGCTCGGCGTCCAGGGCGAAGTCGATCATCATGATCGCGTTCTTCTTGACGATACCGATCAACAGAATGATGCCGATGATCGCGATCATGCCCAGATCGTTGCCGCTCAGGATCAGCGCCAGCAATGCGCCGATGGCCGCCGACGGCAGGGTCGAGAGAATGGTGATCGGGTGGATGTAGCTCTCGTAGAGCACGCCGAGCACGATGTACATGGTGACCACCGCTGCCAGCACCAGCAGCAGCGTGCTGGACAACGACGCCTGGAACGCTTCGGCCGCACCCTGGAACTGGGTCTGCACGCCAATCGGCATGCCGATATCCTTCTGCACCTGCTCGATGACCTCGACCGCCTTGCCCAGCGCCACGCCCGGTGCCAGGTTGAAGGACATCATCACCGCCGGAAACTGGCCGATGTGCGCGATCGCCAGCTGCGCCTGACGCTGTTCGACCTTCGCCAGGCTCGACAACTTGACCTGCCCGCCGTCAGTGGTTTTGACGTGGATCTGCTCCAGCGCCTGAGGTCCGAGATCGTTGGCCGACGCGGCCTGAAGCACCACGCGGTACTGGCTCGCCTGGGTATAGATGGTAGAAATCTGCCGCTGGCCGAATGCGTCGTACAGCGCATCGGTGATCGTGGCCACGGTGACGCCAAGACGGCTGGCCGCGTCACGGTCGATGTTCAGGAACACTTGTAGGCCTTTGTCCTGAAGGTCGCTGGCGACGTCCGTGAGTTCCGTGCGCTGCGCCAGCGCATCGACCAGTTTGCCGCTCCACAGGCTGAGCAGCTCGGCATCCGGCGATGACATGCTGAACTGGTACTGCGTGCGACTGACACGGTCCTCGATGGTCAGGTCCTGCACCGGTTGCATGAACAGGCGGATGTCCGACAGCTGATCGACTTCCGGTTGCAAGCGCTGGATCACCTCGGTGGCAGTGACATCGCGCTGATTGTGAGGCTTGAGGTTGATCAGCATGCGACCGCTATTGAGCGTCGCGTTGTCGCCGTCCACACCGATGTAGGACGACAGGCTGGCCACCGCCGGATCCTCGAGAATGATCTTCGCCAGTGCCTGCTGCCGCTCGCTCATCGAGCTGAACGAAACCGACTGCGGCGCCTCGGAAATGCCCTGAATGACGCCGGTGTCCTGCACCGGGAAGAAGCCTTTGGGCACCGCCAGGTACAACAACACCGTGACGCCCAGCGTGGCGATGGCGATCAGCAGGGTCAGCGGCTGGTGTTTGAGCACCCACTGCAACTTGCGTCCGTATGCAGCGATCAGCCAGTCGATCCAGATGCCACTGGCATGGTAGAAGCGGCCCTGCTGGTGCTCCTCGGGTTCGCGCTTGAGCAGGCGCGCGCACATCATCGGCGTCAGGGTCAGCGACACGACCAGTGAAATCAGGATCGCGACAGCCAGAGTGATGGCGAATTCGCGGAACAGGCGGCCCACCACGTCAGCCATGAACAGCAAGGGAATCAGCA
This sequence comes from Pseudomonas sp. NFR16, assembly GCF_900108875.1. Taxonomy (GTDB): domain Bacteria; phylum Pseudomonadota; class Gammaproteobacteria; order Pseudomonadales; family Pseudomonadaceae; genus Aquipseudomonas. Next base: position 561,847 of record NZ_FNYJ01000001.1, on the reverse strand, counting down.
CCGCGATCAGTGAGATGGTCAGCGAAATCAAGGTGAAACCGATTTGTCTGGCGCCCTTGAGCGCCGCCTGCAAAGGCGTTTCGCCCTCCTCCAGATGCCGGGAAATGTTCTCCAGCATCACAATGGCATCGTCGACCACGAACCCGGTGGCAATGGTCATCGCCATCAACGTGAGGTTATTGACCGAGAACCCGGCCAGGTACATGACCCCGAAGGTGCCGATCAGCGACAGCGGCACCGCGACCGACGGAATGATCGTGGCGCTGAAACGGCGCAGGAACAGGAACGTCACCAGCACCACCAGCACGATGGAAATCAGCAATTCATGCTGCACATCGCTGACCGATGCGCGGATCGTCTGCGTGCGGTCGGTCAGCACCACCACATCCAGCCCTGCCGGCAGGTTGTCGGTGATGCTCGGCAGCAGCGCCTTGATGCGGTCGACCACCTCGATGACGTTGGCACCCGGCTGACGCTGAATGTTGAGCAGCACGGCCTGGTTCTCATTGGCCCAGGCGGCAAGGCGTTCGTTCTCCGCGCCATCGACGATCTGCGCGACATCCTTGAGCCGCAGCGGACCGCCATTGTTGTATGCCAGAATCAGATTGGCGTACTCCTCGGGGGATTTGAGCTGGTCGTTGGCATCGAGCATCGACACCCGGGTCGGACCGTCGAAGTTACCCTTGGGCGTGTTGACGTTGGAATTGCTGACCAGCGTGCGCACATCCGACAGATTCAGGCCGTTGGCGGCCAGCGCATCCGGATTGACTTTAATCCGCACCGCCTGACGCTGCCCGCCCGCGATGGTGACCATGCCGACGCCGCTGATCTGCGCGATCTTCTGCGCCATGCGCGTGTCGACCAGGTCGTTGAGTTTGGGCAACAACATGGTTTTCGAGGTGATCGCCAGCGTCAGCACCGGCGTATCGGCCGGGTTGACCTTGTTGTACGTCGGCGGAGCGGGCAGATCGGTGGGCAGCAGGTTCGTCGCGCCATTGATCGCGGCCTGGACTTCCTGCTCGGCGACATCCATGTTGATGTCCAGGCTGAAACGCAGGGTGATGACCGAGGCACCGCCCGAACTGGTGGACGCCATCTGCGTCAGGCCCGGCATCTGCCCGAACTGCCGCTCCAGCGGCGCGGTCACGGCACTGGTCATCACTTGCGGGCTGGCGCCGGGGTACAGCGTCATCACCCGGATGGTCGGGTAATCCACCTGAGGCAAGGCCGACACCGGCAGCAGGCTGTAGGCGATCAGGCCCGCCAGGACGATGGCGAGCATGCTGAGCGTGGTGGCGACAGGCCGAAGGATGAACAGCCGTGACAGGTTCATACGTTGCCTTTCTGCGCGGTGGCGGCGTCCGCCGACTCACCGGACTCCTTGTCTTTGGCCGGCTGGCCCTGCAGTTTGCCACCCGGGGTAGTCGGCACGTCCTTGCTGTCGTTGACCACTTCAACGGCGCTGCCGTCCTTGAGACGGTCCGTGCCCTCCAGCACAACGCGGTCGCCCGCGGCAAGGCCTTGGGTGATCACCGTCGAGTTTTCGTCACCCGGGCCGGTCTTGAGCGAGCGGATGCGCACTGTCTTGTCGCCGTCCATCACGTAAACGAAGGTGCCATCGACACCGAACTGCACGGCAGCCGTCGGCACCAGCACCACGCCCTTGAGCGTATTGGCCAGCAGACGCGCGTTGACGAACTGGTTGGGAAACAGGGTTTCGTCGTCGTTGTCGAACCGCGCCTTGAACTTCAGTGTTCCGGTGGTGATGTCGATCTGGTTGTCGATGCTCGCCAGAACACCGTTGGCCTGCAGCTTCACATCGCCACGGTCCCAGGCTTCGACCGGCAGCCTGGCGCCGCTTCGGTAGCGGCCAATGACATCGGCGAGGTCCTTTTCCGGCAGCGTGAAGTTGACCGTGATCGGCTTGGTCTGGGTGATCACGGCGAGCGCGGTCGTGTCGTTGGCGGCCACGAGGTTGCCGACGTCCAGCTGGCGCAGGCCGATGCGCCCGGAGATCGGCGCGCGGATTTTGGTGAAATCCAGGTTCAGTCGGGCATCGCCGACCGCTGCCTGATTGCTCTTGATGGTGCCCTGATACTGACCCACCAGCGACTCGGCGGTGTCCAGGGTCTGTTTGGCGATGCTGTCTTCTTTGTACAGGTCCCGATAACGCTGTACGTCGATCTGCGCATTCTTGAGCAGCGCCTGGTTCTGCATCAGCGTGCCTTCGGCCTGTTGCAGGGCGATCTGGTAGCTGCGCGGGTCGATGACTGCCAGCAGGTCGCCAGCCTTGACCTGCTGCCCTTCCTGGAAGTTGATCTTGACCAGTTCGCCCGCCACGCGGCTGCGCACGTTGATGGTGTTCAACGCCGTGACGGTGCCGAGCGCTTTGTAATAGATCGGGAAATCACCGGTGGTGGCGGTCGCCACGCGTACCGGCACAGGACCGGTCGAGCCGCCAAAGCCGGGCCGCTGAGAAACGACTTTCCCGGCACCGCCGCTGCGGCTGGCGCCTTTGTGGGCCTGTTCGCTTTTTTGCGCTGAAGCGTCCGAAGGCGCGGTGGAACCGGGCCAGAAATGCCAGCACAGGGCAGCGACAATCAACAGGACCAACAGGCTGATCAGCCAGCGACGGGAATTACGAGAACCAGACGATTGCATGAATAAGTCAACCAGTGTGCGCGTGAGCGTCTTCGGGAGGCTGAACAATAAGCATAGTTACGTGCCAAGCAAAGAGCCTTTACCGGCAATTTACCGAGTGCTTACTTTGGATAAGGTGCTGACGTGCAAATGAAAAACGGCCTGAACGAGTCAGGCCGCTTAAATGTTGCCGGGTATTGCCGGGTTTAACGGCGATACGCAGAGGACAACTTACTTCAATACCGCCAGTGCTGCGTCGTAGTTTGGCTCCTGACCAATCTCCGGCACGAGTTCAGCGTGCAGCACGTTGTCGTTTTCATCCAGCACGACCACCGCGCGGGTCGTCAGACCGACCATCGGGCCATCCGCAATGGCCACACCGTAGTTTTCCATGAACTCGGCGCCGCGCATGGTCGACAGGTTCTTCACGTTCTCCAGGCCTTCGGCACCGCAGAAACGTGCCTGGGCGAACGGCAGGTCGGCGGAGATGCACAGCACGACCGCGTTGTTCAGGTCATTGGCCTGGGCGTTGAATTTGCGCACGGAAGTGGCGCACGTCGGGGTGTCGACGCTTGGGAAGATGTTCAACACTTTGCGCTTGCCGGCAAAGCTTTCCAGGGTCACGTCCGCCAGATCGCCGCCGACCAGTTTGAACGCCGGCGCCTTGCTGCCGACGGTTGGCAGCTCGCCACTGATTTGTACCGGGGAGCCTCTACGAGTCACTTGAGCCATGAGCTGAGTCCTTATTCTGAGGTTGCGGGAAAGCCGGAAGTTAACCACGAAAGCGGTTAGCGACCTACGGGTATACATGAATTAGTTGTCAGGTTCAGCGCTCGCCCCCGCGTTTGTCGAGCAAACCGGGCCGCGCGCACAGTTCCACCAGCCAGTCGACGAACACCCGCACCCTGCGCGACATCTGGCGATGAGCCGGATACAGCGCGGTCAACGGCAGCAGCGGTTGCGGGTAGTCGCCCAGCACTTCGATCAGTTCCTGGCGGCGCAGTGCGTCGGCGGCATGGTAGTACGGGGTCTGCACCAGGCCATAGCCGGCACTGCATGCCGCCAGATAACCATCGGCACTGTTGGTCGCCAGACTTTTCGGCAGCTCCAGTTCCTGGTTCTTGCCGTTGACGACGAATTCCAGACCATAGCGCTTGTTCGTGGTGGCTGAAAAGTACTCGATGACGGTGTGCTCGCCGAGGTCGTCCAGCGTTCGGGGCGTGCCACGGCGCTGCAGATACGCAGGGCTGGCGCACACCACCTGACGCATCTGCGCCAGCGGCCGAGCCACCAGCGAGTGATCCAGTGGCTGTCCGCCGCGCACCACGCAATCGAAGCCCTCGCGAATCAGGTCCACCGGGCGGTCCGACATCCCCACTTCGAGCTCCAGCCTTGGGTAGCGCTCGGTGAACTCAGGCAACATCGGCATGATGATCAGCCGACCGAACCCGGCGGGCATATCGACACGCAGCACACCTTCGGGAGCCTTGGCGACCGTGGAGAAGACCGACTCGGCGTCGTCCAGGTCGTTGAGCAGGCTGACGCAGCGCTGGTAATACGCCTGACCATCGAGCGTCGGCGTGACCTGTCGGGTGGTGCGCATCAGCAATTGAACGCCCAAGTGCGCTTCCAGTTGTTTGATGAGGATGGTCACCGAGGCGCGTGGCATGTGCAGGCTGTCCGCCGCTCGGGCGAAGCCGCCCAGCTCGACGATGCGCGTGAAGGCGCGCATGGCGTTGAATTTATCCATAACCGTGCCATTGGTCCTGATTATTTAGATATTGCCAATAGTGAAAGCACTTTTAGCCGGTTTATCACCCTGCTGTCGAGCGGCAAGAATAGTGTTCTTCTCAATACCACAAGGAAATCCATTATGCAGACGCGTCAACTGGGCAAGAATGGACCGCAGGTCTCCGCACTCGGCCTCGGCTGCATGGGCATGACCGACTTTTACACCACCGGCGGCGATACCAAAGAGGCCATCGCGACGGTGCACCAGGCGCTGGAGCTGGGCGTCACGCTGTTCGACACCGCCGACATGTACGGTCCCCATACCAACGAACAGTTGCTCGGCGAGGCCCTGGCCGGCAAACGCGATCAGGCCTTCATCGCCAGCAAGTTCGGCATCGTCCGCACTCCCGGCGATGCGGGTGCGCGTGGCGTCAACGGCAGCCCCGAGTACATCAGGGCGGCCATCGATGGCACCTTGCAGCGGCTGAAGATCGATACTCTCGACCTGTATTACCAGCACCGCATCGACCCCAATATCGCTATCGAAGAGTCAGTCGGTGCCATGGCCGAACTGGTCAAGGCCGGCAAGGTGCGTTATCTGGGCCTGAGTGAGGCTTCGGCCGCGACGCTTGAGCGCGCGCACAAAGTCCACCCGATCGCCGCGTTACAGACCGAGTATTCCCTCTGGAGCCGTGAGCCAGAGGAAAACGGCGCGCTGGAAACCTGCCGTCGTCTGGGCATCGCTTTCGTGCCTTACAGCCCTTTGGGACGTGGCTTCCTGACCGGGACGCTGAAGAGCCCCGATGACTTCGCCGCCGATGACTACCGCCGCAGCAGCCCACGCTTTCAGGGGGAAAACTTCGGCAAGAACCTGTTGCTGGTGGAGAAGGTTCAGCAACTGGCGGCCGACAAAGGCATCACCGCCGGGCAACTGGCGCTGGCGTGGGTGTTGGCGCAAGGCAGCGATGTCATCCCGATCCCGGGCACCAAGCAGCGTAAATACCTGCAGGAGAATGTCGCGGCACTGCAAGTCACACTCAGCCCGGCGGAGCTGAAGGCGTTGAGAGACCTGTTCCCGGTGGCCGCCGTTGCCGGTGGTCGATACCCGGAATCGGGCCTGAAACTGGTCAACGGATAACCCCCGCGCATTAACCTGCAGCTGGCACGCGCGTGTCCGCGCAGCGACCGGTTCGATCAGTGAGCATGACCGACCGGCAGCTGCGCAGACACGCATGGGCCTGTGCCCCCACTGCCGTATACCGCTGCTAAAAATCTCGCTTGTAGAAAATATCCAGCGAACTGGCGACGCCGCTCGCCGCTTCCAGGTACACCTTCTTGCTCAACAGGTAACGCAGCGCGATGGTATTGGCGGGCTCGAATACGCCTACGCCATACCGCAAGCTGAGCTTGTCGGTGATCTTGCCGCTGGCGACGACCGCGGTCTTGTCGCCGCTGCCCGACGTGTCCAGCTCGAAGTCTTTGATCCCCAGGTCCGACGCGAGTTTGCCGGCGGTCGACGACCCGCCGGCCAGCCCCAGCGCCAATGCCGCCTGCGCCATCATGTTGTTGTCCTCGCCGGTGGTGCTCAACGGTCGCCCCAGCACCAGGTACGAAAGCGCCTGCTCCTGACTCATGGCCGGTTCCGAAAACACTGTGGTGGTCGGCTGCTCGGCGCTGCCGCTCAGGCGGATGCCGGCGATGATGTCGTCGGTCTGGCGGATCGCCTCGATGTCCAGATACGGCTGATCGATAGGCCCGGCGAACAGCAGCCGCGCCTTGCGGATCGTCAGACGCTGACCGTAGGCCCGGTAGCGCCCATCGTTAAGGTTGAGTTCGCCGCGGGTGTCGAGGTTATCGCCGATGTGCACGTGCCCTGCCAGATTGGCGGTCAGGCCGAAGCCGCTGAAACCGAGCTTGTCCTGGCCCACTTCCACGTTGACGTCCATCGCGATCGCCATGGGCGGCTGGCCCTGTTTCGTCTGCTCGCCGACGATAACCGTGTCATCCGACACCTTGACCGTGGAGGGCGGCAACTGCCGCACGGTGATATCGCCTTTGGGAATCAGCACTTTGCCCGACACTGCCAGACGATCGCCCTGCAGGGTGATTTTCAGGTCCGGCGCTGCTTCCAGCTTGGCGTAGGGCTCCACCGTGATCGGCAGCCTGGAGCCCTGCAAACGGACGTCCACATCCAGCGCCTGCCCCCATGCCACCTGACCCGCCAGACTGCCCTGCCCGGTCGGCCCGCTGGTCCAGTTGCCCTTAAGCTGCACGCTTTCGCCATCGATCAGCGCCTGCAGATTGAGCTTCTCCAGACTGACCGGCAACTCCGGGCCCGACACTTCGCCCTCGCTCAGGACCACGTTGCCGTTGATCTGGGGCGCCAGCAGCGTGCCGGAGATGCGCCCGTCGCCGTTGAGCTTGCCGTTGAGTTTTTCCACCATGGGCACGAACGGACGCGCCACCGACACATCCAGGCCACTCAGATTGAACGTGCCGCTGACCGGTTTAGCCTTGGCGACGGGATCAATGCTCAGACGCGCCAACAACTGCCCCAGCTTGCCGCCACGAAAATCGAGGCTGCTGTCGACCTTTTTCGGCGTCAGGGTGCTGCTCAGCTTGAGCGTGTCGTAGGGGAAGTCGACCCATTGGGTTTTGTCCTTCACCCGCAGCGTGCCACCGCTGGCATCGATGACGATCTGCCCGTTGGGCCCCGAGGCAGGCAAGTCGAGCTGAACATCGGCATTGAGCGCGCCTTTCCAGGCGAAATCCTTGGGCAGCCACTGCGCGAGGCTGTCCAGCGGAAATTGCTTGAGGTGATAACGCAGGCGCGGATCCGGCATCAGCCGTTGATCTTCGCCGCACAGACTGGCAGGGCCGGAGGTCCAGCAGTGCGCACCGAAATTGACCTTGCCATCGGCCAGCCGCTCCAGTTTCGCCGGCTGCTGGAGCCTCCAGTTCTGACCACCGCTCTGAATGTCGCCGCTGGCGAGACGGCCTCGCCAATTGCCTTTGTCCAGATTTCCGTCGAGGGCCAGCGCCAGTTTCAGCAGCGGGCCTTGAAGATCCAGTTGGACTTGCTGACGCTTGATATCGCCCGAGCCATCGACGTTCAGGTTGCCCAGCGCGGTGTCGCCCGTCTGGATGCCCCGGACGTTCAGATCCAGGTTGCCACGCTGGGCGCTGTCCAGCCTGGCGGCAAGGTTCAGGCTCTGTAACTGATGGGTCTCATAAGCCAGTCGAGCGCCCTGCAGATTCAGTTGCCCTTGCGGCGCCTGAAGCGTGCCGGCCAGATCCAGGCCACCTTTGACCTGCCCTTGCAGGCCCGGCCAGAGCTGTCCGAGACGCGGCAGATTCAGGTCCAGTTGCCCAAGCAACTTCTGTTGCAGGGTGCCCGAACCGTTGATGCGGTTGTCGCCCAGACGAATGTCCAGCGCAGTGACATTCCATTTGTCCGCCGCCCCGTCCGCTTTGGCCTGCAGCACGGCGGGCTGGCCTCGCAAGCGGCCCTTGAGGTTCAGATCGGCGTTCAGGCTCAACTGCTCATTCCTGAAGGCGCCCTGACTGCGCAACGGACCGGCCAGTGACCCCGGCAGCTCGGCCAGCCAGAACGCCGGATCGATGGCGCTGAGGTCGAGCGCGGTGTCCCAGGCAACACCGTCCGCGAACTGCAGTTTCAGAAAACCGCTGGCTTTGCCCTGCCCGGCCGCCAGTTCCAGCTGGGGCAGAAACACCTGTTGCAAGTCGCCGCTGAACGGGCTTTGCAGGGTAAAAGGGCCAGCAGGTCCTTTGAAGTCACCGGCAAAATTGCCCAGGTATTTGCCATCGGTGTAGGACACTTCACCTTTGAAGGTATGAATGCTCACTTGCGGCTCGTCGATCACCGGATACAGACGGTGCCAAGGGAAATCCAGCCAGTCGACACGGGCGTTGGCGGTCAGGCCCGTCTGCCAGTCAACATCCGCACTGAGCTCGAGAAGCTGGTCGGCGCTGGCGGTCAGGTCCAGCGCTTTGATCTGCGCGCCTTTGCCGTCAACCCGACCTTGTAATGTCAGGGCAATCGGCCCTTGCTCGGCGGGCAGGCTGGCGTTGCCAAGAATTGAATAGCCGCTGGCCAGGTCGCCCTTGGCGTTGAGCGTCAAGTGGTTGAGTTGCAGCGTGTCGGGCAGGTCGGGTGCCGGCTTGAACCCGTCGCTGGAAATCGTCACTTCAGCCGGCAGGTCGGTCACCAACGGCTGCAATTGCCCTACCAGCGTGGCGTCGAGATAGCCGCTGCTGCGGGCATTCAGTTGCAAGGTCTTGAGCAGATCGCCCTCGATGTTCAGTGCCAGGGACAGCGGCTGACCACTGATATCGGGCAGCTTCACTTGCCCCTGCGCCGTCAGCGGCCAGTCGCCGCCAGGTTTGAGCAGTCCTGCCAGGTCCAGCACGATGTCGTCACGTTGCGCGTGCAGCGTATCGATCTTCAGCCCGTCAGCCGTCCAGTGCGCGACCAATTGCAGGTCACGGACCTGCTCGGAATCCTCCAGGTACAGGCTGCCGACCTGTACACGCCCCAGTTCGATGGCCAGCGGCAGTTTCAGATCCGGCAATGTGATGGGCCCACTGCTCTGCTCAGCGCTGGAGGGCGCGAAATGCAGACGGACATCGCCAGCCTGCAAGGTGTCGATGCACAGCGTCATGCGGGTCAGGCAGGACGGCGACCAGTCGAACACCGGCGCATCGACTTCGACCCGACTCTCCCCCTGCTGCCAGATCAGCCGGTCAGCTTGCCACTGGCCGCCGAGGTGCCCGGCGAAGTTTTCGAGTTCGAGGCCCGGCACCAGGCCCAATGCCCAGCGACTGCCTGACTGGGTACCCAGCAGTAACCCCAGCGCCAGCGTGATCAGCAGCAGCAGGGTCAGTAAAGTCGCTGCCACGATGACGGCGATACGTTTTGCCAAAACCTTGTTCGTCACAATTCAGGTCCCATCGAGAAATGCAGACGAATGCCGCCCTCATCATCCAGCGCATGGGCCAGGTCCAGGCGCAGCGGCCCGACCGGAGAAACCCAGCGAACACCAATGCCGACGCCGGTCTTAAGGCTCGGGAAATCCAGCGAATTGAAGGAATTGCCCTGATCGACGAAGGCCGCGACGCGCCATTTCTCGGCGATCGAATACTGGTATTCAGCGCTTCCGGCGATCATGTAACGGCCGCCGATCTTGTCACCGTCGGAGTTCTCCGGCGACAGCGATTGATAGTCATAGCCGCGCACGCTCTGGTCCCCACCGGCAAAAAATCGCAGTGACGGCGGAATGGATTTGTAACCGTTGGTGGCGGTGCCTCCCACCTGAAGACGGCCCAGAAGACGATGGTTCTGCGCCAGCGTAGTCAGGCCTTTGACCAGTGCCGTGCTGTGCACGATGTTGGCGTCGGAGCCAAGTCCCTCCTTGGCCACTTGCGTATCGAACTGCAGGCGATAGCCGTTGTGCGGATCGATACGGTTGTCGCTGCGCAGGTAGGCGTAACTGATGCCGGGCATGAGCAAGGTGCTCAGACCCGAATCATCGCCCAGCCGGTATTCCTCTCGTTGCCACTTCAGGGAGATGACCCGCTCCCAGCCGCTGGGCAGCTTGCTGTGCCATTCAGGGCCGACCGTCAGCAATTTGCTCAGGCTGTCGGTGTCGGCAATTTCTTCATATTGATAGCCGCCGGCGAAGCGCAGTTTGTCAGTCAGCGGCGGATCGAGCGGGATGTCATAGAACAGCCCGACGTTCTGCCGTGGCGCTGAAACCTCGGCCTCGGCGCCGTAACTGTGACCCTGCGGATTGACCCAGTGTCGCGTCCAGTTGGCCTTGACCCTGGGCCCCACGTCAGTGGAGTAGCCGACACCGAGCCCCATGGTGCGGGGTTTGCGTGTCTGCAACTGAACGTCCACCGGGATGACCTGACCCTGCGCATCGGTGGGCGAGGCATTCACCCGCACGCCTTCGAAATACCCGCTGGACTGCATTGCCTGGTTGAGCTCGGCAATCAGCTCGGAATCGTAAGGCGTGTCCTGTTTGAACGGCACCATGCGCTGCAGCAGGTCCTCGTCGAACGGCGCGTCGCCACTGAACGACACTTTGCCCAGCGAAAAACGCGGACCGCTGTCGTAGATCAGTTCGATATCGGCGACACCGGCGCGGGGGTCGACCGACAGCCGCTGAGTGACGAAACGTCCCTTGAAAAAGCCGTAGCGCGCGGCCTGATTCTGGATCAGGTGCTTGGCGTCCTCGTAGTGGCCATGATTGAGCACCGCGCCGGGTCTGAGCACATCGCTCCTGGGCACGCGGAAAGCCTTGAGCTGACTGGCAGGCCCCTCGATGCGCACGACGACGTTACGCAAGTGAACGGGTTCGCCAGCCTGAACGTTGAGAACCAGGTGCAGGTTTTTGTCGGCGTGGGTGACTTCGCTGTCAATCCGGGCCTGGTAGTAACCCAATGCCTGGGCGGCCTTTTGCGCCTGCTCGACGGCGCCGACACTGAAGCGCTCGAGGGCCTGCTCGTCGCGCTCGCCCAACGTGCCCACATACCCTTCGATATTGGATTTGAGCGCCGCATTGGCAGGCTTGATCCGCACATCCAGCTGGGCATCGGCGAACGCTGCGCAGCTGGAGAACATCAGGAGAAAACCACTGGTAAATCGATGGAAAAACGTCATAGGCGCGGATGCTAACACGAGCTGCGGGAACGGCTGCAGCCCGCGGATGGAGGGAAACGTGCGCAGGTCAAGCCATCGAACCCAGTGAAACCTGAGGATTTGGGTGGAAAAAAACGTGCTCTCGGATAGGTCCTACAGCGACTTCACCGATTTCCTCGTAACCGTGTCGTTTGTAGAACTCGAGATAATGGCCATTTCCCGTGTCGAGCACGATGCCCTGTGAGTGCTCGTCGACGGCACACCAGTCGTGCAACGCTTTCAGCAGCTGCTCGCCGAAGTGCTGACCCTGATAATCGGGGTGCACGCCCATCAACGGCAACACATGCACCGCTTCGGACGGCAGGCAGGCGAGCACCGAATGGTAGTAATCCAGATAGCGCTGAGTGCAGCGCAGGCCGGTGCTCATCACCATGCGCAGACGCCAGGCCCAACTCTCGGTAATGCCCAGCCGCCGCTGAGGTGGCGCAATGAGGGCAACGCCGATCAGGCGGTCCTCGACGAACAGACCCAAGGCCGGCATGTCCTGCAGAAAATGCTGTTTGACCAGTTCGCGTATCGTCGCCCGAACCCGATGCTCGTAGCCCGAGCGTCCAGACTCGAACAGGTAGCCAAAACTCGGCTCCTGCCGGTAGGCGTGGTAGAGCAACGAACGTGCTTCGCGGGAATAACCACTGTCGAGCTGGCGGATTTCAGCCGTGACGCTGGAAGAATGAGGCATGGATTCAGGCATGGAATGGTCCCTTCAGATACGCCCCGGTGCGGCCGCTCGGGATCATGCTGTACAGCGTTCGAGTGGCGGCCCGCCAGCGCAGTTCCCATGAGTTTTCACCCCGTTTCCAGAGCGTAGCAGCCGGCGCCAGCGGCATCGGTGTACGTTGGCGCTGGCCGTTGGCAGGCAGGTCGGCTAGCATCGCTTTTTGTTTTTGCCAGGACTGCCGCCTATGAAAATTGTGTCTTTTAACATCAACGGTCTGCGTGCCCGTCCGCATCAGCTGGCGGCGCTGATCGAAAAACACCAGCCCGACGTCATCGGCCTGCAGGAAACCAAGGTCTCGGATGATCAGTTTCCGCAGGCAGAAATCGAAGCGCTGGGCTATCACGTGCACTTCCACGGCCAGAAAGGCCACTACGGCGTCGCTTTGCTGTCGCGCCAGCCGCCGATCTCGTTGCACAAGGGTTTCGACACGGACGATGAGGAAGCCCAGCGGCGTTTTATCTGGGGCACGTTCGCCGACCGCAACGGCCTGCCGGTCACCGTGATGAACGGATATTTTCCGCAGGGTGAAAGCCGCGACCACCCTACCAAGTTTCCCGCCAAGCTACGCTTTTATGCCGACCTGCAGCAGTTGCTGGAAACCCGTTTCAGCAACGACCAGCCACTGGTGGTCATGGGTGACGTGAACATTTCTCCCGAGGACAGCGACATCGGCATCGGTCCGGACAACGCCAAACGCTGGCTGAAAACCGGCAAGTGCAGTTTCCTGCCGGAAGAGCGCGAGTGGATGGCCAAGCTCAAAAACTGGGGGCTGGTTGACAGCTTCCGCCACTTGTACCCGGAAGTGATCGATCAGTTCAGCTGGTTCGACTACCGCAGCCGCGGTTTCGAGGACGAGCCCAAGCGCGGGCTGCGCATCGACCTGATTCTGGCCTCCCACGGACTGCAACCGCGCATCAAGGCGGCCGGTGTCGATTACGACCTGCGTGCGATGGAAAAACCATCGGACCACGCGCCCATCTGGCTCGAACTCGAATAAGCAGGCTGACTGCATCAACACGGCTCTTCGGCAGTGGCGGGCCCGGAATGCTGCCGCCGATGAGCTGAGGCGTTGAACCGGTCTCAGCGAGCCCGTGCCCGTCACATGACTGTCATTCATCTGTCTTATTCTCCGGCGACTTCCGGCCATAAGAAGATGTCGCCATGCAGCGCACCCGCCTCTTTCAGCTCATGTTTGTTGCTTTCGCGGCGCTGTTCTGCTCGCTGTGTTCGGCTGCGAGCGCACTGCCCGCCTCACCCGACGGCAGCCCTGTGTTACGCATTCAAGGCTCCAACACCATCGGCGCGCAGCTGGGCCCGGCGCTGGTAAAAGGCCTGCTCGAGCAGCAAGGCGCTCAAGCCATCACCCAACACGCCGGCGCGCGGCCCAACGAAACCCGCATCGTCGGCCAGCTACCTACCGGACAAACCGTCAGCGTCGATATCGCCGCACATGGCTCCAGCACCGGTTTCTCTGCGCTGCAAACCGGACAAGCCGATCTCGCCGCGTCATCCCGACCCATCAAACCCGGCGAAGCCAGCGAGCTGACGGCGCTGGGCGACTTGCACAGCGCCGAGGCCGAGCAGGTGATTGCCATCGATGGCGTCGCGGTGATCATTCATCCGGGCAATCCATTGCGCGAACTGAGCACTGACCAGTTGGCGAAGGTGTTTTCCGGCGACATCCACGACTGGGAACAACTGGGCGGCCCGGCAGGCGCCATTCATTTATATGCGCGAGACCAGCAATCGGGCACCTTCGACACGTTCAACGAGCTAGTGCTGACCAAAGCCGGAAAAACACTGGCCTCGGCTGCGAAGCGCTTCGAGGCCAGCGAAACGCTCTCCGATGAAGTGAGCCAGGATCGTCAGGGCATCGGCTTCATCGGCTTGCCCTACGTACACAACGCGAAAGCCGTCGCGATCATCGACGGCGACTCCAAACCCATGCTGCCGAGCACCAGCCTCATCGCCACCGAGGACTACCCGCTGTCACGCCGCCTGTATTTTTACCTGCCGCCGGGCACCGAACAGCGCTGGGCCAAGGCGCTGGTGCGATTCGCCCAAAGCCCGCAAGGTCAGTCGATCGTTGCGCAGAGCGGCTTTGTGGCGCAGACCGTTCATGCGGTCAAAGTGCACGCGACCTCGCAGATGCCGGCCGACTACCAGAATCTGGCGCGGCAGGCGGAACGTCTCTCGGTGAACTTTCGCTTCGCCCAAGGCAGCGCGACGCTGGACAACAAAGCCAGGCTCGACCTCAAGCGGGTGGCGGATTACCTGAAAGCCCATGACAAGCTGGATCGGAAAGTGACGCTGGTGGGATTCGGCGACGCCAAAAGCGATTCGGCCCGCGCGCAATTGCTGTCCAGGCTGCGAGCGATGGCTGTTCGCCGGGAATTGATGAAACGTCAGGTGATCCTGCGCGATGTGCGCGGTTTCGGCGACGAAATGCCGGTAGCGACCAACGATGGCGACGAAGGCCGAATCAAGAACCGGCGTGTCGAGGTGTGGGTGGAATAGGGTCTTCGCAAATCGGCGTGATCGTTAAAACGACGGCGTTCGAGCGCGAGTCCGCCAGAGCCTAGGTGCATCCTGTGAACAGGCTCTGGATGCACCAACCGCGGGTGAACGTCACGCCCATGAACGATGCCGGTCGCTGTTGGCGAATCAGCGATGCTCGCTGCGCAGCAGCTCTTCAGGCACGTATTTGCCCACCTCGTATTTGCCGATGGCCGCCCGATGCACCTCGTCCGGGCCGTCAGCCAGGCGCAAGGTCCGCTGCATGGCGTACATGTAGGCCAACGGGAAGTCGCCCGACACGCCTGCTCCGCCGTGAATCTGGATCGCCCGGTCGATCACGCGCAGCGCGACATTGGGCGCGACGACCTTGATCTGCGCAATTTCGCTCTTCGCCACTTTATTGCCGACGGTGTCCATCATGTACGCAGCCTTGAGGGTCAGCAGCCGCGCCATGTCGATCTCCATGCGCGAGTCGGCGATCTTGTCGATGTTGCCGCCCAGCCGCGCCAGCGGGCGGCCGAACGCGGTGCGCTGCACCGAGCGTCTGCACATCAATTTCAGCGCACGCTCAGCCATGCCGATCGAACGCATGCAGTGATGAATCCGCCCCGGGCCCAGGCGGCCTTGAGCGATTTCGAAGCCGCGTCCTTCACCCAACAGGACGTTTTCGTATGGCACGCGCACGTTGTCGAACTGCACTTCGGCGTGGCCGTGGGGCGCATCGTCGTAGCCGAAGACCGGCAACGGGCGCACGATCCTGACGCCCGGTGTATCGGTGGGGACAAGGATCATCGAGTGCTGCTGGTGGCGCGGCCCTTCCGGATTGCTCAACCCCATGAAAATCATGATCTTGCAGCGCGGGTCGCACGCGCCCGATGTCCACCATTTACGCCCGTTGATCACCCACTCATCACCTTCGCGAGTAGCGGTGGCGGCCATATTGGTGGCGTCCGACGACGCCACGTCCGGTTCGGTCATGGCGAATGCGGAGCGGATCTCGCCGCGCAGTAACGGCTCCAGCCATTGCTGCTTCTGCGCCTCGCTGGCGTAGCGGACCAGGACTTCCATGTTGCCGGTGTCAGGGGCGGAGCAGTTGAAGGGCTCAGGCCCCAGCAGTGACCTGCCCATGATTTCCGCCAACGGCGCGTACTCGAGGTTGGTCAAGCCTGCACCCAGTTCGGATTCGGGGAGAAACAGGTTCCACAACCCCTCCGCCTTGGCGCGGACCTTGAGCGTTTCCATGATCGCGGTCGGCTGCCATCGATCGCCTTCGGCAACCTGGCGTTCGAACACCGGTTCAGCCGGATACACATGGGCATCCATGAACGCGGTAACGCGCTCGCGCAGTTCCTGAACCTTCGGAGAATAAGCGAAATCCATCGGGCGACTACCTTCTATGAGGTGTTGTTAAGGCGTGAACCGATGCTAGAACAGTGCCTTTCATTTATCTAACCTATTCTCAGCGTGTATAAACATTCATAACCGATATATGATCGGCGCACCCCGAACAAAAAAAACAGCACGAGGCGCACAGCAATGAACCTGAGCAAGGTCGATCTCAATCTCTTTATTGTGTTTGACGCCATCTATACCGAGGCCAACCTGACCCGCGCCGGCCAGATCGTCGGGATCACCCAGCCCGCTGTGTCCAACGCACTGGCCCGTCTGCGCGAGACCTTCAACGACCCGCTGTTCGTGCGTACCGCGCAGGGCATGGTGCCGACGCCCATGGCCCAGAACATCATCGGCCCGGTGCGCAACGCGCTCTCATTGCTTCGCGTGTCGGTGCAGGAAAGCCGTATCTTCAACCCGCTGCAGGCGAGCAAGAATTACCGCATCAGCATGACCGACCTCACTGAAGCCGTGATTCTGCCGGCGCTGTTTCAGCGCCTGCGTCGCCTGGCGCCGGCGGTCACCATCGAGAGCTTCCTGTCCAAGCGTCGCGAAACCACCAAGGAACTGGCCGCCGGGCGTCTGGATTTCGCCGTCGACGCGCCACTCAATACCGACCCGCAGGTGCGTCACGTCAAGCTGATGGAAGACAACTACGTGTGCGCCATGCGCAAGGGGCACCCGCTCGCGCACAAGTCATCCATCACCCTGGACGATTACCTGGGCGTCGCCCACATCCATATCTCGAGCCGACGCAGCGGATTGGGCTATGTGGACCTGGCGCTGGGCAAAATGGGCATTCAGCGTAAGATTGCGCTGCGTTCGCAGCATTATCTGATGGCCTCGCAGGTGCTGCAGCAGACCGACATGGTCATGACCGTTCCAGAGCGCTTCGCCCGCCGCAACGATCTGCATTTCGTCTACCTGCCGGTGCACGACGTGCCCACTGTGGAGACCCATTTGTACTGGCACGAAAGCACCGACCAAGACCCGGCCAACCGCTGGATGCGCGAGCAGATCATCGAGCTGTGCCAACTGGTCACCGCCCATGAGCGCAAGCTGGAGAAAGAACTGGAAGAAGCCATTCGATAAGCCTGCTTGACGTTTACGTCAAGGTCGCCGTAGGTTAGCTCGACGCCTTCCTCGTTCGAGCTTCCTCATGAGCAACCCGACCTACAGCATTTCCGATCTGGCCCGTGAGCTGGACATCACCACCCGCACCATCCGCTTTTACGAAGAACAAGGCATGCTGAGCCCCGAGCGACGCGGCCTTGAGCGCATCTACTCGGCCCGCGACAAAGTCACGCTCAAGCTGATTCTGCGAGGCAAACGCATCGGCTTCTCCCTGGCCGAGTGCCGTGATCTGATCGGCCTGTACGACCCATCCGGCGGCAATCAGAAGCAACTGAATACGATGCTGGAGAAAATTGTCGAGCGCCGCGCGCAACTCGATCAGCAGTTGCTGGACATTCAACAGATGCAACTCGAGCTGGACACTGCTGAGGAACGCTGTCGAGCGGCGCTGGAAAAAACTGCGTGAAGTCAGCTGTTTAGCGTTTTTTGTTCATGTCTTTTATAGGCTTATTCAGGATATCCCCTGCCATGCTGCTCCCTCAACGTGTACGTCTGGTAGAAGTCGGCCCGCGTGACGGCCTGCAAAACGAGGCCCGGCCTGTGAGTCTGGAAGACAAGGTGCGGCTGGTGAACGATCTCACCGACGCAGGCGTCGGCTACATCGAAGTCGGCAGTTTCGTGTCTCCCAAGTGGGTCCCGCAGATGGCCGGTTCTGCCCAGCTGTTCGCCAACATTCAGCGCAAGGACGGGGTCACCTATGCCGCCCTTGCCCCCAATCTTCGCGGATTCGAGGATGCACTGGCCGCAGGCGTTAAAGAGGTCGCGGTGTTCGCGGCGGCCTCCGAGTCTTTTTCCCAACGCAATATCAACTGCTCGATCAGTGAGAGCCTGGACCGGTTCCTGCCGATCATGGAGGCCGCGCGTCTGCACGGTGTGCAGGTGCGCGGTTATGTGTCTTGCGTGTTGGGCTGCCCTTATGAAGGCGATGTCTCGCCGCAACAGGTCGCCGCCGTGGCCAATGAGCTTTATGCGATGGGCTGTTATGAGGTGTCCCTCGGCGACACCATCGGTATCGGCACGCCTGGCGCGACCCGCCGGCTGTTCGACGTGGTCGCCGGACAGATCCCGCGCGGCAAGCTCGCCGGGCACTTTCACGACACTTATGGTCAGGCGCTGGCGAATATTTACGCAGGGCTTCTGGAAGGCATCCAAGTGTTCGACAGCTCCGTCGCAGGCCTGGGCGGCTGCCCATACGCCAAGGGCGCGACCGGCAACGTCGCCAGCGAAGACGTGCTCTACATGCTCAATGGGCTGGGCATCGCCACGTCGATCGACCTGGACAAGCTGATTGCCGCGGGCCAACGGATCAGCGAAGCCGTCGGCCGCAGCAATGGTTCGCGGGTGGCAAGGGCACGTTTGTCGGCCTGATGTGCGACATGTTGTCACACAGTGTTACCCTGCTCGGCATTGTGGTGATGGAAACGGGTAACACGGAAACACTTGGCAACGAATCGCAGGACTCGTCAGCACGTGGATATCCCTTAAAGCCCCGGATTCCGGCACTTCTAAAAAATTGGCATGGCTTCTGCTATGTCTTACGTACAACAAAAATAACAAAATGCAGCAACCCAATAAAAACAAGACGTATCGGCTCTGACATAACAAGAACAACACGGACAGAGGCGCAGCTAACTGATTTTTTTGGAGTGGATTGCTTTGTGAGGCTCAGGCCCCACGACCGGACAGAGAACAATAAAACTGCCTTCAGGCAGCGACCCGACCGGTTGGATCGACAGATCGAAGCTGTATCAGCGCTCAAAAAAATACGTTTGCTCTTGGATCCCGGATGGGGGTCGCTCGGAAAACCAGAAAGGTATGGCTGCCAAAAACAACAACAGGCCACCTGAAAACAAAAAAGAGCATGCAACTGAACTTGAAGGGGAGCCCAGGCTCCCCTTCGTGCTATCTGCCGTTCAACCACCCGCCTCTCCCGCCTTCAACGATGTGCCCCCGATCGATCGGGCTGGCGCTGAATGCAGTATCGCTTGGACACTGAGTCAACCTGCAACCCCCGCCTGCGTCGATGAATCCTCCGTTGACAGGCCTGTGGTCGCAGGTTTACGTTAACGTAAAGGTGATACATTTTATGACCCCTGACAGCTCCTCCAAAAACAATAAGGGAACGCAGTCTCATGAATTACCCCACGCTCAATTTCGGCCTCGGTGAAACCATCGACATGCTGCGCGATCAGGTTCGGGCCTTCGTCTCGGCAGAACTGGCGCCCCGCGCCGCGCAGATCGACAAAGACAACCTTTTCCCGGCCGACATGTGGCGCAAGTTCGGCGAGATGGGCCTGCTCGGCATCACGGTCGATGAGCAATACGGTGGTGCCGGGCTGGGCTATCTGGCGCATGTCGTGGCCATGGAAGAAATCAGCCGCGGCTCGGCGTCAGTGGCGTTGTCCTACGGCGCTCACTCCAATCTCTGCGTCAACCAGATCAATCGCAACGGCAATCCCGAGCAGAAAGCGCGCTACCTGCCCAGCTTGATCAGTGGCGAACACATCGGCGCCCTGGCCATGAGCGAGCCCAACGCAGGCTCCGATGTGGTGTCGATGAAACTGCGGGCCGACCGACGCGGCGATCGCTTTGTCCTCAATGGCAGCAAGACCTGGATCACCAACGGGCCGGACGCTCACACCTACGTGATCTATGCCAAGACCGATCTGGAAAAAGGACCTCACGGCATCAGCGCTTTTATCGTCGAGCGCGACTGGAAGGGTTTTTCGCGCGGCAACAAGTTCGACAAGCTGGGCATGCGCGGCTCGAACACCTGCGAGTTGTTTTTCGATGACGTTGAGGTCCCCGAGGAAAACCTGCTGGGCACGCTCAATGGCGGCGTCAAGGTGTTGATGAGCGGGCTGGATTACGAGCGCGTCGTGCTCTCGGGAGGTCCGACCGGCATCATGCAGGCCTGCATGGACCTCGTGCTGCCTTACATCCACGACCGCAAACAATTCGGCCAGAGCATCGGCGAGTTTCAGCTGATTCAAGGCAAAGTCGCCGACATGTACACCCAGCTCAACGCCAGCCGCGCGTATCTGTACGCCGTCGCTCAGGCATGCGAACGCGGTGAGACGACGCGCAAGGACGCGGCCGGCGTCATCCTTTACAGCGCCGAACGGGCCACGCAGATGGCCCTCGACACCATCCAGATTCTTGGCGGCAACGGCTACATCAACGAATTTCCCGCAGGCCGGCTGTTGCGTGACGCCAAGCTCTACGAGATCGGCGCCGGCACCAGCGAAATCCGCCGGATGCTGATCGGCCGCGAACTGTTCAACGAAACGAAATGACGCCCTCGCGCACAACGAGTGTCAGGCACTGGCGACATTCCCACGCCGACGTTTCGGAGAATGGACGCCCTCAGGAGTAAGGCTCGAATGGCCATTTTGACGACTCATATCAACCCGCGCTCGCCGGAGTTCGCGATCAACAGCCAGGCCATGCGGGGTCAGTTGGATGCGCTCTCCACCCTCCTCGCCCAGGTTCAGCAAGGCGGCGGTATCAAGGCGCAGGAGCGCCACACGTCGAGGGGCAAGCTGCTGCCCCGCGAGCGTATCAATCGCCTGCTCGACACCGGCTCGGCGCTTTTGGAAATCAGCCCGTTGGCGGCCTATCAGGTGTATGGCGAAGACGTGCCAGCGGCGGGCATCGTCGCCGGCATCGGGCGCGTCGAGGGCGTGGAATGCATGATCATCGCCAACGATGCGACGGTGAAAGGCGGCACGTATTATCCGCTGACAGTGAAGAAACACCTGCGTGCGCAGACCATTGCGCAACAAAACCGCCTTCCGTGTATTTATCTGGTGGATTCGGGCGGTGCCAACCTGCCCCGCCAGGATGAGGTGTTTCCGGACCGCGAGCACTTCGGTCGCATTTTCTTCAACCAGGCCAACCTGAGCGCTGAAGGCGTGCCGCAGATCGCGGTGGTCATGGGCTCGTGCACCGCGGGCGGCGCCTACGTACCGGCGATGGCGGACGAGACCATCATGGTTCGCGAACAGGCCACGATTTTTCTTGCTGGCCCACCGCTGGTCAAGGCGGCGACCGGTGAAGTGGTCAGCGCCGAGGACCTGGGCGGTGCCGATGTGCATTGCAAGGTCTCAGGTGTAGCCGATCATTACGCCGACAGCGACGCTCACGCGCTGGAACTGGCGCGGCGCAGCATCGCTCATCTGAACTGGCGCAAGCACGGCCAGTTGCAGGTACGGCAGCCTGCTGCGCCACTGTATTCAAGCGATGAGCTGTACGGCGTGATTCCGGCTGACGCCAAGCAGCCTTTCGACGTGCGCGAAGTCATCGCGCGGCTGGTCGACGGCTCGGTGTTCGACGAGTTCAAGGCGCTGTTCGGCACCACGCTGGTCTGCGGCTTCGCGCACCTGCACGGCTACCCGGTCGCCATTCTGGCCAACAACGGCATCTTGTTCGCCGAAGCCGCGCAGAAAGGCGCGCACTTCATCGAGCTGGCGTGTCAGCGCGGCATCCCGTTGCTGTTTCTGCAGAACATCACAGGCTTCATGGTCGGCCAGAAATATGAAGCCGGCGGTATCGCCAAACACGGCGCCAAGCTGGTCACCGCCGTGGCCTGCGCGAAAGTGCCGAAATTTACGGTGATCATCGGCGGCAGCTTCGGCGCCGGCAATTACGGCATGTGCGGGCGCGCCTACGACCCGCGCTTCCTGTGGATGTGGCCCAACGCAAGGATTGGCGTGATGGGCGGCGAACAGGCCGCCGGCGTACTCGTCCAGGTCAAGCGCGAACAGGCGCAGCGCAGTGGCGAAGGGTTCAGCGCCGAGCAAGAGGCCGCACTCAAGCAGCCGATTCTCGATCAGTACGAACATCAGGGCCATCCCTGGTATTCCAGCGCCCGGCTGTGGGACGACGGCGTGATCGACCCGGCCCAGACCCGCGACATTCTGGCGCTGGCCATCAGCGCTTCGCTCAATGCTGCCATTGAAACGACGCGCTTCGGCGTGTTCCGGATGTGACCGAGGACTGCCCCCATGAACGATTTCGCCACGCTCGAGCTTGAGCGCGACCCGAGAGGGTTCGTCACGCTCTGGCTCGATCGGCCCGAGAAGAACAACGCTTTCAACGCGCAGATGATCCGCGAACTGATCATCGCCCTGGACCGGATTCAAAGCGACGCCAGCCTGCGCTTCGTGCTGCTGCGCGGCCGAGGCCGGCATTTCAGCGCGGGCGCGGACCTGGCGTGGATGCAGGAATCGGCCAACCTGGATTTCAACACCAATCTGGGTGACGCCCGTGAACTGGGCGAATTGATGTACAACCTGGCGAAGCTCAAATGCCCGACGCTCGCCGTCGTGCAAGGTGCTGCCTACGGTGGCGCGCTGGGGCTGATCAGCTGCTGCGACATGGCCATCGGCAGCGACGACGCGCAGTTCTGCCTGTCGGAAGTGAAGATCGGCCTGGCGCCTGCGGTCATCAGCCCGTTCGTGGTGCAAGCAATCGGCGAGCGTCATGCCCGCCGCTACGCCCTCACCGCCGAGCGTTTCAACGGCACACGGGCACGGGAGATCGGCCTGCTGGCCGAGTGTTACCCGGCGGCCGAGCTCGAATCCCACGTGCAGCAGTGGGTGGCCAATCTGCTGCTCAACAGCCCGCAGGCCATGCGCGTGAGCAAGGATTTGCTGCGCGAAACCGCCCACGGCGAGCTCAGCCCTGCGCTGCGCCGCTACTGCGAGAACACCATCGCGCGGATTCGCGTCAGCGCCGAGGGGCAGGAGGGCCTGCGGGCGTTCCTGCAGAAACGCGAGCCGGCCTGGCGAGACGCCGGACCGACACCATCAGGAGAATCTCAATCATGACCGGCGCGTCAGGCACCTCACTCACGTCCGTACTCATCGCCAACCGAGGCGAGATCGCTTGCCGCATCATGCGCACCGCCAAGGCCATGGGATTGAGCACCATTGCCGTGTACAGCGACACCGATCACGATGCCCGGCATGTGCGCGAGGCCGACATGGCCGTCGCGCTGGGTGGCAGCAAGGCCGCGGACAGTTACCTGAAGATCGATAAACTGATCGCCGCGGCAAAGTCCAGTGGCGCCGAGGCCGTTCACCCGGGCTACGGATTCCTCTCGGAAAACGCCGGTTTCGCCCGCGCCGTGGCGCAAGCCGGGCTGATATTTCTCGGCCCTCCTGCGTCAGCCATCGAGGCCATGGGCAGCAAGTCCGCGGCCAAGTCCTTGATGGAGGCCGCCGGTGTCCCGCTGGTGCCCGGCTATCACGGCGACGCCCAGGACGCGGCAACGTTTCGCGAAGCCGCCGCGCGGATCGGCTATCCGGTGCTGCTCAAGGCGACCGCCGGGGGCGGCGGCAAAGGCATGAAAGTGGTCGAGCGTGATGAAGACCTCGCCGACGCACTTGCTTCGGCACAGCGCGAGGCGCAGTCATCGTTCGGCGATTCACGCATGCTTGTCGAGAAGTACGTTCTCAAACCCCGCCACGTGGAGATTCAGGTATTTGCCGATCAACACGGCCATTGCCTGTACCTCAACGAGCGCGACTGTTCGATTCAGCGGCGCCACCAGAAAGTCGTCGAGGAAGCCCCTGCGCCGAGATTGACCGCGCAGCTGCGTCGGGCGATGGGTGAAGCGGCGGTGCGGGCGGCGCAGGCGATCGGTTATGTGGGCGCCGGCACGGTCGAGTTTCTGCTGGACGCGCGCGGCGAATTTTTCTTCATGGAGATGAACACCCGCCTGCAGGTCGAACACCCGGTCACCGAGGCGATCACCGGACTGGATCTGGTCGCCTGGCAGATCCGCGTGGCCCAGGGCGAACCGCTGCCGATGACGCAGGATCAGGTGCCGCTCGAGGGCCATGCCATCGAAGTGCGGCTGTACGCTGAGGACCCGGCCAATGATTTCCTCCCGGCAACCGGCACGCTGCAGGTGTACAGGGAATCCAGCACAAGCGCCGGGCGCCGCATCGACAGCGGTGTGGCCGAGGGCGATGCAGTGTCGCCGTTCTACGACCCGATGCTCGGCAAACTGATTGCCTGGGGCGAGGATCGCGAACAGGCACGACTGAGAATGCTGGCCATGCTCGACGAGTTTGCCGTCGGCGGCGTGCGCACGAACCTTGCGTTTCTTCGCCGGATCATCGCCCACCCCGCCTTCGCCAGGGCCGAACTGGACACCGATTTCATCCCGCGCTATCAGGCAGACCTGTTGCCGCAGGCCGAATCTTTTCCTGATGACTTCTGGAACGCCGCTGCGCTCGCCTGGCAGCAAAGCACAGCGAACCGGGTGCGTGAGGATGATCCGTACTCGCCATGGTCCCGCGTCGATGGCCTGCGCCTGGGTGCACCGAGCGAAGTGGACGTTCATCTTCAATGCGCGGGCCAGATCCGCAGCGTGCGGTTACGCGGCCTTGACCATGCCGTTGCCTTGCAGGGCGAGCAACTGACGGTGGAACAGCAAGGGGTGCGCAGGCAGACTCTGGCCCTGCGTCGTGGCGACACGTTGTATGTGCGCTGGCACGGCGAGTTGCACGCGGTTCAACGGGTTGACCCGATCGCGGACGCCGCCGCCAGTCATGTCCAGCAAGGCGGGCTCAACGCGCCCATGAACGGCAGCATCGTGCGGGTGCTGGTGAACGTCGGCGACACGGTCGACAGCGGGACACCGCTGGTGGTACTGGAAGCCATGAAAATGGAGCACAGCATCCGCGCCAGCCAGGCTGGAACCGTCGCCGCGCTGTATTGCGCAGAGGGCGACATGGTCAGTGAGGGAACGGTGCTGGTTGAGATCAGCGGTGGTTGATGGGTAAAAAGCTACCGGGAGTCTGTCTTGACGCCGCAGTGCCGGGGATTGGCAGCAAATCCGGTGCATGTGGTGTGACAGGCACAACGCGGCGGCCGGTTTTACGACTGCTGCGCAGCCGATCGTCCGAGTGCGGCCCAGAGCAAGCGCGCTCGTACAGGGTCAAGTGGGTACCAGGAACAGGCCACAAGCCCTGTGGGAGCGAGCTTGCTCGCGAAACCGAAACCAGCAGCCTCTCGCCGAAGACTTTCGGCGAAAGGCTGATCAGGAGGCGACGCCCATGCCGTTTTTCATCAGCACGTTTGCCAGCTTGCGCGCGAGCTCTTCTTCCTTGTAGGGCTTCTGCACGATCAGTTGCTGGTCGACGTCGAGGATATCGATGTCGGCGAATCCGGTGATGAACATCACCGGCAGCTCCGGGTAATTGCGCTTGATGATTTCAGCGAGTTCAGCGCCGGTCATGTTCGGCATCGCAAAGTCAGTCAGAACCAGCTCGATCCCGGTGTCGATCTTCTTCAGCGCATCGTCACCGCTCTCCGCCTCGACCACGGAATAACCCAGCGACCCGAGCATCATCGACGTCACCGAGCGCACATCCGGATCATCGTCAACCAGCAGGATGGTGCGGTGCAGGTCATCGGCGTTGGCATCACCCGGCATGTCCGACACGCTGACCACCGGGGTGGCGCTCCGTGCAACGCTGGGCAAGTACACCCGGATCGTCGTGCCGGCGTTTTCGGCGGTGTCGATGCTCACCCCGCCGCCCGACTGTTTGGCGAAGCCGAAAACCTGCGCAAGTCCCAGCCCCGAGCCCTTGCCCACCGCCTTGGTGGTGAAAAACGGTTCGAACGCTTTTGCCAGTACTTCTTCGCTCATGCCGCAGCCCGAATCGCTGACCGACAGCACGACGTACGCGCCCGGGTCCGGATCCTCGGGCCGTTGCGGCAGGCGGTAGACCATCTCGTTCCAGGTGCTCAGGCGCAATTGCCCACCCTGCGCCATCGCATCGCGAGCGTTGATCGCAAGGTTCAGGATGATCATTTCAGTCTGGGTCGGGTCAACCAGCGCGCTCCACAAATCGTCGGCTAACTGCGTCTCCACCCAGACACTGCCACCCAGCGCACGACCGAGCAGCTCGCGCATCCCTGCAATGGTGTCATTGAGGTTCAGCGCCACCGGCTCCAGACGCTGACGCCGTGAGAAAGACAGCAACTGGCTGGTCAGTTTGGCGCCGCGTTCACCGGCCTCCCGGATGTTCTGCAAGCGCTGCGGCGACTTGGTGAAAACACCCTTTTCGAGGTCGCGAGAAAGGAAATTGGCGCTGGTGAGGATGACCGTCAGCAGGTTGTTGAAGTCATGGGCGACGCCAGCGGTGAGCTGGCCGACCACTTCAAGACGCTGCATCTGCTGCAACGCCGCTTCGACGCGCTCACGTTCCCGGATCTGGTCGCGCAACCGCTTGTTGGTCGCCGCCAGCTCATCGACCACTGCCCGCTCACTGGTGATGTCGCGGACCGCCGCGTACATCAGCCCCTCGTCGGGAACGATGGTCCAGGACAACCAGCGATAGCCGCCGTCGGCGTGGCGCATGCGATTGACGAAGCGCGTCGAGACGTTGCCCTTGGCGACGCTGGCCGTCTCGTGCAGCGTCGCATCCAGATCGTCAGGATGGATCAACGCGCCCAACGGCCGTTCGTTCAGATCGCCTCGCGCCCAGCCCAGCGTCGCCTCCCACGCAGGGTTGAGGGCGATCGGGGTCAGGTCGAAACGCAGCACGCCGAGCAATTCGCGGGACAGCTCCCAGGTCCGGTCGCGCTCGCGGGTACGCTGCACGACGCGTTCGCCGAGGATTTCATTGAGCTGATGCAGCGCCTGAGTCGCCTGTTTGCGCTCGCTGATGTCCTGCATGACACCGGTGAAGCGCACGCACTTGCCGTCCTCGAACAACGAACGACCGTTGGAAAACACCCAGCGTTCGCTGTCGTCATCGGTCAGCAGGCGATGCTCGATCTGGAAGCCGGTGTCGGCTTCAAGTGCAGACTTGACCCGGCTTTGCAACAGGTCGCGATCGTCCGGATGGCAGCGCGAGAACATGAAGGCCATGCTGACCTGAGCATCGGCCGCGACGCCATAAAGCGCCTTGCATCGCTCGTCCCAGAGCAGCGTGTCGGTACGCGGGTCGTAGGTCCAGACGCCCATGTCCGCCGCCTCGATCGCCAGGTGCGCCCGCACTTCCGCATCTTGCAGCGTCTGCTCGGCGTGCAGGCGCTTTTCCCGCTCGTGCACTTCGGACACGGCGCGCATGACGGCCTTGGGCAGCATTTTCAAGTTCTGTTTAAGAACGTAGTCGATGGCGCCCATGCGCATCATCTCGACCGCATGCTGCTCGCCGAAAATGCCGGACAGGAAAATGAACGGGGTCTGTGGCGCGAGCCGTAACGCGCAGTTCAGGACATCGGCGCCGGAGGACCCGGGCAGCAGGTAATCGCTGAGGATCAGATCAAAACGTGAGGCTGAAAGCTCGCGCTCCACATCCTGATGGTTGTAGACCAGGGTGGCGTCGATTTTCAGCCCGCTGTTTTCCAGCGTAAGCAGGGTCAGCTCGGCGTCGTGCGAACTGTCTTCAACCAGGAGCAACTTGAGCAGCGATAGCGGCATGAATAATCGTCGATTGTTTCGAAGGCCTGTGCCGCCAGCAGTGTGCATGACGACGCAGGCCGAAAGTCGTAGGGGTCAGGAGCCCGGACGGCGTGACAGTCGCAATGAACCCGGTGGTGGCTCGTTGAGTACGGCCCAGAAGATCCCCAGATCGGAGATAGCCGAGACGAATTCCTTGAATTCGACCGGTTTGACCACGTAAGCGTTCACTCCGAGGGCGTAGGCGCGTTGAAGATCCGGTTCCTCGCGCGACGACGTCAGCATGACCACTGGAATACTGCGCAACTCGTCCGTTTCACGGATGACTTTGAGTACCTCAAGGCCGTCCAGTTTCGGCAGTTTCAGGTCCAGCAGCAACACCGCAGGATTACCTGCCACGCGGTCATGGAACTGGTTTCGCCGCAGCAGGTAATCCAGCGCTTCGGCGCCATCGCGCAGCACGATCACCTCGTTGGCCAACTGGCTACGCTCCAGCGCGACCAGCGTCAGCTCGAGGTCGTTCGGATTGTCTTCCACCAGAAGAATGGGTTTGAGCATTGGGCGTCTCCTCGGACACTCAAAGGGTTACTGTGAGACTGCGCTTTGGAAGCGCAAAATAAAAGGTGGCGCCCTGCCCCAGTTGGCTTTGCGCCCAGACCGAGCCGTCATGACGCTCGATGATCCGGCGCACGCTGGCAAGGCCGATCCCCGTTCCTTCGAATTCCTCCATGCGATGCAAGCGCTGGAACACGCCAAACAGCTTGCCGGCGTATTCCATGTCGAAGCCCACGCCGTTGTCGCGGATGTACACCACGACCTTGCCGTCTTCTTCATAGCTGCCGATTTCGATCACCGCAGCGCTTTGCGTGCGGCTGTATTTAATAGCGTTGGACAGCAGATTGCGCATCGCCAAATGCAGAAACGCCGCGTCGGCAATCACTACCGGTAACGGCTCGGAAATCCGCCATTGCAAATCCCGACCTTCATAATCGGGAAGCATTTCCCGACGGATCGCCTCGACCATGGCATTGAGGTCGACTTCCGAATAACGCATGGCCGAGCGGCCCATCTGCGAGAAGCTCAGCAGATTGTCCACCAGCGTGCCGGCGAAGCGCGCCGACTCACCGATGTTTTCCAGAAAGCGCACGCCGCGATCGGACAGTTTGCTGCCCTCGATGTCGCTGAGCAATTCAGCGTACCCGGCGATGTGCCGCAACGGCGCACGCAGGTCGTGAGAGACACTGTAGGAGAAGGCTTCGAGTTCTTTGTTGGACTTCTTCAGCTCTTCGGCCAGCGACGCCATTTCCTCGGCCTTGCGCAGGACAATGCCCAGCACGGCCGCGCGCAATTCGATGACGCCTTCACAATCCAGCTCGTCCCATGGGCGCGAGAAGCCGCTGACGGTCTGCTGCCACATTTCGAAACTGTTGCGAGGATTCAGCGCGCCGGCCTCCCCCACGCTTTTATCCGGCTTGCCCGCCCACTTCACCACGCGCGTCTGCTCGGGGCGGAACCAGATGATGTAGTTCGAATGCAACTCAGAGATCGCCATTGCCAGCACGCCACTGACCGACGATGCCAGTTCGGGCAGTTGCGCAATGTCCCGGCCGACGTTATCGGACTGGAAGACCTCGTGACTGCCGCGCTGGCTCAGCCATTGGGTCAATGCCTTGATCTGCTCGTGATCCGGCGTATCGCCATAGGTGTCGATAGTGGATTCGGAAATCACCGCCGCACCGCTGGCTTCCACGAAGGCCAGCAAGACCTCGGGCACCGAGCGCAAGCCGCCCACCACGCTGTCCAGATCCGCCATCGCCGCGAGCATCTGCACGATCTGGCGACGCAGGCTCAGCATGCGCTGCGTCTTGACCTGGGCCTCCTTGGTCTCGATCTGCAGGGACAGCACGCTGCCAAGGAGTTCGCAGGCCGTGCGGGTCTGAAAACTGACCGGCCTTGGCGAGGCATGATGGCAGGAGATCAAGCCCCAAAGCTCACCGCGCACCACGATCGAGATCGACATTGAGGCCAGCGTCTGCATGTTGCGCATGTATTGCAGGTGCACCGGGGAGACGCTGCGCAGGGTGGCGAAACTCAGATCCAGGGGCGCGCCCGTCAGCGGATTGTTGACCGGCACCAGCGGCGAGGGCTGGTAGTTGGCGTCTTCGATGACGCGGATACGGTTCGCGACATACAAGGCACGCGCCTGCCTGGGAATGTCGGTCGCCGGAAAACTCAGGCCCAGGAAACTCGCGTATCCCTCATCGGCCACCTCAGCGTTGACCAGCCCGTTGCCATCGGCGTCGAACTGATAGGCCTTGACCCGGCCGAACCCGGTGATGCGCTTGACCTCCGCCGCCGAGCGCTGACACAGCGCCTCGATGGTTTCGTGCTCGTTCATCTGACTGATGAACCCGCGCATCAGCGGATACACATTGTTGTAAGCCGAGCTCATGTCACCGGCCGGTTCGAATTCGGCGATCAGGACCTTGTCGTGACGGTGCACCATCATCGCCATCGGCAGGCCGGCGCGCGACCCTTCGAGGAAGCGCACGTCACCCACGTGAAACGGATTCTGGTCGTCTTCGGGCAATGCCTGCAGGCGTTTGAACAGCAGCTCGCAGTCCGCGAATACCGTGCTCAATGCCGCACCGATCAGCACCTGCGGATCCAGGCCGAGCCAGTTTTGCACGTTGACACTGACCTGGACGACGTTCATCGCCGCCTCATCGATCACCAGCAGGAAGCCCTGCGGCTGAATGCTGCCGGGAATCTGGATCGGCTCTCGTGCGCAATTATCGATCGCGCTCTGATGGAGTTCCTGGCTGAGGGTCAAAACTAGATCTCCTTCACCGCGCCCTTTCAGCATCTTCAGGCATCAGCGGTGTGTGCCCAAGGGGGACGGCACTGAATGAATTGGCATATACGGTAACAAAAACAGGCGCCTACCAGTACACCCGGATGCCCGTTGGCGGAAGAAAATTTCTAGTGGGCGGCCCCACCATCGAGCATTGCCCGCACCTTGCACAAGAACTCGACCAGCTGGAAAGGTTTGATGATCATGTCCATCCCTTCGCCGAGAAAGTGTTGCCGGTTCAGGGCGTTTTCGGCGTAGCCCGTCATGAACAGCACAGGCAGTTCCGGACGCCAGCCACGCACCAGGCGGGCCATCTCGCGGCCATTCATCTGCGGCATGCCGACGTCGGTAAGTAACAGGTCGATCGACCGATCCTGCTCCATGATCGACAGCGCGGTATTGACGTCCGCGGCCTGCGTGCAACGATACCCGGCATCGGTAAGCACTTCATTGACGAACATGCGCACCGAAGCAGTGTCCTCGACGATCAGGATATGCTCCCCGGCGCCCAGCTCGGCCGGGACGGGCGCGAGCTGCGGCGGCACGCTCTGCTCGACGGCGGCCGGCAGCATCAGGGTCACTTCAGTGCCGTGGCCAACGACGCTGCGAATGTTCACGTCGCCGCCGGACTGACGGGCGAATCCATAGATGGTCGAGAGTCCCAGCCCGGTGCCCTCGCCAATTGGCTTGGTGGTAAAGAACGGGTCGAACACTTTATCGATCAGGTGATGTTCGATGCCCACGCCATCGTCGCGCACCGTGAGGGCGATGTAGGCGCCGTCTTCCATGCGCGAGTGGCCCTGGGAGTAGGCTTCGAACGTGCTGATCCAGATATTGCCGCCCTCGGGCAGCGCGTCGCGCGCGTTGATCACCAGGTTAAGCACGGCACTTTCCAGTTGCCCGGAATCGACCATCGCAATCGCGCTGCGTGAGGTCAGTTCGAGGGTCAGGCCGATACGCTTGCCGATGGTCCGGCTCAGCAGATCCTCCAATGAGCGCACGTGCTGATTGATGTCGGTAGGTTGCGTGTCAAGCGGCTGCTGACGAGCGAAGGCCAGCAACCGTTGAGTCAACGCCGAGGCACTTCTGGCTGACGCCAGCGCTGCATCGGCGTAAGTCAGCACTTTTTCCGGGCGGGCGTCTTCGGTGCGTTTCTTGATCAGCTCAAGTCCGGTGACGATGCCGGTCAGCAAGTTGTTGAAGTCGTGAGCGATGCCGCCGGTCAGTTTGCCGATGGCGTCCATTTTCTGCGCCTGCAGCAGCTGTTCTTCGGTCCTGGCGCGCTCGGCGACTTCATGGGCCAATTGACTGTTGACTGAATCGAGCTGACGCAGATGCGACTGTTCGCGACGCCGATGCTCGGTGACGTCTTCGATGAACACCAGGCTCAGCCCGGTGGCACGGTAAGGCGACACTTGCCACTCGGTTTCCCGCACGTCGCCCTTGACGCGCATGCTCAGCGTGCCTTTCCAGCGTTCGCCCGCGACCAGCGCTTCGCGAAGGCCGGCGAGAACTGCCTCCTGATCCTCGCTGAAACACTGCATCAGGCTGTGTTCTTCAGGGCCCTGACTGATCAACTGAGCGAACGCGTGGTTGCATTCGTGGACCGCAAAATCGCCGTCCATGACCGCAATCGGCGCAGAGACGTTGACGAAAATCTCGCGAAAACGCTCCTCGCTTTCGCGCAACGCGAATTCCGTGTCGCGCACGCGCAGCAGCGTGCGCAACGTTGCCAGCAGCACATCAGGATCGACCGGATGGACCAGATAGGCGTCGGCGCCGGCTTCCAGACCGGTCACGATATCGCCGGTCTGAATCGATGCTGCCGAGACGTGTACGACTGGCAACAGCGCGGTCCGCGGTTCGGTGCGCAGCTGGCGAACGATGTCGAAGCCGCTCATGTCCGGCAGATTGACGTCCAGGATCAACGCATCGGGAATCCGCGCAGCGATCAGTGCAAGCCCCTCGGTACCTGTCCCCGCTTCCAGCACAGTGAAGCCTTGACGCTCCATGCGCCTGCGCAGCGCGTAGCGGGTCGCAGCGTTGTCATCGACGATCAGCAGCCGTGTCTCAGCTTTCATCAATGTGCTCCTGAGCCAGCGCCAGCGGGATGACCACGTAGAATGTCGAACCGACGCCAGGCTGACTCTCGACGCCCACACGGCCGCCCAACAGTTCGCCGAAGCGCTTGCACAGTGACAGCCCCAGTCCGGTTCCGCGCAGGCGTTTCTGCAGCGGCGAATCGACCTGGACAAAATCTTCGAACAGCGCGCCGTGCAGTTCTTCCGGGATGCCGATGCCGGTGTCACTCACTGCGAATCTGATCGCCTGCTCATTTTCCAGTCGCGCCGACACCCGGACTTCACCCCGCTGGGTGAACTTCAGGGAGTTGGAAATAAAATTGCGCAGGATCTGCGCGAGCTTTTTGTCATCGGTATACAACCTCGGCAGGCCGACCGGCTCTTCGAAAATCAGGTCCACGGCGGACGTGTCGACGATGGGCCTGAACATGCCGCGCAACGCCGAAAACAGGTCGAACATGTCGAACCAGGCAGGCGAAATGCTGATCCGCCCGGCTTCGATCTTGGCCAGGTCCAGCAGGTCGTCGACCATGTCGCTCAACTCGCGCGCCGCGGTGCTGACGAACGACACCTGCTTGTGCTGCTCAGGACTCAACGGGCCGTCGAGTTCATCCGACAGCAGGCTGGCGATGCTGAGGATCGAGCCCAGCGGCGTGCGGAACTCGTGGCTCATGTAAGACAGGAAACGGCTCTTCAGGTCCGAGGCCTGGCGCAACTGGTCGGCCTGCATGTCCAGTTCGGCATACAAGGCCAGAACGCCCTGGTTGGTTTCATCCAGTTCGGCGCGCAGCGCATCAGCCTCTGCACGCAGCCGTGAAAGCTCGGCCGACGTTTCGGGAGCGTTGCGGGCGGGGTTGTCAGTCATCGAGCGTCTCCAGAACCATCACCAATACCGTTACATCATCCCTGCCCCGACAATAATCGCGGTGCAGCACTGCTGCGATAATCGCGGGGTGTCGGTACATCAGACCCGGATAGTCGCGAAGATTCCAACGCGATTGCAGGCCATCGCTGTACATGATCAACAACTGCCCCGCGCACTGGGGATAGTCCACCGCAGCCACCTTCCGGTATTGCAGGCCGACGATGCCCGGGTGCGATGGCAGGCCGCGCGGGCGGTCCTCGCCAAGCAGCGTCGCGCCGATGTTGCCAATGCCGATGAAGCGCAGTCTGTCTGCCTCACCGTCGAACTGCGCCAGTGCAACGGCACCACCACGGCTGCCGCGCATGTCATGGTGAATGTCGTCGAGCAGCACGCCGGGATCGGCGAACGGCTCCCGGTTGAACGCCCTGGCGCCCGCCATTGCCGCATCTTCGGCTTCAGGGCCGTGACCCAGGCCGTCGATCATCAGCACACTGACACGCCGACCCGCCATCGCGACTTCCCACACATCTCCGCAGGCAGGATCGTCGTGCAACGAATGCTGGGTGATGCCCAGACGCAGGTCATTGAAGCGCGCGGCGCGGGGATAGAACCGGGTCAGCAGGACGGTCCCGCGGCTGTCGGTGTGCACGTCGAACACCTGCGCCTGACGCAGGATCGAACCCAGGCCGATACCTTGCGTGCCGCGGGTAGAAAAGCCATCGGCCAGGCAGTCCTGCAGATCGAAACCCTGCCCCCGATCGATGGCAATGACCTCAACGCCCGGGGCTGAACCCGGCAGCGTCCGGAGGTGCAGCTCGCCATTGCTGGCATGCTTGAGGATATTGCTGGCCAGTTCGGTGACGACCAATGCCACGCGACCGGCGTCGGTGGCATCGAAACCCTGCTGCTCGGCCAGTTTTTGCGCGGTTCGCCGTGCGTGTCCTACCTGGCTGCTGTCTTCAATCGGCAATACAAGCGTCAGGCTGCTGTGCAGGTTCAAGTCCATTTACAGATCGTCACACGAGTGCCTTCGCCCGGCGCCGTGTCCAGTTCAAAGTCATCGACCAGACGCTTGGCGCCGGTCAGCCCCAGGCCCAGCCCTCCGCCCGACGTCCAGCCATCGGTCATGGCCAGCTTGAGGTCGGGAATGCCGGGCCCTTCGTCGCGAAAGGTCAGGCGCAGACCCGTGCGCGTGCCTTCCTCGACGATCTGCCAGTCCATGTCACCGCCGCCGCCGTAGACCATCGTGTTGCGTGCCAGCTCGCTGACCGCTGTCACCAGCTTGGTCAGGTCGATCAGGCGCATGCCACAGTCCTGCGCCAGCTTGCGTGCCGTTTGCCGGGCAAGCACGACGTCCTGTTCGATCTGAATGCTCTGAGTGCCGCTGCTGCGCACGTTCATTGGGAACAGGCCCGCTCGCGCAGCAGTTTCATGCCGCGTTCGACGTTCAACGCGGTGCTGACACCCGGCAGCGTCATGCCCAGTTCGACCAGGGTGATTGCCACCGCCGGCTGCATCCCGACCAGCACGGTTTCGGCGTCCATGATCCGGGAGAGGCCCGAAATCATGCCGATCATGCGGCCGATGAACGAGTCGACCATGTCCAGTGCGGAGATGTCGATCAACACGCCGCGTGCCGAAGTCCGGCTGATGCGCTCGGACAGGTCGTCCTGCAGCGTCAGCGCCAACTGGTCATGCATATCGACCTGAATCGTGACCAGCAGAAAGTCACCCATCTGCAGAATAGGAATTCGCTCCATTGGCTCATACCGCCTTGGTGACGGTCACGCCCAGACGGCGCAAGGCCAGTGCAAGCGCATCGGCCAGGTTGGCTTTCGTCACCACGCCTTGCAGATCCAGACCCAGATGGACGATGGTCTGGGCGATCTGTGGGCGCACGCCGCTGATGATGCAATCGGCACCCATCAGGCGAATCGCCGTCACGGTCTTGAGCAGGTGCTGAGCGACCAGGGTGTCGACGGTTGGCACGCCAGTAATGTCGATGATGGCGATTTCCGAGCCAGTGTCGACGATGCGCTGCAACAGCGACTCCATCACCACCTGCGTGCGCTGGGAATCCAGGGTGCCGATCATCGGCAGCGCCAGCACGCCTTCCCACAGCTTCACCACCGGCGTGGACAGCTCCAGCAGCTCTTCCTGCTGGCGCTTGATCACCGCTTCGCGGGATTTCTGGTACGTGCGGATGGTGTGCATGCCGAGCACGTCCAGCAGTTGCGAGATTTCCCACAGCTGCTCGGCGAGCAACGCAGGCTGGTCGGCGTATTGCGCCTGCAACTGAGCGAATACCGGACCTTTGAGGGCAAAGATGAAACTCGCGGTCTGCTGGGAGTCCTGACCCGCGATGGCGCGCTGCTGCGAAAGCTTTTCGAGGAACTGACGGATTTCATCCCATTCGGCGGTGGTGATGTTATGCGTGCTGCGTTTTTCCAGAACTGAAATAAGCAATCGCAAGAATTCGGTTGTCTGCTGACGAATGTCGTCCGCTTTAAGATTGCGCGTTGCACCGCTCGCTTCCAGGTCCGCTTGCCAGTGAGAGGCCAATTGCGACTCGGAACGTTTGAGAGAGTCCACGGTGGTTTGTTGCAGTGCTGCCATGAGGTTGGCTCCAGATGATTGCGCGTCGATGGCTCTGATCGACAACAGCGGACCTACGAAAGTACGGGGAAGTCGATCCGGATGCGTCCAGATCGGGGTTCTAAACCATTAAATGCAAAGCATTTTCGCGGGCGCGAACAGGCGTGACGAAATACGCGGTCGCCGACTTGGTGTCAAGGTAACATCACCCGACGGGAATGGTTCCATTATTCCTCCCGATCAACGGAACAATTTCAGGCCGTCGTCACTGTGAGGGCGCGAGGTGTTCGCGGGAACTATAGTCGGAGATCCGAGCGACATCGAAAAAGGCACCGATGCAATGCAATTGCGCAATCAGTTCAGCGACGGTGCGCACGGTCGTCAAGTCCGCGATGGACTGATCGTCGACCGGCACCGCGACAGGCCCGGTGCTACGGTCGAAGATTTTCAGCATCGGCTTCCCGTTGGGCTTGACCGTTCACTCACAGGCCAGCGGCAGAAATTGCTCTCCAGCGTCCTGCGCAGCTCTGGGGTGAGCAGCATCGAATCCCCTCCTTGTGATCGAAGTCGGCGGACCGTCAAAGTGCGCAGGCCGATGGCTGAGTGAAGGTGGGCGGTGAGATGTCGGGACGCCCAGGCGATCACGCTGTGCGCTGCGTCACAAAAGACTGTCTGTGACCTGGGCGTAGATCGAAAACGCGCCAAGCAGAAACCAGAACGCACTGAACAGCCAGGGCGTGCGCATAGAGAACAGCAGCGACTTGCGATAGCCTTTCTCGCTTGACTCGTGCTCCGAAAACAACGGTGAATCGTCATAGGCCAACCCCATTGCCGGCTGGCTGCGCAGCAATTGGCTCTGCTTGAAGTGCCAATGATCGATGATCTCGTACGCCGCGCGGATACCGGGCCAGGCATGCATCGAGC
Source organism: Pseudomonas sp. NFR16 (assembly GCF_900108875.1). Classification (GTDB taxonomy): domain Bacteria; phylum Pseudomonadota; class Gammaproteobacteria; order Pseudomonadales; family Pseudomonadaceae; genus Aquipseudomonas. Next base: position 525,246 of record NZ_FNYJ01000001.1, on the reverse strand, counting down.
TGATCAGCCCAAGCAACGTCAGAAACGGCGGGACCACCAGCGTGAACAGCTTGCCCCACTCGGGATTCAGGTTTGCCATCGATGACGCGAAGGCAATGACCAGAAACGATTGAGCTGACAGATAGGCGTTGGTGCGATTGGAGAGGATCGCGGTTTCGTACTGGATTTCCTTTCGATAGAAATCCAGGCGATCTTTTGGCGAGCCAAACAAAAGCGCGTCAGCGGTCTGGCTGTCGGAAACAGGGGTACTGCTCGTGATGATATTGGATGCGGGGGAATCACCAATCAAAACCTGAGGCTCCTGAGCGTTAGATAAGCAGCGCCGGACCGGATCTCATTTCCGGCCCGGCGCAGAAACGGTGAAATCAACGCAGATCGTCCGACAGCGGTGTCGGCTGGTCTGGCTTGGGCGCCTGTGCCGACGGCGGCTCGTTCCAGTCATCAGGTCGCTGGTCCTTGTGCTGTTCATGCTCCCTGAGTTCTTCGCGGTAATCCTCGTCTTCAAGCGCATCCGGATCCAGATCGGCTTCGGCAGGGGACGATGGCGTAACCGGTGGAACATCCACGGGCATGGCAGGATCGACTGGCATAAACACCTCCTCGGGACGAACCCGGAAAATCCGGGCGTTGCAGCTTTGAGGCACTTAAGGCGAAGGCGTGCGGAAAAATGGACGGACGGCGTCCGGCTTCATCTATTTGAGCCTTCCGGATGCGCGCCCCATGCAGCGCACCCGACGCTCGTCAACACGCTGGGCGAACCAAGCGGTGGTCAGCTTGCGGGTGATTTTCGGGCTTTCAAGCACGATCCCCGGCAGGATCGCCCGCGGCAGCGGCTTGCCTGCAGCCTTGTCGGCCAGCGCGAAGACCTTTCGGTACAGATCGGTCTCCTCGAACTCCAAGGTTTCACCCTTCTCCAACTGGCTGCGAATGGTCGGATTGCGCATGTTCAACTGTTCATGAAGGCTGCGCACCGCCAGTTCCGTTTGCCCCAGCGACGGGGTGAAGCCGTAGCTGATCAGGTCGCCGTCCAGCGCCAGACGCTTGCCCGAAAGCCGTGCCACTGCGCTTTGAAAGGCAGCGTTGCGGCTGGCGTACCAGCCGGCATTGAAGTCGGCGAAGCGATAAAGCGGTTTGTCGTAACTCACCGGGTAGCCCAGCAAATGGGCGATCCCGAAGTACATGCCGCCGCGACGGCTGAACACTTCATGGCGGATCGAGCTTTCGACGGGGTACGGGTAATCCTGTGCCTGATGCTCGGCGAATTCGATGCTGACCTGCATCGGCCCTGCGGTGTGCACCGGATTGAGGTTGCCGAACAACGTACGGCCCAACGGCACCAGCCCGATGAAATCGTCGAAGATCATGCTCAGGTCTTTTTCGGTACGGGCCGCCGCCAGACGCTGGTTGTAGGTCTTGCCAGTGGACGAGCGAATGTCCAGCGCACTGCGCACAATCAGGTTGGGAATGTGCAGCTTGCTCGCCCGGCGATCGATTTCGTCCTGCGCGATCTTGCCCATGCCAGGTACCGCAGGGTCGACCTGAAAGTTGGATTCCTGTTCGGTCACGGCCAGCACCGAACACAGGTTTTCGACGGTGGGGTCGATGTTCTGCGCTTCGAACGCGCGATAGATATCGGTGGCCCAGCCCTGGCGGTCGGGCACGCTGGCAGGCAATAACCGGACGATCTCGCTGCGCACCACCTCGGGCGCCGGCGGCGGCGCTTGATCGGGCCGCGAGCTGCAACCCGCCAGCAGCGTGACCATGATCAGGCTGCTCGCGGCGGGAATGTGTCGGAAGAATCCTTTCGCGGGCATGAGTCCTCGCTGTTCGCTCAAGTGGGTGGCGGGATATGGACAGCGTGGCGCGATAAGTGACTCATTTGCGGCTCAGTCGAGCGCTGAGTCTGTTAAGCCCTGACAGCCCAAGCAGCCTGGAAACGGACCGCCTCTTCCGTTCTGCAGCGAGGCTGACTGCCTCCAACCTCGGAACGAACGGCTTCAACAGCGTCGCCCTGATTCCTGTGCAGCGCAGCCGTGGCACCTTCGATCACGATCAGCGGCCCTTGATTCGTCCTCCTGAAAGAGTACGATTGCGTGACGTTGTACGATGACGTATAACAAATGCTTCGTATTGAGTTGCCTTTCAACATTCATCACGAGCCTCTAATAAAAATGAAAAGACACACACTCCCCCGCGCTGTACATGCCTTTGCATCAACCCCTCCCGATTTTCCAGCCGCTTTAAGACGCCTTCGCACGACAAGATTGTGATGCCTGGCAGCCCATGCCCATGCCTCGCCGCTGTCTGATTTCAAACGTCGTCTGACAACTCAGTCCCACGCTCGGGCCTTCGCGCTCGCGCCACCATTCCACGCACCCTGCCATCAGGGGACGGAGAGACCATGGACCCAAGAATAACAATCATCCTTTGCCTGACCGCCGGCTACTTCATCGTCATGTCCTACATCGGCTACAGCGTGCGCAAACACGCTAAAAGCAGCGATGGCTTCACCGGCGGCGGACGCAGTTTTCCTCCCTTTCTGATCGGCGCCCTGCTGCTGTCGGAGTTCATCGGCAGCTCGGTCAGCATCGGCACCGCGCAGAAAGGTTTCGAAGCCGGAATCTCGGCGGCCTGGAACCTGGTGGCGCTGTCGTTGGGCTTCCTGTTGCTCGCTTTGGTGCTGGCCAAGAAATACCGCGACACTGGCCTCAACACCATCTCCGGGATCCTGGCGCAGAACTACGGCCAAGGCACACGCTACGCCGCATCGGTCCTCACCATCTGCGCGCTGAGTATTGTGTCGGTGGCCTTGTACGCCAGCGGCGGCGCGGTCCTTGCAGCCGTGCTCAATATCGACAAAACCCTGGCGATCCTGCTGGTCGGCGTCATCACGGTCTTTTACGTCAGCGTCGGCGGCATGCGCTCGGTGGTCTACACCAATTTCGTGCACGCGGTGATCAAGTACATCGGCATCGTCCTGGCCCTCGCTTTCGCGCTCAACGCCAGCGGCGGCATCGGTGCGCTGCAAGCGAAGCTTCCGGCAACCATGTTTGACTTCACAGGCGTGGGCTGGGGCCAGATCTTCGCGTGGATGATCGGCGGTGTCGGCTCGATCTTCGCGACCCAATACGTGATTCAGGCGCTGGTCAGCACCAAAGACGAGAAAACCGCCAAGCGCGCCTGCTTCTATGTGTCCTCGCTGATGATTCCATTTGGCATCATGGCCGCTGGCATCGGCATGTGCAGCGCCTACCTGTATCCGGGAATCAAATCCATTGACGCCTTCCCTGCCCTGATCGCCCACATGCCGACCTTCTCGGCGAGCCTTGTGGTCATCGGCCTGGCCGGCGCGCTGTTCGGCGGCATTTCGGCCAACACCCTCGCGTCTGCCACTTTGGCGATGAAAGACTTCTACGACCCCTTCTTCAACAAGGAAAAGAGCGATCGGAAATCGGTGATTTTCATTCGCCTGGCGATCGTTGTGATCGGCTTCCTGCCCCTGATCCTGGCGCTGTACGCCGACAAGATCCTGCTGATCGCTTTCCTCGGCAAAGCCTTGCGCGCCACCCTCGCGGTGATCGTGCTGATGTGCTTCTACGCGCCAAAGTTCGGCACCGGAGGCGGCGCACTGGCGGGTGTGATCCTCTCGGTGATCTCTACGATCGGCTGGTTCCTGGCCGGCAACCCTTACGGCATCGACAGTTCGTACTTCGCCCTGTTCGCGCCACTGCTGACCATGGCCATCGCCGAGTTGCTCAAATCGGGCCGCTCCGAGGCGCAACCTGTGTTAAACAAGAACGGCTGAAGACGTCATCCGCACGTGCAATCAGGCTGCGGCCCGGTCGACGGAGCCGCAGCGCAAGGAGGAAACAATGAGCGACAAGAAAGCCGATGTTCTGGTCTGGGGCCCGATGCATGCGGCATTGACGCAGAATCTGGATCGCGATTTCGCGGTGCACAACCGCTGGGAGATCAAGGACCTCGACGCCTGGGCGGCCGAGCATGGCGACAAGGTGCGCGGCGTGATCACCAGTGGTGTGTACGGCACCGACAACGCGATTCTGGACCGCTTACCCAATCTGCAAGTGGTCAACAGCTTTGGCGTGGGCTACGACGCCGTCGATACCGAATATCTCGCGCGTCGCGGCATTCAGTTGAGCAACACGCCGGACGTGCTGAACAACGCCGTCGCGGAAACTGCCATGGCGCTGATGCTGTGCGTGTCGCGGCGCATCAGCGAAGCCGAACGCTTCATACGGGCAGGCAAATGGCCGTCCGGCAAATTCCCGCTGGGCAATGACTTGTGTGGCAAAACCTGCGGCATCGTCGGCCTGGGCAAGATCGGCAAGACCATCGCCAAGCGCGCGGCAGCGTTCGAGATGAACATCGCCTACTATCGACGCGGCAAGGCGTATCCCGACGTTTCCTACACACATTACGCCGACCTGCAAGCGCTCGCGAAGGCGTCGGACTACCTCATCGTGATCGTGCCGGGCGGCCCGGACACCCAGCATCTGATCAACCGCGACGTTCTCAAGGCGCTCGGCCCGTCGTCCTACCTGATCAACGTCGCACGGGGCTCGGTGGTTGACGAGCAGGCGTTGGTGGCGTCGCTGCTGGAGTCGGAAATCGCCGGCGCGGGCCTGGACGTGTTCGAAGACGAACCGAACGTGCCCGCCGAACTGCTCTCGCTGGACAGCGTGGTGCTGACCCCGCACATTGGTTCGGGCACTTACGAAACACGCCAGGCCATGGCCGATCTGGTGTTTGCCAACATCAGCGCCTTCTTCGCCGACGGCTCGCTGGTGACACCCGTTTCGCTGTAAGCCACGTTGCAACAATTCAGCCTGTCGACGGCAACGGTGTGCGCTTCGTTGCCGGTCGGCAGATTGACTGGATCTCATGTCATCCTTTGCGCTCACAACGGCCTTCTGTAACACGACCGTAGGTCAGTCTTCACACCCCCTTCTCAACTTTTCCGGATAATGCCGGTCCAACCGCCCCGAACACGATCACGCTTTACGGGAGAGCCCTGTTTGAATATTGCCGGCGTCATTTTCGACTGCGACGGAACCCTGGTGGACAGCGAACGCCTCGCGGCCGGGCTTCTGCGGGACATTCTGCTGGAGCATGAAGTCTCCCTGACCCTCGATGAGGTACTGCAGCGCTTTCGTGGCGTGCAGTTCGCGTTGTGCATGGAAGGCCTGTGCCGCGATTATCCGTGGCTGCCCAACATCGAGATCGTCAACGCCTTCCGCGCCCGCACGCTGCCGCTGCTGCAGGATCAACTTGAAGAAATGCCGGGCGCCGTGGAGTTCGTGCGCGGGCTGACGCTGCCCAAGTGCGTGGCCTCCAACGGCCCGCGCAGTAAAATCGAAACCTGTCTGAGCACGGTAGGCCTGCTGGACGTGTTCCATGGTTTGATTGTCAGTGCGTATGAGGTTGAAGCGTGGAAGCCCTCGCCCGTTCTGATCGAGCACGCTGCCGGGCTGCTCGGGCTCTGTGCAGCTGAATGCCTGCTGGTCGAAGACAGCATTCCGGGTGTACAGGCCGGGCTGGGCGCGGGCGCTCAGGTCGCAGGCTATGGCGACACCGACTTTTCGGCGTTTCTCGGTCACGCCAACTTTCATCCGGTGAAAGATTTCGGTGAGTTGAAGGATCTGGTGCAGCGCATCAGTTGAGCACCCGACCGGTCTGAACGCCGGGTCTTCTTCGTTCCAGTCGTCATTCCGCGCATCTGGCATGACCGCGCGCGAACTTCCACTCATACGGCGCTTGTTCGCCGCCCCGGAACTCGATACTGTACATAAAAACAGTATCGAGAAAATCCATGCAGCTGATCGACAAGCTGAGCATCCTCGCTGACGCGGCCAAATACGACGCCTCCTGCGCCAGCAGCGCAGCGCCTAAACGCAGCTCCGAAGGCAAGTCCGGCATCGGATCGAGCACCGGCATGGGAATCTGCCACAGCTACACACCTGACGGCCGCTGTGTGTCGTTGCTGAAAATTCTGCTCACCAACTTCTGTCTGTACGACTGCCAGTATTGCGTCAACCGACGCTCCAGCGATGTGCCGAGAGCGCGTTTCAGCCCTGAAGAAGTGGTCACGCTGACTCTGGATTTCTATCGCCGTAACTGCGTCAGCGGGCTTTTCCTCAGCTCCGGCATCATTCGCTCGGCCGACTACACCATGGAACAACTGGTGCGTGTCGCCCGACTGCTGCGCGAAGAGCACGAATTTCGCGGCTACATTCACCTCAAGACCATCCCCGAAGCCGACCCGGCGCTGATCGAGGAAGCTGGCCGATACGCTGACCGCCTCAGCGTCAATATCGAATTGCCGACGCAGGCAGGCTTGCAGACCCTGGCCCCCGAGAAAGAAATGGGTTCGATCAGACAGGCCATGCAGACCATTTACACCGGTCAGCAGACCATTCTCAATGAACCCAAGGCGCCGCGCTTCACGCCTGCCGGGCAAAGTACGCAGATGATCGTAGGCGCCGATGCCACCGACGACAGCACGCTGTTGCACACTGCCGAGTCGCTGTACGGCGACTTCCGCCTGAAGCGGGTTTACTACTCGGCGTTCAGCCCGATCCCCAACAGTCCGAAAAGCGTGCCACTCGCCGCCCCGCCGCTGCTGCGCGAGCATCGCCTGTATCAGGCAGACTTTCTCCTGCGCGGGTATGGCTATCGTGCAACCGAGCTGCTTCAAGGTCCCGGCGATCTGGCGCTGGACATCGATCCGAAACTGGCCTGGGCGCTGGAGCATCGAGAGGTTTTCCCGCTTGACCTCAATCGCGCGGAACCGGCGATGATCGCGCGCATTCCGGGGATCGGCATTCGCACCACCAAACGCCTGATCGAGCTGCGCCGTCAGCGGCGCATCCGTTATGAAGACCTGACGCGCCTGCGCTGCGTGCTGGCCAAGGCACGTCCGTTCATCATCACCAGCGACTACCACCCTCGTCAGGCAGAAACTTCCAGCGTGGCCCTGCGCGAACAGTTGCGCGACCGTCCGCAACCACAGCAGATGGCGCTCTGGGCATGATCATTCTCGATTGCGAGGACCGCTTCGACACCTGGCGACAGCAGGCGCGCTGGTTGCTCAGTCATCAGATCGATCCGGATCAGGTCAGTTGGAGCGTGGCGCAGGACGCCGATCTCTTCGCCAGCGACACGCATTATCCCGAGCAAGCCGGTCCGTTTCAGGCGCGTATTCCTCTGGCGCTGCTGGAGCTGCTGCAGAACGCCGGGCAATATTGCGGCGATCAGCGCTGGAGCCTGTTGTATGAAGTGCTCTGGCGCGTGAGTCACGGTGACCGGACCGCCATGCTGGCGGGTGACAAACTCGGCAGCGAGTTGCATCGACGGCTCAAGCAAGTCAGCCGTGAAGCGCATCATCTTCATGCGTTTCTGCGTTTCGTCGCCCTGCCGGTCAGCGAGGAAGCCGAAGACCTGGCGGCGAAGGCCGCGTTGCTGGAAATGGAAACGCTGCCCGAATACGTGGCCTGGCACGAACCGGCCCACGACATTCTGCGCAGCGCCAGCGAGCACTTCATCGGCCGCATGGGCCGACACCGCTGGATGATCGCGACCCCCAAAGACGGCGTCTTCTACGACGGGCAGCGGTTGATCCATCAGCGTGAATGCCCGCCGGCCTGGCAAGCCCTGGCGCGTAACGCCGAGGACCCACACGGGCAACTGTGGCTGACGTATTACAGCCACATCTTCAACCCTGCGCGACTCAATCCCAAAGTCATGCAAGGCCATCTGCCAACACGGTTCTGGAAAAACCTGCCCGAAGGTCCGTTGATCCCGGCGCTTATCAGTGAAGCGCGCACCGGCAAGCAACGGGATGGTCAGGCAAAGCAGATCGGCGAGCGCCGCGGCAAGGTCATCAAGGGTAATGCCTGACGTCAGGCGCTTATTGTTGATGCACCGCGGTCTGCATGCCTGCCGTGCTCATTGGCGCGCCGAGCGTGCTGCCGAAGAATTCCACTGCCTCGGCACTGAGGTTGCGGTGAATATCCTCGCGGTCGACGCCCAGTGCATCAGTGCACAGACCCGGCTGAGTGGCGCGCTGTTCGTCATCGCACGGCGCCATGAAGACAAAATGCCCGGCCCCGGCCAGTAATTTGAAATCCGAGACTTCGGGCAGCTTGCGCGCCAGCGCCTCTGCGTTCTTGTCGATGGCCAGCAATTCATCGCCATCGCCGCTGTACAGCAACACCGGCACATGCACGTCGGACAGCGTGTGACGACCGAACATCAGCCCCAGCGGCGCCATCAGCATCAGCGCGCCGACCCGTGGATCGGCCTGAGCGTGCAGGTCATCGCGATCGGCGAGCAGTTCACCCTGGGTTTTGCAGGCGTCTCTGTCCTGCGGGCGTTCCATGCAGTAATGGCGTAACCGCTGCAGATCCGGCTGAGCACCCGCGAGGATCAATGCGGTCTCGCCACCCGCCGAATAACCGATGACACCGACGCGGCGGGCACTGATGTAAGGCGACAGCATGGGATCGAGCAGCGCCGCGCTGATCGCTTCGGAAATCTGCAGCGGCCGGCCGTAGAGATTGCTCAGGCTGCCCAGCCGGCTGTGATCGAGGTAGTTGTCACCGGGGTGAAAAACCGCCACCACGACAAACCCCTTGCGCGCCAGCGACGTCGCCAGATCATGCTGGGCCAGCGGCGTGCCGGTATTGCCATGGGAAAGCATCAGCAGCGGAAAACGGCCCATGGCGATGCGGGCGTCTTCGGTGGCCTCAATCGGATACCCCTGAACGCGGGTCACGTGTTCTTCGTCGGTCGACGGATAAAAGGCGAAGGCATGCATGGGCCGGGAATCCAGCGGATCCAGAAAGGTCAGCTCGTGGAAGCCCACGCTCCACGCGTCCGACTCTGCGGCTTGCACCGAAATCATGCCGCTGAACAGGCTGATTATCATCACTGCACAAAGACGCATCATTGCAATGCCCCTCACCTTATCAATCCGTGCTTGTCGAATCAGACGCAGCGGGTCTGAGTTCCCTATAAAACGGTGTCTGTGGCTATCTGACCGAGCGGCATCGATAACATTCAGAAACGTTGTTAGATCAATAGTGCACAAGGCGGGCCAAGCTCAGAAAAACGGGCGCGTCGGCCGGGCTTGTCACTTTGCCGGCAGGATCGGCGGCGATTTTACTGCCCTGGGAGCAAGGTTACTCGCAAAGAAATCGCAAAGTCTGTCGCTTGACTGAACACATCGACGGCAAACCGAAAGACGCATTGCCTAAACGACGAAAGCCCCGTCAACCGGGGCTTGGGGCCTGGATGACGGGGCTTACAGTCTGGCTCGCGCTCAAGCGTGCCGATCAGCGGCACGTCTCACGGCATCAGGCGAACAGTGTTTCGTCGATGTGTTTCTGCGCGGCGGCCATGGCTGCGACACGTGGCTCGTCGCCGTAGGCCAGGCCGTGGGCGAACACGAACTGCAGGTCAGTCACGCCGATGAAACCGAACAGCACCTTGAGCAGGTCTTCGTGACCGACGCTGGTGGGCTGACCGACATGCAGGCCGCCGGCGGTGGACACGATCACCACTTTCTTGCCTTTGCACAGGCCTTCCGGACCGGCTTCGGTGTAGCGGAACGTGCGGCCTGCAACGGTGATGCGATCGATCCAGGCTTTCAACTGGCTCGGGATGGTGAAGTTGTACATCGGTGCGCCGATGACGACGACGTCCGCCGACAGGAATTCTTCCAGCGTGGCTTCATTGGTTTCCACTTCCAGCTTCTGCGCCGCGTCGCGACCTTCTGCCGGCGTGCCGGCAGCGGCCAGTGTGGCGCCGGAGAAGTGGCTCAGTGCGTCGTTGGCCAGGTCACGGTAGACCACCTGAGTGTCAGGCGTCGTTGCGGTGAACGACTGGACCACGCTGCGGCTCAGCTGACGCGAAGCGGAGTGATCGCCAAGGATGCTGGAATCAATGTGCAACAGTTTCATAACGTGCTTCCCAAGTGAAGAATCGCGACGGGGCGACTGAATGGCGATCATCCTACCTTGCAAGTCAATGGCTGATTAGTCAGCGAAACTGCGATAGATCGTTCCATTAACAGGACAATGGGGTGACCGACGCGCGGATTATCGCCCTCTATGCGTACTCATACTTCAAGAATCAGCACGGCTGACCAATAGCCCTGAAACCGGTTTCACATTCAGTCATAATATCGTCCCTGCAATCGGCAGAACCCGTATTTCCCCGATCGATTCAAGCCGTGACGTGCAGCGGGATGCCGCTCCACGACCAGCATTTCACTTCAATACGATGACCTGTGAGGATCAAATGGACGACAGCCACTCCATCCCCGACGGAGGCCGCCGGGACTTTCTGCGCAAAGGCCTGACGATGATTCCGGCGGTGACCCTGGCCAGTACAGGGCTTGGCGTCACAGCCCAACAACTCATGGCTGCGCCGACAGCTCCGGCCCCCGCCAACGCTCATGTGCCCGCGACGCCCGCGTCTGGCGATTATCACCCGGCATTCTTCACCGCCGAGGAATGGGCGTTTCTGCAGGCTGCGGTGTCCAGGATCATCCCGGCCGACGAACACGGCCCGGGAGCGCTGGAAGCCGGCGCAGCGGAGTACATTGATCGCCAGATGAACACGCCCTACGCCACCGGTGCGCAGTGGTACATGCAAGGCCCGTTCGTGACCGATGCGCCCGCCGAAATGGGTTATCAGCTGCAATTGAACCCGCAACAGATCTATCGCCTCGGCATCGCCGCGACAGATGCGTGGTGCCTGACGCAGATGAAAAAAAATTTCGCCGCGCAAGACAGCGCTACCCGAGACCAGATTCTCGGCAAGATCGAAGCAGGAGAGCTGCATTTCGATGAGCTCCCGGCCAAAGCGTTCTTCAGCCTGCTGGTGCAGAACACCCGCGAAGGGTTCTTCTGCGATCCGGTTCACGGCGGCAACAAGGACATGGTCGGTTGGCGACAGATCGGTTTTCCCGGCGCGCGCGCCGACTTCATGGACTGGGTAGAGCGCAACGAAGCGTATCCCTTCCCTCCCGTGTCCATCCGTGGCGAGAGGGCTTGAGTCGTGGCCAATGAAATGAAGAAAGTGGACGCGGTGATCGTCGGATTTGGCTGGGCTGGCGCGATCATGGCCAAAGAGCTTACTGAAGCCGGCTTGCAGGTTGTCGCCCTCGAACGCGGTCCCATGCAGGACACCTATCCAGACGGCAACTACCCGCAGGTCATCGATGAGCTGACTTACAGCGTGCGCAAGAAACTGTTCGTCGACGTCTCGAAGGAAACCGTAACCATCCGCCACAGCGTCAATGATGTGGCCCTGCCCAACCGCCAACTGGGTGCTTTCCTGCCTGGCAAGGGCGTGGGCGGCGCAGGTCTGCATTGGTCGGGCGTGCATTTTCGTGTCGATCCGATCGAACTGCGCATGCGCAGCCACTACGAGGAACGGTACGGCAAGAAATTCATACCCGAAGGCATGACCATCCAGGACTTCGGTGTCAGCTACGAAGAGCTGGAGCCGTATTTCGATTTCGCGGAAAAGGTCTTCGGCACTTCGGGCCAGGCCTGGACCGTCAACGGCCAGGTCGTCGGCGAGGGCAAGGGCGGCAATCCTTACGCGCCCGACCGCTCCAATCCGTTCCCGCTGCCGTCGCAGAAAAACGTGGTTTCCGCGCAGATCTTCCAGAAGGCCACCACCGAACTGGGCTACAAGCCTTACAACCTGCCGTCGGCCAACACCTCGGGGCCCTACACCAATCCGTATGGCGCGCAGATGGGGCCGTGCAACTTTTGCGGGTTCTGCAGCGGCTATGTCTGCTACATGTATTCCAAGGCCTCGCCGAACGTCAACATCCTGCCCGCGCTGCGCCAGGTGCCGAATTTCGAGCTGCGCACCAACGCCCACGTGCTGCGGGTCAATCTGGACGACACCCGGCGCAAGGCCACCGGCGTCACCTACATCGATGCCCAAGGGCGCGAAGTCGTGCAGCCGGCCGATCTGGTGATCCTCGCCGCGTTCCAGTTCAACAACGTCCGTCTGATGCTGCTGTCGGGCATCGGCAAGCCTTATGACCCGATCAAGAACGAAGGCGTCGTGGGCCGCAACTTTGCTTACCAGAACATGGGCACCGTCAAGGCGTTCTTCGACAAGGACACCTACACCAACAACTTCATCGGCGCGGGCGGCAACGGCGTTGCGATCGACGACTTCAACGCGGACAACTTCGATCATGGCCCCCACGGCTTCGTCGGCGGTTCGCCGATGTGGGTCAACCAGGCCGGCAGTCGTCCTATCGCCGGTGTCGCCAACCCGCCCGGCACCCCGACCTGGGGCAGCGGCTGGAAGAAAGCGACCATCGACTATTACACCCATCAATTGTCGATGGACGCCCATGGCGCGCATCAGTCCTACCGCGGCAATTACCTGGACCTCGATCCGACCTATCGCGACGCGTATGGCCAGCCTCTCCTGCGCATGACGTTCGACTGGCAGGAAAACGACATCAAGATGAATCAGTTCATGGTCGAGAAGCTGACCAAGGTGGCTCAGGCCATGAATCCGAAAACCATTGCGGTGCTTGGCAAGAAGGTCAAGGAGCACTTCAACACGGCGAACTATCAGACCACCCACCTCAACGGCGGCGCGATCATGGGCACCGATCCGACGACCAGTGCGCTGAACCGCTACCTGCAATGCTGGGACGTGCACAACGTGTTCGTGCCGGGCGCTTCCGCGTTCCCGCAAGGCCTGGGTTACAACCCGACTGGCCTGGTGGCGGCGCTGACGTACTGGTCTGCCCGGGCGATCCGCGAGCAGTACCTGAAAAACCCCGGCCCGCTGGTGCAGGCTTAAGGAGCGATGAGCATGAAAACACTGTTGATCGCCTCTGTGCTGTTCAGCGCCAGTACGTGCGTGCTGGCAGCCGACGACGACGCGCTTGTCAAAAAGGGCGAATACCTGGCGCGAGCCGGTGATTGCGTGGCCTGTCACACCGCCAAGGGCGGCAAGCCGTTTGCCGGCGGCTTACCGATGGAAACGCCGATCGGTACGGTGTACTCCACCAACATCACGCCGGATCCGACCGGCATCGGCCAGTACAGCTTCGAAGACTTCGATCAGGCCGTGCGGCACGGCATCGGCAAAAGCGGCAGCACGCTTTACCCGGCGATGCCCTTCCCGTCCTACGCGCGGGTCAGCGATGACGACATGCATGCGCTGTATGCGTATTTCATGAAGGGCGTCGCGCCTGTCGCCGAGCCGAACAAACCCACGGACATCCCCTGGCCGCTGAGCATGCGCTGGCCCCTGTCGATCTGGCGCAGCCTGTTCGCTCCGCCGGTGAAGGCTTTCGAGCCGACGGCCAGTGCTGATGCAGTGGTCAACCGCGGCGCCTATCTGGTCGAGGGGCTGGGTCATTGCGGCGCCTGTCACACACCGCGCGCACTGACGATGCAGGAAAAAGCACTGACCCCGGCCGAAGGCAGCCAGTTTCTGGCCGGCAGCGCGCCGCTCGAAGGCTGGATTGCCAAAAACCTGCGCGGCGACCACAAGGATGGCCTGGGCAGCTGGAGCGAAGACGACCTGATGCAGTTCCTCAAGACCGGCCGCAGTGACCGCAGCGCGGTGTTCGGTGGCATGAGCGATGTGGTCGAGCACAGCATGCAGTACATGAGCGATGCCGACCTCAGAGCCATTGCCCGCTATCTGAAGACGCTGCCTGCCAGCAATCCGGACGACAAGCCGCATGTCTATGACAGGCAGGTCGCCGATGCGCTGTGGAAAGGCGACGACAGCAAACCGGGGGCGTCGGTCTACATCGACAACTGTGCAGCGTGCCACCGCACCGATGGCCAGGGCTACACCCGGGTCTTCCCAGCGCTTGCCGGTAATCCGGTGGTTCAGACGGCCGATCCGACTTCGCTGATTCACGTGGTGCTGGCAGGCGGCACCGTCCCGGCGACCCATACGGCACCTTCGAACTTCACCATGCCGGCATTCGCCTGGCGCCTGAACGACGAGAAGGTCGCCGCCGTGGTGAACTTCATTCGTACCAGTTGGGGCAACCAGGCCAGCGAAGTGACGGCCGATGACGTCGCCAGGCTGCGCAGCAGCGACATGAAAACCACCTCAGGCGATGACCTGGGCCAGGTGACCGGGCATTGAGTCCAGTCCTGACCGCCGCGCAGGTCTGAAGGTCTGATGGCAAAGCGCGCGTCTGCAGGGATGCAGGCGCGCGTTCATGCCACGGGTCACACGCCCGACTCGCTCTTCATTCATGAAAAACTCTGCACATACAGTGCGTGATCAGCGTTGCGCCAGAATGCATGGCAGCAGACCGGGAAATCGCTGATCGAGCTCATCGGCGCGCAGCGAGTTCATGTGCGTCGTGCCGATGTTCCGGGTCTGGACCAGACCGGCATCACGCAGCACGCGAAAGTGATGGGACATACTCGACTTGGGACGACCGCCATCCAGTTCGCCGCAAGTCGCCTCTTGGGTATTGGCCAGGTAACGGACGATTTCCAGGCGCACAGGATCGCTGAGTGCATACAGCACACGCTCAAGCACGAACTCGGAAGGAAAAGGATGTTTGAAGGCTCGCATGGGGCGAATCATAGCGAGGGGTTAGCGATTAAGCCATATTTCGAATACTATCGAACAAACGAATCAACCATCACCGGAGACACTTACATGTCCGCACTGTTCGAGCCGTTCACTTTAAAGGACATCACGCTACGCAATCGCATCGCCATTCCGCCGATGTGTCAGTACATGGCCGAGGACGGCGTGATCAACGACTGGCACCATGTGCACCTCGCCAGCATGGCCCGTGGCGGCGCCGGTCTGGTCGTGGTCGAGGCCACCGCCGTGTCACCGGAAGGACGCATCACACCGGGCTGTGCGGGTATCTGGAGCGACGAACACGCTCAGGCATTCGTTCCGGTGGTCAACGCCATCAAGGCAGCGGGTTCGGTGCCCGGCATCCAGATCGCCCACGCCGGCCGCAAGGCAAGTGCCAACCGCCCTTGGGAAGGTGACGACCACATTCCAGAAAACGATCCCCGTGGCTGGAAAACCCTGGCGCCCTCGCCGATCGCTTTCGGCGAGCACCTGCCCAAAGTCCCGCAGGAAATGACCCTGGACGACATCGCCCGCGTGCGTCAGGACTTCGTGGATGCCGCGCGCCGTGCCCGCGACGCGGGCTTCGAGTGGATCGAACTGCATTTTGCCCATGGCTACCTGGCGCAGAGCTTCTTCTCGGAGCACTCCAACAAACGCACGGACGCCTATGGCGGCAGCTTCGAAAACCGCAGCCGGTTTCTCCTTGAAACGCTGGCGGCCGTGCGCGAAGTATGGCCGGAAAACCTGCCGCTCACTGCCCGTTTCGGGGTGATCGAATACGACGGCCGCGACGAGCAGACGCTGACCGAGTCCATTGAACTGGCGAGGAAATTCAAGGGCGGCGGCCTGGACCTGCTGAGTGTCAGCGTTGGCTTCACCATCCCCCAGGCCAACATCCCGTGGGGGCCCGCATTCATGGGTCCGGTTGCAGAGCGGGTGCGCCGCGAAGCGGGCCTGCCGGTGACCTCTGCCTGGGGCTTCGGCACGCCACAATTGGCACATGACGCCATCGCAGCCGGTCAGCTGGACCTGGTTTCCGTAGGCCGCGCTCATCTGGCCGACCCGCACTGGGCTTACTTTGCCGCCAAAGAGCTGGGTGTGGACAAAGCGTCCTGGATGCTGCCTGCACCTTACGCCCATTGGCTGGAACGCTACCGCTGACCGGCAGGATAACTGTCAGACGACGCGGTGCAACGCCGCGCTGTCAACCATACAAGCCGGCCCGCTCGCAGGGCCGGCACCTGTCACAGCCCGCTCACCCTCCCGCCGTTTTACTCACCAGCGCCGCAAGCTTGCGGTCGAGGGCGGTGGCTGCGTCGAGCAGCGGCTGATCAGGCTCCACCACCATCAGCGACGAAGGTCTGACGTAAACGATGCTGCTGGTGTTGGCGGACTCTTCCAGCAGCAACAGTTCAACCGGAGCGAACAGCCCCGAACGCGGGTCGTGCTTGAGCATGGTGATAGCAATCAACGGGTTTCCCAGTACCACGCGCATGGCCCGTTGTGACAACCCGGCCTTTCGCGTCCAAGCGCCATGATCGAGCAGTGAAAACAGCATGAAGCCGCTGGGTCCCGCTTTGCGCTCGATCTCGTCGCGAAAGGCGTCCCACGACGCGTGCCGGTTTACCATCTCATCCATCTTCACCGGCGCATGGCCGATGTCGTCGAGTAACGCAGTCAACAGCGCGTCGTAAGACTTCTCGGACGCGACCTGCAACCTGACGCCCTGAAACGGTTGTTCATTAACAGGCATGTGCACACTTCCTCTGAATGGCTGATACCTCGCAAAGGATTACAACTACAATCTAAAGTTCTGCCGTGCAGGATGAAGGTCGACGGAAGGCGCCACTGCTACATTCAACGGCCTGTGATAACGCTCGATCAGGCCCGGTTCGTCGTACAATCGTCGTCCCTGCTCAACCGCGAAGGTTCTGATACGTGATCCCCGGCGACCCGAAAAACCTTAACGACCTGTTTTACTTCGCCAAAGTCGTCGAAGCGGGCGGGTTTGCGGCAGCAGGCCGTTTGCTGGGCATTCCCAAATCCCGACTGTCGCGACGCATCGCCGAACTGGAAATTCGTTTGAACGCGCGGTTGCTGCAGCGCACGACCCGCAAGATGCAACTCACGGCGCTCGGAGAACGCTACCTCAGACACTGCCAGGCCATGCTGCTGGAGGCGGAGCTTGCCGACGAAGTGGTTGCCAGCGCGACGTCCGAACCGCGAGGCCCGCTGCGGGTCAGCAGTCCAGTAGGGCTGGCCAGTCAACTCACCCCGCTGGTCCGGGATTTTCTCCAGCACTACCCGCAGGTTCAGCTCGATCTGCTGCTGGTCAACCGGCGTGTGGACCTGATCAATGAAGGCATCGACGTCGCGCTGCGGGTGCGTGAGGCTGACGATGAAGAGCTGAACCTGGTGACCCGTCGGCTCAGAGAAGCTCAGACCGAAGTGGTCGCCGCGCCGCATTTTGCCCAGGCCAACCGAGTCAGCCATCCGCGGGAACTGACCTCGCTGCCCTTCCTCGGCGCGTTGGATTCCGATCGCCTGGCCCGTGCCCGCTTGCACAATGCGGCGGGCGAGCGTTTCGATCTGGCGATGCAGCCAAGGTTGAGCGTGGAGGATTTTGAAATGCGCAAGGCAGCCACCCTGGCCGGACTGGGGTTTACCGTCCTGCCGATGATGTATTGCGAAAACGAGCTGGCCAGCGGTGCGCTGGTTCGGCTGCTGCCGGACTGGCACTGTCCGTCTGCCTGGTTGCAAGCTGTCTATCCCCACCGGCGTGGCGTGCTTCCCGCCGTGCGGGCGTGGCTGGACCATCTGGAAACCGCGTTCAACAGTGGTCAACGCCCGCTGTGACCGCTGACCCCGGCGCCCTTGGGCGTCAGACATCATGAATGAGGATGACCATGCACCGTGACGAAGTGGCCGCGTTCTGCCTGAGCCTGCCGGGCGCGCGTGAGGATTACAAATGGGGCGGCGTGCGGGTGTTCTCCATCGCCGACACGAAAATGTTCGCGGTCATGGGCCTGGCCGGTGATGACTTGTCATTCAAGGTGGGCAGCGAGCTGTTTCTCGGCTACGTCGATCGCCCCGGCGTGGGCCCTGCTCCTTACCTCGCACGCGCCCACTGGATCACTCTGACGTACCCCTACGCCATCGGCAGTGAGGAACTGCGTGACCTGCTGACGCAATCGCATCAACGGGTGGTGAGCAAGCTGGCGAAGAAACGACAGGTCGCGCTGAAACTGTGAGCGGCCCTGCAGCCGTCAGTAAAAGTGTCGGGCGATGAAGTTGCCGCCGAGCACGATGCGGTCGATCCAGAACAACTCGTGCAACAGCACGATCAGCCAGAACACCACTTGAAAGGCAACCTTGCGGGTTTTGTGGCGAAAGACCTGCTGCGCGACCAGCGCTCCGGGCCAGCCGCCGAGCAGCTCCAGTCCATGGAGCAGTTTCTCCGGCGTACGGCGTCCCTCACCGCGAGCTTGCCGCTTGTCGTAACCGTAAAATCCGAAGGTGATGACGCTCATGACCAGATAGATCGCGGCGGGCAGCCATGGCAGCCATGAGCTGTTTTGCAGCCAGATCGTCGCGACGCCGTAAACCGGCAGCGCGCAGAACGCCACTAGCAACAGCACCTTGAGTTTCGCAAAGCGCAGCATCGTCGGCGTGCGGCGGCCGCTGGCGTCGGTCTGAAGGCGCGCACTCATCGGTCAGGCCTGCACGCTGGTCCAGTCGATCCAGCCAAACAGCCAGGTCGCCAGAATCAACAGACCGAACGCGATCCGGTACCACGCAAACACCGCGTAGCTATGATTCGCAATGAATTTGAGCAAGCCACGCACCGCGATCATCGCGAAGATGAATGAGGTGATGAATCCCGTCGCGAACACGGCGAAGTCATCTGGTTGAAACAGGTCGCGGTACTTGTAACCGGAATACACCGATGCGGCGATCATGGTCGGCATCGCCAGGAAAAACGAGAACTCGGTGGCAGCCTTGCGCGACAGCCCGAACAACAGCCCGCCAATGATGGTCGATCCCGAGCGCGAAGTACCCGGAATCATCGCCAGGCATTGGGCGAAACCGATTTTGAGCGCGTCGACCCAGCTCATCTCATCCACGGTTTCAGCGCGGATGGTGTGCTCGCGGCGCTCGGCCCAGAGCATGATCACGCCGCCCACCACCAGCGCCACAGCGACGGTGATGGGGTTGAAGAGGTAATAATGAATCATGTCGGCGAAAATCACCCCCAGCACCATCGCCGGCAGAACGCCGACAATCAGATTGGCGGTGAAACGCCTGGCCCGTGGCTGGGTTGGCAGCCCGGTCACCACGTCGAAAATCTTCCGGCGAAATTCCCAGATCACGGCCAGGATCGCGCCCAGTTGAATAATGATGTTGAAAGCCATTGCCCTTTCGCCACCGAAGCCGATCAGGTCGGCGACGATAATCTGGTGGCCGGTACTGGAAATCGGCAAAAACTCGGTCAGTCCTTCGACAACCCCAAGTATCAGCGCCTGTGCGGCGGTCCAAAGATCCATCATTCCCCCGAATGGAGCCTGCTCATGGCAGGGCTCTCTTGAATTATTGAGCAACATTGCACGCACGGTGTGCGGTCAGAAAAACCGCATGAACAGGCAAGATTCACGTCCGCAGGCATGTAAGCGCCGGCGATGCTAGCAGACCTGTTCGACGAACGCTCTAACATGGATACTGGCGTTTGGCCGGTTACTGTAATCGACCCTCGGTGACAATTGGCCTACGCCGCTTTTTTGCTCAACAGCCCTCGCCCATTGCCCCCATGGCACCCATAAAGCGCTTACAATCGCCGACCCTTTTTTCGTCCCTTCGCAGGAGTTGCCATGTCCGGGCTTGAACTGTTCGCTGCCGCACTCGGTGTCATCGCCGTCTGGCTGACAGTCAAACAAAACCCCTGGTGCTGGCCGATCGGACTGGTGATGGTGTTGCTGTACACGTGGATCTTCTTCGATGTGAAGCTTTATTCGGACATGCTCTTGCAGGTTGTGTACGCCGCCCTGCAACTGTACGGCTGGTGGCAATGGACACGACGCGGCAATGTCGAAACCGGCCGCATCGTCTCCTCGCTGGGCAGCGGCGGCCTGCTGATCAGCCTGGTCATCGGCGGTGTGGTGAGCCTGCTGCTCGGCGCGGCGATGGCGCATTTCACCGACGCAGCGCAGCCCTGGCTCGATGCCGCCCTGACCGGGTACAGCCTGGTCGCGCAGGTGTGGATGGCGCAGAAACGTGTTCAATGTTGGCCCTTGTGGATCGTGCTGGATGTCATTTTCGTCGGCCTTTTCCTCTACAAAGCGCTGTACTTGACAGCGGCGCTGTACGCTTTGTTCACGCTGCTCGCCGTGCAAGGTTGGCGCGACTGGCGCGCCGACCCTGCGCTGGCACGGTGAAACGCCGATGAAGGTTTTGGTACTGACCGGTCCCGAGTCCAGCGGCAAAAGCTGGCTGGCGGCGCACATTCAGGCGCATTTCGGCGGTGTGCGGGTGGACGAATACGTCCGCCACTTCATCGATGAGCAGCAGCGCGACCCCGTATATGCCGACATTCCCGCAATTGCCCAAGGGCAGCTGGCGTGGGAAGACGCCGCCCGGGCGCAATCGCCCACGCTGTTGATTCTCGACACGCATTTGCTCAGCAACCTCCTCTGGAGCCGCACACTGTTCCACGACTGTCCCGACTGGCTTGAACCTGCATTGCTCGAACGTCATTACGATCTTCACCTGTTGCTGTCCCCCGAAGGGGTCGAATGGATAAGCGATGGCCAGCGCTGCCAGCCGCTGTTGAGCGAACGCCAGGCGTTCTTCGACGCAAGCCGGGATTGGCTCGAACGGCATGGGCGGCGCTTTGAAGTCATCGAAGGCAGTTGGAGCTACCGCATGGAACGCGCAATGCAGGCGGTGAAACGGTTGCTCGACACTGCGCCGGCATCCAACTGAATCGCGTGCGCAGCTCAACGCCCCTTGCGCGTCAGCCCGCTGCCCGGAAAACGGTCGTCGGAGCGGGTATCAGCGATGTGTGTTTCGAGGGGTCAACGGATCTGGTGTTTGTGCAGTAATCGGTAAAACGTGGGCCTGGAAATCCCCAGCACCTTGGCTGCCACACTCAGGTTGTCACTGTGCCGGGTCAGCACGTCACACAAGGCCTGGCGCTCGGCCCGACATTTGTAGTCATCCAGCGTGCCCATGCTGGAACTGATTTCTTCCTCGCCCAGCAGCCCCAGGTCGAACGCCTCGATCTGTCGGCCCTCGGCCAGCACCAGCCCGCGCCTGACCCGGTTTTCGAGCTCACGCACGTTGCCTGGCCAGTCGTGCTTGCCCATGGCGACCAGGGCGTCCTGACTGAAATTGCGCGCACGCCGCCCGGTTTCGCGGCTATAGAATTGGGCGAAATGATTGGCCAGCAGCGCCAGATCGCCATGCCGTTCACGCAGCGGCGCCGTGCCAACCTGCAAGACATTGAGCCGGTAATAGAGGTCTTCGCGGAAAAGCTTCTTGCGAATCGCCGCCTCCAGGTCCACATGGGTCGCCGCCAGCACCCGCACATCGACCGGCACCCGCTCGCCGGCCACGTCGATGTGGCGATCCTGCAGAAAGCGCAGCAGGTTGGCCTGAACCTCCAGCGGCAAGTCGCCGATCTCGTCGAGAAACAACGTCCCGCCGTTGGCCGCTTCGATCCGGCCCACCTTGCGCTGAGCACCGCCGACCGTGTCCTGATCATCGCCGAACAGTTCCGGCTGCAACCGGTGCTCAGGCGTAGCGCTGCAATTGACCGAAATGAACGGCTGATTGCGCCGTTGAGACTGCGCATGCAGCGTGCGCGCCACCAGTTCCTTGCCGGTGCCGACCTCGCCACGGATAAGAACCGGAGA
The DNA here is from genome assembly GCF_900108875.1 of Pseudomonas sp. NFR16. Lineage (GTDB taxonomy): Bacteria > Pseudomonadota > Gammaproteobacteria > Pseudomonadales > Pseudomonadaceae > Aquipseudomonas. The sequence goes on along the minus strand of NZ_FNYJ01000001.1, from coordinate 503,701 downwards.
CTCGGTGGGCGCAAGCTTGGTCAACAACCGGCGCAACTCACGCACTGGACGGCTCTCGCCAAGCATCTCGTGGCCCGGTCCGCTGCCGTAATTCGTCCCTTGAGCGCGCAACCGGGCCATGCCATAGGCGCGCCCCAGGGTGACCTGAACGCGGCCAACGTCGAAAGGCAATGTGTGGAAATCGAAAAACCATTCGCAGACAAAATCGCCGATGAGCTCCCTGCGCAGGTCATCGGCGGTCAATACGGCAATCCATTCGGTATTGCTGCGGGTGATCAGCCCCTTGACCACCTCCGGATGCTCGAAATGCTCCGGCATCAGACGAATCAACCCGACATCGAAAGGGCGTGATCCCACTGACTCCAGCGTACAGCTGTCCACTTCCCAACCGGCAATGCGCAGCCCGGGAATCAACTGCAGACATTCTTCGCATGGCTCGACAATTAGCAGGCGACGGATTGATGCCAGTTCATGCATATAAGATTCCTTGGCGCCAGGATTCGAAGAATATTCCGGAGAAAAAACATTTTTAGAAACAGTGTCTTGGCGACTCCGTTTGTTACATTAGCAAATAATTGACACCGCCTTGGACCGTTTCACTATAAGCCTAAGAACCAAACGTGCTTAGCAGTCGCGATCAGGCAATAAACGGGTATCAGCCCACGGGGCACGGTCCGGTGGCCCACTCGGACAGCGGGAAATGGAGGCGTGAAGGCGAGGAAAAACAAGGGGTTGGAAAATAAATCAAAAAATGTCGGGATTCGTTGTGACTTACCCAGGGGCGCAGTTCATCAGTAGAAGTAACCAGCCGCACGGGACGCCCGCCGTCGGTTGACGAATTGATACGGGCACTTAGAGGACACTCCATGAACGCCCCCTTGCGCTTCAACGATGCTTTGCTGATTGTCGGCCACGCTTTCCAGCCTTTCCACTGTGTGGCGTGGGCGCCACAGGATGGCAACGGCGAACTGAGCCTGACCGTCGTCGATCGCACCAGCAACCGCATTGGTCGCAAACAGATTCCGAGCAGCGCCTATTCCGACCCTCAGCAATTGGCCCATGTGCTGGAACAGACCCGTGCAGAAATCAGTGGTGAAGGGTATCGCCTGGAACCCTGGTCCATGCCAGCCTGATCCCCCCGAATGCGAGGGCCGGGTGGCGCGCCAGACGTGTGACTCAGCGCCCCGCATTCATCCGCTCGCCGCCGACCTTGGGTCGGCGCGTGTTGCCAACCCTTTTTTCACGCCTGCCGGACCGAAGCGTCGATGCACTAGAGCCCATCGATGTGGCGGTACTGCGCGCCCAGTCGCTGTGCAATTTCGACAGCCCGACCGAGCCGGATCGGCCCGCGCTCGATGTCGATCAGCAGACTGGGACAGGCGAACCCCGACGCCGCAGGCACTTCCCTGACGCGGCCATCGGTGATGATCAGCACGCGCTGAATCTCGCCGGGATAACGTTTCTGCCGTTTGTTCAACCAGTCGCCCGCTTGCTCGATGGCGTCGGACAATGGCGTGCCGCCCCCTGCCCCCAGCCCGTCCAGCCAGGGTTGCAACGCGGCGCCGGCTTTCAGGCCATGGTGCTGCCAGCGCGCGCCGCTGCCACTGGCCGTCAGCAATGCCAGTCTGGCACGTTGTCGATACGCATCGTCGAACAACTGCGCGAGCAGTCCTTTGGCCTGGCTCAGCGCCTGATGACGACGGGTCGAAGCCGACGCATCGACGATCACCAGCCAGAGCATCTGCGCCTGCCGAGTACGCGGTTGACGCACGATATCCGCGCGCGTGCAGGGGCGTCCTCGCAGCAACGTCGGCAGCCACGCAATCGCGCCCTCGATACCCGAGCGCGCGCCGCCACTTTTACCACCGTTGAGTATGCCCGGCCGAGGGCTGGCATCCGCCCCCGACACTTGCCGAGGGCGGACGCCTAGGGCTTTTTTGGCCAGATGGGCACTTCTCGGCGCGCGCCGGTGGCGACGGCGTGTGCAGGCATCGCACCCCAGTTGCCCTCACCCTGGCGCTGTCCCTGTGCCGCATCCTGTTGCGCCGATTGAACCTGGGGCTCGTCAGCCTGCCCGGACGATGCCGGCGGTTGTGGCGGCTGGGCCTGACGACGATGACGCAGGGCAAAATCCGCCACCGCATCGATGTCCGCTTCGCTGATCGACGATCCCCCGCGCCATGCGGCATGCGCGCGGGCGGCGCGCAACCAGACAAGGTCAGCGCGCAGACCATCGACGCCAGCGGCGAAGCAGCGCTCGGTGATCATCGCCAGACTCAGGTCGTCCAGCTCGATGGCTGACAACCGCGCTCGGGCGGTTTCACATTGGGCCTTGAGCGCCTGTTGCTCAGGCGCCCATTGCTCGCAGAACGCCTCGGGCGCCGCATCGAAATCCAGACGCCGACGAATGATCTGCCCACGTTGCTGCGGCGCGGTCTGCCCGCTCAGCGCGACATTGAGGCCAAACCGGTCGAGCAACTGGGGGCGCAGTTCGCCTTCCTCCGGGTTCATCGTGCCGATCAGGACAAAGCGCGCCGGATGACGATGGGAGATGCCATCACGCTCCACCAGATTGACGCCGCTGGCAGCGACGTCCAGCAGCAGGTCAACCAGATGATCGGGCAGCAGATTGACCTCGTCGACATACAGGACCCCGCCGTCGGCCTTGGCCAGCACACCTGGCGAAAAGCGTGCGCGGCCCTCGCCCAGCGCAGCCTCCAGATCCAGCGTGCCGACCAGCCGTTCTTCGGTAGCACCGAGCGGCAGCGTGACGAACTGACCGCTGGCCAGCAGGTCGGCCAGGCCGCGCGCCAGGGTCGACTTGGCCATGCCGCGAGGCCCCTCGATGAGCACGCCGCCGATCTTCGGATCGATGGCGGTCAGGCACAGCGCCAGCTTCAGGTCGTCAGCGCCGACCACGGCGGCCAGCGGGAAATGCGAGGTGTCGGTCATGGTTGTTTCTCGTCGAACATCGATTAAGTCACTGATCAAAAGTCTTGCGTTGCGCCCACGGAGGGTCGAAGCATCAGCAGTTTCCGCACTTCCAGGCGCAAAGCCAGGCTGCCTGCAGCCTGGCTGGCATCCAGCGCGGGGGGCGCTTGCGATGCATCACGTCTCTTCAATATCCAGCAACAGATTCTCCAGCGCCTCACGATACATGCCCGGCTCCTGCCACAAGCCGCGCTGTTGCGCCTCGAGCATGCGCTCGGTCATGTCGCGCAGCGCATCGGGATTGTGCTGCTGAATGAACTCGCGCGTGGCCGGATCCAGCAGATAGGCGTCCGCCAGCAACGCGTACTGATGGTCGTCTATCAGCTCGGTGGTCGCGTCGAAGGCGAAGAGGAAATCGACCGTCGCCGCCATCTCGAACGCGCCTTTGTAGCCATGGCGTTTGACCCCCTCGATCCACTTGGGATTGGCGGCGCGCGAACGCACCACACGATTGAGTTCTTCTTTGAGGGTGCGGATTTTCGGCAGATCGGGCTGACTGTGGTCGCCGTGGTAACTGGCGACCTTCGTGCCGGCAAGGTTCTCGACGGCGGCCAGCATGCCGCCCTGGAACTGGTAATAGTCGTTGGAATCGAGCAGGTCGTGCTCGCGATTGTCCTGATTCTGCACCACCGCCTGCACCTGGCTCAGCCGCCGAGCGAAACCGTTCCGCGCAGGCGTGCCCTCGTCGTTCGTCCCATAGGCGTAACCGCCCCAATTGAGGTACACCTCGGCCAGGTCGGCGCGGGTCTGCCACAGCCGACCGTCGACAGCGTTCTGCACGCCGGCGCCATAAGCGCCTGGCTTGGCGCCGAAAATACGCCAGCCGGCCTGCTTCGCCGCTTGCTCGGCAGTGGCGCCCTCGCGTTCGAGTTGCCGGCGCTCCTCGCGCACCCGGGCCGCCAGCGGGTTCATGTCATCGGGCTCATCGAGCGCGGCCACGGCTTGAACGGCCGCGTCGAACAGCTTGATCAGGTTGGCAAACGCGTCACGGAAAAACCCGGACACCCGCAATGTCACGTCCACGCGCGGGCGATCCAGCAAGCTCAGCGGCAGGATTTCAAAATCATCTACGCGTTGACTTCCGGTTGCCCAGACCGGACGCACGCCCATCAACGCCATGGCTTGAGCAATGTCATCGCCGCCGGTACGCAACGTGGCCGTGCCCCAGACCGACAGCCCAAGTTGACGTAAATAATCACCATTGTCCTGTAAGTGCCTCTCCAGCAATAGGTTTGCCGACTTAAAGCCAATTCTCCACGCGGTCATTGTGGGCAAGTTGCGCACGTCCACCGAGAAGAAATTGCGCCCGGTCGGCAGCACGTCCAGCCGACCCCGACTGGGTGCGCCGCTCGGGCCGGCAGGCACGAACCGGCCGCTCAAGGCGTCGAGCAGACCACGCATTTCAGCAGGCCCGCAGGCATCGAGGCGCGGCGCCACAACCTCTTTTACTGCTTTAATAACTTCGTTCAACTCACTGTTTTCAAACGATATTTTAAAGTCACAACCGGACAACATTTGCTTGACAAAAGTGGCGGCAAGCAGTTCAAGCCGCTCGCGCGTATCACCAGTCGTGCGCCAAGGGTCTTGGCTCACTTCATGTAATACATGAGGTTTCGCACCGGTCCACGGCTCAGCGAGATTGCAGTCCAGAGGGTCGAATGCCAATCCCATAGCGTTGCTCAGCGCACGCAACAGGCTGGCCTGAGCGCCCCGGCCATCGCCACGGGGCACCCGAAGAATGGCCAGTAAGGTGTCGATGCGCAGGCGCCCGCTTGGTGACTCGCCGAACACATGCAAGCCGTCGCGAATCTGCGATTCCTTCAGATCACACAGGTATGTGTCCAGACGCGGCAGCCAGATCGCGGCATCGGCGTCGCTGTCCAGATGCTCGTCCAGCGCCAGCTCGCGATCGATGTGGGTCTCGCGTACCAGCGTGAGGATGTCCTTCTGCAACTCCCTAGCGCGCCGGGGATCGAGCAACTGGGCTTCGTAATATTCGTCGGCCAGCAGTTCGAGATGACGCAACGGCCCGTAAGTTTCGGCCCGGGTCAGCGGCGGCATCAGGTGATCGATGATGACGGCCTGAGTCCGCCGTTTGGCCTGTGCGCCCTCGCCCGGATCATTGACGATGAAGGGGTAAATGTTCGGCATCGCGCCAAGGGTTGCGTCCGGCCAGCAGTGCGCCGACAGGCCGACGCCCTTGCCCGGCAGCCATTCAAGATTGCCATGCTTGCCGACGTGGATGACCGCATGGGCGCCATAACTGCGGCGCAGCCAGAAGTAGAACGCCAGATAGCCATGCGGCGGAACCAGATCGGGGTCGTGATACACCGCGCTGTGATCGACGTTGTAACCGCGCGCCGGCTGTATGCCCACGAAGGTCATGCCAAACCGCAGGCCGGCCACCATCATTCGCCCGTCCCGGCACATCGGGTCGTTGTAGGGCGTGCCCCAGCGCTCGATCACCGCCGCGCGGTTGGCTTCGGGCAGCGACTGGAATGCCGCCAGATACGCCTCCATCGCCATGCTTTGGTGGCAAGGCCGTTGATCCAGGCTGTCGGGGTCGTTGGTCACGCCGCCGAGCAAGGCTTGAATCAGCGCGGTGCCGCTTTGCGGCAGGTCCTGGACCGGATACCCCTCGGCCTGCATGGCGCTCAGAATGTTCAGCGCGGCAGCAGGCGTGTCAAGGCCCACACCGTTGCCAATCCGTCCATCGCGGGTTGGGTAATTCGCCAGAATCAACGCCACACGCTTGTCGCCGTTGGCGGTTCGTGCCAGCAGCACCCAGCGCCGCGCCAGTTCAGCGACGAAATCCATCCGCTCGGGATGGGACCGGTAGCAGACCACGTCTGACTGGCTGCGCTCGCTGTGCCAGGCCAGGTCCTTGAAGCTGATCGGCCGGCTGATGATGCGCCCGTCCAGCTCCGGCAACGCGATATGCATCGCCAGATCCCGTGCACCCAGACCCTGCTCGCTGGCCTCCCAGGCAGGCTGGTTGTCTTGCGCGCAGATCGCCTGGATCACCGGAATGTTGCGCCTGAAAGGCCGCAGGTGCGGCGCTTCCGGACTGGATTGCGCGAATCCGGTGGTGTTGAGGATAACTTCACAGTCCGCTTCATCCAGCCAGTCCTGGACCGCCTCAAGGCAAGCAGGCTCCTTGAGGCTGGCGACGGCGACCGGCAGCGGGTTGAGCCCCTGGGCCTGCAGACGCTGGCAAAACACATCGATGAACCCGGTGTTGGCCGCCTGCAGGTGCGAGCGGTAAAACAACACCGCCGCCACCGGCTGATCGTCGCGCCAGTCAGCCCGCCAGTCGGCGATTGTTCCGTGGCCATGGCGCGGGTGATAAACCGCCGTGCGCGGCAACGCCTGGGGCTCGCTCCAGGCGTAAGGCCGATCCAGCCATCGGCTGGCGAGGTAATTGAACAACTGCAAAGCGTTGTGCTTGCCGCCCTGCCGCAGGTAATGCCAAAGCCGGTCGCGGTCCTGTGCAGACTCGGTGCTCAAGTCGCTGAGCTCCGGGTCGGGTCGGTCATCGCCCGGCACCAGGATCAGCCTGACGCCGCGCTGCGCCAGTTCGACCAGCCGCTCCACGCCGTAGCGCCAGTAGCCGATGCCGCCGTGCAGGGAAATCAGGATGACCTTGGCATGGCGCAGCACCTGATCGACATAAAGGTCGACCGAGGCGTGATTCTGCACCTGCATCGGATTGGCCAGGCGCAGACTCGGGTAATCGTCAGGCAGTTGCTGCGCGGTTTGCGCCAGCAACGCCAGGTGTGAATCGCCGCTGCAGAGAATCACCAGTTCGGCGGGGGTCTGCCCCAGGTCAGCGATGCTGTCGTCGGGGACAAAGCCGCCGGGCTGAGTGCGCAGCAGGTGCATGCTTAGCCTTTGATCCCGGACGGGGTGACGGCCGCGCGCAGTTGCGCTTCGAGCACATTGGCGTCCAGGTCCTGGCCGATCAGCACCAAGTGCGTCAGACGCTGCTCATCGGCTTTCCAGGCACGGTCGAAATGCTTGTCGAAACGCGTACCGACGCCTTGCACCAGCAGGCGCATCGGTTTGCCGGGAATGGCCGCGAAGCCCTTGACCCGCAGAATGCCGTGCTGCACCACTGCCTGGGTCAGGGCATCGAGCAACAACGCTTCGTCCGCCTGAGGCAGCGAAATCGAGATCGAGTCGAAGGCATCGTGATCATGATCGTCGTGGTCGTCGCCTTCATGGTGATCGTGGTGGGTCTTGCGGCCGTCGATGTGCAATTCTGACTCGGCGCCCAGTCCCAGCAACACGCTGATCGGCAACTGGCCCTTGCTCGCTTCAATGACCTTAACCGCCGGCGGCAATTCTTCAGCGACTTCCGCGCGCACGGCGGCCAGCGCTTCGGCGGCGATCATGTCGGTCTTGTTGAGAATGACCAGATCGGCACTCGCCAGCTGATCGGCAAACAACTCGTGCAGCGGCGATTCATGATCCAGATTAGGGTCGAGTTTGCGCTGAGCATCGACCTGATCCGGGAACGCGGCGAACGTGCCCGCGGCGACCGCTGGGCTGTCGACCACGGTGATCACGGCGTCGACGGTGCAGGCGTTGCGGATTTCCGGCCACTGAAAGGCCTGAACGAGCGGCTTGGGCAGCGCCAAACCGGAAGTCTCGATGAGGATGTGGTCCAGATCGCCGCGTCGGGCGACCAACTCCTGCATCACCGGGAAAAATTCCTCCTGCACCGTGCAGCACAGGCAACCGTTGGCCAGTTCGTAGACGCGGCCATTGGCTTCTTCTTCGGTGCAGCCGATGGTGCATTGCTTGAGGATTTCGCCGTCGATTCCCAGCTCGCCGAATTCGTTGACGATCACGGCAATGCGGCGCCCCTCGGCGTTATCGAGCATGTGACGCAGCAGCGTGGTTTTGCCCGAGCCGAGAAAGCCGGTGACGATGGTGACGGGAAGTTTGGCCAGTGTTTTCATGGGATGCCCTCAGGCTTGCGGCGGGCAGACAGGACGAGCGCTGCGCGTTCCGGACAGGGGCCGGCCCGCGACTCGTTTCGCCACCGGATCACCCCGCCCGGTTGTAGTGAGAATTCCTGGGCGCTGATATAAGGAGGGCCCGACTCGAGGCAGGTCTCCTGGCTTACGGCGGCGGATCGACTGGCGCTTTCGTCAGGCGACCGGCATTCATCGCGCCTTCCCGCTCGCGCAGTGGCTGTGCAATGAACATGACCGTTTACAGTTGCGGGGGCAGCTGCGGCATTGACCGCATTCCCTTCTTAGCACCGGACCGCCAAGGCGGCGAAACGGTGAACCTCGAGTGCGCAAGGCTACGCAGTGACTGGGGCAAGGTCAACGAACAAACGTGTGCCTTGTCCGAGGAGACACCTACCCGGCTGAAACCGGTCCTGCATTCGGCCCACACCGTAGGACAGGCTTCAGCCGGGAAAGCGTTGGTCCAGCCCCCCTTTGGTCCACGCTCCCCGTAGGACGGCGTTAACGACGGTGGCGAACGCTGCAATTGACGGGACTTCGCCTCCGTGGTCTCCTACACACCTTGTTACGGGTGCCCTTCACAGGGTGAAACGGGAAACCGGTGCGCGCAGATCAATGCTGTGCAAGTCCGGCGCTGCCCCCGCAACGGTAAGCGAGTGAAGAGTCAGATCCACTGTGTCGTCAGCGATATGGGAAGGCGATTCTTGCAGACAGGTCGAAAGGCCCGCCCCTCGCAAGCCCGGAGACCGGCCCGTCAATGACATATGACAAACCCGCGGTGGGCGGGTGCAGTTGCGTTCACGACTGACGCCCGTCAGTGGTGCGCCCTTGCGCTTCCCCGTCGCTGACCACTTCAGAGGGAAGCGCCATGTCGATCAGCACTGCCAGCCAGACATCCAGCAACGTCAGCACCCAGACTCAGACCCAACGCCTGACCGCCGCCGTCAGCGCCATGATTCTGGGCGCCTTCCTGGTGTACTTCGCAGGGTTCTCGCACATCGATGCTGTGCACAATGCTGCGCACGACACCCGCCACAGCTCCGCATTTCCTTGCCACTGAGACCTGCCGCCATGTTCAAGCGTATCGCTCACACGGCTGGTTTCACGGGCCTGCTTGCGGCCCTGCTGCTGACCCTGCTGCAGAGTTTCTGGGTTGCGCCGCTGATACTGCAGGCTGAAACCTACGAAAAAGCCCCGGCCGCCGAGATGCACGAGCATGCCGACGGCGCCATCGCCGGGCATGTTCATGACGAAGAGGCCTGGGAACCTGAAGATGGCTGGCAGCGGGTGTTGTCCACCACCGGCGGTAATCTGGTGGTCGCCGTGGGCTTCTCGCTGATGCTGGCCGCGCTTTACACCTTGCGCAGCCCGAACAGCGCTCGCCAGGGCGTGCTGTGGGGTTTGGCGGGTTTCGCCGTGTTCGTCCTCGCGCCGACCCTCGGCCTGCCACCGGAATTGCCGGGCACCGCGGCCGCCGATCTCACGCAGCGGCAGATCTGGTGGGTCGGCACCACCGCCTCGACCGCTGCCGGACTGTCGCTCATCGTGTTCGCCCGCAGTTGGCTATTGAAAGCCCTGGGCATCGCCATTCTGGTGGTGCCCCATGTCGTCGGCGCGCCGCAGCCTGAAGTGCATGCGGCATTGGCGCCCGAAGCCCTCGAAGCCCAGTTCAAAGTGGCCTCGCTGGTCACCAATGCGTTGTTCTGGGTCGGCATGGGCGTAGTCAGCGCCTGGCTGTTCCGTCGGCACGAAGCAGCGTCGACGCAGTCCGGTCTGAATCACGCGGCATGAGTGACGCCGGCAACCGGCCGATCCTTGTGATCGGCCTGGGCTGCCAGCGCGGCTGTCCGGCATCGGTGCTGCAGGGTCTGATCGAAGTGTGCCTGCTGGAACACGGCCTCAGCGTTCGCGACATCAGCGCCCTCGCTTCCATCGACAGCAAATCGAACGAGGCGGGATTGCTGGAACTGGCCGAACATATGCGCCTGCCACTGATGTTCTTCAGCGCCGACGAACTGAAAATCGTTGAATCGCAGCTGAGCCATCGCTCAGCCACAGCGTTCGCGCACACGGGTTGTCACGGCGTGGCGGAAAGCGCGGCACTGGTGATGGTGTCCCGACTGTCGAACGGCTCGTCCAGCCTTCTGATCGAGCGCCGCAAGAGCTCTTGCGCCACCTTCGCACTGGCCACCGGCATCGCTGCGTAGCGACCGGCGCGCATCTCTGGAGATTCCATGACCGTTTATTTCATCGGCGCCGGCCCCGGCGATCCTGACCTGATCACCGTCAAGGGCCAGCGCCTGATCCGCAATTGCCCTGTGATCATCTACGCCGGATCGCTGGTACCAGCGGCTGTGCTGGAAGGCCATCAGGCGGTGCAAGTGTCCAACAGTGCCGAATTGCACCTGGACCAGATCATCGCCTTGATGAAATCCGCTCATGCAAACGGGCAGGACGTCGCCCGCGTGCACTCCGGCGACCCCAGTCTGTATGGCGCCATCGGCGAGCAGATTCGCTGCCTCAAAGCCCTGGGCATCCCGTTCGAGATCATTCCCGGCGTCACTGCCACGGCGGCATGCGCAGCGCTGCTGGGCACTGAACTGACCCTGCCGGACATCTCCCAGAGCGTCATCCTGACGCGTTACGCGGACAAGACCGCCATGCCGCAGGGCGAGTCGCTCGGCGAACTGGCGCAGCACCGGGCGACGATGGCGATTCACCTGGGCATCAGCAATCTTGGCAAGATCGTTGCCGAGCTGACACCGCATTACGGAGCAGACTGCCCGATCGCCGTGGTCCATCGCGCCAGCTGGCCGGACCAGGACTGGGTGTGCGGGACGCTGAGTGACATCGAAGACAAGGTGAACGCCAAAGGTTTTCGCCGCACCGCGCTGATCCTGGTGGGCCGTGTGCTGGGTAACGACGTGTTCAGCGAGTCGTCGCTGTACCGCGCCGGGCACGCCCACGTGTTCCGGCCGTGACCTGGATCGAGGTCCGATCCGTTTTTGATGCTGGAAGGAATTCGTAGACGCCTGGCTTGCCGACGATGTGCTGCGCAACAGCATCGAACCGACTGTCTCGACCTGACAGGTTTCATCACAGCGCTTGCTGCCGGTACCGGCAGCTCGCGCGGAGGCGGCCCAGAGACAAGCCAAGCGCCTGCAGGGAATCTGTACCCAGCAAAAAGCCCCGAACCAGTCGGGGCTTTTTGAAGGAGAAAAACCGCTTAGTAGTAAGCGTTTTCTTTCTGGGTGTGGTCAGTCACATCACGCACGCCGGCAAGCTCGGGAATCCGCTCCAGCAAGGTGCGCTCGATGCCTTCCTTGAGGGTGACGTCGGCCTGGCCGCAGCCCTGGCACCCACCACCGAATTGCAGCACGGCAATGTTGGCGTCGTCTTCTTCAACGACATCGATCAGCGTCACTTGCCCGCCATGACTGGCCAGACCCGGATTGATTTCGGTCTGCAGGTAATAGTTGATGCGCTCGTTGATCGGGCTGTCGGCATTGACCATTGGCACTTTGGCGTTCGGCGCCTTGATGGTCAGCTGACCGCCCATGCGGTCGGTGGCATAATCGACCACGGCATCGTCCAGAAAGGCCTCGCTGAACGAGTCAATCCAGGCCGTGAAGCTCTTGAGGCCGATGGCCTTGTCTTCCGGTTTCTCTTCGCCAGGCTTGCAGTAAGCAATGCAGGTTTCAGCGTATTGGGTGCCAGGCTGGGTAATAAACACGCGGATGCCGATGCCCGGCGTGTTCTGCTTTTGCAGCAGATCGGCCAGGTAATCGTGGGCGGCATCGGTAATCGTAATAGCGGTCATGAAAATTCCTCGCAGACGTGGGGCGGAGTTTACGCCAATCGACGGCGCCTGACAAAGCCCTACTATTCTGGTCAGGTAAAGATCAGGGAAGCGCCGCTTCCTTCACTCCTCTCCTGCCGTCCAGCCAGGCTTTCATCCGGCGGTACAAACCTTTTTCGATCCACTCGTAACTCAGCCATGAGCCCAGTGCGATCACCGGCACACAAACGGCGAACACCGTATAGGGATCGAAACCATAGCGCTCGCTGGCCAGCCAGCCGCCGTAAAGCACCAGCACATGGAGCAGATACACCGAATATGAGCAGTCGCCCATGATTTTCAAAAGGCGACTGCCGCGCAAGTACGGCTCCAGCGAAATACAGGCCACCACGATCACCGCGCTGGGCAAGCCCCAGTTAACGATGCGCAGGTCCGGCGGCAGCTGTTTGATCGACAGCAATGCGCCGCCAATCGCCAGCAGTGGCAGCCAGAGGCGCTCGGTGATCCAGCCACGGCGGTAGATTACCCCGATGCCGATGCCCAACAGGAATTCATAAACGATATCGTTGGCATAGAAACGACTGATCAGCCCCGAGCGACCCAGCACGTCGGTCACTGCGAACAGCGCAGCCGCGATGATCAGCGGGCGCAGACGCTGCTGGAACAGGAACACCGTGGAAAACAGCACGTAGAACAACATCTCGTAATTCAACGTCCAGCCGACATTCAACGTGGGATACAGGCCGTAACCGCCCGGGTTTTCCGAAGGAATGAACAGCAGCGAGAGGATGAAGCTCTGCCAGTCGACGACCTGATGAGGCAGCAGCGGATGCGCCACCACCACCAACAACCCCATGACCACCGTGTAAAGCCAGTACGCGGGGACGATCCGGATCAGGCGATGGAGCATGAAGCGGCTGGCCGGAATGTCCTTGTCGACCGTCGACAGGTAGATGACCAGACCGCTGATGACGAAGAAAATGTCGACGCCGACAGCGCCTTTTTCAGTAAAAAAACGGCCGATCGGGCCGCTTGGATGGAAGTCGAAAAAAATCTGCATGAAGTGGTGACACACAACGGCCCACGCGGCGAGTGCCCGCAGGGCTTGAACCGAAATCAACATCTGCAACCTCTTGCTTACTCTGGTTTGACCCACGATCCCGGACCTCGAAAAGGTCATGCTGGCGGGACGACTCACAGGGTCCGAGTCAGGTTTGGGCAAAAGGTTCGGCAGGTCTGACGGGCTGCATAATGGCTGCAGGCCATGTTTTACAAGGGCTTTGCAGTTTCGCCTCGTACTGGCGGGACGTAGCGGAGGTTGGGTCGGGCATGAAAAAACTGTGGGCCTGAGCGGGATTACGAAAGCGAATTTTCAACCCATTCACCTCCACAGCCTGCACCGGCCTCTTCCCGGCTGAAGCCGATCCTACAACGGAGCAGGCTTTTTCGTAGGATCCGCTTAAGCCGTTCCCACAGGCGCCGCAAACTTTCCGTAGGACCGGCTTCAGCCGGGAAGGTGTCCGCTGTTACGCCGCTGATCGAAGGGGGCGTTATAGACCGCCGACTTACTTGCGCGAGTGATCACAAAGCGCCAGTTCCTGCGGATCAGAGATTCTCATACCGATTCATATCCAGCACCCCCGCCTCCCGCGGTTCAGTCTCCTGTATATAGCGGTCCAGGTCGTGGAAGTACGTCCAGAACAGCGGATGGCTGCGGCGCACACCCCAACGCTGGACGATGCGTTCGAACGCAGGCTTGTCGTCCCGGGCCTGCTCCATGGCGTCGACGAACGCGCTGACTTCGCTGGCCGGAACGTTGAAGATGAAGTTGGGGTAGCTGCTGAGCACACCCGGATAGATCGTCAGGGTGTCCAGCCCCGGCTGATAGCGGTAAACCTCGCCGAGCAGAAACGCCACGTTACTGTGGGCGCGATTGCGCAGCATGCTGTAGACCATCCGTTTGCCGCTGCCATCCTGAATGCGCAGCATCGTCGCCTCAGGCAACTGATTGATGACCTTCAGGCCTGCCGCAGGTCGTGAAGCCAACCGGCTGAGCGATTGCTCGACCTCACTGAAAACCGGGTCCAGCCCTTTGCGCGAACAATAGGCGCCGCTGCAGCGGTTGATCGGATCGGGCGTGGCGTTCAACGTGCCCGCACGCTCGATCAGCTTGCGTTCGAAATCCCGCTTGGGATGCTCCTCGTCCAGCTTCATGCCGGTTGGCGTGTCGTTATCGATGGCCTGGTAATCCAGCCACATCTTCACTTTGCCAGTGTTCTGGTACCAGCTGCCGAGGATGTCGTCGCGTTTGTCGGCCGGCATCAGACGCAGGAAATTGACTTCGGCGCCGTTGCGGATCAGGTCGAAATACAGCCGCGTCTGCACCTGATGAGACACGTTGCCATACACGTCGAAATTCACCACCAACTGATAATACGTGCGCTCCAGCAGCGGGTAGTCGAACAGCCACACGGTGGTCGGCAGATCGCCGATCAGCCCTTTGTTGACGGTGGCGCTGTCGAAGTGACGGAAGATGGTCAGCAACGCGTTGTCGTTGCCGGCCCACAGCGTGGCCCAGCCGGGCGGCGGCATATGCGCGTAGGCGTCGCTGCGCAGGTCCTCGTACTCATTGCGCTTGTCACGGTAGTCGTGCCAGAGGCTGAGGACGCTGCCGACATCGTCATTCTGCCCCGGCATCGCCAGCAACGGCGTGGCTTTGGCCCGGTAAGCGGCATCGGTGATGTAGCGGTCGTGTGCCGGCTCCTGGAACAAGGCCCAGAAGTGATCGCGGATCACGTCGGTGGCGATCTGTCCCCGGCACACAGGGCCGCGGATGAACGTGCGCACGAAGTATTCGGCGTTGTCCAGCATGAACTGGTAACGCGCGACCGCAGGAATTTCCTTGAACGTATCGAATGGATTGGCGCGGCGTTGCGGCCCATAGCCTGGCAATTCCGTGGCATGCCAGTTGCCGCTGTAGAACAGCTGCTTGACCCGCGCCAGTTTCTGCGGCCCCATCGGGTAGGTGATGTGGGTCTTGTGCACGATCACGCCTTGCACCGGCATCAAGCGGTAGTAAAACGTCGTGCCGGGATCGTCATCGGGACGCCGGGTGGCGATGAGGTCCACAGGCTCGCCGCTGGGCGTGCGCGAACGTACCCACTGGAAGAAATGCCCCTGCTCACCGTCGGTAAAGTAGATGTGCGCAAGAAACAGGTGCTCGTAGAGCCAGCGCGCCACCAGTGCTTCGGTGGAGCCGGGCCGGTTGAACAGGTTTTCCCATTCATTGATCTGCGCCGCCTCGCCAGCGCTTGGCTGCACCGGCGTCTGTTCCACCGGTGCGCCCTGCGCCAGCCAGCTCTGCAAGGTCGTGTACTGGGCGTCCGTCAACCCGGTCACAGCCAGCGGCATGCCCTGCCCCGGATGCGACCTGGCGTAACCTTCGAATTCTTGCGGCAGCGGGCACATGTTTTCGCGGTTGAGCCCCAACACGATGTCGTCAGGCAGTCTGGCGTTGGGCACCAGTGGCGCGCTGTGGCCAAGTTCAAGCATCTTCGCCATCAGCGCGGCCTGATTGCTCTGCCCATCGAGCACTGAATAAAAGCCCTTCCTGCGCCAGGCATCAGGGCCTTGCGCGTCATAAAAGATCCGCGTGGGCGCCACGGCCTGACTGCGATCGCCCTGATACACCGGCACTTTGGATGCCCCGCGCGACACGCCTTCCGCGCTGCCCAGGTTCAACTGACAGGCCGCGTCGTTGCATGCATGGCAGGCGACGCACTTCTCGGTAAAAATCGGCTGGATGTCCCGGCTGTAAGAAATAGCCGGCGAAGCGGTGGGCGACTGCGCCAACGCTGCACCGCATGACAACAGACCCACACACAGGGCGAACAAGCGATGCAACATGGAACGGGCGTCCTGAAAATAAAAAACCCGTCAATTCTACCCGTGGCGAACCGATATCAACATGAACAGAATTCATGTAAATCTGGTAACGGTTTAAAACGATACAGGTTTGCTATTATTTCGCACTTTTCAGCGACACCCTATTTCGTACTTTTTCATCCGGGTAACCCTCATGTCAGATCGCAGCGCGCGTCTTCAAGCACTTCAGCAGGCTCTCAAAGAGCGCATTCTGATTCTCGATGGCGGCATGGGCACCATGATCCAGAGCTATCGACTGGAGGAAGAAGACTATCGCGGCAAGCGTTTCGCCGACTGGCCCAGCGACGTCAAGGGCAATAATGACTTGCTCATCCTCACCCGTCCGGATGTGATCGGCGCGATCGAAAAAGAGTACCTGGACGCCGGCGCCGACATCCTCGAAACCAACACCTTCAACGCCACCCAGGTGTCCCAGGCCGATTACGGCATGGAAGCGCTGGTCTACGAGCTGAACGTGGAAGGCGCCCGGCTGGCGCGCAAAGTGGCCGATGCAAAAACCCTCGAAACGCCGGACAAGCCGCGTTTCGTTGCCGGCGTGCTCGGCCCGACCAGCCGCACCTGCTCGCTGTCTCCGGATGTGAACAACCCCGGCTATCGCAACGTCACCTTCGACGAACTGGTCGAGAACTACACCGAGGCGACCCGCGGCCTGATCGAAGGCGGTGCGGACATGATCCTCATCGAAACCATTTTCGACACGCTGAACGCCAAGGCGGCGATCTTCGCCGTGCAGGGTGTGTTCGACGAGATCGGCCATGAATTGCCGATCATGATCTCCGGCACCATCACCGACGCCTCGGGCCGCACGCTGTCGGGCCAGACCACCGAAGCCTTCTGGAACTCGGTGCGTCACGCCAACCCGCTTTCCGTCGGCCTGAACTGCGCGCTGGGCGCCAGTGAGCTGCGGCCGTATCTGGAAGAGCTGTCGAACAAGGCCGACACCCACGTTTCGGCGCACCCCAACGCCGGCCTGCCGAACGAGTTCGGTGAGTACGACGAGAGCCCGGCCGAGATGGCCAAGGTCGTCGAAGAGTTCGCGCAAAGCGGCTTCCTGAACATCGTCGGCGGCTGCTGCGGGACCACGCCTGCGCACATCAAGGCCATCGCCAACGCCGTTGCCCGGTACGCGCCGCGCGCCATTCCGGACATTCCCAAAGCCTGCCGACTGTCAGGCCTGGAGCCGTTCACCATCGATCGCCAGTCGTTGTTCGTCAACGTCGGCGAGCGCACCAACATCACCGGCTCCGCCCGCTTCGCCCGCCTGATCCGCGAAGACAACTACACCGAAGCCCTGGAAGTCGCGCTGCAACAGGTCGAGGCCGGTGCTCAGGTGATCGACATCAACATGGACGAGGGCATGCTGGATTCGAAGAAGGCCATGGTGACCTTCCTCAATCTGATCGCCGGTGAGCCGGACATTTCCCGCGTCCCGATCATGATCGACTCCTCCAAATGGGAAGTGATCGAGGCCGGCCTCAAGTGCATTCAGGGCAAGGGCATCGTCAACTCGATCAGCATGAAAGAAGGCGTCGAGCAGTTCATTCATCACGCCAGGTTGTGCAAGCGCTACGGCGCGGCAGTGGTGGTCATGGCCTTCGACGAAGCCGGCCAGGCCGACACCGAAGCGCGCAAGAAGGAAATCTGCAAACGCTCCTACGACATTCTGGTCAACGAAGTCGGCTTCCCGCCGGAAGACATCATCTTCGACCCAAACATCTTCGCCGTCGCCACCGGCATCGAGGAACACAACAACTACGCGGTCGATTTCATCAACGCCTGCGCCTACATTCGCGACGAGCTGCCGTATGCGCTGACCTCCGGCGGCGTATCCAACGTGTCGTTTTCGTTCCGCGGCAACAACCCGGTTCGCGAGGCCATCCACTCGGTGTTCCTGCTGTACGCGATCCGCGCCGGGCTGACCATGGGTATCGTCAACGCCGGTCAACTGGAAATCTACGACGAGATTCCGAAGGAACTGCGCGATGCCGTCGAGGACGTGGTGCTCAACCGCACGCCCAACGGCACCGACGCGCTGCTCGCCATCGCCGACAAGTTCAAGGGCGATGGCTCGGTCAAGGAAGCCGAAACCGAAGAGTGGCGCGGCTGGGAGGTCAACGAGCGGCTCAAGCACGCACTGGTCAAGGGCATCACCACCCATATCGTGGAAGACACCGAGGCGTCGCGCCTGACCTTCACGCGCCCGATCGAAGTCATCGAAGGGCCGCTGATGGCCGGCATGAACGTGGTCGGGGACCTGTTCGGCTCGGGCAAGATGTTCCTGCCGCAGGTGGTCAAATCCGCTCGCGTGATGAAGCAGGCCGTGGCCCACCTGATCCCGTTCATCGAAGCGGAGAAAGGCGACAAGCCGGAAGCCAAGGGCAAGATTCTGATGGCCACGGTCAAGGGCGACGTGCACGACATCGGCAAGAACATCGTCGGCGTGGTGCTGGGCTGTAATGGCTACGACATCGTCGACCTGGGCGTGATGGTGCCGGCGGAGAAGATTCTGCAGGTGGCCAGAGACGAGAAGTGCGACATCATCGGCCTGTCCGGCCTGATCACGCCGTCGCTGGACGAAATGGTCCACGTCGCCCGGGAAATGCAGCGGCAGAACTTCAGCCTGCCGCTGATGATCGGCGGCGCGACCACGTCCAAAGCGCACACGGCGGTGAAAATCGAGCCGAAATACAGCAACGACGCCGTCATTTACGTCACCGACGCCTCGCGCGCGGTGGGCGTGGCGACCCAGTTGCTGTCCAAGGAGCTCAAAGCCGGATTCATCGAGAAGACCCGCGCCGAATACGTCGAAGTGCGCGAACGCACCTCGGCGCGCAGCGCACGCACCGAACGCCTGAGCTACAGCGCGGCCATCGCCAAGAAACCGCAGTTCGACTGGACCTCCTACGCGCCGGTCAAGCCGACCTTCACCGGTGTGAAGGTGCTGGAAGACATCGATCTGAACGTGCTGGTCGACTACATCGACTGGACGCCGTTCTTCATTTCCTGGGATCTGGCGGGCAAATACCCGCGCATCCTCACCGATGAAGTGGTCGGTGAAGCGGCGACTTCACTGTTCAACGACGCGCAAGAGTTGCTGCGCAAGCTGATCGACGAGAAGCTGATCCGCAGCCGGGCAGTGTTCGGTTTCTGGCCTGCCAATCAGGTCGATCACGATGACATTCAGTTGTTCGACGACAACGGCCGGCCGCTGGCGAAACTGCATCACTTGCGCCAGCAGATCATCAAGACCGACGGCAAGCCGAACTTCTCGCTGGCCGATTTCGTCGCGCCTCGAGACAGCGGTGTGACCGATTATGTGGGCGGCTTCATCACCACCGCTGGCATCGGCGCCGAGGAAGTGTCCAAGGCCTATCAGGACAAGGGCGACGATTACAACGCGATCATGGTCAAGGCACTCGCCGACCGTCTGGCCGAAGCCTGCGCTGAATGGCTGCACCAGCAAGTGCGTAAAGAGTACTGGGCCTATGCAACCGACGAGCAGTTGAACAACGAAGACCTGATCAAGGAAAAGTACGTTGGTATCCGCCCTGCTCCCGGCTATCCGGCCTGCCCGGACCACACCGAGAAAGGCGTGTTGTTCGACCTGCTGGACCCGACCCAGGGTGACGGCAAGCCTGGCATCAGCGGCGTGTTTCTCACCGAGCACTACGCCATGTTCCCGGCCGCCGCCGTCAGCGGTTGGTACTTCGCCCACCCTCAGGCGCAGTACTTCGCGGTGGGCAAGGTCGACAAGGATCAGGTGGAAAGCTACAACGCCCGCAAAGGCCAGGACATGCGTGTCACCGAGCGCTGGCTGGCGCCGAATCTGGGCTATGACGAGTAAGCCAATGGACTGATCAACCTGCAAGAGCGTTTGCCCGCGACAGGGTCGTGTCAGTGGTTCAACGCCCGCTGACACTGCACGATCGGGCAAGCGCCACCGCAGGCGCTCACCGATTTACGACTATCCTTCCTGCAGACCTTCCACGATGGACTGGAGGATGTCATGGACAAACCGGACGAAGACCCGTCCGCCACGCCTGCCGACGGTACGCCACTCACTTTCTGGCAGATGCTGCACAGCGTCACGGCCGCGGCGTTTGGCGTTCAAAGCCAGCGCAATCGTGCGCGGGATTTCAGTCATGGCAAGCCGGTGCACTTCATCCTGCTTGGCGTTGCCTTCACGGCCTTCTTCGCGCTGGCCCTGCTGGGCATCGTGCAACTGGTGCTGTTTTTCGCAACTCGCTGAGCCAGATCGGCTTCAGTCCCGAGGTCCGACGTTCACGAAGGGATAGCCCACACCGGCGGGACTGCGGCCTTCGATAAATTGACGCACGTCAATGTCGTAGTCGTCGCGCTGATTGGCCTGGATATAAAACGCGGCGTCCTTGCGCTCCCTGATCCGCATCGCGCGCACCCGCCAGTTGCCGATGCGCTGGCGCACCGAGGGCTCAGCCTCGTCGTAATCATGCAGCAGCACGAGCGCCCAGCCACCCAGCGTGAAGTGGCCACCGACCACCACGTTCAGCAGTCCGTCCCGTTGCGCCTGCAACGCGGCCGTCGAATCGTTGATCGTCCCGAGCAGAACGTCCTTTCCAGGCTGCTGGCCGGTTTCGCGAATGGCATCCATCACCCCGAATGCCATCTGATCGCTGGCCGTCCAGATCACGCTGATATCCGGATAACGCTTGAGCAGCACTTGCGCCTGTTCATGCGCGCGGTCACGACGCCAGCCGCCAAGCACGATCTGGCGCAGGCGCACATGTGGATATTCGGCGAGCGCCCGGTACAGGCCACGCTCGCGCTGCAGCGAGACCGGCGTGCTGTTGGTCCCGGAGAATGCAAGGATTTCGACGGGTTTGCCCGGCGCGGCACGTGACTGCGCTTCGATCAACTGCTGGCGACCAGGTAGCCGCCCTCCTCGTCATTGGCGACCAGGCTGCCGAGAAAGTCGGGGTAGCGATCCGGAAGGTGCCCCAGGATGCTCAGTTGATCCTCCGTGAAGGTGTTATTGACCGCCAGCAGCCGAACCCCGCTGCCCACCGAAAGCCGCAGGATTTCCGGAGCCACGTTCAGCTCGTTGGAGAACACCAGGTAGTCCGGCCGCTCAGGCCCCGACAGCGTCTGGCGTGCCAGCGTGAGCAAGGCGCGGGTGTCGCGGTGGGTGTAGTGAATTTTCAGGCTCATGCCAAGCCGGTCGGCAGCCGTCTGCATGAACCTTGAATAGCTTGACCAATAAGGGTCCGGTGCCGAGCCGGGATTGAGGAAAACCACCGATGCCGCGCACGCGCCGCTCGACCACATCCCCCACACCAGTAAAAGGAGGCAGCCATTGAAAAACCTGATCATGGACACCCCGCCTTACGCCAAAGGACACTCGGCAGGTCTGAAAATCCAGACCCGCTCCTATCCTATCGGCAGCTGTCGGCGATTGTGTACCCGACTTGAAGGCAAAGTGCCTGAATTACTGGTGGCTGACCCAGAAGATGGCAGCACCTACGACGAGAATAATGATGAAGAGAATTGCCCAGGCATCCACATGGCTGTCGGACTTGGCAACTTTAGGGTGGTTGTTACTCATTGCATCGCCTCTTGTCAGTTCTTATTGGTGATTGCAGATGGAGCAGGCGGCGGACGGTTGACCGCAGCCATTGCCAGAGTAAAGTTGACGCTTCCCCTTACCACAAGTGGGGTCATGAGTAGCCGATGAAGTGCTTAGCACTTTCAGTTATTTACTTATATTCAAACATCACTTTTGCGCATATCTACAAACTGGTAACCTCCCCCGGCTCCTTATGGGGCTGCGCGACCGTGCGCGCAGATTTGTTCAGCGGCCTGAAACCCTTGCGACAACGCATCGCCTGCTTCGGGCCGTCTAAGCAGCAGTGAACCGCCTGAGAACAGGACCACCATGTACGTATACGACGAGTACGATCAGCGGATCATCGAGGACCGCGTCAAGCAGTTCCGCGACCAGACCCGCCGCTATCTGGCCGGCGAGCTCAGCGAAGAAGAGTTTCGCCCGCTTCGCCTGCAAAACGGCCTCTACATCCAGCGTTTCGCCCCGATGCTTCGCGTTGCCGTGCCTTACGGTCAACTGACGTCGCGCCAGACTCGCATGCTGGCGAAAATCGCCCGCGACTACGACAAGGGCTACGCCCACATCAGTACCCGCCAGAACGTGCAGTTCAATTGGCCGGCGCTGGAAGACATTCCCGATATTCTCGCTGAACTGGCCACTGTGCAGATGCACGCGATCCAGACCAGCGGTAACTGCCTGCGCAACGTCACCACGGACCAGTTTGCCGGCGTCGCTGCCGATGAGCTGGTTGACCCGCGCCCATGGTGTGAAATCGTGCGTCAGTGGACGACATTCCACCCGGAATTCGCCTACCTGCCGCGCAAGTTCAAGATCGCGATCAACGGTTCCACGTCCGACCGTGCCGCCATCGAAGTCCATGACATTGGCCTGGAGCCAGTGAAGAACGCCGCAGGCGAACTCGGCTTCCGCGTGCTGGTGGGCGGTGGTCTGGGTCGTACGCCTGTCGTCGGTGCATTCATCAACGAATTCCTGCCATGGCAGGACCTGTTGAGCTACCTGGACGCCATCCTGCGCGTTTACAACCGCTACGGTCGTCGCGACAACAAGTACAAGGCCCGGATCAAGATCCTGGTCAAGGCGCTCACCCCAGAGGTCTTCGCCGAGAAGGTCGAGGCGGAAATGGCCCACCTGCGTGGCGGCCAGACCACTCTGACCGAAGCCGAAGTGCATCGCGTCGCCAGACACTTCGTCGATCCCGAGTACAAGGCGCTGGCCGACTACAGCACTGAACTCGCTCAGCTCGACAAAGAGCATCCGGGTTTCGCCCGCTGGCGTTCGCGCAACGTGCTGGCGCACAAGAAGCCCGGCTACGCTGCCGTGACGCTGTCGCTCAAGCCGACCGGCGTTGCCCCGGGCGACGTCACCGACAAGCAACTGGACGGCATCGCCGATCTGGCCGACCGCTACAGCTTCGGCCAACTGCGCACCTCTCACGAGCAGAACATCATTCTGGCCGACGTCGAGCAGAGTCAGCTCTTCACGATGTGGGGCGAGCTGCGCGAGCAAGGTTTCGCGACACCGAACATCGGCCTGCTGACCGACATCATCTGCTGCCCGGGCGGCGATTTCTGTTCGCTCGCCAACGCCAAATCGATCCCGATCGCCGAATCCATTCAGCGCCGTTTCGACGATCTGGACTACCTGTTCGACATCGGCGAACTGGACCTGAACATTTCCGGCTGCATGAACGCCTGCGGCCACCACCACGTCGGCCATATCGGCATTCTGGGCGTGGACAAGAAAGGTGAAGAGTTCTACCAGGTGTCCCTTGGCGGCAGCGCCAGCCGGGACGCTAGCCTGGGCAAGATCCTTGGCCCATCCTTCGCACAGGACGCCATGCCGGACGTGATCGAGAAGCTGATCAATGTCTACGTTGAGAAACGCAACGAGGACGAGCGCTTCATCGACACCTACCAGCGTATCGGCATCGACCCTTTCAAGGAGCGCGTCTATGCAGCGAATCATTAAGAACAACGAAGTCATCGACGAAACCTGGCACCTGTTGCCCAAGGACACCGAGTTCGGCAGCCTGTCCAACTGCGACGACCTGATCGTTCCGCTGGCCTTGTGGCGCGAGCACAGTCACGCGTTGAAAGCGCGTGATGGTGGCCTGGGTGTCTGGCTGGACAGCGATGAAGAAGCCGAAGAAATCGGTGACGACGCCAATCAGTTCCAGGTCATTGCCCTGAACTTCCCGGCGTTCACCGACGGACGCAGCTACTCCAACGCTCGCCTGCTGCGCGATCGCTACGGCTACAAAGGCGAATTGCGTGCGATCGGCGACGTGCTGCGCGATCAGTTGTTCTACCTCCATCGCTGCGGCTTCGATGCCTTCGCCATTCGCGCGGACAAAGACCCGTACGAAGCGCTGGCCAGCCTGCGGGACTTTTCGGTGACGTATCAGGCAGCCACCGACGAGCCCTTGCCTTTGTTCCGTCGCCGTTGATCCGGCGCTGATACAGAGGCAACAAAAAGCCCCGGTTTCGTGAGAAGCCGGGGCTTTTTCGTGCCGCCTGTAATAGGGCGTTTGCCCGTGAAGACCGAATTCAGCCGCTGAAAACGAAGCGGTCATCCCGTTGGTTTCATGAGTACTCCTCAAGGGGCCGGCATTTGCCAGGCTTTCAGGCTGAGCACAAGACCTGAGCAAATGCTCCACGAAGACTGATTTCCAATCACTGCCTGTTGACTGCACGCCCCGGCCTCTTCCCGGCTAAAGCCGGTCCTACAGACGCCGCAAGCCTCTCGTAGGACCGGCTTTAGCCGGGAAGGCGCTCGGTCATCTATCCGGATCGAGGCTGACACACCGCGTCGCGGGATAAGCCACGCTCCTGCAGATCCCGTCAGATCCGGGCAAAACAGTTCGGGTGCGCAAACCCGTTCAAATCGTCGAGATTGCGTAAAGACCCGGCCGTTACCAAAACCGCTGTTGCGTCAGCTTGCTCCACCAGCCGGTCACCAGCCGGTCGACCGACGCGCTCGCGGCGAGACCGACGCGCTCTTGCAGGCTCTTGCGTTCGGCGTAATGCAGATGGAAAACGTCGGCAGATTTGGCCTTCTCGGACAGGTACTCGTCGCTGGTCTTCAGCTCATCCACGAGTTGTTTATCCTTGGCCGCCATGCCCAGCCAGACTTCGCCGGTGGCCACTTCATCGATCTGCAGCTGCGGACGATAGCTGGCGACGAAGTTCTTGAACAGCTCGTGAGTGATGTCCAGGTCCTGCTGAAACTTCTCGCGGCCTTTCTCGGTGTTTTCGCCAAAAACCGTCAGCGTGCGCTTGTACTCGCCGGCGGTCAGCACTTCGAAATCGATGTCGTGCTTTTTCAGCAGCCGGTTGACGTTAGGCAGCTGCGCAACCACGCCGATGGAACCCAGCACCGCAAAGGGCGCGCTGATGATGCGATTGCCGATACACGCCATCATGTAGCCGCCGCTGGCCGCAACCTTGTCGATGCAGATGGTCAACGGAATGCCTGCCTGCCGGATACGGGCCAATTGCGAAGACGCCAGGCCGTAGCTGTGCACCATGCCGCCACCGCTTTCCAGACGCAGCACCACCTCATCCTTGTCGGTGGCCAGGGTCAGCAGTGCAGTGATTTCATGACGCATGCTTTCGGTGGCTGAGGCTTTAATGTCGCCATCGAAATCCAGCACGTAAACGCGTGGCTTGACGTCAGCCTGTTTCTTTTCCTTCTTCAGGTCCTTGGCCTGTGCCTTGCGCAGCGCCTTGAGTCGGGCCTTGTCGAGCAGCGAGCCTTCAAGGCGGTCACGCAGGCCCTTGTAGAAATCGTTGAGCCTGGTCACGTGCAACTGACCGCCGCCAGCCCGCCGACCACGGCCGCGCAGCGAGCCGATGACCACCAGCACCACGACGATCGCAATCACCACGGTGACGGTTTTTGCCAGAAAGCTGGCGTAATCGAACATGAACTCCACAGAAACTCCTTACCTACACGTCAGAACCTTTATGTAAGGTCCGTACAGATCGCGAACGGATCAAGCATACCGGCGCGCCCCGCGCCGAGCCAGCGACACGAGGCAAACCGCCGGCGAACGACCAATTCAAACAAGCGTATGTTTTTTCATTGACAGACCCCGCGGCCTCCTCATAACCTCCCAACACTTTCAACGTACCGGGATGACGCGGACGTGGGCAGCATCTATCTGATACGACATGGCCAGGCCTCCTTTGGTGCAGACGATTACGACGTCTTGTCGCCCACAGGTTATCGCCAGGCCGAAATCCTCGGCGCGCATCTGGCGCAGCTGGGGCTAAAATTCGATCGCTGCGTGTCAGGAAGCCTGTTTCGTCAGCGCCACACGGCCGAAACCGCCCTCGCCCAGCTCAATGCCGCGGGCCTTGAAATCCCCGCTCTGGAAATCGACCCTGCGTTCAATGAATTCGACGCTGAAGGCGTGATTCGTGCGCTCTTGCCAGCGATGCTGCCGGACGAACCCGAGGCACTGGAGGTCATGCGTAACGCCGCGCACAACCGCGCCGAATTCCAGCGCCTGTTCGCACTGATCATCGGCCGCTGGCTGGGCGGCGAACACGACACGCCTGCCCTGCAGAGCTGGCTGGCCTTCGTCGCCCAGGTCCGCAGTGGCCTTGATAGCATTCTCGACAGCGCCGCCGCCAACGACCGCATCGCCGTTTTTACCTCAGGCGGAACCATCACCGCCCTGCTCCACCTGATCACCCGGATGCCCGCAACCCAGGCATTCGAGCTCAACTGGCAAATCGTCAACACCTCGCTCAACCAGCTCCGGTTTCGCGGTCGCGAGGTGACCCTGGCTTCCTTCAACAGTCACGCGCATTTGCAACTGATGAAGGCGCCGGAGCTCATCACCTACCGCTGAGCCCGGCCTATCGCACCCGCAAGGTGCCAGCAATCACACAAACAAAGGATGACACCATGACCTCCGTAGCCGACGCCGTACAAGCCATGAAAGCCAAGTTCAACCCGGATGCCGCTGCGGGCCTGGACCTGGTTTTCGGTTTCCGTATCGACGAAACCAAAAACTTCTCGCTGGTCGTCAAAGACAAGACCTGCGAACTGCAGGAAGGCGAAAACCCTGACGCACAAGTGACCCTGGTCATGGATGGCGAAACCCTGCAAGGCATCGTCAGCGGCGAGACCGACGGCATGCAGGCGTTCATGGCCGGCAAGCTGCGCGCCGAAGGCGACATGATGCTGGCGATGAAACTGAGCGAACTGTTTCCATCGTAAGTGCAATGAGCGCGCTCCCGCCCGGACCGCGCTTTTGCCCACTGAACCGAAGCGTTGCCGCTTCGGTTTTTTTATGCGCCGGGATTTGTGCGCGACGTTGATCAAGGCCACTGATCAGCCTGTAACACGCTCACCAATAAGGCCGCGTCCGGCTTGTTCGAGGCGCACGGCGCGCATTAGATTAGTCAATGATCATCGCCTTCCAGAATAAACAGCAGGGATAAGCATGGCGCTAACTGACCAGTCCACTCAGGTTCGATCCGGCGAAGAGCTGGATGCTGCCCTGATCGACCCTTACCTCAAATCGCACATTCCCGGCCTGACGGGCAGCGCGCAGATCAGCCAGTTTCCCGGCGGCGCTTCCAATCTGACTTACCTGTTGAAATACCCGGAGCGGGAGTTCGTCCTCCGTCGCCCGCCGTTTGGCCACAAGGCCAAAAGCGCCCACGACATGGGTCGCGAATTCCGGATCCTCAACCAGCTGCGCGATGCCTTCCCTTACTGCCCCAAAGCCTACGTGCATTGCACCGACGACTCGGTGATCGGTGCCGAGTTCTATGTCATGGAGCGCGTCGAAGGCATCATCCTGCGCTCGGAGCTTCCTGGCGAACTCAACCTTGACGCCAGCCAGACTGAAGCGCTGTGCAAAAGCTTCATCGACAAGCTGGTCGATCTGCATCAGGTCGACTACAACGCCTGCGGCCTGGGCGATCTCGGCAAGCCGCAGGGCTATGTCGAGCGGCAGATCCGTGGCTGGACCGAGCGTTATGACAAAGCGCGCACAGCGGATGCACCAAGCTGGGAGAAGGTGGCGCGCTGGCTGGACGACAAAAAGCCCGCCGATCATCCCGACTCAAGTCTTGTGCACAACGACTATCGCTTCGACAACGTCATCCTCGACCCCGGCAACCCGATGCAGATCATCGGCGTGCTGGACTGGGAGCTGACCACGCTGGGCGATCCGCTGATGGATCTGGGCAACAGCCTGGCGTACTGGATTCAGGCCGATGACCCAGCGCCCGTGCAACTGATGCGGCGCCAGCCCAGTCACGCGCCGGGCATGTTGACCCGTGCCGGCTTCGTGGCCTATTACGCCGAGCGCTCGGGCATGCGCATCGACAATTTCGACTTTTACTACACCTACGGGCTGTTCCGTCTGGCCGGTATCGTTCAGCAGATCTACTACCGATTTTTCCATGGCCAGACCCAGGACAAGCGGTTCGCTCAGTTCATCCACATGAACACGCTGCTGGAACGCATGGCGCTGCAAGTGATCGACCGTTCCAGCCTCTGATTCCGTTTGCGACTCGATAAGGAAGACACCATGTCCAAGACTCAACTGTTCGACCTCGACGGCAAGATCGCCTTCGTCTCCGGCGCCAGCCGCGGCATCGGCGAGGCCATTGCCAGACTGCTCGCGCAGCAAGGCGCCCACGTCATCGTCTCCAGCCGCAAGATCGAAGGCTGTCAGCAGGTCGCCGATGCCATCATCGCCGAAGGTGGCAAGGCGACGCCGATTACCTGCCATATCGGCGAGATGGAGCAGATCACTGCGGTTTTCGCGCAGATCAAGGAACAGTTCGGACGCCTCGACATTCTGGTCAACAACGCCGCGACCAATCCGCAGTTCTGCAACGTGCTGGACACTGACCTGGGCGCCTTTCAGAAGACTGTCGACGTCAACATCCGCGGCTACTTCTTCATGTCGGTGGAAGCCGGCAAGCTGATGCGCGAACACGGCGGCGGCAGCATCATTAACGTGGCGTCGATCAACGGCGTTTCCCCTGGCGTATTTCAGGGCATCTACTCGGTGACCAAGGCCGCCGTGATCAACATGACCAAGGTATTCGCCAAGGAATGCGCGTCGTTCGGCATCCGCTGCAATGCCCTGCTGCCGGGCCTCACGGACACCAAGTTCGCCTCCGCGCTGGTCAGCAACGAGAAGATCCTCAACACTGCGCTGGCCCAGATTCCCCTCAAGCGCGTCGCCGACCCGAGCGAGATGGCCGGCGCGGTGCTGTATCTGGCCAGCGATGCGTCGAGCTACACCACCGGCGTGGCACTGAACGTGGATGGCGGTTTCCTGTCCTGAACGCAATGTGACAGCGCTGACGATTCGCTGTGGGAGTGAGCGCGCTTACTTCCACCGATTTTTCAAGCCTGCTCAATTGCAAGCCGCTTTGCAGTGAGGCGAATCTGAGGCCTTTTTGATGGAATAAAGATTCCATTCACCCTCACGGGCGAATACATTTTCCGCACAACAACATGCCATCAAGGGTCGCTGTTATGCGCGAATCATCGCTTCCAAATCTGGGGGTCGGCCTGATCGGCACCGGGTTCATGGGCCGTGCCCATGCACTGGCCTTTCACAATGCCCGCACCACCTTCGAACTGCCCTTCAACCTCAAACTTGCCGCACTGGCCGATGCCGACGCCGCGCGCGCCGAACACTGCGCACAGTCGTGGGGATTTGATCACAGCCATGCCGACTGGCAGCAACTCATCAGCGATCCGAGCGTGCAACTGGTGGCAATCACCACGCCCAACCATTTGCACTTCCCCATGGCGATGGCCGCCCTTGACGCAGGTAAAGCGGTGTATTGCGAAAAGCCTCTGGCCGTGAGCCTCGAGCAAGCCCGGCAGATGCACCGCGCGGCGCAGTCGGCCGGGGTGGTGACCCGCGTCGGCTACAACTATCAGCACAATCCCATGATCGGTCTGGCCCGCCAGATGATCGAAGATGGCGAGTTGGGCCACATCATCAGTTTTCAAGGCGAATTCAGCGAAGATTTCATGGGCGACCCCCAATCGCCCTGGTCATGGCGATGCGAACAGGCGCATGCCGGCGGCGCGCTGGCCGATCTGGGCAGCCACTTGCTGGCCATGGCGCGCTACCTGCTCGGTGACATCGAAGCGGTCTGCGCCGACTCACAGACTGTCCATGGCCAGCGCCCCACCACGCGAGGCGGCCAGGAACAGCGCCCGATCGCCATCGACGACCACACCTACGCGCTGCTGCGCTTTGCCAACGGCGCGCGAGGCACCTTTGCCAGCAGCTGGCTCAAGCACGGTTACAAGAATCACCTGAGTTTCGAAATTACCGGGACCCAAGGCACGCTGGCATTCGATCAGGAGCGCCTGAACGAGCTGCGGATCTACCGTCCGGGCGCGCCGGGACGCGACGGTTTTCAACGGCTTCTCGCCGGCCCGACGCAGCCCGGCTATGCGGCATTCTGTCCGGCGCCAGGCCATCAGTTGGGCTACAACGAACTGAAAACGCTGGAGGTGCATGCCCTGATTCAGGCGCTGTGCGGGCAAGGAAACGAAGGGCCGGACTTTGCCGAAGCCCTCGAGATAGAAAGGCTGGCAACCGCCATCCGCATCGCCGCCAGCGAGATGCGCTGGGTGACGGTTTCCGACATCTGAATCGGCGAATGCGAGAGTGAGTCAGTCTGAGGCTCGAGGCAGGTGCATCGAATACCGCCTTTCGCGAACGAGTGGCCACACGCACGTAACGTGTTCGTCCTGAAACCGGGATTCGCTCTGCAATACGCGCTGGCTTACGGGTAGAATGCCGGGCTTCCGGGCAGCCATTCTGCCCGTCTGCCAAGTAAGCTCAGTCATGCCGTTCGAACTCACCGTAGACCTCACCACGCTGGTGGTGCTCGCCCTTGTCGCCTTCGTAGCCGGTTTCATCGATGCCATCGCTGGCGGCGGCGGGTTGTTGACCACGCCTGCCCTGCTCACCGCCGGCCTGCCACCGCATCTGGTGCTGGGCACCAACAAACTCAGCTCGACCTTCGGCTCAGCCACCGCAGGTTTCACCTTCTACCGACGCAAGCTGTTTCATCCCGCACAGTGGAAGCGCGCGTTGCTCGGCACCGCTGTCGGCTCGCTGATCGGCGCCGTGGTCGCGCACTACCTGCCGGCCGAGCTGCTCAACCAGATGCTGCCGGTGATCGTGTTTGGCTGTGGCGTGTACCTGCTGTTTGGCGGAACACCCAAGGCGCCGCTGGACAGCGACGCGCCGATCAGCACCAAGTGGCAACTGCCGCAAGGGCTGGGACTGGGGTTTTACGACGGCGTGGCAGGTCCCGGCACGGGCGCGTTCTGGACCGTCAGCACGCTGCTGATGTACCCGGTCGACCTGGTCAAAGCCAGCGGCGTGGCGCGCAGCATGAACTTCGTCAGCAACGCCGCAGCGCTGACCATCTTCGCGATCAACGGGTCTGTGGATTGGGCCATCGGCCTGGCTATGGGCTCGGCACTGATGGTCGGGGCATTTCTGGGCGCAAGGACAGCGATCCAGGGCGGTGCGAAATTCATCCGCCCTGTGTTCATCACCGTCGTGCTCGGCTTAACTGTCCGCCTGGCCTGGCAGCACTGGTTCGGGGGCGCCTGAGCGCTGCGCCAGGTAGAGATCGATCAGGTAGCGCGCAATGGAACGACTGGCCGGTAACGGCGGCATGTCGTGGATGCTGAACCATTGCGCATCTTCGATCTCGTCGGCCTGAGGGACGATCTCACCACTCTCGTATTCAGCGTGAAAACCCAGCATCATCGAATGCGGAAACGGCCAGCACTGACTGCCCTTGTACTGGATGTTGCGGACCTTGATCTGCACCTCTTCCATGACCTCGCGACGCACGCAGTCCTCCGCCGACTCGCCCGGCTCGGCGAACCCGGCCAGCGTGCTGTAGACGCCCGTGACGAAGCGCGGCGAGCGTGCCAGCAACACTTCATCACCACGGGTGATCAGCACGATCATGCTCGGCGAAATCCGCGGATAGGCGCGCAGGTCACAATGGCTGCAGTACATCGCACGCTCACCCGGCACTTGCTGCGTCGGCTGCCCGCAATTCCCGCAGAATCGATGCTCACGGGCCCACGTGCTGATCTGCGCGGCGTAACCGAGTAACTGGAAGATATCGGCATCATCGGCGAGCATGAACTGGCGCAGCGTCTGCCAGCGCATGCCTTCGAGTTCTACCGGATGCCTGAGCACCTGCACGTACACCGGCTCGCCATCGAAATGGCCGATACCGTGCTCACTGATCAACGGCAGGTCCTGGCGCTTGAGCCATTCCCGGGGAAACATCACCCCGTTATCGTCAAGCAGGAAACCCTGATCACTGTGGACCACGGCCCAACCGCCAGGCGCCTGAACATCAAGCACTGCGGTGGTCCAACGCCTGGGGCGCGTCATGAAGCTACTCCTCTTGTGAGCAGACCTGCGCCGCGCAAGGCTCAGGCCCTGCGCTCAGAGACGGCAGATCGCTGCGAATGCACAACCATCGGTCAATTGTCGAAAACCGGCTTCTGTTTGCCCATGTGGGCGACCATGGCCAGCTTCAGGTCCGCCGATTGCAACATGGCAGCGTTCCAGGTGGCAACGTATTCCAGGCCATCATCGACACTGTGATCGCGCATGTAACCGATCATTCGCTTGCTGCCACCGACGGCGATCGGCGATTTGGCAGCGATCTGCCGCGCGACCGCGAACACCCCTTCGAGCAACTGCGGGGTGTCGGCAAACGTGCGGTTGACCAGGCCGATGCGCAGCGCTTCCGCTGCATCCACGTTACGACCGGTATAGGCCATCTCGCGCATCATGCCGTCGCCGATCAGGCGGGGCAGACGCTGCAAGGTCCCGACATCGGCGGCCATGCCCATGTCGATTTCACGGATGGAAAACAGCGCATCGTCGGCGGCATAGCGCATGTCGCAGGCGCTGATCAGATCGATGGCGCCGCCGATGCAATAGCCCTGAATTGCCGCCAGCACCGGCTTGCTGCAGCGGTCGACCACATTGAATGACGCCTGCATCTGCAGGATCTTGCGACGCAGCAGGCGCGCATTGCGACCGACATCCTTGCCCAGTTCGTTGGCGACCGAGGCCAGCAGCATCAAGTCGATGCCCGATGAAAAATGCTTGCCCGCACCACTGAGCACGACTACCCGAATCTCGTCAGTGTCTTCAACCCACTGGAAAATATCGATAATCTCGCTCCAGAATGCCGCGTTCATGGCGTTGATCTTTTCTGGACGATTGATTTGCACATGAGCGATATGGTCGTTGAGTTCGACCTTGAAAGCGCTGTAGTCGGACACGATGATGATCCTTGATCGGGCAGTGACGGGGCGGGAATCCATGACGCTCGACTATAGCAAGCCGACAGGGCCGCTCGCAGGCCACGGTTGCGCCATTTGCCGGACAACGAAGCAGCACGGCTGCCTCGATCTGCCAGCATTCGGCCATTTAAAACTGAACGGTCGGTCATGCCGGCGGTCCAGAGTGTTGGCGGTAAAGAACCGGAATATCCCGGTATCAACGCTGCCTGGGCGAGCGATGATGAATCGGCGCTCGACCCTTTCTCAGGTCGCAAGAGGGCGATACTTGACTACATCAAAAGCGGCAACCGGCATCGTGGGCCTGGACGACATCCTTGCGGGTGGTCTTTCGCGCAGTCATGTATTTCTTCTGGAAGGAGAACCCGGAACCGGCAAGACCACCGTTGCGCTGCAGTTTCTGCTGGCTGGCGCGGCGGCGGGTGAACGCTGTCTGTATATCACCTTGTCTGAAACCGAACGCGAGCTGCGCGAAGGCGCCCTGTCCCATGGCTGGGAGCTGGATGAGCAGATCGTCGTGTTTGAGCTGACGCCGCCTGAAGACCTGCTCAATGCCGAGCACCAGCAAAGCCTGCTGTACTCCTCGGACCTTGAGCTGGGTGAAGCAACCAAGCAGATTTTCGAAGTGGTCGGAAAGGTCCGTCCTTCCCGGGTGATCATCGATAGCCTCTCGGAAATCCGCCTGCTGGCGCAGAGTTCCTTGCGCTATCGCCGGCAGATTCTGGCGATCAAGCATTACTTCGCGCGCTACGACGCAACGGTGGTGCTGCTCGACGATCTGACCACCGAGTCGCTGGACAAGACCGTTCACAGCGTCGCCCACGGCGTGATTCGCCTGGAAGAGCTCACGCCGTCCTACGGCGCCGAGCGTCGTCGTCTGCGCGTCGTGAAGTACCGCGGGCAGAAATACCGCGGCGGCTACCATGACTTCACCATCCTGGCTGACGGCGTCCACGTGTTCCCGCGCCTGATCGCGGCCGAGCACCGCAAGACCCGTGGCAGCCAGCCGATCAGCAGTGGCATCCAGGAGCTGGACGATCTGCTGGGCGGGGGCATCGACAGCGGCTCGAGTACGCTGATCCTGGGCCCGGCCGGCACCGGCAAGTCTCTCATATCCCTGGTTTTTGCAGCCTCTGCAGTGATGCGCGGCGAGCGCGTCGGCCTGTTCATTTTCGATGAAGAAATGGGCCTGCTGTTCGAGCGCATGAAAAAGGTCGGCATCGATCTGTATGCCTTGCAAGCGACCGGCAATCTGCTGATCGAACAGGTCGACGCGGCTGAACTGTCACCGGGTGAGTTCTCTCACCGGGTACGCCGCAGTGTCGATGAAAAACAGATCCGTACCGTGGTCATCGACAGCCTCAACGGCTATCAGGCGGCGATGCCGGAAGAAAATGCGCTGGTGCTGCACATGCACGAGTTGCTGCTCTACCTGAACCGTCAGGGCGCTTCCACGTTCATGACCGTGGCCCAACACGGCCTGGTCGGCGACATGCGCGCCCCGGTGGACATCACCTACCTGGCGGACACTGTGATTCTGTTGCGTTACTTCGAAGCATTGGGCAAGGTGCGCCGAGCCATTTCCATCATCAAGAAGCGCACGGGGACCCATGAATCGACCATTCGCGAATACCGCATCAGCGGCTCCGGTATGAAGATCGGTGCACCGCTGGAAGCGTTCCAGGGCGTACTGCGCGGCGTGCCTCATTATTTCGGCGAGAGCAATCCGCTGCTGCGGGACGAGGACACGTGAGTACACCTGGACAACTCTCGGAGCGGGCAATCATCCTTGCCCCGCACGGCAGGGACAGTCAGATCGCCCTGATGATCCTGCAGGAAGCAGGATTCCCGGCCATCATCACTCACGACCTGGGCGGCATGTGCCGCGAACTCATCTCCGGCGCGGGGCTGGCGATCATCGCCGACGAAGCCTTGCGAGGGGTCGACATCAACCCGCTGCTCAACCTGCTGGCCAATCAGCCGGCCTGGTCGGATCAACCCATTGTGCTGCTCACGCACCATGGCGGCCCGGACCAGAATCCTTCGGCGCGTCTGGGCAAACTGCTGGGCAACGTGACGTTTCTCGAGCGCCCGTTTCACCCCGCCACGCTGGTGAGCCTGGTGACCACCGCCGTGCGCGGCCGGCGTCGCCAGTACGAGGCACGCAGTCGCATGGAAGACCTGCGCGAAAGCGAACAGCGTCTGCAGCATGCGCTGAAGGCCGGGCGACTGGGGTCGTGGCAGCTGGAGGCGGAATTCTTCGAGCTCGATTGCTCGGCAATCAGCAAGACCCACTTCGGCCGTGACGAACACGCGCCGTTCACCTATCACGACTGGCTGGCTTCGGTGCATCCCGAAGACCAGCCGCGGATGCAGTCGGCGCTGCAGCGCAGCCTGGACAGCGGCGACGACTTCATCATCGAGTTTCGCAACCTCTGGCCCGACGGCTCGCTGCACTGGGTCGATGTGCGCGCCAGGGCCATCCGCGCCCGCAACGGTCGCGTCAGCCTGCTGGCAGGCGTGACCTCGGACATCACCGAGCGAAAGCTGGCCGAGCAGCAGTTGCGCCGTCTCAACGAAACCCTCGAACAACAGGTCGAGGAGCGCACCTCGCAATTGCGTCATAATGAAGAAGTGTTGCGTCAGTCGCAGAAAATGGAAGCCGTGGGCCAGCTCACCGGCGGCATTGCCCACGACTTCAACAACATGCTCACCGGCATTATCGGCAGCCTGGAATTGCTCAGGCGACGTCTGGCGCGAGGCCGTACGGAAGATCTGGACGGCCTGATCGATCTTGGCGTGACGTCCGCCAACCGGGCCGCCGCGCTGACCCACCGGCTGCTGGCATTTTCACGTCGGCAATCGCTGGACTCCAAACCGGTAGAGATGAACGAGCTGGTCAACTCCATGGGCGAATTGCTGCACCGCAGCGTAAACGAAAGCATCCGTCTGGACATGTGCCTGGATCCGCAATTGTGGACAGCCGAGGCCGACCCCAACCAGCTCGAGAGCGCCCTGCTCAACCTGGTGCTCAACGCGCGGGACGCGATGCCTGACGGCGGCATGCTGATGATCGAGACGTTCAACCGCAAGCTGGACCGCGACTTCACCAACGCCTACGAGAACCTGCTGCCGGGTGATTACGTGGTGCTCAGCGTGAGCGATACCGGATGCGGCATGCCGGAGAACGTCATCAGCCGGGCATTCGATCCGTTTTTCACGACCAAGCCGATCGGCCAGGGCACCGGCCTGGGTCTGTCGATGATCTACGGGTTTACCAAGCAGTCACACGGGCACGTGTCGATAGAAAGCCAGGTCGGCAACGGCACTACGGTGCAGTTGTTCCTGCCACGCTTTCGCGGAGAAACCCAGGTTGAAGAACCCACCGAGCAGACTACCGCGACGGAGGCACGCGAAGGCGAAACGATCCTGATCGTCGAAGATGACCCGGCCGTGCGCGCATTGGTGAGTCAAGTGCTCAGCGAGCTGGGCTATGCGTATCTGGAGGCGGGTGACGCAGTGGGTGCGATCCCTATTCTCGAGTCGCCTCAACGCATCGACTTGATGATCAGCGACGTAGGCCTGCCCGGCATGAACGGGCGCCAGCTGGCCGACATCGGCCGGCAGATGCGCAACGACCTGAAAGTGTTGTTCATCACCGGTTACGCGGAGAACGCCGGCGCTCGTGCCGGCTTCCTCGACACCGGCATGCAGATGATCACCAAACCGTTCGCGTTCGATCAGCTGACGGCCAAGGTGCGGGAAATGATTGAGGGGTGAGCCACCGGCAGCAGCCGTTTGGCCCTTTTCAGGAATAAGCGTGCTCGCGGTTACGGCGGATCGGTCATCGCATTCAATGCCCAACCGTCGCAATCGCGAGCACGCTCACAGCTGAAGATGCATGGCGCGCTTCAGTTCAGCAGGCTCTGAATCTGCGAATGCAGGGTGTCCATGGTGAACGGCTTGGCCAGGATTGGCGCTTTGCGCGCGATGGGGCTGCCCGATTCGACGATTTCCGCCGGGTAACCGCTGATGAAAATCACCTTCAACTCGGGCCGCAACTTGACCGCCGGTTCGGCAATCATCACACCCGACACGCCGCCCGGCAGTCGATAATCGGTGATCATCAGATCCAGATGGGGTTTGGTCGCGAGGATTTCGAATGCCTGCTCACCGTTTTCGGCCTGCAGAACCCGATAGCCCTCTCCCGACAGGTAGTCGGAGAGCAGCATGAGGATCAGCGGCTCGTCTTCGACGATGAGTACGACATTTTCTGCATCAGAGCTCATTGGAACGCCTTCGATCTTGTAAATAGCTGCCATTACGACCATGACCCGCGCAGGAGGTTGCGCAGAAAAATCAGTTATTTAGCCGGACGGTCGCAGGGTTGCGGTTGGACATGCGGGATAATCCGACGGCAAGGCTCTGGCTCGAGCCTGCCGTCGCCAGACAGGGCTTAAAGTGGCAGGCTGACGCGGAAAACCGAGCCTGCGCCCTCCTCGCTTTCGACGCTGATCCGACCCCCGTGTGCGACGACGATCTGATCGGAAATGAACAGCCCCAGCCCAAGCCCCGAGATGGCATGACTGGCCGATACCCGCTCGAACTGCTGAAAGATACGCTTCTGGTTCTCGGCACTGATGCCGATGCCCTGATCGCGCACTTCCACATACGCCTCGTTGCCCTCGCTGTAGACGCGGACCTCAATGGGCTTGTGCGCGCCATAGCGCAGTGCGTTGGTCAGCAGGTTCGCCACCACCTGTTCGATGCGGAATTCATCCCATACGCCGATGACCGGCTCGCTGGCGTGCAATGTGACCACGCTTTCGGCTGCGGCGATCTGCGCGGCGTAACTTTCCACCAGATTGACCACCAGTTCGGAGAGGTCGAACGGGCTGGTGCGGATCGACAGCTTGCCGGTGCGAATGCGCGACACGTCGAGCATGTCCTCGATGAGCCGGATCAGGCTCTGAATCTGCCGCTCATCGCGGTCGACCATGGCCTTGAGCTTGTCCATGGTGAACGCCGACGCATTGTCCTTGGCCAGGTGCAATTTGCGCAACTGGGTTTCCAGGATCAGGCCGTTGAGGGGCGTACGCACCTCGTGGGAGACGATGGACATGAAATCGTCACGCATGCGAATCGCATGCTCCAGCTCGTTCTGCGTGGACTTCAGCTCACGCAGCAGCGCCTCTTGTTCCTGACGGCTGCGCTCGAGTTCCTCCAGTTGCTGTTTGAGGGCCTTGCGCTGACGATAAAGGTCGACGAAGACGTTGACCTTGCTCTTGACCGCGTGAATATCCAGCGGCTTGTGCAGGAAATCCACGGCCCCGCTTTCGTAACCTTTGAACGCGTAGTTCAACTCCCGACCTGCGGCGCTGACGAACACGATCGGGATGTTCTTGGTCTTTTCGGTGCCACGCATCATTTCCGCGAGTTCGAAGCCGTTCATGCCAGGCATCTGCACGTCGAGGATCGCCATGGCGAACTCGTGCTCCAGCAACAGCGACAATGCTTCGTCGGCAGACAGCGCCTTGAACACTTGACGGTCTTCGCGTTTGATCAACGCTTCGAGCGCAAGCAGGTTCTCGGGCAGATCGTCGACGATCAGCAGTTTGGCTTTGATTTCACTCAGCATGCAATTCGTTCCAGCTCGACAAGCAACAGGCCGATGTCGGGCAAAGGCAAGAGAAAGTCCGGTGTATGCAGGGCCAGCGCAGCTTCGGGCATGGTGCGCGCCAGCGCCTGCGCCGGATCCTGGACCACGGTCAGACCACCGTACTCCTTGATTCGTGCCATACCCCGGGCACCATCATTGTTGGCACCGGTGAGCAGCACGCCTGCAAGCCTCGCGTCGTAAGCGTCAGCGGCGGATTCGAAGAGAATATCGACGCTGGGCCGGGAGTGGAAAACCCGCTCTTCCTGACTCAGGGACAGGCTGAAATCGGACTCCACAGAAAGGTGATAACCCGGCGCTGCGAAGTACAGCGTGCCAGGGGCGATGGTTTCTTTGTCGTCGGCTTCCTTGACCGGTATCGCAAGGTGCGAACGGAACACCTCGGCCAGATGGCTGCGTCGTTCGTCGGGCAGATGCAGCACGGTCAGGATCGGCAACCCGAAGCCTCGGGGCAGCCGCCGGAAGATGGTCAACAAGGCTTCGACGCCACCCGCCGACGCTCCCACGACGATGGCGTCGACCACCGGCAAGGCGGGTTGATCGGGGTCAATACCGGTAAAGGACGTTTTCATGATTTGCGGTAGATCCGCTCTTGTTTGACCAAGGGTTCGAATTGATCTTTATAACCGGAGAAATCCAGGGTTTCCTTGCTGCCCAGCACCAGAAACCCGCGATGACACAGCGATTCGTGGAACAGACCGAACGCACGATCCTGCAGTTTCTTGTTGAAATAGATCAGCACGTTTCGACACGAGATCAACTGTGTTTCGGAAAACACACTGTCGGTGGCCAGACTATGGTCCGCAAAAGTGACATTCTCACGCAGCTTCTTGTCGAAGATCGCATGGTCGTAGGCGGCGGTGTAGTAATCGGAAAACTGACGTTTGCCGCCGGCCTTCAGGTAATTGGTGTTGTAGCCTGGAATGTGGTCCATCGAGAAAATGCCTTGCTTGGCTTTTTCCAGAGAGCTGGGATTGATGTCGGTGGCGTAGATGATTGCGCGGTCGAGCAGGCCTTCCTCGCGCAACAGAATCGCCATCGAATACACCTCCTCCCCCGTGCTGCATCCGGCGATCCATATTTTCAGCGACGGGTAGGTCTTGAGCACCGGCACCACTTCCTGACGAATCGCCAGGAAGTGTGACGGGTCGCGAAACATCTCACTGACCGGAATCGTCAGGAACTGCAGCAATTGCATGAACGCGGACGGATCATGCAGCACGCGCTCCTGCAAGGCCGAAATGGTCTTGAGCTCGAACTGACGCAACGCGTGGGCGACGCGCCGCTTGACCGACGCGCCCGAGTAATCGCGAAAGTCGTAGCTGTACTTTAGATAGATCGCCTCAATCAGCAAGCGCAATTCGATATCGGCGTTTCTCTCATGAGACATCAGCAAAATCCGGGCTTTCTACGAGGGTGGTCAATTGATCCGATCCATTCAGATACGTTCCATCTTCGGCAACCACACGCGAATCAGCGAGAACAGACGATCCAGATCGATCGGCTTGGCCAGGTAATCGTTAGAGCCCGCCTGCAGGCAGCGGTCCTGATCGTCTTTCATGGCCTTGGCGGTCACGGCGATGATCGGCAGCTTGCGCCAGCGCGGGTCCTTGCGGATCTGCATGGTCGCCTCGTAACCGTCCATCTCCGGCATCATCACGTCCATCAGCACCAGATCGATGTCTTCGATGGTGTTGAGTTTGTCGATGGCTTCCAGCCCGTTGCGCCCCACCTCGACGATCGCGCCCTTGTGCTCCAGCGCGCTGGTCAGGGCGAAGATGTTGCGCACGTCATCGTCGACCACCAGGATCTTGCGGCCCTCGAACACGCGGTCGCGGCTGCGGGCAGTCTTGAGCATTTTCTGACGCTCGTTGGACAGCTGCGACTCGACCTTGTGCAGGAACAGCGTGACCTCGTCGAGCAGGCGTTCCGGCGAGCGCGCGCCTTTGATGATGATCGTGCGCGAATACTTGAGCAGCTCGGCCTCTTCATCGCGGGTCAGGTTGCGCCCGGTGTAGACGATGACCGGCGGGAACGCGCAGATCTCATCGGTGGACATGCGCTTGAGCAAGTCATTGCCGAGCATGTCCGGCAGCTTGAGGTCGATGATCATGCAGTCATAAGCGTTATCGCGCAGCAGCTCCAGCGCGTCCTGAGCGAATCCGACGGCGGTGATCTCGATGTCGTCGTCCCCGATCAGTCGAGCGATACTGTCGCGTTGCAGCGCGTCATCTTCAACCAGCAGAACGCGTTTGACCTTCTGCGTGAGCTTGGCTTCCAGACGCGCGAACACGTCTTTGAGCTCTTCGCGGGTGGTCGG
This sequence comes from Pseudomonas sp. NFR16, assembly GCF_900108875.1. Classification (GTDB taxonomy): domain Bacteria; phylum Pseudomonadota; class Gammaproteobacteria; order Pseudomonadales; family Pseudomonadaceae; genus Aquipseudomonas. The sequence continues at coordinate 463,030 of NZ_FNYJ01000001.1, read as the reverse complement.
CTTGACCGCGTAACCGATAGCGCCCATCTGCAACGCGGCTTCCTGACGGTCCTCGACGGAAATGACGTGCACCGGAATATGCCGTGTCGACGGAATTTCCTTCAGGCGCTGCAGGACCGTCAGTCCGGAATGATCGGGCAGGCGCATGTCCAGCAATATGGCGTCGGGCAGGAAGCCGGACGCCAGATCGAAACCTTCGTCCGCGGCATGAGCGACCAGGCAGTAGTAACCCAGCTCATGAGCCAGATCGAAGAGGATGTGCGCGAATCGGACTTCGTCTTCGATCACCAGAATGCAACGCTTGTTGAAAGGCGCTTTTTCGCGGTCATCAGGGAAGCGCGGGATCGGCTCGACGACCGGGGCAACGACCGGAGCAGGCGCAGGGACGGGCAACGGCGGCGCCGGTTGGGCGACGACAGGCGGCGCCTCGGCATACTGCGACGGCGTCGACTCCACATACTGCTCAGGCAGCACGAGGGTGAAAATGCTGCCCTGACCGGGCGCACTGGTCACCGAGATCGAGCCGCCCAGCAGGCTCGCCAGATCGCGGGAAATCGACAGTCCCAGGCCCGTACCGCCGTAACGGCGGTTGGTGGTGCCGTCAGCCTGACGGAACGCCTCGAAGATGCTTTCTTGCTGGTCTTCGGCGATACCGATGCCGGAATCGCGCACCGTGAACGCCACGCCACCGCCTGGTTGAGGCGACACGGTCAGGCTGACCGCGCCGCTCTCGGTAAACTTGACGGCATTGGAGAGCAGATTCTTGAGGATCTGCTCCAGGCGCTGACGGTCGGTGTACAGCGACACCGGCGCACCTGCCTGAACTTCGACGGAGAAATGCAACTGCTTGTCGGCAGCCAGTGGTTCGAAGGTCATGCGCAGTCCATCGACCAGACGGCTGACGCTGCTGTTTTCCGGGCGCACGTCGAGCTTGCCGGCTTCGACTTTGGAAATGTCGAGGATGTCGTTGATCAGGTTCAACAAGTCATTGCCAGCCGAATAGATTGATTCGGCAAACTTGACCTGTTCTTCGGTAAGGTTTTCCTGCGGGTTTTCCGCCAGCAGCTTGGCCAGAATCAACGAACTGTTGAGCGGCGTGCGCAGCTCATGGGACATATTCGCCAGGAACTCGGACTTGTACTTGCTCGAGCGCTGCAACTCGTCGGCGCGAGCTTCGAGTTCGACCTGGGCAATGTTCAATTCTTCGTTGTTGCGGTCTAGCGCGTCGCGCTGCTCGGCCAACGCCTTGCTCTGCTCGGCGAGCTGCTCGTTGGTCTGCTCAAGCTCCGCCTGCTGGGTCTCCAGGTGCACCTGGGACTCCTTGAGAATCCGCGACTGCTCTTCGAGCTCTTCGTTGGCGGTGCGCAATTCTTCCTGTTGCACTTGCAGTTCTTCATTGAGCTGCTGGGTCTCGGCCAGGACTTCCTGCAGGCGCTGGCGATAACGCGCCGCTTCGATGGACGTGCCGACGTTTTCCGCCACCAGTTCGAGAAACTCGATATCGCGCTGAGTCAACTCGCGCAGAAAGCCCAGTTCGATGACGCCATTGACCTGATCGTCATTGCTGGTCGGAACCACTACAACACTGCGCGGATCACCTTCGCCCAGCCCGGACGTGACCTTGAAATAATCGTGCGGCACGTCGTTCAGGGTAATGATTTCGTCTTGCTCGGCGGCCTTGCCGACCACGCCTTCGCCGCCATGAATGGACTGTTCCTGCAGTTCCTGCTGACGCGAGAAACCATAGGACGCGACGCGGACCAGGCCACCGTGTTCCTGACGCACATACACCGCGGCAACCACCGCGCCCAGATAATGCGCGAAGAACTGCAACACGTTGCGTCCGAGCAAGTTGAGGGTCAGTTGCCCGATCACCTGCTCGGCCAGCTCGCTCTGACCGTTGCGCAACCAGGCGACGTGCGCCAGGCGCTCGGCGTCTTCCTGTTGGCTTTTTATGTTTGCGGCATACGTACTGGACAGTGCGGTCATGTCACGGCGCCCGACCCAGGCCAGAATACCGCTGACGATCAGGATGAAACCGATGTAGGCCGACACTGAAATGATCGTCGTGCGAGTCACGTCGGTGTTGCGCGTCAGACGCAATTGATGCTCGATATTGGCAGCCTGTTCGTACTGATCGCGTATTTCGTCGGCCAGACGCTTGCCCCGCCGGTTCTGAATGGGCGTCGCGTAGTCACCATTGGTACGGCGCAACGTGATCATTTCCTGCGCGAACTGGTTCCACGACTCCTGCAACGACGCCAGACGCTTGAAGCGGTCCACTTGGTCGGGATTGTCGCCCACCAGTTCTTCGAGCCCGTTGAGCTCGGAAATAATGCTCGGCTTGGCCACCTCGTACGGATCGAGGAAACGTTCATCACCCGTGAGCAGGAAGCCGCGCATGCCGGTTTCCATGTCCACCGCCAGCTTCAGCGAACGGTTGATGTTATTAATGACGCGGTCGGTGTGTTCCACCCACTGGATGGCCGACAGCAGATAAGTGATCAGTACGACAAAGAAAACGGCGCTGAGGACGCCGACCCCGAGGGGTAAAGTGACGTTGCGGCTAAGAAGTTTGCGGAAACGTTGCTCATCGACGGCAGAGGTTTGGATCATCGCAAGGACTCGGGCGGATTCGTCTAAACGACGGAGTTTGCCGGAATGTTCAGCAAAAAACTCCAGCTTCTGACATATAAGGTTGAATTTTCTGACTTTAGCTGAGGAATGAAACCCGGCGCACTATACGTTTGAGTGATCCGCACATGCCAGAACATCCGTTTGAATTGTGTTTTTGATGTCCGGATGTTGTCACAATTGCAGGCCTTGCTATCCAATGGATCGGGCGCTGTTTGTTCGGTCGAGGCTTTGTCATTTTGAAGGAAATATTCATGTCCAACCCGGCCAGCACAATTCTGGTGGTTGAAGACGACAACATCGTACGGATGTTGATCGTCGACGTTCTTGAAGAGCTGGAATACAGCGTGCTCGAAGCGGCCGATGGCGCCGAGGCCATGGCCTTCGTGCAAGACAAGGCGCAATTGATCGCGCTGATGATGACCGACAAAGGCCTGCCGGACATCGACGGCATCGAGCTTGCCAGGCAAGCCAGGAAAGAACGCCCGGACATGCCGGTGCTGTTCGCCAGCGGTTACGCCGAGACCATTGATGTGCCGGATGGCATGCACTCGATCGGCAAACCTTTCTCCATCGACCAGTTGCGCGACAAGGTGAACAGCATTCTTGGCCACTGAAACAACCCCCGCCGCGCACCTGCTGATCATCGGCTACGTATGGCCTGAACCCCGCTCGTCGGCCGCCAGTGGGCATGTCATGCAACTGACCGAGTGTTTCCTGGAACGGGGCTGGCGAATCACGTTTGCAAGCGCCGCCACCGAGGGCGAACACAAGGCCGACCTGGCCGCGATGGGCATCCGCGAGGTCGCCATCGCCCTCAACGACAGCAGCTTCGACCGCTTCATCGCTGACCTTCAACCGGATGTCGTGCTGTTCGACCAGTTCCTGATGGAGGAACAGTTCGGCTGGCGCGTGGAGAAACATTGCCCGCAGGCCGTGCGCGTCCTCGAGACCTCCGATCTGCAGAGCCTGCGTCACGCCCGTCATCAGCGGGTCAAGGATCTGTTGCAAGGCAAGCCCGATGCCGACCTGTCTGGCTATTTCAAACTGGACGACGACGCGCTTTTCGCGCTCATGGCCGAGAGCGATATTGCCCGGCGCGAGATCGCCGCGATCTATCGCAGCGACCTGAGCCTGATGGTTTCAGACATGGAAATCGAGTTGCTGACCCGCCGGTTCGCGCTGCCGGCCGCATTGCTACTGTGGGCGCCGCTGCTGGTGCGCGAGGTGCCTGATCACGGCAAGGGATTCGATGAGCGCGCGCATTTCCTGACCATCGGCAATTTCCGCCATGCGCCGAACTGGGACGCAGTGCTTTGGCTCAAGCACTCCATCTGGCCGCTGATTCGCGCGCAAATGCCGAACGCGCAATTGCACGTCTACGGCGCCTACACCCCGCCCAAGGCGGCCGCGCTGCACAACGCCGCGCAAGGCTTTCACATCATGAACTGGGCCGAGGATGCTCTCGAAGTGATGTCCGCTGCCCGGGTGTCGCTGGCGCCGTTGCGCTTTGGCGCCGGTATCAAAGGTAAAGTGATCGACGCGATGGTTTGCGGCACGCCGACCGTCACCACGCCCATCGGCGCCGAAGCGATGCACGGCGAGTTGCCCTTCCCTGGCGCCGTCGCCACTGACGCGCAGCGCCTGGCCGATGAAGCGGTTCGCCTGTATACCGATCAGGCGCGCTGGGAAAAGGCACAACGTGAGGGCTGGCAGGTGCTGCAGGCGCGTTTTCGCCATGCACAGCACTGCAAGACGCTGATCGAGCGCATCGACCAGCTGCGCGCCAACTTGCCCGCTCACCGCACCGCAAACTTCACCGGCGCGATGCTCCGCCATCACTTGCACAAGAGCACGCAATACATGTCGCAATGGATCGAGGCGAAGAACCGCAAGATGTAAGACCGCACCACGCTCGCGCCGCGAAGGCCGCGTCGAGGTGGTGTTTGTCTGAGGCGCGGTGGCTGTATTCTGCGCTTCGAATGGTGCACATTACCTTCCGTGCTTCTTACGAACCGGCAACACCATGACAAAAACAACAAGAATCACCGATCCTTCCTACGAACTGATGGACGACCACAACGGGCTGTCCATCATCTACCGGGAACATGGCTTTCCTTGTCCGCTGGTGCGCTGGCACTTTCACAAGGAGTACGAGCTGCATTTGATCGTGGCCAGTTCCGGCAAGGTGTTCGTCGGCGATTACATCGGTAACTTCTACCCTGAATCGCTCTTTCTCACCGGCCCCAACCTGCCTCACAACTGGATCAGCCAGATCGAAGAGGATGAGGTGGTGCCCAAGCGCGACATGCTGGTGAACTTCACCGAAGAGCTGCTGGAAAGCGGCAACCAGGTGTTTGCCGAGCTCAAGTCTCTGGCGCCGTTGCTCGAACGGGCGCAGTACGGCATCGAGTTTCGCTGCAAGCGCACGATCCGCCAGGCCACCCGGCTGATGCAGAAGATCGCCGACTCCACGGGCATGACCCGCCTGGGTCACTTTTTCATCCTGCTGGAGTTGCTGGCCGCCAGTGACGACTTCCAGCTGCTGTCCGGAACGACAGCCTCGCAGCTGTCGGACGATCATGCCGTCGAGCGCACCAACAAGGCGGTGGACTACATCTTCACGCACTACGCCCGCGAATTGCCCCTCGAAGAAGTGGCCGAGTATCTGGGCATGAAGCCGACGTATTTCTCACGGGTGTTCAAGCAGGCGACCGGCCGCTGCTTCGTCGAGTTTGTCAATCGGCTGCGCATCAGCAAATCCTGCGAGCTGCTCGCCGACGGCGACAAACCGGTGACTGACGTGTGTTTCGAGTCCGGGTTCAACAACATCTCGAACTTTAACCGGCGCTTCCAGAAGCTCAAAGGCATGACGCCCTCCCATTACCGACGCCTCGCCGTGCAGCGCCTGACCGAACAGAACCTGTACTGATTCACCCTCTTTCCACGCTCATCGACTACGCTGGAACTGCGCCGCCCCGTGCTGGAACGCAGTTTTAGAGCGTCGTCACCTGAACTCTCAGTGCAAAAAAGTATCAGTTCGAGTGCCTCGCAGGATTTGTCATCGTCCGGGCAGACCGTTGTAATCAACTGACATTCTTCCTGACCTCCGGAAGGAACAAAAACAATAACCAAGCTTCTGTCGTCCACCTGGGCGCGGAAGAGGAGTGATAAATGAAGACCTCTGCAAAAGTTCTGCTTGGCAGCACCTGTCTCACGCTCGGCCTCACCCTCTGCACCAGCGCCATGGCGGGTGACGTGACCATCGCCACCGTCAACAACAGCGACATGATCCGCATGCAGCGGCTGTCGAAAACCTTCGAAGAACAGCATCCCGATATCAAGCTCAAGTGGGTCGTCCTGGAAGAGAACGTCCTGCGTCAGCGCCTGACCACCGACATCGCGACCAAGGGCGGTCAGTTCGACGTCTTGACCATCGGCATGTACGAAGCATCACTCTGGGGCGCCAAAGGCTGGTTGAAGGAAATGAATAATCTCCCCGCTTCCTACGCGCTTGACGACGTCTTTCCATCGGTACGCGATGGCCTTTCCGTCGATGGCAAACTCTTCGCCCTACCGTTCTACGCCGAAAGCTCCATCACCTATTACCGCAAGGATCTTTTCAAGGCCGCCGGACTGACCATGCCGGAACGCCCGACCTGGACGCAGATCTCCGAGTTCGCCGACAAACTCACCGACAAGTCCAAGGAACAGTACGGCATCTGCCTGCGGGGCAAGGCTGGCTGGGGCGAGAACATGGCCCTGATCAGCACGGTGGCCAACTCGTTCGGCGCACGCTGGTTCGATGAGCAGTGGAAGCCGCAGTTCGACCAGCCAGAATGGAAGAACGCGCTGAACTTCTACGTCAACGTGATGAAGAAGAACGGTCCTCCTGGCGCGTCCAGCAACGGTTTCAACGAGAACCTGGCGTTGTTCAACAGCGGCAAGTGCGCCATCTGGGTCGACGCCAGCGTTGCCGGCTCCTTCGTCACCGACAAATCCCAGAGCAAAGTGGCTGACAACGTTGGCTTCACCTACGCGCCGCACGAAGTCACCGACAAGGGCTCGGCCTGGCTGTACTCGTGGGCCCTGGCGATTCCGACCAGCGCCAAGAACGACAAGGACGCACGCGCGTTCACCGAGTGGGCCACGTCCAAAGAGTACGCGGCGCTGGTGGCCGAGAAAGACGGCGTGTCGAACGTTCCGCCAGGAACGCGCGCATCGACCTACACCGACGCGTACAAAAAGGCCGCGCCGTTTGCCGACATCACGCTGGAATCGCTCAAGGCCGTGACGCCTAAAGCGCCGACGCTCAAGCCTGTCCCTTACGTCGGCATTCAGCTGGTGACCATCCCTGAGTTCCAGCAGATCGGCACCAACGTCGGTCAGCAATTCTCGGCGGCACTGGTGGGCTCGACCACGGTGGACGCTGCGCTGACCCAGGCACAAAGCGCGACCGAGCGTGACATGAAGCGCGCGGGTTACCCGAAAAAGGGTTGATCCCGTCTGTTTCAAGGCAGCAGCAGGGATTGCTCCCTGCTGCCCCGCTCAGCTACTGCCCTGGTTCGGAGTCATCATGAACACCTCAACCCTTCCCCCTCGCACGGCCTCGGCCGGCGATCAAGGCCAACAGAAAGGCAGCGTCACCAAGCCTGGCTGGTTTCTGGTCAGCCCATCGGTGCTGTTGCTGCTGGTCTGGATGGTCGTCCCGCTGGGCATGACCCTCTACTTTTCGCTGATCCGCTACAACCTGCTCAACCCGGGCGAGAACGAATTCGTAGGCCTTGAGAACTTTGAGTATTTCGTCACCGATTCAGGCTTTTTTCCGGGTGCGATGAACACGTTGCTGCTGGTGGGCAGCGTGCTGGCGATCAGCGTGATCCTCGGTGTGCTGATCTCCGCGCTGCTGGAGGCCAGTGAGTTTCTCGGACGCGGCATTGTCCGGGTGCTGCTCATCTCGCCGTTCTTCATCATGCCGACGGTCAGTGCGCTGATCTGGAAGAACCTGATTTTTCACCCGGTCTCCGGGATTCTCGCCTCGGTCTGGAAGCTGTTCGGCGCCCAGCCGGTGGACTGGCTGGCCAACTACCCGATGCTCTCGATCATCATCATCGTGTCCTGGCAGTGGCTGCCGTTCGCGATCCTGATTCTGATGACCGCGATGCAGTCGCTGGACCAGGAACAGAAAGAAGCGGCGCGGCTGGACGGTGCCGGCCCGATCGCGATCTTCTGGCACCTGACCCTGCCCCACCTGGCGCGTCCGATCGCGGTGGTGGTGATGATCGAGACGATCTTCCTGCTGTCGGTCTTCGCGGAAATCTACACCACCACCAACGGCGGTCCGGGCTTCGCTTCGACCAACCTGGCGTACCTGATCTACAACCAGGCGCTGCTGCAATTCGACGTGGGCATGGCATCGGCGGGCGGCTTGATTGCCGTGGTCATTGCCAACATTGCCGCGATCATCCTGGTGCGGATGATCGGCAAAAACCTCACCGACAAGTCTTGAGGGCAAGGTCATGATGACGCTCAAACAATCCCGCCGCCTGCAAAGCGTGCTGCTCGGCACGCTGTCGTGGCTGATCGCGGCGCTGATTTTCTTCCCGATCTTCTGGATGGTCCTGACCAGCTTCAAGACCGAGATCGATGCGTTCGCCACGCCGCCGCAGTTCATTTTCACGCCCACGCTGGAAAACTACCTGCACATTCAGGAGCGCAGCGACTACTTCCACTTTGCCTGGAACTCGGTGCTGATTTCATTCAGTGCAACGATCCTGTGCCTGCTGATTTCGGTGCCGGCTGCCTATTCGATGGCCTTCTTCGAGACCAAGCGCACCAAGAGCACGCTGCTGTGGATGCTGTCCACCAAGATGCTGCCGCCTGTGGGCGTGCTGATGCCGATCTACCTGCTGGCCAAGAGCTTCGGCCTGCTGGACTCGCGCATCGCGCTGATCGTGATCTATACGCTGATCAACCTGCCGATCGTGGTCTGGATGATTTACACCTACTTCAAGGACATTCCCGGGGAAATCCTCGAGGCCTCCCGGCTGGATGGCGCGAGCACCCGTCAGGAAATCTTCAAGGTGCTGATTCCGATCTGCAAAGGCGGCCTGGCCTCAACCGCCCTGCTCTCACTGATCCTGTGCTGGAACGAAGCGTTCTGGTCGCTCAACCTGACCTCGTCCAACGCCGCGCCACTGACGGCACTGATCGCCTCGTATTCGAGCCCTGAAGGTCTGTTCTGGGCCAAGCTTTCAGCGGTGTCGACCCTGGCCTGTGCGCCGATTTTGATCTTTGGCTGGATCAGCCAGAAACAACTGGTCCGCGGCTTGTCGTTTGGTGCGGTGAAATAAGCCGAGCGAAGCAATATCTACTGTGTAGGAGCGCGCTTGCCCGCGATTGCGTTGGTCCAGCAACGCATAGGGGTGATTGGAAAAACGCAATCGCGGCCAAACGCGTTCCTACCACTGATGTTTTTTGAAGAACAAAAACTGGAGCCCCACATGGCTAACCTGACAATCAGAAATCTGCAAAAAGGCTTCGACGGCCACCAGATCATCAAAGGCATCGACCTGGACGTCAAAGACCGTGAATTCGTGGTCTTCGTCGGTCCGTCCGGCTGTGGCAAATCCACGCTGCTGCGCCTGATCGCCGGCCTTGAAGACGTCACCAGCGGCAGCATTGAGCTCGATGGTCGCGAGATCACTCAAGTCACGCCGGCCAAGCGCGATCTGGCAATGGTGTTCCAGACGTACGCGCTGTACCCGCACATGACCGTGGGCAAGAATTTGTCGTTTGCCCTCGATCTTGCGGGCACGCCAAAAGCCGAGGTCGAAAAGAAGGTCGCCGAGGCCGCGCGCATTCTCGAACTCGGCCCGCTGCTGGAACGCAAACCCAAACAGCTCTCGGGCGGGCAGCGTCAGCGCGTGGCGATCGGCCGCGCCATCGTGCGTAATCCAAAGATCTTTCTGTTCGACGAACCGCTGTCCAACCTCGATGCCGCGCTGCGGGTCCAGACGCGCCTGGAACTGTCGCGCCTGCATAAAGAGCTGGAAGCGACGATGATTTACGTGACCCACGATCAGGTCGAAGCCATGACCCTGGCCGACAAAGTGGTCGTGCTCAACGGCGGCCGGGTGGAACAGGTCGGTTCGCCGCTGGAGCTGTATCACCATCCGGCCAACCTGTTCGTCGCCGGTTTCCTCGGTACGCCAAAAATGGGCTTTCTCAAGGGCAAGGTCAGCCGGGTCGACGCCACGGGCTGCGAAGTCACCCTCGACGCCGGCGCCCGGATCAATCTGCCGTTCACCAACGCTCAGCAAAGTGTCGGCGACGCCGTGACGCTGGGCATCCGTCCCGAACATCTGGAGCTGGCCAACGCCGGTGACTGTCAGTTGCAAGTGGTGGCTGACGTCAGCGAGCGTCTGGGCAGTGACACGTTCTGCCACGTGCGCACCGCCTCCGGGGAGGCGCTGACCATGCGCATCCGCGGCGACATGGCCAGCCAGTACGGCGAAACGTTGAACCTGCATCTGGATAGCGCGCATTGCCACTTGTTCGACGCTCAGGGCCAGGTCATCGGCAAAGCCCTGCAGGCTGCCGCCTGAGTCGAGATCTACCGCATCAGGAATTCGGGAACTCATCATGAAACTGAACAAGCAGAATCTGTCGAACCTCGGCCCGGGCATTGCCCTGCCCGCCTACGCCCTTGAAGACCGTCGCCAAGGCATCGCGCACATTGGCGTCGGTGGCTTTCACCGCGCCCACCAGGCGTTTTATACCGATGCGCTGATGTCGCTCGGTGCCAACGACAAGAGCGGCGAAGGGCTGGACTGGGCCATTTGCGGCGTCAGCCTGCGCGAAGAAGACCGGGCCAATTTCGAGGCGCTCAAGGGCCAGGATTTTCTCTACACCCTGTTCGAGCTGGGCGATACGCCGGACACCGAAACCCGCATCATCGGCTCAATGAGCCAGATGCTGATGTCCACCGACAACGACCTGGCGCTGATCGACAAGCTCGCCAGCCCCGACATCCGCATTGTCTCGCTGACCATCACCGAAGGTGGCTACTGCATCGACGACAGCACCGGCGAGTTCATGAGTCACCTGCCGCAGATTCAGCACGATCTTGAGCACCCCGCCACGCCGAAAACCGTGTTCGGCTACCTGTGCGCGGCGCTTGCCAAACGCCGTGCAGAAGGCACGCCGGCGTTCACGCTGATGTCCTGCGATAACCTGCCGCACAACGGCGCGGTCACCCGCAAGGCGCTGCTGGCCTTTGCCAAAGAGCGCGATGTCGATCTGCATGACTGGATCGCCGAGAACGTCAGCTTCCCCAATGCCATGGTCGACCGCATCACGCCCATGACCAGCACGGCCCATCGCCTGCAGCTGCATGACGAAAAGGGCATCGACGATGCCTGGCCGGTGGTGTGCGAACCGTTCGTGCAGTGGGTGCTGGAAGACAAGTTCGTCAACGGCCGTCCAGCGTGGGAAAAAGTCGGCGTGCAGTTCACCGACGACGTGACGCCGTATGAAGAAATGAAGATCAAGCTGCTCAACGGCAGTCACCTGGCGCTGACCTACCTCGGCGCGCTGAAGGGCTATCGCTTCGTCCACGAAACCATGAACGACCCGCTGTTCGTCGATTACATCCGCACCTACATGGACCTGGATGTCACGCCGCAACTCGCACCGGTTCCAGGCATCGACCTCACCGAGTACAAACAGACCCTGATCGACCGCTTCTCCAATCAGGCCATTGCCGACCAGCTGGAGCGCGTGTGCTCGGACGGCTCGTCGAAATTCCCGAAATTCACCGTGCCGACCATCAACCGGTTGATCGTCGACCAGGGCAATCTGGAACGGGCATCGCTGGTGGTCGCAGCCTGGGCGCTGTACCTGCAAGGCAACCAGAATCGCGATTTCAAAGGTGAGAACGGCGTCGAGTACAAGGTTGTCGATCCGCGTGCCGATTTCTGCAAAGCGCTGGTCGTCGACGATGTGCTGGTGACGCAACGCCTGCTCGAAGTCGAGGAAATCTTCGGCGCGGCCATTCCGAAATCCGTCGAATTCGTCGCCGCCTTCGAGCACAACCTGAACAGCCTGAAGCAATTGGGCGTCAGCCAAACCCTGGAAAATCTGTTGGCGAAAACCGTCTGAGGTGACACATGTTTCTCGGCATCGATTGCGGCACCCAAGGCACCAAGGCGATTGTCCTTGATGCCAGCAGCGGCAAGGTTCTGGGCGAAGGCTCGGGCGCTCATCACATGATCAGCGGTGCCAACGGGCGCCGCGAGCAGGAAGTGCAGGAGTGGCTCGACGCGTTCGAGCAGGCCACGGCGGCGGCGTTGAAGCAGGCCGGCATTTCCGGTGCCGAGATCAAAGGCATCGGGGTCTCCGGGCAGCAGCACGGCCTGGTGATGATCGACGAACGGGGCCAGGTGCTGCGCCCGGCAAAATTGTGGTGCGACACTGAATCGGCGCCGGAGAACGACCGGCTGCTCGACTACCTCGGCGGCGAAGCGGGCTCGCTTGAACGTCTGGGCATCGCCATCGCGCCCGGCTACACCGTGTCCAAACTGCTGTGGACCAAAGAGCAGTTTCCCGAGCTGTTTGCGCGCATCGACAAGATTCTGCTGCCCCACGACTTTCTCAATTACTGGCTCACGGGCCGTTGTGCCAGTGAATACGGCGACGCGTCGGGCACCGGCTATTTCAACGTCCGCACCCGTCAGTGGGACACCGACATCCTGCAGCACATTGACCCCAGCGGCCGCTTGGTCAACGCACTGCCAGAGCTGATCGAGTCCCACCAGCCGGTCGGCAGGATCCTGCCGGCGATTGCCGAGCGACTCGGGCTCAATCCCGAGGCGCTGGTTTCGAGCGGCGGCGGCGACAACATGATGGGGGCCATCGGCACCGGCAACATCGCGCCCGGCCTGATCACCATGAGCCTGGGGTCGTCGGGAACGGTTTACGCCTATGCCGACGCAGGCAATGTCAGCGAGCAGCCATCGGTGGCAACCTTCTGTTCCTCGTCCGGCGGCTGGTTGCCGTTGATCTGCACGATGAACCTGACCAACGCGACCAGCGCGGTCCGCGAGCTGTTCACCCTGGACATCGGCGCCTTCAACGCCGCCGTCGCGTCGGCACCGATCGGTGCGCAGGGCGTGCTGATGCTGCCGTTCCTCAATGGCGAACGCGTGCCTGCCCTGCCCCACGCCACCGGCAGCATCGTCGGGCTGGACAGCACCAATCTCAATCAGGCCAACCTGTGCCGCGCCGTGGTCGAAGGCACGACGTTCGGCCTGCGTTACGGCCTGGACCTGCTGCGTGACAGCGGCATCCAGAGCGCGAACATCCGCCTGATCGGCGGTGGCGCCAAGAGCGCAATCTGGCGGCAGATTGTCGCTGATATCATGGACACCCCGGTCGTCTGCACCACCGGCAGCGAGGCCGCCGCGCTGGGCGCCGCCATTCAGGCCGCCTGGTGCCGCTCGCAGACCGATGGCGCTGACGAGTCGTTACAGGCACTGTGCGAACGCTGCGTCAGCCTCGACCCGGCCAGCGAAACCCGGCCCGTGGCTGAACACGTGGCGGCGTACCAGGCGGTGTATCAGCATTATCGCAATCAATTGCAGGGCCTCTGACGCACAGGCGTCTGCCCTAACGGAGCAACTATGTACCTGGTCTGTGGCGAAGCATTGTTCGACTTTTTCAGTCAACCGGACACGAGCGCGCAACTCAATAAAATCGGCTATCAGGCCATCGCCGGAGGCTCACCGTTCAACGTTGCAGTAGGCCTGCGCAGGCTCGGTGTGGAGGCCGGTTTCTTTGCCGGGATTTCCACCGACTTCCTTGGCAAGCGCCTGGCGGCCGTACTGGAAGCCGAAGGTGTCCGCAACGATTTCCTGCTGCATTTCGACGCCCCCACCACGCTGTCGATGGTCGCGGTCGGCGCCGACGGCTCGCCGCAGTACAACTTTCGTGGCGAAGGTTGCGCCGACCGCTTGTTGACCGTGGAGCAACTGCCGACGCTGGACGACAACGTGCGCGGCCTGCACGTCGGTTCGTTCTCGCTGGTGGTGCAGCCGGTGGCCGATGCCTTGCTGACGCTGGTGCAACGTGAAAGCGGCCAGCGCCTGATCACCTTCGACCCCAACGTGCGCCTGAACCCTGCGCCAAGCATTGAGCTGTGGCGCAGCCAGGTGGCGAAATTCGCCGAGCACGCCCACATCATCAAGGTCAGCGATGAAGATCTGGAGTTGCTATATCCGGATGTCCCCGCCCAGGACATCGCCAAAGGCTGGCTGCAGCACAACTGCCAGCTGGTGATCATGACCCGGGGGCGTGAGGGTGCCAGCATCTTCACGCGCGAACAGGGCGACTGGTCGGTCCCCGCCCGCGACGTGAAGACAGCCGACACCGTCGGTGCGGGCGACACGTTTCAGGCCGCGCTGATCACCTTCCTGACCGAGCGCGGACTCGACACCCCGGCAAGCCTGCCGTCGCTGGATCGCGAAACGCTGACCGCAATGCTCAACTTCGCCGTCGCCGCTGCGGCCGTGACCTGCACCCGCGTGGGCCCGGATCTGCCGTACCGGCATCAGGTACAGTAGCGCGCTGCTGATCTCCTTCATCGCGTTAAAACCGTAGGACCGGCTTCAGCCAGGAAAGCATCGGGCGTCACGCCGCAGAATCGAGGGTGACCACACCGCCCTCTTCCCGGCTAAAGCCGGTCCTACGACGCATTCCCCAGCACTTCGCATTTGCCGGGTGCGCCGCCGTTTCCCGTGGTACACCGCGCTCTCCGGACACACCGTATCTCCTGGCGCACCGCGTTAAAACCGTAGGACCGGCTTCAGCCGGGAGCGCGTCGGGCGTCACACCGCAGAATAGCGGGTGGTCACACCGCAAAATTGAGGGTGACCACACCGCCCCTTCCCGGCTAAAGCCGGTCCTACGACGCATTCCCCAGCACTTCGCATTTGCCGGGTGCGCCGCCGTTTCCCGTGGTACACCGCGCGCTCCGGACACACCGTATCTCCTGGGCGGACCGCGTTCAAACCGTAGGACCGGCTTTAGCCGGGAACGCGTCGGGCGTCACGCCGCAAAATCGAGGGTGACCACACCGCAAAATCGAGGGTGACCACACCGCCCTTTTCCCGGCTGAAGCCGGTCCTACGACGCATTCCCCGACTACATCGCATTCCCGGATAAATCCTACTTTCCGGCACCGCGGCCTTACCGGTACACGGCGTTCAGACAAAAAAAGGGGCAGCCGGTCTACACCGCTGCCCCTTGTTCTTTTACCCAGCACTTCCACTGACGCACAGCGCCTCAGGCCATTTCGGCCTTGGCCATCGCAATCCTGGTTTTCACTTCAGATTCGGCGATCTGCTGCTCCTGCTTCTGCTTTTGCAGCTCGGCAACTTTCTTGTCCACCGCCGCCTGCTGCTCCGGCGTCATGTTGTCGTACTCTTCCTTGCTCACGCCGGTCAGCTGCTGACGCACCTTTTCGGCATCGGTCTGGTTCATGTAGGCCAGGAACTGATCCTTGGCCGAACCCACGCTCGATGCACCCGCTGCGCTGTCGCTGGCGGCAATGCCGTCGGAGACGGTTTTCACGACACTGTCCGACGCCGCGACCTGCTTGTCAGTGCTGGATGAAAATGCCGCGGCCGCAGCCGCTTTATCGTCGTCCAACACCGAGGCGGTGGTGTTGGCCAGCGCTGCCTTGAGGTTCACCATCATTTTGGCGAAAGACTCGTCGTAGCCCTGCTTGTCGTCGGCACTGCCCTGAGTCGCGCTGTCCGTGCTGCCCGCGATCGCCGCGACCGGGGCGGATGAGGCGCCGGCCACTGCCGTGTTGTACGCATCCTTGTCCGTCGGGTCCAGGTGCGTGTGAGCCACGACCTTCGACACGAAGTGCTGGATGGCACTGTTACCGATAATCATCTTTCACCTCCTTATCCAGGTTGTCGATGCAAACGGAGTGACAGCAAAACGGATGCCACATTCTGTTACATCCTCTGGAACATATGCGCGACAAGGGCTGCAGCGCGGCGCGGGAAGCGGACCGGCCGATCGCAGCAGCGCCCACTTGCCCAACAGCGGCAGGTAATGGCCGCCCGGCGCAAGGCGTTGCCGCTCACCTGCCGGGCGTCGTCACTTGAGAAAGGCCTTGAGCGCGCGATCGACCTTGCCCGGCTCACAGGCCGGTGCCATGTGCCCGCAGTCGTTGTCCAGCACCAGCAGCTTCGCCCGCGTCTGTGCCGCCAATGCCTTGGAAGGCGCGGGATCGACCAGACGATCCTGCTCGGACGTCACGATCAACAGGCGCGCCTTGATCTTCCCGGCCAACGCCGCCATGTCGCCGTCGCGGGCCAACCCGAAAGACGTCATGGCCTGCAATTGCCGGTACCAGTCAACCGCGCTGAAGCTCTGGCTGGTCTGCGTGCCGTGGAGCGTGTCGGCACTGGGTCGTTTGCTCGCCACCGCCTTGGCCGCGACGTGTTCCGGCGTCCACAAGGACTCGGTGTGCAGGGCCGTCAGGCGCCTGAAGGGCGTGCCCGGCACGTAGTCGCCGCCATTCCAGCCAGGCGTGCCCTCGATGGCCGCGATCTCGGCATTCCAGGCGCGAAGATCACTGGCGGTGGGTTGCGGCGTGGCAACGATGGTGACGATGTTGCTGGCGAAATCGGGGTACATCACAGCCCACTGCAGCGCCTGCATGCCGCCCATGGAAATGCCGACGATGGCGTGGGCGTGGTCGATCCCAAGGTTCAGCGCGAGCAGACGATGCTGGGCCTTGACCATGTCCCGGATGCCAAACTGAGGAAACTTCAGGCGCGGATTGCTTTTGCTGTTGGAGGGCGAGCACGACACACCGTTGCCCACCGCATCCAGGGCGATGACATACCAGCGGTCAGTGTCGACCAGCTTGCCCGGGCCGATCATGTCGATCTGGTCGGCGGTACGCCCGGTCAGCCAGGTTGGGACCAGCACCACGTTACTCTGATCGGCGGCCAGCGTGCCGTAGGTTCGATAGCCCAGCGAGCATTGCTTGATCTTGCCGCCGACCATCGTCAACGACCCGATACTGGTCAGCTGTTGCTCGGCCGCGGTGGCGACACAGACACACATCATCGTCGACAGCGCGCACAGCGCCTGGCGTACAGAGCGACACCCTTGCATGGTCTTCCCCCGAGAAGATAGAACTCCATTTCAGCCGTCGAGGAAAACCATGTTTCAGAGAACATGCCGTCGCGCTGCAAAATCAGCGTAGCCGGTCTTTGTGCGGGCAGCGCAAGAGCAGACGAATGTCGCGGCGTGCCAGGCTCGGATCAGCCCGGACCGTCACTGGGGTGGATCGAGGGCCTGCAATCGCAGGCCCCAGTCGCGCAGTGATGCCACCACCGGACCGACCTCGCGGCCCTTGGCGGTCAGCAGGTATTCCAGGCGCGGCGGATGCTGCTCATACTGGCGCCGCTCGATCAGACCGTGAGCTTCCAGTGATTTCAGCCGAGTGGACAATGTGCTGGGCGCGCAGCCCTTGAGCGAATCCTGCAGGTCCTGAAAACGCCGTGTGGGGTTACGCAGCAGATCGCGCAGGATGAGAATGACCCAGCGCTCGCCGATCACTTCGAGCGCGGCGATGACCGGGCAGAAAGCGAAGGTCGGCATGGCCGGTGCATCGGGTTTTTGAGCGTTGGAATCTGACATGGTCGGGAGTCTAACAAGGGTGTACAGGACTGGAAAGCGTCCAGCCCTGAGGCCGCCCGCCGGCTCTTCACGCGCTTCGCCCATCAGCCCGAACGGCGTCCGGGCGACACAGCGGAGTTCCGAGTAGGCCGCCTCCAGACTTGCCAAGCGAACGGCAGCGCGATGTCAGTGCATGCGCAAGTCAGCTCGCCGCCCTCACCCATACGGACCGGACAGCGGGTGTCATTGCAGCGTACTGAGGTCCAGTCTCTCCTGCGGCACCGGCATCGAGAAGTAATAACCCTGTGCCTGCCCGGCGCCCATTTCGCGCAGCAACTGCAAGGTTGCCGCGTCTTCGACGCCTTCGGCGACCACGGTCAGCCCCAGCGATTCAGCCATGCGCACGATGGCGCGGACGATCGCCCGGCTGCGAGAGCTGGTGGTCAACTCCAGGGTGAAGGATTTGTCGATCTTCAGGCCGCTGAAATGGTACTGATGCACGTAGCTGAGTGACGAGAAGCCTGCGCCGAAATCGTCGAGCACCACCGATACGCCGTTGTCGGCCAGATGCTTCATGGCCTGGCGCGCCAGCTCTGGCTCAGCCACCAGCGCACCTTCGGTGAGCTCGAGACAGATGCGCGACGGCGCGACGCCATGCTGACTGAGCAGGCCCAGCACCTCGCCGGCGAACTCGGGGCGGCTGATGCTGTAACTGGAGCAGTTCACGTGAACGGTCGGCCAGTGCGCGTGATCGGGCTGCGCCAGCATCGCGACCACTTGCTGAAGCATGTAGAAATCCAGCCGGCCGATCAGCCGCAGCCCTTCCAGCGCCGGCAGGAAATGCCCGGGCGCGATCACCCGGCCGTCCGCCTGTCGCCAACGGATCAGCGCTTCCAGGGCAAGGATCCTGCCGGTGGCCACGTCGACGATCGGCTGGAAATACGGCAGCAGCTCGTCGGTGCGCTTGAGCGCGTTACGCAGCGCGGTTTCCTGCTCCATCTGGTCGGACACTTCGCGGCGCACTTCCTGGTTGAACACTGCATAGCTGTCGCGCCCGGCATTCTTGACCCGGTACATGGCCGTGTCGGCGTCACGCAAGAGGTCCGCGGGCTCGTGATGGAATTGCCGATCGGCGCCGACCACGCCGATGCTACAGGAGGAAAATACTGCATGGCCGTCGATATGGAACGGCACGTCGAAGGCCAGCAGGATGCGCTCGGCGATGGCCACGGTGACGTCCGGTGGCGCGGAATACGCCAGGACCGCGAACTCGTCGCCGCCCAGCCTCGCCAGCAGGTCGCTTTCGCGCATGCAGCTGCGCAGACGATCGGCCGCCTGGATCAGCAGTTGGTCACCCGAATGATGGCCGAGGCTGTCGTTGACCATCTTGAAACGGTCAAGATCAATGAACATCACCACCAGTTCTTCGTCATTGTTGCAGAACTGCTCCCAGGCAATCTGCAGACGCTGTTGCAGATGGCTGCGATTCGGCAGCCCGGTCAGCGAGTCATGGGCGTTCTCGTGCTGCAGCTTGGCGTTGGCAACATCGAGCTCGCGCGTGCGATCCTGAACCCGCGCCTCCAGCCGCAGGTTGGCGGTATGCACGGCCTCCGCGGCGCTGCGGCGGGACAACGCCGTGTCGATGTGCCGGGATACGAAGGTCAGCAGCTCCTGATCGCGCAGCGAGTAGCTGACGTCGGCCGAATAGCTCTGCACCGCCAGTACGCCGCGCACGACATCGCCCTCGAACAACGGGATGCCCAGCCAGGAATACGAGCGGTTGATCTCATTCTGAATGGTTATTTCGCCATTGGTCTCAAGGCGCCGCGCTTCGACGCTGTCGATCAGGCACGGACGGCGCTGGCGAATCACATACTCGGTGAAACCGCGTTCGCCGCGGCGCGGATTCGGCCGCACCACCAGGCGTTCGTCGACATAATAGGGAAAGGTCACCTCGCCCGTGGCGTCGTCGAACAGCGCGATGTAGAAATTGAGGGCGAACAGCAGCTCGCCGACGATCCCGTGCAGGCTCTTGAACAGATCAGCCATGTCGCCCGGCTGACTGGACAGCTCCGCGATCTGGAACAACGCACTTTGCAGGTGCTCGGCGCGTTCCCGGTCGGCCACCTCGCTGCGCAGCGCATCGTTGAGCCGCGACAATTCCAGTGTCCGCCGCGCCACAGTCTCTTCCAGCTGGGCACGGTGCAGAATACGGTCCAGGGCCATTGCGACGTGGCGCGCCACCACCAGAAACAGCTCCTGATCCTCGACGCTGTAGACCCGTTCGAGGTCATAGACCTGCATCGCCAGCATGCCAAACACGTCGTCGGATGCGTTTTTCAGCGGCGCTCCCATCCAGAACTCGGGGCGATGCCCGACGCAATGAAACTTGTCCTGCGCCTGCGCGCGTTCGATGGCGGCAGAATCGACGAACAGCGGTTGTTCGGTGGTCAGCACATAACCGGTCATGGACAGCCGTTCCGGATCGAGAAACTCGTGGGTTTCGGCCTCCAGCGCGTCGACGTCAGTGATGTCGATGTAGTACGGATACGTGATCTTGCCGCTGTGGCTTTCGTACAGCGCCAGGTAGAAGTTTTCTGCGTCGATCAGGGTCGACAGCTGCTCGTGAACACCTTGCAGGAAGGCCGAGCGGTCACGGGTCGAGCTGGCAAGGTAGGTGATCTGGTACAGCACCCGCTGAGTGGCCTGGGCCCGCGCCAGCGCGTCGGTCTGCAGACGCAGACCCAGCTTGCCCGCCAATTGCGCCAGCAGAGGGTTGCCCGCTTCGCGCTCCGGCGTCAGCAGCCAGCCCAGCGGCGCCTCGCCGTGCCCCGTTACCCACCGTTGCAGGCCATGGTCGCGGCAGAATGCATCGAAGCCCTCGCGGGGAATGTGTGCCGGCCACTCGGTCGATGCATCGCCCTGCCCGAGCAGGTGCATATGCTGGTTGGCACGATAGGCGGCCCAGCTCAGATCCGGAGCCGCCAGCCTGGCCGTCCGCAACAGTGTTTCCAGAGAGTTTTCGTCAATCATGGACGGCGCAACTTCCACCCCTTCGCTGACAGGGTCACACGCTTGCCCGCCAGTGAATGACGAGCACCCGTTGGGGGTCGAGACATGAGAATTCATAGGCGCTCCATTGCCAGCGTGAGACTGGGCTATCTTCATGGGGTCTGACAGATGGTTGCAAGCGCCATATTCGTTTTAACTGCCTATTAACGACGAAAAAACGGGATTTCACGACATTTCACGTGACTGTCTGTCCGTTATCGGCAGATTGCCCCCGGAATGAAAGAAACCACAGGCACTTTTGTCAGACCGACCGGCATCGCAGGTTTTCCATTCAGTACTGACTTTTGCCTGCCCTCGCCTGTCTTTCATAGCGCGTCCACGTTCCCTTTTGACACTGGAGATGATCGGAAAATGATCAAGACTTACAGCTACGCCGCGCAGAAACCGACCGACCGACTCGCGCCGTTCCAGTTCGAGCGCCGCGATCCGGGCGCCGACGACGTACAGATCGATATCCTGTTCTGCGGCGTCTGTCACTCGGACCTGCACACGGCGCGCAATGAATGGAACAATACGTTGTACCCTTCGGTGCCGGGCCACGAGATCGTCGGCAAAGTCACGGCAGTCGGTGCCAACGTGAAGAACTTCAAGGTCGGTGATCTCGCCGGTGTCGGCTGCATAGTCGACAGCTGTCAGCAGTGCGCGTCCTGCGCCGAGGGTGACGAGCAGTACTGTGAACGCGGGTTCACCGGCACTTACAACGGGCCGGTCTTTGGTGGCGAAAATACCTTTGGCGGTTACTCTGACAAGATCGTGGTAAAAGAGAAGTTCGTTCTCAAGATTTCCCACAGCGACAATCTCGCCGCCGTTGCGCCGCTGCTTTGCGCGGGCATCACCACATACTCGCCGCTGCATCACTGGAAGGTCGGTCCCGGCCAGAAAGTCGGCGTGGTCGGCCTCGGCGGTCTGGGCCACATGGCGGTCAAGATCGCCCACGCGATGGGCGCTCACGTGGTGCTGTTCACCACCTCGCCGAACAAACGTGAAGACGGCCTGCGGTTGGGCGCCGATGAAGTGATCGTGTCGAAGAACCCTGACGAAATGGCCACTCAGGTCAACAGCCTGGACTTCATCCTCAACACCGTTGCAGCGCCCCACGACCTGGACGCGTTCCTCAGCCTGCTCAAGCGCGATGGCACCATGACCCTGGTCGGTGTTCCGGAGCATCCGCACCCGTCGCCATCGGTGTTCAACTTGATCTTCAAGCGCCGCAGTCTGGCGGGGTCGCTCATCGGCGGGATTCAGGAAACACAGGAGATGCTGGATTTCTGTGCTCGCCACGGCATCGTCTCCGACATCGAGATGATCAAGATGAAGGACATCAACGAAGCCTACGAGCGCATGCTCAAAAGCGATGTGAAGTACCGTTTCGTCATCGACATGGCCACGCTCAAGGAAGAAGCTTCAGCCGCCTGATCGACGAGTCACCGGGCCGGCGCCGACTGCGCGCTGACCCGGTCCCTTCGTAACATTCTGTGTTCTGCACCAGGCGAAAAAACCCGCAACCAATCGCGCAGGCGCAGGTCACACACCTGCGGCCCTGCCCCACAGGCCCCGTTCTTCCTGACGCGACACATTCATGTGCGACCGCTGCCCACAGCCACCACGCGCATTAATGAAAATAATTCGAAAGTGTATGTAGATATTCAAAAGAATGCTCAGCCCGTCGATTGGTTATCGTTGGCGGCTTGAAGCATCCACTGCCGTTCGTGACTGCGCACTGCCCACCGTCGGCGCGCAGACCTGGTTCAATGTTGACGAGGAACCCGTCCATGACCGATCAGCCTGATAAAAAAGAAACAGAATCGGACCTCAAGTCCTTCACCGCGCCTTCGCGCCGAAACTTCCTGAAATCGATCGGGGTATCCGGCCTTGCCGCCGCCACCGCTCCAATGTGGACCCAGGCCCTGGAGGCCCAGGCCGCCGTCCCCGATGACACCGCCCCACCGGCCAAAGACGAGCGGCGCATGACCCTCAAGGTCAATGGCCAGACGCACACCTTGAACCTTCCGGCCAATGCCGCCTTGCTCGACGTATTGCGTGACCGCTTGCAACTCACCGGCACCAAAAAGGGCTGCGACCACGGCCAGTGCGGCGCGTGCACCGTGCACGTCAACGGCACTTCGATCAATTCGTGCCTGTCACTGGCCGCGATGCACGAAGGCGATGAAATCACCACCATCGAAGGCCTGGCCAGCAACGGCAAGCTGCACCCTGTGCAGGAAGCCTTCTGGGAACACGACGCGTATCAATGCGGGTATTGCACCTCGGGCCAGATCATGAGCGCCGTCGCGATGTTGCAGGACAAGAACATCGGCAGCGATGATCACAGCGTCCGCGAAGCCATGAGCGGCAACATCTGCCGCTGCGGCGCGTACAAGAACATCCTCAGCGCAATTCAAAGCGCGCGGATCAAGTTGCAGGAGGTGACCTGATGAGAGCCCTCGATTACGTACGCGCCGGCAGCGTCGAACAGGCGGTCGCCACCCACGCCAAAAGCCAGACCGCCTTCTTTCTCGCCGGTGGCACCACCCTCCTCGATCTGGTGAAGCTGGACGTGATGCCCGCCGATCAGGTGATCGACGTCAATCATCTGTCCCTCAAGCAGATCGAGGTGCAGAAAGATGGCAGCGTGCGCATCGGCGCGCTGGTGACCAACAGCACCCTGGCCCATCACCCGCACATCGTCGAGCACTACCCAGTGCTGTCGCAGGCGCTGCTGTCCGGCGCGACCACGCAGCTGCGCAATAAGGCGACCACCGCCGGCAACGTCATGCAACGGGTGAGGTGCAACTATTTCCGCGACGGTCATTCGGCCTGCAACAAGCGCGAGCCTGGCTCGGGGTGCGCAGCCATCGACGGCCATAACCGCAGCGTGCACGCCGTGCTCGGGACCAGCGATCAGTGCATCGCCACCCACCCTTCGGACATGTGCGTGGCCATGGCGGCAATCGGCGCCCGAGTCGAGGTGCAGGGTCCCAAGGGCAAGCGCAGCATCGACTTCCTCGATTTTCATCTGCTGCCCGGTTCCACGCCCTGGAAAGAGCACGCCCTGCAAGACGATGAGTTGATCACCCATGTGGTGCTCGATGCGCCGCTGGCGGGCAGCAAGTCGGGGTATCTGAAATTGCGTGACCGGGCTTCGTACCAGTTCGCATTGGCGTCCAGCGCGGTGATTCTGGTCATGGACGGTGACACCGTGCGTGACGCGAGGATCGCACTGGGCGGCGTCGGCACCCGCCCTTGGCGCGCGCAGGAAGCCGAGCGTGCGCTCAAAGGCGCGACCCTGACGCCGCAGAACATGGAAAAGGCCGCCGCCATCGCAATGCAAGGCGCCCGCCCTTACCGTCACAACGCTTACAAGATTGCGCTGGGGCAGCAGGCTATCGTGCGCAATCTCGGCAGCCTGACCGCTTGATTGCCCGCCCTATGAATGGAGCATCCGCACATGACTGACGCAATGATAGGATCGGCCCCTCGCCGTATCGACGGGCGACGCAAAGTCACCGGCACGGCGATGTACGCCTCCGACCATCATCTGAAGAACATGGCTTACGGCTACGGCGTGTTCAGCACCGTCGCCAGTGGCAAGATCAGCGCACTGGATCTGGACGCGGCGCGCAAATCGCCGGGCGTGCTGGAGATTTTCCACCACGGCAACTTCCCTTCGCTGTACCACAACTCGGCCCTGCCGATGTCGTTCGCGCAGATTCTGAAGGCCGCCAAGTCCGACGAAAGCCGTCTGCCCTTCGAAGACGACACGGTTTACTACGCCGGGCAATTCGTTGCGCTGGTCGTCGCTGACACGTTCGAGCACGCCCGGGCGGCGGCGTACAAGATCAAGGTCAGCTACAGCAAGGCCTCCGCCGTCGCCAATCTTGAGCAGGGCCTCAAAGCCGGCCAGTTGCAAGACGGCAGCCCGAACCACAGCCGGGGCGATGCCGGTGCAGCCTTCGACAGCGCCGCGCACAGCATCGACGCCACGTACTCGACGCCGGTGGAAACCCACAATCCGATGGAAATGCACGCCACCGTGGCGCAGTGGGACAACGGCAAACTGATCGTTTACGAAGCGTCCCAAGGGGTGGTTGCGCATCGCAATTCGCTGGCGAAGATTTTCGGCCTGATGCCGGAGAAAGTCGAAGTGCGCGCGCCGTTCATTGGCTCGGGTTTCGGCAGCAAACTGTGGATCTGGCCGCACTCGGTTGCGGCCTGCGGCGCCGCCAAAGTCCTCGACCGACCCGTGCAAGTGGTGGTGCCCCGTGCACAGATGTTCACCACCACCGGGCACCGGCCGGAAACCCGGCAGCGCATGCGCCTGGCCACCGACGACAAGGGCAAGCTGGTCTCGGTACGGCACGAGTCGATCAACACGACGTCGTTCACCGATCCTTACAAGGAAAACTGCGGCACCTCGACCAAGAGTCTCTACAGCTGCGCCAACGTGCTGGTCACGCACAAGACCATTGAGGTCAACCGCGGCACGCCTACGTCGATGCGCGCTCCAGGTGCCGCGCCCGGGCTGTTCGCACTGGAATCGGCAATGGATGAAATGGCCGACAAGATTGGCATGGACCCGCTGGCGTTCCGCAAGCTCAATGTCTCCGAGCACGACGAGAGCCAGAACCTGCCATGGTCGAGCAATCACCTGCAGGAGTGCATCGACAAGGCCGCCGAACGCTTCGGCTGGAGTCGACGCGATCCCAGGCCCGGTTCGATGAAGGATGGCACCGAGATCATCGGATACGGCATGGCGGCCTGTAACTGGGACGCTTACCGCACGCCGGCCGAGGCGCAGGTGCTATTGCGCGCCGACGGAACGGCCTACGCCATCTGCGGCGTTCAGGACATCGGCACCGGCACGTACACGATCATCGCGCAGGTGGTCAGCAGCCTCACCGGGATTGCCCTGGACAAGATCGAAGTCGAACTGGGCAACTCGTCTTTTCCGCCTGCGCCGGTGTCCGGCGGATCCTGGGCAACGGCAAGCGTACTGCCCGCGATCGCTGAAGCCACACGCCAGGCCATCGACCAGCTGAAAGCCTTCTCCACGGCACCCAAAGGCGTGTTCGCCGGCAGCAAGCCCGATCAGGTGAGTTTCGAGCAAGGGCAGATCAAAAGTGGCGAGAAGTCATTCGCCATCGCCGATGTGCTCAAAGCGCAGAAACAGTCCAGCGCCTTCGGTGAAGCCATAACCGGCATGAACGACACCAGCAAACACTCCTTCCGGTCGTTTGGCGTGCACTTCGTCGAGGTGCGCTGGGACCCGGGCATTTCCCGGCTGCGGGTCGCGCGGGTGGTCAGCGCCATCGACGTCGGCAAGGTGATCAACCACAAAACCTCGCTTAATCAGGTCGAGGGGGCAATTGTCATGGGCGTCGGCATGGCGCTGTTCGAAGCCACCGATTTCGACGAGCGCGACGGCATGCCGGTCAATAACAATTACGCCGAATACGTGGTGCCAGTGCATGCCGACCAGCCTGAAATCGATGTGATTCTGCTCGATTATCCGGATTACGAACTCAACGAGTTCGGTGCTCGGGGTATCGGTGAAATCGGCATCACCGGGCTGGCGGCCGCCGTCGCCAACGCGGTGTCCCATGCGACCGGCAAACGCATCCGCGACCTGCCGATCACCCTCGACAAACTGATGGATCTGCCGCCCACGATGAGTGCCTGACCGCGCGTTGTTGCGCAGAAGGATCAGGATCAACGACTGACGCCGGACAGGAGGCTGCCGCCCTCGGGCAGCCTCCCTTGGCGGATCAACACTCTGCCCGGGACGTCAGGCCAGCTCCGGCTCAACCCGGTCCCGCCCACCCATCTTCGCTGCATAGACGCCCGAGTCCGCGCGCAGCAGCAACGCATCACCGCCCTCGCCTTCGCGCCAACTGGCAATGCCGAAACTGGCCGTCACCCTGCCCACGCCGTCGACCGGCTTGGACCGCAACGCGGCCCACAATTCACAGGCCAGGCCATAGGCTTGATCGCTGTCGGTGTCCGGGCACAACACCATGAACTCCTCACCGCCCAGGCGACAGAACACGTCACTGCGGCGCAAACGGTGACACAACCGGCTGCAGATCGCCTGCAGCACATGGTCGCCGACCGCATGCCCCAACTGATCGTTGATGCATTTGAAATGATCGATGTCCAGCATGACCACTGCAAACACGCCGCCATGACGCTCCGCGCGGAGCAGTTCAGCCTGCAACCGCTCCTGAAAATAGCGCCTGTTGTAGACTCCGGTCAGCGCGTCGGTGACGGACATCGTGCGCAGCTCTTCCTCAACGCGCTTGCGTTCGGTGATGTCCAGGCACACCGCCAGATAACCGATCCATTGATCCTGTTCATCGAGTACCGGGCTGACCTGCATGTTCACCTGAAGATGGGAGCCGTCCTGCCTCACGAACGTCCAGTCGTGGGTCTGATGTCCGTGCTCCTCGAAGGCTTCGACGAGCATCGCTTCGCATGTCTTCACTTCGCGTCCGTAGCGCAGGTTCAGTTCATCCACATGCTCTGCCAGCTCGCCGGGCAGGTGCAACTGGCGCAACGTCAGACGGCCGCAGACCTGCGCACTGCTGTAGCCGAGCATTTTTTCCGCACCGATATTGAAGGTCGTGATGAGGCCGTTCAGGTCAGTGGCAATGATCGCCACTTGGGTCGCCGCATCGAGCACGTTGCGCAGCTGACCATGTGCCCTGCGCAATTGCAGTTCGCGTTGTCGCAATTGTCCGGTGCTTTGTTCGACCATGCGCAGCGCGCGCTGGCGCTGGCTGATCAGTGAATAGAGCAACGCACTGAGCATGAAACTGAGCAGCGCTCCGAGGATCACCAGGCTGTCGGTCGAAGAAGGGTTAGCGTTGATGAACACCGGTGTGGGACGGATATCCAGCCGGTAGCTCCGGCCAGCGAAACTCATCCATTGACTCAGTCGCAAACCACTGGCCGCGGCGGGACTGGCGGACTGGAACAAGAATTCGGGCGTCTGTGGCGTTGTCATGTCGACGAGGCTGAGGGTCAGGTTGTCCTGATCGGATGACGGCAGACCTTCGGTCATCATCGTGCGCATGCTGATCACCGCGAGCAGAAAGCCCTGCAGCCGGTTTGCCGGATCGGCTCCGGCACGAACCCGCGACAGTACCGGCGCGACCAGTAGAATGCCGCTGCGGTTCTGCGCCTCCAGCCCGACCAGGTCCATGCGTGCGGTCGCCGCCATGCTGCCGGTTTGCTGTGCCCGATCCAGCGTCGTCCGGCGCACCGGCTCGGAATTGACATCGAAGCCCAACGGCACTGCCACTGTGCTGCGGCTTTGGGTAAAGCGCACGGGAAAATAGACCGGGCGCGGCGCTGCCTCCTTCCACCCTCGGGCAGCGTCGAATTCGCGCACGGTAAAGTCGGGTTGGCCGGCTGCACGCAAGGCCTCTTCAAACGACTGTCGGTCGCGGCCATCTATACGTGGTGCCCATGAATAGGCCTGGGTGAAAACCAGCAGCGGGCGCGCGAAGCCGTCGAATTCCTCCTGCGAAACCGCATCGGAATACACGAAGAAACGGCGCAGACTGTCGAGACGACGAATCTGCCCGTCGAGCCGGTCCTGAATCCGACTGACGCGCTCGCTGGCCAGCAGTTCGAAGCGCTGTTGCAATTGACGGTGGTACAACTCGACGTTCATCAACGCCACCAGCCCCGTCAATAACGCGCCCGCGGAAAAGACGAGCACGGCAACCGCCCACGAAGAGGTGTCCTCACTGATCAAGCCAAGAATCTTGACGCTTGCCCGGTTAGACGACATATACAAAAACTCATGACGCCACAGCGGTTGCCGCGACACGTGTCCGAGCTTCACTTATAGCTATTCGCCATTAGTTTGCCTAGTGCAGCGTGTCGCCTGTCAGCACCGGAGACTGGCGTCATCAGGCAGCAATGACACCATCTTTTCCGCGCAATCGATTCAGCGTGCAGTGATCTTCCACGCGCGGTGGATCTTGCCGTTGCGCGCGAAATCCGGATCGATGGTCTGCGAAGTGATCTCCTCCACGGCATAGCGCTCGGTGAGGTTCTCTTCGAGCTGGAACTTGCGGAAGTTGTTGGAGAAATACAGCACGCCACCGCTCGCCAGTCGCGCCATCGCCAGATCGATCAACTGCACCTGATCGCGCTGCACGTCGAACACGCCCTCCATGCGCTTGGAGTTGGAAAAGGTCGGCGGGTCGATGAAGATCAGGTCGTACTCGTCGCGGCTGGTCTCGAGCCACGCCATCACGTCGCCCTGCTCCAGACGGTTCTTGTCGGAGAAACCGTTGAGCGACAGGTTGCGCCGCGCCCAGTCCAGGTAAGTTTTCGACAGATCGACGCTGGTGGTGCTGCGTGCGCCTCCCTTGGCGGCATGCACGCTGGCGGTTGCTGTGTAGCAGAACAGGTTCAGAAAACGCTTGCCCGCCGCTTCCCGCTGGATGCGCATGCGCATCGGGCGATGATCGAGAAACAGCCCGGTATCCAGATAATCGGTGAGGTTGACCAGCAGCTTGATCCCACCTTCGTTGACTTCCTGGAACTGGCCCTGCGCACTTTGCCGTTCGTACTGTCTGGTGCCGCTCTGGCGCTCACGACGCTTGACCACCACCCGGCTCTTGTCGATGTTCAACGCCTGGGGAATGGCTGCCAGTGCGTCGAACATGCGAATCGAGGCTTTTTCCGGATCGATGGATTTGGGCGCCGCGTATTCCTGCACATGCACCCAGTCGTGATATAGGTCGATGGCCATGGCGTATTCCGGCATGTCCGCATCGTAGACGCGGTAGCAATCGATGCCTTCGCGCTTGGCCCATTTACCCAGCGCCTTGAGGTTCTTCTGCAAGCGATTGGCGAACATCTGCCCGCCTTCACTCAGACGCGGCTGCTCGATGACCGGTGCAGGTGCGGGGGCAGGCTTGATCGGGTTGCCGTTCTTGTTGAATTGGCGCGCTTGCGGCTCGTCCGGCGTCTGATCATAGGCCGCCTGCTCACGCTCAGCCTGACGTTGCTCAGGCGTACGGCGCTCGCCAGTGACGAACTGATCCGGCAGCACTTTGATCAACAGCAGCTTGCATGGCAGCGCGCCGTTCCAGAACGCGTATTGCTTGTGGCTGCGGATGCCCATGCGTTTGCCCAGATCCGGCGCACCGGTGAACACCGCCGCTTCCCAGTTCAGGCAGGCCTGACGCAGGCGTTCGCCGAGGTTCTGATAGAGGTACAGCAGGCTTGCCTCGTCACCCAGACGCTCACCGTACGGCGGGTTGCAGATCACCAGACCCTTCTGGTTCTGGTCCGGGCGCGGCTCGAAGGTGGCGACTTCACCCTGGTAAATCTTGATCCAGTCAGACAGACCGGCGCGTTCGACGTTATTGCGACCGGGCTGAATCAGGC
This sequence comes from Pseudomonas sp. NFR16, assembly GCF_900108875.1. Taxonomy (GTDB): domain Bacteria; phylum Pseudomonadota; class Gammaproteobacteria; order Pseudomonadales; family Pseudomonadaceae; genus Aquipseudomonas. The sequence goes on along the minus strand of NZ_FNYJ01000001.1, from coordinate 433,210 downwards.
GAGGGTCGGCTTCATAACCACGAATCCACAACGGCGGCTTCGCAAGACCTGCCTCGGCGCGGGTGAGCGCTTCGTCATGCAGTTTGCGCCACAGCGCCGGCACATGGCCCAGCCAGGCGGAAAACCCCCAGCGCTCGCGCTTGAGGTTAGGCGCAATATCGGCCGCGATCATCGCTGCTTCCACCAGGAAGGTGCCGACGCCGCACATCGGGTCGGCCAGCGCGCCACCCTCGGCGGCGATTCGTGGCCAGCCGGAACGGATCAGAATGGCCGCCGCCAGGTTCTCTTTCAACGGCGCCGCACCCTGCTGCAAACGATAGCCGCGCTGGTGCAGGCTGTGGCCAGAGAGGTCCAGCGACAGAATTGCCTCGCCTCGGTCCAGACGCAAATGCACGCGCAGGTCCGGGTTGAGCTTGTCGATCGAAGGGCGCAAGCCGTCGGAGGTGCGCAGGCGGTCGACGATGGCGTCCTTGACCTTCAGGGCGCCGAAGTGAGTGTTGTCGATGCCTGAACCATGGCCGCTGAACTCGACCGCCAGCGTGCCGTCCGGCTCCAGATGATCGGCCCACTCGATGTCGTGCACGCCGTGGTAAAGGTCTTCGGCATCTTTCATCGGGAAGCGCTTGAGCACCAGCAACACCCGGTTTGCCAGACGCGACCACAGGCACAGCCGGTAGGCGGTTTCCATGTCGGCGCTGCCGCGGATGGTCGAGGTGTGTTCGCGGGTTTCCTGGAGGCCAAGGGCAGTGGCTTCCTCAGCGAGCAGGCCTTCAAGGCCTTTGGGACAGGTGAGGAAAAGTTCGTAACGGTCCGACATGAGTATTCCAGAGCCTTGGCTATGAGTGGCAGGACAACGCATTGTCCGGCCCGATTCAAACAGACGTCTTTCGTGGAGATCGCCTGCGCGGCACATACATTGTGCCCATCCGGCGCCCCGATACATTTCGGTGGCGACAATCCGTCGGCCAGAAACCAGCCGACATCTGATATTAAAAAACCAGTATTCAGCACGACAACGGCGGCAATAAAAAGTCACATCGCCGACCCTTCGTCGATTGATGCCTGACTGCAAACCGCCAGCAGCTGGCATTGAGAAACACTCGCGCTTCTGCCTACAGGCCACGATTCAGGGGCCTTGCGAAAAAAATGCAGCGCCAGATGCGCTGGCGCTTATGGTCTTAATGCCTCAATAGTTACGTTCTTATGACAAAACGGTCATTCACAGCATCTCGGGCATTGGTTAGAAATCACCTCAGGCCGTCGCCGCAACGACGACGGCACCACGCCCGTGACGCCGGCAGCGGGCATTCAAAGGCAGAAGACTTCTGCCTGACCTCGACATGAGGTCTCCAGGGACATAACAGTCAACAAACGAGGGCAACACCCTATGAGAAGACTTAAGCGTGATCCGTTGGAAAGAGCATTTTCGCGCGGATATCAATACGGCGTAACTGGTAAATCCCGTGAGCTTTGCCCCTTTACTCTACCGTCAGTGCGCCAAGCCTGGATCAACGGCTGGCGAGAAGGACGCGGCGACAACTGGGACGGTATGACCGGCACTGCGGGTATCCACAGACTCAACGAACTTCACGCGGTCGGCTGACACTCAACATCAGTCAAGTCACAACCAAAGGACAATCCGACTAAAAGTTTCTTCGACAAACCGATTCGACATCAATCAACCATGCGCGCCCCATCCGGGCGGCGGGCTCAAGCCCGAGAGGGGTTCCATACGGAACCCCTCTCTCACATCCGGGCTTCCCGCCCGCGGACATCCTGAGACACTTACCCAGCCATCGCCGCAATCGCGTCCACCGATTCGCGAATCAGCGCCGGCCCCTTGTAGATAAAACCGGAATAGATCTGCACCAGACTCGCACCCGCCGCGATCTTCTCGGCCGCATGCTTGCCTTCGGTGATCCCGCCCGCTGCGATGATCGGCAACTTGCCGCCCAGCTCGGAGGCCAGCACCTTGACGATGTGCGTGCTCTTCTCGCGTACCGGTGCGCCCGACAGACCGCCCGCCTCGTCACCGTGAGGCAGGCCTTCAACGCCCTGGCGGCTGAGGGTGGTGTTGGTCGCGATGACCGCGTCCATCCCCGACTCCAGCAACGCGCTGGCAACCAGTACGGTTTCTTCGTCGCTCATGTCTGGCGCAATCTTGATCGCCAGTGGCACGCGCTTGCCGTGGGTCTGGGTCAATGTGTCCTGACGCACGCGCAACGCTTCGAGCAACTGCTTGAGCGAGTCGCCGAACTGCAGGCTGCGCAGGCCGGGCGTGTTCGGCGAACTGACGTTGACGGTGACGTAGCTGGCATGGGCGTAGACCTTGTCCAGGCAGATGAGATAGTCATCCACCGCCCTCTCGACCGGTGTGTCAAAGTTCTTGCCGATGTTGATACCCAGCACGCCGTTGTATCTGGCCGCCTGAACCCGGCTGATCAGGTGATCGACGCCCAGGTTGTTGAAGCCCATGCGGTTGATGATCGCCTCGGCGTGAGGCAGTCGGAAAATCCGCGGTTTCGGGTTGCCGGGCTGCGGACGTGGGGTCACGGTACCGATCTCGACGAAACCGAAGCCCAGTTGGGCGAAGCCGTCGATGGCCGCGCCGTTCTTGTCCAGCCCGGCCGCCAGCCCCACCGGATTGGGGAACTGCAGGCCCATGACCGTCACCGGCAATTGCACCGGCGCTTTGTTGAACAGGCCGTTGAGGCCCAGACGACCACCCGCGCCGATCAGGTCCAGGGACAGATCGTGGGAGGTTTCCGGAGAGAGTTTGAACAGTAACTGGCGGGCCAGGTTATACATGGGCGGGCGCGGCTCGATTGCGGCTGAATTCAGCGGCCGATTATAGACGCCCACGCCGTCGATGCGCGAGGCATCTGGATAACTTTACCGGGTGGTTCGCCGATCGCTGGCATATCGATTGCTTCAAGGCCTGTACTTGCCTCGCTCCAATAGCGGAACGAGGCCCCTGACAACGACGTCGTTATTGCCCCGGCCAAGGTCTGGGCGAAGCGACGTTTTTTTATGGAGATTGGGCTGCGCCGGGCGCGCAACCAGTCTCAGGCGGGACCCAAAGTATGAAAGATCCGTTCAACACCGCGCTGGCCTGGGTCAATGGCAGCGACGCCCCGGAACTGAACAGCGTCGACGTGGGCTTCATGGCGCTGACCGACAGCGCCTCACTGGTGGTGGCTGCGACCCAGGGATTCGCCCAGCCATATGGCCTGAACATCAACCTGCATCGGCAGCCCTCGTGGGCCAGCCTGCGGGACAGACTGGTCAGCGGCCAACTGCATGCCGCACACAGTCTGTATGGGCTGGTCTACGCCGCGCATCTGGGCCTGGGCGGTCAGGCCAGGGACATGGCCGTGCTGATGGGGCTGAATCAGAACGGCCAGAGCATCAATCTTTCCCGAGCCTTGCAGGATGCAGGCGTGATCACTCCTGAGGCACTGGACCGGTGGACGCACCAAAGCGATTCAAAACTGACCTTCGCTCAGACGTTTCCCACCGGTAATCACGCCTTGTGGTTGTACTACTGGCTGGCGAGCCAGGGCATTCATCCGTTGCGCGACGTCGACAGCGTGGTAGTCCCGCCGCTGCAGATGGTCGAACACCTGCAAGCGGGCCGGATCGACGGTTTCTGTGTCGGTGAGCCGTGGGGCGCCAAGGCGGTGAGCCAGAATCTGGGCTTTACCCTCGCCACGACACAAGCGATCTGGCCGGATCATCCGGAAAAAGTCCTCGGTTGCAGCCTGGAGTTCGTCCAGCAATACCCCAACACCGCCCGCGCGCTGGTCATGGCGGTGCTGGAGGCCAGTCGCTTCATTGAACAGAACATGGACAATCGACGCAGCACGGCGCAGTTGCTCAGCGCTGCCGAATACGTCAACGCGCCCGCCGAGGCCATCGAATCCAGGCTGATGGGCGAGTATGACGACGGCCTGGGCAATCGCTGGACCGATCATCATGCCGTCAGCTTCCACCGCCAGGGTCAGGTCAACCTGCCCTACCTCTCCGATGGCATGTGGTTCATGACGCAGTTTCGCCGCTGGGGCCTGCTGCGCGAAGATCCGGACTATCTGGGCGTCGCGAAAACGGTCCAGCAGCTCGATGTGTATCGCGAGGCGGCCACGGCGCTGGGTATCGAGGTCCCGGACTCGCCCATGCGCAGCAGCCAGCTGATCGACGGCAAGATCTGGGACGGCAGTGACCCGGCCGGCTACGCACGCAGCTTCAAACTGCATGCGCTGGCAGACGCCGCACCTGTCGTCGCGGACCTTTGAGGAGGATGCCGGCATGCTGCGTATCCTGCTGATCAACGACACCGCCAAGAAAGTCGGTCGTCTTAAAGCCGCGCTTGTGGAAGCGGGTTTCGAGGTGATCGACGAATCCGGCCTGATCATCGACCTGCCCGAACGGGTGCAGGCGGTGCGCCCGGACGTAATCCTCATCGACACGGAGTCGCCCGGCCGCGACGTCATGGAGCAGGTGGTGCTGGTGACCCGCGACCTGCCCCGGCCCATCGTCATGTTCACCGATGAGCATGATCCCGGCGTCATGCGCCAGGCGATCAAATCCGGGGTCAGCGCCTACATCGTCGAAGGCATTCACGCCCAACGCCTCCAGCCGATTCTGGACGTGGCCATGGCGCGATTCGAAAGCGATCAGGACCTGCGGGCGCAACTGCACGCCCGCGATCAGCAGTTGGCCGAGCGCAAACGCATCGAAACCGCCAAAGGCCTGCTGATGAAAATGAAGCACTGCAACGAGGAAGAGGCTTATACCCTCATGCGGCGCCAGGCCATGAGCCGGCAACAGAAACTGATTCAGGTCGCCGAGCAGATCATTGCCATGAGCGAGTTACTGGGCTGACGGCTGGCCCGCTCCTTGCTTTACAGATCTTACAGGTAGCCAACGGCGGTTGCCCCACTCACGACAAAGACGTCGCACCCCCCTTCGCGCAAGCGGACCGGGTTGCGACGTTTTTTCGTTTTTGGCCCGTAGCAACGGGCCGGGTGGAGCGCCGAGCCGGTGCTTCACCTGCATGACCTGACCCGTAGCGGTGCACGTATCGCCCGCACCGGCAACGAAATTCTGCAGATGAGGTATGAGATGAATACAAGCTTCTGGAAAGCCGGCCACAAACCGACCCTGTTCGCAGCGTTCCTGTATTTCGACCTGAGCTTCATGGTCTGGTACCTGCTTGGCCCGCTGGCGGTGCAGATCGCCACCGACCTGCAGCTGACCACCCAGCAACGCGGCCTGATGGTCGCAACGCCCATTCTGGCGGGCGCGTTCCTGCGTTTCCTCATGGGCATGCTGGCAGACCAGCTTTCGCCGAAGACCGCTGGGATCATTGGCCAAGTCATCGTCATTCTCGCCCTGCTCTGCGCCTGGCAACTGGGCATTCACAGTTATGAGCAAGCGTTGCTGCTGGGCGTGTTCCTCGGCATGGCCGGCGCCTCGTTCGCCGTAGCGCTGCCGCTCGCCTCGCAGTGGTACCCGCCGCAGCATCAGGGCAAAGCCATGGGCATCGCCGGTGCCGGCAACTCGGGCACCGTCTTCGCCGCCCTGATCGCGCCGGCGCTGGCGGCAGCGTTCGGCTGGAGCAACGTGTTCGGCTTTGCCGCGTTGCCACTACTGCTGACCCTCATCGCGTTCTCGCTGATGGCGAAAAATGCCCCGCAGCGGCCCAAAGCCAAATCCATGAAGGATTACTTCAAGGCCCTGGGCGATCGCGACAGCTGGTGGTTCATGTTCTTTTACAGCGTGACCTTCGGTGGCTTCATCGGCCTGGCCAGCGCCCTGCCCGGCTACTTCAACGACCAGTACGGCCTGAGCCCGGTTACGGCTGGCTATTACACCGCGGCGTGCGTCTTCGGCGGCAGCCTGATGCGCCCGCTGGGCGGCGCACTGGCCGACCGCTTTGGCGGCATCCGCACCTTGTCGGGCATGTACGCGGTCGCAGCGATCTGCATTGCGGCCGTAGGCTTCCACCTGCCGAGTTCCTGGGCGGCTCTGGCCTTGTTCGTTGCCGCCATGCTCGGGCTGGGCGCTGGCAACGGCGCGGTGTTTCAACTGGTGCCGCAGCGCTTTCACAAAGAGATCGGCGTAATGACCGGTCTGATCGGCATGGCCGGTGGCATCGGCGGCTTCCTGCTCGCAGCAGGACTGGGCGCGATCAAGCAGAACACCGGCGACTACCAGCTGGGCCTGTGGCTGTTTGCCCTGCTCGGCGTTCTCGCCTGGTTCGGTCTGATGAACGTCAAGCGCCGCTGGAGAACAACCTGGGGATCGGCGGCTGTGACCGCCGCGCGGGTGTGATCAGAGGCCGCCTGAGATGAACCAGCCTGTCGGCCTCGAGGCCGCCGTCCGCAGTGGTCTGACAGTGCGCTGCGCGGAGTTCAGCAGCCGCGGTCCACGGTCGGAAAATCAGGACGCTACCCGGATGGTGACGCCGGTTCCTGCCCTCGCCGCCAGCAAGGGTTATCTGTTTGCCCTCGCTGACGGCGTCAGCCAGTGCGCAGACGGCGGGCTGGCCTCACGTTCGACCTTGCAGGCGCTTGCGCTGGATTACTATGCAACCCCGGAGACCTGGGGCATCGCGCAGGCACTGGACCGTCTGTTGCTGGCGCAGAATCGCTGGCTGCTGGCCAACGGGCTGATGACCACCGCCAGCGCCCTGGTGCTGCGCGGTCGGCGCTTCACCCTCGCCCACGTCGGTGACTGCCGGGTTTACCGATGGCATCAGGGCCACCTGCAGCGCATCACTGAAGATCATGTCTGGGAGCAACCCGACATGCAGCATGTTCTCAAGCGCGCGCTGGGCCTGGATCAGTTCGTGGTCATGGACTATCTGGAAGGCGAACTGCGCGAGGGCGAGCGGCTACTGCTGATCAGCGATGGCGTATGGTCCACGCTGAATGACCAGCGGATTGCCTCGATTCTCCGCGAGCAGGATGATCTCGACATGGCCGCGCGCACGCTGGTCAGCGCCGCGCACCTTGCCGGTAGCCCGGACAATGCCACCGCCCTGCTGATCCAGGTCGACCGACTGGGCAGGGACGGATTGGGCGATACCCTGCTTCAACTGCAGCAATGGCCGGTGCCGCCCACGCTGAAACCGGGGCAATGCTTCGAAGGCTGGTACATCGAGGAGCGGCTCGGCGATTCGCGGCAATCACTGATCTATCGCGTGCGTGACAGCCAGCAGCAATGCTGGCTCCTCAAGACCCTGCCGCAGCGCCGCGCTGAAGAGGACAACGCCGGCCAGGCATTGCTGCTCGAAGAGTGGTTTCTGCGCCGTGTCGCGGGACGTTTTTTTCCGGACCTTCACCCGCTGCCCGAGAGGCAGCACCTGTATTACGTCATGCGTGAATATCCGGGTCAGACGCTGGCGCAAACCTATGCGCAACAAGGCCCGATGGAAGTGTCGCGCTGGCTCAGTCTGGCCCGGGACCTGATCGGCGCTATTGCGCTACTGCACCGTCGTAATATCGTCCACCGGGATATAAAGCCGGAGAATCTGTTGCTCGAAGAGCGCGCCGGCCTGCGTATTCTGGACTTCGGCCTGGCGTATTGCCCGGGCCTGTCCGTCCGCGTCGAGGGCGAAGTGCCTGGCACACCCAGCTTCATCGCCCCGGAAGCGTTCGAGAACGCTGAACCAACGGCGGCGCTTGATCTGTATGCGGCAAGCGTGACGTTGTATTTCCTGCTTACCGGACACTATCCATACGGCGAAATCGAAGCCTTCCAGCGCCGTCGCTATGGTCATCCGGTGCCCGTCAGCCGCTACCGCCCGGACATCCCTTTCTGGCTGGAAAATCATCTGGATCGCGCGCTTCAGGCCAGTCCCGAGAAACGTTTCGAAACCGCCGAACAGTGGCTGCTGGAATTGCGTGACGGCGAACTTGCGACCGCGAACCCTCGGCCCAGACCATTGCTGGAACGCGAACCCGTGAAGGTCTGGCGCAGCGTGGCACTGGTATCGCTGCTGCTGAATCTGCTGCTGTGGCTGTGGTTGCTCAAGCACTGAATGCGAACCCCTTTGCTTGATGACTGACGCGTCGCGCCGATGGGCGAGGCGCTCATCCGCGCGGCGTCGAACATCATCTTGACGCGCCGTTGAATTAGGACACCAAACGCTGAGAGTGTTGATTCAGAGCAGTGGGACTTGGGGCACTGTCGATTGAAAACGACAGCGTTTAAGAAACTCAGAAAAAGAAAAACCCGGCCTGAGCCGGGTTTTTCGTGAAGCGCGGGCTAATTACTTAGCTTGAGCTTCTACTTGTGCTTCTACGCGACGGTTAACAGCGCGGCCAGCTTCAGTTGCGTTGTCAGCAACTGGGCGGGATTCGCCGTAGCCAACCGAGTTTACGCGGTTAGCGCCAACACCGTACTGGTTAACCAGAACTTGCTTAACGGCGTTTGCACGACGCTCGGACAGTTTCTGGTTGTAAGCGTCAGGACCGACGGAGTCAGTGTGACCTTCAACAGTGGTGGTGGTCTGTGGGTACTGCTTCATGAAGTCAGCCAGGTTTTTGATGTCACCGTAGCTGTTTGGCTTGACGACCGACTTGTCGAAGTCGAATTTCACGTCCAGCTCAACACGAACGACTTCAGCAACAGCCGGGCAACCGTTGGCGTCAACGGTAACGTTGGCCGGGGTGTCAGGGCACTTGTCGACGTTGTCGCAGACGCCGTCGTTGTCGCTGTCGGAGCACACTTCAGCCACTGGAGCTGGTGCTGCTTCGACTTTCTTGGAGCCGCCGCCGAAGTTCACACCGATACCGACGCTTGGCGCCCACTCGGTGTCGCCCTGGTCGATGTTGTACTGAGCTTCAACGCCAGCACGGGCGTAGAAGTTGTCGGTGAAGTACAGCTTGGCACCGCCGCCGATGTTGGCGAAGGTGGAACGGTTACGACCGCCGCTGCCGTTCTGACCGATGCTCTGATCGGAGAAACCAGCCGAGACGTACGGACGCAGCATGTCGCCCGGGTTGTTGAAGTGGTACAGAGCGTCCAGAGCGGTGTTCGCGCCCTTGATGTTCTTGCCATCGTCGCTACGGACGTTGTGCACTTCGTCATAGCCCAAACGCAATTCAACGTCGTCGGTCAGGAAGTAGCCAACAGAACCGCCGAACAGGTTGCCGTCATTCTTGAAATTACGAGCGCTGTCGAACTGTTCTTTCTTGGCGAAGCCTTCGATTTCGACTGCGCCTTGGCCTTGTGCCAGCGCGCCGAACGAAGTTGCGGCAACAATAGTACCAATGGCCAAGCCCAAGGTGTTTTTCAGTTTCATCCGTTAAATCCCCATCTGGTGATTGTAAAGCAGTCCCTCTTATCGAGGGACAACTCATCGGCAAGTCTATCAGAACTTGCCTGCCCGTTAGAGATATTTGCTCCGAGTTAAGTTTCGGTAACGCCTGCAAATTTCTCACGTAATTTATCGAGTGCCCGTTTGTAACGCATTTTCGTGGCACTCAGGCCCATATGCATTATGTCTGCGATCTCCTGAAATTCCAGCTCTGCGACGAATCGAAGCACCAGAATCTCCCTGTCGATCGGGTTCACATGCACGAGCCAGCGATCGAGTCCGCCCTTCTCTTCGGGTTTTGGCGCCTTTTCTTCCGACGCTTCCTCGAGAGGGTCCAAGCTCAAAGCGTCCATCAATCTACGCTTTCGCCGCTCCTTCCTGTACTGCGTGATGCATTCGTTGTAGGTGATGCTGTAGAGCCAAGTCTTGAATTTCGATTTTCCCTCGAAATTTTTCAATCCATACAACACCTTAAGCATCACCTCCTGACAGACATCGTCAGCATCGCGATCGTTCCCTAAATAGCGCGCGCAGACGTTAAAAAGTGTCCGCTGGTAGCGCCGCATCAGCTCTTCGTAGGCGCGCGTTACATGGAACAGCTCGGCGTGCGAGCGCGCGACCAACTCCTCGTCAGAGAGCTCGCGGGGGTCGTAACGCAGAGAGAGCGATTGGGGTTTATTCAAAACAAGTCGTGCCGACAGTCGGATAAATGTCCGCCGCGTCCCGGGCGTCCCGGGATTTTGCGGCGGCATACATTAGCAGATTTGCCGGTTCAGCGGCTGCTCACTCGCTGCTCGAGAAGGATCCGGTTGGACAATGACACCAACTCGCCTTCATCGGTCAGCAGGGTGGTCTTCACCGTGCCAATCTCTTCGATCTGCCCTTCGACCTCTCCAATACGCACCTGTTGCCCTACCTGATACAGCTCCCGCACATAAATACCTGCCAGAATCTGACTTGCGATTTCGCGACTGCCCAGGCCCATCGCCAGCGCAACGGCCAGACCAACGGTAATCAATCCGATCACAATCACGTGGTTCAGCAGGTCGGTCTTGACCTCGAGCTGGCTGATGGCCACGGAAATACTGATGATAATGACCAGCCACTGGGCGATTCGCCCAAGGCCCGCCGAATAATCCAGCCCGACGCCTTCAGCAGCGCCGCGCACGATGCCATTGACCAATTGCGCGAGCAGCACGCCCACCAGCAGCACCAGCGCTGCGCCGAAGACCTTCGGCAGGTACAAAGCGAGCATGTCCAGTGTCGCAGATACGCGTTCAAGCCCCAGCGATTCTGCCGCCGACACCAGAAAAATCAACAGCACGAACCAGTAAACGATCTTGCCGATCAGGGTCGAAATCGGGACCTGAATGCCCGCGCGGCTGATCAGTTTGGTCAGGCCGGTGCCGCCCATCAGGCGATCCAGACCCAGTTTCGCCAACAGCTTGGACAACAGGGTGTCGAGCAGTTTTGCCACGACGAACCCCAGAAGAACCACCACCAGCGCGCCGAAAAGATTCGGGATGAAGTTCGCGACTTTGGTCCACAACGCAGTCATTGCGGTAACCAGGCTCTGTGTCCAGAGATCCAATTCCATATTCAGTCAGCCTTGTCTTTAGCACCGGAGAAAGCAGTACCGGCAATCGTCTTGCGACGGGAAACAGGTGAAACGTGAGCCGAGCCGTTATTCACGGCAATCATCAATGCCTGAGTGCAGCGACCAAGCAGGCCGAACAGATCACCTGCTCCGACCTGGCGGTTCGCGGTCTTCAACACGCGCCCCAGAACCGCGTCATCGTCCCGGCTGGCGGACGAAGAATTAAGCATGTCTCGCAGTGATTCTTCAAACGGGTCGTGCATAGGCACCTCACGTAATGTCACTGGAAGACGCAGGCCAGTCTGCAGGAGTCACACACTCGATGCATGACAGCGCAGCTTTTTTATGCCTCACACCCAGCGCAGCCGTTTGAACAGCCACATTTGCCCCAGCGCGACGACGACCATCAATGCACAGGCAAACAGAAATCCGTATGGATTGTCCGAGCCCGGAATGCCGCCGACGTTGATGCCCAGTAAGCCGGTCAGAAAACTCATCGGCAGGAAGATGCCGGTGATGATTCCGAAGCGATACATCGTGCGGTTCATGCGCTCGTTCAAGCGCCTGTCTTCGGCTTCGAGTACCAGTCCCACTCGCTCGCGGGTCAGTTCCAGCTCTTCGAGATAGCGCGTCAGGCTGTTGTTCAACTCGTTCCAGTAGTCCGCGTCATCCTCGACGAACCAGGGAATCTTGTTCCGCGTGAGCTGGGCGTAAATCTCGCGCTGCGGCGCCAGAAAGCGACGCATGCCCGCAGCCCTTCGGCGGATGTGCACCATGTTGCCATGTTCCGGCATGTACCGCTCGTCGGCATCGATGCGCTCTTCCATGTCATCGACCAGTTCGGTCAGTTCGCTGACGACGGCCTGGACCTTGTCAGTGAGCAGCTGGGCCAGATAAACCAGCAGTTCGGAAGCGGTTCTCGGCCCTTTGCCTTCATTGAGCAGGTCGATCAGTTCATCGGTGGCGCGCAGCGAGCGAAGCCGCAGCGAAATGACCTGCTGGGCGGCGGCAAAGATGCGCGCCGAGACCATGTCTTCGGGCTCGGCGCCGGGGTTGAGGTTCACGCCACGCAAAAAAAGCAGCAACTCATTATTCGGCAATGGCAACAGTCGCGGCCGCGTGTTCTCCTCGAGCATCAGGTCGCAGACGAACTCGCTCAGGCCGCTGGCGGTACGCAGCCACGTCTGGGTCTGCGGGTGACTGCGGTCCCAGTGAAGCCACACGCTTTCCTGTGGCTCCAGTTGCAGGCAATCCAGTTCGGTTCGTGCGATTGAACGCGCCCCGCCTTTTCCATCCAGCACCAGAGCATGCACCAGCCCCCACTGCGCGTTTGTTTCATCGAACATTCACTGTCCTTGCCATGCGTTGAACGAGCACGCCGGTCAGTCCGGCATTTTCAATGGGCTGGGCGATACGATGATGCCGTTGTTGTCGGCATACAGATATTCGCCGGGGCGGAACGTGACGCCACCGAACGTCACCACTTTGTTCAGATCGCCCAGCCCGCGCTTGTCGGTCTTGAGCGGATGGCTGGCCAGCGCCTGCACACCCAGATCGGTCTGTGCCAGTACATCCACATCGCGCACGCAGCCATAAATGACCATGCCTTCCCAGCCGTTTCTGGCAGCTTTTTCCGCCAGCATGTCGCCCAACAGCGCGCAGCGCAGCGAGCCTCCACCATCGACCACCAGCACCTTGCCCGTGCCGTCCTGTTCGGCCTGCTCACGCACCAGTGAGTTGTCTTCGAAACATTTGAGGGTGACGATCTCGCCCCCGAATGAATCGCGACCACCAAAGTTGCTGAACATCGGCTCAACCACCTGAACGAGATCAGGATAGGCGTCGCACAAATCCGGAGTGATGTAGTGCATGGGGTAACTCCTGTCAGTGAAGGGCTTGATTCTCAAGGATTGCCATCGCAGCGGGTTCGACCGGCACGCTGGTGTGACCGCGGCCAGGCCCACAATGCTTCCTTATATAGAACAAAAACCTGACCGACGAGTTTTTGTCCTGAATCACGCCGTATAACCACTCAACTGGAGGTAGCTTAGCGGCAACGCCCCCGTATAGAAACGCTTTGCTCGTCAGGATTCAGGAAGTCAGCGACACGTTCAGCGTTGATTCAGCCTGCGCCTGCGGAACGTTGCGGCTCAGCCAGTCCGCCACGCGCGGCCAGACCTGAGCCTGCGCCGCCTTGCTGACCAGCATCTGCACATGACCGAAATCCTCGCTGAAACCGTGCGCGCGCCCCAGGCTCAGAAATGTCTTGTCGGGCGAGCCAAACTGCTCGAACAACTCGCGACAGGCCCACTCCGGATCCTGATGATCACCTGCCCCGGCCACGCAAAGCAGCGGCACCTGCACATGTCGAAGGCCTGACCACCAGTCTTCCTTCTTGTCACCGAAGCGCCCGAACAGGCCGTGCCAACGCATGTTTTCCAGCACGACACCCATCGGCTCGTCTTCGGGCCCGCGTTTGAAACGCGGCCCCGAGACGTGCTCGAAGCGTTTGAGCAACAGCCGCGCGCCCCATTGCATGGGCGGCACTTTCAGCGGCCAGTAGCTGCGAGTGATCTGACTGCCGAACAGCGCAGCGGACGCAACCTGATCGACGCCGATGTAGTGCCCGCCCAGCGCGGCCGCCAATGTCGTGCCGCCCATCGAGTGGCCGATCCAGTGCGGCGTCTGGCCACTCTGCTCGGCGACGAAGGCGGCAATGGCGGGCAAGTCGTAGCGCGCGTAATCGGCGACACGGTTATGCCGGTACGCTTCGTTGCGCGCCGACAGTCCATGCCCGCGCATTTCGGGGATCCACACGTCGTACCCCGCCCGCGCCAGGTAGGCGCCCAGACCGATGCCTTTGGGCGAATACCAGAAGCGCCGGTTGGAGAAACTGCCGTGCAGCAGGATCACGGGCACGCCGCGCACATCCGGATCGGCGACCAGACCCAGACGCGTCACGGCCAGCTCGACCGTGAAATCCATGCTGTTGCCGGGTTTGAGGCGATAAACGTCCTCGATCAGATCGCCGCGTCGCTCGGCACTGATCAAGGCCACTGGAAAGAGGTGACTGCTGCTTTGCATATTGCTCTTGCTTGATTCGGAAGAAGGCCACGCCCGCAATAGCACGCCAGGGCTGTCCACGGGGTGAACCTGTCAGGTAAAAAAAGGGCATGAAAAAGGGCGGACTCATCAAGACCGCCCTTCTTCAGAAACCGGCCCGGCAAAACGGGCCAGCATCTTACTCGATTTACGTCACGTTGGAGCTTGCTCTTCGGAGAGGAAGAACCAGGTCTCCAGCACCGAATCGGGGTTGAGCGAAACGCTTTCGATCCCCTGCTCCATCAGCCAGCGGGCCAGATCCGGGTGGTCGGACGGACCCTGACCGCAGATGCCGATGTACTTGCCAGCCTTGTTACAGGCCTGAATGGCGTTGGACAATAGCTTCTTGACCGCAGGGTTACGCTCATCGAACAGGTGCGCGATGATCCCGGAGTCGCGATCCAGGCCCAGGGTCAACTGGGTCAGGTCGTTGGAACCGATGGAGAAACCGTCGAAGAACTCGAGAAACTCATCGGCCATCAGGGCGTTGGATGGCAATTCGCACATCATGATGACGCGCAGACCGTTGTCGCCACGGGCCAGACCATTTTCGGCCAGCAGATCGACCACCTGACTGGCCTCGCCCAAGGTGCGCACGAACGGCACCATGATCTCGACGTTGGTCAGGCCCATCTCGTTGCGCACGCGCTTGAGGGCGCGGCACTCGAGTTCGAAGCAGTCGCGGAAGTTTTCGCTGATGTAACGCGACGCACCGCGGAAGCCCAGCATCGGGTTCTCTTCTTCCGGCTCGTAAAGCTTGCCGCCGATCAGGTTGGCGTACTCGTTGGACTTGAAGTCCGACAGACGCACGATGACTTTTTTCGGCGCGAACGCTGCGGCCAGCGTACTGATCCCTTCCACCAGCTTCTCGACATAGAACCCGACCGGATCGTTGTAACCGGCGATGCGCTTGTCGACGCTTTCCTTGATGTCCAGCGGCAGGTTCGGGTAGTTCAGCAGCGCTTTGGGGTGCACGCCGATCATGCGGTTGATGATGAATTCCAGACGCGCCAGGCCGATGCCGGCGTTTGGCAGCTGAGCGAAGTCAAAGGCACGGTCAGGGTTACCGACGTTCATCATGATCTTGAACGGCAGTTCAGGCATGGCGTCGACGGAGTTCTGCTTGATGTCGAAGCCCAGCTCACCTTCGAAGATGTAACCGGTGTCGCCTTCGGCGCAGGACACGGTGACGCCTTGGCCGTCTTTCAACAGCTCTGTGGCATTGCCACAGCCGACGACGGCAGGAATGCCCAGTTCACGGGCGATGATCGCCGCGTGGCAGGTGCGTCCGCCACGGTTGGTGACGATGGCGCTGGCGCGTTTCATCACCGGTTCCCAGTCCGGGTCGGTCATGTCCGAGACCAGCACATCGCCGGCCTGAACCTTGTCCATCTCGGACACGTCCTTGATGATGCGCACCTTGCCGGCGCCGATGCGCTGACCGATGGCGCGACCTTCCGCCAGAACGGTGCCTTTCTCTTTGAGCAGGTAGCGCTCCATCACGTTCGCCGAGGTGCGGCTCTTCACGGTTTCAGGACGGGCCTGTACGATGTAAAGCTTGCCGTCGTCACCGTCCTTGGCCCATTCGATGTCCATCGGGCACTGGTAGTGTTTTTCGATGATCATTGCCTGGCGCGCCAGGTTGCTGACTTCTTCATCGGTCAGGCAGAAACGCGCACGGTCAGCAGCGTCGACATCGATGACCTTGACCGACTTGCCGGCCTTGGCTTCTTCGCCGTTGATCATCTTGATCGCCTTGCTGCCCAGGTTGCGGCGCAGGATCGCGGGACGACCGGCTTCAAGGGTGTTCTTGTGAACGTAGAACTCGTCGGGGTTCACCGCGCCCTGAACGACGGTTTCGCCCAGGCCGTAGGCGCCGGTGATGAAGACCACGTCACGAAAACCGGATTCGGTGTCCAGCGTGAACATCACGCCTGCGGTACCGGTTTCGGAGCGGACCATGCGCTGCACGCCGGCAGACAGGGCAACCAGCTTGTGATCGAAGCCCTGATGCACGCGGTACGAAATGGCGCGATCGTTGAACAGCGAGGCGAATACCTCTTTCGCCGCGCGGATCACGTTGTCGACGCCGCGAATGTTCAGGAAGGTTTCCTGCTGGCCGGCGAAGGAGGCGTCCGGCAGGTCTTCAGCGGTGGCGGAAGAACGCACGGCAACGGCAATGTCCGGATTGCCCGCCGACAACTCGGCGAAGGCGGCACGGATCTCGGCATTGAGCTTCTCGGGGAATTCGGCCTCCATGATCCACTGACGAATCTGCGCGCCGGTCTTTGCCAGCGCGTTGACGTCGTCGACATCAAGGGCATCGAGTGCCTTGTGAATCTGATCGTTCAGACCACTCTGCTCAAGAAAATCACGATAGGCCTGAGCTGTAGTGGCGAAGCCACCGGGAACGGAAACGCCTGCGCCCGCCAGGTTGCTGATCATCTCGCCGAGGGATGCGTTCTTGCCCCCCACGTGCTCAACATCATGTTTGCCGAGCTTATCGAGGGAAACTACGTACTCTACCAAGGTGATCTCTCCACTAACCGATTTGTTGTTGGGAAAAGCTTTGGTGCTGGAACCACAGGAAAAGCGGATTCTGCGCACGGGTGGTCTGGATCCTGAACATCTGTACCTTTGACATCCGTACCTTTGAAAACAGTACCCTGAAAAAAGGTAGAATGCGGCCAGTCATGGCTCGCAAGCCCGCCTATGATATCCAAGAATCGTCACCAGCTTAAGGCCCAGGGCGCAAATGAAACGATCCGCTTTCTTTATCTCCGACGGCACCGGCATCACTGCCGAAACCCTTGGCCAGAGCCTGCTAGCGCAGTTTGAAAACATAACCTTCAACAAGTTCACGAGGCCCTACATCGACAGTGTCGAGAAGGCGCGGGCCATGGTCCAGCAGATCAACAAGGCGGCCGAAAAGGACGAGGTGCGTCCGATCATCTTTGACACCATCGTCAATCAGGACATCCGCGAGATCCTGGCGACCTCTGACGGCTTCATGATCGACATCTTCTCGACGTTCCTGGCCCCGCTGGAGCAGGAGCTTAGTTCACACTCTTCCTATTCGGTGGGTAAATCTCACTCCATCGGTCACAACTCCAATTACATGGAGCGGATCGAAGCGGTGAACTTCGCGCTGGACAACGACGACGGTGCCAGAACCCATTATTACGACAAGGCGGACATCATTCTGGTGGGCGTCTCGCGCTGCGGCAAGACGCCTACCTGTCTATACATGGCCATGCAATTCGGCATTCGCGCGGCCAACTACCCACTGACCGAAGACGACATGGAGCGCCTGCAGTTGCCGGCCGCGCTCAAGCAGCACCGCAACAAGCTGTTCGGCCTGACCATCGATCCGGACCGCCTGACCGCGATCCGCCACGAGCGCAAACCCAACAGCCGCTATTCCAGCTTCGCCCAGTGCGAATTCGAAGTGCGTGAAGTGGAGAACCTGTTCCGCCGGGAAAACATTCCGAACATCAACTCCACCCATTTCTCGGTCGAAGAAATCTCGGCGAAGGTGCTGGTGGAGAAAGGCGTCGAGCGACGGTTCAAATAGCGCTCTTCAAATCTCAGGAGCGCGCTTACCCGCGAATGCGTCGTGTCAGTCACGCATTTGTCATTGACAGAACGCTTTCGCGGGCAAGCGCGCTCCTGCAGCAAAAAGCAAAACTCAGAAGCTATCGCCTGGCACGCGAACCCACCCTTCCATCAACACCCGCGCGCTGCGGCTCATGATGGCTTTCTTGACCTGCCATTGACCCTCGACCAGCGCGGCTTCGGCGCCAACGCGCAGGGTGCCGGACGGGTGCCCGAAACGCACGGCGCTGCGTTCGCCGCCACCGGCAGCCAGGTTGACCAGCGTTCCTGGAATCGCGGCCGCGGTGCCGATCGCCACCGCTGCGGTGCCCATCATCGCGTGGTGCAACTTGCCCATCGACATCGCCCGCACCAGCAGGTCAGTGTCCTGCTTCGTCACTGCCTTGCCGCTGGAAGACACGTAATCCAAGGGTGGCGCCACGAACGCGACCTTGGGCGTGTGTTGCCGTCTGGCGGCTTCATCGACGTGATCGATCAGCCCCATCCGCACAGCCCCGTAGGCGCGAAGGGTTTCGAACCGGGTCAGCGCGTCAGGGTCGGCATTGATCGCGTCCTGCAACTCGGTGCCGGTGTAGCCGATGTCACGGGCGTTGACGAAGATCGTCGGAATCCCCGCGTTGATCATCGTCGCCTTGAACGTGCCCAGGCCTGGCACCTCAAGATCGTCAACCAGATTACCCGTGGGAAACATCGAGCCACCGGCGCCCTCTTCCTCCGCCGCAGGGTCCATGAACTCCAGTGGCACTTCGGCCGCCGGAAAGGTCACGCCGTCCAGCTCAAAATCGCCGGTTTCCTGCACCGCGCCGTCAGTGACCGGCACGTGGGCGATGATCGTCTTGCCGATGTTCGCCTGCCAGATCCTCACGATGGCCACACCGTTTTGCGGCACGCGTGCTGCATCGACCAGGCCGTTACTGATCGCGAAGGGGCCGACGGCGGCCGACAGGTTGCCGCAATTGCCGCTCCAGTCGACGAAAGGCTTGTCTATCGACACCTGACCGAACAGGTAATCGACGTCGTGATCAGGCTTCGTGCTTCTGGACAGGATCACCGTTTTGCTGGTGCTCGACGTCGCGCCGCCCATGCCGTCGATCTGTTTGGCGTATGGGTCGGGACTGCCAATCACTCTCAGCAACAAGGCATCGCGGGCCGGGCCGGGCACTTGAGCCGCCTCGGGCAGGTCCTGCAGCCGGAAAAACACGCCTTTGCTGGTGCCGCCGCGCAGGTACGTCGCGGGGATCCTGATTTGCGCTGTATGAGCCATGAACTCTTTTCCTATATAAGGGCCGCCGACGTCGCCTCAGACGATGTCGGCAAACCGGTCAGGCCACCGCGGAAGACTCGAGAAAATCCTGGGCGAAACGCTGCAACACGCCGCCCGCTTCGTAGATCGAGACTTCCTCGCCGGTGTCCAGACGACAAGTGACCGGCACTTCCAGGCGCTCGCCGCTCTTGCGATGAATCACCAGGGTCAAGGCGGCCCGCGGTGTGCGCTCGCCGATCACATCGAAGGTTTCGCTGCCGTCGATGTTCAGCGTGGTGCGATTGGTGCCCGGCTTGAATTCCAGCGGCAACACGCCCATCCCGACCAGGTTGGTGCGATGGATACGTTCGAAACCTTCGGCGACGATCGCCTCGACGCCTGCCAGCCGCACGCCCTTGGCCGCCCAGTCCCGCGAGGAGCCCTGACCGTAGTCGGCACCGGCGACGATGATCAGCGGCTGCTTGCGCTCCATGTAGGTTTCGATGGCCTCCCACATCCGCGTGACCTTGCCCTCAGGCTCGATGCGTGCCAGCGAGCCCTGCCGGACCTTGCCGCCTTCCACAACCATTTCATTGAACAGTTTCGGGTTGGCGAACGTCGCACGTTGCGCGGTCAGGTGATCGCCCCGGTGTGTGGCGTAGGAGTTGAAGTCCTCCTCGGGCAGGCCCATTTTCGCCAGGTACTCGCCCGCCGCGCTGTCGAGCATGATCGCGTTGGATGGCGACAGGTGATCGGTGGTGATGTTGTCCGGCAAGACTGCCAGCGGCCGCATGCCCTGCAGTGTGCGCTCGCCGGCCAGCGCGCCTTCCCAGTACGGCGGACGGCGGATATAGGTGCTCATCGGCCGCCAGTCATACAACGGCTCGACTTTCGGACCGGTGTCTTCGTGGATGGCAAACATCGGGATGTAGACCTGACGGAACTGCTCAGGCTTGACCGATGCCTTGACCACCGCATCGATTTCTTCGTCGGCTGGCCAGATGTCCTTCAAGCGGATTTCCTTGCCATTGGCGCCGATACCCAGCACATCCTTCTCGATGTCGAAGCGAATCGTGCCCGCAATCGCGTAAGCCACCACCAGTGGCGGTGAGGCGAGAAAGGCCTGTTTGGCATACGGGTGAATGCGCCCGTCGAAATTACGGTTGCCCGACAACACGGCGGTCGCGTAGAGATCACGGTCGATGATTTCCTGCTGAATCACCGGATCCAGCGCACCGGACATGCCGTTGCAGGTCGTGCAGGCGAAGGCCACGACGCCGAAGCCCAACTGCTCGAGTTCGGCAGTGAGCCCCGCTTCGTCCAGGTACAGCGCCACGGTCTTGGAGCCTGGCGCCAGCGACGACTTCACCCAGGGTTTGCGGGTCAGCCCCAGCCGGTTGGCATTGCGTGCCAGCAGACCGGCGGCGATGACGTTGCGCGGGTTGCTGGTATTGGTGCAACTGGTGATGGCGGCGATGATCACGGCCCCATCCGGCATCAGCCCCGGTGTCTGTTCCCAGGCGCTGGCGATGCCTTTGGCGGCAAGGTCCGCGGTGGCCACGCGGGCGTGGGGATTGGATGGCCCAGCCATGTTGCGCACGACACTGGAAAGATCGAAATGCAGCACGCGTTCGTACTCGGCGCTGCTCAGGGCATCGGCCCACAGCCCGGTTTCTCTGGCGTAGGTTTCGACCAGCCTGACCTGCGCCTCGTCACGACCGGTGAGCCTGAGGTAGTCGATGGTCTGCTGATCGATGGAGAACATCGCCGCGGTTGCGCCGTATTCCGGCGCCATGTTGGAAATAGTGGCGCGGTCGCCCAAGGTCAATGCGCGGGCACCTTCCCCATAGAACTCGAGGTAGGCCCCCACGACTTTCTGTTGACGCAGGTATTCGGTCAGTGCCAGCACCACGTCAGTGGCGGTAATGCCTGGCTGCGGGCGGCCGCTCAGTTCGACACCGATGATGTCCGGCAGGCGCATCCAGGAGGCGCGCCCGAGCATGACGTTTTCCGCTTCCAGCCCTCCGACGCCGATGGCGATCACGCCCAGCGCGTCGACGTGAGGCGTGTGACTGTCGGTGCCGACCAGCGTGTCCGGGAACGCGACGCCATTGAGGGTCTGGATCACCGGCGACATCCGCTCCAGATTGATCTGGTGCATGATGCCGTTGCCCGGCGGGATCACTTCGACGTTCTTGAACGCCTGCTTGGTCCAGTTGATGAAGTGAAAGCGGTCTTCGTTGCGACGGTCTTCGATCGCCCGGTTCTTGCTGAACGCATCCGGGTCATAACCGCCGCATTCGACCGCCAGCGAATGATCGACAATCAACTGCACCGGCACCACTGGATTGACCTGGGCCGGGTCGCCGCCCTTGTCGGCGATGGCGTCACGCAGCCCGGCGAGGTCCACCAGCGCAGTCTGGCCGAGGATGTCGTGGCACACCACGCGCGCCGGAAACCAGGGAAAATCCAGATCGCGACGACGCTCGATCAGTTGGCTGAGCGAGGCGTCGAGGGTCGCCGGGGCGCAGCGTCGCACCAGGTTTTCGGCGAGCACGCGGGAGGTGTAAGGCAATGTGGCGTAGGCGCCTGGCTTGATCGCATCGACCGCCTCGCGGGCGTCGAAAAAGTCGAGCGAGGTGCCGGGCAGCTGTTTGCGATATTCAGTGTTCATTGTCAGGACTCGGTCACGGTTTGTTTCAAAGGGCGGAAGCCTGATGCCGCCTTCTGTAGGGTCGAGGCAGGCGCTTGCACCATTCTCAGCGTTGTTCGATTGGCACGAACTTGCGCTGTTCGACGCCGATGTACTCGGCGCTGGGGCGGATGATGCGGTTGTTGGCACGCTGCTCGAACACGTGGGAGGCCCAGCCAGTCAGGCGTGAGCAGACGAAAATCGGCGTGAACAGCTTGGTCGGAATACCCATGAAGTGATAGGCCGAGGCGTGGTAGAAATCAGCGTTGGGGAACAGCTTCTTCTGCTCCCACATGGTCTTGTCGATGGCTTCGGAGACCGGAAACAGAACGGTGTCGCCCACTTCATCGGCAAGCTGCTTCGCCCAGCCCTTGATCACCTCGTTGCGCGGGTCGTTGTCCTTATAGATCGCGTGGCCGAAGCCCATGATCTTGTCCTTGCGCTCCAGCATCGCCAGCGTCCCCTGGGTCGCCTCCTCGGCAGACGAAAACTTCTCGATCATGTCCATCGCTGCTTCGTTCGCGCCGCCATGCAGCGGGCCACGCAGCGTGCCGATGGCTGCGGTGATGCAGGAAAACAGGTCCGACAGCGTCGAAGCGCACACCCGCGCGGTGAACGTCGAGGCGTTGAATTCGTGCTCTGCGTACAGAATCAGCGAAACGTCCATGACCTTGCGGTGCAGTTCGCTGGGGCTCTTGTCCAGCAAGAGTTTAAGGAAGTGGCCGGCGATGGAGACCTCATCGGTTACGCAGTCGATGCGCTTGCCATCGTGACTGAAGCGATACCAGTAGCACATGATCGCCGGAAACGCGGCCAGCAGCCGGTCG
Source organism: Pseudomonas sp. NFR16 (assembly GCF_900108875.1). Classification (GTDB taxonomy): domain Bacteria; phylum Pseudomonadota; class Gammaproteobacteria; order Pseudomonadales; family Pseudomonadaceae; genus Aquipseudomonas. The sequence goes on along the minus strand of NZ_FNYJ01000001.1, from coordinate 410,809 downwards.
GTCGCCTCGCGCTGCTGATCGAACCCGGTTTCGGGCTCCAGCGTTCCCAGCATCGAGCAACCGGTGCGCATGACATCCATCGGGTGGGTATTGGCGGGAATGCGCTCCAGCACTTCCTTGAGTGCCTGAGGCAGATCGCGCAGGCCCTGCAGTTTTTTCAGATAACCGTCGAGCTCGGCGCGAGTCGGCAATTCGCCGTACAGCAGCAGCCAGGCGACCTCCTCGAAACGCGCATCCGCGGCCAGCTCGCGAACGTCGTAACCGCGATACGTCAGCCCGGCTCCGGCCTGACCCACGGTGGACAGGGCAGTCTGTCCGGCCACCTGGCCACGCAGGCCAGCGCCACTCAATACTTTTCCTTCAGCCATTGCTGTCTCCAGTCTTGTAGTTGTTCAGGGAATCGGCAATTCGGGGTTGATGATTGCGGTCCCTTGCAGGAGTGAGCTTGCTCGCGATGGGGTCTGGCCAGGTGACATGGATGCCAGACTGAACAACCGCCATCGCGAGCAAGCTCACGCCTACAGAAATGGGATATACATTCAGCCCTTCTTCTGCGCAAACAGCGCATCGAGCTTCTGCTCGAACGCGTGATAGTCGATGCGCTCATACAGCTCCATGCGGGTTTGCATGGTGTCGACGACATTCTTCTGGGTGCCGTCGCGACGGATCGCGTTGTAGACGTTTTCCGCGGCCTTGTTCATGGCCCGAAAAGCCGACAGCGGATAGAGCACCAGGGCCACTTCAGCCGATTTCAGCTCGTCGGTGGTGAACAGCGGCGTCGAACCGAATTCGGTGATGTTCGCCAGAATCGGCGCCTTGACCCGTGAGGCGAACAGTTTGTACATCTCAAGCTCGGTGATGGCTTCGGGGAAGACCATGTCGGCGCCCGCTTCGATGCATGCCGCAGCACGGTCCAGCGCCGACTCCAGCCCTTCAACGGCCAGCGCATCGGTACGCGCCATGATCACGAAGCTGTCGTCGGTGCGCGCATCCACGGCAGCCTTGATGCGATCGACCATCTCTTGCTGCGACACGATTTCCTTGCCGGGACGATGTCCGCAGCGCTTGGCGCCGACCTGATCCTCGATATGCATCGCCGCCGCGCCGAATTTGATCATCGATTTCACCGTGCGCGCGACGTTGAACGCCGACGCTCCGAAACCGGTGTCTACGTCTACCAGCAGCGGCAGATCACAGACGTCGGTGATCCGGCGCACATCGGTCAGCACGTCATCAAGCCCAGTGATCCCCAGGTCCGGCAACCCCAGCGAACCTGCAGCGACCCCGCCGCCAGACAGATAAATCGCCTTGAAGCCCGCGCGTTGGGCAAGCAGCGCATGATTGGCGTTGATCGCCCCGACCACTTGCAGCGGATGCTCGCTGGCGACGGCGTCACGGAAGCGTTGGCCGGGAGTCGTTCTTGAAGTCATTGTTCACCTCGGGCAGTAGCCGCTTGATAGTGCTGTTCGATGTTGCGTTTGGAGGCGCCGATATGGCGGCGCATCAACAGTTCAGCCAGCTCGCCGTCACGCTCGGCGATGGCGTCGAGAATGCGATGGTGTTCGGTGAATGCCTGTCGTGGACGATTGGGCGTCGTCGAGAACTGGATGCGGTACATCCGCACCAGCTGATACAGCTCGCCGCACAGCATCTGCGTCAGGGTGCTGTTGCGTGCGCCCTGAATGATCCGGTAATGGAAATCGAAATCCCCTTCCTGCTGGTAATAGCCGACACCGGCCTGAAACGCGCTGTCGCGTTCGTGGGTCTCCAGCACCCGGCGCAGCTCGTCGACCTCCTCGGCGGTCATGCGCTGCGCAGCGAGTCGGCACGCCATGCCTTCGAGGGATTCGCGAATTTCGTACAGCTCCACCAGTTCGGCATGGCTCAACGAAACAACACGTGCGCCGACATGGGGAACACGCACCAGCAGGCGCTGCCCTTCCAGGCGGTGAATCGCTTCGCGCAATGGCCCGCGACTGATGCCGTAAGTGCGCGCCAGCTCAGGCTCTGAAATCTTGCTGCCCGGCGCAATGTCGCCCCTGACGATGGCCGCCTGAATGCGCCGGAAGACATTCTCCGACAGCGTTTCGGTGTCCAGCGAAGACTCCGTGACGACCTCGAGCGCATCTGACATTGTCGACACCTTTTGAATGAATGGCGCCAAAGCTAGCGAAGACGCACCCTATCGTCAAAGTGATTTTATAGATTGTCGACAATCGTCTAATAACCACAGCGCATGTCGTCCCTTCCTACCCATCTCGTCCGCAAGCCCCTTCACTGGCGCCATGAAACCATCATGCTAGAATGCCGACCGCACCGCCTGCCATTGCACGCAGCACGCGACGTCAATGCAGGCCGCGGCCCTGAGCCCAACCAGAACCCCGAGCCGACGTCCAATCTGCTCCTCGTTTACCTTCATCGTGCCAGGACCTATGAGCCGTCACCCTCTTCTCTTCCTTTTATGCCTGTATTTGCCGGGTCTTAGCCTTGGCGCAGACAAGACCGTCTATGGCCTGAACGAGTACGCCGAGCTGGCCGACATCGACCTGCAAGTGGCCGCCAAACTGGACACCGGGGCAAAAACCGCCTCCCTCAGCGCCCGCGACATCAAGCGCTTCAAGCGCAACGGGGAATCGTGGGTGCGTTTTTACCTGGCCATCGACGACGCTCACGAGCACCCCATCGAGCGACCACTGGCGCGGGTCAGCAAGATCAAGCGCCGCGCCGGCGACATCGACCCCGATGACGAGAAGAAGTACACCTCAAGGCCGGTCATCAGCCTGGATGTGTGCATGGGCGCTGCTTTACGAAACATAGAAGTGAACTTGACCGACCGAAGTGCATTCCAATATCCGCTTTTGATTGGCGCCGACGCCCTCAGGCACTTCAATGCACTGGTCGACCCAAGCCTGAAATACGCAGCCGGCAAGCCTGCCTGCGTCACTGATGCTCAAACCGCAGAGTAACGACATGCGCTCTCTTACCCTCCATCTGAAAATCCTGATCGCGACCCTCGTGACACTGGGCATTGCGATCACGGCCTATCAGATATTGGTGCTCGGCATCCCGGTGACCGAAGACGAAACCGACGACCTCTGGAACATCGACGCCAAAGTCGAGTTCATCGCCAATCCCAAAGACTCCGTGAAAATCCAGATGTACGTGCCGCCGCTGTCGCGCGACTACATCAGCCTCAATGAGAGCTTCATCTCCAATAATTACGGCGTGAACGTCAACCGCGCCGACGGCAACCGCAAGGTCACCTGGTCGGCCCGACGCGCCACCGGCAACCAGACGCTTTACTATCGCCTGGTGCTGACCAAGCGCTACAGCGGCGAAAAAGCCAAGGTCAAAGGGCCGATCTTTCGCGACAGCATCGCCGTCGAAGGGCCTGAGAAGATTGCCGCCGACGCCCTGCTCGCGCCGATCCGCCAGCATTCGGCCGACGTCGAAACCTTCGTCAGCGAAGCCATCAAGCGTGTCAACAATCTGAGCGACGACAACGTCAAGCTGCTGCTGGCAGGCGACACGTCGGTGCAGAACAAGGCACGCATCACCGAAATCCTGCTGTCCATCGCCCATGTGCCGGTCGAGAAAGTCCACACAATCCGTCTGGTGGCAGACCAGCCGCAGACCCCGGAACTCTGGCTGCGCAGTTTCAATGGCAAGGACTGGCTGTATTTCAATCCTGAAACCGGCGAGGCCGGCCTGCCTCAGGACCGCCTGCTGTGGTGGATCGGCGACGATAACCTGATCACGGTGGAAGGCGGCAAGAAAGCCACGGTGAATTTCAGCCTGAACAACAGCGAAATGAACGCCATCCGGCTGGCCAAGCTGACCGACGAAAGCACTGACGCCGACTTCCTCGAATACTCGCTTTACGGCCTGCCCCTGCAGACTCAGCAGACCTTCATGATCATGGTCATGATCCCCATCGGCGTGCTGGTCATCCTGATTCTGCGCAACCTCATCGGCCTGCAGACACTGGGCACCTTCACACCGGTGCTGATCGCCCTGGCGTTCCGCGAAACCCAGCTGGGTTTCGGCATCGTCCTCTTCACGATCATCACCGCGCTGGGCCTTTCGCTGCGTTCGTATCTGGAGCACCTGAAGCTGCAGATGCTGCCCAGATTGTCGGTGGTGCTGACCTTCGTCGTCGTGCTGATCGCGGCCATCAGCCTGTTCAGCCACAAGCTGGGGCTCGAGCGCGGCCTGTCGGTGGCGCTGTTCCCGATGGTGATTCTGACCATGACCATCGAACGCCTGTCGATCACCTGGGAAGAGCGCGGCGGCGGCCACGCGATGAAAGTCGCCATCGGCACCCTGTTCGCAGCGTCCCTGGCCCACATCATCATGAGCGTGCCGGAGTTCATCTATTTCGTCTTCACCTTCCCGGCCGTCCTGCTGATCCTGGTGGGCTTCATGCTGGCGATGGGGCGTTATCGCGGCTATCGACTGACCGAGTTGATCCGCTTCAAGGCCTTTCTCAAGGAAGACGCCGAACGGGAAAACGTCAGATGATCGGTTGGTGGAAAACCTGGAAGGCACTGGAAGCCAAAGGGATCATGGGCATCAACCGGCGCAATGCCGACTACGTGCTCAAGTACAACAAGCGCAGCCTCTACCCCATCGTCGATGACAAGATCATCACCAAGGAGCGGGCGATCGCTGCGGGCATTCACGTGCCCGAGATGTACGGCATCATTTCCACCGAAAAGGAAATCGACAAGCTCGACGAGATCATCGGTGGCCGCAGCGACTTCGTGATCAAGCCGGCAAAAGGCGCTGGCGGCGACGGCATTCTGGTCATTGCCGACCGCTTCGAAGAGCGCTTTCGTACGGTGTCCGGGCGCATCATCAGTCACGATGAAATCGAGCATCAGATCTCCAGCATTCTCACCGGTCTGTACTCACTGGGGGGACACCGCGACAGGGCGCTGATCGAATACCGGGTCACCCCCGACCAGATCTTCAAAAGCATCAGCTACGAAGGCGTTCCGGACATTCGCGTCATCGTGCTGATGGGCTACCCGGTCATGGCCATGTTGCGCCTGCCCACCCGCCAGTCCGGCGGCAAGGCCAACCTGCACCAGGGCGCCATCGGTGTGGGCGTCGATCTGGCGACAGGGCTGACCCTGCGGGGTACCTGGCTGAACAACATCATCAGCAAGCACCCCGACACCACCAATGCGGTGGACGGCGTGCAACTGCCCAACTGGGACGGTTTCATGAAGCTTGCGGCGGAGTGCTACGAGCTGTGCGGTCTGGGCTACATCGGGGTGGACATGGTGCTCGATCAGGAGCGCGGCCCCTTGATTCTCGAACTGAATGCCCGCCCGGGGCTGAACATTCAGATCGCCAACGACTGCGGATTGACGCACCGTACCGTCGCTGTCGAGCAACGCCTGGAGCAACTGGCGGCTGAAGGTCGTCATGAAAGCCCAGAGCAACGCGTGAAGTTCGTTCAGGATCTGTTCGGGCACGTCTGAGGACAGTGCCCGGCAGGCGCCCTTTGCCTGCCGGGCGCCGACAAGCCCCTAGGACTGCAACCGCCGCGGGACTACAATCGCCCTCCGCGCACCACGACTGATCTGCCACACATGCAAACCTGTTCCCTACACCCGATCACTTATCAGGTCGATCCGACCGGTTATTTTGCGTTGATCCGGCACGCTCCCGGCGCCGTCCTGCTCGACAGCGGGCGCCCCGAGGCCGATCGCGGGCGCTTCGATATCCTCAGTGCCTGGCCGCTGGAGACGTTCGTGCCCACTGACGGTGAGAACGGTGACGCCTTTCTCCAGCGCCTGCGAAGCGCACTGGCAGGCTTGGGAGACGCGGCGTTGCCAGACTCCAGCCCGCTGCCGTTCGCAGGTGGCCTGATCGGCTATCTCGCCTATGATTTTGGCCGTTTGCTCGAACCACTTCCGTCGCTCGCCAGCGATGACCTGCATCTGCCAGGCGCCCGGCTCGGTCTTTACCCGTGGGCGCTGATAAGCGATCACCAGACGCGCACCAGCCAGTTGGTCTTCCATCCGGCTCTCGATGCCGCCGAGCGCCAGCGACTGATCGGCCTGTTTACCGGCCCTGCAGCTGAACACGATGCTTCATTCAAGCTGAGCGCCCCGTTTGCGGCCGATATCGACGCCGATCAGTATCGTCGTGCCATCGAGCGCATTCACGCCTACATTCAGGCGGGCGACTGTTATCAGGTGAATTTCGCGCAACGCTTTCGGGCCGCGTACCAGGGCGATCCCTGGTCGGCCTACGGCGCCCTGCGCAAGGCCTGCCCGACGCCATTCGCCGGTTACCTCGGGTTGCCGGGGGGTAATGCCGTGCTGAGCCTGTCGCCCGAACGCTTCGTCAGGGTCAGCCATCGTCAGGTCGAAACGCGCCCCATCAAGGGCACGCGGCCACGGGGCCGGGACGCCGCCGAAGATGCCGCTTACGCGCAAGAGCTGCTGCGCAGCCCGAAAGACCGTGCGGAAAACCTGATGATCGTCGACCTGCTGCGCAACGATCTGGGCCGCAGCTGCCGCATTGGCTCGGTGAAAGTACCGGAGTTGTTCAGCCTGGAAACCTATCCCAACGTGCACCATCTGGTCAGCGCCGTAACGGGCGAACTGGCCGATGCCCACGACGCGCTGGACCTGATCGCAGGCAGCTTTCCGGGAGGCTCGATCACCGGCGCGCCGAAGATCCGGTCAATGCAGATCATCGATGAACTGGAGCCCACCCGCCGCGCGCTGTACTGCGGCTCACTGCTGTACCTGGACGTGCGCGGCGAGATGGACAGTTCGATCGCCATCCGCAGCCTGCTGGCTCAAGACGGTCAGATCGCCTGCTGGGGTGGCGGCGGCATCGTGGCCGACTCGCAGTGGGAAGCCGAATACCAGGAATCCATGACCAAGGTCCGGGTGCTGCTGAAGACGCTGGAAGCCCTGTAACCGATTGGCCAGGTGCTGCGAACTGCAGCGCCTCGATCCACCCTTTCTGTTTACTGAAGCCCTTCTGAAGGGGACGCCAGAATCGTCAAAGCCGCCGCCTTGACGTCTGGCATCCTCATTTCTCATTCTAAAAATATGCTTAAACGGACTTGGACGTCCTGACTTTCCTGCATATAGGATCCTCCCAATATTCATTTATTGAATAATCATCAACCCTCGTCATGACCTTGACGAGACTTTGGGATGGATTCTTTATGTGGCGAAACGTCCTGGTCCGGTTGGGCAGCAGCCTGCTGGTGCTCTGGTTGAGCGTGAGCGCCGCCTTCGTGGCGCTCCACTCTTTGCCCGGCAAGATTGCCGACATCCTCGCTGGCGACAATGAATACCCCGGCTTGCGCGAGGCCATCGCGGCTGAATGGGGGCTCGACAAGTCCCTGCCCGAGCAATATCTGGATTTCATCGCGCGCCTGTTGCACGGGGACCTGGGCACGTCTTACGTCATGCGTCAGTCGGTCAGCAGTGTGCTGCACTCGCAACTCTGGCCGACGGTGCAGCTGGCGGTGGCCGCCGGGGTCATCGCGACGCTGTTCGCGGTCGGCGTGGCGCTGCTGACGGCCGGACGCAGCGCTGTGGGCAGACGAGTCGCTTCGCTGCTGGAGCTCGTGCTCACCTCCACCCCGGTGTTCTGGATCGGCATTCTGCTGCTGATGGCGTTCTCCTTCCACTGGCGATTCTTTCCAGTCTCTGGAGCCAATGGCTTCAATGCGCTGGTACTCCCGGCGATCACGCTGGCGCTGCCCACCGCCGGCATTCTCGCGCAGGTGCTGCGAGAGGCCATGGAAAAAGCACTGGAGCAGCCGTTCGTCACGACAGTTCGAGCACGGGGCCTGAGCGAAACCCAAGTGCGCACCGGTCATGTATTACGCCATGCATTGCTACCCATCGTCACCCTCGGCGGCTGGTTGATCGGCGGTCTGCTGGGCGGCGCCGTGATCACCGAAAAGGTCTTTGGCCGCCCGGGACTTGGGACCATCACGCTCAACGCGATCACCAGCCAGGACGTGCCGGTGGTGCTGGCCGTGGTGCTGCTGGCCGCGTTCATTTATGTGGTGATTTCGACCCTGCTGGACGTCGCCTACCTGTTCATTGACCCGAGGCTGAGAACCCAATGACCCTGCCTTCCTCAACGCTGGCCGCTGCTGCCGATGCGGTGCTCGACAGTCGTGTCGCCGCGCGCCACTTCAACCGCCCTCCCTTGGCCATCACCGTGAGTTGCCTGTTCCTGTTGGTTCTGGCGGTAGTGCTGGCGTTGCCCTTCTGGATCACTCATTACGATCCGTTGGCCGGCGATGTCAGCGTCGGCCTGCAAGCACCGAGTACGACTCACTGGTTCGGGACCGATCGGCTGGGCCGGGACGTTTTCGCCCGCGTGGTCTACGGCGCGCGCTATTCCCTGTTGATCGGACTGTCGGGAATGCTCATCAGCCTCGTCATCGGCACCCTGCTGGGCCTGGTGGCGGGCATGAAAAATCGCTGGCTGGACGAGGTTGCCTCGCGCCTGTTCGATGTGCTTTCGGCGTTTCCGAGCGTTCTGCTGGCGCTGTTGGTGATTGCGCTGATCGGCCCGGGACTGATGAACGTTGCGGTGGCGATCGGCATCGCCGGCATTCCTAAATTCGGCCGGCTGGTGCGCAGCCAGACCCTGCTGGTGCGCGAGGCGGATTACGTGCGTCACGCCGTGCTCTACGGGCGTTCCCGCCTGCAGACGTTCGTCACCCATTTGCTGCCCAACGTGCTGATGGCGATTCCTATTGTGGCGACCATCGACATCGGCAGTTCGATCATGGCGGTGTCAGGCCTGAGCTTTCTGGGGTTGGGCCCGCAGCCGCCGACTCCGGAATGGGGCGTGATGCTCGCCGAGGGCCGGGATGTGCTGCGCGTGGCCTGGTGGCCGAGCGTGTTTCCCGGTCTTGCCATCACCCTGACCGTGATCAGCTTTACCGTGCTGGGCAGCTACTGCCAGCGCCGCTTCGAAGGGAGGCAGCCAGCATGAGCGCACGAGTGGAGAGTGAACCGGGCGCTCCTCTGGTCGACGTCGAGGATCTGCGCATCAGCTTCGCCGATGTCAATCACGGCGCGCCGCTGGTACGCGGCCTGAACCTGCGGATTCATCCGGGCGAATGCGTGGCCCTGGTCGGCGAGTCCGGCTCCGGCAAAAGCCTCACGGCGCGCAGTTTGCTGGGGTTGGCGGGCGAACATGCCCAGGTTCAGGCCAGGCGCCTGCAGATCGACGGCCGTGACGCCTTGCGTTTCAACCTTCAGGACTGGCGACAGCTTCGGGGCCGCTTTGCCGGCCTCGTCATGCAGGACGCGCTGGTGTCGCTTGACCCGCTGCGTACCATCGGGCAGGAAACCGGCGAAGTGCTGCGCACCCATCGGATGCTGAATGACGCAGCGCGCGGGCAGCAGGTGCTCAATACCTTGCGCCAGGTCGGAATTCCCGATCCGCAGTGGCGCAGCACTCAGTTCGCCCATCAATTGTCCGGTGGCCTGCGTCAGCGGGCCTTGATTGCGGCCGCCATCGCCGCCGGTCCACGGCTGATCATCGCGGATGAACCCACCACGGCGCTGGACGTCAGCGTGCAACGGCAGGTGATCGCCGTGCTGGCCGAGCGTGTCGCTCAGGGGGCCGGGCTGCTGATCATCAGTCACGACCTCAACCTGGTGGCGCAGATCGCCGATCGGGTGCACATGATGCACAACGGCGAAGTGGTGGATTCCGGCAGCGTGCAGCAGGTGCTGACACAACCGCGCCATGCTTATACCCGTCAGTTGCTGGCCGCCAGTCCTGGCGCAGCGTCTCGTGGTACCCGCCTGAGTTCGGCACGGGTGCGACCCGGAGCCCGGGAGCAGGGTCCGCTGGTGATCGAGCGCGATCCGCTGCCGCCGCGCCTGCCCGCCGAGCCCCGGGAAGTGCTGCGGGTGGAGGGCGTCGGCAAGTCCTATCGACGTCGCGGCTTCGGCCGGCAGGGTCAGGCGTTTACTGCGCTGCACAGCGCATCGTTCACGCTGAACGCGGGCGAAGTGCTGGGCATCGTCGGCGAGTCAGGCTCAGGGAAAACCACGTGCGCCAACATCGTCCTCGGCCTGCTGGCGCCCGACAGCGGCAGCGTGCATCTGCTCGGTCAACGCTGGAGTCACGTGCCGGAAGCGCAACGCCGGCCTCTGCGCCGGCAGATGCAATACATTCCGCAGGACCCGCTGAGCTCGTTCGATCCGCGCTACACCGTGGCGCAGATCATCGCCGAAAACCTGCTGCCCGGCGGCGAGCACCGCCAGCAGGCCAGCGCATTGCTGACACAGGTCGGGCTCAATGCCGACTTCCTCGATCGTCACCCACGCTCCTTGTCGGGCGGCCAACGGCAGCGCATTGCAATCGCCCGCGCCCTGGCCGCCGAACCTGCGCTGATCATCTGTGACGAACCGGTTTCCGCGCTCGACGTGTACGTGCAGGCACAAGTGCTGGACCTGATTGGCGAACTGCAGGCCAGCCGCGGCATTGCTCTGCTGTTCATTTCCCATGATCTGGATGTGATTCGCCACATCTGCGACCGGGTCCTGGTGTTTCATCAGGGCCAACTGGTGGAGCAAGGCCCGGTCGGCCCGCTGTTCGAAGCACCCACTCACCCCTACACCCGGCAACTACTGAGCGCGCACCCCGCCGCTTGATAAGGACACCATGAAAGCTCACCGTTCCCTGCTCTGCCTGGCCATCGTGGCCGCCCCGCTGCTGTGCGCCTGCGACAACAACGCCTCACCGCCGGCCTCGGCCGCCAGCAACGGCGCCAGCCAGAAGCCGACGCTGCAACCGCGCATTGGCGGCGAGGTGACGTTCGGCGTGACCACCGAACCCGCCTGCTTCGACCCTCACAACTCTTCTCAGCAAAACGCCTTTCTGGTGATTCGCAATTACGTCGACTCACTGATCGGCAAACAGGCGGACGGCAGCTTCGCCCCGTGGCTCGCGAAAAGCTGGAGCGTTTCGCCCGATGGCCGCGAGTACACCTTCATCCTGCGCGATGACGTGACCTTCACCGACGGAACACCGTTCGACGGCGCCGCGGTCAAGGCCAACCTGGACTACACCAAAGATCCGGCGCACACCGCCAACGCCGCGGCCTTTCTGGAGTATTACGATCGCACCGAAGTGATCGATCCGCATCAGGTGCGCATCGTATTGAGCAAGCCTGACTCGGCCATGCTCGAATCATTGTCCAGCGTCAAACTGGGCTTTCTGTCGCCCAAGACCCTCGCGGCCGGAGGCGATCTCTGCCAGGGCGGCCCGAACCTGGTCGGCACCGGGCCATTCATCTTCAATCAGTACAACCGCGGCCAGTCAGCCCGGTTCGTGAAAAACCCCGATTACCACTGGCCGCCGGCGTATGCCGCGCATCAAGGACCGGCGTACCTGGACGCCGTCACGTATCGCTTCCTGCCCGAGTACGCCGTACGAGCCGGAGCATTGAGTTCGGGGCAAGTGGACCTCATCGAAGGCGTGCAGCCCACCGATCGTGCGCTCTTCGAGCACGCCGAGGGCTTCCAGTTCCTGACCGGTCCGTCGGCGGAAACCTCATTCACGCTCAACCTCAATTACCGCCAGGCGCCCACCGATGACATCCGGGTGCGCCGCGCCCTGCGTGACGGCTTCGATCTGGCGGCCATCGTCAACAACATTTACTTGGGCACCGTGCCGCGCGCGTGGTCGAACATCGGCCCGGACAACACCGGTTACAACAACGCTCTGGTCAACACCTGGGGCAACGACGTCCCCGGTGCCAACAAGCTGCTCGACGAAGCCGGCTGGACCGGCCGCGACGCTGAAGGCTATCGCACCCGCGACGGCCAGCGCTTGCGCGTCGAGGTGGGCTATCCGCAGACCTACGTGCGTGACAACCGTGACCTGCTGATCCAGCAGATACAGGCGGCCGTGCGCAAGAATCTGGGGCTGGACCTGGATCTGCGCCTGATCAGTACCGGCGAATGGGTCAAGTCCACGGCTGACGGTTCGTGGCACATCTACCCCAACACCCTCAACCCATCCGACACGGCGCTGTCGCTGCGTGATGTGCTTGGCGCCACCGGTTTTCTGTACCGCAGCGTGGCTCAGCCCGATGAACAGATCACCGGGCTGATCAATCAGGCGCGCGCCACCTCGGACCTCAAGCAGCGTCAACCGATACTGGATCAGATCCAGCAGCGCGCCGTCGATCAGGCGTTTCTCATTCCGCTGTTCGCGCCCAACTATCAACTGGCGGCGCGAGACACGTTGCATGGTCTGAGTTTCGAAGTGCAACTGGATGCACCGTCGAACTTGTATGACGTCTGGAGCGAGGACATTAAAAAATAGCTGAGTGACGCAGGAACGGGGGCTGCCGTGCAGTCACCCGTTCCGTGTGCATGGGCAGATTACGCAGCGGCCAGGCACGCTTTCTCGGCGTGGCGAACAGCGGGCGAACGCAGGTTTCAGGCAAAGGGCGGAAGGTTTTTGTTACCATCTGCGCCATTACGAGCGCTTAAGCGCCGCCCATGATTAGGAAGCCGCCTGATGAGCCACCCTTTCGACGTCGACGACATTGCCGCGACCTACGCCAACAAGTCCGCGCAGGACATTCTCAAATTCGCCTTCCAGCACTTCGGTGATGAGCTGTGGATCTCCTTTAGCGGCGCCGAAGACGTCGTGCTGGTGGACATGGCCTGGAAGCTCAACAAGAACGTCAAAGTCTTCAGCCTGGACACCGGACGTCTCCATCCGGAGACCTACCGGTTCATCGATCAGGTCCGCGAGCAGTACAACATTGCCATCGACATCGTCTCCCCGGATCGGGAAAAGCTCGAGCCGTTCGTCAAGGAAAAGGGCCTGTTCAGTTTCTACCGGGACGGCCATGGCGAATGCTGCGGCGTGCGCAAGATCGAACCGCTGCGTCGCAAGCTCGGCAGCGTCAAGGCCTGGGCGACAGGTCAGCGCCGCGACCAGAGCCCGAGCACCCGTAACAACGTCGCAGCGGTGGAGATCGACAGCGCCTTTTCGACGCCCGAGCGCACCCTGTATAAATTCAATCCACTGGCACAGATGAGCAGTGCAGACGTGTGGAACTACATCCGCATGCTGGAGTTGCCTTACAACAGCCTCCACGAGCGCGGCTTCATCAGCATCGGCTGTGAGCCCTGCACCCGCCCGGTTTTGCCGAATCAGCACGAGCGCGAAGGTCGCTGGTGGTGGGAAGAAGCCACGCAGAAGGAATGCGGGCTGCACGCCGGGAACCTGATTACGAAGTCCTGATTCGACACAGACCTGATACAGAAGCGCGCTGGCCCGCGATTGCGCTGCAACGGTCACATTCAGGTGACTGACAGTCAGCGATCGCGGGCCAGCGCGCTCATGCAGGTTTTGCGTCTGCCGGCTGTCAATGCTCCGGCAGCACGACCCCTTCGAACAGCTCTTCGAGTTCCTGCTTGTTGTGGCACTGGATGGCCTTGGCCATGACCTCACGGGTCAGGTGCGGGGCGAATTTCTCGATGAAATCGCACATGAACCCGCGCAGGAACGTGCCACGACGGAAGCCGATCTTGGTGATGCTGGCCTCGAACAGCTCGCTGGCGTCGAGGACGACCAGGTCGCTGTCGAGTTTGGGGTCAACGGCCATTTTCGCGACGATACCCACACCCAGCCCCAGTCGAACGTAGGTCTTGATGACGTCGGCGTCGGCAGCGGTGAACACCACTTTCGGCGTCAGGCCGCGATGGCTGAACGCTTCGTCGAGCTTGGAGCGACCGGTGAAACCGAACACGTAGGTCACGATCGGGTATTCGGCGAGGATTTCCAGCGTCAGCTTCGGCACCTTGGTCAGCGGATGTCCCTGAGGCACGACCACACAGCGGTTCCACGTGTAGCACGGCATCATGACCAGATCGCCAAACAACTCCAGCGCTTCGGTCGCGATGGCGAAATCCACCGTGCCGTCTGCGGCCATTTCGGCAATCTGCATGGGCGAGCCCTGGTGCATGTGGAGCGCCACATCGGGGTATTGCTTGATGAAATTGCTGATCACCGGCGGCAGCGCGTAGCGTGCCTGAGTGTGCGTCGTGGCGATGGACAGCGTGCCCTTCTTCTCGTTGGAGAATTCTTGCGCAATCTGCTTGATGCTTTCGACTTTGCGCAGGATTTCCCCTGCGGTGGTGATGATCCGTTCCCCGGCTGGCGTCACACGCGTGAGGTGCTTGCCGCTGCGGGCGAAAACCTCGACACCCAGCTCGTCTTCGAGCAACCGGATCTGCTTGCTGATACCTGGCTGCGAGGTATACAGGCTCTGCGCCGTGGCTGAAACGTTGAGGTCGTGGTGCGCCACTTCCCAGATGTAGCGCAATTGTTGAAGCTTCATATGTATCCCTCAAAGCCGGAAGACGCCACGGGCATCAGCAACGGTATATAACTGGATTAATGGTCAGGAAGACAAAGCTAGAACTTTTTATCACTTTTGAACGGTAATGGCACGCTGCTTTTTTCAGCAGGCAACGTTTTGCTCCCCCACGCTCATGCGCCAGAGTGGCTTTGCACCATCGGAACCATGTAAACCGGCACTTCGGACAGCTGCAGCACTCGCGCCGCCGTACGGCCGATCGGCGTATCCCCCGGAGCGCCGTGACTGTGGCTGCCGACAACCAGCAGATCAACGCGCATTCTGCGCGCCTGTTCGAGTATCACATTGGATGGATCGCCCTGAACCACGCGCAGGCTGCAGATCAACTCGAGATCCTTGTTGTCCTTGCCCATTTCCTCGCGAAAGCTGCGCAGCACCCGGGACTCGATGCCATCGATGACGGTATTCATGCCTTCGTTCTGCAACTCCCGGAGCACATCCTCAGCCAGATAGCTCTGCAAGACGGACTCGGCGAACAGGCCCATGGGCTCGACCACGTGAATGACGTGAAGCTCTGCCTTGAAATTCCTCGACAGTTCCAGCGCATGTTGCAGCACGTAAGGCGCATAAAGACCGAGGTCCGTGGCGTACAGCATCGAGCGGATCATGTGACCTCCAGGCAGCCATCACAGGCGCAGTCACGATTGAGCGTAGCAGCGAGACGACGAATCGGCCGGCTTGATACAGCTTTCGGGTCTAAAGGTTCAAGGTTTTAGCTCATTGCTGATGCCGTGAGGCACATGGCCGGTGGCGACCACTTCTCGTGCTTTTTCGCAGTGCCCCGGCTGATCGTCGAAAAAAACGTCTGCCGCGAAGGCCTCCAGAAACGCCGACTTCTCGAGCCCCCCCAGAAAAAGCGACTCATCCAGACGGATGTCCCATTCGCGCAGGGTACGAATCACTCGCTCATGGGCCGGTGCAGACCGGGCAGTGACCAGCGCCGTGCGAATCGGGCAAGACTCTTCGGGAAATTCCCTCTGCAGCAGGTTCAAGGCGGCCAGAAACGGTTTGAACGGCCCGCCGGGCAGTGGCTGGCGCGCAGCTTCGCGCTCGCTCGCCTGAAACGCCTCCAGGCCGCCGGACTGGTAGATCCGCTCCGACTCATCGGAAAACAGCACCGCGTCGCCGTCGAACGCGATACGCAGTTCGGCGGTGGCGGCCCGTCGCGCTCCGCCCGAGAGGATGGTCGCGGCCGCAAAACCGGCATCCAGCGCACTGCGCACGTCCTCGGCGTGGGTCGAGAGAAACAGATGGCTGCCGAACGCCGCCAGATAAGGGAACGGGCTGCGGCCGCCCACGAACGCGGCGCGCGATATGTCCAGGCCGTAGTGCTGAATCGAGTTGAATACGCGAAGCCCGGTGTCGGCGCTGTTACGCGACACCAGAATCACTTCGACGCGGGACTGTCGAAGGCTGGCATTGAGGCTCAGCAGCTTTTCCACCAGCAGATACGCGTCGCCGGGCTCCAGCACTTCGTCTTCGTGATCGATCTGATATTGCCGATAGGCCGCGACGCCATCAGCCATGTAAATGGCATGGCTTTCCCGAAGGTCGAACAACGCGCGTGAAGAAATGGCCAGCACCAATTTCCCGCCGGCGGTTTTCATGCTCAGATCATTGGCCATCGGTTATCTCCCTTATGCGGCTGAGTTCAACGACAGCGTTGCCCTGCCTCTATTGCGCCGTGCGCTCAACGATTGCTGCGGTCAAGAAACGTCAGCGCGTGATACAGCGCCCGGATCTTCGGCATGTCGCAACCCGCCGCCAGCGCTGCGGCCAGTGGTCTGGCGTAGATCGCTTCCAGCTCCAGCGCGCGCTTTTCGACGTAGTCGTGGTACATGCTCGGTCGATAATCCGGCATCTGCCCGGTCACACTGAACAACTGTTGCGCGTAGCCCGGCGGCAGCGAATGCCCGCAGGCCTCGGCGCCCTGAACCACTTCGGCCATCAAACCTTGAATCAGTTCACGACTGTCGGGATCGGCCATCAACGGCGTAGTGCTCGCCTTCAACAGCACCGACAGGCCGTTGTAAGGCACGTTCCACACCAGTTTCTGCCAACGGGCCTTGTCGAGGTTGTCCATCGCCACCGACTCGATGCCCGCGGCATGGAACAACGCCGCGCCCTGCTCCACCCGACGCAGGCTTTCGGCAGCGTCTTCGGCCGGGCCGCTGTGATAGCCGATGTTCACGGCGCCGAACGCTTGATGAACGATCGCGCCCGGGCCGCTGCGGTGGACGCAGATAAAGCACAATCCACCCAATAGATGAAGCGAATCCGGCAGCAGCCCCCGCAGATCGTCCTCCACGCCAAGGCCGTTCTGCAGCAGCAAGACGTTGGCGCCGGGCGCAGCCGCCTGGACAATCGCAGGAGCGACGCCGTCATTTCCGGTGGTCTTGGCCCCCACCAGCAGCCAGTCGCAAGGCGGCATGTCGGCAGCGCTTGCGTACGCCTGAACATTCTCCAGCGTCAGCAGACCATGCACCTGACTGTCCACGCGCAGGCCGTTTTGCGAGACAGCGCTGAACTCGCTGCGCAACAGGAAGTGCACGTCATAGCCTGCGCGCGCAAGCATCAGGCCATAGAAACCGCCGATGGCGCCGGTGCCGATGATGCCGATACGGGGTTGGGTGGTGCTTTCGTTCATGGACGCCCCTTATGGTAATTCGTCAGGTTCGCCGGACAGTGCCTGATCCAGGCCGCGGATGATCGCGTCGGCAGCGATCTGCGTGCGCAACGCGCCGTAGAACTCGCCGTCACGCACGACAAACATCGCTGGCAGATGAAACACGCCATAGCGCTCTACCGCACCGCCGTTTTCTTCGGCGTCGATCCAGGCTATTCGCTCGATGGGAAGATTCAGCTCGGGAAGATGATGCCGCGCCCAACGGCAGCTGGCACAGCCGATGCTGGTGAAAATCAGCAGCGACGTCCCCGGCAATGACAACAGCTGCCGATCGACGTCGAAGTCTGTCAGTTGCAATTGATCCACGTGATTCCCCCGTTTCAGGCTGCACACTATATCTCTGCCGGAGGCCAGCTTTGCAAATTCCGGTCATTCGCGGCGGCCGGTTGCCCGGTGCGCCCTGCAAAGCCCTGTTTGTTGGTCGAAAGCGGCCATTACCCATTGTCGAAGTACCGGCGAACGCGCTAAGGTTCCGCTCCCCCGTTGCGCTCCTTAATGCTCGGCTCCGCCGCACGGGGACGCTGGCGGCCAGCATCCGTGACCTGATGAGTAACACGATGGCTGATTTACCGATTGACGACCTCAACGTTGCCTCCAACGAGACACTGATCACTCCGGATCAGCTCAAACGCGAAATTCCGCTCACTGCAGCCGCGCAAGCCACTGTCAGCAAGGGCCGCGAAGTCATCCGCGACATTCTCGATGGCAAGGATCACCGCCTGTTCATCGTGATCGGGCCGTGCTCGATCCACGACATCAAGGCCGCCCACGAATATGCCGACCGCCTGAAAGCGCTGGCGGCCGAGGTGTCCGACACGTTGTATCTGGTCATGCGCGTGTATTTCGAAAAACCGCGCACCACTGTCGGCTGGAAAGGCCTGATCAACGACCCGTATCTGGACGACTCTTTCAAGATTCAGGACGGTCTGCACATCGGTCGTCAGCTGCTGCTGGATCTGGCCGAAAAAGGCCTGCCGACCGCCACCGAAGCACTGGACCCGATCTCCCCGCAGTACTTGCAGGATCTGATCAGCTGGTCGGCCATCGGCGCACGCACCACCGAATCCCAGACCCACCGCGAAATGGCTTCGGGCCTGTCCTCCGCCGTCGGCTTCAAGAATGGCACCGATGGCGGCCTGACCGTCGCGATCAACGCCCTGCAGTCGGTTTCCAATCCGCACCGTTTCCTGGGCATCAACCAGGAAGGTGGCGTGTCCATCGTCACCACCAAGGGCAACGCCTACGGCCACGTAGTGCTGCGCGGCGGTAACGGCAAGCCGAACTACGACTCGGTGAGCGTCGCCCTGTGCGAGCAGGCGCTGGACAAGGCGAAGATCAAGGCCAACATCATGGTCGATTGCAGCCACGCCAATTCCAACAAGGATCCGGCGCTGCAGCCACTGGTCATGGAGAACGTCGCCAACCAGATTCTCGAAGGCAATCAGTCGATCATCGGCCTGATGGTCGAAAGCCACCTGAACTGGGGCTGCCAGGCCATTCCCAAAGATCTGGCCGATCTGCAATACGGCGTGTCGATCACCGATGCCTGCATCGACTGGGACAGCACCGAGAAAACCTTGCGCAGCATGCACGCCAAGCTCAAGGACGTCTTGCCCAAGCGCCAGCGCGGCTGATCCGGACGCCAGAAACGACAACGCCGAGCAGATGCTCGGCGTTTTTCATTCAGTCTCAGGTCAGATCTTTGCGGCCTGACGCTGATTGCGCTCCATGTAACGTTCCACATACGAGCACGACGGGATCACGGTGTAGCCCATGCTGTCCGCATAATCGAGCGCCACTTCGGTCAGTGCCGCTGCAATACCGCGTCCACGCAATGCATTGGGGACGAAGGTGCGATAGATATCCAGGGTCTGTTTCCCCAGGTCCATATACGTCAGATAGGCACGATGACCGTCAATGTTCACCTCGAACTGGTGACCGGTCTCGTCATGGTGGATGGACAACGCCTCGCTCATCACTACTCCTCGCGGGTCTTGGATTTTGACCCCTACCTTACCGATGTTTGTCCGGCGAAGGAACCTCTACGCCACCCTGTGCCTGTTTGGACACCGAGAAGAGCTTTGCTGTTCTCAAACAAATGAGCACCTGCAAATAGTAGGCACCATTGTCGAATCTGCTCAAGGGAATCAACAGCAAATGCGCTGCCGCACATCTGACCGCTCTTTCGGTTGAACCTGACGTCGCCGACGAATGTCCATTGAGACGCCCTTCTCACGGCAAAGTCACTAAAAACACAGTCAAGGATGCGCCTGTAACGATCATCGTCTATACAAAAAAGGTCGCCTGCGATTCGATGTAATCCTATTCGGGATTTGATCAGGCACTGCGGACCGACTTCGGCACCCATGGGCACATTTAAGCGTCACCGACTGCGCCCGAATCCCTGGCAGGCGACTGCGCCTGACAGCGATGGTTTTTTGCGATAAAAAACGTGAGGAGTCGCTCGGAACACTTTCAAAGCAAAGAATTTTATGCAGTTCTTGCGTTGGGTCCGTTTACTTACTACAAACAATGGGTACTATGTACGCCGGTCATTTTCTCACTTTCGAGAGATGACTAACTTGATAGAAGTCCTTTAAGGGGAACACGATGAACAACGTTCTGAAATTCTCTGCTCTGGCCCTGGCCGCAGTTCTGGCTACCGGTTGCAGCAGCGCATCCAAAGAAACCGAAGCTCGTCTGACTGCTACTGAAGACGCAGCCGCTCGTTCACAAGCTCGTGCTGATGAAGCCTATCGCAAGGCTGATGAAGCTCTGGCTGCTGCTCAGAAAGCTCAGCAGACTGCTGACGAAGCCAACGAGCGCGCTCTGCGCATGTTGGACAAGGCAAGCCGCAAGTAATAGTCCCTTTGGGATTGTTAAAAAGCCGACCCGGTTACGGGTCGGCTTTTTTATTGCCTGCATGACGCGCCCAGGCATCAAAAAGCCCGACCACCCTGCTCCGCTGCGGAGCCTGATAGCCGGGCCTGGAGCGCCGCGTCGTTACTGCAAGGTCACCGGCGCGCTGCTGACCACCGGCGCCGGCGTGCCAGGCACCGCGATTTCCACCGGCATGCCGTCTTCGGCGGCGACCACGTCACGCACTTCATCCCAGTTGATGCGCAGGTTATTGGCCAGGTCTTCACGCTTGAGCAACGCATTGATGACGGCCGTGTGCTTGTCGACCACCGAAGGGTTGCCGCTTTCGTCCAGCGGCGTGTGCGCTTCGAGATAGACCTTGCCGCCGCTGATGCCGAACTTGTACGGCTCGTTCATGATCCGCACCGTGGTGCCCACCGGCACCATGTCCGCCATTTGCAGTACGTTGTTGTTGTACATGCGGAAGCAGCCGTGACTGGTGCGCATGCCGATGCCGAACTTCTTGTTGGAGCCGTGAATCAGGTAGCCCGGCAGGCCGAGGCCGAACTTGAACGGCCCCAGCGGGTTGTCCGGACCTGCCGGCACAACGTTGGGCAGGATGTCGCCGTCTGCGGCGTGCTCGGCCTTGACTGACGCGGGTGGCGTCCAGGTCGGGTTTGGCGTCTTGGCCGTGACTTTGGTGGTGGACACCGGCGAACCCCAGCCCTCGCGGCCGATACCCAGCGGGAACGTGTACACCACGTTCTGTCCTTTCGGGTAGTAATACAGACGGTACTCGGCGAGGTTGATGACAATCCCCTCGCGCGGGCCCGGCGGCAGGATGAAACGCGTCGGCAGGACCACCTGAGTACCGGCGCCCGGCAGCCAGGCATCGACACCCGGGTTGGCCGCGATCATTTCCAGATAGCCCAGATCGTAACGGGTGCCCAGATCGGCGAAGGTGTCTTCGTAGCGGGCGGTCACGGTCTGGACTTGCCCGATGATGTCCTCGCCCGGTGGCGGCAACGGGAATTCCAAAGCAGAAACAGGGCCGGCCGCACACAGTGCAGCAAGCGACAGACAGCGGGCGAAAGCTGGAATGCGCGACAACATCCGGGAATCCTTGGGTAAACGGGAGGCTTGAATGAGCGCGATTGTACACGCGCGCCAACGGCTTCGGGAGTGGGCGCGACGGCTTACACGCCTGCTTCGAGTTCAGGCCAGATGGGGTGCATCCCGCGTCGCTGCGCATCGATGATCGCGCGGCACAGCGGACAGAGGCGCTCGTCCTGGTAAATCGCCTGCTCGACCCCCGACCAGCGCGGCTGAGCGGGCAACAGCGTGCCGCACAGCGTACGGTCGGCGGAACCTGCCAGTTCCAGCTGCCGCGCGACCAGATGCACAAGCACTTCCTGGCAGGCGAACAGGTCAAGCTGCTCGTCAGGCTCGATCAGTTGATAGGCATAAAGTGACCAGGCGGGACGGCGCGGCATCGGGGGCTCCAGTTCGGGGGCGCCACATTAGCCGAAAGCCCCCGTCCAGAAAAGGCCTGCAGCCCTTTAAAGTAGCGGTTTTAGCTGCGGCCAGACGTTTTCGAGCAATTTGCCCTGAGCGTTGGCCGCCGGATGCAGGCCATCGGCCTGGGTGTACTCGGGATGGCCGCCTACGCCTTCCAGCATGAACGGCACCAGCGCGACCTTCTTCTCGGCCGCAAGGTCGGCGTATACCTGCTTGAACGCATCGGTATAGCGGGCGCCGTAATTGGGTGGAATCTGCATGCCCAGCAACAGCACTTGCGCACCGGCGGCCCGCGAGCTGTCGATCATCGATGCAAGATTTTGTTTCAATTGCGCCGGCGGCTGGCCGCGCAGGCCGTCATTGCCGCCCAGTTCGAGGATCACCAGATCCGGCTTATGCGCTGCAAGCAGCGCCGGCAGCCGCGCCTGGCCGCCGGCACTGGTGTCGCCGCTGACCGACGCATTGACGACCTTGTCCTTGTAACCTTGATCCGCCAGGCGCTGCTCCAGCAGACTGACCCACCCCAGGCGGGTATCCAGGCCGAAAGCGGCGCTGATACTATCGCCAACGATCAGCACCGTGCCTGCCATCGCTCCTTGAGACAACAGCAGCAAACCCAGGCCAGCACTTAAAAACCACGCACGCATCGGATTCTCCATGAGCGAAAGTATTCTCAGTGCCCGGCACCTCAGCAAAGTGGTCCCGAGCACCGAAGGTGACCTGACCATCCTGCACGAACTCTCCCTGGAACTAAACAAGGGCGACACGCTGGCCATCGTGGGCGCATCGGGTTCGGGCAAGTCCACCCTCCTGGGCCTGCTGGCCGGCCTGGATCTGCCGAGCGCCGGCTCGGTGGTCCTGTCGGGCCGCAACCTGAGCGAGCTCGATGAAGATCAGCGCGCCAGGGTGCGTGCCGAACATGTGGGATTCGTGTTTCAGTCCTTTCAGTTGCTCGACAGCCTCAATGCCTTGGAAAACGTGATGCTGCCCATGGAGCTGGAAGGTCGCAAGGACGCCAGGGATCGCGCCCGACACCTGCTTGAGCGGGTCGGGCTGGGCCAACGCCTGACCCACACGCCACGCCAGCTGTCCGGCGGCGAGCAGCAACGGGTCGCGATCGCCCGTGCCTTCGCCGCCGATCCCGACGTGCTGTTTGCCGATGAGCCCACCGGTAACCTCGACAGCCACACCGGCGAGCGCATCAGCGACCTGTTGTTCGAGTTGAATCAGGAACGCAATACGACCCTGGTGCTGGTGACCCATGACGAACGCCTGGCCCATCGTTGCCGGCGCCTGATTCGACTTGAAGGTGGCCGACTCGCCGCCCCTCTGGAGCCTTGATGGCACGCCTGCCGTTCGCCCGCCTGCTCAGTCTTGTCGTCCGCCAGCTTCTGCGCGATGCCCGCGCCGGGGAACTGAGGGTGTTGTTCTTCGCCCTGGTCGTTGCGGTCGCAGCGAGCACCGCCATCGGTTATTTCGGGGCGCGCCTGAACAGCGCCATGCTGCTGCGCGCCACCGAGTTCCTTGGCGCCGATCTCATCCTTGGCGGTTCCACGCCGGCCAAACCCGAACAGATCGAGGCAGGCACTGCGCTGAAGCTCGATCATTCGCACATCGTGATTTTCTCCAGCGTCGTTGCCACCGACAGCGGCATTCAACTGGCCAGCGTGAAGGCCGTCGACGCGGCTTACCCTCTGCGCGGTGAGTTGAAAAGCGCCGAGGCGCCGTATCAGCCGGAGGTCAGCGGCGGCGAGCCGCAGCCGGGTGAAGCCTGGGCCGAGGCGCGGGTTCTGGTGGCGCTGGAGCTCAAGGTCGGCGACAGCATCGACGTCGGCTCCAAGACCTTGAAGCTGACCCGCGTGCTCACCTACGAGCCGGATCGTGCGGGTAATTTCTACAGCCTGACGCCGCGGGTGATGATCAACATGGCTGACCTTGAGGCCACCAAGGTGGTGCAGCCCGGCAGCCGCGTGACGTATCGGGACCTCTGGCGCGGCACGCCGCAGGCACTCGCGGCATACCGCAAGGCCGTGGAACCAGGCCTGGCGCCGAACCAGAAGATCGACGATGCCCGCGACGGCAATCAGCAGATCGGCGGCGCGCTCGGCAAGGCCGAGCGTTACCTGAACATGGCGAGTCTGGTGGCGGTACTGCTGGCGGGCGTCGCAGTGGCCCTCTCGGCGGCGCGCTTCGCGGTCAGGCGTTTCGATGCCAGCGCGCTGCTGCGCTGCCTCGGATTATCGCGCAGTGAAGCGTTGCTGCTGTTCAGCCTGCAACTGGCCATGCTCGGCATTGCCGCGAGTGTGGTCGGCGCCCTGCTCGGCTGGTTCGCCCAGCTTGGCCTGTTTTACCTGCTCGACAGTCTTCTGCCCGCTGCCGTGCCTCCCGGCGGCTGGCTGCCGGCCCTCGCAGGGATCGGCACCGGGCTCGTCGCCCTCGCCGGTTTCGCCCTGCCGCCCCTGGCGGCGCTCGGGCGCGTGCCGCCGCTGCGCGTGCTGCGCCGCGACATGCTGCCGATTCCTGCGAGCACCTGGCTGGTCTACGGCGCGGCCCTGCTTGCACTGGGCCTGATCATGTGGCGCTTGAGTCTGGACCTGGTGCTGACCTTCGCCCTGCTCGGCGGTGGCGTGATTGCCGCGCTGGTGCTTGGCGCGGTCCTGCTGCTGGCCCTGCGCAGCCTTCGCCGTTTGCTGGCCGGCGCCTCTTTGCCCTGGCGCCTGGGCCTGGGCCAACTCTTGCGCCACCCGATGGCGGCGGCCGGTCAATCGCTGGCGTTCGGTCTGATCCTGCTGTCGATGGGGTTGATCGCGCTGCTGCGCGGCGAATTGCTCGACACCTGGCAAAACCAGTTGCCCAAGGACGCGCCGAACTATTTTGCGCTGAACATCCTGCCCAACGACAAGGACAACTTCGCTGAGCGCATGGGCCACCTGTCGAGCCACAGCGCGCCGCTGTACCCGATGATTCCGGGCCGCCTGATGACCATCAACGGCGAACCGGTGAGCAAGTTCGTCACCAAGGATTCCCGTGGCGAAAACGCGACCCAGCGTGACCTCAACCTGACCTGGTCGTCACGATTGCCGGAAGGCAACAGCATCACCCAAGGCCAATGGTGGAATGATCAACTGCCGGCCGAGGGCGTCACGCCGGGCGTTTCCGTGGAGGCCAAGCTGGCCGCGAGCCTGAACATGAAGCTGGGCGACACCCTCGGGTTTGTGATTGGCGGGGTCAGTCGAGAGGTCAAGGTCACCAGCCTGCGCGACATCAAATGGGACACCTTCCAGCCCAATTTCTTCGTGATCTTCCAGCCGGGCACCCTCGAGGATGTCCCCACCACTTACCTGACCAGCTTCTATCTTGCGCCGGGCAACGATCAGCAGATCGTTGAACTGTCGCGGGCGTTCCCGGCCGTGACGATCCTTCAGGTCGAGGCGTTGCTCGAGCAACTGCGCAGCATTCTCGATCAGGTCACACTCGCCGTGCAGTACGTGCTGCTGTTCGTGCTGGCGGCAGGCCTTGCGGTGCTGTTCTCCGGGTTGCAGGCGACGCTCGACGAGCGTATCCGCCAAGGCGCGCTGCTACGGGCACTGGGCGCCAACCGCGCGCTGCTGACCAAAGCGCGACGCATCGAGTTCGGACTGCTGGGCGCCGTCAGTGGCGTGCTGGCTGCACTGGGGTGCGAGCTGGTGAGCTTCGCGCTCTACCGCTATGCCTTCAACCTGCAATGGCACCCGCACGTCTGGTTACTGCTGCTGCCGCTGGTCGGCGCACTGCTGGTGGGCGGCGCGGGCGTATTCGGCACGCGCCGGGCGCTCAACGCAAGTCCGCTGACCGTGCTTCGGGAAGGTTGATTGCGCAAGGGCGGCGCGTCCGGGCCGTGAGTGCCGGCGCGGCCGCCCTGCCGAGCTTGGGGGTTATTTCGGGTATTCGATGTGGGTGATCCACCAGAGCTTGGTGCCTGCGGGAACGGGCACCGCTGCCTCGTCGCCGACCTCTTTCTTCAGCAGCGCCCTGGCCATGGGTGAATCGATGGAAATGTAATCCATGCGCCCGTAGATCTCGTCATACCCGACGATGCGAAACTTCTTGGTCTCGCCCTCTTCGTCCTCGACTTCCACCCAGGCGCCGAAGAACACCCGGCCTTCCTGCTCGGGTGAATAGCTGACGACGCGCATGTCCTCAAGACGTTTGCGCAGGTAACGGATCCTGCGATCGATCTCGCGCAGCAGCTTTTTGTTGTACTGGTAGTCCGCATTCTCGCTGCGGTCACCCAGCGAAGCCGCCCATGTCACCTTCTGGGTGATGTCCGGACGATGTTCGCGCCAGAGGTAATCCAGCTCTTTTTTCAGAGCGGCATGACCTTCGACGGTAATGATCTTGGTGCTCATTTCACTCATCAATACTCTCACGATCCAGACTGCGCCAAGCCTACACGCTTGCGCAGCAACCCCCTCAACGAATACGGCTGATTCCTGCCCGCCGTATCATCACTTCACCAGACGCGTTTCCCTTGAGGGCCGATAGCCAAAGTAGGCGCTGTAGCATTTGCTGAAATGACTGGGCGAGACGAAGCCGCAGGCGACCAGCACTTCAACCTGCGACAGCTCGGTGTGCTGCAACAGACGCCGCGCTTCGGTGATGCGCAGTTCCATGTAATAGCGCTGGGGTGTGGTGCCCAGCTGTTCCTTGAACAAGCGCTCGATCTGTCGCCGGGAACGCCCTGCGTAAGCGGCCAGTTGCTCCAGTTCGAGCGGCTCCTCCAGGTTGGCATCCATCAGATTGACGACTTCGCGCAGTGGCGCGCTGACAGACAGGTGACGGGTGGGCTTGATGCGCCTGTAGCGCGACTCTTCGAAGGAAAGAATGTCTTCGATGCCCTCAATCAACGCCTTGTCGTGCAGCCCTTTGATCCACTCGAGCGCCATGTGGAAAGCCCCTGCCGGGCTGGAGGCGGTCAGGCGGTCGCGATCCACCACAAAGGCTTCGCTGGTCACGCGTGCGCCTTTGGAGATTTCGGCCAGCGCTGCCCGGTGCTCGGGATGAATGGCACACCGGTAACCTTCGAGCAGGCCCGCGGCACCGAGAAACCAGGCCCCGTTCCACAGACCGGCGAGGGTGAGCCCAAGCTCCGCGGCGCTCACCAGCAGATGGATCAGCTCTTCACTGGCCTTGAGTTCGGTCCGATAGCCGCCGCAGATCACCAGTAGGTCGAGCTCTCTGAGGGCCAGCGCATCCAGCCGCGCGTCAGGGCGGATGATCAGACCCAGATCACTGGTCACCTCGCCGTCCTGCAGACCGAACGTGCGGGACGAAAAGAGCTTGGGGCGAAGCAGGTTCGCCGTGACGATGGTATCCAGCGCCTGGGTGAAGGCCGGCAGTGAAAAATGCTCGAGCAGGAGGAAGCCCGCTCGGGTCTGCGCCACTGGCTGTTTCTTCTGATCCAGATAACGAAGGTTCTTGCCCTTCATGCATCCGCTGAACTCTCTTCGCTCGATCAATGCCGCCTCGCTTGCGCTCCGGATCGCACCTGGCCGGACAGGTGCATCATTCTATCTGATGTTCCGGTGGCACTTGCAGGGGATCAATGAAGAGACAAACGGACCCTCCGAAAATCTTGCCTAAACGCTTACAATCGCCACTTTTTACCGCACAGCAGATTAACCAGGCAGTCTATGGCGCTCGATCCCACCACGATGTTGACCCTCTCGATCGCCCTGGCCGCAGCCGCCGCGCTGTATCTGGCAGTGGAATGGCGCAATGTCCGCGAGCCGTCGCTGCTGTTCTGGAGCGCCGGGTTCGCCACGATCAGCGTCGGCTGCGTGCTGGCGCTGTTACGCAGCAGCGGCATTCTGATTATCGGCATCTGGTTTGCCAACGGCTTGCTGGTGACGGCCCACTTTCTGTTCCTGCTGGGCGTGGCGCGCTTTACCGAAGCGCGGCTGTCACGCGCCTGGTACCTGATCTTCGTGGTCTGGCTCGGCTTGCTGTTTCTGCCGGACCAGCCCTGGTGGTCGAAAGTCATGCTGGTCGCCAATTCGCTGTTGATCACACTGCTGATGCTGCGCGCCAGTTTCCTTCTGCGGCCCCATGGCCGTTCGCTGAGCGAGGGCGCGGTGCAGTTGCGCTACGTGTTGCTCGCCCACGGCATTTTCTACTTTGCCAAGGCAGTGACGGCCGTGGTGCCGGGCACGCTGATTGACCTGGCGGCATTTCGTGGCGAGATCATCCAGATTTCGCTGGTCGAAGGCGCCATTGCCATCATGCTCATCGCGCTGTCGATGACAGGCTCGGAGCGCTATCGGCGGGAAAAACGCATTGCGCGCCTGGCCGCTCGCGACCCGCTGACAGCGCTGTACAACCGCCGCGCGCTGGAGGTCCGGGCGCCGCGCCTGCTGGAAGACGTCAGTGCCGACCGGCCTGGCGCGTTGCTGCTGCTGGACATCGACAATTTCAAGCCGGTCAACGACCTGTATGGCCACACCGCAGGCGATCGTTTGTTGATCGCCCTGAGCGAGATGATTCGCGCGGTGTTGCCCGAAGGCTCACTGGCGGCGCGACTGGGCGGCGATGAGTTCGTGATCCTGCTGAGCCACGCCTCAAGCGAACGCATTCTGGGACTGTGCAACACGTTACGCGAGCAGTTTCACAAAGCCGCGTCGCAGGGGTTCAGCACGCCGGAGCCGGTCACGCTGAGCATCGGCGCCAATCTGTTCGTGCAGCCGCCCGCCAGTCTCGCGGCGTTGATCGAACAGAGCGACGCCGCGCTGTACGAATCCAAGCGCGGCGGTCGCAACAGCATTCGACTGGTGGACCATACCGTCGCCACCCGTGAATCGCTGGGCACGACGTGATCCCGCCTCGGACGCGCCGCTGTGGGCGCGGCTCCTGGGTCGAGGTCTAACGTGCATCAGCTGTTGCGTCTCGCCGCGCGAACCGACGTTCTGTCGCTGACGAACCGGTTACCCTGAGCGGTACGCTTCGCAACCACACTGCCCCCTTGAATGGAAACGTCCACGTAGCCGCGGTCACGCAAATACAAAAGTGCCGTGAAATCCAGCGGCGCGACGGTGTACGCCAGTTCATCGACGAAGGTTGCGAGGAGCGTAACGGCACGGGATTCAAGCATGGAACTCGCCTCTGAGGAGCACTAGTGGCAATTTGGCAGCAAGTGCTGAGGCGAGTTCCATTTATTGGTCCGGAAATCTGCCGGGGCGGCAAGGTGGATACGGCGACGCGGCGGCCGCTTGTCAGCATGGCTGCCGGTATTTCAAACCGTTGAACGTTCGACGACTCTCAACAGGTATCTCAACCTGCGGAGGTCTCTGTGATGGAAATGACAATATTTAATCTGGGCGTCCTGATCGTCGTCCTTTTGATCGATGCATGGATCGCCTACAGCGTGTCACGCAGCCAGAAAACGGCGGCGACGAAGCTGGGGTGGATCGTTTTGGTGTTTGCGCTGCCAGTGGCAGGCTGGATCGTCTGGGGCCTCTACGGCCCGAGAGGCATCGTGAAAGGCCCCACTTCTCAGGAGCACAGTAAAGGCTGAACGCATGGCGTTGCGATGGGCGTCAGGAATGCAGCAATGACTTGATCCTGGCGACCATCGCAGCGATATCGAACGGCTTTTCGAACACTTCCAGGAACAGATCCGGCCGTGCCGTGCCCAAGTGCGCCTGCGCGCCGCTCATCAACACGATCGGTGTCGGAAAATAGGCCGCGTTCTGTTTGACCTGCTCGGCAAATTCCAGCCCCGTCATGCCGGGCATCATGAAGTCAGTGACGATGAGGTCCGGGCGCTCACGCCCCAATATTTCAAGCGCCTTTAACGCGCTGGTGGCCGTAACGGTCATGAAGCCCTCATCCTCGAGGGCAAAACTGAGGATGTCGGCGATCAGATATTCGTCGTCAACGATCAGAACGGTTTTCATATTCCACACGCTTTTGCATACCGGGGTCGAAACGCTACGCAGACATTTTTTCCCACCTGGCATTCTGCTGCTGATCGCATGGTGTCAGACCTTTTTCCACTGCATCCCGTCATTACCTATAACGACCTCAAGCAGCGAAGGGTCATAAGTGCTCTGTGTCCTCTTGAGAATGCGTGGCCATTGACGAAGTTCATTCAGTTCATGCGCGAACAGGACGAGCAGTCGATAAGCAGGCATGCAAACGTCAGGTCACCCTGTCGCAGCGTTGCGCACGCGCCCTGCGCTAAAAACGCTGAACGAACGCGCCAAGGCCAAGTCCGAAATCATGAAGGCAATCATTGCCCAAACCATCCTCTATAAAACAACATCAGAGAAGGAACGAACCCATGGCCCATTTCATCAAGACTTCCGCACTTGCACTTGCCATTGCCTTGAGCGCTCAAGCCGTCTATGCCGCTCAGGACAGCGACGACTTCGTTGAAGATGCCTCAGCCAAAGGCGTGGCCGAAGTCGAGGCCGGTAAACTGGCGCAGGAAAAAGGCACCTCGGCTGACGTGAAATCGTTTGCTGACATGATGGTGAAAGACCACACCGCCGCCAACGAGAAGTTGAAGTCGCTGGCTGATTCCAAAAAGCTCGAAGTGTCGACTCACGCGCAGTTAATGGACAAGGCAAAATCCATGATTCTTGAATTGCGCAGCGCGAAGTCGTTCGATCAGGCGTACGCCAATAACCAGGTCAATGCTCACGAAGCGACCATCAAACTGTTCGAAGAAGAAGCTGCCAATGGTAAGGATGCCGACCTGAAAGCGTTCGCCACTGCGACGCTGCCCAAGTTGAAAGCGCACCTTGAACAAGCCAAGGCCCTGGCCAAAGCCCACGGTGGTAATGCCGCTAACTGATTCAACAGTTCTTTGCCGCCGAACGCCCTGCCCTTATTGGGCAAGGCGTTCGGAACGCAAACAGTCGGCTTACGGCTTGACCTTTGATTTATCGACCATCTGCTTGATGGTACCGGTCGGAATATTGACCAGCGCATACTTATCCTGAATCTCCACCCATTGCTCATTCTTGCCCGGCGCACTCAGGTGACGCTGTTGCCAATCCTTGAGCGCCAGGCTCTCGCGCTGATATTCATCAGGCACGTTATCGCCCTCCTTGATCTGCTTCACCCCCGCGCCAGGACGATCGAGCGTGACGCTGGGTTCTTCGGCTGCGTAACTCACGCTGCTGAAGATGCAGACTGCGGCAAGCGCCAGATGACGAATGCAATGGGTCATGATTGAACTCCTCGATAATATTGATTGGCGACTTAAAAAGACGCAGGGCTGATGTATCAGGAGTTTCGAGGCAGCCAGAACCGGATAATTTCGTCCGAGAATGCACCGGAAGACGAACGGTTTATTTGCAAAAGTTCGAGGGGAGAAAGGGACGCAGGGCATCCCTGCGCGCGATGCACGCTCGATGGACGCGCGCCATCGATCAGGCAAAAAAGAGGCGCTCTTTGGAGCGCCTCTTTTGCAACTGCCATTGGCAGATTTTACATCGTGGGGACTGTTGTCCTCGAAGCGATGGCGAATGCCTTGGCGTTACTTGGACAACCAGGACTCCACTTCGGCGCTGCCGTATTCGGCTTTCCAGGCTTTCAGCGTCTTGTGGTTGCCACCTTTGGTTTCCACCAGCTCGCCCGAGTGCGGGTTTTTGTAGACCTTGACCGAACGCGCCTTGCGCGTGGACTTCTCGGCGACTGCAGGTGCGCCCTTGCGGCTGCCGGACTGCGGCTCGAGGATGCTGACGATTTCGCGCAGACTGAAGTTGTACTCGCCCAGCAAGTTACGCAGTTTGGTTTCGAACTCGATCTCCTTTTGAAGGCCGGAATCGTTCTTCAGCGTTTCAAGCTCGGCCAGTTGCGCGGCGAGCTGCTGTTCAAGTTTACGGAATTCGGCAAGGCGGGACATGTGTAGCTCCTGATATCGGTGAGTACCCGCAACTCTAGTTGATCAGTGGTGCATATATCAATCACGGTTTTTTTCGACGCAGGGAAACATTTGCTCATAACGCTGGCACCCGACCGTTCATCGCGGATTATTTATTTTTACAAACTCTTCTGCACACCCCATGAGTCACACACTGAGAGCAACTGGCAACCCTGCCAGCTTTGACCTCTGTTCATTCTTGCGAAGAGGCTTACTAGATGAAAAACAAGATGAGTTTTGCATTCGCTATCGCCGGCTTGACCTGCGCGCTGTCAATGCCGTTGATGGCCGCCACCAGCAGCACCGGCTCGGGCACTTCCAGTGGCAGCAGCACCAGCGGTTCGACGTCTGACAGTTCCTCGCGCCCAAGTGGCACCAACGGCGCCAACACCAATGGCACCGCATTGCCAGGCTCCGGCGGTGAGGCCGGCAGCGGCGGTAATTCAAGCCCGGGCAACAAAACACCGTCCGGCGCGGGATCGAGTTCCGACAGCACTGGCACTTCCGGCACTCGCTCCGGCAGCGGTTCCTGATTCAGCGCCCAGACTGGCCAGACGTTCTGCCTGACGCTGGCCAGTCAGCTACCTTGCCTGTGGTCCTGCTCGAATTCGGCTCTGCTTCGATTAGCCTTTGCTTCGACTAGCCTCTGCTTCGATCAACCAACCGCGATCAATAGCCCACGCCCCGAACGCCACCGGAGGCGCGAATGGATTCGCCGGCAATGTACTCATGCGCCGTGCTGCCATTTCTTGTAGACGAATTCCAGGCTATAGCCGTCCGGGTCAAGCACATTGCCGGCGTAATAATCCGGGTCGTAATGCACTCGCGCGCCGGGCGCGCCATTGTCCATAGCACCGTGCGCCATGGCGGCGGCATAGGCGGCCTGCACATGCGCCTGGCTGTCGGCGATGAACCCCACGTGAGCGGCGCGGCCTTCCACCACGCCCTCGCGCAGCCAGAAGAACATGCGGCCGTTTGCGCCGAAGCCCTTGAGGTCCGGATGGTCAGGTGGGCCATCCTTGCCGTCGTAATCCAGCCGGGCAGTGATGCCCAGCGGCAACAGCGTCGCTTCGTAAAATCCAACGGATCGGGCGATGTCGCTGACCGTCAGAAAAATATGATCCAGCATGTGTTTCCCCTTGCTATCAGATGATGTAGCCGCCCGCGACTTCCAGGGTCTGCGCGTTGATCCACGCGCCCTCTTCGCTCAACAACATGACGATGACACGCGCCACGTCATCGGGCTCGCCGACACGGCCGAGTGCCGTCTGCGAAGCCAGCAAGGCTTCGAATTCGTCTGTAAGTCCGCCACCCAGATCGGTGCGGATGGCGCCCGGTGAAACGGCATTGGCACGGATGCGTCGTTCGCCGAACTCCTTGGCCATGTACCGGGTGAGGACATCCAGTCCACCTTTGAACGCCGCATACGGCGCGACGCCAGCGGTGGCCACCCGCGTCGTGGCGCTGGTGAGGTTGACGATGCTGGCCTGCTCCGCCAGCAACGGCAGCAAGGCCTGCGTGAGGAAAAACGGGCCCTTGAGGTGCACGTCGAACAGGCCGTCGAATTGCGCCTCGGTGACCGATTCAAGCGGATTGAACAGCCCGTAACCTGCGTTATTGACCAGCCCGGTCAGGCTGTCGACGCCCCAATGCTTGTTCAATGTGCCGACGAGCGTTGCCCGAAAAGCTGCAAAGCTGCCGGTGTCGGCGACATCGAGTTTGAGCGCGACGGCCTGGCCACCGGCGTCCTCGATGCTGCGCACGACATCTGCCGCCGCCTCTGGCTGATCG
This sequence comes from Pseudomonas sp. NFR16, assembly GCF_900108875.1. Lineage (GTDB taxonomy): Bacteria > Pseudomonadota > Gammaproteobacteria > Pseudomonadales > Pseudomonadaceae > Aquipseudomonas. Next base: position 377,626 of record NZ_FNYJ01000001.1, on the reverse strand, counting down.
TTGTACGTCAGGATGACGCCCATGCCGCGCTGGGCCGCCAGTCTGGCGGTGCTGGCACCGATGCCACGGCTGCCTCCGGTAATGACGATGACGCCCATGATGCTCTCCACGAGGGTTGCTGAAAGAGCGTTCACGGTAGGCGTATCGGCGCAGGCGAACGCAGCCGTTCCTGCTCCGATCCTGCCTGTTTCTGCTTTTCACTTGCGCCTGTGCTCACGCAGCCGTCAGCATGGCGGCCATGGAAAATCAACTGAATGAACTTCGTACACTGACTGCCGCCGCTGAGAACCGTCTCACCGAGACCGGCATACCGCGTGTCGCCATGGTCCAGGGGAAGATCCCGGAACACCTGCTGGCTGCGGTGTATGACCCGATGATCAACCTGATTCTGCAAGGCAGTAAGAGCATGACGGTGGGCGACCGGACCCTGCGTTACGATCCGGCCACCTATTTTGTGATGTCCATCGAACTGCCGGCCATCGGCACGGTGCACCCTGCTGCGACCGGTGAACCTTATCTGGCGGTCAGCCTCACGCTGGATCCGGTGATCCTCGCGACGTTGCTCGCGGACCTGCCTGAACCTGCCGCACGCCACGACAGCGACCCCGGTTTCTCGGTGGCGGCAGTGACCCCGGAACTGATGGACGCCTGGGTGCGCATGTTGCGCCTGATGGGCGATCCCGATGCGATCACGGCGCTCGCGCCGGCCTATGAACGCGAAATCCTGTTTCGCGTCCTGCAGGGCCCGCACGGCTGGATGCTGCGGGAAATCGCGGCACCGGACACCGCCATGGCACGCGTGAACAAGGCGATTCAGTGGATTCGCCGGGACTTCGCTCAGCCGCTCCGGGTGGAGCATCTGGCGCAGCGCGCGGCCATGAGCGTGTCGGCGTTTCATCGCCACTTCAAGGCCGTGACCACGCTCAGTCCGTTGCAATATCAAAAACGCGTGCGCCTGCTTCAGGCCCGCACGTTGATGGTGGGCAGCGCCAGAAGCGTAACGGCCGCCGCGTATGAGGTGGGTTATGAAAGCCCGACACAGTTCAGCCGGGATTACGCCAAGGTGTTTGGCCTGCCGCCGGGACGCGATGCCGGAAGGATCGTCCAGGAAAGCCGGGGGCGGGCCTGAGCTAGCGCTGTATCTGTCCGCTCGCTGGCTGCGCTCATCCGGCAAACCCATAACCTGATCAGCCCTTCTGCTGTGACGTAGGTTCACAGCCACTGTGCCCGCCGGACGGTTCTCCCGAAGGCGTTGCTGGCCTACTCTGTTCTCGACCCGGCCATTCAAGTCGCCGGGACTTTCGATAATCGACCGTGGAAGCAGACCGATGAGCACGCCCACCAAGCCAGACGAACTCGCGATTCCCTATCAACTGCCACAAGTGCCGTTCATGACGCCGGACATGGTTCACCCCGGCGTCCTGACCGACTGGCTGGAAGATGACGCGCTCTGGGTGCCGGTCACCGCATCGGTGTCTTTCAAGCCACTGTTGCTGAGCACCACCGGCGGTTACTACATTAACCTGCTGCGCGTCCGTCAGAGCGGTGTGCTGTCCCGCCATCGTCACAGCGGCGGCGTTCATGCGCTGGTGCTGAAGGGCCGCTGGTATTACCTGGAGCACGACTGGGTCGCCGAACAGGGTTCGTTTGCCTACGAACCGCCGGGCGAAACCCACACCCTGTTCGTGCCTGAAGGCGTCGATGAAATGATTACCTGGTTTCACGTCCAGGGCGGCTACACCTACGTCGATCCGCAAGGTGTCGCGGTGGGCTACGAAGACGTGTTCACCAAGCTGGAAGCGGCGCGCAAGCATTACGCCTCGCTGGGCTTGCCGGACGACTATATTCAGCAGTTCATTCGCTGATATCTGCGTCCGGAGCGCAGGGCGAGCCGGTTGTTCGAAGGGTTGATTGCTGGCAGGCTGCGTGACCATCGCAGCCTGTCACGAGCGTGCAAATGGACAATTATTCTCAGATGCTGGCCTTTATGTGGGCGACTGAACATGGCAGCTTTTCAGCGGCTGCACGGGCCAACGGCCTGACGCCCTCGGCCATCAGCAAGCTGATCACGCGGCTCGAGGACCGGCTGCAGGTGCGACTGTTCCAGCGTGGCAACCGAACCCTGACACTGACCGACGAAGGTGCAGCCTACCGGGTGAGCGCGCGGGCGGTGATCAATGCCATGGCCGAGGCCGACTCGCTGGCGCACGCGTTCCCGGACCGCGTGAGCGGCGCCTTGCGTATCCACACGATGACGACGTTCGCCAAGCATCAGATCCTGCCCTGGCTGCCTGACTTTCTGGCGGCCTACCCCGGCTTGACCGTCGATGTGCAGGTTGGCCCGCAATACGTTGACCTGTTCGATCAGGGTCTGGACATCGCCATTCACAGCGGCGGCCTGCCCGACTCCTCGAGAGTCGCGCGCAAAATCGGGGAAAGCGCGTGGGTCACGTGCGCGTCAGCGGAGTATCTGGCGCGCCGGGGAACGCCAACCCGGCCTGACGACCTGCTCGGGCATGACTGCTTCAATTTCGGCTTTCACAGTGCGTGGAACAATTGGCAATTCCTCAGCCCGGAGGGCGTGATCCGCACGGTGCCGATCACGCCCAAGGCCGTGTTCTCGCAGGGTGACCTGCTGCGGGAAATGGCCTTGAGCGGCGCAGGGATCGTCAGGCTGGCGCAGTTTCACATCGGCGCCGATCTCCGCGAGGGCCGTCTGATCCCTCTGCTGACTGACTTCAGCGTGCCTGACCAGGAGCCGATTTATCTGATCTATTCGAACCGGAAACACTTGAGCCCGCGCATTCGGGTGTTCCGTGATTTTCTGGAAGACCGGCTCAAGGCTCAGCCGTGGGCATGAGCATGGGCCGAGAGCATCAGAAGGTCGGAGGCGAGACCGCGCTGACCACTACGCACACTTCATCGAACGGGTTGCGCATGCGGTGTGGCAAGCGGCTGTCGAAATAATAGGCGTCGCCGGGCGACAGCACGCGCACCTCATCGCCGACGGTCATTTCCAGCCGGCCTTCGATGATGATGCCGCCCTCCTCGGCTTCGTGAGAGTAAAGCTCTTCGCCTTCCTGGCCGGTGTCGGCACCGGGTTCGTAGCGCTCGTGCAGGATCATCATCGAACTGTTGGCCAGGTTCGCGCCCACTTGCCGGTACGACAGCATCTTGCCGTCCGCGAGTTCGACCAGTTCGCTGGCTTTGTAGAACACCGCGCGGTCGACCACCGCCGAATCCGAAAAAAACACGCTGAGGGTGACATTCAGCGGCTTGAGCAGGCGCTTGAGGATACTCACCGAAGGGCTGGATTTGTCGCGTTCGATGATCGACAACGTGGCATGCGGTACGCCCGCCAGCTCGGCCAGGCCACGGATCGAAAGACCGCGACTCTGGCGCAGGGCCTTGAGGCGCTCGCCCACCGAGGCGCTGTCTTCAGGGGTGATCGGCTCTTCAGGCGGCTCTTCCGGCGCGTGGGGGTTGCGGCTGATCGCCGGTGTATCGGTCACGGATTTTTCCTCGAATGAACGCTGCCCGGTACGGCGTGCGGCGTCTGGATATGCAGGCGGCAAGGCGGAATGAACGGCCAGCGGCGCACCGTGCTGGGTATTTCGCACCAACACGGCTCGGCTGACAAGCGCAAAAGTAACAAGCCATGACGGGGCGATGTGCCCGGGGCGCGCCACGCAAAAAGCGCGGCTAACAAGTCGCGCAAGATGGCCCCGGTGAATATCGGGTGTCGGGCGAGGAAAATCAATCGCTTACCGAACGCAGGCAGTTCGGATTTCAGGAAGGCGCCAGCAAATAAAACTTGCTTCGCAGATTTCGCAGTGGTAAATATTTTTACCACCCACACACCCATCATCTGCGTCGAGGTTTCAAATGCACAAGAAGCACAAGCCGTGCCACGCTCTAGCCGCTCTCGCGTTTGCCGTTGCCGGGCTGGCCGTCGCCCAGTCTGCAAGCGCTCGCGACCTGACCATCGTGTCCTGGGGCGGAAACTTCCAGGACGCACAGCGGGAGATTTTCTTCAAACCGTTTGGCGAGCAGACCGGCAAGAAAGTCCTCGACCAGAGCTGGGACGGTGGCGTTGGGGTGCTCGACGCCAAGGTGAAAGTGGGCAACCCGAACTGGGACGTTGTCGAAGTGGAGGCCGAAGACCTCGCGTTGGGTTGCGATTCCGGGCTCTACGAAAAAATCGACTGGTCCAGGATCGGCAACAAGGCCGACTTCATTCCTGAAGCGGTAAACGACTGCGGGGTCGGCGCCATCGTGTGGAACACCGGCGTGGCCTGGGACGCCGACAAACTGAAAACCGCGCCGACCTCGTGGGCCGACTTTTTCGACACCGGCAAATTCCCCGGCAAACGTGGCCTGCGCAAAGGCCCGAAATACTCCCTGGAATTCGCCCTGATCGCGGACGGCGTCAAGCCTGCAGACGTGTATAAGGTGCTGCGCACGCCCGAAGGCGTCGACCGCGCCTTCAACAAGCTGAACAGCATCAAATCCAGCATCGTCTGGTGGGAAGCCGGCGCCCAGCCACTGCAGATGCTGTCAGCCGGCGACGTGGTCATGAGCTCGGCCTACAACGGTCGCATCACCGGCTTCAACCGCAACGAAGGCAAGCACTTCCAGTTCCTCTGGAACGGCAGTGTCTCGGCGATCGACTCCTGGACCGTGCTCAAGGGCAGCGAGAACAAGGCCGCCGCGATGGACTTCATTGCGTTTGCAAGCAAGCCGGAAAACCTGTCGAAACTGCCGAAGTTCATTGCCTACGGCTTGCCCAACAAGAAAGCCAATGACCTGGTGCCTGCGGACCTGAAGGCCGATCTACCCACCACTCCGGACAACCTGGCCGCGGCGCTGCCGCTGGACGTCGAGTTCTGGGTCGACAACACCGAGTCGCTGACCGAGCGTTTCAACGCCTGGATCGCGCAGAAGTAACGCTCGATTCGCCGCCGCCCGCTTCAGGGCGGCGGCTTCACACTTGAAGGATCGCCACCTCGCGTCGCTCGCGAAGTGCGACCACGGATTGCTCTTCATTTTGCGGGAACAGGCAGATGAGCAGCGACGACAGACCCTGCCTACTCCCTGAATGAGGCCGCGACATGCAGCATCTGGTCAGTTTCAAGAATATTCAAAAGACCTACGACGGCTTCCGCCCCGTCGTCAAAGACCTCAACCTGGACATCAAGGAAGGCGAGTTCGTCACCCTGCTCGGCCCTTCCGGCTCAGGCAAGACCACCAGCCTGATGATGCTCGCCGGGTTCGAAACGCCCACGCAGGGCGAGATATTTCTCAAAGACAAGCCGTTGCACAACCTGCCGCCGCACAAGCGCGACATCGGCATGGTGTTCCAGAACTACGCGCTGTTTCCGCACATGACCATCGAGGAAAACCTCGCGTTTCCGCTGTCGGTGCGCAAGATGAACCGCATCGAGCGTGCGGAAAAAGTCCGTCGCGCGCTGGACATGGTCAGGCTTGAAGCCTTCGCCAAGCGTTATCCGGCGCAATTGTCCGGCGGTCAGCAGCAACGTGTCGCGCTGGCTCGCGCATTGGTCTTCGAGCCCAAGCTGGTGCTGATGGACGAACCGCTCGGCGCGCTGGACAAACAGCTGCGCGAACACATGCAGCTGGAGATCAAGCACCTGCACAAACAGCTGGGCCTGACCGTGGTGTATGTCACCCATGATCAGAGCGAAGCGCTGACGATGTCCGACCGTGTGGCGGTGTTCAACGATGGCGTGATCCAGCAGATCGACAGCCCCGCCGCCATTTATGAAAACCCGACGAAAACCTTCGTCGCGCAATTCATCGGCGAGAACAACACGCTCAACGGCACGGTGCTTGCGCAGGATGCCAGCCACTCCAGCGTACGCCTGAAGGACGGCAGCGTGGTGCAGGCCATCACCGTCACCGCCGCGAAGCCGGGTGAGTCCGTGACCCTGTGCATCCGCCCTGAACGGGTCCTCGTCAGCCCCGCCGGCAGCACGCCGTTGACCGCGCGCATTCGCGAATACATCTACCTGGGCGACCACGTGCGCATGATCACCGAAATCGCTGGCCAGCCCGACTTCATGATCAAGCTGCCAGCGACCCGGATGGACCCCGGCTGGACCGTGGGCAGCAGCATTTCCCTCGCATGGGCGCCCGAGCACATCCGTGCGCTCGACGTCCTTGCTCACTGAGGTGCCGATCATGAGCCAGAGTGCCATTGTGCTGCAGCACGACGAGGACAGCGCCGACCTGATGGCGAAGCTGAAACGGTCCCGACGCGCGTATACGCTCAAATCGCTGGCGTTGATCGCCCCGCTGTTTCTGTTCGTGCTGGTGTGCTTCGCGTTCCCGATCGGCACGATGCTCAGTCGCAGTGTCGACAACCCTGACGTGAACCTGGCCATGCCGGCCACGACTACCGCGTTGAGCGCATGGAAGGGCAATGCCCTGCCGGATGAAAGCACCTACGCCGCGCTGATCAAGGACCTGGCCGACGCCAGGGAAAACGGTCAGATTCTGGCGCTGAGCAAACGCCTGAGCTATGAAATTCCCGACTACCGCGCGGTCATCACCAAGACGTTGCGCAAGCTGCCAGATGAAAACGTCGCGTCGAAACGCCAGGCCCTGATCGACGTCGACAAAGCCTGGGGCGACCTCACCTATTGGAAGGCACTCAAACAGGCTTCGGCCAAACTGACGCCTTATTACCTGCTGGCCTCGCTCGATCATCGCATCGACCCGGCCTCGGGCAGCCTCGTGAAGGCGGATGCCAACCAGTCGATCTACGTCGATATCTTCGCCCGTACGTTCTACATCGGCGCCATCGTCACGGTGCTCTGCCTGCTGCTCGGGTTTCCCGTTGCGTACTGGCTGGCAACGCTGCCGGAAGGCAAAAGCAATCTGCTGATGATCTGCGTGCTGCTGCCGTTCTGGACCTCATTGATCGTACGCACGGCGGCGTGGATCGTACTGCTGCAATCGGACGGGCTGATCAATCGCACGCTGATGTTCTTCGGTGTCGTCGATTCCCCCCTTCAACTGGTGTTCAACCGCACCGGCGTGATCATCGCCATGACCCACGTGCTGTTGCCGTTCATGATTCTGCCGCTGTACAGCGTGATGAAAAGCATCCCGTCCAATTACGTGCGTGCGGCCATTTCGCTGGGCGCCCACCCGTTCGTGGCGTTCTGGCGCGTGTACGTGCCGCAGACCTTTGCAGGACTGGCCGCCGGCGGACTGCTGACGTTCATCCTCGCCATCGGCTATTACGTGACCCCGGCGCTGGTCGGCGGCGCAGCCGATCAGATGGTCAGTTATTTCGTCGCGTTCTACACCAATAAAACCGTGAACTGGGGCATGGCTTCCGCCCTGGGCAGCCTGCTGCTGATCGCCACCCTGTTGCTCTACGGTGTTTACGGCAAGCTCACCAACACGACTCAGGCGAGGTAATCGACATGCTGCAACCCTACGCATCCCCTGCCGAAAAACTCGCCCGTTTCGGGCTGGTGTCTGCCTCGATTCTGATCCTGCTGTTTCTGATCGTGCCGATCCTGGTGATCATTCCGCTGTCGTTCAACGCATCCTCGTTCCTCACCTACCCCATGGACGGGTTTTCCTTGCGCTGGTATCAGGAGTTGATGGCCTCCGCGGAGTGGCGGCAAGCGTTCAGCAACAGTTTCATCATCGCCCCGGGCGCGACGCTGCTGGCCATGATTTTCGGCACCATGGCCTCGGTGGGTCTGTGTCGTGGCAACTTCCGCTTCAAGAGCGTGGTCATGGCTTTTCTGATTTCGCCAATGATCGTGCCATTGATCATCGTCGCGGTCGGGCTGTATTTCTTCTTCGCCCGACTGCAGTTGCTCAACAGTTACCTGGGCCTGGTGCTGGCCCACGCCATGCTCGGCGTGCCGTTCGTGGTCATCACCGTCAACGCCACCCTGCAGGGCTTCAACACCAATCTCAGTCGCGCGGCGGCCAGCCTTGGCGCACCGCCGCTGACGGTGTTCTTTCGGGTGGTGCTGCCGTTGATTGCGCCGGGGGTCATTTCAGGCGGGCTGTTCGCCTTCGCCACCTCGTTCGATGAGGTGGTGGTGACGCTGTTCCTCGCCAGCCCCTCACAACGCACCCTGCCGCTGCAGATGTTTGCCGGCATTCGGGAAAACATCAGCCCGAACATTGCCGCGGTCGCCACCATCATGGTCGTGCTGTCCGTGCTGATGCTGCTCACGCTGGAGGTGCTGCGCCGGCGCAATGAGAAGCTCAAGGTCAAACAACAATAAATCGGTAATCGCGTCCCTCTGGACGCATTGAATGTCACATGCTGCCTTCCGGGCCATTCCCGGACGGCGCACTACTGTCCGGATTTCAGAGGTTGAGAATGGCTAATCTAGTGGGCGATGTATCCAGTGCCGCGCGCATCCTGCCGGAGCTGAACGGCGAGAAACTGTTTATTCGCAAGGGCAAGGGTGCCTGGCTCTGGGACAACAACGGGCGCCGGTACATCGATACCGCGCTGGGCTTTGGCGCGGTATTGCTGGGCCACGCCGATGACCGGGTCAACGCCGCAGTGACCGAGGCACTCGGCGACAGCGCAGCGCCCTCCTGGGCTCACGTGCGCGAACATGCGGCCGCCACTGCACTGGCGGCGCACACCGGCCAGTTGACGAAAGTGATGTTCACCAACTCCGGCAGCGAAGCGGTGCACCTGGCCTGTCGGGCGGCGCGCGCTTATACCGGTCGCGGCAAGATCGCCAAGATGGCCGCCGGTTTCGACGGCTGGTTCGACGACGTGAGTTTCGGCAACGTGACCTCCGACGAAGCGCATTTCGCAGACGGCGAACGCCCTTCCACCCCACGCACGACCTTGCTGCGCTTCAACGACTTCGACGATGTCGAGCGGCTGTTCGCCGAGGACGCCGACATTGCCGCGGTGATACTGGAGCCGATGCTGGCGAACGCCGGCTGTATCATGCCGCTGCCGGGTTACCTGAAACACGTACAGGCGATCGCCCACGCACACGGCGCCCTGCTGATCTGCGATGAAGTGCTGATGGGCTTTCGCCTGCACGCTGGCCTGGCCGGACTGCTGGACGGACTGGACCCTGACCTGGCCAGCGTCGGCAAGGCCATCGGCAACGGCGTGCCGGTCTCGGCGGTGGTCGGCAAGCCGCACATCCTTGCGGGGTTCGAGGAAGGGCGCGTGGCGCGAGGGGGAACCTTCAGTGGCAACCCGCTGGCCTGCGCTGCGGTGAGCAGCACCCTGGCGTTACTGGATCAGAGCGACTATGCGCAACTGATCCAGCGTGGCGAAGCGTTGCGCGCCGCCGTGGAAAGCCTTTTCAAAGCCCAAGGCATCACGGTGACCACCAGCGGCTATGGCAATGTCTTTGGCATCTGGCGTGCCGCGACTGCACCGGTCACCTACGAACAGGCATCGCGTGTTGCCAATCCTGCCTTCAGCAAAGCCCTGCACCTGGCACTGCGCGAGGCCGGTGTCCTGATGATGCCCTCCCCTTATGGGCGCATTTACATCTCGTTCGAGCACGACGATGAAGTGATCGAAGCGATGAAGCTGGCGTTCGACAAAGCCGCCCGAAAACTCAGCGCCCTGTTCGCAGACGCATGAAAAGACAAATGCGCAGGTCAGTCGACAGCCTGTCACTGAACCTGCGCATTCGTCCTGTCGCACCCGCACCACGCGGGCGGTAAGCGGTCAGCACCGACCTACCGCCCGACTGTCTTCTCTCAGATGGCGTCTTCCAGCGTCAGCTCCGGCGGTTGACGGCGCAGCCCACCGGTCAGGTAGGTCAGGTAAACGAAGCCGATGGCCAACCACGACAGGCCCAGTTCGACGGCGTTGGCGTCCAGGCTGAACATCAGCCACAGGTCCGCGGCCATCCCCGCCAGCGGCAGCAGGACGTAAAGAACCAGTGCTTTGAGGCCGCGTCGCTTTTGCCCGATCCAGTAATGGAAGATGACTGACAAGTTGACCAGGATGAAGGTCAGAAACGCGCCGAAGTTGATGAACGAGGTCGAGGTTGTCACGTCCATCTTCAGCGCGAGCAATGCAACCACCGCGCTGAGCAGGATACAGCCGACCGGCGTGCCGAAGCGTGGCGACAGATAGCCGAAGAAGCCCTTGGGCAAGACCGAGTCCCGACCCAGCACGTAAAGCAGGCGCGATCCGCTGGCCTGAGCGGCGATGCCCGAGGTGAACTGGCCGATCACCAGACCGATGAGGAAGATCGACACGAAGACATCGCCGCCGATGTTCTTCGCGATCTCGTACGCCGCCGAATCGACATTGGCAAACTGCAGCGAGGGCTGAGCGACCTGCACCACGTAGGAAGTGCCGACGAAAATCAGCCCGCCAATCAGCGTCACCCACAGAATCGCCCGTGGCATGTTGCGCTCCGGGTCATGGGTTTCCTCGGTCAACGTACTCACGGCGTCGAAACCCAGATAGGAATAACAGGCGATCGCCGCGCCACTCATGATCATCGACCACTGCACGCCGCCACTGGCGAACGGCGTCAGGGTGAACAGTGGCCTGGAAGGATCTCCCAGGGTGTAGTGAATGCAGAGCGCGATGAAGGCCGCGAGAATCAGCACCTGCACCAGCAACAGCAGCACGTTGACGGCCGTGGCGATCTTCAGCCCCAGGATGTTGATCACCGTCGTCAGCGCAATGAACGCCAACAACCAGATGAACGGCGGCACCGCCGGGAATGCCGAGTTCAGGTACGCGGTGCCGATCAGCCAGATCGCCATGGGCAGGAACAGGTAATCCAGCAGGATCGCCCAGCCGGTCATGAAACCAAGTCGCGCATCGATGGCTTTTCTCACGTACGTATACGATGAGCCCGACACCGGGAAAGCCTTGGCCATGTGCGCGTAGCTGATGGCGGTCAGGAGCATCGCCACCAGCGCGGCGAGGTACGCCATGGGCACGTGCCCGTCGCTGGACTGCGCGAGAATGCCGAAGGTGCCCAGGACAATGATCGGGGTCATCAGACCAACGCCGAAGATGACCAGGGTGCCGAGTGACAACGTGCGTTTCAAATGAGCCATTAGCGTCTCCGATGATGTTTTTAGTCGTTCGCACGAGGCGAGCCGGATAGTGGGCAGTGGCAAGAAGTGAACAGCTTGTAATTATTCGACGCAGCGTGCGCAGGGCGCGCCCGCTGCGGTGCTCGGTAACGACGGCAATCAGGCTCAGGGCGAAATCAGCAGGTCGCGGCGCTCGCCGGTTTCGATGACCTCGCCACGCAGGCGCATGCGTTGATGCCGATCGTAGATGTAGGGCTCGCGGGCCTTGGCCAGCAGGTTCATGTCCAGGGTCAATCGCAGCGTGGCTTCGTCACGGCCGGCTTCGACCAACAGGTCGCCGAACGGGTCGACCACCGCACTGCCACCGGCAAACACCAGGTTGTCATCGCCTGCGCCGACGCGGTTGACCATCACGGCGAATGCCTGGTTTTCCAGCGCCCGCGCCATCACACACGTGCGGTGCGTCGGCCCGTAGGGGTCAAAATTGCCGTTGGTGACAAGCAGCAGTTGCGCACCCAGTTGCCCCAAGGCGCGCGCAGGTTCGGGGAACTCGATGTCGTAACAGATCAGCAAGCCCACACGCACGCCCCGCCACAACACCGTGGACATCCGGTCGCCGGCTTCGAAGACATCACGCTCGCCCGACCACAGATGCGTCTTGCGGTAATGCAGCGCGACACCGTGCTCGGGGGTGATAAGCACCGTGGTATTGAAGTACCGGCCCTCATGAACCTCGGCAAAACCTACGGCGACGGCGATGTTACGCGCCTTCGCCGCCTGATGGACCTGCGCCAGCATCGGCCCGTCCAGCGGCTCGGCAAGGTGGGCGACGTTATCGCGGGTGGGAAATCCTGTGAGGTAGGTTTCCGGCAACACCAGAAGCTCGGTGTCGCTGGCACAGGCTTCGATGAGCGCCAGGGTGCGCGCAAGGTTGTACGGCACATCCCCGTCGCGGCCGGTGACCTGGGCAAGTTCTACATTCATGCATGGCTCTCCACAAAATTCCGGCTGCTGCCGGCCTCATTCCGTAGGGTATTATCAATGCCCGCCGCCCGAGGGGTAATCACACATCAAGGGTAATCCCAAGGAGTGACAATGACGCCGACGCTGCAGGAGATTGCCTGGCATCGAACGTTTGGAATTCTGATTGGCGCCATCGGCCAGCCGAACTTCTGGCAGACGGTGGTGAGAAGGGTGAGCGACGTCTTGCACTTCGATAACTGGGTCGCGCTGCTGTTCGAAGACGGGCGGCCTTACCTGCTGGACGAGTCGCCTGCCGAAGATGGCGGTCCGGACCCCTTGTTTCAGGACTATCTGCGCGGCATTTATCTGATCGATCCGTTTTACCGGGTCAATTGCGAGCAGGCGCAAAGCGGGCTGTTTCAGCTGCGCGACGTGGCCCCCGACTGCTTCGAGCAGACCGACTATTACCAGCGCTACTTCCACCTCAACGTGGTGGCCGACGAAATCCAGTTCAACTGCCGCATCGATGAACGCCGCCTGGTCTGTCTGTCGTTTGGCTCGCGCACGTCCATCAGCAACGATGAAGTCGCGCACCTGGCGCTGTTTCAGCCGTGGATGCAAGCCTTGATCGACCAGCACATTGCCCACAGCCCGCAGGCCGAGCCACCGCTGCGCGCGCCGTCGCATCATGGTCTGGAAACGCTGCGCACGGCGTTGACGCCCAGAGAGTTCGATATCTGTCAGTTGATGCTCAGCGGCCACTCGAGCAAGCGCATCGCGGACTTGCTGGTGATCTCGGTAGACACGGTGAAAACCCATCGCCGCCACATCTACAGCAAGCTGGGCATCAACACGCAGTCAGAGCTGTTTTCGTCGCTGCTGTCGCCCTGAGGCCGACGCCCGTTCAGTCAGGCTTGATCACGCCGGTCATGGCTGTGAACGTGCTTTGCTTGTGCTGGACTTTGTCGAGGATGTCCGCCGGGGTGGATTCGCGGAACACCACCATGTGGCCCACTTCTTCGCCGCCTTCGGTCACGCGCTCGATGTCGTTGATCATCCAGGTTTTCAGCTCGTCCGGGGTCAGGCCGAGTTCGGCCGCGACGCGTTGGTGAAGGCGTTCGGCATCGTATTGATTGAATTGATCGTTGTTCATCTGACGGTCTCCGCATGCTGGGGTTAAGTTGAGGCCCCGAACCCGCGCAACAGTTCAGTCGTTTGTGGAGGGCGTCGAGCGGGCCGATGAATCGACCCGGAGTCGACGTCGGAGACGGGCAGCCCTGTGCGGCGGGCTGCCCGGAGCCTCTCAGCCCGCCGCCACGACGGTGATTTCGACGAGCAATTCAGGCGCTGCCAGTCGCGCCTCGACAGTCGCACGCGCCGGTGCATGCCCTTCCGGCGCCCAGGCGTCCCAGACTTCATTCATGCCTGCGAAATGGGCCTGGATGTCCGAAAGCCAGACTTGCGCGCTGAGGATGCGTGTCTTGTCCAGGCCGGCCTTGGCCAGATAATTGTCGATTTTCTCCAGCACTTGCGCCGTCTGGCCCTTGATGTCCAGCGTGCGGTCCGTGGCGGTCTGCCCGCCGAGGAAGGTAAAGCCGTTGCACTGTACGACACGGCTCATGCGTTGGTTGGTTTCGATTCGGGTGATGTCCAGCATGGGAACTCCTGAGGGTTGGGAATGGAAATAGCGGGTTGAGGAAAAGCGGCCGACGCGCCGGTGACTACGGTGAAGCGGCCGATGTCGAAGGCGTCCAGGGAAATGTCGGAATGCTCGCCAAGAATCTGCTGGGCCAGACGCTTGCCCGTGCCGGGGCCCATCTGGAATCCGCTGCCGCAGAAACCGAACGAATAGCTGAGATTGCTGGCTTTGCGGCTGGCGCCAATGACCGGAAGGTCGTCTGCGGTAAACGCTTCGACGCCGGCCCAGACACGATTGACGCCCAGATGCTTCAAGTGCGGGAACAGGTCGGTGACGGTGCGCGCGCTGGTGCCCAGGCGCGCCATGTCGACTTCGCCGTGACGCGCTGCAAAGTCCAGCGAGCCGATGAGTTTGCCGCCGATCACCACGGTGCCGTTGGCGAACTGCTTGAACGACAGCGAGCGGCCGGTCGCACCCAGCACCGGCCCGCAGAACGGCGCGACACGGTGGGTGACCATCAGCATCAGGCCCTCCGGATGGGCAGGCACCGCCTCACCGATCTGCGCCGCAAGTTCACTGGCCCATGCGCCTGCGGTGATCACCAGATGCTCGGCGCTGAACAGGCCGCGCTCTGTGTTCACCTGCCACCGGCTGCCGCGTTGCTCGATGCGCTGCGCCGGCGTGCCTTCGAGCACCCGCACGCCGAGCCTTTCGGCGGCCAGACGAAACGCCGTCACAGCTTTGTAGGGCACCGCGTAGCCGTCGGCCTCGACCCAGATGCCACCGACCACGTGCCGCGCCACGGTGGGAATGATCTCGAACACCTGCCGGTCATCGATCAGTGTCTCGTGAGTGAAGCCCAGCGCCTGAAGGTGCTGCACCCGCGCGCGGCACTCGTCCAGTTCGGCCTGGTTTTCCGCCAGTTTCAACTGGCCGCTCGGCACGAAGCCGCCGTCGTCGCCCAGCGTGTGCTTGAGTTGGTGCCAAAGTGCACGGGAAGACAACGCCAGCGGGATCTCAGCGTCGTGACGCCCGAGGGTGCGCACCCCGCCAGCATTCACGCCGGACGCGTGGCGCCCGCAGTAGTCGGCCTCGAGGACCGTGACGGTGACCCCACGCTGCGCCAGATGAAACGCAGTGCTCAGGCCATGAATGCCGCCACCGATCACCAGCACGTCACGCTGCTGCGCACTCGATTTACTCACCGGCAAGCTCTCCCAGGGTAATCGGCTTGATCGGCGGGCGAATCCGGTAATAGCCAACGTCCTGCGCCGACACGCCGCGCGCCTGGGCGATGACCTCGGTCACGGTCAAGCCACACAGGCGCCCCTGGCAAGGTCCCATGCCGCAGCGGCCGAACGATTTGGCCTGATTCGGCCCCGAGCAGCCCAGCGCCACGAACTTGCGCAGCTCGCCTGCGGTGACTTCTTCGCAGCGACAGACCATGACCTCGTCCGCAGGAATACGGTTTTCGTCTTTGGCGCGGTACACCGCGTCGAGGAACGGCCGGATTCTGAGGTTGGCTTCCAGGCCGCTGCGCAGGGCCACGGCCCGGGCGTCGCGCGGCTGTTCATCGATGCGGTGCAACCGTGCGGCGATCGCCAACGCTGCCAGTTCGCCCTGTAACGCAGCCGCCTGAGCCCCACCAATGCCGGCGCCGTCACCGGCCACGAAGATGCCTGGCACGTCGAGCTCTCCCCAGGCATCGACCACCGGGCTGAAACACAACTGCTCGTCGTCCCAGTCATGTCGAGCCCGCAGCGACTGGCTGAACTGAATGTTCGGCACGACGCCCTGATGCAACAGCACGCAGCGGGTCTGGATGCGTCGGGTTTTGCCGGCCACGCTGAACGTCAGCGCGCTCGCCGCGTCGCTGCCTTCGACCGCCAGCTGCTCGGCTCCGGTGTAATGCGCGATGCCGGCGCTGCGCAGGCTGCGCATCAGCTCCAGGCCCTTGCGCAGATAAGGCCAGGCGCGCAGCGCGGCGAACAGATGACGGCGCGCACGCCAGTAGTCTTCGGGCCGCGTGGTATCGACCAGTGCCTTGATCGGCACGCCGGCACGCAAGTACTGCCAGCCGAGCAGATAGAGCAGCGGGCCGCAGCCGGCCAGCACCACGGGTTCGGACGGTGCAAGGCCTGAACTCTTCAGCAGAATCTGCGCGGCGCCCGCACTCATCACGCCGGGCAAGGTCCAGCCGGGAATCGGGAAAGGCCGTTCCATCGCGCCCGTCGCCAACAGCACTGCCTTGGCCTGCAAGGTGTGCAGGCGACCGTCGCGCAGATAACTGACCTGATGATCACGGGTCACCTGCCACACCGCGGCGCCTTTTTCATAGCGCACGGTGGACGAAGCCAGCGCCTGCGCCAGGGTGTTGCCATGGGCGTAATCGGTGCCGAGCATGTCGCGCCGGGACAACGGCGCCAGCGTGATCCCGCGGTAGATCTGTCCGCCAGGACTGCCCTGCTCGTCCAGCAAAACCACCTCAAGGCCCAGACCGGCAAGCGCCACCGCCCCGGACATGCCCGCGGCGCCAGCGCCGATCACCGCGACATCGACGTTGATAACGCTCATGACTGCACCTCGAGAGCCAGCACGCTGACCGGTTGGAAAATCAGGTCGCGGGCGCCTTCCTGTGAACGTATGCGCATGCCCTCGACGACCTCGATCAGGCAGCTCTGACGGTTGGGAACGCCGTCGATTTCCACCAGGCATTCGAAGCACACGCCCATCATGCAATATGGCGCACGGGGCGATTCGCTCACCGGCGTGCCGCGAAACCGGGTGATGCCGGACATCAGCAGCGCGGCAGCAACGCTGCTGCCCGCCGGGACATTCAGTGGCTGGTCGTTGAAGGTCAGGGCCACGGTTCGCGTCGAGCAGACCTCGCTGGCGACCGGTGTGAAAAGCGGATCAGTGCGCATGGGAAAACACCTTGTCAGTCAGAAAACGCTCGCCGGTAAACACGCCCAGTTCATCGGGCATCGCGCCGCCCAGGATCCACGGAGCGATGCGCAGCGCGTGGGCGGCGGCAAGGGTCACACCGCTGTGGCAGGTCACCACGAAAGCGCCGGGATGAGCGGCCGATTGCTGATAAATGGGAAAGCCGTCCGGGCTCATCACGCGCAAGGCGCCCCAGGCGCGGATCAGGCGCACGTCACGCAGCAGCGGAAAGGTCGACACCCCGCGCCGGGCAATCGCCGCGAGCACCTGGGTGGAGGTGCTGTCATCGAAGCCCACCTCTTCCATCGAGTCGCCCAGCTGCACCGTGCCTTCGTCGGTCTGCCGCACGTTGATCGTGGGGTAATCGAGAAACGGCCGGACCCGCTCGCTGATCAGCACCTGCCCGCGATTGGGCGCGACAGGCGCGTGCAGGCCGACCTGACGCGCCAGTCCGGGATTGCCAAGCCCTGCGGCCAGCACGATGCGCGATGCCGTGAACCGGCGCCCGCTCGCCGTGACGCTGAACTCGCCTGCCGCGCAGTCAATCCGCTCCACCTGCATGCCGTTGTGAAACCGGGCGCCTTTGGCTTGCGCCGAGGTGTGCAGCGCGCGCAGTAACTTCAACGGATTGACGTGGCCGTCCTGTGGCGTGTAACTGGCGCCGACCACCGCCGGGCCGATCAGCGGCAGACGCGCTTTGAGGTCAGCGGCGTCGAGCATCTGGAAGGGGTAATCGCCCAGCGCGTCCTGCAACGACCGCAGGCGCGACTGACGTTCGGAGAGTTCTTCGTCGCTGAAGCACATGTGAAAACCGCCGGGCTGCCTGAGCTGAACGTCGATGCCACTGTCCGCGAGCAGCGCCTGGGCGAACCCGGCCCAGCGCGTCGCGGACGAACGCGTCCAGCGCGAATAATCCGGCAAGTCGTGGCCCTTGCCTTGCACCCAGACCAGACCGAAGTTGCCTCGCGAGGCGCGAAAGGCGTCATCGCCCTGATCGAGCACCGCCGTGTCAGTGCCCAGCCGTGCCAGGCCGTACGCGACGGCTGTGCCCACCAGCCCGCCGCCGACGACGATGACGTCCGAGTGTGTGTCGCCCTGCATGTGCGGCTTCATTTGCCCTCTCCGATCAGAACCCGGTCAAGTCCGACCAAGCGGTCGAGTATCAGCATCAACAGCAGCGTGCCGATGATCAGCACCGTGGAAACGGCCGTGATCAACGGATCGATGGTCTGCGAAATCTGGTTGTACATCGCCACCGGCAGCGTGGTTGTGCCGGGCGTGGCGACGAACACCGTCATGGTCAGTTCGTCGAAACTCTGGATGAACGCCAGCATCCAGCCGCCGACGACACCGGTGCGGATGCGCGGCAGGATCACGCGGTAGAACGCCGTCCAGCGACTGGCGCCCAGCGACATGGCGGCCTGCTCGATATCGCGTTCGAGGCCGATGGTCGAGGCAAGGGTCAGGCGCAGCGCATAGGGCAACACGACGATCACGTGGGTCAGCGTCAGCGCCCAGAACGACCCGCCGATCTGCGCCAGCGAAAAGAAGCGCAGAAACGCGATGCCCAGCACCACCGAGGGAATCATCAGCGGCGAGAGCAGAAAACCCGTCACTGCGCCGCGCCCCGGAAAGTCGTAGCGACTGATCGCCAGCGCCGCCGGGATCGCGAGCAACGCCGCCAGGGTGGCCGACGCCAGCCCGAGCCGGATCGACAGGGTGAACGCGTCGATCATTTCCTGATTGTCGAGCAGCGCGCTGAACCAGCGCAGCGACAGGCCATCGGTGGGCAATGACAGGTAGCCTTTGCTGGTGAACGCCATGGCGATCACCACCACCAGCGGCGCGACAATGAAGATGACGAACGCGGTGTGGAAAAACAGCGAGAAAAATCCGTTCTTGTGCATGGCGGTTTACTCGAACACTTGCTTGAAGCGGCGCTCGGCCAGCTTGCTGCAACCCAGAATGATGATCAGATTCGCCAGCAGCAGGAGCATCGCGATGGCGGCGCCGAGGGGCCAGTTGAGGGTGCCGAGGAACTCGTCGTAAGCCGCCGTCGCGACCACCTTCAAGCGTCTGCCACCGATGATCGCCGGCGTGGCGAAGGCCGACGCCGCCAGAGCGAAGACGATGATCGACCCCGACAGCACGCCGGGCATGATCTGCGGCAGGATGATCCGGCGGAACACCGTCAGGCGCGATGCCCCGAGCGACAGCCCCGCCCATTCCACCTGCAGGTCCAGGCGCTGCAACGTCGCCCAGACCGCGATGACCATGAACGGCACCAGCACGTGGGTCAGCGCAATGATCACGCCGACCTGGGTGAACAGCATCCGCACCGGTTGATCGACGATGCCCAACGCCTGCAGCGCATCATTGATCAGGCCGTTGTTGCCCAGCAGAATGGCCCAGCCGAGGGTGCGCACGACCACCGAAATGAGCAGCGGACCGAGCACCACCAGCAAGAACAGCGAACGCCAGCGCGGCGCCATGCGCGCAATGATGATGGTCTCCGGAATGCCGAGCAGTACGCAAAGCACCGTCACGGCCAGCGCCATGGCGCCGGTGCGCAGAAAGATTTCGTGAAAATAATTGTCGCTGAAAACCTCCGCGTAGTTACCCAGGCTGTAGCCTGGCATCACGCCGGCACTGTCACTGAACAGGTTCAGCGACAACACGGCGGTGAGCAGCAATGGCGCCAGCAGCAGCGCGCCGAAGACCAGCAGCGCCGGCCCGCTCAGCATCCAGGGTGCAGCGCCCACGCGTTCGGCGTCATACCTGACCATGGGCGACCTCCCGATCGAGCAGGCGCAGATCATCGTCCGACCAGTCCAGACCGACCTCGGTCCCCTCTTCCGGCGGCGGCGCGCCGAGGTTCGGCTGAGTCATATGCACCAGCCCCAGACGACTTTCCACAGCGATCAGCCAGAGATTGCCGAGGAACACCCGCACGCGGATCCGCCCGCTCAGACGACCGCCGCCGACTGGCGTGAGGCGCACTTTTTCCGGGCGGATATAGACATTGACGTCGTTGCCCAGTGAGCGATCTTCATGGGGCACGTGCAGCAGCGTGTCGTGCACCTGCACGTGGCAGCAACGTTCGTTGCGCAGTTGCACGGCGCCGGCAAAGGCATTGGTCTTGCCCAGAAACGCCGAGGCGAATGGCGAATGCGGCCGCTCGTAGGCCTCGAACGGCGTGTCGATCTGCACGATCCGGCCCTTCTGCATCACCGCGATGCGGTCGCTCATGGTCATCGCTTCGACCTGATCGTGGGTCACCAGAATCGTGGTGATGCCCAACTCGCGCTGGATCGCCCGCAGTTCGATGTGCATCTCTTCGCGCAGTTTGGCGTCCAGGTTGGACATCGGCTCATCGAGCAACAACAGGTTCGGCCGGATGGCCAGTGCCCGGGCAATGGCGACCCGCTGACGCTGCCCGCCGGACAGCGCCTTGGGGTAACGATCACCCAGCCCGACGAGCCGGACCAGATCCAGCGCCTCGTCGATCCGCCTGGCGCGCTCGGCTTTGGCCACGCCGCGCATTTCCAGGCCGAAGCTGATGTTCTGCGCAACGGTCATGTGCGGGAACAGTGCGTAGCTCTGGAACACGATGCCCAGCCCGCGTTGCTCAGGCCGCACGTGGGTGATGTCCCGGCCGTCGAGAATGATTCGCCCATGGGTGGGCTGCACGAAACCGGCAATCGACTGCAAGGTGGTGGTCTTGCCGCAGCCGGACGGGCCGAGCAAGGCGACGAACTCGCCATGCCGGACTTCCAGATTCAGACCGTCAATGGCCTTGAAGCTGCCGTACTCTTTGACGATGCCTTCGAGTGTGAGGAATGCCATGGGCGTGCCACGCAGGCGAACCTGCGTCTCCAGAAAGGTTATCGGAGTGACCGGGCCAGGCCCGATCAACGATCAGCCATCGCGATCAACGCTCGACGGTGCGATTCCAGCGGGTCGTCCACTCGCCGCGCTGCTGGTTGATCGTGTCCCAGTCCACCTTGATCAGCGCGTTGACCTTCTCCGGGCCATACGGCATCCGCGCGGCCAGTTCGGGGGTCAGGGTGACGGTCTGATTGACCGGAGCGAAGCCGTTTTCCTGCGCCTGAATCTGCTGAACCTCAGGCGAAAGCACGTACTGGATGAACGCCTGGGAGAGCTCTGACTGGGCGTTTGGCGTCACGCTGCAGGCGGCAACCTGCAGGGCGATTCCACCTTCCTTGGGGTAAATGAATTTCAGCGGGAACCCGGTGCCTTGCAGCGCCACGGCACGCCCGCTGCCATACACCGCCATGACCACGTCGCCGTTCTGCATCATGCCGTCCATCTCCCCCGGCGCCGACACCCAGGCGAGCACGTTCGGGCCGATCTCATCCTTCAGGGCCTTGAAGCCGGGGTCGATGTTCTTCTCGCCGCCCCCGCGAAGGCGGGCCATTTCGACCAGCGTGTGTAGCCCGTAGGTGTTGGTCACCGGAGGCATGCCCAGCAGTTGCCGGTAACGCGGATCGGTGAGGTTTTCCCACGAATCCGGTGCTGCCCAGCCACGCTTCTTGAACGCCTCTTCGTTGTAGCCGATGCCGGTGGCGACCACACCGATGCCGGTGGCCTCAGGGCTCAAGCGCGCCAGCGGATAGAGATCCTTGTACACCGGCGCGTCGCTGAGCTTCTCGCACAGGCCCATCTGCAACGCCTGGTACATCGGACCGTCGTCCATCATCGCCACGTTGATCTGCTGACGGCCTTTCTGCGCCTGCAACTTGGCCAGCGTCTCGGTGGAATTACCGGCGACGTAGACGACTTTGACGTTGTGCTGTTTTTCGAAAGCCGGAATGACCTTGGTCTTGTACATCTGCTCGGTGGAACCGCCAACGCCTGCGACGTACAGCGTGGGTTCGGCGAACGCCGGGCTGCTGCACAGGCCGGCGAGCGTCAGGCTGACGGCAACGGCGAGACGGTTGAAAGGACGAAACGGCTGTGCTGCGGGGGACGAGTTAAGGCTAATCACAGACTATCTCCGAAGTGCATGGGGCAGATCGAACAATGCGTCAGTCGCTCCGGCCTGAACCGGAGCCATGCATGCACGGTGCATGCGCCCGGCGAATCCATCGCGGGGTGGCGCATCTTCATGTGCGCTATGAATGGCTGACCCGAGTATTGCGAGGCCCCTCCCATATGGTCAAATACGGATATGCGGATTAGTTATTCATATTTGATATGGAAGGCACCATGAACCTGAGACAGATCGAAGCGTTCCGCAGCGTCATGCGGCTGGGTTCCATGACCGCGGCGGCCGAGGTGCTGTACACCTCGCAGCCCAATGTCAGCCGGCTCATTTCACAGCTGGAGTTGAGCACCGGACTGACGCTGTTCAAGCGTGCCGGGGTGCGACTGATCCCCACGCAAGAAGGCCAGGCGTTTTTCCAGGAAGTCGAGCGCGCGTATGTCGGCATGGACAGCCTGCGCCTGTCGGCGAAGAACATCCGCAATCTCGGCACCGGCCGTTTGCGGGTGGCGGCCGTGCCTTCCACCGGGCTCAGCGTGATCCCCAAAGTCTTAAAGACCTTCACCCAGTCGCGCCCCGAATTGACGGTGTCGCTGCACGTGAACTCCTCACCGACGGTGGAACAGTGGGTCAAATCGCAGTTCTGCGACATCGGCATCGTGGTCCACCCCGGCGATGTCAGCAGCGAGCAGATCGAGTTGCTGGCGATGATTCCGGCGGTGTGCGTTCTGCCCGCCGCTCACCCGCTGGCAGGCCGCGAGCAGATCACCTTCGCCGATCTCGAAGGCGAAACCTTCGTCTCGCTCTGCCACGGCGATGGCACGCGCTCACTGGTCGACGGGCTGTTCGAACAGGCGGGCGTCGAGCGGGTCATGGCGGTCGAGGCGCAATACAGCGCGATCAACTGCGAGATGGTGGCGCTGGGCATGGGCATCACCCTCGCCCACCCACTGGTGGCTCAGGATTACCGTCACCGCGAGATCGCGATCCGGCCCTTCGCGCCCGACATCCTGTTCCCGACCTACGTCATCTGGCCGGCCATGGCTGCCCGCACCCGGCTGGCGGAGGAGTTCGTCGATACATTGAAAACCTTCTACCGCGAAGCGTTTCCGACCAGCGTTCAGTCACCGCCCGAAAACGCTGCCCGCGCTGCGGCTGACGCGAGCGCGCGGTCGAAGCCCTCTCCACGCAGGGCTCGAACCGACTGACTCGTGCGCGCTGCTTCGGCTCGCGGCGTGGGCTCAGCGGTCATCCAGACGCGGTGCGCGGCGGCGGGTCAAGGACCACGGCCAGCGAGCGCGCCGACCGCGCCCAAGGAAGCAGGCGCGCTCAGAGCGCGCGCAGCGCTCCGCCTTCTTGTGTCAGACGCTTGAGAAACCTGTCTGCGTTCAATACCTGATAGGGGAAATACAGGCCCGCGGGCATTGCCGGCTGGCCGTCCAGCCCCAGCAGACGCTCAAGCACCATGGCGACGCTCAGGCCGGTCAGCGCCGCGGCACCCGCCGGGTGCACCACCGCGTGACGCGTGCTCAGCGGTTTACCCTGCAGGTCTTCACCCGCCAACTCGATGATGATTTCGGTCGACATCGTTCCGCCCTGCCGTCGGCTCGAACTCACGCCCGTCGCCAGATTGAACTGCACGTTGGCAGCGCCCGTCGCGGCAGCGAGGCCGGTGACGTCGATGGACGAAAACCCGGACGCCTGGATCGGCGTACCGTCCACCGCCTCAAAGCTGACGTTGGCCTGCTCCCCTTCGCGCCATCCGAACACGCCATCGCGACGCGTCAGCGCGGCAGGCAGCATGCGGTTGAGGTGCTCGAAATCGCTGGCGACGGTGGGGCCGCCCGTGTCTTGCTCGTCGACCAGCGCGTGGATCGCGATGTCAGTAACGCGACCGAACGCCCGCGCCAGTTCAAGGGTCGAGACCGTCGTTGCGCCGACCATCCACTCGTAGCCGAGCACGATGGCGGCAGCGTCAGGCCGGTGCATGTACATGGCGATTTCCGGCGCGATTTCGAACACGCCGGAAGAGATACTCAAATGCGGGATGCCACGCGTTTGCGCATAACGCAAACCGGCGAGGGCGTGATCCATGTAGAAGACCACGACGCCACTGATGCGACGCTCGCCCAGGCCGAGATCGTCTGCGCCGGGGTCGATCTTCACACCTTCGGCGCCGCCCATCTGCACAGCGGCCTGCTCGGCCTTGGTATGGTCGCGGCCGCCGATCAGCAATGGCACGTCCGGATACACGGCTCGCAACGCTCGTGCGGTCTGGTGGCCAATGGCGCCAGAACCGCCCATCAGTAGAATCGGATGCAAGGACATCGTTTGTTCTCCTTGTTTTCTGAGTAATAACCTACTAGTAGTAGGTACCCTAACACGGCCCTTCAGCGCCGTAACCTACCATTGGTAGGTTTTAGTAATTCGGGATAGATGCCGTGCAAAAAGACAGCAAACACATCACCGCTCAGCCATCATCGCGGCGGCTTTCAAAAACCGAGCGGCGGCGACAACTGCTGAACACCGCCCTACTGATCGTGCGCGAAGAAGACGCAGACCGGCTGACGCTGGGCCATCTGGCGATCCGCGCCGGCGTCTCCAAACCGGTGGTCTACGATCATTTCCCCACGCGCTCCAGCCTGCTGATCGAGCTATACAAATGGATCGATACCGAACGCGTCGCGGCGTTCCGTGACGCCATGTCCAGCGGCAAGCGGTCATTGCAAGAGACCGCACAGGTCTTGGCCAGCGCCTACATACAGTGCGCCGCCGACAACACCGACGAGTTTCACGCGGTGGGCGCCGCGCTGGCGGGCAGTCAGGAGAAGGCCACGGTTTTTCAGGAGTTGCTCGATAACTGCGTGCACATGTTCATGGCCGTGCTGAAACCCCACGCGGGGGTTTCAGAGGAGGAACTGGAGCGACGCTGCACCGGCCTGGTCGGCGCGGGCGAGGCGTTGGCGGGCGCGTTGGTCCGAGGTCGCTACGCCATGGATGAAGCCATCGCATCCTTCGCCGTTCTGATTCAAGGCGCGTTGCCCGAGTCGGTTCCTGCGCACTGCGAGGGTGCCTGAACCACGCCATGCCGGACACTTCAAGGGTTCAGACCTGCCTGCTGCTGGGCGTTCCACAGCGCCAGATTGGCCTTCACCAGATCCTGCGCCAGCGGGCCTGCGACGATCTTCTGCATCTCGCTGCTGATCTGTTTGCGCAGCGACGCCGAGATGCAGGGTGCCTTGGCTGACAGCGCCAGATAGAGCCCTTCGCTGTTGATCGGCGGCTCGAGCGCAACGACATCGGCTTCAATGCCCAGCTTCCTGGCCAGCGCCATGCCGGGAAATTGTTCGAAGATCACGTAATCGTTGCGTTTGAGGATGAGCTTCTGAAATGCCTGGCTGGCGGTGGGCACCTCCTCCAGCGACAGATTGGCCCTGGCGTAGTCATCGAAGGCCTGACCGAAGCTGTTGTCGACCAGCGTTCCTCCGCTGCGCCCTGTCAGGTCGGACCATTGATGATAGGGAAAGGCCTCGTCGCGCCTGACCCATACCATGCTGGGCGTGAACAGGAACGCCGGTTTGACGAAATTCAGCGTCTGCTCACGATCGGCCGTGACGAAATACCCGGCGAGCATGTCGATACGTCCCGCCCTCACCTCTTCCTGCGCCCGAGACCACGGCCCGCCGTAAACGACGTCGATCCGCAGCCCCAACAGCGTGCCCAGATGTTTGATCAGGTCAGCGTTGGCGCCGATCAGGCGTTGGGAGTCGTGGGGATCGCGCCACAGATATGGCGGGTACTCGGCGTTGCCGGTGGCTTTCAGGTGATCGCACGCCTGCTCGCTCAGCGCAAAGCCCGGCAGCGCCAGCAACGTGACCGCCATACACAGGAGTCTGCATGCATGAAGCCCGAGCATATTCAACCTCTGAAAGAACACTGCGTGTGGGCGCTCTGCCCGTGGTCGTCTGAGCCGATCCTTTGAAAAGATAGGTCAGACCCGCGCCAGCAGTCATCTTTTTGCAGCAATACGCCTGCGACTCTGCCCACAGCCCTGGGCTACAACGAGACCGTCCGTGGTCCAGGGTTTGAAAAATGTCCTGAATCTTCTTGCGCCCCTACGATCTTTTGAATAGCCGTGAGGTGAGGTGCAACGCGTTGGCGACCCCGATCACGGACCAGACGAAGAGCAAGGAGCAGCAATGGCGAGCGCAATCAGTCAATCCTCATCAGCACTCAAGCGGGCGGTTTCAGGCCCCATGTTGCTGCTGTTCATCCTCGGCGACGTGCTGGGTGCAGGCGTTTACGCGCTGGCGGGCACCATCGCCGGCCAGGTCGGCGGCGCGGTCTGGGTGCCGTTGCTCATTGCTTTGTTGTTCGCTTTGCTAACCGCCGGCTCCTATGCCGAGCTGGTCACCAAATATCCTCACGCCGGCGCCTCGGCAGTGTTCGCCGGCAAGGCATTCAAATCGCCACTGATTTCGTTTCTTGTCGGGTTCTGCATGCTCGCTGCGGGCGTGACCAGCGCCGCCGGCTTGTCTCTGGCCTTCGCAGGTGACTATCTGTCGCCGTTCATCGAGGTTTCGCCTCATTACGCGGCGCTGGCGTTTCTGGCGGTGATCGCGCTGCTCAATGCGCGCGGGATCAAGGAATCGCTGTCGGCCAATCTGGTCATGACGCTGATCGAAATCTCCGGGCTGCTGATCGTGATATTCGCAGCGGCCTGGTTTTTCCGCTCGGGTGAAGCGGACCTGGGCAGGGCCTTGACCTTCAAGACCGGCATCAACCCCGCCGTCGCGGTGCTGAGTGCAGCGCTGCTGGCATTTTATTCGTTCGTCGGTTTCGAGACGTCTGCCAATCTGGCGGAAGAGATTCGCAACGTGCGCACCACCTATCCGCGAGCGCTGTTCGGTGCGTTGCTGATCGCCGGTGCCATCTACATGGGCGTGGCCATCGCCGCCGCGGCTGTCATGCCTGTCGAGCAATTGCTCCACTCTTCGGCGCCGTTGCTGGAGGTGGTGAAAGCGTCGGGGCTGGGCATCCCGCCTCGTCTGTTCGCCTTCATCGCTCTGGTCGCCGTGGCCAATGGCGCGTTGCTGACGATGATCATGTCCAGCCGACTGGCGTACGGCATGGCGCGTCAGGGCTTGCTGCCGGGGCCGTTGACGTACGTGCTGCCGACGCGACGCACGCCCGGCGTGGCGATCCTGGTCACCTCGGTGCTGGCGGTGATCCTGACGCTGACCGGTTCATTGGCCACTCTGGCGCAGACCGTCGTGCTGTTGCTGCTCTTCGTGTTCATCAGCACCAACCTGGCAGTGCTGGTGTTGCGCAAGGACAAGGTGCAGACGCCGCACTTTCGGGTACCGACCTGGGTGCCTGTGCTGGGTATTGCCTCCTGCCTGTTGCTGCTGAGTCAGCAGAGTCTGGACACTTGGCTGCGCGCCGGTGCCCTGCTCCTGGTCGGCGTCGTGCTGCACGCAATCACTCGCGCAGGCGGCGTTCGCCCGGTCGCACCGGCCGACATCGAACTGGCCCACGAAAAACCGTGAAGCCTTCTCACTGAGCCTGCATGGCCGAGCGGGCTGCCATCGTGCCCGGCGATACGTCCGGGCGCGGGGCATCTGCACGGCTTATACTGCGCGGTGTGAACCCACGCTGCCGCCGAGCCGATACCATGCCCGTTTCAAGTGATCGCCTGATCTACCGCCCTCCTGAACCGGGCGACGCCGCTCGCCTGTTCGACATCTACAGCGACCCTGAGACCCAGCGCTTCAATCCGGCCGGACCGATGACGTCCATCGCGCAAGCCGATGCCCTTATCCGCACATGGATCGAACACTGGCAGCAGCACGGCTTCGGCTGGTGGGCAATCGCGGAACAAGCGGCGCCGCACCGGCTCACAGGTTTCGGCGGCGTGGGTCATTACGATTATCTGGGCGAGTCGCGGCTCAACATCGGCTATCGCTTCGCCTGCGATGCGTGGGGCAAGGGGTACGCGACAGAACTGGGCAGGTTCGCCCTGCAGACAGCGTTCGCTCAGCCTGGCATCGAACGTGTCTGGGCCGTGGTCCGGCCCGACCACCTGGCCTCCATCCGGGTGCTGGAAAAAATCGGCATGCACCGCAGCGCAACGCTGGATGACGTTCCGGGCAAGCCGCCCAGCCTGGTGTTTGTGGTCGAACCCGCGTGAGCCGGACGGTCCGGCGGCGCATAAACCCAGAACGTTCCATCGCCCGGGACGGTCTGAATAGTCTGGTTTCCCTCGAGCGATTCGGATGATGTTGAACGCACTGGTTTTTCTGTCCACGGTCATCGGCATGGAAGGCTTCGCGTTCGTCGCGCATAAATACGTGATGCATGGCTGGGGCTGGGGCTGGCATCGGTCCCACCATGAGCCCCGAACCGGCTGGTTCGAAAAAAATGACTTGTACGCGGTGGTCTTCGCAGGCTTTGCCATCGTGCTGATTGCCCTTGGCACACAAGGGATGCACCCGCTGGAGTGGGTCGGTGCGGGCATGACGGCGTACGGTTTCCTGTATTTTCTGGCGCACGACGGGCTGGTCCACAAGCGCTGGCCGCTCAAGTACGTGCCCAGAAACGGCTACCTCAAGCGGCTCTATCAGGCGCACCTGATGCACCACGCCGTGTCGGGGAAGGATCGCTGCGTATCATTCGGTTTTCTCTACGCGCCCGCTACGTCGAGCCTTCGCAAGCAGCTGCGCGATCTTCATGGCGGCTCTCTGAAGAAGCATGACGCGGACGCTGCCACAGCTCAGCCCTGCGCTCAGGCCAGCGACGGCCACGGGAGCTGATCGCACGCCCGAGTCCGGCGAGCACCAGACGCAGCTTGTCGAAGGTGCTGGTGGACACCCGCGCATCCCAGGCGCTGCTGCCCTGCTTGCGGACCTTGACGCCAATCTCGCGGTACACGCCGCTGGCCGTTGCCACTGCCCACGCCGAGCGCCAGGGCAAGGACGTCAGGCCTGCCTCGGCACTGGTGTAAAAAGGCTCGGCCATGTCAACCAGTCGTCGCGCCAATACCGCCAGTGCGTCGCGGTATTGCGCCTCGGCCAGCCGCTCGCGAGGGATCGAGAACTCCTCCAGCCAGTTCTGGGGCAGATAACAACGGCCGACGCTTGCGTCTTCAACGATGTCGCGGGCGATGTTGGTCAGCTGAAATCCCATGCCCAGATCACATGCCCGGTCCAGCGTGGGTTCGTCGCTCACGCCCATGACCTGAGCCATCATCAGCCCGACGACGCCCGCCACGTGGTAGCAGTACTCCAGCGTGTCGTCGACGCAGCGGTACTGGCGCTGTTGAACATCCATCGCAAAACCGGCCAGATGCTCCAATGCATAGGTCTCCTTGATCCGGTGACGAATGACCACGTCGCGAAACGCCGCGAACGCCTCGGTTTCTACAGGCAGGCCGGCGTAAACGCCCTGGGTCTGGGCCACCAGATCGGCCAGTCGGCGCTGGACTTCCTGATCCCCGACCAGCGTGGCCGAGTGCCCCGCTTCCTGTCCGTCGATGACATCGTCGCAATGCCGACACCACGCATAGAGCATTACGGCACTGCGCCGCGTGGCGGGATCGAACAGGCGCGACGCTGCCGCAAAACTCTTCGAGCCGACCGCAATGCTGGTGGTGGCGTGATCAAGCAAGTGCTGATCGTCAGCGTCATGGGCGTTCACGGGTGCAGATCCTCCAGCATCACGCCTGCGGTGGCCTTGGCCGAACCGATAACCCCTGGCACCCCGGCGCCAGGATGGGTGCCGGCGCCGACCAGGTACACATTGTGCAGGCTGGCGTCGCGGTTGTGCGGTCGAAACCAGGCGCTCTGCGTCAGGATCGGTTCCAGGGAAAATGCGGAGCCGAGATGGGCGTTCAGTTCGCTCTGGAAATCGTCTGGCGTAAAGATCCGCGATGTCACCAGATCGTCGCGCAGGCCAGGCATGTAGTGCTTTTCAAGGTAGTCGAATATGCGGTCACGGTAACGCGGCCCCTCGGTCTTCCAGTCGATGGGCGCATTGCCCAGGTGCGGCACCGGCGACAGAACGTAATGGCTGGAACAGCCGGCCGGCGCCAGGCTTGGATCGGTCACGCAGGGCGCGTGCAGGTACAGGGAGAAGTCTTCGGCCAGCGCATCACCTTTGAATATTTCCTGTATCAGCGCGCGATAACGAGGGCCGAAACACACCGTGTGGTGCTGCAACTGCGGCTGCGGCCGCTTCAGGCCGAAGTGAATGACGAACAGCGAATTGCTGTAGCGCTTGCCCTTGAGCCGCGCGCTTTCCTGAACGCCGCGCGGGTGATCACCGAGGAGTCGGGCGTAGGTGTGCACGACGTCGGCATTCGAGGCGACGCTGTCGGCCGCGATCCGGCGGCCATCCTCAAGGCGCACGCCGGTGGCCCGGTTGGCCTCGATGTCGATGCCCGCGACGTTGGCATTGAGTTCGATGCGCCCGCCGATGTCCTCGAACAGCTTCACCAGTGCATTGACCAGCGCGCCGGTGCCGCCTTTGGGAAACCACACGCCCCACTCCCTTTCAAGTGCGTGGATCAGCGTGTAGATCGACGAAGTGGCGAACGGGTTGCCGCCCACCAGCAGTGAATGAAAGGAGAACGCCTGCCGCAGTTTGTCGTCCTGAATGAATCTGGACACCATCGAATAGACACTGCGCCAGGCTTGCAATCGGGCAAGTTGCGGACCCGCCTGGATCATGTCGCGGAACGACAGAAACGGCACCGTGCCCAGCTTCAGGTAGCCCTCGCGGAACACGGCTTTGGAATACGCAAGAAAATCCCGGTAGCCGGCGACGTCCTGCGGGTTGAACGCAGCGATCTGACGGTCCAGCGAGGCCTGATCGTTGGCGTAATCGAAGCGCGATCCGTCCTCCCAGCACAGCTGATAAAACGGCGCTACCGGGAGCAGTTCGACATAGTCCTCGATCGACTTGCCCGCCAGGGTGAACAGCTCCTCGATGGCGGTAGGGTCGGTGATCACCGTGGGGCCTGCGTCGAAGGTGAACCCCTCGTCGTGGTACACGTAGGCGCGTCCACCGGGCTTGTCGCGTTTTTCCAGCAACGTGGTCTGCACGCCAGCCGCCTGAAGACGGATGGCCAAGGCCAGGCCGCCAAATCCTGCGCCAATCACGATGGCTTTCTTCGCTTCGGTCATTCTCGGGTCTCGTAGTGGCGGGGCAGGAAACGGAGCATCGCGCGTATCGCCGCGCGCACTGGAACGGGCGGTTTGCCGGAGACGATACGAAGCTTGTCCGTCAGGCGGCTATGGCCGGCGTAGAACCGGCTGATCAATCCTTCGGGCAGGCGGTAGAAGCGCTGCATGACTTGCCAGCGGTCCTGAGGTCGTCCCGCCAGAAACAACATGCGGTTGAGCAGGCGATAGAAGCGCTGACGGCGCCAGGCCTGCCGAGCGAATGTCTGGATACCGTCGGCGAGCGCATCCGCTTGCAGATTGCGCTGCGACGCAAACCAGTCGGCCAGCCTGACGGCGTCGGGCAACGAATAACCGGTGGTGCAGTGGAACAGCCCGGCGCGCAGGCCGGATCGCGGCTGCCCTTGGCCCTGCGCCCAGAAGCGATCGAAGTCGCCGGCCAGCGTGATGGGCAACACGCCCTGCTCTTCACGCAGGCACGCGGCGACGGTCCAGCCCTGCGCCTGGGCGTACTCGTCGATATGGCGACGCAGTTGCTCGGCGCACAGTACGTGCTGATCCACATAATGGGTGTCTTCAACCAGCACGGTATCGGCTGAGAACGGCAGCACGTAGACGAACCGGTAACCGTCGCCCTGCGCCACCCGCGCATCCATGATGATCGGCGCCTCGAGCCCGTGAGGCGCCTGCAATTGCAGCAACTGGCCGAGAAACGCCTGCTGGCCCAACACCAGGTGCGGGCTGCCTTTGACCCCTCGCCCATCAATGACGGCGCCGGCATGAAGCGTCTCGCCGCTGGCCAGCCGCACTGAACGGGGACTGACCTCGGCGATCGTTTCTCCGGTGCGCACATCGTCGCCAAGCGCGGCTTCAATCACCTGCACGAAACGCTCGGACGTGACGCTGGCGTATTCCGAAGGCAGCCGTCGCGCGCCGCCGGGGAAATGCACGTCGTAGCAAGGCCATCGTTGCACCACCAAGGGAGCGATCCACTGCTGCTGAGCGGCACTGAGGTCTTGCGCGTGGAACGACCAGGTGTGATTGCCGCCCATGTGCGGCTGCTCTTCGATGCACAGAATATTCAGCTCGGGGCGCAGCTGTCTGAGCCGCCACGCAATGAGACCGTTGGCCAGGCCGCCTCCGGCGAAAATCAGGTCGTAGGTCATGGAGTCTCCCGCGCCGCTGCCGGCGCGACGCTGCGGATCACCGACTCGACGATGTCAGCGGCGCGCGCGGTGCCGCCGGCCCGATCCAGTTCTGCCGCCAGACGCTGCAGCGGCTCAGGAGGATGGTCCAGCAGGCGCCTCAGCGCCTCGTGAATCGTGCCCGCGCGCGCGCGACGGCCCAACTGCAGCCCGGCGCCCGCGTAAGCCACCCGCGATGCAACGCCGGGCTGATCGAAGCCGATGGGCATCACCAGCATGGGCGTGCGTGCCTTGATTGCATCCATCACCGTGTTCAGGCCTCCGTGGGTCACGGCCACGCTGGCTTTCTCCAGCGCCCATTGCTGTGGAGCGAAATCGGTGACCCATGTCGCCCCGATCCGCTTGAGCTGCTGTTCCTGCGCCGGGCCGAGGCCACCGCAGTGGGCGATCAATAACTGGGCGTCGAGTCGCGCACAGGCTTTGGCGATCTGAGTGAACATGCCCATGCGCCCGCCCTGAAGCGTGCCCAGGCTGGCGAACACGAATGGCCGGTCGGGATCGATGTTCCATTCGCCTGCCGCGTGCTGCCCCGGCGTGCGCAACGGCCCGACGGCATGGAAGGTGACCGGCAAACGGGTTCGCGGGAAATCGAAGCCGTCAAAGGTCTGGCTGATCTGCGCGTACGGCGACAGGCACTCATGAAGCCCGCTGCGCGGCTCGATGGACAGCTGTCGGCAGGCGTCACCGATGACGCGGCTCAGCGGTCGCATCAGCCAGTCATAAACCCGCTCGCTGCCTTCGTACATGCGCCTGCTGCGCTCGTCCTCGGCATAGGCGAACGGCATCACCGCCAACGGAATCTGTGGCTCGCGGTTGATGGGCAGCGCGGAGGCCACCGAGATGAACGGCAACGCCAGCGCCTCAGCAACCAGGCCACCGGCGGCTTCCATCTGGTCGCACAGCAATGCATCGACACCCCGTTCGCGCAAGGCGTCGGGCAGCTCGGCGCACAGCATGCGGGTGCTGTTGCACAGGTCGCGGATCACCCCGCGCAGGCGCAACGGGTTATTGGATGCCGCGGCGCGTTGCAATGTCGGCCCAAGGCTTGCCGGCGGATGGCTGGTCGCGCCCAGCGAATGGAACGCGATGCGCGGGTCCGCCAGCCAGCGGCGGGTATCGGCCTGCTGAAAGAACGTGACGCGATGGCCACGATCGATGAGGGCTGACGCCAACGCCTGAAAGGTCTGGAAATGACTGTAGAACGCGGGTGCCACCACGCCAAAGTGGCTCATGGAGGCGTCATGCGCCATGGCTCGCGTGGCAACAGGCGCGCGTTGCGAAGCGCCGTCAGATCCGCCGAC
This sequence comes from Pseudomonas sp. NFR16, assembly GCF_900108875.1. Lineage (GTDB taxonomy): Bacteria > Pseudomonadota > Gammaproteobacteria > Pseudomonadales > Pseudomonadaceae > Aquipseudomonas. The sequence goes on along the minus strand of NZ_FNYJ01000001.1, from coordinate 344,342 downwards.
CCGGTGCAAAAGCAGGCAATCCGCAACTGCCGGATGACGATGTCGAAATGCTCGATCACCGCCTCGGTCGACAGCGTCGCATCGCGCAATACGCCCGCCGCCTGGCCAACCAGATCGGCGCCCAGACAGATCGCCTTGGCCGCGTCGACGCCATCGCGGATGCCGCCGGAGGCGATCAGCGTCATCCCCGGCAGCGCCTCGCGTACGCTGCGCAGGCTGGTGGCCGTGGGAATGCCCCAATGAGTAAAGGCCGCCGCCACCGCGCGGTCGGCGGGCAACACCGCCCGTTCGGCCTCGACCGCCGCCCAACTGGTGCCGCCCATGCCGGCGACATCGATGACCTGCACGCCGACACTGGCCAGGGATTGGGCCACCGCAGCGGAGATCCCCGCGCCGACTTCCTTGACGATCACTGGTACACCGACGGTTTCAACGGTGCGGCCAATCGCCTCCAGCGCGCCACACCAGTTCCGGTCACCCTCGGTCTGCACCGCTTCCTGCAGCGGATTGAGATGAATGATCAGCGCGTCCGCCTGCAGTGTGTCGACCGAGCGGCGTGCGAGATCGAGCCCGTCGCGCTCCAGCAATTGCGCAGCGCCGATATTGCCCAGCAGCGGAACGTCTGGTGCCAGGCGCCGCAGTTCGCGGGTCAGCCCCTGATCGTTGCCGCTTCTGAGACCGACGCGCTGCGAACCGACGCCCATGGCAATGCCCAGCGCCTGCGCCGCTTCGGCCAGATGACGGTTGATGGCGGTCGACCGCTGCGCCCCGCCGGTCATCGAACTGATCAGCAGCGGCGCCTTGAGTGGCCTGCCCGCCAGCGCACTGCGCAGATCGATTGCAGCCAGATCCAGTTCAGGCAGCGCACAGTGTTCGAATTGCCAGGCGTCAAAGCCGGTACTTGCTCCGTGACCGCTTGCACGGCGGTCCAGGACGATGTTCAGATGATCGTCTTTGCGTCGACTCAGATCGCTGTCACTCATCACAAGCCCCACATTCTTGAATCATTTTGCACCCGGCGTGGTCATTTAGCTGACGGAACTTGTACAAGAATGCCAATCGACGCATATTTTGTACAAGTTTTACCCAGACTCAGGCAGCTGGAACGTTGAGTCGTTCCGCGTATTTCAGGCTGCAGGTCAAAGGATCCGGTAGCGCCGTTCAATCGCTACGTTCAATCGCCACAGGCTGAGGTGCACCTCCCGATGACCATCGACACAGACGCTTCCCTTGATCACAGCTTCACTGAGCGTCTCTCTCACGTACGTGCATCCATCGAGAAGCGACTCGATGAGTTGCTGCCGGAGAGTGGCAATGAACGCGATCTGGTTGCCCTGGCCATGCGTGAGTGTACGTTGGCGCCGGGCAAACGCATGCGCCCTATTCTGTTGATGCTCGCGGCCGAGGGTCTGGGCCATGAAGGCACTTCGGGGCTGGACCTGGGCTGCGCGGTGGAGATGATCCACGCAGCGTCGCTGGTGCTCGACGACATGCCGTGCATGGACAACGCCGCCCTCAGGCGCGGCCGGCCCACGGTGCATCTGAAGTTCGGCGAAGACGTTGCGATCCTCACCGCCGTGGCACTGTTGAGCCGCGCATTCGGGGTGATCGCCTCGATCAGCGATCTGGCGCCAGCGACCCGGACCCAGCTGGTCGAACTGGCCGCCAATGCCGTCGGTATGCAAGGCCTGGTGCGCGGTCAGTTTCAGGACCTGCGCGACGGTCAGCACCCGCGCAGTCCCGAGGAGATTGCCGTGACCAATAACCTCAAGACCGGCGTTCTGTTTGGCGCCATCGTTGACATGGCCTGGCTGATCAGCAACGCAGCCGAAAGCGTCAGGCCGCAGTTGCAGGTGTTTGCCGTGGAACTGGGGCAGGCGTTTCAGATGTATGACGATCTGCGAGACAGCTGCCCCGACAGCGACAAGGATCAGGGTAAGGACGCGGGCAAAAGCACGTTCGTTTCCCTGTATGGCGAAGCCCGGGTTCAGGAGCAGCTGCACTTGCATCTGGTCAACGCCGAGCTCAGCCTGCGGGAGATCTTCGGTGATTCAACGATGATCTCCGGCTACATGAAGACGATCTTCGAGCGCGCGGCGGTCGGTGCCTGATCAGGGCTGTGCCTGCTGCGCGACCGCCTGTTTGAGCGCTGCGCCGTCAGTGAAGCGCTTTTCCTGCACAACGGCGCCGTCTTGCAAGGTCAGCCACTGAACCGAGTCCCTGTCGCCGTTGTACTGCCGCGCGACCCTGCCGTCGCGGTCGAGCAGAATCCGGTATTTGGCCGAGCGCATCGCCGGCACCGCGACCATCTTGACCAGCGAAGGCATCATCTCGATATCCGCCACGTAAACCACACCCCGCTCTTCGAGGTATCCCTGAGGGGCGTCGCCGACGGCGGCATTGACGAGCTTGGCCGCCGACATGCTCCGCGCCACGAGCAGCACGTGCGCCTGGCTGTCCAGCGTATAGGCCTTGTCGTTCTGATCGAGAAGGGTCCACTTCACCACCGGTTCAATGGCGCCATTGGCCATCGCTTGCGTGCCTAACAACATCCCTGCCAGAAAAATCAGTCGCTGCATGGTTTACGCCTTGATCAAGAGATTAAAGCCCGACGCGATGTGGCGCTCAGGACGGGCATGGAGAATGGAAAAAAACCGAACCAAGCGGCGGCCCGGACGGTCAAGCATTATGAATCCATTTGTCGCGAGTAAGTTTTATGCTGAAGTTTCTGGGCGGTACCGTTGGCATCATTTTCCTGATCGGCCTGATCGTCGTCATCGCAGTGTTCAAGCTGCTGTTCTGATATCGGGCATCAAACAATCCCTTGTGACCCGAACGGCCTGTCGCTCACCGCCAGGCCGTTCGTTGCTTCTGCCCTTCACCCCTCGCCGACAGTCCTCTTTAACGCTCGGGCCCGGCAGCCAGATCCGCGGCAAAGTGCGGCGACTCTCCGAAGTATTCGATCAACAGTTCAGTCAGCACGCGAATCTTCTGTGCCGGATGCTGGCCCGGTGGGCGCACGACGTACGCACCCGCAGGCGGCGGCGGATAGGCCGTCATGATCGGCACCAGAGTGCCTGATGCAATGCCGTCGTAAGTCAGGCAATCGGGCAGGTAGGCAACGCCCAGCCCCGCCACCGCCGCGGCGACCAGGGCCACACCACTGTCGGCCTTGAACCGCCCTTGCGGGCGAACCGAAATCACCTTGTTGCCGTCCATGAATTGCCAGGCTTCGGTGCCCTTCATCAGCGCTTCATGGGCGATGAGTTCGTCCGGCGACTGCGGCGCACCGTGAGTCTGGACGTAGCGCGGACTCGCGACCAGCCGGGTGTTGATCGGCCCGATGCAGCGCGCCATCAGGTTGGAATCCTGCAAGTAGCCCACCCGGATCGCGCAGTCGTAGCCCTCGGCGATGAGGTCGACGAAGCGGTCGCTGTAGCAGGTCTGGACATGCAGCTCGGGATGACGCCGGGCCAATTCCGCCAGCAACGGCGCGAAATGGGTCGGGCCAAAAGAAAGCGGCGCCGCAACACGCAGGCGGCCACGCAAGGCACCGGTCGGCAAAATCGCTTCTCTGGCGACGTCCATTTCGGCGCAGACACGCGCCGCGTAATCCCGAAACGTCGAGCCGGCTTCAGTCAGCGCGGTTTTGCGCGTAGAGCGGGCAAGCAGCTGCACGCCCAGCTCGGTTTCCAGTCTGGCCAGCCTGCGACTGACGATTGACTTGGCGACACCCAGCCGAAGCGCAGCAGGCGAAACGCCCCCCGCATCGGCCACCTCTACAAACGTGCGAAGCTCTTCGATATCCAAATCACTGTTCCCCTTTTGGCAACACAGCTTGCCTCGGAATGCTACTACCGGAGCATGTGGAGCAACAGCACAATGTTGTTCCTCAAGCGAGGTCGCCGGTAACGCCAGACCCGCAATGTCTGGTCGCCATTGGCCGCAGCGCTGACGAGCGACCTTCGCCCAGGGAAGAGCCCCATCCAAGTGCCGCGCAAGCGTGCATCACAACCACAAAAAAGGATCTCGTAATGGCGAGCGAAACTCTCCGTAATCCCGTCACCGATCAGCTGTTGTCGCCCGACAACTCGGCGTTGATCATCATCGATTACCAGCCGATCCAGGTCTCATCGATCCGTTCGATGTCGCGCCAGGAGCTGGTCTTCAATATCACCAGCGTCGCCAAGGCCGCGCTGAACTACAACCTCCCTATCATCCACTCCACGGTCAACGTCCAGACCGGCCGCAACAAGCCGCCGATTCAGGAGCTGCAAGACGTGCTGGGGCATTTGCCGACGTACGATCGCACCTCGATCAACAGCTGGGAAGACACCGAATTCAAGCAGGCGGTCAAGGCGCTCGGCCGGCGCAAGCTGATCATCACCGCGCTGTGGACAGAGGCGTGTCTGACCTTCCCTGCCCTGGATGCGATTCAGGAAGGCTACGAAGTCTATGTGCCAGTGGACGCGGTGGGCGGTACGTCGGTCGCCGCGCACGAGGCGGCGCTGCGTCGCATGGAGCAAGCGGGGGTGAAGTTGATCAGCCGCGTGCAGATGTACTGCGAGCTGCAGCGCGACTGGGCGCGTGAAGCCACTGTTTCGGGCTTCATGGGTGTGTTCGACAGTTTCGACGGCTTCAATCCTGAAAAGGCCAACGAAGTCGCCGAAAAGTAAGCGCCCTGCCTGGGCTCAGAAAAGGCGAGCACGCATGACGTGATCGCCCATCCCTGGCTCTGCCTTCGCGGGCAAGCGCGCTCCTACAGGGATCGTGCCTGCCGGAATTCGGGAATGCCCAGGGCCGGTCCTGCGACAAACTTGCAGCGTCTGCAGGACCGGCTTTAGCCGGGAAGAGGTCGGAGCATCAGTTGGATATGCAGCGTCTGGAACTCAGCCTTCGCGGGCAAGCGCGCTCCTACAGGGACTGTGCCTGCCGGAATTTGGGAATGCCCGGAGCCGGTCCGACCACACACTTGCAGCGTCTGCAGGACCGGCTTTAGCCGGGAAGAGGTCGGTGCGTCAGCCAACCTGTACAAGCCTGCATAAGCTAATAGCCATAAGGTATTTAAAGAATATTTTTTAGAACTCTATGATCGATGGCTTACCGCCAGCCAGCCATCAACCGATTGTGAGTTCAACCATGCACCTCGCACCTGACCGCTCCTCATCGATGCTTCGTCGTCCGTTGCTCGCAGGCCTGGCGATTGCCCTGGTCTTTACACTGGCCTCTGCACTGCCCCTCCCGGCGCGGGCGCAGGAAACCGTGCGCATCGGCTACCAGAAATCGTCGACCCTGATCACTCTGCTCAAAGCTCAGGGCACGCTGGAAAAAGCCCTCGCCAAGGACAACATCGACATCAGCTGGCATGAGTTCCCCAGCGGTCTGCCGCTGCTGGAAGCGCTGAACATCGGCAATGTCGACATCAGCGCCGATGTCGCCGACACCGTGCCGATCTTTGCCCAGGCCGCGCAGGCCAAACTGACCTATTTCGCAGAAGAATCACCGTCGCCCAGTGCGCAAGCGATCGTGGTGTCCAAGGATTCGCCCATTCAGCAGCTGTCGGACCTCAAGGGCAAGAAGGTCGCGGTGACCAAGGCTGCCGGCACGCACTACCTGCTGATCGCCGCGCTGAACAAGGCCGGACTGACCTTCGCCGACATTCAGCCGGCGTACCTCACCCCTGCCGACGGCCGCGCTGCCTTCGAGAACGGCAAGGTCGACGCGTGGGTGACGTGGGAGCCCTTCCTCACCAGCGTTCAGCGCCAGTTGCCGACCCGAACCCTCGCCGATGGCGCCGGCCTTGCCAGTTACAAACGCTATTACCTGACCAGCACCGCCTACGCGACGGCGCATGCTGAGGTGCTCAAGCTTGTGTATCAGCAGCTTCAGGAAGCGGGCAACTGGATCAAGAAAAACCCGCGCGACGCCGCTCAAGTGCTCGGCCCACTGTGGGGCAACCTTGATGTGCAAACCGTGGAAGCCGCCAACGCCCACCGCAGTTATCAGGTGGAGCCTGTGAAAGCGGACCAGTTGGGCGAACAGCAGAAGATCGCCGACGCGTTCTTCGCCGCAGGCCTGCTGCCCAAGGCAGTGGACGCCAAGGACGTCGGCATCTGGAAACCCTGAACCTGGCATCGACCCCCTACCCTTACCTCAGCCTCTGACTTCGAGCATTCCCATGAAAGGCCTTAAATCGCCGTCTGCTTTAATCGGCTCCGCCGTGCTGTTGAACGCCCTCCTCGCCTCGTCCGCCAGCGCCGGTCTGCTGGAAAAAGGTCGCACTCATGGCCTGACCGCCGGGATTGCCAACGAGCAGCCCTACGCGTACATCGACACCAATGGCAAGACCGTGGGCGCCAACGTCGAGATTCTCCAGGCAATCCTCTCGCAGTTGGGGATCACCAAGGTGGAAACGCCCATCACCGAATTCGGTTCGCTGGTACCGGGGCTCGCCGCAGGCCGCTTCGATCTGATTGGCGCCGGACTGTTCATCAACCCGGCGCGCTGCAAGGTGATCGGCTACTCCAACCCGGTGACCCGCTCCGGCGGCGCCTTCATCGTCAAGGCCGGCAACCCGCTCAAGCTGCACAGCCTCAAAGACGTCGCCGCCAATGGCAAGGCGCGCCTGGCCACCCAGCCCGGCAGCAATCAGGTTCAGGAAGCCAAGGACAGCGGCATTGCCACCGGCAACGTCGTGCTGTTCGACAAGGACACCGAAGCCCTCGCGGCGCTGCAGGCCGATCGCGTCGACGTGGTGTATTTCCCGGATGCGGAGATCATCAGCCTGGTCAAGAAAGCCAACAGCCCGGCCATTGAGCGTGCGCTGCCGTTCGACCAGATTCCCGATGCTGAAGGCAAGCCGACCTGGAATTACCACGCCTACGGCCTGCCCAAGAACGATCCGGAATTCACCCAGGCGTTCAACGAGCAACTGGCCAAACTGCGCGCCTCTGGCGAGCTGCTGAAGATTCTGCAGAAGTACGGCTACACCGAAAACGAGCTGCCACCGGCTGACGTCACCGCCGAGCAACGCTGCAACCGTTAAGGCCCATCAGCAAAAGGACAGTGGCTGGATTGACGAACCCTCCACTGTGGGAGTGAGCTTGCTCACGAAGGGGCCGGGACATGCACTGCAAATGCAAAGCCCGGCAGTCCGTCTTCTTCCGATGGCGGCCCCGAGCAAGCTCACTCCCACAGAACGCCTGTGTCCGCTCTACCTCAGTGGCACGTTCAACCATCCGCACGCCTGATCCGGCCCCGACCCACACGAGTACGGCCATGTTCATCGATCCTTCTGCCGTGGAAACGGCACGTTTCATTGCTCGTCAGCTTGCCAACGGCGCACTGGTGACGCTGCAGATCACGTTTTTCGCGCAACTGATCGTGGTGATGATGTCCTTCGTCATCGCCCTGATGCGCCTGTCGCCCTGGCGGGCACTGCGCTGGATAGCCACGGTGTACGTGGAAATCCTGCGCGGTATCTCTGCCCTGGTCCTGCTGTTCTACCTGTTTTTCATCCTGCCGCTGTTCGGCATCAGCCTGTCGCCGATGGTCACCGGCATTCTCGGGCTTGGCCTGACGTTCTCTGCCTACGGCTCGGAAATCGTGCGTTCGGCGCTGAGCAACGTCAGTCGCGGCCAGCGCGATGCGATTCGCGCGCTGGACTTCGACGCACTGACTGCGTTCCGCCGCATTGTGTTGCCGCAAGCGCTGCCCTTCATGCTGCCGCCCATGGGCAACCAACTGGTGGAACTGCTCAAGACCACGTCGCTGGTGTCGCTGATCACCCTGAGCGACCTGACCTTCTCCGGCGGGCAACTGATCACCACGCTGGGCCAGCAGACACTGATCTGGAGCATCGTGCTGGTGTGTTATTTCGCCATGGCCTGGCCGCTGAGCTGGCTGGTCAGACGCTACGAACAACGCGTGACCTCGTGGCGTCGCGGGGTGGCTGCATGAACTTCGATTACGCATTCGCCTGGTCGATCGTTCCGGACCTGTTCGACGGGCTGGTGGTCACCGTGCAGGTGGTCGTGCTGGGGTTTCTGCTCGCCGTGCTTGTCGGCCTGCTGCTGGCGTTGGCCCAACGCACGCGGTTTGCCGCGGTCCGTCGCCTGAGCGCCGGGTACCTGAGCTTTTTCCGCAATACGCCGCTGATGGTGCAGCTGTACGTGCTGTTCTTCGCCTTTCCATTGGCCGGCATCACGTTGCCGGCAATCACGACTGGGGTGATCGGTCTGGGGCTGTATTACGGCGCTTACATCGCTGAAGCGTTCCGCGGCGCCATCGACGGCGTGCCGGCGGGACAATGGGAAGCGGCGCGTGCGCTGGATTTCGACCCCGCCACCACGTGGCAGCGCATCATCCTGCCGCAGGCGCTCAAGCCGATGCTGCCGGTGCTTGGCAATTACCTGATCGGCATGTTCAAGGAAACTCCGCTGCTGGCCGTGATCACCATTCCCGAACTGTTCCAGGCGGCCAAACAGATCGCCGGCATGACCTATCGCTACAACGAACCGTACACGGTCATGGCGCTGATGTTTCTGGCGATCAGCATCCCCACTTCTCTCTTGTTCAAATACTTCGAAAGGCGCAGTCATGTCTGATCTCGCACACGGCTCACCTCTGAGTGCGCCGCAGATTGTCCTCAAACAGGTGGTCAAGCAATTCGGCGCCAACCGGGTGATCGACCATCTGGACCTGAGCATCCCACAAGGCCAGAAAGTCGCGCTGATCGGCCCCAGCGGCTCGGGCAAATCCACGGTCCTGCGACTGATCAAGGGGCTGGAAACCTACCAGCAAGGCAGCATCGAAGTGGCGGGCGCATCGGTGCCGGGGCGTTCATCGGGCTGGCGCTGGCCTGGCACGAAGAAGGCGCCGGTGGAGCATCGGGTCGGCATGGTGTTCCAGCAATTCAACCTGTTTCCGCACCTCACGGTGCTGGAAAACGTCACCGAGGCGCCGTTTCGGGTGCTGAAGCTCAGCCGCGAGGAGGCGCGCGAGCGCGCCCATCAGTACCTCGCACGGGTGGGGCTCGGCCACAAAGCCAACGCCTGGCCAGCGCAGCTGTCCGGAGGCCAGCAGCAGCGAGTGGCGATTGCCCGGGCGCTGGCGATGCGTCCGCAGGTGATGCTGTTCGATGAGGTCACTTCAGCGCTGGACCCCGAACTGGTCGGCGAAGTGCTGGCGGTGATTCGCGCCATTGCCCACGAGCAGCAGATGACCATGCTGCTGGTGACTCACGAAATGAAGTTCGCCCAGGATATCGCCGACCGTGTGCTGTTCATGGAAGCGGGCAAGATTGTGGCCGACGGTTCGCCCGAGCAGATCCTCGTCAACCCCGACAACGAGCGCACGCGGCGCTTTCTCAACCTTGTGGAGCAACGTTGATTCAGCCAACCTGAACATCCACCGCATCCGGTCACTGCACAGGACATCGTCATGCCAATCCGCCCGTTCACCCTGGCCGTCCCCAGCGAACAGCTGGAAGATTTGCAACGGCGCCTGCGCAGCGTGCGTCTGCCAGACGGCCTGGATCCGCACAGCTGGGACGACGGCACCGCGACGGCGTTCGTTCAACGGCTGTTGAGTCACTGGCGCGAGCGCTTCGACTGGCGCAGTGTCGAGCGGCGCATCAACCAGTTGCCGCAATTCATTGCCGACATCGACGGCCAGCCGATCCACTTCGTACACCAGCGCGGCAGCGGCCCCAAGCCCATGCCGCTGATCATCACCCATGGCTGGCCGGGCTCCTTTCTGGAGCTGGAGCGGCTGTTGCCGCTGCTCACCGATCCGGCCAGCCATGGCGGCGATGCAGCAGACGCTTTTGATGTGGTGGTGCCGTCGCTGCCGGGCTACGGCTGCTCGCCTGCGCCTGCCCGGCCGGGCGTCAGTTCCCGGCAGATTGCAGGGCTCTGGGCGTCGTTGATGAGGACCTTGGGCTACACGCGTTTTGGCGCTCAGGGCGGCGACATCGGGGCGGGCGTGTCGATGTGGCTGGCCCGCGACAACCACGCGATGCTTTCGGGCGTGCACGTCAATTACATTCCCGGCAGCTTCAGGCCGCACACCGATGATGGCCCGCACGCAGTGACCGCGCAGGAGCAGGACTTCCTCACCCGCAGCAGTCAGTTCGCGGCGTCCGAAGGCGCCTATGCTGCGCTGCACAGCACCAAGCCGCAGACCCTGGCGTTTGCGCTGACCGACTCACCCGCCGGCCTGGCCGCCTGGATCGCTGAAAAATTCCACGCCTGGGTCGATCACCCAGGCGACCTTGAAACCGTGGTGCCATTGGACACGCTGCTCGGCGACATCGCGTTGTACTGGTTCGGCGGCACGCTCGACGCCAGCCTGCGGCTGTACAAGGAAAACCGCCAGAACCCGCTGGTGTTTAAGGCTGACGAGCGGGTTGCGGCGCCGCTGGGCGTGGCTGTCTTCCCCAAGGAGCTGCCGATGCCGCCGCGCAGCTGGGTCGAGCGGGTCTTCGATGTCCACCGCTGGGAAATCATGCCCCGTGGAGGCCACTTCGCGGCACTGGAACAGCCTGAGCTGCTGGCAGAGGAAATCAGGGCATTCTTCAGGCCGCTGAGGGGCTGATACGCAGGGTCCCGTCGGCAACATGCGTCCGGATCAAACGACCTTCAGCACAATCTTGCCGATGTGGTCCCCCTGCTCCATGCGTTGATGGGCACCGGCTGCGTCTTCGAGCGGGAAGACACGGTCGATGATCGGCAGGCACTGACCCGCTTTCAGCAACGGCCAGACGTTGTTCCTGACGCCCCGAGCCACGTCGGCCTTTTCCTGCGCGCTGCGCGAACGCATCATCGAGCCGGTGACCGATGCCTGCTTGTCCAGCAGGGTCAGCAGATTGAAGTCTTTCACCGACGCACCGCCCAGAAAGCCAATGATGACCAGCCGGCCGCGGCGTGCGAGGGACGCCACGTTGCCCGCGAAATAGCTGCCACCCATGATGTCGAGGATGACGTCGACGCCGTTGTTGTCGGTGCGCTCGGCGATGACCTTGGCAAAATCAGCCTCGCGATAATTGATCGCTTCACCGCCCAGGGCGCGGATCTGTGCGCACTTCTCCTCGCTGCCCGCCGTGGCGAATGCGCGAATCCCCAGTGCTTTGCAGAGCATCAATGCGGTCGTGCCGATGCCACTGGTGCCACCGTGGATCAACACCGTCGAGCCCTCCCGCGCCTGTCCCAGTTCGAACAGGTTGGCCCAGACCGTGAAAAACGTTTCCGGTATGGCCGCTGCATGGATCATGTCCACGCCGTCGGGGATCGGCAGCGCCTGGGTTTCGATGACGGTGCAGTATTCGGCGTAGCCATCGCCATTGGTCAACGCGCACACCCGGTCGCCAATCTTGAAATCCGCCACTGCGCTGCCCACGCCTACGACCTCACCGGCGACTTCAAGGCCGGGCACTACGCTCATGCCGGGCTTCATCGGGTACTTGCCGGCGCGCTGCAGTACATCCGGGCGGTTGATGCCAGCGGCGTGGACTTTGATCAGCAGTTCGCGCTCAGCCGGAACCGGCATGTTGGTCTGCGCCAGTTGCAGAACCTCCGGGCCGCCGGGTTGAGTGATCTGAATGTAGTTAATGCGTTCAGGCAAATTCATGGAGCACCTCATAGATTTGATCGGTACAGGCTGTGACACCGGCCCGTGAAAGGCATTCAGGATAACCACACCGGCATAGGAAATAATGCAGCGATTCAGCATACTGGCGATGCATATCTGCAGCGGGGGTGGACGCTATGAATTGGGATGACGCAAGGTTCTTTCTGGCAGTGGCGCGGGTGGCGACCTTGCGCGGCGCGGCGCGCGCCCTCAATGTCGATCAGGCAACGGTGGGCAGACGGGTCGCAGCGTTGGAGCAGGCATTGAACGCAACGCTGTTTTTGCGCACGTCCGAAGGCTATACGCTCACCAACGCAGGCGAGGCCGCCCTGGACGCCGCGGAGCAGATGGAACAGGCCAGTCATGAACTGCAGCGGCGCATCGAGGGGCTGGATGACCGGCCTGTCGGGCTCGTGCGTATCGCCTCCACGGACTCGCTGGCCATCGAATTCGTGATCCCCGCCGTCGCCCGCCTGCATGACGCGTACCCTGACGTACGGGTGGAAATCAAAGCGGGCACCGAGATGCTCAACCTGGCCAAGCGTGAAGCGGACATCGCGCTGCGCACCATCAAACCGGACAACCCGGACCTTCTCGTCCGACGCCTCGCCAGCTGGCCAATCGGCCTGTTCGCTTCACAGCAATACCTCGACCGTCGCGGCACGCCCCACATCGGCAGCGGCTTCGCCGGGCATGACATCGTCGGGTTCCAGGCCCATGTCGACGCTGGCGAACGCTACAACCTGGCACAGGAAACCGTTCAAGCCGCACGCGTGGTTGCCAGCGCCAACAGCAGCCTGCTGGTGCGCACCGCGCTCGCAGCGGGGCTCGGGCTTGGGGAAATCCCGATCCCCATGGGCGAACGCGACGGGCTGGTGCAAGTGTGGCCGCAACGCACCCGCGCGCAGACCTACGACGTCTGGCTCGTCACCCACAAAGACCTGCGCCACACCGCCCGCGTGAGTAAAGTCATCGAATACCTGGTCGAGGCGTTCAACCCAGACCGCCCGCCCACCTGATGTGCAAACAGGGGTATCAAGGCTGATGGCCAGATCACCAGCGCAATATTCCTGTGAGCGCGCTTGCCTGAGCAAACACAGGCATCGTCTCTAGGTCTTGACCGACGAGCCAAATAAAAAGCCCAGGTGCATGCCTGGGCTTCGAGGGTGACAGCGGCACTACTCGGAATCGATCAGGCTGTCTGTCCTGGCGCTGCCGTTCTCCCGTGGGACCTGAGCATCCTGATCAGAACCCGGATTACCCGGCGGCGGATTCCAGTCCACCGGTCTTTCGACAGTGCCCTGCTTGGGTTCGGAACTGGTGCGCTCAAGCCCCGAATCATGATCTTCGCCCGTGTCCGGGCTTTTTTCATCCGGCCCAGGATACGCGGCTTCCGGCCCGTTGTTTTCAATCGCCATAACGATTCTCCCGTCTACGGCGCAGGATGTCTGCGCGTATAGATGTGAGACGACATTCACAAGCAAGTGCCTTGGCGCCGACGGGTGGAGGGGACAATTTTGTTTGGGGTTTGGTCGGTTGGATGTGTTTGAGGAAGGTGCGGTGCTGAGTCGGGCGGGAGTGTGTTGCCCTTGTCGTCGTAGCGCGCTTGCCAGACGCTGCCTTTCGGAAATGTAGTCTCGGTAATCAGCGTGGTGCCAAGGTGGCGCTTGTACGTGATTAGTGCGGGCTAGCGGGTCGGTTTCTTCTATCAGGCGGGAGAAATCGACGGACTTGAAAGCAGTAGGTTGCCGTCTGGCAGGCTGATCCCGGTCATATTGCCAGCTCCGTCGAGTTCAATGCCGTAGCGCTCGCCGCCAAAGTCTCGGCTGGCAGTCGATGGTTCCCCAGCTGCAGTTGCAGTTCAGCTGCAACGCATTGCTATGAGTCGCCATGACGCCTTCGGGTTAGCTGAATCGACGTGTTGGGTCGCCATTGCGGCTAGCCGGGATCCCACGTAGGCAGAATAGCGAGACATGTCACCGTCAATGCCATTGTTGCCGAAGCTCACCACGTGACCACTGATGGATAGGCGGCCGCCCGAGGCAAGTCCCATCTCGATGGTCGCAGCCTGCCCAATCGCGGACTTTAGCTTCACGCCAGTGTCATCGGAAATGAGTTCAAGCTGAAACCCGAAATCCGTCGACAGCCCTTTACTCCCCGCAAAGGACTCAAGCAACAGCTCCTGGCCACCCTTGAGGGCCATGGTCAACTTGAACAGGCGCCTGTTCTGTGCAGAAAACAGCCACGAGAGGTCCATCGTTTCAACTACTCCTTAAACCAGTAACACGCGATCAGCGGATGAACCTGCGCGCCAGAATCAGCGTCAATCAAGCACTCGGGGACTTGCGCCGGAAACCTACCCACTTGAAAAATCTGCTGATCCACCAGCGACTACGCGCTTGGCGAATTTCCTCGATCTCCATAAATGTGTAGGCCACTGATGTGGTGTTTTGCTTTATGCTTAAAGTGCGCAGCGCTCTCACTGTATGACGCATATGGTAAAGAATTACTAAAGCGCAGATGGTTAGAACAATCGCACCAATGACCCCCGCCGCCGAAACTCCAAAAAATTTAATAAAGACACTCGCGGCTAGCGTAGATGCACCAGCCGACAAAGCAACAAAATACCTTGCCGATGAATCCTTGCTAACTTTCGGCACCACCTTCACCTTGTTTCCGCTGTATTCAAATGGATGAAACGTCGGTTCTGTGTGAGCAATTAAATAAAAAACCAGAAGCACTAAAGCCGCAGGTAACAATCCTGCAATTGAGGCTCCAGCACTTACCGCCCCCCATACGTCAGCGGCGATAGAATAGGCCATGCTGCTCGCCGGTATGATCAGAAAACCCTGCACACTGGCTAATACTGACCACAGATAAAATGTGAACCTCTCACAAAAATAGATCAAGTAAAGAAACCAACTTAGCTTCAAGATAAAAATAAATAAATAGACAGACCAGAAGAACGGTACAACAGAGAGGCCGAGAATCATGGCAAATACAAGCACACTGAAACATACCCAAGCACCGCGTTTAAGATAATCGGAGTCGAAAATCATTAGCCATAATCCTTTTGCCTTAACAGTATGAAAGCTTTTGATGTGCGCAGACCCGTTCCATCCCGGGTATTCGAAGTGCAACGTTCGGGGAAGGATGATATACGACAGCGCGTCGTCGCTGTTGAGATAATCGGTCTAGCGGCCGAGGGCATCTGTGTCAGCGATGGAGTTGCCATCAACGTCGTAGCGCGCTTGCCAGACGTCGCGGTCCGGAAATGTCGTCTCGGTAATCAGCGTGGTGCCAAGGTGGTGCTTGTACGTGGTAGTGCGGCCTAGCGGGTCGGCTTCCTCAATCAGGCGGGAGAAATCGTGGCTGATGCCGGTCATGTTGCCAACTTCGTCGAGTTCAATGCCGTAGCGCCTGCCGCCAAAGTCTCGGCTGCCCGCCGATGGTTTCCCAGCTGCAGTTGCAGCTCAGCCGCAACGGATTGCTATGGATCGCCATGACGCGTTCGGGTTAGCTGAGTCGACGCGTCGAGTCGCCATTGCGGCTAATTGCTTCGATGAGGTAGCAGTTGTCGTCGTAGCGATATCGGATCTGACAAACTAGATCACAATTATTCTACGGCGAGACAAATGGTGAGTTTTCTCCCCTCAAAATCGTCCAACAAAAACAATTTTGTTCAGACAACCTGCGGAACAGCGATATTTAGATACCATTCCCAAAAATGCCGACGACGCTCGGTGTCTCCATCATCGCCTAAGCCACCGGCAAAAGCAGAAGCCACTAAATAACTAGGCTGAAACGCCTCTGGATCAAGATCCTGGTCATTTCTGAGGTCAGAAGGATCAAATGAAAAATCATCTATTGCGGTCGAGATACTATTTGCAGCTGCGTGGCCGACAAACATCGCTGGATATTCATCATCCTCATATTCTTGGTCCTCCACCACGAATACATAGAATTCGTCCCGGATACTCAACGCCTTGTGTTGTGGGATAGTTTTCGCAGCGACACCAGACGCAACTGACAAGATCGAAACCAATCCGTCTTCACTCCCAAACTTTTTAGACCAGATTGCTCCCGCGTGCTTCACGCATATGACATCAAGCGTCGTCAAAATTATTATTTTATCAGCATTTGACTTCTCTGTTGTAATTGTGCTCCACAACAGTCGCCTCAAAGGAAGTCCTAGCTCACCGGAAGATGACCTTTTAACCTCATCGAGAAGCTTTTCAACTAATAGTTCGGACTTCTCGTTCATTCTGACCTCAAAATGGTTTCGACGGTACCATCTGGCTTGAAAGTTCTGATCGCTTTCGGATCGGCGACAATCTGTTCAACCTTATTGAATTGACCCATTTTTGGAAAGTAACCCTGACAATCATGGCCGACCAACGGATTTCCTAACAGCGGGGACTTGGTGGCCAGACTTGCAGACTCCCATACCCTTTGTCTTGCACCACCCCCCAAGGGTCTATCCAACCTGTCGGGTTAGGAACATATCGATAGAGGTTCATCCCTCCATCCAACCCAATCGGATCCTGCGTAATAAACCGTCCCACCTCGGGATCGTAATACCGAAACGTGTTGTAGTGCAGCCCCGTCTCGTCGTCGAAATACTGTCCCTGGAACCGCAGATTCTGCTCGACCTCATTGACGACTAGCGCTTCAACCTCACCCCACGCCTTGTATGTCGCCTGCCAGACGATGCTGCCATCAACGTCCGTCATCTCAAGCGGCGTACCGATCTGGTCGGTGTGGAAGTAGTAGAGCTTCTTCTCTTCTTCGCCTTCGTTTTGGTCTAGTCGCGCAAGGGGCGCGTAGCTGCCGGGCTCGTAGACATAAAGGCTGCTCTGCCACGGCGTTTCTTCGCGCAGCATTCGTAGACCTTGCCAAAGGAAGTGCTTGTGTTCGGTCTGCCCGTTGATTTCCGACGTCTTGCCGACGCGCCGTCCAAGGCTGTCATAGCGGTAGGTGCCGACACTCTCCAGTCTGCCATTGGCGAGTGTTTCAGCCCGGACCAAACGGTTTTCGCAGTCGTAGCTGAAGGACTGCAGCGTGTTCAGCCCCACCCGCTTTTCGATCAGGTTGCCCCACGCATCGTAGGCATATTCCTGATCGCGCCAGCGTTTGATGCGGTTGTCTTTGACCTGGTCGAACTGGCTGGTGTTGAAGTTCAGTCGGTTGGCGGCCGCGTCGTACCTGAACTCTTCGCTGTCGACGAGTCTGCTCGTATCGCGGCTGTGCAACTGGCCGTTGGCTTCGTATTCGTACTTGATCTCGCCACGCAGTTTGTCGAGCGTGCGGATCAGTTCGCCAGCCGGGTCGTATTCGTGGCGGCGATGAATCGGGTTCTGGCCGTGCTCCACCAACAGGCTGTTGTCGCCGGGATTGTGAATCTGCGAGAGCTTGTCAGCCGGCATCGTCGATGCAAACTGCCAGCTCTTGCGGCCCATGGCGTCATAGCCGAAGCAACTGGTGAGTTTGCCTTGAGTGCGCAGCACCTCGCGGTGCAGGTCGTCACGCTCCATGTCGCTGATGAGCAGGCCATCGAGGTTAGACATATACTCACACGCATCCAGGATGCCATCTAACAGCTCAAGTTTTCTATACTGTTTGGCTCGATAGCTTAATAATCGAGATAGGCAGGATCAACCCGTTTGAACGAAGAAAAGACCATCACCGGAGCCATCTCGATTTAAGAAAAGATATCCCACTGCGTCTGTCAGATAGAACACATCCTGAAAGGGCTCTGCAAAATCAGAAGAGTAGATTTGCATAATGAATTCATAATTATTTTTTAGGCTCTCAGGAATTAACAGGCCTTTAGGCGTGTTTTGCGAGCACATCGAAAAGACTGGAAATTCGTCCTCGGATATTTCCCTAGTGCGTAGCTCCTTGCTGTCACTGGGAATGCTTTTAACTGGGCTTCCCGTTGTGCTAGTGCCCATATCGAAGACAACAGAAGTATAACCCGCCTGCAGCGCCTCTAACTCTGAAAGGTCACCCGAATAGGTTATGTTATCTAAAAAATAATCTTCTTTGCTGTAGGTTGAAAAAATCGAGAGCACGCCGCCGGCCGGTATGCTATCAAGCGCTATCTCCCGCCTAAGCGCAGCGCAATCCACTGTGGCTATCAGAATTAGAGGTTCACCATCTGGATTTAACGGCCATTGATGTACTTGCGCCGCATTGCCACCAAAAACTATTCCGGATGCATTAAGCGAATTGACACACGTAATAATCTCTTTTACTTCTAACATATAAACCTCATCCGCATTTATTGAGACCACTATGAAATTTCTTAGCCAATCTTTTAAGTTGTTTGACCCGGGAGCTAGGAACCCCACTTTTTCTAAGGGCGCCCGATGTAATATCTAACTCTCGTTTCAACGATGGCGCAAACTCATTCCGACCCAAGCCCTGACTTTCACGGATCTGCGTTTCATGCCAGTGAGCCCCACCTATTCCTCTGGTGTCCTTCAACGGCCCACGCGTGTGGTGATCCAAGTCAAGTGCGATAGACGGATTCCCCGCCAGCCGCGATCCCTTTTCCGCAAGATTTTGCTGTACTAAATACTCGTGGCGAAGCAGTTCGTGAGCTTGCAAATTATCTCCAACGTGAGAAGCGCCATTTAGCTCTCCATAAGTGCCTAGCTCAAAGAGGGAGGCCAGCCCTTCCGGATCAATCCACGCGGTAGGATTCAGAACATATCGATAGAGGTTCATCCCTCCATCCAACCCAATCGGATCCTGCGTAATAAACCGTCCCACCTGCGGATCGTAATACCGAAACGTGTTGTAGTGCAGCCCCGTCTCGTCGTCGAAATACTGGCCCTGGAACCGCAGGTTCTGCTCGACCTCATTGACGACTAGCGCCTCAATCTCACCCCAAGCCTTGTACGTGGCCTGCCAGACAATGCTCCCATCAACGTCGGTCATTTCCAGCGGCGTGCCGATCTGGTCGGTGTGGAAGTAGTAGAGCTTCTGTTCGGACTCGCCCTCGTTTTGGTCCACACGCGCAAGGGGCGCGTAGCTATTCGGCTCGTAGACATAAAGGCTGCTCTGCCACGGCGTTTCTTCGCGCAGCATCCGCAGGCCTTGCCAGAGAAAATGATTGTGTTCGGTCTGGCCGTTTATCTCGGACGTCTTGCCGATGCGCCGTCCAAGGCTGTCGTAACGGTAGGTTCCGATGCCTTGCAGTTTGCCGTTCACCAACGTTTCAGCTTTCACGAGCCGGTTTTCGCAGTCGTAGCTGAAGGACTGCAGCTTGTTCAGCCCTACCCGCTTTTCGATCAGGTTGCCCCACGCATCGTAGGCATATTCCTGATCGCGCCAGTGCTTGATGCGGTTGTCTTTGACCTGATCGAACTGGCTGGTGTTGAAGTTCAGTCGGTTGGCGGCCGCGTCGTAGCGGAACTCCTCGCTGTCGACGAGTCTGCCCGTATCGCGGCTGTGCAACTGGCCGTTGGCTTCGTATTCGTACTTGATCTCGCCGCGCAGCTTGTCGAGGGTGCGGATCAGTTCGCCAGTAGGCTTGAATGCGAAATTTTTCGTTTGGCTAAGGGGCGTTAACCATAGCAATCGTCAAAGCGGTATTTCAAAAGCTGTCGCAGTTTTCATGCCCGAGTTTTTCATCCGGCCACCCAATTTTATATTTAAACAACAAACCCGACGACAGCTTATACGCACCTAGCTATATATCGTCGAAACCCGTCCACGGGTCGTACCTATAATTTTCATCCACTTCAAGAAATGAAATTCCCCTCAGCGCACTTGCCGCCAGCCGGAATCGCTCGCTACAAAATAATTCCAGTGTTTCCTGGCATCGAATAATATCACTTCCAACATCTTCAGATACTACAAAGGAATCAATCTTGTCGATACTTACCGCACCGGGGTACAGTGGACTCTGCACAACGTTTCCAGTTTCGATGTCTTTTGAGACCTCGTAGACCGAACGAACCTTATCGAGAACAGGCAAACTTTCGCCTGGAAGGAATATAAAAAACTCATTCTTGCGAGACCTTCCGTCAAGCGAGATTTCTAGAGGTATAGCCCTGTATCTAGCATTTAAATCATCACATACTTTCAGAAAATTTTTCGAGACATAAGTAGCGCCCACTTGATAAAAATCAAAACTCAACGCTTCAAGCCTCATACCCAGCGCAGAAACTTCAAGACGATAGCTATTCTTGATATCTAGTTCTTTAGGATAAAGCTCATATGGGCGCCACTCAAATTTATCATGATTGGAAAAACCATTCAAACTTTCGGGACACCCGTCATCTGTCGCGCTGTATTGCAAAACATAGTATTTATTTTGATTAAATTTCATAGCAAGCGTCCCGTAATTGCGTCCACAACAAATTTGTTAGATTCAAGCCCTGCCCTTGCGAAATTCTGGATCTTCCCAATGCCCAATGCCCAATGCCCAATGCCCAATGCCCAATGCCAGCTGAGTATCAGACAGTTTTCCAGCTTCAAACAATTCGTTGAGCTTAGCAACTTTTGACTCTATAACCCTTGTATATTGACCATGATTAGACCAATGCCCTGGGAGGTCAATACGCTGCGTCAATTTTTTGCTGCCAGGTAAGAAGATCCCATTCGATGTTCCATCACCGTCGAACCCCATGGTTTTTAGCTTATCGAACATTCTGGCATATTGTGGATTCTTCAAAATTTCTTCAGGTATTAAATGATGGTTGGCCATACCATCTCCGCTTCTTGCACCCATGTTTTGGCCCAATTTGGTGGAGCACCATCCTAGCGGGTCAACCTCTTGAATCGGATTCACAGCATACGAGTAAATGTTCACCCCACCCGCTAACCCAATCGGATCCTGCGTTACAAACCGTCCCACCTGCGGATCGTAATACCGAAACGTGTTGTAGTGCAGCCCCGTCTCGTCGTCGAAATACTGACCTTGGAAACGCAGGTTCTGCTCCACCTCGTAGACGGCTAGTGTGTCCACCTCACCCCACGCCTTGTACGTCGCCTGCCAGACAACGCTGCCATCAGCGTCCGTAACAAGCGGCGTGCCGATCTGGTCGGTGTGGAAGTAGTAGAGCTTCTGTTCGGACTCACCTTCATTTTGGTCCACTCGCGCCAGAGGTGCATAGCTTCGCGGCTCGTAGACATAAAGGCTGCTCTGCCACGGCGTTTCTTCGCGCAGCATGCGCAGGCCTTGCCAGAGAAAGTGTTTGTGTTCGGTCTGGCCGTTGATTTCGGACGTCTTGCCGATGCGTCGGCCAAGGCTGTCGTAGCGGTAGGTTCCGATGCCTTGCAGTTTGCCGTTCTCCAGCGTTTCAGCTTTGACGAGCCGATTTTCGCAGTCGTAGCTGATGTCTGCAGCTTGGATAAGCCCACCCGCTTTCGATCAGATTGCCCCACGCATCGTAGGCATATTCCTGATCGCGCCAGTGCTTGATGCGGTTGTCTTTGACCTGGTCGAACTGGCAGGTGTGGGAATACAGGCCATTTGCGGTTGGTCGTAACGGCAGCGGATTGCGTTCTAGACACGTCAACAAACAGTTACCGCCGCGAGGTTGCTGTTAATCGCGAAGTTAAATGGCGTATGCGCTTAGCGCAGGCAGCATAAGATCGACCAAGCTCGAAAACTAACTTCTTTAGAAATTGCCCTTATGATACTTGATACGTCTCATAACACTGTCCCCTGAGCAGGTGCGCACTAAAAACCAGGATTCTCTTCCAACTCGTCGATAAAACCTTCGAAAGTCCGAGCAATTACTTTTTGAACAGCAACTTGATTGGCGACCATGCTCATTTCCTCTCGAAAACTATCAACAGCGTAAAAAACTACTGCACCGCTAAGCAAGTCCAAGCAGAAAAAGTTACCGCCACCATCCACTGCAAAAGGCAACAATGTGTGCGGAATCACCTGCCTTTCGGTCATAAACTTATAGCACCCATCGACGAACTTAGTATCTGATGAACCTCTCGGCCCTTCACTAAGTAGGGGTTTAAAGTCCACAACCTGCATCGGATCATATCCATTATCTGTGATGACCCAGCTTCTGCTTGGTTCGCCGCCATTGTGATTGATATATAAATCTATAAATGCGCGTGGCAGGGTAAACCCTAACGACTTTTCAAATAGAGAAATATCTGACGGACCTACAGCCCCCTCAGAATTAAAAAGCATAAACTCTTTCATTCATCACCTCTAACAACCGGCCTTGACTAGCCGGGGGGATAACTCTTCTCGCAGTGAAAACTACAGGAAAGTGGAGCCGGCCTCATCTTTATCCTGTTGAATCATTTTTACGACTAGTTCCCAATCCTCCCCCCCGATAAAATTCCTTCCAAAAAAAACATACGTCATGACACCACCATAATACTCATCCCCTCCAGCCTCGACAGAGAACTGGTGTACGAATGACATTGGCACACCATCTAGATATCGCCAGCTTGGTTCGTGGAGCCAACGAGGGCGTGGCCCGTAACTAGTGAACTTACCCTCCAGTTCATCTGCAATCCAAGCTTTTGCTGACTTGGGCGTTGCCGAAATCCACGTCAAATCCGGCTGAGGTAAATTTAAGCCAATATATTTTCCATACAGCGCTTTTACAAACGGCTCAGCTTCCTCATGACTGACTCCGGCATTAAATTTTTTTGACGCAATTTCAATGACTACTGAACTAAATAAAATATAGTTCTTATCCACACCTACCATGAATTCACTCCCTATAGATGACCGCTGCCGTAGTACAGGTGATTGAGGTGTTGGCCTGCCAACAGAAGCGACGTGGTTAAAAAACTAGCCCCCAGCCTCGATTAGATGCGTATCACTATTCCGCATCGTCAATATCCACCTCAAGTATCGGCGACAAACCAGAAGAATCATCCGAGCGCCACATTATTATTATAGGATATGCAGGACCATGGCTGCCGCCAACCGGGTTAAATCTTTTAATATGGAACTCAACATTCAAGCTCTCCCCTATTCCAGACAAGCGAACAGTAGGCCACTTTTTTTGTTTACACTGATTCCAGTCATTGAGTTCAGTCCCACGCACTACGCTAAATTCGTTAAATCTCGAGCTCAACTTATAGCAACCTTTGAGATCAGGGAGCAGCTTAGTAGGCACAGAGCATCTCTCGCGCTCAGAATTTAGCGCGAAAATAAAATAATGCCAAGAACTCAACCCCCAAATCAATACCATCAGACCTTGGTCAAACAGATCGTTTGCTAATTCAGTCGTTGTAAACTCATCAATTAAATTTATATCACGATCTCCATATCTTTTTCTTAAAAATCCGTCCATTGCCGTGAGATTTGCTAACATAAACCCAAACTGCCCATAACCTTCATAGACAGGCTTTTGAATAAAATTCTCTGTATGATTATGCCATTCAGCGCGTGCTGTGATTGACACTATCACAGTAAGTATCTGCGAGTATTGAAAACTATCCTTAATGTGCTTGGACGCATTTTGCCCTTCTAATTGCTGCAATGGAATATCCAAGAAAACATCAATTTCCGCCCTATAGGAGCCATTTGGGATAACCAGCTTGGTTATAGCTACTTTATCCTCAGAGGCAATAAGATAGGGTGAAGCCTGAGTAGTAACATCAAAGAATAATGATTGGGATGATACCGCCAAACTGTTAATACTAGGGCTTGGACGTGGGCAATCGCCGCCAATACCTAAACCTACTAAAACTCTACGCTGCTCGACACTGAAGCGACCGAAATCAATATCAGAAAAATCTAAGCAAGATTCCCCTATTGCAAGCTTAGCACTAGCAACAGCCCTCGAATCATTCAACGTAATGTAACTGAACATTTACCCTCCACATCCCGATGCACTGTACCCATTACTCGCCGCCCACGCTTTGACATGTTCCCACGCCTTAGCAGGGGACACATTTGCGGCCAACAACCTACCCGGTTTTCCTGCTTCTACCAGCCGCAATTCACCTCTATAATGCGCGATTTCGGGATTATTAGAATGCGCCTCTAAGCTGCTCATCCATTGCTAATTAGTCATTTTCGATCGAATAGCATCAGCATTTACAAGAGGTTCGTGTCGCTCGCGATACCGTTGTAGCCATGCATGCCACTATGTTGTACGCCAGTCCATTGACCTCGCTTAATTAAGCAGAAAAAAACATTCACCAAACAAAGACTAAAATTCTTATAGATGACATTCGATTTTACCTATCAATTGTCTCCCTCCATATCGGTATTAACAACGCCCATTCGAAGAGACTTGCCAAATAGAATACAAATGCAACATGCACTGCCCGCCACAATTTCGACACACCAAGCTGACTATCATCGGAAAGTAGCTGCATTTTTCCAAAAATAACTAAAGCGCTATCTTCATGCCAACCAAAATCATCAGCCTCCATATTTCATTCATTCATCAAACAACACATTCCACCTTACTTCCCTCAAAAATATCATGTAGCCATTTTCTTAAATTGAGGTAGTTGATGGAAAGCTCACCACTTTGCGGTAAAAACTCTGCAACAATACTTGAGCAGCCAAAAAAGTCTCTAAATTCAGCCTTGACCACCACTTCAAGACTATTTAAACCCAAAATAACCTCGGATATTGCACCAGACATCTCATATTCTGCATGTTCTGTCAGAAGACCAATCCCATCCTCTACGCTAGCATTATCTTCGTCGTCCAAACGTGTGATAACTAAAAAAGTCATCGGATCTTCGGCATCATCTCCCAAAGCGACGGTGAGGACTTCGTCGTCTTCATAGCATTTTATCGCGGAGGCGAAAAACTTTTTCATCGTTATTTTTCCGTTTAACCGCAACTGGACATAGGTAGTTTTACCTAACCCAATCGGATCCTGGGTATTAAACCGCCCTACCTGCGGATCGTAATACCGAAATGTGTTGTAGTGCAGCCCCGTCTCGTCGTCGAAGTACTGACCCTGAAAACGCAGACTCTGCTCGACGGCGTTGACGGCAAACGCTTCAACCTCACCCAAAGTCTTGTACCTCGCCTGCCAGACAATGCTGCCATCAACGTCGGTCATTTCCAGCGGCGTGCCGATCTGGTCGGTGTGGAAGTAGTAGAGCTTCTGTTCGGACTCACCTTCCTGTTGATCCACTCGCACGGGGTGCGTAGCTGCCGGGCTCGAAGATATAAAGGCTGCTCTGCCACGGCATCTCTTCCCGCAGCATCCGCAGGCCTTGCCAGAGAAAGTGATTGTGTTCGGTCTGCCCGTCTATCTCGGACGTTTTGCCGACGCGTCGGCCAAGGCTGTCTTAACGGTAGGTTCCGATGCCTTGCAGTTTGCCGTTCACCAACGTTTCAGCTTTGACGAGCCGGTTTTCGCAGTCATAGGCGAACGTCTGCAGCGTGCTCAGCCCCACCCGCTTTTCGATCAGTTTGCCCCACGCATCGTAGGCATATTCCTGATCACGCCAGCGTTTGATGCGGTTGTCTTTGACCTGGTCGAACTGGCTGGTGTTGAAGTTCAGTCGGTTGGCGGCAGCGTCGTAGCGGAACTCTTCGCTGTCGACGAGCCTGCCGGTACCGCGGCTGTGCTGCTGACCGTTGGCTTGATAAGGCAGCTTTCTAACGCGCCATCAACCTTGTAGTAAGCGACAGCTTTTTAGACCGAAAAGCCCATGAGTCGCTCAATCCGTCCTTGATGGCTCCACCTAGTTTAACCGAGTCTTTTATATACCGTCTTTTTCAGACACGAATTCTACACCAACCACAGAATTTGACTTAAAAAATTCTGCCACTTCATCAGATACCACTACATGACTATTACTTTCAGCAGATCTAAAAATACCACTGTTTGGTTTTCGATCTTTCAATACTATATATTGAAATTTTTTCGGACCGTCCGGAACAGATTTTATCAATGGCTTATACTGAGACCTGTCCATATCAAATGCAACCTCAGACACCAGATAATTAATCACGAAATAATCTAAATAAACATCCCCATTTATGGCTAACTCGCACGAAACAAATTGCACATTACTGGCAAAATCTGAAGAACTAATCAGGTCCGCAATACGTGAGCTAACTACATCTGGACCATCACTAAAAAGATAATCAAACTTCCGAAAATCTTTCAAACTCACTTTTCTCTTAAAACTTAGCTTAGTGAGCCCTTCATTAGGCGACACCGGACTGCATTCAAGAAACTTTAAATGATCAATACTGTTTTTATGATCATAAGACAGCCAATATCGTTCAGGATAACTATCTATCGGAACCAGAATCTTCACCTAACACGCCCCTTTTCTAATGGAGTTTTTATTCAGTTTTATTTCGCCCTTGCGTAGTCCCTGCCTGTTTTCGCTAATAACACCATCAACTGCTTCTTTATATTGCGCCTTCGTCCAACCTTGCTGACGACCAACCCTTTCAACCTCATTCAAATTACCTCTAACTTCTGCATTATAGGCCGGATGGGAGCCTCTATGAACAGTTCGAGTCGGATGGTTTTCTGCATATTTTGGTAATATATATTATATTATTAGACGCATGAATATTCATCCCTGCAGATTTCAGCACTGCGTGATCCGCAAATTGTTGGGGAATAATATGATGCTTTTGAAAGCCAGCAATCCCAGGCATTGTGTTATAGGTCGTTAATCCCTCAGGATCTAGCCACATCACCGGACTAGGAGCATATTGGTATAGATTGATTCCTCCCTCTAATCCAATCGGATCCTGCGTTATAAACCGGCCCACCTGCGGATCGTAATACCGAAATGTGTTGTAGTGCAGCCCCGTCTCGTCGTCGAAATACTGCCCCTGGAAACGCAGGTTTTGCTCAATCTCGTTGACGGCGAATGCTTCAACCTCACCCCATGCCTTGTACGTCGCCTGCCAGACAATACTGCCATCAACGTCGGTCATTTCCAGCGGCGTGCCGATCTGGTCGGTGTGGAAGTAATAGAGCTTCTGTTCGGCCTCACCTTCCTGTTGATCGACTCGGGCCAGTGGCGCGTAGCTATTCAGTTCGTAAACATACAGGCTGCTCTGCCACGGCGTTTCTTCCCGCAGCATCCGCAGGCCTTGCCAGAGAAAGTGTTTGTGTTCGGTCTGGCCTTCGATTTCGGACCTCTTGCCAACACGTCGGCCAAGGCTGTCGTAGCGGTATGTGCCGACACTATGCAGCTTGCCGTTGATCAACGTTTCAGCGTTGACGAGGCGGTTTTCGCAGTCGTAGCTGAAGGACTGCAGCTTGTTCAGCCCTACCCGCTTTTCGATCAGGTTGCCCCACGCATCGTAGGCATATTCCTGATCGCGCCAGCGTTTGATGCGGTTGTCTTTGACCTGGTCGAACTGGCTGGTGTTGAAGTTCAGTCGGTTGGCGGCCGCGTCGTAGCGGAACTCTTCGCTGTCGACGAGCTTGCCCGTGTCACGGCTGTGCAACTGGCCGTTGGCTTCGTATTCGTACTTGATCTCGCCGCGCAGTTTGTCGAGGGTGCGGATCAATTCGCCAGCCGGGTCGTATTCGTGGCGGCGATGAATCGGGTTCTGGCCGTGTTCAACCAGCAGGCTGTTGTCGCCGGGATTGTGAATCTGCGAGAGCTTGTCAGCTGGCATCGTCGATGCGAATTGCCACGCTTTGCGGCCCATCGCATCGTAACCGAAGCAACTGGTGAGTTTGCCCTGGGTACGCAGCACTTCGTGGTGCAGGTCGTCGCGTTCCATGTCGCTGATGAACAGCCGCCGGTGCCTTATGCAACGATTGGCGTCACTGAGATTGCGTGGTCAGCCCATCAGAAATTGAGCGTTGAGCGCCAAAAACGAAGGCTTACAAAATTTTGCTGCAAAGTAAGCTGTGAGATGCCTACCACAATCTTGACCCCGTCTGCCGCCATTACGGTGTCTACTGTGTAGTTCAACTCCTTTAAAAAGCCAAAGGAGGCACCAAGAAATTGGTGCCTGCTTCAGTTGCTGAGTGACCAATATAGATGATCTATGTACTAGCTTACCAGCCTAATTTTTTTTAACGAGGCCTTCAAATATTCGATATCAGACCTATCCAATCCTTGATCTATCTTCTTCCACCACTTAGGTATCGCATCCTTAAACATCTTTAGGCCATCCGGCGTAATTTCAGATTCTCTCAGCTCGAAATCCATCTTCAAGTCGCCGCTTGTAGTAAATGGTTCCGTTTTTATTAGATTTTCCTGTTTCAAAAAACCGAGCAGAGATGTCGACATCTCAATAATATTGCTCTTGTACTCCAGGTTTTTGTTTCTACTGTAAAGCAAAGGAACACTGAATTTTACAAGATCCACCATCATTCCACCCTTATTAATCGCGAGACATCGGACAACTCTATCAACTCTCTAGTTTTTGGATTTCTAACGTACATGCCGCCTAGCTGTCGAATTTCTGACTCTTTAGTTATCTGAAGCGTTTTATCTGCCGTTTTGCTAGTGACTTCAATTGGTGACCAACTCCCGTCTCTACGTTTGACCACGAAATCCACCCGCCGGGCAGTACCGTCGGGGCCTTTCACAATCTTACCGTCTGCTCCTCTAAGATATCGTTCACGGAGCACGTTTTCTTTGCCAAATGTAGCGTCCAGCTTTTTGCCTACACGCGCCTCTCTAGCTGTTCCTGAAATTTTGTTCGGGATACACGCCCACCCCCATGGGTCCAGCCAACCGAGCGGGTTCGGCGCGTATTGATATAGGTTGAATCCACCTACCAACCCAATCGGATCCTGCGTAATAAACCGCCCCACCTGCGGATCGTAATACCGAAATGTGTTGTAGTGCAGCCCCGTTTCGTCGTCGAAGTACTGTCCCTGGAACCGCAGATTCTGCTCGACCCCGTTGACTGCTAGCGCCTCAATCTCACCCCAAGCCTTGTAGGTGGCCTGCCAGACAATGCTCCCATCAACGTCCGTCATCTCCAGCGGCGTGCCGATCTGGTCGGTGTGGAAGTAGTAAAGCTTTTTCTCTTCTTCGCCTTCGTTTTGGTCCACTCGCGCCAGAGGTGCATAGCTTCGCGGCTCGTAGACATACAGGCTGCTCTGCCACGGCGTTTCTTAGCGCAGCATCCGCAGGCCTTGCCAGAGAAAATGCTTGTGTTCGGTCTGCCCGTTTATCTCGGACGTCTTGCCGATGCGCTGTCCAAGGGTGTCGTAACGATAGGTTCCGATGCCTTACAGTTTGCCGTTCACCAACGTTCAGCTTTGACGAGCCGGTTTTCGCAGTCATAGGCGAGCGTCTGCAGCGTGCTCAGCCCTACTCGCTTTTCGATCAGGTTGCCCCACGCATCGTAGGCATATTCCTGATCGCGCCAGCGCTTGATGCGGTTGTCTTTGACCTGATCGAACTGGCTGGTGTTGAAGTTCAGTCGATTGGCGGCCGCGTCGTAGCGGAACTCTTCGCTGTCGACGAGTCTGCCCGTATCGCGGCTGTGCAACTGGCCGTTGGCTTCGTATTGGTACTTGATCTCGCCGCGGTGGTTGTCGAGACTGCAAGTCAATGCAGGGTTTGCGGCCTTAAAATTATTGGAATGGCAATTAAAGCCTTTGCTATAAAGTCATTTACTGCGCAGGCTGAGGACCCAATCTAATTTAAATATCCACCTCGGACTCATTGACTAAGCCATTTATGAACGCTTCAAATGATGCTGCCAACCATCGATAAGCCCTAGCGTGATTAGTTGAAAAACTGCTATCAGAGTCAAATGCATCGATAGCGTAAAAACAGACATTGCCATCGGACAGATCCAAACAAAAGAAATTTCCACCATCATCGATCGCAAATGGTAGTAACGTTTGAGGCACAACCTCTCTAGACGTCATAGCCAGATAACAGCCGCCTAGATATTTTGTTTCCCCGGCGTCATCTGCGCCCGCAACAGCTACAGATTTAAATTTCTTCACTCTAATTGGTTCATACTCATCGCCACTGTCCCACCAATCTCGGTCAGGCACGCCACCATTATTTTTTAAGAAAAACTTTTTAAAACTATCTGGCAGTTCATGCCTGATAACTTTCTGCAACTCAATAAGATCAAAATCTTCTATTGCTGTGCCCGACTTAGAAAAGTGAAGGATTGTCATCGAGTAAACCTCTATTTTAACATGTTGATGAGAGGGATTTAGGAGCCCGCCCCTTTAACCAGCCTTTAGAATGGGAAATACCAACTGCATCCGCGGTTCCGTATGAACCAGAAGGCAATCCAAAATGTTTTTCGAACTGCGAAACAGATCCCCCGTGGGGGAAGGTCGCCTCATGCGCAGACGTTTTAACCAGTTGCATGGTTGTCTTGCCAGTTTTCGGATCAAAATCATCGAGGTGATGCCAAGTGTAATCGTCTGCTCCCGATGCTTTGATCCCGGCTTCTTTATAGGCCTGTGTGAAGTCTCTCCCCCTCGCACCTTGCATAGTGATAGACACAATGTTTTTCTGATTCCCCGTCACGGGAAACAAATCAGGTGAGCCTGTAAAATCAACACCTTTGAAGGCCCATCCCCATGGGTCGATCCAGCTAACAGGGTTAGGGGCGTACCTGTAAAGATTCACGCCCCCATCCAACCCAATCGGATCCTGCGTAATAAACCGCCCCACCTGCGGATCGTAATACCGAAATGTGTTGTAGTGCAGCCCCGTTTCGTCGTCGAAGTACTGTCCCTGGAACCGCAGATTCTGCTCGACCCCGTTGACTGCTAGCGCCTCAATCTCACCCCAAGCCTTGTAGGTGGCCTGCCAGACAATGCTCCCATCAACGTCCGTCATCTCCAGCGGCGTGCCGATCTGGTCGGTGTGGAAGTAGTAAAGCTTTTTCTCTTCTTCGCCTTCGTTTTGGTCCACTCGCGCCAGAGGTGCATAGCTTCGCGGCTCGTAGACATACAGGCTGCTCTGCCACGGCGTTTCTTCGCGCAGCATCCGCAGGCCTTGCCAGAGAAAATGCTTGTGTTCGGTCTGGCCGTTTATCTCGGACGTCTTGCCGATGCGCCGTCCAAGGCTGTCGTAACGGTAGGTTCCGATGCCTTGCAGTTTGCCGTTCACCAACGTTTCAGCTTTCACGAGCCGGTTTTCGCAGTCGTAGCTGAAGGACTGCAGCGTGTTCAGCCCTACCCGCTTTTCGATCAGGTTGCCCCACGCATCGTAGGCATATTCCTGATCGCGCCAGCGCTTGCTGCGGTTGTCTTTGACCTGGTCGAACTGGCTGGTGTTGAAGTTCAGTCGGTTGGCGGCCGCGTCGTACCTGAACTCTTCGCTGTCGACGAGTCTGCTCGTATCGCGGCTGTGCAACTGGCCGTTGGCTTCGTATTCGTACTTGATCTCGCCACGCAGTTTGTCGAGAGTGCGGATCAGTTCGCCAGCCGGGTCGTATTCGTAGCGGCGATGAATCGGGTTCTGGCCGTGTTCAACCAGCAGGCTGTTGTCGCCGGGATTGTGAATCTGCGAGAGCTTGTCAGCCGGCATCGTCGATGCGAATTGCCACGCTTTGCGGCCCATCGCATCGTAACCGAAGCAACTGGTGAGCTTGCCTTGAGTGCGCAGCACCTCGCGGTGCAGGTCATCGCGTTCCATGTCACTGATAAGCAGGCCATCGAGGTTGAGTTGGTGCAGGTGGCCGCTGCCGTAGTACAGATGGTTGAGGTGCTGGCCTGTCGGCAATGTCAGCGTGGTCAGGTTACTCAGCGGATCGTATTCGTAGTCCAGCGCGCCTTGGGGCGTGGTCTCTTTGATCAGACGGCCCAACAGGTCGTACTCGAATGTGAGCGTTTCTTCCCCAATGCCGAGTTTCTTGCCGATCGCTGTAGGCAGCCGCGCAATCGACAACAGGCGATCCACATCGTCGTAGGTGTAATCCTGACGTGCATCCTGATTGAGTTTGGCGAGCAGACGGCCAATCGAATCGCGTTCGAATTCGGTGCTGCGCTGTGGTCGTTCTGCCCGGTCGCCGTAGCCGATTTCATCGACGCGCGTCAGATGCCCACCAAGGTTGTAGCTGAAACGGCGCGTCAGGTTGTCGATGCGTTTTTCTTCGATCAGGCGATCCGAGGCGTCGTAGGCGAACTGATAGGCAGCGTTGTTTTCATTGACCAGTGCAGTGAGGCGAATGGCCTTGTCGTACTCGTAGCGAATGCGTTGGCCTTTGGCGTCCTGGCGACTGCTCGGCAATCCGCGCGCGGTTCGCAGCAGACGCGTGGTCTGACCTTTGCCGTCGGTGTGCGTCAGCACCTGGCCGAGGGCGTTGTAGGTAAAAGACTCGGCAGTACCGTCCGGGTGATCGATGCGCAGTACTTCGCCGTCGGGCTTACGCTCAAGCCTGGTAGTCTGATTCAACGCATCGGTGACAGCGATCAGGTGAGCGCGGTCGTCGTAGGTGTAGAAGGTACTTTTGCCCGAACAGTCCTGAAAGCGCTCGACCTGAGCCAGGCCATTCCACCACAGATATTTAGACTTGCGCGTCGCGTCGATGATGGTATGCGGCAGGCCGTCGTCGCTGTTGAGGTATTCGGTTTTGTGGCCGAGGGCGTCGGTTTCGGCGATGAGGTTGCCCTTGTCGTCGTAGCGCGCCTGCCAGACGCTGCCGTCTGGATACGAAACCGACGACACTAGCGTGGTCAGATGGTGATACGTGTATTTGATACTGCGCCCCAGGGGGTCGGTTTCCTCGATGAGTCGCGAATAGTCGTCGTATTCGAGCTGCAGGCGATTGCCGTCCGGCAGCGTCAGACCGGTCATATTACCGCTGTCGTCTATGTCGATCTTGTAGTGTTCGCCACCGTAGTCACGGCTGGCGATGACGCGATGATCTGTGTTGTAGTGGACTTCCAGCTCTCGGTCCAGCACGTCCGTCGCCCATGAAGTGCGC
Source organism: Pseudomonas sp. NFR16 (assembly GCF_900108875.1). Taxonomy (GTDB): domain Bacteria; phylum Pseudomonadota; class Gammaproteobacteria; order Pseudomonadales; family Pseudomonadaceae; genus Aquipseudomonas. The sequence goes on along the minus strand of NZ_FNYJ01000001.1, from coordinate 311,887 downwards.
TGCTTGAAGTCGTAACGGAAGTGAAAGTGCTCGCCATCACTGGTCCAGTGCTCGACCACGCGCGGCTGGCCGTCGATGGTTTCCCAGCGGTAGTTGCAGCTCAGCCCCAACGCATTGCTGTGGGTCGCCATGACGCCTTCGGCGTAACTGAAACGCCGCATCGAGTCGCCATTGCGGTTGATGACTTCGATGAGCTGGCCGTTGTCGTCATAGCGATACTGGACCAGCGTCTCAACGGCCTCGTTGTCGACCACACGCTTCACGTCGGTCAGGCGGCCTAACGGATTGTCGTAGTGCAGGTGAACCCTAACGCCACCGGTGGCGCTGATGTCGGTCAGCGTACCGTCGACGGTCCGCGTAAAATGCAGAAAATGCCCGAGAGCATTCTCGATACGCTGCAAAGGCACGCGAGTGTCGTTGTCCGGGACTTCGCCGAAGTAGAAAAAGATGTTGTCGAGGGTCTGAAGCAGGTAATGCCCACCCTCTGTGCAAACCAGATAGACCTGTTCATGAGGGTTGTAGACCCGCTCTCCCGCCTGAACATCAACGAAAGGCACGCTACGGCCCTGGTTGTCGGTGAGGTAGACGAATCGGCCACTGCGACGCAGGTTTTGCTCCCACGGCAATACCCAGCCACGCCCCAGGACACTGTCCACGGTCAGGTCGCTGGCATAGAAGCGCGACCACTCGATGGGCATCAGTCCCGGCAGGCTGAAGTCGGTTTCATCCGGAATGACTTTGCGCCCAGTGGTCATGTCGACCGGGTTACCCGTGAGTCCGCCCACGGCGCGTTCAATGGCAGGTCCGACTACATAACGACTGGCGACCTCGCCCGCGACAAAGCCCGCAGTGAACTTCATCACGCATGGCATGACGGCCTTCATGCCCGCCTGGGTGCCGGCCTTGATCAACTGAGCGATACCGCCCGCCGCGCCGGCGACAGCCATCAATATGTCTACAGTGGTGCGCAGCCAGCCAGGGATTTCATCGTCAACCGGGAGATATCGCTGGGTGCCACCACCGATCAGCACATTGTTCGAGCCGCTCGAAATGGTCGCGCCACAGGTAATCTTGTCGCCCTTGCGCGCCGCCGCAGTACTGTTAATGAATACGTTTGTCGAACCTTCGGCGACCTGAACCGGCCCCGGATGTTTGCTACATGCTCCCAGACTTAGAGCAACGTGAGCCGCCTGCCGGCTGTTGACGAAAACGTTGGGTGAGGCTGTCACGATCGTCCCGGAGGGCGATGAGAACATACTCCCTATCGCCTCCCCTGCGGCGGTGAGCAGGCTACCTCCGACGCCTGCTGCAAGACCCGCCAAAAGCGCGACGCCGAACCCGCACGTGAAGGTCGCAATGGCGACGGTCGCGACCAGTGCAATACCCAACGCAGCGCCGAGGAGAAACCCTCCAAGGGCGCTGGTATGTGAAATGTCATCGCCGAACCGGGCAGCTTCGAACATGAGCGTTACTCCTGTTCGCTGGAGTCGGGCGCGGCCGGGTCGCTCTGGCGGGGCTGGAAGCTGGCGAGCAAGCCGTCCCAGTCCTGATTCTGCTGCGCGCTGAAGTCAGCTTGCGCGGTGGTTGAAAATATCAGCGCACGCCCAGGCTCTATGAGGAATGCGGCCTGGCGCTGATAGAGAGGTCGTCCTTCGTTCATGTAATACGCGTCGATCTGAACCCCGTCGATGGGCGCCACGGCCGACAGTGCTACGGCTTTTTTACCCAGCAGCGTGTAGCCACGCAGCTTGGACGCGAGCATTTTTACCTGCCTGTCGACGTAGGCTTTGAGGGTTTCAGAGGGCAGCAGGTTGTCGCGCGAAATGGTAATGCTCAACGGGGCCGGGATACTCGCACCCAATACAAACATGTTGACGGTGCGGTCTTGAAATCCCTGCGGCAGCGCGATGCTGCCTTCCTGCAACTCATAGTCCATTTGAAATTCTTTCCTGAGATCAGTAAATCGGGTTCAGCGGGTCGCCATGCCTGAGAGCATATTGTCGAAATCGACGAGCCAGAGGCTCAGACTGGGTTTGACCGGGTCAATCACGCACGAAAGGCTCAGCCACTGCGACGTTTGGCCGTCAGCCACTGGAACGATGCCGCCCACTAGCCTGCCATGTCGCTCTGCATGTCCCATCGTGAAGTGAAAATCCACGGCTTTCGCGGGACTGCCCGCCAGTGAGCAGTCACGCTCACGGATAACCCGCAACTGAGGATAAAGTTTGCGAAAGGTCTGCATGGCGTCTTGCAGCAGAACGTCCAGCGTCGCCCCTTCGCGCACATCGCGTCGCTTGATCGTAAGCACCACGGGTTCGCCATCGTGCTCAATGGTTGTCTGTATATCCCGGAATCTGAAACTATCGGGCAGGGACAGGTCGAAGCCGCCGAAGCTGAAGCGACTGGGCACATCGCGCAGTGGCACGACCGGCTCAGGCTCCGGTTCTGGCTCTGCTACCGGCAATGGGTTTTGCTGTTCAACACGCGCCGCCTCTTCAAGCGCCAGACGACGCTCGGAGATGCGGTCATAGATGCTGGTCCTTGTCATCGGTCACACCTTAATCGTTGACGCGCACTGGCGCGCCGGTGATTTGCGTCGTACCAGTGCTCACCGTTGAAATCGTGTTGCCTTTGATCTCGATTCCATCAGGCGTCAGCGTAATGCTGCTCTCGCCCACCTGAAGAATGATGTGCTGCTTGGCACTGACCTGGATGAACTGGTTGTCGACCTGAATCGTCAACGAGCCTTCCTGCACGTTCATCACCGTGTCTTTCTTGATCGTCTCGGTGTGAGTGCCGCCCACGGTAATGGTCCGGTTCGCGCCGACGTGATGGCTCTCGTCGACCTCGATCTCGGTGTCCATGTTGCGTTCGGCGTGCATGATGATCTGCTCGGCGCCGGACTTGTCTTCGAAACGGAAGAAGTTCGCAGTGCCGCCGTCGCCCTTCATCGACCGCGTCAAAAACCCGCTCTGCGTTTTGTTCGCCGGCAGCGACCACGGCGGGGTGTTCTGGCTGTTGTAGAGGCTGCCCATGATCAGCGGGCGGTCGGGGTTGCCGTCGAGGAAGACGACCACGACTTCGTCACCCACACGCGGGATCTGGATGCTGCCGAAACCGCCGCTGGCGCCGGATTGGGCGACGCGCACCCAGCAGGAGCTGTGGTCGTTGTACTGGCCATTGCGATCCCAGTGGAACTGGATTTTTACCCGACCCAATTCGTCGGTGAAGATTTCTTCGCCGGGCGGACCGACGATGATGGCGGTCTGCGGGCCGGGAATCGTCGGGCGCGGCGTGGACAGTTGCGGACGAAACGGGATCTTTTTGCGCACGCAGGTGAAGGTGTTGTAGTAGCTCGCGGGATGACCGTTGAGGTAGTTGTTGTGGCCTTCGCTTTCAACGCCCATGAGCAGAAACTGACGGTCTTCGGCCGAGCCTTGATCGTGGTCGTAATGCTGCAACAACTCGAAAGTGTAGCCAGGCTTCATCGCACGGCAGTTGCTCGCGCCGCTGAAGCTTTTGCCCTTGAGTTCCAGCGCTTCGACCCGCAGACGCACCAGCGCCTCGCCCTCGTCATAGGTGCCGTGGGTGTACTGGCCGGGGAAGTCGTAGATCTCGAAGTTCTCGACATTGCCCTGCTTGTTCAGGCTGTTCATTGTCACCGGCAGCCGGTTGTTCGGCTGGCGGTAATCGAAGGTCTGGACGGCGATCTTGCCGGACTGCAGTTGGCGGTTGCCGCTCCATTGAGTAATGGAGTCTGCGGTCTCGGTGACGGAAGCGGTGTGGAAGCGGATCTGCGGCTGTTCAGGCAATGGCACCAGCGTGCTGGAGTCATCGCAGATGATCATGGTGTGGCCTTCGGCGGTGTGCTCGAAGTAGTAAAACATCCCTTCTTCTTCCAGCAGGCGCTGGACGAAATTGAAGTCGGTTTCACGGTATTGGGTGATGTAGGTGTAGCGCTTCTGAGGCTTGGTCAGACGGAACTCATGGCGGGAGAACGCCGGGCAAAGCGCGAACACTTGGGTGACGACTTCCTCGACCGTATTGCCCTGAAAAATCCGCGTGTCGAAGCGGTTTTTGAGCATCGAGAACCAGGGATTCAGCGTTGCGGTATAGCGGGCCATGCCGCCGTCGCTGCCGATGCTGGCGAAGCGCGTGAGATAACCGGCCAGATAACGTGGCGAACCAGAGGCGAGCTCGATTTCGATGGTGACCAACTGGCCCATCATGGACTTGAGCTCAACCCCGGAATCTTCGCAGACCAGCAGCAGTTCAAAGCTGTAGGCCTGCGATAAGCCCTCGCGCCCTTTGAAGGATTCGATGAGCAGTTGCTGCTCAGGATTGGCAAGGTTGTTGAACTTGAACAGACGCCGGTTCTGAGGCGAGAGCAACGCGGCAAGGTCCATCGACATGTGTATCTCCTTGGGGCATGGGGGACAACGCTACCGCCATGCTCAGCAACAACAGGTTACGAGCAACAAGGGATCAAGACCCCTGCAGCACCATCGCTGATTCACCGACTGCGCAGTACTGCAACATGCACCGACTCCGGTAGCCCTGTTCCGAACGCTTCGTAGGACATTAACTACCCGAATGTGTAATCCATATGTCGGCGCAAGATTCGCCGGCGAACTGCGAACAACGATGAATTAAAACCACTGGCAGGCTGCATTCGTCTGGACGCTTCGACGCTCTGCGTACACGCTGGACAATGCGACCGCGAAACAATGTGAAAGTGCCACTAGCGCGCCAGAAAAGCGAACAGAGTCACAGTCTCATAATTGTTACAAGTGTCCGAAAGCGAGGAAGGAGACACTCCCGGGCGGTGTCATGTCAACCCGCTGACCGGTTTTTGCGAAGTCATTCGCAGTGCACCCGTTCACTGTTGGGGTGAGATTGCCGGATATTCAGTCTGGCAAAAGCAGAATAATTCGAGCCATAACAGCGGATTAACGGGCTATATGCGAGAAGTGCTATCCATATGACATCATTGCCGAGTGTAACGCATTTGAGAAAAATGCAGCGCTTCTGGAAATTTAATGTTCAAGTAGCGGTCTGACCGGCACTAGTGGCTACCTGATATCGAGTCATTCGCCGTATCGCGACCCGTCTCCACGACCGGCTCTCAACCAAGGACAGTGATGTGTAAATGGATCTTTTAGCCCACGTGCCCAGTTGGGACGACATCGAACGAAATCTGGACCATAAATTCAGCGAACTGAACCAGAGCGTCAGCCACGGTTTGCAGAGCGCCCATGACGGCTGGGACGGTTTCACCCGCCGAGTCAGTAACGGTGCAAGTCAGGCTTATGGCGCCATGGGCGGCCACCGGATCGACTACGTCCGCCAGGCGATGGCCCTCTCCTACCCGATAGTGCAGAGCGACCTGACGCGCAAGTGGGCGTCGATCAACATTACGGAAATCTTGCCGGTGCTGCTCAAGCTGGTGCAGGACGTAGTGATGATATTGGGGGGAAGCGTTGCGGTGGGCGGCGCGGTTGGAGGCGCAGTCGGCTCCCTTGCTTTTGGCGCGGGTGCGCTGCCGGGAGCAGTAGCCGGTGGCAGCATCGGCTTGCAGGTAGGCAATTTGATACTTGCCACACTAGGTCTCTGGTCAATCACAGGTTATTTCGCCGCGGGTTTACAGCCATGTGCCGAGACATTGTGGGATGGGCTCACTACAGCTTGGCATGCTGAAGAAGGTCTGAAACCACCTGGACTTGATCCTACCGGTGCGTCTGCGGCAACAATTTTGGAACGTACCCAACGAGCCGCCCGGCAGTTAGCCAGAGGGCAGGAACAACTCGTATTGTTGTTACTGACCGCGATAGTGACCTATCTCACTCGTGGTCAGCTTAGGACAGGTGTAACAGGCGCTTTAGATAGCATCGCAACGCGCAGCGCTAAGCTTCAGGCAGAAATATCGAATAGGAAATTCGCGGACTGGTTGGCGCGTAACGAGCGTGCCATTCTGGACGAGCCGGATTTGCAGATGAAGGAAGTAGGGCCGTGGAAGGAGCCAGATCCGCAACTCTTGGCGATGAGGGAATACTACGCAAAGCAAGACCCAGTATTTGTACCCGTAGAAAAGCAAATAAGCCGATTCTCAACGTTTGAAACAATTGGCGTGCAAAACGCTGAAATAGATGCATATCTTGCGACCGCAGAAGGCCGCTCTTATCTCAACCAAGCGGCAGCGGCAGACCCCTCAAAACCATTTAAAACTATTTATGATCGAGTCCGAGTGCAGCTCGCATCAGGCAAAGAGTTGCCAGTAGCGAAAACTATAAACTCACCTTTGATTAAAATCGTCGTTGAGGGCGGTCCTGAGCCTAGCTTCTCGCCCTATTTCACCTCACTTGAAGAGTTTAAAAGAGCAGCCAGTTCTCGAACAACATTAGCTGACGCGTTTGGTCTGCCGTTGAATAGTGAGGGAGTAAAATATACCATCTATAAAATTACACCACTGGAGCCCTCAAAGGTCTACATCAGCGAAGTTGCACAGACAAGCGAACTGGGCGGAGCCATCCTGCGAACCGGCGGCGCAAAGCAGTTTTTAATACCGAATCGTGGGCTTTGGGCTCCAGCCGAAAAAATAGGCACCATAGGAAATTAAAAATGAACATCACCAAACTAAGGAACACTGCTTTGAATCTACAAGACAAACTTGATAAGTATTCAAAATTAGACCCCGAAGCTGCTGCTCTCCATTCCGATTTGAAACCGTTATTGGAGCTCGCAAAGTCGGGAAACTTATCCGAACCAATACAGGTAGGAGCTTTACCTGGCAGGTATCGCTTTACCGAAAGAAATCTTCAACAGTACGGGGAGCTTGAAGACGCATACGCTGATTTTTCGATAGAGGTGACCGGCGGCGAACCAGAGTCGCTGAGGTTATGGATCGAGTCTAGGAATAATGGCCAGGACGGTAAGTAAATGCTATATCGAATACTCTGCCCTATGCAGGAACTCTCGGTAACACTCCAATTTTGACCCAAAGAAATAAAGAGGATGGTGCGTTACAAGCGTGTAATGCGACTATCCATACACGAGCTTAGACCTGATGAGCACCATTCCGATAGACACAATCATTGCTCCATGTCCGCGTTGCTACGCGCCGGGAATAACCGTACACCCTGTATTGGGTTTGATCATCATTGCGGCCGAGTATGCCACTGAAGCACTCTAGAGGATTCTATGATCACAGAACCAGGCGACGTACTTGAACTTGCACTGCAGAATGATGAACTCGACAGATTTCTGGCCGGTGAACCCTTCTATTTTCTCGAAACCAAGAACGATCATGATGATCCTCAGAATGTTATCGTCGCGTTTGACGTGCTCTTCATGCCGCAATTCAAAGCTCGCAATACCGCGCTCCCACAGATGTTCGTTCAAGCTTTGTTAAAGCTGATCGCTAATTATCCAGACCGAAACCGAGCGCTTTCCATGGCGGTCGACTGGGTTTGGTGCTATCGCTATTTTCTCCCAAAAAAACAAGTGCAGCCAGGTGGGCCCTATGCATCGCTCCCAATAATAGACCTGAGTGCTGTTGCCAATGACCTCAAGTCAAGCCTGGAAGAACAGAAAGAGGATCTCATGCGAGACTTACGATGGGCTGGTGCCCTCTGGAATAGCCGTCTTGGCCTATGGGAGCCCTTACTGCGCACCGCCCTCCACGTGAGGGATAAACTTGGCGGACCGGATTTTGTACCGAAGGACAGTTGAGCTGGATTGTACGAAAAACCCCCACATTTGATCGATGACAGGCTAAATAAGCGTTAGCGTGTCGGTAGTAAATACATGGGTACGCATTAGCACTATTTATACCGTCGCACGATACATTGTGGCAAAACATGAAGGTCAAGTATGAAATTCACTGACACTTACGTAAACCGCAAAGAATTCTTTTCTCTCGGCATCGAGGAAAAGTCCGGCAGATTTTATGTCTCTTTTCCGGTAAGCAACCGGTTAACCGATTACGAAGAGTACTACGCAATAGACCAACAGACGTTCGAATGCTTCCAGAACGATGTGGACGCCGCTGTCGAATTCGTAAACCGATGCCGCCGACATGAACTCGACGAACTGTTGATACAGAAACCAGGATGGAACAGAGGCACTGCCATCTAGCGTTTGAATACACGACTGACACCAAGGAACCTGGAATTTGAAAAAAGCCATCGATTACATTGACGACGCCATCAGCATGACGCGGTCGAGACTGGAAACGGGCTCAAGGGACGCCGTGTATTCCGGCCTGCTCTACAACCTTGAATTTCTGAGAAATGTGGTGTTGGGCGTCGAGAAAGACAAAGCTCAACTGCACAGGCTCAAGATCTTTGTCTGGCCGGCAGAGGATTTCCATCGAGATGATCCGGAGCATTCAGATGCACTCGCTATCGCCGACCACATCCGTGACCAGATCGCACGCGGGCTGAAAATCCAGCTACCGGATGGCCAGCCTCCAGAAAGCCTCTCGAACTATCGCTAGGCGACTCAAAACCTGAGCTGGCGTGGCATCGCAACACTTGATGTATGTCTGGACCAAGCATCGACGGGCGCCTGCTGACAAACGAGACTGACGAACTTCATCGATTGCTCTCGACGCTTTACTGTCATTTGATTTCGGCACGCAGCACTTGAAGCCTGCGCAAGATGTTCAGCACATAGCCCTCTTCGATCACCGAGCCGTTGTGCCCATCGCAAAAGCGCTCGCCTCTGAGGCACCAGGTCAACATGCTCTGTATGTCGGCCAGGCTCGCCTGGGCGATATAAGGTTCAATTTCGATCATCAATCCGGCGCCATGTTTTAAGTAATCGAAGTCATTCCAGCATTCCTTGGCGACGGCGCGATAAAAATCCTCGACCACTGCAGCGTAAATAGGCCAATGAGTACCGTCGGGGACCGTGTAGGTTTTGATGGCAACGCCATTGGGGTAAAGGCGTGGCAAAAACGAAAGCAATTCGTCCATGTCTGTACGCTGAGGGAGGGGCTCACTGGGCAACCGGACGTCCTGCATGCCGCGCATCAACAGCACGTTGCCAGATTGCAGTTCAGGGGTGAAGGCACGAACGTAAAGGTCAAAAGACTGGATCTGATCACGCGTCAATTCGTTGTTCGTGTAGGCATGCACGTCCTTTCTGTAACGGCTGAACGCCTCCGACGCGGCGCCATCGGCAAACAGTGAAACCAATGCCGCACACTGCATGAACCAGTAAATGTCCAGAGAATTGTCAGTCCCTTTGGCGTAGCTGAGGTCAAGCGCTTTTGAATGTAAGGCCTGCGCCAGTTCTTGCCCTTGAGCACGGCAAGCGTCGGTCAGCGCTTGGGGATAATGCGCTTGAGCGTGGTCGATGAACGCCAGATAGCGACTGCGTAATGCCTCATTTTCCCGGCCCAGCGGCGGGCACCCGGGCGGCGGCACGGACAAGGGCTGGCGCACCTCGTACGCCGATAACCCGCTCAAGTTCTCCTGCACACGGTTCGCCTGCGACGCTATAACAGGTTCCTTGCGACTCAAAAAAGCGCTGACGCGACGCAACCATTGCATGGGTAAAACTCCTGTGACGTATTCGCTGCTACCCGGCGATGTCGATCCATGCCGAGGCTTCAACGAGCTCTCTGGCGGGCTTCAACCCAACACGCAAAACCAGTTAGCTCGATGGCGGCGTTATACCTTGATGCCAATCCCTGCGTAACCCGCACCTCGCAACAACACTCGTTTTTCGACTCGAATGCGGCTGTCGTCCGACCGGCCGAGCGCCTCGCCACCGCCCCTATTGCCATCATCAACGCCTCCCCAAAAAACAAAGGTCATCCCTTAGTTGGCGCTCATCCGTAACGTGCGAGGTGAACCGGTTCACCTTTTTCATCTTTTATTCCCAAATCGTTATGGGATCCAAAAAACCGCCACAGCCCTTGATTCATAAGGCCTGCAGCGATGTTCATGTGTATCGGAATTGTAACTAGTAGCACTCGGACATCATTGCGATGTGTAACAGAAACGAGAAAAACTTGGCGTCTGTAGGAACTTTCCTACGCGAAATGGTGCCTGAGCTGACGCTACTGGCTAGTCAATATCGATTTGCTAGCACCCCACTTCCACCTATTGTGCGACGCAGTTTCCGCGACGTTGTTTGTCCGGTCTGACTTCTCGAGCAGGTGTGCCGGTTGAGAAATGTGTAGCCCTTTCATTGCCCTGTTGTTGGTCGGCAAGTCTGGAGAAAGGGTTCAAGGATGATGTATCGATGACTCAGACGTTTGATGTAGAAGCATTGATCAAGCTGCGAAGCCAGACGCGGGCTATTTCCGACGCGCTCAAAGCGCAGGCTTCGGATTATCTGGCGACGCTGTCATTGCTGATACGCCCGCAAACGCTGTTTGGCGAATACCTGCAAGGCGCCCAGCGCAGCAGTGGTCGTGAAACCCAGCATCACTTCAAAGAACTCAAAGAGCTGTACGACAGAATTGGCGCGGCGTCTCCGTTCCAATTGGTCAATGAAATGGAAGTGCCGCTGAACCTCATCAGCACCACCCCCGAATTGTTTCCACTGGAATACGACAAGGTGCTGGAACAGAGCGGCCAGACCATTCGAATCACCAGCCCGACGCGCTGGGTAGTGGGCTTTAACTCATTCGATCTGGCGCAGTTCCGCAAGGTCATCAAGGACCCGAACCGCAGCAGTGCCGAGCTGTATCGCTTCGTCGTGCATTACCTGGTGCTGTTCTATTGCATCAGTAAATCACCGGGCCTCGGCCGCCTGTTCGAAGGGCTGCGCTTCCCGGTCAGTTTCGAGCGGTTTAAAGATTTCGGCGACCTGCCCTTCTGCGTGATCAGCTCGCCGGTGCGCTCGACGCTGCCGGACGACTCGGTCATTCGCAGCAGCACCCAGATCGCCGGCAACACCAGTTTCGAGGAGCTGGTGGGCCACGACAGCATCATGGAAATGAAAGATGAGATTCGTCAGCGCCTGCTGATGACGATCGAAGGACTGTAACGCGGCCGGCTCATCGTCGGGCCGACACGCAAACGAATTGCAGCGAGTCACTCGCACAGGAGATCACGATGGCGAAGAAGGAAAGTACCCAGCACAAACTCGACCGCGTTCGCGCCCCTCGGGTTCATATCACTTACGACGTGGACATCGGCGACGCTCAGGAAAAGAAAGAGCTGCCCTTTGTCGTCGGCGTGCTGGGCGATTTCTCCGGCAATCCGCTGGAGCCTTTGCCAAAGCTCAAGGACCGCAAGTTCATCTTCATCGACCGTGACAACTTCAACGGCGTGCTCAAGGGCATCAAGCCGCGTCTGGCGTATCGGGTCGACAACACGCTGGCCAAGAACGGCACGCAGCTGGGTGTCGAGCTCAACTTCAACACCCTGGAAGACTTCGAACCGCAGAACGTGGTCAAGCAGGTCGAACCGCTGCGCAAGCTGCTGGAGGTCCGCAACAAACTGGCCGACCTGCGCAACAAGATGGGCGGCAACGACAAGCTCGAAGAGCTGCTGATGGACGTGTTGCAGAACACCGAAAAGCTGAAAACGCTGGGCAAGGAATTCGGCCGTGAAGCCGCTGTGCCAGCCACCGACGCCAAAGAGTAAGCAGGAGCTCGACGATGAACGATAAACAAACCGTAGCTCAGCAGGACGCCGATCTGGTTGAAGTGGAAAACTTCGCGCCACAGTCCTCGCTGCTCGACAGCATCATTTCCGAAAGCCGCGTCGCCCGTTCCGAAACCGAGCGCACCCGCACCCGCGATCTGATTGGTGAGTTGGTGGGTCAGGTCCTCGAAGGCGAGATGACGCCGAGCAAAGACCTGATTGCCGTGCTCGATGCCCGGATCGCCGAAATCGACTCGATGCTCTCCGAGCAGATGAACGAGATCATGCACGCTCGCGAATTTCAGCAGCTGGAAGCATCGTGGCGCGGCCTGAAATATCAGGTCGATCAGACCGAAACCAGCACCACGCTGAAGATTCACCTGCTCAACGCCTCGAAAAAAGACCTGGTGCGCGACCTCAAGGCGTCCTCGGAATTCGACCAGAGCGCGCTGTTCAAGAAGATCTACGAAGAAGAGTACGGCACCTTCGGTGGCGCGCCGTTCGGCATGCTGCTGGGCGATTACGAATTCAACCGCAACCCGGAAGACATGTACCTGCTCGAAGAGATTTCCCACGTCGCGGCAGCGGCCCATGCGCCGTTCATTTCCGCGGCATCGCCTGAGCTGTTCGGCTGGGACTCGTTCACCGACATGTCGGGCCCGCGTGACCTGGCGAAGATTTTCGACACCGTCGAATACGCCAAGTGGAAGTCCTTCCGTAACTCCGAAGACTCTCGCTACGTCGGCCTGACCCTGCCCCACGTGTTAGGTCGTCTGCCGTACGGGCCAGATACCACGCCGGTGGAGGAATTCAACTTCGTCGAAAGCGTCGACGGTCGCGACCACAACAAATACCTGTGGATGAACGCCGCCTACGCCCTGGGCACACGCGTGACCGATGCGTTCTCCCGTTACGGCTGGTGCGTGGCGATTCGCGGCGTCGAAGGCGGCGGTCTGGTGGAAGGCCTGCCGACCCACACGTTCAAGACCGACGATGGCGAAATTGCCCTCAAGTGCCCGACCGAAATCGCGATCACCGACCGCCGTGAAAAAGAGCTGTCGGACCTGGGTTTCATTCCGCTGGTGCACTGCAAGGGCACTGACTACGCCGCGTTCTTCGGCACGCAGTCGACGCAGAAACAGAAGCAGTACAACACCGATATCGCCAACGCCAACGCGCGGCTTTCGGCACAGCTGCAGTACATCTTCGCCACCTCGCGTATCGCTCACTACATGAAAGCGATCATGCGCGACAAGGTCGGCAGCTTCGCTTCGCGCAAGGACGTCGAGTTGTTCCTGAACAAGTGGCTGTCCAGCTACGTGCTGCTCGACGACACCGCAAGCCAGGAAGCCAAGGCCAAGTTCCCGCTGCGCGAAGCGCGTGCCGAGGTCTTTGAAGTGCCTGGCAAGCCGGGCGTCTACAAGGCCGTGACGTACCTGCGCCCGCACTATCAACTGGACGAACTGACCGCGTCCCTGCGCCTGGTTGCAGAGTTGCCGCAATCCACACGCGGCTGATCGATGTCGTTGCCAGGGAGGCAATATGAGTAGCCAACACAAGCTGTTGCCGTCACTGCTGGACCGGTTGCTGGACGACCGTCCGCACCAATCCATCGAAGCGTCATCGCAACGCTTGTGTTCGCTGGCCGATTACAAGGCCAGCATCGTCCGTGACCTGGAGATTCTGGTGAACACTCGCCAGTCTCTGGTCGCCGAAGAGCTCAACGGCTTCGCCCAGTTGAGCGGCACGATCCTCGATTACGGCATGCCCGATTTCACCAGCAAGAGTGTGCTCGACCCGCAGGATCGCCTGCTGATTCAGCGCCAGCTGGAGAAGGCGATTTCAGTGGGCGACCGGCGCTTTCGCAGCGTGAAAGTACAATTGTTGGCCCAACAGACCGGCCAACGCATGCTGACCTTTCGGGTCGACGCCGTACTGCGCCTGCAGGATGTGTCGCGTCAGGTTTCATTTGACGCGGTGCTGCAGGTCAACACCCAGGAATACAAAGTACAGAACCTCAACTGATGCTCGACGACCTGCTCCCCTATTACGAAAAGGAACTGTCGCACCTGCGCTTTTTGGGCCAGGAGTTCGCGAGCCAGTATCCGAAAATCGCTTCACGGTTGCTCATCGAGGGCGATAACTGTGAAGACCCGCATACCGAACGTCTGATCGAAGCGTTTTCGTTTCTGGCAGCCCGCGTCCACAAAAAACTGGACGACGAGTTTCCGGAGATCGTCGAGTCGTTCCTCGAGGTGCTGTACCCGCACTACCTGCGCCCTACCCCGTCGATGTCCATCGTCGAGTTCAGCATGGGCAAGAACGAAAAAGTCACTGAAGCCTATCGCGTCGCCCGGCATACCGAGATTCGCGCCAACCCGGTGGACGGTGTGGTGTGCAAATTCCGCACGTGCTACCCGGTGGAGCTCTGGCCAATCGCGGTGCAACAGGCCTCCTTCGTCGAGATGGAACGTTCGGCCTTCAACGGCCACAGCGCCGATCTGGTGGCCCACCTGCGTATCGGTCTGGGCACGACCACCGACGCGCTGTTCGGCCAGATGGAAATGGACAGCCTGCGGTTCTTCCTCGATGGCGAAAGCACGTTGATGCTGCAGCTGTATGAGTTGCTGTTCAACAACCTCGCCAAGGCGACGGTCACTTTCGAGGACGAAGGTCGCAGCCGGGAAGTGGCGCTGCCGGCCGGCGCGCTCAAAGCCGTAGGTTATGGGCTGGACGAAGGTCTGGTGGATTACTCCGAACGCTCGTTTCTGGGGTATCGCCTGCTGCATGAATACTTCACCTTCCCGGACAAATTCATGTTTTTCGACCTGTCCGGGTTTGGCCGCATCCTCGCCGGAAAGGCGCTGCAGAAGGTCGAGATCAACTTCTATTTTTCCGACTACGACCTGAACGACCGCCTGGCGCGGCTGACGCAGAACATCGGGCGCGCCAACTTCAAGCTCAACTGCACGCCGATCATCAACCTCTTCCGCCAGCAGGCCGAGCCGATCACGCTGACCCACGCACAGCACGAATACGCCGTCACACCTGATGTGCGTCTGCAGTCGTCCGCCGAAGTCGTGTCCATCGATCGCGTGCGCCGTGTCACGAAACTCGGCGGCATCGATCAGGTTGCGACCTGCCATCCGTTCTTCGAGCCGCGGGCCGATCAAGGGCCAGGCAACAGTTTCTGGATCGCCCGCCGTCGCCCGGTGCAAAACCGTCAGAACGATGGCACGAACATGTTCATCCGGGTCGTCGACCGCGATCTTGAACTGATCAATTCCAGCAACGACACGCTGAGCCTGAAACTGACCTGCAGCAACCGCGACATGCCGCTGATGCTGCCGTTCGGCGGCGAGCGGGGCGATTTCAACATTCCGGCCAGCTCGGTGATCAAGGACATCCGCTGCCTACGCAAGCCTACCGCTTCGGTACGCGTGCCGCTGGGCAATGGCGTGGTCTGGAAGCTGATCTCGCACCTGTCGCTGAACCACATGTCGCTGGTGTCCAAAGGCCGTGAAGTGCTGCTCGAACTGTTGTCGCTGTACAACTACCGCAACACCTCGGCGATCCGTAAGCAGATCAATGGCATCGTCTCGGTCGCCAGCGAGCCGGTGGTCGCTCGCATCGGCCATCCGCGCCCCAATTTCGTTCGCGGCGTCGGCATTACCCTCACCTTCGACGAAAGCCAGTACACCGGCAGCGGTGTGTTCCTGTTCGGCATGGTGCTGGACCATTTTTTCGGCCAGTACTGCTCGATCAACAGCTTTACCCAATTAACCCTACGCACCTTGCAGCGCGAAAAGAGAGTGGTCCAATGGCCCCCGCGAACCGGCGATCAACCCCTGGTCTGATCGACCAGGCACGGGCTGAGCCGCACCGATTCGAGTTCTTTCAATTGGTGCGCCTGCTCCGCCTGCATTACAGCAGGAACGGGCGCATGGACCTGCAGACGCGGCCGCATGAAGATCCGCTGCGCTTTCGTTCGCAGTTGTCACTCAACTTTCCGGCGAGTGAAGTCAGCGACCTGAAGTTCGAGCGCGAAGGCAACGTATCGGCCACCGGCCTGCCACTGTCGGAGGTGCAGGTGACGTTCATGGGGCTGGTCGGCCCGTCCGGCGTCCTGCCGCGTCCTTACACCGAACTGCTGATGGAACGGCACATTCAATACCGCGACGACGCTGCGCACGCTTTTCTCGATCTGTTTTCGCATCGCATGACCACGCTGTTTTACGAGGCCTGGCAAAAGTACAAGTTCTACATCGAGTACGAGCGCACCGGCACGTCGAACTTCGACCGTTACCTGCTCAACCTGGTGGGTTTCGGGCCCCAGGCGCAGAAACAGAAGTTCGGCCCGAATGGCTCGCCGTTGCGTCGGGAGCTGTTCAGCTACTTCTCCGGGATGTTCGCGCAGAAGCCGCGCAACGCACTGAACCTGCAGGCCATGCTCGGCTTTTATTTCTCGCTGCCGTTCAAGGTGAGTCAGTTTGCCGGGCGCTGGCTGAAGCTCGATGTCAACCAGTGGACGCAACTGGGTCGCAAGAATGCCGTCCTCGGACAGAGCGCGGTGGCGGGCAATCGCGTCTGGGATTATCAGTCGTGTGTACGCATCGACATCGGCCCGCTGCAACTGGCCGATTACCAGCGCTTTCAGCCAGGCACACAGGACTACCGGAAACTGGTGGAACTGGTGCGCTTTTACGTCGGCGCCCAACTGGACTTTCAGATCGCGCCCACCCTCGCGCGCCAGGCCGTGCCGCTCGCGCGGCTGGGTCGTCAAGGCAACGTTGCCCTGGGCTGGCTGGGCTGGCTCAAACGCCCGGACGTCGAGGTCGAGCCTTCCCGCTGTGCCGTTTTCCATATTCCTTTTGATGGGGTCTCCCTGTGAACCTGAAGTCGCTGTTCGCCAAGCTCAACGAAACCAGTCGTACAGCCACAGAAGCCGCCGCCGCACTGTGCCTTTCCGAGCATCATTACGACGTTGAAGTCGAGCACCTGTTGTTGCAACTGCTTGAAGGCAACGACAACGACCTGCCGGCCATCCTTCGGCATTACGACGTCATGCCTGAGCGCTTGCAGGCGCAGTTGGTCACGGCGCTGGGCACCTTCAAAAAGGGCAACACCCGCACGCCCGCGCTGTCGCCGCACATCACCCGCATGATCGAACAGGCGTGGCTGCTGGCCTCGATCGAGTTCGGTCAGAGCCAGATTCGCACCGGCTACCTGATTCAGGCCCTGTTGGACGACGATGAGCTGCGCCGCGTCGTGGTCGGCTCGGCCGTCGAACTGGAAAAAATCAACGCCGACGATCTGCGGGTCAACCTCGCAGCGCTGGTCGAATCAAGCCCGGAATCGCGACTGGCCAAGCCCTTGGGCACGTCGGGGGCGAGTGCCGGTCGCCCCCTCGCTGGCAACGGCAAGACGCCTGCGCTGGACCAGTACACCGTCAACCTGACGCAGAGCGCCCGCGAAGGCCGCATCGATCCGGTGCTGGGTCGCGAATTCGAAGTGCGGCAAATGGTGGACATCCTCACTCGTCGTCGGCAGAACAACCCGATCCTCACGGGCGAAGCCGGCGTCGGCAAGACCGCAGTGGTCGAAGGTCTGGCGCTGCGCATCGTGCAGGGTGACGTGCCTTCGGTGCTCAAGGACGTGGCGATCCACACCCTGGACCTGGGCCTGTTGCAGGCCGGCGCCGGCGTGAAGGGAGAATTCGAGAATCGTTTGAAATCGGTCATCGAAGAAACCAAGCGCAGCCTGCACCCGATCATCCTGTTCATCGACGAAGCCCACACGCTGATCGGCTCGGGCGGTCAGGCCGGACAGAACGACGCCGCCAACCTGCTCAAACCTGCGCTGGCCCGTGGTGAATTGCGCACCATCGCGGCCACGACCTGGGCGGAGTACAAGAAGTATTTCGAGAAAGACGCCGCCCTCGCCCGCCGCTTCCAGGTGGTGAAGGTCGAAGAACCGGACGAAGACAAAGCCATTCACATGCTGCGTGGCCTGCTCGGCAAAATGCAGGAGCACCACAAGGTGACGGTGATGGACGAAGCGCTGGTGCAGGCCGTCCGCCTGTCCAATCGCTACATCACCGGACGCCAACTGCCGGACAAAGCGGTCAGCGTGCTGGACACCGCCTGTGCGCGGGTGGCGCTGGCGCAATCGGCCCAACCCGGCGCGCTGGAAGACTGCAAACGCCTCATTGAAAACGTCGAGGCGGAAATCACCGTATTGCAGCAGGAAGCGGCCAAAGGCAGCGATCATGCTCGTCGCCTCGCGGCACTTGGCGAAGAGCTGGGCGTGGCACGGGAGCAACGCGAAGCCCTCGAGCAACAATGGAGACGCGAGCTGGAACTGGTCGAGCAACTTGCCCGCACCAGCGTCAGCGAAACGCCCGATGCCCAGGAGATTTCGGCGTTGCGCGCCGAGCTTGCAGCCGTTCAAGGCGAACAGCCGCTGGTTCACGCGCTGGTGGATGGCGGTACCATTGGCGAAGTGATTTCCGGCTGGACCGGCATCCCCCTGGGCAAGATGCTGCGTGACGAAATCGAGACCGTGCAGCGCCTGCCGGAACTTCTGGGCGAGCGTGTACTGGGCCAGGACCACGCGCTGCTGGAAATCGGCAAGCGCCTCAAGATCTCCCGGGCGCGCATGGAAGATCCGAACAAGCCCATCGGCGTCTTTCTGCTGCTGGGTCCAAGCGGCGTCGGCAAGACCGAAACCGCACTGGCGCTGGCCGACACGCTGTACGGCGGCGAACGCAACGTGATCACCATCAACATGTCCGAGTATCAGGAAGCGCACACCGTCTCCAGCCTCAAGGGCTCGCCGCCGGGTTATGTCGGCTATGGTGAAGGCGGCGTGCTGACCGAAGCGGTACGGCGCAAACCCTACAGCGTCGTGCTGCTCGATGAAGTCGAAAAGGCCCACCCCGATGTGCTGGAGCTGTTTTTCCAGGTCTTCGACAAAGGCGTGCTGGACGACGGCGAAGGTCGCGAGATCAACTTCCGCAACACCGTGATCATCCTTACGTCCAACACCGGCACCGACCGGATCATGCAGTGGTGCCTGAACGCGGCCGAGCAACCGACGCCTGACGAAATCGTCGAGGGCCTGCGCGATGAGTTGAATCAGGTGTTCAAGCCGGCGTTTCTCGGCCGCCTGTCCATCGTCCCTTACTACCCGGTCAAGGACGCGATTCTGCAACGCATCGTCGCCCTGAAGCTGGAGCGCATCCGCAAGCGTTTCGAGCGCAATCATCAGGCCGTGCTCGGCTACGACGAGTCGCTGGTGGCGGCCATTGCAGCACGTTGCACCGAGGTCGACAGCGGCGCGCGCAACATCGACAACATTCTGTCCAAGACGCTCATGCCTGAGCTTGCCCAGCACGTGCTCGAACGCATGGCCCAGGACAAACCGATTCAACGGCTGGACATCGAACTGGGCAGCGACGGCGACTTCGCCTATCGCCTCACCTGATTCGAGCATTCATAGGTAGTAGTCATGAAGATGCACAACATGGAACGTGCCAGCGCAGGCTGGATCAAGGGTTTCACCGTCCTGACGATGGTGATGGCGCTGACCGCCTGCGGCATCACCGACCGGGCCAGCAAGCGCGTCGACGACACATGGGCGGGCGACATGCTGTTCGGCGATAAAGAGAAGGTGATCCTGACCTCCGACGGCGGCAATCAGCTTAACCCGGACGACTCGGGCAAACCGCTGTCGGTGGTGCTGCGGGTCTATCAGCTCACGGCACTTGAGCGTTTTGCGTCCACCGACGCCGACTCCCTGTGGGACGACCCGCAACGCGCGCTCGGCAATACGCTGCTCGACAGCCAGGAAATCACCTTGCTGCCGGGCATGGGGCAGAACAACCAATGGCCGTTGAACAAGGCCACCGGCTATGTCGGCGTTGCCGCCTTCTTCCGCTCGGAAGAAAACAGCCGATGGAAAGTCGCCTTCGACGCCAACTCGCTGCGCAAGGACGGGATCTGGTTCTCATCCGATGGCCTGCGCGTGCTGGTCGACAACAACCAGGTGGTGGCCGTGCGCGGCGCCGATGTGTTGCGCCAGACACCGACCGAAGCCCAGATCGCCCAAAACAATGCCCTGCCGCAGGACGCGGCCAACCCGACCCTCGCGCAAAAAATGCAGGACGCGATGGTTCAGAAAGCCCAAGACAGCGCCGTCGACTCCGCGCAGAAAGGCATGCAATCAAAATTCGATTCACTCCTGGAAGGCGTTCATGAGTAAGCAGAGCCGTGTGATGTGGTCCGAAGGGATGTTCCTTCTGCCGCAGCATTTTCAATATCAGGACGAGTTCCACCAGCACCAGCTCGCCGAATCGACCTTGCGCAGCACGCCGTTTCACTGGGGCGTGCAGACGCTGCAGATCGATGAAGAAGCGTTGGCCAACGGCTCGTTGCAGCTCAAACGACTGAAGCTGGTGTTTCCTGACGGCAGCCTGTTCGATGCACCCCAGCACGACCCGTTGCCGGCCGCCCGCGACCTCAGGGAGTTGCTCAAGGGCAATGATTTCAAGGTCTACGCGGCACTGAAACTGCCCGAGCCATTCGGTCTGAATTACGTCGAGGACGGTCAGGAGCAGAAAAGTGCGCGACGGTTTCGCAAGCAGTTCGACACCCTGCCCGACCTGAACGAGGGCGATCTGGAGAACGAGATCACCAGCCTGCGGCTGAACGTGGTGATGCTGGTCGACGGCGACACGCTGGACGGCTACAGCTACTGCCCGGTGGCGCGACTGTCGCGCAATAACATCGGCGGATTCAATCTGGACACGCACTTCGTGCATCCCACCTTGCACCTGGGCAATCACGAGACGCTGATCGGTCTGGGCAAACGCTTGCTCGGCGCGCTGCAATCCAAAAGCAAGGCACTGTCAGGCCGGCGTCGCGAACGTGCCGACCAGATCGCCGAGTTCGGCTCCAGCGATGTGACGCTGTTCTGGCTGCTCAATACAGTGAACCGTGCGTACCCGAACCTGGCGCATCTGCTCGCCCACCCGCGCCTGCACCCGGAACGTCTTTATCTGTTCCTGGCGGAACTCGCGGGCGGACTGCTGACGTTCTCTCTGGATACCGAGCTCAACGATATCCCCGAATACGACCATCACGATCCGGCGACCTCGCTGGTCAAGCTCGACGAGATGATCCGGGTGCTGCTCGATAACGTCATTCCGAACCAGTGCATCATGATCAACCTGACCCAGACCAAGCCATCGTACTGGCAGGGCCAGCTGCACGATCCGCGCCTTGCCGAAGCCGACTTCTATATTTCGGTGCACGCCGACATGCCCGGTTCCAGTCTGCTGGAGCTGGTGCCTCGGGCCTTCAAGGTCGGCTCGCCGGAAGACATCGAAGTGGTCGTCAACAGCGCGATGCCCGGCGTCACGCTCAACCACTCCACTCGGCTGCCCAACGCAATTCCCGTGCGGCTGGACAACCACTACTTCTCCATCGAGCCTCATGGCCGCGTCTACGAACGCATGATGAGTGCCCAGGCCATTTCTTTCTACGCACCCAGTGCCTTCACCAATCTCAAGCTTGAACTGATGGCGGTCCTCAAATGAACGAAGCCGTGATGCAAGGCGCAACGACCGCCACTGTCGCAAAACCCACGTTGAAAGATCTGGTGAAGGACTTCATCAGCATGGCGCTGATTGTACGTCGTGGTCGCCAGGTGACGTCGATCAGCGCTTTCGAAGCCAGTGTCGACGGGTTCTTCACCCAGCTGGAGCGTGATGCACGCAGCGCCGATTACAGCGTCGATCAGGTCAAGGACACGCAGTACGCGCTGTGCGCGTTTCTGGATGAAAGCGTGCTGCGCTCGGGAGACAACGAGTTGCGCCGCCACTTCGAACTGTCGCCCCTGCAGTTCCGCTACTTCGGCGTGCACCTGGCCGGCCAAGGCTTTTTCGAGAAGATCGACTCGCTGCGTGCCGACGTGAAAAACAACCTTGATGTGCTGGAGGTTTACCACCTGTGCCTGGCACTGGGCTTCGAAGGCAAGTTTGGCCTGAGTGAGAAAGATCAGCTGCGCTATCTGGCCAATACCCTCGGTCAGGACATCGCACGGTACCGCAAGACGCCCAAAGCGCTGTCGCCCGACTGGGCGCTGCCTGATCAGGTCTCGCAGATGCTGCGCCATGAAGTCCCGGTCTGGCTCTATCTGGCGCTCATCGCGCTGGTCTGCGTGGGGGTTTACCTGACGCTGGACTGGCTGCTGGGCAAAGACGTCGCCGCACTGTCAGAACACATCAGCCAGCTGTTCAGTGCCTGAGCAATGGTCAGGTAACCGAGTCAGGAAGACATGAAAACATTACTTCGTGCGTTAAAAAGCTTCTGGTTCCTCATCGTCACGCTTTGGCTGGCAAGCCTGGCCGTGTGCTGGTTCATCGCCCCGCGTGTGCAGTGGTCGGGTGAGCAGTTGCACGAAACCATGCTGATCGTCAGTACCTTCTACGCGCTGATCATCTTGCTGCGTCACTACAAGCGCGTCCGTATCGAGCGCAACCTCGAAAACCTGGTGCACATCGAACTCGATCGCTCGCTCAAATCCAATGGCGAATTCCGCGACCAGCAGGTGCTCAGAGACAGGCTCAAGCACGCCATCGCGATGCTGCGTGCCGACCGCTCCGCGGGCGGCGGCGGTTCTTCGGCCCTGTACGACTTGCCGTGGTATCTGGTCATCGGCATGTCGGCGGCTGGCAAGACCTCCCTGCTCACCCGTTCGGGCCTGTCTGCCAGCATTGCCAGCAGCCAGAACGACAACGACAGCGGTACGCAACACTGCGACTGGTATTTCAGCCCCGACGCGGTGCTGATCGACACAGCCGGGCGTTACCTTCGCGACGATCAGTCGGCCAGCGAATTCACCGCTTTCCTGCAACTGCTGAAAAAGCAGCGCAAGAAGGCGGCAGTCAACGGCCTGGTGCTGGTGGTGAGCCTGCCAGAGCTGCTGGCGGCTACTGCCGATGAACGCGCGCAGATGGCCACCCTGCTGGTGTCGCGCATCGCAGAGTATGTGCGTTGCCTGGACGCCAATCCGCCGATCTACCTGATGCTGAGCAAGACTGACCAACTGCCTGGCTTCAATCAGGCGTTCGACGGCCTGGATCTCACCGAACGGCAGCAGCCGCTGGGTATGACGTTCGGCCTGTCGGAGATCCGCAGCCTCGGCCTGCGCGCCGTGCTCGACAGCAAACTGGCCAATCTGCACAACGGCATCAAGCGTCACGTCGACGCGCAGATGATCCACCTGGGCGCCGACGCCAACAGCGCGTTGCTCAACTTCCCGAATTATTTCGCCGAGTTGTCGGGCGTGCTTGAGCAGTTCCTCGAGCATTTCACCCAACCGGCCAGTCATGGCAGCCCGCTGTTGCTGCGTGGCCTGTATTTCACCAGCGCGTTGCAGACCGACCAGCAACTGAGTCAGGTGTACGAGGACGATCTGGCGGAGTCCTTCGCGCTGCTGCCGGGCCAGGAGCCTGCGACCGTCTGCGAGGCAGGCGGCAAAAAGGTCGGCGACCGCAGTTACTTCATCACCGACACCTTCCGTCGCGTCATCTTTGCCGACCGTGATCTGACCCGCTACCAGTCGCGCACCGGTCGCGATACCTCGCTGAGCCCTGCCGTGATCGCGCTGGCGGCGCTGGCCGGCCTTGCCTTCATCGGCTGGCAGGCGCTGGCATTTCAGAACAACCGCGCGTGGATCGCAGCGCTCGAACAGAAAATCAGCGCCCTCAACGCGGCGCCCGATCGTGACCAGCGCATGGCGGCAGGCGAAGGCCTGGAGCTGCTGCGCGATGAACTGACGCTGATCGAAAAACATCGTGCCAAGGGCGTGCCGCTGCAATTGAGCGCAGGCCTGTACCGCGGCGACGATATTTTCGCTGCCGCCGAGTCGGCTTACCTGCAGCAACTGCGCACTCAGGCGCTGGAGCCAGTGGCGTTGAAGCTGCAAATGCAGATGCGCACGTTCAACGAGTTCGCCAAGTCGATGGACCCTCAGAACGAATTCCCGGCCACCGCCGGCAAGGCGACCGGTAAAGCCGGCAAGGGCCAGAAACTGATCGACCGGGGCGTGCAGAATCTCGCCGCCAACGCAGGCAGACCGACGCTGAGCAGCATTCCACGCAGTGCCGGCGACGCGGGCAACCGGCTCAAAGGCATGGCCAAAGGCACTGTCGGCAACACCCGCGACGGCGCGATGGCCGCCCTGCGCAACCGTGCGACCGCCAGTGATGCGGCCGAGCTTTCGGCGACCACCGGCGGACTGTCGCTGTCCGAGGAAATGCTCGGGCGTCTGGATGAGCAGCAGGTGGCGTCGATCATCGAATCGTACAACTCGCTCAAGCTGTACCTGATGCTGACGCAGCCCGATGCCCATCCGGACCCTGAATTCGTCAGCGCCGCGCTGCCGGTCGCCTGGGCCAGCACCTCGACCGAGGCCAGCCCGGTCAGCGATCAGGTGATCCAGGACAACGCACCGATGTACGTGCAGTTACTCAAGAACGGTCAGGCCCCTGCCCTGCCGCGCAACGAACAACTGGTCGACAGCACGCGCAAGAGCCTGAAGTCGTTCATGATCTCCAGCTCGCTGGTGGACCGCGAATACCTTCGCCTGCAGCTGGAATCCAGCCGTCAGTTCCCGGCCATCAGCCTCAACGATCTGGTGCCACTGCCCGGCCGCCAATTGCTCTACGGCAGTGAAGCGGTGCCGGCCATCTTCACCCGGCAAGGCTGGGACGGCTTCGTCAAACCGGAGTTGATCAAGCTGGTCTCGGGCAATCTGCGCAACGAATCCGACTGGGTGCTCGATGGCGAGGGCGGCGACAGCATCGTTCAAAAAGCCAACTTCATGCGTGAGTTCATGGCGCGTTACAAACGCGACTACGCGCAGGTCTGGTACGCTCTGCTCAACGGTGTCGGCGTTCGGCATTTCACCGACATGGCCAACGCCACCGAACAGTTATCGTTGCTCAGTGACGTGCAGAACTCGCCAGTCAAGATCCTGCTCTCGGCGGTCAATGACAACACGCAATGGGACCTGCCTGCCCCGCGTGAAACGCAGCAACCTGGCAGCACGCCGCAAGACACGTTCTGGGGCAAGGTGACCGGGCTGTTCGATGATCCGCAGAAGTCATCGGTGGCGATGCTCTCGCCGTTGCCGCCGGTGGACGACGGCAGCCTGGCGAAACGCTTCGAACCGGTGTCCCGCGTGTTCGCCGCGCAGAACTCCGAGGGTGCCGACAGCACGATCATGGATCGCTATCTGGCGGCACTGCGCAAGCTCAAGGTGCGCATGAACAACATCCAGCGTTCGCAGGATGTGGGCAAGAGCAGCAAGCAGCTGATCAGCGAAACCCTGGAAGGCCAGCCAAGCGAAGTGACTAACGTACGCAACTACGTTGAAACCACTGTCGACACCAGTCAAGGAAATCTGTCGGCTTCGCTGCAAAGTTTGTTCAGCCTGCCTATCCAGTTCGCCTGGGAAACCCTGCGCGATCCGGCCGGGCAGCAGATCGCCAAGGCCTGGGCGCAGCAGATCGCCAAGCCATGGGAACAGGTCATGGCGCACCGCTACCCGATTGCCGCCGGCAGCCGCAACGAAGCCTCGGTCAAAGACCTGCAGCGTTTCGTCGATCCCGAATCGGGCCTGCTGCCGAACTTCAAGCGCAACGAAATCGGCAACCTCTCCGGAGGCGAAGGCCTGGGCATGAGCAGCGGTGCCAAGGCTGCACCGTTGGTCAATCCGAACATGGTCAACAGTATCGACAAGGCCAGTTCTCTGGGCGAAGTGATCGCCAGCCTGTCGGACAAGGAAAACGGCTTCGAAATCATGCTCGAACCGTCGGCTTACTTCACCGACATCATCTTCACCCTGGACGGTCAGGAGCAGCATTACCGCAACGGCAAAACCAGCTGGAGCCGTTTCTCCTGGCCGGGCACGACCACGGCACCGGGCGCGCGTCTGGATGTGGTGACGTTGACCGGCGAGCGCATCACCGTATTCGATTACCCGGGCCGCTGGGGCTTGCTGCGAATGAACGACAGCGCCCGTGTGGATGATCTGGATGGCATTCAGCAGCGCTTCAGCTGGAGCACCGCCAAGGGTCAGGTGAGCCTGGCCGTGCGCAACTACGGCGGCGTCAAGCTGACCGACCTTGCCAACGTCAAGGCGCTGAGCGCGTTGAACACCCCGGTCAATGTTGCGGACGGGCGGACCAAGTGAGCCGGCATGCCTTGAACCTGAGGAGCGGCCGATGATTGGTTGCTTCGGGAAAATACCGGCCAGCGCCGACTTCGTCAGCCTGCATGGCGCCGCTGACGAGGTCTGCGAGTTCGACGGCTGGCTGCAGGATTCGCTGGCGGCGATTCATCCGCGCGAGGACTGGCGCACGCTGTTCGATCCTCTGCCGGTGTGTTTCTTTTCCTACCGCGCGCGGTCGGGCAACTGGCTGCTGGGCGGCCTGATCAGCTCGATGGATGCCAGTCAGCGGCGCTATCCGTTCTTCATTTTCCAGACGCTCAAGGCAGTGGACAATGAACGTCTGGTCAACCCGTTCACGCTGAGCGAGCTGTTCAGTGCGCAGATCAAATCGCTGCTGCATCGCGGGGTGCAGGGCGAACAGCCAGCGCTGCTGTTCGAAAAAATCAAGGCGCTGCGCCCGTTGCAGGGTCAGGACTTCGCGCTGTTCCGCCAGGTGCATGAAAAGTTTCTGCGCAACTTCAACCTGCGCGACATCAGCGACGCGTTGAAAAACTCTTACCCCGAGTTCATCACCCATGCGGTGCTGACCCGGCTGCATGCCTTGCGCCGCCCGTGGCATCACACCGATGCCCCAAGCGTCTGTCTGCCGTTGCCCGCCGAGCGCGGCCTGAAAAACCCGACCGCCGATCTGTGGGTCGACTGGCTGACACGCCTGAGTGCGAACCGGGTATCGCCGCAGGTCAGCGTACTGGCCGACGACTTCATGCGTCCAAAGCTGTTCTGCTTTCCGTCCCGAAGCGCCCACAGCCTGTACGCCGTGTTGACCGGCAACGACGCCAGCACGGGCACCTATGACGTGCTGGCGAACTTCGCGACCTTCGACGAACACCATCGGCCGCCCGAATTTCCTGACTCCCAATGCCCCCTTTATGACGTCATCGATCGTTTTGTCGACGCGCCGGATGTGAAGTCTGTATGAACAAGATCAAGTATTACTTTTTGCGTTACCAGCCCTACATTCTGGGGATCTGCTTCTTCCTGACGATCTTCGTCGTGTGGGCCATCGGTCGCGCCCTGGATTTCAATTCCCTGCACAGCCTGCTGGCGGGTATCGGTCTGTTCCTGTTGCTGTCTGCCGGTTACGTGCGGCTGCTCTATCGGGGCGCGTCGCGGCACCACAACCTGGAAGGCCTGCTGCGCGATGACGCCGATCAGGCGGTGCTCAACGCCAGCCCTGCCGACCGTGAAGAAGTCAGCCTGCTGCGCGAACGTCTGTTGCAGAGCATCGACCGCCTGCACAGCAACAAGCCCCGCGGCACCGCCAGCAAGGACGCGCTGTACGCACTGCCGTGGTACCTGGTGGTCGGCCAGCCAGCCGCGGGTAAAAGCACCATGCTGTATCAGTCCGGCCTGAATTTCCCGTATGCCGAACGCGAAGGCGTGCGGGTCGCCGGGCTGGGCGGCACGCGCAACTGCGACTGGTTTTTCAGCTCCGAGGCCGTGCTTCTGGACACTGCCGGGCGCTACATGAACAACCAGGAAGAAGCCGGCAAGTGGCGCGCGTTTCTCCAGTTGCTGCGTCAACATCGCCAGCGGCGCCCGCTCAACGGGCTGATCGTGACGGTGAGCATTCATGACATCCTGCAGAGCTCGGTGGAGGATCAGGAGCGCCTTGCCAAACGACTGCGCGAGCGCATTCAGGAAACCCATTCGCTGCTGGAAGTGCGCCTGCCGGTCTATCTGGTGTTCACCAAATGCGACCTGGTGCCGGGGTTCAGCGCGTTTTACCGGCGACTGGATGAAGTGGCCCGTGGCGAGGTGATGGGCAAGACCTTCACGCACAAGGATTATGAAAAGGCCGATTGGGGTCAGCGCTTTGGCGTAGCCATGGACGAGCTGACCCGGTACTGGCAGGAAGTTGCCAGTCAGCAACTGGTATTGCAGGACATCCAGATCACTCGGCAGGACTCCGCCGTCTACCGCTTTCCGCTGGAACTGGCGGCGCTCAAGCCCAGGCTGCAGCAGTTCGTCGATGCCCTGTTGCGCGCCAACCCGTACCAGGACGCGGAGCTGCTGCGCGGCTTCTATTTCACCAGCGCGCTGGACGCTGACGCGCCGGAACCGGGCGGCCACACTCGCCAGGTCAGTGAGCGTTTTCACTTTGAAGCCGAGCCGGCGAGCGCCAGCGGTACTGCGCAACCGCAGCCGCTGTTCATCAACAGCCTGTTCCGCAAGGTCATCATTCCGGACCAGCATCTGGTGGCGCTGTACACCACCAATTTCCGCGAGCGTCGCCGCAAGGCGGCGTGGGTGGGCGGCGCCAGTCTGGTCGCGCTGCTGCTGTGCAGTCTGTGGGGCTGGTCCTACTGGAACAATGCGTCCGCCATCGAAACGCTGTCGGCGGAGTTGACCGCAGCAGCGGCGCAGGACAAGGCGACGCCGCAGCAGTACACGTCCTGGCAGACCCTTGACCGCCTGCGTTTCTGGACCGCCGATTACTACGCGCGGCATCACGATCAGGGCGTTCCGCTGCGCCTGCGTCTGGGCCTGTACCAGGGTTACAAAATCGAGCCCGTATTGCGCAGCCGCTACTTCAGCCGCCTTGAAACCGTGATGCTCAAGCCGACCGCCGACAACCTGACCCGGTCGCTGTATCTGCTGACCACGATCAAGGTGTATCAACGCAACGCCAAGGACCTGATGCCGGTCACCGGCGTCGACAGCGTCGAGCCCCGCGCCCTGCCGGCCGATAACCGCGCTCAGTCGATCGCTGATTTCGGCAAGGCCACGCTGGAGACCTACGTGATGTTGTCGCGCTCGCAACGCGAGAAGGCAGACCCGGCGTTCCTCAAGGCCAGAATTCCTGATTACTGGTACCCCGCCATCGCACGGCAGACAGGCAAAAACATGACAGCCTTCGCGGTCGCTCCGAATGCGGGAACCGACTACGAACTCGCTAGTCGCCAGGTCAATTTCTACAGCGATCAGATCCACGAACCGGACGTGCCACGGATCCTCGACAACGCGTTCCTGACGTCCAGCTCGCGCAATTACATCAATAGCCTGCTGTCGCAGTCGCTGCGCTCGATCGAGACGATCACCCTTGAGTCGGACACGCTGTTCGCGTTTGCCCGCGCTGACTTCCAGAGCCTGAAAACCGAGGGCCAGAGCCAGCTGAGCGCAATCGCCGGCAAGCTGCTGAGCACCCCGAACATCGGCAAGATCATCATCGCCGGTCACGCCGACCAGCTGGGTGACCCGCAAGGCAACCTGCAGGTGTCCAGGCAACGTGCTCAGACCATCAAGACCTACCTGGTCGGCAAGGGCGTGCCCGCCGAACTGGTCGAGGCCGTAGGCGAAGGCAGCGAGAAACCGCTGGTCAAGTGCGACATGCAGCTGCCAAGGCCGCAACTCATTCAATGCCTGGAGCCCAATCGACGGGTGGAAATCGAGGTGCGCGCGCTCAACTGAGTACGCGTATCGCTCAGAAGGAACCGGCGCCTGAGCCTCTGCGTGCGGAGGCTGAGGCAGCGGCAACAGACCTCTCTTGAATGATCAAGGAGGTCAAATCAAGGGGCTGAGATCTGGCCGCAGGTAAGGCTGGCCCTTAAATGTAAGAAAATGGAGACGTAAAAAATGGCATTTGACGCATATATTCAGATCGACGGGATTCCAGGTGAAGTGCTGGACGACAAGCACAAGGACTGGATCGAAGTTCTGGGCTACGAATACGGCGCCACTCAAGCGACCTCGGCGACCGCAAGTTCCTCGGGTGGTGCGTCGTCCGAGCGCGTCGCGCTGAGCGATTTCAGCATTCGCAAAGCCGTCGACAAGGCGTCCGCGAAGCTGTTCGAAGCCTGCTGCAAAGGCACTCACATCGCCAAGATCCAACTGAACGTGAACCGTGCCGGCGGCGACAAGCTGACCTACCTGACCATCAATCTGGAAGAGGTTGTGGTGTCGTCGGTCAAGGCCATCGCCGGTGGTAACCAGAATGGCGAAGACAAGGCTGTGAGCGATCTGCCGATCGAAGAAATCAGCTTCAACTTCGCGCGGATCAAGACCACCTACACCCAGCAGAGCCGTGCCGACGGCCAGGGTGGCGGTAACGTCACTGGCGGCTGGGACCGTACCGCCAACAAGGTTTTCGCGTAATCGCGTAAGCACCCCGGGTCACCGCCGATGGCGATGGCCCTTGTTCAACACCATGCCGATCCGATCGGCATGGTGTTCTTTTATTCATTTCCGAGTTGACCATGTCTGAATTTCTCAACGACCTTTCACTGACCGAACTCACAGCGCCGATCAATGGAGGCAGCGGCGAAGACCTGAGCTTTTCCACGCTGTTCGACAACGTCAAAGAGGCTCGTCGGGCAGACCCTGATTACCTTACCCAGGGTGACTGGCAGACCGATCTGAAATCATCGGATTGGGACCTGACGATCACCTTGGCTGCACAGGGACTCGCTCAGCAGAGCAAGGACCTGATGCTCGTCGCCTGGCTCAGTGAAGCGCTGGCGCACAAATATCATTTCCAGGGCATCACCTTCGGCCTGACCCTGGCCGAGCGAATCCTGCGGCAGTTCTGGGATGGTCTGTACCCGGCGCTCGATGAGGGTCTGGAGGAGCGCGCTGCCCGCCTGGCCTGGCTGAAAACGACGCTGACCGATGTCGTCGGCGGCCTGCCGATTACCCAGGGCGACGGCTTCGGCCTGTTGCGCTACGACGAGTCGCGTCACATTGAAAACCTTGCCTTGCAGAATCAGCAGGCGATGCGCCTCGCGCTGGAAGAAGGCAAGATCAATGCGGAAATCTTCCAGCGCTCGGTGGTGCTCACCGACACCGAACACTTCGTGCGCAAGGCGGCTGAAATCAACGACAGCCTGCACGCCTGTCGTCAGCTGCAAGCCACTGCCGATCAGCTGTTCGGCCATGAGGCACCGAGCTTCGCCACGCTGATCGAAATCCTTTCTCGTGCCGCGCAACTCGCCGAAAAACTGCTCAAAGACCGTGGCGTCGAACTCAACGCTCCCGCACCGCAGGCGCCATCCGAACCTGCGGCCGCGATCGAGCTGCCGAACACTTCAGGTAGCGCCATGACGATGACCGTGAAAGACACCGCTTCAGCGCCATTGCGCACAACCCCGCTGACCCGCGACGAGGCGTTTACCCTGCTGGCGGGCGTGGCGCAGTTCTTCAAACAGACCGAGCCGCAAAGTCCTGTCCCCTACCTGATCGAGCGCGCGATCAAATGGGGCAACATGCCGCTGGAAGGCTGGCTGAACGACGTGATCAAGGACAGCAACGTGGTGGATGGCATTCGCGATGTGCTTGGGACCAAGGAACCTAAGTCCTGACAGGTCTGAGTGGCACTAGCGGGTGCTGTTGTGGAAGCCGATCACATAATGTTGGAGCTGGTCGTGCAGCGTGAAGGCGATAACCGCGCCAATCAGCAGCGCGATCAGATCCAGCAGGCGCGAGCCGCCCCATTGCGGCGTGCGCATGCGCAACCTGAAGTACCAGGGGCCTGTGCCGGATACGATGCCATAACCCAACACCATGACCGCGCCGAGGAAACCCCATGAGCTGGCGATCTCGACCGAGCGCCCGCCCCAGGTCTCCTGCAGCGGGTAGATCACCAGGTAGTACAGCCAGCCCAGGCCGAGTGCCATGAGTGCAAAGCCGATCGGCCACAGGGGAAACCCTCGGGACTGAACCGGGCCGGTGTATTCCGGATCGTTGCCTTGCAGCAGGGCGACGATTCGCGGCCAGCCCGCAGCGCTTGCCAGCGCCAGCGAGGTCTGCCCATGAACATTGGGTGCCAGCGGATCGGCGCCGTGGCGCAGCAGCGCAGCAACCACTGGATAATTACCTGCCAGCACTTCGCGGTGCAGCATCAGCCAGCCCGCTGGATCGTAGTCGTGAATGACGTGCGGATGCTCCTGCAACCCCTCCTCTACTTTTTCTCGCATGTTCAACGCCATTGGATGTTCGGTGTGTTCCAGAGTGGCGAGCGTCTGCCGATCCTCTGCGCTGTCCAGGTTTCGGGACAGCAGCCAGGGTTGCTGATCATCCGCGGCAGGCACCACTTGTACGAGGCCCGGCGTGCCAAAATCCAGCCCCCACGCCCGGTCATGCTCATCGCGAGCGTCCTCGGTCATGCCCGCGCGCAGGGCGTCCACGGTGAATCCACCATAGACGTGGCCATTGCGGACGTACATCCAGTCATTGAGGGCCTCGAAGGGCAGCGACACCGTATCCGACGCCTGCAGTGACGTTGCCCAGCGCGGTTCGTTCATCAGCACGCCGGTGATGGTCTGCCCGTCGAACTCGACATCACCTACCCACATGTTTTCGACTGCGGGTATCTGGGGGTCGTCCGGGTCGAGGGCGAACGACAGTTTGACCGCCGCCAGATCCAGGCACTTGACGATCCTGCGCGATTCCCACGACAACTCTCGCCAGAAGAACTTGAAGGTCGTCCGGGCGCTGGCCACGGCTGCCTTCAGCTCCTGGCTTTCCCCTTTGACGCTGTAAATGGTGTGTTCCGACATTGATCCGCGATTCCGTCGTTCAATTCAAGCCCGTGATCACGCCGTCAAAGGCGTAGCGTGGGAGGGCTCCCGGGTCTGGCCGTCTTTGAGCAAAGTCAGCGTGGAGAGGAACAGGTCGAGGCTCAGAATGCCAGTCGCTACGGTCGACAGCACCACGTTGCCCGACTGATCGTTGATCACCACCTTCTCGCTCCAGGCGCTGAGGTCGATGCTGCCAAGGATGGACATCGGCACGCGGCTGCCCTGTAGCTGCAAGGCATCGCGGGACACCACTATCGGCAGCGTGTTGACCTCCAGGAAATTGCCGGCCGCGCGTTTGCGCCAGACTTGAGCAGAGTCGACATAGTTGAACGTCACGCTGCCGCCTGCGCGCAGGGTCTCCAGCACCACCGGTTGACGAGCGTTGAGGTACAACTCGCGGAACCGTTGCTGAAAGTCGTGAAACCCCTTCAGCGCTTCATTGACCCGACGCAACGGCTCAGAGGCGTTGCGACGATAAGCCAGATTGGTGATCAGCCCGGAGAAACCCGCCTGACCCGAGCTGAACAGGTAGACGTCTTCGATCTCGGTGTACGGCAGGTAAGTCGTGTTTCCCTGAGTGGTCTCAGCGATGCCGTATTCATACAGCTCGTACTGGCTCAGACGCATCTTCTTGTGCCACGCACGCACACCGAATGCGCCGATGCCGATGAGCGCCAGGAACGCGCTGGTGGCATACACTAGCATCACGGTGCTGGAGAACTGGACCGTGCCTGTGCTTCGTGTCGTCACGGCGACAGGCCCGGAAGCTGCGTTCGGAAGGATGGTGCTCAGGTACAGAACGAAGCCGGCCATGGCGAGCATGACAACGCCGAAGATCAACAGAAAAATCAAAAAACCTTTGCCATAACGAAACGTGGCGAGGAGCTCGCCCCTGGCGGGCGTCGTCGATGAAGTGGTTGGCATGAAGAGGTTGCATCCCTGTCAGGTGGATTAAGCAGCGCCGTCCGGATTGGCTTCGCCGTCAGACGGCGCTGTAACGTGTGAGGCTGGCGCACGGACGAGTTTCCATGCGCCACGAACTAGAGCCTTAGCTGGCGAATTAATTCCCTATTGGATCCGATTCTTTCTGATTTTGAGCACTGCTGCTCATTTGCCAGCACCGCGCATTGACGCCTTGATTTTTGCGGTATGGCGTCTGGCGCGTTCCCGGCTGAAGCCGGTCCTACGGTTTGAACGCGGTGTACGCGAGGATGCGGTGTGCGCAGGACGCACGTTGTAGGACCGGCTTCAGCCGGGAAGAAGTCGGTGTGATCCCCCTTGGATTTTCCGGCGTGACGTCAGAGGCCTTCCCGGCTGAAGCCGGTCCTACGGTTTGAACGCGGTGTGCGCGGAGAATGCGGTGTGCGCAGGACGCGCGTTGCAGGACCGGCTTCAGCCGGGAAGGAGACGGTGTGATCACTGGATTTTCCGGCGTGACGTCAGACGCCTTCCCGGCTAAAGCCGGTCCTGCGGTTTGAACGCGGTGTACGCGGGGATGCTGTGTGCGCAGGACGCGCGTTGTAGGACCGGCTTCAGCCGGGAAGGAGACGGTGTGATCACTGGATTTTCCGGCGTGGCGTCAGACGCCTTCCCGGCTAAAGCCGGTCCTACGGTTTGAACGCGGTGTACGCGGGGATGCGGTGTGCGCAGGACGCGCGTTGTAGGACCGGCTTCAGCCGGGAAGAAGACGGTGTGATCCCCCTGGATTTTCCGGCGTGGCGTCAGACGCCTTCCCGGCTAAAGCCGGTCCTGCGCCGGGGATAAGTCGAGGATGAGGTGCAACACCGTGTTACAGTTTAAGATCGTGCAACTATTGATGCCGGTAATGGTCTCTCAACCGCCCGCAGCGGTCAGTCAGCGCAGAGGCTGCAGCTGGCAGCCTTTGAATAAAGCGGCGCCGAGGACGATTTTCGTGAGCCAATGGGGCAATCGGGAGCGCCTTTCGCACCCATGGTCGGGCAGACCAGCCTGAACATTTATTTACAATAATTTGAAACGGGAGTGCGCAATGCGCCAACGTGAGCAGGATTTTTCGTATTGGTGGAGCACCTCGGGTCCGTGGGTCGAAGAGCCCAACGTGCGACGCAGTGGCACAAGCGGTGTTCAGCGTGTCGTCCATGATGGCAAGACCGTGTATGTGAAGCGTCAGACCGGCCACCTGTTCCGCAGTCTGAAATACCCGTTCGGGCGCCCTACCGTCATGCGTGAAGGCCGGGCGCTTTCCAGGTTGATGCAACTGGGTGTCACCGCCCCTCAGCCGATCTACTACGGCGCAGAAAAAGTCAAAGGCGTCTGGCACGGTGTTCTGGTCACCAAAGACCTCAACGGCTTTCAGGACCTGGACACCTGGTATGACCAGGGCGCCCGCACGCAACTGACTCAGGAAGAGCACTTGAAGGTCCTGGAAAAGCTTGCCGTGCTGCTGTCGCGCATGCACCTGGGCCGCTGGCAGCACGGCTGCATGCGCTCCAAACATATTTTCATCAAGACGCTGGAGACCGAGCACGGCCCGGATTTCGAGCTGGCGCTGCTGGACCTCGAGAAATCCCACGGTCGCGCCAGTACCTTGCGCGCCGCTCGGCACGACATTCCGCAGTTGCGTCGCCATTCCTACTGGAGCGATGTGGAGTGGCAGTATTTTCTGTCGCACTATGAAAAAGGCCTGGGCCGCCCGCTGTCGCTGGCGTCCGCATGATGCGCCCGGGCTGCCGGGCGACTGCCGCCGACTGACGTTCACACTCATGGCTCTGCGCAGGGACAGGGTCGAGCCGCTTAACGCAAGAAGGAAAGAGAATGCTGCACGTCTCGTCCAACCGTTTTTATGCCGGACTGCTCGCGCTGCTGCTGTGCATCATCGCGCCTGCCATTGCTCACTCGGCGCCTGCGCAGGCGCCCTCGGTCGATAACGCTGACGGCGCAACGCCGGCCGTCGAGGCGCCGAGCCTGGATGACCTGAATGAGCAGCTCGATCAGATTCGGCAGAAAGTCACGGGCAACGCCAACGATGACCTGCTCTCCAGTTTGCGCCAGGCGGCCTTGCAGGTGCAGAAACAGGCCGATGCGCTGAGCGCGCAGCGAGGCGTCGACATCGAGCACCTGAACGATCAGCTCAACATTCTGGGGCCGGTGCAGCCCGACGAGGCGTCGACCCTGACCGCCCAGCGCAAGACCCTGACCAACCAGAAGAACGCGCTGGTCAACGATGAACGTCAGGCAAACACGCTGAGCCAGTCCGCACGGGACCTGGCGACGCAGATTTTCAGCCTGCGCCGCAGCCTTTTCGACTCGCAGATCAGCACCCGGACCGCCAGCCCGCTGAGCTCGGCGTTCTGGTCCACGCTGATTCGTCCTACCGATGACGATCTGGGCCGCATGAACGGTTTGCTGACCGACGTGCGCCGGGTGTTCAACACGGCGCTGGCACCGGGCAACCGGGTGTTTCTGTTCAGCGTCGTGCTGGGCGCGGTACTGATCTGGGTCGTGGTGCGGCGGTTGCTGGAGCGCTTGCTGATCTGGGCAATGATTCGCTGGCTGCCGGAAGGTCGCCTGCGTCGAAGCGCTTTGGCACTGGCCGTCGGGTTGTCGACCATCCTCACCATCACCACCGCCACTTCCCTGCTGCGCTGGGGAATTGTCAGCGGTGCGGTGCTCAGCAACGACGTGGTCAATCTGCTCGATCAGGTGCAGACGCTGATCACCTTCTGCGCCTTCATCGTCGGCATGGGCCGGGCGTTGCTGATGCTGCCCCACCCTTCCTGGCGGCTGCCGCAGATTCCCGACGAAATCGCCACGGCGATGGGCCGCTTCCCGGTCGTGCTGGCGCTGGCGCTGATGATCATTGGCACCCAGGAGCGCATCAACAGTGTGATCGCCAGCAGCCTGGCGCTGACGGTTGCGGTCAATGGCCTGACCGCGCTGGTGATCTCGCTGGTGTTCGTTTTCGCGCTGGTGCGTTACCGCCGGGTACGTCGTCGCTTCGAGCTGGAACGGCTGGCCGGTTTCGCCGGGCTGATTCCTTTCGTCGTGGCAGTCTGGGCCGGCTTGAGTCTGCTGGCGCTGCTGGGCGGCTACCTGACGCTGGCGTATTTTCTGGCGGTCAAGCTGCTCTGGATCAGCGTGGTTTCGGCCACTGCCTATCTGCTGATCGCCTGCTTCGGTGACATCTGCGAAACGCTTCTGTCACCCAGGCAGCCCAGTGGCATGGCGCTGGGTTCGGCACTGGGTCTGTCGCCGCGCCATCAGGCGCAAGCCAGCACGGTACTGGCGGGAATTGGCCGCACGTTGCTGCTGTTCACTGCAGTGCTGCTCGCTTTCCTGCCTTCGGGTTCAAGCCCTGGCGATCTGCTCGACAGCTTCGCGCAACTCGACGTCACGTCCAAATCGCTGGGTAACTTGAACATCGTGCCCAGTGACATCGTGATGGCGTTGATTTGCGTGGTGGTCGGGCTGCTGGGCGTGCGCGTGCTCAAGCGCTGGTTCAGCGAGCGACTGCTGCCCGAAACCACCATGGACGCCGGCATGCAAGCCTCGCTGGTGACCTTGATCGGTTACATCGGCTTCGTGTTGGTCATAGCGGTGGTGATGTCTACGCTGCACATCAGCCTGACCAACCTGACCTGGGTCGTCAGCGCGCTGTCGGTGGGGATCGGTTTCGGCCTGCAGGCCATTGTGCAGAACTTCATTTCCGGCCTGATTCTGCTGACCGAACGGCCGGTGAAGGTCGGCGATTGGGTGAGCCTGGCGGGGGTCGAGGGCGACATCCGCCGCATCAATGTCCGCGCCACGGAAATCCAGATGTCCGACCGCTCGACGGTGATCGTGCCGAACTCGCAGTTCATCACGCAGAACGTGCGCAACGTCACCATGGGCAACGCGTTGGGCGTCGTCGGGATTTCCCTCACCCTGCCGCTGGACACCGATGTGCTGAAAATCCGCGAGCTGCTGTTGCATGCGTTCACCGAACACGAAGCGATCCTCGACACGCCAGCGCCGTCGGTGACCTTCAAAGACCTGACCAACACCGGCGTGATCATCAGCGTCAGCGGCTACGTCAACAGCCCGCGTTCGGTGGGCGGTGCGAGAAGCGACCTGCTGTTCACGGTCCTGGGGCGTCTGCGTGAACTCGGCATTCCGCTGTCTTCGCCGCAAAGCATGGTCCTGATCAACGAAGGCCTGAAGACGGCG
Organism: Pseudomonas sp. NFR16; assembly: GCF_900108875.1. Classification (GTDB taxonomy): domain Bacteria; phylum Pseudomonadota; class Gammaproteobacteria; order Pseudomonadales; family Pseudomonadaceae; genus Aquipseudomonas. The sequence goes on along the minus strand of NZ_FNYJ01000001.1, from coordinate 274,284 downwards.
ACGCCAGAAGAGTAAGGCCGGCCGAGGTTGCACTCAGGCCACCTCGGCGGCCTGCCCTGTCCGTCTCGACCGATGACTCCGTCGATCAGGCGTTGTCGGGTGACTCAGCGCTCTCGGTCACACGCACCAGCGCGCTGAAGCCATCAGTGTCCAGCGGACGACTGAGGAAATACCCCTGCCCTTCGTCGCACAGCACCGATTTGAGCATCGCCAGATGCTCCTGCGTTTCTATCCCCTCGGCGGTCACCGTCAGCGACAGCGCATGGCCCAGCCCGACGATCGCTTCGATAATGGAGCGATCGTCTTCGGTGGCTCCCAGCCTGGACAGGAAGCTGCGATCGATTTTCAGCCCGTCGAACGGAAATGTGCGCAGGTAACTGAGCGACGAATACCCCGTGCCGAAGTCGTCCATGGCGATGCGTACGCCCAGCCGTTTGAGCGTGCGCATGACGTCCAGCGCGCCGGGCGCATCATCGAGCATGACGCTTTCGGTGATCTCCAGCTCCACGCGCGACGGCTCGATCCCCGAATCGTGCAGCGCCCGCTGAACGCGCTCCACCAGATTGCCCCGCTTGAATTCCGTAGGCGACAGGTTGACCGAGACGAACAGCGGTTCCGGCCAGCTGGCCGCGTAACGGAAAGCCGACTCCATGACCCAGTTGCTCAAGGCCAGGATCAGACCTGTTTCTTCAGCGATGGGAATGAACGTATCCGGCGCGATCAGGCCGCGTTCCGGGTGCTGCCAGCGCACCAGTGCTTCGGCGCCGACCATTTTCGCGTCAGCGATGCGAAAGCGTGGCTGGAAGTGCAGGCGCAACTCGCCATGCTTAATCGCGAAACGCAGATCGCTCTCCAGACGGCGACGCTCGACAATCTTCGAGTTCATGTCGCCGGCGTAAAAACGCCAGGTGTTACGCCCCCCGGACTTGGCCTCGTACAAGGCGATGTCGGCGTAACGCAGCAGTTCAGTGGCTTCGTTGGCATCGGTCGGCGCCATGGCAATGCCGATGCTGGCACTGACGAACGCTTCCTGCTCGCCAATCCGGATCGGTCGCTCGATAGAGTCGATCAGGCGTTGGCAAAGGGCCTCGACCTCATCCTGACCGCTGACGTCAGTCAGGATCAGCACGAATTCATCGCCGCCGATGCGCGCGACCAGATCTCCATGCCGGACACAGCTGGCCAGACGGCTGGAAATCTTGTTCAAGACAGCGTCGCCGGCCGCATGCCCCAACAGGTCGTTGACCGGCTTGAAGCGGTCCAGGTCCAGGCTGAGCATGACCAGCGGGCGCTCGACCGTCGGCAGGGTCTTGAGCTTGCCGTCCAGAAACTCCCTGAGCCGAGTCCGGTTGGGCAATCCAGTGAGCGCGTCGTGCTGGGAAAGGAATTCGATACGCCGACGCGATTCGACCTCCTCGGTGACATCCGTCGCCGTACCGCGAAAGCCAAGCTCGCCCATCGCTCTGGCAGAGAGCCGGGTGATGCGTTGCTGGCCCTGAGTGTCGACGAAGCGGCACTGCACGCTGATGTCCGGCCGACGATTGGGAATGCTCAACCACTGGGACACCGAGCCCAGTTCCGTGCTCAGCAGATCGTCCATCGAAGCGCCGAGCCACGCTTGTCTGGACAATCTGGTCACCCCTTCGAACCGTTCGGACAGGTAGGTGAACCGCCCCTGGCGATCGATTTCCCAGACCCAGTCGGAACTGGCCTCGACCACATCGCGAAAGCGCGCTTCGCTGATCGCCAGGGCGGACTGACTGGTCTGCAAGGATTCGTAGCTGGCATCCAGCGCCTGGGCACTGGCCGTTGTACGGCGCAAAATCGCCCACGCCATGAGGTACACCAGCAGCGCCGCGATGCCCACCATCGGCAAGCCCATCCCGAGCAACCGTTCGCCCGGTTCGGGTGGATTCCAGTGTAGGCTGCCGGCAGCGCCGTCGTCGCCCAGTGCAAAAACGGATCGACCGCCGAGCTCGTCAGGGGCGGCGACGCGCAGGCGATCCACACCGAAGTCCCTGCCGATGGCGTCCAGACGCGGGCCTTCCAGCACGTCGATAAAAAGCAGGACCGAAGGAGTCCGGTCGTCGGCCTCCACCGCCGGGTCTGTTCCGGGTGTGATAGCGGCGGCGCCGACCAGCGCCGGGTGTCCGCCGATGTTGACGAACGTGGTCGTTGGCGTTTCCGCTTTCGCGCCAGCCCGCGCCTTGCTCAGAACAGTCGCCAGTGACTGTTTGAGCCAAGCGGAGGCGTCCACGGATTGGAGCTCGCCGTTAATGACCGAATATACCGTTTGATCGGCATCATTGACGACGAATACGCCCTGAAATCCAAAGTCCGCATACAGCGTCGGTCCGAGGTTCTGGCTCACGTAGGCCCAGTCGGTATCCACGGCAAGATGCAAGTGTCTGTAGGCGTCCCCCCAGAACGCATAGTCCTTGACTGTGGTGCTGACGGACTTCTCAAGCGCCCGTACCGCCTTTTCCGTGTAGAACGCGCTTTCGGCCTCCTCGGTCCGGTCAAGGTCATTGGCCAGATAGACGAGCAGGTAACCGGTCAGCAGGAAAACGCCCGTCAGCAGGCCAACGAACTTGAACAGGGATGCGCGGATGATCGTGACACTTGAGCGGCGTTGCGCGAAGCTGACAGGGGAAGCGGTAGGATCGGACATGGGACGATAGCCAGGCATTGAAGCAGCAGAGAGTCATACCGATGTATCGGCCGTCCGGTTGCAAGATTTAACGCGCTCGATCCGTCGGGGCGAGGCACACTCAGTGATTGCCGGAGAGCGTTGCCATGATACTCATCACCCTGATCAACGTCCTGATCATCACCACTGCGGTCATCGTCCATTACGAGTGCCTGATGCGACTCAACCTGCTGATGCCCCGACTGAACCTCTGGCACCGCTTCACCGTGGTGTTCGGCGTGCTGGGCGCGCTGGTCGCTCATGCGATTGAAGTCTGGATATTCGCGCTGGGGTACTACGCCATGAATGCATCCGGCAGCCTGGGACAATTGACCGGCAACTACGACGGCAGTCTGATGGACTCGGTGTATTTCTCGTTCACGACGTTCACCACCATCGGATTCGGCGACATCACGCCCACAGGGCCGCTGAAGTTTCTGACGGGCCTGGAAGCCTTGACCGGGCTGGTGCTGATTACTTGGACCGCCTCGTTCCTGTTCCTCGAAATGCAGCGATATTGGGGCGTTCAAGGCAAGCGCGGCAAACCCCGCAGCGCCCACGACAGGCATACCCATTGACTTAGTGGCGGGTGCGCGGAACCGCCGACACAGGCAGCTCCGCGCGGGCCGGTTTGCCTCAAAGCCAGGCTTTGATCCGTGCGCTGACAGCGTCAGTGGAGATACCGTAGCGGTCATGCAGGGTCGGCAGCGCGCCGGCATCGAGGAAGGCGTCGGGCAGTGCGATCTGACGAAAAGTCGGCGTCACGCTGTTGCGCATCAGCAATCCCGCCACCGCTTCGCCCAGCCCGCCGATGATCGAGGCATTTTCGGCGGTAACCACCAGCCTGCCGGGTTTCCGCGCTTCGGCCAGAATGGTCTGTTCGTCCAGCGGCTTGACCGTCGGCACGTGCAGCACCGCCGCGTCGACGCCGTCGGCTCTGAGTTTCTCTGCCGCTTCAAGGGCGCGCATGGTCATCAGGCCGGTGGAGATGATCAACACATCGTTGCCGGTGCGCAGGGTTTTTGCCTTGCCGATCTCGAACGTATAGCCGTACTCGTCGAGCACGACCGGCACGTTGCCACGCAACAAGCGCATGTATACCGGCCCCTGGTGCGCGGCGATCGCTGGAACCGCCTGCTCTATTTCCACCGCATCGCAGGGATCGACGATCATCAGATTGGGCATCGCCCGAAAGATCGCCAGGTCGTCGGTCGCCTGATGGCTGGGACCGTAGCCGGTGGTCAGGCCAGGCAAACCACAGACGATTTTGACGTTGAGATTTTCCTCGGCAATGGCCATGCAGATGAAGTCATAAGCGCGACGCGATGCGAACACCGCGTAAGTGGTGGCAAACGGCGTGAAGCCTTCGCGGGCCATGCCAGCGGCGGCACTCATCAGCAGTTGCTCAGCCATGCCCATCTGATAAAAACGCTCCGGATGTGCGTTGGCGAAGATGTGCAGGTCGGTGTATTTGGAGAGGTCTGCGGACAGGCCGACGATGTCCTGGCGTTGCTCGGCCAGCGCTGCCAGCGCGTGCCCGAACGGTGCAGAGCGGGTGGCCTGGCCTTCCGAGGCGATGGAGGCGATCATGGCCGATGTGGTCAGACGCTTCTTGGCGCCTGCCGGAGTAGTGACTGTGCTCATTTGCTGCTCCCGATCCGAAGGTGTTCCAGTGCCATATCCCATTCGTTTTCATCGACGCGAATGAAGTGCGTCTTCTCGCGGTTTTCCAGGAAGTCCACGCCCTTGCCCATCCGGGTATCGCAGATGATCACGCGAGGCTGACTGCCGGTGTGCTGGCGGGCGGCATCGAAGGCGGTGACCAGCGCTTGCAGATCGTTGCCGTCCACGCGCTGCGTGAACCAGCCGAACGCCTGCCAACGGTCGACGATGGGCTCGAAGGCCAATATCTCGCTGGAGCGTCCGTCGGCCTGCTGATTGTTCACGTCGATGATCGCGATCAGGTTGTCGAGCTTCCAGTGCGAGGCCGACATCGCGGCTTCCCAGGTCGAACCCTCGTTCAGCTCACCGTCGGACAACAGGTTGTAGACGAACGAGCCGGATTGCTTGCGCTTGAGGCCCAGGCAGGCACCGACCGCAATGCCCAGTCCGTGCCCCAGCGAGCCCCCGGTGATTTCCATGCCCGGGGTGTACGCGGCCATCGCCGACATCGGCAGGCGACTGTCGTCGGAGCCGTAGGTTTCCAGCTCGTCCAGCGGGATGACGCCGGCCTCGATCAGTGCGGCGTACAACGCAATCGCGTAGTGACCGATGGACAGATAGAAGCGGTCACGCCCTTCCCACTCAGGATTTTCCGGCTGATAGCGCAACGCGTGAAAATACGAGACGGCCAGCAGATCGGCGGCGCCCAGCGCCTGCCCGACATAGCCCTGCCCCTGAACCTGCCCCATGCGCAGCGCATGACGACGAATGTTGTAAGCGCGCTCGGCGAGCGGCGCCAGACTGGTGTGTGATGCATGAACCGTCATTTGCGAAGACTCCATTGAACTCAACGATTGACCGACGCGGCCGGAATGCGCAGCACCAGCGACGCGCCGACAAACAGCACTGCAGTGATGAGGTACATGCCGATGGCGCTGGACCCGGTGCTGGTGGTGATCCAGCCGATCAGGTAGGGCGAACAGAAACCGGCAAGGTTGGCGAAGCTGTTGATCCCGGCGATGCCGGCCGCCGCGGAAACACCGCCCAGCAGCGTGGTGGGCAACATCCAGAACAACGACGAGGCCGAGAGCACACCGGCGGCGGCCAGACACAGGCTCAATACCGAGAACACAAGGTTGCCCCCCATCAGCGCCGCCAGCGTGAGGCCGATGGCACCGGCGATCATTGGCAGCACGAGATGCCAGCGGCGCTCGCGGTGTTTATCGCCACTTCGCCCCATCAACAGCATCGCGACGATCGCGCAGATGTACGGCAGGCTGGTCAGCAGGCCGATGTGCAGCGGATCGGAGACACCGGCATTGCGGATCAGCGTCGGCAGCCAGAACGTGATTGCGTACTGACCCATCACCACGCAGAAGTAGATGCAGGCCAGTAACCAGAGGCGCCGGTCGCGGATGAACTCGCGCGGTGATGCATGGGTCACCTTGCGGCTGTTGTCGTCCGCCAGCTCTTTGTTGACCAACGCCTTTTCGTCGTCAGTGAGCCACGTCGCCTGATGCACGCCATCCTTCAGATACGTCAGCACCAACAGCCCGACGATGACGGTAGGAACCGCCTCCAGGACGAACATCCACTGCCAGCCCGCCCACCCGTGCATGCCGGCGAAATGGTTCATGATCCAGCCCCAGAGCGGACCGCCGACCATGCCGGACAGCGGGATCGCCACGAACCACAGGACCGTCATCTTTGCCCGGCGGTACGACGGAAACCAGTAAGTGAGGTACAGCAGCAGGCCTGGGGCCAGTCCGGCTTCGGCGATCCCCAGCAGAAAGCGCAAGGCATAAAACTGCCAGGCGGTTTCGACGAATGCGAAAAGCGCGGAGATGATGCCCCACGAGATCATGATGCGGGCGATCCAGCGACGCGCCCCGACCTTGTGCAGGATCAGGTTGCTCGGCACCTCGCAAAGGAAATAGCCCAGAAAGAACATGCCAGCGCCGAGCCCGTAGACGGTCTCGCTGAGCGACAGGTCATTCATCATTTGCATTTTGGCAAAGCCGACGTTGACCCGATCCAGGTACGCGCAGAGGTAGCACAGCATGAGAAACGGCATCAGGCGCCAGGCTGTTTTGCGATAGGCGTTGGAGCGCACGGTCGAAGCCGCGTCGAGCGTCATGGTGGTGATCATGATTGTCCGATCTCTTGTTTTTATAGACCGCCAGGCGAGTCGCCCGGCAGATCATCGATCCAGAACAGTACGGGCAGTTCGCCCGGCCACTTGTCGTCAGTGAATCAGCATCCCGCCGTTGACATCCAGCGTAATGCCGGTCAGGTACGTCGACAGGTCACTGGCCAGAAACAGCGCCGCGTTGGCGACATCCTGGGCCTCACCGAGTCGGCCCAGCGGAATGCCGTCGATGATCGCGTGGCGGCGCTCATCCTGCATCAGGCCACCGGTGATGTCGGTGTGGATCAGCCCGGGCGCAATGGAATTCACCCGCACATTGTCTGGCCCCAGTTCACGTGCCATTGCCTTGGCCAGACCCAGCACCCCCGCTTTCGCCGCGCTGTAGTGAGGTCCGCCGAAGATCCCGCCGCCGCGCTGCGCCGACACCGAAGACATACACACGATGCTGCCGCTGGATTGCTCGCGCATCAGCGGGATGACCGCCTGAGACATCAGCAACGTGCCGCGCAGGCTGACGTCCAGCACGCGGTCGTAATCGGAGGCGCCGATGTCGAGGGTTTTGAGGGGTTGAGTGATCCCGGCGTTGTTGACCAGCACGTCGATGCGGCCGTAGCGCTCGATCACTTGCGCGATCGCTTTGTTGACCTGAGCCTGATCGGCGACATTGGCAGCCAGGCCCAGATGGCCTTCGCCGAGCGATGCAGCGGCATCCCGAGCGGCGGCTTCGTCCAGATCCAGAATGACCACGTGAGCGCCGTGCCGGGCGAAGGTGGCCGCCGTGGCCCTGCCGATTCCTCGGGCGGATGCGGCGCCGGTGATGATTGCGAGTTTGCCTTGAAGAAGCATGAGCGAAACCTCTGATTATTGTTATGGGTTCGATTCTGTGGAATCGATGGGCTCAGCTTCTGCTTCGCGGTCAGGTCGAGCAATGGCGCAAAAATCATTGGATGCTGAAAAAATTTCAGCCCTCGCCAACTCTGTCCCGGCGGTGTTTGAATACAAACTGCTGGAAAACAAGAACAACAAGGAGTTCGCGGGTATGTCCACCCCTTCCGACACCGCACCGACCCTGCCACCGTTGAGGGCAATTCAGGCCTTCGAGCAGACGGCACGATTCGGCAACGTCGCCAGAGCGGCCGAAGCGCTGGACCTCACGCCTTCTGCGGTCAGTCATCAGTTGGCGAATCTGGAGGCGATGATTGGTCGCCAGCTGTTCGTGCGCAATGCCCGCGGCGTGACCCTGACGCCAGTGGGTGAGCAATACCTCAAGGAGGTGTCCGGCCTGCTGCACAGCCTCGCCGTGGCCACCGAACGCGCAAGCAGCGACGTCAGTCTCGATTGCCTGCGCCTGCACTCATCGCCGAGTTTCGGACTGCTGTGGCTGATGCCGCGGCTGGAAGCCTTTCGCCTGACTCATCCCGACATCCAGATCAACCTCTCCTGCTCGTATGAGTCGCTGCACTTCAGCCGGGACAAAATCGATGTCGACATTCGTCACGGCGTGCCCAACTGGCCCAGCTATGAGGTGCGCACCGTGCGCAACGAAACGTTCGCGGTACTGGCAGCGCCAAAATTGCTCGCACGCAGACCGGTCCGGGAGGCCGCGGATCTGCTTGACCGCGACCTGATCCTGTCGGAAGCCACGCTATTGAAGTGGCCGGCCTGGTTCGCCCAACACGGTCTGGCACGCCCGGAGAATCCTTACGCGCTGAGTTTCGATCGTTCCTACATGACCCTCGAAGCCGCGAGCCATGGGCTGGGCTTCGCACTGGAAAGCTCGCTGCTGGCGCAAAAATACCTGGCCTCGGGGGAACTGGTGGAAGTCTCGCCCGAATCGCTCAGCGCACCGGTCGCCGCCCATCACCTGGTGTTCCCCAAAGCCCACTCAAGCTTCCCCCGGGTGCGACGGTTTCTCGAGTGGATGGAAGGTGAGCTGGGGCATGGGTTCGTTTTTTGAACCCATGCCGGGTCGTGCGGGATGTTTACCAGGCCGTGGGCACCGTTCCGCCATCGATCACGAATTCGCTCCCGGTAATGGACGACGCGTAAGGCGACGCCAGGAAGGCGATGAGCTGCGCCACTTCCATGGGCGTCGAAGGTCGACCCAGTGGAATGCCGCCTATGGCGTCCATGACCATGCGTTTGCCGCCTTCGTAGTCGGTGCCTGCCTGATCGGCCAGACGCTGGGCGAGTGCTACCGACGCCTCGGTTTCGATCCAGCCCGGCGACACTCGCACCACACGAACACCCTTTGGCGACACCTCTTTGGACAGGCTTTTGCTGTAGGTCGAGAGCGCCGCCTTCGCGGCGGCATACGCCGTGGTGGATTCTGGCAATGGCAGCCGGCTTTGAATCGAGGTCACATGGAGGATGGCGCCCTCCTTTCGCTGCAGCATGTCCGGCAGCAAAGCGCGGTCCAGACGCACGGCGGGCAGAAGATTGAGGGCCAGTTCGCGCTGCCACTGCTCATCGTCAAGCGCGGCAAAACCGCCGCCGGGTGCGGATGAGCCGCCCAGTACGTGGACGATGACGTCGACCCCGCCAAGGCGTTGCCGAGTCGCGGCGACCAGCGCGTCGCAACCTTCGAGCGTCGACAGATCAGCTGTCACGAACATCTCGTCCGGCAGTTCGGAGCTCGGCTGACGGGCTGACGTGAGCACGCGGGCACCCTGTTCGCTAAACAGTTTCACGACCGCCTGTCCCACGCCCTTGGTGCCACCGGTGACCAGAATCCGTTTGCCGTTCAGGTTGAGGTTCATGGCGTGATCTCCAGCGAGCCGTTACCGATGTCGAAATACGTCCGCAGGGCGTCAGGAAGTTGAAGGTTCATAAGCGATTTATCCCGGATCAGATGGATGTGTGGTTCACCTGATCCATCTTGCCGCTCCCAGGATAATTTGCTCAACTGGGCCAATCGTTAACGACCTATCCCGGTTTTCAGGACAATCCCATGCCCGATCCTCGCATGAGCCTCAACGAACTGGACGCCGTCATGGCGGTTGCGCGCCGATGTTCGTTCCGTCAGGCGGCCATCGACCTCGACATTTCGACCACCGCGCTGAGCCATACCATCGCGAAGCTGGAAGCGAGCCTGGAAACGCGTTTGTTCAATCGCACCACCCGCAGCGTGTCGCTGACTGATGCGGGCGAACTGTTTCTTCAGCACGTCGGGCCTGCGCTACAGGACCTGCGCGCCGGTCTGGACGCGGTCCGCTCCCACAACGCCGGTCCTGCAGGCGTGCTGCGCATCAACGCATTCGCCACCGCTGCCCGCGCCGCACTGCTGCCGCTGGTACTGGAGTTCATGCGGCGTTACCCGCAGGTGCACATCGATCTGGTGACCGAAGGCCGCCTGGTCGACATTGTCGCCGACGGGTTCGACCTGGGCGTGAGGGCGGCGAATCTGATCCCCAGCGACATGATCGTCGTCTCCCTCGGCCAGTCCCAGCGCTATGCCGTGGTGGGCACGCCTGCCTACTTCAAGGTCCATGGACGCCCGCATACACCGGCCGATTTGCTCAAGCACCCCTGCCTGCGAATCCGTCTGCCAAACGGCGGGATTTACCCGTGGCACTTCGAAAAGAACGGAGAAACGACCCGGCTGGATGTCACCGGCCCCCTTACCCTGGATGAGTCGAGCGTGGCCAAGGCTGTGGTTCAGGAGAGCGTTGGGTTGGGATTTTTCATGGAGCAGGACGTCATTCCCGAGATCGAAGCCGGGGAGTTCGAGCGAGTGCTGGAAGACTGGACCCCTCCTCGGGACAACCTGTGCCTCTACTACGCCAACCGCCGCAATCCCTCCTCTGCGCTCCGAGCCTTCATCGACCTGGCACGCGCCAATCTGGTGAACGCCTGACGGCGCGATTCCCGCCGCAGCTCCAACAACCTCGCTGAGATAAGGCCCTGGATAGGCCGCAATGGGGCACTGCGGGTGTCTGGTGAGCTGTACCTCTGACTTGCACCGCATATCGAATATGAATCTATCCCGTTTTTGATCGCGAACGATTTGCATTTGTAATATATGAAAATTTTGTTAACATCCGGCCCCCATGGCGCTTTGCTATGCGTGACGGAGCACGCTTTCAACACCCGCAGGGAAGCTGAGCAGATTTTTGAACCTCAGGAAGCTTCTTCATGCACCGCCCAGTTTTCTCGCTTCTGGCCACTGCCATTGCAGTCGGCTTCACCCCGATGTCGATCGCTGCACCTGTTCATTTCGATATGCCTGCCCAGTCCCTTGCCACATCATTGACTCAAGTCGGCAGCTCGAGCGGCATGCAGGTGGTCTTCGACGCGAGATCCGTCGCGGGCAAGCAGGCACCCATGATTCGCGGCGACCTTGAGCCCGCGCAGGCACTGCAGCAGCTGCTGGCGGGCAGCGGGCTGACCATGGCGATGGAAGGAAACACGGTGCGGGTCGTTCCGTCGGTCCAGACGGCTGCCGCAGGTCAGGGCCAGATCGCATTGCAGAGCGTGGACATCAATGCCGACTACGGCATCGCCGGCATGGCCACGACCGAGAATACGGGCTCGTATACGACGGGTTCCATGAACACGGCGACGAAGCTGCCGCTGTCGATCCGCGAGACGCCACAATCGGTCAGCGTCATCACCCGCCAGCGCATGGAAGATCAGGGCATGAACGACCTGAACGACGTGGTCAAGTACGCGCCAGGCGTGACGCTGCACAAAACCGCGTCTGACCGTCAGGAGTTCCTGTCGCGCGGCTTCAAGATCGACAACATCATGTACGACGGCCTGCCGACGAGCATCAGCACCTACACGCAAGACGTGATTTCCGGTGCCGATCTGGCCATGTACGATCGCGTTGAAGTGGTGCGTGGCGCCACCGGCCTGATGACCGGGGCCGGCAGCCCGGCGGCGACGCTCAACCTGGTGCGCAAGCGTCCGACCGCGACGCCGCAGGTCAGCGTTACCACCAGCGCAGGCAGCTGGGACCGGTATCGCACCGAGATCGACGCTTCGAACAAACTCAACGAATCCGGCACCGTGCGCGGGCGCGTCGTCACGGCTTACGAAGACGACAAGAGCTTCTCCGACATTCGCGAAAATCAGCGTCAGACGTTTTACGGCATCCTGGAAGCCGACCTGAACGATTCGACGACCTGGACAATCGGCGCATCCAAGCAGCGCGACGACAACACGTCGGACTGGGGTGGATTGCCAAGCGGCCCGAATGGCGAAGACTTGCACCTGAAGCGTTCGACCTTCCTCAGCAACGACTGGTCGTACTGGAACAAAGACAACATCAGCCTGTTCACTGACCTCACCCACCGCTTCGACAATGGCTGGTCCGCGAAGATCGCCGCACAGAAAATCTGGGCCGAGGCCGACACTTTCTCAAGCTATGTCGGCAACTATGACGGACTGGGTTTCCAGCAGTACCACGGCAAATATCGCGACGACGACGATCAGACCAACCTCGACGCATCGCTGACCGGCCCCTTCCAGCTGTTCGGCCGCGAGCACGAACTGGTCGTGGGCGTCAGCCATCGCCAGGAGAAGTTTCACCAATGGGGCGGCTGGACCGACGGCACGCCGATCGACCTCTACAACCCGACTCACTCGGTGCCCAAGCCTGACGTCGACACCAGCCTGTACAACGTGCAGAACACTGCGACCGAGGAAGGCATCTACGCCGCGGCGCGCCTGAACCCGATCGATCCGCTGCACGTGATCATCGGCAGCCGTGTCAGCTGGTACGACTACAACGACCTCAAGGGCGACAGCGACTACAAAGCTGTGCGCGAAGTGACGCCTTATGCCGGTGTCATTTACGACCTGAACGACACCTACTCTGCCTATGCCAGCTACACCGAGATCTTCAAGCCGCAAAGCGAGCTGGACGCGGCAGGCAGCGTGCTCAAGCCGTCCACCGGCAAGAACTACGAGATCGGTCTGAAGGGTGAGTACTTCAATGGCGCGCTCAACGCGTCGGTGGCCCTGTTCGAGCTGGAGCAGGAAGACCGTGCCTACGCGCTCGACAATCAGACTTCGGCCAACTGCCCGGGCTTCCCTGCCCGAAGCTGTTCGGAGGCCGGTAATGTCCGCAGTCGCGGCATCGACACTGAGATCAGCGGTGCGCTGACGCCTGACTGGCAGTTCTCTGCGTCCTACACCTACGTCTTGAGTCAGTTCCAGAAAGACCCGAACAACAACGAAGGCAAGCTCTTTGCTCCGGAACAACCCAAGCACCTGTTCAAAGCGGCGACCTCCTACACACTGCCGGGCGAGCTGCATAAATGGCGCGTCGGTGCCGACGTCCTGGCGCAGAGCAAGACCTTCAACCGGGTTGGAACGGGCACTGCGGATCAGGACGCCTACGGCATCGTCGGCCTGATGGCCGGGTACAAGCTGAACGAGCACTGGGACGGCCGCGTCAACGTCAACAACCTGTTCAACACCCGCTACTGGCAGGGCATCCCCAACGCCTCGGGCACCGGTGTCTATGGCGACCCGCGCAATCTGATGTTCTCGGTGAAATGGTCGCTCTGACCTGAAAACCTGCTGCCCGGAACGGTTCGGGCAGCGCCCCCTGATCGCCGGTGAAAGCCGACGACCAGGCCTCTTCTCAGCAGTGGACAGAGGCCCTGGACGCGGCAACCCCCGCCTCGCCTGCCCCACCAGACTGCCCTGGGGTGCCGTGCCCGAATTGCAGTTCGAACGGCGGCAACGGCGAATATCCCAGATCCACGAACCGAATCCCGTCAATGACCGGCGCCGCGCAAGGCGTTGCGCCAAAGGCTACGCCGAGCGCGGCGTCTTCGGGTGCAAAAAAAGCGATGGTTTCGACGGTCACCGTATCGATGACCAGCAGGTAAGGAACCGTCACGGTGGGGCATATCCGCGTACACAGCGTGTTCAAGTCATGAAGCGCCGCATAGATCGTCGACGAAGTGCCGAGGGACCTGCTGTACCAAGTCGTCATAGTTCAAAAGCCAATCGGGTTATTGCGCTGAGACACATCGCTCCTGCGCAGGTTCCAACGTTGTCAGCCTGTCTGGTACAAAAACCTGCGCGGTCGCCGCCGCGTGCACCCTCTCGACAGCGCGACATGACCGCTTCAGACCCCCGACTCACAGCCACTCAAGCCACCGGCCGCGCGCGGCTCAGCGGCAAGTCGAGGCAGCGTTTGCCGGTTGCGTCGGCCAGGGCGTTGCCGAGCGCCGCGGCCATGGGACCCTGCACGATCTCGGCAGCGCCGAGGAACGGCTCGCCAGGCTGATCCAGCAGATGGACCTGTACATCCTGGGGAAGCTGCGGGAACCGCAGGATCGGGTATCCACTCCAGTCGTAGCTGCGCACGCCGCCAGCGTCGTAGTCGACCTGCTCGAACAGCGTCCAGCTGATCGACTGGACAATGCCGCCCTGCACCTGATTGCGCAGCCCGTCAGGGCTGACGATCTGGCCGACATCGACCGCAGTGACAACCCGTTCGACGCTGATCTCACCCGTCTGCGGGTGAACGTTGATCTGAACGGCCACGGCGCAGTAGCCCATGATGTTCTTGTAACGCGCGAAGGCGAAACCGACGCCCGAGCCGACAGCCGCCGGTTTGCCCGGCCAGCCGAATGCGTCCCGGGCCTTTTCGACGACTGCGCGTGCACGCGGGTCGGTCAAGTGGTCGAGACGGAACTGCACGGGATCGACACTAGCTTGCCGAGCGAGCTCATCGATGCTGGCTTCGATGGCAAAAATGTTGATATGCGCACCCAGCGAGCGCATGGCGGAAGTGCGAAACGGCATCTGGGTCACGAAATTCATGTCGATCCGGGTCGCGCCCACTTCGTACAACGGAATGGCATTGCGATCACCGTCACCCTCTGGCTGCGCGATGGGCACCGAGGGCGCGGACGCGAAAGGACGCGCCAACAGGCGTGCCGGAATCAGCCGCCCCGCATTGACGATTCGCTCGTTGTGGGGCGTGGTCCAGAGCTCATACGCCCAATTCCCGATGCGGCCATTGGCATCCAGACTCGCCTCAAGTTCGGTGACCATGGCCGAACTGTAGGGCTCCCAGAGATTCTCCTGCTCGCGCATCCACTGCACGCGCACCGGCAGATTCGAGGATCGCATCGCAATCAGTGCAGCATCGGCCGCCGCATCGTCCGCACCGTTGTGCCCATAGCAACCGGAGCCTTCGACGTGGACACAGCGCACCTTTTCCAGCGGCAGGCCGACCATTTGCGCGATACCGGCGCGCAGTGGATACACGCCCTGCGTGTGGGTCCAGACGGTCAGCATGCCGTCCTTGAACCAGGCCACCGAACACGAAGGGCCGATCGACCCGTGCATGAGGTATTGCTTGGTGGTTTTGGCGCGGTAAGTCTTCGCGCCGCCCGGGGAAGATGAGCCCGTATGGCTGATGGGATAACGTCGGGCCGGTAGCTGTTTCAAAAGCGTGTGGATGGAGGTCGACTCCGGCACGGCCTCGCCGCCGCTCCACTGAGCCGACTCGTACCCCAGCCGCATCGCCTTGACTGCCTGCCACTCGTCCTTGGCGACCACCGCCAGGTAGTTGCCATCGCGGATGACATTGACCACACCGGCCAGTTGCGCGATCGCCTCGCTGTCGAAAGCTTCCAGCCGGCAGCCAGGACGCGGCGGACGGATCACCCGGGCATGCAGCATGCCGGGCAGCCGCATGTCCTGCACGAACGCCGCGCCGCCACTGACTTTGGCCGGAATGTCCAGGCGCGGGATGGAGTGCCCGATGAGCTTGAAAGCCTGAGGCGCCATCGCCGGAGACTGCTGCTGGGCATAGCGATGCAGATCGACCCCGACGACGGCATCGGCGTAGCTCATCGTCTGGCCCGACGGTGCGTGGATGGTCGCTTCGACAGTTTTCAGCAATGCCAGGTCGACGCCCCAGCGGTGCGCGGCCGATTCCAGCAGCAACTGGCGAACCTGCGCGGCCGCGTTGAACAGCGCCGTGCCGCTGTCGAAAATGCTGTGGCTCCCCGCCGTGTAACCCTCGTTAGGCGTCAGCGCGGTGTCGGCGGTCAGCAAGTTGATCGCCTTGGGCGAGACCTCCAGTCGCTCCGCCGCGATTTGCAGCAGCGCAGTCTTGACCCCCGTTCCCAGTTCCACCTTGCCGGTGTAGACCGTGATGCCTTGCGGGTCGATCCTGATCCACGCGTCGAGGTAGGGATTGGTGCGCAGACTGCCCGCCAGATCAGGCGCCAGTATCACCGTGCCCAATGTATCGACCTCAGTATCGGCGAGCACACGCCGGGGAACGGGCATCAGGGAAAAAGCGACCAGCAGCGTGCTGCCCCTGAGAAACGCCCGGCGGCCGAAACCCGCTTCATTGTTGCTCATGGGACACCTCCCGCCTGGCGATTCGACTGATTGCCTCGACGATGCGCAGGTGCGTACCGCAGCGGCACAGGTTGGTCGCCATGTGCGCACGAATCGTCTCCTCGTCCGGGTGCGGGTTGCGCTCAAGCAGCGCCTGCGCCCGCATCAGCATGCCGGCGATGCAGTAACCGCATTGCGCGGCCTGACTGTCGATGAAGGACTGCTGCAGTTCACCCGGTTCCTCAGCGGTACCCAGGCTCTCGACCGTGCGGATCCGTTTGCCCTCCATGCCGGCACACGGCGTGAGGCAGGAGAACACCGGCTTGTCATTGACCAGCACGGTGCAGGCGCCGCACTGGCCCAGGCCGCAGCCATATTTCGCGCCGTTAAGGCCCAGATGGTTGCGCAGCGCGTACAGCAGCGGCATGTCCGGTTCGAGGTCCAGCGTGTGGGCAGAACCGTTGACATTCAAAGTCAGGTGAGTCATTTCGCCTCCTGGCGCAGTTCGTGGAGGGTGGCAGAAAGGTCCGGCCATGGCTGGGCAGGGTTCGATTGCTCTCGCAGGAAGGCGGCGAGCGCGATGATCTGGTCATCCTCCAGGCTCGCCGCAAAGGCAGGCATGGCCGGACCCGGCTTGCCCGGCAGCGAGGGAATGCCTTGCAGCACGGTCTGCAGGAAATTGCGCGGGCTGGCGGCACGAAGTGCGGACGTCTGATTCAGCCCCGGACGTCCATCGATGACGCGCATGGGTGCCGCCTGGGCATGGCAGCCCGCGCAGGCGCCGGTGAACAGCGATTGGCCGAGCGACTGTTGCGCGGGTGGCGCCTGACGCGCGGCCGTCACCTCGGCGACGCGCTCGCTCGGGGTCAGGCTGAGCACATACTCCGCTATCGCTTCGGCATCAGTGACCGGCAGACTCCGGAGGCTCAGACTGACCGGTCGCATCGGTCCGGCTGCCGTACCGTGCTGCGCCACGACTTCGCCGCGCAGATAGCCGACCAGTTGATCTCTGGTCCACGGCTGAGCGCGGGCCGCCATCCCCACCAGCGACGGCGCGTCCCATCCGTCAACGCTGCCGCCGGCGAGGTACTCGCCCGACTTCTCGGCACCGATGAAATTCAGCGGCGAATGGCAGCCGGCACAATGCCCGGCGCCGTCCACCAGATAACGGCCACGGTTCCACTGCTCGCTGCGGCCCGGGTCTGAGACGATCGGATCGGTATGCAGAAACAGCAGGTTCCAGAACGCAACCAGCGGGCGGATGTTCATCGGGAAGTTCATATGGTTTTCCATCGCCGGCGCATGAACGGGCGGCCCGCTCATGAGGTACGCGTACACATCGGCAATGTCGCCGTCGCTCATCTGGCTGTAGTGCAGATAGGGAAATGCGGGATAGAGAAAGTGACCGTCCCGGGCGACGCCTTTGCGCATCGCTCTGGTGAAGGCGTCCGGCGACCATTGCCCGATGCCGGTTTCGGCGTCTGGGGTGATATTGGTGGTGTACAGCGTGCCGAACGGTGTCACTAACGGCAGACCGCCCGCCAGGTGCTTGCCGCCCGGGCGGGTGTGGCAGACGGCGCAGTCGCCCGCTTCGGCGACCCGAGCACCGCGAGCAATCTGCGGCGGATCGAATGTGGGTGCGACGGTGACAGCCTCGATGGCAGGGCGCCAGAGGATCAGCAACGCGCAAACCCCGGCCAGGACTCCCGCACCCAGCAACGCACCGTAAAGTGTTCTGCGATTCATCAGGACGCCTTCTCCCTGTGACGAGCTTTCCGGACGCGCCGCCAACAGGACAGTTGAGGCGCCGTTGAGTATCAGCAATCTCGCTGGATCAAGCCTGGAGCGGCACGCCAGCGATGAAGCCAGCGTAGAGGAGCGTGCGACTCGCCAGAATGACCCTGTCGCGCAACGATGCTTTGCGCCCGTCGCAACAGCGGTGCTGCGTGAATGATCGCCCAGACGGGAACAGGGTCTTGAAGGTTCGTGCTGAATTCAGCGTCGTAATGCTTTTCGGTATCTGCGAGACGCAGGATTGACAAGGTTGACCGAGCAACGCTCGATCATGCCTCGCCATCCATTGCGTGGGCGTTCCGGTAGTGTCTGGGTGAAACACCGGTGAGCCGCTTGAAGGCGTTGCTGAAGGCGCTGTCGGACCCATACCCCAGCCGTTCGGCCAGTGCGCCGAGCGACACCCGCTCCTCGCGCAGCGCTCGCTCGGCCAGTTTCATTCGCCACGCCGTCAGATACGCCACGGGGGATATGCCCGCGACACTTTTGAAATACGCCGAGAACGCCGCGCGAGACATGGCCGACGCGCGGGCCAGCGTCTCCAGCGGCCAGGTGCGCCCGGGATCGCTGTGAATCAAACGAAGGGCGGGAGCCAGACGCTTGTCGCTCACCGCTTTCAGCCAACCGGGATCGACCCTCCCTCCCCCTTCGAGATGGGCGCGCAGGATCTGGATGAACAGCAGATGCGCCAGTTGCGACGAAGCCGCCGACGCGCCGGGCATGTCTTCTTCGCGCTCCTCGATCATCCGGTTCAACAACCAGAGCAGGGTCGGCGCTCGCCTTGACTCGGCGCTGATATGCACATGCCCGGCGAGCGCATTCAACAACAGATCGGCGTTTGCATGAGCCAGCTGAACGTTACCGCCGATCATGAAAAACTCTTCACCGCTGCCCAGGTAAGCAATGGCGCCCTGACGGGAGCTGAGCAAATCCTGCAGCGCCATCCGCGGTGCCTTCAGATCACTTGCGATGATGACGGGCTGCGCAGCGGTCATCAGCACGACTTCACCGCACTGCAGATGGATGGGCTTTCTGACACCCTTGATTTTCAGCCAGCAACTGCCACGCGCCACACCCCAGAACTTCACGTTATCCGGAGCGGGAATGTCGAGCGCCCACTTGCCCCCGGCCACCAGGCCGCCCGAGGCAACCGTCCGGGCATTCATCATCCACAACAGGTCGGAAAATGGATCAGCGTGCATATCAGATTTTCGCGCATGAAAACGAGAGGATACCTCATCAATCGGACAATATTCGTCCCTAGAATGAACATCCTGTTTTTCCAAGGAGACTCCCGATGCAACGTACATGGCTCATTACCGGAATCAGCAGCGGCTTTGGTCGCATCATGGCTGAGCAGCTGTTGACCCGCGGCGACCGGGTTGCGGGGACCGTGCGAACGCTGTCCAGCGTCGCCGACCTTCAAGCGCGTTACCCTGAACATTTATGGCTGGCCGAGCTAGACGTGGCCCAGACGCTGACCGTGCGCCCGGTCGTCGACCGTGCCTTCGCAGCGCTGGGCCGGATCGACGTTGTGGTCAATAACGCCGGCTACGGGCTTTTCGGGGCTGCCGAAGAAGCGACGGATGAGCAACTTTTCCATCAGATCAACACCAATCTGATCGGCTCGATGCAGGTCATTCGCGCGGCGCTGCCTCATTTGCGTGACGCCGGTGGCGGGCGAATCATTCAATTGTCGAGCGTGGGCGGGCAAGCCGTGTTTCCTGGCGCTTCGCTGTATCACGCCGCCAAGTGGGGCATCGAAGGCTTCCTCGACGCAGTGTCAATGGAGGTCGCCACGTTCAATATCGGCTGCACGTTGATCGAACCGGGCAGCGCGCGAACCCGTTTTCGGTATGCAAATTCGCAGCTCACGCCGCCGCTTGCGGCGTACGATGACTCTCCGGCCAACCACGCACGCAAGATGATCGAGGCCGCCGCCGCGGTCCCTCAGGGTGATCCCGAAAAAATGGTGCGAGTGATGATCGACAGCGTCGACCAGCATCCGGCGCCCCGACGCATTGCGCTGGGCAGTGACGCTTTCAACGCGATGCACCAGCAAATGGGCAAGCGCCTGGCGGACCTGGAAGCTCAACGCGAACTCGCCTTCTCCACGGATTTCCCACCGGGTGTCTGATCGCCGGACGGCCGGCTGCCCTTGCCAGCCAGTGCATGGTCAGGCCTGGTGACTCGCGGGCTGAATGGGCCGGCCAGTACGTCATGTCAGCGGCTTTTCGCTGACCTGCTGTTTGAGGTGGTCGATAAAGCTGCGCACGGCAGGCGAAACGTTTTCTCGCGACGGGTAGACCGCAAAGATGCCGATTGGAGGCTCAACGCTCCAGTCGGCCAGCGCCTCGACCAGACGCCCCGCCCTCAAATCCTCGGCAACGTGCCAGTCGGCGAGCAAAGCAACGCCATGTCCGTCGAGGGCCATCTGTTTCACGACCTCCCCCATGCTGGCCGCGAACCGTCCTCGCATGCGCACAGCCTCCTGGACATCGTCACGGGCGAAGACCCAACGCCGCTGCGCCCCGATGATCAAGGCCGTGTGCGCGCTGAGCTGCGCCGGGCTCGAAGGCATGCCGTGGTCGCGCCAGTAGGCGGGGGACGCGCAGACCAGCCGTCTGCAGGGCGTGATCTGCTGGGCGATAAGGGTTGAGTCTTCCAGCGCGCCGTAGCGAATGGCGAGGTCCACGCCTTCTGCGATCAGGTCGACCATGCGGTCTGTGAGATCCAGCTCCACCGACACCTTCGGGTAGCGATTCAGGTAACTGCTCACCACCTCTGACAGGTAACTGCGCGCCAGCGTCGCCGAGGCAGTGATACGCAGTCTCCCGGAGATGTCGGCATCGTTGGCGAGCACGCGCTGCGCGGCATCGACGCCTTCGAGGATGGTCAGCACATGGGGGTGAAAGTGTTCGCCGTAGGTCGTCGGGCTCAGGCGGCGCGTCGTGCGATTGAACAGGCGATGGCCGATGCGATCTTCAAGTCCCAGCAGCCGTTTGCTGCCCCCGGCCGGGCTGATGCCGAGTTTTTCCGCGGCGGCACGAATGGAGCCGCTGGCGTAGACCTCGGCGAAGAACCGCAGGTCATCGATGGAATCAAGCATGAATTAGCAACCAATGGGACCGTAAGTCACAACGATTATCGCCTATTCGTTCCAGTTGCTCGATGATAATTTTCAGTCATTGTGAACTGACTTCTGGAGCAACGATGAAAGCGATCGTCATTAACCGGCATGGGGACTCTCAAGTCTTCGAAGACATGGACCTGCCGGACATTCAGGCCCGGCCCGGCCATGTGGTCATCGACGTGCAGGCGACCAGTGTGAATCCTGTCGACACCAAGATCCGCCAAGGCAGCGAAGGGACCGCAGGGCTCACCTTTCCGGCGGTTCTGCACATGGATGTGGCAGGCATCATCAGCGCCGTGGGCGAAGGCGTGACCGGCTTCAAGGTGGGCGACGAGGTTTATGGCTGTGCCGGCGGAGTCGTCGGTATTCCGGGCGCACTGGCTGAGCAGATGGAGGCCGATGCGGACCTGATCGCTCTCAAGCCTGAGTCGCTGTCCTTCGCCGACGCTGCCGCGCTGCCGCTGGTATCGATCACCGCGTGGGAAGCCTTGGTCGATCGCGCGTCGATCAAGCCGATGGATGATGTGCTGGTTCAGGGCGGCACCGGCGGCGTGGGGCATATTGCGATTCAACTGGCCAAGGCCATGGGGGCACGGGTGACCACCACTGTCTCAACGCCCGAAAAGGCGGCCATCGCGCAAAAGCTGGGCGCCGATGAAATCGCGCTGTACAACGCCGAAACACCCGAGCAATACAGCGAACGCATTACCGGTTCCAAAGGCTTCGACACGGTATTCGATACCTTCGGGGGCAAGGTTCTGCAGAATTCGCTCAAAGCCGCAAAACTCAAAGGTCACGTCATTTCCATCATCGGCTACGACACCTATGACCTGACCGACATGCATTTCAAGGGGCTCAAGCTCGATCTGGTGTTCATGCCCATTCAAATCATTCACAACGTCGAGCGAAAGCATCATGGCGACATCCTGCGCAGGGTCGCGGCGCTCGTCGACAGAGGTGTGATACGGCCGCTGATCGACCAGCGTTTTGCGTTTACCCGAGAAGGCGCCGGGGCTGCCCATGATCGACTGGAGTCCGCCCGAGCCATCGGAAAAATCGTGATCGCCCGCTGATCGCCACCTCACACACCCTGCCGGAAGGTCATCCTGATGAACAGCCAATCCAGCTCAGCCACACCGCTCTACCTGGTCGCCACACTGCAGGCCGTCAAAGGCGCGCAAATGCAGTTATTGAAGGCACTTCAAACGTTGGTCCCACGCTCGAGGCAGGAGCCGGGTTGCATTCGGTATGACCTGCACGTCGATCGCGACGACTCGACAGCGCTGATCGTTTACGAGATCTGGCGAGATCAAGAGGCGCTCGATGAGCATGCCGCTTCAGGCCACTTCCAGCAATTCCTGAAAACGGCGGAACCGCTGTTGGCCGCCCCGCTGGACGTGCGAGTGCTCGACCTCGTGCAGTGAGGCTAACCGCCATTCCTTGAACATTGCGCCGGGCGCCACCGCAGTCTCGGCGCTTGCAGCAACTTATTGGGTTTCGACATGAAAGCATTCGCCCTTCCGCTCCTCGCCTCACTCGTTCTCCTGAGCGGTCAGTCCATCGCGGCTGAACCGTCCATCACCGATGCGCCCGGAAAAGGCCAGCAACCGACGATATCGCCGTTCCGGCATGCCGTGCCGGACCTGTACGACTTCAGTCAGATCCCGGTGGAGAACATGGGTGCCGGTATCACCCGTCAAACCGTTCACAACGCCCAGAGCACGCTGGCCAGATGGGTTTTCGCCAAAGGCGCTGTCGTACCCTTGCACCACCACGTCAACGAACAAATCACCTGGATCACCGCCGGATCGGTTGAAGTCTTCTCGCAAGGTAAGCGGTTCGTGGTCCGCGCGGGAGAAGTGATCGTGTTTCCGGCCAACGTGCCTCATGAGTTTCATTCGCTGGAGGACGGCACCGTCGACGTCGATGTCTTCACTCCAGCCCGCCAGGACTGGATCGACGGTACGGCCAACTACATCAAGCCCGCCTCTTGATCCAGTGGCGGTTGCGTGATGTCCTGGCTGTTGCTCGGGGCATCGTGCAACTGGCTGCACCGCGCCGCGAGGAATGTGCGCAGCTTATGCACGGCAGGCATCAGCGAGCGACGGTGTGCACAGACCATCTGCAAGGGAGCAGGCTGACCCACTTCCTGCGCGAAGATTTCCACCAGCCGTCCGGCGTTGAGGTCGGCCATGACATCGATTCTGGATTTGTAAACGATACCCGCGCCGCTCACCGCCCAGCGACGCACGACATCCGCGTCATCACTCACTCGATCGCCTGTCACGACCACGGTTTTCAAGCCATTTCGGGTATGAAAGGTCCACCGCTCGTGGGTCTGCTCGCTCATGACGTAGCGCAGGCAGTTGTGCCGGGCCAAGGCATCCAGGTTTTCCGGTACGCCATGCCTGGCCAGGTAATCGGGTGACGCGCAAAGCGTGCGCCGGTTCCACGGCGCCAGAGGCAGCGAGATCAGGCTTGAATCCGCGAGCAGGCCATAGCGAATGCCGACATCGATCGGGTCGGTGAAGAAGTCGACCACACTGTCGCTGATGCGCAGTTGCAGCTGGATCAGTGGATGCTCGGCCTGAAAAACTTCGAGCCAGGGAAGCAGCACATTGCGCCCCAGATCCGACGGCATCGACAGCCGTATCGGCCCCGACAACTCGCCACGCCCCTCATCCAGCACCCTTTCGCCGCTGGTCAGCGCTATCAATGCCGCCTCGGCATGAGGCAGGTAGCGCTCACCTTCGTCTGAGATGCGCAGACGCCGGGTGGAGCGCACAAACAGGCGCACATCGAGCTGGCCCTCGAGCCGCTGGATGGCCGCACTGGCGAATGCAGGGGATGTGTCCAGCACACGCGCCGCCGCTGAAAAACTGCCCAACTTGGCGGCTGTCACGAACATGTGCAGGTCGTCCAGACGGATGATCTTCTTCATAGCGACGAAATTCTTTCCAGTATTCACGTGATTATCAGGATATTCGGGAACCGCGATCATCGTCTTCTACTTTCAGTGGAGTTTCGCCGATGACAACCTTCAAGAAACGCTGGCTGGTCCCCGTGGCCATGACCGTATTCGCCGCTTATGGCAATGCCAATACCAATACCAATACCAATACCAATACCGCCGACCGTGCGCTCGAGGTGGTCGCCCATACCTCGCAGGCGGTATGGAACGCCGTTGCTGTCGACAGCGCCGGCAAGGTCTACGTATCAGGTCCCAGATGGACAGGCATGAAGGGACCTTCGGTATCCAGACTGGATGCCAGCGGCGAGCCCGTTGCCTTTCCGGACGCGCGCTGGAACAGCGACGATGCATCGATTCCCGCGTCGCAGCGTTTCATCAACGTCAACGCCCTGCATCAGGATGACCGGGGGCAGTTGTGGATCGTCGATGCCGGCGTCACCGGTTTCGGCGGTCATGTCATCCCCGGCGGCGCAAAGCTTGTGGTCGTCGATGTGCAGTCCGGCAAAACGGTCAAAGTGATCGTGCTCGATTCCACGATCGCCAAAGACGGCAGCTATATCGATGACATCCGCTTCAACGGCGATCATGCTTACTTGAGCGACGCAGGCGTGCCAGGCATCGTTGTGCTGGACCTGAAGAACGGTTCGATGCGCCGGGTTCTGGAGAACACTCCGGCGACCCACGCACCGGCAGACAGAGATATCATCCTGAGCGGCAAGGTGGTCAGAGCGCCTGATGGCACGGCACTGCGCGTTCATTCCGACCCGCTGGAAACCAGCATCGACGGCAAATGGCTGTACTTCGCCGCGCTCGAAGGCCCGTGGTACAAGGTTGAAACACGCTTGCTCAACGATGCCGCGCTGGCGCCTGAGTCACTCTCCGCCAGCGTTCAGTTCTGGCGTGACCTGCCTCCGGTGGGCGGCACGGCGATGGACAAGCAAGGCAACTTCTATTTCAGCGACCTGGCAACCGACACCCTCAAGCGCATCAGCGTTTCAGGCAACATCGAGAGCATCGTTTCCGACCCTGCACTGCATTGGGTAGACGCCCCCGCATTTGACCCGCAAGGCCGCATTTACCTGCCGGCCGCTCAAGTCGATCGGGTCGGCCTGTTCAACGGAGGAACGTCGAAGGTCCAGTGGCCGCTCAAGGTATTCAGACTGGACGTCTCGAAACCTTCCACCCGGTAAGGTTGCCAGTCAGCCAGCCCCCTTCACACGCTGTCCGCCATCCGGGCAGCGTGTCCATCGCTTCAACTTGCCACCCACGCGCTGGCACCTCACCTGTCCCACGGCCCTGGCACCTCCGTTAAGGCGACGCCAGGTCAGCGTCGTGTTAAAACGTGCGCACCACTCGATCAGCTCTTTTCAATCAGGGTCATTCCGTTGGGCGGCAGCGGCAAGGCGGTTTTGTACCTCACTTGCTTGAGAGCGAAGCTGGAACGAATGTTCGCGACGCCGGGAATCTTGCTGAGATGGTCGAGAATGAACCGCTCAAGCGCCTGAATGGACGACACCAGCACCCTGATCAGATAGTCCGCATCGCCGGACATCAGGTAGCACTCCATGACTTCCGGGCGCTCGGCAATCGCAGCCTCGAATCGCGCCAGCACCTCGATGACCTGCTTCTCCAGGCTGACGTGAATAAAGACGTTCAGGTGCAGCCCCAGCGGCTCTGGGTCGAGCAGCGTCACCTGCTGACGAATGAGCCCTTTTTCCTGCATGGCCTTGACCCTGTTGAAACAAGGCGTAGGCGACAGATTGACCGCACGCGCCAGCTCGGCATTGGTAATCCGGGCGTCAGCCTGAAGCTGATTCAAGATGTTCACATCGGTGCGATCCAAACGATGCATAGGGTATTTATTCTCCAGATAGACGCTTATGAAGAATATTTATATCGCGCTACGGCGATTTGCAAGGATCTTGAGAGAAATAATCTGACACCCACCATTTAAACTGGCCTCATCTACTAATGAGGTGAGCATCATGGGGAACGCAAGCGATCAATGTCCCGGCGCGGCAGCCTGCAGTCAGGGCGGACAGACCGGTTTCAACCTCAGGTCCAGGCAAGCCAATGGCCTGGCCCTGCTGTTGATCGCCATCCTGATCTGGGGCGCCAACTGGCCAGTGATGAAAACCGGCCTGTCCCACATCACGCCCATCTGGTTTTCCGCGAGTCGATTCGTCACCGGCGCGGCCTGCCTCTTCGCGCTACAACTCATCACCGGCACCTTGCGCCTGCCGACTCGCCGGGATTTGCCCCTGCTCTTGAGCGTTGGCCTCTTGCAGATGCTGGCGTTTACCGTATTGGGCTCGGTGGCCATGGCGGACATTCCGGCCGGACGTTCAGCGGTGCTCGCTTACACCACGCCGCTCTGGGTACTGCCGGCCGCCGTCCTGTTCTTTCGTGAAAGACTCACTCGCACCCAACTGATCGGCACGTTACTCGGCATTGCCGGCGTGGCGGCGCTGTTCAATCCGATGGCGCTCGACTGGAACAACGGTTTGATCATCCGTGCGAATCTGCTGCTGCTCTGCGCGTCACTCTGTTGGGCCATCTGCATTCTCCACTTGCGCTACTACAAGGGAGACTCCAGTGCGTATCAATTGGCGCCGTGGCAAATGCTCGTCGCGTCGGTGCCATTGCTGATACTCGCCCGCGCAGTGGAAGGCCCGTTCTCAGGGGACGGGTCACGCACTTTCTGGGAGGTCATCCTGTTCGTCGGGCCGTTGGCGACCGCGTTCTGTTTCTGTGCCGTGAATGCGGCAAGCATGTGGCTTTCCAGCACCAGCATGGCGTCGGCGATGCTCGGCGTACCGATCGTGGGGCTGCTGATGTCGGTGGCCATGCTCGGCGAACACCTGACCCCATCGCTGACGGCAGGCGTGATCGCAATCGCAGGCGGCATCCTCTTCGTGACCATGGGTTCCAGGAAGCCAGGCCCACGGCGTGAGGCAGCGGGCACGACCGAGGCGCGAATCAAGGGAGGACGCTGAGACCGGCCTTGTTGCAGGGCGGCACAACACAAATCGCATCAGAAGGCTGCGGGTTGACCGCTGGCCTTCGAGCATTAATCAAAGACCGGCACTCGGCATCGAAGATGAACCACGCAACGTGCCGGTCTTTCAAGGGCTCAGGCGCTAGCACAGCGTGTACCCGATCGAAAGAGTCGCGGGAAGTCGACTTCACGTCATCCGGGGCGGTGTACGCGCTGCCTCAGTTCACAGGGTGAACCAGCTCGCCACTCACTCGCTCATCGCCCACTGAGCTTCATCGGCAGGCGCAGGCCCCGCCGTTCCTGAGCGGAAGCGGGAGCGGTATTCGCCAGGACTGATGCCCAGCCGCTTGACGAAGACCCGGCGCAGGCCGTCGGCGTTTTCAAAACCGCAACGGTTGGAGATTTCCTTGATGGATTGCTCCGTGGTTTCCAGGAACCGGCGCGCCGCGTCGATGCGCGCGTCGGCCAGAAAGGTCATGGGCGGCATGCCCGCTTCCTTGGTGAACAGTCTGGAGAGGTTACGAGGGCTCATGTGGACCCGCGCTGCCAGGGACGCCAGGCTGTGGTTCAGTTCAAGGTTGGCCAACAGGTATTCCTGCACCGCTTCGACCTGAGAGTCGACATCGCCCTGCACGTCGAGCAGCGGGCTGAACTGCGACTGGCCGCCTGCCCTTCTCAGGTAAACCACCAGGTATTTCGCGACATCAATGGCATGACGCTTGCCGAAGTCTTCCTCGATCATCAGCAACGACAGGTCGATCCCCGCCGTCACGCCGGCGGTGGTGTAGATCGTACCGTCCTTGACATGAATATGATCGGGGTCGACGTGAGCGGTGGGAAACAATTCGCTCAAGTGCGCCGCGTCCATCCAGTGGGTGGTCACTGACCTGCCATCGATCAGACCGGCCGCGCCGAAGGCAAACACTCCGTTGCAGATCGACGCCAGACGCCGGCAGCGCGTGGACTGCACGCGGAGCCAGTCGCACAGCGCCGAGTCGGTGTAGACGTCGAAGATGCCCAGCCCGCCCGGCATGATGAGGGTGTCGAACTCGGGGCACGGGTCGAAAATCGTGCGATCCGGTATCACCGTCAGTCCGCTGGAGGACAACAAGGGGCTGCGGGTCGTCCCCACGGTGAGCATTTCATACTCGCAGGCCCCGTCGGTCAGGACTTTGACTTGGGCGAAGGCATCTTTGGGACCGGCGATGTCCAGCAGCTGGAAACCGGGAAATAGAACCATGCCGACGATGATTTTTCGCATCAAGTACCGTCTCGTTATCTGACTCAGTGGTGGAAAAACCGAATGGCCTGCAAACACGCTGAATCGAACCTGTGCGGCCGGTCGTGATCGGCCGCGAGTCACCTGGTTATTCAGGTCCGCCCGCTGGAGCGCCACTTGCCGGGCGATTCACACAGGCGTCAGCGGTCAAGTCAGGGCGTTCAACCCGGCGCGTTGATCGGCGGCAGATTGCTCCTTGCGAAACAGCCAGGCGCTCATCCCGCCAAGGACGATCCAGAACACCGCATTGACCATCAGCGATGCCACATGGAACTGCGCCTGGAGCGCGTCCGGCGCCAGAGCGTGATGCTCCGCAGGCTGTGGCGCGCCGTACAGATGTGGCGCTGCGATCAACAGCAACGCTACCACACGCCAGCGCCAGTGACGGGCGAACACCAGCAGCGCCAGACCGAGTGCGGTGGCGAGTGCCGTTGCGCCCCACCAATCCTGCCGGGACCCCAGATCCGCCGCCAGCGTGCCCGGCAGTTCGGGCGGCAGCCCTGCCGCCGGCGCCAGACAGAACGTCGCATAACCTGCCAGCCCCCACAGGATGCCGTGCCAGGCCCTGAGCGGGGCGCGCAGGTTATACACGGCGCTCAGGAGCAGCGCGAAGCCGATCGCGACCACCAGATTGCCACCGAACGTCGAAAGCGTGCGTGGCCATCCATTTTCCGGCGTCCAGGCCTGCGTGTCGTGCTCGTGCGCGTGCGCACCTGCAGCGTGTTCATGCGAACCCGGCCCTTGCACCGGCTCATGGGCGGTCTGGGCAGACTCGTAGACCTCAGCCTGCAGAATCAATGGAGAGATCCACGCACTTTGCAGCAGTGTGAGCAGCAGCGCCGCCATGGCGCCGGTGTAGCAGGCAGTGGTCAGAATTCGCTTGAACATGCGTCAGGTGCTCCGCAATCGGTCCATCAGTGGCAAGGGAAGCCCGCGCTGTGACGGGTGTCATGGGCGGCGTTATGAACGACTTCCAGGTGCGAAAACCCGGCGAGATAGACCAGCGAGAGGCCCATCAGAATCGATCCGAATGTCACCACCAGACGATTGCCACGGCTGCGGCTGGAGGCGTGTGTCAGTACTGTGCTGCTCATGGGATGCTCCTCGAATCAGTGTTTTGGGTGTCGGATTTCAATGCGCTCAAGCGCGATTGCAGTTCGTCGGTGTCAAGCAATGAGTGCTCTTGCAGCACCTGGATCAAGGCCTCCAGGAAGCGCCCGTAGTAATCCCAGGGTGGCTGGTTATCGCAGGGCAACTGTTCCCAGCTGGAAATGGAGCCGATCAGGTTCTGGCGAAAGGCTTCCCACTCGAAATGCCCCGCTTTGGACAGCGCCAGCGCGAGGCCGTACAGGCTGCGCTGCCAGTCCTGAGTGAAGTGCAGACGGCCCTGGGCGCGCGGCGGGGAATCCCTGTGGCCCAGCATGCTGTTGGCGGCGAACTCTTCGAATCGGGTGAACATCGGACGATCCTCAGGCGGCGGGCAACTGGACTAACGCAACGCCCATCATCGACTCTGGCGTGACCAGCGCCGCCAGTTGTTCTTCGCTCAGATGCTCCGAATTGGCCGGGCGCTCGGGCAGCACGAACCAACGAATCTGCGCGCTGCTGTCCCACACCTTGACCTCGGTGTCTTCGCTGACCGGCACGCCGAACTCTCGCAATACCGCGCGCGGTTCACGCACGCCCCGCGCGCGGAACACCGGATCCTTGTACCAGTACGGCGGCAGACCGAGTATCGGCCACGGGTAGCAGGAGCACAGCGTGCAGATGATCAGGTTATGCACGCCCGGGCCGTTGGCGACGGCGAGCATGTGCTCACCTTCGGCGCCCTCCATGCCCTGAGCGAGATCGAGTTCGGCAATGGCTCTGGGGGTATCGGCGATCAGGCGTGCCTTGTACTGCGGATCGACCCACGCGCGGGCGACGATCTTCGCGCCATTGAAAGGCCCGGCGACGGTCTCGAAGTGCGCGAGCACCGTGTCTACTGAGTCGCTGCCAATGACGCCTTTTTCAATCAGCAACGCTTCAAGGGCGCGCACTTTGGCCGCGCTTTCGGCCTCACGCTGTTTTTCGTAATCGAACAATTGACTCATGACAGGGCTCCGTTGTTATCAAGGGCGTTCAGCGCTGGGCGCATCACTTGGGCGGCTGCAGGTAGGCTTCGAACAGGTCCGCGTAGATCGTCGTGTTGGGTTCGCTCTTCTCGGCACCCCAGATGTCCGCGGCATCGAACGCCACGCGGTACACCGGCATCGGCTCGCCAATGCCGTCCGCGCCGGTGTTGACGAAGTAGGCGTAGGCGCCGGGATACACTTCGACGACCTTGCCCGGCTTATGACGCAGGTACCCCGGCAGGCGGGTGTGATCCACCGCCACCGGATCGGCGATAGTCACGGCGTCGCCCGTTTGAAATAACGCAATGCCCTGATACGGACGCAGACCCGAGTCGCCTTCCAGCAGGTACCGCACGATCTGCTCTTTCAACGGCGCGCTCGGCTTGTCCGGCAGCGGCGCATCGGGCTGCTGGCGATAGAAGTCGGCGCGGTTCTTCAGCTCCTCGCCCTCGATGTAGCCTTGGTCGACAAAGAACCCCGAAATCCCGCCGAGCCACTTCTCGTAATAGCGAAACTTGAAGTACTCGAACGGCTGCATGCCTTCCGCGCCGGTGCGCAGCGATGCCCATGTCCACTCGCTCCTGAACGCCGTGGGCAGTGTGTCGACCGGGTACTTGGGCAGCGCCTCGGTCAGATGGGCGCTTTCGGCCATCATCACGGTATGGATACCGAAGATGCGTTTCTCCCATTCCTGAACGAATACCTGCTTCTCGAACGCCACCGGGCCGAGATTCTCAAGGCCGCCGAGGTAGTGTTGTAATTTCATCGAGCGCTCCAGTGTGTGATGAATGGATCAGGCCAGTTGCGTGGTCGGTTTAGTGGTCAGTGCGTCGCCCAGTCGCTCGGAGACGTAGCCAAACACCGCGCCGGTGATGAGGGCGGCGGCGGCGATCAGCGCAGGGTTTTCCAGACCGGGCGTGGTCATCGGCTTGCCAGCGACTGCCGTCGTGCCGACCGTGGAAGCGAAGCCCCAGACAATGGCCGGCAGAATGCTCAGCAACGGGACCTTGGACGCCTGAACCATCAGCGCACTGCCAGCTCCGACGAGAATGGCAATGAAGAACGGCGCTTCACTGACCGTCGCGATCCCGAGCAGCACCAGCGAGCTGATCACAAGTCCGGTGAGGTTCGACGCGACGCTGCGCTTGAAACCGGCGCTGCCGCCGCCGACGATGAAGAATGACGCCCAGGCAATGAACGTGACCCAGACCGGAACCGGCCAGACAGTGGCCGTCAGGTAGGTGTCCAGCACAGCGAGCAGACCGATACTGACGGTGTAGGCTTCTTGCTTTTTCATGGGATGTTTCCTGTGGTTGGAGGCGTGGCGTGATCGGCAGATTCAAGGTTCAGGCAGCGTGCAGGCAGTCGAGGAATCCCTGGCGCAGCTGTTCACTGTCCAGATCCCGACCGATAAACACGAAACGGTTGTCTCGGGGCTCATCGTCTTCCCAGCGACGTCCGGGGACGGCTTCCAGCAGCATGTGCACACTGTGGAAGTGAAACCGTCGGGCTTCGCTCGAGAAATTCAACAACCCCTTCATTCGCATCAGGCGCTGGCCCTGGTCGTTGACCAGCTGGTTGATCCAGCGATTGAAACGGTCGGGATCCAGGCTCCCGCCGCTCACCACCGAGCACGATGAAATCGAGGCATCGTGCTCATGCTCATGTCCCTCGTCCTCAAGGATGTCTGGCTCGATCATCAGCAGGTTCGGCAGGGAAAAGCGCCTGGTCCCCAGCAGTACATCCACGGCAATCTGCGAATGCCGGGCCGGTAGCAGCGCCGCCGTGCGGTTGATCAGGCGTACCTGAGCACTGATGTCGGCGAGCGTATCGGCGCCGATCAGGTCGACCTTGTTGACGATCAGCGTGTCGGCAAACGCGATCTGCTCCCGCACGATTTCGTCGCCCAACTGGCCGTGCAGGTGCAGCGCATCGATCACCGTGATGACCGACTCAAGCTCGACCCGGCTGCGAAGATCGGGATCCGCGAGGAAGGTTTGCAGCACGGGCGCGGGATCCGCCAGGCCAGAAGTTTCGACGATCAGCCGATCCAGACGGTCGCCGGCCAGGCTCAGCATCTGCTTGACGCTGGCAACCAGATCGGCGCGCACGGTGCAGCAGACGCAGCCGTTGTTGATCTCGATCAGGGCCTGCTGCTCCGACACGATGAGCTCACCGTCGATGCCGACTTCGCCGAACTCGTTGACGACCACGCCGATCCGGTACTGCGTGTTCTGGTTGAGCAGATGATTCACGAGGGTGGTCTTCCCGGCGCCGAGGAAGCCGGAAATAACGGTGACAGGGATTTTTCCAGTGACCATGCGTGTTGCCCCTACAAGGTGTTGTCACGCCACATCCGCGGGCGCTTTCACCTGTACTTGCCACTTTCAGACCAGCTATTAGCCTCTGTCTGGAGTTGACTTGTCGTTGTCACGATTGGACATGTCGCTTGTCCTGATGTGTCGAAAGGTGAATAAAAGGACAAGCCATGGCTGCGGCACGCCCTCAACGGGTCGCTGTCTGAGCGAGAAGTTGCTCCAACTTGATGCATCGACGCTCCCGAAAGGCGAACGCAACCGCGTCAACGTCCGCTCGCGGGCATTGCATAGGTATAGGGGGTATGCCTATGATCGTCGCTATAGCAATCAGGGGATATCCGATGGGTCATGTAGCAGCCAACAAAGACAGTCTTCTCAAGCGAGTAAAACGCATCGCCGGTCAGGTCCAGGCCGTCGAGCGAGCGCTGGAATCGGACCTTGACTGCGCGCGCACGCTGCACCTGGTGGCCGCCACGCGCGGCGCCATCAATGGCTTGATGGAAGAAATCATCGAGGAACATGCGCGGGCCCACGTCGCAGACCCGGCGCTCAGTGAAGAAGCGCGGGCCAAGGGCGTGGAAGAGCTGCTCGAAGCCATTCGCCGGTACTCCAAGTGAGCGCAGAAGGTAAAGACTCATGAACGATTCCCGCCTCAATTACACGCACGACCATGTGTTTCTCGGTTCATCGCACGACGAGAACGCCAGGCGCACCCTTTGGGTGGTGGCACTGACGGTGCTGATGATGGTGGGCGAGATCGCTGCCGGCTACCTGACCGGCTCGATGGCATTGCTTGCCGATGGCTTCCACATGGCGACCCATGCCGGCGCGCTCGGCATCGCCGCCGCCGCATACGGCTACGCCAGACGTCACGCGCGCAGTCAGCGCTACAGTTTTGGCACCGGCAAAGTGGGCGACCTGGGCGGCTTCGCCTCGGCGTTGATTCTCGGCCTGGTTTCGTTGGGCATCGGCGTCGAATCCGTCGTGCGCCTGTTGCAGCCTGCGCACGTGGAGTTCGGCACCGCCACAACGATTGCGGTTGTCGGCCTGATGGTCAACATCGCCAGCGCCCTGCTTCTCGGCCACGGACACGGCCACAGCCACGATCACTCTCACGAACACGCCCATGAGCATCCTCACGAGCACGGCCATGGCGTGCACGCCCATGCGCCGCACGACAACGACAACAACCTGAAATCGGCCTATGTGCATGTGGTCGCCGACGCACTGACCTCGGTCCTGGCCATCGCGGCCTTGCTCGCCGGACGGTATCTGGGCTGGGTCTGGCTGGACCCGGTGATGGGCATCGTCGGCGCGCTGGTGATTGCGCGTTGGGCATGGACGTTGATGGGAGTCACCGCAGGCGTGCTGCTGGATCAGACGGATGCGCACGTCGCAGATGAAATTCGCGAACGGGTCGAGCAGCCGGGGGACGCCACCATCACCGACCTTCACGTCTGGCGGGTGGGGCCTCAAGCCCATGCCGCCATCGTTAGCGTCATCGGCGAGCCGACCACTGACGCCGACACCATTCGCGAACGGCTCAGACCGGTTCACGAAGTCAGCCACCTCACGGTCGAGTTCCGCCCGGCCTGACGCCTTGCACCTGACTAGAAGGAGACGGAATTTGCAGCCACCTACCGAGCGGACACCACGTCGGACCGCGTTTCTGGCGGACACCACGGCGTTGATCCTGTTTTTCACGACCACCGGGATCATCAATGAACGTTTCATAGCCGGCATGACGTGGGATCAGGTGCTGCATGCGCGCCTGCTCGGCGCCGTGCTGATGATTCCCGTCGCCAGGCCTTACGGCCTGTGGCGGGACTGGCTGATGAAGCGCGCCGGACCTGGCCGGGCGTCCCTGCTGCTCTGGGACAGTATCGCCCTGGTGAGTTTTCAAGTGCCGATCTACGCAGCCATCATTGCCTTCAGCGGCGCATCGGGCGGCGGTCTGGTACGCGGCACCCTCGGCGCGGCCCTGATGATGCTCTTGCTGGGCCGGCCTTATGGCGCATTCCTGAACGGCGTGCGCAAGGTGTTTGGCTTGCCGCCGGGCGGCGAAAAACCGATGTCGCTCAACAGCTGACCGGGAGGTACGTTCTACGCCTGCACCGCGATGCTCGCCAGGTCCGCTTGCAGACTCTCCAAAGTGGGCCTTGTGATCAGCGGTTCAGGAGCGCCCTCGGGCGCCGTCAGACCAATGCGGTTGTGCCAGATCGTCGGCAGCCCCGCTTTCTGCGTGCCGAACAGGTCATAGGCTGAACCTGCAACGAACACGGCATGAGCCGGCCCGACGCCTGCAGTTTCCAACGCCAGCCGATAAGGCGCAGGATCCGGTTTGTAGAAACCGGCTTTCTCCGAGGTGATGATCACGTCGAATGGCACACCCAGCAGGTCGGCCGCGATGTGACCCAGTCTGTCCGAGCAGTTGGTCACGACTCCCAACTGATAAACAGGTTTGAGCGCTGCCAGCACGGCTTTGGCCTCTGCCCACGGCTGCAATTCGCCCCAGCGCGCTTCCAGTCGGGCAGCGGCCTGAGGGCCCAGACCCACTTCGATCGCAGCCTCCTCCACCAACGTTTCGTAGGGCCGATAACGGCCGCAGCCATAGGTCGCTTTCAGGTACGCCATCCGCCAGGTCCGCCCCATCTGCTCTGATCCAGCGACGGAATTCCACAAGGTCCAGGAATCGAGCAAGGCGGTCAGCAAATCGAACAGCACCAGTTCAACCGGCGCGGCGGGCTGGAGGGGACCTGTGTATCGCAGCGCAGGGGAAGTCATTTCAGCGATTCCTGTTCAGGGTTGACGCGTTCGGCAACGGCGGTGATTTCCACGAGGGCACCGTGATGCAGCTGGCCGCAGGGAATGATTGCGCGCGCAGGCTTGTGGGTACCGAGAAACTGGGCGTACAACGCGTTCACCAGCGGCCAGTGAGCCACGTCCGAGATGAAGATCTGCACATTGATCAAGCTTGCCAATGTTGCATCGCCCGCGTGCAACACGGCCTCCACATTGGCCATGGCCTGGGAAAACTGAGCTTCCATGCCCTCGGGGAAGGTCCCTGTGCGGGGGTCGAACGGCAGTTGTCCAGACACGAACAGCAGGTTTCCCGAGACCACCCCGTGCGAGTAATGACCGCCCGGCACAGGCAGGTCTTTTGAGTTGACGATCTTCATCGATGTTTTCCTCTTCATGCGTTACAGCCATGGGTTAAAGCGGGCCACGAGCGCTGTCGGACGCCCATTCACCAACCCGAGATGCGTGGCCAGTAACCGACACGACGCTCCTCGGCCAGGACGTGATAACCGGCATGCTGGGCGGCGGTCGCACAGGCGTGATTGGGCAGGATCCGCAACTGAGTGCCCACGGGCAGCGCCTGGACGGCAGCAGGATTCGCGGAGCGAGAGGTGATGATTCCATGCTCCTGGTTCGCCGCCGTCACGATCAGGTCTGCGACGGGTCGGCCGGACAGGTCGCAAACGACGCCATAGCCTTGATCGACGCGCTGCTTCGCCGTCCCTTGGTCGCGCGACAGCGCCATCCAGCCGGCGTCGACGATGACCCAGCCCTTTTCCGGCTGATGGCCGATGACCGTCGTCAGCACCGAGACGGCGATCTCCTGCACGTCACAGACGCCCAACCCGGCCATCACCAGATCGAAGAACGCGAACACGCCTGCGCGGACCTCCGTGACACCGGCCAAGTCCTGGGCGAACAGCGCCGTGGGCGTCGAGCCGACGCTGACAATTGGTGTCTCGAAGCCGGCCTTTCGCAGCAGTCCGGCAGCGTTGACGACGGCCTCACGTTCCTGGCGGGCAAAGGCTTCGATGTCCGAACGAGACTGGCTGTCATAAGCGTTTCCGGCGTGGGTCATGACGCCGCTGACCTTTACCCCGCTTCCTTCGAGCAGCCGGGCGATGTCGACCAATAACGGAGAATCCGGCGGGATTCCCGAGCGGTGCCCATCGCAGTCGACCTCCAGCAACACCTCGAACGATGAGTCGCAGTCGCGAGCAAAGTCAGCCAACAGGCGAGCGGTTTGAAGGTTGTCCAGCACCAGTTTCAGCGCCGCGCCCTGTTCCAGCAGGCGCGCTGCGTGGGCGAACTTGTTGGGCGCGATGCCCACGCCATACAGGATGTCGGTGTAACCGGCAGCAAAGAAGAACTCAGCCTCGCGCAGGGTCGACACCGTAATCGGCCCTTTGGCACCTTCGAACAGGCGCTCGGTCACTTCCAGGCATTTGTTGGTTTTAACGTGAGGCCGCAACGTGACGTCGAACGGTGCCAACGTGTTTCGCATGCGCAGAATGTTGCCGTCCAGCCGGTCACGGTCCAATAACAGCAAGGGGGTTTCAGTCAGGTCGGGCATGTGTTCTCTCCGGTAATGGCGCTATTCTAAGACGCAAATTACCGGTCTGAACGTTAGCTTCATTCACTCTATAATTCAGTATTTCTTAATGATCGACGCTTTTGACATTCGCTTTCTGCTGATCATCCGCGAAAGCAAGAGCCTGCTGGAAGCTTCCCGAAAACTGGGCCTGACGCCTTCCGCGGTCACTCAGCGACTTCAGCTGATGGAGAAGAAACTCGACGTCCGCCTGGTGGACCGCTCTGCGCGTCGACTGCGATTCACCGACGAGGGCGAATTGCTCTGCGCGCGGGGCACGGGCCTGTTACAGCAGTTCGATACCTTGCTCGAAGAACTGCAGGAACGCCGCCGGGGCTTTGTCGGAAAACTGAAAATCAATGCGCCGTTCGGCTTCGGCCGGCGGTATGTCGCGCCCTCGGTCGCAGCCTTCAAATCCCTGCATCCTGAAGTCGAAATCATCCTGACCCTGTCCGATCAGCCGATGCTGGAAGTTGAAGATCGCTTCGATGTGGTCATCCATATCGGCCAGCTCGGCGTCTCGAACCTGGTGTGTCGAACCCTCGCAGCCAATCGCCGGTACGTCTGCGCCTCACCGGCGTTCATCGCACGGCACGGCCCGATCGAATCTCCGGAACAGCTTGCCGAGCTGCCATGCATCGCCCTGCGGGAAAACAACGAAGACGTCACCCTCTGGCATTTCAACCGCGGTCGAAACAGCAAAAGCGTGCGGGTACAGGCCTTCCTGAGCTGCAATGACGGCAACGTCATCAAGCAATGGGGCTGCGACGGACTCGGCGTCATCCTGCGCTCGGAGTGGGACGTCGCCCACGACCTGGCGCAAGGAACGCTTGTGCGACTGCTGCCCGGCTGGAAACTGCCCGACGCCGATGTCGTCGCCCTCACCCACCAGCGCGACGGCCTGCCGGAGCGAACCCGCAACTTCATGCGCCTGCTGCAGGAGTCATTCCAGTCCGAGCCGCCGTGGCGTGCTTGAGTGCGTATCATCGAAACCGCCCGGCCAGCCTGCTCAGCCAAAGGCCTCGAGCCCGCTCAACGACAGGAGTTCATGTGCGTAAGGATTATCTCGCTTTTTTTACCTCGCTGTTTCTGTCGCGGCTGGCGGATCAGATTCTGTTATTCATCGTGCCGCTGGTGGTGTTCCAGACGACCGACAGCGCTTCGTGGGCAGGGCTCGCCTTTTTCGTGGAATCGCTGCCGCGGTTTCTGGCGTTTCCGTTGTGCGGCGCGCTGTGCGACAAGTACTCGCCGGTCAGGATCCTGCACGTCAGTCAGGTCTATCGAGCAGTGCTTTGTGTACTGGCGATGGAGTTCTACGGGATGCTGGGCGGCATCGGCTGGCTCATCGCGTTGTCCGCCCTGTGCGGGGTGTTGACCACCCAAGGCATCATGGCGCGCGAAGTGGTGATGCCACATATCTTCCAGCAATACAGCTACACCAAGACCCTGTCCTATTCTCAGATCGCCGACCAGACCGGGCTGGTGCTCGGGCCTGTGCTGGCGGCCTTGATGCTCGAAGTCTGGGCGTGGCATTGGGTGGTGCTCTGGGTCGCCGGCCTGTTCCTGCTGGCGGACCTGAGCCTGCGGGCGTGGCAACGTTCGAGCCGGATCACGCTGCCG
Organism: Pseudomonas sp. NFR16; assembly: GCF_900108875.1. Classification (GTDB taxonomy): domain Bacteria; phylum Pseudomonadota; class Gammaproteobacteria; order Pseudomonadales; family Pseudomonadaceae; genus Aquipseudomonas. Next base: position 235,849 of record NZ_FNYJ01000001.1, on the reverse strand, counting down.
GCCTTTGAGCAACATCACGATGTCTGGCTGCAGCCCTTGCGTATCGCGTTCCAGCACATCGTCAGCTTCGCCGAGCTGAGGAAGATCATCACGCTGGCAGTGGGCGTCAACCTGATCGTCGGCGTCACCCTGGCCACTTCGGCTGCCATGGTCATCGGCCAGTACGGCGCCGGCAAGGACAATTACGCCGGGCTGCAAGCGGCCGGTGCGGTCACGACCATCGCGATTCTGTTTCTTCTCGCGCGCAAGGTGTGGTCGCTGCGCCTGCTGGGCAGTGTCGGTTACTCGATGATCGCGATCGGCGCATTCGTCTGCGCCCTCAGCCCGAATCTGCCTGGGTATGCGCTGGGTTTCCTGCTGATCGTCGGGTTCGACAAAATGTTCAACGTCTACATGCGCACGCTCCGGCAGCGCGTCATACCGTTTCAGGATTTCGGCAAGACGGTCGGTGTGATCACGCTGCTCAACAACGCCTCCCAGCCATTTGCCGGCTTGATGGTGGCATGGCTGGCTGCACCGTTGGGAATCCGCAATGTCATCCTCGCCTTTGCCGTGCTCGCCACCTTGCTTGGGGCATGGACGGTGTGGTGGTTTGCCAAGCGCGTGGCCGGAATCGCCTCGCGCTGACCCCGACAGATATCGCTGCGCACACACTGGATGATGGAACCTGATCCAGCGGCCGTGCCACACACGCGTATTTATCGGAGGTCAATGATGAAAGCAGCGCAGGATTACGAGCGGGTCATTCTTCATCTTTTCAGGTTATTAGGTCAGCCTCAGCCCACGGTAAATCCCGATAGCGAGGTCAGGTTGACGCTCAAGTGCGGCGTCGCCACCGACCTCCAGCTTCTTGAGGAGTATGTGGCATTCAGTGCGAGCCTGAAACTTCCGGCGTCGCCTTCCGCGGAGTTGTTGACGGACTTGCTGCAGGCCAATCTGGACGTGACCCACAATCCGGCGATCACGATCGCCGCGGTGGCCCAGACCCAGGAGATTATCGTCTGGACCAAGCAACATCTTGCTCAGGCGAACGAGCGCGAGATCGTTGATCTGTACGACCGCTTCGCACACTGCGTCGAGGCAGTACAGCGTTGCATCGCTCGCGCTGACGCCTCCGGCAGAAGCGTGCGCAGACCACCGGTTGCCAACCCCCTTCAACAGCGTGCGACAAGCAGGCACTTCCAACCCTCCTCATTGGGCTGAAATCATGCGCATCCAAAGCACTGTCGCTCCGCATGTGAGCATCGAGGCTCACAACCCGGCAGGCCTTCAGAAGGCTGAGACTGCCCTGCAACGAATCGCCAGCCGCCCCAACGGCTCCACCCTGCTCGCTGAAATCGCCAGATACTCCACTAATGGACGGTCGCTGCGCATCAATGTCACGAGCGCGGAAATAAGCTCCGCTGCCAGAGCAGCGCTCACCACCCGCCAGGCGTTGGCTCGTGGAATTCCAGACAGTGACTTGAATAAGGAAAACAACCGGACAGCCTCCTCGCTGGCGAGGAAAACAGGCTGGCGCAAAGCCGAAGGATCGTCTGCGGTGGTCGACTGGAATCCGTCGGAATATCCGGACATCGATGCCCACGGCAGACCTCGCCTCGTCAATGACGAAGAGCACGCGTTCGTTTCGCTGGCGCACGAGCTGGTTCACGGGTATCGCATGATGAAAGGTACGTACACGGGCGGCGACGGCAGCGACAGGTACCAAGCCGGCACGCCGGCGGCCATCGAAGAAGACCGCGCGGTCGGTATCGGAAGGTATGCCGGTAAATTGCTCAGCGAAAATGGCATACGGCAGGAACATGATCTGCCGCTCCGAGGCCAGTACCGCGCCGCCACACCTGTTTATCAGCCTGAAGACAATGCCGACATGGTTTTCAGCCGGCGTAGGGATTCGTTTGAGCAGGATTAACGTATTGGCTCAGTGCAGCGTTATCCCGCCAAGCGAAGCCGCCGGCAGTCATCGGCCCGAGGATCTCCCGCGGCACGAAGCGGCACGGCGGCATCACCTCGCGTCCTGGGCCGGTAGATAGAATGAAGGCGGCCTGCCTGTCACCCGCCGAAACATCGTGGCAAACGCTGCGGGGCTGTCATACCCCATCTCCATGGCAATGGTGGTCACACTGTGCCCCTCGGCCAGCCGTGCAAGGGCCAGGATCGCGCAGGCGCGTTGCCGCCATTGCCCGAAGCTCAAGCCAGTCTGTTCCCGGAAGAGCCGATTGAACGTCCGTACACTGATGAACAGTGCTTCAGCCCATGCCTGCGCCGAGGTGTTGATGTCCGGTGTCAGCAGGAAGGTCTTGCAGATGCCCAGCAACCGCTCGTGCGACGGCATCGTAATCTGCAGAGCCAGCTGATTTGCGCGCTCGATTTCATGCAGCAGCAGCTTGATCAGGGCGCCGTCCCTGCCCTCCTCGTCATACTCCAGCGGCATGTCCACCGCCTCCTGAAGCAGATTGCGCAACAATACACTGACGTCGATCACCCGGCATCGCGCCTCGGCGATCACGGATTCAGCGTGTTCGATGTAAAGACTGTGGGTCGTCACACCCAGAAAAAGCACTTCATGTGGCACTTCCCGAGGGATCCATACCGCACGCTGCGGAGGCACGATCCAGGTTCCGAGGCTCGTTGTCACCTGCATCACCCCCTTCGATCCGTACAGCAACTGCGAGCGTCGGTGAGTATGCATCGGCAAGCGATGGCCGTACTCATACTCGGTGCAGATCGCAACGGCGGGACGTGGGGTGGCATCGAGAAGCGAGATAGAAGCGTTGCGCATCGTCAAGATCCAGAAGCTTGGCCGGAACGCGAACACGGTCGGCGCGTTCGCGAAAGTCCATTTCGTACCGCGGCAATAAGATGCCCGCTCGATTCACATTGAGCAATGGATGATACGGGATGAGCCTTTTGTTGTTGGCAGTGCTGGGTTGCATGACCGGAGTCACGACAGTGCTGTTTGGATTCGGTGGCGGCTTCGTCGTGGTGCCGCTGGTCTACCACCTGGTGATGTCCAGCCATGCCCCTGGCGAAGCCGGGTGTGACAACGCCATGCAGATCGCGGTCGCTACATCGACGGCCGTCATGGTGGTCAGCGCATGGGTGGCCACGGTCAGACAGCGGCGCGCAGGTCGACTGGTCGGCGGCTACATCTGGCCACTTGGCGGTTACATCGCACTCGGCGCAGTCGCCGGGGCAATGCTGGCCAGTGCAATGACCAGTGACGCAATCCGTGCAGGGTTTGTCGCTTATCTGGCGGTGACCATAGCGGACTGTATGTTCCGGAAGGGATTTCTGCACACGTCAAACCCTAACGCGCGGCGACTGCATGGCGTGCCCTTGAAAGGCATCGGCATTGGCGCCGTGGCCGCGTTGCTGGGTGTCGGTGGCAGTGTCATGACGGTGCCGATGCTGCGCAGGTCCGGCCTGAGCATGGCTCAGGCGTCAACGCTGGCGAACCCTCTGAGCCTGCCCGTGGCGCTGGCAGGCACGTTGATGTACGGCATCATGGGGCAACTCCAGACGCCAGGCATACACAGTGGTTTTTTGGGCTACATCTATCTTCCGGCGTTCGTATTGCTCAGCGTCGGTTCCGTGCTAGGCGTGGGGCTGGCACTGCCACTCGCGGGAAAGATCCCCGACAGACTGCATGCCCGCATCTACATCGCGTTACTGGTCGTTGTCGGGTTGAGCCTGGTGGTCAAGTGACCGCTGCGACATGGATCTCGCGCCGTTTCCATCAGCCACTCCTTGAAAGCCTGGGCAGCCACCGAAAGCTCGGATCTGGAGATCTGCACAATGTAGTAAGCCAAGGGACTGGACTGGGCTTGGCCGAAAGGTCTGATCAGGCGCCCGGCATTGAGGTCTCCCATCACCAGGCTGCTCCTGCCAAGCGCCACTCCGCTCCCCGCCATCGCTGCCTGCAGCCCTGCTGCGGAATCATTGATCTTCAGCACTCGGGTCCCAAGAGATACTTCATGCCCTGCGGACTCAAGCCAGCTTTCCCAAGTGGGAAATGCAGCGGTCCCTTTCATGGAAAAGTCATGGATGATCACGTGATGGCGCAACATCTCGGCGGACGTCAGCGGATGATCCCCTTCCAGCAGTGCGGGGCTGCAGACGGGAAAAAAGGTGTCTTCCATCAAGTGCGTGGCCTTCAGGCCGGTCCATCGCCCATGCCCGAAGCGAATACCCAGGTCGATCCGTTGCGCTGCGAGATCGACCAGGCGTCCATCGGTGTGCAGTATCAGTTCGAACTGTGGATACAGCGATTGAAATTGCTCGACGCGGCTCAGCAGCCATTTGTCCGCAAAGGCAGGCGTGATCGTGACAGTGATATTCGCCGGTGCTGCCCCCTTGCGCAGCCCCTCAACGCCTTTCGTCATCATGTCGAACGCTTCCTGAAGTTGAGCGAGCGCCTTGACTGCAGGCGCTGTCAGTTCCAGCCGCGCCGGCCCTCCTCGATACCTGTGAAAGAGCGGTATGCCGTAGCTGTCTTCCAGGGTGCGGACCAACTGGCCTACCGCCGCCGGCGTGACATTCAGCTCGTGAGCGGCACCCACAAAACTCAGGTGCCTGGCAGCAGCCTCAAACGCGCGCAGTGCATTGAGATGGCGAGGCGCGCGCATCATCGAACTCCAGTGGTGGTAAATCTCTCATCAAGAAGGCTCTGATAGGCGTATAAACCCGGGACTCCACCGGTCATCAGAAAAATGACATCGTCGCCAGGGCCGTATACCCCGGCGCGTAACTGCTCAAGCAATCCTGCGAACGCTTTGCCGGAATAGACCGGGTCCAGCAAAACGCCTTCACTTCTGGCTAACAGCGCCACCGCCTCGACCATGCTTTCGGTGACCTGGCCATAGGCAGGCCCCAGCTGATTGTCGTCAACGTTGACGACAAGGGGTTCAGACGAACGAGCACGGCCGATCAAGTCCAGCGTCGACAGCGTCAATTCCCTGGTCGTGTCAGCAGTGATTTGCTTGTTCGCCATGACCGCGTAGCCAGTGATGATATCCGGCGATTTCCCCTGCGCAATCCAGCCCGCCAAGAGGCCTGCCTGTGTACCACTGCTGCCATTGGCCAGGGAAATGTTCCTGACGTTCAAGCCGTCAGCTTCAGCCTGCCGCGCTATTTCAGCAGCGCACTCGGCGTAACCCAAGGCTCCAAGCGATGTTGATCCTCCAGTGGGGATTACCGCCACCTTTTTCCCCTGCTGTTCCAGCCTGTCCCTCAAAGACTGCGCGAAAAGCGGCGCCGACTCTCCTTTATTCAATAAATGGCTGTTTGCGCCGAAAATGCGGTTGAGCCACAGGTTTCCATTCGCCTGATAGTCCTCAGTCTGGATGTCGACCTGCTGAGACAGGATCAAATGGCACTCTAGACCGAGCCTTGCGCAAACCGCTGCGGTAAGTCGCGCGTGGTTGGACTGTACGCCGCCAAAAGTGATCACGGTGTCCTGGCCGTTATTCAATATGGACGCCATATGGTATTGAAGCTTCCTTAACTTGTTTCCTCCCCCTCCGATTGGCATCAGGTCATCGCGTTTCAGATAAATCCCGACGTTGATTCCCTCGCGCCGCAGGACGGCCTCAAGGTTCTCGGCGCGCTGCAGCGGCGTCGGCCCGCCCAAAAGATCGACAGAGGGAAAACCGGCGTAAGCATTTTTTATCGTGTACTTCATCGCACCTGGCTCCATATCCACATAGGACGGGACCACCGACTTTTTCACCGGTGGTCCCATCGATCAAAACTGTGACAACCCTCCATCCACAACGATCTCTTCGCCGGTGATGAAAGAGGCTTGGTCACTGGCCAGAAACAGAACGACCTTGGCCACTTCACCGACTTCGCCGAAGCGACCCAGCGGTACGGATGCTTCGATACCTGCAGCCACTTCCTTCAGCTGAGAATCAGACAACCCCAGCTTGCTGTGAAATGGGGTGCTGATAGGGCCTGGGCTGACGGCGTTGACCCGGATGCCACGGGGTGCCAGTTCGGCGCCCAGAGTGCGGGCCAGTGAACGAACAGCCGCTTTCGTCGCTGACAATATCGACAGGCCGGGCGTGCCAACGGCATTGAGAAAGGACGTGGTCAAGATCACGCTGCCGCCCTTGCTCAAGAGTGGAGCCGCTTTCTGTACGGTGAAAAATGCGCCGCTGAAGTTCAATCCGAACTGCTCGTGGATTTGGGCGGCGGTCACGTCTTCAAGAGGGGAAGCATTGCCAGCACCCGCGTTGGCGAAAACGACATCGAGACGGCCGAATCGTCGGGAGATTTCGCTGATGACAGCATCCAGTGACTCGGGTTGCCGCAGATCGGCTGTTAGAACGAGCGCGTTTTCACCCAACTCCAGACGCGCCTCATCCAGGCGCTGAGCGGTGACGCCCGTGACAATCACCTGCGCACCCTGCGCGACGAATTGACGAGCAGTTTCCAGCCCGATACCGGACGTACCACCGGTGATCAAAACGACTTTGTCGTCGAAATTGCGAATGGAATAAGTCATGGTTTTTCCTCAGTTTCGCTGGTGGGTTCATGCCAGTGATCTGGCGTGAATTCACTATCCGAAAATCAGAATCCGGCAACAAACCACAAGAACTTGGCGATCACTAAAGAAAAACTATTCCGCCGCGCACGTTCGACACAGCCTGTCGTTCCGGTCACTCATCAACGATGCGACAGGCACGAACAGACTCGTTTGCGCCCCCTACCTGCCTGAAGGCGACGCTGAACATATCGACAGGCAGACCTGCACGGACCGCTCGTTCGTTCACGACAGCTGACCGATACCCGTCCTCATTTTTCAGTGGAGACGACTGAGCGCATCAAACTCCGCTTCCTCAGTGGAGGCCATGGCTGGGATCAGGTGTCTCGCCTTTTGCAGGGTTGAAGGTGCTGCAAAGGGCATTACCAAAATAAGATTCCAAAAACACCTTCATCTGACGAGCCTCTTCGCAGCGGCTTCCCTAACGTGCCAAGCGACGACGTGCTTGCAAAAGCGCTCGCGCACGCTCCAAAAATGCTTTATTTTTGGAATGCAATTCTATTTTAACAATATTCCGCGCCCTCACTGCCGGATCGCTTCAGGAGCACTCATGAGCTTCTTTCCCGCCCCCGCCGCCACCGAAACAACTGTTTTCACTCGCCTGCCTGAGCGCTTTCGCAACCCACGCCGCACGGCATGGGCCGACGCCAATCGCCAGGGGAAATCTATCGATTCATTCCTGGAGGGCCCTTCTTTCGACAGAGAGGGCAATCTCTATGTCACGGACATTCCCTACGGCCGTATTTTCAAAATTTCCCCCACCGGTGAATGGACTTTGGTGAGTGAATACGACGGCTGGCCGAACGGTCTGAAAATTCACCAGGACGGCCGGATTTTCATTACCGACTACAAGCGCGGCATCATGTTGCTTGACCCGCATACAGGGAAGATCGAACCGTTTCTGGAATCGGCGGGCTCAGAAGGCTTCAAGGGGGTGAACGATCTGGTTTTCTCGCCAGCAGGCGACATGTACTTCACGGATCAAGGCCAGACCGGCCTGCAAGACCCCACCGGGCGCGTCTACAAACTGGATGCTGCCGGCAACCTCACTTGCCTGATCAATACCATTCCCAGCCCGAACGGAATCGTCTTCGACCCTAAACTCAACCACCTGCTGATTGCGGTTACACGCGCGCAGCAGATTTGGCGCATTCCGCTGGGCAACGGCTCAATCATCAGCAAGGTCGGCGTGTTCGCGCAGTTACACGGCGGGCTCGGCGGCCCGGACGGCCTGGCGCTCGATGACGAAAGCAATTTGTATATCGCTCATACAGGTTTCGGATCGGTCTGGCGACTCTCAAGGGTCGGCGAACCGATCCAGCGTTATGTCTCTTGCGAGGGCATCAGCAACACCAACCTCGCTTTCGGAGGGCCAGACGGCCGCACACTGTTCATCACCGAATCGGAATCAGGCTCCATCCTGCAGGTTCGCGCACCTGTGAAAGGCCTGCAGATGTATTCACATAGCTGAAGCGGATGTGAGACCACACACAAGTCCTCTACAACAACGATAAAAGAAGTGACGCCATGACTCCGGAAAAAATGACCACCGCCCCGCTCTCCGATGCTGAAGGTGAAAAGCTGCTGCGCCGTGTTCTGTTGCGCATCGTTCCATTCATCTTTGTCTGTTACGTGATCAGCTATCTGGACAGGACCAACGTCGGCTTTGCGGCCATCAGTATGAACAAAGACCTTGGCCTGACCGCCACCATGTTCGGCTGGGCGGCGGGTCTGTTCTTCTTCGGGTACTTCATTTTCGAAATCCCCAGCAACCTGCTGATGCAGCGATTCGGCGCACGCATCTGGATCGCGCGGATCATGATCACCTGGGGCCTGATATCGGTGGGGACGGCGTTCGCCACGGGCCCCGTCAGCTTCAGCATCATGCGTTTCCTGCTGGGGCTTGCCGAGGCAGGCTTTACGCCGGGGGTATACCTGTATTTCACCTACTGGTTTCCCGGCAAATGGCGGGCGAAAGCCACGGCAACGTTCCTGCTGGGCATTCCCACTGCCAATATCTTCGGCTCCCCGCTTTCGGGATGGCTGCTGGACATGCACGGGATTCTGGGCCTGAAAAACTGGCAATTCTTGCTGGTCGCCGAAGCGATCCCTGCTGTACTGCTGGGTATCGCCTGCCTGTTCGTCATGGTGGACACCCCCGCCAAGGCGCGCTGGCTGAGTGAGCGCGAAAAGGCCTGGCTGCAAAACAAATTGAGCAGCGAGCAGGCCTCGATCAGCGCCAGCCATGGCAACACCTTGCGCGGCGCACTGACCAATCCGAAAGTCTTCGTGCTGGCGGCCATCAACTTCTGCTGCATCGTCGGTTCGATCGGCATCGGCATCTGGATGCCACAGATCATCAAAAGTCTTGGCATGGAGAACAGCACTGTCGGGCTGGTTGCGGCCTTACCTTATGTGCTGGGCGCCGTCTCCATGACTGTCTGGGCTCGGCTGGCCAACGGCAGCAAGCACCGTCTGCCGTACGTGGTGGGAGCGCTGGGGTTAGCCGCGCTTTCACTGGTCGCGGCCGCATTGATCGATCAACCGGTATTGAAGATCGCCAGCCTGGCCCTGGCCGTTGCCAGCATTTTGTCGTTCCAGGCGACGTTCTGGGCAATACCGTCGTCGTTCCTGACCGGGCGCGCGGCTGCGGGCGGTCTGGCACTGATCGTCTCGATCGGTAACCTCGGCGGGTTCGTCGGCCCCTTCATGATCGGTCTGATCAAGGATGCCACGCAGTCCTACTCGGGACCGTTCTATGCGGTGGCTTCAATTCTGATGCTAGGCACCTGTCTGATGCTGTGGCTGGGCGATCCAGCCAGGCAGCAGGCGAAGTCCGACTCTGTGTCAAAACCTGCTACTGAGTGCTAGTCGGCGGCGTCGCGCGTGCCCGCCAGTAGAAGTGATCGAACAGCATGTAGCCCAGCAGCAATACCCCGGCGGCCCCCAGTGTCGCCGGGGCTCCCCAGACGACCGACACCAACCCCGCAAACAGACCGCCAATCGCTTCGAATCCGAAACGCATGGAGAGGTAGAACGCGACCACGCGACCTCGCAACTCGGCCGGTGCCTGGCTCTGCAAGAGCATGTTGCTACTGACGTTGCTTGCAGTGATCCCAAACCCCAGAATCGCCAGAGCCGCCATGGCCCAACCCAGCGGCATGTTCAGCGCCAAGCCCGCAAGGCCGCATGCGCAGCACACGGCAGCGACCACGATGAAGCGTGCAAGTCGAGGCAACGAACCGCCCAGCGCCAGACAGAACGAGGCCACGAACGCCCCTGCTCCGGCCGCGCCCCACAACCAGCCAAGGGTGGTGGCATCGCCTTGATAGGACTCACGGGTGATCACAGGCAGTAACACCGCATAGATGGATGACAGCAGATTGACCACGACCACGCCCATCAACAACCGACGCACTTCCAGCGTGTCCCACATGTAGGTGAGGCCCGCACGAAAGATCTGTCCGGTCTTGCCAGCGACCCGGGCAGTGGGCATCCCCTTGACCTTCATCAAGGCAAACAACAACAGGGAAAATGCAAATGCAGTGACCAGGAAACACACTGCTTCGCCGCTGTATGCGATGAGCGCTCCTGCCAGCGGCGGACCCACGAAACGCGCTGCATTGATCAGCATGGCGTTGAGCGCCAGTGCGTTGGGCAAATCCGCCGGATCGGCAACGAAGCTGCCGATCAATGCCTGACGAAGGGGCGTTTCGAACGCATTGAGCACGCCCAGCACGAGCGCCATCGCGATGAGCCAATAGCTATTCATGCAACCCAGCCAGGTCATTACCGATAGAAACAGCGACTGGGCAGCGAGCAAAGCCTGTGCGATCAACAGGAGTCGACGCTTGTCGTGCTTATCGGTCCAGGCGCCAGCGAGCGGACCGATACACAGCTGCGGGGCCAACGACAGAAAGGTCAGCAATCCCAGCAGTGAGGCCGAACCGGTGAGGTGATAAGCCAGCCAGGTCAACGCGACCTGCTGTACCCATTTGCCCAGCGTGGAAACCGCCTGGCCGAAGAAGTAAACCTGAAAATCACGATGAGCCAGTGCCCGGACAGGCGTTGGCCACTTTTTGCGGGAAAGCGTATGGGACGTCATTCAGGCCTCTGTCGCGGGCCTCAAGCCGCCCGCTATGAATAGGAAGCAGGCGGCTCGCACAGCGTCGTGCAGGTGCGCCGAATTATTCCGGCAGCTGACAGCCTTTCTTTTTCAACGTTTCAATGACCCAACTGCGGTCGTTTTCGCCCTTGGCAATCTGATCCATCTGCTTGAGCTCCGCATGGTGTTTGGCGGTGGCACGCTCGTAAACCTCAGCCACGTGATCATAAGGCACGCAGAGCAGACCGTCCTCATCACCGATCACCAGATCGCCCGCCTCGATGACCATACCATCGATAGCGATAGGCACGTTGATTTCACCTGGACCATCCTTGTACGGACCTCGATGGGAAATGCCTGCCGCGAACAATGGGAAATCACCGGCGCCGATACTGCCGGCATCACGAATAGCCCCGTTGATAACGATGCCGGCGACGCCACGCTTGACGGCGTAGGCCACCATCATCTCGCCGATCAGCGCATTGCTCAGATCGCCGCCTGCATCGACCACGATCACGTCGCCAGGCTGGGCGATGTCGATTGCGTAATGCAGCATCAGATTGTCGCCGGGCCGCGCCTTGACGGTTAGCGCAGCTCCCGCCAGCACGCCAGCACGGTGCATGGGACGCAGACGTGCACCACCGGCAGTCATGCGGTGCATGGAATCGCTCACGTTGGCGACGGGCACTTCGCGGTAGCGCGAAATCCAATCCGCGCTGACTTTACGAGCGGCATTCAGGACTCGGAATCCGATAGACATGGCATCTCTCTCTTGAAATTGTGGTGTGCCGACGGGAAGTCCCCGACTGAAATAATAGAATCGCATTTCAGTTTTTCGCATTCAACAGTTTTTATCCTGATTTACCATACCCTTCATCGCTGAAATATTTTCCTTATTGAAATGGCATTTCATTGTGCTAGGGTGGCTCTGAGCACACGACGACCTCGTGGGTCGGTATTCACGATAAAAACAAGGTAGATATCCATGACTCGCAAAATCTTGCTGACAGGCCCTGCTCTGGCGGTCGATGCCATGAACCACGCCGCCAGCCTGGGCATCCAGATCATTCCCACCACGCCCTATATGCCCGCGCAAGACCTGACCGCCATCATTCGTGAGGAGCAGCCGGATGGGATCATCGTTCGCCAAGGGAAGCTGACAGCGGCAATGATTCAGGCTTCAGCCAATCTCAAAGCCGTTGCCAAACATGGCGTGGGGTACGATTCCATCGACATTCAGGCTGCGGCAGAGCGAGGCGTACCGGTCACAATCGCCGTGGGCGCCAACGCACAGTCGGTGGCCGAGCACGCGTTCGCGCTGCTGTTCAGCGTTGCACGCCAGACCGCCTACCAGGACGCGCGACTGCGTGCCGGTCATTGGGACAAATCGATTGCCAATGGTACCGAGCTGTTCGGCAAGACCCTGGGCCTGATCGGCCTGGGCTCGATCGGCGGAATCCTGATGGACCTGGTGGCTCCGCTGCAGATGAAGGTCAAAGTCTACGACCCTTTCCTGAAAGCCCTGCCCGCTCGCGCCCATGTCGAGCGTGAAGACGATTTCGACAGACTGCTCGAGATCAGCGACATCATCAGCCTGCACTGCCCGCTTACCGACCAGAATCGCAACCTGTTCAGCACGGCTCAGTTCAAGCGCATGCGTCCGGGCAGCATCCTGATCAACACCGCTCGCGGCGAGCTGATCGACACACCGGCTCTGGTCGAAGCACTGCGCAGCGGGCAGATCGCAGGTGCGGGCCTGGATACATTCCACCCTGAGCCACCACCCGCGGACAGCGAGCTGTGGACCCTGCCCACCCTGGTGGCGACACCTCACGTCGGCGCCAACACCAGTGAAGCCCGCGACCGTGTCGGCCTGCTGGCCCTGCAACAGGTCATTCGTATCTGGGAAGGCGAAGCCGTGGACCCACGATGCGTCGTAAACCGTCACTTGATGAATGACTGACATCACGATCGAATGGTGCCGCAGCGCGACGGCACAAGTTCGGTCCGAATCGTTTCTCCAAAAAAATAAGCACAGGAGAGCACAATGGCCGTAAAGCCTGCCACCGCCCCCGTCAGCGAACTCGAACGCGCCACCATGCACCGAGTCGCCTGGCGGCTGCTGCCGTTTCTAATCGTCTGCTACCTGATCGCGATCATCGATCGGGGCAACATCGGAATGGCCTCGCTGCAAATGAACCACGACCTGGGCTTGACGCCAGCCATCTTCGGCTTTGCCAGCAGCCTGTTTTTCGTGTCCTATTTTCTGATCGAAGTGCCCAGCAACCTTGCGCTGCAGAAATTCGGCGCAAGAATCTGGATCGCCCGCATCATGATCACCTGGGGCATCATTTCCGCAGGTACCGCTTTCGTTCAGGGTGCCAACTCGCTGTACGTCATGCGCTTTCTACTGGGCGCTGCAGAAGCCGGTTTTTTCCCGGGCGTGCTGTTGTACATGACCTATTGGCTACCGTCGGCCTACCGAGCTCGTATGGTGGCAATCTTCATGGTTGCCATCCCCGGCGCCAACTTCCTGGGTTCGCCCCTGTCGGGCTTTCTCCTGACGCTGGACGGCTGGATGGGAATGCGCGGGTGGCACTGGCTGTTCATTCTGGAAGGAATCCCTGCCGTGTTGCTCGGGATCGCGTGCCTGTTCGTGCTTACCGACCGTCCGGAGCAGGCAAAGTGGCTAAGTGACGAGCAGCGCAACTGGCTGGTCAACCAATTGAATGAAGAAAAGCAACGTAAAACCAACATCGGTCACATGTCGCTGTGGAAACTGCTCAAGCACAAGGACATCTGGGTTCTCGCGCTGATCTACTCCGGGGCGTCCGCCGCAGGCAGCACCATGAGCGTCTGGGCACCTCAGTTGCTCAAAACCTTTGGCCTGTCCAATTTGGAAATCGGTTTCACCAACGCCATTCCTTACGGTATCGCTTCGGTCGCCATGATCATCTGGGGGCGCAGTTCTGACCGTACCAACGAACGTCGCTGGCACACTTCGCTCACGCTCCTGCTGATCGCCGCCGGCCTGCTATTGGCGCTGGTGACCTCCTCGCTGCCAGCCACTGTGCTGTTACTGACCATGGTGCTTATCGGCGCCTACTCGATGAAAGGTCCGTTCTGGGCACTGGTATCGACGTGGCTTTCCAGCACCACGGCTGCGGCGGGTCTGGCAGCCATCGGTGCCCTGGCGAACCTGATTGGTGGGGGCGTGATGGTTAACGTCTATGGCTCGATTCATGACGCTACCGGCAGTTACGCGCTGGCGATGTTGCCGCTGGCTGCCCTGTGCGCTGGCGGGGGTATTGCGGTATTGCTGATGGGACGCAAGCTCAGACGTCAGGCCGTTGAAGAACCCGGCTCGATCAACGCCAACTGAGTTGGAAAAGTCATTGTGCTGCGTCCATGGATCGGACGCAGCAACGCTCTCTTGATTTCGATTGACTCAAAACATATCGCCGATGCACTGAGCAAAGGCGCAAGTGCAATGAAGACTATCTGAATATCAAATACCTCTGCTTAGCGTTGGGGCTCAACGCACCCGGTTGCTCTGATGCTGTGCCTGAGCTTGAGCACCATCATTTTCCTTTCAAAATCCACGACAATAATGAGAAGTCAAGCATGGCCATCACTCGACGCAAGTTCGTTCAAGGTAGCGTTTCACTCGGGGCCTTCATGTCACTTAATGCAATCGCGGGTTTCCGCTATTCCGCCGGCGACAACAGCTCTTCACTAGAACCTCCGCCAGGCAGCGTGGATTGCCACATGCACCTGTACGATGATCGTTATCCGGCAGCATTGGGGGCCACTTTGCTGCCCCCCAATGCTTCGCTGGAAGATTATCGTCATGTGCAGCAACGCCTTCATGTCAGGCGTATGGTCATTGTCACACCGTCTACCTATGGCATCGATAACCGGGTCATGCTCAATGGTTTGCTGGAAGCCAAGGGCGACGCTCGAGGTATTGCGGTGGTCGCCGGCCCGATTTCCGACAAGGAGTTGGAGGAGCTCCACGCTGCGGGCGTTCGCGGCATTCGTTTCAACCTGAGCTACGGCGGCGCCAACCTTGACGAACTTGAAAAACTGGCGGCGCGCGTCAACGAACTGGGCTGGAACGTGCAGGTCGTTGCGCCTGGCACGCAACTGACGGATCTGGAAAGCCGACTGGCGAAGCTGCCATCCCGGCTGGTCATCGACCACATGGGCCATGTGCCTCAGCCAGAAGGCGTTAAGTCGGCTGCGTTCGCTGCTGTGACTCGGCTGCTGGACAACCAGCGAACGTGGGTCAAGCTGTCAGGCCCGTACATTCGATCCAAGGTGGGCGCTCCCAACTACAGCGACGTCGGAGAGGTTGCGCAGGCGCTGGTGAAAATAAACCCGGAAAGAATGCTGTGGGGAAGCGACTGGCCGCACCCCACGGCGACCGAAAACAAGCCCAACGATGCGGACATTCTTGATCTGCTCTACCACTGGGCGCCATCAGAGCACGACCGGACACGTATCCTGCGGGACAATCCGGTGAGCCTGTACGGCTTCAGTTGACGTCTTCCGGGACGGGCGCTTGATGCATGCCTTTTACCTCTCGGATGGACTTGCCGCCTAGGCTGCGAGTCAGATCCTCAGCCACTGCGACAAATATGTCCCGGATGGATTTGGCATAGTCGCTGGTCAGCCGGGCTGCCGGGCCGGATAGCACCAGGGCACCGATGACTTCCTGTAACGGCCCGTAGATCGGCAAGGCCATCGACGCTGCGTGCGGGTCGGTGGCGCCGCTTGAGTAAAGTGGCTCCATCCCGCCTTCCGCACGGCTGAACGGCGTACGCAGCGCCTCAGCGCTCGCCGCTCCATCCATCGGGCGCATATCCCCTTGCTGCAAATGCAAACGCAGACGGTGCGGTGAGTTGACCCGGTACTGACAAAGACGATAAGCGCCGTGACGCACATAAAAAGAGGCAGTCTCGCCCGTTTCGTCGGTCAACTGGTGCAGTCTGGGCAAGACGTGGCGCTCCAGATCCAGCGCCTCCTGATACACCGCGTTCAGTCGCATCACTTCGCTGGCAAGCATGTACCGGCCGTCAGCCATGCGATTGACGAAGCCATACGTCTCAAGCGAGACCATCAACCGCATGATGGTGCTCTTGATCAGCCCGGTACGCTCGACCAGTTCGACAAGACTCAAAGCGGTATCGCCGATCCGGAATGCAGACAGCACGGTGAGCACCCGATCGGCAGATGCCACGCCGTTGACCGCTGGGCGCGGACGCGTTTTGACCATCGTTGACTCTCCTTGGCGACAGACTGAACGTCGAAAGCGAAACGGGTCGACATTATCCGATAGCTGAAAGTGGATAGCTACTGAATGGGAAAACCTCGCCGTCATACGCCAAGCGCTCCTGCTCTGGTCCAAACACATCGCACTGAAACAAGATGGAATTTCGAAACATCGTTTCATTAATGCCTTAAGAGTCTCGCCTCCAAGCCGACATAAGGATGTTTTCCACACTCGTAGCAGGTTCATCCTTCATCTATGGCAGAGGTCTGCACCATGATCCGCAACATTTCTATCGCTGCACGATCCGCGATCAGCTTCACATTGATCGCCTCCATCGTAGTCATCGTCGGCCTATACGGCTTGTTCAAGATGTCCCTTATCGACGACACCAATCGCACTATCCAGCAGACCGGTATCCCGTCGTCGGCAGCACTGGGCGCAATGCGCGAAGCCATATTGGGTCTGCGCGTCAACTCGCTCAAGCTGGCGTTCTATCCCTCCCCGGCCATGCGCGAAGACAGCAACCGGCGCCTGGAAATCCAGCTCAAGAAACTCAGCGAAGCGCAGACCGCTTATGCCGCCAGCCTCGAAAAGCCGGACGAGCGCGCCCTGTTCGAGACCATCAAGCCGATACTGCAAGCGACAGAACCCGGTATCCGGCAATTGATCGACCTGGGCAGACAGGGCCGTGAAAAGGAGATGATTGAACTGCTCAACGGCCCTCTGCGACAGAACTCCGAACAGTCGTTTCCGAAGCTGTACGAATTGACAGCGTTGAACGAACAGAACATGAAAGGGCTGTTCGACCAGTCGACCCAGACCTACAGCACCTCCCGCAATAACGTCGTGATGATCATCGTGCTCGCGGTATTGATCACGATTGCCGTCGCGCTGCTGGTCAGCCGCAGTATCGTGCGGCCGATCGGCAATGCCCTGTCTGCCGCAGAGAAGGTCGCAGCTGGGGATCTGACCCAACCCATCGCCACAGATGGTCGAGACGAAGTAAGCCAGCTCAATGGCACCCTGCTGACCATGCAGGGCAACCTCAAAAACACCTTGCAGGAAATCGCCCGGTCAGCCGAAGTCATTGCCGCTTCGTCCAGCCAATTGCGGGCGGTCACTTCGGAGTCCAACCAGAACCTGGCTCAGCAGAACAATGAAATCGAGCAGGCGGCGACGGCTGTCACGCAGATGACTGCCGCCGTGGAAGAAGTGGCACGCAACGCGGTGGCCACCTCGCAGGCTTCCCGGGAATCCCGCTCGGCCAGCGAGCAAGGCAACGCCCGCGTCGGTGAAACCATCGAGGCGATCGAGTCGATGGAGCGCAATGCGGCGCGTGGCGCGGAACGGGTGGAAGGCCTGGCCGAACGCGTCCGTGAAATCGCCAAAGTGCTGGATGTCATTCGCGGCATCGCCGAACAGACCAACCTGCTAGCACTGAACGCCGCGATCGAAGCGGCGCGGGCCGGTGAAGCAGGTCGGGGCTTTGCGGTGGTGGCCGATGAAGTACGCGCTTTGGCAGCCCGTACTCAGCAGTCCACCTTCGAAATCGAATCGATGGTCACCACCATTCAGGAGGGCTCCGATCACGCAGTCTCCGCGATGAAGGAAAGCACCGAACAAGCGACACAGACGCGAACCCTGGCACGTCAGTCCGGCGACGCCCTGCAGGACATCATGACCAGTGTTCTGCAGATCAACGAGCAAAACATGGTGATCGCCAGCGCTTCTGAGGAGCAGGCTCAGGTCGCCCGGGAAGTGGATCGCAACCTGATCAACATTCGCAATCTGTCGATCGTCTCTACCGAACAGGCCAGGCAGACCGCCTCGGCAAGCGAAGAACTGGAGCAACTGGGCCACTCGCTCACCCGCCTGGTAGCCAATTTCAAAATGTAAGCGGGCGTTGAAAATGCATATTATTGAAATGTCATTCTATTATTTGGTTTTTGACTGATATACCATCCTTCGCCCGATGCCGCTGTGGTCGTTTGACGCACGCCTCCACAGCGCCTGCATCCTCCGGAAATACCCACACGTCCAAGATGGTCAGCAGGCCACTACACCAGCACCTTCTGCCGCACGCCTGACGGAGTCACAATGACTGATACACCCAATTCCCGACGCGAATTCCTGCGTCGAAGCGCAATTCTGATTCCCGCCGTCAGCCTCGGCGGGTATTCGGTGACGCAGACAGTGGCGCCGGCGCCGGTACAGGCCGCTGTTGCGCAAGACCAACCGGCTCATGCACCGAATACCTACGAACCAAGCTACTTCACGGCGGCCGAGTGGCAATTCGTCAATGCAGCGTGCGCGGTCATCATTCCCGAGGACGAAGAGGGTCCTGGTGCGGTATCTGCGGGCGTTCCCGAGTTTCTCGACCGCCAGATGGAGACCCCTTACGCCTATGGCCGACTCTGGTACATGCAGGGCCCTTTCATCACCAACCAACCTGTGGAGATGGGCTTTCAGTTCAAGCTGGTGCCGCGTGAAATCTATCGCCTGGGCATCGCGGAGGTCGACGCCGTCTGCCAGAGCGCCCATGGCAAGCGTTTCTCCGAGCTACCGGAACAGATCAGGATCGCGACACTGACGGCGCTGGAAAAAGGCCAACTCAAACTCAATAACGTGCCGGGCGAAAGTTTCTTCGCGCTGCTGTTGAAAAACGTCAAGGAAGGCTATTTCGCCGACCCCAAATACGGCGGCAACCAACACATGGCAGCGTGGAAAATGATCGGCTTCCCCGGTGCGCGCGCAGATTTCATGGATTGGGTAGATCGTCCGAACGAGCGGTATCCGCTCGGCCCTGTGTCCATCAACGGACTCAGGGGGTAACGCTGATGACTGTCAAGAAACCGGAAATCGATGCCGTTGTCGTGGGTCTGGGCTGGGTGGGATCGATTCTCGCCGCCGAATTGACCGAGGCCGGGCTGAACGTGGTCGCCCTGGAGCGTGGACCTGATCAAGACACTCCCGACGACGCGAGCTACCCGAAAGTCATCGACGAACTCGCCTACACGGTGCGCGGCAAGCTGTACCAGGACTTGTCCAAGGAAACCGTCACCATTCGGCACACACCCTCCGACGTCGCGGTCCCGTACCGCCAGCAAGGCACCTTCCTGCTGGGCAACGGCGTCGGTGGCGCGGGCTTCCATTGGAACGGCCTGACCTGGCGCCCGCTGCCCAGTGACCTGAAGCTGCGCAGCCATTACACCGAGCGCTACGGCAAAAACATGATTCCTGACAACATGACCATTCAGGATCATGGAGTGAGCTACGAAGAGCTCGAACCCTTCTTCACCCGCTTCGAAAACGTCGCCGGCGTTTCCGGCAAAGCGGGCAATATCAAGGGTCAGCTCATTGACGGCGGAAACAAGTTCGAAGGCCCGCGCAGTCAGGAATTCCCGCTGCCACCGCTCAAGCCGGTGTATGGCGACTCGCTGTTCGAAAACGCCGCGAAGAGCCTGGGTTACTCCCCATTCAAAATCCCCGCCGGCAACGCATCGGCTCCGTACACCAACCCTTATGGCGTGCGACTAGGGCCGTGCAACTTCTGTGGTTTCTGTGAAAACTACGGTTGCTACATGTATTCCAAGGCTTCGCCGCAGACCACCATTCTTCCCGTTCTGCGCCGCCGCAAGAATTTCGAATTGCGCGCGCTTTGCCACGTCACCAAGGTCAATCTGGACTCCACCGGCAAGCAAGCGACGGGCGTCACTTATATCGATGCGCAAGGTAACGAAACCGAGCAACCGGCCCGGTTGGTCATACTCAGCGCCTTCCAGTTACACAACGTGCGTCTGCTGCTGCTTTCCGGGATCGGCAAGCCCTACAACCCGCAGACCGGCGAAGGTGTCGTCGGCAAGAACTACGCCTATCAGATGCTCGGCTCGGTCAACGTGGTCATGCCTAAGGGCACCTACCTGAACCCCTTCATCGGCACTGGCGCGGGCGGTTCGGCCATCGACAACTACAACGGTGACAATTTCGACCACACCGGCCTTGGTTTCATCGGCGGCGCCAACATCGGTCACCACCGTACCGGCGGACGGCCTATCGGGCAGACCAGCGTCGCCAAGGGCGCGCCGAACTGGGGCAAAGGCTGGAAAGCCGCAGTGGCCGACAACTATCAGCGCAGCCTGAACATCTACACCCAGGGTTCGGTGATGGCCTACCGGGACACGTATCTGGATCTCGACCCGACGTATCGCGACGCGTTCGGTCAGCCACTGTTGCGCGTCACCTTCAACTGGCATGACAACGACATCAAGATGTCCCAGTACGTGACAGGCAAAGCGGCGGAAATCGCCAAGGCCATGAATCCTGAGTCCTATCAGGTCAATGCCAAGAAGATTGGCACGCTGTACGACACCCGCTTCTACCAGAGTACGCACACCACCGGCGGCGCCATCATGGGCACCAGCCCGTCCAGCAGCGTGGTCAACCGCTACCTGCAATCCTGGGATGTGCCCAACCTGTTCGTGATCGGAGCATCTGCCTTTCCGCAAAACATCGGTTACAACCCGACGGGACTCGTCGGTGCCCTCGCCTACTGGTCGGCCAATGCCATCAGGCAGCACTACCTGAAGAACCCCGGCAAGCCGTTGGTGGAGGCCTGAGATGATGAGGTTGAACAATTTTTTGAAGTGCAGCGCATTGTGCCTGGGCTCGATCAGTCTGCACGCTATGGCCGCGTCGGCAGATCCGCAGACGTTGCAGCGGGGCGAATACCTGGCCCGCGCGGGTGACTGCGTGGCCTGCCATACGGCCAAGGGCGGCGAGCCCTACGCCGGCGGGCTGGGCCTGGAAACGCCCATCGGCGCGGTCTATGCCACCAACATCACGCCCGATCCAGTGCACGGTATCGGGGAATACACGCTGGCGGACTTCGACAAGGCAGTGCGTCACGGCATCCGACGCGACGGCGCGAGCCTGTACCCGGCAATGCCGTATCCGTCGTATGCCAAGGTCTCCGATCAGGACATCGCCGACCTCTACGCCTACTTCATGAATGCAGTGAAGCCTGCCGCCACGCCCAACCGTGATGCCGATATCGCCTGGCCTCTGAGCATGCGCTGGCCGCTGACGATCTGGCGCTGGACATTCGCACCGGCGGTCGCGAGTACGGTACCCGCCTCATCGGATGCTCAAGTGGCACGCGGTCAGTACCTGGTCGAAGGCCTGGGCCATTGCGGCAGTTGTCATACACCGCGTGGCATCGGCATGCAGGAAACAGCCCTGTCGGCCGATGCGAAAGGTGAGTTCCTCTCGGGAGGTGCCCCGCTGGAAGGCTGGGTCGCCAAGAATCTGCGAGGCGACATCCATGATGGTCTGGGCGCCTGGGGCGAGGCGGAAATCGCCCAGTTCCTCAAAACAGGTCGCACCGACCGTACGGCGGTGTTCGGCAGCATGACCGATGTGGTTCAGCACAGCATGCAATATCTGACCGATGAGGATCGCCTGGCCATCGCTCGCTACCTCAAAAGCCTGCCCGCTTCCGGCCCTTCCCCTGCAGCATCAGGTACCTCTGACACGGCTACGCTGATGGCCAGCCTGGACGTTCAAGCGGTCGGGGCCCGGACCTACGCAGACAACTGCATGGCTTGCCATCGCAGTGACGGCAAAGGTTACGCGCATGTGTTCCCGGCGCTGGCCGGAAACTCGGTCGTCAACGGCAAGGACGCGACGTCGCTGATCCACATCGTGCTCGCCGGCGGCTATCTCCCTGGCAACCAGCACGCGCCCACGGCGTTTGCCATGCCGGGTTTCGCCTGGCGTCTGTCTGACCAGGAAGTGGCCGATGTGGTCACGTTCATCCGCACAGGGTGGGGAAACACAGGCACACCGGTCAGCGCTGCCGAGGTTCAGGACCAGCGTTCGACTGACCACTGAAGCGCCACCATTTGCCGCCAGCGGCCGTATAGCGAGCCCCTGAATAAATGGGGCTCGTCATGAACACCCCGAGTCTGCTGCTTTGCGCGACAAATCGGACAAGCGCCTCGGGGCTGAATGACGCAAGGCGTCGCTGACTGATCCATAGCCGCGCGGCCATGAGCAGCGACCTGCTTGACGAGTTCTTTCGCGTGTACGCCGACGCCTGTCAGGTGCGTTGCTCGTGCCAGGCCGAATCAGGTGATCCAGTGATTTTTATCGTGACGAGATGCCCACTGTGTTCCCTCGTTGATTAGATGTGACGCAGCAGTCGAGCGTCTCTGGCCGGCGACATGCCAAACATACGGACATAATCGCGACTGAAGTGCGACGGATTTTCGTAGCCGACTTGATGCCCTGCAGCTGCTGCATCCATCGCTTCGGCAACCATCAGCCGGCGAGCCTCCTGCAGTCTTAACTGATTGCGGAACTCCAGTGGGCTCATCGACGTGACCGCTTTGAAGTGCACATGAAACGTCGAGCGGCTCATGCCAGCAATATCGGCGATTTCATCGATCCGGCAGACTTCGTCGTAATGCGCACGGAGCCAAGCAATTGCTTTGGCAATGTGGCTCAGCCGACTGTCCGCCCGGGTAAGTTGCCGCAGGATGCTGCTGCCTGGCCCGGTCAGAAGGCGATAAAGAATCTCGCGAGTCACCAGTGGCGCGAGTGCTCCGATATCGCCAGGCTTGTCCAGCAGACTGGCGAGTCGTACGGAGGCATCCAGCAGATCAGGAGTCGTCTCGTTCAGCGCAATCCCAGCCAACGACGCGCTTTCATCCTCTTCGGGTAATGGATGACGAAGCGTCAAATCGCTCAATTCCGTCAAGTCGAGATCGAGCACCAGGCAGAGATATGGAGCGATCTCACTCGCCTCAATGACGGAGCCCATCACTGGAAGATGCAGCGATGCAATCAGGTAGTTGGCTGCGTCGTAAACATACGCCGACGTCCCCAGCATCGCTTGTTTGCGACCCTGAGCGACCAGGCACAGCGTTGGCTCGTAAACCACAGGCATCGGCAAAGTCGGCGTGCCGGATCGGATCAGCCCGACGCCAGGAATAGGCGTCCCATGTAAGCCATCGCTTGGCGCGTGTCGGCTGATGATGTCGACAAGTTTTGTCAAAGGATCCATGCCCATTCCATTTCGTCGAGTCTGGACGGTTCAAAGTTCGGCAGCGCGGACAATCGTACAAGCTATCAGGCCGATCATGTTACAGCCGCGATCCGCCTCCAAGGCACACTTCCATTCAAGAACTTTCAGATGAGTGCGGGGAAGCACGCGCAATGGCGGGATATCAAAAACTGAAGGCCCCGCTGTCCATAATCCAGAGTTGGCTATCCATCTTACAGATCGATAGATTGAGGGCACATGATGACGATTCAGAAATACATCATCGCCGCAGCGATGTTGGCCTACACCGTGTTTGGCGGCGTTGCGGTGGCTCAAAAAGCTGAAACGACAACCGAGCGCAATCGAAAGGTTGTCGCACAGGCCTTCGACAATTGGGCTGCAGGAGGGACAACGTTCTTTCAGGACGTGATAGCGCCCGAAGTAATCTGGACCATCAAAGGCAGCAGTCCGGTCGCCGGAACCTACAGAAGCCGCGATGACTTTTTAAAGCGGGCAGTAGCGCCATTCGCCGCACGTCTTTCGTCACCCGTTCGACCAACGGTGAAAAACATATGGGCCGACCATAATGATGTAATCGTTCATTGGGACGGCGTTGCCACCGCAGCCGATGGTGTCCCCTATCGCAACAGTTACGTGTGGATCTTCCGAATGGCGAATCTGCGTGCAACCGAGGTTGTCGCCTTTCTCGATCTCGCGCCCTTCGACGACGTCATAGAGCGCATTCCGCTTGATGAGCGCCGATGAAGGCACCGAGTGGAGCAGCACGTGTGAAGGTCGATGCCGGTATGGCAGCCGATATCGGCTAGTGGCCGGGTGCACCGAACTCTGCCGTTAAGTCCGCGAACGCTGTTTGCAGAAAGGACGCCAACGACTGATCGCCGCCTGCTTGAATCCACTCGTCAATCGCCAGACGCATGGCGCCGAGCGAGGCCATCGCGACCAGGCGCAGGGGTGCGCTGCGGGCGGGGTCGGGCCATCGCTGTATCAGCGCCTCATGCAGAAACCGTTCGTGCACTCCGTAGGCCGCCTGCTTGCGAGCTTTGAGCGTTTCGCTGCTGCGCAGTATACGGTCGATACTTATGAATTTCTGAGTGCGAAAGCCCGAGGACAGTTGCAACATCGCGTCGCGGACCACCTCGACCGGCAGCCTGTCGGCCGGTTGAGCCAACACCGCCTTGTGCAGCGAGACACTGAATCCGCGCATCTGCCAGTCCAGCAGAATTTCTTCCTTCGATTTGAAATAGTAGAAGAAAGTGCGACGCGAAATGCCCGCAGCTTCGGCGATAGCATCCAGAGTAGTCGCTTCGTAGCCCCTTTCAATAAACAGCGAAAGGCCAGTCTCGGCGATTCGTTCCAGCGTTTCTTGCCGCTTGCGTGCACGTAGGCCTTGTGGCCCTGATGGAGAAGTAGTCATACCGCATTGTCACACAGGGATCGAACCTTGCAAAATCGCACCGAGTGCGATAATAATTTTACACCAAGTGCAAATTCCAGGAATGATCTCAATGCCTCATTGGACACTCGCCGATCTGCCGCCTCAGGCAGGACGAATCGCCATCGTGACAGGAACCGGCGGCCTGGGGTTTGAGGCCGCGCGGGCGCTGACGCAAGCCGGGGCTGACGTCATACTTGCCGGTCGTAATTCGAGCAAGGGCGCGGCCGCCGTAGCGCGCATTCGACAGCAATTGCCGCAGGCCAGGATTCGCTTCGAGGAGCTCGACCTCGCAAATCTCGCTTCCGTGGCGGCGTTCGCCGTGCGCATGGAAGCCGATCTGGACCGACTTGATCTGCTGATCAACAACGCAGCCGTAATGAATCCGCCGAGGCGTGAGCTGTCGCACGATGGTCTCGAATTGCAATTCGCCACGAACTACCTCGGCCACTTTGCCCTTACCGCTCACCTGTCAGCGCTGCTGCGCAAAGCACGAGAGCCACGTGTCGTGACTGTATCCAGTATCGCTGCCCGCAGCGGTCGAATTGACCTCGACGACCTACAGGCCGAGCGCGCCTACAGACCGATGTCTGTATACAGCCAGTCCAAGCTCGCCTGCTTGATGTTCATGCTCGAGTTGCAACGCCGCAGTGACGCTAATGGCTGGGGATTGGCGAGTCTCGCGGCGCACCCAGGGGTCTCACGTACCGATCTGTTACTTAATGGCGCAGGCCGTTGGAGCCCGGCTGGATTGCTGCGCACGTGCCTGTGGTTCTTGTTTCAACCCGCCGCCCAGGGCGTATTGCCAACGCTGTATGCTGTGGCGTCACCGCATTCCAGTGGCGGCAGCTATTATGGCCCGACCCGCCTGGGAGAAACCCGAGGCGCGCCCGGCCCTGCAAGCCTGCCCTCACAGGCCCTTGACAGCGTAACAGCAGCACGGCTGTGGGCAGAATCGGAGCGTCTGGCTGGCGTCCAATTTCAGTAAGCTCGCGGCAGCCCTTTACTTAACCAGATCAAACGCAAATCGTTTGTGGCAATCCTGGGCCGATGTTCAAAACCACGGCATTCCTACCAGCTGAACCGGGCCACTCCCGGACGTCGCGCCCACTGCGCTGCGACGCCGCAACGGATAAGGAGGCCACTCAATTAACATCGCTCGGCGGCTCCAACCCGGGCGGGAGCTGATCAGGCGAACAATAGTGGTATGTGGTGACGCTTTTCGATTGTTTCAGCCGAAACCGGCTGTTACTGACAACCTCAATCTTCAAGGTCTCTTTGAATACGGGCCCCGGCCCTACCCCAGCGTCGATACAGTGCTGGAAGACGGTGTAAACATTGCCGGCCTTCGACTGCACTGCCATCTTGCACGCGTGAGTGTGACTCGTGCTCAATCCGGCGCCGTTGTAGCTGCGTATACCGGCATTGGCCGGATCTGAACAGGTCTGGGAGGCGTCGACGTACAAGCCTTTATTCAGCGGTAATACCGAAGCAGTGGACGGGCCTGCAGCAAAACACGCAGCTCCATTCAGGGAGAGCCCTGCGAACAGAGCAAGCCGGCACACCTTCGAGGCCAGGGAAGAGCCACGGGTTTGAGACGAGAAATCGGTAGTAGCGTCCAAATGAGGCTCTCACGGATGACGTGGATGATCAGGCTAAAACGCCTCGGCGTGATAGTGGCGCAGATTAGCCGTATTGTCGCAGGGTCCGATATGCGCTTCACCTCCACAATTCACATATGGAAAAAAGGCGCCGTCCAGGGCGCCTTTTTCATTCCGCGAGGATGTGGCCGGATCAGAAAGACGGCGGGTTGAAGTACACCGGCTCAGCGCTGGAAAGCGTGGATTTGACCTGCAGAGTGCCCTCGTCGGCCAGCACTTCCAGCGCGCCCTCCTCCAGCCCTGCGTAGACTTTTCTGGCCACCACGTCGGGACTCGACTTGGGCATATCGAAACCTTTGGTCATGTCGGTGTCGAGGAAGCCAACGTGCAATGCGAGAACGTGCGTTCCCTGCGGCTTGAGCTGCAGGCGCAAGGCGTTGGTGAGACTCCATGCCGCCGATTTTGAAGCGGCGTAAGCGGCCAGCATTGGCACGCTCAGCCAGGTCGCATCGGAAAGCACGTTGATGAAGGCGCCCCCGCCATTGGCCGCGAGAATCGGCGCGAACGCCTGCGAGACCCGAATAATGCCGTAGTAATTGGTGTTCATCAGCGTCTGCGACAGCTCGATCATGTTCGAGTCGAGCGGTCCGTTCATCAAGCTGACGATGCCGGCATTGTTCACCAGCAGGGTGGTGTCCTTGCACAGCGCGGCAGCGGCTTTGACCGAGGCTTCATCCGTCACATCGAGCTTCACCGGGGTCAGGCCAGGCGCTTCGAATCCTTCCGGATTGCGCATGCCGACATACACCTTGGAGGCGCCCAATGCGTGTGCAGCCTTGGCGAAGGCCAGGCCCAAGCCACGGTTGGCGCCAGTCACGAAAACTACGGAATTGCGGACGTTCATTTCAGTACCTTTAGTATGTGTGGAGTGCAATGGAAAAGGGCGTGCGGAGTTCGGTGCGGTTTCCTTACGAGCAGACTCGCCGGACAAACAGTGTGCAATTACACACGTTGGTCTGAAAAAATAGGCGGTCACCGCCTTCCTCTCACATTCAAGCGTCTAGAGCGCCCGGATCATCGTCGTGCGTTTCCGTTATCGCGCAAGTTCCGCCATCAGAATGCGAGGCCGTTGCGGCACAATTCCCAGCAACGATTGCGCTACGGTCAGTTGCACAGGTGCCGATCATGAGGCGCGTCAAGAAGCGGGCTTCGCTCAACCGTGAAGCAGTGACAACGATCGGGTCCGTCGAATACTTTTAATGTCGACCATCATATTTAGACGAGGGGTTCTGTCAAGCTGTGCGCAGCGAAGAAAAATCGCGGCTGATCATGCGGTTCGTGAGCGAAAAGCCGCGACGTTCGCTTTGTTCCCGCAAACCGCATAGGAATGCCACCGCTGAGTCCGGGCCCGCGTCGTGTCGAAGTATGCGGCTTTGCAATCGGGATTGGCGCAGATCTTCAACCGATTCCATTTTCCCTCTCGCCGAAGCTGCGCAACATCACGCAGCGCCAGTCCAATCAGGGTTTCGCCCCCCTGCTCTCGCAGATCTGCGTCTGACGCTTCAGCAAAAAAATAATGGAAAGACTGCTGCTTCGAAAGTTGATTGAGCATCGCCAATGCGTCGGGATCGTCTTCACCGTGTTGGACCAGCCTTAACAGGCAATCACGAAGCTGCCGGGCCAGGGGGAGCGAATCTTCCCCAGCCTTCTCGCCCGTTCCCATGATCAGCGGCAGGCGAAACGCGTCGAAGCGTTCGGCGTTTTCCATCCGATCGACACCTCGCTCAAACCCGACTCCGCCTGAATTCAAAAGAGCTAACAAACGGTTGATGGCCGAAGCGTGCTGCTGGGTTGGCATAGCGTTTCCTCATTTTGCAAAAGCTCATCCTACAAAAAAGACTTGCCGCCCCGAGATTGTAATGGCCATAATCATTTTAGGCAATTACATTGCCCAAATGACGGCTATGAAGTTCGCTGAAACCAGCGCTCTCGTCGAGCCGTGCGAGACATCGAATGCTCGCCCTTCTCCGCCGACGCGGAATAAAGATGAGCGGAAGGCAAGGCTGCCAGTGGCTTGTCGCGTTTGATTCGCCCGATTAAATGTCATCTATAATCCATAGGAGCTGCACATGCTTTCCAGCCACATGCAATGGCGCTATGCAACCAAGAAATTCGACCCGTCCGCCAAGGTCTCTGAAGCCGAGCTTCAAGAGCTGCTGCTCAATGTCCAACTGGCGCCTACCTCCTACGGTCTGCAGCCTTTCAAGGTCATCGATGTCCGCACGCCGGAACTTCGCGCGCAAATCCGGGAAGCTGCCATCGGCCAGCCACAGATCACCGAAGGCAGCCATCTCCTGGTTTTCGCGGTATGCACCGATCTCGATAGCGCAGCCGTGGCCCAGTACATCGACCTGGCCGCGATTACCCGTGGCTTGAGCCGCGAAACCCTTGCGCCGCGGGAGACGCATATCCAGGGCGCGGTCAATAAACTGCTCCCGTCCGAGCGCATCCTCTGGTCGCAAAAACAGGCGTACCTCGCCATGGGTGTCCTGGTGAGCGCAGCCGCGCAGATGCAGATCGACATCTGCCCGATGGAAGGCTTCGACCGCACGCAAGTGGACAGGATTCTGGGGCTGACAGAGCAAGGGCTGGCGTCAACGGTGTTCGCCGTCATCGGCCATCGCGCGGCCGACGATCCAGCGGCCGGCCTGGCGAAGGTGCGCAAAAGCGCGGACCAACTGTTCCTGACCCTTTGATCCCTGGGAGGCGAATCCCGTGGCCTCCTGCTTCCCCATACGACGGCGACCTTCAGGGCACGCCGCTTTTCTAATCCATCAGAAGGGCGCCTCTGCATGACGCAAGTGGACAGTCTGGAAAAGTCAGCCAAATACAAGATCGCTGTCGTTCTGCGCGAAGATTTGCAAGGCTGGCAAAAGCTCAATGTCACCGCGTTTCTGGTCAGCGGCGTCACCGCAGGGGCCATGGTTCAGGGCCTGACTTATTACGACAGGTCGGGGTACAAGTACCTGCCGATGTTTCAGGAACCGGTGATGACCTACAGCGCGCCGCTGGAGGGGCTGCGGTCCATCGCTGACCGGGCGCGGGTGCGTGACATCCCATTCGCCATCTTCACCGATGAGCTGTTTCTGACCTACGACGATGAAGCTAACCGGCAGGCTGTGTCGGCGTTTTATAGTGAAGATCTGAACCTTGCGGGGCTCGCGTTTCGCTGCCCGAAAAACGCCGCTGACAAGCTGCTCAAGGGCTTTGAATTAATGAGCTGACTGCGCCGCATGGCGTTCGCGAAACCCGAGATTGAACCCAGGATCAGACCAGGCAGTGATGGACATTGAAGAAGCGAGCCTGACCCGAAGCGACGACAACCGAACGCTCGCGTAGCTGGAAACCGGGGAGACTTGCTGAGTCTTTCCCGACAAGGACGCGCTGGCAGCGCCGTCGGCCTTCGACGAGCCCCTGAGCGACCAGGGTGTGGACGCACAGGCGACAGTAGCGTCGCTGGGCAACGTCGGATAGCCCGCACGGCAAGGCTCAGACGTCCGCCAACAGCCTCGTCAGGCTGACGGCGCCCGTCAGAAGCGGTCGATGAGCGCCGGTCAGGATGCCGACAAACATGGCCTCTTCGGGGCGCCGGAAACCAGCGTCGTCGTCTCTGCAAAACTTCGCATCACCTTTTACATCACGCTAGGCACCAGATTCTCTCCACCCGTTACCTCGATCACGGTGCCGGTCACGTAAGGATTGGTCATCAAAAACAGCGCAGCGTGCGCAATATCGGCGGCGGTACCTGCTCGACGCGCCGGGAAATTCTCGCGAACCTTCGCTCGCAGGCCGTCACGTACGTCCGCAGGCAAAATGCTCCACATCTCCGTGTCCACAAAACCTGGGCGGATCGTGTTCACCCGCACTGGCGCAAGTTCCAGCGCAAGTGAACCTGACAACGCCTCTACTGCGACAAAAGCAGCCGTAGGTGCGGTGAATCCGGGTTTTGGACGGACCGCGGCGCCCCCCGTGAAGAAGGTGATCGTGCCGCCCGTGCTCAGATGTGGCGTGGCATAGCGAGCGCAGGCCCAACTGCCGAGAAACTTGCCTTCGAA
Organism: Pseudomonas sp. NFR16; assembly: GCF_900108875.1. Classification (GTDB taxonomy): domain Bacteria; phylum Pseudomonadota; class Gammaproteobacteria; order Pseudomonadales; family Pseudomonadaceae; genus Aquipseudomonas. Next base: position 205,711 of record NZ_FNYJ01000001.1, on the reverse strand, counting down.
GTAACTGCGCACGCCGGTCATGTCTGAATCCATAAAGGCGCCCCACGTCCCAAAGTCGGGCGCAGCCGTTACGGCGAGATGATCAAAGGCGCCAATGCTGTCGAACGCCTGACGAACAGCGGCTTCGTCTCGTATGTCCAGAATGATCTGTTCGAAATTTGCGAGATCCGGCCGTTCTGACAGGGATGCAATGCGCCGACTGGCCACTACTACTGATGCACCACCCGCATATGCCGCTTGAGCAATGCCCAGACCCATGCCGGTTTTTCCGCCCACGACGACGACTTTTTTACCTTGAAGACTCAAGGAAGGGGCACTGCCTTGATGCTGATCGCTCACTGTGTTGCTCATGATGATGTTCCTCATTTGATGATGAATGTCGGGATGCCGACGCTGCCACGGGGTTGCGAGAGGTTGTTGGACCGACCGTCAGCAGCAAACGAATGGTAATTGGGTCGCTATCTGGTGATAATCCGGCGAATTGGTATAGGGTCTATTCTCTTTTCGAATAATTAGGGGTACTTCATGACCGATACAGGGTGGAAATGACCATGGATCGTTTTCGTGAACTGACAGCGTTCGTCACCGTCGTCGAAACGGGTGGCTTCTCCGCCGCTGCCCGCCGGCTGGGTGATTCGCAATCGGCGATTAGCAAGTCTGTTAACGCGCTGGAGAAGCGTCTGGGCGCAACACTTCTCAGCAGGAGCACGCGCAGCGTTACGCTCACCGATCAGGGCCGCCAGTACTACGAGCGGACCAGACCGCTCCTTGAGGAGATCGAAGAGGCCGACGGGGAGCTTGCGAGCAGTTCCGGGGATGTCAGAGGCTTAGTCCGAATCGCCGCACCGTCGACGTTCGGCCGACTTCATATTGTTCCGCTGATTCCGAAACTGCTGGAGCTCCACCCGAATATAACGCTGGACGTGCGCCTGTCCGACGCTGTCCGGGATTTGATTGATGACGGTGTCGACCTGGCGATCAGGGTCAGCCCCGTACGCGATCCTGACTCGGTGGTGAAACGTGTCGCAACGACGAAGTTGGTATGTGTCGGCGCTCGTCATTACCTCCGTCGCCATGGCACGCCTGCCGTGCCGACCGATCTGGCGCAACACAACTGCCTGATCTATGGAGACATGACGGAATGGCCATTCCAGGGTCCGGATGGATCGTTCACTGTCCAGGTGCAGGGCAATCTTTATTCCAACAGTGTGGAAACCATTCTGGCGGGGGTGCGGGCCGGTGTAGGCATTGGAATGTTCAACCGAGCCTCATTGGTGGGGGACCTGCAGCATCCGGATATCGTGACAGTTCTCGACGAGTTCGTCAGTTCGTCAAGGGATATCAGCCTGATCTGGCCCCGGCGTCGGTTCATTCCGGCACGAGTCAGAACGGTCACGGATTTTTTCGCTGCAGAGCTCGCTCTACGAATCTGAGCCGCCTGATGAGAACGATCCATTCGGACACCGCGGGCGTCTTGCACGAAAGCGTTACTTGACAGCCCAAATTTATGTCAATTAGATTCACAATATGTCCCAGACCAACGTTCAGTTCTCCGTCGCATCCCACATCATGGCTTCGCTGGGCGCCCATTACGGTACGCCTGTGCGTTCTAACGATCTGGCGGGCAGCGTTAATGCAGACCCCAGTTTCGTGCGTCGTGTGGTTTCCAAGCTTGCCAAGGCGGGGTTGGTGAGCACTATTCGAGGCAAGTCTGGCTCGTGCACCCTTTCTCGACCGCCGTCAGAAATCACACTGCTGGATATCTATAAGGCAAGCGGAGCGCCCAAGGCGTTCGCCGTCCATGGCTACGCTGTGACCGAAGGATGTCATGTCAGCAGGAATATCAAAGGCTGCCTGGCACTGGTTCTGGATCGTGCTCAGGCGTCATTTGAGCAGAGCCTGGCGGAACAGACGCTCGCGGACATCGTGACCGGAGTGGAGAACAAAAGCTGATTTGTTTTGCCTTTAAATGTTGTCTTTATTAGCACATTAAGAAACTGCTTCGTTACAGGAACGTGGGAGACGCGGTATGACAATCCATGCAGAAACGAGGGTCACGTTCATGACTGGCAGTCATCGGGTTGCCGAGATCAGCGTTCAGTGGATGAGCGTGCCAAGAGGTGGCGCCGCCGGCATATTGTTCCATTCAGGGAAGGCCCGCCCATGGTAGCCGACACGGGCACTGCAGAGCGCATCGAGCAGGACCTCCCCCGGCTGAGCAATAACGGGACAGTACCCGCCTGGCGAGCCGTTGCCGCGCTTGCGCTCAGTACGTTCACTTGCGTCACCACCGAGTTCCTTCCCGTCGGATTGCTGACCAACATCGCCAGCAGCCTTCACGTCAGCGAAGGCGCAGCCGGTCTGATGATCACAACGCCCGGGCTGATGGCAGCCGCTAGCGGCCCGCTGCTCATCATTCTGGCGGGACGACTGGATCGACGTATCGTTCTGCTGTTGCTGGCGACACTGCTGGTGCTTTCCAACGTGATCGCTGCGATGGCTCCGAACCTGGCGACCATACTGGTCGCAAGGATGCTTTTAGGGCTCTGCGTTGGCGGCTTCTGGACGTTCGCACCCAGCGCAACAGGTCGCCTCGTGCCCGAAGCCCTGCAACCTCGCGCTATGTCATACATCATGGCCGGCATTTCTGTCGCGACCATTGCAGGTGTCCCTGCCGGCGCTTTACTGGGAGAAATCGCAGGTTGGCGAATGACATTTTTCGCCATCACTGGCCTGGCCCTCATCGTGCTCATCCTGCAGATCCTTACCCTGCCGCCCATGCCTGCGGAACGGGCTATCAAAATCCGCGAGTTGAAAGCACCGTTTGCCAAGCCGCCGGCAAGAGCAGGCTTGATCGTGACGCTGCTTCTGGTGTCAGGGCACTTCGCGACCTACTCCTATCTTAAACCGATGTTTCAGCAACTCTACGGCGTCTCGCCCGAAGGGGTGACCACTGTCCTGCTTATCTATGGCGTTGCAGGCTTCATTGGTACCTTCATGGGTGGGCGTCTGGTGACCAAAAGCGTTCGCGGTACGGCGCTGGCGGCAGTGTTGATGATTGCGGCCGTCCTGACGGTATCTGCCGTTGGCGTCAGCGGTCTGATCGCCGGCAGTGTATCCGCAGGGGTCTGGGGTGCAGCATTCGGCCTGGTTCCAGTGTCCCTGACGACCTGGATGCTCAACGCCATGCCAGATTCCCCTGAAGCAGGCCAGGCCGTGCAGGTCAGTGTCTTCCAGATCGGAATATCGCTGGGTGCCTTTGTCGGCGGGCTCGTCCTCGACGCCTACAGCATTGTCGGCGTGCTCGCACTTGGCAGCACTCTCCTCATTCTGGCCGCAGTGGCGATTGGCGCCGCACGTTCAGAACCCAGGCACCCGTAATCCCAACGCTATCCGGACAACAGCAGGCGGGGTATTTGCAGAAAAGCACGGTAATCGGCTGCCTTGAGCAGCATGGCAAGGACCCCGCGCTGTCATGGGACGCAGGATTAACAGCCCCACTACCCCCTCGACACTCCCGGAATTTCCATATTGATCTTCCGCCAGAAGGCTTCGGAAAAGCTGTAGACCGAGAAGGCGATCAGGCCCAGCGCCATCATGATCAACAACAGCCAGCCGGCCGGGAGATTCTGCAGGGCGTCGAGGGCTTCTTTCATGCCAGGCGGGTTCACGGCCTGATAGGCAGAACCGCTGACGGCGAGCAGCAGCGCGATCTCGATGAACACGACGCCACGGGCGATCAGTCCGAATCTGGAAACCGGTCGGACGTAGCGCATGACCTCTTCGTCGGCCTCGAAATACTTCTCGAACGACGCCTTCCATCCTTTGATGATATGAGCGATGCCGACACCCAGTGGCACGAGCGCGATCAGGTACACCAACACGTTTGAATATCGCCAGGACAGCAGATGAGCCAGCCAGTCTTTGGCGTGTCCTCCGGAATCCCCTGAGCTTCCGATACCGCTCACCAGCAGGCCCAATGCGAAAAACGCCAGAGCGCCGTTGACCAGACCTCCCGCCAGCAGCCCCGCGCGTATGACCACGCCTTTGAGGTCCTTGCCGTGGTGGTCAACATCCCGCGTCGCTTGCAGGACGCGCCACGCAGCGAATGCGAGCAGGCCCGCCACCACGAGCCCCACCAGAAAGTAGCCGAAGGGCTGACCCAGCAAGGCTTCCAGGCTTTTGTGGCTGTCCTTGGGCCTGGTCGAGTCCTGTGCGGCCAGCAAGGCGAAGATGCCGATGATCAGGTAAAGCACGCCGCGAGCCGCATACCCTCCCCGTGCAAGAATTACCAGACTGTGTTGCGCTGACATGGGCTGCATTCCAAGAGTAATAGATGAGCAGACCCTGACAGCTGCAAGGGGTTCTATTCGTCGTCCGGCGCCTATGCAATGCCGCACGCGTCACCGATGCTTCTGCGTACCGGCCTTGGCACGCCCCTCTCAATCAGCGACGACAGTCTTGGCCTCCAGAAACGCTTCGAGGCCAAATACGCCGAATTCCCGACCGAGCCCGGATTGTTTCCTGCCGCCAAAGGGAGCCATCAGTTCGGAAGTGTGTCGGTTGATCAACACGGTTCCCGCCTCCAGCCGGAGCGCTACCCGCCGAGCCATGTCCGGATCGCTGGAAAAGACATAAGCCTGCAAGCCGTAGTCGCTGCGGTTGGCCATGGCGATGGCCTGCTCGAGCGAGTCATAGGTCATGATGGAAAGCACAGGCCCGAAGATTTCCTCGTTGGCGATGTCCATCCGGTCAGTGACGTCGGCAAAGACGGTGGGCCTGACGTAATACCCCTTTTCCAGCCCTTGCGGTCGACCCGTGCCGCCGGCGATCAGCGTCGCCCCCTGCTCCAGGCCGCGACGAATGTAGGTCTGGACACGTTCGTAGTGAGCCTGGCTTACCGCCGGCCCGATGGCGGTTTGCGGGTCAGATGGATCACCGATGCGCATCGTGTCGACGTGGCGCCGAACGGCAGAAATGACCTCCCCCAACCGCGCCCGCGGCACGAGCAAGCGCGAGCCTGCGACGCACGCCTGTCCGTTGTTCATGAACGCCGCGCTCATGGCCAGCGGCACGGCCGTGGCAAGGTCGACATCGTCCAGAAGCAGTGTCGCCGACTTGCCGCCCAACGAAAGGCTGACGCGCTTCATCGTCTCGATGCTCGCCCGCGCGATCTGTTTGCCCGTCGAGGTCGAGCCGGTGAAGGAAATCTTTGTGACGCCTGGATGGGTGGTCAATTCGTCACCGACGTCGTGCCCCCGGCCGAGCAGGATATTGAACACCCCATCAGGAAGGCCGGCCTCGTGGAGGGCCGTCGCGAGGACGTGAGTCTGAATCGGGCTGAGTTCGCTGGGTTTGATCACTGATGCGCAACCCGCGGCAATGGCGCAGGCCAGCTTGCTGCAGACCGTGCCGGCCACGCTGTTCCATGGCGCGATCAGCGCGGCGACGCCGACCGGCTCCATGATGACCGATGCCTCCCCGATGGTTCTCACCCATTCATAACCGTCTAGCACGTGCGCGGTGTTCTTGAAGCACTGTGCCGCATACTGACTGACCCACTGGGTACGCGCGAGGACGCCGCCGTACTCTTCAATGGCCGCGTCGCGAAGACGATCCGAGTTCGACAGCACCGCCTGCTGCAACGCCAGCAGCATGTCGATCCGTTCCGCCTTGCGGGTGGAGGCCAGCGTGGGCTGGGCGCGCGTCGCAGCCTCGATGGCAAGCACTGTATCGGCGCGATTGGCGAGGGTGACCTGTCCAATCACCTGCTCGGAAGCGGGGTTGATGATCGACAGCGTTTCATTGCCCTGAACCTGGACAAATGCCCCATCGATATAAGCCTGATTGAAACTGCGCATGCGGTGATTCTCGTGGCGTCCTGAAGGCGAAGAATCTAACAGTTGAAGCGATTCGAAATAACGCGCTCAAATACGGATGAATCATCTGGAAAACCGGGACAATGTATAAGCACGGCCTTGTTGAACTTGAAGTTGTACTTGCGGTGGCAGACAAGCAGAGCTTTCGCGCCGCTGCGGTAGAACTGGACATGTCCACCACCGGCGTGAGCAATGCGCTTCGGGGGCTGGAGGCGCGACTGGGTGAACGCCTGTTTCATCGCACCACGCGCAGCGTTGCACTGACCGATGCAGGACGGCGCTTTGTCGAGCAGATACGGCCCGCTGTGGCAAACATCAACGCGGCGATGGCGAGCCTTCAGGAACACAAGCCCGTGCCCACTGGCACCTTGCGGATAAACAGCTCGCTCGGCGCCGCGCTGATGGTGTTTCAGCCGCTCGTTCGGCAGTTTCTGAGCCGCTACCCTGGCATGACGCTGGAAATTGCCACGCAAGAAAAGCGGGTGGACATCGTCGCCGACGGTTTCGACGCCGGCTTGCGCCTGAGCTCGGACGTCCCGGGGGACATGATTCGCGTCGCGATCACCGACAGTGTTCCTATCGCCGTCGTGGCCTCCCCTGACTTTTTAGCGACCCACGCAACGCCCGCGCGACTCGAGGATCTGCAGGCGCTGCCGTGCATTCGCGCACGCTATCCCGGTGGCATGGCCGCACCTTGGGAGTTCAGCGAGAACGACAGGCCGATCATCGTCGAGGTGCAGGGCTCGTTGATTCTCGACGCGCCGCTGATGATGCTGGAGGCGGCCAGGAACGGCCTTGGACTGGCGCAGTTGCCACGCTGGTATGTGGAAAACGATATTCGTAAGGGGCGACTGATCGAGGTTTTAGCGCAATGGGCCAAGCCATTACCCGGCCTGTCGCTTTATTACGCAGGCCACCGACACATCCCCGCCGGACTGCGAGCGCTGATTGATCTGATCCACGAACAGCGCCGTGCCGATCTGTAGGCAGCAGCGCCGCAATGGCGACACTCGAGCAAGTTTGTCGAGCGGGATCCATCAGCCGCAGCATTGCCCGGCAAGCGGCAGACTCCTGACTTGACGCCGATCAGAAGGCTCAGTGAGGCAGAAATGTGCCGACCGGGGTGATGCCTCCAATGGATCTGCTGCGGCTGTTGGATGGTGAGCTGTCCGGCAACCCTTTAACATTGATGCATCTATTCGATCAGATGCGGGTTAAGCGGTGAGTATCAACTTCGATCTAAACGACCTGTTGGCCTTTCGCGGCGTTGTCGAGCAAGGCAGCTTCCGGCGCGCGGCCGACTCGATCCGCATCACGCAGTCCGCGCTCAGTCGTCGGATCGAAAAGCTTGAGACAGCGCTGGGCGTCAAGCTTTTCGAGCGGACGACGCGACGGGTCACGCTGACCAATGTCGGACGTGCATTTTTGCCGCAAGTCGAACGACTGCTCGACGATCTTGATCTGGCGTTGTTGAGTGTGGGTGATGGCGGGGCCCTGCGTACCGGAACGCTGACGATCGCCTGCGTTCCCTCCGCCGCCTACTACTTCATGCCCCATGCAATCCGGGATTTCCATGCGCAGTACCCCAGGATCAAGATCAGGCTCATCGATGCTTCGGCCAATGAAGTCAGCGCAGCGGTGGCGTCGGGCGAGGCAGATTTCGGCGTGAGCTTTACCGGAAACCTGGCCCCTGAGATCGAGTTCAGTCTGCTGATGGAAGAACGCTATGTGATCGCCTGCCGCAAGGATCACCCCATCGCCTCGAGAACCTCGATCACCTGGGCCGAAGCCTATCAGCACGATTACATCACCCTGGACAAGTCCTCCGGAAACCGACTGGTCATCGACCGGGCGTTGCCGGCGGTACGGTTTGCCAGGGAAAGCGTCTGCGAAGCGCGTCATGTGACGACAGTCCTCGGCCTGATCGAGGCAGGCCTGGGGCTGGCGGCAGTGCCTTCCATCGCCATGCCGGTGGCGACCCATCCCATTCTGGCCAGCGTCGCCCTCACAGAGCCTGAAGTGATGAGGCAAATGGGATTGCTCAAGCGCCGCGGGCGTACTTTGACGCCTGCGGCGCTGGCGCTGGAGCAGCTTATATGCGAGCTGCCTGCGCGGTTAGCGAGGGACTGAATCCAGGCCACTGGAGCGAACGGTGGCCTGAGCTTGCGGGGATGCCAGATACTCCAGAAGCCGTCTGGCTTCAGCCGGATGCTGCGCATTTTTCGGGATACCACCGGCGAACCGGGTGACGGACTGGACGTCTTCCGGAATTTTGCCCGCAAAGGTAATGCCAGGTACCGGAAGCAGTTCTGCCACTTGCTGGAACCCGAGTTCGTAATCACCCTTTGCAACGACCGAGCCCACCGGGATACGCTCGATCATCTTGCTTTTGGGCGCAAGCTGATCCTGAATCCCGAGTTTCTTGAACAATTCTTTCTCGATGTAGACCCCGCTGGCGCTGTCGGAATAGGCAACGGACCTTGCATTGAGGAGCACCTTTTTCAATTCAGCATCAGTGGCAATGGACGGCGTATCCGCGCCAGCCTTGACTGCCATACCGATGCGCGAATCGGCCAGTTCGACGCGCGAGTCCGGGTCAACCTTGCCCTGCTTGATCAGCTCATCCAGGGCGTAGCCCACCATGATGACCACATCGGCGTGCTCCCCGCGCGCCAGTCGGTTGGGAATCGCTTCCGGCGCTTTGCCCATGGACGGACCGAGCACTGTGTTCAACGTGTTGGCGCTGCTCTTTGCATAGGCGGGAGCCAGCCCTTGATAGGCAGCCGTAAAGCCGCCAGAAGTCATCACGGTCAGCTCCTCGGCGTGGGCAGCGGCGCTGAACGCCCATCCAGCCAGTAACAACGCGTGGCAAGTTTTGAATAACGATGGCATGAGCACTTCCTTGGATTAAGCAGTTGCAAGAGATTGAGCAGACAGGCGGCGGTACAACACCAGCGTCGCGATAAACGCGCAAAGCGCGGCGAAGATCATCCAGTACGCGGGCGCTGCCTTATCACCCGTCATGTGGATCAACCAGGTTGAAACGGCGGGCGTGAAGCCGCCGAATATCGCGGTCGCGAGGCTGTACGCCAGGGAGAAACCGGCGACCCGAACCTCCACTGGCATGATCTCCGTGAGTGCCGGAATCATTGCGCCGTTGTAGATCCCGTACAGGAAAGAGAACCAGAGCAGGACCTCAAGCATATGGGCGAAAGAAGGCGCTTGAGCCAGGAAAGAAAGCGCGGGATACGCCGTGATCAGCGTCAGTAACGACATGGCAGCCAGGAGCGGCTTGCGCCCGAAGCGGTCGCTCAGGGCACCACCGATGGGCAGCCAGATGAAGTTGGAAACGCCCACCAGCAGCGTGACGATCAGCGCGTCGCCGGTGGAAAGCTGCAGGACCGATTTACCGAAGGTCGGCGCATACACGGTGATCATGTAAAACGCGGTTGTGGTCATGGCGACCATCAACATGCCCAGGAACACGATGCCGGCATTGTCGTAGAGCGTGCCGAACACATCTTTCATCGTCGGTCGATGCGTGCGATTCGCAAACTCTTCGGTCTCCTGCAGGCTGCGACGCAACAGGAAAATAAACGGGATGATCAGGCAGCCGATCCCGAACGGAATCCGCCAGCCCCACTGCGCCAGATCGACCGGCGTCAACCAGAGATTCAGGGCGAAGCCCAATCCGGCTGCGACGACGATGGCCACCTGTTGACTCGCCGACTGCCAGCTCGCATAGAAGCCCTTTCGGCCAGGCGTCGCCATCTCCGCCAGGTAAACGGAAACGCCGCCCATTTCTGCGCCTGCGGAGAAACCCTGCAATAGCCGCCCCAGCAGCACCAGCGCCGGAGCCCACAGCCCAATGCTGGCGTAACCGGGCACCAGTACGATGAGCAAAGTACCGCTGGCCATGATTGCCAGCGTGACGATCAAACCCTTGCGACGGCCGACATCATCGATGTACGCCCCAAGCAGCACGGCGCCGAGTGGCCTCATCAGGAACCCCGCGCCGAACACGGCGAAGGTCATCATGAGCGAGGCGAATTCATTGGAGGCGGGAAAAAAGGCGGCGGCAATATGGGTGGCGTAGAAGCCGAAAAGGAAAAAGTCGAACTGTTCCAGGAAGTTTCCGGACGTGACCCGAAAGACCATGCCTGCCTTCGACGCGCCTCTGGAAGCGAGGTTTGGCTGCTGCATTGTGTTCTCCAGCGTTTTTTAGAGTGTTTGTAAGCGCTTGTAACTGGAGATTCTGTGGGAAACGGACGCATTCGATAATCGCTGAATTTTCATCTATTGATGCACAAAAGCGATCACCGCCTGCGCCGTTGTCGTTGTTTAAAAGGCCGTCGCCCTGCTTCGACGGTCATCTCGACTTGACCGTCCACAGCTGATCGATTCGGGTGGTGAAGCTTTGGCTCATCAGGTCCCGGCGCATGCCCATCCCGGGTCTCGAGGCACGCTGGCGACCCGCAGCGTGCCCCGGCCCCAGCGGCCGTTGATGCCGTCCAGCACACTCATGATTCGACTGGCAGCCTGCGTCTGGACGTGGGCGAACAGGTCGTCGGTGAACTCGCCGGGCTGGCGCAGATCCATGAGCAGAACCTCGGCCTTGCTGTATTTGTAGCCCGGGCGGAAGACTCGATCGACGGCCTCGGTCGCAAGTTTCGTCATCAGGCGAACGTCGTTGGTGGGGTACGGCAGTTCCATCAGCGCGCCATTGGCGTACCGGGCCTCTTGCACATTGAACATGCCGGTACGGATGCTCACGCGGATCGTCTTGCAGAGCGAGTGCTGCGCCCGGAGCTTTTCCGCCGCCCGATGCATATAAGTGGCCACCGCTTCCTTGATCGGCTCGATCTCGGTCAGGCGCTCGCCGAACATCCGGCTGCAGCAGATTTCCTGCTTGGGCACGTCTGCCTCAGCCAATTCCAGGCAGGAAGTACCCGCCAGTTCCCGCGCGGTTTTCTCGATCACCACGCTGAACTTCTGGCGAAGCGTCCAGGCGTCCGCCCTCGCCAGGTCCATGGCGGTTTTGATCCCCATCACCTCCAGGTGAGCCTTCATCCTTCTGCCGACACCCCAGACCTCCCCTACGTCGGTGTTGCGCAAGGTCCAGTCGCGCTTGAAGGCCTCGCAGATGTCCACCACGCCGCCGGTCTTGTCGAGAAGACGTTTGGCCGTGTGATTGGCGAGCTTTGCCAGGGCCTTGGTGCGGGCGATGCCCACCCCGACGGGAATGCCGGTGCGCTTGTAGATGGTCGAGCGAATCTTGCGTCCAAAGGCCGTCAGGTCCCCGGGAATGCCGGTCAGGTCCGCGAAGGCTTCGTCGATGCTGTACACCTCCAGTGCTGGCACCATCGATTCGATGATCGTCATCACCCGCTCGCTCATGTCGCCGTAGAGCGCATAGTTGCTGCTGAACGCGACCACGCCGTTGCGACGCAGATGGTCTCTGATCTGAAAGTACGGCTGCCCCATTTTCACGAAAGGCTTGGCGTCGTAGCTGCGCGCGATGACGCAACCGTCGTTGTTCGACAGCACAACGATGGGCGTTTTCGCCAGATCAGGCCTGAAGACCCGCTCGCAGCTGGCGTAGAAACTGTTGCAGTCGATCAGCGCGAAGACCGGCTCAGGGTTTGTCATGATCGCGAACGCTGTATTTCACTACGCCCCAGATCACCAGTTCGTCGCCCTCCATCACGTGGCGCGGCGGGTATTTCGGATTCTCCGACATCAGGATCAATTCGTTCTCACGCCTGTGCAGCCGCTTGCACAGCGGCTCGGTGTTAAGTGCGGCGATGACGATGTCGCCATGTTCAGCGTCGAGACTGCGATCAACGATCACGATGTCGCCGTGATAGATACCGGCGCCTTGCATGCTGTCTCCGTCGATCTTCACCAGGTACACATGGGGCGCACGAATGTCGAAAAGCTCGTCCAGCGATATATGCTTTTCGATGTGGTCGGCGGCCGGCGACGGGAAGCCTGCTGGAACGTGGAACGAGTAGAGCGGCAGTTTTTCGCCGCCTGCCGAAAGTGGCCCAAGAAAGGTGATGCTCATGTTGCAGCCTTGTGCAGGATAACTGTATGTATATACAGTTAACGATTTACGCCGCTTGCGGTCAATCTCATGCGCATGACATTTCGACGGGTGACAGGCCTGGACGAGCCGCAGCAGTAACGTGAGGAGAGAAGACGTTGAGCCATGAACCGCAATCGCGACTGTTTTTCGCCCTGGGTTGCCCGCCGGCGTTGAGGAAGTCGATCTCTCAATGGCGAACATCATTGTCGCTGCGCAGCGGTCGGCCGGTGCCCACCGCCAACTTTCACCTCACGCTGCTCTTTGTGGGATCCGTCGACACGGCGCAGATACCGCAGATTTGCGCCGCCGCAGCCAGGATCAAAGTGCCGGGAACGCCGCTGACGGTGGTCCTCGACCGGCTGGATGCCTGGCGTCAAGCCAAAGTGCTGGTGCTGACGCCGGACGATGCCCCTCCCCAGCTGCTGCGCCTGTCCTATGCGCTGGAACAGGCGATGCTGGCTTTCACGAGCGATCAGAAACACAAGGAATTTCGTCCCCACCTGACGCTGACACGTGACTATCAGGGCTCGGTGCCGGAGGCGGACAATCCTTGCGAATTCGTTCTGCGAGCGGACCGCTTCACGCTTTACGAATCTCATAAAGGCCAGTACCGCGTGCTGGCGGAGTGGCCACTGGTTGCGGTTGTCTAGGCCGGTTGACGGAGGACAGGTTCTGCGCGCCAGTGCCTGCCCAGCCATTCGGCGGTCTGTTCCAGAGGCATGGGTCTGGAGACCAGATAGCCTTGAACGAATGAACAGCCCAATGCCTTGAGCACCTCAAGCTCTTCCCAGCGCTCCACGCCCTCGCTGACGCACTCGAGGGCCATATCGGCACTCAATGCGATCAGTGATTTGACGATCTTGTAGCTGGCGGCATTGCCCTCGATCCCGCTGATGAACGTGCGATCGATCTTCAGTTTGGTCAGCGCCAGTGCATGAAGCTGACTCAGGCTGGAATAGCCCGTGCCGAAGTCATCCAGGGAAACGCCGCAGCCCAGCTGGCGAAACGCGTTGATCGCACAACGGGCCTGATCCAGGTCCTGTATGACCGCGGTCTCGGTGATTTCGAAATCCAACCGGTGCGGCGCGAAACCGCTGCGTTCAATGACGTCGATGATCTTGCGCACGGCGTCTCGTGAGCCGCAGTCATGGGCTGAAAGGTTGAACGAAAGCCGAACATCGTCGGGCCAGGACGAAGCACCGGCCAGCGCTTTTTTCAGCAGCGGCAGCGTCAGCCGGTTGATGAAGCCGATGCGCTCGGCCACCGGAATGAACAGGCCTGGCGCCACGGGCCCAAGCTCGGGGCTGACCCAGCGCGCCAACGCCTCGAACGCCACCGTACGCCCCGTATGGACGTCGACGATGGGCTGAAACACCAGGTCGAATTCTTCGACGATGTTCGCCCGTCGCAGCCCCTGCTCGGTCGCACCGTCGCGCTTGAGGTCGCGGTAGTGCGCTGTCGAAAACAGACACAGTGTTCCGGCGCCCGCGCGCTTGCTGTCGTACAGCGCGTAATCGGCGAATTCGTAAGCTTCGACGGCATCGCCAGCCATGTCCGGAAAGATGACCAGCCCCAATGACGCGCTGATCGCGATCTGGATGTTGCCGATGATGAAAGGCTCGCGCAGCGCTTCGCTTATCCGGTCACCCACCGCGATCAAATGCTCTTCTGACCGGACGTGCTGAACCAGCAGGCCGAACTCGTCGCCGCCGAGCCGCGCGAGCTGCACATCCGCCGTCACGAATTCCAGCAGACGCTGCCCGACCTGAAACAGCAGCTTGTCTCCCACCCGGTGCCCGTAAACGTCGTTGACCGGCTTGAAGCCATCGAGATCGATGAGGCCGATCGCCAGTTTCGTGCTATCCAGCCGTGCTTGCGCCAAACCCTGATCGAGCAGCGAGAAAAACCGTCGCCGACTCGGCAATCCGGTCAGGCTGTCTTCGTTGGCGAGCCGCTGGTTTTCTTCGCTGAGTTTTTCCGAGCGGGCCTGGGTGTTCACCAACCGCGTGAAGTCCTGATACTGATCGTGCATCACCAGAATCATCGCCGCCGACACCAGCAGCACGTTAATCGCCATGGCGGTGTAAGTGGGATTGCCCGCTGCCAGGAAAAACACCACAAACGCCAGATTGACCACCACCGTGATGGTCAGCGCGGCAGAGCGCAGGTGCATCAGACAGAAGATGCAGGCGATGACTGTAATCGCCATGTAAAACGCAACGTGGGAGCGGGTATAACTGTCCCCGTACGGGAACAGCGCCAACGCCCACGCGGTGAAACTCAGGGCGATGAAAAACGCCAGGCGGTTAGTGCGCGTGAGTGTCTTGAAAACCCGTTCGGGCGTGGCAGGCAGGCTTCGCAAGCGCCACCACATCAATGCGCGCCCACTGCCCAGGAGTGTCAGCGCAGCCGGTACATAAAGCGCGAGCCAATGCGGCGCAATGGCGTAGTGCGTGGCAGCCAGGGCCAATGTATTGATCAACAGTATCGCGTACATGATCGGCAATTGCCGGGACAGCGCGACGTATTGAGCTTTCAGTAATCGGGGATTGTCGCGCTGCACCGTGATCAACGGCCTCAGTCGGTGCAAAAAGGAAATCTTCATGGTTGATGCTCAAGCGCTCACGAAATCACGAGAATGCTGTTGGTCACAGCAGTAAAGCGCTTATTACGCCTGCCTTATCAATCGGCCATGGACGGCATTTCTGAATACCGCTCATAGCATTAAATTGGGATGCAAAGCTTTGAACGGCGCGGCCTGCAGCATTTTCAGGCGATGCAACGGCGGCCGGCCGCGCGCGGCGCGTCAGCGTGTCTGACCCCGTCGCAGAGCGGTCCGGGCATGATCATCATGCCTGTTGCAGTCCGCTGATCCCGGCAAGTGCGGCGTCAGGCGTTCGCCCAACTAACAGCCCCGACGTAACCTGCTAGATTCAATGGGAGTCAGTTGCCTGAACATCTGTTTATTCCAAGGCAGGTCGTCAAGGAATGTCAGTCGTGTGCCGTTGATACGTTGTTTCCCGCTGCAAATGGCTCATACCTTCATTAACGAGAGGGATGACTCATGAGAGCCACTTACGTTGCGGTATTCGCGGCATTGCTGATCGGCTGCGCGTCCGACGGACACAATCCGGTAAAGGACGCGCACTCGCCACCGCCACCCGGCGCCAGGCAACTCAGCGGCACCGAAATCTCCGGTCAATTCATTGGCCGCCCCCATCAGAGCGTGACCTCAAGCGGACAGACGTTCACCGAGGTCCTGTCCCCAGACGGCAACGCCAGGATTCAGATCAGCGGCAATCCTGAAGCAACCGGAAAATGGAAGATCACCGGCGACGTCATTTGCGTGACGTATTCGGCCTACGGCGAGGAATGCAACATTGTGAAAGCCGACGACCATGGTTTCTGGTTCGTCGACACTGCCAAGGGCACCACCAACAACCGGTTTCCTCGGTAGATCCGGCACGCCATACCGCGTCCGATCGGGGTTCATGCCCGCTGAATCCCGAGCCGGGTCAGCGAATGCCGCGTCCGCCTTCAGGCACCACGCCAGTGTCCCGTCGTGATGGACGCGGGACGATTATTGTCATGGGAGATGAAACGGCACCGCGCTGGAAGGCTCAGGCCTTTGAGGTCGCCAACGTGGCAATCTTAGAAACGCCGCGTTCATGATGTCGAACCGCTCGCTGCGCCCCAGCAGACTCGCTTGTTCTGGCCCCGAAAAAGGCTTCAGCGCAACGATCGCTCGCTCACCGTTTCATGATGGGAGCCGCCGACCGCGACACCGACCCAGTTCGTCAGCGTGCGGCAGCCTTCCCTGCGCACGTTGGCGGGCAGATCCGGGTCCGGCGCCGCAACCGTCTCGGGCCTGGCATTTTCGGCTGAGCCCAAGGCGTCCAGCTCAACGGCTGCCGCCAGTGGCGCGAGCGCTTCGCTTGCGTGCCGACCGCCGTGCATCATTGCCTGCTGACGGTACTGACCAACTCTCAACGGCTGTACCCGCGCATTCTGGTCCGCGTGCTGGACGAAGGCGCCAGTGAGGTGCTTTCCACGGTGGCGCGCAACGAGGCCGACTTCGGCATCAACTACATCGGTGTGCAGGAAGCGAATCTGGAGCTCGTCCCGATCTTCAAGGAGCGATTCGTGGTGGCCTGCCGTCGTGACCATGCGCTGGCGTCCCGGCGCTCAGTCACTTGGGCGGAGCTGACCCGGCACGACTGCATCGCGGTGAGCAAGGCCAGCGGCAACCGTTTGCTGCTGGATCTGGCACTGGCGGACGTTCCCGACCTGCCCACGGCCATCTGCGAAGCCCGGCACGTCCGGACTGTGGTCGACATGGTGGCCGCCGGTCTGGGCGTCGCGGCGGTTCCGCAACTGGCGATTCCGCCTCACCTGATGCGCTCGGAATCATGCGCCGTGCCGTTGATCAAACCCGTGCTCAACCGCACCAGCGGGCTGATCAAGCGCCGCGGACGCGTGCTCTCCCCGGCCGCCGAGCGCCTGTATCAGATGATCCTGTCTTCAACCGCGAACGGTCAGGAAACGGCCGGTGATCGACGATGCTGAGCAAATCGCCCCACTCACCGATCATTGGCGCCTGTGCTGATGTCTACCGAGACGCACCCGTGTCGGTAGTCTGATGCGGCCTGGAAGCCTCCAGTGAGGATTGATAATGCGTGGACGCAAACCCGTGAGACCTTCGTCGGCCGATCCCGGCCGCGAAAGCCTTTCGTTAAACAGTGACAACAGCGCCGCGGTCTTTCGACTGACGTTAAGCTTCATGCTACTCATGGTGGTTTCATTTCTGGCCGTCGAGGGGTGGAGATCCTGGAGGGACTATCGTCATGCCTATGCCTCCGCCCAGGACTCCGTCAGAAACCTTGCCCAGGCCACGGCGCAACATGCCGAGGACGCCGTCCGCCAGGTCGATGTGCTGACCGCCGAATTGCGCGAGCGGGTGGAAGGCGACGGACTCGGCAACATCGATGTCCCCCGGATCCGCGCTCTGCTCGACCAGCAGACCAGAATCATGCCGCAGCTCCAGGGCTTGTTCATTTATGCGGCGAACGGCGACTGGGTCGTCACCAATCAGTACATCACCCCCGAAACGGCCAACAATGCCGACCGTGAATATTTCACCTTCCACCGCACCCATCCCGGGCGAGAGGTTCGCATTGGCACCGTTGTGAGAAGCCGCTCCTCGCGCGAGCTGGTCATTCCCATATCCCGTCGGCTGGACAACCCCGATGGATCGTTTGCCGGCGTTCTTCTGGGCACCATCAAGGTCAGCTATTTCCTCGACTATTACGGGGATTTCAAGATTGACGACAAAGGCGCGCTGGTGCTGGCGATGCGCAGCGGCGAAGTGCTCGTCAGGCGGCCTTTCGTGTCCCCGGCGACAGACCGCAGCCTTGCGCAGAGCGAGATCTTTACCCGCTATCTTCCGTTCTCGAACGAAGGTGTCGCTGAGGTCAAAGCGGTCATCGACAGCACGTACAGGCTTTATGCCTATAGGGCTCTGACGTCGTATCCGCTCGTTGTGGAAGCCGGTCTTTCGCGGGAGTCTTTCGTCGGGCCTTGGCGCCATGATCTGTTCAAGACCGGCATGGTGCTGCTCGTGCTCATCGCCGGACTCAGCGGTTTCGGTGTGTTGGTGCTGACCCAGTTGCGTGCGCGCATCGAACTGGAGGAACAGATTCGCATCGCGCATCAGACGGTTCACGACATGGCGCTGACAGACAGCCTGACGGGCCTGGGGAATCGTCGAAAGCTGGATATCGCATTGGCACAGGAGCTGGAACGGGCGCGGCGCCAAGACACGCCTCTGGCGCTGATCATGCTGGATGTCGATTATTTCAAGCGCTTCAACGACCGCTATGGCCACCCTGCCGGTGACGAGTGTCTGCGCCACGTGGCTTCGGCTATCAGGCAAGCCCTCAAGCGGCCAGCGGATCTGGCGGTGCGTTACGGTGGTGAAGAGTTCACGGTGCTGCTGCCGGACACTGATGTACGCGGCGCCGGGCAGTTGGCCGAGGCGATATTGCAAGCCATTCGGGCGCTGGACATCGAACATGCCGATCATCCGCTCGGGAGGGTGACCGCGAGCGCGGGCGTCGCCTGCGGCACGCCGGCCAGGGACGGGACCACGCCCGCAGGACTGATCAAGTCGGCGGATGCATTTTTGTACGCCGCGAAGAACGGCGGCCGGAACCGGTGGTGTTCGGAAACGGCCAGTCATGTGCGCGATTACGTAGCGCCGTCGGCCTGACTTCGACAGCGGTCGAACAGTGCAGTCTGCGCGCCAGACCGGCCGACGCCGCAGCGGCTCATACGCTTCCATGGGGCGCGAGATGTTCACTCAGGTAGTCCAGCAGGACGCTCACCTTCGGCAAGGATTCCCGGGTCTTGAGCCAGACAAGGTTCATCGGCAGACCTTCCGTTGCAAGCTCGGGCAGAACCTCAACCAGGCGCCCCTCATCGAGATGCCCCTGAACCAGCCAGGTAGGCAACTGCGCAATGCCGTAGCCCGCCAGTGTTGCCGACACTTCGCCTTCGCCGTCACCCACCGCGATGCGGGGATGGATGACGCGTCGCTCCTGATCGCCCGGCAGACGGCCCTTGAGAAACCACGGGCCAACCTTGCCCATCCGTGAGCCCGTATGCAATGCAGTGATGGTTCTCCAGTTCCGTGACTGAACGCGGCGTGCCGTACTCACTGAGGTAACGGGGGGCCGCGCAGAACACCAGACGCTGAGCGCCTATGAACCTGTGGCCAAGACCGGAATGCCAGGCGTCCGGCCCACCGATTCGAACCACGATGTCGATCCCCTCATGGACCGGATCGACGAAGCGATCCGAGAAGGAAATGTGCGGGTGAAGCAACGGATACGCTCGACCGAATTCAAGTATCAACGGCAGCACGTGCAGGCGTCCGTAGGACGCTGGCAAGTCGATCCGCACCCGACCATGGGGCTCGTGCCGGTCAGAAGCGATCTCCAGCTCCGATTCCTCCAGGTCAGCCAGCACGCCGGTGCAGGTTCGGTAATACTTGACGCCCGCCTCGGTCAGAGAAAGCCGTCGGGTGGTCCGGGCGAACACGCGCTGTCCCAATCGCTGCTCCAGCCGGGCGACGCTCTTGCTGACCGCCGATGCCGTCAGATTCAGGCGTAGCGCGGCATTGGCGAAGCTGCCCACGTCGGCGACCGTGACGAACACATCGATTCCTTTGAGCCGCTCCGAAGAATACATGGCACCTCTCGATTACTGAATCCAGTTCCGCATGACCGGTCATTTATATCCCGGATGAGACGGCAAATCTCCAATAGGCTATGCCAAAATCTCCTGGAGCGTCACCTTTCATGCATCCTTCGACCACAGAAGCGGTGGGAGCGCCCTCAGCTTCCGCGCGATCCGCCGTTCAGATCCTCATCATGGCGGTCGCCGCCTTCATCATCGTCACCACCGAGTTCCTGATCGTCGGGCTGTTGCCGGCGATGGCGCGCGACCTCAACGTCTCGGTGGCCGTCGCCGGTCAGGTGGTCACGCTCTTCGCGTTCACCGTGATGCTGTTCGGGCCTGTCCTCACAGCCAGACTGGCCGGCGTCGAACGCAAGAAACTGTTCACGCTGATCCTGCTGGTTTTCGCGGCATCCAACGTGCTTGCCGCGTTGTCGACCAACATCTGGGTAATGGCGCTGGCCCGGTTCATCCCTGCGCTCGGCTTGCCGGTCTTCTGGGGAACCGCCAGCGAGACCGCCGGGCAACTCGCAGGTCCGGGTAACGCTGGCAAAGCCGTATCGCGTGTTTATCTGGGCATCTCCGCCGCGCTGGTCTTCGGCGTGCCGTTGGGTACGGTTGCGGCTGACACCCTCGGATGGCGCGGCAGCTTCTGGGTGCTTGCCGTCATCTCGTTGATCATCGCGGCGCTCATGCAGCTCTGCATGCCCACGCTTCCGTCGTCCCCGCAGAAACAGCAAGGCGAGAAACAGACCGACATCCTCAAACAGCCACGCTTTCTCGCCCACATTCTGTTGTCGGTGCTGACGTTCACGGCGATGTTCACGGCCTATACCTACCTGGCCGACATCCTGCAAAGCCTGGCCGGCGTTCCGGCAAACCACGTGGGATGGTGGCTGATGGGGTTCGGCGCCGTGGGCATGATCGGCAACCACTGGGGCGGAACGCTGGTGGATCGCTACCCGCTTGGGGCGATGGTCTTGTTCCTGATCGTGCTGGGCGTCGGCATGAGCGCCGCCGCGCCTCTGGCAGCCAATCATCCCTGGCTGATCTGCGCGCTGGCAGTATGGGGCGTGGCGTACACGGCACTCTTCCCCATCTGCCAGGTCCGGGTGATGCAGGCAGGCGCGAAAGCCCAGGCGCTCGCGGCGTCGCTGAACATTTCGGCGGCAAACGCGGGCATCGGGCTAGGCGCAATCCTCGGCGGTCTGGGCATCGGCCAATTCGGCCTGGGCGCACTGGGCTGGATCGCGACGGTGATTGCAGCGATGGCGGTCGTCATCGCGCTGCTCATGATGCGCAAGCGCTGAGGCCGCACCTGATTACCAGCGGAGCGGCGCCGGAGACACAGGGACATCGGCCTCCTGTGCTTCCAGCCCGGCGGCGTGTCCATGGTTATGCGACTATGGTGCACTGATTGACGATGGCAAATCTGCGAGGTGGCGAAATGACGATCACTGCGCCTGGCAAACCCACGGGAACCCGCGATGATCAACCAGCCCTCCTGCTCTGCCCCGTTCCTGCAAACCGGCGAAACGGTGGTGCTCTTCGATGGCACCTGCAAGCTGTGTAACGGGTGGGCGAAATTCATCATTCAACATGACCGTCCGGTCCGGATTCTCCTCGCGACGGTGCAGTCGTCCCAAGGCCAGGCGCTGCTCAAATGGGCGGGGCTGCCAACCGATCAGTTCAACACCATTGTGCTGATCAGCAACGACCGGTTCTTCGTCCGCTCGGACGCGATGTTCGAAATCCTCGCTCGCTTGCCGCCGCCGTGGTCCTGGCTCAGGGTAGCGAAATGTGTTCCGCGCAAGGTCCGCGACTGGATGTACGACAAAGTCGCGCTAAATCGCTACCGTCTGTTCGGCAGGTACGACAGCAGCCGCACGCCGCCCTCCGACCGCCCGAAACGCTTTTTGAAAGGGTGAGCGCAGGGCGATACCTCCGGAACGCAGGTGCCCTCTCGTTACACTATCGCTGCGGCAACCGTTCTGGAGCGCCAGGCGAAGGCCAATACCATCAGCAGTCCCAGCGCCGCCATGGCGGCGCCGGCCAGGGAGATCGCCGGGTATCCCAGGCCGGCGTTGATCACGGCGCCACCCAGCGCTGCACCGATGGCGTTGCCGAGGTTGAAAGCGCCGATGTTCACCGCCGATGCCAGGCTGGGCGCGTCTTTGGCCGCTTCCATGACGCGCATCTGCAGTGGCGGCACCAGTGCGAAGCTGGCGATACCCCAGATCAGGATCGCCACGGCGGCGGGCAGCGGCCATTGCATCAGCACCGTGAACGCCAGCAGGACGAGGATCAGCACGCTCAGTGAGACGACCAGCGTCCGGTCGATCGAGCGATCGGCAGCCTTGCCGCCCCAGACGTTGCCCAGCGTCAAGCCCACACCAAACAGCACCAGCATCGCCGTGATGAAGGCGGTGGACGCGTGGGCCTCGCTGCTGAGGATCGGCGCGATGTAGGTGAACACGGTAAACATTGCCCCCGAGCCCACCACCGTCAGGGCCAGGGCGCCCAGCACCGGGCCGCGGCCCAGCACACGGATTTCAGCCAGCGCGCCGCCGCTCTGCGGCAGCCGCAGGTTGGGCAGCGCGAACCACAACGCGATCATCGCGATCACGCCCAGGCCGGTGATGCCCCAGAACGCCGTGCGCCAGCCGAACCATTCGCCAAACCAGGCGGCGAGCGGCACCCCGCCGATGGTTGCGACGGTCAGCCCCATGAACATGGCGGCCACCGCCCCGGCGCGTTTTTCCGGGGCGACGACGCTGGCAGCGACAATGGAACCTACGCCAAAGAACGCGCCGTGATTGAGGGAGGTCACCACCCTGGCGACCATGAGGCCGTAGTAATCGGTCGCCAGTGCGGACATCAGGTTTCCGAGGGTAAAGATCGCCATGAGTCCGATCAGCAGATAACGCCGGGGAATCCGGCCGGTGGTCAGGGTCATCAGCGGCGCGCCGAGCAACACGCCCAAGGCGTAGGCGCTGACCAGCAGCCCGGCGGCAGGAATGGAAACGCCGAGATCGGCAGCGATGCCCGGCAACATGCCCATGGGGGCGAACTCGGTGACGCCGATGCCGAAGGCACCCATGGCGAGTGCGACAAGTGGTGGATTGATACGCATGGAAGGCTCCTTATCTATGCCGCCAATGCTACGATCCAGCGTTTGAAGCCGGTAGACGGCATTTTTGGCAATCACCTTTGCGCCAGGAGCACGAATGGACGTCAATGGCAGGTCAGGTGAAATGGCGGTGTTCGCCACTGTCGCGCAGGAAGGCAGCCTCTCCGCCGCTGCACGCGCACTGGGCCTGACACCCTCGGCCGTCAGCCGGATCATCGCGCGTACCGAGCAGCGCCTCGGCACCCGCCTCCTGCTGCGCACGACCCGGGCGATCACTTTCACCGCCGAAGGCGAAGCCTTTCTGCGCGGCGCCATGCGCATTCTTGCCGACATGGCGGAAGTCGAAGAAGCCATCGCCGACCAAGGCGTTCCAAAAGGCCGGTTGCGCGTCAGCGCCGCCCTGGGTCACGGCCGGATGGCGATCGTTCCATTGGTGGCAGCGTTCAGCGCCCGCTACCCGAACATCGTCATCGACCTGACACTCGGCGATGAAGTGGTGGACATTCTCGGCGGCCAGGCCGACGTGGCGGTCCGCTTCGGGCATCTGCCCGACAGCCCGCTGACCGCGCGACGCATCGGCGACACCGGCCAGGTGGTCGTGGCATCGCCCGAGTATCTGCAGCGCCACGGCATTCCCGAAGAACCGGAAGACCTGCTGCGCCACAACTGCCTGCGCTTCAATTTCCGGCGTGCCGAACCCAACTGGCCGTTCATGCGCGACGGAAAAGAGTTTTCCCTTCAGGTCAGCGGCAACATCGAATGCAGCAGTGGCGAAGCGCTCGCGCAGCTTGCGCGAGTCGGCGCCGGCATTGCGCGCATCGGCCGTTTCACCGTCAGTGAAGACCTGCAACGCGGCGATCTGCTGCCGCTTCTGGAAAGCTGGAACCCCGGCGACCAGGAGCCCATTCATGCCGTGTTCGTCGGGGGTGCCACGATGCCGGCGCGGGTGCGGTTGTTCGTGGATTTTCTGGTGGCGCATCATCGGATCTAGCGGCAACAGCAGCCACGGCTTGCGACGGGACGACGGTACTCAAGACGTGCCTTGAACTTCACAGGCCTGGATGAAGGCGCCAGCGCGTGACGTTCAGCTTGCCGTGACCAGCGGAATCCAGATGTCGACGTGGCCCTTTCCTTGTGAGGGATCAAAATCCGGGCTGTACTGCTCGAATTCAGGCGCGTCCGCGAGCATATAGCTGGATTCAGGCAGCCAACTGTTGAAGACGGTGAAAAAGGTCTGATGGATCGTCGAGATGGCCCAAGTGACGAAAGACGGCGTAATACTGTTCCTGGACGCGGAAATGCCGGAAGTGCGGCGGCAGACCGTCGATCGCAGACACTTCGACGCCTGCGATGTATTCGAAGCTTCCATCTTCGCCAGGATTACAACAAAGCCCGTAGCTTGTGCCACCCACTTGGCCCGCCAAGTTACCCAGATGAGGAATCAGCGCTTGCCACAGGCCCACGATGCCCTCGTTCTTTTCAAAGGTGAACCGATCGCCCAGGCCTGCAATCAGGAAGCTTGATCTGCTTTCGAAACGGGGTTCGGACAATGTCACCGGTTTCATCTCTTTCATGCGCAAAGGCTGCACCAGCCGAAGGTCATGCCCGGTCTCGCGGGCGCGTTTGGGCGTGATACCGAACAGCTCGCTGAACGCGCGAGTAAAGGCTTCATGGGAGCCATAGCCGGCATCCAGTGCCACCTGCAGGATGTCGGGCGCTCCCTGGCGTAATGCCAAGGCCGCCTGAGTCAGGCGACGGGCGCGTACATATTTCATGACCGGCCACCCCGTCGATAGTGCGAAAAGACGGGACATTGCAAAAGGAGAGATCCCACAGTGGCAAGACACCTTTCCCAGATCCAGCTCCGAGCCCAGTTCACGCTCGATGAACCACAAGGCGCTTTCCACATTCCTCATAACCATGCTCCATGAACAATGGGGATGAGGTTATCAAATCAGGGATCAAGTATTTGATCGGTCTTGCACTTTCCGGGACGAAGCGCACGACGGTTCGATCAGCTCGCGCCGAGGCGCTTCACCGACTGAATATCGGCCCTCGGAGGCGCGCCGAATGCGCGTTTATATTCGCGATTGAATTGATGCACGCTTTCATAACCCACGTGATAGGCGGCGGTCGCCGTGTCGATGTCCTGGGACAGTAGCAGCCTTCTGGCCTCGTGCAGGCGCAGATTCTTCTGGAATTGCAACGGGCTCATGGAGGTCAGCGCCCTGAAGCGATGGTGCAGGCTCGACTCGGCCATTGAGCAAAGCTCAGCCAGTTCGGCGATGCGCAGTGGCGCGGCATAATGTCGATGCAGCCACTCGACCGCCTTGCTGGCTTTGTTGCCCTGCGTGCCCAGCAATGCAGTTTGCTGCACGCGCTGGCTTGCAGGGCCTGTCAGCAGGTAATACAACAGTTCGCGCTTGGCCAGGTTTTCGAGAAAAACATTGGCGGATGGGGCGACGGCAATATTGATCAGCCGCTCCATGACTTCGAACAACCGGCGATCGGCAGGCCCAAAAGCCTGGGCCGTGCCGCCCTGGGGGTAGTGATCGTGGATGGCGATCTCAGCGATGACGCTCCTGATCATCGCCATGTTCAGGTTGAGAAGCACCGAAACGTAGGGGCGCTCCTCGCTCGCTTCGACCACCTCCGTCATCGTCGGCAGCCCCACCGAGGTCAGAAAGAACAATGACTCATCGTAGGAATGGGTCGTTTGTCCCAGGAATATGTGCTTGCGCCCCTGCATGATCATCGCAAGCGAGGGCTCGTAGACAAACGAGGTCACCGGAACCGGGGCTGTGCGTTGAATCAGAGTCAGGCCCGAGACAGTTGTGTCTCGCTCTTGCTGGCCGTCGAGGTAACTGACGATGGTCGCGGCGATTCGGGAGCGAACCGCCGACGTGTCCTCCTGACAATGCGTTGCCTGATGTGGGGTCATGCCCGTGTCTCCCGAGGCGTTCACAAGCGGTACTTTCTTTAGAGTGCCGAGAGACGGCGCGACGAGCAAATTTTCCTCGCCTGTGAAGGCAACCCGCAAGCCGGCGCATGTGACGGCCTGTGCCTGATCCAACTCAGGACTGATCGGTCGGACGGATGACGATTTCGTTGATGGCGACCCGGCGTGGCTGGGTGGCGATGAACAGCGCCGCATTGGCCACGTCTTCAGCATGCAGCCGCTCGACCTCGCCGAACATCGAGGTAAACCCTTCCCACTGCCCTGACTTCTGATCGAACAACTCTGTGGCGGTCGCGCCAGGTTCGATCACCGAGAAGCGCACGGACTGTCGGGTGAACTCCTGTCGCCACGCCTCCGTTGCCGCCGTGACCGCGAACTTCGTGGCGTTGTAGACCGCCACCTGCGCAGCGGCGACACGTCCGGCCACGGACGAGATATTGATCACGTCGACCACTGATCGCGGGCTGGTCGCGACGGCGGCAACCAGGTGCGGCAGCGCGGCTTTGGTGATGTAGACCAGGCCACGCAAGTTGATGTCGATCATCTGGTCCCATTCGTGCAGAGGCGACTCGATCGACGGCCCGTTGAGCATCAGGCCAGCAGCGTTGACCAGCGTGTCGAGCCGGCCGAACGCCTCAATCGTGCGTTCGACGACTTGCGCGGCGTCTGCGCTGGAGGTGAGGTCCGCCGGGATGCTGAGCGCGGTGCCGCCGGCATCGCGAATCTTGCCCGCCAACGCGTCAAGTCGGTCGGCACGCCGCCCCACCAATGCCACGCTCGCACCGGTGCCGGAAAGCGCCAGCGCAATCGCCTGACCTATTCCGCTCGAGGCACCCGTCACGAGCGCCACCGTATTTGCCCGTTTCTCTGTCATCGTGTCTGACCCTGCGCCGCCCTGCGACGTCCATCAAGTAAGAGAAAGCCAGCGACCTTTGCGCTGGCTGCTCAATCAATGATGGCGTCGAGGTGATTGCGGGGGTGATCCCGATCCTGCTCAATGTTTGCTCATTACTCTGAGGCGCTGCACGCGCGCAGGCGGGATCAGGCAAGCAGACGGTGCTGCCGGGCAGCCTATGCCCCGTTGAAAAAAGCGGCGCCTTCGATGTGGTAGACCTGCGGTTCCGCCGAGAAGTAATGCCCCAGCCCCTGCATGAACCGCTGATGATCTTCGCTCTCTTCGAAACCTGGCGAGTGATCCTCGAGTGACCGCCATTGCACGATCAGGTTGAAGTGTTCAGGGCGCTCGATCCCCTGCGCGAGCAGGTGACCGATGTAGCCCTTTGCACGCGTGAGCAACGGCGCGACCTCGGCGAAAGCATGCCTGAACGTGTCGATGCGATCAGGATGAACGGGGAGCAAAGCGATCTCGTAAATCATGGTGTTCCTCGGAATCGATTCAGGTGGATGAAGGGCTGCATTCACGCGATGAGCGACGGCTCGACAGCAATCGCGATCTTGCCTTGAACACCGTGATTCGGGCTTTCCAACCGGGCATGGGCGAGCGCGATGTCGGCAAGCGGGTAGACCGCGCCCACTTGGGGCCGCAGCTGGCCGCGCTCCACCAGTGCACTCAGCTCATCGAGCTTGCCGCGATTCTGCCGGGTGAAAACGAAGTGATAACTCGCGTTCTTGCCCCACGCCTGCATCAGATTCTGTGGCTGAGCGATGTCCACGATCGAGACCACGCGGCCCAGCTGTGCGAGCGCGTCGGGGCTGCGCGACAAGGTATTGCCGCCGATGGTGTCGAACACGACATCGACGCCGTGGCCTGAGGTTTCCCGCAGAACAGCATCGACGTAATCTTCTTTCTCGTAATCAATGATCACATCCGCCCCTGCAGTGCGGACGAATTCAGCGTTGGCCTGGCGCACCGTGGTAAACACTCTGGCGCCCATGGCCTTGGCCAGCTGGATCGCCACGTGGCCCACACCTCCCGCGCCGCCGTGTATCAGAACGCTCTCCCCTGCCTTCAGCGCCGCACGCACGACCAGCGCTTCCCATGCCGTACCGCCCACCAGGCTCAGGCTCGCCGCCTCAAGGTGGCTGAGGGAAGCAGGTTTCTTGGCGATGATGCTTTCAGCGGCAACGTGGTATTCGGCATAGCTGCCTGCACCGTCGAAGATTTGCGGGGTGTACCAGACTTCGTCGCCAGGCACGAACGCCGTCACGCCCGGACCGACCGCCTCGACCACGCCGGATACGTCGTGCCCGGTGATGGCCGGCAGCGGCACCAGATCGGGATAATCGCCGCGTCGAACCTGATAATCCAGTGGGTTGACGGAGGTTGCATGGACCCGCACAAGCACCTGCCCGGCCTGAGGCACTGGCCTGGGCACATCGCACAGCTCGAACGAGGCCGGCCCGCCGAATGAGTTAAGCACCATCGCTTTCATCATGAATCCTCAAATCTACAAAGAGGGATATCGAGATATCTCGATATGTTAGGGTAAAAAAAACTTACAACTCTTTCCCTATGACCTCGCCAAGCGCACTGATCGTAGCTTCATTGCGCTTGTAGTAAGTCCACTGACCGATCCGCCTGACCTCGACCAGCCCCACGCGCTGCAGGGTGGCAAGGTAGCCAGAGACCGTTGACTGAGACAGTCCGATCCCTTCCTGAATACTGCTGACACACACGCCCACGGTGTGAACGTCACCCTCATCCTGCGGGGGGAAGTTCTTCACAGGGTCTTTCAAACCTTTCAGGATTTGAAGGCGTGTGGGATTCGAGAGGGCTTTGAATATTTCGATCAGGTCCATGCCGCGATCGTATCGAGATTTATCGATATGTCAATACGTGACCTTCATCCAGGCGAGACGTCGCGATCAGCGGCACGCGCAACGCACCGATCACTTGGCGAGTGCCTGCAGCAACACTTCGAGCATGCGCGGCCGGTCCGTATGGGCGAGCGTCACCAGCACGATTTCGCGGTCGTAGCCGTCACCGACGGGCGTGATG
Source organism: Pseudomonas sp. NFR16 (assembly GCF_900108875.1). Lineage (GTDB taxonomy): Bacteria > Pseudomonadota > Gammaproteobacteria > Pseudomonadales > Pseudomonadaceae > Aquipseudomonas. The sequence goes on along the minus strand of NZ_FNYJ01000001.1, from coordinate 177,460 downwards.
GTGAAGTCCTTGGCGAGCTGCTCAAGTCCCGACCACATGGGCATCAGGCTCGCGCCGATGCCGTTGGCGACAAGGGCCGCAATCGCTTCAAGGCCGTCCAGGCTGAACAGCGGCGTCACCGCCAGACCGTTATCGTCCAGATAGCGTTTGGCATGCAGCCCGCCCCAGGAAGTGGGTTCGTAGCAGACGTAGGGAAAGCTCTGCAGGGCCTCGGAAATGCTCATCCCTGGCGGGGCTTTGGAGGCCAGCACCAGCTTTTCGACGTGCAGCGGCGCCAGGCGAAACATTTTCGGGAGGTCAAAGGGCGGCGCCACGATCACGGCGGCGTCCAGTTCGCCATTTTGCAGCGCCATGTACAAAGAGCGCGATGTCCCGGGCAAGATCGAGGTCTTGATGCCTGGGGCAAGACGACTCAGCTCCAGCAATGCCCGGGGTAAAAGCCCGGCGAGCGTGGTGGAGATGGCGCCGATGCGCAGTGATCCAGTCAACCCGCTCGCGTCGGCATCGCCGGCAAGCAGCGCGACCTGCCCGACGATATGACGCACCCGCGGCAACAGGGCAACGCAGGCTTCGGTGGCTTTCACGGAATGCCCGACGCGGGACAACAGCGCAAAGCCCAGCGTACGCTCCAGTACCTGCATCCGTTGACTGACAGCCGCAGCTGTCACGCCTTCTGTACGGGCGGCATCGACGATCGACCCGCAGTCCACGACAGCTCAGGTAACGCGTGTCCATAAGAAATACTTTTTTTTGAAACAATAAAAACATGCTAGCTCGAATGCCGGCAAACCTACAGTCTATGCAAGCATTGTTGTGGTCAGGTTTTTCCGAGGAGTCATCAATGACACTGACGCTGGTTCATCATTCGCCCTGTTCTCCTGCGTTGTATGGCGCGATGGCTGCCACCGTCGCCTGTGCGCAGAATGCCGTGTTGATGCATCTGCCGATCGCGTTCGACTCAACCCAAGGCGCTGACCGCGTACAAATGGTGGCGAGCAGCGGCTCGCTGGTCCCAAGCGGACTGCTCTGGTACGAACGGCTGACCGACCGCCAGATCGAGGCGGCCAGCGATCCCCAGGCGATCATTGCCCGGGCCGGTGAGTGCGACGTGGTCGTCCCCTGGGATGACGCACACCAGTTGAGTGCAACGCTGCAGACCCTGGTCGAGCAAGCCGAGGCCGCCGGGGTTTCGGTCTGTCATCTGACGGTCCGAGACGATCACGATTCATGGTATCTGCAGGATCAGCACGGCCGCCCTACCGCTCACGGTCGCTGGAGCCGGGACGCGTCCGGACGCTGGATGAAGGTCGATTCGCGGCCGTCCACAGCGTCGGACCTGGCGCTGTTGCGCGTGGCGCTTGTCGGCGCCGAAGCGGATCAGAAGGACGTGTATCCGGCGACCCTCGCCGCACTGGCCGATGCCGCCGACGCCTGCGGCCTCGAGATGCAGGTCCGCTTTGTCGATCCGCAATCGCTGGACGTACAGGCGCTGGCTGACGTGGACGGCATCGTCCTGCCCGGCGGCTCGGACATGAACAACGTGCCAGGGCAAATCCGTGCGGCCCGCCATGGCCTGCTATCGGGCACACCCGTGCTCGGGCTGTGCCTGGGCATGCAGTCGATGACGACCGCCCTGGCCCAGAGCCTTCCGGGACTTGAACAGGCCAACATGGCCGAGGCCGCGCCGGACGCGCCCATCAAGAGCTTCGTGCCGATGGCCGGTTTGCCGGGCCTCGAGGAACATCGCCTCGGCGATCGTCGCCTGAGCTTCAAGGTGGCAGCCACTGAGCAGCGCTTTCAAAGCCATCCGGTGATCCGCTGCAACCACCGTTTTTTCCTCAATCCCGACCTCGTCGACCCCCTCGAAACAGCAGGCATGATCATCACGGCGACCGACGCCACCGGACAGGTCGTCGACGCCATGGCCTGGCCGCACCACGTCTTCTATCAAGGCATGCAAGGCCACCCCGAGCAGTGCTCCACCGCCGGCAAGCCGCACCCGCTGATCGAAGACTTCATGCGCGCAGCCATGACGTCGAGTGCTCCGCCATCCGTCGTTGAGGACGAGGCCACCCGGTAGATTGCGACACACGTATAACAACATGGAACACATCTTGCTCCATTTGATTGACGCCCCTCTGGGCTGCGCCTCCCCTGCTTGATGCACCTAAAACCAACAACCTAATGCACCACTTCAGTGCGGTACGCCCTCTGAAGACTCACTACGACCTTAGACTTATTTGCACTACTTGATACAAATAGTGCAATAAATTTGAACCTTGGAGACAGCTATGACCAGAACACTTTCCACCCACCTGCGCGCCCTCGCAGTACTGTCCTCACTCCTGGTCGCTCCTTTCGTCAGCGCTGCGACCGGCGCAACGGCTCCGGTGATCTCGGCCGGTGAATTGACCTACGGCACGGCGGCCACCTTCGCGCCTTTCGAGTTCCAGTCCAACGGCAAACTGACCGGGTTCGACATCGACCTCATCGAGGCCCTGGGCAAGAAGCTGGCATTGACGCCCAAGGCCATGAACATGGAGTTCCAGGGCCTGATCCCGGCGCTTCAGGGCAAGCGCGTCGACCTGATCAACTCGGCGATGTACATGAACGAAGCTCGCGCGACTCAGGTCGATTTCGTCCCTTACCTGCGCATCGGCAATCAGGTGGTGGTCACCCTGGACAACCCGGCCAAGATCACCGGCCGCGACAACTCGCTGTGCGGCAAGACCGTGGCGGTCACCCTGGGTGGCATCGAAGAAACCTACGCCCGCGAAGATGACAAACGCTGCACGAGCGCCGGGCTTGCGGCGATCAAAGTGCAGACCTTGCCGACCGCTCAGGCTTCGGCCTTGAGCCTGCGTCAGGGACGCGCCGATGCAACGTTCGATTCGACGCCGGGCGTCGTCCAGATGCTGCGCGAAGTGCCGGGCGTCTACAAAACCGTAGGCCCTGAATTCGAATCCCAGACTCAGATCGGGATGGCCGTTGCCAAAGGCAATACGGCCATGAGCGATGCCTTGCAAGGCGCACTCAAGGAAATCGTCGCCGACGGTACCTACAAGCAAATCATCGAAAAATGGAAGTTCCCTGCAAGCGTTTCGCTGTTCGACTGAAGCCCATTTCCAGAAGCCCGGGCGGCGTGTTGATTCGGCGCCCGGCACCGCTCACTGAGGAAGCATCATGTCGTTCGACCTGGTCCTGCAATACCTGATTTCCCCGGCGTTCTTCCATGGCGCCGTCACCACCTTGCTGATCACCATGTACTCACTGATCTTCGGTGTGGCTGTCGGCGTGATCATCGCCCTGCTCCAGGACAGCAACACGCGAGTCGGCCGTACCGTCGCGCTGGTTTACCTGTGGCTGTTTCGCGGCACACCGGTGCTGTTTCAGATCATCTTCATCTACAACGTCCTGCCGACATTCGGCATACGCCTGACAGCGATGGTCAGCGCAGTGCTGGCCCTGTCGCTCAACGAAGGCGCGTACATGGCCGAAATCATTCGCTCCGGCATGCAGGCTGTGAAAAAAGGTCAGCGCACAGCCGCTCTGGCCCTGGGCATGAAGCCTTTCGCCGTGCTGCGCCATGTGGTGATTCCGCAAGCCACGCGCATGATCCTGCCTCCCATCGGCAACCAGATGGTCGGCATGCTCAAGCTCAGCGCGCTGGTGTCGGTGGTCGCCGTCGAAGAACTGATGCTGGTCGCCAATCAGACCGCCAGTTCCAACTTCCGCTACTTCGAGGCGCTGACAGCTGCCGGTATCTACTACCTGGTGCTGACCACGCTGTTCATGGGCGTACAAGCCCTGATCGAACGCCGCCTGGACCCGAAACAGCGCCGCAAAGGCCCGCGCGTCAGCCTGACCGAGCGCATGCTGGGCTCGTCACGCGGCGCCACCGTTCGCTAGGAGAACACGATCATGCAGAAAACCAGCTCCCCTCCGGTCAACGGCAAACCGCTGCTTGAACTGATCGGCATCGACAAACACTTCGGCCCTTTTCAGGTGCTCAAGAATTGCTCGCTGAATGTCCATTCCGGCGAAACGGTGGTCATCATCGGCCCTTCCGGATCGGGCAAATCCACCTTGCTGCGATGCGTCAACCAGCTGGAACCGGCGGATGCCGGCGACCTGTTTTTCGAAGGCCGGCGCATCGATTACGACCGTCGCCAGGTGCACTTGCTGCGCCGCGACATCGGCATGGTGTTCCAGAACTTCGAACTGTTTTCCCATCTGTCCGTGGTCGAAAACATCATGCTCGCGCCGATGAATGTACTGGGCATGAGCCGCGCCGACGCCCATGACATCGCCCTGGAGCTGCTGGGCAAAGTGCGCATTCCCGAGAAAGCCGATGCCTATCCCGACGAGATTTCCGGCGGACAGCAACAGCGGGTGGCCATCGCCCGCTCTCTGGCGATGAAGCCCAAAGTGATGCTCTACGACGAGCCGACCTCCGCGCTGGACCCGGAGATGATCCGCGAGGTCGTCGACGTGATGGCCGACCTGTCCAGCGAGGGCATGACCAGCCTGGTGGTGACGCACGAGATGGGCTTCGCCCGACGCGCAGCTGATCGCATCGTGTTCATGGAAAAAGGCGAAATCATCGAAAACGCCAGCAACGCCGACTTCTTCGGCGGCACGGTCAATCCGCGTACCCGCCACTTTCTTGATCAGATCCTGCACTGAGACCCTGCCATGAACGAACAACCTGATTTCGCCCGCATGAAGCGCGACCTGGCCGCCCTCGTCGCAATCAACACTGAAAACCCGCCCGGTCATGAACTGAAAGCGGCGCAACACCTCAAGGTCCTGCTGGAAGCTGAAGGATTCGACCTGTCGCTGTCGGAATACAAGCCTGGCCGCGTCAACGTGATCGCGACGTACGCCAATGGCCCCGGCCCGACGTTCGCGTTCAACACCCACATCGACACTGTGCCCGCCGGCGAAGGCTGGAAGACTGACCCCTTCGTGCTGCACGAAGCCGACGGCAAGCTGTATGGCCGTGGCAGCTGCGATGCCAAAGGTCCGATGGTGGCGATGATCGAAGCCACGCGCATGCTGATTGCCTGCCGTGAACGCTGGTCCGGAACGCTGATGGCGGTCTTTGCCGCCGACGAGGAAATCGCCAGCGAAGGTGCCAAGCACTACGTCGCTCATCAACCGCCGCACATCGACTTCGCCGTGATCGGCGAGCCGACCTCCAACGCCGCATTCACTGCCCACAAAGGCAGCTTGCGCCCCTTGGTGCGCGTGCATGGCGTGACCGCGCACTCCGGCACGCCGCATCTGGGCGAGAACGCGATCTACCGCGCCGGCCAGCTGTTGGGACTGATCGAGGAACATCACGAGCATTCGGTGAAGTGCCACTGTCACGCGCTGGTGGGTGAAGCGAGTCTGACGGTCACCCGCATCAACGGTGGGCATGCCGACAACGTGCTGCCGGGCGCCTGCGACCTGTTGCTGGATCGGCGCATGGTGCCGGGCGAGGACGAAAACGAGGTCAAGGCCGAGATCGATCAGCTGCTGGCCCTGGCAAATGAGCGCTTCGGCGTGCGCGCCGAGGTGCTCGAGTACAAAGCCACCACCGGCGGCGCCACGGAAACCGCAGAGTCGGAACCCATTGTCCAGGCCAGCCTTGCCGCCTGTCGCGAACACAACAGCGGCAACGCCGGTCCGTTCGGTTTCCAGGGCGGTTGCGATCTGGTGCATTTCCGCAGCCTGGGCACCACCGGCACGGTCATCGGACCCGGCACCCTTGCCGTCGCCCACAAGCCGGATGAGTTCGTGCCAATCGATGAATTCATCGCCTCAAGCCTGATCTACCGGGATATCGCCCTGCAGATGCTGGCGAAGAAAAACGCATGATCCTCACAGGCTCATTGCGCCGCGCCAATCTGCATTACGGCAATGGCGTGCAACTGCACACGGCGTCGTCCGGCAGTGTCGGCGAGCTGCAATCGCTGTACCTGTGCCTGGACGACGGTCAGCATCAAGGCGTCGGCGAGGTCCGGATCAACATCGCCTACCTCAACGGCTATACCCCGGATCAGGTGATCGCCCAGGCCCTGCAGGCGATCGACGGGCTGAACCTGGAAGAGGACCCGGCGCAGATGCTGGCGCGGATCTCGACAGGCGCCGCGAACCTGAGCATGCCGGTGCGCACCCTGATCGACTGTGCGCTGCACGACCTTCTGGCGCGCCGAGCGGCATTGCCGTTGGCGCAATGGCTGGGCGCTGCGGCAGCAGACATCCGTTACGCCAGCAACCAGACCTTGTTCTGGTCGCCCATGGACGTCTTCCTCGCGCAGGCTCAAGCCTATGTCGACCGCGGCTTCCGCGACCTGAAAGTGCGCATCGCCGTCAGCACCTTTGAGGAGGATCTGCTGCGTCTGCGGGCTCTGCGCGAATGCTTCGGCACCCGCATCAAGATTGCCGTGGATGCCAACGGTCAATGGACCCGCGAGGCCGCGGCGAAGAACCTGGAGGCCTTGTCCGCTTTCGATCTGACGTATGTGGAACAGCCCATCGCCGCTGGTGACTGGCAGGCGATCGAGGAACTGGCGCGGCACAGCTTGGTGCCGTTGATGATCGACGAAGGTCTGGCCGGCCGTGCCGACGTCGATCGCCTCTGCGCACTGGGCGGCAAGCTCTGGGCGCACCTCAAGCTCGTCAAGGTCGGCGGCATTGCGCCGTGTCTCGCGGCTGCGCGGCAGCTGGCAAGCGCGGGCGTGCCCTGCATGATCGGACAAATGAACGAAGGCGCCGCGGCCACGGCGGCCGCCCTGCACGTCGCGTGCGCCAGCAACCCGCGCTTCGCGGAGCTGTATGGCGCCGACGGCCTGAGCGATGACCCCATCGGCCCACTGCTGTATGCCAACGGCACCGTGCAGGTGCCGGCAGGACATGGACTGGGGATCACCCTTGATCCTGGAAAAACTCAATTGATTCGGAGTTTCTGATGAACCCAACGCCTCCAACCAACGTCCGTCAAGGCAGCGAGTCCGCCTTCCCGGCGGCCGAATACGACGAGCGCATCCGTCGCGCCCGGACCAATCTGGCCAACGCCGGCATCGACGTGATGATCGTCACCGGCCCGGAAAACATTTTCTACCTGACCGGTCAGCAAACCCCGGGTTACTACACCTTCCAGGCGCTGGTGTTGCCGGTGGACGGCGAACCGATGTTCGTCATCCGCCAGCTGGAGTATTTCAACTTCATTGCCAACACTTTCATCAGCGACGCGTCGGTGTACCTGGACGGCGACGATCCGGTGAGCTTTCTGGTCGCGGCCATCGAGCGCAAGGGCTGGAGCAATCGCCGTATTGCCATCGACAAACGCGGCTGGTTCCTGCCGATTGCGGTGTACGAAGCGCTGCAGGGCAAACTCGGCGCCATTCATGACGCCGCCGGCGTGGTCGAGAAGTTGCGCGCGGTGAAGTCTGCCGCCGAGGTCGAAAAGCTCGAGTTCGCCGCCCGTTATGTCGATGCCGGCATGCGCGCAGGCATGAACGCAGTACGCGAAGGCGCCAGTGAAAACGATCTGGTTGCCGCCATGCTTCAGGCCTCGATTGCCGCGGGCTCCGAGTACATGGGCATGGAGCCGCTGGTGTCGAGCGGACCTCGCACCGGGGTGCCCCACGGCACCTGGCGCCGTCGTGTGCTGCAGGCCGGCGAACCGGCATTTCTTGAAATGGCCGCCAGCCACGATCGCTATCACGCCGCGCTGATGCGGTGCGCCTGGCTCGGCAAGCCGCCGGCCATCGCCGCCGAAATGGAAAAGGTCTGTCAGGAAGCGTTGCAGGCCGCGCTGGATGCACTGCGCCCGGGCGAGCCCTGCGAGGCGTCGCACATCGCCTGCCAGGCGGTGATCGACCGTGCAGGCTTTACTGATGCGTTCAAGAAACGCACGGGCTACTCGGTGGGTATTTCGTTCGCGCCAGACTGGGGCGAAGGCTCGATTCTGAGCCTGTACAGCGGTGTGAAAACCGAGCTGCAGCCGGGCATGAGTTTCCACATTCCCCCTGCCCTGCGCATCTACGGCGAGTTCACCGTGGGCGTCAGCGAAACCGTGGTCATCACTGAAACCGGGTACCGCGTGCTGGGCACCCTGGAGCGTCCGTTGTTGCAGATCTGAACGCCACGCTGAACCAAACGCATCCCACGGCGGCACGCCAATGCCACCGTGGGATTTTTTCGTTACTTGAGTTGCGCGCAGACCTGCTCCAGCCGCTGGCAGGCGTCGGCCAGCACATCGTCATTCACCGCGTAGGCGATGCGCAGATAACCCGGTGCACCAAAGGCCGAGCCATGCACCGTCCCGACCTTGGCAGCGTCCAGCAGATAACTGGCGAACGCAAAATCATCGGTGATCAGCTTGCCGTCCGGCGTCGTCCTGCCGTACATGCCCTGGCAGTTCACGAACAGATAGAACGCGCCTTCTGGCATCGCACACGCCAGCCCATCGATTCGGCCCACGCTGGCCAGCACCCGATCACGGCGCGCCGCCAGACGGCTGATCCACTCATCGATGAAACCGGTGCCGCCGTCCAGCGCAGCCACTGCCGCCGCCTGAGAAATCGAACTGGCGTTGGAGGTGCTTTGCGATTGCAACACTTGCAGCGCGTCGATCAGCCACTTCGGTCCGCCCGCGTAGCCGATGCGCCAGCCGGTCATCGAGAACGCCTTGGACAGCCCGTTGACCGTCAGGGTGCGCGGCACCAGCAGCGGTTCGACCTGGGCCGGGGTGAAGAACGGCTGACCGAAGCGCGTGTGTTCGTAAATGTCGTCGGCCAACACCAGCACGTGCTCGTGGCGCAACAGGACGTCGGTCAGGCTGCGGATTTCCGCCTCGCTGTAAACCGCGCCTGTCGGGTTGTTCGGTGAATTGAGCAGCACCCAGCGAGTGCGGGGCGTGATCGCCGCTTCGAGCGCCTGCGGCTGCAGCTTCCAGCCATCGGCCTCATGGCACTGGACGATCTTGCATTGGCCCTCGGCCAGCGAAACCATGTCCGGATAAGACACCCAATACGGCGCAGGAACGATCACCTCATCGCCCGGGTTCAGCGTAGCCATCAGGGCGTTGAAGATCAGTTGCTTGGCACCGGCGCCGGCAATGACTTCGCCGGGCGCGTAGGTAAGGCCATTCTCCCGGGCGAACTTGTCGATGATCGCCTGTTTGAGGCGCGCCGTGCCGGGCACAGCAGTGTATTTGGTCTCCCCCGCTTTGATCGCCTGAATGCCCGCCTCGGCGATGTGCGACGGGGTAGGAAAATCGAGTTCACCTTCGCCCAGGTTGATCACTGAGTGGCCAGCGGCAGTCAGCGCGCGAACCTTGTCGGATATTTCTGCGGTGGGTGATGGGCGCACGCGGCCCATACGATGAGCCAAAAGTGGGTTGATCATGTCTGCATTCTCATTAATTGCACCAGTTGACACATATAAATCAACTGGTGACACAGAAAAACCGGTTGCACCACGGTGCAGGGAAAAATCAGGTGAGGGACGTCAGGTGCTGCGGATCAGGCCGCCGTCGACACGCAGCGAAGTGCCGGTGATATAGCCAGCGCGGCCGCTGGCGAGAAACGCCACGGCATCGGCAAATTCTGCAGGTTCCCCATAGCGGCCCATGGGAATGGTGGCACGTGAAGCCTTGGCGATGGCGTCTGCGGTCGATCCGCTGCGCTTGGCCGCTGCCTCGTCCAGTTCGCCGACACGGTCAGTGGCAATGCGTCCCGGAATGACCGAGTTGACGGTGACGCCATCGGCGGCAACCTCGGCTGCCAGGGTTTTCGCCCAACCGATGATGCTGGCGCGCAAGGCGTTGGAGACACCCAGGTTGGGGATGGGCTGAACCACGCCAGAGGACACCAGATTGATGACGCGGCCCCAGCCACGCTCGCGCATGCCTGGCAACACGCGGGCGGTGATTTCGAACAGCGCGGTGACCATGCTGTCGAACGCCGCGTGCCATTGCGCGGTGTCCACGCCAGCGACCGCGCCAGGTGCTGGCCCGCCGCCGTTGTTGATCAGGATGTCGTAGCCGCGACCATCAGCCAGCAGGCTGTCGAGGGCGGACCGGCGTTGCGCCGGATCGGCGAGGTCCAATTGCAGAAAATCGGCTTCGGCGCCGCCTTCGACCAGTGCGCCCGCCGATTGAACGAGCGCGTCGCGGTTGCGGCCGCACAGCGTCACGATGGCGCCTTCAGCGGCCAGACATTGGCCGATGGCCAGGCCCAGACCACGACTTGCACCCAACACCAGTGCACGTTTACCTCGCAAACCTAAATCCATGAAAACCTCGTTTTACGTGAAGGCCGGCGCCAGACGGCGCTAACCGGGAACAGAAAGATCGACTGTCTTGCGCGGGGCGCGGGGTTTGGCCGGCGTCTTGGCCGGCGTTTTGCCCGCCGGTTTCTTGCCCGGCAGCGCGGCGCTGTCGGCATGAGTCAAATGTTTGCGCATCAGCTCGCTGGCGTCGGCGTAGCGCCCGGTGGCAACGGCATCGATGATCGCCAAGTGTTCGGCGCACCAGTCGCGCACCCGGCGACGGTTGGCGTAGCCGGCGAATTCGAGCAGCTTGCGCAGGCGGTTCTGCTGCTGAATCGCCTGAATCACAAAAGTGTTGCCGCCGAATTCGGCGAACATCTCGTGAAACTGCGCATCGGTTTCAAACAGCTGGGCATTGCTCACCGCCGAGGAGTCCGAATGACTGGCCAGGTAAAGGTGCTGAAGGCGCGAGCGTTCCAGCGCGGCGGCATTGGGCCGGAATTCCGGCTGCAGAAAGTTCGCCGGCTCAACCATCAGGCGGAACTGATAACCGCTGCGCAATGCAGCGTCGTCCAGCGTCGGCAGGAAGCTCCAGCCATGCCCCTTGTTGCGAATCAGCAGGCCGTCTTCGGCCATGCGCGTCAGGGTTTTCATCAGCGTGACGCGATCCACGTCGTAGCGGCGGGCGATTTCTGTCTGCGTCAGAGAATTGGGGATCGCCCCGCTGAGCCGGTCATTGACCAGACGTTCGAACAGCGAGTCCTCCACGCTGGAGCCCACGGCCAGCTCGACGCGCTGCAGGGCGTCGAAGGCTTTGAGCAGGAAGAACCCCTGATTGCGCCGGGTCTCCACGATGCCCTCGGCGACCAGCAGATTCAGGGCGTTTCGGGTAGGCGTGCGGGACACGCCCAGCAGATCGGCAATCTGTTGTTCGCGCAGGTGATGGCCAGGCTCGAAGCGCGCCTTGCGCACAAAATCAAGAATCTGGTTAGCCAGCCGGCGGCTGTTCTGACCCTTTGACGAAGCCATGGAAAGTGAACCCCGAGACGATAAAAGTGCGCACATCTTACCAAGGACGCCCATCCGTTAGCTCATGAGCATCAGCCATGCGGAGCGCTTTGCCCGAAGAAATTTTATTGTACATATGATTACAAATAATACAATATCAGCCCGCCTTCTACGAACATCCCCTCAGGAACTCAAGCATGCAAAGCCTTCAAGAGTGTCGCGAACGCCTCCACGGCATCTTCAACATCACCGTCACGCCGTTCACGGCCACCGGCGAATTCGACTACGCCGCGATGGCCGAGAACATCGAACGGGTCATCGCGCTGGGTTATGACGGCTTGCTGATTGGCGGGACGTACGGCGAATTCCCGGTCATGAGCACCACCGAGCGTGCCGACATGTTCCGCAAGGTCATGGACATCGTCGGTGACCGAGTGCCGGTCATGCTCTGCACGGCCGGTTCAGACAGCCGCGTGGTGCGGGAACTGACGCAACTGGCCGGCGATCTGGGTGGTCTGCCGATGGTCACGCCGCCGTTCGTCTCGGAAATCACTGACGCTCAGATCGTCGCGTTCTTCAAGGAAATGGCGCCGTTGTCGAAAACCGGCATCCTCATCTACAACGCGCCAGGCATCGGCATCACGCTTTCGGTCTCGGTAATCGAACAACTGGCCGCCATCGAAGGCGTCGTCGGTCTGAAACAGGGTGATCTGACGCCGACCGTGATCGATCGCATCGCCAACAAACTGGGCGGCAAAGTACGCCTGTTCTGCGCGTCCGACCTGGTATTCAGCGGTCCGATGATGGCGGGCTTCGACGGCATCAGTTCCACCAACAGCGGCGCACTGCCGGAGCTCATTCTGGCCACGTTCCGAGCGATCCAGAACGGCGACGCCAAGCGGGCGATCGAATTGCATCGCCTCTGGTTCCCGTTGCGCGAACTGGCACGCAAGCACGGTCAGCCGCAAACCACCAAAGCGATCATGAACCTGCGTGGATTCAAAGGCGGCTCGGTCCGCCACCCCTTGCTGGACCTTCAAGGTGAAGCACTGGAGGAAGTGGCAGCGGCGTTGCGCGCCCTGGCCCAGGACCCGCGCTCTTCAGTGGTTCTGCCCGCCTGATGTGATTCGCCCTCGGGGCGGTCGATGCCGTGGGCATCGTCCGCCCGGGCAGCAGAGGGTGCTGCAGCAGCACGTCGACGTGGGCACGCCCGCCCGGCTGTCGAGGCTGGAAGGGGCCAACCGCCTGGCTTGCGGCGCCTTCCCCCTTCCCTTCCTGACCATTTTCAGGCGTGCGTCGTCTGCACGACGGGTCATCAGAACTCGAATTGTGCAGAGAACGCCACGGTTCGGGGATCACCCAGGTAACTGGTGTTGAGCCAGTATTTCTTGTCCGTCAGGTTACTCACATTCAACCGCAGGGTCAGGGCCTCATCGCCCAGCGGCAGGCGGTAGCGGGCACCTGCATCGAAGGTGGTAAAGGCCGGCAACGTGTAGTCATTGGCTTCGTCGGCGTATTGCTTGCCGGTATAGAACGCACCGCCGGTCACGGCAAAGCCTGGCGCGGAGGCCACGTCGTATTCGGCATAGACCTTGGCCAGTTGTTTGGCCACGTTGATCGGCGAGTTGCCATCGTTGGCCGGCGTTGCGCCCTTCTTCACTTCCGGATCGAGCAGCGTGAAGCCGCTGACGAGTGTCAGCTGCGGGGTCACCTTGCCCGTCACGCTGAACTCCATGCCATTGTTTTCCTGGCGGCCATCCTGAACGAAGACCCGGGCACTGTTGGTGTAGGTGTTGGGCTTGTCGATACTGAACAGCGCCAGGGTCACCAGCGTTTCGCCGATGCTGGCCTTGGCCCCGATCTCGTACTGCTCGCTGATCTGCGGAGCCAGCGCGGTTCCGGCATTGACGGCCCTGGCCGGTGCCACCCCGCTGCTCTGCAGACCTTCGATGTAGGTGACGTAGGTCGTCAGCCAGGGGACCGGTTTGTAGATCAGCGACACGCTGGGAGAGGTCAGGCTTTTGTCATAACGGGTCTTGCGCGGCGTCGCGGAATAGACGAAGTCATTGTTGTAACTGGTGATGCGGGTGTGGGTCGCCCCGAGGATCGTCGACCACTGCTCGTTGAAGGTGATGATGTCGCCGATCAACACGTTCTGCGTGTCGCTGGTACTGGAGATGTGTCGAGCGCCGTGACCGACCGAATAATCCGGCTTGCTCACTTGCGGCTGGTCGTCCAGCGGCACGGCGCTACCGATCACCGAGCTGTATTGCAGATCCGGGATGTGGTCCTCGTACATCAACGTACGCGCCGTATTGCCCTGATAGCCCAGCGTCACCTTGTGGTCCAGCGGGCCGGTCACGAACTGCGAGTCCAGGAACAGATAGCCTGAATATTCCTGAGTCTGAAGGGGCGCGAACGCGTACAGCGGTTGGGTGTACTGACCGGGCGCATCGACCTGCGGGCCGGTGTAGGTGTACTCCTGAGTGTATTGCTGAGCCGCGAATGCCCCACGCAGACTGAACGTGTCGTTCAGGCGCCAGTTGGCCCGCACGCCGGCCTTGTCGGTCTCGTTGTCGGAGAACGCCCACTTCTGGCTGTAGAGCTTGTCGGCATCCAGTGAAGAGGCGCGTGGACGATAGGCCTCATCGGCGAAGTACCAATAGCTGGTCAGGCCCCGGGTGCGGTTTTCCTTATGGGACGCGTCGAACTGCACCTGCAGATCGTCACTGATGTTCCAGTCCAGTGCCAGGCTGATCATCTGCCGACGGCGCTTTTGCAAGTCGATTGCAGTCTCGCCATCCTGCGTCAACACGTTGAGCCGGTAGGCGAATTTGCCTTGCGTGTCGATCGGGCCGCCGAAGTCGCCGTGCAAATAGTAGCTTTCGCCCCCTGCATTGCCCAGCGTGACGCTGTTGTAGCGCTGGTAAGTTGGGCGTTTGAGCACATAGTTCGCCAAGCCGCCGGGGGAAGCCGGGCCGTACAGAAACCCGGTCAGGCCCGTCACCACTTCCAGCTGTTCAGTGTCTTCGATGAAGTTGCCGCCATCGGCCAGCGTGCTGAAACGCAGCCCGTCGTTGGCTATGTTGAGGCTGGACGAGCCGCCAAAACCGCGAATGGTGATAGCACTGGCGTAGCCGGCACTCTTGGGCGAATACAACTGGGCAAAAGGGTTGTGTTTGAACACATCGTCGGTCGAGGTCGCCTGCAGGTTCTTGAGCAGCGCCTGAGAAGTCACGCTCATGGAATAAGGCGTGTCCTGCAGCTTCATGCCACCCAGCGCCCCCACGTTGTTGACGTGTTCGCTCACATAACCCGCAGCCTCCGAGCCATCGGCATCGGGACGGCTGCCGTTGATATCGACGTCCGACAGCGTGACCACACCGCTGTCCTGAGTGGGCACTCTGACCAATCCGTAAACGCCGTCCCCCAGCTGCACCGCCGCAAGGCCGGAACCTGCGAGCAGCACCGCGAGCCCTTTCTGTGTGTCGTAGTCACCCTCCAGTCCCTGCGAATTCAAGCCCTGCGCCAGTTCCGGGGCGAATTGCACGGTGATTTTTGCCTGCGCGCTGAAGCGGGTGATCGCCTGGGCCAGCGTCGCGGGCTGGACGCTGTAATGCCGGATCGCTTCGTCTGCCAGGGCATGCAACGGCTGAGTGGCCAGCGCAAAAGTCAGTAATGACACTGCAAGGGTGTTGCACGTGGTCGCGCGCGGGATGCTGGGATGTTTCATGGAGCGAATGTCCTTGGGTGATTACAGATTCACTACCAAGGACGAGCGCCTTGAAAAAACGGGCCAAAAAAAATCATGCTCTGCTGACCGTCACCCAATAACGGGTTCGATAACTCACGGTCACGGGCAAGGTGTCTGGCAAGGCCGCGAGAATGGCGTCGCTGTTATCGAGCTGGAAGCCACCGCTGATACGCAGCGCCGATGCGCTGTCGTCACAGTGCAACCGGCCAGGGCGATAACGCCCCAGCTCGGCGAGGAACTCGCCCAGCCGCAGGTTTTCGGCCACCAGTTGGCCTTCGGTCCAGCGCGTAGCCACTTCGCTGGCCGGACGCACAGGACCGAACGCCGCGGCGCTGAACTGCAGTTGTTCGCCGCTTTCGATAACCTGAGGCGCGGCGTGGCTCGGGGTCGCCCGCACCCAGCCTTGCAACACCGCCAATTGCGTAACGCCTTCAAGCTGGCGCACGCTGAAACGCGTCCCCAACGGCTCCAGCACGCCCTGTTCGCTGGCCACTCGCAAGGGCCGTCGCGCCGCGTCCAGGCCGGTGCTGATGAAAATCTCTCCACGCACCAGACGGATCAGGCGCTGACCGGCATCGAATCGAACGTCGATTGCACTGTCGGTGTTCAGGTTTACCACGCTGCCGTCAGCCAGGGTGATCTGCTGGCGTTCGCCCGTGGCGGTCCGGTAGTCGGCCATCCAGCCCTGACCGGCGCCAAATCGATACCCCAGAAAGGCGGCGGGCGACATCACGCCCAGCACCAGCAAGGTCTTCAACGCCTGACGCCGCTCTCGGTTGAGTGTGCCTTTGGCCATCGAAGGAGGAAGGCCTTTGAGCTGTTGTTGCACGTGCTGCGCGCGCTGCCAGGCGCGTTCATGTTCGGGGTCGGCGGCGCGCCAGCGCGTCCAGGCCTGATGCTGCGCAGCGCTCAGCGGTTGGTCATGCATCAGCACCAACCACTGGGCGGCCTGACGCGCAACGTCACGACTGATCGATGCAGGCGCCGACATCACTGCTCGATTTCCCAGAGGATGCAGGCCTCGAACGCAGTCGCCATATGACGTTTCACCGAGCGCTCGCCGATGCCCAACTGACGGGCGATCTGCAGGTAGGTCAAGCCATCCAGCTGCGCGAGCAGGAACACTGTCCGTACCACAGGCTTCAAGCGATCGAGCAATGCATCGAGCTGGAACAGGGTTTCGCGCAATTCCCACTGTTCTTCTGGCGAGAGTGAAAAGGTTTCTGGCAGGGTGGCGAGCATGTCCAGGTACGCCCGCTCCAGCGAATGCCGGCGGAAGTAATCGCAGATCAGCCGCTGGCCCACCGTCGCCAGATAGGCCCGCGGACTGTCCAGGTTCAGCCTTTCGCCAGTTTTACGTTGCGAACTGAGGATGCGAAGAAAGGTGTCCTGCGCCAGGTCTGCCGCCTGACTGGTGCAACCCAGACGACGATAAATCCAGCCTTTCAGCCAGCTATTGTGCTCTGCATAGAGAAGCCCCAGACGATCCTCGCTCACTACCCGCCTCCCGAAAGAAGGCCGGATCATAGTTGCTAATGATTCTCATATCAACGCACTTGTCAGGCCGACATTCTCAGCATGTCCCTGAAGGAGCTGGACAAGTAGTCCTTCACTTCGAAGAAATTCCGGCTGTGGGGCCGCGCCGAGTCCCAGACCAGTCCTACGTCCATCGACGGCACGGGATCGGCCAACTGACGCCGCACGATGCGATGACCGTCCAGTGACCAGGGACGGTAAACCAGATCAGACAGAATCGTCACGCCCTGCCCCGACGCCACCAGACTGCGCACCGCCTCGATCGAAGAACTGCGAAACCCGACATCCGGCCTCAGGTGGTATTCGCGCCAGTATTTATCGACAGTGGACACGTGTTCATCCATGTCCAGCAGGATGTAACGATACGTGGCCACGTCTGCCAGGCCGACCCGATCGGCCACCATCAGTGGGTGCTCAGGCGGGGCCCAGAGTTGCCGGGGAGAACGGATCAACGGCTGGCATTGCAGGGACTCATTGGCCGGCAGGTTCGAGGCCAGCAACAGGGCCATTTCCAGCGTGCCCTGGCGAACGCCCGCCTCGACCTCGCTGCGCTCAAGCTCCATGAAGGTCGGCACCAGCCCGGGAAACTTCTTTTCAAGCGCCTTCATGACAGCCGACAGCACGTACGCCGAGATCGTCTCGGTCACGCCGATCCTGATCGGGCCGGTGGCTTGCGAGGGCCGTAGCGCAACGGAGTCCATCGCTTCGCGCATGACGACTTCGACTTGCTGGGCGTGCCGCAGAAAACGATCCCCTGCCTCGGTCAGTCGGACGCCCGCCGCGTGGCGCGTGAACAACGTCGCGCCCACGGTGGTTTCCAGCGTTTTCAGAGAGGCGGTCATCGACGACTGGGTGACGTGACAGCGCTGGGCAGCCCTGGACACTTGCCCGGTGTCGGCAATCGCAATGAAGTGCTGCAGTTGTTTCAACGTCGGGAGCATCGATTTTCTCAATATCGCAATACACATTCATTGAATTTTCAATGTGATCAGCCGGAGTAATACCATCTCCCCCAGAGATTTTCCAAGAGCAGGTCGGCAATGAACGTGACTCAACGGCAAGACAAGGCGGGCTATTGCACCCTTTGCCGCTCTCGCTGCGGAACGATCAACACCGTCGAGAACGACCGGCTGATCGAAGTTCGCCCTGACGTCGAGCACCCCACGGGCAAGGCAATGTGTCTCAAGGGCAAAGCGGCGCCCGAGTTGTTGCACAGCGCCGATCGGCAGCTGTTTCCCATGCGCCGCACCCAGCCGAAGAACCACCCGGATCCTGGCTGGGAAGTGATTTCCTGGGAACAGGCATTGAGCGAAGTCGCCGAGCGCCTCGAGCAGGCACGGCGCGAACGGGGCGCCGAGTCTGTCGCCTTTGCCGTGACCACCCCCAGCGGCACGCCCTTGAGCGACAGCATCGACTGGATCGAGCGCTTCATCCGGTTGTACGGCAGCCCGAACACCTGCTATGCCACCGAGATCTGCAACTGGCACAAAGACCATGCTCACGCGTTCACCTTCGGCTGCGGCATGCCCACGGCCGATTACCGCCGCGCAGAAGTAATCCTGCTCTGGGGCCACAACCCCACCAATACCTGGTTGGCCCAGGCCGAAGCCATCGGCGCGGGTGTGGCTGCCGGGGCGCGGATGATCGTCGTGGACCCGCGCAAGACTGCATTGGCCGGCCAGGCGGACAGTTGGCTTAGGGTCTGCCCGGGGACTGATCTGGCGTTGGCGATGGGCCTGGCAAACCTGCTGATCGCCAATGACACGTTCGATCAGGCCTTCGTTCGTCAATGGAGCAACGCGCCGCTGCTGGTGCGTGCCGATAACGGCCACTTCCTGCGTTGTGCGGACATCGGTATCACCGGTGACCAGGACTACGTGGTGTGGGACACCGTCCACAATGCCCCTAAAGCTTCCTCGGCCATGACCGCGACTTCGCTTGAGCAGGCCGCAGTGCGCGGAACGTACAGCCTGAATGTGCGGGACGCGGACACGCCGCTGGAATGCTCCCCGGTGTTCGAGTTGTACGCCCGTGAGTGCGCGCTGTACACGCCGCAGCGGGTGGAGGCCCTGACCCACGTGCCTGTGACGCAACTTGAGCAGGCCGCGGCCTTGATCGGATCGTCGTCGCGCGTCGCGTTCCATGCCTGGTCTGGCGTGGGTCAGCAGGACAATGCATCGCAGACCGATCGGGCCATCGCGTGCCTGTACGCCCTGACCGGCAGCTTCGACCGCGACGGCGGCAACCGGATCTATCAGAAGCCGCCCTACAACCCGGTGATGTCGTTCGATTTGCTGGCTCCCGAGCAACGCGCCAAGGCGTTGGGTCTCGGCGAGCGACCGCTGGGGCCGCCTTCTCAGGGCTGGGTCACGGCGCGGGACGTGTACCAGGCCATCGTCCACGAAAAGCCCTACGCCATACGCACACTGGTGGCGTTCGGCACTAACCTCCTGCTCTCCCAGCCCGATGTTCACTTGGGCGCGCAGGCGCTGCAGAAGCTCGATTTCTATGTGCACTGCGACCTGTTCGAATCGCCCAGCGCGCGCTATGCCGACATCTTTCTGCCGGTGAACACGCCGTGGGAGCGCGAAGGCCTGCGCATCGGTTTCGAGATTTCCGCCGAGGCCGATCGGCGGGTTCAACTGCGCCAGCGCATGGTGTCGCCCCGCGGCGATTCGCGCTCGGACAGCGACATCGTGTTCGACCTCGCAACCCGCCTGGGCATGGCCGGGGATTTCTTCGGCGGCTCACTGGAAGCAGGCTGGAACCACATGCTTGAGCCGCTGGGCCTGACCGTCGAGCAACTGCGCCGCGACCCTCGCGGCGTGTCCATCGAGACCCCCGATGTGCAGCGCAAATACGCTGCTAAGCCACGGCACCGGGCGTTCAACACGCCGACCGGGCTGGTCGAGTTGTACTCCGAAAAACTGCTGCGTCATGGCTACAGTCCCCTGCCCCGCGCGTCCGCCAACGATCCACGCAAGGAAGCCATGCATCGCGCCTTTCCGCTGGTCTTGACCTCGGCCAAGAACGGCTACTTCTGCCACAGCCAGCACCGCAGTCTGGCGTCATTGCGGCGCAAAGCGCTTTACCCGGTGCTGGAAATATCCGCCGAGCTGGCCAGGCAAGAACACGTCGACAACGGCGACACCCTGGTGGTGACGACAGACAGCGGCCAGGCGAAATTCTGCGCGAGCATCGTCGACGGCTTGCACCCCTCGGTTGTGGTCGGCGAGTACGGCTGGTGGCAACGGTGTGAAGCCCTGGGGCAGAACGAGCTGCCGGTACTGAGCACCCACAGCAGCAACTTCAACAGCCTGGTCAGCGACGCCGCCTTTGATCCCATCAGCGGTTCTTCGCCTCTGCGCGCATACCGTTGCACCGTGCAACGGGACACGCTCAATGATGCTGCTAGCCGTTGGGAGGGGTTGCGCCCGTTCACCGTCACAGCGCTCACACCGGAGGCCGCGGACGTCACCACCGTCAGCTTCGAAGCCAGCGACGGCGGCACGGTGCCGGATTTTGAACCCGGCCAGCACATCACCCTCGAGCTGAACACCCCCGATGAGCCCTCCTTGCGTTCCTACTCGTTGACCGGCCGTGCTCACCTGCAAGGGCGCCGTGCTTATCAGGTTTCAGTGCGCCGGGCAGTGGCGACCGACAGCCAGGGCATGGCCATGCTCGGGTTGGGCTCAGGTTTCATCCACGATCAACTGAAGGTCGGCGACCGACTCATGGCTCACCCGCCATCGGGGCATTTCATCCTGCCGATGCACAGTCGCCGACCGTTGGTGCTGGTCGCCTCAGGCATCGGCATCACCCCGTTCCTGAACCTGCTGGAATCGTTGCAAGACCAGCCGCAGACGCCGAATATTCTGCTGCTTTACGGCAATCGCAACGGCGAATACCACGCCTTCAAACAGCGGCTCAGGGCGTTGGCGCAGACGCTGCCCAACGTGAAAATCGTCAATTTCTACAGCCTTCCCTCCGCGTCAGACCGCCAGGGCGAAGACTACGACGTGGCTGCGCGGGTCAGCGCCGACCACATACCCAAGGCGTTGCTGCGTCAGCGCCCCTTGATCTACCTGTGCGGGTCGGACGCTATGATGGCTGAAGTCGGTGCTGCCTTGCTCGAACGCGGGGTGCCGCGCTTCGACATCCAGCAGGAAGCCTTCAAATCGCCGGTCAAGCCGGTCATCACGCCCGGCCAGTCCCACGAGGTGACGTTCAGCCGGTCAGGCATCATCGCGCGCTGGTCATCCGATGAAGGTTCGCTGCTCACCTTCGCGGAGAAGCTGGGCGTGCGCCTGCCCAGCGGCTGCCGCGTGGGCCAGTGCGAAAGTTGCGCTGTCACCGTGCAGCACGGCCAGGTCATGCACCTGCACGGACAGGAACCGGACACCCCATCGACGTGCCTGGCCTGCCAGGCCATCCCGTCCAGCGCCCTGACGCTGGATGCTTGATATGTGTGAAATCCCAGGTGAACCATGCTGATCATTGATGCTGAAAAAACACGCGCATTGCTGCCGTTCGACCGCCTCATTCCCGCCCTGCAAGAGGCCTTCCGCGAGGAGGTGCACGTGCCGCTGCGCCATAACCACGCCATTCACCCTGAGTCATCGGCGCCCGGTTGCATGCTGTTGATGCCTGCCTGGAACAACCAGGGCTTTCTGGGCATCAAGACCGTGACCATTTTTGCGCAGAACGCCGCCGCAGGCTTGCCCGGGTTGCATTCCACGTACATGTTGCACAGCGCAACGACCGGCGCGCCACTGGCGTTGATCGATGGCAACGAAATCACCTCCAGACGCACCGCGGCAGCCTCGGCCCTGGCGGCCACCTACCTGAGCAGAAGCGATTGTTCTTCACTGCTGGTCGTGGGCGCAGGCCGGGTGGCAAGTTTGTTGCCTTATGCCTATCGCACGGTTCGCCCGATCCAGCAGGTGGCGGTGTGGGACATCAACCCGGCGCAGGCCGCGCGGCTGGTCGATCAACTGCAGCAGGATGGTTTCCAGGCCCGGGCGGTCGATGACCTGGCAGCTGCCTGCGAGCAGGCCGACATCGTGACCTGCGCGACGTTGTCGACAGCGCCGCTCATCGAGCGCCGATGGTTGAAGCCCGGCACTCATCTGGACCTGATCGGTGGCTTCACCCCCCAGATGCGCGAGAGCGATGACGGCTGTTTCGATGGCACCGAGGTGTTCATCGATACCGATGAAGCGCCCATGAAAGCGGGTGATCTGCTCAGCCCGCTGCAAAGCGGCGTGCTGCGCAAGGAAGACATCCGCGCTGATCTGGCGAGCCTGTGCAAGGAACGCAGCCCGGGCCGCATCGACGATCAGCACATTACGGTTTTCAAAGCAGTCGGCACGGCCCTGGAGGACCTGGCGGCTGCTCAACTGGTTTACGTTCAACGCTCACAATAATCAGAAATCTGCGCGTCATTTTCCCTTGCTGCCTTCCGCCCCGAACCTTCAGGAAGACATTATGAAAGCGTCTGTATTGCACCCCGGTGAGGCCAGAGAAAGCCTCGGTTTTTTTGAAAGAATTGCAGTTGGTGTATCGAACTGGTCGGAGCGCTGGTTTCCCGACTCTTACATATTCGCAGCCATTGCCGTGGTGCTGGTCGCGCTGGGCTCGCTCGCCACCGGTGCTTCGGTGAAGTCCGTCGCGGGCGCATTCGGAGACGGCTACTGGAGCCTGATCCCGTTCACGATGCAGATGGCGCTGGTGGCGATTTCCGGCTATGTCGTGGCGGTCTCCCCGCCCGCCTCGGCATTGATCGAGAAACTGGCTGCGCTGCCAAAATCGGCGCGTGCGGCGGTGACCTTCGTCGCCTTCATCAGCATGGGGCTGTCACTGTTCAACTGGGCAATCAGCCTGATTTTCAGCGGACTGCTGGTTCGCGCGATCGCCCGCCGCACAGACCTGGCCATGGACTATCGCGCTGCCAGTGCCGCGGCGTATCTGGGCATGGGCGCCACGTGGGCGCTGGGGCTGAGTTCGGCGGCGGCGCAACTGCAGGCCAACCCCGCCAGCCTGCCCAAGTCTCTGCTGGATATCACCGGCGTCATCCCGTTCTCGCAAACCATCTTCCTCTGGCAGTCGATGACCATGGCGGCGGTGTTGATCGTGGTGTCATTGCTGGTGGCCTGGTTCTCCACGCCGACCGGCAACCGCGCACGCACGGCTCAGGACATGGGCGTCGACCTCAGCGTGACCGATGAAGCCGCCGAAGGTCCTCGGCGGCCCGGCGAATGGCTGGAGTACAGTCCGGTGCTCACCTTATTGCTGGTGGCACTGGGAGCGATATGGCTGTTCAACGAGTTCTCGACCAAGGATCCGATTTTCGCGATCTCATCGCTGAACACCTACAACTTCCTGTTCCTGATGCTGGGCATGCTGCTGAACTGGCGCCCCAAGCGCTTTCTCAATGCCATCGCCAAGTCAGTGCCTTCGGTCGCGGGGGTGCTCATTCAATTCCCGTTATACGGGGCCATTGCGTTCATGATGACCAAGGCACAAGGCGTCGATGGCGTGACCTTGTCGCACCACATCGCTTCGCTGTTCGTGGCCATTGCCGACAGCGACAGTTTCGCGGTGGTCATGGGCATCTACTCGGCGGTACTCGGTTTCCTGATTCCTTCCGGCGGTGGCAAGTGGATCATCGAGGCGCCGTATGTGATGCAAGCGGCCAATGAGTTGCATGTCAATCTGGGCTGGGCGGTGCAGGTCTATAACGCGGCCGAGGCGCTGCCCAACCTGATCAACCCGTTCTGGATGCTGCCGTTGCTGGGTGTTCTGGGCATCAAGGCGCGGGACGTGGTGGGCTTCACCTTCACTCAATTGCTGGTGCATACCCCGCTGGTGCTGCTGATGCTCTGGGCGTTCTCCATGACACTGGCTTACACACCGCCGATGATGCCGACGCCTTGAAAGGCCTGTGAGGGCCGAGGCCGCCGGCGGCGCACAGGCGGCCCGGCATCGTCTGCCGGCGCCGCCGTGGACCCTGCTCAGCTGAATGTCACCGCCTTCATCGGTTGCACGTTCACTTTCAGCTCGAAGACATCCGGCCGCGCGTAGTGACCGCAGACATCGAAGTCCTGGTTGCCCTTGCTCAGTTGGCTCATGTCCAGGTCTGCATACAGTTCGGTCTCGCAATCGTAGCTGGGGCCGGCCAGCACTTCACCCAGCGGGCTGACGATCATGCTGCCGCCGCGCATGATGTAGTCGTCGGCCTTGAAGTCGAGGCTGAAGGCCGCCTGGTGCGCCTCGGAGTAGGCGTCGAGCTTGATCGCCTGGCACGCCGACAAGACGAACACGCGGCCTTCGAGGGCAATGTGGACCATCGAGCTGGGCCATGACGGTCGGTCGTCGGCGGTCGGCGCGCAGTAAAGCTGCACGCCTTGGGCGTACATCGCCTGGCGCAAGGCGGGCATGTAGTTTTCCCAGCAGATGACGCTGCCCAGCACACCCAACTCTGTGGGCACGGCGTCGATCGTCGAACCATCGCCGAACCCCCAGATGATGCGCTCCTGCCCGGTCGGCATCAGCTTGCGGTGGTAGCCCGCGATGCCCTGACCGGGAACCAGGGTGACGGCCGTGCAATACAACGTCCGGCCAAAGCGCTCGATGATGCCGACCACGCAGATCACGCCGGTCTCGTCGACGCCGGCGGCCAGCGTGCGCAACTCCTGACCGTCGAGGGTCACCGCGCCCTGGACGTAGTCGTGATACTGCTGACGCCCGGCCAGGCTGCGGTTACCCACCACGCTGCCAAAGCCTGTTCCCTTGGGATAACCACCGATGAATGCCTCGGGGAAGACCGCCAGCCGGGCACCCTGCCCGGCCACACGGCGCAGGATGTCGCAAGCTTTGTCGACGCTGGCTGCCGCGTCATCGGGAATCGAGGCTGCCTGGATAACTGCCACTCGCATGGTATCGCTCCTAGTATTGGGTGATGTCTTTGTCTTTGGTTTCGGGAAGGGTGCGCCACAGCACCAGCAGGCAGATCAGCGAGACCGCCGCCAGATAACCCGCCGGCAGGTCCGGGTTGCCGAACTCGCGAACCAGCGCCGCGGCGATGAACGGACCAGGGCCGGCCAGGATGGCCAGCGCCAAGTTGTGCCCCAATGCCGCGCCGGTGGAGCGGATGGACGCTGGAAAAACCTCCACCAGCAGCACCACGTCCATCACGGCGGTGACGGCCACCAGCACGCCCAGCAATGTCAGCCCGAAGACGATTGCCACCAGGTTGCCGGTGTTGAGCAACAAAAAGATCGGATACGCCAGCACCGTCAGCCCGGCGGCTGCGCCCAGCAACAAACGGCGGCGACCCCACGCATCGCTCAGCCGACCGATCAGCGGATGCGCCACGCAATACAGGACCAACGACACGCTGCACAACCACAGCGCCGTGCTCTTAGGCAGGCCGACCGTGGTCACCAGGTGGTTGTTGGCGTACGTGATGAAAAAGTACAGCGACACCCCAAACAGAGCGGAGAACGCAAACGTGGTGATGAACGCCTGACGCTTCACCGCCGCGCCAGGCGCCTGCACCCTGTTGGTGCCGCGCTCGCGAACCATCTTTTCGTAGACCGGCGTATCGCCCAGCTTGCGGCGGATGTACACCGCCAGAGCGGTCATCACGATCGATGCGACAAACGGCAGGCGCCAGCCCCAGGCGCTCAGTTGTGCATCGTTCAGCACGTTCGACAGCACCGCCGCAGTGAACGTACCGAACAGGAACGCGCACCCTGCGGTTCCGGTGATCACGCTTGCCGCCGTGGCGCGGCGGTGGGCGGGCGCGCTTTCGACGATGTAGATGCCGGCGCTCGACCATTCTCCGCCGACCATCATGCCCTGCACGAAGCGCAGCGCAATCAGCAGCGCAGGTGCCAGGATCCCGATGGCGTCATAGGTGGGCAGCAGCCCGATCAGCGTGGTGCAGATGCCCATGCCGAACACAGTAATGATCAGCACCGCGCGACGTCCCAGGCGATCGCCGATCGGCCCCAGGATCAGCGCCCCAAACGGTCGGGAAATGAACCCCACCGCGAACACCGCCAGCGATGACAGCAGTGACACGCCCGGGGCACTGGACGGAAAGAACAGCGTACCGATGATCGCGGCGAAGTAGCCGTAAATGGCGAAATCAAACCACTCCATGAAGTTGCCGATCCCCACGGCAACCGCGCGTTTGCGCATGTCCACTTCGGCGCTGGAATGAATCTTGCTCCGCCCTGATGATTCTTGTGTCGTGTCCAATGCTCGTTCCCCATCGCTGTGCAGTTGATGGAAATCAGACTAGAAACGATGAAGCCCGCCTGACAAACGATTAGAAAAGATGAGCCGGATTAACGTACGTAATATCGCTCGCATCGACATGAACCTGCTGCTCACGTTTCACTGCCTGATGACCGAGCGCAGTGCAACGCGGGCCTCGACCATGCTGCATGTCACGCAGGGTGCGGTCAGCTCGGCGCTCAAGCGTCTGCGCGAGCATTTCGACGACGAACTGTTCCTGCGCACCGCATCAGGCATGCAGCCCACGCGCAAGGCGATGTTATTGGCGCCGAGGATCACCGAAGCGTTGACGTCGATCTCGGGACTGCTCGCCGGTGAGCTGGAATTCTGTCCCGCGCAGTCGCACCACGTGTTCAATATCGGTTTGTCCGATGACATCGAAAGCTACCTGGCGCCCTTGCTGGTCAGCGCAGCGGCGCAAGACGGCCTGGGCGTCAGTTTCGCGTTTCACCAGACCAACAGCACGCTCTGGAAAACCTCACTCCAGGATGCCGACATGGACCTGGTGATCTGCTGCGAACCGAAGGACTTCAATACGCGCTTCTCATCGCAGGTGCTGTTTTCCTCGTCTTATTCCTGCCTGTTCCGGCCACGGCCGGACGCCGCCGACAGCCTGAGCATCGACGACTATTTCAACGCCGACCACGTGCGGATCTCGTATGACGGACGTCGGGGCTTCATCGACGATATCTTCGAAAGCGCCGGCTACGCACGCAAAGTCATTGCTTCGTTCAGCCACTTCTCGGGCGCGCTGTCGACCCTCGCGTCCAGCGGCGCCATCGCCACCCTGCCGACCTTCGCCGCCACTGCCTACGCCACGATGATCGGGCTCAAGGTCAGCCCGGTCCCCCTCCCCGTGCCCTCGTATCGCTGCTTCATGGTCTGGGACAACGCGCGACACACCGACGCCCATCACCTCTGGCTGCGGCATTTCATTGGCGAGGTGATTCAGCGTGCCGAGCAAGGCGAAAATGCCATAACGCGGCTGAGTCCGGCAGACGAGGTTGTGCTGCAGTCTGCGTGAACCCGTTGACCGCGCAGTCGTCGCGAAGACCTTCACAAACACCGTACCTTTTCGAAAGGTGTTTTATATACACTGCCGCTTTTGTCCCGCCGGGGAGCGCCCAAATGTCATCGAAGGTCATCTCCAGATCACCCGAGCCGTCGGCCTCACTGGAAAGCCGCATCCGCAGCCGCTATGAGCAGATGTCGGCGGTGGAGCAGAAACTGTCAGATGTCATTCTGGCGTCCCCTGGCCAGCTCGCCATGCAGACCGCGACCGAACTTGCGATCAGCGCCGGCGTATCGAAAGCGACGACGACCCGGTTTTTCCGGGCGCTGGGCTATGACTCCTACGATGCGGCGCGACGTGAAGCGCGCAAAGCCAGCAGCGGCGGCTCCCCTCTCTATCTGCAGCACCTGAACGACGCCGACCACGATCCTCAGGCGCTGGTGCAGCATCATCTGGATCAGGAAATCGCCAACCTGGCGAAAACCTACGAATCGCTCTCCCCCACCGATCTTGCCCACATGACCCAGGCCATTGCCAAGGCGCGGCGGGTGGTCCTCATCGGTTTTCGTCATAGCCAGACCATCGCCGTGATGTTTCGCAGCAATCTGATTCAGGTGCGTGGCGACATTCTCTTGTTGCCCGCTCCTGGCGACAGCCTCGCCGAATACCTGGCAGGACTGGACGAGCGCGACGTGGCGATCTGCATCGGACTGCGCCGACGCGTGCCGCAGCTGGAAGGCGCCATGGCGGTGATGGCGGGATTGGGCGTGCAGATTCTGTACATCTCCGACGTGCTCACCGGCAGGCCGGCGAAGCTTGCGCGTTGGGTCATCCGCTGCCACACCGAAGGCAGCCTGATGTTCGACAGCAACGCCAGTGTCGCTGGCATCACCAATCTGATCTGCTCGCTGGTCGGCAAGGAGCTGGCAGGCGAGAAATCCACCCATCTCGCCCAGGCCGAAGTGCTCCACCAGAAACTGGAAGAGCTGGAATAAGCCTCTTTTCGGGTAATGGCCCGATAATAGCGCAACGTCGCACCAACCCGGAGCAGGCCACACGCGAGCTCGCCAGAACTGTTTCAGCCTGAGAAACATATGTTTCTTGAATTATTTCCCTGAAACCCCTGTTTCTACTGGGCCGGCGATTTTATTCGGGCCGCCACGCCGATGCTGGCACAGAATCTGCGATACCCCTTGGGTCTACCCATCACCCAAGGGCGCCATCATGAAAAAAACGTTCTCCGGATTTCCACTCGTTCTGGCCGCAATGACGCTGGGCGTCGGCCTGCACGCCTCCACGTCACTGGCCGACACACTGGATGACGTGAAGGCACGCGGCACGCTGGTCGTGGCCATCGATCCGACTTTCGCCCCCTACGAATACACCGACGACAGCGGCGCGATCACCGGCTATACCCCGGCCATCATGGCGCAGGTCGCCAAGACCCTCGGCGTCAAGGTCGAGTACCAGAAGATGGCGTTCAGCGGGATCATCCCGGCCCTGATTTCAGGTTCGGTGGACGCCGAAGGCTCATCGCTCAACGTCACCGCCGAGCGCGCCGGCAAAGTGCTGTTCGTGGCCCCGTTCGGCAAAAGCGTGAACGCTGTAATGACCCGCGCAGACGACAAGCGCATCGATCCGACCGGCCTGAAAGTGGAAAGCCTCGCTGGCCTGAGCGCCGCCGTGAAGACCACCTCCGCGCCGGAGCAACTGGTCAAGCAGTTCAACGTCGAGCTGAAATCCAAGGGCCTGGCGCCCATCAAGATCGTCGGCGTAGACAGCGTCGACCAGACCCTTTCGGCACTGATGACTCGACGCGCCGACTTCATCCTCGACGACATCACCGTTCTCGGCAGCCTGCTCAAGCAGCACCCGGACAACCTGCGTCAGGTCGGCGAACTGGGCACCAGTCAGTGGATCAGCTGGGCGACCCGCAAGGACGACACACGCCTGAACAAGGTCATCAGCGATCAGATCATTGCGATGCAGAGCTCGGGCGAACTGCAGAAATTGCAGCAGCAATACCTGGGCGTGACCTTCGACCTGCCCTCCCACGATTTCATCCCTGCCAAGTGAGAACGTCCATGTCTTCGCCAACCACCCACGTTCATGTCCCTGCCGGGCATGGCCGGACTTTCGAAGTACGCCGCGGCCAGTTCATTACCGTGATCGATCGTGACGGCCAGCAGGCAGCCGACTTCGTCGCCATCGTCAACGGTCAGGCCAACGAATACCTGTCGCCCACACACACCCGCCGGCGTCTGGATTCGCTGTTTTTCAGCGTCGGCGACTGCCTGTACTCCAATGCCGACGAGGCGTTGCTTCACGTGCTGCACGACACAGTCGGCGTGCACGACGCCAACGTCCCGGCCTGCGATTGCACGCGTTTCAGCGTTGATTTCGGCGTGGACGGGCACCGCAACTGCCTGGACAACATGCACGACGGCCTGCGTGAGTACGGCGTGTCAGCGGTCAACGTGCCCGAGCCCTTCAACCTGTTTCAGAACGGCCCGGTGACGGCCGACTGCCGGATGCAAGTCACTGACCCGATCAGCAAGGCAGGCGATCGCGTCGTGTTCCGCGCCTTGAAGGATCTGGTGTGCGCGGTGTCGTCATGCCCGCAGGACATCATCCCCGGCAACGGCCTGCTGGTGACGCCCATCGATATCGTCATCTCCGATGATCAGCCGCCATTCGCCTGACAGACTTTCAAGGAGTACCCCATGCTGTTAATGAAAGACGCCACCGAAACCCGCGCTCCGTTGCCCCTGCAAACGGTCAGCGTCGCAGCGGGCACTGCCGGTTCGATCCTGGTCAAGCGCGGGCAACTGCTGCGCATCACGGCGCTGAACGACGGCGCCGTCGCGAGCCTGTTCGGCTTCAGCGAAACCGAGCCGGACGTGCATCTGTCGGTGCACCACACGCGCGTGTTCAGCAATTCCTACGTGCTGGGCGCGGGCATGCGCATGGTCAATAACCGTCGTCGCCCGGTGATGGTGCTGGGCAAGGACAGCGTCGGCCGCCACGACCTGCTGCTGCCAGCCTCGACGACGTCGTTCCTCGCCGCCAACGGTTATGCCGGGCAAACGGGCTGCGTCGAAGCGCTGCAAGGTGAGCTTCGCCGTCTGGGCCGTGAGCAGCCCAAACTTCCGGACCCGATCAACCTGTTCATGCACGTGCAACTGGATCAGCAAGGCACGCTGTCGCCGCAGCCCAATACGGTCAAAACCGGTGACTCAGTCACCTGCCGCGTGGTGCTGGACACGCTCTTCGTGGTGTCCACGTGCTGCACCGGCATCGCGGGCAACGACATCCCCGGCGCGGTTGAACTGTTGGTGGCCGAAGACCTCAGCGACTTTGCGGTTTAATCGATGATCTCAAGCGCACAAATGCTCAATGCCCTGCCGGATCTGGTCCGAGGCCTGTGGGTGACACTCGAACTCACAGTGCTGGCAGCCGTCACCAGTTTTGTCATGGGTCACGTCATCTGGTGGTTGCGCGGGCGGTCTCTGCCACTGTGGCGCGGCATCGGGCATTTGTACGTCAGCCTGATGCGCGGCGTGCCCTCCATCGTGCAGCTGTTCATCGTGTTTTTCTCGCTGCCACTGATCGGTCTGGGAGGCAAACCGCTGCTTGCGGCAGTGCTGGCAATCGGTCTGAACAGCGCGGCCTATGTCGCCGAGATTCTGCGTGCCAATTACCGCACCCTGCCCCACGGCCAGACCGAAGCCTCCCACGCGCTCGGGCTGTCGGATTTTCAGGTGTGGTGGTACGTGTCGGCGCCGCAGGCGTTGCGCAGCAGCCTGCCGGCACTGGTCAACGAATTCACCCTGGTGGTCAAGACCACACCGCTGGCCTCGGTGGTCGCGGTCACTGAGCTGACGTACGCCGGGCAACTGGTGATCGCCCGCACCTACCAGGCTACCCCGGTACTGGCGCTGGTGGTGGCCGGTTACCTGCTGATCTGCTGGCCGACGCTGAAAGTGGCGCGCCGCCTTGAAAGGCGCTTCAACCGCGCAAGGAGCCATTGATGGATTGGTCGGCGATTCTCGACAACGCTCCGGACCTCGGCGCCGGGCTGTTGATCACCCTGCACCTGAGCCTGATGTCGGCCTGCACGGCGCTTGCCCTGGGCGCCTTGCTGGCGTGGGCACTGCAAAAAGGCAGTCCGTGGCTGCGCGCGACGGTGCGCGCCTACATTGACTTCGTGCTCGGTTTGCCGATTCTGGTGCTGATCTATCTGTTGTTTTTCATCCTGCCCGAATACGGCGTCACGCTGAGCTCTCCCGCGGTCGGCGTGACCGCGCTGACGCTGTATTACGGCCCGTACATGGGTGAGGTCCTGCGCGCAGCATTCGGCGGCATCGCTCGCGGGCAGTACGAAGCCAGCGCGGCGCTGGGCCTGAGTCCCCTGGAAACCCTGCGCCACGTGCTGCTCAGGCAAGCGTTGCCGGTGGCATTGCCACCCTCGGTGGGTCTGCTCATCGGTTTGGTCAAGGACACCGCGCTGCTGTCGGTGGTCGGCATGGAAGAGTTCATGTATGCCGCCAAGCAGGCCATTTCCACCAGTTACGCCCCGCTCGAAATCTATCTGGTGGTCGCCATTGCCTACTGGCTGATCACCCTGTTGCTCGACACCGCGGCCGGCGCCCTCGAGCGCCGCCTCATCCGCCATCGTGCGGCCTGACCCATTCTGAACAGGAGTCTGTCCATGTCTGTCCCTCTCGCGTCCCTTACCATTCCCGCCGGCCACGGCAAGGCCGTGCGCCTGAAAGCCGGGCAATCGGTGCGCGTCATCAATACCCATGGCACCCAGGTGGTCGACTGCTGGGCGTGGAACGCCTACGACCTCGAAGAATTCATGTGCATGGAAGCCACGCGCGTATGGACGCAGCACTTGAACCCGGTGGTCGGCGACAGCTTCGTCACCAACGCACGTCATCCGATCCTGACCGTGGTCGAGGACACTTCGCCCGGTGTGCACGACACCTTCATGGCAGCCTGCGATCGCCGTCGCTACGAGTTGCTCGGGTGCACCCACTATCATCGCAACTGCAGCGACAACCTGTTCGAAGGCATGCTGGAACTGGGCGTCACGCCTCCGCGCCGCAACCTTGCCTCGTTCAACATCTTCATGAACATCCGAGTGCAGCCGGACAACATTACGCTGGCCACCTTGCCGACGGTCACCCGCCCTGGTGACTACATCACCCTGCGCGCCGAGATGGATTGCTTCGTGGCCTTTTCGGCCTGCCCGCAGGACATCGTCAACATTCAGGGCCAGGGCGACAACACGCCAAAGGATGCGCAATTGCAGGTCATCGACGAGGCGTTCGCCGCCGTCGCCGTCAAGGGCCCGTGGGTCCCGGATCACGTCAAGGCCGCGCAGCGCTGACCGGCGTCTTACTTTCTGAAACAGGGTGATTCATGAACACCGTCAAACACGCATTCGAGAAATACCTCAACCTGGCGGACGCCCGACTGGGCACCGTCGCGCTGTCGGTCACCGACGACTGGTTCGCTGACGTGAACCGGCTGTTCCAGCACACACCTGCCGTCTTCAAAGCCGATGTGTTCGATGACAATGGCAAATGGATGGACGGCTGGGAGTCGCGGCGCAAACGCCACGAGGGCTACGATCACGCGATCATCCGCCTGGGCGTGGCCGGCACTCTGAAGGGCGTGGACATCGACACGTCGTTCTTCACTGGCAACTTTCCGCCTTCGGCCTCACTGGACGCCTGCTTCCTGGCTGTCGGCGATCCGGATGAAACGACCGTGTGGGCCGAGGTGCTCGGCGCCGTCGAGTTGAATGGCAACAGTCACCACCTCCATGCCATCGACGATTCCCGGCCTTATAGCCACCTGCGCCTGAATATCTTTCCCGACGGCGGCGTCGCGCGGTTGCGGGTGTATGGCGTGCCGCACAAAGACTGGTCGGCGGTGAGCGCCACGGACACCGTCGACCTGTGCGCAGCGCTCAACGGCGGTCGCGCCATTGCCTGCTCCGACGAGCACTACGGACAAATGGGCAACATCCTCAATCCGGGCCGTGCTGCGGTCATGGCCGAAGGCTGGGAAACCGCGCGCCGACGCACACCTGGCAACGACTGGGTGATCGTCGCACTCGGCGTTCCCGGGGAAATCGAGCGAGTGGTCATCGACACGCTGCACTACAAAGGCAACTACCCGGATCGGGTCTCGATTCAGGCCGCTTGCGTCAAAGGCGGCACAGACAGCCAGATCGAAACACAAAGCCTGTTCTGGCGAGAACTCCTGACACCGCAGAAAACCGAGATGGATCGCGAGCATGTCTACGCAGATGAGGTGGCAAAGCTGGGCCCCGTCACCCACGTGCGGCTCAACGTCTTCCCGGACGGTGGCGTCAGCCGGCTGCGTTTGTTCGGCAAACCGGCGCGGTAACGCGTGACCGGGAGAAACAGCGACGGTTTGGCCCGAAGAATCACAGCGTCGGTGGATTGGCCTTCATCCCACGACGAACGTTCAGCAACGTGACGGCGCCTTAGCTGCGGGCAGGCACAACCGGGGCAGCCTGGGGCTTTACGAGGTTGAGTCCCAATAAGGCGGCGACCCGATGGCCTCGATCAGGAATTCCCACACCGCACGCACTTTGTGTGAGCGCAGCCTGTTCTCGGGTGAAATCAGATGCATCTGACTCGGCACAGCGTTCACCGCCCCCTCGAAACCAGGCAGCAGACGTTTTAATTGTCGCGCCTTGAAGGCGTCGCTTTTCAACAGCCAGGAAGGCACCAGAACGATCCCCTCCCCCGCCAGAGCGGCATGCAACAGCAGTTCACTGTTGTTGCTTCGAATAGGCCCCGTCACATCCACCGCAGTGGGCAGTCCGCCTTCGGGACCACGAAAGTACCATCGCTCCGAGCCCCCGTTTGTGATGTGGACCAGACACGAATGGTTTCTGAGCTGATCAGGCGTCTGGGGTTCATCATGCTGGCTCAGGTATTTCGGGCTTGCGCACAAGACATGACGCTGCTCACAGATGCGCCTTCCAATGAGACCAGAATCCTCCAGATGCCCGATCCGGAAGACGATGTCCGCGCCCTCCTTCACCGGATCGATCAGTTCATCCGTGACCGTCAGCTCAATGATCAGGTCCGGATAGAGAGACCGCAGTTCAGTCACCAGCTTGCCAAAATGCAATCGACCGAAAGTGGCAGGAGCGTTGACCCGGACAATCCCACGGATTTTTCCAACGTTGCCTGCCAGCTCTTCGTCCGCAGCATCGAGCAGCTCCAGCACCGTGCGGATTTGCAGATAGTAACGCTCGCCCGCTTCGGTCAGTTTGACGCCACGGGTGTTCCTGTAAAGCAGCTGCTGCCCTGCCTCCACTTCCAGCGCGGCAATGAACCGTGAGACCGATGAAGCCGGCACGCGAAAGTGCCGCGCCGTTGCCGAGAAACTGCCTGTGGTCGCGACCATTGCCAGGTACCGCTGAGCCTTCAGTTGCATGACCACCCCAAAAATGCAGCAGAGATTTGACCCCACGAACCATTATCGCTCGCAAGATGACCAGAAAGATTTCAGCTGACATGCTTTTCCAGCATTAGTCTTTTGCCGGACGGACGAATTGTAGCGTATCCAGCATAACCCTAGACTTCATTCACTCGTCAGCCAGTCGACTGCCAGCCCCCGGCTGGTGTGGTCGACAGCCTGACCAATCAGCCGTGTCACCCATACAGGAAACAGGCAATGGTTAATCTCTTCGCAAAAGCCGACCTCAAGGGTTTGTCGCTTGATAACCGTATCGTCATGGCGCCACTGACGCGTTCGAGAGCGCGCAACGAGGTTGCAAATGAACAGTTGGCTTTGTACTACACGCAGCGCGCTACAGCGGGCCTCATCATTTCTGAAGGCACGCCGGTTTCCAGGGAAGGCCACGGCTATCTCCACAACCCGGGAATCTATAGCCCAGAGCAAATTGACGGGTGGAAGCTTGTCACCGATTCCGTGCACAGCGTTGGCGGCAAGATGTTTGCTCAGATATGGCACGTTGGACGGATATCCCACACATCCCTTCAAGTAGGCAACAAGGCGCCGGTCAGCTCGACCGACAAGCCGGCCAAAGGCGCCACGGTCTATGCCTATACCGAGGACGGGAAAACCGGATTCGTCGAGACTTCAACGCCCCGAGCATTGGCGACCGAAGAGGTCGCGGCCATTGTCGAGCAGTTCGCACAGGCCGCCGAAAATGCGATGACGGCAGGGTTTGACGGAGTCGAAATCCACGGCGCAAACGGCTATCTGTTCGAGCAGTTCATGAATCCTCTGGTCAACGATCGCACCGACCGTTATTCAGCGCAGAACCTGGAGGATCGCCTGCGCTTCGCGTTTGAAGTGGTCGATGCGGTCAGTGCACGCATCGGCGCAGACAAGGTGGGTTATCGCATCTCTCCCTACGGCCAGCTCTACGACATGCCGGTCTATCCGCAGATCGATGACACGTACGCAGCATTGTGTGCCGGCTTGAGCGAGCGCGGCCTGGCCTATGTTCACGTCATGGATCAGTCTCATTTTTTCCTGAATGGCGGCGAAGGCGCCGAACAGGAACAGTCGCTGCGCAACTTGCTCACGCGTTGCAAGGCGGCATTGGGCGACACCGCACTCATTCTTGCAGGTGACATGACACTGGAGCGGGCCCAAGACCTTGTCGATGCGGAACTGATCGATTTCGCCGCCTTCGGGCAACCTTATATCGGCAACCCCGATCTTGTCGCGCGACTCAAAAATGGTTGGCCGCTGACAATACCCGACCGGGAAACGTTCTATGTCGGAACGGCAAAGGGGTATATCGATTACGCGCCGTATGCCGCGCAGTAACCGCGCACTCTTTGAACATGCTGAACTTCTCGGGTAAACGCTGATGACGGCGGTGTCGCCGACACGGTGTCTTTAACGACTCTCTCTTTTCAATGTTTCGTAACGAGCAGGATATTACTCATGAAGCGTTTTCTGTCATTAGCAGCTGCCGGCGCGTTGTACCTGATCGCCATGGGACAAACTTATGCCGCTGCGCCTGAACTCAAGATGTACCGACTCGACTGCGGGCATATGACCCTCGGCGACAAATCACTGATGTCTGATACCGGTCTTTATAAAGGGCAGTCTTATGACATCGTCATGTCCTGCTATCTGATCAAGCACGGTGAAGACTGGGTGTTGTGGGACACCGGATTGCCTAAGAAATATCTGGCCGGCCCGCTCACCGAAGGTTCGTTCACCACCAAACTGGACCGAACCATTGTCGATCAAATCGGCGATCTGGGCCTTCGCCCGGACGACATCAAATACGTCGCGGTGTCCCATGCTCACTTCGACCACGCAGGCCAGGTCAACGATTTTCCCAACGCTACGTTGATCATTCAGCGCGCAGAGCTTGAGGCAATGGCCGACACCAAGGTGGCCTCAAAGCACTACATCATGGAGGACCTGTTCAGTTCGCATATTTCGGGTAAAAAACGCGAGCGGGTCAGGGTCATCGATGGCGATGTCGACCTGTTTGGTGACGGTACACTCAAGACCATACAGACGCCCGGCCATACGCCTGGAAGCATGGCGCTGTTGCTGAACTTGAAGAACGCCGGCCCGTATGTCCTCTCGGGCGATCAGTGGCACTTCACTGAGAACCATGAACGCCATCAAGTACCGACGTGGAATTACAATCACGATCAAACGATAAGCTCGGGCAAGAAGCTTGACGACATTATTGCCAGCACCCATGCCACCCTGGTGATTCAGCATGAGCCGAAAGACAACCAAAAGCTGCCGAAACTTCCACTGTTTCTCGATTGAACTTCCGTCATTGCCGTAGACGCTGAACAACGCAACTTACACTGACAAGACTGTCCATCTCGACTGACCTCGCTGACGAGCGAGTGCCACAGTGCGCACTTGCTCGTCCGCTCAATTCATAAGGCATAACTTCATGAAACTGACCGACAACACTGTTCTCATCACAGGCGGTACTTCAGGCATCGGCCGTGGTCTGGCAGAGGCTTTTCACAAGTTGGGCAACAAAGTCATTATCGCCGGCCGCCGCAAGGCGTTACTCGATGAAGTCACTCGCGCCAATCCTGGCATGGATGCAATCGAACTGGACATCAGCAATCCCGCCAGCATTGCGCAAGTCTCGAAGACTCTGATCGAGCGTTATCCGTCACTCAACGTGGTCATCAATAACGCCGGGATCATGCCGTTCGATGATGCAGCCGGGCGCATCGACGATCAGACCACTGACGCGATCATCGCCACCAATCTGCTTGGGCCGATCCGATTGACCAGCGCATTGATCGATCAGCTCAAATCACAACCCCGCTCGGTCATCATTCACAACACGTCCGTGGTGGCTTATGTACCGCTGGCCAGCAACGCGGTCTATTCGGCGACGAAAGCGGCTCTGCACTCCTACGCGCTTTCTCAACGGTTCGCGTTGCGCGACACCTCCGTGAGCGTTCAGGAAATCGCGCCACCGTGGGTGAACACCGACCTGATCCACAAGAGCGACGACCCGAGAGCCATGCCGCTGGACGCTTATATCGAACAAACCATGGCAGGACTCGCCACGGACATTCCGGAAGTGGTGGTGGCGTCGATACAGGCGGCTCGGGACAATCCCGGCTCCCAGGAGCACGCGATGGTTCACGCGCTCAATCAATCTTTCGTCGACAACCCGGTCCCCATGGCCTGAGCGACGCCATCATCGGGGCATGGAGTCCGCTCGCCCCGATTCCTTTGTGACCACATCACCCGCCCCCGTCTACCAAGCCGCCGAGGATGCACATGCAGGTCAAGGAAACAGCAGTCCAGCGCAGCGACTGGCTTTCAGTGATGTCACTGACGGCTGGCACATTCATGCTCGTGACGTCTGAACTTATGCCAGTCGGATTGCTGGACCCCATTGCCGCCGAACTGGACATCAGTCGCGGGCACGCCGGCTGGATGATCACGGCACCCGGGATGATCGCCGCCCTGGTTGCGCCATTCGCCTCACTGCTTGCCCGTGCCGTTGACCGCCGGCTTTTACTCGTGGCCCTCAGCTTGATGGTCGCTATAGCCGATACAGTCGTTGCCTTCGCGCCGAACGTTCTCACGCTGTTGGCGGGCCGCATGCTGCTGGGCGCAAGCGTTGCGGGCTTCTGGACATTCGCTGCCGCCGTGGGTCGGCGCCTTGTGACACAACGGTCCGGAGACCGAGCGGTGACGATCATCCTGATGGGGATTTCTGTCGGCACGGTGATGGGTGTGCCGGCGGGAACGATGCTTGGGGACGCGACGGGCTGGCGCTGCGCATTCATTACGATCGCGTGTATTGCGGGCGCAGTCGCCTTGGCACAAAGCCTGTTATTGCCTGCACTGCCGATGCGGCAAATTCTTTCACTGCGCGACCTGGGTCGCTTTCTGCTCATACCCCAGGCTTCGCTGGGATACCTGGCGTGCGCGCTCGGTTCAGCGGGTCACTTCGCTGCATACACCTTTCTCGCGCCTTTCCTGACTCAACAGGTCGGTCTGCAACTGTCCCAGCTGGGCTGGACGCTGGCCGCTTGCGGCGTAGCAGGTGGCATCGGCACATTTGCAGCGGGCGTGGCGGCGCAGCGGCGCCTGAGCGCGAGCTACATGATTTCGGCAATCGTCATGGCAGGCTCGATTGCCGCCGCATCGATCACCTGCGCCGAACCCTTGGCGAGCGTAGCGGCGACAGTGTTATGGGGCACAGCCTTCGCGTCGATCCAGACCTGTATCCAGATCTGGACCTTTCGCGTCGCCCCGGAACGTTTCGAAATCGGGTCGGCGCTGATGGTGACGGTTTACCACGTGGCTTTGGCGGCGGGATCGTTTGCCGGGGGCGAGTTGGTCGACCGCCTTGGCATAGACAGCGCT
Source organism: Pseudomonas sp. NFR16 (assembly GCF_900108875.1). Classification (GTDB taxonomy): domain Bacteria; phylum Pseudomonadota; class Gammaproteobacteria; order Pseudomonadales; family Pseudomonadaceae; genus Aquipseudomonas. The sequence goes on along the minus strand of NZ_FNYJ01000001.1, from coordinate 138,665 downwards.
TTCACACTGGGCTCGCTGCTCGCACTGGCCTGCGTCATTCCGATAGCGGTATCCAACGTTCGCTTTCCCCGCCCGACATCGACGTCAGCAAGCGATACCTGAATCAGGCGCTTCACAGACTGAGTTTCAGTGCGGGCGTCTCACGTTATCGACCGAGTACCGGAAGCTGAAACGAGACCGACTGAGTGATCAGTAGTCCCAGAAGCCAGCGACCCAACGGAAGGCGTCGCCGTCGTGGGCTATCCGGCCAACCGAGGGAAATGGAAGATGGGTCGCAACGAACAGTTCGCCACTGGCCGCCGCCTCTCGCAGCAGACGAACACGCACGCGCACCGACTCCTCTGGATCGTGTTCGAAGCCGTTTTGCCAGTCAGGGTGCTCGAACGCGACGGGAAACACAGCGTCACCCGCGAAGGTCAGTCGTTGTCCGCAGGAGTCCACGTAGACCACGCAATGCCCCGGCGTGTGGCCGCCGGTGACCTTGGCAACCACGCCTGGTGCCACTTCGTACGCGTCTTCGAACGTGCGCACATGGTGGCCGTATTGGCTGATGAATTGCCTGGCGGTGGATCGTAAAACCTCCGGCACCGGCTCCGGCATGGACGTGTGCGTGAAGTCCGGCGCCTCCCAGAACGCAACCTCGGCTGCCGCCACGTGAATGCGTACGTCCGGACGCAACTGGCGTTTCACGTCTTCGACGAGCAGGCCGCCAATGTGGTCCATGTGCATGTGGGTGATGATCACGTCCGTCACCGAGGACAACTCGATGCCAGCGGCCTTCAGACGTTTGGGGAATTGTCCGGCGCGGGGGAATCCGGGGAATTGCCCGCCCAGCCCCGCATCGACGAGGATGACCTTTTCACCGCTGCGCACGATCAAAACGTTCAGTGCCCAGTCGAAGGCGTCCGGCCTCAGGAACATCTCTTTGAACCAGGCGGCGCGCTCCGCCGGGTCGACGTTGGTGGACATGGTCTGGGTGGGCAGCGGCAGCACGCCGTCGCTCACCACCATCACGTCGATCTCGCCGATCCGCAGCGCGTAACGGGAGGGCACGAGCTCTTCGAAACCCGCCTGACCGATGCGCCCCTCGTCCGGTGCCGGTGGCCGGGCAACGCTGCCTTGCAGGGATGCCGATGCGTATGGCGCGGGATGATTGAGGTAAGTTGCCATGGTGGTTCTCCTTTAGCGTTTTGCGGACTTTCAAGGGCGGCGACAGGGGTCGCCACGGGAGCGCCTAATCGCTCGTGGAGAAAGTCTGCGCCGCGGCCAGCAAGGCCCGGAACCACACTTGGGTATATATTTTTCATCCTCAATCAGGGCTGCGCATGACACTTTGAGGTGAGCGCAAAATCAGTCGTAGAACGTCACCAATTCACTCAATGCGCTTCGTGGCGTCTCTAGTCGGTTTTCCGACAGATCAGGGTCAGCCCACCCCAACGACATCCCTGCGATGACCATGTGGTCGGCCGGAATATCCAGCGTCTGGCGCAGCATTGAATGTTGCAGCGCCCAGATCTGCTGGGGGCAGGTGTCCAGTCCTCGCGCCTTGGCCGCCAGCATGATGTTTTGCAGAAAACAGCCGTAGCAGATGAAGTTCGCCCGTTCGAGCTTGCGGTCCATGGTGAAGATGATCCCGACCGGCGCATCGAAAAACCGGTACTGACGCTCCAGGTTGAGCATCCGAACGGCCTTTTCCGTGCGCGGGCAGCCTTGGGCGTCACCCAGTTGGTAAGGAATGAGTTGATCCGTTGCGCATAAGGCTCGTGAAGCTCAGCGGGAAAAAACAGGTATTCGGGGGCAAGGCTTTCCGGCGCCGAGCGATATAGCTGCACCGCGTTGTCGGCCACGCGGCCCAGGGTGCGACCGGTCAGCACGATGCAGTGCCATGGCTGGCTGTTACTCGAGCTTGGCGCGAAGCGCGCGACGTCAAGAATCTCCCTGACGATGTCGAGCGGCACGGGCTTGTCGAGATAGCCCCGCTTCGAGCGTCGCGCCTGAATCAATTGATCGATTGGAAATGTCTCGGCCATCTTTTCGGGCTGCTTGTAAAGGTCGATGAAATGGACACGCAGGCTTCACCTGGCTGGAGTTCAACCCGTAGGACCGGCTTTAGCCGGGAAGACGTCGGGCGTTACACCGCAGAATCCCAGCGTACTCACCGGCCTCTTCCCGGCTGAAGCCGGTCCTACTAAAACAACGCGTGCACTCAGGGGGACCGATTGGAGCCCCGATTTTGCAAACACATCGCGTGCACTCAATGGGACCGGCTGCAGTGCCGCCCCGTAGGACCGGCTTTAGCCGGGAAGATGTCGGGCGTTACACCGCAGAATCCCAGCGCACTCACCGGCCTCTTCCCGCCTGAAGCCGGTCCTACTGAAACATTGCGTGCACTCAGGGGACCGATTGGAGCCTCGATTGTGCAAAACATCGCGTGCACCCAATGGGACCGGCTGCTGTGCCGCCCGCATAGGACCGGCTCTGGCCGTGAGTCTAGATGCGGATCGGGGCTTGGAAATGCGCCGGTCGGAATGTTGCAATCAATGCCGTTGCGCCTTCAGGCGCTCTTGAGCCAACGCAGAAAACCGCCCTTTTTGATCTCGACCGGCTTTTGCAACAACAGCGACTGCCGCACGCCCTGTCGAAAAACCTGCAGCTTGTTCAACGCCGCTTTGAATTCGTCGCCCTGCTCCAGATACCCGCGCAACGTGGCTTTGTCGATGCGCAACAGCACGCAGCCAGTCAGGCAACGAAACTGCGCCCGTGAGCGCCCTTCTGCCAGCACCCCCTCCTCGCCCAGCACCTCGCCGGGGCCCATGCGCGCCGCCTCGATCAGCCGCTCGCCGTCATGTATGGACGCTGAGACAACGCCAGTGCTGATCACCATCAGGAAGTCGGAAACCTCGGCCAGCTCAAGCACCACATGACCGGCAGGGCACTCGATGACGCGCATGTCCTGAGCCAGTTGGTCACGCTGAATGGTGCTCAAGGAGCGGAAGATTTTCACGTCTTCCAGCAGCCACCGCTGCCGATCCCAGCGCTGCGTTTCCGAACCCTGCGCGCCTGGCCCGCCGGCGGAACTGCCAAGTTGTATGCCCGCCGCTTGCAGATGCCGATGAGCCAGGTCGAACAGGTGATTGCAGACCTCGGTGCGCTGGCTCAACGAGGCGATGAAACCTCGCGCTTCGTACTCGATGAATTCGGCGCCTGAGCTTTTCACCGATGCTTTGGCAGGGTGCGATGCGAGCAACTGACGCGTGCCCTGGCAAGCTCGCTCCAGCGCCTCGATCACCCGACCGGGACGCACGTGTGCCGAGACCTGCAGGGTGATGCTGACGCCATGGATGTCAACTGGACGACTGAAATTGAGGACCTTGGCGTTCGCCACAATCGAGTTCGGAATCACCGCCATGCTGCCGTGGGAGGTGATGAGGTGGGTCGCGCGCCAGTCGATGTCGACGACCTTTCCTTCGATGCTGTCGATCTGCACGTAATCGTCGACCTGATAGGGCTTGGTGGTGTTGAGCACGATGCCGGAGAACAGATCGCTCAGGGTGCTGCGCAGCGCCAGACCCGCAACGATCGCCATCCCCCCGGACGTCGCCAGCAGTCCCTTGACCGGCAATTGCATCACGTAACCCGCGGCGGCGACGATCGCGACCAGAAAAATCCCCGCGCCCAGAATGTCCTGAAACAGGCGCGCGGCATGTTCGCCGCGATTGAAGAACATCACGCTGAGCACAACGGTGAGCGTGCGCGCCGCGAAAAACCACCACAAGACGGCGAGCACCGTGCTCAGCATGTTCAGCGCCACATCGTCAGGCCACGGCGAGGGCTGCAGCGGGCTGACGCCTGCGGCAATGATCAACCAGGAAAACAGCAGCAAGAGCGTAATGCGCACCAGGGTTCGGCGCAGTATGCGAATGGCGGGCGTCAGATGCCACACCAACAGGTCAAGCGCGAGTAATGCGAACCCGGCAATCAGCGTGCAGAGTTGCGGAATGTCCAACATGGCGTCTCCCGGCCTTCCACGAACAAAGCCCGTCCCGGAAGAACCGGGACAGGCCAGTACACGATGTGTGCGGTCAAGCCACGGGGATCGAGGGATCTGCCGCCGCCAGCGCTGACGTCCGGTCAGCCGCCGGTGGATAGATCCACACCGAGTTGATCTGACGCTTGAGGGCTTTGGCTTCATCCTTGATCAGCTTGACCTGACGATCCCAGCCCTCGGTGTACACCGCGCCCCACTCGCCCAGGTCCAGGCAGGTGACGTATTTGGGCTGGCTGTAGGGTCGGGTCGGCGCGCCAATCAGCTCGGCAGCGACGTTGTTGCCTGCGTGCCGCCCCAGCGAGATCGCATGCTGGCAGGACATCGCGGCAAAGTGGCCCAGATCGTCGGTCGCGGCGTACGCGGTATCCCCTGCTGCATAGATGTCCGGCTGTCCGACCACTTTCAGGTTGTGGTCCACATACAGGCGTCCCAACGGATCACGCTCCCCCGGAATCTGCGCGGTCAGCGGGCTTGCACGGAAACCTACGGTCCAGATCACGGTGTGCGATTCGATGCGGCGACCGTCATCGAGTGTCACGCCCCCGGCATCGACGGCGGCGACGGTCGCGCCCAGGCACCACTCGATGCTCATCGCCTCGCTGGCCTGAGCGATGGACGGGCTGATCCCTTCGCCAAACGCCGCACCGATTTTCGCACCGCGCTCGACGACAATGACCCGAACGTTCGCCTCCTCGCCCAACACTGCACGCAGTCGATGCGGCATTTCCGTCGCGGTTTCGATCCCCGTGAACCCGCCGCCACACACCACCACGGTGTTGCGGGCGATGGAATCCGGCTGCCCGGCCAGCGCGTGCAAGTGCGCCTCCAGCCGGGCTGCTGCCTGGAGGGTATCGACGTCAAAGGCGTGTTCCGCGACGCCCTCAAGGTTTGGACGCAACACGTGGCTGCCGGTCGCCAGCACCAGCCGGTCATAAGCCAACGACTGGCGAGTGCCGCCTGCTTCGACGTATTCGACCGTTTTGCCGACCGGGTCGATCCTGTCTGCGGTGCCCTGCACGAATTTGACTCCCGTGGAATCGAACAACGCGTGCAATTCGGCTTTCATCTCGTGCACATCCGCTTCATAAAAACGCGGTCGGATGTGCAATTCGGCCTGAGGGGCCAAGACGCTGATCTGCACGTCCTGACGATCATTGAGGTCCAACTGCCGCGCAGCGCTCAACGCGCTCCATACCCCACCGAATCCAGCGCCAATGACCAGAATTTGTTGTTTCATCGTTTTGTGCTCCAGGCTGTTTGTACGCATGCTAGGAGCGTGGAAGAAACGGGTAAACGACATAAAACCCTGAAATTCTGCCAGCACAATGGCAGACGCCGATCCTGCGCCAGGAAGCCCGTTGCAGAGCCTTCAGCGAGAGAAACGCACGCGGTAGTCCCGAGGCGAAATCGCCAGATGACGCTGGAACGTCACGCGCATCCGCTCCTCGTCGCCGAACCCGCAGGCACAGGCAATCTGGGAGATGCTGCGGTCCGAATCTTCCAGCAGCCGTCGTGCGGCTTCGAGGCGAAAAACCTCCAGCGCCTTGGCCGGGCTGCGGCCGGTTTTCTGCTTGTAGACACGACTGAAATTGCGCGCGCTCATGTTGGCCTGGCGCGCCAGCGTCTCGACGTCCAGATCTTCGCGGCGCAGGTTTTCGGTCAGCCAGACATGAAACCCAGCGAAGGTGTCGCCATCGTTCATCTGCGACTGCAGCATCTCGCTGAACTGCGACTGGCCGCCCGGACGCTTCATGAACACCACCAGCTCACGGGCGACTTTCATGGCGATGTCGCGCCCGCAGTCCTCTTCGACCAGCGCCAGTGCCAGGTCGATACCGGCAGTGACGCCGGCCGAGGTCCAGATCATGCCCTGCTGGATGAAAATGGCGTCCTGATCGACTTCGACGGCGGGAAAGCGCGCCTTGAGCATGTCGCACATCGCCCAGTGCGTCGCAGCCCGCTTGCTGTTCAACAGCCCGGCCTGGGCCAGCAGAAACGCCCCGCTGCACACCGACGCGGTGCGCCGCACCTGGGGCGCGTGCTGCGCGATCCAGTCAATCACGTCGGGGTTGTTTTCCATCGCGATGAGGATTTCCGGCGAGCCCGGCACGATGATCGTGTCCACCGGCTCATCGACCAGCGAGGACAGTGTCCGGGTGTCGACCGCGACGCCCTCGGCCGTGGGCGTGATACCGCCCGCGATGCTGCCCGTCGGGCAGTGATAACCCGGCAAACCGAGCGCCTTCACCGCCCTGCTCGCCACCCAGAAGACCGTTTGCGCGCCCGTCAGGTCCAGCAGCCCGACCTGCGGATAGGCCACGAACAACACCGTGCGAGGACGACTGAACGGCGCCGAGAGCGCAGAACTGGTCATGAGGGATGTCTCCTGGAAACAAAACGTAGGCGCGGACAAATGCGCACATCAGTATTCATTGGATTGGCGGGCTTGTGTAGTGAGTGCGAGGGTGTCGCCCCAATCGCCGCGTCACCCCTGCAGCGATGACTGCCAGATGGATGAAACGGCGTGGGTGACGAGCGAAAGGACGACTGCGCGATCACGCGCCATCCGGACAACGCACCCGCGACCGGGTCCGCGAAGCAGCGGAGCGCCCCGGTCGTCTTGCCGCTTGAGCGGGTGTCAGTGGCGCGCGTAAGTGGGCGTGATCGTCGCCTTGCCGAGCACGTTCGCGTTGAGCATGTAGCCCACCAGCGCGCCACTGGCCTGTTCATCCAGCGGGAGTTTTTCCACCTTCAAGGCCCAGACCGTGAATTGATAGTGATGAGGTTTGTCACCCACTGGCGGACACACGCCGCCAAATCCCGGCTGACCATAATCGGTGCGCCCCTGAACTGCCCCGACGGGCAAATGGGCACCGGCCCCGCTTGGCAGGCGGTGGGTTGAAGCCGTCAGATTGAACACCGTCCAGTGCCACCAACCGCTCCCGGTCGGGGCGTCCGGGTCGTAGACCGTCACGGCGAAACTTTTCGTACCTTCGGGCGCATGACGCCATGACAACTCGGGCGATATGTTGCCACCCTCGCAGCCGAACCCGTTAAACACTTCACGACGGGTGAGCGAGCGGTTGTCGGCGATGTCGCGACTGGTAAGCGCGAAATCGGCGGCATGGGCGGTGAGCGATACCCCCAGGCAAACGGCTAGCGGGATCAGTTTTATCTTCATGGCGACCTCATCGAATGTCTGGACAACGAACACGGTAGGTCGTCCAGCCCTTGCGGGCACTCATACCAAGGCATGTTTTTTGAGGTGTCAGGTGAACAAAACCCAGCCCTGGCCGAGCGTCATCAATCCTGGCCCATCTCGACTGCAGGCCGAGCAAGCGGCGTGCACAGGACAAGCTTCAGCCGTCAACAGGTATGGATCGTCGGCGCAACGCTGACGACTGATCGGGCTGCCGGGAATTGGCATGAATTCCGGGGTTTATGTCGTTTGCCTGGCGCATCGGCTCTCTTAGACTTGATCGGGTTTTGCACCTGCACGCACGTCAACGGCAAGGCATTTCCAACTGCGGCACCGGACCCAAGGGCACCTTTCAGATGACCAGTCAGATGACTAGCACCATGACCAGCGAGACGGCCTGCGTCTACATCGTCGATGACGACCCGTTCTTGCGTGAGTCCCTGAGCAGCTTGCTGCGCTCCATCGGTTGGCGAGTCGAGCTGTTTGCTTCGGTAACGGAATTCCTCACGTTCAATAGACCTGACGTCACCAGCTGTCTGGTGCTGGACGTCAGGCTGCAAGGCATCAGCGGCCTGGACTTCCAGAACGAACTGGTGAAGTCCCGAGAGACGTTGCCAATCGTATTCATGACCGGTTACGGCGACATCGCGATGACGGTCAAAGCCATGAAGGCCGGCGCGGTGGATTTTCTGGCCAAACCGTTCCGCGAGCAGGACCTGCTGGACGCCGTCGGGCTGGCCTTGCGCAAGGATGCCGAACAGCGCGAAACCAGCAAAGGCCACACCGAGCTGATCAATCACTTCCGGACATTGAGCGCGCGCGAACGGCAGGTCATGGCGCTGGCCGCCTCTGGGCTGATGAATAAACAGATCGCCAGCGAAGTGTGCCTGAGCGAGATCACGGTGAAGATTCATCGCGCCAATGTCATGCGAAAAATGAACGCCAAAACCTTCGCGGAACTGGTGCGCATGGCCGAAGCCCTGAAACTGCGTCTCGACACTCAGCCCTCCTAGACGCAGGTGCAATCACCGATCGCAAGCCCGGGTAATCCATCGGTGCGCAGCCCGCGTCGTTGGCGCACCAAGCATTTGAGTGCTTCTCGACACCCTCAACTGAAAGGAACAGCCCAGCGCCATGCGTGGAAATGAATCGTTCAGGCAACGCACCTCCAGAGGTTTCAACCCCGCGTCTCGCGCCATCACCGCGCTCACTGGCCATGCGAATTCGGGTCCTCTTATCCACGTCAGCAAGAGTCGCTACGAAACCTGGCTGATCTGGGCCATCGGCCTGGTGGTGACTGCGGGCATCGCGGTGATCAACACCTCCCCTCACCATCGCGACATTGCCGCAACGGTAATCTACGTGACGCTGCTGTTGATGGCCGCCAACGTTTTCACGATCCGCACCGTCATCGGCGTATCGCTGCTGTGCATGGCGACGATTGTGGTGATGTTCTTCGTCGACCACGGTTATCAGGACTGGGATTCCTTCACCAGTTTCGTGCGGTGTCTGACGGCATTGTCGGCCATCGGGTTTCTCGCCGCGCGGGCCAAGCAGGCGTCCGATCATCTGCGCCAGCACCAGATCTATCTGACCGGCGCCCAGTGCCTGAGCCAGACCGGCAGCGTCACGTTCAGCGGTGTGACCGAACTCATGGCATGGTCAGAAGAAAGCGCGCGGATTTTCGAGTACCCGATCAATATTCCGGTATCGAAGTCAATGATCCTGGCGCGCACGCCGGTGGAAGATCACGGCCTGATTCATCACGTTTTCAACCTGGCAGCGCAGCGCGAGCCGCAAATCGAGATACGCCATCGCCTGCTCATGCCGGACGGCCGCATCAAGCACATCCACATGGTGGCCACCGCACTGTTCGTGCAGGACGATCGCGTCGAATACCTTGGCGCGGTCATGGACGTCACCGAGCGGATGCAGGCTGAAGAGATGCTGTACCGGACGCAGGCGCAGTTGACCCACATGTGCCGGGTGACCACGCTGGGTGAATTGACGGCGTCCATCGCTCATGAAGTCAATCAGCCGCTGACCGCCGTCATCAGCAGCGCCGATGGCTGTCGCCGTTGGCTGGATCGGCCGCAACCCGACATTGCCGAGGCCATCCGGGGTCTGCAGCGGATCAACGACAACGCACACCGGGCCAGCGAAGTCATCAGTCGGGTCAGGGCGCTGGCGCGTAAATCCGACCCGATCCGGCGCCCCGAACCGATCAACGAGATTGTCAGGGAATCCCTCGCGCTGTTGCAGTACGAAATGGCCCACAACCATATTCGTTCCCATCTGGACCTGACGGCGGAGGACTCATGGGTGTCGGCAGACCGCATTCAACTCCAGCAGGTGTTGATCAATCTGCTGGTCAATGCCCGGCAGGCCATGAGCGGCATCGAACAGAAGCGGCGAATGCTGCACGTCCGGACATTCGTCACGCCCTACGAGGTGATCGTCGAAGTGGCGGATTGCGGGCCGGGAATCGCGCCCGACATGCTGCCATCGCTGTTCACGCCCTTCTTCACCACCCGGGAAAGCGGGATGGGCATGGGCCTGTCGATCTGCCGGTCGATCATCGATTCTCATGACGGCAAGATATGGGCGCAAAACAACGCGGGCGGCGCCTCGTTCTTCATCTCGCTGCCCACCGTTCGACGGCCGTGGTGACCTGCGGGGGCGGCCTTGATGCGCATCGTCACCACCGTCCTCAGCTCTGCGGTGCATCCAGCAGCACCCAGAGCCGGGTGATCTTGCCATCGTTGATTTCTGCCACATCGACACCGCTGACAACGACCGGACCGTTGGCTGGGCCCGCCTGCCATTTCAGGTAACCCAGGCCGTGATGCCCCACCGCGATGCCAGTGGCTGCGAACGAGAAATCAGCGCCGAACTGTTCCAGCAGCGCGCCGGCGACGTCCGAAATCGCGGTCTGACCTTTGACGATCCCGGCCGGTTCATACAGTGTCGGCTCGGCGCAAAAGAGTTCAGCGATGGCAGCCTCGCGCAGGGCACGATCCCGCTCGTTGAACACCCGCGTCAGGTTGGCGCGTAGGAGCGCGTCGTAGTCAGGCTCGTTAGTCGTCTTATCAGTTGCAGAAGTCATGGTGTTTCCTGTTGGTTGGGCCGTAAACGTGAGTAAACAGGTTGTAGCAGCGCCGGAGGATTTGCACAGAGGGGCGGATGAGCGGCGCGCGGGTCAGCCTTAAGGGATCAACACAATCGAGCCAGTATGCTTGCGCGCCGCGATGGCGTGATGAGTCAATGCCGCCTCCTCCAGTCGATAGCGAGTGAGCTCCAGAGGCCCCAGTGCGCCCTCCCGAAACCGCTCGAACAATTCTGATGCGGCCGTGCCCTGGTTTTGCGCGTTGACGTATTGCGGCGTTGAGGGCTGGAGGTATCGGATGTTACGTGCGGCCAGCCGCGCGGGGTCCGCAGTGACGCCGCCCGACGCGTTACCGACGTGGATGAGATCGCCACCGTCGCGCAGCGCGTTGATCGAAGCATCCAGCGTCTGCCGACCGATCAGGTCGTACACCACATCCACGCCAAGCCCGCGGTTGGCGGCGTTGATCTGTCCAGCCAGATCCGGTTCATCCGAACGTAACACCGCATCGAGTCCCCAGCGCTCGACAATGTCTGCCTTGCTGGCGGACCCCACTGTCGCGATGACCCTGGCGCCCAGCGATTTCGCCCAACGTGCCAGCAAACTGCCGACCCCACCGGAGGCGCCGTGCACGACCACGCTTTCGCCGGCCTTGACCCTGTGCGCGTGCTTGACCAGCGCCCACGCCGTAAGCCCCTTAGACAGAAGCCCGGCAGCCTGTTCACTGGCGATGTCGTCGGGAAGCTTGATCAACGCGCTGGCGTCGATCACCCGGCGATCTGCGTAAGCACCGAACGCGAAGAAATAACCCACGCGATCTCCGACCTTCAGATGCTGCACGTCGCGCCCGACGGCCTCGACAACGCCTGCCGCCTCCACGCCCATGTTGAACGGAAGCGGCACCTTGAACGTGCCATCCCTGAACATCGTGTCGACGAAATTGACGCCGATGGCTTCGTGACGGATGAGCACCTGCTCACGGGAGGGCTGCTCCAGCTCGAAGGTTTCGTAATGAAGGACTGCGGGTGCGCCTTGCTGGTAAATCCGGATACGTTGAGTCATGGCCGCCTCGGCGATGGAAATGTTGTCAGTGAAAACCCAGGCCTGAGATCGAGCGGTGCCGCGCGCGATGAATGGCGGCACTGCTGACCGGATCATGGGTTCAGGAGCCGATCAGGCGCTCTGGCCGCCATCGACGTTGAGGGTCGCGCCGGTGATATAGGACGCCTCGGGCCCCGCGAGAAAGGCCACGGCAGCGGCGATGTCCTCTGGCTGACCGTAGCGACCCAATGCGGCCAGGCTGGCAAGGAACGGTGCATGGTCGGCGGTTTCAGGGTTCATCTCGGTGTTGATCGCGCCCGGCTGGACGACGTTCACGGTGATGTTCCTGGGCCCCAGGTCCCGGGCCCAGCCACGGGTGTAGGCCGCCACCGCCGCTTTGGTGGCGACATAATCGGCTGCGCCGGGGAAAGGCACGCGATCGGCGCCGGTGGTACCCAGCGAAATGATCCGCCCGCCGTCGCTCATCAGGCCGACTGCGGCGCGCACAGCAGTCACGACGCCACCGATGTTGATGGCTTGCTGACGATCGAACGCTGCGATGTCGGCGTCGGGATCGCCAACGGGGCCGGTGACAAAGACGCCAGCGCTGTTGACCAGGATATCCAGGCGACCGAAATGCTGATGGACCTGGCTGACCAGCCCAGTCACTTGCGCCGGGTTACCCTGATCAGCCTGAACGGCCAGCGCCTGCACGCCATGACGTTCTATGTCGGCGACCACGTGCTGCGCCTGCTCGGCGGATTTCGCGTAGCTGAATGCGACATGAGCGCCTTCTGCGGCGAGACGTTTTGCGATGGCGGCGCCGATGCCGCGAGAGCCGCCGGTGACCAGTGCCACCTTGCCTTGCAGTTGCTGAGTCATCTGTCTGATCTCCACTTGGAGCCTGCCGGAATGGCGGGCTTCGTTTCGGTGGAGCCAATGTATGAGATAGCCAGCGCGGGATAAATTAGCTAAAAAGGACACCACTGTTCCTTTAAACGGGCTAATGCCTGCTGACCCTATCTCGAAAGGCGAATCACCACGTGGACTATTTCACGGCTGTCAAAGCGTTTATTCAGGTGGTCGAGGCAGGCAGCTTCGTCAAGGCAGCGCAAACGTTGAGCCTGCCACGCAACACCGTCACCAAACACATCCAGTCGCTGGAAGCCCACTTGCGCGTCAAGCTGCTCAACCGCACCACGCGGCGCATTTCGCTGACCAATGATGGCACCGCATATTACGAGCGCATGGTGCGGGTGGTGGATCAGTGGCTGGAGGCGGAGTCGGACCTGGTGAGCACCCAGGCTCGCCCCCACGGGCGGTTACGGGTAGACATGGGCTCGACCATGGCGACCATGCTGGTGTTGCCGGCGTTGCCGGAATTCCAGAAGCGCTACCCGGAATTGCAGTTGGACATCGGCGTGAGCGACAGGCCCGTCGACCTGCTCGGTGATCGGGTCGACTGCGTCATTCGCGGCGGCACCTTGAGCGATCCATCGCTGATCGCCAGACGTCTGGGTAGCCTCAAGTTCGTCACCTGCGCGACGCCGGCCTATCTGGCCCGCCACGACACACCGCTGCACCCGACCGACCTTGAAACGAACCACCAGATGGTTCGCTACTTTTTCGCCGGCACCCAACGACGCCTGCCGGTGGAGTTCGTCAGAGGCGAGGAGCGCATCTCGGTGGACGCCCATTACTTTGTCTCGGTGAACGACTCCAACGCCCTGCTCGCTGCCGCGCTCGCGGGTATGGGAGTGTTGCAGACGCTGATGTTCATGGCCGAACCGCATTTCAAGTCTGGCGCACTGATTCCACTGCTCGAAGACTGGTCGCTGGAGCCGAACCCGATCTACATCGTCTACTCCCCCAACCGACACCTCAGCGCCCGCGTCAGGGTCTTCGTGGAATGGCTGGTCGAGCTGTTCGAGGCGAAGGGGTTGCGTTGACACACTGCACACGAGCTTGAGGCGCAGGTTTGAAGCGTGGGTGAGCGGCTGGGGTGGTTGTTATCGGTGGTTTTGATTGCGGTGGGCCAGGAGCGCGCTCGATCCACGAAGACAGACCGGGGATACGGCCGCGCTTTGGAGCAAGCCGCTAAAGGCCAGGAACGGTCACTGTCTTGTCGCTGAAAACAAAGACCCCTCCAGTTCATTAGCTCTCAACGCGCTGATAGGATTAACTCATCAATCAAACTGAGTTCTCTCCATGCTACGGATTGCAGCCCTCTCAATTTTCATGACCATCCTTTCATTACCCGCATTTGCACAAGAACAATTTCAGTGCGGTGGCGCAACTGTCACCATCGCGGTGGACACGACCATGCCATTGCGCTCTACAGAAGGCGCAGACGTTATCCTCCGAGTTGAACGAGGCCCACGCTCAACAATCTTGCGGTATAGCAATGTGGATTTCGTGGGCGGTCAATGCGACGCCGATGCGGATCATGCTAGCCGAATCATTTATCAGGCCGTATGCGCCGGTAGCGGTTGCCATGATTTGTCGAACTGGGGAGTGATTAACCCTGATAGCCTTCAAGCGCTGCTCGTACCTTCGGACGACAGCCTTGAGCAGGCCATAGCCCTGCTTGGGCATAAGCCAGCGCTGAAAGACAAACCAATGAGTGTGAGCCTTGAGGCACACCGCCTCGGACTACCGATTCCGTAACCCTCAAGCGATATACCCGATTTGGGTAGGAAGCCTTCCCCCAAGATCCAGCTGCCCTAGGGCTGAGCCAGATCGGATGTACGGCCACCGGCGCGAATAGCTGAACCATCTGGGTTCATAGCATCCTCATCCCGGCGGCTTGGGTAGTTCAGAGAGGTTAGAGGTAGATTCAGGCTGTTCGGCTTGTTGAACGCCGTCCAATCAAGAGTGAGCGGCTACTCTGGGTCGGCAGCTGTCAGTTGCAAGCGTCGCAGCTGGTGTCGCGACTCCAGGAAACGTGGGCAGGAAAAATGGGCGTCCATCCACAATGTTAAAGCGCTGGTTCTCGATGCCGATACCTTCCTCTGATTACAAACGCTTGATGGCCCCCGGCCAAAAAACCAAGGAAGAATCATGCGCAAGCACCACCTGATAGCCGCTCTCTTTTCCGTCACGCTTGGCGGATGTGCCTCAACGCCCCATGCTCCTATGGCTATGATCGACTACAGCCGCCAAACTTACGAAGGCACTAGGTACGAGAAACCTGCAGTAGATGCGGCCATCCAACAAGCCACCTTCAGGACAGATATCGATGGCTGCGAAGCCGATGCCAACCGACACTACGAGGAATCCACCGCTCGCAGTGGCCAACTCTCGCAACTGTATGCCCAACCGCTGTCCCCTCAAATCCTGGCAAAACTGAAACGGATCGAAGTAAACGTGTGCATGGCCGGTGATAAACAGTCGTCAAATATAGGCAAGGGGTGGACAGCTATTCATCCGGGTTGAGACGATCCTTGCTTTGATTTAAGAAGCTTCCTCGGATGTGTAGGGGTAGGCCTGAAGAAATGCTATTGGCCGATTTATGCCACTCATGACAGGCAGAAATCGGCCAGAAGCCGACCCCACTCAGAAGGCGAATGATACCCTGTGTCAATCACTGATCAAGGCCGTCACATGGAAATATCGCCGCACTTCATCATTCACCAGTCAGCGAATTGGGTTGTAAATCACCGCACCGACAGCGCGTTGCCTGGCTATCTGATGCTCAGCGCAAAGCAGATGACCAACTCACTGGCGGAACTTCCGGCTGAGGCATTGACTGAGCTTGGGCGGTTACAGGCGAAAATCCAACTCGCTATCGAAACGCATCTGCATCCGAAATGCTTGTACATCGGCCGCTTCGGTCATGACGCGGGATACTCCATCCATTTTCACTTCATCCCAATCTATCTGTGGATCGAAAATCTGTTCTGGAAAGATCAGAGATACAGGTCGCTCCAAGCATTTGGCTCACGCCCCAACGCCGTGTCTCAAACAGACGGTGCAGAGTTGACCCTTTTTGTCTGGCGCGAGTTTTGTGAGCGCCCTGACCCGCCGGCGATACAGGGGCCATCCGTTGACGAAACCGTCAACCTACTGCGTAAAGAATTCGCGCGTGATGCGTTGATTGTTGAGCATCGGTAGGTGGGTGTGGCTGCTATGGGGCGAAAGCAATCTCTGGAGACGGACCACTACAGCCGGGAGCGGACGTGGGGACTACACCAGCGTGCAAAGCATATCCATAAATATCGGCCCCGATAGATCCCGCACAGCACCATCGTCAGCTACAAAGCAATCCGCAGCGCCCAGCGAACGACTCTTGCTCATGCACAGGGATGTCCGACCTGCACTGGATTATGCAGCAAAATATCCAACCACCGGCGCGTCACCGCACAGTTCGACTGTCTGCTGATAGCCATCAACCTCCAGCGCTCCGGCAGCGTGGTCGTGAGCAAGACGATATGCCGCGTTATAGCAATTTCGTTGCGTGAAAATTCTATTCATACGCACCCGCGATAGTTGTGAACGGTGCGTATACGTCGGCTGTCCGCCTTAAAGAGATAGTCATGACGGGCGGCAGACAGCTCCTCCTTTAGGTTACGATTCCGGTTCACGTCATCGATCCGTGATGCTCCCTGAATTCCAAAGGTGACTCGCCAATGAAACTTGATCAGCAGATCCTGCAAGATTTCGGCCCGTCTGTTTTCCAGAGACCTCTGTTTTACTCCTATCCAGCAGGGCTGCGATTCCGACTCTCAGAGTCAGGAAATGCACTTGAACTGTTTCTCTTGGCGTTGCGCAGGGCGACACTGATCTGCAAGGACATATTCGCTGATGATCCTATCGTCGCTTGTCTACGAAAGCACTCTGGCACGGGCCATTTTGAGCATCGAAGGACGCTCCAATCCTTGGCGTCGGCCGGCGTTTCAATCCCGAATCAGCGATCCATCTGGAGCGAGGAGATAGATCCAGAAGAGTGGCTGCACGAGACATCGCCCGAGTGTTGGCTTTACCTGTCGTTTGAGGTTTCTGCATCGCTGCTTGAAACGCTGCTGTGGTGCGCGCTAGCGAAGGATTTTCGCAAGATTCAACCCAACCCTGGCTGCGACGTTTATCTGTTCAACTTGCAGAAAAAGGTCGTGGTTTTTCCCTATGACGACAGAGGTATGGACGTTGTTGGTCCTAACCGTGAACTGCTGTCGGTCTTATACAAGAAGCATCAGTCATATCTGCTGGATGGCGACCGACACGCGATGGAGATTAGCTTTAACTCTCCCTGAGCGAACTGATACCGCGTGGGATTTGAATACCGTGGAACTTCGGCAGGCCTTGGTTGGGAACTGGCAGAGATCGGCCAGAAGCGGACACCTGCCGAGCAGCAAACGAAATGTGTTCAGGCCTTCACGGTCTCAACGGTGCCTTGATATTTGTCGGCATGACCCAGCGTACCGTCCGGATAGAGCAGCCAACCCTCCCAACCCAACAGGGGCGCACCAGCTGTCTCTAGCATTTGCAGTGCCGTAATCGCATGGACATAGGGAAGAACCAGTTCGCTCTGAGATACAGACAGTTGCTGCAAGCCAGCTAGTGTCATTAGATAATTCTTATGTTTGGATGGCAACGATCTGCTTCTTCAGAGAATATCCGTCATCTCCTCATTGCCTATCGCCAATGAAAAGAGCCTAACACCCCCTTTAGAGCTAAAGATTGGATCCTCACAATCGCGCCATCTCGTACTCAACTCCTTTCAGAGGCAGCTTCCGGTCGAAAACTGCTACTCAGTGAAGGTGGAAAAGCCCCAGGATCAAGCCCGAAGCTTTCTCACCGTCGGCCTCGTACAAGCCATGCAATCGGGCCTGGTCGGTGAGTTTGTGAAGGCTGAAGTGGTTGTAAAATGCTTGCCCCAATCGCTGATGCTCGAAGCTCCCTTGGCTCCAAAGCAGGACGAATTCCTCATAAGCGGCGCGTTCGATCTGCAACGAGGAATCACTTCCCATGTCAGCCACCCATCGGTAAAAAAAGCCCAACCACATCGACCGCCTATCGATCTTTCAAGCTCGGTGTTTCCAGTCAGATAGTCAGCCATAGACCAGCCTCAGCCGCACAAATCGACACCCACCCATTGAGCTCGATTCAGCAAGCATCCAAGATATCCCGTCCAGCCGCCGCCCCACTCAACACCACAAGGACACCCATGCTCACTTCTCTTGTGCTGCAGGGCCAGCCGGCCACACCCGAACCATCCGAAGCGTTAGTTCCCTGGTGGAGTTTCACGAAGACGGTTCTGGCTGTTACAGCGCTTTCATTGGTGCGTGATGGGTTTGTTGAATTGGATACGACGGTTCTCGGCCAGCGTTTTACGTTGCGCCAGTTGCTGCGGCATGAGGCGGGTCTGGCCGATTACGGCGAACTTGCGGAGTATCACGCCGCCGTTGCGAATAAAGAACGCGCGTGGTCGGCAGATGAAATGATGCAACGCCTTGACGGCCTTCGCCTTCGATACGAACCCGGGAGGGGCTGGCGTTATTCCAATGTGGGCTATTTGCTGATTGGCAGGCTTATCGAACAGCTGACTGACCTGCCCCTTGAGGAAGCCGTGGCTCAGCGGGCATTGACGCCTCTCGGTCTGTACGACGTTCGCTTTGCGAGAAGGCAGGCAGACCTGCAAACGACGGTACCCGGAATCCCCGCAGATTACGATCCCGCCTGGGTTTACCACGGATTGCTCATCGGTTCCGTGTCGCACGCAGCGCGGTTCCTGGATCGACTTTTCCACGCAAATCTGATTTCCCGCGAGTTGCTTGAGCAGATGCAAACAGTACGAGCGCTGGGTGGCCCGATTGCTGGACGCCCTTGGATCAGCCCGGGTTACGGTCTGGGCGTCATGAAAGGGTCAGTCGGCGGCAAATGGTCTCTCTGTGGACACACAGGATGCGGACCGGGCAGTGTCATCGCCGTTTACCGCGTGGTCGCCGGGGAGACGTCGGCCTGCTGTGCTGCATTTGACGCAGGCGCCACTGAGGGAGATGTGGAAAACATCGTGACCGAGCGACTGATAAACGCTGTGCGACCTCACGCGACCTGAGGTCACTGTCACCTGGCGCGGCCTCTAGGCGATGCCTGGGAGCGACGACCCTCGCTCCTGCCCCATACCGGGGCCTTCCATGCCCATTGCGCAGAAGCTCGATCGACGAACGCGTTGGCGACCGCGGACTCAGCTCATCCTCTGCACAGCAGATGCATCAGTCAACACCGCAGACCGGCCACCTTCAGCAAAATCCGGGAATTTTGCAGCCGGTCATACCGACTCACTCACGGTTGAGTCAAAAACCGGACTGAACGATCAACGACCTCTTCCAGCCGAGTGTCCATCGCAAAATGCCCGGCGTCGAGAATTTCGATTTGCGCGCTGGGAACATCGCGTTTGAAGGCATAGGCGCCCTCGACGAGGAACGCCGGATCATACTTGCCCCAAAGCACTAAAGTGCGAGGCGCGTGGCTTCGCAACCATGCCTGCCAGACCGGATACGCTGCGATGTTGGTGCGATAGTCGTAGATCAGTTCCATCTGGATGGCGGCCTCACCAGGACGGTTGAGAAAAGCCACTTCGTCCTGCCAGAGGTCGGGATCGTAGGCACTCACATCCGGGTCGGTTCCGATATGACGCGCTCGCGTCAGTTCGACCGATAGGTGCGCGGCTTGAAGCTTGGCTTCGTGGGCCGAACGGTTTTCCCAGTAGGCTTTTCGGGTCTCCCACATCTTGCCCAGACCTTCTGTGTAAACGTTGCCGTTCTGGAAGATCATCGCAGTCACTGCGTCAGGTCTGCTCATGGCGAGACGCATGCCCACCGGTGCGCCGTAATCCTGCATGAACAGCGCGTACTGCTTGATGCCTACGGTGTCAGTGAAGTGCTCCATCAATTGCGCGTAATGATCGAAGGTGTAGCTGAACTGGCCCGGTGGCGGTGCGTCACTGTTGCCAAAGCCTGGGTAATCGGGCGCGATCAAGTGGAATCGATCCCCCAAGCGCCGCATCAGTGCGTCGTACATCCGCGAGGAACTGGGGACGCCGTGCAACAGCAGCACCGCAGGAGCGTTGCGATCACCTGTTTCGCGGTAGGCAATCTTCACCCCGTCCACCACAACATCGCGGTAAGCCATCTGAGGCGATCTCTTTACTGAAGCGTCGGCGAATACCTGGCCCAGGCCAAATACCCATGAAAGCATCAAACCCACGAATATTCTTGCGCGCACTGACATGTCTGCAGCTCCTGAATCGCACCGTCGATGGATGTGCCGAACTTGCTTCTGGACGAGCAAATCCGCGTTGGCTGAATCATCCATGCTTGCGCTTTCGATAAGAAGCCAGGCGGGTGGCAATGCATCGTTTCGCTAACTGAAATGGTAATTCGCCCGCGCGACAATTCCTTGAACAGAAATGCGCGGAGCCCCGCAGACGAGTCCGTCATTGCACTTCTGCAGTCTGGATGGGTGCTTGCTGAGCGTTGAGGTACTCGTGCGGGTGCAGGTCGATCGGCACAGCCTACTCTGTCCACCGAAATGCATGGAGGAGAGCTGCCGGTTGAAGATACCGATGTAAAGAGGACGTGAGCGGCATTGCAGTACGCATCATCTGACGCCTCCACAATGCCGCTTGATCGTCGGCTCAAGCCATGAAACTGGCCATCACGCTGCCGGCTTCAGAACCACTTTGGTCCAACCCTCATCTCGCGCGTCAAAATGCTTGTACGCATCAGGCCCCTCGGCCAGCTTGAGGCTGTGGGAAATGATCTGCGAAGGTTTCGCGCGGTCATGGTGAATCAGCTCCGCAAGCCGACGGTTATAGGCCTTCACGTTGGCCTGACCGGTGCGAATCTGCTGCCCCTTGAACCAGAAGGCGCCGAAATCAAAGGCCATCTTCCCTTCTTTGGCAAGTTCGTTCTGCGCGCCTGGATCCTGAGGTACGAACACGCCGACGACGCCAATACCACCCGTGGCTTTGGTCGAGGCAACCAAGTTGTTCATGGTCAGATGGTTAGCTTCATGACCATGTTTGTCACAGCACTGGTATCCCACACATTCACAACCTCGATCAGTACCTCTGCCGTGAGTCAGATTGAGTATCTGGTCCACCGCTTCTTTTTCCAGCGCGTTGATGGGCGTGGCACCCATTTGTGCCGCGAGTTGCAATCGGTCCGGATGATTGTCGACGACGAACACCTGCGAAGCGCCTTTGATCATGGCGGCATGGGCGGCCATCAGACCCACCGGGCCCGCACCATAAATGGCGATGCTCTCGCCCGGCATCAGGCCAGCCAACTCCGTTGCGTGCCATCCGGTAGGGAAGATATCGGACAGCATCACGTAGTCGTTTTCTTTTTCCTGCGCATCCTCCGGCAGTACGAGGCAGTTGAAGTCTGCATAGGGCACTCGTAACAGTTCCGCTTGACCGCCTTGATAAGGCCCCATATCGGCAAAGCCATATGCCGCTCCGGCAGTGCCGGGATTGGCCGTGAGGCAAAATCCGGTCAGACCCTTTTCACAGTTTTCGCAGAAACCGCAGCCGATGTTGAACGGCAGACAAACGCGATCGCCGACTTTGATGCGGTCTACGCCGGCACCGACTTCGATGACTTCCCCTAGGTTCTCGTGGCCGAAGACTCGACCAGTTTCCATGGAGGTACGGCCCTCGTACATGTGCAAGTCAGAGCCGCAGATATTGGTGGTAGTAATGCGCACGACTGCGTCGGTGGGCTTTTCGATCCTGGCGTCGGGGACATTTTGCACGCTCACGTCGCGTGGCCCGTTGTACACAATGGCTTTCATAGTATTCTCCCGTTCAAAATTGAATTGGATTCGTTTACTACTTCGTTTACTACTTCGTTTACTACAAGGCATTTGGCTAGGCAGTCCGACCATAAGATCAAAGATCCGGGCGACTACCGGACCGGCGGTGAAGATCGGACCGAAGAGCATCTGGACATCGCCATGATCCAGGGATCAATTGCGCTGCCGACCCCATCAACACTCGCCTGTAGAGCAGGCGATCACGCTCGGCGCAAGCACGATCATTTGCTGGAGTCGTGCGTAGGCATTCATCACAGACCATTGCCTTCGACGCGGCCGCGACCCGGGCAACGGGATTCAGCCCACTGAGGTTTAGTCAACTCCTTGGCAGAAGTCCTTTCTCTGCCAATCCCTTCAACGCACCAACCAGGATCTCTTCGTTGTTCACCACTTCCGTGAAGCCTGCACGACGGATCTTGTTCATGTCCGAAATCATGTCGAATTCGGTATTGAAGACGAAATCTCCGAACGGCCACCCGACGAGCTTTTCATAAGGCAATGGGTTCAGCCGGTGCTTGGCTGCCAGCCGCTCCCAGTCCCCGGTTTTACCGGGCATGTGCTTTGCGAGAGAGAACGGCTGAGGCGTGGCGACATCCATGTTCAGCGCGTCGGCGACCCTGGTCCAGATGCGCTCCCAGCGAAACGGCTCGCCCACCAGATTGAAGGCCTCATTACGCGCCGTCGGTGCGACGGCAGCCCACAGGCTGGCACGGGCCAGCCAATGCGCGTCGGTGACCTGAGCGACGACCTCTCTGTAAGTGCGCATGGAACCAGGAAAACGCAGCGGTACGCCTGCCTGTTTGCTCAGTGCGGCGAAAACTCCAATGACCATTGCGATGTTCATCGGGTTGCCGGCGATGTCGCCGACCACTACATCCGGTCTGAGGATGCTCCAGTCCAGGCCGTCGCTGGCCTGTCTTTCTCTGAGCAAATCCTCTTGAGCATAGTAGAAATTGGCAGCCACGTGGCGCGGATCATCTTCATAGAAAGGTGCAATGCCTGCGCCCAAATGCACGCCATACACTTTGGCCCCTTGATAATGCACCACCCGCTGTAACGGAGCCCCATTCGCCTTCAATGCGTCCAGGACGTTTCTGAGCATCACGGTGTTGATTTCAGACTCGCGCGCCAGATCCGGATCGGCTTGCAACGCCGCATAGAACACATGTGTAGTATCCGAAGCGGCCTTGAGCGCCAGACGGGTTGCCTGCGCATCGCTCAGGTCACAATCGATGGCTTCGACTCCCGGCAGATCCGTTTTACGCAAAGCCCGCACGGACCAGTCAGGCACGCTGTGCAGCGTCTCGACCAAAGCGCTGCCAATGATTCCGCTCGAACCAACGACCAGTGCTACGAATTCATCGCTCATTTCAAAATTCTCGTGTTGAAGTGGAAAGGATCAGCAGGCGGCGGAACGGGCTTTGCGAGGTCCGGCGGTTATGGCAAACGCGTGGCAACAGCGGGTCAATGCTTGTTGATTTCGGATGAAATTGTGATTGACGGTCTGGATTCGATCTCATCTCCAGGACAAAGGGCGGGCACCTTATCAGCGAGTGACGGCTTCGAGTGGGCAGCGTCTTCCCTGATCGCAATTGCGCTTATATTCGCCTGATCGGTCTCGCGTTCAGTACCGGCGCAGAGGTTCCTGAGAAGTATTGAGAAACAGTCGAAGCAAGGGGCTCGAACAGACTGCAAGCGGGCCCAAGCCCCACGAGAGAAGACGATAGCGGAGCCAGGCTCCGCCATCGCTTGGCAGATATCAGCTACGGCCACCGCCGTGACTGTTTTGTCCGCCTTTTTTGCCAGCTTCCGAGGCTTTCTCTCGGTCGTTGCTGAAACTGCCTCCAGAGGCTTGACCGCCTTTTTTGCCAGCTTCAGACGCCTTCTGACGATCGTTCGAGAAATTACCTGGATTGTTATTTCCGGTGTTAGCCATGATAGCTCTCCAATCATTAATGAACGCTCGCTTACGACGAGCATAAATTCTGAACGTCGAACGACCACGGGGTTTAATTGACCTTAGCAAGAAACGACGAACGGATAGACACCCCTTAATTCGTTGAAAATAGAGGACTATTTCAGAGCGCCCTTCGCGAAACGCCCTTGCTGGCGCTATATCTCCATGCGTTGACAGTGAACCTCGACTTCAGTCACCGGTTGCCACCATACGGCCGCTACTTGATGAATCGCCCGTGTAAGGCGTAGCGGTTCTTCCACTGCCATGGGCTCCGATAAACTGATGGTGCGCAGGAGACGCTGCTTAGCGCTCCTCACGTCATACCGTTTATCTTCCTCCCCTTTGAAACCCTGAACCTCATTGAGCCCCGCCCCTTCTATTACTTGTCCTGAACACGCTTTCTGTCAGGCCGGTCAGGCACAGTCATGGCCGCCGATCGCCGGTAGCCAATGTTCGCAGCTACCCCCAAGGCCGACCTTGGGAGGACGAAGGAGGATTACAGATGGCTAAAGAGCCACTTATCTCGACTCGCAGGTCCGACGCGCATCGTGGCCCTCAACTTGGCGCTGCAGAACGAAGCGTCTCTATCGCCGCTGGAGGAGCATTGCTCGTTCGAGGTTTGCGAATCGGAGGGGTCAGCGGATTACTTCAGATAGGGCTAGGTGCCTGTGCCGTTGTGCGAGGCGCTACCGGCAAATGCCCAGTAAAAGGCGCTTTGAAGCACACACCGTTCGAGAACGAGTTTCAGGGTTCGCACGGCTGGAAAGACAGCAATGCGATCTCTCGCAGTGTCACCATCGACAAGCCCTTGCCCGATGTGATGGCCTTTATCAGAAGGCCTGAAAACGTGGCGCCACTTATCCCTTGGGTCGACAACGTTGAGTCCATCAGCGCGGTGACCTCTGTCTGGAGTGCTTCGGCGCCGCTGGGACAAACGCTCAAGTGGTCGCTGGAGCTCGTGGACGATCAAAGCGACACGCTGCGCTGGGCAACGGTTCCGGACTCGCGTTGGCAGCACGAAGTGACTGCCCACTTCATGGAAGCCCCAGGCAATCGTGGTACGGAGGTCAAAGTCATCATCGTTGGCAAAACGCCGTTCGGCAAAGTTGGCTATGCAGTGGCCAAGTCTCTCGCGCAGTTCACCGACAAGATGCTGCTGAACCTTTTGCACAGCGTCAAACAGCAGCTGGAGACAGGTGAGGTCAGTACGAATTGCCTCAGAGCGGATCGCTCACCTGACTTCTACGTTCACCCCGTCGCTGCCAACGCTTTAACTTCTGAAGAAAACCCGGCCGGCGCGGTTAAGACCGGCGTTGTGTTGGAGGGAGGAAATCTTCAATGAGAGCACTTACTTGGCAAGCTCGTAACAAACTTCAAGTCGACAATGTTCCGGATCCCACCATCCTCAATCCGCGGGATGCAATCATTCGCGTGACCCTCTCTTCAGTGTGCGGCTCGGATCTGCACCTGCTGGGAGGTTACGTACCATCGATGAAACCGGGCGACATCATTGGCCATGAGTTCCTGGGCGAGGTCGTCGAAGTCGGTGCGGGTGTGACGGGTTTCAAGAAGGGCGACAAAGTCATCACGGTGTCCATCATCGGTTGTGGCCACTGCGAGCATTGCAAACGAAATGACTTTTCCTGTTGCGACAATTCCAATCCCAACCCGAGCATTACAGATATCGCTTATGGCCAGCCTTGCTGCGGCATTATCGGTTACAGCCATGCGTTTGGAGGATATTCAGGCAGTCACGCAACCTATGTGCGAGTACCCTTTGCAGACGTCAATCTCTTTCTTGTGCCGGATGGGGTGAGCGACGAACAAGCGGTGTTCGTTTCTGATGCTGCACCTACAGGGTACTTTGCAGCTGACAATGCCGATATCGAGCCGGGTGACACGGTAGCCGTATGGGGATGTGGCGGAGTTGGTCAGATGGCGATCCGCTGCGCCTACCTGTTAGGTGCGGAACGGGTGATTGCTGTTGATCGAGATCCGTACAGGCTGGCACTGGCTCGAGAGCGCGCAGGAGCAATCACCATCAACTATGAAAGTACCGATGTGCATGAAGCCTTGCAGGAGTTGACCGGCGGGCGTGGCCCCGATCGCTGTATTGATTGTGTAGGCATGGAAGCTCACGGCACCGAACTCGACTACGCCTACGACAAGGCAAAACAGATGCTGCAGTTGCACACAGAGCGGGGAACCGTCCTACGCCAGGCTATCCGCGCGTGCCGCAAGGGCGGTACCGTTTCGGTGGTGGGCGTCTATGGCGGCCTTCTTGATAAGTTTCCCATGGGCGCGATCGTGAACAAGGCGCTGACACTGCGCTCGGGCCAGCAGCCGGGTCAGCGTTACGCCAAGCGGTTGTTCGAGCATATCCAAAACGGTGAACTCGATCCG
Organism: Pseudomonas sp. NFR16; assembly: GCF_900108875.1. Lineage (GTDB taxonomy): Bacteria > Pseudomonadota > Gammaproteobacteria > Pseudomonadales > Pseudomonadaceae > Aquipseudomonas. The sequence goes on along the minus strand of NZ_FNYJ01000001.1, from coordinate 113,095 downwards.
TCGTATCTGCTGACCCATCCCATGAGTCTGGAAGATTCCCCCGAAGGCTATGCCATGTTCAAAAACAAAACAGACGGGTGTCTACGGGCGGTATTCAGGCCCTGACTGCTGACAGATCGCCACAGGCCGCTGAGTGGCGGCCTTTTGGCTGATAGCCAAGGCAACTGTAATTTCGGAAAATGCATGTGCGCTGTTGGTGCCGCATTCGATGGCTCCGCATTTCATCGGTAACTTTCCCAGAGGGACCATCAGGCAGAATCGCCGAACTTCACACGAACCGCTCACTCGTAACATCTAGACACATATGATGAGACGAGGTCCGCATGCGGTTGATCCACGGTACTCCACATTTTCGGCCTTATACCTCAGCGGCGGGCGGCTGGGGATCGGCCCATTCAGTGATGAACATCCTCTGGCGCGAGCAGGCCTTTATCAAAGGTAGCGCGGCCTTGATAAAGCAGAATAAACCCAAAGGTTTCGCCTGCGTCAGCTGCGCATGGGCCAAGCCTGGTGATCCCCACGCATTAGAGTTTTGCGAAAACGGTGCCAAAGCCACCGCGTGGGAACTCACGTCCTTACGTACCGGCCCCGAGTTTTTTCAAAGCCATTCGGTGACGGAACTGCGCGGCTGGACGGACTTCGATCTTGAGCAACATGGCCGACTCACTCACCCCATGCGTTACGACACTCAGTCTGATCGCTACGTGAAGACGACATGGGATGAGGCAGCCGCCGCAATTGGCGCCCAATTAAAGGCACTGAGCCCGGACGAAGTGGTTTTCTATGCGTCGGGACGCGCATCGCTCGAAACCTCGTTCATGTACCAGCTATTCGCCCGCGCCTATGGCACGAACAATCTCCCCGACAGTTCCAACATGTGTCACGAAAGCACTTCTGTAGGCTTGCAGGAAAGCATCGGAGTGCCCGTCGGTACGGTGACGTTGGCAGATTTCGAGCACACCGACTGCATCTTGTTCTTCGGGCAGAACGTCGGCAGCAATAGTCCGCGCATGCTTCATCCGCTCCAGGAAGTGCGTAAGCGCAAGGTTCCTATCATTACGTTCAATCCGATTCGCGAGCGAGGGCTGGAGCGCTTTGTGAACCCCCAGTCTCCTGTCGAAATGCTCGGTCCGAAATCGACCGCCATCAGCACCCAGTATCACCAAGTGGCTATCGGTGGTGACACAGCCGCTATCATGGGCGTCGCCAAGGCTCTCCTTGAAATGGAGGCGCGGGCACAGGCATGCGGCGGGCCTGCTGTGCTGGATCACGATTTTCTCGCGCAGCACACTGAAGGCTTCCCCCACTTTGTCGAACAGGTCCAGCGTTATTCATGGGATGACTTGGAGCAGCGCTCCGGGCTGACCCGCAGCGCAATGGAGGCCACCGCTACCATTTACGCGCGCAGCGAGAAGGTGATGATCGTTTACGGCATGGGGATGACCCAGCACCGACACGGTGTCGGCAACGTACAAATGCTGGTCAATCTGCTGTTGCTGCGTGGCAACATCGGGAAGCCTGGAGCGGGCATTTGTCCCGTGCGAGGTCACTCTAACGTACAGGGACAGCGAACGGTGGGCATCACCGAAGACCCTGCCAAGGTTCCCACGGACAAGCTGGAGGCATTGTTCGGATTCACGGTCCCGGAACGCAAGGGGCTCACAACCGTCGACACCTGCGAGGGCATTCTTGATGGAAGTGTGAAGGGCTTCATTGGCCTCGGAGGCAACTTTCTGCGCGCCGTCCCTGATACCACTCGAATGGAGCCCGCCTGGGCAAGGCTTCGCCTCAACGTCCAGATCGCTACCAAACTGAATCGTACGCATCTGATACCCGGCGAACACACCTGGCTGCTGCCGTGCCTGGGAAGGATCGAGATCGACCGGCAATTGGGCGTTGAGCAGGCATACACCACAGAGGACAGCACCGGTTGCATCAGGGCCTGGCGCGGCAATGCAGAGCCAGCCAGTGATCAGCTGCGCTCAGAGACGACAATAATTGCGGAACTGGCCAATGCTGCGCTTGGCGACTCTGTAGGTGTCCCTTGGCTGCGCTGGCGGCACGACTACGCCCTCATTCGTGAAGCAATCAGTAAAGTTTATCCGGAAATCTTCCATGATTTTGAAGCGCGCATGTGGGAACCCGGCGGTTTTCATCGCCCCCTGGGGGCTACCCATCGTCAATGGGCTACGCCTTGCGCAAAAGCCCGATTCATCACCCCAGAAACACTCGACGAAGACGACGATGTCTCGAAGGGCGAGACGGGCCGCAACGTCCTGCAGTTAATGACGCTGCGCAGCAACGACCAGTTCAACACAACGGTTTACGGCTACGATGACCGCTTCAGGGGGGTAAAAGGGACACGCAAGGTGGTGTTTCTGAATCGCAATGACATCGTGCGTCTGGGGTTTGCGCCGGGTGCCTGGGTCCGCCTGCGTACCGCCATCGAGCCCGAGGTTCGGCGTGAAGTCGGTCCCTTTCAGATCATCGCCTATGACATCCCCGAAGGATGTGCCGCCTCCTATTATCCTGAATCCAATCCGCTGGTGCCTCTCTGGCATTACGCCAAGCGCAGCAAGGTTCCCGCCGCGAAATCAGTGCCCGTTATCGTGTTGCACGCGCAGCCGGATGCCGACGATCTTGACCACGCAGTGCCCGACACAGACCAAATCATGTAGAGCCTGGCAGAGCTGAGGAATGGGTATGGAAAATGTCGAATGGGGACTGATGGCGGCGCGAGCCCAGTTCGCCATAACCATCAGTTTCCATATCGTTCTGGCGGCGTTCAGCATCGGCATGGCGAATTTTCTGCTGGTTCTGGAAGCTTTGTGGCTCTGGCGCCGAAAACAGGTCTATCTGGATATCTACCAGTACTGGCTGAAGATATTCGCGCTTAACGTCGCGATCGGTACCGCATCAGGTCTCATGCTTGAATATCAGTTCGGTCTTAACTGGTCGCGACTGTCCACTCAGGCAGGCGAAATCCTTGGCCCCCTCATGTTTTACGAAGTGATGGCCGCATTTTTTCTGGAGGCGGGATTTCTCGGAATCATGCTTTTTGGCATGAAGAAAGTTGGGCCAGGCCTGCACCTCTTTGCCACGGGCGCGGTGGCCGTAGGCTCCATCATCAGTGCGTTCTGGATCTTGTCGGCCAATTCGTGGATGCACACGCCGCGTGGTTTTGGCATTGGCGCAGACGGCCGCTTCGTCGCAGAGGATTGGTGGGCCATCATATTCAATCCATCTTTTCCTTATCGTTTCTGCCATATGATGCTCGCGACCTTCCTGGCCACCGCGTCAATGATCGCTGGGGCAAGTGCGTGGCAACTGCTGCGTGACTCTGCCAACCCGCGGGCCCGCGTACAGTATTCGATGGCGCTGTGGACAGTGGCGTTCCTGGCGCCTTTGCAGATTGCCGCCGGTGATCTTCACGGCGAAAACACTCTTGAATTCCAGCCGCAGAAAGTCGCCGCGATGGAGGGGGCATGGACACGTCCTGCACCAGGCACCGGTGAGCCGCTTCGTTTGTTCGCATTGCCTGACATGGCCGAGCGGCGAAATCATTTCGAATTGGCGATTCCCCGCATTGCATCAATCTATCTGCGCCATGATCTCAGCAGCACGATTAAACCGCTGACTGAATTTGCCCCTCAGGATATTCCCCCGGTTACGGTCGTGTTCTGGGCCTTTCGCGTGATGGTCGGCCTGGGGTTACTCATGCTGGCGATCGGAATCACGGGCTTTGTGCTGCGCTGCCGAAACCGCTTGTATAACACGCGCTGGATGCAGCGCTGCTGCTTAGTGATGGCGCCCGCCGGATTCATAGCCATGATCAGCGGCTGGGTGGTCACCGAAGTCGGGCGACAACCCTTCACGGTCTATGGCTTGCTGCGAACGGCGGACAGCACCTCCTCAGTCCCCAGCGAGCACGTCCTTGCTTCCACCATGACGATCCTGCTTTTTTATCTAATTGTCTTCGGTATCGGCCTGTCGGTGTTGCTGCGCATCTTGCGCCAACCTGCCAACGCCGCAGAGCAAGGGCCACAGCCGACGCTGTCAGAGGAAATCCGCAGATCATGAGGAGCACCTTCGATGGACGGTGAGCTGATCGTTTTGCTCTCGGCTGCGGCGCTTGCATTTTCGGTGCTCAGCTACGTGGTGCTCGACGGTACAGACCTGGGAGTGGGAATATTGTTGGGCCTGACGTCCTGTGCCAAACGACGTCGCACCATGGCGATTTCCATCTTGCCGATCTGGGACGCCAACGAAACGTGGTTGGTTCTGGGGGGTGGAGGACTGCTGGCGCTCTTCCCGCTGGCGTATGCGATTTTACTGCCTGCTTTGTACGTGCCATTTATTGCGATGCTTCTCGCGTTGATCGTTCGCGCCATGGCACTGGAATTTCGGGATTACACAAATAGTCCCTGCATCAAGCGGTGCATCGACGCGCTCCACTCATGCGGCTCGCTGATAGCCGGGGCCTGCCAAGGCGCGGCCCTTGGCACATTGGTGCAAGGCATCCCCATCCAGGACGGGCGATTCGTCGGCACGGGGTGGGAATGGGTCAGCCCTTTTACGCTGTACTGTTCCGGCGTTCTGGTGGTCGGCTATGCATGGCTGGGAGCATGCTGGCTGTACTGGCGAACCGACTCTGCATTGCAGCAGACTTCGCGATGGCAAGCACGATGTCTATCTGTTGCAACGTTCGTGCTGATGGCCGTCCTGATTACGTGGACTTCCACGCTCAACCCAGACTATGCACAGCGGCTTTCCCGTCCGTTTGTGATTTATTCAACCGCCGTGGCGGGGATGATTGCATTCATAACTTTCTGGACCAGCTTTCGAACACGCTTCGACATATTGCCGCTCATCTGCGCTCTCAGCCTGTTCATCCTGGGGTTCGCGCTGATGGCGAACACGATTTTTCCGTTGATCGTCCCGCCCCACCTCAGCCTCCATGCAGCCGCGTCAGGCACAAAAAGCCAGTTATTCATGCTGGTCGGCTTCGCCCTGCTGATGCCGGTGACACTTTTCTACAACACATTCGGCTTCCGCACGTTCAGTGGAAAAATTCGTCGAGTAGAAGATTCGCTCCACCAATAGCAATGCCCCACAGATGTGCCGACAGAGACAGGAGCTTAAATAACGGCAATGCTTCCTCATCTCCACGCCCCATTGACGGCGCAAGGATCAGGCTGATCAACGGTGCCAACTGCTGTGCCCTTTCATCCAGCCTCTGGATTTCTGACTGACTTAATCGTCGAGCTGTCTGTCCACCGTTAACAACAAAATAGACAAGGAGAAACGTCATGGTCATGTCATTGCTGGAACTGCGGCATGTCATTGAATCGGGCTTACTACCGCTCACATGTCGGTGTACGTGCGATGTGAATGGAGATTTGACCATTGAACTGCTGGACGAGTCGTCTGGCACGAATCTCGTCATTGGTGGTATCCCGATCGCCAGTCTTCAGACCAGTCGGGACATCGCGAATCTGATCGCGCAGTTGCGATCTGAAATCGCCAGATCAACACCTGGTACCAAACGTTCTCGAGCTTGATTTCATTCGCGGCCCGAGACCGCCTGGAGGGTCGCCGGGATCTGGCCTGGCGACCGTGAGAGCCTTCCGGTTACTCGGACGTTTTTTTGTCGCTAAGCGAAGCTAAACCACGGCTCGATAAGGCCCGTAGCTCAGCATTTTCAGATCGCACCCCGCGAGCTGAGATTCACTAAGGAAACCTATGAAAATCGCTTGTCTTGGCTGGGGCTCTCTGATCTGGAATCCAGAAGAGCTAATACTTGCATCCGAATGGCAAGCTGACGGTCCCCTGTTGCCGATCGAATTCTCTCGCGTGGGAGATGGCGGCGAATTGGCGACTGCAATATGCCTGAATGTGCCGCCATGCCAAGTGCTATGGGCACCCTTGGTCTTCCAACAACTCGACGAGGCCGTCGCTGCCCTGCGCAGACGCGAAAAAATCCCTTTTGATCGAAAGGATGGCGTGGGTGTCTTCACCATCAACAGCTTGACCGTGGGTGTTCTGGGTAAATGGGCGGCTGATCGCCAACTGGATGCGGTTATATGGACCGCATTGCCGCCGCGTTTCGAAGGGGTGGAAGGACTTATTCCCTCGCTTGACGATGTCCTTTCCTACCTGATCAGCCTGGATGGGCCAACTTTGGAGCATGCGAAATTTTATATGGAAAATGTGCCCGAGCAGATTGAGACCCCCTATCGAAAGGAGATCAGGAAATTAGGTTGGGATTAAGCCCGGCGGATGACTTGCGACGCCTTCCGGGGGGAGCGCAACCATCGGCAGATGTAGTCCTCAGCAGGAGAATCATATGAAATGTTACTTATGTGGGCTCGATGCCCAACAGGACATGAGCCCGATGGGCAAGCTTGTAACGTGCCGGGATTGCGGGACATACAAGATATCGGAAATCGTCCTCAGGGAGCTTGGGTCGAGAAAGCTGAATTTTTCCAAGATGCGGGACGATCTACACCGCCAACGCCAGTACAACGCCACTTCTGTAGCTGAGATCAACAGCGAGACCGCCATCTGGGGATGAATGCATTTAATCGAACGAGAACCTGCGATGAAAATAACCGCTTTGACCCAATCATCTTTCGTAAGCAAATTGACTTGCCTGACCATCGGCCTGACAGCATTGACGGCCTGCTCTGGTCAGCGCTCACCCTCCCCCGTTGACGCCCCGGGAACGCCGACAACGCCGATGACCAAGGCCCTTGAGACAGGCGCAGACATTCTACAAACTCGTGCCCCTGTCGATCAGCTGAATGCTTACCTTGACGGATTCCACTTTTATAACGGCAACCGCCAGGCGCAGATGGAGGCGCATCACTACTGTTCGGTGCTGAACGAGGACGTCATCCAGTGCGCCATCTTCGACGGTAACACCAAGGACGCTAAGCTGATGGGCGTTGAATACATCATCAGTTCAGCACTGTTTGAGCAACTGCCAGCGGGTGAAAAAGCGCTGTGGCACAGCCACAGGCACGAAGTGAAATCAGGTCAGCTCATCGCGCCAGGTATTCCTGAACCCGCTGAACATGCACTGATGGAAAAGCTCGTGACCACCTACGGCAAGACCTGGCACACCTGGCATACCGACCAGGACAAAACACTTCCATTGGGGATGCCTCAACTCATGATGGGTTTCACTGCCGACGGACAGGCCGACCCGCGAATGGTCAGTGAACGAGACAAACGATTCAACATCAGCAGTGAGGCTAATCGAGCCGCCCGCGCTGACATTGTTGCACCACAGCCCTCACGCGAGGCCGACGCCTGGCGGCATGGCAACGTCGTACAGATAAAAGATCCGACATCCCATGCGGCGCATACGCCAAACGCTCAAGAAAAGTAGCCGCACACATCGGTTTTATCAGGCAAAAACAGCCAGGCGTCGAAGGATTCGTAGACGCTTGGGCCTTAAGTAACCAGCATGGAGAAAGCAGATGGACAACTACCACATCACCAAAAGCGTCACAGGTTGGGAGTTGAAGAAACAGGGGGCAGAGCGAGCGTCCAAAACCGCGGGCACCAAGGCAGAGCTTCTCGAGTTAGCGACAGAGTTCCTCGCGGGTAAGACCGCGTCGCTTAAGATCCACAAGGAAGACGGGACCCTCCAGGAAGAGCGCACTTATCCTCGCAGCGCCGATCCGGCTAAGTCCAAAGGCTGAAAGAGCGGCGCCTTGAGCGCCGCTGCAGTCGATCTCCACGCCAAGGACAGATACGTTTCGCGCCCCCTCAGCACTCACCCTACCTGCATGGCGAAACCAGCACTGCTCACGCTGATTCGCCGTTCAGCGCACGCCTGTGAAAATCCGGCAGCGACTCCAGGGCGTGAAGTGCTGCCTGATGCTGGAGACCTTCCCTGTCGCCGAAAAACCGCTCTTTCCGAGTGAACACCGCGACGCGCTGGCCAGTCACGAATGCCCAAGCGAAGCACACAGTTCCCGCAGGGATGCCATCGACGTCTTCATTGCCACACAGACCTGTCGTCGCGACCGCAACGTTTGCAGGACTGTCGGCCAATGCCCCAAGCGCCATTTCCCGCGCCACTTCCAGGCTCGTCAGGTTGAATTGCGCGATCGTGTCCGCGCTGACTCCCAGCAGACGCTGTTTTGCTTCCGGGGAATAGACGACATACCCACACTCAACCAGCGACCCGCTTCCAGGCACTTCAGCCAGTAACGCCACGATACGTCCGGCGGTGCAGGATTCAGCGGTGGCCAACAAAAGCGAATGCTCTTTAAGATACTCAACGACACGCTCCACCATGCTTTTTTCTCCTCGATCGCCCTGCCCTCTTGGTCAGTAGACACCGACCTGAAGACACTTCTCCATTATTTCAACGCAAATCACCGTTCCTCCTATGGCGGCAACAGACGCTGGCTGTGTACCTCGTACAGTCGATAGCCACCTGGTGGCTAAGCCGTGGCGCACGCAGACGGTCGGATAAGTCACTGCCAGCTTAATGAGACTGAACCGCTGTCATTCTGTCCATGTCCATCAATCAGGTGAAAGGAGACACCCATGAATATGCAGGTCGCAGCACACGTTAAAGATATTGTGGTCATCGGCGGATCTCAGGGCGCCCTCGATGTGTTGAGGACCCTGCTGGGTGCGCTCCCTCCTGACTTCCCTGCGGCTATCCTGATCGTGATTCACTCGGGGCCCTCAAGTCCCGGCTATCTGGCAGCCATACTTGGCCGCTACTCAGCTCTGCCGGTGGCGTACGCTTGTGAGGGTGAAAAGATTGAGCACGGTCGGGTTTATGTGGCGCCGGCGGACAAGCATTTAGAGATCATCGCTCCTGGCTTGGTGCATTTGGATAATGGGCCCAAGGTGCGATACTCGCGGCCGGCCGCCGACCGACTGTTCACAACCGCGGCCGAGGTATTCGGCCCGCGAGTGGTTGGCCTCATTCTCTCAGGCGGAGACTGCGACGGCACCCAGGGGGCCAATGCAGTCGCAGCGGCCGGTGGCATGTGTCTGGTTCAGGAACCACAAGATGCAGTCGTACCGAGCATGCCTATCAGCGTAATACAGCGAGACCATCCCGACGCCATCATCAAGACTGACGACATGGCGATGGCGCTGATGAAGGCCGTGAACGGCACCCCCGCCTAGCTCGCTCCTGCCCAGGTCATTCATGCCAGGAAACGATCAAGATTATACGGCGCACCGGCGCGGTCTCCTGCTCGGCCCCCAATAACACAGGCCGAGACCGGCGGCGCCTCAGATAGGCCAGGGTTCGTTCCATAGGGTGGACGGTCCTCGCCGGACCGAAGCCTGAACCTGATCATCGAGTTACGCGCAGCATCGTCACTGCTTTTCGGAATCGCTGAACGATTCCGAATGTAGACATGGATCTGACTCTTGAACTGACTATTAGTGACTTGATGTCATTTCTCATCTGACAACTGATCCGTCGATCAGGCCAGCCTTGATTGATAGTCTGAACTCACTCGTCACAACCCATCCCCTTCGGGTCACGGCCTTAGACAGGAGACAAGTCTATGAGCAATAAATCTACCGCTTTGGTGATCGGTGCGTCTCGCGGACTCGGTCTGGCGCTCGCCGAGGAGTACCTGACGCGTGGCTGGCAAATCATCGCAACCACCCGTAGCCATTCTGAAGGTCTGGACAGCCTGCGGCGGCGCTTTGGCGTTTCACTGGAGATTGAGCAAGTCGATGTCGTTGACCTGAACTCCGTCAGGTCCCTGCGCAGCAGCCTGGAAGGGCGTGAACTGGACACCCTTTTCGTAAATGCCGGAATCTGCAAGGCCAACGAACTCACGCCTGTGCAGGTTGCAGAAAAAGACTACTTGGATATGTTGCTCACGAACGCCCTCAGCCCGATGCGGGTCATTGAGCTGTTTCATGACCGTGTCAACGTTAACGGAGTCATTGCGGTCATGTCCTCGGAGCTGGGGAGCATCGCGGACAGCACCGGTTTCTGGGAGCTCTATAGCTCCAGTAAAGCCGCACTGAACATGTTGATGAAAAGCTTTCACGCTCGTCACGTGGAAGACACTCGGGCGTTGCTGCTCGTCGCTCCAGGTTGGGTTCGCACCGATATGGGTTCGCAGAATGCCCTGCTGGATGTGTCCGAAAGCATTCCGTTGGTCGTTGACGTTGTGACACGCAATGCCGGCGTCCCTGGCCTGCGCTTTCTCGACCGCCACGGTGCCGAGCTGCCTTGGTAAAAAACCAGACCTCCCCAGTGCCCAGCCAAAGAGGCGTCAGAAAGACTGATCGCTAATCGTTGGAGGTGCGGCAGCAGGTTTTAAGACCCTATCAAAGGTCGTCTGGTGGCACACTGGTGCCCGCCCGGGAAGGATGGGAATGGCCCACCGATGGTACCAAGAGGGCGTGTCCGGTGGCGTCAGGTCGATACTTGCGAAGTCTCCAGACTGGGACCGCCGCCGCTGCTTTATTCCCGTATCGCATGAATCCTATGCCTGGCTCCTGCGTTCCGCAGAACTGCCAAGAACAGCAAGATAGACCCGGCGCTCTTGCTCACCCAACCAAGGATAAATGCGATGACCACTTTCACCCGTTACACCGTCGAAACTGCTCCCGCCGCCTCCAGGCCCGTTCTGGAAGCCGTGCAGAAAGCCTTCAGCTTTGTACCCAACCTGCAAGGCAACATGGCGGAGTCGCCCGAACTGCTAGCCGGCTACAGCCAGCTCTGGGATCTGTTTGGCAAAAGCACACTGACACCGCACGAGCAGCAAGTGGTCTACCTCACCTCAAACTTCGAGAACAACTGTCACTACTGCATGGCCGGTCATACGACCTTGGCCAAGATGATCGAGATGGCACCCGAGGTCATTGCTGCGCTGCGCGCCGGCCGCGCGCTTCCGGATGCGCGTCTGGAAGCGTTGCATGTCTTCACCACGGCGGTTGTGCGAGATCGCGGCTTCGTCAATGACGCCGGCGTTGAGGCTTTACTCGCTGCGGGGTTCACACGTCGCAACGTGCTGGAGGTGGTCCTGGGAGTCGCTACCAAAGTGATGAGCAACTACACCAATCACCTGGTGCACACTCAACTGGACCCATTCATGAAAGGCAATGAATGGACCAAGCCGGCTTGAACCCGCCCAGACCATCACCCAACCAGCCCGCAAAGGGCTGGCTCCAGGAGCACTCATGGACAAGCGGACTTTCTTGATTACCGGCGCAAGCAAGGGCATCGGCCTTGCACTCGCACAAGCGTTGGCAAACACAGGTCATCACATCGTGGGCATCGCCAGGCACGTTGAAGGTGTCGAATTCCCGGGAACATTGGTAGCAGTTGATCTGGGTGACCGTAAGGCGACAGAACAAGCATTGACTACATTGACCCGGCAATACGCTTTCGACGGGCTGGTAAACAATGTTGGACTAGTACGCCCGCAGCTTTTGGGCGAGGTGGATCTGGACGACTTCGACGCGGTGATGCACGTGAACCTGCATTCGGCGCTTCTGGCAACACAGGCATTGCTGCCCGGTATGCGCGATCGTCACTGGGGCCGCATCGTGAACATCTCCAGCTTGACCGTGCTGGGTATCACTCACCGCACAGCCTACGCTGCTGCCAAGGCGGCGCTCATTAGCTTTACCCGCTCATGGGCACTGGAATTGGCCACAGCGGGTATCACCGTCAATGCCGTTGCCCCTGGGCCGACCGAAACGGAGCTATTCCGCGCGAATAATCCCCCTGGGAGCGAGGGTGAAACCCGTTATCTCTCGGGAGTTCCTGCAGGCCGCTTCGGTCAGCCTGAAGAGATCGCAGCGGCCATTGCCTTTCTATTGTCGGAAAGCAGCGGCTTCATTACCGGTCAAACACTGTTCGTCGACGGCGGAGCCTCCATCGGCAAGGCAGCCTTCTAGGTAGAGTTGCTTTGTAAATGCGTTGTTGAGATAAAACCGCACAATGGCGAGCGAAGCCCTGCTTCGCTCGCTTTTTGTCATGGGATTTTTAATTGCTTCAGGTGGCACGACAATGGATCGATTAGCGGCAATGGAAACCTTTGTCAGCGTACTTGAATCGGGATCGTTTTCCGCAGCAGCCCGGCGTTTAAATCTCGGTCAGCCCGCAGTATCGAAAACCATCGCACAACTGGAAGAGCGCCTCGGGGTAAGGCTCTTGCTGCGCTCCACTCGTGGACTTACACCGACCGAAGCCGGCACGGCCTACTACGAGCGCGCAAAGCGTGCCATCGAAGAAGCCCATGAAGCTGAGCTCGCCGCACGCGGTGCGGGCAGTGGCCTTCAGGGTACCTTGCGGGTCTGTGCTGCAGTAACTTTTGCGCGCTTGCATGTGCTGCCGCACTTGGGAAAATTTCTGGAAGCACATCCTGAGCTAAGCATCGATATCGTTCTGGATGACCGCACCGTCAATCTCGTTGAAGAAGGCATCGATGTAGCCTTGCGCATGGGGAATTTGGCCGACTCCAACCTTATTGCTCGCAAGATCGGTGAATGCCAGCGCCTGGTGCTGGCTACGCCTGCTTACGTGCTAGCCCATGGCGAACCTTGCAATCCTACTGATCTGGCGCAGCACCTGGCGGTCATTTACGCTCAGGCAGGCGGCGGTGAGCACTGGGCCTTCAAACAGGGCAGTAAGGTGCAATCGGTGACAGTCAGCGGGCGGGTACGCGTCAGTGCGGCCGAAGGCGTGCGTGCGGCGGTATTAGGCGGGCTGGGCGTGGCATTGACATCCCAGTGGATGTTCGCCGATGAACTGGCCAGGGGCGACGTGGTACCCCTGTTGCAGGATTGGCAGTTACCGCCATTGGATCTTTGGGCGGTATTTCCAACCGGACGCCTTGCCAGCGCCAAGGCGCGGGCATTCGTTGACTTCGTTGCGGATTTGATGACCCGGTAAATAAACGAGGCCGCGTTGCAGCGGCCTTGAGGGACTGGGTATCAGCCGTGGAGTGCAGGCAGCAATTCAGTGGGCTCTGGCCGCAGCGTGTAGTCGGGATTGACCTCGGCGTACAGAATGATGCCGTCCTGACCGATGACGAAACGACCTGGCATCGGCAACGTCCAGCTCTGATCACCATTGATGACCGGCAGGTTGTTGCCCAGCTTCAGATAGAGTTCAGCCAAGTAATCCGGCAGCTTGAAACGCAGCCCGAAAGCCGCCGCTACTTCATTGCCGCTGTCGCTGAGAATCGCAAATCCCAAACCATTTTCACGTTGCGATTTGCGGCTATTGGCTTGGCTCTGCGGCGAGATCGCTACCAGGCTAGCACCGTGTTCTTTGAAGGCCGGCAAAGCCTGCTCCAAGGCTTGCAGCTCCATGTTGCAATACGGACACCACACGCCACGGTAGAAGCTGATCACCAGCGGTCCGCGCGCTAGCAGTTCTACTGACGAAACCAGGTTGCCCTGCGCGTCAGGCAGGCTGAATACCGGTGCCAAGTCTCCGGCCTTGAGCGCGCGTTCGGCCTGGCCGCTGGCGATCAGCTCGGCAGTGGCCCGGTGCATCACAGCGTGCACGGGAGCTGGAGCGTTGAAAGGAGGTTTGCCAGCAACGAAGTCGGCCTTGAACGCATCCAGTTTGGCTTGAAGAGTCATGAGTGTTATCTCGGTCGTGATGTGTAAGACTCATGATCGCGACCCTCCTCCCCGTTCAGTAGAGAGCTCACCAGCATAGTTAATATGCCCACGAGGAATGCTCGTTGCGCCCAGCTTCTCTCGTCTAAAGCTTATTGAGCCGGGAATGACGCATATCGCCACGGCCATTCTGCCCTCTTGCGGCTTGAAACTTCCGATCATTATCTCTCCCCATGGATCCGGTGGATTTACACGCTTGCTGGACATTCCGAAGCCCCTCAAATCAGGGCACAAAAGTGACCACGAATGGAGATCCAAAAGGTCACGCACCTGCCTTCACAAATTCCCGCCCTTGAGAAAGAGGCAATGGCAGAAGACTTCAGGTTCATTGCCCGGCCGACCTCGAAATGGCATTCAGGGACCCAATCGCTTCGACACGCCAGGCGAATGTCTCATGGCAGCGTATCTAGACCGCCATGTCAGCTTCCGCCCAGAAGCAGATATCTGGCCCGCGCCACCAGATCTTTTATCAGCCGTCCTGGATCTTCCCCAGCATCCGGCCATCAACCAACGCCTGGATATCTGCAAAGACGTCCGAAGCCAGGCTGGCCGGGACACCCCAATAATCAAAGATTCCACCCTCATCCCGGTTTTGGCCGCAGGTGACGAAGACGCCGGTTCCGAAACGCTGCTTCAACCGCATTGCCAACCAGCCGACGAACCCGCTGTTGTCAGCATGTTCAGGGAAGTGGAAACGGAATACGCCAAAAAGCTCTTGCCCGGCGTCTTCGCATGGGACGAGTTGACTCCACACCTTGTCATCCCGAACGAGAGCCAGTGCGTCGGGATGCGCCGCACCAGGAAATGACGAAAGAGGGAATTCCAGAAACGCGTAGGTGCCGGCAAAGAATCGGACCCGCGCCTGAGTGGTCACGCGCAACAACCGACGCTCAGTAACGGCCGCTGTTTCATTGGATATGTTTACCATTTCCTTTTCTCTCCACGGCTCGAAGCGCAAACGCGGCTCTGATTGACCGAAGCCATGCTAGACAAGATGACTATTTAGATAAATGCTCGGTATCGCGCTACATTGACAACTAAAGGTTGTAGATATGGACAAGCTTAAAAGCATGGCGGCGTTCGTGGCGGCCGCCGAATCGAATTCCTTTTCAGCAGCAGCTGCCCTGCTAGGCGTCACCCCGCAACTGATCGCTAAACACGTTGGCAATCTGGAAGCCCAGCTAGGTCTTAAGCTGATTACCCGAACCACTCGCCGTCAAAGCCTGACCGCCGTGGGGGAGCAGTACTATTCTCGATGCAAAGCCATCCTGAGTGACGTCGAAGCGGCCGACGACCTGGCATTGGCAGCGAACTCAACGCCACGCGGAAAAATCAGGATCAGCGCGCCTTATAACTACGGCTCTTATCGGCTTATTCCGTTCATCACTCAATACCTGACCCGCTACCCGGAAACGGAAATCGAGTTGGAGCTGACAGACAGGTTCGTGAACATTGTGGAGGAAGGATATGAAGTCGTTTTCCGGCTCGGGAAAACTCAACTGGGGGAAAGCGCGGCGCTAGTTCAGCGCGGCCTGAGCCCCTTCAGGATGTTTGCCTGCGCCTCCCCAGCGTATCTCGCCCGCAAAGGCACTCCGTTTCATCCCGAGCAACTGGTGGACCATGATTGTCTGGGCTATCTGTTTTCCGATCGTATGACGGACAAGCTCTGGCGTTTCAGCAAAGGCATGCAAACGTTCACGATCCCCATTGCGAGTCGCCTGAAAGTCAACAACACCATGGCGAAAGTGAACGCTGCATTGTCGGACTTCGGCATCACGCTCTGCGTCGAGGACGTATTGGCACCTTACGTGCGGCGAGGTGAACTGGTCGTGCTATTCGAGGATTTCGAAGGCCCCACGTATCCCGTGAACCTGATCTACGCAGCCGACCGTCGCCCTTCGGCAAAACTCAGACATTTCATAGACGAGGTCGTCGATGCGCTGGGCCCGCCCCAGGCATAGGTGCAGTGAGGCTGGTGCCTTAAGGCCCGCGCACGACACTCAACTGCGCCTGCCTTTGTAATCTGCAGGACCAGCCGGTGCGAACGGCTATCTCGCCAGTGGGCCCACCCGATGCACCGTCACAATTCTCTATCAGCCTGAACTTTACGGATGTTTTGGCCGAGCTTGGGGGATTGCAGGCAGAGATCCAACTCGCCATCGAAATGCATCTGTACCCACGACGCCTGTACATCGGTCGGTTTGGTCATGACGCCGGATACTCCATCCATTTTCATTTCATCTCGATCTACCCGTGGATCGAAGATCTTTTCTGAAGAGATGAGAGAAACAGCTAGCTCCAGGCTTTTGCCTCACGCCCCTACGCCGTGCCTCAAACAGACGGTGCAGAGTTGATCCTTTTTGTATGACGTGAGTTTGGTGAGCGCCCTGGCCCACCGGCCGTACAAGGGCCATCCGTTGACCAGTCGGTTAACGTACTGCGTAGAGAGTTTGTGCGTAACCGTTGATTGTTGAACATCGGTAGCTGGATGTGGCTGCTTTGAGTTGTATGGAGCCTTTCATGACCGGCGACCTTGGTCCAAAGCGTGCTGCGTCGAGTGTTTACGAGTGCCGATATGAAAGTTGCATTCCAGCCAGGCATGCCAGCGTGACTCAAATGTCATTTGCGCCGGAATATCCTCGGCGCCTAGGCTCCTTACCGCGAACCCCTAGCCCACTGGACTCAGCCATGACATCTGCCTTTTCAAGCGCGTCGGCATCAAGCGCTCTCGATCCTGCTCAATCCCCTGCCGTTCTGGTGCAAAAGGTTGCCGGTAGCGAAACCGGTCTCCCTGTTCTGATCGCGACAATGCACGGTAAAGAAGCGGTCCTGGGTCCGACACTGGCCGCATTGGGTTTTCAGGTAATGCTCCCGATCGGCTACGACACGGATGCGCTAGGGACGTTTTCAGGTGATGTGCGACGGCCGGGCACGGCTTTCGAAGCGGCGCTCGAGAAAGCCAGGCGCGCTTGTGATGCCACCGGAGTGGCCCGCGCGGTGTCCAGTGAGGGCACGTATCGTCCATCTCAAGCTTTGTTTCCAGGCGCTCGAAACGCCGAACTGCTGGCGTTTGTCGACCGTGAAACCGGCTTCGAATGTGTCGAATATGTGACCGATACGCCGACACGCTTCGACAAGGGCCGGGTGCCTCCCGACATTAACGCCCCCGAAGTACACGCTTTACTGAAAACGATCGGCTGGCCGCAGATCAAGGTGCTTGTCGTTCCGCACGATCCGGGTGAGGGGGTGGTCATGCCAGAGTGGGTGTTCAAGGGCATCGGCAATGAGCGAGAGCTTGCTGAAGCCTTCGATGTTTGTGCAAGTTACTCGACAGATGGGTGGGTCCATCTGGAGACCGACCTTCGCGCCCACATGAATCCTTCCCGGATGGCCTCAATCGCCACGGTCGGCGAGCGTCTGGCATTGCGTCTCGCAGCGCAGGGTTACCGGAGCGCCCCCGTTTAGGTTGAGCCGATAACTTCCGTTATATCGCCATAGAACTGATCTGCAGGCTGGCCCCGATCCGATAGGGCAAGCCTTCGACCGGAGTCGGCGACTCGCTCAGAGGGCTGGTCATGCTTGTCAACAGCCACTGTATGAAGACCTCCACAGCTTCATTGTGACCAGGACCGCGGCAGATATAGAAAGCACGGGGACTTTCGACACCGATTCCCAAAGGCGCTACCAGCGAGCCTGTTTCAAGCAGATGATTGACCAACGGTGAGCTCCCCAGAGCAACGCCATGCCCCATCGTGGCGGCGTTCATCATCTGATCGAAATGACTGAACCGTAGCCCCACCTGGTGGACGGGGGCGACAGCATGGCAAGCCGTCAACCAGTGCCCCCACTGCAACCAAGGCCAGGCGTTCTGCGAATCGCTCAGATGTAGCAGCGTGTGTCGAGACAAATCCTGAATGCACTCCAGGGCCCGCCCCTCTCGGCGTAACAACGAAGGGCTGCATACCGGGAAAACCTTCTCGACCGCCAGCCGAACATCAGTCGTCGGGTCTATCTGGTCGGGTGCGCAGTAACGGATGGCGAGATCGGCAACCCCCTGCTTGAGGTCGATGATCCGGTTATCTGCTTCGAGGTGAATGGCGATTTCGGGGTGCATATCTCGAAAATGCGCCAGACGCGGCACTAACCAAAGTGACGCGAAAGAGGTGGTGGTGGAAATCTTGACGCTCAACTGGGCGGGGTCCTTGCGCAGGCCGTCCACGGTCTGCGTCAGCTGTGCGAGCGTGACGTTGACGACATCGAATAGCTCGCGACCTGCTTGTGTCAACTCCAGCGAACGATGCCGACGCTCGAAGAGTGCGATGCCCAGGAAATCTTCGAGTTTCTTTACCTGTCGACTGATAGCGGACTGTGTCACGAAGACTTCGTCGCCTGCCTTTGAAAAACTCAGCTGCCGAGCGGCTGCCTCGAAGCCGATCAATAGATCAAGGGGCGGTAGTGGCCTACGCATTCGCCAGCCTCTGCTCTTCGACCCGGGTCGTCCACCCATTCAGTTGTTCATGGCACTGCTGCAGGGCACGGATCACTTTTCCCAAGTTCCGGACGCCCGCGTTGAAAGCGTAGCGAATCATAATCTTCCTTTGATCATCATCTCATTACACCAGCGCGCACTGCGCCTGGCGGATGGGTTGGGCAAACGTCGTGACGTGTGGTTCCGAGGCTGACGCAGGGCCAATGCCAATATCCGTACTGCACAGGTCGAAGCACTGCACCCACCGGGCGGGTCGAGTCGCACGGGAAGCACCATGCAGATACTTCTTGAAACAAATTTATTATGCACCTTCCAAAACTCAGGGGCCAACCGATCCTGAGAATATCTTCCACACCGCTACATTCTTCTTACCCCCCTCAAAATCGCCTCGCATGCCTCGCCGCGTTTCACGTATTCCCGGACCGCATCCAATACCTGCCAAATAGTCGTTTGAGCCCTTCGAGGCCGCGGATCACTATCCCCCTCTCGCCGCGAGTCAGGCACAGGAGTGACAACTTGAACGTTCAGCAAATCCGCAGGTTCCAGTCGGCCAGAGCGCAGTCATTAGTACGGCTCACCCACAACCGCATCCGGGTTAACGAAAGAAAGGGACGCCAGTCGTGAAACTAACGAGCCACTTGACCAGCCCTTCAGTCCAGTTAGGACTGAGTATCGGCGTACTGATGTATTGCAGTTACGGCCTGGCGCATGCCGCTTTTGCCAATCCGGTGCTTGCCTTACTCAGTGCCTTTGTCGGCCTGTTCATTCCGTACTACTCAAAGTTGAGTAATAAGCTGGAGGAGATCATCAATCTGCGCACCGCTTTGGTCAGCCTCGGGCGTCTGGGCCGGTTCGTTCCTCAGTTGGCCTTCAACGTTGGTGTATTCGTAGCGCTGGTGAAAGGCGGAGTGTTCCCGCCAGACAACCTGTCCGATTTGGGCGGCATACCGGGTATCGCCCTGCTGACAACCTGCGCGTCCCAGGGTATGCAATACGGTGCTCTGGCGTTGGCGAATCGGGAGATCGGTGACAGAAACCGTAACGTTCTGATCGCCCTTTCCACCAACATCATCGTGACCTCACTTGCAACCCTTGGCTTACCTTGGATCAAGACGGCGTTCATGGCCTTCGGCCTGGTGTTTGGCGTTGTACTGTTCATGATCGGGCTGCTCTCCGATCTGCGAGGGAAACTGCCCAGACGCGGTGGCGTCGGCGTGTTCTTCGGCACGTTCAATCCCATCCATCGGACCCATTTGGCACTGATTCGCGATGCCATTGAGGCCAGAGGGCTGGAGAAGGTGTATCTGCACAGCACCATCGTCCCCAAGCTCCACGCCCAGGCGCTGGAGCGCGGAGAAATTCGAATCGCCCGTTACGAACATGGCATGCGGGTCTATGAAAAGACCCGACGCGCCGACGTCCATCAGAACTACTTCCCAACCGGCGCGCGGTTCTACGAATACGAAACCCGCGAAGCGATGATGCGGGCAGCCATCGACGAAGCCGGCCTGCAGGGAAAAGTCGAAGTGCTATCGCTTCCAGCGGCTTACGGTGAAGGCGGGTTCTACGCGGTACTCAAACACGTCAAAAGCCTCGCATGGGGCAAGCCGATACATGGCATACACGGCAGTGATCTGGGCGGTATGTGGGTGCGCGGTATTTACGACGAGTCGGGCTGGCTCTATCCCTATCCGGTCGTCAGGCGCGACAAGGTGTCAGCTACTGCTATTCGTAACGGCGCCTTGGGCCAGACCACCCAAACCGTCCAGACCATGATCGAATCGCTTCGCGATAACACTTCCCTTCAGAGCCATTGAGAACTCACGATGCCCAGTTCAATCCACAACGCGCAGCCTGACGTCAGATCATCTACACCGGCCGGTTTGATCATCAAGATCGTCGAAAGCGAAGAAGAACGACTCAAGGCCATGTTGATACGCGCCATCGTCTACATGCATGAACAAAAGTGTCCCTTCGATGAAGAATTCGACCTTAACGATCATACGGCCACGCAAGTGGTGGGCCTGATCGCCGGAGAACCGGTGCTGACCGCCAGGATTCGTTATTTCAATGGTTTCGCTAAACTGGAGCGCCTGGCAATTCGTATCGAATACCGCGGCAGAGGCTACGCCCGACACCTTTTGACATTCTTGCTGCATATCTGCAGGCAAAAAGGTTTCTCGCGTTTTTACCTGCACGCTCAGGTTCAGCTCGAGTCGTTTTACAGCAGTTATGGGTTTCGCAAAGCGGGTACACACTTCGCGTTCTCGGACCACGGCTACACCGAAATGGTCATGGAAGAGGACGCCCCGGTGGTACAGCCCTCGGCCCACATCGGCTTTCAACCGATGTTACTCAACCGACCGGAAAACAATTTCCACACCGCAGGTCCATTGGAGCACCGCCCCGGCAACTTGCTCCAGCAACTGATCTGGGCCGGGGCCGTCGCATGAAGCCCTGGATTCTGGCAGGGCTGGCCATCTTCGCGGGCCTGGCGCAAAGCGCGCGGGCACACGAGTCAATCTCCCCACAGTACCTGCAATTGCTTGAGGAAGTGGTCGATATCAACACTGACTCGAACAATGTCGATGGACTGACCCGGGTCAGGAGCGTGCTTATTCCACAATTCGAAGCGCTGGGCCTGATAGTCAGCCATCACCCACTGGCCGATGGCCACGAAACGCTTAGCTTCGAAACCGCTACTGCTCGACCAACCATCCTGCTGATCGGACACCTGGATACGGTTTTCCCGGCGTCGAGTTCCTTTCAACACTTGAGCCGTCAGGAAGATCGCCTGATCGGCCCAGGAGTGATCGATATGAAGGGCGGAGTCATCGTGCTACTGGACACTCTGGCGCAACTCAAACAATCCGGGCATCTGGACAATGTAAGAGTCGTGCTGAACGACGATGAAGAAATCGGCTCTGTCCGCTCCAAACCGGTCTTGCAACAGCTGTCGCAGGGAGTGACGTACGGGCTGGTGTTTGAGCCGGGCCTGGAGGATGGCGCCTACGTCAGCAGTCAGTCGGGTATTCGCTGGGTGAAATTAACGACCACAGGTAAGGCCTCGCATGCAGGGCTCGAACCTGAAAACGGCATCGACGCCTGCCTCGACCTTGCGATCAAGGTGCAGAAAATTGCCGCACTGGCTCGGCCGGATGAACATCTGCTGATCAACCCAGGGGTCATCGAAGGCGGCACTAAGCCCAACGTAGTCTGCGACAAGGCCAGCGTGACGATCGATGTGCGCTTCCAGCAACTGAAGGACTGGGACCATACCGTCACCGCGTTGGACGAGATCAGCGGCCATGTCGATATCTACAATCGAAAGTTGAAGCAAGGTACCCATAGCGAATGGGTCAAGCTCGCTGAAATGCCTGTGCTGCCAGCCACCGGCAGCCGCGAACTGGTCAACTTGGGCAGTGAGGTGGCGAAGTCTCTCGGGCAGACGTTCAAGGCCCGCGCCGTTGGCTATGGCAGCGACGGCAATAATAGAGCCAGTCCGAATATTCAGATATTGGTCGGATTGGGCCCTTACGGGGGTGGCATGCATTCGGAGAAGGAATTCATGCAGTTATCGTCCTATCAAGAGCGTTTGATTTTTGCCACGGCGCTTATCAGAAAACTAAACCCAGCAACGAGGATCAACCCGTGAAAGCATTGATCGTAATAGATATTCAACGCGAATATATCGCGGCAGGCCGCAAGTTTCATATCGAGTCCATAGGCCCCTCGCTGCAAAACGCTTATTCAATGCTGCAGTTTGCGCGCGAAGCCAGCTGGCCGATCATCCATGTTCAGCATCTGCAAGACGGCGACCTGTTTAATCGCGATTCGGACGCCGCGGACTTCATCGACGGGTTCACACCGCAAGTCGGTGAATCCCACGCCGTGAAAGGCAATTATTCGTCTTTTTCGTCTCCTGCCTTCGTGCAGTTCGCGAAAGAACATGCCGATCACGAATTCGTAGTGATCGGTTACGGCACCACGATGTGCTGCCTTTCGACCATCGTAGATGGCTACCATCGGGGTTACCGTTTTGCCTTGGTCAAGGACGCCACAGCGGCACTGGCTGCCGACGGGCTGTCTGAGGCGACGTTGCAGCAGCATGCGACGACCATCCTCAAGACCTTTGCACGGGTCACCACCCTTGCTCAGGAAACCGAGGCGCTTGAGGCTGTAGGCTGACATCGATAGAGGCTTACGTTTACCAATGTGTCCGTCGAATTCACCTGTGTTCAAGGCTTCGGGGCTTTTGGCGGGCCCTGAAACCTTGTTTGTTAATGCTGGGTTGAAGGGGCAACGTGCAATGGCGGCCAGCGGCAAGAAGCGGACATCCGCGAGTTCCCTTTGGTCTTGCCGCACTCAAGCTAACGTGTGTAATCGGGATTATCTTGAAGCAAGGAGCAAGGTATGCCGCACAACATCATGACTTTTCAGGATGCGATTCGCCCTGGAAGCTCATCGAACGGCTGTACCAGTGTTGAGCGTAGCTTTGCTGATATCCAAATCGACGGGCGTTCGTTACTGGAAATTCTGGTGACGGCTGACGGTGGGCACTCTGACTACATGAGTGGTTTCGTGTCAGGTTATCCAGAGCAGAGTCTGCGATTTGCCGACAACCTGATTCGATGCTGCCAGCCACAGGCAGAGCACTGGCGGGTGGTCATTTACATCTGCCCCGAGTGCGGAGACATAGGATGCGGAGCCTACTCAGTGCAAATTCGCAGTTTCAGTGGCGGGATCATATGGGAGGGATTTGCTTACGAAAATGGATATGAAGAACCCCGGATAATCGCCGACGTCGGCCCATTTATATTCAGCTCAGCACCCTATGTGCGCGCTGTGAAAGCCGCATCTGAGCTTTGATTTGGCGGCGTCAGGGGACTGCCTCCTTGGTCAAGTGTATCCGCAATGGGTCAAAAGCGGACTCTGATTAGCAGGCGACATGATGGCTTAGCTGCCCGGCTAAACCACCACATGAAGTGAGCCTCAATCTATCCCTTATTGCATCGGTGATTGCAATTATTTGCTGATACCATTTGCCTCAAAGAGCCAGTCCAATGCCTGCTGCACAGTTGGCGCCGTCGTCGCGGGCGGGCTCGACTCGATCTGACTGGCGGTGCGCTGAAACAGACCTTTCACACCGGGAAGCACTGCTACCGGCATGTCGGCAGCACGCAACTGACGCTCGGCTTCTTCGACCTCTTTCAAGCGACGCGGAGCATGGACTACGTGCGTACGAATCAAGGCACCTAGGAAGTCAGGCAGGCTCGCTTGATCGATGTCGCTCAACGCGTCATGCAGCTTGCCAGTTACGCCCTGTTTTTCAGCCGCCATGAAGCATTCAATCGTCAGAGCTTCCAGGCCTTTGGTAAAGACGCTACGCAGGATTTTCAGCGCCGCAGCGTCTCCTGCGACACCATCTTCCACAGGCTTGAGTGGTGCTCCGGCAGAAGCGAACAATGTGATGGCTTGGTCCAGCCCCACCCCTGCGCCGAGCAGGTTGGTTTTTTCGTGGGTCAGAGCAATTGCTCCGAGGATAGCGACGTCAACATAGGCAATACCCAACTCCATAGCATGCGCCGCAGCGATTCTGATCTGGGCCGGATCGGCGGTCGTCATGTCCACGAACAGAGCACTCCTGTGCATGCTGCCAAGCGCCTGCTGAGCGACTGAGAGAGAAACAGTACCGAACACGCACGACACCACGACATCGCATTCGGACACGACGTCGGAGATGGACGTTGAGATATCCAGCCCCAATTGCGCTGCAAACTCTTGGGCACGGGGAGACGGCTTCAAATCACACAGGACGATATCGTGGCCTGCGCTTGACCAAGGACGCGCGTAAGTGAGGCCGACTTCGCCCGCTCCGATAATTCCGATTTTCATTATTCTACTATCCGATTCAGTGCGCCGCGTAGGCGCCTTTGTAAGTACCAGCGGCAATTTGCGCCAGCATTTCTGCCTCTTTTTTCTCGGTTGCCAGGCAGCGTTGCAGCAGACTTTCAGCCTCCGAGGCCGGGAACGCCACGATGCCATCGTGATCCCCGACAACGATATCGCCCGGCGATACGAGCATGCCCCCGATGCTAACCGGCACGTTGATTTCACCGGGACCGTTCTTGTAGGGGCCACGATGGAAACCCTCGCGGGCGAACATCGGAAATGTCCCCTTGCCTATCGTCGCCAAGTCCCGAATGGCACCGTCGACTACGACACCAGCCGCACCGCGCTTTTCGGCGATGGCCGCCATGATGTCACCCATCAACGCCCGGCTGATATCGCCACCACCGTCGACGACCAACACTTGGCCGGGGCTCAGAATTTCCAGTGCTTGATGGATCGCACGGTTATCTCCGCAAGGAACTTTAACCGTCAGCGCGACGCCCGCCATGGTGCCCTCAATTCGATGAAAAGGCTTGAGTCGCGCACCAGGTAAACGATCCAGACAATCACTGATGATCGAAGTGGAGGTGCGGGTGTAGGCCGCCACCAAGGTGCAGATGTCGGACGATGGAGCGATAGCGTTCATGTGAACTCCTCGGGTGTCTGATACCTCCGAGGATAAAGCGCCTGCTGAATAGAAAAAGCGATATTATTCTATGACCACACATGCACTAAAGGAATGGTAGTGATCACACTTCGTCAACTTACCGCGCTCCACTGGATTGAGCGACTCGGTACATTTGAGCGCGCTGCGGAGCACCTTCATACCACCCAATCCGCCATCTCCAAACGGGTGCAGGAACTGGAATCGACCACGGGCCTTCAGATTTTCGACCGCACACAGCGCGGCGCGCGGCTCACTGCAACCGGCGAAGAGTTGCTGGTTATTGCACGTGAGATGCTCAGCCTGGCCGAGCGGATAACTTCATTGAAAGACGGCACGCATGTCATGACCCGCCGCTTAAGGCTGGGCGTGACGGAGCTCACTGCACTCACGTGGCTGCCCCGCCTGATCGCAAGGCTCGTGAAGGATTTTCCAGGGCTCACGGTTGAGCCGGAAGTCGATATGAGCCGCAACCTTCATGAAAAGCTCATGGACGATCTGGTCGACCTCATCATCATTCCCGACACGTTTACAGCACCGGAAGTAACGGCGGTCCAATTGGCTATCGTGGAAAATGCTTGGATGGCCGCGCCAGGCCTGATCGGATATTCAGGAGTGATGGAGTTGGCCGAACTCGCCAAGTACCCGGTACTGGTGCAGGGGAAACGTTCCGGATCCGGATTGTTTGTGAACAAGTGGCTGGGAGCATTGGGCATTGAGCTGCCCAAGACGCTTTCCTCAGACAGTCTCACCGCTATGCTTGGGCTGACTGCCGCCGGGTTAGGTGTGACCTACTTGCCCCTTGAGTGCTTCCGCCCGCTGGTCGATGAAGGGAAGTTGGTAATCATCAAAACCAATCCTGAACTGCCTACCGTTCCTTACATGGCAATGTACCGAAATGATCGGCCGTCAGCCTTCGTGACCGAGGTCGTTTCCCGAGCCACGCAATTGTGCGATTTCACCCGCCAACTCCAAAGCTGAAGAGGAGCACTGGGTGCGTTCAGTGCTCCTGGTTTGCCCCGTCGGAAAGAATGGCTGGTGTAACGCCAATTGGCTGAGATTTCAGTTCGTCGTGTTCTGTGCGCTCAGGTCCGCGGGCTCATGGATGGACAATATGAAAACCAGCGCAGCCAGGGAGCAAACTCCGAGGAAGACGAAAACGGCCGTCCAGCTGTAGCTGTCCAACAACATGCCAGTGATCAGTGGGGCCATCGCTCCGCCTGCCTGGCCAGCACTGTTTACCAGCGAAGCCGCGACCGGATAGGTGGTCCGCGTGGTCAGGCCCATTGAGTAGACCGAGAACGACGAGTAGCCGATGTTCAGCAAAAACCCGGTGCCAAACAGCAACAGGCTGACGGAGAGCAGGTCATTCGGTGCATAGACCAGAGCGACCATCATCAGACACGTGGCTACCGCACTGATCATCATGGTTGGTTTTCTACGACGATCAAGGACGGTGTCCGACAGCCAGCCACCTACGATATTGCCCAGTACGCCGCCAGCGAACGGCAATGACGCGACGAAGCCGATTTGCATCAGTTCGAAATGCTTCACCTCGCCCAGGTATTTAGGCAACCAAGCAAGCAGCACGTTGACCACACCGGTCATCAGCAGATAACCCAGACCGCATCCCCATACGTTCCACGAGGTGAACACCGAACGCGAGTTCGACAATGGTGTGGCGCGCTTGTATCGCAGGAACGTGTCCAGCGCTCCGAAACTCTTGTGAGTATGCCCAGATTCACTCCCCGCCTTGCTTTGGTCCTCGATGTGACTCGCCTCGGCCTCGTTGACGCGTTGACTGGCACGGGGTTCGTTGGGCACCAACCACCACCAGATAAGTGCGAGCAACAGACCGGGAATGGCGAAGGCGAAGAACATCGTGCGCCAGCCATCGAGCATGATCAGTGCAGCACCGATGGGCGGTGCAATGACTGCGCCCATTTTCGCAGCCGACAGAAATGCGCCTGTTGCAAGCCCTTTCTCACGCGCGGGAAACCAGCGATTGATCGTACTGAGCATCGCAAGTGGGAGTGCCGCTTCGGCAACCCCGAGCGCGGATCGATAGATTTTCAGCAGACCAAAGTTGTGAGCCGTTCCGATGAGCAAGGTGACCAAAGAAGTCAGCGTGATCGAGACCGGTGCAACCACGCGCACACTGACCCTACTTAGTAGGAAACCAGCTGGAATCTGACCCAGGGAGTAGAAGAGAAAAAACGCACTGACGAGAAGACCAGCCTGTGCGTTGGTCGCGCCGAACTCTTTCTGGATGTACGGCAGAGCGATACCGATATTGGCCCGATCCGCGGCAGCCAGCATGTACACGACCACGATGACCGAGAGGACCACCCATCGATATCTGGATCGTGCCGCTTGAGCAGTGGTATGGGTGGTGGCGATAGAAGTCATGGGGCCTCCTGTTTTTATGCTTATTGGAGCGGCCATGTTCGACATTCCAGAAGGGGATAAAAAGCGATAAATAAGAAACCCTAATCATGCCCAAGGGGAATGATTAATGCCGTCGTAGCCACACACTCTCGCACGCATCAGCAGAATCGCAGTGAAACAGGACTCACGCCAAAGGCCGAGATGACTGGCCGAGTATGAAGACAGGCAGCTTTCGGCCAAAAGCAGACATTTCTCTCATCCTATTTCCTGGCACTAAGTGGGCCAACGTAAATCCCTCCGAACGATGAAACTCCTTTGCGCAACGTCCATCTTTGCCATGAGAGAGGAATTTGTAGTGTGGTGACTTGTGACAGCAGTCGAAGACCTAGTCGAATGGAATAGCCGCTGGAAAATCTCAAGAAGCGTTGTTTCTTGCAAATCCTGCTCGGTTCGACAGCGGGAAATCGAGTGGGCAGCGCCGTTTCAGCATTCGCCCAAATTTTCTATCCAAGACACGAATGCAGACCATGGGACGACCTTGATGTGATCACATTACGGCTAGATATCTCACCCGAACGCTGAATAACGTCCCAGTGTTTATGGCTGCAAGCGGGTGTTACGCCCACTTTGGGTCGATTGTGTTCTAAAAGTCGGCCCTTCCAGAC
Source organism: Pseudomonas sp. NFR16 (assembly GCF_900108875.1). GTDB lineage: Bacteria > Pseudomonadota > Gammaproteobacteria > Pseudomonadales > Pseudomonadaceae > Aquipseudomonas. The sequence continues at coordinate 85,353 of NZ_FNYJ01000001.1, read as the reverse complement.
TCCCTGCTTACTGACTGTTAAAAGTGCCTTATTTGCGCAGCTAAGCGAAATCTTTGTCAGGAAGCCTCTGGTCATAGGAAAGAATTCAATTTCAAGTGGGCATTTTCCGGGTAACCAAGAAGGACGTTCCAACACAGTGGTCATTGATCCGCAACGTATCGCGATGTAGCAGAGCCCTCCGCCCCGCATCGGATAGATCGAGCACGGCCAGCGCCTGCTGTTCATCGATGATCAGCGCCCCGGCGTCAGGGGCCGGGGCGCAACCCTCATGGAGTGACGATGTCGAACATGGTCGGGAACGTATCGAGTAACGCCAGCAGTTCGTTGACCTTGCCTGCATCGCCCTCGACCTTGGCCTTGCCAGCGTCGACTTCCTTATCCAGCGTAAGTCCGCCCATCATCAGACCGGCAAAACCCAGCTTGTCGACTGTCAAGGTCGCGTCAGGTTTGTCGAAAACCTTTCCAGCGCTGTAAATGACCACACCGTTGCGCAGTTCGACCGCGTAGTTCGCACCGTCCGGCTGCTTCCAGTTCAGCAGCAGATGTTTGCCTATTGCCTTGGGACCGTTGATGCGAACGCCCAGATAATCGAGCAGCAGATCGGGGCTCATTGCCGCCACCATGTCGGCACTGGACGTGCTGATGCCCGGTACCTTTGGTACGCCATTGCGCAGTTCATACGCGCCCATCAGATATTCGTTACGCCAGGTCGGGTTCTCGGTCTGATAACCCAGCTGTTCGAACGCATCGGCTTGCAGATTGCGCGCCTCCTGGTTGCCCGGGTCCGCGAACACGACATGCTTGAGCACCTCTGCGGCCCAACGATAATCACCTTGTGCAATCGAGGCCTTGGCCTTGGTGATGATCGCGTCGGCGCCGCCCATGAACTCGACATATTTCTTGCCTGCCTCAGCCGGAGGCAGCGGGTGCAGGTTGGCGGGGTTGCTATCGTACCAGCCCAGATAGCGCTGGTAGATAGCCTTGGCATCGTGATTGACCGAGCCGTAGTAACCGCGGTTGTGCCACTGCTTGCCTGTGCTGTCCGGCAATTGCAGTTGCTCGGCGATCTCGGTCATGGTGAAGCCTTTGTTCGCCAGGTTCAGCGACTGGTCGTGGATGTACTTGAACATGTCGCGCTGATCGGCAATGAAATTGACGATGCGTTGCTGCCCCCACATCGGCCAGTGATGTTGGGCGATGACGACCTCAACCTGATCGCCATGGGTGTTGATGGCCTGGTTCAACGTCTTCCACCAATTCGCCGCGTTACGCACCTGTGCGCCGCGCAAGGTGTAGAGGTTGTGCAGCGTGTGAGTGGCGTCTTCAGCGGTGTTGAGCATCTTGAATTGCGGGAACCAGATGAGCATTTCCGAAGGCGCTTCGGTGCCTGGCGCCATCTGAAATTCCAGATCGACGCCGTCGATGTTGCGCGTCTCGCCAGTCTTGGTGATGGTGTCCGTCGGCGGTATCAGCGTGAAGGTACCGAACGAGGTCGTCTTGCCCAGACCTGCATCGAGCTGGCCACGAGCGCTACGTGGCAGCAGGGCGCCGTACTGGTAGAGCGTGCGTCGACTCATGGCATTGCCAGCCAGCACGTTTTCGCTCACGGCCTCTTCGAGGAAGCCTTCAGGCGCAATGACCTTGACCTTGCCGGACTTCACGTCCTCTTCGCTGACGACCCCTTTGACGCCACCGTAGTGATCCGCATGACTGTGGGTGTAGATCACGGCCACCACGGGTTTCTTCGGACGATTCTTGTAGTACAGATCGAGGCCGGCCTTGGCGACCTCGGTCGTCACCAGCGGGTCGATGACAATCAGGCCATTATCGGTTTCGACGATGGTCATGTTGGACAGGTCGAAACCGCGAATCTGGTAGACCCTGTCGGTCACTTTAAACAGGCCATTGTTCAGGTTCAGCTCGGCGATGCGCCACAAGCTGGGATTGACCGTATCGGGCGCTTCGCCCTTGATGAAGTCATAGCTGGTGAGATCCCAGGACGTCTCACCTTTGGCATCCTTGATCGTCATCGGCACCAGGGTTTCGATGAAGCCTTTTTTGGCATCTTCGAAGTCCTGCTTATCGGTAAACGGCAACTCCTTGAGTACAGCTGCGTTGGCCTGTCGGGTTTGCTCACTCGCATCTTTGGGCTCGACCTGCGCCAACGCAAGACCACTGTTGAGGCCTATCGCCAAGGCCAGTAACGGATGGCTGAACTTCATCTAAAACACTCCTGTGTGATGCAGCGGGATGTACATGTGGTTAGTGAGGACCACTTAGTAGGGCAGACAGGCGCAATTGGGTGGGAATCATGAAATGCTTGCCCGAATGTTGGCGATTCACCTACAGCGTGAGATGGAGGTTGCTGCTGTTTTTCCGAACAACGTGGGCCTGTCTTGAAAGAGCTTTAGTTCATGCAGGCAACGTCCTTGTTCAGGCCAATAAAGATGTATAGGCAGGAACAGAATGAGGAGCATAGACAGGAAAGAACTGTTTGACATCCTCGGACGAACCTTTTCGGAGCACATCGCAGCGGTACCTGAACGCTCAGGTAATGGCTAATTAGAACCACCAAAATATTTCAGGTTATCAGTTGGGTTCAGGGTCACACGCCCCCGAATGCCCCCTCAGCCGCTGCACCAAATAAAACATGGGCCCTGTCAAATGTTGTGTTAGTCCACTGGCAGTTTTGACAACCTCTGCTAACTTCCAATGGCCCATGAGGGTTTGCGAACGGGCTCTACGCCTGGGTTGATAATTAAGGACAAACATCATGAGCAGGCTTCGCTTTGGTAGAGCCGTCCTCCTGACAGCTCTTGCTCCGATCTCGGTGTGCGCTAATGCGGACAACGCTGACACCGCCAATAAAAGTAATAACCCGTTGAACCTGGCACCGGGGGCCAACCTTCAGGACTACTACTCCCCGAAACTTTATGACACAAATGTGCATACTAATGACGCCTTGCTACGCGGGACACTCCCCCTCGCCCCAAGCAACTTTATTGGCGTACCTCAAATCCTCCGCGCAACACTTCCAATAAGTACACGTCCCGATCCGCACGGCGGCTACAGTACTGGCATCGGCGATCTCAACCTGTTCGACATATTTTTGCTCAAGACCGAGGGCGTCCAGCTCGGCATCGGGCCGCAAATAACGGCGCCCACTGCCGCTCAGGATGAACTTGGTACGGGTAAATGGCAGGCTGGTCTTGCAGCCGTTGCAATTGATTCCTCACCTAGCGGCTTACTGGGCGGACTGGTTCAGTACCAGAGTTCGTTTGCAGGCGACAGTGATCGTCAGCACGTGGAAACCGCAACCTTCCAGCCCTTCGTCATCCATAACCTTCCGAAGGGCTGGTACCTGCGCTCGACTGGGACCTGGACGTTCGACCTGAAAAACGACACGCACTACATCCCGATTGGACTGGGGGTGGGTAAGGCATGGAAATCCGGGATCAATATCCTCAACGCATTTGTTGAACCTCAGTGGACGGTCGAACGCAAAGGTGATGGTTTGCCGCAGTTCACCCTGTTTGCGGGTATCAATGTCACCTTTGGAAAATAGGTAGCTGTTTATGGATCACTTTTCTCGCCTGGCTGGCCGCACGCTTCTCACCCTGGCCGTCAGTTGCAGCATCGCTGCGCAGGCTCAGACGCTGGAAACCCGTATAGGGCCTGTGTCAATGGAGGGCGAACTTCCGGCCCATGAGTCCGTTGCCAAACTCTACTCGGAGCTGGATTTCCAGCAAGCCACCCAGAGCTACCTCTGGGCATTGCCGCTGGTTTCCTACGCGCAATGGCAGGAGGAATTTCAAAACAAACTGGGCGCGAAAAGTGGCGACTTGATGGTGCTCAACAGTTACGAGGATAAATTGGGCGTCATCACCGCCAATGCGACGACCCCCTACATTCTCGGATTCGTGGATCTGAACGAAACGGGACCGCTGGTCATCGAACTGCCGCCGGGGCCGACCGCCGGAGGCGTCGGCGATTTCTGGCAACGCGCGATCATCGACATGGGCGAGACCGGCCCCGACAAGGGCAAAGGAGGGAAGTATCTGGTATTGCCCCCCGGTGCCCAGACTCCTGCGGATGCAGGCAAGTATTACATTGCCAAGTCGGAAACCATGAACGTTCTGGTGGGATTCCGTGTGCTCGATCCTGACCCTGCCAAAGGCAAGGCTTTGGTTGAGCAGTTCAAGATGTACCCGTACAGCAAACGTACGGAGCCAAGTAAAACCAAGCTGCTTTCTCCGGGTGGCAAAGCCTGGTCGGGCACGCAACCTCGTGGTATGGCGTACTGGGAGCGGCTGCATCAGATCATCCAGAAAGAGCCGGTAAACGAAAGAGACCGCTTCTACATGGCCATGCTGGCCAGTCTGGGAATCGAGAAGGACAAGCCCTTCCAGCCGACACCGGCTCAGAAAAAGGCGCTGGAAGACGGTGTCCAGATGGGGGAGCTGATCGCCAAGGCCAACACCTTTGCCAAGCGATTTCCCGGCGCCCAGTTCTGGCCTGATCGCCAATGGGACACGGTGTTGAACATTGCCGAGCCCTCACAGCGGGTTGCTTTCTACGATCAGCTTTGGGAACGCAGTGCATGGTTTTATGAGGCCGTGACAAATACCAAAGGCATGGTTTCAAAAACGCCTGGTCTGGGTCAGACCTATCTGGGTGCGTACACGGACAAGGACGGACAGTGGCTCGATGGCGGCAAAAGCTATCGGTTGCATGTAGGGCCTACCCCGCCAGCCAAGCAGTTCTGGTCGATGACCGTCTACGACATCGACACTCGCTGCCTGATCGACAACCCCCAACGGAAAGCTGACCTGTCGTCTCGTCAGGACCTGAAGAAGAATCCGGACGGCTCGGTTGATCTGTATTTCGGACCTAAAGCCCCTGACGGTTTCGAGAAAAACTGGGTTCAAACGGTGCCTGGGAAACACTGGTTCAGCTACTTCCGTCTGTACGCGCCGACCGAGGCGTATTTCGACAAGAGCTGGAAGCTGGATGACATAACACCCGTGAACTGAACAGGAGATGGCGGTCAGCCCATCCAATGAGGCGATCAGTGAAGATCAGCCGGTCCATGCGCCAGGCGCCTGTCAGCCTAGCAACGCCAGAGTGGCGTAAGGGCAATGAGAGCCGCCGATTTGGACTCACTTGAATCGCTGACATGACTGGGCCGCCGCGATAAGGAACCACACGATGCTCGCATTTCACAGACTGGCCACTTTAGGTGCCACAACACTGGCACTTACGCCTATGTTGACCTTGGCTGACAACGCCAGGGACTGGCAGAACTTGCCGACCGATCTAAACATGGTCTTCGGGTATTACAACCGTATCGACACGAACACACCGATCGACACCTCGCTGCCGATTGACGGGCTTTCGCTTAACGCGAATCTCTACATCGCTCGTTATGCCCGCTCTTTCGCTATCGACGGGCGCAACAGTGCTATCCAGATCTTGCAGCCCTACGCGGATATCTCCGCTTCTTTCGATAACGCTCGGTTCTTCGATGGCACGAAACACAATGGCGGAATGGCGGACACGCAAGTCGTGCTGGTGCACAACCTGTTCGGCGGCCCGGCATTGACCAAGGAAGAGTTCGCCAACTGGACACCGGAAACCTTCCTGACGGGCGCGCTCTGGATCACCGCGCCTACCGGTGATTACGACAAGGACCGAATCATCAACATCGGGTCGAACCGTTGGGCCTTCAAACCGGAAATCGCCTTCGGCACGCCCATCGGGCCGACATGGCTTGAATTCAACAGTTATGTCTCGCTCTACGGCGACAACAATGACTATCAAGGCGACCGGAAACTCGAACAGAAGCCGTTGTACGGAGTGGAGGGACATTTCAGTTACACCTTCAACCGCGCGCTCTGGGCTTCTCTGGACGCGACTTACAATCGGGGTGGCGAAACGCGGATTGATGGGGACTGGCAGGACAACAAGCAGGAGAACGCTCTGCTGGGTGCAAGCGTCGGCTTCATGCTTTCACCCCAGTTCGGCGGGCTTATCGCCTATTCGGACACGGTGTCTGAACGTACAGGCTCTCCGGATGTGAATACATGGACGCTACGACTCCAATACGCCTGGTAGGCCATCCGGGCTAAACCCCATCTGACGGGATGTCACGTTATGAGACCGCCATTACTGCTGTATCGACCAGCACCGAGCGCCTGAAGCCTTATGAGGTGATTCCGATCGCTTTGGTTGCCGCAGCCGTAAATACAGCGGCAGGGGGGCGCGATCAAAGCGTCGAAATTGCAACGAAGCCGCATTCCTGGATGCGGACACGAACCATGTGCTCGCCCAGGTGGTTCGTAAAGGTAGCGGTAAGCCTTTGGAGAACGCTCAGACCCGATTGACACTCGACGACGTCAAGCCCGTGCTTGACGGGTGGGCTGGCGACATGCGCCTGACTTACGAAAGGTTCCTGACGGGTAGGTAGTCTGTATCTACCCGGCAGCAGCACATACAGATGATCCTTTGGCAGGAACGACGACGATGTTCGACGGACGATCAGCGCTATTCAAAATGTACGTGGCAGTCGGCCTGCTGACGCTGGCAGCTGGATATGTCCACGCCCTGCCCGGCGATCAGCCAGCCCCAGCCCCCATGGAAAAGGACCCTCGCGCGTTGAAAGTTTTGCAGGAGATGGGGACGTTCCTGCGCGGGCTGAAAAACCTTCATCTGATTGCCGACAGTGACACCGATCAGGTGCTGGATAACGGCCAGGTGGTTCAGTTCAGCTACCACACTGAGCTGATCGCCACACTACCGAATAAATTGTGGGTAAACGTGGTGGACGGCCCTTATCGCAAAACCCTGTTTTACAACGGCAGGCGTTTCGTACTGTTCGATCAGGGTCAGCGTTACTACGCCAGCGGCAGCGCGCCCTCGAACATTGACGGGCTGCTGGCTGACATGAACCAACGGTACGGAATCGTGCTGCCTCTGGCCGACCTGTTCCGCTGGAACGCCGAGACGGCCAACGAAGTCGGCATCGACAGCGCCCTGTACATCAATGATCAGGAGATCGATGGCAAGCTCTGTGCCCACTACGCGTACCGCCAGCCAGGCGTCGATTGGCAGCTGTGGGTTCATCTGGGACCTCGGCCGCTGCCTTGCCAACTGGTGATTGTGCGCCAGGACCTTGAAGCGATGCCCCGACACAGCGTGCGTTACCACTGGATGGAGGACAAGGCAGCCCCCGCAAGCGCGTATGAATTCGTGCCGCCTGCCGGCGTACAGGCGGTGCCGTTGCGCGAACTCGCGCCGACCGAACGGGAGGTCCAGCCGTGAAACCAACAGCCTGTCGCTTTCAACAGTGCGCTGCGGGGGTCGTGCTTGTCGCTCTGCTTTGCCCAGGCCATGCGCAGGCCTGGCATACGAGACCGGGTGGCGGCGCACGGACGTTCGTCGTCCCGACTCATAATTTCGGTGGCGCTACGACGCATCGCTTCGAGGGTAACCCGGCGCACGATTTTTCCGGCGGGCCACCTCCTCACCCAATGCCTGAACCTCATCCACACCCGGCACCTCACCCTCCAGGACCGGGCCCACATCCGCCAAGCCCTCAGCCAGGGCCCCATCCGCCAGGCCCGCCTGGACCGCATCCGATGCCGCCCCCACCGCCGCCTCCACCTCCTCCCGACTATCACCCGGATGACTGGTATCACCCATGGGCTACAGCAGCGGTCATTGGCGCGACCACGGCCACAGCAATCGCTATCGGCACGGCCGTCGCATCCGTGCCGGCTAGCTGCGTGCCAGTGCTGGTCAACGGTGTTAGCTACCAGCAGTGTGGAAACACCTGGTACCAGCCGCAATATGTGGGCACCAGCCTGCAATACATTGTTGTGGTGGCACCGCGATGAAGTTGGAAAACCTCAGGCCCGCGTTTGCTGATGATCTCAACGCTGTCCGACATAAGCGGTACCTAAGCCAGCCATACGCGGTCTGCCGAAAACGCACACGCAATGGAATTACTCCCCCAAGAATGACTGAAAGCTATTGGTGTGTACGCGGCCACTTTGGGCCAGCCCGAACCAATGGGGGCCTGGTAGCAACGGCCATGCTAAATCGGTGGGGACTTACCATTCGGTGGCACGTGTAAGCGTTAGAAGTCCCAATCCTTCAGACCTGAAATGCTAGGGGTTAACACCGAACGATGCACGTGCCACCAATGATGAAAGGAGCTTTATAAATGCTGAAAAATGCTTTTTTTGCCTCGTCACTAGTCGCCACTTTGTTGACCGCCGTCCCGCTGCAAGCCAGTGCGGCGTTAAGCGAGAAAGATACTCGTGACATCGCCAGAGAGGCCTATGTTTTCGGTACGCCGATGGTCGATACGTATCGAGTCATGTATGCGTTTTCCATCGACAAGACCAATCCTCAATACAAAGGCCCGTTCAATAATATTCTCAATGTGTCGAGGGTATTCACTCCCGCTGACACAGCATTTGTCACGCCCAATTCCGATACTCCCTACTCGTTCAGCGGACTGGACCTGCGGGCAGAACCGGTCGTGATCAGCGTTCCACCCATGGAAAAAAACCGTTATTTCGTTTTCCAGCTGATGGACCTTTACAGCTTCAACTTTGCCTACATCGGCAGTCGGAGCACGGGAAATCAGGGCGGCACGTATATGATCGCAGGGCCGAACTGGAAGGGGGAAAAACCCAAGAATGTGGACAAGGTGATTCAGGCTGAAACCGACATGGTTTCAGTTGTTGGCCGCACACAGCTGTTCAATCCTGACGACTTGCAGAACGTTAAAAACATCCAGGCAAAATACAAGGTTGAGACCCTCTCTGCATTCCAGAAAAGTCCGTCACCAGAGGCACCGGCCGAGGTGAACTGGATCAAGCCGATATCGCCTGCCATAGAACGAACCTCTCCCGAGTTCTTCAACCAGTTAGCATTCCTTCTGCAATTCGCACCGGTGCATCCCAGTGAAACCGCGCTGCGCAGGCGTTTCACCGAGATTGGTATCGAACCGGGCAAACCCTTCGACGCGTCGAAACTGACGGCCGGTCAACAAGCGGCGCTAGTGGCAGGCATGCAGAATGGCCAGAAAGAAATTGATCAGCTTCGTAGCTCGTTGAAGGGAAAAACCGACACCCTCTTCGGCACCCGAGCGTTCCTGAACAACGACTACGTCGCCCGCGCTACGGGTGCACAAATGGGTATTGGCGCGAACTCACGTGAAGAAGCGATGTATCCCATCTATGACAAGGACGCTTCCGGGCAACCACTGGACGCCAGCAAACATAAATACACTCTGAGATTTGCCAAGGGCCAGCAACCCCCAGTGCAGGCGTTCTGGTCGATCACCATGTACGACCTGCCGAAACAGCTGCTCGTGGATAACCCCATCAATCGCTATCTGATCAACTCACCCATGCTGCCCGAGCTGAAGAAAGATGCTGATGGCGGGCTCACTCTGTATATCCAGCATGAGTCTCCTGGCAAGGAAAAAGAGGCTAACTGGCTACCGGCACCCGACGGGCCATTCATGGTCACGATGCGTTACTACTGGCCTAAAACCGAGTTACTGGAAGGCAAATGGAAGTCGCCCATGATCGAACAATCCACGACGACTGTCGGCAGCGTTTCGGCCAAATACAAACCGATTGAATAAGGACGTCGATCATGAAGGCTTTGAACCTCGTGCTGACAGCACTAACCGTTAGCCTCTCGCTCAGCGCCATCGCGCAGGCAGCCAATCACTACGAGCAGTTGGCCGACATCCCGTTCGACGGTGGTTACCCGACTCTGGACGGCGTGGCGCAGCTAAAGAACGAACTGCTGTTTCAACGCGCCGTGCAGTCGTACATCTGGGCCCTGCCCGCGCTGAATATGTATGGCATGAAAGAGGGCTCGGAGAAGACCTTTGGTGCGGGGTACAACGTACTGCCGATCTGGAAAGATCGCCTTAACGCCAAGACCCTCGTCACGACGCCGAACTCGGACGTGATTTACGCCATGGGTTATCTGGACTTGAATCAGGACGGCCCGATGGTCATCGAAGTGCCGCCGGGCTTGCAGGGTATTCTCGATGATTTCTTCCAGCGGCCGATCTGTTCGGAAGGCCAGATTGAAGGCCGGCAATGGTGCGGTGACGTCGGGTTGCCAGGGCCGGACAAGGGCAAGGGCGGCAAATATTTGGTACTGCCGCCGGACTTCAAGGGCGAGGTCCCCCCGGGCTATCTCACGTTTCGTTCGCGCACCTACGGCGTGTTCGTGTTTTGGCGGGGTTTCTTCAAGGATCCGAAACAGCTCGAACAGCCTGTGAAGATCATGGAGCAGACACGGATCTATCCGCTGGGTAAACAGGCGGAGGCTAAGCCAATGGAATTCCCCAACGCTTCGAAGACCCCAGCCAACATGCTCTACCCCACTGACGGCAGCGCGTTCGATATGCTGTCACGGTTCATCGATCACGAGTACGTCGACCCGCAGGACATGGAAATGCGCGGCATGCTCGCGGCGCTGGGTATTATCAAAGGCAGACCCTTCAAACCGGATGCAGCCACACGCGATTTGCTTGATAAAGCGGCCAGGACAGCGAGCAAGATGGGCCATGCTATCTCTTATACCCCGCAGACCATCGTGGCTGACGGCACATGGTATCCGGATCGCAGATGGCTGAATGTATTCCCCGGCAACGCGACCTTTACAGCCGACACCTTCAATTTCATCGACCCGCGCACCGGCTTCTTCACTAATGCCTACTCGACCAGCCCAGGCATGGCGGTAAGCATGGAAAACGTAGGCGCCAAGTACCCGGCCACCTTCGTCGATGCCAAAGGGGACTTCCTCTCCGGCAGCAACCATTACACCCTCAACTTGCCCAAGGGTATTCCGGCGGCCTTGTTCTGGTCGGTGACAGCCTATGACTCAGTGACCGCGTCCGGCCTGGATAACGGGCAGCCGTTTCCATCGTTGAACACCATGGACAAGCCGGTTGCCAATGCAGATGGTTCGATTGACGTGCACTTTGGTCCAGACTCACCGGGCACCGGCAAGAACTGGATTCGTACGTTGCCCGACAAAGGATTTTTCGTGATCCTGCGCCTTTATGGCCCGACCAAGGCTTTCTTCGACAAGGCCTGGAAACCTGGCGACTTGCACAAGCAGTAGGCATTCAGCGAACAGAGAGATGCGAGCATTAAGGCTTTCATCTCTCTTTTGCCAAGCCTGCTCAAGGTCGAGCGACGTGGGACATCTTCTGGTGTTCAACGTCCGCTTTGGGTCGATAGCTGCCCTTTACTTACCCACACTCCGCACATCAAGATCCCTTTGCAACTCAAAAGGGTTTCGTACCCAATCAGTGAAGGGTTGAACGCAAATGGAGATCCAAAAGGTCACGCGCCTGCCGTCACAGATTCCCGCCCTTGAGAACGGGCCGTGGCAGAAGGCTTTAGGCTCATCACTCGACTGACCTAGGAATGGCACTCGGGAGCCAATCGCTTCGACGCGCCAGGCGAATGCCTCATGGCAGCGTATCTAGATCGCGAACTGGTGGGCATTGGCGGCCTATCCGTTGATCCATTCACACACGCTCGTACAGGAAGGCTGCGGCGTGTTTATGTGACTCCTGCGTCACGGGGGCAACAGATTGGCAAAAAACTGGTTAGCGCCTTGCTCGCCCACGCCGCTTTGCGTTTTGAAACTGTGCGGCTTTACACCGACACTGCGGAGGGAAGCGCTTTTTACCTGTGCTGCGGCTTCGCACGAACCGAAGACGCGCAGGCGACGCACATCATGCAGCTCACAAACCTCTGACCATGTCAGCTATCGGCCAGAAGCGGACGATAGCAACCGAGGGCTAGCGGCGATAAGCAGTGCATGACTCCTTTCGGGATCCACAGGATCACCCGGAGAAATTTCTTATCTGTTAGCTCAAGTAATCAGCAGCGACGTGCCCAATGAGCCCTACCTCTGCCGTATCGGCGACCACCAAGTCGGCATTGGTGATCAAATGTGTGTAATCGTATCCGGCTAGCGTGACCTGAAAGGCGTGCCCATCGGCACCTGCCTCGCTACTGCGCAGGTAGGTGCGGTCGTTGATTTCATCGTAGGTCATGCGCAAGGTGCCGTGATAACCGTCCCCCAAACCCGTCACGCCGAGCGCGGCGACGTCGAGTTTGTCTTCCCCCCAGATGAAATCAGTGATCAGGTCGCTGCTGCCTGCATAGCTGTCGCCGCTGCTCGTGAACACAAAACGGTCGTTGCCTGTGCCGCCGGTGAGCTTGTCCGCACCCAACCCACCGGTCAGCACGTCGTTGCCCGCGTTACCCTCAAGGATGTCGTTTCCGGCACCGCCGGCCAGAGTATCGTTGCCCCAGTAGCCGTACAGAATATTGGCCTTACCGTCGCCGGCCAGATTCACCGGGGTGATCGGCTGCGGGGTGGTCACAGTTGTCGCATTACTGGGCGGGGCGAACAGCACGCTGCTGGCATTGAGTTCACTGACGTGGTTCCCACTGAGCAGAATTTCGAAGCGGTTACCGTTGGCATCGGGCTCCAGTGATTTAAGCGCGGTGGCATCGCCAGCCAGGTTGAGGACCACCTTCAGCGTACCGTTGTAGCCATTACCCAGTCCGGTGAAGCCCAACGCGGACACGTCGATCATGTCATGGCCGTCGCCATTGAAGTCGGTGATCAGGTCGCGGCCGGCGTAGCTGCCACTGGCATCGTTCCGATAGCTGTCGCTGAGCTGGGTATACACAAAGGTGTCGGCACCCAGGCCGCCGCTCAGGGTGTCGCCGCCAGTGCCTCCAAATAGCCGGTCATTGCCCGCACCCGCTTCGACCGTGTCACGGCCAGCGCCGGCCTTGATGGTTTCGCCATCGTCGGTTCCCACCAGCAGGTCGTGTTGCGAGGTCCCGCTAACCAGCGGTTGCAGGTTGGCATCGGTAATAAGGCCGCTGCTGGACAGGAACTGCACGGCAAAATGCCGGCCATTATGGTCTTGCTCATAGTTTTCTAAAATGTAAATGCCGCGCAGGGGCTCACTACGTATTTGCAGGGTATCGCCATAGCCGTCGCCTAAATGGCTAAAGCCCAGAGCCGACACGTCGAGGATATCGTGAGCGGGGTCAAAATAGTTGATGCCATCGGTGAATTCAGATCCGGCCTTGATATAGCTGTCACCGATGCGGTCGAAGCGAAATACGTCGTTGCCCGTGCCTCCGTACAAGATATCGAATCCGGCACCGGGGACCATCACGTCATTGCCACCCCCGCTGACTATCTGGTCGTTACCGGCCCCGCCCATCAATAGCTCGTTGGCCAGCCCACCGTGTATGGAATCACTGTCGGAGGTGCCCTGCACGATGAGTTCGATCGGGTTCTTGCTGGCTCGGCCAGTGGCGCTCGGGACCTGCAAATCTTCAGGCGCTTTGTGCTTGGTGAGATCGCTCGTGTTGAAAGCTTGGGTCATGCGTGCTCCTTATCTGCGGTTGGTCCAGCGCGGGTCCGGTGTAACGCCAATAACACTGTTGAGTTAATAGCAATGGGCCGCATTCGACGAACGGTTATAACCGGCGTGTTGGATGCAGATCGTAACGCTGCAGGTTTTGACCTTCTCCATTCGACGTGAAGGGATGCTATGGGTCCAAAACGCTCGAGCATAACCGGGCGCTTCTGGCTGTTCAGATCCGGTCGCATCAGGCACGAGTTGGCCAGAAGCAGACAGTCAGCACCGTCGATATTAATGGCATCAGCGCAGACTCTCCGCATGACGGCAGTCGAAGGTGGTCAATACCAGATGGCGATCTCCAGCCCTACTCCCTCAAGAAATTCCATGCCGGAACAGTCACTCCTTCTCCATGAGCAAAAAACCTTTCCCGGCAAATGCATATCTGACGCTGCTTCGAGGCTGACAGGTCAATAACTCGCTCTCCAATGGTATTTGAGCGGCATTCGCATAATGCAGATCGACAAGCTTATCGCCAAGGTAGTAAGCAAGCGCCCACTCATTGTCCTGATCCAATGTTACGGGCTGGCGATTTCCGGCTAGTTCACTGTATTTGTCAGAAGGAATGTAGGGGGGCACGATGCAAACAGAATCCCATGCCTTATCGGTGAACGTTTCAAGATCGCAGGGACATGACCGATTTGAAACTTGCAACACTTGGTGATCATCGGTGCCGACGTACCACGCCCCGAGCAGCAAGACCAAGAGTGCACCTATGATAAGTTTTTTCATGCTGCCCCAATGACTTCCTTTTCCGAGACATGCAGACACGACAACGGACACGCTTGACACACGGACCAGCGTAGCAGAAAGCACTATCGGGTTGCCTACACCGCCGTCCGCTTTGGGTCGTAAACAGCCGCTCGATGAACGAGTGCCTTACATTTCCCTTTTCATGCGGAAGGAACTCAGAGACCTAAAATTTTGCCCTACACTTTCACTCCACTGATCACAAGGAGAGGAAGGCCGTGATCTCAGACCTGGAAATCAAACACGTACTGGAAACGGCATTTTTGCCGGATAGGTGTGCTTGCAGCCTGGATCCATATGGTTCGATCACTGTCCAAATCTATGATCAACGCTCCGGGAAGCTGCTGCTGACGGTTGCTGGGATATCTCGGGTGGAGGTAGCGTCGAGCCGATCCATTGCCAATCTTGTGGGCCAGATACGGGAAGAAATACGCCTCAGGGAAATCGTGGACGTGCGCAATTCCGGCGCTAGGCAGAAATGACTATGTTCAGGATCAGTAGGCGCTTAAGAGAGAGGCAGCTGTCGGCCAGAAGCGGTCGTAACGCAGCTTCCAGATCAAGGCGTAATGGGTCAATCCAGCCTAGCCGAAGCCCAGACCCTTCTTTTTTTGCATTCGTAGACAAGCGACTCTTCACATCCCATTTCCACCTCGATAGCGCCTATGCATCCCCAGCAATCCCCGCCGCACTTGCCTGCTGACGGATCTGCTGGGTTGCCGAGTAAGCGCCTGCAAATCGTGCAGTGAGAACCTGCCGCGTTCTCTACCGGAGCAATTCGAAGATCTACGCACTTTCGAAATGCCAAAGCTGTATCTCCCTTTTTTATGCGATCAGCGAACCTCCTGTGCATTGCGCAAGAACCGATCCAGCACATTTTTTGTGATCATTACAGTGTAAATGTCTGCCTGCATGAGCCCATGAACCCATTCGCACGTGGCGGCGGTAAAGACCTCACCTCGACCTTTGTGGAAATGCACCACCATACCGGCCCCACGGCTATGCAGATCGATGCTGGCGTCGCTGAGGTCGGGCGCCAAGATAGAAGCACGAAACCGGGCGTCGCCATCCCCGAGCATGAATGAATAGGCATCCTCGGACCGGCCGTGTTCGGCATTGGTCGCCCAGCCCATTGCGAGAATTTGCAATCCGCAGGGTGCCCTGTCTGTGCCAAGCGGTTCTGGGAGGCCGTCGACGAACGTATACTCCAGGCCGTCTACTTCATAGCCAAAGATGTTGGACTCATCTCCGAACATGTCCGCGTAGCCGAGACCCGTTCCCATAAAAGCCCAGTGCTCAGGCCTGAAGACTGTGTACCCACGCGGGTTGCGAGGTGCCATGCCCCCAAAGCTACCGTATATCCCGCGCAGCGCATTCACCCCGAACGTCAACGCCCCAGGGCAATTCACTCGCGGATCTTCCCAGGCCCCGGTGAGCCGATGAGGCTCGGTAGCCGCCACAGGATCGAGCGCAGCGGCATCGTACTTGTAGGCCACCTGCCGCCGACCTTCATCTTCCAGGCGAATCTGCCACATGAAATTGCCAGCGAAGCGCGCGATCTTGCCACCCTCTTCGACAAAGGCGTCGACATGGTCGCGCATTTCCCACGTCCAGTACTCGTCGTGCCCGGCGAAGACGGCGCAGGCGTAGCCCTCAAGTGCGTGCGGGTCGTGATGCAAATCGTCCTGGGTCAGGATATGCACCGTATAACCTTGCTGTTCGGCCCAGACCACAAAGGGCCGCTCGTAAGAAGCCCACCCCGCCAGCGCGTAGTACTTGGCGTAGCCGTTAAGCCCAGCCCATTCGATGAACTCATACCGCGCCGGGCCTGGCTGGCGGGGCCGGCTCGCGTTGACGCAACGTGGCGCATCCTTCGGCAGCCACACCTGCCCTCGCGCCCATGGGCGCTGTGCCGACAGCAACGGTGAGCGGCCGCGCGGCGTTCCGGGATGAAGGCCAAAGTAATGATTGGCACCACCCCAGTCGTTATAAGCGGCCCACGTCGATGTGGCCGCGACGAGCACCAAGGCATCGGCACGCTTGCGCAGCGCCTTGACGATAAACAGATGATGCCCGAGGACGCTGCCAGCGCCGTCCCGTACTTCCACTATATAGCCCCCCTGCTCGGCATCAGCCGGGATTGACCATTGCATGAAGATTGGCCATTGGCAGCCTTGCTCATAGGCACGTTCAGGTATGAGGTGGAATTGAGCATCAAGGCTGTCGGTGTTATGCAGCGTGCGGGCGATGGCTCCGTCGCGATAGATCCTGAGCTTCACTTGCGGGCAGTTCGACGACAGATACAGGTGGACCGAATCACCCGGGTTGTAGGCGCGGCGATCCGAGTAACACCAGGCGGCCGCCGGGCCCAACTCTGAAGGGATTTCAACCCAGGTCTCGCGTGCGGCCTGACGTGGCCCCGAAGTCTGGCTGACAGTCACGTTGGCGCCCGGTCGTTCACCTCGCGCTGCGGGGTTTTTGAGGTCTGTGGAATTCATGGATTTATACTCCTTTATTCAACTGATTCAGCGGATCGACCAGTCACGGTATTGGCGCTGACTCGATCGCCAGGCGCCTGGATGTGCGCGAGATCAATGCCCGCAGTTTCATCGATCAGAAACCCTGCGACGACGGTGACTACGCCCAACCCAATGACATAGCTGACGTATAGATAGGCAAGGTCGGCGCCGCTAAGATAGTTGTGCAGATAGGGGGCAGTACCGCCAAAGATCGCCACTGACACGGATGAGACCAAACCGACGCCTTGGGCCCGTGCCTGGGTGGGTACCTGCTCGGATAGCACCGCGGGGAAAATGGCAGCGATCAACGACCAGGCGCCGAGCCCCAGCACTTGGGCCAGGAACAGCGTGTAGGGCTCAGTGGTCACCATTATCGAGATGGGATAGGTCAGTGCGATCACGCCCAGCCCCCAGGAGATGACCATGGGGCGGCGGCCTACCCGATCCGACAGCATCCCGCAGACCGGCAACCAGCACACACAGAGGATCTGCGCGAGAAGGCTGGCTACATAGGCACCCGTGGCGTCCATGCCTTGGGCAATCGCCGTGGAAGCGCCGAACGTGACCCAGGCGTAGTAAGTGACATTGGCAGCCGCCGCAAGCATGACGATGTTACGTGCGACGCGCAGCATCTCACCCGTGGACAACTTGCGCGGCGGTCGCGCTTGTCCCTGCTGTTCTACGAACACATGGGATTCCTGCGCTCCGCGGCGTAAAAACAGCGCGTAGATACCGAGCACTCCACCAATGGCGAAGCCAATCCTCCAGCCGTAGTCACCCATGGCCTGCGCACCCAGCAGCCAGGTCAGCACTACCGCCACGGCGGTTGCCGCCATCACTCCCAGCGTCACCCCCACATAGACCGAACTCGACCATAAGCCACGGTGCTTGCTTGGGGCTATCTCGGCGACATAGGTGTAGGAAACCCCTGTTTCGCCACCATGGGCGAGCCCCTGCATCAGGCGGAAAAACAGCAACGCGACAGAGGCATAAAGGCCAATGCTCTGGTAATCGGGGATAAGCGCAATGCCCAGGCTGCTGATCGCAAGCAGCAGCATGGTAAGCACCATGATGGTCCGGCGCCCCAGCCGGTCACTCAGTCGGCCAAACAACCATCCGCCGACAGGGCGTGCGACAAAGCCAACCGCAAACACAGCAAGGGTCGCGAGCATCGCCGAGCGCGCATCGGTCTTGTCGAACAGGTGGCTGGCCAGGTACACCGAAAAGGTTGCGTACAAAGTCCAGTCGAACCATTCAAGCGCATTGCCGATGCCTGCCGCGCGCAACGATTTGAGGCGTCCTTGGTGAGACGTCGTATTGTTCATGAGGTAACTCCTGGTAAGGAACGAGATCAAGGCGGTTTGGCAAACCGATTCACAGGTGCAACGGGGGCTTGGGCTGGCGATCGCCTTGGACAGAAGGGACGCGGACCCGCAGCGCAATCAGCAACGCGGCCAGCAGCATCAGCACGGCCGCTGCTACGAATACGCCGGCGCTGCCACCGAGGCTGAACACTGCACCGCCAGCGGCGGCACCTGTTGCGATGGCGGACTGCACAGATGCCACCACCATGCCTCCGGCGCTCTCCGCCTGATCAGGTACCGAGCTGGCGACCCAGTTCGACCACGCGACCGGCACTCCACCAAATGCCAGGCCCCAGATCGCCATGAGTATCGCCTGCCCCGGCAGCGAGGCCGACAACAGCACTAACGCCAGCGCTGCAACGCCGACCAGTGCGGGCATCAAAGCAAGAGTGGCCAGCGGGTAGCGCTCCAGCAGCTTCCCGGCCAACAGCGTGCCAAAGAAGTTCGCCACACCGAACCCCAGCAGCATCAGCGACAGCCCTTGCGAGCCAATACCGGTGGTTCCTTCAAGGAATGGCCGAACATAGGTGAACATTGCGAAGTGCCCGCTGTGCACCAGCACGCAACCGAACATCCCCATGGGTATGCCTGGGCGCTGCAACACTTCAAAAACAGTACGCAGTCTTGCCGGCCGACGCGGCGCGAGGCTCGGCAGAGTGAAAGACTGAAAAGCCAGGGTCACCATGCCTACTGCCGCCGCTGCATAGAAAGCGCTGCGCCAGCCATACAGCCCGCCCAGATAGCTGCCCAGCGGCACAGCAACGACCGTCCCAACGGCAATGCCGCTGAAAATGATGGATAGCGCCCGGGGCAGTAGAGCACTCGGCACCAATCGCATCGCGACCGCCGCCGCCATGCTCCAGAACCCACCAAGGGCGATACCCAGCAAGATGCGCATCAACAACAGCACCGCGAAGCTGGAAGAAACGGCGACCAACAGGTTGGAAGCGACCATCAACGTGGAAAATCCCAGCAACACCCAACGTCGGTCGATGCCACGGGTCAGGCCTGGCACCAACAAGCCGGCGAACAGCGCGACTACTGCTGTCACCGTGACCGCCTGGCCAGCCAGCGCCTCGGACACTCCCAGTTCAGTAGCCATCAGTGTCAACAAACTGGCCGGAAGGTACTCAGCGGTCAGTAACCCGAACACCCCCATTGCCAACGAAAAGACGGCCATCCACGCGGGGGTCGCAGGCTCTACATCCGAGCCGACACCAGGATGGCGGTTGGATACTGCATTACATATGCAGTTGGTCATCGTACGGATCTCCCAATTTTCATGACGAACCGAAGTCTAGGCGCCGGAATCTGGATGATCTATGATCGAACATCTCTAGTTTTTGACCGAAACACCTGAACGATGACTGCTAATCAGTTTGCTCTTTCCTCGGACCTCATCAACGAGCTGTTGCGCGGCATGCGCCTGCGCGGTGTCGAATACCGGCGTATCCAGACGGGCCCTGTCTTCGGTCTGGGTTTCACGGAAAAGCCCGGGCACGCCTGGTTCCACTTCATGGCAGTAGGTAATGCCGTGCTGCAATTGGAGGACGGCAGCACCTACGCGCTTTCTGCCGGCAACGCCGTGTTCATCTCCCATGGTGCTGCCCATCAGCTGTTTTCCCATGCGCAGGCACCTGTGCAGGACATTGATCGTCTGGATGGCGCGCCCTTGGGTGATACCGTCAGTGCAGTGGATACCGGAACCGATGCCAGCCCCACGCCGAGTACCGTTTGGTTCAGTGGTTGCATGGAGTTTGAACTGGGCAGTATCCATGGCCTTGGCAGGCTGATGCCGGGCCTGATGCTGATTGATGCCGGCGGCCAGCGTTACCCCGGGTTGGTACCGATCCTGACGACCATGGAGCGCGAGGTGAGCGCCGCACGTGTCGGCTTCGCCGGTATCCTCGCGCGTTTGGCCGACGTGGTGGCTGCCATGGTCGTTCGCGGCTGGGTGGAGTGTGCCTGCGGAAACGCCTCTGGCCTCGTCGCCGCCTTGCGCGATCCACGCCTGGCGCGTGCCCTGCTGGCGGTTCATCAACAACCGGGGCGCGAGTGGACCGTCGCGCAGTTGGCAGAGCACTGCAATACCTCACGCTCGGTCTTCGCGGACCGCTTCCAGGTGACGATTGGCATGACGCCGCTGCGCTACGTCACTGGACTGCGAATGCGGCTGGCGAGCCAGTGGCTGACACTCGAAGGGCTGCCGATTGAAGAGGTGGCACAACGCTTGGGTTACACCTCTCAAGCCGCGTTCAGTCGAGCGTTCAAGCGCACCACTGGCAAGACACCAGGATCAAGTCGTAAGGTGCGACAGCCCGCTGTTACGTAAGACCCGAGCATCGCCTCCCCCAACCATGACGTTCACGAGATACGAAAAGTCGCTGGACGTCTTCCAGCACCCGGCGCTGCGCGCATAAAAAAGGACGTCGCACGGCCAGAAAGTCAGGGGAGCAATTAACGGATATTGCGTTAGACACTGCCAATTGGCAGCACGGGCCTTAAGGCCGGGCGTCCGCTTTGGGTCCAGGCTGTGTGAAAACACATTTTTAGAACGATTCGGCCATGGAGGCATTCGACCAGGTTTTGAGGCACCATATGGTCTCTAGAAATCCAGCAGCTCGACGCAGTTCGCAAACCAAATCAGGAAGAATGAATGCCTTCCCGTCGCCGCCTCAGTAGTGTCTGTCAAAGTATTGCGCACCACGCTGCGAGCAGTCTGTCGTACGTACACCCACATCTGTTGCAAGCACTCAAAGCGACCGGGGAATCGATCGCGACGGTGGATCTACTGAGTGCGACCCCATACCCGAAGGAGCTTCGCGGTCATCCCCACCTTCCCACCGCCCTCTCTTCACTACGTGATCGTTTTGAACAGATTTTGAAATCTGAAGGATTTTTAATAACCGATCTCAACGAGGCCAAGCTATTTTTCAAACCTGATGGCCAATACCGTGACGAGTATTGTTGCGAATGCCACGCAAGGTTGTCCCATTCAAGCGGCCGTAGATACTTTGCGGCAGTCAATTGCATGGGTAAATCCATTGTTCCCCAGCTGGCCAATATCTGACCAATCCCCTCCAGCAATATCCTCAGATCCAGATGAAAAGCGAGCTTTGCTTTAGCGCCAAAAGCCGGAATACGCCGAGGATGATCTAAGCTTTTGTTCGTCTAGATCGTATCGGGGGCGATCATGAAACGATTCATTGAGGGCGAAACTCGGACGCAGGTGACGTTGCTGCCGGAGTGCTTGGACGATTATGTAGCAGAAGAAAATCCAGTGCGCGTGGTCGATGTTTTCGTCGATGAACTCGACTTGGGCGCACTGGGTTTTGAGGGCGTCGATCCTGCCGCAACTGGTCGTCCGGCCTATCACCCAGCGACATTGTTGAAGATCTATATCTACGGCTACCTCAATCGTATTCAGTCCAGTCGCCGGCTTGAGCGTGAGGCCGAGCGCAACGTCGAGTTGATGTGGCTAACGGGGCGTTTGGCTCCGGATTTCAAAACCATTGCCGACTTTCGCAAGGACAACGGCAAAGCCATTCGCAGCGTATGCCGCCAGTTCGTGCTGATTTGCCGTAACCTCAATCTCTTCTCTCAATCGATCATCGCCATCGATGGCAGCAAATTCAAAGCCGTCAATAATCGCGACCGCAACTTCACCCAAGGCAAAGTGAAGGCACGCATGCAGCAGATCGAGCAAAGTATCGATCGATATCTGGCGGCGATGGATTCGGCGGATCGGGCGACGCCCGAAGTGGCCGAGGCCAAAGCAGAGCGGCTTAAAGAAAAGATAGAAACACTGAAAAAGCAGATGCAGAAACTCAAGGACATCGAGACGCAGGTCCACGAAAGTCCAGACCAGCAGATCTCCCTCACAGACCCAGATGCACGCTCAATGGCTACGAGCGGCCGAGGCACCGGAACGGTGGGCTACAACGTACAAACCGCTGTCGACGACAAACACCATCTGATCGTTGCCCATGAGGTGACCAACGTTGGTAATGATCGTGGGCAACTGAGCAATATGGCGAACCAAGCGCGTGAAGAAATCGAGGCTGAATCGCTAACGGTGGTGGCCGACCGAGGCTATTGCAAAGGTCTGGAAGTCCTTGCTTGCGAGCAAGCCGGCATCACCACCTTTGTACCAAAACCTCTGACATCAGGCAGCAAACCCGAAGGCCGATTTGGTAAGCAGGACTTCATCTATCTTACGGCGTCGGACGAGTATCGATGCCCTGCCGGGCAGCTACTAACCAGGCGGCATTCGTCGATGGAAGACGGCATGTTATTGCATTGTTACTACTTCTCAGGCTGCCAGTCCTGCTCAATGCAAAAGCAATGTACGACGGGTAAGGAGCGCCGTGTGAAGCGCTGGGAACATGAGGCTTTACTCGACGCGATGCAGGTTCGGCTAGAACATGATCCAGCGATGATGAGGGTTCGTCGACAGACTGTTGAACATCCTTTCGGAACGCTAAAGTATTGGATGGGAAGTACCCACTTCCTGACCAAAACCCTGCCGAGGGTGAGCACCGAGATGAGCCTTCATGTACTCGCCTACAACCTCAAACGAATGATGAGCATCTTCGGCATCGCAGGACTGCTTGAGGCGATCAGGGCGTGAACCCAGCCGCTTGGCCCGCCAGTTAGAAGCCGTTTGGGCCGCTGACGCGGCCCAAACGGCATTACGAACGTCTATGTCACTGATTAAGCTAATTCGCGCTTCCGCCAGCGGATTCCATAGGCATTCCTCGCGACTCTCAGTTTTCGAGGTGTTTAGCGCGTTTTCACACGGCCTGGGTCGATAGCTGCCTCAGGACTGGGTATTCGCATCACGAGTCGGTCTGAGCACTATCGCCCCGTCAACCCATCCGATGCTCAAGCAATCACTCAAATCGACGTTCATTGCTGCAAGGGCATCTGGCGGGAGATCGATGATGACGTCTCCGCTACCATCACCTGGATCTTGGCACTTCGCGATTGTCCGCACGGATCGAGCCATAAGGGAAAAAGGTCTGGACCGATGGGATAGCCGTCATCCTACCCCCGCATGGCACCTACTGACAGTCAACGGCCAATAGCAAACAGTCACACGCCGCCTTCGCACTCAGCACCGCTCTATGGCCTGAACCAAGCGATCCGCTGTCCTGCGGCCAGATTGACCTCCTCCACAGAAGCATAACGTTGATCGGCGTAGTAACGGGTTTTCACCCAGCCACCGTCTTCGGGGTCGAACCGGAACTCTTCGAAACCATAAGAGCCATCGGCGCGGACGAAGATGTCGACGCACCGATTGCGCTCGTCATTTTCGATGCTATCCAATACGACCCACTCTCTATCCGCCAATGGTTGCGTACCTCGTCAACTGGCCTCGTCCGTCACGCCGTCTTGCCGCCATTCACTCGCACGATTTCACCCGTCATGAAAGGCACGGCGGCTGAGGCCATGAATACAATCATCCGGGCGATTTCCTCAGGTGTGCCGATCCGTTTCATGGGCACGCCCTCGATCATGCGCTCTCGAGCTGCCGGATCAGCCGTGATCCGGTCGAACATGTCGGTCTGTACCGGGCCGGGCGCCACGGCGTTGACTCGAATACCAAACGCCGCTGCTTCCAGAGCGACCGACTTGGTGATCCCCTCCACCGCATGTTTGCTGCCGGCGTAGAGGGACGCATTGGGTGCGCCTTTGACGCCCATGCTCGACGACAGATTGATGATGCTGCCAAAACCCTGCGCTCTCATCACGCGCATTTCGTGCTTCATCGAGAGAAGCGTTCCAAGGACATTGGCCGCAAAGACCTGCTCATACCCGGCTGGCGTCACCTCCAGAATCGGGGCGAACGTACCGTCCACCCCGGCATTGTTCACAGCAGCATCCAGGCGGCCAAACTCGGCAATAGTCACGTCGACGAGGCGTTCGACCTCGTGCTCATGTCGCACATCGGCTCGCTGAAACAAAGCTTGCACCCCTTGAGCCTGCAATTCCTCAAGCAGCGCTTGCCCGGTTTGCTCGCGGCGTCCTGAGATCACCACCCTGAACCCCGCTCGCCCAAAAGCGATCGCCGTGGCCCGACCAATCCCGGCGAGTGCGCCGGTTATCAGCGCCACTGGCGTTTCGTCATTGTCGCTCGTTGAGTGATTCACCTTCTCTCTCCTGAAGTGAGACGTCTGCGCTCGTTCAACGCGCACCAAAAACCAGGTTTTCGAAAATGTCGGCGTGCCCTTGCGGCAGGGCTCTCCAGTACTGCGGCGGTACATCGATCCTGGCGCCAAGTTCGGCCGCTGCCCGCCATGGCCAACGCGGGTCATTGAGCATCGCGCGGGCAACGGCGACCAGATCCGCATCGCCCGAGCGGATGATCCGATCAGCCTGTTGTGGGTCGGTGATCAGGCCCACGGCTGTGGAGATGAGCCCGGTTTGCTGCTTCACTTGCGCAGCAAACGGCACCTGATAACCGGGAGCAGGCGCTATTTTTTGCTGTGGGGATATCCCGCCCGACGATGACACCACCCAATCTGCACCGTGGGCTTTCAACGCACGGGCGATAGCTACCGTCGCGGTGACGTCAAGGCCACCTTCGATCCAGTCGGATGCTGACAGCTTCACCCCCAGCGGACGCTCATCCGGCCACGCGTCACGCACAGCATCGAAGACTTCCAGGAGAAATCGCATCCGGTTCTCCAACGAGCCACCGTATTCATCGTTGCGCCGGTTGGAGATTGGCGACAGAAACTGATGAATCAGGTAGCCGTGGCCCCCGTGCAATTCCAGAGCGTCCACTTCCAGGCGAGCGGCACGAAGCGTCGCGGCGACAAATGCATCGCGGATGCGGGCAATGCTGGCCTTGCTCAGCGCCTGAGGCGCAGCTTCACCCTCTTTTTGCGCAACCGCAGAAGGGGCAACGGTCTCCCAGCCGCCTTCTGAAACCGGGATTAACTGCCCGCCATGCCAAGGTTCGTAGCTGGACGCCTTGCGACCGGCGTGGGCCAGTTGCAAGGCGACGGGGATTCGGGAGTTGTCCCGGATCGCTTGAATGACCTTACCGAGCGCTGCCTCCGTGTCATCACTCCAAAGTCCCAGGTCGCCGGGCGTGATCCGCCCTGCGGGTTCAACGGCTGTGGACTCGATGGTCAACATGCCCGCGCCGGACACCGCCAACTGCGTGAGATGGGCGACATGCCATGAATTGGCAAGGCCATCGACCGCAACATATTGGCACATCGGGGACACCACGATGCGGTTCGGCAACGTGAGACCGCGCACTGTTAACGCTGAAAAAAGACCGTTCATGTCTGCCTCTTCGATCAGAAGGTGATAGTCAGCAGAATGATCCACGCACGACTCGCAATAAACGGCTGTCGGGTCCGGTCACTTCGGCGTTTTTGTCTGCTATTCGCTGGCCGCCCTGCCCGCGTCCATTTGCAGGCATTGTTCAGCCCGAATGAATTCTGTTTGCCGCCCTCCTCGATTTATCCCGATTCATCTGCCTCGTATTGTCGCCGCACCTTTGCCGGGATCTCGAATGAATGCTCGGCAAATATTTTTCCATCACTCAGGGATACTCGATATGAAATTCGTCGTAACTGGCAGTGCCGGCAATGTCTCCAAACCCTTGACCGAATACCTTCTGGCGGCCGGGCATCAGGTGAGCGTGATAAGCCGCAACGCCGATAATGTCGCAGCGCTGGTCAGACAGGGCGCTCACGCCGCCATAGGCGATATGCAAGACGTGGCGTTTTTGAAGGAAACGTTTGCAGCTGCCGATGGCGTCTACCTGATGCTGCCGCCGATGTGGAACTCGCAAGACCAGAAGAAGGAAAGCATCGAATATGCGCACAACTTCAAGGCGGCCATCCAGGCAACCGGTGTGGAGAATGTGGTGTTCCTGAGCAGCTACGGTGCTGACCGGCATTCCGACGCCGGCCCCATCAGCGGCATGGGGCTGGCGGAGGACGTGCTCAATAGCGCGGGAGACAACGTGAACGTGCTCAGCCTGCGCACGGGCTACTTCTATACCAACCTGCTGTTGTCCATCGATCTGATCAAGAAAGCCGGTCACATGGGCAACATGTTCGCGATCCCTCAAGGCCGATTTACGGTCGTCGACCCGCAAGACATCGCCCGGATCGCTGCCGCTGCACTGACAACCCAAAACTTCAAGGGTCACGTATATCAATACGTCGTCAGCGACCTCACCGGCACCGATGAGATCGCTTCGCTGATTGGCAAGGAGATCGGCATCCCGGATCTGAAATGGGAAAAGTTCGAGAAGGAGGATTTCCGGCAGGTCTTGCTCGGCTACGGCTTTGCCAAGGGTGCGGCCAACGATTACGTTGAAATGTTCGAGACTCTGGACAAGGGCCTGTTGTTCGACCACTTCTTCGAAACGAAAGCGCCGTTCGGTGGCACGTCCATCGAGGCATTCGCCAAGCGCTTCGCTGCCATTTACAAAAGCCGCTAACGCCAGGATGTCGACGTGATCAAGATCAGTGTGATGTATCCCGTCGGGCGCGACGTTCATTTCAACCATCGGTATTACTGCGACGTGCATATGCCGCTGGTAAAACGGCGGCTGGAAAACTGTCTGCTCTCCTACAGCATCGACAAGGGGCTGTCGGGGTTCGAACCGGACAGTTCGCCCTTGTACGTCTGCATCGGTCATCTGTACTGCGAATCGATCGAAACGTTTCGGTCGGGTATCGCGCTGCATGGAGAAGAATTGACTAACGATATCGCCAACTTCACTAATGCTGCTCCGGTTTATCAGATCAGCGATGTGATCGAGTTGGGCTGAGCCTCATTCAGCCAGCAAAGGATGGTGCTCGAACAGCTGGGCTATCCAGTCGACGAACACCCTGACGGTCGGCGAAAGGTGTCTGTTCTGCGGATAGACAACTGATATGGGCATGGGCGGTGGAACGTGAGCGATCAGCACTTCCACCAGCTCTCCCGACGCCAGATAAGGCGCTGCCATGAACCTCGGGGCCTGGATGATCCCTAACCCCTTCAGGCAGGACTGCATCCATACTTCCGTGTCGTTGACGGCAAGATTGCCATGCATCAGGGTCTCGACGCTTTGCCCGTCGACGGTGAAACTGAAATTCATCAACCGACCATGGCGTCCCCAGAAATAATTGATGGCAAAGTGCGCCTTGAGTTCGCCCACCGTCGTGGGCATGCCATGTCGCGCCAGGTAGTCGGGGCTTGCAACCGTGACGGGCCGATACAGACCGATTCGCCGCGCCACCATGTTGGACGTTGGAAGCTCTCCAACACGGATCACGCAATCGACGCTGTCCTGAATAAGATCCACCGGCCTGTCGCCGAAGCCTGCCAGCAACTCGATATCGGGATACCGCTGGTGAAACTCATACAGGTCGGGCAAGACCAACAATTTGCCTAGCGAAGTCGGCATGTCGACGCGCAACGTGCCGCGAGGCGTGCCGGCGTTCGCCACCAACGTGTGCTCCGCGTCTTCGATGTCGGCCAGAATACGGACACACCGTTCGTAGTACGTCGCGCCGTCGGGTGTGAGCCCCAGGCGTCGGGTGGTGCGCTGCAAGAGCCTGATCTTCAGGTGCGCTTCAAGCTGCTGAATGATGACGGTGGCTGAGGCCTTGGGAATCTGGAGCGTGTCTGCTGCGCGCGTGAAGCTGTTGGACTCCACGACGCGAGTAAAGACTTTCATGGCAAACAACAGGTCCATTACCGGGCCCTCGACTCGTCAATAGGCGATCGTGAGATAAACATTCTGACCTGGGCTCCGAGATGTTTTGGGGGTTCGCAACGTATGTCATCGACGTACCCGGATAAACCGGCCACCGCTCCAGACACAGTGGACGAAAAGGCTTTAATCGACCCACGCTCCGGGTCGCCCGTATCAGATCCTGTGAGGAGCACACTCTTTAGCCATTGACGCCATTTTGTCCGGAATGTCTGGATCTACGGCCCGTTTTTTACCCCATCCTCTGTCCCTAGACTTCGATGCCAGTCCCTGAATCATCGGAGTCAGCCATGCAAAGCCCTAATCCCATCCGCGTCGGCCTGGTCGGCATTGGCAACTGGGCCATGCACGGGCATGTTCGCGTGCTCTCGCTATTGCCTCAGTACGACATCAGCGCCGTCTACAGCCAGCGTCTGGAGAGTGCGCAAGTTGCGGCCGCGCAGCTGAACATTGCGCACGTGGCCGAATCGCTGGAAGAACTGGTCAATCACCCTGAAGTTGATCTTGTGGTGGTGTTGACCACAGCACCTCAACATGAAGAAGCCGTTCGAGCCGCCATCGCGGCGGGCAAGAACGTCTACTGCGAGTGGCCACTGACGACCAGCACCGCTGTCTCTCAAGAGCTGGCCTGCCTTGCGAAACAGGCCGGTGTGCGCACCATCGTCGGCCTGCAGCGCCGCCATGCACCCCACAACCGATATCTGCAGGATCTTCTGCAGCAAGGCTACGTCGGCAAAGTGCGTTCGGTGCGTATTCACGTGAGCATGAATTACTTCCAGGCCCTGCGCCCGAACGCGCTGCGCTGGACCGTGCCGGAGGAAAACTTCTCCAGCGTGATCTCGATCTACGCCGGTCATTTTCTCGACATGCTGTTCACTGCCATGGGCTGGCCAGTCAATGTCAGCGCACTGATGGTCAATCAGTTCGACATCGTTACCATCAAGGAAACCGGCGAGCGCCTTCAAGGCAGCGCTCCGGATCAAATGGTGCTGGCGGGTCAACTGGAAGACGGCGCCCTGCTGTCGGTTCACATCGAGGGCGGCAAGCGCAACGGCTCGGGCGTGCAGATCGACATCACGGGCCACGAAGGCGATCTGCGCATCACCAACGTCTCGGCGTTTGGCGACCGGGGCGATGACTACGTGATCGTAGGCGCACACGGCGATCATCTTCCTCTCGAAGTGCTGCCAGTACCTGCCGGCTACTCACGTCTGCCCGCGGCGGACCTGCCGTCCTCGGTGCTGGAACTCGCCGAGCTGTATCACGTTTACGCCCAGGACGTCGCCGAAGGCACCCACGCTGCCACGACCTTCGACGATGCCGTGCGCATGCACAAACTGCTCGATGGCGTACTGGCGTCCTCGCAAACCGGCCGCCGAGCGCTGCTCGCCCTTTGAACGCCGTTGCTTGTTATCCATCCAATTTGGAGGTTTACCCGTGGCCCATTCATTGCCATTGAAGTTGTTGTCGAACACGGTTGTCGGCCCTCATCGCCTGAGCCATCGCGTGGTTCACGCGCCCATGACCCGGTTACGCGCAGATCGCGACGACAGCCCGAGCCAGATGATGCAGCGTTACTATGAACAGCGAGCGTCGAACGGTGGCCTGCTGATCGTCGAATCGACGCATCCCTCGCTGGAAAGCCGGGGTTACCTGGGCGCGCCGGGCATCTACACCGACGCCCACCGGGACGCCTGGAAACCCATTGTCGAAGCAGTACACGCCAAGGGTGGCGTGGTGTTTTTGCAACTCGGCCATGACGGCCGCCAGTCCCATAGCGACTTGAGCGGCGGCAAGCCGCCGATTGCGCCCTCGGTTGTGCCCTTCGAAACCAATGCTTTTACCCACCACGGTTGGGTACCGGCCTCGCCACATCGCGCCGTTGAACGCGACGAGTTGCCCGCGCTGATCGAGAGTTATCGGCAAAGCGCGCAGCGTGCACTGGACGCAGGCTTTGATGGCGTTGAGTTGCACAACGCCAACGGCTATCTGCTGGACACCTTCCTGCAAGACGGTACGAACAAACGCGACGACGACTACGGCGGCTCCCTCGAAAACCGCGTGCGATTCCCCTTGCAGGTGCTCGATGCGCTGGTGTCCGTCTGGGGTGCGGATCGGGTCGGAGTGCGCGTGTCGCCGAGCGGCCAGTGGGGTTCGATTTCTGACAGCAATCCGCAAGCCACCTTCGAATACTTCGCACGCCGACTTAATGAATACGGGCTGGCGTATCTGCATGTGATCGAGCCGCGCATCAAGGGCACCGACGAAATCGAACCCGACCGTCCGCCTGTAGCAGCCGCATTTTTACGACCGTTTTTCGACGGCCCGATCATCGCCGCTGGGGGCTTTGATCGCGGAGGTGCCGAAGCGATTCTTCAATCCGGTGCAGCTGACCTGGTGGCCTTCGGTCGCCATTTCAGCGCCAACCCGGACTTGCCCGAACGCCTGCGCCACGACTGGCCGCTGACCCCTTACGTGCGGGAAGCGTTCTGGGGCGGCACCGAGCAGGACTACAACGATTTTCCCGAGTACTGCACTGAAAAAAGAGGACGGTGACAACCGTTCGTCCAGCGCCTGATCGTTAGAAGGATCCCTTCAATGAACAACCCGTCGATTTCACTTGTACCCTTGTATTGGCTGGCGCTGGGCACCTTCGCCGTGGGCACCGAAAGTTTCATGCTCGCGGGGTTGTTGCCGGAAATCGCCAGCGATTTCGCCACGACATTCGTCGCTGCCGGGCAACTGGTAACCGTCTTCGCCTTGGCGTACGCCTTCAGCTCACCGATCTTCACGGCCCTTACCGGCCGATACTCTCGCCGCGCTCTTATGATTCTCACGATGCTCGGCTTCACACTGGCAAATGTGATTGCTTTCGCTGCTCTCGATTACTGGGTGCTGATGTTCGCCCGGGTGCTGCTGGCATTCACGGCGGGGCTGTTCGTTCCGGGCGCGAACGCGCTGGCTGGGGCGATCGTCGGTCCGGACAGGCGTGGTACAGCTCTGGCCATCGTAAACGGCGGTATCACGCTCGCCGTTGCGTTCGGCGTGCCACTGGGTTCGGTCGTGGGCGAACATCTCGGCTGGCGCATGACCTTCGCCGGGGTAGCGGGTCTGTCCGCGCTGGCCTGCGTCGGCCTGATCGTAGGGCTGCCTGACGCCATCGGCCGTGGCTTGCCCGTAGCATCATTGCGAGAGCGACTCGACACCGCCCGCCGCCCGGCCATTCTGCTCAGCCTGCTGGTCACGACGCTGTGGGCAACCGGCGCGTACACGGTGTACACCTATCTGGCGCTGTTAATCGCTGACACCACGCCATTGGCCGGAGCTCAAGTCGGGTATGTCTTTTTCGCCTGGGGTGTTGCCGCCGGGGGCGGTGTGATAATTGGCGGCAAGCTGGTGGACCGTCTCGGCTCACGCCGGGTCATCCCCTGGTGCCTGATGGCGATGATCGCCTCGTTCGTCATCCTGTCCCTGAGTGTCGACATACTTTCCGCCGATCAGGCGCTGGTCCCGGTTGTGGCAGGCGTGCTGGTGTGGGGTGTGGCGCACTGGTCGTTTTACCCGGCGCAGCAAGCGGGCCTGATCACCATCGCCGGTCTCAAAGGAACGCCTGTTGCGTTGTCCCTCAATGCCTCATTCATGTACCTGGGCTTCTCGCTAGGTGCTGCCCTTGGCTCATTGACCCTGAGCTTTTTCGACGTGACCGCACTGGGTTGGGTGGCAGCGGCCTGTGAATTATCCGGTCTGGTTCTGCATCTGCTGATCCGTCAAAAAGTGTCGAGCAGTGCGGCCATGGCGTGTGCCGTCTGAGGCGCACGCAGTTCGCGCTAACGCCCTCGCTTCGAGGGCACCCTGACGATTGGTCTGAATTTGAACCGACCGTCGCTTGCTATCCCTGTCCATCCCTGGAGATTTCCATGCCTCGCATCATCCATTTCACCGAATACGGCAGCCCGCACGTGCTGCGCTATCAGACCCTCGAAACGCCGACACCCGCCGTGAATGAAGTGCTGATCCGGGTCCGGGCCATCGGCCTGAACCGGGCCGAGTCCATGTGGCGACAAGGCAGCTACGTCGAGCCAGTCAACCTTCCTGCCCGCCTGGGTTATGAATCAGCCGGTGTTGTCACGGCGGTCGGCGCAGACGTCAAGCACGTCGCAGTCGGCGATCGGGTCAGCACAGTGCCTTCCTTTTCATTGAACGATTACGGCATGTACGGCGAAGAAGTGCTGGCGCCCGCACATGCTGTTGTGAAGCTGCCGAACTCGGTGTCGTTCGAACAGGCCACGGCTATCTGGAACGTGTTCATCACGCCTTATGGCGCACTGATCGAGACCGGCCTGCTCAAGGCTGGCGACGTGGTGTTGGTGCCCGCAGCGTCCAGTTCAGTCGGCTTGGGCACCTTGCAAGTCGTGCGTGCAGCAGGTGGTATTGCGGTCGCACTGACCCGCACCCGCGCCAAGCGCGAACAGTTGCTGCAGGCAGGCGCAAGCCACGTGATCGTGACTGATGAGGAAGATCTGGTGGAAGCGGTCAATCGCATCACCGAGGGGCGTGGTGCAGACATCGTGTTCGAACCCGTCGGCGGCAGCACCTTCCCGAAACTGCTGCAGGCCTTGCGCGTCGGCGGTACCGTGTTCATCTACGGAGCCTTGAGCGAGGACGTCACTCCGTTGCCGTTGCTGACCGTGATCGCCAAGACCCCAGTGATTCGCGGCTACAACCTCTTTGGTACGACCACCGACCCAGAGCGTCAACGCAAGGCGACCGAGTATGTGTTCGCGGGTTTGAAGTCCGGTGCGTTGCACACCGTCATCGCCAAGACGTTCACCTTCGACGAGATGGTCGAGGCTCATCGTGAGCTTGAGAAGAACCTGCACCTTGGCCGTATTGTCGTGACCGTGAACTGAAGCGACGCCAACGATTCCCGCTCAGAGCCCGGTGCCCACCACCGGGCTTTCTATTGGGCGAAGTTCGGTGGGTGGGTGGCTCATTTCTTCCACGTACAAAAAAGCCGACAACGATCAATCGTTGTCGGCTTTGTCCAATCGCTGCCGTGTCAGACCACCGCAGCCTCTTCGTAGAACGGATAGTCGATGTAGCCAACCTCTGTGCCGCCGAAGAAGGTCGGACGATCATAGGCATTCAACGCACGCTTGAGGCGCAGCCTTTCCGGCAGATCGGGGTTGGCGATGAAGTGACGACCGAACGCCACAAGGTCAGCATCACCGGCGCGGATGATCGCTTCTGCGCTTTCGCCGTCAAAACCGCCCGCCGCAATGATCACGCCCGGGAAATGCTTGCGCATCATCTGTGCTGCAACCGGCGCAGGGTCTGCGTTTTCATCTTCGACGTTGCCCAGGATGCGCGGCTCGATCAGGTGCAGATACGCGAGGTTCAGCGGCGCCAGTTGTTGAGCGACGTAAGTGAACAGGCCTTGCGGATCGGTGTCGCCCATGTCGCCCCACGTGCCGCTCGGGCCCAGACGAACCGCTACACGGTTGGCGCCCCACACCGAGATCAGTGCGCCGGTCACTTCCAGCAGAAACCGCGCACGGTTTTCGAAGGAGCCACCGTAACTGTCGGTGCGCTTGTTGCTGTTGTCCTGAAGGAATTGATCCACCAGATAACCGTTGGCGCCATGCAGCTCGACACCGTCAAAACCGGCCTTGACGCCGCGCTCGGCCGCCGTGCGGAAGCTCTCGACCAGTTCGGCGATTTCCTCGACGGTCAGTGCGCGATTCGGTGTGTTCGGCAACCAGCCTTCTTTGGTGTATGCCACGCCGCCATGGGGCACTTCGGACGGCCCGACCGGAATGCTGCCTTGCGGCTGCACTTCGCTGTTGGACTGCCGACCGGCATGGTAGAGCTGCAGGAAGATCTTCGCGCCCTTGGCGTGGACCGCGTCGGTGACCTGTTTCCAACCCGCGATCTGGCTGTCGTCGAACAAGCCTGGTGCGCCCAGATAGCCGTTGCCGTTAGGCGCGGCGATGGTCGCTTCGCCAATGAGCAGGCCGCCTTCGGTGGCGCGCTGCGCATAATACTCAGCCATCAGAGGGCCGGGACGTGCGCCCTCTTCGGCACGCATGCGGGTCAAAGGCGCCAGTACGACGCGGTGGGAAAAGGTGAAGGGGCCGATGCTGACCGGGGAATGGAGTTTGGACATGGTTGCCTCGTTCGGGAAGGGAAAAGACGCTTGCCCGCCTGAAAGTCAGTATGACTTTCAGGGCCTGGGCACTGGCGCCTAGTACAAGGGTTTTCCCGAACGAGATAAACGGCCCAGCCGTCACAACAATCCGGACTATTGGGCTGTAATCCCTCAGAGGCCGATGCCGTGAGTTGGCAATCTCCGACTCAGGGTTCTGTCAGGGCTGAGAGACGGTCGCGATGTGCTGCTTGAAGTAATCGATCAACGCCCGCAGCCTGGGCGTTGCGTTGCGGCCCGACGGCCACAGCATCCACAGCGAGCCTCGATGATCGGTGAATTCCGGCAACACGCGCTCAAGTTTGCCATCGCGCAGTGCCTCGATCGTCGAAAAGTCAGCCAGGCAGGCGATGCCCAACCCTTCGAGCGCCATATGAGTCAAGGCGTCGGTGGTGGTACAGGCAATGACCCGGCCCAGCTCCGGATCGCTGTCTGCGTCAGGGTCGCGCACAGGCCAGCGCTCCAGAGAACCGGTGGCCGGGAATTTGTGCAACAGGCATGCATGATCGCGCAACTGGTTCGGGTGGGTCGGTCGGCCACGGCGGGCCAGATACTCCGGCGAGGCCACCAGTTCGAGCTTGTACTCACCCAGCTTGCGCGCCATGAGCCGCGAATCAGACGGCTGACCGGTGCGGACCACGGCATCGAAGCCTTCCTCGATTACGTCGACCATGCGATCGGACAAGTCTACGTCCAGCTCGATTTGCGGATACGCCTGCATGAAACCTGTCAGCAACGGAAAGATCAGCGTGTTCTGTAACGGCACACTGATGCGCAACTTACCGCGCGGCGCATCGGCCAACTGCGATAGCTCGATTTCCGCCTGCTCCGCCTCTTGAATGATGCGTTTGCAGCGTTCGAGAAACAGCTCGCCCTCGGCGGTCAGCGTGACGCTGCGAGTGCTGCGGTGAAACAGGCGAACGCCAAGGCGCTCCTCCATGCGCGACACACTCTTGCCCACTGCGGAGGACGAGATTTCCATAAGACGGGCAGCTTCGGTAAAACTGCGCGTTTCGGCAACTTGAACAAAGGCCATGATGCCACTGAGGCTGTCCAGCATAGGCGTTCCTGTTGTGTGAACGATAACGTCACGTGACGTAATGTCCCGTGACGATATCAGCAGATTTCATGACGTGTTCGGTTTCTGTCAGCTCAGGCTCAATCAGGCGGAAACATTAGGCCGCGCGCAGACGGTTGCGCTCGGCGAGTGCCGGGATCTGCTCGCGGCTGCGGCTTGTCAGGCGCATGTTCAGCCGAATGCTGCTCTGGCCGCAGCGACATGCACGCCTCATCTTGTGGGAGTGGCGCCGACTGCATCCCGTAAGGTTCGCAGGCATCTGCGGAGTAATCGTGGCAATGCTGGGCTGGCTCAGCGGCGGGATGTCATTTGGCAGTGGTTATGGCATCACTTCTCAAATAATCGCCTCCGATGTGGGCCTGCCGTGGCACGCGCCAATCACTCGATTTTTGGCAACCGATGTCACTTGTTGCTCTGGCATTCCGGGCGGAATTTTTGCTCCTTCATTGGCCGTAGGAGCCGAAATTGCCTTGCCAACTGAGGGTGCATTATCAGCCCGCTGTAGATCGGCTCAAATAAAACAGGCACGCCGATGCGAAGACGGTCGAATGGAAACGCTCGCCAAGCGATATGCAATGTTCGACACAGGAAATCAGGCAAAAAGCCCGACATTCGAGCGAGGACATCTGTTTAACTAATTGATTTTAAAGGATTATTTCAGCCTCCAGCACTGGCACGATAGCTGCGACACAGCAAGCACTCAAATGACTGCTGTGGAGTAACACCTGTGAAGAATCACTTTGACCGCTTGATCATGGCTTTTGCAGGCTTTCAGACCAGTACCAGAAATCGGCCGGATGGCGGGGTCTTGTTCGAAATCAAGGATGGCCGCGGACGCAAAATTACTCGCGCGATTTCATACCTGCAGCTTCATAACGCGCTTCAGATGGAATGGCTTATCAGCTCGATACGCCGTGATTTGGCAGTACTGCCGGAAGAGCTTCCCGCTATTGCTGCACTGCAAAGCCAGCAACGATTTGATATGCCCACCTACGTTTCTCGATGAACATAAGGCAGTGTCTCCCTCGTGACCTGCGCTCAATGCCAGTGAATTGTCAGGGATGGTGATTACCGGCGACAGATGAAAAAGGCTTCACCAAGCTTAGCGCCCCCCGGGGCGCGGCTGTGCGGCCAATTCATTCGCTCCCCAAATTGCATCATCGGTCAAGCACTGTTCAAATATACACATCTACTGAAGAAATATGCCTCGTGCCTTACTGGAGCAGCAATGGCGAAACACCCTACGCGTGTCGACGATAGCTCCACCGGCGATATAAGTGGTTCGGACCACAACATTTTTTTTGCAGCGGTAGAAACCACTCGCATGCCGATGATCGTGACCGACCCCAAGCGGCCCGATAACCCGATCATCTTTGCCAATAATGCGTTCATTGACATGACTGGGTACCGCCTGGAGGACATTCTCGGGCATAACTGCCGATTTCTGCAGGGGCCAGAAACCGATCCGTCGGCAGTTCGAGAAGTTCGCGAAGCGATTGCAGCTGAAAAGGAAGTGGCGGTCGAGCTGGTCAACTATAAAAAGGACGGCTCTACCTTCTGGAATGCATTGTTCATTTCGCCGGTATACAACGACTCGGGCGAGCTTATTTATTTCTTTGCCTCCCAGCTGGACGTGAGTCGCCGCCGTGATGCTGAGGACGGACTCCGCCAAGCGCAGAAGATGGAGGCCTTGGGGCAGTTGACGGGAGGGATCGCGCACGACTTCAACAATCTGCTTCAGGTAATGATCGGTTACCTGGATATGATCCAGCGCACCGCCGACAAGCCACAGTACGATCAGCAGAGAATCCTTCGCAGCGCTGCCAACGCCCGCGATGCGGCAGAGCGGGCCAAAACGCTAACTCAGCAATTGCTCGCATTTTCTCGCAAGCAGAAGCTTCAGGGCCGCGTTGTCAACCTCAATGCCATTGTGAACTCATCCCAGGAGATGGCCGAGCGCACATTGATCGATACGGACATCCGTCTGGCATTGGCTGAGGACCTCTGGAACTGCAGGGTGGACACCACTCAAACCGAAGTCGCACTGTTGAACATTTTTATCAATGCCCGTGATGCGATGGAGTCAAAGGAAAGCCGCCGTCTGACCATTGAGACCAAGAATGTAAGAATTCAGGATCTTGGATCAACGTCGTATGACGGCCTGATGCCCGGCCGTTATGTCAGCGTAGCAATCACCGACAGTGGTACCGGCATGCCGGCGGCGATCGTCAATCGGGTCATGGACCCGTTTTTTACCACGAAAGACGAGGGTAAAGGCTCCGGGTTGGGGCTATCGATGGTTTATGGGTTCATGAAGCAATCCGGAGGGACTGCGCGCATTTATTCAGAGGAAGGAATAGGCACCACAATCCGCATGTATTTCCCTGCCGATGACAGCCAGCTTCACATCATCCCCAGTAAAGAAAATGTCATTGAGCAATCCGGTCATGAGCGAGTTCTGGTGGTAGAAGATCGTCCCGACGTTGCCGAGCTGGCCCGGATGGTGCTGGAAGAATACGGCTACAGCTGCGATCTGGCCTACAGCGGCAAGGAAGCGTTAGCCATTCTCAAATCCGAACACTTCGACCTGCTATTCACCGACCTCATCATGCCAGGCGGCATGAATGGCGTGATGCTGGCTCGAGAGGCCAAGCGCATTTCTCCGGAGCTCAGGGTGCTACTTACCACAGGGTATTCGGAGAATTCGCTGGAGCGCACTGATGCAGGAGGGAACGAATTCGAAGTCATCTCCAAACCCTACATCCCGACGGACTTGGCCAAGAAAGTCCGACAAGTCTTACAAGGTCCCAATGGTGTCAGCTGAAGCTTGCATTCCATTCAGCGACACAAAGCGTGGGAAAGCCATCCTTAGGCCGATCGAGGGCAGATCTCACCAAGCCGGTCACATCGTCGGGTACCCGGTGGCGCGGCGGCTGGATCTGGTTAACAGACCGCCTAGTGCAACCGTTATCACTCGATCAATCAGCAGCTGTGTCGCTGGCTGCTGCTATCCCTTGAATGATTCAATGGCCCGCGGTCCGGCGCGCGTCGAGCCGTTGCCCCCACTTCTCCTGCCGCGCGTGGCCCACCAGAAAGTCCACAAACGCCCGCGTTTTGGCAGGCAGCAGTTTTTGGCTGGAGAAATACAGGGAGATCTGACCCGCGTTGACGTACCAGTCAGGCAGCACTCGCACCAGACTGCCGTCTTCAAGGTTTTTGAGCACATCCGGAACCGCCAGTAGCGCAACGCCCAACCCCAGCAAGACGCTTTGGCACAGTGCCTGGGGATCGTTGACAAGCAGGCGCGGCTTCATTTCCAACGTCCGCTGCTGGCCCTTGGGGCCTTGCAGCATCCAGCTTCTGACCTTGCCCGTCATGCTTGAACGCATGGCCAGATGCTCCAAACGTGACACGTCGTCGAGTGTGGAAATGCGGCCTTTGCCCGCGAGATACGCTTTCGAGGCTACGAGAATAAGGTGCGCGGGTGCTATTTCCCGGGCGACTTGACCCGGTGCGAGTTCAAAGCCTCCTCCAATGGCGGCGTCAAACCCTTCAGCGACCAGGTCCACCTGCCGGTTGTCCAAATGCCACTCCGGTATCACGCTCGGGTACTGAGCCAGGAAAGCGGGCATCAGTGGGAGCAGGAAGTCACGACCGAAACTCGGTGCAGCTGTCAGCCTGAGCACTCCCGCAGGTTCGCCTGCATGGCTGGTGATATCGGCAATCGCAGCCTGCACGCTTTCCAGGCCAGGCTCGACATTCCCGCGAAAACGCTCGCCCGCCTCGGTCAGCGTGACGCGGCGCGTACTGCGTTGGAACAGTTGAACGCCCAGGTTGGCTTCGAGCTGGGCGACGTTGCGACTGACGGCTGCCGGCGTCAAACCGAGCCGACGTGCTGCCGCTGAAAAACTTCCGGCTTCAGCGCTGCGCACGAATGACAGCAGATTCGCCAACGTTTCCATGAGCCCCACCTTCAAGTAATCATTGAAAATGATTATAGCGACTACCCACTACTGGGAAAGATATGAAAAGCGTCTCATAGCCTCACTTCCTGAACATCTGAGGCTACAACGATGAACGCAACCACCCTCCCCCTCACTGGCAAAATCGCGATCGTGACCGGCGGCTCGCGCAGCATCGGCGCTGCCATTGCCAAGCGCCTCGCCGCTGATGGCGCCATTGTTGCCATTACCTACCACGCGTCGCCCGAGCGTGCCGAATCGGTCGTGAATGACATCGTCCACGCAGGCGGCCAGGCCATTGCACTGGCAGCCGATGCCGGTAACCCTGACGCTGTGCGTGCTGCGGTGAGTGAGGTCGCCAGGCGTTACGGCAAGGTCGACATCCTGGTCAACAACGCCGGCATCAGCGTCCTTGGCGCGCCAGACGAAATCTCTTTCGAAGACTTCCAGCGCATCCTCGCCGTCAACGTCACCGGAGTGTTCGTCGCCACCCAAGAGGCGCTCAAACATATGGGGCAAGGCGGACGCATCATTCACATTGGCAGCTCGATGGTGCAGTACGCAGCGTTCGCCACAGCCTCCGCCTATACCCTGACCAAAGGCGCAGTCGCCGGGTTCAGCCGCGGACTGGTTCGTGATCTGGGCCCTCGCGGCATTACCGTCAATACCGTTCACCCGGGCCCGACCGACAGCGACATGAACCCTGGCGATGGTCCAGTGGCCGATTTCGTGCGCCCCAACATTGCGGTCGGTCGCTATGGGGAAGGTAAAGACATCGCCAGCGCAGTCGCGTACCTGGCAAGCCCGGAAGCGAGCTTCGTCAGCGGCGCCGAGTTGATGGTCGACGGTGGTTTCACTGCTTGAGGAGGCTGTCATGAATATCAGCATCATCGGTGCCGGCGCCATCGGCACAGCCATTGCCCGTCTGATCGTCAATGCAGGTTTGAAGGTCAGCATCGCCAACAGTCGCGGCCCTGAAAGCCTTGCGTCACTGGTGGCTGAGCTGGGCCCGCTCGCTCAAGGGGTCACGGCGCAGCAGGCCAGCCAGGCGGACGTCGTCTTCCTTGCGGTCAACTGGTCGAAGATTGCCAAGGCGGTCGAAGGGCTAGGCCGGTGGGATGGCCGGATTGTGGTGGACACCAACAACCCGATCGAAGCGCCGCTGTTCAAGCCGTTCGATCTAAAGGGCAATACCTCATCTCAGGTTGTCGCCGAGCTGCTGCCCGGCGCCCGGCTGGTGAAGGCGTTCAACCACCTCGCCCCGCCGTTGCTGGCCAACCCGGAAGCTGAGGGCGGCAAGCGAGTGCTGTTCTATGCCGGCGAAGACGCGCAGGCCAAACAGACCGTCGCGGGATTGATCACACAGCTGGGCTTTTTCGGAATCGATCTAGGGGGGCTGCAACAAGGCCAGTTGGCGCAGTTCCCCGGTGGTCCGATTCCCGGACTCAACCTCGTCAAACACAACTGACAGGCAGGCCGCGGGTGCGGCCTCGCTTTTCGAGACGCTTGTGCAACCCCTTGACTTGTTCAACCGCTGCCTCCTCGTTGCTTTCGATCGCTGCGGTGGGGATCGGCCTCGGCGCATTGGCTGGCGGGCTGACGGTCGATCGCCTCGGGTTCTGAGTGCGTTGACGCTCGGAGCATTCGCCGTGTTGACGGCAGGATGATACTGGTCACTCAGTTCAGGACAGCCAGCACCGCGCAGTGGCCGTGAGTCAATGCGGCTGACTCCCAACGATCCTCTCTCTCGACGGCGCGCATTCAGGCGGCGCAGGTCAGACCTGAGCCATGCCACCATCGACCGGCAGCTCGACTCCGGTGATGTAACTGCTTTGGTCGCTTGCAAGGAACAGCGCGGCCGAAGCTATTTCATCTGCCCGCCCCATGCGTCCGAGCGGGATCAGCTTCGTCAGCGTCTCGCGCACCTCGTCGGACGCCGCTGCCATCATGGCGGTGTCGGTCGGCCCCGGGGCCACCACGTTGACGCGGATGTTGCGGCTAGCAAGCTCATTGGCCCAGGTTCGCGCGAATGAGCGTACGGCGGCCTTGGTCGCTCCGTAGACGCCATAGCCTTTGGTGCCGATCGCATCGGCAATCGAGCCTACCAGCACGATTGAACCACCATCCGGCATGATCGCCGTTGCGGCCTTGGCGGCAAAAAGCAGCGCACGCACATTGAGGTCGAAGGTCCTGTCGAAATGATCCTCGCTGATGTCAGCAAGTGTCGCGTACTCGGAGATACCGGCGTTGACGACGAGCACATCCACCCGCCCCGCCTCGCTGGCCACCTCCTCGAAGAAGGCAACGAGCGCCGTCAGATCGGAAGCATCGACGCGACGAGGGTACAGCCTGCCGGCACCAAGCTCGACGCCTCCCTCTTCGGCGCGACGACTTGTGGCGTAGACGGTCGCCCCTTCCGTCGCGAATCGTTCTGCGATTGCACCACCAATACCCCCATGGCCACCGACCACAACGGCAATTTTGTCTGAAAGAGTGCTCATACGTCCTCCCATCGTGAATGATGACGAACAAGCTATCATTCTTATATCTAATCACAAGGACGCACCTGATGGTGCCTAGATATCGAGGTGTATACCCATGTCCAAAGACGTGCTCGAACTGCCGCTCGATGTCACCGCGACGCGGCCGATCCTCGAACATATCGCCAATAAGTGGACGGTGCTGATCCTGAGTGTCCTCTGCACGCAACCGGCACGGTTCAACGATCTCAAGCGCCGGCTTGATGGCATTACCCACAAGGCGTTGGCTGACGCATTAAAGCGTCTGGAGCGCAACGGCCTCATCAGTCGACAAGTGCTGCCGACGCGGCCAATCGGCGTCGAGTACACCATTACCGACCTTGGCTGCTCACTACGCGAACCATTCGCGGCCCTTTACAACTGGTCGATTGCCAATGGTCCCGCGATGGAAAGAGCGCAATATGCGTATGACACGTCAGAAAGAAGCTGACATAGGTGAGTGCCCTTAAAACCTGGCGATGGATCGGCCTTTTTGGGCCATCGGCAACAGCGCAAAACGAATCGTTCATCAGCGATGCATCCACGCTATTGCGCGTAGGGCAGCATTGCGTCAGTGATGCGTTGATGGTCGAAAGCGGCCACCCGCCGCGAAACGAGCTAGACAGCAGTCGCCAACCAGCCGGCACCGCCACATCCCAGCACCACTAACCAGGGCGGCAGCTGCCAGCGCATCAATGCAAGCAGCGCCATCAGTGCCAACGCGAAGTCTTGCGGGGCCAGGATCGCGCTGGTCCATACCGGCTGATAAAAGGCGGCCAGAAGCAAACCAACCACCGCCGCATTCACGCCCATGAGCGCAGCTTGCATGCGCCTGTTCTGCCGCAGGCTTTCCCAGAAGGGCAAAGCACCCATCACCAGCAGAAACGAAGGCGCGAAGATTGCCGCCAGACACAGCAGTCCGCCTGACCAGCCACTTGGCGCCTCGCTGATCGAGGCTCCAAGAAATGCTGCAAAGGTAAACAGCGGCCCAGGCATCGCCTGAACAGCGCCATATCCCGCCAGAAATACATCGTTGGCAACCCACCCGGTGGGCACGACCTCGGTTTGCAACAGCGGCAGCACGACATGCCCACCCCCGAACACCAACGACCCTACCCGGAAGAACGCAGCAAGCAGCGATAGCGTGTGGCTGGGATACGTAGCCGCGAGTATGGGCAAGCCTGCGAGCATCAAGACGAACAGCGATAGCCAAAACGCACCTGCACTGCGCGGGAGTGTCAACGGCAACGGTTCTCGCGACGTCGGCAGCGTTGAGGTGAACAGCAGCATTCCGAAGACGGCTGCCAGCGCCATGCTGAGTAATTGAGCATAGATAGACGACACCAGGACCGTGAAACAGGCCACCAGAACCATCAGGCTGATTCGCGATGCATCCGGACACAGATTCCGTGCCATGCCCCAAAGCGCCTGGGCCACTACCGCCACGGCCGCAACTTTCAAGCCATGCAACGCTGCAGCAGGAATCGTTTCACCATAAAAGGTAAGGCCTTTGGCCAGCAGGATCATGGCGATCGCCGAGGGCGCGGTGAAGCCCACCCACGCGGCGATTGCGCCAGCGTACCCGGCTCTGCAAAGACCAAGCGCGATACCGACCTGGCTACTCGCCGGCCCCGGCAGGAACTGACACATAGCCACCAGATCCCCATATCCCTGCTCGCTTAGCCAACGGCGACGAATCACAATTTCATCCCGGAAATAGCCCAAGTGCGCGACCGGACCGCCGAACGAGGTCAGACCCAGCCGCAGAAAAACCAGAAACACGCCCCACGGGCGGCTGTCGATGATGCGCTGTTCAGACACCGGCTTTTATCTCTGAAAACTGGAGTTGCCAACATAACCAAGACAGCACTCAGGAAACAGGCTCTATTTCAGGTATTGGTGATCTTTAAACGCCTGGTCAGGAGTCAAAAATGCCAGGGCCACGATCGATCGACACAAACGTTTCGGCCCGGGCATATTCCGTGATCACGGCGAGCAAGGGTCGTGATCGTTCTTATCAGCACTCTCGAACCCGCTAAGCTTCACACACGTCCCCATCCATCAGGCAAAACTCATGCGTATTTCCAGCTCGCTAGTGGCAGTTACTACATGTTTGGCGTTGTTGGGCTGCCCGACGGCGGCCCTGGCTGACCCCGGCAACGGAAATGGTCAAGGCAAAGGACACAGCCAAGGCACCGGCAAACAGGGAAATCAGAACAGTAAAGGCAGAAGTAACGGCAGCAATGACCAAGGCCATGGCCCGAGCATCAATCGAGGGACCATCCTGGGCATCGTGAGCGGCGCCAGGGACTACTGGGCTCCGGGCCCTGCGCTTCCTCCAGGCATTCAAAAGAATCTCGCCGGGGGTAAGCCTCTTCCCCCAGGGATTGCAAAGAAGCTGGACGGCAGGTTGCTCGGCCAACTTCCTCGCTATGACGGATACGAATGGCAGCAGGCAGGCACTGATCTGATACTGGTTGCATTGGCAACCGGCCTCATTTACGAAGTTTTGAATGATGCTTTCGACTGACGAGGTCCAAGAAATTGTCTCAGTCTCTGCTGATGGCCAGAACCGGTCATAGAGCGTGATGAATCATCAAGGGGTGCCGGCACTGCCGGATATCTCAGCTGTTTCCTCTGACCCTGAAGAACGAGAGAACGGGACAACACGGAATACCGTCGTGGCCGAGCTTCAAGACGCTGTGAACTGGCGGGCTTCTCTTCCTAACATATCAGGCGCAGACTCCAATACATTTGGATCTATTGCAACAGAACTTAGAAAGCTTGTATACGCTGACTCTTAAACTTCTTGTTCGATCTCCAAACATAGTGAGCAGCGATATAACCTGGCGGGAATTACAATAAAAAAGACGAGCTTACAAATGAACGTTTATCAGTATTGAATACTCGCCAACACGGCGACAGTCTCTGTTTGATTATCGCAGAGGGGTTA
The DNA here is from genome assembly GCF_900108875.1 of Pseudomonas sp. NFR16. GTDB lineage: Bacteria > Pseudomonadota > Gammaproteobacteria > Pseudomonadales > Pseudomonadaceae > Aquipseudomonas. The sequence goes on along the minus strand of NZ_FNYJ01000001.1, from coordinate 40,769 downwards.
TTTCCTTCGTCTACAGCGATGCGGCAAACATTAAGGCCCGGGAAATGGCGAAAGCACTCGCGGCCAGTGTTGAAGGCGAGGCATATTGAAAACTATGCCTGTGACGGATGCTGTCTTGCTTCCTCCATTACCAATTTGAAGAATGACCCGCTGAGGAAAAAGCGGCTAACGCGCCGCGTGCTTGTTAGCGGCTGCCATCCAGGGCACCCAGTTACCCTGTCCAGCACCCGCTGCACGCACACGGTAACGACGCCTACTTACCAAGGCATGCGCTCGTCGCGGGAAAAAAAACCTGCTGTGGGACCATCATCTGCAAGGCAAGCGTACTGGACGACTGTTCGAGCGCCTTCTTCAACGCTCAGGTCAGCATTTTTACCTCCCATCTCTGTACGCAACCAACCGGGATGAATCGCGTTGACTTTGATTGAGGTGTCGCGCAGTTCCTCTCCCAAGAGCACCGTGAACGCGTTGAGGGCCACTTTGGATGAGTCATAAGCCAACGCATGGCCGGGATAAACAGGCGAGTCAGGATCCGACAGGTGTGTGAGGGAACCTCTAATGCTAGCGAGGTTCACAATCCGTCCTGCCTCTGAACGTTTCAACAGCGGTAGCAGCCTTTGCGTCAGCAATACGGGAGCAAAAAAGTTGGCCTCGAATGTCTCACGCAGGACATTGACCGGGGTTTCGCTTGGGCGCCATTTCGCAGGTACACCCGCATCCACGCTGTCGAGCAACACGCCTGCGTTATTTATCAGTATGTCGAGCTTGCCGTAATCGGCATCAATTGTCGTAAATGCTGCGAGCCTGTCATCCTCACTGGTCACATCGAGCTTCAACGCTGAGACAGTGATGCCTAGACCCTTTAGATCAGATGCGACGGTAGTCGCTCTGCCGCTTTCTCTTGAACCGATGATCACCCGGGCACCGCACAGTCCGAGTTGTTTGGCAATTTCAAAGCCCAGCCCCCGTGCAGAACCCGTCACCAGCGCGACCTTGCCATTCAAAGATACCGTTGTTTCGTCTGTCACGGCCCTACTCCTCTAATGAGGGCAAAATCGCCCTTTGCGCAAAACCTTGATGATCTGGCATACGGAACCGTCAGCAGCCATACCCGGTCACTCGGTGAAACATCGCTGCGTGAACAGCGAATAAAAAAGCACTCTGCACAGCGGCCATATCTGACAGTACCTTGTCTTAATCGAGGATCTCATTGGCACCAGAACTCATTAAGGCCTGCAAGCGCGAGATGTGCGCAGTTCTCAAGTTCGGTTCGCGAACAGCCCGCGGCGGCCTGCACGCACAACCCACTAAAGATCGTCTGGCAATAGCGCGCAAGCGCCCCTGCGTCTGCCGTGCCAACCACATTTCCGTTCTTCTGCCCGTGCTCAAATATTTCCGTAAGCAGCGGGATAACCCGATCACGACGCCGCACCAGCTCATTGCATACATCTTGACTTGCGGCGCCGCTCGTAAGACCTGACTGCATGAGCAGGCAACCAGGCGGCTCAGCGGGATCGGTCAACCACTCGATGGCGCCATACAGGGTTCGCTCGATCGCTTCATGAGCCGTTGATGCTTTAAGGATCGACTCCTTGTATTGAATGCGACGCACGTCGTAACGCTCCAGCACCGCATCAAAAAGCCCTCGTTTGCTACCAAATGCGAAATAAACGCTCGGCGCGTTCATGCCCATTGCTTTGGTGAGCTCAGTCATTGAGGCGCCCTCGTAACTCAAGGCCCAGAACACCTCCATCGCGCGGTCGAGCGCCAAGTTTTCATCGTATTTTCTGGGGCGTGGCAAGCAGTCTGCTCCTGTAATTTACTAATCAGTTTATTTATATGTTGACCGCAATACTACTCCTCTCTAATTTATCGATCACTAAATTTCACAACAAGAGAAGGTATTCATGACGCAGCAGTTGCGGGGAAAAGTCGCGCTTATCACCGGGGGGAGTTCGGGGCTGGGGCTGGCGGCAGCGAAGCGTTTTGCCGCGGAAGGCGCGAGTGTGTTCATCACCGGGCGCCGGCAAGAGGAACTGGATAAGGCAGTTTCGCAGATCAGCGGGGACGTAATCGCTGTACAAGCGGACTCTTCCAGCCCTGCGGATCTGGATCGGCTCTATGAAATCATCGGCCTCAAAAAAGGCCGACTGGACATCGTCTTTGCCAACGCCGGCATTCTCGAAAAGGGGGCCATCGGCGAGATAACGGAAGACTCGGTGGATCGCCTGTTCGACGTCAATGTGAAGGGGATCATCTTCACCGTTCAGAAAGCGCTGCCGCTCTTGGCTGACGGCGGCGCAATACTGCTGACATCCTCGCTGGTTGCGAGTAAGGGTTTACCGGCCAATAGCATTTACGCCGCTACCAAAGCCTCGATCCGAAGTCTCGCTCGTGGCTGGATGGTCGACCTCAAGGACCGCAAGATTCGGGTGAACACTATCAGCCCTGGCGCTATTGAAACGCCGGGGCTCAAGGGCGGGGCTGCGGACTCAGTCGCTGCTCAAGGAATGCTTGATCACTTCGCAACGCTTATCCCGGCCGGGCGTGTCGGCGAGCCCGATGACATTGCGAAAGTCGCGGTGTTTCTAGCATCCGAGAATGCCAGCTATATCAACGGCGCAGACATCCCCGTGGACGGTGGATGGACACAGGTGTGAGTTTTCGAAGCATCCAAATCCGCGTTCAAAAGAAAGGTATATACGATGAGCAAAATACTAGTGACCGGTGCAACCGGGGCGCTGGGAAAGCTGACTGTCGAGGCATTGCTGAGGCGCGTTGGGCCTGAGCGAATAGCCGCACTGGCACGAGACCCCGCCAAGGCCATCGGGTTGGCTAAACGAGGCGTTGATGTCAGGCGAGGCGATTACTTCGACCCCGACTCTCTGATGAGCGCGTTTCGTGATGTGGACAAGGTGCTGATGATCTCGGCCGTGGCATTTACCGACCGACTGACCCAGCAATTGAATGTCATCGACGCTGCCAAGGCGTCAGGTGTCAAACACATCATCTACACGTCAATTCAGCGCAAACCTGGATCGACATTTGAGATTTCGATGGTGACGCAAGCCGATAAAGACACCGAAGCGGCACTGAAAGCGAGTGGATTGGCGTTTACCATTCTGCGTAATTCCTTGTACCTCGATGTGCTGCCATTCATGTTGGGCGAACTCGTTCTCGAGGAGGGGGTGCGTTTAACCCAAGGTGAAGGCAAGGGGGTACTCGTTGCTCGATCAGATCTGGCTGAGGCCAATGCGGTGGTTCTTACCGAACCCGGGCACGAAAACCAGACTTACACATTGGGTGCAAGCGAAGCTTTCTCCTTCTCGGATGTCGCGGCGGAGCTTTCGGAAATAAGTGGCAAGTTGGTGGGATTCAAGGGCGTATCAGCGCGGCAGTATGCGCAAATACTGGAAGCGCGGGGCTTGCCCAAACACTTTGCCGACTTTTTGAGCGAATGGTCACACGCCGTGTCGGTGGGAGAGTTCGAGCAAGTGACAGGCGACCTGGAAAGGCTGACCGGCCGCGCGCCCCTCAGCTACAAGACTTACTTAAGACAGATTTACGGAAGTTGAGCGCCAGGAAATTTTGGTAGTTCGTACGTCTGACCTTTCATTTGCTTGGGCACTGAGGCTCAAGGCGACTCTCCATGCCCAACCGCTTGCCTCTCACAACAATACCGAAGCCCTTTTCGATCAGGAGTTCTAGGCTGATGAGTAAGATTTTATTGATCGGTGTGATGTTATCCGCCGGAGCTTTAACCTCGCTCGTGCAAGCATCAACTGAGCCGAGCTCGGGGCAGCACGAAATGGTCAGTTATCACGAGACCGAGGTAGACGGCGTCAAGATATTTTTCAGAGAGGCCGGTGATCCAAAAGCGCCAACGGTGCTGCTCCTGCATGGCTTTCCAACGTCATCTTTTATGTACCGAAACTTGATACCAAAGCTCGCTGACCGTTATCACGTCATTGCACCCGACTTTCCCGGTTTCGGTTTTTCAGCAAGCCCCGATCGCGCCCACTATGCATACACCTTCGATCATCTCGCGCAAACAATGGACAGTTTCACACAAAGGCTTGAGCTCAAACGGTATGCACTGGGGGTCTTCGATTATGGAGCTCCAGTCGGATGGCGTTTAGCAGCGGCTCATCCAGAGCGAATCACCGCGATCATTACGCAGAATGGCAACGCTTACAAAGAAGGCCTCAGCGAAGGATGGAAACCCCTTCAGCGTTATTGGTCGCAGCCTAGTCAGGTGAATCGCGATCAACTTCGCGATTTGCTGAAACCTGGGACGATAAAGTGGCTGTATACCCAAGGAGCTCCGGATCCGACAGCCGTGGCCCCTGAAACCTACACGCTGGATGCAGCATCGGTTGCAAGACCAGGTAACGATGAAATCCAGCTTGACCTGTTGGGAGATTACGGCAGCAACGTAGCACTCTACCCGGCATTTCAAGCGTATTTTCGTCGCTATCAGCCGCCGATTCTCGCTGTCTGGGGAAAGAATGATCCTTTCTTTTTACCCGCAGGAGCAAACGCGTTCAAAGGTGACGACAGGAATACGGAGGTTCACTTTTACAACACCGGACACTTTGCGCTGGAAACTCACGGCAGTGAAATCGGCAATGAGATACACACCTTCCTTGATCGAGTAGTTCCAGGAGCGTAGCAGTGAAATAGCCTGCACCTAACTACGCCAGCAAGGAGAAACTTTCACTGAATACCGCTGGCACCGTGGTGCACGGCAAAAACACCTTCCCGTCCGGTCACTCCAACTTTGCGGGCGCACAAATACATCTTCTACGACGAGAGCACTGTAACCCGTGACGCGAACTCGGCCTGTGATTCCTCCACCAGAATCCAGAGCCGGGAAAGCGTTGGGCGATCTGCTTACCGGCTGATCCCGCGCCCGTCCATCATGGATAGCAACCGGCCGTCTGTCTTCGCGTCGACCTCGCGGATTGGCTTTGGCACCGCCGCTCTTTCGACCCGCTCACCACTCAGATAATCACCGACATTCATATTCGCTGCCTTGAGGACGTCCGGAGATAAATCAATAACGACATCTCCGTTATCATCCCCTGCCCCTGACCAATGCCGGTTTTTCGCATTGAATCAGTCATCAGACGCTAACTCCGATACAAATGCCGTCGCAGAAGCGACGGCACTGGGAGCGAATGGGCAACTGTGAACCCAGCGGACCTCAACTCATCGTTGGCCAATCCGAATAGCCGGTCGAATCACCACCATACCAGTAGGCTTTGGGTGCTTCTGCCAAAGGCGCGCCGCTGGCCAAACGCGCGACCAGATCAGGGTTGGCAATGAAGGGGCGTCCGATGCTGAACAAGTCAGCATCGCCGGCGGCCAGCGTCTGCTCGGCCAGATCCAGCGTGTATTGATTATTCGCGATGTAGGCACCGCGGAACGCCCGTCGCAGCGCGGCAAAGCTGACATCGCTAACCTCCTCTCGACTCTGCTGCGTGACGCCTTCGATCTCATGGACATACAGGAGTCCAAGGTTTGACAGCGCGGCAACATAGGTGCCGAACGTGCGCATAGTGTCGCTGTCCAGCGGGGTTTCGCCAGGCGTAGTGGTTACGGGCGAAATACGGATGCCCACTCGTTCGGCGCCCCACACGTCGATGACAGCCTGGACGACCTCCAGCGGGAAGCGAAGGCGATTTTCCAGCGAGCCGCCGTAACGGTCGGTCCGAACGTTGGTACTGTCGCGAATGAATTGTTCCAGCAAATAGTTGTTGGCTGAGTGAATTTCCACTCCATCGAAACCTGCGGCTTTGGCATTCTCAGCCCCCCGACGGTAGTCCTCGACGATCAGCGGAATTTCATCGGTCCTGAGCGCACGAGGCGTGACGAAATCCTTCATGCCTTCATGTACGCGAATCTGTCCGTGTGGCTTGATGGCTGAGGGCGCGACGGGCAACCCCCCGTCGTGCATGTCGGGGTGAGACATGCGCCCCGTATGCCACAGTTGCAGGAATATCTTGCCTTCGCGCTGATGTACGGCCTGTGTCACCCGTTTCCAGGCCGTGATTTGATCCTCGTTCCAAATCCCGGGCGTGCGGGTATAACCGCGCGCCTGGGCTGAAATGTTGGTCGCCTCCGTGACGATCAGCCCCGCGCCAGCGCGCTGGGCGTAATATTCGGCGGCATAATCAGGCTGTATGCCATTGTCATCTGCCCGGCTGCGGGTCATGGGCGCCATCACGATGCGGTTCTTGAGTTGCAACCCACCCAAGGTGACAGGCTGCAGGATCGGGCTTGCAATACGATTGGTCATGAAATTCTCTCTGCAGAATGAGGAAGTTGACAGGCCGCTCAGTCGACGGTTTTGGCCCAGACGGCTTGCGCGTTGGTGAACTCGCGCAGTCCGAAATGCGAGAGCTCTCTGCCGTAGCCACTTTTCTTCACTCCGCCCACCGGAATGCGTGCATTCGTGGCAGGGAAGCCGTTGATGAAAACCCCACCCGTTTCCAGTCGGCGAGCGATGCGCTGGGCGCGGGCCTGGTCTTGTGTCCACAGGCTGCCGCCCAACCCGTAATCACTGGTATTGGTCAGCGCGATGGCATGTTCGGCATTTTCAGCAACGGTGATTGCGGCGACCGGTCCAAAGGTTTCCTCGTCGAATGCGGCCATTCCCGGCAGAACGTTGGCCAAGACCGTGGGTTCGTAGAAGTTGCCAGGGCCTTCCATTTTTTTGCCTCCCAGCAGCAAGGTGGCACCGGCGGCGATGGTGCGCTGAACCTGACCATCGAGCTCGTCCCGCAGATCGCCGCGCGCCATTGGCCCGACGTTATTCTCACTGTCCAGTGGGTTTCCGACCTTCAATTGCCGGACCGCCGCCACGAATTTACGAGTGAACTCCTCTGCGATCGGCTGTTCGATGATGAAGCGCTTGGCCGCCAGGCAAACTTGCCCGGCATTCTGAAAGCGGGCTTCAACGGCGGCTTTGACGGCCAGATCGACATTGGCGTCTGCCAGGACGACGAAGGCGTCGGAGCCGCCCAGTTCGAGGAGACTTTTCTTGAGCGCCTTGCCGGCAGTGGCCGCGACTGCCGACCCTGCACGCATGCTGCCGGTGAGAGTGACGGCTGCGATACGCGGATCCTCGATCGTGCGAGCCACTGTGTCGTTGTCCGCGATGAGATTAGCGAACAGTCCTTTAGGGAAACCGGCGGCCTCGTATGCCTCTTGCAGTGCGTACGCAGAGCCCATCACGTTAGGGGCATGCTTGAGCAGGAAACCGTTGCCTGAAAGCATGATCGGACCCGAAGCACGAATCACCTGCCACAGAGGGAAGTTCCAGGGCATCACGGCCAGGATGGTGCCGATCGGCAGGAACGAGACGTGAACCTGATCATCGCCCTCGACGTCAACGGGCTCATCAGCCAGGATCGCGGGACCATTGTCGGCAATCCATTCGATAGTCGCGGCACACTTTTCCACCTCCGCCCGAGCCGACGCCAGAGTCTTGCCCATTTCGGCGGTGATCAAGGCTGCAAACACATCCGAACGGTCTCGCAGCGTCGCGGACAGACGACGATAGGCTGTTACTCGCTCGCGCATCGGGGTGGCACGCCACAGGCGGAAGGCGGCCGCGTTGGTATCCAGCAGCTGTTCTACCTCACTCGGCGTCTGGAAGGGGTACGTCGCGATCAGTTCACCCGTTGCCGGATTACGTGAAGTCGCAAAGGCGGGTGCAGTCGAAGCGGGGTTCATTGCGGTCATCGGGATCACCTTTAAAGTGTCGCTGCAACGCGGTTTGCGCTGCGATGGACGCTACTTTGGGGGTGTTCGCGAAGGCCAATAAGGCGTCTTGTTATCCTATGAGTCAGAGTCATAGGCATGGTGGCGAGGGATGTACGTCACGAGCGAAAGATCGGGCCTGCCTTCCGGCGTCAGCGCCACATAAGTAAAGTCGATATAGCCGCTGACTGGATGCAGCAACCGCTTGCGTCCTTCGTCGAAGCCTTTGACTTCCGTCTCCTGCCACCACTCTCGAAACTCCGGGCTCTGAGCCGACAGCTCCTCGACCAGACTGTCGAACGGCGCCTTGTCTTGAGCGAGTGCCCGGGAGGCGCGAAAGGTGCTGATCATTCCCCTGGCCATTTGCTCCCAATCCAGAATCAACGTCCGATACGGGATGTACAGAAACAACAGACGCAGGGTGTTGCGCTCATGAGGCTGTAAGGAGCCGTAGTCGACGAGCAAATCAGCGATCGCGTCGTTCCAGACCAGAATGTCGAGTCGGGAGTTGCGCACATAAGCAGGGACAGGATTGATCGCGCGCACAAGCATTTCCAGTCCTGGAGTGATGCCGCCGCCAGCCGCTGGGGCAGGCGCTTCAAGTGCAGACAACGCAAACAAATGCGAAGACTCGACGTGATCGAGCTTGAGAACTTTGGAAATACGCCTCAGCGCGTCAGGTGACGGCTGGATATCCCGACCTTGCTCCAGCCAGGTGTACCAGCTGACGCTCACACCCGCCAGGACGGCGACTTCCTCCCGACGAAGACCCGGGGTGCGACGAGGCCCCTCTGGCAGACCGAAATCCTTGGGATCCAGACGGGCTCGTCCCGCAGAGAGGAATTTTCCGAATTCACGCCGTGCTTCTAACGATGGTCTCTTGGTCATGGGTCCCTCAGGTGCGACGGGTCGTCGACGGATCGTAGAACCGTTGATGAGATCCGGTTTTATCAACTTGATCAAATGAATTCCGTGACGCCCCTTTCAGGACGGCGACGATGGCTTGATTCGGGCCCTGACACACTCCGGGTCGGTCCCCTCCCCTACGCTGGCAAGGGTCCGTATGCACGATAGGTATCAATCAGCGTGTCAAATAGCGAGATGTCCGATCGGCTTCTGGCGATCAGCTGAGCACCCGCCACGGCCGAGAAAATCGCACGGGCGCGCTTCTCGCTGTCTTCTGGCTTGCATAGGTTGGCGGCTATGAGAAGCCTGCTCAGCCAAGCCACGTTCACCTCCGCGAAAGCCTGAATTTCCTGCGTCATCTCTGGCGGCAAATTGTCGGTTTCCGCGCCCACAAAGCTGCCCAGACAGAGCCGGTTGTCAGCCTCCAGTGAACGACGAAAAATCTCGGGAAAACGACGCAGTGCGTCGAGCGCATCTGGCGTTTCCAGTGAGATCACTTCGAGCGCCGCAGCGCCGTCTTCCCAGTAACGCCTGGCGACCGCCACACCCAGATCAGCCTTGCTTGGGAAGTGGTAGTAAATACTCGCGGGCTTGATTCCCACCTCAGTGGCGAGATCACGGAAATTCAGGCCGTTGTAGCCTTGGGACTGGGCGATATTTCGCGCCGCCAGCAGAATGGCTTCCCGGGCGTTGATCGTCATTGCTTTGCCTTTGTCCTTGGTGGTTTTTCGGAAGTTCGCCATGCTAAATCAAAAAACCTACCTTTTGTTAGGTAGTGCTGTTGTACATCCGTCACCACACCCGTTCAACTCATGCCGATGAGGCACGTCGTCACACATCCCGTCCCCCTCGAACACCGAGTCAGAAATAGCTCCGTCGGGAGCGCCATGCATTGCGGTCCCGACGACTCTACTCATGCAGCACGAGGTCACTCAGACGGCGAATCCAGTTCCGGAATTCCGCTGCTCCGATCAGCATAGGCAGCCTGGAAGCTCGGGCGTTTCTGCCAGCGCTGCCAGTAGGCATCGAGGAACTCGAAGCGCTCATCCAGTGGGGTGGCGTTGACCGGGAACTTGGAGAAGGCAATCGCGGTTGCCAGCGTGATGTCAGCAAAGGTTGGAGCGTCGCCGCCCAGCAACCATTCACGGCCATCGGACAGGTGACGATTGACCAACGCTGCATGGGCCAAGGCTTCCTTGCGACAGTGCTCGCCCCACGCCTCATTCTTCGTCAGTTCAAGCTTGAAGCCCAATCCGGTGTGCAACACGTGAAACGCCGTCACGATCCGGTACAGGATATGCACCCACACCCGGTTATCCCACATGTTATCGAGCCCTTGCTCCAACGCGGTCTCGCCCATGATCTTGCGACCTGGATAGGACTGGTCGAGATAGCGAACGATAGCGGCCGTTTCGGAAATGAAGCTGCCGTCTGCGAGTTTCAGCGTGGGCGTTTCACCCCAAGGATTCATATTGAGGTGACGCCACCCGCGCTGCTCGCCCCCGGGGGCCATGTCATAAATCGTTTCTTCGAACTGGTCCGCTATTCCCTTTTCGTGCATGAACAGACGCAGGCGTTGAGGGTTGGGAAAAGCGGATGGCGATGTGAAGAGTTGCAGTTTAGCGGTCATGGTCAGCTCCAGAAGGAAGAGGAATTTTCTACCTAACGTTCGTTAGGTGTGGCTAATTTATCTCTCGCTTTTGGGCATGTCAACACCTACCTAACATTTGTTAGTCTTTTAATTTTCGCGATGATCCAGGCGCACCTGACCACGAGCTCGACAGACGAGTGACGACCAAGTCTGGCCATGAGTGCGGAAGGCGTTCGTGAAATAAACTGCTGAGCCCGGGTACCCGATTTTGGGAAAGCAGTCGGATTTGGTTGGGGTGTAAAAGACTGCGAGATGGAGAAAGCTATCGCCCAGGGTCGCCCCTCGCGACGGTCCGCGTCGGGATCTGATGGAGCCTTTCACGAACGGCGACCTTGGGTTCAGATGCGTTCTGCGTCGAGTGTTTACGAGTGTCGATATGAAAGTTGCATTCCGGCCCGGCATGCCAGCGTGACTCAAATGTCATCTGCGCCGGAATATCCCCGGCGCCTGGGTTCCTTACCGCGAACCCCTGGCCAGATGGACTCAGTCATGACATCTGCCTTTCTGAGCGCGTCGGCATCAAGCGCTCTCGATCCTGCTCAATCCCCCGCTGTTCTGGTGCAAAAGGTTGCCGGTAGCGAAACCCGTCTCGCTGTTCTGATCGCGACCATGCACGGGAAAGAAGCGGTCCTTGGTCCATCTGGTGACCGACCTTCGCGCCCGACCCTCTCGGCGTAACAATGCCGCTGGCCCAGGATTCGAAAATTGGTTTGCCGGTCGGCATGCAGCTCGGGGCCGGTTATGGTTGTGAGGACCTGCTGCTTCATTCAGCGGCCCAACTCTGACGCGCACGGCCCTGATGTGCGCGGCGCCCCGCAACAGGACCGGCAACCACTGATGGCCGCTTCGCAGCGGTGCATGTGCTTTCTTCGGTTGTCGCGCAAGATGCTGAGTGCAGCGTTGTGGAGATCAGGCGTTTTCAATCCGACCCCGTTGAGTCGGGCCAAGACGCCATGGTCGCAGTACTGTCCCGGACGACTGCGGCCACGGTGTCGAACCCATCATCCAGCCTGTTCAAACCGGGCTTTGTGGCGGAGTGAAGTAGACGGATTCGTTGTCATCGGCTGCGTCCTCTGTGGCGGTGTAATAGCTGGATGCATCGTCGTCCGAGAGGTTTTCTGTCTGCACTGAAGGTCGAACCGGGCGCTCGGCGGAGTTCCTCGAAGACGGCGAGCCCGGCCGCTCGGCCTGGCTTGAGGGGCCGTCGTTGATCGTTGGCTGGGCTTGCCCGCCGTCAAGGCTCGCCCGGACACTGCCTGCTGAAGACTTCAGGGAGTTGGGCGCCGTGTTCTCGGCATTCATGATCCGATTGCCGGTGAGGCTGGTGCGCGCAAGCGAATTCGCTTCAGATCCCGCTTGCCGGGATTGTTGACTGGAACGTCTGCCGAGACGGCCTGACGCCTCGTCTGGTGCCCCCTCCGTTTCCTCTCGCACTGACGCGGTCGGTGTCGCGCCCGCCACGGGTTCGGCTGTTGTTCTACCTGGCGACGTCAAATCCCCAACCAGCTTGTCCGCGACAGCGACGCTTGCAGCATTGGCACCAAAAACTGCGGCGCCTCCTATTGTATTGATGGCGTGTTTTGCAACCGACCCCAAGACAGGGTGTTCGCTCAACGCGTTTACCGCAGCGCCTTTGGCGGCTTCCAGGGCGGCGAAGCCACCGGTCAGTGTGCTGACGTTCGCTGCACCGGACGCGGTGAAAGTGCCCTTTGCGGTTCTCGACACCGCCCCGAGCGGATCGGTGAACAGTGTGCGGCCCGCATCGGCCAGACGCCCTCCGGCATTGATGAGAGGCGTAGTCATGGTGTTTGCGCCCCGCAACGCTTGCAAGGTGTCGAACCACTCGGTTTCCTGATTCAGGTCCTCTTTGGGCTCGGCATCTCTGCGTCCCAACAGCAGCGCCGGGCCACTGGTGAATTGCTCGGTGCGACGCGTGTGTGCGGCATAACCGGTACCGGCACCGGCGGCCAGTCCTCCGGTAATGGCCAGGACGGTATCGACAATGGGCTCGGCCGCAGGATTTGAAGCGGCGGCCACCGGACCTGCGATCCACCTGCCCGCATTTCGCAACGTGAACGTCTGCGCCTCCAATCCGTTTTTGATGGCCAAGTTCGCTTTGGTATCGATCGTCTCCAGCGCGGCATTCAACGAATCATGCAGTTTGTCCCCGGGCGCTTGCAGGTAATACGCATCTTCTCGGAGTTTTTTCATGGAAGCGCCGCCGACCTGATCCATCACTGACGCCGTGGCGAGCGCGATCGCCCCTTGAGCTGCCGCTTTCGCCACCGGATTCTGAATATTCGCACCGACGCCTGTAATGACGGGAATGGCGGCCTGCAGCGTCGACGCCAGGGCAAACGGCAAACCGCCAACCGTGCCCGATACAACCGAGGCGTTGCGGTCCATCTTCTTCGCTTTGTCCATCACCGTTCGAAGCTCTTCGAACGAGATGTTCGCTTCCATCAGTTTGTTGACTCGGCTCTCGATGATGCGATCAATTTCTCCGCGATGGGGCGATTCTGCATCCAGGCGCTCTCGATAAGGCGCGAACTGGCGGCTTATATAGCCCGTGAGCAGATGCCTCATTTCACGGGCCTCGCTTACAGCCGCGGCGCTCACCTGTCCGGATTGGGGATGACCGTGCCCCACGCTGGCGTGGTCGGTGACGGCACTGGAGCCTGACCGCTCTGGAAGTTCGATGGAGTGTGAAGAAACGGGGGTTTGCTGGCCAGACACGCGCATGATGAAGTCCTCTCTGGATATAGGGATCCGTCGCTGTTACCCGCGAAGGTATTCATAGAGGTGTGTGGCCGACCGCATCGTTCCGGTTCCTGATGCACAGGCGGTATTTGACGGTTATGTTTCAGAATGAAGACTCGTTCCCGCTCAGCCCGTCGCATCTCTAAGGTCGACTGATGGCCACGAGTCTTATGCCAGGTAGGAAGCAGCGCGAGCGTTGATTTAGCCCTAGTCTCGATGCTTGAGACCCACTGACAATCGACAGTTGCGAGCCTCGATACTCCCCTGCCGATAAGGCCAGCAAGCGCGATCTCTCATGCTGGGCGTTTGGCGGACAATTGTCAGCTTCACCTTCGCCGGCGCCTCAACCCGAGGGCTGTCACCCGGGCTGTGATGAAAGGTGACGATGTTGTGGGCGCCAGCCGGGACAAAGTTCTGATCATTGAAGCTGGTCTGTCGATCTGCGGGGAATGCCTCGGCGCTCAACGTGGCTGGCGTGCTCCTTATGACAACGCCACTGTTCGCCTCCACAACTGCTCGGGCTTCGGGCCCCGTTGAAGTGATGCGGCGATGAGGCTCTGATCGGCTTGCCCACAGAAACGCGCTGACCACAACAACACTTGCCACTGCCAGAAACGCAACCAGATTCGGCATCCCGCGCCTGCGGTTCTTTCGAGTAATGCGTTCCGGTGCGTCGCTTGTTTCCGCTTTCATCCGTCATTTACCTGTGATGTTTTCCCGCACGTCGGCACCGCTCCGAGCAATACCTGACCTCGTCCCAGCACCGCGCCCATTTTTTGCGCCAGGTGAAGGGCAGCTGGCAACTGGCACAGGTCTTGGTCGGCAGCTCACTCTTTTTCACCTTTTTCCTCCACTCTCCAAGCTGGCCTCTGAGGCGCCACTGGACTGATCGGCCGTTTCTTCGAAATCTTGATCCCGCCAAAGCGTGAGGTCGTTCCCTCGATCAATGCACGCAGCACGTACGTCGAGCCTTCAAGACGTTCATCAGCTCCGCGAAGCCCCTCCCGCCTGCCAGCCATCGTGCGCCCGGTTCCCCCCTCGAACCAACTCAGATACCGCGAGGTCAACCCTGCAGATCAGAAGATTCCTTTGGCTGTAGCAGGAGTAAATCATGGAAACCAAAGACACCGTTCATTATGAAAGCTTGACGGAGGCCGCCAAGCGACTTGCAGAGACCCGACGTTCCTTGCTGCTGGATTTGCTCAACCCGGCTTTTATGTCCAGGCATTCCCGAAGCCCGGATTTCATCACCTTCTGCGAGTCGGCCGGCTATGACGTGCATACCATCGAAGACTTCGAATCTGTAGCAGACGAACAGTGGGATGCCTTCGTTGCCGCCAATACAGACTTTGCAGATTGGGCAGACATGCAAGCGGGCGCGGTGGCAGCGCAGGCGAGCGAACAATTGCTTAAAGTTATCAAAGATTGATCCGCAGCCAGGATGCAGGGGTTTACCCATGAACACCTTCCTCGCCCAGGCGCGTTGAGCCATGAGCTCTCTGGTACCCAGGTTGCGCCTCCGCAGCTGGACGAGTTCTATCTGGATGCGGACGTGCCGAGACGGGCGATGGATGAGGAACGGCTGACCGTTCCTCCGCTGGCTTCACACTAATGCCGGCCGCCTGCAAGTCGGGCGACGCCCATTGCTCACGGTCAATGGCCTACGACCATTTCGCCGGACTGCCTTTCACCCGCGGCAAAGCCATGGACGCGCGCTCGCGTTGCGATGGTCAGACTGAGCAGCAACAAGATCAGCAAGACCCAGGGAACCGAGCTGATTCCCCACTGACCGAGCAACACGCCACCCAGCAACCCGCCGCTTGCGATCGCGCTGTTCCAGACCACCACGTTCATGGAAAGCGCCACATCAGCGCCCTTGCCGGCCGAGTCGGCGAGCGCGGTCTGCAACAGTGTCGCGGCGCCGCCAAAGGTCAGGCCCCAGATGAAGACACCCACGTAGACGGCCAAGGCATCGCTTGAGAACAGTCCCAGAAAAACCGCGACCGCTGCGAACGCGGCGAGACTGGCCAGCACGGTCGATCGCAGATGACGGTCAACCAGCCGCCCGGTAATCCAGATACCCGCCAGCGCCGCGACACCGAATGCCAGCAATACCCGATCCACGTCATCCGCCAGCCCTGCGCCGGCGATGAAGGGAGCGATGTAGGTGTAGAGAATGTTGTGAGCCAGCATCCAGGTGAAGACGACACCCAGCACCGAGCGCACGCCGGGCGTGAGGAAAACCTGTCGCAACGCCATGCGCTGAGATGAGGACTGCCCAGGGTAATCGGGCACTTTGACCAGCACCCAGACGATCAGCAAGAGGGTCAGTCCGGACATCAAGCCGAACGCCATGCGCCAACCGATCAATCCGCCCAGCCAGGTGCCCATCGGCACACCCAGCGACAGGGCAATGGGTGTTCCCACCATGGCCACGGCCAGCGCGCGGCCCTGCAGTTGCACCGTCACCATGCGCCGCGCGTAACCGGCAATCA
Organism: Pseudomonas sp. NFR16; assembly: GCF_900108875.1. GTDB lineage: Bacteria > Pseudomonadota > Gammaproteobacteria > Pseudomonadales > Pseudomonadaceae > Aquipseudomonas. Next base: position 25,190 of record NZ_FNYJ01000001.1, on the reverse strand, counting down.
GGCTCCAGGCCAGTCCCGCAGAGACACCGGCGAAAAACCGTGCGACCAGTGTCAGCCAATAGGTGGACGACAGCGCCGTGACGGAATTGAATACCAGAAAGCCGACAATCGTCAGCAGCAACACCGTTCTGCGGCGCCAGCGCTGGGTGGCGATGGTCAGCGGGATGGCCGCCAGCAAAGAGCCGAGCGCGTACACAGTGACCAACTGCCCGGTCAACGAGGCGGAGACTTCCAGCCCGCGCCCGATCTGCGGCAACAAACCGGCAGGCAATGTTTCAGTCAAAATGCAGATGAACCCCGTCATCGCCAGTGCCAGCAACGCGCCTAAGGGAAGCCTGGCGCTCTGTTTCTCATCGTGAGTCATGCGATCACCTACTAATATACTGATCGGTATAAATATAGGGATCGACGCTCGTCTGGTCAACGACTTATGTATCGATTAGTATTTAAGTACCGCTGGCTGAAGGAGACTCGACATGGCGCAGATGGGACGTCCCCGCACCTTTGACCGCGACCTGGCAATCACTCAGGCCATGCACCTGTTCTGGGAGCATGGATATGACGCGACCCCGCTCAGCCTGCTCAAGGCGCACATGGGCGGAGGCATCACCGCGCCCAGCTTTTACGCAGCCTTTGGCTCCAAGCAGGCCTTGTTCAGTGAGGTGATGGCGCGATACCTGACCACTCACGGCCGGGTCACTGACAGCCTGTTCGATGAGACCCTGCCGCCACGCGACGCGATCGAACTCACCCTGCGACGCTCAGCGAAGATGCAGTGTGAGCCGGATCATCCCAGAGGCTGTCTGGTGTCACTGGGCCTGATGAGCGCGTGCTCGGATGAGAGCAAGGCGATCTCGGCGCCGCTTGCTCAGGCGAGAAACAAGAACCGAGCGGGTATCGTGAGGTGCATCGAGCGCGCCATCGCTGCAGGCGAGCTGCCCACGACCGTGACGCCCCAGACGCTCGCCACCGCGTTCGACAGCTTTCTGCTGGGCCTGTCGACCCTGGCCCGCGACGACATTCCACACGCTGCGCTGGATGCCGCCGTCACGCAGATGATGGGCTTGTGGGACAGCTTGCGGATTCACGAGGGTCAGCGAAGCGAGATTTAACGGCAGGCATATTGATTCGATCACCGATCGCATCAGGACGACGCACCGGATTTTGCGCGTGGAACCGGATGCCTGGCTGCTGAGGCCAGGTTACAGGTTCCGGTTATTCGAATTCAGGCTCCGGCACATCAAATGCTAGGCACAACCGCCAGCAGCGAGGCTCTCAGGGACACCGCGCTATCCGTCCCGACCTGTTGTTCAAGCTCCGTCTGAGCCGATTGCCAATAATGCTCGGCTTCGCGCAATTTCGACTGCCCGTCCGATGAGAGAGACAGACGTAACGCAGCGCGTGGCCCTTCGGCGCGGCTATGAACGAATCCTGCCAGTTGCAGGGGCTTGAGCGCCCTCACCAGGGTCGTGCGTTCCATCACCATCAATTCGGTGAGATCCGATACCGAAATTTCAGGGTGTTCCGCCAGCATCGCCAGCAGCGAAAATTGCGACACAGACAAACCCGCCGCAGCCAAGTGTCGGTCATAAAGTCGTGTGAGGTATCTCGCATTGCGCCGAGCGGCGAGGCAGTGGCAGAGATCCGGGCCAGTGATTTCTTTCATGTCGACCATCATATGTGCATATGCACATTAGTCAACTGATCTTCGCGCGACATACTGCAGGGTCCGAAACGTCGGGCATGAGCCTGGACGTTGCAGGCGTCCGGACGCCCTTTTTAGAGATTGACAGGCAGATCAAACGCTCGCTATAACTATAGCGTTGTACGACGACAGACGATTTAACGTCGGGTCACCTCTAAAAATAAAAATGTCGGTCACCATCATGAATTCGACTTGCTCACTCACATTCTCGAATACCCGGCCTCTCGGTACGTCGCTGATTCTGTTCAGCCACGGTATGTCCGGTCCGCCCCAACGCTCCCTCCCTGCACGATCCAGTACTTGTTAGACGTCTGACTCCAGGCCCAGCGCCTCGGAGACGCACGCGTGCGCTCTCGCCAGCCCGGCCGAGAGAGCATCACCCCTCCAAGAATAAAAGTGATGCCATGAACCTGAACGAGTCCACACATCCGCAAAGCATCACCCAGGCGGCCACCCGCACGGTCGGCAAATACCGCTGGACGATTTGCGCGTTGCTGTTTTTCGCAACCACGGTCAATTACCTGGATCGGCAGGTGCTCAGCCTGCTGGCCCCTGACCTGTCCACGCAATTCGGCTGGAGCAACACCGACTACGCCAACATCGCCTCGGTGTTCCAGTTCGTCTACGCGATCGCGATGGTTTTCGCCGGTCGCTTCGTCGACAAGATCGGCACCAAGACCGCCTACATCGTCGCGATCGGCGTATGGTCCACGGGCGCGGTGATGCACGCTTTCGCCGTGCCACTGGGCCAGGGTATCGGTGCGATTACCACGGCGCTGGGTTTCGCGGCGATTCCGGTGTCCATCGCCGGCTTCATGCTGTCCCGGGCGATCCTTGCAATCGGTGAGGCGGGTAACTTCCCTATCGCGATCAAGGCCACCGCTGAATACTTCCCGAAGAAAGAGCGCTCTTTCGCCACCGGTATCTTCAACTCCGGCGCCAACGTCGGCGCAATCGCGGCACCCATCTGTGTCCCGTTGATCGCTGCGATGTGGGGCTGGGAATCGGCGTTCATCGTCATCGGCCTGCTGGGTTTTGTCTGGCTGGGCGTGTGGATGGCGCTGTACGAGAAGCCTGATCAGCAGAAGCGTCTGACCGCCGAAGAACTGGCCTACATCCGCAGTGACGCAAGCGAGCAGGTCACGGCTGCGCCGGATGCGCCGGCCAGAAAAGTGTCGTGGTTCAAGCTGCTGACCTACCGTCAGACTTGGGCGTTTGCCTTCGGCAAGTTCATGACTGACGGCGTGTGGTGGTTTTTCCTGTTCTGGTTGCCGACGTATCTGTCGGCGCAGTACGGCATGAAAGGCCAGGCCATCGTGATCCCGCTGTTCGTGCTGTACAGCATGACCATGGTCGGCAGCATCGGCGGCGGCTGGTTCCCGAGCTACTTCATGGCCCGTGGCGACAAGCCTTATGACGGCCGGATGAAAGCGATGCTGGTGATCGCCCTGTTCCCGCTGCTGGTGCTGCTGGCGCAACCCCTGGGCTACATCAGTTTCTGGGTGCCCGTGCTGCTGATCGGCATCGGCGCGTCCGCGCACCAGGCGTGGTCCTGCAACATCTTCACCACCGTGTCCGACATGTTCCCGCAGAAGACCGTGGCCTCCGTGGTCGGCATCGGCGGCATGGCCGGCGGACTCGGCGGTGTGGTCATGACCAAGATCGGCGGCTGGGTGTTCGACTACTACAAGTCGATCAACGACATTCACACCGGCTACATGATCATGTTCGCCATCTGCGCCCTGGCTTACCTGGTGGCGTGGTGTGTGATGAAGGCTCTGGTGCCGCGCCATAAAGAGATCACTGATCTTTGATCGGTCGAACTTGACCCCGTTTCACGGACTCGCCGTGGACACAGACCGGACGCGTCACGCGTCCGCTTACAATAAAAAGGAAGTATCGATGACTCAGTTCAAATTGGTGGTGGCGTTTCTATGTCTGCTCTCGGGTTCTGCCATGGCAGCTCCCTCGGCCGACGAGCAGGAGGTGGCCAAGGCCGTCGACAACATGACTCAAGCCATGCTGCACAAAGACATCAAGGCCCTGAACGCGCTGACGTCTGACAACGTGACCTACGGGCACTCGAGCGGCAAGATTCAGAACAAGCAGGAATTCATCGCCGACATCGAAACCGGTCGCAGCGGCTTCAAAACCCTGCAGATGCTCAACCAGACGATCAAGCTGAACGGCGACGTCGCACTGGTGCGTAACCACTTCTCCGCTCAGGCCGTGAACAGCGGCGTGGAAGTGCCGACCGAGATCGAAAACTTCCAGATCTGGCAGAAACAGAAAGGCCACTGGCTGCTGATCGGCCGTCAGGCATTCCGCTTCTGACTCGCTTGCTGTCGACAGGGCGATCCGTGATCGCCCTGTCGACACGCACAGGAGGTGCCACTCCTTAAGGCCCCTTCCCGCCAAATCTTCAAGCGTGCCAGTTCCGGGTCTCAGCAATCCACGATCTGCCCTTGCCATACGCCTTCACGCCGACGCGCAATAACCAGACAATCGCCTGCCCCTTCGGCGCTCACCACCCGCTCTCCGTCCGGCGACCAAAACGTGCTGCGCCCTGCAGAAGTCCAACCTCCGGTCGGGCCGCCATGGTTAGCCATCAATACCCCGAACGCATTCGTCGTGGCGTAGCCTTTCAGCAACCCGCTGTCATGGCTGTAGCCGTTTTCACTGATGAGCACGCTGGTCGCGTAGACGCCGGCGCCCGCATGTGCAGTGGCACGCGGGTGGCTGGCTTGGGTGAAATCTGCGCAAATGGACAATGCAATCTGCTCGCAAGCGATGCTCAAAGGCTCTCCCCCGGTGCCTGCACTGAATACGGCTTCCTCACCCGCATGCAGATGTTGCTTGGTGTAAACGGTGCATGAGCCGTCAGCGGCAAACACCCACGCGCCGATAAAAATTGCAGCACTTTCAGGCAGTCGAACAGGCCCGCCGACGACTGTTGTCATTGCAGACTGCATCGCCAGATCACGCAACGGCTGCAAACGTGTCCCGTCCGGTGCCTGCGCCAATTCGCAAGCCTGCGAGGGCTCGTAGCCGGTAAGGGACAACTCCGGAAACAACAGGAAATCGATCCCGTGCCCGGCGGCTAGCCGCATGAACTGGAGATGACGATCAATATTGGCGTCGAGGTCGCCTGCCACCGCGCAGTACTGTGCGGCGCAAAGGTCAAGGTCGGTCAATGATTTTCCCCCGAAGAAAAGTGCCAGTAAAACACGACTGCGCCCTCCACGACTGCCGACGGCCTACTGAAACACCGGCACACAACAATAAAGGTCGCTACAAGACCCGGGATTTTGCCGAGGTCATCGCGCAGGCAACAGAGGGCCAGGGTGTCGACGTGATCATCGACTTCGTCGGCGAGCCGTATTTCGAGCGCAACATTGCCTCACTGGCCAAGGGCGGCCGCCTGATCCAGGTCGGCATCCTGGGCGGTGGCGGCAGCGTGAAAGTCACGCTGGAGCAGATCCTTTACCGGCATTTGCAGATCATCGGCACTGTCATGAAATCGCGCACCCAGCCTGAAAAGCACGCCATGATCAAACGCTTCCGCGAACACTGGCTCGATCGGTTCGAAGGAGGTGCCAGCCTTGAGCCGGTCGTCGACAGCACCTTTGCGTTGTCACGCGCCGCCGACGCGCATCGCCGCATGGAGTCATCGGAAAACGTCGGCAAGATCATCCTGACCCTGCAGCCTGAAGACCTCGTTTGAATCGCAGTCCGCAAAGCCCTGCAGCGAACACTGACGTCGCTGCGCTGCTTTGAGGCCGCGCCGAGATGATTTGCCCCAACCTGGAGCGCTCACCCTGCAAGGCATCGCTGCCCCGGTTGCGCGACATGACGCGTTCGACACTTGGCATGCTTATTTCATGGTTCTTGCCACATCGGCAAGCCGGAGTTCGCTCCTTAAGTCTCGCCCACATATGCGCCATCGAATGCGCCAGGTATCGAAGCCTGATCAACCTTTCGCCGGGTCGATCAGGCTTTTTTTATGGATGAACGTCATGTCCGATCCTCGTCCCGCCGTCTGCGTCGGCTTTCTGCTGTCCACCGAAGGCACCTATCGGCGCATGGGCCGCAGCGCCTTGCTCGGCCTGCAGGATGCACTCGCGGAGATCAATGCCGACGAGCAACACCGTTTCAGGCTGGAGGCGATCTGCGCCGATCCCCTGGGCGAGCCGGCGGCATACGGCAGCGGAGTCGAGCAACTGCTCGGCGCCGGGGTGAGGCACATCTTTGGCACGACCCTGTCGGCGAGCCGCAAGGAGATCATTCCCGACCTGGATCAACACAATGCGCTGCTCTGGTACTCAAGCCCGTACGAAGGCTACGAGAGCAGCGAGAACGTGCTGTATCTGGGCGGCTGCCCCAACCAGACGCTGCTGCCACTGCTGCATTACGCCCTGAGCCATTTCGGCACGCGGGCGTTTCTGCTCGGCTCAAATTACGTGTGGGGCTGGGAGAGCAACCGCATCGCCCGGGAACTGCTGGAAGCCAACGGCGCTCAGGTGCTGGGTGAAAAGTACTGGCATCTGGGCGCGACCGGGTTCCAGACGCTGATCGATACCCTGATGAGCGAACGCCCCTCGTTCGTGCTCAACAATCTGGTAGGCGAGTCCTCGTACGCCTTCCTTCAGCAGCTGGATCAGGCCTGCGCGGCACACGGGCTGCGCCTGCCGGTGCTCAGCTGCAACCTGACCGAGGCCGAACTCGATGCGGTCGGCCCGATGCACGCCCTGCGGCTGCTGTCGTGCGGCCCGTTTTTCGAGACCCTGAACCCGGATTTCTGCCGCCGGCAACAGCGCCACGGGCCACGTCACTGCTCACACTATTACACCAGCGCATACTCGGCGTTGTGGCTGTTCGCGCAGGCGCTGCACGCCTGTGCCGACGCCTCGCCCGCGGCCATTTGCGAACACCTGTTCAACCATCCCATGGACAGCGTTCTCGGCACCGTGAGCCTGTCGGCGCGCAATCACCACAGCGCCCTGGCCAGTCACATCGCGGAGTTGCGCGACGGGCGCTTCCAGCTTCTGCACTCGGCCTGCGCTCCAGTAGCCGCCGACCCCTATCTGACCGTCACCGATCTACACGCCTGCGGGGTCGAACGACACAACGGCAAGCCGGTGCGCCTGAGGATCGTCAAATGAAAGCACGAGCGTTTCCTGCCCTCGATCAGGGGCACTTGCTGTTGATCGACTGCGATGAGCGCAGTCAGGCCAGCTTGGGCAAAAGCCTGCAGCGGCTGGGCATTCGGGCGCAGGCGCTGCATCGCGATGCACCTTGCGACACCCAGGGCTGCTTCGCCGCCATCATCGAGATCGAGCACTTCGCCAGTCCTGCGACGGTGAAGACGCTGGATGCCGCCGGTATTCCGATCGTCGCCCTCACCGCCCACGAAACCCTGTCGCAAATACAGCGGGCGCTGCAGCTGGGCGCCACCGCGTTGCTCAACAAACCCATCAGCCAGGGCTCGGTCTACACCACCCTGATGATGGCGGTGGGATTGCGCAACCGGCAACGGGCCGATGCCGAACAGCTTGCCGTGCTGCAGGAGCGCCTGGCGATGCGACCGCTGCTCGGCCAGGCGCTTGCTCGCCTGATGGTGACTCAGCACATCGACGAGGCAACCGCCTATGAACGGCTGCGCAGCCTGTCGATGCAGCTCAATCGCCCCATCGAGGCCCTGTGTGTCGATGTCCTGGCGACCCGCGACGAGGGCCGCGCATGAACATACTCAAGGCGTTGCTGCGTCGGCCTTCAGTGGCGGTGTCGCTGCTGTTCATCGTGGCGGTGATTGCGCTGGCCGTGCTTGCGCCGTGGCTGAGCCCCTTCGACCCGGACGAGCAGTTCGTCGAAGGCCTGTCGATGGAAGGAGCGCCGCTGGCCCCTGCCACGCCGTACTGGATGGGCACTGACCTGCTTGGCCGGGACCTGATGTCGCGCCTGATCTTCGGCGCACGGACCTCGCTGTTCATCGGCGTGCTGGCCAACGGCATGGCGGTGCTGATCGGCACACTGGTGGGCCTGACCGCAGGCTTCGTGCGGGGCTGGCTGGGCAGTGCACTGATGCGCCTGACCGATCTGATGATGGCCTTCCCTGCCCTGCTGTTGGCGATTGCCTTGTCGGCCATCTTTCAACCGAGTGTGTGGATCGTCGCGATGGTGATCGCGATGGTCAACTGGGTGCAGATTGCCCGCGTCATTTATGCCGAGACCGTGGCGCTGAGCGCGCGGGATTTCGTCGCCGTCGAGCGAACGCTGGGCGCCAGCTCGCTGCGCATCCTCTTTTCGCACCTGTTGCCGCATTTGCTGCCGACCATTCTGGTATGGGCGACGCTGGGAATTTCCACCACCGTCCTGCTCGAAGCGACCCTGTCCTATCTCGGCGTCGGCGTGCAACCGCCCACACCGAGCTGGGGCAACATCATTTTCGAAAGCCAGACCTACTTCACCTCGGCCCCCTGGCTGGTGTTCATTCCGGGCGCGGCAATCATCCTGCTGTCACTGGCGTTCAATCTGGTCGGAGACGCCCTGCGCGACGAACTCGACCCCACACTCAAGGGGCGCCGCTGATGCTGCCGTTCATCTGCCGCCGGGTCGGCTATGCGCTGTTGATTCTGTTGGGGGTGACCTTCATCACCTACCTGTTGCTGTTCCTGCTGCCCGCCGACCCCGCGCGGCAGATTGCCGGGCGCAGCGCAACGCCGGAAGTCGTGGCGGCCATCCGCGCGCAGCTGGGTCTGGATCAGCCGTTCTATCAGCAATATGTCGGGTATCTGGGGCATCTGCTTCAAGGCGATCTGGGCCGCTCGTATATTCAGCGCACCGCCGTCAGCGAGTTGATCGGTGCCCGCCTGCGACCGTCTCTGGAACTGATGGCCGCCGGCATCGGCTTCGAACTGCTGATCGGCATCAGCCTGGGCATGCTCGCCGCCCTCAAGCGGGACAGCTTCGCCGACAAGCTGTTGATGGCGTTTTCCTTCGTCGGTGTCTCGGCGCCGCAATTCATCGCCGCGATGCTGTTCCTGTATTTCTTCGCGGTGCAGCTGGGCTGGTTCCCGCTCGGCGGCTACGGCGGGGCCAGCCACCTGATGCTGCCGGCCCTGACCCTGGGACTGTTGGGCAGCGGCTGGTACTCGCGCATGGTCCGCTCCTCGATGATTGACGTGCTGCATCAGGACTTCATTCGCACAGCCCGGGCCAAGGGTCTGAGCCGGGCGCGGGTAATCTTCGTGCACGTGCTGCCCAACGCCATCGTGCCGGTGATCCCCATGATCGGCATCGACATCGGCGTGTTCATGGGCGGTCTGGTCGTGGTGGAGTCAGTCTTCGGCTGGCCCGGCATCGGTCAGCTGGCCTGGCAGTCCATTCAGCAAGTCGACATTCCAGTCATCGTCGGAGTGACCACGCTCTCTGCGGTGGCCATCGTTCTGGGCAACCTGCTCGCGGATCTGCTGATCCCGCTGGTGGACCCGCGCATCGATATCAAGCAGCACTGAATCCATCAACACAACGGGGCACAAGAATGAAAATCAAAGCGCTGACCCTGGCCGTGGCGGCCACGCTGTTCACCACGCCGCTGTGGGCCGACACGCCCAAGAGCGGAGGCAATCTGGTGGTGACGTATCAGAACGATGTCGCGACACTGGACCCGGCCATCGGCTATGACTGGCAGAACTGGTCGATGATCAAGAGCCTGTTCGGCCGCCTGATGGACTATAGGCCGGGCACCACCGAACTGGTCAAAAGCCTGGCCGAGGACTACAGCGTGTCGGCGGACGGGTTGGTGTACAGCTTTACCCTGGTCAAAGGCGTGAAGTTTCAGAACGGCCGTGAGTTGGTTGCCAATGACGTCAAATACTCGCTGGAACGCACCGTCAATCCCAAGACCCAGAGCCCTGGCGCCGGGTTCTTCAGCTCGATCGTCGGCTACGAGGACATGACCGCCGGCAAAAGTCAGACGCTCAGCGGCGTCAAGGTCATCGACGATCAGCACCTGACCATCACACTCAGCGCGCCGAACGCGACGTTCCTGCACATCATGGCGATCAACTTCGCCTCGGTCGTCCCCAAAGAGGCGGTCGAGCAATGGGGCGCCGACTTTGGCAAGCACCCGATGGGCAGCGGCGCCTTCAGCCTGGGCGAATGGAAACTGGGGCAGAAGCTTGAGCTGATCAAAAACCCGAACTACTTCCAGAAGGGCCTGCCGTACGTCGACAAGATCACCTTCGAAATCGGCCAGGACCCCACCGTCGCCCTGCTGCGCCTGAACAAGGGCGAGGTCGATATCGCCGGCGACGGCGTGCCGCCCGCGCAGTTCCTGCAATTCAAGAACGATCCCGCGTCCAAGCCGTTGCTGGTCACCGGCAATCAGTTGCAGACCGGTTATGTGACGCTGAAAACCACGCTGCCGCCGTTCGACAACCTCAAGGTGAGGCAGGCGATCAACATGGCGATCAGCAAAGAGCGGATCGTGCGCATCATCAACGGCCGCGCGGTGCCCGCCAATCAGCCGCTGCCGCCGGCAATGCCCGGTTATGACACGCAGTACAAGGGGCTGCCGTACGACGTCGAAGGCGCGAAGAAGCTGCTTGCCGACGCAGGCCTGGCCAAGGGTTTCGACACCGAACTCTACGTGATGAACACCGATCCGCAGCCGCGCATCGCCCAGTCCATCCAGCAGGACCTGGCCAAGGTCGGCATCCGCGTGCAGATCAAATCGCTGGCCCAGGCCAACGTGATCGCCGCGGGCAGCTCGAAAGATCAGGCGCCGATGGTGTGGTCCGGCGGCATGGCCTGGATCGCCGACTTCCCGGATCCTTCGAACTTCTACGGACCGATCCTGGGGTGCAGCGGCGCTGTCGATGGTGGCTGGAACTGGGCGTTGTACTGCAACAAGGCGCTGGATGAACGCGCCGCCAAGGCCGATGCGATGGCGCGTCCGGAACAGCAGGCCGAGCGCACCGAAGCGTGGAAGAAAATCTTCACCGATGTGATGGCCGATGCCCCTTGGGTGCCGATCTTCAACGAGCAGCGCTTCACCGTGCGTTCCAAGCGCATGGGCGGCGACGACGCGCTGTACGTCGATCCGGTGCACGTGCCGGTCAACTACGACTACATCTGGGTGAAATGATCGCCCTTGGCCTGTCCCGTATTTCGCTGCGGAACGGGCCATCGCCCCATTGCCATGAGGAACGCCCACATGTGCCAGAACTGCCTGGTCAACACCATCCACAGCGTCAACAGCCACTTCGGCTGGGATCATCGCTTCGCCCCCGTCGAGCGGGTGGCGCCCGGCACGACCCTGCAGATGAACTGCAGGGACTCGTCCAACGGCTACTTCACCGCACAATCGCAGGTGGCCGACGTCAGCGTGATGCCGTTCGACCAGATCAACCCGGTGACCGGCCCGATCTATGTCGAGGGGGCCGAACCCGGCGACGTGCTGAAAATCACCCTGGACAGCTTCAAGCCAGGCGGCTTTGGCTGGACCGCCAACATTCCAGGCTTCGGCCTGCTCGCCGATCAGTTTCAGGCGCCGGCCCTGGCGCTCTGGCACTACGACACCCAGACCCTCGCGCCCGCGGCCTTCGGCGAATTCGCCAGGGTGCCGCTCAAACCGTTTGCCGGCACCGTGGGTGTGGCGCCCGCCGAGCCAGGCTTGCACTCGATCGTGCCGCCACGTCGGGTGGGCGGCAATCTGGACATCCGTGATCTGGCCGCGGGCAGCGTGCTGTACCTGCCGGTCGAAGTGCCCGGCGCACTGTTTTCCATCGGCGACACCCATGCCGCCCAGGGTGACGGCGAAGTCTGTGGCACCGCCATCGAGAGCGCCATGGACGTGGTGGTCAAGCTCGACCTGATCAAGCAGACACCGCTGGCCACGCCGCGTTTCAGCACGCCCGGCCCGGTCACCGGTCATCTGGACAGCGCAGGCTACGAGGCCTTCACCGGCATAGGGCCGGACCTGATGCAGGCCGCTCGCCAGGCGGTCGCCAACACCATCGACTGGCTGTGCCGGGAGCACGGAATGCCCGCCGAGCAGGCCTACATGCTCTGTTCAGTGTGCGGCGACCTGCGCATCAGCGAGATCGTCGACCTGCCTAACTGGGTGGTGTCGTTCTACTTTCCAAAGGTGGTATTCAACTGATGCCAAACGACCTGCCCAGCCTGTCGGTGGAGCGACTGAGCATTGACGTCGGCGGCGGTGCCTCGCGCCGTCGAGTGGTCGAGGAGCTGAGCTTTGCGCTCTACCCCGGCCGTACGCTGTGCATCGCCGGCGAGTCGGGCAGCGGCAAGTCGCTGTCGTCGCTGGCGATCATGGGGCTGTTACCGAAAGCGGCCAGCGTACCGGGCGGCGCCATCCTGTTCGAGGATCGCGACCTGCTGAGCCTGTCGGAACGCGAGATGCAGCGCTTGCGCGGCAAGCAGATCGGCATGATCTTTCAAGAGCCGATGACCTCGCTCAATCCGCTGCTGACCGTGGGCCGGCAACTGGCCGAAACCTTGCGTCGACATGAGCCGATGAGCCGCGCCGATGTGCATCGACGCTGCCGCGAGATGCTCGATGCGGTGCGCATGCCGCAGGTCGACAAGCGCCTGACCCAGTATCCCCATGAGCTGTCCGGCGGCATGCGCCAGCGGGTCATGATCGCGATGGCCATGCTCTGTCAGCCCAAGGTGTTGATCGCCGATGAGCCGACCACAGCGCTGGACGTGACCATCCAGGCGCAGATTCTGGAACTCATGCGCGAATTGCAGCAGCAGTTCGCGACCAGTCTGCTGCTGATCACCCACGACATGGGCGTGGTCGCGGAGATGGCCGACGAAGTCGTGGTGATGAATCAGGGCCGCATGGAAGAGCGCGGCACCCTGAATCAGGTATTCACCGCCCCGCAGGCAGCCTACACCCGCAAACTGCTGGCGGCCGTGCCCGTGCTCGGCAGCGCCCCGCCACCTGCGGAACTGGGCGAATCGCCGCTGGTGCTTGCGGTGAAAGTTCTGAACGTGCGCTTCGCCCTGCGTCATGGCTGGTTCGAGGCACCGCGCACCGTGCACGCGGTGGAAGGCGTTAATTTCGAGTTGCGCCAGGGTGAAACGCTGGGGCTGGTGGGCGAAAGCGGCTGCGGAAAATCCACCACCGGCAAGGCGCTGATGAACATGCTGAGCTACCAGGGCAGCGTCAGGCTGATGGGTCAGGAGCTCAACGGGCTGAAGGGCGAGGCGCTGCAAAGAGTGCGACGCGACGTGCAGATGGTGTTCCAGGACCCCTACGCCGCGCTCAATCCGCGCAAGACCATCTTCGATCTGGTGGGCGAGCCGTTGCTGATCCACGATCACATGCCTGAGCCGCAGCGCCGCGAGCGTGTCGCCCAGTTGCTGCAGCAGGTCGACCTGCCGTCAGAGGCGATGGAGCGGTATCCGCATCAGTTTTCCGGTGGGCAGCGGCAGCGCATCTGCATCGCCCGCGCCCTGGCGCTCAACCCCAAAGTCATCATCGCCGACGAGTCCGTGTCGGCGCTGGATGTGTCGGTGCAGGCCCAGGTGCTGGACCTGCTCGAACGACTGCGCGCCGAGCATGGCCTGAGTTACCTGTTCATTTCCCATGACATGGCCGTGGTCGAGCGGATCTGCCATCGGGTCGCGGTGATGTACGGCGGTCGTATCGTCGAGATCGGCGCGCGCGATCAGGTTCTGCACAACCCGCAGCATCCTTACACCCGGCGCCTGCTTGCGGCCGTGCCAGTGCCGGAAGTGGGTCGACGCCGCGATTTCAAAAGCCTGCTCAAGGAACTGGAGCGGCCCGACCCGATCAAGCAGGCAGACTTCGTGGCGCCACCGCAGCGGTTCACGGCGGTGGCGACCGATCACTGGGTCGCGCTGGAATAAGTCGGCTCCTGTGTTTCAAGCGCGACTTTCGCCTGACTCACGCTGACATCGTGGGGCAGTTCGACGCCGTTTTTCGCCGCCAGGATCTCAGCCATGACGCTGACGGCGATCTCTGCCGGCGTCTTGCTGCCGATGTAAATGCCGATCGGGCCACGCAGGCGCTGAAGCGACGCCTCGGTTTCGCCGAAGTGCTCGATCAGGCGCTCGCGTCGCTGCTGGCTGTTGCGCCGCGAGCCGATGGCACCGATGTAGAACGCCGGCCCTTGCAGTGCTTCGAGCAAGGCCAGATCATCGAGTTTCGGATCGTGGCTCAACGCAACGATGCAGGTGCGCAGATCGGCGGAAAACGCCCGCACCACGTCATCGGGCATCCCGACGATCTGCTCCACGCCGCTGACCGACCAGGTCTGCACGTACTCGGGGCGAGGATCGCAGACCGCCACTTTGAAGCCGTTGAACAAGGCCATGGTCGCCAGATACTCAGCCAGCGCTCCGGCACCGATCATCAGCAGGCGATACCCGGGCCCCAGCGTATTGAGCATCACCTGACCGTCGAAGGCGAATTGCTCGGGCGTGACGCTGTGTTCAAGCGTCACTGCGTTGCTCGCCAGGTCCAGACGGCGACGCACCAGCCGCCCCGCGTCGAGGTGAGCCAGCAGCTCATCCAGCGCTTGCCACGACGGGCTGAATTCGAAAATCAATTCCAGCGTTCCGCCGCACGGCAAGCCGAAGCGGTGGGCTTCGTCGGCACTGACGCCGTAGCGCGCCACTTGCGGCGGCCCGTCGGTCATGCCCGGACCGCCGTGGGCGGTGGTGTAGCGATGAATCAGGTCATCCTCGATGCAGCCCCCGGAAACGCTGCCGGCGACTCGGCCGTCGCTGCGCAGGGCCATCATCGAACCCACCGGGCGCGGCGAGGATCCCCATGTCCGCGCCACCGTCGCCAGCAGCACGCGCTCTCCGGCGCGCAGCCAGTCACGGGCCGTGCGCAGGACCAGCAAATCGATGCTTTCCATGGTGCGGCTCCTTATCGCATCTGCAGAATGATGGGCGTGCTGCTGGCCGGGTCGGTCCGCTCGCGCAGCTTGCCGACGGCCTGCGCGTCCACTGCCCCGCCCTGATTGCCCCATGTGCCGCGCACGAAAGTCAGGACATCGGCGATTTCCTGATCCGACAGCTGCTCACGAAACGCCGGCATTCGGTAAGCGTCGGGTACGCCGGCTGCGACGATGCGCTGCGAACCGTTGAGGGTGATGTTGATCGCAGACGCGTTTTCCTTGGCCAGTGCAGAGGTGGCGCCGGCCAATGGCGGCATCCATTCGGACTGCCCCTTGCCGTCGACACCGTGACACGACGCACAGCGGGTCACGTAGGTGTGCGCGCCGGGCGAATCCGGACGCGCCGCAACTGAGGTTGCCTGATACTGCCAGGGGCTGCGGTCGCGCCCCGGGTCGCCCGGCAGCGACTTGAGGTAACGCGCAATCGCCGTCAGGTCCTCGTCACTCATGAACTGCGTGGAGTTGTTGAATGCTTCGGTCATAGAGCCGAAAACAACCGCATGCTGATTGCGCCCGGCCTTGAGGAACTGAACGATCTCAGGCTCGCTCCAGCGGCCCAGCCCGGTGTTGTGGTCGTTGCGCAGGCTCGGCGCGTACCAGCCATCGAGCAAGGCGCCAGCGAGGAACGGCGTGCCGGATTCATCCAGCGCTTTCTCGTTGAACGCCAGCCCGCGCGGGGTGTGGCAACTGCCGCAATGGCCCGGCCCCTGAACAATGTAGGCACCGCGATTCCACAGCGCGTCCTTGCCAGGCTTCGGCGCATACGGCGCAGGTTCGGTGAAGACGCCGTTCCATAAGGCGATCGGCCAGCGCATGTTCAACGGCCAGGGGATATCGCTCTGGATGTTCACCTGCCGCGCCGGCGCCACGCCCTTCATGAAGAACGCATACAGCGCTCGCACGTCATCGTCACTCAGCTTGGCATAAGACGGGTAAGGCATCGCCGGATACAGGCGGCGCCCGCCCGGTGCCACGCCATGACGCACGGCACGGTCGAAGTCGGCCAGGCTGTAAGCGCCGATGCCGGTCTCGCGGTCCGGGGTGACGTTGGTGGTGTGAATCGCTCCCAGCGGCGTGGCCATTTCCAGACCACCGGCGAAAGGCGCGCCCCCTGGCACGCTGTGGCAGGCCACGCAGTCGCCGAGCCGTGCCACGTATTCACCCCGGGCGACCAGCGCCGGGGCCAGGTCGGCGGCTGCGACCTGATCGTTTTCCAGGGACGAGGCAGGCTCGCGGGTGACATACCAGGCCAGCAGGCCTGCCGCGACCAGGCACAGCAGCGCCAGCCAGCCAGCGGTTCTTGCGAATCGGCTGTTATTCATGAGTACTCCGGCGCAGGTCAGGTAAAGGTGTATCGGCTCAAAGGCATGCTGCGAATCCGCTGCCCGGTCAGTGCCGCAACGGCGTTGGCGACCGCCGGTGCCACCGCTGGCAACGGCGGTTCACCGATGCCGCCCATCTTTTCCCCGCTCTCGACAATCCGCACATGCACCCGCGCCATCCGCGAAGGCGGCAGAATCGGATACAAGTCGTAGTTGCGCGCGCGCGGTTTGCCGTCGATGTACACCGCCTCTTCCAGCAGCACCTGCGACAGGCCAAGGGACACGGCGCCGGCGACCTGCGCCTCGACGATGGCCGGATTGACGATGCTGCCCGGATCGATGGCTTGCCAGATGTCATGCACCTTGACCTGGCCCTGCTCGATCGACACTTCGGCAATGACCGCGGTCTGGGTGCCGAACGGCGATGCCATGGCCACTCCGCGCGCCCGTTTGCTGCCGTCTTCGGCGGTAAACGGCCCGCGCTTCCAGCCCCCCGACAAGTCGCCCACCGCGTTGAGCAAGGTCGTCAGACGCTTGTTGTCGCGCAGCAAGTGCAGGCGCAATTCGAACGGGTCCTTGCCGCCTTTGTCGGCGAGTTCATCGAGAAAGGCTTCGTAGAAGAAGTCATTCAACGAGTTGCCCACCGAGCGCCAGTAGCCCAGTGGCACCGGACCCTTGACGTAAATCTGGGCGATGCGCTTGTTGGCAATGGCGTATGACTTGCCGGCCAGGCCCTCCAGCGCAGTCGGGTCGATCTTATCGCCTTGCTTGCCCGCCAGAGACTCGGTCGGTCCTTCCGTGGCACTGACCGCCTCGATCGCGACCGGCCAGCCGTCGTTGTCCAGCGCGCCGCGAAAATTCACCGCAGCGACCGGACGAAGCACGTCGCGCAGGAACTCTTCCTCACGGCTCCAGATCAGCTTGACCGGGCGCCCGACCGCCTTGGCCAGAGCGATGGCCTGAGGATAAGGATTGGCGGAGTCATAGAGGAAATGCCGACCGAAGAACCCGCCCAACAGCGGCGAGTGCAGCGTGATTTGCGAAGGGTCCAGACCGGTGCGTTTGGCGATGTCGGCACGGTACATTTCCGGCGCCTGATTGGGCAGCCAGATTTCCAGCGAACCGTTGGCGTCAAAGCGTGCAAGGGCCGACGGCGGCTCCAGTTGGGCGTGATGCAGATATTGGTTGTGGTACGTGGCTTCGATGCGGGTTTTGGCGTTGGCCAGCGCCGCGGCGACATCACCTCCGTTTTCATCGTCACGGGCAGGGCCTTTTTCCGCGGCCAGACGCTTGAAGTACTCTTCGGTGGAAAAGTCCGCGGGCATGGCGCGCACTGTCGAATCGGCAGCAGCCTCCAGCCAGTCAACCTGCACCGCTTCCACGGCGCGCTTGGCATGCCACCAGCGCTCGGCCACCACGGCAACGGCGCCGGGCAGACGATGCACCGAATGCACGCCCTTCATGGCTTTGACCTGCTCTTCGTTGCGCAGACTTCCCACCGTCATGCCCAGGCGCGGCGCATGTTGCACGGCGGCATGCAGCATGCCGTCGACCTTCAGATCGATGCTGTACAGCGCCTTGCCGGTGGACTTGTCGTAGGCGTCCAGACGCTTGACCGGTTTGCCGATCCAGCGAAAGCGGGAGGGATCGCGCAATTGCACGCTGGCCGGATCAGGCACCGGCAGATCCATCGCCCGTTCCGACAACTCGCCGTAGGCAATGGAACGGCCGGAGGCGGCATGCACCACCTTGCCCGGTTCGGTGGTGAGTTCACTGACCGGCACATTCAGCGCCTGGGCGCCGGCCTGCAGCAGCATCGCCCGGGCCAGGGCGCCCAGCCGGCGCATGGTCGGGTAACTCATCCGCACCGACATGCTGCCGCCGGTGATGCGCATTCCGTTCTCCATCACGTAATAGGCGTCGCCCGGCGGCGCGCATTCAACGAGGAAGGTGGCGGGATCGGCGTCGAGCTCTTCACCGACAATCTGCGCCATCGCCGTGAAGGTGCCCTGTCCGCCTTCGATGAAAGGCGACAGCAGGCGCACGGTGTTGTCCGGACGAATTTCAAGGAAGGCAGGCACCTGCGTTCCGCGCTCGGCGGGTGCCGCCGCGGCCGCTTGCACCCGGGTGGCGCCCAGCGGTAAACCGAAGCCCAGCACCAGCGCGCCCACGGCGCTGCCCTTGAGGAAACGACGACGGGACAGGTTGACCGGATCATTGAGGTTCTGGCCGATGAGCTGCTCGATAGAGTCCAGTGGCGCATTCATCAGGCATCCCCCTTCGCACTGTGACCGGCAAGGTCATGCACAGCGGCGTGAATGGCGTTGTACGTGCCGCAGCGGCACAGATTGATCATCGCCGCATCGATCTCGGCAGCGCTGGGTTGCGGCGTGTGCTTGAGCAACGCGGTCGCCGCCATCACCTGCCCGGACTGGCAGTAGCCGCATTGAGCGACCTGATGCTCGACCCAGGTGGCCACCACGCGTTTGCCGACCTCGTCGGACTCGATGGCTTCAATGGTGGTGACTTCGCGTCCGACCACACCGGCCACCGGCGTGACACACGAGCGCACGACATTGCCATCCACCAG
Source organism: Pseudomonas sp. NFR16 (assembly GCF_900108875.1). Classification (GTDB taxonomy): domain Bacteria; phylum Pseudomonadota; class Gammaproteobacteria; order Pseudomonadales; family Pseudomonadaceae; genus Aquipseudomonas. The sequence goes on along the minus strand of NZ_FNYJ01000001.1, from coordinate 6,611 downwards.
CACGGAACACGCGCCGCACTGCGCCAGCCCGCAACCATATTTGGTGCCGGTCATGCCCAGGTCATCGCGGATCACCCACAGCAAGGGCGTGTCTGCGTCGGCGTCGACCTGGTAAGTTTTCTGGTTGATTCGTAGTTCCATGGCTCACCCGCTGATCATCGGTTGATGTGCTTTTTCTAGTTTTTCCGGGCGGCCATGCGACGTACCGCCGGTGTCTCAAGGTGCATTTATCCTGGCGCGATCGCCTCGATGGTCCCATTACGCAATTGTTCGATGTCACGCCTGGGCGCTGTGCCGAAGAGCCGGCCATACTCGCGACTGAACTGTGATGGGCTTTCATAACCCACGGCGAATGCCGCACGCGATACATCCAGTTGCTCGCTCAGCATCAGCCTTCGTGCCTCGTTCAGACGCAGCCATTTCTGGTACTGCAAAGGGCTCATCGCGGTGAGCTGGCGGAAGTGATGATGAAACGTCGGCGCGCTCATCTGCACCCGGGAGGCCAGCTCGTCGATGCGCAGTGGCGCGGCAAAGTTGATTTTCAGCCAGTCGATGGCCCTGGCGATGCGATAGCCCTGGCCGTCGATCGCCATGATCTGCCGCAGCCGCGGCGCCTGATCGCTGTGCAGCAAGCGGTAATGAACCTCACGTAACACCAGCGGCGCGAGCGTTGAAATCGCAACGGGCTCGTCGAGCAGCGCAAGCAGGCGGAAAATCGCGTCCAGTAGCGCTGCGCTCATAGTGCCGATACCGACGCCCTGCCCGGCAGGCCGGTCGCGCGATACGGCAAGGCCGCCGGTGGCGATCACTTCAGCCAGCATCGAAACGTCCAGTTTGAGCACCAGCCCCACGCAAGGCTCATGCACGCTGGCGGTGAGCACCTCGGAATTGGCCGGCAGGTCCAGGGAGCTCACCATGAAACGCGACGGGTCATAGCAGTAGCCCTCGCCACCCACCCACAGGCGTTTCTCGCCGCGAGCAACCAGCACCATGCTTGGCTCGATCATGCAGACCGACGGCGGCACGGGTCGATCGCGGCGGAACAGCGAAAGACCCGCAATGGGCGTGGCGAAATCACCTGACTGACGCACATGTCGGTCGATGATCGACGCGAGATTTGGCGGCCGGCCAGAACGGGCATTGGTCATGGTTACAAGCTCCTGATGAACCCACTCTAGCTCTCGCGCGAGCCGATTCCTATCCATGGCCCTGCAAGGTCAGAGGATTGGGCAAGTATTCAAGAGGATTGCGCTACGAGGCCGCAGGAGGCGCCGGGACAATGAGGCGATCGGGGCAGCGCAACCGACCGGTGCCTTGAATATCGGCATCGCCTTTGGCGTGCGAATGCCGCTGCCTCACCTACCGCTGCACAGGATTTTTTCATGACTTCCCGCTCGACCGAAACACACCACTGGGGCGCCGTGCTGGCCATGTCGCTGGCCGCCTTTGCCCTCGTGGCATCCGAATTCATGCCGGTCAGCCTGTTGACCCCGATCGCACAGGACCTGCACGTCACCGAAGGGCAAGCGGGCCAGGGCATCTCTGTCTCCGGCGCATTTGCCTTGATCACCAGCCTGCTCATCGCCGCCATCGCGGCACGCGTGGAACGCAAGCACCTGTTGCTATGCCTTGCCGTATTGATGATGGCTTCCGGCACGGTGGTGGCGTTCGCGCCGGGGTATTTCTCGTTCATGCTCGGCCGCGCCCTGATCGGCGTCGCGATCGGCGGGTTCTGGTCTCTGTCAGCGGCCACTGCTATACGCCTGGTAGCACCTGCTCAGATACCCCGCGCGCTGGCAATCGTCAACGGCGGTAACGCGCTGGCAACTGTCATAGCAGCGCCAATGGGCAGTTTCCTCGGATCGCTGATTGGCTGGCGTGGCGCTTTCTTCTGCGTGGTGCCGGTTGCAGCCCTCGCGGCACTCTGGTTGTGGTCAAGCCTGCCGTCCTTCAACGATGAACACAGCCCGAACAGCCGCAACGCCTTGCGGTTGCTGAAGAGAAAGCCTGTCGCGTTGGGCATGGTCGCCGTCAGTGTGTTTTTCATGGGGCAATTCATGCTATTCACCTACCTGCGGCCTTTTCTTGAAACAGTGACCGGGGTCGGCGTTTCGGCGCTTTCGCTGATCTTGCTGGGGCTGGGCATTGCGGGATTCATCGGGACCTTCCTGATCGAGCGTTTTCTGGGCGAGAACCTCTATCGCACGCTCACAGTGATTCCCCTGCTGATGGCGACCATCGCTCTGGCACTGATTACCCTCGGTTCTTCGCCCGCGTTGACCTCGATATTGCTGGCGCTCTGGGGACTGGTGGCCACCGCTGCTCCCGTGGGTTGGTGGACCTGGCTGGCGCGCATGCTGCCTGACGACACCGATGCAGGCGGCGGATTGCTGGTGGCGATCGTCCAGCTGGCGATCTCGGCAGGGGCGATCATCGGAGGCATCGCTTATGACCTGAGCGGATATCGCGCGACATTCGAAGCGAGCGCGTCGGTACTGTTGCTTGCAGCAGCCCTCGCCTGGCTCGCGGGGCGAGAGGCATCCGCTGCACCCTCGTTACGGCCCGACGACGGCATCGCATAAGGCGCCCGACATCCCTTGAGCCAGGCAGTAACCATTAAGCAAACAGGAAGCGCACCGGCCCGATTCCCTTTGTGTATCATCACAACGGGCCGATGCTGCCCGCCGCTCGCTGCGTACGCTAAGGTGAAAGCATTGTTCTTCCCCATTCCTGTCGCATCTCTCAAGAGTCGAGGTCTGGCAACGCGAGCACCCACATGCCTTGACCCAGGGAGCTACGATGGTATCGATCGAACAGGCCAAACAGATGGCCAAAGGGTTGCGCGCCTCGCTGGCGGCGCGCGACAAGACGCTCACTCCCGCGGCTGCGCTGGAAACGGTGGCGCATCAACTGGGCTACAAGGACTGGAACACCGCATCGGCGATGCTCCCTGGCGGCGATGCAACCGACGCCATCACGTTCGAGAAAACCATCCCGAGACTGCGCATGTTCGATGAAGCCAAGGCACGGGAGTTCTACCTGGATTTTCTCGGTTTCAGCGTCGAATTCGAGCATCGCTTCGAAGCCGGCATGCCACTTTATCTGGGGATAAGCCGGGGCGATCTGAACCTGCATCTTTCCGAGCATCATGGCGATGCGAGCCCCGGTGCGACGATCTTCGTACCGGTGCGTAATATCGAGCGCTTGCGCGACGAGCTGCAGGCCCGGCGCTACGGATACGGCCGTCCGGACATCGTTCAGCAGGGCTGGGGACGAGTGCTTGAGGTCTACGATCCTTTCGGTAACCGGATCCGGTTCTGCCAGAGCTGATTCACTCTTCACGGACCTTGCACGGCTTTGCTTCAAGGCAGTCTCTTGAGGCAAACCCGCCGAACTGAAGCACCCAGCACAAAAAATAATCCAGATGCGACATCGGGATACGTGTCTGCGACAACTGATGGCCATTTGCCGCATTTTGCTCAACAGCCCTGAACCAACCTGCCATCTTTGCCTCGAAGCTCTACAAATCTTGTACAGAAAATATTTCCCGTACAACTCCGCTTCCGAGATGCAATGGATGGTCGCCACCCGCGGGCCCTCTCGGGCGTGTCACCGTAACGCCTGCTGGCGAGAATGCCCCAATGCTGAGAAAACTGAAAATCCAGGCACGGACCCTCCTGTGCTTCATCGCAATCATTTTGATGCTCGTCGCCCTTGGCCTGTTCTGCGTGGCCCAGATGAGCACGATCCGTCAGGCCGTGACAGAGATGGAAACCCGTTCCATTCCGGCCATCAACCTGAGCAATGAGCTGGGGGTCAACGTTTCGCGCTTGCGCATCACGGCCTATCAGTCACACACCTTCACCTCCAAGGCCGATTATCTTGCCGCGGCCAACACCATCGCCGGCCTGGAGAAGCTGATCGACCAGAATCTCGCCGCCTACCGCGACAGCGCCGATACCCCCGCCAAGCAAGAGGCGCTGGGCAAGCTGTCCCAGGCCTATGAAGGTTACAAAAGCGGCGTGGCCCAAGAGCTGAGCATGATGGAGGCCGGTCGCCCGGATGACGCAGCGGCGCAGCTTCGCTCAATGGCAGCGTTCGGGACCACCTTCAATGAACAGACGGAACTGCTGAACCGGCTTGAACGCGAGCACGCCCACGACGCCGCACTGGAGGCCGCACAAGCCTACAGCCAGGCGCGGCTGGTGGCGCTGATTGCGATCGGGCTGGCGGTGGCTGCCTCGCTCGTGCTGAGCTGGCGCTTCAGCCTGAGCATCAACCGGCCACTAGGTGTCGCGCTGGCGACCTCTCGGCGAATCGCGGCGAATGATTTGAGCGGCGAAATCGACAGCAGCGGTTCCGACGAGCCGGCGCAACTGCTGCAGTCTCTGAGCGTGATGCGCAACAACCTTCGCAGCACGATCGGCGAAATCACCCAGTCCACTGAGCAGCTTTCCAGCGCCGCCGAGGAAATGAGTCAGGTGATGGCGCAAAGCAGCGAAGGTCTGCGCCAGCAGAATCAGGAAATCGATCAGGCCGCAGCGGCGTTCAACCAGATGAGCGCAGCAATCGACGAAGTGGCGCGCAACGCGGTCTCGACATCCAACGAATCGAAGGCCTCCTCGCAGACGGCACAGCAGGGCCAGAATGAACTGAGCGAGACCATCGAATCCCTGAACACGGTGGTGACCCGTGTCAACACCACCTCCGAACGCGTCCAGAGCCTGGCCCTGCAGACGGTTGAAATCAGCCAGGTGCTGGACGTGATTCGCTCGGTCGCCGAGCAGACCAACCTGCTGGCGCTCAACGCTGCTATCGAAGCCGCGAGGGCGGGCGACGCTGGCCGAGGGTTCGCCGTGGTCGCCGACGAGGTTCGCGCTCTGGCCCATCGCACAGGACAGTCGACCCGCGAAATCGAAGCACTGATCGGCAAGGTCGAGCAATCGACCCGTGAGACCGTCGACGCCATGCAATCCAGCGCCGAGCAGACCACCGACACCCTGCAGCGCGCCGGCCGTACCGATGAAGCGCTGAATCAGATCACCATCGCCGTGGGCATCATCAATGAGCGCAATATCGTCATCGCCACCGCCGCCGAGCAACAAGCGCAAGTGGCTCGTGAGGTTGATCGCAACCTGGTGCGCATCCGCGACCTGTCGCAGCAGACGTCCAAGGGCGCCGAGCAGACCAGCGTGGCAAGCCATGATCTGTCCACGCTGGCATCGCAACTCAAGACCATGACCAGTCGATTCACGTTGTAGGCGTTTTTCGAGGCTGCGCGCCAGCTGATATCATCGCCTCCTGCCAAGTCGGGAACATGCCATGAATCGCCGCAAGAAGATTAAGCAACTGCTGGAAGCGCACGCCAAAAAGGCCAACGCCAAACTGGCGCCGCGCAAGCCCAAATACATCAGCAAGGCCGATCGGGCCAGGCTCGCCGAAGAGGCCGGTCAAGGCCCGGCCGACTCAACCGAAGGCTGACACCGTCGACGGGCCGGGGCGCTGGCATTTATCCAGCACGTGGTCATCAGGGGCGAGACGCGATCTCGTCCAGATGGTCCAGCAAGTCCTGCGGATCTTCATACACGCGCAACGCCCCTGCCCGCTCAAGCTCGCCGATATCGTAACCGCCGGAGAGCAAGCCGATGCCGGTTGCCTTGCAACGTCTGGCGGCAAGCATGTCCCAGATCGCATCGCCGATGACCAGGCACTCTTCAATGTCCACGTTCATGCGCTTCGCCGCCGCCAGGAACAGGTCCGGATCGGGCTTGCCGTAGTTCACATCGTCGCGGGTGATCAGGTCGACATCGCCGATCTCAAGACCCAGCGCCTTTAGGTTGATTTTCGCGGTGTCCATGCCGCCGCTGGTGGCGATGCACCACTTCAGCTTGTCTTTGCTCAGCGACTGGAGCAACGCTTTGGCGCCCGGCAGCGCGATGATCTGGCCTTGCAGCCGCTCGTAGGCTTCAGCGTGTCTGTCACTGAGGCGCTGGGCCTGATCTTCACTGATGTCCAGCCCCGTCTCACGAGAAAGCGACTTGAGCATCAACCCGCCGCTCATGCCGATCTTCCTGTGGATTCGCCACATCGCCAGCGGAATGTCTTCGGCGTCGAGCGCCTCTTTCCAGGCCGCTACGTTCTGATAAACGCTGTCTGTCAGCGTGCCGTCCAGGTCAAAAATGAACGAGGTCTGGGGGCGCATGGGATTCTCTTCTGCTTCGATCGACCGTCGGACACGGGCCAAAAAATAAGGGGTACCTGGCCAGGCATGGCTGTCAGGAATGTGCAGGTCCGGGTTTTGTCGCTCGACATTCGCAGCCAAGTGACCTGCGGGTAACGTGCTTGAAAATGCGTTCGGGCCTGGTCAGGCAGCATCTCGACCCGCATCGGGGCCGGCAAGTCAGAACAGTCGGGCGACAATCAAACCATCTGCCCTGTTTCGAGTGCGCACGTCATCAGGCGTTCGATCTTTCTCGGCGCTCGCCCACATCAGCCAGCAGGCGCTGGCGAGCAAGCGGCGCGAAGCGACGAACGCGGTTTTTCAGAACCACCGCAGCCACCGGAATCACGACGACTGCGTCGCCGATCGCGGGACAAGCCACGCTCCCACA
>NZ_FNYJ01000012.1 GCF_900108875.1 Pseudomonas sp. NFR16 | reverse complement strand
GCCGAGAGCTGATGACGAGTGTTCTTTTAGAACACGAAGTGGTTGATGCCATGCTTCCAAGAAAAGCTTCTAAGCTTCAGGTAACCAGGAACCGTACCCCAAACCGACACAGGTGGTTGGGTAGAGAATACCAAGGCGCTTGAGAGAACTCGGGTGAAGGAACTAGGCAAAATGGCACCGTAACTTCGGGAGAAGGTGCGCCGGTGAGGGTGAAGGACTTGCTCCGTAAGCTCATGCCGGTCGAAGATACCAGGCCGCTGCGACTGTTTATTAAAAACACAGCACTCTGCAAACACGAAAGTGGACGTATAGGGTGTGACGCCTGCCCGGTGCCGGAAGGTTAATTGATGGGGTTAGCTAACGCGAAGCTCTTGATCGAAGCCCCGGTAAACGGCGGCCGTAACTATAACGGTCCTAAGGTAGCGAAATTCCTTGTCGGGTAAGTTCCGACCTGCACGAATGGCGTAACGATGGCGGCGCTGTCTCCACCCGAGACTCAGTGAAATTGAAATCGCTGTGAAGATGCAGTGTATCCGCGGCTAGACGGAAAGACCCCGTGAACCTTTACTATAGCTTTGCACTGGACTTTGAATTTGCTTGTGTAGGATAGGTGGGAGGCTTTGAAGCGTGAACGCCAGTTTGCGTGGAGCCATCCTTGAAATACCACCCTGGCAACTTTGAGGTTCTAACTCAGGTCCGTCATCCGGATCGAGGACAGTGTATGGTGGGTAGTTTGACTGGGGCGGTCTCCTCCTAAAGAGTAACGGAGGAGTACGAAGGTGCGCTCAGACCGGTCGGAAATCGGTCGTAGAGTATAAAGGCAAAAGCGCGCTTGACTGCGAGACAGACACGTCGAGCAGGTACGAAAGTAGGTCTTAGTGATCCGGTGGTTCTGTATGGAAGGGCCATCGCTCAACGGATAAAAGGTACTCCGGGGATAACAGGCTGATACCGCCCAAGAGTTCATATCGACGGCGGTGTTTGGCACCTCGATGTCGGCTCATCACATCCTGGGGCTGAAGCCGGTCCCAAGGGTATGGCTGTTCGCCATTTAAAGTGGTACGCGAGCTGGGTTTAGAACGTCGTGAGACAGTTCGGTCCCTATCTGCCGTGGACGTTTGAGATTTGAGAGGGGCTGCTCCTAGTACGAGAGGACCGGAGTGGACGAACCTCTGGTGTTCCGGTTGTCACGCCAGTGGCATTGCCGGGTAGCTATGTTCGGAAAAGATAACCGCTGAAAGCATCTAAGCGGGAAACTTGCCTCAAGATGAGATCTCACTGGAACCTTGAGTTCCCTGAAGGGCCGTCGAAGACTACGACGTTGATAGGTTGGGTGTGTAAGCGCTGTGAGGCGTTGAGCTAACCAATACTAATTGCCCGTGAGGCTTGACCATATAACACCCAAGCAATCTGCGACTCGGACGAGCACAGATTGCGGTGACTGTGAAGACGACACGCACCGAAAGTTTGCAGCATACAGGCCAGACCTGATCACATACCCGATTGGCTGAAGCGCGGCCCCAGGCC